>NZ_CP157315.1:0-5804834 GCF_034555895.2 Mycobacterium europaeum
GCAACTCGCCGCGCTCTTCCGGGAATTGCTGCACCGCCTGCCTGATATTGAAGTCTGCGGGCCACCCAGCTATACCGTTAGCACTTTCTTCCACGGGGTGAATCATCTTCCCGTCCGCTTCACCCCGACTACGTGAGGCAGCGTGGCATGAAAATCACAGTCGACCGCGATCGATGCTCGTCAATCGGGATGTGTGAAGGCCTGGCTCCCGACTTCTTCGAGGTCAGTAACGATGGGAAACTCCACATCCTGAATCCTGGGCCACCCGAATGTCACAGGGCACTGATCGAAGATGCCGTGGCGAGTTGCCCCACAGGCGCGCTCGCGTTGCACGATTGACAGACTGGCAGCAGCGAGATCCGGTGCAGCTGTTCGGCACTGGCTTCCGGCCGGTCCACGATGACTGCTCCTCGTCCAACGGGCTCGCCGACATCGCTCAGGAGCACAACACAACGCAATGGAGCCGCAGTAGTGAGTACCTTTGGACTCTCTGTCCTAGCCCCTGACCTTGCCGCGATGAAGGTCACCGCCACCGCGGCCGACCAGGCCGGGTTCGACGCGGTGTGGGCATCGGAGTTCTATACCCGGTCGGGATCCATCTCGATGGCGGCAATGGCCACCTCGACTGACAGGTGTCGCATCGGGTCGTCGATTCTCTACGGCGTCGGACGCAGCCCGCTGGTCTTGGCGACCGAGGCGCGCGATCTCGACGAACTGTCCGGCGGTCGCATCGTGCTCGGCATCGGCAACGGCACCAAACGGATGATGAGCAACTGGCACAGCGTCGCCGATACCAGCGCCCCCGCCCTGCGCGTCGAGGAACTCGTACCCCTTATTCGGCGCATCTGGAACCTGCACGAGGGACCAGTCCGCCACGAAGGCCGCTTCTACCAGATGAATCTCATCCCCAGCGGCCCGGTAGACCCGCCTGCGCGCGATATTCCGATCATCACCGCCGCGGTGCGCCCGCGGATGTGCGAAGCCGCCGGCCGGGTCGCTGACGGGCTGGCCGGGCATCCGCTCTTCACGACCGCCTACGTGGAGGAAGTCGTGCGGCCCGCGGTGGCCAAGGGCGCCGCACGCACCGGGCGCGATCCCGACGACGTCGAGATTGTGTCAATGGTCATGTGCTCCATCCACGACGACCCGGAAATCGCCCGTCGCGAGGTCGCGCAACAGATCGCGTTCTACGCATCAGTCAGAACCTACCAACCGCTGCTCGACTTCTGCGGATTCGCCAAACAGGGTGCCGTTATCCGAGAAGCCTTCGCACGCGGTGACTTTGCGGCCATGTTCGACGCGGTGACGGACGACATGATCGACGTGATGGGCGTCGCTGGCACCGCCAGCGAGGTGCGCGCCGGGCTGCGCCGCTACGAGGGGGTACTCGACCACATCATGCTCTACCCGCCGTCGGTGGGTATCGCACCTGAGCGGGTCGGCCAAAACCTCGGTGAGATGATCAAGCACTGCGCCCCCGGCCAGTAACATCCCGGTTCATGTAGGTGCGCCAGCGTCTGTGTCGACGACAACCCGCGGCGGTGAATGAGTCTCCCGTCTAATTCGAAATGACCGGTTCATCGACGGTGTGCTCCTGCCGGTACCGTAGGGATCGCCTTCGACGACGAG
The DNA here is from genome assembly GCF_034555895.2 of Mycobacterium europaeum. Classification (NCBI taxonomy): domain Bacteria; kingdom Bacillati; phylum Actinomycetota; class Actinomycetes; order Mycobacteriales; family Mycobacteriaceae; genus Mycobacterium; species Mycobacterium europaeum. Next base: position 1,630 of record NZ_CP157315.1, read on the forward strand.
TTCGTAAGCCACCTAGTGCCAGTGCTTCTCTGCTCGCGCTCACCGTTGATGCTAGACGCGGCTCCCGATTCGCTGGGCGCCATCGGAGTCGAAGAGTTCTTTGGCCCAGCGTTCGAGGACTTCGGTGCTGTCCCAGTCGTCGGGGTGGAAGCCGGCGCGGGTGTAGGAACGGAAGCGCTGCACCGCGTCCGGGCTGAACAGTGGGGAACGACGGAAGGCTCGAAGGCTGCGCAGTAAGCGCAGTGGGTTGTAGGCTGCGCGGTCACCCGCCAGAGAGCGAGTGGTCTGGATGACCAACTCGGTGAACAAGATGACTGTGGCAATCCGCATTCCCCAGACCCTGGTGCGTTCGGTTCCACCGACCGTCTCGAAGACGTCGAAAGCGACGGCCTTGTGCTCGGATTCTTCTAAAGCGTGCCAGAGCAGAATCGGCCGGACCTCGGTGTCGCCGATCAGCTCTTGTGCCTCGTCGCTGGTCAGAATGATTTCGGCGAACGTCGCCGTGTAGTGCTCAAGGGCAGCCGTCACGGCCAGGCGCATCTTCGGAGAGAATCGCTTCTCGAGCCGGTCAACCAACTTCTTGATGTGCCGATCGATCCCGTCGGTCGGATAGCCCATCGCTTGGAGCCGCTCGTTAAGCAGCCGATGCTGGTGCCGGTGGGTGGCCTCCTGCGCGATGAATCCCTTGACCGCCTCTTGGAGGTCGGGGTCGCTGACCTGGTCACGGTACTGGCGCACCGATCGGATGAAGAAGTCTTCGCCCTCGGGGAACGTTGCCGACAAGGTAGAGACAAAGTGGCTCATCACCAAGTCGCCGTCGACGAAGTGCTGGCGACTGGTCCCAGCAGGCATTGCGAAACGGACACGGCGAGCCTTTGGCAGCACCCTCTTTGCTGGCCGTGTGGGCGACTCACTGGTCATGTGCTACTCCCATCTCCAAGCGGACCTCAATAATCTGACTTTATACCTAGTCAGATTTAGATGACAAACTGTGTCTATGCGTTCAGTCCGGGTGTATCGCGGAGTGTCTGCAGAGCAGCGCCATCAGCACCGGCGTACACGTCTCATCGACGCCGCTATCGAGCTGATCGGTACCCGAGGCGTGGCCGCCACCACCGTGACTGCCGTCTGCGCCGAGTCACGTGTCACCTCGCGTTACTTCTACCAGCATTTCTCCGACCGCGACGCGCTCTTGCGGGCCGTCTACCAGCAGCTCTATGCCACCTTCCAAGACGTAATAGTCCAAGCGATCCCAGACGCCGGCGCGCCACCCGACGTGTTGGCGTATGCCCCCATCCGCGCACTGGTCAACATGATCGAAGACGATCCTCGGCTGGCCCGCATTTTGTTCGTTGAATCCGCAACGGAGCCACTCCTTCGCGAGTTGCGGAGCCAATTGATGGCCGGTTTCGCCGACCTCGTGCTGCGCGAGGCCAGACTTCACCTGGATATCGCCGACTCTGCGGTGGGCGTCGCGCATCTGGCTTCAACCCTCGGTGTCGGAGGACTCTTCGAGGTTCTGCGCCGCTGGCTGGACGGCGAACTGGACTTCAGTACTGATGAACTCGTCCAACACTGCGCAGGTTTCCTGGGCAGCCTCGGCACCTACGTGCTGCTGCAGAACATAGGCGAGGCGCCGGTTCCTGAATCCGGGGCATCGGCAAACGCTCTATCGGCTCGCGGCCACGCCCGGCGATGCTGAGTGCGTGTCCGGTTTGACGCCCACGATCAGGACGGTAGCGTCCCGGGCACGTCATCGACGCTGAGCGCGTGCACCAGATAACGTTCAGCTAGGGTTTCGGCGAGCCGACTGGTGTGTTCGACGATCTCCTCCTGACTTACGTCGAGCAAGCCGGCATGCCAGGCGGTGATCAGCTCGACGAAGCCCCCAACCGCCACCAAGGTGTCCATGCGGAGCGCGGTTTCATCGGCATCCGGTCTCAGATGGGGCTTGCTCGCCGCGACCACGAGGTGCGTCGCCTCTTGCAGGGCAACAGCGCGCCGGTCTTGCAGCGGTGAGCTGCCCACGTGCTGGGTCAGCAAGATCTTTGCCCTGCCGGGATCTTGTGTGATGCGGTCGACCACCATAGAGATGGTCATGCGAATAGTCTCGAGGGGCGGCTGCCCGACGCGTTCTGCGAGGGTCGCGGAAACCTCACCGAGCATCTCGTTCCGTACCCCGTCCCAGGCGGCAACCAGCAACTCGTCGCGGGTCTTGAAGTCTTCATAGAAGTAGCGGTCGTTCAGGCTGGTCCGGGAGCAAACGCCCCTCATGGTGACTGCGGCCCAACCGCTTTCGCTCCAGATCTCGGTCGCGGCATCGATCAGACGCTGCCGACGTTCCGCGCGGCGTTCCGCGCCGGTACGCCCGCCCCATCGTTTCGCCTTCGTCCGCACATTTCCATCTTGACAAAGCAACGTAGGTCACACCAAACTGACGGCATGTGCCCACAATGGTGGCTGGTGCCACCAGTTGCTTTCGAGGCAGCGACGGAATCAACCGTCAGATCGCAGCAACGGCGGATACTCCGATGAGGCTGCTGCCGTTTGGGAATCCCCCCCGCCGGAGTGACCGTGCCGACGCGGTGATCACCGGTGCAGGCAGCGGCATTGGCCGCGCATTTGCCGTCGAGCTGGCGCGCCGGGGCGGCCGTGTGGTGTGCGCCGACATCGACGGCATTCGCGCCAAGGAGACAGCGGACCTGATCTCCAAGCTGGGCGGTCATGGCATCGGCGTTGTTTGCGACGTCTCAGACGAGCATCAGGTCCGGGATCTTGCCGATTCGGCCGAGAAGTGGTTCGGCGGCGCTCCCGGACTGGTGATCAACAATGCCGGAATTGGCGCTGGAGGCAACGTCGTCGGTGCGACATCCACGAGCGATTGGTCCGCGACGTTGTCGGTCAATCTGTGGGGAGTCATCCACGGCTGCGAAGTCTTTGTCCCGCGGCTCCGGGAACGTGGATTCGGAGGGCTCATCAACGTCGCGTCGGCGGCAAGCTTCGGTGCGGCCCCCCGCATGGCCGCCTACAACGTGAGCAAAGCGGGCGTACTCGCGCTGTCCGAAACCTTGGCAGCCGAGCTCAGCGGAACCGGCGTCACGGTGACCGTCCTATGCCCCACCTTCGTCAAAACAAATATCGTCGACAATCCACGCATCGAGGAATCGGCGGCCACGCTAGCCGCCAACTTGATGAAGTGGACCGGCGTATCACCAGAGTCGGTAGCACGAACCACCCTGGATGCGCACGACCGCGGCCAGCTATACGTCCTGCCGCAACTCGACGCCAAAATCCTCTGGCAGCTCAAGAGAACCATGCCGGGTACCTTCACCCACGCGATGGGACTCATCCAGCGAATAACGCGTTGACACAACCTAGGAGGAGACATGGCTTTCGAATACGGCGATATGCTGCAGACGATTAAAGACCGCCAGTGGGCGCTGGCCGACATCGACTGGGACGCACCGGGTGCCGAGTTGATCACCGACGAACAGCGCCCCAGCCTGAAACAGTTCATGTCAGACGTGGTATGGATCGAGCATGTCGGTGCCCGCGCTTTCGCGGCCATGGCCCCCAAGGCGCCGTTCGACGCGTTGGGTGAGATTTACAGGTATTTCCACGCCGAAGAGCAGCGGCACGCCAACGTGGAGCTCGCTCTCATGCATCGCTGGGGGATGCTCGAGGAGGGCGAGACTCCGGTGCCGAACAAGAACATCCGGCTGGTCATCGAATGGCTGGACCGATACGCCGAAGCACTTCCGTTGACGGTGATCGGTGCTGCCATACCGGCTTTAGAAACCGCTCTGGACGGAGCACTGTTGAAGTTTTTGGTGGACGAGGTGTCAGATCCCGTGTGCGGCGAAGTTTTCGCCAAGGTCAACAGCGACGAGTCTCGCCACCTGGCGGTGGGTTTTCAGGTGCTCAACGACCTGGGCGCCAGCCCAATGAGGATCCATGCGATTCAGACGGTGGGAGCTCTTATCGACCCGAGGGTACTTACCGGTGCGTTGCTTTACATCCCGCTGCTGACCCGGATGCTGATAAACCTGAACGCCTGGGGCCTGTCCGAGGAAAGGCTGTACAACGCAGTCACCCGCTACTCGAACGTCGGCGATCGCAGCGAGCACACCCGCCGTGTTCCCCCCTATCACATCCTCAAGGCCCATATGTCTGCCACGATCAAGCACTCCCAACCGCTGCACTTCATCTCGCAGCGCCTCGGTAGGGTGATCGACCACTTCCCCACGCAAGTGCTCGGCAAGACGCCGTCATGGACTGATGAGCTGACCTATGAACCGGTGGCCAGATGAGCGACACGACCAGTGTTCTGATCATCGGAGCCGGCTTTGCCGGACTTGGCACGGCGATCCAACTACTCAAGCGGGGTATCGACGATTTCGTCATCCTGGAGCGCGCGGGCGAGGTCGGAGGAACCTGGCGTGACAATAGCTATCCCGGTGCCGCCTGCGACATTCCGTCATTGTTGTATTCGTACTCCTTCGAACCAAATCCGGACTGGTCGCGTGCGTACTCGGGAAGCAGCGAGATACTCGCCTACATCAAGGCCATGGTCGACAAGCACGCGCTGGCGCGCTTCATCTGTTTCCACGTCAACGTGACCGGCCTGGCGTTCGACGAAGACAGCGGCACGTGGACCGTCGAAACGGATGGCGGGTCAAGCTACCGGTCGCGCACGGTGGTGATGGCAAGCGGCCCACTGGCCAATGCAAATTTTCCTGACATTCGCGGACTGCACAGCTACGCAGGCCACAAAATCCACAGCGCGCGCTGGGATCACGACTATGACATGAGCGACAAACGTGTTGCGGTAATCGGTACCGGGGCGAGCGCGGTGCAGATTGTTCCGGAATTGGTGAAGACGGCGCGATCAGTCAAAGTGTTTCAACGGACGCCCGGTTGGGTGCTTCCCCGGCCTGATTTTCCGCACCCCAGTGTTGCCAAGGCCGCGTTTGGTCGGCTACCGATTCTGCAGAGCGCCGCTCGCCAGGCATGGTTTTGGGCGCACGAAGTCATGGCCGTCGGCATGGTGTGGAACACCCCGGCCACTACCGCCATCGCCTGGGCGGCCAAGGCGAACCTTCGTCGCCAGGTGAAAGATTCGTGGATGCGGCGACAACTGACGCCCGACTTCCGGCCCGGCTGCAAGCGCATGCTGATGACCAGCGACTACTATCCGGCTCTCCGACAGAACAATTGCAAACTCATCACCTGGCCGATCGCGACCATCTCGCCCATCGGCATTCGCACCGCGGACGGCATCGAACACGAGGTGGATTGCATCGTATTCGCGACCGGCTTCGATGTGTGCAAGGCCGGCACACCGTTTCCCATCACCGGCGTGGACGGTCGAAAGCTTGCGGAGGAATGGTCTAACGGCGCCTACGCCTACAAGAGCGTCAGCGTCTCAGGCTATCCCAACCTCTTTTTCACCTTCGGGCCGAATTCCGGGCCAGGACACAACTCGGCCTTGGTCTACCTGGAAGCGGAGATCCGCTACATCGTCGACGCCATCGGCATAATCATCGAAGGCGGTATTCAGACCTTCGACGTCAAAGAGGACCGGCAGAACAGCTATCACGCCCAACTCCAGCGTCGGCTTGCCGGCACGACGTGGAACTCCGGATGCAAGAGCTGGTACCTCACCGAAGACGGCTATAACGGGACCATGTATCCCGGCTTCACCACCCAATTCGCCCGACAACTAGCGAGGGTCGAGCTCGACGATTACTCGATGAGTTCACAGCCCCCTCCCCGCAAGAAGCCCAGGCGGGCGCGGCCCGAGTTGGCCGCGGAGAGTTCGCACGGCGCAAGCAAAGGAGGACGGCAGCGCAACGACGATCGCGTGTCCGTCGACAAGCGCGAAGGTGTTCGTTTCTCGGCGCAAACCGCTTCACCCGAGGCAGCATCACCGCGGATGGTGGATCGTGCTTGAGCCGCGACTGGCTCCGGCTAGGCAGTCGGCGACAGGTGCCTGGCATCAGCCCCCAGATAAGCCAGAAGGACGGTATGGACCACAGCGATAAGCACCGCTTCGAAATCATCGTGATCGGTGCAGGATTCTCCGGGATCGGAATGGGGATAAAACTCCTGAAAGCCGGCTTTTCGGACTTTCTTATTGTCGATGAGGCAGACGACGTAGGCGGAACGTGGCATTGGAACACCTATCCGGGCATCGCCGTCGACATTCCGTCGTACAGCTACCAATTCTCCTTCGAAAAACGGTCGTCATGGTCGCGGACGTATGCGCACGGCAACGAGTTGAAGGACTACGCAAGACACTGCGCGCACAAGTACGGTCTTAGCCCACGAATCCGCTTCGCCGTCAAGGTGACTGAAGCTTGGTTCGATGAGGACGCGACCCTGTGGCGCTTGCACACGGCCGCAGGACAGGACCTATCCGCGCGCTTCGTGATCAACGCCTCGGGCGTCCTGACACGCCCCAAGCGGCCGGATATCTCCGGTGTCGATGATTTCGGCGGGATCACCATGCATACATCCCGCTGGGACCACAACGAAGACATCGCCGGCAAGAGGGTGGCTGTCATCGGAACGGGCGCGTCGGCAGTGCAGTTGATCCCGGCAATCGCGAAAGACGTCAAGGCGCTGACCGTGTTCCAGCGCACACCGATCTGGTGCCTGCCGAAACTGGACTTCCCGGTGCCGCGGCTGGCAAGAGGGTTCCTCAAATACGCTCCCGGCGGACAACTCGCGGCGCGCGCAGCGAGTCAAACCTTCGTCGAAGTCACGTTCCCTGTCGCCGCTCACTTCCACACCGCCATTCCCTTGGCGTCACTCATCGAGCGTGCCGCGTTGCGGTACATGCGCAGCCAGGTGACCGACCCCGCCGTCCGTCAAAAACTGACCCCCCGTTACGCGCTCGGGTGTAAGCGCCCAAGCTTTCACAACGAGTACCTGGCCACATTCAACCGAGACAACGTCCACCTCGAGACCAGTCCGATAAGCCACTTCGATGCCGCCGCCGTCCACACCGTCGACGGCCGATCGCACGAGATCGACGTCCTCATCCTCGCCACAGGCTTCAAAGTGATGGAACCGGAGAACATGCCGACCTATTCGCTCAGGGGGATCGGTGGACTCGATCAAGCCAAGTGGTGGGACGAGAATCGGCTCCAAGCGTACGAAGGCGTCAGCGTGCCCGGATTCCCCAACCACTTCTCCATCTTCGGACCCTATGGATACAACGGTTCCTCGTACTTCACGCTCATTGAAGCCCAGACCAGGCACATCGTGCGATGCCTTCACCATGCGCGGTCCCGGCACGCCAACTACGTCGAAATAACCCGGCAAGCCAACGACCGCTTCTTCGCCGAAATGCTCAAACGCCGCCACCGCCAAGTCTTTTGGCAACCCAGCTGCGCAACCGCCAATAGTTACTACTTCGACAAACACGGCGACGTACCGCTACGCCCGACGACCACCCTCGAATCTTTCTGGCGTAGTCGCACCTTCGACCTTGGTGACTATTCGTTCGAGCGGCGCACCACTGAAAAGGTACTTAGCTCATCGTGACAACCCTTTACTCGGAACAGCATCCGAGCACGGCAAGTTATCTCATCGCGACGTCGGCCCGCGGGATCCTGCGCCCACTGACGCAAGCACTACCGTCTAACCAGTACGGGCTCGCGGTAATGGACCGGGTGCTTCGGGCGGCGCTCATTGCGTCCCGCCCGCGGCGCGGATTGCGAGTTGAACAGGTCGACACCGTCTTTGCTGGCGATCGGGTGAGAGGCGACTGGATCGTTGCCCCGGACGTCGACCCGGACGGGCCGCCGATTCTCTATATCCACGGCGGCGCCTTTTCCATGTGCTCCCCGCAGACCCATCGTGGTCTGCTAGGCGAACTGTCTGCCGCGTCGCTCAGGCCGGTGTTCGCCGTCCGCTACCGCCTGGCTCCGCGATACCCGTATCCCGCGGCCGCCGACGACGCACTGAGGGCCTACCGGTGGTTGACCGGCTCTGAAGAATCGGCGTCAAACCGCACGGTGGCGATCGCGGGAGATTCGGCGGGCGGCCAACTCGCCGTCGCGACCTCGTTGGGCGCGCTCGCACATCGCTCCCCGCCGCCCGATGGCATGTTACTCATGTCCCCCGTCGTCGATCTGACGTGCCAGCTGGCGATGGCACGTGAAACTCGCCGCCGCGATCCTTTCGCATCGGCCCGGTCCGCAACGCGTGCGCTCAGCCTCTATGTAGGCGATGCCCACCCGACCGACCCCCGCGTCAATGTCCTCGCCGCAGATCTCACCGGCTTGCCGCCGACATTGATCCAGGTCGGTGGAAGGGAGATGCTGCTCGACGACTCCCGTCAACTCGCCGAGCGCATGCGCGCCGCAGGAGCATCCGTGCGGCTTCAGGTGTTTCGCGGCCAGATTCACGTGTTCCAAGCCCTGTTTCGACTCTTGCCCGAGGCGCGTCACGCTTTGCACCTCAGCGGAGCGTTTCTCACAGACAGGGCCGAAGACACGTTTCCTTGACGCACGGGCCGAACGCAGGCAGGCGGCTAGCGCGCAGCAACCGCTTTTGTCACGCCCCACCGCGAAGGACCCGTTTGACAAACAGGGCAATTATGTATAACTATTAACATTGGTGGCCCAACTGTAAACAGCTGGTCGATCCTCCATCCCACGACGACCACAGGCCGGGGAGCGACAATGGTTAACCCGCTACACGCACCCGTCGATAAAGCCCGGGAACGGTTATCTTCGGTCATCTTGATTCCCGCGCCGCAACGGGTGGACGACGGACTTCGCCGGTGGAGTCGGCGGTGGCCAGTGCGTGAACTAGCCGCGCCCCCGGCCGGAAGCGGACTGCGACCGGTTCTCGGTGATGCCGGGCTCCCCTTGGTCGGGCACACCCTCGACTACATCCGGTTTGGGTCCGACCTGGGCAGAGAGCGCTACGAACGGTTCGGATCTGTCTCGTGGATGGGAGCGTTCGGCACCAAAATGGCGGTCATCGCGGGCCCCCAAGCTACCCAGGAGGCGCTCACCACCAACGCAAAGGCGTTCTCGCAAGACGGCTGGGCCTTTCTCATCGACGCGTTCTTCCACCGCGGATTGATGCTGATGAGCTTTGACGAACACCTCATGCACCGGCGCATCATGCAGGAGGCCTTCACGCGGCCGCGACTGGCCGGCTACGTCACCCAAGTGACCCCTTGCGTCCGCGCAACCCTGCCCACGTGGCCGACCGGCCCGTCCGTCCGCATGTACCCGCTGTTGAAAAACCTGACCCTCGACATCGCCACCGATGTGTTCATGGGTGGCCGAGGCAAAGACAGCAGCGACGCCATTAACCAGGCGTTCGTCGCTACGGTACGCGCGGCCAGCTCACTCGTCCGCGCGCCGCTTCCCGGCACCCGCTATCGCGCCGGGATCCGCGGCCGACGGGTGCTCGAGGAATACTTCGCCCGGCACTTGCCGGCCGCCCGGGCCGGCAACAGCAATGACCTGTTCGCCGCGCTGTGCCATGCCAGCACCGAAGACGGACAACGTTTCAGTGACTCCGATGTCATCAACCACATGATTTTTCTGATGATGGCCGCTCACGACACATCGACCATCACCACCACCGCGGTAACTTATTACCTGGCAAAGCATCCAGAATGGCAAGATCGGGTTCGCGCCGAAAGCGATGCTCTCGGCGACCGATCACCCGAGATCGACGATTTGGAAGCGCTCAGGTCGCTCGATCTGGTGATCAAGGAATCCATGAGACTCGTGGCGCCGGTCCCGCTAGTCATGCGCAAAACAGTGCAAGACACCGCAATAGACGGCCACTACATTCCCCGCGACACGCTTGTGGCGATCACTCCCGCCGTCAACCATTTCGTCCGCGAAGTCTGGCATAACCCGGATCGCTTCGACCCCTTACGTTTCGACGACCCGCGCCGCGAGGACCAAGCTCACCGCTTCGCGTGGCTGCCCTTCGGCGGTGGCGCGCACAAATGCATCGGCATGCACTTCGGCACCCTCGAGGTCAAAGCGATCCTGCACCAGATGCTGCGCACGTTCACCTTCGGCCTCGACACCGACTACCGCATCCGCTGGGACAACACATCGCTGCCGATCCCGGTCGACGGGTTACCGATCACGCTGCGCCGCCGATGAAGACAGAATTTGCGCGGTTCCTCGCAGCCACCGAATTCCTCGACTGGAAACACGATGCCGTGCAGCAGTTCACCGAATCGGCGACACGCAACGCCACCGATTCCGTCGATAAGGCGTGCCGCATCTTCACCGCTGTCCGTGATTCGATCTGGTACGACCCGTATTCCGTCTCCGACGACCCGCGCCAGTACCGAGCCAGCGCGGTCGCCGTCGCCGAGCGCGCCTACTGTGTCCCCAAGGCGGTGCTCTTGACGGCTGCATGTCGCGCCGCGGGGATTCCGGCGCGGTTGGGTTTCGCCGACGTCCGCAACCATCTACAGACCGCGAGTCTCCGTGAACGGATGGGTGGTTCGGACGTTTTCGTCTACCACGGCTACAGTCAAATACTGCTGAATGGTCGGTGGGTCAAGGCCACACCGGCATTCAACCGCGAGTTATGCGCGCGCTTCCGCGTCGCTCCCATCGAATTCGACGGTCAGCGAGACGCCATGTTGCACGCCTACACAGGCGACGGCTCTCAACACCTGGAATACCTCCATGACCGTGGTGTTTTCGACGACCTTCCCCTCACGGAAATCATCGACGCGCTGCGCGACAATTACGGCGAACTCATCTACGAACCTCCTCCAGTGCCGGACTCATTCACCAACTAGCAGTTTGAAGGATTGTGCCTGTGCAAAGCACCATGCAGGATATCCCCTTGACCGTAGCCTCGATCGTCAGGCACGCGACATCCATCCACGCTGACAGCCAAGTCGTCACGCCGACCGGATCGGGCTACCGCACAACGACCTACGGTGCGCTCAAGCGACGAATCAGCCAGTTGGCCAACGCACTACGGAGTCTGGGCATAACTGACGATCAGCGCGTGGCCACCTTCCAATGGAGCAATCAGGAACACCTGGAAGCCTACTGTGCGGTGCCGTCGATGGGCGCGGTGCTTCACACCCTCAACCTTCGACTCACCGCAGAACAACTTGGCTACATTTCAGATCACGCCGACGACAAGGTCATCATCGCGGACGTCTCTGTGGCACCGCTTCTAGCGAAGGCACTGCCGACGATGTCGTCGGTGCACACCGTGATCGCAGCGGGCGACGGCGACCTGGAGCCGCTGCTGGCCAGCGGTAAAAACGTGCTGCGCTACGAGGACCTGCTTGCTGATCAAGACGGCGAATTCGACTGGCCAGAGCTCGATGAGAGGTCGGCCGCGGCGATGTGCTACACCAGCGGCACTACCGGAAACCCGAAAGGTGTTGTCTACAGTCATCGTTCCACCTATTTGCACTCGCTGACTGGCTGCACACCCAACGTGCTGTCCATCGGTGAAGAAGACCGCGTCTTGGCGATCGTCCCGATGTTTCACGCGAACGCATGGGGGCTGATCTATTCCGCGCTGATGTGTGGAGCCGACCTCGTGCTGCCCGACCGATACCTGCAGGCGGCACCGTTGGTTGCCATCATCGAGGACACGCAGCCGACCGTGGCCGGTGCGGTACCGACGATCTGGAATGACGTGCAGCATTTCCTGGAATCCGAACCGGAGCACGATATTTCGTCGCTACGCCTGGTCGCCTGCGGCGGGTCGGCCGTTCCAAGGTCACTGATGGAGCACTTCGAGAGTGAATTCGGTGTCCCGATCCTGCAGGCCTGGGGGATGACCGAAACCTCGCCGCTGGCAACCGTGGCGCGCGCGCCGAAGGGGACCAACGGCGAGCGCCAATGGGAGCTACGCGCTTGTCAGGGTCGTCCCGTCTGCGGTGTCGAGATTAGGCTGCGTGGCGACGATGGCCGTACCCTGCCCTGGGACGGACGGTCTATCGGCGAGATCCAGGCCCGCGGACCGTGGGTCACCGGCTCGTACTTCGGCGACAACGACTCCGACAAGCTCGACGAAGGATGGCTGCGCACCGGCGACGTGGGTCGCATCGATCAACACGGCTACCTTACGCTTACCGACCGGGTAAAAGACGTCATTAAGTCAGGTGGCGAATGGATTTCCTCGGTCGACTTGGAGAATGCGCTCGTTGCCCATCCAGCCGTGCATGAGGCGGTGGTGATCGGCGTGCCCGACGAGAAGTGGCAGGAAAGACCCTTGGCGTTGATCGTCACGAAGACCGAAACCAGCTTGGATATCAACGAATTGCGGGTCTTCCTGGACGGCGCGGTCGCCAAGTGGTGGATCCCGGAGCGCTGGGCGTTCATTGCTGAGGTTCCCCGAACCAGTGTGGGCAAATACGACAAAAAATTGCTGAGAGCACGCCACGGCGCCGGCGAATACCAGGTCGTGTACTGCGGCTAACCCGAAAAGCCGCCAACGTCGTCAGCAGCACCTAACCGAAAGGACACCATGACAGTCGCCTCACCTTGGCTCAGCCCGGAATTGGAAGCGCTTCGTGATCTCGCCGCAAAGTTCGTTGCCACTGAGATTGCACCCCACTCAGAGCGCTTCGCCGAGCAACACCATGTCGACCGGGCGGTGTGGGAACGAGCAGGCGAGCTGGGCCTGCTGTGCATGTCGATGCCGGTCGAATACGGCGGCGGCGGCGGGACGTTCGCGCACGAAGCAGTTCTGCTCGAAGAGCAAGCTCGAATCGGGGACAGTTCGTGGGGCGCCGGCCTGCACAGCGGCATCGTCGCACACTACATCCTGCACTACGCACGGGAAGACCTGAAAAGGCAGTGGTTGCCCAAGATGGCGTCGGGCGAATTGATCGGTGCCATTGCGATGACGGAGGCTGGAACCGGATCTGACCTTCAAAGCGTGAAGACGCGCGCCGTCCTCGATGGGGACGAGTACGTCATCACCGGCTCGAAGACGTTCATCACCAATGGTCAGCAAGCCGATCTCGTCGTCGTCGTGGCCAAGACCGACCATACCCAAGGCGCCAGCGGTATCTCGCTGATCGTCGTGGAAGCCGATCGCCCCGGGTTCCGGAGAGGACGAGTCCTCAGCAAAATAGGTCAGCGCGGTCAGGACACATCTGAATTGTTTTTCGACGGCGTGCGCGTCCCCAAGACGCATCTGCTAGGCGACACCGAGGGGCAAGGCTTCTTTCAGCTGATGACGCAACTGCCGCAGGAGCGACTTATCGTCGCGGTCGGAGCGGTTGCCGCCATGGAATTGGCCTTGCACCAGACGATCGAATACACGCGCCAACGAGAAGCATTCGGGCGAACGATCTTCGGGTTCCAAAATACCAAGTTCACCCTCGCTGAAGCCGCCACCGAAACAAGGATTGCGCGAGTGTTCCTCGACCACTGCATCTGTCTGCATCTCGACGGTAAGCTCGACGTGCAAACTGTCGCGATGGCCAAATGGTGGACGACGGAACGGGCGATGAAAGTCCTCGACGACTGCCTGCAGCTGCACGGCGGGTACGGATACATGACGGAGTATCCGATTTCGCGTCTCTGGGTTGATCAGCGAGTACAGAAAATCTACGCGGGGTCTAACGAAATAATGAAAGAGATTATTTCGAGGTCGCTTTGACAAGATAGCGACGACCGAACGCCCGGTGTATCAACGCAGATGAGGATCTGCTATTCGAGACAGGCAAGCTCCACTGCAGACAAAAGCCATCCCGGTGCCGTATCGGCGGACACGGCGGATCCGTCAAGCTCCCGCGGTTCCCCCTGGCCTCAGGGCTTATTCGCGGACGAGGAGTGTCCGGCTGCAGCTGTCCTCTCGCCACGATTCGTTCTCACGACGTGAATCCCGGAATCCGGCAACGCCGTCAGCCCACGTTGCCGACCTCGGCGATCTTGATTCCAGTAAGGAAACTTCTCACATGCTGCGTCGGGGGCGTGATGCATCACGTCAAGTTGCCCGCGAAACCTGATCCATGCATCACGTAAGGAATGCCCGCGAAAACGAGGTCAACTGGCGGTCTTGTTCTGGATGCGGATGCCGGATCTGACCTCGGGTAGGGCGGTGGGGATGGCGGCGAGGTAGAGGTGTTCGGTCTTGTTCTTGGCGAGTCTGAGCAGGGCGGCTTGTAGATCGGCGATCTGGCGTGCGATCGCGGCGGGGTTCAGGGTGTCGCGGTAGGCAAGCAGCTCCGATTCTTGGGCTGGCGAGAGGACCCCGGCTGCCAGCAGCCGGTCCAGTGGGGTCATGGGCTCGTCGTAGAGGCGGCGGCGCTGGCCGTCGCGGCCAGCGCCGTAGCCGATGGGTTTGATGGCTCTTCGTAATTCAGAGTGCATTGACAAGTTGGTGGAGTGCTCCGCTGTGTAGTAGTGAGCGCCAACGGTAGTGGGTGAGGTTGCGGAATCCGAGGGCGTTGCGGCGCAATGCTTCCAGGCGGCCGTTGATGGCCTCGGTGGGTCCGTTGGAGACGTGGTGGTCGAAGAAGGCCAGGATGTCGGCGCGGCGGCGCGATAGCGTGCGGCCGAGTTGGGCGATCTCCTCCAATCCGGCGGGTACGCCGCGCCGACTTCCAGGCGGCCGTTGATGGCCTCGGTGGGTCCGTTGGAGACGTGGTGGTCGAAGAAGGCCAGGATGTCGGCGCGGCGGCGCGATAGCGTGCGGCCGAGTTGGGCGATCTCCTCCAATCCGGCGGGTACGCCGCGCCGTATCGACTCGATCAGCCTGGTCATTGCCTTCTTGCCGTGACGTCGGTTCGGGTCGGCGTAGGCGGCGATGATCTTCTGATAGATCAGCCAGGCGACCTTGACGGCGAGATGGTCGTCGCCGTCGAGCACCTCGGTCAGCCGGGTGTATTGGCGTGGGGAGAGCAGCTGCAGGCGGGTTCGGGCGATGCGCCGGATCCCATAGAGCGGGTCACCGGTGTGTCCGCGCCGACCCAGGGTCTGCTGCTGGATGCGTTGGCGGATCAGGTCGAGCTTGGTCCCGGCCAAAGCCACAACGTGGAAGGGGTCCATCACGGTGACCGCGTCCGGGATGACCTCGGTGGCGGCGGTCTTGTAGCCGGCGAACCCGTCCATCGCAATGACCTCCACGGCCCGGGCAAAGTCGGTGGGTTGGGCGGCCAACCACGTGGCCAGTGCGGTCGCTGAGCGTCCTTCGACCAGGTCGAGCAGGCGTGCCGGGCCGGTCTGGTCGTGGGTAGGCGTGAGGTCGATGATCAGCGTGACGAACCCCTCTGTGCCGCGACGCCGAGGCGCCCAGCGATGCTCATCGACACCGATCACCGTCACCCCGGCCAGCCGATCCGGCCCGGTTGTGGCGATCAGGCCGGCGGTCGCACGCATCGCGATGGAGCTGACAGTATGCCAGGACACCCCGAGTTCGGCGGCGATCGCCGAAATGGTGGTGCGGTCGATCATCAACCGCCGCAATACATACCGGGCACAGCGCCGCGTCGTCGATGAGCGCGGGGCCGCCAACTTGCCCAGATCCTGGTTGAACACTGCCCGCCCACACGCTGGCGTTGTGCAGCGGTAGCGAGGTAGGGCACCCTGCAGCACCAGCGGGTAGCCGGCCACCGGCAGATCCGTCAACGGCCGAGTCACAGTGTCGCGGTAGCGGCCCTCCCGGCCGCAGTCCGGACACCTGGCGTCACAGGCCACCGGCCTGCAGAAGATCGTCGTCGTCTTCTCGTCGACCGCGGCGTCGGTGATCGTCACCCCCAACTCGATGGTGCGCATGATCGTGTCGGCAACAACAGACGGCGGGCAGGCAGTAGCCTCAGGCAAGGGTCACCTCGGTGGTGTTGGTGAAGCGGCGTGTAGGAACCTGAATCGTCACCCACCGAGGCCCCACCTCAGCTCAACGACACGAACCCCCACCGCGGATATCCGCCAACCACTGCTGCACGCTCATTTCCGCAGAGCCGGTTTGATGGTGGGCGTCAGGTAGTTGAGCCGGTCGTTGACCAGCCTCCAGAGCCGGTTGAGCACCGCACGTTCCTCGTCGGTGTCATAGCGGTAGTAGAACCCATACTTGCGGACGAGGTGGTTGTTCTTGGACTCGATTGTGGCCTGATCGTTCTTCTTGTACGGCCGCGACCTGGTGAAGAAGATCTCCATCTGCGCAGCCCACTTGATGACGGCCTTGTTGAGGAATTCGGTTCCGTTGTCGAAGTCCAAACCGGTTACCTCGTAAGGTATTTCATGGACACCGGCTTTGAGGGCGCCGAGGATGTGAGTGTGGGCGTTGTTGCGTTCGGTGCGGGTGAAGACCCAACCGATATGCATATCGGTGAGGTTGACGGTCCGGGCGAACTCGCCTTTGAGGGTTGGACCGCAGTGCGCGACGGTGTCGCCTTCGAAGAACCCCGGAGATCCCTCGACCTCGTCGGTTGCCTTGCGGATCTTGATCGAAGACCGCAGCAACGGGGAGGCCTTGGTGGTCGATTTCCCCTTGATCTGGTCGCGCGCCTTGACCGCACGCAGGTAGCGGTCGATCGTCGCGCTGCTCATCGCCAACAGCTCGGCACGCACCTGCGGGCTGTAGCGGTCCACACCTGCGCGTCCGGCCGGGTTTCCAGCAGGCGAGGTACGACGCGGCGACCAATAAACCCGGTACCGCCGGTAACGACATAGCGCATGCAAGCCATCGTGGCGGGTCACACCGCGCACGTCAACCATGCTGTCCAGGCATCAGCCGGCGAAGTTGCGGATGCCGTCCCAGTCCACCAGCGTCCAGCCGGTCATCGGGTTTCCGGTGATCACCACGCGGCCGACGTTGGGCAGCGGATGACTGGTCGCCAGGCTGTCCTTGGCGTTCTTCGTGTTCATCAGCGTCCAGTACTCGATGGCGTACAGATGCGAGAACACC
This sequence comes from Mycobacterium europaeum, assembly GCF_034555895.2. Lineage (NCBI taxonomy): Bacteria > Bacillati > Actinomycetota > Actinomycetes > Mycobacteriales > Mycobacteriaceae > Mycobacterium > Mycobacterium europaeum. Next base: position 18,523 of record NZ_CP157315.1, read on the forward strand.
ACCGGTTGGTTGTGGCCGCTGTTGTAGATCTTCTGCACGGCCGCGGTGAACCAGTCGTTGAACTCCTTGCCGGTGATCGACCCGGGGATGCGGTCTCCGACGTCGCCGTTGAGCCAGTCCGCCGGTACGTCGAGGGGGCCATCGAGACGGGCTTGCCCTCGTACCAGCCGGCGTTGATCTCTTGGATGCCTTGCAGCACCTCGACTTGCTTGCCGAGTTCGGCGGCCAACGGCGCGGCGGTCTGTTGCGTTCGCACCATGGTGGAGGCGTAGACGGCGTCGTACTTGTTGTGGGCGAGTTGGTGCGCGACCTGTTCGGCCTGCCCCTTGCCCTCCGGGGTCAGGCCCGGGCCCGGCACGTCGGTGTCGATGACGCCGCTGGCGTTGGTCTCGGACTCCGCGTGCCGGACGAACGTCACGGTGATGCTGTGGGCCTGCGGTGACCCGCCGCAGGCGCCGACGATTACCGTTGCGGCCAGCACGGCTACCGCTTTTGAGGCCTTCCTGATCAAGCTGGGATTGCGCATGGCGATAGCCTGCCCCGCCGACGGTGCCGGTGGGAAGGGTTTGCGATGGTTGGGTGGCAGAAAAGCTTGAAGGGAGACTCGTATGGCGATTGACCCGAGTGCCGTCGGTGCGACGACGGAGCCGATGCTGTTCGAATGGACGGACCGGGAGACGCTGCTCTACGCGCTCGGTGTCGGCGCCGGAACTGACGACCTATCGTTCACCACCGAAAACAGCCACGACATCACCCAGCAGGTGCTGCCCACCTATGCGGTGATCTGCTGCCCGGCGTTCGGTGCGGCGGGCAAGATCGGAAAGTTCAACTGGGCCATGCTTTTACACGGGTCGCAGGGCATCCGGCTGCACGCACCGCTGCCGCCGGCGGGCAAGCTGTCCGTGGTCTCCGAGGTCGCGGACATCCAGGACAAGGGCGAGGGCAAGAACGCGATCATCGTGCTGCGCGGCCGCGGCACCGACCCCGACTCGGGGGAGCTGATCGCCGAGACACTCACCACGTTGGTCATCCGGGGCGAGGGCGGGTTCGGGGGAGTGCCGGGTCAGCGGCCGATCGCGCCGGAGTTTCCCGACCGCGAGCCCGATGCCCGGATCGCGCTGCCCACCCGTGCGGACCAGGCGCTGATCTATCGGCTCTCCGGTGACCGCAACCCGCTGCACAGCGACCCGTGGTTCGCCAGGGACATGGCCGGTTTCCCGAAGCCGATCCTGCACGGGCTGTGCACCTACGGGGTGTCGGGCCGCGCGCTGGTCGCCGAGCTGGGCAAGGGCGTGGCCGCCAACGTCACGTCGATAGCGGCGCGATTCACCTCGCCGGTGTTTCCAGGGGAGACGCTGACCACGCTGATCTGGCGGACGGAACCGGGCAAGGCGGTGTTTCGGACGGAGGCTTGTGGCGCCGAAAGCGCGAACGCGCGGATCGTGTTGGACGACGGCGCGGTGGAGTACGCGGAGGCCTAGCCGATGGCTTAGAACCCGGTACGTCGCCCCGGCGCGCAGGCGTTCACTGGTGCGCCTGGCCTGCCGTCCAGCCATGACCTGTCCCGCATTCGGCGGGCTTCGGGGGGATCGCTCGGGCGCTAAGCTAAACAGCTATGTGCTACAGTTAGCACATGTCTACGGTGGGCGTTCGTGAGCTGCGGCAGCGGGCCAGCGAACTCCTCCGTCGGGTCGAGGCCGGCGAGACGATCGAGATCACCGACCGTGGTCGGCCTATCGCCCTTCTCTCGCCGATGCCGGAGGGCGGTCCGTACCAGCAGATGCTGGCAAGCGGCGGGATCGAACGTGCGACGCTTGACTTTGATGACCTTCCCGAGCCGGTCCGACTCAAAACGGGTATCGAGCTGCCGTCCGTGACGCTTGCGCGCCTGCGTGAGCACGAGCGTTGATGGCGGCCATCTACCTGGACTCGTCCGCAATCGTCAAGCTTGCAGTTCGTGAGCCAGAGTCGGATGCGCTGCGTCGCTACCTTCGCACCCGGCTGCCGCGGGTGTCGAGTGCCCTTGCGCGGACGGAGGTCATGCGGGCTCTGCTCCACAAGGGTGAATCAGCCCGAAGAGCCGGACGCCGGGCGCTCGCGAGCCTAGACCTACTACGCATCGACAACCGATTGCTCGATCTTGCTGGTGGGCTGCTGCCAATCGAGCTACGCACCCTCGATGCAATTCACCTGGCGACTGCCCAGCGGCTCGGCATGGATCTTGGCCGGTTGTGCACTTACGACGACCGCATGCGCGACGCCGCCGAGGCGCTCGGCATGGCAGTGATTGCCCCGTCTTGATCGGCTACCTAGGGTGGCGCGTGAGGCGGCCAACGCTTCATGTCCCGGCATGTCGCGCCAACCTCGTGCCACCGCCGAATGGGGACACCGTCGTGCTGGATCACTCGAATGTTGGCACCCTGAGCGCCGTTAGAACCGTTGCCGTCGCTAATTTACGCGGGCGTCACTTAACCGCTGTGCCAACCTTTCGGTGAACTCGGCGGCGCGCGCGGGACTGTCCAACGCAAACAGCGCGGCGGTGGCGCGGTCGCCGTCTTCGCTGTGTCGCACCAGGATCGGGATACCATCATCGCGGACCGCGTCGAACGCGTCCTCGTCGGTGATGTCGTCGCCGAGATAGATGGGCACCAGCGGACGCGCGTCGGCCTCGCGCAGGTGATCGATCACCCAGCGAAGCGTCTTTCCCTTGTCCCAGTCCATGTCCGGACGCAGCTCGATGACTTCGCGACCCGTCGTCACCCGAAGTCCGTCCCGCCGGCCCGCCGCGCGCACCGCCGCGGCAACCTCGCCCACGCGGTCCCGCGCGGCGTTGCGGTAGTGGACCGCAACGCCAAATCGCTTGTGCTCCATCATAACTCCGGGGATCGAGTCGAGCCGGTCGCGCAGCTCGGCGGCGGCCTGTTCGAGCACCGGTGTGGCCGCCGCCGCGGCGTCGTTCTGGTGGTGTGTGCCGTCGGGTGCGGTCAGCTCGAAACCGTGGCTGCCGGCATACCAGATCCCGGGCACACCGAGGCGCTGTGACACGTCGGCGAGGTCGCGGCCGGACAGAACCGCGACCGGGCATTGCGCGGCCAGCTTCCGCAGCGCCTCGACCGCGGCGGCGACGGGCCGGGCCGCGGCGGGATCGTCGACGATGTCCGACAGCGTGCCGTCGAAGTCGAAGAACATATGGCCGGCCTCCGGTCGGTGAGGGCACCGAGGGCCTGCACAGCATCGGGTAGCTGGGACATCCGGTGGTCCCCGGTGCGCACGGCGACCTCATCCAGATCGCCGACCACGGCGTCGGCGCCGACGCGCCGCAGGGCGTCACTTTGCCCTGTTCGGTCGAGGCCGATGACCAACGCGAATCCGCCGTCGCGCGCGGCCTGGACGCAAGCCGCGTTGTCGGTAAGGACGGCGCATCGCCCCGGGCGGACCGACAGCTTGTCTGCTGCCTCACTCAGGGTGTCGCGGACGTTACCGTTCGACGCGAAGACGCCGGTGTCGACGCCGGCTTCGCGCAATCGCCGGGTCAGCGCCTGGGTGCGGTCCAACGCGGTGTCGAACAGCACCGCGTCATGGCGGCGCGGGTCGATGGTGACCGGCATTGACCAACCTTCTCACGGTGTTCAACGCCGGTGAGAGCGGGTCAGTGACGTGCCGGCGTGGGTGCCGACGGTCGCGGCCGCTGCGCCTGGCCCGGAAACGCGCGCGCCGCGCGCGTGCGCCGGCGGTCCTTGCTGAACAGCAACACCGAATCCTGGCTGAGCGCCACCATCCGTGCCATGCCCAGCTCGATACCGGCTGCCAGCTGCTTGACGTCGGCCGTGGCGTCGTATTCGGCGGTGATGCCCGAATACCAATTCGTCGCCGTAGCTGAGCATCGCGACCCCGGTGCTCAGCTGCAAGGCGATCGGGGGGATCGGCAGCAGGCGCTCCATCGTCTGGCCCATCAGCCGCAGCTGATGGCGAGGCCCGGGCGCGTGGTTCGCCAGCGTTACGAGGCCGCGCTGCGGGAGCCTGGGTAACAGTTGTATGAGGTTGCCGCGCAGCATAGTTGGCAGACAATTGATCGCAGACTCCACGATACCGGGCGGAGATTTGTCGGCGTGCTGCGCTTTCCACCGGCTGTGCACGGTCCGCAATTGCTGGACCGGGTCGTCATGCTCGACGGGCAGGTATGGCAGTAGTGCCGAACGTACCGGCATCGGCACCAGGGTGCGCAGCGAGTCCGCCCGCGGTTCTTCGCCGCGGCGTAGCAGAACCCTTCGGAAGCCCTCGGTGATGGCCGCCAGCGCGACATCGTTGACGGTCACACCGAATTTGCGGCACACGCACTCGACGTCGGCAATCGGGACGCGCACCGTGCTGTAGCGCCGCAGGACCGGGTCGACCGAGGGCCGTGCCGTCGGCCAGATCGCCCCGACGAAGTTGCCGGCGAGTGCCCCAGCCCACTCCAGGGGCCAGCCGCGCTTCGAGGCCTGCGGCGGCGAATCATGTTTGTCGCCAACACCGTTCGCGAATGCATCGTGGTCGGCGTCGTCGCAAAGCCGGGTGAGCAGGTGGGCGGCTGAGTTCCCGTCGGCCAAGCCGTGGTGGATCTTCATCAAGATTGCCCACCGGCCGCCTTTCAGGCCCTCGATCACCCAGCACTCCCACGGCGGACGGTCCAGGTCGAGGGGACGCTCCAGGGCGTGGGCGATCGCGCCGGACAGCTGGGCGTCGTCGCCCGGGCGCGGAATCGCCACCCAGCGCACATGATGGGCCAGGTCGAATCCGGGACAGTCGATCCACTCGAAGCTCTGCGTCCGCAGCACCTGTGTGCAGCGCGGTATCGACTGAATCCGTTCCGCCAGCAGCTGTTTCAGCAGTGCGTAATCGGGGACGCCACCATCGACGATGGCGACCGCGCCGATCACCAGGCTGGCGTACTGATCGGGATCTTGAGCTCTCAGGTACGCCGTATCCAGTGTTATCGCTTGCGCCATGCGCAGTCCCCGCCCCTCGTTTCTCGCACTTGTACCAGTATTTGCGCGGGACCTCCGGGGCGGTAGGCCAGGAGCGTTAAGAATGTGTTTAGACCCGTTAAACAGCTCGCCTAAGTCGAACATACTTATTGCTTATCTGCTTAAGTGGACTCGTTTGCTTAAAAAAATTCGTCAAAAGTACTGCCGGGCAGTGGTTTAGCAGTTGCTCGCAGAGTTTGCTCTTGGCCTTCGGCGGCGCCGATGAGGTCGGCTAGTGGGTGGGGATCGGTGTTGACGCTTTGTTGCAGGAGTCGGTAGAAGAGCATTCCGCGGGCTTTTGACCTGCGGCGATTGAATCTGAAGGTGAACTCGTCGAGGTAGTACTGCAGGTGCTCGCGTTCCACGCGGGTGTAGCGGCCATGACAGGAGCGATCGTCGGCGCCCGCGACGGCGTTGAATCCATCCCTGCTCGCTGGCTCGAAGCACTCGAAGACGGCGACCGCGGACGCACCCACGTGAAGCAGCTCGCCGCGCTTCTGCTCAGGTAGCGCGCTCTGCGCCCTACCCCCCCGCTCACCTAGGTGCGTGGGTCGGTATCCACGAGTTGTTGGTGTGTCACGCTGATGGCGACGTGGATGGTCGGGAAAACTGTGTCCATGGATTTGATGACGGCCCAGGATCAGCTGTTTGAGACCGAGTCCGCGCGGCCTCGCTCGTCATCGTCACCGGGCGAGGTTTCGGTGGACAAGACGTTTCGGGCCTATGACCAGGATCAGTCGTTTTTGATGCCGCCGTCGTTGCGGGATTGGTTGCCTGACGATCATCTGGCGTTGTTTGTGTCCGAGTTGGTCGATGAGGTGCTTGATCTGGCAGTGTTTTTCGCCTCCTACAGCGAGGCCCGGGGCTTTCCGCCGTATCACCCGCGGCTGATGCTCAAGCTGCTGCTCTACGGGTACACCAGCGGGGTTCGTTCATCTCGCAAGATCGAAGCCCGTTGCCATGACGATGTGGCGTTTCGGTACCTGGCCGCCAACACCGCACCGGACTTTCGCTCCATCGCCCGCTTTCGGCGCCGTCACCTCGCCGCGCTGGAAGCCCTGTTCCTGCAGGCGCTGACCCTGTGCCAGCAGGCGGGCATGGTCACGATGGGCCGGGTGGCCCTCGATGGCACCAAGGTCAAGGCCAATGCCTCCCGTCACAAGGCGATGAGCTATGACCGGATGTGCGAGGCGGAGCCGGCCCTGCAAACCCAGGTCGAGCAGATCATGCGGGAGGCCGAACGCGTCGATATCGACGAGGACCAGGCCCACGGCCCGGACAATCGTGGCGGTGACCTGCAGGGCGAATTGGCCCGCCGTGAGAGCCGGCTGGCCAAGATCCGCAAGGCCAAGGCCGACCTGGAACAACACGCCAAAGACCAGGCCGCGGACAAGGCCCGGGCAAGGGCGCAAAACGCCGGCCATGATGACGACGCGGCCGCGCGGGCCGCCGAGCAGGCAGCACAGTGCGCGACCGTCAAGCCCAAGGCGCAGCGCAACTTCACCGACCCTGACGCCCAGATCATGAAGACCGCCGACGGCAGCTTCCACTACTGTTACAACGCGCAGGCCGTCGTCGATGAAGAACATCAGGTGATCGTTGCGACCGACTTCGCCGAATCCGGCGCCGACAACCCCGCATTCGGCGAGCTGCTCGCCCAGACCATCACCAACACCGCGACCACACCGCGTCAGACGCTCGCCGACGCCGGCTACTTCAGTGAGAACAACATCGACGCCGCCCACAAGGCGGGCACCGATCCGCTGATCGCGACCGGCCGGCTCGCCCACGGCGAGCAGGTTCCCGACGCGCCACGGGGACGGACACCGAAAAATGCGACACCAAAGGCGCGGATGGCCCGCAAACTTCGCACCAAGAAGGGCAAGGCCGCATATTCGCGGCGCAAGGTGATCGTCGAGCCGGTGTTCGGGCAGATGAAGACCACCCAGGGGGCGAGTCGACTCCTGCTCCGCGGCCACCATCACGCCCGCGCCGAATGGCGCCTGCTCGCCGCCTGCCACAACCTGCGAACCCTCCTACTACAACATTGCAGCGCAGGCTGCGGCCGGCTGAAAGGGTCGTGCGCAGCGAGTTACGGCCACCGATCCGCCATCCCGCGGAATGCGGCCCGCCCGATCACACCACCAGGCCAACAAAACGCCGCCCGATGCCCTCCGTCCAGGACAAATCCACCTGCCGACCCGACAAATCCGTTACCGACCCACGCACCTAGCCGGGGGCAGCAGGAATCAAGATCACTACAAGTCAAGTCCCCACGGAATCAGGGGAACCCCTTCACCCGAGCTGCACGGCGTATTGACGGCAGAGCACCTACGATTGGCCGCTGATCAGCCCGCACCCTACTTTCCCGTGCTGGTGACCGGTGCCGCCGCCTCGGCTCCACCGGCGGCAAGCTCACCCTGGTCCGCAGCACCCACTGTCTTTGACAGGCGAGCACCCAGCCGCTGAAATGCGTCCACCGAGAATGGCTGCATCATACGGCGGTTGACACCAGGGGCGATACGGAGCATGAAATAGCCCAGCCAGGCCTCGGTGCGCACCGGCACGACCGCCAAATCAAACCGTACCGCACGTACGACGGCACGAGCTACGAGGTCCGAGCTCATCGGCGAGACCCTAAACTTCTCGCTAAATTCCTGGAGCTTCTTCGTGAACTGCTTTCCTTGTTCGATCAGGTTCTGATCGACGCCGACTACGATCGCGCGATCAGCGATGTTGGTGTTGATCACACCCGGGCACACGGCGCTGACGCCGATGCCTCTCGGTCCGAGTTCGAGCCGCAAGCACTCGGTCAGCATCTTCACGCCCGCCTTGGACACCGAGTACGGCGCCATCACCGGCGTGGGTGTGAACGCCGCCGCTGACGCGATGTTGACGATGTGGCCACCGCCGCGCTCAACCATCTGGGCGCCGAACACACGACATCCGTGGACGACACCCATTAGGTTCACACCGAGTTGGCGGTCCCAATCCGAGGGACTCAGCTGCAAAAAGTGGCCGCCCACCAAGATACCTGCGTTGTTGACCAATACATCGGTGTAACCGTGATCGGCTAACACATCGCGACCGAACACCGCCCAGGCGTCGGGGTCGGTGACGTCCAACTGCGCCGCCGACGCGCCGAGGCCGTAACCGCGGATCATCGCGGTGGTCGCTTGTGCCGCATCCAGATCGATGTCGGAGACCACGACGTGGGCGCCGAGCTTAGCGAACCTGATCGCTGTCGCCCGGCCAATGCCGCTTCCAGCCCCGGTGACCACCACCAGGCGCGGTCGCAATCGGTTGAACTTCACAGGCTCTCCTTCGTCATGGCCGCGGCTGCGTCCAGAACCGCAACGCCCCTGCTGTATCGGTAGACATCAAGGTTGTAATAGCGGTTCTGCCAGTACATTTCGCCGTGCGTCGACGGCCGAAACGGTGAATCGCCCTGGTTATTAATGTAGTAGGTGTTCGAACCCGCACACGCCGGAGTGAACAGGAAGTTATTCTGTTGGCGCTTCAGGCATTTCCGAAAATACTCGTCGTGGGCTTCCTGACGAATCTCGCAGACCGTTGCACCGCGGCGCTTCGCTTCGGCTATGGCGCGGCTCAGGTGAGCCGATGTCGCTTCGATCATCCACAAGTACGAGCCGAGCACGAATCCGTAGGGCCCGGTGATTGAGAACATGTTCGGAAATCCGGGAACCGAAACACCCTGGTACGACTGGTATCTCTGCTCACTCCAGAACCGCCCGAGATCGACGCCGCCCCGCCCGATGACGGGGAAGGGAGGCACCGCGCCCGCCTCCCACAGCTTGAACCCGGTCGCGCAGATCAACACGTCGATCTCGTGCTCCACGCCGTCCGCCGTCCGTACCCCCTTCTTGGTAATGCACTCGATCGCATCGGTGACCAGGCTGACGTCGTCGCGGTTGAAGGTACGCAAGTAGTCGTTTGACATCGACGGGCGCTTGCAGCCTAACCCGTAGCGTGGGATCAGCTTCTCCCGAACGACCGGGTCATCGATCTGGCGGCGCATCCAGCGGCGGGTAGGAACCTCAAGCATCCGGCGGCTCGCGTTCGTCAGCCACTGTGGACCGACCCACATCCCGGCCATGCCGACCTCGGTTGCGACGGTTCCCACCAGGCGGATACCCGAACGGATTCGCTTACGCCCCAGAACCCACCGGATGGCGGACGTGACCTCCTTGTCAGGTTTTGGGAACACCCATATCGGTGTTCGTTGGAAGACTGTCAAATGTTCGACTTCGTCGACAATGGCCGGGACGACCTGCAGCGCCGTTGCGCCAGTGCCGATGACCGCGACGCGCTTGCCCGCCAGCGCCACGTCATGGTCCCAGAGTGCGGTGTGCATGAGCACACCCCCGAACTCGTCGAGACCCGGGATATCAGGCATCTTCGGGCGTTCGAGGCCACCGACCGCCATGACTACATTTCGGCCGGTAATCTCCTGATCGGCGTCGGTAGTCAATCGCCATAGGCTATTGCGCTCATCGAGCACCGCCGAGGTGATCGTAGTGTTCAGCCGCAACTTTTGAGCTAGGCCGTACTTGTCCACAAGGTCGCTGGCGTAATCGCGAAGCTCGTAACCCGGAGCGAAGATCCGCGACCAATCACCACGCTGCTCGTAGGAAAAGCTGTAGACAAACGAGGGAATATCCACCGCCACACCCGGATAAGTGTTCGCATGCCAGGTGCCGCCCACCTGATCCCACTTGTCGACAATCACGAAGTCGTGAATGCCTCTGCGTTGCAAGGAGATACCAGCACCGATACCGCCGAATCCAGCGCCGACGATCACGACTTCATGGTCTGGAGTGACACGCTCGACAGTCGGTAACTGCTCGATGTCGATCGTTGTACTCAACTTGAACTCATGGCCTTCCTGCTACTTGAGATGACCGACAAGGGCACCGTCGTCGCCGAACAGCTCCTGCCGCCACTGCTGCACCAGCGCGGTCGTGTCGATGTCGTCGGGATGGAAGCCCGGCTTTAGGTACATGCGCAGATCGGCCATCAGCCCCTGCACCAACGGGTCCCGGAACACCGCACGCGTTTGACGCGCCACTTTGATCGGGCGCCATCCCCGCGGATCGGCCAAAATAGACAACAGCACCCCGATCGACACCACCGGGATCGTCAGGATGTACAGCACCGCCATCACCCCGATCCGGAGCCACTCCGGCCCATCGACGGCCCGGTAGACGTCGAACGCCACCGACTTATGTTCCAGCTCTTCCACCGCGTGCCAGTTGAGCAGGTTTCGCACCTCGGGATCGCCAGGAATCTTTTGTATCTCTTCGCCCAGCATGCGCTCAGCCAGTGTCGCGGTGTAGTGCTCGGCCGCCGCCGTGACCGCCAGGGGTACCCGCGCTGGCAGCAGGTTCTCAATTCGCACGATCAACCGGCTCCCGGCGGCTGTCATGCGGGAACATAAACAGCCGGACAATCGGGTAGCCCATCTCGATGAGCTTCTCGTTGAGCCGGCGGTGTTCCTGGCCGTGCACCGACTCCTGGCCAAATGAATCCGGCCACCCGCTTCATCAGTACCGGATCGGTCATCTGATCGGCAAAGCGCCGAACCGACCGGATAAACAACTCCTCACCTGGCGGAAACACGCCGGACAGCAACGCCACAAGGTGGCTGAACACGATATTGCCCTCAACGAAATGGTGGTCCATCGGCTCGGGATCGCCGAACCAAAACCGAATCCGCCGAGCCTTAGGATACGTACTCTCGGCTACTTTTTCGGCTGCTGTTCCGCTTTTCGCAGCCATTGCCTGACTAGCTACCATGGCAATCCCTTTTGTTGTGGATGTTCGCAATCACTTCAGGTAGCCGACGAGTTCTCCGTCGGTGCCGAAGAGTTCCTCTTGCCAGTGCTCCAACAACGCGTTCGTGTCGATGTCGTCAGGATGGAATCCCGGTCGCAGATATTTCGTAAGGTCTGGGATCAAACCCCGGAAGATGGGGCCACGGTACAGCCGATAGGCCTCCCGTATCACCCGTAGCGGCTGACGACGCCCATCCGGGTCGTGCGCCAGCGAGTAAACCAATGTGACGGCTATGAGGAGAAGCAGGGTCGGAATCATCACGGCCATCACACTCCTGCGCATCCGCTCCGTACCTCCCGCCACCGTGCGGAAGACATCGAATGCGACCGATTTGTGCTCAAGTTCCTCCACGGCATGCCAGTTCAGCACGTTCCACACCTGCAACTCGCCCGGAATCGCCTGGATTTCCTCTTCGCCCAGCGTGCGCTCAGCAAGTACGGCGGTGAAGTGTTCTGCAGCTGCTGTTACCGCCAGGGGTAGCCGCGCAGGCAGCCGCTCCTCCAGTCGCTTGACCCAGTCGTTAAACTTCTTCGAATCCCACCAAGCGATCGGGTAACCCATGTCGATGAGTTTCTCGTTCAGCAGGCGGTGTTGCTGTCCGTGGACCGATTCCTGGCCGATGAAGCCCGCCACCCGTTTCTTCAACGTGGGATCGGTGACCTGACCGGAAAATAGACCCAGGTGACCGGACGCGGCGGAGCCACCCGGCGCAGCCGGGTGTTCTTTCTCGCAGTTGTCGGGTTGTGTTGTGGGAGTTGGCCGGTGTCAGGCGACGGGTTCGAGGGTGACGCGATAGCCCAGGGCTGCGAGCTGCGCGACGTGGTTACGGGTCCGGCGTTCGGTGTTGATGCGGGTCGCGTGGTAGTCGGCACCGAGATCGTGGAAACGGGCCGTGGGGTCGTGCAGCAGGTTCCAGATGATGACCAGGATGGATCGGGCAACAGCGACGAGGGCCTTGAGCTTGCCGCGGCGTTTGACGATGCGCCGATAGCGTTCACCGAGGAAGGTGTTGGTCTTGGCAGCGGCTGTCGCGGCTTCGCCGAGAGCACCTTTCAGATATGGGTTGCCTTTGCCCGCCTTGCCCGAACGTTGCACCGGACCGGACTGGATGGTGCGTGGACACAGTTTTGCCCACGACACCAGGTGTCCGGCCGTGGGGAACCGGCTCATGTCGAGCCCGATCTCGGCGAGAATGATCTGCGCGTTCACCGGGCCGACGCCGGGAATCTCATCGAGTCGGTCGATCGTGGTCAACTCGCCGGCTTTGCGCGAAGCGGGGTTTGCTCCGCCGGTGGCGTCCCCACCGTTGACAGGTTCGGGCTCCATTGCAGCCAACAGTTGGTCGATGCGGGTGGTGAGCCTGCCGATCTTGGCGTCCAGCGCGTCGATCTGATCGAGCAGCATCTGGGCAAGTTCGGCGTGGTGATCGTCGAATCTGCCGGTCAGCGCCTCGACCAGAGCGGCTTGCTTGGGTCTCATCTTGCCGCGCGCCAGCCCGGCCAGCCGGCGCGGGTCCCGCTCGCCAGCGATCAGCGCCTTGAGCATGTCGCGCACCGACAGGGTGTCCAGAGTCGAGGCCACCGACGACACCTTGATCAGCGCGTCCTCGAGCAGCTTCTCGATCCGTTGCCAGTACCGGGAACGTTCGCGAGTCATATCGATCCGTAACCGGGTGTAGTCGCGTAACTCGCGGATCGGCGCCGGCGGCACGAAACTTGGCCGCAGCAGACCTTTCTCGGTGAGCTTGGCTAGCCAGACCGCGTCGAGTTTGTCGGTTTTGGGCCGACCGGGCACGTTCTTCACGTCGCGGGCGTTGACCAGCTGCACGTCGAGCCCGGCCGCCTCCAGCAGGTAGTACCAGATCCGCCAGTAATCCGACGTGGACTCCACAGTGACCTTCTCAATCCGCTCGTCAACGAGGTAGTCGGTCAACTCACCGACTGCGCCGGACGTGGCGGCCACGTCCCACACTTTGCTGACCCGCCTGCCCGCGCGGCTGCCCACACGCACGCACACCTTGCCCGAGGCCTTGGCTACATCGATCGCGCACACACGCTCGATCACCAACTCATGCTCGGTGTCAGCAATCTCCTCCGGCTGCTGCTGCTTCAACTCGCTTGCCCTCCATCAACATCGACGCTCTCAACAAGGCGGGCCGCCCGGGGGCCTCGGTTCAGGGAATCGAAATTCTGACCGGCGTGCTCGAAGCAACAGTGCGTGACCCTTCCAGGTCGGGCCCCGGCACCAGGCTCATCAACAGGCTCACAAAACCCAAGTTAACGTCGGCGTCGGCAGGCAACCCGACCCCCATTTTCACGCCTGCGAGGCGTCACCCGAAGGGAAACAGGGGGCTCATCTGAGAATCGACGCACCGACCGAATAAACAACTCCTCCCCTGACGGGAACGCACCCGATAGGTTCGCCACGAAGTGGCTGAACACGATGTCGTCGTTGACGAAGTACTTGCCGTGTGTGCCGCCGTCGCCGCCAAACGGAAAGCTTATCCGTCGGGTCCTCGGATAACGGGATCCAGCGCTCGCTGCGGTCACCGACTTTGCCTCTTGCCTTGCGTGGTCACTCGCCATGAATGCTAGCCCCTTCCTTGAACGTGTGACGTGTAGTTCCAGGTACCAATAGTACTAGGTGTTGGAACCACGCTACTGCGGATCCACGAGGTCGGCAAGCATCCGGCAAGCATCACGAAAAGTGCCCGCGAAACGCCCTCGGTGCATCACGTAAGAATGCCCGCGAAACGGTGATCCCCGCCAGGCATGGAGAGTGGGCTGTCGATGTCGTCTCGTGCCGAGATCACCGCGAAGTTCGCCAAGGCGTATGTGAAGGCGTCGAAGGCGAATAAGGGGCAGATTCTGGATCAGGTGGTGGAGGTCACCGGCTGGTCGCGTGACAATGCTCGGCGCCGGTTGACGGCCGCGGCCCGGCCGCCGGGAGCGGGCCGGCAGGTCGCCAAACGACCTCGCCGGCAGCGCAAGCCGAAGTATTCCTATGACGCGCTGAAGGTGCTGGGCCACTGGAGCGAACGGCGACGTGCAGTGTCGGTTTGTCGTCGTCTGACTCGTCTGGGCGGGAGACTTGATCCCACATGGTGTCGATCATCGGTTGCAGGAAGAGCTGTCCCAGCTGTCGGACCATGATGTCGATGATCTGGGTGGATCCGCTTCGCTCCGCATTTGCGATACCGGCGTCGCGGGCTTTGATGAGCTCCGTTCGGGTCAGCTCTGTCAATCGCTGGAGCAGTTGGCCTTTAGACCCTGCGGGGTCCAGTAGCGCGCGGCGCAGATAGTTGACGACGGCTGGGTTCGATTCGAGCATCTCCTTCACAGCCACGTCACGCGCCGTGGCGACTTGTCTTGGTGTTCCATCAACGGGGACCTGCGCGATCGTCTGCGCGAAGTAGTCGACGACGAGTTGTTCAACGGCGCGGCGGATTCCGTCCTTGGTCTTGAAGTGGTGGACAACCAGCCCGACCGTGACGCCGGCTCTCGAGGCGATATTTCGCATCGACGTGCGGTCCTCCCCGAACTCCGCGAACAGGTCCATCGCGGCGTTGCGAATGCGCGCCTTCGCGGTCAGGTCGTCTGCGCCTGCGCGTGGATCGGCGAACGGTCCCATGCGTCCTTACCTTTCTTGCAGGGTGGTTGTTGCCCTCGGCCGTAGGCTTCGAACTGCCCAGGGACGTCGGGTATGGCTTTCATGCGTTTGCGGTGTTTCATGGCCGAAGGAGATTGGCCGCCCGACGTCCCGCGACGACTCGACCGCTAATTGAGAGATGCGATTTGATCGCTGTGTAAGGACACGCCGGCGTGGTCGTCTGCTGGGTTGATAGGGATGCCAATGATCACGGAGGTGGCTGTGAGCCAACAGGTCTGGGCCGGTGTCGATGCCGGGAAGTCCGACCACCATTGCGTGGCTATCGATGCGGAGGGTCAGCGACTGCTGTCGCAACGGGTAGCCAACGACGAAACCGCACTGCTGGAGCTGATCGACGCAGTAGCGGCGCAATCCGACGGCGGTGAAGTTACCTGGGCGATCGACCTGAACGCCGGTGGTGCCGCGCTGCTGATCACCTTGCTCATCGCCGCCGAGCAGCGGCTGCTCTACATCCCCGGCCGCACCATCTACCACGCCTCGGCCGGCTACCGTGGCGACGGCAAAAGCGACGCCAAGGACGCCGCCGTCATCGCCGACCAAGCTCGGATGCGCCGCGACCTGCAGCCGCTGCGACCCGGTGATGACATCGCGGTCGAGCTGCGCATCCTGACCGCTCGGCGCACCGACCTGGTCGCCGATCGCACCCGGGTGATCAACCGGCTGCGTGCCCAGCTGCTTGAGTACTTCCCCGCCCTGGAACGCGGCTTCGATTACAGCGCCAGCAAGGCCGCGCTGATCCTGTTGACCGGCTACCAAACCCCCGACGGGCTGCGCCGCGCCGGCGCTGCCCGCCTGACAGCTTGGCTGCATAAACGCAAGGCCCGCAACGCCTCTGCTGTCGCGGCCACGGCTATCGAGGCCGCCAGCGCCCAACACACCACCGTGCCCGGCCAAAACCTCGCCGCCGCCATGGTCGCCCGCCTGGCTAAGGAGGTGATGACCCTCGACACCGAAATCGCAGAAACCGACACGATGATCGAGGACCGATTTCGCCGCCACCGCCACGCCGAGATCCTCCTGAGCATGCCCGGCTTCGGCGTCATACTCGGCGCCGAGTTCCTCGCCGCCACCGGCGGCGACATGAGCGCTTTCGACTCCGTCGATCGTCTTGCCGGCGTGTCCGGGCTGGCCCCGGTACCGCGGGATTCCGGGCGCATCAGCGGCAATCTCAAACGCCCCCGCCGCTACGACCGACGACTGCTGCGAGCCTGTTACCTGTCCGCCCAAATCGCCATCCGTACCGACCCCGCATCCCGGACCTACTACAACCGCAAAAGAGCCGAAGGCAAAACCCACACCCAATCCATCCTCGCCCTGGCCCGCCGGCGCCTCAACGTCCTGTGGGCCATGCTGCGCGACCACGCTGTCTACCAACCCGCAACCACTACTGCGGCGGCTTGACAACGTCATTGAGATTCTCCTTCGTTCCGGGCAAGTGTACAGTGAACATCACTTCTTGTACAGATAGGAAGCTTCCTGTACAGTCGTACGGTATCAATTGAAGGACCACATGGTGCAGGGCAGTCTGAACGGCGTTCGCATCGTGTCGCTTGCGGTGAACATCCCGGGCCCGCTCGCGGCGGCACGGCTGGCGCGCTTCGGCGCGTCGGTAACAAAGGTGGAGCCCCCTACCGGAGATCCCTTGGCCGCGGTCGCGCCCGGCTGGTACGCAGAGCTCGCCAGCAAGCAGACGGTCTTGGTTCTGGACCTCAAGGACGCCGGCGACCGCGCCAAGCTGGACGTCGAGCTGACTTCCGCCGATGTGTTGCTCACCGCCATGCGCCCTTCGGCGCTACGCAGGCTCGGGCTCGACGACGCGCATGTCAGGTATCCGGGGCTCTGTCACGTCGAAATCGTGGGCTACGACGGTGACCTCGAGGAGCGTCCTGGCCACGACCTGACCTATCAGGCCACGCACGGCACCCTGCAGCCCCCGTTGATGCCGGCGGTTCCGGTCGTGGACCTCCTGGGTGCCGAACGTGCCGTGTCCGGGGCCCTGTTGGCGCTGCTTGATAGGCCGAATTCCGGTGCCGGCCAACACGTCCGGATCGTACTGGCGGACGCCGCAGCCGACGCCGGCGCAGCCGTGCGGTACGGCGTCGCAGGGCCCGGCGACCCGCTCGGTGGCGCGACTCCGACCTACGGGATCTACGCCAGTGCCGACGGCTATATCGCCCTGGGCGCAATCGAACCGCATTTCCAGAAGCGGACCCTCGAGGTCCTGGGCGCAGCAGATACCCACGAGGATCTCGCACGAGTCTTTGCCGGACAAAGCACGCGCCACTGGGAAGAAGTCGCCGAGACGGTTGACATCCCCATCGTTGGAATTCGTACACCGGAACAAGGAGGAGTGGAACATTGAACGCGCGCGAAGCAGTGATTGTCGGGGCGGTGCGCACGCCGGTGGGTAAACGAGGTGGCGCTTTGAGCCGGTGGCATCCGGCCGACTTGCTCGGTCACACCTTGCGAAACCTGGTGGAGCGCAGTGCGATCGATGCCAAAGACATCGATGACGTCATCGTCGGCTGTGCGATGCAGCATGAGCACCAGTCCGGAAATATCGGGCGGCACGCGGTGCTGGCTGCGGGTCTACCCGAATCGGTGCCGGCGGTCACCATTGATCGCCAATGCGGGTCCGGTCAGCAGGCGGTCAACTTCGCTGCATTCGGCGTCACCGCGGGCATCTACGAGCTGGCGATTGGGTGCGGTGTGGAGTCGATGTCGCAGGTGCCGATGCCTGCGTCGTTCATGCCGGGCGCGCCGCTCGGTCCGCAGTACTCGCCCGTGGAGTTGGCCCGCTACGACGACAACTTGGTGGCGCAAGGGGCGGCGTCGGAGTTGCTGAACTCCAAGTTCGGTATTTCTCGCGAGGAACTCGACGAATTCAGTATCCGAAGCCATGAGCGAGCATTCGCCGCGACCCGGGCGAAAAAGTTTCGCGCGCAGTTGGTGCCGATCACCGTCGATCCGCTGGATCCGTCGGCGGCGCCCGTCAGTGCCGACGAAGGAATCCGTGAGCAGTTGGATCCGGCGAAGATCGCGTCGCTGGAGCCTGTTTTCGCGGCCGACGGCCGCACAACCGCGGCCAATTCTTCCCAGATCAGCGACGGGGCAGCGGCGTTGCTGATCGCCGAGCGTGGCTACGCAGAACGCAGCGGGCTGGTTTCGCGGGCGCGGTTCCTGGCGATGACGGTCGCCGCGGCGGACCCGGTACTGCAGTTCACCGCGGTACTGGACGCCACCCACAGGGCGCTCGAGCGCGCCAACCTGAGTGTCAGCGACATCGACTTGTTCGAGGTCAACGAGGCCTTCGCCGGGGTGCCGCTGATGGTGCAACGCGAGTTCGGCATTCCCGATGACAAGCTCAACGTCAACGGAGGCTCGGTCGCAATCGGGCATCCGCTCGGGTCGACCGGGGCCCGCATGCTCACCGATCTGCTGTGCGAACTCGAGCGCACCGGACAGCGCTACGGCCTGCAGACCATCTGCGAGGCCGGCGGAACCGCCAACACCACCATCATCGAACGAATCTAAGGCACAGACATGGTCAGGGAAATCGTGAAGGGCGTGCCGTCGACGCACGGCGACCACTACCAGCTCAACACCACCAACCTGATCAGACATGCGGCGCGCACCTATCCCGAGCAAGAGGTCGTCTACCGCACCACGGAGGGCGACTGGCAGCGGTACACCTACGCAGACTTGTACGTTCGGGTCAAGCGGGCGGCGAACGCGCTCAGAGGAATAGGGATCGGCCCGGCCGACACAGTCGGAGTGCTCGACTGGAACAGCAAGCGGCACTTTGAGCTCAGCTGGGCCATTCCCGGCATCGCCGCGGTGATGCTGCAGATGAATCTGCGGCTGGCCACCGAAGACCTGAGCTACGTCACTGACCACGCCGAGGCGCAATGGATCCTGGTCGACGAGACACTCCTTCCGGTCGCCGAGGCGTTGGCTCCACACGTGCCGAAGGTCAAGGGCTGGATCGTAATGTCGGATAAGCCGCTCACCGAGATCGACACCACGCTGGAAAACGTCTTTCACCTCGAGGACCTGATGGCCGAGTCCGACACCGAGATCGACTGGCGGGTCATCGACGAAACCTCTGCTTACAGCGCGTGTTACACATCGGGAACGACGGGTCGGCCGAAGGGCGTCTACTACTCGCATCGTGGCAGCTACCTACACGCGATGGCGATGGCAGCAGCGATCAATCTCCGTCGCGAGGACACCGCGATGCTCATCACCCCGATGTTTCACGGCCAGTCGTGGGGGCTTCCGCACACCGCGATGTGGACCGCGGCGAAGGTGATCCTACCCGGCCGCTACCTGGCCGAGAACACGCAAATGCTCGTCGACGTGATGATCGCGGAGAATGTGACCGTCGCGAACGGCGCACCGGCGATTTTCCAGCCGATGCTGGACTACATCAAGACCCTTGCTGTGAAGCCAGATTTCAGCAGGACGAGACTGCTGTCCGGTGCGACCGAGCCGGCGAAGTCGCTGATGCGCGATTTCCACGAGCTCACCGGCGCCGATTTTGTGCAGGGCTACGGTGCGACCGAGACGACGCCGCTGATCACGATGAACATGGGCATCAAACCGTCCCTGCAGGGCACGATCACCGACGACGAGAAATGGGATTTCAAGCGTTTTCAAGGGCTGCCCGCTTCCGGTATCGACATCCGGATCGTCGACGACAACGGCAATGACCTGCCGCACGACGGTAAGAGTGTCGGCGAGGTACTGATGCGTGGGCCCTGGGTCATCGAGCGATACCACCAGCTCGACGACGACGACAACGCCGACCGCTTCCTCGACGGTTACTGGCGCAGCGGCGATGTCGGCACAATCTACCCGAACGGGTATCTCAAGCTCACCGACCGCCTCAAGGACGTAGTCAAGAGCGGCGGTGAATGGATTTCCTCTATCGATATGGAGAACGCCATCGTCGGACATCCGCTGGTGAAGGAGGCCGCGGTTGTGGGGATCAGCCATCCGAAGTGGCAGGAACGTCCGCTGGCCATCGTCGTGCCCGTCGAAGGTGGCGTGCTGACCCGCGATGACATCGTCGGTTGTCTGCAGGGGCAGTTCGCCAAGTGGCAGATGCCCGACGCGGTTCTCTTCGTCGAGGCGTTGCCGCGCACCAGTGTCGGCAAATTGGACAAGAAGATCCTGCGGGCCGAACACGCCGACGTTTACCGGGATGCGGTCACGTGAACAAACAAATTTTGCGATCGACTCGCGACGGTGCGGTGGCCCTGCTGGAGATCAATCGCCCGAAGTCGAAGAACAGCCTCAACGACGAGCTGTTGGGCGCGATGGGGGCCGAGCTGGCGGCGTTGCGGTCCGACACGGCCGTGTTGGCCGTGGTCATCGCGGGCGCCCACGGCATGTTCTGCGCCGGCGCCGACATCACGGCGTTCGACGAGATCCGGGCCCGGCCACTGGTCACCGGAGAGTCCAATGAGAGCTTCTGGTCGATACTGGCTGCGTTTCCGAAGCCGGTCATCGCCGCGGTCGAGACATACGCACTCGGGGGCGGCTGTGAGCTGGCGTTGGCCTGCGACATTGTCATCGCCGGCGAGTCGGGCCAATTCGGACTTCCCGAGGTGAAGATCGGCGCAATCCCTGGCGCTGGCGGAACTCAACGCCTCATTCGGGCGATCGGCAAATCCAAGGCTATGGCAATGCTTTTGACGGGCGATTCCATCAAGGCCCAGGAGGCGTGCGATGCAGGGTTGGTAGCCGAAGTCGTCGCCGACGGCGAGGCCGTGCCACGGGCGCTGGCGATGGCGCAACGGATCGCGACGAACTCCCCGCTAGCGGTGGCGCTGGCCAAGGATGCCGCTGTGCACGCGTTTCAGACATCACTGACGCAGGGACTCGAACACGAGAAACGGAATTTCTACGTGGCGGTGCATTCCGCCGACAGTCACGAGGGCCAGGCGGCATTCCTCGCCAAGCGCGCGCCCCAGTTCACCGGAAAGTAGGTAAAGCATGCCCGGACTCTTATTCCCGGACTACGTCGTTCCGTGGGAGACCGAGGATCAAAAACTCCTGCGCAAGCACGCCGCCGAGTTCTTCCGCAAGGAAGCGACTCCCAACCAAGCCAGGTGGGCGAAACAGCAGAAGGTGGACCGAGAATTTTGGAACAAAGCCGGCGCTGCCGGGCTTTTGGGCCTCGACCTGCCCGAGCAATACGGCGGTGGTGGCGGCAGTTTCGGTCACGAGGCGGTGGTGATGCAGGAGCGCGCCTACGCGCACGACACCGCGTTCGGTTTCTCCGTGCATTCGACGCTGGCTTCCCACTACATCGCCGAGTATGCCTCCGAGGAGCAGAAGAAGCGCTGGATCCCGAAGATGGTCAGCGGGGAGATGGTGATCGCCGTCGCGATGACCGAACCGGGCACCGGGTCAGACCTGCAGTCGATTCGCACCACCGCGGTTCGCGACGGCGACGAGTACGTCATCAACGGCTCGAAGACCTTCATCTCCAACGGTTCCCACTGCGACCTGGTGGTGATCGTGGCCAAAACTGAGTCCGGACTGTCGCTGATGGTGGCCGAAACCGAAGGGCTGGCGGGTTTCCAGCGCGGCCGGGTTCTGGAGAAGGTCGGCCAGCACGGCCAGGACACCCGGGAGCTTGCGTTCACCGACATGCGGGTGCCGGCCGCAAACCTGCTCGGCGGCGTTGAGGGCAAGGGCTTCGCCCAGTTGATGGAGCAACTTCCGCGCGAGCGGTTGACCATCGGGGTCGAGGCGATCGCGATGGCGGAGGCGGCGGTAGTAGAGACGATCCGTTATGTCAAGGAGCGCACCGCGTTCGGCAAGCCCCTCCTCGCCTTCCAGAACACCAAGTTCGTGCTGGCCGAATGCAAGGCGGAGGTGCTGGCCGGCAAGGCGCTGATCGACTACTGCACCGGCCGGTACCTCGACGGAAAACTCGATGCCGCAACCGCATCGATAGCCAAGATGTGGGGATCTGACAAACAAGTAGAGGTCACTGACAAGTGCCTGCAGCTTTTCGGTGGATACGGCTACATGATGGAATACCCGATCGCGCAGATGTATGCGGCGGCTCGGGTGCAGAAGATCTACGGCGGCACCAACGAGATCATGAAGGTGCTGATCGCGCGAAGCCTGTAGACAGACACACAAAAGGAGCAGCCGAATGGACATCGCAGCTAGCAGCGCGGTCGTCACCGGTGGCGCGTCCGGGCTCGGTTTGGCGACGGTGGAGACGCTGGCGCGGTCCGGAGCGCGGGTGGTCGCCGTCGACCTGCCCAATGCAAACACGGACGCGCTAAGCCTCCTCGGCGACACCGTCCGGTTCGCGCCCGCCGACGTCACCGACGAGGATGCAGTGACCAGGGCCATCGAGATCGCCAACGCGGACAAGACATTGCGTATCATCGTCAACTGCGCCGGCGTCAGCGATGGCACCAAGACCGTCAGCAAGAAGGGCCCTTTCCCGCTCGACGCGTTCGAGAAAGTAATCAAGATCAACCTGATCGGGACCTTCAACGTCGTGCGCCTGGGCGCATACGCAATGTCGCAGAACGACCCCGTCGGCGGCGAGCGTGGCGTGATCGTCAACACTTCCTCCGGCGCGGCCTTCGACGGCCAGATCGGGCAGGCGGCCTACTCCGCTTCCAAGGGAGGTGTGATGGCGGCGACGCTGCCGATCGCGCGTGATCTGTCGTCGTACTTGATCCGGGTCAACACGATCGCTCCGGGGCTGTTCGAAACCCCGCTTCTCAACTCACTTCCAGAGGCTGCGCTAACCGCTCTCAAGGCGCTGACGTTGCACCCAAACCGACTCGGTGATCCTGCCGAGTACGCACACCTGGTCGTAGCCATCGTTGAGAATCCGATGCTCAACGGCGAGACGATCCGTCTCGATGGCGCAGTACGGATGCCTCCGAGGTGATGTCCGGCCGTCAGAGTTGCTGATTGGATCCCACAACTCCAGGAGAGAATCAACGTGCAGGACAGTGTCCGCGTCGTCGTCGACCATGTGAACGAACACGGAAAATCGCGGCTGAGCGAGCGGCGGGTGGTGGCATCGGTGGGCCAGGCACTGCGTTGCAAGATGCGCAACGAGCGTGAACGCAGTTTCGTCTTCGTCACTCCGAGTCGGAGTCGGAGAGAGAGAGGCTTAGTCACGTTAGCCAACAGTCGACGAGTTCCTGAGCCCACGGGTATCGCCCGTTAGCCCTTTCAACGCCTGGAACAGCCGTTGTTGGCGTGTCCCTCCATCAAAACTCTCTGATGAACCGGCATCATTCTTGCTGACTGAATAGTTGATCAGATGATGTTTCTTCACTTTAGGTGAAGTCGAGGAGGCGTGGGTTGGCTCTGGCTGTGGTCCGCGATCTGCGGGAACATCGAGTACCGGCGAGCGAGGAGGAGCTTGCCGACTTCGAGACCGATGTGTTGGCCGGGTTCGTGCTGGCACGGGCGTCGGCCGGATTGGTCGACAGCACGATCCGCAACGACATCAACCACCTCGAGCTGATCCACGACTGGTTCGGCCGGCCGCTGTGGGAGATGCGGCCCGCCGATGTCGACGTCTATTTCGGCAAGGTGCTGCGCGACGCCAACCCCTCGACTCGCACCGGGCGGGCGGCGGCACTGACCGTGTACTTCCAGTTCTTGGAGCTTCGGCACAAGATCGACCTGCACAACATGACAGGTCGGGTCGTCGAGTGCCCGCTGGACGAGATCAACCGGCCGCGAGCCTCGGTCGATCCGCAGCTGCGTATCCCTCCGACCGCCGACGAGGTGGAGCAGCTGTTCGCCGGGTGGCGCCAGGAACTGGCTGGATTCAATCGGTCGTTGCAACACCTCGATTCCTCGGAGGTGTGTGGTGGCGTATGGGAAGCGGCAGTTGGAGGTTCGTGCGTATCGGGGGCAGATGCCCTCCCCGGGGCGGCCGTCGGTGGCCTGGCGGCAGGACAGGGTCCGGTTCTGGGCGGGGATCGCTGCCGGAGCGATGACCGAGGACGCCGCTACCGAAGCGGGCGTGTCTTCGCCGGTCGGGTTCCGCTGGTTCCGCCATGCTGGCGGCGTGAATCCACGCTTGCCAGAAACTGTTTCGGGCTGCTACCTATCCTCGAATGAGCGCGAAGACATCGCTTTATGGCGTGCCCATGGTGCCGGAGTGCGCGAGATAGCCAGGAGGCTGCGCAGGGCGCCGTCGACCATCTCGCGTGAGCTGCGCCGTAACGCCTCGACGCGCACGTATCGGCTCGACTACAAGGCCTCGGTCGCGCAGTGGCATGCCGAAAGGCGGGCGAGGCGCCCGAAGACGGCCAAGCTGGTCGGCAACGACCGGCTGCGCCAGTACGTCCAGGACAAGCTCTCCGGTGTCGTTCGTGGCGCTTACGGGCAGATCATGGCTGGTCCGGCCGCGACGCCGTGGAAGGGACGCAACAAGCCGCACCGAGGGGATCGGGCCTGGGTGACAGCATGGAGTCCTGAGCAGATCGCCCATCGGATCAAGCTTGACTTCCCTGATGATGAATCCATGCGGATCAGCCACGAGGCCATCTACCAAGCGCTCTACGTGCAAAGCCGCGGTGCGCTCAAGCGGGACTTAATCACCTGCCTGCGCCGGGGTCGGGCATTGCGGGTGCCGCGGGCACGGTCTCGGCAGAAAGCGTGGGCGCACGTCACGCCGGAGACGTTGATCAGCGCTCGGCCGCCGGAGGTCGCTGATCGCGCGGTCCCGGGACACTGGGAGGGAGATCTGCTGATCGGGTTGCAGCGCAGCGCGATCGGCACGCTGGTCGAGCGCAGCAGTCGGTTCACGATGTTGATCCATCTTCCGCGGGAGGCCGGATACGGGCTGATTCCGCGGACCAAGAACGGGCCGGCTCTGGCCGGCTACGGCGCCCTCACGATGGCCAACGCCCTAGCGCAGACGATCACCTCGCTGCCCGAGGAACTGCGCCGGTCGCTGACCTGGGACCGGGGAAAGGAACTGTCGGCGCATGCCCAGTTCTCGATCGCCTCCGGGGTCAAGGTGTACTTCGCCGACCCGAAGAGTCCGTGGCAGCGTGGCACGAATGAGAACACCAATGGCCTGTTGCGCCAATGCTTTCCGAAGGGCACCGACCTATCCCGGTGGAACGCCGACGACATCGCGGCGATCGCTCACACCCTCAACACCCGACCACGCAAGACCCTCGGATGGCGCACCCCGGCCGAAGCGTTCAACGAACACCTACACTCACTTCAGCAAGCCGGTGTTGCAACGACCGATTGAATCCAGCCTGGTCACCTGCCGCAAGTTCGCCCCGGCCGCCCGCAACTACGCGGTCGCCCGGCTGGCGGCCGACGTGGGACTGCGCATCAACGAGGCGCGGATGCTCGACCTCGACGATGTGCGGTGGGAGCTGGGGCGGTTCGGCAAGCTGAACGTCCGTCACGGCAAGGGATCACGCCGCAAAGGCCCCAAACCGCGACTGGTGCCGCTGATCAACGGCGCCGACCGCAGCCTGAGATGGTTCATCGAAGACGTGCTTGGACTGTTCGATATCGACCCGAATAGCCATGCCGCGCCACTGTTTCCGTCCGAACGCAAGAACATCGACGGGACGTGCATGCGCGCGACAGCTGACGTCTATCGCCGATCGTTGGCGGAGGCGGCGGACCGGCATCTGCCTGCGTGGTCGGGGAAGCTGACCCCGCATGTGCTGCGGCACTTCTGCGCGTCCCAGCTTTACCTCGGCGGAATGAACCTGTTCGCCATCCAGGAATTATGTGGTCACGCCTGGACGGCCACGACGGCTCGATATATCCACGTCCACGCCACCCACGTCGAAGATGCCTGGGTCACAGCACAACGTAACAACACGAAGTAACTGCACCTACGAACTTAAGGATTGGCTCAATGAAGTGGAATCTACGCCTGACCGCGGCCAACCGCGGCATTTGGAAGGCCAGCGAACTCCAACGGATGCTGGCCGAGCGCGGCCTGGTGATCAGCGCCGGCAAGATGTCGGGCTTGTGGTCGGGCAACCCCAACGCCATCAAGCTCCACGATCTCGATGTATTCTGCGCCGTGCTCGACTGCGCCATCGACGAACTGCTGATCCCCGAGCCCGAAACCGTGGCCGCACCCACGCCGAAGGGTAGCGAGGAGGCCGCCGCTGCGGCCGGTGAGGCACGTCCCGTCACCCCGCGCGCTCGGACGGGAAGGTCGCTGCCGCCGCGATGAATTGCCTGCAATGCGGAGCCGAACTGCCAGCCAACGGTCGCCGCGACCAAAAATACTGCGGCAGAAGCTGTTCAAAAAAAGCGCACTACTATCGCGGAAAGGCGGGACTGCCTGCTCGCCCGCCCCGGCGGCATCCAGCCTTGGAATCCGACGACCCCGTGCTCGTGGCCGCTGCGGTATACGCCCGGGAACGCGCTGCCGCCCACGATTGGTGCGGTGAGACCACAAACCGATGCCTCGACGCCCTGGTCACCCTTCTGGCCGGTCGGCCCCCCGGTGATCGCGTGCCGCTCAAAGAGGTTCGAACACGGCCGCATCGGCTCGCGTCCCGTCGCAGGCTTGTCGAAATCCTCTCCCACTTCGACCTGCTGACAGACGACACCGAACCTCCGATCCGTGCCTGGATCGACCGCGTCACCGCGGAACTTCCGCCAGGGTTCGCCGAGCCGTCGCACCACTGGCTCCTTACCCTGTTGGTCGGCGGCGCACGTGCTCGCCCACGATCGCCCAGGACCCTCTACAGCTACTTCGGCGCGGTCAGGCCCCTTCTCGCGCACTGGTCCACCTCCTACGACCATCTCAGGGAGGTCACCAGGGCCGACGTCGACGCGACGCTGCGGCCGTTTCAGGGAAACCAGTGCCACAATCTGATCAAGGCGCTGCGGTCGCTGTTCCGGCACGCCAAGAAGAATGGTCTGGTCTTCAGCAACCCAACAGCGGGTTTGAAGAGCCAACCAGTAGACCAAGACCTCGTGCCCATCACCGATGATGAGGTGCGCTCGATCGAACAGCTCGCGAGCGAACCGCGTGCACGCCTAGTTGTGGCATTGAGCGTCGAACATGCCTGCCGCACAAGCGTTATACGCAAACTGGTGCTCGACGACATTGACCTGCCGAACCGGCGGATCACCCTTGCTGGACAACCAACGGCTCGGCGAGCTCACCCACAGAGCGCTGATCACATGGCTCGACCACCGCCGGGACAGATGGCCCCACACTCCGAACCGGCACGTTCTACTCACGACGAAAACTGCATTGCGCACAACGCCGGTGAGTCAAACATCGGTGAAACAATCGTTGAGCGACAATGGGTTCACGATCGAACGCATCCGTGCCGACCGAATCCTTCACGAAGCGCTGACCGCAGGCCCCGACCTGCTGCATCTGTCTCTCTCGTTTTCGGCATCTCCCACAACACCGCGCGGCGCTACACCACCGCGAGGGAGTATCCGAAATTCGGTGTAAGTGGCCCGACACGCCGGGTGTGAGCCTGGCGGGGAAGGTCCACGATGACCGAAACGATGAGGGCTGTGACAGCAACAGCCGATGTCCACGATGATGAAGTGATGGTCAGCTCTCCGACACCGGAGGAGCTGGCGACGGCCCGCGAGCTGGTGCGGGCGGCCCAGGCCCGCGGGGTGTCGTTCGCCGATACCGCTGACGGGGTGCTTAAGGCGCTGACCAAGACGGTGGTCGAGACCGCGCTGGAAGAGGAGCTCGCCGATCACCTCGGCTATGACAAGCACGATCCGGCCGGGCGGGGGGCGCCGAATTCACGCAACGGCACCCGCACCAAAACCGTGTTGACCGACACGGTCGGACCGGTCGAGATCGCCGTGCCCCGCGACCGCGGCGGCAGCTTCGAGCCCCAGATCGTCAAGAAAGCATCAACACCGGTTGACCCGGGTCGATGAGATCGTGTTGTCGTTGTATGCCAAGGGATTGACCACCGGGGAGATCGCCGCCCACTTCGACGAGCTCTACGACGCCAAGATCTCCCCGGACACCATCAGCAGGATCACCGACAAGGTCCTGGCCGACATGGCGGAGTGGACCGCGCGGCCGCTCCGTCTACGCCGCAATCTTCATCGACGCGCTGAGCGTGAAAGTGCGCGACGGTCAGGTCGCCAACCGACCGTTCTACGCCGCGATCGGGGTCGATCTGGCCGGGCACAAGGACGTGCTCGGACTGTGGGCCGGCGACGGCGCCGGGGAATCAGCCAAGTTCTGGTTCGCCGTATTGACCGACCTGCGCAACAGAGGCGTCACCGACACGTTCTTCTTGATCTGCGACGGACTTAAGGGGCTGCCCGACGTTGTCGGTGAGGTGTGGCCGGCCACCATCGTGCAGGCCTGCACCGTGCATCTGATCCGCAACAGCTTCCGCTACGTACCGCGCCAGCACTGGGACGCCCTGCGCCGCGATCTCAAACCGATCTACACCGCCCCGACAGCGGCGGCCGCAGAAGCGGCGCTCGAGGCGCTCGCCGACCGCTGGGGCAGCCGATATCCGGCCCTGATCCGACTGTGGCAGTCGTGTTGGAATGAGTTCATCCCGTTCCTGGATTACGACACCGAGATTCGGCGGGTTCTGTGTAGCACCAACGCAATTGTTATCTGGAGTCCTCCGGGCGGTGTCCTTGATGTCCGACACGAGGCGTTCAGATCCCAGGTTCTGCGTGGTGGACGTGATTATCTGCAGTCGTCCAGGAGGCAAGAACCTGCGGAGGGACGATGCAGATTGCGGTCAAGTCCAGGGACGTGGTGTACGACGTCGTCGTGTGATTCTTCGACTTGGTGGTTTAGGCGGTCAGTGCCGCCGGGGTGTCCTCCTGTTCTGTTGATGGCGTGTGGTCGGCGCGGGATTTGCTGAGGACGTCGAGGCCGAGGTAGCGGCGGGATTCGGCCCATTCGTCGTGTTGTTCGGCCAGCACCGCGCCGACGAGGCGGATTAGGGCGTTGCGGTCGGGGAAGATTCCGACGACGTCGGTGCGCCGGCGGATTTCCTTGTTGAGTCGTTCTTTTATCCGGCCCTCGGGGGCGGGTCAACCCGTCGGGGTGGGATGTTCATCGATCGAGGCGCTGGAGGTGGTCGGTAAGGGCGTGGGCGACGCGGTCGTGGCGGGCGGCTTCGTCGGTCCAGCCGCGGCACTCGGCGTCGGTTCTGAGGGCCTGGACGTCGGCGAGTTGGTCGGTGAGCGTGTCGCGGAATTCGGGGGCGGTGACGTAGTTGTCGCAGGTTTCGCAGATGTTGGCATAAGGGCACGCGCCCGCGGATTCGTGGCGAGCGCAGTATCCGTGTGCAACGCGGGTTTTCAGCATTTCACTGTGCAGCCAGCCGACCTTGTCGGGCAGGATCGGTTTGCCGACCGGGGTGAGGGTGAACTGGCGGCGCATCTTGCCCATCGCTTCGTCGTAGGCCGCGCGCAGGGTGGGCGAGGCCAGGGTGGCGTAGCGGATCGTCATTTGTGGAGTGACGTGCCCGAGTAAGGACATCAAGGCCTGCAGACTCATCCCGGCGTTGGCGAGTTCGGTGGCCCAGGTGTGGCGCAACTGATGTGGAGTGACCATCAGGACGCCGCCGTCGGGACGGTGCAACCCGGCGGATTCAGCGGCGGTGAGCAGCCCGTTGCGCAGCCGGGTGTAGCCCAGGCGGCGTCCGTGCCGGGTGAACAGAAAGTCGGTGAGCACGCCGGTGCGTGGGTGCGGCAGCGGCCGGTGCGTGCCGCGGAGGGCGACCCACTCGTCGAGCGCGGCGAGGGTCGCGGCGGAGAGCGGGACCATGCGTTCGGTGGCGAGCTTGCCCAGTGGCACCTTCAGCCAGGTTCCGGCCGGTCCGTAGTCGATGATGCTGCCCAGTTCGAGGTCGAGCAGTTCCCCCGCCCGCAGGCCGGCACCACGCAGCACGGTCAGGCCGATGCGGGCGAACGGATCCTGCAGGTGGGCAACGGCGTTCATCACTGCCGCGTCCACATCGGGTGCTAGCGCGCGTGGCAACGGCTGGTCGAGTTTGGGGACGTCGGCGGCGAATACCAACCGCCGTGGTGGGGCCTGCGCCCAGCCCCAGGCGGTGATGTCGTCGAGCAGGTTGCGCAGACTGAGCACTGCCGACTGGGCCACCGCGGCCGAGACGGTGCGCCCGGCGCCCGCGGCGGCGCGCTGACCACGCCAGCCCCGGGTGCGATTCCATTTCAGGTAGCCCTCGATGCAGCTCCGGTCGAGTTCACGCAGGCTGATGACGTCGGGATGGTGAGCGGTGAGGTATTCGGCGAAGGGCAGCAGGTCGTTGATCAGCGACTCGACCGATTTGGGCCGCAGCACCGCCGCGCGCACGCCGATGTAGCGCAGCAACGTCTGACGGATCGGGTCGGGCATCTCCACCTCGGTGAAGCGCTGCTCGAGGCTACGGGCCCACCGCCGGCGTTTCGGCGCGGTGTCGATGACCGCGGTCTCGAACAACAGCTGCCGCAGGCTGGCCAGCCGCCCCCTGTATGCCCGCCGCGACGATGGCGGCACCACGGTACGTGACAGCGCGGCGTCGAAGTCGTCGAGCGCGTCGCCGGTCAGGTCGGCGACCATTCCGCCGTGGTGTGCCAGCACTACCGCCAGACATTCGCCGAGGACCGTCTCGACCCAGGAACTCCTCCAGCCCAACCGAATTCCCGCATTCCGCAACGCGGCGAATCCGCTCGGATCCCGGTCCTCCACTGCGCGGCCCAGCCCGGTCAACTGTTTGACCGCGGCCAGCTCGACGTCCAGCCGTAACCGGCCGGTGCCGATCGTGTGACAGATCAGCGGCCACGCCCCGGTGTCCCG
This sequence comes from Mycobacterium europaeum, assembly GCF_034555895.2. Lineage (NCBI taxonomy): Bacteria > Bacillati > Actinomycetota > Actinomycetes > Mycobacteriales > Mycobacteriaceae > Mycobacterium > Mycobacterium europaeum. Next base: position 48,877 of record NZ_CP157315.1, read on the forward strand.
TATCTCGGCGATCCGCTCGGCTGCCGGCAGCGTCATCCAGGCGTGCAGGTCGCGGTGGCGTGCGGTGAAGTCGCGAGCGATCCGAATCCGGTCGCGTACCGCCCGCCCGCTCAAACCCAGGGTGGCGACGTGGTCGAGATAATCCGCCACCACCTCGTCGGCGCCTACGGGTTGGCCGACCAACACCGTGGTCACTGCCGGGCTCCGGCCAACGTCGCACGAGCAGCACCGTATTCGGCGGCGAGCTGCTCGATCGACAAATGCACGTAGCGGGCCGTGGTCTCCGGCGAGACATGCCCCATCAACGCCCGCAACGCCAGCAGATCGATTCCGGCCGCCGACAATTCGGTGCCGTAGGTATGCCGTAAACGGTGCGGGCGGACTCTTGTGGCGCCAGAGGTCTCCCGGTGCCGACGGAACAGGCTGCGCAGCCCGGCCTCGCTGACCGGTGCACCGGTCGTCGGGCCGCGCAGCACTACGAAGCACTGCGGCGTCGCCAACCCCGGCGGCCGCTCCCATCGCAGGTAGGCGGCGAGCTCGGTGAAGAACGCCGCATCGACCGGGACATGACGTTCCTTGCCGCCCTTGCCGATCACCCGAAGCCGGCGCCGGCCCATATCGACGTCGGCGAGCAGCAGGCCACGCGCCTCGGCCGAACGCAGCCCTCCGAGTAGCATCACCAGCACCATCGCCCGGTCCCGGTGCGTTGCCAGTGTCGCCAGGAACGCGTCGACATCGTTGGTGGACAACGATTCCGGAAGACGCTGCGGCTGACGCACCAACCTACCGCCACTGCGTGCACGCCCGGGACCCAGATGACCGAGCAACCCCCGCTGCGACTGGCGCAGCCCCTGTCCCCGCCGCGGCGACGGCACCGGATTGTCGGTGCAGACACCGGTCATCACCAGATACTCGAATAACGCGCGCACTGCCGCGACCCGGCGGTTCACCGTCGAAGCTGCCGGCGGGGTCGACGAGCGGTGACCGCCGGTGGGCTGGTCCGTTCGGCGGACGCCTTGCCAGTCGATCCAGTCGAACACCAACGGCGCATCGACCGCGGCGAGCCCGACCGCTTGCTGGACGAGGAACCGGCTCAAATTGGCGACGTCGAATGCGTAGGCCCGCACCGTGGCCGCGCTGAACCCCCGTCCCGCCAAATGGTTGAGAAACGCGTTCACCGCGTCCTGCCCGTCCCAGTCGCCCTCCAGGACATATCCGCTGTCGCTCTTGAGTACCCGCATCGCCGCTCCGCCTTCCCCCACCGAGATGCAGACAGCATCCATCCGTGCTCAGCGCTTGTGCGTGAACCTCACGCTGCAGCCCGAACCGTGTCCCCGGAGAGCCGGTTAACGGATAGTGGGTTGTTGGACCAGATCTGCCGCCAAATTTGTTTGGGGAAGGCGGTGAAGGCGAGCAGGTCGGCGCGGGCGTCTTCGAGGTGGTCGGCGACCTTGGGGAGCTTGTCGGCCAGTGCGTCGATGATGCGGTCATATTGGGCTGCAACGGAACCGGCGTCAGGTTGATCGAAGACCGAATGCAGTAGTGTGCGTACCCACGGCCACGATGATTTCGGAGTGATGGCCATCAGGTTGGTGGCGTAGTGGGTGCGACACCGTTGCCACGATGCCCCAGGCAGGGTGGCGCCGATCGCGGCCACCAGACCGGCGTGGGCGTCGGAAGTGACCAGACGGACCCCTGATAGGCCGCGGGCGGTCAGCGACCGCAGGAAGGTCAGCCAGCCGGCCCCGTCCTCGGCGGTGGTGACGTCGATGCCCAGGATTTCGCGGTAGCCCTCGGCGTTGACCCCGGTGGCGATCAGCGCGTGCACGTTGACCACCCGGCCTGCTTCGCGAACCTTGAGCACCAGGGCGTCAGCAGCCATGAACGTGTACGGGCCTGCATCCAGTGGCCGGGTCCGGAACGCCTCGACCGCGGCGTCGAGCTCTTTGGCCATCACGCTGACCTGGGACTTCGACAAGCTGGTGATGCCCAGAGTCTCGACGAGTTTGTCCATCCGCCGCGTCGAAACGCCCAGCAGGTAGCAGGTAGCCACCACCGTGGTCAGGGCCCGCTCGGCGCGTTTGCGCCGTTCCAGCAGCCAGTCCGGGAAGTACGAACCTTGCCTTAGCTTGGGAATCGCCAGATCCAATGTGCCTGCGCGGGTGTCAAACTCGCGGTGCCGATACCCGTTGCGGGAATTGGTGCGCTCGCTGCTGCGCTGGCCGTAGCCGGCACCGCACACCGCGTCGGCTTCGGCGCCCATCAGGGCGTGAATGAAGGCGGCCAACAACTCGCGCAGCACATCAGGGTGCGTGGTGGTGAGTCGTTCGGCCAGCACGGCAGACAGGTCGATATCGTGGGCAATGGTCATCGCGTTGATTCCTTTGCTCGAGTGACTTTGGTCGGTCCCTCGAAGAATCACGCGATGACCTTCATTCATCCGGCTACGACACGCCGGTCATCACCGGCTCGTACACCACTCTGCTGGACGCAACTCAGATTGCACGAGTTATCTCGCCGGTCTCGTTGCGTGAGTCGTGGACCGTTCTCGGCGACGACGATGCTCCGGTAGCGCCGGTCGACCGGTATCTGGCGTATCTGACCGACATCGAGCGATCACCGAACACGGTCAAGGCATACGCGCACGATCTCAAGGACTGGTTCGGTTTTCTCGCCGAGCGTGGTCTGGACTGGCGGGGCGTTCGGCTCGACGATCTCGGTGAGTTCGTGGCCTGGCTGCGGCTTCCGCTGCAGGCCCGGCATGGGCAGGTCGCGGTGTTGCCGTCGGTGCCGCATCATTGCACGGAATCGACTGTAAACCGCAAACTTTCGGCCGTCGGGGCGTTTTACACCCACGCTGCACGAGATGGGGTGGATGTCGGTGAGCTGCTGACCTCGTGGCAGGTCGGCGGCGCGCGCGGCGGTTGGAAGCCGTTCCTGCACCACATCAGCAAGGGCACGCCGAGGTCGAGGCGGGTGATCGCGTTGAAGACGCCGAAGAAGCTGCCGCGGGTGCTGTCGCCGGACGAGGTGCAGGCGATCCTGGACGGCTGCGGCCGGTTGCGGGACCGATTGCTCTTCGCCGTGCTCTACGACACCGGGATGTTCTCCAGGGCTCGGCCCCCGTGCGCCAGCGTGATTCTCTGAGTTTGTGCAGCTCAGAAGCTGATGTCGGAGATGCTATCCACCGCAACAGGTGTGGTGCAAGCAGACTCGCGCGTGTCATCGCAGCCGGGTTGGTGTGTTGAGTCGGGCCATGAGTTCGCGGTTGGCCGCCCGGGCTGCGGCGAGGTCTTCCTCGCGTTCGTCGAGTTGTTGCTTAAGGTCGAGGTTGTGCTGCTCGAGCTGGCTGATGCGCTGGTGGAGGGCGTCGATATCGGTGCGGGCGCCGAGCCCGGACTCGCGCCACGTCTGTTCACCGAGCGCTTCGGACAGCCGCTTCTCCAGCTGCTGGATGCGCGCGCCGAGCCGGGCGGCGCGTTCGTGGGCAGCGAGCAGATCGGCCTGCAGTGAGGCTCGGGTGACCCCAGGGCCGGTGTGCTCACTCGGGACTGGATCTGCTTGCAGCGCATGGATTTTCTCGAGCAGGTCGGGGTGTCGGTAGAGGAATGTGCGGTCAACGGCGGCGGCGCGGGCGATCGCGGTGGCGCTGAGCCGGTCGCCGGCGGCGGCGGCTTGGTCGATCGCGGCCAGCACGCGCCGGCGTCGGCGCATCGAGTCGTCGCGCCGGCCGTCAAGCATCGATCGGGTGCGTGTTGTCGACGAGACGGATTGTGCGGGTGTGTGATTCGACGTGGTAGCGGTGGTGGTCATGCGGTGGCCTCCGAGGCGATGGTTGTCGGTGCGGGTGGGGTGAGGCTGGGCATGCCCAGCGGGACGGTGTGGGCCGCGCGGTGACGGCGCACGATAGCGATCGCGTCGTCGATGCGGGCTTGCTCGGTCTCGTTGAGGTCGGCGACGTCTGCTTTGATGCGGTTGATCAGCCGCCGGATGCGGGTGATCTCCTCGTCGGTGGGGGTGGCATCGGCGCGGGCCCAGTCATCGACCCCGTCGATGGTGGCGGCCAGCCGTTCCCGGGTGCGTAGCAGATCATCGAGGTAGGCCTGCAGGTCGGGCAGGAACGCGATGTTGGTGCGGAAGTGATCGCAGCCCACGCAGCGGAACCGGACCGGGCAGGCCCCGCCGCCGGCCTTGACGTTGGTGGGTTCGGTGCAGGTGCCGTAGGGGACGGCGACCTCGCCGACGGCGTGGCGGGCGCGTTCGGATTCCAGCAGCATGCGCGCGTCACGCCAGATCCGGTTGCCGTGCCGGTCGAAACTGAGCGCGGTGACGGTGTCGACGGCGTCGCGGCGACGGTCCTCGCCGATGCGGTAGTAGCGCCGGGTCATGGAATAGCTACGGTGATCGAGCAATTCGGCCAGAACGTCGATCGGCACCCCGGCATCCGCGTGACGTTGGGCATAACAATGCCGATAGGCATAGGGCGTGACCTTGGTCTTGTCGACCTCGACCCCGTCGCGGGTGCGCAACACGGGCAGGGTCGAGATCCACTCGCGGTGCCGGTTGTCGAGCGTATCGATGCTGATCGGCTTTCGCCCCTCGGGGTTGCGGCGTGGTGTGGGCAGCAGTGTCAGTTCTGCGGGCGGGGTGTGAGGAAACATCGCCCGCACCCGGTCCTGCTGAGCGGCAATGACTTTCGCGGTAGCTTCGCCGATCGGCACACGCCGTCCGAGACGGTTGGCCTTGGCGTTGTCGTAAACCAGCACCGCCGATCCGTCCTTGTCGCGGTGCAGGCAGTTCAACGGCAAGGCGAGAATGTCCTCGGGCCGGCGCCCGGTGTCGATGCCGATCTGGGTGGCGACCCGCACCTCGACGGGTTCGAGGGCATCGAGGTGGGCGCACAGGATGGCCAGGACCTCCGGTGGCAGGTCGCGGCCGGGTTCGCCGCGTTCGGGTTCGGCGGGGATATCGCCGCGCTCGATGGCGAAATCGCCGGCCAGTCCGGCGGCTGTCTGCCCCGGCCGGGTCAGGCCGAGGGCGCGGATCCCGGCCAGCACCTCGCGCATGTCACGGCAGATGCCGTTGCGCCGGTATCGGCTGATCTCGCCGACGGACTCCAGATAAGCGAGTCGGTTGAGGAAATCCTCGATGTCGCTGCGGCCCAACGCCGAAGCGACGAGTCCACCATCGGGTCTGCGGCCGAGGAACTCCGACAGCAGCCGCAGCGCGTTGATCTTGCCGCGCACTCTCGCGGCGCCGCGACCTCGGTGGCGCGGGAGTTGTTCTGCTGCCCACCGCTTGACGGACTGGGCCAGCCAGGCCTGGCCGATCCCGGTGAACGACAAAGACCCGCGATGGCCGAAGACCGCGAGATCCCATGTGTCCTTTGCCTGTTCGCTGCCGGGATCGGCCAGAGCCCGCCGGACGTGCTGGGTCAGGGCGCTCCGCAGCGACCGCACGGACTTGTTGCGGGTGATCTCGGCCCGGTCGGTGGTGATCGAGGCGGCCTGTCGCCGGCGCAGCCCGTCGCAGAGCACCCGCAGCTCTACCTCGGTGATCTTCGCCCCGCCCCGGACGCGCTGCTGAACGCCGAACAGCACCTCGACCACCACCAGCACCGGCAGCGCGCGCAGGTTCACCCGCCCGCACTCGGCCACACCCGATTCCTGGGCTTGCCACCGATGCGAATCGAACTCAGGGTTGGTACCGAGCGCGCTACGCCAGCGCTGGTAGTGGGTGTTGCAGTAGCCGCGCGCGCTGTCGGCGGGCCGGGTGCACGCGGCCACCGCGCACGCGGGCATCGGCGGCAACGGCCGCACTCGCGGGTCGGCCAGGAACTGCTGCATCGACACCGGCGGTCGCCGCAGGCGGAACTTCTTGGCGTGCGGCTCGCACAACACCGCGTGCCGCACCGTCGGCACACACCGGCATCCCGGCACCGCGCACCGCGTCGCGGACGCGGGTTCGGCGGGCAGGCATGCGGCAGCGGCGATCTCGGCCGTGTTCATTCCCCGCCGAGTCAGGCGCGTGCAGCACCGATGACACACCGTGAGACCGGATTGCACGGTGTTCTGGCATCCCTCGGCCCGGCACACCGTCCGGCCCAACAATCGATGCTCCGCGAGCAACGACAACACCCTGGTCCGCGGATCCCACCCCGCCTCGTCCAAGAACCTGCGGTCGAGCATCCTCGCCAGCCGCGCGGCCGTGCCGATCACCACGACCCCGTCCAACACGTGCGGGGACTCGCCGCAGTCCTGCTCGACCGCGATTCTTTCAGCCAGCCCCACGGCGGTCACCGGGTCACCTGGGCCTGCTCGCGGGGACTGGGCACCGCATCCACGGCGGCCCGCAGCCGGGAGGAGTCCGGATGCAGGTAAACCTGCGACGAGGACACCGCGGCGTGGCCCATCAGGTCGGCGACCACATCGATCCCGGCCCCGGCATCAACAACGTTGCTGCCGAAGGCATGTCGCAACTGGTGGGGCCGCACCGCGACGTCGAGTCCGGCCCGCCGGGACGCCGCGGCCATCAACTCGCCGATCGCATCCGGCCGCATCGGCGCACCGATCCTGCCGCGGAACAGGTTAACGAACACGAAGTCACTGTCGGCGGCGCCGGTGACACGCATGCGTTCGAACTCGTAGACGTCGAACAGTTGCACCACAAGGAAATCCAGCGGCACCACCCGCTCCCGCCGCGACTTGGCCCAGGCCTGGTTCGGGTTGTCGTCTCGGCGCACCACATGCAGATGCGCGCGCTCGACATCGCAGCCCAGCCGCCGCGAGTCCACCAGCAGGTGCACATCGCTGCGCCGCAGCCCGCACACCTCCCCGCGGCGCAACCCGCCCCGCGCCATCAACAACACGATCAATCGGTCCCGCGCCGACCGGCACGCCCGCAGCAGCGCGACGATCTGCTCGTCGCTGGCCCGATCGATCGTCGTCTCCGGTTCCCGCAGCCGATGCCGGGCCCGCATCCGCCACGCCATCCGCCCGTCCTCGCCGCGGGCCTCCGCCGGCAGGTCCCGGTCATCGGCGACCTCATACAGCATCGACACCAGCCCCGCCGCGCCGTGGCCGGTCGCCACCGCGTGCACCACCATGCCCCGCACCGCGGTCAGCACCCCGTTGATCCGCGACGGGCCCCGCACCGCAGCAGCGCCAGGTCCGGCCACCACCACGCTCGCGGCGTCATCGACCGATGACCGGGCGTGAGCCAGCCACGTCATGAACAACGCGAAACCCTCCACACCGGCCTGCCAGGACCGGCCCGACCGGGCACACCAGCGCAGGAACAACGCGATCGAATGCGCATACGCCTTCGTCGTGGACTCGGCCGCGTCGTGGCCGAACCGCAGATGCCGCAGATACGCATCGGCGACATCAACCACCTGCAGGTCCTCATCCAGCACCGTCCAATACCGTTGCCCGGACGGCAAACTCACCGGGAATACTCGCATGGGCTCTCACTTTCGGGCCGACAGTCACAAACAACTACCAGCCACGAGCACCACACCCCCGGAGAAACGCCGAGCAACCCGCCCGATCATGTAGATCGAGCAACGTCCCGCAACAGGTCAGGAAACCCCGGAGAAGGGATGCGGATCGGCGAGGTACTTGGTTTGCGGCACAACGACATCGCCTCCGCTGAGCATGAAGTAACGGTGCGGCGACGCGACAACGCCAATGGCGCGCGCGCCAAGTCACAGACCGTCCGCACGATCCCGGTCAGCAGCGCGTTGATCCGATTGTTCGCCGACTACCTTCACACTGAGTACGGCGATCTGGACAGCGACTATGTGTTCGTCAACCTGTGGGGCCGTCCGCAGGGGCATCCGCTGACCTACGCCGCGGTCTATGACCTGGTGCGGCGGCTGCGCCGGCGGACCGGGATCGACTTCGACCCGCACTGGCTGCGACACACGGCCGCAACCCGGCTGCTGCGCGACGGAGTCAGCATCGAGGTGGTCGCGCATCTGCTCGGACATGCGCACGTGGCGACGACGACCACGACGTATGGGCACCTCACCGTGGAGGACGCTCGGCGGGTCATGGAACAGGCCGGTTGGTTCACCGATGGGCAGGTGCGGCTGTGAGGGCGCCGTCGCTCAAGCCTGCCGGCCCGTCGGGGCTGCTGGGCAAGCTGATGGCCGAGGTCCGCAACGAATTCCGCAGCAATGTACTGGAATTCGGGCCCGAGGATCCGGTGTTTGGTGGAGCCGAGTGCCGGGTTGAGGGGTGCGAGCGAACCGCCCGTGGACGCGGCCTGTGTGAAGGACATCGGCAACGGTGGCATGAAGAGGGGCGTCCGTCGCTGGAGCGGTTCGCCGTGTCGACCGATCCGCGGTGGCGGCGGCGACAACCCAACCAGCGCTGCCGGGTGCCCGGTTGCGGTTACGGCTCTGCCCGTGGCGGCATGTGCGGGCTGCACGCGCAACGATGGGAACGAGCCGGGCGCCCCAGCCTGGCGGGATGGCTGGCCGAACCACAGCCGTTCAAGCAGCCAGCGCCGGGCGCGACCTGCCGCATCCCGCATTGCGAGCTCTGGCCGCAGGGCACGTCTGCGTTCTGCCAAACCCACACCAATACCTGGAAGGGTCAACGGCAGACCCGACATTGACGAGTTCGCCGACCGCTTCGCCGCCGAAACCCCGCTGGCCAGCGAGCAGATCCGGCTCGACCGGCTGACCGGTCAGCTGAAGCTGGAACTGCAGTACGTGCTGCAACGCCGTCACGACGATCGGCAGGGCAAGCTGACCCCGGACGTGGTCATGCGCGTCGTGAAGGCACTGGCCGCAATAGGCGTGGGCTCCCTGCTCAACCACGACGAGGACATCTGGCACGACTGGGCTCGGTCGACGATCAATGACACTCGCTCCCGTGGGTTCCTCAGCTACGCATCCCGGGTGATCGCCGACCTGGCCGAAGCCGGCGGCTGGGACGCCGAATACCCGCGCGATGTCTGGCGCATGCGCCGGCTCGGCTACGACGGAGACCGCACGCTGCGGTTCGGCGGTATTCCGCAGCCGTGGCTGCGGGATCTGGCCAAGCGGTGGGCCCGGTGGCGGCTGTCGACCGGATTGGGCCTGGAAGCCGGCGGCGGCAGGCCGGTCGTTGTGCTCACCCGCTTCGCCGGGTTCCTCGCCGACATCGGCGTCGAGAGCATCGACCGGATCGACCGGCCGGTGCTGGAGCGCTATCTGGCCAACCTGCGCGGCGACTCCATCGGTGCCCAACGTCGCGGGACCCATATCGGGCTGCTCAACCGGTTCTTCGCCGCCGTTCGCCAACACCGTTGGGACACAGACCTTCCCGCAGACGCGATGTTCTTCGCCGAGGACTACCCGAAACGCGACGAACGGTTGCCTCGGGCACTGGCCGAACAGGTCATGGCTCAGCTCGAGGATCCCGACAACCTCGCCCGATTCACCGATCCTGCCCACCGGTTGATCACGATCATCTTGATGCGTTGCGGGCTACGGATCACCGATGCGCTACGGCTGCGCCGCGATTGTGTGGTCGCCGACGCCGAAGGTGCTCCGTATCTGCGCTACCTCAACCACAAGATGAAACGCGACGCGTTGGTGCCCATCGACGTGCAGTTGCGCGAGCTCACCGCCGAACATCGCAACCGCACCGCCCAGCGTTGGCCGGCAGGCACGCCGGTGTTGTTCCCACGGCCGACGAAGAACATTGACGGCACCCACCCGATCGCCAGCCCCACCTACCGGATGGCGCTGTTGCGCTGGCTGTCCGTCTGCGACATCCGTGACGAGCACGGCCAGCCGGTGCACCTAACCCCGCACCAGTGGCGCCACACCCTGGGCACCCGGCTGATCAACCGCGACGTCCCACAAGAGGTCGTGCGACGCATCCTGGACCACGACTCCGCGCAGATGACCGGGCATTACGCCCGCCTGCACGACACCACCGTGCGCCGCCAGTGGGAGGCGGCCCGCAAGGTCGACATCCACCGCACCACAATCATTTTCGACCCGTCCGGTCCGATCGCCGCGGCCGCCTGGGCCAAACAGCGCCTCGGCCGAGCCACCCAGGCCCTACCCAACGGCTACTGCGGACTGCCGGTGCAGCAGAGCTGCCCGCACGCCAACGCACCGTTGACTGAACTAACTGGCCCAGCCGCGTGGCGTGGCGCGGCGTAATGCGCCGGCCCCGATAGCTTTCGGCCATGAACCAAGAGCCAGTACAAACCAGGGATGTAGCCCGTCTTGTTGTTTCTCGCTGTGGGGAGCTCGCCTCAACCGGCGATCTGGGTGAGCCTTACCGGTTGATCGACGCCGAGGGCGCCGTCGTGGAATCAGTGGCCGCGTTTCTACGGGAGCTGCTCGCGGCTGGGCGTTCTCCAGCGACGCTGCGTTCCTACGGCATGGACTTGCTGCGGTGGTGGAGATTCCTCGGCGCGGTCGATGTCGATTGGCGCCGCGCGACGCGGATCGAAGCGCGCGATTTCAGCTGTTGGATTCAGCTGACGGTCAAACACCGGAGAAGGCCATCGTCGGACCAAGTGGTTGCAACCGTGGAGTCGGTTGGGCCGCCGAACCCCGTAACGGGCAAGGCCGCCCTCGGCCCCGGGTATGCCCCGGCGACGATCGCTCACAGCGAGACGGTGCTACGCGGCTTCTACGACTTCCAGCGTGACCTCGGTGCCGGACCGATCTTGAATCCGTTTCCCCTCGATATCGCACGTCGGTCGGAGCGGGCGAATGCCCACCACAACCCGATGGAGGCCTGGAAGCACGACCGTGTAGGGCGCTATCGCCCCAAAATGCCGCAGCGGATTCCGCGGGCGATACCCGACGATCGGTTCAACACGCTGTTCACCGCGCTGCCGTCGAATCGGGACCGAGCAATGGTTGCATTCTGGATCTCAACGGGAGCCCGCGCGTCCGAGCTGCTGGGGGTTCGCCAGTGCGATGTCGACCCAGGCCAACAACTGATCACCGTGGTGCGCAAGGGTTCCCGCGCCATACAGCAACTGCCCGCGGCGGCGGACGCATTTGTGTGGCTCCGCCTGTATCAGCAAGACCTGCAGGCCAAGTTGCCGCGTGGCCGGACCCGGCCGCTGTGGTGGACACTACGCCGACCACACCGTCCGCTGACCTATCACGCCGCGCACAGGATGTTCGAGCGGGCCAATGCCTGCCTGGGCTCGGATTGGACGTTGCACGACCTGCGGCACAGCGCCGCGATGCGGATGGCGCGGGATCCGCAGATGACGTTGAGCGACGTGCAGTGGGTGATGGGCCACGCCCACTTGACCACCACCGAGTTGTATTTGACGCCCTCCAAAGAGGAGGTCGTAGCGAGTGTGCTGGCTCACCACGCGCGGCAAGCGGCGCGGCGCGAAGATCCGGTTCCACCGCCGCCGGCGCCGGGCTACGACCCGCAGTCGCTGAGCGTCCTGTTCGGGAGGTCGATGTGACCACGATCGCCAAACACGTTGCGCGCAAACCACTTGCCGTGGCGAATGCGACCAAGACTCAGATCAGCGGGCGGAACAAGCAGCTGCGCGAACGGTTCCCCGCCCGTCAGCCCGAGCATTGTGGGGCAGCCACGGCCGGAACCGCCCAGGACACCATGGTCAGGCTGACCTCCGGATTGTTTACCTCGGATGTCAAGGGGACCCAGGCGGGTCGACGACGCGGTGTGACCAAGCTGCTGGACTGGCTGGCGACGTTTCCGGGCGACACCTGGCAACAGCGTTGGGAACTCAGTGGCGTCGAGCAGCATCCCGGCAAGACCTGGACCGGGCTCTCACTGAGGTGGCTGCAGGAGCGCGGTCAGGACGCGTCGTACGACGTCGACGATCTGGCCTCGGGCCTGCTCGTGTTGATCTGCGGCGACGTCATCCGTCCGGGTGTGCCGTGGATGCTTACCCGCACCCACGCCCGGCTGGCCGGTGCGATGGCGCACATCAGAGACCCGCAAGGGTTCGCCCAGCTGCGGCGACTCGCCGAGACCCAACCGGCCAGCTCCGCCGTCGACGCGCGGGTCGCGGCGACCAGGATCGCGACCATCCTCGCGTGCAAGGGCGGACGTGTCGCCGACATCACTGTCGGCGACTGTGTCGAACTGGTCGACACCCTGCGCCAGGTACACGCTCGCGGCGGACAAAAGAAGGTCGACTTCTACCTACGCCTGCGTGCGATTGGCATCTTCCCCGACGATGCGCCGCACACGATTCGCGCATTCGGGCAAGCCACCGGGCGACTCACGATCGAAGAATTAGTGGATCGATATCCGTTGCGTTGCCGACCCATTCGCGACCTGCTTGTCGACTACCTGCGGGAACGTCAGCCGTCGCTGGACTTCGCCAGCATCGACGCGATCTCCCGCAGCCTGGCCGGGCTGTTCTGGGCCCGCATCGAAGCCATCGCACCGGGCATCGACACCCTGCAGCTGCCCCAGGACGTCATCCGGACCTGGAAGGACGACCTGGCCACCAAGAAGCGAACGATCACCAACGCCGCCGGTGAGCAGATCGAGGTCGCAACCCCGCGACTCAACGCCAAAGACGAACTACTCCGGGTGCGAGCGTTCTACCTCGACATCGCTCAATGGGCCGTCGACGATCCCGCCCGATGGGCCCGGTGGGCGGCTCCCTGCCCGATTGGCGACGCCGAGATCCGACGAGCCAAGGAACGCAAACACCGCAAGGCTCGGATGGACCAGCGCACCCGCGAACGACTGCCTGTGCTGCCGGTGCTGGTGCGCACCGCGAACGAGCGCCGCCGCACCGCACAACAGTTCTTGCAGGCCGCTGACCAGACGGTGTCTGGAACCCTGATCCCCGGCACCGACGCCAAATTACGGAAAGCGCACGTCCCCAAAGCCATAGGCCGCCACGTCTGGGCCGACGACACGGCCACGGGCAAACGGCGCAACCTGTCCTACGAGGACGACGAGGCGTTCTGGGCGTTCGCGACGATTGAAGTATTGCGACTGACCGGCATCCGCTGTGAGGAACTGCTTGAACTCAGCCACCACAGCATCACCGAATACCGCCTGCCCTCCAGCGGCGAAGTGGTGCCGCTGCTGCAGATCGCCCCCTCCAAGACCGACACCGAACGCCTGCTGCTCGTCAGCCCCGAACTCGCCGACGTGCTCAGCGCCATCATCACCCGCCTCCGCGCACCAAGCGGTGCGATACCCCTGGTGCCGTCCTACGACACCCGAGAGCGAGTCTGGAACCCGCCGATGCCGCTGCTGTTCCAACGCGCCATCGGCAACGAGCACCGCCCCTTCACACCCAGTGCGATCCGCAAACTGCTCATCGACGCACTCGCCGCCAGCGGGCTCACCGACGCCACCGGCGAACCGCTGATTTTCTCGCCCCACGACTTCAGAAGGATCTTCGTCACCGACGCAATCATGAGCGGGCTACCACCGCACATCGCCCAAATCATCTGCGGGCACAAGACAATTGACACAACCATGGGATACAAAGCCGTCTACCCCATGGAAGCGATCGAAGCCCACCGAGCGTTCATCGCTCGCCGACGGGCAACCCGACCCAGCGAGGAGTACCGGACCCCGACCGAGGACGAGTGGGACGACTTCCTCGCCCACTTCGAGAAGCGCAAGGTGTCGGTCGGGACGTGCGGCCGCGCGTTTGGAACGCCGTGTTTTCACGAGCACGCTTGCGTCCGATGTTCGCTTCTCCGGCCGGACCCAGCGCAACGACCACGCCTGGAAGAGATCCGCAGCAACCTCGAGGACCGAATCGAGGAGGCCAAACTTCACGGCTGGCTCGGCGAAGTCGAGGGACTCCAAGTCAGCCTCGCCGGGGTGAAAGACAAACTCACTCAGATCGACACGAGCCGTCGCCTCGCGGTCGACCTCGGAACCCCCTCCCTACCAACAAATGCGCGGCCACGATGAACGGATCGCTAAGTGCCCCAGCTAAGTTCAGAGAAGCCTGTCTGACCTGTCCGATGTTCCTCACCACCGCCGAGTTCCTGCCCCAGCACCACCAGCAGCGGCAACAGAGCCTGCAGCTGATCACCGCCGCCCAAGCCCGCGGACAACAACGTCTGGCCGAGATGAACCACCAAATCCTGCACAACCTGGACAACATCATCACCGCCCTCAACGATCCACAACCAGGGAAGGCCAAACATGCCGGCTGACAACAGCATCCACCTCATCCACGCCGCCCAGCAGCGGCACGAACACACCCGCGCCAAGGCCATCGCTGCGATGCACGAACTCGACCGGACCGGCGCCCTGCTCACCTTCGAATCCGTCGCCCGCCACGCCGGTGTCTCCCGCTCGTGGATCTACACCCAAACCGACCTCAAAGACGAGATCCGCCGGCTCCGCACCCAACACCGACCCGAGCCAAGCACACCGTTACCCGCCCGACAACGCGCCAGCGACGACTCCCCGCGGCAGCGCCTCGAAATCGCCAACCGCCGCAACCGCGAACTCGCCGACGAGAACCGGCGGCTACGCCGCCAACTGGCGTGCGCCCTTGGCCAACTCCGCGACGACACCGGCCGACATCATGAACCGACGCATCGCGATTCGGTAACAATCGGGCCGTGCTAACCGCCAAGCGATATCCATCTCCAACCGCGTCATGGACACCCTCCACGACACAAACCTGCAGGTCACAACAGCTACCGCGGCCAGAACTCCAGATAACAATCGAGTCACTCAACGCCCGCTACCGACGGGCGATCAAGGCTCGCGGCCATTTCCCCTCGGAGGCCGCGGCGCTGAAGTGCCTGTATATGGTGACTCGCTCCCTCGATCCCAAGGGCACCGGCCAGCAACGCTGGGCGGTCCGCTGGAAGCCCGCTTTGAACGCGTTCGCAGTAACATTCGCCAACAGAATGCCCGACCTCAACCGAGGATAGGGAAACGCCACTTACACCGAATTCCGGATGGACCCGTCGGCGAAGTGCGCGGCCACTTCGCCGGTCGTTAATCCTTTAGCGGTCAACGACAACACGATCTCGTCGATGCCGGTCAGCCGACGTTGGCGCTTCTTGACGATCTGCGGATCGAACGAGCTGTTGGTATCGCGCGGCACCTCGATCTCGACCGGTCCGATCTCGGTGAACACCGTCTTGGCCCGGGTGCCGTTGCGGGCGTTGCCGCTGCCACGTCCGACCGGGTCGTGCTTGTCATAGCCGAGGTGCTCGGCCATCTCTGCGTCCAGCGCGGTCTCCAATACATTCTTGGTGATCTGGTTGAGTAGCCCGTTCGGGCCGACCAGCTCCACGCCCTGCTCCTTGGCCTGGGCCAATAGTTGTTCAGCGAGCTGCTTTTGATCCACCTCGGTAGCCATGGGCTCGAGTGTTTCGGACATCATCAGTCCTTCCCGCCAAGCTCACGCTCGGCGTGTCAGACCAAGGTCAGATCCACCGCTGTTCAGACAGTCCCCATCCTCAGTTTCGATTGCAGGGACCAGATCTTGTTGAGCAACAGTGCCTTTGTGTCGTAACGGTGGTAGCCGACCACGGTGCGCACGATCGCCCAGTTCTTCTGCTCGACGTGGCAGCCGTCGTTTTTGTTTCCGGGCCGCGAGCGGGTGAAGGTGATCTGGCGCCGCTCGCACCAAGCCAGCAGGTGGTGGTTGATGAACTCGCTGCCGTTATCGAAAGCCCAGGATCGGGAAGGGCATGGTGGTGGCGATCGAGGTGCCTCACCAAAAAGTGAGCGCGAAGCGTGGGCTGGTGCCTCACGCATGGTGAGCGCGTGGGGGCTTGCACTACTTCGCCTTGGCCAATCGGTCGATTGACGGTTGCAATGCTTCCAGGTCGATGTGGCGGGCGGCGGCAAGGGCGTCGGTCTTGGTCTTGGCCAGGTCCAGTAGCTGCATTTGGATGGTGTTGATCTGCCGGGTCAAATCGGCCGGGTTGATGCCCTCGATTCGGGCGGACACATGCGAAAGCTGTTGCGCATCAAGTATTCCCGATTCCTGCAGACGTTGCCACGGCGTGGCCGGCGTGTCGTAGATGCGCGTGCGGCGACTGGCCGCGGTGGTGCTGTAGCCGATGGGCTTTTTCGTCGGGGTGAAGAAGTTGCACCGCAGCGACACCAGCTTCCACAGCCGGTTGAGCAGCTCCAGCTCCTCGGAGGTGTCGTAGCGCCAGTAGAACGCGTGTTTGCGCACCACGTGGTTGTTTTTTGACTCCACGTGCGCTTGGTCGTTCTTCTGGTACGGCCGCGAGTGGGTCTGGGCGATGTCGCGGGTCTGCAGCCAGGCGGCGACCTCGTGATTGATGAACTCACCGCCGCAGTCCAAAGCGAAAATCACCAGATCGAACGGGAACCGCTGTTGCAGCTCGTCGATGCCGGCCGTGATCCACTTCGAGGCGTTGTTGCGGATCGAGAAGTTCTCGGTCCAGCCGATCACCAGGTCGGTCATCGTCAGCGTGCGGGCGAACTCGCCGATCAATGTCGGGCCGCAGTGCGCCACGGTATCGGCCTCGATCACCCTCGGGGCCTCAGGTGCCTCATCGGCGCAGGTACGGATGGCGATCGAGTTACGCAGCAGCGGCGACGGTTTGGTCGTCGAGATGCCCTTGATGCGCATCCTGTCCCAGGGCCGGTTTCAGGTAGCGGTCCAGGGTGGCCGCGCTCATCGCCTTCAGCTCCGCTGATGCCGCCTCGGTGGCGAACGGCCTGTCAAGATCACCGGATTCAGCCAGCAGCGGCAGCCACAGACCCACCATGACCACCAGGTACTTGCCGCACGGCATGCCCATCAAGGCCCACACATACTCCAGCAGTGCCCTGGCGTCGTCGCTGAAGCCCCGCGGCCGCAACGTACGCCTGTCAACCTGCTCGGCCGGGTCCGGCAGCCTCGGGCCGGTCAGCATCCGCCGAGCCGTCGAGCGGCCCATCCCCGTGGTGGACACCACCCGATCCAAAATCTTGCTCTTGTCCGCCTTCAACGCCTTGCGGTACTGACCTCGCAGTTTGTTCGCTACCTGCCGCCTCGCAGCCATGTCGATCTTGCCTTCCACATCGGGCAGGCCTTCCGGGCCACGCGCTCAAAATAGGTGAGGCACCACCGCCGGCCACGCGCTCAAACTCAGTGAGGCACGCCGGACTATTGACAATTGGTCGATCTTTGTAAAAGATTGGTAATACCGTCTGTCCGGGGTATTCGGGAGCAGCCAGTTGCCCGGTCGACGGCCGTCAGTATCCGGGAATGACGGGCAAGGGATCCACGCTATGCAAAGCACTATGCAAGACGTTCCGCTTTCTGTGACATCGATCGTCAAGCATGCCAACTCCATTCACGCCGACCGCCGCGTCGTCACACCGACCGAGTCGGGCTACCGGGCCGCGACCTACGGCGAGGTCGGCCGGCGGGTCGGTCAGTTAGCTAATGCGCTGCATGACCTTGGCGTCACCGGCGATCAGCGTGTGGCTACCTTCCAGTGGAGCAACCAGGAACACTTGGAGGCCTATTGTGCGGTGCCGTCGATGGGCGCGGTGTTGCACACGCTCAATATTCGTCTTACCGCCGAGCAGCTTGGCTACATCGCCAACCACGCCGACGACAACATCGTCATCGTCGACATGTCGTTAGCGCCGCTACTTGCGCGTTCTTTGCCGGCCATATCGTCGGTGCACACGGTGATTGCGGTCGGTGAGGGCGATCCCGAGCCGCTACGGGCGGCCGGCAAGGCCGTCGTTTCGTACGAAGACCTGATCTCGACACATCCCACCGAGTTCGACTGGCCTGAACTCGATGAGACGTCGGCCTCGGCGATGTGCTACACCAGCGGCACCACCGGAAACCCCAAGGGCGTGGTCTACAGCCACCGATCCACCTACCTGCATTCACTGGCCGTCTGCACTGGCAACGGGTTGGGCATCGCTGAAGCCGACCGCATCTTGGCTATCGTGCCGATGTTTCAAGCCAATGCGTGGGGCCTTATCTATGCCGCGCTGATGGCGGGGGCCGAACTGGTACTCCCGCACCGATGGCTACAACCTGGAGCGCTGGTGGCCATCATCGAGGACACCCGCCCGACCGTGGCCGGTGCGGTGCCCACAATCTGGAATGACGTCCGGCACTTCCTGGGCTGCGAGCCCGGTCATGACATCTCGTCGCTGCGTCTGGTCGCGTGCGGCGGATCGGCGGTACCGGTGTCACTGATGCGCGGCTTCGAACGCGACCACGGCGTACCGATCGTGCAGGCGTGGGGAATGACCGAAACCTCGCCGCTGGCCACGGTGGCCAAACCGCCGACTGGGCTCGACGAAGACCAACAGTGGGCGCTGCGTGCCACCCAGGGCCGCCCGATATGCGGCGTGGAAATCCGGCTGCGCAACGACCAGGATCGCACCCTGCCGTGCAACGGAGAAGCGGTCGGCGAGATCCAAGCCCGCGGGCCGTGGGTAACTGGCTCTTATTTTCGCGACGACGACGCCGACAAGTTCGACCAGGGGTGGCTGCGCACTGGCGATGTCGGCCACGTCGACGAGCATGGCTTCTTGACGCTGACCGACCGTGCCAAAGACGTCATCAAGTCCGGCGGGGAGTGGATTTCGTCGGTCGAATTGGAGAATTTGCTGATCGCCCATTCCGGGGTACATGAAGCCGCGGTCATCGGTGTGCCCGACGAGAAGTGGCAGGAGCGTCCACTCGCTCTAGTGGTGGTCAAACCCGGCGCCGATATCACGCCAGATGAGCTACGTGCCTTCTTAGACGGCAAAGTCGCTACGTGGTGGATCCCGGAGCGCTGGGCCTTCGTCCCCGAAATCCCGCGAACCAGCGTCGGTAAATACGACAAGAAAGTGCTTCGGGCATGTTACACCGCCGGTGACTACAACATCGTGGAATTCGTCTAGCGACCAAGGTTCGCTAGACCCGGCAATGCAGCCGAATAATTAAGGAGGTTACATGGCAACCACACGTTACCATTCGCTGGGTGCCGGCGGGCTGAACTGGGAAAGCGTGCCACTCAGGCTGTTCGCTGGCGGCATCGCCAAACTCTGGGACCCCGCCAATATCGACTTCTCCCGCGACAGCGCCGATTGGGAGGCGCTTTCCGACCGCGAACGCGTGTACGTCACCCGATTGTGCGCGGGCTTCATTGCCGGAGAGGAAGCAGTCACCCAGGACATCCAGCCGTTCATGGCCGCAATGCGGGCCGAAGGCCGGCTCGGCGACGAGATGTACTTGACGCAGTTTGCGTTCGAGGAAGCCAAACACACCCAGGCGTTCCGCTTGTGGCTCGATGCCGTCGGGGTGCGCGACGACTTACATAGTTTCCTCGATCAAACTCCGGCATACCGGCAGTTGTTCGACGAGGAACTTCACGAATCGCTCAACACGCTCTATGTGGATCCCTCGCCGGCTGCCCAGGTTCGCGCTTCGGTGACGTACAACCACATCATCGAGGGCATGTTGGCGCTGACCGGCTACTACGCCTGGCACAAGATCTGCGTGGAGCACGGCATTCTTCCCGGCATGCAGCAGCTGATTCGGCACATCGGCGACGACGAGCGACGCCACATGGCATGGGGCACTTTCACCTGCCGGCGCCACGTCGCTGCCGACGACACCAATTGGACGGTGTTCGAAACGCGCATGAACGAACTCATTCCGCTGGGGCAGCGCCTGATCGACGAGGGTTCTGCACTGTATGGCGACGACATACCCTTCAATCTGTCAATCGACGAGATGAGGACCTATGCCACCGACAAGGGGATGCGCCGGTTCAGCACGATCAGCAGCGCCCGCGGGCGACCGCCCGAGGAAATCGACCTCGACTACTCGCCACTGCAGCTGGAGGACACCTTCGCGGACGAGGACGCGAGGGTGCTGGCCGGTTCGGCCTGACTTCGACGAGATCGGCGCCAGTGCGTAAAAACGCGGAATTTTTGCGCTGGAGTCGATTCGGCACTGCGAGTACCAACACTGCTCCAGCTTAGTTGCCGTCGCCGGTGCCACTATCTCGGCACGCTTCAAAGATCCGCGATGGCGCAACGCTCCAAGCGGCGGCGAGGCCAGTCATTGACCGCACGACCCGGAGGAGACGACACACGATGCGTCGACCACTTGAGGACGGCTACTTCACGATGCCCAACGGCGATGAGCAGCCGCGGTTGATCGGTTCCTATAGCCCTGCTGCCGACAAGTACTTCTTCCCCCGCCGCCGCCGCTGTCCGTTGACGGGCGGCCCGGTCGAGGATGTCCTGCTGTCACCAACCGGCGAACTGTACGCCTGGACCTACGTCGAGTCGGCGTGGATGGGCAAGTCCCGGTTCGGCTCCACAGGCGACGGGCACGGTGTCGGCCAAGTTGACCTACCGGAGGGCGTGCGCGTGCAATCCATCCTGCGTGGCGAGATGGGCGACTGGGAGATCGGCATGCCCATGCAGCTTGAGGTCTACCCCCTCATGACCGATGCCGATGGCACTGAGCTGTGCTCGTTCCGCTTTTGCCCTACTCGACGGGGGGCATCTCGGTGATGGCCCGCGACGTCTATGTGATCGGCGTGGGGATGGCCCCGTTCGGCCAGCCGGACGCCAACGCGGCCGACTTGGGCTTCGGGGCCGGTGTCAACGCGCTCGGTGACGCCGGCATCGGCTTCGATGAAGTCGGCTACCTCTACAACGGCTACATCGGCGCCGGTCTGCTCACGGGTGTCACCCTTGCGAAGGATCTCGGGCTTACCGGCATCCCGATCACCCACGTCGAGAACGCGTCGGCCACCGGATCGTGCGCCTTCCATGAGGCGGTCCAGGTGGTGGCGGGGGGGAGCGTCGATATCGCGATGGCGCTAGGGTTTGACGACCTCAATCGCGCCACTCGAGCTATCGGGGGCAGCAAGCCCGGCATTGGCCAGGTGATCCTCCCGGCGGCGTTTTTCGCCATGTGGGCGACACGTCGCATGCACGAAGTGGGCACGACGGTCGAGACCTTCGCCGCCATCGCGGCAAAGAATTGGAACCATGCGCGGCTGAATCCCTACGCGCAACGTCGGGCCGACCATGAGGTCACCGTCGAAGAGATCCTCGCCTCGCGCATGATTTCCTACCCGCACACTTCGAAGATGGCCTGCGCCGCTGGCTCTGGGGCTGCGGCCGCGATCGTCGCGAGCCGCGAGGCGGCAGAGCGCGTGGCCGGTTCACGCCCGCTGGTGAAGGTGGTCGCCAGCCAGCAGCAGTCCGAGCAGTTCGTTGACGGCCACATTTTCATGGGTGCGGTCGTCGGTCCGGGCGAGCTCACCGCGGCCACGGCAAAGGCCGCCTACGACGAGGCCGGTGTCGGGCCGGCCGACCTCGACCTCGCCCACGTGCACGACGCATTCCCCATCGAGGAACTGATGTATTACGAGCTGCTCGGGGTGTGCGCGGCTGGGGAGGGGGACAAGCTCGTCTCCGAGGGCGCGACCAGCCTGGGTGGTCGTATCCCGTTCTCGACCGACGGCGGGCTGATCGGGCGCGGTCATCCCGGTGGGCCGACCGGCCTGGCCCAGATCTGGGATGTGACACGGCAGCTGCGGGGCGAGGCGGGCCCGCTGCAGGTCGAAGGCGCTCGAACCGGGCTTGCTCACATGATGGGCGCGGGCTCGGTCTGTGTCATCCACATCCTGCAGGCCGGGCGGTGACGTCATTCAACACATCCGATAAGAGAGAAATCGCCCTGCGGGGCGACAGCATGGAAGGGAAATCGCGTGGCTGAGCTTAGCTTCGACGGGAGGGTCGCCATCGTGACCGGGGCGGGAAACGGTCTCGGCAAGGAGCATGCGATGCTGCTTGCATCACGCGGCGCGCGCGTGTTGGTGAACGATCTCGGCGGCAGCGTCGCCGGCGTCGGCGCGGACCTGACCGCGGCGGAGGCCGTCGCTCAGGAGATCGAAGCCGCCGGCGGTATCGCGGTCGCCGATGGTCACAGCGTGGCGACCCGAGAAGGTGGGGCGGCCATCGTGCAGGCGGCTCTCGACGCCTTCGGGCGGGTCGACATCGTCGTCAACAACGCGGGCATCCTGCGCGACAAGTCCTTCCACAATCTCACGCCGGAGCTACTCGATCCGGTGATCGATGTCCATCTCTACGGCACCATCTGGGTGACCCAGCCGGCGTTCCTCAGGATGCGCGAGCAGGGCTACGGCCGGATCGTCAACACCTCCTCCGCCGCCGGGATTTTCGGCAACTTCGGTCAGACCAACTACGGGGCCGCGAAGATGGGGGTCATCGGCTTCACACGGGTGCTCGCCCAGGAAGGCGCGAAGTACAACATCAAGGTGAACGCGATCGCGCCGATGGCGCGGACCCGGATGACCGAGGAACTCCTCGGGCCGATCGCCAAGAAGCTGGACCCGGCACTGGTCGCCCCGGTCGTCGCGTATCTCTGCCATGAATCCTGCGATCTCACGTCGAGGATCTTCTCCGTTGGGGGCGGGCGAGTGGCCGAGATCTTCATCAGTGTGACGAAGGGCTTCTCATCGCCGACGCTCGATATCGAAGCGGTCCAGGACAACCTTGAGGCGATCTGCGACCGAGAGGGATACCAGACTCCAACGCAGGCCAACGACGAGATCGGCCTCGTGCTTCAAGCGCTCGGCTGAACACGTACGTACGTTGAGGAGGACCATGCCATGGCCGTGATCGACCTGCTGCGCCAAGCGGTAGAGGACCGACCGGACAAGACCGCCGTCATCGCCGAGGACGGCGCGGCCACTTTCCGCGAGCTCGACGCTGCCAGCAGCCGGGTCGCCCAGCAATTGCACGCCGCTGGGGTGAGCCGCGGTCACAAGGTGGCGATGCTGCTCGCCAACGACCAAGCGATGCATTTCAATGCAGTGTATTTCGGCATCCACAAACTTGGTGCCGTGCCGGTGCCGCTCAATACCCGGTGGGCAGCGCCGGAAAAGCTGTTCGTGCTTGAGCACAGCGACGCCGTGGCGGTGATCACCGGTCTCGCCCACCGGGAGGTTCTGGTTGCGCTTGCCGAAGGCGAATCTGTCGAGATCGGCGGCCGTCCCGGTAGCTTCCAACTTGAGCACTTCTTCGTGACCGGCAGCGAGGCGCTGGATGGATTCACCCCCCTGGGCGACGTGGTGGGCGCGGGCTCTGCGGACGTGCCGCTCCTCGAGCCTTCCCTGAGCGCCGACGACCCGGCGGATCTGCTCTATACGTCCGGCACCACCGGGATGCCCAGGGGCGTGCTGGTGCCCGAGGGCAACCTCGCCGACGAGCCCGGCCAGGCGAGCCTCGGGCAGCTTCTCGGCGCGATGTTCGGCGAGAGCCTGCTTCATGCGGTGCCCTTGTTCGGTTTCACGGGCTGCCATGGCCTGATGCTGCTAAGCATTCGTGCCGGGGTCACGCAGATCGTGTTGCCGCGTTTTGATCCCGAGCAGTTGCTCGCGGCGATCGAGCGCTACCGCGCCACGTCGATCATGGGTGTGCCGACAATGCTGAATTTGGCCATGAAGCACCCCACGGTGGGTGATCACGACTACAGCTCGCTGCAGCTCGTGTTTTTCGGGGCGGCGCCGATCCAGCCCGACACCGTGCGCAAAATGCGGCAGGTGTGGCCCGGAGCGAAGATGCTGAACGCTTACAGCCTCACCGAGGCCGGTGCCGGCGCGGCCTGCATCCTCGGTCCCGACCCAGATGACATCCTTGCCCGGCCGGGCTCGGTTGGCAGGCCCGTAGGATGCGAGGTTGTCGTCGTTGATGACTACGATAACCCACTCCCCCCAGGCAAGGTCGGCGAGATCTGCTTTAAGTCGAAGATAGCTCGGCGCAGCTACTACAAGGGGGAGCAGCCCACCGCGGAACTTTGGAGCGGTGGACTGTTGCACACCGGCGACGTGGGTTATGTCGCTGACGATGGCTACGTCTATCTGACCGAGCGCAAAAAAGACATGATCCTGCGCGGCGGCTACAACATCTTCGCCATCGAGGTCGAGCGCGTGCTGCTCGAGATGCCCGAGGTGCTCGAGGCCGCAGTCATCGCGGTGCCGCATTCGGACCTCGGTGAGGATCTCCTAGCGGTGATCGCGCCCAAGCCCGGGTTCAGCGGCGGCGAAGGCGAACTCACCGCGGAGCGGATCAACCAGTTCTGCCGCCAGCACCTCGCCGACTACAAATGCCCGCGCCACATGGTCGTAGTGGACGAGCTACCGAAGAACGCCATGGCCAAGGTCATGAAAAACGAACTCCGACAGCGCTTCCGAGATCACCTGTTCGATCAAGGGGCCGAAAACAAATGAATGCTCCTTGAATATCGGCTTAACAGCGCGACGGCGGCCATTCCGAGCAGTGTCCGGCGCATAGCCACAGAAGAACCGTAAAGCGAGCGGATGGGGACGGCGGAAGATGCCAAGGCCGGTGAGACAGTGCTTACGCGGAATTGATGAGCGCTTCGGTGTGTGGATTGGTCGATCCAGGCGACGGTAAGGCCGTCCCTATTTCTTTTCGCGACAACAACTGTTTGAAGAGAAGATGAGGTGCCATGTCATGGATTTCATGCTCAGTCCAGAACAGGACGATTTCCGCCAGACTATACAGCAGTTCGTTACCGAACTGTCACCGCTGGCCAAGGTTCGCCAGGCGGTAACAACTGCGCCGGGATATGACATCGACCTTTGGTCTCGCATGAGTCGGGAACTGGGGCTGCCGAGTCTGCTCGTACCGGAGGAGTACGGCGGTGCGGCAGCAACGATGATCGAGGCTGCTGTCGCCATCGAGGAGCTTGGACGCGGCATCGTGCCGTGCCCGCTGTTCGCGACCGTCGCGCTCGGTGTCGCGCCGATCTTGATCGCGGCCAGCCAGGAGCAGAAGAGAGAACTGCTTCCAGAGATAGCCGCGGGCGCTCGTACAGTCACGACTGCTATCAATGAACCGGGTTGCGTTGACGGCTTCGGTGCTGTAGCCATGCGAGCGGCGACAAATGGCGACGCCGTCACGCTGTCTGGGACCAAGATTCATGTGATCGACGGCCATAGTGCGGACACCCTGCTGGTGCTCGCTCTGCCGCCCGGTGACTCCGCTGAGCCGGCATTGTA
This sequence comes from Mycobacterium europaeum, assembly GCF_034555895.2. Classification (NCBI taxonomy): domain Bacteria; kingdom Bacillati; phylum Actinomycetota; class Actinomycetes; order Mycobacteriales; family Mycobacteriaceae; genus Mycobacterium; species Mycobacterium europaeum. Next base: position 73,892 of record NZ_CP157315.1, read on the forward strand.
CCTCGTTGACGGTAACGCCGTCGGCCTCACCCGTACACGCGTCGAGACCCTGGACATCACCCGACCGCTGGCCACCCTGACCTTCGACGCCGTCTCTGCGGTTCCCTTGGCTGGCGCGCACGGCGTCGCGCCCATACGCCGTGCGTTAGATGTCGCGAAGACGTTACTCGCAGCGGAGATGGTTGGTGGCACCGAGGGCGCTATGACCATGTCCGTCGAATACGCCAAGGTGCGTCACCAGTTCAATCGGCCCATCGGCTCCTTCCAGGCGATCAAGCACCGATGCGCCGAGATGGCAATCGAACTGGACAGTGCTCGTGCAGTCACTCTCTACGCGGCTCATCTGGCAGCGGAGGAGAGCGCTGACCTCGCCAAGGCGGCCCCCATTGCCGTGGCAACCGCCGCGGCCGGATTTGACTTCACCGCATCGTGGAATGTGCAGATTCACGGCGGGATCGGGTTCACCTGGGAGCACGACGCACACCTCTACTACCGGCGGGCGAAAGCCGACCGGGTACTGCTGGGCTCAGTACGCGAGCAATGGCTCGAGGTCGCTGACCGCATCGGGCTCTAAACACCGCCACATACTTCGTCGGCACGAACAGAGAAAGATGACATGTGGATGGGGACCCCCTCAGCTCAGACGCTCGTTGATATAGGCGTTAGAGGAATTTTTCAGGAGCTCGAGGAGGTCCCGATGACGATGGTAGGCGGTTTCGACGTGCGGCGACAGCAGATCACATTCGATTACGTCGATTATGACGGCTTGTTGCGCTGGGGTCAGATCGGTCCGGCGACCCGGAAAGCGTTGCGGAACTGGCTGGCTGAGCACTGCAGCGATGGGGACGGCCAGTTCGCGCTGGAGGGCTGCCCGGGGTGGCGGTATGTGTGCGAGGAGCTGGCCGCTGCTGGGATCTGCGCGCACCTGGGGGATGCGGCCGAGATTGCCGTCTTACCGGAGCCCAAGAAGCGCGCCAAGACCGACCGCGCCGATACTCGGTTGCTGCGTACGCTGTTGTTCGAGGACCGGTTCCCCGAGTCGTGGATCCTACCCGCACACATGCTGGAGATCCGCACGCTGGGCCGGTTGTACTACACGTTGATGGACGAGCGGCGGGCCTGGCAGCAGCGCATCCATGTCCAGCTGTTCCATCAGGGCTGTCCACCGATTCGGGCGCTGTTATCCGGCGCAGGCCGCGCGGCGCTGGACAGCGTCGACTTGTCGGCGGCGGGCCGGCGGTGCGTTGACACTGCGCTACGGCGCATCGATCAGCTAAGCACCGAGATCGACCCGCTGCCAAGCCAATTAGTCAACTTCGCCCGACGCCAAGCCGGGTGTCAGGCAATGCAGCGCCATTACGGCATCGGTTGGTTGTGCGCGGCGATCATCTGGTCCGAGGTCGGTGATGTCCGCCGATTCAGCAGTTCCCATCGGCTGGTGCGGTTTGCTGGGCTGGATGTCACCGTGTACTCCTCTGATACCAAACGCTCACCAGGGCACCTGTCGCGAGAGGGCTCACCCGAGCTGCGCTGGGCGGCGTTTGAGGCAGCCGAGTGCGCGAGCCGGCGCCGTTCCCTTGATTACGGTTACTACCACAAGCTGGCAGCCAAGCGCGACGGCCACAACGGCAAGAATCCCCACCCTGGCGGTGGAACGCAAAATTCTGCGCCGATGCTATCACCCGCTGCGTGCGTTCGAAGATGGCGCCCTGGCGCTGCCAGTCCCCGAACGCCAGGAGGTGGCCTCTTAAATGATGCGTTGCGCGCCTGCCATGCCCATTAATCACCTGATGCTAATCACCTGATGCCTGCGGCCAGCGCCCGTGTGGTTCCTGTCGCCACTCCGCTGTTGGGTGGACTTCCCGGAAAGATTGAGCGGCCGCGCCTTCGTTGCCCGCACGTCGGGCACCCCATCGATCATCAAGTTGCCGGATATCGTCCGTGGACTCAGATAAGGCTGGGCGCCGGCACACGCGACGCGCGTCTTTCGCCCCACATTTATGCACCGGAGGGCAGCAGATGACTTGAACCACACCGTCTTTTCCTGTTCCCCGGCGGCCAAGTATGCGGCGGATCCTCGTCGGTCTCAAGGTCGTTCGTCCTCGCTACGCTGCGGGCGCTCCGCCTTGACCCCGACCGCGGTCCACCGCCTTCAAGCGGTCGAAAACGAAGCAAAACACGCAAAAAATAACCCAATGGATCCACCTTTACGCGGGTCCTCAACACAGATAAGGGACGACGATTCGATATGGACCTGTCTTATCCCCCGTCAGCTGAGGCGTTCAGGTCACGAGTGCGCGACTTCATCACCGCGAACGTCCCTGCCGACTTCGCTGGAATCGGGGCGTTGGATCAAACCCGGCGGAAGGAGTTCATCCGAGAGTGGCGGAAGACGCTCGCGGACAACGGCCTACTCGCCGTGTTGTGGCCAAAGCGATATGGCGGAGCGGGACTGACCCCACTCCACCAAGTCGTGCTGGCCGAGGAGTTTGCTCGCGCCGGGGTACCCGCCGGAACTGAGAACGACATGTTCGGGATTCAGCTGCTTGGCAACACGCTTGTCGTCTGCGGCACCGAGGACCAGAAGAATTGGTTCTTGCCGCGAATTCTGTCCGGTGATGATCGGTGGTGCCAGGGGTTTTCCGAACCCGACGCGGGATCGGATCTGGCCAGCCTGCGGACGAGAGCGGTTCTTGATGGCGACGAATGGGTCATCAACGGGTCCAAGATCTGGACTTCAGTGGGACACCTCGCCAACTGGATCTTCGCACTGTGCCGCACCGACATGGATGCTCCCAAGCACCGGGGGATCTCATTTCTGCTCGTGCCGATGGATCAGCCCGGCGTGGAGGTTCGACCCATCAAGAATATAGTGGGCCAGTCGATGTTCAACGAGGTGTTCTTCACCGACGCCCGAACCGCTGCAGACAACGTTGTCGGGGAAGTGAACGCAGGATGGTCGGTGGCCATGACGCTGCTGGGTTTCGAGCGTGGAACAAGTGTCACCACCGACGCGATTCGCTTCCAAGCTGAGATCGACCGGCTCTTCGAGCTGGCGAAAGAACGAGGTAAGACTAACGACCCGCATATCCGTGAGCAGCTCGCTTGGTGCTATGGTCGCGTCGAGATTATGCGGTGTCGTGGGTATCAGGCGTTGACGCGCTTCTTACACGGTGAGTATCCAGGTCCCGAGGCCGCGATGACCAAGATCCTCTGGAGCGAGTTCTTCCAACGCGAGACCGAACTGGCGATGGAGATCCTCGAGACGGACGTGTTGACGCTGTCGGGCACGGGAACGAACGGCGCCTTGGCGACTGCGGATGTCGGAACACCGAATTCGTCGCTCGCGTGGGTTGAGTCGGCATTGGCGGCGCGAGCCGCCACGATTTATGCGGGCAGTTCACAGGTGCAGCGCAATATCATCGGCGAGAAACTGCTCGGCCTGCCCAAGGAACCGCGCCTCTAGGATCCGAACAATGCCGGAGCCCGTAGACACCAGTAGTGCCGCTTCCGGTAGATGGGCGGCCATCTCGAATGCGGAATACCTGCGCAAGTGGCTGGGCCTTGGTATCGCGATCGGCACTCGGCGACGCCTGAAAACTGACCCCGTGTCGACGCAGATTTTGACCCCTTCGACCGATTCTCGGCTTGGGCCGAGAGGAGAAAGGAGTTGTTGTCAGTGGACGATTGGCTGAGATCCGCAGACCGCCGCTGTTGAAGATGTTGCCGAAAAGCGGTTCTCCGCGCAGCGGTCACCGTGCCGGTGATGGGTGCGACCAACCGATAATCCATTTTGATGATCATCACCGGCTCGTCGTGACGAAGTATCTTGCGGGAACAGCGGATGACACCGGACCGGATCCGCAGCGTCTTAGGACGATGCGGGCTTGCTCTTTGAGCAGCAAGGCCTCTGTCAATGGCCATTTAGAAGTGTCGCTTGCCAGGGTGATGGGGCCACCTGATTGCCAGGGGGATGGGACCACCGTGGCGCGTTATTGAGGAAGCTCGTCGTCGTGGTCTGGGTCAAGCTGGCTGGGTCGGGTGCGTTGACGGTAGGACGGTCCTTCGATGACGAGGGTGTGGGCGGTGGCCGTGAGTCGGTCGATCGCTGATTGGGCCAGCAGGGTGTCGGCGGTCATGGTCAACCATTCGGAGGGTTCTCGGTTGGAGGTCACGATGGTCGTTTTGGCGCGGTGGCGTTCGACGATGATTTCGTAGAAGTCGCTGGTCTCTGTGGCGCCGAGGGGTCTGAGCGCAAAGTCGTCGATAATGAGGACGTCGATGGTGGTGAGTCGGCGGATCTCGGCGTCGACGGTGTTGTCCAGGCGGGCGGCGCGCAGCCGGGTGAACAGCTTGTCGGATCGGGCGAACAGTACGGAGTTGCGTCGGCGAATTACCATGTGTCCCAATGCTGTTGCCAGATACGTCTTGCCTACTCCGACCTCGTGTCAATGGCCAAGTAGAAGTACCCGCTGGTGGCCGGATAAAAGTACCCACCCCGTGCAGTGATTCTTAGATTGGTTGGGGGTTCTCCTTCCGGTGTTGGGCGTCCTTCATTCGGTAGGACTGGCCGTCGGTGATGACGACGGTGGCGTGATGCAGGAGCCGGTCCAAGATGCTGACGGCGGTGGTCTGCTCGGGCAGGAATCGACCCCACTCTTGGAAGGGCCAGTGCGAGCCGATGGCCAGGGAGCGGCGTTCGTAGGCGCCGGCGACGAGGCGGAACAGCAGCTGGGTGCCGGTGTCGTCGAGTGGGGCGAAGCCCAGTTCGTCGAGGATGATCAGATCGACACGGAGCAGGGATTCGATGATCTTGCCGACGGTGTTGTCGGCCAAGCCGCGGTAGAGGGTTTCGACGAGGTCGGCGGCGGTGAAGTACCGGACCTTGTGCCCAGCATGAATCGCAGCGACCCCCAGTCCGATCAGGGTGTGGGACTTGCCGGTCCCAGCCGGTCCGATGATCGCCAGATTCTGTTGTGTGCGAACCCATTCCAGGCTCGACAGGTAGTCGAACACCTTGGGCTGAATCGACGATGCGGCCACGTCGAAGGACTCCAAGGTCTTGGTGACCGGGAACCCGGCAGCCTTGAGCCGGTTGACGACGTTGGAGGCATCCCGTGCCGCCAGTTCGGTCTCGACGAGGGTCCGTAGCACTTCTTCGGGGGTCCAGCGCTGGGTCTTGGCGGTGATTAGGACTTCGGGGGCGGTGCGCCGGATCGCGGCGAGCTTGAGCCGCCGCAGCCCGGCGTCGAGATCAGCGGCGAATTGCGGAGTGGACAGTGGTGCAACGGGTTTGGTTGCCTTGGCTGGCGTGCCGTTCATGACGTGGCACCACCGTCTGCGGCCGGGTTGACCGTGTAGGCAGCCAGGGATCGGGTCGGGGCGACTGGGAGGTCCAGGATCAACGCATCCCCGGCGGGGCGGGGCTGCGGCGTTCCGGCGCCGGCGGCCAGGATGGACCGCACGTCGATCGCGCGGAACCTCCGGAACGCGACCGCCCGGCGAAGCGCGCCGACCAAGGCGTCGGTGCCGTGGGCGGCGCCCAACGCCAGTAGGACTTCCAGTTCGGAGCCCAGCCGAGTGTTGCCGATCGCGGCGGCCCCGACCAGGAATGCTTGAGCATCCTCGCCGAGTGTGCAGAACTGTTGCTCAGCATGAGTTTTGGGTCGTGGTCCGCGGCTAGGTTCCGGGCGGGGACCGTCGTAGTGATCGTCGAGGACTGATGCGCTGCCTGGGGCACCCAGTTCGTGCTCAGCCACGATCACCCCAGTCGCGGGCTCCACGATGCACAGCGCGCCGTGATCGACGACGACGGCCACGCTGGTCCCGATCAGTCGGGTGGGCACCGAGTAGCGGGCCGAGGCATACCGGACACACGACAGCCGGTCGACCTTGCGGATCACCGACGGTGCCCCGATTCGAAGTTGCAGCGACGGCAACGGTTGCAGGAGTTCCCGTTCGATCAGCAGTTGCTCATCGGGGACCGCACAGATCTCCGAATGCACCGCGGCATTGACCTCCAGACACCACGCCCTGGCCGCAACGTTGGCAGCACGCAGATCAACCGGCACCCCGGCGATGGCGGCGTCGGTGAGCAGCGGGACGGCGAGGTCGCGTTGGGCGTAGCCGCACAAGTTCTCCACGATGCCCTTCGATTTAGGGTCGGATGCATGGCAGAAGTCCGGCGCGAAACCGTAATGACCTGCCAGCCGGACGTATTCGGCGGTAGGGATCACCACGTTGGCGACCACGCCGCCCTTCAGACAGGCCATCCGGTCGGCCAGCACCCGGGCCGGGACACCACCTATCCCGGCCATCGCTTCGGCGATCAACGCCAACGTCGTGGACGCCTTCTGGTCGGTGGCGAACGCGACGAAGCGCCACCGGGAGAACGCCAGCACTGCGCAGAACAGGAACAACCCGGGTGCGGCTTGGGCCCAGTCGATCACCAGATACTCACCCGGTGACCACACCGCCGGGCGACGTCCCCGGTGATGTTCGTTGCGCCACAACACCTTCGCCTCAGCAACGAGGCGACGGAAGTTGCGTGCCGACCCGTCGTAACCGGCGGCCTTCGCGATCGGCAACATCCGCTTCGCCGACATCCGACCCGCCGACTTCTCGACACGCTCGGCGACCAGATCGGCCACCGCATCGTAATTGTGGGCCCGCTCGACCCGCGGCGGTGCGCTCTCACCGGCTTCGAATTTCTCGACGACTTTCTTGACGGTCCTATGGGTGGTGCCGCACAGCTGCGCGGCGCCGCGGTATGACCCGACTTGTTGATAAGCAGAAATGATGTCCATGCGGTCCCTCGCAGACTTCAATGGAACTCCCCGGTGGTGACGATGAGTGGTTGGCACCTTCACCGTCACCACCGGGGCCCGCAGTTCCTGATCGACACGACGAACACGGGGTGGGTACTTTTATCCGGCCACCAGCGGATACCTCCACTTGGCCACCAGTGGGTACTTTTTCATGGCCACGGACACCTCGCCGGTGATCACGCCGATGCGGCGTTCGGCGATGCACCAGCCGATGCGGGCGAGGGCTTCGTTGTGGGCGCTGTGGCGGTGCAGCATGCCGGGGGCCAGGTCGCGGCCGAACGGCGTGCGCGAGAAACCGTAGTAGGAGATCAGGTTGTCCATCATCGGGGTTGGGCCTCTTCGCCGGTGAGTAGGTCGAGCTGGCCGGGGATCTGGTCGGCCCCAGTCAGGGCGGCGTAGTTGACGCCGCGGGCCAGTTCGGTCTGATGCGCGGTCTCGATCAGCCGCGCGTAGTCGACACCAGTGGGTTTCGGTGGTATCGACGGGGTTTCGGGTTTGGCCTTGGGGTGCGAGTGCCGCCCGATGTGGTGCGGGATCGCTAGCCCCATCGGCACGCCGGCCAGACGCACCTCGATGCGGGTCAAATCGAACGGGTCGAATACCAGCTCCACCTTGCGCCCAACCAGTGCGGGGTCGACCTCGTAGCTGTTGCCGTGCAACGAGACGGTCGCCGTCTTGGTGACGCGGCGGTGCTCCTCCCACAAAAACGCCTCGGTGAGCGCCTCCGGGGCGGGCAGGCCGACCGGGCCAGACGCGCACCAGCGGGCCAGCGGGGTCTGCCCGGTTTCGGAATGGACGGTGCGGTGGTAGACAGTTTCGACCCAGGCCGCAAAGAGCCGGTTCAATTCGGCCAGATCGGCGACGTGGTGGCGTCCGGCGACGTCGGGCTCGCCGGTGATCTCGACCAGGAACTGCTCACGCACGGTCCTGAAAAACCTCTCTATCTTCCCTCGCCCTTCCGGCCGATGCGGTGTCGAATGCACCAGGCGCACACCGAGTTTCGCGCACGCCCTCAACAACCACGTGTCTATATAGGCCGATCCGTTATCGACATACACGGCCTTGGGGACGCCGCGCGAAGCCAGCGCCGGGCGCAGTGCGGCGGCCAGCCGCACGGTGTCCTCGGCATACCCCCACCGATAGCCGGGCAGCAGCCGGGAATGATCATCCAAGAACGCGAATAAATAGGTTTTACGGGCCGCGATCGCGATGCCGTGCAGCGCATCCCCGGTCCACAGGTCGTTGGGGTGCTCAGCCTCGAACCGGCCGAACACCGGCGCCGACCCGCAACCGGTGCCGGCGGTCAGCCCCAACCGGTGGAAGTTGCGTTGCAGGGTCCGCTCATCGGGCGCCCAGCCCAACTGGGTGAGCAGGATCCGGCGGATCGCCGCGGCGGTGCGGGCGGGGTTCTCCCGACGCAGCGCCACCGCCAGCTCCAGCACTTCGGCCGGGGTGCGCGGCGTGCATTGGCGCGGGCTGGGCACCAGCGCATCGAACCCGCCGGCACGCCAGTCCCTAATCCACCGATCGATGGTCTGCCGCGAGATCCGCACCCGCCGCCCAAACGGGTCGGTGTGCTCGCGCGACGCCAACTCGCGCACTATCTTTCCCCGCTCCTTGGTGGAGTGCGCCGGCTCGGCGGCCTCCCGGATCAACTGGTACCGGAACAATCCGATCACCCGGGCCCGCTCGGCCCGCACCCTCGCCTCATCATCGCCGACCACCACCGGCCGCCTCCTTTGCTGTCTTTTAAACACACGACAGCGCACAGGATTACGGCCTCATCTGCCTTGGCGGCAGGGTCGACTCGTGTTGCACCCACTCCCCGGGCCAGCCCGACGCCAACAACCGGCCACCGGAGACCGCCACCGCGACTTCGGCCAGCGACACCTCGGGCAGCGCGAACCGGCGCTCGATCACGGACGAGGACGAAGAAGATATCGCCGATTGGTCCGTTGCCGAAGACCGCACGACCGACCCGCGACAAGACCGATGGATATTCAGTGACATACGGCGTTGCATGAGTGACGTACGCGAGATAGGCGACACCGGCCAGCAAGAACCCGAGAATGCAGGCCATCGCGGTGAGCACTCGACGTGCGTTGACGCCCTGCGGCTTTCGGAAGACGTCGACTGTATTTGGAAATCGCCTCAACCCCGGTCAATGACGAACCCCCGTTGGCGAACGAACGCAGCAAGGTCAGGATCGTGGCGCCCATCACCAAGCCGTTGCCCTGCTGTACCGGCACCGTTCCGGCCAGGTGATGCGGGTCGTACACCGGTAATTCCCAAAATATTTCGCGAATGACACCCACCACGATCGTCAGACTGATCATGGCGATGAAGGAGTAGGTCGCCACCGCGAACGGCATTCCCGCTTCCTTTAAGCCACGCAGGTTCAGGTAGCAGATGACAAGCACCACGCCAACCGTGATGGCTAGGCTGTAGGGACCCAACACCGGGATCGCCGACACCACCGCCACCGTTCCAGCCGCCGACTGCACTGCCACCGTGACCACATAGTCGATCAACAGTGCAGCGGCCGCGACCTGCGCGACCCGGGGTCCGAAATTCTCCCGCGCGCCAACGCCGCCAGCCCGGCCTGGGGCAGCAGTTCGATCAAGATCTGCTCCGGGCCGTATGCGGTCGATGAGATTGCGTCCGGTGAAAGTGCCCCAAGCGCAACGGGATTCGACAACTTCTCGGATGTCAGGTTCTCGGTAATCAGCGGCTTTCCCAGAAAGACGCGCTTGGCTATGTCCCCGACAGTCGCCGGGATACGCTGCTTGCCAGTCGAAGTTGTCACGACCACATTCTTTACCCGAGGTTGAGCGCTAAGGAAGCACTTGGCAACGCCTTCGATGCATTCTGCCGCCCGCCCCCTCCACGCGGGTGCGCAAGCTAAGCGAGGCGGCCGGCCGCGGCGGCGACGCGCTCGTCAGTGGCGGTCAGCGCAACCCGCACATGCTGTGCACCGCGCGGGCCGTAGAACTCGCCGGGCGCCACCAGGATGCCGCGCGTGGCCAACCACGGATGCTGTCCCGGCATGGCTCACCGCGGGTGGCCCACAAGTAGAGTCCTGCTTCCGAATAGTCGATAGCAAAACCGGCTGAGCGCAGCGCCGGCAACAGGGCCGCCCGCCGCCGCGCGTACCGCTCGCGCTGCAGCTTTTCGTGATCGTCGTCGTCCAGCGCGGCCACCATGGCAGCCTGCACCGGCGTCGGCACCATCATTCCTGGCATGTCTGCGTACTGCCAGCAGTTCGACGACCAGGGCGGGATCACCGGCGACGAAACCGGCCCGGTATCCCGCGAGCGACGAGCTCTTCGAGAGCGAGTGCAGCGCTAGCAGCCCGGTGTGGTCGCCATCGCAGATGGACGGATGCAGCACCGACAATGGCTCGGCATCCCAGCCCAATCCCAGGTAGCACTCGTCGGAAGCCACCACAACGCCACGATCGCGCGACCACCCCACCACCTTGCGCAGGTGTTCGGCGCCCAGCACGCGCCCGGTCGGGTTGCTCGGGGAGTTCAGATACACCAGTGTCACCGATTGCGGGCCCAACTGGGTCAGCGAGTCCGCGAGCAGCACCTGCGCTCCCGCCAGCCGGGCGCCGACGTCATACGTCGGATACGCCAGTTCCGGCGCCACGACCACATCCGCTGGGCCCAGGCCCAGCAGGGTCGGTAGCCAGGCGATGAGTTCTTTGCTACCGATCACCGGCAGCACGGCCGCCTTGGTCAGCCCGGTGATGCCGAAGCGGCGGTCAAGGGCAGCCACTGCCGCTTCACGCAGCCGCGCAGTACCGGCGGTTGCCGGATAGCCCGGCGCGGAACTGGCGGCCGCCAACGCCTCTCGGATCACCGGCGCAACCGGATCTACCGGAGTGCCGATGGACAAGTCGACGATGCCGTCCGGATGGGACCCGGCCAGCGCCTCCGCCTCGGCCGACGTGTCCCAAGGGAAATCCGGCAGGGAGGCCGACACTCCCCTGCGAGCGGGTGGTACCCCCAGTCGGCCCATCCCGGGCTTCTGCAGCACCGGCGCGCTCAGTCGCCTTCGCCCTGCGGTGGCAGATCCTTCACCACTTGGGGATCGTTCTCGGTCATGCCGACCTTGGCCGCACCACCCGGCGACCCCAGCTCAACGAAAAAGTCGGCGTTGATCTGCGTGTACTGGCTCCACTGTTCGGGCACATCGTCTTCGTAGTAGATCGCTTCGACAGGGCAGACCGGTTCACAAGCCCCACAGTCGACGCATTCATCGGGGTGGATGTAGAGCATCCGAGCACCCTCGTAGATGCAGTCGACCGGGCACTCCTCAATGCATGCCTTGTCCTTGATGTCGACGCAGGGTTCGGCAATTGTGTACGTCACGGACGTCTCCTCAAGGTGTCCTCCATGTAATGCCCCGTGTGGGCTGCCGTTCGCATTGTCGCGGCGGTTCTGGACCGCTTCCAGACAAAGCGTTTGATTACTGATACTAGACGTTGCACATACACGTCAACCACTTGGCACGCCCGTCAGACCGCAGTGCTATGCACCTAGTCGCACCTAGTCGCACAGCGGCGTGGTGTGCCATTTCTGCTGCCCGGATGGCACCGGCGTACGCGACCTTGGTGTCGCTGTGCGAACAGGCCGGCTCGGGCTACCAGTTACCCCCTGGTTGATCAAGTTCCTGTGGGAGTCCGATGCCCCAGAATTGGGGCGAGGAGGACTCGATTCATGGCACGTCGACGGCATACACCGGAGCAGGTGGTCCGCAAGCTTCGTGAGGGTGAACGGCTGCTCGGTGAGGGCAAAGACCTCGGGGAGGTCTGCCGGCATCTGGAGGTCAGTGAGCAGACCTGGCATCGCTGGCGAAATCAGTACGGCGGGATGAAAGCCGAAGACACCAAACGGCTCAAGGAGCTTGAGCGGGAGAATCAGCGGCTCAAGAAGCTGGTCGCCGAGCAGGCCCTCGACATCGACATGCTCAAGGAGATGAGCCGGGGAAACTGGTGAGCCCCGACCGTCGGCGGCGAGCGGTGGTGATGCTCGTCGAGCGGTTCGGGGTCTCGCAGCGGCGTGCCTGCCGGGTGGTCGGCCAACACCGCTCGGTGCAGCAGTATGGGCCGCAACGACCCGATGGCGTCGAACAGCGGCTGCGCGCCTGACTGCGGGAGATCGCCATCAGCCATCCGCGGTGGGGCTGGCGCAAGGCGCACGCCATCGCCAAGTCAGAAGGCCTCGTGGTCAATCCCAAACGCACGCACCGATTGTGGAAAGACGAACGGCTGCAACGTCCGTCGAAGACCCGCAAGCGGCTGCGCCTGGGCCACAGTGCGGCGCACCGGCGCATGGCGGCGGCCCGCCCCGATCACGTGTGGGCGCTGGACTACCAGCACGACCTCACCGTCGACGGCCGCCAGCTGCGTTTCCTCAACGTCATCGACGAGTTCACCCGCGAGGCGTTGGCGACACGGCCACGTCGGTCGTGGAACGCCGATCAGACCACCGGACTGCTCGACGAACTGATCATGACCACTGGCCGCAAGCCCGAACACATCCGAATGGACAACGGACCCGAACTGACCAGTCACGCCCTCGCCGACTGGGCCCGCTTCGGCTCGGTAGGCGCCGTGTTCATCCAACCCGGCGCACCGTGTTCGGGGGCATTCAGGTTGAGCACTTGGGGGTAGCGATCCGGCACTGACGGTGATCAGTTCGTCGGCCGGTCGTTTCTGCGTTTGGTCTTTGTGGTGTCGGGGCGGCACGGTGATCACGTCGTTGTGGGCGGCGGCCCTCCCGATGTCTCTGGGCGGAGTCTGCGGGAGGGCCGTCTTCGCGCTTGGAGGCGCAGTGGTCACGGTAGAGGCAGATGTCGATGTGGTCGAGCGCAGGCTGGCGGCGGGCGAGTTGAGCTGCCCGGCATGCAGCAGCGTGCTGGCGCGTTGGGGGTGGGCCAGGCCGCGACAGCTGCGCGGTCGGGACGGGTCGGTGCGGTTGTGTCCTCGCCGGTCGCGATGCACCGGCTGCGGGGTGACGCATGTGTTGTTGCCCGTGACCGCGTTGCTGCGCCGTGCCGACACTGCGGCGGTGATCGTGTCGGCGCTGGCTGCCAAGGCGTTGCGGCGGCGGGTGGGGTTTCGCCGGATCGCGGCCGACTTGGCCCGTCCGGTGGAGACGGTGCGGGGCTGGCTGCGTCGCTTCGCCGAGCGGGCCGAGGCGGTGCGGTCAATGTTCACGGTCTGGTTGCGCGCGGTGGACCCCGATCCGGTGATGCCTGAGCCGGCCGGCGGGGTGGTCGCCGATGCGGTGACGGTGATCGCCGCGGTCGCGGGCCCATTTCGATGATCGACCCGACATATCACGTGATCGAGGACCCCGCGAAGGCCGGCAGGCCCGGGGACTCCGGGGAATCCGGGCAACGCAGCGAAACGTAATCTTTTGGCCGGATATCGGGCTGACCCGAGGGGTGTAAATGGCCGAAAGCCGGGCAGTTAGATTCGTTAACTAGTGGGCGGTGTACGTCATGCCCGCGGTCGACGGAAAGGACAGCTGTGAAGCGACTGGCAGCCGTGTTGGTGTCCGTGTTGGGTTTCGCATTCACCGCCAATGGTTACCGGGCGCTGACTAAGCGCCCGTACGGCTCGGTTTTCGCGTCGGAACTTCCAATGCAATCGCTCGGCGTCCAGGTCACGGCGCTGGCGGCGGTGGCTGGGGCTGCTGGGCTTGCGCCACGTCGGGCGAAAGGCCGACGAACCGCTGACCGCTGCGCTCGATGCCGGCCTGGGTCCCGAGCGTCGCACCGAGTCGGGCGATCTATGGAAGCGGCCCGCGCCCGCAGGTGCGACCGCGAAGAAACCTGGCGTGGGACGAATGCTGCGGATCTACCGTGACTACGCGCATGACGGCGATATCAGTTACGGGGAGTGCGGCTCCAGGAACCATCTCGACATCTGCTCCGGTCCAGGTCGGGCCAGTGGGGCGTCGGCAACGTCGGAACGGTGGCGCTTCGCCATTTCGTCGGTAACCCTGCGTACGAGGTGGTCGGCGTGCTCTGTAATCGTCCGGAAAAAGTTGGCAAGGATGCCGGTGAGCTCGTCGGCGCCGCGCCGATCGGTGTGCTTGCGACCACCGACAAGGAAGCCATCGAAGCGCTTGACGCCGATTGCGTGTTCTATGCGCCACTTTGGTCCGATCCCGAAGAGGTCTGCCGTCTGCTGCGCGGGGGCAAGAACGTCGTCGCCTCGGGTGGCGCATGGTGGTATCGAACCGAACACAGCAAGGCGGATATCGACAAGATCGACGCAGCGTGTCACGAGGGCGGTACTTCGTTCCACGCAGGTGGTATCAATCCTGGCTTTGCCGGAGACCTGCTCGTGCTGACGCTGGCCCGAATCGTCAGCCGGATCGACGCTATCCACATCTACGAGGTGGTGAATTTCGGCAAGGACACTTTGAAGTACCTGCACGAGATGGGGATGGGGAGCGATCCCGAAGAGTTTCTGGCCGGACCGAATCTCCTGGGGAACGCATGGCCGTTGTTCGCCCAGTCGATGGCCATGGTGGCGGACGGATTCGGCAAGACGGTCGACAAGTACACAACGGATGTAGAGTTAGGGACGGCCACGCGCGACATCCGGTACGAAGGGGGGCCGACCAGCGACATGCCAGGCTTTAAGGGCGTGATCAAGAAGGGAACAGTCGCCTCACAGCATCACAAGTGGACGACTTGGGTGGACAACAAGACCTTCATCACATTCCACGAGATGTACACGATGGACGAATACAATGCCATTGAGCCGCAGCCTGATTGGGGCGGTCACTATCACTATCGCATCGTGATCGAGGGCGACGAACCCACCGAGCTGATCCTCCAAGCGCCTCCGGATGCGCAGGGCAACTACCCGAAGCCGGGCTACACCTGGACCGCGATGGGCCCCGCGAACGCGATTCCAGCCGTTTGTGACGCCCCGCCTGGATTCCTCACCCATAAGGAGCTCGGGCTTGTGCCGCTGCGCGGCCTGGTGCGCTTGTAGCGATTACAAAACCGCTGGGCCCGAATCAGCCGGGAGACGGCGGGAGGATCCCGCGAATCCGGGCCGTGAGCCACGAGGCCACCGCTCAGGTTTTGCGCGCCGTCAATGAGCTTGCGGACCAGGAGGGTTCTCGCTCCGGCGGGTATTTCGTGCGGGCAGTGGGGGCGATGAAGCCACGTCATCCTTGCGGTCGGGGTCGCTGTCACCTCGGTGCCGGCGGTGTCAAAAATCTTCGCCGACCTGAAAATCCTGGACACACGGTTCAGGCAAGACGACTCTGCATCCGTGGCAGATGTTCTGGCACCTTTTCGCAACGGTGGCCTACTTCATCCTCGGGCTCAAGCTTGTTCCACGCGTCATCAAGCGCATCAACACTTCTCGCTGGAATGTCTTTGCGCGGCAGTCGCCCACCGGCTACCCCATAGCGGTCCTGCTGGCATACTGCGCAGTTGTCGGAGCCCTCGACGTCAACCTCGTCTTCGCGGCGTTCCTCGCAGGTTTTGCCGTCGCGCATAGGAAGCGCAGGATCTTCGCCGACGCGCTCGAGGCAATCGGCAAAGTCTCCTTCGCCTTCTTCATTCCCATCTACTTCGCGATCGTCGGCCTGAAGCTGGATCTCATCCGCGGCGTCTCGGTATGGATGATCGTCATCTTCATTGTCGGCACCTGCGCGATCAAAGTGATGTCGGTATCGCTCGCCGGGCGGTTCGCGGGTTTCCGGGGACTTGA
Organism: Mycobacterium europaeum; assembly: GCF_034555895.2. Lineage (NCBI taxonomy): Bacteria > Bacillati > Actinomycetota > Actinomycetes > Mycobacteriales > Mycobacteriaceae > Mycobacterium > Mycobacterium europaeum. The sequence continues at coordinate 89,471 of NZ_CP157315.1, forward strand.
CCTGATCAACCTTGCGATCACCACCAACGCCCGCGGTGGCCCCGGCATCGTTTTGGCCAATGTCGCCTTCGACGCCGGCATCATCAGCTCAAAGTTCTACACCACACAGGTAATCGCAGCCGTGCTCACCTCCCAGTTCGCCGGTACTTGGCTCGACTACGTCATGCGTAAAGGCTGGCGGGACTGTCTGAACAACGGTGGATCTGATCTTGGTCTGTCACGCCGAGCGTGAGCTTGGCGGGAAGGACTGACGATGTCAGAAACACTCGATCCTGTGGCGATGGAACTGGATCAACGGCAGCTCGCTGAGCAGCTGCTGGCGCAGGCAAAAGAACAGGGTGTCGAGCTGGTCGGCCCGAACGGGCTGCTGAATCAGTTGACCAAGAACGTGCTGGAGACCGCGCTGGATGCCGAGATGGCCGAGCACCTGGGCTATGACAAGCACGACCCTGCCGGGCGCGGCAGCGGGAACTCCCGCAACGACACCAGGGCCAAGACGGTGCTCACCGAGATCGGCGCCGTCGAGATCGAAGTGCCTCGCGACACCAACAGCAGCTTCGAGCCGCAGATTGTCAAGAAGCGTCAGCGTCGGCTGACGGGTATCGACGAGATCGTATTGTCACTCACGGCAAAGGGATTGACCACCGGTGAGGTCGCTGCCCACTTCGCCGACGTCTACGGCGCCACGGTATCCAAGGACACGATCTCGCGGATCACCGACAAGGTAGTCGCCGAGATGACCGACTGGTGTAACCGGCCACTGGTGCCCGGGCGGATTCCACTCATCGTTGCGAATCAGTGAAGTGTGTACTGACGCTCCCATCGTCGCAGAAGTTCGGTCGGGGTGTTGTCCTTGAGGCACAGTCGTGGGCGGTCGTTGAGTTCATCGGCGATCTGCCGGAGTTGGCCGTCGTCCCAGATGCTGAGGTCGGTGCCCTTTGGTAAGTATTGGCGTACAAGCCCATTGGCGTTCTCATTACTTCCGCGTTGCCAAGGTGAGTGTGGGTCGGCGAAGTAGATCTTCAGCCCTGTCGCCGCCTCGATACGTTTGTGATGAAACATCTCGTTGCCCTGGTCCCAAGTCAGGGTCCGGCGCAGTTTGACCGGCATTTGGGTGAACGTTGCGATCAGGGCATCCCCGACATGCTGTGCCGAATGTCCATTCGGCAGTCGAATCAGCAGTGTTAGACGCATCTTTCGTTCCACCAGCGTTGCGACCGCCGACCGCTGCTGGGCGCCGACGATGAGGTCACCCTCCCAGTGGCCCGCCTGTCGGCGGGTTTGGACGCTCGCCGGTCGCTCGTGGATTGACCGCAGCTTGGTGAGTTGTTTCAGCGCGCCGTCGATAGCGCGATCCGTACCGAGGCCGACACGCTGGAGCGCATTCGGCGGCTGGCAGCCCACTACGACGACGCGACGATCGCGCGTCTGCTCGCACGGCAGGGCGTGATGACTGCGACCGGGCTGGCGTTCACCCGCGACCGGGTTGGCAGCCTGCGCCGCAAACACGGTATCGCCGGGCCGACCGAGCCTGTCGTACCCGTCGGCGACGATGTACGCATGGTCAGTATCGCCGAAGCCGAGACGCTGCTGGGGCACCTCCCGCGCCACTCTCTACCGGTGGCTGGCAAGCGGCTTCATCCACGGCGAGCAACATCGCCCTGGCGACCCGTGGCGGATCCGCATCGACCCCGAGCTACGCGCCAATATCACCCCAGACACACCCGACGGATGGGTTGGGCTCGAGCAGGCTGCCCGCCGACTCGGCGTGGCCAAACAGACCGTCCTGGATCGAATCCGCCGCGGAGAGCTCAACGCCGTCCACGTCAACCGTGGCCAACGCAAAGGCCTGGCCATCCAACTGCCGCTGCCGGAGGAGACCTTGTTCACTACGGCGCCATGAAACGCCGACAGCAGCTTGTCGCATCCGGTCCAGAACACCTAATCGCACCACCCGCCCGACCATGAACACCAACAACAACGCAGCATTCGGCCCGAATCTGGACCGAATGAGACAAACGACGAAAGGAAATTAGCAGTGAGAACCGGGATCGACCGGGTTGCCCAACTCGTCGCGCAGATCGATCGTTCGCTTGCGTTCATGAGTCTATGCGGTAGCGCTGACAGGCTCGGTTGGCACCAGGCCAGTTTCGGTGTGATTTTGCGGATTCCTTTGCGGCAGTTCGGTCGGTGGGTCGTGCAGCGATCTGCGTAGGTCGGCCAGCAGCCGCAGCCCGGCCGGGGTCATGGTGAACCCGCGCCATCCGGCGCTGGCGCGGTCGAGTACGGCCCACACCAGTGTGAGGCAGGAGTACTCGCCGGGCAGGCGGCCGATCACCTTGACTCTGCGCCGTGTTTCGCCGAAGGTGCGTTCGATGAAGTTGGAGTGTCGGGCCCTGGGCCAATGCTCACGGGGAAACCGCAGGTAGACGGTCAGCGAGTCGCGGTCATCGAGCAGGGCCCGCACTGCGGCCGGGTAGGAGTCGCGCCAGCGCTTGGCGAACGCGTCGGTCCTGTTTTGGGCGAGTTTGACCGCGGCGATGCCGGGTTCGACATCGGCTGGTAGGTCGAAGACCGCCCAATAATCGGCTTTGACGTCAGCTTGGGCATTCTTGGGCACCTTGGCCAGGATGTTTCTGGCGCGATGAATAAGACACCGCTGCCGCAACGCCGCGCCCATGGTGGTCTCGACCGCGCCGATCAGCCCGGGTGCGCCGTCGCTGATCACCAGCAGTGGGCACGCCAGGCCGCGTTCGCCGAGCCCGCGCAAGAACCCTTCCCAGGCCGCACCGGATTCCGAGGAGGCCGCCTCAAGCCCGACGAACACCGGTTTGCCGTCGGTGTCGATACCCCACGCGGCCAGTACCGGCTCGGCTGAGGCGCCTGCGTGGTATTTAAAGTGCGACCCGTCCAGGAACAGGTAATCGAGCTCGACGTCGTCGAGGCGGCGAGCGCTCCACTGCTCGAACTGAGCCGTTGATGTCCTCGCAGATGCGCGACACCGTCGACTTCGACACCGCGGCGGCCTCGCCGAGCGCTTCGACCAGGGTGGCCTCCACGTCGCGGACCGACAACCCGCGCACGAACCCGGCGATCACCAATGCCTCCAATGCGTTGGTCTTGGTTACTCCCTTGCCGAACAGCTGGGAGGCGAACCGCTCGGTGGTGCCGCGCATCTTCGGCCGTGCCAGCGTCACCGGTCCCGCGGTGGTCTTCACCGTGGTCGGGCAGTATCCGTTGCGCATCCCGGCGCGGGCGTCCGCACAGCTCGCGGTCCGCTGGTAGCGGTCCCGGCCCAAAAACGCGGCCACTTCGGCCTCGATGGCGGTCTGCAGCAGCAACCGGGCACCAAGCCGGGCTACTTCCTCGATCGCGCCCGCCAGGTCCTCGCCGCCGGCGAACACACCATCAATTTCTGCCTGCAACCGCTGCACAGGCGATACCCTCTTCGACACGGACGTAGGCTCCTTCCATCAGACTGGCCGGTCTTCGAGGGAACCTACGTCCGGATTCTTTTACACCGCGGCAGGGACACGACCTAGCGAGGACACTGTCGCGTTAGAGGACTTGCTGACTCCGACACTCGACGAGTTGGACACGATCGCTACCAATGGCGGTCTGGCGCGGGGCGTGCCGACCGGATTCGCTGATCTCGATGAGATCACCTGCGGGCTTCAGCCAGGAACCATGGTTACCGTTGCGGCTCGTCCGGGCGTTGGAAAAGTCCGTTCTAGCACTGGATTTCATGCGATCGTGTTCGCTCAGACATCGGATGGCCAGTGTCATCTTCTCGTTGGAAATGAGTAAGTCCGAAATTGTGATGCGGCTGCTGGCGGCCGAAGCGAGGGTCAAACTTGCGGATATGCGTTCGGGGCGCATGAATGACGATGACTGGATCCGGGTGGGCGGCACCATGAGTCAAATCAGCGATGCCCGGATTCGGCCCGTTGCTAGGAGGCGGAATTCGTGGCCGCGATTAACGGCGATCTAGCTAACTACGAGACCGTGGATAGGCTTGCGGGCATCGCTGGTCTTTCACCAGTGCCACACGATTCCGGGCGCGTCACGGGCAACCTGAAACGTCCACGCAGGTATGACCGGCGCTTACTCCGAGCCTGCTACATGGCTGCCCACAACAGTCTCCGCACCAGTCCAGCATCGCGTGCCTTCTACGACCGGAAACGAGCCCAGGGCAAACGCCACAGTTGTCGGCGTCGTCTGAAAACTGACCCCGTGTCGACGCGGTGGTTTCTAGGTGCGGTCGCAACACTTCTCTAGATTCTGGAGGTTGTGTTGGCATCGTCGCGTCGGGTGAAGAAGGGGCCGGGACGTCGTCCGCAGTCGGCCAAGCGTCAGCGGTTCATGGAGTTGCGGGCTCGCGGGTGGAGCGTGCGGGCCGCGGCCCGCGAAGTCGGTGTGTCCCGGTCCGCTGCGACGAACTGGACACGCGGTTACAAGACCTACCGCAACGGCGTCGCGGTCGGGTTCGTCCCGCCGCTAGATCGACTAGCGGTCCGCCAGATCAGCACGCGATACCTGTCCCAGGACGAGCGCATCGAGATCGCCGATCTGCATCACTCAGGGCTGAGGGTGCGGACGATCGCCACCCGACTCGGTCGAGCGCCGTCGACGATTTCGAGGGAGCTACGGCGCAACGCACCAGCCGGCCGCGGATATCAGCCCTTCGATGCCCACCGGCGAGCCACCGCGCGACGAGCACGTCACCACCGCCGTCGGGTCGACACCAACGACCAGCTCGGTAACGCGGTCGCCGAGCTGCTTCTTCAGCGTTGGAGCCCCCAACAGATCAGCCGTCACCTCCGCCACCGCTTCCCCGATGATTCATCGATGTGGTTATGCCACGAAAGCATCTATCAAGCTGTCTATCAACCGAATTCACGTTTCATGCGGCCCTCGCGATTAGCGCCGCACCGACGCTCACCGCTGCGCACCGGTCGAGATCACCGCCGAGCGCATCACCGCCAGAGTTGCCGGCGGCCGCGGTTCCAGCAGCCGATGCTCACCATCCACGACCGGTCCTTCTCGGCTGTCGACCGGTCTGAAGCCGGCCACTGGGAAGGCGACCTTATCATCGGTAATAACCACCTCTCGGCGATCGGCACTCTGGTCGAACGCCAGACCCGGATGCTGCGGTTGGTGCATCTGCCTCGCAGTGACGCCGACTCCCTGCACGCGGCCTTGGTGGCCCGCATGAAGGATCTGCCACCCACGCTGATGCGGTCGATCACCTGGGACCAGGGCACCGAGATGGCGCGCCACCTTGCCACCACCGACAAGCTCGGCGCGCCCGTCTACTTCTGCGACTCCAGATCACCCTGGCAACGCGGCACGAACGAGAACACCAACGGACTGCTGCGCGACTACTTCCCGAAGGGCGTCACCCTCATCAGCCACCCGCCGGAGCAGTTGTTGGCCGTCGAACACGAACTCAACCATCGCCCCCGCATAGTCCTCCAAGACCGTTGCCCCGCCGATCTATTCGCTGCCCTGTTAGTCTCGAGTGATCCGTCGGTGTTGCGACGTTGAGTAGAACCCACCCCGTCGTCAACACCTCACACCTCTGCCGCGTGGACCGGCCCTAAGTCATTACGTCACGATCGGCGGTGCCCTTGCCGCCGCGAGTGTCCTCACGGGCAAGACACTGCGAAAAGACCGCGCTTCGGCTCCATCACCGCGAATCGTGCGTCGGGCACGGCCACTCGGATGTCGGTGGAGCTCAACATCTCGAATCCGCCCGCCACGCAAGTGCCGTTGACCGCGGCGATGATCGGCTTGTACACGGGGAAGCGATGCAGGACGGCGTGGATTGCGTCGAGCTTGTCCAGAGAAGAATCCGGTTATTTCCGCCTGCATCCTGCGAGTCCGAGGCGGTCGGCGGCATCTCGCTGCCAGATGTCAAGACCCGGGTGTGTGCCAAGTGATAGGTCGACGGTTCGGCGTGTTCGTTGGTCGCCTGTCTACCGGATGGTCATGAGGCGTTCGGTCGGCCCGGTGCCTGTAGGTGAGGGCGGGGTGGCAGCCGCGGTGTTTCTGTGGGACGGTGCGGCGCTCGATTCGATGCGGCTGCGGCCGGTGCTCATTGCGGCGATCCCCTCTTCGGGTGCGTTTCAGTAGATCTGCATATCAGTACGCGGATCAATGAGGGGTCCTGCACTTGGGCCCAAGGTGAGGCGCGGCACCCCTCGCGCGTCGTCGGCGATGAGTTGCCGGCGGGCGTCTGCTGAGGCCCTGTGTTGGGGACGGTCTAGGTGCACGCGGCGAGGTGTGACTGCTGATCGGACTACGCAGGGAGCGATTTTTGGCCAACAGCGATACTGAATTCTAGGAAGAAAGGTTTCTGCAGATATCGGGCACCAACCGAGTAAGTCTAGTTTGCTGGCACCTTGAAACTCTGATAATCGTAATCAAGTCAGACTCTGGCCTGAATGATTCACGTTGTGCTCGATATCAGTAAGTACGCAGACGCGAATTGGCGCATGTCAGTACACCAGTACATGGTTGTTGAACTGCTGCAATATACGATTGTAGGTGTGGAAGTCAGTGTCTACTGAAACACTGAATTTATGAATATGAATCACTTTGCAAACAAGGTAGCCCAATTGGCTTGACGCTCACTTTCTGTAGTAGCTAAGCTGCATTGCATAGCCAAAGTTCATACAGCTGGTGGCATTGCTATCACCAGTTGTGGGAATCCAGTTGTGGGAATGGAGGTGAGCCCCATTACCACCTAAGTGACTGTGCAACGCACGACAAGTGCGCCGATCATAACGCGATCATCTAATGATCCATGAATTCGGAGGGGAACATGACTTGCAAGACACGACGCCGCGGTATCACGATCAAGCTCGGCATGGCCGCAGGTGCAGCTTTGGCCGCCGGGCTCATCCCGATAGCCAGCGCGGGCGCTGCCTGGGCGGATGAGCCAGACCCAGGGATCACAGTTGGGGGCGGCGGGTCTGGTGGAGTGTCCACCCCGATCGGTGGGGGCAGGGCGTCGACCGGCGGGTCCGGTGCTTTCAACGACAATGGCGGCGGCTTCGGTACTGGCACGTCGGGCGGTTTGACCGGTCCGGGCGGCGCTGGGAGCGGCGCTTCCACCGGCGCGGGCGGTGGTTTCACCCTGCCGGGATTGCCGGGATTTTGAGGTAGGCACCGCAGCGGGAATCGACATTTGACTGGCGTGGCCGCTAGCCGCGCAGCAACGGATGTCGACATGCGGGGCAAGCGGATGACGCACCCCGAAGCCTCGGGAGAGGACGTTTGCTTGGTGATTGGGACCGGTCGCCCGAGTCGCGCACATCGTGGCCGGGCGACCGCTCGTCGGCGGGTATGACGGTCGGCTGCCGAACACGCCTGGCGCCTGAAGCGGCCACCCATGATGCCGAGCATGAAGTGTTGGTGCGCGCGCCCAGTCGCAAAGTTCGTGATTGAGGCGTGACGGGCGGTCCACCACGCAACGCACGATGTCTTGCGGTCACCATCTTCCACCATCTTCGAGCCAGCGCCCGTTCACATCCGGCCACCAGGTCGGCAACGGGTCGCGGCGGGCAAGGCGGGCGGTTCATCGCGCTGCGCGGCGCACCAGACAGCGCGGTCGCCTGGCGTTTCTGCCGCGCGCTCGCAACGCCGTGCTGCGCCGCTTCATCGAGGCTGCAGTGCGCTTCATCGCGTCGATGAGGTCCTTGGCCTCGCCGATCGATTCCAAAATGGCCACCCGAGCTTGGCCGGCCTCCTTAGTCAGTGGTGTGCCCAGGAGCTGCCAGTCCGAGCGCAGCCAGTCGCGCGCCGCGCTGAGCGCTGATCTCACTTCGTCGATGCAGGCGCGGGCGTTCTCGAATAGTTCGGGACGAGTTGGCAGGTCAGCCATGGGTTGTCCTTTGCGGCGGGTTGTAGCGGGAAGCCGTGGGAGTGACGGCCGGCGAGGTTTTCACCAGCCGGCGTAGGCAAGGGGCAGGTCGGCGATGACTTGTCGGCGTGATTCGTCGAGGCTGGCAGCAATGTCGCTGAGGCCATTTGCGCCAAGTGATCGCAAGAGTTCGCCGCCGGGCTCAGAGTTGTAAAAGCTCACCATCGCCGCAAGGAACATCGCTTCGCCCGAGGACAGCCATCCGATAGCTGATCGGATCTCGTCGACCCTCGGCGAGAGATCCCACTTGCTGGTCGCGCTGTCCGGGGAAGTCTGGCCGTCGGCGAACCATCGGGGACCGGCGATCTCTACACCGCGCTGCCACGCTTGAAAAACGGTCTCATCATAGAAACGTGCTGACATGTGTTCTCCTCCTGAGCCGTTCATGAGTTTCTTCCAGGTGTGACAATCGTTATCCCGAGGGCACGGGCGGCGTCGCTGAGTCGACTGTCATAGGCGACCATGGCGGTCAATGGTGCTGTGGATGCGGCGATTTGAGCGGTGGCCAGGTGTATCGCATCGAGCGAGCGCAGCGCCGGATCGGGGTAGGCGGCCGCGGTGGCGCGGATGACCTGGTCGATTTCGAACCGATCCAGTCTGGCCAGCACAGAGGGGACAGCAGATAAGCCATTTGGGGCGACTGCGCGGATGGCTCTGGGGAGCTCCACTTCAGCCAAGGCAGATGTTATCCAACGTGTTTCGGTGCGTTCATCGAGCCAGTCAGCTAGAGCATCAGATTCGACTTCGATCCGGATCAGCTTGACCAGAGCCGAGGTATCCAGGTAGATCACCGGCTAATACCTTTCCTCGGCGCGCAGACGTTGCAATAGCGCGCCGGCGTCGAGATTGTCGTGCATCGGAACGGTCGGCCGCGGGGCTGGGCCGGCCAGCGTCGCCGGTTGCACTCTGCCGGCAGTGATCAACGCATCCAGTGGGCCGGCGGTAGCGGGGATTATTCGGGCGATGACTTCCCCGCGCTCAGTAAGCGTGATCTCTTCGCCACGCTTGACGCGGGCCAAGACCTTTGCCGTCTCTTGGTTGAGCATTCGGAGAGGTACTTCACTCATACCAATAATGTACTACATAGTTGTACTACATGCTATGGTGGCGCAACTGGTTCGGAGCGCCGGCGGCCCATGTCCACACGCCCGCCCCCGAGAATCAACCTATCGACGAAGCCGTTCAGGAACTCCGCGCCGGCCTCGTCGTCAGGCTCGCGGCCATCGGTGCTCACAAAGGGACCTATCCGTCTCTAGCTGCCTTGTCAGCTCAATTCTCACAGGTGGGGCAGAGATATGCGACGGTCAGCGCGTGGTTATACGGCCGAGCCATTCGCTTGATGCCGGCGGTCTGCGGGCGGTGCCGCTCAGTCAGTGCCGTCGTCCCGACCATTGGTGGCGCCAGCCACTCGGCCAACCTAGCCTTGACCTGCTCCGCCTGCTCCCGACTGTGGCACATGTCGTTTGCCATCTTTCCGAGTGTTACGCGGCAGGGGAGAAGGTCAAGTCCAGGGACGTGGTGTACGACGTCGTCGTGTGATTCTTCGACTTGGTGGTTTAGGCGGTCAGTGCCGCCGGGGTGTCCTCCTGTTCTGTTGATGGCGTGTGGTCGGCGCGGGATTTGCTGAGGACGTCGAGGCCGAGGTAGCGGCGGGATTCGGCCCATTCGTCGTGTTGTTCGGCCAGCACCGCGCCGACGAGGCGGATTAGGGCGTTGCGGTCGGGGAAGATTCCGACGACGTCGGTGCGCCGGCGGATTTCCTTGTTGAGTCGTTCTTTTATCCGGCCCTCGGGGGCGGGTCAACCCGTCGGGGTGGGATGTTCATCGATCGAGGCGCTGGAGGTGGTCGGTAAGGGCGTGGGCGACGCGGTCGTGGCGGGCGGCTTCGTCGGTCCAGCCGCGGCACTCGGCGTCGGTTCTGAGGGCCTGGACGTCGGCGAGTTGGTCGGTGAGCGTGTCGCGGAATTCGGGGGCGGTGACGTAGTTGTCGCAGGTTTCGCAGATGTTGGCATAAGGGCACGCGCCCGCGGATTCGTGGCGAGCGCAGTATCCGTGTGCAACGCGGGTTTTCAGCATTTCACTGTGCAGCCAGCCGACCTTGTCGGGCAGGATCGGTTTGCCGACCGGGGTGAGGGTGAACTGGCGGCGCATCTTGCCCATCGCTTCGTCGTAGGCCGCGCGCAGGGTGGGCGAGGCCAGGGTGGCGTAGCGGATCGTCATTTGTGGAGTGACGTGCCCGAGTAAGGACATCAAGGCCTGCAGACTCATCCCGGCGTTGGCGAGTTCGGTGGCCCAGGTGTGGCGCAACTGATGTGGAGTGACCATCAGGACGCCGCCGTCGGGACGGTGCAACCCGGCGGATTCAGCGGCGGTGAGCAGCCCGTTGCGCAGCCGGGTGTAGCCCAGGCGGCGTCCGTGCCGGGTGAACAGAAAGTCGGTGAGCACGCCGGTGCGTGGGTGCGGCAGCGGCCGGTGCGTGCCGCGGAGGGCGACCCACTCGTCGAGCGCGGCGAGGGTCGCGGCGGAGAGCGGGACCATGCGTTCGGTGGCGAGCTTGCCCAGTGGCACCTTCAGCCAGGTTCCGGCCGGTCCGTAGTCGATGATGCTGCCCAGTTCGAGGTCGAGCAGTTCCCCCGCCCGCAGGCCGGCACCACGCAGCACGGTCAGGCCGATGCGGGCGAACGGATCCTGCAGGTGGGCAACGGCGTTCATCACTGCCGCGTCCACATCGGGTGCTAGCGCGCGTGGCAACGGCTGGTCGAGTTTGGGGACGTCGGCGGCGAATACCAACCGCCGTGGTGGGGCCTGCGCCCAGCCCCAGGCGGTGATGTCGTCGAGCAGGTTGCGCAGACTGAGCACTGCCGACTGGGCCACCGCGGCCGAGACGGTGCGCCCGGCGCCCGCGGCGGCGCGCTGACCACGCCAGCCCCGGGTGCGATTCCATTTCAGGTAGCCCTCGATGCAGCTCCGGTCGAGTTCACGCAGGCTGATGACGTCGGGATGGTGAGCGGTGAGGTATTCGGCGAAGGGCAGCAGGTCGTTGATCAGCGACTCGACCGATTTGGGCCGCAGCACCGCCGCGCGCACGCCGATGTAGCGCAGCAACGTCTGACGGATCGGGTCGGGCATCTCCACCTCGGTGAAGCGCTGCTCGAGGCTACGGGCCCACCGCCGGCGTTTCGGCGCGGTGTCGATGACCGCGGTCTCGAACAACAGCTGCCGCAGGCTGGCCAGCCGCCCCCTGTATGCCCGCCGCGACGATGGCGGCACCACGGTACGTGACAGCGCGGCGTCGAAGTCGTCGAGCGCGTCGCCGGTCAGGTCGGCGACCATTCCGCCGTGGTGTGCCAGCACTACCGCCAGACATTCGCCGAGGACCGTCTCGACCCAGGAACTCCTCCAGCCCAACCGAATTCCCGCATTCCGCAACGCGGCGAATCCGCTCGGATCCCGGTCCTCCACTGCGCGGCCCAGCCCGGTCAACTGTTTGACCGCGGCCAGCTCGACGTCCAGCCGTAACCGGCCGGTGCCGATCGTGTGACAGATCAGCGGCCACGCCCCGGTGTCCCGTATCTCGGCGATCCGCTCGGCTGCCGGCAGCGTCATCCAGGCGTGCAGGTCGCGGTGGCGTGCGGTGAAGTCGCGAGCGATCCGAATCCGGTCGCGTACCGCCCGCCCGCTCAAACCCAGGGTGGCGACGTGGTCGAGATAATCCGCCACCACCTCGTCGGCGCCTACGGGTTGGCCGACCAACACCGTGGTCACTGCCGGGCTCCGGCCAACGTCGCACGAGCAGCACCGTATTCGGCGGCGAGCTGCTCGATCGACAAATGCACGTAGCGGGCCGTGGTCTCCGGCGAGACATGCCCCATCAACGCCCGCAACGCCAGCAGATCGATTCCGGCCGCCGACAATTCGGTGCCGTAGGTATGCCGTAAACGGTGCGGGCGGACTCTTGTGGCGCCAGAGGTCTCCCGGTGCCGACGGAACAGGCTGCGCAGCCCGGCCTCGCTGACCGGTGCACCGGTCGTCGGGCCGCGCAGCACTACGAAGCACTGCGGCGTCGCCAACCCCGGCGGCCGCTCCCATCGCAGGTAGGCGGCGAGCTCGGTGAAGAACGCCGCATCGACCGGGACATGACGTTCCTTGCCGCCCTTGCCGATCACCCGAAGCCGGCGCCGGCCCATATCGACGTCGGCGAGCAGCAGGCCACGCGCCTCGGCCGAACGCAGCCCTCCGAGTAGCATCACCAGCACCATCGCCCGGTCCCGGTGCGTTGCCAGTGTCGCCAGGAACGCGTCGACATCGTTGGTGGACAACGATTCCGGAAGACGCTGCGGCTGACGCACCAACCTACCGCCACTGCGTGCACGCCCGGGACCCAGATGACCGAGCAACCCCCGCTGCGACTGGCGCAGCCCCTGTCCCCGCCGCGGCGACGGCACCGGATTGTCGGTGCAGACACCGGTCATCACCAGATACTCGAATAACGCGCGCACTGCCGCGACCCGGCGGTTCACCGTCGAAGCTGCCGGCGGGGTCGACGAGCGGTGACCGCCGGTGGGCTGGTCCGTTCGGCGGACGCCTTGCCAGTCGATCCAGTCGAACACCAACGGCGCATCGACCGCGGCGAGCCCGACCGCTTGCTGGACGAGGAACCGGCTCAAATTGGCGACGTCGAATGCGTAGGCCCGCACCGTGGCCGCGCTGAACCCCCGTCCCGCCAAATGGTTGAGAAACGCGTTCACCGCGTCCTGCCCGTCCCAGTCGCCCTCCAGGACATATCCGCTGTCGCTCTTGAGTACCCGCATCGCCGCTCCGCCTTCCCCCACCGAGATGCAGACAGCATCCATCCGTGCTCAGCGCTTGTGCGTGAACCTCACGCTGCAGCCCGAACCGTGTCCCCGGAGAGCCGGTTAACGGATAGTGGGTTGTTGGACCAGATCTGCCGCCAAATTTGTTTGGGGAAGGCGGTGAAGGCGAGCAGGTCGGCGCGGGTGTCTTCGAGGTGGTCGGCGACCTTGGGGAGCTTGTCGGCCAGTGCGTCGATGATGCGGTCATATTGGGCTGCAACGGAACCGGCGTCAGGTTGATCGAAGACCGAATGCAGTAGTGTGCGTACCCACGGCCACGATGATTTCGGAGTGATGGCCATCAGGTTGGTGGCGTAGTGGGTGCGACACCGTTGCCACGATGCCCCAGGCAGGGTGGCGCCGATCGCGGCCACCAGACCGGCGTGGGCGTCGGAAGTGACCAGACGGACCCCTGATAGGCCGCGGGCGGTCAGCGACCGCAGGAAGGTCAGCCAGCCGGCCCCGTCCTCGGCGGTGGTGACGTCGATGCCCAGGATTTCGCGGTAGCCCTCGGCGTTGACCCCGGTGGCGATCAGCGCGTGCACGTTGACCACCCGGCCTGCTTCGCGAACCTTGAGCACCAGGGCGTCAGCAGCCATGAACGTGTACGGGCCTGCATCCAGTGGCCGGGTCCGGAACGCCTCGACCGCGGCGTCGAGCTCTTTGGCCATCACGCTGACCTGGGACTTCGACAAGCTGGTGATGCCCAGAGTCTCGACGAGTTTGTCCATCCGCCGCGTCGAAACGCCCAGCAGGTAGCAGGTAGCCACCACCGTGGTCAGGGCCCGCTCGGCGCGTTTGCGCCGTTCCAGCAGCCAGTCCGGGAAGTACGAACCTTGCCTTAGCTTGGGAATCGCCAGATCCAATGTGCCTGCGCGGGTGTCAAACTCGCGGTGCCGATACCCGTTGCGGGAATTGGTGCGCTCGCTGCTGCGCTGGCCGTAGCCGGCACCGCACACCGCGTCGGCTTCGGCGCCCATCAGGGCGTGAATGAAGGCGGCCAACAACTCGCGCAGCACATCAGGGTGCGTGGTGGTGAGTCGTTCGGCCAGCACGGCAGACAGGTCGATATCGTGGGCAATGGTCATCGCGTTGATTCCTTTGCTCGAGTGACTTTGGTCGGTCCCTCGAAGAATCACGCGATGACCTTCATTCATCCGGCTACGACACGCCGGTCATCACCGGCTCGTACACCACTCTGCTGGACGCAACTGGGGAGAACTGGCACCGTGACGAATTGACCACCAAGATAGAGTTCAACCTACGCCCATCCGCTTACGATCAGAGATCTTCAGGGTCACCAATGTCCGATAAGGCACCGCGGCACAAGCCTGCAGAACGGATGACAGCGGAACAGCTCCGCCGAGCAGCCGACGCTTGCCGAGACCTCGACGATCCGACGTTGATGGCGAAGGCTTGGGACGAGCCACCGCCGCCCGATATGCAAGCTTCAACAAACACACCGCGTCAATTCGGCCAGCTACAGAATCTCTCAGTTTCCGACACCTTCGATAATCCGCTGCCTGACGTGGAAGTCGCTGCGTGGGAAGCCGATTGTCCCCTTAGGTCCCAGACTCCAACGCGGGCGTCCGCCTTACGAAATGCAACGTCGCAATTGTTACTCAATGGCCGGCGCGCCCTTGAACACCCCGGACTTGTCGTTGGACAGGTGCATTGTGAACGTACCGCGCAGCCAGGGCGTGTTTGGTGTTGTAATAGGAGACTCGTTATGCAGCCGGATCAGCAGATGATAGAAGCACTGGTCAATTTGGCGACGAACGGCGTGCTGGACCGCATCGGCAACCGTGCCAAGCGTGCGCGGAATTGCGGCAGTGGGGACTGCACCCGCACCATCCTGAGCCGGGGAGCCCGTTTGTCGGCGACGACGCCGCTTTTAAGGAGGCGTATCCCTTAGTGCCGGCGGGGGATGCGGCGGTTGTCCGTTATCACTGGATCTGGGGCATTCTCAATGAATCTGGGGCACGACGTCAGTCCCAGGGGTTGACCAGGTCGACGCCCGTTCCGTCGAAGTGGCGAGTATTGCGGGTAGCCACAGTTGCGTGCCGGGACGCGGCGATGCCGGCGATCTGCACATCACGAATTTCCACCGCACGCCCACCTCGTTGTTGGGTGGCGGCGATGGTCCCAGCGGCAAACGCAGCCGTCAGGTCGAAGGATTGCACACGACCATCAAGGTCTTCGTCGAGGAGTTGAGAAAAGATCTCGTCGAGCCGCTTGCGTCGGCGGCTTGGCGTCAAAAGTTCAATACCAGTGCGTATCTCGAATACTGTTACCGATGTCGTCCAGATTGATTCGGTGGGCTGATTATCGAGCCATTCCACGACGGCCGGATCGGGTGTGTCCCGCATCAACGCGGAGAGCACATTGGTGTCCAGCACGATCATGATTCGTTGAACTGTGCCGGCTGGACGGGCTGTCCCCGCAGTTCGGGTATGTCCTCGGTCAGGCCCACGCCTTTGAAGCGTGACGCGATACGAGACCCGAGCCGCCCAGGCGGATTATCGACGTGCCGGACTGCGTTCCGTAAGATCTCGCGCACCTCCTCCTCGGTGCTGCGACCGTGTTGACGGGCTAGTCGCTGCAATTTGGCCTTGGTGTCGTCCTCAAGTTGACGGATGAGAATCTGCGCCACAGAGCGATGCTATCACGATATCGTTCAGATAGTGCGTTGACCTCGCCTTCATTGAGAATGCCCCAGATCCGGTTATAACGGACAGCGGTCACCGAGGAGTGTTTGATTCCGATGATGAGCGCCACGGAGAACCTGTACGCGGCCGCGTTGCTCGTAGATCAACGGACGACGACGAGGAACCTCTACGCGTCGTCCATAATGCAACTATGCCGTTCGGCGATGGAGACATCGGCGCGAACCATCTGGTTGCTCAGCGACCCCGACAGGAACGTACGGCGGGATCAACGGGACGCGGATTCGCTCGTGCCCGAGCGCATGGAGCCGACCATCGCACGGTGGATGAGTCTCTACGCCTAGGTGGCTCGGACGCGCTCGCCGATCTTCTCGTGGTGACGTTCGCGGCTTATCTGTAATCGTGTCACCCGCGACGGCTCGCGCCGCGGGTTGCGCATGGGCCCACTTATGGCTGTTGGAATGGCCACGGATTTGGCCACAGAACACGGTGGAACCGATGCGAACAAGAGGGACGGAGCGTCACAGCGGGAACGGCTGAACCTCGCTGACGTGCAGCTATGAGACCGTGCGCACTGGAGGAGACGGTGACCGGTTAGCTCATACCTTAGAGGTCGAATCGTGGCCAGTGAGCGGCGTCGTTGGCGGCATTTTTGCGCGAACATGCTGATTCAACGGCTCCAACCGCGAACCGTAGGCCAGGCCTGGTGGCTATCAGGTGTAGCTTCAGGGTGTGTTCTCAGGTGTTTATGTGGTAGCGTCTCAGGTAGATCAACGTGGAGGTGCGATATGCCAGTCTTGACCGTCTCTGCGGCGCAGCGGCTTGATGATGAGGCAGCGACGCTTTCGATCCGCGAGATCGCCGCGTATCTGCAAGAGGCCGTCGGCCAGCGCGTCGCGGCGGCGATGGCGGGCTTGGCTGACGCCAAGCAAATCGGCCGCTACGCGCGCAAGGGCGGCCCGGAACCTCACGGCGCGACCGAGCGCCGGTTACGTGAGGGCTACAAGGTCGTCAGGATGCTCGTCGATGCTTACGACGACAAGACGGCGCGGGCGTGGCTGTTTGGCACCAACACGCGCTTGGACGATCGCGCGCCGATCGAGGTGCTCGGTGCGGCGGTCGACACCGCGGAGTTCGCGATGGTTGTCCGGGCTGCACGGCAGGTCGCCAGCTTCCAGTCGTGATCGCGGCGCCCGAGCAGGGGCGAACCCTGTGGCGGGTCGGCTATTACGCTGACCCGCTCGGCTTCACTCCGCTGGAGCTGTACCAGTTCAGTCACCGTTTCGACGACGTCTACCGCCGGTTCCGCACGCTCTATTGTGCTGACTTGGCGGAAACGTGTCTTCGCGAGGTGCTAGCCGACTTCCGGCCGAACCTCGGCGCGCTGCGCCGCCATGTTGAGCGCTACGGACCTGAGGCTGCCCAAGACTTCACTGAGAAGCCGGTCACTGCGCAGTGGCGCATACAGCACGCCCTCGTTCCCACAGTCCTGAAGCTCGATGGCCCCTTGATCGATCTCACCGACGTGCCCACACGCCAGGAGATCGAGGATCGCCACGTCGAACTGCTGCTCGAGCACGACCTGCAGCACCTCGATCTGCGCGAGATCACCACCAGTCGCCGCGCCATCACGCAGACGATCGCCGCGGACCTTTTTGACCGAGGCGCCGGCGCCGTCCGGTTCCCGTCCCGCCTGGACGGCAACGCTTGCGTCGCACTCTTCGAGGGGCGCGGCACCGCGAGCTTGGCCGGAGACCCCATCGCGCTCACCGACCCGCCGCCCGAACCGCTCCTCAACGTCACCACGCCGTGGGGCCTAGTGCTTGAGCCAGCGCCGGTGAAACTGCTCTAGATTGGGATGCGCGCGGTGGTGCCCATCGGACCACACGCAAGCAAATTGGACTGCATCCAGCCTTTCAGTTGCGGTCGATAGTTCAGTTGGCGTCTCTATGAGATCCGCCGGGACCGCCGCGCTCTGTTCGGTAAGCGAAAACCATCGCACTAAGACTTCGCCCAAGTCCGCTTCTACCGACCAAGTAACCCGATCGGCTTGCCACGCAGATTGGGTTATCTCATGGGGCCAACATGGGGCCAACGAGCCAGACCGACTGATCCAACACGTCCGAATGCCGGTTGCGCTTCTGGTCTGACCGGCTGAAACACATTGGTGTAGGCCAGAACTCCGCCTGAAAAGCGGAAGGTCGGCGGTTCGATCCCGCCCCTGGCCACCGCGTAACAACGCCCAAATCTGATGCGGCCGATCGAGTTTGATGCCGCCCCTCTCCCCGCTACTGATGGCGGCAGGTGCCTTCATGCGCCTTGGCCAGCCAGTACACGGCCCGCTCGATCGCCGGCACGATGTCGGTGATCTCGATGGACCCCGCCGCGAACCGGCTCAGCGCCCCGTAGACGACGCCGGTCATGATGACGCCCAGGTCGTCGGCGAAGCGCTCATCGCAACCGCTCAGCACGGATTTCGCGGCCGGCACGACGACGTCGAAGCCGTGCTGGGTGAGTTCGTCGCCCCCGGGCCCGGCCTGGGCGCGCACGTAGGCCTGCAGCATGCGCGGGTGCTTCTCCCAGGGTTCGAAGATCGCCCGGAAGATCCACATCAGCCCGTTGTAGATCGAGTCGCTGTCGGCAGAGTGCGCGGCGACGGCGGCGTAGCGGTGCGTGTCCATCCACCACCGCAGGGCCGCGACGATGAGGTCGTCTCGGGTGGGGTAGCGCTTGTAGATGGTGGTGAGCGACATGCGGGCCCGCCTCGCCACTTCCCGCAGCTGGACGGCGTCATAACCCTCGGTGTCGATCAGGTCGACCACGATGTCGATCAGCGGATCGGGCGCGGCCTGCGGTGCCGTCTGCGACGTGTCGCCGCGTTGCGACGAGGCTTTACCGACCACGATAACGATGTTACTGTGCCAACCTGAGTAACGCAGTTACTCAGCGAAAGTGCAAGCGTCGACGCGCGGAGGAGCGCAGCAAGTGAGGGCGTGATGGGTGGTCTCGGGGGCAAGGTGGCGTTCATCACCGGGGTGGCGCGCGGGCAGGGCCGCAGCCACGCCGTCCGGCTGGCCCGCGAAGGCGCCGACATCATCGGCATCGACATCTGCGCCGACATCGACGCGAACCATTACCCGATGGCCCGCCGCGGGGAACTCGAGGAAACCATCGGGTTGGTCGAAGCCGAGGGCGGCAAGATGGTCGGCACGGTCGCCGATGTACGGGACTTTCATCAAGTCAAGGCCGCCCTCGACGTGGGCGTGGAGCAGTTCGGTCGCCTCGACATCGTCTGCGCCAACGCGGGAGTCGCGCCGGTCGCGTTTCGTCAGCTGAGCATCGAGGAGGAGTTGGCGCAGTGGCGCGCGGCGGTCGCGGTTAACCTCGACGGCGCGTATCACACCGCGTGGGCGGCGATCCCGCACCTGATCGCGGGGCAGCGGGGCGGGGCCATCGTGTTCACCAGTTCAACGGCGGGGCTGCGTGGCTTCGGTGGCCTGCAGGGCGGCGGGCTGGGTTACGCCGCCTCCAAGCACGGGATAGTGGGGTTGATGCGCGCCCTCGCGAACGCTCTGGCGCCCTGCAACATTCGGGTCAACACGGTGCATCCCACGGCGGTCCGCACGATGATGGCCGTCAATCCGGCGATGACGCAGTTCTTGGAAAGCTTTCCGGAAGGGGGCGCCCACCTGCAGAACCCGCTGCCCGTGGAGCTGCTCGAGCCCGAAGACATCAGCGCCGCGATCGCCTATCTGGTCTCCGACGAGGCCAAGTACGTCACCGGGGTGACCTTCCCCGTGGACGCCGGCTTCTGCAACAAGCTGTGACCGCCGCGATGCAACCACGGGCGGCGGGCCGGGTGTCCGGCAAACGGGTCGTGATCACCGGTGCGGCGCGTGGCATGGGCCGCAGCCACGCGGTGCGGCTGGCCGAAGAGGGCGCGGATTGTCTGTTGATCGACATCTGCGCGACTCCCGACGGCTTGGAGTACCCGCTGGCCACCGAGGAAGATCTGCACCACACTGCGAAACTCGTTGCCCAGCAAGGTGGCTCGGTGGTCGCGAAGGTCTGCGACGTCCGAGACGCCAACGCGCTGAAGGCGGCAATCGACGAAGGTGCCGACGAACTCGGCGGCTTGAACGCTGCGGTGGCCAACGCCGGGGTGTTGACGGTGGGCACCTGGGACACCACCACGGCCGAGCAGTGGCGCCTGGTGGTGGACGTCAACCTGATCGGCGCCTGGAACACGTGCGCGGCGGCGCTGCCGCACCTGCTGGCCGCCGGCGGCGGCAGCCTGGTCAACATCAGCTCGGCGGCCGGCATCAAGGGCACCCCGCTGCACACGCCCTACACGGCCGCCAAGCATGGCATCGTCGGAATGAGCCTGGCCCTGGCTAACGAGCTTGCGGCCCAGAATGTTCGGGTCAATACGGTCCATCCCACCGGGGTTCCCACCGGCATGGCGCCGGCCTCGATGCACCAACTCATCGTCGAGAAGCGGCCGGACCTCGGACCCATCTTCATGAACGCGCTGCCAATCCCCATGACGGAGGCGAGCGACGTCAGCAACGCGGTGCTGTTCTTGATCTCCGATGAGGCCCGTCACGTGACGGGCCTGCAGTTCACCGTCGACGCCGGCGTGACGATCAGGTAGCGGGGCACCATGGGCAGCCAAAGCCAGAGGCGTGAGCGGGGCGTGCGGGCCTTCGCCGAAGTGATGACCGTCGACCCGCCCGCCGATACCAGTCCGGTGGTGGCCGACGGCCTGATCGATTTCGTGTTCGCCGAGGTGTGGACCCGCCCGGGCCTGAGTCGTCGCGACCGCCGGTTCGTCACGCTGGCGTGCGTGGCCGGCGCCGACGCCACACCGGCCCTCGAGCAGCACGTCTATGCCGCGCTGAACAGTGGCGATCTGAGACTCACCGAAATGCGGGAAGCGGTGCTGCATTTCGCGGTCTATGCGGGGTGGCCGAAAGCTTCGCAGTTCAACATGGTCGTCGACGCGCAGTGGGAGCGCATCGCGCGGGAGCGCGGTGATGCCGGTCCGCCGCAGCCACCGTTGCTGCCGCTGGCCACGCCGAGCGATCCCGAGGCACGGCTGGCCGGCGGGGAGGCCGCGTTCCGGGAGATCAACTGCCTGCCGTTCGCGCCGGCGCGAGACAATCCGTACTCGGGAGCGGGCATCCTCAACTTCGTGTTCGGGGAGATGTGGCTGCGGCCCGGCCTGGGGTTGAAGGAGCGCCGCCTGATCACCTTGGCATGCGTGGGATTTCAGGACGCCCAGTACCCGATCGTGTCCCACGTCTATGCCGCATTGAAGAGCGGTGACGTCTCCTTCGACGAAATGGACGAGCTGGCGCTGCATTTCGCCGCTTACTACGGTTGGCCGAAAGGCTCCTACCTCAACCAGGTCATCGCCGAGCAGAAGCGACGTGTGCTCGACGAGGCCGGTTCGGATCCACCTATTTGAGCATGCTCCCGGCGTCGACGGTGACGGGAAGGCCGGTGATGTAACGGGATTCATCCGACGCCAGGAACAACACCGCGTTGCTGATGTCCACCGGCTCCACCCACCCGATCGGCAGCACGTGCATGAACTGCGCGGCGACCTTGAGGTCGTCGGGACCCGGGTTCTCCAAGTCGGGCCGAAACAGCTTCATGGTTCCCTCGTTCATGAACATCGGCGTGTTGACGTTGGTGGGGTGAACGGAGTTGACGCGGATGAAGTGCTGGCCCAGTTCGATGGCGAAGGTGCGCATCAGGCCGACGACGCCGTGCTTGGCCGCGATGTAGTGGCCCGTGTGCGGGTATGCCTTCAGCCCGCCGACCGAGCTGGTGAGGATGATCGACCCGCCCTGGCCTTGCGAAATCAGGTGCGGTACGGCGGCTTTGACCGTCTTCCAGACGCCGGAGAGGTTGACGTCGATCATGTCGCGCCAGTCGTCTTCGCTGGTCTTGTCGAGCGTCTGGCCGCCGTTGCCGATGCCGGCGTTCGCGCAGATGATGTCCAACCGGCCCAGCTGCTCGACACCGCCGTCCACCGCAGCTTTGAGGGCGTCGTAGTCCCGCACATCGACCTCGGCGGTCACGACGCGGCGATCGAGGCCCTTGATCAGGTCGGCAGTTTCGGCCAGATCGTCCGGCGTCGCGGGCGGAATCTCGCTGCTGCTGCTGATTGGTCTGCAGATGTCGACCGCGATGATGTCGGCGCCTTCCTGCGCCAGGCGCACGGCGTGACTGCGTCCCTGCCCGCGGGCCGCACCGGTGATGAACGCCACCTTGCCCTCGACTCGTCCGCCCACGATTGCACCTCACTGTCCGCAGAGGCCGGGCGGTGGCAACGGGCGCCACGCCCGGCATTAATTTGGTCGATCGATCAGGAAGCCTGGCAGCAATCCGCGGCGCTGTCAACGGGCCGTTGGCGCAAGCGTCCGAGGGGGCGGTGCGCGGGAGGGGTCGAGCGCGGCACCGGGGCCACGCTCACCTGGTGCTAGTCGCGGCGGGGCACCGTCGCGGTGGGCGCCTGCAGCAGGCTCAGCTGGTGTTGGACGAATGCGCGCAACTCCTCATGTCCCCGGGTCACGCCGACGGCGCTCTCATTGCACAGGCTGCGCGCCGTCTGTGCGATGAGCATCGAGATCGCCACCGGGGGATACTGCTCGAGGTCGACGCCGTTGGCGCGGAGCACCATCGTGACAGCGGCCGTCTCGATGTCGCGCACGCGCTCGGCGTACGCCTTGAGCTCGGCGCCAATTGCCTTGCGGTGATTGGCCAACGCCATGAACTCGGCATTGAGCACGGTCGAGGCGGGATCGCTGTTCAACAGCCAGAGCGCCGCCAGCGGATCGTCTTCGGCCAACAGGCCGCGCATGCGTGTCAGGGCCGCCTCCGCGCCGGTGCGCAGCACCTGGACGAACAGGTCGTCCATTGTCGGAAAGTAGTAATAGACCAGGGCCTGCCTGACCCCGGCCTCGGCGGCCACGCGCCGCGACGTGGCCGCGGCGTAACCCTCGGCGCGCATGACGCGGGCGGTGGCCTCGATCAGCTTGCCGCGCGCGCCGGCCTCGTCGTTCGCCTTGTTCCGCCGATCCGCCGTGGGGCGCGGGGTGCCCGGCCTGCTTGACCGGTCCGTGCGACGCGTGGTAGGCATACCGCATCCTAGCAATTTGGTCGATCGACCAGTTTTGCGACGTGATGGCCACGCGGGAGGAGCAGTGCGGAGCACGCCGACGGGCGTGCCGCGGGCGGCACGACCCCGGCGGCGGCCGCCCGGCTGCGCGTCCGGGCGGTTCCCCGCGCTGGAACTTCGGCACTCTCATGCCGGGAAAGGATTTGGACTCATGACCGATCTCGCCGGCGTCGACTACTTCACCGATGCCGACATCGCCCAGGACCCCTACGCGTACTGGGATTACCTGCGGGAGCAGGGGCCGGTGTTCCGCGAGCCGCACTATGGGGTGGTGGCGGTCACCGGTTACCAGGAAGTCCAGGCCGCCTTCAAAGACGTCGATTCGTTCTCCGCGGTCAACGCGATCGGCGGTCCCTTCCCGCCGCTGCCGTTCACACCGGAAGGCGATGACATCAGCGACCAAATCGACGCGCATCGCCACGAATTCCCGATCTTCGAGCACATGGTCGTCATGGACCCGCCCGAACACGACAAGGCGCGCTCCCTGCTGGGCCGGCTCCTGACGCCCCGCCGGTTGCAGGAAAACAAGGACTACATCTGGCAATTGGCCGACCGGCAGTTCGACGAATTCCTTGCCAACGGTCGCTGTGAGTTCCTCGCCGACTACGGCAAGCCGTTCGCCACGCTGGCGATCGCCGACCTCCTCGGGGTTCCGGACGAGGACCGCCCCGAGATCCGCCGCAACCTGGGGGCCGGCAACGCCCCGGGCGCCCGGGTGGGTGCCCTCGATCACGAGCCGGTGGGCAGTAACCCGTTGCAGTACCTCGATCACCTCTTCAGCGGCTACATCGCCGAGCGGCGAGAGCGACCGCGCGAGGACGTGCTCACCGGCCTGGCCACTGCGACCTACCCCGACGGTTCGACCCCGCCCCTGTTGGAGGTGGTCCGGCCGGCCACCTTCCTGTTCGCGGCCGGGCAGGAGACCGTGACCAAGCTGCTGAGCTCGGCGGTCCAGGTTCTCGGCGACCAACCCGAACTGCAGGAGCGCCTGCGGGCCGACCGCGACCTGATCAGCCCGTTCATCGAAGAGGCGTTGCGCATGCAGAGTCCCACCAAGGTCGACTTTCGGCTCGCACGCAAGACGACCACATTGGGCGGGGTGCACATCCAGGCCGGCACGGTCATCATGCTGTGCATCGGGGCGGCCAACCGCGACCCGCGAAAGTTCGACAATCCCAACGAGTTCCGGGTGGACCGCAAGAACGTCCGCGAGCACATCGCGTTTGGCCGCGGCATCCACACCTGCGCGGGCGCCCCGCTCGCGCGGGTGGAGGGACAGATCACCATCAACCGCCTTCTGGATCGGACCCGCGACATGGTGATCGGCGAGGCCAAGCACGGCCCACTCGGCCACCGGCAGTACCGCTACGAGCCCACCTTCCTGCTGCGCGGGCTTACCGAGCTACACATCGAATTCACCCCGGTGGACTGACCGCTATCCGAGCACCGGCAGCAATAGGCGCGACGACGAGCGCACCGTGTTCAGGCTCGAGGTGCCGACGCTGGCATGCCGGAAGTTCATCATCGCCGGCGTCGACGGGTCCTGGTCGTCACTGGTGAGCGTCAGGCGAATGCGGTGGCCGGCCTTGAACCGGCGCGCATTGGGGACCAACGGAATTCGGTATTCGACGTCCTCACCCAGCGGTACCGCTTGCGGGTGACGGCAGGGCAGCACCGGCGCGCCGGGGCGGCTCGCCGCGTCGTCGACCTCGCGCAAGCTGGCGCGCAGCCAGCCTGCGGTCACGGCGATCGTCTCCCCGTCCGGGGCCACGTCCTGCAGCATCGCCATCCAGGCGGTATCGATCGCCGTCGCCGACGCAACCAGCCGCAGCTCGATGTCGCCGACCACATCGACGTCCTGGGCCAGCGGCGCGCTGGTCCAGGCCAGCATCGGCGGCGGATCGACCTCGCTGGGTTTGACGCGGCCCAATCCGGAGCCCAGCACCATGAATTCGCGACCGCCCGCCTCACCCTCGTCGGCAGCCAACGCGCCGTCGGCGCGCAGCGCGAGTTCGTGATGCGGGGCCGTTGACGGCGGCCAGGAGGCGGCGGTTCGCCACTCGTCGGCGCCGGGCAGGAAATAGCGGATCGGCGGCCCCTCGGTGATGCCGGTGTCGCGGCCCTTCAGCCAATGGTCGTACCAGGCCAGCGCCTCGGTGTGCATGCTCTCCCAGGGCCAGGTCAGCCCGAACTTCCCAAGCATGCCCATCCGCACATCTGCGTTGTCCGACAGCCCCTCCCAGGTGGCGAACGTCGACGGCAGGTGTAACGGCACGTTCTCCCAGTCGCACCCCAGATACACCGGGATGTCGATCCGCGCGAGCAACGGCAACAGGTTTCGCTCCTCCCACCACTCGTCGCGCGTCGGGTGCTTGACCGCCGCCTCCTGCCACAATTCGTCCCACGGGTGGGGATCGTGGGGCAGCCTGAGCAGTTGGCGCAGCATGGTGACCGCCGCCTCGCCGTTCATGGTCTCGAATCTCTTGTGCACACCCGGACTGTTCAGCACGCGCCTCGCCAGCCCCAATGGCCTGCTGCGCCACAGCTTGTCGCTGCGCTCGGACGTCAGGCCCATCATCGCGAGGAACGGGGTGATGAATGACGAACTCAGCAGCCCGTGGTGGTTGGCACCCTCGTACAGGTCGCTCGTCACGGCAAGGGGAAAGATCGCTTTGAGGTGCGGTGGCCGCTCGACGGCTGCCTCGAGTTGGGTCATCGCGAAGTAGCTGATGCCGATCATGCCGACGTTCCCGTCGCACCACGGCTGAGCCGCGACCCACTCGACGAGGTCGTGTACATCGCGGCGCTCCTGCGCGTCGAAGAAGTTGAAACAGCCCTCGGAGCCGGAGGTACCGCGCAGGTTGGCGATGACGTGCACGTAGCCGCGCGGCACCCAGAAGTCTGTCCTGCCGGCCTCGATGAACCCCGCCGGCGCGCCCAGGTCCTGCATCTGCCGCGGATACGGCGAGGCGGCCAGCAGCGCCGGGAAGCGGCCTTCGGCATCCGGTCGGTGAACGTCGGCCAAAAGCGTTGTGCCGTCGCGCATCCTGATCGCGATGTTGATGTCGGTGTGAGTCCCGTACTGCGGCTCACTGAGGTTCCGGTATTCGCGGCCGGTGGTTTGGGGGCCGTTGAGTGTCGTCACAATTTCACGCTACGTTGAGACTAGTTTCAACGCAAGATGAGACTTCCGGTAGGGTGAAACGGTGCCCCGGCGACCGTTCTCCCCCGGTCCGCGTGACGAGCGCGGCGTGCTGGCGGCACGCATCCTGGCCGCCGCCCGCGACGAATTTGCCGAATGTGGTTGGGCAGGCACGGCCATTCGTGCCGTCGCCCGGGCCGCGGACGTCGATCCGGCGCTGATTTATCACTACTTCGGCTCCAAGGAGGGCCTGCTCGACGCCGCGACCACGCCACCGCAGAAGTGGCTCGACGCGGTGGCCGCGACCTGGGCGACGCCCAAAGACGAACTGGGCCGGCAATTGATCCGGACCGTGCTGGACACCTGGACCGATGAGGAGGTCGGTCCGATCCTGCGCGCGGTGGTGCTGACCGCCGCTCACGAAGGCAAGACCCGAGAGAAGCTGCGGTTGATCGTGGAGCGCGGCCTGATCGGTGGTTCCACTCTGGGCGCCGACGAGGAGGACCGACTGCGGCGCAGCGGGCTGATCGCCACCCAGCTGATCGGCTTCGCGTTGCTGCGCTACGTCTGGAAGATCGAGCCGATCGCGTCGATGCCCGACGACGAGGTGGTGGCGGCGGTGGCGCCGAACCTGCAGCGCTACGTCGAGGGCGACATCTCCTAGGGCTCACGCGACTCGGGGTGGCCAACGGCGACAATGGCCGGATGGCTGTTTTGCGCCGGTACCTTGCGCCCGTGGTCGTCGCGGGCTTGATCGCGGTGTCGGGCGTCGGGAGCGCCCAGGCCGGCCCCGATGTCCCGCCGGTGAGCGATGCGGCGCGCGCGGCCGGGTTCGTCGACGTTCGCAGTGTGGTCTCCGACGCCGTCGTCGACCTGCGCTACGCGACGACCAACAACTTCACCCACACGCAGCTCTACCCCTCGGATGCCCGCTGCCTGGTACATCAATCGATGGCATCGGGGCTGGCTGCGGCCGCGTCCGCGCTGCGGCCGCAGGGGCATCTCCTGGTGTTCTGGGACTGCTATCGGCCGCACGACGTCCAGGTCAAGATGTTCAACGCCGTCCCGAATCCGGCGTGGGTCGCACGCCCCGGGCAGTATGCGCGCAGCCACGAGTCGGGGCGTTCGGTGGACGTGACGTTCACGACGACGCAGCAGCCTTGCGCGTCCGGGCAGCATGCCGACGGCCTCTGCCTGGCCGACATGGGGACGGACTTCGACGACTTCTCCCCGCGCGCAACCGCTTTCGCGACCCAGGGCGTCAGTGCCGACGCGCAGGCGAATCGCGCGGCGTTGCGCAAGGCGATGAAGTACGGCGGCCTGGCCCCGTACTCGGGGGAGTGGTGGCATTTCGACGGCCCCGGCGCCGCGGTCGACCGGCCGATCCTCAACGTCCCGCTCGATTAGGGCATCTCATATATTGAGACTATGGTTTCATATCGCGAGCTGGCCGGTACCCTTCGGGCATGACGGAAGAACGCGGGGCCACCTACACGCACGGACACCACGAGTCGGTGCTCCGCAGTCACCGGCGACGCACCGCGGAGGACTCCGCGGCGTACCTGTTGCCGCACCTGAAGCCCGGCTTGTCGCTGCTTGATATCGGCTGCGGACCCGGGACGATCACCGCCGACCTCGCCGCCCGCGTCGCACCCGGGCCGGTGACCGCCGTCGACCGGTCGGCCGACGTGCTCGGCATGGCCCGCGCGGAGGCCGATCAGCGTGGCCTGTCGAATGTCTCGTTCGCCACCGCCGATGTCCATCGGCTCGACTTTCCCGACGGCGCCTTCGATGTCGTGCACGCGCACCAGGTGCTCCAACACGTCGCCGACCCGGTGGGCGCCTTGCGCGAAATGAAGCGGGTGTGCGCACCGGGCGGCGTCGTGGCGGCCCGGGACGCCGACTATGCCGGGTTCATCTGGTTCCCGCAGCTGCCGGCGCTGGACCTGTGGCGCGAGCTCTACCAGCGGGCCGCCCGCGCCAACCGCGGCGAACCCGACGCGGGGCGGCGGTTGCTGTCCTGGGCCCAGCGGGCGGGCTTCGCCGACATCACCCCCACCGGCAGCGTGTGGTGCTACGCGACTCCCGCGGCCCGCGAATGGTGGGGCGACATGTGGGCCGACCGAATCCTGCACTCGCGGGTCGCGCGCGACCTGCTCGATTCGGGGCTGGCGACGGTGGCACAACTCGAGGAGATCTCCGCGGCGTGGCGCGCCTGGGCGGCAGCGCCGGACGGCTGGATCGCCATCCCGCACGGCGAAATCCTGTGCCGGGCGTAGCCGATCGGGGCGAGGAAGGGGCCGACACGGGCATGTTTCGCCTGGTCAGCCGAGCGGTATTGGCATTCTCTTTTTTTGCAAGTACGTTATTCAACGATGGATAACGCTGCTCAGACACCATCCGGCATTCCGCTTGCGCCGGTCTACGGCCCCGGGGATATCGCGGCGACCCCGCCGCCACCCGGGGAGTTCCCCTTCACCCGAGGCAACTTCGCGTCCGGCTACCGCGGCAAGCTCTGGACGTTCCGCCAGTACTCGGGATTCGGCACCGCCGAGGAGTCCAACCGCCGTTACCGCTACCTGCTCGAACAAGGCGGGACCGGGCTGTCGGTGGCGCTGGACCTGCCGACCCAGTGCGGGTACGACTCCGACGATCCCGAGTTCGGCGAGGAGGTCGGCCGGGTCGGCGTCGCCGTCGACACCCTGGCCGACTTCGAGATCCTGTTCGACGGCATCCCGTTGGACAAGCTCAGCACCAGCATGACGATCAACGGAACGGCGGCGATCCTGCTGGCGTTCTACGTCGCCGCCGCCGAGAAAAAAGGCGTGCCCCGCGCGAAGCTGACCGGCACCATCCAGAACGACATCCTCAAGGAGTACGCGTCGCGCGGCACCTGGATCTGGCCACCGGAGCCGTCGCTGCGGCTGATCGCCGACACCATCGAATTCTGCGCGGCCGAGGTGCCACGGTTCAACGCGATCTCGGTGGCGGGCGCCCATTTTCGCGACGCCGGGGCCAACGCGGTGCAGGAGATGGCGTTCACCCTGGCCGACGGGGTGACCTACTGCGACACCGTGGTGGAGCGCGGTCGCATGACCATCGACCAGTTCGCGCCGCAGATCTCGTTCTTCTTCTACACCCACGGCGACTTCTTCGAGGAGATCGCCAAATACCGTGCGGGACGGCGCCGCTGGGCGACGATCGTGCGCGAGCGCTACGGGGCGACCACGGCCAAGGCGTCGATGTTCCGCTTCGGCTGCGTCTGTGGGGGCGCGTCGCTGTATGCGCCACAGGCGCACAACAACATCGTCCGGGTGGCCTACGAGGCCATGGCCGCCGTGTTGGGCGGCGTCCAGTCGATGTTCACCGCGGCCTGGGACGAGCCGTTCGCCCTGCCCACCGAGGAGACCACGACCCTGGCGCTGCGCACCCAGCAGATTCTCGCGCACGAAACGGGTGTGGCCAGCGTCGCCGACCCGCTCGGCGGCTCATACTTCGTCGAGGCGCTGACCGACGCCACCGAGGCCCGCATCGTCGAGATCATGCATGACCTGGAGCGCCACGGCGGCATGGTGCACGCCATCGAGGACGGCTACCTGCAGGGCCTGATCGCCGACGAGGCCTACCGGGTCCATCAGGACATCGAAGCCGGCGCCCGGCCCGTCGTCGGGGTCAACCGGTTCGTGACCGACGAACCGGAGCCGGACGTCGTGACCTACGAACTGGACGCCGAAGGGCGCGACCTGCAGCTCAAGCGACTCTCCAAGGTGAAGTCCGAAAGGGATTCGGCCGCAGTCCAATCCAGTCTTGCGGCGCTATCGCGTGCCGCCGAAGGGGACGACAATCTGATGCACAAGCTGATCGACTGTGCCAACGCTTACTGCACGGTCGGCGAAATGGTCTCCGCGCTCAAGGCGGTGTGGGGCGAGTTCCAGCAACCGGTGGTGTTCTAGTGGCCGCCCGGATTCTGGTCGCCAAGCCCGGCTTGGACGGACACGACCGCGGCGCCAAAATCGTCGCCCGCACGCTGCGCGATGCCGGATTCGAGGTGATCTACACCGGCATCCGGCAGCGCATCGAGGACATCGCCTCGATCGCCGTCCAGGAGGACGTGGCGGTCGTCGGCCTGAGCATCCTGTCCGGTGCCCACCTGGCGCTCACCGCCCGCACCATCGAAGCGTTGCGGGCCGCCGACGCCGCCGACATCGCCGTCGTGGTCGGCGGAACGATCCCGCACGCTGACGTGCCCAAGCTGCTGTCCGCGGGCGCCGCCGCGGTATTCCCCACCGGGACACCGCTGGACGACCTGGTGCGCGAAATCCGTGCGCTCACCGGCACCCCCGAACCCGCTGCAGAAAAAGAGGAACAGTGCGCGTCGGAGTGATGATCGGCGCCGAGCGTGGCGATATGGCCCGCAAGGTGCACAAGCTGGCGGCCGATATCGAATGGGCCGAATCCGCGGGCCTGGACACCGCATGGATGCCGCAGGTGCCCGACGACTTCGACTGCCTGACCATGGTGTCGCTGATGGCCGCCCACAGCTCACGCATCGAGCTCGGCACCGCGGTGGTGCCGCTGCAGGCCCAGCATCCGATCGCCCTTGCCCGCCAAGCGCTCTCGACGCACGCGGTGTCCGGCGGACGGCTGGCACTGGGCGTGGGACCGTCGCACCACTGGATAATCCGGGACATGCTCGGCCTGCCGTATGACAAACCGGCCGCCTACACCCGCGACTACCTACAGGTGCTCAACGCCGCCATCGCCGGGCCGGGACCGGTTGACGTCGAGAACGATTCGTTCTCGGTGCACAATCCGCTCGCGATCGGGGCCGACACCCCGATGCCGGTGCTGGTCGCCGCGCTGGGGCCGGTGATGCTGCAGATCGCCGGTGAACTCGCCGACGGCACCGTGTTGTGGATGGCCGACGAGCGCGCGATCGGTGACCACATCGCCCCCAAGATCACCAAGGCCGCCGCGGATGCCGGACGCCCCGCACCGCGGATCGTCGCGGGGATCCCGGTATGTCTTTGTGCACCGGCACAAGTCGACGAGGCCAAGGAGCGGGCCAACCGCATCCTGGGCGAGGCCGAGGTGTCCCCGAACTACCAGCGTCTGCTCGAACGCGGCGATGCCCGCGACGTCGGTGATCTCTGTGCGGCCGGCGACCCGGAGGCGATCCTGGCGCGGATGCGCAGCTTCGCCGATGCCGGTGTGACGGATCTGTCGGTGCGGCTGCTGCCGATCGGTGACAACCGCGACGAGCTGGTCGCCTCCAAACGGCGAACCCGCGAGATGATCGCATCGCTGGCAAGGGAACTGCGTTGACCTCTAGCGGTCCGCTGGCCGGGATACGGATCCTCGAGGTCGGCACCATGCTGGCCGGTCCGTATGCGACCATGCTGCTCGCCGACCTCGGCGCCGAGGTCACCAAGATCGAGCCGCCCGGCGGCGAGATCTCACGCGGTGTCGGGGCCACCTACTTCGCCAGCCTCAACCGCAACAAGTCGAGCGTCTGTCTGGACCTCAACTCCGAGGCGGGGCGGCAACGCCTGGGCGAGCTGGTCGCGGAATCCCACGCGCTGCTGGTGAACCTCAAACCGTCGGCCATCCGCCGGCTGGGGCTGACCTACGAGCAGCTGCGCCGGCACAACGAGCGGATCGTTTGCGTCGCGATCACCGGCTTCGGTCTGCACGGCGGCGATGACCCGGCCTTCGACTACGTCGTCCAGGCGGGTTTCGGCATCGCGGCGTTGACCGGTGATCCGGACGGTCCGCCGACGCTGCCGGGTTATTCGTCGGCCGACAATTCCACCGGAATGTGCGCCGCGCTCGGGCTTTTGGCCAAGGTCGTCTCCGGCACCGGTGGGCAAGTGGACGTGTCGCTGCGCGACGTCATGCTGTCGCAGCTGAACTACCATGCGTCCGCGTACCTCAACAGCGGTGTCGAGCCGCAGCGCCACCCCTATGGGGCGCACTCGTATTACGTTCCGGCCCAGCTGTTCCCGACGGCCGACGGGTATCTGGCGCTGTTCATCACGCACGACGGTTTCTGGAAATCCTTCGCCAGTGAGGCGGGTATCGGCGGCTTCGAGACGATGGCCGAACGGGTGGCCCGCCGCGATGAGGTGCTGGCGGTCGTCTCGGCGATGCTGGCGACCGACACCGCCGCCGGGTGGGAGCGCCGGCTGCGTCCGCTCGGGGTGCCGGCGGCGGCGGTCAGGACGCTGCCCGAGGCGCTCGACGCGACGCCCGAGGTCATCGTCACCGCGGGGGATTTCCGGCTCGTCGGCAGTCCCATCCACGTGTCGGGTTACCAGCCCGAATACCGGCCGCCGCCGGAGCTGACCGAGGGCTGACCGCGACCGCCGCCGACCGTGAAGTTAGTTTCACGCTCGGGCGCGACCGTGAAATTGGTTTCACGGTCGCGCTCAGGCACGCGGTCCGGTGAGGTGGGACTCGGCGAGCTTGCGGAAGGCTGCGACCAATCGGCTGCGGTCCCCGGCGCGCGTCGCCAGCACGACATGGCACGGATCGACGCCTTTCAGCGGCACCGTGGTGATGTCCGGCCGCAGGCTGTTGCCGTGGAAACCCGCCGTGATGGCCACGGCCTGTCCCGAGGCGATGAGTTCGAACTTGTCCTCGAGCGCGTCGATTAACGGGCCGTCGGGTGCCCGCCGTCCGTCGGGTCGCGGGTCGATGCGCCAGAAAGCGCTCCACGCCGGGTCCGAGTTGCGCACGCGGGGCATCGGCTCGTCGGCGATGTCGTCGAGGGTCACGAAATCCCGGCCGGCCAGGCGGTGGTCAACGGGGATCGCCAGCACCCGCGGCTCGTCGTACAGGACCGTCACGTGCAGCCCGTCGGTGGGGAACGGCAGCCGCGTCACCACCGCGTCTACCCGATGGCCGAGCAACGCGTCAAGCGCCTGACCCCAATCCAGGTGTGTCACTTGCACTTCGGCGTCGGGGTGTTCGCGGCGCATCTCGCGTACCGCGGGGGTGACGATCATCCCGGTCGTGTATCCGATCGTGATGCGGCTCGGCTGGGCGGCGGCCCGGGCCTGGGCGGCGGCTTGCGCGGCCGAACGCAGCAGGGCCCTGGCCCGCGGCAGGAACACCTCGCCGGCCTCCGTCAGCGTGGTGCCTTGCGGCGTGCGATCCAGCAGCCGGACGCCGAGCTGGTGCTCGAGCCGGCGAATCTGCCGGCTCAGCGACGGCTGCGCGATCCGCAACGCGCCCGCGGCGCGTCCGAAGTGTCGCTGCTCGGCCACCACCACGAAGTATCCGACCAGCCGCAGATCGAGGTCGATCACCTGCGATGCAGAGTCGGTCATGCGCACAGTGTAACCGTCAAGCACTCCGCCTTGGACCGCGATTTCACAGCTGATGTGCGGTGATGCGCTTTTCGTATCGCGCCATCCGGAATAGGTCTTGGACGTCTGGCCGGTGTGGTCATTGACTGGATGTCGCGACAGTCAACCCAAGCGAAGGGACCACCATGCATGTCTTTGTGACCGGCGCGAGCGGACACATCGGTTCGGCCGTCGTCGACGAGCTCGTCCAAGCGGGGCATCACGTCACCGGACTCGCCCGCTCCGACGAGTCGGCCGCCGCGCTGGCGACGAAGGGCGTCAGGGTGCACCGCGGCGACCTCGACGACCTCGATGGTTTGCGATCCGCCGCCGCGGCGTCCGACGGAGTCATCCACCTCGCCTTCAAACACGACTTCGACGACTTTCTGGGCGCCGCCGAGGCCGACCTGCGCGCCGTGCAGGCCATCGGGGAGGTCCTCGTCGGCTCCGACCGCCCGTTTGTCAGCACCTCGGGCACCCTGCTTCTCTCGCTGCTGGGGCATGGCGGTCTCGGAACCGAACAGGACACGCTGCCCGGCGGGCCGCGGGTCGACTCGGAGAACGCGGTGATCGCTTTGGCCGAACGCGGTGTGCGCTCGTCGGTCGTTCGGTTATCTCCTTTGGTCCATAGCGATCTGGACCGCCATGGATTCACCAGCCACCTGATCGACACCGCGCGCACTACCGGGGCGTCGGGCTACATCGGTGACGGGGCGAACCGCTGGCCCGCGGTCCACACGCTCGACGCCGCGCACCTGTACCGGCTGGCTCTCGAAAAGGCGCCCCCGGGAACGCGATTGCACGGAGTGGCCGACGAAGGGGTGCCGTTCCGCGACATCGCCGCCGTCATCGGCCGTCACCTGGATGTACCGACGGTCAGCATCCCCGCGGAAGAAGCCGGTCATTTCGGCTTCCTTGCCCTCTTCGCGGCGCTGGACAATCCGACGTCGAGTGCGCTGACGCAGAAGGTGCTCGACTGGCAACCCGAAAATGTCGGACTGCTCGAGGATCTCGACGCCGGTCACTACTTCGTCGGGTGAGCGACGCCGTGGCTGATTCGGCCGTCGGTGCGGCCCGAGAAGCGTTGGGGCCGGTGGGCGCTTGCCTGCCGGTCTCATTCACCAGCCCGCCGCATGTGCGGCTGCTAAGGGAGGCGGCGGGTCGGCTGCAACGGGCCGGATACCGCGCGGTGTGGACCAACGAGGTCATCGGCAAGGACGCGCTGGTGCAACTCGCCGTGCTGCTGAGCGGCAGCGAGCGAACGGTGTTCGGTACCTGCATCGCCAACATCTGGGCCCGGCCGGCTCAGACCATGCATGCCGCGGCCGCCCAACTGGCGCAGGCGTATCCGGACCGAATTGTGCTCGGACTCGGGGTCGGCTACCCGGAGCAGGCCGCCAGCGTCGGTCAGGAGTGGGGCAGCCCGCTGGCCACGATGCGCGAGTACCTCGGCCGGATGAACAGCCCGACCTGGCCACCGGCGCCCGACGCGGCGTACGCCCGGATTGTCGCCGCGAACGGACCCGAGATGCTCGCACTGGCGGGCGACCTCGCCGACGGGGCTTTTCCCGCCGGTCTGCCCACGGAGTTCACCGCCCGGGCCCGGCGGGCGCTCGGACCGGACAAGCTTCTGGTCGTCGGACTGTCTGTCGCCCGCGACATCCAGGGCGCGCGGGACGCGGTGTCGGTCCGGCTCGGCGTGCCGTCCTATGCGGCCAGGCTGGCCGAGTTGGGCTACTCGGCGCGCGACCTCGACGAGGTGAGCGATCGCCTGGTCAAGGCCCTTGTCGCGCACGGTGATCCGGCCGGCATCGCTGCCAACGCCCGGGAGCACCTGGCCGCCGGCGCGGACCACGTCACGCTGCTGCCGCCAATCGGCGGTGAGTTCACCGAGGGGATGGCGCACCTCGAAGAGCTGGGCCCGGCGCTGTTCGAGGCGTAGTTACGGAGTTTCACCGGCGGGCACCACCGCCGAAACGACCAGCTGCAGATATGGACGGTAGAGATTCACTCCGTCGAGATGGCTGCCGAGCGTGACACCGTCATTGACGGCAAGGATGACGCGGGCCAGCTCATCGGCCGGCATCGCGAGCGACGCTCCCAGTCTCGCAACGTTTTTGGCGATGAATTCGGCCAGTGAGCGGATGGTCTCCAGTCGCTGTGCGGCGAGCCTGTCGCGCGCCGCCGGGCTCCGCAGTAAGAACAACGTGAGTTCGTAGTTGAGCGCGGCACGGTTGGGATCGCTGCTGGCCTGGCTCCACCGGGCGGCGAGTTCGTCGATATCGATGTCGCCGAGCCGACTGAAGGACTGGATGATCTCGGCGAAGCCGTCGAGGAACCGTTGGCGTTGCCGGTCGGTCACCGCAAGGAACAACTCTTCTTTGGCGCCGAAGTGGGAGTAGATCGCGCCGCGGGTGTACCCGGCCGCATCGGCGATGTCCTCGAGGGCGGCGCCGCTGAGGCCTTTGCGCGCGAAGATCTCCTCCGCGGCATCGAGCAAGAGGCCGCGGGTGTGCTCGAGGCGTCGTTCCCTCGTCCACCGTTCCGCCACCGGCCCATCCTCCCACATTGCGGCGCACCTGCCGCGGTCCATCGAAATCGGCGGGCGCGCAAAGCTATTGATTACTCACGCTGTCCAATCTCACCGTCCTCGTGACGAAGCCGCGTCTCGACGTCTGCGGCGCGACCCCGAGCCCGCCAGTGTGATGTCCACCACTTTAATACATCATTGTATATTTCATACATCAATGTATAAGGTGACACCCGTCACAACCAAGCGGATACCGCACTCTCCGCTCCGGTACGACCGTCACCACGATGAGGAGATCGGCATGAGCCAAGTCGCCCGACCGGGACAGTGGGTGGAGCGGGACGCAGGGCTGGGCCTTGACCGACCAGACCTCGACGCCTTCAACATGTCCATCTCAACCGACCGCTATACGTCGCGGGAGTACGCGCTGCGGGAGCAAGAGCGCATCTGGATGCGGGTGTGGCAGATCGCCGGCCGGATCGACGAGCTGCCGAATGTGGGTGACTGGAAGCAGTACCGCGTCTTGAACCAATCGTTCGTGATCGTGCGTGGCAAGGACGAGAAGCTACGCGGATTCGTCAACGCCTGCCGGCATCGCGGGAACATCCTGTGCAATGCCGCGGCCGGAAACGCCAAGCGCGGCTTCCTGTGCCAATACCACCTTTGGTCCTACGACCTGGACGGCAAGTTGCGTGGGATGCTGCGGGAGAACTTGGCCGGCCCTATCGACAAGACCGAGAACTCGCTTCTGGAAGTCCCCGTCGACACCTTCGGTGGATTCATCTTCCTCAACCCCGACCCAAATGCCCAGCCGCTCAGCGAATTTCTCGGCCCTGAGGTTATGGAACTGCTGGCCCCCTACCACCTCGACGACATGGTCACCGTGATGAACGTCCGGGAGGCCTTGGACTGCAACTGGAAAGTCGTCATGGACGCCTTCGAAGAGGGCTACCACATCAACGGCATCCACCCGCAACTCCTCAGTGTGCTCGTCATCGACCCGACGACCGCCCGGTACCGGTTCTTTGAGAACCACAGCGTCGCGGTCGCCCCGTTCGAAGTGAAAGGCGCCAGCGCTGAGAAGCAGATCGAGGGCATCCTGAACCTGCCGGACACCTTTCCCTCGACGGTCGCGGTCATCCCCCGCTTCCAGGAACTGGTCGCCGAATACCGTGCGCCGGACGGCTCGGTCGAGTTTCCCGACGGCGTCACCGCGCGCAAGCTGCTTCAGCGGGCCACCCGCGACACCCTGACCGGCATGGGCCTCGACGTCAGCGGCCTCACAGACGACCAGATGAGCGACAACCAGGGCTGGGTGCTTTTCCCCAACTACTTCATGACCGTCCGCGCCGGCGAATGTCACGTCATCATGGCGATGCCTCACCCCGACGGCGACCCGAACCGGTGCGTCTGGCACGTCAGCAGCTACATGTACCTGCCGCCGGAGCATCGCGACGCCTTCAGGGTCCCGCTGACCGAAGTGGACGAACCCGGCAGCTACAAGTACTTCGAAGCGCTGCAACAGGATTACGAGCAGATGCCGCGACAGCAACTCGGCCTGCGCAACAGCAGGCTGGACCACATGTCGCTGGTCAAAGAGGAAGTCGTCATCGCCCACTACCACTCGGTCGTGGACCGCTACATGGCCGATGGCGCCGCAACCACGGAGAGAGTCGAATGAACATAGCAGAGCGCATCGCCCACCATCGCCGGATGGCCGAGGCCTACCGCGACGCCTACCTGCGTCAGGGAGTCCAAAGCGGTGAAGCGTTCGCCGACGCGTGGCAGTTCGCCGAAGACGGCATCTACGTCTCGCCGTACTTCACCGGTGACCAGGTGTTCAAATTCAGTGAGTTCCCCGAGGACACCGCCCGTGCCTCGACCATGGAGGCCAAGGCCTACTCGCTCACCTTCCCGGACTGGAAGCCCGCCGACTTCAAATACTGGCCGGCCGAGAACGGTGTCGTCATGAAGACCCGCTGGGAGGGTCACACCAAGGACGGCGTCCAGATGGGCTTCTACTCATACAGTTTCATCGAGACCAATGACGCGGGTGAGTTGACCCGTTGGGAGACCCACGTCAACGACGAGTACAACGCCTTCTTGGACGTAGCCATCGGAGTGCACGGTCCGTTCCACGGCACCGGAGAGTACGTCGAAGCACTCGAGCGTTGCCTGGCGAAAGCCGGGGTGTCGGTGTGATTGTCTTGCTCGAGGTCGAGGATGTCATCGAATCGCACACCGGCCGGTCGCGCGCGGTGCTGCAGTACTGCACCGTCACGAAACGTCTGGTCGACGAAGCGAAAGAACCCGGCTTCTCGGTGAGTAGTTGGGGGCCGCTGGCGGAACTGGTCGCCGTCGAGGAGTTCCAACGCGTCGGCGCCTTCAAAGAGGTGATGGACTGGCAAGGCTATGTCGAATTCCTGACCGCCTGGGCAACGTCGTCGAAGTGGGAGTGCTCGTTCAAGAACATCACCGAGTCCGGGGGCCGTGTGTTCCTCGAACTCGAGGAACGCAGCGAAGTAGGCGATTTCAGCAGCGTCGTCAACTCGCTGTCGGTATACGAGTTCACCGACGACGACAAAATTCGGCGCATCGACCTTTACCTGCAGATGACGCCCCCGCAGCCGGAGATGTTCAAAAGCTTTGAGGGAGTGGAACCGCCGCAGTGAAGGCCGACGACATCGACACGAGGGACTTCTTCACCGACAACGAGTTGCTCGCCGAGCCATACGGCTATCTCGCGGCCATGCGAGAGGAATGCCCGCTGCGCCGCGAGCCTCACCACGGCGTGGTGATGGTCACCGGATACGACGAGGGTGTAGCGATCTACAACGACACCAAGAGGTTCTCGTCGTGCATCTCGGTGACGGGTCCGTTCCCCGGATTCCCCGTGGCACTGGACGATCGTGGCGACGACGACATCACCGAGCTGATCGCGGCGCGGCGTTCAGAGCTGCCGTTCAACGACCAGTTGCCCACCTTCGATCCGCCGGCGCACACCGCGCACCGGGCGCTGCTGTCGCGGATGATCACCCCCAAGCGGCTCAAGGAAAACGAAGAATTCATGTGGCGCCTCGCCGACCGGCAGCTGGACGTCGCACTCGGCGGTGACCGGTGTGAGTTCATCGGGGAATTCGCTTCCCCGTTCGCGATGCTGGTGATCGCGGACCTGCTGGGTGTGCCCGAGTCGGATCACGAGGAATTCCGTGCCGCGCTGCTCAGCGAGGCGGGCACCATCGGCAGCAGCGAGGGCGACACGATGCGTCATTCGCCGCTGGAGTACCTCTACGACAAGTTCACGGCCTACATCGAGGACCGGCGGCGAAACCCGCGCGGGGACGTACTGACCGGAGTCGCATCAGCCACGTTCCCCGACGGCAGCACGCCGGATGTGATAGACGCGGTGCGCGTGGCGGCGAATCTTTTTGCCGCGGGCCAAGAGACGACGGTGCGCTTGCTCAGCGCCGCCGTGATGATGCTGGCCGAGAGTCCACGCCTGCAAAGCAGCTTGCGTGCCAACCGCGAACTCATTCCCGACTTCATCGAGGAGGCCCTGCGCTACGAGAGTCCGGTGCGCGGCGACTTCCGCTTGTCCAAGTGCCCGGTGACCGTTGGCGGGGTCGAACTTCCCGCGGGCACTACCGTGATGCTCGTCAACGCGGCACTCAACCGCGATCCGCGCAAATTCCCCGAGCCCGATGTGTTCGACATCCACCGCGCAAACGCGCGCAGCCATGTCGCGTTCGGCCGGGGCCCGCATGCCTGTCCGGGGGCGCCGCTGGCACGCACCGAGGCGCGGGTGAGCCTTGAGCGGCTTCTTGCCCGCACCAACGATATTCGGATCGACGAAGAGAAGCACGGCCCCCCGGGTGACCGCCGCTACCGGTATCTGCCCACGTTCATCTTGCGGGGACTCACCCGGCTACACATCCGATTCGAGTAGCGAGATGCCATTTTCGGGAACCACCGCGATCGTGACGGGTGGCGCTATGGGACTGGGCCTGGCCATCACCGAGGCCCTCACTGCCCGCGGCACCAAGGTCGCTATCTTCGACATTGCCGCCGAGCCGGTGCAGGCGCAGGTGGCTCGGCTGAACGAAAATGGTGCCGCCGTCACCGGCCACGTGGTCGACGTGTCCGATCGCGCCCAGGTCGAGTCCGCCGTGTCCAAGGTGCGGACCGAACTCGGCCCGGTCCTGATGTTGGTGAACAACGCCGGCATCGAGCAGTTCGGCAAGTTCACCGAGATCACGGACGAACAGTGGGATCGGGTCATGGCCGTCAATCTGCGTGGCCCGTTCATCTGCACGCAGGCCGTGTTGCCGGACATGCTCGATGCCCGGTGGGGCCGCATCGTCAACATCTCGTCCTCCAGCGCCCAGGGTGGTCAGGCGCGGATGGCCGCCTACGTCAGCTCCAAGGCCGGTGTGATCGGCCTGACCAAGAGTCTGGCGCTGGAACTGGGCCCGAAAGGAATCACGGTCAACACCATCCCGCCGGGCATGGTGGTGACCCCGATGCTCGAGAAGGCGATCGCGGAAGGCAGGTTCACCGCCAGCTTGGAGCACTTCGCGAGCATCACACCGGTGCGCCGGGCCGGCCGTCCGGAGGATATCGCCAACGCGGCGATATTTCTGTGCCAAGACGAATCGTCCTACATCACCGGCCAAGTCATCGGCGTCAACGGAGGGCGGAGAACATGAGCGACGAAAGCGCGGCGCGGCAGACCCTGGCTCCACTGGCCGCCGATCAGTGGGGCGATGCCGAGTACGCGGCTTTCGGTGTCCTGCTGGGGATCCCGGGCGAGAAGGTGCCCCGCGCCGGTTCGGGGCACACCCTGGACCCGTTGAAGTTCGACATCATCGGCGTGCTTGCCCGCCACCCCGGGCTGGCGCAAGCATTCTTGACCTTCAACGGTTTCCTGTTGCAGCGCGGCGAGCTGTCGCCGCGTCTGCGTGAGTTGGCGATCTTGCGCGTCGCCCACATCCGCCGTTCGGCCTTCTTCTGGGGTGAGCACACCAGATTGGCCGTGGACAGCGGCGTGCCGGAGCAGGACATCGCGAGGCTCGCCGGTGGCAATGAGGGGTTCTCCGGCGCCGACCTGCTCACCCTGGAAGCGACCGACGAAATGCTCGCCGACGGGCGGGTGGACGGCGGGACCTGGGAGCGGCTGGTCGCGGCGCTCGATACTCACGCCGCGATGGAACTGATCTTCGTCGTCGGCACGTACACCATGTTGGCCATGGCTTTTCAGACCTGGGGGCTTGCGCCTCCCCCCGGTAGCGCGCCGTTGCCCCGAACCTGAAAGGCCGCCGCCGCGCGAGTGTGCAGCTGGCCGCACACTCGGTGCCGAATGTGAAACTGGCCGCACACTCGACGCCAACTGGCCCGCGCTACGTCCGGCCGGCCAGCTGCTTCTGCTGATAGAGCCGCGCCCATTCGGCGCGCGACCGGATGGACACGTCCACGTCAACGGCGTTCGCGCGCAGCGCTTTCACGGTCGCTTGGTCGCGAGGAGTCCGCGCAAACGGGTCCCAGCCGAAGAACCGGCAGGCGTTGCCCCAGGTGATCTTGTTGATGTCGGAATCGTCGGCACCGGCGGCATTCAGCTCGGCCAGCACCCGCTCGGGCGCGTCCGGCCAGAAGCAGTCGGAGTGCGGATAGTCGCATTCCCAGGCGATGATGTCGATACCGATCTCGTGCCGCAGCTTCAACGACGTCTTGTCGGTGACGTAGCAGGCCAACGAGTGTTCGCGGAACACCTCGCTGGGCAACTTGTCCCCGAAATCGCGGCGCAGCCACTTCTGGTTGGTGTAGTGGCGGTCGCTGCGGTCCAGATAGAACGGGATCCAGCCGATGCCGCCTTCGGAGAACGCGAACTTCAGCTCGGGGTAGCCGCGCATGGCGGGACCCCACAGCAGGTCCTGCGCGCACATCGCCGAGACCTGGGTGGCCAGGATGATCAGGTTGTCGATCGGCGCGTCCGGGGCCATGCTGATCGCCCCGAAGCCGGTGCCGATGTGCAGACACATCACCACGTTCTGCTCGGAGAGCGTGCGGAAGACCGGGCCCCAGTAGTCGTCGTCGTGGTAGCTCGGAAGCCCTTCCAAATGAGGGAGTTCCGGCATGGTGACCGCCCGGCAGCCCTTGGCCGCCACCCGGCGGATCTCGGCGCACATGGCCTCCGGGTTCCATGTGGGCAGGATCGCGATCGGAATGAAGCGGTCGGGGTAGGAGCCGGCCCACTCGTCGATGTGCCAGTCGTTGTAGGCCGACACCATCACCAACGTCGTCTCCTCGCGGTGCATGTTGAGGTGACGCGCGGAGAAACCGGTGAAGGTCGGGAAACACATCGACGCCAGGATGCCGTTGCGGTTCATGTCGCGAACGCGCTCATGGACGTCGTAGACGCCGGGACGCATCTCGGCGAAACCGGCCGGGTCACGGCCCCATTCGTCGGCCGGCCACGACACCACGGCGTTGAGCCCGCTTACGCCCTGCGGCCGGCCCTGATACATCCACTGGTCGACGCCCTTCTCGTCGACCACGACGATCGGGGCCTCGTCGCGGTAGCTGGCGGGGACGTGCCGCAGGAACATGTCGGGCGGCTCGACCACATGGTCGTCGATGCTCACCAGGATCAGGTCATCGACATTCATGAGGCTGAGCGGCTCTGCTCGCTGGTCGTCTCGAGCAATCGGGGGATGGGCGCGGGATCCAGCAGCAACGCATCGGACATGTGCAGCCGGCCGGCGTCGGCCATCATGTTGTCCAGGACGGCCTGCAGGTCGTCACCCTCGAGCTCGTAGAGGGCGACGTACGGCCCGTTCCCGTCGACCGGGCGAAGCCGGCGCGCCGCGACGATACCGTCGAACGTCAGCAGTTGCGGTATGTGTATTTCGTCGTACCAGGTGTTGTACTCGTCCTCGCGATCCGGCGAACTGGGCCGACTCTCGACGTACATGATGCCCTTGGCCATCGCCGCCACCTCTCTTCGGGCTGCTACTCGTAGCGCACCGTGACCGAATCCGTGTCCGGCACGCCCTGGCAGGTCAAAATGTAGCCCTCGGCGACCTCGTCGTCGTCCAGGGCGTCGTTGACCCGCATGGTCGCGTGGCCCTCTTCGAGCTTGGCCATGCACGTGCCGCAGTTGCCCGCCTCGCAACTGAACGGCGGCTCCAGACCGGCGCGCCGCGCGCTCTGCAACAGCGTCTCGCCGGGGACCATCGGCACCGAGACCTTCTTGCGGTCCAAGTGGATGGTCACCGTCCCCGCCCCGGAGCCGTTTGACGGATCTGTCACCCGTGGGGTCTCCTCGATGCTTCTGGTGACCGTCACTGCCACCGCCCTCCCGTACTTGCATTCTTCACTATAGAGAATACTATTCTCACAGAGCGATAGGATCTTCTCAAGCTTGCGCGGATGTCAGGTCGGCCCGGCCTGTCAGGGAAGGACGGGACGTGACCGAGCCGGCTGCGGTCGTGTTCGAGGACCAGCGATTCGGCCTGGCTCAGCTCGACGCGCTGGCCGACGGCTGGGCCGCGAGCCTGGCAAAACGCGGCGTCGCCCCGGGGCATCGGGTCGCGGTGATGGCGTCGAACCGGCCGGAATTCGTCGCCGCGGTGCTGGGCATCTGGCGGCTGTCGGCAACGGCGGTCCTGATCAGTCCGGCATGGAAGCACGGCGAGGTCGACCACGCGCTCGCGCTGACCGAACCCGCCCACGCCGTCGGTGACCATCCGGTGCTGGCCGGGGCGATGCCGATGCTGCACCTCGACGAGCCGGTCGCACCCGGAAAGCCGTTGTTCGGGACGCCGCCGCCCCGGTCCGACGCGGTGCTGGTGTTCAGTTCCGGCACCACCGGGCTGCCGAAGGCCGTCCGGCACACCCACGCGGCGCTCGATGAGGCGGTGCGGCACTGGCGCGAAGCGTTGCGGCTGACGCCGCGCGATCGGATTCAAGTCGCCACTCCACCGTCACACATCCTCGGGCTGCTCAACATCCT
Organism: Mycobacterium europaeum; assembly: GCF_034555895.2. Classification (NCBI taxonomy): domain Bacteria; kingdom Bacillati; phylum Actinomycetota; class Actinomycetes; order Mycobacteriales; family Mycobacteriaceae; genus Mycobacterium; species Mycobacterium europaeum. The sequence goes on from NZ_CP157315.1 coordinate 133,135, forward strand.
CACCGCGCTGCGTACCGGGGCGTGGGTGCGGCTGCATGCCCGGTTCGAGGTCGACCGGATGCTGCATCACATCGAAACCGACCGCATCACAGTGGAAATGGCGGTCGCACCCATCGCACTGGCGATCGCCTCGCATCCCGCGCTCGAGTCGTATGACCTGTCCTCCCTGCGCTACTTCATGTGGGCGGCCACGCCGGTCAGCCCCGAGGTTGCGCAGACCGTGACCCGGCGCACCGGTGTCGGCTGGGTCCCGGCCTACGGAACCACGGAACTGCCTGTCATCGCCTGCAATCCGATCGAGGGCGCACGGCTGGACGCCGTCGGGCGCCCCGTGCCGGGCGTGCAGGTGCGGGTGGTCTCACTGGAGACGGGGGAGCCGGCCGGCCCGGGCGAAGCAGGTGAGATCCAGGCCCGGTCCGCGTCGCTGATGGCCGGTTACCTGCCGGCCGACGCCACCGCCGAGGTGATGCACGACGGGTGGTACCGGACGGGCGACGTCGGCTGGCTCGACGCCGACGGCTGGCTGCGGATCACCGACCGACTCAAAGAGATGATCAAAGTGCGCGGGTTCCAGGTCGCGCCGGCCGAAATCGAGACCGTGCTGCACGGCCATCCGGCCGTCAAAGACTGCGCGGTGTTCGGCGTACCCGACGGCATCAACGGGGAAGCGGTGGTCGCCGCGGTCGCGACCCGCGCACCCGTCGATCCCGGCGAGCTCGCCGCCCGGGTCGATCAGCGGCTGGCTTCCTACAAACGCCTGAGCCGCGTCGTGTTCGTCCCCGACATTCCCCGCCTGCCGTCGGGCAAGGTGCTGCGCCGAGTTCTGAAGGAGCGCTATGGATGTACGTCTGACAGCTGAACAGCAGCAACTGCGCGACGCGGCCGCCAAGCTCGCCGACGACCTCGGACCCTCGGCGGTCCAGGACCTCGACGATCGGAGCCGGATTGCGCGTCTGGACAAGCAGATTGCGGCGACGGGGTGGCGATCGCTGCGCTCCGACGGGGCTTCGGGTGTCGAAGTGGCCGTCGTCGCCGAGGAATTCGGGCGCCGGCTGGTCGACACCCCGTTTCTGGGTCCGGTGCTCGCCGACGACCTGGCCCGCCACGTCGGCGCCACCGGCGCGGGTGCGACGATCTCGGTCGACGGCCGCGCCATCGACGCGCGGGGCGCCCAGCGGGCGCTGAGTCTCTCCGAGGGCCAGGTCCTGGCCGCCGACGTGCTGGACTCGAGGGTCGGCGTGGATTTGACCCGCACGGAGGCGAACGTCGCGGGAACGCCGGTGGCGCTGGGCGACGTGTCCGCCGACGTCGCGGCGCAGTGGCGGGCGCTCGCGCTGGTCGCCACGACGGCGGACCTGGTGGGGATCGCCAGGGGAGCGCACGCGGTCGCCTGCGACTACGCCAAGATCCGCGAGCAATACGGCAAGCCGATCGGGTCATACCAGGCCATCGCCCACCTGCTCGCCGAAAGCCTTGCGCTGATTGAAGGTTCGATCAGCGTATCGCGGCATGCCGCCTGGGCGGTCGACGAGCTGCCCCCCGCCGCGGCGATCCGGGCCGCGCAGGTCGCGAAGATCTACTGCGCGCGCGCCACCCGCACCGTCTGTGAAACGGCCATTCAGGTGCACGGCGGCATCGGCAACACCTGGGACTGCCTGGCGCACGTGTACCTGCGGCGCGCCCTGATATCGACCGAGCTGTGGCCCGTCGCGTTGAAGGAGATCGATCTTGGACTTTCGTGACTCGCCGGAGGAAGCGGCCTTCCGCAAGCGGCTGTCGTCGTGGCTCTCCGTGCACGCAAGGGAATTCGCGGGCTCCGGTGACGAGTACTGGGCCCGTCAGGCGGAGTGGCACCGGGCCCTGTACCGGGAGGGCTTCTTCGGGCTGTCGTTTCCCCGTGAATACGGCGGGCAGGAGCTGCCGCCGGTGTATGACGTCATCGTGGATGAGGAGCTCGCACGAGCCGGCGCCCCGCCGCGCCCCAGCGTGGGCTACCTGATCTACGGGATCGGTCGGCACGCCAACGACGAAGTGCGGCAACGTTTCCTGCCCGGGATCATCAACGGCACCGAACGATGGTGCCAGGGCTTCAGCGAGCCCGGAGCCGGTTCCGACCTCGCCTCGCTGACCACCACCGCCCGCCTCGCCGGTGACACCTACGTGGTGAACGGGCACAAGATCTGGACCAGCTACTCCGATGTCGCGGACTGGTGCCTGTTGCTGGCGCGCACCGACCCGGAGGCCAAACGCCACCGCGGCCTGTCGGCGTTCGTGCTGGACATGAAACAGCCCGGAGTGCAACAGCGCCCGCTTCGCATGATCAACGGCGTGACCAACGAATTCGGTCAGGTGTTCTTCGACGACGCGAAGATACCGGCGGACCGGATGGTCGGTGCGCCCGGCGACGGCTGGGCGGTCGCGATGACCGTCGTCGGGCACGAACGCGAACCCTCGACGCTGGGCTACGCCGCCCGATACGGCAAGCTGGTCCGAAACCTCTACGCCCGCAGCCGAAATTCTGGGGGCCCGGCTCCCGAAGAGCTCGCGTGGGCGGCGGTCCAGTCGGAGATGTTGACCCATCACGTGCGGCGACGGCTGTCCGAACAGCTCGACGGCGTCTCGCACGGGCCGGAGGGGTCCCTCGACAAGCTGCTGATGACGTGGGTGGAGCAATCGGTCGGACACGCCGCGCTGGCGGTCACCGGCACGGGCGATCCGGACCTGCTCAGCGCCTACCTGTACAGCCGCGCGCAGAGTGTGATGGGCGGGACATCACAGATACAAAAGAACATCATCGCTTCACGCATCTTGGGATTGTCGGAGTGATCGCGAACGCGGGCGAAGCCCGGGTGAAGCGGGTCACGACCATAGAAGGGGAGTGATCGCGAACGCGGGCGAAGCCCGGGTGAAGCGGGTCACGACCATAGAAGGGGAGTGATCGCGAACGCGGGCGAAGCCCGGGTGAAGCGGGTCACGACCATAGAAGGAGAGTGATCGCGAACGCGGGCGAAGCCCGGGTGAAGCGGGTCACGACCATAGAAGGAGAGTGATCGCGAACGCGGGCGAAGCCCGGGTGAAGCGGGTCACGACCATAGAAGGAGAGTGATCGCGAACGCGGGCGAAGCCCGGCTGAAGCGGGTCACGACCATAAAAGGAGTCTGACGTGTACGACATGCCTGCCGAAATCGACGTCCAAGCCGACGGTCCGCTGCGGATCATCACCTTGAACCGGCCGGAGTCGCTCAACTCGGTCAACGACGACTTGCACGTCGGGCTCGCGCGACTGTGGCAGCGGTTGACCGACGACCCGACGGCCCGCGCCGCGGTGATCACCGGCGCCGGCAGGGCGTTTTCGGCCGGCGGCGATTTCTCCTACCTCAAGGAACTGTCGGCCGATGCCGAGCTGCGCGCCAAGACGATCCGGGACGGGCGCGAGATCGTCCTGGGCATGGCGCGCTGCCGAATCCCCGTGGTGGCCGCGGTGAACGGCCCGGCGGTCGGCCTGGGCTGCAGCCTGGTGGCGCTGAGCGACATCGTCTACATCGCCGAGGAGGCCTACCTCGCCGACCCGCACGTGCAGGTGGGGTTGGTGGCCGCCGACGGCGGCCCCCTGACCTGGCCGCTGCACATCAGCCTGCTGCTGGCCAAGGAGTTCGCGTTGACCGGCACCCGCATCAGCGCACAGCGCGCCGTCGAGCTGGGGCTGGCCAACCACGTGGCGTCCGATCCGCTCGCGGAGGCAATCGCCTGTGCCAAGAAGATTTTGGGGCTGCCCCAGCAGGCGGTCGAAAGCACCAAGCGGGTGCTCAACATCCACCTGGAGCGGGCGGTGCTGGCCAGCCTGGACTATGCCCTCTCGGCTGAACAGCAGTCGTTCACCACCGACGACTTCCGGTCGATCGTGACCAAGCTGGCGGGCGGCAAGAACTGATCCGCTCTGCTCGCGACGCGACCGTAACGCCAGGGAGATTTTTCGCCGATTTTTCGCCATGGCGTTACGCCCGCGGTCAGTCGGTCAGTCGTGCAATCGAAGGAACGCACGCATGACGCGGTCGAACTTCCCCGGCTCTTCGATGAAGGGCATGTGGGCGGTCGACTCGAACAGCTCGAACCGCGAGCCGGCAATGCGCTGGTGCATGTCCCACATGTGCTCGGGCACGCACTCGTCGAACCTGCCGGCCAGGATGAGGGTGGGCAGCCGGATTTCGGCCAACCGGTCGAACACGTCCCAGTCGCGGATGGTCCCGACGATGCGAAAGTCACTCGGCCCGAACATCGTCTCGAAGATGTCGGTGCCCATCTCGGCGAAGGCCGCCAAAAGCTCTGGCGGCCAAGGACGTAGGCGACACAGGTAGGTTTCGTTCCAGGTGCGGATCGCGGCCTGGTATTCGGCCGTGTACGTCGTGCCCGCGGCCTCGTGGCGTTCGATGGCCGACTGGGTGGCCGGATCGAGCCCGGATTTGAGCCGGGCGACCATCTCCGCGAACTGCGGTATGGACGCGATGCTGTTCGAGATGGTGAGGCTGGCGGCGCCCGACGGCACGTCGAGCGCGTACTGCTGCGCCAGCATCCCACCCCACGAATTACCGAAGATGTGAAAGCGGTTGAGTCCCAGCCCCTGCACCACGGACCGCATCTCGGCCACCGACCGCTGCATGGTCCACAACTCGCGGTCGGACGGGCGGTCGGACTTGCCGCAGCCCAGCTGATCCCAATAGACGACTTCGCGCTCGTCGGCCAGCCGTTCCAGCGAACGCAAGTAGGTATGGGGTAGGCCGGGCCCGCCGTGCACCACCAGAAGCGGAAGGCCCGCTCCGCCTCCGACGCGCGTGAACCACACGTTGCCGCCCGGGACCGCGATCATTCCCTCCACTGCGGACGACGCCTCCCTAACTTGGTGAGCAGACGCAAAGTCGCGGCCTGCGATGCCGGTATATGCGATTTTGCGGCTGCTCGCGAGCCCAGCTCTCCTTGCAACGCTGACTCTCAGAATGAGAGAATAGTGTTCTCATACGCTGCGGGGGCCCTCGAGCACTCGCGACGCGCTCGCCGAACTGGAGAAGAACCGTGCCTGAAGCCGTCATCGTGTCCGCCCTGCGCACCCCCATCGGCACCGCCCGCAAGGGCACGCTGCGCGACACCAGTGCCTTCGACCTCGCGCACCACGTGGTCTCCGAAACGGCGAAGGACCTGGATTCCGCGCAGGTAGACGACGTGATCCTCGGCGAAGGGCTCTACGGCGGCGGCGTGATCGCGCGCCACGCCGCCATCACGGCCGGCCTGACCCAGGTTCCCGGCCTGGCCAACAATCGCCACTGCGCGGCCGGCCAGGCGGCGGTGCAGAGCGCGGCGGCAAGCGTGCGCGCCGGAATGGATCAGCTTGTCATCGCCGGTGGCGTGAACTCCGCCTCCACCTCCCCGCGGTCCCGCATGCAGGTGGACGGCGAATGGGTCGACTGGTTCCCGCCGACCCACCCGGACCGCCCCGACGCCCCGAACATGGACATGTCGATCACCGTGGGCTGGAACGCCGCCCTCAAGGCGGGCGTGAGTCGCGAGGAGATGGACGCGTGGGCGCTGCGTTCGCACCGCAACGCGATCGCCGCGATCGACGTGGGCCGCTTCAAAGAGGAGATCGTCCCGATCGAGACGCCGCACGGGCTGTTCGCGGTCGACGAACACCCGCGCCGCGACACCACCATGGAGAAGCTGGCCGCACTCAAGCCGCTGCACCCCGAGATCGAGGGCTTCTCCATCACCGCCGGCAATGCCTGCGGCGCCAACGACGGTGCCGCCGCGCTGACGATCGCGAGCGACCAACTCGGGCTGCCCGCGCTGGGGACCGTGCGGTCCTGGGCGTCAGTCGGCGTCGACCCCGCGATCACCGGGCTGGCGCCGGTGGAGGCGATCCCGAAAGCGCTTGCCCGTGCCGGGCTTTCCATCTCGGACGTGGATCTGTTCGAGATCAACGAGGCCTTCGCCGCGATGTGCGTGGCCACCGTCAAGCTACTCGACCTTGATCCGGACAAGGTCAACGTCAGCGGCAGCGGATGCTCACTCGGGCACCCGGTGGCGGCGACGGGCGCCAGGATGCTGGTCACGCTGGTGCATGAATTGCGCCGTCGTGGCGGCGGATTCGGGGTATCGGCCATGTGCGCGGGCGGCGGGATGGGGTCCGCGACCGTCATCGAGGTCCCAGCCCCCTAAATGGAGATCGCCGACTTGATCGCCGGCGCGCGCAACGGATCTCCGCGCGCGACGGGTCGGCTCCTCTCCCTCGTCGAGGGTGAGCGCCGCGACGAGGTGCTGGCGAGCATCGAGCCGGCCCCGGTCAACGTCATCGGCATCACCGGGCCCCCGGGCGCCGGCAAGTCCACGACGATCGCCGCTCTGGTCGGCGCCTACCGGGAACAGGGCCGCCGGGTGGCGGTGCTGGCGGTGGACCCGTCGTCGCCGTTCAGCGGTGGTGCGCTGTTGGGCGACCGGATACGAATGGCCGCGCACATCAACGACTCCGACGTGCTGATCAGGTCGGTGGCGACCCGCGGTCACCTCGGGGGACTGGCCGCGGCGGTCCCCGCCGCCATCCGCCTGCTGGGGGCGATCGGTTACCACGTGGTCCTGCTGGAGACGGTGGGGGTGGGGCAGTCCGAGATCGAGATCGCCGCCGTCGCCGACCCCACCGTCGTCATCCTCAATCCCGGTGCGGGCGACGCGGTCCAGGCCGCCAAAGCGGGCGTGCTCGAAGTCGCCGACATCGTCGTCGTCAACAAGGCCGATCGCGAGGGTGCCGCGCAAACCGTGCGCGACCTGCGGGCCGAGACGGACGCCCCGATCGTGAGTCTCATCGCCGACCGCGGTCACGGCGTCGCGGAGCTGGTGACCGCCATCGAAGACCATCACCGCGCCGACAGTCGTGCCCGCCGGCTGGCCCGCGCCAAAGCGCAGATCCTGTCGCTGGCGCAGACCCGCCTGAGGAGCCGGCCGGAGCTGGACCGGCTCGCCGAAGCGGTCGTCGACGGCGGCCGGGACCCGTACTCGGCGGCCGAGCGGCTGCTGTCACCGACCACTCAAGACCCGGACTGACGCCTGGCGTTGTCCCCCAATCGGGGGAACGGCGATTCATCCCGTTTGCGGACCGATCGGCGGAGGCCCGGCCGCGCCGATCTCCCTACGTTGATCTTGTGCTCGACGGCACGATCCGCCATGAGTTAGGAGACCCGGCAATGGCTCGCACACCCGAACTGTCGGCCGCACACCTCGGTGAACAGCTGGAGCTGTACCGCCGGATGTGGGTCCTGCGACTGCTCGACATGGCGCTGGAAGAGTCGCGAATCGACGGCCTGCTCAACGGCCCCATGGTGGCCGCGTTCGGCCAGGAGGCCGTGGCCGTCGGCACGATCGCGGCGCTTCGACCGGGCGACATCATGAGCACCGCGATCCGGCATTTCGAACACGCCCAGCGAGTCGGTCGGGTCCTGCCGTTGGGACCGGCCATCGCCGAGCTGATCGCGCCGAGCCCCGTCGCGGCCGGCGGTGTGCCGGAGAGCCCGTTCGCGACCGAATGGAAGCAGATCTTCGCCGCGTCGGACCCGGTGCGGCGATCGATGGTGTTCGCTCTCGGTGACGCGTATGCGCAGCAGGTGGCCGGCGGCGGCAAGGTCACGCTGTGCGTCATCGGCGACGACGCCGTGAACTCCGCCGAGTTCAAGTCGGCCGCGGCCATCGCGCTGACGTGGCGCCTCCCGGTGGTGTTCGTCGTCGAAGACATTCGCGACGGGTCCGGTGTGCGCCGTGGTCCCCGCGAGCGCCACGGATTGCCCGTGCTGGCAGTCGACGGCAAGAACGTTGCGGCGGTGCATGACTCGGTCGCCCAAGCCGTGCAGCTGGCCGGCTCCGGCGGCGGCCCTCGCCTGGTCGAGGCCGTCACCTATCGGACCAACCACCCCGCCGGGGTCGATCCCCTGGTTTACGCCCGGCGCCAGCTGACCCGCGCGGGCGTCAGCGCCGCGCACCTCTACGAGGTGGAACGACGGGCCCGCCGCCTGGTGGCCGAGGCCGCCGCGTCCGCGAACGCGCAACTGCGCGCGGAGCGTCCGGCACCGGTGAGCGAACCGGGCCACTGGTCGCCCGCTAGCTGAGCAGACCTTGCCGCATCGCCTCGGCAACGGCGGCCGCCCGATCGCTGACGCCGAGCTTCTCGTACAGGCGCTGCACGTGGGTCTTGACCGTGGACGGCGCCACAAACAGCTCCGCGGCGATCACGGGGATGCTCTGACCGCGCGCAATCCGGTTGAGCACCTCGCGTTCTCGCGCGCTGAGCACGGGGCCCGTCGGTTCCGCGCGGTGACGGATCTCCGCGGTGAGGCCGCCCACCAGCGCGGGCGCCACCACGTCGCGGCCCTGCGCGCAGTCGAGCACGGCCTTGACGATCTCGCTGCGCGTCGAGTCCTTCAACACAAACCCGGCGGCGCCCTGCTGCAGCGCCTGGTACACGATGGCGGGCTCGTCGTGCGCCGAGATCAACAGGACGCGGGTCGGCAATTGCTGGCTCCTCACCGCCGCCGCCACTTGCCCGCCATCCATGCCGGGCATCCGGAAATCGAGCAGCGCGACGTCCGGCGAGTGCTGCTTGATCAATTCCAGTGCCGTCGAGCCATCCTCGGCCTCCGCGACGACATTCACCGAACCGCTCGACGAGAGCGCGCGCACGACGCCCTCCCGAAAGAGCGGGTGATCGTCCCCGACGACCACCCGCACCTTGTCGGACGATGCGGGGCCGGCCATGGCGATGAGTCTAGCCCGCAAAGCGTCGGCGGCAATCGGCTGAAACTCTGATGCGCGTCGGTGCGGTTTGCCCCGACGGAGCCGTCGCGGATGAGTACTGTGTTCGCGTGGCAATCGCCAGTGACGCGGAACTGGGTCGGGTGCGCCGGCTTCACCAGCTGCGCTCGTACCGGCTCGCGGCGGTCCTCCGGATCGGTGTGGTGGGCCTGATGATCGCTGCGATGATCAGCGGCACCCGGCGCTCCGAGTGGCCTCAGCAAACTGTGCTGATCGTCGCCTACACCGTGGTCGCGCTATGCGCTCTGGCGCTGGCATTTTCACGGAGTCGACGTTGGCTCGGCCGGGGCCGGCTGGTCGGGGCCGCCCGCTTGGAGCCGTTCGCGTTCACCGTCATCGACGTTGTCGTGCTGACGGTCTTCCAAGTGCTGTCAACCAACGGGCTCCACCCGTTGCTGATCATGACGGCCCTGCCGATCTTGATAGGGCTCGATGTCTCGTCCCGGCGGGCGGCGGTGGTGCTGATCTTCTCGATGGTGGGGTTCGGGATCGCGGTGCTCGAGGACCCGGTGATGGTCGGGTCGATCGGCGTCACCGAAGCCACGTTCCGATTCCTGCTCTACGGGTTCTTGTGTGTCACAGCGTTTGTGGCCGTGCGCGTCGAGGAACGGCATACCCGCTCGATCGCCGGGCTCAGCACCCTGCGCGAAGAACTGCTCGCCCAGACGATGACCGCCTCCGACGTGGAGCAGCGCCGGATCTCGGAATCCATCCACGACGGGCCGCTGCAGGACATCCTGGCCGTGCGCCAGGAGCTCGTCGAATTGGATGCGGCGATGCCCGGCGACGAGCGAGTGGGGCGCGCACTGGCCGGACTGCAGATGGCGTCGGAGCGGTTGCGGCAGGCGACCTTCGAGCTGCATCCGGCCGTTCTCGAGCAGGTCGGCCTGGCGGCCGCGGTCCAGCAGTTGGCCACCTTCGCCGCCCGGCGATCGGCTATCGAGATTTCGACGGACATCGACTACCCGATCCGGTCCGACATCGACCCGGTGGTGTTCGGGGTGGCGCGCGAGTTGTTGTCCAACGTCGTGCAGCATTCGCAGGCCCGCAGCGCGTCGGTCACGCTCGGGATCACCGACCAGACCTGCGTGCTGCATGTGATCGATGACGGCGTGGGATTCAACGACGCGACGGTCGCGCGCCGCCTCGGCGAGGGCCACATCGGATTGGCCTCGCACCGGGCCCGCGTGGAGGCCGCCGGGGGAGTCTTCGCCTTTCTCGATGCTCCGGTGGGCACCCACATCTGCGTCGAGTTGCCGATCGCTAAATAAATCACTCGTCGGGTGTGGGCCCTGTGGATGCAATTGCGGCAATTGTCGTGCGTAGGCCCCACACTCAATACCCGTGAACCGCTATCGCAGGTCGACGGACTTCCCGGTGGCGGCGGCATGGCCGGCTCGGTATCCGAAAACCATTGCCGGGCCCAGGGTTCCACCCGCGCCGCCGTAGGCGCGTCCGGTGACTCCGGCCATCGCGTTGCCGGCGGCGAACAGGCCCGGTATCGGTTCACCGTCGACGTGCAGCACGCGCCCGTCGCGGTCGGTGCGCGGTCCGCCCTTGGTGCCCATCGCGCCGATGCACACCGGCACCGCGTAGAAGGGGGCGGTGTCGATCGGGCCGAGGGTTTTCCCGGCGAGTGTGGTCGCGCTGTCGTCGCCCCAATAGCCGTCGTAGGCGCTGGAGCCGCGCCCGAAATCGGGATCGGCGCCTTCGGCGACGTGGCGATTCCAGTCCTCGACGGTGCGGACCAAGCCGGCCGCGTCGATGCCGGTCTTGGCGGCCAGCTCGACGAGGTCCGCGGACTCGCAAAACCACTCCGGAACGCGCTGTCCCGGTTCGGTGCCCAGGAATCCATAGCGCTGCAGGTGGATTGAATCGAACACCATCCACCCGCGGTCGTTGACGTACCCGCCGCGCGGATCGAGGTAGTGGAAGGCGCCGGCCATCGAGTTGTAATCGCACGCCTCGTTGACGAACCGGCGGCCCGCCGAGTTGACGATGATGCTTCTCGGCCGGGTGCGTTCCAGCCGCACGCTGCGGCTGCGTGGCTTGCCTTCGATGGTGTCACCGGGGATCTGGACGATCGGCACCCACCACGCTTCGCCCATGTTGGCCAGGTCGGCGCCGTGCGCCATCGCCATGCGCAGGCCGTCTCCGGTGTTGTTGGGCGGGGACACCGCCCCGTGCATCGGGCCGCGCAGGAATGCCTGGACCAGACCCGGATCCCATTCGAAGCCGCCGACACCCAGGACGACCCCGCGGCGCGCGCGCACGGTGATGGTTCGCTCGGGCACCGCGATGCGCACCCCGACGATCTCGCCGTCCTCGGCGATGAGCTCCTCGGCCCGGGCGTCGGTGTGCGGTGTGACCCCGACGTCGAGCAGCCCCTTGAGCAGGCCCGCAATCAACGCCGTGCCGGCGACGCAGAGGTCGCTGCCCTCGTCGATCGTCACATGCAGGCGCGCCCTGGTTTCGGCGTCGATACCGACGTTGGACCAGTCGGCCGGAAACGAGGTGATCCGCTTGCCCCACTCGCCGATCTGGTTCAGGTCGAACGGTCCCGCGCTCAGTGAGCGGCCCCCGCCGGGCCGTCCACCCGGCAGCTCTGGTCGGTAGTCGGGGAAGCCGGTGGCGATCTCGAAGCGCAGACCGCTGTGTGCCTCGACGAAGTCGAGCATCGCCGGGCCGGTGTGCACGAACGTTTCCACCAACTCGTCGTCCATCGAGCCCAGAGACTGCGCGCGCAGATAACGCAACGCGTCCGCGGGTGTCAATTCGCCGTCGGGGCAACGGTTATGGGCGGGGATCCACACCACGCCCCCCGACACCGCGGTGGTCCCCCCAACGGTCGGCGCCTTCTCGAAGACCTCCACCGAGGCGCCCGCGGCGGCCGCCGACAGGGCGGCGGTGAGCCCGGCGCCGCCGGTGCCGAGCACGACGACGTCGACTTCTTTGTCCCAGGACATGGGCTGCTATCCCTTCAGCTCAGCAGCTCGGACAGCTGCTTCGCGGCTTTGACGACCGCATCTTTTCCGCGCATCACGACGTCTTCCCGGTGCGAGATGAGGTTGATGCAGGTGGGAGGGGACGGGGCCGGGCGGCGCACCGCCACGGCGAGCCCGTAGGTGTTCGGCTCGATCTCTGCGTACGTGGTCACCCAGCCGCGTTCGCGTGCGCGGGTGACCAGCTCTCGTTCCCCCGGGCGCGGCGGCATGCTTGCGAGCAAGGCGATTCCGGCGGCGCCGCGGTTCAGCGGATAGCGGCTGCCTTCGTGGAAGGACAGTTGGTAGGCCACGTGGCTCGGCACGATGACCGCGATGGCCACCTGCTGGTCACCTTCGGCGATGAGCAACGACACGGTGGTGCCGAGTTCGTCGGCCAGCGCGCGCAGCGTCGGGAGGCTGACTTGGCGGACGTTGCGATCGAATGACGCGCCGAGCACCGCGAGCCCGGCCGCGGGCCGGTAGCGACCATCCTCCCCCTTGGCCACCAGCCGGAACTCCGCCAGCGTCGTCAGCAGTCGGTAGGCGATGGTGCGATGCACCCCCATTTGGTCGGCGAGCTGTTGCACCGTGAGCCCGCCGGGGGAGTCCGCGACCATCTGTAGCGCGGTCAGTCCCCTGGCCAGCGTCTGCGAACCCGTTCCCGAACCCGTCACAGCCTTGACAGACCCACGTCCGAGAGCGAAGCTCTATATATAACGCACATCAATGTGCGATATTAGCACACCGGATACGGCAAAAACGAGAACAAGATTTCCCATCTTTCGGCCGGAGAGGAACCGTGGCGGAGTTCGAGAGCATCTGGAGCGATCTCCAGGGCGTCGCGTTCGAGCAGGGCTACCTCGACGCCGGGGGGGTGCGGACCCGCTATCTCCGGGCCGGGGATCCCGGCACGCCGGTGCTGGTGCTGTTACACGGATCCGGCGGCCACGCCGAGGCCTACGTCCGCAACCTGGCCGCGCATGCCGAGCACTTCTGGACGTGGTCGATCGACATGCTGGGGCACGGTTACACCGGCAAGCCGGGCCACCCTCTGGAAGTCCGCCACTACGTCGAGCACCTGATGGCGGTCCTGCGCACCATCGGCGTCGACCGCGCCTCCATCAGCGGTGAGTCGCTGGGCGGCTGGGTGGCCGCCCGCGCCGCCATCGACCACCCCGACGTCGTGGACCGGCTCGTCCTCAACACCGCCGGCGGCTCCCAGGCCGACCCGGTCGTGATGAAGCGGATCATCACCCTGTCGATGGCCGCGGCCGAGGACCCGGCCTGGGAGACGGTGCAGGCACGGATCAAGTGGTTGATGGCCGACAAGTCCAAGGACTACGACGACTTGGTCGCCAGCCGCCAACGCGTCTACCGGCAACCGGGATTCGTCGACGCCATGCGCGACATCATGGCGCTGCAGGATCCGGAGATCCGGGCGCGCAACATCATCGGTCCCGACGAGTACGGCGCGATCACGGCGCCGACGCTGGTGCTGTGGACCAGCGACGACCCCACCGCGGACGTGACGGAGGGCCGCCGCATCGCGTCGATGATCCCCGGCGCGCGCTTCGAGGTGATGCCCGGGTGTGGGCACTGGCCGCAGTACGAGGACCCCAAGACCTTCAATCGTTTGCATCTCGACTTCCTGCTGGGGCGGTGATGGTCGGGGCGGGGCGCGAGCCGGCGGGAATCGAGACCGACGTTGTCGTGGTCGGAGCCGGTCCGGTCGGCCTGACGTTGGCCAACATTCTCGGCCTGCAGGGCATCCGCACGGTGGTGGTCGAAGAACGCGACACCCTGATCGACTATCCGCGCGGGGTCGGGCTCGACGACGAGGCCCTGCGGACATTCCAGTCGATCGGGCTCGCCGACCGGGTGGTGCCGCACACGGTGCCCAATCAGATCCTGCGTTTCGTCGACGCCAAGCGGCGCGTGCTGGCCGAAATGGCCCCGCCCGACGCGCGATTCGGATGGCCGAAGCGCAACGGCTTCGTCCAACCGCTCGTCGACGCCGAATTGCTTGCCGGCCTGGACAGATTCGAGCACGTCGAGGTGTGGTGGGGGCGCCCGATGGCGGCGTGCCAGGAGAGCGACGACGGGGTCACCGTCGAACTCGGCGGGGAGCGCGACCACGAAACGTCCAGCCTGCAAGCGCGTTACGTGGTCGGTTGCGACGGTGGTCGCAGCATGACCCGCCGCATGATGGGTGTCTCTTTCGACGGAACCACCTCGTCGACCCGCTGGCTGGTGGTCGACGTCGCCAACGACCCGCTCGGCCATCCCAACAGCGAGGTCGGCGCCGACCCCGAACGCCCGTACGCCTCGATCTCGATCGCGCACGGAATTCGCCGATTCGAGTTCATGATTCACGCCAACGAGACCGACGAGCAGGCCGAGGACCCGGAGTTCCTGACGCGGATGCTGGCCCGGATGGTGCCCCATCCCGACCGCGTCGACGTGATCCGGCGGCGGGTCTACACGCATCACTCGCGGATCGCCGGCGCGTTCCGCAGGGGCCGCATGTTACTGGCCGGGGACGCCGCGCATCTGATGCCGGTATGGCAGGGCCAGGGCTACAACAGCGGGATCCGGGACGCGGCCAACCTGGGCTGGAAGCTCGCCGCGGTGGTCAGCGGCCGCGCCGACGACAAGCTCCTGGACACCTACGACGTGGAGCGCCGCAAACACGCGCGGGCGATGATCGACCTGTCCACGATGGTGGGTCGCGTGATCTCGCCGACCAACCGCCGGGTGACCGGCGCCCGCGACCTGCTCGTGCGGTCGGCGTCAATTGTGCCGTCGCTCAAGCGGTATGTGCTCGAGATGCGGTTCAAGCCGATGCCGCGCTACGAGCAGGGGGCCGTCGTGCATGGTGCTCCCGGCCGGGCGGATTCGCCGGTGGGCACGCTGTTCATCCAGCCCCGGGTCGATACCCGCGATCGGCAGAACGTGCTGCTGGACGACGTGCTCGGGGACTGGTTCGCGGTGCTGTGCTGGAACAATCACCCCCGCAGGATTCTCGGCGACGTCGCCTTCGCGAACTGGAAAGCGCTGGGCGCCCGGTTCGTTGCGCTGCGGCCGCTGACCCAGCTGCACTGGACCGGACACGACGATCCCGATGTCGTGGTCGTGGGGGACCGCGACGGGGCCGTCAAATCCTGGTTCGACACCCACCAGGAATCGGTGTTGTTCCTGCGTCCCGACCGGTGCGTCGCCGGCGCCTGCATCGCGCAGCGGGCGCCCGACCTGAGCGCCGCGCTCATCGATGCGCTCACGCTCACGCCCCGAGGGGGTGATCCGCAAAGTGGCACTGGCTCTGTGCTGTATGTCGCACAGCCCGCTCCTGAATCTTCCGGGGCCGTCGCGGGACCTGCTTGACGACATCGAAGGCGCGATCGGCGACGCGCGACAATTCGTCGACGACTACGACCCCGAACTCGTCGTCATCTTCTCCCCGGACCACTACAACGGCTTCTTCTACAAGATGATGCCGCCCTTCTGCATCGGTACGAGCGCCACCGGGGTCGGGGACTACGGCACCCACGCCGGCCCGCTCGACGTTCCGGAGAAGCTCGCGACCGAGTGCGCGAAAGCCGTGCTGGACGCGGGCGTCGACATCGCGGTTTCGGCCTGCATGGACGTCGATCACGGCACCGTCCAGCCGCTGGAGAAGCTGTTCGGCGAAGCCACCTCTCGCCCGGTCATACCCGTCTTCATCAACGCGATCGGCGTGCCGCTCGGGCCGATAGGTCGGTGCCGGGCGCTCGGTACCGCCGTCGGCCACTACCTGGCCACGCTGGACAAGCGGGTGCTGCTACTGGGATCCGGTGGGCTGTCCCACAGCCCACCGGTGCCGGCCTTGGCCACCGCGTCGCCGCCGGTGCTCGAGCGCATCGTGCACGGCCGGCCGATGACACCCGAGCAGCGCCAAGCGCGGCAGGCGGCCGTGATCGAGGCGGCCAGGAGCTTCGCCGCCGGCGACAGCGACCTGCAGGAACTGAACCCGGTGTGGGATCAGCGGTTCCTCGAGATCATCGATGGCGGCCGGCTGGGCGAACTCGACCAGTGGTCGAACTCGTTCGTGGCCCACGAGGGCGGCAGCTCCGCGCAGGAGATCCGAACCTGGGTCGCCGCATTCGCGGCGCTGGCGAGCGCGGGCCCCTACGAGACCGTCGGCCGCTACTACAAGCCGGCCGCGGAGTTGATCGCCGGTTTCGCCATCAGGACGGCGGTGCCGAAATGACCGCGGCGCCGGATGGTTTCGACCGCGTCGTCGACGTGCTCGTCGTCGGATCGGGCGGCGGCGGCATGACGGCGGCGCTGACCGCCCAGGCCGCCGGACTGGACACGCTGGTGGTGGAGAAGTCGTCCTTCTTCGGCGGCTCCACCGCCCTGTCCGGCGGCGGCATCTGGGTGCCCGGGGCGCCCGCCCAGCGCAGGGAGGGTTACGCCCCCGAACCCGAACGCGTCGTCGAATACCTGCGCCGGATCACCGACGGACTGGTCAGCGAGGCGCGCATCCGGCAGTACGTCGAGTCCGCCCCGAAGATGCTGGAGTTCCTCGAACGGCTCTCGGGGTGGTGTGAGTTCGTCTGGAAGCCCGGCTATGCCGACTATTACCCGGAACTGCCCGGCGGATCCGAACTCGGCAGCACGATCAACGTGCCGCCCATCGACCTGCGCACGCTCGGCCGCGACGAGCAGCGGCTGCTGCAACCCCTGGCGCTGGCCCCGAAGGGAATCTGGCTGGGGCCCAAGGAGCTTCGCACGTTCTACCGCATCCGGCAGTCGTGGGCCGGCAAGGGGGTGCTGCTGAAGCTGATCGCGCGGATGGTCCGGGCGCGGGTTTTCGGCGAGCGCATGGCGGCCATCGGCCAATCGCTGGCCGCCCGGCTCCGGTTGACCATGCGCGAACGCGGCATCCCGCTGTGGCTGGACTCGCCGATGACCGAGTTGCTCACCGACGCCGCGGGATCGGTGACCGGTGTGGCGGTCGGGCGGGACGGGGATATCCGGCGGATCGGGGCGCGGCTCGGCGTCATCCTGGCGTCCGGTGGCTTCGACCACGATCTGGCCTGGCGCAAGGAACTCCTGCCCGTCGTGGACCAGGACTGGAGCTTCGGAAATCCCGCCGCCATGGGTGACGGCATCCGTGCGGCCCAAAAGCTCGGTGCGGCGACGGAACTGCTCGACGAGGCATGGTGGTTTCCCGCCATTCAATGGCCGGACGGCCGCATGCAGTTCATGCTCAACGAGCGCATGATGCCCGCGCAGTTCATCGTCAACGGCGACGGCAAGCGCTTCATCAACGAGGCGGCGCCCTACATGGACTTCGGCCACGCGATGATCGACGGCCAGCAATCGGGGGTCACCCACATCCCCTGCTGGTTGATCACCGACCACCGGTCGTGGAATCGCTACGTCATCGGCGGGCACCTGCCGATACCGAAAATCCCGGGCGCGCCGGTGCCCACCGGGCGCCGGGTCCCGGCGGCCTGGCTGGAATCGGGCGTGGTCAAGGCGGCCATGACGTGGCAGGAAATGGCGGACAGGATCGGTGTGCCGGCCGCGAACCTGGCCGAAACCGCCCGCCGATTCAACGAACTCGCCCGCACGGGCCACGACGACGACTTCAACCGCGGGGACAGCGTCTACGACAACTACTACGGCGACCCGACGCTGCCCAACCCGAACCTGTTCCCGCTGGGCAACCCGCCGTACTACGCCTTCCGGATCGTCCTCGGCGATCTCGGGACGTCGGGTGGCCTGCGGACCGACGAACACGCGCGGGTGCTTCGCGACGACGACACCGTGGTGCCGGGGCTCTACGCGGTGGGTAACACCGCGGCCCCGGTGATGGGGCGTAGCTACGCCGGCGCGGGGGCGACCATCGGCCCGGCGATGACCTTCGGCTTCGTCGCGGCGAATCACATTGCCGCACATGCGGCCAAACGGACCCTTAGTTCTCATAGGAGGTAACGATGAAAATCTCGCTGTTCTACGAGTTCGCCCTGCCGCGGCCGTGGGCGCCCGACGACGAACACGTCATGATGCAGGAGTGTCTCGACGAGGTCGAGGCCGCCGACAAGGCGGGCTTCTCCACCGTGTGGCTGACCGAACACCACTTCCTCGAGGAGTACTGCCACTCGACGGCACCGGAGATCTTCCTGGCCGCGGCCAGCCAGCGCACCAAGGACATCCGCCTGGGGTTCGGCATCATGCACCTGCCCCCGGTGGTCAACCACCCCGCCCGGGTAGCCGAACGCATCGCCACCTTGGACCTGCTCTCCAACGGCCGCGTCGAGTTCGGCACCGGCGAATCGTCGTCCGTCGGTGAACTCGGCGGATTCAACATCGACCCCGCCGACAAGCGCGCCCAATGGGAGGAGGCGCTCGAGGTCTCGATCCGCTGCATGATCGAGGAACCGTTCGCCGGCTTCAACGGCCAACACGTCCAGATGCCGGCGCGCAACGTCGTTCCCAAGCCGCTGCAGAAGCCGCATCCACCCGTCTGGGTCGCCTGCACCCGGCCGGCGAGCGTGCAAATGGCCGCCCAAAAAGCGATCGGCGCACTGAGTTTCGCCTACACCGGTCCCGGGCCGCTGACCGAGCGGGTGAACGGCTACTACAAGGAGTTCGAAGAGAGCGGCGTTCCCGTCACACCCCGGATCAACCCGAACATCCTGGCCATCGGGGGCGACCTGTCGATGATGGTCGCCAAGACCGACGAGCAGGCGCTGCAACGGCTGGGGAAGGGCGGCGGATTCTTCTCGTTCGGGATCATGCACTACTACATGACGGGCGTGCACACCCCCGGGCGGACCGGCGTGTGGAAGCGGTATCTCGAAGAGGTGGAAAAGGATCCGACGCTGGCCTACGGGCCCGGGCGCGGCGCGATCGGGTCGCCGGCGACCGTCCGGGAATTCCTGCGCGGGTACGAGGAGAGCGGTGTCGACGAGATCATCCTGCTGCTCAACCCGCGCAGCCACGAGGGCACCATGGAATCCATCGAGCTGATGGGCTCCGAGGTGCTGCCCGAGTTCATCGAACGCGACGCCAAGGCGGTCGCCGAGAAGGCGAAGCGGCTGGAACCCGTCATCGAGAAGGTGGAAGCGCGGCGGCCGGCACCGACCGCGCCGCAGTTCGACGAGAAATACTCGTTCGGCGGCCTGCCCACCGGTCGGGGCGGTAAGTTCACCGCCAGCGAGATCCCCGAAGCCATGGCGGAGATCAACGAGGGCCGCGTCCAGGCGGCGCAGCGGCTGAAAGAACAGCAGCAGAAGAAGTGACCCCGGACGGTCGCTGAATGAGGAGCCGGTCTTGGGATCGATCGACGAGCTCTGGCGCTACGACGGCCGCCGCGCGGTGGTGACCGGATGCGCCTCGGGCATCGGCGGACACGTGGTGCGCCAGCTCAGCGAACTCGGCGCGGACGTCATTGGGCTGGACAAGCGTCGACCCGATATCCCGCTCAACGACTTTCGTGAGACGGACCTGGCCGACCCGGGATCGATCGATGAGGCCGCAGCGGCGATCGGCGGGCCGGTCGACGCACTGTTCAACGTCGCCGGCCTCTCGTCCGGGATCGGTGACCCGGTGCTCGTCGCCACAGTCAACTTCCTGGGCCTGCGTCAGTTGACCGAGGCGCTGGTCCCCAAGATGGCTGCGGGATCCTCGATCGTGAGCGTCTCCTCGCTCGCGGCCGCCGCCTACCGCGAACATGCGGCTGCGGTGGCGCCTCTGCTCAACACCGCGACAATGCGGGAAGGCATCGATTGGTGTCACGCCAATCGCGAGGGCTTGGGCAACGGTTACCAACTGTCCAAAGAGGCGATCATCTTCTACACCATGCGAAGCGCTACACCGCTGGGGGCCAAGGGCATCCGCATCAACTGCACCGGCCCGGGGGTCACCGAGACGCCCATCCTCGACCAGCTTCGGACGGCCTACGGGCAGGGTTTCCTGGACGACATCCCGAAGCCGTTGGGTCGGGTATCCGGCCCCGCCGAGCAAGCCGCGGTGTTGCTCTTCTTGAACAGTGCTGCGGCGAGCTATATCACGGGACAGGTCATCTGGGTCGACGGTGGAAATGTGGGCGCCGCTATCGCTCGTGAACTCGAGGAAGGAGCCCCGTGGCCGACTTGACTGATTTTCGCCGGGTCGCGCGTGACGTCTCTAATTGGGGACGGTGGGGAGACGACGACGAGCTCGGCACACTGAACTTCATTACCGAGGATAAGATCGCCCGGGCCGCGAGCCTGGTCCGGCATGGCAAGGTGTTTCCGCTCGGGGTCGACTTCGGCTCGTCGGGACCGCAGGGCGCCTTCGGCTTTCGGCACAACCCCATGCTTCTTATGACCGTGGACGGTGGGGATGCGAGCTCGCTTGCCCAATATGGTCCCGGGTGGACGCAAAACGCGACAGCGAAGCAGTTGGGTAACTACTTCGTCGACAACCTGTTTCGCTTCAACGAAGACATGATCATCATGCCGCTGCAGGCGGCCACCCAGTGGGATGCGTTCTCACACGTCTACTACGAAGGCAAGCTCTACAACGGCTTCTCGTCGGGCTCCGTGACGAGTATGGGGGCCTACCACTGCAGCATCGACAAGGTCGACGTCAAGGGCATCACCTCGCGTGGCGTGCTGCTGGACCTCGTCCGCCACCGCAACGCGGAGGTCTTCCTCGAACAGGGCAATCCGATCACCCCCGAAGAACTCGATGACGTCGTTCGTGCGCAGGGCGTGACGATCGAGAGGGGCGACATCGTTCTGATCCGGACCGGTTGGTGGACCAGGTTCTTGCAGACCGGTAACAAGACGGAGCCCTTCTCCGGTCTGCACTGGCGCTGCGCCTCGTGGCTGCACGACCACGAGGTCGCGGCGGTCGCCTCGGACAACCTCCAGGTCGAGGACCCGGTGTCCGATGTCGAGGGCGCATTTCTACCCTTGCATCTGCTGTGCCTGCGCGACATGGGGCTCATGCTCGGCGAGTACTGGGACCTGACCGGGCTCGCAAACGATTGCGCCGCCGACGGCGTCTACGAGTTCCAGCTCATTGCACCGCCTCTGAGATTCGTTGGGGCAGTGGGCTCTCCGGTCAACCCGATCGCGATCAAGTGATGGACTTTCACTGCAGGACCACGCTGGTCGACGGCCTGGTCACCGGCTACTTGGAGGCCGGTGAAGGCGATCCGGTGGTGCTGCTGCACGGCGGCGAGTTCGGTGCCGGCGCCGAACTCGGCTGGGAACGCAACATCGCCGCGCTGGCCGCTCGGTACCGGGTGCTGGCACCGGACCAGCTGGGCTTCGGGCAGTCGGCGAAGGTCATCGATTTCGTCGACGGGCGCGGAATGCGTATTCGGCACGTGGCACGGTTCTGCGAGCTGCTCGGCGTCGAGTCGGCGCACTTCGTGGGCAACTCGATGGGCGCCATCAATCTGCTCACCGACGCCACCTCGGACACACCGCGGCTGCCCGCCCGCAGCCTGGCGATCATCTGCGGGGGCGGCGAGATTCAGCAGAACCAGCACTTCGAAGCGCTACAGCAATACGACGCGACGCTGCCGGGTATGCGGCGCATCGTCGAGGCCCTGTTTCATGACCCGGCCTATCCCGCCGACGACGAATACGTGCGGCGCCGCTACGAGTCGAGCACCGCACCGGGGGCATGGGAGGCGATCGCCGCGGCCCGGTTTCGTCGCCCGGGTGCCGCTTCTTCCGCCACGCCCTCGAGTGCCCGGCCGTACGAACGCATCACGGTGCCCACCCTGGTCGTGGAGGGGGGAGCCGACAAGTTGCTCCCGGCCGGCTGGGCCGCCCAGATCGCCAAGGCGATCGACGGCGCCCGGTCGGTCGTCGTCGACAAGGCCGGACACTGCCCGCAGATCGAGCAGTCGACCACGGTGAACCGGCTGCTGCTCGACTTCCTCGCCGACGCCTGAGGCTCAGAACACGTAGTCCAGCCGGGTCTGCATGCCGGCCTCTTGGTGATAGGTGTTGTGGCAGTGCAACTGCCACAGGCCCGGATTGTCGGCCACCAGCACGGCGAGCAGCTTCTGCTTGGGCAGCACCATGAGGGTGTCCTTGCGCGCACCGGGACTACCGTCGGCCTTGATCAGCTGAAACGTGTGGCCGTGCAGGTGCATCGGGTGATACATCATCGTGGTGTTGTCGAACGTGATGGTGGGCCGATCGCCCTGGCGGATGTGCAACGGCTCGGTGTCGCTGTAGGGCTTTCCGTTGATCGTCCAGTTGTATTGGGTCATGTTGCCGCCCAGCACGACCGGGAGGTTCAGGCCGGGCTGCGGCCGGCCCAGGTTGACCGGCGTTGTCGCGGTGAACATTTCCACCGTGCCCACCCGTCGGTCGAGTTCGGCCGGGTGGAACCCCGGGTCGGGTGCGCTGCCCGCGCCGGTGGACAGCAGCGTTCGTGCCAGGGCGTTCTTCCCTTCGGCGAGCGCGACCAGCGGAAAAACACCGTCGGCTGCGGTCACGATGACGTCGTAGCGCTCGGCCATGCCGATGAGCAGGGCGTCGACCCGGACCGGCACCACGGGATAACCGTCGGTATGCGTGACCGTCATCGAATGGCCGGCCAGCGCGACGCGAAACGTGGTGTCGGAGCCGGCGTTGATGAAGCGGATCCGGATGCGCTGTCCCGGCTTGGCGTTGAAGGTCATGGGCGCGGCGGGAATTCGGCCGTTGACCAAGTAGTAGGGGTAGGCGATGTCCCCGGCGTCGCCGCCGAGCAGATCGCTTCTGCCGACGCCGCCCCCCGGCGCCGCGGCCGGCGAAGCCGGCGGGCCGCTCGAGGTGGTGCTGGTCGACGTTGACGAGGTCTCACCGGTCGACGACGTGGTGGTCGGCGTCTCACTGGTCGTGGTGGTGCCAGTGGTGGTCGCGCTCGTCGTGGTCTGGGGGGCGCTAGGCGGGCCGGGCTTGTTGGGGCTGGTCAGTTCGGTGTAGAGCTGCTGCGGCGACTTCCCGACGCCGTCGGTCCAATCATCAAGGACGACAATCCATTCGGCGTCATAGTCGCCTTCGGTCGGGTCGTCGACGATGACCGGCAGGTAAAGGCCCGTGTCGGCGTCCAGACCGGTGTGCGGATGCGCCCAGTAGGTGCCGGCGTCCGGGACGGAGAACCGGTAGGTGAAGTCCTGGCCGGCGGGGATGTTGGGGGTGGCGGGCGCGGCGCCGTCCATGTCGTTGCGCAGCGCGATGCCGTGCCAGTGCACCGACGTCGGGCGGTCGAGCCGATTCGACACCGTCACCGCCAGCTCGTCGCCGATCCTGGCCCGGATCGGTGAGCCCGGGATGGCGTTGCCGTAGGCCAGGGTGCGCACGACCGGGCCGCCGAGGTCGACCTGAACCTGCTGGGCGGTCAGCCTGGCGGTGACGGTGCGGCCGCTGTGCGGCCGGGCGGCCTCGGCCGCGGCGATGGCGGCGGCCAGCTGAGCGTTGCCGGACGGCGGGGGCTTGGACTGACTGCACGCCGCCAGTGCGAATCCGCCGGCGATGCCGGCGGCGATGAATCCGCGCCTGGTGAGCCGACCGCCGGGGACGGTGGTCTCGCTCGTGGGAAGCACAGACATACCGCTCCTCGTCGTCGTCGATCACTGGCGATCTATACGCTGCTCGGCCACGGGTCTCAGCGCAACTACCTTTGCGGTTGATGTCGAGATTGCCGCCAAGGTCGTGCCGTCAATGGCAACCACGGCGCCGACGGCAATCTCGAGATGGCGGGGTCCCTACTGTGCGCCGCTGGGCGCCTGGGAAGCCATCCATTCGCTGAACGTGGTGGGGTAGACGACGACGTCTTCGCCATCGACGGGAACGATGCTGCGGTCATCGAGCACCGCACCGTAGTAGCGGGCGTCATTGTCGGTGACCACCTGGCGCTCATCGCCGGTCACGGCGAACCGGGTCCGGATGAAATCGTCCATGCCGCGCTTCTCGGGGCCGGCGATGTTGGTCAGCCCATTGACCGGGTCACCGGTCGTCGCGCGGGTCACCGCCGTGGCGACATCCGCGGCGGCGATCGGCTGGAACGCCCCGTGCGGCGCGCGGACGGTGTCGCCGTCGGTCATCGAATCGGCAATGCCGTCAACGAATTCGAAGAACTGGGTCGCCCGCACGATCGAGTACGGGGCTCCCGATTCCACGATTTCTTTCTCCTGGGCGATTTTGGCTCGCATGTAGCCACTTTCGGCCGTCCGGTCCGCCCCCACAATCGAGAGCGCGACGTGATGCTGCACGCCGGCCGCCCGCTCCGCCTCGAGGAGGTTGCGGGTCGAGGTGGTGAAGAAGTTCAGAACGTCCTCGTCGGCCCAGGACGGCGAATTGGAGACGTCGACAACCGTGTGGACACCGGCCAACGCTTCGGCAACCCCTTCGCCCGTCACGGCGTTGACCCCCGACCTCGGCGAGGCCGGGACGGCCTCGTGGCCCAGCTCGGTGAGCTGGGCGACGACCTGTGATCCGATGAGTCCGCTGCCCCCGACGACCAAGACCTTCATGACCACGCCTCCCGCGTCTCCCGATGAACCGGCCCACTCAGCATGGCGCTTGCACAGGCGGTGCGGAACCCTCAATGTCTGCGCGAGGCGATGCCGAGGGACGGCAGTCCTTAAATCAACTGCTTGACTTAACGCTCGCGGCACCGATTAACTCGTCGGGTGGTCAACGAATTGGATGGCAAGGTCGCCATCGTCACCGGCGGTGCGTCCGGCATCGGCCGCGGGATCGTGGAGCGGTTTGCGGCCGAGGGGGCCCGGGTCGTCATCGCCGACATCGAGGCCGACCGGGGGGAGGAGTTGGCCGCCACGCTGGGCCCTCAAGTCCTGTTCAGGAGGACGGACGTCTCCGATCCCGAACAGGTCGGCGCGCTCGTCGCCACCACCGTCGAGAAATTCGGCGGACTGGACGTCATGGTGAACAACGCCGGGATCTCCAGCCCGCTGCGCCGGCTGCTCGACGACGACCTGTCCGACTTCCACCGCGTGATGGGGGTCAACGTGCTGGGGGTGATGGCCGGTACCCGCGATGCCGCCCGACAGATGGCCGACCGCGGCGGCGGGTCGATCATCAACCTCACGTCGATCGGCGGGATCCAGGCGGGCGGTGGCGTGATGATCTACCGCGCCTCGAAGGCGGCGGTCATCCAGTTCACCAAGTCCGCGGCAATTGAGCTGGCGGGCCACGAGATTCGGGTCAACGCGATAGCGCCGGGCAGCATCCCGACGCCGATCCTGGCGTCGTCGGCGGTCGACGTGGACCCGGCCGAGCTGGCGCGGTTCGAGGCGCGGATTCGCCAGGGGATGCGTGACGACCGGCCACTGAAGCGGGAGGGCACGCCAGACGACGTCGCCGAGGCGGCGCTGTACTTCGCCACCGATCGGTCGAGGTATGTCACCGGCGCCGTGCTGCCGGTCGACGGCGGGACCTCCGCCGGCAAGGTGATCCGCTCGCGCAGGAGCGAGTGAGGTTGCGCGTCAGGGCTCTTTCGCGGGATGTCCCGCGTGGGTTTCCAGCCGCAGCTTGGCCAGCGCCTCCGCGCGCTCGAGGTCCTCGGTGCCGGCGCTTTCCGCGATCATGCTGTGGGAATGCGTCAGCACGCTCAACACCGCCTCGCTGGGAAGGTCGGGGAACTGGCGCGCCAGCACCTCGGCCGCCCTCCGCAACTCGAAGAGTTTGGGATACGCCCGTTCCGCCGGCGTCGGCGGCACCACGCGGGTGACGTCCTGGGCGTGCTGCAACACCGCGATCGTCTTCTTGCCGTCCTTGATCGGCGAATTCATCGGGGTCCAAACCTTATAGACGAACTCGCCCGGAACCTGCGGGTCGGGAATGTCGTAGCGCTGCACACCCAGCCAATGCCGGACGCCGCGGCGAAGGACGAACTCCAGCGACGCCGAGACGTTGGCCACGCCGTCCGCTTCCGGGTCGGCCGGGTTGTCGGGGAAGGCGTCGAACAGCTGGCGGCCGAGCAGATTCTCCCGCGGGTGCCCCGACACGCGTTCGCAGGCCGCGTTCACCGCGCGGATTCGCCAGTCCGCATCGCACAACAGGTACGGCGCCCACTTCGACTGAAACCATGCCGAGCCCTCGATCGCCGAGACACGGTTGGCTGACAACATGGCTTACCCCCACCAGTCCTTCACTGTCCTGACACCACCACGCTCCCGACGCAAGAGCCATCGTGACCCGGTCGGACCCACTCCGGCGAGGGACCTTTGTCACCCGATGTTCGCCAAGTGGCATCCAGACGACGGCCGCCGATGCAGCCCGGGAAATTAAATCAATCGCTTGACTTAATCGAAGGGCCGCGGTTGACTAGCCGGGTGACCACCATCGGCCGGCCCGTTCGCACCGAGCGGGCCAGCTCCACCCAGGAAGCGATCTTGGTTGCGGCCGAGCGCCTCTACGCCGAGCACGGCATGTTCGCGGTATCGAACCGGCAGGTGAGCGAGGCCGCCGGCCAAGGCAATAACGCCGCCGTCGGCTACCACTTCGGCACGAAGGCCGACCTGGTCCGGGCGATCGAACACAAGCACCGCGGACCGGTCGAGCGGCTGCGCGAGCAGATGGTGGCCGAGTTGCTCGAGTCGGGTGGTTCCGCCGAATTGAGGGACTGGGTGGCCTGCCTGGTGCGTCCCCTCACCGATCACCTGGAGGAGCTCGGCAATCCCACCTGGTACGCGCGGTTCGCGGCGCAGGCGATGACCGATCCCGCGTACTACCACATCATCGTCAAGGGCGCCCTGAGCTCGCCTTCCCTGGTGCAGGTCGTCGAGGGCATCAACCGCTGCCTGCCGGACCTGCCGGCCGAGGTGCACTTCGAACGAAACATCATGGCCCGCAACCTGTTGATGCATACCTGCGCCGACCGGGAACGCGCGCTCGCCGCGGGCGCCTCACCGCCCCGGCGTTCCTGGCGGGCCGCCGCGTCGGGCCTCATCGATGCGATCGTGGGCCTGTGGCTGGCGCCCGTGACGCCGTACCAGTGAAAGGTCTGCAGATGAAAGTGACTGTCGACCAAGACGCATGCGCCTCGTCGGGGAACTGCGTGATGAACGCCCCCGACGTGTTCGACCAGCGCGACGACGACGGCGTCGTCGTTCTGCTCAACCCCAATCCGTCGGCCGAGCAGGCCGAGGGCGCGCGGCGAGCCGCCGCGGCGTGCCCCGCGCTGGCCATTCACATCGAGGAATGAGATGTCCGAGACGATGACGAACACTTCTGCGACCGAGGCGGCCGCGGAGATCCCCGACTACCCGATGCCCAGGCAGAAAGGCTGCCCCTTCGCCCCGCCGCCGGGTGTCATGGCACTGGCCGAAGCGCGCCCGCTGTCCCGAGTCCGGATCTGGGACGGCAGCACGCCGTGGCTCGTCACCGGCTATGAGCAAGTGCGGGAGCTGTTCTCGGATTCGCGCGTCAGCGTCGACGACCGGCTGCCCGGCTTCCCGCACTGGAACGCGGGCATGTTGTCCACCGTGCACAAGCGTCCACGGTCGGTCTTCACCGCCGACGGCGAGGAGCACACCCGATTCCGTCGCATGCTGTCGAAACCCTTCACGTTCAAGCGCGTTGAGGGCCTGCGCCCGACCATCCAGCGGATCACCGACGACCACATCGACGCGATGCTGGCCGGCCCGCAGCCCGCCGACGTCGTCACCGCGCTGGCGTTGCCGGTCCCGTCGCTGGTGATCAGCCAACTGCTCGGCGTCCCGTATGAGGACGCCGACATGTTCCAGCACCACGCCAACGTCGGGCTGGCGCGCTACGCGACCGGCGAAGACACCGTCAAAGGTGCCATGAACCTCAACAAGTACCTCGCGGAGCTGGTCGAGGCGAAAATGGCGAACCCGGCGGAGGACGCGGTTTCCGACCTTGCCGAGCGCGTCAAGGCCGGCGAGCTCAGCGTCAAAGAAGCGGCCCAACTGGGCACCGGCCTGCTGATCGCCGGGCATGAGACCACCTCGAACATGATCGGTCTCGGGGTGCTTGCCCTGCTGACGAACCCGGACCAGCTGGCCGTCATCCGCGACGCCGAGGATCCCAAGGTCATCGCCAGCGCCGTCGAGGAACTGCTGCGCTATCTGAGCATCATTCAGAACGGGCAGCGCCGCGTCGCGCTCGAAGACATCCACATCGCCGGGGAGACCATCCGCGCCGGCGAGGGCATCGTCATCGACCTGGCCCCGGCCAACTGGGATCCGCACGCCTTCCCCGAACCCGAACGGCTGTACCTGCACCGCTCCGGGGCCGACCGCAACGTCGCCTTCGGCTACGGCCGGCATCAATGCGTGGGGCAGCAGCTCGCCCGCGCCGAGCTGCAAATCGTCTACCGCACCCTGTTCCGGCGCGTCCCCACCCTCGAATTGGCCATCCCCGTCGAGGACGTGCCCTTCAAAGACGACCGGCTCGCCTACGGCGTCTACGAACTTCCGGTGACCTGGTAGCCCCCCAGGCCGCAACTGTCCCAATGCCGATCCGAATGGAGGGGTCAACGATGACGACTCACACCAGCACCGTTTCGCTCTACCCGCCCGGAGGCTTCGGCGCCCCGAAGGACCGCCGGGGCCACGCCTCGGACGCGGACGTCGGCCTGCCGGCGGGAACCGTGGTGTTTTCCGCGGACAATCACATCTCGCTGGCGGACGACATCTTCTACCAACGCTTTCCGGACGACCTCAAGGACAAGGCGCCGCGGATCTGGTACGAGGACGGTGCCTACCAGGTCGGCCGCAAGGGCCAGTCGTTTTTGCCGGGTGACTTCAGCGCGGTGCTGATGCAGTACGACGACCTGCCCGGCGCGGCGAGCACCAACATCGAGGCCCGCATCCAGGAACTGCATGACGACGGGGTCGACAAGGAACTGGCGTTCCCCAACGCGATTCTGGCGCTGTTCCACTACCCGGACAAGAACCTGCGCGAACTGGCCTTCCGCATCTACAACGAATACATCGCGGAGCTGCAGGAGCGCTCGGGCGGCCACTTCTACGGCGCCGGCCTGATCAACTGGTGGGACCCACAGGGCACCCGCCGGACACTCGACGAGCTGAAGTCGTTGGGGCTCAAGACCTTCCTGATGCCGCTGAACCCCGGCAAGGACGACGACGGCAACCCGATCGACTACGCGAGCACGTCCATGAGGCCGGTTTGGGACGAGATCGAGGCCGCCGGCCTGCCGCTCACCCACCACATCGGCGAAACGCCGCCGAAGAGCCCGTGCGAGTTCAACAGCGTCGTCGTCGGCATGATGATCAACATCGACGGTTTCCGGGAGACCTTCTCCAAGTACATCTTCGGCGGCATCCTCGATGATCACCCGGCTCTGCGGATCGGCTGGTTCGAGGGCGGCATCGCCTGGGTTCCATGGGCACTGCAGGACGCCGAGCACTTGGTGGCGTCCTACCAGCACATGTTCAACCGACCGTTGCAGCACGACGTGCGGTACTACTGGGACAACCACATGAGCGCGTCGTTCATGGTCGACCCGCTCGGTCTGCAGCTGATCGACAAGATCGGGGTGGACAAGGTCATGTGGTCCAGCGACTACCCGCACAACGAAAGCACCTACGGCTACTCCGAAAAGTCGCTGGCCGCCGTTGTCGAGGCCGTCGGTCCCGCGGACGCCGCGAAGATCGTCAGCGGCAACGTCACGAAATTCCTGGGACTGTAGGGCGGCCGGATGACGACCTTCGCGCAAACGGGCGCGGGCACCAGCAGCCTGGTGATCCCCGAGACGCCCGACCTGGGCCGCATGCGCCGGGAGACCGGGGCACGGCTGCGCTCGGCCATGGCCGAACGCGGTGTCGACGCCATGATCCTGCTGGGCAACAGTGCGGTGGTCTACGCCACCGGCACCAGTTGGCCGCTCGGTGACGCGGGTCTGTCCTACGTGGAGCGTCCGGTGGCCGTGGTGCTCGCCGCGGACGAGTGGCCGCACCTGTTCCTGCCGTTTCGCGAGGGCGCCTCGCACGAGTCGGACCTGCCCGCCGACCATGTGCACGGCCCGGTGTATCTCGAATTCGACGAGGGCGTCGAAGACTTCGCTCGCCTGCTGGCCGGCCTGATTCCCACCGCGGCGGTGATTGCGGTCGACGAATGCACCGGCGCGATGACGCGCGCCGCACAGGCGCTGTTCCCCGGCGGTGCGCCCGTCGACGCCGCGGCCATCGTCAGCGCCGCCAAGTCGGTGAAGACACCGGACGAACTGTCGTGCATGCGCACCGCCATCCGGATCACCGACGAGGCGATGGTCGAGGTGCACAAGCGGCTGGCCCCGGGAATCCGCCAAATCGACCTGTCGGCAAGCTTTCTGCGGCGAGCCTTCGAGTTGGGTGCGACGGCCAGCATGCTCGAACCGATCTGGCAGGTGATGCCGCCGAGCAAGGCCGACGGTGTCTGGACCACGCACGGCGACCTGGCGTTGCCCCTGCTGAGCACCGAGCGCGAACTCGCCGAGGGCGACGTGCTGTGGACCGACGTCAGCATCACCTATCGCGGCTACTGCTCCGACTTCGGACGGACCTGGATCGTCGGCCGGGATCCGTCGCCGCGCCAACGGGCGCAGTTCGACAAATGGTTCGAGATCATGTCCGCCGTCCTGAGCGTCGCCAAGGCCGGCGCCACGGCGGCGGATCTGGGGCGGGCGGCCACCAACGCCAATGGCGGCCGCAAGCCGTGGCTGCCGCACTTCTACCTGGGCCATGGCATCGGGGTGAACGCCGCCGAAATGCCCATGATCGGAACGGATCTGGGCCAGGAATTCGACGAGAACTTCGTCCTGCAACCCGGCATGGTGCTGGTCTTGGAGCCCGTGGTGTGGGAGGACGGCACCGGCGGGTACCGCAGCGAAGAGGTCCTGGTGATCACCGAGGAAGGCTGGATCCGATTGACCGACTACCCCTATGACCCCTATGGCTGCCATGTCAGTTGACGTCTGCCCGGACGACCGCGCGCTGCGCTCGGGTCGCCGCCGGCGTGTGCTGGAACAGATGGCGGCGCACGACCTCGACGTCCTGGTCCTCGGCCGCCAGGCCAACGTCCGTTATGTCACCGGTGCGCCGCAGTTGTGGGTCGCGGGCACACGCCCGTTCGGCCCGACGTGTGTGCTGGTCCGCGCGACCGGGGCGATCCATCTGCTCAGCACATGGGACGAAGGTGTCCCCGAGGACATCCCACACGAGAACCTGTACGGCATCTCGTGGAACCCGATGAACACGATGTCGGCGCTGCGGCGCATCGATGGCGCCGCGACCGCGCGTCGCGTCGGAACCGACGCGATATCACCGGTGTTCGCCCAGCTGCTGCCGACGGCGTTTCCCGGCGCGGAGCTCGTCGACGGCGAACTGGCGATGCGCGCCGCCCGCCGCATCAAGACGGCCGAAGAAGTGGTGTCGTTGCGGGAGGCGATCGCGGTGGCCGAAAAGGGTCTGGCCGCCGCCGTTTCCGAACTGCGGCCGGGCGTCAGCGAGCAGACGCTCGCCGGGGCCCTGCTCGAGGCCGTCGCGGCCGGCGGGGTGAGCACCCCGTCGAACCAAGACGTGGCGTGGGTGACCTCACCCGATCACCCGTGGCGGACGGCTGGCAGCGATCGTGTTCCGCGCCGCGTCAAAGACGGTGACCTGGTGGCGTTCTCGGCCGGGGTGCTTGCCGGCGGCTACATGGGCGAGGTCGGGCGAACCTGGCCGGCGGGCGAGGCCCGCGGCGCGGATGCGGTGTATCGGCGATGGGAACGCCTGTGGGACAGCCTGCTGGCCGCATGCCGACCCGGAGCGGGCGCGGCCGAACTGCTGGAGGCCTATCAGGCTGCGGGGGAGCCGGCGCCGCCGATGCCGGTGGCCCGCGGGCTGGGTATGGGCTTTGACCCGCCGGTGATCTCCAAGCACCTGCCCGCGACCGCGGCCGCCGAACGATTGGAGCAGGGCATGGTGCTGGCGGTCACCGGCTATGTCTGGGAGCGGGGCGTCGGCGCCGTCTTCGGTCGGGAAGCCGTATTGATCTCCGCCGACGGGCCCGAGGTTCTGACATCCAGCCCGTCGTGGCGCGAATAGCCATGTCCGGCAAGCCCGGCCCGCCGGCCGAGGAGATCATCAAGTACCACAAGGACCCCGAAACCCGCATCGCCACCATCACGTTCGATCGCCCCGGTCAGCTCAACGCCCCCACCATCGCCGCGCGCCTGCGCTACGCGGACCTGTTGCACCGCGCCGCCGTTGACGACGAGGTCAAGGTGCTGGTGGTGCGCGGATCCGGCGAGGACCTCGGCTCGGGCGCGGATCTCGTCGAGGAAATGGCGGCGCAGAACTCGGCGGACCAGCGTCACCGGCTCGCCGAGTACCGGATCGACGACGAGGACGTCCGCTTTCCTCCCGAGGGCTCGTTCCGGCATGGCGCCACCCTGGGCCAGTGGTACGCCAACCCGAACTCGGGGATACGCGGCCTGCAGGACTTCAAGAAGATCAGCATCCTCGAGGCCAAGGGCTACTGCTACGGCTGGCACTTTTATCAGGCGGCCGACGCGGACCTGGTGATCTCCAGCGACGACGCGCTGTTCGGGCATCCCTCGTTCCGCTATTACGGCTGGGGGCCGCGGATGTGGTGGTGGGCGCAGACCATGGGGATCCGGAAGTTCCAGGAAATGGTCTTCACCGGAAGGGCTTTCACCGCGGCCGAGATGTACGACTGCAACTTTCTCAACAGTGTGGTGCCCCGTGACGAGCTCGAGGCGGAGGTGGAGAGGTACGCGCTGGCCTGCGCACGCAATCGCCCCACCGATACGGTGTTCATGCAGAAGGTCTTCTTCGAGATCATGAAGCAGTTCCAGGGCGAGTACCTGGGCAGCATGCTGAGCGGCTTCTTCGAATCGATGGGCGGCCGCGTCCGGCCGGACGGTCCCGACGACTTCACGCTCGGCGATGCCATCGAACGGGGCCTGGGTACGGCGGTGAAGGCCAACGACGACAAGTTTCCCCCGGACTGGCGCCTGAGCAAGAAGGGGCGCAAGCGCAAGGACAGCCCCGACGAGCGCGGCCGGAAGCGGAAGCGCTAGTGGCGGAGTCCGCCGTGGAACCTCCCTTGACCGGGTACACCGTGGTCGATCTGTCCACCGGCATAGCGGGCGCCTACTGCACCAGGCTGCTGGCGGACGGCGGGGCGGACGTCGTCAAAGTCGAACCGCCGGAGGGTGATCCGCTGCGTTCCTGGTCCGCCTCGGGCGCCGTCATACCGCCCGGCGGCGACGGGGCGCTGTTCGGCTTTCTGGCCGGGTCGAAACGCAGCGTCGTCGCCGATCCCGGCATCGCCGACGATGTCGAGCTGGTCGACCGGTTGCTGACGTCCGCGGATGCGGTGGTGTGGTCCGGCGGCTCGAAAGTCGCGGAGAGCGCGGACTTCGCGCCCGCGGTGATTCACCGGCGCCATCCGCATCTCACCGTCGTCTCGATCACCCCGTTCGGGCTGGACGGGCCCTGGCGCGGCCGGGCGGCCACCGAGTTCACGCTGCAAGCATGGTCGGGTGGGATCATCGGCCTCGGGCGCGGTGAGGCCGACCGCGCCCCCGTGTTCGTCGGCGGGCAGGTGGGCGAGTACGTGGCCGGCCTCTATGCGAGTGTGGCCGTCCTGGCATCGCGCCACGGCCGCAACGGCGACGAGCCGGGCGAACTGGTGGACCTGTCGATGCTGGAGACCCAGATCCTCTCCCTGACCTACTATCCCGTCACCTATTTCGAGATGCTCGGGCGGCCGTGGCGGGACGCGCGTCGCGTCACCGTGCCGGGCGTGGCGCGCGCCAAGGACGGCCTGGTCGACGTCGGCTGCGGGACGGCGCAGCAGTGGTTCGACCTGTGCGCGATGGTCGGGCACCCGGAATGGATCGATGAGGATTCGTCGCTGACGATCACCGAGCGGGCCAACATCAAGGCCGCCGAGATCTACGCATGGTTCGAAGAGAACACGGTCGACGAGATCCGCGAACTCGCAACAGCATTCCGCATTCCTAACGCTCCGGTGGCCAACGGCGCCAACATCGCGTCGCTGGACCACTTCCGCGCGCGGCGCTCCTTTGTTCGCAACCCGGGCGGGGGGTTCCGGCAGCCGGGCCCTCCCTACCGCATGGTGCCGGCGCTGCTGCGCGAGCCGCACGCGGCGCCGCGGCTGGGCGAGCACACCGCGCGGTACCGCGCCGCGCAGGCCGTGACACGGCCCGCGCCCACCGGATCGGCGAATCGGTTGCCGCTGAGGGGGCTTCGGGTGCTGGACATGACAACGTTTTGGGCGGGCCCCTGCTGCACCCATATCCTGGCGATGCTGGGCGCGGAGGTCATCCACGTCGAGTCCACCCGCCGCCCCGACGGGACGCGGCTCATCGCGGGCGTACCCGTCACCGAAAATCAGTGGTGGGAGAAGTCCCCGATCTTCGCGGCGCTCAACACCAACAAGAAGGGCCTGACGCTGGACCTGCAAAACCGGCGCGGCCGGGACATCTTGCGCCGGCTCATCGCGACCTGCGACGTGGTCGTGGAGAACTTCACGCCGCGGGTGCTCGACCAGATGGGGCTGGATTTCGCAGCCCTACAAGCCATTCGGCCCGACATCGTGGTGGTCCGGATGCCGGGGTTCGGCCTGGACGGGCCGTGGCGTGACAACCCGGCATTCGCCTACGTCATCGAGGCCGCGTCCGGACTGACGTGGCTGACCGGGTACGCCGACCGCACCCCGTATGACCCCTACTCGATCGGCGACCCCAACGCGGGCGTGCACGCCGTGAACGCGTTGCTGTTGGCGCTGGAGCACCGGCGCCGCACTGGCCAGGGGGTGTTTGTCGAGGCGGCGATGGTGGATGCCGCGCTCAGCATCGCCGCCGAGCAGGTCATCGAATACTCCGCCTACGGGGCGCTGCTGCAACGGGCGGGCAACCGGGGACCGACCGCGGCGCCCCAAAACCTCTACCGCAGCGCCGACACCGACGAATTCGGCCTGCGGGACTGCTGGGTCGCGATAGCCGTGAGCACCGACGAGCAGTGGAACGGTCTGTGCGCGGCGATCGGATCGCCCTCGTGGGCAGCCGATCCCGAGCTGGCCTCCGCAGCCGGCCGCAGCGAGCACCACGACACCATCGACAAGGGACTGGCCGAATGGTGTGAGCGGCGAGGCGGCGACGAGATCGTGGCAACCCTGTGGGATGCCGGCGTCCCGGTGGCCAAGGTCATGCAGCCACACCGCCAGACGGAGCTCGAGCAGCTCGCGTTTCGCGGCTTCTTCGAGGAAGTCGACCACCCGGTGAACGGCCCGGCTAGGCTCAGCACCGTGCCGATGAGGATTTCATCCGGGCCGTCGGAATTCCACACCCGGCATGCGCCGCTGCTCGGCGAGCACAACAACGAATTGCTCGCCCAACTGGGGTTGAGCGACGCGGAGATCGCCGGCTTGGAAGCCGACGGCGTCATCGGCCGCGCACCGGCGATGTGACCCACGATGGCGATCGATCCCTCGGACGTCTTGCTCACCGGCCGCGTGGCGGTGGTCACCGGTGGGGGAGCGGGCATCGGTCGCGGCATCGCCGCCGGGATGGCCGCCTTCGGCGCCGCAGTGGCGATCTGGGAACGTGACCCGCAAACCTGCGCTGACGCCGCGGAATCGCTTGGCGCCCTGGGAATCGTGGCCGACGTGCGGGATGGCGCCCAGGTCGACGACGCGCTGCAGCGCACGAACGCCGAACTGGGCACCCCGACGATCCTGGTGAACAACGCCGGCGGGGTGTTCTCCTCGCCGCTGCTGGAAACCAGCGAGAACGGCTGGGATGCGCTCTACCGGGCCAATCTGCGCCACGTGCTGCTGTGCACCCAGCGCGTCGCGAGGCAGATGGTGTCAGCGGGCGTCGGCGGCAGCATCATCGCGATCACCTCGATCGAGGGCGTGCGGGCGGCGCCGGGCTATGCGGCGTACGCGGCGGCCAAGGCGGGCGTGATCAACTACACCCAGACCGCCGCGCTGGAACTGGCGCCGCACGGCATCCGGGTCAACGCGATCGCGCCCGACATCACGCTTACCGAAGGCCTGGCGAAGCTGGGCGGTGAAGCCGCGCTGAGCGGGATCGGCCACGTCGTGCCGCTGGGGCGCCCCGGTCATGTCGACGAAATCGCCGGCGTCGCGGTGTTTCTGGCATCGGGGATGTCGTCATACCTGACCGGGCAGACCCTGCACGTCGACGGCGGCACGCACGCGGCGAGCGGTTGGTATCACGACCCGCAGACGGGCGCCTACCGCCTGGGTCCGTCCGGCTAGTGGCTCCACCCCTGCGCGGCCTGGTCTTCGAAGGTGCGGTCGATGCGCTCGAACCGGCGACGAATCGAGGCACGGGCGGCTTCGTGCGGGAGCACGTAGAGGCGGTTGGCCAGGATCGCATCGGCCGTCAGCCGGGCGACGTCGTCGACGCCGACGCTCTCGTCCTGCGTCGGCAACGTCGCGGCGGCCGCCTCCGGTGAAGACGCCAGCCCGTAGTCCGCGCCGCGGATCCGTTCCGAGTTGGACACCAGCCTGGTCTCGACGACCATGGGGCACAGCACCGATACGCCGATGCCGTCGTCCCTGACCTCGCGCGCGAGCGTCTCCGCCAGGCCGACCACACCGTATTTGGCGACGCCATAGGTCCCCAGGCCCGCGTTCGGAACCAGGCCGGCAAAGGACGCGGTGAACGCCATGTGCCCGCCCGTGCCCTGTTCGAGCAGCCGCGGCAAGAACGCCTCGACCGCGTGGATCGAGCCCCACAGGTCGATGTCGATCACCCAGCGCCAGTCGTCGTGCGTCATCTGCGCGATCGGACCGGCAACCACGATGCCGGCGTTGCTGAAGACGACGTCGACGCGGCCCAGCAGGCGGAAGGACTCCTCGGCGAGGTGCACCATCTCGTCGAGCTGCGAGACGTCGCACACCACGCCGTGCGCGTCGAATCCCTCGCCGCGCAGGTGATTTACCGCCTGTTCCAGCGCGGGCTGATCCACGTCGGACAGCACCACGCGGGCTCCCCGGCGGGCGAATTCGGTGGCTGTGGCCAGACCGATACCGCTCGCACCGCCGGTGACCACCGTTCCGCGACCTTCGAACCCGTCCATGGGACGGCACTCTATTTCAGGCAGCTACCGGCATCGATGGGCAGGGTCACTCCGGTGATGTAACGGGATTCGTCCGAGGCGAAGAACAGCACCGCATTGCTGATGTCGATCGGTTCCACCCACGGGATGGGCAGGATATGGAACATCTGACAGATCGGCGCCATGTCGTCGGGACCGGGATTCTCCAGGTCCGGGCGGAACATCTTGAAGGTGCCCTCGTTGTGCAGCATCGGCGTCTTGACGTGGGTCGGGTGCACCGAGTTCACCCGAATCATGTGCTGCCCCAACTCGACTCCGAAGGCGCGCATCAGCCCGACGACGCCGTGTTTGGCGGCGACGTAATGACCGGTGTGAGGGTAGGCCTTGAGCCCGCCGACCGAGCTGGTCAGGATGATCGAACCGCCCCGGCCCCCCGACAAGAGATGCGGCACACCGGCTTTCACGGTTTTCCACACCCCGGCCAGGTTGATGTCGATCATCTCCGTCCAGTCTTCCTCGCTCGTCTTGTCCAAGGTGTCGCCGCCGTTGCCGATTCCGGCGTTGGCCACGATGATGTCGAGCCGGCCGAGTTGTTCGACTCCGCTGTCCACCGCGGCCTTCAGCGCCTGGAAGTCGCGCACGTCGACTTCGGCGGTGACGATCCTGCGGTCGTGCCCCTTGACCAGGTCGGCCGTCTCGGCGAGATCCTCGGGCGTCGACGCGGGGATCGCAGTGTCGGTAACGCCGTCGCGGATGGGCTTGCAGATGTCGACGGCGATGATGTCGGCGCCCTCCTGCGCCAACCGCACCGCGTGGCTGCGGCCCTGACCGCGGGCCGCTCCGGTGACGAAGGCGACTTTGCCCTCAACACGTCCGGTCATGGTTACCTCAACTCCTGACTAGTGATCGCACGGCCGATCGCGAAGGGCCGCAACCGCATCCCCCGGGCCGCCGCCTTCGCACTCTGTCACCGCCCCGTGGCGGGTGTCAATGACGAATCCGTTTTGGCTATTTATGGTTCTGAATATTAGAGAATATGATTCTCGGCAGCAAATGCGGTGCGCTATGTGATCAGCACCGGGAGTCGTGGCGGCGTTGTGCGTCGCGCTAGCCGACGAAACCGCGCGAGCAGAAGTCCCAGACCTCGTCACCGGTGATGGGGTGGACCGTCGCGTCGTCGGAGCCGCCGCTGGATTGGGCGATGAACATGACGGTCTGCATGGTCATCGCGGCCATGCGCTTCGGATTGACGCCCTGGCGCAATTCACCGGCGTCGAACGCCGCTTCCATCAGTTCGGTCAGCAACGCCAGCAGGGGGGCGTGCGCGACCTTGACCTCGGCCGGGTGCGTGACCAGCAAACGCGGCGCGAAATCGGTGAACAGCGGCCGCTTGGCGGTGGGATCCGGACGCGAGGCCTCATAGAGCAGCTGGACGGCAACCTTCAGCCGCTCCAGCGGATCGGTCTGGCTTTCCGTGGCGGCGCGGATCTGATCGGCGGAGCGGCTCAGGGCGTCTTCGAACAGCGCGAGCAGCAACTCGTGCTTGCCGTCG
Source organism: Mycobacterium europaeum (assembly GCF_034555895.2). Lineage (NCBI taxonomy): Bacteria > Bacillati > Actinomycetota > Actinomycetes > Mycobacteriales > Mycobacteriaceae > Mycobacterium > Mycobacterium europaeum. The sequence goes on from NZ_CP157315.1 coordinate 171,617, forward strand.
AACTGCAGGTAGAAGCTGCGCAGCGACTGGCGGGACCGGTCGACGACCTCCTGCACGGTAAAGTCCGTCGAGCCCTTCTCGATGATGATGGCCTGGGCCGCGTCGAGGAAGCGCTGAACGCGTTGCGCGGCACGCAATTTCGCCGTCTTGATCGACCTCTCGACGGCGCGCTGCTTCCAGGCTGGCTCTTCGCTGGGGCTGGTCACAGCCGGCTCGGCTGGTTGCCGCGAGGGGAGAACATGGTTGGACTCTACCGGAGAACGCCGTGACATCGCTGCGCTCGACCCCCTCACGGATCACATGTCGGAGATTGTAACTTTCTCGTCACGAGAATACTATTCTCTTAGACGTGTGTATGGAAGCGTAATCATTAAGAGCGAACCGGGCCGTCGGCGGAAATCCTGATCTACCGGCGCGGGAAGTGCTCACGACCACTGCGGGGAGTCGCGTGCAGCTCACCTTTGACGCCGACGTGGAGGCGTTCCGCGCCGAATTCGTCGCCTTTCTTCAGGCGCATTCCCCATCGGAGGCCGAGGCGTTCGAACGGCCCCGCTCCAGCTCGCACGTGCCGGCCTGGGCCCGGCGCTGGCAGCGGCTGCTGTTCGACAGCGGATGGCTGCTCCCGGGCAATCCGCCCGAGTTCGGCGGGCGCAACGCCACGCTGTTGCAGCAATACGTGTACTTGGAGGAGTTGGGGCGGCGGCGCATCTATCAAAGCTTCAACCCGCAGGGCGTCGGCATCATCGCCGCCTCGTTGTTGACCTTCGGCACGCCCGAGCAGAAGCGGAAGTGGGCGGTCCCGATCCTGCGGGCCGAGATCACCGCGTCGTTGGGAATGAGCGAGCCAGGCGCGGGTTCGGACCTGGCTTCGCTGAAAACCCGGGCGGTGCTCGACGGTGATCACTTCGTCGTCAACGGCCAGAAGGTGTGGACGTCCGGCGCCCACGACGCCGACGTGCTGCTGACATTCGTGCGCACCGACCCAAAGGCGCCCAAGCACAAGGGCATCAGCGTGTTGCTGATCCCCACCGACACGCCCGGTGTGGTCCGCCGCCCGTTCGCGTCGGTGTGTGACAGCGACGAGGTCGACTTCAACGAGGTTTTCTTCACCGACGCGCGCGTGCCGGCCGAGAACCTGGTGGGCGAGCTGAACCAGGGCTGGCGGGTGGCCACCGGTTCCCTGGGGCACGAACGCGTCATGCTGTGGATGGGATACGTCGACCTGCTGCACGAACTGAGCATCGACTTCCGGCCGACGGGCCCGCTCGAGCGGGATCGCTACGCCAGCCTGGTGATGGACGCCTATGCGCTGCGGCTACTGGGCTCGGCCGCGTTGTCGCGGGCTGCTCGCGGGGAAGAGGACGTGCCGGCCCAGTCGGTGCTGAAGCTGCTGGGCTCCGAGGCCCTGCAACGCGCATCCGAGGACGCCCTGAACGCCGCCCATGCGGACGGGCTCGTGCACCGCGCGGTCACCGCCCCGTTCGCGCCGCTGAACCTCGACAGCCATTACCGCAGCTGGTTCGACCGCTACGCGCGCACCTTCGCCGCGACGATCGCCGGCGGCACGTCGGAGATTCAGCGGAACATCATCGCCGAGCGCGTGCTCGGGATGCCGCGGAACTAGCGGGCGTCCAGCCAGGCGTAGTAGCCGATCGCGACGAGCCCGGCAACGATCGAAACCGCCCCTAACACCATGCCCGCCAATGCGACTCGGGGATTGTTCGCTGCGCCCCGCAGCACCCGTCTGCGACCGACGTCGCCCGTTATCAGCGCCGCGATGCCGAACGGCACCCCGACCAGCATCCAGCATGTGCCGAGCGCGACCAGGCCCACGAGCAGCGAAGCGACGCCCATCTCGTTTCGGGGGGCTGGCTCGGGCTGACTCATCGCGTCCCATCCTGTTGGCGGCCAGACGCAGTCTACGCGCCGGCTTCGGGCCCCACCCGCCGGAAGGGCCGCGAGCCTAGAGCTGGGCGAGCCGCGGCGCGAAACCGTTGTCCGCCAGGACCTTTCCCGCCTCGCGGGTCAGCTCACGGGTGTTGCCCAGCAGGCCGTCCAGGATCAGCGACCGTTTCACGTGGTGGTGCAGCGGGTGCTCGGCGGTGAAGCCGATACCGGCCAGCACCTGCTGGCAATGGCGGGCGGCGGTCAGGGCTGCCTGGCCGGCGGCTGCCTTGGCCAGCAGCGACGCCAGCCCGTCGTGATCCCCGACCTGCGCGGCGACGCGCAGCGTCGCTTCGGCGCCCTCGATCGCGACGAGCGTTTCTGCCAGCCGGTGCCGGATCGCCTGGAACGAGCTGACGTGCCGACCGAACTGCACGCGGTCCAGCGCGTGCCGGCGGGCCAGCGAGAGCATGGCCCGGCCGGTGCCGACCAACCACCAGCCCAGTGCCTGCCTGCCGGCGGCCAGCGCGGACGACGGCAGCGAATCCCCCTGCGCCACGCGCTGTATCGGCAGCGCGTCGTCGATCGCCGAACCGACGCACTCGCCGCGCGCCCAGATCACCCAGGCACCGCCGGCGAACGGCAGCGGCGGTGTTCCTCCCGGCGCCGCGCCGGTCTCGCGTGACACCACGTCGTTGAGCACCGGGGCGTGCGCGCCAGTCTCGCCGAGCAAGCGGAAGGCCAAAGGGACTGCGATGCCGGGCATTTCGTCCAGCATGTCGCACCAGCCCAGCTCAGTCAGCGCCGCGTCCAGCTTGCCCCCCGATGCGGCCGCCATCGTCGTCCGCAGCGAAGTTTCTAGTAGGCGCAGCGACTCGGGATCGTCCACGGCTCAGTCCTTCCCGAGGTCGAGCAGTCGGCGCGCAATGATGTTGCGTTGGATCTCGGCGGTGCCGCCGTAGATGGTCGCCGCGCGCGAGTACAGGTATTCCGGGCGCCACGGCGTCTCGTCGAGCTCGAGCGTTCCGGGCAGCAGGTCACGGACCGTGTCATAAAGCCGTTGCTCGGCGGCGGCCAGCAGCACCTTGTCGATCGACGTGTCCGGTCCCAGTCGCGCCCCGTCGCGCAGGCGGTGCTGGGTGTCGCGGGATCGGCAGCGCAGCGTGTGCAGCGCCAGATAAGCCGCCCCAAGCGCGGATTCGTCCGGCTCGCCGGCATCGCAGGCCTGGGCGACGAGGTCGTCGAAGCGGGAGTACAGGTAGGCGATTCGCTGCCAGAAGCACGTCGACCGCTCGTAGGGAAGCAGGTCCATTGCCAGCCGCCAGCCGTCACCCGGCCGGCCGAGCATCCGGCTGCCCGGGATCACCACGTCGTCGTAGTAGACCTCGCAGAATTCGTCGACGCCGTGCATCGTCCGGAGCGGCCGGATGGTGATGCCCGGGGTGTCGAGGTCGACGAAGAAGGCGGTGATTCCGTCGTGGCCGGGCGCGGTGCGGGTGAGCAGCACGCAGCGGGTCGAGAACTGCGCGAAGCTGGTCCAGACCTTCTGCCCGTTGACGACCCAGTCGTCACCCCGCTGCGTCGCGCGGGTGGTCAGCGAAGCCAGGTCGCTGCCGGAGCCCGGTTCGGAAAAGCCTTGACACCAATGCTCTTCGCCGCGCAGCAGCCGCGGCACCATCTCGGCGGCGAGCGCCGAAGGCGCGTAATCGATCATCGTGGGCGCGAGCACCTCGAGCATCGAGTAGGGGCCCGGCTCGGCGAGGCGGCGACCGACCACCTCTTCGCCGACGATCGCGCGCAGGACCGCGGGACCGCCCAGCCCGCCGACTTCGATGGGCCAGCCGTAGCGCATCCAATCGGCGTCGTAGAGCGCGCGGCTGACCCTGGCGAACTGCCGCATATGGCCCTGCAGCGAGTGGTCGGGACCGGGGGTCAGGTCATTGTCGTCGAGCCACGCACGCAAACCCGCCCGGAACTCCGCGACATTCACGGCGCGGGACGGCCCACGGCATGCGGGCGCCCGGAGTCGTGCACGCCGCTGCGGCGGATGAACGTCATGGCACGGGTCTTCAGCCGCCATCCGTCGGGCGTGCGGGCATAGGTGTCGCGGTAGTAGCCGATCCGCATGTCATGGGTGGCGTGGTCGATGAAGCACAACGGCTGGGTGCCGCTGGCGGAGTCGCCGTCGATGTTCTCGATCAGAGCAGTCCCGGTGAGAAACAAGCCCTTTGGCGCGGCGGCCACCAGCTCCGGAAATCTGTCCAACCGGTAGGTGTCGCCGAACGCACTGTAGGTGCCGTCCGGGGTGAAGACCCCGATGAGCCCGTCGATGTCTTCCTGGGTGATGGTGACCGCGTAGCGGGCGAGCAGCTGCTGGATCTCGACCAGGTCGTCAGTTCGGGTTGGCTGTCTTGTCGACATAGACCTTGCCGCCTTTCATGACAAAGCTCACGCTCTGGGTAACGGTGATGTCTTCCAAGGGATTTCCCGGCACCGCGATGATGTCGGCGAGCTGGCCCGCCACGAGCCGGCCCCGGTCGGTCGAGTTGATCAGTTCGGCCGCGGTCACCGTCGCCGCGCGCAACACGGCCAACGGCGGCAGTCCCCAGTTCACCAGGGTTACCAACTCGTCGGCGTTGCGTCCGTGCGGGATCGCGGGAGCATCGGTGCCTACCGCGATCTTCACCCCGGCCTCGTAGGCGGCCAGGATGGAGGTCCGAGCCTTCGGGAACATCTCGGCTGCCTTGGCCTGCAGCTCGGGGGCGGCATGAGAGACGTCCATGGCATCGCCGTCGGCCAGGCGCCGGGTGCTCACCAGGAAGGTGCCGTGCTCGACCATCGACGCGATCGCGTCGTCATCGATCAAGAAGCCATGCTCGATGCAATCGATGCCGGCGTCGACAGCGTGCATGACGGCCTCGGCCCCATGCGTGTGGGCGGCGACGCGCAGCCCGCGCCGGTGCGCCTCGTCGACGATCGCGCGCAGCTCCTCGTCCGAATAGTGTTGCGCGCCAGGCGGTCCGGTCAATGACATCACCCCGCCCGAGCAGCACACCTTGATCAACTCGGCGCCGTGTTTGATCTGGTAGCGCACGGCCTTGCGGATCTCGTCGATGCCGTTGGCGATGCCCTCCTCGACGGTCAGCTCCAGCGCGTGCGGCGCAAACGCCGCGAACATCGTCGGATCCAGGTGGCCGCCGGTGGGGGTGATGGCATGCCCGGCCGGCACCACGCGCGGACCGTCGATCCAGCCGGCGTCGATGGCCTTGCCCAGCGCGACGTCCAACAGGTAGCCACCGGTCTTGACGAACAGGCCGAGGTTGCGCACGGTGGTGAATCCGGCGCGCAACGTGCGCCGCGCGTTGCCGACCGCGCGCAGCACCCGCGTGGGCGGGTCGTCCTGAACCTGGGACAGCCCGGGCTTTTCACCGCGGCCACCCATCAACAGGTTGACCTCCATGTCCATCAGCCCGGGCAGCAGGATTTGATCGCCGAGGTCGATGAGTTGGCCTTCCGGCTCACCGCCGACACTCGCGATCCGGTCACCCTCGATCTGGACGACGCCGGGGGAGACGATCTCGCCGGCGTCGACGTCGAGCAGCCCGGCGGCCTTGAGCGTCAACACCGGTTAGATCACCGGTTCCCGGATGCACTCCACCCAGGCGGCCCCGCTGTCGGGCACCCGCGGCTGCTTCCACGCTTCGATGGGAAACGACACCATGACGAGCGACTGCATGATGTGCATGAGAGTCCTTGCGTCCTCGGGCAGATCGTCTAGTGGGTATTTGTCACAGTAGGCGATCACGTCATTGAGGCGCGGGAAGGCCACGTCGTAGAACGCCTGCATCTCGGCCATCGTCGAGGCCAGTCGCTTGGCGTAGCGCTCGGGTTCGGTGGCGAGATCCCAGTCCAAAAACGGCTCGAGTTCGGTGAATTCAGCGGGCAGCGACGTGGCCATTGTTCTGATACTCCTTCACGTAGTCACCGGTCGTCTTGTGCAGATGACGGATCAAGACTTCCTGGTCGCACAGCAGGAACTCTGTGACGGCCCGCGTGCCGATCATGGTCTGGGTCGCTTCGAGCGTATTGGCGTCCTGCAGCGCGTACTCCTTGAACGTCACAGCGGCCAACTCCTGGGCCAGCCGTTCCCGCGCGTTGCGCGGCGGGACGAAGTACAGCGTGCACTCGAAGATGTGCTTGTCCACGGCGGTGGGCCAGTAGTGGTAGGTGAGGAACCAGCCCGGCTCCCAGATCAGCAGCATGAAGTTCGGGTAGAAGAGGAACGAGTCGATGCCCCATTGCGGCACCCTCTTCACATTGACCCCCGGCGGCAGGTCCAGCTTCTCGATGAGCTCCGGCTTGTCCCACGGGCCGAACAGACCGCTGCGCAACACCTGGTCCATCGGCTTCACCATGGACATGTCCGGGGGAGGCGCCTGACCGCCCCACGTCGACTGCAGGCTGTGCGGGCCGGCCAGTTCGTAGTGCAGCGCCTCGTATCCGAACTTTTGGATCTTGGCGGCTTCTTCCTTCGTGTATTGCCCCTGGTGCAGGATCGGCGCGTGGTAGAACTCGACGAACGCGTCGATGAACAGCTTCCAGTTGCTGCCGACCTCGGCGCGGTAGGAGTAGGTCTCCGTCATCTCGCCGAAGGGGTAGCCCTCGATGCTCTTGGCGAGTGGCCCGAGGTAGTCGGTGAGCGGCGCCGCGTTGGGGTCGAAGTTGATGAAAATGAAGCCCTCCCACACCTCGCAGCGGACCGGCGCCAAGCCGAAGTTGCCCTTGTCGAGGTTGAAGAATTCTTCTTCCTGTTGAACGAAGGTCAGGTCACCGTCGAGGTTGTAGCGCCAGGCGTGGTACTTGCAGGTGAACTGCCGGCAGGTGCCGGAGGTCTCCTCGTTGGGGAAGTCGTTCCACACCAACTTGTTTCCGCGGTGGCGGCAGACGTTGTGATATGCCTTGACCGATCCGTCCTTGGTCTTGACGATGATCACCGAGGTGCCCTTCCCCGCCGACGGCAGCTCTTTGGTGAAGTAGCTGCCGGTGCGGGGCAGGCGGTCGACTCGGCCGACGTTGAGCCATGTCTTCCTGAAGACGGCGTCGCGCTCGGCTTGGAAGAAGGCGGTATCGATCGAGTCGGTGTAGTCGACGGGCGCCGTGCCAAGCTCGGGGTAGTTCTCTGTCCAGCTGCCTGCGGCTGGCTTGGGGAAGTGGGGCAACTTTCTACCTCTCTTAGTGTTCGGCGTTTTCGAGCTGTACGCCAAAAGTGTTGAAGGCCATGGCCAGCAGCGCGTAGCAGCCGACCGTGAAGACGAAATCCATGCGCTGCCGGTCGTCGAGGCGCACACCGAGCGCGGCCCAGGTCTGGTCGGACAGCTGTGATTTCTCCTCGAGCTCGTCGACACCGGCGATCACCACGCGGTCGAACTCGTCCGCGGGCCGGCCTTGCTGGACCGCGGCGATCTCGTCGTCGGTCATTCCCTCGGCCTTGGCCATCGCGACGTGGTGCGACCACTCATAGGCGCAGCCTCGGCGATGCGCGACCCGCAGGATGGCCAGCTCACGAATGCGCGGCGGCAGCGTGGACGAGGTCAAGAGGTGGACGTTGAAGCGCAGAAACGCCTTGGCGAGGGCGGGATGGTGGGCGAGGGTGCTGAGCGCATTGTTGGTGTCCGGGTCGCGCATCGCCGAGAGCGCCCGGTGGGCACTGTCGTCCCACTGGTCAGCGGGCAGCGGCGCCAACCGCATCCGCGCACTCCTCTCGCCATCCCCCCATGCACCTCTCGGTGAAGGAGAATCAGATTCTCATTTCCAACTAATAGAGTTGCATGAATCGCGCGGCGGGTCAATGGCGGCGGCCGGCGACGCGCCCCGGGCCGCAGGCGGTTCGCCGCCCCGGCGCGGCGAAATGCCCGCCTTCCTGCGAGAACGCCGGCCGCCGCGCCGCTTTGCGGGTCGACGCCGCGCTTCACCTTTCACACCCGGCCGCTCGGGGGTGGGCGCCGCGCCGGGCCGGTCCCCGCCTGGTCGGCCGCCGCACGCGGGCCACCGCATCGGATGGATGTTGATTCTCGCTTGGCGAGAAGATAGTTTTCATTTTAGTGATCTTGGCACGGGACAACGATTCGCCGAGGCTGCGTGGGAGCGGAATCGAATAGACGGACCCGATGGAAGGGCAACGGCCATGAACAAAGAAGACATGATCCTGATCAGCGTCGACGACCACACCGTCGAGCCGCCCGACATGTTCAAGAACCACCTGCCGAAGAAGTACCAGGACGACGCGCCGCGCCTGGTGCACAACGCCGACGGCTCGGACATGTGGAAGTTCCGCGACACCGTGATCCCCAACGTGGCCTTGAACGCGGTCGCCGGACGGCCGAAGGAGGAGTACGGCATCGAGCCGACCGGGCTCGACGAGATCCGGCCGGGTTGTTACAACGTCGACGAGCGAGTCAAGGACATGAACGCCGGCGGCATCCTGGCCTCCATCTGCTTCCCTTCGTTTCCCGGCTTCGCCGCCCGGCTCTTCGCCACCGAGGATCACGATTTCTCGATCGCGCTGGTGCAGGCCTACAACGACTGGCACATCGACGAATGGTGCGGTGCCTACCCGGCGCGGTTCATCCCGATGGCGATCCCGGTCATCTGGGATGCCGAGGCGTGTGCGGCCGAGGTGCGACGCGTCGCGAAGAAGGGCGTGCACGCGCTGACGTTCACCGAGAACCCGGCCGCGATGGGATATCCGAGCTTTCACAACGAGTACTGGAATCCGCTGTGGAAAGCCTTGGTGGACACCGACACCGTGATGAACGTGCACATCGGTTCGTCGGGCCGGCTGGCGATCACCGCGCCGGACGCGCCGATGGACGTGATGATCACGCTGCAGCCGATGAACATCGTGCAGGCCGCCGCCGACCTGTTGTGGTCGCGGCCGATCAAGGAATACCCGGACCTGAAGGTCGCGCTCTCCGAGGGCGGAACCGGCTGGATCCCCTACTTCCTCGAGCGTGCCGACCGGACCTTCGAGATGCATTCCGCCTGGACGCACCAGGACTTCAAGGGCAAGCTGCCCAGCGAGGTTTTCCGCGACCACTTCCTGACCTGCTTCATCAGCGACAAGGTCGGCGTGGCGCTGCGCAACATGATCGGCATCGACAACATCTGCTGGGAAGCCGACTATCCGCACAGCGACTCGATGTGGCCGGGTGCGCCGGAAGAGCTGTGGGATGTGTTGTCCATCAACAACGTTCCGGACGACGAGATCAACAAGATGACCTACGAGAACGCGATGCGCTGGTACTCGTTCGACCCGTTCACTCACATCTCGCGTGAACAGGCGACCGTCGGTGCGCTGCGTAAGGCCGCCGAGGGGCATGACGTGTCCATCAAGGCGCAGGGCCACGACAAGGACACCCGGGGCGGTTCGTCCTTCGCCGATTTCGCGGCCAACGCGAAAGCCCTTACCGGCAACAAGGACTGAGGGCCCCCCAGTCCCGCGAGCAGACGCAAACTCGCATAACTCCGGTCGCGATTATGCGAGTTTGCGTCTGCTCGCGCTGAAAGAGGAGGAGCGCTAAATGCCCGGCGCTGGAATGAACTTCGAGCTGACCGATGACCAGGAGCTGATCCGACGGTCGGTCGCCGAGCTGGCGCGGAAATTCGACGATCAGTACTGGATGGAAAAAGACCAGGCGCACGAATTTCCGGTCGAGTTCTACCAGGCCATCGCGCAGGGTGGCTGGCTGGGCATGACGATTCCCACCGAGTACGGCGGACACGGCCTCGGTATCACCGAAGCCACCATCCTGCTCGAGGAGGTCGCCAAATCCGGCGGCGCCATGAACGCAGCCAGCTCGATCCACCTTTCCATCTTCGGCATGCAACCGGTGGTGGTGCACGGCTCCGACGAACTCAAGGCGCGCACCCTGCCCAAGGTCGCAACCGGCGAAGTCCATGTCTGCTTCGGCGTGACCGAACCCGGTGCGGGACTGGACACCTCGCGAATCACCACCTTCGCCAAACGCGACGGCGATCGCTACATCGTCAACGGCCGCAAGGTGTGGATCTCCAAAGCCATCGAGTCCGACAAGATCCTGTTGCTCACCCGCACGCAGAGCTACGAGGAAGTCACCAAGAAGACCGACGGGATGACCCTGTTCATCACCGATCTGGACCGCAGCCGCATCGACATCCGGCCGATCCGCAAGATGGGCCGCAACGCCGTCAGCTCCAACGAGTTGTTCATCGACAACCTCGAGGTACCGGTGGAGGACCGAATCGGCGAGGAGGGCAAGGGTTTCCAGTACATCCTGGACGGTCTGAACCCGGAACGCATGCTGATCGCCGCCGAGGCGCTCGGCATCGGCCGCGTGGCGCTGGACAGGGCGGTCAAGTACGGCAACGAGCGTGAGGTCTTCGGCCGGCCCATCGGAATGAACCAGGGCCTGCAATTCCCGCTCGCGGACTCTTTGGCGCGCCTCGACGCCGCCGAACTGATGCTGCGCAAGGCGACCTGGTTGTACGACCACGGGAAACCGTGTGGGCGCGAGGCGAACACCGCGAAATACCTGTGCGCCGACGCGGGCTTCACCGCCGCCGACCGGGCGCTGCAAACCCACGGAGGCATGGGTTACGCGGAGGAGTACCACATCACGCGCTACTTCCGCGAGGCCCGGTTGATGAAGATCGCACCGGTGAGCCAGGAGATGATCCTGAACTTCCTGGGAGCGAACGTCCTGAAATTGCCGAGGAGCTACTGACGTCCGCCGACGAACCCGTGCTCCTGTCGGAAGACCGCGACGGAGTGCGCACGCTCACCCTCAACCGTCCGCGCCGAAAGAATGCGATCAACCCCGAACTCTGGGCCGCGTTGCGCGACGCGCTGCTCGGCGCCGGCCGGGATCGTGGCGTGCGCGCACTCGTGCTCACCGGCTCCGGCGGCAGCTTCTGCTCGGGCGCCGACATCTCGGCGCCCGACGACGTGCACCCAAACTACAAGCTGCAGCGGCTGACCGACGTCGCGCTCGCTCTGCACGAGCTCGCGATACCGACGATCGCCAAGGTGACCGGGGTGGCCGTCGGGGCGGGCTGGAACCTCGCCCTGGGATGTGACTTCGTGGTCGCCACACCGGAATCGAGGTTCTGCCAGATCTTTGCCAAGCGTGGTCTGTCGATCGACCTCGGCGGCTCCTGGCTCCTGCCCAAACTCGTTGGCCTGCAACAGGCCAAGCGGCTCGCGCTGCTGGCCGAGACGATTGACGCGGCGGAAGCGTACGCCCTGAACCTGGTGACGTGGCTGGTGCCGGGCGCGGAGATCGACGCCTTCGTCGACGACCTCGCGGACCGGTTGGCGGCGGGTCCACCGATCGCCCTCGCCCACACCAAAGCCCTGCTGAACCAGGGCGCCGACAGCACCTTGCGCGGTGCCCTCGCGAACGAGGCACGCGCGCAAGTGGGAAACTTCGCAACGGCCGACGCGGCCGCGGCGTACGCCGCTTTCGCGGAGCGGCGGGAGCCGTCGTTCACTGGCCGGTGGGCATCAGCACGATCGAAGGAAGAAGAGTAGGGATATGCGGGAAACAGTCATCGTCGAAGCCGTGCGCACAGCGGTGGGGAAGCGCAATGGCGGCCTGTCCGGCATGCACGCCGCCGACTTGTCGGCCGTCGTCCTCAACGAACTGCTGGAGCGCGCCGGAGTCGGCCCGGAGACCGTCGACGACGTGATCTGGGGATGCGTATCCCAGGTCGGTGACCAGTCCAGCAACATCGGGCGTTACGCGGTCCTGGCCGCCGGCTGGCCGGAGACCATCCCCGGTACCACCGTCAACCGCGCGTGCGGGTCGAGCCAGCAGGCCCTCGACTTCGCCGTGCAGGCGGTGATGTCCGGTCAGCAAGACGTCGTCGTGGCCGGCGGCGTCGAGGTCATGAGCCGTGTCCCGCTCGGTTCCGCCCGGGCGACCGGCATGCCGTACGGCCCGAAGGTCCTCGCCCGCTATGACGACTTCTCCTTCAACCAGGGGCTGTCGGCCGAGATGATCGCCAAGAAGTGGGGCTTGTCCCGGACCCGGCTCGACGAATACTCCGCGCGCTCCCACGAACGGGCCGCCGCGGCCCAGGACGCCGGCGCCTTCACCGAACAGATCGTGCCGGTCTTCACCGAAGACGGAACGGTCGTCGCCGCCGACGAGGGTGTGCGGCGGGGGACCACGGTGGAGAAACTCAGCGGCCTGAAGCCGGCGTTCACCGAAGACGGCGTGATCCACGCGGGCAACTCCTCGCAGATCTCCGACGGTGCGGCGGCCTTGCTGGTGATGACGGCGGAAATGGCGGTCGACCTCGGCTTGACCCCGTTGGTGCGCTACCTGGCGGGCGCGGTCACCGGGGCGGACCCGGTGCTCATGCTCACCGGTCCCATCCCGGCGACCGAGAAGGTGCTGAAGAAGGCCGGCGTGCAGCTGTCGGAGGTCGGTGCGTTCGAGGTGAACGAGGCCTTCGCGCCGGTGCCGCTGGCGTGGCTCGCCGAAACGGGGGCGGACCCCAAGCGGGTCAACCCGCTCGGCGGCGCCATCGCGCTGGGCCACCCGCTGGGCGGGTCCGGGGCGGTGCTGATGACGCGCATGGTGCACCACATGCGCGACAACGGGATTCGATACGGGCTGCAGACCATGTGCGAGGGCGGCGGCACCGCCAACGCCACCCTGGTCGAACTCGTGCGGTAGCGCCGGCGTCCCCGCACGCCGAAAACAAAAGGCCCCGGGTGACCCTTGTCACAGCCGGCAAACTAACCTACTGTGTGTTCACTAGGTTGGTTGCCCGCCATTCGGTCGAAGGAGTCCGGTGCCCGACGCACGGCGATACGACACGTTGCTCGCCAAAGGTGAGGACCGCAAGCAGCGCATCCTCGACGTCGCGCAACGGCTGCTGACGCGCAACGGCTGGCGCAGCACCACCCTCGCCCAGATCGCCGGCGAGGCCGGGGTCACCCCCGCCGGTCTGCTGCATCACTTCGAATCAAAAGAGCAGCTGCTGCACGCCGTCCTCGACGCGCGCGACCTCGACGACGACCTCCACGCCGACCGCACCGGTGATCTCTTCGCCCAGATCGCCCAGGTCGCCGATCGGTTCAACCGGGCACCCGAACTGGTGGGGACATTCACGGTGTTGCTGGTCGAGAACATCCTTCCCGACGCCCCGCTGCACGACCGGATGCTGGCCCGGCATCGCGCCGCCACCGACATCGTCGCCAATCTCATCCGCCGCGGGCAGGCCGATGGCCGATACCGCGCGGACATCGACCCCGCCGTCAAGGCAGTAGAGATTCTCGCCTTCGTCCACGGAATGGAAACCACATGGTTGCTCGATCCATCGATACCGCTAACCGAGGCGTTCAAGCAGTACGCCGAGACACTGGCGCGGGACTTCGCCCCGTAGAAGAGCCACGCGAGGAAATGAGATACCGGCTCGACGTGGTCGCCGCCACCGTTGTCGACGTGGTGCGATTCGCCGGTGGCTGGCTCTTCGACCGGGCGATGGCAGGGTGGGACGTCACCGTGCTCGTTGCTGACCACCCCGACGATCGGCCACTGCAGATCCTCGGCGCCCGGGTGATCGACCTCGAAGACGCCTTGGCGTCGGTGCAATCACGTCCCCGTCCCCAGGCCCTGGCGGCCGCGGCGGACCTGTTCGGCTGCGACTCGCGGGTTCGGCAAGGCGTGTTGCAGGCCCTCGATCACGGCGTCACCGAGGTCACGCTGTGGGGGGAGAACTGGCCGGCCGAGCTCGACGACAGCGTCGGCCTGGTGCAGCACCGGCTGAGCATGGCCGCCCACACGTTCAAGGCCCAGGCCCTGGCCGCCGCCGCTCTTCCAGACGGTTCGATCGGTCCCGTCGAGACCTTCCGTAGCGGATTGCTGGCCTGGCCATCGGTCGCCGCCGATCTGGTTCCCGCCAGCTGAGCCGCGCACCGGCCGCCCAGGGCCGGGCCCCTCGTTGACGACCGGCATGCCTTATGGAAATGTAATACTCATATGCGAGAGGCACGTTCTCACTAGCCGAGATTCGAGGAGCGGGAGATGGCGAACGAATTCTCCGAGTTGGACTTCTTCCGCGGCGGCGAACTCATCGGCGACCCGTACCCCTACTACGAGGCGCTGCGCCAGCGCTGCCCCGTCACGCGGGAACCCCATCACAACGTCACGATGATCACCGGCTGGGACGAGGCGTGCGCGGTGCTCAACGACGCCGACACGTGGTCCTCGTGCATCTCGGTGACCGGCCCCTTTCCCGGCTTTCCGGTGCCGCTGGAAGGTGACGACATCACCGGGTTGATCGAAGAGCACCGCGACGAATTGCCGTTCAGCGACCAACTGCCGACGCTCGATCCGCCGACCCACACCAACCACCGCTCGCTGCTGATGCGGCTCATCACCCCGAAGCGTCTCAAGGAGAACGAGGACGCCATGTGGGTGCTCGCCGATCAGGCGCTCGACACCTTCCTGGCGCCCGGCCGTGGCGAGTTCATCAAGGGCTTTGCCGGCCCGTTCACGCTGCTCGTCATCGCCGACCTGCTCGGCGTGCCCGAGGAAGATCGGGACAAGTTCGTCAAGGGCATCCGCGACCACTCGGGTGGCGGCGTCGGGGGAACCAAGGGCTCGCTCGCGCACAGCCCGCTGGAGTTCCTCTACGGGCTGTTCTCCGACTACGTCTCCGACCGCAGGCGCGACCCTCGCGACGACGTGCTGACCGGCCTGGCCACCGCCACGTATCCCGACGGCTCGACCCCCGAGGTCGAAGACGTGGCCCGCGTCGCCAGCAACGTCTTCTCCGCGGGGCAGGAGACCACCGTGCGGCTCCTGGGGGCGGCATTGCAGACGCTCGGGGAGCGACCCGACATCCAGGCGCAGTTGCGCAAGGACCGCAGCCTGATCCCCAATTTCATCGAGGAGTCGTTGCGGCACGAGAGCCCGGTCAAGGGTGACTTCCGCTTGAATCGGGTGCCCGTCAATGTCGGTGGCGTCGACCTGCCGGGGGGAACCACCGTGATGGTCGTGCAGGCGGCCGCCAACCGTGACCCGCGCCGGTTCGACGACCCGGCGACCTTCGACCCGGCCCGCAAGAACGCCCGTCAGCACATCTCGTTCGGGCGCGGTATCCACAGCTGCCCGGGAGCGCCGCTGGCGCGCGCCGAAACGCGGGTGGCGATCGAGCGCCTACTCGACAGGACGTCGGACATCAGGATCGACGAGCACCTGCACGGCCCCGCGAACGACCGCCGCTACCAATACGTTCCGACCTACATCCTGCGCGGATTGACGGAACTGCACCTGGAGTTCACCCCGGCATGAAAGTCACAGTCGACGACCAGCGCTGCCGCGGCCATGGCGTCTGCACCACGCTGTGCCCGGAGGTGTTCACCCTCACCGACGACGGTTACGCGGAGGCGATAACGTCCGACGTCCCAACGGAATTCGAGGCCGCCACTCAAGAGGCCATCGAGTGCTGTCCCGAGCAGGCCATCAGCAAGATCTGATCGGAGTTAAGGAGATTCAGTGGCGAAAGGGTACGTCATCCTCACCGAGGCCATCAAGGATCCGGAGGGCATGAAAGCCTATGCCCAGGCTGCCGGTTCGGCGATGGCCGGTGCCACCATCCTGGCGGTTGACACTGCTCCGAAAGTGATCGAGGGCGCCTGGCACGGCGACCAGACCGTCGTGCTGGAATTCGAATCGGTGGACGCCGCCCGCGCGTGGTACGAGTCCGAGGGCTATCAAAAGGCGGCGAAACTGCGGCAGGCGGCGGCCGACTGCAACGCCGTCATCCTCGCCGGTTTCTGATCGCTACTCGCCCACGATCGAGATCGCCTGCCGGGGGCACTGGCGAACGGCCTCGCGCACGTCCGCCTCGTTCTCCGGGGTGACTTCTTCCTGCAGCACGGTCAGCATGTCGTCGTCGCCGAGCAGAAAAATCTCCGGGTTGATGCCCATGCAGACGCCGTTGCTCTCGCAGAGTCCCCAGTCGACTTCGATCTTCTTGGTCATCCGTGACCCCCTTTACCGAAGTATCTTGACGGGCACGTTCTTCCAGCCCGCGACGTTTTGCATGTTCACCCGTGTGCAGCCCGCCCAGTCCACCTCGTAGCGCGGCATGAAATCG
Source organism: Mycobacterium europaeum (assembly GCF_034555895.2). NCBI lineage: Bacteria > Bacillati > Actinomycetota > Actinomycetes > Mycobacteriales > Mycobacteriaceae > Mycobacterium > Mycobacterium europaeum. The sequence goes on from NZ_CP157315.1 coordinate 187,655, forward strand.
AGGAGCCTCTCGAGCGCGATCCTGCTTTCCAGGCGGGCCAGCGCCGCGCCCAGGCAACTGTGGATCCCGTACCCCAGGCCGAGGTGTTGCGCCTCGGTCTGGTCGCGCTCGATGTCGAAGGTGTCGGCGTCGGTGAAGGCCTCCGGGTCGCGGTTCGCCGCAGCGCCGCACAGGAACACCGGCTTGCCGGCGGGAATCACGCCGCCGCTGACGTGTGCCTCTTTCAGGGTGTAGCGCACGTTGTACTGCACCGGCCCCTCGTAGCGCAGGAGCTCTTCCACCGCCCCGGGAATCTTGTCGCGGTCCTCCTGCAGTTTCTGCCACTGGTCGGGGTGGCGCGCGAAGATCACCGCCGCGTTGCCGAGCAGTTTGGTGACGGTCTCGGCGCCCGCCCCGCCCAAAAGCGTCGCGAAGCCGGTGATCTCGATGTCATCGAGCTTGCGCATCTCACCATTCTCGCCGGGGATCTCCGCCGCGATCAGCCTGCTGATCATGTCGTCCTGCGGCTCCGCGCGGCGCTCCTGGACCAGGCCGAAGTAGTACATCGCGGTGTCGATGTTGGCCTGCATGCCGGCTTCGCTGATCTCGATCTGTCCCGGTTCGTGGGACAGGCTGGTGTCGATCCAGTGGCGGACCTGCTGCCGGTACTCCTCCGGCACGCCGGCCATCCGGGTGATCACCTCGACCGGGAACGGCCCGGAGAAGTCCTGCACGACGTCGAAGTTGCCGGGGTCGGCGGCGCCCAGGTATTTGTCGATCACCTCGATGATCGTCTCGCGCTGCGATTGGATCGCCCGCGGAGTGAACGCCTTGTTGAGCAGGCTGCGCATGTGGCGGTGCTCGGGCGGATCCATGAAGATGATCGACTTCTGCTCGGGGGACACGCCCCGGCGCACCATCGCCAGGTCGCAGCCGCGCGCCGAGGAGTAGGTCTCGAAGTCCTTGAACGCGGCCGCGACGTCCTCGTGGCGGGTCAGCGCGTAGAAGTCCTCTTTTTCGTCGTAATACAGCGGCGCTTCCTCGCGCATCCGTCGATAGATGTCGAACGGGTTGTTGAAGTAGTCCTCGGAGTACGGATCGAAGACGACCTTCGGTTTTGTCACTGAATCCTCCTCAGCGGCGAGGGCGGGCTGCAACCGTTACAGCGGAGTCGCTGACTGTAACGGTAACGGTAATACCTTCGTGACGAACCGGAAAGACCGAAACGCCAAGTTCTCAAGCCCTCTTCGCGACGTCGACGGACTTCATGACGTCGTCGAGGGTGCCCAGGTCACCGCCGAGTTCCGCGCTGATGCTGCGCACGACGGCCACGTCCTTGCGCACGAATTCGCCGGCCACCTCGAGGAACGACGCGACGGAACCTGCCGCCGCCAGGTCGAGGACGCGGCTGGTCGAGCTGCCCTGTGTCAACGCGGTCAGCAACGTCGGTTCCGGCACGCCGAGCCGCTCACCCCATCGCATGGCGTGTGCGAGCAGCCCGATTTGCCCCGCGAACAGGGCGTTGTTCACCAGTTTCACGATTTGTCCGCAGCCACGCGCGCCGACGTGCAAAACCGGGTCGCCGTAGCAGTCCAGCACGGGCCGCACGCGCGCCACCGCGTCGTCGGCTCCCCCCACGAACAGCGTGAGCCGGCCGGCCGCGATGTCGTGCGGGCCCCCGCTGACCGCGGCGTCGACGACGTCGACTCCGTCGGCGCGTGCGGCGAGGTCGTCGATCGTCTTCGGGCTGGCGGTGGTGTGCACCACCAGCGCCGAACCTTGCGGCATGGCGGACAGCAACCCGCCGTCCAGGCATACCTCTCGCACCTGCTGGTCGGTGAACACGCAGAGCACCACGATGTCGGCCCGGGCACCGGCCTGGGCGGCGTCGTGGACGGCACGCGCGCCGAGCCGCTCGAGATCGCTTCGCTTTTCCGACGTCCGGCCCAGGGTCAGGACGTCATGCTCGGCCTCGATCAGACGGGCCACCATGGGTCGGCCCATCCGTCCGGCACCGACGAACCCGATTCTCACTGGGCCTTCATCGGGAGGTGCCCATCATGGCCAGCGCGGCGTCGGCCGCGTCCAGCACCGTTCCCCCGCTCGCCCCGGCCCGTTCGGCCAGGTCGACCACCAGGCGAACGTCCTTTTGCAGCAGCGTCCCGGCCACGCCGGCGAGCCGTTCCAATCCGCCGATCCCGCCAAGGGCGTTGAGGGCGAAGCTGTTCCCGCTGCTGCGAGACACGACTTCGGTGAGGCGGTCCGGATCGACACCGAGGGCGCCGGCCAGCGAGAGCGCGGTGGCGGCGGTGGCCAGGTGGGCGGTGAACAGCAGGTTGTTGAGCAGCTTGGTGGTTTGACCGGAACCGAGCTCCCCGAGGTGGACGATCGGATCGGCATAGGTGGCAAAGACGGGGCGGCACCGCTCGACGACGTCGGCGTCGCCGCCGACCATCACCAACAGCCGCCCCTCGGAGGCCGCCGGTCCGCCGCCGCTCACGGGTGCGTCGATGATCGAGATGCCTTTGGCCGCAGCCCTGTTCGCCAGCATCCGGCAGGTGTTGGGGTGCACGGTGCTGTGCACCGCGATCACACCGCCCGGCTGCATCGCCGCCAGCAGCCCGCGCTCACCGCCCGCGATCTCGTCGATGTCGGCGTCGCCCACGACGCACAGGCAGACCAGGTCGCTGGCCGCGGCGAGTTCGGCCGGTGACTCGGCAACCTTGGCCGTGGTGTCGGCGAACGGCTCGAGGGTTGCGGGCCTGCGCGCCCACAGTGTCGTCTCGTAGCCGGCCTCGATGATCCGCCGCGCCATGGGGCCGCCCTGGCTGCCCAGACCGATGAATCCGACTCTCATCCGGTGGCCTCTTCCGAGCTTGATGACGTCACGCATTCATCGACGAACCCAAGGACCTCCGCGTGATAATCCGCGGCGGTGTGGCCGAGGCTGATGTTGTGCCCCGCGCCGGACTGCCGATGCACGGTGAACCGCGGCGCAGCGGAGAACATCGCGGTAATCTGCTGCACCGCCGAATCATCGGCCTGCCAGACTTTTTCGTGTTCGGCGATGCTGAAGTGCACGGGCACCCGGACAGCCGGGGCCAGCGTTGGGAAAGTCTGGCGTGCCCAGTCCGACACCATTTGGTCCTCATAGGACGGCGCGGACGGGGACACCGTCGCGCCGCCGAGGACCTCGGGCGGATACAGGTGCTCCGGGCTCCATAGCAGGTCGCGCATGCCCGACGGGCGTCGTTCGCGGGTCGCTGTTTTGAGTATTTCCTTGGCCGCGGGGTGGTAGTGCCGACCGGTGCCGGCCAGTTCGATTCCCAGCAGATCGGCGCCGCGCTCGTCGGCGCCCATCCGCATCACGAGTTCGCATCCGCCGGAATGTCCCATCAGGAACAGCCCCGCGCCGCGAGCCCGATCACCGAGGATGCGGTCCACCGCGCCGTAGGCGAGGTTGACCCGTTGCTCGGGCAGCGCCATCGCCTCCGGATAGGGGGCGGAGCTGCCGTAGCCGGGCCGGTCGAGCGCGACCACGGTGAATCCGGCCGCGGCGCCGGTCCGCAGCATCGACAGCGACGGGTGACCCGGGCAATCGAAATAGATCGCGGTGGTGCCCCCGCCGTGGATCGCGACGATCACGGCCTTGGGTTCGGGGGATTCGGCGATCAGCGCCGACATCGGCACGCCGTCGACGATCACCAGCCGGGGGCGGGGCGCGGGGCCGCTCATGTGTCCGCCCGCAACAACAGCACGCCGCTGGGGGTGAGGCCGCCGCTGCTGACCACGCCGACGCGGGCGCCGGCGACCTGGCGATCGCCGGCCTCGCCGCGCAGCTGGGTGACGGCCTCGTGGACCAGGCCCATGCCGTGGGTGCGGCCGTGCGAGAGCTGGCCGCCGTGGGTGTTGAGTGGCAGCTGGCCGTCGCGGGCGATGTTCTTGCCGCCGTCCAGGAACTCTCTGGCCTCGCCGATGCCGCAGAAGCCCAGGGCCTCGATCCATGACAGGCAGTTCATGGTGAAACCGTCGTAGAGTTCGGCGATGTCAACATCCTTGGGGCGCAACGTGGTACGTGTCCACACGTGCGCGGCCTGACCCAGCACCTGCGGCTCATGGGTCAACGTGCTCTGGTCCCAGTCGATGCGTTCGATGATCTGCGTGCCCACCGCCTCCACCAGCACCGGCGGCTTGGCGAGGTCCCGGGCGGCGTCGACGGCGGAGACGACGACCGCTATGGCGCCGTCGCAGGGCACGTCGCAGTCATAGAGGCCGAAGGGCGTGGTGATGGGCCGCGCGTTGAGGTAGTCATCCATCGTCATCGGGCTTCGGTAGACCGCCGTGGGGTTCAGCTCGGCGTTGGCCCGCTGGTTCAACGCGATCCAGCCGAGCGTCTCCTTGGTGGTGCCGTAGCGGTGAAAGTGCCGCTGCGCGTTCATGGCGAGCGTGTGGGCCGCCGACGTGGCGCCGAACGGCATCAGCCAGCCAGGCGCCCGGCCCATCGATCCGCTGATCTTGCCCTGCTTCATCAGCTCGTTGAAGGTGGCTTCCCACAACGTGCGGAAGCACAGCACGTGACGGGCCAGCCCGCCGGCGACAGCGAGCATCGCGGCGATCAACGATCCTCCCGGGCCGAAGGTTTCGATCCCGCCGTTGTGCCAGACCGGCCGGATGCCCAGGGCGGCCTCGAGCGAGGTGACGCCGCCCTCGCCGAACCCTCCGAGGTTGCCCCCGCCGGGATACGTTGACAGGCCGTCGATGTCGGCGAACGTCAGCCCCGCGTCGGCGATCGCCGCCTCGCACGCCTGGACGGTCAGCGCCAGCGGCGGTTGCATCAATCGGCGCCCGATGGGCGACATGCCGATTCCTGTCAGCGCGACCTTGTCCTCGAATTTCGCCGTGGTCAGCATCGGGCGGACGTATTCGCCGAACCGCTCGGGCGCGATCTCGTCGGCCGGCAGGGGTGCGCGCGCGGAATCCGCGGCCGGCCGAAACAGCGGCAGCCACACGTCTTCGGCCGGTTCGAAGACGACCTCCACCTGTTGGCCGAGTTCGAGCCGGTCGGGATCGCAGTCCACGATGTTGGTGGTCAGCCGGACCCGGGGGTCCTCGGCGATGGCGACCTGGGCGATCACGTAGGGCGCCGGCATGCCGGGCACGCTGAACCGGTGGTTCACGGTGAAGCCGGCGAGCGTCGCCTTGCCGGAGACCGGCCGCACGCCCATATCGCGCGATCGGCAGTACCGGCACACCGGGGCCGGGGGGTGGATCAGCGATTCGCAGCCATTGCACTGCTGCAGCCGCAACGTGCCGTCGGCGCCCGAGGTCCAGAAGAATTCGTTGTCCTGGGTGATCAGGGGCAACGGTCGTCCCGGTGCTGCTGGCACGTCACCTCCGCGCGTTGAACGGTCCTGCAGCGCAACTGGTAGGACCGTTATACGAATCGGAGAATTACGTTATCACTCGCACGCGGCGCGATCGAGGCACGCTCGCCACCCGTCACAGCGGCACCCACACGCCGCCCACGTAGATGCCCCACTGGTGAAAGCCGACACTCCACATCGGGGGCTCCGATGTCCACCATGGTTGCGGCGGAGGCGGCGGCACGTCCTGCCCGGCGAACGAGGGGGCGTATGGCGGCGGGGGTGTGTACCACGACCACGACGGCGGTGCCGGCGGCGGTTTGCACTCGCGGGTCGCCGGGTTGAACGACATGTTTTGGTCGCACTCCGCCGAGCTGATTGCCGGCGTCGCGATCACCGCGACCGCCATCGCCACGAAGGCGACCGCGAGGGCGGCGGCCAGACGACGAACGAACCACCTCATGGTGGGCCTCCAGTGGGCCATCCTGACCTTGGCTGGTGTCAGCCTATTCCGTCGATGCCGCCCTGACCAGGAGGAACTTTTTCAAGGGCGGCGACAGAGCGCACCCGGTGATCAGCGCGACCGAAGACGGGTCAACGGGTGAATCCCCACTCCGCCTCGTTCTCCTCGGTTTTGAGGCGCTCGGCCGGATCGTCCGCGTCGGCGAGGGGCGGGTGTGCGGACGGGGACGTGCGCTCACCGATCTCGGCGATGGCGTGTACGGGGCAGTCCATCAATGCGCGCATGACGGCGTCGCGATCCGCCTCCGCCACGGTGCCGTCGCCGATGAGGGACGCGTAGCCCCAGTCGTCCAGCGAGAAATACCCGGGCGCGTATTTCGCGCAGATTCCGAAGCCGTCGCAAACGGTGCGGTCCAAACGGATCTTCATGCGAGCCTCACCGCCTCCGCCTGGTAGGGCCGGTCGGCCCGGAACGCGCCGCGGGCGCAGTCCGGGCACGCGCCGTCGAGATGGGTGGCGACTTCGCCCGGGAACTGACCGAGCAGGCTGGCGGCGACGTTGGTGGCGGCGTCCAGCGTTGCGCACGCGCCGCGTCCGCGCAGCAGCACCGACCAGCGGCGCAACCGCTCGACGTCTTCGGTTGTCGCCACGCCGTCTCGCAGCGCGCCTGCGACGGCGGCCATCGCCGCCGTCCCGTTGAAGCACGACCCGCATTGGCCGGCGTTCTCGCGGTCGAAGTAGGCCAGCACCGACGCGGCGACCGCGACGGGGCAGTCGTCGGTGATCACCGAGATGGCGCCGCAACCCAGGCCGCTGCCCAGTCGCCGCATCGTCTCGTGGTCCAGCGTCGTGTCCAGCACGGTGCGGTTGAGCAGACCGGCGAAGTAGCCGCCCAGCAACGCACCTCGCACGTGCTCCGCCGGAACACCGTGCAGGGCAAGGAGTTCGGTGAAGGGCATGCCGTGCGGAAGCTCGTAGAGAACGGGCGACCGGCCGGCCCCGGTGATGGTGGCCAGGAAGGTGCCCGGGGAGAGCGATGTGCCCTGCGAGCGGAATGCCGCGGCGCCGTGGCCCTGCAGGAACGGCAGGTTGGCCAGCGTCTCGACGTTGCTCACCAGTGTGGGCCGCTCGTCGACGCCGGTTTCGAAGGGGCGTGGCGGCTTGTCGGTCGGCTTGGCCGGGCCGCCGTTGATCGCGCGGACGGCGGCGGTTTCCTCGCCGGCCACATACCCGGGCTGCACGGTCAACATGCCGACCGTGACGCCGAGCGCGTCGGGACCCAGCTCATCGAGCGCGGTCTCGACGCTGTGCGCCGACTCCGGGTCGGACACGTAGACGTAGGCGCGGCCCGCGCCGACGATCGCTGCCGCCAGCCGGAGCCCGTCGAGGATCAGGTGGGGCCGGTTGCGCAGCAGCCAGCGGTCTTTGATCGAAGCCGGTTCTCCCTCTTCGCCATTCGCGACGACCACGGCGCCGCCGGCACCGCGGCCTGCGAGGCCGGCATTGTCGCGCACCGTACGCAACTTGATCGCGAGCGGGAAGGCGGCCCCGCCGCGGCCGACCAGCCCACCGGCATCGACCTCGCGTAGCAACGCGTCGGCGTCGACCAGCGGCCGGTATCCGCCGAGCCGCCGATACGCCGCGAGGTCCTCGCGGGGTTGGCCGGTTCGTTCGAACAGCAACCGGGGTTCACACCCGGGGAAGGCGACGGTGGTGATGGCGGTGGATTGCGCGGTGTTCACGGCTTGCCCGCCGGCGTCTTGGTTAGGCTTGCGCCCATGCGAACTGCGGTGGTGCGCGTCAATGTCGATCCGAAAGACGTGTGCACGCCCGCGCAGCTACGAGACGGCATGGCAGCGCTCCTTCAGCTCGCCGGGCAGTCGGGTGCCGGCGTGGTCGAGAACGACCTCGCGGCTATGCCCCTGGGCCGCCGTGAAGTTGAATTGTTGATCGCGGCCGAACACGGTGACGAGGCCATCGAGGCGGCGATCGGGTTGTGCGCCACAGTGTTCGGTGGCTCCCCGGTTGCCGGGGTGGTCACCTTCATCAGCCGCGGGACCGACGACGATGCGCACGGCGTGCTGTCCGGTTTCGGGCTCACCGGTGAGATCGAGCGGACCCCGGGCGACGAAGGCTTCGACATCGTCTACGTGACGCTGCGTGAGGAGGACCTCGACCGCATCCCGGAGAGCCGGGTTCACACGGCTCTGGAGGCCTCGCTGAACTGCGAGGTCCACATTCGCACCGTCTAGCAACATCACGAGCCCAGGAACTCGAGGATCGCGGGTGCGGCCTGCACCCAGGTGTCGAACATGTTGAAGTGCTGCACCCGCCCCGCCGCGCGGTCTTCGGCCGCACGCTCCCACGCGTCCTCCGGCCAGGGCGGATCGATGAGCTTGGATCCCTTGATCAAACAACTCACCTCGAGCGACGTCCGTTTGGGGTGATCCATGTCGTTCTCGCCGCCGCGGATGATCAACGTGGGAACCTTGATGCGGTCGAACATTTCGTCCTCGACACCCGGAATCGTCTGCCCCGGTTTGGAAACGAACGCGTTGAGCCAGCGCAGCATCACCTTGAGGAATTCGTCTTTGTCGAAGTCGAGGAACCGCTGCTTGTTGTTCGGGTTCTCCTCGATCCGATCGCGCCATTCGGCCACCTTCACCACACCGTCCATTCCGGTGCCGCGCACGGCGAGAATGCTCGGGATGATGTAGAAGGAACCGAGCACGAAGGTGCCGTAGATGCCGCCGACGATGTTCCACACCACCAGCTTGGTGACCATCTCGGGGTAGAGCATCGTGGTGAGCATGGAATCGCGTGCCCCGCCCGATCCGCCGGCGAGGATGCAGCGCTCGAAGCCCAGGCCGGTCACCAGCTTGTGCAGCGTCTCGGCGCGCATGTGCGACTCGCTTTGTCCGTAGAACTGCACATCGGAGGCACCGCAGTTGGGCCGGTCCCACAGCAGGACGCGATACCCGCCGGCGACGAGCGCGTCGGCGAGGGGGCGCAGCCCCTCGATCTCCTTGCTGAACCGCCCGCCCGGCGTCAGCGCAATGAGATCGCCTGACTCACCGAGGATTTCGTAGACAACGTTTCCCCCGTTGATCTCCATTGAAGGCACGCGATTCTCCTGTGGTTAGGCCTGCACCAGAACGTCGTTGCCGACGACGCGCACCGGATAGGTGCGGATGCTCCATTCCGGTTTGACGGCGGTCGTGCCGGTCGCCAGCTCGAAACCCCATTGGTGCCAGGGACAATAGATGTATTCCAGGTCGCGCACCATGACCGAGTCACCCGGAGCGGTTTCGTCGACGATCGTCCGTCCCCGGGCCCGCCCCGAACACAGCGGACCGCCTTGGTGGGGGCAATAATTCGCGATGGCATAGAAGCTGCCGTTGACGTTGTAGACACCGACGCCGTGCCGCCCGATGGGTACCAGCTTGTGCTTGCCCGGCGGGATCTCGTCCACGGTTGCGACGACATGCTCGCGGCCCTGGGCGAGACGGGGCTGGGGCCGTTTGGCTGCCCCTTCTTGTTCGGTCAACTCAGAGCACCCGGGTCTGACCCTCGAGGACCGGAACGGTCTCGGGCAGGTGGTACGTCGCGATGCCGTTCTTGTACATCACGGCGTCGCGGGCCGCTTTGGGCAGGTGCTTGACCAGCCAGCGGGGGTCGTCGAATGTCCAATGCGGGTAATCCGAGGAGAACAGCAGGATCTTCTCGCACTCCATCCATTCCAGCGCGCGGGTCAGCTCGGTCTTGTCTTCGGGATAGTCCAGCGGCTGGGTGGTGAACTTGATGTGGTCCTTGACGTATTCGGACGGCTTGCGCTTGATGTCCACCCACGACTTGCGGGCCTCGTAGATCGCGTCCATCCGCCACATCAGCGGCAGGATCCAGGTGAACGCGTGCTCGACGAAGACGATCCGCAGCGTCGGGAAGCGGTCGAAGACGCCGTCGAAGATCAGGCTCATCACCTGATTGGCGGCCAGCAGCGAATAGGTCACCATGAAGTCGTGGTTGTAGCTGGGGAATCCCACCGGCGGAATCGGTAATTCGTCGTACTGGCTGCGCGACAGGTGGCAGCTCACGGTGATGTCGTGCTTGGTCGCCGCCGCCCAGATCGGGTCGTATTTGGGATGGCCCCACGACGGCTTGGGCTCCGCCTTGATCAGGATCTGCGCCATGTAGGGGTGCCCCGCCCAGCGCTCGATTTCGCGCACGGACTCTTGCGGCTCCTCGATGGCCAGGCAGATCGAACCGCGCCACCGCTCGTGCCAGTTGTTGTGGCTGTCCAGCCAGTGATTGGCCTGCCAGTCGTTGAGCGCGTACGACATTGCGTGTTGCGCTTCGGGCAGCCGGGCCGGGTAGGCGGCGGGTTCCAGGATCGCGATGTCGGAGCCCGCCTCCATGATCAGCTGGCGAAACGCCAAGTCCGGGTCGCTGCAGGGAAACTCGCCGTTGGGGGGGAAGGTGTCCACCCGCATCGCGTAGGAGTGCGCATAGTCGGGGGCGTCGTAGTAGATCAGCTCGCCCACGTTGCGGTTGAGGAAGTACTTGCTGCGCCACGGCTCGGGGATGTACGGAACCAGCTCGCCGCGTTTGGGCGCCGGGTGAACATCCGAGTCGACGCACCGGACGGCTATGCGCTCGGCAGCGGGTACCCGCTCCTGCGAATGTGTCAACGTCATCTCGAACTCCTCGGTCTCACGTCCTACTCCTACTGTGCGCCGACCCCGGCGGGCATGTCTATGCCGTAGAGCTGCGCCGCGTTGCGCCAGCACACCTTTTCGCGCTGTTCGGCGGAGAGCGCGCCGGGCAGCTTCGTGGCATCACCGAACTGCCAGTGCGGGTAGCTGGAGCCGAACATCACCATGTCGTCCTTGCCGGTGAAGCCGAACCATTCGCCGGCGAACTCGACATCGCCGGGACCGTCGAGGCTGCCCTGGACGAAGTACACGTGCCCGGGCAGGTAGTCGCTGGGAATGCGCGGCGCCCACGGCGTCTGCTCGAGGTGCGGCCGCCCGAATGTGTCCATCCGCCAGATGAACGGTGTCACGAAGTCGGCGGCGCCGTCGGCCCAGACGAACTTCAGTCCGGCGAAGCGCTCGAACACTCCCTCGGCGATCATGTTCATCAGGTGGTAGATGTAATTCAGCGCCATGAAGCTGACGTATTGCTCGTAGGTGCGGGTGTTGCCGGACGGCGTTGGCGGGAACATGATCCCGTTGCCCACCTCGATGTGCGCGGCCACCGGCAGGCCGGCGTCGACCGCGGCCTCCCACAGCGGCCAGAACTGCGGTTTGCCGTACAGCTCGCGGGATTGCAGCGGGACGCCGATCTGGACGACGCGCGGATGCGCGCGCCATTTCTCGATCTCCCGCAATGCGCCGGCGATGTCGTCCGGATTGACCCGGATGGTGCCGCGGAACTTCTCGCCGAACTCGCTGGACTCCAGCCAGTTCGACACCATCATCTCGTTGTGGGCGGCGTGCAGGGCGGTGCCGAGGTGCCGGTCGGGCATGATGCCGCGGCCCATCGGATGCAGGACGGCGACGTCGACTCCGCGCTTCGAAAACAGCTCCTGGGCAACGAATTCCGGATCTGATCCGGGGTATTGGCCGTCCGTTCCCTCGGTGTTCGGCGCGTACTCACCGCCGGGAGCGCCGTACCAGTCCATCTCGTAATCGGGGAAGCCGCGGCTCTTGAACGGCTCGCGCAGGGTCTTCCGCAGCGCCTTGTTGGACGGGAAGAAGATGTGCACGCTCGCGTCGATGAGCGGTGTGCGAGTGCCGTCAGCGTGTTCGATCACGAAAGCCATCCTTCGACTCGGGCGGCAGATGCGAGCCCAGCCGGGTCATATGATAGATAATCTAACATTTTTCTCAACGGTCATTCAACGGGTTTTCGGTAAGCGTTTCGTTTAGTCATCATCGCTGGTAGTAGGCGATTTCCCGCGGGTTTCGCAAGTATCGTTCTTAAATCTGGATAATACCATTCTCTGGCCCGCGGATCGGGGTCATCCGCCTCTATGCAGGGGGTGACCGGGCGGGGCGGGCGACGGGCCGACCGTCACGCCGGCGGCCCGCTCGAGCGGTTTGATGACCGTCGTGAAGTCGGAATCGGGGCCTTGGTCATCCGCGACCCGCTCCCAGAGCCGGCGGATGGTGGTGGCCACGTCCGTCGGCACGCCGAGCGCTTCCGCTTCCTCGAGATAGAGCCGCACGTCTTTGACCATCAGCCCGGTGGCAAACCCGTAATCGAACGTCCCGGGCAGGATCGCGCGGGGGAACTTGTCCCGGCTCGCGCTGGTGGCGCCCGAGCCGGCGTTGAGCACCTCGATCATCACGGCCGGGTCGAGCCCGGCCTTCACACCCATCACCACGACCTCCGCGGTCGCGGCCAGGACGTTGGCCGCCAGCACGTTGTTGGCCAGCTTCATCGTCTGCGCCAAACCGGGTTTGGCTCCGACGTAGAACGGTCGGCCGATCGCCTCGAGGGCGGGTCGGGCGGCCTCGAATCCGGCGCGCGGACCGGACACCATGATCGCGAGGGCGCCCTTCTCGGCCCCGCCGACACCGCCGCTGACCGGGCTGTCGATCGCCACGATGTCGCGCTGGGCGAGCCGGTCGTGGATCTGGCCCGCGGTGCGGCTGCCGATCGTGGACAGGTCGACGTAGCGCTCGATCCGCGCGCCCGCGATCACGCCCGCCGCACCGGTCGCCACCTCGAGCGAGGCGGCCGGCGTGGGGAGGCTGGCCAGCACCGTCTCGGCACGGTCGGCGACGTCTTTCGGCGACGACGCGGGACGCGCCCCCAAGGCGACGACGCGCTCCAGCGCCTCCTCGCGCGTGTCGAACGCCACGACGTCATGGTTTTGCTCAATCAGGCGCCGTGCCATGGGAAAACCCATGTTCCCCAGCCCGACGAATCCCACCCGCACGGCGATCCCCGAATCTTGATGGTGGCGACCCGCTGCGCCCGGCTTCGCCGCGCTAGCGATCGCCACGGTCCCGCTCTAGTTCGGCGAACGCCTCGCGGGCGATGCGGAAGCTGTCGACCGCGGCCGGCACTCCCGCGTAGATGGCGACCTGCAGGAAGATCTCGCGAATCTCCTCGCGGGTGACGCCGTTGGTCAGCGCCGCCTTGACGTGCGTGCGCAGTTCGTTCGGGCGGTTCAACACCGAGATCATCGCCAGGTTGAGCATGCTGCGCGTCTTTCGGGACAACTCGTCGCGGCCCCACACCGCGCCCCAGCAATACTCGGTGACCAGGTCCTGCAGGGGCTTGGTGAAGTCGTCCGCGTCGGCCAGGGCGCGGCTGACATACTCCTCGCCCAGCACGGCGGAGCGGATGTCCAGCCCCCGTTGGTAGGTCTCGCGATCCAATGGTCTTTCCCTTCGTCCGGGGGCGCCGGCGTCGTAATGCCCCGAGCGCAGTCTCGCATCGCGACCGGTCGACGCGGTCGGCATCGATATCCGCCGGGCCGCGTCCGTGACCCCGTAACCCGACTGCGAGATTATTACTTCCGCATGCGAGAATGATATTCTCGCGCCGGCGGTGATGACAGGGAGGCGGCCTTCATGCTGTTGGAGTTCGATGCCGATCAGCGGCTGTGGCAGAAGACCGTTCGCGACGCCGTCGCCAAGCAGTGCCCACCCGCTCTGGTGCGCGGCGTGGCCGAGGACGGTGTCGACCCCAGCCCCTTGTGGAAGTCGTATGTGGACCAGGGCTGGACCGAGCTGAACGATGCCGCCAGCGCCGTCGAATTGGCTGTCGTGCTCGAGGAATTGGGGCGCGCGACCGACCCCACCCCCTTCCTGGCGACGATGAGCCAGTTCGCCCCGTTGGCGGCTGAGCAGTTCGATCCGCACGAGTCGGGCACCGCCGTGTACGGCGGGGTGGCGGCGCACCGGGACGCCGAGGGCTGGGTGTTGGACGGGACCGCGCGGCATGTGCTCGACGGCGATCGCGTCGACCGCTTGGCGGTGGTGACCGACGCCGGGGTGTTCGTCATCGCGTCGAACCAGGTGTCGGCGCGGCGGACGGCGATCTTCGATCCCGTCCTGCACATCGCCGACCTGTCGTTCGGCGAAGTCCGGGTGCCCGACAGCGCTCGGCTCACCGTCGACTCCGAGCGCGCGCACCACATCGCGCTGACGGGCATGGCGATCACCATGGTCGGTGCGTGCCAGCGCATCCTCGATCTGGTGCTCGAACACGTCCGGAGCCGGCAGCAATTCGGCGTGCCGATCGGTTCGTTCCAGGCCGTTCAGCACAAGGCCGCGGACATGCACGTCGCGGTCGAACGGGCCAGGGCCCTGGCGTACTTCGCGGCGCTGACCATCGCCGCCGACGATCCCCGCCGCCGGCTCGCGGCGGCCATGGCCAAGGCGTCGGCCGGGGAGTGCCAGTCGCTGGTCTTCCGGCATGGTTTACAGCTCCACGGTGCAATGGGATTCACGTGGGAGAACGATCTGCAGTTCGCGCTGAAGCGCGCCAAGGCCGGTGAGTTGATGCTGGGCGGCGCCGCCGAGCACCGGGCGCGCATCGCGGAGGAGTACCGTGCAGCTGACTTTTGATTCCGACGTCGAGGCGTTTCGGTCGGAGTTCGCGGCCTTCCTCGACGAAAACCTGCCGCCCGCAAGCGAAACGCTGGAGCGGCCCCGTTCGGTGTCCCATATGCCGCGGTGGGCGCGCGACTGGCAGCGGCTGTTGTTCGACAACGGCTGGCTGCTGCCGAGCCAGCCGCCGGAGTTCGGCGGCCGCAACGCGACGGTCATTCAGCAGTTCGTCTACCTCGAGGAACTCAGCCGCCGCCGGATCTACCACAGCTTCAACCCGCAGGGCGTGAACATCGTTGCGGCGTCGCTGTTGTCGTTCGGCAGCGAGGAACACAAGCGACGGTGGGCGGTGCCGATCCTGCGGGCCGAGATCACCGCATCGCTGGGCATGAGTGAACCCAGCGCGGGCTCCGACCTGGCGTCGTTGCGCACCCGCGCCGTGCTGGACGGCGACCACTTCGTGGTCAACGGGCAGAAGGTGTGGACGTCGGGCGCCCACGACGCCGACGTCCTGCTGACGTTCGTGCGTACTAACCCGGATGCGCCCAAGCACAAGGGGATCAGCGCGCTGATCATCCCCACCGACACACCGGGAGTCGTGCGCCGGCCGTTCCCGTCGATCTGCGGCGCCGACGACCTGGATTTCAACGAGGTCTTCTTCACCGACGCCCGGGTGCCGGCGGAGAATCTGGTCGGCGAGCTCGACCAGGGCTGGCGGGTCGCCAACGGGTCGCTGGGGCACGAGCGCACGATGATGTGGCTGGGTTTCGCCGATCGGCTCGACAACATGATCGACGACTTCCATCCCGGCACGGAGGTCGAGCGCGACCAGTACGCCAGCACCATCATGGACAAGCAGGCGCTGCGCCTGCTGGGGTCGGCGGCCTTGGCCCGCGCCTCCCGCGGCGAAGACGACGTGGCGGCGATCTCGGTGCTCAAGCTGCTCGGGTCCGAGGCCGAGCTGCGTGCCATGGAGCTCGCGCTGACGTCGGCGGGCGCCGACGGCCTGGTTCACCCGGGCCTGACCGGGCCGTATGCACACATGAACCTCGACCACTACTTCGCCAGTTGGTTCGAGCGCTATGCCCGCAGCTTCTCGGGGACAATCGCCGGGGGCACCTCGGAGATCCAGCGCAACATCATCGCCCAACGGGTGCTCGGGCTGCCGCGGGGTTAGCTCCCCCTGTCGAGCGAACCGAGTCGCTAGACCGGGTCGAACTTGGTGATCAGCCAAGCCCCGTTGACGCGGCTCACACTCACCAGCACGCTGCTGGACGCCATCGCTGGGTCCGGGTTGTCCTTACTGGTGGTGCTCTGATCGACCAACACCAGTACGACCGCCGAATTCGGATGCAGCTCCGAGACCGCGGCCCCGATCACCCGAGCGCTGGTTTTCAGGGACTTCTGCTTGGCCGCCGGAGCGACGATCTGCTCGGTGAACTGGTTGTAGTACGACAGGAAATCCCCGGACAGGTGCGACTTCGCCGCGGCGAAGTCTTTGTCGAGTGTGTCGGGCGAGTAGGACAGCAGCGCGACCGTGCCGTCGGACGCCGCAGCGACGACCGCGTTGGCGACGCCGGCGTCGGTTTGTTTGTCGGGCCGGTACTGGGTGAAGTACAGCCATGTCGCCACGCCACCGGAGAGCAGCAGGAGCGAAACCAGAAGGACGGGAAGGACCTTCACCCTGCGCCGCGCCCGAGGCTTGCTCGGTTCACTGTCGTCGGTCTGTTCGGGAGAGTCGGCGTCGGCGTCGACGTCGCGGCCTTCGTCGCTCATGGAACGAACTCCAGTTTGGACATCTTGTACTGCCCGCCGTCGTCTGTGACGGTCACTTTGAGCCGCCAATTGCGTGGTTCGTCTTTGGCGCCCGCGGCGTTGCTGATCCGCGATGACGCCGCGACGAGCACCAACGCGGAATTCCCCTCGATGGATTGCACGGCCGCCGCGTTCACGGTTCCCTGGGTGACCACCTTGGACTGCTCGACAACCGTCGTGAAATCCTTCGCGCGCTGCTGGAAGTCGTCCCTGAACTGGCCAGTTGAATTGTCGATCACCCGCTGGACGTCCTCCTTGGCCCGATTGAAGTCCATCGAGAACATGTTGACGACGCCTTGTTTGGCCCCAGCGATGAAGTTCGCGGTGCGCTGGTTGCGCTCGGTGGTCTCGTGGCGTTCCCACACCATGTATCCGCTGGCCCCGACGAAGGCGCAGATGAGAACGATGACGGCCGCTTTCCACGTCACGGACCACGGTGGCAGCCGCACGCGTCGCCGGGAGCGGGCCGGCTCGGATTCCGACTCGGTTTCTTCCGGGGTTTCGCCGGAGACTTCTTCGGCGGTCTCCGCATCACCGGTGGCTTCGGCAGCGTCGGCGACATCGTCTTCGGCCTCCGCTTTGGCGGTGTCGGTCGCGTCCTCGTCGGCGTCCGGGGCTGCCTCGGCGGCCCCTGCCGGGGCCTCTTTCTCCGCTTGGGCCTGCGCTTCACGCCGCAGCCGGGCGGCGCGGGCGCGAGCGCGCGCCGCGGCCGCCAGCGCTTCGGCCTCGGCCGCTTCCGCCTCGGCCTCTTCCAGCAACGCCTTCACGTCGGCTTTAGAGGTGGCCGAATCTTGCGGTTCCTTCGCCTCAGCCATCGCGCTTGCTGCCCGTCACTTTCATATCGACTGACTCCGGGTCACGCGGCTACCATCGCACGAGCGAAAACGGATAACTAGCGGTGCCCCCCGGTCCGCCACCGCAACCCGTGTCGAACGTGGAGTCGACCTGACCCGCCATCGTCGTCGCATCCCACGAGTAAACGTCATGAGAGGGAAAGAACTGGACCACGCAGCGCACACCGTCGGGCACGTCAACGGCCATGGTGTAGCGGCCGTTGGTCAGATGAGCGTTTGCGTTCCAGAACGCCGCTTGCCCGTTGGGCTGCGCAATCGCTTGAATGGTCAGGCATTCCGGTCCTTGATCGTATCGGCACGGCCGAATCGCCCAAATCCAAAGGTGGCCCGGATCCCGGTTGGTGTCCACCCGGTAGTTGCCGACCTGGATGTCCGCGTGGGCCGTCGGCGCGACGGTCAGTGCGACCGTGGCAAGCGCAAGGCTTGCTGCGAACGTCTTCACCGATGCGTCTCCCGTCTCTGCGCACGCGCCTGGCCTGAATATAGAGCGCGGCTCTGCTGAACAGGCGTACTCGGGAAAATTGGGGCGGTCAATGGACGGCTTTCTCCTGCATGGCGACGCCGCAGGTCAGTCGATGACGGCGGCTTCCTTGCGTTCGGTGATCGGCCTGGCGAGTTCCTGTTGGTCGCAGATGCGTTGCAGCTTCTCCAGCGTCTCGTCCAGCCCGGCCCCGATCTTGCGGCCGGGGGTGAAGGTGGCCGGCAGTTTGCGCATGCCCTGGATGACGCCGATGGTCTCGTAGTGGATGGTGCCCTCAGGGTCACAGCGGTAGTCGGGCATCCGGTCGAGAACCGCCGTCAGCATCGATTTGAACACGGTGCGTGCCACGTTTGATCCGATGCACCGGTGGACGCCGAGGCCAAAGCTGAAGTGGCGATTACCTTTGCGGTCCAGGATGATTTCATCCGGGTCTTTGAACACCGACGGGTCGCGGTTGGCCATGGCCCACGAAATCCATAGCCGTTCACCCTCTTTGAACTGGGTGCCGTCGAGCTTGACATCGTCGGAGAATGTTCGGCCATCGCCGGGTGCCGGGGTGAAGTACCGCAGGAACTCCTCGGTCGCCGGGTCGAGCAGGGTATCGCGTCGCTTGCTGAGCAACTCACGTTGATCGGGGTGCTCCGAAAGCCATTCCAGCGAATGGGCGGTCAGTGCGGTCGTGGTGTCGAAGCCGCCGCCGATGACCAGCCCGAGATTGCCGAGGATCTCCAGATCCGGGGCGGGCTCGCCGTCGATCCGCATCTCCAGCAGAGCGTTCACGATCCCGGGCCGCGGATTCTCGCGAATCTCGATCATGTTGTTGACCAGGTCGAGCCCCATCTGCCGGTGCATCTCGGTGACCCGTTGGATGTCCGGGGAATGCTCGGGCGTGTACACGGCCGCGTGGGTGGGCTCGCTGTACATCTGCCAGTTCTTCAGCGGGATGCCCAGCATGGCCAGGGTCAGGACCGCAGGCACGACGTTGGCCAGATCATCGACGAAGTCGATGTGGCCTCCCTCGATCTTCTCGTCGAGGCAGGCGCGAGTCACGTCGTCGATGAACGGCTTCCAGCGCTTGACCGCGGCGGGCGAGAGGTAGGGGTTGAGCACGTTGCGGTAGATGCGGTGTTCGGGCTCGTCCATCTCGAGGATCCCGCCGCGCACGCCATTGATGCGGCTGGCCGTCGGAATCGAAATGCCCTTGTAGCCGCGGCGTTCGTTATTGACATCGTGATCGTTGGAGACCGCGGGGCAGCGAGCGAGCTCGAACACCTCATGGCTTCCTGCCGCCACCCAGTGGCCGCCGTAGGTGTCGCTCCAGGCCATCGGGCACTTCGCGTGCATCTCTTCGGTGATGGCCTTGAAGTTCGACCGGTATTCCGGGGAATGCCGCTCAAACTGATACCGCGTCTTCTTCCGTTCGCTATCGCTGACGGTGTCGTCGACACTCAAAGCTCTGTCTCCCTTTACGTGTCATTCGGTGATGATGATGGCCTGCTCCGGGCAGGATTGGGCGGCTTCGCGAACCTGGTCCTGCCGATCGGCGGGCACCACTTCATCGACCGCGGATGAACTGCCGTCGATGTCGCTGAGCTGAAACGACTCCGGCGCGATCATCGCGCACAGGGTGTGGCCCTGACAGCGTTCGGGATCGACCCAGACCTTCACGGTGTCTCCTTGCGGTGGTTCGTTGTGGATTCGAGTTGGGGGCTTCTCAGTTGTGGTAGTCGTACCACTTCAGGTAGCCGCCGGCGTCGACGCGCAACTGCATGCCCGTGACGTACCTGGCCTCGTCGGAGGCCAACCACAGCACGGCGTTGCTGATGTCTTCCGGCTCGACATACGGAATCCTCATGGCCTGTTGCACGCCGAACACGGGTTCGGCGTCCGCCCGGGTCGGGTGTTCGAGGTCCGGCCGGAACGAGCGGTACATCGGCTCGCTCTGCAGCATGGCGGTGTTGGTGTTCGTGGGGTGCACGACGTTGGCGCGAATTCCCAACGGCGCCAGCTCGGTTGCCAGGTCGTGCACGTAGTGCGCGATCGCGCGCTTGGAGTGCACGTAGGCCATGCCACCCGGATCGTTGCCCGGGGCGTCCTTCTTGGCCGTATCCATCAGCGCCGCAGTGGATCCGGTGGCGATGATCGAGGCGCCGGCCCGCAGGTGCGGCAACGCGACCTGGATGGCGTTGACGGTGCCGATCAGGTTGGTGTCGATCACGTCGCACCACGCCTGCATCGGCGGCTCGCCCTTCATCCCGGCGACCCCGGCCTGCGCGACCACGATGTCGAGGCGGCCGAACTCGGCCAGCCCGGTGTCCAGCGCGTCGCGCAGTTGGGCGGCGTCGCGCACGTCGGCGCGGGCGGTCACCGCGGCCTGGCCGGTCTTCTCGACGAGCCGTGCGGTCTCGTCGAGATCCTCTGGCGCGGCCATCGCGTAGCCGATGGTGTCGATGTCGCAGCACAGGTCGACGGCGATGATGTCGGCGCCTTCCTCGGCCAGTCGCACCGCGTGGCTGCGGCCCTGGCCGCGCGCCGCGCCGGTGACGAAGGCGACCTTGCCCCGTACGCGCCCGTGTGCGCCGTCCGCCACCGCTTCTCCTTCCAATTGGTCGCCGAAGACCGTCGAGGGCCGCGACGTTTCAGGTGTTGCGACCGCCGTTGACGCCCAACAGCTGACCGGTGATGTAGCCGGCCTCGTCGGACACCAGGAAGGCGCAAGCCGCCGCGATGTCTTCCGGCTTACCCATCCGGCGCACCGGGGTCCGCGCGATGGTCTCGTCGATGTCGCCCAGGAAGCCGTTCTCCGCCGCGGCGCGCAGCATCGGGGTGTCGATGAAACCCGGCGGCACCGCGTTGACCGTGATGCCGGCGGGGCCGTACTCGAGCGCCAGCGATTTGGTGAGCCCGTTGACCGCCGACTTGGCCGCCACGTAATGGCTCATGTAGGGCGCGCCGGAATGCGTGCTCGACGAAGAGATGTTGACGATCCGCCCCCATTTGGCCTCGATCATGTCGGGCAGCACCGCCTGGATGGTGTGGAAGACCCCGTTGAGGTTGACGTCGAGCACCCGCCGCCAGTCCTCGAACGTGATGTTGGTGAAGCGCTTGAATCCGTCCAGGCCCGCGGCGTTGACGAGGACCGTGACGGGGCCCAGCTGGGTGCGGATCGCCGCGAAGGCGGCATCCACCTGCGACCGATCGGTGACGTCGGCGGTGAAGGAGTGGTCGTCGTCCGACGGCCGGAGGTCGATCGTGGCGACGTCGAGGCCGTCGGCGCGCAGCCGTTGCGCGACGGCAAGGCCGATGCCGGATCCGCCACCGGTGACCACCGCAGTCTTCACGTTGATGCCTCTACTCCACGGGTGACCGTCTCAGTCACAAAGAATCACGCTTACAATTATGAGAACCCTACTCTCACGCCGGAGCGGGTGGCAACCTCCCCGGGAAACCCCGTGCGGCCTGCGTCGGGGCGGTCGTTGCACCACCGGATCGGCGGTTGGGGTGCTGGTCAGCGGCCCGCTCTCATTCCTGAGAGTTTCTTGAATTATCGAGACGCGAATGTAAGATTCGCCGGGGAAGAGAATCAAATTATCGCGACCGTCACCACGTTAGGGAGTACGGAATGGCTGCCCAGGACACGGCAGAGCCCGCCGCGGACGCCGCGCCTGAGTCACACGCCGACCGCCGGCTGCTGATCGGTGGCCGTCTGGTCACCGCCGACACCACATTCCCGTCGATCAATCCCGCCACCGGCGCGGTCATCGGGCATGCGCCGGACGCCGGCGCCGCGGAAGCCGCGGCGGCGATCGAAGCGGCCCGGGATGCGTTCGACACCACCAGCTGGCCGACCGACGTCGAGTTGCGCATCCGCTGCCTCGATCAGCTGCATCAGGCGCTGATCGACCACGCCGACGAGCTGCGCGAGCTGACCATCGCCGAGGTCGGCGCCACCCGGGCGCTGACCCAGGGCGCCCAGCTCGACGAGCCGATCGGCATCGTGCGCTTCTACGCCGACCTGCTGCGCACCTACCAGTTCTCTGAGGACCTCGGGGAGAGGCAGTCGCGCGGGATGCTCCATCACCGCTGGGTGGAAAGGGAAGCCGCCGGCGTGGTCGCGGCGATCATCGCCTACAACTACCCGAATCAGCTGGCGTTGGCGAAGCTCGCCCCCGCGCTGGCCGCCGGGTGCACCGTGGTCCTCAAGGGTGCGCCGGACACACCCTTGGTCACGCTAGCGCTCGGTGAGCTGATCGCCGAGCACACCGACATCCCCGACGGCGTGGTGAACGTGCTCAGCTCCTCGGGCCCCGCGGCGGGGGAGGCGCTGACCACCAGCCCCGACGTCGACGTCGTCACCTTCACCGGATCAACGGCCGTCGGGCGCAAGATCATGGCCGCCGCGAGCGGGACGGTCAAGCGGGTGTTCCTGGAACTGGGTGGCAAGTCGGCCGCCATCATGCTGGACGACGCCGACTTCGCCGCCGCGGCGACGTTCGCGGCGTTCAGCATGGTGACGCACGCGGGGCAGGGCTGCGCCCTGACATCGCGGCTGCTGGTCCCGAGGTCGCACCACGACGAGATCGTCGAGCTGATCGCGCAGAACTTCGCCCACGTCCGCCACGGCGACCCCGCGGATCCGAAAACCTACATGGGCCCGCTGATCAACGAGCGCCAGCGGGACAAGGTCGACGGCATGGTCCAGCGGGCCGTCGCCGCGGGCGCAACCCTGGTCACCGGGGGCAAGCGACTGGACCCGGGCTACTTCTATGCGCCGACGCTGCTCACCGATGTCGATCCTGACAGCGAGATCGCGCAGGAGGAGATCTTCGGCCCGGTGCTCGTCGTGATCGCGTTCGACGATGACGACGACGCGGTGCGCATCGCCAACAACTCGATCTACGGACTCGCGGGCGCCGTCTTCAGCCGCGACGAGGACCGCGCACTCGCGGTGGCGCGCCGGATCCGGGCCGGCTCCTTCTCCATCAACGGCGGCAACTACTTCGGTGCGGACAGCCCGTTCGGGGGCTTCAAGCAGTCGGGGGTAGGCCGCGAGATGGGTGTGGCCGGGCTGGAGGAGTTCCTGGAGAGCAAGACGTTCGCGGTGCCGGCGCCGGGAGCCCCGGCGTGAGGCCGCTCGAGGGCATCCGCGTCCTAGAGGTCGCGATGTACGGGTTCGTCCCGTCGGCGGGCGCCGTGCTCGCCGAGTGGGGCGCCGACGTCGTCAAGGTCGAACACGCGGTAACCGGCGACCCCCAGCGCGGTCTCCGGCAGACCGGCATGCTGCGCGTCGAGGGCGACCCCAACCCCAACATCGAACACGCGAACCGCGGCAAGCGCAGCATCGGCCTGGACATGTCGGTGCCGGAGGGCAAGGAGGTGCTCTACGAGCTGGCCCGACGGTCGGATGTCTTCCTCACCAGCTTCCTGCCCGGCGCCCGCCAGAAGTTCGGGATCGACATCGATGACATCCGGGCGGTGAACCCGAACATCGTCTACGCGCGCGGAAGCGCGCTCGGCCCGCGCGGGGAGGAGTCGGTGAAGGGTGGTTACGACATGACCGCCTTCTGGTGCCGGGCCGGAACCGCCGCGACCATCACGCCGGCGGGGATGCCGGGGATGATCGCGCCGCCCGGACCCGCGTACGGCGACACCATCTCCGGCACAAATCTCGCGGGTGGCATCGCGGCGGCCCTGCTGAAACGGGAACGCACCGGCGAACCGTCCATCGTCGACGTGTCGCTGCTGGGCAGCGGGCTGTGGTCGATGGGACACACGGTCGCGCTCACAAAGCATTTGGGCCAGCGATTGGAAGCACCGCCGCCGGGGGTGCACGGCGCCCCGAACAACCCCTTGGTGGGCCTGTACACGACGTCCGACGGGCGCTACATCTCCTTCGTGATGATGCAGCCCACCAAGTTCTGGGCCGACGTGTGCCGGCACGTCGACCTACCGGAGCTGGCCGAGGACCCGCGCTTCGAAACGGTGGAGAAGATCGCCGCGAACACGGCGGATGCGGTCGAGCTCCTGACCAAGGCCATCGCAACCCGCACGCTGGCCGAGTGGAGCGAGCGCTTCGCCACGCTGGCGGGGCCGTGGGCGCCCGTCCAGGACACCCTGCAGGCCGCCGACGACGCGCAGGTCCGGGCGAACGAGTACATGGTGCACGCCGGCGAGCTCGACCTGGTCGCGAATCCGGTCCAGTTCGACGTCGCGGCTCCGCAAACGGGGCCGGCACCCGGATTCGCCGAGCAGACGGACGAGATCTTGATGGAACTCGGACTCGACTGGGACCGCATCATCGAACTCAAGACGGCCGGCGCCGTCACCTAGGACCGGAGATCTCGTTGATGTTCGAGGCGACCGTCGCGGCTGTGGCGACACATTGGCCCCGGCTAAGCGGACTGCTGATTGCTTGTCGGATAACGGTTATGCGTTTTCCATTCCGTCCGGACCCGGCATGAGTCATAATCGCCGGACGCTTCAAGACATGGGGCCCCACGTTTTGGAGCGTCAACTCACGCAACAGAATGGAGGGCCCGGCGTGAGGATGGACAGCGCCGTCACGCCCGAGGCAGATGCCGGATCCCGGCCGCGCACAGGGCGTTTCGTCGTCGCCAGCGCGCCGTCGTGGCCGTCGTCTCAGCCAAATCTACAGCAGTCAATAGGCGGGAACAAGACCGTCGGTCTCGTAACTCAGGAAAGGGTTTGAGGCCGATGGCAATTAGCAACGACCGCTGGTCCCCCGGATTACCCTCGTTGAGACTCAAGAATCTGTCCGGATCCATGCAGGCCGTCGGGGCCCTATTCGCAATGTCGGCCGATGCGGTGAAGTTCGCGTTCCGCCGGCCGTTCCAGTGGCGGGAGTTCTTGGAGCAATCCTGGTTTGTCGCGCGGGTGTCGCTGGCCCCCACTCTGTTGGTGGCCATCCCGTTTACCGTCCTGGTCAGCTTCACGCTGAACATCCTGTTACGCGAACTGGGCGCGGCGGATCTCTCCGGTGCGGGTGCCGCGTTCGGTGCGGTCACCCAGCTCGGACCGCTGGTCACGGTCTTGATCGTGGCGGGAGCTGGTGCCACGGCAATGTGTGCGGACCTGGGGGCGCGAACGATTCGTGAAGAAATCGACGCGATGGAGGTGCTGGGCATCAACCCGGTGCAGCGGTTGGTCACACCGCGCATGCTGGCTTCCGGGTTGGTCGCCTTCCTGCTCAACAGCCTCGTGGTCATCATCGGCGTCCTGGGCGGCTACGTCTTCTCGGTGTTTGTCCAAGGCGTCAATCCCGGCGCGTTCGCCGCGGGTATCACATTGCTCACCGGTGTGCCCGAGGTGATCATTTCGTGCATCAAGGCAGCGCTTTTCGGGCTCATCGCCGGCTTGGTCGCCTGCTATCGGGGCCTGTCGATCAGCGGCGGCGGCGCCAAGGCCGTTGGCAACGCGGTGAACGAAACCGTGGTTTATGCCTTCATGTCTCTGTTTGTCGTCAACGTGGTCGTCACCGCGATCGGCATCAAGATGACGGCGAAGTAGGGGCAGGCAATGGCGCTGAGGGCCACATATCCGCGGTTGATCCGCGAATTCGAGAGGCCGGTCGCCTTGATGGGCCGGATCGGCGACCACACCATCTTCTACGGTAAAGCGCTCGCCGGAGTGCCCTTCGCCGCTACCCGCTACACCCGCGAAGTCGTCCGACTCGTTGCCGAGATCAGCATGGGCGCGGGCACTTTGGCGATGATCGGCGGAACCGTGGTGATCGTTGGCTTCCTGACGCTGGCGGCGGGCGGCACACTGGCGATCCAGGGTTACACCTCGCTGGGCAACATCGGCATCGAGGCGCTGACGGGCTTCTTGGCCGCGTTCATCAATGTGCGCATCGCGGCGCCGGTGGTCGCGGGGATCGGTCTGGCCGCCACCTTCGGCGCCGGGGTGACCGCCCAGCTGGGTGCCATGCGGATCAACGAAGAGGTCGATGCCTTGGAGAGCATGGCAATTCGGCCGGTCGCCTACCTGGTGAGCACCAGGATCCTGGCGGGAATGATGGCGATCACGCCGTTGTACAGCATCGCCGTCATCCTGTCGTTCGTGGCGAGTCAGTTCACCACGACGTTCTTGCTCGGGCAGTCGCAGGGCCTGTACCAGCACTACTTCAACACGTTCCTGAACCCGATCGACTTGTTGTGGTCGTTTCTGCAGGCCATCCTGATGGCGCTCACCATCCTGCTCATCCACACTTACTACGGTTATTTCGCTTCGGGGGGCCCGGCCGGTGTGGGCAATGCGACCGGCAACGCGGTGCGCACCTCGCTGATCGTCGTGGTGTCGGTAACACTGCTGGTCTCGCTGTCTATCTACGGTACGAACGGCAACTTCAACCTGTCCGGTTAGCCAAGGAGGTGGAACGGCAGTGACGCAGAGTGTCCCAGCGGGTCGCGCGATCGCCGGGCGACCGCCGCGCGCCGGCCATGCGCATCCGCCGGCCGGACGGAACTATCTGCCGCCCCTGGTCGGGTTGCTCACCGTCGTCGTCATCGGCTTGATCTTCGCGTTGGCGGTGGGCCTGTTTCAGGGCTCGTTCACCGAAACCGTTCCGGTGACCGTGATCTCGCAACGCGCCGGCCTTGTCATGAACCCGGACGCCAAGGTCAAGATGCGCGGCGTGCAGGTGGGCAAGGTCGCCTCGATCGAATCGCTGCCCAACGGGCAAGCGGCCATCCACCTGGCGATGGACCCGTCGCAATTGCGCTTCATTCCCAGCAACGTGCTCGTCGACATCGCGTCATCGACGGTGTTCGGCGCGAAGTCCGTCCAGCTGGTCGAACCCGCCCAACCCTCGGCCCAGCGGCTGCACGGCGGTCAGACGCTGCAGGGCCAGCACGTCATGGTCGAAATCAACACGGTGTTCCAGGAATTGGTGTCGGTCCTGGCGCACATCGACCCGCCGAAGCTCAACGAGTCATTGGGTGCGCTCGCGCAAGCGTTCAGTGGCCGGGGCCCACAGCTTGGCCAGTCGCTGAGCGACCTGGATTCGTTCCTGGCCAAGCTCGAGCCCAGCCTTCCCGCTTTCCGGCATGACCTCTCGGTCTTACCGGTGGTGTCCAACGCCTACGCCGACGCGGCGCCGAACCTGGTGAAGACCGCGTCCAATGCGGCCCGCATCAGCAAGACGCTCGTCGACGAGCAACACAACCTGGATGCGTTGTTGATCAGCGCGATCGGCCTGGCCGACATCGGCAACGACGTGTTGTCGACGAACCGCCAACGGCTGACGGATGCGCTGCATCTCCTGGTGCCGACCACCGATCTGACCAATGAATACCACGAGGTTTTCACCTGCGGATTCGGTGGCCTGATCAACATCGCGCACGGTCCGCCGTTGTCGGAACCCAGCATCAACATCTCGTCGAGCATCGTGTGGGGCGGGGAACGCTACCGGTATCCGACCAACCTGCCCAAGGTCGCGGCGACGGGCGGCCCGCAGTGCATGGGCCTGCCGAACCTGCCGTTCAACACCAAACCGAAGCAACTCATCACCGACATCGGCGCCGACCCGGTGGGGTACGGAAACCCACAGCTGCTGATCAACTCCGATCTCCTCAAGCAACTGTTGTACGGGCCGATCGCCGGGCCGCCGCGCAACTCCGCCCAGGTGGGGATGCCCGGATGAGAACGCGCGCCACGCTGATCAAGTTCACGATCTTCGCGGTCGTGATGGCGATCCTGACCGCCTTCCTGTTCTTCATCTTCGGCCAGTACCGGACGGGTGCGACCAACGGGTATTCGGCGGTGTTCGCCGACGTCTCGCGTCTCAAGCCGGGTCAGTCGGTGCGGGTCGCCGGCATCCGGGTGGGCACCGTCAACAGCGTTTCACTGCAGCCGGACAAGAAGGTCGTGGTGAAGTTCGACGCCGACCGCAGCGTCGTCCTCACCGAGGGCACCAGGGCGGCGGTCCGTTACCTGAACTTGGTGGGCGACCGCTACCTCGAACTCGTCGACGGTCCTGGCTCGACCAAGCATCTGCCGGCCGGGGGTCAGATTCCGGTCAGCCGCACAGCGCCGGCGCTCGACCTCGATCTGCTGCTCGGCGGGCTGAAACCGGTTACGCAGGGCCTGAATGCGCGTGACGTCAACGCGCTGACATCCGGGTTGTTGCAGGTCTTCCAGGGGCAGGGCGGGACGCTGGAGTCGCTGTTCGCCAAGACGACGTCGTTCTCAAACACCTTGGCCGACCACGATCAAACGGTGCAGCAGCTGATCGACAACCTCAACATCGTGATCGGCACGATCTCCAAGGACGGCACCAAGTTCTCCGGTGCGATCGACCGCCTCGAGCGGCTCGTCAGCGGGCTGTCGGACGACCGCAACACCATCGGCTCCGCCATCGACGCCCTGGACAGGGGAACCGCCTCGCTGGCGGATCTGCTGAGCAGCGCGCGGCCGCCGCTGTCCGGCACCATAGACCAGTTGAATCGGCTGGCGCCGATCCTCGATAACGACAAGGACCGCCTCGACGCCGCAATCGGGAAGGCGCCAAAGAACTACCGGAAGCTGGTCCGACTCGGCGCGGACGGCGCCACCATCCCGTACTACCTCTGCCAGTTGGAACTGCGCGGCACCGATCTTCAGGGCAGGACAGTGAAAGCCCCGATATTCAGGTCAGACGCTGGAAGGTGTACGGAACCCTGATGCTCAAGTATCGCGGAGTTGGGCTCGTCAAGGCGGGACTCATCGGCGTCGTCCTGGCGGTGATGGTCATCCTCGTCGGCCTGTCGCCCGACCGGTTCATCGCATGGGCGACGATGGTCAGGTACCAGGCGCTGTTCACCGAAGCCGGCGGCCTTGCGGCGGGCAACCCGGTCATCGTGTCGGGCGTGAAGGTCGGCACGGTGTCGGATGTGAAGTTGCATCACGGCGATGCTCTGGTGACGTTCGCGATGAAGGGCAACGTCCTGCTCGGGTCGGAGACTTCCGCGCACATTCGCACCGGCACGCTGTTGGGCGAGCGGATGCTGACGGTGGAGTCCGCCGGCAGCGGCACGTTGCACCCGATGGCGCTCATTCCGGTCTCGCGCACGTCTTCGCCGTACTCGCTGACGGAAGCGGTCAGCGACCTGACAACCGACACCGCCGGAACGAACACCACGGCGCTGAACCAGTCGTTGGACACGTTGTCGGCGACGCTGGACCAGATCGCGCCGCAAATGGGGCCGGCCTTCGACGCGCTCACCCGGTTGTCGCGCAGCCTCAACAGCCGCAACAAGAACCTGGGCGAGCTGTTCAAGAGCGCCGGCGACGTCACCGGCGTGCTCTCCGAACGCAGCCAGCAGGTCAACAAACTCATTCTCAACTCCGACTCTCTGCTCCAAGTGCTGGTGGCCCGCCGACAGGAGATCGTGGACCTGCTGGCCAACACGTCGGCGGTGGCCAAACAGCTGACGGCACTGGTGCACGACAACGAAAGCAAACTGGCACCGACGCTTCAGCGGCTGAATTCGGTGACCGCCATGCTGCAGAAGAACCGCGACAACATCAGCAAGGCGCTGCCGGGCCTGAAGAAATTCCAGATCACGGTCGGCGAGGGCATCTCCAGCATGTACGCCTACTCGGCGTTCGTCCCGAACTTCCTTGCCCCGCAACTCTTCCAGCCCATCATCGACTACCTCTGGGGATTCCGCACCTTCGACACCTCGAAGGGTCCGGGCCACCCGTCACCGTTGCCCCGGGCGCTGACTCCCTGGCCGTACAACGGTATTCCGGTGTGCCCTGGCTGCACGTTGGGCGGCAGGGTCGGAGGATCACAATGACCTCCCGGATTCCCCGTAACAGGGTGATGGCCGCGGCGGCGGTTGTCCTGGTCGGGCTCATCGTGGCCGGCGCCGCCGTGCTCGTCCGCAATGCGGTCTTCGGCCCGAAGACGATCACCGCCTACTTCACCACCGCCACCGCGATCTACCCCAACGACGAGGTGCGCGTCGCGGGTGTCAAGGTCGGCAACATCAAATCCATTCAGCCGCAGGGCACCCAGGCCAAGATGACCCTGAAGGTCGACCGCGACGTGCCGATTCCGGCGGACGCGAAGGCGGTGATCGTCGCCTCGAACCTGGTGTCTGCCCGCTACGTTCAGCTCTCGCCGGCTTATCGAGACAGTGGACCGGTCATGCCCGACGGGGCGGTGATCCCTGTCGAACGGACCGCGGTCCCGGTCGAGTGGGACGAGGTCAAGGCCCAGTTGATGCGGCTGGCAACGGATTTGGGGCCCAAGAGCGGGGTCTCGGGGACGTCGGTGGGCCGGTTCATCGACAGCGCCGCCAATGCGCTCGACGGCAACGGCGACAAGCTGCGCCAAACACTCGGCCAACTGTCGGGGGTGGGCCGCATCCTCGCCAACGGCAGCGGCAACATCGTCGACATCATCAAGAACCTGCAGACCTTCGTCGGCGCGCTGCGCGACAGCAACGTCCAGATCGTGCAGTTCAACGACCGCCTGGCCACGCTCACCAGCGTGGTCAACGACAGCAAATCCGAACTTGACGCGGCGCTGACCGATCTGTCGACGGCGGTCGGCGAGGTGCAGCGCTTCATCGCCGGGACGCGTGACCAGACCAGCGAGCAGATCGCCCGGTTGGCCGACGTCACACAGGTACTGGTCGATCAACACATGGACCTGGAGAACATCCTGCACGCGGCGCCCAACGCGCTCGGTAACTTCTTCAACGACTACAACGCCGACACCGGAACCATCATCGGCGGGTTCGGGATCATGAACTTCGCGAACCCCACGTTCTCGGGTCTGATGGTTCCCCTGCCCGTGCCGGGCTGCACCGCACTCGGCGCCATCGAGAACGTCACCGCCGTGGAATCGGGCAAGCTGTGCTCCCTGTTCCTCGGCCCGGGATTGCGGGTCCTGAACTTCAACAACCTGCCGATCCCCATCAACATCTTCCTGGCGAAATCGGTGGATCCGTCCAACATCCTCTACACCGAACCACGCCTGGCGCCCGGCGGCGAGGGCCCGAAACCCGGACCGCCCGAGATCCCGCCCGCGGTGTCGGCCTACACCGGCCTGCCCGGCGATCCGGTTGGACCGCCGGGGGCGGTGCCGCCCGAACGGATACCGGGCGCGGCGATGCCCCTGCCGCCCCCGCCGTCGACACCGATGCCGCCCCCGCCGCCCCCAGCGCAGAGCACGTCGGACATGCTGCTGCCGACCGATGGACCACAACAATGATCGCAGGGGTAGCGGCGCGTCGGGTGTTCGTCATGGGCTGTTGCGTGGTGGTGACGGCAACGGGATGTGCCTTTCACGGCCTGAATTCACTACCGCTGCCCGGCGCGGTCGGACGTGGGCCGGGGGCCAACATCTACCACGTCGAGATGCCGAATGTCGGCACGATGGAGTCGAATTCGCCGGTGATGATCGACGATGTCGTCGTCGGCAGTGTCGGCACGATGAGGGTGAAAGGCTGGCACGCCGACGTCGAGATCTCGGTGAAGCGCGATGTCGTCGTGCCGGCCAACGTGGTGGCCACCGTCGGTCAGACCAGCCTGCTGGGGTCGATGCACGTGGAGCTCAATACTCCGCTCGGCCAGCAGGGCAGCGGCCGGCTGCAGCCGGGCGCCACCATCCCGCTCAGCCGATCGTCGGCCTATCCGTCGACCGAGCAGACGCTGTCATCGTTGGGGGCGGTCGTCAATGGCGGCGGGCTCGGACAGATCGGGGAGATCATCCACAATTTCTCCGCCGCGCTGTCGGGGCGCGAGGGCGCCGTGCGCGATCTGATCACCCGCCTCGACACGTTCGTGGGAACGCTGGACGACCAGCGCGACAACCTCGTCGACTCCATCGAGGCGCTGAACCGGCTTGCCGGCACGTTCGCCGAGCAGCGCGACGTTCTCACCCAGGCGCTGCAGAAGATTCCGCCCGCGCTCGATGTGCTGATCAAGGAGCGGCCGCGGTTGACGGCCGCGCTGGACAAACTGCGCGTCTTCAGCAACACCGCCACCCGGTTGGTCAACGACTCCCAGGCCGACTTGGTCAAGAACCTCAAGAACTTGGAGCCGACCATCCGCGCGCTCGCCGACGTCGGACCCGAACTCGGCACGGCTATCGCGGCTGCGTTCGTGTTCCCGTTCACCCAGAACTTCGTCGACCGAGCGGTCCGGGGCGACTACTTCAACCTGCACGTCGATTTGGACCTGTCGATTCCACGGCTCAAACAAGGTCTGATGCTGGGGACCCACTGGGGGCAGCTGGACCAGCCGTTGGTACCTGCGCCCGGGGACCCGTATTACCTGCAGTACACCCACGATCCGATGCATGACCCCGTGCGGCCACCGTGGGTCGACCCGGCGAGCCTTCCTCCGCTGCCCGGCCCCGGGC
Source organism: Mycobacterium europaeum (assembly GCF_034555895.2). Classification (NCBI taxonomy): domain Bacteria; kingdom Bacillati; phylum Actinomycetota; class Actinomycetes; order Mycobacteriales; family Mycobacteriaceae; genus Mycobacterium; species Mycobacterium europaeum. Next base: position 219,550 of record NZ_CP157315.1, read on the forward strand.
CGGGTGCGGCCCCGCTGCCGGGACCGCCGCCGACCGCGGCCCCGCAGTCCGACGCGGACGTTGGTCAAACCCCGCCGCCCGCAACGGCACCGACGGAAGGTGGCGGGTAGATGCTGACGCGCTTCGTCCGGATCCAACTCGCGGTTTTCGCGGTCGCCGGGACCATCGGCGTGATCGCGATGGTCCTCTACTACATCCAGGCGCCGACCCTGCTGGGCATCGGCCGGATGACGGTGACGCTGGAGCTGCCGGCGACCGGCGGGCTGTACCGGTTCTCCAACGTGACCTACCGTGGGGTTCAGCTCGGTAAGGTCACCTCGGTGGGTCTGACGCCGACCGGTGCGAAAGCGACTCTGTCGCTGAGCACTTCACCGAAGGTCCCCGCGGACCTGAGGGCGGAGGTGCTCAGCGTCTCCGCGGTGGGTGAACAGTACGTGGACTTGCGGCCCAAGACCGATGCGCCGCCCTACCTGCACGACGGTTCGGTAATTCCCGCGCGCGACACGACGATTCCGCAGCCGGTCGGACCGATGCTCGACCAGCTCAACGCCCTGGTCCAGAGCATCCCGAAGACCAAACTCGGCCAGTTGCTCGACGAGTCCTTCCAGGGCTTCAACGGTTCCGGTTACGACCTCGGGTCGCTGATCGATTCCTCACAGGCGTTGTCCCGCGACGCCAACAGCGTCGTCGACCGCACCCGGGCCCTCACCGAAGACACCGGACCGCTGCTGGACACCCAAGCACGCACCACCGATTCGATCAGGACGTGGGCGCGTAGTTTCGCCGGCATCTCGGATGTGCTGGTGAACAACGATTCCCACTTCCGCACCATCCTGCAAAACGGCCCCGAGGCCGCGAACGAAGCGTCCCGGCTTCTCGAACAAGTCAAACCGACGCTGCCGGTGTTGCTGGCCAACCTGACCACCATCGGTCAGATCGGCGTCACCTACCACCCCTCGCTGGAGCAGCTGCTGGTGTTGCTGCCGTCGGCGGTCGCCATCGAGCAGGCCGCCGCGGCGCCAAACCATCCCGAGGGAACGGCCCGGGGCGACTTCGCGCTCACGATCGATGATCCGCCGATCTGCACGGTCGGCTTCATGCCACCCAACACCTGGCGATCCCCGGACGACCTCACCGACATCGACACGCCGGACGGGTTGTATTGCAAGCTCCCGCAGGATTCACCGCTTGCGGTTCGCGGTGCCCGCAACTATCCCTGCATGGGGCACCCGGGCAAGCGCGCGCCCACCGTCGAAATCTGCAACAGCGACAAGCCGTACATGCCTTTGGCGATGAAGCAGCACGTTCTTGGTCCCTACCCACTTGACCCCAACCTGCTCGCCCAGGGCGTCCCGCCCGACGACCGGGTGACCGTCAACGACAGGATCTTCGGCCCGGTCGAGGGAACCCCGCTGCCGCCGGGGGCGGTGCCGCGCGGCTCGCCGGCGGGGCCTCGGGGAGAGAATCCGCCACCGGGCACGGTGGGAGCGGCCGTACCGCCCGTGCCGTCGTCGGGACCGCCTCCGCTGGCGCCGATGTCGAGAATGTCGGCCGACCTCCCGCCCATAGCGCCACTGGACGTCCCGGCAGCCGGGGAGCTTCCCGCTCCACCGGCCGCGCCCGCGGCGCCCATTCCGGCCGATGCCGCGCCCCCCGACGCGGCCGGGGGCGGCGGCCCGCAGGCGGCGCCGAGCGCATTGCGCGGCGGGGCCGGTAAGCCAGCGCCGTCCGTCACCATCGCCCGGTACGACCCGCGTACGGGTCGCTATGTCGGTCCGGACGGCAAGTTGTACCAGCAGTCGGATCTCGTTGCCCCGAAGGCGCCCAAGACGTGGCAGGACATGCTTCCGACCTGAAGCCGCCGCGCGGCGACCGCCTTAAAGCGAGATAGGTAAGTGAGTGGGAGCGCCCGGTCAGCCGATTTTGTCCAGGCGTAACGGCATCGCGATATCAAGCCACTGGTTTTGCCCGCAGGCACCGGAAGGGCCGACCGTCTTGTCTTTTCCGGCGTAGGTCGACGACCCGAGCTGATATCCGCCGTATTCGTTCACCGGGTAGAAGTAATAGGTCTGCTGCCCGGTGAACGCGGTGCCGTCCTCGCACCGCTCCCAGTCCCGCACTTCGCGTTTGACCTTCCACATCTCCCCGTCATTCATATACAGGGGAGCGCTCCATCCCCGGTCGCTGGTCACCGTGCCGTGGCATTCCTGAAACGTGACGCACGTCGAGCTGATCGTCCAGGTCTGGACGACGGTCGGCTCGCCGTAGTACTGATCGTTCCGCTGGGCCCAATCGCCGATCGACGTGGCGCGGAACGTTCCGTTGACGGCCACTTCTTCCTTGGTCGTTGCCCGCGCCATGGATGCCGTGCTCAAACCGCCGAATACGGTGGCGGCGACCAGCGTAACGGCGGTGAGTGGTCGAATCGAACGCATCAGGTGCTCCTCCGCCCGCATTAATCAACCGACATTGTTATGCGGCTTGCGGCTTTTCGTGCAATGAGATTAACACCGCGTCGGCTCCGACAAAATGCCGATTGAACCAAAAACCGCAAGCGGTCACGACAGCGGATCCAATCTCGAGATCAGCCAGGAACCCCTGACTTTCACCACCGTCACCCGGGCGCTGTTCGCGGTTGTCTGCGGTTCTGGCTTCTCCCTGCTTGTCGCGGTCTGGTTGATGAATACCAGCACGACGGCTGAATCCGGGTGCAACTCCGAAACGGCGGCCCGAATAACCTGGGCTGTCTCCGTGACGTGCTTCTGCTGTGCCAGCACGGCGATCTGTTCGGTGAATTTGGTGTAGTAGGCGAGGAAATTACCGGTGAGATAAGACTTCGCCCGGGAAAAATCGCGGTCCAGGTTGTCGGGAGAGTACGACAGCACCGCGACGGAACCCTCTGACGCCGCCTGGACCGCCCGGTGCGCCACCGCTTCGGAAACCTGCTGATCCGGTCGGTACAGAACGACGTACAGCACGGCGGCGACGCCCACCGCGGCAACGACCAACACCGTCGCCAGCATCGAACGCCAGCTGGCCACACACCGGCCGATCCGGCGCTTGGCTCTGCCCTGCCCCGGCGAAGCGGGTGCCGACCCCGCCTCCTCGGACGGCGCCGTGTCCGCGCCGTCCAGCGGCGATTCGTGCTCGAGACTCATTGCAGGAAATCGACTTTCGACATTTTGAGCTGACCACCGTCCCGTGCGAGGACAACGCTGATCCGCCACACGACGGGTGGTCGATGCGTGTTGTCCGCATTGGTGACATCGGATTTCGCCGCGACAAGCACGACCGCCGAATTGTCGCTCATCGACTCGACCGCAACGGCTTCGACGGTGGCCTTGCTGCTGACCTTCGATTCCTCGGTCTGCTTGGCCATGATGGCCGACATCGCAGACATCTGGGCCTTGAAGTCACCCGTGGACCCGTCGATGATGCGCTGGTAGTCGTCCCTGGCATGGTTGGCATCGATCGACATCAGCGCCGTGACCCGTTGCCGGGCTGCGGCGGTGAACTCCGCCGCGAGCTGTTGTTTGTGCACGGTGGAACGGTGCTGCCACACCATGTAACCGCTCGCTGCCAGCGAACCGGAGGCGAGCACGACGCCGACGCCGGCGGCAACCGTTTTCCGCGCCGGGCGCCGGAGCCACCGTGGCCGCCCCGGCAACCGCAGTCGTGCCCGGATCGAGCGTGCGGGGCGCTGCTCGGCAGCGTGGGAGGCGTCGTCGTCGGCGTCCGCGCGCAGCCTGGCAAGGCGTGCCCGAGCCGCCTCGGCGCGCGCTTCGGCCTCGGCAACATCCTCTTCGGTGTCCACGTCCGACACTGGCGCCATGTCGCCGGTGCCCGCCCCTGGGCGCGGCCGTGATTCGTCGGCATCGGCCACGTCCGCCGGGCCGTCACACTGGTCGGCGCCAGGCCGTTCCGGGTCGCGCACGGAGAAGGAGCTTATCACTTCGGACCGGCCCCAACGGCGTCATCGGCCACCGACCTTGCGCCCCCGACATGCGGAAATGCGCACTCGCCAAGGGGGCCGGGCGGGGTGGCGCCGGGGCGGCGCGACGCCGATCGCTTCTGGTTCGGGTGATCTTCTCCAACGAGGAGAATTTTCTTTTCGGGTGTGGCAAAGTAATCGGGTGCGATTCCTCGTGGCAATGGCTGCCGCGTTGGTCGGCGCCGGCGTGCTGGCCGCGCCGCCGTCGCTTGCCGGGCCGACCGTTTGCGACTACCCCGCCTGCACCCCGGGCATCATGCCGCATCAGGTCCTGGGCGCGCCGTGCGAGAACACCACCTACTACGCCTTCGGTGTCGCCGACGGATACGTTTCGTTCGCATCGGAGCCCGGACGGCTGATGTTCTGCGGCTCCCCCAGAAGATACCAGCCGCGGTGGTTCCGGTCACCGCCGATGGCGGGCGTCAAGGAGGAAGGCGCCAGCTGCCAGAATTACCAGAACTACGTCGCGCAGGCGCCCGACGGCCTTTTCCTCATCTGTTTCGCCCACGACGGCGTCATGACCTGGGTCCGCGCCGATACCTAGCCATCACTCGTGGCCTTCGCGAGGCAGACCGAGCAGGCGCCGGCTCAAATCGGTAACCCGGTCGAGCAATGTCTCGTCGTCGATGTCGGCAACCAGCGGGTGCATGACCGCCGTGCTGAGCGCGCCGGAGAACATGGCCGCCTCGATCCGCCCGTCCAGGCCCGCATCGCTCAGCAGCACCCGGTACAGACGGTCCATGAAAACCTGAAACGGCTTGTGCTCGGCCAGCAATCGGACGACGACGGGGTCGAATTGCAGTGTGCGGACCAACCGGCGGTCGCGAACGGCCATCTCGACCACCCGCACCAATAAGGCATCTCGCGCCTGGGGCCCGTCGTCGTATGCCTCGGCCTCCTCGAGGGCCGGCTCCAGCCGGCCGAGCTCGCGCTCGGTAACCGCGATGACGATCTGCTCTTTCGTCCGAAATTGATGGTAGACAGCGGCTTTCGTTATGCCGACGGCATCGGCGATCATCTGCAGCGACGTGCCGCTGACACCGTGTGCGGCGAACAGTTCCAACGCGGCATCGAGCACCCGGGTCCGGGCCGCGCTGTGCTCGATCAGCCGGAATTGGCCACCGGCGACCTGTTGCCGTGCTGTTCCCACCCACCGAGACTAGACGATGCTCTTGACCGGGGCTAGCCGATCGGCTAGCTTCGCTCACTAGCCGGGTGCGGGTGGCGATTCGTACGGGGAATGCGGGGAAGGGGTACCGATGTCCGTCGACGGAAGCGGTGCAGACGATCGCCCAGCTGCGCAAACCCCGTCGCGGCGCACCGACGGCGAGCTGATCCTGTTGTGGACGTTGCCCGCGGCACTGGTCCTCTGGATCGCCGGGTTCCTCCTGTTTCCGGGCTTCAACCCGCCGATGTCACCGACGATGCCCGCGGAACAGGTCGCGGCGTTCTATCGCGACCCGGCGCACCTTCCGGAGATCCGGTACAGCATGATCCTGTTCAACTGGTTCGGCGTCTGCCTGGTGCCGATCCTGGCCCTGATCGTCTTGCAGATCCGCAGGATGGCGCACCGGACACCGATCTTCTCCTACGCGATGCTCGGGTGCGCGGCCGGCGGCCCGACACTATTTCTCGTCGCGAACGTGTGCTGGCTGCTGGCCGCCTTCCGCCCCGAACGCAGCCCCGAGTTGACCCAGTTGCTCAACGACCTCGCCTGGATCACCTTCACGATCCTGGTTCCGTTCCTGATCGGGCAAAGCGTGATTCTCTCCCTGGCAATCTATTTCGACGACCAACCGCGCCCGGTATTCAACCGCTGGGTCGCGCACTTCAACCTTCTCGTAGCGGCCGCGCTGGTGCCCGCGGCGTTCGTCGGCGTCGCCTTGACGGGACCGCTGGCCTGGGACGGCTTGTTGTCCTTCTGGGTGAAGAACATCGCCATCGCCGCCTGGATCGTCGTGATGGGCGTGGTGCTGGGCCGGACCATCTATCGCGAGCGGGCCGAAAGCCGAGGACGGAGAACGGAACTGGTCGAGGCATGAGCGCGGTGATCACGCCGTCGCCGGCCAGCGTCCCGTCGGGACCCCTGCATCAGCGAATCGGCTGGCACTTGCGCCGCGGTCCCAAGCGCGAGCTCTGGCTGGCCTGGGGGATACTCGTCGTCTTCTACAACGTCTTCTTCCCGGTGTTCTTCATCGTGGCACGAGTCCAGCCGCCGCCGCAGCCCACCTGGGACCTCGCGACGCAGGTGCACTGGTTCCACGAGCGCCACCTCGGGATACCGGTTGGCTTTGGCGTCATCTTCGCCATCAGCGGCATGATCGCGATCAACAACGCCCTGATCGCGTACTCGATGCGGCGCATGTCGGTCAGCCCGGCGTTCGCGTATTCGTATCTGATCATCTACTCGCTCAGCGCCGTTCCCGGCATGCTGCTGCTCAACATCGCGCTGATGGTCGGGACGCTGCGGCCCGGGCGCGACCCCGAAGCCGTCGGCTGGCTCTACGACTTCGCCTTCTTGTCGTTCGACGGAACCATGGGCGTGTTCCTGATCGGCTCGCTGATCTGGATGGTCGCGATCCTGCTCGACAAGAACCGGGTATTCCCCAAGTGGTTCGGCTATCTCAACCTGTGCAACGCGCTCACCGAGGTCGTGGTGGCACCGTGCTGGATCTTCCGGCGCGGCGTGCTGGCCTGGAATGGCCAGATCGCCTGGTGGCTGGACATGGTCGTGTTCGGCATCTATCAAGTCACGTTCATCGTCATGCTGTTTCGGATGATTCGGCGCGACGACCTCGGCACCGGCCCGCTGTCCAGCTTGGCCCGCACCCGGGCGGCCGCGTGATGACCGACCTGGCCGACGACGACGCACCCGCCAGGTCTGTGCCCGGGCAGCCCGACATGTGGGCCTTCGTGCTGTTCGAAACCTTGATATTCACCGCCTATTTCGGCTTCTACCTGTTCTACCGCGCCCAAAGTCCCGAACTCTTCCTGCGTTCCCAGGCGCAGCTCGACCTGCGCATCGGGGTTTGCAACACCCTCGTCCTGCTGTTGAGCTCGTGGTCGGTGGCGCGCTGCGTCCAGTCCGCCCGCGCCGGCGCCTACCGGGCCGCGCTGCGAGACGTGGTCGTCACGGCCGCATTCGCCGCGGTGTTCCTGTTCTTCAAGGTGTTCGAATGGGTCCGGTTGGTCCGCATGGGAAACGGGTTGGACAGCAACGACTTCTTCACCTACTACTTCTTTCTCACCGGCATCCATTTCGTGCACCTGCTGATCGGCTTCGTCGCCCTGGGTGTGGTCGTCTACCAGCTGCGCGGTGCGTCGCGACGGGAGCAGGAGATTGTCGAGACCTGTGCGACCTATTGGCACACCGTTGATTTCCTCTGGGTGCTCATCTTCGCGTTGCTGTACGTGGTGAGGTGATCGGGATGAAGTTCAACAAACGGTTGCCGGTGGTATGGCTGATCCTGGCGTCGCTGACGCTGGCCTACCTGTGGATAGACCATTCCGCCGGTGTGTCGCCGAAATCCAGCGCGATCGTCACGTTGAGCGTCGTCGTGATCGCACTCATCAAGGTGCGCATCATCTTTCGCGAGTTCATGGAGGTCCGCAACGCCCCCGTAGCGCTGTGCAGGTTGACCGACGCGTGGGTGATCGTGATGGCCGCCGCCCTGCTGGGCTGCTACTTCGTCGGCACGGCGATCTAATTCAGGCGACCGGCGCCACCGCGTCCGCGGTGGTGAACGTCAGGTGCAGTTCGCTCAACCCGCGCAGGATGTACGTCGGCTCGTAGGTGTAGCGCCGGTCGGCGCTGGGCCCGTGGTGGGCTTCGTCGATCTCGATGTGCGCCATCCGGTCCAACAGGCGCTCGATCGAGACGCGGCCCTCGACCCGGGCGAGCGGTCCGCCGGGGCACGAGTGGACGCCTCGGGCGAAGGCCATGTGCTCGCGCACGTTTCGCCGGTGCAGGTCGAACTCGTGCGGGTTCTCGAACCGGCGCGGGTCGCGGTTGGCCGCACCCGGAAGGACCATCACCACGGTGCCGGCCGGGATCTCGACCCCGCCGATGGTCGTCTTCTTGACGGCCAGCCGCGAATCGCTCTTGACGGGACTCTCCATCCGCAGCGATTCCTCGATGAAGCCGGGAATGAGGCTGCGGTCCTCCCGCAGCTCCTGCTGGATGTCGGGTCGGTCCCCGAGCGCCTGCAGCGCGGCGCTGAGCAGCTTCGCCGTGGTCTCCTGGCCGGCGGCGAAGAGGAACGTGGCCGAGCGGACCACCTCGATGACCGGCGGTGTCGAGCCGTCGGGGTACTTCGCCGACGCCAGCGAGGTCAAGACGTCGTTACGCGGCTCGCGTCGCCGGTCCTCGATGTAGTTGCAGAACTTCTCGTCGAGCCACTCCAGCGGGTTGATACCGACGGACTCGTGGTCCAGCGCGCCCACCCGCGCCTCGGGACGGTCGGCGCCCAACACCTTGCGGAACTCCTTGTGGTCGGATTCCGGCACGCCCAGTAGGTCGGCGATCACCAACGTGGCGAACGGCTTTGAGTACTCGGCGATGAACTCGCACTCGCCGTTGTGCAGAAACTCGTCGAGCTGACGGTCGGCGAGGCGCCACATGAACTCCTCGTTCTGCTTGAGCCGGCTCGGGGTCAGCAGCTTGCTCAGCACCGACCGGGCCTTGGTGTGGTCCGGCGGATCCATGGTGACCATGTGCTCGTTCATCGGGAAATAGCTGCGGTGCCGGTCGATCAGCGCGCTGATGTCGTCGCCCTCGGGCGCAAACGGCAGCGGGGGGAACGGACCGCCGAGCGCGACGATGTTGGAGAACGTCTCGGGGTCCTTGTAGACCTCGCAGGCTTCGTCGTATCCGGTGACGGCGACGACCCCGTGGTGGGGCAGGCGCAGCACCGGGTTCTGGCTGCGCAGGTAGTCGAAGTAGGGGTGCGGATCGGGAACCAGGGACGGATCGGTGAAGAAGTCGATCGAGTCGTAGTCACTCATTGGCTGTGCGTCTCCCTGGGCTGGGTTTACCGGTGGGGTTCGTCGGCATGCGGAACCGCCCCCGTTTCGAGAATCTGCTGAGCACCTGCTTAGCACGGCGGTAATGTCGTGGTCAAGGTCGCAACGCCTTGCCGCGATACGATTTCCGTGGTCGGCACGCGAGCGGCAGGGACGGAGTAGCGGGATGACATCGGTCCGCAGGATCGGGGCGCCGGACGCGAAGAATCGCGGTCTGCTGCTCGACGCGGCCGAGCAGCTGATGCTCGACGAGGGCTATGCCGCAGTCACGTCGCGCCGCCTCGCGAACAAGGCGGGGTTGAAGCCCCAACTGGTGCACTATTACTTCCGCACCATGGAGGAGCTGTTCCTCGAGGTGTTCCGCCGCCGCGGTGAGGAAGCGCTCGCGGTGCATGCGCAGTTGATGAAGTCGCCGCAGCCGCTGTGGGCGCTGTGGCGATTCGGCACCGATCCCGCGTTCACGCGGATTTCGATGGAATTCATGGCGCTGGCCAACCACCGCAAGGAGTTGCGGGCCGAAATCGCTTACTACGCCGAACGTTTGCGCGAAGAGGAAAGACAAGCGGTGACGGCCGCCTTGCAGCGGTACGGAGTGGCCAGAGAAGAGATGCCGCCGGTGGTGGTTACCGTGCTCATGTCCAGCTTGTCGAGATTCCTGGTCCTCGAGCGGGCGATCGGCATGTCCAGCGGCCACGCCGAAACCGTGCAATTAGTCGAACATCACTTGCGGCGCCTGGAAGGCGAGCCGCAGCCGATCGATGGTGTGCCGCAGACCTGGGTTGTTCACCAGTTGCGCAGCGAACAGAGCACGCCCTTGGGGCCGTCCTTGGATACGACCACGGCGCCGTCGACCGCCAGATCGCAGTGAAGCCCCGGCGTGCCGGGCTCCGTACCCGTGCTCGCCACGACCATCGCGTAATCGTCGGGGTTCGACATGTCCAGGTCGAAGCTCCACGGCGTGCCGGGGCCGACGTCGACATCGACGTGCGGCGTGAACGAGTAAGGGTTGTGGCTGTAATCGGAGAATTTCTCCGGCTGGTGGTCCAGGTAGTAGATGTCGGTGTAGATCGGATTCTTCGCCGTCACGGTGTATTTGACGTGATGCATGACCGGGTCGTCGGCCCGGGCATGGCCGGCGCTCACGAATGACGCCGTCGCACCCACCAGCAGCACCGACAACGTCGCCGCGCCCGCCAGTCTGGCCCTCATTTCGCTCCTCCGGAGGCCCGTCGCGCACTCATGGTGCGGTTCATCACCCGTTCCGCGGCTCGCCAGTGCGCGTCGGCAACCCACAGCCGCGCAAAGGATGCTATCGCTTCGTCCGCCGAAGCTCCGTTGATTACGCGCTTGATCTCGGTCGCCGGGTGGCGAGCCAGCGACCTCGCGATGGATTGCCAGCCCTGGTCGAACGAGGCGCGTGGCAACACCCGGTCCACCAAGCCGATGCGCTCGGCCTCGTCCGCGGTGAGGGCGGTTCCGGTGCCGGCCAGCAACAGCGCACGGCTCTTTCCGACCAGCTCGGCCAACCGCTCGGCGCCGCCCCAGGCCGGCATGATCTCCAGCTCGACCTGATTGAACGCGATCTTGACGTCGTCGGCCGCCACCCGGATGTCGGCCGCGACGGCGACCTCGGCGCCGCCACCGAAGGCGTGACCGTTGAGCGCGGCGATCACCGGAGCGGGGAAGCCGGCGAGCTGATCGCAGATCGCCCGCATCCGTTTGGCCATCGCCGCGGCATCCTCTTCGGTGCGCAGCGCACGCAGCTCCTTGAGGTCGCCGCCGGACACGAAAGCCCGATCACCCGCGCCCTTGATCACCAGGGTCTTGGCACCCGCCGCCGCATCGAGTGCCTTTTCCAGCTGCTGCATGGTGTCCAGGGCGATGGCGTTGCGCGCGTGAGGCCGATCGATGGTCAGCACCGCCAGCCCGTCGTCGATCTCGAGGTCCACCATGCGTCATCGCTCCTTGGACGAGAACAGACGATATCGGCATTTGTCTGAAGTGCAGAGAATAACATCGTCGTTGCAGGCCGAAGCGCTATCCGTCAGCGAAGACAGGGGCACCCCTTGCGGGATCGAATCGGGGCCGCGGTCATGGCGGCGCTCGCCGTCACCATGACCGGGGCATGCAGTCCGCGGCCGCCGTCCCGGCTGTCCAGCACCGCGTCGGTAACCGTCAACGGAAGCGAGACGAAGTTCAACGTCGTCAAGTGCGGCCAACTGCAATGGACCCGGACGATCGACATCGGCGGTGATTTCGCCGGAGCCAGAATCGTCGTCGACGAGCAAGGGGACGCCGTCAGCGCCGAGTCGGTGCACATCCGGAACGTGAACGGCTTCACCGGCATGTATTCGCGGGGCGGTGAGGGCGACGCGGACACGAGGTTGAGCGGCGACCGGTTCACCATCACCGGCTCCGCGCACGGTTACAAAGCCGACAAGCCCAACCAACCCGACACCGCCACCTTCAAAATCGTCGCCACCTGCTGACCGGTTCCCCCGGACTGCCGGGGCCCCGTTGCGGTGCGGCGCCACGAGAGAATAGTATTCTCATAATTTGCGAAGGAGGATTTCATGGGCCAGTTGTCGCATCGGGAGGACGTCCCGTTTCCGATCTTTGACGCGGACAATCACCTTTACGAGCCGCCGGAGGCGCTCACCAAGTTCCTGCCCAAGCAGTACAAGGACTTCGTCCAGTACGTGCAGATCAATGGGCGTACCAAGATCGCGATCCGGGGCCACATCAGCAACTACATTCCCAACCCGACCTTCGAGGTCGTCGCCCGGCCGGGTGCTTGGGAGGAGTACTTCAAGTACGGCAACCCGGAGGGCAAGAGCAAGCGGGAGCTGTTCGGCGAGCCGATGCGCGCGATCCCGGCGTTCTTCGAGCCCGGGCCGCGCCTGGAGAAGATGAACGAGCTGGGTCTGGACCGCACGCTGATGTTCCCGACGCTGGCCAGCCTGCTCGAGGAGCGGCTGCGCGACGACCCGGTCGCCATCCACGTCCTGATCCATGCGCTGAATGAATGGCTCGACGAGGTCTGGGGCTTCAACTACCAGAACCGCATCTTCACCACCCCGGTCATCACGCTACCGATCGTCGAGAAGGCGATCGAGGAACTGGAATGGGCGGTCAAGCGTGGTGCGCGCTGCATCCTGATCCGCCCGGCGCCGGTCCCCGGCTTTCGCGGCCCGCGGTCGTTCGCGCTGCCGGAGTTCGACCCGTTCTGGGAGCGGGTCGTCGAGTACGACCTGCTGGTCGGCATGCACTCGTCCGACAGCGGCTACTCCCGGTACACCTCCGAGTGGGACGGCGCCGAGCAGGAGATGCTGCCGTTCCAAACCAATGCGATGGGGATCCTCAACGAGTGGCGGCCGATCCAGGACGCGGTGGGTTCGTGGGTGATCCACGGCGCGCTCTACCGCCACCCGAAGCTGAAGGTCGCGATCGTCGAGGCCGGTTCGAAGTGGATGACCCCGTTGCTGGACGGCCTGGCCGAGGTCTTCCGGAAGGCGCCGGAGGCCTTCCCGAGTGACCCCGTCGAGATGGTCAAGAGCCGCATCCACGTCAGCCCGTTCTTCGAGGACGGCATCGACGATCTGGTCAACCTGGTCGGTGTGGATCGGGTGCTGTACGGCTCGGACTGGCCGCACCCGGAAGGCTTGGCCGAGCCGACCTTCTACGTCAACGCGCTGTCGCACCTGTCGGTCGACGATCAGGCGAAGATCATGGGCGGCAACCTGGGCCGACTCGTCACGGTGTGACGTCGGCCAATAACGAGTGGCAGACCATCCCCGAGATGGTCTTGAGCGCGGCGGACCGCTTCGGCGACGCGGAAGCGGTCGTGGACGGTCCGCTGCGCCTCACCTTCACCGAAGTGGTCGAGCGGATCCGCTGCGCCGCAGGCGCATTCGCCGGCATCGGCGTGGACAAGGGTGACCGGATCGCGATCTGGGCGCCCAACTCGGCGGAGTGGATCATCGCGGCGTTCGGGGTGCTCACCGCGGGCGGCGTGCTGGTTCCGGTCAATACGCGGTTCAAGACCGACGAAGCGGCCGACATCATCGTCCGCAGCAAGGCGAAGGCGGTCTTGGCCCAGAAGGGTTTCCTGGGACAGGACTACACCGCCCCCGCCGGTGTGCCGGTCATCGATGTGAAGTCGGACTTCCTGTCCGGCGGCTCACCGTTCGAGTGCGCGGTGAGCGGCACCGACATCGCCGACGTCATCTTCACCTCGGGCACTACCGGTCGCCCCAAGGGCGCGATGATGAACCATCGCCAGACGCTGCGGATGTACGAGGAGTGGGCGACGCTCGCGGATCTGCGCGAGGGGGACCGCTACCTGCAGATCAACCCGTACTTTCATACCTTCGGGTTGAAGGCGGGGCTCGTCACGTCGTTCCTTCGCGGCGCGACGATGCTGCCGGTCGCGGTGTTCGACGTCGAGATGGTGGTGAATCTCATTGCACGCGAACGCGTCACGATGCTCCCCGGGCCGCCGACGCTGTATCACTCGCTGCTGACGGTCGCCGACAAAGCCAAGCTTGCGACGTTGCGGGCGGGCGTGACCGGCGCCGCCGACATCCCCGTCGAACTGGTCCGCCGCATCCACGGCGAACTGCCCTTCCAGACGCTGATGACCGGATACGGGCTGACCGAGGCGGGCAACGTCACCCTGTCTCGGCCCGGCGATTCGTTCGAGGACGTGGCGACCACCGCGGGCCTGCCCTGCGAGGGGGTCGAGGTGCGCATCGCCGGGGACGGCGAGGTGCTGGTCCGCGGGTACGGCGTCATGCAGGGGTACCTCGACGATCCGGAGGGCACCGCCGCGGCGATCGATGCCGACGGTTGGCTGCACACCGGCGATCTGGGCCGGCTCGATGCCGCGGGCCGGTTGTGCATCGACGGACGCAAGAAGGACATGTTCATCGTCGGCGGGTTCAACGCCTACCCGGCGGAGATCGAGGGCTACCTGCTCGAGCATCCGGCGGTGGCACAGGCCGCCGTCATCGGTGTCCCCGATGACCGCCTCGGCCAGGTGGGCAAGGCCTTCGTGGTGGCGAAAACACCGGTGGCCGAGGATGACCTGCTGATATGGTGCCGGGAGCGGATGGCTGGTTTCAAGGCGCCGAGATCCATCCAGTTTCTCGACGCGCTGCCGCTCAATGCCACCGGGAAAGTGATGAAGGATCAACTCCGTTGAGTGACGGCGACATTCATTCGATGGTGATCGCGTCGGACTACCGCGTTCCGGATCCCGGCCGGGTATGGCCGCTGCTCGAACGCAGGAAGGCGGCCCTGGCCGACATCGGCGCCCACCACGTTCTGGTCTACACCTCGACGCACGACTACGGCCGCGTGCTGGTGATGATCGGCGTCCACAGCCGCGAGCCGATCGTGGAGCTGCTGCGGTCGCGGGTCTTCTTCGACTGGTTCGACGCGGCCGGCGTGGACGACATACCCGCCGTCTTCGCCGGCGAGATCGTCGACCGATTCGTCCCGGCACCCACCGCGACCCCGGAGGCGCCGGGCGTGGTCGTCGCCACCATCGCCTCGGTCCACGACGTGTCGGCCCTGACCGCCGAAGTCGCCTCGGCCACCGACAGATTCGTCGCGGCCGGCATCCGCAAGACCTGGATCTTCCAGGCGTTCGACGATGAGCACGAGGTGCTGATCATGTCGGAGTTGCCCGACGAGGAGAGCGCGCGGCGATGGATCGAGCATCCCGACGCCGCGGCCGAATGGATGTCCGGCGCGGGGGTGGGGCCCTACCCGCCGGTCTTCGTCGGCCGATTCACCAACATGATGCGCATCGAGGCGGACTGAGCGGCCACCGGGAATGTTCGTGTGCCTGTGCAACGGCGTCACCAGCCAAACGGTGACCGAGGCGGTCGAGGCCGGGGCGTGCACCACCAAGGACGTCGCACAGGCCTGCGGGGCGGGTGCCGACTGCGGCCGCTGCCGGCGAACCGTCCAGGCGATACTGCGGTCGTCGGGCCCGAACGGCGCACCCACACGATCCTGACGCGGTGGCCCTAGCGGCGAACGCTGCCGTCCGGCGACATCGGCTGGACGAGTTCGACCAGCAGCGGGGGGATTTCGAGCCGCGGCAAGACCACCTCGACGAGCACCATGCGGTCGGAGTGCTGCGCGGCGGCGGTCAAGGCGTCATCGAGTTCCCCGTAGGTCCGCACCCGGAAGGCCAGGTGGTCGGCGACCCCGAGCGCGCCGGGGATCTCCGTCCACCTCCAATTCACGATGTCGTTGTAGGGCGCCGTCTCGCCGTGGATCGCCCGCTCGACGGTGTAGCCGTCGTTGTTCACCACCACGATGACCGGGGACAGCCCTTCCCGCGAGAAGTTGCCCAGCTCTTGCACCGTCAGTTGCGCGGCGCCGTCACCGATCAGCAACACGGTCCGGCGGTCCGGGTGCGCCACCCCCGCCCCCAGCGCCGCGGGCAGCGTGTAACCGATTGAGCCCCAAAGTGGTTGGCCGATGAAGGTGACGCCCTGCGGCAGCCGGTGGTCGGCCATGCCGTAGAAGGAGGTGCCCTGGTCGGCGAGCACGACGTTGCCCGGGGTGAGGGCTGTGCACAGGCGGTCCCACAGCATTTCCTGCGTCAGCGGTTGATCGCGCGGCGGGGGAGGCGGCAGGGCTTCGGCGGGCGGCGAGGCCACCGCCGGCGACGTGACCGGACGCCGGGTCAGGATGGTGGCCAGCGCCTCCAGCGCGGCGCCCATCTCCAGCGGCGCGAAGACCTCGCCGGCCACGCTGCTTTGGTACTGCCCGACGTCGATGGTCCGCGCCGGGTCGATCCGCTGGCTGAAGAAGCCGCTCACCATGTCGGTGAACACCACGCCGGCGGTCACCAGGACCGGCGCCTGTTCGATGGCGGCGCGCACCGCCGGGGCGCTGGCCGAGCCCGCGTAGATGCCCAGGTAGTGGGGCGAGCTTTCGTCGAGCAGGCTCTTCCCCCACATCAGCGTCGCGTAGGGCACCACGTCGGCCGTCAGCAGCGCCTCGAGCTCCTTGACCACCTGCAGCCGGTGCACCAGCAAGTCGGCCAGCACGGTCAGCTGGTGGTCGCCGATGAGCGCCGAGGCGGCCTCGACGAACAGCGACAGCGCGCGCGGGCTGGTGCCGCCGGTGTAGCGGGGTAGTGGGTCACCGGGCGGTTCGGTGGGGAAGCGGGCGACGTCGGTGGACAGCAGGATGTAGCCGGGCCGCTTCTGTTCGCGCACCTCGGACAGCACCCGGTCGATCTCGCGGCGGGCGGTCGCGGGCATGAGGTTGGCCTGCGCGCAGGTGATCTCGCGGCTGATCCGGAAGAAGTGCTCGAAGTCCCCGTCGCCGAGCGAGTGGTGCAGCGCGCGCCGCGTGCCCTGCGCGTCTTTGGAGGGCCCGCCGACGATGTGCACGACGGGCACCTGTTCGGCGTAGCTGCCCGCGATGGCGTTGGCCGCCGACAGCTCGCCGACGCCGAAAGTGGTTACCACGGCCGACATTCCGCGCAGCCGGCCGTAGCCGTCGGCGGCGTAGCCGGCGTTGAGCTCGTTGGAGCTGCCCACCCACCGGATGCTGGGGTGAGCGACGATGTGGTCCAGGAATTCCAGGTTGTAGTCACCCGGGACGCCGAAGATCTCGGTCACACCGAGTTCGGCGAGGCGGTCCAACAGGTAGTCACCGACGGTGTAGACGGGCTGGCTGGCGGCGTCAGTCACAAGCACGACGGTACCCGGACCAATCCGTACCGGCCGCCACGCCGCTTCAGTATCGTGCGGGCCATGGCACTCAAAGAATCCCGCGACATCGTCATCGAAGCCGGCCCGGAGGAGATTCTGGACGTCATCGCCGATTTCGAGGCGATGCCCGAATGGTCCGAGCCCCATCAAAGTGCGGAAGTCCTCTCGAGGGGGGCCGACGGGCGGCCCGAACAGGTGAAGATGAAGGTGAAGGTCGCCGGGATCACCGATGAACAGGTGGTGGCCTACACCTGGGCGGCGGACTCGGTCAGCTGGAAGCTGGTCAGCTCCTCGCAGCAGAAGGCGCAGGACGGGAAGTACACCCTGATACCGCAGGGCGAGGCGACGCTGGTCAAGTTCGAGCTGCTCGCGGACCCCAACGTGCCACTGCCCGGGTTCGTCCTGAAACGCGCCGTGAAGGGCACGATCGATTCGGCGACCAAGGCACTGCGCGAGCGGGTGCTCAAGGTCAAGAAGGGCAACTGATCGCGTGGGCGACGGCGGGCCGCTGGCCGGGGTGAGGGTGATCGAGCTCGGCGGGATCGGACCGGGGCCGCACGCGGGGATGATGCTCGCCGACCTGGGCGCCGACGTGGTGCGGGTGCGCCGGCCGGGCGGCTTGGTGATGCCGCCTGAGGATCGCGATCTGCTGCATCGCGGGAAGCGGATCGTCGACCTGGACGTCAAGGCGCAGCCGCGGGCGCTGCTGGATCTGGCCGCCAAAGCCGACGTGCTGCTGGACTGTTTCCGGCCCGGCACCTGCGAACGGCTCGGTATCGGTCCCGACGAGTGCGCGGCGGTCAATCCGCGGCTGATCTTCGCGCGGATCACCGGTTGGGGGCAGGACGGGCCGCTGGCCCAGACGGCGGGCCACGACATCAATTACCTGTCCCGCACCGGCGCGCTGTCCGCGCTGGGCTACGCCGACCGGCCCCCGATGCCGCCGCTGAACCTGGTCGCCGACTTCGGTGGCGGGTCGATGCTGGTGCTGCTCGGCATCGCCGTCGCGCTGTACGAACGGGAACGTTCGGGCGGAGGTCAGGTCATCGACGCGGCGATGGTGGACGGCGTCAGCCTGCTCGCCCAGATGATGTGGACCATGAAGTCCACCGGGGCGCTGCGCGACCGGCGGGAGTCGTTCCTGCTCGACGGGGGCGCCCCGTTCTACCGCTGCTATGAAACCGCCGACGGCAAGTATGTGGCCGTCGGCGCCATCGAGCCGCAATTCTTCGCGGCGTTGGTGGCCGGGCTGGGCCTGTCCCCCGACGAGGTGCCCGCCCAGCTCGACACCGGGTCCTACCGGCGGATGCACGACGTCTTCGCGCAACGGTTCGCCGGCCGGACCCGCGACGAATGGATGGCCGTTTTCGCCGGCACCGATGCGTGTGTCACCCCGGTGCTGACGTGGAACGAAGCGGCCGCCGACGAGCACTTGAGGGCGCGGGCCACGATCGTCACCGCGCACGGCGTCGACCAGGCGGCACCGGGCCCGCGCTTCTCGCGCACCCCGGCCGCACCGGTCGGGCGGCCACCGGCCGCCACCACGCCTCTTGCCGAAATCGATTGGTAGCCAGCGTTTTACGCCGAACCGATCCGCGGGTGGGCCGGCGTTGCTAGGTTGAACTCAGTGGCCGTAAAAGCATCACGGGAGTTTGTCGTCGACGCGCCGCCAGATGTGGTGATGGAGGCGCTGACAGATGTCGGCGTCCTGTCGTCGTGGTCACCACTGCACAAACACATCGAGGTGATCGACCGCTATCCCGACGGTCGGCCGCACCATGTCGCCACCACCATCAAGATTCTGGGGTTGGTCGACAAAGAGATCCTGGAATATCACTGGGGCCCCGATTGGGTCGTCTACGACGCCAAAGGGACTTCCCAGCAGCACGGTCAGCACGTCGAGTACAACCTCAAGCCCGAGGGCCTCGACAAGACGCGGGTGCGCTTCGATGTCACGGTCGAACCCGGCCGGCCCATGCCCGCGTTCATCGTCCGGCGGGCCAGCGAAAGCGTTCTCGACTCGTCGGTCAAGGGACTGTGCGAATTGGTCAAGCGCTTCCAAGGCTCATCCGATGCCGAATAGTCCGCCTTTTTCTCCTTCGTCAGCGCCTGGGCGATTGCTAACTTATTAGCAGTGGCCGTTCAAGCGTCGTCGGAAATCGTCATCGACGCGCCTCCGGAAGTGATCATGGAGGCGCTGGCCGACATGGACGCCGTGCCGTCGTGGTCGTCGGTGCACAAGCGGGTCGAGGTCGTCGACAAGCACCCCGACGGCCGGCCGTACCACGTCAAGGTCACCATCTCGGTGACGGGCATCCACGACACCGAACTGCTCGAATACCACTGGGGGCCGGACTGGATGGTGTGGGACGCGCAGAAGACCGCCCAGCAACGCGGCCAGCACGGCGAGTACACCCTCACCCGGGAGGGCTACGACAAGACCAGGGTGCGGTTCGCCATCACGGTCGAACCGTTTGCCCCGCTGCCCGAGTTCTGGGTCAACCGGGCCCGCAAGAAGATCCTGCACGCCGCGCTCGAGGGACTGCGCAACCGCGTGATGGAGAACTTCGGCCCGCTCGGGTGAGCCTTCCGGTCACCGCAGGACTCCCAGCCGCCTGATCGCCTCGTCGAGGGTGTTCTCGCGCTTGCAGAAGGTGAAGCGCACCAAGTGGTTCCACACCTCGGCCTGCGTGGAGGCGTGCGGGGCGCCCGGGTCGCAAAAGGGTGACAGCGGAATGGCCGCCACGCCCGCCTTTTCCGGTAGGGCGGCGCAGAACGCGGTGCTGTCGTCGTAGCCGAGTGGGCGCGGGTCGGCGCACAAGAAATACGTGCCGGCGCTGTCATGCACCTCGAAGCCGATCTCGGAGAGCCCGGCGGCCAGCCGGTCGCGGCGGTCTCGCAACGAGCGGCGCAGCCCGGCCACCCACGCGTCCTCGGTGTCGAGCGCGAGAGCCACCGCCGGCTGGAACGGGGCGCCGCCGACATAGCTCAGATACTGCTTTGCCGCCCGCACACCGGCGATGAGTTCCGCTGGGCCGCAAGCCCATCCGATCTTCCATCCGGTGCAGTTGAACATCTTGGCCGCGCTGGAGATGGTGACCGTCCGTTCGGCCATGCCGTCGAAGCCGGCCAGCGGCAGGTGCCGGTGGTCGTCGAAGACGAGGTGCTCGTACACCTCGTCGGTGATCACCAAGAGGTCGGCGGCGACCGCGACCTCGGCGATGGCGGTCAGCTCGGCTTCGCTGAGCACCGTGCCGGTCGGGTTGTGCGGCGAGTTGACGATCAGCGCGCGGGTGCGTGGCGTCACGGCCCGGCGCAGGGCGTCGGCGTCCAGGGCGAAGCCGCGGCCATGCGGGACCAGGGGGACGGCCACCCTATGCGCGCCCGCCATCGCCACCACCGGCGAGTAGGAGTCGTAGAACGGCTCGATGAGCAGCACCTCCGAGCCGGGTTCGACCAGGCCCAGCACCGCGGACGCGATGGCCTCGGTCGCCCCGACCGTCACCAGCACCTCGGTGTCGGGGTCGTAGGTGATGCCGAAGTGCCGCTGCCGCTGGGCGGCGATGGCGTGCCGCAGCTGCGCGACGCCGATGCCCGGCGGGTATTGGTTGTTCCCCTCGGCGATGGCATCTTGGGCGGCCTTCAACATGGCAGCGGGCCCGTCCTCGTCGGGGAACCCCTGACCGAGGTTGACCGCACCGACCCGCGCGGCCAGCGCCGACATCTCGGCGAACACCGTGGTCGCGTAGGGACGCAGTCGCGACACCGTCATGCTGGTCGAGCTTAGGGGCCGCGCAGGCTCGACGGCGTGGCCGGGCGCCCCCGCTGCGCTCCGAGGTTGAGGCTGACCAGCGGCGATCGGCCCAACCAACAGGTTGGCCGGGCACTTTGTTAGGGTGCGGTATCTGGACCTACCTTTAATACGGATCCGATACCCACTCGCGAAGAGGAACTCGACATGTCCGAAGAAGCCTTCATTTACGAGGCCATCCGCACGCCCCGAGGCAAGCAACGCAATGGCTCGCTGAACGAGGTGAAGCCGCTCAACCTGGTCGTCGGGCTGGTCGACGAGCTGCGCAGGCGCAACCCCGACCTGGACGTGAACCTGATCAGCGACATGATCCTGGGGTGCGTCTCGCCGGTCGGTGACCAGGGCGGCGACATCGCCCGCACCGCGGTGCTGGCCGCCGGCCTGCCCGAGACCACGGGCGGCGTGCAGCTCAACCGGTTCTGCGCCTCCGGCCTGGAGGCCGTCAACACCGCCGCCCAGAAGGTCCGCTCCGGCTGGGACGACCTGGTGCTCGCGGGCGGTGTGGAGTCGATGAGCCGCGTCCCGATGGGCTCCGACGGCGGCGCCTGGGCGCTGGACCCCGAGACCAACTACCAGATCGGCTTCGTGCCGCAGGGCATCGGCGCCGACCTGATCGCGACCATCGAGGGCTTCTCCCGCGAGGACGTCGACGCCTACGCGCTGCGCAGCCAGCAGAAGGCCGCCGAAGCCTGGTCGGGCGGCTACTTCGCCAAGTCGGTGGTGCCGGTGCGCGACCAGAACGGTCTGGTCATCCTGGACCACGATGAGCACATGCGGCCCGACACCACCATGGAGGGGCTGGCCAAGCTGAAGACCGCGTTCGACGGCATCGGCGAGATGGGCGGCTTCGACGACGTGGCGCTGCAGAAGTATCACTTTGTGGAGAAGATCAACCACGTGCACACCGGCGGTAACAGCTCGGGCATCGTGGACGGGGCCGCGCTGGTGCTGGTCGGGTCCGAGAGTGCCGGCACGTCGCAGGGCCTGACCCCGCGCGCCCGCATCGTGGCGACGGCGACCAGTGGCGCGGACCCGGTCATCATGCTGACCGGCCCGACCCCGGCCACCCGCAAGGTGCTCGACCGTGCGGGGCTGACCGTCGACGACATCGACCTGTTCGAGCTGAACGAGGCGTTCGCGTCGGTGGTGCTGAAGTTCCAGAAGGATCTCAACATTCCCGACGAGAAGCTGAACGTCAACGGTGGCGCCATCGCGATGGGCCACCCGCTGGGCGCCACCGGCGCCATGATCACCGGCACCATGGTCGACGAGCTCGAGCGCCGCAACGCGCGTCGCGCGCTGATCACGCTGTGCATCGGCGGCGGCATGGGTGTCGCCACCATCATCGAGAGGGTTTAAGACCATGGCTGAGAACACCATTGCGTGGGACAAGGATGCCGACGGCATCGTCACGCTTACGCTCGACGACCCCACCGGGTCGGCGAACGTGATGAACGAGCACTACAAGGAATCGATGCACAAGGCCGTCGAACGCCTTGTGGCGGAGAAGGATTCGGTCACCGGCGTGGTGATCACCAGTGCGAAGAAGACATTCTTCGCCGGCGGAGACCTCAAGAGCATGATCACCGCCGGACCGGAGAACGCCGGGGAAGTCTTCACCGAGGTCGAGGAGATCAAGCGCGACCTGCGCGCCCTGGAGACCCTGGGCAAGCCGGTGGTCGCGGCCATCAACGGCGCCGCGCTCGGCGGTGGCCTGGAGATCGCGCTGGCCTGTCACCACCGCATCGCCGCCGACGTCAAGGGCCTCGTCGTGGGGCTCCCCGAGGTGACGCTGGGCCTGCTGCCCGGCGGTGGCGGGGTGACCCGCACCGTGCGGATGTTCGGCATCCAGAACGCGTTCATGAACATCCTGTCGCAGGGCACCCGATTCAAGCCGGACAAGGCCAAGGAGATGGGGCTGGTCGACGAGCTGGTCGGCTCCGTCGAGGAACTGGTGCCCGCCGCCAAGGCGTGGATCAAGGCCAACCCCGACTCGCACGTCCAGCCGTGGGACGCCAAGGGCTACAAGATGCCCGGCGGCACCCCGTCCAGCCCGGCGCTGGCCGGCATCCTGCCGTCGTTCCCCGCGCTGCTGCGCAAGCAGCTCAAGGGCGCACCGATGCCGGCACCGCGGGCCATCCTGGATGCGGCCGTCGAGGGTGCGCAGGTGGACTTCGACACCGCCAGCCGCATCGAGAGCCGCTACTTCACGCAGCTGGTCACCGGCCAGGTCGCCAAGAACATGATCCAGGCGTTCTTCTTCGACCTGCAGCACATCAACGGCGGCGGTTCGCGTCCCGACGGCATCGAGCCGGTCAAGATCAACAAGATCGGTGTGCTGGGCGCGGGCATGATGGGCGCGGGTATCGCCTACGTGTCGGCCAAGGCCGGCTTCGACGTGGTGCTCAAGGACGTCAGCATCGAGGCCGCCGAGAAGGGCAAGGGCTACTCGGAAAAGCTTGAGGCCAAGGCGCTTCAGCGGGGCAAGACCACCGAGGAGAAGAGCAAGGCGCTGCTGGACCGCATCACGCCGACGGCCGACCCCGCCGACTTCAAGGGCGTCGACTTCGTGATCGAGGCGGTGTTCGAGAACCAGGAACTCAAGCACAAGGTGTTCCAGGAGATCGAGGACGTCGTCGAGCCGAACGCGCTGCTGGGGTCCAACACCTCGACGCTGCCGATCACCGGTCTGGCGACCGGGGTGAAGCGCCAGGAGGACTTCATCGGGATCCACTTCTTCTCACCGGTGGACAAGATGCCGCTGGTCGAAATCATCAAGGGCGAGAAGACCTCTGACGAGGCGCTGGCCCGGGTGTTCGACTACACGCTGGCCATCGGCAAGACCCCGATCGTGGTCAACGACAGCCGCGGCTTCTTCACCAGCCGCGTCATCGGCACCTTCGTCAACGAGGCGCTGGCGATGCTGGGTGAGGGCGTCGAACCCGCCAGCATCGAGCACGCCGGTTCGCAGGCGGGCTACCCGGCCCCGCCGCTGCAGCTGTCCGACGAGCTCAACCTCGAGCTGATGCACAAGATCGCGGCCGCGACCCGCAAGGGCGTCGAGGACGCGGGCGGCACCTACGAGCCGCACCCGGCCGAGGCGGTCGTGGAGAAGATGATCGAGATCGGCCGCCCGTCGCGGTTGAAGGGCGCCGGCTTCTACGAGTATGCCGACGGCAAACGGACCCGGCTGTGGCCGGGCCTGCGGGAGACGTTCAACTCCGGTAGCGCGGATATTCCGTTGCAGGACATGATCGATCGCATGCTGTTCGCCGAGGCGCTCGAGACGCAGAAGTGCCTCGACGAGGGCGTGTTGACGTCGACGGCCGACGCCAACATCGGCTCGATCATGGGCATCGGCTTCCCGCCGTACACCGGTGGTAGCGCGCAGTTCATCGTGGGCTACTCCGGCCCGGGCGGTACGGGCAAGGAAGCCTTCGTGGCGCGGGCGCGTGAGCTGGCCGCCAAGTACGGCGACCGCTTCCTGCCGCCGGATTCGCTGACGTAGGGCAGGCGCGGCGAGCAGACGCAGAATCGCATGGGAACGGTTCCCGCAGTGCGATTTTGCGTCTGCTCGCGCATTAGGTGCGGCGCTGGAAGAGGTAGTACCGCGCCGGGGTCTGCTCTCGCGCAGTTCCCCGACCCAGCCGCGCTTCATCGAGGTCCCCCTCGTCGCCGGCGGACAACAGCGTCCATGCGGCGCAGAATCGTGATTCCATCTCGGCGGGCTCGACACCCCGCACGCCGAACCTCCCGCCGGGACGGAACGCGACGACGAACAGCCGTGCGTCGGGCGCGGCCACCGCGCTGACCTCCCGGACGTACGCCGCGCGATCTGCATCGCTCATGTTGTGCAGGCAGCCGTTGTCGACGATCAGGTGGAAGCCCGTGCCGATCCCCGTCTGACTCAGCCGCGTGACGTCGGCCCCGACGAAGTTGACCGGCAGATCGGCGGCCTTGGCCCGGGCCTTGTCGAGCGCCTTCGGGACGAAGTCGACGCCGGTGACTTTCCATCCGTGCTGTGCGAGGTAGATCGACGAGTCCCCGGTGCCGCATCCGAGATCGAGGGCCGACCCGATGGGCAGTGGGGGCGTGTCATCGGTGCCCTCGACCAGGTCTCGCAGGTTTTGCGCGATCGGATGACCGTCCCACGGGGTGAAGCCGATGCGGTAGAAGATCCGGAACAGCGTGTGCTTGGAGGCCATGCCCCAACGGTATGCCTAAACCCGATACAGGGCCGCGGCGATCCGGCGCCATTGTTCGCGCGGGAAGGCCCTCGGATCGTCCAGCAGCACCTGAACGCAGACGTGGTCGGCGCCGGCCGCGCGGTGCGCGGCGACCCTGCGCAGGATCGCCTCCTCGTCGCCCCAGGCGATGATGGCGTCGAACAGTCGGTCGCTCACCTGGGCCAGGTCGTCGTCGGAGAACCCGCTGCGCAGCAGATTGTTCGCGTAGTTGGGCAACGCCAGATACGCGCGCAGCCAATCGGTTCCGATGCGCCGCGCCTCGTCGGCGCTGTCGGTCAGGATCACCGTCTGCTCGGGCAGCAGCAGCGGGCCGTCGCCCAACGCCGCACGGGCTGACGCGGTGTGGTCGGGGGTGACCAGGTAGGGGTGCGCCCCGCGGGCCCGGGTCGCGGCCAGGGCCAGCATCTTGGGGCCGAGCGCGGCGAGGACCCGGCTCCCGGCGGGTACGGGCTGCGGGGCGGCGTCCAGCCCGTCCAGGA
Organism: Mycobacterium europaeum; assembly: GCF_034555895.2. Classification (NCBI taxonomy): domain Bacteria; kingdom Bacillati; phylum Actinomycetota; class Actinomycetes; order Mycobacteriales; family Mycobacteriaceae; genus Mycobacterium; species Mycobacterium europaeum. The sequence goes on from NZ_CP157315.1 coordinate 244,842, forward strand.
ACGCCGCCGTCGCCGCCAGTGGTTTGCGGTATCGCCCGGGTTGGCCGGCGTCGATCAGCGGCGCGTGGCTCACGCCGATGCCCAGCAGGAAGCGGTCGCCGTGCCGGGCGGTCAGCGCCGCATAGGACTCGGCGACGTCGCCGGGCGCGTGCATCCAGAGGTTGAGGATCCCGGTGGCGATCACGGTCCGCTTGGTCGCGGCGAGCAGGTTGCCGACCGCGTCGAACACCGGCCCGCCGACGTCGGGTATCCACAGCGCCGGAAAGCCTAGTTCGTCCAATTCCGCTGCCGCGTCGGCGGATTCGGCCGGGTCGCCGTAGCGCAGTTGACTGCTCCAGATTCCGACGCCGGTCAGTTCCATGGGCGGATGTTCCTTTCGTCGGCGTGGAGGCCGGTCGCGCCGTAGTCGGGCACCGGCATCGAGTCGTGCATACGCACGCCCTTGGTGTTGAGTCTGGCCAGCGCCCGGGAAAGCGAGCCCGGCATCAGTGAGACTAGCTGGGCACCGCGGGTCAACGCCCACACCCCGAATCGCGAACCGGGGATGACGCCCTTGGCGGCGCCGCGCGCGAAGGCCCGGCTGCGGTGCACCGGTTCGCGCATCTGCAGTTCGTAGCCGGCGAACGCGCGCAGGTGGTCGCCGTCGGCCCGGGCGAGCTCGCCGGCCAGCACGTAGGCGCCGAGCACCGCCAGGCTGGTGCTGCCGCCCACCGCGGGGCCGGGGCAGTATCCCGCGTCGCCGACGAGGGTGACCCGTCGGCGCGACCATCGGTCCAGCCGGAGTTGGCTGATGGAATCGAAGTAGAACGCCGGTGTGCGGTCGAGTTCGCCGAGCCAACCGTCCACCTGCTCGTGCATGTTCCCGAACGCCGCACGCAGAAGATCCTTCTGCCGCATCGTATCCCGATGGTGGTAGGCGAGCTCCCGACCGGAACGGAACAGGAAGACGGCGCGCGCGTCGTCCAGGTGCTCGGCGGTGTAGACGGCAGCGACGCGGCCGACGCCGACATGACAGGTGATCTCGCCGGGGCTGGCCAGCCCCTTGGGCGCCGACACCACCGCCAGATAGCCCCCGAGGAATCGCGTGAGGTTGGCTTCGTCGCCGAAGGTCAGCTGCCGGACGTTGGAGTGCAGCCCGTCGGCGCCGACGACGACGTCGAACCGGCGGGCGGGGGCGTGCTCGAACGTCACCTCGCCGTCGTGATCGATCGCGGTGATCGAGTCGCCGAACAGGTACTCGACGTCGTCGCGGCCGGCGGCGTAGTAGATCTCGCTGAGGTCGTCGCGCATGATCTCCACGTGCCGGTCCGAGGTGGCGGCGTAGACCTTGGTGAGGTCGATGTCGAAGGGCCGCGCCCGGCCCTCCCGATGCATGGTCATGCGGTTCGTTCCGGTGGCGAGCGCTTCGATCTGGGGCAGGACGCCCATGCTCGCCGATATCTGCATCGCGGGACGGAACAGGTCGACGGCGTGGCCGCCGGTCTTGCGCAGGGCGGGCGCGCGCTCGACGACGGTGACGTCGAAGCCATGACGGGTCAACCAGTACGCGAGCACCGGTCCGGCGATGCTCGCGCCCGAGACGAGAATCCGCATGCCGACCTCCCCGTGCCTCACCGAATTCCGTAAGCCTAATCAGCAGCACCGGGGCCGCGGCGGCGCTGACCGCTGAGGTCCCCGCACCGTCCGCGGCGCGTTGGTCCTGGGGCTAGAGTCCGTTGTCATGCGCTTCGGTCTCTTCATCCCGCAAGGCTGGCGAATGGATCTGGTCGACATCGAACCGGAGCGGCACTGGGCGGTGATGCGCGACCTGGCCCGCTACGCGGACAACGGCGCGTGGGATTCGCTGTGGGTCTACGACCATTTCCACACCGTTCCGGTGCCGACCGGCGAAGCCACCCACGAAGCGTGGTCGCTGATGGCCGCCTATGCGGCGGTCACCTCGCGGATCAAACTCGGTCAGATGTGCACCGCGATGAGCTACCGCAATCCGGTGTACCTGGCCAAGGTTGCGGCGACGGCCGACATCATCTCCGGCGGCCGGATCCAGATGGGCATCGGCGGCGGCTGGTACGAACACGAATGGCGCGCTTACGGTTACGGCTTCCCCTCGGCCGGCGTGCGGCTGGGCCGCCTGGACGAGGGCGTACAGATCATGCGGGACGCCTGGCGTGACGGCAAGGTCAGCTTCGGCGGCAGGCATTACCAGGTCGACGGCGCCATCGTCGCCCCCAAGCCCTTGCAGGACAACGGAATCCCGCTGTGGATCGCCGGCGGCGGTGAGAAGGTCACCCTGCGCATCGCCGCGCAGTACGCGCAGTACACCAACTTCACGCCGGAACCTGAGGCGTTCGCCCACAAGTCGGAAGTGCTTGCGCGGCACTGCCAGGAGCTGGGCACCGACTTCGATGCGATCGTGCGGTCGGCCAACTTCAACGCCGTCGTCGGAACCTCGGACGCCGACGTCAAGGACCGGCTGCGGCGCGTCCGCGACCGCCTGGTCCGCTACGTGCCCGAGGCGGCCGCCGACGCGATGCTCGCCGCCGGCAGTGGACCCGACTCGGCGACGGGCACGCCGGAACAGGTGATCGAGCGGATCGCCAAGCTCCGCGACCTCGGCTGCGAGTACGCCATCTGCTACTTCCCGGAGGCCGCGTACGACCGCTCGGGCATCGAGCTGTTCGAGCGCGAGGTCATCCCCGCCCTCAGCTAGCCGTCAGATGTCGGAGGTGGTGTACCTCTTCTTGACGGGCGGCTCGGCCAGCAGCGGCGGCAACTCGGTGAGCCGGCCTTCGCCGGCGCGAAACGCGCGGTAGGCCTCGTCGTGCTCGACCGTGTCCCACAGCTCGTAGATCAGCCAGTGGGCTTGGTCGTCCTCGTCGACGAGCACATCGGTGCCCAGGTTGCCGGCGAACGCGCGGGTGTCTTTCAGCGCCCGGCCCATGACCTCGCGCGCCTGGGGCACCGCGTCGGGCCTGAACTTCAGCTCGAGTATGACCGTGACGGGCATTGATCGTCTCCTTACGTCGCCGCGACCCTCGGCCAAGATAGCCCAGCCCCGCGCTCCCGCATGCCATGAGAATGCGGTTTCCACTTTTCGGAAAGCTGTTATACGGTTCAGTGAGCAACATTCTGTTGGCGGCCCCGCTGGAGGATCCCGATGCAAAAAGCACTCGCCCCCGAGATCTCGACCTGGCCCGATGAGAGCCCACAGCTGATCGGCAGCCGGTGTGGCAGCTGCGGCGCCACCACCTTCCCGGTGCAGCAGTGGTGCCCGCGTTGCAGCGCCGGCCAGATGAGCGACGTGTTGCTGCCACGCCGGGGAACGCTCGTCGCGTGGACCACCCAGGGCTTCCCGCCCGGGGCCCCCTACGCCGGCCCCACCGGCAAGGACTTCGTCCCGTTCGGGGTGGGGCTGGTACAGCTCGACGACGTGATCCGCGTCGAGGGGCGGTTGACCGAGAACGACCCGGCCAAGCTGCAATTCGGGCAGGAGGTCGAGCTCACCATGGTGCCGCTCACCACCGACGACGAGGGCGCCGAAATCATGACGTTCGCGTTCCGGCCGGTCTAGTGGCGATCGCGAGCGCGGCCTCGGCCGGGCGAAGCGGGCCGCGACCATCTACCCCGTAGGAGACTGAGATGACCAACGACGTCGCCATCATCGGCGTGGGCCTGCACCCCTTCGGCCGGTTCGACAAGACCGCAATGCAGATGGGTGCCGAGGCGGTCCAGTCCGCCCTGAAGGACGCCGGCGTGGCGTGGAAGGACATCCAGTTCGGCTTCGGCGGCAGCCACGAGGTGTCCAATCCCGACGCGGTGACCCGCCTGGTCGGGCTGACCGGCATCACGTTCACCAACGTGTTCAACGCGTGCGCCACCGCGGCGAGTGCGATTCAGCAGACCGCCGACACGATCCGGCTGGGCAAGTACGACATCGGCATCGCCATCGGCCTGGACAAGCACCCCCGCGGCGCGTTCACCGACGACCCCGCCAAGCTGGCGCTGCCGCAGTGGTACGCCCAGAACGGGCAGTTCGTCACCACCAAGTTCTTCGGCATGAAGGCCAACAAGTACATTCACGACCACAACATCTCCCAGGCCACGCTGGCCAAGGTCGCGGCCAAGAGCTTCCGCAACGGCGCGCTGAATCCGAACGCCTTCCGCCGCAAGCCGATTCCCGAGGACGAGATCCTCAACTCCACCGTGCTCAACTACCCGCTGACGCAGTACATGTTCTGTGCGCCCGACGAGGGCGCCGCCGCGGTGATCATGTGCCGCGCCGACCTGGCGCACAAGTTCACCGACAAGCCGGTGTACGTGCGCGCCTGCGAGATTCGCACTCGGAGGTTCGGTGCCTACGAGGTGCACGCCACGTCGGCCCCGCTGGACGAGGACGCCTCGCCGACGGTGTACGCGGCGCGGGCGGCCTACGAGGCCGCCGGCATCGGGCCCGAGGACGTCGACGTCGCCCAACTGCAGGACACCGATGCGGGCGCGGAGGTGATCCACATGGCCGAGACCGGTCTGTGCGCCGACGGCGAGCAGGAGAAGCTGGTGGCCGACGGTGCCACCGAGATCCACGGCTCGATGCCGGTCAACACCGACGGCGGGTTGATCGCCAACGGCGAGCCGATCGGCGCGTCCGGGCTGCGGCAGATGCACGAACTGGTGCGCCAGTTGCGCGGTGAGGCCGGCGAGCGCCAGGTGCCCGGCAATCCGCGCGTCGGGCTGGCCCAGGTGTACGGGGCCCCGGGCACCGCCTCGGCGACCATCCTGTCGCTCTAGTGAGTGACGCGAGCAGACGCGGAATCGCACTGGCGCAGGGCGATCCATGCGATTCTGCGTCTGCTCGCCGAGGCTAAATCGCCGGGCCCAGAAGGTCGTCCGCGTCGCGGATGATGTAGCCGTAGCCCTGCTCGGCGAGGAAGCGCTGCCGGTGCGCGGCGTACTCGGCGTCCAGGCTGTCGCGGGCCACCACGGAGTAGAAGATGGCCCCACCGCCATCGGCCTTGGGTCGCAGCAACCGCCCGAGCCGCTGAGCCTCCTCCTGGCGCGAGCCGAAGGTCCCCGAAACCTGCACGGCCACAGAGGCTTCCGGTAAGTCGATGGAGAAGTTGGCGACCTTGGACACCACCAGCGTGGACACCTCGCCGCGGCGGAACGCGTCGAACAATTCCTCGCGTTCCTTGGTCCGGGTCGATCCCTGGATCACCGGCGCGTCCAGCTCGGCGCCCAGCTCGTCGAGCTGGTCGAGGTAAGCGCCGATCACCAGCGTCTGCTCGCCGGGGTGCTTGTCCAGAATCGACTTCACGACGGCGATCTTGGAATGCGCCGTCGAGCAAAGCTTGTAGCGCTCTTCGGGTTCCGCGGTGGCGTACATCATCCGCTCGTTGTCGGTCATGGTGACCCGCACCTCGACACACTCGGCCGGCGCGATCCAGCCCTGGGCCTCGATGTCCTTCCACGGCGCGTCGTAGCGCTTCGGGCCGATGAGGGAGAACACGTCGCCCTCACGGCCGTCCTCGCGGACCAGCGTGGCGGTGAGGCCCAGGCGCCGCTTGGATTGCAGGTCGGCGGTCATCCGGAACACCGGCGCCGGCAGCAGGTGGACCTCGTCGTAGATGATCAGACCCCAGTCGCGGCTGTCGAAGAGCTCCAGGTGCCGGTACTCGCCCTTCGTGCGGCGGGTGATCATCTGGTACGTCGAGATCGTGACGGGCCGAATCTCCTTGCGCTCACCCGAATATTCGCCGACCTCGTCCTCGGTCAGGGATGTGCGCGCGACCAGTTCGCGCTTCCATTGCCGCGCCGCGACGACGTTGGTGACCAGGATCAGCGTCGTCGCGCTGGCCTTCGCCATCGCGGCCGCGCCCACCAGCGTCTTGCCGGCCCCGCACGGAAGCACCACCACCCCCGACCCGCCGGACCAGAACGAGTCCGTGGCCATCTGCTGGTAGTCGCGCAGGTGCCAGCCGTCCTGCGCCAGGCTGATCGGGTGGGCCTCGCCGTCGACGTAGCCCGCCAGGTCCTCGGCGGGCCAACCGATCTTGAGCAGCATCTGCTTGACCCGGCCGCGCTCACTGGGGTGCACGACGACGGTGTCCTCGTCGATCCGCGCGCCGAGCATGGGGGCGATCTTCTTGTTGCGCAGCACCTCCTCGAGCACCGCGCGGTCCAGGCTCAGCAGGGTCAGGCCGTGCGCCGGGTGTTTGACCAGCTGCAGGCGCCCGTAGCGGGCCATGGTGTCGACGATGTCGACGAGCAGCGGCTGGGGCACCGCGTAGCGCGAGAAGCTGACCAGCGCGTCGACCACCTGCTCGGCGTCGTGGCCCGCGGCGCGGGCGTTCCACAGCGCCAACGGGGTGATGCGGTAGGTGTGCACGTGCTCGGGCGCGCGCTCCAACTCGGCGAACGGCGCGATGGCGGCACGCGCGGCGCCGGCCAGCTCGTGGTCGACCTCGAGCAGCACCGTCTTGTCGGACTGCACAATCAACGGGCCGTCAGTCACGGGCGCCGCTCCTCCTCATCGCTTCGCTCTGCATCGTCGCCGGCGCGAGTCACGGGCGCCGATCCTCCTCATGTCTCGCCGCATCAACCATCCATTATCGGCCGTTGGCCGACACCACCGACGTGATGCGGTGGATGGCGAAGTCGCGCAGCCGCCCCGACGCCGAGTCGAAGGCGGTCAGCTGGCCGCCCCGGACGGTGATCGGCGACACCACGCGCTGGGTGGCCACACCGGCGGCGTCTAGATAACCGATCACCAGCGTGTCTTGTTCCCTGGCCGCGCGCTGCAACAGCGACATGGTGACCGCCGGGTCGACGCGAATGCTGCCGAACGGCGCGGCCGTCACCTTCCGCAGCACCGCCACCACCGCGTTCAGGCTCTCGTTGTTGGGGCGCGGCATCGGGCGGTAGGGCCGCCGCTGCTGGGGCGTGGGCACCCGGGCCCCCTGCGGCCGGACGTCGACGATGGCGCCGGTGGAGTCCTCGGCCGCGGGGGCGAAGCCCGCGGCCCGCAATGCGAGCAGCACCTCGGCGATCGGCGCCGGAGACACCGCGACGGTCGGCGCCAGGGCGCGCAGTTGCACCCCCTCGGTCGCGGGGGCGGCGATGGCCTGGGCCAGCAGCGCCGGGTCCTCGCACCGTACGAACGAGGCCGCCATCCCGATCCGCAGCTGGCCGTGCCGGCGTGCGACGTCGTCGATCAGATAGGTAAGCCCTTGAGGGACAGGGGTTTTGGAATGTTTGGCGAACAGGGTATGCATCCAGTCGCGGGTCTTCCCGACGTCGAGGGCATGCCGGATCGTCTGCTCGCTGATGCGGTACACCATCGCGGTGCCGGCCGATTCGACGGTGGCCACCGCGGCCAGTTGCTCGGCCAGGTCGCGCTGCAGTGGGCCCGGCACGACCACGGTCAGGTCGGCCTGGATCAGGAAGTAATCGATCGGGTGCGGCAGGGCCCGCGCCATGGCGTCGACCGCGGCGGCGGGGCCTTCGTTCAGCAGGGCCCGGGCGGGGGTGCTGAGCGCCCCCCGTCCCACCAGGCCCAACGCCTGGCTCTCGGCCAGCAGGTCACCCACGGGCCCCGGCTGCAGCCGCTTGGCCCAGCGCGGCCGCCGCCAGATGAGGGCGGCCGACGCCTCGGCCGTGTTGACACCGGCGCCCGGCGGCAAGTGCGCCAGCGTGTCGAGCAACAGCCGGCGATCCAGTGGCGCGGCGGTCGAGTACAGCGCATCGGTAAGGGCGCCATAGGGTTTGGCGTCGGGACCGCGGGTGCCGATCAAGGCCGGGCGGCTCGGCAGGTCGAGCCAGCTGCTGGCCAGCAGCTGCCAGCGTTCGGCGGCGGGCAGCGCGGTGAACCGGTCGGTGGCCACGGTCGGCGCCCAGTACGGGGCCTCGCCGGTGGCCGGTTCCGGGTCCGGCATCCCGCTCGCGATCAGGCCGGCCGCGGCCGCCACCTCCAGAATGAGCCCCAACCGCGACTCGTCGATGCCGGTCGTCTTGCCGAGCCGTTTGACATCGCGGACTCCCAGTCCGCCGCTGCGCAGCTCGGAAACCGGTGCGGCGGCGAGCGTGGCGATGAGGACGTCGAGCTCGCGCAACAGGTCGATGGTGGCCCCGGCCGCCGCCGCGTCGACGTCGTCGGTGGTGGTGGTCGACACCACCGGGTCGGGTGCCGTCAGCCGCATGGGGCCGGGCTGCTCGCCGCGCAGCACCTGCCCGACGTGGCGGGGCAGGATCACCGTTTCGGCGTCGATGCGTCGCAACAGGCCCATCGCCAGCAGCTGGGGCACCGGCCGGTCCGCCGGGGCGCCCGGCGCGGCGTCACGGGTGCGGCCCATCGGGGAGCCCTCGAGGAGCTTTTCCAGCACTTCGCGCTGCGCCTGGCTCAGCCCGTCGATGAGACGGGCGATCTCCTCGCCGGTGCGGGAGGCGTCCTCGAGGGTGACCTGGCCCGGGTGCCACGGCAGGGCCGTGCCGGCGTCGGGAGCGACGCGCAGCGCCGCATCCCCCCAGACCAGGGCGCGCTCCCGGAGATCGTCCAGCGCCTGCGCCACGTCGGACTCGGGAGCGCGCTCGCCGATCAGGGCCAGCAGTTTCGCCGTGGGCACCGGCGTGGCGTCGGCCTGCAGCACCAACAGCGCGTCGAGCACCGCCAGGCGCAGGAAGTCGAGCTCGTCGGTGGCGGCCTTCACCGACTGGCGGGCCTGCGCGCGGGCGGCCAGCGCGGCGATGCTGCCGGGCGGCGGCTGGGCGAGGTCCGGCCGCAGCTCTAGCAGGCGGATCAGCCGCTCGTCGGGCAAGTCGGCCAGCCACGACCCCAGCGGGATATCCGGGGTGTTGTCGGTCATTGCTGACCAGCGTAAAGCAGTCGGTCGGTGCTGAGCAGGCAGCGAAGGCCGGCAGCTCGTCGGCCGAACTGACGGTCTTGCACGACGCGCGCAACAGCGACCTGTCAGAATGGACGGCGTGGCTGACACTGCTGAGGGCAAAGCCCGCAAAACCAGGTATGTCGACAACGGGTGGCCGACGACGGACCCCGACGACCACGCGGTGAGCGAACTCGTGACCGACCGGACGGGTGCGTTGTCCCCCTTCGGCGAGATGGTGTTCCCGCTGCCCTCCACTGACCTGCCCTACCTGCACCCGGTCACCGTCGTTAACCGGTAGGCGCCAGCATGGCTAGGGCCTCCGAGGCCGCCAAGCCCCCGGCGAGCTGGGCGACGGGTGAATCCCCTGCTGGCTCGCTGTCACACCTGGACGACCGCGGTGCGGCGCACATGGTCGACGTCAGCGGCAAGGGCGCGACCAAGCGGACCGCCGTCGCGGCGGGCGCCGTGCGCACGTCGCCGCGCGTCGTGGAGCTGATCTCGGCAGGGGGCCTGCCCAAGGGCGACGCGCTGGCCACCGCCCGGGTGGCGGGCATCCTGGCGGCGAAGCGCACCAGCGACCTGATACCGCTCTGCCACCAGTTGGCGCTCACCGGAGTCGACGTGGAATTCACCGTGGGGCCCTCCGAGATCGAGATCACCGCGACGGTGCGCAGCACCGACCGCACGGGCGTGGAGATGGAGGCGCTGACCGCCGTCAGTGTGGCCGGCCTGACGCTCTACGACATGATCAAAGCCGTCGATCCCGCCGCGCGCCTCGATGACATTCGGGTGCTGCGCAAGGAAGGCGGCAAGACCGGAACGTGGGAGCGGTGATGGGCGCCCGATCCGCCCGCGTCATCATCGCCTCGACCCGCGCATCGGCGGGAGTCTACGACGATCGGTGCGGGCCGATCATCGCCGAATGGCTCGGCGAGCGCGGGTTTTCATTCACCGAGCCGGAGGTGGTTCCCGACGGCGATCCGGTGGGCGATGCCCTGCGCAAGGCGGTCCGCGACGGCGTTGACGTCATCATCACCTCCGGCGGCACGGGCATCTCGCCGAGCGACAGCACCCCCGACCAGACCGTGGCCCTGCTGGACTACATGATCCCGGGGCTGGCCGACGCCATTCGCCGGTCGGGGCTGCCCAAGGTGCCGACGTCGGTGTTGTCACGAGGAGTGTGCGGCGTGGCGGGGCGGACCCTGATCGTCAACCTGCCGGGTTCGCCCGGCGGTGTGCGCGACGGCCTGGGTGTGCTCGCCGACGTGATCGATCACGCGCTCGACCAGCTCGCCGGGGGAGATCACCAGGGATGACGCTCGTCGTCCGCGCGGCCATGACCGATCACCCGATCTCTTTGGCCGGGCACGAAGAATTGGTCGCCCATCAGTCGGCCGGCGCCGTCGTCGGCTTCGTCGGCATGATCCGCGACCACGACGGCGGCCGACGGGTGGTGCGGCTGGAGTATTCCGCGCATCCGTCGGCCGAGCAGGTCATGGGCGAGGTGGTCGCGGAGGTCGCTGAACAGTCGAGCGGGGTGCGTGCCGTCGCGGCGAGCCACCGGATCGGCGTGTTGCGCATCGGGGAGGCGGCGCTGGTGGCGGCGGTGGCGGCCGACCACCGTCAGGCCGCGTTCGCCACCTGTGCGCTGCTGGTGGACACCATCAAGGCGCGGCTACCGGTGTGGAAGCACCAGTTCTTCGACGACGGCACCGAAGAATGGGTGGGCTCGGCGTAGCGCCGTAGCGATTTGGAATGCCGGCACGCCCCGAAGCGTCGACGTTCGAGGCGTGCCGGGCAGTCTGACGGGCGGAACTCAGGTGGCCGGGGACGGCTGCGCGATCGCGTCCAGCGCGTCGTTGCCCTGAATGTCCTGTGCCCGGATGGCCTCCCACAGCTGCTTCGTGTAGCCGACCGAGGAGACGTCCTGCGGCATGTTGGCCGGCACGAAGCCGTGGAAGTCGTTGTCCGCGACGGGCGCGTCGGCGGGAGGCGCCGGCGGCAGGTCGGCCGGTGGCGCGGGCGGCATCGCGTCGGCTGGGGGCACGTCGGCCGGGGGCGCGGGCGGCAGGTCGGCCGGGGGCGCGGGTGGCACGTCGGCCGGAGGGGCCGCCTGGTCGAAGCCGGCCAGCTGCACCGGAGCGGGCGGGGGAGGGGCGTCCGGCGGCGGCGCGTCGGCGGGCGGGGGAGCCAGCGGCGCCGGCTGGCCGTTGATGCCGGGAGCGTCCAGGGGGGCGTCCAGGCCGGCCGGTGCGGGAGCCTCACGCGGCGTCGGGCCCGAGAGCGGGCCACCGCATACCGGCCACGCACCGCGGCCCTGGGTGGCCAGCACGCGCTCCGCGACGGCGATCTGCTGTTCCCTGGTGGCCAATTCGGCCGACGGGGCGTACTGACCGCCGCCGTGCGAGGCCCATGTGCTCGAGCTGAACTGCACGCCACCGTGGTAACCGTTGCCGGTGTTGATCGCCCAGTTGCCGCCGGATTCGCAGCGGGCCACCTGGTCCCATTCGCCGTCGGTGGCCGCGGCCGCCTGGCCGGCCAGGGCGATACTGCCGCCACCGAGGACGGCGCCGGTGACGGCGATCTTGGCGACGCTGATGTTTGACGTGCTGGGCTTACGGTGACGTCCACTCATAGGCCGTGAAAATTCCTCTCTCGTGACGCGCCTGCGAGGTCAGCTGTCGGGTTCGGGTTGGAGAGGCCACCCGGCCGTCGTCGTATCCACTGTGAAACGACGTCGGCTTCACCCCAGGGGGCCGCGTGCGGCCCCCGATCCGATCACGGTGGACCGGTGGGTCCCCCGTCTCCATCCACGTAGGTCGGTGGACCCCTGCCTATTGGATGGAGCTCGGCGCGATAGGAGGGGAGGTCCGTCAATTCGGTTGTCTTGGCGAGCCTTCGGAGAAAGGTAGCGGTTTCTGTTGGTCCCGTCACGTCCTGCGAAACCCGGCGTTTCCCTCCCGGCCATCTGCGAAAACGCACCGAACACGCGGCATTCACGCAGGTCAAGGCACGTGATATCGGAGCGTGATTATGCCGTTATCGTTCCGTTACGTGAGATATTTCACAGTTTCAGCCGCCGGCGAAGGGCGGTAGAACGTCGATCGTGTTGCCCCTTCGTAACGGTGCGGTCTCGTCGCGGACGGCGACCCCGTCGCACAGGTAGGAACACCTGCCCAACACGGAGGCCAGGCGTGAGCCTCGCACGGCGAGGCGCCCGATCAGCTCGGCCACCGTGGTGCCGGGGCGCACCACCACCGTCTCCGACTCGGCTCCGGCGGCCGCCCGAGCGGCCGCGAAGTAGCGCACCGTCACCTGAATCCCGTCTTGTTCGACGGACGCATGACTCATGGGTCTAGCCGCCGATCGCGCTCATCGGGCGGTCGGGCTGGACGAAGCTCGGGTCGTTGATCCCGTGACCCGCGGGCTTGCCCCACATCGCGACCCGCCACGCCGTTTCGATCGCCTCATCGGGGGCGCCGGTGCGCAGCAGGGTCCGAAGATCGGTTTCCTCGACCGAAAACAGGCAGCTGCGGACCTGGCCATCGGCCGTCAGTCGGGTGCGGTCACAGGCCGAACAGAACGCGTGCGAGACCGACGCGATGACACCGAACTTGCCGCTCGGTGTCCCCGGGCCCGTGTCGACCAGCCAGAGCTCGGCGGGCGCCGACCCGCGCGGTGCCGGGTCGGGACGCAGCCGGAAGTGCGGCCGCAGCGTGTCGAGCACATCGTCGGCGCTCAGCGCGGCGCCCCGCCGCCATTGGTGCCCGGCGTCCAGCGGCATCTGCTCGATGACGCGCAACTGGTGGCCGCGCTCGAGGCAGAACCGCAGCAGTTCGACCACGTCCTGGCGCCCGGTGACGGGGTCGAGCACGGCATTCACCTTGACCGGTGTCAGGCCGGCATCATGGGCGGCCGCCAGGCCGGCCAGCACGTCGTCGAGTCGGTCCCGGCGGGTGATCGCCGCGAAGTGCTCGCGGTCCACGCTGTCCATCGACACGTTGACGCGGTTCAGGCCCGCCCGGGCGAGGCCCTCCGCCCGCCGCGCCAGCCCGACGCCGTTGGTGGTCAGCGAGATCTCCGGGCGCGGCCGCAGGCCGGCCGCCGCGGCGACCACCTCTTCGAGGTGCCGTGCCAACAGGGGCTCACCGCCGGTGAACCGCACGCTGGTCACGCCCAATCGGGTGACCGCGATGTGCATCAGCCGCGCCAGCTCGTCGGGCCGCAACAGCTGCTCGCCGGGCAGCCAGTCCAGCCCCTCGGCCGGCATGCAGTAATTGCACCGCAGGTTGCAGCGGTCGGTCAGGGAGACCCGCAGATCGGTGGCGACCCGGCCATAGGTGTCCACCAACGGGCCGGCGGTCGGCGCGCTCGGCGCGGCGGTGCCGTCGGTGCGGCCCGGCACCGTCGGCACACCCAGCGCGGTCAGCGTCACGCGGCCACCGCCGGGTGGTGGGACGGCGGACCGACCGGAACGATCTCCTTGCCCAACGGCATCAGCGACACCGGGATCAGCTTGAGGTTGGCCAGCGCCAGCGGTATGCCGACGATGGTGATCGCCATCGCCAGCGCGCTGGCCAAGTGGCCGATCGCCAGCCAGATCCCGAACAACAGCACCCAGATGACGTTCCCGATGAGGGCACCCGTCCCGGCGGTCGGCTTGTCGACGATGGTGCGGCCGAACGGCCACAGCGCGTAGGAGGCGATGCGCAGTGACGCGAAGCCGAAGGGGATGGTGATGATGAGCAGGAAGCTGATGAGCGCCGCGACCAGGTACCCGAGGGCCATCCACAGGCCGCCGAACACGAGCCAGATGATGTTCAGGATCAGGCGCATATTTCCTCCACCGTTGACGTCCAGCGTACCGAGCGGGGAAGAACGGGGTGCTCGTGAGTTGAGCATCCGAGTAGGATCTATAGACCAAACGGCGTCCTGCGCAGGCGGGACGCTTATTGTGTTGGCCATTCTATTGATCCGTTAGACAAGCAGGTGAGACCAGTGCCGACCGGCAAGGTTAAGTGGTACGACGCCGACAAGGGGTTTGGCTTCCTGTCGCAGGAGGACGGCGAAGACGTGTACGTCCGCTCGTCGGCGTTGCCCGCTGGGGTCGAGGGGCTCAAAGCGGGCCAGCGCGTCGAGTTCGGCATCGCCTCCGGGCGGCGCGGGCCGCAGGCGCTGAGCCTCAAGCTGATTGAGCCGCCGCCCAGCCTCACCAAGGCGCAGGGCCGCCGAGAGGTGCCCGCCGAGCACAAGCACAGCCCCGACGAACTGCACGGCATGGTCGAGGACATGATCACGCTGCTCGAGAGCGCCGTGCAGCCCGAGTTGCGCAAGGGTCGCTACCCCGACCGCAAGACGGCCCGACGTGTTTCCGAGGTGGTTCGGGCCGTCGCCCGCGAACTCGACGCCTAGCGCGTCGAGGGGCGGGTTTGCCCCCGCAGGCACCCGCCGGGGCTGGGGCAGAATTGTCGCCATGGCCGCATACGTTGCCGGTAACGGCGACTTCGCCCGCGACACCGACTACATCAGCACCCGCGTGACCGCCGACGGGCGCGACGGTTACCCGGTGGAGCCCGGCCGGTACCGGCTCGTCGTTGCCCGCGCGTGTCCGTGGGCCAACCGCGCCATCATCGTCCGCCGGTTGCTGGGGCTGGAAAGCGTTCTCTCCATTGGATTTTGCGGACCCACCCACGACCAACGCAGTTGGACGTTCGACCTCGATCCGGGCGGCGTCGACCCCGTGCTGAAGATCCCGCGGCTGCAGGACGCGTACTTCAAGCGCGTCCCCGACTACCCGAAGGGCATCACGGTCCCCGCGATCGTCGACATCCCGTCCGGTGCGGTGGTCACCAACGATTTCGCCCAGATGACGCTGGATTTCTCGACGGAATGGGCCGCCTACCACCGCGACGGCGCGCCGGAGCTGTACCCCGAGCGGCTGCGCGGCGAGATCGACGAGGTGAACAAGCGCGTCTACACCGAGATCAACAACGGGGTGTACCGGTGCGGCTTCGCCGGCTCACAGCAGGCCTACGACGCGGCCTACGACCGGCTGTTCGCCGCGCTGGACTGGGTGAGCGAACGCCTGACCGACCAGCGATACCTGGTGGGCGACACCATCACCGAGGCCGACGTGCGGCTGTTCACCACGCTGGCCCGGTTCGACCCGGTCTATCACGGGCATTTCAAGTGCAACCGAAGCAAACTGAGCGAGCTGCCGGTGTTGTGGGCGTATGCGCGCGACCTGTTCCAGACGCCCGGGTTCGGCGACACCATCGACTTCGTCCAGATCAAGCAGCACTACTACATCGTGCACGCCGACATCAACCCAACCCGCATCGTGCCCAAGGGGCCGGACCTGACCGGCTGGCTGTCACCACATAACCGGGATTCGTTGGGCGGCAAGCCTTTCGGCGATGGGACGCCGCCCGGGCCGCCGGTCGAAGGCGAGGCGGTGCCCGCCGGGCACGGAGCGTAGCAAGCCTCCGGGCTCCCGCGTCGCGGCCGCCAGCGGATTGCGTCGCGGTCCGCGGCGAAAGGCCGTTTGGTCACTGAAGCGTGGGACCAACGCCCCCTGTCCGCGCGTCCTCGGGGTCCTAGAGTCGAGGGTACCGACCACACGTGTAAGCGAGGCAACGAAATGTCCGGTGAATCAGGGGATCTGGGAGTCGTCGTTGGTGTCGACGGATCGCGGGATTCGAATGCTGCCATCCGTTGGGCCGCCCGCGAGGCGATCATGCGCAACGTCGCGCTGACGCTCGCCTACGCCGCGGCGCCGGCGCCCGGCGGCGCGCCGGTGCTCGAGTGGGCAGGCGAGTCCGCTCCACCGGAATTCCGCGAGGAGCTGGGTGCGATGGCAACACAGGCGCTCGCTGACGCGGTCAAGATCGTCGAGGACGCGACCGGGGGGAGCGACCTGCGGATCCACAACGAGGTCATCGCCGAGGCGCCCGTTCCCGCGCTGGTCGAGTTGTCGACGAAGGCCGACATGGTCGTGGTGGGCAGCCGCGGGCACGGGGCGTTGGAACGCGTGCTGCTGGGCTCGGTCAGTACCGGGCTGGTCCATCACGCCCATTGCCCGGTGGCGGTCATCCGCGACGAAGGCTCAGCACCCGTCGAGGGCTGCGTGCTGGTCGGCGTCGACGGCTCGCCGGCATCGGAGCTGGCGACGGCCATCGCCTTCGACGAAGCTTCATGGCGGAACGCGGAACTGGTGGCCCTGCACGCCTGGACCGACGCCGAGGTCCCCGATCTCCCCAGCCGGGAGTGGACCGGACTGACCAGGACGTCCTGGACCAAGCTGCAATCGGCAGCCGAGGAGACACTGGCGGAACGTCTGGCGGGCTGGCGGGAACGGTACCCCGACGTCGTCGTGCACCGCGAGGTCGTCGTCAACCACGCCGCGCAGCATCTCGTGGAGCGGTCGGGGTCCGCGCAACTTGTCGTCGTCGGCAGTCACGGGCGCGGCGGGTTCACCGGCATGCTGCTGGGATCGGTCAGCACGGCGGTGGTACACGCGGTGCGCACACCCGTGATCGTCGCTCGCGAGGGTTAGCCCCGCGAGCGACGCTCAGTACGTCAGCCGCACTGACCATTCCGCGTGCGGGACATCGCGCAGTTCGCCGGCGGGGTCCATCACCAGAGTCAGCAACTGCACGACGATCCCGACCAGGCGCCCACGGTGCGGGTCGACCGGGGGGATGGTGACCGCGAACCGGGTGTTCGGCCGAAAGATGGTGCTGTTGGTGTTGGTCGGGTCCTCGTAGACCTGCAGCAGCCGCCAGGGCGCGCGATAGATCGCGTCGGGCACCGACAGCTGCACGGGATAGCGCTCGCTGACCTTCAGCTCGCCCTGGACTTGCGGGGTGTCGCAGTCGTTGAGGTTGAGCACGTTGCAGTACAGGTAGGGCCCCACCCTGGCGAGGTGGCCGTGCGAATACGCGCTGATCTCCGGGCGCTGCGGACCCGACGGGCGCACCAGCAGCCAGGTGCCGACGCCGACCGCCGCGCACAACACCGTCATCACGCCGGCCAGCAGCACGGCGACACCGCGTTTCACTCGGGCACCACCGCCGGGCTGCCGCGGCGCGCGCCCTCCTGCTCGACCATGACGGGCCGGTTACCTCCGAGGCCGGGGATCAGCGAATTCCCTTGGTAGCTGACGAGCGTCTGCGCCAAGCCGAGGATGAGCAGGGCCGTGACGACGGTGAAGCCGATCCACAGTTCGGTGTAGACCAGGACGCCCACGGCACCACCCAGCACCCAGGCCAGCTGCAGCGTCGACTCCGAACGCCCGAATCCCGAGGCCCGCGATTCCTCAGGCAGGTCGTTCTGCAAGGAGGCGTCCAGCGAGGCCTTCGCGATGGCGCTGGAGCCGGACGTGACCAGGGTGGCGATCACCGCCGCCGCCAGGGTGCCCGCGACCGAGGCCGCCAACGCGACCGCCGAGACCGCCAGCGTGCAGCGCACCACCAACACGGCCGGCCGGCCCAGTTGCAGGCGCGCGGCCGCAAAGTTGCCGGCGAAGTTGCCGATGCCGGCCGCCGCGCCGATCATCCCGAGCATGCCCAGCTGAACCCAGCCGCTGGCCTGGTGCGCCTTGGCGACGAACGCCGGGTACAAGAACAGAAACCCGACCATGACCTTGATGGTGCAGTTGCCCCACAATGACGTGATGATGTTGCGGCCCAAAGGTTGTCGCAGCGTCCCGCCGACCTTCTTGACTTGGTCGGGCCAGCGCCGCCGTTGCGGCTCGCTGTCCTGGCGATAGCTCAGGGTGGCCGGCACCTCGCCCGCGGTCACCTCGACCCAACGCGGGATCCGCATGGACAGCAAGGCGCCCGCGACGGTGACCGCGATGACGACGAACAGCGCGCCGGGCAACTTGAACAGGTGGGTGCAGGCGAACTCGACACCGGCCGCGACGGCCCCGCCGGCGATGGTGCCGCCCAGTAGGCCGAACACGGTCAGCCGGGAGTTGACCCGCACCAGGTCGATGGTCGGCGGCATGACGCGCGGGGTCACGGCGCTGCGCAGCACGCTGAACGACTTGGAGAACACCATCATGGCCAGCGCGCAAGGATAGAGCACCCACGACGGGTAGCTGCCGCTGGCGCCGTCGTAGTTCATGATCAGCACCAGCGCCAACGCCGTGCGCAGGGCGAACGACGTGGCGAGCGCGACGCGCCGGCCGTGCTGCAACCGGTCCAGCGCCGGGCCGATGAGCGGCGCGATGACCGCAAACGGCGCGATCGTGATCAGCAGATACAACGCGACCCGGCCCTTGCTCTCCCCGGTGGCCGCCGCGAAGAACAGCGTGTTGGCCAGCGCCACCGCCATCGCCGCGTCCACCGCGAAGTTGGCCACCACCGGCCACGTCAGCGCGGTCAGACCCGACTTGTCGGCGCCGTCGGCGGTGGCGGCCCGTTGCACCATCCAGTACATCCGCGAACCCATCTCGCGGCTGCGCAGCGCCGCGGCGCGGGTGACGGTGATCCGCTCGCCGGTCGGGGCACCGCGCGGCGGCGGGCTCTCGCGTCGCTCCGGCTCCGGCTGCTCGCCGATCGGCGGCAGGTAGCGATTGGCGCTGGGCATCGGCGGTGACCTGCGCGCGCGGCGATAATCGCCGTCGTCGGCGGGGTAGTTGGCCATGCCCGGATGCTGATTGCCGGACCCACCCCGGGGCCGGCGGCCCGGGGTGGAGGCCACGCGGCCCGGATCGTCACGCCGCCGTCCAGACACGTCCCGATTCTCCCCTATGCCGACGACATGCGTCTGCAGGTAACGGGGCGTGGCTGGCCAACCTAGTATTGGAAACGCAATGCAGGAAGGGGACATGGTGACCGGGCCCATCGAGGAATCCGCCGTGGCAGCCGTGGCCGAGTGGCCGGAGGGGTTGGCGGCCGTGCTCACGGGCGCGGCGGACCAGGCCAGGGCCGCCGTCGTGGAGTTCAGCGGGGCCGAGGCCGTCGGCGACTACCTGGGCGTCAGCTACGAGGACCCCGCGGCGGCCACCCACCGGTTCCTGGCGCATCTGCCCGGCTATCAGGGCTGGCAGTGGGCCGTTGTCGTCGCCGCCCACCCCGGTGCGGACCACGCCACCGTGAGCGAAGTGGTGCTGATTCCCGGACCGACGGCGTTGCTGGCCCCGCACTGGGTTCCGTGGGATCAGCGGGTGCGCCCAGGCGACTTGAGCCCGGGGGACCTGCTGGCCCCCGCGGCCGACGACCCTCGGCTGGCGCCCGGCTACACCGCCACCGGCGACCCCCAGGTCGACGAGACCGCCGCCGAGATCGGGCTGGGCCGGCGCTGGGTGATGAGCGCCTGGGGCCGGGCGGAGGCGGCCGAGCGATGGCACACGGGCGACCACGGGCCCGACTCGCCGATGGCCCGCTCCACCAAGCGGGTGTGCCGCGACTGCGGATTCTTCCTGCCGCTGGCGGGCTCGCTCGGCGCGATGTTCGGGGTGTGCGGCAACGAACTGTCGGCCGACGGGCAGGTGGTCGACAAGCAGTACGGTTGCGGAGCCCATTCGGACACCCCGGCTCCGGCGGGAACCGGTTCGCCGATGTACGAGCCATACGACGATGGCGTGCTCGACGTCGTGGAAGCGCCGCCCGAGGTATTCGAGCCGGCCGAGGTATTCGAGCCGGCCGAGGTATTCGAGCCGGCCGAGGTGTCCGAGGTGTCCGAGGCGGTCGAGGTATCCGAGGCGGCCGAATCGCAGAACCCCGAGACCGAGTCGGACAGCGGTCCGGAGCTCGAGGCGGAGCCGCCGGCATCCGCGCCCGAGGCCTCGGAGGCCCAGCCCGACGCGACGGCGTCGGGCGCACCGGAGGGCCGGCCCGAGCAGCCCGAGGCGGACTAGCTTTTTTCGGCTGCGGCCTTGATCTTGGCCAACGAGGTGTTCATGCCCTCGAGCAACTCGTGCTCGAAGTTGGTGGTCCCGCCAAGCAGCGCGTTCACCGTCAGGTTCGAGACCGCGGTCACGCCGTTCTCCGCGTGACGGCTCTCGATCACCCGGGTGCCCCCGTCGATGGGCTGCAGCTCGTAGCTCCAGATGGTGCGGTTGGCGTCGACGCGGAACGCCAGCTTGCTCTCCGGGATGACCTCGACGACCGTGCACGTGGTCGGCCAGAACAGCCGGTTGCGGCGATTGATGTTCAGGGTCCGCGTACCCTGGCGCAGCGGGCCGAACGTCTTCATCCAACGGCACTGCGGGCTCCACTGGGGCATCCGCCGAAGATCGGAGATCAACCCCCAAACGGTGGAAACCGGTGCGTCGATATCGATTTGCGCTTGCAGTAGCGGAGCTACCATCGATCCTCCCGGGTTATCGGTGCGAGATCTAGCCGTGGTCGAGATAGTTGTCGAGTCCGGTCTGCGCGCCGCGATCGCCGCGGCGCGCAGCTGCGAGCTGCAACACGAAGATGCTCGTCCCGAGCACGCCCACCCCGAGCCCGGCCAGCGTCAGCGGACGCCAACTCTGCAGGGCCGGGACAAAAAATGCGGCGGCCGCCGCGACCAGCCAACCGAGCGCGCCGAGGCCGATGAAAGGCCACGCGTTGAGCAGCGCCGGTGGCAGGGGCGGCGCCTCGCGGTTCGAGCCGGGTTCCTCGGACATCGCGATTAACATAGCCCCCGCCCGCACGGGCCGCCCTACCCCCCGGGTGCCGGGGTGGCCGAAATGCCGGGGCGGCGCGGGTTGCCTGGCCACACAAGCGGTTCGGCGATCGTCGGCCCGCGTGGTCCCGGGAGCCAAAGCCCGTCGTTCACCGGTTCGTATCCCGACTTCCTGAGCTTCCGTGTACCCTCGCGCCATGCCTGACAGCGATGCGCGGCTGGCGAGCGACCTGTCGCTGGCGGTCATGCGGCTGGCCCGCCAACTCCGGTTCCGGAACCCGTCGTCGCCGGTGTCGTTGTCCCAGCTGTCGGCGCTGGCCACGCTGGCCAACGAGGGCCCGATGACGCCCGGCGCGCTGGCTATCCGCGAGCGGGTCCGGCCGCCGTCGATGACCCGGGTGATCGCATCGCTGGCCGACATGGGCCTGGTGGACCGCGCCCCGCATCCCGTCGACGGCCGACAGGTGCTGGTCTCGGTGTCCCCGTCCGGCGCCGAGCTGGTCAAGGCCACCCGGCGGGCCCGTCAGGAGTGGCTGGCCAAACGGCTGGCGACGCTGGACGACGAACAGCGTGACACCCTGCGCAACGCGGCCGACCTGATGCTGGCCCTGGTCGACGAAAGCCCGTGAGCGATGGCATCGATGGCCTCAACGTCCAGGACGTAGCCGATCCCGACGACCCCCGCCTCGACGACTTCCGCGACCTGAACAGCGTCGATCGCCGTCCCGACCTGCCGTCGGGCAAGGGCCTGGTGATCGCCGAAGGTGTGCTGGTCGTCCAGCGCATGCTCTCCTCCCGGTTTGCCCCGCACGCGCTGCTGGGGACCGAGCGCCGGCTCGCCGAACTCGCAGACGACCTGGCGGGCAACGCCGTGCCGTTCTACCGAACCTCCGCCGACGTCATGGCCCAGGTGGTCGGCTTCCACCTCAATCGGGGGGTGCTGGCGGCCGCCCGACGGGTGCCGGAACCCGGTGTGGCCGAACTGGTCGAGCGCGCCCGGACCGTCGCGGTGCTCGAGGGCGTCAACGATCACGAGAACCTGGGCGCGATCTTTCGCAACGCCGCCGGGCTGGGCGTCGACGCCGTGATGTTCGGCAGCGGCTGCGCCGACCCGCTCTACCGCCGTGCCGTCCGGGTCTCCATGGGGCACGCCTTGCTGGTCCCGTACGCGCGAGCGACGGACTGGCCCGCCGAACTGGCAATGTTGAAGGAGAAGGGATTTCGGCTGCTCGCGATGACCCCGCACGGCAACGCCGCCACCCTGGCGGAGGCGATGGCGGCCGCGCGCGACGAACGCATCGCGGTGATCGTGGGGGCCGAGGGGCCGGGGCTGACGCCGGCGACCCTGCGGATAAGCGATGTGCGCGTACGCATCCCGATGTCGCGCGGAACGGACTCCCTCAACGTCGCTACCGCCGCCGCCCTGGCGTTCTACGAACGGGTTAGGCTCGGCGGGTGACCGACGATTCCCCGCCCTGGGCAACGGGTTTGACGGTCGCCGGCTTCGTCGCCGCAGTGACCGGGGCCGCCATCGTGGTGCTCAGCCTGGGCCTAGTCCGGGTGCATCCGTTGCTGGCGGTCGGGCTCAACATCGTCGCGGCCGGGGGGCTGGCGCCGACGCTGTGGGGTTGGCGGCACAAGCCGGTGCTGCGCTGGTTCCTGCTGGGCGCGGGAATCGGTGTCGCGGGAGCCTGGCTGACACTGCTCGCGCTGACGGTGGCGAGCTAGACGCTGTGGGCGCGGCGGGTCGCCTAGCGCTGCCCGCCCGAGCGCACCCCGAGCAGCACATCCTCCCAAGCCGGAATGACGGGCTTACCGCGTCGAGTGTGCACCGGGGGCTCCTGGGGAGCGGGCTGCTCTTGCGGAGCGGCGGCGGTGGGCTTCGCCGACTCCTCGAAGTCGACGTGGGCGACCCGCGCGAGCGGGCGCAGCGGACGGTCGAAGTTCGGGTCGACCAGCTCCTTGGCCGCGTCGTCGATGGCCGTGACCGTGCCACCGTGCGCACCCGGCGCGAAGCAGAAGTGCGCGATGTTGTCCGACCGGCCGGCCTTCCAGGCGAGCTGCACGGTCCAGCGGCTGTCTTCGTTGCGCCAGGCGTCCCAGCTCAGCCGGTCGGGTTCCAGGCCGCGCGTCACCAGGGCGGCGCTCACGGTTTCCAGCAGGGTGAGCACCGCGGGCCCATCGGCGAGCACCGGATGCGCGGCGGTTGCCAACTCCGCGGCGCGAGCGCGTTCCAGCAGCACGGGGTGTGCGAATCGGCGGACCCGTGAGACGTCGGAGCCGGAGGCCGCGGCCACCTGTTCCACGGACGCGCCGGCGCGGATCCTGGCCTGAATCTCTTTGGGGCTCAGCATGTTGGTGACCTGGATGTCGAGTTGCGGTTGCTCCGGCGGCGCGATTTCGCCGCGCACGGCGGCCTTCAGCTGATCGTCGACCGCGAGCTTGAAGGGCTCGGCGGGATCGCCGGCCTCGCAGATGATGTGTTTGCCGCCGGCATCGACCCCAACCATTTTGAGTTCCCGCATGGTTTCTCCTCGCAGGCTCCGTGCAGGTCGACGGACCCGTCTCGTGCGCACTCTAGTGCAGCTGACGCCCATAACCTGTGCTGACACGCTGGGCGGTTGCGCGCCGATTGCGAGCGGGTTACGGCCCGGATGCGGCCCGCCGCTCGGCGGGTCAGAGTCGCTCGACCACCCAGTCGACGCATTGTGTCAGCGCGCTGACGTCATCGGGGTCGACCGCGGGGAACATGCCGACCCGCAACTGGTTGCGGCCGAGTTTGCGGTACGGCTCGACGTCGACGATGCCGTTCGCCCGCAGGATCTTCGCGACGGTCGCGGCGTCGACGTCGTCGACGAAATCGACGGTGCCGACCACCTGGGACCGCAGGCCCGGGTCGGAGACGAACGGCGTGGTGTACGGCCGCTCCTGCGCCCAGGAATACAACCGCTGCGACGAGTCGGCCGTGCGCTTGACGGCCCACTCCAGCCCACCGTTGCCGAGCATCCAGTCGATCTGCTCGGCCATCAGGGCCAGGGTGCCGACCGCCGGGGTGTTGTACGTCTGGTTCTTCAGGCTGTTGTCCACCGCGATCGGCAGCGACAGGAAGTCGGGAACCCATCGGCCCGAGGCGGCGATGGACTCCACCCGCGCCAGCGCCGCCGGGCTCATGATGGCCAGCCACAGGCCACCGTCGCTGGCGAAATTCTTCTGCGGCGAGAAGTAGTAGGCGTCGGTCTCGGTGATGTCGACCGGCAGGCCGCCCGCGCCGGAGGTGGCGTCGATGACGACCAGGGCGTCGCCGGAGTCGGCCGGGCGGCGGATGGGCACCGCCACCCCGGTCGAGGTCTCGTTGTGCGCCCAGGCGATCACGTCGACCGAGGGATCGCTCTGCGGCTCGGGTGCGCTGCCGGCGTCCGCCTTGACGACGATCGGGTCGCCGACGAACGGGTTGTTGGCAACCGCCGAGGCGAACTTCGCACTGAATTCGCCGAAGGACAGGTGCAGCGAGCGCTTGTCGATCAACCCGAACGCCGCCGCGTCCCAGAACGCCGTCGCGCCGCCGTTGCCCAGGATGACCTCATAACCGTCCGGCACGGAGAACAGCTCGGTCAGCCCGGTCCGGACCCGGCCCACCAGGTTCTTGACGGGAGCTTGGCGGTGCGAAGTGCCGAACAGCGGGGCCGCGGTGGTCGTCAGCGCCTGCAACTGTTCGGGCCGGACCTTGGAAGGGCCGCAGCCGAAGCGGCCGTCGCGGGGTTTGATGTCAGCGGGAACCTCGAGCTGGTCAGCCATGCTCATCAGGGTAGTGAGCGGATGTGACCGGTGACGCAGCGGTCCGCCGGCCCGCCTCCGTGACCCGCGCAAAACGCCTGGCCGCGCGCCGGCGGCGTTTGGCGCACTGTGAGGCAGGGCACACCTGTGGCCTGACCACTGGTCAGGCCACAGTGCCCGTGGGGGGTCTAGAAGATATCCGGTACCTGCGGTACTGTCTGGACATAGCACGTCCAAATGTAAACCTCGTTGGGGAGGCTTGGATATGGCCAGGACACGCATGGTTCGGCGTTGGCGCCGCAATATGGAGGTGCGCGACGACACCGAGTACGTCAACACGCTTGCCACCCTGTCCGAGGGCTCGGTGCGGCGAAACTTCAACCCGTACACCGACATCGACTGGGACTCACCCGAATTCGCCGTCACCGAGAACGACCCGCGATGGATACTGCCGACGACCGATCCGCTGGGACGCCATCCCTGGTATCTGGCGCAGTCCGACGAGCGCAAGATCAAGATCGGCATGTGGCGCCAGGCCAACGTCGCCAAGGTCGGGCTGCACTTCGAGTCGATCCTGATCCGCGGGCTGATGAACTACACGTTCTGGGTGCCGAACGGGTCTCCGGAATACCGGTACTGCCTGCACGAATCGGTCGAAGAGTGCAACCACACCATGATGTTTCAGGAAATGGTGAACCGCGTCGGCGCCGACGTGCCGGGAATGCCGCGGCTGCTCAAGTGGCTCTCGCCGCTGGTACCGCTGGTGGCCGGCCCGCTGCCGGTGGCGTTCTTCATCGGGGTGCTCGCCGGCGAGGAGCCGATCGACCACACGCAGAAAAACGTTCTGCGCGAAGGGAAGTCGCTGCACCCGATCATGGAGCGGGTGATGGCTATTCACGTGGCCGAGGAAGCGCGCCACATTTCGTTTGCCCATGAGTTCCTGCGCCGGCGGGTGCCGCAGTTGACCCAGCGGCAACGGTTCTGGACCGCGCTGTACCTGCCGCTGACGATGAAGGTCCTGTGCCGGGCCATCGTGGTGCCGCCCAAGGCGTTCTGGCAGGAGTTCGACATCCCGCGCGAGGTGCGCAAGGAGCTCTTCTTCCGGTCGCCGGAATCACGAAAGTGGCTCAGCGACATGTTCGGCGACGTGCGGATGCTGGCTCATGACACCGGCCTGATGGAGACGCGCTCCGCGCGGCTCATGTGGCGGCTCTGCAAGATCGACGGCAAGCCGTCGCGCTACCGCAGCGAGCCGCAGCGCCGGCACCTGGCCGCGGCACCGGCCGCCTAGGACCGCGCGGGTAATCGCCTATGCCGCATGTCATTACCCAGTCGTGCTGTAACGACGGGTCCTGTGTTTTCGCGTGCCCGGTGAACTGCATTCACCCCACGCCCGACGAGCCGGGCTTCGCCACCTCGGAGATGCTCTACATCGACCCGGTGGCCTGCGTGGACTGTGGCGCGTGTGTGAGCGCCTGCCCCGTCGGTGCGATCGCGCCGGACACCCGGTTGGACATCAAGCAGTTGCCATTCGTCGAGATCAACGCGTCCTTCTACCCGGAGCGGCCGCAGGGGGAGAAGGTGCCGCCCACCTCGAAGCTGGCCCCGGTGATCCCGGCGGCGCAGGTGCGGGCAAGCCGTCAGCCGCTGACCGTGGCGATCGTGGGCTCCGGGCCGGCGGCGATGTATGCCGCCGATGAGCTGCTCACCCAGGATGGGGTGCGGGTCAACGTCTTTGAGAAGCTGCCCACCCCCTACGGCCTGGTGCGCGCCGGGGTGGCGCCCGATCACCAGAACACCAAACGGGTCACCCGGTTGTTCGATCGCGTCGCCGGTCATCGCCGCTTTTGCTTCTACCTCAACGTCGAGGTCGGCAGGCACCTCAGTCACGCCGATCTGCTGGCCCACCATCACGCCGTGGTGTACGCGGTCGGTGCCCCCGACGACCGTCGCCTTCAGATCGAGGGCATGGGGCTGCCGGGCACCGGAACCGCGACCGAACTGGTGGCCTGGATCAACGGCCATCCCGATTTTGCCGAGCTGCCAGTCGATCTCAGCCACGAACGCGTGGTGATCATCGGCAACGGCAACGTCGCCCTGGACGTGGCCCGGGTGCTCAGCGCGGATCCCGACGACCTGTCCCGCACCGACATCTCCGACCGTGCGTTGGCGGCGCTCCGCGCGTCCGCGGTTCGCGAGGTGGTGGTGGCCGCCCGCCGCGGCCCCGCCCAGTCGGCGTTCACCCTGCCCGAACTGATCGGTCTCACCACCTCATCCGACGTCGTGCTCAGCACCGCCGACCACGAGCTGGTGGCGGCCGATCTGGCCACCGTCACGGACAGCTTGACCAAGCGCAAGCTGGAAATCCTGAGCGACCTCGGTGACGACTCGGCGCCGGGAGATGAGCGTCCGCGAGTCAGGCTGGCGTATCAGCTCACCCCGAATCGTGTGCTGGGCGGTCAGCGCGCCACCGGCGTGGAGTTCGCCGTCACCGGCACCGACGAGCTGCGCCACCTCAGCGCGGGACTGGTCCTGACGTCGATTGGCTACCGCGGCAAGCCGATTCGCGACCTGCCGTTCGACGAGTCGGCGGCTGTCGTGCCCAACGACGGCGGCCGGGTGGTCGATCCCGACTCGGGGGAGCCGGTGTCCGGCGCGTATGTCGCGGGCTGGATCAAGCGGGGGCCGAGCGGATTCATCGGTACGAACAAATCCTGCTCCCTGCAGACGGTGCAGGCTCTGGTGGCGGATTTCAACGCCGGCAGGCTGAGCGATCCGGTGTCGAAGCCGGAGACGCTGGCCAAGCTGGTCCACGCCCGGCAGCCCGACGCCGTCGACGCCCGCGGCTGGCGGGCGATCGACGCCGCCGAGGTCGCGCGCGGGAGCAACGACGGCCGGCCTCGGAACAAATTCACCGAGGTCGCCGACATGCTAGCCGCAGCTGCCACCGCGCGAGCACGGCGACGCTGGCTGCCGAGGCTTGGCTGATAAGAGTGGGACTTTCCAGCTGATTTGGTGCCTGCGCGCAGCAGAGGGGCAGGTCTTCCCGTGATGCCCGGCAGGTGTGGCGCCGCTATGTGCCGATGGGCTTGGCGTTGCGAGCTCTAGCGTAGTGCGCCGGCTCGGGAAGTGACTCGTCTAATCGTCGGTACGGGGTGGCCGGCCGGACAAGCGAGACGAAGGAATCTTCCCAGCCTGTCCCACGAAACTTTCCCGCCACCAACTTCACCCGCCACACAGGGGCTGGGTCGATTGCCCGCGAGATTGTCTCCGATCTACAAGCATGGTGGTCATCAGGAATGACCGTGCAGTGGTGAGCGCGACAGCGCGAGCATCGCCTCGCCGAGCGCTTCGCTTTGAGTCGGATGCGCATGCAGAAAGGGACCAACCTCGGCCGGTAGGGCTTCCCAGCCGACGATCACCTGCGCTTCACCGATGAATTCGCTGACTCGATCACCGACGCAATGGATTCCGACGACGGGGCCGTCACCGTGGACGGGGCCGCGGCGGATCACCTTGATGCCGCCCGAGGAGCGCAAGATCTGGCTCTTGCCATTGCCGCCGAGGTCGTACACCGTCGTGGTGATGTCGCCGTACCGTTCGCGTGCCGCGGGTTCGGTGAGTCCCACGCAAGCCACCTCGGGATGGGAGTAGGTGACCCTCGGGATGAACTGCTCGACGACCGGCACGGGATCACGCCGGGCGATCACTTCGGCGACGAAGGCACCGTGCGCAAAGCCTCGGTGCGCGAGTTGTGGGCCGGCGACAAGGTCGCCGACGGCATACACGCCCTCGTGGTTGGTGGCGAGGCGCTCGTCCACCCAGACGAAGCCGCGGTCGACGGTGATCCCCGCGTCAGCCAGCGCCCGGGAGCGCGGCTCACGGCCAACGGCGACCAGCAACACGTCCGCGGTCAACGCGTCGCCACGGTCGGGTGTCACGGTGACGGTGTCCGTGGTCTGGCCCGCCTCGGTGACCGCGATTCCGGTGTTGACGGTGACGCCGCGGCGGCGCAGCGCGCGCTCCAGGGTTCCCGACACCCAGGAGTCCTCTCCCGGTAACAGTCGGGGCAGCGATTCCAGGATCGTCACCGACGACCCGAGCGACGTCCACAAGCTGGCGAATTCCACTCCAATGACTCCACCGCCCAGCACAATCGCGGTTTCCGGGACATAGGGCAGTGCGAGCGCCTCATCGCTGGTGACGATGCGACCGCCAATCGAGATGCCGGGAATCCGCCGCGGCGACGAGCCCGTCGCCAGGACCACCGCGTCCCCGGTGTAGAGGGTGCCCTCGACGTCCACGGCCCGCCGACCCAGGTAGCGGCCGGTGCCGGGTACGGTGGTGACTTTCCGGCTTGCGACCAGTCCCGCGAGGCCTGCGTGCAGCCGGGTGACCACCGACTCCTTGTAGGCATGCACGGCGGCCATGTCGACCCCGTCCAAGCGCGCCCTAATACCGAAAGTGCTTGCGGCGCGCGTCATGTCGGCGATCTCGGCGGCATGCAGCAGCGCCTTGGTCGGTATGCAGCCGCGGTGCAGGCAGGTGCCGCCGAGTTTGTCGGCCTCGATCAGTACCACCGACAATCCGAGTTGGCCGGCCCGCAGCGCGCACGCATACCCAGCCGGGCCGCCACCGAGAATCAGCACGTCGCTGTGCTGAACCGCCGTCACAGCAGCGCCAGCGCCGTGACGGGATTCTGCACGTAGTCGGCGAATAGGCGCAGGAAGCCACCGGCCGAGCCGCCGTCGCAGACCCGGTGGTCGAAGCTGAGCGACAGCTGGGTCACCTTCCGCACGGCGAGCTCACCGCCGAGGACCCACGGCCGGTCGATGATGCGGCCGACGCCCACGATGGCCGCCTCAGGGTGATTGATGATCGCCGCCGACCCGTCGACACCGAAGACACCGTAGTTGTTCAACGTCACGGTCCCGCCCGCCAGCCGTGCGGGCGGGAGCTTGCCGTCCCGGGCCAGAGAAATGACTTCGGCGAGGTTGTTCGACAACGTCACGGTGTCGAGCGCGTCAGCGTCCGGGATGACCGGGACCATCAACCCACGCGGCGACTGCACCGCAACCCCGAGATGAATGTGGCGGTGCCGCACAATGTGCTGGTGTTCGACGTCGAAGGACGCGTTCAGCTCGGGAAATTGGCGCAGCGCGGCGATGGTGAGCCGGGCCAGCAATGCGAGGAGGCTGACGGGCGCCGCCTGACCCATGAGTCGTTTCGCCTCCAACAACCCGGTCGCGTCGGCGTCGACCCACGTGGTGGCGTCCGGGATTTCGCGGCGACTGGTGCTCAGCTTGTCCGCGATGACCTTCCGGATCCCGGTGACGGGAATTCGGGGCTCGTCCTCGTTGGCGGATGGTGCTCTAGCCGCGATCACGCGCTCGACGTCGGCGCGGGTGATGATGCCGCCGGCACCGCTGCCCGCAAGCTGCTCCAGGTCGACACCGTTGTCGCGGGCAAGCATTCGGACAACCGGCGAAATGACCTTCGTGGCAGGGCCCTCCGCCTTTACCGCAGCTCGTGGGCGCCGGCGACGTGGCGCGTGGTGACCGCTGGTTCCGTAGCCGATGAGTACATTGCCGGAACCGGCGCGCTCTTCTTCCCGGTGTTTTGCGAACGTGCCAGTGCTTTCCGCGGAGTCGGGGAATTCACCGGTGCGCACGGTGATCAGCGGTGCCCCGACCGCCACGGCGACGCCCACGGTCCCGTGCAGTTCGGCGACCGTTCCGGCGAACGGGATCGGTACGTCGACGCACGCCTTGGCGGTCTCTACCTCGATGACCGGCTGGTCGATGCCGACGCTGTCGCCGACGTCCACCAGCCACCGTGTGATCACGGCTTCGGTAAGCCCCTCGCCGAGGTCGGGCAGCATGAAGGTCTGATCGGTCACGCGCCGACCGCCCAGCGGGTGTCGGGATGGTCATCCCACTGCAGCCGGTCGACGGCGTCGAGAATGCGGTCGCAGGTGGGCAGATACCAGCGTTCCAATTTCGGTGCGGGGTAGGGGATGTCGTAGCCGCTCACGCGTAACACCGGTGCCGCCAACTGGTGGAAGCAGCGCTCCTGGATCCGTGCGGCGATTTCGGCCGCCACCCCGGCGAACCCCGGTGCCTCCTGCACCACTACGCAGCGACCCGTCTTGCGGACCGAGGCCGTCACCGTCGCGTCGTCGAACGGCACGATCGAGCGCAAGTCGACGAGTTCCACCTCCCGGCCGTACTCGGCGGCCGCCGCCGCGGCGTGCATGGCGGGTTCCACCGACGGCCCGAAGGCAACCAGCGTGACGTCCGCGCCGGATCGGAGCACGTGGGCTTGTCCGATCTTCGCGCCGCGGCGAAGCTCGACGTCGTCCCTGGAGAAGTACAGACGCTTCGGCTCAAGGAATACCACCGGATCGGGATCGTCAATGGCCTCGCGCAACAACCCATAGGCATCGGCGACCGTCGCCGGCGTGACGACTTTCAGTCCCGGCGTGTGGGCGTAGTAGGCCTCACTCGAATCGCAGTGATGCTCGACTCCGCCAATACCACCGGCGTAGGGCACACGTATCACCAAGGGCGCCGACAGGACGCCACGGGTGCGGTTACGCAGCTTGGCGACGTGCGACACGACCTGTTCGAAGGCCGGGTAGGCGAACGCATCGAACTGCATCTCGACCACGGGCCGAAAACCCCCCATCGCCATCCCGACCGCGAATCCGATGATCCCGGACTCCGCCAGCGGAGTATCGAAACAGCGGTCGGCGCCGAACGTCTCGGCCAGGCCATCGGTGACGCGAAAGACGCCTCCGAGCGTGCCGACGTCCTCTCCGAACACCACCACGGAATCGTCGTTGTCGAGCGCATCGCGTAATGCCGCGTTCAGAGCCTGCGCCATCGTGGTCGGTGTCATTTGTCGTCCTCTTCGAGCTCGGCCGTGAATTCGATGCGGGCTTGTGTCTGCTGTTCGCGCAGTTGCGTGGTCGGCTCCGCGTAGACGTACCGGAACAAATCGTCGATCTCGGTGGGCCGGGCACGGTTCATGCCGTCCCGGATCGTGGTGGCCAGGCCTTCCGCCTCGGCGGTCAATGCGGCGGCGTAGGCGTCGTCCACCAATCCTTGGGCGCGCAGGAAGGTTTCCAGTCGCCGGATGGGGTCGCGGGCGGTCCACTCCGTCACCTCCTCCTCAGTGCGATACCGGCGCGGGTCATCGGCGTTGGTATGGCCGGATATCCGGTACGTGTGCGCCTCGACGATGACGGGTCCGTTTCCCGCCAGCACGTAGTCGCGCGCCGCGTCCAGCACCGCAAGCATGGCGACGGGATCATTGCCGTCGACCTGCTCACTGCCGATGCCGTAGCCAACCCCCTTGTGCGCCAACGACGGAGCCACGGACTGGCGGGCCAGCGGAACGCTGATGGCAAAGCCGTTGTTTTGGACCAGGAAGATCACCGGTGCCCTGAACACCGCGGCGAAGTTCAGGGCTTCGTGGAAATCGCCCTCGCTGGTGGCACCGTCACCGCATAGGGCCAACACCGCCGCGTTGGTTGCCTTGCGCGTCAGGGCGTGCGCCAAGCCGGCCGCGTGCAGGAGTTGGGTGGCCAATGGTGTGCACTGTGGAGCGGTGTGGTGACGCTTGGCGTCGAAGCAGCAGTGCCAGTCGCCTGCGAGCATTCCGAGGACCTCGACCGGGTCGATGCCCCGAGCTGTCAGGGCCATCGAATCGCGGTACGTCGGGAACAGCCAGTCCTGCGCGTGCAGGCACATCGCCGCCGCGATCTGGCAGGCCTCCTGCCCGCGCGAAGACGGATAGACGGCAAGTCGACCCTGCTTCGTCAACGCCACCGCCTGCTCGTCAAAACGGCGCCCCAGCAACATGTTCCGGTACATCGTCAGCAACCGCTGAGCCTCGGGTCGGGCATATCGGGCGCTGCTCGCGACCGGCTGGCCGGCGGGGTCGAGGAATTGTACGGCCGTGTCGGCGGGAAGGAACTTCTGATACAGCGAGGTGTCAGCCGATGCGACCACTGTCACGGTAGCCTCCAATGTCGATTGTCTGTCTTACGATCTTCGGCAGTTGTGGGCCACGTGACAACGAGATCGGTCATAATGAATACGGATTGCTGTCCATCCCGGCAAGCGGCAACAAATTGTTCAGTGCGATGGTCGAGCGGAAGCGAGCGGTAAACAAATGGATGACGCGGTGACACACGTTCAACTCGACGACGTCGACCGCAGGTTGATCAAAGAACTGGTCAAGGACGGCCGCTTGTCAATGCTGGCATTGGCGCAGCGCGCACACGTCTCGCGTACCCACGTCTACGCACGGGTCGAACGGCTGGAAAAGGCCGGCGTCATCGAGGGCTTCACCGCACGAATCAACATGGAGAAGGCCGGGTTTGCCACATCCGCTTTGATCGCCCTGACGATTCTGCAGGATTCCTGGCGCGGCCTGTCTGAGCAGTTGAAGACGCTGCGCTATGTCGAGCGCTTCACCCTGGTCGGCGGAGACTTCGATGTGCTGGTGGTGGTGCGTGCCCCCGACAACCACACCCTTCGCAACGTCGTGCTCGACCGGATCCACAGTCTGGCCGGAATCCGTTCGAGCCGCACGTGGCTGGTGTTCGAGGAGTGGAGCGACCTGAGTCGCGAATGGCTGTGAATCGTGCTCAGCCGGCGAGGGATGTGGGTGCGGCGGCGCGGCGGCGCGCCAGAGTTCGAGCGGCCGCATCGGTGGGAATGCCTTCTGCCACGCTGATTTCGTAGACCTGCGTCAGCGTCTGTCCGATGGCTCTGGTGTTATCTGCCACCACGTCGGCATCCCACCCGAGCACCTCCCGGCCGACAAGGTGGAATGCGCCGCCGGCATTGGTGACGAAGTCGGGGGCGTACAGGATTTCGCGATCACGCAGGACCGACCCCGCTTCGTCCTCGGCCAGGATGTTGTTGGCGGCACCCACAACCGCGGAGGCGGTGAGTCGCCGCGCGACGGCGCGGTCGATGACGGCACCCATCGCACAGGGCGCGAAGATGTCGCATGGGGTGGTGGATACCCGAGCGGGTGGGATTGGGGTGCACCCGAACTCCTGCGCCCGGGCGATCCGCTCGCTGTCGACGTCAGCGACCAACACGCGCGCGCCGGCCTGGGCCGCCATCGTCGCGAGGTGGGCGCCGACCGCGCCGAGGCCTTGGACGAGGATGGTCAGGCCCTCGAAGCCGCCCATCCCGCCGAACCGCGCGGTGGCTTTCATCGCCTCAAAGACTCCGACTGCCGTGTTGACCGCGCTCGACCCGGCGCCGCCCCCGCCGACCGAGCGGCCAAACACGAAGTCCGTTGTGTTGCTGAGGACGTCCATGTCCGCGGAGTTTGTGTTGACGTCCGGACCCGTCCAGTAGGCGCCATTGAGTCTGTCGATGTTTTCGGCGTGCAGGTACAGGATTCGTTTCCAGGTCGCCGCATCGATGTCCTGGCGTGGGGCAGGCAGGGCGATGACGGATTTTCCACCGCCCATGGGTAGGTTGCTCACCGCCATCTTCAATGTCATGGCCTCGGCCAGCCGGGCCGCGTCCGCCAGCGCGTCGGTGAGCGAGGCGTATTGGGCTGCGCGCGTCCCGCCCGCGGCGCGGCCGTGCCGGATCGAATCGACCCGGATCACGAAAGTCGTGCCGGTGTCGGCGTCATGGCGGGTGAGCGTCAGTTCGCCCTCCCACCGAAGTGCGTCATCGGGGTTCATGACTAAGCCTTTCGTATCGACCAACGTGTAGCGACGCTAGGGCGCTGTGGACGGACAGGCGAGATCGGCGCGAATAATTCGGACAGAATGCTCAACTGCGGCGAAATAGACGGAGGATTTGTTGCTTTGGTGGGTTGGCAGCAGCCCCCGGTGAACGGTCTGCTGAGCCGCCTACCCGACCACTTTGCCGCGATGAATGACCAGACGTACGCGTTCGCGAAGCCCCTGCACCGAGATCTCCGGGCCCTCCAGCAGCACCATGTCGGCCCGCTTGCCCGGGGACAGCTCACCGATGTACGCGCCCGCGTCGAGCAGTTCGGCCGCCGACGTCGATGCGGCACGCAGCGCGTCGATGGCCGAGATCCCCAGCCGATTCATGAGTTCCAACTCGCGGAGGTTCTCGCCGTGGCGGCAGATGCCGGCGTCGGTACCCATCGCAATGCGGACACCCGCGGAGTGGGCGAGCCGCACGGACGCTTCGTGCGCTTCAAGGGCCGCGACGGCCTTCTCGCGCGTCGACTCGGCGATGCCGCCCGAGGTGTCGGCCTGTCGCAGGATCGCGTACGGGGCGGATAGTGTTGGAACCAGCCATGTTCCGCTCTTGACCATCATGTCGACGGCCTCTTCGTCGAGGTAGACACCGTGTTCGATGGAGCGCACCCCGGCCCGGACTGCGTTTTTGACGCCCTGCGCGCCCTGTGCGTGCGCCATCACCGGCAAGTGTGCGGCGCGTGCTTCGGTCATCATGACTGCGAGTTCGTCCTCGGCGAGCTGTGCGCGCCGCGGATCGCTTCGTGGACTGATCACCCCGCCGGTGGTCGCGACCTTGATGACGTCGGCTCCCGCGCGCACGAGTTCGCGGACCGCGCGGCGCATTTCGTCAACGCCGTCGACGACGGTCGACGGGCGGCCGGGATAGGTGGGCCACAACGCGTGCACACACTCGCCGGTTGGCAGCCATTCGTCACCGTGGCCGCCGGTTTGGCTGAGCATTCCGATGGCGATCTGCATGTCGGGACCCTCGACGAGCCCGGCGGCGAGTGCCTGCTTGACACCCAGGTCGGCGCCGGCGGCGTCCCGGATTGTCGTCACGCCGGCGCGCAACGTCAGCCGCAGGTTGCGCGCGGCCTGAAAGAACCGCAGCGACAATGGCGTTTGGAGCAGCCGCAACGTGTCGACGTCGTCGAGCATGACGTGCACGTGGCAGTCGATGAAGCCGGGAACGACCAGTTGGCCGGTGGCGTCGATCGCGGTGTCGCCGTCCAGCCCCACGCCGACGTCGACAATCCGGGTGCCCTCGACGGCGACGTCCGCGGGCCCCGCCGTCCCGCCGATCGGATCGAAGACGTGGCCGCCCCGGACCACGAGTCGCGCCGTCACGTGTGATCCGTCGGGCACGGCCCGTACAACGTGTTGATCCAGACGGTTGTGAGTGCCGCCGCGGCGGTGGCCGGGTCGGTGATCGGCCGCCGACCGAACGCCGCGATCAGATAACGCTCGTTCATCCACGTCAGCGCCCGCGCCACTTCCGCCGGCTCGGTGATGTGGGTGCGTTTCGCGCACAGATCCGACGCAATGCGGCGCGCGGTCTGCTCGGCGAGGCGATCGGCGAGCTCCCGATAGAGCGCGCCGATCTCAGGATCGTGCCGGGCGCTGTCGGAGATCGCCTCGATCAGCCGTCCGTGCTCGACCCATAGCGCGGTGAGCGCCTGCAGGCTGCGGCGCAGCTCGGCGACCGGATCGTCCGACTCCGCCAACCAGTTGTCGGCCACGTGGTCCAATTCGAGGCCGACGTCGCTGAGCATCGCCATCAGCAGGCTCTGCCGATCGTCGAAATGGCGGTAGAAGGCCGTGCGCGCAACGTCCGCGGCAGACGTGATGTCGTCGAGCGAGATCTCCGCCCACGCCTTTTGTTCGAGCAGGGCGTGCGCGGCGTCGAGGATGCGGCGACGGGCGTTGCGGCGGTGCTCGCGGCGACGCGCTTGCAGGTCCGTCTGGCGGGTGGTCATGAGGTCGAGTCTCGCACACGTGGCACATCAAGTGAAACATCGTTCTTGACACAGTGTCACAGTTGTAGTTACGTGATGGGCACCCACGCGGAACCACGCGTCCGCGCAACCGCGTCCCGCACCATAGATTGGGGTTTGAGCCTCGTGCGATTGAGTCTGTCGTTCACCGGATTCGGCTCGATCTTCGCCGACCTGCCGGCGGTCCACGCCGCAGAGGAGTGCGGACTGGACGGCATCTGGTACGCCGAACACATCTGCGCTCACGACGCGGTTGTGCCCGCGACGGTCTATCTGCGGGAAACCGAGCTGCTGGAGCTGGCGCTGATGGGCATCAATCCCGCGGGCCGCCACCCCGGGGTCACGGCAATGGAACTTGCGTCGCTGGCCGAGATCGCCCCCGGCCGGATTCGTGCCGCGATCGGCACCGGCGTGCCGGACATGATCGCCAGGCTGGGACGCTCGATCGACAGACCGATCGCCTCGACCATCGCGCTGCACCAGGCGCTCAGATCCGCACTCGGCGGCGTCGAGCTGACAGGCGATTACCCGGGATTCGCCTTCGCGCGGTACCAGCTGAACCCGCACACGGCGCCACCGCCACTGGACATCATGGCGGTGCGCCCGAAAATGGTGGAGACCGCGGCGCGATACGCCGATGGTGTGTGCCTCAGCGCCGGTTCGTCGCGGGCCTACCTGACCGAGACCGTCCGGCGGGTCGAGGAGACGCTGGCCGCGGCCGGCCGGCCGCGGGGAAGCTTCCGGATCTCTGTCGTGGTTCCCGCCTTCATCACCGAGGACATCGACGGTGCGCGGCTGCAGGTGGCCTCGTTGCTGTCGACATTCGACGCGGGTACCACGGAATACCTTGCGGCCGGCGCGATCCCGCCGGGGGCCCTGGTTGCGGCGGTGGCCTCCGGCGACCCGGCCGCGGCGATCAAGGTGTTCACCCCGGAAGTCATCGATGCCGTGGCAATGGTCTGCCCGCCCGATGGCGTCGGCGAATCGTTGGCGGCCTACGCCCAAACCGGCGTCGACGAGGTCGCCATAGCCCCGTTCATGCCGCCCGCCGAGGTCCCCGATCTGGTCCGGTTGCTGGCCGAGAACCGGCCCGCGATGGCCACCAACCCCTGAATACCGACCCTGAAGGACGGAACGTAGATGACACAGGGCGCCACTGTGCGCGAGGGCGATGCCGCCGAAATCATGCGGCTGCACCGCGAATTCGTCGACGCCAACAGCCCGCTGGACTCGCGCTATCTGAGACGGCGCGTGAGCGCCGACCCCGGCGAGCTCGTTTGGTACAACCTCAACGGCTCCGCCTACGTCGGACAGGACCACATCGCCGCGTTGTGGGACACCCTGTCGGCCAACATGAACGAGCAGGCGGTGAGCGCCGAACTGCGCGATGAACGCGTCGAGGTCGAGGGCGACGTCGCGTGGGTCACCTACCTGAGCCACTATCAAGCGGATTTCGGTGAACTGGGCACCTATGACGGCGGCATGCGCAGCACCGAGATCTGGCGGCGACGCGGCGGCGAATGGCGGCTGGTCCACACCCACTTCTCGGCGCATGTGCCCGACCAGATGGGCGGACGATGACCCTGCCGCCCCCGCGCGAGGGGGATTAGGCGGTGCGGCGACGCTTCGTGGCGGGTCCGGCCGGGCGCCTCAGCTGTCTGTGGGCCGAATCCGGCTCGGCCAGAACGCCTCTGGTGTTCGTGCACGGCATCAACGGAGTCGCCGAGCAATGGTCGCCGGTCGCCCGCCTGATGGCCGGTCGCGGCTTGCTTGCCGTCGACCTTCGTGGCCATGGCGATTCGGCGCCGGGCGGTCGGTACGAAGCCGCCGACTACGCCGCCGACGTCAGCGCCGCGATGTCCGCACTGGGCATCACGCGCGCTCACCTGGTCGGAGCCTCGTTCGGAGCGGGCGTCTGCGTCACGCTGGCCGCAACCGAGCCCGATCGTGCCGCGTCGCTGACACTCATCGGTGGGGCACTCAGCGTCGCCGGCACCGCCGATGCCGAAGCCGCCGTCGCCGAGTTGCGCCGGCTGGGCGCGGAGTCGTTTTTCGAGCAGGCCGCCGCGGCGAGCTTCGGGCCGGATGCCGACGAGGAAATGCTGCGGCAATCGGTGCGGTTGGCCGCGTTTCGCGACGAGGCGGTGATCGAGCGGATCCTGCGCGCGGCGCTGGCCGCCGACGTCTCGGCCGCCGCCGCCCGGGCCACGGCTCCGGCCCGCGTGCTGACCGGCGAGCACGACCGGACCTGCCCCCCGGAACTGGGGGCGGCACTGGCCACCGCCCTGCGCACCGACTGCATGGTGCTGGCGGGGCTGGGGCACATGGCCCACATCGAGGACCCCCATCGAATTGCGGCTCTGCTCGAAGAGCACATTTGTCGGGCCGACGCGTCGCACGAATCCCCGGCTGCGCGAGGTTCGTGATGCGCCCGGCAGTGTTCGACTATGTGTCGGCGTCCACCGTGACCGAAGCGTGTGCCGAGCTCGGTCGCGACCCCGAGGGGACGCGGGTGTTGGCTGGTGGACAGAGCCTGATGCCGCGGCTGGTGCGCCGGCTGGATCGCCCGCGCCGCCTCGTCGACATCTGCAGAATTGCCGAACTTCACGAATTGTCCGCCACGCCAGACGGTGTGCGGATGGGCGCCGCGGTCACGCAGCGAACGGCAGAGCTGTATCCCGCGCTGCAGGGCTTCGGTGTGCTCGCGCAAGCCTTGCCCGGGGTCGGCAAGGTCACCACCCGCAATCGCGGAACGGTCTGCGGCAGCCTCGCCAACGCCAACCCCGCCGCAGAGCTCGGTGTGTGTCTGTTGCTCCTCGGCGGCGAGGTGACCGCGATCTCGACACGCGGCCTGCGTCGCATCGCCGCGGAGGACTTCTTCCTGGCTCCGCGTCGCACCGCGCTCGAGGACGACGAGTTGCTGCACACGGTGCGGTACGACCGCCCGCAGGCGGGCACCGTGGGGCATTTCGAAAAGGTGACGATTCGCGGTGCAGGTGACACCCCGTTGTTGAGCGCCGCGGTCAGCGCCCGCCTCGGCGCCGACGGGGCAACCGATGTGCGCATCGGGGTGGGCGGCGAGGGGCAGAAACCGACGCGCGCCCCGTCGCGTATCACCGCGCCGCTGACGGGAGCGCTCGATGACCCCGCGATCGAGCACGCGAGCTGCTCGCTTGCCGCAGAACTCGAATTCCTCAGCGACACAAGGGCTTGCGCCGATCATCGTCGACGGCTGGCGATCCGGATCGTCGCTCGCCTGCTGCGTCGGCTGCGGGAGGACCTGCTATGACCGACGGTGTGGCCATCGAAGTTCGGGTGAATGGCCGGGCGGTGCGCGCCTACGTGCCCGCGCGAATGACGCTCGTCGACTTCCTGCGGGAGCGGCTCGGCCTCACCGGTACGCACATCGGCTGCGGCGAGGGGTTGTGCGGCGCGTGCAACGTGCTCCTCGAATCGCGTTCCGCGCGTGCGTGCCTGATGCTGGCCGTACAGGCCGACGACACCGACGTCGTCACGATCGAAGGGCTCAGCCCGCCCGGGTGTGCGTCGAACGTGCAGGACTGCCTCGTGCGGCATCACGCATTGCAGTGCGGCTTCTGCACACCCGGCTTCGTGGTCCTGATCGAGGAACTGCTTGCCGAGGTCGACGCAGGCAGGCGCCCGACGGCCATCCAGATACGCAAACACCTGAGCTCATCGCTGTGCCGCTGCACCGGGTACGCGCCGATCATCGCCGCGGCCGAGGAACTGGTGGCCGACAGGATCGCGGTAATCAACAGCAGCAACCCACAACCCCCGACGGAGGCCGCACGATGAAGTACGCATCTCAGGAATGGCTGACCCGGCAGACCGCGCTCCAGCAGTCGTTCGCGGTACGCCCCGGCGCTACGGCCCGGGTGCAATACCGTCTCACCAACGCCCCGGGCGGAGGCGAAATCCGTTACTACGCCGACGTCCGCGACGGCCGCGCCGTGGAACAGCAGCTGGGTGACGACCCCGCCGCCGATGGCACCATGACGGCGTCGTTCGGCGACTCCGTCGCAATCCTGCGTGGCGAACTGCCCCCGACGACGGCGTTCATGGACGGGCGCATCAAGCTGGCCGGTGACGTGGCCAAGCTCGGCAAGCTGATGCCGCTCACCCAAACAGCCGAATACAAGCGGCATCTCACACAGCTCTGCGAGGAAACCGACTTCTCTTGACCTTCTCGCTGCTTGCCCGCGATCCGGTCACGGGCCATCTCGGCGTCGCATCGCAGTCGCACTACATGGGCGTCGGCTCCGTAGTGACCTGGGCCGAAGCCGGTACCGGCGCGGTGGCGACACAGGCGTTCGCGCTCCGCCAATACGGGCCGCGCGGCCTGGCCCTGATGCGGGCCGGCAGCCGCGCGCCCGATGCACTGCGGCAACTGCTGCGGTCGGATGCCGACCGCGAGATCAGACAAGTCGCGTTCCTGGACGCGGCGGGGGAATTCGGAATACACAGCGGCACTCGATGTGTCGGCGCCGCGGGCGTGGCCCGAGGCGAGCACGTCGTGGGGTTGGGCAACATGCTCGACAACGACGGCGTGCCGCGGGCGATGGTGCATGGCTTCGAAAGCGCATGCGGTGACCTGGCCCACCGCCTCGCGGCCGGCCTGCAGGCCGCCGATGAGGCAGGCGGTGACATTCGCGGGCGGCAATCGGCCGCGATTCTGGTCGTCGACGGCGCACCCACCGATGCGCCATGGGATGGCATCTTGCGAGATCTACGCGTCGAGGACGATCGGGACCCCATCGGGGAACTGAGCCGGCTGCTGGACATCAACGACGCGGTCGACGACATGTCGCGGGTGGTGTTCGATCCGCAAGGCCCGATCCTCGGCCCGCCGCAGCCCGATTGCGTCTACAATTCCGCCGCCGCAACGCTGGCCACGGTGGCGAGGGTGCTGGGCGACAACCCCGAGGCGACGTTCTGGCAAGCGGTGCTGCAGGCGCGCTGGGGACGAACGGACGATGCCAGACAACTTCTGGAAACCGCTACCCGGCACAATCCCCGGCTGGTGACATTCTTCTCGCGGTTGGCCGACGCCGGAATCCTCACACCGAGAGCGTTTCCGCCCTGACTTAGTTTCTCAGAAACCGCTACCGCCACCTGTCGCCCATACCCGCTGGGGCGCAGATGGTTGTGGCTCTGGTGCGGGGCGGGAGGTCATCGAATCTATCGCGACGAGTAGCCGATCGGCGGTGATCGGGATGGTGTCGACGATGTGGGCGTGTTCGTCCCCGATGGCATCGCGGATCGCGTTGGCCAGCGCCGCGGGCAGCGGGATGGCGCCGCTTTCACCGGCTCCTTTGGCGCCGTTGAGTGAGAAGGGTGAGGGTGTTTCGAGGTGGACGAGTTCGACCTGGGGCACGTTGGCCGGCAATGGGGGGAAGTAGTCCCACATCGACTGGACCACCGGTTGGCCATCGTCGGTGTAGGGCAGCTGCTCATACAGCGCCGCGCCGATGCCCTGTGCGGTGCTGCCCTGGATCTGTCCCGCGACGAGCGCGGGATTGAGCTGGCGGCCGCAGTCGTGCCCGAATACCACCCTGGGTAAGGACACCGTGCCGGTGTCGCGATCGATTTCGACCACGACCGCGACGGCACCGAAAGTGAAAGCGAAGTTGCGCGGATCGTAGGTATAGGCCGACTCGAGCCCGGGTTCGGTATCGGGCGGAAGATCTATTGCACGCCAAGCCGCTTCGGCGACCTGACCGATGCTGACCTGGGCGCCGGACTCATCGGCGAAGCCGGAATCGCTGTCGAGGACACGCGCCGGACCGCTTGCCTCGAGCAGGTGCGCGGCGATTTCTCGCATCCGTTCCCGCAGCCCGCGCGCGGCCATCATGACTGCGGAGCCGGCGACGCCGGCGCCGCGGCTGCCGCCGCTGGCATAGCCGGTGTACGGGCAGGCCTGCGTATCGCCGCAGATGACCGAAACCGATTCCAGCGCAACGCCGATCTCGTCGGCGGCCACCTGCGCAAGGACGGTCTCCAGCCCCTGGCCCATCGGGATCTGCCCGGTCAGCACCGTGACCAGGCCCGACGCGTCCATGCGGACCACCGCGCGGTCATGGCCGGGGTTGTTGATGCCCATCATCGCCGCGGCCGCCGACGGACCGAAATTGGAAGCCTCGACGTAGCAGGCGATGCCGACGCCAGCCAGCCGCCCCATGGCGCGGGCTTCGGCGGCCTCGCGGCGGGCCCGCGGCCAGTCGAAGCGGTCGGCGACGAGGTCGAGCAGTTCGCCGTAGCGCCCGCTGTCCAGGCACATCATCGCGGGCGTCCAATACGGCAATTCGTCCGGACGCAAGAGGTTGCGGCGGCGGATCTCGATCGGATCGATGCCGAGTCGGCGCGCCCCCTCGTCCAGCGCTCGCTCGATGGCGAGGGTGGCTTCTGGCATGCCGAAGCCGCGGTACGCCCCGATCGGCGTTTTGTTGGTTACCACCGCGACCAGCTCGCTGAGCGCGTCGGTGACCCGGTACGGGCCGGTCAGCATGGCCGCGGTGACCACCCCGGACCCGGCGCCGGCCATATATGGCGTTGCCCCGCAATCGAGTACGACCGTGGCCCGCAGTCCGGTGATGGTGCCGTCCGCATTGAGCCCCAACTCGAGGTCGACCGCCGTTCCGCGCCCGTGAACGGTGGCGGTGAACGCCTCGGATCTGCTTTCGATCCAACGGACGGGACGGCCGACGACGCGTGCGGCGAAGGCCACCAGGGTCTCCTCGATGTAGGCGCACGTCTTGTTACCGAATGCACCGCCGACATCGGGGCAGATCACGCGGACGCGGCTCTCGGGCACTCGCAGTGTGGCGCTCAAAGAGGCGCGCACTTGATGCAGCGCCTGCGTCGAGGTCCACACGGTGACGGACTCGCCGGTGATATCCCATACGGCGCGCACCCCGCGTGTCTCCAGTGAGAGCCCGGCGACTCGATTGCTGGTGTACCGGCCGGCGACGATCAGCGCCGCGCCCGCGAGAGCAGCGCCGGGATCGCCGGCCTCGAAACGTGTTCGGCCGAAGACGTTGTCGGGCCAGTCGTCATAAAGAAGCGGTTCGCTGTCGGCGCTCGCCTCGACCACCGCGGGCAGCCGCTCATAGGTGACGTCCACGAGCTCGGCGGCGTCCTCGGCGAGGTAGGCGTCGTCGGCGACGACGGCCGCGATCGGTTCACCCACATAGCGAACCCGGTCGCCAGCCAGACACCACGTGGGTGCGTCGGCCTGGATCTGTGTCGTCCACATCATCGCCATCGGTTCGGTAGCGGAACGGACGTCTGAGCCGACCAGAACTGCGCGCACGCCGGGAGCGGCGCAGGCTTTGCGCGTGTCGACCGAGACGCGGGCGTGCGGTTCGCGGGAGCGGACCACCACCAGGTGCAGTTCGCCGGCGGCCTGCTCATCGGCGAGATAGCGGCCGCCTCCGGCGGCCAGTCGCCGCAGGTTGAGCCCCGGCGGGCTCTGGCCGACCTGGCGCGCAGTGGTCATGGCGAGGTGCACACGCCCCTTCTCTGGGTCTTGACCGATACGTCCGGACCGGCTCGCAAGCAAACGTAACGACGCGTGTGACAGCATGTCAATAACGACGTTCAATTTGCCGTCCGATATGCTGGCGGATAGACATGTCACGCCCATCGGGTGTCTGCGACGACGGTCGGTCGCGCAGACCCGCCCCTGACCGCAAGTAGGTTCCCGCTCCTGACCACTCGACAAAGCGATTTGCAGGCGCGCCGGCGCGAGCACAGACGCAATGCCCGCCGACGGCTGCTGGACGCCGCGCACGGTCTGCTCGAAGAGCAACGCTGGGCGGAGATTTCGCTCGACGACATCACCTCGGCCGCCGATGTTGCGCGCACCGCCTTTTACCGCCATTTCGAGGACCGTCAGCACCTGCTGATGGCGATGCTCGACGACGTCGGACTCGAGTTGGACCACGTCGCCGACAACTGGATGGCACCCACCGACGACCCCGTCGCCGAGCTGCGCGCGAGCCTCGGCGGCCTGACAACGGTTTTCGTCGAGCACGGTCGCCTCATCCAGGCCATCTCCGACACCGCCCGGCACG
Source organism: Mycobacterium europaeum (assembly GCF_034555895.2). Taxonomy (NCBI): domain Bacteria; kingdom Bacillati; phylum Actinomycetota; class Actinomycetes; order Mycobacteriales; family Mycobacteriaceae; genus Mycobacterium; species Mycobacterium europaeum. The sequence goes on from NZ_CP157315.1 coordinate 288,955, forward strand.
ACCCGGAGATCGGCGCGCTCTACGACCGCCTGGCCGACCGCCTTCTCAGCGCAACCGCGCGCCGAATCGAAGCGGACGTCGAGGCCGGACGGAGCGACATCACCGAGCCGCACGAGGTGGCCCGTGCGCTCACGTGGATGAACGAGCGGTACCTGCTCGCGTCGTTCGGGCACCCCCCGTTCAGCGACCCGGCGGCGGTCACCGAAGCGCTGGCGACCATCTGGATCCGCACGCTGTACGGGCCGGCCGCGGCGACGTAACCCCGGCTCAGGTCTCCTTGGTTTCGGAGCGGCCGGCCGCGACCCGCCGGAACAGCTCGGTCATGCCGGCACGGGCCGTGATCATTTCGGTCAATCGCGGGTTGAGTTGAATGGCCGCGAGAATCGGTCGGACCGGTGCGCCGGTGACGTGCACTTCGGGGCGGTCGTGACGAATGGCCGCGACGACCTTGCGGGCCACTCGAGTGGTTGTGGTCGTGCCGAGCAAGGGGCTGGCGGAGAATCCGTTGTCGAGCATCCGTTGGTACATGCCGGCTCCGGTGACCAGCCCGGGGCACACGACGGAGAAACCGACGGGGGTGTGACGGTATTCGGCGCGCAGCGCCTGTGTCAGCGCGAGCAGGGCGGCCTTCGTCGCAGAGTAGGGCGCCTGGTAGGCGCTGCCCATCTTCGCCAGTCCCGAGGAGACGAACACGATATGGCCACGCCCACGGTCGAGCATGCCGGGCAGGGCCCGATGGGTGAGGAGCATCGTGGCGGTCAAGTTGACCTCGACCATGGTGCGGATGTCGTCGGGCGTCATGTCCGTGAACGCGGCGGGCTGTTCGACGCCGGCGTTGTTGACCAGAACGTCGACGGGGCCGAAGTCGCGCTCGGCGCGGCCGAGCAGGTCGTCTGCTGCCGCGGGGTCCGTCAGGTCGGTCGGAATAGCTTGTGCGCGTGCATGGTTCGCGCCCAGCTCGGCAACGAGCTCGTCGAGAGCACCGCTTTGTCGACCAGAAACCAGCACGGCGGCGCCGGCATCGGCGAGCGCCTGGCAGATGGCGCGGCCGATGCCGCCGGACGCTCCGGTGACCAGGGCGGTCTTGCCGGTCAGTTCTCTCACGTGGGCTCCTCACAATATGTTGCCGCGTTCTTATGGGGGATCGTCCGCGCCGGCTAGAGCACGTCGAGCAGCCGATCGAGGTCGTCATCGGTGTTGTACAGATGAAAGCCGACGCGGGCGGAGCCTGCGCGCACCGATGCCCGGATCCCGGCCCGCCGCAGGGAATCGGCGTCGTGGGAGCCCGGGACGGAGACGATCGGCGAGTCGACGGCGGGCATGTCGAGTTCGGCTCGCAGCCGATTCGCCAAACCCACCCCGTGGGCTTCCACCGCGCCCCGGTCCAGCGACGCCACCCAGGGCAGCGCGAGCCCCGCTCCCAAGACGCTGAACCACACCGGCGCCGCATCGAACCGCCGTGCACCGCCGGCCAGCCGCATCGGTAGGCCGTACACCGAGGACCATAGATCTTCCCCCGCATAGGGATTGGCCAGGTGCGGTATCAGCGCATCCAGCAGGCGTTGGCTCAACGACATCCACGCCACACCGCGCGGCCCGAGCAGCCACTTGTAGCTGACCGACACCACCGCGTCGGCCCACGGCATCTCGATGTTCTTCCAGCCCAGCGCGTGTGTCGCATCGATCACGGTGATCGTCCCGGATTCGGCGGCGTTGCGACGCAACCTTTCGACGTCCAGCACGGCTCCGTCGGCGGATTGCACGAGACTGGCTGCCACCACGTCGAAGTCACCCGCCGCATCCTCGAGCCGGCCCCCGGGCAACTCCGTGACCGTGACTCCCCGCGCAGCTTGGGCGGCGAAGGGGAAGATGACACTGGTGAATTCGCCGCGCAAGGTCGCCACCCGGCTGCCGTCGGGTATCGACGCGGCCAGCAGGCCAATGGCCGACGAGACGCTGGTGCCCATCGTCACCCGGTGTTCATCTACGCCGATCAGGGCGGCGTACGCGGCGCGGCTGGCGCTCATGGGGGCGTCGAATGCGCTCATCTGCAGGCGTCCTTGCGCCCACGACCGCACGCATTCGTGCATTCCATCGGCGACAAAGCACGGCGGCAGCCCAGATGTGGCCGTGTCCAGGAAACCCTCAGCACCAAAGAATGTCGTACCGAATGCTGCACGCTTCACCGTGCCGCCCTCCTTAACCGCTCATCGTTGCCGCCGGAGCCGACACGCCGGGTCAGCCGCACTCGGGAATGAAGACGTCCCGGTTGTCCCGGAACCACGACTTCAACGAAAGCGGCTCGAAACCAAGCATTTCCGGTGTGAGGTGACGTTCACCGCCGCGCAGGTCGTTGCCGCGCTTGAGGAGCTCGTTGATGAAGGGCACCTCATGATGACATTCGGCCAGGATGTGCTCGGCGGCGTCGTCCTGCTTGTAGTACTTACGCAGGGCGGGCCCGAGTTCCCGCAGAAAGGCTTCATCGGTGCCTTCGTAGCCGATCGGCACGCCCCACGCGTCGCTCATGATGTCCGCGATCCTGCTGAACCTGATCATCGTGTCGATGCCGTTCTCCAGGTGCAGGGTTTCACCGGCTTCGGTCAGCGAGGGGTCCAGCAGCAGTTCGGCCGCGCAGCGGCCGATGTCGCGGGTCGCGATGAAGTTCATCGGCCGGTCCGCCGCCATGACGAACGTGCGCCTGTCGCGGATCGGGTCGACCAGAAACTCGGAGAAATCCTCGAAGAACCAGCCCGGGATGTTCATGTATACGACCGGAACGCCCGCTTCCGTCAACACTTTACGGGCTCGCAGATGATGCAGCGCCGTTTCGTTCTTATAGTCAGGGCCCCACAATGCCAGCACCTCCGCTTCATCACGGATTCCCGGTGGGTCGCCGATCAGCCGGACCAGCCGCACGAGCGTTCCGGTTGCCTTGACCGCGCTGGCCACGTTGGCCATGGCGACCTTCTCGTCGATGAAATCCGGGGTGAGCACGAACGCCGCATGGATCCCGTCGAAGGCCGCGATCATGTCATCGGCGCTCAGGTAGTCGGCGATCATCACCTCGGCGCCCGGGTGCGCGTCGGCCAGGGCTGCGGCCATGTCGGGCCTGCTGGAAACGACCCGGATGTGCGCGCTGGGGTGCCTTTCGGTGAGCCATTGTGCGCAGGGGCGCCCGATGTGTCCGGCGGCGCCGAAAACGAGAAATGACGGTTCGGGAGGCAATGTCTGGATCGTCACGATTCAATTCCTAACGCGCCGTGTGGATCTGGTTAGTGCGCCGGCCATGGTGGTGGGTATGTCGTGCGCGGAGTTCCGAAGCTTTCCGCCCCTCGAATCCGTCCCGCGCTGCCGCGGGGCCATAGTAGGCGTGCAAGGTAAGGACAGTATGTAATATGCCATGCGTGACATGCTGTCACAAGTGTGGTCACAGTGCGGTCGGGGTGCCGCCGGTTCGCATTCGCCACGGCCATGAGGAGGTGAGCGCCGATGGACGACGGGTTCCGCGGATGGCGTGCCCGCTGCGTAGACCGGCCGTCTGGTCGTTGCGCAGGGCGGCGGAGGTGAAGCCCGCGTCGACGCCGGAGAAGCGTCTCGCGCGGCTCGGCATCGAGCTGCCGGCCCCGGCACCGGTCGCCGGCAGATACCTTGCGGCCAAACGCGATCGCGACCTGGTTTTCGTATCCGGCCACGGGCCTATTCGGAGCAGGCATGGCGGCTCCTTACCCGGCGTCCAGGGCAAAGTAGGAATCGACCTCACGCCGGAGGCCGCCCGATCGGCAGCCCGCCTCACAGGGCTGTTCCTGCTGTCCGCGCTCCGCGCGGAAATCGAATCCCTTGACCGCGTGCGATCGGTGCTCAAGGTGTTCGGCATGGTGAACTGCGCTCCCGGGTTCACCGATACGCCCGCCGTCATCGACGGCTGCTCGGAACTGATCGTGCAGGTGTTCGGCGACAAGGTCGGCCGCCACGCCCGTTCCGCGGTCGGCATGGCCGAGTTGCCGTTCGACATCTGCGTGGAGATCGAGATGGTGGTCGCGGTCAAACGCAGGTACTGCCTGCGCGGGAAACGGCATTGACGTGTCCACCGGCCATCACGGCCGCCGCCGCTGCCCGGCTACCGCTGCGTACGGTTGTCGATCAACCGCCTCGCCTTTCCCTCGGAGCGCTTCATGCTGTTCGGCTCGACAACGTTGACCGTGACGCTGACGCCGATGCGACTCTTGATCTGCTTGGTGAGCGTGTCGGCGGCATCCACACGCATCTCGGGCGTCGCCCCCGACCGGCTTTCCACGTGCACGGTCAGGGTGTCGAGTCGGCCGGTGCGACTCAGAACGCAGTGGAATTCCGGTGTCAGCGCCTCGACCCCGAAGATCAGCTCCTCGATCTGCGTCGGGAAAAGGTTGACGCCACGCAGGATGATCATGTCGTCGGTGCGCCCGGCGATCCTGCGCATCCGCCGCATGCTCCGCGCGGTACCGGGCAGTAGTGCCGTGAGGTCGCGGGTGCGGTACCGAATGATCGGGAACGCCTGTTTGGTCAGTGAGGTGAAGATCAGCTCGCCTTCGGCTCCATCGGGGAGCACTCGGCCGCTTGCCGGTTCGATGATTTCGGGATAGAAATGGTCTTCCCAAATGTGCAGCCCGTCTTTGGTGTCGACGCACTCCTGGGCTACTCCGGGGCCGATCACCTCGGATAAGCCATAAATGTCGACTGCGTCGATGCCGAGCTTGCGTTCGAGTTCGGTGCGCATCTGTTCGGTCCAGGGTTCGGCGCCGAAGACGCCGGTACGCAAGGACGTTTTGCGTGGATCGATGCCTGCGCGTTCCATCGCGTCGATCAGTGTGAGCATGTACGACGGGGTGACCATGATGGCGTCTGGCTCAAAGTCGGTGATGAGTTGGATCTGACGTTCGGTCATGCCGCCCGATATGGGGATGACCGTGCAGCCGAGGCGCTCTGCCCCGTAGTGTGCCCCTATTCCGCCGGTGAAAAGACCGTAGCCGTAGGCGATGTGGACTTTGTCGGTGGAGCGGACCCCTGCCGCGCGCAGGCTGCGTGCGACCAGGTCGGCCCAGGTGTCGATGTCGGCCGCGGTGTAGCCGACCACGGTCGGGCGCCCGGTGGTGCCCGATGAGGCGTGGACGCGTCGGATCTCCGCCTGCGGCACGGCGAACATGCCGAACGGATAGTTCTGCCGCAGGTCGGCTTTGGTCGTGAACGGGAACAGGGCCAGATCCGCCAGGTCTTTGAGGTCACTTGGGTGGACCCCGGCCTGATCGAAGGCGGTTCGGTAATGGGCGACATTGTCATAGGCATGCCGAAGCGACCACTTCAGCCGGGACAGCTGCAGCGCCGCGATCTCATCGCGCGAGGCAACTTCGATAGGTTCGAGCGCATCGGGTGAGCGGCGCGCGGCGTCATCGGCGGGACGGTCGACGAGATCGGCCATGGCAAGTTCCCAGGGCAACATCGTCATGCGTCGAAATCGACGGTCAAGGCATCGGTGCTGGGATAGGACTGGCACGTCAGCACAAAGCCGGCTTCGACTTCGGCGGGGTCGAGTGCGTAGTTGCGGCGCATGTCCACGGCGCCGCCGGTGACCTGGGCGCGGCAGGTCCCGCACACCCCACCCTTGCACGCGAAGGGCAGGTCGCTGCGGGACCGCTGCGCCGCGTCGAGGATCGAAGAATCACGCGGCAGCGCGAGTGTGGTGGTGGCACCGTCTAGAACGAGGGTGACCTGGCTGACCGGGCCGGACATCGCTGCATCGACATGTTCGACCGGTGCGGGAGCGGTGTCTTCGACGAAGAACAGTTCCTGATGGATTCGGTCGCCGCGCACCCCGAGCGTGTGCAGCGCCGCCTTGGCGTCGGTGACCATCCCGAGCGGTCCGCACAGCCAGAAGTGGTCGACGCTGTGCACCGGCACGAGGCGTTGCAACAGTGCGTGGATGCGGGCACGGTCGAGCCGGCCGCTGAGCAGGTCGGAAGTTCGCGGCTCACGCGAAAGCACGTGCACCAGCTGCAGCCGTGCGCCGTAGGAGTCCTTGAGGTCGGCCAGCTCATCGGCAAACATGACCGTGCCGGCGCGGCGGTTGCCGTAAAGCAGCGTGACCCGTGATTCGGGATGGGTCAGGACCGAAGCGGCGATCGAAAGGACCGGGGTGATACCGGAACCGGCGGCAATCACCACGTGGTGTCCCCCTCGGGCGGGGTCCGCGGTGAAATTGCCCGAGGGCGGCTGCACTTCGACCTCATCGCCCGGGCAGAGCTGGTGGACCAGCCAGCCCGAGACCGCTCCTCCGGGTACTTCGCGGACTCCGACCCGGGGCCGGTCACCGGCAGGCGAGCAGATCGAGTAGGTCCGGCGCTGCTCGGTGCCGTCGATGATGCGCCGAATGACGACGGATTGGCCGGGCGCGAAGGCAAATTCGGCGGCGTACTCGTCGGGCACGGTGAAGGTGATGGCGGCGGCGTCAGCACAGAGCTGCTGCACGTCGGCGACCCGCACCGTGCGGAACCGCCGACGACGCGGGCCCGTACCCGTCGCGGCGACCAGTTCAGCGGTGGACATATCAAATCTCCTTGATGCGCTCGAATGGTTCACCGCAGCGCCGGCAGCGGTGCAGGGATTTGCAGGCGGTCGACCCGAAGGCCGACAGTTCTTCGGTATCCAGGCAGTCGCACTGCGGGCACTGCACCACGGGGCTATGCGCAACGAGGGCGAGGGGGACGGGGCCGGTGGTCGGCCGCGGGGCGGCGTGCGGGGGAGCGATCCCATGTGCTTCGAGCTTGCGGCGGCCGTCGACGGTGATCCAGTCCGAACTCCAGGGCGGCGCCAGCGAAATCCGGACCTCAACCCGCTCTAAACCCGTTGAGGCGAGCGCATTTGCGAGGTCCTCGCGGATGGTGGCCATCGCGGGACATCCGGAGTAGGTCGGGGTGATGGTGACGACGATCGTGCCGTCCTCTTCTTGGTGGACGTCACGCAACACTCCGAGGTCCACCAGCGTCAGCATCGGCATCTCGGGGTCGGTCACCGTGGCGGCGACTGCACGCGCCCGGGCCACCAACCCCATCATCGCGGCGGTCATCGACCTCACCATGCCCCAGTGGGATGCGCCCGGGCCACGGACTGCATTTCGGCCAACAGATGGCTCAGCGCTTCGGTGTGGGTGCCGTCTCGGCCGGATCTGCCGGCCACTCGCGCCGCGGCCCGCACCGCCGGGACGGGCAATAGCGCGGCCCGGAAAACCTGTTCGACGACGTCGTCGAACTCACCGCGAAGCATCGCCGAGTCGGCCGCCGCGCCCGTCGCCGCAAGTCGCTGCTCCACCGGGTTGGGAATGAAAAGTTCGTCCACGTAGGGCCATACAGCCGTGACCGCCCGCTCCAGCCGGAACCGCGACTCGGCGGTCCCCCCTGCGAGCGTGAGGAACCACCGGGCGGCGTAGTCGCGGTGATAGGTCACTTCTTTGACGCCCTTGGTGGCCACGGCCGCGAGCACCGGGTCGCGCGAGTCCCGCAACCGTTGCAGTGTCGCCAGCCGAAAAGTGGCGAACACCAGAAGGCGCGCGATGCTGTGGGCGAAGTCGCCGTTGGGCAGTTCCACCAGGCGAAGGCACCGAAACGACGGCTCGTCGCGAAAGAAGGCCAACGCGTCGTCGGCGGGCACGGGGGAGTCGTCGGGCAGCGCCGGGACAATTGCCGGGTGGGCGGCCGCGGCCCGGGCCAGCAACAGGCGGGCCTGGCCGAGCAGGTCCAGCCCGATGTTGGCCAGTGCCATCTCCTCTTCGAGTTCGGGCGCGTTAGCGCACCATTGGGTCAGCCGCTGCGCGGAGATCAACGCATCGTCGGCGAGCATCAAGCAGTAGACCGCCAGGTCGGCGCCGTCGATGCCGTCCACCAACGTGGTGTCGACGCCTGCCAGCGGATCGTCGAAGCTGGTTCCGAATGCCCACTGGTCGTGCGTGTCTTCGTCGATGGCGTAGGTGGTGTCGGGGTCGTTCATGCGCGCAGGCCTTCCTCGCCGATCACATGTGGGAGACGTTGTCGGCAATGGTGTAAAAGGTGGGGTGGCGGTACACCTTGTCGCCGCTGGGTGCGAAGAACGGATCCTTCTCGGCGGGGCTGGACGCGAGGATCGCGTCCGAACGCACCACCCAGATGCTGACGCCTTCGTTGCGCCGGGTGTAGAGATCACGCGCGTGGCGCAGGGCCATCTTCTCCTCGGCGGCGTGCAGCGAACCGACATGCACATGGTTGAGACCGCGTCTGCCGCGGACGAATACCTCGTAGAGGGGCCAGTCGGCCGCGACCGCGGCCTCGTCCGGTACCGTGTCCACGCTCGCTATCGGAACCGCACCGTGACCGCCTTCGGCGGTGAAGTCGTTGTCGCTCATCGTGCTTTCCCCTCCAAGGTTCGGAGCTTCGCCGCGAATGCGGTCGCGGCCTCGCGCACCCATGCACCGTCGTCGTGGGCGCGCGTGCGCCTGGCGATGCGCTCGGCGTTGCACGGCCCATGCCCAGCGATGACGTCGGTGAACTCGTTCCAATCCGGCGTGCCGAAATCGTGTGCGCCACGTTTTTCGTTCCAGCACAGCTGCGGATCGGGCAGGGTGACGCCGAGTGCCTCGGCCTGCGGGACCGTCATGTCCACGAAACGTTGCCTGAGTTCGTCGTTGGTATGGCGCTTGATCCCCCACGCCATTGACGTGGCGCTGTGGGGCGAGTCGGCGTCGGGCGGCCCGAACATCATCAGGGTTGGCCACCACCACCGGTCGACGGCGTCTTGAACCATCGCGCGCTGCGCGGCGGTGCCCGCCATCATCGTGGCCAACAGTTCGTAGCCCTGACGTTGGTGGAAGGACTCCTCCTTGCAGACCCGGATCATCGCGCGGGCGTAGGGCCCATACGAGCTGCGGCACAACGGAACCTGGTTACAGATCGCCGCGCCGTCGACCAGCCAGCCGATCACGCCCACATCGGCGTAGGTCAACGCGGGGTAGTTGAAGATCGACGAATACTTCTGCGTACCGGCGAGAAGCTTGGCGTTGAGGTCGGCACGGTCGGCACCCAACGTCTCGGCCGCCGAATACAGGTAGAGGCCGTGACCGGCTTCGTCTTGCACCTTCGCCAGAAGGATCGCCTTGCGGCGCAACGACGGCGCCCGGGTCAGCCAGTTGCCTTCGGGCTGCATGCCGATGATTTCGGAGTGGGCATGCTGTGCGATCTGGCGGATCAGCGTCGTGCGGTAGCCGTCGGGCATCCAATCGCGCGGTTCTATCCGCATGCCGCCGGCGATGATCGCTTCGAACTCCCGCGCCAGTGCGGCGGGATCGTGGCCATCCGTCTGCGACGAGACGTCGCCCAGGGTCATCGAGCCTCCCAAATACCGACCGAATGTTCGGTTATATAATTTTGCCGGATCGCGCGCCCGAACACAAGTTGCGCGGGCTCAGTGCCCGACGAAAACCGGCCTGGCCTTGGCAAGGAATGCCTCGACGGCCGCACCATGATCGGTCGACGCGCCAAGCCGTTGTTGTGCGGCGGCTTCGCGTTCGAGGATGTCTTGCAATGAGCCGGTGGCGTTTTCGGACAGCAGCGCCTTAACGGCGCTGAACGCGGCGGTGGGGCCGGCGGCCAGGCGCGCCGCAAGGCCGGTCGCCACATCATCGAGGACGTCGGGGTCGACGACCTGATGCACGAGTCCCCACGCTTGGGCGGTGGCCGCGTCGATGGTGTCTGCGAGCAGGAACATCGCTGTGGCACGGCCTGCTCCGATGAGCCGGGGCAGCGACGCGGACAGCGCCGAGTCGGCCGCCAGACCGATGCCGGTGAAAGCAGTGCCGAACTTGGCATTGGAACCGGCGATGCGGACGTCGCCCGCCAGGGCCAGTCCCAGGCCCGCCCCGACGCAAGCACCGTTGATCCCCGCGATGACGGGCACCTTGATCGCGTGTAGTGCCGTCACGATCGGGTTGTAGTGGTCGCGCACCGTGTCCATCGCGTGGCCGGGGTCGGCGTGCAGCGCGTCGACGTGTTCGGCGAGGTCCTGGCCCACGCAGAAGTTCTTTCCGGCAGCGGTGATCACGAGGGCTCGCACGCTGTTGTCTGCCGCGACAGCAGTCAGCGCATTCAGCAGCTGCTGTTTGGTGGCGCGGTCGAGCGCGTTAGAGGCCCCGGGCCGGTCCAGTCGAATCGCGGCGACGCCGTCCTCAACGTGGTAATCGACTGTCGCCGCGGATGTTCCTGTCATCAGATGCTCCTCGATGGTTGTTTACCGCGGCCAGTGGAAGAATCCCTGACCGGTCTTGCGGCCCAGCTCCCCACGAGCGACTTTGTCGCGCAGGAGCGCCGGTGGCCGGAAGCGATCCCCCAAGGTGGCGTGCAAATGCTCGGCGATCGCAAGCCGGACATCCAGGCCGACGAGGTCCGTGGATCGGAGCGGACCCATGGGATGGCGATAACCCAATTCCATCGCGCGGTCGATCGATGCGGCATCCGCGACGCTTTCCTCGAGCATGCGGATCGCTTCCAGCCCGAGCGCCACGCCGAGGCGGCTGGTGGCGAACCCGGGCGAATCATTGACGACCACATCGGATTTCCCGAGCCGGTGAATCCAGCCAAGCACCTCGTTGACGACGTCGTCAGCGGTGCCGGGTCCGCGCACCACCTCGACCAGGGCAGACGCGGGCACCGGGTTGAAGAAGTGCATACCGACGAAGCGCTCTGGAAAGCGAAGCGCCGCAGCGATTTCACTGATCGACAGCGAGCTGGTGTTCGACGCGAGCACGGCGGTCGGCGCGACGACCTTTTCCGCCCCGGACAAGACATTGATCTTGTCGGCCATCCGCTCGGGCACCGCCTCGATGACCAACCCGGCGGCGGCGGGCAATTCGGTCAGGGCCGGCACGGTATGCACCCGGGCCAAGACCCGCTGCGGATCGTCACGCAGGCTGCCTTTGTCCGCGGCGCGGGCCAGGCCGGCCGCAACTCGTTCGCGGGCGGCCGATGCGGCATCCGGGTTCGCCTCCGCCACGGTGACCGTCGACCCGGCCGCCGCGAAGACCTGGCTGATGCCGGCGCCCATCCGACCTCCGCCGATTACTGCGACCACTTCGGGCACGGTGATCATGAGGTCCTCTTCTGTAGAAACCGGGTCATCCGCTCAGTTTTGTCGGGGCTTTCGAACAGGACCGCCTGAGCGACGTCATCGAGCAGGGGATGCGGCGCGGTGGCATCCACAACCGCCTTGGAGATCCGCACCGCCAGCGGCGAGAGTCGGGCAATCCGATCCGCCAGCGTGCATGCGCGGCTGAGCGCGGTCCCCGTTTCGACCACCTCACCGACCAGGCCGCACTGCAGTGCGGCCTCGGCGTCGAGGATGCGCCCGCCGAGGATGACCTGCTTGGCAATCGATTTGCCCACCAAGTCGGTGAGCCGGTAGCTGGCGCCCGCGGCCGCCAGGATTCCGAGTGCGGGCTCGGGATTGCCGAACCGGGCGCCCATTGCCGCGACGCGCAGGTCGCAGGCATATGCCAGTTCGGCGCCACCGCCCAACGCATTTCCCTCCACGGCGGCGATGGTGGGCATCGGCAGCGCCGCAATCCGGTCGAAGACGCCGCGATTGATTCCGGCCAACGCCTCGTCGCGTCCCCGCGAGCGGAGTTCGCCGATATCCGCGCCGGCGGCAAAGTCGGTGCCGGCGCCGCTGACGACGAGCACGCGGGGCCGGGACTCCAAAAGCGCGCATACCGCGTGGAGTTCGGCGACCATCGCGGCGTTGATGGCATTGCGCTGGGCGGGGCGGTGCAATTCGACCACCACGCGGCCGTCTTCCTGGTGAACGCGCAGAGTTTCGTAGACGATCACAGCGCCTCGATCAGCGCGGCCGCCGAACCGGCGGGCAGTGGTGACGACGATCGCGCGGTCACGACGCCGTCGGCGCGGAAAACGCCGTCGACCAGATGCACTTCTGCGCCCACTGCGGCATCCTTTCGCGATTTCCGTCAATAACCGACCATTCGGTCTATTATTAATAGCAGACAGCTGAGCGCGAGGGTTATCAGCATGCGGAGACGCGGAATGCCATGATGATCAACATGGCCGCACCGCGATCGCGTTCCACCGGGCATGTCGGTCGGCCGGGCTACGACTTGGACTCATTGCTGGCCATTGCCGTCGGGGTGTTCAACCAGCGCGGTTACGACGGCACGTCGATGGAACACCTGTCGGCCCGGCTGGGCATCAGCAAGTCGTCGATCTATCACCACGTCAGCGGCAAGGAAGAGCTGCTGCGGCTTGCCGTGGATCGGGCCCTGGACGCGCTCTTCGCCGCCACGCAAGCCCCGGACACCACCACCGGACCGGCCATCGAGCGCCTGGAAAACCTCGTCAAACGCAGTATTCATGTGCTGGTCGAGGAGCTTCCCTACGTGACGCTGCTGCTGCGGATCCGCGGCAACACCACCGTGGAGCGACGCGCGTTGGCGCGGCGCCGAGAGTTCGACCACATCGTCGGAAAGCTCGTCGAGAACGCGTGCGACGAGGGCAGCATTCGTCCCGACGTCGATCCGGCCCTGACGAGCCGGCTCATCTTCGGCACCGTCAACTCCCTCATCGAGTGGTACCGGCCAAGCCGTGCCCTGGGCGCCGACGAGCTCGCCGAGGCGGTGGCGACGATGATCTTCGACGGACTGCGCACCGCTGCCACAGACTGACCGTTCGGCCGGTATTACCCGCCCCATGATGTCCGCTTGACGCGTCGATGGCCACACTGGCATGGTGATAACCGAACGAATGGACGGTTGGTTAAGAGGGAGCCCGCTGGATGACCGATGTGCTGAAGAGCTACGTGACGGGAAGCTGGATCGCGCCCGCGGGGGATGACGTCCCGCTGTTCCACGCGGTCACCGGCGAGCAAGTGGCCCGCTTCGCGACGGGATCGCTGGATCTGGCCGCCGTCATCGCCCACGGGCGTGAGGTGGGCGGCCCGGCGTTGCGCGCGTTGACCTTTCATCAGCGTGCCAACGCTTTAAAAGCGCTGGGCAAGCTGCTCATGAGCCGCAAGGAAGAGTTCTATCCGCTGTCGGCGGCCACGGGCGCGACCGTGCGCGACTCGGCGATCGACGTCGACGGGGGAATCGGCACGCTGTTCAGCTACGCGAGCAAGGGCACGCGCGAACTTCCGAACGACACCGTCTACCTCGACGGCCCCGCTGAAAAGCTCGGCCGCACCGGCGCATTCGTCGGACAGCACATCTACACCTCACGCGGCGGCGTCGCTGTCCAGATCAATGCGTTCAACTTCCCGGTATGGGGGATGCTGGAAAAGCTGGCCCCGGCGTTTATCGCCGGCGTGCCCTCGATCGTCAAGCCGGCACATCAAACCGCCTACCTGACCGAGTTGGTGTTCCGCGCCATCATCGACTCCGGGTTACTTCCCGAAGGGTCCGTGCAGCTGCTGTGCGCCAGCCCGCACCAGTTGCTGGACCACCTCGACAGCCAGGACAGTGTGCTGTTCACCGGGTCCGCATCGACCGCCGCCAAGCTCCGCAGCCATCCCGCTGTGGTCGAGGGTGGCGTGCGCTTCAACGGCGAGGCCGATTCCCTGAACTGCTCGATCCTGGGTCACGATGCCACTGCGGACACACCCGAGTTCGACTTGTACGTCAAGCAACTCGTGGCGGAGATGACCACGAAGGCGGGGCAGAAGTGCACGGCCATCCGGCGCGCCCTGGTGCCCAACGAGCTTCTCGACGAAGTGATCGACGCGACGAGTGCGCGACTGGCGCAAATCGTTGTCGGTGACCCGGCGCTCGAGGGCGTGCGGATGGGCCCGTTGGCCAGCATCGATCAGCGCGACGAGGTACTGCGGTCGCTAAAGAGCCTTCACGACGCCGCTGCCCTCGTCTTCGGTGACCCGGATTCGTTCACCGTCGAGGGCGCCGACGCCGCCCGTGGCGCCTTCCTGCCGCCATTGCTACTGCGGGCGGCCGACCCCACGGCGGCTGCCGTGCATGAGGTAGAGGCTTTCGGCCCGGTCAGCACTGTCATCGGCTACCGCGACTTGGATGATGCCATTGCGCTCGCAGCGCGCGGAAAGGGAAGTCTCGTAGGGTCATTGGTGACCCACGATGCCGCACTGGCGCGACGGGTGACGATCGGCATCGCCCGATATCACGGCCGCATCCTGGTGTTGGACCGCGACGACGCCAAGGAGTCGACCGGCCACGGATCGCCGCTGCCCACGCTGGTGCACGGTGGGCCCGGCCGTGCCGGTGGCGGGGAGGAATTGGGGGGCATCCGCGGCGTCTTGCACTTCATGCAACGCAGCGCGATCCAGGCCAGTCCCGACATGATGACAGCGATCACCGGTCGTTGGACCGCCGGTTCCGCACGTACCACCACGGATGTGCACCCCTTCCGCAAGCACCTCGAGGAGCTGCACATCGGCGACACGATCGTCGGCGGCCCGCGGGTCGTCAGCCTCGAAGACATCGGCCACTTCGCCGAGTTCACCGGCGATACCTTCTACGCTCACACCGATGCATCGGCAGCAGCAAACAACCCGTTGTTTGGCGGGATCGTGGCGCACGGCTATCTCGTCGTGTCGCTGGCAGCCGGCTTGTTCGTCGAACCCAGCCCAGGGCCGGTCCTGGCCAACTTTGGCGTGGACGGGCTGCGATTCCTCACCCCGGTCAAGGCTGGAGACGCTCTAACCGTCACCCTGACCGCAAAGCAGCTAACACCGCGGCTTTCGGCCGACTACGGCGAAGTCCGCTGGGATGCCGTGGTGACCAATCAGGTTGGTGACCAGGTGGCTACTTATGACGTGTTGACGCTGGTCGCAAAACTGAAAGAGGAACGCAACCAACCGGGGCGTCAATGACACTGTCAAGCGATGCGGCCAGCCCCTCCCCAGCTCCTGACCTTGAAGCCCCGAGGCGTCACCGCGGTGGTCGCAGTCGTAGCGAAGTCGCCAGACCGGCTTGCGTTCCATTTCAAGTCGCCGTGATCCGGGTTCTTCGTCGCCCGGTGCTATCCGATCCGTTCTAACTCTGAGGAGCAAAATATGTTTCGAGTCTCAGTCTGCTACGGCGAGCCCACCGATCCCGGAGCATTCGAGAAGTACTACAGCAGCACGCATGTTCCGTTGACGTTGAAGATCCCCGGTTTAGCCGGTTTCACCACCGGCAAGTGTCGGTCGCTCATGCCTGACCGCGAGGCCCCGTACTACATGGTGGCCAGCCTGATGTTCGGCTCCCTCGAAGACCTCATAGGGGCGCTGAAATCACCCGAGATGGCCGCCGCCAGCGCTGATGTGGCAAACTTCGCCACCGGCGGGGTCTCGTTATACAGCACGGAAGAGGTCGACCGGCTGATCCAGACCGCTAACGCGTCTTCCTAGACCTGATCCACGGCCTATGGGCCGAGCTGCGCGGCCGATAGCCGGGGCTACCGCCCCGCCATCGCGGCCTGGATCTCGTCGTAGCCGACCTCGCGGACCGGCTGCCCCATCGACCAGTGGTGGCCGAACGGGTCGGCGACCACGCCGTAGCGATCGCCCCAGAACTGGTCGTCCAACGGCATCACCACGGTGGCGCCCGCGTCCAGGGCGCGCTGGAACTTGGCGTCGACGTCGCCGACGGTCAGGTGGATCGTCACCGGGGTGCCGCCCAGTGACGTGGGCGTCATCGACCTGCCGCTACACATCTCCGGGAAGTCGTCGTTGAGCATGACCAGAAAGCCGTTGATGCGCAGCGCGGCGTGGACGAGCTTTCCGTCGGGGCGAGGCACCCGCCCAATCTCCTCGGCGCCGAAAGCCTTGACATAGAAGTCGATCGCGGCGGCGGCGTCGTCCACCACCAGGTGCGGGGCCAGTGCCGGTTCGAAGTTGATCGCCATCGTGGTTCTCCTTGTTGTCGGTGTCCCAGACCCGCCCGGGCGGGCGGGTTCGCGAGTTATGACTTCGCCCGCGACACAAATTCATCGCGGCGATTTCATTCAATCGCGGGGCACCGACAACTGAGCCCGCCTCAGGCGTGGGTGAGGCTGCGGTCCCAACCTTCGACGGACTCCGGGCTGCGCGGGCCCGGTCCCACGTAGATGGCCGACGGGCGCACCAGCTTGCCCAGCCGCTTCTGCTCGAGGATGTGCGCGCACCAGCCGGCGGTGCGCCCGCAGGTGAACATCGCCGGCATCATGTTGGCCGGCACCTGGGCGAAGTCCAGGATCACCGCAGCCCAGAACTCGACGTTGGTCTCGATGGCCCGGTCCGGGCGACGCTCGCGCAGTTCGGCCAGCGCGGCCTGCTCCAGCGCCACCGCGACCTCGTGGCGCGGCGCGCCCAACCGCTCGGCGGTGGCGCGCAGCACCCGCGCCCGCGGGTCCTCGGCGCGGTAGACCCGGTGCCCGAAGCCCATCAGCTTGTCGCCGCTGTCGAGGATCTTCTTGACCAGGCCACGGGCGTCGCCGGTGCGCTCGACCTCTTCGATCATCGGCAGGACCCGCGCGGGCGCCCCGCCGTGCAGCGGCCCGCTCATCGCGCCGATCGCGCCGGACAGCGCGGCGGCGACGTCGGCGCCGGTCGAGGCGATCACCCGTGCGGTGAACGTCGACGCGTTCATGCCGTGCTCGGCGGCCGAGACCCAGTAGGCGTCAATCGCTTCGACGTGCCTCGGGTCCGGCTCACCCTGCCATCGGGTCATGAAACGGGCTGTGACGGTTGAGCATTCGTCGATCACGCGCTGCGGGACGGCGGGCTGGTAGATGCCGCGGGCGGACTGCGCCACGTAGGACAGCGCCATCACCGAGGCTCGGGCCAGCTGGTCGCGGGCTGTGTCGTCGTCGGTGTCGAGCAGCGGCCGGTACCCCCATATCGGCGCCAGCATCGCCAGGCCCGCCTGCACGTCCACGCGCACGTCGCCGGTGTGGATGGGTAGCGGGAACGGCTCGGCCGGCGGCAAACCGCGGCCGAACTTGCCGTCGACCAGCAGGGCCCACACGTCACCGAAGGTGACCTGTTGGTTCACCAGATCCTGGATGTCGACGCCGCGGTAGCGCAGCGCGCCGCCGTCTTTATCCGGTTCGGCGATCTCGGTGGTGAAGGCGACGACGCCTTCGAGGCCGGGGACAAAGTTCTCGGGGACCACACTCATACCGGAAATTCTCGCACCCCACCTTCGGGCGGACGCTACCGGCCGGTAGCAAGCGCCGGTAGCGTTGGCGCGATGGCAGTACCAGACTCCGAACACCTGCAGCGCATGCGCGTGGAATACGGGTCGGCGGAAAAGGACGGCAGTCCCGATCTCGACACCGATTGGCTCGACGACGGTTGGGTTGCCTTGCTGCGCAAGTGGATCGGTGACGCCGAGCGGTCCGGCGTCGCCGAGCCCAACGCCATGGTGCTGGCCACCGTCGCCGACGGCAGGCCGGCCAGCCGGACGGTCTTGTGCAAGAGCGTGGACGAGTCCGGGATCACATTTTTCACCAACTATGACTCGGCCAAGGGCGCCGACCTGGCGGCGACGCCGTACGCGTCGGTGACGTTTCCCTGGTATCAGCTGGGCAGGCAGGTCCACCTCCGGGGCCCGGTGAGCAAGGTCACCCCGGAGGTCACCGAGGACTACTGGTCCAAGCGCCCGCGCGGCTCTCAGCTGGGCGCGTGGGCGTCGCACCAGTCCCGTCCGATCGCGTCGCGTCTGGCGTTGCTCGACCAACTGGCGGAGGCGACCGCACGCTTCGCCGACCGCGAGCAGGTCCCGGTGCCACCGGGCTGGGGCGGCTATCTGCTCGTTCCGGAGTCGGTCGAATTCTGGCAGGGGCGGGAGAACCGGTTGCATAACCGGATCCGGGTCACCGGCGCCCGGGTCGAGCGGCTCCAGCCCTGACGGCGGGCCGGCGTGCGCGTCGTCCCGGCCGGTGTCGCCGCCGATGTGGCTGCCATCCTGGCTGACGTGGACGAGATGGAAGCGGTGCGCCGCATCTGGCGCTCGCTCGGGCTGCCGGGCATCGTCGACGTGCACACCCATTTCATGCCCAAGTCCGTGATGGACAAGGTGTGGCGCTATTTCGACGACGCCGGCCCGTTGGTCGGCCGCCGCTGGCCGATCGCCTACCGCACCGACGAGGAGCAGCGGGTGCGCACACTCCGCGGATTCGGGGTGCGGGCGTTCACCTCACTGGTCTACCCCCACAAGCCGCAGATGGCGGCCTGGCTCAACGAGTGGGCGGCGTCCTTCGCCGCGGCGACGCCGGACTGCCTGCACACGGCGACGCTCTACCCCGAGCCCGGCGTCGAGGCCTACGTCCGTCGGGCCGTCGAGTCCGGCGCGCGGGTGTTCAAGGTGCACGTCCAGGTCGGCCGGTTCAGCCCCACCGATCCGCTGCTCGACCGGGCATGGGGCGTCATCGAGGACGCCGCCGCCCCCGTCGTCATCCACTGCGGCTCGGGTCCGGTCCCCGGCGAACACACCGGCGCCGGCCCCGTCGCGGAGCTGCTGACGCGCCATCCCCGCCTGCGCCTGATCGTCGCGCACATGGGCATGCCCGAGTACACCGACTTCCTGGACCTCGCCGACCGGTACCACGAGATCCGGCTCGACACCACGATGGCGTTCACCCCGTTCATGGAGGAGGCGATGCCGTTCCCGCGCACGGAATACCGGCGGCTGCGCGACCACGGCGACCGCATCCTGTTCGGCAGCGACTTCCCGAACATCCCGCACGGCTTCGTCGACGCGATGCAGGTGCTGACCCGGCTGCCGGGGGTCGACGACGACTGGCTGCGGAAGGTCTTTCACGACAACGCCGCTCGGCTGTTCGGGTTGGCCGCACCGATGGCCGGGTGAAGCCCGCGCGCGGCCGTTCGGATCGTCTCCCGGGTGCGCGGGAGGCGGCCGGGGGTGCCCGCGCGGCGGCGGGGGCGACTCGGCCTTCAGGTCGATATCGCGTCGGTGAAGTCGTGAGCGGCCACGACCGCCACCGCGTCGCCCGATGGATACGCTGGCAGCCTCCGCAAGGCCGACCCCGGGCAGGCACGCGAACGCGACAACGACTACCTTCACCTATAAGCAGCTAGTCAGGGCAGCCATACCAGCCAGAGCGCAAAGGGGTTCTCGTGGCCGACACCGACGACACCGCAACTCTGAAGTACCCGGGGGGCGAGATCGACCTAGAGATCGTCCGCGCCACCGAGGGTGCTGACGGGATTGCTCTCGGTTCCCTGTTGTCCAAAACGGGGCACACCACCTTCGACAACGGCTTTGTCAACACCGCCGCCTGCAAGAGCGCCATCACCTACATCGACGGCGACGCCGGAATTCTGCGTTACCGCGGCTACCCGATCGAGCAGCTCGCCGAGAAGTCGACCTTCATCGAGGTGAGCTACCTGCTGATCTACGGTGAGCTGCCGGACTCCGACCAGCTCGCGGAGTTCACCAAGCGCATCCAGCTGCACACCATGCTGCACGAGGACCTGAAGCGGTTCTTCGACGGCTTCCCGCGCAATGCGCACCCCATGCCGGTGCTGTCCAGCGTGGTGAACGCGTTGAGCGCCTACTACCCCGACGCGCTCGACCCGATGGACAACAACCAGGTCGAGCTGTCGACCATCCGCCTGCTCGCGAAGCTGCCCACCATCGCCGCGTACGCGTACAAGAAGTCGGTCGGGCAGCCGTTCCTCTACCCGGACAACTCGATGTCGTTGGTGGAGAACTTCCTCCGGATGACGTTCGGGCTGCCCGCCGAGCCCTACCAGGCCGACCCCGAGGTGGTGCGGGCGCTGGACATGCTGCTCATCCTGCACGCCGACCACGAGCAGAACTGTTCGACGTCGACGGTCCGGCTGGTCGGGTCGTCGCGGGCCAACCTGTTCACCTCGATCTCCGGCGGCATCAACGCGTTGTGGGGACCGCTGCACGGCGGCGCCAACCAGGCGGTGCTCGAGATGCTCGAGCAGATCCGCGAAAGTGGCGACGACGTCAGCGAGTTCGTCCGCAAGGTGAAGAACCGCGAAGAGGGCGTCAAGCTGATGGGCTTCGGCCACCGGGTCTACAAGAACTACGACCCGCGCGCCCGCATCGTCAAGGAGCAGGCCGACAAGATCCTGGCCAAGCTCGGCGGCGACCCGCTGCTCGACATCGCCAAGGAGCTCGAAGAGGCGGCGCTGACCGACGACTACTTCATCGAGCGCAAGCTGTACCCCAACGTCGACTTCTACACCGGCCTGATCTACCGGGCCCTCGGCTTCCCGGTGCGGATGTTCACCGTGCTGTTCGCCTTGGGCCGGCTGCCCGGCTGGATCGCGCACTGGCGCGAGATGCACGACGAGGGTGACAGCAAGATCGGCCGTCCGCGCCAGATCTACACCGGCTACACCGAGCGCGACTACACGACCATCGACGCGCGCTAGCCACGCCGGAGTCGAGTCACAGCGAGGCCAGCACCGCCATGGCGGCGTTGTGCCCGCCGATCCCCGACACCGCGCCGCCGCGGCGGGCGCCCGAGCCGCACAGCATGATCCGCTCGTGCGCCGTTGCGACTCCCCATTGCCGCGCCGGGGTGTCCAGCGGGTCGTCGTCCTCGGCGAAGGGCCATGACAAGCCGCCGTGGAAGATGTTGCCCGCCGTCATCCCCAGCATGCGGTGCAGGTCCAGCGTGGTCGTCGTCTCGATGCACGGACGACCGTGGGTGTCGCTCAGCAACACGTCCTGAATCGGTTCGGCCAGAACGGAATCGAGCGATGCCAGCACCGAGTCGGCCAGCCGGTCACGCAGGGCGCCGGAGTAGGTGCCGTCGAACAGCGAGTGGGGGGTGTGCAGGCCGAACACGGTCATCGTGTGCGCACCCGCGTCGCGTAGCCCGGCCGGCAGGATGCTGGGGTCGGTCAGGGAATGGCAGTACGCCTCGCACGGCAGGGGATCGGGCACCTCACCGACGGCTGCCCGCGCATACGCCGTATCCAGTTGCGTCCACGCCTCGTTGACGTGGAACGTCCCGGCGAAGGCCTGTTCGGGGGTGACGCTGTCGTCGCGCAATCGGGGTAGCCGCCGCAGCACCATGTTCACCTTGACCTGTGCGCCCTGGGCGGGCGGCGGGGGCCGTTCGCCGAGCAGCCCGGCCAGCACCGCCGGTGTGACACCCGCGAGGACGAAGCGGGCCCGGATCAGGCGCTCCGTCTCGCCGGCGCGGTAGCGCACCAGCCCGTCCGGTTCGATGGCGTAAACCTCTGCACCCGTGCTGATTTCGGCACCGTGGCGGACGGCGGCGGCCGCCAGGGCCTGAGTCAGCGCGCCCATTCCGCCGACGGGCACGTCCCAGTCCCCGGTCCCGCCGCCGAGTACGTGATACAGGAAGCAGACATTCTGGATCAGCGACGGGTCGCCGAGGCGAGCGAACGTTCCGATCAGTGCGTCGGTCGCGATCACGCCGCGGACCACGTCGTTGCCGACGGCGGCGGTGATGGCGTCTCCGATCGGCTCGTCGATCAAGGCCTGCCACGCGTCCGCCGCTTGGTGCCCGCCGCTGTCCACGACGTGCCGGCGCGCCTGTTCGCGGGTGCGCAGCGGTTCCAGCAGCGTCGGCCACAGCGGCCGGGTCACCAGCCGGCAGCGTCGGTAGAAGGCGGCGAACCCCTGCGCATCGGGGCCGGCGCCGATCGCGGGGAACGTGTCGCCGCCCGCCCCGATCAGCAGCCCGCGGCGGCCGTCGGTGCCGGGGTCGGGCGTGTACGAGGAATACCGCCGCCGGGCCAGTCGCACGGCGGCTCCGAGGTCGTCGACGATGCGGGGCGGCAACAGGCTGACCAGGTAGGAGTACCGCGATAGCCGAACCCCGACGCCGTCGAAGGCCTGAGCCGAGACGGCCGCTCCGCCAACGTGTCCCAGCCGCTCGAGCAACCGCACCCGCAGGCCCGCCCGAGCCAGATAAGCCGCCGCCACCAGGCCGTTGTGACCGCCCCCGACAACGACGACGTCGACATCCCCCGGGTGTGGGCTCAGCTCAGGTAGCCCTCGACCTCGTCGGGCGGGCGCACCTCGGCCTCGCGCGGGTCGCCGCCGGTGTCACGCAGCGCCCGCCGTTGCCGCAGCAGGTCCCAGCACTGGTCGAGCTCGACCTCCACCCGCCGCAGGCGATCGTGCTCCTCCGATTCGGTGATGTCGCCTTGCTGCAGCTGCGCCCGCAGGGTTTTTTCCTCGGCGACCAGGTTTCGGATGTGTGCCAGGGTTTCGCTGTCGGTCGGTTTCTTGCCGTTGCCCATCGCTCCAGTGTGCCCGACCCGTCGGGGGCCGACCCGGTGGCCGGCGGATGCGTTAACTGGGGCCCGGCAGCCGCAGCACCAGCCGCGCGCCGCCCAGCGGGCTGCTTTCCAGTGCAGCGGTCCCGCGATGCAGGTGGGCCTGCTGGGCCACCAGCGCCAGCCCCAGCCCGGAGCCCGAATGCGAGGCGGTCGATCCGCGAGAGAACCGCTCGAACACCACGTCGCGTTCGCCCTCGGGCACCCCGGTGCCGTTGTCGTCGATGGCGATTTCCACCCCGGCGCGCGAGCTGACCGCCGAGAGCTGCACGCGGGTCGCGCCGCCGTGTTTGACGGCGTTGGCGATCGCGTTGTCGACCGCCAGGCGCAGGCCGGCCGGCAGGCCGACGATGATGCACGTCGGTGACGGCACCAGCGACACGTCGAGATCGGGGTAGATGCGCATCGCGTCGTGGGCGGCGCGGTCCAACAGCTCGGTGATGTCGACCGGCACGTGGTCGTCGGACGTCGACAGTTCGCCCTGGGCCAGCCGCTCGAGGGCGCTCAGGGTGGCCTCGATCCGCGACTGGGTGCGGATGACGTCGCTGAGCACCTCTTTGCGTTGGTCGTCGGACATGTCCAGGGTGGCCAGCACCTCGAGGTTGGTGCGCATCGCGGTCAGGGGAGTGCGCAGCTCGTGCGACGAGACGGCGGCGAAGTCGCGGGCCGATTCGAGCGCCTCCTTGGTCCGGTTCTGCTCGTTCCAGATGCGCTGCAGCATGCCCCGCATGGCTTCGGCGATCTCGACGGCCTCGGTGGCGCCGTGCACCTCCACCCGCGGCGCCTCGTCGCCGGCGTCGATCGACCGGGTCTGCTGCGCGAGCTGTTTGAAGGGCCGCACCGCGAACGCGGCCAGCAGCCAGGCGAACACCGCCGCCGCGCCAATGGCGAAGCCACAGATCAGCAACACCCGCCGGTGCAGGTTGTTGGTCTCGGCGACGGTCGCGTCATAGGTCGCGCCGACGGCCAGCGACGTGGGCTCCGGCGCGGGAATCTCCACCGTCCGCACCCGGTAGCGCACGCCTTTGACGTAGGCGTCGGCGTAGTCGACGCCCAGCTTGGGCAGCGTGACGCCCGAGTTCGACTTCACCACGTTGCCGCGGCGGACCGTCATGATGGCGTCGTTGTCGTTCGGGGAGCGGGGGATTTCGTCGAGACCGCTGGGCAGGAAGGGGATCGCGAAGCCCGCGGCCTCGTCGAGGCGGCGGTCCAGCCGCTCCTTGCGGTCGTTGGTGATGCCCACCCAGACGACGACGCCGACGATGAGGACGGGAATCGCCGCCCCGATGACTGTCGCGACCACCACCCTGGCGCGCAGCGAGGGCGTACGGGTGAGGATTCGGGACAGAAAGTTCATCGCCGCTCTACCTGGTTACTGCATGCGCAGCACGAACCCAACTCCGCGGACGGTGTGCAGCAGCCGGGGACCGCCATTGGCCTCCAGCTTGCGGCGCAGGTATCCGATGAACACGTCGACCACGTTGGTGTCGGCGGCGAAGTCGTACCCCCAGACCAGCTCCAAGAGTTGCGCCCGGGACAGCACCGCGGTCTTGTGCTCGGCCAGCACCGCCAGCAGGTCGAACTCGCGCTTGGTCAGGTCGACGTCGACGCCGTTGACCCGGGCCCGGCGACCGGGGATGTCGACCTCCAGCGGGCCCACCGTGATGGTTTCCGACGAGGAGGTTGCCGTTGCGCCGCGGCGACGCAGCAGCGCCTTCACCCGCGCGACGAGTTCGGCCAGGACGAACGGTTTGACCAGGTAGTCGTCCGCGCCCGCCTCGAGCCCCGCCACCCGGTCGTCGACCGAGCTGCGGGCCGACAGCACGCAGACCGGGACGTCGTTGTCCATCGCCCGCAGCGCCGTGACGACGCTGACGCCGTCCAGCACGGGCATGTTGATGTCCAGCACGATCGCGTCCGGGCGGGTCTCGGTGGCGCTGCGCAGGGCTTCGGCGCCGTCGACCGCGGTCGACACCTCGAATCCGGACAGCCGCAGGCCGCGTTCCAGCGAGGCGAGCACGTCGGAGTCGTCGTCGACGACCAAGACGCGGGGTGAGGTCCCAGCAGTGTCCATGCCGCCCATTTTGCCTGATCGCCGAACGCGGCGTCGCCATGGCCGGGCCGCCGCTGCCCAAAAGGTTACGTTTTCGACGCTGCGCCGCAACTGGCCGTTGATGTCTGCGTATCGGTGCCGAAACCGGTTGTGGCGAAGCCTGTTTCGCTTCCCGCGCCGCTTGTGGTCGACGGGAGGGCGTCGATCACTCCGTGGCGAGCCCGCTCAACCGCACCGCCAGCTGTCGCCGCACCGCGGGAATCTCCGCGGCCAGGCGCATTCCGGCGTTGCGCAGGGGGCGCAGCGGGCGCGGCAGCGTCGCGACGCGGGTCAGCCGTCCGGTCAGTTTCAGCACCCGCTCGGCGCGTAGGCGCTGCGCGGCGCTGTAGGCGTCCAGCGCGGCGTCCGGGCCACCCCGCAGGACCTCGGTGAGCGCGCCGGCCAGGGCCACCGCGTCGGTGATCCCGAGGTTCATGCCCTGGCCCCCGGCCGGGCTGTGCACGTGGGCCGCGTCGCCGGCCAGCAACAACCGGCCGGCCCGGTAGCGGTCGGCGACGCGGTGCTGAATGTGGAACCGCGACCCCCAGACCAGGTCGGTCACGACCGTTCGCCCCGGCCCGAAGCCACGGGTGTCCAGCAGTGCCTGCACAAACCGCGCCGACGGCAGCTGCGGTGCCGCGGTGGTCGGCGCGACGACGCGGAAGATGTCGCCGGGCAGCGGCGCCAGGACGGTCAGGCCGTCTTTGGCGTAGAACAGGATCACCTCGTCGCTGGGCGCTTCGCCGGTCACGCGCACGTCGGCGAGCGTGAACGACTCGGCGAATTCCCCTCCGGCGAAGCCGATTCCGGCTTCCGTGCGGACGGTGCTGTGCATGCCGTCCGCCCCTACGGCGTAGCCGGCCCTGATGGTGTCGCCGTCGTCGAACGTCGCGGTCACCCCGGTGCCGTCCTGGGAAATGCGGCTCAGCGCCTTGGGCCGGACGACGTCGCCGCCCAGTTCGCGCAGCCGCTCGAGCAGCAGCCGCTCGGTGTCGGCCTGCGAGAGCATCAGGGTGTACGGGTGTTCCGTCGGGAGCGTGCTGAAGTCGACGGGGAACAGCACACGCCGGCCCTGCCGCATGGTGAACCGCGGCGCGATCAGCCCGGCCTTGACCATTCGGCGGGTCACGTCGAGCTCGTCGAGCACCTCGAGGGTGCGGGCGTTGACGGCGGCGGCACGGGAGGTGTTGGCGCCCGCCGCCAATTTGTCGACCACCACCACGCGAATCCCGCGGGCTTGGAGCGCGGCGGCGAGCGTGAGGCCGGTAGGGCCTGCGCCGACCACCAGGACGTCGGTGTCTTTCATGGCGGGCTCCTCTCCTTGAGCTGTTAGTCAACGCTTGTTGGCATAACCCCATGGTCGCGCGCGTTCCGCTCTATGTCAACAGTTGTTGGCCTACAATCGTTGGCATGAGGAGATCGTCGGACGAAACCAAGGCGGTGATCCTGGCGGCGGCCCGCGAGCGGTTCGGCGCGGTGGGCTTCCAGGGCGCGACGATTCGGGCCATCGCCGCCGACGCGGGGATCGATCCCGCGATGGTCATGCGGTATTACGGCAGCAAGGACAAGCTGTTCGCCGCGGCGGCCGAGTTCGACCTGCGGTTCCCCGACCTCGCCGCGGCCGACCCGACCCAGGTCGGGCGGTCGCTGGTCCGGCATTTCCTCGAACGCTGGGAGGGCGACGAGGCGCTGGTGATCCTGCTGCGGTCCAGCGCCACAAATGGCGAAGCGGCGCAACGGATGCATGAGATCTTCGGAAAGCAGATCCGGCCGCTGGTGTCCTCCTTCGCGCCGCCGGAGCAGGTCGGCGTGCGGGCCGGGCTCATCGCCACCCAGATTCTCGGGATGGCCTTGTGCCGCTTCGTGCTACGGCTTCCCCCGGTCGTGGAGATGACCCGCGACGAGATCGTCGAGTGGCTGGGCCCGACCATTCAGCGCTATCTCGGCCTGCCAGAGGGGTGACTCACCGGGCATAAACGACGGTGACGTTTTGCGGCGTGTCGTGTGCGTGGTTGATGTGGCGCGGGCGCGGGCGGCGCCGTCGGACGCGTCAGGGCACTCCGATGCGGCGGTAGCGCTGCAACCGGCTGGCCAGCCGCTCGGGGGCGGGTTGTGCGCGCAGGGCGTGCACCTCGGCGGCGATGGCGCGCGCGAGTCGCCGGCAGAACTCGACGGGCTCGTCGGCCGCGTCGGGATGTTCGGGGACAACGACGTCCGCGATGCCGGACGCCAACAGGTCTGCCGACCGGATGCCTTGCGCGGCAGCGAGTTCGGCGGCGTGCGCGGTGTCGCGGAAGACGATCGCGCTGGCACCTTCCGGCGGGAGCGGCGCCAGCCACCCGTGCAACGCGCACAACACCCGATCGGCGGGGACCATCGCCAGCGCCGGCCCGCCGCTGCCCTGCCCGAGCAGCACCGAGACCGTCGGGGTGTCCAGGGTCACCAGCTCGGCCAGGCACTGGGCGATCTGGCCGGCCAGCCCGCCCTGTTCGGCCTCGGCCGACAGCGCGGGCCCGGCGGTGTCGATCACCAGCACCAGCGGCAGGCGCAGTTCCGCGGCCAGCGCCATGCCCCGCCGGGCCTCGCGCAGTGACGCGGGGCCCACCATTCCGCCCGCCACCCGCTGCTGACCGAGCACCACCGCCGGCTGTCCGGCGAAGCGGGCCAGCGCCAGCAGGGTGGTCGCCGCGTCGCCCTGGCCGGTGCCCGACAACAGCACCCGGTCGGTGGCGCCGTGGCGCAGCAGCAGGCCGACACCGGGGCGGTCGGGACGCCGCGACGCCACCACCGAGTCCCACGCCGGCACGTCGGGTACCGGTTCGGGCGGCTGCGCCGCCGGCAGGGCCCCGGGCGGGTCGGCGATGACCGTCAGCGCGCGGTCCAGCATCCGGCGCAGCCGGTCCAGCGGTACCACGTCGTCGATCACGCCGTGGCGATGCAAGTTCTCGGCCGTCTGGACGCCCGCGGGGAAGGGCTCGCCATAGAGCAGCTGGTACACGCGCGGCCCGAGGAAGCCGATCAGTGCGCCCGGCTCGGCGGCCGTGATGTGGCCCAGCGATCCCCACGACGCGAACACCCCGCCGGTGGTCGGGTGGCGCAGGTAGACCAGGTAGGGCAGGTGCGCCTGCTTGTGCAGCCGGACGGCGGCGGCGATCTTCACCATCTGCAGGAAGGCGACCGTGCCCTCCTGCATGCGGGTGCCGCCGGAGCTGGGCGAGGCCAGCAGTGGCAGGCGCTCGGCGGTGGCCCGCTGCATCGCGGCGGTGATCCGCTCGGCCGCCGCCACCCCGATGGAGCCGCCGAGGAAGCCGAATTCGCAGACCACCACCGCCACCCGGCGGCCGAAGATGCGGCCCTCGCCGGTCAGCACCGATTCGTCCAGGCCGCTGGCGGTCCGCGCGTCGGCCAGCTCTCGCGCATACTCCGCGCTGACCTGCACGGCGAGCGGCTCGCCGTCCCAGCGGATGAAGGAACCCTCGTCGAGCACCGCGTCGCGCAGCTGAGCAGCCGTGATACGACTCACGACACGAGGCTATATAGGGTGGCTGCCATGATCGGTGTTACCCAGGACGAAGCCGTGCTGACCATCGAGCTGCAGCGTCCCGAGCGCCGCAATGCCCTCAATTCGCAGCTCGTCGAGGAGCTGCGGGAAGCCTTCCAGAAGGCGAGCGACGGCTCCGTCCGGGCCATCGTGCTGACCGGGCAGGGCACGGTGTTCTGCGCCGGCGCGGACCTCAGCGGCGACGCGTTCGCCGCCGACTATCCCGACCGGCTCATCGAGTTGCACAAGTTGATGGACGCCACGCTGATCCCGCTGATCGGCGCGATCAACGGTCCGGCCATCGGCGCGGGTCTGCAGCTGGCCATGCGATGCGACCTGAGGGTCGTGGCCCCGGAGGCGTTCTTTCAGTTCCCGACGTCGAAATATGGCCTGGCACTGGACAACTGGAGCATCCGGCGGCTGTCCTCGCTGGTGGGTCACGGCCGGGCCAGCGCGATGCTGCTGACCGCCGAGAAGCTGACCGCCGACGCGGCGCTGCAGACCGGAATGGCCAACCGCATCGGGGCGCTCGCCGACGCCCAGGCCTGGGGCGCCGAGATCGCCGGCCTGGCGCCGCTGGCCATTCAGCACGCCAAACGGGTGCTCAACGACGACGGTGCCATGGAGGACTCGTTGCCGGAGCACAAGGAGCTCTTCGACAAAGCCTGGCAAAGTCAGGACGTCATCGAAGCGCAGGTCGCCCGCATCGAGAAGCGACCGCCGAAGTTCCAGGGGGTCTGAGGGCCATGCTGCGGGGGGCGCTGCGGCTGGCCGCCGGTACGGCGTCGCTGGCGGCCGGCAGCTGGTTGGTGCGGGCGCTGCACGGCGCTCCGGCGGCACTCGGCGCCCACCCCACCGCCATCAGGGCGGTGGCGCAGGGCTCGCCCAACTACCGCGACGGCGTCTTCGTCAACGTCGACCCCGCCTCCGCGCTGACGATGGATCGCGAGGAGTTGCGGCTGGTCGCGTGGGAGCTGATCGGCAACCGGGGCGTGAGCCGGCCCCCGGCACCGATCCCGTTGGCCGCGCCGGCCCTCTTCGAGGGTGATCCCCGCCGGCTCGCCGTCAGCTGGTTCGGCCATTCGACGGCGCTGCTCGAGATCGACGGCTACCGGGTGCTCACCGACCCGGTGTGGAGCAATCGCTGCTCACCGTCGGACCTCGTCGGGCCGCAGCGGCTGCACCCGCCGCCGGTGCAACTGGAAGGGCTGCCGGCCGTCGACGCGGTGGTGATCAGCCACGACCACTACGACCACCTCGACATCGACACGGTGATGGCGTTGACGCGCACGCAGCGCGCGCCGTTCTTCGTGCCGCTCGGCGTCGGCGCCCACCTGCGCGGCTGGGGGATACCCGAGCATCGCGTCGTCGAGCTCGACTGGCATCAGAGCGCCCGGGTCGACGAGCTCACCGTGACTTGTGTTCCGGCGCGCCACTTTTCGGGTCGCTTCCTGGATCGCAATACGACGCTGTGGGCGTCGTGGGCGTTCGCCGGCCCCAACCACCGCGCGTATTTCGGCGGCGACACCGGCTACACCAAGAGCTTCGCCCAGATCGGCGCCGACCTCGGGCCGTTCGACGTGACCCTGCTGCCCATCGGCGCTTACAACACCGCATGGCCGGACGTCCACATGAACCCGGAGGAGGCGGTCCGGGCGCACCGGGATCTCACCGAAAAAGGGCTGCTGGTGCCGATCCATTGGGGCACCTTCCGGCTGGCCCCCCACCCGTGGGCCGAGCCGGTCGAACGCCTGCTGGCCGCGGCGGCACCCGAACAGGTCGACGTCGCGGTTCCCGCCCCGGGGCAACGCATCGATCCCGCGGCCCCCGGGAGATTCAACGCGTGGTGGCGCCTCTGAATCCGGCGCCTGAGCGTCGACGGGGCCGGGCCTAGGCAAGCATGGCCAGCCAACTGCCCCACTGCTCGGCCCGCCGCGCCCAGTTGTTCTCGGCCACGGCGTAAGCCACCTGGGCCTGCAGGCGCGCCTCGGTGCCGGCGGGGTCGGCGGCCCGGTCGGCCAGCAATTGAATGACACGGTCGGCGAACGCCCCGGCATGGGCGTGCGGATCGGCCAGCGCCGGCATCAGGTCGACGAAGCCGGCGCCCGTTTCCGGCAACGCGCCGAGATCACTGGTGACGACCGTGCAACCCGCCGCCATCGCCTCCATCACGGCGATGCACGAGGTCTCGGGGAAGGTGTTGGGGTAGGCCAGCATCGTGGCGCCGCGCAGCGCGCGAGCCAGCGCCGGCTGGGCGACCGAACCGTGATAGGTCACGCCGGGGGAGGCCCGCGCCATCTCGTAGAGCGGCTGGAACGGGTCCACCAGGGCGTTGTAGACGCCCATGCTGCTGTAGACCTCGAGGCGGGCGTCGGGCACCGCGGCCCGGACGCGGGCGAACGCCTCCAGCAGGCGGTCCAGCCCGCGGAACGGCGTGCTGGTGTAGCAGAGGGTCGGCGGGCCCGCCTTGGCCGGCAGGATCCCGGCGTCGCCGAACAGGTCGGTGAAGGCGGGGCCCACGGCGTTGCGCAGGATGCCGATGCGCGCCGGGTCGAGCCCGAACGCCTGGTGGAAACAGTCGGCCTGCCACTCGCTGACCATGGCGAAACCGTCGAACACCGACCGGATCTCGGGCTGCGCCAGGGGCGCGACGAAGGGCTGGTCATGGGCGTGGCCGGTCCACAAGATGTGGTGCGCGCCCGGGCCGCACTGCGCCTTGAACTCGGCCAGCCTGGCATGCATGACCCCGCCTATGTGCACGACGCAGTCGGCGTTTCGCAGGGCGTCGTCCCGCCCGGTGGGGATCGGCTGGCAGCGGACTCCGCGCACCACCTTGGGCTCGGCGTCGCGGGTGGCGAGCGTGACGCGGTGGCCGAGCTTCGCCAGCTCGGGCGTCAGATAGCAGGCCGCCGACTGCGAGCCGCCCAGCGGCCGTTGGAATGGCGTGTCCGGATCGTAGGCCCAGGAGGCGACGTCGATGAACACGATGTCCATGTGCCCGCACTCTAGGTGGCCAGCCGCCGGGGTTCCCAACTGGCATGCCGGCCCGCGGAATCGCCGCGTTGCCCGGCAACCACGCTAGAGTGCCGCCATGGCGAAACGTGCAGCAGCCGCTGCTGTCACCGTGCTGCTCGGCATGACCGGATGCGGGCCCGCGCCACCGGTATCCAGCCCGCCGGCGCTCTCCGAGGCACCGCCCAACGAGGTGTCCGGAGTGGCGATCCCCGCCGGGCGCATCGACCAGGCGGTCGCAAAGCTCGACGGCCTGGTCGGCGACCTGATGAAGAGCACCGGCGTCCCGGGAATGGCGGTGGCCGTTGTCCACGGCGGTAAAGTGCTGTACGCCAAGGGATTCGGCATGAAGGACGCGAGCAAGGGGCCGGGCCAGGGCAATCAGGTGGACGCCGACACCGTCTTCCAACTGGCCTCGGTGTCCAAATCGGTCGGTGCGACGGTGGTCGCGCACGAAGTCAGTGCCGGCGCAGTCGCGTGGGACACCCCGGCGGCGGCCAAGCTGCCGTGGTGGACGCTGAGCGATCCCTACGTCACCAGCCACGTGACCATCGGAGACCTGTATTCGCATCGTTCCGGGCTGCCCGACCACGCCGGTGACAAACTCGAAGACCTGGGCTACGGCCGGCGGCAGACGCTGGAACGGCTGAAGTACCTGCCGCTGGCCCCGTTTCGAATCAGCTACGCCTACACCAACTATGGTGTGACCGCCGCCGCCGAGGCGGTGGCCGCCGCGGCGGGCAAGCCGTGGGAGGACCTGTCTGAGGAGGCGCTCTACCGCCCCCTGGGCATGGCCTCGACCAGTTCGCGCTTCGCGGACTTCCTCGCGCGCCCCAACCACGCTGTCAACCACATCAAGATCGCCGGCAGGTGGGAGGCCCGGTTCCAGCGGGATCCGGACCCGCAGTCACCCGCGGGCGGCGTCAGCTCGTCGGTCAACGACATGGCCCGCTGGCTGATGATGCTGCTGGGCAACGGAACTTACGACGGCCGGCGGATCACCTCCCCGGAGGCCCTGCTGCCCGCGATCAGCCCGCAGGCGGTTTCGTCGCCGGCGAAGACGCCC
Source organism: Mycobacterium europaeum (assembly GCF_034555895.2). Taxonomy (NCBI): domain Bacteria; kingdom Bacillati; phylum Actinomycetota; class Actinomycetes; order Mycobacteriales; family Mycobacteriaceae; genus Mycobacterium; species Mycobacterium europaeum. The sequence continues at coordinate 320,968 of NZ_CP157315.1, forward strand.
AACGCGCGCTCCGGATTCTACGGATACGGCTTCAACGCGTCGGTTGATTCCTCGGGGCGCACCGAGTACAGCCATTCCGGCGCCTTCGACCTGGGGGCCGCGACGAACTTCGTGGTCATGCCCGCCGAGGACCTGGGCATCATCGCGCTGACTAACGGCGCGCCCTACGGTATCCCCGAAACGCTGACCGCCCAATTCATGGATCTGGTTCAGTACGGCCAGATCCGCGAGGATTGGGCGGCTCTGTATCAGAAGGCGATCGGCTGGCTGAACAATCCGGAGGGCTCGCTGGTCGGCAAGCAGCCACCGGCCAACCCCGCCCCGCCCCGGCCGCTGGGCGACTACACCGGGGTCTACGCCAGCGACTACTGGGGCCCGGCCGTCGTCACCGAACGCGACGGCGCGCTGCAGCTGGCGATGGGCCCGGAGAACCGGACGGTCACCCTGACCCACTGGGACGGCGACACCTTCACTTTCGGGCTGACCGACGAAAACGCCCCGCCGGGAACGATTTCCAAGGCCATATTTTCTGGTTCGCCGGTCCGCACACTGAACCTGGAGTACTACGACTCGGACAAACTGGGAACGTTCACCCGATGATCGCGGGCCTGACCGATGCCGAGGTGGCGCAGCGGGTCGCCGAAGGCAAGAGCAACGCGGCCCGGGAGCGTGCCACCCGCAGCATCCCGGACATCGTGCGCGCCAACGTCTTCACCCGGATCAATGCGATCCTGGGGGTGCTGCTGCTGATCGTGGTGGCGACCGGTTCACTGATCAACGGGATGTTCGGCCTGCTGATCGTGGCCAACAGCGTGGTCGGCATGGTCCAGGAAATCCGGGCCAAACAGACGCTGGACACCCTGGCCATCGTCGGGCAGGCAAAACCCCTGGTGCGCAGGCGATCCGGGACCCGTACCTTGCCGCCGGCCGAGGTGGTGCTGGACGACATCATCGAGCTCGGGCCGGGCGACCAGGTCGTGGTCGACGGTCAGGTCGTCGAAGAGAGCAACCTGGAGGTCGACGAGTCGCTGCTGACCGGGGAGGCCGATCCCGTCGCCAAGGCCACCGGCGACGCGGTGATGTCGGGCAGCTTCGTCGTCGCCGGCACGGGCGCCTACCGGGCCACGAAGGTCGGGCCGGAGGCCTATGCCGCCAAGCTCGCCGAGGAGGCCAGCAAGTTCACGCTGGTCAAATCCGAACTCCGCAACGGCATCAACCGGATCCTGCAGTTCATCACCTACCTGTTGGTGCCGGCCGGTCTGCTCACGATCTACACCCAGTTGTTCACCACCCACGTCGGCTGGCGGCAGTCCGTGCTCCGGACGGTGGGTGCGCTGGTGCCGATGGTGCCCGAAGGCCTGGTGCTGCTGACATCGGTCGCGTTCGCCGTCGGGGTGATCCGGCTCGGGCAGCGCCGGTGCCTGGTGCAGGAGCTGCCCGCCATCGAGGGCCTCGCGCGGGTCGACGTGGTCTGCGCGGACAAGACGGGCACGCTGACCGAGACCGGCATGCGCGTCGCGGGTGTCGAGGAACTCGAACCGGCACAGCGGAACCCGGTCGACGACGCGCTGGCGGCGTTGGCCGCCGCCGACCCGCGTCCCAACGCCAGCATGCAGGCGATCGCCGAAACCTATCGACGGCCGCCGGACTGGATCGCCACGGCGACCGCGCCGTTCAAGTCGGCCACCAAGTGGAGCGGGGTGTCCTACCCCGACCACGGCAACTGGGTGATCGGCGCGCCTGATGTGCTGCTCGACCCGGCGTCGGCCGCGGCCGAACAGGCCGAGCGGATCGGCGCGCAGGGCCTGCGGGTGCTGCTCGTGGGCACCGGTGACGTGGCCGTCGACCACCCGGACGCCCCGGGCCGCGTCACCCCCGTCGCGCTGGTGGTCCTCGAGCAAAGAGTGCGCCCCGACGCCGCCCAGACGCTGGATTACTTTGCCGAGCAGGGCGTTTCCGTCAAGGTGATCTCCGGCGACAACGCGGTTTCCGTCGCTGCCGTCGCCGACAAGCTCGGGCTGCGCGGTGAAACCATGGACGCGCGCCGGCTCCCGTCCGAGCCCGCGCAACTGGCCGACGTGCTGGACGCCTACACCACCTTCGGTCGCGTGCGGCCCGACCAGAAGCGGGCAATGGTGCACGCCCTGCAATCGCTCGGGCACACCGTCGCGATGACCGGCGACGGTGTCAACGACGTGCTGGCCCTCAAGGACGCCGACATCGGCGTCGCGATGGGCGCCGGTAGCCCGGCGTCGCGGGCCGTCGCGCAGATCGTGTTGCTGGACAACCGCTTTGCCACCCTGCCGTATGTCGTCGGCGAGGGCCGGCGGGTCATCGGCAACATCGAGCGGGTCGCCAACCTGTTCTTGACCAAGACCGTCTACTCGGTGCTGCTGGCGCTGCTGGTCGGCATCGAGTGCCTGTTCTCCAAGCCGCTCAAGGCCGATCCCTTGTTGTATCCGTTCCAGCCGATCCACGTCACCATCGCCGCGTGGTTCACCATCGGAATCCCGGCGTTCATTCTGTCGCTCGCCCCGAACAACGAACGCGCCTATCCCGGATTCGTGCGGCGGGTACTCACTTCGGCGCTGCCGTCCGGGCTGATCGTCGGCGCCGCGACGTTCGCCTCCTACCTGGTGGCCTATCACGGCCGGCACGCGACGTTCCAGCAACAGGAGCAGGCGTCGACCGCGGCCCTGATCACGCTGCTGATGACCGCGCTGTGGGTGCTCGCGGTGGTGGCGCGCCCCTACCAGTGGTGGCGGGTCGCGCTGGTCGTCGGTTGCGGCCTGGCCTACCTGGTGATCTTCAGCCTCCCGCTGGCCCGCAGAGCGTTCCTGCTCGATCCCACCGATGTCGCGGTGACGTCGGCCGCCGTGGGGATCGGGGTGCTGGGCGCCGCCGCCGTCGAGGTGATGTGGTGGGTGCGGGCCCGGATCCTGGGCGTGCGGCCGCGGTTGTGGCGCTGACCGCCCGATCGCCCGCGCGCGGGGCGCAGGCGGACAAGTAGGATTTCGGCGGGGAAAGGACGGGTACATGGGATTCCTGGACAAGGCCAAAGAGCTGTTGTCGCAGAACGCCGACAAGGTCGAGACCGCAATCGACAAGGCCGGCGAGTTCGTCGACGACAAGACGCAGGGCAAGTACTCCGACACCATCCACAAAGTGCAAGAAGAGGCCAAGAAGGCGGCCGAATCAGCGGCAAAAGGCGACAACCAGAACTGAGCTCATGGCGAAACTCTCCGGATCCATCGACGTCCCGCTGCCACCCGAGGTGGCCTGGAAGCATGCCTCCGACCTGGCCCGGTTCAAGGACTGGCTGACCATTCACCGGGTGTGGCGCAGCAGACTGCCCGACGACATCGACAAAGGCACGGTCGTGGAGTCGATCGTGGAAGTCAAGGGCATGTACAACCGGATCAAGTGGACGGTCGTCCGGTACAAGCCGCCGGAGGGCATGACGCTCAACGGCGACGGCGTCGGTGGTGTCAAGGTGAAACTGATGGCCAAAGTCCAGCCCGCGGAGGAGGGCTCCGTCGTCAGCTTCGACGTTCACCTCGGTGGCCCGGCGCTGTTCGGGCCGATCGGCATGATCGTCGCCGCCGCGCTGCGTGGCGACATCGACACGTCGCTGCAGAACTTCGTCACGGTGTTCACTCGCCCGGACCCCGGCATGAACGGTTCCGGCGGGCACCGCTGACCGAGGAGCGCCACGCTCGCGTGGTCGGTTAATCTCGCTGACATGACTCGCCGGCTGCGCCCTGGTTGGCTGGTTGCGCTTTTCGCGTTGGTGATCTCGGCCAGCGCGTGGCTACCGTGGCTGACGACGGCGGTCAACGGCGGGGGCTGGGCCAACGGCATCGGCGGCGCTCACGGCAACTTGGAACTTCCGCGGGGGTTCGGCGCCGGCCAGCTCATCGTGCTGCTGTCCTCGGCGCTGCTGGTGACCGGGGCGATGGTCGGCCGCGGCCTTGCGGTGCGTCTCGCTTCCGTTGCGGCGCTGGTGATTTCGCTGCTCATCGTCGCCCTGACGGCGTGGTACTACAAGCTCAACGTCAATCCGCCGGTGTCGGCGCAATACGGTCTCTATGTCGCCGCGATCGCGGCGGTCTGTGCGGTGGTGTGTTCCATCGGGGCCGTGATCGCGGCCTTGGCTTCCGGCGGGCCCGGTCGCTGAGGTCGTTACGGCGTCGGGAACTCGTGTGTTCCTGACGTGGAGCTGTCGCCGGGCTCGTTGACACCGAACACGAAGGGCGCGAACACGATCTCGCGGCCGTCCGGGTCGCGGTAGGTGAGCGCGCCCGTCGCCTCCCAGTACGCATGCTGTTCGACGGGTTCGACGCCCGCCGCTCGCAGGCGGACGATCGCCCCCTGCTGGGCCTGCCGGTCGGGGAAGTACAGGCACAGCTGTTCGTGGGGGTCCACCGCGACCGGCTCGGCGGATTCCACGATCTCCAGGGTCAGGTTCCAGCTGGGCAGGCCGAAGATCGCGCCGTTGCTGCCGTAGCTGTCGGCGAACGTCTCGTAGAGCGGCAACCCCACCAGCTCGCGGTAAAACCGCACCGCCTCTTGGAAGTTCGACGACCGGCGCGCAAAACGAATGCCGCCGATCGACGCCAGTTGCATCGGCCAGTGCGTGGTCCGACGGAGCTTGTGCGCCTCCATCACAACCCGACCGCGCTCGCCGGGGACTCCGCGGTGCTCCAGCGCCGGAGTTGTTCGCCGGGCGCCCAGGTGGAATGAGTTCCGCTGGAAATACGCTCCGGCAGTTGAATTTTGCAGACCGGGCCGTCGGCCAAACGCCCGGCATCAAAGACGACGCAATAGGAGGCGTCGGCGTTCATGTCGGTGGTCAGGGTGACCAGGTAGCCGTCGTCCTCGCCGGTGGCACCGCGCCGTGGGGCCATCGCCGTCTCGCTGCCGTAGACGCCGTCGCCGAAGGAGAATGCCTGTTGGCCTCCGGTGCGCAGATCGTGTTTGACGAGCCCGTCGAAGAGGAACCAGCCCGGTTTGCCGGTGGCGGCATAGGCGTAGCGGTAGTCGCTTGCGGCAAAGTCGGGGTTGATGGTCCCGAACTCGGTGACCGACTCCGACAATCGCTCTTCGCGCACGGCGCCGGTGGCCAGGTTGAAACGCCACCGGTGCAGCCGCGACTGCAGGCGATCGAGTGCCAGGAACCGGAACAGCTTGTCCCACTTGGTTCCACCGTTGTCCATCGGCGAAGGATCGCCCTCGAAGAAGCCGTCGAGCACGATCTCGTCACCGTCCTCGTAGGCGTTGACGAAGTGCAACACGAACGTCGGGTCCGCCTCGAACCATCGGATGTCCCCGGTTCCGCCGCGGCGGGGCAGGACCGCGAAACGTGACGGCATGTCGGGATAGAAACGCGGCAGGTGTACGTCCTGCTCGAGCAGGACCGGGTCCCAGAACAACGGAAAGTCGTTGAGAATCACGTAGTTCTCGGTGAAGGCCATGTCGTGCGGCAGCCGCGGCCCGGGAAGGGGGATGTCGACGTAGTGGACGAGTTCGCCGGTCTGGTCGACCACACCGTAGCGCAGGTAGGGGTCCCGCTTGCTGTAGTTGAAGAACAGCAGTTCACCGGTCTTGGAGTCCACCTTCGGGTGCGCGGACACACCCCAATCGGTCGGGAAGTGCCCGTTCCAGGTCTCCTTGCCCAGGGTTTCGCCCGAACGGGGATCGACCCGGTAGAGGTCGCCGCACTGGTAGAAGCTGGTCAGCGCGACGCCGCGGTGGACGATGACGTCGGTGCTCGACGCGTCCTTCATCCGGCTGCGGGCGCCCCAGCCGTCCCCGCGCTTGGCCAACTGCACGGGCTCGGCCAGTCCCGGCCACAGTGGTTCACCGGCTTCGTTCTCCGCCAGGAAGCCGTCGGTGCGGATAAAACGGTTGCGGTAGAAGGCTTTTCCGTCGCGGAATCCGACGATGTGCAGCATGCCGTCGCCGTCGAACGGGTGATAGGTCTTCAGGGCGGGATGCAGCGGGTTTTCGGTGTTGCGCAGGTAGATGCCGTCCAGGTCGCGCGGGATCTCCCCTTCGACGGCGGTGAGGTCGTCGGCGTTCCATTCGGTGGTCTGGGGACGCCAGGGCCCGGTCCGGTAGGGGTGGTCGTCGTCTTCGGGCAGCGTGGACAGGAACTTGCCGACGAGCTCAACGTCCATCTCACGCGCCCTCTGCCGCGCCGACAACGAAGCTCACGGTGGTGGCGGTGCTGCCGCCGAAATTGAGGGTGCCGAACTTCCGCGCCCCCTCGACCTGATACTCGCCGGCCGCGCCGCTGACCTGTTTGGCCGCGTCGAGCAGCATGCGCACGCCGGAGGCGCCGACCGGGTGGCCGCCGCCGATGAGGCCGCCACTGGGATTGATCGGCAGCCGGCCGCCGATCTCGATCTCGCCGTTTTCGATGGCCTTCCAGGACTCGCCTGGGCCGGTCAGCCCGATGTGGTCGATGGCCAGGTACTCGCTGGGGGTGAAACAGTCGTGCACCTCGTAGCCGTCGAGGTGGTCGAGGGTCAGCCTGGCGCGCCGCAACGCGTCGTGCACGGCGGTCCGCACGTGCGGAAGGATGTAGGGGTCGTCCGCCGCTCGGTCCAGCTTCTGCCGCAGGCCCAGCCCCACCGTCCGGTGCCCCCAACCCTCGATGCGGCCGATCGGGCGCGCGTCGGGGTGCTCGCGCAGGTAGGCGTCGCCGACCAGAACCAATCCCGCCGCGCCATCGGTCATTTGGCTGCAGTCGAAGCGCCGCAGCCGCCCCTCGGTGATCGGGTTGGTGGCGTCGTCGTCCGTGATGGGGTCGGGGACCGTCCAAGCACGGGTCTGGGCGTTGGGGTTACGCCGCGCGTTCGCGAAGTTCAGCTGCGCGACGGCGCGCAGGTGGGTGTCGTCCAGGCCATAGCGCCGGTCGTATTCGTCGGCGACGGCGGCGAACATCGACGGCCACAGGTAGCGCGCGCCGGCCCCCTCGTGACCGGTCCACGCGGCCGCACCCAGGTGTTCCGCCGCGGTGTCACCGGGCACGGTTTTCTCGAGCTCGATGCCCACCACCAGCGCGGTGTCATAGGCGCCGGACCGCAGATCGGCCATCGCGGACAGTGCGGCGACGCTGCCCGACGCGCACGCCGCCTCATGCCGGGAGGCCGGGGTGTCCCAAAGATCGGGGCAGACCGTCGCGGGCATCGCCCCGAGGTGACCCTGACGGGCGAACATCTCCCCGAAGGCGTTCGCCACGTGCACCACTTCGATGTCGGCGGCGTTGACCTTGGCCGAGGCCAGCGTCGCCTCGACGATCTCGGCGGTCAGGGCGGCGAAGTCGCGGCCCTCTTTGGTCAGGTTGCGGGCGAAATCGGTTTGGCAACCGCCCAGGATCCACACACCGGCCGAGCCATCCATACGCCGCAGGCTACTCCTGGACGGCCTCGCCGTTGAGGCCTATCCGCGAGCGGCTCATGGTCCGGCCCCTGGCGCAAATGAGGGCGGCCCCGTCGGCTCTCGGGCTGAACCGACGGGACCTAGGCGAACGCGAAGGCCGGCCGACGCGTGCGCCTCTCATGGAACATTGCCCCGTACCGCGGCAAACAAACATGCGGTGTCGAGTCGCGCCGGGCACGGGGCGCGATAGGCCTGTGCTCCGGGGGTCCCCGGCCTGGCTTCGGATCGCGGTGTAGATGAGTGTGGTGGGCTCGGTTGCGTCGGGGTGAGGTGCGGCAACGGTCGGATGAGGGCGGTGAAATCGCCACGCGGATAGCGCTTTAGCACCTCGACTACAACGAGCCCGGTGGCGTCGGCCCGATCTTCCTGACCGAGTGCTCCGTAGACGCCCGGTGCGTCGGCCACCTCCGGGCGGGGTAGTAACCGACCAGAACGACGACCGCGGCCAGCCGGACCCCGCGAGGCAGCCCCGAAGAATGCCGCGTCCGGGAGTGCCGACGCTCTCGCAGAGTCCGGCGGATCGCGGCGCCACCGGCAACGTAGGCAGTCACGCGACCGGACTTATGGGGATCGGTGGCTCCGTTGCGACACGGTCACGGATACGTACCTATCGCTGCATCACTAGTCACAACAGCCGCTCTGATCACTATCGTCACATGAGCCAACTGCGGACGTCAATGCGGTGTCCCTGCCGCTCGAAAGGTGTTACATGTCGGCGATTCTTCGAAGTGTGTCGCTATCGATGGCGTCGGCGGCCGCTGTCGGACTCGTCTACGTGGTCGGCCCCGCACCGTCGGCCAATGCCACGCCGTGCGGCGCGCCGGAGGCGAACGTCGAGCCACCCGCCGCGCCGCCGGCGATGCCCGCACCCCAGCCGGTCGTCCAGCCGCCCACCGGGCGCAGACCCAGCCACACCAACGACCAGGCGCCACTGCCCAAGCTGGGGCCGCTGATCTCGTCGTTCCTCAAGCCGGCGATCCCACGGCAGGTCGCCCCGATGAGACCGCAGGCCGAGGTATTACCGCCCGGGCCCAATCCGCCGGTCCCCGCCCTCCCGCAGCCGCCGAACGCCGGTCAGTTGCAGCCCAACGCGGCCCCGGTCCCGCCACCGCAACCCGCGCCGGCGCCGCCCCCCTCGATCGCGGGGGCGCCGACATCGCTGGTCGACTGGGTGACCGGACCCGACGGGCCCAACAAGACTCTGCAGCGCTTCAGCATCTCCGGTACCGACCTCGGGATCGCCTGGGACAACGGAGATCCCGCGAATCGTCAAGTGCTCATGGCCTTCGGTGACACCTTCGGCTACTGCAGGGTCAAGGGCCAGCAGTGGCGTTACAACACGCTCTTCCGCAGCTCGGACCGTGATCTGTCGCACGGCATCCACATCGCCGACGGCATCCCCAACGACCGGTACTCCGGTTCACCCGTGTGGGCGCCGAACCTGTCCAAGCAGGTCGTCAACACCATCCATAAGGCAGCACACGAGACCGGGATCATTCCGACCGCCGCCATCTCGCTCGGCAGGACGCAGTACATGAGCTACATGTCCATCCGGCAGTGGGGTCGCGACGGCGAATGGTCGACGAACTACTCGGCGATCGCGCGGTCCAACGACAACGGCCAGAACTGGGGGATCTTCCCCACCTCGATCCGCACCGCCTCGGCGGATGCCATCCCGGGGGCCGGGTTCACCCCCGGGAACGAGAACTTCCAGATGGGTGCCTTCATGAAGGGCAACGACGGCTACCTCTACCAGTTCGGGACTCCGTCGGGACGCAGTGGCGCGGCCTTCCTGTCGCGGGTGCCCCCGGGTCAGCTGCCCGACCTCACCAAGTACCAGTACTGGAACGGCGACGAAGGCGGTCGCTGGGTTCCCAACAATCCGGGCGCGGCCACGCCGATCTTCCCGGGTCCGGTAGGCGAAATGTCGGCCCAGTACAACAACTACCTCAAGCAATATCTGGTGCTCTACACCAACGGCGGCAGCAACGACGTGGTGGCCCGCACCGCGCCGACCCCACAGGGACCGTGGAGCCCGGAGCAACCGCTGGTGTCGTCGTTCTCGATGCCCGGTGGCATCTACGCGCCGATGATCCACCCCTGGTCGTCCGGCCGGGACCTGTACTTCAACCTGTCGTTGTGGTCGGCGTACGACGTGATGCTGATGCACACCGTCTTGCCCTAATCGTGATCGTGTCGCACCCCGAATAGTCGGTATACGTGTCGCACCCTGAATAGAGCGGGGGCGTAGCGAGAGAGGAGATCGGCGATGATCACCTTCGACAACCCAGCCACGTCGACCGCCGGCAAGCCGCGGCGGCCAGACATCGAGGTACGTATCGAGGGCGTGCACCGCAGGGGTGGCGCCGTTCGGCTGGGCATCGTGCTCGACGGGCGGATGGCGACCTAACCCACGGCGTCAGCCGCCGGCCGCACCGGTCGGGGCAAGATGTAACGCGTGAGTTGGGCCAAGCGCGAGGCGAAGGCGCTCGCGGATACGGTACTGACGGGCGATGCGCTCCTGGCCGAGCTCGAAGACTATATCCGCGTGCACAATCCGCAATTGACGGACGTTCGGCTGGAGCGGGCGACCCCGACCGAGGAATACGACACGAGCAGCCGACCGCCCGGACGGTGGTACGTCGTCACTTATCTGGCCGACGACGGCGAAGGGTACGGCATTCGACCGTGAGGCATGGGGCATGACGGCGCGTGCCACCCCGCCCGCGAACAACGCCGTCCCAAACCCACTTTGTCTCGTTGTCACCGGCGTGTTGATGAAGCAACGCGCCGCCGCTCTCGTCGCACTCGATCGCCGTCGCGCCATCCATTCCTTGAGGGAGTGGGCGCACAACAGCGCCACCACGTTGGCGAACACGGCGGGCAGTCGCGTGGTGACCGTGTACGACGATGGCGGGCTGCGAACCTCATTCTGGTGAGGCTCCGTGCGCGTCCAGGTAATTGATGTTTGCCAGAGTGGTTGCGGGTCTGAAGATGTCGTACGTGACCTGCTTGTGGTCACCGGCTCGATCACGACGGCGGCACCGTCGGGTCGAGCTCTTTTGATGCGACTCGAGCATGCCGCGCAGGTGCGACATCGACAGCCCGGCAAAGCCGGGACGAGCGCGACGGCCAGCGACACCCATGCTCGCTTGATCAACCCAGCCCGGAAATGTTTCGGCCATACGGGTAGGGGTACGGGTACCGCGTTGGTGACTGTGGGTCTCGGCCTTGGCAGGGACTGTCCGAGTCGGACCTAAGCCATCGGCATCGTTACGGTCCGTCGAGGTGAGAGAGCTTATTCCTTTGCTGGTCAACGTTTTTCGCAATTCGGTAGTATCGATGGTGGATCCTGAGTGCCCTACGGGGGCCTGGTAGTGACGACGACAGTAGTCCGCCCTCAAGCACGGCGCGCATTTCCGGACCGGCGCGGGCCGCGAGGGTCGGCGGTATACCGGTTGATCACGACGACGGATCACAAATTGATTTCGATGATGCGGGAGGAGGCCTATATTGGTCGCCACCACGGCGACCCCGGCACGGGAGATGTCAGCAAGGAATGATCACAACATGCGAACCCAACAAGCAGGCGACGCAAATGCGCGATAAGGCCCAAGCGTGATTGACGTTACCGCTCCGCTGTGGGTCGGTTTGATCTTCGGGGTGCTCTTCGGCGCAATTGGAGAGCTTTGGGGAATCGGCAACCCAGAGACGCTGATCCGCCTGGCCCGATGGAAGGACAGGTTGTTGTTCGGCTGCATAGCCATCGCATCGGCAGTCGGCGCGGTCGTCCTTTATGGTTTGTATGCGTGCGGTTTTTCGATGCATTTTTCGCCGAAGCCGGCCTACGTAGTTGGAGTTACTCTCGGCGGACTGTTGTTCGGAGCCGGAATGGCTGTTTCGGGCTATGTGCCAGGTTCTGAATTGATGGCGCTCGGTGAAGGGCGCCGTGATGCATTGTATGCCTTGCCGGGCGCTCTTCTCGGAGCGGTGGCCTGGACGATGCTCTATCAAACGGCAGTGGGTCGTTGGTTGGTGCACACGGCAAATCTGGGAAATCTGATCGCTTCGGGACCGATCGACCGCATCCATCCTGGGTTTACGTTCGTAATCGCCGTCGGGTACGCAATCGCGCTGCTTGCTCTTGTGATGTTCCTTCCCCGCTATGCGGGGGGCAGAAGCTTCGTCGTTCGCGCTGTACGTGGCGGTAGCGACGCGCTCGACCGAGAATTCGTTGCCGACACGGCTGCGTACCTAGCGGAGGGGAGCTTGTACGAGGGCCGGTCGCGTTGGCTGTCCCGTGTGATCAAAGATGACGTGCCCAATAGCAACTTTTTCTCACCCGTGAAGCTTGGTATGAGTGCCGTGGTTGGCGTGGCCGCAGTGCTCGCCATATTTTTCCGCCAAATCTTCGGCGAATCCACTACGTACTCTTGGATCGTCGGCAATTTACTGCTTCCTGATTTTGAATACAGCAAGATCATGGCGAAAAGGGCTGGTTGGGAGCCATTATCGGACATGGGAACTTTTGTCGGGGCGCTGCTCACGGCGCTTTTTATAAGCCGCCACTTCCAAGGGTTCAGGCCGGTTATTCCGCCATCATGGCGGAACCGCTTCGGATCCAGTCGCGGTAAGCGAGCGATCGCCAGCTTCGGTGGTTCCTGCGTCATGATGTTCGGGGCACGGATGGCCGATGGGTGTACGAGCGGGCATATCCTCAGCGGCGGTGTCCAGATGGCTGCCAGCGCCTGGCTGTTCACGCTGGCCGTTTCGACTTCGATGATTGTCACGGCTCGGGTCGTATACGGGGATTCCAGCGAGAAGTGTAAGCCGGATGATCGCGCTTAAAGAGTCAGGCGTGCGCGCAGTGCGATTCACCGCCGAATAAGGCGGGTACCAAGAAGTAAGCCTGGGCTGAAAGGGGGAATGATCATGGGAGATCGGATGACTCGGCCCGCAATGCAACGGGGGGCGTTCGGAATGCCCAAGCCGCAAGGGTGGACGCTGGAACGTGCCGTGCACCTGCTAGCCGGGAGCGTGGTGCTCGCCAGCTTGCTGTTGGGGCAAAAGTATTCGCCTCGCTGGCGCGTATTGACTGGATTCGTCGGCGCGAATCTGTTGCTCGACGCCGCGGTCGGTTGGTGTCCAACGAGTCTGCTGCTGCATCGGGTAGGCATCCTCACGGCTGCTGAGCGCTCGCAGGACCGCTCGTGCGTCTCATGATCGGCCTGGGAATAGACACGCACGGCCACATCCGGCGGACAGCACGATGAGCCTGAGCGGCATTGCCATCGCAACACCGTTAGGCCTTTTGATCGGCCTGGCCCTCGGGGCCCTCGGGGGTGGTGGATCCATTCTCGCCGTCCCCGCCTTGGTCTACGGGGTAGGAGAGAGCGCACACGCCGCGACCACAACGTCACTCGTGGCCGTGGGGGCTACGGCTCTGGTCGGCATGATCGGGCATTGGCGCGGGGGCCGGGTACGGATCCGCTCCGGCATGATCTTCGGGTTGGTCGGCATCGGTGGCTCATTGCTTGGATCCTTGCTCAGCCGAGCAATCCCCAATGACACTCTGCTATTGATCTTTTCAGGCTTGATCTTGGTGGCTGCTTGGCGCATGTACGCACGGCACACCGAAACGCCATGCCATACAAAGCAGCTGGCCTCGGTCGGCGCCGGTGGCGTCCAGCAGGCCGACGGCACCGGCGAGCGCCGCGCGACAACGTCTCCGCACGCGGACTGCGCGTCCGGCGACAACGGAGGCGAGCACCGGAGAACGTGGTTTGCCACCGGCTGGCGACTGGTGATCGCCGGTACCGTCGTCGGCTTCCTCACCGGTTTCTTCGGGGTGGGTGGCGGCTTCGTAATCGTGCCGGCGCTGGTCTTGGCACTTGACTATGAAATGCCTACTGCAGTCGGGACTTCGCTGCTCGTTATCGCCATCAGCTCGGCCGAAGGACTTGCGTTTCACCTTCAAAGCGGCCCCATCGACTGGCCGATAGCGATACCTTTCACCGCGGCGGGCAGCGTCGGGGTGCTGTTGGGTAACGGGCTCGCCAGCCGGGTACCAGCGGCCCGTGTCGGTTCCGGTCGAAAAGTGAGCAGGTGATTCCGGGGTGGCTTCTAGTCAACGTCGCAACAGTTGATGGTCTGGTGAGGTTAGCAGCGCGGTGAAAAGTTCGGCGGGACTGCGGTCTTCGAGGGTGTGGCGGGGGCGGTTATTGATCTCGTATTCGACAGCGCGCAGATGGTCGGGTGTGTAGGTGCTTAGGCTGGTGCCCTTGGGGAAATATTGGCGTAGCAGCCCGTTCGCGTTCTCGTTGCTGCCGCGCTGCCACGGCGAGCGGGAGTCGCAAAAGTAGACCGGCACGCCGAGGTCTGCGGTGATGTCGGTGTGTCGGGCCATTTCGATGCCCTGATCCCAGGTGATCGATCGGATCAAGTTCGATGGCAGGCCACCCATGGTCGTGGCGATCGCGATACGCAGGGAGTCGGCGTCACGGGTGGGAAGGTGCATCAGCCGAATCAGGCGGGTCTGGCGCTCGACCAGGGTCCCGATCGCCGAGCGCTGGTTCTTGCCGACGATGAGGTCACCTTCCCAATGCCCCGGCTGGCTGCGGTCGGCGGGAGCGAATGGCCGCTGATGGATCGACAACATCGGCTGGGCGAACCTCGGACGCCGCCGACCCGGCCGCTGGTGCGCGCGGCGATGGGTCCTGCCAGTGCGCAACGGACCCCGGTGTGACGACCTGACCTGTGGCGGCCGTATCAAGCGCGAATGGGGTTGGTACACAGCCCGGTAGATGCTTTCGTGGCACAACCACATCAATCGGTCCTCGGGGTATTCGCGCCGCAAGTGTCGGGCGATCTGCTGCGGGCTCCACCGTTGAGCGAGGAGCTCGGCGATCAGGTCACACAGGGCGGGATTCTTGTCGACCCGCCGCTGGTGACGACGCGCTCTGCGCTGAACCGCCCAGCGGTGGGCTTCAAACGGCCGGTACTGGCCGTCGCGGCGGCTGTTGCGGCGCAACTCCCTCGATACGGTCGATGGTGCCCGGCCAAGCGTGGTGGCGATCTGCCGAACACCCATGCCCGTGCGGCGCAGATCGGCGATGCCGATCCGCTCCTCTTCGGATAGATAGCGATCGCTGATCTGGCGCACAGCCAAACGATCGAGTGCGGGCACGAATCCCACGGCCTCGCCACGCCGATAGGTTTTGTACCCCCTTGCCCAATTGTTTGCTGCGGTACGGGACACACCGACTTCACGACCCGCCGCCAAGATGGACCAGCCCCGGGCGCGCAGCTCCGTAAATCGCTCACGCTTGGCGGACTGTGGCCGTCGGCCCGGGCCTTTTTTCACGCGACGCGACGATGACAACACAACCTCCAGAACCTAGAGAAGTGTTGCGACCGCCCCTAGAAACCACCCGGTCGAAAAGTGAGCACCCTTCGATTGGAGAGTGATCACTGTGGAGGATTGGGCTGAGATCCGCCGGCTGTATCGGTCGGAGAAGTTGTCGCAGGCTGCGATCGCCCGACGGCTGGGTCTGTCACGCAACACTGTGGCCAAGGCGCTGGGTTCGGATAGTCCGCCGCGCTATGAGCGGGCGCCGGTGACGACCTCGGCGTGGGCGCAGATCGAGCCAGCCGTGCGAGCGGTGCTCAGCGCGTATCCGAGGATGCCGGCGACGGTGATCGCCGAGCGAGTGGGTTGGACGGGTGGGCACTCGTGGTTTGGGGAAAACGTTGCCCGGATTCGCCCGGAGTACGCCCCGGCTGATCCGTGCGACCGGCTGGTGCATCTGCCCGGTGAGCAGGTGCAGTGCGATCTGTGGCTGCCCGGCCGGGTGGTGCCCGACCATGCCGGAGTGCTGCGATCGTTTCCCGTATTGGTGATGGTGGCCGCCTACTCGCGGTTTATCGCCGCGATGATGATCCCGTCGCGGGTCACCGGGGATCTGCTGGGCGGCATGTGGCAGCTGCTCTCGGGGTGCATCGGCGCGGTGCCGCGAACATTGTTGTGGGACAACGAGGCCGGGATTGGTCAACGCGGTCGGCTTGCCGACGGGGTGGCCGGGTTCTGCGGAGTCTTGGGCACCCGGCTCATCCAGGCCCGCCCCTATGATCCGGAGACCAAGGGGCTCGTCGAGCGGGCCAACGGCTATTTGAGGTCGTCGTTTCTGCCGGGTCGGCGGTTTTGCTCGCCTGCGGACTTCAACACCCAGCTCGCGCAGTGGCTGGCGCAGGTGGCCAACCCACGCCGGCACGCTACGACCACGATGATCCCCGCCCAGGCGCTGGGCACCGATCTGCAGGCGATGGCCGCGCTGCCGCCGGTGGCCCCGGCCACCGGCACCATGATCACCACGCGGCTGGGTCGCGACTACTACGTCAGCATCGGCGGCAACGCCTATTCGGTGCATCCCGAGGCGATCGGTCGGATGATCACCGTGTCCGTATCGCTGGATCGGGTGATGGCCCGCTGTGGTGAGCGGGTGGTCGCTGACCACCAACGGCTCTGGGGCACCGCGGGATTGGTTGGTGATCCTGAGCATCTGGCCGCGGCGGCGATCATGCGGGAGAACTTCCGGGACCGCCCGACGGCGGGTGCTCACATGGACGTGGAGGTCCAAGTCGCCGATCTAGGGGCCTATGACGCGCTGTTTGGGACCGGGGAGGTCGCCTGATGGCCACCAAACGCGCTCCCGTTCCCGGGGAGGCGGACAAGCTGATCGCCCACCAATCCCGGCTGCTCAAAGCCCCGCGGATCGCCGCCCACTACGGGCGGCTGGCCGAACAAGGCCGCGCTGCGGGCTGGTCACTCGAGGACTACCTGGCTGCCGTGCTAGCCGTGGAATCCAATGCCCGGGCCGAATCTGGTGCCCGGCAACGCATCCGCTATGCGGGGTTCCCGGCGATCAAAACGATCAACGACTTCGACTTCACCGCCCAACCCCACGTCGACCGCGCACAGATCGCCCGCCTAGAAGCCGGCGGCTGGCTGGCCGAAGCCCGCAACATCGTGCTGCTAGGACCACCGGGCACCGGCAAAACACACTTGGCGACCGCGTTAGCGATCGCAGCCGCCCAGGCCGGGCACCGGGTCGCCTTCGCGGCGGCCACCGGCTGGGTCACCCGGCTGGCCGAAGCCCACCGCATCGGGCGCCTCGATTCCGAGCTGCGCAAAATCTCGCGCATCGGGCTGATCGTCATCGATGAAGTCGGCTACATACCCTTCGACACCGAAGCGGCCAACCTGTTCTTCCAACTGGTGTCCACCCGATACGAGAAATCCTCGATCATCTTGACCTCTAACCTGCCGTTTTCCCGGTGGGGCCAGGTCTTCGGCGAGGCCACCATCGCCTCAGCGATGATCGACCGCATCGTGCACCACGCCGACGTCATCGCCCTCAAAGGGGCCAGCTACCGCATCAAACACACCGCAATCGAGTCCCTGCCCTCCGTCGAAGCCGACCGTCAGGCAGACTCAACCCCGTAAACAAACCTGCTCAGTTTTCGACCGGAAGAAACTGCTCAAAATTCGACCGGGGCCGACAGCCCGACTCATCCGCTGGTTCGTATGGCTTCTGGTCGCAGTCGCTTGTTACACGGCGATTCGTTCACTAGTAGCGACGTAAAGGCGAATGCCGACTCGCCGTTTCGCGGGTGTCCGTTGTCACCGAATCTGAGGCATCGCCCGACGTCATACCCCTGGCAGGGTGCCCCTCGACACCAACCGCCGCGGCCCCCAATACGGCCGTGACGCCGCAATTCCGGCGGAATCGCCTCAACCTGCGGGGCATCTGATGCGGACTAATCACCCGCCGATGCGACCGTTCCCATCAACTCCACCAGGCCCTGGGTCTCATAGCGGGCCAACCACGAGTGCGCGCCTGACGCGCCACCCCGGTCTTTTCTGCGGCCTGTGACACCGACAACCCATCACCACCGCCATCACAGCCTGATACCGCTGCTCAGCCACGCTCAACTCCCTCATCGAAGGAGTGTCACCGATCAGCCGAACAACTGTCACGCACCAGCCGAGCCATACACATCACACAGTGCCCCCGGCAGGATTCGAACCTGCGACACCGGCTTTAGGAGAGCCGTGCTCTATCCCCTGAGCTACGAGGGCGGGCGACGTCTTCAAATACCTTGACTCAAACCTAGCTGGGCGAGGTTCAGCGGCGTTCGCGGCGTCCTGGTGCCATTCCGGACGATTGGCCTAATCGTCGCGATGTGGCGGGTGTGAGTGTAGCTGGTATGGCGATGACCAGGTGACATCTCGGCGTGAGGGCCCAGCCGACGGCGAGTCTCTCTTGTCGGCACGCGTCAGGCGGATCGTCCCCCAAGGTAGTCAGGGGCGTACCGGCTGATCGACGTGCCCACCGGGATGCCCTCCGGTGAGCCCGCACGTGATGGTGCGGCCGCGGAAGAAACCCGGGGCTATCGCCCACCACGCCAGCATCAGGATCACTCCGAGCGCCAGCGCGCCGATACCGACCGCCGCGACGGCACCGAACCCGAGGATCGTGATGCTGTGGCCCTCATGGTCGGTCAGCCACTCGGGCCTGGCGTACTGGATGAGCCCGTAGATGAAAACGAGCAGTAAGACCACGCCGCCCAGCAATGGGAAGGCGCCGCGCATCACGAAATCCCGCACCGACGCGGTAAGGGTATGGCGGTAGTACCAGGCGCACGCAAACCCGGTGAGCCCGTAGTAGAACGCGATCATCAACCCGACCGATCCCACCAGCGCGGCCAGCAGGCTCTCGCTGATGAGCGTGAACAGGACGTAGAAGATGATGGAGACCACCCCGACCGCGATCGTGGATGTGCTCGGCGTCAGGTAGCGAGGGTGGGTCTTGGCGAACGAGTCAGGCAGCGCCTTGTACGCCCCCATCGACAGGGTGGTGCGCGTGGTCTTCAAGATCGTCGTCTGAGTCGACGCGGAGGCGGAAGTCAGGATCGACGCCGCCAGCAACAGCAGTGCAATCTTCCCGAGGACACCGTCGCCGAACAATTGCGGACCGATGGAGGCAAAAACATCTCTCGAGTTGCGCGGGTTGCCCAGTCCGATGCCCGCCGTCCCGACACCGGCGAACGCCACGGCCGACACGGTCACCAGGGTGAAGGTCGCCAGCAGTAGGAAAGTCGAGATGACGCCGGCGCGACCTGGCGTGCGGCCGGGGTCGTCGGACTCCTCGTTGCAGGACACAGCGGTGTCCCACCCCCAGTACATGAAGATGGCCATGAGGACTGCCGGGGCGGCGGTCGTCCTCAAGTCAAGACCGCCCGGCCAGAACCAGGACAGCGAAGGATGCAGCGAAAAGGCTTGGGCTTCATGAGTATACGTTTTGACCAACGCGACCACCGAAAACGCAATCAGCGCCACGATCTGAGTGGACAGCAGTGCGTACAGCAGTCGCGCCGAGACCGCGATGCCGCGATAACAGACATACGTCATCAGCACAATCCAGGAGACGCCCGCCACCGTCGAGCAGAACCTGCTGTCGGCCAGGTCCGCAACCGAATGCCAACCCAGCTGGCCGACGAACCTGAACGAGTACTTCCCGGCGATATCGACCAGGTTGGCCATCACGATCACTTCCGCGGCGATGATGCCCCAGCCGCCGAGCCATCCGACGACAGGCCCAAACGCCCGCGACGCCCACCTGAACGTGGTGCCACAGTCCGGTTCGGCCTCGTTCAGCTCCCGGTAGGCGACGGCGATCAGATACATCGGGATGAAGGAAACGAGAACGACCGCCGGGGCTTTCACGCCGGCGAGTTGCCCACCGCCACTGGCCACGACGAGACCCAGCGTCGCGGCAAGGCTGTAGGCGGGTGCCATTGACGCCAGGCCGACCACGACGCCGGAGACCAGGCCGAGTGCGCCACCCCTGAGGCCTTTGCTCTTGACGGTGGTCGGCGCGGCTTCGCTATCCGGGCCGGCCATGGTCCCACCTTTGCTCATCGCACCCCTCTGCCTGAGCATTCCCAGGCTAAAACGGCGTTGAGGAGTCGCCGCGCCTACCGCCGCGCTGCGCCGACTATTGCCATCGCAGATCTTCGTCGAGTTGTTGGGCTCGTTCGTCGAGTTCGATGGCGGGGCCGGTATCAATGATGACCTCTTGCCAGTACGACGGACTGTAGAGGTGAATGTCCTTGCCGCTATTGACCCTCAGCACGCCGCCCGTGAGTACTGCATAAGTGGCGCCGTCCGGATATTCGTCGTCTTCATCCTGGCCGGAAATTTGGATCCACATTTTCATGCCGAAATACCCTCCGCGTCCGCCGAGCGAATTCTTGAAATTAGCGCTGCGACCGCGCCCGGGCCCGGTAGGACTTACTCCTCCTCGTCGTCGATGACGTGCATGGCGGCTTCCTCGGCGGACGCCGCACCCCCGCCGATCCCGACATCTGTAGCGAACAACTCCTCGTCGGCATCTTCGCCAAATCCCAAGTCCGAAGCGACAAGCCGCCCGGCTCGTGCACCGCCCACTTCGCGCCGCTCCGGAAATTCGGCGTCCCGCTCGGAGGCATCGCTGCGCCGCTGCTCGTCCTCGTCGAGCACGACGTTGATTCGCGCCGCCGGGTCCGGCTCTTCCTCCGCGAGCATTTGATCCATGCTTTCGGCTGGGCCGAATGCGCCGCGTCCGTAGGGTCGTTCGGGTGGTGAGTACCCCTCGTCAAGGATGTCGTCCACACCGCGATCGAGCAGGGTGTCCTCTTGTTGGAGCTGGTTGTCGTCCTCAACGCTGTAGTCGCCGGCCGCGGGGCCGGTCTCGTAGTGAGCACTCATAATTCGCCTGTCATGTTGTTACCGTTCCTGTCGCGGCATTCACCGCGTGCGCAGTCCAACCGTAAGGATCGCACCGGTCCGCGCCATAGGGTCATTTGTCCTTTTCGACCGAGGCCTCCCGCGCATCATGCAGAAGCCCACCGGGGGAGAAATCCGAATTCATCTGCGGCATAAGTGTCCAGCTCGGAGTGACTTTCCGCAGCAGAGATATGACTTTTGCCCCTCGGCCGGGCGGTGGATTGGTGCGATGGTCGAGGCACGATGGGTACAGCCATGCATTCAGGATGGACTCAGGGCGGCGAGGGAAAGGACGCCCGATGACCGTACTGCGTATCGTCTCGGGTAGCGCCAACCCGGGGCTGTTCAGCGCCATCGCAAACCACCTGGGAGTCGACTCCTACGGCTGTTCCCTGGAGCGATTCCCTGACGGGGAGATCCATCCGACGATCGAAGATGTCTGCGGTGCCGACGTTTACGTCATTCAGCCGACATCGCCACCGGTCAACGAGCACTTCGTCGAATTACTCTTGCTGCTCGACGCCTGCCGTCGGTCCCGCGCGGCACGGGTGACCGCGGTGGTGCCGTATTTCGGCTACGCCCGCCAAGATCGTCGCACCGGGCCGGGTCAGGCTCTCGGCTCACCCGTCGTCATAGATGCGATTGTCGCCGCGGGTGCCGATCGACTGGTTGTTGTCGACCCGCACACGCCCGCCCTGGAAGCGATGTGCCGAATTCCCGTGGAAACGCTGTCCGCTGTTCCCGCGCTATGCCGCGAGCTCGCCGGCGATCTGCCGGAGGGCGTGGTGGTGGTCGCACCCGACCTGGGCGCGGTCAAGCTCGCCGAACGGTACGCAAAAGCGCTGCACGGCTCGGTGGCCGTGGTGCGCAAACAGCGCGAAAGCGGCTCAACGGTGGCCGCATTGGACATCGCCGGGGACGTCAGTGGTCGCAGGGTGGTGGTCATCGATGACATGATCACCACCGGGGCCACTATTGAAGCCGCGGTCGAGAAGCTGCGGGCACACGGCGCCGCGGCGGATATCGTCGTGGCGGCCACGCACGGGCTATTCGTGCACACCGCGGTGAACCGATTGCGCAAGCTCGACCTGCGGCGCGTGCTGGTTGCCGACAGTACTGACGTCAAAGCCGCAGACGCCTTCATCCGTGTGTGTTCGATCGCGCCGACGATAGCTGATGCGATCGCCCGCCTGCACGCCGACGAGCCACTCGATAATCCCGCCGTGTGATCCGCTGCGGGCCAATAATTCTCAGCCCAGCCGCTCGATCTCGTCGGCCGCCTCGGTCAACGCCGTGGCGAGTTCGCGGGCACCCGCCGCGTCCAGCGCATTGAGGTGACGGGCGTGTACGGCAATCCACCGCCGCGTCGAGCCATCGGCCTGCTGTCGACCGCAGATCTGAACGTGCGTCGGCCCTCTGCGGCGGGAGGTGCCCTCGAATTCGCGAAACCAGTTGCTGTCGAAGTGCCAGTCGAAGGTGCGAACCGCACCGTCGGGTGGTCCGATGGCGTCGAATGGCATCCCGGCGGACACGTTCTTGGCCGCCCACTGCCGTGCCATGTCCAGCAGCGTCTGCGGTTCGTCGTGTTCGAGGCGCTCCAGCTGAGCGATTTGCGCAGCGGTGAGCTGGTCGGCCACGTCGCGCCAGGTTTGGGCGGTGTCGTCAGATGCGGTCATGGTTTGCAGTCTGTGCTGCCCTCCCGCGGTTAGCGAGAGTCGAAAGTCATGTCTTCGTAGTCCGGGGCACCGCCGGATCTGTCTGCTTGCGGTTCAGACGGTTTGGGCATGTCACGGACTGGCGAAACGGTCAGCCGATTCCGACGCGAATCCCCTCGTGTCGCTGCTCCAGCCCACTGCTGACTCCGGTGAAGAGGTCATGCGCGTCGGCGTTGACACCGCGCAGCGTGACCGTCAACGCGCCCGGCTTGCTGTCGACGACGATGCTGCCGGCCGGATGCAATGGATATTCGCGGGTCCCGGTGCCACCCGTCCCGGTTCCGGTCGCCAACTCATAGCCGTGATCGTCTCGGAGCCTGTCCACGAGGGCCGTGACGATTTCGCTTGCCAGCTCGTCTGGATCAACCGTCTCCGGCACGGTCAGCGTCAGTCTGGTCACCTGCACCACGCTACTGGCCTCGCAGCACCCGATGTCTGAAATGACGGCCCACGAATGCGGGACAGGCGGAGAATGATGGTCGAGATCGTGAGGTCGGGAAGGGAGGAAGCCATGGTCGCGGACCCGCAATGCGCCCGCTGCAAACAACCCATCGCACCGGGGTGGCTTTATCTGACTGCGCATCGCCGCGGCCAAGCCGAACCGGCCGCCGACGACGCAGTGCTCATCCATGTGCCCGATGAATGCCCAGGGCCGGGCGAGCACGTCCCGCCCAGCTAGACAGGCCGACCGGACTACGGATTCGTACTCAGAGCCGCCGGGCTCAAGTGGTCGACGAACCAGTCGCGGGCCAGCATGGCGACCTTCTCGAGCGTTCCGGGCTCTTCGAAGAGATGGGTGGCGCCGGGCACGACGGTGAGTTTGCATCTGCCGGGGATCGCTGCTCGCGCTTGCCGATTCAGTTCCAGCACTACGTCGTCATTGCCGCCGACGATGAGCAGCGTGGGCGCGTAAACCCGGGCCAGGAATTGCCCCGCCAAATCCGGGCGGCCGCCCCGGGACACCACCGCCGCGACGTTCACGCGCGGTTCGGTGGCGGCGACCAGGGCCGCGCCCGCGCCGGTGCTGGCACCGAAGTAGCCCACCGGCAGCGCGGCCGTATCCGGCTGGCGGCTCAGCCAGCCGGTGACGTCGACCAGCCGTCGCGCCAAGAGGCCGATGTCGAAAACGTTGGCTCGATTTCGTTCCTCTTCGGGGGTGAGAAGGTCGAACAGCAGCGTGGCGAGACCCGCGGCGTTCAGCACGTCGGCCACGTAGCGGTTGCGGGGGCTGTGCCGGCTGCTTCCACTACCGTGCGCGAACAGCACCACGCCGAGTGGACGCTCGGGGATCGTCAGATGTCCCGCCACCGACACCGAACCGACGGTGACCGTGACTTCCTCGTCGCGTAACGGCGGGTCGGCCGAGCCGGCATCGACCAGCGGGTCGCGAGAACCGTTTCGGGCCCGCTCGAGGAGCGTGACCACCTCGTCGTCAGAAGTCTGGGTGAAGTTCCGGTAGCCCTGCCCCACGGCGAAGAAGAACTCGGGCGTGTGCAAGCAGACCACTTCGTCGGCGTACCCGGCGAACTTTGCGAACACATCGCGTCCGCCGATCGGAACTGCCAGCACCACCCGGCTCGCGCCCTGGGCGCGAGCGACCTCGCAGGCGGCTTTCGCCGTCGCGCCCGTAGCGACGCCGTCATCGACGATCACGGCGGTTCGCCCCGCCAACGGGATCGGTTCGTGCCCGCTGCGGAACCGTTCAGAGCGACGAGCCAACTCGGCCCGCTGCTTCGCCTCGACCGCCGCCATCTCGTCCGCGGACAAGTGAGCTTCACGCACGACGGCGTCGTTGATGACCCGCACCCCGCCCTCACCGATCGCGCCGAAGGCCAGCTCGGGCTGAAATGGAACCCCGAGCTTGCGCACGACCAATACATCCAGCGGGGCCTGCAGCGCCTTGGCGACCTCGAAGGCCACCGGCACACCACCCCGCGGTAGACCTAATACCAAAACATCCTGGCCACGCAAGGGTTCCAAACTTTTGGCCAGCTGTCGTCCGGCGTCGACACGATCATCGAACACTCTTTGGTCGCCGCGTAACGAAGCCAGCCGCTGCACCAGCGGTCGACCCCAGCCATCGCGGTCCGTCCGTGTCATCCCCTCAGTGTGTCGCGAGGCGCCGGCGTGCCGAAGGGCCGTTAGGCCACTCCCGTGGGGACCAAGGCCTCCTGGCCGGCATTTCTCCGAGCGCCTAGCGTCGGCGTGGTGGAGTCGGATCGCCCACCGGGCTCCTCGCATGGTTCCGGTGCGGTGACGGTGCTGTTGGGTGGCGACGTCATGCTCGGGCGCGGCGTCGATCAGATCCTGCCCCATCCCGGCGATCCAGAATTGCGTGAGCGCTATCTACGTGATGCCGGGGGATATGTCCGGTTGGCCGAGCGAGCAAATGGGCCGATTCCGCGTCCGGTGGATTGGCGGTGGCCGTGGGGCGAGGTCCTGACGGTCCTCGACGAGGCCGCCCCAAACGTCCGTCTGATCAACCTGGAGACGACGATCACCGCGCGGGGCGATTTCGCCGACGGCAAAGCGGTTTGTTATCGAATGCATCCGGATAACCTGCCCGCCCTGACGGCGTTGCGGCCCGACGTCTGCGCGCTGGCCAACAACCACATCCTCGACTTCGGCCGCCCGGGCTTGGCCGATACCCTGTCCGCCCTCACCGGTGCGGGAATCCGGGGCGTCGGAGCCGGGGCCGACCTGTCTATCGCACGCGAACCGGCGGTGCTCGATGTCGGCGACGGATACCGGGTCACGGTGGGCTCGGTCGCGATGCCGTCGGCCGGCGTTCCCGTGTCTTGGGCCGCGCTCCACGATCGGCCCGGCGTGCGACTGATCCGGGACGCCTCGGCACGCGGCGTCGCCGACGAGGTGGCCGCGGACGTGCTGGCACGTCAACACGACCGCCGGATCGCGATCGTCTCGGTGCATTGGGGGTCGAATTGGGGTTATGACATAGCGGACAGTGACGTCACATTCGCGCACCGGCTGATCGATGCCGGCGTCGACATCGTTCACGGTCACTCCTCGCACCATCCCAGGCCGATCGAGATATACCGTGGCAAACCGATCCTCTACGGTTGCGGCGATGTCATCGACGACTACGAAGGCATCGGCGGGCACCAGGCCTACCGTGCCGATCTCCGGCTCCTGTATCTGACCCGAACCGATCCGGCCGGCGGTGAATTGGCGTCGTTGCAGATGATCCCGCTGCGCGTCCGCCGGATGCGGCTCGAGCGTCCGTCTCGTGACGAGGTCGAATGGCTGCGCGCAACGATCGCGCAAGCCAGCCGGCGGTTCGGGCTGCGTGTGGTGACGCGGCGAGATGACCTTCTCGAGGTTGAGTTGCCCGGCAACCATGGCCGGACACCGTGATGCTGCAGCGACGGCTCAGCGCAGTTCGGCGATGACCTTCGCGAAGTTGTCGATGTGGTTGTCCTGGACGGTGATGAACGTGACCCCGTACTTCTCCCGGTACTCCAGCAGCGTGTCGGCCATCTCGCGCGGTGACCCCGTCAGGACGGAGTGCATGGCCAGGATCTCCTCGTCGGACAATCCCGCCGCGTACCGACGGGTCATCGTCAGGTCGGGCAGGCTCTCGCCCTCGGCCGGGACCGCCGTCACGGCGAGGTTCAATTCGAGCGCGTCGAACCGGTCGCCGGCGGCGTTGCGGACGAACTCGACGCGTTCGGTCAGCGGGTCGTCGGCCTCCTTGACCCTCGAACCCGTCAGCCCGATGATGTCGGCTTGCCGGGCGGCGATGGTCAGCACCCGGTCGCCGTTGCCGGCGATGAGGATGGGTGTCGTCGGGTGGTGCTCCTTCAGATATGCCGTCATGTGGTTGAGGTAGTCGACCCGGGCGCCGGCACTGGGGTAGGGGAGCTCGGCGGCGTCGAACTCCTCTTTGACATAGCCGGTGCCGAGCCCGATTTCGAGACGGCCGTTACTGAGCTTGTCCAGGTCGCCGAGGTCCCGGCTGAGCAGGGCGGGCTTGTAGAAGGCGGCGTTGAGCACATACATGCTCAGCTTGAGCTTGTCGGTGACCATGGCGGCCGCCGTCAGTGCGGGAATGGGGGCCACCGCGCCGAGATGGTCCGGCACGCAGAGCACATCGAATCCGATGTCTTCGGCTTGCTTCACCTTGTCGACGAACGCTGCGCGCGACTTGATGAAGCGCATGCTCATTCCGAAGCGAAAATCCTTGGCCACCAACAACTCCAATCAACAGACGAGGACAATTACCAACAACGTGCAGCTTCCACCAACCCCCGGATCAGCGCCGCGGTGACCGGTGACAGGCCGTCATCGCCGGGCAGCGGGCTGCGCGGGCTCAGGCCGCGCACGCGGGGGGAGAGCTCCAGCTGGGTCCCGCCCTCGCGCACCCGGTTCACGGGATTGTCCGGGTGCAGACCCCGTAACTCCGGGGGAATGTCCTCGAGCTCGGTGATCACCCGGTAGCCGGTCAACCGAATGTGCCGGGCCAGATGCGCGGCCAGCGCGCGGTTGCGGCCACCGGCCAGCAATTGCGTGCTGCGCCCGATGCGGCCGTATCCGTGCAGCGACACCGCAACGTCGACATGGTCGAGGAATTCGGCGAGCCGTGGCGACTCGGTCGGGTCGAACAACGCCGAGGGCAGGTGGTGCGGATAGCGGTCGGGGTGACGCAGCACGTACACCGACGCGTCGGCTGCCTCGGCGGCGCGTTCGGCGATCACGTCGGTCATCTCTTCCAGCCCCCCGCCGTGGATGGCCAGAAAGCCGAAACGCGACCGCAAGCGGCCGGCCTCGCTCACCCCGGCCTGGCTCAGCAACGCCGAAAGGGATTCGGGCGCAGGCCCCGACGCCGACGCCCGCTGCGGCCAGCGTGCGGGATCCCAGCGCCGCAGGAAGTCGACCCAACGTTGCGGCAACCCATGCTGCACCGCGCCGTCGATGATCTTGGGCAGGTAGCCCGGCCGCGGCGGACCCGGCGTCACCCGATGGTCGATGTAGACCCAGGCCGGCGCCGGCCCGCCGTCGGTGTGCACGGTCAGCCGGTCGCGCCGGTAGCGCACCGGCACGCCCTCGGCGCTGTCCAGCGTCGCCAGGTCCCCATCGGAGATCTGCCACACCACGCCGTACACCTGGTTGCCGGCACACGGCTCGACCGTGGCCACGCCGCGCTGGTTGATCAGCCAGTCATGATCGGACAGGACCGCCGGCCGCGGATCGGCGGCGTCGGGACACCGCAGCGCCATCTGCTTCACGCACAGGTTCGACCCGTATGCGAAGTAGGCGTGCCGGCGGGCCGGCATTCAGGCAGTCACCGTCAGCCAGATGAGGACCACGTTAAGCAGACTAATCATGACGCCAACGGCCCAGCCAATAATCGTCGTGACGGGGTGGTTGGTGTCGTCGCCCATCAAGTCGCGGTCACTGGTGAGCTTCACCAGCGGCAGGACCGCAAACGGTATCCCGAACGACAGCACCACCTGGGAGAGCACCAGCGCGCGGGTGGGGTTGAATCCGACCGCGAGGATCACCAGCGCGGGGCACACGGTGATCAAGCGGCGCACCAGCATCGGAATCCTGCGGTGCAGCAGCCCCTGCATGATCATGGCGCCGGCGTAGGCGCCCACCGAGGACGATGCCAGCCCGGACGCCAGCAGTCCGACCGCGAACAGCACCGCGATGGTTGGCCCGAGCGTGTGGTGGATCGCGGAGTACGCGCCCTCGATGGACGCGGTGATGTTGCGGTGCTGCAGGTTGATCGCGGCGACCAGCAGCATCGCGGCGTTCACCGTGCCCGCGACGACCATCGCCAGCACGACGTCGAGCCGGGTGACCCGCAGCAGTAGGCGCCGCTGCGCGCCCTCGGCCGGATGGCCGTGCCGGTCGAGGACCAGCCCGGAATGCATGTACACCGCGTGCGGCATCACGGTGGCGCCCAGGATGGCGGCGGCGAGCAGCACGCTTTCGGTGCCGCGGAACCGCGGCACCAGCCCGCCGAGCACGTCACCGGGCGGCGGCGTCTTGACGAAGAAGCTGGCCGCGAACCCGATGGCGATGACGAGCAGCAGGCCGGTGATGACGCGCTCGAAGATGATCTGCCCGCGCCGGTCCTGGATCGCCAGCAGCAACAGGGACACCAGCCCGGTGATGATTCCGCCGAGCAGCAGCGGCAAGTCGAACAGGATGCGCAAGGCGATTGCGCCACCGACGATTTCGGCCATGTCGGTGGCGATCGCCACCAGTTCGGCCTGAACCCAGTACACCAGCCGGACCGGGCGGCTCATTCGCTTGCCGACGGCCGCCGGCAACGAGCGCCCGGTCAC
The DNA here is from genome assembly GCF_034555895.2 of Mycobacterium europaeum. Taxonomy (NCBI): domain Bacteria; kingdom Bacillati; phylum Actinomycetota; class Actinomycetes; order Mycobacteriales; family Mycobacteriaceae; genus Mycobacterium; species Mycobacterium europaeum. Next base: position 349,269 of record NZ_CP157315.1, read on the forward strand.
CAGGCCGAGCTTGGCCGACAGATACTGCACCAGGCCGGCCAGCGCATTGGCCACCACGATGACCCACAGCAGCAGGTAACCGAACTGCGCCCCGGAGCTGACGTTGGCGGCGACGTTGCCGGGATCGACATAGGCGATGGCGGCGACGAAGGCAGGCCCGAGCAGATACCAGCTGCTTTTGAGCGAGTCCTGACTGCTCTGCGCCAACGCGTCGCCCTTCGATTCACTCGGCCGAATTGAAAAGTGAGGGTATCCGAAGAGTCGACGCGCCCGTTGCTCACCCGGGCAGGTAAAGCCCCTTGCCGGTGATCAGCGGCAGGTCCAGCGTCGTGACGATGCCCGGCGGGGCGGCCACCACCGCGGGGATCGCGTTGACCACCCGCATCGCCGTGGCGACCAGGCCGGCGTGGTTGTGGTCGCCCTTGCGGCTGCTGAGGCAGACGTCCATGGCGTAGGACGGTTCGCCGGTCACCTCGATGCGGTAGGACCCGCCGGGCTGGGCGGGCTGCGGCCACTCGGGGCACAGGTCCTCGCGCAGCCGGGTGACGTGTTCGAGGACCACGACGGGGTCGCCGTTGACCATGCCGAACACCTCGAACCGCAGCGCCGCGGCGCTGCCTTTGGGGATGTGTCCCGACGCGATGTCGAAGTCCTCGGGCGCCGGCACGCGGACGTACTCCTGCGCGACCGAGTCGAGTGACACGCCCAGGCCGGCCGCCAGTTGCCGAACCACCGATCCCCACGCCAGGCTGAGCACGCCCGGCTGCAGCAGCATGGGGATCTCGTCGAGCGGCTTGCCGAAGCCCATCACGTCGAACATGACCGCGGCGCTGTCGTAGGTGGCGTAGTCGACGATCTCCATGCAGCGGATCTGCTGGATGTTCTGACAGGTGCCGGCCAGTGCCAGCGGCAGCAGGTCGTTGGCGAAGCCGGGGTCGATCCCGTTGACGTACACGCTCGAATTGCCTTCGCGGGCAGCGTCTTCGATGGGCTTGATCAACTCCTCGGGAATGACCTCCCACGGATACTGCAAGAACACCGGGCCGCTACCCACGACGTTGATCCCGGCCGCCAGGACGCGCCGGTAGTCCTCCAGCGCCTCGGGCAACCGGTTGTCGGCCAGCGCGTTGTACACGGCGCACTGCGGCCCGGTGGCCAGCACGGCGTCCAGGTCGGTGCTGGCCAGGACGCCGGTCGACTCGGGGAGTCCGGCGAGCTCTGCCGCGTCCTTGCCGGCCTTGGCGTCCGACGACACCCAGACGCCGGTGAGCTCGAACGCCGGGTTGGTGATGAGCGCCCGGAGGGCGTGGATACCGACGTTGCCGGTGCCCAATTGGACGACGGGTATTGCCATGACGGGCTCCTCAGTGGTCGGGGGTCACAGATCCGGGACGGGGATGTCGAGGTTGGGGTAGGTGAGTCCGCCGTCGACCTCCAGCGTCTTGCCGGTCAGGAAGCTGCCCGCCGGGGACGCCAAATAAACTGCGGCGGCCGCGATGTCGACGGGATCACCGAGGCGGCGCATCGGGGTGGCCTTCTCCATCGGCGCGCGCAGCTCGTCGTTGGAGGCCACTACGTCCAGCGCGGAGGTCAGGATCGACCCCGGCGCGATCGCGTTGACCCGGATGCGGGGGCACAGGTCGAGGGCGGTCAGCCGGGTGTAGTGCGACAGCGCGGCTTTGGCGGTGCCGTAGGCGGCGAAGCCACGGCCGGCCAGCCGGCCCATGGTGGAGGTGATGTTGATGACGCTGCCGCCGCCGGAGTGCTCGAGCATGAGGGGTACCGCCGCGACGGTGAGCGCGTGGGCGGTGGCGACGTTGAAGGTGAATGCGTCCTTGAGTTCTTTGGTCGAGGTGGTCAGCAGCGTGTTGGGCATGGTCCCGCCGACGTTGTTGACGACGATGTCTAGTTTCCCGAACGCGTCGACGGCCTGGCCGGCCAGCTCCGCGGTCACCTCGGGGTGGGCCAGGTCGGCGGCGACGATGTGCGCCCGGCGACCGGCGGACCGGACCTGTTCGGCGACGCCTTCTAGTTGCGATTGTGTGCGCGAGGCGATGAGGACATCGGCGCCCGCCTCGGCGAAAGCCAGCGCGATGGCCGCCCCGAGGCCGCGGCCGGCACCGGTGATGACGGCGACTTTGTCGTCGAGACGAAATCTGTCAAGGATCATTGCGGCCTCTCTTCGCCCAAGTTGTCAGCCGAAACGGTAGCAAGCCGCGCCGTCTCGGATGCGGCATTTCTGGAACAGGTTCTACTTTTGCATATTGCCGGGCGATGTATCGCCCCGCGCCCAGGTCCGGGCCCGCCGAACCGGTCGGTCGAAATCGTGTCCGAATTCCGCGCCGCGCGGCCTGGCCGCATCCGGCCTCCACTGCGAGAACAATCGCCCGGCGCTAGCCTTAGTCCTGACAGTTTGGTCGGCGCGCAGCGGCTAGTGAATGGTGGCGATCATGTTCGATGCTCCCCCGTGGGAATCCTATTGGTTCTGAAGCGATTCGGCGCTGCGCTCAGTGTCCTGACCGTTGTTGCGCTGGTAGTGGCGGCTTGCGGGACCAACGACAACGCGGCGGGCAAAAGCACCGGGTCCGGTGGGTCGCCGGTCCAGGTGAGCTGTGGTGGGACGAAGGTGCTGAAGGCCAGCGGGTCGACCGCCCAGGCCAACGCGATGACCCGCTTCATCAATGCGTTCGAGCAGGCCTGCCCGGGCCAGACGCTGAACTACACCCCCAACGGGTCGGGCGCCGGGATCGGCGAATTCACCGGCAAACAGACGGATTTCGCGGGGTCGGACTCGCCGCTGGCTCCCATCGAATACTTCGCGGCGCAGCAACGCTGCGGTTCGCCGGCGTGGAATTTGCCGGTGGTGTTCGGACCGATCGCGATCACCTACAACGTCTCGGGGGTTACGTCGCTGAATCTCGACGGCCAGACAGCCGCCAAAATCTTCAAGGGCGCCGTCAGCGTATGGAACGACCCGGCGATTCAGAAGTTGAACCCCGGCGTCGCGTTTCCCGCCGAGCCTATTCGGGTGATCTTCCGCAGCGATCAGTCCGGTACCACGGACAACTTCCAGAAATATCTGGACTCGGCCGCGAACGGCGCCTGGGACAAAGGCATCGGGAAGACGTTCAAGGGTGGTGTCGGCGAGGGGGCCAAAGGCAATGAGGGCACATCGGCGGCGGTCAGGGCCACCGAGGGGTCGATCACCTATAACGAGTGGTCCTTTGCTCTGGCGCAAAAGGTCAAGATGGCCAAGATCATCACGTCGGCCGGTCCGGACGCGGTGGCGATCGACGCGGGCTCGGTGGGCAAGACGATCGCCGGCGCCGACTTCAGCGAGGAGGGCAACGACCTGGTCGTCGACACCTACTCCTTCTACGAGCCGACCCGGCCCGGTTCCTACCCCATCGTGCTGGCGACGTATGAGATCGTTTGCTCGAAGTACACCGATCCCCGGGTCGGCGCGGCCGTGAAGGCGTTCCTGCAGAGCACCATCGGCGCGGGGCAGGACGGCTTGGCGGACAACGGCTACATTCCCGTCCCCGACTCGTTCAAATCCCGGTTGTCGACCGCGATCAACGCCATCTCGTGAGCTTCTCGCAACGGCCCGCGACCCACCGCAAAGGCATCCTGGCCAGCGATAATAAGCCGACGGCAATTTGCCCCGCGTTAACCTTCGTGCTGTTAGCTTCCTTGCTGCGAGAGACGGCTGACCGCTCGACAGCGGCCAGGAGAACGTCGCCCTTCGAGCTTCATCCCTACCGTTAGGAAGTGACTTGAAACTCAACCGATTCGGTGCCGCGCTGAGCGTCGTGACCGCTGGTGCGCTGGTGTTGTCGGGTTGCGGAAGTGACAACAACGCCAGCAGCGGAAGCGCGACCAGCGGTTCGTCGGCGGGCAAGGTCAGCTGTGGCGGGAAGAAGACGTTGAAGGCCAGCGGGTCGACCGCCCAGGCCAACGCGATGACCCGGTTCGTCAACGCCTTCGAACAGGCCTGCCCCGGCCAGACGCTGAACTACACGGCCAACGGCTCAGGCGCGGGCATCAGCGAATTCACCGGCAAACAAACCGATTTCGGTGGCTCGGACTCACCGCTTGCCCCCAAGGAATACGCCGCCGCGCAGCAGCGCTGCGGATCGCCGGCATGGAATCTGCCGGTCGTCTTCGGTCCGATCGCCATCACCTACAACGTCAAGGGCCTGAGTTCGCTGAGCCTCGACGGTCCGACGGCGGCGAAGATCTTCAACGGTGCCATCAAGACCTGGAATGACCCGGCCGTCGCGGCGCTCAACCCCGGTGTCGCGCTGCCCGCCGAGCCGATCCACGTGGTGTTCCGCAACGACGAATCCGGCACCACGGACAACTTCCAGGAGTACCTCGACGCCGCCTCCAACGGCGCGTGGGGCAAGGGCGCCGGCAAGACGTTCAAGGGCGGCGTCGGCGAGGGCGCCAAGGGCAACGACGGCACGTCGGCGGCGATCAAGGCCACCGAAGGGTCCATCACCTACAACGAGTGGTCGTTCGCCAAAGCTCAGAAGCTCAACATGGCCAAGGTGATCACGTCGGCCGGCCCGGACGCCGTGGAAATCAGCGCCGACTCGGTCGGCAAGACGATCTCGCGGGCCAAGATCAGCGGCCAGGGCAACGACCTGGTCCTCGACACGCTCTCCTTCTACAAGCCGACCCAGCCGGGGTCCTACCCGATCGTGCTGGCGACGTATGAGATCGTATGCTCGAAATACCCCGATGCCCAGGTCGGCACCGCGGTGAAGGCGTTCCTGGAAAGTACGATCGGTGCGGGGCAAAATGGCCTGGCCGACAATGGGTACATCCCCATCCCGGATTCGTTCAAGTCGAGACTGTCGGCCGCAATCAACGCCATCACGTGATCTGAGGTGGTCGTGACCCGTGGAGCGGTAGCCAGCCCGTCGGCCCCGCAAAAGCCCGAGCTGAAGACGCTGAGTGCGCCGTCGACTCGGCAGGGCGACCGGCTCTTCAAACTTGCGGCTGCCGCTGCCGGGTCGACGATCGTCGTCGCGATCCTGCTGATCGCCGCGTTCCTGCTGATTCGTGCCGTGCCGTCGTTGCGGGCCAACCACGCGAACTTCTTCACCAGCGCGCAGTTCAGCACCACCGATCCGGCGAAGCTCGAGTTCGGCATCCGCGACCTGCTGATGGTGACCGTCCTGAGCTCGCTCACCGCCCTGGTGGTGGCGGTGCCGGTCGCGGTCGGGATCGCGGTGTTCCTCACCCAGTACGCGCCGAAGCGGCTGGCCCGCCCGTTCGGGGCGATCGTGGACCTGCTGGCCGCGGTGCCCTCCATCATCTTCGGGTTGTGGGGCATCTTCGTGCTGGCGCCCAACATCGAGCCCGTCGCGGCGTTCCTCAACCGCAACCTGGGCTGGTTTTTCCTGTTCAAGCAGGGCAACGTGTCATTGGCCGGCGGCGGCACCATCTTCACCGCCGGCATCGTGCTGTCGGCGATGATCCTGCCGATCATCACGTCGGTCTCGCGCGAGGTGTTCCGGCAGACCCCGCACATGCAGATGGAAGCGGCGCAGGCGCTGGGCGCCACCAAGTGGGAGGTGGTGCGGATGACCGTGCTGCCGTTCGGCCGCAGCGGTGTCATCGCGGCGTCGATGCTGGGGCTGGGCCGTGCGCTCGGTGAGACCGTGGCGGTGCTGATCATCTTGCGCTCCGCCGCGCGCCCGGGGCATTGGTCGCTGTTCGACGGCGGGTACACGTTCGCCTCGAAGATCGCCTCGGCGGCAGCCGAATTCAGCGCACCACTGCCCACCGGGGCCTACATCGCCGCGGGATTCGCGTTGTTCGTCTTGACCTTCGTCGTCAACGCCCTGGCCCGCGCCATCGCCGGCGGGAAGGTCAACGGATGAGCTCCACGGTGGAAACGTTTGACCGGCCGGTCAAAGCCCAGGCCTTCCGGCCCGTCAGCATCCGGCGCCGGCTGACGAACAACGCCGCGACCGTCTTCTTCGTCACCTCGTTCCTTGTCGCGCTGGTGCCGCTGGTCTGGGTGCTGTCGGTCGTGGTGGCCCGGGGTTGGTACGCGGTCACCCGGTCGTCGTGGTGGACCCACTCGCTGCGCGGGATTCTGCCGGAGCAATTCGCCGGCGGCGTGTACCACGCGCTGTACGGAACCGTGGTGCAGGCGGGGGTGGCCGCCCTGATGTCCGTCCCGCTGGGTTTGATGACCGCGGTCTTCTTGGTGGAATACGGTTCCGGCCGGCTGGTGCGTCTCACGACGTTCATGGTGGACGTGCTCGCCGGGGTGCCCTCGATCGTGGCGGCGCTGTTCATCTTCACCCTGTGGATAGCCACCCTGGGATTCCAGCAGAGCTCGTTCGCCGTGTCGCTGGCGCTGGTCCTGCTGATGCTGCCGGTGGTGGTGCGGTCCGCGGAGGAGATGCTGCGGTTGGTGCCCGACGATCTGCGGGAGGCCAGTTACGCGCTCGGTGTGACCAAATGGAAGACCATCGTGCGGATCGTGTTCCCGATCGCGATGCCCGGCATCGTCTCCGGAATCCTGTTGTCGGTCGCGCGGGTGATCGGCGAGACCGCCCCGGTGCTGGTGCTGGTCGGCTACAGCCGGTCGATCAACACCGACATCTTCCACGGCAACATGGCCTCGCTGCCGCTGTTGATCTACACCGAGCTCACCAATCCCGAGCACGCCGGCTTCCTGCGCATCTGGGGTGCGGCCCTGAGCCTGATCATCATCGTCGCCGTGATCAACCTGACCGCGGGGGCCACCCGCTTCTTCTCGACCCGCAGGCGCTGAGCGCGCGCGGGGCCACGCGTCACGCTTTCGATGCCGCCTTCTTGGCCGGTGCCTTCTTCGCGGTGGTCTTTTTCGCTGTCGTCTTCCTCGCGGCCGTCTTCTTGGCCGGTGCCTTCTTGGCCGCAGCCCTGCCGTCGCCGGAGCGCGCCTTGACGCTGGCTTCCAGCTTCGCCAGCAGGTCGGAGACGTCCTCGGTCTCGTCGAGTTCCTTCGGTTGCTCCTCGGTGGTAAAAGCCTCGCCACCTTCGAGTTTGGCGTCGATCAGCTCCTGCAGCTGCTCCTGGTAGGTGTCGTGGTAGCGGTCTGGATTGAAGTCCTCGGCCATCGACTCCACGACCTGGCCGGCCATCTTCAATTCCGCGGGCTTGATCTCGACCTCCTTGTCGAGCACCGGAAAGTCGGGGTCGCGGATCTCGTCGGGCCACAGCAGGGTGTGCACCATCATCACGTCCCGCTTGCCGAAGTCCTTGACGCGCAACGCCGCCAGCCGCGTCTTGTTGCGCAGCGTGAAGTGGACGATCGCCATCCGATCGGTCTCGGCGAGTGTCTTTGCCAGCAGCACATAGGATTTCGACGACTTGGAATCCGGTTCCAGGAAGTAGCTACGGTCGAACAGCATCGGGTCGACCTCCTCGGCGGGAACGAACTCCAGCACCTCGATCTCGCGGCTGCGTTCCTCGGGCAAGGTGGAGATGTCGTCGTCGGTGATGATGACCATCTGGCCGTCGTCGGATTCGAACGCCCGGGCGATGTCGCGGTATTCGACAACCTCGCCGTCCAACTCGCAGACGCGTTGGTACCGGATGCGGCCGTTGTCCTTGGCGTGCACCTGATGAAACTTGATGTCGTGGTCCTGGGTGGCGCTGTACACCTTGACCGGGACGTTGACCAGCCCGAACGCGATCGAGCCCTTCCAGATGGAGCGCATGTAAGTCAGTATGCCCATACCGCCGCCGGGAAAACAGCATGACAGGCCCGTGAGCTGGGGTTGTGCGGCTTCGCGGCAGACCGCGGTGTGCCGGGTTCGCCGGCGTCGTGCTACCCGAAAGCGCCGCTGGCGGAGGTCAATTGAGCCCGCAGGGCAGCCCGATCGGGCAGATCGGCTCCAGCACGGGCGACTGTCAATGCCGACGCGGCGCTCGCGGTCCACAGGGCGGCAGTGAGCGCGTCGGGCTCGATCCGGGCGAGGGCGGCCCGCCGGTCGGCGCCCAGCAGGTTCATCTCCCACAACGAGTCGAGCAGGCCGACCATGAACGCGTCACCGGCGCCTACGGTGTCGACCACCCTGGCCGGTTTCGCCGCGACCTGGACCTCGCCGGCCGCGCAGAACGCCCGCGAACCGCGTTCCCCCATCGTCACCGCGACGACCGCGGGTCCCAAACCCAACCACGCCCTGGCCGTCTGCTCGGGCTCGTGATCGGGCTCGATGGAGCGCAGGTCCTCGTCGCTGACCTTGACGACGTCGCTGCGCTCGACCAGGCGCTCGATCCGCGCACGGGCCAAAGCGGGGTCGGCGGTCAGCGACGGGCGCACGTTCGGGTCGAAGGTGACCGTGGCGGAAACGCGGTAGGTGTCGATCAACGCCGCGACCGCCAGGCAGCCCGGCTCGCGCGTGGCGGCGATGGACCCGGTGTGCACGAACAGCGGCGGCGGAACCTCGGGTGTCCCGGAGAGTCGCCAGTCCAGATTGAACACGTAGTCGGCCGAGCCGTCCTCGCCGATCGTCGCCACGGCCGTCGGTGTCTGGCTGGCCGCGACGCTACCCGAAACCAGCCGTGCGCCAGCAGCTTTCACGTACTCGGCGATGCGCCGGCCGTGCGGGTCGTCGGCGATGTGGGTCAGAAAGTCGACTTCACGGCCCAGGCGTGCGAGTCCGACGGCGACGTTGAGCGGGCTGCCACCCACATGCTCCTCGCCGTCGACGATATCGATCAGCGACTCGCCGATCACCAGTCCGCGGGTCACCGCACCAAAGCCTCCAGCGTCGCCCGAGCTCCCTTGGTGTGCAACGAATCCAGCGCCCAGCGGTACGCCTCGACGAAGCGTGGCTGGTGGGCCAGATCGCAGAACACCGCAGTGACCTCGATGAACGCGGTGGGATTCCGGTGCTGTGACCGGGCGATCGGGATGAGCGAATCCGCGAGTTGGTCCACCACCTCGTACGGCCTGCCCCATTCGTCGGTGCCCTCGGCGTAGCGCGCCCAGCTGGCCACCGCCGCGGCCGCGAGTTGAACCGGCCCGTCGGCGGCCAGGTTGTCGCAGACGACGGGAAACAGCCATTTCGGGATGCGGTCCGACGAGTAGGCACACAGCCGCGCGACGGTGTCGCGCACGGCCGGGTTGGCGAACCGCTCGACCAGCGTGCGGGCGTATTCGTGGAGGTCGATCCCCGGCACCGGCGGCAGCGTGGGGATGGCCTCGTTGTCGAAGTAGGAGAGCAGGAATTCCGCGAACAGCGGATCGCGCGCCGCCTCGTGGACGAACTGGAAGCCGCACAGGTGGGCGAAGTAGGCCAGGCACTGATGCCCCGCGTTGAGCAGCCGCAGCTTCATCAGCTCGTACGGGCGCACATCGTCGACCAGCAGCACCCCCGCCTGCTCGAGCGGGGGACGGCCATCGGCGAAGTCGTCCTCGATCACCCAGGCGCTGAAGGGTTCGGCCACCACCGGCCATCGGTCGTTGACGCCGAAGTCGCGCCGCACTTCGGCGGCCATCTCCAAAGTTGTTGCCGGAGTGATGCGGTCGACCATCGAATTAGGGAACCGGGCATGTTCGGCCACCCACTCGGCCAGCGCGGGATCTCTGCGCTCGGCACTGGCGAGCACGGTGCGCCTGGCGACGTCACCGTTGTTCTCGATGTTGTCGCAGGAGACGACCGTCGGCGCGGGGATCCCGCGACCGCGCCGCCTGGCGAGCGCCTCGGTGATCAACGCGAACGCGGGCCCGTCCGGGTCGCGGTAGCCGCCTTCGGTGATGGTCAGCGAAATGATCCGGGTCGATGCCGCGGTGAGTACCTCCAACGCCGATTCCGGGTCGTCCGGGGCGTAGCGGTAGTCCACGATCGACCCGATCACCTGGGCGTCTCGGCTGCCGTTGGGATTCTCCAAGATCAGTGTGTACAGCCCGTCCTGATCGTTGAGGACGTCGCGCATGGTCCAGTCGGCGGGCATGACGCCCACACCGCAGATGCCCCAATCGAGTGCCAGGCCCTGCTGGAGCAGCAGGTTGATGTACGCGGCCTGATGCGCACGGTGGAAATGGCCGGCGCCGATATGAGCGATACCGACGGTCACGGCGCCCCGGTCATAGTTGGGCGGCTCGATCGGCAGTTTGGAAAGCGACGCATTGTTCAGATCGATCGCGCTAGCCACCATTGGCCAACTCCTCACCGGGCCGCCGCCCGGATCGTTACCGGGCGCGCGGCACCTCTCGACGGTATGACAGCCGCGGGCCGAAGCCCAGCGACAAACGACCAGCCGATGCCCTACGTGAGTGACGTGCCTGCGGCCGGTACGGCCGACAACAGCAGGACATCGGCAAGAGCGCGCCACGATTCGGTTATCGCGACCGCGCCGGCATCGATCAGATCCGCTCGGCGGCAATCCCGTTCGTCAGCCGGCACGAACATCAGGTTGCCCACGGTGGGGTAACCGGCCGCGACCGCGGAACGCACGCCGGCCACCGAGTCCTCGATGGCCAGCCCTTGTCCTGCCGCGACGCCCATCACCTGACCGGAATGCAGATACACCGCCGGGTCGGGCTTGCTTGTCGGCGACGGCAGTGAATCCTCCGCGCTGAAGGTCACCGACTCGGCTATCAGCGAGTCGATGCCGGTGGCGGCGAAGCAGGCACGCAGGCGCTTGGTGGCGCTGGAGCTCACGGCCGCCAGCGCGTAATGCGGTGCGAGGTCGCGCAGCGGTTCGAGCACCTGCGGGTCGGGTGTCAGGGTCACCGCCAGATGTGCGGTGACCCGTTCGCGCTCTTCGCGCACCCACTGCTCGAGTTCGTCGGTGGACAACGCATTGCCCTTCGCCACGTCACCGGTTGAGGCGCACACCGCTGCGGGGAGGCCGTCGGCCAACGCCTGATCGAGCGGCAGTCTGCACTGGACCGCCAGCTCGAGAGCCATGGCGCGGAAGTTCTTCCCGACGGCCCGCTTCCGCAACTCCTCCGGGTCGACCGGAGCTGTCACGCCGAACCTGGCCAGGAAACGATTCATCACCTCCGTCGACGCTTCGAACGCCGGCCGCTCCGAAGCGAACAGGTTGTCGTCCGCGTCGCACAGCAAGGTCGTGATCGGCGCCGGGTCGAATGTGCGCACAAAGGTCAGCCCATCGCTCATCGTGACACCAACTCCCGCTCGTCGTTGCGCATCCCGTCACGCAGCGTGGGCACCACACCGCATGTGTCGATACGCCTGATCATGTCGCCAAGGCGCTCCGCAAACCCGGGAACCGCGCGAAGCTCCGCGAACATCGCGTGCCGCAGCAGCGGATCCGCATTGTCGCCTGCCATGTTGGCCAACGTGGCCACCGGTATCGCCTGTGAGTCTTCCAGACGGAGCTTGCGCCCCTGCAGGTCGTGGCCGCGCATGTAGCGGGCCCACCCGGCAACGGCCAACATCAGCAGCGTGTGCGGCCTGCCCCGCGTGATCGCATCCTGCAGGGACGGCAACACAAACGACGTTATCTTGCTCGTTCCCCGCCTGGCCAGCCGCGACAACTGGTCACTCATCTGAGGATTGCCGAGCCGATCGAGCAAACTGGCCCGGTATTGGGGTGTGTTCATCCCCGGGACCGGGGGCAGCAGCGGCTGAATCTCGTCGCGCAGCAGCCTCTCGACGTAGTCGAATATCACGCGGTCCCGCATCGCCTCGTCGGTGCGCCGGTAGCCGGCCAATATGGCCAAACACGCGAGCGCGATGTGGGTTCCGTTGAGAAGACGGGTCTTGATCAGCTTGTGGTCGGAGACATCGGAGACGAATTCGGCTCCGACCTCCTCGAGCGGAGGGCGCCCGTTGCTGAAGGAATCCTCGATCACCCATTGGCTGTACGGCTCGGTCACGACCGGACATTTGTCGGCCACACCGAACGTCTGCTCCACGAATTCGCGCTCCGACTCCGAAGTCTGCGGGGTGATGCGGTCGACCATGGTCGACGGGAACGCGACATGCTTTTCGATCCAGCCGGCGAGCCCGGAGTCCTTCAAGGCGGCGAACGACACCAGCGCGGTTCTCGCCGGGCGGGTGTCGCCGGGAATGTTGTCGCAGCAGAGCACGGTGAACGGCGCCACGCCCGCGCGGCGGCGCCGGTCGAGAGCTTCGGCCAGATATCCCCACGCGGTGGCATACCCTCCGGAGGCGCCATGAGATGCGACAAGGTCAGCGCGGATGTCGGGGTGGTTGGCATCGAACTCGTCGGTGACCGGATCGAGGAAGTATCCGTTGTCGGTGATGGTCAGGCTGACGATACGGGTCTGGGGGTCCGCCAGGGCGGCGCGCACCGCCGCGTCATCATTCGGTGCGTAATGCACGGAGCCGATCGAGCCGACCACGCGGGCGGTCTGGCGGTCGTGGCCGCGCTGTACCACGGTGTAGAGCCCGTCCTGCGCCGACAGCAAGTCTTTGGCGGTCGGGGAGTGCAGGCTGACGCCGGTAACCCCCCAACGATCCGAAATGCCCGAGCGGGCAAGGTCATCGAAGTAGACGGCCTGATGTGCGCGGTGGAAATTGCCCGCGCCGATGTGGACGACACCACGCTGGAGGGCCGATCTCTCGTAGGTGGGTACCGCGATTCGCCGGGAGTGCAGTCGAAGGGTGGCATTGCTGAGGGGGACGCCACATTCTGGACGCCAGGACAGTATGGGCATCCGTCTTCGGTGCCCGGCCCGTCGGTGTGTCTAACCCCTTCGTGGTCGATGTCACAAAGATTTACGTTTGAGACATAATCAGCGGTGGTAACGAATCGGCCCTGATCAAACGCGTAAGTTGACTCTCATGGCACCGCGGGTGAAGCTGACCAACGCCGACAAGGTGCTCTACCCCGCCAGCGGGACCACGAAGCGCGACGTCTTCGATTACTACACCCGGATCGCCGAGGTGATGATTCCCCACATCGCGGGGCGCCCGGCCACCCGCAAACGCTGGCCGAACGGCGTCGAGCAGGACGCCTTCTTCGAAAAGCAGCTGGCCGCCTCGGCCCCCGACTGGCTGCCGCGCGCCAGCGTCACCCACCGGTCCGGGACCACGACCTACCCGATCATCGATACCCCCGAGGCGCTGGCCTGGATCGCGCAGCAGGCCGCGCTGGAAGTGCACGTGCCGCAGTGGCGGTTCGTCGCCCAGTGGACGCGGAGCAAGGCCGAGGAACTCAAGCCCGGCCCGGCGACCCGATTGGTCTTCGACCTCGACCCCGGTGAAGGCGTGACCATGGCCCAGCTGGCCGAGGTGGCCCATGCCGTGCGCGAGCTGATCGGCGGGATCGGGCTGACCCTGTTCCCGCTCACCAGCGGCAGCAAGGGCCTGCACCTCTACGCGCCGCTGGCGGAACCGGTGAGCAGCAAGGGCGCGACCGTGTTGGCGAAACGGGTTGCCCAGCAACTGGAAACGTCGATGCCCAAGCTGGTCACCTCGACCATGACCCGCAGCCTGCGGGCGGGCAAGATTTTTCTCGACTGGAGCCAGAACAACGGATCCAAGACGACGGTCGCACCGTATTCCCTGCGTGGACGCGAACACCCGACGGTCGCCGCGCCGCGCACCTGGGCGGAGATCGACGACCCGGCGTCGCTGCGCCAACTGCGCTACGACGAGGTGCTGGCCCGGGTGGCGCGCGACGGTGACCTGCTGGCGGCGCTGGACAACGACGTCGCCGCCCCGGACCGGCTGACCAAGTACCGCAGCATGCGGGACGCGTCGAAGACTCCGGAACCGGTGCCCCGGACGAAACCTGAGACCGGCCAAGGCAATACGTTTGTCATCCAGGAGCACCACGCCCGCCGGCTGCACTACGACTTCCGACTGGAGCGCGACGGCGTGCTGGTGTCGTGGGCGGTGCCGAAGAACCTGCCCGAAACCACGTCGGTGAACCACCTGGCGGTCCACACCGAGGACCATCCGCTGGAATACGCCACCTTCGAGGGCAGCATCCCCAAGGGCGAATACGGGGCCGGGAAGGTGGTCATCTGGGACTCCGGCACCTATGAGGCGGAGAAGTTCGATCAGTCCGCCGAAAAAGGGGAGGTCATCGTCAATCTGCGCGGCAGCAAGGTCTCCGGCCGCTACGCCCTGATCCAAACCAAGGGTGACCAGTGGCTGGCGCACCGGATGAAGGACCAGAAGGTCTTCGACTTCGACGCAATAGCGCCCATGCTCGCCTCCCACGGCTCGGTCGCCGGCTGCAAGGCGAGCCAGTGGGCGTTCGAAGGCAAGTGGGACGGCTACCGGCTGCTGGTCGAGATCGACCACGGAAACCTGCGGGTACGGTCGCGGCGAGGCCGGGAGGTCACCGACGAATACCCCCAATTACGCGCTCTGGCCGCCGATCTCGCCGACCATCACGTGCTGCTCGACGGGGAGGCGGTCGTTTTGGACGACTCCGGGGTGCCGAGCTTTCATGCGATGCAGAACCGGGGCCGCGGCAGCCGCGTCCAGTTCTGGGCGTTCGACGTGCTCTACCTCGACGGCCGTTCGTTGCTGCGGGCCCGCTACCAGGATCGCCGAAAACTGTTGGAGACGTTGGCCAGTGGCGGCGGCCTCATCGTGCCCGAGCTGTTGGCGGGGGACGGGAAACAGGCGCTGGAGCACTCACTCGAGCACGGCTGGGAGGGCGTGGTCGCCAAGAGACGCGACTCCACCTATCAGCCCGGCCGACGCTCGGCGTCCTGGATCAAGGACAAGAATTGGAACACCCAGGAGGTCGTGATCGGCGGCTGGAAGGCCGGCGAGGGCGGGCGCAGCAGCGGCATCGGCTCGCTGCTGATGGGCATTCCGGTCGACGGTGGCCTGCACTTCGCCGGGCGCGTCGGCACCGGGTTCACCGAACGTGACCTGGCGAACCTGAAGAAGACGCTGGCCCCGCTGCACACCGACCGGTCTCCCTTCACCCCGCCGCTTCCGCGCACCGAGGCCAGGGGCGTGACGTACGTCGAGCCGGTGCTCGTGGGCGAAGTGCGGTACAGCGAATGGACCCCGGATGACCGGTTGCGCCAATCGAGTTGGCGTGGGCTGCGGCCGGACAAGGAACCGAGCGAGGTGGTGCGCGAATGAAATGGGTGACCTACCTTGACGCGGACGGCGAACGCACCGGGGTGCTCGCCGGCGACGTCATCCACCCGATGCCCGCGGGCGTGACGCTGCTCGACCTCATCGGGCGCGGCGCCGACGGATTGCGTGCGGCCGGCGAGGAGGCGCTGCGCGCCCCCGTCGCCACAGTGCCCGTGGCCGCGGTGCGGCTCCTGGCGCCGATCCCGCGTCCGCCGTCCATCCGCGACTCACTGTGCTTCCTGGATCACATGCGCAACTGCCAGGCCGCGCTGGGCGCCGGGCGGACGCTCGCCGACACCTGGTATCGGATACCGGCGTTCTATTTCGCTTGCCCCGCAACGGTTTTGGGCCCCTACGACGACGCCCCCGCCGCCCCTGGAAGCGCTTGGCAGGACTTCGAATTGGAGATCGCCGCGATCATCGGCACCGGCGGGCGGGACCTGACCGTCGACGAAGCCGAGCGCGCCATCATCGGCTACACCATCTTCAACGACTGGTCCGCGCGCGACCTGCAGCAATTGGAGAGCCAACTGGGCATCGGGCAGGGCAAGGGCAAGGACGGCGGCGTGACCCTGGGCCCCTACCTGGTGACGCCCGACGAGCTCGAGCCGTACCGGCGGGGCGGCAGGCTGGACCTGCGGGTGACCGCCCTGGTCAACGACGCCGTCATCGGCACGGGGTCGACCGCCCAAATGGACTGGACCTTCGGCGAAGTCATCTCCTACGCCTCCCGGGGCGTGACGCTCGCCCCGGGCGACGTCATCGGCTCCGGGACGGTGCCGACCTGCACGCTCGTCGAGCACCTCAACCCGACGGCGCTGGACTCTTTCCCCGGCTGGCTGCACGACGGCGACGTCGTCACGCTCCAGGTCCAGGGGCTCGGGGAGACCCGACAGACCGTGCGCGCCAGCCGCGCGCCGCACCCGTTGGCCGTCCGGCGCAACCCGGACGCCCCGCCCGCCCCACCGCGGGTGAACCGGGCGGCCGCCAAGGTGCCCTACACCCGCGGTCTGCACGAGGTCGCCGACCGGGTGTGGGCCTGGACCCTGCCGGACGGCGGCTACGGATGGAGCAACGCCGGGCTGGTCGCCGGCGACGGGGCGTCCCTGCTCGTCGACACCCTGTTCGACCTGGCGTTGACCCGCGAAATGCTCAGCGCGATGCGGAACATCACGTCGTCGGCGCCCATCACCGACGCGTTGATCACCCACTCCAACGGCGATCACACCCACGGCAACCAGCTGCTCGATCCCTGGGTCCGGATCATCGCCGCGCGGGGCACGGCCGACGAGATCGCGCACGGGATGGCACCCGAGATGCTGGCGATGGCGCAGACCGCGAACCTGGGCCCCGTCGCGACCCCTTACACCCGGGACCGCTTCGGGCACTTCGACTTCAGCGGCATCACGGTGCGCAACGCGGATCAGACGTTCGACCGCGAGCTGACCATCGAGGTCGGTGGGCGGCGCATCGACCTGCTGAACTTGGGTCCGGCGCACACCGCCGCGGATTCGGTGGTCCACGTGCCCGACGCCGGTGTGCTGTTCGGCGGCGACCTGCTGTTCATCGGCTGCACCCCCATCGTGTGGGCCGGCCCGATCGCCAACTGGATCGCGGCGTGCGACGCGATGATCGCGCTGGACGCGCCGACGGTGGTACCCGGCCACGGCCCCGTCACCGACCCGGACGGAATCCGCGCTGTGCGCGGCTATCTCGCGCACGTCGCCGAACAAGCCGAGGCCGCCTACCGCCGCGGGCTGTCGTGGTCCGAGGCGGCCGACACCATCGACCTCGATGAGTACGCGAGCTGGCTGGACGCCGAGCGCGTCGTCGTCAACGTCTATCAGCGGTACCGCGAACTCGACCCGGAGACCCCGCAGCTGGAGGTGATGGCCCTGCTGGTGATGCAGGCCGAGTGGCTGGCCAGGCGCGGCTAGAGCCGCACCGCCCGGACGAATTTGATCGTGGCGGCCGGGACCTGCTCCGCGGCGGGCCCCAACTCCGGCAGCCCGGCGGCGGAGAACAGGTCGGTGAGCCGGGATTCGGTGGTTTCCCAACCGTTTTCGTGCAGGTGCGCGGCGACGTCGGTGTGCTCGCCGGGATACGACAAGCTGGTCAGGTCCATGTCGAGTCCCTGCTGTCGCCAACCCTCGGTCGCGAGCCGGGCCTGCTCGCGGGCCGCCGGCGACGTGCCGGTCACCGTGCCGTAGTC
This sequence comes from Mycobacterium europaeum, assembly GCF_034555895.2. NCBI lineage: Bacteria > Bacillati > Actinomycetota > Actinomycetes > Mycobacteriales > Mycobacteriaceae > Mycobacterium > Mycobacterium europaeum. The sequence continues at coordinate 366,543 of NZ_CP157315.1, forward strand.
GGCGGCGAACCGGCTGCCCTCGGCCGACAGCGGGATGATGGAGTCCAGCAGCCGCACCTCGGCCTCCGGCGGGAGCCATCCGATCAGCACGCCCTCGGCCAGCCATGCCGTGGGGTGGGCCGGATCGAAGCCCGCCTCCTGGAGCGCCGCCGGCCAATCGTCGCGCAGATCGACGCCGACCTCGCGGAGCTTGGCGGTCGGCGCCGCCCCGATCTCCGACATCGTCGCCGCCTTGAACGCGATGACCTCGGGCTGATCGATTTCGTACACGATCGTCCCGATCGGCCAGCGCAGCCGGTAGGCGCGTGAATCCAGCCCCGAGGCCACGATCACCACCTGGAGCAGCCCCGCCTGCCCGGCTGCGGCGAAATAGTCGTCGAAATACCGCGCGCGGGCGGCGAACGTGTCGACCATCCGGGGGAACCCGACGCTCCGCTCGAGGTCGTCGGGATCGAGCTCGCCACTGGCCAGCCTGGTGAACACGTCCAAGCCCACGGCGCGCACCAGCGGCTCGGCGAAGTCGTCCGTGATGACCGGCTGCGGACGCTTGCTTGCGGCGGCCCGGGCGGCGGCGACCATGGTGGCCGTCGCCCCCACGCTGTTGGCCAGGTCCCAGCTGTCACCTTCGGTTCGTGCCATGGCTTCTCCTTCGATGTGGCGGCCAAACCACGGTATGCCCCGTCGGTGAAATCCGCGTCGCCTACCGTTTCTGCCATGCCCGCAGTGGAATCCGAAACCGTCGAAGACGGCATCGCCCGCATCACCCTGAACCGGCCCGAGCGCCTCAACGCCATCGACGGCGCGTTGATCGACGGCGTGGACCACGCCTTGGACACGCTCAGCGGCGGCGAGTTCAGGGTCGCGATCCTGACCGGCGCCGGACGCGGATTCTGCGCGGGGGCCGACTTGAGCGGCACCGGCGAGCCGTGGACCAGGCCGAGGCCGTCGACCCCGGCGTTCAAGGTGAACTACGACTCCCAGGTCCGCCTGGCCGACCTGTTCACCCGGATCTACGAGCTGCCCATTCCGGTGATCGCCGCCGTCAACGGGGTGGCCGTCGGGGGAGGGCTGGCCTTCGCGCTGGTGTGCGACATCCGCGTCGCCTCCGACCAGGCGCGGTTCTCCTCGGCGTTCATCAAGGCGGGCTTCTCGTCGATGGACATGGGCACCAGCTACCTGCTACCCAAGATCGTCGGTGCGGGCGTGGCGCGCGAACTCATGCTGACCGGCCGCATCATCGACGCGGCCGAGGCCTACCGCATCAAGCTGGTGCACGAGGTGGTGGCCCCCGACGACCTGATGCCGGCCGCGCTGAAGGTGGCCCGCTCGATCGCCGCGAACAACGCCTACGGCGTCTGGCAGACCAAGATCGGGCTCAACGCGGCACTGGATGCGCCCAGCCTGCGGCATGCCATCGAGATCGAGAACCGCACCCAGATCCTCACCGGCTTCACCAACAACCCGGTCGAGGCGGCTAAGGCGCACCGGGAGAAGCGAGCCCCGAAGTGGGATCCGCTGTGACGGTCAGGGAGGTCAGACCTTCGCGATGACGTTCTCGGCGAACATCTCGAGGTTGCGGATCTTGTTCTCCAGCGGCTCGGTGTCCGTGCCCTTGATGTAGGGGATGCGGAAGCCGACGATCGCATCGGTGACGCCCTTGTCTTCCAGGCGTTTGATGCCGTCCACGGTGTAGGCGTCGGCCGAGATGACGTGAATCTGGAAGGGCCCGGTCTTGCCGGCCTCCTCGCGATACCGCTTGAGCTTGGCGATGAGCGCGTCGAGTTCCTCCGGGTCGCCGCCGCCGTGCATCCAGCCGTCCAGCCGGGCCGCGCGGCGCAGCGCCGCGTCGGCATGCCCGCCGATCAAGATCGGGATCGGCTGTGTGGGAGCCGGCGTCATCTTGGTCTTGGGGATGTCGTAGAACTCGCCGTGGAATTCGAAGTAGTCGCCGCTCGTGAGGCCCTGGATGATTTCGATGCATTCGTCCATGCGCTTGCCGCGCCTCGCGAAGGGCACGCCCAGCAGTTCGTAGTCCTCCGGCCAGGGGCTGGTGCCGACGCCGAAGCCCACCCGGTTGTTGGTCAGTGCCGCCAGCGAACCGATCTGCTTGGCCACCAGAGCCGGCGGCCGGATGGGCAGCTTGAGGACGAAGAAGTTGAAGTGCAGCTTGGTCGTCACCGCGCCCAAGGCCGCCGTCAGCACGAAGGTTTCGATGAACTCCTTGCCGTCCAGGAACTCGCGGTCCCCGTCGGGCGTGTACGGGTACTTCGAGTCCGACTCGAAGGGGTAGGCGATGCTGTCGGCGATCGTCATCGCGTGGTACCCGGCCGCCTCGGCCGCCTGGGCCAGCGGGATGTAGTACCGGTGATCGGTCATCGCCTCCGCGTAGGTGAACCGCACGTCATCTGCCTTCCTGGAAACGGGTCGTGACACGAGATTAGAACGTGTTCTAGTTCTACCCGTGCCCGGGTTCCCAGCACAATAAGGCGTCAGAGCTGGTTTTCGGGGCCGATCACCGCCCACACCGTCTTGCCGGCCGCGGTGGGGGTGTTGCCCCACGCGCGTGAGAGCGCGTCGACGATCGCCAGGCCCGACACGTCGATGCCGTTCGCGGGGGGCGGCAACCGCAGGGCCGGGGCGTGGCTGCTGTCGGACACGGCGATGGTCGCCGTCGTGCCATGGCTCTCGATCCGCACCACGGGGACGCTCGCGGTGTGTTCCAGCACGTTCTCGACGAACACGTTGACCACCACCAACGCGACCGGGATGAGCGTGGATTGCGACCAGGCGGTGAGCCACTCGCGGACCAGGCGGCGTGACTCGCGCAGGCTGGTCAGGTCGGCGGGCAGCTGCGCGTCGGCGCGGCGCACGGCACGCCGGCTCTGCTGGCTGAGCGCCTTCGTCGCCGCCTTCTCGGTCGCGTACACCGGCATGAAGTAGGCGGCGCCGTTGCGGGTGATCGCCTCGCGTGTCCCGCGGTGCGCGCACACCAGGACAACCGGAACATGGGGATTGGCGCGGATCTGCCAATACGCACCGATGAACGTCGACGACGCCGAGTCGTCGAGCACCTTGAGGCCGGAGATGTTGACGATGACGGCGGCGGGCTCGTCCAGGGTGGCCTGCAGGATGTGGTCACGCAGCGCCGCGGAGTTACCGGTGTCGAGGACGCCGTCGACGGTCAGGATGGCGACCGATTGGTCCGTCCGCGTCGCGACGGCCAGTGAGCTGGGGGATTCAGCCACCGAACTCACCAGCGTGACCCCGTCCCCGTCGGGGGCCTAAAGCGTCGAGGCGCTCGGATCGCCGGCCGGATCCGCGATCGGGGAGGCATCACAATCCGGCTTCCCAGCGGGGTCCTGTCCGGTTCCATCGCTGCTCCTCGAATCGCTGGCGGGCCAACTGCTTGAGTATCCGCCCTCAGCGACAAAAGTCGAATGCGGGTCGAGCGGCCTGCAAGCCGCCCGAATGCGCAGCCCACCAGGGACATGTCCCGGACGCGCGCGGCGTGCGGCGCGGTAGGAGTGAGGCGCGTGCCCGTCCCCACCCGTTCGAGGCCCCCGCCTCTACCGCACCGAACCTGACGTTCGAATCTGCTGCGCAGCACGCGCATGTCCCGAAGTTACCACCCTCCGGTGGTCCGAACGCCTGATTACGCCCGCAAGCGGTTCGATGAGCAGCGCAAAGGGGCCGGTCAGGTGGGCGCGTACGGCGGGGCGCCCACCCCGGCGACCGAGTGCGTTCCCCACGGCGTCCGCTCGACGATCCGCGCGGTGGCGGTGCGCCGGCCCACCGTCAAGGTCGCGGTCCGGGTTTGCCTGAGCGTCTCGTCCGGCAACGGCCGCGACGGCGAACCGAACAGCGTCCCCTGCCAGTGGTAGCGGCCGTCGATGGGGTCGAGGTGGCCGGTGAGCCGGACTCGCACCGGATGGGTGCCGCCGGCGATCTCCAGCGTCGCCGCGCCGTCATAGGTGTCGTCGCGTTCGGGTGCGGCCGAGGACAGGTCGAAGGCGGACGCCACCGGAGGGGCCTGGTCGGTTGTGAGCCGGGCGCGTTCGTTGAACACCCGCAGGCTGCTGGCGCGCACCTCGATGCGGCCGCTGGCCGTGCGGTCCATCAGCCGGAGGCACTCGGCGATGTAGCGCGCCTGAGCCTCCGTGTCCGGCCCGGTGAGGAAGAAGTAGTTGGGAAAACCGCGAACCGCCACCCCATAGAACGGCTCCATACCGTCCTGCCAGGCCTGCCGGATGGTCACCCCGCCGGCGGCGACGAGCGTCCCATCCGCCGGCTCGTCGGGGACCGAGAAGCCGGTGCCGTAGACGATGGCGTCGACGTGGTGGTCGACGCCGTCGCGGGTGCGGATGCCCGACGCCGTCACCGCCTCGATCGACGACCCGGCCACCGTGGCCGACGGGCGCTCGGTGGTCGGCGCGATGCGCCGGCGCAGCCAGCGCTTGGCCCGCGTCGACCACAACGGGATTTCCGTGATCGCCCGGCGCGGTGCGTGGGCGAAGACAGTGACCGACGCCGCCGCCCCGATCAGCCGGCCCAGGTGGTGGCCGGCGTTGGCGTCGGTGCCGACGACCGCGACGCGTTGGCCGGTCGGATCGAAGTCGAGGGGCCACGCGGCCGCGTGAAACGATTCGCCGCGGAAGTCGTCGCGGCCCGCGATGTCCGGCAGCCAGGGGACGAACGGCGGCCGGCCGGCGGCGACGACGGCCCGCGCGCGCAGGCCCTCGCCGCCGGCCGTCGTGAGCTGCCAGGTGTCGGTGCTGTCGTCGAACCTCGACCGGAGGTCCGCGGCCGGCCCGTCGAGAACCGTGAAATCGGTGACCCCGGCGGTCAGCAACGCCGACCGAGCGCCGGGGTGCGCGCCGACGATGGCGACGGGGTGGCGGGGCACGGCGGGGTCGCGCGGCCGCGTCACAGAAACCTGCTGCGCTTCCAGCCGCGGCGGGCGATGGGCCCCAGCAGGCCCACCTCGGTCAGGAACGCCGCCAACGGCGCGAAACCGGAGACCTGCATGTCGCGGCGATGCGGGCTGGTCCGCGCGATCCGCCGCGCCCGCTTCGGGTCCAGGCCGGTGCGCGCATACGGGATCGGGTTGCTGAACAGGTAATTGAAGAAGTAGCCGCCCAGCCCGTTGATGTTGGCCATGAACCAGCGGTTGAACCGGGGCATCTCGGCGACGCGCTTGCGGGCGCCGTCGCGGGCGAACTGGATGTGGCGCGCCTCCTCGGTGACGTGAATCCGCATGAGGCGCTGGATGATCGGCTGCAACTCCGGGTCGTCCATCATCTGCCGTTGCAGCGAGTCGAAGATCTCCTCCCCGATCAACGCGGCCACCCACAGCATCGAGCCCCGCTGGAACGCCAGCGGAAGCGCGTTGATGATCATCCGGTGGAACAGCCGCGGCCGCACCGGCTTTGCGCCGATGCGCTCGATGGCCTTGCCGAACATGACCATGTGGCGGGTCTCGTCACCCAGCTCGGTCAGCTTGTAGTGGGTGGAGGAGCTGGTCGGGTCCTCGTGCAGGATCGTGCGCAACAGCGACTGGTTGAGCATGTTCTCGAACCAGATGCCGGCCGAGAGCGTGTTGACCAGCTCCTGGCGGGAGAGCTCGATCTGTTGTTCGCGGGTCATCTCGTCCCACATCGGCGTTCCGTACAGCGACACCAGCCGTGGCGGCAGATAGAACTTGTCCGGGTCCAGCGGCGCATCCCAGTCGATGTCGACGACGGGTTCGTAGGACTTTTTCACCGAGCCCTTGAGCAGGCGGTCGGAAAACTCCTCACGACTTGGCCCGCTCGATTTGACCGCAGTGGTGGTCATCGCTGGCGTCCCTTCATTGGGTCCTGCAGACGGTACCCATGGTACTGGGTACTTTCGGCCCCGACTAGGCCCTCTAGGTTGCAATTCGGCAAGCTGATTCGCGTCACGAGGAGGGTTCTTGGGCCGGCACATCCACGTCATCGGCATCGGCGCCGGCGATCCGAACTACCTGACCGTCCAGGCGATCGACGCGCTCAACGACACCCAGGTCTTCTTCGCGATGGACAAGGGCGAGGCGAAGAGCGACCTGGTGGAGCTGCGAAAGCTGATCTGCGCCCGGTTCATCCGCGAGCCCGGCTACCGCTTCGTCGAGCTGCCCGACCCCAAACGGTCGGCATCCCCCGACTGTGGGGCCGGCTACCGCGAGGCCGTCTCGGACTGGCACGCGGCGCGGGCGCGGCTCTGGGCGGCGGCCATCGCCGAAGAGCTGGGCCCCGACGGCGTCGGCGCCTTCCTGGCCTGGGGTGACCCCTCGCTGTACGACAGCACGCTGCGCATCCTGGACGCGGTCGCGGCCGAGCTCGAGTTCACCTTCGACGTCATCCCGGGCATCACCGCGGTGCAGGCGCTGACGGCGCGGCACCGCATCCCGCTCAACGAGGTCGGCGAACCCGTCCTCATCACCACCGGCCGGAAGCTGCGTGAGCAGGGGCTGTCCGGAGCGGCCGTCGTGATGCTCGACGCCGAGTGCTCGTTTCAGGCGTGCCCGCCCGACACCGAAATCTGGTGGGGCGCCTACCTGGGCACCGCCGACGAGTTGCTGGTGGCGGGCACGGTCGGCGAAGTCGGCACCCGCATCGCGGAGCTGCGGGCCCAGGCGCGGACGCGGCACGGCTGGATCATGGACACCTATTTACTCAGACCGGCAGACTGAAGGGCGTGCCCGAACTGCCCGAGGTCGAAGCGCTGGCCGACCACCTGCGCCGCCATGCCGTCGGCTTGACGATCGGCCGCGTCGACGTCGCCGCGCTGTCCGTGCTCAAGACCTTCGACCCGCCACCCAGCGCGCTGCACGGCCAGCCCGTGACCGGGGCCCACCGCTGGGGCAAGTACCTCGGGCTGCAGGCCGGGGAGCTGTTCCTGATCGCCCACCTGTCGCGGGCGGGCTGGTTGCGCTGGTCCGAGAAGCTGGCCGCGGCGCCGCTGCGCCCCGGCAAGGGGCCGATCGCGCTGCGGGTGCACCTGGGCACGCCCGGCGAGGCGCCCGGCTTCGACCTCACCGAGGCCGGCACCCAGAAGCGGCTGGCCGTGTGGCTGGTCGGCGATCCGCAGTCGGTGCCCGGGATCGCCGCCCTGGGCCCGGACGCGCTGGACCTGAGCGTCGACGATCTCGCCGGCGTGCTGGCCGGCAACACCGGGCGGATCAAGACGGTCATCACCGATCAGAAGGTGATCGCCGGCATCGGCAACGCCTACAGCGACGAGATCCTGCACGTCGCCAAGATCTCCCCGTTCGCCACCGCGGGCAAGCTGACCGACGACCAGCTCACCACCCTGCACGACGCGATGGTGTCCGTCCTGCGCGACGCGGTGAGCCGATCCGTGGGGCAGGGGGCCGCCACCCTGAAGGGGGAGAAGCGTTCCGGGCTGCGGGTGCATGCGCGCACCGGGCTGCCCTGCCCGGTGTGCGGGGACACCGTGCGGGAAGTCGCCTTCGCGGACAAGTCTTTTCAGTACTGTCCGACGTGCCAGACCGGCGGTAAGGTGCTGGCCGACCGGCGGCTGTCGCGGCTGCTCAAGTAGGCGGCCGCCCGAGACTCGACACCTGTCGATATGCTGCCCGGGTGACTCGTCAGAAGATCCTCATCACGGGCGCCAGCTCCGGTCTGGGCGCCGGCATGGCCCGCGCCTTCGCCGCCAAGGGTCGCGACCTGGCGCTGTGCGCCCGGCGCACCGACCGCCTCGACGAGCTGAAAGCCGAACTGTCGCAGAAGTATCCGGGTATCAAGATCGCCGTCGCGGCACTGGACGTCAACGACCACGAGCAGGTGCCGAAGGTGTTCGCCGAGCTCAGCGACGAGCTCGGCGGCATCGATCGGGTCATCGTCAACGCCGGCATCGGCAAGGGCGCGAAGCTGGGCTCGGGAAAGCTGTGGGCGAACAAGGCGACCATCGAGACCAACCTGGTGGCCGCGCTGGTGCAGATCGAGACCGCGCTGGAGATGTTCGGAAAGAGCGGATCGGGCCACCTGGTGTTGATCTCGTCGGTGCTCGGCAACAAGGGGGTGCCGGGCGTCAAGGCCGCCTACGCCGCCAGCAAGGCCGGGCTGAGCTCGCTGGGCGAATCCCTGCGCGCCGAGTACGCCAAGGGCCCGATCAAGGTTTCGGTCATCGAGCCCGGTTACATCGAGTCGGAGATGACGGCCAAGTCGAACAGCACGATGTTGATGGTGGACAACGAGACTGGCGTCAACGCGCTCGTCGCCGCCATGGAACGCGAGCCCGGCCGCGCCGCGGTGCCGTGGTGGCCGTGGGCGCCGCTGGTGCAGGTGATGCGGGTGCTGCCGCCCCCGCTCACCAAGTGGTTCGCCTGAATTAGTGCGGCACCGGCGTGTAATGCTCTGCGTCGCTGGTGAACTCGGGTTTTCCGTAGGTCGCCAGCCGCAGCTTGAGGAGCCCGATGACGTAGGCGTCGGTGATGTCGGCAAGCACGGGGATGCGGCTGGCGTGGCTCACGGCGGTGAAACGCCCGATGATGAACGGTGCGGTGAGGGCCACGCGGATGAGGTCCGTCGGGCCCATCGAGACGCCCATGGCTTCGGCGATCTCACGGTTTCCATTGCAGAAGGTGCGAACGAAAGTGAGCTTGCTGAAACTCTTTTCGACCGCTTCGGCGCAACGGTCGAACAGCGTGGTGTCGGGACGCAGGTAGGCCGCCATCGTTCCGCGGACCAGCTCCTGGCAGATGCTGTCGAATCCGTCGCGCAGCAGTGCCGAGCGCGCGTGCATGACGTGAATGATGTCGGCCGGTTCCGCGGGCAACAGTTCTTCCGGTAGGCCGAGCAAAAAGCAGCGATACCTGGCGAATTCGACCACGGCGCGCTCCTCGGCGGTGAACTCGGTCCGGCCCTGTTGGCGCGCCTTGCGGGCCAGCAGGTACTGGCCGATCATGCCGGCCGGCATCTGGTCGACCTGTGGGACGGGCATGCCGTACACGGCGGCGTCCCACTTGTCGGATTTCTTCAGGGCGTTGTAGCGGACCATCGAGTGCATCAGCCGGACCATGGCGGCCGCCTCGAAACCCGGGCCGAAACGGTCCAGCGCACCGGGCAGGGTGGTGACGGCGAAGAAACTGGCGGTTTCGTTCACCCGGCGGGCGGCCCGCCTGCCCGAGAGTGCGCCGGTCAGTGCCATCGGCAGCGCGGCGTAGGTGTTGGTGAAGGTCGCGATGAAGGCGCCTCGCGTGATGAAGGGGGCCAACAGCGCTGCGGGGATTCGCTCTTGGCGGGCGCCCTCACGGACCAGGTCGAAGTCGATCCACTCCGGGGTGGCCTCCATGGCGGCGATGAACGAAACCAGTTCGGGGGGTGCGTCCGGCACCGCCTCGATTCCTGCCCGGCAGGCCGTCTTGAGCATGTCGATCAGGTGGGCGACGCTGTGCGAAGCCATCAGCGCCGCATAGGGATCGGCGACGACGTCACCGAGCAGGGTGGCCGTGCTCATCAGCTCGACCACGCGGTCGTCTTCCAGGATCGGTGCGCGCTCGGCGATCCAGGCGGGCAGGGCCGAGTCGACGTCCGGCTCCGTGGCCAGGCGATCCGGCTGCCGGTCGAAGTCGAAGTCTCCATACAGGTCGGGCTGCAATTCGCGCTGGCTGCGGACTCGCTCGGCGAGTTCGGGGTAGTACGTGACCATCGCTGCCTCTCATTTACTAACACTTCGTGAGTAATACTCACAAGGTGTTAGTTATGCTGTCAAGCATGAGTGCGGGCAACCCGAAGCGGCGCATGACCGCCGAAGGCCGGCGCGAGCAGATCCTCGATGTCACGCATGCAATCGTCGACGCCGAGGGGTTCCACGCGGCCACGCCGAACCGCATCGCCGAGGCGGCGGGCATCAACCGGTCGTTGATCTATCAGCTGTTCGGTGACCGGGCGGGACTCTTCGTCGCACTGATCGACCGTGAGGCCGCCCGGGCCGGCGCCCAGTTCGCCGAGGCGGTCTCGGGGTTGGATGCCGTCGGCGAGGACCAGTCGCTCGTCGTCGCGTTCGACGGCGTGCTGGCCGCGGTCGACGCCCACCCGGCCACGTGGCGACTGTTCCTGTTTCCGCCGCAGGGCGCGCCACCGGAGTTGTATGCGCGGCTGGCTCAATCGCAGGCCGTCGTGCTGGAGTTCTTCGTCACGGAATTGCTGCGCATCAATCCCGGAGTGCATGACCCCGAATACACCGCGCGGATCCTGCACGCCGCCGGACGCGAACTGTTGCAGCTGCACCTCAGTGAGCCGCAGACCGCGACGGTGGAACGGTTGCGCACCTTCGTACGGCGGTTGGGCTCCGACGTGATGAGCCGCGCGGGGTGAGGGCTGTCAGCTGGTGCGCCCGCGCTCGGCCCGGTAGCGGCGGACCAGCGCGTCGGTGGAGCTGTCGGATTGCGGCGCCGGCGAGGCGTCGGACGTGATCACCGGGAGCAGCGCCTTGGCCTGGGTCTTGCCCAGCTCCACGCCCCATTGGTCGAACGAGTCGATGCCCCACACGACGCCCTCGGTGAAGACCTGATGCTCGTAGAGCGCGATCAGCTGGCCGAGCACCGACGGGGTGAGCCGGTCGGCCAGGATCGAGGTCGACGGCCGGTTGCCCGGCATCACCTTGTGCGGCACGACGTCGGCCGGCGTGTCTTCGGCGGCGATCTCCTCGGCGGTCTTGCCGAACGCCAGCACCTGGGTCTGGGCGAAGAAGTTGCTCATCAGCAGGTCGTGCATGCTGCCGGTGCCCTCGACGGTGGGCAGGTCGTCGAGGGGCTGGCTGAAGCCGATGAAGTCGGCCGGCACCAGCCGGGTGCCCTGATGCAGCAATTGGTAGAAGGCGTGCTGGCCGTTGGTTCCCGGTTCGCCCCAGAAGATCTCGCCGGTGTCGGTGGTGACCGGGGTGCCGTCGGCGCGCGTCGACTTGCCGTTGGATTCCATGGTCAGCTGTTGCAGATAGGCCGCGAACCGTGACAGGTCGTTGGAGTACGGCAGCACCGCCCGCGACTGGGCGCCCATGAAGTTGGAGTACCACAACCCGATCAGCCCGAGCAGCGCGGGCGCGTTGGACTCCAGCGGCGCCGTCCTGAAATGCCGGTCCACGATGTGGAACCCGGACAGGAAATCGGCGAAGGCCGCCTTCCCGATGGCCGCCATCACCGACAGGCCGATCGCCGAGTCGACCGAGTACCGGCCGCCGACCCAGTCCCAGAAGCCGAACATGTTGTCGGTGTTGATGCCGAAGTCGTCGACCAGCCGTTTGTTGGTGGAGACGGCCACGAAGTGCTGGGCCACCGCGGCGTCGCCGAGCGCGTCGGTCAGCCAGCGCCGCGCCGCGGTCGCGTTGGTCAGGGTCTCCAGCGTGGAGAAGGTCTTGGACGCGACGATGAAAAGCGTTGTGGCGGGATCCAAGTCGGCGAGGGTGGCGATGAGGTCTGCCGGGTCGACGTTGGAGACGAAGCGGGCCGAGATGCCGGCGTCGGCGTAGTGGCGCAGCGCCCGGTAGACCATCACCGGACCCAGATCCGACCCGCCGATGCCGATGTTGACCACGGTGCTGATTCTTTTCCCGGTGGCCCCGGTCCATTCACCGCTGCGTAACCGGTCGGTGAAGTCGCCCATCCGGTCCAGCACGGCGTGCACGTCCTTGACGACGTTGCGGCCGTCGACGATCAATTCGGCGTCGCGGGGCAGCCGCAGCGCGGTGTGCAACACCGCCCGGTCCTCCGACACGTTGATGTGCGCCCCGGCGAACATCTGGTCGCGGCGCTCTTCGAGGTTAGCTGTGCGCGCCAGATCGATCAGCAGCCGCAGCGTTTCTCGGGTGATGCGGTGTTTGCTGTAGTCGATGTAGAGGTCGCCGACCGAGACGGTGAGGTCGCGGCCGCGGTCGGGATCCTCGTCGAAGAACTGGCGTAGCTGGGTCGCGCCGATCTCTTCGTGGTGCCTGCGCAGGGCATCCCACGCTGGGGTGGCGGTGATGTCGGGGAGGCGTTGCACGGAGGTCATAGTTCGACCCTAGTGACGGTCGCGCGCGCGGTGAAGCCGGGCGCAGCGGGTCAGTGACCGAGCCGGCCCCTGCCCAACCGCAGCAGCAGGATCGCCAGGTCCTTACCGTCGGGACCGAGCTCGCTGTAGCGTTCGATCACCTTCATCTCGCGGCTGTGGACGAGCCGCGTGCCTCCGGACGCCATCCGCGCCTTGCCGATCGCCTGGGACACCTCCGTGCGCCGCTTCACCGCGGCGAGGATCTCGGCGTCCAAGCGGTCGATCTCGTGGCGCAACTCGTCAATGCTCAACTCGTCGGCGTCGGCGGTCTCTGGGGTTTCCACCGTCTCAACCTTCATCTCTGCTAACTCCGCATTCTCGGGATGTGGGGGTTGTGGTCTCGTCCGGTTTCGGGCCTCACAAAGAGACGAGCCCCGATCTCCGGAAGCGGACCACGGGGCTCTGACGAAAACAGCTAGACCACGGGGACCGCTAACCGGTACCCGTAGAAAAATCGGCGGCAGTTCGGGAGGGAGAGCTGCCGATGGGACTGCGCGTCGAGCACAAAACGAGTGTGCCATTAAAAACAGGCCCGGCGCAAAAACGCGTTCGCGAGCTGGCCAACAGGCCGTCGCGGCGGGCGGGGAGCCGCCCGGAGTCCGGTCGCGCCGACGCCCATGCCGCGGTTGATTGCCGGTGTGGATTTCCTTAACACGGGGCGAAATTGAGTGTTATCGCGGATCGCTCGAGATTTGACGGAAACGCAAAACTCGGGCGAAATTGTCGTGGTCTTTTTAGACGCAGGTGTAATTGGGGTTATTTGCAACGGACCGCCTATCGGATTGCGAATACCCTTTTTGTGGGCGGGGACTCGGCAGGCGGACCCGGGGCCGGGGCGCCAACCTGGTCCGGCGTCTTGGCACGTTGTGTCGGTGGCCGGCGGTAAGTTTGGACCAACATGAGTGTGTACGTGACCGATGCCAATCTGAGCTCCGAAGCAGATCAGCTGCTTGACGGCCTCAATCCGCAACAGCGCCAGGCGGTGGTGCACGAGGGCTCGCCGCTGTTGATCGTCGCGGGGGCGGGATCGGGCAAGACCGCGGTGCTGACGCGCCGCATCGCCTATCTGATCGCCGCGCGGGGCGTGGGGGTGGGCCAGATCCTGGCCATCACCTTCACCAACAAGGCCGCGGCCGAGATGCGTGAACGCGTGGTGCGGCTGGTGGGCAACCGTGCCCGCGCCATGTGGGTGTCCACCTTCCACTCGACGTGCGTGCGCATCCTGCGCAACCAGGCGTCGTTGATCGAAGGCCTCAACTCCAACTTCTCGATCTACGACGCCGACGATTCCCGTCGGCTGCTGCAGATGATCGGGCGCGACATGGGGCTCGACATCAAGCGCTACTCGCCCCGACTGCTGGCCAACGCCATCTCCAACCTGAAGAACGAGCTGATCGACCCCGCCGAGGCGGTGGCGCGACTGACCGATGATTCCGACGACCTGGTCCGCACCGTGGCCTCCGTCTACGGCGAGTACCAGCGGCGGCTGCGCGCGGCGAACGCGATGGACTTCGACGACCTGATCGGCGAGACCGTCGCGGTGCTGCGGGCCTTCCCCCAGATCGCCCAGCACTACCGGCGGCGGTTCCGTCACGTCCTGGTCGACGAGTACCAGGACACCAACCATGCGCAGTACGTGCTGGTGCGGGAGCTGGTCGGTCACGACGTCACCGAATCGCCGGACGACGTGCCGCCGGCGGAATTGTGCGTGGTCGGCGACGCCGACCAGTCGATCTATGCGTTCCGCGGTGCCACCATCCGCAACATCGAGGACTTCGAGCGCGACTACCCGGACGCGACAACCATTCTGCTGGAACAGAATTACCGCTCGACACAAAACATCCTCTCGGCGGCCAACTCGGTGATCGCCCGCAACGCCGGGCGCCGGGACAAACGGCTGTGGACCGACGCGGGCGCCGGCGAGTTGATCGTCGGCTACGTCGCGGACAACGAGCACGACGAGGCCAGGTTCGTGGCCGAGGAGATCGATGCGCTCGCCGATCGGGGCGAGATCACCTACAACGACGTGGCCGTGTTCTACCGCACCAACAACTCGTCGAGGTCGTTCGAGGAGGTGTTCATCCGCGCCGGCATTCCCTACAAAGTCGTTGGGGGAGTGCGCTTCTACGAGCGCAAGGAGATCCGCGACATCGTCGCCTACCTGCGGGTGCTGGACAACCCCGGCGATGCGGTCAGCATGCGGCGCATCCTCAACACCCCGCGTCGGGGCATCGGGGATCGTGCCGAGGCCTGCGTCGCGGTGTACGCCGAGAACACCGGAGCCAGTTTCGCCGACGCGCTGACGGCCGCCGCCGAAGGCAAAGTGCCGATGCTCAATTCGCGCGCGGAGAAGGCGATCACCGGTTTCGTCGAATTACTCGATGAGCTCAGGGGCCGCCTCGACGAGGATCTCGGCGATCTGGTCGAGTCGGTGCTCGAACGGACCGGCTACCGGCGTGAGCTGGAATCCTCCACCGATCCACAGGATCTGGCCCGTCTGGACAACCTCAACGAACTCGTCAGTGTGGCGCACGAATTCAGCACCGACCGGGCCAACGCCGCCGCGCTGGGCGAGTCGCTGCAGACCCCCGAGGACGAAGACGTGCCGGACACCGGTGTGCTGGCCGAATTCCTGGAACGGGTCTCGCTGGTGTCCGACAGCGACGAAATCCCCGAGAACGACGCCGGCATGGTCACCCTGATGACGCTGCACACCGCCAAGGGGCTGGAGTTCCCGGTGGTGTTCGTCACCGGCTGGGAGGACGGGATGTTTCCGCACATGCGGGCGCTGGACGACCCGGTCGAACTGTCCGAGGAGCGGCGACTGGCCTACGTCGGCATCACCCGCGCCCGTCAGCGGCTGTATCTGAGCAGGGCCATCGTCCGGTCCTCCTGGGGGCAGCCGATGCTGAACCCGGAATCCCGTTTCCTGCGGGAGATTCCGCAGGAACTCATCGAGTGGCGGCGAACCGCGCCGGCCCCGTCGTTCAGCGCGCCGGTGAGCGGCGCCGGCCGGTTCGGTGCGCCGCGCGCGGCCCCGACCCGCTCGGGTGCGGGCAAGCGCCCGCTGCTGGTCCTCGAGCCGGGCGACCGGGTGACCCACGACAAGTACGGGCTCGGGCGGGTCGAGGAAGTTTCCGGGGTCGGCGAATCCGCCATGTCACTCATCGACTTCGGCAGCGCGGGACGGGTCAAGCTGATGCACAACCACGCACCGATCAGCAAGCTCTAGGGGGGGCCGGCGCCTCAGGACCATGAGACGAGTCGGGAATCCGATATCGCCCGCGATATCGGATACGAAAGTTTCGTGATGGCCGGCCGGACCCGCGCCCGCGTCAGGCCTCCAGCCAGCGTTTGGTTCGCGGGTGCATCGCGAGCACCACGCTGGCGAGCGGCAGCAGCGGCAGCAGGTGCACGATCCACGCGACCCGGGCGCCGGCGATGAACACGCCCAAGTAGGTCAGCACGGCGACCACGGCGCCAACCGCGATGAGGTAACGCCCAAGAAGGCGGTGCTGCAGGAGCATGATCACGCCTGAAATGGTGGCCCCCGCGAAGACCAGGGCCAGGAACGCGATGGCGATGCAGAACAAGCGGTCGGAGCGCCACCAACCGGCGATCAGGTCGGTGGCCACCACGGCCGTCGCCCACCCACTGACGATGCTGACGGCGCAGGCGGCGACGGTCGTCCGGTCGCTGGGCTCATCGCCCGGCGCGCCGTAGACGACTCGGCTTCCCGGGCGAAGAGAGGCCTGATACAGGGGTGGCTGCTGCGGAATGTGGGTCGTCGGGGATTCCGGCGTTGCGGGGACGGGTCCGGTGGGTGCCCGGCGGATGATGCGCGTCTTGGGGTCCGACGGCGACGCGGATTCGGGCGGTTGCGGACCGGAAGGCGGTTGATTCGGCGCGGTCACCTCAACCAGCGTAGTTACCGACCATAAGACCCCGCTTAGCCAGCCACGGGACAGGATCGATTCGTTGGGTGCCGCCCTGAAGCACCTCGAAGTGCAGGTGCGGGCCGGTGGAGTTACCCCGGTTGCCCATGGTGGCGATCTGGTCACCGGCCATCACGCGCTGCCCGACGCTGACCAACGTGGTGTTGACGTGGCCGTAGAGCGTCACGGTGCCGTCGGCGTGGCGAAGCTTGACCAGCGCCCCGTAGCCGGCGGCCGGCCCCGCGTCGATGACGACGCCGTCGGACACCGCGTAGATCGGCGTTCCGATCGAGTTGGCCAGGTCGATGCCGGCGTGCAGCACGCCCCAGCGATAGCCGAAGTTGGAGGTGAAGATGCCCTTCGTCGGCATCACGTAGAGCGGCTGCTGCAGCCGCGCCTCACGCTGGGCGCGATCGTTGGCGAACGCGACCCCCTTGGCGAGCTCCTGGTTGTGCACGGCGGCGGTCGCCGCCGGCTCGAGCGCGACCACCTGGGCCCCGCGGATCGTGTTGTTGCCCGACCCCCCGGTGAGCGCCGACGCGTTCGCGGTCAGCACGGCCTCGGTCCTGGGGGTGTCGGCGTGGCTGGTGGCGGCGTGGGCCGCCGCAGCCGCAGCGCCGGCGGCCATCGCCGAGATCATCAGGCGACCCCTGGCCGCGCTGGTCGGTTGCTTGCGATGCTGGCCGCCGCGCCGTGCCGCCCCCACGACATCGGTGGCATGGCCGCGACCCGGACGCCGCTCGGGCCCCACGACCACGCGCGGGAGCACCTCGGTGACCGGCGCGGCCAGCCACAGCGTGGCCGGATCGTCGGCCTCGTTCAGGTCGTCGAGTTCTGGAGCCAGCAGCACCTGCGCTTCGTTGTCGAACGCGGTGTCGTTGCTGTAGTCGAGGTCGCCGAGATCGCGGGCGTCGTCACGCCAATCCAGGTCGTCGAAGTCGAAGCCGTCGAGCGGGAGGATTTCGGTGACTTCGTTGCGATGGGGCTCCGCCCGGCCGCCCGCCGCGCGGCCAACCCTCACTACGCCTGCCGTTTCGGCAGCTGAAGGAGCTAAACGGTGCTGGGACAAGCTGAAATGTCCTCGTATCGTGACCATAACGTTATCTGGACCCTAGGAAGGTATCCGCTGACCCGCGGGCCTGGCAACCTCGTCGCACAATCCCGCCGAAATTGTGATTTGGGTCACGGACGGGGACGGCGGGGGCGCCGTGAGCTGTGCCACATCGCCGGACGCGGCGGTAAGGGCCGGTTGGCCAGTGGATACAGTTCGTCCGTGCGAGTTGCCGAACGCGGCACCGCCCATCAAGAGGCCTAGCAGTTGAGTCGAGCGAAGACAGAGAGTCCATGGACCTTTTCGAGTATCAAGCAAAAGAATTGTTCGCCAAGCACAACGTACCGACTACGCCTGGGCGGGTGACCGACACCGCCGAGGGCGCACGCGAAATCGCCGCCGAAATCGGTCGACCGGTGATGGTCAAGGCGCAGGTGAAGGTCGGCGGGCGCGGCAAGGCGGGTGGCGTCAAGTACGCGGCGACACCCGAAGACGCCTACGAACACGCCAAGAACATCCTCGGCCTCGACATCAAGGGTCACATCGTCAAGAAGCTGCTGGTCGCCGAGGCCAGCGACATCTCCGAGGAGTACTACATCTCCTTCCTGCTGGACCGGGCCAACCGCACCTACCTGGCCATGTGCTCGGTCGAGGGCGGAATGGAAATCGAAGAGGTGGCCGCCACCAAGCCCGAGCGGCTGGCCAAGGTTCCGGTGAACGCCGTCACCGGTGTCGACCTGGCGACCGCGCGGTCCATCGCCGAGCAGGGCCACCTGCCCCCCGAGGTGCTCGACGCGGCCGCGGTGACCATCAACAAGCTGTGGGAGCTCTTCGTCGCCGAGGACGCCACCCTGGTCGAGGTCAACCCGTTGGTGCGCGATCCGAAGGATCAGATCCTGGCGCTGGACGGCAAGATCACGCTCGACGCCAACGCCGACTTCCGGCACCCCGACCACGCCGAGTTCGAGGACCGCGCGTCCACCGACCCGCTGGAACTCAAGGCCAAGGAGCACGACCTCAACTACGTCAAGCTGGACGGCGCCGTCGGCATCATCGGTAACGGTGCGGGCCTGGTGATGTCCACCCTCGACGTCGTCGCATACGCCGGGGAGAAGCACGGCGGCGTCAAGCCGGCCAACTTCCTCGACATCGGCGGCGGCGCGTCGGCCGAAGTCATGGCCGCGGGGCTGGACGTCATCCTGAACGACAAGCAGGTCAAGAGCGTGTTCGTGAACGTGTTCGGGGGTATCACCTCGTGCGACGCCGTCGCGAACGGAATCGTGACCGCCCTGAACATGCTCGGTGACGAGGCCAACAAGCCGCTCGTGGTGCGGCTCGACGGCAACAACGTCGACGAAGGGCGCCGCATCCTGGCCCAAGCCAACCACCCGCTGGTGATCCAGGCCGAGACCATGGACGCCGGTGCCGACAAAGCCGCCGAGCTGGCGAACAAGTAAGGGACCCAACAGATGTCGATCTTCCTGAATAAAGATTCCAAGGTCATCGTCCAGGGCATCACCGGCGGCGAGGGCACCAAGCACACCGCGCTGATGCTGAAGGCCGGCACGCAGGTGGTGGGCGGCGTGAACGCCCGCAAGGCGGGCACCACCGTCTCGCACGTCGACCCGGTCGGCAAGGACGTCGAGCTGCCGGTGTTCGGCAGCGTCGCGGAGGCGATGAAGGAGACCGGCGCCAACGTGTCGGTCGGCTTCGTGCCGCCGAAGTTCGCCAAGGACGCCATGATCGAGGCGATCGACGCCGAGATCCCGCTGCTGGTGGTCATCACCGAGGGAGTCCCGGTGCAGGACACTGCATATGCGTGGGCCTACAACCTCGACAAGGGCCACAAGACGCGGATCATCGGGCCCAACTGCCCCGGCATCATCACGCCGGGCGAGGCGCTGGCCGGCATCACGCCCGCCAACATCAGCGGCCCCGGCCCCGTCGGCCTGGTGTCCAAGTCGGGCACGCTGACCTACCAGATGATGTACGAGCTGCGTGACTTCGGGTTCTCCACGTCGATCGGCATCGGTGGCGACCCGGTGATCGGCACCACCCACATCGACGCCATCGAGGCCTTCGAGAAGGACCCCGACACCAAGGTCATCGTGATGATCGGTGAGATCGGCGGCGACGCCGAGGAGCGTGCGGCCGACTACATCAAGGCCAACGTGAGCAAGCCGGTCGTCGGCTATGTCGCGGGATTCACTGCGCCGGAAGGCAAGACGATGGGCCACGCGGGCGCCATCGTGTCCGGTTCGTCGGGCACCGCGGCCGCCAAGAAGGAGGCCCTCGAGGCGGCCGGCGTCAAGGTCGGCAAGACCCCGTCGGAGACCGCCGCCCTGGCCCGGGAGATCCTGCAGAGCCTGTAGGGCCCGTGGCGATCGGGAGCGCGGCGTTGGGGGCACCTCCCGCTTGCGGGGGACCGGGCGAGGCGGGTCGCCACTATGGGACCGCTGCGAGGGGCCCCGGATTTGGCCGGGGCCCGGCCCTAGGTAGATAGTGGGTCTATGAATCTCGACCCGAACACGCCGGTCATCGTCGGTGTGGGGCAGTTCACCGAGCGCATCGAGGACTCCGGCTACCGTGGGATGTCCTCGGTGGAACTGGCCACCGCGGCGGCGCGGGCCGCGCTGCATGACTGTGGGGCCGACGCCGCCACCGTCGCCGCGTCCATCGACACCGTCGCCGCGATCCGGCAGTTCGAGCTCTCCGGGCGCACACCCGCGCCGATGGGCAAGTCCAACAACTACCCGCGTTCGGTGGCCCAGCGCATCGGTGCCACACCGGCCCGCGCGGTTCTCGAACCCATCGGCGGCCAGGGCCCGCAGCATCTGGTCACCGAGTTCGCCGGCGTCATCGCCTCGGGTGCGGCCGAGGTCGTGATGATCTTCGGCTCCGAGAACACTTCCAGCATCCGGTATTTCGCCGACCGGGAGAAGCCGGACCACTCCGACACGGTCGAGGGCTCCCTCGAGGACCGGGGCTTCGGCTACGACGGCCTGTTCGACGACTACACCGTCGCGCATGGCTTGGTCGGTGCGCCCGCCCAGTACGGGCTGCTGGAGAACGCGCGCCGTGCCCGCCTGGGCTTGAGCGTCTCCGACTACCGGCGCGAGATGGGCGAGTTGTTCGCTCCGTTCACCAAGGTGGCGGCGAAGAACCCGTTCGCGTCCTCCCCGGTAGAGCGCAGCGTCGACGAACTCATCACCGTCACCGCGTCCAACCGGATGATCTGTGATCCGTACCCGAGGCTGCTGGTGGCCCGTGACCAGGTCAATCAGGGTGCGGCCGCGCTGCTGATGTCGGTGTCCGCGGCCCGCAGGCTCGGCGTGCCCGCGGAGCGCTGGGTGTTCTTGCACGGCCACGCCGACATGGTGGACCAACCGCTGCTCGACCGCCTCGACCTGACGCACAACTCGGCTTCGGTGCTGGCGGTCCGGGAAGCACTCGGCGGCGCTGGCATCGGCATCGACGACGTCTCGACCTTCGACCTCTACAGCTGCTTCCCGGTGCCGGTGTTCAACTTCTGCGACGGGACGGGCCTGGCCAGCGACGACCCGCGCGGGCTGACGCTCACCGGCGGCCTGCCGTACTTCGGCGGGCCGGGCAACAACTACTCACTGCACGGCATCGCCGAGACCGTCAGCGAAATGCGCGACCTGCCAGGGCAATTCGGCCTGGTCGCCGCCAACGGCGGGATCATGAGCAAGTACTCCGTCGGGGTGTACTCGACCACCCCGGTGAACTGGAAGCCCGATAACAGCGCCGCGCTGCGTGCCGAGGTCGCCGCCCGTCCCAAGATGCCGGTGACCGTCAAGGCCGACGGTCCGGCGACCATCGAGACCTACACCGTGCGCTACGACTGGCCGGTGCACACCGGCCTCATCGTCGGCCGTCTCGACGGCGACGGCAGCCGCTTCCTGGCCCTGAGCGAGGACCCCGATCTGGTCGGGCTACTCAGCGACGGCGAGCCGCTCGGGGCTTCGATCGTGGTCCGGCCGACCGAGAAGGACAACCGCGCCGCCCTGGCCTGACCCTCAGTGGCGAGCAGACGCAAACTCGCACTGGTTCCCGGCGTCGGATGCGATTTCGCGTCTGCTCGCGCCCTAGACGAGGGCGGCCAGCTTGCCGGCCAGCCGCTCGACGTAGGCCGCGACCTCGTCGTCGGGCTTGTCCGGCAAGCCGAACAGCACCTCGGTCACCCCGAGCTCGGCCCATTTGGCGAGCTTCTCGGGGATCGGTTTGAAGTCCAGCGCGACGATCTGCGGAGCACCGTCGCGGCCGGCGGCCGCCCAGGTGTCCTGCAGCAACTTCACCGGCTCGTCGATGTCGAAGTCGCGCGGGGTGGTGATCCAGCCGTCGGCGCTGCGGGCGATCCACTTGAAGTTCTTCTCGGTCCCGGCCGCGCCCACCAGCACCGGAATGTGTGGCTGCACGGGCTTGGGCCACGCCCAGCTGGGCCCGAACTTGACGAACTCGCCGTCGTAGGCGGCTTCCTCCTTGGTCCACAGCTCACGCATGGCTTCGATGTATTCCCGCAGCATGGTGCGGCGCCGGGCGGGCGGCACCCCGTGGTCGGCGAGCTCGTCGGTGTTCCAGCCGAATCCGACGCCGAGGCTCACGCGCCCGCCGGACAGATGGTCGAGGGTCGCGATGCTTTTCGCCAGCGTGATCGGGTCGTGTTCGACGGGCAGCGCCACCGCGGTGGACAGCCGGACCCGCGACGTGACGGCGCAGGCCGCCCCCAGGCTCACCCATGGGTCTAGCGTCCGCATGTAGCGGTCGTCGGGCAGCGACGCGTCGCCCGTCGTCGGGTGCGCCGCCTCGCGCTTGATCGGGATGTGGGTGTGTTCCGGCACGTAAAAGGTCGTGAAGCCGTGTTCGTCGGCAAGCTTCGCGGCCGACGCCGGAGAGATGCCACGGTCGCTGGTAAAAAGCACAAGCCCGTAATCCATGGGGAGAATTAGAACGTGTTCTACCTCCGCTGGGCAAGCGGCCGGCGCGGCGGCACGGATCGGCGGCGGTCTGGTGTCCAAGCCGGTCGCCACGGCACCGGCGTCCCGAAGTGCGCTAGCGTGGTTGATCGATCGCGTCGCAACGCAAGCGCCGGGCACGGCGGTTAAGAAACGGCGCGCCCGCAAGCACAGCGTCGCGACGCAACTGCGGCGCCCGCAAAGGCACTTCAAGGCACTGGAAGCAACAGGAGGAGCCATGACCTACTCGCCCGGCAGCCCCGGATACCCGACCGCGCCGCCCGGCGGCTCCTACGCAGGCTCCACACCGTCGTTCACCAAGGACGACGACGGCGCCACCAAGCTCCCGCTCTACCTGAACATCGCGGTGATCGCGTTCGGACTCGCGGTGTACCTGCTGAACTTCGGGCCCACCTTCACCATCGGCGCCGACCTCGGCCCGGGCGTCGGCGGCCGCGCCGGTGACGCGGGCACGGCCGTCATCGTCGCGGTGCTGGCCGCGCTGCTCGCGGGGCTCAGCCTGGTGCCCAAGGCCAAGAGCTACGCCGGAATGGTCGCGGTCATCGCGGTCCTGGGTGGGTTGCTCGCCGTCACCGAGACCATCAACCTGCCCGCCGGCGTCTCGATCGGCTGGGCGATGTGGCCCCTGGTGGCCTGCAGCGTGCTCCAGGCGATCGCCGCCGTCGTCGTCGTGCTCTTGGACGCGGGTGTCATCACGGCGCCCACGCCGCGGCCGAAATACGACCCGTACGCCCAGTACGGTCAGTACGGCCAATACGGGCAGTACGGCCAGCAGCCCTACTACGGCCAGCCGGGCCAGCAGCAATCGCCGCAGCACCCCGGGTACGGATCGCAGTACGGATACGCGACCGGTCAGGGCCCGACCCAAACCGCGGTTCCCACCGGCGGTTTCGGCGCTCAGCCCGCGCCGCAGTCCGGGGCCCAACAGGCCGCGCAGCAGGGTCCGTCCACGCCGCCCACCGGCTTCCCGAGCTTCAGCCCGCCGCCCGCGGCCGGTGCCGGCTCCGAGGGTTCGGCGTCCAATTACTCCAACCAGGCCGGCGGCCAGCAGCCCTACGGCCAGGAGCAGCAGTCGCCTTCGTCGCAGTCTGGCCCCGCGCCGTCCTAACGGTGCGCCTTCGCGCCTAGTCGGGACGTGCGCCAGAGAGTGAACAGGGTGTCGGAAGGCGCGGACAGCCGGCCGGCGGGCGCCCGCCAGGCGCGTGACCTGGTCCGGGTCGCGTTCGGCCCGGCGGTGGTGGCCCTGGTCATCATCGCCGCGGTCACGTTGCTGCAGTTGTTGATCGCCAACAGCGACATGACCGGGGCGCTGGGCGCCATCGCCAGCATGTGGCTCGGCGTGCACCAGGTGCCGATTTCCATCGGCGGCCGCGAGCTGGGCGTCATGCCGCTGCTGCCGGTGCTGCTGATGGTCTGGGCGACGGCGCGCACCACGGCGCGGGCCATCGCCCCGTATTCCTCGTGGCTGGTGGTCCGCTGGGTCGTCGCCTCCGCGCTGGGCGGCCCCCTGCTGATCGCCGCGATCGCCCTGGCCGTCATCCAGGACGCGTCGTCGGTGATCACCGAGCTGCAGACGCCCAACGCCCTGCGCGCGTTCGCCAGCGTGCTCGTCGTCCATGCCGTGGGCGCCGCGGTCGGCGTCTCGTCCCGGGTGGGACGACGGGCACTGGTGGCCTCGTCGCTGCCGCTGTGGCTGGGCGACGCCGTGCGTGCCGCGTCCGCGGGCATGCTGGCGTTGCTCGGGCTGTCCGGCATGGTCACGGCGGCCTCGCTGGTGGTGCATTGGGCGACCATGCAAGACCTCTACGGGATCACCGATTCGATCTTCGGGCAGTTCAGCCTCACGGTGCTGTCGATGCTGTACGCGCCCAACGTCATCGTCGGCACCTCGGCGATGGCGGTCGGATCCAGCGCCCACCTCGGCTTCGCGACGTTCAGTTCGTTCACCGTGTTCGGCGGCGACATCCCGGCGCTGCCGATCCTGGCCGCCGCCCCGCGGCCGCCGCTCGGACCGGCGTGGGTCGCGCTGCTCATCATCGGGGCGTCGTCCGGGGTGGCGGTCGGGCAGCAATGCGCTCGGCGCGCGCTGCCGCTGCTCCCGGCGATGGCCAAACTGCTGGTCGCCTCCGCCGCCGGGGCGCTGGCGATGTCCTTGCTCGCCTACGGCGGCAGCGGCCGGCTGGGAAACTTCGGCGATGTCGGCGTCGACCAGGGTGCCCTGCTGGTCGGGGTGTTCTTCTGGTTCTCGGTCGTGGGCGGGATCACGGTGTTCATGGCCGGCGGCGTCCGGGCACGGCCCCGGCGGCCCAGGCCCGCGCCCGCCGCGGCCGCCCCCGCCGACTTTGCGGGCGTCTTCGACGAGCCCGACGCCGAGCCGGTCGATGAGCCGGTTGCCGATGTCGCCGACCCCGACGACGTGGCCGCTGACGGCGCGCTGGACAGCGGCGACGACGCCGCGGTCACCGGCGACGAGGTCGCGCCACCGCCCGGTGACGCGGAGCCGACCGCGACCGACCGCGAGCCCGACGAGTAGCTCCCACTAGGCTCTCTCCCTGTGCCCGAACCGCTCCATGTGCCCCCGAGCGCGCCCGCGCGGGTGGTGGTGCTGGCGTCGGGCACCGGGTCGCTGCTGAGCTCCCTGCTCGACGCCGCCGTCGGTGACTACCCGGCCCGCGTGGTCGCGGTCGGCGCCGATCGCGACTGCACGGCCCTCGAGATCGCCGCGCGAGCCGCGCTGCCGACCTTCACCGCGCGGCTCGGCGACCACCCCGACCGCACCGCCTGGGACACGGCCATCACCGAGGCTACCGCCGCCAACTCGCCCGACCTGGTGGTGTCGGCGGGCTTCATGAAAATACTTGGGCCGCAATTCCTTTCACAGTTCTACGGGCGGATCGTCAATACGCATCCGGCGCTGCTGCCGGCATTCCCGGGCGCGCACGGAGTCGCCGACGCGTTGGCCTACGGCGTCAAGGTCACAGGTTGTACCGTGCACCTGGTGGACGCCGGGACGGACACCGGGCCGATCCTGGCCCAGCAGGCCGTGCCGGTGCTCGACGGCGACAGCGTCGAAACCCTGCATGAACGCATCAAGGTCACCGAACGGAAGCTCCTGGTGGACGTGGTGGCCGAGATCGCGACCGGCGGCCTGACCCTGGTCGGGAGAACAGCGACGATCGGACGAAAGGCGAGCAACCGATGAGCACCGACGACTGGCCGGAAACGGCGAAACGGCCGATCCGCCGCGCGTTGATCAGCGTCTACGACAAGACCGGCCTCGTCGAACTCGCCCGGGGCCTGGCGGACGCCGGCGTCGAGATCGTCTCGACCGGATCGACGGCGAAGACCATTGCCGACAAAGCGATTCCGGTCACCCGGGTGGAGGAGCTGACCGGCTTCCCCGAGGTGCTCGACGGCCGGGTCAAGACGCTGCACCCCCGGGTGCACGCCGGCCTGCTCGCGGACCTCCGCAAAGCCGAGCACGCCGCGGCGCTCGAGCAACTCGGGATCGCCGCCTTCGAACTCGTCGTCGTCAACCTCTATCCGTTCAGCGAGACCGTCGACTCGGGCGCCAGCATCGACGAGTGCGTCGAGCAGATCGACATCGGCGGGCCGTCGATGGTCCGCGCGGCCGCCAAGAACCACCCCAGCGTCGCGGTGATCACCGACCCGCGCGGCTACGACGGCGTGCTCGCCGCGGTGCGGCACGGCGGGTTCACCCTCGCCGAGCGCAAAAAGCTGGCGGCGCTGGCGTTTCAGCACACCGCGGAATACGACATCGCCGTCGCCGGCTGGATGGAGTCGACGCTGGCGCCCGAGCACCCGCCGACCGCGTTCCCCAAATGGCTGGGACGCAGCTGGCGACGTTCGGCGATGCTGCGCTACGGCGAGAACCCGCACCAGCAGGCGGCGCTCTACAGCGACCCCGGCGCCTGGCCCGGCCTGGCGCAGGCCGAGCAGCTGCACGGAAAAGAGATGTCGTACAACAACTTCACCGACGCCGACGCGGCCTGGCGGGCCGCCTTCGACCACGAAGAGACCTGCGTCGCGATCATCAAGCACGCCAACCCCTGCGGGATTGCCATCTCGTCGGAATCGGTGGCCGACGCGCACCGCAAGGCCCACGAATGCGATCCACTGAGCGCCTTCGGCGGCGTCATCGCGGCCAACACCGAGGTCAGCCTCGAGATGGCCGAATACGTGAGCACCATCTTCAC
Source organism: Mycobacterium europaeum (assembly GCF_034555895.2). Lineage (NCBI taxonomy): Bacteria > Bacillati > Actinomycetota > Actinomycetes > Mycobacteriales > Mycobacteriaceae > Mycobacterium > Mycobacterium europaeum. Next base: position 392,808 of record NZ_CP157315.1, read on the forward strand.
CGAAGTCATCATCGCGCCCGCCTACGCGCCGGAGGCTTTGGAAGCCCTGACCCGCAAGAAGAACATCCGCGTGCTGGTGGCCTCCGAGCCGCTGACCGGGGGCACCGAACTGCGGCCCATCAGCGGCGGGCTGCTGGTGCAGCAGCGCGACGAGCTCGACGCGCACGGCGACAACCCGGCGAACTGGACCCTGGCGACGGGCTCCCCGGCCGATCCGGCGACGCTGACCGACCTGCTCTTCGCGTGGCGGGCCTGCCGCGCGGTCAAGTCGAACGCCATCGTGATCGCCGGTGGCGGGGCCACCATCGGCGTCGGCATGGGGCAGGTGAACCGGGTGGACGCGGCGCGGCTGGCCGTCGAACGCGGAGGCGACCGGGTCCGCGGCGCGGTCGCGGCATCCGACGCGTTCTTCCCGTTTCCCGACGGGCTCGAGACATTGACGGCCGCCGGGGTGAAGGCGATCGTGCACCCCGGCGGGTCGGTGCGCGACGACGAGGTGACCGCGGCGGCGGCCAACGCCGGGATCACGCTCTATCTCACCGGGGCCCGTCACTTCGCTCACTGAACGTTCGGCGCGTGGGCCGAATGGGCAACGCGTAGCGTGGAGTGGTGCCATCACCCAGCAATCTGCCCCGTACCGTCGGTGAGCTGCGCGCCGCCGGCCACCGTGAGCGGGGAGTCAAACAGGAAATCCGGGAAAACCTGCTGACCGCGTTGGCTGAGGGTGACGAGGTCTGGCCGGGGATCCTGGGTTTCGACGACACCGTCCTGCCCCAGCTGGAGCGGGCGCTCATCGCCGGACATGACTTCGTCCTGCTCGGCGAGCGGGGCCAGGGCAAGACGCGGCTCCTGCGCGCTCTGGTCGGGCTGCTCGACGAATGGACGCCGGTGATCGCCGGCTCGGAATTGGGCGAGCACCCCTACTCGCCGATCACCCCGGAGTCCATCCGCAAGGCCGCCACCCTGGGCGACGACCTGCCGGTGGAGTGGAAACACCGCAGCGAGCGCTACACCGAGAAGCTGGCCACCCCCGACACCAGCGTCGCGGACCTGGTCGGCGACATCGACCCCATCAAGGTCGCCGAGGGCCGCAGCCTCGGTGATCCCGAAACCATCGCCTACGGCCTGATCCCGCGGGCACACCGCGGCATCGTCGCGGTCAACGAGCTGCCCGACCTCGCCGAGCGCATCCAGGTGTCGATGCTCAACGTGATGGAGGAGCGCGACATCCAGGTGCGCGGCTACACCCTGCGCCTGCCGCTGGACGTGTTGGTGGTCGCCAGCGCCAACCCCGAGGACTACACCAACCGCGGCCGCATCATCACCCCGCTCAAAGACCGGTTCGGCGCGGAGATCCGGACCCACTACCCGCTGGAGCTCGACGCGGAGGTGGGCGTGATCGTGCAGGAGGCGCACCTGTCCGCGCAGGTGCCCGACTACCTCATGCAGGTGATCGCCCGGTTCGCCCGGTATCTGCGGGAGTCCAGTTCGGTCGACCAGCGCTCCGGGGTGTCGGCGCGGTTCGCGATCGCGGCGGCCGAAACCGTCGCCGCCGCCGCGCGGCATCGCGGCGCGGTGCTGGGGGAGACCGATCCGGTGGCCCGAGTGGTCGACCTCGGCACGGTGATCGACGTCCTGCGCGGCAAGCTGGAATTCGAGTCCGGTGAGGAGGGCCGCGAGCAGGCCGTGCTGGAGCACCTGTTGCGCCGGGCCACCGCCGACACCGCGTCGCGGGTCCTCGGCGGCATCGACGTCGGGTCGCTGGTGTCCGCGGTCGAGGGCGGTTCGGCGGTCACGACGGGCGAGCGGGTGTCGGCCAAGGACGTGCTGGCCGCGGTTCCGGCCCTGCCCGTGGTGGACAAGATCGCGGCCAAGGTCAACGCCCAGTCCGAGGGCGAGCGCGCCGCCGCGCTGGAGCTGGCGCTGGAGGCCCTGTATCTGGCCAAGCGGATCGACAAGGTGTCCGAGGAGGGCCAAACCGTCTATGGCTAAAGGGCATTCGTCGCGGTACTCGGCGTACACCGGCGGGCCGGACCCGCTGGCCCCGCCGGTGGATCTGCGCGAGGCCCTCGAGCAGATCGGGCAGGACGTCATGGCCGGCACCTCGCCGCGCCGTGCGCTGTCGGAGCTGCTGCGCCGCGGCACCAAGAACATGACCGGCGCCGACCGGCTGGCGGCCGAGGCGAACCGGCGTCGACGGGAATTGTTGCGGCGCAACAACTTGGACGGCACCCTGCAGGAGATCAAGAAGCTGCTCGACGAGGCAGTGCTGGCCGAACGCAAGGAGCTGGCCCGCGCGCTCGACGACGACGCCCGCTTCGGCGAACTGCAACTCGACGCCCTGCCCGCCTCGCCGGCCAAGGCCGTCCAGGAGCTCTCGGACTACAACTGGCGCAGCACCGAGGCCCGCGAGAAGTACGACCAGATCAAGGATCTCCTCGGCCGCGAGATGCTCGACCAGCGCTTCGCGGGCATGAAGGAAGCCCTGCAGGGCGCCACCGACGAGGACCGCCAGCGCGTCAACGACATGCTGAACGACCTCAACGAGCTGTTGGACAAGCACGCGAATGGGCAGGACTCGCCCCAAGATTTCCAAGACTTCATGGACAAGCACGGCGAGTTCTTCCCGGAGAACCCGCGCAACGTCGACGAGCTGCTGGACTCGCTGGCCAAGCGCGCCGCGGCCGCGCAACGCTTCCGCAACAGCCTGAGCCCCGACCAGCGCGCCGAGCTGGATGCGTTGGCGCAGCAGGCATTCGGCTCGCCCGCGCTGATGCAGGCGCTGAACCGGCTCGACGCGCATCTGCAGGCCGCCCGGCCGGGCGAGGACTGGAGCGGGTCCGAGCAGTTCTCCGGTGACAACCCGTTCGGCATGGGTGAGGGCACGCAAGCGCTGGCCGACGTCGCCGAGCTCGAGCAGCTGGCCGAACAACTCTCGCAAAGCTATCCGGGCGCCACCATGGACGACGTCGATCTCGACGCGCTGGCCCGCCAACTCGGCGACCAGGCCGCCGTCGACGCCCGCACGCTCGCCGAGCTGGAGCGGGCGCTGGTCAATCAGGGCTTCCTGGACCGGGGTTCCGACGGCCAGTGGCGGCTCTCCCCGAAGGCCATGCGCAGGTTGGGCGAGACGGCGCTACGCGATGTGGCGCAACAGCTTTCCGGCCGGCGCGGCGAGCGGGACCATCGGCGCGCGGGCGCGGCCGGCGAACTCACCGGGGCGACCCGGCCGTGGCAGTTCGGTGACACCGAGCCGTGGCACATCTCCCGCACGCTGACCAACGCGGTGTTGCGGCAGGCGGGAACCGCCACCCTGGACGGCGGTGCCGGAGGGCTGAAGATCACCGTGGACGACGTCGAGGTCTCCGAGACCGAGACGCGCACCCAGGCCGCGGTCGCCCTGCTGGTCGACACGTCGTTCTCCATGGTGATGGAGAATCGCTGGCTGCCGATGAAGCAGACGGCGCTGGCCCTCAATCACCTGGTGTGCACGCGATTTCGTTCCGACGCCTTGCAGATCATCGCGTTCGGCCGCTACGCCCGGACGGTGACCGCCGCCGAGCTCACCGGTTTGGAGGGCGTCTACGAGCAGGGCACCAACCTGCACCACGCGCTGGCGTTGGCCGGCCGGCACCTGCGGCGGCACCCCAACGCGCAGCCCGTTGTGCTGGTGGTGACCGATGGTGAGCCCACCGCGCACCTGGAGGACTTCGACGGCGACGGCACTACCGTGTTCTTCGATTACCCGCCGCATCCGCGGACCATCGCGCACACCGTGCGGGGGTTCGACGACATGGCCCGCCTGGGCGCGCAGATCACCATCTTCCGGCTGGGCAGCGACCCCGGCCTGGCCCGGTTCATCGACCAGGTCGCCCGGCGCGTCGAGGGGCGCGTGGTGGTCCCCGACGTCGACGGCCTGGGCGCGGCCGTGGTGGGCGACTACCTGCGGTCGCGTCGCCGTTAGCCCGCCCGGGTTGCGGCTGGCTGCTATGCGCGCACTGGCGGTGGCCCGCAGCGTCGATGGACGCCAGCGGCGAAGACACGCACGTCCGGCCCGGCCAGGCTGGGGTATCGAGCGCGCTCTCGGACCGGGATCGCCGTTGCCTCCGATAAGAGCGCGGCCGACCGGGTATAGGCCTTACGAAGGAGGAGATGCATGAGCAAGGTTCCAACGATCCAACTCAACGATGGTGTCGGCATTCCGCAGCTCGGCTTCGGCGTGTTCCAGATCAAGCCGGCCGAGACCGCGGCGGCAGTCAAGACCGCGCTCGAGATCGGCTACCGGCACATCGACACCGCCGAGATGTACGGCAACGAAAAGGAAGTCGGACAGGGCATTCGGGACGCGGGTCTCGACCGCGCCGACGTGTTCATCACCAGCAAGCTCAACAACGGGTTTCACCAGCCCGACGATGCGCGCCGCGCCTTCGACGGAACGCTCAAAGCCCTGGGGTCCGACTACGTGGACCTGTTCCTCATCCACTGGCCGTTGCCCACGCTTTATGACGGTGACTTCGTCTCGACCTGGAAGGTGTTCGAGGAGTTCGCCCGCGACGGGCGCGCCCGCAGCATCGGCGTCTCGAATTTCCAAGTGGCACATCTGAACCGGCTCGCCGCGGAAACCGAGACACTGCCGTCGGTCAACCAGATCGAGGTTCACCCATACTTCGGCAACGCAGAGGTCCGGGCTTACGGACGCGAACACGGCATCGTCACCGAGGCGTGGGCACCCATAGCGCAGGGCAAGGTGCTCGACGATCCGGTGATCAACCGTGTCGCCGATGCGCGCGGCAAGACCGCGGCACAGGTGGTGCTGCGCTGGCACATTCAGCGCGGCGACGTCGTGTTCCCCAAGTCGGTGACTCCGGAACGGGTCAAAGAGAACTTCCAGCTTTTCGATTTCGAACTGGATCACTCCGACATGGACGCGATCTCGGCGCTGGACAAGGGTGAATCGGGGAGGAACGGGCCTAATCCCGACAAGTTCGACTACGTGCCCGGCTGACGCTAGCCGCGGGGCCGGCGGGCCTTGCGAACGATGCCGACGCCGCCCCACAGCGAAAAGCCGCGGATCTTCACCGTCGGGGCGCCGGGGGTGCCCTGGCCCAGGACGCTGCGGTCGAAGTTGCCCATCACGCCGCGGCCGTGAATCTCGACGTTCACCTCGGGCGGCAGCAAAATTTTTGTGGCGCCCATGATCGACATCGCGTGGATGTCGACCTCGGTCGAGGTGAAGTCGGCGTAGCGCAGATCCACCACCCCGTTGCCCCACAAGGCGAAGGTGGTCAGCTTCTTGGGCACGTTCCACCGGCCCCGCCGCTCGAAGCCGCTCAACAGGGCCAGCAGCAGGGTGGACGGCGCGGGGTTGGGCTTGCCGCCGCGGCGCGGGCTGATGGGCGCACCCGGCAGATCGGCCCGCAGCCGGTCCAGTTCCTCGTACGTGGTCGCCGCATACGCCCTGGTCAGACGGTCTTCGTAGTCTTTGAGCTGTAGGCGGCCCTGCTCGGCCGCGTAGGCCAGCAACTGCGCGAGCTGGATGCGATCAGTGTCGGCCGCGCGCGACGATTCGTCGCGCGTGTCGTTCGCATCGCGTTGCGCAGAGTTGCTCATCACCCACGAGCCTACGACCTCCAGCCTTTGCTGCAAGAGGAGTTGGTCAAACTGCAACCTCGCGTCGCGCCGACCGCTCGCGCGCGGGGCTCTTGTTTGACACCTGGCTAACTCACCCAGCCGGGTGTGCGCTTCTGCAGGAACGCCAGCATGCCCTCCCGGGCCTCCTCGGATACGAAGAGCCGGGCCGATTCTGCGGCAAGCCGTTCGGCGTCGCGGTCGAACCCTTCCAGCACCGCCGCCGTGGTGAGCGCCTTGGAGGCCGCCAGCCCCTGGGGCGAACCGCGGCCCACGTCGGCGAGCAGTCCGCCCACCGCCGCGTCGACGTCCTCGGCCGCCATCGTGACCAGGCCGATGTCCGCCGCCGTGGCGGCGTCGAATGTCTCGCCCGTCAGGTAATAGCGCGCCGCGGCGCGCGGGGACAGCTTCGGCAGCAGCGTGAGCGAGATGATCGCCGGGGCGACGCCGATGCGGGCCTCGGTCAGGGCGAAGGTGCTGCGCGGCCCGGCGACGGCGATGTCGCAGGCGCCGACGAGCCCGAACCCGCCCGCGCGGACGTGCCCGTCGATCGCGGCGATGACCGGCAGCGGCGACGAGACGATGTCCCGCATCACCGCGGTCATCTCCCGGGCCCGCGCGACGGCCATGTCGAACGGGTCACCGCCGCCGGCTTCACTCAGGTCAGCGCCGGCACAGAATGTGTCGCCGGTGTGGCCCAGCACCACAGCGCGCACGCCCGGGTCCGCCGCGGCGTCGCGCAACCCCTGATGCAACTGCTCGACGAGCGCGGTGGAGAGCGCGTTGCGGTTGTGGGGCGAGTTCAGCGTCACCCGCGCGAACGGCCCGCCGGTCTCGGCGGGGCCGGCGTATTCGACCAGCGTTTCCATCAGTACGACCGGGGCAAGCCCAGCGATGTCTGCGCCACGAAGTTGAGCACCATCTCGCGGCTGACGGGGGCGATTCGCCCGAGCCTGGCCGAGGCCAGCATGGCCGCGACGCCGTACTCCTTGGTCAGCCCATTGCCGCCCATCGACTGCACCGCCTGGTCGACCGAGCGGGTAGCCGCCTCGGCCGCAGCGTATTTGGCCATGTTGGCGGCCTCGGCCGCGCCCGCGTCGTCGCCGCTGTCGTAGAGCGCGGCGGCCTTCTGCATCATCAGCTTGGCCAGTTGCACCTCGATGTGGCACTGGGCCAACGGATGCGACAGTCCCTGGTGCGCGCCGATCGGCGTGCCCCACACCTGGCGGGTCTTGACGTAGTCGGCGGCCTTCTCGAGAGCGAACCGTCCCATCCCGACCGAGCTGGCGGCGCCCATGATCCGCTCGGGGTTCAGGCCGGCGAAGAGCTGCGCGATCGCAGCGTCCTCGGAACCGACCAGCGCGTCGGCCGGCAGCCGGACGTCGTCGAGGAAGACCTGGAACTGGCGTTCGGGACTGATCAGCTCCATTTCGATTGGGGTGTAGGTGAATCCAGGGGAGTCGGTGGGCACCACGAACAGGGCCGGCCGCAGCTTGCCGGTCTTGGCCTCTTCGGTGCGACCCACCACCAGCACGGCCTGCGCCTGGTCGATGCCGGAGATGTAGACCTTCTGGCCCTTGAGGATCCAGTCGCTGCCGTCGCGGCGGGCGGTGGTGGTGATCTTGTGGGAGTTGGAGCCGGCGTCGGGCTCGGTGATGGCGAAGGCCATCGTCAGGGTGCCGTCGGCGATGCCGGGAATCCAGCGCCTCTTCTGTTCTTCGGTGCCGAACTTGCTGATGATGGTGCCGTTGATGGCCGGGGACACCACCATCAGCAGCAGCGCACTGCCCGCGGCGGCCATCTCCTCCATTACCAGCGAAAGCTCGTACATGCCGGCGCCGCCGCCGCCGTACTCCTCGGGCAGGTTCACCCCGAGGAAGCCGAGCTTGCCCGCCTCCGACCACAATTCGTCGGTGTGCTCGTGCGCGCGGGCCTTCCGCAGGTAATACTCGCTGCCGTAGTTGGCGGCCCACGCCGCCACCGACTTGCGCAGGGCCTGACGTTCCTCGCTCTCGATGAAGCTGGTGTCGGTCATTTACGAATCTCCTTCTGCTTGCGGCGCTTCGACCCGCGGGTTTGGATGGTCGTGACCCACTGCGCCCGGCTGCGCCGCGCTTGCGATCACTCCTAGGACGGCGCCCACTTCGACTTGCTGGCCGGTCTTGACGTTGAGTTCGACGAGGACGCCGCCGGTCGGCGCGGTGATGGTGTGCTCCATCTTCATCGCCTCGAGCCAGATCAACGCCTGGCCGGCGTCGACGGTGTCGCCGGCCGCCGCGCCGATCCGGATCACGCTGCCGGGCATCGGCGCAACCAGCGACCCCTGCTCGACGGCGGATCCCGGCTCGGGGAACCGCGGCAGCGCCACCAGGTGCACCGGCCCGCGCGCCGAGTCGACGTAGACGTTCTCGCCGTAACGCGCGACGGCGAAGCCGCACGCCACCCCGGAACCGTCGGCGAGCACGACCTCGTCCGACGTGGCCGAGACCAGCCGGACCGGCTCGTCGTCGGCGAGGAGCAATCCCGTTCTGGTGAAGCGGTATTCGACCCGATGCTCGCCGCCGTCGGCGTCGCGGTAGGTCTTCACCTGATAGCCCGACGCCAGGTTGCGCCAGCCGCTGGGCAGCGATCCCAGGACCGGAGCGGTCGCACGGTTGTGCGCGGCGTCGGCGAGCGCGGCGGCGATCGTGGACAGCCGGACGGTCGCTTCGTCGGCCAGGGGGGCCGACAGTTTCGTCAGGTCGTGCGTGTCGAAAAATGCGGTGTCGGTGGCGCCGTCGAGGAACGCGGGGTGGCGCAGCACGTTGACCAGCAGCTCGCGGTTGGTGCGCAGGCCGTGCAGCCGGGTGCGGGCCAGCGCGTCGGCCAGCACCAGTGCCGCCTGCCTGCGGGTCGGCGCGTACGAGATGACCTTGGCCAGCATCGGGTCGTAGTGAATGGACACCGTCGATCCGGCCGCGATGCCCGAGTCGAGGCGGATGCCCGTCCGCCGCCCCAGCGTGGCGAATCGCGATCGCACCGCGGGAACCTCGAAGTCGTGCACGCGGCCGGCCTGCGGCTGCCAGCCCTGGGCGGGATCCTCCGCGTAGAGCCGAGCTTCGATCGAATGCCCTTGCGCGACGGGCGGTTCGGCGTCGAGCCGGTCGCCGTCGGCGACGGCGAGCTGCAGTTCGACCAGGTCCAGCCCGGTGGTCTCCTCGGTGACCGGGTGCTCGACCTGCAGCCGGGTGTTCATCTCCAGGAAATAGAACTCGCCGTCATCGTCGGCGAGGAACTCGACGGTCCCGGCGCCCGTGTAGCCGATCGCCCCGGCGGCCAGCCGGGCCGCGTCGAACAGCCTGGCCCGCATGCCCGGGGTGCGCTCGACCAGGGGGGAGGGGGCTTCCTCGATGATCTTCTGGTGCCGGCGCTGGATGGAGCATTCCCGTTCCCCGACGGCCCAGACGGTGCCGTAGGTGTCGGCCATCACCTGCACCTCGATGTGGTGTCCGGTGGGCAGGTAGCGCTCGCAGAACACCGTCGGGTCGCCGAATGCGGACTGGGCCTCGCGGCGGGCGGCCTCCACTTCGCGGGCCAGGGCCGACAATTCGCGCACCACCCGCATGCCGCGGCCGCCGCCGCCGGCGGAGGCCTTGACCAGGACGGGCAGCTGCGCCTCAGTGACGGAGTCGGGGTCCAGTTCGTCGAGCACCGGGACGCCGGCGGCGGACATCAGCTTCTTGGACTCGATCTTGGAGCCCATCGCCCGCACCGCGTCCACCGGCGGGCCGATCCATGTCAGGCCCGCGGCCTGCACGGCGGCCGCGAATTGCGCGTTCTCCGAGAGGAACCCGTAGCCGGGGTGCACCGCGTCGGCGCCGGCGGCGTGGGCGGCCGCGATGATCGCCTCGGCGTTCAGGTAGTCGTTGGTCTTCGGCAGCCGCACCCTGGCGTCGGCCTCGGCCACGTGCGGCGCGGCGGCGTCCGGGTCGGTGTAAACGGCGACGGTGCCCAGGCCGAGCCGCCGGCAGGTGGCGAACACCCGTCGGGCGATCTCGCCCCGGTTGGCGACCAGCACTCGAGTGACCATGGGGCTCACATCCGGAAGACGCCGAAGTTCGACGTCCCCTTGATCGGGCCAGTGGCGATGGCGGACAGACACATTCCCAACACGGTGCGGGTGTCGCGCGGGTCGATCACCCCGTCGTCATAGAGCATCCCGGACAGGACCAGCGGCAGCGACTCGGCTTCGATCTGCCCCTCGACGGCCGCCCGCATCGCGGCGTCGGCCTCCTCGTCCACCTGCTGGCCGCGGGCCTCGGCGGCGGCCCGCGCCACGATCGACAGCACCCCCGACAGCTGGGCGCCGCCCATCACCGCCGCCTTGGCGCTGGGCCAGGCGAACAGGAACCGGGGGTCGTAGGCGCGGCCGCACATGCCGTAATGGCCGGCCCCGTACGACGCGCCGATCAACAGCGAGATGTGCGGGACGGTCGAGTTGGAGACCGCGTTGATCATCATCGAGCCGTGCTTGATCATCCCGCCCTCCTCGTAATCCTTGCCCACCATGTAGCCGGTGGTGTTGTGCAGGAACAACAGTGGGGTGTCGGAGCGGTTGGCCAGCTGGATGAACTGGGTCGCCTTCTGGGATTCCTCGCTGAACAGCACCCCGCGGGCGTTGGCCAGGATGCCCACCGGGTAGCCGTGCAGCCGGGCCCACCCGGTCACCAGCGACGAGCCATACATGGCCTTGAATTCGTCGAACTCGGAGCCGTCGACGATGCGGGCGATCACCTCGCGCGGGTCGAACGGGATGCGCAGATCCGCGGGCACGATGCCGATCAGCTCCTCGGCGTCGAACAACGGATCGGGGGCCGGCCCGGGTGCGGGTCCCTGTTTGCGCCAGTTCAGCCGGGCGACGATGCGCCGCCCGATCCGGATCGCGTCGAGTTCGTCGACGGCGAAGTAGTCACCCAAACCCGATACGCGGGAGTGCATTTCGGCACCGCCGAGCGATTCGTCGTCGGATTCCTCGCCGGTGGCCATCTTGACCAGCGGGGGGCCGGCCAAAAACACCTTGGAGCGTTCCTTGATCATCACCACGTGGTCGGACATGCCCGGCACGTAGGCCCCGCCGGCGGTCGAGTTGCCGAACACCAGCGCGATGGTGGGGATGCCGGCCGCCGACAGGCGGGTCAGGTCACGGAACATCCGCCCGCCGGGGATGAACACCTCCTTCTGCGTCGGCAGGTCCGCACCGCCGGACTCCACCAGCGAGATGACGGGCAGCCGGTTCTCGAAGGCGATCTGGTTGCACCGCAGGATCTTTCGCAGGGTCCACGGATTGCTGGTGCCGCCCTTGACGGTCGGGTCGTTGGCGACGATCATGCACTCGACGCCCGACACCACACCGATGCCGGTGACGACGCTGGCGCCGACCTGGAATGCGCTGCCGTACGCCGCCAGCGGGCACAACTCCAGGAACGGGGAGTCCGCGTCGACCAGCAGCTCGATGCGTTCCCGCGCGGTCAGCTTGCCCCGCCCGTGGTGGCGCTCCACATATTTGGGGCCGCCGCCCGCAAGCGCTTTGGCGAGCTCGGCGTCGATCTCCCCGAGCCGGGTGGTCGCGGTCGATGCCGCGTCGCTGTAGGCGGCCGACGACGGGTCCAGCGTTGACTGCAGGACGGTCATGATTGGTATCCCAGCGTTTTCGCGGCCAGTGAGGTCAGGATTTCGGTGGTCCCGCCGCCGATGCCCAGGATCCGCATGTCCCGGTACTGGCGTTCGACTTCGGATTCGGCCATGTAGCCCATGCCGCCGAACAGCTGGACGGCCTGGTTGGCCACCCATTCGCCGGCCTCCACGGCGGTGTTCTTGGCGAAACACACCTCGGCGATCAGGTTGGTCTCACCGGCCAGCTGGCGTTCGACCACATGACGGGAGTAGACCCGGGCGACGTCGATGCGCCGGGCCATCTCGGCCAGGGTGTTCTGCACCGACTGCCGGGAGATCAGCGGCCGCCCGAAGGTCTCGCGGTCGCGGCACCACTGCACCGTCAGGTCCAGGCACCGCTGGGCGCTCGCGTACGCCTGCGCGGCAAGGCCGATGCGCTCGGAGACGAACGCCGCCGCGATCTGCAGGAAGCCGCTGTTCTCGGCGCCGACCAGGTTGGCCGCCGGCACCCGCGCGTCGACGAAGGACAGCTCGGCGGTGTCCGAGGACCGCCACCCCATCTTGGCCAGCTTGCGGCTCACCTCGAAACCCGGCGTGCCCTTCTCGACCACCAGCAACGAAACACCCGCCGCGCCGGGACCGCCGGTGCGCACCGCGGTGACGACGTAGTCGGCGCGCACCCCGGAGGTGATGTAGGTCTTGGCGCCGTTGACCACGTAGTAGGCGTCGCCGTCGCCGCGGACTAGCTCAGCCGAGGTCCGCAGGTGCCCCACGTCCGAACCGCCGCCGGGTTCGGTGATGGCCAGCGCGCCGATCTTCTCGCCGGCCAGCGTCGGGCGGACGAACTCTTCGATCAGCCGCTGATCGCCGGACGCGATCATGTGCGGCACCGCGATCCCGCAGGTGAACAACGACGCGAAGACCCCGCCCGGCGCGCCGGCCTGATGCACCTCTTCGCAGATGATCACCGCGTCCGCGCCGTCGCCGCCGCCCCCGCCGACCGCCTCGGGGAAGCCGGCGCCCAGCAGGCCGGCCGCCCCGGCCCGGCGGTGCAGGTCGCGCGGGAGCTCGCCGATGCGCTCCCACTCGTCGGCGTGCGGCAGGATCTCGCGTTCGGTGAAGGCGCGCACGGTCTTTCGCAACGCTTCGCGCTCGGGTGTTGTCCAGAGATTCATAACAACCTTTCGGGGATGTCGACATGCCGGCCGCGCAGCCATTCGCCCAGCCCCTTGGCCTGGGGGTCGAACCTCGCCTGGTAGGCGACGCCCTGGCCCAGGATGCCGTCGATGACGAAGTTGACCGCGCGCAGGTTCGGCAGCACGTGGCGGGTCACGTCGAACTGCGCGGCCTCGGGCAGCAGCTCCACGAGCAGCTCGACGGTCAGCGTGTTGGCCAGCCAGCGCCACTGGTCCTCGGTGCGGACCCAGACCCCGACGTTGGCCGAGCCGCCCTTGTCGCCGCTGCGCGCCCCGGCGATGCGGCCCAGCGCCACGCGGCGGGTCGGACCCTCCGGCAACGGCTCCGGCAAGGCCGGGGGATCGGCGGGCGCCAACTCCAGAGTCTCGGTGGCGCAAGGGATGTCACGGCGCGAGCCGTCGGCGTGCACCGCGACGTGCGGCACCTGGGTGGCATCGACGTAGCCGGCGGTGAACACGCCGTAGACCTGGCCGTCGCCCGGCGGGGCGGTCACGTGGAAGCCGGGATAACTGGCGAGCGCCAATTCGACGGCGGCCGAAGAGAATTGACGTCCGACGTTGGCGGGATCGGGGTCGCGGACCACGCAGTGCAGCAGCGCGCTGGCGGCCTCCTCGGTGTCGGCGTCGGTGTGGTCGGTGCGCGCCAGCGACCACTGCAGCTCCGCGGGCTTGACGCTCAGCGCGGCCTCCAGCTGCCGGCGCACCAAGTCGGCCTTGGCCTCGATGTCCAGCCCGGTCAGCACGAAGGTCATCGCGTTGCGGAATCCGCCGATGCTGTTGAGCGACACCTTGTACGTGGGTGGTGGCGGCTCGCCGCGCACGCCGCTGATGCGCACCCGGTCCGGCCCGTCGGCGGACAACGCGACGGTGTCCATCCGGGCGGTGACGTCGGGGTTGGCGTAGCGGGCGCCGGTGATCTCGTAGAGCAGCTGCGCGGTGACGGTGTCGACGCTCACCAGCCCGCCGGTGCCGGGGTGCTTGGTGATCACCGACGAGCCGTCGGCGTGCACCTCGGCCAGCGGGAAGCCGGCGTGGGTCAGGTCGGGTATCTCCGTGAAGAAGGAGTAGTTGCCGCCGGTGGCCTGCACGCCGCATTCGATGACGTGGCCGGCGACCACGGCGCCCGCGAGCCGGTCGTAGTCGGCGCGGTCCCAGCCGAAGTGCGCCGCCGCCGCCCCGACGATCACCGAGGCGTCGGTGACCCGGCCGGTGACGACCACGTCGGCGCCGTCGCCCAGGCAGTCGACGATGCCCCACGCGCCCAGGTAGGCGTTCGCGGTCAGGGGCGTGCCCAGGCCGAGGTCGGCGGCGCGCGCCAGCAGGTCGTCGCCCTCGACGTGGGCGACCCGGGCGGGGATGCCGAGCCGCTCGGCCAGGGCACGGATCGCGTCGGCCAGTCCGGCCGGGTTGAGGCCGCCGGCGTTGGCGACGATGCGGACGCCCCGGTCGCGTGCCTCGCCCAGGCAGTCCTCGAGCTGGGTCAGGAAGGTCTTGGCATAGCCGCGCTCGGGATGTTTCATCCGGTCGCGGCCCAGGATCAGCATGGTCAGTTCGGCCAGGTAATCGCCGGTGAGGTAGTCCACGTCCCCGCCGGCGAGCATCTCCCGCATCGCCGACAGCCGGTCGCCGTAGAACCCGGAGCAGTTCGCGATCCGGACAGCGTCGCGAGCAGGGGCAGAGGCCATGCAGTCCTCCAATCTGCGATTCACCGGTGAGCGCAAACCAACCAACCAACCGGTAGGTTAGCGGGTCGCGCCGGTGCCACGTCAAGGACGTCCGATCGCCTCCGGCGCCGAGATCGCCACCACGGTCGTATGACGGCGTCGGATCGCAGCCGTCACGGCAATCTGGGCGCCGGCGGCCGTCGTTTTGGTGAGCGCCAGGCCACCGACTATCCTGGTAGCAATCGTCGCACGTTCGGCCCCACCGGCCATGCCCCGCGACATGCCCCCGACACGAGGAGTTAGGCCCGACCATGGCCGTACCCAAGCGCAGGATGTCGCGCGCGAACACCCGTAGCCGTCGCGCGCAGTGGAAGGCCACCAAGACCGAACTCGTCGGTGTGACGGTCGCCGGCCAGAAGCACAAGGTGCCCCGCCGCCTGCTCAAGGCCGCCCGCCTGGGCCTGATCGACCTGGACCGGCGTTAGTTAATCTCGGCAAACACCCGGCGCGCCTCTCAGCCCGCTCTCAGGCGTCGGGACGACACTAGCTGCGTGCGGATACTGGTCGTCGATGACGATCGCGCAGTGCGTGAGTCGCTGCGGCGGTCGCTTTCCTTCAATGGCTACTCGGTGGAGTTGGCCCACGACGGGGTGGAGGCGCTGGAGATGATCGCCAGCGACCGGCCCGACGCGCTCGTCCTCGACGTGATGATGCCGCGGCTGGACGGCCTCGAGGTCTGCCGCCAGCTCCGCAGCACCGGTGACGACCTGCCGATCCTGGTGCTCACCGCCCGCGATTCGGTGTCCGAGCGGGTCGCCGGGCTGGACGCCGGCGCCGACGACTACCTGCCGAAGCCGTTCGCGCTGGAGGAACTGCTGGCCCGGATGCGGGCGCTGCTGCGCCGCACCAAGCCCGATGACGAGGACGCCGAATCGGTGGCCATGACGTTCTCCGACCTGACGCTGGACCCGGTGACCCGTGAAGTGACCCGCGGACAACGCCAGATCAGCCTGACCCGCACCGAATTCGCCCTGCTGGAAATGTTGATCGCCAATCCGCGCCGGGTGCTCACCCGCAGCCGGATCCTGGAGGAGGTGTGGGGGTTCGACTTTCCGACCTCCGGCAACGCGCTGGAGGTCTACGTCGGCTACCTGCGCCGCAAGACCGAAGCCGGCGGTGAGCCGCGACTGATCCACACGGTCCGCGGCGTGGGCTACGTCCTTCGCGAGACGCCGCCGTGACGACCCGCATTCGACGATGATCCGGTACCAACGGCCGCAACGCGTTCCGCTTCGCGCCACCAGCTCGCTGTCGCTGCGGTGGCGCGTCATGCTGCTGGCGATGTCGATGGTGGCGATGGTCGTCGTGCTGATGGCGTTCGCCGTGTACGCGGTCATCTCGGCGGCGCTGTACAGCGATATCGACAACCAGCTGCAGAGCCGCGCGCAGCTGCTGATCGCCAGCGGTTCGCTGGCCGCCGACCCGGGCAAGGCCATCGAAGGCACCGCCTATTCCGACGTCAATGCGATGCTGGTGAACCCGGGCCACTCGATCTACACCGCGCAGCAGCCGGGCCAGACGCTGCCCGTCGGCGCGCCGGAGAAGGCGGTGATCCGCGGTGACCTGTTCATGTCCCGGCGCACCGCGCTGGATCAGCGAGTCCTGGCCATCCACTTGCCCAACGGCTGCTCGCTGCTGATCTCCAAGAGCCTCAAGCCCACCGAGGCGGTGATGACCAAGCTGCGGTTGGTGCTGCTGATCGTCGGCGGCATCGGTGTCGCGGTCGCCGCGGTGGCCGGCGGCATGGTCACCAGGGCGGGTCTGCGTCCGGTGGCTCGCCTGACCGAGGCGGCCGAGCGGGTGGCGCGCACCGACGACCTGCGGCCCATCCCGGTGTTCGGTAGCGACGAATTGGCCAGGCTCACCGAGGCGTTCAACTTGATGCTGCGGGCGCTGGCCGAGTCCCGCGAGCGGCAGGCGCGGCTGGTCACCGACGCCGGGCACGAATTGCGGACCCCGCTGACGTCGCTGCGCACCAACGTCGAGCTGCTGATGGCGTCGATGGAGCCGGGCGCGCCGCGGCTGCCCGAGCAGGAGATGGTCGAGCTGCGCGCCGACGTGCTGGCGCAGATCGAGGAATTGTCCACGCTGGTGGGCGATTTGGTGGATCTCACCCGTGACGACGCCGGGCAGGTGGTGCACGAACCGGTCGACATGTCCGAGGTGATCGACCGCAGCCTGGAGCGAGTCAGGCGGCGCCGCAACGACATTCACTTCGATGTGAACGTGACCCCCTGGCAGGTCTACGGCGACGCCGCCGGGCTGTCGCGCGCGGTGCTGAACCTGCTGGACAACGCGGCCAAGTGGAGTCCCGCGGGCGGACGCGTCGGTGTCACCATGCGCCAGCTCGACCCGTCGCACGCGGAGCTGGTGGTGTCCGACCAGGGCCCCGGGATCCCGCCGCACGAACGCCGCCTGGTGTTCGAGCGGTTCTACCGTTCGACGACCGCACGCGCCATGCCGGGCTCCGGCCTTGGTCTGGCGATCGTCAAGAAGGTCGTGCTGAATCACGGTGGGTTGCTTCGCGTCGAGGACACCGTGCCGGGCGGACAGCCGCCGGGCACCTCGTTTTACGTCCTGCTGCCCGGCCGGCCGATGCCGCCCTCTGCGTATCCGGCGCCCGCCGCCGCGAACCCCGATGAGGAATCGGACGCCACCGTCCCGGTGGCCACCGATGAGTCGAACTCTCGGGAACCGGCGAACGTTATCTCAGTGGACTCTCAGTCCGCGCGGGCAAGGTAGGTCTGCAGCTAGTGTTGAGGAGCCCGTCGAGCCGACGGGCCGAATACCGAGATAGAGGAAGAGCGACCCAGCGACATGACGAATGACCCGAGGTATTCGCCACCGCCGCAGCAGCAGCCGGGATACCGTCCCGTGCCTAATCAGCCTGCGCCCGCCCCGACCCATCCGGGGACCTCTGCTTACGGCCAGGGGCATCAGCCACCGTATAGCCAGCCGTACGACTGGCGGCAGCAATCCCAGACCACCCAGTTCCGCCAGCCCTACGAACCGTTCAACGGCACCGGTCCCGGCCGGATGCCGGGAGGAGCGGGCGTAGGCCCCATGCCCGGGGCCGCCGGGACGGGCCCGGTCCCCGGCATGCTGCCGCCGATGCCGCCCGCTCCCCAAAAGCGGCCCCGCGCAGGGCTGTTGGCCGTCGGCGCGGTGGCCATCGCGGTGGTCTCGGCCGGCGTCGGTGGAGTCGCCGCCACGGCCGTCGAGCTGGGCACCCACACGACCAACGGCAGCGGGCACAGCGTCATCGGCGGGGGCGCCCCCAGCGTCCCGGCGGCGAACATGCCGCCCGGCAGCGTCGAGCAGGTTGCCTCCAAGGTGGTGCCCAGCGTCGTCATGCTGGAGACCGATCTGGGCCGCCAGTCCGAGGAGGGCTCCGGCATCATCCTTTCCGCCGACGGGCTCATCCTGACCAACAACCACGTGGTCGCGGCGGCCGCGGGGCCGGCGAAGGGTCCCGGCGCTCCCCCCGGCGGTCCGGGCGCACCCCCCAGTGGCGGACCGGGTGCTCCGGCACCCAAGACGACGGTGACGTTCGCCGACGGCCGCACCGCGCCGTTCACGGTCGTGGGCGCCGATCCGACGAGCGACATCGCCGTGATCCGCGTGCAGGGTGTCTCCGGGCTGACCCCGATCTCGTTGGGTTCCTCGTCGGATCTGCGGGTCGGCCAACCGGTGGTGGCCATCGGGTCGCCGCTGGGCCTGTCCGGCACGGTGACCACCGGGATCGTCAGCGCGCTGAACCGGCCGGTGTCCACCACCGGTGAGTCGGGCAACCAGAACACCGTTCTGGACGCGATCCAGACCGACGCCGCCATCAACCCGGGCAACTCCGGTGGCGCGCTGGTCAACATGAACGGCCAACTGGTGGGCGTGAACTCCGCGATCGCCACCCTGGGTGCGGACTCGCCCGACGCGCAGAGCGGTTCGATCGGGCTCGGCTTCGCGATCCCGGTCGATCAGGCCAAGCGCATCGCCGACGAGCTGATCAGCACCGGCAAGGCGTCCCACGCCTCGCTGGGGGTGCAGGTGACCAACGACAAGGGCTCCCCGGGCGCCAAGGTCGTCGACGTCGTGCCCAACGGTGCGGCCGCGAGCGCCGGCGTTCCCAAGAACGTGATCGTCACCAAGGTGGACGACCGCCCGATCAACAGCGCCGACGCCCTGGTGGCCGCCGTGCGGTCCAAGGCGCCGGGCGACAAGATTTCGCTGACCTTCCAGGATCCCGCTGGTGGTGGCAGCCGTACCGTGCCGGTGACTCTGGGGAAGGCGGATCAGTAATGCGAGTCGAAGAACCCTCGGCGGCGGGATTGTCGGAGCTCGGTTATACCGTGGCACCCATGGAGACGGGTGCGGAGCTGGTGGTCGGGCGTGCGCTGGTCGTGGTCGTCGACGATCGCACCGCCCACGGGGACGAGGACCACAGCGGGCCGCTGGTCACCGAGCTGCTGACCGAGGCGGGATTCGTCGTCGACGGCGTGGTCGCGGTCGCGGCGGACGAGGTGGAGATCCGCAACGCGCTCAACACCGCGGTGATCGGCGGTGTCGACCTGGTGGTCTCCGTCGGCGGCACGGGCGTCACGCCGCGCGACGTCACCCCGGAAGCCACCCGGGAGATCCTGGACCGCGAAATCCTCGGCATCGCCGAGGCGATTCGGGCGTCGGGGCTGTCCGCGGGCATCATCGACGCCGGATTGTCACGCGGCCTGGCCGGGGTGTCCGGAAGCACGCTGGTGGTGAACCTGGCCGGCTCCCGCTACGCGGTGCGCGACGGGATGGCGACGCTGAACCCGCTGGCCGCGCAGATCATCGGGCAGCTGTCCAGCCTGGAAATCTAGGCCTCGGCGTCGGCGCGGGGCCCGTGGTCTGGAGGGGGCGTCGTGCCTGTTCCGCCGTGCCTGCCGGACGAGTCGCCGTTGGTCTGGGCGAGTAGGTCGCGGATCTCGGTGAGCAGAACGATCTGGGCGTCATCGGCCTGCTCGACCTCGCCGCGCTTGCGCAGCGTGTTGTAGGGCAGCACGACGAAGAAGTAGACGACCGCGGCGATCAGCACGAAGTTGATGGCGGCCGACAGCAGGATGTTCAGGTCGATGGTCTGGCCGCCGCCGATGCCGATCTTCAGGATGCCGACGTTGGACTGCTGCTTGACGCCGATCCGGTTGATCAGCGGCGTGATGATGCTGTCGGTGAACTTGGTGACCAGCGCGGTGAAGGCGGTGCCGATGACGACCGCCACGGCCAGGTCGACGATGTTGCCGCGCGAGAGAAACTCCTTGAACCCTTTGAACATTCAGATGTCCTTCCTGGGATTGGACAGAGTTTGCTGTCGGTCGCGGGGCCGACGGCGGCGATCCGCTCAGTGCAGGGTGAGGGTCACCGCCTGACCCAGCGCCGAGCCCGCCACCGTGTTCGCCACGCGAGCCGGCAGCGCCACCAAGACTACGCGGTCGCCATCGCCTGCCTGGGCTTTTGGCTTGGCCGACACGAGCACCACGACGGCGTCGGTGGCCACCACCTTGGGGGCCGCCTGGGGCGGTTCCGGCGACCCGGTCGACGGCGCGGCCAGCACGTCGACGACGTCGCCGGCGCGAACAAGGTCGGTCAGGGCGCTGTCGGCCAGACGCAGCGCGACGATCCGGGCGCCTGGTCCCGCCGTCGAGGCGATCGCGGCCTCGGCCAGTCGGCTGCCCAGTAGCCGCACATCGGTGAGGACCTCGCCGCGCCTCGCGGGGCCGGCCAGCGTGGACCCGACCACGGCGCCCACATCGGTGCGTGCCCCGTCGGGAACAGTTGTCGCCAAACGCTTTTCGAGGCGAACGTCGGTCGGGGTCAACGCGGCGCCGGGCCGCAGGTCGTGATCGGCGACCACCACCTCGGCGTAGTCACCGGCGGGGTCGGCGCTCAGCGCGGTAATGCCGGCCAACACGACAAGCCCGCCCGCGGTGACTCGGCGCGCCAGCACCGTCCGGGTCCAATCGGGGCGCAGCCACCCCGAAAGGCGGCTCAACAGGCCAGGATTCAGCGACGATTCACCCACGCCGCAACGGTAAGCACGGCGGGGTCAGCGGCGAATGCCGGCGGCCCAGGCGGTTGTGGATAACCCGTCAGCTCGAGGCCGCGGCGGCTGGCGCCGTGGAGGTGCTGCTGGACTTCTCGCCAGATGCGGACTTCTCGCTCGAACCCGAGCTCGATCCCGAGTCGGTCGGCGAGGACCCGTTGCCCGAGCTCGTGGACTTCTTGCCGGACTCGCGGCTGTCGGTGCGGTAGAAGCCGCTGCCCTTGAACACCACGCCCACCGAGTTGAAGAGTTTGCGCAGCCGCCCGGAGCAGCGCTCACACGTGGTCAGCGCATCGTCGGAGAAGGCCTGCACGATGTCGAAGCGATCGTCACACTCGGTGCACTGATAGCTGTAAGTCGGCACAAAAACCTCCGGATGGTTGCAAAGCCTGTTAGCACTCTAGCGTCTCAAGTGCTAGAACCGCCACGTGACGTCACTCATTCCCGAGATGTCACCGCCGATTGAGGGCGGTCAACCCGGCCCGCGGCGTGAGCGCATGGGTCATCGGTATGTCGTGCCGCTCGGCGGGTAGCTCGTCCACCAATTCCGCGTCGCGCACGACCGCGATCAGCCGCGCGTGCTGGTCGCGGTAGCCCAGCGAGCGATCGTAGAAGCCGCGGCCCCGGCCCAACCGCACCCCGGAGCGGTCGACGGCCAGCGACGGCACCAGGATCAGCGCCGCCTCCGCGATCGCCGATGCCGCGAGCCACGGCTCGGGCGGCTCCAGCAGCCCCCACCGCGCGGAGGTCAGTGTGCCGCGGCGGTATTCGCCCCAGCTCAGCGGCAGCGGCGCGTCGTCGGCGGTGGTGCGCGCGATCGGCAGCAGCACCCGCCCGGACCGCCGCAGCAACACGTCCAGCATCTCGATCGACCCGGGCTCGGCACCCACCGGCACGTAGGCACACACCGTGCTGCCGCCGCTGAGCGGTATTTCCGCGGACTCCAGGTGCTCGCACAGCATGCGCGCGTCGCGGGCCCGCACGTCGTCGGCAACGCGGCGCCGGGCCGCCTGCAGTTGGGCGCGCAACGCGGCTTTACTGGTGGTCGCCATGTGTCAACCATGGCAGCCGCGTCTTCGCCCGCGCCACATCGCCTCGGCACGGCCCGTTCGGGTTATCGTGTGAACAATGTCAAGCCGAAAAGTGGTGGTCCCACACACGGCGATCGTGCCGGCCGCCGGTCTTGGTACCCGCTTCCTGCCCGCGACGAAGACGGTGCCCAAGGAGTTGCTGCCCGTCGTCGACACCCCCGGCATCGAGTTGGTCGCCGCCGAGGCGGCCGAGGCGGGCGCCGATCGCCTGGTGATCATCACCTCGGAGGGCAAGGACGGCGTCGTCGCGCATTTCGTGGAGGACCTGGTCCTGGAGGGCACGCTGGAGGCCCGCGGCAAGAAGGCGATGCTCGACAAGGTGCGCCGCGCCCCCCAGCTGATCAAGGTCGAGTCCGTGGTGCAGGCCGAGCCGCTCGGACTGGGACACGCGATCGGCTGCGTGGAGCCCACGCTGGCGCCCGACGAGGACGCCGTGATGGTGCTGCTGCCCGACGACCTGGTGCTGCCCACCGGCGTGCTGGAAACGATGGCGAAGGTGCGCGCGGAATACGGCGGCACGGTGTTGTGCGCGATCGAGGTGTCGCCCGAGGAGATCAGCGCCTACGGCGTTTTCGACGTCGAGCCGGTGCCCGGTGGCGATAACCCGGACGTGCTGAGGGTCAAGGGCATGGTCGAAAAGCCCAAGCGCGAAGACGCGCCGTCGATGTTGGCGGCGGCGGGCCGTTACGTGCTCGACCGCGCCATCTTCGACGCGTTGCGTCGCGTCGACCGCGGCGTGGGCGGCGAAGTCCAGCTCACCGACGCGATCGCGCTGCTCATTTCCGAGGGCCACCCCGTGCATGTCGTCGTGCATCACGGATCTCGACACGACTTGGGAAATCCGGGCGGCTACCTCAAGGCTGCGGTTGACTTTGCATTGGATCGTGACGACTACGGCCCCGATTTGCGGCGATGGTTGGTGGCGCGGTTAGGCCTGGCCGAGAAGTAGCCGGCCTGCTACGCCCGGGCCGAGACGGCCAAGCCCGTCGGGGTAAGGGCAGAGAGGCGCGCTGTGCGTTCTGTGGAGGAGCAGCAGGCCCGGATAACGGCCGCCGCGGTGGCTCCGCGGCCCATCCGGGTGGCCATCGCCGAGGCGCAGGGATTGATGTGCGCCGAGGAAGTCGTCACCGAGCGCCCGATGCCCGGTTTCGACCAGGCCGCGATCGACGGCTACGCGGTGCGCAGCGTCGACGTACTGGGCATCGGCGAAGTGGGCGTCGACGCTCTGGGTGAGCCGCCCGGCGACGCGGAGCTGGACGAGGACCGCCGCGAGGGCCTGGTTCTGCCCGTGATGGGGACCGTCGAGGCCGGGGCGCGCACGCCCAGCCGCCTGCAACCCCGTCAGGCCGCCAGGGTGCACACGGGAGCCCCGCTGCCCACGCTGGCCGACGCCGTCATCCCGTTGCGCTGGACCGACGGCGGAAGTAAGCGGGTGCGGATCCTGCGCGGGGCGCCGTCGGGTGCGTACGTGCGCCGCACCGGGGACGACGTGCAGCCCGGCGACGTCGCGGTGCGCGCCGGCACGGTGATCGGCCCCGCCCAGGTCGGCCTGCTGGCCGCGGTCGGCCGCGAGCGGGTGCTGGTGCATCCGCGGCCCCGGGTGACGGTGATGGCCGTCGGCGGCGAGCTGGTCGACATCTCGCGCACTCCCGGCAACGGCCAGGTGTACGACGTCAACTCCTATGCATTGGCGGCGGCGGCCCGCGATGCGGGCGCGGAGGTCAACCGCATCGGCATCGTCAGCAACGACCCCGCCGAATTCCGCGAGGTCGTCGAGGGCCAGATCAATCGTTCCGAGGTGGTGGTGATCGCCGGCGGCGTCGGCGGCGCCGCGGCCGAGGCGGTGCGCTCGGTGCTGTCCGAGCTGGGGGAGATGGAAGTTGTCCGCGTCGCGATGCATCCCGGGTCCGTCCAGGGGTTCGGTCAGCTGGGCCGCGAGGGCGTCCCGACGTTTCTGCTGCCCGCGAACCCGGTGAGCGCGCTGGTGGTCTTCGAGGTGATGGTGCGGCCGTTGCTCCGCCTCTCGCTGGGCAAGCGCCAGCCGATGCGCCGCATCGTGCAGGCCCGCACGCTGTCGCCGATCGCGTCGGTCGCCGGTCGCAAGGGCTACCTGCGCGGCCAGCTGATGCGCGATCAGGAGACGGGGGAGTATCTGGTACAGGCGCTCGGCGGCGCCCCCGGAGTGTCCTCGCACCTATTGGCCACCCTCGCCGAGGCGAACTGCCTCGTGGTGGTGCCCAGCGGCGCCGAACAAATCCGCACCGGCGAGATCGTCGACGTCGCCTTCTTGGCTCAGCGCGGTTAAGTGGAACCGTTCCGCACGCTCGTGAACCGGTTGCGCACCAACGCCCGCCATCCGGGCTGGCCGCTGGACGTCGGTCCGTTACGGGTCCCCGCGGGGGTGGTGCGGTTGCGGGCGGTGCGGATGCGCGACGGCACCCAGTGGAGCCGCATCCGGTTGGCCGACCGGGCGCACCTCGAGCCGTGGGAGCCCAGCGCGGACGGCGACTGGACGAGCCGGCACGCGGTCGCGGCCTGGCCGCCGCTGTGTTCCGGCCTGCGCGCGGAAGCCCGCGCCGGCCGCATGCTGCCGTACGTCATCGAGCTCGACGGGCAGTTCTGCGGCCAGCTGACCATCGGCAACGTCACCCATGGGGCGTTGCGATCGGCGTGGATCGGCTACTGGGTGCCGCGGTCGGCGACCGGCGGCGGGGTGGCCACGGCGGCACTGGCGCTTGGTTTGGACCACTGCTTCGGCCCGGTGATGCTGCATCGCGTGGAGGCCACCGTGCGGCCCGAGAACGCCGCCAGCCGGGCGGTCCTGGGGAAGGTCGGCTTCCGCCAGGAGGGGTTGTTGCAGCGCTACCTCGAGGTGGACAAGGCGTGGCGGGACCACCTCCTGATGGCCATGACGGTCGAAGAGGTGTCCGGATCGGTGGCATCGGCCCTGGTCCGCGCCGGGCACGCCAGCTGGGCCTGACCGGCCTAGCACCTCGCCCGCCGTGTGGCTACCGCGACACGAGTGACTTGTGGTGCTTGTGAGAGCCAAATTACAGGTGTGTAATTGTCCTGGTCACTAAGACCCGGCCGCGCTGGCCACCGGTGGGCTTCGCGGGGATCGGAACCGAAGAGAGCAGGTCGTCATGCCAAGCATTCCGCAGTCACTGTTGTGGATCTCGCTCGTAGTGCTCTGGCTGTTCGTCTTGGTGCCGATGCTCGTCAGCAAACGCGACGCCGTGCGCCGCACCAGCGACGTCGCGCTGGCGACCCGCGTCCTCAACGGTGGCGCGAACTCCCGACTGATCAAGCGGAGCGGCCCGGCGGCCGGTCATCGCTCCGACCCGAACTGGCAGCCGCCGGAGGAGTCGGCCGACAACGACCTCGACGACGAGCGCGACGTCGCCGGCGATGACGACGAAGAACACGGAGAAGACCACGACACCGAGGAACTGCGGGCCCCGCGCCCCGTCGTCATGAAGATCGCGACGCCCGAGCGCACCGAGCCCGACTACCTCGACGTCGATGTCGTCGAGGATTCGCAGGCGCTTCCCGCCGGCGTCGCCGCCGTGGCCGAGCGCGACCCCGAAGCCGACGAGGACGACGAGGATTCCGACACCGACGTGGTCGCCCACGCCGGCGGCGAAGACGACGAGGGCTACGAATACGTCGACGACTCCTCCGGGCTGGAGCCGGAAGCCGAAGCCGAAGGCGACGAGGAGGAGATGCCCGCGCCGGTGCCGCGGAACGCCTCGCGGCGCCGCCGGTTCGACGCGAAGACCGCCGCCGCGGTCAGCGCCCGCAAGTACAAGTTCCGCAAGCGCGTGCTGATGGTGATGGCGGTCGTGCTGGTGGGCTCGGCCACGGCCGCGTTCAAGATATCGTCGAGTGCCTGGTGGGTGTGTGGCACCGCCACCGCCGTGACGCTGGTCTACCTGGCTTACCTGCGCAGGCAGACCCGCATCGAGGAGAAGATCCGTCGCCGCCGGATGCAGCGGATGGCGCGGGCCCGGATGGGCGTGGAGAACGCCTACGACCGCGGCTACGACCTGGTGCCGTCGCGGCTGCGGCGCCCCGGCGCGGTGGTTCTCGAGATCGACGACGAGGACCCGATCTTCGAGCACCTGGACTACGCGATGCCGATGCGCAACTACGGCTGGCCGCGGGATCTGCCGCGGGCCGTCGGCGAGTAGTGCGGTTCGGCGGTTCGGCCCGCGGCTGGTAGCCTGCTAGCGATCAGGGGCTATGGCGCAGTTGGTAGCGCGACTCGTTCGCATCGAGTAGGTCAGGGGTTCGAATCCCCTTAGCTCCACCCGAGAAATCGCCGCTAACCCGGCTTCGGCGGGTTGGGGTAATCGCCGTCCACGCGTACGCGTGGGTGAAACAACTCGGCTTTTCGCTCCGCGGCGCCCGCTCACATCAGCGGGGGAAACGGCAGCAGCCAGATCACCGAAGGGTCGACGCAGCCCCGGTATTGCGGACAATACGATGCCACCGAAGCGCCGACGAAGAAGCCGGCTTGCCGACTTGTCGAAACGTTCAGCTGCGTATCCTTCAGCACCTTCAACGCCAGCACGCTTGAGTCTTGGCCTCTATCAAGTCCGGTGCATACCGCGTGGCCGTGCGCAATCGTGGTGCCGGGGTCATCGACGGCGATCCCGTAATTCTCCAGGGCCGCGATGAAGGCATCATCGGCTGGATCTGCCGATGCTGACGCTGCGGGAAGCAGCATCGCGGCGGCCAGCACGAGCGCGCCGACTTTCGACCACTTTCCAGGACCGACGTTCATCTGGTCGAGGCATCCTCTCGGTGTGAGGCGAATCGGCTGCTACGCAGTCGTGGGATCTCACTGTCCGCCCCGCGCTGAAGCGCGTGGTAGGGCCCAAAGTCCTCCGCCGCCGGACCCTCCGTCGCATTCCGGCACCTCGGCAACGACTGTAAACAACAGGCTTTGGTTGACTCGACCCAACCCGGCCGCGTGCCGATATGCGCTTCTCCTATGGACGGCACTCGACGCGTTTTTGGGGAGGGCTGAACGGGGAACGCCTCGCGCTACAGCCCTCTTCTTGAGCGGTGCGGTCTGGCGTCGGGTTGTTCCTAGAGGACTCGGTTCAGCCCCTCCAACGTCGAGTCTGCTCCGCGGGCGGCCGCCGACCGTAGACGGCGAGCGGGACCGTTCACTTTTTGGCGGATTCTTCGTTTCCTGGCCCCCGACGCAACGGGATGACGGCGCGGTACCTCGTCATGGGTGGGTGACCAGGTACGTTTCGTTGTCCAGGTCGGCGGTGAGTTCGTCGATGTCGAAGGGCCGGTCGAGCCGGGCGTGCAGCGCCTTCGGGTCGATCAGAAGGCTGATCTCGGCGGTCTGGCGGGCGAACATCCGTCCGACGAGGGGATAGATGCGGCGCATGATCGCCCGCTCGGCAGCGGTGCAGCGCGATGCGCAGTAGCCGACGTGTCCAATCTCGTCGGTCAGGATTTCGCTGTAGAGCAGTTTGATCCGCTCGGCGACTTCAGGTTCGTCGCTGAACAGTTCGATGCCGACGCGGCGCAGTTCGTCGAACATGATGCAGCCCGCCATCTCGCCGGCCCCGACGAACAGAAAGCTGAGCCGCTCCGGAAGGAAAACACTGGTTTTGACGAATTGCCGCATGACGAACGGGGGCGGGGCGACCTGGAATGTCAGGTCGAAGATGTCGAGCGCATACGCGAGCAGCCGGGTGTGGTAGTGCTCTTCGAGTTCGAGGTAGACGTTCTCGGGCGGTACGTCATGACCGCTGTTGCGCCCGTAGGTTTCGCCGAGTCCGACGCCGAACCGTTCCGCCTGATTCAGCTTGGCGGTTGCCAGCAGGAACAGCATCTTGCGGTCCAGGCCGGGCTCCGGCCGTCGGCGGCGCAGGTTGCGAAGGAATGTCTGTTGATCAATCGGGTGGGCCGACCGGACGGGGTTCGCTTCAAGTTGGTGGAAGAACCGCTCGCGATTGGCTAATCGTCGATTGAGTAGGTCGGCTTCACCGTCGCGCCTGGCCAGGAAATCCCGGTAGCCCTCGATGCCCGTGCTGTTCATCGTTTCTCCATTCCCTTGACAATCGTTGAAACGTAACGACTTAACAGCGCGGGGTCGTGTGACCCGGTCGCGAGGAGCGCGAACAGCCCGGTGAGAAAGAACACGGCGAGTTCCGTGGCATCCGCGTTCGCCGAGACGTGCCCCGCATCTCGCGCCCCGCTGATCACGTCGATCAGAAATTCCGCGAGCGGGTGTTGCGCCAACTCGTCTTCAACGGGACGTGACGACGAGAAATGCAGTCCGAGCATGTCCCGGAATACGGCTGCACCTAAACGACTTTCGGCATCGAGTACGTGCCTGACGATTTCCGAGAGTATCGACGCCAAATCACCCTCAGCGGCACCGAGTTCGCTGACGATTCGAGCCTCCTCGTCGCGCTCCAACTCGGCGAGCACGTGCTCCTTCGTCGGGAAGTGAAAATAAAACGTTCCCCGTGCCACGCCTGCCGTGGCTGCGATGGCACTGACGTCGGCGGCGGCCAAACCGCTCTGCCCGATTTCGGCCAGCGCGGCGTCGAACAAGCGCGCCCGGGTTTCGAGTCGGCGGGCCTCGCGAACGCCACCAGAAGGCGTTTCGGTCGCCGACGAGGCGGGCGATGACCCCATCGACGCACCCTATGTCTTTCGCTGACAACCGTCAATGACGGCCGTCAGCGAATCGCGGGTGGGCGCTTCACTCGTCGGCAAACGCGGGCGCCAGGAACCGCTGCAAGACCGTTCGTTCGATGAGGCTGTCCGTGAGCGGCCAGTAGGCCAGGGACACGACCACGCGAACGATCCACTGGGCCGCCTCCGGATCGTCGGTGATCCCGGTGAGTTCCGCGGCGAGATGACTGAGCACCGGCGAGGAATGCAGCTCGCCCAAATCCGGCGTGCTCCCCGGGCTGAGCATCAGTCGCCGCAGCGGGTCCGAGCGGATCTGTTCGAGCGCGACCGTGACGGCGGTGAGCACGCGGTCGGGGCCGGTGAGCCCGTCCACGGCGTGCCGAACCGTCTCGATGATTCCGGCCGACAGGCGGATCAGCACCGCGTCGCGGATCTGGGCCTTGCCGCCCGCGTAGCGATAGATGGTCGCTCTCGAGCAGTGGACCCGCGCCGCCAGGGCGTCGATATCGAACGCATCCAGCCCCTCGCGCACCACGAGGTCGGTTGCGGCAGCGTAGATGCGGTCCGCGGCCGCGGACCGGCGGTCGCCACCGAGGACCCAATCATGGCCGGCCATGGGCCTCACTCCCTTGAGTCATCGGGACAGCGCGTTCTCACAAGTGAGACGATCTCGGCCCTATGTTCCAGCATTTGCGCAGCTACCTCAACGCCGGTGAGACGGCGGCCGTGCCATGCCAGCGCCTCGGATCGCAACTTTCGGCACGTCCATTGACGGCCGATGTCCCGGCGACTCAGCGTTGAGTCATGGATTCGAATGCCGGCGGTCTCGGGCTCGCGCTGTTCGACGAGCAGTTCATCCAGAACCCGGAGTTGCTCTACCAACGGATGCACGAATCCGGACATGTCCATCGCATCGGCGATTCACGGTTCTACGCGGTCAGCAGTTGGGCAGCCGTGAACGAGGCGGTCGCACGCTGCGCAGACTTCTCGTCCAACCTGACGGCGACGATGATGTATCAGCCCGGCGGCGCCGTCACCGCCTTCCACATCGGCGAGCTCGGCGGACCCACTCAAGCGTTGGCGACCGCTGACGAACCGGTTCATTCGGTGCATCGAAAGGCGCTACTGCCGCACCTCGCGGCGAAGCGCATCCGCGCCTTCGAGCCATTCATCGCCGACACCGCTGCCCGCCTCTGGGATCGCCACGCGCGAGGCGGGCGCATCGAATGGATGAGCGCGATGGCCAACCGGCTACCCATGATGATCGTCGGGAGGATCATCGGCGTCCCCGACGCCGACATCGACAAGATCATCCAATGGGGTTACTCCGCCACCCAGGTGGTCGAAGGGCTGGTCACCCAGGATCAGATGGATGCGGCCGGCGTAGCCGTGATGGAGCTCAGCGGCTACATCACCGAGCGGTTCCAGCACGCTGTAGGTGACCCACAGGACAATCTGCTGGGAGATCTCGCCGCCGCCTGCGCCTCCGGCGAACTGGACGACCTGGCGGCCCTGGCGATGATGATCACGCTGTTCAGTGCCGGCGGTGAATCGACGGCGTCCCTGATCGGTTCTGCCGCTTGGGTATTGGCGACGCGGCCGGATGTCCAGCGGCAGGTGCGCGAGCGACCGGATTTGCTCGGGGCGTTTCTCGAAGAGGTGCTGCGCTACGAACCGCCTTTCCGGGGCCACTACCGGCACGTCGTCCACGACACCGAACTGTGCGGCGTCGAATTGCCGTCGGGTTCGCGGCTGCTTCTGTTGTGGGGGGCGGCCAACAGGGATCCGTCCCACTTCGACAACCCCGAAGAGTTTCGACTGGATCGGGCTGCGGGGAAGGGTCATATCAGCTTCGGCAAGGGAATCCACTTCTGCGTCGGAGCGGCGCTCGCGCGCCTGGAGGCGAACATCGTGCTGGGCCAACTGCTCGCGCGGACGTCGAACATCACGGCCGCCGACGTCGGGAAGTGGCTCCCCAGTCTGCTGGTGCGGCGCCTCGAACGGCTGGAAGTCGCGTACGCGTAGGCGCGATTGCCCGCCACTTGACGCGGGTACTGATCCCTTCGAATCAGTCACGAACCCGGAAGGACCGCATGCCGACGCGCGAGGGCAACGCCACCGACGGCCTCCTGCAAGAACTTCTATGGGCCTACGGGCCGTGCGGACAGGAAGCCGAGGTGCGCGCGGTATGCGCGCGCGAGCTGCAGCCCGTTGTCGACGACATGTGGACCGACGACGCGGGGAACCTGATCGGGTACATCGCCGCCGACCCCCCGCGCGACGGCGCGGGGCGCGGGCATCGGCACCGGGTGTCGTCGGCGGCCGAACCCGGCGTCGCGACCCGCGTCATGGCGCACCTGGACGAGCTGTCCATGCTGGTCAAGCGGGTGGAACCGGACGGCACGCTGCACGTGACGCAGCTGGGCACGATGTATCCCGGCAACTTCGGCCTGGGGCCGGTCGCCGTGCTCGGCGAGCACGAGACGCTGACCGCGGTGTTGACGCTGGGCTCCGAGCACACCACCCAGGAGAGCCAGCGGATCTGGCAGACCAAGCCCGACAAGGGCGACCGCGCGCTGGACTGGGACCACGTCTACGTCTTCACGGGTCTGAGCACCGACGAGCTGGAGGTCGCCGGGGTGCGTGCAGGCACCCGCGTGTGCGTCGACCGCAGCAAGAGGACGCTGGTCGAGTTCGGTGGCTACCTAGGTTGCTACTTCCTCGACGACCGCGCCGCGGCGACCGCACTGCTGCGCGCCGCGCGCCTGTTGTACGAGCGCGGGCAACGGCCCGTCGACGACGTCTATTTCGTGTTCACCACCAACGAGGAGATCGGCGGGGTGGGGGGCACGTACGCCAGCGGGTCGTTGCCCGGCACGCTCACCCTGGCCCTCGAGGTCGGTCCCACCGAGCGCGAGTACGGGACCAGGGTCAGCGGCGGCCCGATCGTCGGCTACAGCGACGCCTTGTGCGTCTACGACAAGGACGTGGCCGACCGGCTGATGGGCATCGCCACCGAGTTGGGGCTCTCGCCGCAGCCGGCCGTGCTGGGCGCCTTCGAATCCGACGCGTCGCACTCGAAAGCCAACGGGCTGAGCCCGCGCGCGGGCCTGCTGTGCGTGCCCACGCTGAGCACGCACGGTTTCGAAGTGATCCCGCGCAGCGCGATCGACGACATGGCCTCGATCATCGTCGAGTTCGTGCGGCAGCCCGGCGCGCATGCCCGAGACGAAGACTAACGCGGCCCCAAGATTTGCCTGAACATTGCCTAAGAGGCGCGTGGCGGCGCCCGGCGCGTCGGGATGCCCGTCCTACGGTCGACGGATGAACATTGACTACTACCTGCAGAAGGTGCCGGTCGAGTCGGTGCGGCCGGGCTTCGCGCTCGCGATCGGCGACGGCGGTGACTACCGCCTCTTCCGGGTGGAATGCACGCAGATGACGCAGCGCAGCGGTCAGCCGGTGACGTTCACGCTCACCTCCGAGGCCCCGGACGGCGGCGCTCCCTCGGTGCTGGAGTGCGAGGCGGGCACGCCGGTGGTCCGGGTCCTCGGGGTGTGCAAGGCGGCCTGCTAGCCCTGCGCGCGGACAGCCGGCTTCGTCGCGGCGATGAACTGCAGCGCGCGCTGCGTCTGTTGCTCGATGTCGACCAGCCCGGCCGACGAGAACAGGTCGATGAAGGCGTGCCGGTCGAACATGGAGAGCCCGATGACACGGGCGCCGGCGGTCATCGCGTGGCGGATGCCGGGCATGTCCGGGACGTAGCTGGTGAGGACCGCGATGCGGCCCCCGGGTTTGAGCACCCGCAGCATTTCGCGTGCCACGCGGAACGGTTCGGGCATCAGGTACAGCGCGCCGAAGCAGCAGACCGCGTCGAACGTCGCGTCGGCGAACGGCAACGCGCCGGCATCGCCGCGCACATAGCAGGTCCGCGGCGTGCTGTTGTCCAGCACGGCCCGCGTGAGCATCGGCTCGGAGATGTCGAAGCCGACCGCGAGTCCGCCATCCGGTAGTTGCCCTGCCAGCGAGCCGGTGAAGTTGCCTGGGCCGCAGGCGACGTCGAGCAGTCTCGCGGCGGTGGACAGCCGAAGCGCCGATGCCGCGCGCCGCTGCTCGGCGCCCGTGGTGACGCCGCTGGCCACGTAGAACGCGGCGGGGCGCCACAGCCGCTCGTAGACCGTGGCGACCAGGGGGCTGTTCATGGCGCGCTGCGCGACCGTCGGGGCCGGGGAACTCGTCGATTCGCCCAGTACGTCCAGGAATCCGTGCCGTGCCGCGGCGGGCTCGGTGAGCAGACCCCGGGTCAATTCGACTGCATCCTGGCTCATTTCGTCGCTTTCGTTCGGGCGTGCACGGGTGGGGATAATCCGCAGGTGAATCCCCATTTTTTCGCCGATCTGGCTGCTACGCTAAGGCTCTTCGTGGGAGGCGACGCAGTGGGGGCCTGGCGCAGGCAACGGATGGGGTGAGCACGTGACGCACCTTTCGGCGACGATCGCGGGACGCGCGTCGGCCGGCTGAGCGGATTGCGTTGACAGTGCAACCCTTGCCCCGGCCCCGAATCCGCGCCCGTGCGCCGCTGCGGATCTCGTTCGCGGGGGGCGGCACCGACGTGCCGCCGTTCCCGACCACCGAGGGCGGCTGCGTCCTGTCCGCCACCATCGACCGCTACGCGCAGGGATCGCTCACCCCGCGCACCGACCGCATGGTCACGATCGAGTCGGTGGACTTCAAGACCACCACCGAAATGAGGCTCGACAGCGAGATCCTCTACGACGGCAGCCTGGATCTGATCAAGGCCGCCGTGCGCAGGTTCGGCAGGGAAGGCACGGACGGCTATGACCTGGTGCTGCGCTCGAGCGCTCCGCCGGGCTCGGGGTTGGGCTCCTCGTCGACGATGATGGTGGCGCTCACGGGCCTGCTGGCCGAGCACTACGGCGTGCCGATGGGTGAGTACGAGACCGCGCAGTTGGCCTGTGCCATCGAGCGTGAGGACTTGGGTATCACGGGCGGCATGCAGGACATGTACGCGGCGACGTTCGGGGGATTCAACTTCATCGAGTTCACCGACCGCGTGATCGTCAACCCGCTGCGCATCCGGGAGGAGACCGCGTTCGAACTCGAACTGAGCCTGCTGCTGTGCTTTACGGGCATCACCCGGGACTCCGCCCGGGTGATCGAGGACCAAACGCGGCGCGCCGCCACCGGCGCGGAGGACACGCTGGCCGGGCTGCGGGCCCAGAAGGAGTTGGCGGTGGCCATGAAGGCCGCCCTGCTCACCAACAAGCTGAACGACTTCGGCGCCCTCCTCGGCGAGGCGTGGATCCAGAAGAAGCGCATGTCGCCCTACATCACCAACGAGCGCATCGACGAGCTCTACGACCTCGCCCTGAAAACCGGCGCACTGGGCGGCAAGATCACCGGGGCCGGCGGTGGCGGCTACATCCTGCTGTTCTGCGACTTCGCGAAGAAGCACCGCCTCATCGAAGCCCTCGAGTCGGCCGGGGCCACCATCACCGAATTCGCCTTTGAGAGCAAAGGATTGACGACATGGCAGGCATGAGCACCTCGGATGTTGTCCCGCCCAGCGTCGAACTGGTCCGGGAGCGGTTGGCGGAGACCATCGCGGTGAAGCAGCAAATGCTGTCGGGCGCCATCGCCGCGCAGACCGTCGACATCGCGCGACTGATGATCGAGTCGCTGCGTTCCGGCGGAAAGGTCATCTTCTTCGGCAACGGCGGATCCGCGCAGGACGCCGGGCATCTGGCCGCGGAGCTGATGGGCCGCTTCGCTTTCGACCGGCCGGGTCTGGCCGCGATCAGCCTGCCGGACGCGACGGCGGCGATGACGGCGATCGGCAACGACTATTCCTACGACGAGGTGTTCGCCCGCCAGGTGCTGGCCGCCGGCCGCGCGGGCGACGTCGTGGTCGGCCTCAGCACGTCGGGCAACTCGCCCAATGTCGTCCGCGCGCTGGAGGCGGCCGCCGACGCCGGGATGACGACGGTGGCGCTCACCGGTGCGCGTGGCGGGAAGGTGGCCGAGGTCGCCGAGTTCTGCATCCGGGTCCCGAGCGAGGACACCGGGCGGGTCCAGGAAGCCTGCCTGCACCTGGGCCACTCGATCTGCGAGATGGTCGAGGCGGCGCTGTTTCCCCGGCCCCGCTGAGGCCGTCGCGGTATGGCCGACTTCCGGAACGTCCGCACCGTCTTCCTGGACCGGGACGGCACCCTCAACGTCAAGGCCGCCGATGGCGAATACATCAGGGCGCCCGAGGAATTGGTCCTGCTGCCCGGCGCGGCGAAGGCGGTGGCCGCCCTGAACGCGGCGGGCCTGCGCACGGTCCTGGTGACCAATCAGCGTTGGTTGTCCGAACCGGCCGCGGACGCGGCGCGGTTCGCCGCCGTCGAGGACCGGCTGGAAGAGCTCCTGGCGGACGAGGGCGCCCGCCTGGACGCGGTGTACCACTGCCCGCACGCGGCGGCCAGCTGCGACTGCCGCAAGCCCGGCGCGGGCATGTTGCTGCGGGCGGCGCGCGAGCTGGGTTTCGCGCTGGCCGAGTCGGTGATGATCGGGGACAGCGAGACCGACATGCAGGCGGGCCGGGCGGCCGGCACGGCCACCGTCCTGCTCCGCGCCGGTGACGCGGACGCGGAGGGTGCCGACGCGGTCGCCGACGATCTGGCCGCGGCCGTGCGACTCATCTTGCGCGCCAAGGGTTCTCGTTTCGCCTGAACCGTTGCGCCACCGAGCGAATCAGCAACGCGAGCGCGAACGGCAGGTCGTCCCGAAGGTACCTGCGGGCGAGGCGCCGCGGCTCGAGCGCCAGCCGGTGTACCCACTCCAGTCCCAGCCGTTGCAGCACGGGCGATGCGCGGCGGACGATCCCGGCGGTCATCGCGATGCCGCCACCGCAGGCGAGGCACCAAGCGCCCGGAAGTTCCTCGCGCAGCAGCTCGATGAGGCGCTCCTGCCGGGGGAAGCCCAAGCCCACGAACACCAGATCTGGTGCGGCGGCCGCGACGGCGGCGACCACGCGGCGGGCCCCAGCGTCGGTCTGGTCGAAGCCGAACTCCGGCGAGCACGTCCCGGCGACGCGCAGGTTGTCCGACCGCGCCACGAGCGTCGCGGCCGCCCGCTCCGGCACCCCCTCCGCGCCGCCGAGGAGGTACACCGACTTGCCTTCGGCGGCCGCCGCGGCACACAGCGGAAAGATCAACGACGACCCGGCGACGCGCTCCGGCAGCCGGTCGCCCTGGGCGCGCGCCGCCCACACCAGCGGCATCCCGTCCGCGACCACGACGGACGCGCGGGCGATCAGGTCGGCGAGTTCGGGGCTGCGGGCGGCCGCACGGGCCACATCCACGTTCACCGGCACGATCGAGCCGCCCCGGCCGGCGGCCCAGGCCGCCCGCACACCGTCGACGACCTGTTGTTCGGTCACGGCATCGAACCAGAGGCCGCCCACCCGGACCCTGCGCGGCCCCGCGCCGGTCGGCCGCGGTGAACTCCGGTGGGGTCGGTTCACCCGCTCATCATGCCCCGCGGCCGCGGGGACCGGCACGGCCGACGCGCGCTCCTTGCCGCGGCCCGAACCCAGCCCATAACCTGGGCAACATCCGACCGCGGCCGGGGGAGTCGGGCCTGGCGCGGTAGACGACGGCGACGCAGGCGGGCAGGTCATGGCACAGCGGCGGTCACCGGGGCGCGCAGGCCCGCGCCGCGACGGCGTGAGCGGCGGACTATCGCGGTGGCCTTGACCGGCGCGCGCGCGGACGAGCTGGCGGCGATGGACGTCTTCGAGGGATGTCCGACCGCCGATCTGGAGCCGCTGGCGGCGTCGCTGCAACCGCTGAGCGCCGCGGCCGGCCAGGTACTGATGCAGCAGGGCGAGCAGGCCGTCTCCTTCCTGCTCATCTCCTCGGGCATCGTCGAGATCACCCACGTCGGCGACGACGGCGTGATCATCGTGGAGCACGCCTTTCCGGGGATGCTGATCGGGGAGATCGCGCTGCTGCGTCACATCCCGCGGACCGCGACGGTCACCACCGCCGGGCCGCTGACCGGGTGGATCGGCGACAACGACGCCTTCGTCCGCATGGTCCACATACCCGGGGTCATGGAGCGGCTGCTGCGCACTGTGCGCCAGCGTCTCGCCGCGTTCATCACGCCGATCCCCATCCGGGTCCGCGATGGGACCGACCTGATGCTGCGACCGGTGCTGCCCGGCGACACCGAGCGAACGGTGCACGGGCACATCCAATTCTCCAGCGAGACGCTCTACCGGCGGTTCATGACACCGCGACTTCCCACTCCGGCGCTGATGCACTACCTCTCGGAGGTGGACTACGTCGACCACTTCGTCTGGGTGGTGATCGACGGCGGCGACCCAGTCGCCGACGCGCGCTTCGTGCGCGACGAAGGCGACCGCAGCGTCGCCGAGATCGCGTTCACCGTCGCCGACGCCTACCAGGGCCGCGGTATCGGCAGCTTCCTGATCAACGCGCTGTCCATCGCCGCCCATGTCGCCGGCGTCGAAAGGTTCTCGGCGCGAATGCTTTCCGACAACCTGCCGATGCGCACGATCATGGACCACTACGGCGCGATCTGGCAGCGCGAGGACATCGGCGTCATCACCACCGTCATCGACGTGCCGCACCGGCGTGACCACGGTTTTCGGCGCGACGTGGCCGCCCAGATCGAGCACGTCGCCCGCCAGATGATCGAGGTGGTCGGCTGAGCCGGCGCCTTGTGCTACCAACGAGCATGCGGCCGTTGCGGTTTGGTGCCGCGACCGGTCCCGCGCTGGCGTTGCTGCTGCTGGCCGCGTGCGCTCACCCGCCCGCGCCGGCCCCACCGCCGACGCCCACCACGGCGCCGGCGCCGACGGCGGTCAACCCGGCCAACATCAAGCGGGTGGTGCGCGAGCTGCCGCCCGGTTACGAGGCGACCACGGGGATCCCCGGCGGGGCGTCCCCGCAGGTGATCTGGAGCCTGGGGCCCGATGCTTCGGACAGCAAGGTGAGGCCGCCGCAATGCGGGGTGCTGGCCGACCCCGGGCAGGGACATGACGGGTCGGCGCAGGGGGTGTCCGCCTCGGGCAGCGGTGGCATCGTCGACGCGGTGGTGGTGGCTTTGCCGGCGCCGGTGGTCCGGCCCGACGACGTGGTCGCCGGGTGCGGCCAGTGGACCATGACCGCCGGACGCAGCACGGCGAGCGTGCATCTCATCGACGCCCCACAGGTCGAGGGCGCCCAAACCCTCGGCATGGTGGCCGACGTCAAGTCGTCCGTCGAGTCGGGCACTCAGATCGATTCGCGCACATACACCTTCATCGCCTACCTGGGCAACTTCTACGCGTTCACCACGCTGACCACCGATCCGGGTTCGGTGGTGCCCGCGCTGCCGCCGCACGTCGCCGCCGATCTGCTCGTCAAAACGGTGTCCACGTTGCGCAGCTGACGCGTCGGCCTTGGGTAGATTGGCCACGGTGTTCAAGGTGGCGGTCACGGTCGCGGCGGTGGGTGTGCTCGCCGGATGCTCGTCGGGGGACGCTACCTCGGCGAAAGTCGACATCAAGAAGGTCGCCGACGTGAAGTCGAGCTTCGGGCCGGATTTCAAGGTCACCGACATCGGTGAGCGGGGGATCGACCCCAAGGTGCTGTCCGGCCGCAAGCTGCCCGAGGGCCTCACCTTCGACCCGGCCAACTGTGCCAAGGCCGCGATGGGGCCGCAGATGCCCCCGGACCTGCAGGGCAACATGGCCGCGGTTTCCGCCGAGGGCAAGGGCAACCGATTCGTCGTCATCGCTGTGGAGACGTCAAAAGCCTTGCCGGTCAACGACCCCGGTAAGGAGTGCGCCAAGGTGGCGTTCACCGGCCCGCAACTGCGCGGCGGCATCGAGGTGGTCGACGCGCCGCGGATCGACGGGGCCCGCACGCTGGGGGTGCACCGCGTCCTGCAGGCGCTGGTCCCCGGCGGGCCCCGCACCGGCGAGCTCTACGACTATTCGGCGCAGTTCGGTGACTACCAGGTGATCGTGACCGCCAATCCGCTGGTGGTCCCCGGGCAGCCGGTCGCGCCGGTCGACACCCAGCGGGCCCGCGACTTGCTCGTCAGCGCGGTGAAGTCGGTCCGCGGCTAGGCCCTAACGGACACCGCGGGGCCGGAACTGGATGCTGACGCGCGGGCCCACCGGCGCCGACGTCTTGGGCACGGCATGCTCCCAGGTGCGCTGGCACGAGCCGCCCATCACCAGCAGGTCGCCGTGCGCCTGCGGCAGCCGCAACGACGGGCCCCTAGAAGGACGTGCGCGCCGCCGCATGGCGAAGGTGCGGGTGGCGCCGAGGCTGACGATCGCCACCATGGTGTCCTCGGAGCTGCTGCGGCCGATGGTGTCGCCGTGCCAGGCGACGCTGTCGGAGCCGTCGCGGTAGCAGCACAATCCGACCGTGGTGAACGGCTCGCCGAGCTCGCCGGCGTAGATGTCGTTGAGCCGGCGCCGCAGCCTGGCCAGCAGCGGATGCGGCGGGTCGTCGACGGTCAGGTCGTGAAAGCTCACCAGCCGCGGGACGTCGACCAACCGGTCGTACATCTGGCGGCGTTCCTCCCGCCAGGGCACGGCCGACAGCAGGCCGTCGAGCAGGTCGTCGGCGTCGGTGAGCCAGCCCGCGCGGATCTCGATGAAGGCGCCGTCACCGAGTTCTCTGCGCTCGGTGTGTGCGAACAGGGAGCCTTGTACCGCGATCTCCACGGCGGCCAGTCTATCGCACATCCGTTCGATGAAGGCGGGACCGGCCGTCCGAGCGGCTACCGTTTTCACTGTGGGTGTGGTTGAGCTGGGCACCAATTCCGAGGTGGGCACGCTGCGGGTCGTGATCCTGCACCGACCGGGCGGCGAGCTGCGGCGGCTCAACCCGCGCAACATGGATCAGCTGCTCTTCGACGGGTTGCCCTGGGTCGCGCGCGCCCAGGACGAACACGACCAGTTCGCCGCGCTGCTGCGGTCACGGGGCATCGAGGTGCTGCTGTTGTCGGACCTGCTGGCCGAGGCGCTGACCCACAGCGGGGCGGCAAGGATGCAGGGCGTTGCCGCCGCGGTCGACGCGCGGCGGCTCGGAGCGCCGCTGGCGCAAGCACTTTCGGGCTACCTGCGCGGACTGGACCCGGGCAGGCTGGCGCAGGTGCTGATGGCCGGCATGACGTTCAACGAACTGCCGTCGGACATCCGGACCGACGTGTCGCTGGTGCTGCGCATGCACCATGGGGCGGACTTCGTCATCGAGCCGCTGCCCAACCTGGTGTTCACCCGCGACTCGTCGATCTGGATCGGCCCGCGGGTGGTCATCCCCACGCTGGCGCTGCGGGCCCGGATGCGCGAGGCGTCGTTGACCGATCTGATCTACGCGCATCACCCGCGGTTCACCGGGGTGCGGCGCGCCTACGAGTCGCGCACCGCTCCGGTGGAGGGCGGCGACGTGCTGCTGCTCGCTCCCGGTGTGGTCGCGGTCGGCGTGGGCGAACGGACCACCCCGGCGGGCGCGGAAGCGTTGGCCCGCAGCCTGTTCGACGACGACCTCGCGCACAAGGTGCTCGCCGTGCCGATCGCGCAGCGGCGTGCGCAGATGCACCTGGACACGGTGTGCACGATGGTCGACACCGACACCGTGGTGATGTACGCCAACGTCGTCGACACGCTCTCGGCGTTCACCATCGAACGCACGCCCGCCGGCGTGGCCATCGGCGACGAGGCGCCGTTCCTGGAGGCCGCCGCCAAGGCGATGGAGATCGACCGGCTGCGCGTGATCGACACGGGGCTGGACCCCGTCGTCGCCGAGCGGGAGCAGTGGGACGACGGCAACAACACGCTGGCGCTGGCACCCGGCGTCGTGGTCGCCTACGAGCGCAATGTCCAGACCAACGCCCGCC
The DNA here is from genome assembly GCF_034555895.2 of Mycobacterium europaeum. Taxonomy (NCBI): domain Bacteria; kingdom Bacillati; phylum Actinomycetota; class Actinomycetes; order Mycobacteriales; family Mycobacteriaceae; genus Mycobacterium; species Mycobacterium europaeum. The sequence continues at coordinate 432,769 of NZ_CP157315.1, forward strand.
TGCAGGACGCGGGCATCGAGGTGCTGACCATCGCGGGGTCCGAACTGGGCACCGGCCGCGGCGGCCCCCGCTGCATGTCCTGTCCGGTCGCCCGCGACCCGCTGCGTTAGATCGCTTGCGGCGCCGAGATTGCCGCCATGGTCGTCGCTGGGGGTCGAACCACAACCCTCACGGCAATCTCGGCGGTGAACGGCGCAGGATCAGCGCCAGCTGGGCAGCCAGATCTCCATGTCCCAGGTCTGCTGGGAGATCGGCAGCCCGGTGAGCACCGGGAACAGCCAGGCGAAATTGGTCACCACCAGCGCGACGTAGCAGCAGACGGCGATCAGCCCCAGTGTGCGTCGTTCCGGGCTCAGACCGCGGGCCCGGCCCGGCGGGTAGAGGACGTCCCCACAGATCAGGGCGATCCCCATCACCAGGAACGGCGCCATCGTCGACGCGTAGAAGAAGTACATCTGCCGGTCGATGTCGGCGAACCACGGCAGCCACCCGGCGCAATAACCGGTCAGCACAACGGCATAACGCCAGTCGCGGCGGACGAACGCCCGCCAGCAGGCGTAGAGCAGGACCGGCACGGCCAGCCACCACATGGCCGGCGTGCCGACCAGCATCTCCGCCTTGACGCACGACTGCCCGCCGCACCCGGAAACGTTCTGCTGATCGATCGCGTACAGCACGGGCCGCAACGACATCGGCCAGCTCCACGGCTTGGACTCCCACGGGTGGTGATTGCCGGCGGCGTTGGTCAGGCTCTTGTGGAATTGAAAGGCCTTGGCGGTGTAGTGCCACAACGAGCGGATGGCGTCGGGGAGCGGGACCACCGAATGGGGGCCGATCGACTGACCGACCTCGTGCCGATCGATCGCCGTCTCCGACGCGAACCACGGCGCGTAACTGGCCAGGTACACCGCGAACGGGATGAGCACCAGCGCGTACCCGGTGGGGATCAGATCCCGCCGCAACACCCCGGCCCACGGCCGGGTCACCTGGTACTGGCGCCGCGCCGCGACGTCGAACGCCAACGACATGGCGCCGAAGAACAGCACGAAGTACAGCCCGGACCACTTTGTCCCGCAAGCCAATCCAAGCAGGACGCCCGCCGAGAAGCGCCACCAGCGCACCCCGAGTCGCGGACCCCACACCGTCTCGGCGGCGCGCCCCGCGAGCAGCGCGACGTGCATGCGCCGGCGCACCTCGTCCCGGTCGACGATCAGCGCGCCGAACGCCGCGACCACGAAGAAGGTGAGGATGCCGTCGAGCAGCGCGGTCCGGGCGGTGACGAAGCTGACGCCGTCGCAGATCACCAGCACGCCGGCGATGGCGCCGACCAGCGTCGAGCGGCTGATCCGCCGGACGATCCGCGTCACCAGCACGACCAGCACCACGCCGAGCAGGGCGCCGGTGAACCGCCAGCCCACGCCGTTGTAGCCGAAGATCGCCTCGCCGATCGCGATCAGCTGCTTGCCGACCGGCGGGTGGACCACCAGGCCGAAGCCGGGGTTGTCCTCCACCCCGTGGTTGTGCAGCGCCTGCCAGGCCTGCGGCGCGTAATGCTTCTCGTCGAAGATGGGCGTGCCGGCATCGGTGGGCGAACCCAGGTTGAGGAACCGGCTGATCGCGGCCAGGACGGCGATCACACCCGTGACGACCCAGCCGCGGATCTGGTCGGTCGGCCCGAAGTCGGCCACCGGAATCATCGGTCCCGGGCTGACGACGGGCACGACGCGCTCCTGGCCGGCGACCGGGGGTTCGCGGGGCGGGGCGGACATCGGTGTCGATCGTAGGCTGTCCGTCATGACCACTGGCCGCCTGTTGCTGGGCGCGACCCCGTTGGGCCAGCCGTCGGACGCCTCGCCCCGCCTGATCGACGCCCTCGCCCGCGCCGACGTGGTGGCGGCCGAGGACACCCGGCGGGTGCGGACCCTGGCGAAGGCCCTGGACGTCACGATCGGCGGCCGGGTGGTCAGCCTGTTCGACCGGGTCGAGGCGGCCCGGGTGGAGCCCCTGATCGCCGCCGTCAAGGCCGGCGCGACGGTGCTGGTGGTCAGCGACGCCGGGATGCCGCTGGTCAGCGACCCCGGCTTCCGGCTGGTCGCGGCGTGCGTGGAGGCCGGCCTGCCGCTGACGTGTCTGCCCGGGCCGTCGGCGGTCATGACCGCGCTGGCCGTGTCCGGCCTGCCGGCGGAGAAGTTCTGCTTCGAGGGATTCGCCCCCCGCAAGCAGGCCGCGCGGCGGGCCTGGCTGGACTCGCTGGCCGACGAGCGGCGCACCTGCGTGTTCTTCGAATCGCCGCGCCGGCTGGCCGCGTGCCTGCGGGACGCCGTCGACCGGCTCGGCGGCGAACGCCGGGCGGCGATCTGCCGGGAACTGACCAAGGTGCACGAGGAGGTGGTGCGCGGATCGCTCGACGAGCTGGCGGCGTGGGCGGACGACGGGGTGCTCGGCGAGATCACCGTGGTGCTGGCCGGCGCCACCCCGCGCGCCGACCTGCCGGCGCTGGTGGGGCGGGTGCAGGAGCTGGTCGCCGGCGGCGCGCGGGTCAAGGACGCCTGCGGCGAGGTGGCCGCCGCCAATCCGGGGGTGCGCTCGCGCCAGCTCTACGACGCCGTCCTGCGGTCGCGCGGGGCGTGAGGGGTCAGCCCGCCGAGAACGCGGCCGCGATCCGCGGCTGTCCCACGATCGGAGAGGCCTTGTGCAGGCATTCGGCCCATTCCGCGTCCGGATCGGAGTCGGCGGTGATCCCGCCGCCGACACCCAGCACCGCGCCGCCCGCGGCGTCGAACTCGACCGTGCGGATGGCCACGTTCAGTTCGCACCCCGCCACGGGTGAAGCCAGGCCGATTGTGCCGCAATAGAGTCCGCGACGGTGGGGCTCCCATTGGGAGAGCAGCTGGCGGGCGCGGTGTTTGGGTGTCCCGGTGACCGAGGCGGGCGGGAAGGCGGCGTCCAGCAGCGCGGACGTCGGCAGCTCGACGGGGACGCGCGCCGACACGGTGGACACCAGGTGCCACACCCCGGGGGCGCGTCGCACCACCAGCAGCTCGGGCACGGTCACGGTGCCCACGACGGCCACCCGGCCGAGGTCGTTGCGCACCAGGTCCACGATCATGATGTTCTCGGCCACTTCCTTCGCCGACGCCCGCAGCGCCGACGGCCAGGCATCCAGCGGCAGGGTGCCCTTGATCGGGCTGGACGTCACGAGCGTCCCGCGCCGCCGCAGGAAGAGCTCGGGGGACAGCGACGCCACCGCCCCCCACGCCCCGGCCAGGTAGGCCGCCCGCGCCGGGGAGGTGCGGGCGATGCCGTCGGCGAAGAAGTCCAGGGAGGTGCCACCGGCCGTCCCGGTGAATTGGGTGCACACGCAGGCCTGGTAGACCTCGCCGGCGCGGATGGCCTCCAGGCAGCTCAGCACGCCGTCGCGGTGGGCCGCCCGGTCGGCCGGGCCCCAGTCGATGCGGCAGTCGCGCGCCGGCGGCGGCCCCGTGACCAGGGCGGCGGCCAGCCAGTCCGGCATCGGTGCGCCGGACAGGCTCTCGTACCACCACCGGCCGTCCCGGTCGCGCCGCAGCACGCAGTCGGTCCAGCCGCCCGCGGCTTCGGGGATCCGGGCCGGCTGGTCGTCGGCGCCGGGATCGGGATAGGAAAGGTAACCGATCCAGCCGCCACCCACGGCTTGCGGGTCGACCGATTGCCGGCCGAGTTGGGTCGCGAAGGCCGCGTCGGGATCGACCGGCTGCACCGGCACGCTCGGCGCGATCACCGCCAGGGCGCCGAACCATTCGCCGGTCAGCGCGGCCGGCGGCGGCAGATCGAGCCGGGCGGTGGCGTCGCCCACGGCGCGCAGCACCGCGGGTGCGGCGCCAAGGTCGCCGAGCCGGTCGATACGCACCGCCCTAGCTTGACAGAAGGGCGCCCGCCTAGCCGCGGCTGACGTCGCGGGCGGTCGCCAGGGCCGCCAGCTTGTCCGGATTGCGCGTGACGTAGAAGTTGGTGATCTTGTCCTCGGCGATCTCCAGCGTGATCACCCCTTCGAGGCGGTCGCCCAGGTAGAGCAGCACGGCCGGCGCGCCGTTGCAGGTCACCATGTCGATGCGGAACTCCGCGAACTCGCTCGCCTTGCGGAGCAGGCCGACGATGGCCCTGGCCACCCGGTCGGCGCCCACCACCGGCCGGCGCGCCGCGGACACCTTGCCGCCGCTGTCGGCCGTCCACGTGGCGTCGGGGGCCAGCATCGTCATCAGCGTCTGCACGTCACCGCTGGCGGCGGTCTCGAGGAATTGGGCGGTGAGCCGCGCGTTGCGCCGGGGATCGGTCGCCTCGAACCGCTTCCGCCGCGCCCGGACGTGTTCGCGCGCCCGGTGCGCCACCTGCCGCACCGTGGGCGCCGGTTTGCCGACCGCCTCGGCGATCTCGCCGTAGTCGAAGCCGAACACCTCGCGCAACACGAACACCGCCCGCTCGTCGGGGCTCAGCGTTTCCAGCAGAACCAACATCGCCATCGAAATCGATTCCGCCAGAACCACATCCGTTGAGGCGTCCCGCTCGTCGAGCAGCAGCGGCTCCGGCAGCCACGGCCCCACGTACTCCTCGCGCCGGCGCGCGCCGGCGCGCAGCGCGTTGAGCGCCTGGCGGGTCACCAGCTGAGCCAGGTAGGACTTGGTGTCGCGCACCGTCGACAGGTCGACCGCCGCCCACCGCAGATAGCTGTCCTGCAGGACATCGTCGGCCTCGGTGGCCGAGCCGAGCATCTCGTAGGCGATGGTGAACAGCAGCGGCCGCAGCACGGTGAACCGTTCGGCGTGCTCGTTGCCGGCGGGCGCGCGCGTCATCGCAGCGCGATCTCGGCGGGCGCCTGCGCGGGCCGATTGCCGCCCTTGAGCCAGCGGTAGGAGCCGGGTTTGGCGGCCTCGCGCCGGATGCCCCACAGCGTGCCCTTGCAGATGGCCTCCTTGATGGACGCGGCTGTCCGCCCGCCCACGGCCATGTTCACCGGCGTGTCGTCGGTGCGCGCCAGCTGCACCGTGCCGTAGGTGCGGCCCAGGCTGATGCACTGGCCGACGAACGCCTGGTTGAGCCGGGCCGGAGCGGTCCCGGTGAGGCGGCTGAGCACGGTGTCGGCGGCTTGGGCGCCCAGCGGTCCGGCGGCCTGGCAGCTCATCCGCAGGGGCTGGCCCGACGGTGCGGCCGCATCGCCAGCCGCGACGACGTAGGGGTTGTCGATGCTGGTCAACGTCTCGTCGGTGAGCAGTCGGCCCAGCGCGTCGGTGCTCAGCCCGCTGCGCGCGGCCAGGTCCGGCACGGCGAATCCCGCCGTCCACACGGTCGCCGCGCTCGGCAGCACGGCTCCGTCGCCGAGCACCACCGCGTCCCACCGCACCTCGGCCACCGTCGCCGATTCCAGCACGTTGACGCCGAAACGGCGCAGGCGCTTGGCGACGGAACGCCGGCCGCGCCGGCTCAGCGACGGGCCGAGCGCGGCGCCGCACACCAGGGTCACCTGCCGGCCCCGTTCGGCCAGCTCGGCGGCCGTTTCGATGCCGGTCAGGCCGCCGCCGACGACGGTGACGGGCGCGGCCAGCGGCAGGTCGGCGAGCGCGTAGCGCAACCGCTGCGCGCTTTCCAGGTCGGCCGTGGAGTGCGCGAACTCGGCGAACCCGGGCACCGCGGCCGGTGCGGCGCCGGTGCTGCCGACCGCGTAGATGAGGTAGTCGTAGCCGAGCTCGCGGCCCGAGGACAGCAGGACGCGCCGGTCGGCCGCCTCGATGCGGTCCACGGTGTCGACGACCAACCGGATCCCGTCGCCGAGCAGGGTCGCGTAGTCGGCGGTCGCGGCGCCGGTGTCGGCGACCAACTGGTGCAGGCGGATCCGCTCCACGAAGAGGGGGCGGGGGTTCACCAGGGTGACGTCGACGTCGGGACGCTGCCGCAACCGGTTTGCGGCCAGGGTCCCGGCGTATCCGCCTCCGACCACGACGACATGAGTTTTCTGGGCGGCCACCTCGGTCATTGCTGTCTCCTGTTCTCACGGGTCTGATGCCCTTGAGACACCGCGGCCCGGTCGAGCGTGACAGGGCCGCAAACATTGTGACGCGCCTCACGGGCGCCGCCAGCCGGGTCGGCCGCGCTGCGCCGGAGCGGGGAAGGGGCGGGTCGTGCGTGCTACGCTGCGCTACGCCAATTCGTGACCAGCCCCGCGTCGGATACACGCACCAGATAACCCAGGCAGTACGGGGCCACTTCAGTGTGCAACGGTGTGTGTTGGGAGAAGCAACCGTGAGGACGAGGAAAAGCGCGCTGGCCGCTGTCGTGTGCGCGGCGGTGGTGCTGAGCGGATGCGGTGGCAAGAGCGATCCCGGGCCGCTGTCGGCGATGGTCAGCCCGGCCATCCCGCCCAGCGCTCAAGAGATCCCCAACCCGCTGCGCGGCCAATACGAGGAAGGCTTGAATCCGCTTTTCCCGCAAGGTAATTCCGCGCAGCAGCGGTACGCGGCCTGGCCCGCCTCCTACGACGCCAGCCTGCGGGTCTCGTGGCGCCAGTTGCAGCCCGTCGACCCGCGCACGCTGCCCCCCGACGCGCCCGACGACCGCAAGTTCGACTTCAGCGCGATCGACGACGCGCTGGCGAAGGTCGGCAGCCGGAACATGCGGCTGATCCTCGGCGTGTACACCTACAAATCCTGTTGCAACGATTCGTATCCGAACGCCACCAACATCGCGATCCCGGACTGGATCCGCTCCGCCGCCACCACCTACCCCGCGACGTCGAACAGCTCCACACCCGGTGTCGTGCAGGTGGTCCCGAATTGGAATGACGCCGACTACCTCAACAACTTCACCCAGCTGCTCGCCGCGCTGGGCCGGCGCTACGACGGCGACGAGCGCCTCAGCGTGTTCGAGTTCTCCGGGTACGGCGACTCCGGCAGGACCAGCCTCACGTACCTGCGCGACGCGCTCGGCGCGCCCGGACCGGCGCCGGACGACAGCGTCTCGAAGTTGGGCTACTACAGCCAGTTTCGCGATCAAAGCATCACCAAGGCGTCCATCGGGCAGCTGGTCGCGGCGAACGTCGCCGCGTTCGGCCATACGCAGTTGGTGGTGACCGGGGAGAATCCGGAGATCGTCCGCGAGTTGTTCGCCGACGACGTGACGAAGAAACTCTCCGCACCGGTCGGCATCCGCGCGGACTGCCTTGGCGTGCAGGCCCCCCTGCCGGAATGGGCGGAGTCCGGCGACTCGCACTACGTGCGGTTCAACGACGCCGTCGTCAGCGCGATCAAGCAGCGGTTGGCCTCGGCGCTGGTGGTCAGCCAGTGGTGCCCGCTGCCGAACGGGACCGACCCGCGGTCGTACTACGAGAAGGCCCTGCACGACGTCGTCCGGTACCACGTCTCGATGACGTCGAGCGCCAACTTCCCCGACCGGGATGCGACGTCGGCGATGGACCCCAAGCTGTATCTCCTGTGGGCCAAAGCGAACACCTCGGCCGGCTACCGGTACTCGGTGGAGGCCAAGCCGGGCTCGCAGTCGATCCAGGGCAAGGTGGCGGCCATCTCCGTCGTCTGGACCAACTACGGCTCGGCGGCCACCACCGAACGATGGGCACCCGGCTACAAGCTGGTCGACTTCTCCGGCGCCGTGGTCCGCACGATTCCGGCGACGGTCAACCTCAAGACGCTGGTCCACGACGACTCCAGCTCGTCGCGCGAGGAGGCGGTTCCCGAGTCGTCCACCGAGTCCGTGCACGTCGACGTGACCGGCCTGGCGCCCGGGCACTACACGCTGCGCGCGTCGGTGGACTGGCAGCAGCACAAGCCCGGCGCCTCCCACGTGGTGAACTACGCGCCGATGGCGCTGGCCCGCGACGGGCGCGACGGTTCCGGCCTGTACCCGATCGCCACCCTCGACATCGCGAACGACGCGGCGGCCGGCGGGCCGTAGCCCCCGATGACGGGCCGGCGACCGTCGCGGCCGCCCGTTCGCGCCGCAGTTGGGCCCCCGCCGGAAGTTGCTCGTTAGCCCGGCTGGGACCGTGTCGCGTGGTAGGTTTTGCTGACCAAAACCGATCGTGACCTGCCCCGGTCCGAATCCATCCGACAGCCACACCCGCGAATCGAAGGGGTCCGTCGACGCGCATGGGCGCGCCTCCGGCGGGGTTCGTCATCACGACCGTCCCCCGATCGGGCAACCGTCACCACGGTCGCCGCCCGGTGGGATGTATGCCCGTATCGGAGGAGACCGTGTCACGCAGCCTGGACCTGGTCGTCACCTCCGTCGCCACCCAGTTGATGGAGGCCACGGCCGCGACGGCCATCCTGGTGAGCGAGAAGATCCTCGCGCAACTCGTCCAACAGTTCGACGTGGACGCCAGCTTCCTGCAGCACCTCGACCCGCACACCCGGACCCCCGCGCTGGTGGCCGAGTGGCCGCCCCGCTCGGACGCCGCGGACCCGGATCCGACGGGCTTCGCTCAGCTGGACCTCGCCGAGTCGGTCCTCGCCCGGTGCGGGCACGGGCACAAACCGGTGGTGATCCGCCCCGCGCAGTCCAAACGCTATGTCCGGCGCCGGCTCGGCGGGGCGAAAGCGGCCGCCTCCCCCTCCGTGGCGGCCGCACCGCTGGTCTCGGGCGAGACAACCATCGGCTTGCTCGGCTTCGTGAAGTTCGGTGCCCGCAAGTGGGAGCAGGAAGAGATCAACACGCTCGAGGCGGTCGCGGCGCTGTTCGCACAGCTGCAGGCCCGCATCGCGGCGGAAGAAAAGCTGCGTTATCTCGCCGAGCACGACGATCTGACCGGCCTCTACAACCGTCGCGCGCTGGTCGCGCACCTGTCCGGACGGCTGGCCACGGGATGCCCCGGGCCCGTCGCGGTGATGTACCTCGACCTCGACCGGCTCAAGCCGATCAACGACTACCTCGGCCACACCGCAGGTGACTGGTTCATCCGCATCTTCGCGCAACGCATCCGGATCTGCGCCCCCAACAGCACGATCGCCCGGTTGGGCGGTGACGAGTTCGTCGTCGTCCCCGACCAGCCGATGTCGCCGGAGGCCGCGGAGTCGTTCGCCCGGCGCCTCTCGGGGATGCTGTGCGAGCGGCTGGCCATCGGCGGCCACGTGATCAGCCGCACGGTCAGCATCGGCCTGGCGGTCGGCGAGCCGGGAAAAGACAACTGCACCGACCTGCTCCGCCGCGCCGACGAAGCGGTGCTGACGGCCAAACGCGGCGGCGGCAACCAGATCGCGGTGTCCACCGACGACATGTCGCTCAAACGCGCGTTCCGCAACGACATCGAGCTGCACCTGCAAGGCGACATCGGCAGCGAGGCGTTGCTCCTGCACTACCTGCCCGAGGTCGATCTGTCGACGGGCGCCATCGTGGGCGCGGAGGCGCTGGTGCGCTGGCGGCACCCGATCTGGGGTCTGCTGCTGCCCGACTCCTTCATCGGCATCGCCGAGTCGACCAACCTGGCGGCGGAGTTGGGCCGCTGGGTGATGCGCACCGCGTGCGCCGAGTTCAGCAGCTGGCGGGCCAAGGGCGTCGGCCAAGGGGCGGTCATGCGCATCAACGTGTCACCTCTCCAGCTCATCACCCGGGGTTTCGTGCGCGACGTCGCCGACACCATCGACGAGTTCGGGCTCGACGCCGGCTCGGTGTGCCTGGAGATCACCGAGCGCGCCGTTGTGCACGACATTGACACCACTCGAAAGACGTTGGCGGAGCTCAAGGAAGTGGGTGTCCAGCTGGCCATCGACGACTTCGGCACCGGCTACGCGGTGTTGTCGCACCTGAAGTCCCTGCCGGTCGACATGCTCAAGATCGACACCGGGTTCGTGCGCGACCTGGGTAACAACGCCGGCGACCTGGCGATCGTTCGCGCCATCATCGGCCTGGCCGAGGCCTTCGGTCTGGAAGTCGTTGCCGAGGGGGTGGAAACACCTTTGGCGGCAACGACTTTGATTCAGCACGGGTGCCGCCGGGCGCAGGGTTTCCTGTTGTCGCGTCCGGTTCCCGGCGATGCGATGGAAGCCCTATTCGCCGCGCGCTGGCTCTCGATGCCTTTTTTGGCCGACCGCAAGGCGTTGCCGACGGGCGGCATCTAGCATCGCACCGATGGTCGCAACATGGAGAACGGGCGCGGCGCTGCTCGTCGCGTGCGCGGTGACGCTGTTGAGCGGATGCGGCGGCCACAGCGAGCCCAATCCGTTGTCCCCGGTGGCCAGTCCCGCCATACCGCTGGGCGTGCAGGAGGTGGCCAATCCCCTGCGGGGCCAATACGAAGACCTCCTGATGCCGCTGTTCCCGCAGGGCAATCCCGCGCAGCGACGCTATCCGCCGTGGCCCGCGTCCTACGACGCCAGCCTGCGGGTTTCGTGGCGGCAGCTGCAGCCCACCGATCCGAACACCCTGCCCCCCGACGCTCCCGACGAGCGCAAGTTCGACTTCAGCGTGATCGACGACGCGCTGGCGAAGCTGGCCGCACGCAACATGCGGCTCACCCTTCGCGTGTTCGCCTACAGCTCCTGCTGCGACGTCACCTACGCGAACAACACCAACATCGCCATCCCCGATTGGATGCGCCCCGCATCCACCACCTACACCGGGCCGCAACGGTACTGGTGGACCCCCGGGGTGGCGCAGGTGGTGCCGAACTGGAACGACCCCGGCTACCTGAACGCCTTCGGACAGCTGCTTGCCGCGCTCGGCCGCCGGTACGACGGCGACGAGCGGCTCAGCGTTTTCGAGTTCTCCGGCTACGGGGACTTCAGTGAGAACCACATCGCCTATCTGCGTGACACGCTGGGCGCACCCGGCCCCTCACCCGAGCAGAGCATCGCAAAGCTGGGTTACTACAGCCAGTTTCGCGATCAGAGCATCACCAAGGCGGCCATCGGCCAGCTCGTCGCGGCGAACGTGAGCGCCTTTCCCCACACCCGGTTGGTGACCACCGCGCTGAACCCGGAAATCGTGCGTGAGCTGCTCGCCGACGATGTCACCAAGAAGGTGTCGGCGCCGGTCGGCATCCGCTCGGATTGCCTCGGTGTATACGCGCCGTTGCCCGTCTGGGCAGAATCCGACGGCTCGTACTACGTGCACACCAAGGACCCACTTGTCGACCGGCTGAAGGACCGGCTGGCGTCGGCCCTGGTGATCACCGAGTGGTGCCAGTTGCCCGACGGCACCACTGCGCGCTCCTACTACGAAAAGGGCCTGCGCGACGTCGTGAAGTATCACGTGTCGATGACGTCGAGTTTCAACTTCCCGGCCGTGGATTCTGCCACCCCGATGGACCCGGCCCTGTACCTGTTGTGGGCGCGAGCCAACGTCTCGGCCGGTTATCGGTACTCGGTGGAGGCGCGACCGGGATCGGAATCGTTTCGCGATCGCGCCGCGACGATATCGGTGGTGTGGACCAACTACGGCTCGGCCGCCGCGGTCGAGAAATGGGTGCCCAGCTACCGACTCGTCGATTTCTCCGGCGCGGTGGTCCGCACGCTGCCGACCGCCGTGGCGCTGAGCAAGCTGGTCCCGTCCGGGGAGGGCGCCGGCGATCACCCCGCCCCGGCGTCGTTCACCGAATCGGTGACCGTCGACCTGGCCGGGTTGGCGCCAGGGCACTACACGCTGCGCGCTTCCGTGGATTGGCAGCAACACAAGCCGGACGCGTCGCACGTGGTGAACTATCCGCCCATGCGGCTGGCGCGCTCCGGACGCGACGAATCCGGGGGGTATCCGCTGGCAACCCTGGACATACCACGCGACGCCCTGACTCCCGCCCCGCCCCGATGATCATGGTCGTCAGCAAACGTATCGACAACGCATTGCAATCGGGACAACGCCGCGTGGCCATCCTGCATAATGTGCACTGGGCTTTGCGCGGCGAGTGTAAAGCAATTCAATTCGGCGCTATTCGCGTGGCGTCGGCCCAGAAAGGTTAGTGGATGGATTTCCGCACCTTTGTCCGCACTCTCGTCACCCACTGGAAACTCGCCTTGGGGGCGTTACTGGCGTGCACGATCGGAGCCGCGGCCGTTACGGCGTTGCAGACGAAGCATTACCAGTCGACGGCCACCATCCTCATTTCCTTTCCGGGCGCCACCGACCTCACCGAGCTGTACAACGGCACGCTGACCGCGCAGGAACGGTTGTCGTCCTATGCGCAGATCGCCGGCGGACGGACGGTGGCCGAGCGTGCGATCAATCAGCTTCAGGCCCCGATGAGCGCCGACGCCCTGGTGAGCCAGACCCAGGTGAAATACACCGCCAAATCCATGCTTTTCACGATCACCGTCAAGGACACCGACCCCAACCGTGCCGCGGCGCTCGCGGGAGCGATGGCCGACCAGTTCGCCGCGCTGGTGCCGACTCTCGGTGCGACCACGGGCCCCGACGGCCGGACCGTGCCCGCGCTCCCCGGCTCGCGGCCCGACGTCGGCGAGCCGAATCCGCCTACCACACCACCGTCGGAAACCCCGGGCCAACCGGTGGTCAAACCCATGCCGTTGGCCAGGGCGAGGGTGGTGGAGGCGCCCCGGGTGCCCGATCACCCGGTGACGCCGGTGCCCGTGCGCAACATGGCGATGGGGTTCATCGCCGGGATACTGCTGGCCATCGCGGTGGCGGTGGCCCGCGAGGCCAACGACCGCACCGTGCGTTCTCGGGCGAAGCTGGAACAGCTTTCGGGACTGCCCACCTTGGCCGAGCTGCCCGGCAGGCGCGGAAACACCCCGCGGTTCGGTGTGGACTCCGCCCTCGACGACGCCGTGCGGGGGCTGCGCGCCCGGCTGCTCAGGGCGGTGGGGCCGCAGGCCCGCCGGATCCTGGTCACGGCGCCGTTCGGTGGGGAGGGAACCACGACCACGGCGCTGAACCTGTCGCTGGCACTGGCCGAGATCGACGAAGACGTCTTGCTCGTCGAGGGCGATACGCGCCGGCGTGTGATCGCCGGTCTGCTGCGGGTCGAATCGGGGGAGGGGCTGGCGAACGCGCTGGCCAATCCCGACAGCGCCGCTGAGGTGGTGAAGCCGACGCCGATTCCCAAGCTGTTCACCCTCGCGTCGCGCTCCGCCCGCCGCGAAACCCCGCCCTGCAGCGCGTTTCTGCCCGAGGTGATCGACCGCGTGCTGCTGGATCTGTCGTCACGTTTCGACCGGGTCGTGGTCGACGGCCCGCCGGTGCTGGCGACGCCGGACAGCGGCCTGCTCGCCGGCGCCGTCTCGGCCACCGTGCTGGTGGTGCGGGCACGCCGGACCACCGCCGACGAACTCACCGACGCGCTGACCGCTCTGCGCGCGGCCGGCGCGGAGGTGGTCGGCACCGTGCTGACCGATGCCCGGCCGGCGCTGCACATCAGGGCCGCGGCCAAGACCTACCGGGCAAAGGTCAGCGGGCCGACGTGATCCCGTATCTGCCCGGTCGCCATCGCCTCGCGGTGGATGGCGTGCTGCTGGCGGTGTTCCTGTTCGGGTGCTTCGTCTTTGGCGTGCTCGCGGTGCGGCGAACCACCGAGGGCGCGTTGCTGATCGCCGCGACGTTCTGCCTGGTGCTGTACTGGGTGAAGCGCGAGGGGATGGCGGGGGTGACGTTGTTCCTGGCGTTCGCGGCGCTGCCCGAAGGCCTGCACGTCGGCAAAGTCATTGGGCCGGTGGCGATCTACGCGTATCAGGTGCTCGCGGTGCTGGCCATCGGCTACCTGATCCCGATCGTCAAACCCCGGTTCGGGGACTTCTGGCTGCCGGCGATGTTCGTGTTCACGGTCCTGTACTTCACCGTGGTCGGCTTCCAGATGGGGCACGACCCCACGATGATCCTGCACGAAGCGACCACCCTGATCGAAATGGTGATCGGGTTCGTGCTGGCGCTGTTGATCGTGTACGGCGGGTACCTGCGGTTCTGCATGCGCGTCATGGTGGTGACGCTGTGGTTCTCAGCGGCCATGGCGATTTTCAGCTCCCTGCACGCGATCCGGCTGGCCGGGCGGGCCGAGAGCCTGAAGGAGGCGACGGGCGCCGGCCAGGCCCTGCGCATCGTCCTGTCCACCCAGACGCCGGCCACCGCCACGCTGACCGCTCTGGTCGCCGCGTCGATCGTCGGCCGCGTCCGGCCCGCGACGTACCTCGCCTTCGGCCCGCCGGCGCTGATCATTTCGCTGCTGGCCTTCTCCCGGAACACGCTGATCGCCGTGGCGGTGGGCGCCACCGTCGCGTTGTTCGCCAACTTCGGTTGGCCGGCCCTGCGGCGTTCGGCCGCCGTCGCCGCGATCAGCTTGGGCGTCTTCGCGCTGACCGTGCCGCTGTCGCTGTTCGTGCTGCAGCATTCGGAGGCCGGGTCCTGGCTCAGCGACCAATTCACCGCGTTCAACCAGCGGGTGCTCGGCGGTGTCTCGGCGAGCGCGCTCGCCACCGACGAGTCGACGCTGGACCGGCTGCGGGAAAACGCCCGCCTCAACGCCGCGATCGCGCAGGCGCCGCTGTTCGGCCACGGCCTCGGGTATGCCTACCAGCTGCCGTCGGGCAACGATCCGAAGGCGTTCGCCTGGACGCTGGGACCGACCTACTCGCACCTGTTCTACCAATGGTGGGTGGCCAAGGCCGGGGCAGTGGGCATGGCGGCGTTCGCCTGGCTCGCGCTGACGCCGGTCGTCAAGGCGCTGCGCTGCGCGTCGGCCCCGGCGAAGATCAGCGCGGCGGTCTGCGCCGGCCTGCTCGCGATATCCGCCCTGTGGCCGCTGCCCGAAATGCCCATGGACGCCCTGGCTTTGGGTATGGCGCTGGGGACGGCCATGGGATTCGCCGGGCTGCGGCGCAGGAACTCCGAAGCGGACCACCCGGGCGACGGCAGCGTGCCGGAGCCGGCCGCCGACCGAAAATGATTGCGGTCATTCACGTCGGGCCCGACATGTACAGCTTCGGCGGGACGCAGTCCGTGATCCGGGTCATCCGCGACAACATGATCGGCGCCGACCAGATCCGCGTGCTGTCCACGTGGAACGGGCGCCACCACGCCAGGAACCTCGTGCTCACCGTGCGCGCGGGGGCGGCGCTGGCCCGGGCGCCGCGCGCGAGCATCGTGCACTTCCACTTGTCCAACGGTGGCGCCTGGTTGCGCGAAGGACCGCTGATCCGGCTGGCGCGGGCGCGCGGCTTCCGGATCATCGTCACCATCCACGGCTCGGACTTCGCCGAGTTCGCCCGGTCGCGCCCGCGTTTCGTGCGGTCCACGCTGAGCAAGGCGGACCACATCATCGTCTTGTCGGAGGAGGCGCGCGCGGCCGCGAAACGGGTGGCGCCCGCGGTTCCGGTGTCGATCGTGGCGAACCCGGTCGCCATCGACCGCGACGCGCCCGGCGCCGGTTCGACACCGCCGGTGGTGCTGTTCGCCGGCACCATCGGGCGGCGCAAGGGTGTCGACACGCTGGTTGCGGCCTGGCGGCAGCTGCTCGCCGAGGGCATCGAAGGGCGTTGCCGCATAGTCGGTGTCGTCGACGACTACACGCCGCCGCCCACGGAGCGCCTGACCGTCGAGCCGCCGGTGCATCCGGACCGGGTCCGCGAGCTGATCCGGTCGGTTCGGGTGGTGACGCTCCCGTCGTTCGCCGAGGGCATGCCGATGATCCTGACCGAGGCCCTCGCCGGGGCGCGACCGTTCGTGGCGACCCCCGTCGGCGGTACGGCCGAGATCGCCTCGGACCCGGGCATGCTCGTACCCGTCGGCGACGCGCCCGCCCTGGCGGCGGCGATCGGCCGGTACCTGCGCGATGCGGACCTCGCCGAGCGTGACGGGCGCCGGGGTCAGGAACACATCGCGGCGACGCGGAGTCCGCGCGTCATCGACGCGGAGCTGCGCCGGATCTACGAGGGCTGCGGTGTTGGGGCGGGTTGAGCTCGCCGGGCCCCGGCTGAGCATCAGCGCGATGGGCTTCGGATGCGGCGGTCTGATGCAGTCACCGTCGCGCAAGGAACGGATGGCCGTGCTGGGTGCCGCGGTGGACAACGGGATCACCCACTTCGACACCGCACGCATGTACGGGCTCGGGATGGCCGAGGCGGAGCTCGGGGTGTTCCTGCGCACGGTGCCACGCGGCAGCGTCACCTTGGCAACAAAATTCGGCATCGATGTGGGCGGCCTGGCCCGGCGGCTCGGCCGGTTTCAGGCCCCGGCGCGTGCGCTGCTGCGCCAGGCGCCGGCGCTGCGGCGCGCGGTCAAGCGCCGGCAGGCGACGCCCGGGACCGCCCGCGTGTACGACGCGGCCGGCGCGGCGCGCAGCCTCGACGAGAGTCTCGCGGCGCTGGCCGTCGACTACGTCGACATCTTGTTCCTGCACGGTCCCCGCCCGGGGGACACCGTCGCCGGTGCCGAGCTCCGTGACTTCTTCGAACGCGCCCACCGGCAGGGCAAGATCCGCGCCTGGGGTGTCTCGCAGGACGAGGGGCTGGACACGGATTTCGCCGCGGCGTTCGCGCCCGCGGGCGTGAGCCAGGTTCGCGCCGACCTGCTCCACCCCCCGCCGCGCCCGGCGGATCTCGCGTTCGGGGTGCTGCAGAGGTCATACGCCGCGCTCTCGGCGGCGCTGCGCTCCGACCCGGCGTTGGCGCAACGCTGGCGCGAGGCCCTCCAGCTCGACCCACTGGCTCCCGGGGCGCTGCCCAAACTGATCCTCGGATCGTCAGCCGTCGCAACCGGTTGCCGCGCAATACTTTACAGCACCACCAACCCGGGACGGGTCGCCGAAGCGGCGGGCGCCGTCGCGTCGCCGCCGGGCGCCGAGACGGTGGCGCGGTTCCTGGCGCTGGCGGCGGAGGTGCGCGGGGGTGCCACCGCGTGATCCGTGGCCCCCGCGAGTTCGCCCCGAACGCGACGATCGAGACCGACGTCGTGGTCGTCGGGGCCGGCGCGATCGGCATCGCGACGGCGCTCGAGCTCGCGCGGTCCGGTGTCCAAGTGGCGCTGATCGAAAGTGGGCTGGAGCGCAAAAGCCAAGCGGCGCAGGAGTTGTCGACCCTCGCGTCACTGCAGGACGACGAGCTCCACGCGCACAGCGAGCTGATGATCCGTCGGCAAGTGGGCGGGACCACGGCATTGTGGGGCGGCCGATGCGTCATGTTCGATCCGATCGATTTCGAGGACCGCCCGCTCACCGCGCAGGCGCCCTGGCCGATCCGCTATGAGGACGTCGAGCCGTACCTGCAACGCGCGTGCGATTGGGCCGCGTGCGGGAGGGCGGAGTTCAACGCGCGCGACGTCCCGGAGCTGGCGCAGACCGACATGGTCGCCGGGCTGCCCGATGGGGACGTGCGCACCACCGACCTCGAGCGCTGGGCGCTGCCGACGCGTTTCGGCCGCGAGTACCGGACCGAGCTGCGCGACGCCCCCTGCCTCACCTTGTGGACCGGCCTCACCTGCACCGAAATCGTGACGACGCCGGCCGGTGACCGCGTCGACCACCTCGTGATCAAGACGCTCGACGGGCGCCAGGGCAGGGTGGTCGCCGCGGACTACGTCATCGCGACCGGCGGTCTGGAGGCCACTCGCCTGCTGCTCGCGTCGGACCGCCACCATCCGGCGGGCCTGGGAAACGCGGGCGGCCACCTCGGACGCTGGTACATGTCCCACGTCGAAGGCAGGGTCGCGCGCGTGCAGTTCAGCACCGATCGCGTCCTCTACGCCTACGAGCGGGACAACGACGGGGTGTACGTCCGCCGGCGCTTCACCCTGGACCCGCGGCTGCAGCGCGAGGCAGCCATGCTGAATGCCGCTGTCTGGCTGGTCAACCCGCCGATCAGCGACCCCGGCCACGGAAGCGGGATCCTGTCCGGCGTTTACCTCACGCTGATCTCCCCGGTCGGCCGTTTCCTGCTCGCGGAGGCGATCCGCGCAAAGCACACCGAGACGGACGGCCCGCCGCGGATCCTCGCGCACCTGCGCAACATCGTGCGGGACCTGTTCCCGTCGCTGCGGTTCGCGCTCACCTTCTCCTACGCCCGGTTCCTGCGCAGGGGCCGTAAGGCGCCGGGCTTCTTCGTGAAGAGCGCCGACAGCCGGTATCTGCTGCACTACCACGGCGAGCACCTTCCGCACTGGGAGAGCCGGGTCGAGCTCGCCGACGACCGCGACGCCCTCGGCATGCGCAAGCTGCGCACCCACATCCACTTCTCGGACGCCGACTACCGGAGCGTGCGCGCGGCCATCGCCACGATCGATGAACACCTCCGCCGGCACGGCGTGGGACGCGTGGAATGGCTGACCGACGACGTCGAGGGGTCGGTGCGCGGGTTCTTGGGCGGCCACGCCGGTTACCACCAGGCCGGAACGACGCGCATGTCGACCACCGAAGAGGGCGGCGTCGTGGACCCGCACCTAGAGGTTCACGGGGTGCGCGGGTTGTATGTCGCGAGCACATCGGTCCTGCCGACGTCGAGCCAGGCGAACCCGACACTGCTCGGGATCGCGCTGGGCGTGCGGCTCGCCGAACGCCTCGCCCGCGCCCGAACCCCTTGCGCCGGTCCGGATTCCAGGACCGCGTGAGCCGTCAGCGCCGGCCGGCCAGCACCTCGGCGATGACGTCCAGGAAGCGCTGCGCGACGATGTCGACGTCGCAGTGCTGCGCGTAGTGGCCCGCCGCCTGGGCACCGAGCCGCGCCGCGACCGCCGGGTCGGCCAACAGGTCGAAAGCGGCGGCCAGTCCGGCGACATCGTCGACACCGATCGGGGGGCAGCCCGGTGGCTGGTACTCGGGCAGGGCGCCGGCGGTGGACACGATCGGCATCACACCCAGTTGCATCGAGAGCACCTGCACGCCGCTCTGCGACGCCCGCCGGTAATGGCACACCGAACCCTTCGCCGCGGCCAGCGTCGGAATGACGTCGGCGTAGCGGTAGCTGCCGTTGCGCCAGCGCGTGTGTTCGGGCAGGGCGCCGGCGTCCAGCGGCCCGTCACCGATGAGCACCAGGTCGTCGCCGTGCCAGCCGCCGCCGGCGAGATGGCGTCGCCACGCCTCGAGCACCACGTCGACGTTCTTGTACGGGTTGAGCCGGCCGAACATGACGAAGTCGCGGCGCCCTTCGGGCCCGACGAACGGTGGAATCCTGTGCGGGTCAACATCACTGGCGAGCGGCACCACATACACCGGTGTGCCGGCGACGTCGCGCCGCGCGGAGACGGCCGTCGCGACGTAGCGGCTGTAGGTGACGGTGGCCGCCGAGCGGGCGCCCCAGCGGTCGAATACCGCGCGTTCGTAGGGGGGGACCTGCTCGCCGGGATCGTGCGGCTGGTCGTCGTGCACCACCTGGATGCGTGGTGCCCGCCCGGCCAGCACGATCCAGCGCGGGTCGCGCACGATCTCGGCGATCACGACATCGGGCCGGAACCGGCGGATGCGGCGCCACGCCTTCACGGTGGGGAGCCAGGTCGCGGCGGTCTTGAAGCGCGGATCGAGTACCAACTCGTAGTCGCGGGCGGCATCGGACTCGGGGTGCCGATCCGAGGTCACCAGCAACACCTCGGCGCCCCGCCGCGACAACCCCTCGGCCTGCACGCGCACCGCCGGTCGCGTCCAGGGCGAAAGCCACAGCACCCGGGGAGATTTCATAGCTCGTCGTCGGCCTGGAGGAAGATGTCGGCGTCGCTCCACATCCGGGTCTGCAGCGCGCGTCGCGGCACGCCGGCGAGCAGGGCGGTGACACGGGGCGAGGCAAGCAGCCGCCACGCCAGCGGGTTGACCTTCGCGCGGGTCCAGATGTGCAGCCCCATGCCGCCGAGTTGCCACCACCGCGTCTTCGAGGTGTGGAACTGCATGCCGAATCGCTTCCCGATGAACTCCAGCGTCGATCTCTGGTAGAAGGTGATGTGCTGGCCGGTGGCAAAGGCGTAGTACATCCAGTCCTTCGGGGGCGGGCGCCCATCGAACAATTCGGTTGTGAAAACGATGGTGTCGGTGCCCGTGGTCTCCAGCAGCTCGGCGACGAAGCCGATCGGGTCCGTCAGGTGCTCCATCACCTCGAAGGCGGTGACGACGGTGTACGGGGGTCCGGGGCCGGCGTCCGCGTCGAAGCCCTGCGCGGTCAGGTTGGGGGAGTGTTTGTCGGCCCAGTAGTAGTCGAAGCCGATGTCCCGCATCAGTCGCGTGTAGACGCCGTAACCCCCGGCCGCGTCGAGAAACCGGCCGCGGTGATCGAAGAAGAAGTACAGCAGCACCGACATGGCCCGGGCGAGATACTGATTGCGCCACAGCATGGTGGTGTCGGCCGCCGCGATGGGACTCGCATAAGCCTCGTCGAGCCAATACGGTCCCTCGGTCTGCAGGCCGCCGCAGTTGTCGCAGAAGTAGTACTTGCAGTCGTATTTGGTGAGGACTTTGTGGGTGAACGCCAGGGTGGTGCCGGAACTGCAGATGCGGCACAGCACGCCCATCAAATCCTCCCGCGCATGTCCCGCGCCTCGAGCAAACACCAGGACAATGCAAAACCTACGGCACTTTCGGTGCTGCGGGCAAGCGAATCGGCAGCCGATTTCGGTGCGGACCGCCGTTGTGCACCACCGTTATTCAGCGAACGTGGGGAATGCTCGGCTATCGCCGTGATAGTTTTTATCTCCCATGGCCAGAAGCGCTACACCGCCACCGAAAGAGACGCTCCGGCAGAAGATCCGGCGCATCCTCGGCACTGAAACGCGGGACCAGCTCAAGGATCTGATCCTTTTCGACCATTCCCAGTCGCTGAAGGCGAACCATGCCAACCCGCTCAACCGCGCGGGCAAGAAATGCTTTTCGGCGACCGACGAGGACGGAATAACGCTGGAGATCCTGCGCCGGATCGGCCGGCTCGACGACGGCGTGTTCGCCGAGTTCGGCGTCGGCGACGGGACCGAGAACAACACACTGATCCTTGCCGCACTGGGCTGGAAGGGCTTCTGGGTGGGGGGACAGGACCTGGCCGTCACCGTCGAAGACCACCCGCGGTTCACCTACCAGAAGGCGTGGATCACCGCGGACAACATCCTTGCGCTGACCCGCTCCTGCCTGCAGAGGATCGACGCCACCGGAGTCGACGTGATCTCCCTCGACCTCGACGGCAACGACATCTACCTGGTCGAGAGGCTCCTGGCCGACGGCATCCGTCCCAAGCTGTTCATCGTCGAATACAACGGCAAGTTCCCGCCGCCGGTGCGGTTCCAGATCGCCTACGACCCCGATCATGTCTGGCAGTCCGACGACTACTTCGGGGCATCGCTGAGCAGCTATGCGGCGCTGTTCGCCCGCTTCGACTACCGCCTGGTGTGCTGCAACTCCCACTCCGGTTCCGACGCGTTCTTCATCGACACCGCCCTGTCCGGCTACTTCGCCGACGTGCCGACGGACATCGAGGAGATCTACACCGAGCCCAGGTACTTTCTCTACGGCGGCTTCGGTCAGCACAAGACGTCCCTCCGCACGGTGGCGCAGATCCTGCGCCCGCGTCCCGAACGATGACGCGTCGGGACGAAAGCCGCGGCCTGCGAAGCGTGTTCACAGCACCGCGTTGATCGCTTCCACATAGGCGTCGGTCATCGCCTCCACCGTGTAGTGCTTGCGCATCCGCTCGAAGCCACGGCGCCCGACCGACGGCAGCGCGTCGGGGTTCGCCAGTATCCGGGCCAGGCTATCCCGCCATCCCGACACCGACACGGGCTCGACCAGGAAGCCCGCCCTGCCGAAGTCGAGCATTTCGGGCACCGCGCAAACCGCCGATGCCGCAACGGGAACCGCGCGTGCCATCGCTTCGAGAATCACCAGCGGGAACGCCTCGGACCGGCTCGGGACGCACAGCAGGTCCGCATCCGCCAGCGCGGGACCGGGGCCCGCCGACCAGCCCCGCCACTGCACCCGATCGCGCAACCCGGCGGGTGTCTGCCGTTGCAGCCTTTCCCGATCCGGGCCGTCACCGAAAATCGAGAGCCGCCAGGGCATGTCGGGAAGGCCACCGAGCGCCTCGATCAGCAGGTGCGGGTTCTTGTGCTCGACGATGCGCGAGAGCATCACCAGGTGCAGGGGTTCACCGGCGGCCCGGACGTGCGGGGCCGGGTCGCCGGCGAGGGCGACACCGTTGGGCGCAACGAATCGCCGTCCCCGCAGCCGATGCTGGGCGACCAGCATGTCCCAGTGCCGTTGCGCCAGAACGATGAAACCGTCGGAGCGGCGCATGGCGGCGGTGAGCGGCCGCGAGTAGATCGGCCGATCCTCCTCGGGCGGAACGTGCGGCGCGACCAACCAGCGCCGGCCGGCGGCGGCCGCGCGCCACAGTGTCGCGAAGCCCGCCTCGGTGTTGGTGTCGGCGGTGATGAGCACCGCCGGACCCCCGGGGATGTCGACGGCCGGCGCCCACCACGGCTGGCGCACCACCCGCACGGTATCCGGGATCTCGGAGATCATCGGGCCGAACCGCTGCACGCAGACGATGGTGACGGGGTAGCCGCGACGATCCAATTCCGCTGCCAGCAAAGCCTTTTGCCGCTCGGCGCCGCCATAGACCAGGCGGTTGGTGGTGATCACGATCGAGGGCAGGTCGTCGCGCCGCCCGGCGTCAGCGGCCCGTCGCGTCCCGCGTCGCGCCCTCCCCGGCAGCGTGGTGCCGGCCAGGTACGCGTCCGCGTGGTGCACGCTGTGCTGGTGCTCGAGCAGCAGCGCGGTGTTGGCTCGCACCAGGTCGCTCACCCGCCGGCGGTGGGCGGCGGTGCCCGCGGCGTCGTCGAGGCCCGAGCGGTCGACGCCGACTTCGTCGGCCAGCAGCAGCCGCCAGCCCGCCGCGCGGGCCCGGGCCTGCCAGTCGGCTGCCGCACCGAAGCAACAGAATTCCTCGTCGAAGCCGCCGACGGCATCCCACGCCGCGCGGTTGATCGCCAGGCAGCCGACGTCCAATTCGCCCTCGACGGACTGCGATTCGGCAGGCTGGCGGGCGTACACGCGCGCGATCGGCGTGCCGCGCCGCGCGTACCGGTGACCCGCGGCCAGCTCGCGAACCAGCGTCCGGCGGCGGGTCGCAACGTCCCACGGCGCCCAGCCGGGTGCCGTGTCGTCGCGGGCCATCGGCGAAACCGCCGCCACTCCGGGCCGGCTCAGCAGCGCGCGGGTGCGGGTCAACGGTCCCAGCAGGCGCGCTCTCGCGTCGAGCAGCAGCAGATCGGCGCCGCCCGGGGCGTGCTGCACCAACGCGTTAAATGCTTCGGCGCAGCCGAGTTTCACCGCCCCCGCCACCCGGTGGACTCGCGGGTGCCGGGCGGCCGGCCCCGTCACGTCGCCGCAGTCGTGGACGTAGACCGGCAGGTCGGGCAGCCACTCGGCGACGCCGGCCAGGCACGACTCCAGCGCGTCGTGGCCGCCGGTGGCCACGATCAGCACGGCCAGGGGCCGCTCGGGCGGCAGCTCCGTCGTGCCGCCGGCCGGAACCTTCAGGTACTGCCGATCCAGTTCACGCTTCATGCCGCCAACTGATTCCGACGCAGGGCGGCCAGATCCGACCAGCGCAGCGGGCCCGCCGCGGCGCTGGTGAGCAGGTAGGCGACGGCGGCGGCGGCGAGGACGAGGACCACGTGGTGACCCCAGAGCAGCAGCGTCACCGCGACACTCGCCGCCGTCGGGATCGACACCCGCAGCAAGAACGTCACCGGTGTGCGGTAACCGCAGTGGCGGCGCAGCCACCAGCTGCTGACCACCATGTTGAAGAACTCGGTGCACACCAGCGCGACGCCGGGTCCGACGGCGCCGAACCGCCCGGCGAGGGCGAGGTTGAGCCCGACGTTGAGCACCAGGGTGGCGATCGTCAACCAGAACAAGATCCGCTGGTGATGGCTGGCGACCAATCCCTGACCCAGCGTGCCGCTGACGAATCGCAGGGCCGCCGCGACGAACAACAGCGCCAACGTCGGCGTCCCGCGGGCGACGAACGCCCTGTCACCGAACAGCGAGATCAGCGGTCCGGCCAACATGGCGCCGACGACCGCGACGGGAACGGCCACGAAGTACATCAGCTCCACGCTGCGGCGCAGGAACCGGGCGAACGCGGCGACGTCGCGTGCGAACAGCTCGGTGGCCGTCGACAGCGTGGACTTGAGGAACACCAGAGACACCACGATGGTGTTGAACGCGATCGTGAAGGCCAACCCGTACACCCCCACCTCGGAGTGGGTGCTCAGCAGCGACAGGATGACCCCGTCGGCCCGGCAGTACAGGAGCCCGACCACCAGAAACCCGATCAGCGGCAGGCTTTCCCGCAACAGGTCGGCGGCCTCGCGCGGTGCGAAGACCGGTCGCACCGAGATGTGCCGCATCGCCGCGGTGCCCTGGATGAGCAGCGCCACGGCGGGCGGGATGAGTTGGGCGACAGCGAACCAGATGACGTCCGCCCGCGTCGCGACCAGGAACGCGACCATGACCAGTGCGCCCAGCCGGCCGGCGAAGTCGGAGATGGCCACCGCGGAAAACCGTACGGTGGCAAGGAACACCGGTTCGAACCGCGTCACCATGGTCTGCATCAGCAGCGCGCCCGACAGCACCACGAGCATCACGCGGACGTCGGCGTCCCGGTAGATGAGCAACCCCGACCCGGCCGCCAGCAACGCCAGCGGAACGCAATAGATCAGGGCCAGGCCGCTGTTCACGCGCACCAGGCGCTCGAGGTCACCCTGACCGGACGTCACGCGGCGCACGATGACCGTGGCGATGCCGAGATCGGCCAGGCTGGTCCACATGGCGATGAAGAGCACCGCGATGGACAGTTGGCCGTAACGGCCCGGGCCCAGGTAGCGGGCGGTCATCGCGACCGACACCACCGAGGCCAGCATCCCCAGTGCGCGGGAGATCAGTTGAATCGAGAAGGCGTGAGCCATTCGCGAGAGCGGCACCGACGGGACGACCGCCTCGGGCGTCGTCGGCTCAGTCATGACTCCCTAGTATGCGCCGTGACTGGTGAGAACGGCCTTGATCGTCTTGGCGATGATCATGAGATCACCCGACATCGACCAGTTGTCGACATACGACAGGTCCAGTCGCACCGACTCTTCCCAGGAAAGGTCTGAGCGGCCGCTCACCTGCCACAGTCCGCTGACGCCCGGCTTCACCAGGAGCCGGCGCCGCACATCGCCGTCGTAGTTCTCGACCTCGCGCCGCAGCGGGGGACGCGGCCCTACGACGCTCATGTCGCCCCTGAGCACGTTGATGAACTGGGGCAGTTCGTCGATGCTGAACCGGCGCAAGATCCGGCCGACCGGCGTGACCCGCGGGTCCTGGCGCATCTTGAACAGCACCCCGCCGGCGCCTTCGTTGAGCGCCAGGAGCTGATCGAGCTGGGCGTCGGCGCCGACGGTCATCGTCCGGAACTTGAGCATCGTGAAGGGCTTTCCGTCGATGCCGATCCGTTCGGACGGGTAGAACACCGGCCCCTTGCTGGTGAGCTTGATCGCGAGAGCGGCCGCGATGAGGATCGGCGCGGTGGCGATCAGCGCCGCCAGCGAGAAGACGAAATCGAAGACCTGCTTCTGGAAGCGTTGCGTCCCTTCGTATTGCGGCTTCTCCACGTGCAGCAGCGGCATGCCCGCGGTGGGGCGCAGCGTCAGGCGCGTTTCGGCGACGTCCATCACCCCGGGCGACACGACGACGTCGACGTCCATCGTCTCGAGCTGCCACATCAGTTCCCGGATCCCGTGCATCCCGAAGTGATCGGTCTGCGTGATCGCCACGGTGTCCGCGCCGCAGCTGCGAATCGCGTCCGCCACGTGGGCGACGTCACCGAGGATCGGGACCTCGCGGCCACCGATGGTGAGGGTGCTGCCACGCGGTCGCCCATAGCCCGGAATGCAGACTCCCACCAGGACATAGCCGTCCAGCGGGTTGCGGGTCAGTTCGCGGGCCAGGTGGGTGACCGCCTGGCGATCCCCGATCGCCAGGACCGCCGTCTGGCACTGGCCGCGCCCCCGCAGATGGCCGATGTGCTTGCGCCACAGGCTGCGGCTCGCCAACAGGCCGATGGTCCCGACGGGAAGCGCGATCGCCAGATACCCGCGGGCCAGGTCGACCTTGGCGAGCAGCGTGACCATCGCGATGATCCCGAACGTCCAGAATGATGCGCTGCCGATCCGCCGGTACTCGTCGATGCCGGCGCCGATGACCCGCGGCGAGCGGGTTTGGAAGACCGCCAGCGACGACAACCACAGCGCCGCGAACAGGAACGAGAACAGCGTCATGACCACGTCCGAGTAGCCCGAAGTGTTGGCGATCTCCCCGAAGCGGACGTACTGGGCCAGCATTACCGACGCGCACACGATCAGCGCGTCGGTGATGCGCAGATGCTGCGAATACCGGTGCTGCCAGCGCCGGACGGAATTCGCGGCGGGGGAGGGCGCCGGGGCGGCGGCGACCGGCACTGGGCTCGGCCGATGGTGAGTCCACGACGTCACGGCGGCCGGTCTGCGCTCGAGCGGTCCCGGTTCGACGTGCACGACGTCCACCAATTCCTGGGTCATCAACTGGTTAGACATGACGCTGCTCTCTCGATCGGCGTGAAGCTCGGCGTTCGCGCGGGCCAACTGGCGTCCCGCTCGGAGATGACCGTCACCGGCAGCGGCCACGCGATCCCGAATTCGGGGTCATTCCAGTGGAATCCCTGCTCGTCTGACGGCGCGGGCTGGCCGCTGACCTGATAGCTGACTTCGGTGTTGTCGATCAGGGTCTGGAAACCGTGCGCGACGAACGGCGGCAAGAACAGCGCCCGGTAGTTGTCCGCGCTCAACTCGACCATGACGTGGTCCCCGTAGGTCTGCGACCCGGGCCGGATGTCTACGGCGACGGCGGCGATGGCGCCGCGGGTACAGCGGACCAGCTGGGTCTGCGCGTAGGGCGGGGTCCGATGGTGCAGACCCCGCACGGTGCCGCGGGTGTAGTTGAAGAAGATGTTCGTCTGGGTGACGTCGAAAGTCAGCCCCCGGCTGGCGAATTCGTCTGCGCAGAAGGACCGCGACGCGAACCCGCGGTGGTCGCGTTGGGGCTCCAGGTCGATGATCGTCACGCCGGCGATCTGGGTGGGCGTGTACTTCACTTGCCGATCCTTCCGCAACGGGCCGCGCCCATGGACTGGTCTGTGTTCATGCGATGGCCTACGCGTATCCACCGGACGGCGGGCGCGTCATCACGGTCGGGATGACCCCGTACCGCGGCCCGAGGTTTTTGCCCGACGCGGCGGCCAGGCGCGGCAGCGAGCCCATGATGCTGGGCGGCGTGTTGGCGCTGGCGAGGCTGATCGTCGGCAATGCGGACGCGGCGCTCTGGGCCGCCGGGATCACGCTGGTCCAACTCGCCGGCACCGCCAGCGGGCCCAGCGAGGCCGCGCTGCCCAGGCTGCCTATCACGCCCGACCCGAGTGATCCGATTGATCCGAGCGCGCCCGCGCCCGCGCTCGCCGCGCTCGCCGCCCCCGACGCCGCGGTGCTCGCGGCGGCCATCGCCCCGTTCGCCAAACCCTGCGCGGTCTGGGCCATGCCCAGGATCGAGGACATCCCGTACAGCGGGGTCGCACCCGCCATGAAGTAGGTGGGAAGCGAACTGGGGATGCTGGACACGAGGCTGTTCATGAGCGACGAAGTGGCCGAACTGGTCGCCGTGCCGGCCGTGCCGGCCGCGCCGCCGGCACCCGCCTCGCCCAGCGTGACGGCCCCGCTGGTCATCGGCGACGAAAGCCCTTGCAGGGTGCTGGGCACCGACGACATCACGTGCGAGAGCGACGTGTGCGTCGCCGCCAACGTTTCCGCCTGGGCGACCGCGCTGCTCTGGCTGGCAACGCCCGCTGGGTTGGTGACGTCCGGCGCCGGGCTGAACGGGGTCACTTCGCAAGCGACCGCCGAGCCCGCGGCGTACTCGTACATCGCCGCGGCGTCCTGCGCCCACATCTCGCCGTATTCGGCCTCGGTGGCCGCGATCGCCGCGGCGTTCTGGCCGAAGAAGTTGGTGGCGACCAGCGTCGCGAGCTGAACCCGGTTGGCGGCGATGGCCGGTGGGGGGACGGTCATCGCGAAGGCGGCTTCGTACACTTCGACGGCGAGCCGGGCCTGACCGGCCGCCTCCGCCGCCCGTGCGGCCGCCCCGGCGGTCCACGCCATGTAGGGGGCGAACGCGGATGCCATGGCCAACGACGACGGGCCCATCCAGCGCCCGGTCGTCAGGCCCGCGATCACCGTCCGGTAACAACTTGCGGCGGAATGCAATTCGGCGGCAAGGCTGTCCCAGGCCACGGCGGCGGCCACCAGGGAAACCGGGCCGGGGCCGGCGTACATCCGCGCGGAGTTGAACTCCGGCGGGAAGGCACCGAAATCGATCACGTCAAAACCCCGGCCTTGCGGGCGGCGCGAGCGGCCGCGCCCGAACGTCCGCACACTGGGGCAGGGGCGTGAGCGGACGTGGCAGCGGCGGCGTACTCCACCGCAGGTAACTCGAGATTAAACATACTAAAAGTATGCTCTGGTTGGCCGTTGCTTGCTAAGAGTATTTGGCCCGCGACCGGGAAGGCACCTGGTCCCTTCCCGGGTGTTCTACCTGCTGGCGCCGCCAGCCCGCGTGGCCTCGTGGTCACGACCGGCATGTGCCTCTCCTTACGCCCTACAGGTGGCCCGGCATCGGGGTGTATCGGCTGCTCAGATGGTCGAACGGGGGGTCTGTGCAGCTTTCGTGTACAAACTGACACATTGATAATAGCGCAAAAACCATACTAATAGTCTGCAAAGATCCTGTGATCCGCACTACAGGTATTTGCGGCCGCGTCAAGCGGGGGCCTCCGGCTGCTAATCTCGGACTTGGCCAAGAACTGCCGGGGGTGGCCGGTCGGTGTCGTTTCAGACCGTCTGAGAACCGAGGTGTATGCCCTGCTCATCAACCTGATGGGGAACGACCGGCTCAGGGTCGTTACCCCTGGCAAGATCGCTCGCGACAGCCACGGCGTCGGCGCGCGAACCGGCATCACTGCCGGATTCGAGCCTCCGCCCCATCCTCGCGGCCCGGCGGCTGAACCAGAGTTGAGCCGGCGCCTCCGATGACGACCCACTCGGGCGACGGGCGCGCCGACGCGACGCGCCGACAGATACTGCGGGCCGCCTCGCATCAGTTCGCGCGCCGGCCATACCACGAGGTCGGTCTCGACGACATTCTCGCGGAGGCGCAGCTGACCAAGGGCGCGATGTATTTCCACTTCAAGTCCAAACACGCCCTCGCGGCCGAACTCATCGACAAGCAGATCGCCGCGGCCACCGTCGCGGTGGGAGACCTGATGACCAGGGGGCTTTCCGGTCTGGAAACCCTGATCGACTTCTCGTATCTGATCGCCGTCCAGGACATCAAGACCGATCTGGTCAGGGCCGGCCTGAACCTGATCGAGTCGGTCGGGTCGGCGGAGGGACTGCGGGACACCTTGATGAACGGATGGGTGAACGCGCTGTCGGAGGTGGTTCAGCAGGCCATTGACGAGGGGGACATCGACGGCCAATGCGGGCCCCACGACGTGGGACGCCTGATGGTGTCCCTGCACATGGGGCTGCGGAAGACCAGCAATCTCGACGAGCCGGAACGATTCCTGCTCGACCTGGAGAGATGCTGGATGCTCATCCTGGGCGGAATCCTGCGACCGGACCGAGCCGATTACTTCCGCCAATTCCTAAGGCGGCGTGCGGCGCTCGCCGTCAATGCCGGATCGACCGGGGAAGATTCGCCGTAATTCACGCGGGTTGGCCACACCGCCCGCCCGCCCTCGCGTCGGCTGCTAACCTTGGACGCCTTGGCGGTCGATGTGAGGCCCAGACCGACGGCTACGCGCATCCGACGCGACTCCGGAGGTGTAGAGACAGTGGCGCGCCAGATCCGATCCGAGGCCACTCGGCGCAAGATCCTCGATGCCGCGATGGAGGTGTTCGGCGAAGTCGGGTATGCCGCCGCCGGTTGGGGCTCGATCATCGAGCGGACGGGGATGACCAAGGGCGCCCTCTACCACCACTTCGATTCCAAGGAATCGCTGGCGTCCGACATCCTCAAGGAGGGCTCCGACAACCTTCTCACCGCTTTCCGCAACGTATGCGGGTCGTCGTCCCCGGGACTGGAGAATCTGCTGCACGGCGCCTTCACCATCGTGGAAGTGCTGAACTCGGACGAGATGGTTCGCACGGCCGAGCAATTGGCCTCTGCGTTAAGCGGATTGAACGACGCCGCCGCGAGCTTCTATGCGAACCTGGCGGCGTTGATCGAAGAGCAGGCCCGGCGGGCGATCGGCGAGGGTGACCTTCGCAACGACGTCGACCCCCAAGTGCTCTCCGAGTTCCTCGTCGGAGCCATGTTCGGAACGCGGTTGGTATTCAACGCGATAGCTCGCCGCGACGCCGGCCGGCCCATCGCCGGCGACATCGCCGGGCGCCTGCGTCAGATCCTGGAACTGCTGCTGCCCGGCACCGTCACCGAGGCGTCGCTTCCCTACTTCCGGCAATACCTCGGTCGAGAAGTGATGCGCCATGCCCCGAGCGCCGCGCCGCGCGCAGACGCCGACACCGAGCCCCTCATCGGATAGACCATCGAACCGCCGAGGTTCGGGCCGGATGCGCCGCATCCTCTTTCGCGGTCGTCCAGACGGTGGTTCGATAACCGGGCTTGACGCGCTTTTGACGATGCATACTGTTCCGGTGATGTACCCGAGACGTCTGGGCAAAGCGGTGGCGCTGGCCGCCGTCTCCGGATTTTTGGTGATGAGCGCCCCGGCGTCGTGGGCCGCGCCCGGCGACCCGGTTACGGCGGCGGACTCGCCGACCCTGTCGCTGACCGACATCGGGTCCGCCCCCATGCTGGAGTTCTGGGGCCTGACGAGCAGCCAGCAGCTGACCGTGCCGGTCTTGCACGGGCTGACACCGACCGCGCTGAACGCCACCGTCGAACTGCCGATCAATCTGCGGTCCGGGTTGCTCACCGTGACGCAGGGGGAGCGCACCATCGCGCGACTGAATCTGCCGTCGGCCGATCAGACGCCGATCGTCATCCCGCTGGCGGGCGCGGAGATCAACGACAACTGGCTGTCGGTGACCGTGCGTTCCTACCTGGTGCCGTTGGACGGATACTGCCTGTACCCGGAGAGCCCGCTGCGCCTGACCAACGGATCGATCACCTACACCGGGGTCGAACTGCCGCCCACCACCGTGGCCCATTTCCTGCCCCCGGTGCTGCGAAAGCTGTCCATCTATCTGCCGCAATCGCCGTCGCCGAACGAGTCAGACACGGCGATCCAACTGGCCGCGGCCGCGGCCAGTCACTACGGCAGGCAGACGCCCGACATAGCCGTGATCCCGCTGGCGGACGGGCAGGCGGCGCCCCCGGGGCCGCCGCAATCGCTGGAACGCCAGATCGTCGTCAAAGAGGGCCCCGACAACGGCCTTTCGCTTCAGGGTCCCGCCGGGGTGCCGTGGTTGCTGATGTCGGGACCGCTCGGGCAGTCCGACGAATCGAACACGGCCGTGCTGTTCAACGACGTGTCGCAGCTCGCCATGTCTTCCAAGGCGGCGGTGGAACAATTGAAGCCGCGCCCGCAGCAACTGGGTAACTCCGTCACGCTGCGTGAACTCGGGCAGCCGGTCGTCAACGCCACGTCGCTGCAGCCGCGGGTGTCGATCGGACTGGACCAGACCAAGTTCGGGCGGTCCGTGCACGACGTGCGCGTGCACCTGCAGGGGTCCTACACCCCGACCCCAGGCAACATCGGCGGCCAGATCGCCGTGACGATCGGCCCGGAGACCGTCGATCACTGGCCCACCGACGGCCACGGCACCATCGATCGCTGGCTCGACGTGCCCGATCGCCTCCTGCAGCGATACACCAGCCTCGACCTGGTCTTGGACGTTGCGGCCAACACCGGGCATTGCGGCGACTTCTACACCGCCGGGCCCGGCAACCAGCTCCTCACGTTGAACATCAACGGCGACAGCACGATTCAGACCAGCCCGGCCGCCCCGCCGGTGCCGGACGGCTTCCAGTCGGTGCCGCAGTCCCTGATGCCGCGGGTGCAGGTGGGCATCGAGCCCCACTCGTTGAGCGACACGGTCCGGGCGGTCAACCTCGTGGTGGGCCTGCAGCGAATCAGCTCCGTGCCGCTCTACACCACGGTCACCGGTGTGCAACAGGCGATCGACTCGTCGGATCCCGCGATATTGATCGCCGCCGACGGCTGGAATCACTCCAATGTC
Organism: Mycobacterium europaeum; assembly: GCF_034555895.2. Taxonomy (NCBI): domain Bacteria; kingdom Bacillati; phylum Actinomycetota; class Actinomycetes; order Mycobacteriales; family Mycobacteriaceae; genus Mycobacterium; species Mycobacterium europaeum. The sequence continues at coordinate 464,989 of NZ_CP157315.1, forward strand.
ACGCTGCCGGTGTCCGCGGGGCCCAGCGGACCGATCACCGTCAACGCCGTCGAATCCGACGGCAAGCCCGCCAAGCTCATGCTCGACCCCGGCCTTCGGTTTGCCTCTCTCCAAACGGTTTTCAACCGGGGCAGGTCGCTGTTGGTGGCGACGTCCAACGGGGCGCCCGGGCAGCTCGACGAGCTGATCCGCTGGCTCAACGGCGATAACAAGCGCTGGCAACGGCTCAAAGGTGTCGCGGTGGTCTCCGCCCCGGGCGGGCAGGACCCGGTCACCGTCGAGCAATCACCCGCGGCCGGGCCGGCCGCGGGATCGCAGGGCCACTCGGGTGACTCTGACTGGCTGTGGTGGTTCGGCGCGGGCTGGGTCGCCGTGGCCATCGTCGGCGCAGGCGTGATCGTTTGGCGGGTCCGGCGCGAATCCTGGCGGCGCCGTTAGGTTTCGGCGCCTGATGGCACGAGTCAGGAATCTCGTGGCGGTGCTGCTCTGCGCGGTGGGCGTTCCGGCGTTCACCCGGGCGCGACACCGCCACAAGCTTGCCATCGTGATGTTCCACGGGGTCGAAGACCAACCGCTGTCGCCGGCCTGCCGGCACGTGCTCGACGCGGCGCTGTACCGCCGCCAAATCGCATATCTCCACAGGCATTTCAATGTCCTGCCGCTCGAGGAGGCTCTGGAGCGGCTCGCCGACGGGACGTTGCCGCCCCGTGCGGTGGCGATCACGTTCGACGACGGCACGCGCAACCTCGCCACGCGCGCGGTCCCGGTGCTGCGCGAACTGGGACTTCCCGCGGCGGTGTTCCTGGCGACCGGCGCGATCGGAAGCGGCGAAACGTTGTGGCCCGACCGGCTCTGGCTGGCGATCGCCCGCACCGCGGCGACCGAGGTCGATCTGACCGCGTTGGGACTGGGCGTGCACTCCCTCGTCGGCATCGCGCACCGCGCGAAGGCCTATGCCGCCGCGGTGGAGGGGTTGAAAGGCCTGCCCGACGCCGACCGGCTCGGGGCGCTGGACGACGTTCTGGGCGCGCTGGGGCACCGCGACGACGGCGACGGCGGCCCATTCCGGATGCTGTCCTGGGAAGAGGCGCGCGCGATGGCCGGCGACGGCCTGGTGACGCTGCATCCGCACTCGGTGACCCACCCGATCCTCGCCCGCTGCGACGACGACAAGGTGAAGCGCGAGATCGCCGATTCGTGCGCTGCGCTCGAACGCGAGACCGGGCGCCGGCCAAGGGTTTTCGCGTATCCCAACGGTCGCCCGCAGGACTTCGACGACCGCGCCAGGGGCGCGCTGCGCGACCGTGGCATCCGCTGGGCGTTGTCGACCAGGCCGGGGTTCGCCGACCGCCGCTGCGACCCGCTGGCGTTGCCGCGGCTGGCGGTCTCGAGCGATGCGTCTTTCGGCCACTTCCGGTTGCTGGTCTCCGGCGGCCTGCCGCGCCGCCCGGGACGACGCGGCTAGCGGTCTTCCTTCCAGAGCTGTTCGGTCAGGTCCTGGAAAGCCGCGAGGACGAATTGGTCGTCGGCCCGCATCGCCGCCGACTTGCTCATCAGGGCGCGCACCACCGAACCGTCCTTGTGCTGCAATTCGACAACCATATTGGCCAGCGAATGAACGACCGATAACACATCCGAGTCCGGCGCGTGATGGAAGATCTCATGAAACCGAAGCGACAAGACCTCCTCCGGCTCGTAACCCATCATCTCGGCGAACGCGGCGTTGGAAAAAAGGATGCGGCCGTCATTCTCGATGGCCAGCACGGGAATCGGGATCCGCTCTAGCACAACCAGTGCCGGCAACTGCTTCAAGGCCGTCATCGGCGAGTCCCCGTGTTGCCGATTACGTCGTCGCTCCACCGGCCGATTATGGCGCATAACATAGGCAATACACGAGGCCTTTGCGCAGATGCTGATGCGGCGCTTCGCGGGCCCTTACTTTTCCGGCCGCCTCGCCGGCGGGTCCGCGGCGGCTCATTCGCCTTCGGGAGGCTGGTAACGGGGGAACACCCCGGCCGGTGGCGGCAGCTTCGTGCCGGGGGCCAGGCGCGCGGCGACGGCGTCGAACGCCCGCCGGTCCCCGGCCTGCCCGAGCAGGTCGAGCAGCTTGCCGGCGGAGTCGGGCATCACCGGCTGGACGAGCAGAGCGGCGACGCGGACCGCCTCGCAGGTGACATAGAGGACCGTGCGGAACCGCAGCTGGTCGGCCTCGGACTCGCTCTTGCGCAACACCCACGGCTGTTGGGCCGAGAAGTATCTGTTCGCCTCGCCGAGCATCAGCCAGATCGCCTCCAACGCCAGATGCATGGCTTGGCCGTCGAAGCTGGCGCGCACCCGGTCCAGCAATCCGTCGGCCGTCGCCAACAGATCCGCGTCCGCGGCCGTCAGCTCGCCCGGTTCGGGGACGACCCCACCCAGGTTCTTGGCCACCATGGACAACGACCGCTGGGCCAGGTTGCCGAGCTCGTTGGCCAGATCGGCGTTGATCCGGGCGATGATCGCGTCTTCGCTGTAGCTGCCGTCCTGACCGAACGGCACCTCCCGCAACAGGAAGTAGCGGAGCTGGTCGACGCCGAACGTGTCGATCAGGGCGACCGGGTCGACGATGTTGCCCACCGACTTGCTCATCTTCTGCCCGCGGTTGAGCAGGAACCCGTGGGCGAACACCCTGCGCGGCAGTTCGATGCCGGCCGACATCAGGAATGCCGGCCAGTACACGGTGTGGAACCGGATGATGTCCTTGCCGATCATGTGCAGGTCGGCCGGCCAGTAGCGGCGGAACAGCTCGGATTCGGTGTCGGGATAGCCGACGCCGGTCAGGTAATTGGTGAGCGCGTCGACCCAGACGTACATGACGTGATCGGGATGCTCGGGCACCTGCACACCCCAGTCGAACGAGGTGCGGGAGATGGACAAGTCGCGCAGCCCGCCGGAGACGAAGCTGACAACCTCGTTGCGGCGCACCTCGGGCCCGATGAAATCCGGGTTGGCTTCGTAGTGGGCCAGCAGCTTGTCGGCGTATGCCGACAGCCGGAAGAAGTAGGTCTGCTCTTCGGTCCAGGTCACCGGGGCACCGGTTTCGACGGCGATCCGGGTGCCGTCGACCAGCGCGGTCTCGGATTCGACGAAGAACCGTTCGTCGCGCACCGAATACCAGCCCGAGTAGGTGTCGAGGTAGATGTCGCCGGCGGCCTGCATCCGCCGCCAGATCGCCTTGGAGGCCTCAAGGTGGTCGGGGTCGGTGGTGCGGATGAACCGGTCGAAGGAGATGTTCAGCCTCTCCTGCAGGCGCTGGAACGCGTCGGAGTTGCGCCGGGCCAGCTCGGCGGTGGGAATGCCCTGCGCCGCCGCCGTCTCGACCATCTTGAGGCCGTGCTCGTCGGTCCCGGTCAGGAATCGCACGTCGAACCCGTCGAGGCGCTTGAACCGGGCGATGGCGTCGGTGGCGATGTATTCGTAGGCATGCCCGACGTGCGGATCACCGTTGGGGTACGTGATCGCCGTGGTGACGTAGTAGGGCCTCATCGAGAGTCCACCCTATTGTGTGGCCGTGAGTTCCAACCGGTCTGGTAAACGAGAAGCGCCGCCCCCGCCCGAACCGCTGGCTCCGCTGGTCGACGCCCACACCCACCTGGACGCGTGCGGCGCCCGGGACGCCGAGGGTGTGCGCGCCATCGTCGACCGCGCCGCGGCGGTCGGGGTGGGCGTGGTGGTCACCATCGCCGACGACCTGGATTCGGCGCGCTGGGTGACCCGGGCCGCCGACTGGGACCCGCGGGTGTACGCCGCGGTGGGACTGCATCCCACCCGCGCCGACGCGCTGGACGACGACGCACGCACCGAGATCGAGCGGCTGGCGGCGCATCCGCGGGTGGTGGCCGTCGGCGAGACCGGCCTGGACCTGTATTGGCCCGGGCGCCTCGACGGGTGCGCGCAGCCGGGCACGCAGCGCGACGCTTTCGCCTGGCACATCGACCTGGCCAAGCGGTGCGGAAAACCGCTGATGATCCACAACCGCGAGGCCGACGCCGAGGTCCTCGACGTACTGGCGGCCGAGGGCGCCCCCGACGTGGTGATCTTCCACTGCTTCTCGTCGGGCCCCGCGACGGCCCGGCGCTGCGTGGACGCGGGGTGGTTGCTCAGCCTGTCCGGGACGGCGAGCTTCCGCAACGCGCGCGAGCTGCGGGAAGCCGTTCCGCTGATACCGCTGCAGCAGCTGCTGGTGGAGACCGATGCGCCGTTCCTGACGCCGCATCCCTACCGCGGGTCGCCCAACGAGCCGTACTGCCTTCCTTATACTGTCCGGGCGGTCGCTGAACTGGTAGGTCGTCCCGCCGAAGAGCTGGCGCTGGCCTCCACGAACAACGCCCGGCGGGTCTACGGACTGCCTCCCGGTTGACCCGCGGACTGCGCGATTGCGTTCACAAAGTCGCGCAGGAGTTGCTCAACATTGGCCGGTTCGTTACCGTCTTGTGATCGAAAGGGTGGGGCCTGCGGGCCCTAATTTGTCGTTTGGTGCTGATTAGGTCGTTGGGGTGCTTGCTGTGGTCGGGATAGACGCACGTTGACTGTATTAACAAAACTTCATCAGAACCCGTCGCCGATGTTGCGGCTCGTCGTCGGAGGGCTCCTGGTAGTCCTGGCGTTCGCGGGCGGATTCGCGGTCTCCGCGTGCAAGACGGTGACGCTGACCGTCGACGGAATCGCCATGCGGGTCACCACGATGAAGTCGCGGGTGATCGACATCGTGCAGGAGAACGGCTTCTCCGTCGACGAGCGTGACGACCTGTACCCCGCCGGAGACGTCACGGTGCACGACGCCGCCAACATCGTGTTGCGCCGCAGCCGGCCGTTGCAGATCTCGCTGGACGGCCGCGACACCAAACAGGTGTGGACGACGGCATCCACCGTCGACGAGGCGCTGGCCCAACTCGCCATGACCGACACCGCCCCGGCCGCGGCCTCCCGCGGCAGCCGGGTCCCGCTGGCCGGGATGGCCCTGCCCGTCGTCAGCGCCAAGACCGTGCGCATCACCGACGGCGGCACCGCCCGCACGGTCCATCTGCCCGCGCCCAATGTCGCGGGGCTGCTGAGCGCCGCCGGCGCGCCGCTCCTCGAAGGCGACCAGGCGGTGCCCAGCGCGTCGTCGCCCATCGTCGACGGCATGGAAATCCAGGTGACCCGCAACCGGATCCAGCGCGTCACCGAGCGGATGCCGTTGCCGCCGAACGCCCGCCGGGTCGAGGACCCGGACATGAACATGAGCCGCCAGGTGGTCGAGGACCCGGGCGCCCCGGGCACCCAGGACGTCACCTTCGCCGTGGCGACCGTCAACGGCGTCGAGACCGGGCGGTTGCCCATCGCCAACACCGTGATCACCCCGGCACGTGAGGCCGTGGTGCGGATCGGCACCAAGCCCGGAACCGACGTGCCGCCGGTGACCAACGGATCCGTCTGGGACGCGATCGCGGGTTGCGAGGCCGGCGGGAACTGGGCGATCAACACCGGCAACGGCTACTACGGCGGTGTGCAGTTCGACCAGGGCACCTGGGAGCGCAACGGCGGGCTGCGGTTCGCCGCGCGCGCGGACCTGGCAACTCGGGAAGAGCAGATCGCGGTCGCCGAGGTGACCCGGCAGCGCCAGGGCTGGGGCGCCTGGCCGGTGTGCAGCGGAAGAGCTGGTGCGAGCTGACCATCCGGCTGCTGGGTCGGACCGAGATCAGGCGGCTTGCCAAAGAACTTGATTTTCGGCCACGCAAATCCCTCGGTCAGAACTTCGTCCACGACGCCAACACGGTCCGCCGGATCGTCTCGACCGCCGGGGTGGGCCGGACCGATCACGTCCTCGAGGTCGGCCCCGGCCTGGGCTCACTGACGCTGGCTTTGCTGGACCGCGGCGCCACCGTCACGGCCGTCGAAATCGACCCGGTGCTGGCCGACCGCCTGCCGCAGACCGTCGCCGAGCACTCACACAGCGAGATCCAGCGGCTCACCGTGCTCAACCGCGACGTGCTGACCCTGCGCCCCGACGAGCTGGCCGCCGAGCCCAACGCGGTCGTGGCCAACCTGCCCTACAACGTGGCGGTGCCCGCGCTGCTGCACCTGCTCGCCGAGTTTCCGTCCATCAAGACGGTGACCGTGATGGTGCAGGCGGAGGTAGCCGAACGCCTTGCCGCCGAGCCCGGCGGCAAGGACTACGGCGTGCCCAGCGTCAAGGTCCGCTTCTTCGGAACGGTCCGGCGGTGCGGCATGGTGTCGCCGACGGTTTTCTGGCCGATTCCGCGCGTCTATTCGGGGCTGGTTCGCATCGACCGCTACGCCAGTTCGCAGTGGCCCACCGACGAAGCCTTCCGGCGCCAGGTGTTCCACTTGGTGGACATCGCGTTCGCGCAGCGGCGCAAGACGGTCCGCAACGCGTTCGCGGAGTGGGCCGGCTCGGGCAGCGAGTCCGCGAACCGGCTGCTGGCCGCCAGCATCGACCCGGCCCGTCGCGGCGAGACGCTGTCCATCGACGACTTCGTGCGGCTGTTGCGGCGATCGGCCGCGTCCGGTACCGCGCCCGCGGCCGATCAGCAGCCGTCCGCGAACTGACTGCGGCGGCGCTGCGTGTAGTTGCCCGGTCGCAGCGATAGTCTGCTGCGGTGGGTGACAATGTCTGACGGCAACACCGCCGCCCAGTGGGTGCCCACCGGGTCGGTCACCGTCCGGGTGCCCGGAAAGGTCAACCTGTATCTTGCGGTCGGCGACCGCCGCGAGGACGGCTACCACGAGCTGACGACCGTGTTTCAGGCCGTCTCCCTGCTCGACGAGGTGACGGTCCGCAACGCCGATGTGCTCTCGCTCGAGGTCGTCGGGGAGGGTGCCGACAAGCTGCCCACCGATGAGCGCAACCTCGCCTGGCAGGCCGCCGAACTCATGGCCGAGCACGTGGGCCGGGCGCCCGACGTCTCGATCATGATCGACAAATCCATTCCGGTGGCCGGCGGGATGGCCGGCGGCAGCGCCGACGCCGCGGCCGTGCTGGTCGCCATGAACTCGCTGTGGGAGCTCAACGTGCCCCGCCGCGACCTGCGGATGCTCGCCGCGCGGCTGGGCAGTGACGTGCCCTTCGCGCTGCACGGTGGCACCGCGCTGGGGACCGGCCGCGGCGAGGAACTGGCCACCGTGCTGTCCCGCAACACCTTCCACTGGGTGCTGGCGTTCGCCGACGGCGAGCTGCTCACGCCGGCGGTCTTCAGCGAGCTGGACCGGCTACGGGAGGCCGGGGATCCGCCGCGGCTTGCCGGGCCCGGGCCGGTGCTGGCGGCCCTGGCCGCGGGCGACCCGCAGCAGCTGGCGTCCTTGCTGGGCAACGAGATGCAGGCCGCCGCGGTAAGCCTGAATCCGCGACTGCGCCGCACCCTGCGCGCCGGGGTCGAGGCCGGCGCCCTGGCGGGCATCGTGTCCGGCTCGGGCCCGACGTGCGCCTTCCTGTGCTCCTCGGCGGCCTCGGCGGTCGACGTCGGCACCGAGGTATCCGGTGCGGGCGTCTGCCGCACGGTGCGCGTCGCGAGCGGGCCGGTGGCCGGTGCCCGCGTGGTGCCGGCCCCCACCGAGGTGTGAAAATTCCCCCAAATCGCGCATTCGTTTGGGCTGTTCCCTAAGAGGAGCTTAAGATAATGCGCGGTGACGGGTAGCGCTGAGCAAGAACACTTATCTTCGTCGTCCGCCGGGGTCCCCGGCGGACGACTGATAATTCGGGCTCACCGGCGTTTCCGGGGCCCGATTGGCGCCGATCCGGTGGCCGCATGCCGGGCCCTCTACTCATCGCCGATTCGAGACCTAACTGCAGCCCGACTGTGTTTGCGTGCCTGCTCCCAAGCGTTACCCAGGGAGCGGAATATGAGATCCCGGGCGTCGTGGCGAGCGCCGGAACCGAGGAGGTTTGTGTGAGCAGGTTTACCGAGAAGATGTACCGCAATGCCCGCAACGCGACGACGGGCATGGTCACCGGTGAACCCCACGAGCCGGTCCGCCACACCTGGGGCGAGGTCCACGAGCGCGCGCGCCACATCGCGGGCGGCCTGGCCGCCGCCGGGATCGGGCTGGGCGACGCGGTGGGCGTGCTGGCCGGCTTCCCGGTGGAGATCGCCCCGACGGCGCAGGGCCTGTGGATGCGCGGCGCCAGCCTGACGATGCTGCACCAGCCCACGCCGCGCACCGACCTGGCCGTGTGGGCCGAGGACACCATGAACGTCATCGGCATGATCGAGGCCAAGGCCGTCGTCGTCTCCGAGCCCTTCCTGGTGGCCGTCCCCGTGCTGGAGGAGAAGGGCATCAAGGTCCTCACCGTCGCCGACCTGCTGGCCGCGGATCCGATCGACCCCGTCGAGGTCGGCGAGGACGACCTGGCGTTGATGCAGCTGACCAGCGGCTCCACCGGATCTCCGAAGGCCGTCCAGATCACCCACCGCAACATCTACTCCAACGCCGAGGCGATGTTCATCGGCGCGCAGTACGACGTCGACAAGGACGTCATGGTCAGCTGGCTGCCCTGCTTCCACGACATGGGCATGGTCGGCTTCCTGACCATCCCGATGTACTTCGGCGCGGAGCTGGTCAAGGTCACGCCGATGGACTTCCTGCGCGACACCCTGCTGTGGGCCAAGCTCATCGACAAGTACAAGGGCACCATGACCGCGGCGCCCAACTTCGCCTACGCGCTGCTCGCCAAGCGGCTGCGCCGCAACGCCAAGCCCGGCGACTTCGACCTGTCGACCCTGCGGTTCGCGCTGTCGGGCGCCGAGCCCGTCGAACCCGCCGACGTCGAGGACCTGCTCGACGCGGGCAAGCCGTTCGGCCTGCGTCCGTCGGCGATCCTGCCGGCCTACGGCATGGCCGAGACCACGCTGGCCGTGTCGTTCTCGGAGTGCAACGCCGGCCTGGTCGTCGACGAGGTCGACGCCGACCTGCTGGCCGCGCTGCGCCGGGCGGTGCCCGCCACCAAGGGCAACACACGCCGGCTGGCCACGCTCGGCCCGCTGCTGCAGGACCTGGAGGCGCGCATCATCGACGAGAACGGCGACGTGATGCCGCCGCGCGGCGTCGGGGTGATCGAGCTGCGCGGGGAGTCGCTGACGCCCGGCTACCTGACCATGGGCGGCTTCCTCCCGGCGCAGGACGAGAACGGCTGGTATGACACCGGCGACCTCGGCTACCTGACCGAGGAGGGCCACATCGTGGTGTGCGGCCGCGTCAAGGACGTCATCATCATGGCGGGCCGCAACATCTATCCCACCGACATCGAGCGGGCCGCGGGCCGCGTCGAGGGGGTGCGGCCCGGGTGCGCTGTCGCGGTGCGCCTCGACGCCGGGCACTCCCGGGAGACGTTCGCCGTCGCCGTCGAGTCCAACGCCTGGCAGGACCCGGCCGAGGTGCGCCGGATCGAGCACCAGGTCGCCCGCGAGGTGGTGGCCGAGGTCGACATGCGGCCGCGCAACGTGGTGGTGCTCGGGCCGGGCACCATCCCGAAGACACCATCGGGCAAGCTGCGTCGCTCGCACTCCGCGACCCTGGTCACCTAGGCCGCGCCGCATCGATCGCCCCACGGCGGGCGCCTACCAGGCGTGCACCTGGTTCTGCGCGGGCTCCAGCCCCAGCTCGATGAGTAACTCGGTGGCGTCCGCGGCCTGCTCGCAGATGGTGGGAACCTCGCCGCGCTCGGCGGCGGAGAAGTTCTCCAGCACGAACGCCGCCGGGTCCTTGCGCCCCGGCGGCCGGCCGATGCCGATGCGGACCCGCTGAAACTCCTTGGTGCCCAGCGCCGATGCCACCGACCGCAGCCCGTTGTGGCCGCCCTCGCCGCCGTCGATCTTGAGCCGAATCCGGCCGAAGTCGAGGTCGAGGTCGTCGTGGACGACGACGATGTCGGCCGGCGGCACCGAATAGAACTTCGCCAACGGCCCCACCTGCCGGCCGGACTCGTTCATGTAGCAGCGCGGCTTGGCCACCAGTACCGAGTGCCCGGCCAGTCGGCCGCTGACCACGTCGGCCCCGGACCGCTTGTGCACCTTGAACTTCGAACCCAACCGGTCGGCGAGCAGGTCGGCGACCATGAACCCGAGGTTGTGCCGGGTGCGCGCGTAGTTGTCTCCGGGGTTGCCCAGGCCGACCACCAGCAACGGCTCGGCCACGTTGCGGTCCGCCTACTCGGACTCGCCCGCGGGGGCCTCGGCCTCGCCGGCTTCCTCCTGCGCGGGGGCCTCCGCGGCGGCGGGGGCCGCGCCGGCGCCCTCTTCCTCGAGGTCCTCGGCGGTCGGCGCGGTCACCACGTTGACCACCAGCATCTCGGGGTCGGAGATCAGGTTGACGCCGCGCGGCAGGGCGATCTGCCCGGCGGTGAACTGGGTGCCCGGTTCGGCGTCCTCCACCGACACGGTCAGCTGCTCGGGAATCGACATGGCGTCGGCCTCGATCTCGATGGTGTTGGTGTCCTGGGTGACCAGGGTGCCCGGGACGGCGTCGCCCTCGACGACGACGTTGACCTCGACGACGACCTTCTCGCCGCGGCGCACCGCGAGAAGGTCGGCGTGCTGGATGGTGCGGCGGATCGGGTGGATGTCGAGCGCCTTGGTCAGCGCCAGCTGTTCCGTGCCGTCGATGTCCAGGGTCAGCACCGCGTTGGTGCCCGTGTGGCGCAGCACGGCCGCGAAGTCGTGGCCGGGCAGCTCCAGGTGCTGCGGTTCGGCGCCGTGGCCGTAGAGCACGGCGGGAATCCTGCCTTCGCGGCGGGCTCGGCGGGACGCGCCCTTGCCGGTCTCGGTTCGTACCGTCGCGGTGAGTTGGTTGCCTGCGGACTTGGCCATGGTGTCGCTCCTGTGTGCTCGGTGCCTGAGTGTGGGGGCACGGCCAGGGTCGCGACAGTTCGTCGGTCTCCGTCGATAACGGTGCTGGCTGGCCAGCAACCCTCGCCGTGACGCCCGGTCAGGTTAGCGCATGCGCACCTCAGAGCGGAAATTTGGTGCCGGTGAGCTGCTCGGACAGCTCCCACAGCGCCGCCGCCATCGCCGGGTCTTGCGCCCGCCGGCTGCGCCGGACCGGTTGGGTGCGGCCGGTCTGCCCGAATCGCGGCCCGACGAACGTGTCGCCCGGCAGGTCCTGCGACGCCGCGTACAGCGTCTGGCGGGCGCCGAAGTCGGCGTCGGTGGCCACTACGCGGGTGACCGCCGACATCATCGCGTCGCCGAGCTTGCGGCCGGAGGCGCCCTGCAGGTTGGTGTGCGAGTAGCCGGGGTGGGCGGCCAGCGCGCGCAGCGTGGAACCGGCCCCGTCCAGGCGTCGCTGCAGCTCGCTGGCGAACAGCAGATTGGCGAGCTTGGACTGGCTGTAGGCCAGCCACGGCGAGTACCGCCGCGTCTTCCAGTTCAGGTCGTCAAGGCTGATCCGGCCGGCCCAGTGCGCCATCGACGACACGGTGACCACGCGATCGGTGAGCTTGGGCAGCAGCAGGTTGGTGAGCGCGAAATGCCCGAGGTGGTTGGTGCCGATCTGGCTCTCGAAGCCGTCGACGGTCTGCTGGTACGGGGCGGCCATGATGCCCGCGTTGTTGATCAGCACGTCGACGCTGTCGACCCCGTCGGCGAATTCGCGCACGGACGACAGGTTTTGCAGGTCGAGCGCGCGGACCTCGACCGGGCCGGTGTGGGAGCCCCTGATCTGCAGCGCGGCCTTCTCGCCCTTGCGGATGTCGCGGACCGCCATGACGAGCGTCGCGCCCCGTCGCGCCAGCTCGCGGGCGGTGACCGCGCCCAGCCCGCTGTTGGCGCCGGTGACGATGACGGTGCGCCCGGCGAATGAGGGCAGGTCCGCGGCGGTCCAGTTGGTCATGGTTGTCGAGCCTAATCGGGCTCGCTCACCGCCCGGCGAACCGCAAGGGCATTTACTTCGCGGCGACGACGAACCCCCGCATGATCGCCTCGATGTCGGACGACTGCGCGACGGCCTGGTTGGCCAGCCCGGTGATGGTGAGCTGCACCAGGTAGCGCTGCTTGGTGGGCGGCGAACCGGTGGCGATGACGATCCGGTTGAAGCTGTGCAGCCGCGTACCGTCCAGGTCGTAACTGCCCTGGATCATCGACGAGGGGAAGCCGTTGTAGGGCGTCGTCGAGGCATCCAGCTGCTTGAAGTCCTCGAACAGCTGGGCGTCGTCGTTGCCGTGCTGGATCACCTGGGCCGGATCGAAATCGCCGTGCAACGCGAACACCACCAGCCGCGCGGTCGGGTATTTGCCGCCCTTGGAGATCATCACGGTCTCGGGCGCGATGTGCGGATTGTGCGCCGCCGTCCAGCCCGGGGGCGTCGGGATCGACACCGTCAGGTCGGGCAGGTTGCCCGGCGCGACCTGCTGTCCGGTCACGCCGATGTTCTGCAGATACTGCGACAGCGGGACGGGCTTGGCGACCCTCGTCGTGGTGGTCGTGGTCGTCGGGGTTGTCGACCAGATCGATTGGTAGTCAGGCGTTTTCGGCCCGCAAGCCGCCACGGGCAGGGTCAGCGCGATGGCCGTGGCCGCACACGCGCGTCTCACAGAATCTCGCGGGCCTTCTCGACCGGCCGGGCCAGCCGGGTGCCCTTCGTCGTCACGACGAACGGCCGCTCGATCAGGATCGGGTGTTCGGCCATGGCGTCGAGCAACTGGTCGTCGGTCGCATCGGCGAGATCGAGTTCGGCGTACAGCGGTTCCCGCTTGCGCACCGCGGTGCGCACGTCGATCCCGGCGTCGCTGATCATCTTCACCAGTTCGGCGCGCGACGGCGGGGTCTTCAGGTACTCGACGATCGTCGGCTCGAGGCCGTTGTCGCGTAACAGATCCAACGTCTTGCGGGAGGTGCTGCACCGGGGATTGTGGTAGATGACAGCCTCGCCGGGCTTTGCAGCCATCTAGGCGTCCCCGTCGAAAAGCCCCGTCACGGAGCCGTTTTCGAAGACGGCGCGAATGGTGCTGGCCAACAGCGGCGCGATGGACAAGACGGTGAGCTGGGGGAAGCGCTTCTCCTCGCCGATCGGCAGCGTGTTGGTGACGATCACCTCCCGCGCGCCGGACGCCGCGAGCCGCTGGGCGGCCGGGTCGGACAGCACGCCGTGGGTGGCCGCGATGATGACGTCGGCGGCGCCGTCGTCGCGCAGCAGCTGCACCGCGCCGGCGATGGTGCCGCCGGTGTCGATCATGTCGTCGATGAGCACACAGGTCCTGCCCTGCACCTCGCCCACCACGCGGTTGGACACCACCTGGTTGGGCACCCGCGGGTCGCGGGTCTTGTGGATGAAGGCGAGCGGAACGCCACCCAATGCGTCGGCCCACTTCTCGGCGATGCGCACCCGGCCCGAGTCGGGGGAGACGACCACCATGTTGCCGTCGGGGTAGTTGTCGCGGATGTAGCCGGTCAGCAGGTTTTGGGCGCGCATGTGGTCTACCGGCCCGTCGAAGAACCCCTGGATCTGGTCGGTGTGCAGATCGACGGTCACGATCCGGTCGGCGCCCGCGGTCTTGAGCAGGTCGGCGACCAGCCGCGCCGAGATCGGTTCGCGGCCGCGATGCTTCTTGTCCTGCCGGGCGTAGGGGTAGAACGGCATGACCGCGGTGATCCGTTTGGCGCTGCCGCGCTTGAGCGCGTCGATCATGATCAGCTGTTCCATCAGCCAGTCATTGACCGGTGCCGGGGCCGACTGCAGGACGAACGCGTCGCACCCGCGCACCGACTCGTGGAACCGCACGAAGATCTCGCCGTTGGCGAACTCGCGCGCCGTCTGAGCGGTGACGTGGACGTCGAGCTCTTTTGCCACCTGCTCGGCCAGCTCCGGATGCGCGCGGCCGGAGAAGAGCATCAGGTTCTTGCGGTTGTCGGTCCAGTCGTGGCTCAACGCACTGCCCTCACCGTTGTCGAGAATGGAACGCCCCATCGTACGTAGCGAATCGTACGGAAAGTGGCCGGGTTACCAGAAACCGACATCACGGTGTCTGTTCGGGCTCGGACGCCGGGTCGGCGGCCTGTGTCGCCTTCGCGGCCGCCTCGGCGGCCGCGCTGCCCGGTCGTTTGCGCTGCACCCAGCCCTCGATGTTGCGCTGCGGGCCCGCGGACACCGCCAGCGCGCCCGGCGGGACGTCGTCGCGGACCACGGTTCCCGCGCCGGTGTAGGCCCCGTCGCCGACGGTCACCGGGGCGACGAACATGGTGTCCGAGCCGGTCCGCACGTGCGATCCGACCGTGGTGCGCCGCTTGGTGGCGCCGTCGTAGTTGACGAAGACGCTCGACGCGCCGATGTTGCTGTGTTCGCCGATGTCGGCGTCCCCGACGTAGGTCAGGTGCGGAACCTTGGTGCCGGTGCCGATCGTGGAGTTCTTGGTCTCGACGAACGCCCCGAGCTTGCCTTCGTCGCCCAGCACGGTGCCGGGCCGCAGGTAGGTGAAGGGGCCGACCGTGGCGCCGGCGCCGATGGACGACGACGTGCCGTGCGTGCGCACCACCGATGCGCCGTCACCCACGGTGACGTCGGTGAGCGTGGTGTCGGGGCCGACGATGCAGTGGCTCCCGACCTGGCTGCGGCCCAGCAGCTGCGTGCCCGGGTGGATGACGGTGTCGCGCCCGACCGTGACCTCGACGTCGATCCAGGTGGTCGCCGGATCCACGATGGTGACCCCGGCCATCTGGTGGGCGGCGACGATCCGGCGGTTGAGCTCGGCGCCCAGCTGCGCCAGCTGCACGCGGTTGTTGACGCCGGCGACCAGGGCACTGTCGTCGACGTGCCGGGCCTGGACGGCCTGCCCGTCGCCCCGAAAGATCGAGATGACGTCGGTCAGGTAGAGCTCCTGCTGGGCGTTGTCGGAGCTCAGCCGGTTCAGCGCGGAGCGCAGCGCCGCGACGTCGAAGGCGTAGACCCCGGCGTTGACCTCGTGAATCTCCCGCTGGACGGGTGTCGCGTCGGCGTGTTCCACGATCGCGGTGACCTCGTTGTCCTGGGTGCGCAGGATCCGGCCGTAGCCGGTGGGGTCGTCGAGCGTCGTGGTGAGCACCGTCGCGGCGGCCGAGGCCGCGTGGTGGGTCGCGATCAGGTCGGCCAGGGTGTCGGGGTCCAGCAGCGGCGTATCGCCGGAGGTGACGACGACCACGCCGGCGTAGTCGTCGGGCAGCGCGGACAGGCCGCAACGGACCGCGTGGCCGGTGCCCAGCGGCCGGTCCTGCAGCGCGACCTCGATGCCGCGTCCCAGGGCGTCGGCCGATTCGGCGACCAGCGGCGCGATGCGCTGATGATCGTGGCCCAGGACCACGACCAGGTGCTGCGGCGCGACCTTGGTGACGGCGTGCAGCAGGTGGGACAGCATGCTGCGACCGGCGATCTCGTGCAGCACCTTGGGGGTGTCGGACCGCATCCGGGTGCCGGGCCCGGCCGCGAGCACCAGGACCGCGGTATCACCACGAGACGCCATCAACTCTCCTCAACCCCGGCGCGACCGTCGTGTCCGTAGACGACACGCCGTCAAGCGTGGCACTTGATGCACACCCGAGGCAAAGAGCCGTGCTCCGTCGCCAGGACTCGAACCTGAACTATCTGA
Source organism: Mycobacterium europaeum (assembly GCF_034555895.2). NCBI lineage: Bacteria > Bacillati > Actinomycetota > Actinomycetes > Mycobacteriales > Mycobacteriaceae > Mycobacterium > Mycobacterium europaeum. Next base: position 480,578 of record NZ_CP157315.1, read on the forward strand.
ACCAAAATCAGAGGTGCTGCCGATTACACCACGACGGATCGCAAGCGCCATAGGCCCGCGCCACCAAGAGACTCTAGACGCTTCTCGGGCCGATCGCGGCGCCGAGGGAAAGACGGACGGTTTGGCGCGGGCGACGCTATACGCTGATTGACGTGGCTGTTCTCGACAAGGAACCGGACAAGGAGGTGCGTGCGCCGCGCGCCCGCATGACCGGTAGCGAGCGCCGACAGCAACTCATCGGCATCGCGCGCTCGCTGTTCGCCGAACGCGGCTACGAGGGCACCTCGATCGAGGAGATCGCGTTGCGTGCCAACGTCTCCAAGCCGGTCGTCTACGAACATTTCGGCGGCAAGGAGGGGCTGTACGCCGTGGTCGTCGACCGCGAGATGTCGGCGCTGCTGGACGGCATCACCTCGTCGCTGACCAACAACCGCTCCCGGGTGCGGGTCGAGCGGGTCGCGCTGGCCTTGCTCACCTACGTCGAGGAGCGCACCGACGGCTTCCGCATCATGATCCGCGACTCGCCGGCCGCGATCAGCTCCGGCACCTACTCGAGCCTGCTCAACGACGCCGTCAGCCAGGTCAGCTCCATCCTGGCCGGCGACTTCGCGCGTCGCGGCCTGGATCCGGAGCTGGCGCCGTTGTACGCCCAGGCGCTGGTGGGCTCGGTGTCGATGACGGCGCAGTGGTGGCTCGACACCCGCGAGCCCAAGAAAGAAGTGGTCGCCGCGCACCTGGTCAACCTGATGTGGAACGGGCTGACCCATCTGGAGGCCGACCCCAGGCTGCAGGACGGTTAGCCGCGGTCGCGGGCCAGCAAGTCGGTGATCGTTTCGCGCCGGACCAGTTCGCGGGCCCGGGCGCCCCGGACACCGACCATGGCCGGCCGGCCCACCATGTTGTAGTTCGACGCCATGCTGTGGTGATAGGCGCCCGTGCAGGCCACCGCCAGCAGGTCACCGGGGCGCAGGTCGGCGGGGAGCTCGACGTCGCGGGCGATCTCGTCGCCGGCTTCGCAGTGCCGCCCGGCCACGGTGACGCGTTGCTTGAGGCCCGAGGCGCGCCGGTTCGCCAGCGCGACGGTGTAGCGGGCGCCGTACAGCGACACCCGCGGGTTGTCGCTCATGCCGCCGTCGACGGCGACGAAGGTGCGCCCGCCCGACTGCGTTTTCACCGCGCACACCCGATACAGGGTGACGCCGGCCCGGCCGCTGATGGCCCGGCCGGGCTCCACCACCACGCTCGGGCGGGGGAAATGCTCGTGGCCGCAGGCCTCGTCGAGCGCGTCGTCGATGACGCGCGCCAGCTCGTCGAGAGCCAGCTCGGGGTCCCCGGGCACGTACGAGATGGCATGCCCGCCACCGAGGTTCAGTTCGGTGAGGATGACGCCGTGCCGGGCCCGGATGTCGGCCATGGCGGCGATCAGCCGGCGGATCGCCTCGCCGTAGAGGTCGGGGTCGGCGACCTGCGAGCCAATATGGCAGTGCAGGCCGACCAGGTCGAGGATGGGGTGCGCCAGCACCCGCCGCACCGCGTCGGCGGTGTGGTCGCCGGCGAGGGTGAACCCGAACTTCTGGTCGCTGATGCCGGTCGTGACGGCGCGGTGCCCATGGACGTCGACGTCCGGGGTGACCCGGATGAGCACCGGCTGACGGCGGCGGGCCACACCCGCGAGGTAGGCGATCTCCATGCACGAGTCCACGACGATCCGCCCCACCCCGACGCGCACCGCGTCGCGCAACTCGTCGGGCGACTTCGCGTTGCCGTGCATGATGATCCGCCCCGGGTCCGTTCCGGCGGCCAGGGCAACGGCCAGCTCACCCGCCGAGCAGACGTCGATGCCCAGGCCCTCTTCGCGGGCCCAGCGGGCCACCGCGGTCGTCAGCAGCGATTTTCCGGCGTACACCACCTGGACGTCGCGCAGCGCCCTGCGATAGCAGCGGGCGCGGTGCCGGAAATCGGTTTCGTCGAGGACGTAGGCCGGGGTGCCGAACTCGTCGGCGATATCGGTCAGTGGCACGCCGCCGACGCACAGCCTGCCCTCCTCGTCAGAGTGGGCGGTGACGGGCCAGATCGCGGGATCGAACCGCGGGGGAGCCGCGTGGCGCAGCGACGGCAGGATGTCCAGCAATGTCATGAATACAACGTGCGCCCGCGGCGGGCCGTCGCCCGTGATCCTTACGATCCCTTGACGGCGCCGGGCTCGAAATTGACGAATCTTGGCGCCCCTAGAATGGATTCATCATGACCGCACCGGGGCCTGCTCGCCCAGAACCCCCGATCGCGGGGCTCGTTGAATTGGCGCTCACCGCGCCGACCTTCCAGCAGCTGATCGAAAGCGCGGCCGAACGACCGGGCGAGCTTCACCTGGTGGGTCCAGCCAGCGCACGGGTGTTCGTCGCCAGCGCGTTGGCGCGGTCGGGTCCATTGCTGGTAGTCACCGCGACCGGGCGGGAAGCCGATGACCTGACCGCCGAACTGCGCGGCGTCTTCGGCGACGCCGTGGCGGCCTTCCCGTCCTGGGAGACCCTGCCGCACGAGCGGCTTTCACCCGGCGTCGACACCGTCGGCACCCGGTTGACGGTGCTGCGCCGGCTGGCCCACCCCGATGACGCGCGGTTGGGTCCGCCGCTGCGGGTCGTGGTGACCGCGGTGCGCTCGCTGCTGCAGCCGATGACGCCGCAGCTGGGGCTGGTCGAGCCGGTCACCTTCAGCGTCGGCCAGGAGATCGCGTTCTCCGACGTCGTCGCCCGGCTGGTCGAGCTGGCCTACACCCGGGTCGACATGGTGGGCCGGCGCGGCGAGTTCGCCGTGCGCGGCGGAATCCTCGACGTCTTCCCGCCGACCGCCGAGCACCCCGTGCGCATCGAGTTCTGGGGCGACGAGGTCAGCGAGATGCGGATGTTCGCCGTCGCCGACCAGCGCTCCATCCCCGAGATCGAAGTCGAGACGGTGATCGCGGTGGCCTGCCGTGAGCTGCTGCTGACCGAAGACGTGCGGGAACGCGCCGCCGCGCTGGCCGCCCGGCACTCCGGGGCCGAGCCCGCGATCACCGGCAGCGTGACCGACATGCTGGCCAAGCTGGCCGAGGGCATCGCGGTCGACGGCATGGAGGCGCTGCTGCCGGTGCTGCGGCCCGGCGCACACGTGCTGCTGACCGATCAGCTGGCCCAGGACACGCCGGTGCTGCTGTGCGACCCGGAAAAGGTGCGGACCCGGGCCGCCGACCTGATCAAGACCGGCAGCGAATTCCTCGAGGCGTCCTGGTCGGTCGCCGCGCTGGGCACCGACGCACCCGTGGACGTGACGCAGTTCGGCGGATCGGGGTTCGCGGAGCTACAGGACGTGCACGCCGCGGCGGTGCGGTCGGGTCATCCCTGGTGGACGCTGAGCCAGCTGTCCGACGAGTCCGCGGTGGAACTGGACGTCCGGGCGGCGCCGTCGGCCCGCGGGCATCAGCACGACATCGACGAGATCTTCGCCATGCTGCGCGCCCACGTCTCGACCGGTGGCTACGCCGCGGTGGTCGCGCCCGGCGTCGGGACCGCGCACCGGGTCGTCGAGCGGCTCGCCGACTCCGACACCCCCGCCGCCATGCTGGAACCGAGCGCGGCGGACACCACGCTCAAACCGGGGATCGTCAGCGTCCTCAAGGGCCCGCTGCACGACGGTGTCATCGTTCCCGGCGCCAACCTGGTCGTCATCACCGAGACCGACCTGACCGGCAGCAGGGCCACCGCCGTCGAGGGCAAGCGGCTGGCGGCTAAGCGGCGCAACACCGTGGACCCGCTGGCGCTGACGGCCGGCGACCTGGTGGTGCACGACCAGCACGGCATCGGCCGGTTCGTCGAGATGGTCGAACGCACCGTCGGCGGGGCGCGCAGGGAGTACCTCGTTCTCGAGTACGCGTCCAGCAAGCGGGGCGGCGGATCGGACAAGCTCTACGTCCCGATGGATTCGCTGGACCAGCTGTCGCGCTACGTCGGCGGTCAGGCGCCCGCCCTCTCCAAGCTGGGCGGCAGCGACTGGGCCAACACCAAGACCAAGGCGCGCCGCGCCGTGCGCGAGATCGCCGGCGAGCTGGTGGCGCTGTACGCCAAGCGGCAGGCCAGCCCGGGCCACGCGTTCGCGCCGGACACTCCGTGGCAGGCCGAGATGGAGGACGCGTTCGGCTTCACCGAGACCGTCGACCAGCTCACCGCGATCACCGAGGTCAAGGCCGACATGGAGAAGCCGATCCCGATGGACCGGGTGATCTGCGGCGACGTCGGCTACGGCAAGACCGAGATCGCCGTGCGGGCCGCGTTCAAGGCGGTGCAGGACGGCAAGCAGGCCGCGGTGCTGGTGCCCACCACGCTGCTGGCCGACCAGCACCTGCAGACGTTCACCGACCGGATGGCCGGCTTCCCGGTGACCGTCAAGGGTCTGTCGCGGTTCACCGACCCCGCCGACTCCCGCGCCGTGATCGAGGGCATGGCCGACGGGTCGGTCGACATCGTGATCGGCACGCACCGGCTGCTGCAGACCGGGGTGCGCTGGAAGGACCTGGGCCTGGTGATCGTCGACGAGGAGCAGCGCTTCGGCGTCGAACACAAGGAGCACATCAAGTCGCTGCGCACCCACGTCGACGTGCTGACCATGAGCGCCACCCCGATCCCGCGCACCCTGGAGATGAGCCTGGCCGGCATCCGCGAGATGTCGACGATCCTGACCCCGCCCGAAGAGCGCTACCCGGTGCTGACCTACGTCGGCCCGCACGACGACAAGCAGGTCGCCGCCGCCCTGCGGCGCGAGTTGCTGCGCGACGGGCAGGCCTTCTACGTGCACAACCGGGTCAGTTCCATCGATCGGGCGGCGGCCCACGTGCGTGAGCTGGTCCCGGAGGCGCGGGTGGTCGTCGCGCACGGGCAGATGCCCGAGGAGCGGTTGGAACGCACCGTGCAGGGCTTCTGGAACCGCGAGTACGACATCCTGGTGTGCACCACGATCGTGGAGACCGGGCTGGACATCTCGAACGCCAACACGCTTATCGTCGAGCGCGCCGACACCTTCGGGCTCTCGCAGCTGCACCAGCTGCGCGGCCGGGTGGGGCGCAGCCGTGAGCGCGGCTACGCCTACTTCCTGTATCCACCGCAGGCGCCGCTGACCGAGACGGCCTACGACCGGTTGGCGACCATCGCGCAGAACAACGAGCTGGGCGCGGGGATGGCCGTGGCGCTCAAGGACCTGGAGATCCGCGGGGCGGGCAACGTGCTGGGCGTCGAGCAGTCCGGGCACGTCGCCGGGGTCGGCTTCGACCTGTACGTGCGGCTGGTGGGCGAGGCCGTGGAGGCCTATCGGGCCGCCGCCGACGGGCAGACGGTGACCACCGCCGAGGAGCCCAAGGACGTGCGCATCGACCTGCCGGTGGACGCGCACCTGCCGCCGGACTACATCGCCAGCGACCGGCTCCGGCTGGAGGCCTACCGGCGCCTGGCGGCCGCTTCGGACGACGCGGCCGTCGCGGCCGTGGTCGAGGAACTCGTCGACCGCTACGGTGCGCTGCCCGAACCCGCCCTGCGCCTGGTGGCGGTCGCGCGGTTGCGGCTGCTGTGCCGCGCTGCCGGCATCACCGAGGTGTCGGCCCCGTCGGCGGCGACGGTGCGGTTGTCGCCGATGACGCTGCTCGATTCGGCCCAGGTGCGGCTCAAGCGGATGTATCCGGCCGCCAGCTACCGCGCCACGACGTCCACCGTGCAGGTGCCCATCCCGCGGGCCGGCGGGGTCGGCGCGGCACGCATCCGCGACGTCGAATTGCTGCAGATGGTGGCCAACCTGGTAACGGCGCTGGAGGGTAAGCCCCAGATCGATATTGGTATAACGGGGTCACCTGCAGCGATGTCCAGTGAGGAGCGGCAAGCGCGATGATTCGCGCCGGCGACGATGCAGAGCCAAGCGATGTGGGGGCACCACCCGCATGCGGGGGAGAGGAGCGGCGCCAATGATTGTCGTGATGTGCGACCCGCGCCGCCCGTCGCTGGTGCCCGTCGAGGCCATTGAGCACCTCGGCGGGGAGGTGCAGTACACCGAGGAGATGCCCGTCGCGGTGCCGTGGTCGCTGCCCGCGGCGCGCCCGGTGCACTCGGGCGACGACGCTCCGGTGTTGCTGTCGTCGGACCCCGACCATCCCGCCGTCACCGCCCGGCTGTCGGCGGGCGCCCGGCTGATCTCCGCGCCGGAGACCCCGCGCGGCGAACGCCTGGTCGACGTGGTCGCGATGATGGACAAGCTGCGCACCGCCGGACCGTGGGAGAGCGAGCAAACCCACGACTCTCTGCGCCGATTCCTGCTGGAGGAGACCTACGAACTGCTGGACGCGGTGCGCAGCGGCAGCGCCGACCAGTTGCGGGAAGAACTCGGCGACGTGTTGCTGCAGGTGCTCTTTCACGCGCGCATCGCCGAGGACGCCCCGCAGCTGCCCTTCACCATCGACGACGTCGCCGTCACGCTGATGCGGAAGTTGGGCAACCGGGTCCCGGGTGTGCTTGCCGGGCAGACGATTTCGCTGGAAGAGCAACTGGCCCAGTGGGAAGAGCGCAAGGCGGCCGAAAAGCCGCGGAAATCGGTGATGGACGACGTACACACCGGACAACCGGCGCTGGCTCTGGCGCAGAAGGTGATCGAGCGGGCCCAGAAGGCCGGCGTGCCCGCCGACCTCGTCCCCGCCGAGGTCACCTCCGTTTCCGTGTCGGCCGGGGGTGACGCGGAAAGCGCGCTGCGCACGGCGGTGCTGGAGTTCGTGGACACGGTCCGGCGGGCCGAGCGGGCGATCGCCGCGACGCGCCGCGGTGTCGGCGTGCCGGAGGAGTTCGACGTGGCCCCCCTCGGGGAGATCACGGAAGACGAGTGGCGCGAGCACTGGCCGTCGGGCGAGTCCGACGAGGAGCCGGACGAGGCGGTCGACGAGTCCGCGGTGGACGCCGCGGGCGACGACGCCTGATCGTGCACCGGAGCCCGAACGCGGCCGGGCACACCGGAACCCATGGGACGATGGTGGGGCGGAAGTTGGTGCAGGCGAGTCCGAGGGAGCTTTGAGCAGCATGGTGTCGCCGAGGCGTTGGTTGCGCGCGGCCGCCGTGATAGGCGCGACCGCGATGCTGCTGGCCTCCAGCTGCACGTGGCAGCTCAGCCTGTTCATTCCGGAGGGTGTCCCGCCGCCGGCCGGGGCTCCGGTACCGCCGGTGAACACGCACGCCAGCGGCCGGCCCGCGGACCAGCTTCGGGCCTGGGCCGAACAGCGGTCGGCCACCTTGGAGATTCCCGTGATCGCATTGGAGGCGTACGCGTACGCCGCCCGGGTCGCCGAGGTCGAGAACCCGAAGTGTCATATCGCGTGGACCACGCTGGCGGGCATCGGGCAGGTCGAGAGCCACCACGGCACCTACCGCGGCGCGCAGCTGGCGCCCAACGGGGACGTGAGCCCCCCGATTCGCGGTGTCCGCCTGGACGGCAGCGGCGGCACCCTGCGCATCGTCGACAGCGAGGAACCGGTGACCGACGACGACGGGGTGGTGCGGGCCATGGGGCCGATGCAGTTCATCCCGGAGACCTGGCGGTTGTACGGCGTGGACGCCCACAACGACGGCCGCGTCAGCCCGGACAACATCGACGATGCCGCGCTCGCGGCGGCCGGTTACCTGTGTTGGCGGGGAAAGGATCTGGCCACACCTCGCGGCTGGATCACCGCGCTGCGGGCCTACAACAACTCCGGCGTCTACGCGCGGGCGGTGCGCGACTGGGCGACCGCCTACGCGGCGGGTCACCCGCTGTAGCAGGATGTATCAGGCTTTACGCTAACGGCGGCGAGGCCGGCACCAGCTACGAAACACAAGGAGAAACTCAGTGCCGATTATCGAGCAGGTCGGGGCCCGCGAGATCCTCGATTCCCGCGGCAATCCGACGGTCGAGGTGGAGATCGCCCTGGCCGACGGGACGTTTGCCCGCGCGGCGGTGCCCTCCGGCGCGTCGACCGGTGAGCACGAGGCCGTCGAGTTGCGCGACGGCGGTGAGCGTTACGGCGGCAAGGGCGTGCACAAGGCCGTAGAGGCCGTGCTCGACGAGATCGGTCCCGCCGTGATCGGGCTCAACGCCGACGACCAGCGGTTGGTGGATCAGGCGCTGGTCGACCTCGACGGCACCCCCGACAAGTCCCGGCTGGGCGGCAACGCCATCCTGGGCGTTTCGCTGGCCGTCGCCAAGGGCGCCGCCGACTCCGCGGAGCTGCCGCTGTTCCGCTACATCGGCGGGCCGAACGCGCACATCCTGCCGGTGCCGATGATGAACATTCTCAACGGCGGCGCGCACGCCGACACCGCCGTCGACATCCAGGAATTCATGGTGGCACCGATCGGCGCGCCCAGCTTCGCCGAAGCGTTGCGCTGGGGCGCCGAGGTGTACCACTCGCTCAAGTCGGTGCTGAAGAAGGAGGGCCTGAGCACCGGCCTGGGGGACGAGGGCGGTTTCGCGCCCGACGTGGCCGGCACCACCGCGGCGCTGGACCTGATCGGCCGGGCGATCGAATCGGCCGGTTTCAAGCTGGGCGTGGATGTGGCGCTGGCCCTGGACGCCGCCGCCACCGAGTTCTACACCGACGGCAGCGGATACGCGTTCGAGGGCAGCACCCGCAGCGCCGAGCAGATGGCGGAGTTCTACGCCGGGCTGCTCGACTCCTACCCGCTGGTGTCCCTCGAAGACCCGCTGTCCGAGGACGATTGGGCCGGCTGGGCTGCGCTGACGGCGGCGATCGGTGACCGGGTGCAGATCGTCGGCGACGACATCTTCGTCACCAATCCCGAGCGCATCGAGGAAGGCATCGAGAAGGGCGTCGCGAATGCGTTGCTGGTCAAGGTGAATCAGATCGGCACGCTGACCGAGACGCTCGACGCCGTCGCGCTCGCCCACCACAGCGGGTACCGCACCATGATCAGCCATCGCAGTGGGGAGACCGAGGACACCACGATCGCCGATCTCGCGGTGGCCGTCGGCAGCGGGCAGATCAAGACCGGTGCGCCCGCCCGCAGCGAGCGGGTCGCCAAATACAACCAGCTGCTGAGGATCGAGGAGGCGCTGGGCGACGCCGCCCGCTACGCCGGCGACCTGGCGTTCCCGCGGTATGCGCCGGAGGCCAAATAGCTTGCCCGCCAAGCCGGATCCGAAACGGCGCTCCCCGGCATCGCGTCCGGGGAAGGCCGGGGATCCGGTTCGGCGCCCCCGCACGACCAAGCCGGCCTCCAAGCCCTCGCAGACCGCGAAGCAGGCCGGCGCCCGGTCGGCTTTCGAGCATGTGGTGGAGCCGATCAAGCGGCAGGTCGCCGAGTCCGTCGAGCAGCGCTCCGAGCAGCGGCTGGGCTTCACCGCGCGGCGCGCGGCGGTGCTGGCCGCGGTCGTCTGCGTGCTGACGCTGACGATCGCCGGCCCGGTGCGCACCTACTTCGCACAGCGCACCGAGATGAATCAGTTGACGGCGAGCGAAGCCGCGCTGCGCCGGCAGATCGCCGACCTCGAGCAGCGGAAGGCCAAGCTGGGCGACCCGGCCTACATCGCGGCGCAGGCGCGCGAACGGCTCGGTTTCGTCAAGCCGGGCGACATCCCGTTCCAGGTGCAGCTTCCGCCCTCGGGGGCGGCCCCGTCCGAGCCGGGGGGTCAGGCGGCCAAACCCGCCAGCACCGATCCCTGGTACACCGCGCTGTGGCACACCATCGCCGACACGCCGCACCTGCCGCCGGCCAGCGTGCCGCCGCCGGAAACCCCGCCGGGGCAACCCACCCCGGGCGGTCCCGTTCCGCCGGCCGCACCGAACCCCACGGCGCCCGGTGGTTGACCGTGCCGACCTGGAAGCGGTGGCGCGTCAGCTCGGACGTGAGCCGCGCGGCGTGCTCGAGGTCGCCTACCGCTGCCCCAACGGTGAGCCCGCTGTGGTGAAGACCGCACCGAAACTGCCCGACGGCACGCCGTTTCCGACGTTGTACTACCTGACGCATCCGGTGCTGACCGCGGCGGCGAGCCGGCTGGAGACGACGGGATTGATGCGCGAGATGTCCGAGCGATTGCGGCATGACCCCGCATTGGCGGCCGCGTACCGGCGGGCCCACGAGTCGTATCTGGCCGAGCGGGACGCGATCGAGCCGTTGGGCACCACGTTCTCCGGGGGCGGAATGCCCGATCGGGTCAAGTGCCTGCACGTGCTGATCGCGCACTCGCTGGCCAAGGGGCCGGGCTGCAACCCGCTCGGGGACGAGGCGCTGGCCATTCTGGCGCCCGAGCCCGCGATGGCCGGCATTCTGGTGGCCGGTCAGTGGTGAGCAGGCTCGCCGGAATCGACTGCGGCACCAATTCGATTCGGTTGCTGATCGCCGATGTCGTCGACGGCCGCCTGCGCGACGTGCATCGGGAGACGCGGATCGTGCGGCTGGGTCAGGGTGTCGACGCGACCGGGCAGTTCGCTCCGGAGGCGATCGCCCGGACCCGGCAGGCGCTGACCGACTACGCCGCTCTGCTGAGGCGCCACCGCGTCGAGCGGGTGCGGATGGTGGCCACGTCGGCCGCTCGCGACGTCGCCAATCGTGACGTCTTCTTCGCGATGACGGCCGAGGTGCTGGGCGCGGCGGTGCCGGGCGCGGTGGCGGAGGTGATCACCGGCGCCGAGGAGGCCGCCCTGTCGTTCCGCGGTGCCGTCGGCGAATTAGACCCTGCGGCAGGGCCTTTCGTCGTGGTGGACCTCGGGGGTGGATCCACCGAGATCGTGGTGGGCGGTGACTCGGTCGCGGCGAGCTACTCGGCCGACATCGGCTGCGTGCGGCTGACCGAACGCTGCCTGCACTCGGACCCGCCGACGCCCGGGGAGGTGGCCGCGGCCCGCGCGGTGGTGCGCGAACGGCTGGACGTCGCGCTCGGGGTGGTGCCCGTCGAGGGGGCGCGGACCTGGGTCGGACTGGCCGGGACGATGACGACGCTGTCCGCGCTGGCCCACAACATGACGACGTATGACTCTGCGGCGATTCACCTTTCGCGCGTGCCCGGCGGCGACCTGCTGGCGGTCTGCGAGCGGCTGATCGGGATGACCCGGGCCGAGCGCGCGGCGCTGCCGCCGATGCACGAGGGGCGGGCCGACGTGATCGGTGGGGGCGCGATCGTGGTCGAGGAGTTGGCCCGCGAGCTGCGCGCGCGCGCCGGCATCGACGAACTGACCGTCAGTGAGCACGACATCCTCGACGGCATCGTGTGGTCGATCGCGGGGTAAGTCACAGCGGCCACACGCGTTGCTGGCGCCCGTGACGCGCGACTGTGCGCTCAGGGCTTCGACTGTGCGCTGAGGGCGAAGAATCGGCGAAATTCACGCCGTGGGCGCACACTCGAAGCCGTGTGCGCACACAGTCGCTCACGCCTCGAAGCGGTAGCCCATCCCCGACTCGGTCACCAGGTGCTTGGGGTGCGACGGGTCGTCCTCCAGTTTGCGTCGCAGCTGCGCCAAATACACTCGCAGGTAATGTGTTTCGGTGGCGTACGCCGGACCCCACACCTCCTTGAGCAGCTCTTCGCGGCCGACCAGCTTGCCGCGATTGCGGACCAGCACCTCCAGCATCCCCCACTCGGTGGGCGTGAGGTGCACTTCGGCGCCGTTCTTGGTGACCTTCTTGGCGGCCAGGTCGACGGTGAAAGCGTCCGTCTCGATCACCGGCTGATCCAGCTCGGACGCCGCGGTGTTGCGGCGGATGGCCGCCCGCAGCCTCGCCAAGAACTCGTCCATCCCAAACGGTTTCGTGACATAGTCGTCCGCCCCGGCGTCGAGGGCCTCGACCTTGTCCGAGGAGTCGGTGCGCGCCGACAACACGATCACCGGTGCGGTGAGCCAGCCCCGCAACCCGGCCAGCACCTCGATTCCGGAGATGTCGGGCAGGCCCAGGTCGAGGACCACCACGTCGGGTTTGTGCTCGGCGGCGGCGCGCAGCGCCCCGGCTCCGCTGGACGCGGTGATCACCTCGTAGCCCCGCACGGACAGATTGATGCGCAGCGCGCGCAGGATCTGGGGCTCGTCGTCGATCACCAACACGCGGGTCATCATCGCGCCCCCACCATTTCCGGTGCGGCCAATTCCACCGTCACGGTCAGGCCGCCGCCGGGAGTGTCGCCGGCCGTGATCGTGCCGCCCATGGCCTCGACGAAGCCGCGCGCGACCGACATGCCCAGGCCCACTCCCGTGGTGTTGTCGTGGTCGCCGAGGCGCTGAAACGCTTCGAAGATCTGGTCTTCGGTCCCGTGCGGGATGCCGGGCCCCTCGTCGATGACGTTGATCAGGACACGGTCGCCCACGCGGCCCGCGTTGACCCGAACCACACAGTCGGGTGCGTACCGCAGCGCGTTGTCGATCAGGTTGGCAAGCACGCGCTCGAGTAGCCCCGCGTCGGCCAACACCACCGCGTCACCCACATCGACCTTGACCCGATCGATCGCGGATCGATAGAAGCCGGTGGCGCCCTTGCCGATACTGATCAGCGCCCGCTGCACGGTCTCCTCCAGATACACCCGGCGCGTGTCCGGGTGCACCACGCCGGCGGCCAGGCGCGACGAATCGAGCAGGTTGCCGACCAGCGCCGTCAGCTGGTCGATCGACTCCTCGATGGTCGCCAGCAGTTCCGCCGTGTCCGCCGGGGAGAAGGCGACGTCCTCGGCACGCAGGCTGGACACCGCGACCTTGGCGGCCGCCAGCGGCGTGCGCAGGTCGTGGCTGACCGCCGACAGCAGGGAGCGCCGCAACTCGTCGGCCCGCACGATCGCCTCGGCCCGGCTGGCCTCCTCGGCCAGCTCACGCTGCCGGATCAGCCCCGCGGCCTGCTTGGCCACCGCGCTCAGCACCCGGCGATCGCGGGCCGAAAGCTTCCTGCCGGCCAACAACATCCAGAACTCGTCGTCGCCGACCTCGATCGCGGTGTCCGCGGAGGCGACGGTGGCACACGGGTCCCTGCCCACGCACGCGACGACGTCGGCCTTCTTGCCTTCGGCGCGGTCCTCCTCGCCGGGTTCGCGCAGCATGCTGACCGCGCGCTGCGAGTAGGTCTCGCGCACGCGCTCGAGCAGCGTCTCGAGGTCGGCCCCGCGCAGCACGGAGCCGGCGAACAAGATCAGCAGCTCGGCCTCCTGGGAGGCGCGACGGGCTTCCCGGGTGCGTTTGGTCGCGCCGTCGACGAGGACCGCGACCGCGACCGCGACCAGCAGCAGCACCAGTTCGGTGACGGCCGCATCGGGTTCGGCGATGGTGAACGTGTGCCGAGGGGCGGTCAGGAAGTAGTTCAGCAACAGGCTGGACAACACCGCCGAGGCCACCGCCGGGGCGACGCCGCCCAACAGTCCGACCAGCAGCACCCCGACGAAGAACAGTGCGCTGTCGCCGCTGGTGCCCAGATACGGGTCGAGCGCTGTGACGATCACCGCGCAGATGGCCGACGGCACGATGACGGCCGCCAGCCAAGACGCCACCCGCCGCTCGTTGGGACCCAGCGACGCCGCCCGGAATCCCCGTTTGGACTCCTCGTGGGTGACCAGGTGCACGTCGATCTTGCCCGACAACTCGACGATCCTCGCCCCGATGCCCTCCTCGAAGACACGCGCCCACCGCGACCGCCGCGAGGTGCCGATCACCAGCTGGGTGGCGTTCATCTCGCGGGCGAAATCGAGCAGAGCGGCGGGCACGTCGTCACCGACCACGGTATGCAGCGACGCGTCCAAACTGCTTGCCAGGTCCCGGATCTTGGCCATCCGCGCCTCCGAGAGGCCGGCCAGCCCGTCACCGCGGATGACATGCACCACCATCAGCTCGGCGGTCGACTTCGACGCGATCCGCGACGCCCGTCGCACCAACGTCTCCGACTCCGGGCCGCCGGTGACCGCCACGACCACCCGCTCGCGGGCCTCCCACATGTCGGTGATCTTGTTCTCGGCGCGGTACTTGGCCAGGGCGGTATCCACCTGGTCGGCGAGCCACAGCAGGGCGAGTTCCCTTAGCGCGGTGAGGTTTCCGCGGCGGAAGTAATTCGACAGCGCCGCGTCGATGCGCTCGGGGGCATAGACGTTGCCGTGAGAAAGCCTGCGGCGCAACGCCTCCGGAGTGATATCGATCAGCTCGACCTGCGAAGCCTGCCGGACAATGGAATCCGGAATGGTCTCTTTCTGCTCGATGCCGGTGATCTGGGCGACGACGTCGTTGAGGCTTTCCAGGTGCTGGACATTGACGGTCGAGATCACCGTGATCCCGGCGTCGAGCAATTCCTCGACATCCTGCCAGCGTTTGGCGTTCTTGCTGCCCGGCGTGTTCGTGTGCGCGAGCTCGTCGACGAGCACCACCTGCGGTTTGCGCGCCAGGACGGCCGGCACGTCGAGTTCGGGGAAGGTGCTACCGCGATAGTCGATAAATCGCGGCGGAATGATCTCGATGTCCTCAAGCAGCTCAGCGGTTTTCGCCCTGCCGTGGGTCTCGATCACGCCGGCCACGAGGTCGGTGCCGCGCTCCAGCCGGCGATGCGCCTCGCCGAGCATCGCGTACGTCTTGCCGACCCCGGGTGCCGAGCCGAGGTAAATTCGCAGCTCGCCGCGCTTGGGGCGGTGGTCAACGACACTCACGTCAACCATCATCCCCCTATCGCGCTAGCTCGAGACTGGATATTTGTGATCGAGTTGCAGGTTGAGCTGCAACACGTTGACACATGGTTCGCCGAAAAATCCAAGCGTGCGGCCGTTCGTGTACTGCGCTACGACAGCCCGGATCTGATCCGGGCTGACGTGCCGGGCCTTGGCCACCCTGGCGACCTGCAGGTCGGCGTAGGCCGGTGAGATGTCCGGATCCAGACCGCTGCCGCTGGCGGTGACCGCGTCGGCGGGCACGGCGGGGTTGGCGGGCGCGGCGCCGCGGATCGGAACCATCTGGCCGATCGCATAGTCCTCGCCGTCCTTGGCGCACTCGACGCGGACACCTTCGTAGAGGGGGAGGAACGGTGCCGGCGTCGCTCGGCACGGCTCGTTGACGCTGACCACCCGGGTGGGGTGGACGACGTTTCCGCGGGCGTCGCGCGGCCCGATCACCGAAAGGACGGCGCCCACACCGCCGCCCGTGCAGAACGGTCGCGATCCGTCCACGCCCTCGAGCTTGCCCACCGCCTCGCTGCGCGTGCACACCTGGGTGAGCAGGCTCGGCTTGAAGCCCGCGTCGGTAGCGGACTTGCCCGCCGCCAGCTGCGCCGGATCCGCGGGTGTGTCGACGATGCTTTCCGGCCCGAGGTTGCTCGCGCTCGTCGACAGGGGGTCGTAGCCGTTGCCGGCCGCCGAGGGCCGGCTCTGAAAGTACTGGGGCAGCGGGTTACCGGCTGAGTCGGTGAACAGCTGACCGATCAGCCGGCTGCCGACCGGTTTGCCGTTGGCGGTGAGGATCGACCCCTCCGCCTTGTCGTGCAGACCCGGTAGCTGCGCGATCAGCCAGATGGAGAGCGGGTAGGCGATGCCGGTGATCACGGTCAGCACCAGCAACGCGCGGAACGCCGCCCAGTGTATGCGGACGAAAGTCGAGAAGCTCATGGTCAGGACATCCCCGGGACGAATTGGACGATCAGGTCGATCAGCTTGATTCCGACGAAGGGGGCCACGATGCCGCCCAGGCCATAGATGTAGAGGTTGCGGCTCAACAGCTTTGACGCGCTGCTCGGTGTGTAGCGGACGCCGCGCAGCGACAACGGGATCAGCGCCACGATGATGATCGCGTTGAAGATCACCGCGGACAGGATCGCCGACTCGGGGCTGTGCAGCCGCATGATATTGATCGTGTCCAGCCCCGGGAACAGCGCGACGAACATGGCCGGGATGATCGCGAAGTACTTTGCGATGTCGTTGGCGATCGAGAAGGTGGTCAACGCGCCGCGGGTGATCAGCAACTGCTTGCCGATCTCGACGATCTCGATGAGCTTGGTCGGGTCGGAGTCGAGGTCGACCATGTTGCCCGCCTCTTTGGCGGCCGAGGTACCGGTGTTCATCGCCACGCCCACGTCGGCCTGGGCCAGGGCCGGCGCGTCGTTGGTGCCGTCGCCGGTCATCGCCACCAGCTTGCCGCCCTCCTGCTCCCGCTTGATCAACTCGAGCTTGTCCTCGGGCGTCGCCTCGGCGAGGAAGTCGTCAACGCCGGCCTCGTCGGCAATCGCTCTGGCGGTCAACGGGTTGTCGCCGGTGATCATCACCGTGCGGATGCCCATCCTGCGCATCTCGTCGAATCGATCGCGCATGCCCTGCTTGACGACGTCCTTGAGGTGGATCACGCCGAGCACCGCCGCGTTGCCGTCGCGGCGCTCCCCGACCACCAACGGGGTGCCGCCGGCGGCGGAGATGCCGTCCACGAGCTCGCCGAGCTGGTGGGGGACCTGGCCGCCCTGGCCGCGCACCCAGTCCGCCACCGAGCTGGCCGCGCCCTTGCGCAGCTGGTGTCCGTCGAGGTCGACTCCCGACATGCGCGTGGTGGCCGAGAACTCCACCCAGTGGGCGTGGGTGAGTTCGCCCGGTGTTCGTGCGCGCAGCCCGAAGTGCTGCTTGGCGTAGACGACGATCGAGCGCCCCTCGGGGGTTTCGTCGGCGAGGCTGGACAGCTGTGCGGCGTCGGCCAATTGCTCGTTGGTGACACCGTCAAGGGGGACGAAGGCCGCGGCCTGCCGGTTGCCGAGCGTGATGGTCCCCGTCTTGTCGAGCAGCAACGTGTTGACGTCGCCGGCGGCTTCCACCGCCCGCCCGGACATCGCGAGCACGTTGCGTTGTACCAGCCGGTCCATGCCGGCGATACCGATCGCGGAGAGCAGTGCGCCGATGGTGGTGGGGATGAGGCACACCAGCAGCGACACCATGACGATCCCGGTGACGCCGTTGGCGTTGAGCGCCTGGGTGTCTGGGACGCCGGGATTGTTCATCTTCGAATAGATCGCCAGCGGCTGCAGGGTGGCGACCGCGAAGACGAAGATGATGGTCAGCGCGGCCAACAGGATGTTGAGCGCGATCTCGTTGGGGGTCTTCTGCCGGTTGGCGCCTTCGACAAGCGCGATCATCCGGTCGATGAAGCTCTCGCCGGGCTTCTGGGTGATTCGCACGACGATGCGGTCACTCAGCACGGTGGTGCCACCGGTGACCGCCGAGCGGTCGCCACCGGACTCGCGGATGACCGGCGCCGATTCGCCGGTGATGGCCGATTCGTCCACGGAGGCAATGCCTTCGACGACGTCGCCATCGCCCGGTATCACCTGCCCGGCCTCGACCACCACGACGTCACCCTGTTGCAGCAGCGGTGCGGCAACCTCTTCCTCGACGACGGGCGCGCCGGGTTGCCAGTCCTTGAGCCGCCGGGCCAGCGTCTGGGTTTTGGCCCGGCGCAGGGTTTCGGCCTGAGCCTTGCCGCGGCCTTCCGCCACCGCCTCGGCCACATTTGCGAAAAATACTGTGAGCCAGAGCCATACCACGGTGAGCCAGGCGAACCAGGTCGGGTTGATGATCGCCAGCACCGTGCTCCAGGTGGCGCCGATCTCGACGATGAACATGACCGGGTTGCGCCACAACGTGCGGGGGTTGAGTTTTGCCAGCGCGTCCGGCGTCGAGCGCCACAGCATCTTCGGATCGAGCAATCCGCCCTGCACCCGTTTCTTGCTCGCGTGGTCGGTCGGCTGAGCCTCTTCAGCCGTGTCGATGGTGGAGGCGGTCATCAGTGGATTCCTTCGGCGAGAGGTCCGAGCGCCAGCATGGGCAGGAAGGTGAGGGCCACCAGGATCAGGGTGACGCCGGCGACCATGCCCACGAATTGCGGTCGATGGGTGGGCAGGGTGCCCGCCGATTCGGGCGTCTGGCCCTGCCTGGCCAGTGAGCCGGCCAAAGCCAGGACGAGCACGATCGGCAGGAATCGGCCGAACACCATGGCCAGGCCGAGGGCGGTGTTGTACCAATTGGTGTTGACGCTGATGCCGGCGAAGGCCGACCCGTTGTTGTTGGCCGCGGAGGTGAACGCGTACAGCACCTCGGACAGCCCGTGCGGGCCGGTGTTCAGCATCCCGGCGCGCTCGCCCGGCAGCGCCATCGCGATCGCGGTCCCGGTCAGCACGATCAGCGGCGTGACGAGGAAGTAGCTTGCGGCGAGCTTGATTTCGCGCGGGTTGATCTTCTTGCCGAGGTATTCGGGGGTACGGCCGACCATCAGCCCCGCGACGAATACGGTGATCACGGCCAGGATCAGCATGCCGTACAGGCCCGAGCCGGTGCCACCGGGCGCGACCTCGCCGAGCTGCATGTTGAACATGGTCATCATTCCGCCGAGGCTGGTGTAGGAGTCGTGGAAGGAGTCGACGGCGCCGGTGGAGGTGAGCGTCGTCGAGTCGGCGAACACCGCGGAGTTGGCCACGCCGAACCGCTGCTCGACGCCCTCCATCGCCGAGCCGACCGCGGTCGGAACCGTGCCGTGGTGCTGCAGCTGGAACCACATCATGAAGGTCACGCTGATCGCGTAGAGCGAGGCCATCACTGATGCGATCGCGTAACCCTGCTTCGTGCTGCCCACCATGCGCCCGAACGTGCGAGGCAGCGAGAAGCTAATCACCAGTAACAGAAAGATTTCCAGCCAGTTGGTCCACCTGGTCGGATTCTCGAACGGGTGGGCTGAGTTCGCGTTGTAGAAGCCGCCGCCGTTGGTGCCCAGCTCCTTGATGACTTCTTGACTGGCCACCGGGCCGCCGGTGATGGTCTGCGGCGTGCCGCCGAGGGTGGTGACTACTTGGTCGTTCAGGTGGAAGTTCTGGATGGCCCCGCCCGCGATCAGCAGGATCGCACCCAGGACCGCTATGGGCAGCAGGATACGAAGCGTGCCTCGCACCAGGTCGACCCAGAAGTTCCCCAGCTCGCCGGTGCGCGTGCGCGCGAACCCGCGCACCAGCGCGATCGCGACCGCCATGCCGACGGCGGCGGAGACGAAGTTCTGCACCGCGAGGCCGGCCATCTGCACCAGGTGGCCCTGCGTGGACTCGCCCGAGTAGGCCTGCCAGTTGGTATTGGTGACGAAGCTGACCGCGGTGTTCCACGCCAGCCCCGGGGTCATTTTGGTGGCCGGGTCGTGCAGATGCAGCGGCAGCTTGCCCTGCAAGAGCTGGAAGAAGAACAGGAACAGGATGCTGATCGACGAGAACGCCAACACGCTTCGGGCGTAGGCGCCCCACGTTTGCTCCGAGCGGGAATCGACACCGATCAACCGGTAGATCGCCCGCTCGACATACGAATCCTCGTCTGCCGTGTAAACGCGGTACATGTAGTCGCCGAGGGGCACGTGCACCAGAACCAAAGCCGCGATGAGAACGACGAGGAAGACGACTCCCGCTGTGGTTGTGCTCACTAGAACCTCTCCGGGAACAGCAAGGCGCACCCAAGGAACAGGGCAAGGACGACAGAAAGCACCAAACCGACGATGTTTTCGTAGTTCACAGCCGCTCGACCAACTTCTGTGCCAAGCCCAGCACGGCGAACACCGCCACCGTGAGCGCGACGAACGCCACTACGCCCATTCCGAGCCCATCTCGTCTCCGTTCAGCACCAACCGTGTGCACGCGAAAGCCCTCCATCGAGTCAGCCACACGCTGCGTCTGGAGGCAAGGTCAGCTTGAAATTAACCGGCACCTTCGGGCTAGGGCCTTTGGTTGACACTTCCCTAACGGGCTCGCGCTCCTCCTTTACGGTTTGTTTACGCACGCCAGTTCGAACACCCTGCGCTGTGAGCGGACTTCAATGGGCGCCCCTGGCAAGGGCTTTGAGAAGGCGCTCGACGTCAGAGGCGTGCTGACCGGCGATTCGATCCAGACTCCCGCGAATGATCAGCGGTCCGAAAAGGATCCGTAAACATTGGCGCCTCGGGCATATGGATGCTGTCCGTATCGCCGCGAGCGTCATGAGCTCGGCGTAGACCCGAAACCATGCCTGAGCCTCAACACCGAACCGTTGAACGCCTAGTTGCCCCGCCCGCCCAGGTGCCAATTTCCGGACCGGGTTGGTTGTCGCGCCTGCTGGACGGCGCCCACCCCTGGGGATCGTACGAGGCCGTGGTCGGCCGGTACGGTGTGCGCCGCTACAGCCTGACCATCTACCCGCCCGGAGCCACTACCACTGACCGGCGGCTGGCGCGGCTCTGGCGTGCTTGGCCGATAACTGCCGCCACGCTCATGCTGCTGTGCGTCATGGTGTTCGGCACTGCGATGACCTCGCCCGACACCGTTCTGACAGTTGCTGCGACCGGCTACCTGGGGATCAGCATGTTCCTCTTCCTACGGGCCGGGCCCCGCCGCGTTCGAGGCAGGTCGATGTCGATCATCCTCATGCCCAACACCGCCGACGTGCAGGAGCTGCGCAGGTACATGCAATGGCGAACGCTGGTCGAAATGCTCGTCGATGCCGACCGCATGTTGACGGCTCGTGCCATCTCACCTGTCCAGCATGAGGCCACCTGGTGGGAGGCCTATGACGGTTTGGCGGCGATCACGGATGTCGGGAAGCGGCCTGCGTCGGGCAGTCCCCGATGACGGTCACACCCTAGGTGCCGGGGCCGGCGATCATCGGGATCCGCACCCGGAAAACCGTTCTGCCCTCGGCGGATTCGGCGGCGACGGACCCGTGGTGGGCCTTGACGATCGAATCGACGATGGCCAGGCCCAGCCCGGTGCCCGAGCTGTTGAGCCTCGAGTTGTGCGCCCGGGCGAACCGTTCGAACAAGCGGGGGAGAAGCTCGGGGTCGATGCCCGGCCCGTCGTCGGTGACGGTCAGTTCCGCGAACGGGGGCTCGGACCCGTCGCGGCGGCTGGTGATCGCCGTCGTGACGGTGACCCCGGGCGGGGTGTGCACCCGGGCGTTGTTGAGCAGGTTGCTGACCAGCTGGTGCAGCCGGGCGCGATCGCCGCGGACCCACACCGGTTCGTCGGGTAGGTCCTTCACCCAATTGTGCGTGGGCGCCGCGACCGCCGCGTCGTTCACGGCGTCGACCACCAGGTCCGCGAGGTCGACGTCCTCGCTCTGCAGGTCTTGCCCCTCGCCGAGGCGGGAGAGCAGCAGCAGCTCGTCGACCAGCAGCGTCATCCGCTGCGCTTCGGACTCGATGCGGGCCAGCGCGTATTCGGTGGTCGGCGGCAACTGCGAGCTGTCCTGGCGGGTGAGTTCGGCGTATCCCTGAATCGCCGCCAGCGGCGTTCGCAGCTCGTGGCTGGCGTCGGTGATGAATTGCCGCATGCGCAGGTCGGATTCGGCGCGCTGCGCCAGCGCGCTGTCGACGTTGTCCAGCAGCCGGTTCAGGGTGTGGCCAACGATGCCGACCTCGTTCTGCTGGTTGGTGTCCCGCGGCCGCACCCGGACGCTGATTCGGTGGTCGTCGTCGGTGAGCGGCATGGCGGCGACTTCCGCGGCGACACCGGCCAACCGGCGCAGCGGTCGGAGGGTGTAGCCGACGACCCACACGGTGAGCCCGGCGGTGACCGCCAGAGCGGCGGCTATGAGCACGGTGGTGGTGAGTTGCTTGCGGGCGATGATCTGGTCGGCGAGATTCAGGGACACCCCGGCGACCAGCACGTCGGGTCCGTCGACGTGGCTGTTGACCCGGTAGAACCCGAGGCTGCCAAGGTTTTCGGTTCGTGGCGGTCCCTCGCCCCATGACTGCGCTTCGATCGCCCGAATCACGTCGGCGGGCGCGGGCCGCGCTTCGGCCTCCGAGAACACCGCCGATCCGATGACGGCGCCGTTGTGCAGCACCACGATCAGGTTTCCCGGCGTCTGGTCGGGGAACTGCAGCATCGCCTGGCCCAGCGGCTTGGCGGTGCCGGGCGAATCCCGTTCACTCTCAAGGTATTTGCCGTAAGAGTGGCCCAGCGCATCCAACGAACCGGCGACGTCGGCGTCGCTCATCGAGGTGACGTAGCCGCGCAGGCTCAGCACGGAGACGATTCCCACCGTCATCAGCACCACGCTGACCACGGCCAGTACGCCCAACAGCAATTGGCGCCGTAACGAACGGGGTAGCCACCGCGGAAGGTCTCCGGCCAGGGCGTCCCGGTTCCGGCTCATTCCGGGGGCCGCAGCATGTATCCGACACCACGCACGGTGTGAATCATCGGATCCCGGCCGGAGTCGATCTTCTTCCTCAGATATGAGATGTACAGGTCGACGATGCTGGTACGGCCGGCGAAGTCGTAGTTCCAGACGCGGTCCAGGATTTCGGTTCGGCTCAGCGCCCGGCGGGGATTGCGCATGAGGAACCGCAGCAGCTCGAACTCGGTCGAGGAAAGCGATATCTGGGTTCCGTCGCGGGTCACCTCGCGGCTGGCGGTGTCGAGGCGCAGATCGCCGACTTTGAGGGTTTCGGCGGCCGGCGGCGTCTGCTGGCCGGAACGGCGCAGCAACCCCCGCAGCCGGGCGACGAGCTCCTCGAGGCTGAACGGCTTGGTCATGTAGTCGTCGGCGCCGGCGGTCAGGCCGGTGACCCGGTCCATGACCGAGTCGCGCGCGGTCAGGAACAGCGTCGGGGTGTAGGCATCGGACTGGCGGACACGTTCCAGGATTCGGAGCCCGTCGACGTCGGGAAGCATGATGTCGAGCACGAGGACGTCGGGGTTGACCTTGTCGTACTTCGCCAGTGCCTCGCGCCCGTTGTGGGCGATGTCGACGACCCAGCCCTCGTAGTGCAGCGCCATCTTCACCAGGTTCGTCAGCGCCGGCTCGTCATCGACCAGTAGGACCCTGATCGGCGATCCATCGGCGCGGTAGATCCTGGGCAACTGCCCGAGAATGGCCTGGCGGGGGCGCTGACCCCCCGCGTAGCCCGACATTGCGGTCATGTTCTTCCATTCTGGCAAACACACACCTAACTGTCACGGGACTCATAGAAACCTCAAATGTCGAGTTGTCGGCCGCGTCACATCACATGCCGTTCAAATATGAGTTTTCTATGTGTCGCATCAGCCAACTTGAGATGAGTTGATTCCCCAAAAATACTGGGCTACAGCGTTGTTGGTCTGGCGGGCCGGATCATTTCCGAGGTTAGGCTGTCCAAATCATCAGCGCAAGAGCGGATTTCGGTGACTGAAACCCATGTCATTGCGACGAGTACCGTCGGTGCCGAACACGTACGCACGACGGCCGGAGACGACGACGTCTCCAATCGTCGTTAATGGCACGTTACGTGCTGTTACGAATCTTGGTTACCCGAAACCGTTTTCAGATGCATTTCGGGTCGGCGGAACGCCGCGGCGACTGCGGTCACGCCACTAGCGAAGGAAAGCAATGGATTTTGGAGCGTTGCCTCCGGAAGTCAACTCCGGTCGGATGTATGTGGGGCCCGGGCCCGCGACGCTGCTGGCCGCCTCGGCGGGATGGGACGCGCTGGCCCTGGAGCTGAACTCGACCGCCGGCGGCTATGAGTCGGTGATCACCACCCTGATGGACGAATGGCTGGGCCCGACTTCGGCGTCGATGGCCGCCGCCGTCGCACCCTACGTGGTGTGGCTGCGTGCCACCGCCGAACTCTGCGAGCAGTCGGCGACCCAGGCCACGTCCGCGGCGGCGGCCTACGAGGCGGCGTACGCCATGACCGTGCCACCGCCGCTCATCGCGGCCAACCGTGCCCGGCTCATGGCGTTGATCGCGACCAACGTCCTGGGGCAGAACACGCCGGCGATCATGGCCACCGAGGCCGAGTACAGCGAGATGTGGGCCCAGGACGCGACCGCGATGTACGGCTACGCCGCCAGCTCTGCCTCCGCGTCGACCTTCAGCGCCTTCGCGCCGCCGCCGCAGACGACCAATCCGGGCGGGGCCGCCGGCCAGGCCGGCGCGGTGACCCAGGCCACCGGCACCCAGGCCGGCAGTGCGGCACAGACCGCGTCATCGCAGGTGATGTCCACCGTTCCGCAGGCGCTGCAGAGCATGTCGACGCCCGGGTCCACGTCCGGTGCGGGCCTCTCGCAGGCGGCGGTGGGTACCGGGGCGTCGCTGGGAACGTCCGGGGCCTCGAGCCCGCTCGGTGCGCTCTCGAGCCTGACCGGCACGTCCAAGAGCGCGACGAAGACGGCCAGCACCGGCCTGGGGGCCGCGTCGGGTCTGGGGACCGCTCTCGGCGGCACCACCGGCGCGGGAAATACGGCCGGGCTGGCCTCGGACGCGATCGGGGTGGGATCGGATTTCGCCGGTTTCGGTGGGGATGGCGCAGGATTGGGCGCCGACGGCGCAGGGATTGGCATGGACGTGTACGGCCTGGGCATCGACATGGAGGGCGCGGGCTCGATCATCGGTGCGGAGGGCGGCGCGATTCCGGGCGTAGCCGGCCTCGGGGACGCGGGTGGCCTGGGAACCCTCGGGCCGATCGGTGGACTCGGCGAAGGCGCGTCGGCGGGCGTGGGCCAGGCGGCCTCGTTAGGGACGTTGTCGGTGCCGCCGACCTGGGCCGACACCGTGTCGTCGGTGACACCGCTGCCCGCCACCCTCGACGCCGGCGCCACGCCGGCCGGGTGGAGCGCGGCGCCGGCGCCGTCGCAAGCCACCGGGATCTCCAAGCTGCCGCTGGGCGCCATGGTCGGGCGTGAGTCCGACGGCGGGGTTCAGCGGATAGGGTTCCGCCCGTCGCTCATCCCGCGTTCGCCGGTGGCGGGGTAACGCCGGGCCGAAAGCTGTTCGGGACACCGAAAGGGCCCGCACACCGTGGTGTGCGGGCCCTTCGAGCGGAGACGCGGTGTCAGGCCCAGCTGGACCCGACGGCGCTGTCGGTGCTGGCCATGTTGCTGCCGGCGCTTTGCACCTTCTGCCCATGGGCGTTGGCCTGCTCGTAGATCACCTGGAAGTTGCGACCCAACTGGGTGATGAACTCCTGGCAGGCCACCGAACCCGCACCGCCCCAGAAGTCACCCGCAGCAAGCACATCGCGAACGATGGCCTGGTGCTCAGCCTCCAGAGACGCGGCCTGGGCGCGGATCAACGCACCGTGGGCGTCGACATCGCCGAACTGGTAGTTAATGCTCATTGCTTAGCTCCTAAAAAGTGTTGGACTGCAGCGATTTTCGGCTGTTAGCTGCCCAGGATCTGCTGCGAGGCCTGCTCTTGCTGCTCGTAGTTGTTCGCGTCGCGGATCAGTCCGTCGCGCACGCCGTGGAGCATGTTGACGATGTTGCGGAAGGCCTGGTTGACCTGCCCCATGGTGTCGTACGAGGTAGCCTGCGCCTGACCGCTCCAGCCCGAGCCGGCGATGTTCATCGAAGACGCCCACATCTTGCGGGCCTCGTCCTCAACGGTCTGGGCGTGGACCTCGAAGCGGCCCGCCATCGCCCGCATCTCGTGCGGGTCGGTCATGAAACGTGTTGCCATGTTTTTTCTCCTTATCCTTCAAGCCTTCAGTGCCGAAGTCTTAAAAGTGTGTAATTGATGCGGTGGTGGCCGCGTTATGGACAGATTACGGCCTACCGGCTAACTGCTCGCCTCAAACGGGTGACATGTACCCCCTTATTTCCCGTATCGGTGGTCCAGACATCAGACGACAACCTGCTTGGGCATGACGATCGGCTTGAAGCCGTACCGCGGGCCCGAGCCGTAGGCTCCGGCGCCCTTGGCCGCCGCGGCCATGCCCGGCATGCCCGGCATCGCGGTGACCGGCTCCGCCTCGGCCGCGGCGGTCCAGCCGGAGCCCTCGAGCGGTGCGGTGGAGGACGCCAACGACGCCGGGGCGGCGGCATTCCAGCCGGCCGGCACGGACAGCCCGCCGACCGCCGAGGCCTCACCCAGGGCGGCCGATGCACCCGCTCCCGACACCGAGCCGACCATGGTGCCCTGCACCATCCCGCCGGCGAGCGGCGTGACGGAGTCGGTGAGCGCGAACGGGATCGACGGCACTGAGCCGAGTGTGTGGCCCAGCGACACGGCTGTCGGGATGGTGTTCATGACGAACCAGGCCGCGGTGTTCACGCCGCCGTTGATGCCGTTGAGCACAGCCGGGGTGCCCAGGAAGTTGTCGATCGAGCCCAGAATGCCCGTGGTCTGGAAGGGCAGGGTGGGCGCCGCCGCGGCGGCCAAAGGTGCCGCGGAGACCGGGGCCGCCAACGCCTGGGCCGTGCCACCCGTCGAGTCGGCCGTGAGCGCGGTGCTGTCGAGTGCCGCGGCCACCGTGGGGTTGGTGGTCGACGTCAGCGGCGTGACGGGCGTCAGCACCCCGGCCACCGCCGATGCGGCCTGGTAGGCGGCCATCATGGCGGCGTCCTGGGCCCACATCGCGGCGTAGTCGGCTTCCGCCGCGGCGATCGCGGCCGAGTTCACACCCAGGAAGTTGGTCGCGACGAGCGTCGCCAGCAACGTCCGGTTGGCCGCGATCACCGGCGGCGGCACCGTCGCCGCGAACGCCGCCTCGTAGGCGGCCGCCGAGGCGGTGGCCTGCGCGCCCGCCTGCTCGAGCGTCGTCGCCGTCTCGGTCAGGTAAGTGATGATCGGCTGGGCCGCGGTCGCCGCCGCGGCAGACCCGCCTCCCGTCCAATTCTCGGTGGTCAGCAGCGAGACGATCGACTCCCACTGGGTTGCCGTGGCGCTCACCTCGGCGGCCAGGTTGGCGTACGCCGTCGCGGCCGCCATCAGCGGCGCGGCGCCCGCGCCGGCGTACATGAGCGAGGAGGTGATCTCCGGGGGAATTGCTGCAAAGTCAAGAACCATTTGTGTTTCCCGCTCCTTTTGTCTTTTGGAATGTGATGTCTTTTGAGGGAGGAGTCCGACGGTTAGACGGTCGCCGGTTTCGGCATGACAATCGGCTTGACGCCGTAGCGCGGCGCGCCGAAGCCGGCGCTGTTGCGCGCGGCCGCGCCCATCCCCGGCATCCCCGGGATGATCGTCCCCGTGCCGGCCTGCGGGGCGGCGGCGGTCCAGCCCACCGTTTGCAGCGGTGCGGCGCTGGTGCCGACCACCGGGCTGGCCGAGCCGGCCCAACTCGGCGGCACCGAGAGGTTGCTGACCATGGTCGCCGAGCCCATCGAGGCCATCGGCATGGCGCCCATGCCGGCGCCGGCCATGGGCGTCGTGACGTCGGCGAGGCCGGCCGCGTCGGCGGCGGCACCGGCGGCATCGGCCGCCGAGGTGTCGAGCAGGCCGCCACCGGCCAGCCCCAGCAGGTCCGAAGCCGCGGAGGCCCAGTTGCCGAAGCCGATGTTGCCGATGTTGGCGCCGTTGCTGGAGAGGCCGAAGATTCCGCCCAACATGTTCGGGTTGGTGCCGTTGCCGGTGCTGCCGAGCAGCCAGGCCAGGTAGTCGAGCGGGGTGTTCGTGGGCGTGGCAGCGGCCGCAGCAGCGGGATCCGCAGCCATGGTCGCGTTCGACAGCGTGGCCTGGGCGGCGTTGACGGCCTCGGTGTTGGCGTAGCTGCCGGAGCTGATGCCCAGGGTCTGCGCATACTGTTCGAGCTGCGCCTGTGCCTCGGCGGCGATGGCCTGGTACTGGGTGCCGAACGCCGAGAAGATCGCCGCCTGCTGGGCCGACACCGGGTCGGCGGCCGCGGGAGCGATGACCGTGGTCGCCGACGCGGCGCCCGTGTTCTGCGCCGCCAGGTTGGTGTTGATCCCCGACAGCAGCTGCTCCGCAGCTAGCATCTCTTCTGTCTGTGTCGTCAGAAATGACATCTATTGCTCCCTAGTGTTCGGAACGGCCGACCCCCATGCGGTGGATCGACCCTGAGTGTTCGCGTAACGGCCCCTGTGCGTTGGCGTAACACTAACGACCCCCGACTCCACGTTCCCGACCGAAAGGGCCGGGGTGACAGCCGTTTACGGCTTCTTAACGAGGAAGGCGGCAGTTTTAACACGGTCCTGTCGGACGACATAGCGGTGTCATCTGTCATCTGCCCGAAAACCGTGGTGAAGGCGCGCGCCGGCGGATCCTAGCCGACGCACCCCCGAGTCGCATTTAGGCGATTTCGCGCGATACAACGGGATGCGGTGTCCCGGATTCGGCGCCCGCGCGCTAGATTCGCCGCCGAGCCCCCATAGCCCAATTGGCAGAGGCAGCGGACTTAAAATCCGCCCAGTGTCGGTTCGAGTCCGACTGGGGGCACCGGCGTCGGCGCAGGTCGGGATGGGTAGCGCGGTCGCTGATCCGGTGATCGCTCAGGGTTGCCTTGCCGTCGAAGATAGAGCCTTTGTGCTCTGTCCGAGCGGCGTTGTCGGGGCGAAGGATCACCGTGCACAGGGTTTAGGAGGCCGGGTGATCAAGCAAGCCATTGGGGTCGTTGCGGTGGTTCTTCTCGTCGCAGGGTGTTCGACTCACACACACCCCAGCGGCGGCGGCGTCACCACGACAACGCCGCACGCCCAAGCCGTGCGCGGATGGGTCGAGCTGACCACGGGCGACATGCAGAAGCTGGGAATCGCCATGGGCAAGGCCACCTTCGCCATCGGCAGCCGGGACTACCCCGCTCTCGCGGCGGCTTGCCACGATGGTCATGACGCGGCGATCTCCCTGCAGGGCCACCTGCCGTCGCCCAACAAAGAACTCACCGACGCTCTACAAGCCAGCCTCGACGACTTCGACGCCGCGTCCCACTTCTGCGTCGCCGCGATCGAGGACCGCGATGCCAACGAGGCCCGCCACGCGGGCGAATTCATGAACTCTGCCGAGGGGCACCTCTCCACCGCCACCGCCATCCGCGATCGCCTCGTCAACGGAAACCCCTAGGGCTTAGGTCGAGCCGGCCTCGTCGGCGCTCGACGGAATGCGACAAAGGGTCCGGCGCGGGAGGACCTTGGCCCCTACCTCTGGCGGCCGGGCAGCGTCGACAGTGAGATCACACGACTTCGTGGCGACCGAGAGAGGGCAACGAAATGAATCGCGAAATGAGCAAGTTCTTCTGCGGAGCGTTCGCCGGCATCGCCTACGCGCACGCGGGCTATGCCGTCGCCGCATCCGCCGGCATCATCGACGAGCCCATCTTCCTCGGGAGGAAATGGGGCGTCGGGTTCATGTGGACGGAGGCCGTTGTGTACACGGCGATCAGCGCGGCTCTCGGGTACGCCGGGTGGCGTTCACGACCCGTCACGCTGCGCGACGTGAGCGCGCCGGAGACGAACGGGCAGTCCACGCAGGCGGCGGCCGGAACGAAAGTACCGGTGCCTTCGCCGAATTGATCGGTCTCCACCTTCAATGCCAGCGTGCTGGCATTGAAGGTGGAGTACGGCTCCGACCTCTCGACGCGGGAGTCCAGTTACTTCGCCGGCCTGTCCGTGGCCGCGTATTGCCCGCAGTGCCGGGGCCGTATCGACAGCTCGCTGATCTGGGTGATTCCGGGGCCCTCGCTGATGTGAACGCGAACCGCGGCCATGGCGTCATACCGTCGACGGGTTGAAAGGCGGTAGGCACAGTAAGTTTGTCGCGACCGCCACCGTGAAGGAGTTGGACCGAAGTGACCGACGATCCGCGGGGCGACGGCGTCTCCCGCCAATACGATCGGTGGGAGTATCCGCCACCGGTGACCGACCTTGCGGCCTGGAGCACCAACCACTGGGATTGGTTCGACCCCTTCCGGGCGCACCGGGTCTTATGGCCAAACCGTGACTACCAGCCGGACCTCGACATCCTCATCGCGGGTTGCGGCACCTTCCAGGCGGCCCTGTTCGCCTTCACCAACCGCGCCGCCAAAGTGGTCGCCATCGACGTCAGCCGGTCCGCGCTCAAGCACCAGCAATATCTGAAAGACAAGCACGGCCTGGACAACCTGGAATTGCACCTCCTCCCCATCGAAGAAGTGGCGACGCTGTCCCGCGACTTCGATCTGATCGTTTCCACCGGCGTCTTGCACCACATGGCAGACCCGCTGGCCGGCCTCGAAGCGCTCGGCGGATGTCTGCGCACCGATGGGGTGCTGGCCGTCATGCTTTACGCGAAGTACGGCCGCATCGGTGTCGACATGCTTGAATCGGTGTTTCGCGACCTCGGACTGACGCAGGACGACGCATCGGTCCAATTGGTCAAAGAGGCGATCACGGTGCTGCCGGCGGACCACCCGGTGCGGTCCTACCTGAAGAACGCGCGCGATCTGATGTCCGACGGCGCCCTGGTGGATACGTTCCTGCACAGTCGCCAGCGAAGCTACACCGTTACCGAATGCCTCGACCTGGTCAGCTCTGCCGGGCTGGCATTCCAGGGATGGTTTCACAAGACGCCTTACTACCCACACCATTTCGTCGCGCCGGCGAGCCGGTTCCAGGCGATGCTGGACCAACTTCCGGACGCCCAATTGTGGTCCGTGATGGAACGACTGCAGCCGGCTAACGCCACCCACTTCTTCATGGCCTGCCGCCCCGAACGCCCGAGAGAGCATTACGCAATCGACTTCTCGACGGCTGAGGCGCTCGACTACGTTCCGCTGGCGCGCACGGCCTGCCTGCTGTCCGGGGACGAAATCCATTTGCCCGGAGCGAAGCTGCGGCTCAACCCGGCCCAGCTGCCCTTCGTCCAGCAGGTCGACGGCCGCCGCACGATGCGGGCGATCATCGAGTCGGTGGCACAGCGCGATGACGTCGGCCCGGAAAACGCCGACCGGGTCAGGGAATTCGGGCGAAAGCTCTTCCAGTCGCTCTGGCGCATCGACTTTTTGGCGATGGCGCTGAACCCCGGCCTCTCCCGGTAACCGTTCACCCCGTTTCGGTGCTCCCGCCGTTGGCGGCTTTCGCCGCCAGAAGCCCCTGGCGCAACGCGGCGATCGCGTGCGCGGCGCGGTTGGCCGCACCGGTATAACCTTCCAAATCCACTGCGCTCTCGGCATTTTCGGCCAGAGTGTGCGACAGTCGCGCGGTATCCTTCAAGGTGCGGATCGCCGCCCAGATCGCTTCCTCGAGTGCTTCACCGTAAGCCGAAAGCAGCGCCTGGGCGGTCCACGCATGGCCGACCGGACAGCGGTACCCGTTGTCGGCAACGGCCATCAGCGCGCCGTTGCAGCTCGGGCACGTGTACCCGGTCGGCGGACCCAGGTCCTCCATGCCGACCGAAGCGGCGAATTGGCTGCCCATCGCGATCCGGTTCTCCAGCTCGAGCCGCCCGTCCGGGTCCGCCGGCAGCTCTTCGATGTCGCGGTCGGCCAGCTGGCCCAGCAGCCTGCCGATGTCCTTCGCCACCGCGGTCTCATCGACCGCGTTGGCTTTCAAGGCATTGTTAGGCAGATCGGGAAAAAGCGCGTCCGCCGGATCCTGGACCACGGTGACTCCTCCCTTGGCCTTGATGGCGCGCAGCCCGGCCACGCCGTCGTCGAGCAGTCCTGACATCAGGACACCGATTGCCCGGGGGCCGTAGTCCAGCGCGACGGATCGGAAGAGCGCGTCGATCCCCGGCCGGTGACCGCTCTCCCACGGCCCGTCCGACAGCGCCACGCGATGGTCGCGGGCAAGCAGATGGTGATCGGGCACGGCGGCGTAGATGCGTCCGGCCTCCAGGACATCGCCGTCGACGGCGGCGACCGCCGGCAACGGGCCGCATCGGCCGATGATCTGCGCCAGCAGCGAAGGCGCTCCCGGGCTCATGTGGATGACGATCATCACCGCGAACGGGAAGTCGGCCGGCATGCCCGCCGCCAGTTCGCACAACGCTTCGATACCTCCGGCGGATGCGCCGATCGCCACCACGCCTTCAGCCGGTCTCGCCGTGCGCTCCATAGCTCGGCCCAGCCTCACCCTGTCCTGGCTGCCAGCTTCCGGAGCCCGCCATCGCCTGCAAACGTCTGGCTTCAAGACTGACGCCGGCGGGGGGCGATGCCAAGGGCCGTAAGCCCCTACTTGGCGGTCCGACCAGACTGACGGGCTGCGGTGTTTCCCCTTGCCGACGACGGCACGGCAATCCGCCGCTCATACACTGGCCCATCGTGGGCATGCTGTCTGGTCTTGCGTCGTGGATCGTTTATTGGGGGCTCGTCGGTAACGTGCCGTTCGGTGCCGCCGCGGTGACGGCCCTGGCGGTCGCGGTCATCGCCCTGGCGGCCGGGGCGGTCGGCGGCAAGCCGGAGCGGACGCTCGAAATCGGTTCTGTCGCAGTGTTTGTGGTGTTGACGGCGCTGACCTTCGCGTTGGGCGACCCGTTCGCCCAACGGTGGATGCTGCCACTCAGCACCGGAGGGTTCCTGGTGGTGGCGCTGGTCGGCACGCTGACGGGCAGGCCCTTCGTGCGCACGTTCGCCGGCGCGGAACAACCCGCCGACGTCGTCAAGACCGAACTGTTCGGCCGGGTAGTGGGGGTCCTGAGCTGGATCTGGGTGGGGACGGCGGCCGGTATGACGGTCTCCTCGGCCATCCCGCCGATCGTGCGGGGTGACGCCACCATCCTGGACGCCAGGACTCCGTTGTCGTACGTGTGTTACTGGCTGATTCCGTTCACGCTGCTGGGTCTGGCGGCGGTGGCCTCGCGGTTCCTGCCCGCGCGGATGCTGATCGGTATCGACGACATCGAGCGCGAAACCTCGTTCGTCGCCTACGACGAGGCCACCATCGACGAGTTGTACTTCCTCGCGCAGGAACACGCCAACCGGGAGGTCGGCCCCGGCAAGGAGGCCTACAACGTCAAGGTGGGAGGCATGGGCACCCCGTTGACCGGCGATGAGTCGCGCAAGTCGTGGCCGTCGACCTACAAGGTGCGCGACAAGCGGCGCTGATCGGTGCCGTCGCCGGGCCCGCCGCTAGCCGATGGCGGCGACCCGCTTCGCCCGGCTACGCCGCGCTCGCGATCGCCGCTAGCCGATGGCGGCGACCCGCTTCGCCCGGCTACGCCGCGCTCGCGATCGCCGCTAGCCGATGGCGGCGACCCGCTTCGCCCGGCTACGCCGCGCTCGCGATCGCCGCTAGTCGTCGGGGATGCCCGGCGCGCTGAGCGCGGCCACGGTGTCTTCCCGGTGCCGTAGCGAGCGGGCGGCCGCCGCGAACTGGTTGAGTTTGGCGACGACGGTCTGCCCTTCCGGACTGTGGCCCCAGATGCTGATGCCCTGGTGGGTGGTGGGGCTCCAGGTGGCCTCGTCGACGACGATGGGGTTCCAGCCCACCTCCCATTCGAAGCCCGACGGCGTCGCCGCGTAGTAGGACAGCTCCTTGTCGTTGGTGTGCTGACCGACCGACAGGGCGATCTCGAATCCCAGTTCCCTGACCCGCTGGTAGGAGCCGACCATGTCGTCGAGCGTGGCGACCTGCACGTTGACGTGCTGCACGCGGGTGCGAATGGGGTTGACAGGCAACGCATTCACCGACGCGATCGCCACCGAGTGGTGGCGTTCGTTGACCCGCAGGAACCGGATCTTGAACTTCATTCCGCTGATGGTCTCGTCGATGTAGTCCGACAGGCGGGCATCGAAGACGTGGTGGTAGTAGCCGCGCACGTCGTGCGGCTTCTTGGTCGTGAGGGCGACGTGGCCCATTCCGCCTGCGCCGGTGACGAATCCGCTGCCCGGGATGTCCAGCGGCAACGGGGCGGTGCGGGCGGTGGTGTAGATCTCCTGGCCGAGCCCGTTGGGGCCGGGGAATCGCAGGAAGCGCTCGACACCGCGCAGCTTCGCCTCTTCGTCGGTGCCCTCGGCGCTGGGCACCCCGTGGTCGGCGACGCGGCGACCGATCTCGTCGAACGTCGGATGGCCGTCGAGCTGCCAGCCCAGCGCCACGACGTCCTCGGCCGGGCCGCGTCGCAGCAGCACGCGACATGCGTCGTCGTCGAGGCGGAACCGGACGGTGTCGGGCGCCATCTCGTCGAGGTGCATGCCGATCGCGTCGCGACCGAAGCGCTTCCAGTCGGTCATCTTGTCGGTTTCGATCACGACGTAACCCAGGTGCGCCTTGCCGAACACCGACGGTCGTGCAGTGGTGGACATCTTGATCCCTGTCGTCTCGTGCAGCGATTAGGTGGTCAGGAACGCGGCGGTGACGGCGTTGAACAGTTCGGCGCGCTCCCACTGGACCCAATGTCCGGTGTTGGCGACGAGCAGGACGTCGGCGTTGGGCAGCCGGTCGGAAAGCATCGCCGCGCCGCTGGGCTTGTTCACCTTGTCGTCGCGGCCCCAGATGACCAGTGTGGGCGTCGGGAGGCTGCCGAGCCGGCGGTCGCGGGTGAAGTCCATCCGCCACAGCGTGCGCAACCCCGCGGGCCTTTGCAGCGGCGGATTCGCCACCACCTCGGGGTCGATCGACGCCCGGTAGCGGGCTTCGATCAGCGAGTCGGGCACCGCGTCGCCGTCATGCACCAGGTACGAGCGGATGAACGTGCGCAGCTTTTCCAGGCTGGGGCCGTCCCCGCCGTAGTAGGCCAGCAGGCTCCGCAGGCCCTCGCTGGGCAACCCGCGGCTGGTCCCGACGCCGCCGGGACCCATCAGCACGAGCTTGGTCACCCGGTGGGGGGTGTCCAGGGCCAGCCGCAACGCACACGACCCGCCGTAGGAGTTGCCGACCAGGTGCGCGCTGTCGATGCCGAGCTCGTCGAGCACGCCCCGGATGTGATCGGCGAGGTATCCGAACGGATCTCGGCGAGAGACGCCCTTGGTGGAGCGGCCGTAGCCGGGCATGTCCGGAACGATGACCCGGAAGTGCTCGGCGAGCGGCTCGATGTTGCGGGCGTAGTTCGACATCCCCGACGCGCCCGGCCCGCCGCCGTGCAACAGCACGACAGCCGGGCCACTGCCGGTCTCGGCGAAGAAGATGTCCTTCCCTTTGACGCGGACGGTGCGTTCGGTGATGGTGTTCGTGGTCACTGGGTCGTCCTCACGCCGTGAAGCCCGCCGGCGGCGGCGGGAGGGGTTGATGGTCGGTGGCGCCGGCATAGACGAAGCCGTCGGGGCGCACGACCACCGCCGAGGCGCCCTTCCCGTTCAGCCAGGCGGTCAGCGACCCGTCGGTGTCGACGACGCAGTCGGCACGCGGAACGCTTTGGGGCGCAATCACTTGCAGGACGGGCACCCCGGCGGCCCGCCAGTCCGGCCAGTCGAATGCGGGGCCGCTGTGCAGCACGGTCCAGCGGCGGCCCACCACGTCGTCGAGACGCACCACGTCGCCCTTTTCGTCGCGGACCCAGGGCTGGGGGATGAGCCAGCCGACGGCCCGGTTTCCGTTGCGGGCCAGCAGACCATCCCGGTAGCGGGCGTCGGGCAACCAGCGGTGTTCACGCAGCCAGGTCAGGAAGTAGGGCAGCTTGCTTGCGGTGCGGAATAGATGATTGCGGGCCGCGGCGCGCCACCGGTTGCGTTCGATGATGAGCTTGCCCGTCTTCACCGCGCGGTTGGTCACCTCCTGCACGTGCGGCAGCCGCTCGGTCTGATAGGTGTCGAGCACGGATTCCGGCAGCGACCCGTTCAGCACGGCCCCGAGCTTCCAGCACAGGTTCGCCACGTCCCGCACCCCCGCGCACATGCCCTGGCCGATCCACGGGGGCATCGCGTGGGCGGCGTCGCCCGCCAGGAAGATCCGGCCCACCCGCCACCGGTCGGCGAAGCGGACGTGGTGGCTATAGCAGGCGAAGCCGAGGATCTGCACGTTCTCCGGCGATATTCCCTGGCGGCGCAGCACCTTCCAGATCGCGTCCTCCGACAGCAGGTCGCGCTCGTCCTCCTCGTCGCGCACCGGGAACTCCCAGCGGTGGTGTCCCAGCGGGGTGGGGCAGTCGACGGTCGGCCGGTCGGGGTTGCAGTGAAACCGGAGCTGGTCGTGACCGGGCCATTGCTTGAGCACCCTGGTGTCGATGACGATCCAGCGCTCGGCGTAGGTGCGGCCGCCGAATCCGACGCCCAACTGGGCGCGGGTGGCGCTGGATCCGCCGTCGGCGGCGATCACGTAGGTGGCGCGGATCCGCCGAAACTCGTCGGTGGTCAGATCGGCCAGCATCAGCTCGACGCCGTCAGTCTGCGGAACCAACCGCAGGCACTCGTGCTCGAGCAGGACGGACACGTTGGGGAAGCGGTCGACGCCCTCGCGCAGCACCTTCTCCAGCGCGGGCTGATAGATGAACTGCTGCGGCGGGTGCCCGTTACCCCTGGACACGGGCAGCAGCTTGACAAAGGGCACGCCGTTGGCGTCGACGAAGTTCGCCCCGCAGCCGGGCTGCATGTCGGCGTTGAGCCGGTCCGCCAGCCCCACCTGCTGCCAGATGCGAACCACCTCCTCGTCGGTGGAGATGGCGCGTGCCCGCGCATAGATGTCGGGATCACGTTCCACCACAACGACGTTCAGTCCCAGTTGACCCAGCAGGTTCGCCGCGGTGCAGCCGACCGGGCCGTAGCCGACGATCGCCACGTCATAAGTCTTTCGGTCCGTCATCTCGGCCCTTCCGGCGACTTGTTAATGTAGTGATCCATACATTAAGCTTTCGTCAGGTGAGCGTCAACACCCCGAAGGAGGCACCGTGACCGCCGACGCCGGCAGCACCGGCCCCACCGGATCCCGCGCCGGACGGCGCACCCGGGCCAACGGGGAGCAGTCGCGCGAGCGGATCCTGGACGCGGCGACGGAGGTCGCCACCGAACGCGGGTACGACGGCACCACCATCTCGCTGGTCAGCAAGAAGAGCGGCCTGCCGCCGACCTCGATCTATTGGCACTTCGCCGACAAGGACGACCTGATCGCCGCGGTCATCGAGCGCAGCTTCGGCCGCTGGCTCGCGGCGCTCGACCTGCCCGGGGGCGCCCTGGTCCAGGAGCGGGTGGCCGACCTCGGCACGCAGGTGGCCAAGGCGCTGCTCGATGCGCCCGACTTCATCCGGCTGGGGTTGATGCTGGCGTTGGAGCGCCGCCCGGTCGAGCCGCGGGCGAGGGAGATGTTCCTCCAGGTGCGCGACGCGGCCTTTCACCGGTTCGAGGCGATCGTGCGCGATGTCGCGCCGGAGCTCGACGAGGAGGGTGTGCGCCTGCTGACCACCTACGCGATCGCCGGGGCCGACGGGCTGTTCATCGCCAAGGAGGTCGGCGGCGACTCGGTGGACCTGATCAAACTGTTCGACCTGCACGCCCGCCTGGTCTTCCAGTCGGCGACCCAACTGCTGCAGTCGGGGGAACTCACGTGATCGAGTTGACCTCCCAGGACCCGCAGCTGGACGAGGCCGCCCAGCGGTTGTACGCGGCGCAGGCGACCGGCAACCCGATCCCTCCGCTGACCGAGGCCTACCCGAGCCTCAATGTGGCGCAGGCCTATTGGGTGCAACGGCGCAACCTCGCGCGCCATCTCGGGGCGGGCGCCCGCGTGCGTGGCCACAAGATCGGGCTGACCTCCGCGCCGATGCAGGCGCTGCTCGGTGTCGACGAACCCGACTTCGGCTACGTCCTGGACACCATGGTGCTGGACGACGGCGCGGCGGTGCCCAGGCGGGCATTCTGCACGCCGCGGGTGGAGCCGGAAGTGGCGTTCCTGCTGCGGGCCCCGCTGCGCGGTCCCGGGGTGACGGCGGCCGCGGTGATGGCGGCCACCGGGGCGGTGGCCGCGGCGCTGGAGATCGTCGACAGCCGCATCGCCGACTGGCGAATCACCCTGGCGGACACCGTCGCCGACAACGCCAGCTCCGGCGCCGTGGTGCTGGGCGAGTGGGTGCCGATCGCGGACGCGCCGTGGCTGCCCGGCACCACCGCGGCGCTCTACCTCAACGACGCGCTCGTCGAAACGGGGCGGGGCGCCGCCGTGATGGGTGATCCGGCGGCGGCCGTCGCCTGGCTGGCCAACGCCCTGGCCGAGTACGGAACGGCGATCGAGGCCGGGCAGTTGGTGATGTCGGGCTCCTACACCACGGCCGCCTTCGTCCAGGCCGGAGACCGCGCAGCGGCCACCATCACCGGCCTCGGCACCGTCGGCGTGAGTTTCGCGTAGGCCGGGAGGAAACACCATGGCCGGTCGGCGATTTCCCGTGGCGATCATCGGGTCGGGCAACATCGGGACCGACCTGATGCTCAAGATCATGCGGGGCGGCGGACCGCTGACGATCGCGGCCATGATCGGCATCGACCCCGCCTCCGACGGGCTGGCCCGCGCGGGCCGGCTGGGGGTGCCGACGTCGTCGGACGGCATCGACGGACTGTTGGCCATGCCGGGCTTCGAGCGGGTCCGCCTGGTGTTCGACGCCACCTCCGCCGAGGCCCACGCCACGCACTGGGATGCGTTGCGGCACAACGGCGTACGTGTACTCGACCTCACCCCGGCCGCGATCGGCCCGTTCTGTGTGCCGGTGGTCAACCTCGAAGACCACCTCGACGCGCCGAACCTCAACATGGTGACGTGCGGGGGGCAGGCCACGGTGCCGATCGTGGCCGCGGTGAACCGGTCGGCGCCGGTGGCCTACGCCGAGATCGTGTCGTCGATCTCGTCGAAGTCCGCTGGCCCGGGCACCCGCGCGAACATCGACGAGTTCACCGAAACCACCGCCACCGCATTGGAAGTCGTCGGCGGCGCGCAGCGGGGCAAGGCGGTGATCGTCCTCAACCCCGCGGACCCGCCGATCCTGATGCGCAACACGGTCTACTGCCTCGTGGAAGGGGATTGCGATCACGCCGCGATCGAGACGTCCATCGCCGCGATGGTGGAGCGGGTCCGGCGCTACGTGCCCGGATATCGGCTCAAGCAACCCGTACAGTTCGAGACGTTCGGTCCCGACCACCCCCTGCACATCCCCGAGACGGGGAAATTCATCGGCACCCGGATCACCGCCCTGCTGCAGGTGACCGGCGCCGCGGACTACCTGCCGGCCTACGCCGGCAACCTCGACATCATGACCTCCGCGGCGCTGGCCACCGCGGAAAGCATTGCGGCGCATTCGTTCACGGGATCGGGGGTGTCGTCGTGACCGACCGGCTCCACATCAGCGACGTCACCTTGCGCGACGGGATGCACGCGGTGCGCCACCAGTACACGCTGCGCCAGGCCGCCGACATCGCCGCGGCGCTCGACGCCGCAGGGGTCGACTCCATCGAGGTCGCCCACGGCGACGGGCTGGGCGGCTCCAGCTGCGTGTACGGGTTCGGCGCACACACCGACCTGGAGTGGATCGAAGCGGTCGCCGGGGCGGTCCGGCGCGCGAAGATCGCCACGCTGGTCCTGCCGGGAATCGGCACCGTCGGCGACCTCGCCGCGGCGCACCGGGCCGGGGCCGCCGTGGTGCGGGTCGCCACCCACTGCACCGAGGCCGACATCTCCGCGCACCACATCGCCGCCGCCCGCGAACTGGGCATGGACACCGTCGGGTTCCTGATGATGAGCCACCTGACCACCCCGCGGACCCTGGCCGAGCAGGCCGGGTTGATGGAGGGGTTCGGCGCCGGCTGCGTCTACGTCGTCGACTCCGGCGGCGCGATGACCATGCGCGACGTCGCCGAGCGCGTCGACGCGGTGCGCCAAAAGCTGTGCGCCGAGACCGAAGTCGGCATCCATGCCCACCACAATCTGTCCCTGGGCGTCGCCAACTCGATGGTCGCCGTCGAGCACGGGTGCCGGCGCGTCGATGCGTCCCTGGCCGGCATGGGCGCCGGTGCCGGCAACGCCCCGCTGGAGGTCTTCATCGCGGCCGCCACCCGGATGGGCTGGCCACACGG
The DNA here is from genome assembly GCF_034555895.2 of Mycobacterium europaeum. Lineage (NCBI taxonomy): Bacteria > Bacillati > Actinomycetota > Actinomycetes > Mycobacteriales > Mycobacteriaceae > Mycobacterium > Mycobacterium europaeum. Next base: position 520,170 of record NZ_CP157315.1, read on the forward strand.
CTGCGACCTCAACGCCCTCGAGGATGCCGCCGACGACCTGGTCCGCCCGCTGCAGGAGCGTCCGGTGCGCGTGGATCGCGAGACGCTCACCCTCGGCTACGCCGGCGTGTATTCGAGCTTCCTGCGCCATGCGGAGGCGGCGGCCGAACGGTTCGGCGTCGACGCCCGCACGCTCCTGGTCGAGGCGGGGCGCCGCGGCATGGTGGGCGGGCAGGAGGACATGCTCGTCGACATCGCCCTCGACCTCGCCGGGAGCCGCGCGGCGGCGCGGGCGTAAAAGCCTTCGCGCGCAACGGTTTCGGTGCCGCTCACGCCTCGTCCAGTGCCGGGAACAGCAGTTCCTGCGCGAGCAGCTGCAGGGCCGCCGCCAGCGGGATGGCGACCAGCGCTCCGACCACGCCCAGCCACGCGGCGCCGAGGAGCACGGCGACCACCGTGACGCCGGCCGGCACCCTGACCGCCCGGCCGATGATCCTGGGGGTCAACAGATAATCCTCGCCCAACCGGAATCCCATGTAGAACGCGACGGTCGCGATGGCGATCGGGATCGAGACGCTGAGCGCGACGGCGGCGACGACGAATCCGCCCACCGTCGAGCCGTAGGGGAAGAGGTCCAAGACGGCCACCACGACACCCAGCAGAACCGCGTAGGGGACGTCGAGCAGGACACACCACACGAAAGTGGCGAACCCCGCGATGACCGACGTCAGCACGTTGCCGAAGAGGTAGGCGCCGAACTTCGCCACCACTTCGTCGCCGATCAGGATGGCGCGCGGCCGGCGGGAGTTGGGCATCAGCCGGTAGAAGCCGGCCCGGATGCGGCGCATGTCGGCGAGGAAGTAGATGGTCAGCATGGCCACGATGCCGATGTGGGACAGCACACCGAACACCTCCGACCCGGTGCGGACGACCCCCGCGACGCTGAAACGGCCGGATCCGGTGACCAGCTCGGTGACCCGCTGTTGCAGATGGACGCGCTCGTCGAGCCTGCCGAGCAGCGACGAGCGGTCTTGCATGTGCTGCAGGTAATGCGGCAGTTGCTCGGCGAGCTGGCGCGCCTCCTGCACCAGCGGGGGAATGGTCGCGGCCACCGTCCCGGCGATGAGGGCGAACACGAGCGTCACCACCGCCGTGACCGCCGCCCACCGCGGCAGCCTGTGGTTGACGAGCCACGACACGGCGGTCTCGAGCCCGAGCGCGAAGAACATCGCCACGCCGATCAAGACCAGCACCGAGGACATCGACCCGAGGACACGCACCGCCGCATAGGTCACGGCCACGCCGGCCGAGGCGGTCATTCCCATCACGAACGGGGAGCGCCGGTCGAACCGCTCGCCGCGCCGACCGAAACGATGTTCGTCCGAGCGCAACCGGGCGGCCCGCCGTTCGGCTTCGACGATCACCCCTTCGTCGTCGCGGTGCGGCTGACCCACCAGCCGGTGATGACCCCGACCACCGGCACGGTCTTGGGCCTCTTGATGTTCAGCGCTGTCAACCACGTGCAGTGCCCCATTCGTCAGCGCGGCCAGTCGCTGCCCGGCGTCCCCTACAGCGTGACGTCCGCTCGGCACAACGAGGTCGCACGACACGCGAGGTGAGGGCCCGGGAGGTGAGCTGAACCGTCCGGCCGCGCGGGCGTTCCGATACGTTGGTGTCCGGCGGGGCGGCCCGACCGGCCGCCTGCGCTCCGCCCGGTTGCGGCCCAACCGGCGAGCCCGGAAGGTTTGCGATGAACGCGCTCAGCCCCGACGCCATTCGCGCGGAAACCGTCACCATCACCGGCCACGGCGGCGACGAGATCGAGGCGTACCGCGCCATGCCGCTGGCCGAAGGGAGTCGCGGGGGAGTCGTGTGGATCCACCACATGCCCGGCTACGACCGCGAGACCAAGGAATTCGTCCGGCGGCTCGCCGTCAGCGGCTACCACGCCATGGCCCCGAACCTCTATTCGCGGGAGGCCCCAGGCGCGTCACCCGACGACGCGGCGGCGGCGGCGCGGGCCGCCGGCGGGGTGCCCGACGAGCGGCTGGTGGGCGACGTCGCGGGTGCGGTCGAGCACCTGCGCTCGTTGCCGGGCGCCAACGGCAAGTTCGGCGTCATCGGGCACTGTTCGGGCGGGAGGCACGCGTACCTGGCGGCCTGTTCGCTGCCGTTCGACGCCGCGGTGGACTGCTACGGCGCCTTCATCGTCGAGGACCCGCCGGAGGGCATGCCCAAGGTCATGAAGCCGATCCTGCGGCTCGCGTCGGGTCTGAGTTGCCCACTGCTCGGCCTGTTCGGGCTCGACGACCGATTCCCGGCGCCGGCCGCGGTGGCCACCCTGGACGAGGAGCTCAACAAGCTGGACAAGCCGCACGAGTTCCACTCCTATGCGGGCGCGGGCCACTCGTTCTTCTCCGTCGATCGCCCCGCATACCGGCCGGAGGCGGCGGTCGACGGCTGGCGGCGCATCGACGACTTCTTCGCCACCCACCTGAAAGGCTAGGTACGCCCGCCATGTGCACCCATCTCACCGAACACGTCGCGATCGACGGCAGCGCCAAGGGCGCCACGGGATGGTTCGGCGCCAGCCGCGCGACGGTGTATGTCGATCACCCGGTCCACGCGCCCTACGGCCACACCGTCAACATCGACGTGATCAACCCCCAGCTCGGGCCGTCGGCGCGGGTGGCGCTGGAGCTCACCGAGGAAAGCGCCCTGGCGCTGGCCGACGCCATCCGGGCGGCGATCGCCCATGCGCCGGCCGGTCTGGCCGCCAAGGATCAGACGTGACCGCCGAGCGCGACTACCCGCAGGTGGCCGCCGCCCGCGGGCGGGTCGAACCCGCGCCGCGCCGGGTGCGGGGCTATCTCGGCGACGCGCTGGTCTTCGACACCACCGCCGCGCTTTATGTGTGGGAGGTGCCGCACTACCCGCAGTACTACATCCCCTTGGCCGATGTCCGCGCGGAGTTCCTGCGCGACGAGAACCATCCGCAGCACGTGCAGTTCGGCCCCTCGCGGCTGCATTCCTTGCAGCGCGCCGGCGAGACCCACCCGTCCGCCGCGCGGGTGTTCGACGCCGGCGGTGACGGCCCGGTGGCCGGGACGGTGCGATTCGAATGGGATCCGTTGCGCTGGTTCGAGGAAGACGAGCCGATCTACGGCCATCCGCGCAATCCCTACTCGCGGGTGGATGCGCTGCGTTCACACCGCCATGTTCGGGTGGAGCTGGACGGAATCATGTTGGCGGACACCAGGTCTCCGGTACTGCTATTCGAAACTGGCTTGCCGACAAGGTATTACATCGATCCTACCGACATCGCCTTCGAGCATCTGGAACCCAGCGCGACACAGACGCTGTGCCCGTACAAAGGCGTGGCGTCGGGTTACTGGTCGGTGCGCTCCGGTGGCGTCGTGCACGCGGACCTGGCCTGGACCTACCACTATCCCTTGCCCGCGGTCGGCCAGATCGCCGGTCTGGTGGCGTTTTACAACGAAAAGCTGGACATCGTCGTCGATGGCGTCGCCTTGGTCCGGCCGCACACCCAGTTCAGCCAGTGAGCTGTGTGATCTTTCCCTCTCCGCGGACCAAAGCCTGAGAGTTTCTTAACCTGGACAACCGTACGCGCTGAGCGCGGGCGTTAGCGGCGAAAGCGAAATCCGCCGGATGAGCGTTTGCGTCACTTTCGCTAAGGGTAAGCGACTGCGATACAGCGTAATTGAAAGCCTGAGCAGAACCTGAGTGCGGGGAGTGACGAAGCTAACGTCGGGGAATTTCTGAACCGTTTGACGCGAATTCTGGCCGGTAGACTCGCAAAACCAGTCGCGTCGGCGCCTTTCGGTGCTGAGATCCGGTGGATCCGGAGGCCGAATTGTCGCACACGTCCCGGCGACTTCGCCTCCACGCCGACAACACAGCAAAGGCGGTACAGCGTGAGCGCTTCGAACGGCCGCAAGGCCTTCCAGGATGACTGTGTGTTCCACTTCGACGACACCTCGGTCGTGGCAATTCCGGTGCGAAACGGCCCGATCAGCGACCTCGGCATCAGCCCGGACGGGAGGCGGCTGGTCGTGGTCAACCCCGGCCGCGACATGGTCTCCGTCGTCGACACCGATGCCCGCCAGGTGGTGCAGACCCTCGGCGGCCTCGACGAACCGTTCGCGGTCGCCCTGAGCGGGGGGGACGCGCCGCTCGCCTACATCAGCACCGCAACGTCATCGTATGACTCCGTCGGCGTCGTCGATTTCTCGGCGAACGCGCTCATCGCGAGGCACCCGCTGGCCCACAGTGTGAGCGATCTCACCGTGAGCGCCGACGGGAGGTTCATCTACGCCGGCCGGAACCGGGGCCGCGGCGCCGACGTCGCGGTGGTGGACACCCTCGGGGGCGAGACCGAGGTGATCGAGCTCGCCACCGCGGCGGGGACCACCGCGGACTGCGTGCGCCTCAGCCCCGACGGAAGTCAGCTGTACGTCGCCACCAACGGGCCCTCCGGTGGGCAGCTGGTCGTCGTCGAGGCCGGCCCACCCTCCGACGGCGGCTCCCGCATCGTCGGCATCTACGAGCTCGGCCTGCCCATCCGCGACGTCGCGCTGAGTGGCGACGGCGGCATCGCCTACGTGGCCAGCTCCGGCCCGGTGGTCGGCGCGGTCCTCGACGTCATCGACACCCGAAGCCGCGAGATCACCGGCACGCGCAAGCTCAGCGAGCTCTCCGGTCCGATCACCCGCTTGGCGCTCAGCCGCGACGGGCGCCGCGCCTACCTGGTCAGCGACGGGCACGTCGCGGTCGTGTGCACCGGCACCCACGACGTCGTCGGGGACATCACGGTGGCCGAGCACCCGTCCTGCGTGGTGGAAAGCCCCGACGGGCGATACCTCTACATCGGCGGCCACTCCGGTGTCGTCACCGTCGTGCCGATCGCGGCGGGCGGCGGGCGCCAGGAGGCATCGACCACCCGGCTGCCCGCGGCGGTGCCGCGGGAACCCGTCCTCGCCTAGGTGATTGCCTGCATCCCCGCCTAGCTGGGGCTTAGGGTGGAGGCTGCCGGCGAACAGGCGTTGCCGGCCCGGGACGCGGCCCGCACCGCGCGTGCCGGAGGGTGACATTCAGGCGACGCTGCGCCGCGATCCAAAGGCGGTATCTCGATGGACAGCACGATGCAGGACTTTCCGTTGACGATCACCGCGATCATGCGGCACGGCTGCGGTATCCACGGCGCGCGCACGGTCGCCACCGCCACCGGTGAGGGTTACCGGCGAATCACCTACCGTGAGCTGGGTCAAGATGCCGCTCGGCTGGCGAACGGGTTGCGACGCCTGGGCGTCAGCGGCGACCAGCGGGTGGCGACGTTCATGTGGAACAACGCCGAACACCTGGCGACCTACCTGGCGGTGCCGTCGATGGGCGCCGTGTTGCACACCCTCAACATCCGCCTCTTCGCCGAGCAGATCGCCTATGTCGCCAACGAGGCCGAAGACCAAGTCGTGCTGGTCGATTCGTCGCTGATCAAGTTGCTGGCCCCGGTGCTGGGCGACCTCAAGACCGTGCACACGGTGATCGTGGTCGGGGAGGGCGACGCCGCGGCCTTCGAGGGCGCAGGCAAGACGGTGCTGCGATATGCCGAATTGATCGACGCCGAATCCCCCGACTTCGACTGGCCGGAGCTCGACGAGAAGTCCGCGGCCGCAATGTGTTACACCAGCGGCACCACCGGTAACCCGAAAGGCGTTGTCTACAGCCACCGTTCGAGCTACCTGCACACCATGGCGGCCTGCACCGCCAACGGCATCGGTGTGGGCTCCGTCGACAGCGTGCTGCCCGTCGTGCCGATGTTCCACGCCAACGCCTGGGGCCTGCCCTACGCGGCGCTGATGGCCGGCGCCGACCTGGTGTTGCCCGACCGCCATCTCGACGCGCGGTCGCTGATCCGCATGGTGGAGGACCTGCGACCGACCGTGGCGGGCGCGGTGCCCACGATCTGGAACGACGTCTTGCACCGGCTGGAGGAAGAACCCGACCACGACATGTCGTCGCTGCGGCTGGTGGTCTGCGGGGGATCGGCCGTTCCGGTGTCGCTGATGCGGACCTTCGAGGAGAACCACGGCGTGCAGATCCGCCAGCTGTGGGGGATGACGGAAACGTCGCCGATGGCCACCATGGCGTGGCCGCCGCCGGGAACGCCCGAAGACCAGCACTGGGCGTTCCGCGGGACCCAGGGCCAACCCGTTTGCGGCGTGGAGATGCGGATCGTCGACGACAATGGCCGGGCGCTGCCCAACGACGGTGCGGCCGTGGGCGAGGTGGAAGTCCGCGGCCCGTGGATCGCCGGCTCGTACTACCTGACGGCCGACGACTCGAAGTTCGACTCCGGCTGGCTGCGCACCGGCGACGTGGGACGGATCGACGAGCGGGGCTTCGTGACGCTGACCGACCGGGCCAAGGACGTCATCAAGTCCGGCGGGGAGTGGATCTCCTCGGTCGAGTTGGAGAACAGCTTGATCGGTCACCCGCACGTGGTCGAGGCCGCGGTGGTCGGCGTGCCCGACGAGCGCTGGCAGGAACGGCCGCTGGCCGTCGTGGTGGCCAAGGAAGGCACCACGGTCAACGCCGAGGACCTGCGGAAGTTCCTGGCGGAGAAGGTGGTTCGCTGGTGGCTGCCCGAACGGTGGACATTCGTCGACGAGATTCCGCGTACCAGCGTGGGCAAGTACGACAAGAAGGCCATCCGGGCGCGCTACGCCGAGCACGGCTACTGGGTGGTCGAGACGCGCGACTGAGGGCGGGTCTGACACTCTTGGCTCGTTCGGTGCATTCCAGGTTCACGAGCGCAGCGGAAGGACCCTCATGGCCCAGCCCCTCGTCGTCGAGCAATCGCATGTGGTGCCCGTCGCGCCGGACGCGGCGTTTCACGGCACGCTGCCCATCTCGCTGCCGGAGATCTTCGGCCGCTGGTACGGCCCGATCCCGCCGATCAGGGAGGTGCGGGACCAGACCGGCGACTGGGACAGCGCGGGCCGGAGCCGCACGATCATGTTGGTCGGCGGTAGCGCGCGGGAGGACTTGACCAGTGTCGACGCGCCGCGATCGTTCGGCTACCGGCTCACCCGAATCCACGGGCCGATGGCGCTGCTGGTCGGTTCGGTCACCGGCGAGTGGACCTTCGCCCCGGCCGGCGGCGGCACCGAGATCACCTGGCGCTGGACCATTTACCCCAGGTCGCCGCTGGCCGCCCCGGGTCTGCCGCTGTTCGGGATGCTGTGGAAGCGCTACGCGCGGCGAGCGCTGCTGGACCTCGGCGAGGTGTTGACCCGCTGAAGCTGGGTACCGTGCCGGTATGTGCCGACTTTTTGGATTGCATGCCGGGACCGACGTTTGTAGTGCGACCTTTTGGCTGTTGGACGCCCCCGACAGCCTGTCGGTCCAGAGCAGGAGAAACCCCGACGGCACCGGCCTGGGCGTGTTCGACGAGCGGGGCCGGCCGCAGGTGCAGAAGCAGCCCATGGCGGCCTGGGAGGACGCCGCGTTCGCCACCGAAGCGCACGAGATGAGCGGCACCACCTTCATCGCGCACGTGCGCTATGCGACGACCGGCTCACACCAGACCCGTAACACCCATCCCTTTCTGCAGGACGGGCGGATATTCGCGCACAACGGCGTGGTCGAGGGGCTGGACGTCCTCGATGCACGGCTGCGCGAGCTCGGCACCGACGGCCTGGTGCAGGGCGACACCGACTCCGAGCGGGTCTTCGCCTTGATCACCGGTTGCACCCGAGCCCAAAACGGCGACGTGACAGCGGGTTTGCTCGATGCCCTGCGGTGGCTTGCCGACAGCGTGCCGATCTTCGGGGTCAACCTGCTGCTGAGCACGGCCGCCGAGATGTGGGCGCTGCGGTATCCGGCGAGCAACCGGCTCTACGTCCTGGACCGGCGCTACGAGCCCGCGTCGGCGCGAGACTTCCACATGCGCACCAACCGGATCCGCGCCTGGTCCGAGCACCTGTGCGCCCGATCGTCGGTGGTGTTCGCCAGCGAACCCATGGACGGCGACCCCCGCTGGCGCCTGCTGGACCCCGGCGAGCTCGTCCACGTCGATGCGGGACTGCACATCACCAGCAAAGTGGTGCTGCCCGACCCGCCCCGGCACCAGATCCGGGAGGAGGATCTCAGCGTGCCGGCGCAGCAAGCGCAGCTGCTCTCGCCGTAAACCCCGCCGCGCCGGCCCCCGCCGCTGCTGGCAGAGTGGGTGGGCGTGACAACCAGACGGGCGCTTGTGCTGGCGGGCGGTGGGATAGCGGGAATAGCCTGGGAGACAGGTGTTCTGCGCGGCATCGCCGACGAGTCGCCGACGGCGGCGCGGTTGTTGCTGGATTCCGACGTGCTGGTGGGCACCTCGGCGGGCTCGGCGGTCGCCGCGCAGATCGGCAGCGGCAGCGTGCTTGACGCGCTGTTCGACCGGCAGGTCGCCGAATCGTCGCCCGAGATCGATTCCGGGGTCGACGTCGACACCATCACCGAGATGTTCCTGGCGGCCCTGGCGGCGCCCTACACCGACCCGTCGGACAAGACCCGGCAGCAGATGCAACGGATCGGCGCGGTGGCGCTGGCCACCGAAACCGTTCCGCCGCCGGTGCGCCGGCAGGTGATCGCCCGGCGGTTGCCGTCGCACGACTGGCCCGACCGGACACTGCGGATCACCGCCATCGACGTAAGCACCGGCGAATTGGCCGTTTTCGATCGGGAGTCCGGCGTCGACCTGGTCGACGCGGTGGCGGCCAGCTGCGCGGTGCCCGGGGCATGGCCACCGGTGGCCATCGCGGGCCGGCGCTATATGGACGGCGGCGTCGCCAGCTCGATCAACCTCGGCGTGGCCGCCGATTGTGACGCGGCGGTGGTCCTGCTGCCCTCCGGCGCGGACGCGCCCTCGCCGTTCGGTCCCGGGCCGGCCGCGGAGATCTCCGCTTTCCCCGGCGCGGTGTTCGCGGTGTTCGCCGACGCCGACTCGGTGGCGGCCTTCGGGCGCAATCCGCTGGATCCGAAGTGCCGCGTCGCCTCGGCACTGGCCGGGCGCGAGCAGGGCCGCCGCGAAGCCCGGGCCGTGGCGCGGTTCCTGGGCGTCTGATCGAGCCGGGGCCCAATCGCTTGCGGCAGAGCGGTTTTCAGCCGTCGGCCGCGGGCGGCGCGGCACGGTCGGCCTCGAAAGCGTCCAGGGCCTCCTCCGCCAATGCACGGCCGACGGCGATGACCTCGGCCGCCCGGTGGAATTCCAGGCCCCGGCAGATCGAGCGGGGAACCTCGATCAACAGGTCGGGCGGGTAGACCGCCAGCGTGTGGCGGGCCAGCGCGGCCTGCGCGATGTCGATCGTCCGGTTCATCACCTCGAAACTGCCCAGCTTCGGGACTTCGGGTGTGGCGCCGGCCAATTCGGCGACGGCATCGTCCCCGGCGGCGGGCTCCGCGGCCTCGGCATCGTCCGGCCAGGTTTCCGCCTCCGCGGTGGACGCGCCGAATCGGCCCAGGACGGCGCGCGCGGTCGGCCGATCGAGCAGCGACCGGGCCGCGGAGCTGTCGAGCAGCGAGGAGGTGCTGCGCACCATGCGGTTCAGCCAGTCGGCGGTCGCGCCGGCCTCGCCCTCGCGGTTGACGATCGCCTCACTGCCGCTGAGGCTCACCGCAATGGTCACGTCGGCGTTGACCGCCGACAGCGGTGCCATCGGCAGCGGGTCCAGGATGCCGCCGTCGGCCAGCAGCCGTCCGCCGAGTTCGTGGGGGGCGATCACGCCCGGTATCGCGATGGAGGCGCGGATCGCCTCGTCGACGGGTCCGTGCTGAAACCACACCGACTTGCCGGCCAAGAGGTCGGTCGCCACGGCGGTGAAGGGGATGGGCAGCTGCTCGATGGCGACCGGGCCCAGGATGTCGCGCACCGTGTCCAGGATCTTCTCGGCCCGCATCACCCCGGCCGCGCTGATCGAGAAGTCCAGCAGCCGCAGGATGGTGCGTTGTGTCAGGGATTTCGCCCAATCGGCGAACTCGTCCCGGCGCCCTGCCGCCTCCAAACCGCCGACCAGCGCGCCCATCGACGAGCCCGCGATTCCCACGATCTCGTAGTCCCGGGCGCGCAGCGCTTCGATCACCCCGATGTGGGCGTAGCCGCGGGCCCCGCCGCTGCCCAGCGCCACGGCCACGCGCGTCGGTGAGGATCGGCGCGGGCCACCTCCGCCAGTTCCGTCCGGCATTTCTTCATTCTGCGCGGCGAAGCGGGCCGGCACACCGGCCGGGCGGTCACTTTAGGTACGCGTGAGTTGAATCGCGCACGAGTTCGAAGGGGCTAGTCGCATTCGCCGTTGGCGGCGGCGCGCGCGGCGGTGATCACGGCCGCCTGCCGGGCCGGCGGCAGGTCCGCCCAGCGCGCGTTCCAGCTGCCTGCGGTGCCCGACGGCGCGGCCTGGACCATCGCCAGATAGGGCTCGAACCGCGACTCATCCGTCCTGGGCTGGGCGTCCATCCACACCTTCGCGGCGTGACAGGCCTGGTAATACTCCTCCTCGGTCGAGTTCGCGGGGACGTCGACCCTGGTCGTCACGCCGGAGGGGGAGAGCCCGACGGCACCCGGCGGGGCGGCGTCGGGGCCGGCGTCGGCCGGCCGCGCCGGCGAGGATGCCGGCGTGCGCGTCGGCGCACCGGGCGAGCACCCGGTGGCCGCCACCAGAGCGGCCGCCGCGACGAGCGGGCCCCACAGCCGGGGCCGGCGACCGCACCAGCGCACCTCGCCAATCTATGCAACACTGGCGGCCGTGATGGAGCGCTTCGGACTTTGCGAGTGTTGTCGGCCGTAACACGCCGCCGCCTGTCCGATCCCGTTTTCCCTGGAGCTCCACGATGTCATTGCCTCTGGCAACACCTGTGCCCGTCGCCGCGCCGGCCGCGTTGCGCCCGCGCACCATCCCGTCCCCATCCGGGTCCCCGTCGCCGGGCCCGACCCGGCTGCGGGTGCCCGACCTCCTGCACGCCACCGACCGGGCCGCCGACGACGTGCTGAGCGGGCGCTGCGATCACTTGCTGCCGCCGGGCGGGATACCGGAGTCGCGGCGCTGGTTCGCCCGCATCCACGGTGACGAGGAGCTGGACATCTGGCTGATCAGCTGGGTGCCCGGCCATCACACCGAACTACACGACCACGGCGGGTCCCTCGGCGCGCTGACGGTGGTGTCGGGGTCGCTCACCGAATTCCGTTGGGACGGCAGCGCCTTGCGGCGGCGCCGGCTGGACGCCGGTGATCAGGCCGGGTTCCCGCTGGGCTGGGTGCACGACGTGGTGTGGGCGCCCCGGCCCGTGCCAGTCTCGGGGCCGGCGCGGCCTTCGCTGAGCGTGCACGCCTATTCACCGCCGCTGACCGCGATGTCCTACTACGAGGTCACCGGCCGAAACCGGCTGCGGCGCCAGCGCACCGAACTGACCGACCATCCGGAAGGACCGTGATGAGCCGCATCGACGTCGTGTTGAGGTCCGCCCGCCGCCGCTACCGCCGCCTTCCCGCCGTCGAAGTGCCGGACGCGCTGCGGCGCGGGGCGGTGCTCGTCGACATCCGGCCGCAGGCCCAGCGCTCCCGCGAGGGTGAGATCCCCGGCGCGCTGGTGATCGAACGCAACGTCCTGGAGTGGCGCTGCGACCCGACCAGTGACGCCGGGCTGCCCGAGGCCGTCGGCGACGACGTCGAGTGGGTGATCGTGTGCTCGGAGGGCTATACGTCCAGCCTCGCGGCGGCCGCGCTGCTGGACATCGGCCTGCACCGCGCCACCGACGTCGTCGGCGGCTACCACGCCATGGCCGGCGCCGGGGTGCTGGATGCGCTCGGCCGGGGTTCCATCGACTCGAGACCGGGGGCGCTGGCAACGCCGGAACCGCCGGCCTAGCTACGTCGCCCTGAAAAACCGGCGTCGGTGCTGAGCGGCTGTGTCGGGTCGCAGCGGTATGGCGCGAATGTGGCTACGGCGTTATGTCGATCACGCGGCGGAGGGCACTGATCTTGGCCAGCTGGGCCAAGACGCCGTGCCCGCTCCGGATCCGAGTGCCTTTGTGCCGTCGATGCGGGCGCGAGCCCAGCCGTAAGCCACGCTTGCGGGTGCTGATGCGGCCTTCACTTCCGTTGCGCCACTTGATTGTTCGTCGGAACGCAGGTCGAATAGTTAGATAAGAGTCAGGAACGAACAGTTGCATCGTTCAAGCACGGGGAAGGTTGAAAGACGAAATTCCCGCAGCCAAAACCAAGGCGCAGGAAGTCACCAGGCATCCCACCAATCCGTAAAACTCGAAAACCACTCCTGACAGGAGGGTGCCCAGTAGACGGCCGACTGCGTTGGCCATGTAGTAAAAGCCGACGTTGACCGCGACCTCTTCGTCGGCCGAATACGTCAGGAGCAGATATGAGTGAACCGCAGAGTTGACCGCAAAAACCACCATGAGGATTCCGATCCCGACCATCAGGGTGGGTGCGTTATCCAGTCCGAACTTGAGCGCGGCCGCGATAGCGATTGGTATTACGGCGAGAATGAAGGCCCACAGACGCGCGGTGTCTCCAGTCACGCCTTCCTGACCACCCCAGTGGCGAAGGATCTCGGGCGCTGCTGCCTGTACAAGGCCATAACCGATGAACCACGCCGCGGCGAAGCCTCCCACCTGCCAAAAGGACCAATGCAGCGTGGAAGCAAGAAAGACTGGCAGTCCCACCACGAACCACACATCGCGAGACGCGAACAAGAACGCGCGTGCCACGGATAGCCAATTCACGGCGGCGCTCTTCGAAAAGAGCGCCGTGAACTTGATTTTCGACTTAGCTTTACCCATCCCAGCCGGGAGCGACACCACGGTCGCAAGCAGCACGACCAGAAGGCCGGCCGCCATCGCGACCAGTGAGCCCGCGAATCCGAGCGACCCAAGTAGAGCGCCACCCATGAAAAAGCCGGCACCCTTCAGCGCATTCTTTGACCCAGTCAGACGCGCAACCCATTTGAAGAGCACGCTGTCGGCGTCGTCCGGAACCATTGCCTTGATCGCCGCCTTGGCACTCGTTTTTGTCAGGTCTTTAGCGATACCTGACAGTGCCTGGGCGGCCATTACATAGGCCATTGAAGGCGCATGAGGCCATTCCGGCTGCAGGAGCGCGAGCATTATCAGCGCGCCGACCTGAACGAGAAACCCACCGTAGAGCATCACCTTCAGGCCTGAGCGCGCGGTGATCCAGCCGCCGAGGAGATTGGTCACGATGCCGAAGAACTCGTAGAAGGCGAACAGAAAAGCGAGCTCTGTTGCCCTATATCCGAGCCGATGAAAATGGAGCAGCACCAACATGCGCAGTGCGCCGTCAGTGAGGGTGAATTCCCAGTAGGCAATGGTCACCAACGCGTAGTTGCGTGGCGCGCTCTTCGTATTCACTGTCCCGCTGCTGTCGAGGGTCGGGCCAGGACCAGGCTAGCAGCGATCGTTGGGGCCTCCCGCTCGGTTGTGGAAGTGAGGTGTGTCATCACGGCCCCCGGAGGTGCTCGGCGTGTTGATGACGGGCGCAGCCCGGCCCAGCCTCGATTTTGCAGGCCAGTAGGTTTGGGCGACCGCCGACTTCAGGTCGAAGTAGCTAGGCGTTCGAGTGCAGGAGCGGCCGCAGCTTTTCCGTTTTCTCCTGCGTCCAGCCGGGCGGTGAGAGCACGGCGGCCCAGCCGTCGGCCGCGTCGGCGACATAGTGGTGGCCATGTCCGGCCGGTACCTCCACGGCCACCGCCATGTCGGCCGTGACCTGCAGGAAAGTCACCACCGGAATCCAGCGCGTCTCCGGTAACACGTCGTAGCCCCGCTGTTCCCGCAGCCAGTCCGGTTCGCTGAACAGAAGGTCGGGCGTCCACCAGGCGATCGGATCGGAGGCGTGCTGCAGATAGACCACGCGCGGGTGATCCCACGGGGCGTTCGGGCGCGCCAGATCGCTTGGGCGCGCGACGAACCGGACGTTCCTGCCGTCGTGGTAGATCGGCAACCACTCCGGGGAGCCGGCGTCACGGGTGACGGTCAGGTCGGTCCAGATGGTGTTTTGGAACGTCGGTCCGCTGAACAGGGCGCCGTCGGTACGGGCCAGTACGTTGTTGAGGCTCATGAACGGCGCCTCGCCGCCGAAGGATCCCAGGCTTTCGCCGAACACCACGAGCCTGGGTCGTTGCACCTCGGGCAGCTGCCGGATCAGCTTGTCGACGGCCTCGAACAGTGCCTGGCCGGCGTGGCGGGCGTTCTCCTTGTCCACCAGGAACGACAGCCAGCTGGGCAAAAACGAATACTGCATGCTCACGATCGCGGTGTTGCCGTTGTACATGTACTCGAGCGCCGAGGCCTCCGCCTCGTTGATCCAGCCGGTGCCGGTGGTGGTGCCCACCGCGACGACGGCGCGTTGCAGGCCGCCGGTGCGCTGCAACTCCTGGGCCGCCAGCTCCGCGGTCGCCGTGATGCCGTCCGTGGTGGCGTCCAGCCCGGCGTAGGCGCGGATCGGCTCGGTGGCCGGAGCCCCGTTGAAGGCGGTGAGCTGCTCGACGCTCGGACCGCCCTCCACGAAGAGGCGACCCTCCCGGCCCAGCGAATCCCACGACACCAGGGATTGCGGACCGCCCGAGCGCAGGGTTGTTTTCGGGGGTGCCGTGTCGGGATTCATCTCGTCGTTGGCCGAGGCGAAGGTGCTGTTCATCGTGTGCATGCCGAACTTGAGTACGACGCCGTTGAGCACGGTGACCGACAGCACCACGAGCGTGACCACCACGATGGTGGCCGAGAGGCGAAACGGCGCGATGCGGTCCACCTGTCCGACGAGGAAACGGACCAGCCACCGGATGAACTGGCCGATTTCGACCAACGTGAACAGCACCACCAGCGACGTGGCCGCAGCCACCGGGTAGTCGTACCACTTGAGGTGCTCGACACCCATCAGGTCGCGCACGTTGTCCTGCCAGACGTGGAACCCGATCGCCATCACCACCATGCCGACCGCGCCGACGGGAATCAGCACCTTCCAGGCCCAGCGCGGCGGCGGCGGGCTGGAATCCCAGTCGAGGAGATAACGGACCAGCCAGACGGCGAAGACCCCCAGCCCGTAGCCGATGGCGCCGGAGATCCCGCTGACCAGCCCCTGGAACAGCGCACCGCGCGGCAGCAGCGACGGCGTCATCGAGAACCAGATGAAGATGAGGCCGACCGTGGTGCCGGTGAACGTGTAGTGGCGTACCCACCAAGGCTTTTCGGTCCACCGGGAGCCGCGAGTCGCCGGGCCGGCTTCCGGGGGCGCTTCCGGTGCGGCCTCCTCGGTGACGGCCGTCGGATTGTTCGTCGCGGGGCCCGGCTCGCTCATGGCAGGCTTACCGGTGCGTGAAGTTCGGAGTGCGCTTCTCGACGAAGGCCGCCATGCCTTCCGACTGGTCCGCGGTCGCGAAGGTCGAGTGGAAGAGCCGGCGTTCGTAGAGGAGCCCTTCGGACAGCGTCGATTCGAACGCACGGTTGACGGCCTCCTTGGCCATCCGCGACGCCGAGCGGGACATCTGCGAGATCGTGGTGGCGACGGCCTTGGCCTCGGTCAGCAGGTCGTCGGCCGGCACCACGCGCGAAACCAGGCCGCTGCGTTCGGCTTCGGCGGCGTCGATGGTGCGCCCGGTCAGGATGAGGTCCATGGCCTTGGCTTTGCCGATGGCGCGGGTCAGGCGCTGCGAGCCGCCCATGCCCGGCAGCACCCCGAGTTTGATCTCCGGCTGGCCGAACTTCGCCGTGTCGGCGGCGATCAGCACGTCGCACATCATGGCGAGCTCGCAGCCGCCGCCGAGCGCGTGCCCGGCCACCGCGGCGATGGTCGGGGTCCGCACGGCGGCCAGCTTGGCCCAGGGGGCGAAGAAGTCGGCGTCGAACGCGTCGGCGAACGTCAGCCCGGCCATCTCCTTGATGTCGGCGCCGGCGGCGAACGCCTTGGCGGACCCGGTGATGATGATCGCGCCGATGCCCGGATCGTTGTCGAAATCCATTGCCGCGCTGGTTACTTCGTTCATCACCTGGGTGTTCAGCGCGTTCAGCGCTTTGGGCCGGTTCAGGGTGATGGTGCCGACGCGGCCGTCGCGCTCGACCAGGATGGTCTCGTAGCCCGGGGTGGAGCTGTCTGTCATCGCAAATCGCCTTTCTAGAAGCTCAAGTCGTCGTCGACGGGGGTGAAGTACGCCTCGATGTCGGCCCGGGTGACCTCGGACAGCGACGACGGCGACCACTTCGGGTTGCGGTCTTTGTCGACCAGCTGCGCTCGGATTCCCTCCACCAGATCGTGTGATCGCAGCGATGCGCACGAGACCCGATAGTCTTGAACGAGAACGTCTTTCACCGTCGGAAGGTTGGCGGCGCGGCGGATGGCCTCCAGCGTCACCGACAACGAGATCGGCGAGCGGGTGCCGATCAGGTCGGCGGCGGCGTTGGCCGGGCCGGCGTCATGCCCGCGCAGGCTGGCCACGATGTCTTCGACCGTGTCACCGGCGTAGCATTCGTCGATCCAACTGCGTTGTGCGGCAAGGTCGCTCGGCGGGGGCTCGACGGCATGCCGGGCGAGCGCGCTCTGGACGCCATCGGCGATGACCGCCCGGGTGAACGCCTCGAGGTCGTCGTGCGGCACGTAGTGGTCGGCGAATCCCATGGCGATGGCGTCGGCTCCCGTAAACGGCGCCCCGGTCAGCGCGGCGTGCAGACCCAGCGCCCCGGGCGCCCGGGACAGCAGGAACGCCCCGCCGACATCGGGAACGAAGCCGATGCCGACCTCGGGCATCGCGATCTTGGAGGTGTCGGTCACCACCCGGGTGTTCGCGTGGGCGCTGACGCCGACGCCGCCGCCCATCACGATGCCGTCCATCAGCGCCACGTATGGCTTGGAGAAATCGGCGATCTGGCCGTTGAGGAGGTATTCGTCCCGCCAGAACCGCCGCGCCTCCACGCCGTCCTTGCGGGCACTGTGATAGATGGAGACGACGTCGCCGCCGGCGCACAACCCGCGCTCGCCGGCGCCGGAGAGCAGCACCGCGCCCACCGCGTCGTCGTCCGCCCAGTCGGCGAGCACGGCGCTCAGCGCGTCCACCATCGGCTGATTCAGCGAGTTGATCGCCTTGGGGCGGTTGAGCGTGATCAGACCGACGTTGCCGTCGACCCGGGTCAGAACCTCATCGGATCCGTCGGTCACGCCCTGGCCTCCCATCGCCGGTCCATCCTCGACGAAAAATCTAGATCGTGACGACCGGCGCGATACCCGCGGGTAAGGGTTATCTTTAACGCGACGACGGCAGCAAAGCCTCCAGACACTTGCCCGGGCCCCCTGGGAACCCGGACCGGACGCCGCTCGTTGAGAGTGTGTTCGCACAGCTCGAGCCAATAGAGAGGATCCGACGGTGCGGGAGACAAGCAACCCGGTATTTCGTTCGCTGCCCAAGCAGCGGGGCGGATACGCGCAATTCGGTACGGGCGCGGCCCCCATGCAGGGCTATGGGGCCGACCCCTACGCGGCCCCCTACCAAGCTCCGTACCAGGAGACCAGGGCTTCGCGCCCGCTGACCATCGATGACGTCGTCACCAAGACCGGCATCACGCTGGCGGTGCTGGCGGTGTCGGCCGTGGTCTCCTACTTCCTGGTGGCGTCCAACCTCGCGCTGGCGATGCCGCTGACCATGGTCGGCGCGCTCGGCGGCCTCGGCCTGGTGCTGGTCGCAACCTTCGGCCGCAAACAGGACAGCCCGGCGATCGTGCTCAGCTACGCCGTCCTCGAAGGCCTCTTCCTGGGCGCCATCTCGTTCGTCTTCGCCAACTTCTCGGTCTCGAACGCCAGCGCGGGGGCGCTGATCGGAGAGGCCGTGCTCGGCACCTTCGGGGTGTTCTTCGGCATGCTCGTCGTCTACAAGACCGGCGCGATCCGGGTGACGCCCAAGTTCACCCGGATGCTGGTCGCCGCGATGTTCGGGGTGCTGGCCCTGATGCTGGGCAACTTCGTGCTCGCGATGTTCCACGTCAACGGCGGCGCGGGCCTGGGCCTGCGCAGCGGCGGAACGGTCGCGATCATCTTCTCGCTGGTGTGCATCGCGATCGCGGCGTTCAGCTTCCTGATCGACTTCGACGCGGCCGACCAGATGGTGCGCGCCGGCGCGCCGGACAAGGCGGCCTGGGGTATCGCCCTCGGCCTGACCGTGACCCTGGTCTGGCTGTACATCGAGATCCTGCGACTGCTCAGTTACCTGCAGAACGACTAGTTCTCGTCAACGAAAAAGGCCGGCACCGAGGTGCCGGCCTTTTTCGTGTGCCGGGCGTCCAGCGTGCATTTACGGCTTCCAGTGTGAGCCGGCGGCGGGAGCCAGGCGATTTTCTCGCCACGAATGCACACGCAAAGCCCTAGGCGCACGCCGGACGGGCAGAAGGGACAGCCGCCGTCAGCTCAGCCGCTCGATGATCATCGCCATGCCCTGCCCGCCGCCGACACACATGGTCTCCAGGCCGAACGTCTTGTCGTGCGTCTGCAGGTTGTTGAGCAGCGTGGTCGCGATGCGCGCGCCGGTCATGCCGAACGGGTGGCCCAGCGCGATCGCCCCGCCGGACACGTTCAGCTTGTCCTCGTCCATGCCCAGCTCGCGCGCCGAGCCCAGCACCTGAACCGCGAAGGCCTCGTTGATCTCGTACAGGTCGATGTCGTTGATCGACATCCCGGCCCGCGCCAGCGCCTTCTTGCAGGCCTCGATCGGGCCCAGGCCCATGATCTCCGGGGACAGGCCGCTGACCCCGGTCGACACGATGCGTGCCAGCGGGGTCAGGCCGAGTTCCTTGGCCTTGGTGTCGCTGGTGATCACCAGCGCGGCGGCGCCGTCGTTCAGCGGGCAGGCGTTGCCCGCGGTCACGGTGCCGTTGGGGCGGAACACCGGCTTGAGCTCGGAGACCTTTTCGTAGGTGGTTCCGGCGCGGGGGCCGTCGTCGGTACTGACGGTGCTGCCGTCGGGCAGGGTCACCGGGGAGATCTCGCGCTCGAAGAAGCCGCTCTTGATCGCCTCCTCGGCGCGGTTCTGGCTGCGCACGCCCCAGCGGTCCTGGTCCTCGCGGCTGATGCCGGTCAGGATGGCGACGTTCTCCGCGGTCTGGCCCATCGCGATGTAGACGTCGGGCAGGTTGCCGTCGGCGCGGGGGTCGTGCCACTCGTCGGCCCCGGCGGCCGCGGCCTGCGAACGCTCCTGGGCCTCGTCGAACAGCGGGTTCTTGGTGTCGGGCCAGGAGTCGGAGTTGCCCTTGCCGAACCGGGACACGGTCTCGACGCCCGCGGAGATGAACGCGTCACCCTCGCCGGCCTTGATCGCGTGGAACGCCATCCGGGTGGTCTGCAGCGACGAGGAGCAATACCGGTTCACGGTGGTGCCCGGCAGGAAGTCGTAGCCGAGCTCGACGGCAACGACGCGCGCCATGTTGAAGCCGGACTCGCCGCCGGGCAGCCCACAGCCCAGGATGAGGTCGTCGATCTGGTGGGGGTTGAGCGCGGGCACCTTGTCCAGCGCGGCGCGCACCATCTGGGCCGCCAGATCGTCGGGCCGCATGGAGACCAGCGACCCCTTCATCGCGCGGCCGATCGGCGAGCGAGCGGTTGAGACAATGACGGCTTCAGGCATGACGGTTCCCTTCAAATCCCTTGCGGATTCCGACGAGCTCGCTATGTGAACGGGTGGTGGCTCCACGCCGACGGGCTAGCTCGAATCTAGCCGTTGCCCATCAGGGGGTAGGACGACGGGGCGGGTCCGGGCACGGGGCGCCGCCACAGCCGCGACATCACGCTGACCCGGGTGTGACGCTGCCCGAGCACCGGCGGGGTCGTCGAGGCCGCCAACTCCATCGGCGGGGTATCGACCTTCTCGCCCAGCGCTTCACACAGCGCGCGCAGCAGCGCGTCGGCCGCGATGGCGTAGGCCGGGGCCGACGGGTGGAAGCCGTCCGGGGAGAACATCACCTGGGGCGTGGACCGGAACTGCGGGGTCATCAGCTGCCCCAGCGGTACCGGCATGCCGCCGGCGGACCGCACCGCCGCGGCTTGGGCCCGGGCGAGCTGCGAGCAACGCTCGTGCGCGATCGAGCGCAGCGGCTGGGGGATGGCGGTGATGACCCCCAGATCGGGGCAGGTGCCGGCGATCACCACCGCGCCGCGGGTCCGCAGTTTGCGAACGCTCAGACCGAGGCGCTGGGCCGACTGGCTGACGCCGTTGAGGGCCGTCACGTCGTTGGCGCCGACCATGATGACCGCCGCGTCGGGCGGCGCCCCCGCCACGAACATCGCATCCACCTGACCGCAGACGCCTTTCGAGGTGGCGCCGACGATGGCCTTGGTGCTCAGGCGGATCCGCTTGCCGGTCTGTTCGGCGAGGCCCCGCGCGATCCGCACCCCCGGCACCTCCTCCGGGCTGATGCACCCGTAGCCGGCGGCGGTCGAGTCGCCGAAGATCATCAGGCTCAGGTCGAAGGGCACGCCGCGGTGCCACCGCTCGACCGGGCCGCCGCCGCGGGTGTACACGCCGTCGGCGCGCGGGGGGATGTCCCACGCCTTGGGGATGACGGTGCGCGCGTGCGTCGCCTGGCCCACGAGCAGGTTGCGCGCCCCCAGGTAGGCAGTTCCCGTCGAGGCGAGTGCACCCGCTGTGGCCAGGGCGATCGCCGAACGGCGCGGCACCCGCATGGTCACGGAAATCAGTTTAGTTCGGCTCGCACGTTCGCGAGGTCGGCTGACCAACAATCCGGTCACGGCGGGAAACGAATTGGTATCGAATCGAGCGATTCGAACGTTGCCCTAAAAAATGCCTGTCACGCTGATCCCCAGGGGTTGGCTGAGCGCCTCGAGCAAACGGCTGAACCAGACGCTTGGCCGCCTCGTCACATGCTGTATCGCACTACAAAGGCGTAGGAAGTGTTGAGCATGAGCGCACCCGGCAAGGTATCCGGCTGGCCCCAGAGTCCCGTTCGCCCACACGACGTCCTGAGGGCCCGCAGAGCCAAGGCCCGCAAGTTCGCCACGAGCGATGGCACGCCGGTCGAGGTACTCGAGTCCGGGCCCAGCGTCGCTGCGCGGGTGGCGAACCTGACGTCGCGCGTCACCATCCGCCCGGTCCTGTCCGTGGGCAGCCATGTCCCGAACTTCCCCTGGCCCTGGGGCCTCATCGACCTCGCTGCGCGGGCGGTGCTCCCGGTGTCGGCCACCGTCCGCGAGACGGTGAAGTTGCCCAACGCCTCGGCGCAGTTGGTACGCGCGCCCGGCGTGCTGCCCGCCGACGGCACCCGCCGGGTCGTCGTCTACTTCCACGGCGGCGCCTTCTTGACCTGCGGGGCGAACTCGCACGGCCGGCTGGTCGAAGCGCTGTCGAACTTCGCCGACGCGCCGGTCCTGGTGGTCAACTACCGGCTGCTGCCCAAGCACTCGATCGGGATGGCCCTCGACGATTGTCACGACGGCTACCAATGGCTGCGGCTGCGCGGATACCAGCCGGACCAGATCGTGCTCGCCGGCGACTCCGCCGGCGGTTACCTGGCGCTTGCGCTCGCGCAACGCCTCCAGGACGAAGACGAGGAACCCGCCGCCCTGGTGATGATCTCGCCGCTGCTGCAGCTGGCCAAGGAATACAAGCAGGCGCACCCCAACATCAACACCGACGCGATGTTCTCCACCCGGGCGTTCGACGCGCTCGCCGAGCTGGTCGCCAGCGCGGCCAGCAAGCGCAAGATCGCCGGCAAACCCGAGGAGATCTACGAGCCGCTGGAGCACATCAAACCGGGCCTGCCGCGGACGCTGATCCACGTCTCGGGCTCCGAGGTGTTGCTGCACGACGCGCGGCTGGCGGCGGACCGGTTGGCCGCGGTCGGGGTGCCCGCGGAGGTGCGGGTGTGGCCCGGCCAGATCCACGACTTTCAGCTGGCGGCACCCGTGGTGCCGGAAGCGGCCCGGTCGCTCCGCCAGATCGGCGACTACATCCGCGAGGCCACCGGCTAGCGCGCACGGCGCTGCCCGGGGATGGGGAAGCGGTCGTGCACCCCCCACAGGTGCCTGAGACGATGAACGCATGCGGATCGCCCAGCACATCAGTGAGCTCATCGGCGGCACGCCGCTGGTTCGCCTGAATTCCGTCGTCCCCGAGGGCGCCGGCACCGTGGCGGCCAAAGTCGAGTACCTCAACCCCGGCGGCAGCTCGAAGGACCGGATCGCGGTGCGCATGATCGACGCCGCCGAAGCGAGCGGGTTGCTGAAGCCGGGCGGCACCATCGTCGAACCCACCTCGGGCAACACCGGCGTCGGACTGGCGCTGGTGGCTCAGCAGCGCGGCTACAAGTGCGTGTTCGTCTGTCCCGACAAGGTCGGCGAGGACAAGCGCAACGTGCTGCTCGCCTACGGCGCCGAGGTGGTCGTCTGCCCGACGGCGGTGCCTCCCGAGCATCCGGACAGCTACTACAGCGTCTCCGACCGGCTGACCCGGGAGATCGACGGTGCGTGGAAGCCCGACCAGTACGCCAACCCGGAGGGCCCGGCCAGCCACTACGCCAGCACCGGCCCGGAGATCTGGGCCGACACCGACGGCAAGGTCACCCACTTCGTCGCCGGCATCGGCACCGGCGGCACCATCACCGGCGCGGGGCGCTACCTCAAGGAGGTGTCGGGCGGGGCGGTGCGCATCATCGGCGCCGACCCCGAGGGGTCGGTGTATTCGGGCGGCAGCGGCCGGCCCTACCTGGTCGAGGGCGTCGGCGAGGACTTCTGGCCGGCGGCGTACGACCGCACCGTGCCCGACCAGGTCATCGCGGTGTCCGACTCGGACTCGTTCGACATGACCCGGCGGCTGGCCCGCGAGGAGGCGATGCTGGTCGGGGGGTCGTGCGGGATGGCGGTGGTGGCCGCGCTCAAGGTCGCCGAGGAGGCCGGGCCCGACGCGCTTGTCGTGGTGCTGCTGCCCGACGGCGGGCGCGGGTACATGGCGAAGATCTTCAACGACGCCTGGATGTCGTCCTACGGGTTCCTGCGCAGCCGTCTCGACGGGTCGACCGAACAGGCCAGGGTCGGTGACGTGCTGCGCCGCAAGTCGGGCGAGCTGCCCGACCTGGTGCACACGCACCCGTCCGAGACCGTCCGCGACGCCATCGGCATCCTGCGCGAGTACGGGGTGTCCCAGATGCCCGTGGTCGGCGCCGAGCCGCCGGTGATGGCCGGGGAGGTGGCCGGCAGCGTCTCCGAGCGCGAACTGCTGTCGGCCGTCTTCGAAGGCCGGGCCAAACTGGCCGATGCCGTGTCGTTGCACATGAGCCCGCCACTGCCGATGATCGGCGCGGGGGAGTTGGTCAGCGCCGCCGGCAAGGCACTGCGCGACTGGGACGCCTTGATGGTGGTCGAGGAGGGCAAGCCGGTCGGGGTGATCACCCGATACGACCTGCTGGGCTTCCTGTCCGAGGGGCCTCGTGGACCGGTGGGGCGTCGCTAGCGGATCTCGCCCGGCCGCCGCGCGCTCAGGTACTGTAGTGCGGCCTGGTTCAGCTGGTCCGCAGGGAAGGGGTGCCCATGACCGATCAACCGCCGCCCGGCGGCACTAATCCGCCACCTCCCGCGTCGCCCGAATCCACTGGTGGGCAGGAGCCCCCGCCTCCTCCGTCCGCGCCCGCCGGCGGTTCCTACCCGCCACCGCCGCCACCCCCCGCCGGGGGTTCGTACCCGCCGCCCCCGCCACCGCCGGGCGGTTCCTACCCGCCGCCCCCGCCGTCGTCGGGCGGGTACGCGCCACCCCCTCCAGGGCCGGCGATCCGTACGTTGCCGACGGAGTCCTACACGCCGTGGCTCACCCGGGTCGTGGCGTTCATCATCGACATCCTCCCGTACGCCGTCGTGCACGGAATCGGGACCGGAATCCTCGTTGCCACGCAGCAGACGGCGTGCGTCACCGACGTCACGCAGTACGCCGTCAACCAGTACTGCGCCACGCAGAACTCGACCATCGGCATGGCCGCACAGTGGTTGGCATCGCTGGTGGGCCTGATCTATCTGATCTGGAACTACGGCTACCGCCAGGGCACCACCGGGTCCAGCGTCGGCAAGTCGGTGATGAAGTTCAAGGTGGTCAGCGAGGTCACCGGCCAGCCGATCGGTTTCGGCATGTCGGTGGTGCGCTCCCTCGCCCACTTCGTCGACGCGATCATCTGCTTCATCGGTTTCCTCTTCCCGCTGTGGGATTCGAAGCGGCAGACGCTGGCGGACAAGATCATGACGACGGTCTGCCTGCCGTTCGACGGGACCGAGGATCGGCCGAGCTAGCCGTGCGGACGCGGTAGCCGGGGCGGCGGTCGCCTAGGCTGGGCGTCGATGAGCGCCGACCGACACGGACACTTCACCGGACTCGCCACCAAGGCGATTCACGCCGGCTACCGGCCGGACCCGGCAACCGGGGCGGTCAACGCCCCGATCTACGCCAGCAGCACGTTCGCGCAGGACGGCGTCGGTGAGCTTCGCGGTGGGTTCGAATACGCGCGCACCGGCAACCCGACGCGCGCCGCGCTGGAGGCTTCGCTCGCCGCCGTCGAGGGCGGCGGTTACGGGCGGGCGTTCGGTTCCGGCATGGCCGCCGTCGACTGCGCGCTGCGGGCGATGCTGCGGCCCGGCGACCACGTCATCATCCCCACCGACGCCTACGGCGGCACCTTCCGGTTGATCGACAAGGTGTTCACGCAGTGGGGGGTTCGTTACACACCGGTGGCGCTGTCCGATGTGGACGCCGTCCGCGCCGCGATCACGCCGCAGACGCGGCTGATCTGGGTGGAGACGCCGACGAACCCGCTGCTGTCCATCGCCGACATCGCGGCCCTGGCCGAGATCGGCAAGGAGTCGTCGGTAAAGGTGTTGGTGGACAATACGTTTGCCTCACCCGCGCTGCAGCAGCCGTTGACGCTGGGCGCGGACGTGGTGCTGCATTCGACCACCAAGTACATCGGTGGCCACTCCGACGTGGTGGGCGGCGCGTTGGTCACCGACGACGCGGAACTGGACCAGGCTTTCGCGTTCCTGCAGAACGGGGCCGGCGCGGTGCCCGGCCCGTTCGACGCCTACCTGACCATGCGCGGCCTGAAGACGCTGGTGCTGCGGATGCAGCGGCACGGCGAAAACGCTTCGGCCGTCGCGGAATTCCTCGCCGGACATCCGGCGGTGAGCACCGTGTTGTATCCGGGTCTGCCCAGCCACCCCGGCCACGACGTCGCCGCCCGGCAGATGCTCGGCTTCGGCGGCATGGTGTCGGTGCGCATGCGGGGCGGCCGGCAAGCGGCCCGCGACCTGTGCGCGCGCACCGAGGTGTTCATCCTGGCCGAATCGCTCGGCGGCGTCGAGTCTTTGATCGAACATCCCAGCGCCATGACGCACGCGTCGACGGCAGGTTCGCAACTGGAAGTTCCCGACGACCTGGTGCGGCTGTCGGTCGGCATCGAGGACGTCGCCGACCTGCTGGCCGATCTCGACCAGGCGCTGGGCTGACCACCGCGAGCAGACGCAAAATCGCACGCGCGAAGCGCGCTAAATGCGATTTGGCGTCTGCTCGCCGAACGAGCCGAACGAGGTGGCAGTGGCGATCGCCATTGTCTGGCTACGAGTGGTAGGGCTCCGCGCTGAGCAGCGTGACCTCGACGGTGTTGCCGTTGGGCACGACGTAGCTGCGGGTCTCGCCCACCTTGGCGTCGATCAGCGCGCCGCCCAGGGGTGAGTTGGGGGAGTACACCTCGAGCTTGCCGTCGTTGACGCCCTCCTGGCGGGTGGCGATCAGGAACGTCTCGGTGTCCGACTTGTCCCCGTTGTAGTAGACCTTCACCACCGAGCCGGGCAGTGCGACCCCGGACTGCTTGGGGGCCTCGCCGACCTTGGCGTTGTTGAGCAGGTCCTGCAGCTGACGAATCCGGGCCTCCTGCTGCCCCTGTTCTTCGCGGGCGGCGTGGTATCCGCCGTTCTCGCGCAGGTCCCCTTCTTCACGGCGGTCGTTGATCTCCGCGGCGATGACCGGACGATTCGCGATCAACTGATCGAGCTCCGCCTTCAGCCGGTCATGTGACTCCTGGGTCAGCCACGTCACCGAAGTGTCCGTCATCTTGTCGTGCTCCTCGTGTTGTCGTTCCGCGTGCCCGCGTAAGCCTGTTGATCCCGCCGCCGGAGTATCCGGGTCTGCCTCCCCGTGTGCTGCCGGTCCGTTCTGCTCACGGCCTTAATGCAGCAATACACGGTCCCATCAGGAACCGTGCATTCACCCATGTTACCACCGCGCAAACAAATGATGACCCAAATTCGCAGTTCGGCTGTCGTTACGGGGTCACGCCGGCCGCAGATAGGCCGGCACGTCGGTGCCGCAGCCGTAGATGTCGGCCATCGTCGGCGGTTTGCTGGACTTCACCGTGGTGGTCAGCTGCACCGTGGCGGCCGTCGATGGCGGGACCAGCACTTCCCGCCTGCCCGTCTCGCTGCCGTCCTTTGCCCGGACCCGCACGATGCAGTCCACCGGCCGCGACGGATCGGATCGCGTCACGCCGATCGTCACCGACGCGGTCTCGTCGTCGATCACCCGGTAGCCGACCAGGGTGCCCGACACGGCGCTGGTGCCCAGCCGGTGGTAGGCGACGGCGGCGATGACCAGCCCGGCCGCAATCACCAGCGCAGCCAGCCCGCCGATCAGCCACCGGCGGGGCACGCGCACGCGTCCGGAACGCCCGTAGCGGGCCTCCGGACGCGAAGGAGAGGTTTCGGTCATGCCTCGGTATGCCTGAGCGGTCGGCTGCCGGCCGGCGGCCGGCAGCATGCAACGATCTGAAGAACTGGAATTATAGGTTCGTATCCGGCGATGAGCAGACCGACAAGGGGGCACGTGAGCGAGCTGCGGTTGATGGCGGTGCACGCCCACCCCGACGACGAGTCCAGTAAGGGCGCGGCCACCCTCGCCCGCTACGCCGACGAGGGCCACCGGGTGTTGGTGGTGACGCTGACCGGCGGCGAGCGCGGCGACATTCTCAACCCGGCGATGGACCTGCCCGAAGTCCGCGGCCACATCGCCGAGATCCGCCGCGACGAGATGGCGAAGGCCGCCGAGATCCTCGGCGTCGAGCACACCTGGCTGGGCTTCGTCGACTCCGGCCTGCCCCAGGGCGACCCCCCGCCCCCGCTGCCCGAAGGATGCTTCGCGCTGGTGCCGCTGGAGGACTCGGTCGAGGCGCTGGTGCGGGTGGTCCGCGAGTTCCGCCCGCACGTGATCACCACCTACGACGAGAACGGCGGCTACCCGCATCCCGATCACATTCGCTGCCACCAGGTTTCGGTCGGCGCCTTCGAGGCGGCCGGCGACTTCCGGCGTTTCCCGGATGCGGGCGAGCCATGGACGGTGTCCAAGCTCTACTACATCCACGGATTCCTGCGGGCGCGAATGCAGCTGCTGCACGACGAAGCCGTCAAACACGGTCACGAACCCCCGTTCAAGAAGTGGCTCGAGCACTGGGACGCCTCGCACGACCCCTTCGAGTCCCGGGTGACGACGCGCGTCGAGTGCTCGGCGTATTTCAGCCAGCGCGACGACGCGCTGCGGGCCCACACCACCCAGATCGACCCCGAGCACGACTTCTTCGCCGCGCCCATCGAGTGGCAGCAGAGGTTGTGGCCGACGGAGGAGTTCGAGCTGGCGCGCTCGCGCATCCCCGTCCGGCTGCCCGAGGACGACCTGTTCGCCGGGATTGCGAGTGACCGATGAACCACCTTCTGTTGACCGCGAGCGCGGCCGCCGGCTGGCAGGCGGACGGGGCGCCCCGGCACACCGGGCCTGACTTCGGCAAGGCCAGCCCGATCGGGCTGCTCATCGTCGTGCTGTTGCTGATCGCCACGCTGTTCCTGATCCGGTCGATGAACCGGCAACTGAGGAAGGTGCCCGAGTCCTTCGACCCCAAGCACCCCGAGCCCGACCAGGCCGCCGACGAGGGCACCGACGCGGTCGACGAGGCCGATACACAGCCGCCGGGCCAGGCGAACGGATCGGAGCGTTCCCCGGGGCCCGGTGATGAGCCCGGCTGACGCTGCGGCGACCAACGCCCTCGGGCTGGCCACCAGCCCGTATCTGCGCCAGCACGCCGACAACCCGGTGCACTGGCAGCAGTGGACCCCGCAGGCGCTGGCGGCCGCGGCCGAGCGCGACGTGCCGATCCTGCTTTCGATCGGCTACGCGGCCTGTCACTGGTGTCACGTCATGGCCCACGAGTCGTTCGAGGACGACGAGGTGGCCGCCGCGATGAACTCCGGGTTCGTCTGCATCAAGGTCGACCGGGAGGAACGCCCGGACCTCGACGCCGTGTACATGAACGCCACCGTGGCGCTCACCGGGCACGGCGGATGGCCGATGACGTGCTTCCTGACACCGGACGGACGACCGTTCTTCTGCGGCACGTACTACCCGAAAGACGGCTTCCTGCAGCTGCTTTCGGCGGTGTCCGCCACGTGGCGGCAGCGCCGCGGCGAGGTGGAGGAGGCGTCCGACCGCATCGCCGGCGAGCTGCGCGCGATGGCTGGGGCACTCCCCGGCGGGCCGGACGTCGCGCCGGCGCTGTGTGACCATGCGGTCGCCGCGGTGCTCGGCGACCAGGACACGGCGCACGGCGGGTTCGGCGGTGCACCCAAATTCCCGCCGTCGGCGATCCTCGAGGCCCTGCTGCGCCACTACGAGCGCACCGGGTCGGCGGCCGCGCTCGAGGCGGTGGTGCGCACCGGCAACGCGATGGCGCGCGGCGGCATCTACGACCAGCTCGCCGGCGGGTTCGCCCGCTACAGCGTCGACGACGCCTGGGTGGTACCGCACTTCGAGAAGATGCTCTACGACAACGCGTTGCTGCTGCGCGCCTATGCGCACTGGGCCCGGCGGACCGGGGATCCGCTGGCGCGCCGGGTCGCCGCGCAGACCGCCCGCTTCCTGCTCGATGACCTGGCCGACGGCGCCATGTTCACCTCGTCGCTGGACGCCGACGCCGACGGCCGCGAGGGCTCGACCTACGTCTGGACGCCTGGCCAGCTCACCGAGGCGCTCGGGCCCGACGACGGACCCTGGGCGGCAAGCGTTTTCGCGGTCACCGCGGCCGGCACCTTCGAACACGGGGCGTCGGTGCTGCAACTGCCCACCGACCCCGACGACCCGCACCGGGCCGAACGCCTCCGGGCCGCGCTGCTGGCCGCCCGGCTCGCCCGGGCCCAGCCCGGCCGCGACGACAAGGTCGTCACGTCCTGGAACGGGCTGGCGATCACCGCGCTGGCCGAGGCGAGCGTGGCCCTGGGCGAGCCCGCGCTGGCCCGCGCCGCACGGGACTGCGCGACCGCGCTGCTGGGCCTGCACCTGGTCGACGGTCGGCTGCGGCGCGCCAGCCTCGGCGGGGTGGTCGGCGACAGCGCCGCCATCCTCGAGGACCACGCGATGCTGGCCACTGGCCTGCTCGCCCTCTACCAGCTGGACGCCGACCCGCAGTGGCTGGCCGCGGCGACCGACCTGCTGGACACCGCGCTGGGCCACTTCGCCGACCCGCAGCGGCCGGGCCGCTGGTTCGACACCGCCGACGACGCCGAGCGGTTGATGCTCCGGCCCGCCGATCCGCTGGACGGGGCGACCCCGTCGGGGGCGTCGAGCATCACCGAGGCGCTGCTGACGGCGGCGCCTCTGGTCGGCGGTGACCGCGCGGAGCGGTATCTGCGGGCGGCGGCCGACGCGCTGCACGCGCATTCGGTGCTGCTGGACCGCGCGCCGCGCTCGGCGGGACACTGGCTGGCCGTGGCGGAGGCCGCGGTGCGCGGGCCGCTGCAGATCGCCGTCGCCTGTGAGCCGTCCCGCTCGGCGCTGCTGGCCGACGCCCGGCGGCTGGCTCCGGGCGGCGCGCTCGTCGTGGCCGGCGAGCCGGACTCGTCGGCGCTGCTGGCCGGGCGCGACCGGGTGGCGGGCGCCGACGCCGCCTACGTGTGCCGCGGCCGGGTGTGCGGCCTGCCGGTCACCACCGCCGAAGACCTCGCGGAGGCCCTGGCCGCGCCGCGGTAGCGTGACTTTCATGCCGAGCGCCCAACACATCACCGACACGGTCAACCGCTATATCGAACTGGTCGCCAAGGGTGGCGCCGACGAGCTGGTCGAGCTGTACGCCGATGACGCCACCGTCGAAGACCCCGTCGGCGGCGAGGTGCACATCGGCCACCGGGCGATCCACGGCTTCTATTCGGCGGTCAACGACGTGCAGCGCGAATGCGAACTGGTGACGCTGCGGGTCTCGGGTAACGAGGCGGCCTTCCATTTCCGGCTCACCATCACCGCGGGGGAGCACCGGATGGTGATCGAGCCGATCGACGTGATGGCGTTCGACGAGGACGGCAAGGTCGCCCACATGAAGGCCTACTGGTCAGCCGCCGACGTCAAGCACCTGTAGCCGGCTCAGTGCAGCCACGCCTGGTGGCCGACGTAGAACACCGCGAACCACATCGCGATGTAGTGCAGGATCGCCGCCACCGCGGTGAAGGCGTGGAAGAACTCGTGATAGCCGAAGGTCCTGGGCCACGGGTCGGGCCAGCGGAGCCCGTAGAAGATCCCCCCGACGCTGTAGAACACGCCGCCGACGGCCAGTAGCACCATCGCGGCCACCCCGGCGGTGTGCAGGATCGTCGGGCAGTACCAGACGGCCACCCAGCCCAGCAGCAGGTAGAGCGGCACGCCCAGCCAGCGCGGGGCCGACGGCCAGCACACCTTGAGCAGGATGCCCGCCGCCGCGCCGCCCCACACGATCCACAGCACCTCCACCCCGGTCTGCTGCGGCATGGCCAGGCGCGCGAACGGCGTATAGCTGCCGGCGATGAACACGAAGATCATCGAATGGTCGAGGCGCTTCATGCGGTTGCGGGCCGCCGCGGATGTCCACTGCACCCGGTGATAGGTGGCGCTGACCGCGAACATCGCCACCGTCGCCGCCGCGTAGACCAACGTCGAGTGACCCGCGCGCGGCGAGGACGCGGCCCACGAGACCGACACCAGGGTGGCGCCCGTGATGATCGCCAGCCACGCCGAGACGAAGTGGATCCACCCCCGCATGCGGGGCTTGGTCAGGACGTGGGCGGCGCCCTCGACAAGCTGATCGACCGTGTTGCCGGGGGTGATGGCCTCGGATCCGCGATCCGAACGCTCGGAATTGGCAGACGTGCTCGTCTGGCTGCTCATATCTCCTGTGCCTCGTCTTGCAGGTCGGGAACACTGCCAGTGGCTGCTCACCGTCAACAGTAATCGGCAACGGTCACGGCATGGTCTCTGCCCGTTGCGGGCCGGCCTGAAACCGGGGCGAAATCGCACGGGAATTCGGTGCGGCTCGCAGTAGGCTGAATCTCCGTGGAAATTATCCCGCCGCGTCTCAAAGAGCCGCTGTATCGCGTCTACGAGCTGCGGCTGCGGCAGGAGTTGACCTCCGCCAAGTCCCATCTGCCCCGCCACATCGCGGTCCTGTGCGACGGGAACCGGCGGTGGGCCCGCGACGCCGGCTACAGCGACGTCAGCTACGGCTACCGGATGGGTGCGGTCAAGATCGCCGAGATGCTGCGCTGGTGCCAGGAAGCCGGCATCGAAATGACGACGGTGTACCTGCTGTCCACCGAGAACCTGCAACGCGACCCCGACGAGCTGGCGGGTCTCATCGAGATCATCACCGACGTCGTCGAGGAGATCTGCGCGCCGGCCAATCGCTGGAGCGTGCGCACCGTCGGCGATCTGGAGCTGCTCGGCGAGGAGCCGGCCCGACGGCTGCGCGACGCGGTGGAGTCGACGCCCGTGGTGGCGCCGTTCCACGTCAACGTCGCCGTCGGCTACGGTGGCCGGCGCGAGATCGTGGACGCGGTGCGGGCGCTGCTGAGCAAGGAACTCGCCAACGGTGCCTCCGCCGAGGAACTCATCGAGGCGGTGACCGTCGACGGCATCTCCGAAAACCTGTACACCCACGGGCAGCCCGATCCCGACCTGGTGATCCGCACCTCGGGGGAGCAACGCCTCTCCGGGTTTCTGCTCTGGCAGAGCGCCTATTCGGAAATGTGGTTCACGGAAGCGCACTGGCCCGCGTTCCGGCGCGTCGACTTCCTGCGCGCGCTGCGCGACTACAGCCAGCGGCACCGCAGATACGGCAAGTAGCGGGTCGGCGCGCGTCCGAACCCGTGCCAAACTGTGAGCATGGCTGCGCTGTCGGCGGTGGTGTTCACGCTGAGCGGCTGGCTGGGGTTGTACCTGCTGGCTCGCGATCCGCGTAAGCCGGTGTTGGTGTTGGCGGCCATCGGGCTGTGCGGTTTCGCGTTGGTGGTCGCGCTGGACGCGGTGCGCAACACCAACCCTGCCTACGCGCACGTGCTCAGTCGCGTGGAGATCTACCTGGTGACCATTCCCGGCATTGCGTGGTTCGCGGTGCTCGTCGAGCTGTCCCGGCCCCGGGACGGCGGCCTGGCGCGCGGCCGTGAGTTGGTGCTCGTGGCCGGTGTCGCCGTGCTGACGCTGTTCGGGGCGATGCTGGCCGGCAGCGTCGAGGGGCCGTTGCGGACGGGCCACTGGCTGATGTTCGCGGTGATCTCGCTCTCCACGTTCGGCGCGATGGCCGTCGCGCTGCGGCGGCCGCGCCGGCCCCGGTCGGCCGTCGGGCTGGCCGTCGTCGCGACCCTGTTCTTCGCGCTCGGCAACGCCATCCTGATCATTCCGCTGGGCCTGGTGCCCAGCTGGGTGGCGCTGGCGTCGACGAGCGTCGACGTCCTGTCGCTCGGCCTCGCCGTCGCCCTGTGGGACGCGTTCGAGGAGGGCCAGGCGTTGCGCGCCGACATGCTGCGCTCGTTCGCCGGCTCGATGGCGGTGGCGGTGTTGTTCGGGGGCCAGGCGCTGATCGGCCTGGCCGTCATCCGTGACGAGCCCGCCGGGCGGACCGTGCTGGGTGTGCTGTTGTTCAGCAGCCTCGCGATTGCCATCGCGGTGCAGGTGCTGGCCGACCCGCTGGCCGGCGTGCTCGACCGGATGGCGTTCTCGAAGTCGCCCGCGCTGCGCGCCGACCGGGCCGCGCTGCGGCACACCGGGGCGGCGTTGCCGCTGCGTGCGGCCGATCCGCTGGTCGACGTCGACGACGAAACCTTCGCCAGGCTCACCCGCCGCGCCCTGGGGCACTACGGCGACCTGACGAAGCTGGTCGCCAGCCCGTTGACCGCCCTGCCCGTCATCGACGAGCGGCTCGCCGCGCGGGGCGCGCCCGACCATCCGCTGGAGCGGGCCAACGAGCTCAAGGCGGTCCTCGCGGACGCGATCGGACGGCTGAAACCGCGCGACGCCGGCGATTTCGGGACCACCGAGCAGTGGCGCCATTACAACTCGCTGTATTTCCCCTACGTCGTCGGCGTGCGCGCGTACGCCCAGAACGCCACCGCCGCCGGATTGGATCCGACCGCCCGCCGGGCCTGGCAGTGGCTGGTCACCGAGGTCCCGCAGCGCTCGCTGCACAACTGGCAGAACGCGGCGGCCCGGCTGATCGCCGCCGACCTGCGCGGGCGGATCCCGGTGGCCAGCGACTGATTCGCAGACGCGTTCGGCCCGCTGTCACTTTTGTCACCCGGCGAGGTGGGCGCCGGTCCGCCTCGCGCAACCTTGTGTGGGACTACCGCGGCCCGGCTAGGGGCGATCGCGCGCGCTTCGAGTGTGAGCTGAGGGCTTTCGGTGTGAGCTGCGGGCGAGAAATCCGCGAGACTTCCACCCTGGACGCACACTCGAAGCCGTCAGCGCACACCCGCTGGAAGGCGCACACCCGCTGGAAGCCGCCATTGTCGCTCGGAGGCGGGCACACCGTCGTGCCCTCGCATTCTGTGACTGGTGGGGCAGGTGAACGCCAGACTGGCGTCTGTCGAATAACAATCCGGATTCGGGCTCCCGGAAGGGAATAGGCGGGCCGCCACCCTGGTCTTTGTTTCCGTGGCAGTAGTTGGCAGTGCCACGAGTCGATATGGCAGTGCACCGGTAGCACGCTGATGTTCGACCCAATTCGCCATCGCGAGGAGTAATCACATGATGTCTGCATCTGGCGCACCCGGTCTGGCTACCCGACCCCTGTACGACTCGACCGACTCGCTGCTGCGTTTCGCCATGCGCGCCGACGCCACCCTCACCGGACTGTGCGGTTTGGTCATCGCTTTTCTCGCCGACCCGCTGTCGTCGCTGACGGGGCTGACCTCGCTGCAGGAGTACAGCCTCGGCGCGTTCTTCGTGTTCGCCGGGCTGATGGTGTTCCTGCTGGCGGCGGCGCCGAACCTGCGCCGCGTCGGCATCGGCGTCGTGGTGGCCAACGTCGTGCTCACCCTGGCGGCGATCGTGGCGGCCGAAGCGCTGCCGCTGTCCGCGACCGGGATCGCCGCCGCGCTGGCCGGCGGCGTGTACACCGCGGCCTTCGGCGCACTGCAGTACCTCGGGGTGCGTCGTCTCGCGGCGGCGTGACCGCCGCGTTCGCTGCCTAGAGCTTGCGCAACCGGAGCCGGTTGATGGAGTGGTCGGCGTCCTTGCGCAGCACCAGCGTGGCCCGGGGCCGGGTCGGCAGGATGTTCTCGACCAGGTTGGGCCGGTTGATGGACCGCCAGATCTCCCGCGCGGCGGCGACGGCCTTGGTGTCGTTGAGCGCCGAGTAGTGGTGGAAGTGCGATTCCGGGTCGGCGAAGGCCGTGCCGCGCAGCGACAAGAACCGGGACACGTACCACTGTTCGATGTCTTCGATACGGGCGTCCACGTACAGCGAGAAGTCGAACAGGTCCGACACCATCAGGGTCGGGCCGGTCTGGAGGACGTTGAGGCCCTCCAGGATCAAGATGTCGGGATGCCGGACGACGTGCTTGGCGCCGGGGAGGATGTCGTATTTCAGATGCGAGTAGACCGGCGCGCACGCATAGTCGGATCCCGATTTGACCGAGGTCACGAACCGCATCAGCGCCCGGCGGTTATAGCTCTCCGGAAAACCCTTGCGATGCATCAGGTTTCGTCGGTCCAGTTCGGCGTTCGGGTATAGGAAGCCGTCGGTGGTCACCAGGTCCACCCGGGGGTGGTGGTCCCAGCGGGCCAGCAGGGCCTGCAGCACGCGGGCGGTGGTCGACTTGCCGACCGCGACGCTGCCGGCCACGCCGATCACGAACGGCACGGGCCGGTCCGGATTCTGTTGCGGCTCGCCCAGGAACTCCGCGGTGGCGGCGAACAACCGCTGGCGGGCGGCGACCTGCAGGTGGATCAACCGGGCCAGCGGCAGGTAGACCTCTTCCACTTCGAGCAGGTCGATCTGCTCACCGAGACCGCGCAGCCCAACCAGTTCCTCCTCGGTGAGGGCCAGCGGCGTCGACATGCGAAGCGCGCGCCATTGCTTTCGGTCGAACTCCACATAGGGGCTCGGCTCGCTCAGCCGCGGCATAGTGCAAGTGTCGCAGGGGCGGACGCGCGCCCGACGGCTGGGCTGGCTAAACCTTGGCTGGATAGACTGGCGCGCGTGACTGCTGCACCCGACGCCCGTCCCGCTCGCCCCGGCACGGCCTCCCTCATGTCCGCCCCGCTCGCCGCGGTGGATCCCGACATCGCCGAGCTGCTCGGCAAGGAGCTGGGCCGTCAGCGCGACACCCTGGAGATGATCGCCTCGGAGAACTTCGTGCCGCGCTCGGTGCTGCAGGCGCAGGGCAGCGTGCTGACCAACAAGTACGCCGAGGGCCTGCCCGGCCGGCGCTACTACGGCGGCTGCGAGTACGTCGACGTCGTGGAGAACATCGCCCGGGACCGGGCGAAGGCGCTCTTCGGCGCCGACTTCGCCAACGTGCAGCCGCACTCGGGCGCGCAGGCCAACGCCGCCGTGCTGCAGGCGCTGATGACGCCGGGCGAGCGGCTGCTGGGCCTCGACCTGGCCAACGGCGGGCACCTCACGCACGGGATGAAGCTGAACTTCTCCGGCAAGCTCTACGAAACCGGCTTCTACGGTGTGGATCCCGTGACGCACCTGGTTGACATGGACGCGGTGCGGGCCAGGGCCCTCGAGTTCCGCCCGCAGGTGATCATCGCCGGGTGGTCGGCCTACCCGCGGATCCTGGACTTCGCGGCGTTCCGGTCGATCGCCGACGAGGTGGGCGCGAAGCTCTGGGTGGACATGGCCCACTTCGCGGGCCTGGTCGCCGTCGGGCTGCACCCCTCGCCGGTGCCGCACGCGGACGTGGTGTCCACGACGGTGCACAAGACGCTCGGCGGGCCGCGTTCCGGCCTGATCCTGGGCAAGCAGGAGTACGCCAAGTCGATCAACTCCGCGGTGTTCCCCGGCCAGCAGGGCGGCCCGCTGATGCACGTCATCGCGGGCAAGGCCGTCGCGCTCAAGATCGCCGGCACCCCCGAGTTCGCCGACCGGCAGCAGCGCACGCTGTCCGGCGCCCGGATCATCGCCGAGCGGTTGACCGCCCCCGACGTGGCCAAGGCCGGTGTGTCGGTGGTCAGCGGCGGCACCGACGTCCACTTGGTGCTGGTGGACCTGCGCGACTCCCCGCTGGACGGCAAGGCCGCCGAGGACCTGCTGCACGAGATCGGCATCACGGTCAACCGCAACGCGGTCCCCAACGATCCGCGGCCGCCGATGGTGACGTCGGGCCTGCGGGTGGGAACGCCGGCGCTGGCCACCCGCGGCTTCGGGGATGCGGAGTTCACTGAGGTCGCCGACGTCATCGCCACCGCACTGGCCGCGGGGGCCGCCGCGGATCTGGCCGCCCTGCGGCAGCGAGTGACGCGGCTGGCCAGGGACTTTCCGCTCTACGACGGCCTCGAGGAGTGGACGCTGGTCGACCGCTGACCTTGGGCCGGAGAACGGTTTAGGGACCAAAGTCACCAGTTGTCGCGACACGGTTCAAGCGATTTCACGAACCTGTGTATGCGAGTTACAGTAACCGCATGGCACAGAAACCTGTCGCGAATGCGCTGACCCTGGAACTCGAGCCGGTGTGCGAAGCCAACATGGACCGGCATCTGAAGACCGAGGAACTCTGGTTCGCCCACGACTACGTGCCGTTCGACCGGGGCGAGAACTTCGCGTTCCTCGGCGGACGTGACTGGGAACCGTCCGACGCGACGCTGCCCCGGAAGTACACGGACGCCTGCGAGATCATGCTGCTGCTCAAGGACAACCTCGCCGGCCACCACCGCGAGCTGGTCGAGCACTTCATCCTCGAGGACTGGTGGGGCCGCTGGCTGGGCCGCTGGACCGCTGAGGAGCACCTGCACGCGATCGCGCTGCGTGAGTACCTGGTGGTGACCCGTGAGGTCGACCCGACCGCCAACGAGGAGGCCCGGGTCGAGTACGTCATGAAGGGCTACCGCGCCGACACCTACACGCAGGTGGAAACCCTGGTGTACATGGCGCTCGCCGAGCGCACGCACGCCGTCTTCTGCGAGAACCTCGCGGCGCAGCTCGAGGAGCCGATCCTGGCCGGGCTGATCGACCGGATCGCGCGCGACGAGCGCCGCCACGAACTGTTCTTCTCCAACCTGGTCGAGCACTGCCTCTCCTACACCCGCGACGAGACGATCGCGGCGATCGCCGCGCGCGCGGCCGACCTGCAGGTGCCCGGCGCCGACATCGACTCCTATCGGGACAAGCTGCGCAACGTCGCCGACGCGGGCATCTTCGACCAACAGCAGCTGCGGCAGGCGATCTCGGATCGCATCACCGCGTGGGGTGTGGCCGACGAGCCCGCCCTCAAGCAGTTCGTCATCGGCTAGCGCGATCTCCGCGCGCGACGCTCGTCGTCGGCGCGCCTGCGCTGCTGCGAAGCGGCGACGAGAGTAGCGTCGATCTCGATGGTCAGCGTCATGCTCTGCTGCCAGGGCGGCACCTCCCGTCACCACAACGGAAGGACCGGCCCCGGTCCTGGTGTCGCAGTTCCCGCCGACATGCCTGTGCGGGTCCGCGCGGGCTCATCCCGCTCGAGGAGCGCTACGTGACCGAAATCCGGACCTACGTGATCGACACCTCCGTGCTGCTGTCCGACCCGTGGGCGTGCAGCCGGTTCGCCGAGCACGAGGTGGTGGTTCCGCTGGTGGTGATCAGCGAACTGGAGGCCAAACGGCATCACCACGAGCTGGGGTGGTTCGCCCGTCAGGCCTTGCGTCTGTTCGACGATCTCCGGCTCGTGCACGGGCGGCTCGATCAGCCGATTCCCGTTGGGACACAAGGCGGCACGCTGCACGTCGAACTCAACCACACCGACCCCGCGGTGCTGCCCGCCGGTTTCCGCAGCGACAACAACGACTGCCGGATCCTGAGCTGCGCCGCCAACCTGGCCGCCGAGGGCAAGCGAGTCACGTTGGTCAGCAAGGACATTCCGCTTCGCGTGAAGGCCGCCGCGGTGGGGCTGGCCGCCGACGAGTATCACGCGCAAGACGTGGTGGCCTCCGGGTGGTCGGGGATGCGGGAGATCGAGACGGCCACCGAGGACATCGACGCGCTCTTCGCCGAGGGCGAGATCGATCTGGCCGAAGCGCGAGACCTGCCGTGCCACACCGGTATTCGGCTGCTCGGTGGCAGCTCGCACGCGCTGGGCCGGGTCAACGCGGACAAGCGGGTTCAGCTGGTGCGCGGCGACCGCGAGGCGTTCGGCCTGCGGGGCCGTTCCGCGGAGCAGCGGGTGGCGCTCGACCTGCTGCTCGACGAGTCGGTGGGCATCGTCTCGCTGGGTGGCAAGGCCGGCACCGGCAAGTCGGCGCTGGCGCTGTGCGCGGGTCTCGAGGCCGTGCTGGAACGGCGCACCCAGCGCAAAGTGGTGGTCTTCCGCCCGCTGTACGCCGTGGGCGGCCAGGAGCTGGGCTACCTGCCCGGCAGCGAGAGCGAAAAAATGGGTCCCTGGGCGCAGGCGGTCTTCGACACGCTCGAGGGCCTGGCCAGCCCGGCCGTGCTCGAGGAGGTGCTCTCCCGGGGCATGCTCGAGGTGCTTCCGCTGACCCACATCCGGGGCCGGTCGCTGCACGACTCCTTCGTCATCGTCGACGAGGCCCAGTCCCTGGAGCGCAACGTGTTGCTGACGGTGTTGTCCCGGCTGGGCGCGGGGTCGCGCGTGGTGCTGACGCACGACATCGCCCAGCGCGACAACCTGCGGGTCGGCCGGCACGACGGGGTCGCCGCGGTGATCGAGAAGCTCAAGGGTCATCCGCTGTTCGCCCACATCACGCTGTTGCGCAGCGAGCGGTCGCCGATCGCCGCGCTGGTCACCGAGATGCTCGAGGAGATCGCCGGACCGCAGTGACGGCCCTGGTCGGCCGCGAAACTGTATTCCGTGACGCTTCCACTCGCGAAACATGTCGCTAGCTGCAGTCTCGCGGTGGGTAGACTTCCACGGTGCCGAAAAGACCCGACAATCAGGCCTGGCGCTACTGGCGCACGGTTGCCGGTGTCCTCACGGCCGTGGCGGTGTTGGTGATCGGCGGGCTGACCGGTCACGTGACGCGCGCCGACAACCTCAGCTGCGCGGTGGTCAAGTGTGTGGCGCTGACGTTCGACGACGGGCCCAGCCCATTCGACGGCCGGTTGCTGCAGATCCTGAAGGATAACGACGCCAAGGCGACGTTCTTCGAGATCGGCAACAAGGTGGCGGCCAACCCCGCGGGATCCAAGCAGGTGGCCGACGCGGGGATGGAGATCGGCAGCCACACGTGGGAGCACCCGAACATGGCGACGATCCCGCCGGAGGACATCGCTTCCCAGTTCGCCAAGGCCAACGACGCGATCACCGCCGCCACCGGGCGGACGCCGACGATCTACCGGCCCGCGGGCGGGCTGTCCACCGACGCCGTCCGGCAGACCGCGGCCAAGTTCGGGCTCGCCGAAATCCTCTGGGACGTGATCCCTTTCGACTGGGCGAACGACTCGAACACGGCCGCGACGCGGTACATGCTGATGACCTACACCAAGCCGGGCTCGGTGGTGCTGTTCCATGACACCTACTCGAGCACCGTGGACCTGATCTACCAGTTCATCCCGGTGCTCAAGGCCAACGGCTACCGGATGGTGACGGTCAGCGAGCTCCTGGGCCCCCGGACGCCGGGCAGCAGCTACGGCAGCCGCGAGAACGGGCCGCCCGCCAACGAGCTGCACGACATCCCGCCCGGCGACATCCCGCCGCTGCCCAACACGCCGTCGCCCAAGCCGATGCCGAACTTCCCGATCACCGACATCCCGGGCCAGAACTCCGGGGGGCCGAACAACGGTGCCTAGCACAGGCTTGCGGGCACGCGTGGCCACCCGGCTGGGGACGTGGCGCCCGCAAGCACCGGTGGGGCAACGGAAGTCCGCTCGCCGGTTGGCGATTCAATATGGCGCCGACCTCGCCCTGTCGTACGTGCTGGCCGTCATCGAGGCGGCCGCCATCCTGATCCCGCTGCGCGGCCACACCTCCGTCGCGGCCAACGTCGACTTCGCGCAGACCAACTCGGCGGCGGTGGTGGCGCTCGTTCTGTTGGGCATCGCCGGCGTCGCGACCGCCGGGGTCGTGAGCATCGCCCCGACGCTGCGTTGGTACGCCGCGGGCGCCGAACCCGACCAGGGGCAGCGGGAAGCCGCGCTGAAGCTGCCCGGGCGCCAGTCGGTCATCCTGTTCGGGGCATGGGCCGTCAGCGGCGGCATCTTCATGCTGCTGAACCTCCACGGCGGGGCGCAGCTGCTGCTGCCCATCGCGCTCGGCGCGCTGCTGGGCGGACCGGCCGCCGCCGGCACCGCGATGCTGCTGGCCCAGCGCGTCCTGCGGCCCATCATGCGCGCCGCCACCCTGGGCTGCGAGCCACGGGTGGCCGTGCCCGGGGTGTACGCGCGTCTGGTCCTGCTGTGGTTCCTGTCCAGCGCCTTCCCCATCGGCGTGATCGCGGCGCTGGTCGTGCTTCGCTCCTACGGGTGGCTGATCGACAAGTCCGCGTCGCTCGATGTGCCGATCCTGGTGGTTGCGTTGGCGGCGCTGGTGCTCGGGCTGCCGACCATGATCTTGACGTCCCGGTCCATCTCCGACCCGCTGGGCGAGGTCGTCGACGCCATGGCCGAGGTCGAGCGCGGCCGCATCGGAACGTACGTCGGGGCGTACGAGCGCTCCCAGATCGGCCGTCTGCAGACGGGATTCAACCGCATGGTGGCCGGGCTGGCCGAGCGGGACCGGTTGCGCGACCTGTTCGGGCGCCACGTCGGGACCGGCGTCGTCCAGCGCGCCCTCGAAGAGGGCGCAACGCTGTCGGGGGACGTGGTCGAGGCGGCGGTCCTCTACATCGACCTGGTCGGCTCGACGCAGCTGGCGGAAAGCCATCCCCCGCAAGAGGTCGCCCAGGTTCTCAACGACTTCTTCCGCATCGTGGTCAACGCCGTCGACGAAAACCACGGACTGGTCAACAAATTCGCCGGGGACGCCGCGCTGGCCGTCTTCGGGGCGCCGCTGCCGACCGGCGAGCCGGCATCGGCGGCCCTGGCGACCGCCCGCGCGCTGGGCACCCAATTGCGCCGGCTGCCGGTCGATTTCGGCATCGGCGTGTCGGCCGGCCCCGTCTTCGCCGGCAACATCGGCGCCGAAAACCGCTATGAGTACACGGTGATCGGCGATGCGGTCAACGAGGCCGCGCGGCTGGCCGACCTGGCCAAGACCGCCGACCGGCGGATCCTGTGCGCGGCGGCGGCCATCGAGCGGGCCGGCGACGCCGAGGGAAGGCATTGGGCGGAGTGCTATTCC
This sequence comes from Mycobacterium europaeum, assembly GCF_034555895.2. NCBI lineage: Bacteria > Bacillati > Actinomycetota > Actinomycetes > Mycobacteriales > Mycobacteriaceae > Mycobacterium > Mycobacterium europaeum. The sequence continues at coordinate 561,964 of NZ_CP157315.1, forward strand.
ACCGTCCTGCGGGGACGGTCCGAGGCCACCCACGTCTCGGCGCCGGCCGGCTAGCGCGGCGGGCGCCGCGTCAGGACTTGTTGACCTTCAGCGCGGCGATGATCTTCCCGATGATGTCCGCCGACGCGGTGTCACCGATGGGTGTGCTGCCGATGAAGACGGTGACCGGCTTGGTGTCGACGGCGATGACGGTGACGGAGTCGCCCTTGACGTTGCGGGTGGGATCGGCGATCGTCACGTTGGCGTCCGCGCGGGCGGCCTTGGTTCCGTCGACGGTGACCGACGAGGTCTTCGTCGGGCCGAGCGTCGGCGACGCGTTCGCATAGCCGGGCCCGTTGGCGATGCACTGCAGCAACTTCGACGCCTGCGCGGTGACGTCCATGCTGGCGGCGAAGTTCGTGACAGCCACCTCGGCCGTCATCATCCATTGGTTGGCGCCCGGCACGTCCTGGGCGACCCCGACCGCCCCGATGAGGTTCGGGTCCTGGTCGTCGGAGAACAACGTCCAGTTGGGGGGCACAGCGGAGGCCGGGAACGACAGCTTGCCGGCGGTGATCGAGTCGGTCCGGGGGATCTCGCCGCCGGACACGTTGGGGGTGCAGTCGGTGGCGGTCTGGGCCGAACCCTTCGGCTGGCTGGCCGTGGTGCTCGTCGACGAGGGAGCGGCCTTCGGCGGCTTACCGTGGCTGCCGCCGCGCACCACCATCAGGGTCGCCACCAGCGCGATGACGGCCAGGACGACGAGACCACCGATGATCAACCACGGCAGCTTCGAGCCGGGCCCGCCCGGTGGCGGCCCCGGCGGGTAGGACCCGGGCGGGAACTGCTGGCCCCCTTGTGGATACCCCGGCGGCGGATACGGGTACGGGCCGGTCGGCGGGTACGGTTGCGGGCCCTGCGGCTGGCCTCCCCAATGCGGTTGCTGCCCATACGGATTCCCGTAGGGGCCCTGACCGTAGGGACCTTGGTCGTAGGGGCCTTGACCGTGGGGACCTTGGTCGTAGGGGCCGCCGGGAGGAGCCGTCATCGCTGCACCACCCCGCCTACGCCTCCGGCTTGACCTTGGCCATCGCCAAGACATCCAGGCGACGGTCCAGCTCTTCCTCGGACAGCTTGTCGCCGATCAGGCCACGGTCGATCACGGTCTGGCGGATTGTCTTGCGCTCCTTGAGGGCCTGCTTGGCCACCGCGGCCGCCTCCTCGTAGCCGATCGCCGAGTTCAGCGGCGTCACGATCGACGGCGACGATTCGGCCAGCTCCCGCAGGTGATCGACGTTGGCCTTCAGCCCGATGATGCAGCGCTCGGCGAACAACCGCGACACGTTGGTCAGCAGCTTGAACGACTCGAGGACGTTGCGGGCCATCATCGGGATGTAGACGTTGAGCTCGAACGCGCCACTCAAACCACCGACGGCGACTGCCGCGTCATTGCCGATCACCTGCGCGGCCACCTGCGTAACCGCTTCCGGCAGAACGGGATTCACCTTGCCCGGCATGATCGAGCTGCCCGGCTGCAGGTCCGGCAGCTGAATCTCGGCCAGCCCGGTCAGCGGGCCGGATCCCATCCAGCGGACGTCGTTGGCGATCTTGGTCAGCGAGACCGCGATGGTGCGCAGCGCGCCGGACGCCTCGACCAGGCCGTCGCGCGCCGCCTGAGCCTCGAACGAGTTGGCGGCGGTGCGCAATTCGTTCAGGCCCGTGGAGGCGATCAGCGTCTCGACCACCTTGGCGCCGAAGCCGTCGGGGGCGTTGAGGCCGGTGCCCACCGCGGTGCCGCCGATCGCCAGCTCGCCCAGCCGCGGCAGCGTGGCGCGTACCCGCTCGATCCCCGCCTCGATCTGGCGGGCATAGCCGCTGAACTCCTGTCCCAGGGTCACCGGCACGGCGTCCATCAGGTGCGTGCGGCCCGACTTGACCACCGTGTGCCATTCGCGGGCCTTGCCGGCCAGCCCGTCGTGCAGCACCTCGAGCGCCGGGATCAGGTGGCGCACCGCGGCCTCGGTCGCCGCGATGTGGGTGGCGGTCGGGAAGGTGTCATTGGACGACTGCGACATGTTCACGTCGTCGTTGGGGTGCACCGTGACACCGTTGGCGGCCGCGATGCTCGCGATCACCTCGTTGGTGTTCATGTTGGAGCTGGTGCCCGACCCGGTCTGGAAGACGTCGATGGGGAATTGGTCGTCGTGCAGGCCGTCGGCGATCTCGGCGGCGGCGGCGATGATCGCGTCCGCCTTCTCCGGCGCCAGCAGCCCGAGGTCCTTGTTGACTTGCGCGCAGGCGCCCTTCAGCAGGCCCAGCGCGCGGATCTGGGTGCGCTCCAAACCGCGGCCCGAGATGGGAAAGTTCTCCACCGCGCGCTGGGTTTGCGCGCGCCACAACGCCTTTGCGGGCACCCGGACCTCGCCCATGGTGTCGTGCTCGATGCGGTATTCGGTATCGGTGGCGCTCTCGGCCATAGGTAGCAGTCCTCGCTGGTTCTCGGTCTAGGGCAGGGGATAGGCGGCGGTGCTGTCGCCGGTGAAGTCGATGGAGGAGTACTCGTTGAGCTTCGAGAGCCGGTGATAGGCCTCGATCATGCGCACGGTGCCCGACTTCGACCGCATCACGATCGACTGCGTGGTGCAGCCACCCGGGTAGTACTGCACGCCTTTGAGCAGGTCGCCGTTGGTGACCCCGGTGGCGCAGAAGAAGACGTTCTCCCCGGACACCAGGTCCTCGGTGGTCAGCACCCGATCGACGTCGTGTCCGGCGTCGACGGCCTTCTGGCGTTCCTCGTCGTCCTTGGGCGCCAGCCGCGCCTGGATGGCGCCGCCCATACACCGGATCGCGGCGGCGGCGATGATGCCCTCGGGGGTGCCGCCGATCCCGGCCAGCATGTCGGTGCCCGAGTTTGGCCGGCAGGCCGAGATCGCGCCGGCGACGTCGCCGTCGGTGATCAGCCGGATGCGCGCCCCGGTCAGCCGGACGTCCTCGATCAGCTGGGCGTGCCGGGGCCGGTCCAGGATGCACACGGTCATGTCGCGCACCGACAGCGCCTTCACCTTGGCGACGGCCTTGATGTTCTCGGCGATCGGCGCGGTGATGTCGAGCACGTTGGCGGCCTCGGGCCCGACGGCGATCTTGTTCATGTAGAACACCGCCGACGGGTCGAACATCGCGCCGCGGTCGGCTACCGCCAGGACCGAGATGGCGTTGGGCATGCCCTTGCTCATCAGCGTGGTGCCATCGATCGGGTCCACGGCGAAGTCGCACTCCGGGCCGTCGCCGTTGCCGACCTCCTCGCCGTTGTAGAGCATCGGCGCGTGGTCCTTCTCGCCCTCGCCGATGACCACCACGCCGCGCATCGACACCGTGTTGACCAGCTCGCGCATCGCGTCGACGGCCGCGCCGTCGCCACCTTCTTTGTCGCCGCGCCCCACCCAGCGGCCGGCGGCCATGGCACCGGCCTCGGTTACCCGGACCAGTTCCAGGGCCAGGTTGCGGTCCGGGGCTTCACCACGTGGCCGTCCTGGTGGGCGGTCGCCCTCAACTGTCATGGTTGGAGATTGTCCCAGAAGCGGATCGGTCTGCTGGAACTGGGATACTTGGGGGATGACCGAAGAGCCGCCGCTGAACGCCAGCTCGGATGCCCATGTCACGGGCGAGCCGGCCCCGGCGGCCGGGGCCCTGCCGGGGCCGGTTTCACGGCCCGCCAAACCGCGGTTGCTGCAGGACGGCCGCGACATGTTCTGGTCGCTGATCCCGTTGGTGCTCGGCTGCATCCTGCTGGCGGGCCTGGTGGGCATGTGCTCGTTCCAGCCCGGCAGCCACCGGGGCGTGGTGCCGTCCTACGACGCGGCGGCGGCCCTGCGCGCCGATGCCGCCACCCTGGGCTTTCCCGTCCGGCTGCCCAAGCTGCCCGCCGGCTGGCAGGCCAACTCGGGCAACCGCGGCGGTATCCAGGGCGGGCGCACCGACCCCGCGACCGGCCAACGGGTGAACGCGACCACCTCGGTCGTCGGCTACATCAGTCCGACCGGGATGTATCTGAGCCTCACCCAGAGCAACGCCGACGAGGACAAGCTGGTGGGTTCGATCCATTCGTCGGCGTATCCGGCCGGAACGGTCGACGTCGCGGGGACCAGCTGGGTCGTCTACAACGGCGCCGGCCAGAGCGGGGCGGACGCGGAGCCGGTGTGGACCACCCGGCTTGCCGGCCCGTCCGGAGCCACCCAGATCGCGATAACCGGCGCCGGCACCACCGATCAGTTCCGTACGCTTGCTTCGGCGACGCAATCCCAACCGCCGCTACCCGCGCGCTGAGGAAGGGCCGAGTGTGACCGCACCCCAAGCGGATCTGTCCGGATGGTCGGTGGCGCCGTTCAGCGGCGGCGGCTACACCCATGACGTCTACCGCAAGGGCAGCGGACCGGGGGTGGTCCTGATCCCCGAGATCCCCGGAATCCACCCCGGCGTGCTTGCCCTGGGCAACCACCTGGTGGACAACGGCTTCACCGTCGCCATGCCGTCGCTGTTCGGCGAGCCGGGCCGCGGCAAGACGATCGGGCACATCGCGGCGAGCGTCAGCCGGGCCTGTGTGGCAAAAGAATTCGCGGCGTTCGCGACGAACAAACAGCGGCCGGTGTCGTTGTTCCTGCGGGCGCTGGCGCGTGACCTCAACGCGTCGACGCCGGGCAAGGGGGTCGGGGTGATCGGCCAGTGTTTCACGGGCGGCTTCGCGCTGGCCGCCGCGGTCGACGACAGCGTGCTGGCCCCGGTGTTGTCGCAGCCGTCGGTACCGCTGCCGCTGGGCCGCGCGCGCCGCCGCGACCCGGGACTCAGCGAGTCCGAACTGAGCGCGGTCGCCGAACGCGCCGCCACCGAAGGGCTGTGCGCCATGGGTTTACGGTTCAGCGAGGACCCGGTGGTGCCGGCGGAACGCTTTGCGGTGCTCAAGGAGCGGCTGGGCGACGCGTTCGAGGTGATCGAGATCGACTCGCGGCCGGGCAACCGGTACGGCTTCGCCAGGACCGCGCATTCGGTGCTGACCGACGAGGTCCGCGAAGTCGACGGCCACCCGGCCTACGAGGCCCGCAAGCGGGTGGTCGAGTTCCTCACGCAACGGCTCACCTAGGCCACGGCATGCCCGACGACGCTCTCGTAGTCGACACCGTCTACGGCCCGGTCCGGGGTGCCGACCTCGGCCAAGCTCGGGCATGGAAAGGCGTCCGCTACGCCGCGCCGCCCGTCGGTGCCCTGCGGTTCCGGGCGCCGCAGCCGCCCGAGCGGTGGAAAAAGGTCGCCGACGCCACCCGCTACGGGCCGGCCTGTCCGCAACCGGTCTTTCCCAACATGCCGCTCGACCTGGGCGCGCCGCAGGGCGAGGACTGCCTCCGGCTGAACGTCTGGGCGTCGTCCGGCACTCAGCCGGGCGACCGTAAGCCGGTGATGGTCTGGCTGCATGGCGGGGCTTACGTCCTGGGCTCGGGCAGCCAAGCGTTGTACGACGGTCGCCGGTTGGTCAGCGGCGGTGACGTGGTCGTGGTGACGGTCAATTACCGTGTCGGAGCGCTCGGTTTCATGGACCTGTCGTCATTCACCACCTCGCGGCGGCGGTTCGATTCCAACGTCGGACTGCGCGACGTGCTGGCGGCGCTGACGTGGGTGCGGCACAACATCGCCGCGTTCGGCGGAGATCCCCGCAACGTCACGCTCTTCGGCGAATCCGCCGGCGCGGGGATCGTGACGACCCTGTTGGCCTGCCCGGCAGCCGACGGCCTGTTCGCTCGCGCGATCGCCCAGAGCTCACCGGCCACGTCGGTGTACGACCGGCGCAGAGCGGAGCGCGTGGCCGAGACGGTCCTCGAACGGCTTGACGTCGATGCGGACCGGTTGCCGAGCGTGCCCACCGCGGTGCTCCTGGCCGCCTCCCAAGAGGTCTTCGACGAAGTGCCCGTGCGCAACCCGGGGATTCTGGCGTTCGTCCCGATCATCGACGGCGAGCTGCTGGACGACTACCCGGTCAAGCGGGTGCAGGAGGGCCGCTCGCTTCCAATCCCGCTGATCATCGGCACCAACCGGCACGAGGCGGCGCTGTTCAGGTTGATGCGCTCACGGCTGATGCCGATCACCCCCCGCGCGATCACGTCGATGTTCGATCAGATCGCCGCCGAACAACCCGACCTGCAACTGCCCACCGAGGAGCAGATCGGATCGGCGTACTCGCGATTGCGGCGCGGGGCAAGGAGTTTGAGCATCGCGACCGACGTCGGGTTCCGGATGCCGTCGGTGTGGCTGGCCGAGGGCCACTCCCGCGTCGCGCCGGTGTATCTGTACCGGTTCGACTACGCGACCCCGTTGCTGAAGCTGCTGTTGGTCAATGCCGCCCACGCGACCGAGTTGCCTTATGTCTGGGGCAATCTCGGCGGTCCGAAGGACCCAACACTCAAGCTCGGCGGCGCCGCGACCGCCAAGGCGGTATCCAAGAGGATGCGGACCCGCTGGGTCAACTTCGCCGCACGGTCGACGCCCGCGGGTCCGGACGGCGAGCCGGACTGGACGCCCTACCGGGCGGACGACCGCGCCTGTCTGATCATCGACAAGCGCGACACGGTCGCGCGCGACGTCGATGCGAGCATCCGGGCCGCCTGGGGCAGCCAGATGGTGGGTTTCCGGTAGCGGCGGGTCAGGCCGTGGGCTTGGCGGCGGTATTGCCTTGCTGCGCTTCGGCCTTCATGCGCTGGAACATGTCGACGTAGTAGGGCAGGCATTGCGACATCGCCTGCTCGGTGGTGAACAGCGGCTCATAGCCGAGGTCGCGGCGCGCCTTGGCGATCGAGAAATAGTTGTCCAGATAAAGCCGCTCGACCGCCAGCGGCTCGAGCAGCGGCGCGGGTATGCCGAAACGGAAATGCAGCCGCTGCCAGCCGGTCATCGCCGCGCGGACCATCGGACCGTTGACCCGCACCCGGGGCCAGCTCACCCCGCAGGCCTCGACCACCGGCCGCGCGAATTCGAACATGTTGATGGGTTCGTCGTCGTTGATGAAGTACGCCTGGCCGGGAGCGGTGCCGCCGGGGACGAGGTGCTCGGCGGCCAGGATGAAGCCGTGAATCAGGTTGTGCACGTAAGAGTTGTCCAGCCGGGCCGACTTGCGGCCGATCAGCACCTTGACGTGGCCGGCGATCACGCTTTCGAACAGCCTGCGGAACATCGTCTGGTCGCCGCGGCCCCAGATCCCGCTGGGCCGGATCGCGCACGTCAGCATCCCGACCGCCCCATTTGGCCGCGCGTTCTGGCTGAGGACGAATCGCTCGGCGACCACCTTCGTCTCGGTGTACAGGTCGTTGAACCGGTCGGTGTAGGGCAGGGTCTCATCCCCGCCGGCGATGTTCTGGCCGCCCATCACGACGCTGTTGGACGAGGTGTAGACGAATCGCTTGACCCCGGCCGCCTGCCCGGCATGCACCAGGTTTTCGGTGCCGCCGACGTTGACCGCGAAACTGCGCTGCCGGTACGCGTCGGTCACCGACGCGCCGCCCATCAGGTCGATGATCGCCGCGGTGTGGAACACCGTGTCGATGCCGTCCACCGCCTGGGCGCACACCGCCGTGTCGGTGATGTCACCCTCGAGCACCTCCAGCTGTGGGTGCTGCGCGAGCGGTGACGGCGCGCGGTCGAACGAGCGCACTTGATACCCGCGGTCCAGCAGGGTGGTGACCAGGTTGGCGCCGACGAACCCGGAGCCCCCGGTGACCAGGACGCGGCCGAGTTCGGTCGTCAGTGATGCATCAGCCATGGGCCGCAGCATAACTGAAACGTGTTCCAATTTGAAAAAAAGTCACGACTAAAACTTTCGTCGAATGGTCAAATCAGGCGTCGTCCGGCTGGCCGGCCGCGAGCGCATCCTCGATCCGCTTGCGAGCGCCAGCTAAGTGCTCCTCGCAGCGTTTCGCGAGTTCTTCGCCCCTTTCCCATAGCTTCAGCGATGCGTCGAGATCTAGCCCGCCCTGCTCCAGCTGGCGGACGACTTCGATCAGTTCGTCGCGGCACGCTTCGTACCCCAGGCTACTAATGGGCGTAATTGATTGCTCCTCTTTATCCGCCATCGGTCGGCCCCTCGCTCACCGCGGCGACGGCGCCGTCGGCAACCCGCACCCGCAGCCGGGCGCCCGCCGGGGCGTCGGCAACCGACCGCAGCACCACCGAGGACCCGGCGTCCGGAACCGCCTGCACCACCGCATAGCCGCGGGCCAGCGTGGCCGCCGGGCCCAGCGTCGCCAGGCGCGCGCTCAGGTGACCGACGCGCTCGGTCTCGGCGGCGGCCCGGCGGGTGATGTCGCGGCGGATCGCCGACCTGGCCCGGTGGATCTCGTCGGCGCGCGCCGTCAGCGCCGTCAACGGCTCGGCGAGCACCGGCCGGCTGCGGACCTGGGCCAGCGCGCGTTGTTCGCGGGACACCCAGTTGCGCAGGGCCTGCGCGCTTCGCCGACGCAAGTCGTCGATCAGGCGCTGCTCGGCGGCGGTGTCGGGCACCACCTTCTTCGCCGCGTCGGTGGGGGTGGCGGCGCGCAGATCGGCCACCAGGTCGCACAGCGGGTTGTCGGGTTCGTGGCCGACCGCGCTGATCACCGGGGTGCGGCAGGCCGCGATGGCGCGGCACAGCGTCTCGTCGGAGAACGGCAGCAGGTCCTCGACGCTACCGCCGCCGCGGGCCACCACGATGACGTCGACCTCGACGTGGCGGTCGAGTTCGTAGAGGGCGTCGACGATCTGGGCCACCGCATTGGGTCCCTGGACCGCGGTGTTGCGGACGGCGAAGCGCACCCCGGGCCAGCGTCCGGTTGCCACCGTCGTCACGTCGCGTTCGGCGGCGCTGGCCCGCCCGGTGATCAACCCGATCATGTTGGGCAGAAAGGGGATTGGCCGCTTGAGACGGGGGTCGAAGAGGCCTTCGGCGTCCAGCAGCCGGCGCAGGCGGTCGATACGCGCCAGCAGCTCGCCCATACCGACGGCACGAATCTCGCTGAGCCGCAACGAGAATGTGCCCCGGCCGGTGTAGAACGACGGCTTGCCGCAGACCACCACCTGGGTGCCCTCGGCCAGCTTCACCGGCGCGTTGGCCACCAGGTCGCGTGAACAGGTCACGCTCAGCGACATGTCGGCGGCGGGGTCGCGCAACACCATGAACACCGTCTTGGAGTCGGGCCGCGCGCTGATCTGGGCCAGCTGTCCCTCGACCCACACCGTGCCGAGTTTGTCGATCCAGCCCGCGACGCGAATGGCCACCGCGCGCACCGGAAACGGGTTCTCGGCGGAGTTGGGTTCGGACTGTGCGGCTGGGGTCACTTCGCGTTCGCGCGGGTGATCCTGTTGGCCAGCAGGGTCTGGAACGGAGCGCGGGCCTTGGTGGCCTGCTCGTAGGCCAGCAGGGCTTCCAGTTCGTCGACGCTCAGCGACTGCAGGCGCGCCCGCAGCTGCGCCAGCGTCAGCGTCGCGTAGTCCAGCTCGCTCACCACCGACGGTTGCGGAACCGCCGGCGCGTCCGCGGATTTCCTGCCCTGCTTCAATGGGGCCGCATCGGAGGCGGCGTCGGCGAGCGAGTACAACGCGAACCGGCCCTCGGTTCGGCGATCGCCTTCGCCGGCCTCGGCGCCGCCGGCCGTTTCCCCCGCGTCGGGCAGGTCCTCGTCGAAGGTCGCCCACTCCGGCTGCTCGTCCTTGGGCGGGAAGATGCTTTCGAGCGTGCTGTCACCCTTGATCGCCAGCTCCGCGAGGTTCTGCTGAAATCGCATCACAATGTGCGCCGCCTGACTGGCTAATGTCATGGGGTACATCAGGATGGTCTTCGGCAGCTTCATGGTCTCCTCGACGGCGACTGTCGCCGCGCCGACCAGTAGCCGAACTCCATACGGTGCAGTAGCCATGGGTCCAAGATTGCCCTAAGCGACGGCTAACTCCAAGCCCACCGGCGCGAGCTGGCAAGCCCGTGCCGGCAGAACGTACCCTGGGTGTCATGCCGCCGACTGTCGACATGGGAATTCCCGGCGCGTCCAGCTCGGTAGCCAGCGATCCAGCCCGCAAGCGAGTGCTTCTGGCCGAGCCGCGTGGCTATTGCGCGGGCGTGGATAGGGCCGTCGAGACGGTCGAACGCGCGCTGGAGAAGCACGGGGCGCCGGTGTACGTGCGGCACGAGATCGTGCACAACCGGCACGTGGTGAACACGCTGGAAAAGGCCGGCGCCGTGTTCGTCGAGGAGACCGACGAGGTGCCCGAGGGGTCCATCGTGGTGTTCTCCGCGCACGGGGTGGCGCCGACGGTGTACGCGGCGGCCGCCGAACGCAACCTGCAGACCATCGACGCCACCTGCCCGCTGGTGACCAAGGTGCACAACGAGGCCCGGCGATTCGCCCGCAACGACTACGACATCCTGCTGATCGGGCACGAGGGCCACGAAGAGGTCATCGGGACCTCCGGGGAGGCGCCCGACCACGTGCAGCTGGTGGACGGGGTGGCCGCCGTCGACAGCGTGACGGTCCGGGACGAGAACAAGGTGGTCTGGTTGTCGCAGACCACGCTGTCGGTCGACGAGACCATGGAGATCGTCGAGCGGCTGCGGCAACGGTTCCCGAAGTTGCAGGACCCGCCCAGCGACGACATCTGTTATGCGACCCAGAACCGGCAGGTCGCGGTCAAGGCGATGGCCCCCGAGTGCCAGCTGGTGATCGTCGTCGGCTCGCAGAACTCGTCGAACTCGGTGCGGCTGGTCGAGGTGGCCCTGGGCGGCGGCGCGGCGGCCGCCCACCTGGTGGACTGGGCCGACGACATCGATCCCGCCTGGTTGGACGGGGTGACCACCGTGGGCGTGACTTCCGGCGCGTCCGTCCCCGAGGTCTTGGTGCGCGGTGTGCTCGAGCGGCTCGCCGATCACGGCTTCGATGTGGTGCAACCGGTCACCACGGCCCAGGAAACCCTGGTGTTCGCGCTGCCGCGCGAGATCCGGTCACTGCTGTAAAGACGGGCGGGGCGGAGCTCAGGCGTCGTATTCCCAGGATTCCGTCGGGGGCCGCTGCGGCCGGCCGTACGTCCGTGAACGGTTCCGGCGCTCCGGGCGCGGCTCGGCGGGCTCGTCGGCCCCCCGATAGCGGACCTGCGAGATCGGATGATGCGTGCCATTGTTGCCGTTGGTGGCGGGGCGGCGGCGCCTTGGCTCGTAGGTCGGTTCATAGCTGTCATAGCGACCGAAGTGCTCCGGCGCACCGGGCGGGTCGTACCTGTCGTACCCGTCGAAACGGCTGCTCCGCGGCGCGGGCCGCTCGTAGGGCTCGTCGTAGGGCCGCTCGTAGGGGTTGCGTCGGGTGCGCGGCTCGCGCCGGCCGTCCCGGGCCGACTGGCCGCGCGGGTCCGCATCGGCGTCCGGCCTGGGGCGGCGTCGCGACCGCCGTTCCGCGGCGTCGTAGTCGCGGGCGGTCGCCGACCCTCTCCGGCTCGAGCGCCGCTCGCCCGGTTCGGCCGCGGCGTCCAGTGGTTCCCGGGTATGCCGGGAACGGGCCCGGGCGGAACGGGCGGCGGACCGGTCACTGCGCGCCGTCCGGCGGGCCCGGGATGCGCTACCGGTCCCGCGGTCGCGGCGCGCCCTCGCCGGGGCCGCCTCGTCGGCGTCGTCGTCACCGGATTCCGGCCGCACGATTGCCTGCAGTTTGGCGACCGCTTTGGCGACGAAGCCGCCGACGACGGACCCGATGTCGGCGGACTCCCCGTCGTCGGAGGCGTTGGCCGCCGAGGTCGCCCGCTGCGACTGGCCGAAGTACCACCTGACCAGCCCGATCAGCAGCACGATGCCGGCGGTTCCCAGCATCAGCGGAAAGCGTTCGATCAGCGGGTAGCCGCAGTTGATCAGCAGGTCCTTGAGATGGCCGATTTTGGCGTCGTGGAACAACCAGTAGGCGCCGGGCACCGCGCAGAAAAGTATCAGCGGGGGCTGGATGATCGCGGTGAACAGCCCGTCCTGGCGCACCGCCAGCACCGCCGCCACGCAGCCGGCTATATAGAAGCCGGCGAAGACATGGGTCAGCTCCTTGTGGCCGGAGTCGATTCCGTAACCGATCGCGGTGGCGGTGACGGCGAGGAGCAGGGCGGCATACCACGGGATACCGGGGATATTCGGGTGGATCGAGCGGTGGGATGGCTCCACCGTCGACGTCGGCCGCTGTCCTGACACATGTAGACCGTACCGGCAATGGGCCGAAAGCCCCGTAAATACCTCATAGGGATGCCGGGCGTGCCATGCCCCGGACCCGTGAGCGGCGCGGGGAACGGTCCATGGCGGCCCGCGCCGGCGCCGACCCCTAGACTTGGGTCCCTGTGAGCCTGAGCCTGGGAATCGTGGGTCTGCCCAACGTCGGTAAGTCGACTCTGTTCAACGCGCTGACCCACAACGACGTGGTCGCGGCCAACTATCCGTTCGCGACGATCGAACCGAACGAGGGCGTCGTCCCGCTGCCCGATCCTCGACTGGACAAGCTGGCCGAGCTTTTCGGCTCCGAGCGCACCGTCCCGGCGCCGGTGACGTTCGTCGACATCGCGGGCCTGGTCAAGGGCGCGTCCGAGGGGGCGGGGCTGGGGAACAAGTTCCTGGCCCACATCCGCGAATGCGACGCCATCTGTCAGGTGGTCCGGGTGTTCTCCGACGACGACGTGACCCACGTGGCCGGTGAGGTGGACCCCAGGTCGGATATAGAGGTCGTCGAGACCGAGCTGATCCTGGCCGACCTGCAGACGCTGGAGCGTGCCCTGCCGCGGTTGGAGAAGGAGGCCCGCACCAACAAGGAGCGCAGGCCGGTGTACGACGCGGCCGTCGCCGCCCAGGAGACCTTGAACGGCGGCAAGACGCTGTTCGGTGCCGGGGTGGACGCGTCGCTGCTGCGGGAGCTGAACCTGTTGACCACCAAGCCTTTTCTGTACGTCTTCAACGCCGACGAGGCCGTGCTGACCGACACGGCGCGGGTCGCGGAGCTGCGGCAGCTGGTGGCGCCGGCCGACGCGGTGTTCCTGGACGCGGCCATTGAAGCCGAGCTGAACGAGCTCGACGACGAGTCGGCGGCCGAACTGCTGGAGTCGATCGGCCAGAGCGAACGCGGCCTCGACGCGCTCGCCCGCGCCGGCTTCCATACCCTCAAGCTGCAGACGTTCCTCACGGCGGGCCCAAAGGAGGCGCGCGCGTGGGTGATTCACCAGGGCGACACCGCGCCGAAGGCCGCCGGGGTGATCCACACCGATTTCGAGAAGGGCTTCATCAAGGCCGAGATCGTGTCCTACGACGACCTGGTCGCCGCCGGCTCGATGGCGGCGGCCAAGGCGGCGGGCAAGGTCCGCATGGAGGGCAAGGACTACGTCATGGCCGACGGTGACGTGGTCGAGTTCCGGTTCAACGTCTAGCGAACGGATCATCACTCGACCATGCTGGACAGATGGCGACGGTCGAACACAGGAAACCGTGGGTCCGGCGGTCCGCCGGGATCCTGGCGGGTTGCGGAGTGGCGTTGTCCGCCTTCGGGCTGACGGGGGGAGTCGCCCACGCGGTGCCGGCGCCCACCTCCCATTGGTGTCCGGGCAGTGCGTGGGACCCGAGCTGGGGCACGGTCTACAACTGGGACTGGAATCAGTGCCACGACTGGCAGGGTCACGCGGGGCAGAGTTTCCCGGCGGGCGCGGGCCCGTGGGGACCCCCGCCGGCGTGGGCGCCGCCGGCACCGCCTCCACCGGCCTGGGCCCCCGGGGCCCAGCTGATGTGGAACCCGACCGGCCCCGGCAACTGGGGATTCTGGAACCACGGGATCTGGACTCCGGTCTAGACCGGCTCGACTGGCACTTTCTTGTCGGAGGGGCTCCGTAGCATGCCCTCGTCGCACGAGCGTGCACGCCACGGTAGTCAGGAGGGCGCCATGAACTTCGTTTCCACCCGCATCATCACCGCCGACGTCAACCGGCTCGTCGATTTCTATGAGACGGTCACCGAGGTTCCCGCGGTATGGGGCAACGAACTTTTCGCCGAGATTCCGACGCCGGTGGGCACGCTGGCGATCGGCAGCGACAAGACGGTGCCGCTGTTCGCGGCCGGATCCGCCGAACCCGCTGCCAATCGCAGCGTGATCGTGGAGTTCTTGGTCGACGACGTCGACGCGCAATACGAGCGGTTGCACGAGCGCGTGCCGGAGGTCGTGACAACGCCGACCACCATGCCGTGGGGCAATCGCGCGCTGCTGCTGCGGGATCCGGATGGCAACCTCGTCAACCTGTTCACACCCGTCACCGCGGAGGCCCGCGCCAAGTTCGGAATGTGACGTTCTGGCAACGGATCCCGGTCACACCGTGGCGTAGGGGCAAGACAACCTCTGCCGGGTTACGCGCCTGGCGCTGAAGCGCAGGTGGGCACTCGCGCGGCGGGCCGTGGCGGCGCCCAAGGTGAGTCGTGGCCGCAGCATCGACCGGGAAACAGCGGAAACCGAGCGCGGCCTCGACTGCAACTGAGCCGGCTAGACGTTTGCTGGTGGCCGGGGCGATCGCTCCGGTGCATTTGCTGAGAATGCGGCGAAGGCCATTATCCGGCTTGCGAATGACGTGCGCCACAAATTTTTGCGGACAATAACCGCTATTGCTAGCGTCGCCGCCCATGGTAGTTCTTACAACATTGATCTCATTGATCAATCAGGTCTCCGGGACGCCCTATATTCCGGGTGGAGATTCTCCCGCCGGGACGGATTGTTCGGGCCTCGTTTCGTGGGTTGCCAATGCGGCGTCCGACAGGCCGGTTTTCGGCAACCGGTTCAACACCGGAAATGAAGAGGCGGCCTTGTTGGCGCGCGGGTTTCAATACGGAACCGCCCCCAATGCGCTCGTGATCGGGTGGAACGGCGGCCACACTGCCGCGACGCTGCCCGACGGGACGCCGGTGTCCAGTGGTGAGCGCGGTGGTGTGCACGTCGGCGGCGCGGGCGCCTACCAGGCCGGCTTCACGCACCACATGTTCCTGCCGATGCCACCGGATGGCGAGGGTGCGCTTCCTCCGCCGCCGGACGCGCCGCCCCCACCGCCGGACGCGCCGCCGCCGGCCCCGGACGCCCTGCCGCCGGCCCCGGACGCGCAGCCCGTGCTGGTCGACGCCACGGCCCCCGCCCCGCCCGCGCCGCCGGCCCCGCCGGCGCCAGAATTGCCGCCGCCCGGCGATCCTGGAATTGCGAATCCCTAACAAAAAGAATTCGCGGAGGCCTCAATCTATTGCGCCGCTATTTGACGCGTATAGGACACGCGAATAGCGCGGGGTCTACCACCAAGTGAAATAGCACGGTCCGCGCGGGGTTTGTGAGGTAGGCCACTTCGCGGCCTGAGCGAGCGGGTCCCGACCCGCGCGGAAGCAATGCGAAAGTGTGCCCCGGATGTCGAACAAGATATCCGGGGCACACTTTGCTGGAGCTCAGGCCGCGTCCCGGGTCGGTGGGTTGGCGGATATGCTGGCGCTGCTCGCCGGGGATCGAGCGGGCCCAACCTTCAGGAGCGAACCGGCAATGATCTTCATCGTCGTCAAGTTCGAGACCAAGCCCGAGTGGACGGAGCGCTGGCCAGAACTCGTCGCCTCGTTCACGGCCGCCACCCGCGCCGAGGACGGCAACCTGTGGTTCGAGTGGTCGCGCAGCCTCGACAATCCGGCGGAGTATGTCTTGGTGGAGGCGTTCCGCGATGCGGAGGCGGGCGGCACCCACGTCAACAGCGATCACTTCAAGCGGGCAATGCGGGAACTCCCGCAGGCCCTGAAGTCGACCCCCAAGATCATCAACCAGACGATCGACGCGTCCGGCTGGTCGGAGATGGGGGAGATGTCGGTCGACTAACCGACTTCGCTTACCGTGACCGCGATTTCGTGGCCCAGCTGATACCCCTGGGCCAGCGGAAGCGTGTCACCGCTCCAGAACTTGCCCGGATCGAACCAGTACGCGTCCTTGTCCGTGTCGAGCAACCCCATCTCCTCATAGGTGATGGCCACCGTCTCCGCGCAATAGGCCGTCGAAAGGCTCATCTTGCGCTCCTCACGCCGGCGTCGGGTCTGTTCACGAACCTTCTTGTCCACCACGGGAATTCCCCGCACCCAGTCATTGATGGTCGGGAGCCGGCCGCGGAACCAGCGTCCCGTCAACCGAGCGGTGGTGGGAAACGCGGTGCCGTCCATCCGTGCGATCACCCGCAGCAGCTTGTTCTCCTGCTCGCGGGTCGGATTGGGCGTCAGCTGACGTAGCCAGCACCGTTGGTCGTAGCGCTGCGTCCACTGCAGGACGGCCTGGTGCAGATCGTTGAGCTGCACGCCGCGGTGGTTGGTCCCGGTCCACATGTCGACGAGTTTGTCGCCCAGTTCGGCGTGCCAGATCAGCGGCGGCAGGTCGTCGATGGCCACCGTCATGCCCACGTGATTCACCGGTGCGTTCGTCAACGTCTGAATCGCGCGGTCGGGCCGCGAGCGGCCGCGAAACAGCCAGAGGTCGCCCGTGCGCGTTTCGTTCAACGCTTGATGGAGGGTCAGCATTACGAATCGGCAAGTGCTTCTCGTGCGGCTTTCTGCGCCGCGTTGGCGGCGGGATAGCCGGCGTAGCCGGCCATGTGGTAGATCACCTCTTCGATCTCGGTGATGCTCAGCCCGTTGCGCAGCGCGATCCGGAAGTGGGATTTCAACTCGTCGGTGGCGCGCAGGGCGATCAGGGCGCCGATCGTCGCCAGGCTGCGCGAGCGCCGATCGAGCCCGGGCCGGGCCCACAGGGCCCCGAAGACGTGGTCGACGCCCAAGTCGATGAGTTCGTCGGCGATGCCGCCGTCGCGCAGTGTGGTGGCGTCGTCCGGGACCAGGCCGGGCAGCATGTCCCGGAACACGTTCAGGCCTTCGGTGCGAGGGTCAGCCATTCGGTCTGCCTTTCAATCGGGGCCCGCAGGAGATCCGGCAGGCGAGTCCCGCCCACGGCGGGGCGATGCGAAAGTTGCTGGGAGGCAAGCGCGCACCCGATCACGCGGCCGATGTCATCGGCCGCCACGGTGATGACTGCGACTTCGTCGCGAGGGGTCTGCATGCGTTCGCGCCCGTTCGAGCAGGTTTCCACAGCGGCAAGAGCACACCAGTTAACCACAGCGCGAATACTCTGTGGGTATGCGCAGTGTGTGGAAGTGGCTAGGGCTGGCCGGCGTCGCCGGTGTCGTCGCCGGGGGCGCGCTGGTGGTTCGCGACGAACGGAAACGACGCGCGTACACGGCCGACGAGGTCCGGTCCCGCCTGCATCAGCGGCTGGCCGAGTACGACGAGGAGGGCTTTCAGTCGCGATCGGGATCGGCCGGGGCCTCGACCGCGAACAACCGGTAGCTGCCCGAAAAACCCTTGAGCTCGGCGTCGCGCCCCCCGTCGAAGTGGATGTCGTCGCAGTCGGACAGGGCGTCTCGCACCGGTTGACTCACCAGGATCTCGCCGCCGGTGGCCTGCGCCGCCACCCGCGCCGCCATCGCGACGTTGCGGCCGAACAGATCGTCTCCGCGGCGCACCGAGCGGCCCATGTGGATGCCGATTCGCACCCGAATCTCTTCGTGCCGCTTGCGTTTTGCGTTCTTGTGTAGCGCGCGCTGCAGGTCGATGCCACACCGCACCGCCTGGTCGGCGCGGGCGAAGGCGATCATGAAGCCGTCACCCTGGCTCTTCACCACGTGCCCGGACCTCCGCTGCACGAGGTCGGACACGAGTTTGTCGTGCGCCGCGATGAGCTTGACCCAGGCGCGGTCGCCGATGCGTTCGTTGAGGGCGGTGGATTCCTCGATGTCGGAGAACAGGATCACCACCCGGCCGTCGGGCGTGACGCGCGCCAGGTCGGGTCGCTCCACCTCCGCCCAGTCGGCGAGGTCTTCGATCGAACTGCGGACGGCGGCGCCGAAGCCCTCCTTGCGCAGCAGGTTTGCCGTGTTCCACACCCTCTTGACGGCCTCGCGCCCACCCGACAGCAGCTGATTGCGGGTGTCGGTCCGGTGCCGCAATTCGTCGATCTCCTGGCGGCTGCGCACCAGCAGCCGCGCCAGCACGGCGAGGGCGACGGCCTCGATCGCGGCGATGCCGGCCAGGACGTAGACCGTGACATGCAGCGCATCACCCACGCAAGCATCCTGCCAAGGCCGTGGCGGCTCGAGGTTGTCGGGCCTGTGCGCGGTGTCTAGTGTTAGGTCCGACCGCCGCGGGTAGTGAGTCTCTATAGCCAAACGGATGACTTTCGGAGGTGCGGACTTGGCCGATGGCGGTGAGAATTCCTCGAACAAGCTGGTGATATTCGGCATCACCGGCGACCTCGCGCGCAAGATGACCTACCGCGCCCTGTACCGCCTCGAAGCGCGCGACTTGCTGGACGTCCCGATCATCGGCGTGGCCAGCGACGACATCCCCCTCGAGAAGCTGGTCGATCGGGCCCGCGAGGCCATCAAGGCGTCGGGCGAGAAGTTCGACGACGCGGTGTTCGGCCGGCTCGCGGACCGGCTGTCGTATCTGCACGGCGACGTCACCGACGACAAGCTCTACGGCCGGCTCGCCAAGGAGATAGGCCCGGATTGCCGGCCGCTGTACTACCTGGAGATGCCGCCGTCGCTGTTTGCGCCGATCGTCGAAAACCTCGCCAAGGCCGACCTCTTGGAGTGCGCACGCGTCGCCGTGGAAAAGCCGTTCGGCCACGACTTGGCCTCGGCGCGCGACCTCAACGCCCGGTTGCGCGCGGTGCTCGACGAGGACCAGATCCTGCGGGTCGACCACTTCCTGGGCAAGCAGCCCGTCGAGGAACTGCAGTACCTGCGCTTCGCGAACAACGCCCTGGCCAAGCTGTGGGACCGCGACAGCATCTCCGAAATCCACATCACCATGGCCGAGGATTTCGGCATCGAGGACCGCGGCAAGTTCTACGACGCCGTGGGCGCGCTGCGCGACGTCGTGCAAAACCATCTGCTGCAGGTGCTCGCGCTGGTCGCGATGGAGCCGCCCGTCGGCCCCAGCGCCGATGACCTGAACGACAAGAAGGCCGAGGTGTTCCGGGCGATGCCGGCGCTGGATCCCGACCGCTGCGTGCGGGGCCAGTACCGCGGCTACACCGACGTCGACGGGGTGGCCAGGGATTCGCAAACCGAGACCTATATCGCGCTGCGGACCGAGATCGACAACTGGCGCTGGGCCGGCGTGCCGATCTTCCTGCGCGCCGGCAAGGCACTGCCGGAGAAGGTCACCGAGGTCCGGATGTTCCTCCACCACGTTCCGGGGTTCTCGTTCCTGCCCAACCGCCGGCCGCCCGAACCCAACCAGATCGTGCTGCGCATCGACCCCGATCCGGGGATGCGGCTGCAGATGTCCGCCCAAGCCGGCGACCACTGGCACGACGTCCACCTGGACTCCTCGTTCGCCGAGGATCTCGGCGAGCCCGTGCGGCCCTACGAGCGGCTGCTGTACGCCGCGCTCACCGGGGACCGTCAGCTGTTCGCCCGGGAGGACGCCATCGAGGAGACGTGGCGGATCGTGCAGCCCGTGCTGGACCGGCCGGGCCGGATCCATCATTACGATCCGGGCTCCTGGGGGCCCGAGGCCGCGCAGTCGCTGCTGCACGGTCACCGCAGTTGGCAGGAGCCGTGGCTGCCCAAGCAGACGTCGTCACAGTAAGGAGAACAGGAAGAGATGCAGCTCGGGATGATCGGCCTCGGCCGGATGGGCGCCAACATCGTCCGCCGCGTCGCCAAGGACGGACACGAATGCGTGGTCTACGACCACAACCCCGACGCGGTCAAGGCGATGGCGGGGGAGGAGCGGACCACCGGAGTGTCGTCGGTGAAAGAGCTCGCCGAGAAGCTGACCGCTCCCCGGGTCGTCTGGGTGATGGTGCCCGCCGGGACCATCACCACGGGGGTCATCGAGGAGCTGGCCAAGACGCTGGAGCCCGGCGACATCGTCATCGACGGCGGCAACTCGTACTACCGCGACGACATCAGCCACGCAAAGACCCTGTCGGACAAAGGAATCCATCTACTCGACTGCGGCACCAGCGGCGGCGTGTGGGGCCGCGAACGCGGCTACTGCCTGATGATCGGCGGCCACGACGAGGCCTTCGAACGCGCCGAGCCGATCTTCGCCAGCGTCGCTCCTGGCGTGGACGCCGCCCCCCGCACGCCGGGCCGCGACGGTGAGGTCGGGCAAGCGGAGAAGGGCTACCTGCACTGCGGGCCATCCGGCGCCGGGCACTTCGTCAAGATGGTGCACAACGGCATCGAGTACGGAATGATGGCCTCGCTCGCCGAGGGGCTCAACATCCTGCGCAACGCCGACATCGGCAAGCACGTGCAGGAGGGTGACGCCGAAACGGCGCCGCTGTCGAATCCGGAGTTCTATCAATACGACTTCGACATCCCCGATGTCGCCGAGGTGTGGCGGCGGGGCAGCGTCATCGGTTCGTGGCTGCTGGATCTGACCGCGATCGCGCTGCACGACTCGCCCGACCTCAAGGAGTTCTCCGGACGGGTCTCGGACTCCGGGGAGGGCCGCTGGACCGCCATCGCGGCGATCGACGAGGGCGTCCCGTCACCGGTGCTGACGACCGCGTTACAGTCCCGGTTCGCCTCGCGTTCCCTCGACGACTTCGCCAACAAGGCGCTCTCGGCGATGCGCAAGCAGTTCGGCGGGCACGCCGAGAAGCCCGCGAACTAGGGCCGCCACCGTCGGGATCAGTGGCGATCGCGAGCGCGGCCGAGCCGGGCGAAGCGGGTCGCCACCACCGGGATCAGTGGCGATCGCGAGCGCGGCCGAGCCGGGCGAAGCGGGTCGCCACCATCGACCTAGTGGCGTTTGACGAACTTCACCACGGCGTCGCTGAACGCGTCGTTGTCGTCACCGGCCGCGGTGTGCCCGGCTTTGGGCAGTTCGACGAACTCCGCGCGCGGAACGCTGGCCAGGAAATGCCGGACACCTTCGGGGCTGACGACGTCGGACAACTTCCCGCGGATCAACAGCACGGGAATCGACAGGTGCTTGGCGGCCTGCTCGAACTTCTCGGTGCGCAGCTCCGGATCGTCCCCGGGCTTGGTCATGAACGCCGGGTCCCAGTGCCAGTACCAGCGGCCGTCGCGCAGGCGCAGGTTCTTCTTCAGCCCCTCGGGGCTGCGCGGCTTGTCCCGGTACGGGAGGTAGGCGGCCACCGCGTCGGCGGCCTCCTCCAGCGAGTCGAAACCGTCGAGCCCGCTGATCATGAAATCGCGGATGCGGGCGCTGCCGCCCTTCTCGAATCGGGGCACCACGTCGACGAGAACCAGTCGGGTCACCTCCGCCGGCCCCGCCCGGTGGGCGGCGAGGATGCCGGTCAACCCGCCCATGCTCGCCCCGATGATCATCACCGGCCTGCCGATCGCGGCGATCACCTGCAGGACGTCGGCCGTCAGGGTCTCGACGTCGTAGTCGGCGTTGGGCGCGCGATCGCTGTCGCCGTGGCCGCGGCTGTCGAGCGCCACGACGTGCAGGCCCTCGTCGGCGAGGGTTTGGCCGGTGTTCTTCCAGGAATGCCGGTTCTGGCCGCCGCCGTGCAGCATCAGGACGCTGGGCCGGCCCGCGCCGCCGGTCCCGCCATTCCATTCGTCGGCAACCAGGGTGATCCCGCCGGCCCCGGAATACTCAACCGTCCGAGGGACGCTACTGACGGCGCTCATGCGACCTGACGTTACATAGGGCGTCCAAGCACCTTTCCGCGGGTCGACGGCGCGGTGAGTTTCGGCGTCCGATGCGGTCTATCCAGTGACAACACCAACGCGATCAACCGAGCCGATTAGGAGGCCGCGGCCCATGCCATCGATCACCCCGTCGTTGTGGTTCGACCACGACTTGGAGGAGGCGGCGAGGTTCTACACCTCGATCTTCCCGAACTCGCACATCGAGGGCTTCAACCGGACCACGGAGGCCGGACCCGGCGAACCGGGCACGGTGCTGTCCGGCAGTTTCGTGCTGGACGGGACCCGGTTCATCGGGATCAACGGCGGCCCGCACTTCCAGTTCGACGAAGCGGTGTCCTTCACCATCCACTGCAGGGACCAGGACGAGGTCGACTACTACTGGGAGCGGTTGACCGACGGTGGCGAAGAGTCGCAATGCGGCTGGTGCAAAGACCGGTTCGGCCTGAGCTGGCAGATCATCCCGGACCGGCTCTACGAGCTCGTCGGCGACCCCGATCGGGCCCGCGCCGCGGCGGCCACCCAGGCGATGTATGGCATGCGAAAGATCGTCATCGCCGAGCTGGACGAAGCCGCCGCGCGGGTATAGCGAAACTCCCTGCCGCAGCGGCAATCTGACCGCTTGTGGCATGCGGTCGGTGCGTCTTGGGGCTGTACGCGTTAGGTTGGTCCGTGCG
The DNA here is from genome assembly GCF_034555895.2 of Mycobacterium europaeum. Classification (NCBI taxonomy): domain Bacteria; kingdom Bacillati; phylum Actinomycetota; class Actinomycetes; order Mycobacteriales; family Mycobacteriaceae; genus Mycobacterium; species Mycobacterium europaeum. Next base: position 584,373 of record NZ_CP157315.1, read on the forward strand.
GACGCGCCGAGCAGGGAGTCAATATGGGTGAACCAGGCTGGATCGACGTGCCCAGCCCGGCTGGGGACCTCAAGGCACTCACCTGGGGGCCACGCGATGCCCCCATCGCCTTGTGCCTGCACGGCTTCCCCGACACCCCCTACGGATTTCGCAAGATCGCTCCGCGGCTCGTCGGGGCGGGATGGCGGGTGGTGGCGCCCTTCATGCGCGGGTACGCGCCGTCGTCGATTCCCGCCGACGGCAGTTACCACGTCGGCGCGATGATGGACGACGCCCTGCGGGCGCGCTCGGCGGCGGGCGGCACCGACCGCGACGTCGTGATCGGCCACGACTGGGGGGCGATCGCCACCACCGGACTGGCCGCCATGCCCGACAGCCCGTTCACCAAAGCGGTGATCATGTCGGTGCCGCCCTCGGCGTCCTTCCGTCGCAAGGCCGGCGCCGCCGAGCGGGGGCGACTGGCCGCCCACCTGGCGCGTCAATTGCTGCGCAGCTGGTACATCATGTACTTCCAATTGCCCTGGCTGCCGGAGCATTCCGCGTCCTGGGTGTTGCCGCTGCTGTGGCGGCGGTGGTCGCCGGGGTACCGCGCCGACGAGGACCTGCGCCACGTCGACGCGGCGATCGGGACACCGGAGAGCTGGCGGGCGGCGCTGGGCCCCTACCGTGCCACGATCCGCAACACCCGGCCGCCCGCGCAGTACGCCGAACTCAACGAGCTCTGGACCCAGGAGCCCGTGTGGCCGTGCCTGTACCTGCATGGCCGTGACGACGGCTGCATGACACCGGCTTTCGCCCGCTGGGCGGAGAAGGTGTTGCCGCCGGGCAGCGAGGTGGCCATCGTCGAGCACGCGGGGCACTTCCTGCAGCTCGAGCAGCCCGACAAGGTCGCCGACCTGATGCTCGGGTTCATCGGCTCTCCCGGCTGAATGACCGCGCAGCGGATGGCCGCCGTCGATGCGCAGTTCTATTGGATGTCGGCCAAGATCCCCGGCGACCAGTTCCTGCTGTACGCATTCGACGGCGAACCGGCGGACCACGAAGCCGCCGTCGAGCAGGTCTGCCGGCGGGCCAACGCCTGCCCGGAGCTGACGACGCGGGTGCGAGAGCGCGGATGGTTGGCCTACCCGCAGTGGGTGCCGGCGACCGTCACGCCCGAGCGGGTGATCCGCCACGACCTTGACGACCAGACGTGGGCCGGGTGCCTGGCGGCCGTCGTCGCGCTCGCCGACAACCCGCTCGACGCCCGCCGCGCACCCTGGCGGCTGCACTTCTTCACCCCGGTGCGGGGCATCCCCGGCGTGACCGGGTCGGGCAGCGTGGCGGTCATGCAGGTCGCACACGCGCTGGCCGACGGGGCGCGGGCGTCGGCGATGGCGGCCTGGCTGTTCGGCCGGCCCGCTCCCGTGCCCGCGGTGCGACGGCTGCGGAGCGGGTTTTTGCCGTGGCGAGCGGCCCAGGCGGCCCGCGCCCACCGAAAGCTGCAGCGCGACACCCGTGCCGGGCTCCTGAACCCCGGGCCCGGTACCCGCCCCCTGCTGCCGACCAACGCGCGTCCCGGGCCGGTCCGCTCGGTGCGCACGCTGGTGCGACGCCGCGGGGAGTTGCGCGGTCCCACGGTCACCGTGGGCGTGCTGAGCGCGGTCTCCACCGCGCTGTCCGACCTGCTCGGCGACGTCGCCGATACGCTGGGCGCCGAGGTTCCTATGGCCAAACCCGGTGTGGCGTATGCGAATAACCACTTCGGCAACATCGCGGTCGGGCTGTACCCGAAGCTGGGACCGGACGCACGCGCCGAGCGGATCGCGGCGGAGCTGGCCAATGGGCGGCGTCGCTTCGCGCATCCGGCCACGCGCTACGCCGACCGGGCATTCGCGGGCGTGCCCGCGCCGCTCTTGCGTTGGGGCATAGCCCAGTTCGACGCCGACACCCGGCCGACGCAGGTTTCCGGCAACACCGTGGTGTCCAGCGTGCACCGCGGCGCTGCCGACCTTGGCTTCGGCGGCGCCCGGGTGGTGCTGACGGCCGGCTACCCGGCCTTGTCGCCGGTGATGGGCCTGACGCACGGCGTGCACGGCGTCGGCGACACCATCGCGATCAGCGTGCATGCGGCCGAGTCGGCCGTTCCCGACATCGACGCCTACGTGAGGCTCCTGGACGCGGCGCTGTGACTAATGCGCGTCGCCGGACCTGGCCGCTTCCTCCCGCGTCAGGCCCACGGCGGAGATCAGCTCCTCGTGCAGCTCGAACCACACGGTGTGGTAGGAGTCGATGAGCGGCCTGGTCAGCCAGGCGGTATCGCCGTCGTGCGCTTTCGCCAGCGCCGCAGCCAGTTTCGTTGCGTACGCGGCCAACCGCGGCAGCTGGGCCGCGGCCGCATCGACGATCGGCAGGACCCGCGCGTGCACATCGTCGAGCCGGGCCAGGACCGCGGCGTCGTACTCCGCGTCGTCGTGCGGGTTGGGGGCGCCCTGCGGGCCACCCCTGAGCTGCCAATCCGTGACCACCGATTTCAAATCGGCGTTGACGGAGCGAAAGTCCGCGTAGGCGGCCGCGAGCGCGGCCCGGTTGGCGCCCCGGCGTTCCTCGTCGAGCAGTGACGCGAGGCGGTCCCGACCGGCGGCGGTGATCCGCAGCGTCGCGCCGTCGGCCAGCAGGCCCGCCGCGGTGAGCTCCTCGACGACGCCCGTCACCTGGGCGAGCTCGGCGTCCAAGGTTGCGGCCAGGTCGGCGGGACGCACCCGGCCCTTCAGCCGAACCGCCTGCAGCACCGCTAATTCGGTCATGAGGTGGTCCCGCTCGCCAGGCGCAGCGCGGTCAGCATGACGATCAGCGGGGTGCCCGAGACGACGTCGGTGTGCCCGTCGTTCATGGCGGAGGCCACCGTGGCCTCGGTGGCGTCTTCCAGTCGGAGGTGGTCACCGGAGGTGTGGGCGCGCAGCGGGCTGATCCGCCGCGCGATGTCGGCCAGCTCCCGCAGTTCGGGCGTGTCGCTTTCCGACCATGCGGACAGGCTCAGATTGCCCTCGCGCACTTCGCCTTCGGCGCCGTCGACGGTGATCAACTTGCCGGCCAGCGACGCGGCGACTCCGTGGCCGCACCCGACCACGGCCACCCGTCCGAGCTCGCGACTGACCACCGCCGCGTGGCTGGCGGCGCCGCCGACTTCGGTGACGATGCCCTGGGCGGCCAGCATGCCGGAGACGTCCTCCGGCCTGGTGTGGTCGCGGACCAGGATCACCGACTCGCCGCGGTCCGCCGCATCGAGCGCCTCGTCGACGTCGGTGTATGCCTTGCCCGACGCCACCCCCGGGCAGGCCGGTAAGCCCTTGGCCAAGAGCTTTGCGGCCAAACGTATTTCGGGCTGCAGGGCGGGCTGCAGCAGCGTCCGCACGTGGGCGGGGGTCACCCGGCGCAACGTCTCGGCGTCGTCGATGAGTCCCTCATGCCGTAGCTGCAGCGCCAGTCGCACCGCGGCCTGCGCCGACCGCTCCGCGTCGCGTGTCTGCAGCAGCCACAGCTTGCCGTGCTCGACGGTGAACTCGATCTCTTGAACGTCGGAGCCGAGTCGCTCCAACCTGCGGGCGGCGTCCATCAACTCGTCGTAGACGGCCGGCTGCTCGTCGCGCAGCGCGGTGATCGGTTCCACGTCCACCGAACCCGAGACCACGTCGTCGCCCTGCCCGCCGGGCAGCCATTCGCCGAACGGCGCGTTGTCGCCCGTGATTGGGTTACGCGAAATGAGAACCCCCGCACCGGAATCGGGGCCGATATTGCCGAATACCATCGCCTGGACGACGACCGCGGTGCCGCTGCGGTCGTCGCCGCCGGAATGGGCGCGGTAGGCGACCGCGCGCGGCGAGTTCCACGAGGCGAACACCGCCTCGATGCCGGCGCGTAGCTGCGTGTACGGGTCGGCGGGCAGCGGCCGGCGCGCGTCGATCCCGACGATGCGCCGGTACATGCCCTCGAACCGCCGGCGGGTGTCCCGCGCGAACGCGGCGGCGCAGGCGGCGGTCAGCGCCTGCTCGACGTCGTCGTTCATGCCGAGGTCCAAGATCGTGTCCATCATGCCCGGCATCGATTGGGTGGCCCCCGAGCGCACGCTGACCAGCAAGGGGCGCGGGCCGCGGCCGAACGTGCGCGAGGTGTGTGCCTCCAGCCAGCCGATCCGGTCGAGGACGTCGTCCCAGATCGCGTCCATCGCCGCCCGGGGATCGGCGAGATAGCGCAGGCCCACCTCGGTGGTGATGCAGAACGCGGGCGGCACCGGCAGGTCGTGCCGGCGCATCACCTCGATGCCGTGGCCCTTGTTGCCCAGCAACTCCCGGGGGTGACTTGCTGTGCCGTCGAGTAACACCACGGATTGCCCGTCAGAAGCGGCCCCAGACGCGTCACGGGGGGCGCCGCTGCCTCGTGCGATACGCGCCGTGGTGCACCCCCTCGTGATCTGCTGCTGATCGGCCAACGTCGGAACGCCCGCAATGTTCCCACATGAATCAGCGCAGTTAGCTGCGCGCCGCTCCTGTTATGCCGTCCGTGCCATGCTCTAGGTTTGCAGGTATGACTCCCTACGACGTCGGACTACTGATCCTGCGGCTGGTGTTGGGCGTGACGTTGGCCGCGCATGGCTACAACAAATTCTTCGGCGGCGGGCGCATCCCCGGCACCGCGCGCTGGTTCGAGAGCATCGGCATGAAGCCCGGGAAGTTCCACGCGACGGTGGCCGCCACGACCGAGATGGCCGCCGGGCTGGGTCTGGCCGCGGGGTTGCTCACACCGATCCCCGCCGCGGGATTCGTATCGTTGATGCTGGTCGCGGCCTGGACCGTGCACCGGGCCAACGGCTTCTTCATCGTCAAGGAAGGCTGGGAATACAACCTCGTCCTGGCGGTCAGCGCCATCGCAGTGGCCACCCTGGGCGCCGGAAAGTTCAGCCTGGATTACGTGGTCTTCGGGCACAACTGGATGGACGGCTGGCGGGGTCTGCTGATCTCGGTCGTGCTCGGCCTCGCCGGCGCGATCGGCCAGCTGGTGATCTTCTACCGCCCGCCCGCTAAGCAGGCTGGTTAGCTAGGGGTCGTCGTCGTCCTCCTCGGCCATCAGCTTTTCGGGGTGGTGGAAGGAGTTGGTGCGGCGTTGCCCGCGGTCCAGATGGGGCGGCGGGATCCATTCGGTGTCGCCGTTGGCGCTTTTTCGGGTGGTCCAGCCCTGCTCGAGGAGCCGGTGGTGCGGTCCGCAGGTCAGGGTGAGCTGCTCGATGTCGGTCCGGTGCGTGTCGGCCCAGTCTTCGACGTGGTGGACCTCGCAGTAATAGCCGGCGACGTCACAGCCCGGTGCCGAGCAGCCGCGGTCCTTGGCGTACAGGACAATTCGCTGTCCCGCTGAGGCCAGCCGTTTAGCGTGGTACAGCGCCACCGCCTTGCCCTTCTCGAACACGGCCAGGTAGTGGTGGGCGTGCCGGGCCAGGCGAATCACGTCGGACATCGGCAAGATGGTGCCCCCGCCGGTCAAGCCCTTGCCCGCGGCGGCTTCCAGGTCGGCGAGGGTGGTGGTCACGACGATGGCCGCCGGCAGCCCGTTGTGCTGGCCGAGGTTCCCGCTGCAAAGCATCGCGCGCAGGCCGGCGTTGAGGCCGTCGTGGTTCCGCTGAGATGCTGTGCGGGTGTCGCGCTGCGCCGCATCTTCGGGCGGTGCGCCGTCGACCACCGGGGTGTCGTCGTCCGGGTTACACATACCGGGCGCGGCCAGCTTGGCCAACACCGCCTCCCAGGTGGCGCGGGCTTCGGGGGTCAGCCAGCCACTGAGGCGCGACATGCCATCGGAATCTTGGGTCCCTAGGGTCAGGCTGCGACGCCGAGCACGGTCCTGGTCGGTGAACTGTCCGTCGGGATTGAGGTAGCAAGTGATGCGCTCGGCCACTTTGCGCAGACTTTCTGGGCGATGAGCGCTGGCCCAGCGGGCCAGGTCGAGCTCGGCGGCTTGCCGGGTGGGGGCGTCGACCCAGCAGGGCAGCTCATCGAAGAAGCGGTGGATGATCGCGAGGTGCGATGCGCCGACGAGCCCGGCGCGCTGGGCGGCCGCGGTGGCCTCGTACCGCGGGGCCAGCGGCTCCCCGGTCAGCGCCTGCCGCGTGCCCAGCGTGCGAGCGTCGGTGATCCGACGAGTGGCTTCGCCGCGGGTGATGCGCAGTCGGTCGGCCAATACGTGCGCGAACTTGCCGCCGAGTTCTGCCGGCGTGGCTTGGCAATCGATCTGGTTGATCAACGCGTGGCCGGCCACGGGCAGTCGCCGCATCTCGCGTTCGAGCGATTCGAGGTAGGCGAAGCGCTCGGGGGTGGTCAGCGCATCGTAGGAGTGCTCGGCGATGCGTGAGACCACCTCGTGCAGCGCGGCATAGTCGGACGCGATCTGCTCACGATCACTCGAACGCATGTTCGAATATTATGACTTCCCACCGACAAGAAGGGCTGCGCTGAGACTGCTGAAACAAAAGTGGCTCAAGTGATTTGGCTAGGCGACCGCGATCAGACCACCGCGGCGGTCTCGGCCTCCCGGACTTCCATCGCGGCGCGCTCACCGGAGCGGATGGCGCCGTCGATCCAGCCGCACATGACGGCCGAGCTCTCCGTCCCGGCCCAGTGCACGCGGCCACACGGCTCGCGCAGGGTGTATCCGAATTCGGTGAGCACGCCGGTGGGGGCGTGGCTGATCATCCCGCCGCCGGAGTAACGCTCGGTCGTCCAGTTCTGTTCGTGGTACTCCCGCGGCGTTCTGGCCTTCTCGCCGAACCGGTCGACCAGTTCGCCGACGAGCGTGGCCCTGCGCTCTGCTTCGTTGAGCTTGGTCAGCCGGCGCGCCGCGGGCCCTTCGGTGATGACGCACATGATGCCGGGCTCTCCGGTGTCGGTGCAGGCGTCGATCGTCAGCGTGGCCGGGGTTCCCGGTGCGGCCGACTGGCCGGATAGCCCATCGCTGCGCCAGAAGGGCTCGTCGTAGACGATCGACGTCTTGATGACCGCCCCGCTCGGCATGCGCTGGTGCAGCAGCGCCCGATCCACCGGCAGCATCGGCTCGTAGACGATCGAAGACGCGATCGCCAGCGGGACCGCCACGATGACCCGCCGGGCGCGCACGGTCAGGTCGGCCGCGCCGACCGTCACGCCGTCGGCGTCCTGGGCGATCTGCCGCACCGGCTGCGAAAGGTGCAGGGAGTCGCCCAGTTCGGCCACGATGCGACCGTAGATGGCGCCCATCCCGCCGACCGGGCGGGCATCCTGGGCGCCGCCCTTGCCGGAGATGACGAAGGTGGGGCCGCCGCCGGAGCCCATCTGCGCCAGGCACCACAGCAGCGACGTCTCCGATCCCGCCGAGGTGTAGGTGCCGGCCAGCGCCATGTCCAGCATCTCGCGGGCAGCCTTGGACATGGTGCTCTGCTCGATCCATTCGCCCACGCTGATGCGATCCCACTCGTCGGCCTGCTTGGCGTCCCAAGGTGCCTCGCGCGGAAGGGATTTGGCCATCTTCTCGATCGACAGCAGGCCGACCCCGAGGTTGGCGACCGCCCACGGGCTCATCGTCCAGGGGATGGTGCCGCCGTAGCGGTGCTTCTTGCCGTCGACGATCATCATCGCGTCGCCGTCGTGGTGTTGCTTGTACTCGGACACGCCGAACTCGTCCATCAGCGCGTAGATCCGGTCCTGTCCCGGCCCGATCCACGCGCCGCCGCGATCGATCCACGTCCCGTCGGGCAGGTACTCGGTGAAGGTGCGGCCGCCGACCCTGTCACGGGCCTCCAGCAAGGCCACCGAGTGGCCCGCCTGTTTCAACCGCAGGGCGGCCGTCAAGCCCGCGAATCCCGCTCCGACCACGCAATAATCGACCTCTGACACGGCTGGCTCCTCAATCTGGGCAGCGCCCCAGCAGCAAACTACACCTCGACCGGCGCGGCGGCGGCGGGTTCACGGAGATTTCCGCAGGCGTTCTCGCCGCCCATAGGCTGCGGGTTTGTGTTGGTGCATACGGTGCGGACGCGGCGCAGCTCCGACGACTTTCCCCGCGCCGAACACCTGGCGGCGAAAATCGCGGCGGTCGCCGCCGACCCGGTCGCGGTCGAGCCGGAAACCGCGGAGATGGTGGCCAATCGGATCATCGACAACGCGGCGGTCAGTGCGGCCGCCGTGTTGCGCCGGCCGGTCACCGTGGCGCGCCGGCAGGCGCTGGCCCATCCCGCGCCGCGCGGGGCAAGGGTTTTCGGGGTCGCGGGAACCTATTCGGCCGAGTGGGCGGCGTGGGCCAACAGCGTCGCGGTGCGCGAACTCGACTTCCACGACACGTTTTTGGCCGCCGAGTACTCCCACCCCGGCGACAACATCCCCCCGCTGGTCGCGGTCGCCCAGCAGCTGGGGCTGCCCGGCGCCGACCTGCTCCGCGGACTGGCCACCGCCTACGAGATCCAGATCGACCTGTCCCGCGGAATCTGCCTGCACGAGCACAAGATCGACCACGTCGCGCATCTGGGGCCGTCGGTGGCGGCGGGCATCGGAACCATGCTGCGCCTGGACACCGAGACCATCTACCAGGCGATCGGGCAGGCGCTGCACCTCACCACCAGCACCCGCCAATCCCGCAAGGGTCTGATCTCCAGCTGGAAGGCGTTCGCCCCCGCGCACGCCGGCAAGGTCGCCATCGAGGCCGTGGACCGCGCGATGCGCGGTGAGGGGTCGCCGGCGCCCATCTGGGAAGGGGAGGACGGCGTGATCGCCTGGCTGCTGGGCGGACCCGAACGCGAATACCACGTGCCGCTGCCCGCTCCCGGCGAGCCCAAGCGCGCCATCCTGGACAGCTACACCAAGGAGCACTCGGCGGAGTATCAGAGCCAGGCCCCCATCGACCTGGCGCGGCGGCTGCGGGCACGAATCGGTGACCTCGATGAGGTGGCCACGATAGTGCTGCACACCAGCCACCACACCCACGTCGTGATCGGAACGGGCTCGGGGGATCCGCAGAAGTTCGACCCCGACGCGTCACGGGAAACGCTCGACCACTCGCTGCCCTACATCTTCGCCGTCGCGCTGCAGGACGGCAGCTGGCATCACGAACGCTCCTACGCCCCGGAGCGGGCCCACCGGCCCGACACCGTCGAACTGTGGCGCAAGGTCTGCACGGTCGAGGACCCGGAGTGGACCCGGCGCTACCACGCGACGGACCCAGCGGAGCGGGCGTTCGGGGCGCGCGCCGAGGTCACGCTCAAGAGCGGCGAAGTGATCGTCGACGAACTGGCCGTGGCGGACGCCCACCCGTTGGGCGCGCGGCCGTTCCGAAGGCCGCAGTACGTGCAGAAGTTCACCGAGCTCACCGGCGGCCTCGTCGCACCGGCGGAGCGGGACAGGTTTCTGTCCACGGTGGACGCGCTGGCGGATCTGCCCGCGGGTGACCTCGACGCGCTCAATGTCATGGTCGATCCGCGGGCGCTCGAGCGGGCGCCGGTGATCACTCCCGGGATCTTTGGTGAGTGAAAACGCGTGTGCGCTCACGGCTTTGAGTGTGTGTCCAGGGCGGGAACTGCGCGGATTTCTCGTCCTGAGCGCACACCGAAAGCCCTCACCTCACACTCGGGAGTGCGCGCGGCTCAGCCCGGGCCGCCGTACTGCCACACCAGATCGCGGGTGCCGGTCATCGTGGTGCCTCCTCGGTGGCAAAGGTTTCTTGCCCCGCTTACGTGCCGCGCGCCTAGAACACGTTCTAATCTGACCACCATGGGATTTCTCAAGCCTGAGCTGCCGCAGCTCGACATGGCCGAGTGGAACAAGGGCACCCGCAGCGAAAAGATCCGGCCGATGGCCAAGCACTGGGCCGAAGTGGGCTTCGGCACGCCGGTCGCGCTGCACCTGTTCTACGTCGTCAAGATCCTGCTCTACATCCTCGGCGCCTGGGTGTTCGCCTCGGCGACCAGAGGCTTCGGCGGCTTCACCAACGTCGCGTCGTGGTGGTCGGAACCCATCGCCTTCGAGAAGGTCGTGCTCTACACGATGCTGTTCGAGGTGATCGGGCTGGGTTGCGGCTTCGGGCCGTTGAACAACCGGTTCTTCCCGCCCATGGGCTCGATCCTGTACTGGATGCGGTTCGGCACCATCCGGCTGCCACCGTGGCCCGACCGGGTCCCCCTGACCAGGGGCACCAAGCGCAAGCCGATCGACGTCGCGCTGTACGCGCTGTTCCTGCTGGTGACGCTGAGCGCGCTGTTCGCCGACGGCACCGGGCCGATCCCCGAGCTGGGCACGACGGTCGGGTTGCTGCCGAGCTGGAAGATCGTGCTGATCCTGCTGCTGTTGGGCGTGCTCGGGTTGCGCGACAAAGTGATTTTCCTGGCCGCCCGCGGCGAGGTCTACGCGACCATGGCGGTGACCTTCCTGTTCGGCGGCGCCGATATGATCGTCGGGTCCAAGGTGGTGTTCCTGATCATCTGGATGGGCGCCGCGACCTCGAAGCTCAACAAGCACTTTCCGTTCGTGATCTCCACGATGATGTCGAACAACCCGCTGGTGCGGCCCCGCTGGCTGAAGCGGCGGTTCTTCGAGAACTTCCCGGACGATCTGCGGCCCGGGCGGTTGTCGCGATTGCTGGCGCACGTGAGCACCGCCATCGAGATGCTGGTGCCGCTGCCGTTGTTCTTCTGCCACAGCGGCTGGCCCATCACGGTGGCCGCGATCGTGATGGTCTGCTTCCACCTGGGGATCCTCGTGTCGATCCCCATGGGCGTGCCGCTGGAATGGAACGTCTTCATGATCTACGGCGTGCTCGCGCTGTTCGTGGCGCACGCCCGCCTGGGGCTACGCGACCTGAGACACCCCGTGGCGGTGGCGATCCTGTTCGTCGTCGTCGCGGGAATCGTTGTGCTGGGCAACCTGTTTCCACGCAAAATCTCGTTCCTGCCCGGAATGCGGTACTACGCCGGGAACTGGGACACCACGCTGTGGTGCATCAAGCCCTCGGGCAACGACAAGATCACCCGGGGCATCGTGGCGATCGCGAGCATGCCGCAGGCCCAGCTGGAGCGGTTCTACGGCAGCCCGGAGGCCGCCCAGATCCCGATCTACATGGGATATGCGTTCCGCGGGTTCAACACTCATGGCCGCGCGCTGTTCACCCTGGCGCACCGCGCGATGGCGGGCCAGAACGAGGACGACTACATCCTCATCGACGGCGAGCGCATCTGCAGCACCGCCATCGGCTGGAATTTCGGTGACGGCCACATGCACAACGAGCAGCTGATCGCCGCGCTGCAGGAACGCTGCCACTTCGAGCCGGGCGAGGTGCGCGTGGTCCTGCTCGACGCCCAGCCGATTCACAAGCAGACTCAGGCCTACCGGCTGGTCGACGCGGCGACGGGCGAGTTCGAACGCGGCATCATCCGGGTCGCGGACATGGTGACGCGGCAGCCGTGGGCCGACGACGTGCCAGTCGAGGTGGTGTCCGAATAGCGCGAGCAGACGCAGAATCGCACTCCGGAGGCCCGGATCGTGCGATTCTGCGTCTGCTCGCCAGGCTCAGGCGCCCGCCCGGACCTCCTGGGCCGCGGCGACCATGTTCTTCAACGACGCGGTCACCTCATCGGGGTTGCGGGTCTTCAGCCCGCAGTCGGGGTTGACCCAGAGCCGTTCCGGGGGAACGGCTCTCAGTGCCGCGCGCAACGCCTCGGCCATCTCGCCCCTGCCCGGCACCCGCGGCGAGTGGATGTCGTAGACGCCCGGGCCGACGCTGTTGGAGAAGCCCGCCGCGTTGAGGTCGTCGAGCACCTCCATGTGCGAGCGTGCCGCCTCGATGGACGTCACGTCGGCGTCCAGGTCGGCGATGGCCCCGATCACCTCGCCGAACTCCGAATAGCACAGATGGGTGTGGATCTGCGTGGAGTCCGCGACGCCGGAGGTGGCCAACCGGAAAGACCCTACGGCCCAACGCAAGTAGTCGTCCTGGTCGGCGCGGCGCAGCGGCAGCAACTCCCGCAGCGCCGGCTCGTCGACCTGGATCACCGCGATGCCGGCGGATTGCAGGTCCACGGTCTCGTCACGGATGGCCAGCGCCACCTGGTTGGCGGTGTCGGCCAGCGGCTGGTCGTCGCGGACGAACGACCACGCCAGGATGGTGACCGGGCCGGTCAGCATGCCCTTCACCGGCTTGTCGGTCAACGACTGCGCGTAGGTGATCCACTCGACGGTCATCGGGTGCGTCCGGACGACGTCGCCGTACAGGATCGGCGGACGCACGCAGCGACTGCCGTAGGACTGCACCCAGCCGTTCTGCGTCGCGAAGAAGCCCTCCAGCTGTTCGGCGAAGTACTGCACCATGTCGTTGCGTTCCGGCTCACCGTGCACCAGCACGTCGAGCCCGAGCTCCTCCTGCAGCTTGATGACGTCGGCGATCTCCTTGCGCATCCGCTTCTCGTACTCCGCCTGGTCGATCTCGCCGGCCCGCAGCGCGGCGCGGGCCTTGCGGATCGCGGAGGTCTGCGGGTAGGAGCCGATGGTGGTCGTCGGCAGCGGCGGCAGGTGCAGCCGCTCCTCCTGGCTGGCGCGGCGCGCCGCCGCGTCGCCCCGGTGGGTGCCCGACGCGACGATCGAGTCGATGCGGGCGCGTACCCGGTCGTTGTGCAGCCGCGGATCGCTCCTGCGCGAGGCCACCACGGCATTGGACGCCGCGATCTCGTCGGCGACGGCGTCGCGTCCGTCGCGCAGTGCGCGCGCGAGCGTCACCACCTCGGCGACCTTCTCCCGCCCGAAGGCCAGCCAGCTGCGCAGCGCGTCGTCGAGCCCGGTTTCCGGTTCCAGCGAGTAGGGCACGTGCATCGTCGAGCACGAGGTCGAAACCGCCACCGTGGCCGCCGAATCCCGCAGGGCGGCCAGTTTGTCCAGCGCCGACTCCAGGTCGGTGCGCCAGACGTTGCGCCCGTCGACGACGCCGGCCACCACGGTCTTGCCGGACAACTCGGGTATGCCCGCCACCGCCGTGCCGGCGCCGTAAACCAGGTCGATGCCGATCGCCTCGACCGGCGTGCGGGCCAGCCCGGCCAGGGCGGCTCCGGGGTCACCGAAGTAGGTCGCGACGAAGATGGCCGGCCGGTTGCCGACCTTGCCCAGCGCGTTGTACGCGGCCTCGGCCAGCGCGGGCGCGTCGGGGGAGATGTCGGTGACCAGCGCCGGCTCGTCGAACTGCACCCACCGCGCGCCCCCAACGGACGGGTCGGCGAGCAGGGACAACAGCTCCGCGTAGATTCCCACCAGCTCCTCGAGCCGCTCGATGGGGGCGGCCGAGCCTTTGACGCCCTTGCTCAGCAGCAGGAACGTGATCGGCCCGATGACCACCGGACGGGCCGGAATTCCTTGCGCAAGAGCCTCTTTCAGCTCGGACAACACCTTGTCCGGGTTGAGTGAGAACGTGGTCGCGGGCTCGATCTCCGGAACCAGGTAGTGGTAGTTCGTGTCGAACCACTTGGTCATCTCCAGCGGTGCGACCTCGGAGTTGCCGCGCGCGGCGGCGAAGTAGCGGTCCAGATCGTCGGAGACCTGTGCGGCCCGCGCGGGCAGGGCCCCGAGCATCACCGCCGTGTCCAGCATCTGGTCGTAGTAGGAGAAGGTGTTCACCGGAACCGAGTCCAGGCCGGCATCGGCCAGCCCCTTCCACATGTCGCGGCGCAGGGTGGCGGCGACGTTCTCGAGCTCGGCCCGGCTGGTTCGCCCGGCCCAGTAGCCCTCGGTGGCGCGCTTGAGTTCGCGCTTGGGCCCGATGCGTGGCGAGCCGATGACGGTGGCGGCGAATGGTTGAACGGTCACGGTACGGTCCTATCGGTCAGCGGGGTGGTCACCGCCAGCGGACGCGCAGCCGATCCGCCGCGGCGTGCACCCTGTGCACAACCGCAACGCCTTCAGCCAGACGCCCATTCCACGAGGCGATGAGCCGCCGGACGCGGCGCGCCCGGCACGGCTGGCAGGTCTTCGGACTCGCAGGCGCACACCTGTCGGTGTTCCTACTGGCCGTCGCTTCCCGGTCTTACGACCAGTGCTTGGTTGACGGCGGTCGTTCCTGCATACCGCTGCGGGACAGTCCCGGGCTCTCACCGGGTTCCCTCTCGCGAAGCGTGACTAACGTGCTTCGCTCGATGCCGTTGCCTTGCGGCGACGGCAGACCAGCTGCGTAGCGGAGTTTACCCCGGCCGGCCGAATCAGCCCGCCAGCGCTTCGGCGATCGGTGTCTCACCGTTGTTGAAGTCGATCGTTCGGCCGACGGTCGAATCGTCCGCGAGCGCGGCGGCCAGCACCAGCGCGACGTCGGCCCGGGAGACTTCCCCGGTGCCCCGGCCGGGCGCTCGCGACCCGCTAGAGCTTCACGCGTCCCATGATCAGATCGATGATCGGCTTCCCGGGCGGGTACGCGCCGGTGAGCGACGCCATGGTGTGCCCGTAGTCCACCAGCAGCGTGATCCCGCTGATGCCGAAGGCGGCCGCGCTGTTGAGGAACGCCATGACGTCACCCATTTGTTCGGGGGTGTGCACCTTCGAGCCCGTCTCGTCGCGGTAGTCCTGCGCGAAGGTGAGCCAGAGGTCGGCGTTGGCCTGCGCCAGGGGGGTGTCGGTGGGTCCCGGGCAGATCGCGTTGATCCGGATGCCCTTCTTCAGCAGCGGGTAGCCCTGGGTCGCGACGTAGGCGTTGACCACCTTCTTGGAGAAGCCGTAGTGGATGATGCCTTCGGATTCGTGCGCCTTGACCCATTCCTGAGCGGACGCGAAGTCCGGCGTGGCGAGGAACTCGGTCAGCAGCTCCAGGTCGTTCTCCCAGCCCATCCCGGCGACCGAGGAGATGAAGCAGATCGCCGAGCCCGGGGGAAGCTGGTTCTTCTCGAGCAGGCGGTCGATCAGGTGGCGGTGGCCGATGAAGTTGATCGCCATCAGGTCGGTGGTCCCGTCGGCGATGCCGGCGGCCGAGAAGACGGCGTGGACCGGGCCGTCCAGCTGCTCGAGCGCGGAGTCGATCGATGCGGGGTCGCGCAGGTCCACCTGAATGGCCTTGGCGACGTCGTAGTTCACCGGCGCGTAGTCCATCACGATCACCTCGGCGCCGAGTTCGGCCGCCGACTTGGCCGCCGCCGCGCCCATGCCGGTGGCGCCGCCGACGACGAGAGCCCGTTTGCCGTCGTAGCGCAACCGATCGACAACAGTCATGGAAATCCCCTTCTCGTTCACTGCTAACGCGGTTCTAATCGCCCAACTGTATGGGTAACAGTTTTTTGGTTCAATACCTACCTGGGGCGAACCGCGACGCCACGCAGCACCGTATCGCGGACGTGCACCAGCGCGGCGCGTGTGCCGACCTCGGCCAGGATGTTCTCCGGTATCCACTGCAAGCCGATGACGCACCGCGCCAGCATCGCGGTGGACGCGGCGTCGACGGTGATCTCCCCCGAGCGGATGCCCTCGCCAAGAAGCGTTTTCATCTGCCGGAGCCGGGTGGCGTACAACCAGCCGGGGTTGGGAGTGTCCGGCGGCGACTGACGCATCCAGGCGAGCTGAATCCGGAACTCGTCGGAGAACCGATCGAGCGCGTTGACGTTCACCCAGCTCAGCGCGTCCAGTTTCTCGACGGGTGTGGCGTTCGAGCGCAGCACCCCGACCCAGCCCGCCTCGACCTTCCTGCCGAACGATTCCATGATCGACGCGAGAAGCTCATCCTTCGAGCCGATCACCCGATAGACGGTTCCGGTGCCGAGGCCGGTTGCGGACGCGATGTCCCTGATGGTGGTGGCTTCGTAGCCCTTGCGGCCGAATTCCGTTCGCGCCACCGCGCGCACGTGGGCCGCTTTGTCGCTGGGGTCGGCGTCGCTGTCGTCCGACCAGGTGTCGATGACCCTCCTTGCGGCGGTGAAGGCATCGGACCTGTCCAGCGCCGCGTCGGTGGGCGGCCGCGTCGCCAACCCTTGCAACATGATTCGGCAGAGCAGCGCGGCGACCTGGTCGGGGGGCGACTTGTGGCGCATGACATCGAGGCCGACCTGCAGCATGGTCTGGCAGATGCGGTCGGCCAACGTGGGCAGATCGATGTCGGGTTTGATGTAACCGCTCCACCGGCCCGCGCGCAGCGTCTGCAGCATCGCCTCCCGGATCGCCACGGGCCGCTGCTGCGTCAGCTTCATCAATTCCGGGTCGGTGCTCGGTCCCTCGTAGAACGACATCTGCAGCGCGGCGCGATGCCGCACGGCACAGTCCGCGATCGCCGAGCCCAGCTCGACGATCCGCTCGGGGACCGGGCGGGGGTCCGGCTCGTCCAGCTCGGCCTGCGCGGCACGCCCGATACGATCCAGGTCGTCCTGATACCGGCGGATCAGCTCGATGAGGATCGCCTCTTTGGACTCGAAGTGGTGATAGAGGCTACCGGGAAGAATGCCGGCCGCGTCCGCGATCTCCTGCAGCGACGTCCGCAATCCCGACTGTGCGATCAACGTGGCCGCCGTGGTGAGGATCTCCGTCCGGCGGGTACCGAAATCGGCTGGGAGACTTGGCTTCAACGACTCCGCTCTCGGCATGATCAGCGGTGCGCACGCCCGGACGACTGCGGACCGGCATACATTCGCATTCGTCCCTCTCAACGAACCAAATCTTTGTTGAAGGCTATCAGAGCGCGCGCAAACGAATGCGCTGCATAACGGCGGTGCCGGACCATTCTCGGGACCATTCTAAAGCGCCGGCCCGTCCCAACCGTCGCGCGCGACCACCTCGCCGACCGGCCGTCGCCGGGCGGGCCGGAATGTCTGACCGGCACGCAGCCGGCCGACCGGAAGCAGACAGCCCTGGACGTAGCTTTCGGGAATCCCGAGCAGCCGCCGAACCTCCACCTCGCGATGCAGGTGCAGGGTGGTGATACAGGTCCCGTATCCCCGGGTGTGCAGCGCCAGCTGAAAGTTCCAGACCGCCGGGAAGATCGAGCCGTACAGCGTGGCCTGATGAAACGATTCGTCGCCCTCGATGCGGGGCAGGTATGGCTGATAGCAGGGGATCACCAGCAGCGGAACCCTCGACATGTTCTCGACGAGCCATTCCGTCGACGACATGATCCGGCCTTCCGGCGTTCCGGCCGGCACCAGGTCGGCGATCAGCTGGCCACCGACCCGCAGTAGGTACGCCGCGCGATACAGCTCGGCGATCTCGGCACGCAACGCCGGGTCGGCGATCACCAGCCAGCGCCACGACTGCTGATTGGAGCCGTTGGCCGCCTGCAAACCGATGCGCAAGCACTCCCGGATGTCCGCGAGGTCGACCGGCGCGTCGAGGTCGAGCGTCTTGCGCGCCGAGCGGGTGGCGGTGAGCAGGTACTCGACATCCATCACGGCTTGCCGCTCTTCGCAAGGCGCGCACCGAGTTCGGTGAGGCATTGATCGGGACCGGCCAGGAACGCGCTCCAGCTGAGCAGGCGCTTGAGGTACAGGTGGGCGTCGTGCTCCCAGGTGTAGCCGATCCCGCCGAACACCTGGATGGCCGTGTCGCCCACCGTGGCCAAGCGCCCGGCGAACGCCTTCGCCCGCAGCGCGGCCAGGTGCCGCTCGTCAGGGTCGGCGTTGTCGGCCGCCCAGAGCGCGTGGATAACGCCGCTGCGTGCCAACTCCAGGGTCTCGAACATGTCGACGCACAGATGCTGGACCGCCTGGAACGAGCCGATCGGCTGCCCGAATTGTGTTCTGGTTTTGGCGTATGCAACGGCCATCTCCATGACGGCTCGCGCGGCGCCCAGAGCGTCGGCGGCCGTCGCGATCAGCACATCGTCGAGCACCGCGGCGACGTCCTCCGGGGACGCCGCGGCCAGTCGCTCCCCGGGCGCCGAGTCGAGCGTGACCCGGAATTGCTTGCGGGTCTGGTCGATACCACGCTCGGGCGCGACCGAAACACCCGGCGAGTCGCTGCGTACCGCGAATAGCCCTTGACCCCCGTCATCCTCGGCGAGCGTCAACAGCACGCCCGCGGCGGCGGCGTCGGGGACGGCGGTGATCTCGCCCCGCAAGACGATGCGCTCGGAGTCCTCCCGGCTCGCGGCGACCGGAGTGTCAGCCAGGAAGCAGACGGTGGCGATCGTGGTGCCATCGGCGATCGTGCTCAACAGCTCGATTGCGGCATCTGCCGCACCGAGCCGCGTCAGCGCCCGGGGGGCGGCGACCGCGCTCGACAACCACGGCCCCGGATGCAGTGCGGCGCCGAGCTCTTCGGCAACGATGCCGGCCTCGACCATCGTCATGCCGGCGCCGCCGACGTGCTCCGGAACCAGCAGACCGGTTGTCCCGAGGCCGGCGAGGCCGCGCCACACCGCCTCGGTGGTGCCGGTCGGGTCGTCGAGCAGCGGGCGCACATGACCTGAGACCGGCGCCTTCTCGGCCAGAAAGCGCCGGGTGGTGTCCCGCAGCGCCGTCTGCTCGTCGGTGAGTTCGAGGTTCATTTGCGTGGCAACCCGAGCACCCGCTGGGCGGTGATGTTCTTGTTGATCTGGCTGGTGCCGCCCGCAATGGTCAGCGACCGCGACGTCAGACGGTAGTTGGCCCACGGCGCACCGGCACCGCGGGCGCCCAACACGTCGAAGGCGAGGGCGGCCATGTCCTGCCCGATCTCACCCCACACCGTCTTGGCGAGGCTCGCCGATCCGAAGGCGTCACCCCCATGCAGCGTCGCCGAGATCGACCTTTGGCACAGGACCTCCAAATACTTGATGCGCAGCGCGATTTCGCCGAGGCGGCGCAGCGTAAGGGGATCTTCAAGCGCATCGGTGTGCGCGGCGATGTCGTCGACCAGTTCTTCCAGCCGGACCTGCATTTCGGCGTACAGCCGGGCCGCCCCGGCCCGCTCATGACTGAGGGTGGTGGTGGCCACCTGCCAGCCCGCGTTCAGTGGACCGAGCCGCGCGTCCGCCGGCACGCGCACGTCGTGAAAGAAGACCTCGGCGAAATCGGCGTCGCCGTTGAGCGTCACCAGCGGACGGACTTCGATGCCCGGCAGTGTCATGTCGACGATCAGGCAGGAGATGCCCTTGTGTTTGGGCGCTTCGGGGTCGGTGCGCACGTAGAGCTGGCACCAGTCCGCCCGATGCCCGAGCGAGGTCCAGATCTTCTGGCCGTTGACGACGAAGTCGTCGCCGTCGCGCACGGCGCGGGTCCGCAGTGCGGCGAGGTCGGAACCCGCTTCGGGTTCCGACATCCCTTGGCACCAGATGTCGTCGGCCCGCATCATGGGGGGGAGCAGCGTGCGCTTCTGTGACTCGGTCCCGTATTGCATGATGGCCGGTGCGATGTTGTTCAGCCCAATAACGTTGAGCGGCATCGGGGCCCGGGCCCGCGTGGTTTCCTCCGTGTAGACCAGTTGCTCGAGAACCGTCGCGCCGCGGCCGCCGTACTCGCGAGGCCACGAGACCGCGGCCCAGCCCGCGTCGGCCATCGTCGCGCTCCACGCGCGCAGCATCTCGAAAGCGGCGTCATCGCGTCCGGAGGGCCGACGGGCGGCCACCAGCTCGTCGGTCAGGTTCTTCGATAGCCAGTCGCGCAGCTCGACGCGGAACTGCTCCACTTCCGCCGGGTATGAAAAGTCCACTTTTCCTTGGTTCCCTGGTGAATTTGGCACCTAGCCGGACTTTACGGTTGAGCGGATAGCCGGTCAACAACGGCGGCGCGCAGCGTCAGCTCCGCCGTGGCTCGGGGAAGGCGACATCGCCGTCACCGGGCATCGCGCTGACGCCGCGGCGCCCACACACCTCGAGCACCTCGTCCACGATCGAGGCGGGCACCAAGAACTTCTCCGTCGACGAGATCTCCTCGAGGTGCGCCTGGATGTCTTCGGCCGTGGGTTGGCTCCGGGCGTCCGCAAGCCATCCTTCGCTCAGGCCGACGAACACGCGCGCGTAGCGGCCGGCGGCGGCCGAATAATTACGGTGGGTGAACGTGCACGCGCTACTGGCGAGGAAGGTCACCAGCGGCACCACGAGCTCTGGCCTGATGGCCTGCATGAATCCGGATTCGGCGAGGAATCTCTCGTCGCCGACGGTCTCGGTTACCATTCGCGAGAAGCCGGTCGGCATAACGGAATTCGCGACGATGCCGTGTGCCTCGCCCTCGATCGCGATCACGTTCGTCAGCCCCACCAGGCCGGCCTTCGCCGCGGCGTAGTGGGCTTCCATCGGCTGGCCGAAGACCCCGGCCGACGAGGAGATGAACACGAACCGCCCGCCTCCGTTGTCCTTCATCACGCGGTATGCGGGCTGAGACAGCTGAAAGCCGCCGTCGAGATGAACACGAAGCATGCGGGCCCAGTCGTCGAGCGAGAGGTCCTCGAAGGGCGCGCTGCCGAAGATGCCGGCGTTGCTGATCACCGCGTCCAGCCGCCCGAATGCGTCCAACGCCGCGTCGATGATCGCCTGGCCGCCCGCGGGATTGGCGACCGAGTCGTAGGAGGCGATGGCGCTGCCGCCGGCCTTCCTGATCTCCTCGACCACATCGTCGGCGACGCCGGAGTCGGCGCCCTCGCCGCGCATCGAGCCGCCGACATCGTTGACCACCACCGCGGCGCCCCGGCGCGCCAGGTCCAGCGCGTACAGCCGGCCGAGTCCACGGCCGGCGCCGGTGACCACGGCGACCTGGCCGGTGAAGTCAATCACCACGTGCTCCTTGCCCCGATTGACTGCGGTGGCCCCGGACTCTACGGTGGAACAGATATTTGGTCAACGCAGTCCAAACCGTGCGGAGATGAGCGTGTCCACCGACGTTCGCGGCGACCGGCTGCCGGGGCTCGGCATGCTCGCGGCCGCGCTGGCGGGCCGCGCGGTGGCGGTGACCGAGCTGCGGCCGGGGGAGCCGTCGTGGACCGACGGCCAGACCATCCACGTCGACGCCGGCGCGAGCGCCCGCGAGCGGCTCGAAGCCGTTGCCGTGCAAGCCTCGATGATCGCGGCCGGCAGCCTGGACCCGGGCATCATGCGCCGCCTACTGCGCCACCCCCGGCTGGCCAGGCGCTACCTGGCGGTGGAGGGGCACCGGGCGGTCGTCGCGAATGGCCACCTGCTGCCGGGCGTCCTGGCATCCCTGGCCGACCGGGACACCGCGAAGCGCAGCGATTCGCCCGTCGCTTCGCTGCGAATCGCCCGAAGGCGCGCGACGATCGACGACCCCGCACCGGAATTCGGCGTCATTCGCCCCGCGAAGGTACTGGCCGCGTCCGCTCGCGCGGCGGAACAACGGGGTGGCCACGAGCACGGACACGCCCCCAGGGGCCCGGCGGGCAAACTGGATGAACTCGAGGACGGCGCGATCGACGATGCCGATGAGCCCGATACGTTCACCAGCCCGGTGGGCGGCGGCGGCTTCATCGGCAAGTGGCTGAAGAAGATGCTGTCTTCCGCGCGCAAGACCGGCAGCGGCGGCGGGCCACCCGGCGCCGACACGCCGACGCACCGGACCAACAGTGCCAAGCGCGGATCGCACGCGGTGACATCGCTGGCCGCCACGTCGGGCGAGGATGGGGCAGAGCGGCGGGCCCCGACGGCCGCGGACGGCCTGAAGTACCCGGAATGGGATGTCGCGCACGGGAAATACCGGCCCGAGTGGTGCACCGTCCGCGAGGTCGAGCCGACGCTCAAGGCGTCGGCGACGCATGCGATCGAAGCGGCCGTCGGCGTTGGCCGCCCGCTATCGCGGCTGGGCATGGGGCTGCACCGACACCACCGGCAGCCGCAGGGCGACGACATCGACATCGACGCGGCGGTCGAGGCCCACGTCGAAGTCTTGGCCGGTTCGATGCCCGACGAGGCGGTGTACCTGGACAGCCTGCGCCGCAGGCGTGATTTGTCGGTGCTGCTGCTGCTCGACGTTTCGGGGTCGGCGGCGGAGCCCGGCACGGTGGGGCGAACGGTGCACGAGCAACAACGCGCGGCAGCCGCCAACCTCGCGGTTGCGCTGCACGACCTGGGTGACCGGGTCGCGCTCTACGCCTATTACTCGCAGGGCCGGGGCGCGGTCAGCGTGGTGCCGGTCAAGCGATTCGACGAGCACCTCGACACCCGGGTCATGAAGCGGCTCAACAGCCTTGAGCCCGGCGGGTACTCCCGGCTCGGCGCGGCCATCCGGCACGGGTCGGCCGTGCTGGATGCCCGCGGGGGCACGACACGGCGGCTGCTGGTGGTGCTCTCCGACGGGCTCGCCTACGACCACGGATATGAGCGGGCCTATGGCGCCGCCGACGCGCGCCGCGCCCTGGCCGAGGCCCGCCGGCGCGGCATCGGCTGCGCCTGCCTGACCATCGGCGCCGGGACCGACGCGGCGTCGGTGCGCCGGGTGTTCGGCAGCGCCGCGCACGCCACGGTCGCGCGCCCCGACCAACTCGCCGCCGTGATCGGGCCGCTGTTCCGCTCCGCACTGCGCTCGGCGGAGGTCGGTCGCACGATGCCGCGGCACCCGCGTGTTTCAGATACGAAGCCCAAACACGCAAGTCAGAGCTCTTGAAACAAACATCTGTTCCGCGATAGGCTCCGTTTCACCGTGGGGGCAGAAGGGAAGCTATGGCCAACGAGTCCGGGCTTGCGTACCGGAACGGCGCGATCCCCGAGGCGGAGGGGACGCGGCCCTACTATCGGGCGATCGGCGGCGAGGAGGCCGTCTTCAAGGCGGCCTACCGCCAGGGCCTGGCGCTCGTCCTGAAGGGGCCGACGGGTTGCGGCAAGACCCGATTCGTCGAGGCGATGGCCCACGATCTCGGCCGCCCGCTGATCACCGTCGCCTGCCATGACGACCTCACCACGGCCGACCTCGTCGGCCGGTACCTGCTACAGGGCGACGAGACCGTGTGGGTGGACGGCCCGCTGACGCGGGCGGTGCGCGAGGGGGCGATCTGCTATCTGGACGAGGTGGTGGAGGCCAGGCAGGACACCACCGTGGTGCTGCATCCGCTCGCGGATCACCGGCGGCAGCTGCCGATCGAGCGTCTCGGCGTCACGCTGGACGCGGCGCCGGGATTCGGGCTGGTGGTGTCTTACAACCCCGGTTATCAAAGCGTGCTGAAGGACCTCAAGGACTCGACCCGGCAGCGGATGGTCGCCATCGAATTCGACTTTCCCCCAGCCGATGTCGAGGAGGGGATCGT
Organism: Mycobacterium europaeum; assembly: GCF_034555895.2. Classification (NCBI taxonomy): domain Bacteria; kingdom Bacillati; phylum Actinomycetota; class Actinomycetes; order Mycobacteriales; family Mycobacteriaceae; genus Mycobacterium; species Mycobacterium europaeum. Next base: position 607,523 of record NZ_CP157315.1, read on the forward strand.
CGCACACGAGGCGGGCGTGGACGGCACCACCGCCGCGGAGCTGGTGCGGTTCGGACAAGCCATCCGCCGGCTGGAAACCGGCGGCCTGCGCGAGGTCGCGTCGACCCGCGTGCTGATCGCGGCGGGCAGGCTCGTCGCAGAGGGGCTGACCATGGCGGATGCGGCCGGGGCGGCGATCGCCGGCCCGCTCACCGACGACGCGGCGGTGGGCAGGGCCCTGACCGAGATGATCGAGATCTATCTGGGCGGGGCGACGAAATGAATTGTCGGCGCGAGTGTCTCACCGGGAGGTCGGATGTCCTACGAAAGCAGCGCTGAGCCGATCAAGGTCGGTTACCTGATGGACTTCACGCTGCCGCCGGGGTTTCCCGAGGAGATGAAGGCCGACTTCACCCGGTGCTTCGACCTCATCTTCCAAGAAGCCCACGAACAGGGCGTGATCGATCGCACGGTGCAGATGATCTACCGCGAGGTGGAGGGCCTGCCCAAGGGGTCCGTCAAGGCCGTGATCGACGCGTTCGGCGAGCTCGTCGACGAAGGCTGCCTGGTGGTGTTCGGACCGCACATCACCGACAACTGCGTCCCGACCCGCGAGGCGATCGAGGAGCGGTTCAAGGTACCCGCGATCAGCGTCACCGGCACCGACGACTGGTTGGGGGAATGGACATTCGCCTTCCCCCAGGGGTCGATGACCGACGAGCCGATCTTCATCGCCGACCTCGTCGCCAAACGCGGGCTCACCGACATCGGCGTCCTCGTCGAGCAGAACCTGATCGGCGAGAGCTACCTGAAGAACCTGCGAACCGCGTGCCGCCGCAACGGCGTTCGCATCGTCGCCGAAGCGGCGATCGCCCAGACCGCGCAAGACATCAACGAGGCCGTCCGGACGCTGCACGACGCCAAGGCGGAGGCGATCGTGCACCTGGGCTTCGGCTTCGGCATCGTGTTCATCAACCCCGCGCTGCAGGCCGTCGACTGGGACCCGCCGCGATTCACCACCACCGCGTTCCAGAACGCCTGGGTGAACCCCATCATGTGGAACGCGTTCATGGGCTGGGTCGGTGTCGACCAGTACGACGAGGAGAACCGGCTCGGCCAGGAGTTCCTGGACCAGTACGCGCACAAGTATGGCGGCAGGCGCCCCGAGTACTGCGTGCCCGTGGTCAACCACGACGTCGCCGCCACGCTGGTCCGCGCGTTCACCGACGCGCACCCGCTGAGCCCGCGCGGGGTCAAAGAGGCGCTGGAGCGGGTGAAGATGATGCCCGCCGCGTCGGGCGCCCCCGGCACCCGCGTCTCCTTCGGGAAATGGACTCGCCGCGCGTGGATGGGCGCGGGGTACCTGGTGGCCCGCACGCTGGACGCCGACGGCGTCAACTCGCGCCTGGTCGATCGCTTCGGAGAGTGAGGGCGCCGACGCCATGAGCACTGATCAATCCACACCGTTTGCCGCGCAACGCGACCCGGCGCGGCCGCGCGCGGGCGAGCGACGCGGCTGGGGCGGCTGGGTCGCCGGCGCCGCCCTGGCGGCGTTCGCGCTGTTCTTCATCGCGAACTGCCGCGTGGCCCTGGACCCGCGTGTCGCCAACCCGAACGTGCACGGCCGCCCCCGCCCGGTGAAGTTCATCTTCGGCCTGGACTACATCACCTTCCTGCACATCTCCACCGTCATCATGCTGCTCGTCCTGCTCGTGGTGTTCGTCAGGGGCTGGCGCCGCAACCCGGGCAGCCCCGTGATGCTGATGTTCCTGTGCACCACGCTGATCGTGTGGCAGGACCCGATCATGAATTGGGCCCCCTTCGCGGTGTACAACCCCGACCTCATCCACTGGCCGGAATCCTGGCCGCTGGTGTCGCTGTCGCCGACCGTCGAGCCGTTCGTCGTATTCGGTTACGTCACCTTCTATTTCGGTCCGTACTTCCCGGCGGTCTGGATCCTGCGCAAACTGCAGGCGCGCAAAGGGCCCGAGGCTTTCGTGTCGCGGCATCCGCTGATCAGCTTGGGCCTGCTGACCTGTGCGATCGGCTTCGTCTTCGACGCGTGGCTGGAGATCCAGCTCGTGCACATGGGCATGTACATCTACTCCCAGGTGATTCCGTGGGGTTCGGTGTTCACCGGCACGACGTTCCAGTTCCCGCTGATCTGGGAGTCGTTCTCGGTGACCTTCGTGATGGTGCCCGCGGCGATACTGTGCTACCGCGACGACACCGGTAAATCGGTGGCCGAGAAACTGGCCGCCAAGGCCAGGATCTTCCCGACCCGTCCGGTGCTCGGCACCTTCCTGGTGATGTTCGCCATCATCAACGTGTCCTATTTCGCCTACGGGGCGTGGTTCTGGGTCATCAAGGTCAGCCACGCGGCGACCTCGGTGGCCTGCCCGTGGCCCTACCCGGAGGCCAAAGTGTATGACCCGCAGGGCTATTACGAGAAGGCCGGCGCCCAGGGCCCGTACTCGGTCGGCATCTGGTCGACCTGGGCGAGCGGGGAGCCAAACGGGCGGCCCCAGGTGGATCCGCCGCCGCCGGGCAGTGGCCCCTGCGCAACCGCGGGCGCGCATGGCTGAGCCGCGCACCGCCGTCATCACGGGTGCCTCCCGCGGTCTGGGGTTTGCCTCGACCGTGCGCCTGTACCGCGAAGGCTGGCGGGTGGTCGCGGCGATGCGGACCCCCGACCGCGGCCTCCCGTTGCTCCGGGAGGCTACGGGCGCCGAGGAAGGCGACGACCGGCTGATCGGCGTGCAGCTCGACCTGTTGGACCCGGCGTCGATCGCGGCGGCGGCCAAGGCCATCGGGGAAGCCGTCGGCGCACCCGACGGGCTGGTGCACAACGCCGGGATCTCGGCCGCCGGGATGGTCGAGGAGACCGACATGGCGTTGTGGCAGAGCATGTTTGCCACCAGTGTCCTGGGCCCCGTCGCGTTCACCCAGGCGCTGCTGCCGTCGATGCGGGCGGCGGGACGGGGACGCATCGTCCTGGTGTCGAGCGCGGCGGGGGTGCGCGGGCAGCCGGCCACCGCGCCGTACTCGGCGGCCAAGGGCGCGCTGGAGCGGTGGGGGGAATCGATGGCGTGCGAGATAGCGCCCTTCGGTTTGGGTGTCACCGTGTTGGTCGCCGGCACGTATGACACCGAGATCATCACCGACGCGGGCACCACCGACAATCGCGATTTCGGCGGCCCGTACGCGCGGCTGCACCACACCATGAACAGCCGCGGGCGCTTTGCGATGAAACTGGCCCGGCCACCCGAGCGGTTCACCGACGGTCTGCTCAAGGCGCTGGATGACCACGCGCCGTTCCGCCGCCGCGGTGTAGGACCGGACGCCTCGATGTTGCTGGCCGCCAACAGGATTCTTCCGTCCTCCGGCATGCACCACGTGTCGCGGATCGTGCTGGGCATACCGAGGCAGGGTTCGATGCGGGATGGGGCGTGGCCATTGACAACGGGTCAAAAGGCGATGGTGTTCGTCGCGCGGATTGTGCCGCAGCCGATCCTGCAGCGCCTGGCGGCCCGAAAAGCGAAGTGAGGGAGCATTGATGGAACAGCTATTCGACGACCTGGACGACTTCGGCGCCTTCGACGACGCCGTCTCCGGCGACGTCCGCGACCCGTACACCGAGCTGGCGCGGCTGCGGCGCGAGGAGCCCGTTCAGCGCCTGGATGTTTCCGGGATGCCGCACGAGGAGTCCAAACCGGTCTTCATCGTCTACCGCTTCGAGGAAGCGCAGCAGATGCTGCGCGACAACGAGACGTTCTCGTCGGCGGCGGTCATCGCGGCGTTCGGCCCCGTGCTGGGGGAGCGCGTGATGCTCGGCATGGACGAGCCGGTGCACGGCCGGTTGCGTTCGCTGGTGTCAAAGGCGTTCTCGCAGAAAGCTTTGGCGCGCTGGGAGGACGAGTTGGTCGGCCGCGTGGGAAACAGTCTGATCGACCGGTTCGCGGCGAACGGCAAGGCCGACCTGGTCAAGGAATTCACCTTCGACTACCCGAGCCGGATCATCGCGGGCCTGCTGGGCCTGCCGGAGGAGGACTATCCCCAGTTCCAACGATGGTCCATCTCGTTGCTCAGCTGGATCCTGAATCCCGAACGCGGCCTTGCCGCCTCGGCGGCGCTGTGCGAGTACTTCGCGCCGATCCTGCGGGCCAGGCGGGCCGAACCCAAGGACGATCTGATCAGCGCGCTGGCCCAGGCCGAGATCGACGGCGAGAAGCTCGACGACGAGGAGATCTACTCGTTCCTGCGCTTGCTGCTGCCCGCCGGGGTGGAGACGACCTACCGGTCGCTGGGCAGCCTGCTGTTGGCGCTGCTGTCGGATCCCGCGCAGCTGGCCGCCATCCGCGCGGACCGGTCGCTGCTGCCGCAGGCCATCGAGGAGGGTGTGCGGTGGGAACCGCCGCTGCTCACCATCACCAGGGTGGCCACCCGCGACACCGAACTCGCCGGGGTGGCGATCCCGGCCGGCTCGACCGTCATGCCGATGCTGGGTGCGGCCAACCGGCAGGAAGACCGCTACCCCGATCCGGACACGTTCGACATCTTCCGCTCGCCCAGGGCGCACCTGGGCTGGGGGCACGGCGTGCACGTCTGCCTCGGCATGCACCTGGCGCGGCTGGAAATGCGCACCGCCGTCAACCTTTTGCTGGACCGGCTGCCGAACCTGCGGCTGGACCCCGACGCGGACGACCCACACATCCGCGGGCAGGTCTTCCGCTCGCCGACGTCAGTGCCGGTGCTTTTCGACCCCCGATGACCAGCCCCGCAGAGGTTGCAGCTTGCCAATCGGCTAGTTTCCGGTAAGGCTCTCCGTAGCCCCTTCGCGATTCAAAAGAGAGTGACAGTTATGACCGAGGCTGTAAAGGTTCGTTTCGAGCCGAAGATGATGATCGACGGCAAGCTCGTCGACGGCCAAGCCGGCACCTTCACCAATATCAACCCCGCCACCGAGGAGCCGCTCGGCGAGGTCGCCGACGCCTCCAAGGAGGACATGCACCGGGCGATCGACGCCGCCCGGCGGGCCTTCGACGAGACCGACTGGTCGACCAACCGCGAACTGCGCAAGCGCTGCCTGCTGCAGCTGCACGAGGCGATCGAATCGGAGAAGGAAGAGCTGCGCGAGGAGCTCATCATGGAGGTGGGCTCGCCCCGGGCGATCACGTTCGGCCCCCAGCTGGACGCCCCACTGGAAGACGGGCTGCGCTACCCCGCCAGGCTGATCGACGAATACGCCTGGGAGACCGACCTGGGCGACAAGGTGATCAGCCTGACCGGCACGCTGACCACCCGCAAGGTCTGGCGCGAGCCGGTGGGCGTGGTCGGCGCGATCGTGCCGTGGAACTTCCCGTTCGAGGTCACCCTCAACAAGCTCGGACAGGCGCTGGGCACCGGCAACACCGTCGTGCTGAAGCCGGCGCCCAACACGCCGTTCAACGCGACCCGGCTCGGCCGGCTGATCGCCGAGAAGACCGACATTCCCGCGGGCGTCGTCAACGTCGTCACCGCATCGGATCACTTTGTCGGCGAAGAGCTCACGCTCTCACCCAAGGTCGACCTGATCTCGTTCACCGGCTCGACGGTGGTCGGCCAGCGGATCATGGAGAAGGGCGCCGCGACCATGAAGCGGCTGTTCCTGGAGCTCGGCGGCAAGTCGGCCACCATCGTGCTCGAGGACGCCGATTTCGGGATGGCCTGCGCGATCGGCATCGCGCCGTGCATGCACGCCGGGCAGGGCTGTGCGAACCCCACCCGGATGCTGCTGCCGCGGTCGCGCTACGACGAGGGCGTGGAGATTCTCAAGAGCATCTACGAGAACGTCACGTGCGGCGACCCGCAGGACCCCGGAACGCTGTGCGGCCCGGTGATTTCCGAGGTGCAGCGCAACCGCGTGATGGGCTACATCCGCAAGGGCGTGGAGGAGGGCGCGACGGCTCTGGTCGGCGGCCCCGACGCACCCACCGGTTTCGACAAGGGATTCTTCGTCCGGCCAACGCTTTTCACCGACGTCGACAACTCCATGACGATCGCCCAGGAGGAGATCTTCGGGCCCGTGCTGTGCGTCATCCCGTTCGACGACGAAGAGGACGCGATCCGGATCGCCAACGACAGCAAGTACGGATTGGCGGGCAACGTGATGTCGGGGTCGCTGGAGCGCTCGCTGGCCGTGGCGCGGCGGATCCGGGCCGGCTTCATGGGTGTCAACGGCGGCGCACCGTATGGCGCCGACACACCCTTCGGCGGCTACAAGTACAGCGGCGTGGGACGCCAGAACGGCGTCGCCGGGTTCGACCAGTACACCGAGATCAAGTCGGTGGCCTACCCCGCCGTCTAGGGGTTCACTGTTCGCCGGGATTGCCGCCACGGTAGAGCCTCGCGTGCGGGTCGCGACCACCGCGGCAATCTCGGCGCGGCCGCGACGCGCAACCAAACCCACCCCGCCCCGCGCCCTCCCAACGCGTTGGTTGACAATCGACCCGAGGCTCACTTTCACCGATACCTGAGGTTCCAGCGTCAAAGGAGACACAAGCATGGCCGAAGCCGTCATCGTCGAGGCAGTTCGCTCACCGCTCGGGAAGCGCAACGGCGGACTGGCCGGGGTGCACCCGGCCGACCTGTCGGCGCAGGTCCTCAACGGGCTGGTCGATAAGGCCGGTATCGACCCGGGAATTGTCGACGACGTCATCTGGGGCTGCGTGATGCAGGCCGGTGAGCAGGCCCTCGACATCGGCCGCACCGCGCTGCTGGCCGCCGGTTGGCCCGAGACCGTGCCCGGCGTGACCGTCGACCGCCAGTGCGGGTCGAGCCAGCAGTCCATCCACTTCGCCGCGGCCGGCGTGGTCGCCGGACATTACGACGTCGTCGTCGCCGGCGGTGTCGAGTCGATGTCGCGGACGCCGATGGGATCGTCGCTGGCCAACGGCGGCAACCCGTACCCCCAGGCTTTCAAGGACCGCTACCACCGGACGCCGAACCAGGGCATCGGTGCGGAAATGATCGCCGAGCAGTGGGGCTTCGACCGACTCGCCCTCGATGAGTTCTCGCTCGGATCACACGAAAAGGCCGCCGCGGCACAGGATTCCGGTGCGTTCGACGACCAGATCGTCGGCATCAAGGATCAGGATGGCAACGTCGTCCTCAAGGACGAGGGCATCCGCCGCGGCACCCCGATGGAGAAGATGGCGTCGCTGAAGCCGGCGTTCAAGGAAGACGGCGTCATCCACGCCGGAAACTCCTCGCAGATCACCGACGGTTCGGCCGCGCTGCTGTTCATGTCCGCCGAGAAGGCCAAGGAACTCGGCCTCAAGCCGATCGCCAAGGTGCACACCGCGGTACTGGCCGGCGCCGACCCGGTGATCATGCTGACGGCGCCCATCCCGGCGACCCAGAAGGCGCTGAAGAAGTCCGGCCTCTCCATCGGCGACATCGGCGCCTACGAGGTCAACGAGGCGTTCGCGCCCGTTCCGCTGGCGTGGCTGAAGGACATCGGCGCCGACGAGAACAAGCTCAACCCCAACGGCGGTGCCATCGCGCTGGGCCACCCGCTCGGTGGTTCTGGTGCGCGGTTGATGACCACGCTGCTCTACCACATGCGGGACAAGGGAATTCGCTACGGCCTGCAGACCATGTGCGAGGGTGGCGGCCAGGCCAACGCCACCATCGTGGAGCTCCTGTGACGGACGCCCCGGCCGACCAGCCGGCGGTGCTGGTCGAACGCCGCGGCAACGTCATGGTGATCACGATCAACCGGCCCGAGGCCCGCAACGCGGTCAACGGCGCGGTGAGCGTCGGCGTCGGCGACGCGCTCGACGAGGCGCAGCACGACCCCGAGGTGCGGGCCGTGGTGATCACCGGCGCCGGCGACAAGTCGTTCTGCGCCGGCGCCGACCTCAAGGCGATCTCCCGCCGGGAGAACCTGTATCACCCCGACCACGGCGAGTGGGGTTTCGCCGGCTACGTGCACCACTTCATCGACAAGCCCACGATCGCGGCGGTCAACGGCACCGCGTTCGGCGGGGGCACCGAGCTGGCCCTGGCCAGTGACCTGGTGGTGGCCGACGAGCGGGCCCAGTTCGGCCTGCCGGAGGTCAAACGCGGGCTCATCGCGGCCGCCGGCGGCGTCTTCCGGATCGTGCAGCAGCTGCCGCGCAAAGTGGCGATGGAGCTGCTGTTGACCGGCGAGCCGATCACCGCCGCCGACGCCTTCGAATGGGGCCTGATCAACCAGGTCGTCGAGGAGGGCACGGTGCTGGAGGCCGCACTGGCCCTGGCCGCGCGGGTCACCGTCAACGCGCCGCTGTCGGTACAGGCCAGCAAGCGCATCGCCTACGGGGTCGACGACGGCGTCGTCACCGACGAGGAAGCCGGTTGGGCGCGCACCATGAACGAGATGCGCGACCTGCTCCGGTCGGAGGACGCCAAGGAGGGGCCGCTGGCGTTCGCCGAGAAGCGCGAGCCGGTCTGGAAGGCCCGCTAGCCCGCCAGGACGTTCACCCCGCGCTGGAACGCGCCGGGCAGCAGCGTGCAGGCCGGCACGATGGCGCGGCGGGCCGCCGGCGGGGTGCTGGCCAGCACCAGCCCGCGGGTGAGCAGTCGATAGCTGCGGGTGATCCGTTGCCACGCAGGCTCATACGACTCCGGCGCTTCGTCGACGATCGCGGCGACGGCGGCGGCCGCTTGCTTGACCGCCAGGCTGATGCCCTCGCCGGTCAGCGCGTCCTCGTAGCCGGCCGCGTCGCCCACCAGGAGCACCCGCCCCGCGACCCGTCCGGACACCACCTGCCGCAGCGGGCCGCATCCCCGGGCCGGCCCGCGGGCCGCGCCCGCCAATCGCCGGGCCAGCCCGGGGAACCAGGCGAGGTCGGGCCGGCCGCGGGAGAGGATCGCCACGCCGACCAGATCCGGCTCCACCGGCGTCACATACGCCTCGCCCCACCGCGACCAGTGCACCTCGACGAATTCCGACCAGGCCGGAATCCGGTAATGCCAGCGCACGCCGTAGCGCCGCGGTGTTCCGGCCGTCGCCGCGATCCCGACGGACCGCCTGACCTGTGAGTGCAGTCCGTCGGCCGCGACCATCCATTTCGCGCGCACACCGGCGGCCGTCACCCCGCGAGCGTCCTGCTGCACGGAGGTCACCCGCGCCCGAAGCCGTTCGGCGTCTTGCTCTTTCGCGCGTGCGGCCAGCGCCGCGTGCAGCGTGGTCCGTCGCACCCCGCGGCCGGGCCCGCGGTGAAACCGCGCCTGCGCCCGGCGGTGTTCGCTGACGTAGGCGATTCCGTGAAAGGGCATGCCGGCCGGGTCGACGCCGAGGGATATCAGCTCGGCGAGGCCGCCGGGCATCAGGCCCTCACCGCACGCCTTGTCGATGGGACCCTCGCGCGGGTCGGCGACGATCACCGAGAGCCCATGCCGGCGGGCGTGCAGTGCAGCGGCCAGACCACCCGGTCCGCCGCCGACGACCAACAGATCGGTGTCGTACTCGCTCACGTGTAGCCCAGAGCCGAGTTCTCCACCCGCAGCCGCACCCTGAGCAACGCCGCGTTGGCCAGCGTGAACAGCGCGGCGGTCAGCCACGCCGTGTGCACCAACGGCAGCGCCAACCCCTCAGCCACCACTGCAACGTAGTTGGGATGGTGCAGCCACCGGTAGGGGCCCTGCCGCACCAGGGGGGCGTTCGGCAGCACGATCACCCGGGTGTTCCACCGCCGGCCCAGTGTGGCGATGCACCACCAGCGCAGGCCCTGGCTGAGCGCCACCACCGCCAGCATCGGCCAGCCCAGCCATCCGATGAACGGCCGGTGCAGCGCCCACGGCTCGACGATGCAGCCGACCAGCAGCGCGGTATGGACGAGCACCATCACCGGGTAATGCGGGCGACCAAATTCCTTGGCACCCTGGGCAAAAGACCACTGCGCGTTCCGGTTGGACACCACCAGTTCGGCGACGCGTTCGATGCCGACCGCCAGGACCAACAGGTAATACATGTCTCCACTATCTCTTGACGAGGATTCCTTGTACCCACGGTGCCGCCGACACGGGGGTTCAACGCCGCGAGCTGTGGGCACCTCCCGCGTGCGAGCGTAGCGACAGGGCGAAATTCCGGGCCGAACGCCGCCGTGGCGTTACGCGCGCGCGGAGAGGCCCCGCGCCCGCGAGGTTTACGCGCATCGTCGCCGGGCTAGTGTCGAAGGTATGCGGATCCTGGTCACAGGCGCCACCGGCTATGTCGGGTCGCGGCTGGTCACGGCGCTGCTGGCGGACCGCCACCACGTCCTGGCCGCCACCCGGAACCCCGCGCGCCTCAGCCGGTTCGGATGGTTCGGCGAGATCACACCGGTGACGCTCGACGCCGCTGATCCCGCCGCCACCCGCGCGGCCTTCGCCGAATGCGGGCCCGTTGACGTGGTGTATTACCTGGTGCACGCCATCGGGCAGCCGGGCTTCCGGGACGCCGACAACGCCGCGGCCGCGAACGTGGCGGCGGCGGCCAGGGACGCCGGCGTGCGGCGCATCGTCTACCTGGGCGGATTCGTGCCCGCCGACGAGGTGCTGTCCGAGCACCTGACGAGCAGGGCCGAGGTGGCCGCGGCGCTGACGGTTCCGGGCGGGCCGGAGGTGGTGTGGCTGGGCGCGGCGATGATCATCGGCGCGGGATCGACCTCGTTCGAGATGATGCGCTACGTCGGTGACCGTTTTCCGCTCATCCCGATACCGAGCTGGATGGACAACCCGATCGACCCGATCTCGATTCGCGATGTCCTGCACTACCTGGTCGCCGCCGCCGACCCCGGCCTGGTGCCGGCGGGCGCGTACGACATCTGCGGCCCGGACACGACGTCCTACCGCGAGCTGCTCAAGGCGTATACGCGCATCTCCGGCCGGTGGCACGCCGGGGTGCCGGTGGGCAGGGTCGACACGGCGTTGGCGTCGCTGATCACCGGCGTCGCCCTGCCCGTACCGCCGGGGCTGGCCGGCGATCTCGTCGAATCGCTCGATCATCCGATGGTGGCGTCCAAGCGCGGCCTGCGCGATCGCGTGGCCGACCCGCCCGGTGGGTTGCTCGGCGTGGACCGGGCCATTGCCCTAGCCTTGGCCGATCAGCCGAATCGCCCGTCCCCGGTCAACGCCCTGGCCGATCCCCATCACCTCGCCGACACCGACCCCGCGTGGGCCGGCGGTGACGTGCGGCGCATCCGCCACCTGGCCCGCCGCCTCACCCCGCCCGTCGTGCGGCCGGCTCTGGGGCTGGTGGGCATGGTCCCCGGTCCGCTCGCCGGCGCGCTTCGAACCGGCCTCGACCTCCTGATCGCCCTGACCCCGAAGGTGCATCCCGCATGAGCCAGTCAACCGCCCCGTCCAACACCGGCGTGCTGTCCGAGTGGTGGCGCGCGCTCACCAAAGTCGCTGTGCCCCACCACGAATCGCCCGCCGTCGTGCGACGCCGGCGCGTCATCGTGACGGTCACGCTGGTCATCGGCGCCGCGATGCTCGGGTTCTCGCTGCGGCGCCACCCGGGGGAGTCGAGCTTCTACTGGCTGACCCTGGCGCTGGCGGGGGTGTGGTTCGCCGGCGGGCTCATCTCCGGCCCGCTGCACCTCGGCGGCATCTGCTGGCGCGGCCGCAATCAACGCCCGGTCATCACCGGGACGACCATCGGCCTCCTGCTCGGCGCGGTGTTCGTGGCGGGCGGGCTGATCGCCCGGGAGATCACGCCGGTGGCGGAGTTGATCACCCGGGTGCTGGAATACGCCCACCACGGGTGGTATCCGGTGATCGTGGCGATCACCCTGGTCAACGGCGTCGCCGAGGAAGTGTTCTTTCGCGGCGCCCTCTACACCGCCCTGGGGCGCTATCACCCCGTCCTGATCTCGACCGTCCTCTACACCGGCGCGACGCTGGCCAGCGGCAACCCCATGCTCGGCTTCGCCGCGGTCATCCTGGGGACGGTATGCGCATTCGAGCGCCGGGCGACCGGCGGCGTCCTGGCGCCGATGCTCACCCACCTGGTGTGGGGGCTGATCATGGTCCTCGTGCTGCCCCCGATGTTCGGGGTCTGACGCCGGTTATCGGGCCGGGCCGACGACCTCGCGGGCCAGCGCACGCATCCGGGCGGCGTGAACCGGCCGCGCGAACAACCAGTACACCCGCCCCGGGATGCCCCTCGGCAAAAAGATGGACCGCTGGGAGTAGCGGCTGCCGCGGCCGTCTTGCGGCGTGACCGTGATCTCGAGCCATTCCCGTCCCGGCGCCCGCTTCGTGGAGCGCAGCCGCAACAGTGTCCCCGGGGCACGCTCCTCGAGCTTCCAGCCCGTCCGCGAGGTCACGGCGTCCTCCGCCGCTTTCCAGACCGCGGCGGGTTCGGCGGGGCTGTGGGCGGTGCGCGCATCGGTATAGACGATTTCCCCCGCCCACTCCGGGTCGCTGGGCAGCGCTTCGGCCGGCTCGGACCGCAACGACGACCACGAGGGTTCCGGGACACCCCGCGCGGCGCGCGCGAGCGCCAGCTCGACGGCCCGGCGGTAGTCGGTCAGACCGCCCGGCGGGGGCGCGATGACGCTGTCGACGTCGTGGTCGCGCATCACCGCGTCGCATTCCAGCGACTCGATCAGGGGGCGCGCCAAGCCCGGCGGGATCGGCGTCACCGTACCGACCCAGAGGCTGGCGATCGTGGGCGTCAGGAACGGCAGCACGATCAGATAGCGCTTGCCCAGCCCCGCGACGTCGGCGTAGACGCGCATCATGTCGCCGTACTCCAAGACGTCGGGTCCGCCGATGTCCCAGGTGCGCGAGGCCGGCACCGCCGCCGTCGCCGCGGCGACCAGGTAGTAGAGCACGTCGCGCACCGCGATCGGCTGAATCTTGTTGTGCACCCACTTCGGGGTGGTCATCACCGGCAACCGGTCGGTGAGGTGCCGGATCATCTCGAACGACGCCGACCCAGAGCCGACGACGACGCCCGCCTGCAGCACCAGCGTCTCGATGCCCGAGGCGATGAGCGCGTCGCCCACCGCCGCCCGCGACTCGAGGTGCGGCGAGAGCTTGCGGCCCTCGGGATGCAGCCCACTCAGATACACGATGCGCCGCACGCCGGTGCGACGGGCCGCGGTGACGACGTTGCGCACCGCGCGCGCCTCCTCGTCGGCGAAATCCTTCGCCGAGCCCATCGAATGCACCAGGTAGTAGACGACGTCGATTCCGTCGAACGCCGCGACCAGGGAATCGAGATCACCGAGGTCGCCGCGCGCCACCTCCGCCTGCTGCCGCCACGGCACGTCCGCCAGCTTCGCCGGGTTGCGGGCCAGGGCGCGCACCGGGTGGCCTTCGTCCAAGAGTCGCGGCACCAGCCGGGCACCGATGTAGCCGGTCGCCCCGGTCACCAGACACCGCACCTGTCCAGCCATGGATTCTCCGTCCGTCGCTTCCAATTATCGGGGCCCGACGCGAGGGAGGATTACCGGCATCGGCCGCCGGTAAGCGCCACGCCGTCAGCGATCGGTGAACTCGGGGGCGCGACGCTCCTGGAAAGCCTTTGTGCCCTCGACGAAGTCGTGGGATCGCAGCAGGACGGCCTGCCCCTCGTATTCGCGCTGCAACGCCGGATCCAGCTGGGTGAGCGTGGCGGCGTTGATCGCGAGCTTGGTCTTGCCGAACGCGGCCACGGGGCCCGCCGACAGCCTGGCGATCACCTTGTCCACCTCGGCCTCGAATTCGTCGGCGGGGTAGACGGCGCTGACCAGCCCCCAGGACAGCGCCTCGGCGGCCGGGAGGCGTTCGGGCAGCAGCGCCATGTGCATCGCCCGGATGCGGCCGACGGCGGCGGCGATCAGCGCCGACGCGCCGCCGTCGGGCATCAAGCCGATCTTGGTGAAGGCGAGCATGAAAAAGGCGCTCTCCGAAGCCAATACGATGTCGCACGCCAGCGCCAGCGAGACGCCCACGCCGGCCGCCGGTCCCTGAACCACGGCGACGACCGGGTGCGGCACGGCGGCGATCGCCCGGATCAGCCGGTTGATCTCGCACACGATCTCGTCCGGCGAGAGCGTGGTCCCGGACACGTCGTCGGCGCTGATCCCCGCGCCGGAGCAGAAGCCGCGGCCCGCACCGCCGAGGCGCACCACCTTCACCTCCGGGTCGGTCGCCGCGCGTTCCATCGCGTCGGCGATCCCGGTAATCACCGGCACGGTCAGCGAATTGAGGCTGTCGGGCCGGTCGATGGTCACCGCCAGCACGCCGTCGGACAGCGTGACGGATAGGCCTGCGACGGGGGTCAGGGTGTCGATCGCGGATTGCGGCATGGGCTCACCCTAAGTGACCGGGCTGCGCGCCCGCTGGGGCCGGCTGCGAAGATGCCAACAACAACGGGCGTCAGAGCAGACGAAAGGTCGGTGGGTCGTGGCTGGACCGCTGAAGGGACTTCGGGTCGTCGAGTTGGCCGGCATCGGGCCGGGGCCGCATGCGGCGATGATCCTGGGCGATCTGGGGGCCGACGTGGTGCGCATCGACCGGCCGTCCAGCGGTCCCGGCGGTGTCGCCAAGGACGCCATGCTGCGCAACCGGCGCGTCCTGGCCGTCGACCTCAAGTCCGACGAGGGCCGAGCCGTCGTGCTCGAGCTGGTCGCCAGGGCCGACGTGTTGATCGAGGGCTTCCGCCCCGGCGTCACCGAGCGGCTCGGCCTCGGGCCCGAACAGTGCGCCGCGGTCAACGAGCGGCTGATCTACGCCCGGATGACCGGCTGGGGACAGACCGGCCCGCGCAGTCAGCGGGCGGGCCACGACATCAACTACATCTCGCTCAACGGGATCCTGCACGCCATCGGCCGGGCCGGCGAGCGACCGGTGCCGCCGCTGAACCTGGTCGGCGACTTCGGCGGCGGCTCGATGTTCCTGCTGGTCGGGATCCTGTCCGCGCTGTGGGAGCGGCAGGCCTCCGGCAAGGGACAGGTGATCGACGCCGCCATGGTCGACGGCTCCAGCGTGCTGATCCAGATGATGTGGGCCATGCGGGGGCTGGGCATGTGGTCGGACGCGCGCGGCACCAACATGCTCGACGGCGGCGCGCCGTATTACGACACCTACGAGTGCGCCGACGGCCGCTATGTCGCCGTCGGCGCCATCGAGCCGCAGTTCTACGCGGCCATGCTGGCCGGGCTGGGCCTGGACGCCGCCCACCTGCCGGCGCAGAACGACGTCAGCCGCTGGCCCGAGTTGCGCGAGGCGCTGACCGCGGCCTTCGCCGGCCATGACCGCGACCATTGGGCAAAGGTGTTCGCCGATTCCGACGCCTGCGTGACGCCGGTGCTCGCGTTCGGCGAGGTGCACACCGAGCCGCACATCACCGAGCGGAACACCTTCTACGACGTGGACGGCGGTTTGCAGCCGTTGCCCGCCCCGCGGTTCTCGCGCACCACGCCCGACGTGCCCCGCCCGCCGGCGGCGCCACTGCCCGACGTCGCGGCCGTGTTGAACGACTGGGTATAGTCGCCAACCAACTGGTTGGCTGGACGCAACGTGACTCTCAGGGAAGGACTCGCATGAAGATCAAGGACGCCGTCGCCGTCGTCACCGGGGGCGCCTCGGGCCTGGGCTTGGCCACCACCAAGCGGCTGCTGGACGCCGGCGCGCAGGTGGTGGTGATCGACCTGCGGGGCGAAGAGGCCGTCCAGGAACTCGGCGAGCGCGCCCGCTTCGTGCAGGCCGACGTCACCGACGAGGCCGCCGTCGGCAAGGCGCTCGACACCGCCGAGTCGATGGGCCCGCTGCGCATCAACGTCAACTGCGCGGGCATCGGCAACGCCATCAAGACGCTGTCCAAGGACGGCCCGTTCCCGCTGGACGCCTTCAAGAAGGTGGTCGGGGTCAACCTGATCGGCACGTTCAACGTGCTGCGGCTGGCCGCCGAGCGCATCGCCAGGACCGAGCCCATCGGGGAGGAGCGCGGCGTCATCATCAACACCGCCTCGGTCGCCGCGTTCGAGGGCCAGATCGGCCAGGCCGCCTACTCGGCGTCCAAGGGCGGCGTGGTCGGCATGACGCTGCCGATCGCGCGCGACCTGTCGCGCGAGCTCATCCGCGTGGTGACTATCGCGCCCGGGCTGTTCAAGACCCCGCTGCTGGGTTCGCTGCCCGAGGAGGCGCAGAAGTCGCTGGGCAAGCAGGTGCCGCACCCGGCCCGGCTCGGTGACCCCGACGAGTACGGCGCGCTCGCGGTGCACATCATCGAAAACCCGATGCTCAACGGCGAGGTCATCCGGCTGGACGGTGCCATCCGCATGGCGCCCCGCTGAGTCCCACGAACACGAAAGCCCCCCGCGCGAAGCGGGGGGCTTTCGTATCGGAGAGAGACCTTATCGACGGAACCATCGACTGACAGCGGGTTCGGCCATCAACAGCCGTGCGAGCATACTCATGTCAGCTCAACTCGCCGCTTGCAGTTCTTCGAACTGCTCGGAGGTCTCGCCTTCCACCAGGACGTCGCCGTGGTAGAGGGCTTCGAAGTCAACCTTGATGACGTCGGCACTTGTGTCGTCGATCCACATGACACTGAGCGTATGGGCCACCATTAAGGAATCCTTGAGTCACGATTCGGAAAATGTTGGCAATTTACCGGCGGGTAGGTTCCGGGCGGTCAACCGTGGCGTTCAGCCCCATGACCTGCTTAATCGCCGGCCAAGTTTCTGGCCGGACTCTTACTGTGTGCCCGGTTTGAAACGCCCCCGTTGAACCCTGGGATGGGCGCCGCCCGTGCTTGAAGGTGAATCTGTTTGACGCGTGGAAACTAGCGTTTGTTAGGTTGTCGCCGGTACGCCAGCGGCCAGCGCGATCAGCACCGGCGGCGGAAGGGCTTGACATGCTGCAGGGGATCGCCCGCATGGCCATCGCGGCGCCCCGCCGCATCATCGCCATCGGTGTCCTGGTTTTCGCCGCCGCCGCGATCTTCGGCATCCCGGTCGCCAAGAGCCTGTCTCCCGGCGGCTTCCAGGATCCCCACTCCGAGTCCGCCCACGCGATCCAGGTGTTGACCGACAAGTTCGGCCAGAGCGGTCAGCAGATGCTGATCGTCGTGACCGCTCCCGGCGGCAGCGACAGCGCACAGGCCCGCGCCGTGGGCACCGGCCTGGTCAACCAGCTGCAGAAGTCACCGCTGGTGTACAACGCATCGTCACCCTGGACGGTCCCGCCCCAGGGGGCCGCCGACCTGCTCAGCCGCGATGGCAAGTCGGGGCTGATCGTGGTGAACCTCAAGGGCGGCGAGAACTACGCGCAGAGCAACGCCCAGACCATCGCGGACCAATTCGTCCACGACCGTGACGGCGTCACCGTTCGCGCCGGCGGCGCGGCCATGCAGTACGCGCAGATCAACACCCAGAACCAGGCGGACCTGCTGGTGATGGAGATGATCGCGCTGCCGCTGAGCTTCCTGATCCTGATCTGGGTGTTCGGTGGGCTGCTGGCGGCTGCGTTGCCGATGGCGCTGGGCGCGCTGGCCGTCGTCGGGTCCATGACGGTGCTGCGGCTGATCACCTTCACCACCGAGGTGTCGATCTTCGCGCTCAACCTGAGCACCGCGCTGGGCCTGGCGCTGGCCATCGACTACACGCTGCTCATCGTCAGCCGGTACCGCGACGAGTTGGCCGAGGGCTGCGACCGGGACGAGGCGCTGATCCGGACCATGGCCACCTCCGGGCGGACGGTGTTGTTCTCCGCGGTCACCGTGGCGCTGTCCATGTCGGCGACGGTGGCGTTCCCGATGTACTTCCTCAAGTCGTTCGCCTACGCCGGCGTGGCCACCGTGGCCTTCGTCGCGACCGCCTCGATCGTGCTCACCCCGGCCGCCATCGTGCTGCTGGGTCCCCGGCTCGACGCGCTCGACGTGCGCCGGCTGCTGCGCCGGGTGTTCCGGCGTCCGGAGCCGGTGCGCAAGCCGGTCGAGGAGACGTTCTGGTACCGCTCGAGCAAGCTGGTGATGCGCCGCTGGGCGCCGATCGGCCTGACCGTCGTGGCGCTGCTGCTCCTGCTCGGGCTGCCGTTCATGGGCGTCAAATGGGGTTTCCCGGACGACCGGGTGCTGCCGCGCTCGGCCTCGTCGCACCAGGTCGGCGACCAGTTGCGCAACGACTTCGCGGACGACTCCGCGACGTCCGTGCCGGTCGTCGTGCCCGACGCGCGCGGCCTGAAACCGGCGGACCTCGACTCCTACGCCGCCGACCTGTCGCGGGTGCCCGACGTGGAGGCGGTGTCGGCCCCCGGCGGGACGTTCGTCGGCGGCAACCGGACCGGGCCGCCGGCCGGGGCCACCGGCCTGGCCGACGGCAGCGCGTTCCTGACCGTCAGCAGCACGGCGCCGCTGTTCTCCGCGGCCAGCGACGCCCAGCTCAAGCGGCTGCACCAGGTGCCCGGGCCCGCGGGCCGGTCCGTCGCGATGGGCGGCGTCGCCCAGGTCAACCGCGACAGCGTGGACGCGGTCACCGACCGCCTTCCGCTGGTGCTCGGGTTGATGGCCGCGATCACCTTCGCCCTGCTGTTCCTGCTCACCGGCAGCGTGCTGCTGCCGGCCAAGGCGCTGGCGTGCAACATGCTGTCGCTGACCGCCGCGTTCGGTGCGCTGGTGTGGATCTTCCAGGACGGGCATCTCGGCGCGCTGGGCACGACGCCGAGCGGGACGCTGGTCGCCAACATGCCGGTGCTGCTGTTCTGCATCGCCTTCGGGCTGTCGATGGACTACGAGGTGTTCCTGCTCTCGCGCATTCGTGAGTACTGGCTCGCGTCCGGGGCGGCTCGACCGGCGAAGCCGAGCCCGCAGCAGGCCGACGCCGCCAACGACGAGAGCGTGGCGCTCGGCGTGGCGCGCACCGGCCGGGTGATCACCGCGGCGGCGCTGGTGATGTCGATGTCGTTCGCCGCGCTGATCGCCGCCCACGTGTCGTTCATGCGGATGTTCGGGCTCGGCCTGACGCTCGCCGTCTTCGCCGACGCCACCCTGGTGCGGATGGTCGTCGTGCCCGCCTTCATGCACGTGATGGGCCGGTGGAACTGGTGGGCGCCCAGGCCCCTGGCCTGGCTGCACGATCGGTTCGGCATCAGCGAGGGCGGGGCGCGGGAGACCGGATACGCCGAGCCGATCCCGCTTGACGGTGGCCCGTTGGGGGAACCCGTGCCCAACATCGGCTAGGCACCGGCGCGACCCTTATCCTGAGGCCGATCCGATCGGAAGGTTGACCTGTATGACAACGGCGGTGGACAACCCGTTCTTTGCGCGCATCTGGCCCGTCGTGGCCGCCCACGAAACCGAGTCCATCCGGGCCCTGCGCCGGGAGAACCTGGCCGGGTTGTCGGGGCGCGTGCTGGAGGTCGGCGCGGGCATCGGGACGAACTTTCCCCACTACCCGGAGTCGGTCCACGAGGTGGTCGCGGTGGAGCCCGAGCCGCGGCTGGCGGCCCAGGCGCGCGCCGCCGCGGACGTGGTGCCCGCCCGGGTGGTCGTGACGGGGGAGACGGCGGAGGACTTCCGCGGCGGTGAGGCGTTCGACGCCGTGGTGTGCTCGCTGGTGTTGTGCTCGGTGCGCGACCCCGGCGGCGTGCTGCGGCACCTGTACTCGGTGCTGCGCCCGGGTGGGGAGCTGCGGTACCTCGAGCACGTGGCGAGCGCCGGCGCGCGGGGGCGCCTGCAACGGGTCGCCGACGCGACGGTGTGGCCCCGGTTGTTCGGCAACTGCCACACCCACCGGGACACCGAGCGTGCGATCGTGGACGCCGGATTCGAAGTGGACGCGTCCCGGCGCGAATTCACGCTGCCGGCGTGGGCGCCGATGCCGGTGTCGGAGCTGCTCTTGGGCCGCGCCCGCAGGCCGTAGTCCGCGCCGGCTACTTGAGCAGGGCGGGCAGCCGCTGCAGCAAGCCGGGCAACGCCTGGCTCGCCGTCTCGCGGATGCTGATCGTCGCGTTCCGCGACAGCGGTGTGACCTCGGGATTGACCTCGATGACGGCCGTGCCGCGGGACAGCGCGAGCTCGGCCAGCCCGGCCGCCGGGTAGACGATCGCCGACGTCCCGACCACCACCATCACGTCGGCCGCCTCGGTCGCCTCGACCGCGCGCTGCCATGGCGCGTCGGGCAACGGCTCACCGAACCACACGATGTCGGGCCGGATCAGGCCACCGCAGTGGCAGACCGGCGGTTCGACCTCCAGCATCGGTTCGGGCATCTTGGGCAACGCGCCGCTGTAAGGCATACCGCAACGGTCGCAACGGAATTCGAACAGGCTGCCGTGCAGGTGGTGGACCGGCATGCTGCCAGCGCGCTCGTGCAGGTCGTCGACGTTCTGGGTGATGACGCTGACCTCGGCGCCGTCCTGCCAGGCGGCGATGGCGCGGTGCCCGGTGTTGGGCTGGACATCGGCCACCAGGTAGTGACGCCACAAGTACCATCCCCAGACCCGCTCGGGGTTGTCGCGCCAGCCCTGGGTGCTGGACAGCTCGTAGGGATCGAAGCGGGCCCACAATCCGTTCTTGTCGTCGCGGAAGGTCGGCACCCCGCTCTCCGCGGAGATCCCCGCGCCGCTCAGCACCGTCACTCGCATCCCACAAAGATAGCCGTGCTTGGGACATACTGAGGACGTGGAGCTGCGGGATTTGCTGAAGGTCGACGTGAAGGCGGGCAAACCGCTGTTCGACCAGCTCAGGACCCAGGTCATCGACGGCGTTCGGGCGGGCGCACTGCCCCCGGGCACGCGGCTCCCGACGGTGCGCGACCTGGCCGGGCAGCTCGGCGTGGCGGCGAACACCGTGGCCCGTGCCTACCGGGAGCTGGAGTCGGCGGCGATCGTCGAAACGCGGGGCCGCTTCGGCACTTTCATCTCCCGCTTCGACCCGACGGACGCCGCGATGGCCGCCGCCGCCAAGGAGTACGTCGAGGTGGCCCGGGCGCTGGGGCTGACCAAGTCCGACGCGATGCGCTACCTGACGAACGTGCCGGACGACTGAGCGCGTCCCCTCAACGCAACACCTTCGCCAGCGTGCGCAGGTTGCGGGTCGTGGTCGAGGACTTGTAGCGGGGCTTGCCCATCGTCTTGCCGATGGTGCTGTCCAGGGTGCCGCCCTTGGGCACCTGCCAATAGATGACGCCCGCGCCGGCCCCGATCCTCTCGTGCGGGCCCGCGCCCTCGCCCAGCGCGGCGAGTTCGTCGAGCGCCGTTTGGTCGGCGACGAACGTGACGTAGGACTGGTACCCGTCGACCTCGGGCTCGAACGGGTAGGCCTCGACGACGGCCCGCACCGTCGCCAGGTCATAAACGAGCACCCAGGCGTCGTAGCCGAACCGCTCGCGCAGCGCGGCCTCGGCCTTCTTGCGCACCGCCGCGGCACCGGCGGGTGACTCAAGCACGACGTTGCCGCTGGCCAGGATGGTGCGCACGCCGGTGAAGCCGGCGTCGGTCAACGCGCGCGCCACCTCGGCCATCTTGAGGTTGACGCCGCCGACGTTGACACCGCGCAGGAAGGCCGCGTACTCGGTCATGATCCGATTCCACCAGGGCGTCCCGTGCTGGGCTGATCCGGGACCGGTTGCTGGACCGGCGACGTAGGCTTTCTCCCATGGGGCGCCAAGTCTTCGACGACAAGTTGCTGGCCGTGATCAGTGGAAACTCGCTCGGAGTGCTGGCCACCATCAAACGCGACGGGCGCCCGCAGCTGTCGAACGTGAGCTACCACTTCGACCCGCGCGACCTGGCGGTGCGGGTGTCGATCACCGAGCCGCGCGCCAAGACCCGCAACCTGCGCCGCGACCCGCGGGCGTCCATCCTGGTCGACGCCGACGACGGGTGGTCCTACGCGGTGGCCGAGGGCACGGCGATCCTGACGCCGCCGGCGGCCGATCCCGGCGACGACACCGTCGAGGCGTTGATTGCCTTGTACCGCAACATCGCCGGCGAACATCCGGACTGGGACGAATACCGCGAGGCGATGGTCACCGATCGGCGGGTGCTGCTGACCCTGCCGATCTCGCACGTGTACGGCATGCCGCCCGGGGTGCGGTAGCCGCCCGATTTCGGCGCTCCGGGGCTAGGCTGCCGGTATGGCTGAACCCAAGTCTTCCGAGGCGCCGGAATCGGACGACGACACCAAGCGCAAGTTCCGCGAAGCCCTCGACCGCAAGATGGCCAAGTCGTCGGGCGGGTCGGACCACAAGAGCGGCGGCGGCAAGCAGTCACGCGCGCACGGACCGGTGGAGAACCGGCGTGAATTCCGCCGCAAGAGCGGGTGAGTAGCGAACGGAAAGCATTGCGTCGCAGCTAGTTCGGCGCTGAGCCGGTTCAGCTTTTCGGCGGGGCGAATAGGCCGACCGACGGGTCGGCCTGGCCCGGCCGGCCGCGCAGGCTGCCCCGGGTGCTGGGGTGCCCGAAGTTCACCTGCGACGGGTCGTTCTGGTAGGCCCAGTCGGCCACGATGGTGCGCTGGGCGAACTTCCAGCGGCCGTCGTGTCTGGCGTAGGAGTCCAGGTACCGGCCGCCGATGACGACGTCCGAGTCGTGCTCGGGACCGGCGAAGGTGTGAAACACCAGGCAGTAGATCTCGCCGCGGGCGGTGTCGCCCTCGACCACGAAGTTCGTCGTGGTGATGTTGTGTTGGGAGACACGCACATACGGTTCGGCCGCCTGCAGTTGCGTGATGAATTCTTCGACGCCGCCGGCGGAGAACGAGCCGTGCGAGTCGATCGCGTCCGGGTGGTACAGGCCGCGGAGCGCGGCGTAGTCGGCGCGGTCGACGGCACGGCAATAGGCAGTGACGAGCTCGTGCAGTTCGTCGCGGGCCAGCATCAGCGCCAATCGGGCCTCGTCCACCACCACGCCACGATAACGCGGGGATGGGGTGAGTAGTCTCCCAACAACAGCTCTTCGGTCTTAGGGTGTTCACCGGAAAGGGAGGTCGTTGACGGTGAAACTGTGGCTCGCTCAAGAACCCGAGGCCGACGCGCTGCTGGACGAGAACCCGCTGGCCCTGCTCATCGGGATGGTTCTCGACCAGCAGGTGCCCTTCGAGACGGCGTTTGCGGGACCCAAGAAGATCGCGGACCGGATGGGCAGCTTGAATGCCCATGAAATCGCCGAGTACGACCCGGACAAGTTCGCCGCCCTGTGTGCGGAAAAGCCTGCGATACACCGCTTTCCCGGCTCGATGGCCAAGCGGATCCAGGCCCTGGCCCAGATCATCGTGGATCGCTACGACGGTGACGCGGCGGCGCTGTGGACCTCCGGCGACCCGGACGGCGAGGAGCTGCTGCGCCGCATCAAGGGGCTGCCGGGGTTCGGCGAGGTCAAGGCGCAGATCTTCCTGGCTCTCCTGGGCAAGCAGTACGGCGTCGACGCCGAAGGGTGGCGCGCCGCGGCCGGGCAGTTCGGCAAGGACGGCACCCACATCTCCGTCGCCGACATCGTCGACGCCCAATCGATGGGCAAGGTGCGTTCCTACAAGAAGCAGATGAAGGCAGCAGCCAAGGCGGCCAAGTAGTTCGGTGACCAGAAGGGAAGGGCGGCGACGTGAAGACACACCTGACGTGTCCGTGCGGGGAAGCCATCGTCGGCAAGGATGAGGACGAGCTGGTCGAGCTGACCCAGGCTCATCTCGCCAAAGATCATCCGGGCCTCGAGTACGACCGGGACGCGATCCTGTTCATGGCGTACTAGCGCCGACGCAGTGAGCGCGCGTGCCCCGGCGGGGACACGCGCGCCCATGGCGATAGACGGTGCGGCCTACGGCACCACCGTGGAGCCGATCGTGGGCATGAACTGGCACTGCTTTTCCTTGGTGGTGACCTGCCCGAAGATGGTCGACATGACGCTGCCCGACCCGGTGTCGGCGATCGCGGTGAGCGTCGTCGGCCCCTCGGGATTGATGTCGGTGCGCGGCTTGAGCGCGACCGTTCCCGACTTGCCCGTCGTCAGATTCACCCAGGTGACGTTCAACGGCAGCTTCTGCACCTCGGCGGGGCCGGGAGTGCCGACGGCGGTGAACACGTAGGCGGTCTGCCCGGGGCCCGGCCCGGGGGTCGGAATCTTCGCCGGTCCCGCCACCGACAGCGCGGTGGCGATCGAACCGGTGCCGTCCGCAAGGCAATTGGTGCCGATCGAGGGATACATGAAGTCCTGCGTGGGCGGAGCGTCGGGGCCGAATCCCGGCGCCGCCGCCGGGGCCGCGGCGGGCGCGGGAGCCGGTGCGGGGGCGGCGGCCGGTGCGGCTTCGGCCGGCGCCGGCGGCACCGGTGCGGGTGCGGCGACGGGTGCGACGGTGCCCGGCGCCGGTGCGGAAGCGGGCGGCGCGACCACCGACGGTGCGGCGGCCGGCGCCGCGACCTGTCCCGGGCCGGCGGCCGGCGCCGTGACCGGTCCCGGGCCGGCGGCGTGTGCCGGGTCGATGCCGGTCGGCAGGTGAGACTGGGTTCCCGGTTCGGCGCCCGCCGCTGGCGGGGCGGCGGCCGGTGCCGGGCCGGCGGCGTGTGCCGGGTCGATGCCGGTCGGCAAATGCGACTGGGCGCCCGGTTCCACGCCCGCCGCCGGCACGTGCGGCACCGGTGAGCCGTCCGGCAGGGCCACGCCGGGCTCGGCCAGGAACTGGTTCACCGACGCGGCCACGTTGCGGGACTCGGTGGGCGCGCCCTGGTTGTGACTGAAAGCTTGCGCGGCGGCCATGAGCAGCTGAGTCGCCTGCGCCGGATTGCCGGCCGCCTGCTGAATGATCGGGCTGAGCTGGGAGAGGGCCGGCAGGCCCGGAAGTTCTTGAGTCGAGTTCGGTTGCGGTGCCGCCGGATCGGCTGCCGCGCTCGGGCAGAACCCGAACGCGGCAGCCGATGCCGTCACGACAGCGGCCAAACCTTTGGACAGATTCCAAGTGGTTGCCACGGTGTGTCCTCCGGTCGTTAGGTGGTGGCGTTGGCTGTCTGGCGACTTATCAGGGCAGGGCGGCGAGCAGCGGGGCGACCGGGTTGGCCCCGGTTGCCGGTGCGGCCGGCGCTGCCGGCGCGGCCGGTGCGGCGGGCGCCCCGGCCAGTGCCGGCAGGTCCTGCGGCAGGGTCATCTGCGCGGGCATGTTGACCGGCAGGTTGGGCAGGAACGCCGGCATGTCGACCTTGGCCTGCGGGATCTGCGGGGCCGGCGGCGTGGCGGGGGCGGTCGGCGTCGACAGCCCCGGGATGGCCGGCAGTCCGGGAATCGAGGACGAGGCCGGGGCGGCGGGTGCCGCGGGTGCCGACTGCGTCAGGCCCGGAATCAGGCCCTGCAGGCCCTGCGTCGTCGCAGGCGCGGACGGGGTCGCCGCCTGCGGCAACCCGGGAATCGAGGGCACGGCGGCCGGCGACGCCGGCGACGTCGCGGCCGCGGACGGAACCCCCGGGAAGGTGATGCCCGGGGCGGCCGGGGCGGCCGGCGGGGTCGCACCCAGCGCGGTGGCGAGGTTCTGCAGGATCTGCGGCGCGTTGGCCGCCGAACTGATCAGTTGCTGCGGAATGTTCGGCATGGGCGGAGCCGGCACGGGGTCGGCGTGGGCGATACCGCCCGTGAGTAGGGCTGCGGACGAACCGACGACGACGGCCGCTGCACGCATGTAAGTCCAGATGGTTGGCATGACTCTCCCTGGTTGTGGAAAACGGGTCCGCCGCCGAAGTTACGTTGATACTGATGGGACTCAAGTGACACGTGTGGCATTTACTTGATCGTTATTGCTTCGAGTGACGGCGGTGATCGACCGCCCGCGGCCAGGCCTGCCGATGCCGCTGGGGCCGCGGCCATCGCTAAAGTCGGGCGGATAGACACCACCTCGGCCACCGCGGCGGTCCCCCCGCGCCGGCGGATCGCGAGTCTCCTGCGAGCGGCGGCGCCCGCCCTGCTGGTCGCCAGCGTCGCCGCGCGGCTCGGCTGGACCTATCTGACGCCACACGGCGCGAACTTCGTCGACCTGCACGTCTACCTGGGCGGCGCCGCAACCATCAACCATCCCGGCACCCTGTACCGCTACGTCTACGCCGACCAGACGCCGGACTTCCCGCTGCCGTTCACCTACCCGCCCTTCGCGGCGGTCGTCTTCTATCCGCTGACCCTGCTGCCGTTCGGCGTGGTCGCCTTCGCGTGGCAGATCGCGACGATGGCCGCGCTGTACGCGGCGATCCGGATCAGCCAGCGGTTGATCGGCGTGGCGCCCGGCGCCGACGGCCGCCGCCTGGCCATGGTGTGGACGGCGGTCACGATCTGGATCGAGCCGCTGCGCAGCACGTTCGACTACGGGCAGGTCAACGTGCTGCTGATGCTCGCGGTGTTGGGCGCGGCCCTGACCGCGCGCTGGTGGATGTCGGGGCTACTGGTCGGCGTGGCGGCCGGCATCAAGCTGACCCCCGCGATCGCCGGTGTCTATCTGGCCGGCATGCGGCGCTGGGCCGCCGCGGCCTTCTCCTTCCTGGTATTCCTCGGCACCGTCGGCGTGTCCGTCCTGGTCGTCGGCGATCAGGCCCGCTACTACTTCACGAAGCTGCTGGGCGACGCGCACCGCGTGGGGCCCATCGCCACGTCGATCAACCAATCCTGGCGCGGCGGCATCTCCCGGATCCTGGGCCACGACGCCGGCTTCGGGCCGCCGGTCCTGACCGCCATCGCGGTCACGGCGGCGCTGGCCGTGCTGGCCTGGCGGGCCCTGGAGCCATCCGATCGGCTGGGCAAGTTGCTGGTGGTCGAGCTGTTCGGGCTGCTGCTGTCCCCGATCTCCTGGAGCCACCACTGGGTGTGGCTGGTGCCGCTGATGATCTGGGCGATCCACGGGCCGCAGCGCGAGCGACCCGGCGCGCGGATCGTGGGCTGGGGCTGGCTCGCGCTCACCCTCGTCGGCGTGCCGTGGCTGCTGCTCTTCGCTCAGCCGACCATCTGGCAGATCAGCCGGCCGTGGTATCTGGCCTGGGCCGGCCTGGCCTACATCGTGGCGGCCGTGGCCACGCTGGTCTGGGTCGCCGCCACCGGCCGGCGCGCCGGATCCGGCGACTAGCTCCCGACGATCTCGTCGATGTCGTGCGCCATCGCCACGTCCTTGTCGGTGATGCCACCCTCGGAATGCGTGACCAGAGCGAAAGTCACCGTCCGCCAACGAATGTCGATGTCCGGGTGGTGGTCCTTGCTCTCCGCGTGCTCGGCCACCCGGCGCACCGCATCGATGCCGGCGAGGAAACTCGGGAACTTGATCGACCGGCGCAACGCGCCGTCGGCACGCTCCCATCCGTTGAGATCGGGCAGTGCGGCGTCCACCTGCTCGTCCGTTAACACAGCCATATCGTAAGTATCCCTCCTCGCGTTGAATGGGCTCTAAATGGGAAAACATGCCGAAAATCCAGCATCCACCTTCTGTACAGCGTTATCAGTTACCGTTAACAACATGCCAGCAACACCCACCCTGCCGCCGCTAGACATCACCGAGCTGGTGGACAGCTGGGTCATCGCGCTCAAGTCCGCCCGCCGTTCGTCGTCAACGCTGAAGATCTACACCACCAGTGTGGACCGCTACCTGCAATGGTGCGACGACCACGGTCACCCGCGCCAGATCGACCGCGGTCAAGTCTCCAAGTGGCTGGCCGAGATTCTTGACGCTGGGGCACAGCCCACCACCGCGGCTGCCCGGCTGGCCGGGGTCCGGCAGTTCTCCAAGTGGCTGGCCGAAGAGGGGGAGATACCGTCCGACCCGCTGCTGCGGCTGACCGCCCCCAAAGGTGACATGCCGATCACCCCTGTGCTCTGCGACGACGAATTGAAGGCGTTGATCAAAGCCTGCAACGGCAATCGGCTGCGGGATCGCCGCGACGAAGCCATTGTGCGTCTGCTGGCCGAAACCGGCATGCGCGCTGGTGAGTTGATCGCGCTGGAGCTGGACGACGTGGATTTGACGCGCGGGCTGGCGTACATACGGCGCGGCAAGGGCGGCAAGGGCCGAATTGTGCCGTTCGGCCCGCAGACCGCCCGGGCCCTCGACCGCTATATCCGGTTACGCCGCGGCCACCGTGGGGCAGAGAGCAGGGCGCTGTGGCTGGGCGCGCGAACCCACCAGCCCCTCGGCCCCCACGGGCTACGGGTCACATTGTTGGAGCGCGCTGAGATGGCCGGTATCACCGGGTTTCATCCACATGTGTTGCGGCACACGGCGGCATCGCGCTGGCTGTCCAAGGGCGGAACCGAGGGCGGCCTTATGAGCGTGGCCGGGTGGAGTTCCAGAGAGATGTTGGACCGTTATGCCCGCGTCACGGCATCTGAACGCGCTGCCGCCGAGGCCCGTGGACTGAACCTGGGGGACCTGTGAGCGACATCAGAGCGTCGGAGGGCATGTCCGACGAGAAGACAATCACGGTGTATTGCGCCGCCCAATCTCACCAGCGGTGGGAGCGCACCTACTTCAGGCATGGCGACGACGACTTTTGGAGGCCGGACACGTGGGATCGTATTGATGGGCGCGCCAAGAAGTCCCGCCGTGGCGGGGGAATGGAGTTCATCGACGCCGCCGGCCGCGTGGTCCCGCTTTGGGCTACCGGCCGTGCCTCGGGCGGCTTTGAGCCACAAGGGATCAACCGGCTTATCGCCGATCTTGATCGCGCCAATCAGGTCGCCGGCCGCAGCGATAATGAATTTGGTCGGCGCTACCTCATACGCTGTCCGCTGTGCGGTGATGGTTTCCACCGCAGCGGCTCGCAGGTCGATGCGCAGTTCGACCTGCTGTGGGAAAAAAGGGAGCTGTGGGAAAACGGGCTCCCCCAAGTTTCCATCGACGACCTCCGAACAATCCGGAAACCCCGCGGCCTGTCATAACCCGTTTTGGGTACAGCGCTGAGCTACGCTGTACCGAGCGTGCCGGATGTCCCTCCGGCCGGAGCCTCCGAGGAAGGCGTGATTTTCCACGCCCAAAACTCGGAGGCCTTTTCAATGCCGCGATTCCTCCTGCTGCTCCTACTGCTTTCGCTCACCCCAACCGAACGCTCGCTCCTCGGCAAACTTGCCGTCGAAACGTCTTGGGCCAATACCGAAGACCGCACGGAGCGAACCGCTAAAGCGCGCAAAGCATTTCACGACAAGTTCCTAGCCGAAGCTGGCGGTGACCCGAAACGCGCCGAGCACTTGCGCAAGGCGCACTATGCGCGGATGGCTTTGAAATCAGCACAGGCCCGCCGACGCAAGTCAGGCGCGGCATGAGCCGGAGCTTAGGCCCCCCTGCACGGGAAAGGCCCCGCGGCCGGCAAGCAGCGGGACCTGACCACAGGAATTCGACCTTCCAACAGTCAGGGTACGCCGGGCCAGGCAGACCCACCGGCCGACGCGCGGAAGCGTGGTGTTGATCGTGGGCCGAAGACACCCGATTTACGTTGCAGGACAACCGATCCGCCAGGGAGTCACCTGGCTTTCCGACGAGCTGATCCGTGTAGGTGCCCACGAGGATGCCCTTGGCTCGGACGGGTTCACGGTCGTTTCGTATCTCCTTTCTTGTGGCTGCGCGCCTGGTTCCAGCCGCCGACCGTGGGAGACCTCCCCGGGCGATCTGTCTGAGCAATTCGGCTGGGGTCAGAACCGAGAGCGAGCCAGGCGGGCTATCGATAAAGCGGAGAAGGACCATCGTCTGGTCCGGCGCAAGTTCATGCGCGGGGGCAAGGAGTTGGCTAACCGATACGCCTACGTCGTGTGTGCGGGCGGCCGGCGGTTCACCGACGAGGAATTGTCACTGTGGTCGAGGCCGATCGAGTGTTGACCAACCTGCACGGTTTCCGTGCACCTTTGGATCGCGGAACCTGCACGGAATCCGTGCAGCTTAACCACTCCACGCTGCACGGGTTGGGGTGCAGCTTAAGCACCCACCAAGCTGCACGGGTTCCGTGCAGCTTAGGTGCACGGATTCCGGTCACCACTGGACAACCTAACTGGACAACCTATCCCGGCATGCACTTCGTGCACGCCGGACCCCAATACCCTTCCGCGACTTGCTTGCCGAGTTACGAAGTCGGGGACTGTGGTGACCAAACGACCGCGCGACGAAAACGGCCTATCCCCGAAAGACGGCGAATTCCCGTGAAACCCCGCAACAACACAGGTTTCGTTGCCTACGCACAGGCCGCCTGCGACTGCCGGCCCGGCGTTGTGTGCTCGTTTTGCCGCGCCATCGGTAACGGACACCCCAAGCGGGCACGGAAATCTCGGCAGCGTCGCGGCCAGACACGCGCAATGCGCGTTGGCTACCGAGCGGCGCACGCCAGGGTCCAGGCCGCGCGAGGACGAGCGTCGTCGTGGCCCTGTGCGGGTGACTGCGGTGGGTTGGCGCGCGACTGGGCCTACGACGGCACCGACAGCCGGGAGCTGACCGAGATTGTCAATGGCTCGCTGTGCCGATACTCGCTCAGCTCCGATCGCTACCTACCCCTCTGCCGTCGGTGTCACAGGAAGTTTGACGCCGCCCAACGCGCGATGCGCGTATTCGCCACCTGGTAGCCCCTACCCACGAAAGGCTCAAAACCATGACTGATTCGCCCGAAAATTACCCCGACTGGGACGACCTGACCGACGAGCAGCGCTGGCAGGTTGCCGAGCTGAGTGCGCTGATCGAGACCCTCGACCGCGAGCAGACCGCGCTCGACAAGATCGCGCATGACGACCCCATCGGGGTCGTGGCATTCGGCGACCGCGACGAGTGGATCGACAAACGGCTCAACCCGAAAGACGCGCCGGATGAGCTGGGCTGACGTCGCGGCGTGGCTTGTTGTCGGTGCGGCGGGTTATCTTGGGGCTGCGGTTGCTGTTTGTGCGGCGGTCGGCGGCTTGGCTACAGGTAGCAAGCGGACTGCGGGAGCGCGGAGAGCGAACCAACGAGGTCGCAGCGAGCCACCAGTCGGCAGGCAAGCACCACCTCGCGCAGTACGCCCGGCTACCGGGCATTCCTTTGACAACGTCGGTTGCGCGCACACGCCCTTTACTTGGCTTCGAGCGATGTGCGCGGGCCGCGTTGTCGCCCACAAGATTCCACAGCCCTGGATGACCAGAGGACACCACAATGAAGACGATCGACCTCGACCGCGAGCAGGCCGTTAGCCGGATGCGCTCTCTCCACGAGCGGATGGAGCAGCTGCAGAAGCAGTCGCGAATGAGCCCCGCCGACGACCAGGAGTTCACCGAGGCCGCCGCGGAGTTCGACGCGCTGGCCGACCACGTGCGCGCCTGGGATCGACGCGCTGAAATCAGCCGCGCGGCCGGCGAAGGCGGAGGCGGGCTGGCGATCGACCGGGGCGTTGACGCGTACCGGGGCCGCGACATCGTCGACGAGCGCCGGTTCGGCGGCCAGCGGGAGTCGGCCCTCAGACAACTCGAGCGCAGCGTCAAGGGCGGCCTGCCGGCGCGCAGCGCCGAGGTCGTTGAGCAGCTGTTGCAGACCGGCCCCGAGGTCTCCCAGTCGTGGGTGTCGCGGTGGGTCACCGAGACCGGATCGGATGTCTACCGCTCGGCCTTTTCGACGTTGGTGGTGAACGGAGAGGCTAGGGCTGCTTTGCTGTGGACGCCAGCCGAGCGCGCGGCGTTCGAGCGGGTCAGCCGGTTGAAGAGTGAGCGCGCAATGTCCTTGACGGACTCGGCAGGCGGGTTCCTCGTACCCTTCGAGCTCGATCCGACCATCGCGATCGTCAACGCCGGGTCGACAGCCCCGATGTTGCAGATCAGCCGGGTCGTGAGCACCTACACCGATCTCTGGCATGGGGTTTCGGCCGCTGGTGTCCAAGCGTCCTGGGATGCGGAGGCCTCGGAGGTGTCCGACGACAGCCCGGTATTGGGCGAGCCGGAGGTTCCATGCCTGAAAATGCAGGCGTTCGTGCCGTTCAGCGTGGAGTTGCAGGGCGATGCGGTCGCGCTTGTCAGTGAGATCGGCAAACTGTTGGCTGATGGGGCGCTGCAGCTGTTGAATTCGGCGTTGACCGTGGGTAGCGGTGTGGGTGAGCCGACGGGCATTGTGACAGCGTTGGCCGGCGGCAGCTCGGTGGTGACCACGGGAGCGGCGGGAACACTCACGGCGGCCGACGTGTACGCGACCCAGAACGCCCTTGGTCCGCGCTGGCAGGCCAACGCACGCTGGGTCGGCAACCTGGCCACCCTGAATGCGTTGCGCCAGATGGAATCCGGCAACGGCAGCCTGCTGTTCCCGGAGCTGCGCGCTTCCGAGCCGACCTTGCTGGGGAGGCCGGTCCACGAGGCCAGTGTCATGGACAACACCGTGGCGACGGGCAAAAACGTTCTGGTGTATGGCGATTGGCAGAACTACCTGATCAGCCAGCGCGTCGGCTCATCCGTCGAGTTGGTGCCGCATCTGTTCGGCAGCAACCGGCGACCCACGGGTCAGCGGGGGATGTTGCTTTGGGCTCGTTGGGGTGCGGATTCCATCAACGACAGCGGTTTCCGGATGTTGCAGGTGGCCTAGAAAGCTCCCGCGCGAGGTCGTGGTCTCTGGTAGCTCTCTGACACGGCTCCGCGCGGGCCAAACTCCCGTGGCCGGGGCACATGGTGGGCCACCGCTTGGGGGCTTCCCCGGTCACGGGACCAGACTTCCGTGGAGGGCGGCAGGAAAGTCGAGGCTGGTCTGAGGCCATCGCCAGTCTCGACACCAGGGCCCTGCCGCCCTCCACGGGACCACCACGGCCATCAACGGCTTTCATCAGCGCCCGCACGTCCCAAGAGTAGGGGGGTGGGTAGGCCGCGCGAAACGGATCGATGCGGCCACACCCCACCCAGAGCGTATGTACCCCTCCGAGCTGGAATGACCGATACACCCTTGCTGCAGGGCGCTGCCGCAGTGGTTTCGGCCCCTGTGACGTGCGGTGATGGGCGATTGTCGTGGGCGTCGGTGCGATAGGAGAAACTGACCACATGAAGGCCGCTGACCGGGAACGCCGTGACGCCCAGGTGGTGCGATTGTTCCTGGGCGGGGCCAGCTATCGGTCCATCGCGGCGGCGGTTGGGCTGCGTTCCCACGTGAGTGTGGGCAACATTGTGCAGCGGGTGTTCGCTGGGCCGTCGCTGCGGCGCGAGCTGCTGACGGATGAGGCGTTCGCGGTGTGGCAGGAGCGCAGCGAGCGGCTGTTCCAAGCTCACTGGACGCGCGGGTTGGACGGCAATCACCGCTCGGCGGAGTTGTGCCGCAAGATCCTCGCCCAGCACGTCCTGGTTTATGGTCTGGCCCAGGACGTTTCGTTAGCCGGCACGCCGGCCGATGCGGTGGAGGTTGAGTTGGAGCGCGAATTTGACGACGATGACGACCTGGACGTGTTGGAGCGCATGCGCCGCGACCGTGCCCGTGTCGAGCGTGAATGCGCTTCCGGCTAACGGGATCAGCCCTGAAACGGCGACTTTGATTCATTGATTGCGGTGTGGCGGAACCCGTTTCGATCCAGCATCCGCCTCACCGTAGCCTCCACCAGTTGGTGCTTCACGACTGGTCCCGTGATGACTTCGACGAGGGCTTCCCGCTCAAATGGCAGCGCGACGTAAGGCTTGAACATCGTCGCGTCGCCTGGGCGAAACTGCACATCCACCGATTCCAGCGCTCCTCGGGCATAAACCGAGAACGGCTCCCCAAGGCTGTGCACAGCTCGTCTGTAGGAAAGGCTTCTGCCACCGAAGTGTTCGGTGATGGTGATGCGGCGCTCTTGCTCGTATTCCCACGCCGTGCGCTTCACCAGCGGCAGGCGGTGCACCAGCGCGTACGTCTGGGAGATGCAGTTGAACACGTTGCTTTCGCGGCTGTCGCTGGTCTCGCCAATCCGTTGTACCGTGTCAATGAGGCCATCCACGACGTGGTCTCGGGCGGCATCGCCATACGCGACCTTCTGCAGGCGCGCTGGCCACGTAAATTCGACCTCCTGACCCGAATTAGGTCCTCCGCCAACGATCGCTGTCATGGGCCTCACCTGCCCACCGACGCCGTGGCGATACTGGGGAACCTTAAGGGCAGCAATGCGTTCGGTATCGAACCCGAGCGCGACGCCGCGCCCCTTGTCACCGTAGCCGGCCCACTGGGTGACCTCGTCGCGCAGTTCGGAGAAGCACGCAACAAATATTGCATCGTCAAACTGCATCAGGTCCCGCGCGTTCATCAGCCTCAGTGCTTCAAGCTGGGCCCGATACGCCTCTGCGTGATCTCCCGGCTGTTTCACCAGCTGATCAAGCCGCTCCACGAACGCGGCCCACGTCCAAACCAGCTCGCCGGAATCGTTGAGGTACCTGAAGTCGGTAGCCCACAACGCCGCATTTTCGATGACGCCTTTGAAGGCCTGGGTGTCTGTGTAGTGGTAGACGATGCCCACGCCATCAACCTAGCGGGGTTGCGCCGCCTTGCCTGAACTAGCAACGTTTCGGGTGCTGCGGCGGGCGGGATTGGAGCCGTGTCCCTCGGGGCTTCTCAAAGGCTATTGGCTTATGAATCCGCGCCGGGGGAGCCGCGCGATTTCACGGTAGGCGGCACGAACTCGCTTGATACACATGAAGACCACGAGCATGAGGTGCAAGCTCAATGCGGTCAAAATTCCCGACCAGAGGCCATTCACTTGACCTTTGTCGTCGGAGGTTGTCGCGGCGATCATAGCGGCCGCGGTCGCGATTACACCCACTACTACTGCGTAGTTCACGTTCGCGAAGAGCTGATCGACGAACTCCACCAACTTGCCGTCCCGGGGGACGGTGGCGTTGCTCAGCAACTGAACACGAAGCTGAAAGACGTAGATGACAAGCGCGAACAACAGGGCCGTAAAGATTGCCACTCCAGCGATATAGGAGCCGAGCTCTCGGAGATGGAACAACCAACCGACAAAGGCACCCGCCGCGCACGGCAAACTGATCAAGACGATGTAGTCCGGCCAATACGGTCGACCCGGCACGTTCTGGTCAACCAGCGTCCGGTAGTGATCACCGATCGTCGGCAGCACGCTGAACTTACTGTCCACAGAACCACCAAACCATGTCACACCGACGAGATCATTCCTGCGCCTCCTGGCGGATCGCGTCAGACTCGCTCCACTCTATCCCGTAGTAGTCGAAGATCCCGGCCGCTTCGTTGAGTGCCGTATTGCGCACGCGCGACTCATCGAACGCCGGTTCACCGCTTGTGGTCAACACCAGGCTCAAGCTTGGCGTCTTCTCGTGATCCAGCTCGAATCTCTTCGTCTGCCCACCGTGGGTCACTGTTACGCCCACGGCGTCTGGCTCAGTCCCCTCGGCGAAGCCGAGGAACTTCGCCCGATCGATTCTCCGGTCGCGCAGGTGCTCCCAGACCCGTCGGGGGAAGTACTTTTGGTCCCGGGGCGGAACCAAGGTATGGGTGAGCTCACCAACAACCTGGTCGCCCGCGTCCGACGCCGGGTCAGTTGTGTACCTGCGTATGGTGCCCTCGACCCGCATCAATTCCGCTGCCTGTAACCAGGCGTCCGTCCGCACCACGCTCTGCTTCTTCATCAAGTAGTCGGTGAACTTCGCGTTGAAGGCATCGACGAAGTGATCGACTAGGGCCGGCATCCCACCAACCCCTGCCGATCGCTCCGAAAAGACGAGCGCTGACGTACCGGTTTTCGGGACGAGTAAAACGCCATGGGTTACGACGGTGGTCGCGTTGTCCCTGGTGAACTCACCTACCTGCTCGTGGGTAGTTACGTCCTTGATTGCCCCGTCTTCGCCGAAGCGCCCTGATTCCATCCGCACGGTGATTGAGCGTCCGATCCGACGCTTGGACTGCAATGTTGCGTAGCGTTCGTTCTCAGCCCGCACAAGGCTATCGGCGGTCAATTCGTCTGTCAGGAACTTGTCGAACATGTCCAGGAGGTCAGACTCGTCGGGGAGTTCGGTCAGGTCGCCGAGCTCGTCTGGCTTCCGGCGGGGGTGATACCACAGCCTGGTCACGCTCATCGTTCGTCTGGGCATTGATCCCTTCTTTTTGCTTCTCGTTGTGCCGGACCGGCCAGTCCGGCGGACCAGCGCCCAACAAGTTCAACACCCTAGATACCCGATCCACGGATTCAACGCGCCCACATGGGGAAACGCAACCTTCGGAAAGTGATATGGGGTCGAGCACGCTGGCGGTGCTGTTGCGATCCCGCCAGGTGATGCCATCGCTGCCCGGCCCGGCGAGCGCGGTGTGCGCCCGATTGCGGATTGCCTGGGCGGGGCCGTCGTGGTCGCAGGTGTCCAGTGGACAGCGCGGCGGCGACGGGTGAGACGATTCCTCACACGGCGATCGACGGCCGGTCGGCGACCCCGAATACCAGTTTGCTGGCCAAAATTTTCGTGATTTGGATCACACCGCAAGCGTGGATTGCATTATGTCCGTTTTCCTGGCGGTTTGGCGAGTGACTCTAAGTTTCCTCTGAGAGTCTTCGTTTGCGTGATGTGAAAACGGCAACGAGAAGACAGTAATTGGGCCCAATTCCAGAGCTGGCGAGTTAGCCCGTTTGCTGACCAAAAGCCACTGGGTTTTCCCTGTTCAGGCCCGGTATCGTCGAGTTCAGCGATGTCCCGACGACGAAAGGAAAGTCATGTCGCTGAACGAAATCCCCGTGAAAGTCGCCATCACTCAAGAGACCGGCCAGCCCACCGTCGCGATAGTTGCTGACGTGCAAATGCCGGGGGTCCACCCGAGCCATCTGGAGCACCCCGACTCGCGTGACCATCTGGCGAATGAACTCGCCGACGCGGTGCGGAACGAATTCCTCCGGTGCACGGGCGGTTAGGCGTCCGACGTCGCGTCAAAAGGGGGGGCCGGATTCCGGCACCCCCTTTTGAAACGATGGCCTGGCCGACCACTGTTGCTTGTGGATCCGAGACTCGGCTATTTCGGTAGCCACGTGGTCCCGGCGCTCGGTCATCGCTGGTGGATACGGCGCAGCCGACACCTGGCTACCCATGTGCGGTTACTTACGTATAACAGGCGCTACAGCGTTAGGCGGCCAGCAGTGTTTTCCCAGCTCAGGTACAGCGTTCGGCGGGAAATAACACAGCCATGCCCCGACCGTATACCGTCTGGCCATGCCGACCCAGATCGTCGTCGCCGGTGCGGTCATCCGCCGCGCCACGGTCCTGGTCGCGCAGCGCGTCCGCCCGCCCGAGTTGGCCGGCCGCTGGGAGCTGCCGGGCGGCAAGGTCGCCCCGGGTGAGACGGAGCGGGACGCGCTGGCACGCGAGCTCGGCGAGGAGCTGGGCTTGGCCCTCGGCGACGTCGCGGTGGGCGATCGCCTGGGGGAGGACATCGCCCTGGACGGCATCACGCTGCGCGCCTACCGCGTGCAACTGGTCAGTGGTGAACCGCACGCCCGCGATCACCGGGCGGTGCGCTGGGTGACGGCGGACGAGTTGCCCGATGTCGACTGGGTGCCCGCCGACCGCGGCTGGGTCGCTGACCTGGCCCGGACGCTGGCGGCGTCGGCCTCATAACAATTCCACAGGCTTTCCGCAGCTGACGTCCAGCGCCGTAGAAGGTCGCGAAGGTGAACTTGAGATATAACAACGTAGCTTGTAATAACGATTGACCTAGAAACCCGCGGCGGCAGCGATCCGTCGTCTCGGCGGCGTGGTCACGGCGTCCCCGCCGGGCGCCCCTAGGTCTATAAAACCCATGCTGAACAGACCAAATTGTGCTAACAGGCCGTGCGCGGAGAAGGTGATTGGCGGGCCCACCGCGCCTCGTGCCGGTGCCCGATCGCTCCCCGGCCCGCGGCCCGCCGACCACCATGGCCCGGCCGTTCCGGGCCGGTGCGGGCGGAGGAACCGGCAGACCGTTGTGCGGCGCGGCACCACGGCGCGGATCTGGGGTCGATGCAACGGCCCGGCCACGACGCGCGGCGCGACGAAGTAGAAGGGGTACCTGTTGGCTGTCACATCACACGTCGGTGGACCGCTCGAGGAGTTGCTGGAGCGCAGCGGGCGGTTCTTCACGCCCGGCGAGTTCTCGGCCGACCTGCGCACGGTGACGCGTCGGGGCGGCCGGGAGGCCGACGTCTTCTACCGTGACAGGTGGAGCCACGACAAGGTGGTGCGCTCGACCCACGGGGTGAACTGCACCGGTTCCTGCTCCTGGAAGATCTACGTCAAGGACGGGATCATCACCTGGGAGACCCAGCAGACCGACTATCCCTCGGTGGGCCCGGACCGCCCGGAATACGAGCCGCGGGGGTGCCCCCGCGGGGCGTCGTTCTCCTGGTACAGCTACTCGCCCACCCGGGTGCGCTACCCATATGCCCGGGGCGTGTTGGTCGAGATGTTCCGGGAGGCCAAGGCGCGGCTCGGGGATCCGGTGCTCGCCTGGGCCGACATCCAGGCCGACCCCGAGCGTCGCCGTCGCTATCAGCGCGCCCGCGGCAAGGGCGGGCTGGTCCGGATCACCTGGGCCGAGGCCACCGAGCTGATCGCCGCCGCCCACGTGCACACCATCAAGACCTACGGCCCCGACCGGGTGGCGGGCTTCTCGCCCATCCCGGCGATGTCCATGGTGTCCTACGCCGCCGGGTCGCGGTTCTTCGAGCTGATCGGCGCCCCCATGACGTCGTTCTACGACTGGTACGCCGACCTGCCGGTGGCCTCGCCGCAGGTGTTCGGTGATCAGACCGACGTTCCCGAGTCCGGTGACTGGTGGGACGCGGCGTATCTGATGATGTGGGGCTCCAACGTGCCGATCACCCGGACCCCCGACGCGCACTGGATGGCCGAAGCGCGCTACCGCGGCACCAAGGTGGTGACCGTCAGCCCCGACTACGCCGACAACACCAAATTCGCCGACGAGTGGATGCCCTGCGCGGCCGGCACCGATGGGGCGCTGGCCATGGCGATGGGCCACGTCATCCTCTCGGAATGCTATGTGCAAAAAGAGGTTCCGTTCTTCGCCGACTTCGCCCGCCGCTACACCGACCTACCGTTTTTGATCAAGCTCGAAGAGCGCGGCGACATGCTGGTGCCGGGCAAGAACCTCACCGCGGCGGACCTGGGAGAGGCGGTCGAGAACGCGGCGCTCAAGCCGGCGGTGCTCGACGAGGCGACGAATTCCGTTGCGGTGCCCCACGGTTCGCTGGGATTCCGTTACGGCGAGGACGGCGTCGGGAAGTGGAACCTCGATCTCGGCGGCCTCGTGCCTGCGCTGAGCGTGCGAGGCGCACACGGCACCAACGGCGACGGCGCCACCGCGCTGGTGCACCTGGCGAGCTTCGACACGGTCAACGGGGAGGGCGCCACCATCGCCCGCGGCGTGCCGGTGCGCCGCGTCGGCAAGCACCAGGTGTGCACCGTGTTCGACCTGATGCTCGCCCAATACGGGGTGGCGCGCCCGGGGCTGCCCGGTGACTGGCCCACGGGCTACGACGACGCGACCCGGCAGAACACCCCGGCGTGGCAGGAGGCGATCACCGGCGTGTCGGCCGCGCAGGCCATCCGCGTCGCCCGCGAATTCGCGCGCAGCGCAGAGGAATCCGGCGGGCGGTCGATGATCATCATGGGCAGCGGAATCTGTCAGTGGTTCCACGGCGACGCGATCTACCGGGCGGTGCTCGCGCTGCTGATGCTGACCGGCTCGATGGGACGCAACGGCGGCGGATGGGCCCACTACGTCGGCCAGGAAAAGGTGCGCCCGCTCACCGGGTTTCAGACGATGGCGATGGCCACGGACTGGGTGCGCCCGCCGCGGCAGGTACCGGGCGCCTCCTACTGGTACGCGCACACCGACCAGTGGCGCTACGACGGCTACGCGGCCGACAAGTTGGCCAGCCCCCTGGGCCGGGGCCGGTTCGCGGGCAAGCACACCATGGACCTGCTGGCCTCGGCGACGGCCATGGGCTGGAGCCCGTTCTATCCGCAGTTCGACCGGTCCAGCCTGGACGTCGCCGACGAGGCGCGCGCCGCCGGGCGCGACGTCGCCGACTACGTCGCCGAGCAGCTCCGCGACCGCAAACTCAAGCTCTCCGTCACCGACCCCGACAATCCGGTCAACTGGCCGCGGGTGCTCACGGTGTGGCGGGCCAACCTGATCGGATCGTCGGGCAAGGGCGGCGAGTACTTCCTGCGCCACCTGCTCGGGACCGATTCCAACGTCCAGGCCGAGCCGCCGGCCGACGGGATAGCGCCCGTCGACGTGGTGTGCGAGGGGGACATCCCCGAGGGCAAGCTCGACCTGATGATGTCGATCGACTTCCGGATGACCTCCACGACCCTGGTGTCGGATATCGTGCTGCCGGCGGCGACCTGGTACGAGAAGGCCGACATCTCCAGCACCGACATGCACCCGTACGTGCACGCGTTCAGCGCCGCGACCGATCCGCCCTGGGAAACCCGCTCGGATTTCGAGGCTTTCGGTGCCATCGCGCGTGCGTTCAGCGCTTTGGCCAAGGGGCACCTGGGCACGCGCAGCGACGTGGTCCTCACCGCGCTGCAGCACGACACGCCGGACGCGATGGCCTATCCCGACGGCACGGAGCAAGACTGGTTGCACACCGGCGCGACGCCGGTGCCCGGGCGCAGCATGCCCAAACTCACCGTGGTGGAGCGCGATTACGGCGCCGTCTACGACAAGTGGCAGACCCTGGGCCCGTTGGTCGACACGTTCGGGGTGACCACCAAGGGCGTCACGGTGCATCCCTTCCGGGAGGTCGAGGAGCTGGCGGCAAAGTTCGGCGTGATGAATTCCGGTGCGGCAGCGGGCCGTCCGGCCATCACCACGGCCGCGCGGATGGCCGACGTGTTGTTGCTGCTGTCCGGAACCACCAACGGCCGGCTCGCGGTCGAGGGCTTCCGCGAGCTGGAGAAGCGCACGGGCCAGCGGCTGGCGCACCTGGCCGAGGGCAGTGAAGAACGGCGCATCAGCTATGCCGACACCCAGGCGCGTCCGGTCCCGGTGATCACCAGCCCCGAGTGGTCGGGCAGCGAAACCGGCGGGCGCCGCTACGCGCCGTTCACCATCAACATCGAGAACCTCAAGCCGTTCCACACGCTCACCGGCCGGATGCATTTCTATCTGGCCCACGACTGAGTCGAGGAGCTCGGTGAGCACCTGCCGGTGTTCCGGCCGCCGCTGGACATGACGCGGCTCTTCGGCCAGCCCGGGCTCGGCCCCACCGAAGACGGCATCGGCCTCACCGTGCGGTATCTGACGCCGCACTCGAAGTGGTCGTTCCACTCCACCTACCAGGACAACCTCTACATGCTGTCGCTGTCCCGGGGCGGGCCGACGATGTGGATGAGCCCCGGCGATGCGGCCAAAATCCAAGTGCGCGACAACGATTGGGTGGAGGCGGTGAACGCCAACGGCATCTACGTGTGCCGGGCCATCGTCAGCCACCGCATGCCCGACGGCGTGGTCTTCGTCTACCACGTGCAGGAACGCACGGTCGACACCCCCCGCACCGAGACCAACAACAAGCGCGGCGGCAACCACAATGCGCTGACCCGCGTCCGCATCAAGCCCAGCCACCTCGCCGGGGGCTACGGCCAGCACGCGTTCGCCTTCAACTACATGGGACCCACCGGCAACCAGCGCGACGAGGTGACCGTGGTGCGCCGTCGCGGTCAGGATGTGACCTACTGATGCCCACGAGCCAAGCCCGCGAAGCGAGGCCCTCATGAAAGTCATGGCGCAATTGGCGATGGTGATGAACCTCGACAAGTGCATCGGCTGCCACACCTGCTCGGTCACCTGCAAGCAGGCCTGGACCAACCGGTCGGGCACCGAGTACGTGTGGTTCAACAACGTCGAAACCCGGCCGGGCCAAGGGTATCCGCGCACCTACGAGGACCAGGAGCGGTGGCGCGGCGGCTGGATACGCGACAAGAAGGGCCGGCTGCGGCTGCGCGATGGCGGCCGCATCCAGAAGTTGTTGCGGATCTTCGCCAACCCCCGGCTGCCGATCATCGACGACTACTACGAGCCGTGGACCTACGACTACGAGAACCTGACCACCGCCCCCGCGGGCGACACGTTCCCCACCGCCGCGCCCAAGAGCCTGCTGTCCGGCGAGCGCATGAAGATCTCCTGGGGGCCGAACTGGGACGACAACCTGGCCGGCTCACCGGAGATCCTGGCCGGCGACCCGATCCTGAAGAAGGTCAGCGAGGAGGTCAAACTCGCCCTCGAAGAGACCTTCATGTTCTACCTGCCCCGGATCTGCGAGCACTGCCTCAACCCCTCCTGCGTGGCGTCGTGCCCGTCGGGGGCGATGTACAAGCGCAGCGAGGACGGCATCGTGCTCGTCGACCAGGACCGTTGCCGCGGCTGGCGGATGTGCGTCTCCGGATGCCCTTACAAGAAGGTCTATTTCAACCATAAAACCGGAAAAGCCGAGAAGTGCACGCTGTGTTACCCGCGGATGGAGGTCGGGTTGCCGACCATCTGCTCGGAGACCTGCGTGGGGCGGCTGCGGTACCTGGGCCTGGTCCTCTACGACGTCGACCGGGTGCTGGAGGCGGCCTCGGTGGAGAAGGAGACCGACCTCTACGAAGCGCAGTGCCGAATCCTGTTGGACCCAGGCGATCCCGAGGTCATCACCGCCGCGCGGGCAGAGGGCATCTCCGACGAGTGGATCGAGGCCGCCCAGCGCTCGCCGGTGTACGCGCTGATCAACCACTACAAGGTGGCGCTACCCCTGCACCCGGAATACCGCACCATGCCGATGGTCTGGTACATCCCGCCGCTGTCGCCGGTGGTCGACGCGGTGAGCCGTGACGGTCACGACGGGGAAGACCTGGGCAACCTGTTCGGCGCGCTGGACGCGCTGCGCATTCCCATGCAGTACCTGGCCGAACTGTTCACCGCCGGTGACACCGCCGTGGTGGAGGGCGTGCTGCGGCGGCTGGCGGCGATGCGCTCCTACATGCGCGACATCAATCTCGGGCGCGATACCCAGCCGCACATACCGCATTCCGTCGGGATGACCGAGGAGCAGATGTACGAGATGTACCGGCTGCTGGCCATCGCGAAATACGAAGAGCGATACGTCATTCCGACCGCATTCGCCCCGCAGGCCCGTGACCTCGAGGACATCGGCTGCTCGTTGACGGGCGACGGCGGCCCGGGCATGTACGAATCGGGCGAACCGGTGCCCGTCTCCGTCGAGACCTTCCACGCGCTCAAGCGACCCGGCGGCGAACCGGCCGCCGACGGCAGCGGCCGGCCCCGGGTGAACCTGCTCAACTGGGACGGCCGCCAGGTGCCCGCCGGGATGTTCCCCGAAGAGCAGCAGAGGTGAAGCTGCTCACCGGCCGCCGGGCGCGCGGCGACACCCTGCAGGACCGACTGGTGTGGCAGGCGGCGTCATTGCTGCTGGCCTACCCGGACGACGAGCTGCC
Organism: Mycobacterium europaeum; assembly: GCF_034555895.2. Lineage (NCBI taxonomy): Bacteria > Bacillati > Actinomycetota > Actinomycetes > Mycobacteriales > Mycobacteriaceae > Mycobacterium > Mycobacterium europaeum. The sequence goes on from NZ_CP157315.1 coordinate 650,849, forward strand.
GGCTCGGCTGGACACCGTCGAGGAACTGCTCAGCCACCTCGGTGGGGGCGCGGCGGGGCTGCTCGCACAGACCGTGACCGCACTGCGTGCCCGCGAGCCGATGGCCGCCGCGATGGACTATGTCGCCACGTTCGACATGCGGCGCCACTGCACGATGTACCTGACGTACTGGACCGCCGGGGACACCCGCAACCGCGGCCGCGAGATGCTGGAGTTCGCCACCGCCTACCGGCGAGCGGGGGTGACACCGCCGCGCGCCGAGGCGCCCGATCACCTGCCCGTCGTGCTCGAATTCGCCGCCACCGTCGATCCCGAGGTCGGGCGGGGGCTGCTGACCGCGCACCGTATCCCCATCGACGTGCTGCGCGGGGCCCTGGCCGACGCGAAGTCGCCCTACGAACCCACCGTGGCCGCCGTGTGCGCGACGCTGCCCGCCGCGACCGACCAGGACGTGCGCCGCGCGGAGCGCCTCGCCAAGGCCGGCCCACCCGCGGAAGCCGTTGGGCTGCAACCATTCGACTTGACGGTGCCGCCGCGACGCGAAGGAGGAGCGCGCAGTGTTTAGCAACGTACTGTTCTGGGACATCGCGCCGTACGTCACCCTGACGGTGTTGATCGTCGGCACCTGGTGGCGCTACCGCTACGACAAGTTCGGCTGGACCTCCCGCTCCTCGCAGATCTACGAGTCGCGGCTGCTGCGCATCGCCAGCCCGATGTTTCACTTCGGCATCCTGGCGGTCTTCGCCGGGCACGTCATGGGCCTGTTCATCCCGCCGCGGGTGACGCACATGCTGAACGTGAGCGACCACCTCTACCACTTGCAGGCCGTCATCGCCGGATCGGTGGCGGGCTTTGCGACCCTGGCCGGCATCGGGTTGCTGATCTACCGGCGGTTCACCCGACCCGCGGTGTCGATGGCCACCACCCGCAGCGACAAGGTGATGTACGTGGTGCTGGTGCTGGCCATCGTGGTGGGTCTGTACTGCGACCTGATCGGCACCGGCCTGGACAGCGGCGAGTTCCACTACCGCTACACGGTCGGCCTGTGGTTCCGCCGGATCTGGATCCTGCAGCCCCACGGCGAGGTGATGATCAACGCGCCGCTGGACTACCAGCTGCACGCCCTGATCGGCATGGTGCTGTTCACGCTGCTGCCGTTCACCCGGCTGGTGCACGTCCTGAGCGCGCCGGTCGCCTACCTGTTCCGGCCCTACATCGTCTACCGCAGCCGCGACGAGGCCCACAAGGGCGAATTGGTCGGCACCGCGCCCCGCCGAAGGGGCTGGTAGACCGGCCGGCCGCCGGGTGTGCGCCCCGGGCTTCCGGCGTGCGCCCACGGCCGCGACACGCCGTAACGGCCCGCCCCGTACGCACCCCGGACGGCACGCTCGGCCGCCTGCCGGTTCGCTTTGTCATGCCCACCGCTGCCACAATCACCGACGTGCCTTTCCGTAACGTCGCCATCGTCGCCCACGTCGACCACGGCAAAACGACCCTCGTGGACGCGATGCTGCGGCAGTCGGGGGCCCTGCACCACCGCGGCGACGACACCCAAGAACGCATCTTGGACAGCGGTGACCTGGAGAAGGAAAAGGGCATCACCATCCTGGCCAAGAACACCGCCGTGCATCGCCACAACCCGGACGGAACGGTGACGGTCATCAACGTGATCGACACGCCCGGGCACGCCGACTTCGGCGGCGAGGTCGAGCGCGGTCTGTCCATGGTGGACGGGGTGCTGCTGCTGGTCGACGCGTCCGAGGGACCGTTGCCCCAGACCCGGTTCGTGCTGCGCAAGGCGCTGGCCGCGCACCTGCCGGTGATCCTCGTCGTCAACAAGACCGACCGGCCCGACGCGCGCATCGCCGAGGTGGTCGAAGCCAGCCACGACCTGCTGCTCGATGTCGCGTCGGACCTCGACGACGAAGCGGCCGCCGCGGCCGAACACGCGTTGGGCCTGCCCACGCTCTACGCGTCGGGGCGCGCGGGCGTCGCGAGCACCGAAGCGCCGGCCGACGGCGAGGTGCCCGCGGGTGACAATCTCGACCCGCTGTTCGACGTGTTGATGGAGCACATCCCGGCGCCGTCCGGCGACCCCGAGGCGCCGCTGCAGGCGCTGGTGACCAACCTCGACGCGTCGGCGTTCCTCGGCCGGCTCGCGCTGATCCGCATCTACAACGGCAAGCTGCGCAAGGGCCAGCAGGTCGCCTGGATGCGGGAGGTCGACGGGCTGCCCGTCATCACCAGCGCCAAGATCACCGAGCTGCTGGCGACCGAGGGCGTCGAGCGCAGCCCCACCGACGAGGCGGTCGCCGGCGACATCGTCGCGGTCGCCGGCCTGCCGGAGATCATGATCGGCGACACGCTGGCCGACCCCGACCACGCCCACGCGCTGCCGCGGATCACCGTCGACGAGCCGGCGATCTCGGTGACGATCGGCACCAACACCTCTCCGCTGGCGGGCAAGGTGTCGGGCCACAAGCTGACCGCGCGCATGGTCCGCGGCCGGCTCGACCAGGAGCTGGTGGGCAACGTGTCGATCCGGGTCGTGGACATCGGCCGGCCCGACGCATGGGAGGTGCAGGGCCGTGGTGAGCTCGCCCTGGCGGTGCTGGTGGAGACGATGCGCCGGGAGGGCTTCGAGCTCACGGTCGGCAAGCCGCAGGTGGTGACCCGCACGATCGACGGTCAGCTGCACGAGCCGTTCGAGGCGATGACGATCGACTGCCCCGAGGAGTTCGTGGGCGCGATCACCCAGCTGATGGCCGCCCGCAAGGGGCGCATGGAGGAGATGGCCAACCATGCGGCCGGCTGGGTCCGGATGGACTTCATCGTCCCCAGCCGCGGCCTGATCGGGTTCCGCACCGACTTCCTCACCCTGACGCGCGGCACCGGCATCGCCAACGCGGTGTTCGACGGCTACCGGCCGTGGGCCGGCGAGATCCGGGCCCGCCACACCGGGTCGCTGGTGTCCGACCGCGCCGGAACCATCACGCCGTTCGCGCTGATCCAGCTCGCCGACCGGGGCCAGTTCTTCGTCGAACCCGGCCAGGACACGTACGAGGGCATGGTCGTCGGGATCAACCCGCGCGCCGAGGATCTCGACATCAACGTCACCCGGGAAAAGAAGCTCACCAACATGCGGTCGTCGACCGCGGACGTGATCGAGACACTGGCCAAGCCGCTCGAGCTGGACCTGGAACAGGCGATGGAGTTCTGCGCGCAGGACGAATGCGTCGAGGTGACCCCGGAGATCGTCCGGGTGCGCAAGGTCGAGCTGGACGCCACGACCCGGGCGCGCAGCCGGTCGCGGGCCAAGGCGCGGGGTTAGCCGCGCGTGCTCGGGCGGGCCGCTGGCGGGCTGCTCGTTACCCTGATCGCCATGCCGAGACGGGTGCGCCGCTTCTTCGTGACGGTCGGCGTGGTCGTCTCGCTGGCCGGGTTGGCGCTCGCGGCGTGCACGGTCAACCCCCCGCCGGCGCCGCAGAGCACCGACACCCCGCACAACTCGCCGCCGCCGCCGCCGCGGCCCACCCAGATCATCATGGGCATCGACTCGATCGGCGCCGGCTTCAACCCGCACCTGCTGTCCGACCTGTCGCCGGTGAACGCGGCGATCAGCGCGCTCGTGCTGCCCAGCGCGTTCCGGCCGGTGCCCGACCCGGGCACACCGACCGGCTCGCGCTGGGAGATGGACCCGACCCTGCTGGAGTCCGCCGAGGTCACCAGCCAGAACCCGTTCACGGTGACCTACAAGATCCGGCCCGAGGCGCAGTGGACCGACAACGCGCCCATCGCCGCCGACGACTTCTGGTACCTGTGGCGGCAGATGGTCAGCCAGCCCGGCGTCGTCGACCCGGCCGGCTATGACCTCATCACCGGCGTGCAGTCGCTCGAGGGCGGCAAGCAGGCGGTGGTCACCTTCGCCCAGCCGTATCCGTCGTGGAAGGAGCTGTTCAGCAACATCCTTCCCGCGCACATCGTCAAGGACGTGCCGGGCGGGTTCGCGGCGGGGCTGGCCCGGGCGCTGCCGGTCACCGGCGGCCAGTTCCGGGTGGAGAGCATCGATCCGCAGCGCGACGAGATCCTGGTGGCCCGCAACGACCGGTACTGGGGAGCACCGGCCAAGCCCGCGCTGATCCTGTTCCGGCGGGCCGGCGCGCCCGCGGCGCTGGCCGATTCGGTCCGCAACGGCGACACCCAGGTGGCCCAGGTGCACGGCGGGTCCGCGGCCTTCGCGCAGCTGTCCGCCATCCCCGACGTGCGCACCGCCCGCATCGTCACACCCCGGGTCATGCAGCTGACGTTGCGCGCCAACGAGCCCAAGCTGGCCGACACGCAGGTCCGCAAGGCGATCCTCGGGCTGCTCGACGTCGACCTGCTGGCGGCGGTGGGCGCGGGTAGCGACAACACCGTCACACTGGACCAGGCCCAGGTCCGGGCGCCCAGCGACCCCGGTTACGAGCCGACCGCACCCCCCGCGATGACGACGCCGGCGGCGCTGGGGTTGCTGGAGGGGGCCGGCTACAAGGTCGAGGGCAACTCGTCGGGGTCGCCGGCGCCCACGCCGGCGAACACCGGGCCGCCGGAGGTCATCCGCGGCCGGATCAGCAGGGACGGCCAGCAGCTGTCGCTGGTCATCGGGGTGGCGGCCAACGACCCGACGTCCGTGGCGGTGGCCAACACCGCGGCCGACCAGTTGCGCAACGTCGGCATCGCCGCCAGCGTGCTGGCGCTGGACCCGGTGACGCTGTACCGCGACGCGCTGAACAAGAGCCAGGTGGACGCGATCGTCGGCTGGCACCAGGCGGGCGGGAACCTGGCGACGCGGTTGGCGTCGCGGTACGGCTGCCCCGCGCTGGAGTCGACTCAGGTGCCGACGTCTACGGGGCCGCCAGCCACCTCTCCTGCTGGGCCGGGCCCGCCGTCGACCACCGGGCCGGGCACCTCGGCCACCACGCCGACGTCGACCCCGCCCAGCCGTCCGGTGGACCCCAACGCGCTGGTGCAGGCGCCGTCCAACCTCACCGGGATCTGCGATCGCAGCGTGCAGTCGAACATCGATGCCGCGCTCAACGGCACCAAGAACATCAACGACGTGATCACCGCGGTCGAGCCCCGGCTGTGGAACATGTCCACCGTGTTGCCGATCCTGCAGGACACCACGATCGTGGCGGCCGGCCCGAGCGTGCAGAACGTCAGCCTGTCGGGTGCGGTGCCGGTCGGCATCGTCGGCGACGCCGGCCAGTGGGTCAAGACCGGGCCCTGATCGGGTGGCCCCGGTGGGCCCGGTCGCCCTCTAGTCGCAGGTCTCCCGCGCCCCTCGCGGCGGTATCACGGCGTCGACGATGAGCGCCAGCTCGCGGCGGTTCGGCGGCGACCCGGTCAGCAGGAAGTGCTGATTGATCAGCGCCGGGCCGATGCGCGCGGTCAGCGGTGTGAGCATCTCCGGATCGAGGTCACCTTCGGCGACGGCGGCCTGCAGGATCGATTCGACGATCCGCAGGCGGGGTGCCACCACGGCGTCGGCGAAGATGGCGCGCATCTCCGGCTCGTGCAGGAGCTGGTTCACGGTGGCCATGCCGGGGAACGCCGTCTTGCCGGCGCACACGTCGCGGTGGGCGGTGAACACCGACAGCAGATTTTCCCGGGCCGAACGACCGGCGCGGGCCTCGGGCAGGGGTGGCAGGGTGTGGGCCAGCGCGGCGTGCACCAGCTCGCACTTGGTGGTCCAGCGCCGGTACAGGGCCGCCTTGCCGGTCTGGGCGCGCGCCGCGATCCCCTCCATCGTCAGCCCGCCGTAGCCGACCTCGGCCAATTCGGCCAGGGTGGCCTCGTAGAGCGCCCGTTCGAGGACCTCGCCCCGTCGGCGGCTCCGGCCGCCGGCCGGGGCGGTCTGGGTGAGCTGCGGCATCCCTCGATAGTAGCCGTATGCGTTCCTATCGGCTGCGACGAGACCGCCGGCCGACCGGCACTGCGGGGTAATGTGCGTCCATGCCTGAGACTCCCCGGCTGCTGTTCGTCCACGCGCACCCCGACGACGAGAGCCTCAGCAACGGCGCCACCATAGCCCACTACACCGCCCGCGGAGCGGACGTACGCGTCGTCACCTGCACTCTGGGCGAGGAGGGCGAGGTCATCGGCGATCGCTGGGCCGAACTGGCCGTCGATCGCGCGGATCAGTTGGGCGGCTACCGCATTGGCGAGCTCACCGCGGCGCTGCGCGCGCTGGGCGTCGGTGCGCCCCACTACCTCGGCGGCGCGGGGCGCTGGCGGGACTCGGGCATGGCGGGCACGCCCGGGCGGCGGCGCGGGCGGTTCATCGACGCCGACGAGCGGGAGGCCGTCGGCGCGCTGGTGGCCGTCATTCGCGAGCAACGACCGCACGTCGTGGTGACCTACGACCCCGGTGGCGGCTACGGCCACCCCGATCACGTCCACACCCACACCGTCACCACCGCCGCCGTGGCGGCCGCCGGCTCCGGCGACTTCCCCGGCGAGCCGTGGACCGTGCCGAAGTTCTACTGGTCGGTGTTCGCGACGAGCGCCTTCATGGCGGGCCTGCACGCCCTCAGCGCCGAGGATCTGCTGCCGGAGTGGAACATCGCGCCGGAGGAAGAGTTCGGCTTCGGGTATGCCGACGCCGACATCGACGCCGTCGTCGAACCCGCGCCGGAGGCGTGGGCGGCGAAGAGGGCGGCGCTCGCGGCGCACGCCACCCAGGTGGTCGTCGGGCCCACCGGCCGGGCCTGCGCCCTGTCGAACAACGTGGCGCTGCCGATCCTGGCGGAGGAACACTACGTGCTGGCCGCGGGCGCCGCGGGGGAGCGCGACGAGCGCGGCTGGGAAACAGATCTGCTTGCGGGGCTTGGTTTCAGCGCGGCCGGTGCGCGGTAGGCTTGCCAATCAGGCAGCCACGGAAGGATTTCGCATGGACCCCGACCTGGACCCTAATCAGCAGCATTGGCAGGACCGGCTCGACAGCCTGCAGTGGGTTATCGGCTCGATTCTCTCCAACATCGACAGCGTTCCGACCTGACCGCAACCGAGCCCCGCGCCGCGTCGCTGGAAGACGGCGGCGCGACCGACCCCGCGATCCGGTTCGTTGTCTTGGCGCTGCTCGCCGTCGACGGGGTCCTCTCCGCACTGGCCGGGGCGATGCTGCTGCCTTCCTACGTCGGTGCGGTTCCGTTTCCCATCAGCGGCCTGATTTCCGGCCTGGTGAACGCCGCGCTGGTGTGGGCGGCCGGGCGGTGGACCACGTCGGCGCGGGTGGCCGCGCTGCCGTTGTGGACGTGGCTGTTCACGGTGGCGGTGATCAGCATGGGCGGCCCGGGCGACGACGTCATCCTGGGGGGTCAGGGCGTGCTGGCCTATGGGGCCCTGCTGCTGATCGTGCTCGGTGTCGGGCCGCCGTTCTGGGTGTTGTGGCGGCGCGGCCACCGGCGCTGACGTCCGTGCGGTCACGTGGGCCGGGATGTCCCCGCCGGGCGGCGTGGCCCTGCCGCTACTGTTGACTGTTGCGCAGACGGGGCCCGGACGGGTCGGAAGAAAATTTCACATGTTGGGACACGCGGATGAAATTCGATCGTGGGGAAGTTACACGAAGGTGCCGCTGACTCCGGGCGAGGAGCCTACCGCTCTTCCTGATCCTGTGGTTCCCCCAAAGACCAGCGCCTCGGCGCTTCGGCGGGTGTTGCGCCGCGCTCGAGACGGTGTCGCGCTCAATGTCGATGAGGCGGCGGTCGCGATGACCGCGCGGGGTGAGGACCTCGCCGATCTGTGCGTCAGCGCCGCGCGGGTGCGCGACGCCGGGCTGGCGTCGGCGGGCCGGCGCGGCCCCGGCGGCGGGTTGCCGATCACCTATTCGCGCAAGGTGTTCATCCCCGTCACCCACTTGTGCCGCGACACGTGTCATTACTGCACCTTCGTCACCGTGCCGGGCAAGTTGCGGGCGCAGGGCTCCGGAATGTATCTCGAGCCGGACGAGATCCTCGACATTGCCCGCCGCGGAGCCGAACTCGGTTGCAAGGAAGCCCTTTTCACACTCGGCGACCGGCCCGAGGACCGGTGGCCGGAGGCGGGGGAGTGGCTCGGCGAACGGGGATACGACTCCACGCTGTCCTACGTGCGGGCCATGGCCATCCGCGTGCTCGAAGAAACCGGGCTGCTGCCGCACCTGAACCCCGGCGTGATGAGTTGGTCGGAGATGGCCCGGCTGAAACCGGTGGCGCCGTCGATGGGCATGATGCTCGAGACGACGTCGCGGCGGCTGTTCGAAACGAAAGGTCTTGCGCACTACGGCAGCCCGGACAAAGACCCGGCGGTGCGGCTGCGCACGCTCACCGACGCGGGGCGGTTGTCCATTCCGTTCACCACCGGCCTGCTGGTCGGGATCGGCGAGACGCTGACCGAGCGGGCCGAGACACTGCACGCGATCCGCAAGTCGCACAAAGAGTTCGGGCACGTCCAAGAAGTGATCGTGCAGAACTTCCGGGCCAAGCAGCACACCGCGATGGCCGACATTCCCGACGCGGGGATCGACGACTACGTCGCGACCGTGGCGGTCGCGCGGTTGGTGCTCGGCCCCGGCATGCGCATTCAGGCGCCCCCCAACCTGGTGTCGCGTGACGAGTGCCTGGCGCTGGTGGCCGCCGGGGTGGACGACTGGGGCGGGGTCTCGCCGCTGACGCCCGATCACGTCAACCCGGAGCGGCCGTGGCCCGCGCTGGACGACCTGGCCGGCGTCACCGAAGAGGCCGGATACGAACTGGTTCAACGGCTCACCGCCCAGCCCAGGTACGTGCAGGCGGGGGCGGCGTGGATCGACCCGCGGGTGCGCGGACACGTGCTGGCGCTGGCCGACCCGGCGACCGGCCTGGCCCGCGACGTCAATCCGGTGGGGCTGCCCTGGCAGGAGCCCGACGACGTCGCGTCCGCCGGGCGGGTCGACCTCAACGCGGCGATCGACACCGAGGGCCGCGCCACCGAAGCCCGCAGCGATCTGGACAGCGCCTTCGGCGACTGGGAATCGATCCGCGCGCACGTGCACGAGCTGGCCGCCCAAGGCGCCAAAGCGCCAGAACGCCTAGACACCGACGTGCTCGCCGCGCTGCGGGCCGCCGAACGCGATCCCGCCGGCTGCACCGACTCCGAGTACCTGGCGCTGGCGACCGCGGACGGGCCCGCATTGGAAGCCCTTGCCGCGCTGGCGGATTCGCTGCGCCGCGACACGGTGGGTGACGATGTGACGTTCGTCGTCAACCGCAACATCAACTTCACCAACATCTGCTACACCGGGTGCCGGTTCTGCGCGTTCGCGCAACGCAAGGGCGACGCCGACGCATATTCGTTGTCGACCGAAGAGGTGGCCGACCGCGCTTGGGAGGCGCACGTCGAAGGCGCCACCGAGGTGTGCATGCAGGGCGGGATCGACCCGGAGTTGCCCGTCACCGGCTACGCCGACCTGGTCCGCGCGGTCAAGGCGCGGGTGCCGTCGATGCACGTGCACGCCTTCTCGCCGATGGAGATCGCCAACGGTGTGACCAAGAGCGGGTTGAGCGTGCGCGAGTGGCTGATCAGCTTGCGCGAGGCCGGGCTGGACACGATCCCGGGCACCGCCGCCGAGATCCTGGACGACGACGTGCGCTGGGTGCTGACCAAGGGCAAGCTGCCGACCTCGGAATGGATCGACATCGTGACCACCGCGCACGAGGTGGGCCTGCGGTCGTCGTCGACGATGATGTACGGCCACGTGGACAGCCCACGGCACTGGGTCGGCCACCTCAATGTGCTGCGCGGGATCCAGGACCGCACCGGCGGGTTCACCGAGTTTGTTCCGCTGCCGTTCGTGCACCAGAGTTCCCCGTTGTATCTGGCCGGCGCGGCCCGCCCCGGGCCGACTCATCGCGACAACCGGGCCGTGCATGCGTTGGCGCGAATCATGCTGCACGGCCGCATATCCCAGATTCAGACCAGCTGGGTCAAGCTGGGTGTCGAGCGCACCCAGGTGATGCTCAACGGCGGCGCCAACGATCTGGGCGGCACGCTGATGGAGGAGACCATCTCGCGGATGGCCGGTTCCGAGCACGGGTCGGCCAAGACCGTCGAGGAGCTGACCGCGATCGCCGAGGGGATCGGGCGCCCGGCGCGCCAGCGCACCACCACGTACGCCCCGCGGGCGGCTTAGCGGCCAGAGGCGGCGGGTATACCCGCCGCCGTGAACCGACGGATCGACCGCGACCGGTTCCCTTCAGTGGCAACCGTTCGCCTGCTGCTCTGGGGGCGCAGGCCCGCGGACCCCTCCCGGGTTTGCAGTCGCGTCGGACCGGAGACGCTGGGCCGCGTGCGCGGCCTGCTCAGCGGTTACTGAACGACCGCGTCGACTCAGAAGTTGTTACAGGTGACCGCGACCTGGTTGATGTCGTCGTAGTACTTCATCGCCGACGGCATCGCCTGGATCTGCTGGGCCATCTGCTGACGCTTCGGCGGCGGTGAGGCCAGGAAGCTGCGGATGTAGGACTGCGCCATCGGCGAGCTGTTCAACTGCGCCGCGGCCGCCGGATCGGTGGCGTTGAGCGCCGCGATCACCTGCCCGTAGTTGCACGTGGTGTTGATGATCGCGTCCGCCGGATCCGCCGAAGCGATCCCCGCGCCGGCGGTCAACGCGACCGCCGCACTACCGACGGCGACGGTCAATTTCGTCAACGACAGCCTCATGTGTGTACACCTTCCCCGATTAATGCACCCGCTATAGGCGACGACATTTGCCAGCGGCTGCCGCCTGACGTCGAGGTTACCAGGCACCTCGAACATGCTTCCATCCAAATGACTATCGGCGGGACTCGCCGGAGTGCGACTTTTTGCAGGTCAACGGGCCGCCGAGGCCGTTCGCCGTCGGCGAAACGGCCCCCCGCCGCGGGGCCCGAGACCGGCAGTCTCGAATCGTCGAATTAACGGGCGTGCCAAGTGGTTGACGTGTATGTGCAACGTCTAGTATCAGTAACCGAAAGCTCTGCCTGAAGCGGCCGGAGGCACCGGGCGCGAGCCGAAAAGCAGCCCACACTAAAAGCAGTACATGGAGGAGACGTCTGTGACCTACACGATCGCCGAGCCCTGTGTCGACATCAAAGACAAGGCGTGTATCGAGGAGTGCCCGGTCGATTGCATCTACGAGGGCGCGCGGATGCTGTACATCCACCCCGACGAGTGCGTCGACTGCGGGGCGTGTGAGCCCGTCTGCCCCGTCGAAGCGATCTACTACGAAGACGACGTGCCCGAGCAGTGGAGCCAGTACACGCAGATCAACGCCGACTTCTTCACCGAGCTGGGATCGCCGGGCGGGGCGGCCAAGGTCGGCATGACCGAGAACGACCCGCAGGCAGTCAAGGACCTGCCGCCGCAGGGCGAGGGCGACTGATCGGGCCGGGGCTGCATGAGCCCGGGGTGAGGCCGCGCGCCCCACGCGGGCGAGTCTCGGCGTCCCTGCCCGAGTTCCCCTGGGACACCCTGGCCGACGCGAAGGCGCGGGCCGGCGCCCATCCCGACGGCATCGTCGACCTGTCGGTCGGCACCCCGGTGGACCCGGTCGCCCCGGCGATCCGGGAGGCGCTCGCCGCCGCCGGGTCCGCGTCCGGGTATCCGGCCACCGCCGGCACCCCACGCCTGCGCGAATCGATGGTGGCCGCGCTGGCCCGCCGCTTCGGCATCACCGGGCTGAGCGACGCCGGCGTGCTGCCGGTGATCGGCAGCAAGGAGCTCATCGCCTGGCTGCCGACCCTGCTGGGGTTGGGGCCCGCCGACCTGATCGTGGTGCCCGAGCTGGCGTATCCCACCTACGACGTCGGGGCCCGGCTGGCCGGCGCGCCGGTGCTGCGCGCGGATTCGCTGACGCAGGTGGGCCCGCGATCGCCGGCGCTGATCTACCTGAACTCCCCGAGCAACCCGACCGGGCGGGTGCTGGGCGTCGACCACCTGCGCAAAGTCGTCGGCTGGGCGCGTGACCGGGGCAGCGTGGTGGCCTCCGACGAGTGCTACCTGGGCCTGGGCTGGGAGGCCCAACCGCTGTCGATCCTGCATCCCTCGGTCTGCGACGGTGACCACAGCGGGCTGCTCGCGATCCACTCGCTGTCGAAGAGCTCGTCGTTGGCCGGTTACCGGGCCGGATTCGTGGCGGGCGACCACGAGCTGGTGGACGAGCTGCTGGCGGTGCGCAAACACGCCGGGATGATGGTGCCGACGCCGGTGCAGGCGGCGATGGTCGCCGCGCTGGACGACGACGCCCACGAGCGGGCACAGCGGGAGCGGTACGAGCGGCGGCGGGCGGCCCTGCTGCCGGCGCTGCGTTCGGCCGGATTCACCGTGGACCACTCGGAAGCCGGCCTGTATCTGTGGGCCACCCGCGGCGAGCCCTGTGGGGACAGCGTCGCGTGGCTGGCCGACCGCGGCATCCTGGTGGCGCCCGGCCACTTCTACGGCCCGCGCGGGGCGCAGCACGTGCGGGTGGCGTTGACCGCCACCGACGAGCGGATCGCCGCCGCTGTGCAGCGGCTCGCCTAGCCGGCCCCCACCGGTTGCCGCCGCGGCGGCCGCGAACGTGCACAATGCACGTGCACAATGCAGCGGAGGTGTTTCGCCCGCTCAACCCGGGGTAAGGACGGTGGTCGTGACGACTTCGGCCGGCAAGCTGCGCATCCCCCTTTCGGTCGGGGACATTGTCAAGCGCGTGTTTTTGGGCAAGCCCCTGATCACCGAGGACATCGCTTCCGAGAAGTTGTCGAACCCGGTTGCCCTGGGCGCGCTTTCGCCGGACGCGGTGTCGTCGGTCGCCTACGGTCCGGAGCAGATCCTGATCGAGCTGTTGCCGCACGCCGGGCTGGCCGCGTTCCTGCTGCTGCTTCCCATCACCGGGGTCATCCTGCTCATCCTGGTGCTGGTGGCCGCCTCGTACCGGCAGGTGGTGATGGCCTACACCCGGGCGGGCGGCTCCTACATCGTCGCGCGCGACAATTTCGGACCCCGGGTGGCGCAGATCGCCGCCGCGGCGCTGCTGATCGACTACGTGGTCACTGTCGCGGTCCAATCGGCGGCCGGGACGGTCGCGGTGGTGTCGGCGATCCCCGCGCTGGGGCCCTACAGCCTCGAACTCACCGTGGGTGTGGTGCTCGTCATCTGCTACGCGAACCTGCGCGGGTTGAAGGAGGCGGGCCTGCCGTTCGCGGTGGCGACCTACTCCTTCATCGCCATGGTCGGCCTGACCATCGTGGTCGGCGTGATTCGCGCGGCCGCCGGGAACCTACCGATCTACGATCCCGCCCGGATGGCCGGGACCGTGCCGGTCCACCAGGGCAACGGGTTGGTGCTGGGCGCCACGATTCTGGTGTTGCTGCGCGCGTTCGCCAACGGCGGTTCGTCGCTGACGGGTGTCGAGGCCATCTCCAACACGGTCGACTACTTCCGAAAGCCCCAGGGCCGCAATGCGCGCCGCGTCCTCACCGCCATGGCCGTCATCCTCGGGCTGCTGCTGGCCGGTGTCGCCTACCTGGCTCACGTCACGCACGCCACGCCGTATCTCACCGAGTACCCGTCGGTGCTGTCGCAGATCGGCCGCGCTGTCTTCGGCAACGGCATCATGGGCGACGTCTTCTACATCCTGGTTCAGGCTTCGACCGCCGCGATCCTGTTCACCGGTGCGAACACCAGTTTCAACGGGTTCCCGGCGCTGGCCAGTTTCGTTGCCGAGGACCGCTTCCTGCCGCGCCAGCTCACCAAACGCGGTCACCGGCTGGTCTTCTCGAACGGCATCATCACCCTGACGGCGCTGTCGGTGCTGTTGCTGGTGGTGACCGGCGGCTCGGTGAACGCGCTGGTGCCCTTCTATGCGATCGGCGTGTTCACGGGCTTCTCGATGGCCGGCTACGGGATGACCAAGCACCATCTGACGCACCGCGAACCGGGATGGCGGCGCCGCCTGGCGATCAACCTGTCCGCGGCGGTCCTGTCGACGATCGTGGTGGGCATCTTCGCGGTGGCGAAATTCACCGAGGGCGCGTGGCTGGTGGTGGTCATCTTCCCGCTGCTGGTGTTCATGCTGATGCGGCTCAACCGCGAATACCGCGCGGAGGCCGCCATTCTCGAGATGTTCCGCACCGATCGTCCGGAGATGGTGAAGTACGCGCGGCACCGGGTGTTCGTCCTCGTCGACTCGGTCGACCTGGCGGTGGTCGAGGCGTTGCGGTACGGCAGGGGATTGCGGGCCGACGAGCTGACCGCGGTGCACTTCATGGTCGACCCGGCCCACGCCGCCCAACTGCGCAAGCGCTGGGACCACTTCGGGCTGGAGACCCCGCTGCGGGTGGTGGACTGCCCGGACCGGCGCGTGAGCCGGGCCGCGCAGCTGCTGGTCGCCAAGGCGCGCGACGAACAGGCGGACACCAACGTGACGGTGCTGCTGCCGCGCCGCACGTTCGCGCCGCTGCTGGGCCGGCTGCTGCACGACCGGACCGCCGACAGGATCGCCCGCGCGGTGAGCCTGGTCCCGGATGCGGCGGCGACGATCGTGCCCTATGACGTGGAGTCGCGGATCAAGGAGGCCTACCCGGACACCTTCGAGCAGCGGATCGCTCAGGAGATCGACAAGCTCGAGGCCTGGGTGTCCAAGGCGGAGGACGACAAGGTGGACTCCTACGAGCACCCCGCCCGGCCGGCATCGGTGATCCTGGTGGCCGGGCTGATCTCGGGGCAGCGGGCCACCGTCGAAGGGCGGGTCAACCAGGTCGAAGACGTCGCCGACCGCGGCCGGACCCTTCGGCAGGTCGTCATCGGGGACAACAGCGGGGAAATGACGGTCACCTTCCGCCCCGGCCATGGGGGCGCCGACATTCAGCCCGGCCAGCTATTGCGTCTCACCGGGAAGGCCCGCCAGACCGGTAACCGGCCCATCTCGATGGTCGATCCGGTGTATTGCGTGATCGAGGACCCCGTGAACGCCGCCGACTCCGACGAATCCGGAGCGAGCAGCAAAACGTAAATCCCGCGAAACAACGGATTCACCCGGGCGTGGGCAAATGTTCACGATACTGTCGCCGTGCCGGCTGGGCGAATCGGCGGTGCCTCGCTAATCGCCTTGTCGTCCAAGCGATTTCGTCCCTTCCGGGTGGGGCCGGAGACCGGGGCGAACGGCCGGGCCGCGCGAGCGGCGCGCTGGAAATCGGGCATCATGTGATGAGCCGAGTGTCGACGAAGCCGGGGTCGGTAAGCTGTCAGCCGCCCGACTGCGCGACGCCTTTGGGGGAGAACAGGGGACTGCACATTGCGTGCTACAACCGCCGCGCCGGTTGCCGTCATCGGTATGGCCTGCCGGCTTCCGGGTGGGATCGACTCTCCACAACAGCTATGGGACGCGCTGTTGCGCGGCGACGATTTCGTGGGCGAGATCCCCGCCGACCGGTGGGACGCCGACCTGTATTACGACCCCGAACCGGGCGTGCCCGGCCGCTCGGTGACGCGGTGGGGGGCCTTCCTGCACGACGTCGGGGGCTTCGACTGCGATTTCTTCGGCATGACCGAGCGCGAAGCCACCGCGATCGACCCACAACACCGCCTGCTGTTGGAGACGTCCTGGGACGCCATCGAGCATGCGGGCCTCGACCCCGCGCGGTTGTCCCACTCGCAGACCGGGGTCTTCGTCGGGCTGACGCACGGCGACTACGAGCTGCTGTCGGCCGACTGCGGAGCCGCCGAGGGGCCGTACGGGTTCACCGGCACCAGCAACAGCTTCGCGTCCGGACGCGTCGCCTACACGCTGGGTCTGCACGGCCCGGCCGTCACCGTGGACACCGCGTGCTCGTCGGGCCTGATGGCCGTCCACCAGGCCTGCGGCAGCCTGAACAACGGTGAGAGCGACTTCGCCCTGGCCGGCGGTGTCGTCGTGACGCTGGAGCCGCGGAAATCCGTCTCGGGCTCGTTGCAGGGGATGCTGTCGCCCACCGGCCGCTGCCACGCCTTCGACGCCAAGGCGGACGGATTCGTCTCCGGCGAGGGCTGCGTCATGCTGCTGCTCAAGCGGCTTGACGACGCGCAACGCGACGGCGATCGCGTCCTGGCGGTGGTGCGCGGCACGGCCGCCAACCAGGACGGCCGCACCGTGAACATCGCCGCGCCCTCGGAAACCGCCCAGGTGGCCGTCTACCGGAAGGCCCTGGAGACCGCCGGGGTCGACGCCACGACCGTCGGCTTCGTCGAGGCGCACGGGACCGGTACCCCGGTCGGGGATCCGATCGAGTACTCGAGCCTGGCCGCCGTCTACGGCACCGGGGGGCCGTGCGCGCTGGGTTCGGTGAAGACCAACTTCGGCCACCTCCAGTCGACCTCCGGGCCGCTGGGCCTGATGAAGGCGATTCTCGCGCTGCAGCACGGGACGGTCCCGCGCAACCTGCACTTCACCCGCCTGACCGCCGAGATGGCACAGGTCGAGACCGAACTGTTCGTGCCGCAGGACAACACGCCCTGGCCCACCAACGGCCGGCACCCGCGCCGCGCCGCGGTGTCGTCCTACGGGATGTCGGGCACCAACGTGCACGCCGTCTTGGAAGAAGCACCGGCGCAGGCGCCAGAACGGGCCCCCGGGCCGCCCACGACGGCGCCGAACCCGGACGGGGCGCTGTTGTTCCCGGTGTCGGCCACGTCCGCGGAGCAACTCCGGGTGACGGCCGCCCGGCTCGCGGAGTGGGTGGA
Organism: Mycobacterium europaeum; assembly: GCF_034555895.2. Classification (NCBI taxonomy): domain Bacteria; kingdom Bacillati; phylum Actinomycetota; class Actinomycetes; order Mycobacteriales; family Mycobacteriaceae; genus Mycobacterium; species Mycobacterium europaeum. Next base: position 667,583 of record NZ_CP157315.1, read on the forward strand.
CGAGCACGCCGGCGCGGCCGACACCGCGGGGCTGTGGGATCTGGGCTACACGCTGGCGCGCCGCCGCGCGCACCGGCCGGTGCGGACGGTGGTCTCGGCCGGCAGCTTCGGCGAGCTGAGCGCGGCCCTGCGCGACGTCGCCGGCAGTGACATCCCCTACGAGCCCGCCGTCGGGCAGGACGACCTCGGGCCGGTCTGGGTGTTCTCCGGGCAGGGGTCGCAGTGGCCGGCGATGGGCGCCGAACTGCTCGCCCGGGAGCCGGTGTTCGCGGCGACCATCGCCGAGCTGGAGCCGTTGATCGCCGCGGAATCGGGGTTCTCGGTCATCCGGGCGATGTCGGCGCCGGAGGTGGTGACCGGCATCGACCGGGTGCAGCCCACGATCTTCGCGATGCAGGTCGCGCTGGCCGAGACGATGAAGTCGTACGGGGTGCGCCCCGGCGCCGTCATCGGCCATTCGCTCGGTGAATCGGCGGCGGCGGTCGTCGCCGGCGGGCTGACGCTGCACGACGGGGTGCGCGTCATCTGCCGCCGCTCGAAACTGATGGCGCGGATCGCGGGCAGCGGCGCCATGGCATCGGTGGAACTGCCCGGCCAACAGGTGTTGTCGGAACTGTCCATCCGCGGAGTTTCCGACGTCGTCCTCTCCGTGGTCGCCTCGCCGACGTCAACGGTCGTCGGCGGCGACGCGCAGGAAATCCGCGACCTGGTCGCGGCCTGGCAGGAGCAGGACGTGCTGGCGCGCGAGGTGGCGGTCGACGTGGCCTCGCACTCGCCGCAGGTGGAACCGATCCTCGACGAACTCCTCGAGGCGCTCGCCGGCCTGGAGCCCGCCGAACCGCAAGTCCCCTACTACTCCGCGACGCTGTGGAACCCCCGCGAACGGCCGTCGTTCACCGGCGACTACTGGGCCGAAAACCTGCGCTACACCGTGCGATTCGCGGCGGCGGTGCAGGCCGCCCTCAAGGACGGTTACCGCGTCTTCGGGGAACTGGCGCCGCATCCGCTGCTGACCCACGCCGTCGAGCAGAACGCCGGCAGCCTGGACATGCCCATCGCGGCGCTCGCCGCCATGCGCCGCGAGCAGGAGCTGCCCGCCGGCTTGCGCGGCTTCGTCGCCGACGTGCACAGCGCCGGTGCCGCGGTCGATTTCTCGGTGCAGTACCCGACCGGGCGCTTGCTGGACGCTCCGCTCCCGACGTGGACGCATCACCGGCTGATGCTCACCCGAGAAACCAAGGACCAGGCGCACGGCACCTCGGTGCAGGCCGTCCACCCGCTGCTCGGCGCGCACGTGCACCTGCAGGAGGAACCCGAGCGTCACGTCTGGCAGGGGGACATCGGCACCGAGGCGCACCCCTGGCTCGGCGACCACCAAATCCACCACGTGGCCGCGCTGCCCGGCGCCGCCTACTGCGAGATGGCGCTGGCCGCCGCGCACGCGGCGCTCGGCGAGCGCTCAGAGGTCCGCGACATCACCTTCGAGCAGACGCTGCTGCTGGACGACCGGACGCGGGCATCCTCGGCGGCCACGGTCGTCGCGCCCGGCGTCCTCGAGTTCACGGTGGGCACCCACGACGAGGGTGAACGCGTGCGCCGGGCCGGCGCGGTGCTGCACGCCCTCGAGGGAGCGGACGGGGTGGAGGCGGGGCAGCCGCCCGCCCATGACATGGCCACCCTGATCGCCAACCACCCGACGGGCATGGACGGCGCCGAATTGCGAAAAGCCTTCGACGCCATCGGGATTCAATACGGTACGGCATTCTCGGGTTTGGCCGCGGCGCTGGTGGGCGACGCGGACGCCGGCACGGTGCTGGCCGAGGTGGCGCTTCCCGGTGCCATCCGCTCGCAGCAGTCGAGCTACACCGTCCACCCTGCCCTGCTGGACGCGTGCTTCCAGTCGGTCGTCGTCCTTCCCCAGGTGCAGGAGGCCGGCGCGGGCGGCCTGCTGTTGCCGGTCGGCGTGCGCAGGCTGCGCAGCTATTCCTCGACGCGCAACGCGCGCTACTGCCTGGCCCGGGTCACCTCGTCGGGACGCGGCGAATGCGAGGCCGATCTCCAGGTGCTGGACGAGTCCGGAGTGGTGTTGCTGGCCGTCGAGGGGCTGCGGCTGGCCGGCGGGGCTTCCGAGCACGAACAGGCCCACCGGCTGCTCAACGAACGGTTGTTGACCATCGAATGGGAACCCCGGGCACTGCCGGAGTTGACGCAGGGCGAGCCGGGGTCCTGGCTACTGCTCAGCGCGTGCCAGGCGGCGGACCCGCTCACGGCGCAACTCGGCGAGGCGCTGAATTCCGATGGCGCGCAATGTAGGACGGTGTCCCTGCCGCTCGGACCGGTGGACACCGCGCAGCTGCGCTCGCTGCTGTCCGGCGGTGGGCCCAATCCCGGCAACGGCCATGGTCCGCTGAAGGGCCTCACCGGCGTGGTCGTGGTGACCGCGCCGGCGGCCCCCGACGCCGAAGGTGACACCGGGCGGGGGCGGGACCACGTTGCCCACGTCGTGACCATCGCCCGTCAGCTTTCCGAGCTGCCCGGTGCGTCGCCCCGGCTGTTCGTGGTGACCAGAAACGCCGCCACCGTGGCCGGCGGCGATGTGGCGAACCTGGAGCAGGCCGGCCTGCGCGGGTTGATGCGGGTGATCGATTCCGAGCACCCGCATCTGAGCGCCACCCAGATCGATATCGACGCGGCGACCGACCCCGCGCAGGTTGCGCTGCAGTGCAAGAGCGGCTCGGACGAGGACGAGACGGCCTGGCGCGACGGAACGTGGTACACGGCCCGGCTGCGTCCCGGTCCGCTGCGCCCGGCCGAGCGGCGAACCACCGTGGTCGAACACGACCGTGACGGCATGCGCCTCCAGATCCGCATGCCCGGTGACCTCGAATCGCTGGAGTTCACCGCGTTCGAGCGGGTGGCGCCCGGGCCGGGGGAGATCGAGGTCGCGGTCACCGGGTCGACCATCAATTTCGCCGACGTGCTCGTCGCCTTCGGGCGCTACCCGACGTTCGAGGGCTACCAGCAGTTGTTGGGCGGCGACTTCGCCGGTGTGGTGACCGCCGTGGGGCCCGGCGTCACCGAGCACAAGGTCGGCGACCGGGTCGGCGGCCTGTCCCGCAACGGATGCTGGGGCACCTTCGTCATCGCCGACGCGCGGCACGTGGTCACCCTCCCGGACGGCATGCCGCTCGAGGACGCGGCGGCGGTGCCCACCGCGGCCGCGACCGCGTGGTACGGCCTGCACGACCTGGCCCGCATCGGCCCGACCGACAAGGTGCTCATCCACTCCGGCACCGGGGGAGTCGGGCAGGCCGCGATCGCCATCGCCAGGGCCGCGGGCTGCGAGGTATTCGCGACGGCGGGCAGTCCGCAGCGCCGGCAACTGCTGCGCGACATGGGCATCGAGCACGTCTACGACTCGCGCAGCACGGCGTTCGCCGACGAGATCCGCCGGGACACCGGCGGGTACGGCGTCGACGTGGTGCTCAACTCGCTGCCCGGCGCCGCGCAGCGCGCAGGCATCGAGCTGCTGGCCTTCGGCGGGCGGTTCGTCGAGTTGGGCAAGCGCGACATCTACGGCGACACCCGCCTGGGGCTGTTTCCGTTCCGCCGCAACCTGTCGCTGTTCGCGGTTGATCTGGCGTTGCTGACGTTCAGCCACCCCGAGACGGCCCGTCGGCTGCTGACCACCGTGTACCAGCGCACGGCCGACGGCGAGCTGCCCATGCCGCGGACCACGCACTACCCGATCCATGACGCGGCCGCCGCGGTCCGGCTGGTCGCCGCCGCCGGGCACACCGGCAAAGTCGTGCTCGACGTGCCGCGCGCGGGACGCACCGTGGCGGCGGTCCCCCCGGAGCAGGTGCGGCCATTCCGCGCCGACGGCGCCTACATCGTCACCGGTGGCCTCGGCGGCCTCGGGCTGTTCCTGGCCGGCGAGATGTCCGCCCAAGGCGCCGGGCGCATCGTGCTCAATTCCCGCTCGGCACCCAACGAGCAAGCGCGCCAGGCCATCGAGCGTCTGCGCGCCGGCGGGGCCGACATCGCCGTGGAGTGCGGCGACATCGCCGAGCCGAGCACGGCCGAGCGCCTGCTGGCGTGCGCGACCGCGTCGGGACTTCCGGTACGGGGTGTGCTGCACGCGGCGGCGGTCGTGGAGGACGCCACGCTGGCCAATGTCGGCGAGGAGCTGATCGACCGGTGCTGGGCCCCGAAGGTCTACGGCGCGTGGAACCTGCATCGAGCATTGCAGGGGCAGCCGCTGGATTGGTTCTGCTGCTTCTCCTCGGCGGCCGCGCTGGTCGGTTCCCCGGGCCAGGGCGCCTACGCCGCCGCTAACAGCTGGCTGGACGCGTTCGCCCACTGGCGTCGCGCCCAGGGGCTGCCGGGCACCGCGATCGCGTGGGGCGCCTGGTCGGAAGTCGGCCGCGCCACCGCGCTGGCCGAAGACGCCGGCATCGCGATCACTCCGGCCGAGGGTTATCGCGCGTTCCAGACGTTGCTGCGTTATGACCGCCCGTATTCGGGCTACGCGCCGATCACGGGAACGCCGTGGTTGACGTCGTTCGCTCAGCGCAGCCGGTTCGCCGAGGCGTTCCAGTCGATGGGGCAAGGCAAACCGGACAGCGGCAAGTTCCTGGCCGAGCTGCGGTCGTTGCCGCGCGAGGAATGGCCCGGCGCCATTCGCCGGCTGGTATCCGGTCAACTCAGCCTGCTGTTGCGGCGCACGATCGACCCGGATCGGCCGTTGTCCGACTACGGGTTGGACTCGCTGGGCAATCTGGAGCTGCGCACCCGCATCGAAACCGAAACCGGGGTGCGCATCAGCCCGACGAAGATCACCACGGTCCGGGGCCTCGCGGACCACTTGTGCGACGAGTTGGCCGACCTGGAGGCCGCGCCGGCATCCTGATCGCGGGGCCCGGATACCGCTCCCCGGTCGTGCTGCCGATCCTGACCGCATCGCTGTGTGCGGTCGTCGGTCATCCGCCGTAGAGGGGACGGGGCATCGTGAAGGTGCGACGTCCATTGCGCAGCACCGGGACTCCGGTCCGCTGGGCCGCGCGGCCCGTCGGCAGCCCCCCCAACGTGTTGCCCGGTGCGGTCGTCTCGGCCGCCGGGACGACCCGCGCGTCGGCTCCCGCCAACGGAATTGGGCCGCCGCCGGGGTCGGCCACCGGGTTGGCGGCCACCCAGCTCTGCGGGACCGACAGCTTTCCCACCGGCGCCGCCTTGCCCACGCTCGCGAGCACCGGGCCGCGAACGGCGGCTGGGGACACCACATCTGCGTTGGCGGCGGCCTTCGCGGCGATCTTGGCCAGCTGGTGGTTCAGCAAGAAGTTCCCCGTGCCGTAGTGGCCGGCCGAAAACACCGCGTAGGTGGTCGACCAGAACGGTTGCGCCGGGTTGGTGACCAGGGTGTTGAAGATGCTGAAGGCGTTGACTATTGACGCCGTTCCCGCGGGAGGGCCGGCCGCGGGCGTCGGTGCCCCCGCGGTGAGCGTTTGCAGCTGTTGCGGCAGCACCGTCATCAGCTGCGACATGGTTGCCTGGGTCTCGCCCGCGGAGGTGCCCGCGGCTTGGGCCGCCGCGCCCGCCTGGGCGGATTGTCCGCCGGAGTTCGTGGTGCGGGGCGGTTCGGCGAACGGGGTAAGGGCGCCGGCGGCCGAGGAGGCCGCCGCGTAGCCATACATGGCGGCGGCGTCCTGGGCCCACATCGCGGCGTATTCGGCTTCGTTGGCGGCGATCGCCGGCGTGTTCTGCCCGAAGAAGTTGGTGGCGACCAGGATCGCGAGCTCAAGGCGGTTGGCCGCCACCACCGTCGGTGGCACGGTGGCGGCGAAGGCGGCTTCGTAGGCGGCGGCCGCCGCGCGTGCCTGCGTGGCCGCCTGCTCGGCCTGCGCGGCGGTCGCGGTCGCCCAGGCCACATACGGCGCGGCCGCTGCGGCCATCGCCATCGACGACCCGCCGGACCATTGGCCCTGCAGCGCGGTGAGTGTCGAGGAATATCCGGCCGCGTACATCTCCAGTTGTGCGGCAAGCGCATCCCAGGCCGATGCGGCCGCCATCATCGGCGCCGACCCGGGGCCGGCATACATTCTGGCCGAGTTGATCTCGGGCGGTAGCGCCCCGAAATCGAACATCGGCCTTCCTTTCTCGAGCGTCTGTCAACCGCCGCCCTGTCGATCAGGGCGGCTCTGCATCGCGGAACTTTGCGGTGGGGCGGACTATCCGCCGGCGGTGGGGCGGGGCATCTTGAATTGACGCGGCGTCACCCGCAGCACGTTGTTGACCGAGGGGCGCGACAACAGCCCCGACGATGTGCCGGTGGCTGCTCCGGCCGGCACGCCGTTGAACATGTTCGTCGGTGGGCCCTCATGCCAGGACGGACCATCGAGCTCGGTGTCCGACAGCCAGTGCTGTTCGGCGGCCAGGCTGACCGCCGGATTCGCCGTCGCCCAGCTCGGCGGGACCGTCAGTTTCCCCACCGCGGTCGCGCTACCCGCGCTGGCGAGTACCGGACCCGGAACACCCAGGGTCGTCGTGCTGCTCGCCGCCTTGGCCGCCGCGCCCGCGGCCCCCTTGGCGACGTCGGCGGCCGACTGGAGGTTCGACCGGAAAAGACCGGTGCCGAAGCTTCCGCCCGAGGTGATGGTCCGGCTGATGCCGCCACCGAGGCTCACCGGGCCGGTCACCGTGTTGAAGTTGCTGAATCCGTTGAGGATTGCCGATGACGCCGACGTTGTCGACGAGCCCGACGATCCGCCTGACGCGAGGCTCTGCAACTGTCGCGGCACTGCCGACATCACCTGGGACAGCGTGGTCTGAGAATTCCCGGCGGTTGAGGCGCCCGTGGCCTGGGCCACCGCGGCGGCCTGGGTGGAGGAGCCGGCGGCGTTGGTGGTCTGTGGCGGCTGGTTGAACTGCGTCAGCCTGGTCGCGGCGGACGAGGATGTGGCGTAGCCATACATCGCGGCGGCGTCCTGGGCCCACATCTCCTGGTAGTCGGCCTCGGTGGCGCCGATCATCGCGGTGTTCTGCCCGAAGACGTTGGTCGCGACCAGCTGCGTCAACTGGGTGCGGTTGGCCGCCACCACCGGTGGCGGCACCGTGGCGGCGAAGGCGGACTCGTAGGCGGCCGCGGCCGCCCGAGCCTGGCCGGCGGCCTCCTCGGCCTGCGCTCCGGCGCCCATCACCCAGGCGACATACGGGGCGACCGCGCCGGCCATCGCGTCGGACGCACCACCGGACCAGCCCTCGCCTTGTAGCCGAGCGATCACCGAGGAGTAGTTGCGCGCGGCCGCCTCCAGTCCGGCGGCCAGCACGTCCCACGCCGCGGCGGCCGCCATCATCGGTCCGGAGCCGGCACCGGCATACATTCTGGCCGAGTTGATCTCGGGTGGTAGCGCCCCGTAATCCAGCATCCGCATTCCCTTCGTCAGCCGGGTTCACCGTGGCCGAAGCCTCGGTACAGTCGCGCTGCCGCGCATGGCCGGCAGCGGGCAGCGACTGCTTTGTCAGCTGCCGATCGGGGCATGGACGCGTGGGTGCACCCGCGTGCGGGCGACCGGGTCCTCGGTATGGCCGAGACCGAATGCCCATGTGGTCCTCCGCGTCCTCGGCTGATGCCGCGTCGGCCAGCCGGGTGCTGACACGTTCGAGGGGGACCGTTGGGCCGTCGACTGTGACGGCCGGTGATGGCGAGCCCCGCCGCCATCTCGCGTTGCCAGGACGGCGCCATCTCGGCAACGCGACTTCACGATCTGTTTGATAGTCAAACCGAATTAGATGGCTTCATCAACCTGGATAGCCGATATACAGAAGATATCCAGCTAACGACATAGTGATCTTCAGTTATGCGCATCGACCCCGGTTCCGGGCCTCAACACCGGGTAGGGCCAGGTTGGGGCGCCGCAATGGCAAATGGTCGCCACGACCCCGAGGTGGGGTCCGGCATTTGATTCACGGCTAGCGAAACTCGCACCGCGGTGTGCGTTTTGCCCCAAAGGGCCCCGCCGGCGAACCCCGGATCGCCCTCCGTCGCCTTTGCTGGCGGCACGAGTTCCGGCCGGCCGATGCGAGGTTGCGAGGTCGCTCAGATCGCCGCCGGCTGGAGGTGGCGGCAAAGCTTTCTGGAAATCTCCTGTAAGTTGACCATCTTAACTTGCTCATGGGCGAGAATCCGGCTTGACTGGCAGGCAATGTGGTCAAGGGGCGTCGCCGATGGGGCGCACCGCAGTTGTCCACGCACCGTGGTGGTGAGGCCCGACGTAGCTGCGCGTCACCGCCGACGGTGGGCGGTTTCGGTATGGATGCGGCAGTCGAATGGCCGTTGCTGCGGCGGTATGTGAGGCGGAGGTTTGCACATGCTCGATCCGGCGCGATCGCGACCGTATGCGTCGACGGCGGCCCCGCCCACGGCCGGCTTGTTCGATCGGCGGGTACTGCATTGTTGACGGGTCCCACAGAGCCCGGCCCGGTAGGCGGTCAGGGCGGCGCAACGGCCACGCCAACATCGTCTGAGAAAGGTAGATATCGCGTGGCGCGTTCTCATCGCATCACGGTGTGGGACCCCGAAGACGTGGAGGCCTGGCGCAACGGTAATCGCGCCATCGCTCGCCGGAACTTGTTCTGGCAGGTCGTCAACGTTCATGTCGCATTCTCGATTTGGTACCTGTGGTCGGTCATGGTGCTGTTCATGCCGCAGTCGGTCTACGGCTTTTCGACCGGCGACAAGTTGCTGATAGGTGCCACCGCCTCCCTGGTCGGCGGATTGGTGCGCATCCCGTATGCGGTTGCCGCCAACTGGTTCGGGGGCCGCAACTGGACGATGTTTTCGGCGGCGGTGCTGCTGGTTCCCACCGTCGGGGCGATCGTGCTCCTGGCCCATCCCGGTCTGCCGCTGTGGCCATACCTGGTCTGCGCCGCGTTGACCGGTCTGGGGGGCGGCAATTACTCGTCCTCACTGGCCAAGGTCGACGGGTTGTTCCCGCACCGGCTCAAGGGCCTGACCCTGGGCGTCATCGGCGGGATGGCCAACCTGGGCTCGGCGGGCATCCAGGTGGTCGGGCTACTGGTGCTCGCCACCGCGGGCCACCAGGCGCCGTACTGGGTGTGCGCCATCTATCTGGTGCTGCTGGCCATCGGCGGCGTCGGTGCGGCGCTGTTCATGGACAACATCGCCGCGCACCGCACCGGTCTTTCGGCGGCAAACCTGCGGTCCATTCTCACCGTGCCCGACACCTGGATGATCTCGTTCTTCTACATGTGCGCCTCGGGCACGTTCCTCGGCTTCGCGTTCGCCTTCGGCCAGGTGCTGCAGCACAATTTCGTGGCCGGCGGGCAAAGCCACGGGCAGGCGGCGCTGCACGCCGCCGAGGTCGCGTTCATCGGGCCGCTGCTCGGCTCGTTCGCGCGGATCGTCGGTGGCAAGGTGAGCGACCGCTTCGGCGGCGGCCACGTCGTGCTCGCCGTCTTCGGCGCCGCGATCGTGGCCGGCGGATTCCTGGTCGGTGTCAGCACCCACGACGATTTCACCCGCGGGCGCGGCGGACCGGTGACCGCGATGACGATGGAGGGCTACATCGCCGGATTCATCGCGCTGTTCATCTTCTGCGGTGCGGCCAAGGGGGCGGTCTACAAGATGATCCCCTCGGTCTTCGAGGAACGCGGCCGTGCGCTCGGCCTGACCGGCGAGGAGCGGCACCACTGGGCCCGCGTGAGATCGGGTGCGCTCATCGGCTTCGCCGGTGCGTGCGGTGCGCTGGGTGGCGTGGGCATCGACCTGGTGCTGAGGCAGTCCTATGTCAGCGCCGGCACCGAGACCCCGGCCTTCTGGACGTTCCTGGCGTGTTATGTCGCCGCCGCACTGCTGGTCTGGGCCCGCTACGTGCGGCCGCGCGGCGGGCAGGCGACGACGCCGCCGCCGCGGCAACCGACTGCGGAGGGGACGGCCACGACCTAAACCGTCGCGCGGCCGCCACGATCGGATCCGCCGACTACTCAACTGTTTTCAAACCGCCGGCTTTCCATTCACAGGGAAATGTATGAGGAGCTCGAATGTCTAACAACATCACCTGGCACGAACACAAGATCAGTCGCGCCGAACGCGAAAAGCTGAACGGGCACAAAGGATGTGTCATCTGGTTCACCGGCCTGAGCGCGAGCGGCAAGAGCACGGTCGCCAACCTGGTTGAGCAGAAGCTGTACCAGCGGGGCGTGCGCAGCTACCTGCTGGACGGCGATAACGTCCGCTTCGGGCTCAACGCCGCCCCCGATACGCTCAAGGAGCGTCACGGGGCCGAGTTCGCCAACCGGTTCGGTCTCGGATTCTCCGCGGAGGATCGCGAGGAGAACATCCGCCGCATCGGCGCGGTCTCCAAATTGTTCTGCGAGGCCGGCATGATCGCGTTGACCGCGTTCATCAGCCCGTATCGCCGCGACCGCGACGCGATCCGCGCCACCCTCGATGAGGGCGATTTCATGGAGATCTTTGTCGACACCCCCATCGAGATCTGTGAGCAGCGCGACCCCAAGGGGCTGTACAAGAAGGTCAGGGCCGGAGAAATCAAGGGGTTCACCGGAATCGACGATCCCTACGAAGCTCCCGTGCAGCCGGAATTGCACCTCGACGGCGGCAACAAAGATGCGGACACACTGGCCGAGGAAGTGATTTCTCATCTCGAGAACGCGGGCGTGATTCCCGCCGCCGACCGATGCCAAGACACTCGCGAAGGGATGGTTGAAGTCTAGAACCAGATCCGAGGCCGTTGAACGCATCGACGCATACGACGAAAAAGGCCGCGGCACTTCGAGTTTCGGCGCGCTGACACCGCTGAGGAGGCCGGTCGTTTGAGGATGCGGTTGTTGATTACATATCCGGAAATGAGGTCATGACATGAACTACACGGGACACAACGGGAAACCGATTGTGGAACGGGTGGCCACCGAGAACGCGGCCGCTCAGATAAAGGGGATGCCGCGCATCCAGATATCGAAGGCCACCGCGCACGAGGTGATCAGCCTGTCCTATGGCTTTTTCACCCCGTTGACGGGATTCATGGGCCGCCACGAAGTCGACGGAACCCTGGACAAGATGCAGCTCCCGGACGGGACGTTGTGGAGCATCCCGATCGTCTTCGACATGTCCGCCGACGACATCGCCAAGCTGGGGCTCAAAGAGGGTGACAGCGTCGTTCTGGAATACCTCGACGCGCCGATGGCCATCTTCGAGATCTCCGAGATCTACGAGTACGACCTCGAGCGCATGGCCGAGAAGACGTACGGCACCAGCGACCCGCGCCATCCGGGGGTGAAGAAGACGCTGGCCTACCAAAACCGGTTCATCGGCGGTGACATCACGCTCATCAACGAGCCGGTCTTCAACGAGCCGTTCAAGAGCTTCTGGCTCACCCCCAAGCAGCACAAGGAAGCGCTGGCGGCCAAGGACTGGAAGCACGTCGTCGCGCATCAGACCAGGAACGTTCCGCACACCGGCCACGAAGCCCTGATGAAGCAGGCCTGGTTCGCGGCGAACGAGGACATGCCGGTCAACAACCTGAACACCGGCGTGCTGGTCAACGCCATCATCGGCCAGAAGCGGGTTGGCGACTACATCGACGAGGCGATCCTGCTGGCCCAGAACGAGCTGGGTAACAGCGGCTATTTCCGCGAGGACGTGCACAAGGTGTCTTTCACCCTGTGGGACATGCGCTATGCGGGCCCCCGCGAGGCGATCTTCCACGCCATCCTGCGGACGAACCTCGGGTGCACGCACCACATGTTCGGCCGCGACCACGCCGGTGTCGGTGACTTTTACGATCCGTACGATGCGCAGAACCTGCTCAAGCAACATCGAAGCGAGTTGGGCATCAAACCGGTGTTCCTGCGGGAGAACTGGTACTGCCCGGAGTGCCTGGAAGTCACCAACTCGGCGCTGTGTGGTCACGACGACCAATCGCAGAGCTTCAGCGGCAGCCTGATTCGCAGCATCCTGACCGACGAGGTCAAGCCGACGCAGAAAGTGATGCGGCACGAGGTGTTCGAAGTGGTGATGGATTGCGCCGATAAGTACGGCTCAGGCTCACCCTTCGTGACCGAGGAGTACTTAAAGACCAGGCGCCCGGTCTTTACGTTGAAGCAATTGGAGGATTCGTGAGCGGTAGCGAGAACAAAATCAAGGTCAATGTCTGGATCAACGAGGAGCGGCTCGACGCGCTGCAGCAGGCCGGGATGGCCGATGCGGCGAAGGAAGCTTTCGCCGGCATGAAGCTGCTGGAGATCTATACGACCGAAGAGCAGAAGAATGTCGTGCTCGAGCGCTTTCCAGGGGCCAAGTACGATTCGGCCACCACGAAATCCATCGAGTTGCTGCCCAAGAAGGCGAAGGACAGGCTTCTTGAGCTGTCAATCAGCATGCACTCCACCGGCCCCGATGTGATGGGTCGCTTCCTCGAGGAAGCGCAGCCCTGACGGCATAGCCCCGGGACCGGCCGAAGGTATCCGACGTTAGCTGGCGCCGATCGGCGATGGGAACAACCCCACTCGCCGGTCGGCGCTTTCGTGTGCGAGGCATCTGGTTTGCCGGCGGACCCGGTCGCGGCGGCCGGCGGATGAGGTGCCCGTCCGCGCTGGTCTGCGGGGGGTGTCGGGGGGGTCGGGGAATCCTGTTGCCGGATGCGGTTGCCGGGCGTGGCAGCGGGCCGGCCCCGACCGGCAACGGGGCGACGCTCGCCGGCGACCGTCAGGTGCCGTTTGCTCACGAATAGACAGCAATATGCCAACCACGACACAGGAAATTGACAGCAGACCGGCCCATACTTTTGATCATCACGAGTTTAACTCGGCGCGTACTGCCTGCGGGGTGACCGCATGGCCGCATGTGACCTGAGACTCGAGGTCAGAGCGCCCTCCACCGCGGAGGACGAGTCGTGGCCCGTTTGACCAACTGGATAGCAACGCTCCCTGCCGGACTTGTGGGGCGGGAAGGCCGGTGATCGCACCGTGCCCCTACCGGACCAACTCATCAGGTGTGTTGCTGCCCAGAGCGTGTGAGCCTCGTTGCTGCGAACCATTCTTGATGAAAGGCATTTCTGCTGTGGAAAAGCAATTGATCGCGCCCACCCGTATTCTGCGGGACTACCTCTCGGACTCCCGGGTCTGGGAGGACTTTCTGGCCCAAGGCGGTTTCGTCGAGGGAGACATCGTGGTCGCCGACCCGTTCAAGGCGGGAACCACGTGGACGCAAAGGATCGTCCAGCAGATTCTGCACAACGGTGAGGAGCCGGAGGGTGGCCTTTCCGACACGTCGCCGTGGCTGGATTCCAGCTGGGGCGATCACGCCGGAATGCTCAAGGTGCTGAAGGAGCAGCGCGAGGCCGGGATGCGCCGCGTGATGAAATCGCATCTGCCCGCGGATGCCTTGCCGATCGGGCCCGAGGCCCGCTACGTGTTCGTCGGGCGGAACGGCAAAGACCTCGGGATCAGCTTCCACAACTACCTCTACAACTTCTCCCCGGCGACTATGGAGACGATCAACCAGATCCACGCCGAGTGGTCGGGAGACCCGGCTCCGTTGGTGATCCCGGAGGACATGCAGCAGTTCTTCGACCTCTGGCTGGACACCAACGGCTACCAGTGCTGTGACCTGCTCGACGTCATGAAGTCGTGGTGGCGGCTCAAGGACGAGCCGAATGTGCTGCTGCTCCACTACGGGGAGCTCAAAAAGGATCTGCCGGGCCAGATCGCGCGGCTCGCGAAATTCTTCTCGATCGATCCCGCGTCGCTGCAAATGGACGTCATCGTCGAGCACTGCTCCTTCGACTACATGAGCGAGCGGGCGGAGAAGATGGCGCCGTTCGGTGGCGCGCACATGTCCAGCGCCAAGGCCTTCTTCCACAAGGGCCTCAAGCGCGATCACCGCAGCGAGTTGACGCCGGAGCAGGTCGAGCGCTTCGACCGGTTCGCGCTGGAGAAGCTGGGCCCCGAGTGCGCCCACTGGTTGGAGACGGGCGAGGGGCTCGCGGGCAGCAACTGAGTCAGTTCGAGAACAACGTCGTCATGTCGCGGGACTTCGCCGCAGCGCGGAGTCCCGCGACGCGATACGAGGGCTTGGCAGCTATGGCCGATCGAGGGCTCGTACTCCGGGACCGCCTCGTCATGGAGGCCGTAGCCGTGCTCTATATCGTGGTCGCCGCGCAGGCGCACGGCTGGCACTACCTGTTCTTCCCCGGACTGGCCGCGCTTTCCCATGACGTGCTCACTCGACCGATGGGAAAGTGGGCGGCCCAGCCGGGGCGGCTCGTCATCACGCCGGTCGCGGGGGCGGCGATCGGAACGGTGGTGACCCGCACATTGCCTTACGGGGTGCTCGCCATCCTGCTCGTCGTGACGCCGTGCGTGCTTCTTCTTGCGGCCCTGAAATCGAATATCGCTCCCGCGATCGCGGCCGGCGTCCTGCCGCTGTTTCTGGGCGTCAAAAGCTGGCTTTATCCCGTCTCGGTGGCGGTGAGCCTGCTTGTCCTGGTGGCCATCTTGCTGCCGTGGCAAAAGTACTGCCGCAGAAAATATTTCGACCACCGCGTCGCCCCGGCGGACACCGACGACGTCCTCGAATCGCTGCCGAACGCGACCACGTGGGTTTTGCCATTCTTTGCGTTCGTGACGGTCATGGCCTGGTGCGCGTCGGCATCGGGCCTGCGGCTCATTCTGTTTCCCCCGCTCATAGTCATCGCCTACGAGATGTTCGCCCACCCCGCGACATGCCCCTGGGCCCGTCGGCCCGTGGCCCTGCCCGCGGCCTGCGTTCTGACGTCGGGCGCCGGCCTGGTCGCCGCCAACCTGCTGGGCAGCGCCGCGCTCGCCGCCGGATGCGCGATGGTGTTCGGCATCATCACGCTTCGCCTGCTGCACCTGCACATGCCGCCCGCGCTGGCACTCGGACTGCTGCCGTTGGTGATTCATGCGCCCAACATCAAATACCCGATTTCCGTGGCAATCGGGACCACCGTCCTGACGCTCACCTTTCTGCTCTACCGACGTTGGGTCACCGGCCAAGGCCGCGCTGGCCGGCGTGTCCCCAAAATGATGAGGAGTGCATAAGTGTCGAACGCGCAATTGACTGCCGTCATCGTCGTCCTGCTCTTATTGGTGGGGCTGGCTCAATGCCTGGGCTACATATTCATGAAGCTTGGCCAACCGAAAGTGGTCGGCGAAATCTTGGCCGGCATCGTGTTGGGCCCGGCGCTACTCGGCCGGCTACCGTTCTTCGAACATCTGATGGGCACGGCCCGGCACAACAACCACATCCTGAGCTTCGTCTACTGGCTGGGTCTGTTGCTGCTGATGTTCGTCTCCGGCGCCGAGGTGCAACAGCTGTTCGGCAAGGGCGAGCGGCGCACCGTGAGTTGGCTGGTCATCGTCGGCACCGGCATCCCGTTCGTGCTGGGACTCGTCTTCGGTCCGCACCTGATTCGTCCCAGCCTGGCCGGTCCGCACGGCAACCGCATTTCGCTCATCATCATTCTCGCGGTCGGCGTCGCCGTCACCTCGGTGCCGGTGGTGTCGAAGATCTTCGCCGACCTCAAGATTCTGGACACGCGGTTCGCGCGGCTCATCCTGGGCGTCGCCGTGCTCGAGGACATCGTGTTGTGGCTGGCGCTCGCGATCGCGACCTCGATCGCCGCCAAGTCCCACCTGCACCCGTGGCAGATGGGTTTGCACCTGCTGGTGACGGTGGCCTACTTCGCCCTCGGGCTCACGGTGGTCCCGCGCGTCATCAAGCGGATGAACAAGTCCCGCTGGAACGTGCTCGCGCAGCACTCGCCCACCGGGTACGCCATCGCGGTCCTGCTGGCCTACTGCGCGGTGGCCGGCGCGCTCGACGTCAACCTGGTGTTCGCCGCGTTCCTCGCTGGTTTCGCCCTGGTGGACCAAAGCCACCGGATCTTCGATGATTCCCTGGACGCCATCAGCAAGGTCTCCTTCGCCTTCTTCATCCCGGTCTACTTCGCCATCGTCGGGCTGAAACTGGACCTCATCCGCGGCGTCTCGCTGCCCATGATGGCCATCTTCATCGTCGGCACCTGCGTGGTGAAGATGCTGTCGGTGGGGCTCGCCGGACGGCTCGCCGGCTTTCGGGGCCTGGATTTGGTCAACCTCGGGATCACCACCAACGCTCGCGGTGGCCCGGGCATCGTGCTGGCCAGCGTCGCGTTCGACGCCGGCATCATCAGCTCGAAGTTCTACACCACGCTGGTCGTCGCCGCGGTGCTCACCTCGCAGCTCGCCGGCGCCTGGCTGGACTACGTCCTGCGCAAGGGCTGGCCGCTGCTCAAATCGGATGTGGCCGCGGAAGCGGGGGACGTCACCACCCCGAGCGATCAGGCGGCCGGGCCGGACGTCGTGCATGACGAAACGGATGTCGTCTCCAGCGGGTTGGAGGGCCAGCACGCCCCGGGATCGTAGGGGGCGCCGCTCCTCAGCTCGTCGTTGGATCGGACTTCATCTCCGCACACAGCCGATCGCAGCGTCGCGATCCGGGTGTGTGTGAACGGGCTTGTGGCAGCGCGCTGTTCGGCTCACAGACCGGTTGGGGCGCCGGGCGCTCAGGCGTCCAACCGGGCGAACTGCTGGCGGCGGTATTGCTCGACGCAGGCGGCCCGCCGGATCTTGCCGCTCGTCGTGGTGGGGATGGACCCCGGCGGGACCAGGACCAGATCAGCGACATTGAGTCCGTGCGAGCTCGAAATCGCCGCGGTGACATCGTTTTTGACGGCGTCAAGCCGGCGCAACGCTTCCTCGTCGGAATCGTTGCCCTTCTTCAATTCGATGATGGTCACCAGCTTTTCGGACTCGTCCACCGGGACGGAGATCGCCGCGACCCGGCCGCCGGTGATCACTTGCACCGTCGACTCGATGTCCTCGGGATAGTGGTTGCGCCCGTAGACGATCAGCAGGTCCTTCATCCGGCCCACGATGAACATCTCGCCCTCGGAGACGAAGCCGAGATCGCCGGTGCGCAGCCACGGCCCCGCGGGCGTGCCCGGTGACGGGTCGGCCACGATCCCGCCGAAGGTCCGCTCGGTCTCCTCCGGCTTTCGCCAGTAGCCGCCGGCCACGTTCTCGCCGTGGACCCAGATCTCGCCGACCGTTCCCGGCGGGCATTGCCTGGCGGTGTCCGCGTTGACGATCCGCACGGTCGGTGACGCCGGCATGCCGTAGCTCACCAGCGGCGAGCCGTTCTGCGCCGAACACCGCTGCGCGGTGCCCTCCGACAGCTGCTCGGGTTCGAAGTGCGCGACCTCCGGGACGCCACCCTTGGTGCGGCTGGCGACGTAGACGGTCGCCTCGGCCAGGCCGTAGGAGGGGCGCATCATGTCTGCCCGGAAGTTGTACGGCGCGAACCGTTTACAGAACCGGTCCAGGGTGGCGGGATGGATGCGCTCGGCCCCGCTGACGATGCCCAGGACGTTGCCCAGATCGACGCCGTCCAGGTCGGCATCCGACGTCCTGCGGGTGGCCAGCTCGAAGGCGAAGTTGGGTGCCGCCGACATCACCGGTCCGGCGTTGGCCAACGCGTGGATCCACCGCGCGGGGCGCTGCAGGAAGGCGACCGGGCTCGTCAGGTCACCGCGGTAGCCGCCGAGGATGGGCGCGATCACGCCGAGCACGAGACCCATGTCGTGATAGAAGGGCAGCCACGACACCACGGCCGTGTCGCGCGGCGGCACGCCGTTGGCCTCGACGAAATAGTCCGACATCAGTTGCCGGAAGTTCACCTGCAGGTTGCGGTGCGAGATCATCACCCCGGCGGGCAGCCGCGTTGAGCCGGAGGTGTACTGCAGGTACGCCGTGTCGGGGGCGCCGGCCCGGATACCCGGTGCGCCTGCGGCGTCCAAATCCAGCGCGTCGACCTCGATGACGGCGGCGGTGGCGGAGCCCGGTTGCCGCAGGTAGTCGGTGACGGTTGCCGCCACCGCGGACGTTGTGAGGACGACGGTGGGCGTGGTGTCCGCCAGGACGGCGCTCACCCGTTCGTCGTGCGAGCCGGGCGCGGGCACCGACAGCGGCACCGCGATCAAGCCGGCCTGCATCGCGCCCAGGAACGCCACGATGTAGGCCAGCCCCTGCGGAGCGAGGATCACGGCCCGGTCTCCCACGGCGCCGTGCCGCCTGACCTCGTGCGCGACGTTCAGCGTCCGCCGGTACAGCTGTGCCCACGTCAACGCCTCGGTGACGCCGGCCCAATCCTGTTCGTAGTCGGTATAGCGGAACGCCACGTCGTCGGGCTGCAGGCCGGCGCGTTCGCGCACCAGGGCGACCACGGACGAGTTCGACATGCGCGTTAGGTTACCGCCTCCCGCGGGAGGCCACCCGGCAGCCGGAGGCCGAGCGAAAACAGCAGCCGCACCTCGGGATCGGCCAGTGACGTCGACAACAACCGTTCGATGCGCCGCACGCGGTAGCGAACCGTGTTGGGGTGCACGTGCAGCGACCGAGCGGCGGCCGCGACGTCGCCGAAGCCGTCCAGATACACCCGCAGGGTCTCGGCCAGCACCGGCTCCCGGGCGCGCAGTTCGACGATGCGCGGATCGACCAGTCGGTCTTCGCGGGCGACCAGGGTGAGGATCTCGTCGAGCAGGACCGTGGTGCGTGCCTCGGCCAGCGTCGTCACCTGTGGAATCGAAACGGGATGCCGCGCAGCGCTGTCCAGCACGCGGTCCAGCTCGGTGCGCGCCGCGGCTATCCCGGCGAGGCCGGCGACGGGAGCCGCGATGGCGGCTCTCAGCTGCACCCCCAGCTCGGCCCGCATCGCCGCGACGGTGCCGCGCACCCACGACGCGACCGAGCGGGGCTGTGTCTGGGGCAGCAGCACGTAGATCCGCGATCCACGCGTCCCCACCTGGGCGTCGCGCCGAAAGGCGCTGGCGCTCAGCGCCATCACATCGGCCAATCGGGCCTGGCGGGGCGGGTTGCCGGCGGTCTCCGCGGTGTCCCAGCCGATCAGCGCCGCCTCGCCGTCGGCGGTGAGGCCGAGTTCGCGGGCGACGGCGGCGACGTCGGGTTCGCCGTCGCCCAGGCCCAGCAACTGCTGCACCCGCCGGGCGTGCGTGGACGGCCGGGCCGCCAATCGCGCCATGATGCGCGCGGCCAGCACCGCCGCACCGCGCAACATCTGTTCGGCGTCTTCGGCAAGCGGTGACGTGCCCTGTTGCACCCAGATGGTGCCGGCGAACGCCGGCGCTCGCCGCGAGTCGGGTTGATAGATGCCGACGGCCAGTCGCGGCCGGAGGCCGAGTTCGGGACGCTCGGCCACGCGCACCACCTGATCGCTGGCCCGCAGCGCGTCGAAAATGCCCCACTGGCCGATCCATTCGAGATGTTCGGGCGGCCCCGCCCTGCCCAGGATGGACAGGCGGCGCAGCTCGTCGGCTTCGTCGTTGGAGGCCGAATACGCCAGCACGTGCGACTGGGCGTTCTCGATGCTGACCATGCCGTGAATGCGGTCGGCCAGCGACTGCGCCAGGCCGAACAGGTCGGTGCCCGAATCCTCGGCCTCGCCGGCGCGGTCCCCGTGGTGCTCGAGCACGTGATTGACCAACTGGTAGAGCCGCTCCCACCGGGCCCGCGGCTCGACGGCGACCACCGCCGAGCCGGCTTTGACCGCCGCGCTCACCAAAGCGCTCGACGGCTCCTTGGCGAACACCGCCACCGGAACACGCTCGCGGGCCTGCTTACCCATCCACCGCAACGCCTCGTCGTCGCCCACGCCGAGCAGGAAGAACACGTCCGCCGAGCCCGCGGCCGCCGCCAGGCCGAGCCGAACGTCGTCGCTGTCGATCAGCGCCGCCGAACCCACCGCGAGATCGAGGCCCCGCGGCGCTTCCACCAGGCTGACCAGGGTCGCGTCCAACGCAAGCAACAGCTGGCCCAGCCCCACACCGGCCATTGTCCGATCGTACTAGCCTGCGGCCTCACTCCTGTCCGATTGGCTAACTCCGTGGGTCGCCGCGACGAGGATCCTGGCAGGATGGACGCGATAACCCAGGTGCCGCTGCCGGCCAACGAGCCGGTGCATGACTATGCGCCGCGATCCCCGGAACGCGAGCGGCTGCGCGCCGAATTGGCCGCGCTGGCCGCTCAGCCGATCGACCTCCCGCACGTCATCGGCGGTAGACACGGGATGGGCGACGGCGACCGCATCGACGTCGTCCAGCCGCACCGGCACTCCGCCACGCTGGGCACCCTGACCAATGCGGTGCACGCCGACGCGTCGGCGGCCATCGACGCCGCCATGGCCGCGAAACCCGCTTGGGCGGCAATGCCTTTCGACGAACGCGCGGCGGTGTTCCTGCGGGCGGCCGACCTGCTGGCCGGGCCGTGGCGGGAGAGGATCGCCGCCGCGACGATGCTGGGCCAGTCCAAGTCCGCCTACCAGGCCGAGATCGACTCGCCCTGCGAGCAGATCGACTTCTGGCGGTTCAACGTGGCGTTCGCGCGGCAGATCCTGGCGCAGCAGCCGATCAGCGGGCCCGGGGAGTGGAACCGCAGTGACTACCGCCCGCTCGACGGCTTCGTCTACGCCATCACCCCGTTCAACTTCACCTCCATCGCCGGCAACCTGCCGACCGCACCGGCGCTGATGGGCAACACGGTGGTGTGGAAGCCGTCGATCACCCAGACGCTGTCGGCCTACCTGACCATGCGGCTGCTGGAGGCCGCGGGACTGCCGCCCGGCGTCATCAACCTGGTCACCGGCGACGGGTTCGCGGTGTCCGACGTGGCGCTGGCCGACCCGCGGCTGGCCGGCATCCACTTCACCGGGTCCACGGCCACCTTCCAGCGCCTCTGGCAGCAGGTGGGCGCCAATATCGGCCGCTACCACAGCTATCCGCGGCTGGTGGGCGAGACCGGCGGCAAGGACTTCGTGCTGGCGCACGCGTCGGCGCGGCCGGATGTGCTGCGCACCGCGCTGATTCGCGGCGCGTTCGACTACCAGGGCCAGAAATGCTCGGCGGCGTCGCGGGCGTTCGTCCCGCACTCGGTGTGGCGGCGGATGGGCGACGACTTCCTGGGGCAGGCCGCCGCGCTGCGCTACGGCGATGTCACCGACCTGACCAACTACGGCGGGGCGCTGATCGACGAGCGGGCGTTCGCCAAGAACGTCAAAGCCATCGAGCGGGCGAAGAGCGCCGCCCACGTCACCATCGCGGTGGGCGGCGAATACGACGACAGCGTCGGCTATTTCGTGCGCCCCACCGTGCTGCTGTCCGACGATCCGGCCGACGAGTCGTTCGCCACTGAGTACTTCGGCCCGCTGCTGTCGGTACATGTCTACCCCGACGAGGATTACGAGCGAATCCTCGGTGTGATCGACGGCGGCTCGCGGTACGCGCTGACCGGCGCGGTGATCGCCGACGACCGCGAGGCGGTGCTGACAGCCCAGGAGCGCCTGCGCTTCGCCGCCGGCAACTTCTACGTCAACGACAAACCCACCGGCGCGGTCGTCGGGCGCCAGCCGTTCGGGGGCTCGCGTGGCTCGGGCACCAATGACAAGGCCGGGTCGGTGCTGAACCTGTTGCGCTGGACGTCGGCCCGCACCATCAAGGAGACGTTCGTCCCGGCGACCCACCACACGTACCCGCACATGGGCGCCGACTGATGACCGGCGTGTTCGCCAGCACGCTGCGCCCGGCCATCATGGCCGCCAGCCGGCGACCCGGACTGCGCCGGGCCGCCGAAGGCCTGCCGATCACCCGTCGGGTGGTGCACCGCTTCGTTCCCGGTGAGACGATCGACAGCGCGCTGGGCAGCGTTGCGGCGCTTCGCGCTTCGGGCCGGTGCGTCAGCCTCGACTACCTCGGCGAAGACGTGACCGACGCCGGCGCCGCCACCGCGGCGGTGACGGTGTATCTCGACCTGATCGACCGCCTGGCGCGGTTCGACGATCGCTCCGCCGGCCGGCCGCTCGAGGTGTCGCTGAAGCTGTCGGCCCTGGGGCAGGCGCTGGGTGGCGACGGGGAGAAGATCGCCCGGGAGAACGCCTTTGCGATCTGCGCAGCGGCGCAGCGGGCCGGCGTGTGGGTGACGGTGGACGCCGAAGACCACACGACGACGGACTCCACGCTGGCGATCGTGCGCGATCTGCGGCACGACTTCGGATGGCTGGGCGTGGCGTTGCAGGCCTACCTGCGGCGCACGCCGGCCGATTGCGCAGAGTTGGCCGCCGCCGGGGCGCGGGTCCGGCTCTGTAAGGGCGCCTACGACGAACCGGCGGCGGTGGCCTATCGCGACCCGGCCTCGGTGACCGATTCCTACCTGCGTTGCCTGCGGGTGTTGATGGCCGGTTCGGGCTACCCCATGGTGGCTTCCCACGACCCGGCGATCATCGAGGCGGTGCCCGCGCTGGCCCGCGAAGCAGGCCGGGGCGCAACCGATTTCGAGTACCAGATGCTGTACGGCATCCGCGACGGCGAGCAGCGACGGCTGGCCGACGCCGGCAACCGGGTCCGCGTCTACGTGCCGTTCGGCACCCAGTGGTACGGCTATTTCATGCGCCGCCTGGCCGAGCGGCCCGCGAACCTGACGTTCTTCCTGCGGGCGCTGGCCCAGCGCGGTCACTGAGTGTGCGCTCACGGCTTTGCGTGTGCCGCCACGGCGGCGCCACCCCGACGATCCCGCCCTGGCCGCACACTCGAAGCCCACGATGCACACCCGAGGCGCTGGCGTTGAGCCTTAGCCGCGGGTGGGGCGTGCGGGGGCCGATCAGATTGTCCGGCTTGGTGGCTGACGACGGTCACCGCCGTGCGTTGAACGCGCGGCCGGGATGTCATACCCCGCTGCGATGATGGGGTTATGTCTTCGACCGTATCCGCCGGCGCCGTGGTGATCAGTCCCAGCGAGCGTCTTGAGGTGCTGTTCGAGGAGTTGGCGGAGTTGGCCGGTCAGCGCAACGCCATTGATGGGCGCATCGTGGAGATCGTCGCCGAGATGGAACGCGACGAGCTGTGCGGGGCCACGGGGGCGCGCTCGGTCGCGGCGTTGGTGGCCTGGAAGCTCGGTTCGTCCTCGGCCAACGCCCACACGATCGCCACCGTCGCGCACCGACTCGAGGAGTTTCCGCGCTGCGCCCAAGGCCTGCGAGAGGGTCGACTGTCGCTGGATCAACTGGGGGTCATCGCGGCGCGCGCGGGTGAGGGATCGGATGAGCACTACGCGCAGTTGGCGAGGGTCGCCACGGTCAACCAGCTGCGCACCGCGGTCAAGCTCGAGCCACGACCCGAACCCGATAGCGGGCCGCCACCGCAGCCCTCGATCACCAAGACCTCGGATGAAAAATTCACCTGTTGGCGGATCCAACTGCCGCACCCCGACGCGGCGAAATTCGACGCCGCGCTGGCCTCGCATCGGGAGGCGCTGATCACCGAGTGGAAACACGATCACGGCGATAGCGCCCACGGCTCAGCGCAGAGGCCGCCGCCACCGGGCACCCTCGAGGCATTTCTGCGCCTGGTCGAGACCGGATGGGACGCCGAAGCGGCACGGCGGCCGCACGGGCAGCACACCACGGTGATCGTGCATCTCGACGTTGAGCAGCCCGCCGCGGCGCTGCACCTGGGTCCGCTGCTGTCCGACGCCGAACGCCGCTACCTGACCTGTGATGCCACGTGTGAGGTCTGGTTCGAACGTGACGGCGAGGTTATCGGCGCCGGCCGGGCGACGCGCACGATCAGCCGGCGGCTTCGCCGCGCGCTGGAGTATCGCCACCGCATGTGCGCGGTTCCCGGCTGTGGCGCTACGCGTGGGCTGCACGCGCATCACATCCGGCACTGGGAAGACGGCGGCCCCACCGAGTTGGCCAACCTGGTGCTCGTCTGCCCTTATCACCACCGGCTGCACCACCGCGGCCTGATCACCATCGCCGGACCCGCAGCCGATCTGACCGTCACCGACAGCTGCGGCCGACCGCTCAGCGCAGGATCGCTCGCGCGCACACCCACCGGCCCCCCGCCCGCCGTCCCGCCGTGCCCCGGACCCACCGGCGAACGCGCCGACTGGTGGTGGTACGAGCCCTTCCAACCGCAACCCCCGCCCAACAACTAGGCCGGCAGCGCGGTCGTCGACGAGATACTCGAGTCAGCCGGGGCAGCCCTCGCGGTTGGCACTTGTTAGCGCTTTCGGCGCGCCCTCGAGGGCGGAGTGCAGCGCGTCGAAGACCTGCGGATCCCAGGTGAGCGCCGTCTTCCAGTCCAGCCCGGCCTGGTTGGAGACGAAGATGCTGTGCGTGTCGTCGAAGGCGTAGCAGCGCCGGTGCGGCAGCACGGAATCGGCGAGATCGACCGCCAGCGCGCTGCGCAACGCCACGATGCCGTCGTTGGGCCACACCATGGGGTTGACCTGCCCGGCCTTGGTGAACTTCTTGCCCCCGATCAACACCACCGGGATCTTGTCCAGCACGCCGGCCTGAAACTGGTTCCACCCGTCCTTGCCCATCAGGTAGGCCTGATTCACCTCGCGGCCCGAGCCCGACACCAGCCGCAGCACGTCGGTTTTGAAGCCCTTCATCGCGTTTTCGCAGAACTGGTCGCCCGCGCAGTCGGTCAGCGGCAGGGCGTCGTTGGCGTAGTCCGACAGGTAGGAGCCCTGCCACGGCGTGCCGATCGTGGTGAGCGAGCGGACGTGGATCGGGGAGTTCGTCGTGGTCAGCACCCGGATCGCCGCGCGCGCGTACAGGCCCCCCATCGAGTGGCCGACCAGGTCGACGTCGTCGATGCCCTTGTCGGTGTGCAGGTACGTCAGGAACCGCGCCAGGTGTTCGCCGGCGGTGTCGATGCTCCCGGTGGAGTTCACGGTCATGTTCTCCGGCAGCGTGATCGGGCACACCCCGAACGGGCCGAAACCGGTCTGGTCGGTCACCTGCCCGCGGCCGGCCATCGCCGGTGAGGTGAACACCTTGTAGCCCTGCTTGAGCAGGTACTCGCGGATCGCGGTGTCGGTGTTGCCCGCCGCCAACCCGGTCGAGCACGCCTGGTCGGGTGTGGTGAACGGGCTCGTCGCATCCCCGCCGGAGACGATCACGACCGCCTGCGACGCCGCCCGTTTCTCGTCGGATCTGCCGCAGCCCAACAGCATCGATGTCGTGGCCACCACGACCGCGGTGAGCGCCAGCATGCGTCGCACACCCAGGATGGTAACGGTCGCAGCGGGCCGATCGGGGCGACTCAGGGGGCGCGCCTGGACCGTGCGCGTTCGCCGGCGAACCCGCGTACCGCGTAGGCGCGCACGAACTCGGCCACCGCCTCGGGGTCGTCCATGTCCAGCGTCGAGGACGGCGTGCTGAAGAGCGAGAACAGGATGCGCGCGAACCATTCGCCGGCGGTCTGGACGTCGAGGTCCTTGCGTACCTCCCCGGTGAGCCTGGCGGCCGACAGGTAGGGCGCGACGAAGTCGACGCACTCGCGCAGCAGGACGGCGGCATCCTTGGTCAGCAGCAGACTGATCGCATCCTCGTCGAAGTACTTCTCGGATGCGATGGATCGCCGGGCCTGGGTCACGAAAACGGCCGCCTGGCTCAGCTTTTCCTCAAGGGAGCCGCCCCGCGCCATGGCTGTGGACATCTCGCGGTAGAACCGTTCGGAAGCGTGTTCGGCACAGGCTTCGATGATGGCGGCCTTGTCGCCGAAGTACTCGTAGATGGTGCTGCGCGACACCCCGGCGGTCCTGGCGATGTCGACGATGGTGGCCTTCTGCAGCCCCTGCTTACGGAAGCAGGCGTACGCGGATTCCACGATCAGCTCGCGGGTGTCGATGGCCTGGGCGGCGGCTTGCGTCGTCACGGCACCAACGCACCCCGCGGCACCAACCCGGCATCGGCCGACGCGAAAGCGGCGTTGACGTCGGCCAGGTGGAACGGTTCGGGCATCAACCGGTCGAACGGAAAATCGGTGTGCTGCAGGAAACTCAGGCCGATCGCCAGTGTGACGGGCTCGTAGAACATGACGCCGCGCACGGATTTGTTGCCGTAGACCAGGACGCTCGGATCCAGCTCGAAGGTTCGTCCCATCCCGACGTTGCCGACCTCGAGGAGCGTTCCGCCGTTGTTGAGGAAGCCGATTCCCTCGGGAATGACGCCCGGCACGCCGACGACCTCGAGCACCCAGTCGGCGCCGATGCCGTCGGTGCGCGCGCGGACCTGTTCGGTGACTTCCGCGGTCGACAGGTCGCTCGCGTCGATGCACTGCGTGGCGCCGAAATCGGCCGCGACGTCGAGCCGTTCGGCGATCTTGTCGATGACGATCACCTCCGCGGCCCCCGCGGTGCGGGCCACGGCCGCGGCGTTGATGCCCAGTCCACCCGCGCCCTGGATGACGACCGTGTCGCCCAGTCGCACGTCGCGCAGCGCGAACAGCACCTGCGCCAGCGCGCAATTCAGCGGCGCGACCGCCGCGTCGGGCAGGTCCTCGGGCACCTTGTACAGCGGTTGCCGCCGGCTGGTGTAGTAGTACTCCCCATAGGCCGCGACGAAGTGCGGCTCCCGGTCGTGCGTCCGGTATTCGCCGGCCATCAGGTTCTGGCACGCATAGGAGCGGCCGCGCGCGCAGGCGTGACATTGACCGCAGAACCAAAAGTACGGTGTCACCACGCGATCGCCGACGGCGAGCGGCTTGCCGGTCGCGTCGGTGGTCAGGCCCTCGCCGAGTTCGGCTATCTCGCCGACCATTTCGTGGCCCATGGCGAACGGGCACGGCAACGGCAGCTCGCCGCGGAAGATGTGCAGGTCGGATCCGCAGATGCCGGCCATCCGCAGCCGCAGCGCCGCCGTTCCGGGCGCCGGGGTGCACAACGGGAATTCGGCCAGCTCGATCGGCCCGCCGTGGGCGGTCAGCAGCGCGAGCTTGGGCATGCGGGTCCCCTTCAGTCGGCCGGCGCCAGGATCAGCCCGCTGGTGGGCACCCCGGTGCCCGACGTGACCAGGACGTGTTCGACGTTGTCGACCTGGTTGTACGACGTGCCGCGCACCTGGCGCACCCCCTCGGTGATGCCGTTCATGCCGTGGATGTAGGCCTCGCCGAGCAGCCCGCCGTTGGTGTTGATCGGGAATTCCCCACCCAGCGAGAGCCGCTCGACCGTGGCGAAGTCCTTCGCCTCGCCCCGTCCGCAGAAGCCGAGTTCCTCGAGCTGGGTGAACACGAACGGCGTGAAATGGTCGTAGATGAAGGCCGTTTGGATGTCCTGCGGCTTGAGGCCCGAGTCGCGCCACAGCCTTTCGGCGACCACGCCCATCTCGGGCAGGCCGGTGATGTCGTCGCGGTAGTAGCTGGTCATCATCTCGCCGTTGGCGGCCGCGCCCTGGGCGGCCGCGGTGATGATCGCCGGCGGCTGCCGTAGGTCGCGGGCGCGTTCCGCACTGGTGACCACGAGCGCGACCCCGCCGTCGCTCTCCTGGCAGCAATCCAGCAGGCGCAGCACCGGTTCGACGATCCAGCGCGAATTCTGGTGGTCGTCCAGCGTGATCGGGCGCTGGTAGAACCAGGCATCGGGATTCTTCGCGGCGTGCGTGCGGTCCACGACGGCGATCCGACCGAAGTCTTCGTTGGTCACGCGAAAGGTGGACATGTAGCGCTGTGCGTGCATCGCCACCCACGCCGCGGGGGTGAGCAGCCCGAACGGCGCGTAGTGCGCCATGAACAGCGGGGTCCCCAGGTCGGTGCGTCCGCTGCCGCCAAACCGCATGCCGGACCGTTCGTTGAAGGCGCGCCAGCACACCACCACGTCGGCGACCCCGGTCGCGACGGCCATCGCGGCGTGCACGACGGTGCCGGCGGCGGCGCCGCCACCGTGGTGCACGCGGGAGAAGAAGCTCAGGTCGCCGATGCCCACGTTGCGCGCGATCTCGATCTCGTCGCTGGAATCCATGGTGAAGGTGACCATGCCGTCGACGTCGCCGGGCGCCAGGCCCGCGTCGTCGAGCGCGGCGCTCACCGCTTCGCACGCCAATTGCAGTTCGCTGCGGCCGGATTCCTTGGAGAACTCGGTCTGGCCGATCCCGACGATGGCGGCGGCGCCGGGCAGCGAGCCGCTCATGCGCACGTCCCGTCGAGCAGGCTCAGGATCGCCGTGCCCGAGACGTGGTCGCCCAGGCTGTTGGCGCCCTTGAACGTGACCTCGACGAAGTTCTCACCCCCGACGCCCTCGGTCTTCCCGGTGACGCTGCCGGTGAAGCGCAGCGGGTCGTCCGGAAAGCACGGCACGCCGAGGCGGATCGACAGGTTCTTGACCATCGCTTCGGGCCCGGCCCAGTCGGTGAGGAACCGCACGCAGTAACCGTTGGTGGTCAGGATGTTCATGAACAGGTTGGGCGAGCCCTGCTTGTTGGCGTAGTCGCGGTCATGGTGCACGGGCATGAAGTCGCGGGTGGCGATCGCCCCGGCGACGATCATCGTTGTGGTGATGGGTATTTCGAGCGGGGTGACTTCGTCGCCGACGGAGGTGTCCGCCCAGCGCAGGGTGGTGGTACGGCTCGCGGTGGTAGTCATGGGAGTCCTTCCGAATACGTTGCGCCATACGTTGCGCCAAGGTGGGCCAGCTGCGCCGCGGCAGGGCCGAGTGCCAGCTCGTTGTGCTTGGCCCACAAGAAGTAGCGGTGCAGGGGATAGGTGATGTCGATACCGATGCCGCCGTGGACGTGCTGGGCGGTCGCGGCGACGCGCGCGCCGGCGTCGGCGGCCCAGAACTTCGCGATGCGGGCGGCGCGGTCGGCCTCGGGTACGGGGCGCCCGTGCGCGACCATCCACGCCGCGTGCCAGGTGGTCCACCGAATCGCCTCGACGTCGATGAACGCATCGGCCAGGCGCTGCTGGACGGCCTGGAAGCTGCCGATGGGCCGGCCGAATTGCTCGCGGCCCGTGGTGTATTCGGCCGCGATCCGCAGGGCCCGCTCCGCGACGCCGAGCTGGACCGCGCACAGGCCGACCAGCGCGCGGGTGCGCAGCGACTCGAGCAGGCCCGCGCCGACCAGCCGGTCGGCGTCGGATACCGTTGCGCCGTCGAGGTATACGTCGGCGTGCGGTTCGCGGTTGGTGGTCGGCACCGGCCGGAGATCGACGCCGTGGGCGTCGGCCGCCACCAGGAACAGGCCGACCTGCCCGTCCTGAATCGACGCCGGGATCAGCACCGTGTCGGCGATCTGGGCGGCCGGAACCAGCTCCTTGGCGCCGTCGAGCCGCCAGTCGCCGCCATCGCGCCGCGCGGTGGTGGCGGGTGCCGTCGCGCCGGAGCGACCCGGCTCGGCCAGCCCCGCGGTCAGGATGCGGTTCCCTGCCACGACCCCCGGCAGGAAGCGTTGCCGCTGTTCGGAATTGCCGTGCCGGGCGATCGGGTCGGCCCCCAGCACCAGCGTCGCGTACGCGGGCGCGGGAGCGACGGCCCAGCCCACCTCGGCCAGCAGCACCCCGAGCTCGACGAAGCCACCGCCGTTACCGCCGACGGACTCCGGCAGCGCGGTGCCCAACAGGTCGGCCGCGGCCAGCTCCTGCCAGAGCGCGTCGTCGAAGCGAACGTCACCGGCTTCCAACTCGGCCAGACGTTCGGGTGTCGCCCGGCGCTCGAAGAGGTCGCGGGCGAGCTTGGAGATGGTCTCCTGCTCCGGGGTGAACGTGAAGTCCATGTCGCTCGCCTAGCCGGCCGGCCGGAACTGATGCAGCACCAGGCCGTCGTCGAAGCTCTGGAAGTAGACCTCGACCGGCATTCCCGTTGTGACGTCCGCCGGGTCGATGCCGGTCAGATTCGACACCAGCCGCACGCCCTCCTCGAGCTCCACCAGCACGACGACGTAGGGATATTCGAAGAACGGAAACTTCGGTTCGTGCGGCATCACGTAGCTGTAGACGGTGCCGCGGCCCGACGACTCGACGGTGTCCCAGTCCAGGGAGCGGCAGTGCGGGCACATCGGGCGGGGTGGGTGGCGCAGCCGGCCGCATCCGCCGCAGCGCTGGATCAGGAGCTTGTTCTCCCGCAACCCGTTCCAGAAGAATTCGGTGTCGGCGGTGATGGCCGGCGCCAGTCGGGCGGCCATCAGCGCGCCGGCCTGAATCGCAGCACCCGGAATCGCTGCCGTCCCAGAACTTCCCCGTTCTGGTCGGTGTAGGTGGTCAACCAGGTCAGGAAGAAGCCGGTGCCCAGCGCCGTCTTCTTCTCGTCGGAGACCGATTCGTACACCGTCGTCGCGCTGATGACGTCACCCAGGCGCGGGTAGCGCTCGATCTCGAACTCCGAGTTGGTCGCCACCGTGCTGGTGTAGCCCGCCTCGTCGAGGAACGCCGTTGGGTTGCTTTCGATCACGACCGGCGCGCCACCACGCTCGCCGATGCCCTCCAGGATCGGCGACGGCATGGTCCAGGTCTGCAGCATCACCGGCGGCGAGACGATGCCGCCGAACCGCGATTTCTCGGCGAACTCCGGGTCGAGGTAGACCGGGTTCATGTCGGCCATCGCGTAGGCCCAGTGCCGGATCATCGGCTGGTTGACCGGATCCGGGGCCAGCGAGGGCTTTCCGGTGCCGCCGGTGGGCTGGCCGACGAGGGCTTTCACCTTGGCGCTGACGGTTTCTGAGTCGGTCACTGACGGCTGTCCTCCTATTGTGCGGTGGCGCGTAGGTCACGGGGAGCGCGCGGCATGCCCAATCCCGCCATGGCGATGATGTCACGCTGAATCTCGTTGGCGCCGCCACCGAACGTGTTGATGACGGCCCATCGATACGCGGTTTCCAGCGCGCCGCGTAGCGGTGCATCAGTGCCCCGGCGAACCCCGTTGTGGTCGAGCACTTCCAGCAGCTGGCGGGCGACCTGCTGGGTCAGTTCGGTGCCGAACACCTTCGCGGCGGAGGCTTCCCCCATGTTGAGGATGCCCTTCGTCATCGCCGCGTTCACCCGCAGGTTGACCAATTTATACGCCGCTACCTGGGCTTCGACCCTCGCCAGGGCGAGCTGCACCCACGGCTGGTCGATGACGCGGCCGCCGTCGAGCTCGGTGGCGGCGGCCCACTCCAGGGTCTTCTCGAACAGCGGCTCGAGCGCGCCGAGGTTGCCCAGGGCGGCGCGCTCGAAGTTCAGCTGGGTGGTGATCAGCTGCCAGCCCTGGTTCTCGCCGCCCACCAGCGCGCTGGCCGGGACCCGCACGTCGTCGTAGAACGTGTAGAAGGTGGAGATGCCGGGCATGGTGTGCAGCGGCTGCCAGGAGAACCCGGGCGACGAGGTGGGCACGATCAAGATGGAAATGCCCTTGTGTTTCTTGGCATTCGGATCGGTGCGGGCGGCCAGCCAGATGTAGTCGGCGTATGCGGCGCCGCTGGTGAACATCTTCTGCCCGTTGATCACGTACTCGTCGCCGTCGCGGACCGCGGTGGTGCGCAGGGACGCCAGGTCGCTACCCGCTTCGGGCTCGGAGTAGCCGATCGCGAATTCGACGCTGCCGTCCAGGATCGCGGGCAGAAACTGCCGCTTCTGCTCCTCGGTGCCGCACTGCATCAGGGTTGGCCCGACCGTGTTCAGCGTCACCAGCGGGATCGGTGCATTCACCCGCTGTGCCTCTTCGGAGAAGATGAACTGCTCGATCGCCGAGAACCCGCGTCCCCCATATTCTTTGGGCCAGCCGACGCCGAGCAGGTCGGCCGCGGCCAGCGCCCGTACGCACTCGCGCACTTCCGGGCCGCCCTCCATGCGTGCGTCGAGCGCGAGGGTGCGTTCGGGCGTCATCACCTGCTCCAGCGCGGCGCGGATCTCGGCGCGCAGCCGCTGCTGCTCGGGCGAGTACTCCAGATCCATCAGGCCCCCAGCCGCACCGGCATGCGCTTGACCCCGGGCACCATGGTGGCCCGCATCCGGTCCACCGCGCCCACCAGCTCGAGCCTGGGGAAGCGGCGCAGCAGCTCGTCGAACATCACGCACGCCTCCAGCCGGGCCAATTGCGCACCGACACAGGAGTGTTCGCCGCACCCGAACGCGATGTGCGGATTCGGGTGCCGGGTCACCTTGAACTCCTCGGAGTCGGGGCCGAAGATCTCCTCGTCCCGGTTGGCGGAGCCGTAGAGCATCACCACGATGTCGCCCTCGGCGATCCGCTGGCCGCGGATCTCGACGTCGGTCGTCGCGGTGCGCGCCATGTGCACCACCGGGCTGGTCCAGCGCAGCATTTCCTCGACCGCGCCCGGGATCAGCGCCGGATCGTCGGCCAGTAGGCGGCACTGGTCGGGATGGGCGATCAGCGCCAGCGTGCCCAGCGCGATCAGGTTGCGGGTGGTTTCGTTGCCGGCCACCAGCAGCAGGTAGGCGAAATTGAGCAGGTCCTCATCGGTCAGGCGGACACCATCGATCTCCGCGCCGGCCAGCACCGACAGCAGGTCGTCGCGCGCGTCCACGCGCCTGGCGGCGATCAACTTCTGGAAGTACTCATACAGCTGACCCATGGCGACCACCGGGTCCAACTCGATCTCCGGGTCGGCCGTCCCGGTGGCCGCGTCCGACCACGCCCGGAACTGCTCCCAGTCGTCCGCCGGGGCGCCGATCAGCTCGGCGATCATCCGGGTGGGTAGCGGGGCGGCGACCTCATCGGCGAACTCGTGCACGGAATCCGGTTGGACGCCATCGAGGATGCCCCGCACGATCTCGCGGATCTTGGGCTCCAGCAGGGCAACACGCCGCCGGGTGAACCCCGAGTTGATCAGCTTGCGCAACTGTCGGTGCCGCGGCGGGTCGGTGAAGATGAGGTTGCCCTCCTGCACCGCGTTGCCCATCTGCGGATCGGGGATGGTGATGCCGCGGGTCGAGGTGAAGGTGGCCGGGTTGGTCGACACGAAGCGGATGTCCTCGTACTTCGACAGCGCCCAGAAATTGGTGACGTCGTTCCAGCAGACCGGCGCCGTCGCGCGCAGCTCGCGGTACGCCGGGTACGGATCGCCGGCGTAGAAGTCGGGGGAGTGCAACAGAGAAGCGGGAAAAGTGGTCCGCACGGCGGCCTCCCTGACCAGACGATCCGACACATTGACGCGATGTGTCTTGCGGCCTTGTGTCTACCCCGCGTCGCCCACCCGTGTCAATACCGCCGCGAAGCGCGGAAATACCGCGCAATTCGAGAGGTTGGTGATTGACGGTACGGGGGCATGGGTGTACACCAAGTGGTTAGATGACCGACGTTCGGGTGAGGAAGCGCATGACCGAGCTGCACACTCCGCGATCTCTTGTCGACACCTATCAGCTCTATATCGATGGCAGATGGGTCGAGCCGGAGGACGGTCGCTACGACGACGTCAACCCGGCCACCGAGCAGTCCATCGGCACCGCGCCCGACGCGAGCGTCACCCAGGTCGGCGCGGCGATCGGCGCCGCGCGCCGGGCCTTCGACGCCGGGCCGTGGGGGCGCATGGGCCCCGACGAGCGGGCCGGCTGCCTCAACCAGCTCGGTGAGGCCCTGCTCAAGCACGCCGACGAGATCTTCGCGCTGTCCCAGGTCGAATGGGGCTGCGTGAGCAACGAGCGGATGATGCAGATCGACGGCGCCGGCTACATGTCCATGCACGCCGCCCAGCTCGCCACGCAGCTGGTCGACGAGCCGGTCACCGGGATCGGCGCGGGAACGACGTTGCTGCGCCGCGAGCCGCTCGGTGTCGTATCGATCCTGACGCCGTGGAATTTCCCGCACTGCCTCAACGTCATGAAGGTGAACAACGCGCTGGCCGCCGGCAACACCGTCGTGCTCAAGCCCTCACCGCTGACACCGCTCGCCGGGCTCGCGCTCGCGCGCATCATCGACGAGGAGACCGACATCCCCCCGGGAGTGGTCAATGTCGTCACGCCGTCGGGCCTCGAGGCCGCCAAACTGCTCACGACGGATCCGCGCATCGACATGATCAGCTTCACCGGCAGCTCGGCCGTCGGTTGCGAGGTCATGCGGGCCGCCGGCGACGCCATGAAGCGGCTGTTGCTGGAGTGCGGCGGGAAGTCGGCGAGCATCGTCCTCGACGACACGCGGGTGACCGACGAGATGCTGCGGCAGATGCTGTTCGATTGCTGCTCGTTGCATGCCGGGCAGGCCTGCATCCTGCACAGCCGGTTGCTGCTGCCCGATTCGTTGCACGACGACGTCGTCGACCGGCTCGTCGCGCTGGCCCGCGACGTCAAGGTCGGCGACCCCACGGACCCGCCGGTCCAGATGGGCCCGCTCATCAGCGCGGCGCAACGCGAGCGCGTGCAGGCGCACGTCGACGGTGCCGTCCGCGACGGCGCGAAGCTGGCTACCGGCGGCGGTCGCCCCGCCGGGTTGGATGTCGGCTACTACTTCGAACCGACGATTCTCACCGGCGTGCAACCGGATTCGACGATCGCGCAGGAAGAAGTGTTCGGGCCGGTGCTCTCGGTGTTGCGCTACCGCGACGACGAGGACGCCGTCGCGATCGCCAACAACTCGTGCTACGGGCTCTCCGGCGCCGTCTGGGGCACCGACGTGGACCGGGCCGTCGCGATCGCCCGGCGGATGCGCACGGGCCAGGTCGCCGTCAACGGGATCGGGCCGGGCGATGCGCCGTTCGGCGGCTTCAAGCTGAGCGGGTTCGGTCGTGAGAGCGGCGGAGTCAGCGGGCTGCACCAGTACATGGAGGTGAAGGCCATCGGGATCCCGGCATGACGGGACCCCTTGATGGGCTCCACGTCGTCGAACTCGCCAGCGAGATCTCAGGTTGCTACGCCGCAAAGCTTTTCGTCGACCTCGGCGCCGAGGTCACCAAGATCGAGCCGCCCGCCGGGGATCCGCTGCGCCGGTGGGGCCCGTTTCCCGGCGGGGTCACCGACCCGGAGCGGTCCGGCCTGTTTCACTACCTCAACGCCGGAAAGCGCGGCGCGACAGTCGATCTAACCCGACCGGACGGGCTGGCGGAAGCACGTGGCCTCATCGCGGGGGCGGACCTGCTCGTCGAGGACTTCACCCCCGGAACGCTGGAGGGCTGGGGCCTCGGACCCGACGACTTGGGCCGGCTGAGCCCGAACCTGGTGCTGCTGCGCATCTCCGGGTTCGGTCGGTGCGGGCCCTGGCAGCACCGGCGCGCCACCCCCCTGACCATGCAGGCGGCGTCGGGCTGGGTCAGCAACCGGGACCCGGACCGGCCGCCGGTACAGGTCGGCGCGCGGATCTCCGAGTACGTCGCGGGCAGTTACGGCGCGTTGGGCGCGCTGACCGCGCTGCGACTGCCACCGGCCGGCCGGGTCCGAGAGGTCGACGTCTCCCAGGTGGAGGCGCTGTTGTCGACGCTGCCCTACCCGATGCTGATGGCACAGCGCATGAAAAACCTTGGCCTGCCGGCGAACCTGCGCTCGGCCCCCATGCTGGGAGTTGTCCGCGCCGCCGACGGCTGGGTGGGCATCAACTGCCTGACGGGCCAGCACTGGCTGGACGTGTGCGCGATGCTCGGCCTGCCCGAGTACGGCGAGCAGCAGATCGCCATCATGCTGGGCGGCCCGGAGCGCGACGAGTTCTTCGGCAAGGCGGAGCCCCTGCTCGCCCGGCAGACCGTCGCCGAGATCGTGGAACTCGGCCAGGCGCTGCGCATTCCGGCCGCTCCGGTCAACGACGGGGCCACCGTGTTGGAATGTCCGCAGTACGCCGAGCGCGGGTTTTTCGTGCAAGCCGGCGGCCCCGGCTGGTCGTTTCGTCGCCCCGGGCCGGCGTTCCGCTTCTCGAAAACCCCAGTGCCGCAAACCCGCCCGGCGCCGCGCCTGGGCGCGCGCCCCGGGCGGTGGGCCACCGCCGCCCGATCGCTCAACACGACTGGGCCGCAGCCGTTCTCCGGTCTCAAGGTCCTCGACCTGACCACGTTCTGGGCCGGGGCCTACCTGACCTGCTACCTGGGCGCGTTCGGCGCCGACGTCGTCAAGGTCGAGTCGATCCAGCGGCCGGACGGGCACCGCTACTCCGGCGCCTTCGCCTACGAGGGCGACGACTGGTACGAACGCAGCCCCATCTGGCAGGGCACCAACCTCAACAAGCGCGACCTCACCCTCGACCTGACCTCGGAGCGTGGCCTCGACATCGCCCGGCGGCTGGCCGCGGCGGCCGACGTGGTGGTGGAGAACTTCTCGCCGCGGGTGGTCGAGCAGTTCGGCCTGGACTACGACGCGCTGGCGGCGCTGAACCCCGACGTGATCGCCGTGCGCATGCCCGGATACGGCCTGCAGGGTCCGTGGCGCGACTACGTCGGCTGGGCGCTGAACTTCGAGCAGATCTCGGGGATGTCGGCGGTCACCGGCTACCCCGACGGTCCGCCGTGCAACCCGCAGGGCCCCGCGGATCCGATCGTCGGCGTGCACGCGGGGGTGGCGCTGCTGGCCGCCCTCGAGCACCGGCGCCGCACGGGGGAGGGCCAGCTGATCGAGATCGCGCAGATCGAGGTCGCCGCCTGCCTGGCCGCCGAACCGGTGATCGAGTACTCGATGACCGGCGCCGTGCGCCCGCGAGAGGGCAACCGGCAGCGCGGTTACCTGCAAGGCGTCTATCCGACCGCCGAGGACGGCGTCTGGGTCGCGGTGTCGCTGCCCGACGACGGGCGGCTCGACCACGACACGTTCGACGAGCTCGTCACCGGGTGGACCCGCGCCCAGGCCGCGGCGGCGGTCGTGAAATCCCTTCAGGGGCAAGGTATCCCGGCCGAACGGGTGATCACCGGCGACCGGATGTACGACGGTGACCTGATCGGGGGCCAGCTTGACGCGCGCGGCTACTACGAGGAGTTCACTCATCCGATCACCGGCCCGCACCGCTACCCGGGCTGGCCGTTTCGCATCACCCCCGGACCGGTCCGCCACCACCGCGCCGCTCCGCCGACGCTGGGTCAGCACAACGACGAAATCCTGCGCGATCTGGGCCTGTCCGCCGACGAGGTGGCGAGCCTTCGGTCCGAACGGGTCATCGGGGAGCGGCCGCTCAACGCCTGACCCGTGAGCCTTTGGTAAACGGCCCGTCACGTGCAAGGCTGCTGGCATGGCCATCGAGATCGCCCGCCCCAAGCTCGAGGGAAACGTCGCCGTCGGCGAGGACCGCCAGATCGGCTTCGCCGAATTCGGTGACCCGCAAGGGCGCGCGATGTTCTGGCTGCACGGCACCCCCGGCGCCCGCCGCCAGATCCCGGTCGAGGCCCGGGTCTACGCCGAGCAGCACAATATCCGCCTGATCGGCCTGGACCGGCCGGGCATCGGTTCGTCGACGCCGCACCGGTACGAGAACATCCGGGCGTTCGGCGACGACCTGCGGACGATCGCGGACACGCTGGGCATCGACAAGATGGCCGTTATCGGCCTGTCCGGCGGTGGCCCGTACGCGCTCGCGGCCGCCGCGGTGCTGCACGACCGGGTCGTCGCGGCCGGCGTGCTCGGCGGCGTCGCGCCGTTCCAGGGCGACGAGGGGATCACCAGCGGCCTGATGAACCTGGGCAAGCGGGTGGCGCCGCTGCTGCGGCTGGGCGGTGATCCGCTGCGGATCGGCGCCAGCCTGGTGGTCCGGATGATCCGCCCGGTCGCGAATCCCGCGCTCTACCTGTATGCCGCGATATCGCCCGAGGGCGACCGCCGGCTGCTCACCCGGCCGGAGTTCGGGGCCATGTTCCTCGACGACCTGCTCAACGGCAGCCGCAAGCAGCTGGCGGCCCCGTTCAACGACATCATCCTGTTCACCCGGGACTGGGGCTTCCGGCTCGACGAGGTCAAGGTCCCGGTCCGCTGGTGGCACGGCGACAGCGACCACATCGTCCCGTTCGCCCACGGCGAGCACGTGGTATCCCTGCTGCCCGACGCCGAGCTGATCGTGCTGCACGGCGAAAGCCACCTCGGCGGGCTGGGCCGCGGCGAGGAGATCCTGTCCACGCTGACGAAGATCTGGGACGAACAGAACTGACGCCCCCGACGCCGGGTAGCCTGCTCACGTGCTGCTGGCGTCACTGAATCCCGCGGCGGTCACCGCCACCGACATCGCCGACGCGGTACGTATCGACGGCGCCGTGCTGAGCCGCAGCGACCTGGTCGGCGCCGCCACGTCGGTGGCCGAGCGGGTCGGCGGCGCGGACCGGGTCGCGATCCTGGCCACGCCCACCGCGGCGACGGTGCTCGCGGTGACCGGGTGCCTGATCGCCGGCGTCCCCTTCGTTCCGGTGCCCGCCGACGTCGGCGCCGCCGAACGCCGGCACATGCTGACCGATTCGGCGGCGCAGGCCTGGCTCGGCCCCGTGCCGGACGAGCCGGAGGGCCTGCCGCACATCCCGGTGCGACTGCACGCCCGGTCCTGGCACCGCTACCCTGAGCCGTCGCGCGACGCCACCGCGATGATCATCTACACCTCCGGCACCACCGGCCTGCCCAAGGGTGTGGTGCTGAGCCGGCGCGCGATCGCGGCCGACCTCGACGCCCTGGTCCAGGCCTGGCAATGGACGGCCGACGACGTGTTGGTGCACGGCCTGCCGCTGTTCCACGTGCACGGGCTGGTGCTGGGATTGCTCGGGTCGCTGCGGGTGGGGAATCGCTTCGTGCACACCGGGAAACCGACGCCGGCGGGCTACGCCCAGGCCGCCGATGCCGGGGGCACGCTGTTCTTCGGCGTGCCGACGGTGTGGTCGCGGGTGGGGTCCGACGAGGCGGCGGCCCGGGCGCTGCGGCCGGCTCGGCTACTGGTCTCGGGCAGCGCGCCGCTGCCGGTGCCGGTGTTCCGGCGGCTGGTAGAGCTCACCGGGCACGAGCCGGTCGAACGGTACGGCGCGTCCGAATCGCTGATCACCCTGTCGACCCGCGCGGACGGCGAGCGACGCGCCGGGTGGGTGGGCCTCCCGCTGACCGGCGTGCAAACCAGGCTGCTCGACGACACCGGCGCGGAGGTGCCGCACGACGGGGAAACCGTTGGGAAGCTCGAGGTTCGGGGTCCGATGATGTTCGACGGTTATCTCAACCGCCCGGAGGCCACCGCCGAGGCGTTCGACGCCGGCGGCTGGTACCGCACCGGCGACGTCGCGGTCATCGACGGCGGCGGCATGCACCGCATCGTGGGCCGCGAGTCGGTCGACCTGATCAAGTCCGGCGGCTACCGGATCGGCGCCGGGGAAATCGAGACGGCGTTGCTCGGGCATCCCGGCGTGCGGGAGGTGGCGGTCGTGGGGATGCCGGAC
Organism: Mycobacterium europaeum; assembly: GCF_034555895.2. Classification (NCBI taxonomy): domain Bacteria; kingdom Bacillati; phylum Actinomycetota; class Actinomycetes; order Mycobacteriales; family Mycobacteriaceae; genus Mycobacterium; species Mycobacterium europaeum. The sequence continues at coordinate 706,770 of NZ_CP157315.1, forward strand.
GCCGACCTGGGCCAGCGCATCGTCGCGTTCGTCGTCGGCGCGGCCGACCTGAACCCCGACGACCTGATCGACCGCGTCGCCCAGGAGCTTTCGGTGCACAAGCGGCCGCGCGAGGTCCGCCTCGTCGATGCGCTGCCCCGCAACGCGATGGGCAAGGTGCTCAAGAAGCAGCTGCTGACCGAGGGCTGACCGCTCGACACGCAGCAAGTTGCCAGCTTCAGCGCGAGCGTGACCGTGACGCTTCACCTACCGTCGTAACCGTGTATCGATCCGACCGGGCAGCGAGCGGCCACACGGGTGACCCGCATCGGTCCGTGGGCACCGCCACCATGGCGGGCGCCGCGGCGCCTGCCACCCCCATGCGGCGGATCGCTGCCGCCTGCCTCGTCGGCTCGGCCATCGAGTACTACGACTTCCTGATCTACGGGACCGCGGCGGCGCTGGTGTTCCCCGCCGTGTTCTTCCCCCGCCTGAGTCCCACGGTGGCCATGATCGGCTCGATGGGAACCTTCGCCTCCGCCTTCCTGTCCCGGCCGCTCGGCGCGGCCGTCTTCGGCCACTTCGGAGATCGGCTGGGCCGCAAAAAGACGCTGATAGCGACGCTGCTGATCATGGCCGTCTCCACCGTCGGCGTGGGCCTGGTGCCCAGCACCGCGGCCATCGGGATGGCGGCCCCGCTGATCCTGGTCGGCCTGCGGCTGCTGCAGGGATTCGCCGTCGGCGGCGAGTGGGCGGGCTCGGCATTGCTGAGCGCGGAGTACGCGCCGAGTGGCCAACGGGGCCGCTACGGCATGTTCACGCTGCTCGGTGGTGGTACCGCGGCGGTGCTGAGCAGTCTGACCTTTCTCGGCGTGAACGTCACCATCGGCGAGAACAGCCCCGCGTTCCTGCAGTGGGGGTGGCGCATTCCGTTCCTGGTCAGCGCCGCGCTGATCGGAATCGCCCTGTACGTGCGGCTCAACATCGACGAGACCCCGGTCTTTGCCGAGGAGAAGGCGCACAACCTGATCCCCAAGGCGCCGACCACCGAGGCGCTGCGCCTGCAGCGCCGGGAGATCGGGCTGGCCGCCGGAAGCATGATGACCGCCTTCGGCTTCGTCTACATGGGCAACACCTACCTCGTCATGTACGCGCATTCACACCTGGGTTATTCGCGCGGCTTCATCTGGTCCGTCGGCGCGCTCGTAGGGCTGGTGAGCATCTCCTGCGTCGCGCTGTCGGCCACGTTGTCCGACCGGGTCGGACGCCGCCGCATCATGTTGCTGGGTTGGACGGGGTGCCTGGCGTGGTCGTTCGTCATCATCCCGCTGATCGACACCGGCAGACCCGCCTGGTACGTGGTCGCCATCGTGGGCATGTTCGCCCTCACCGCGATCGGCTCGGGACCCACCGCGGCGTTCGTGCCCGAACTGTTCGCCACCCGCTACCGCTACAGTGGCTCGGCACTGGCACAGAACCTGGCCGGGGTGATCGGTGGCGCGTTGCCGCCGCTGCTGGCCGGAACGTTGCTGGCCACCTATGGCAGCTGGGCGATCGGCCTGATGCTGGGCCTTCTTGCCCTGACCAGCCTGGTCTGCACGTATCTACTGCCGGAAACCAACGGGACCGCGCCGCTCTACGAGGGCCGGATAGACGCCGCCGGGTAGCTCAGTTGGCGTGCAAGTCCTCGTTGAGGGCGATGCCCTGACCGCCGCGGGCCACCACCTCGACGGCCCCGGTGACCGAATTGCGGCGGAACAACAGGTTGTTGCCGCCGGACAGCTCGGCGGCCTTGAGCACCTGTCCGTCGGGCGTGGCGACCTTGGTGCCCGCGGTCACGTACAGGCCGGCCTCGACGACGCAGTCGTCGCCGAGCGAGATGCCCAGCCCCGCGTTGGCGCCGAGCAGGCACCGCTTGCCGATCGAGATGACTTCCGTTCCGCCGCCGGACAGCGTGCCCATGATGGACGCGCCGCCGCCGATGTCCGACCCGTCGCCCACCACCACGCCGGCGGAGATGCGGCCCTCGACCATCGACGCGCCCAGCGTGCCGGCGTTGTAGTTGACGAAGCCCTCGTGCATCACCGTCGTCCCCGGCGCCAGGTGCGCGCCCAGCCGCACCCGGTCGGCGTCGGCGATGCGCACGCCGGTGGGCACGACGTAGTCGACCATTCGCGGGAACTTGTCGATGCCGTAGACGGTCACCGGGCCGTGCCGGCGCAGCCGCGCCCGGACCGCCTCGAACCCCTCGATCGCGCACGGCCCGCGGTTGGTCCACACGACATTGGTCAATACTCCGAACAGGCCGCCGGCGTTCAGCCCGTGCGGCGCCACCAGCCGGTGCGACAACAGATGCAGCCGCAGGTAGGCGTCGTAGGCGTCGGCGGCCACGTCGTCGAGCGAGCCGATGACCGTGCGCACCGCGACGCTCTCGGTTCCGCGGTCGTCGTCCCGGCCGACGAGCGCGGCCAACTCCGGCGGGGCATCCGACGGCGCGAGGCGCGACGTGCCCCCGGTGCCCGATTCGGTCAGTTCCGGTGCGGGAAACCACGTGTCGAGGATCGATCCGTCGGCGGCCAGCGTCGCCAGCCCGATTCCTACAGCTCCAGTCACGGCGGTCAGGTTACTTGGGCCGCCGAGCAGACGCAGAATCGCATCCCAGGGCGGTCGATAGCGCGATTCTGTGTCTGCTCGCCGAATGAAGGCGACCCATTACCCTTGGGGGCGTGCTGGACTTGCGCGGGGATCCGATCGAGCTGACCGCCGCGTTGGTCGACATCCCCAGCGAATCGCGCGACGAGGCGCGCCTGGCCGACGAGGTGGAGGCCGCGCTGCGGGCCCAGACCTCCGGCTTCGAGATCGTGCGCAACGGCAACGCCGTGCTGGCGCGCACCCGCTACCGGCGGCCGTCGCGGGTGCTGCTGGCCGGACACCTGGACACCGTCCCGGCCGCCGGCAACCTGCCCAGCCGCCGGGAGGGCGGCGACCTGTACGGATGCGGCGCCGCGGACATGAAATCGGGTGACGCGGTCTTCCTGCATCTGGCCGCGACCGTGGCCGAACCCGTCCACGATCTGACGCTGGTGTTCTACGACTGCGAGGAAATCGACGCGGCGGCAAACGGTTTGGGCCGCATCGAGCGCGAGCTGCCGGACTGGCTGTCCGCCGACGTGGCCATCCTGGGCGAACCCACCGGCGGATACATCGAGGCCGGCTGCCAGGGCACGCTGCGCGTCGTGATCTCGGCCATCGGCACGCGCGCCCACTCGGCGCGGCCGTGGTTGGGCGACAACGCGATTCACAAACTGGGCGCCGTCCTGGACCGGCTGGCCGCCTACACCGCCCGCACCGTGGACATCGACGGTTGCCAGTACCGCGAGGGCCTGTCCGCGGTGCGCGTCGACGGCGGCGTCGCGGGCAACGTGATCCCCGACGCCGCCGCGGTCACGGTCAACTTCCGCTTCGCCCCCGACCGGTCGGTGACCGCCGCGCTGCAGCACGTGCACGAGGTGTTCGACGGGCTCGACGTGCACATCGAACAGACCGACGCCGCCGCCGGCGCCATGCCCGGCCTGTCCCAGCCCGCGGCCAAGGCCCTGGTCGAGGCGGCCGGTGGCCAGGTGCGGGCGAAGTACGGGTGGACCGACGTCGCCCGCTTCGCCGCGCTGGGCATCCCGGCGGTCAACTTCGGCCCGGGTGATCCGAACCTGGCGCACAAGCGCGACGAGAGCGTTCCGGTCGCCAACATCACCGCCGCGGTGGCGATGCTGCGCGAGTACTTGAGCCGCTAGCGAGCGCCGCAGCGCTGCGCCTGCGCGGCGGCGTCGCCCGCCGCCGCCCGCATGCCCACCGCCGCCAGGTCGTCCGACACCGCCAGCAGCGCCGCCGCGTCGCCGCTGGCCAGCGCCCGCCCGTGTGCAAGCGCGAGTTCTCCTGCCCGGCAGTCGATGTCGTCGCAGATCCGGGCCAGCGGATCGGCCGCCCGGGTGTCGCCGAGCCGCACGGCGTCGTGCCATGCGCGCAGCGCCACGGCCCGCTGCCCGCCGCGTTCGGCCATCCGGGCGGCGTCGCGGGCCGCGGCCACCGCACCGTGCTGGTCACGCATCGACGCCAGCCGCCATGCCCGGGCTACGCCGAGCTCCGGCGCGAACAGCGCCGATTTGGTACCGTGCCGGGATTCGGCCCGGCCCAACGTCTTTCCCGCGGCGGCGATGTCGCCCTGCTGGGCCAGCGCGGTGGCCAGCAGCGTCAACGACAACGGGCCCCACGAATACCCGGTGCGCTCCAGCGTGGCGCCGGCGGGGCCGAGTAGCGCTGCGGCTCGGGCGAACTCGCCGCCGGCGAGCAGGACGTGCGCCAGCAGCACCTCGCCGATCGCCCGGCCCGGCTGCTGCAGCTCGGCGAAATCGGTGAACTGCTGGGCGAGTTCGCGGGCCGCCTCGAGCCGGCCCGCCATCAGCAACGCGGTGGTCTGCCCCAGCCCGATCGTGAAGCGCAGCAACCCGGGATGTTCGGCGGCCAGGGCCCGCTGGGCCAGCGGCTCGACGTCGTCGAAACGCCCCTGCCGGGCCGCGCACAGCGCCGCCGCGCTGGCCGCCCAGGCCACCGCCTGGTCGTCGGCCTCCGGGGTGGCCAGCACCGCGTCGGCGACCTTCACGGCGTGCTCGACGTTGCCGGCGTTCATCGCGAACGTGGCGCTCAGCGCGTCGAGGGTGGTGCGCGCGCCCGCATCCGACACGCGATTGCGGATGGTGCGCAAGAACGCGGTGGCCCGCTCGGGCTCGCTGAGCATCCAGAATTGGTTGGCCGCGCGCAGCAGCGCCCAGTCCATCAGGGCGGCTTCGGTCAGCGCGGTGGGATCCAGGCCGGCCAGCACCGCGTCGGCCTCGCGGCCGCGGCCCTGCCAGCCCAGGGCGTGTGCCAAAGCCAGCCGCGCTGCCAACCCGCCCGACCGCTCCAGGGCCGAGGAGGCCAGTCGTTCGCCCAGGGCGAGATCGCCCAGCCGCAGCGCCTGCTGCGCGGCGGCGACCAGCTCGGCCGCCGGCTGGGGGGCGTCGCTGTCCAGGGCCAGCGACGCCAACCGCAGCCGGTCACTGAGGTGCTCCGACGGATGCTGCGACAACAGCCGCACCACGTCGGTGCGGCGGCGCCGCGCGCCATCACCGCCCAGCGCGACGCGCGCCCGCTCGGCGAACAGCGGGTGGGCCGTGTAGACCACCGGGTCGTCCGAGGCCCCACCGCGCACCCGCGTCTCCGCCGCCCCGCAGTCGCTCGCCGCGCTCACCGCATCCGCGCCGGCGAGGACGCTCAGATCCGCCAGCGACAGCGGCTCGGCCACGGCCAGATAGTCCAGCACCGCCCGGGCGTCGGCCGGCATTTCGGCGAGGAAGGCGTCGACCTCGGCCGGCGTGGTCGTCCCGCCGGGCGCCTCGATGTCGATTCGGGGCAGCAGGCCGTCGGTCCACAGCGCCGCGATGGCCTCGGGAGCCGGATCCGCGCGGCCGGTGACGACCATTCCGGCCTTGCCGGCCAGCGCCAACTGGTACACCAGCGTGGCCGACAGGATGTCCAGGTCGTGGGCGTCGTCGACCACCAGCAGCAGGTCGTCACCGTCCAGCGACGCGCGGGCGGCGCGCAACAGCGCGGCCGGCTTGCCGATGTCGGCGATATGCACCAGGTGGCTGAACGCGCCGAAGGGAACCGCGCGCTCGGTCGGGGTTCCGGTGACCCAGCGCACGCGCGTGCCGGGGTGCCGGCGGCCGAAGTCGTCGACGGCCGACCGCGCCAGCGTGGACTTGCCGCAGCCGTCCGGTCCGAGCACGACGGCGCCCCTCCCGGTCGCCAGCGCCGCCTCCAGCCGCTCCAGGGCCGGCGCGTGCCGGGGGACGTTCCATCGAATCGGCATCGCCGGATTTTATTGCGCGCGGTGTGCGGCCGTCAGCAAGCTTGGTCTACCTTTCGGTGTATGCGCCCGGAACCCGAGCCAACAGGCGACTGGGCGGTGTGCGTGTACTGCGCGTCCGGCCCGCAACATCGCGAATTGCTTGCGGTCGCCGCCGAACTCGGCGAGGCGATCGCCGAGCGTGGCTGGACCCTGGTGTGGGGCGGGGGCCGGGTGTCGGCGATGGGCGCGGTGGCGACCGCCGCGCGCGCCCGCGGGGGCCGGACCGTCGGCGTCATCCCCCAGGTGCTGATGCGCGTCGAGATCGCCGACATCGACGCCGACGAGCTGATCGTCACCGAGACCATGCACGAGCGAAAGCACGTGATGGAGGAGCGCGCCAACGCGTTCATCGTGCTCCCCGGCGGCGTGGGCACCCTGGACGAGTTGCTGGACTCGTGGACCACGGGCTACCTGGGTCTGCACCGCAAACCCATCGTCATGCTGGATCCGCTGGGGCATTACCAAGGGCTCTGGGCCTGGCTGGGCGGGTTGCTCGACAGTGGGTACGTCTCGCAGCCGGCGATGGACCGGTTATTGCTGGTCGACAAGGTGAGCGACGCCGTCGAGGCGTGCGCACCGGACTGAGCGCGCCGGCAACATCGTTATCCCTATTAGGCTGTCCGCCGAGTTGTATACGCAGAATCGAGGGATGACGTGGCCGATCACGACGGGGGAGCGCGGACCGCGGTCAAACTGACCGACATCGCGTCGCGGGCGCCGGGCCTGCTGGCCGATATGCCGGTGATCATGCGCGGGGCGATGACCGGCCTGCTGGCCCAGCCGGGTTCGAAGAAGTCGATCGGCACGGTGTTCCAGGAGCGGGCCGCCCGCTACGGGGACCGGATCTTCCTGCGGTTCGGCGACCAGCAACTCACCTACCGCGACGCCAACGCCGCCGCCAACAGGTACGCCGCGGTGCTGGCCGCCCACGGCGTCGGACGCGGCGACGTCGTCGCGATCATGCTGCGCAACTCGCCCAACGCGGTGCTGACCATGCTGGCCGCGGTCAAGTGCGGTGCCGTCGCCGGAATGCTGAACTACCACCAGCGGGGCGAGGTGCTCGCGCACAGCCTGGGTTTGCTGAAGGCCAAGGTCCTGGTCGCGGAGAGCGACCTGGTCAGCGCGGTCGCCGAGTGCGGCGGCGTGGGCGACACCGAGACGATGACCATCGAGGACCTGGAGCGATTCGCCGTCAGCGCCCCCGCCACCAACCCGGCGTCGGTGTCGGCCGTGCAGGCCAGGGACACCGCGTTCTACATCTTCACCTCGGGCACGACGGGGTTCCCCAAGGCCAGCGTGATGACCCACCTGCGGTGGCTCAAGGCGCTCGCGGCGTTCGGCGGAATCGGGTTGCGGCTGAAGAGCTCCGACACCCTCTACAGCTGCCTGCCCCTGTACCACAACAACGCCCTCACCGTCGCGCTGTCGTCGGTGATCAACTCGGGCGCGACGCTGGCGCTGGGCAAGTCGTTCTCGGCGTCGAAGTTCTGGGACGAGGTGATCGCCGCGGAAGCCACGGCGTTCATCTACATCGGCGAGATCTGCCGGTACCTGCTCAACCAGCCGAGCAAGGTCACCGACCGCGCGCACCAGGTGCGGGTGATCGCCGGCAACGGGCTGCGCCCGGAGATCTGGGACGAGTTCACCAACCGGTTCGACATCGGCCGGGTCTGCGAGTTCTACGCCTCCAGCGAGGGCAACACCGCGTTCATCAACGTCTTCAACGTGCCCCGCACGACCGGTGTCTTCCCGATGCCGCTGGCCTACGTGGAGTACGACCCCGACACCGGGGCCCCGCTGCGCGACGACAACGGACGGGTGCGCCGGGTGCCCTCCGGGGAGCCGGGCCTGCTGCTCAGCCCGGTCAACCGGCTGCAGCCGTTCGACGGCTACACCGACAAGGAGTCGAGCGAGAAGAAGCTGGTGCGCAACGCCTTCCGCGAGGGCGACGTGTGGTTCAACTCCGGTGACGTGATGAGCCCGCAGGGCATGGGGCACGCCGCGTTCGTCGACCGGCTCGGCGACACCTTCCGGTGGAAGGGGGAGAACGTCGCCACCACCCAGGTGGAGGCGGCGTTGGCGTCCGACCCGTCCGTCGAGGAATGCACGGTGTTCGGCGTGGAGATCCCCCGCACCGGCGGCCGCGCCGGGATGGCCGCGGTCAAGCTGCGCGACGGCGCGGAGTTCGACGGCAAGTCGTTGGCCCGCGCGGTATACGGCCAGCTGCCCGCCTATGCGTTGCCGCTGTTCGTGCGGGTCGTGGAGTCGCTGGAGCACACCACGACGTTCAAGAGCCGCAAGGTGGAGCTGCGCGAGCAGGCCTACGGGTCCGACATCAAGGACCCGCTCTACGTGCTGGCCGGCCGCGACGAGGGCTACGTGCCGTACTACGACGAGTACCCCGACGAAGTCGCCGACGGTAAGCGGCCGCGCGGCTGAGTGTGCGCTGTTCGCACCGGGTGTGCACCCATGGCGTCGGGTGTGCGCCGGCGGTGGCGACACGCCGTGACACCGCGCCCCGGCCGCACACCCGATCCCGGGGCGGCGCGTAACCCGGTGACCGGGCACCATAGACGCGTGCAATTCACACCGTCGGCGACGGCCGGCCGATCCACCTGGTGCGGCCGTCCGGTCGCCGGCGATCGCCCGCTGATCATGGCGATCGTGAACCGCACCCCCGACTCGTTCTACGACAAGGGCGCGACGTTCAGCGACGAGGCCGCCAGGGCCGCCGCACACCGGGCCGTCGCCGAGGGCGCCGACGTCATCGACGTCGGCGGCGTCAAGGCCGGGCCTGGCCAGGAGGTCGACACCCAGACCGAGATTGCCCGGTTGATCCCCTTCATCGAATGGCTGCGCGACGCCTATCCGGACCAGCTGATCAGCGTCGACACCTGGCGATCCGAGGTGGCCAAGGTGGCCTGCGCGGCCGGGGCGGACCTGATCAACGACACCTGGGGCGGCATCGACCCGGCCCTGCCCGAGGTCGCCGCCGAGTTCGGCGCCGGGCTGGTGTGCTCGCACACCGGCGGCGCGCTGCCCCGCACGCGTCCGTTCCGGGTGAGCTACGGGGCCAGCACGCGCGGCGTGGTCGACGACGTCATTCGCCAGGTCACCGCGGCCGCCGAGCGCGCGGTCACCCACGGGGTGGCCCGCGACCGCGTGCTGATCGACCCAGCCCACGATTTCGGCAAGAACACCTTCCACGGCCTGCTGTTGTTGCGTCACCTGGACGATCTTGTTAGTACCGGGTGGCCTGTGCTCATGGCTTTGAGTAACAAGGACTTCGTCGGGGAGACTTTGGGTGTGGAATTGACCGAGCGGCTGGAGGGGACGCTGGCGGCCACCGCGCTGGCGGCCGCCGCCGGAGCGCGCATGTTTCGCGTGCACGAGGTCGCCGCGACGCGGCGGGTGCTGGAGATGGTGGCGTCCATCCAGGGGATACGCCCGCCGGCGCGCACGGTGAGGGGGCTGGCATGACGGCATCCGACCTGGTCGCCGGCGACCTGACCGCGGACGCGGTGCTGTCCGCCCGGCCCGGCGACACCTGGCTGTCCGATCGCAGCTGGAACCGCCCCAGCTGGACCGTCGCCGAGCTCGAGGCGGCGAAGGCGGGGCGGACCATCTCGGTGGTGCTGCCGGCGCTCAACGAGGAAGAAACCATCGAATCGGTGGTCGACAGCATCTCCCCGCTGGTTGACGGGTTGGTCGACGAGCTGATCGTGCTGGATTCCGGTTCGACCGATGACACCGAGATCCGCGCCGTCGCCGCCGGCGCCCGCGTCGTCAGCCGCGAGCAGGCCCTGCCCGAGGTGCCCATCCGGCCCGGCAAGGGGGAGGCGCTGTGGCGCTCGCTCGCGGCCACCAGCGGCGACATCGTCGTGTTCGTCGACTCCGACCTGATCAACCCGCACCCGATGTTCGTGCCGTGGTTGGTCGGCCCGTTGCTCACGGGTGACGGCATCCACCTGGTCAAAAGCTTCTACCGGCGGCCGCTGCAGGTCGGCGACGTGGGGGGCGCCGCGGGCGCCACCGGCGGCGGGCGGGTCACCGAGCTGGTGGCCCGGCCGCTGCTCGCGGCGCTGCGGCCGGAGCTGGGCGGCATCCTGCAGCCGCTCGGCGGGGAGTACGCGGCCACCCGTGAGCTGCTGACGTCGGTGCCGTTCGCGCCGGGCTACGGGGTGGAGATCGGCCTGTTGCTGGACACCTTCGACCGGCTGGGTGCCAACGCGATCGCGCAGGTCAACCTGGGTGTGCGCGCACACCGCAACCGGCCGCTGGCCGAGCTCGGCGCGATGAGCCGCCAGGTCATCGCGACCCTGCTCGCGCGCTGCGGGGTTCCCGACTCGGGGGTCGGCTTGACGCAGTTCCTCGCCGTTGGCCACGACGGACCCGATGGCCAGGGCTACACCCAGCACACGTCGCCGGTGTCGCTCGCGGACCGCCCGCCCATGACGGTCCTGCGGCCGCGCTGACGCCCCGCTGCTTCGCCGCGGTGTCGGCGGCATAGGGCAGTATCGACGACGTGGCGTTGGTGTTGCTGTACCTGGTGGTCCTGGTGCTGGTGGCGATCGTGCTGTTCGGCGCGGCGAGTCTGCTGTTCGGTCGGGGTGAGCAGCTGCCGCCCCTGCCGAGGGGGACGACCGCGACGGTGTTGCCCGCCTACGGTGTGACGGGCGCGGACGTGGACGCCGTCAAATTCACCCAGGTGCTGCGCGGATACAAGACCAGCGAGGTGGACTGGGTGCTGGACCGGCTCGCCCGCGAGCTCGAGGCGCTGCGCGGTGAGCTGGCCGCGGTGCATGCCCCCGCGGCGGCCGAGGATGAAGCCGAGCCCGTGGAACCCGGGGGCGGCGAGGATCGTCAGGACTAGATGTGAGCGATGACGAGCTGGTCCGGTGTGGTTGGGCGGCCATTCGGCCCGGCCCGGATTTCCAGATGTACCGCGACTACCACGACCAGGAGTGGGGCCGCCCGGTGCACGACGGGGTGGCGCTGTTCGAGCGGATGAGCCTGGAGGCCTTCCAAAGCGGCCTGTCGTGGCTGATCATCCTGCGCAAACGGGAGAACTTCCGGCGCGCTTTCGCCGGGTTCGATTTCGAGGAGGTCGCCGGCTACGCGGACGCCGACGTGCAGCGGCTGATGGCGGACACGGGCATCGTGCGCAACCGGGCCAAGATCGACGCGACGATCGCCAATGCGCGCGCCGCGGCCGAGCTGGGGAGTGCGGCCGACCTGTCGAAGCTGCTGTGGTCGTTTGCGCCGGAACCGCGTCCCCGGCCCGCTGACGGCTCCGAAATTCCCTCGGCGAGCGAGGAATCGAAGGCCATGGCGCGCGAGCTCAAGCGGCGCGGGTTCCGCTTCGTGGGGCCGACCACCGCCTATGCGCTGATGCAGGCAACGGGGATGGTCGACGACCATGTCCGGGATTGTTGGGTGCCTTCCCCCCGGTGACGATGCCGTCGGGCGGTCGCGGTTCAGCCGCCCGCTAAGCCAGGAGAACCGGGTCTTTGTACAACTCGTGACCTGGATAGGGAACAATGGGGGGGTGATTTGGCAGTTCGATGTCGGGTATGGCTGGAAAATCGCTGGCGGGGCATGCTCGGCGCCGACCAGGTCCGCAAAGGCGGGCCAGCTCGAACCTGGAGGGAGCACTCGATGGCGGCGATGAAGCCCCGGACCGGCGACGGTCCTCTGGAAGCAACCAAGGAGGGGCGCGGCATCGTGATGCGGGTACCACTTGAGGGTGGCGGTCGACTGGTCGTTGAGCTGACGCCCGACGAAGCCGCGGCCCTCGGTGACGAACTCAAGGGCGTCACGAGCTCCAGCTAAGACGTGCCGGCCGACGGCCGCGCTACGCACACACCTTTCGATAGACGTCCAGGGTCTGCTCGGCCACGCGGGCCCAGGAGAATTCCTCGATGCAGCGCTGGCGCCCCGCCCGGCCGTAGCGCTTCGCCTTCTCGGGGTCGGCGACCAGAGCGTTGACCGCGTCGGCCAGCCTGGTCTGGTAACCGGCCGGGTCGCCGGCGTCGTAATGCACCAGCGAGCCGGTCACCCCGTCGACGACCACCTCGGGTATCCCACCGACGTCGGACGCCACCACGGGCGTCGCGCACGCCATCGCCTCCAAGTTCACGATACCCAGCGGCTCATACACCGATGGGCAGACGAAAACCGTTGCGGCCGATAGGATTTCACGCAGCTCGCCGATGGGCAGCATCTCCCTGATCCAGAACACCCCCTGCCGCTGGTCGGTCAGCCGCGCCACCGCGGACCGGATCTCGTCGGCTATTTCCGGGGTGTCGGGGGCGCCCGCGCACAGCACCACCTGCACCTCGGGGTCGAAGTGGTGCGCCGCCGCCAACAGGTGGGCAACGCCCTTCTGCCGGGTGATCCGGCCGACGAAGGCCACGGTGGGCCGGTCCGGGTCGACCCCGAGTTCGGCCAGCACAGACCCGGTTTGCATCGGCCCGGCCGGATGCCAGACGTCGGTGTCGACCCCGTTGCGGATGACGTGCACCAGGCTGGGATCCAGCGCGGGGTAGACCCGCAGGATGTCTTCGCGCATCGCGGAGCTGACCGCGATGACTGCGTGCGCGGCCTGTACCGCGGTGTGCTCCACCCACGTCGACACGCGGTAGCCACCGCCGAGCTGTTCGGCCTTCCACGGCCGCAGCGGCTCGAGCGAATGCGCGGTCAGAACGTGGGGGACGTCGTAGAGCAGCGCGGCCAGGTGCCCGGCCATGCCGGTGTACCAGGTGTGCGAATGCACGACGTCGGCCGCCGACGCGGCGTTGGCCATCATCAGGTCCGCGGACAACGTCGTGAGCGCCGGGTTGGCTCCCTGCAAGCGCGGATCGGGCTGGTGCACGAAGGCGTTCGGTCGCGGTTCGCCCATGCAGTGCACGTCGACCGCGCACAATCGGCGCAGTTGGCCGACCAGTTCGGTGACATGTACACCGGCGCCCCCGTAGACCTCTGGTGGGTACTCCCGAGTCATCATCGCCACCCGCATACCCGCACGGTAGTTCGCTCGCGGCCGGCCCCGCGAGCCGGGCCGACAATCCGTGGCGGGGTTCCGGGTTGCCAAATACCTTGACGGACAGCCGCACAGAACACCGCCAATAGCGCGGTCCCCCTGGCAGCGTTTCGCGGCGGCCGATAGGTTGAAACCATGAGGGAAGCGCCACACGTGCTGGGCATCGTCCTGGCCGGCGGTGAGGGCAAGCGGCTGTATCCGCTGACCGCGGACCGGGCCAAGCCCGCGGTTCCCTTCGGCGGCGCCTACCGGCTGATCGACTTCGTGCTGTCCAACCTCGTCAATGCGCGCTACTTGCGGATCTGCGTTCTCACTCAGTACAAGTCGCATTCACTGGACCGTCATATTTCGCAGAACTGGCGGCTGTCCGGCCTGGCCGGTGAGTACATCACCCCGGTGCCCGCGCAGCAGCGCCTGGGCCCGCGCTGGTACACCGGCTCCGCCGACGCGATCTACCAGTCGCTCAATCTGATCTACGACGAAGACCCCGACTACATAGTCGTTTTCGGCGCCGACCACGTGTACCGGATGGACCCCGAGCAGATGGTCCACTTCCACATCGAAAGCGGGGCCGGCGCAACGGTGGCCGGCATCCGGGTGCCGCGCAGCGAGGCCACCGCCTTCGGGTGCATCGACGCCGACGATTCCGGCCGCATCCGCGACTTCGTGGAGAAGCCCTTGGATCCGCCGGGCACACCGGATGATCCGGAGGCGACCTTCGTGTCGATGGGCAACTACATCTTCACCACGAAGGTGCTCATCGACGCGATACGTGCCGACGCCGACGACGACCACTCCGACCACGACATGGGCGGCGACATCATCCCCCGCTTGGTCGGCGACGGGATGGCCGCGGTCTACGACTTCAAAGACAACGAGGTACCCGGCGCCACCGACCGCGACCGGGGTTACTGGCGTGACGTGGGGACGCTGGACGCGTTCTACGACGCCCACATGGACCTGGTGTCGGTGCACCCGGTGTTCAATCTCTACAACAAGCGCTGGCCGATCCGCGGGGAGTCGGAGAACCTGGCGCCGGCCAAATTCGTCAACGGCGGCTCGGCGCAGGAGTCGGTGGTCGGCGCCGGCAGCATCATCTCGGCGGCCTCGGTGCGCAACTCCGTGCTGTCGTCCAACGTCGTGGTCGACGACGGGGCGATCGTGGAGGGCAGCGTGATCATGCCGGGCGCGCGGGTCGGCCGGGGCGCGGTGGTACGCCACGCCATCCTCGACAAGAACGTCGTCGTCGGCCCCGGCGAGATGGTCGGCGTGGACCTGGAGAAGGACCGGGAGCGCTTCGCCATCAGCGCCGGCGGTGTGGTTGCGGTGGGCAAGGGCGTCTGGATCTAGCCGGGGCCGTCCCCGCCCGCGCCGGTGACGCGCGGGTCGTCCCGGCCGTCACCAGACGTAGGGCACCAGCCGGTAGCGCACCCGTCGGCGATAGTCGCGGTACCCGGTCAGCTGCTCGGTGAGCAACTTCTCCTCGTCGAGGATGCGCAGCGCGAGCATGAGGCCGCCGGGAATGACGAACAACAGTCCCCAAAAGGAGCCGAGCGCCAAGGGCATGCCGATCATCATGATGACGTTTCCGACGTACATGGGGTGGCGCACGAATCGGTAGAGCCCGTCGGTCACCAGCGTCTGGCCCGATTCCACGGTGATGGTGGCGGCGGCATAACCGTTTTGGACGATCACCAGCATGGCGACCCCGAGTCCCGTCGCCACCAGGACGTCGCCGACCACACACAGCCAGGCCGGAACCGACGACCAGCCGAACCGGTGGTCGAGCGCGCTGAAGACCATCGTCGCGAAGAGGGTCAGAAACGAGCCCGTGATGATGAATTTCTGGATCGCCCGGGGTTCCGCCCGCGGACCCGCTTTCATACGCCGCTGCAGGGCCGCGGGGTTGTTGCGCGCCAGATAGATCACGGGGACGATGGTCGCCGCCATGAAGACGGCGATGAAAACCCATGCCTGCCAATAGCGCAACGTGCCCGCCGGAACGAAGACGATCAAGCCGAACGAGACGATTCCCCAGATCGATGTCAACGTCACGCGGATGCCGGTTTTCACAACGCCTCCTAGCTACGCAGGTCCCGGCGCCGGAAAGCCATGACGCCGAGCGTAACGAGTGCGGTGTCGATGGCCAACAGCCAAAGCAGTGGCACGCCGGTGAAATCCGCGCCGACCCGGGGCACGTGGGCGAACGGTTCCAGGTCGAGCAACCACTGCGGGAAGCCGGCCAACGACCCGATCAGGTACAAGGCGATGAAGCCGACGAGAACGCCCCAGGCCACCGGCGTGAATCGCGGCGCGAGACCGAACGCGGCGACGGTCACCGCCGACAGCAGCCAGACGGCGGGCAGCTGCACGGCCGCGCTTCCCACCATGACGGCCACCTTGCCGCCGACGTCGCCGGCCGCGGCGCCGTAGACGAGTCCGCCGGCCACGCCGCTGACCAGCATGGCCGCCGCGGACCCCAACGTCGCCGCCAGTACGTGGCTCGCCAGCCAACGGGTCCGGGACACCGCGCCGGCCAGGGTCGTCTCGGCTCGTTGACCCGTTTCCTCCTGGTGCAATCGCAGTGTCAGCGAGACGGCGAACGCGGCGGCCGCCATGCCCAGCATGGTGAACGCGACGGCGATGAAGGCCTCCGCCAACGCGTTGGTGCCGCCCATCCGGACGACGATGTCGCGCGCGGCGTTGCTGTTGCCGAGCTCGTCGCCGATGCCGTGCACGACGCTGCCCATCAGGACGCCATACAGGCAGAGGCCCACGGTCCACAGCAGCAGGGCGCCGCGGTCCAGCCGCCACGCCAGCCCGAACACGTTGCCCAGCGCGGGCGCGGCGGAGCCGGGGCCGGGGCGTTCGGCGAACAGCCCGGCGCCGACATCGCGGCCGGCCAGCAGCCGATACGCCATCGCGGTGAGCGCGACGGTGGTCGCCACGTGCAGCGCCAGCACCGCCCAGTGGTCGCCCGCGTAGGGCCGCACTTGCAGCGACCAGCCCAGCGGCGAGAGCCACGACAGCGCGCCGGAACCGGCGTCGCCGAGGGCGCGCAGCGTGAACGCGGCCGCCAGGACCGTGAACGCGGCGCCGCGCGCGGTCCGGGCGCTCGGCGACAACTGCGCGGTCACCGCGGCGACGCCGGTGAACACCAGGCCGGAGCAGGCGAGCGCGGCGCCGAAGGCGAGCGACCCGCCCGGTGGGACGTCGGTGGTGAGCAGTCCCGCCGCGCCGATCACGCCGGTGGCGATGCTGGCCCCGAAGGACAACAGCAGCGCGGCGCTGAGGCTGGCGTAGCGGCCGACCGCGGTCGAGTCCAGGAGCTCGGTCCGGCCGGCCTCCTCGTCGGCGCGGGTATGCCGGATGACGGTCAGGATGACGGCCACCGAGATCAGCAGATGGAACATCCCGGCTTTCCAAATGCCCACGGCCCCAAGGCTGTCGTTGTAGATCTGCCCGTAGAGCGCGCGCTGTGCGGGGCTGGCCATGATGGTGGCGGCGAACCCGGCGCGTTCGGCCTGGGTGGGATAGACCTTTGCGATGCTGCCCACGTACACCGTTGCCAGCGGTACCGACAGCAGTAATACCCACAGCGGCAGCGAGATTCGATCGCGGCGCAGGTAGAGCCGCAGCATCCCGAGCGTCCCCGAGAAGTTCGGCCGGCGTTGCGGCACGGGGTGGGCCGGTCGGTGCGACCGAGCCAGGGTTGCGGTGGTCATGACGCGGAAACCCTGCCCGCCGTGTCGTAATGGCGCAGGAAGAGTTCCTCGAGCGTCGGCGGCTGGCTGACGAGGCTGCGCACGCCGGCGTCCCCGAGCGCGCGGATCAATTCCCCGAGGCTTTCGCCGTCTACCTGCGCGCGCACCGTGTGGCCCTCGACGCTGACGTCCTCGACCCCCTTGATACGAGTGAGGTCACCGGGGTCGCCGGTCATTTCGGCCCGGATCGAGGTGCGGCTGAGATGCCGCAGCGAGGCCAGTGAACCGCTCTCGATGGTCTTGCCGGCCCGGATGATCGTCACCCGCTCGCACAGCGCTTCGGTTTCGGCCAGGATGTGGCTGGACAGCAAGACCGTCGCGCCCCGGTCGCGCGCCTCGGCGACGCACTGCTGAAAGACGTTCTCCATCAACGGGTCCAGGCCGCTGCTGGGCTCGTCCAACAGCAGCAGCCGGGCTCGCGAGGAGAAGGCCGAGATGAGCGAGACCTTTTGCCGGTTGCCCTTGGAGTAGGTCCGCGCCTTCTTGTGCGGGTCGAGGTCGAAGCGCTCGATCAACTCGGCGCGGCGCCTGCGATCGATGCCGCCGCGCATGCGGGCCAGCAGGTCGATGATCTCGCCCCCGGTCAGCGTCGGCCACAGCGTGACATCGCCCGGAACATAGGCGATGTGACGGTGTAATCGCACCGCGTCGGTCCACGGGTCCCCGCCCAGGAGTCGCACGCTGCCGCCGTCCGCCTTGACCAGACCCAACAGGATGCGGATGGTCGTCGACTTCCCCGCGCCGTTGGGGCCGAGGAAGCCGTGCACTTCGCCTTCGCGCACGGTGAGATCGAGGCCGTCGAGCGCGCGCACCGCCCCGAATCTCTTTGTCAAGCCGCGGATGTCGATCGGCGCGGCAGTGTCAACTGGCATCGGTTTCTCCTTGCTCTTCTGTGGCCAGGAAGGCGTCGTACATGGTGCGGTCGACCATCAGCCCTTCGGTGTAGATCTCCAGCGCGGGCAGCACCATCTCGCGCGCGTAGTCGCGCAGGACCGCCCGGATGTCCGTTGGGGTTTCGTGCATCTGCAGATACAGCAGAAAGCCGCCACCGCCGGTGATGCCCATGTAGCGGGCCCGGGCGTGCGGGTCCCGGCTGGGTTTGATGGTGCCGGCTCGCACGCCCTCGTCGAGGTACTCCTCGGCGTTGTCGATCATCCTGCGCCACAACATCTTCGCCAGCTCGCCGCCGGATTGCATGCTGCGAACCAGGTAGGCCATCATCGGTGCGTACGACTCGATCTCGGCCAGCTGGGCGAACCAGGTGGCGGGGTCATTCGACCGAAGCGCCTCGGACTTGCTGTTGCGGATCTCTTCGGCGATGTGGGCGTCACACGCCTTTCGCAGGCCCTCCTTGGAGCCGAAGTGGTGGATGACCAGCGCGGCGCTCACGCCGGCCGCTTCGGCGATCGCGCGCAGGCCCACGCCGAACCCCTGCTCGCCGAACCGCTCGATGGCCGCGTCCCGGATCCGGGCGGCGGCGGTCAGGTCGGCTGAACGCATGTTCAGCACACTAAACGTACGTTCAGTCGCTGGTCAATAGGGTGGCGCGTCAAGAATTCGTATCGGTCGGATCCGGGTGCGCCGTCTAATCGCGCACGGCGGCCAAGATGCCGTCGCCCAGCGGCACCAGCGCCGGGGTGAGCCGCTCGTCCTCGGCGATGAGTCGCGCCGCTTCCCGCACCGCGACCACCTCGGCGTCGCGGGCGGCGGGATCGCCGGCCCGCCCCCCGAGGGCCGCGCGGTGCACCACGATGACGCCCCCGGGGCGCAGCAGCCGTACGCCCTCCATGACGTAGTTGGGCTGGTCGACGGGGTCGGCATCGACGAACACCAGGTCGTAGGACGCGTCGGCGAGCCGGGTGAGGACCTCTTGGGCCCGGCCGCTGATCAGCCGGGTGCGCGACGGCCCGATCCCGGCTTCGGAGAACGCCTGCTTGGCGAGCCGCAGGTACTCGGGCTCGATGTCGATCGTCGTCAAGACCCCGTCGTCGCTCATGCCGGATAACAGCCAGAGCCCGCTGACCCCCGCTCCGGTCCCCACCTCGGCGACGGCCTTGCCGCCGCTGAGTTTGGTCAGCAGGCTCAGCAGCGCACCCACCGCCGGGGTCACCGCCCCGGCGCCGATGTCCATCGCACGCTCGCGGGCGGCCGCCAGCAGCGCGTCCTCCGAGATCGACCCCTCGGCGTGCGCGAAGAGGGATTCGGCTCGACTGGGCGCCGGCTGGCCGGGGGGTTCTGCGTCGGTGCCGTCCATGCCCGCAGCGTATTCCACTCCGTTGCGCACCCCGGCGTGGCACGCCTAAGCCGCACCCTCGTGACACGCCCGGCAGGGCCGACGCGTTTAACTTCACCGCGCGGCGGATATCTCCTGCGCAGCGATGGTAACGATCCGGTTTCTCAGGTTGAGCTCAGATTGTTCATATATCGCACATACGCCGATACGCGACGGTGTCCCTATGGATCGCGGAGCGCGTTGGCACGGGAATACGGACTGGCGGCCACGTGTTGCCGCCGGTGACGACTTGTCGCTTTTGGGCAGGACGGATTCGGAGGATCTGATCATCACCACGCTTTTGGGCCCGACCAGCATGTCGCACGCGCAGGACTGCCCCGCAAACGAGTGGGCGGAGGAGTCCGACGGTTTGCAGGGCACCGCAGTATTCGACGCGACCGGGGACAAGTCCACGATGCCGTCGTGGGACGAACTGGTGCGCCAGCACGCCGACCGGGTGTACCGGCTGGCGTACCGCCTCTCCGGCAATCAGCACGACGCCGAGGACCTCACCCAGGAGACGTTCATCCGCGTTTTCCGGTCGGTGCAGAACTATCAGCCGGGAACGTTCGAAGGCTGGTTGCACCGCATCACCACCAACCTGTTCCTCGACATGGTGCGCCGGCGCGCCCGGATCCGGATGGAGGCGCTGCCCGAGGACTACGAGCGTGTACCGGCCGACGAGCCGAATCCCGAAGAGATCTACCATGATTCGCGGCTCGGCCCCGATCTGCAGGCGGCGCTGGATTCGCTGCCGCCGGAGTTCCGCGCCGCGGTCGTGCTGTGTGACATCGAGGGCCTGTCCTACGAGGAGATCGGTGCGACGCTGGGCGTGAAGCTGGGAACGGTGCGCAGCCGCATCCACCGCGGACGGCAGGCCCTGCGCGACTACCTGGCCGCGCATCCCGACCAGGGCACCGGCCGGAACGCGCTGCACGCCGAGTCGGCGTAGCCCCGCGCCCGCCGCGGCCCGCGATGCCAGCGGTTTTGCCGCCGGTAGACGCGGTATTGCGCGTCGCCTCGCGCTACATTCGAGGGGTAGGCGCGATGAAAGGACCCGGTGATGGCCGATCGAGGACATGTCTTCCGGCGCGCGTTCTCCTGGCTTCCCGCTCAGTTCGCCTCTCAGAGCGATGCGCCCGTCGGCGCGCCGCGGCAGTTCGGTTCCACCGAGCACCTGTCGGTGGAGGCCATCGCGGCCTTCGTCGACGGTGAGCTGCGGATGAACGCGCACTTGCGGGCGGCGCACCACCTGTCGCTGTGCCCCCAATGCGCGGCCGAGGTCGACGACCAGAGCCGGGCGCGCGCGGCGCTGCGGGACTCGCACCCGATCCGCATCCCGAGCGCGCTGCTCGGGATGCTGGCCGAGATTCCCTACGAGTCGCCAGAGGACGCGGAGACCAGCGCGGCCGACCGTTTTGCTGACCGCGATGCCCGTGAACAGCGCAAGCGTCGCTAGCTCGCTTCCTTCTCCTCGAGATCCTCGCGGTTGATCCGGCCGAATTTTGCGCACCCCGCCCGTGCGCTCATGGGCGAGGTGTCCCGAACCGTGGATACTAGGGTGGACACGACCGCGCCGGTGTCGCACATCTCGCCCGGTGAAGGGCCCGTCTCGAGCGCTCAAGAAGAGGATCCAAAGGGGTAACGTGACCTCCGATCAAGGCTTCGACCAGAAGCAGGACAGCGGCCAGAACCGCGGCAACCGTCTGGCGCCGCGCCCCATCTCGCGTCCGCCGGTCGACCCCGCGTCGCGTCAACTGTTCCGCCGCCCCGCCGGGCTGCGCGGATCCTTCGTGGCCGATCGCGTGCGCCCGCCGAAGTATCGGGACCAGACCGAGTTCTCCCCGCACGACGAGCCGGCCGATCCCGTGCTTCAGGAGGCGTTCAGTCGGCCGACCGGCAGCCCCGACTCCCTGCAACGCCACCCCGTCGACGCCGGCGCGCTGGCGGCCGAGAAGGACGGCGCCGGGCCGGACGAGGTCGACCCATGGCGTGACCCGTCGGCGGCGGCCGCGCTGGGCACCCCGGCGGTCGCCCCGTCTGGACCGCGGGGGCCGCAGGGCTACGGCGGCAAGCTCGGGGTGCGCGATGTGCTGTTCGGCGGCAAGGTGTCCTACCTGGCGTTGCTCGTCTTACTGCTGATCGCGCTGCTCATCGGCGTCATCGGCGGGGTGGTCGGCCGCAAGACGGCCGAGGTCGCCGAGGCGTTCACCACCTCGAAGGTGACGCTGTCGACCAACGGCAACGGCGAAGGCCCGGCCGGTCGCTTCGCCAAGGTGGCGGCCGCGACCGCCAACGCAGTGGTGACGATCGAGTCCAAGAGCGACCAGGAGGGCATGCAGGGCTCCGGCGTGGTGGTCGACGGCCGCGGCTACATCGTCACCAACAACCACGTGATCTCCGAGGCGGCCAACAACCCCAGCCAATTCAAGACGACCGTGGTGTTCAACGACGGCAAGGAAGTGCCGGCCAACCTGGTCGGCCGCGACCCCAAGACCGACCTGGCCGTGCTCAAGGTCGACAACGTCGACAATCTCAGCGTGGCCCGGTTCGGTGACTCGAACAAGGTGCGCGTCGGCGACGAGGTGCTCGCTGCCGGTGCGCCGCTGGGGCTGCGCAGCACCGTGACCCACGGCATCATCAGCGCGCTGCACCGGCCCGTTCCCTTGTCGGGGGAGGGCTCGGACACCGACACCGTCATCGATGCGCTGCAGACCGACGCGTCCATCAACCACGGCAACTCCGGTGGTCCGCTGATCGATATGGATTCACAGGTGATCGGCATCAACACCGCGGGTAAGTCGCTGTCCGACAGCGCGAGTGGGCTCGGCTTCGCCATCCCGATCAACGAGGCGAAGGAAGTCGCGCAGACGCTGATCAAGGACGGCAAGATCGTGCACCCGACGCTGGGGATCAGCACCCGGTCGGTGAGCAACGCCATCGCCTCCGGGGCCCAGGTCGCCAACGTGAAGGCGGGCAGCCCCGCGCAAAAGGGCGGGATCCTGGAGAACGACGTCATCGTCAAGGTCGGTAACCGCACGGTCGCCGACGCCGACGAGTTCGTCGTGGCCGTGCGCCAGCTGACCATCGGGCAGGACTCCCCGGTCGAGGTGGTCCGCGACGGCCGGCACGTCACCCTCACCGTCAAGCCCGACCCCGACGGCAGCTAGATGTTCGGCAGCCTGAGCTGGGAGCACATCCTGGTCCTCGTCGTGGTCGGGTTGGTGGTCCTCGGCCCCGAACGGCTCCCCGGCGCGATCCGCTGGACGTCGACCGCGCTGCGCCAGGCGCGCGACTACCTCAGCGGGGTGACCACCCAGCTGCGTGAGGACCTCGGGCCCGAGTTCGACGAGCTGCGGGTTCCGCTGAGCGAACTGCAGAGACTGCGGGGGATGACTCCCCGCGCCGCCCTGACCAAGCACCTGCTGGACGGCGACGATTCCTTCCTCACCGGCAACTTCGACAGGCCGGCCAACGGTGCTGCGGTCACTCCGTCGGAGCCGTCGCCGCCGCCGCAACCTCAGCCGCACATCCCCGGGCCGACGCCGTTCGACGCCGACGCGACTTAGCGCGGCGCAGTCGGGCGAAGCGGGTCGCCGCCATCGGGACTAGCGCCGCGTCGGATCGAGCCCCAGCGACACGCCCGCCAGCCCGCGGCGCCGCGACGACAGCTTGTCGGCCACGGCGCGCAGTTCCTTGCCCGCCGGGGAGTCGGGGGCACTCAGCACGATCGGCGTGCCGGAATCGCCGGCGGCCACCAACGCGGGATCCAGCGGAATCTGGCCCAGCAGCGGCACATCGGCGCCGATCGCGCGGGACAGGCGTTCGGCCACCTGCCGGCCGCCGCCCTCGCCGAACACCTGCATGGTCGAGCCGTCCGGCAGGGTCAGGCCCGACATGTTCTCCACCACCCCGGCCACGCGCTGCCGGGTCTGCATCGCGATGCTGCCCGCCCGCTCGGCGACCTCGGCGGCGGCCAGCTGCGGCGTCGTGACCACCATCAGCTCGGCGCTCGGGATCAGCTGAGCCACCGAGATGGCGATGTCGCCGGTGCCCGGCGGCAGATCCAGCAACAGGACGTCCAGGTCGCCCCAGTAGACGTCGGCCAGGAACTGCTGCAACGCCCGGTGCAGCATCGGCCCCCGCCAGACCACCGGTGTGTTGCCCTCGGTGAACTGCGCGATCGAGATGACCTTCACCTCGTGCGCGATGGGCGGCAGGATCATCGACTCGACCTGTGTGGGCCGGTCGGTGGTGCCCATCATCCGGGGGATGGAGTGGCCGTGGATGTCGGCGTCGAGCACGCCGACCGACAGGCCGCGGGCCGCCATCGCCGCGGCCAGGTTGACGGTGACGGTGGATTTGCCCACCCCGCCCTTGCCCGACGCGACCGCATAGACCCGCGTCAGCGAGTTGGGCTGGGCGAAGGGGATGACGGGTTCGCGGGCGTCGCCGCGCAACTGCTTGCGCAGTTCGGTGCGCTGCTCGTCGTTCATCACGTCCAGGGTGACTTTCACCGCCCCCGTGCCCGGCACGTCGGAGACGGCCTGGGTGACCCGCTCGCTGATCTCGGTCTTCTTCGGGCAGGCGGCGGTGGTCAGGTAGATCCCCACGTGCACGGCGCCGTCGGGCTCGGTGTCGATGCTCTTGACCATGCCGAGTTCGGTGATGGGGCGCCGTAGTTCGGGGTCGATCACTTTCCCCAGTGCGGTGCGGATTGCCGCGCTCAAGTCGGCAGTGTCATGACTGGACATCACCGCCGAGTGTAGGCGCGCGATGAGATGGGACGGTCAGGCGCCCGCAACGGGGCCCGGCTGCTTGGGCGCCGCGTTCGGCGGGCCGGCCGGTTTCGGTGCCGGCGCTGGTGCGGCCGGCGGCGGGGCCGCCTGCGGGTCGGGAGGCGGTGGCGGGGCCATCGGGGGTGGGGCCATCGGCGGAGCCGGCGGCGGTGGGGCCATTGGCGGCGCCCACGGCGGGGCGTTCGGCGGCGGGTTCTGGGGCCCCACGCAGATCACCGTGCAGCCGGGCTGGCGCGCCGGGGCCTGCTGCGGCGTGGGGGTCAGCCACGGGAACATCGGTGGTGGACCGGCGCTCTGCGGTGCGGTGAGGTCGATCAGCGGCATGCGGGCCAGCGGATCGTCCAGCGGCAGCCCGTTGACGTTCATCGGCAGGTTGGGGCCGAGTCCCTCGGCATGCTCGAGGTGTGCGTCGGCCAGCGGGGGCGGCGGGCCCGTCATCGGCGGCAGGTCGACCGGAACGACGCCGGTGGCGTACGCCGAGGCCCAGCCCAGCACGTTCTGCGCGTAAGCCATCGAGTTGTTGTAGCGCAAGATCGCCGCCATCACCTGCGAGGGGTCGCGGAGGTTGAGGCCGCCGCTGCACAGGTAGCGGGCCGCGGCCAAGGTGGCGTCGAACAGGTTCTGCGGGTCGGCGACGCCGTCGCCTTTGCCGTCGGAGGCGTATCGCGCCCAGGTGCCCGGCAGGAACTGCATCGGCCCCATCGCCCGCGCGTAGGTGGGGCGATTGCCCGCGCTGCTCTGCAGGATGATCTCGTTGCCCGGCAGCGTGCCGTCCAGCGCGGGGCCGTAGATCGGGACCACCGCCGTGCCGCGCGCGTCGACCGCGCCGCCGCCGGCATGACCCGATTCGATGCGCCCGATCCCGGCCAGCAGGTTCCAGCTCACGCCGCAGTTCGGGGCGGCCACGGCCATCTTCTGCTCGGCACTGCGGTAGGCCGCCAGTGCGATGCTCGGAATGCCAAGTGCCCCAGGCGCATTCACGATCATCGCCGGCGGGGGTGCCGACAGGGCGGGTTCGGCGACGTGGAAGGCGGTCGGGGAACGGTCGATGGAAACGACGGCCGGTCCCGAGAGGTCGGGCATCGAAGGGGAGACGGCCGCCACCGGGGCGACGTTCGCGTGCACCGGGGGCAGCTTCAGGGGCAGCGACGGCGCCGCCCCGCTGACCGCTCCCGCGAAGACCAACGGGGTGATGGTGGCTACGCCGAACACGCGCGAACGGCTGACCTGAAGTGCTCGCAGCCGCTCCACCGCGGCGGCCGGGCGTGCACCCCGGCGTCCCCCAATGCGCACTCGACCGTCCTAGGTATGTGAGCTGGTCAACTGCTCCCGTAGCCGTGAACTAGATCACCATACATAACTCTTGTGACCAGAGTGGCGCAATGGTCGGAACTGGTTCTCAGCCCGATTTCTTAGCCTTTCGGTCCGCCCCGTCGTCGCCCTGCGCCGCGGTGGAGCCCTCGGAATCGGCGTCCAGATTGGCCAGCAGCGAGCGCAGATCTTCGAGCTCGTGGCGCAGATACTCGCGGGTCACCACCTCACCGACCGCCAGCCGCACCGCGGCGAGTTCGCGGGCCAGAAACTCGGTGTCGGCCTTGGTCTGCGTCGCGCGATGCCGATCCTGTTCCAGCGCGACCCGGTCCCGGTTCTCCTGACGATTCTGGGCGAGCAGGATCAGCGGGGCCGCGTAGGCGGCCTGCGTGGAGAAAGCCAGGTTGAGCAGGATGAAGGGATAGGGGTCCCAGCGCAGGCCCACCGCGAACAGGTTCACCGCGATCCACGCCACCACGATGGCCGTCTGCACCAGCAGGTAGCGGCCGGTGCCGAAGAACCGCGCGATGGACTCGGTGATCTGGCCGACGGCCTCGGGGTCCAGCCGCGGCGAGTACCGGCGCGACGTCCGCGGGGTGTAGAGGCGACGCGGTGACGAGGACTTGCTCAACGCCAACCTCCCAGTCCCTCCAGCCGGCCGGTGGCGTCGAGGGCCTGTGCATCCGCTCGCCAGTCGTGCGGCAACAGGTGATCGAGAAGATCGTCGACGGTCACCGCGCCCAACAGGTGGTTCTGGCCGTCGAGCACCGGTCCGCACACCAGGTTGTACGCGGCCAGGTAGCGGGTCACCGCCGCCAGCGGCGTTTCCGGCGTCAGGGTGAGCAGGTCGGTGTCGACGATCCCGCCGACCAGTTCCGCCGGGGGCTCGCGAAGCAGCCGCTGCAGTTGCACACAGCCCAGGTACCGGCCGGTGGGTGTGGCCGTGGGCGGGCGCACCACGAACACCATGGACGACAACGCGGGGGTGAGATCCGGGTCGCGGACCCGGGCCAGCGCCTCGGCGACCGACGTGTCGGGTGTCAGCACCACCGGGTCCGAGGTCATCAGGCCGCCCGCGGTGTCGGGGGAATGGGCCAGCAGCCGACGCACCGGGGCCGACTCGTCGGGGTCCATCCGTGTCAGCAGCATCTCCGCGTCCGTCGGATTGAGCACGCCGAGCAGGTCGGCGGCATCGTCGGGGTCCATCTCCTCGAGCACGTCGGCCGAGCGTTCGGTGCCCAGCTCGGACAGCACGTCGGCCTGGTCGAGCTCGGGCAGTTCCTGCAAGACGTCGGCCAGCCGGTCGTCGTCGAGGGCTTTGAGCACCTCGTAGCGCCGCTTGGGGGGCAGACCGCGGATGGCGTCGGCCACATCGACCGCCTTCCAGCCCTCGAACCGGTCCAGCAACTGCGCCACCCCCTGGCCCGGCATCGCCAGCGCCGACGGGGTCAGGCCCTGCACGTTCTGCCAGTCCACAACGTGCACCGGGCCGCGCCGGCCCAGCCGCCGCTGGGAGCGCACCGCGACCCGGCTCACCATCCAGTCGCGGGTTCGGGTCTGTTCGATGCCCAGGTCGGTGACGACGACGTCGAGGCCGGCCAGCTCGGGCAGCGCGGGATCGTTCACCCTGACCTGGGTGTCGAGTACCTGCCCGATCGCCAGCACCTCGCCCGGGCGCTGTTCGAAGTGGCGCAGGGACACGCTGCCGGTGTTGAGGGTGACGGCCTCCGGCTCGATCGCGGCCACCCGCAGCATCGGGATGAAGATGCTGCGCCGCGTCGCCAGATCAACGACCAGTCCCAACACGCGCGGTTGCCGACGCACGATGCTGATGCTGACCACGACATCGCGGATCCGGCCGAAGGACTCACCGAGGGGACCCAGCACCAACATCCGCGAGAGCCGGGCGATGTACACCCTGTTGACCGATGCCATGGGGAAAGCCTAGGCAGCCGGTGGTGGCGCGGCGGATGGCGGCGGTGACGGCCCCGGCGCGCCGAGGCGGCTAGTGCGAGTGCATCGCGAACAGGACGATGATCGTGGTGACCACCAGGGTGGCGATGCCGATGACGATGCCGGCGACCGCGAGGCCGTAGCCGTCTTGCTGGGTGCGCTTGATCTGATTGATCGCGACCGCGCCGAGCACGATGGCCACGATCGAGCCGAGGCAGCAGCAGAACGCCCCGGTGAACGACGAGATGAGCGACGCGATGGCGAGCTTGTTCGTGCCGGGTTTCACCCGGCTCGGCGGCCCGTAGCCGCCCCGGTAGTCCGGTGCCGGGTAGTAGCCACCCGAATAGGGCGGTGGCCCGTAGCCGGCGGGCGGCCCGCCGACTTGCGACGGCCCGGGCTGGTACTGCGGTGCGCCATAACCCGGCGGCTGCTCGTACCCGGGCGGCGGCCCGTATCCGGTTGGGGGCGGCGGGTATTGGGCACCGTAGCCGGATTGGTACTCGGCGGGATAGCCGGGCGGGGGATAGGCCTGGGGCGGATATTCGGGTGGCGTGGCCGATGCCGGCGGTTCCCACGGCGCCTCCGGCTGATCCGGGGCCCCGCTGCCGGTGGGCGCCGGTTCGGCCTGGTCATCGTGGGCGGGTTCGCCGAAGCCATCGCCGGGCGCTGTCATGGTGTTCAACCTAGCCGATGGCCACGCCGCGGATCGGTGGTGAATCGCCGCGGGCCGCCCGGCCGCACCGGGTGCCGGCGCCCTGTTTTCGCAGGTTGGCTTGCGGCCGCTCGATAGGCTGGAAGGGCCCGAGATGTGACGACGGCCTCGGCGGAGGAGAATGAGCGCCAATGACTAGTCCATTCCAGCCCGGTCAGGTACCCGGCGCGACGCCTTCGGGCGCGGCGGGCGGTCGGCGCGCACCCGGGTTGCCGACACCGCCCAAGGGCTGGCCGGTCGGCTCCTATCCCACCTACGCCGAGGCGCAGCGCGCCGTCGACTACCTCTCCGAGCAGCAGTTCCCGGTTCAGCAGATGACCATCGTCGGCGTCGACCTGATGCAGGTCGAACGGGTCACCGGCCGGCTGACATGGGCCAAGGTGCTCGGCGGCGGGGTGCTCAGCGGTGCCTGGCTGGGTCTGTTCATCGGGTTGGTGCTCGGCTTCTTCAGCCCGAATCCGTGGGCGGCGCTGGCCACCGGCCTGGTCGCCGGCGTCTTCTTCGGCCTGATCACCTCCGCAGTCCCCTACGCGATGGCGCGGGGCACAAGGGATTTCAGCTCGACCATGCAGCTGGTGGCCGGCCGCTACGACGTGCTCTGCGATCCGCAGAACGCGGAGAAGGCACGGGATCTGTTGGCCCGCCTGTCGATTTGAGGACACGCACAAGGGGTGTGAACCCGGTGTTCAGTCGCGTGCGCCCGCGCCGGCTGGGCGTCATCGCGTCGGCGGCGGTGATCATCGCCGCGGCGGGATCGGCCTGCGGGCCGGTCGGCGGCGGGCTGGTGATCACGTTCTTCACCCCGGCCACCGATTCGGCCGCGTTCAACGCCGTCGCTCAAGAGTGCACCAAGCGAATGGAAGGCCGGTTCGCGATCCGGCATGTGAGCCTGCCGCGGGGCCCCGGGGAGCAGCGTGTGCAGCTGGCGCGGCGGCTGAGCGCTCACGACCGCGGCCTGGACGTGATGGCGCTGGACGTGGTGTGGACCGCGGAGTTCGCCGAGGCGGGCTGGGCGCTGCCGCTAGCCGACGACCCGGAAGGGCTGGCCGACGCCGACGCCCGAGCCGACACCCTGCCCGGCCCGCTGGCGACGGCTCGATGGAAGCACGAGTTGTATGCCGCACCCGTCATCACGAATACCGAATTGCTTTGGTATCGGCCGGATTTGGTGAGGCAGCCGCCGCTGGATTGGGGCGCGATGGTGGCCGAGGCCGCCCGGTTGCACGCCGCGGGTCAGCCCGCCTGGATCGCCGTGCAGGCGAACGAGGGGGAGGGCCTGGTGGTGTGGTTCAACACGCTGTTGGTGAGCGGTGGGGGTCAGGTGCTCTCCGAGGATGGTCGCCGTGTCACCCTGACGGACACCCCCGCGCACCGGGCCGCGACCGTCGACGCGCTGCGCATCCTCAAGTCCGTGGGCACCGCTCCGGGCGCCGACCCGTCGATCACCCGGACCGACGAGGGCACGGCGCGCCTGGCGGTCGAACAGGGCAAGGCCGCGCTCGAAGTCAACTGGCCGTACGTGCTGGCCTCCATGCTGGAGAACGCGGTGAAGGGCGGTGTCCCCTTCCTGCCGCTGAACCGGGACCCGGCGTTGGCCGGCAGCATCAACGACGTCGGGACCTTCGCGCCCACCGACGAGCAATTCCGCCTGGCCTACGAGGCCAGCCAGAAGGTGTTCGCGTTCGCGCCGTATCCAGGTGTGGCGCCGGGCCGGCCGGCCAAGGTCACCATCGGCGGGCTGAACCTGGCCGTGGCCAGCACCACCCGCCATCGCGCGGAGGCGTTCGAAGCCGTGCGCTGCCTGCGTAGCCTGCAGAGCCAGAAGTACGTCTCGATGCAAGGTGGACTGCCCGCGGTGCGGACGTCGTTGTACTCCGACCCGCAATTCCAGACCAAGTACCCGATGTACACCGTCATTCGCCGGCAGCTCACCGAGGCCGCCGTGCGGCCAGCGACGCCGGTGTATCAGGCGTTGTCGCTGCGGCTGTCCGCGGCCCTGAGCCCCATCACCCGGATCGACCCGGAGCGGACCGCCGACGAACTCACCGCGCAGGCGCAGAAGGCCATCGACGGCAAGGGGCTGCTGCCGTGATCCGCGCCGGCGTCGCGTCGGATCCCCCCGCCGGCGCGCAGCACGCCCGCACGCGAAACCGGCTGTCGGAACGGCGCCTTGCCTTCATCCTCGTCGCGCCGGCGGCGCTGCTGATGCTGGCGGTGACTGCCTACCCGATCGGCTATGCGGTGTGGCTGAGCCTGCAGCGCAACAGCCTCGCCACCCCCCACGACACCGCGTTCGTCGGCCTGAGCAACTACCAAACGATCCTGACCGACCGGTATTGGTGGACGGCGCTGGCCGTAACCCTGGGAATCACAGTGGTTTCCGTGTCGGTCGAGTTCGTGCTGGGCCTGGCGCTGGCGCTGGTCATGCACCGCACGCTGGTCGGCAGGGGGCTGGTGCGCACCGCGGTGCTCATCCCGTACGGCATCGTCACCGTGGTGGCGTCCTACAGCTGGTATTACGCGTGGACGCCGGGCACCGGCTATCTGGCCAACCTCCTGCCGCAGGGCAGTGCTCCGCTGACCCAGCAACTGCCGTCGCTGGGCATCGTCGTCCTCGCCGAGGTCTGGAAGACGACGCCCTTCATGTCGCTGCTGCTACTGGCCGGGCTGGCGCTGGTGCCCGAGGATCTGCTGAAGGCCGCCCAGGTCGACGGCGCGGGGCCGTGGCGGCGGCTGATGCGCGTGACGTTGCCGATCATCAAGCCGGCGGTCGTGGTCGCGTTGTTGTTCCGGACCCTGGACGCCTTCCGCATCTTCGACAACATCTACGTGCTGACCGACGGCGCCAACAACACCGACTCGGTGTCGATCCTGGGCTACGACAACCTGTTCAAGGGCTTCAACGTCGGGTTGGGCTCGGCGATCAGCGTGCTCATCTTCGGCTGTGTGGGCATCATCGCGCTCGTCTACATCAAGGTGTTCGGCGTCGCGGCGCCCGGTGGTGACGCAGATGGCGGTTGATCGACGACGGGCCGGGGCGGGCGCCCGGCGGGCCGCGGCGTGGGCCGTTCTCGACACCGTGGTGGTGGTGTACGCGCTTGTGCCGGTGTTGTGGATCCTCAGCCTCTCGCTCAAGCCGACGTCAACGGTCAAGGACGGCAAGCTGATTCCGTCGTCGGTGTCCCTCGAGAACTACCGCGGCATCTTCCGCGGTGACCTGTTCGGCTCGGCGCTGGTCAACTCGATCGGCATCGGGCTGATCACCACCGCGATCGCGGTGGTGCTGGGCGCGATGGCGGCCTACGCGATCGCCCGGCTGAGCTTTCCCGGCAAGCGGGTCCTGATCGGCGCCACCCTGCTGGTCACCATGTTCCCCGCGATCTCACTGGTCACCCCGCTGTTCAACATCGAACGCTTCGTCGGCCTGTTCGACACCTGGCCCGGCCTGATCCTGCCCTACATCACCTTCGCTCTGCCGCTTGCCATCTACACGCTGTCGGCGTTCTTCCGGGAGATCCCCTGGGATCTCGAGCGTGCGGCGAAGATGGACGGCGCCACGCCGGCGCAGGCCTTCCGCAAGGTGATCGTCCCACTGGCGGCGCCCGGCGTGGTGACGGCGGCGATCCTGGTGTTCATCTTCGCCTGGAACGACCTGCTGCTGGCGCTGTCGCTCACCGCCACCAAGGCGGCGATCACCGCACCGGTGGCCATCGCGAACTTCGGCGGCAGTTCCCAATTCGAGGAGCCCACCGGGTCGATCGCGGCCGGCGCCGTCGTGATCACGGTGCCGATCATCGTCTTTGTTTTAGTCTTCCAACGACGAATCATCGCCGGGTTGACCTCCGGCGCTGTGAAGGGATAGCGCGATGGCCGAGATTGTGCTGGACCATGTCAGCAAGAGCTACCCCGACGGCGCCACCGCCGTGCAAGACCTCAGCATCACCATCGCCGACGGCGAATTCCTGATCCTGGTCGGGCCTTCGGGCTGCGGTAAGACCACGACACTGAACATGATCGCCGGTCTCGAGGACATCACGTCGGGGGAGCTGCGCATCGGCGGCGAACGCGTGAACGAGAAGGCGCCCAAGGACCGCGACATCGCGATGGTGTTCCAGTCGTACGCGCTGTACCCGCACATGACCGTGCGGCAGAACATCGCGTTCCCGCTGACGCTGGCGAAGATGAAGAAGGCGGAGATCGCCCGGAAGGTCGAGGAGACCGCCAAAACCCTTGACCTGACCGAACTGCTCGACCGCAAACCCGCCCAACTGTCGGGCGGGCAACGGCAGCGGGTCGCGATGGGCCGTGCGATCGTGCGCCACCCCAAGGCCTTCCTGATGGACGAGCCGCTGTCCAACCTCGACGCCAAGCTGCGCGTGCAGATGCGCGGCGAGATCGCCCGGCTGCAGAAGCGGCTGGGCACCACCACCGTGTACGTCACCCACGACCAGACCGAGGCGATGACGCTGGGAGATCGGGTGGTGGTGATGCACGCCGGGGTCGCGCAGCAGATCGGCACCCCGGACGAGCTCTACGAGCACCCTGCGAACCTGTTCGTCGCGGGGTTCATCGGTTCGCCGGCCATGAACTTCTTCCCCGCCACGTTGACACCCATCGGTGTGACGCTGCCCTTCGGTGAAGTGATGCTGTCACCGGAAGTCCAACAGGCGATCGCGCAGCATCCGGCGCCCGAGAACGTCATCGTGGGGGTGCGCCCCGAGCACCTGGCCGACGCCGCGTTGATCGACGGGTACCAGCGCATCAGGGCGCTGACCTTCGAGGCGAAGGTCGACCTCGTCGAGTCACTGGGCGCCGACAAGTTCGTGTACTTCTCCACCGGGGGCTCGGCGGCGCGGTCGGTGCAGCTGGAGGCGCTGGCCGCCGAGGCCGACGCGCACGAGAACCAGTTCGTGGCAAGGGTTCCCGCGGAGTCCAAGGCGGCGATCGGGCAGTCCATCGAGCTGGCGTTCGATACCACCAAGCTCGCCGTTTTCGACGCCGGCTCCGGGGCGAACCTGACCGTCGCGTCTGCGGATCAGTGAGCCTGCTCCTGGACCAGGTGCGCGCGCACCTGCGCCGTCACTTCGCCGACGTCGAGCCCGATTCGGCGAGCGTGACCTTTCTGGGCACCGAACCCATCGAGGTGTTGCGTTTCCGCGGCGGCGACGGGTTGGTGCACTACGTGTCACTGGGTTGTTCGCGCTACCCGATGACCGACCCGGCGCAGGTCATCGATGACCAGACTCGGGGCCCGCGCGCCGAAGTGGTGCTGCGCCTGCGGGATCCGGGGCCCGTCACCGGCATCGCCCGCAGTCTGGCGGTGCTGGCGGCGACACCGGCCGTCGAGGGTTTGGTGTTGACCGCCGACGCGTTGGTCGACCTGGGATCGCCGCTGTGGGCGCGGCCGGCGGGGCGCGTGCCGTTCACGGCGGTGTTGTTGGGCCCCAGCGACATCGAGGATCTGCCATTGGAGCCGCCGCGTGACCCGGTGCAGTTCCTGGCGGCGACGCCCATCACCGCGACCGAGGCGGCCTGGGTGCGGTTGAAGGGCGCCGAAGCCATGCGACAGGCGTGGCAGAACGATGGAGTCGACGTGCTGAACCCCGATCGGCCTGCGGCACAACCGAACTGACGGCCCTGCTTGCGTCAGAGCCAGTTGAGTCGTCGGAAGCTGAAGTACAGGCTCAGGCAGGCGGTGATCATGATGGCGACCACCACCGGGTACCCCCAGTGCCACTTCAGCTCGGGCATGAACTCGAAGTTCATGCCGTAGATGCCCGCGAACATGGTCGGCACCGCGATGATGCCGGCCCAGGCCGATATCTTGCGCATGTCGGAGTTCTGCTGCATTCCGACGCGGGCCAGCGCGGCCTGGATCAGCGAGTTGAGCATGTCGTCGTAGCTGGCGATGTGCTCGGCGACCTCGGAATGGTGGTCGCCGAGGTCGCGCAGGTAGCGACGCACCTCTTTGGAGATCAAGTCCTTGTTCTCCTGCTGGATTCGCAGAAACGCGCCGGACAGTGGGTTGACGCACCGGCGCAGTTCGACGACCTCACGCTTGAGCAGGTAGATCGGTTCGACGTCGAGCTTGTGGCCCGGGGCGAACGCCAGACCCTCGATGCTGTCGATGTCGGATTCGATCAGGTGGCTCACCTTGAGGTAGTGGGTCACCACCTCGTGGGCGATGGCGTGCATCACCGCGTACGGACCCAGGCGCAGCTGCTCGGGGTCGGCCTCCATCCGCTTGCGCAGATCGGACAGCCCGCCGTGCTCGCCGTGGCGGACGGTGATCACGAAGTCCTTGCGGACGAAAACCATCACCTCGCCGGTCTCGACGATCTGGCGGGCGGCCACCACCGACTCGTGCGGCACATACGCGACCGTCTTCAGCACCAGGAACAGCGTCTCGTCGAAGCGTTCCAGCTTGGGTCGCTGGTGGGCGCAGACGGCGTCCTCGACGGCCAGCGGATGTATCCCGAAAACGCCCGCGACTTCCTGCATCTCGGTCTGGTCGGGTTCGCGCAGGCCGATCCAGACGAAAGCCTCGTGTCCGAGCATCTCGATCTGGCGCACTTTTTCCAGGGCCATGGCGTAGCTGTATGTCCCGGGCAGGCGGTGGCCTTCGACGTAGACGGCGCAGTCGACCAAGGTCTCGTCGGGGGAGCGCGGCCGGGTATCGGGTTGCACGGGATGCGGCTCGTGCGCGAGCGGCCGAAGAGCCTCGGGCAAGGCGTCGAAACCCTGGAACACATCCACCTCCGATCGCAGCGCAGGTCTGACCGGCGGTGCTCCATGCTACGCGCCCCGGTTTCCCGAAGCGCGACGATCCGATGACGGGGCGAAGGCCGGGTGTCGGACCGGAGGTAGGCGGCCAGGACCGGTGCGCTAGTTTCGAGCCGAGACCCGATCCTGCATGACTATCTCCATAAGGAGTATTTCGACGTGAGCGCAAGCCCTCTCAAGGTTGCCGTCACCGGCGCCGCCGGCCAGATCGGCTACAGCCTGTTGTTCCGCCTGGCGAGCGGTTCGCTGCTGGGCCCCGATCGCCCGATCGAGCTGCGCCTGCTCGAGATCGAGCCGGCGCTCAAGGCGCTCGAGGGCGTCGTGATGGAGCTCGACGACTGCGCGTTCCCGATGCTGGCCGGCATCGAGACCGGTTCGGATCCGAACAAGATCTTCGACGGTGCCAACCTCGCCCTGCTGGTCGGCGCCCGGCCGCGCGGGCCGGGCATGGAGCGCAGCGACCTGCTCGAGGCCAACGGCGCGATCTTCACCGCGCAGGGCAAGGCCCTCAACTCGGTGGCGGCCGACGACATCCGCGTCCTGACCACCGGTAACCCGGCCAACACCAACGGCCTGATCGCGATGAGCAACGCGCCCGACATCCCGAAGGAGCGGTTCTCGGCGCTGACCCGCCTGGACCACAACCGGGCCATCTCGCAGCTGGCCAAGAAGACCGGCGTTGCGGTCACCGACATCAAGAAGATGACCATCTGGGGTAACCACTCGGCCACCCAGTACCCCGACCTGTTCCACGCCGAGATCAACGGCAAGAACGCGGCCGAGGTCGTCAACGACGAGGCGTGGATCGAGAACGACTTCATCCCGACCGTCGCCAAGCGCGGCGCCGCCGTCATCGACGCGCGCGGCGCTTCGTCGGCCGCCTCGGCCGCGTCGGCCACCGTCGACGCCGCCAGGGACTGGCTGCTGGGCTCGCCCGACGGCGATTGGGTCTCGATGTCGGTGATCTCCGATGGGTCCTACGGCGTGCCCGAGGGCTTGATCTCGTCGTTCCCGGTGACCACCAAGGACGGCAACTGGAAGATCGTCACCGGCCTGGAGATCAACGAGTTCTCCCGGGCCCGGATCGACAAGACTACCGCCGAACTGGCCGACGAGCGCAAGGCGGTCACCGAGCTGGGTCTCATCTGAGACCCAG
Organism: Mycobacterium europaeum; assembly: GCF_034555895.2. Classification (NCBI taxonomy): domain Bacteria; kingdom Bacillati; phylum Actinomycetota; class Actinomycetes; order Mycobacteriales; family Mycobacteriaceae; genus Mycobacterium; species Mycobacterium europaeum. The sequence goes on from NZ_CP157315.1 coordinate 742,485, forward strand.
CGGGCGTGGCCGGTGAGACGCACATCACCATTAGGCCTACTAATCGGTAGTCAGTACCCTGAAGCGCGTGTCCGACTTGGTTGAATCGATACAGACGCGCGCCGAAGCCGGTGCGATCACCGACGCGGAGATCTTCGAGGCACACGTAGGCGGCAAGCTTTCGGTAGGCCTGACGGCCCCGCTGGACACCCAGCGCGCCCTGTCCATCGCCTACACGCCGGGTGTGGCGCAGGTCAGTCGCGCGATCGCCGCCGACCGCGGCCAGGCCGCCCGGTACACCTGGGCGAACCGCCTGGTCGCCGTGGTCAGCGACGGCAGCGCCGTGCTGGGCCTGGGTGACATCGGCCCGGCGGCCTCGCTGCCGGTGATGGAGGGCAAGTGCGCCCTGTTCCAGGCGTTCGGCGGCCTGAACGCGATCCCGATCGTGCTGGACACCAAGGATCCCGACGAGATCGTCGAGACCCTGGTGCGGCTGCGCCCGACGTTCGGCGCCGTCAACCTCGAGGACATTTCCGCGCCGCGCTGCTTCGAGATCGAACGGCGCGTCATCGAAGCGCTGGACTGCCCCGTGATGCACGACGACCAGCACGGGACGGCGATCGTCGCGCTGGCCGCGCTGATGGGTGCCACCAAGTTGCTCGGCCGCGACATGACCTCGCTGCGGGTGGTGGTCTCCGGTGCCGGCGCGGCGGGTGTCGCGTGCACGAACCTCCTGCTGGCGATGGGTGTTTCCGACATCACCGTGCTGGACTCGCGCGGGATTCTGCACACCGGGCGCGACGACATGAACAGCGTGAAGAGCCTGCTGGCCCAGCGCACCAACCCCGACGGTCTGACGGGCAGCATGGCGGAAGCGCTGCGCGGCGCCGATCTGTTCCTCGGGGTGTCGGGCGGGGTGGTGCCCGAGGAGATGATCGCCACCATGGCGCCCGACGCCATCGTGTTCGCGCTGTCCAACCCCGACCCCGAGATCCACCCGCAGGTCGCGGCCCGGTACGCCGCGGTGGTGGCCACCGGCCGCAGCGACTTCCCCAATCAGATCAACAACGTGCTGGCCTTCCCGGGTGTGTTCCGTGGGGCGCTCGACGCCGGGGCGCGCCGGATCACCGAGAAGATGATGGTTGCCGCCGCCGAGGCGATCTTCTCGGTCGTCAGCGACGACCTGGCTTTCGACCGGATCGTCCCCAGCCCGCTGGACCTGCGCGTCGCGGATGCCGTCGCCACGGCGGTCGCCCTGGCCGCAGACCCCGCAGACATCGCGGGGTGAGAACCGGCCGGCTGGCGGCGTCGCTGCTCGCCGCCATCCTCGCGGTGGCCGGCTGCGGCACCGGCGACCACCGCCCGCGTCCGGAACTGGTGGTCGGTTCCGCGGCGGATCCCGAGTCGGCGTTGCTGGCCGGCGTGTACGTGGCCGCCTTGCGGTCCTACGGTTTCCCGGCGCACGCCGAGACGGCCGACGATCCGATGGCGCGCCTGGACTCGGGCGCGTTCACCGTCGTCCCGACCCTGACCGGGCGCGAGCTGCAGAGCCTGCAGCCCGGCGCGGTGGCGTTGTCCGACGCGGCGGTCTACCGCGCGATGGTGGCCGCGCTGCCCGAGGGCGTCGCCGCGGGCGACTACACGACGGCGGCAGAAGACAAACCCGTGCTGCTGGTGACCGGGTCCACCGCCGGGGCGTGGGGTGGCAGTGACGTCAGCGCGGACTTGAGCACGCTGCCCAAACACTGCGCCGGCCTGGTCGTCGGCGCCGTCACCGGGCGTCCGGCCCCCTCGACGGTGGGCACGTGCGGGCTCCCGACGCCGCGCGAATTCCCCGCTGAGACAACCATGTTCGCCGCGGTGCGGGGCGGGCAGCTGACGGCGGGCTGGACGACCACCGCCGACCCCGGGCTGCCCGCCGACCTGGTCGCGCTCGCCGACGGCAAGCCGGCACTGATCCGGGCCGAGAACGTGGTGCCGCTGTATCGGCGCAACGCGCTGAGCGATCGCCAGCTGCTGGCCATCAACGAAGTCGCCGGCGTGCTGGACACGGCCGCTCTGGCAGGCATGCGCCGCCAGGTGGGCGGTGGGGCCGACCCGCAGGCGGTAGCCGGCGGGTGGCTGGCGGAGCATCCGCTGGGGCGGTGAACCCTCAGGGCCAACGGACCCCGGCTCTTTTCGCGCGATTCCCGCGCTGATCGACCGGCGTCAGCGTTTGGGCATGAGCTTGTGCACCAGCTGCTGCACCCGGCTCATGATGGGCCCGCCCAGCAGCCGCTCGGGTCTCGAACCCGTCAGCCGCACCACCAGGTCCATGGCCTTGACGTCGGGGCCGACGAGCACGCGGGCCTTGTTCTTGGCAACGGCGCCCAGGATGACCTGGGCCGCCCGCTGCGGGGTGGTCTTGGCCTGTTGCTCCTCGAACAGTTCCGCCAGGCCGTCCTGGTCGAGGCCGTCGGCGAAGACGGCGTTGCGGGCGAAGCCGGTCTTGACCCCACCGGGGTGCACCGTCGTCACCCGCACCGGGTGGCCGGCCAGCACCATCTCCTGTCGCAGCGCCTCGGTGAAACCGCGAACGGCGAACTTGGCCGAAACGTATGCCGCCTGCCCGGGGGCCGAGAACAGGCCGAGCGCGCTGGAGATGTTGATGACGTGGCCGTCGCCGGAGGCGATCAGGTGGGGCAGGAACGCCTTGGTGCCATTTACGACGCCCCAATAGTCGACGTCCATCACCCGCTCGAGGTCCTTGAACCGGCTGTCCTCGATGGAGCCGACGAACGTGATGCCCGCGTTGTTGTAGATCTGGTTGACCCGGCCGAAGTGCTCGTGGACGGCGTCGGCGTAGGCCAGGAACGCCTCGCGCTCGGTCACGTCGAGCCGGTCGGCTTTGACCTCGGCGCCGATCGCCGTCAACTGTGCCTCCGTCTCGGCCAGTCCCTCGATGTCGACGTCGCTGATCGCGACCTTGGCGCCCTCGCGGCCCAGTTCCAGGGCCAATGCCTGGCCGATCCCCGAACCCGCGCCGGTGACGACGGCGACCTTGCCGGCGAACTCATGCATTGGTACTCCCTTGTGGCAGCATGACCGCGTTGAGGCTATCCGTTACGCGCGATTACCGCTACGGCGCGTCACGGCTTGGGCATCAGGCGGCCCATCACGGGCCCGAACAGCTGCTGATATCCCGGGCCCGTCAGCCGCACCAGGGCGTCCAACACCTTGGCGTCCGTGCCGACCAGCACCCGGGCCTTCTTCTTGCGCACCGCCTCGAGGATGATCTGGGCGGCCCGTTGCGGGCTGGTCCTGGCCAGCCGTTTGTCGAACAGGCTGGCCAGTTCGGCCTGGTCGAGCCCCTCGGCGGCCGTGGCGTTGCGGGCGATCGCGGTCTTGATGCCGCCCGGGTGCACCGTGGTCACCGCCACCGGGTGGCCGGCCGCCACCATCTCCTGCCGCAGCGCCTCGGTGAAGCCGCGGACCGCGAACTTGGCGGAGTTGTAGGCCGCCTGACCGGGCACCGAGAAGAGCCCGAACACGCTGGAGACGTTGATCACATGCCCGTCGCCGGAGGCGATCAGGTGGGGCAGGAACGCCTTGGTGCCGTTGACCACGCCCCAGAAGTCGACGTCCATCACCCGTTCGATGTCCTTGAACTGGCTGACTTCGACGTCGCCGGTGAACGCGATGCCCGCGTTGTTGTAGATCTGGTTCACCTTGCCGAAGTGGTCGCGGACCGCGTCGGCGTAGGCGAGAAACGCCTCGCGCTCGGTCACGTCGAGCCGGTCCGCCTTGACCTCGGCTCCGATCGCCTTCAGCTTGGCCTCGGTTTCCGCCAGGCCCTCGACGTCGACGTCGCTGATCGCCACCTTGGCGCCCGAGCGCCCCAATTCGATGGCCAGCGCCTGCCCGATACCCGAACCCGCGCCCGTCACCACGGCGACCTTGCCGGCGAACCCTTGCATGAGCACCCTTCCCTGTCGGCCCCCGTTGCGTCGAGGCTAGCCGGTACCGGCGGTCCCCCGTATCGGTGGGTGGGGCGACGCGATCAGCGGAACGCCGTGTCGAGGATCTCCTGCTGCTCGACCGCGTGCACCTTCGACGAACCCGACGACGGGGCCGACATGGCCCGCCGCGAGATGCGCTTGAGTCCGGTCAGCTTGTCGGGCAGCAGCTCCGGGAGCTCGAGGCCGAACCGCGGCCACGCGCCCTGGTTGGCCGGCTCCTCCTGCACCCAGAAGAACTCCTCGGCGCTGGGGTAGCGGTCCAGCGTCTCGTTGAGCCGGCGCTTGGGCAGCGGGGCGAGCTGCTCGATGCGCACGATCGCGACGTCGTCGCGGTTGTCCTTGGCCTTGCGCGCCACCAGCTCGTAGTAGATCTTCCCGCTGGTCAGCAGGATCCGCCTGACCTTGCTCCGGTCCCCGATGCCGTCCTCGTAGGTCGGCTCCTCGAGCACCGAGCGGAACTTGATCTCGGTGAAGTCCCTGACGTCGCTGACGGCGGCCTTGTTGCGCAGCATCGACTTCGGCGTGAACACGATCAGCGGCCGCTGCACCCCGTCGAGGGCGTGGCGGCGCAGCAGGTGGAAATAGTTGGACGGCGTCGACGGCATCGCGATCGTCATCGAACCCTCCGCCCACAGCTGCAGGAAGCGTTCGATGCGGCCGGAGGTGTGGTCGGGGCCCTGGCCTTCGTGGCCGTGCGGCAGCAGCAGCACCACGTTGGACAGCTGGCCCCATTTGGCCTCGCCGGAGCTGATGAACTCGTCGATGATCGACTGCGCGCCGTTGACGAAGTCGCCGAACTGCGCCTCCCACAGCACCAGGGCGTCCGGGTTACCCACGGTGTAGCCGTATTCGAAGCCGACGGCGGCGTACTCGGACAGCGGGGAGTCGTAGACCAGGAACTTGCCCCCGGTGGGCGTGCCGTCGGGGTTGGTCGCCAGCAGTTGCAGCGGCGTGAACTCTTCGCCGGTGTGGCGGTCGATGATCACCGAATGCCGCTGGGAGAAGGTGCCGCGGCGGGTGTCCTGGCCCGACAGCCGGACCAGCTTGCCCTCGGCCACCAGCGAACCGAGCGCCAGCAGCTCGCCGAACGCCCAGTCGATCTTGCCCTCGTAGGCCATCTCCCGCCGCTTTTCCAGCACGGGTTGCACGCGGGGGTGTGGGCTGAAACCCTCGGGCACGGCGAGGAACGCGTCCCCGATCCGGGACAGCAACGCCTTGTCCACGGCCGTGGACAGGCCCGCGGGCAGCATCTGGTCGGCTTCGACCGATGCGCTGGGCTGCACGCCGTGCTTCTCCAGGTCCCGGACCTCGTTGAACACCCGCTCCAGCTGCCCCTGGTAGTCGCGCAGCGCGTCCTCGGCCTCCTTCAGCGAGATGTCGCCGCGGCCGATCAGCGCTTCGGTGTAGCTCTTGCGGACCCCGCGCTTGATGTCGACGACGTCGTACATCGCGGGGTTGGTCATCGACGGGTCGTCGCCCTCGTTGTGGCCGCGCTTGCGGTAGCACAGCATGTCGATGACGACGTCCTTCTTGAACTTCTGCCGGAAGTCGACGGCCAGCTTCGCCACCCACACGCAGGCCTCGGGGTCGTCGCCGTTGACGTGGAAGATCGGCGCCCCGATCATCTTGGCGACGTCGGTGCAGTACTCGCTGGATCGCGAATACTCCGGTGCGGTGGTGAAGCCGATCTGGTTGTTGACGATGATGTGGATGGTGCCGCCGACCCGGTAACCGGGCAGGTCCGCCATGTTGAGCGTCTCGGCGACGATGCCCTGGCCGGCGAAGGCGGCGTCACCGTGCATCATCATCGGCACCACCGAGAAGGCCTTCTCGCCCCCGTCGTCGTGGGCGCCGTGGTTCAGCAGGTCCTGCTTGGCCCGGACCAGGCCCTCGAGCACCGGGTCCACGGCCTCGAGGTGCGAGGGGTTGGCGGTCAACGAGACCTGAATGTCGTTGTCGCCGAACATCTGCAGGTACACGCCGGTGGCGCCGAGGTGGTACTTGACGTCCCCGGAGCCGTGGGCCTGCGACGGGTTGAGGTTGCCCTCGAACTCGGAAAAGATCTGGGAGTACGGCTTTCCGACGATGTTGGCCAGGACGTTGAGCCGGCCGCGGTGCGGCATCCCGATGACCACTTCGTCGAGGCCGTGCTCGGCGCACTGGTCGATCGCCGCGTCCATCATCGGGATCACGCTTTCCGCGCCTTCCAGCGAAAAGCGTTTCTGCCCAACGTATTTGGTTTGCAGGAAGGTCTCGAACGCCTCGGCGGCGTTGAGCTTACTCAGGATGAACTTCTGCTCGGCCACCGTGGGCTTGACGTGCTTGGTCTCGACGCGCTGCTGCAGCCACTCCTGCTGCGAGGGCTCGAGGATGTGGGTGTATTCCACCCCGATGTGGCGGCAGTAGGCGTCGCGCAGCAGGCCCAGCACGTCGCGCAGCTTCTTGTATTCGCAGCCGGCGAAGCCGTTGACCTTGAACACCCGGTCGAGGTCCCACAGCGTCAGGCCGTGGTTGAGGATCTCCAGGTCGGGGTGGCTGCGGAATCGGCTGCCGTCCATCCGCAGCGGGTCGATGTCGGCCATCAGGTGGCCGCGGTTGCGGTAGGCGGCGATCAACTCCATCACCCGGGCGGTCTTGTCGACGATCGAGTCCGGGTTGTCGGTGCTCCACCGCACCGGCAGGTACGGGTTGCCCAGTTCACGGAAGATGTCGTCCCAGAACGCGTCCGACAACAGCATCTCGTGGATGGTGCGCAGGAAGTCGCCGGATTCCGCGCCCTGGATGATGCGGTGGTCATAGGTGGAGGTCAGCGTGATCAGCTTGCCGATGCCCAGTTCCGCGATGCGTTCCTCGCTGGCGCCCTGGAACTCGGCGGGGTATTCCATGGCGCCGACACCGATGATGGCGCCCTGGCCGTTCATCAGCCGCGGCACCGAGTGCACGGTGCCGATGGTGCCGGGATTGGTCAGCGAAATGGTCACGCCCGCAAAGTCTTCGGCGGTCAGCTTGCCGTCGCGGGCGCGGCGGACGATGTCCTCGTAGGCGGTGACGAACTGCGCGAACCGCATGGTTTCGCAGGCCTTGATGCCGGCCACCACCAGCGAGCGCTTGCCGTCTTTGCCCTGCAGGTCGATGGCCAGGCCCAGGTTGGTGTGCGCCGGGGTGACCGCCGTCGGCTTGCCGTCGATCTCGGCGTAGTGCCGATTCATGTTGGGGAATTGCTTGACAGCCTGCACCAGCGCGTAACCCAGCAGGTGGGTGAAGGAGATCTTGCCGCCGCGGGTGCGCTTGAGCTGGTTGTTGATGACGATCCGGTTGTCGATGAGCAGTTTGGCCGGAATCGCGCGGACGCTGGTGGCGGTCGGCACGTCCAGCGAGGCGGACATGTTCTTGACGACCGCGGCCGCGGCGCCGCGCAGCGTCTGCAACTCGTCGCCTTCGGCCGGCGAGGGAGTCGGGGCCTTGGCTTTGGCCGGCGCCGCCGTGGGGGCCGGGGCGCCGTTTCCGGCGGCGGGCTTGGCGGGCGGGGCGGGCTGGGCGGGCTGGGCGGGCTGGGGGGACGGCTGGGCGGCCGGCGCCGCCTTTGCCTGCGCGGCGGCCCGGCCGTCAGCGGTGGCGGTGGCGCTCGAGGGCGATTCGCCGGACGGCTCGGGGTTGTAGTCGACCAGGAACTCGTGCCAGCTCGGATCGACCGACGAGGGGTCGTCGCGGAACTTGCGGTACATCTCCTCGACCAGCCACTCGTTTTGCCCGAATGGTGAACTTATGTTGCTCACGACCGCCGTTCGCCTCAATTCCTCTGTCCTGCAAGCGCTTTAAGCAGCTGGTGCGTGGCGCCTGTGCGTTTGTCGACCCCGGATTGTGGAGCACGTCACATCGGTGTCGATGCTCAACCTATCCGCCCTATAAAGGCTAACCTTTCGCCGGCGATTCGCCAGGCAGACGGGGGTAGCTGGGCTGGCGGTTCGCTAGCCGGCTTCGTGGAACGGCGGCACCACGTGCAGGGCGCGGGGCCAGCGCGCCGGAGGGGTGCCGAACGCCCGGTTGGCGTTGCCGACGATCTTCTTGCCGGCGAAATAGTTGCCGACCGCCCCGACGACGATCCCGATGCCCACCGGCAGCAGCTTGCCGAACATCAGGGCGCCGCGGCGCAGGGTGTACCGCTTGACCCACGACTTGAGCAGCCGCGAGTTCAGCCGCGACATCGAGGACAGCGGCACGGCTGCCACGCTCTCGGAGATCCAGCCGCCGTTGGTGCGCGCGGGGCCGAACAGCTGGGCGACCGCGTCCTTGCTGTTGTCGCCGACCAGCACGGACAGCACCAGCGCCCGGCGCCGTTCCCGGTGTTCGGCGGGGACGTCGTGCACCACCGCGACCGCCAGGACGAAGAACGCGGTGGCTTCCAGGAACGTCACCGTCTCAGCGGCGGCAGCGGACAGCGCGCTCAGGGTGCCGATGCCGGGGATGGTCGCCGCCGCGCCCACCGCCATGCCGCTGGCCGTGACCGTGCCGACATACCGCTTCTGCAGCTTGGCCAGGACGTCGGCGGGGGTGCTGCTCGGGTGGGCGTTGCGCAGCCGGGACACGTAGGCCTCGGCCGCCGGGCCCTGGATCCGCGAGCTTCGCTCGATGACCTGGGCCAATGCCCGCGCGGACACCTTGGGCCGGCCGTCGGTGGGCGGCTCCTGATCCGCATGCGACATGCTGAAAAATCGGTTCGAAGACCGCTTCCGTCGGGCCCGCATCTTGCCTCTCCTGCGAATGGCGTGCTACCAGGCTAACGTGCCCGCTGCCGAACACCGACCGGACACGAAGCCTTCCGCCTGGTGTACCCAGGATCGGATCCGTGCCCGCCCCCGGTTTCCGCAGCGGCAATAATGCAGGCTGGATGTCGTGACGGTCCGGGCCGGTCGATGAGACCGGGGCGGTGCGGTCGCGCATCGTCGGAGCGGAAACGAGGTGGGCAGATGACCGCGGTGACGCCTCCGTCGGCCGGCGGGATGCGGGGCCCGGCGCACGTCACCAACCGGTGGAACTTCCTCACCCAGAATTCGCCGCATTCCCAGAAGCCCTGGAACGCCCTCTGGGCGATGATGATCGGCTTCTTCATGATCATGGTCGACTCGACCATCGTCGCCATCGCGAACCCGACGATCATGACCAGGCTGCACATCGGCTACGACACCGTGGTGTGGGTGACCAGCGCCTACCTGCTGGGCTATGCGGTCGTGCTGCTGGTGGCCGGTCGGCTCGGTGACCGGTTCGGCCCCAAGAATCTGTACCTGATCGGCCTGGTGGTGTTCACCGTCGCCTCGGTCTGGTGCGGGCTGTCGGGCAGCGCCGCCATGCTGATCTCCGCCCGGGTCGTCCAGGGTGTCGGCGCCGGGCTCCTCACCCCGCAGACCTTGTCGACCATCACCCGGATCTTCCCGCCGGAGCGGCGCGGTGTCGCGGTGAGCCTGTGGGGCGCCACCGCGGGGGCGGCCAGCCTGGTGGGCCCGCTGGTCGGCGGCGTGCTGGTCGACGGGCTGGGGTGGGAGTGGATCTTCTTCGTCAACGTCCCGATCGGCGTGCTCGGACTGGCGCTGGCGTACTGGCTCGTCCCGGTGTTACCCACGCAGTCACACCGGTTCGACGTGGCCGGCGTCGTGCTGTCCGGGGCGGGCATGTTCCTGATCGTGTTCGGGCTGCAGCAGGGCCAGGCTGCGCGCTGGGAACCCTGGATCTGGGCGATGATCGTCGCCGGCATCGGGTTCATGACGGTATTCGTGTTCTGGCAGTCGATGAACACCGACGAGCCGCTGGTTCCCCTGGCGATATTCCGTGACCGTGATTTCGGCCTGTGCAACGCCGGGGTGGCCATCATCTCGTTCGCCGCAACGGGGATGATGCTGCCGCTGACGTTCTATGCGCAGGCCGTGTGCGGGCTGTCGCCGACGCGTTCGGCCCTGCTGATCGCGCCGATGGCGATCGCCAACGGCGTGTTCGCGCCGTTCGTCGGCAGGATGGTCGACAAATACCATCCCCGGCCGGTCCTGGGTTTCGGCTTCTCGGTGCTGGCGATCGCGCTGACCTGGCTCAGCTTCGAGATGGCGCCGGGGACGCCCATCTGGCGGCTGGTGTTGCCGTTCTTCGCGACGGGCGTCGGGATGGCGTTCGTGTGGTCGCCGCTGACCGCCACCGCGACGCGCAACCTGCCGCCACGCCTGGCGGGTGCGGGCTCGGCCGTGTACAACTCCGTCCGACAGCTCGGCGCCGTGCTCGGAAGCGCGGGCATGGCCGCGTTCATGACGGCACGGATCGGCGCCGAGATGCCGCCGCAGCCGTCGGAAGGCGTCGGCGGCGCGGCGCGCGCCGGCCTGCAATTGCCCGGATTCCTGCGCGACCCGTTCGCGGCCGCCATGTCGCAGTCGGTGCTGCTGCCCGCGTTCATCGCGCTGTTCGGGATCGTGGCCGCCCTGTTCTTGGTCGGGTTCGCGCCGTCGGCCAGGGCCGACGGGCCGCCCGAGGCGATCGACGCGATCGACGACGATGACGAGTATGACGACGACGCGTACGTCGAATGCATCCTCGTGCGCGAACCGGAACCCGAGCCGGTGTCCGCGCCGCGCGCGGCCTACGCGCGCGACAGCCGCGAGCCCCCGGGTCGGGTCGCCCAGCCGGCGCCCGTCGACGTGGGGACCGGACCGATCGGACACGCGCACAACGGATCTCATGTCGACACCGGCCGGCGCTTGCGCCCGGTCACCGACCACTCGGAGCGCGCCTACCGGTCCGCGCCGCGGGATCGGCTCGCGCCGCCGGCGGAACGGCAGCAGAACGGTTCGGCGGGAGGCCGGCGTCACCGCCGCGATCCCGATGATGACCCGATTGGCGGCGGCCGCCACTCGTCCGGCAGCTAGGGCGGGCCGGCGCCGGCCGTCAGGTCGGCTCGGTCAACGCCAGAAACGCGCCCAGGTCGGTCAGGCCCGCGGGGGTGGTGGGCAGGTACTCGGTCAGCGACCCCGAACGCACGATGACGGCCGCGTATTGGGCCCGGCTGATGGCGACGTTGAGGCGGTTCCTGTTGAGCAGGAACGAAATCCCGCGCGGTACCACGTCCGCGGAAGATGCCGTCATCGACATGAACACGACCGGCGCCTGCCCGCCCTGGAACTTGTCGACCGTCCCCACCCGGATCCCGCCGAGCCCCGCCGCGGTCAGCCGTCGGCGCAGCAGCGCCACCTGGGCGTTGTAAGGCGCCAGCACCAACACGTCGGAGGCGGTCAGCGGCCGGGTACCGTGCTCGTCGGTCCACGGCGCGCCGAGCATGCGACCGATCTCCACGGCGATCGCGTCGGCCTCCTGAAGGCTCTCCGTCGAGTTGCCGTGGTGTCCGACGACGAGCGTCTGAACGCCGGGCCGGTATCCGGCGAGGTGCCGGGCGGCGGCGCACTCGTGGGAATGCAGCCTGCCCTCGTAGGACAGCGCCGAGACCGCGGCGCAGACCGCCGGGTGCATGCGGTACGAGCGGTCCAGGAAGTAGCCGCGTTCGTCGGGCAGGGTGCGCTGGCCGTCCACCAGCCAGTCGAGCGCCGACGTGTCGACCGGGTCGGGATGGGTTCCCTGGCTGACCTGCGGCAGCTGTTGAGGGTCGCCGAGCAGCACCAGGCTGGCGGCCGCGGGCGCGACCGCAATGGTGTTCGCCAGACAGAACTGGCCCGCCTCGTCGATCACCAATAGGTCGAGGCTGCCCGGCGGTATCCGGTTGGCGTTGGCGAAATCCCACGCCGTCCCGCCCACCACGCAACCCGCGGTGTCGGCGATGAACGCGGTGTAACCGCTGCCGTCGACCTCCCGCCAGCGCGGCGCGCCGTGGTCGTTACGTTTCTTCGCGACTCGCGCCGGGTCCAGCCCGGCGTCGATGACGCAGTCCAGCAGGTTCTCCACCGTGGCATGCGATTGCGCCACCACGCCGATGCGCCAGCCGTGGTCGGTTACCAGCCGCTGGATGACGCGGGCGGCGGTGTGCGTCTTGCCGGTGCCCGGCGGCCCATGCACCGCCAGGTAGGAGGAGTCCAGATCCAGCACGGCGGCGGCGATGTCGGAGACCGCGTCGGCGCCACGGGGCAGCGCGTCGCCGCTGCGGGTGCGCGGCGCGCGGCGCAGCAGGATGTCCACGACCGCGCTGCGGGGCAGCTGCGGCAAGCCGGTCGCGACGGCGGCGGCGGAGGCCTCGATCGACTCCCGCAGTGCGGTCGTGGGGATCGGCGGTCCGGGGGTGAGGGCGAACGGCAGCTGATGAAATGGCTTGCCGTCGTTGCCCACTCGTTCGACGATGGTCACCTCGGTGGGCAGCGCCGGATCGTCGGTCTCGACCACCCTGGCGCGTCCGGCCGCCCGCCGATCGGGATCGTCGGACATCCCGGGCGGGGCCGGGGGGTCATAGAGCGCGAAGACGTCGGCCATCAACTCGCCGCGCGCCAACCCGCCCCGCAGTCGCACCCGTCGCTGCGGCTTGCGAGCGCGGGGCGGGACGTTCCAGTCCACGCTCACCGACGCGTGCTCGGCGATGAAGACGTCGGTGTCGTCCGCCCACTCTTCGACGGGGAAGTTGAGGCGGTCGAAGTGCGCCCACCAGAACGGTTTGTCCTCGCGCCGGTGGTAGCCGCGCGCGGCGGCCAGCAACGCCACGGCCGTCTGCTCCGGCGTGCGCTGACCGACGGCCGCGTCACCGGTGAACGTCGACAAGGCCACCGCCAGCTGGTCACGGTCTTCGACGGTGTTGCCGTCCCGGACGGGCTGGGCGCCGACCGGTACCACGCCGGATTCGTAGGCCCGCAACATCAACCAGTTGCGCAGCTCCTGGGTCGAGCGGCAGTCGTAGTGGTTGTAGTCCTCGATCTCCTTGAGCACGGAGGCGGCTTCATCGCCGCGGCCGTCGGCCTGCAGGTCGCAATAGCGGGCGTAGGAGGTGATCGAACCGGTGGCGGTGGTGACGTCGCCGGCCCGCAGCTGCGCGCCCATGTAGAGCGGTTCGAGCGCCTTGAGGCTGAACGACTCCGCGCCCACGCGAATGCTCTTGCGCACCAAGGGGTAGAGGTCGACCAGCGTTCCGGTGCGCAGCAGTTCGTCGACCTGATCCTCGCCGACGCCGTAGCGGCCGGCGAGCCGCAGCAACGCGGTCTTCTCGTACGGCGCGTAGTGGTAGATGTGCATGTTGGGCCGGCGCTTGCGGCGCTTGGCGACCATGGTCAGGAAATCGCCGAGGGCCTTGCGCTCGTCCACCCGGTTGTGCGCCCACAGCGGGCGGAACGCGCCGGCGGGCCCGGCCTCCAGGACCCCGAACAGGTATTCCAGACCCCAGTCCTTCCCGTCGACCGTCCACAGCGGGTCGCCCTCGAAGTCGAAGAACAGGTCGCCAGGGTCCGGTTCGGGCAGCAGCGTCAGCGGCTGGGGGTCGACGATCTCGAAAAGCGGTGTGCCGGTTTCACGTTGGCGGACCTGGAGCTTCGCTTGGGCGGTCAGCTTGCCGACCGCGGCGGGTGCGAGGTCCGGCACGGGACCGGCATGCCCCGCCAGTGCGGGCACCGTGGTGATCCCGGCGTCGATCAGCTTGTCCCGCTGGCCCACCCGCATGCCGGCGACCAGCAGCAGGTCGTTGGCGGCGCGTAGCTGCTCGGTGCACAACGCACAACGGAGACAGGCGTCGACGCCCTCGTCGTCCCAGCGGACCGCGGTGCCGCCGGCGTGGTGCTCATCGAGGAGCCGCTGCAGTCGCGCGCGCTGGGAGCGGTAGACCGGGATGAGCTCGCGGACGCGGTAGCGGGCGGCGGTCCCGTCGCCCAGGTGCAGTTCGGCCTCGGGCGCCACCGGGACCCCCGAGGCGGCCAGCGCGTCGGCGTAGGCGGCGAGCTGCAACAGCGCGGTGACATTGGCCGAACGGGCCAGCTTGGTGTCGACGACCCGGTACTGCTCGTCATCTCGAACCAGGAAGTCGGCGAAGCCGACGAAGCGGCCGTCGAACATCGCCGCCTGATACACCACGGGTGCGCCGCCCGCGATGGCGCGCCGGGTCGCTTCGCTGGCCGCCGCGAAGCCTGCGGGCGTGTAGGCCGGGCGGCCGATGACCGCGACGCCGCTGCCGAACTCGCCGCGCAGCCGGTCCAGTTCGCGTCGCTCGTGGTCATTTCCGAGGGCCGCGGTCCGCTCGAGCAGGTCGTCCTCGGCCGGGGCGGCGGGGCCCCAGCCCAGCTTCGCGTCGAAATCGCGCAGCAGCGCGTACTCGCAGCCGGCCGCCGCGGCCAGATCCGACGCGCTGTACACGATGCTGTCGCCGGTGACGAACACAGCAGCAACTGTAGGGGAGGGGACCGACGCAAAGACGGTTCCGGCTAGCGGCCCGGGGCGTTACCGATCAGCTCGACGCCGTTGCCGTTCCAGTGGAACCGCACATCGGTGGTCAACCCGCTGATGCCGCTGGGGTAGGTCAGCGCCACCGTGTCGCCGGTGGTCTGCGCCGCGTCGACGCCGTTGAACCCGTAGGTGTCGGGGACCCCTTGCGGGATGAACTGCCCGAGGTGGAACAGCACCGCCCGGGTGGTGGGGTTGGCGGCGTTGGTGTTGGCCTTAATGATCACCGCCGACAGCTGGGCGCACTGGTTGTAGTTGCCGGCCAGCGGCTCCGGGTTCCAGCCTTGCTGGCTGCGCGGATCGCGCGGCAGCTCGGAGACCACCTTCGCGATGGTGGGCGAGGCGAGGTTGACCGCGCACGGGTCGGCCGGCGGGGCACTGCTGCCGGGCGCGGCGGCGCCGGAGGGCAGGGCCGGTGCGGTGATGGACGGGGTCTCGGTGGTCGTCGCAGCCTGCGGCGTCTTCGCGACCGTGGAGTCCCCCGACCCACAGCCGGTCAACGTCATGGCGACCAACGCGACGGCGGCGGAGCCGGTCAGTGGCTCGGTACGGCGGGGTAGCGACCACACATCGGGCACCGTACCGAAATCGCGCGCGCAGGTGTGACAGGCACGGCCGGGCCGGGCTGTGCTCATGATCACGGACCCGCAGCGCTCAGGCCCTGGCAAGCGGGCGGTTCCCCCACCGCTGCGCGCGCGATCACCACTAGACTCCCTGGCGATGACCACTCCGGACAGCTCGCCCGAGGCTGCCTCTCCGACGTTTGCCGACCTGCAGATCCACCCCTCGGTCCTGCGGGCGATCGCCGACGTGGGTTACGAGTCACCGACGGGCATCCAGGCCGCCACCATCCCGGCGCTGATGGCGGGCTCGGACGTCGTCGGGCTGGCGCAGACCGGCACCGGCAAGACGGCGGCGTTCGCGATCCCGATCCTGTCCAAGATCGACGTCACCAGCACCGCGACCCAGGCGCTGGTGCTGGCGCCCACCCGGGAGCTGGCCCTGCAGGTGGCCGAGGCGTTCAGCCGCTACGGGGCCCATCTGCCGAAGGTCAACGTGCTGCCGATCTACGGCGGCTCGTCGTACAGCGTGCAGCTGGCCGGCCTGAGACGCGGCGCGCAGGTGGTGGTGGGGACCCCGGGCCGGGTCATCGACCATCTCGAACGCGGGACGCTGGACCTGTCGCGGGTGGACTACCTGGTGCTCGACGAGGCCGACGAGATGCTCACCATGGGCTTCGCCGAGGACGTCGAACGCATCCTGGCCGACACCCCCGAGTACAAGCAGGTCGCCCTCTTCTCGGCGACCATGCCGCCCGCGATCCGCAAGCTGACCACCAAGTACCTGCACGACCCGTTCGAGGTCACCTCCAAGGCCAAAACCGCCACCGCGGAGAACATTTCGCAGCGCTACATCCAGGTCGCCGGGCCCCGCAAAATGGACGCGCTGACCCGCGTCCTCGAGGTGGAGCCGTTCGAGGCGATGATCGTGTTCGTCCGGACCAAGCAGGCCACCGAGGAAGTGGCGGAAAAGCTCAGGGCCCGAGGTTTTTCCGCGGCGGCCATCAACGGTGACATCCCCCAGGGGCAGCGGGAACGGACCGTCGCCGCGCTGAAGGACGGCGGCATCGACATCCTGGTCGCCACCGATGTGGCCGCGCGCGGGCTCGACGTGGAGCGCATATCGCATGTGCTCAACTACGACATCCCGCACGACACCGAGTCCTACGTGCACCGCATCGGCCGCACCGGCCGGGCCGGGCGTTCGGGGACCGCGCTGCTGTTCGTTTCGCCGCGGGAGCGCCACCTGCTCAAGGCGATCGAGAAGGCGACGCGGCAAACGCTCACCGAGGCGGAGTTGCCCACCGTCGAGGACGTCAACGCCCAGCGGGTGGCCAAGTTCGCCGATTCCATCACCGCCGCGCTGGGCCGTCCGGGGATCGACCTGTTCCGCAAGCTGGTCGAGGACTATGAGCGCGAGCACGATGTCCCGTTGGCCGACATCGCGGCCGCGCTGGCGCTGCACTCCCGCGACGGCGAAGAGTTCCTGATGGCGCCCGAGCCGCCGCGCGAGCGGCGCGAGCGGCACGTCGAACATCGCGAGCGTCCCGAACGGCCCAGGCACACAAGGTCTTTCACTACCTACCGCATCGCGGTGGGTAAACGGCACAAGGTCGGCCCGGGCGCGATCGTGGGCGCGATCGCCAACGAGGGCGGCCTGCATCGCAGCGATTTCGGGCACATCGCCATCGGCCCGGACTTCTCGCTGGTGGAGCTGCCGGCCAAACTGTCCCCGTCGACGCTGAAGAAGCTCGAGCGCACCCGCATCTCCGGGGTGCTGATCAACCTTCAGCCGGATCGGTCGGCGACCAAGCCGCGCGGCCGTGACGGCGGGAAGCCGCGCAGGAAACACCCCGGATGACCCTGTCCGAAGAACAAGACGCCCAGGGCGGGCTCGAGCAGACCGCCCACGTCGACCGGGTGGCGTCGCTGACCGGAATACGCGCCGTCGCCGCCCTGCTCGTCGTCGGCACGCACGCGGCCTACAGCACCGGCAAGTACACCCACGGCTATTGGGGCCTGGTCGGCTCCCGCATGGAGATCGGCGTGCCGATGTTCTTCGTGTTGTCCGGCTTCCTGCTGTTCCGTCCGTGGCTGAAATCCGCCGCCACCGGAGCGCCACCGCCGTCGCTGAGTCGCTATGCGTGGCACCGGGTTCGGCGCATCATGCCGGCCTACGTCATCACCGTGCTGTTCGCGTACGTGCTTTACCACTTCCGGCAGGCGGGACCCAACCCCGGGCACACGTGGCTGGGACTGGTGCGCAACCTGACGCTGACCCAGATCTACTGCAACGGGTACCTGGGTAAGTACCTGCATCAGGGGCTGACCCAGATGTGGAGCCTCGCGGTGGAGGCGTCGTTCTACGTGCTGCTGCCGCTGCTGGCATACCTGCTGTTGGTGGTCCTCTGCCGCCGGCGCTGGCAGCCCCGGCTCGTGCTGGGTGCGTTGGCCGGGTTGACGTTGGTCAGCCCGGCCTGGCTGGTCCTGGTCCACACCGACCACTGGTTTCCCGACGGCGCGCGGCTGTGGCTGCCGACCTACCTGGCCTGGTTCCTCGCCGGGATGATTTTGGCCGTCCTGCAGGCGATGGGTGTCCGCGGTTACGCCTTCGTGGCCATACCGCTGGCCGTCGTCTGCTATTTCATCGTCTCGACGCCCATCGCCGGCGCGCCGACCACCTCGCCGGCGACGCTGAGCGAGGCCCTGTTCAAGACCTGCTTCTACGCGGTGATCGCCGCGCTCACGGTGGCGCCACTGGCCCTGGGGGATCAGGGCTGGTATTGGCGGCTGCTGGCGACCCGGCCGATGGTCTGGCTGGGAGAGATCTCCTACGAGATCTTTCTGATCCACCTGATCACCATGGAGTTCGCCATGGTCTACATCGTTCGCGCCCACGTTTACACCGGCTCGATGCTGTACCTGTTTGTCGCGACGATGGTGCTGACGATCCCGTTGGCCTGGCTGCTGCACCGCTTCACCCGCGTTCGGCAGATCTAGCTGCCCCTCCCACGACACACAGGGTTGAGGTCCCCTCAGTCCTTGCCCTGAGCCTGCTTTGCCGGCTCCAGCCACTTGGACTGCGCGGCCTCGCGCAGTCGCTCCTCGGCGTTGGCGTCGACCCCGGCCATCGCCCGGCGCAGCAGGGGTGGGGCCATCAGCGAGGTGATAATCGCGACCAGCACGATCGCCGTGTAGGTGGCGCTGCTGATCACGCCGAGCCGCAGGCCGACCAGTGCGACGACGACCTCGACCACACCACGGGCGTTCATGCCGGCGCCGAGCGCCAGGCCCTCACGCCGGGTGAGCCGGGAGCTGCGGGCGCCGATGTAGGCGCCGGCGAACTTGCCGATGATCGCGATGGCCAATACGACCACGGCGGCCGACGCCACCGACGGGTTGGCCAGTGCGGTCAGATCCATCCGCAGGCCCGCGGTTGCCAGGAATATCGGCGCGAACACCCACATCACGCTGGTGCGCAACGAGGCCAGCCGGGCGGGCTCCCCGGCGCCGGGGGCGCCGACGAGCACGCCGGCGACGAACGCGCCGAAGACCGCCTCGAGGCCGAGCGACTGGGTGATCGAGGCGCCGGCGATGATCACCAGGACGGCGGTGACCACGGACGCGCCGGAGTCGCTGCTGCGTCCCGCGAGCCGGAACGCCCGGCGCACCAGCGGGCGGCCCGCGAGCGCGGCGAGCACGACGAAGGCGATCAGCAAGCCGACGGACAGGGTGACTTTCCAGCCGTGCACGCCGCCCACGGCCATCGCGGACACGACGGAGAGCAGGAACCAGCCGACCGCGTCGTCCACCATGCCGGCGGTCAGAATGAGCTGGCCGGTGTCGCGGTGGGTGAGGTTCAGGTCGGCCAGCGTCTTGGCGATCACCGGGATGGCGCTGACGCACATGGCGACGCCGAGGAACATCGCGAACGTCGGCCGCGTGGTTGAGCCGGCCATCATGGTGGCGGGCAGCAGGAATGCGACGCCGATGCCGAGCGCCAGCGGGACGAGCAGACCGGCAAGGCTGACCTTCACCGCGGTGGCGCCACGCCGGCGGAGGCTCTTCAGGTCGAGGTGCGCGCCGGTGATTCCGACCAGCAGCAGCACGCCGACCTGGCCGACGACGTCGAGCAGGTGCGCCTGCTCGGTCTGCGCTGGGAAGAGCCAATGCTGGATGCCGGGTGCGGCGTGCCCGAGTATGGATGGGCCCAAGACCACGCCGGCCAACAGCTCACCGACGACCGCCGACAGGTTCAGCTTGACCGCGAGCCTGCCGAGCACCGTTGCGAGCAACAGCAGCAGGCCGATCTGCAGCAGGAACACCTGAATCTGGTGTGGGGCGATTTGGGTGTTGGGGACGAACGTGGCCGCCAGGTTCATCGAGCTCTCCGACTCTGAAAGCGGTGGGCACAGAAGTTGCCGAACGAAAGTACCGCGACCTCAGTTTGCTGTCGCGTTGTGTGTCCACTCGCGCCCGGCCCTGCGGCGCAGCGAGCTAGCGACGGACGGCGGCCGGCGTCACGATCGGGACGACGAACTCTTCGATCATCGCCCGCTCGTCGGCGTCGTCTCGACCCGGGAACAGCAGCAGCGACGTGATGACCCGCACCACCCAGCGTGCCCGGCGCTTCACGATGGCGGGGTCTTCGGGCCCGAGCGAGCCGACGAGCGCGGCGGCCAGGGCGGTGATGACCTCGGATCGGCCGGCCACCTCGGCGCCGATCGGCGGCCGGGTGATGGCGAACCACGACGCCAACGCTCGGCTGCCGCGAACCATCCGCAGCGCGGCGGTGATGCTTGCGACCAACCGTTCCCGGGCATCGTCGATGCCGCCGATCTCCTCCCTGATTGCACGTCCGAGCCTGCGGGTCTCGCGATGCACGTAGGCGGTCCGCAGCGCTTCGCGGTTTTCGAAGTACCGGTACAGGGTCGCGCGGGAACAGCCTGCGGCCCTGGCGATTTCGTTCATGCCGATCGAGGCGTGGTCGCGCTCGGTGTAGAGCCGCTCAGCGGCGTCGAGGATGCGGTCCGCGGCCGCTTCGGTGCGGTGCGCGCCCAGCCAGTCGTTCGGCATCAGGACTTCACCCGGATCGGCACCGACACCGGGCGGCGCACATAACTGCCGCCCGACCAGACGATCGCGGACTCGTCGACCTCGAAATCCGGGCAGCGGGAAAGCAGCTCGGTCAGGGCGACCCGGGATTGCATGCGTGCCGCCGCCGCGCCCAGGCAATGGTGGGCGCCGTGGCCGAAGGTCAGGATGTTGCGGGGGCGACGGGTGACGTCGAGTTCGCCGGCGTCCGGCCCGTGTTGGCGCTCGTCTCGATTGGCCGACCCGTACAGTAGCAACGCTTTGCGCCCAGCGGGGATGGTGGTGTCGCCGACCGTCACGTCGCGGGTGGTGGTGCGGGCGAGTCCCTGCACCGGCGAAGTCAACCTGAGCAGCTCCTCGACCGCGTCGGGGATCAACCCCGGATCGTCGACGAGAAGCCGCCGCTGGTCGGGGCGTTGATGCAGCAAAGGCATTGAGCCGCCGAGCATTCCGGTGGTGGTGTCGTTGCCGCCGGTGACCATGGTGAATGTGAACGCCAGCACCGACAGGGTGCCGGTGAGGTCGCCGTCGGCTCCGACACCGGCGGCCACCAGATGGGAGATGGTGTCGTCGGCGGGCTCCGTTCGGCGCCGCTCGATCAAACCGGTGAAGTAGGCCATCATCGATCCGACCGCGTCGCCAACCGTCTCCAGTGCCCCGGCGACGCCGCCTTCGACGGTGTTGGCCGCGACGATCACATCGGTCCACCGGTCGAATTGCGCTCGATCCGCTTCGGGAACGCCCAGGTAGTGGGCGACCACCATCGACGGCAGCGGTTTGAACAGCTCGGTGACGATGTCGCCGCCGCCGGCCGCGCGCAGCCGCTCGATGCGTTCGACGACGAACTCGCGCACCTTGGGTTCCACCGCCTCCACCTGGCGAGGCGTGAAGCCACGCGACACCAGCTTCCGAAATTCGGTGTGCACCGGCGGATCCTGCATCACCATCGGTGGATTGTCCTGCAGACCAATCATTTCGAGGTCACCGTAATTGACCGTCAGCCCCTGCGCGGAGGAGAAGGTCTCGTGGTCGCGCGCCGCGGCCCACACGTCGGCGTGCCGGGACAGCACGTAGTAGTCGTGCTCGGGCCGTCTGGCCGGGACGACGTGGTGCACCGGATCGTGGTCGCGAAGCGCGCGGTACATCGGCCAGGGGTCGGGCCAGGTGTCGGCGGTGGCGAGCTCGAATATGACCGGCGCATTGTGAGACATAACCGCAGTCATGTCTCATTGGTACGACAATGAGACATCAATGTCAATGCTGGGGGGCCTCGGGTGTGCGCGCATTCGCAGACCCGGAAGAAGACGGCGCTAGATGCCCGCGCCCGGGTTCAGGATGCCGTGCGGATCCAGGGCCTGCTTGATGCGCCGGTTGAGATCCATCACCTCGGGGCCGAGGTAGCCGGCCAGCCACGGGCGCTTCAACCGGCCCACGCCGTGCTCGCCGGTGATCGTGCCGCCGAGCCCGACGGCCAGGTCCATGATCTCGCCGAAGGCGAGGTGAGCGCGCTCGGTCATTGCGGAATCCGCGGGGTCGTACACGATCAACGGGTGGGTGTTGCCGTCACCGGCGTGGGCGATCACCGAGATCGTCAGGTCACGCTCGGCGGCGATGCGCGCGATGCCGGTGACCAACCGGCCCAGCGCCGGGAGTGGGACCCCGACATCCTCGAGCAACAGCGATCCCTTCGCCTCGACCGCGGGGATGCAGAACCGGCGGGCGGCGACGAACGCCTCGCCCTCGTCGGCATCGTCGGTCGAAAACACTTCCGTCGCACCGTTTTCGGCGAATACCGCGGCCATGATCTCGGCGTCCTCGGAGCTCGCCCGTCCCCTTTCGTCGGAGCCGGCCACCAGCATGGCGGCCGCGCCCCGGTCCAGGTCCATGCGCAGGGTGTCCTCGACGGCGTTGATGGCGACCGAATCCATGAACTCCAGCATCGACGGGCGGAGCCGGGCGGTGACCCCGAGCACCGCGTCCACGGCGGCCTCCACCGACGCAAACGAGGCCACCACGATGCTGGACGCGTTCTGCTTGGGCACCAGGCGCAGCGTCACCTCGGTGACGACACCCAGCGTGCCCTCGCTGCCGACGAACAGCTTGGTCAGCGAGAGCCCGGCCACGTCCTTCAAACGCGGACCGCCGAGCCGGACCGCGGTGCCGTCGGCCAACACCACCTGCATGCCCAGCACGTAATCGGTGGTGACGCCGTATTTCACGCAACACAGTCCGCCGGCATTGGTGGCGATGTTGCCGCCGATGCTGCAGATCTCGAACGACGAGGGGTCCGGCGGATACCACAGGCCGTGCTCGGCGACGGCCTTCTTGACCTCGGCGTTGAACAGCCCGGGCTGACACACCGCGGTGCGCGTCACCGGATCGACGGCGATATCGCGCATCTTCTCCGTCGACAAGACGATGCCGTCGTCCAGCGCCGTCGCCCCGCCGGACAGGCCGCTACCGGCTCCCCGCGTCACCACCGGCACCCGGTGGGCGGTGGCCCAGCGCAACACCGTCTGCACGTCTTCGGTGCACCGCGGCCGGACCACCGCCAACGGTTTGCCGGCCGACGGGTCGAAGGCGCGGTCCTGGCGGTAGCCCTCGGTGACGGCCGGGTCGGTGACGACCATCCCGTCGGGCAGGCCGGCAATCAGCCCGGCCAGGGCATCTGGGCTCACAGCCTTTGATCCTAGGACCCGGACTCCCCGGCCAGCTCCGGAGCGCGGTCCAATTCGCGCAGCGACGGCAGCCTCACGGCGACCAGCCCGATCATCACGATCGGCACCGCCAACGCCAGGAAGGTGGCCTTGAGCCCGGCGGTGTCGGCCAGGGGTCCGGCCACCAGCAAGCCCAACGGGCCCGCGGCGTACATCAGGCCCGTCATCACCCCGACCACCCGGCCGCGCAGATGGTGCGGCGCGCGGGTTTGCATCACGTAGTTGTAGATCGGCTGGATCGGCCCGTAGACCAGTCCGGTCACCCCGCACAGCGCGAGGATCACCGGCAACGGCGGCAGGAAGGCGATACCGGCCGTCGCGGCGCCGAAGGTGAGGGTCGCCGTCAGCACGGCCGTGCGCCGGCGGGTGCGTTTGGACAGCACCGCATAGCCCAGCGCGCCCACGACGCCCCCGACCCCGAGCGCCATCAGCGCCCAACCCAGCTGGGCGGGCTGGTGCCGGTCGGCGAAGTACTTGGGGAACAGCACGCTTTCCATCGGCAGGTAGAGGGCGGTCACGGCCAGGTCGATCAGGCCGAGCGTCCGCAGCACCCGCAGGTTCCAGACGAACCGCAGCCCTTCGACGATGCCGGACATCAACCCGTCGGGCCGGCTCGCGTGGCGCGGCTTGCCGGCGCCCTCGAGGCGCAGTGCGCCGATCGCCAGGAGGGACAGCCCGAAGCAGCCCGCCGTGACCCACATCGTGTTGATGCCGCCGACCGCGGCGATCATCAAACCGCCGATGCCGGGGCCCAGGATGTAGGCCAGGTTGAGAATGGCCTCGTAGACGCTGTTGGTGCGGTCCAGCGACCAGGCGGCGCGGCCGGCGGCCTCGGGCAGCATGGACTGGCGCGCCGTCGCCCCGGCCGGGTCGAAAGCGGCCGCGCAGAAGGCCAGCACGGCCAGTTCGGCGACGCTGATGGCGTCCGTTCCGAGCAGCCACGCGGTCAGCGGGATGACACTGACCGCCGCGCCGGACAGCGCATCGGAGACGAGCGAGATCCGGCGGCGCCCGAAAAGGTCGACCGCGGTCCCGGCGACCAGGGTGGACAACACGAGTGGCAGCGTCATCGCGGCGGCCACGATGGACGCGTCCTTCGCGCTCTGATGGTGCTGCAACGCCAGCCACGGGAACGCGACTATCGAGATGCCGGTACCGGCCGTCGCCATCAGCGTGGCGAACAGGATCAGAAGCGCCGGGCCGCGGCTCGTATGGCTCATGGGTATTCGGTGCGAACTTAACGGCTGATCCGCGGCGCTACCACCGATTATTCGGGGACTTCAACCGTCGTCCACCGGATGGCTGCAGGATGTTGATGTGCTCGTCCACCCTCGTACCGGCCAGCCGTTCGATTCTCCGGTGGTCCCCGGCACCGGCTGGCCGGGCGATCCGGCCACCCCGGAGACGGAGGTGGCCGCCGACGCCGCACAGGTCGCCGCGCTGGCGCACGACGCCGCGTCGATCCGCGAACTCGACGCCGTGATCAGCGTCTGCCGCGCCTGCCCGCGCCTGGTCGACTGGCGCGAGGACGTGGCCGTGCTGAAACGACGTGCCTTCGCCGACCAGCCGTATTGGGGCCGCCCGGTGCCGGGCTGGGGGTCGGAACGGCCCTGGCTGTTGATCGTCGGGTTGGCGCCCGCCGCGCACGGCGCCAACCGGACGGGCCGCATGTTCACCGGCGACCGGTCCGGCGATCAGCTCTATGCCGCGCTGCACCGGGCCGGGCTGGTGAACCAGCCGACCAGCGTGGATGCGGCGGATGGCTTGCGGGCCAACGGGGTTCGCATCGCCGCGCCGGTGCGGTGCGCGCCCCCGGCCAACGCGCCGACGCCGGCGGAGCGCGACACCTGCTGGCCCTGGCTGGAGGCCGAATGGCGGCTGGTCGCCGAGCACGTGCGCACGATCGTGGCGTTGGGCGGGTTCGCCTGGCAAATCGCGCTGCGGCTGCCGGGCGCGTCCGCGATGCGCAAGCCGCGATTCGGCCACGGGGTCGTGGCGCAATTCGCGCCCGGCGTGCGATTACTCGGCTGCTACCACCCCAGCCAGCAAAACATGTTTACCGGTAGGTTGACACCAGCAATGCTCGACGACGTTTTTCGCGACGCGAAAAGGCTGGCAGGGATCAAGTGACCGACGTTCTGATTTCCGGCGCCAGCGTCGCCGGTGCGACGACGGCTTATTGGCTTGGGCGGCATGGCTATTCGGTCACCGTGGTGGAGCGCCACCCCGGGCCGCGGCCGGGTGGTCAGGCGATCGACGTGCGCGGGCCGGCGCTGGGGGTGCTGGAGCGCATGGGCCTGCTGGCCGCCGCCCAGAAACGAAAGACGCAAATCCGCGGCGCCTCCATCGTCGACCGCGACGGCAACGAACTGTCCCGCGACACCGAGTCGACGCCCACGGGCGGGCCCATCGACAGCCCGGACATCGAGCTCCTGCGTGACGACCTGGTCGAATTGCTGTACGGCGCAAGCCAATGGACGGCGGAATACATCTTCGATGACACCATCACCGGGCTGGACGACGACGGTGCGGCCGTCCACGTGACCTTCGAACGTGCCCCCGCGCGCAGCTTCGACTTGGTCATCGGCGCGGACGGATTGCACTCGAACGTGCGCCGGTTGGTCTTCGGCCCCGAGGAGCGATTCATCGAGCGGCTGGGCACGCACGCGGCGATCTTCACCGTGCCCAATTTCCTCGACCTGGACTACTGGCAGACCTGGCATTACGGGGACGCCAGCATGGCCGGGGTCTACAGCGCCCGCAACAACACCGAGGCCCGCGCCATGCTCGGATTCATGGACGCCGATCTGCGGATCGACTACCGCGACACGGAGGCGCAGTTCGCCGAGCTGCAGCGGCGGATGGCCGACGACGGGTGGGTGCGTCCGCAGTTGCTGGAATACATGCGCAGCGCACCGGATTTCTACTTCGACGAGATGTCGCAGATCAAGATGGACCGTTGGTCGGTAGGCCGGGTCGCGCTGGTCGGCGACGCCGCATATTGCTGCTCGCCGTTGTCGGGCCAGGGGACCAGTGTCGCCCTGCTGGGCGCCTACATCCTGGCCGGCGAGCTCGCGACGGCCTCCCACGACGGCACGGTTGATTACGGGCTCGGCTTCGCCAACTACCACAAAGAATTCAGCGACTACGTCAAGCGCAACCAATGGCTGGTCGTCGACAACATCCCGGGCGGGGCTCCCATACCGCAGGAGGTCTTCGACCGCATCGTCAGCTCGATCACGCTCAAGGACTACTGAGCCTGAAGCGCCTGGCGGTGATTGTGAAACGTGGGCTTTGATTGTGCAACGTGGGCGCAAGACCGGCCGGATTCCCGCCCCGCGTTCACACCCAAAGCCGTGAGCGCACGATCACTGCCGTGCCGCTGAGCCGAGGGAACGTTCGCGGGCCGCACGGCGTTGACGCGAACGTGCGTCTTTCCGTCCTCGATCTCGTCCCGGTGCGCTCGGATCAGACGAGCGCCGACGCGCTCGCGGCAACCGTGCAGTTGGCGCAGGCGGCGGATCGGCTGGGTTTCACGCGCTACTGGGTCGCCGAGCATCACAACATGCCCTCCGTCGGCGCCACCAGCCCGCCGGTCCTGATCGCCTATCTGGCCGCGCAAACCTCGCAGCTGCGTCTCGGGTCCGGCGGCGTGATGCTGCCCAATCACGCGCCGCTGGCGGTGGCCGAGCAGTTCGCGCTGCTGGAAGCCGCCGCGCCGGGCCGCATCGACCTGGGCATCGGCCGAGCGCCCGGGTCCGACCCGGTGACCTCCTATGCGCTGCGCGGCGGCCGCGGCGACGAAGACATCGAGAACTTTCCGGAATACCTCGACGACGTGGCGGCGCTGATGAGCGCGCGCGGCGTCGTGGTGCCGCTGCGCTCGGGCGACTACCGGCTCAAGGCCACCCCCGCGGCCGCCGGTGAGCCGCGCCTGTGGCTGCTGGGCTCGTCGATGTACTCGGCTCACCTGGCCGCCGCCAAGGGGCTGCCCTACGTGTTCGCGCACCACTTCTCGGGCCAGGGAACCGAGGAGGCGCTCGAGGTGTACCGTTCCCGGTTCAAGCCCAGCGCCCTCACGCCCGAGCCGCTGACGTTTTTGACGGTGAACGCCGCGGTGGCCGAAACCCGCGACGAGGCAACGGCATTGATGCTGCCCAATCTGCAGATGATGGCGAAGCTGCGCACCGGACAGCCCCTGGGGCCCGTGCCGCTGGTCGAGGAGGCCGAAGGCGCGGAGCTGACCGAACAGCAGCAGCGGATCGTGGAGAGCGGACTGCGGCGAGCCGTCCTCGGTACGCCCGCCGAGGCCGCCGAGCAGTTACGGGCGCTCGCCCAACGGTTCGAGGTCGACGAGGTGATGGTCAACCCGGTGGCCTCGGCTCGCCGCGGCACCGGTCCGGCAACCGCGCCGGCGCGGGTGGCGACGCTGGAACTGCTCGCCAAGGAATTGTTCTAGCCGCTCACTCCGGCACACCGGATTTCTGCGAATCGATGGGGCCCGCGACCGCGCTCCTGCCGGTGATCCAGCGCCGCAGTTCCTCCGGCGGCAACGGCGGGCTGTGCACGAAACCCTGGGTGATGGTGCAGCCGTAACGCCGCAGCGCGCTCAGGGTGGCGTCGTCTTCGACGCCCTCGGCGACGAGGTCGGCACCCAGGTTCTGCGCCAGGTCCACGGTGGACTGCACGATGGCCACCGATCGGGGATCCTGCGCCAACCGCGCCACGAATCGCCGGTCCAGCTTGAGCTCGTCGACCGAGACATCCTGCAGGCGGGCCAGCGACGACCATCCGGTGCCGTAGTCGTCCAGCGAGATGCGAACGCCGAGTAGCTGCAGGGCGGCGACGGTGTTGCGGGAGCGCTCCGAGTCGACGAGGGCGCTCTCGGTGATCTCGATGATCAGTGCGTCGGGGGGCAGCCCGTGGGTCCGCAGCAACCGTTCGATGGTGACCGCGAGGTCGAGGTCGAGCAGGTTCGTCGTCGACAGGTTCACCGCGACGGTCAGCGCAATGCCCTGGTCGCGCCACAACCGGATCTGTTCGAGGGTGAGGTTGATGGTCCGATTGGCCAACGTGCGCATCAAACCGGCGCGTTCGGCGGACGGGAGGAACTCCTCCGGCAACAGCAGCCCGCGGGCGGGGTGTTGCCAGCGCAGCAGCGCCTCGACGCTGTGCACGCTCCCGTCGCTCGCGTTGACCTTGGGCTGGTAATGGAGCGTCAGCTCGTCGCCATCGATGAGCGCGGCGCGTAGTTCCCGGATGAGGTTGGGATCGTGGTCGCGATCCACCTCGAAGCCGGACTCGTACACCGCGATCTTGCTCAGTGCGGACTTGGCGTACGGGATCGCGGCCTCCGCCCGATTCAACAGCTCCTGCGGGTGGTCGCAATGATCGGGGTACAGCGCGATGGCGACGCAGGCGTCGATCTGCACACTGATCGCGTCCAGTTCGAACGGGATGCTGATGGCCTCGAGTAACCGACTCGCCTGGGCCCGCGCGGCGGTGAGGTCGGATCCCACCCCGAGCAGGATGGCGAATTCTTCATCGCTCACGCGGGCGAGCAGGTCGTCGCGACGCACGTTGTGCGCGAGCCGGTTTGCGACGCGCCACAACAGCTCTTCGCCGAAGTGGCGACCAACCGAGGCGTTGATCTCCCGCAGCTTGTGGAGATCCAGCAGGAGCAGCGCACGACGCGACGACGTTCCCACGGGCGAGTCCGAAGCCGACAGCGCGGTGAGCGCCGTTGCCAGCGATCGCCGATTCGGCAGGGTGGTCAATTGGTCCGTCATGGCCTGTTTGTGGCTTTCGGCCAGCAGGCTGACATCCCGGAACGTCACCGAGAATCGCGCGGCGACGGCCACCAGGCTCAGGGCGGCGAGCGTCGATGCGAGCCGCGAATCGTGCCCCAGAATGGTGACGCCGAGTGCCACGACGGTGCACGTCACCGGAACGGCATAGGAGTCGAGTCCGCGCCGCGTTGCCGGTGCCGCCGATGACCCACGGGCCCAGCTGGCCATCGCCACCAACAGCGAGGACGCCGGCCAGAGCGCGTCGAGCGAGGTACCCACCCGGTATGAGCCCGCCGACGTCTGGAAGAGGTATGCCGTGTCCGCAACCGCGAAACCCACCAGCCCGGCGACCAGCAGGGCCCACCGGAACTCGCTGCGCCAGCCCAGGATCGGCAGCATGCCGACGGCCAGGGCCAGCAGCACCAAGTCGCCCCAGGGATAGATCAGGCCGACCAACACCGTCGCGGGCGTGCGGTCCGCGGCGGCGTGCATGGGTCCGGCCCGCAGCGCCGCGGCCAGCGCGGCCACGGCCAACGCGCACACCAGGGAATCGAGGCGTACCGGCATCGGTACCCGCTTCAGGCGGGCCCGCATCAGCAGCAAGATCCCGGCAAAGACGAACGGGTAGAACGCCAGGTACTCGGGATCGGCGACCGACGGCGACTGCGCGTTCGGCACCCACAACGCGTACACGACGTCACCGAGCGCCGAGAGCGCCATGCCCGCGGCGATCAAAGACCACGCCCGCCGGTCGGCTTTGAGGCGGTATGCGCGAACGGCGATCAGCCCGGCCGCCAGCAGGTTCAACGCCGAATACAGGGATTTGGTGAAGAAGACGCTGTGACTGGCAATCGGCGAGACGACGCTGGCCACCGTGAAGGAGACCACGCCGATGATCAAGGCCGCCAGGGCAATCCGGATTGGCGTCGGGGGCCAGCGGACGCCGTCGATCCCGCCCTGCGGTCGCGCGGGTCTTGACACGGCCACGTCGGCGGCCCGCCTGAGCATCGGCTCGGCGCTCCTCACGGCGGCCTCCACCGCCGCGGCGGCCGACTCGGCGGGCGGGATGGCCGGGAGGGAATAGGACAGGGGCAAATCGGGCACGAAGCTCCGAACACATTGGCCCCCTTCCCGTTTGGCCGTGTACATGGCCAGGTCGGCGTGCCGGAGGAGCTGCTCGACGGTGCAGTCCGACGCGGCGGTGGCGACGGTGAAACCGACACTCGGCCGGACCGCTATGGGAACCCCGTCGACCACGATCGGGGTGTTGAACGCGTCGAGGACCCGATGGGCCGTCCCGTGTGATTCTTCGATGGGACCCTCGAGGAGGACGGCGAATTCGTCGCCACCGAGGCGAGCGGTGACGCACTTGTCGCCCAGGGTGGTGGTGAGTCGTCCGGCGACCCGGACCAGCAGTTCGTCACCGGCCGGGTGGCCCAGGGCGTCGTTGACCGACTTGAAGTTGTCGAGGTCGAGGCACAACACCCCGATGGGCGCGATGCCGCAATCCTGCCGGGCGACGGCCTGTTCCAGCCGGTCAAGGAAATACGCCCGGTTGGCCAGTCCCGTCAGGCTGTCGCGAAACGCCTCCCGCGCCACCTCGGACAGCAGGCTCTGGTTCTCCGTCAACATGACGAACTGACGCACGAGCACCGCGGCGACGAGAACGCCCAGCGCGGCCAGCAACGGGCCGTGCGCCATCAAGCCCGCCACGTGGCCCATCCCCACCGCGGCGGCCACCAGCAACGGCAGGTAGGGAAGCCACAGCCGGGTACGCGACCGTATTTCGTCGGCGCGCGAGGGCGGCGACGGGACCTCGTGGACGCTCGACAGCGCGGCCAGCGCGATCATGCCCAGCCCACCCACTCTGCCCAGGTCCACGAGATCGCTGACCTGGTAGCTGCCGATCCCGCTCTTGAACACCATCGCGATGTCGGCGACGCTGATCATCAGCACGCCGCCGGCCAGCAGGTTGCGGCTCGGCGGGTCGCCGCGACGAACCCGCGACAACATCAAGATCGCGGTGGTCAGCAGGACGATGTCGTTGAATACCTCGGCGAGGGTCGTCACCCGCGAGCCGCTGTCCTGGCGCAGCTGCTGGTCGACGACGAAGACCCACGACACCACGAACAGCGACGTCGCCACGATGAGGCCGTCCAGCACCAGACGCCGCGGACTGTGGCGGGAAAAGCGCGACAACAGGACCAGCGACGTGAAGGTGCCGAACGGCCAGAGCAACAGGACGATCTCGGCGGCGGCGGGATGGGTGGCGTGGGCCAGTTCCGGACGCACGTCGTACACGGCCCAGATGACCTCGCCCGCCGCCCAGCCCAGCTGGGCCGTCACCATCGCCAGCCATCCGTACCTGTGCCGGCCGGCCGCGGACCGGGCCGCGTAGCCGGCGAAACCCGCCCCCGACAGCAGGCAGACCGCCAGCGCGATTTCATCGACCGGCCGGGTCGCGTAGACGCCCCGCCAGCCCCCGATCGAGGATGCGACCACCAGCGTGGCCGCCAGACCATACACGCCGACGACGAGCCAACCGACTCGCGGGGGCAGCCTGAATCGCCGCCAGGGATTGCCCGCCCAGGGTTGCATACCGCTCCAGCCGATCCGCGCCGTGCGATGACCAATCGAGGAGATCACCGCACGCTAGTGGAGAATAAACCCCCGCGCCAGGCTCGGGGTCAGCGCCGTGTGAGCACGACGACGGGAATCGGCCGCGACGTCTTCTGCTGGTAGGCGGTGTAGCGGTCGCCGTTGTTCTTGTTGACGATCTGCCACAGCCGCGGGTAATCGGCGTCGTCGGGCAGCACCGGGCGAGCGGTGACCGCAAAACGTTTTGGGCCGACGTTGATTTCCACGTCCGGATTCTTCCGCAGGTTGTGGTACCAGCCGGGCGCGCGCGGGTCGCCGCCCTTGGAAGCGACGACCAAATAGTCATCGCCGTCGCGCGCATAGGTGAGCGCCGCGGTTCGCGGTTGGCCGGTCTTGGCGCCCACGGTGTGCAGCAGCAGGCTGGGTATCAGCAGGAAGCGGTGACCGATCCAGCCGTTCGTCTTGCGATACACGCTGTCGTGCAGGCGCAACATCGGGGGCAGTACACGCTGTTCGACCCAGGACGGAAATGCCATCAGCCCAGTATTACTGGCTGGCGTCGATGCGGGCCAGCGCCGAACGCAGGATGTGCGCGGTGGCGTCCCGGTCGGGGTCGCGCCTCAGCAGCATCCCCTTGGCGACCGACAGCTTGTCGCCGTTGCGTCGGGGCAGCACGTGCAAATGAATGTGGAACACCGTCTGGAAGGCGGCGCTGCCGTCGTTGATGGCGATGTTGGTCGCGTCGGCCAATTCCGTTGTGCGGGCGGCACGGGCGATCCGCTGGCCGATGGTGATCATCCCGGCCAGCGTCTCGGGCGGGGTGTCGGTGAGGTCCACGGTGTGGCGTTTGGGGATGACGAGGGTGTGCGCTCGGGCGAACGGGCGGATGTCGAGGATGGCCAGATAGTCGTCATCTTCACAGATCCGGATGGCCGGGGCCTCCCCGGCGATGATCGCACAGAACACGCAGGACATGTCGCCCACGGTACTGGCCGGGGGATACGCTGCCGCAGTGGACGCTCGCGATGTGGCTTATGCCGGCGCGGCCACTCAGGCCCGGATGCTGGCCGACGGTGAGCTGACCGCGCCCGGGCTGCTCGAGATCTACCTGGAGCGGATCGCGCGGCTGGACAGCCAATTGCGCTGCTATCGCGTGGTGTTCTCCGACAGCGCGCGTGATGAGGCCGCCGTCGCGCAGGACCGCCTCGACGCCGGCGAGCGGCTGCCGCTGCTCGGGGTGCCGATCGCGATCAAGGACGACGTCGACGTCGCAGGCGAGGTGACGACGTACGGCAGCGGCGGACACCGGCCCGCGGCGACCTCCGACGCGGAGGTGGTCCGCCGGCTCCGCGCCGCCGGCGCCGTCATCCTCGGCAAAACCAATGTGCCCGAGCTGATGATGTTTCCCTACACCGAGTCGCTGGCCTTCGGGGCTACCCGCAATCCGTGGAACCTCACCCGCACGCCGGGCGGCAGCAGTGGCGGCAGCGCGGCCGCGGTGGCCGCCGGCCTGGCTCCGCTGGCGCTGGGCTCGGACGGTGGCGGCTCGATTCGCATCCCGGCGATCTGGTGCGGCCTGTTCGGTGTCAAACCGCAACGGGATCGGGTGTCGTTGGAGCCGCACGACGACGCGTGGCACGGGCTCAGCGCCAACGGCCCGCTGGCCCGGTCGGTGCTGGACGCCGCGCTATTCCTCGACGCGACGGCGACGGTTTCCGAAGTGTCCGGCCCGAGCGGCGAGTTCGCGGCCGCGGCGACGCGTGACCCCGGCCGGCTGCGCATCGCCTTGAGCACGAAGGTCCCCACGCCGCTGCCCGTCAGGATCGGCAAGCAGGAGCTCACGGCGGTCGAGCAGGCCGGCGCGTTGCTGCGCGACCTGGGCCATGACGTGATCCGCGCCGACCCCGACTATCCACCGTCGGCCATCATGACCAATTACCTTCCCCGCTATCTGCGGGGCATCAGCGACGACGCCGACGCGCTGGGGCATCCCGAACGTCTCGAAGCGCGCACCCGCAACCTGGCGCGCGCCGGCTCGCTGTTCTCCGATCGCCGGATGGTTGCCCTCCGCGAGGCCGAGGCGGCGGTGAGCGCCCGGATTCAGTCGATCTTCGACGACGTCGACGTCGTCGTCACGCCGGGCAATGCCACGGGCCCGTCCCGCATCGGCGCTTACCAACGCCGCGGCGCGGTGTGGACGCTGCTGGCGGTGGCGCAGCGCGTGCCCTACCAGCAGGTGTGGAACCTGACCGGTCAGCCCGCCGCGGCCGTGCCATGGGACTTCGACGGCGACGGCCTGCCGATCGGCGTCCAGCTGGTGGGCCGGCCGTTCGCGGAGGCGACGTTGTTGTCGCTGGCCGCCCAGATCGAGTCGGCGCGGCCGTGGGCGCACCGGCGACCGCCGGTGTCATGAAGGAAGGATTTCGCGCCAGGCGGCCAGCTTGACGCCCGGCCGGACGGCGTGGGCCGGGCTCGTCGACGGTAGCCGCCGGTAGTGAATCCGCTTGTCGGCCTCGGCCAGCCTGCGGTACAACTCGGCGGCCTTGGCGCCGTTGAAGTAGACGCGTGTGATGGCGGGGTACCGCGCGAACAGTTCGCCGAAGTCGTTGACCACCACGCTCTTGGGTTCGATCGCCGAATCCGCGCTGCCGGCCCGGCGGCACGCGCCCACCACGTCCCAGAGGGCCACGCCGGCCGATTGCAGGGCGGCCAGCCGCTTTTCGTACGGCGCCGCCGCGTCGAACCCGAACAGCTCGGCGGTGATCGCCCAGAACGCGTTTCGCGGATTGCCGTAGTACTGGCCCGCCTCCAGCGACTGGGGGCTCGGGAAGGAACCCAGGATCAGCACCCGGGCGTGCTCGTCGACGACCGGCGGGAATCCCCGCAGCAGCGGTGCGCTCATCACTGCCCATCATGGCGCGCATCTCGGTTCGCCGGCGTCGACCCGCTTCGCCCGGCTTCGCCGCGCTCGCGATCGATGGGGCCGATTTGCGTCGACCCGCTTCGCCCGGCTTCGCCGCGCTCGCGATCGACGCGGGCCTGTACGTTGGCGACGTGGACGGGGACCTGCTCGGCGGACTCGAGGGCAGCGCACGCGCTGAACGGGCGGAGCTGGTCGAGTGGCTGCTCGAGCAGGGCATCACCGCCGACGAGATCAGGGCCACCAACCCGCCACTGTTGCTGGCCACCCGCCACCTGATCGGTGACGACGGCACCTACGTGTCCGCCCGCGAGATCAGCGAGACGCACGGCATCGACCTGGAGCTGTTGCAACGGGTGCAGCGCGCGATCGGCCTTGCCCGGGTGGAGGATCCCGACGCGGTCGTGCACATGCGGGCCGACGGCGAAGCGGCCGCCTACGCGCAGCGTTTCGTCGAGCTCGGCCTGGATCCCGAGCAAGTGGTGCTGGTGGTCCGGGTGCTCGCCGAAGGTCTGTCGCGCGCCGCCGAGGTTATGCGCTATACGGCGCTTTCGGCGATCATGCGGCCCGGGGCCACCGAGCTGGAAATAGCCAAGGCGTCAAAGGCTTTGGTCGGCGAAATCGCGCCCGAGCTCGGTCCGATGATCCAGCACATGCTGTTCATGCAGCTGCGCCACATGATGGAGACCGAAGCGGTCAACGCGGCCGAACGCGCCGCCGGCAAGCCGCTGCCGGGCGCGCGCCAGATCACCGTCGCCTTCGCCGACCTCGTCGGCTTCACCCGGATCGGTGAAGCGGTGTCGCCGGAGGAACTGGGACATCTGGCCAATCGACTGGCGGTCCTGGCCCGAGACATCACCGTCCCGCCGGTGCGATTCATCAAGACGATCGGCGACGCGGTGATGTTCGTCTGCCCCGACCCGCTGCCCATGCTCGACGTGGTGGTGAAGCTGGTGGACGCGGTGGACACCGACAACGACTTCCCGCGGCTACGGGCGGGCGTGGCCTCCGGCATGGCCGTGAGCCGGGCGGGCGACTGGTTCGGCAGTCCGGTCAACGTCGCCAGCCGGGTCACCGGCGTGGCGCGTCCGGGCACCGTGCTCGCGGCGGATTCGGTCTGGGAGACGGTGGGGGACACCGGCGAGTTCAACGGATCGTTCGCAGGTGCGCGCCGCCTCAAGGGCATCAAAAACGAGGTCAAGCTCTTCCGTATTCGCCGGGGCGACGGCGGAAACTGAGTCGCAAAGCCGGCCGACATGGGCAGGCCCGGACGACTCTGGGGGCGTGGGCTCCGTCATGCGCGGGTCCTACGCGGCCGGTCTTCTACCCTGACTTCCGGCGCTTTGAATTGGTCGTATCCGGGCCTGCTTCGCTACCAAAAATACAACGCCGAACAGCCCATATCAACGGGTCTTGCGCACTTAAACACAGCTTTCGCGGACGGAGGTCGGCGGCTTCGTCGCCCACCGCGCGCCTGCCGTCGCCTCGCGGCGTTCGCCGCCGGTGAACGCTGTTCCCTAACATATGTAACGGTGTAATCATGTAATGATGAAATCTCATCACACGCACGGCCGGCGCTACGGCCGCCCCGGTGGCTGGCAGCAAGCTCAGCAGCCCGACGCCAGCGGCGCCGCGGAATGGTTCGCCGGGCGCCTGCCCGAAAGCTGGTTCGACGGGGACCCAACGGTCATCGTCGACCGCGAGGAGATCACCGTCATCGGACGGCTGCCCGAGCCCCAGGGCCCGGAGCAGGAGACCGAGGCGCGCGCGGAAGGGCGCGCCTCCCGGTTCCGCGAGGAATCCCGTTCGGAGCGAATGCACATCGCCGACGAGGCGCAGGATCGCTACGGGCGCAAGGTGTCCTGGGGCGTCGAGGTCGGTTCCAAATCCGGCACGGAACGAATCCTGTTCACTCACATCGCGGTACCGGTGATGACGCGGCTGAAGCAACCCGAACGGCAGGTGCTCGATACGCTGGTGGATGCCGGTGTCGCCCGGTCTCGCGCCGACGCGCTGGCGTGGTCGGTCAAGCTGGTCGGTGAACATGCCGAGGAATGGCTGGCCAAGCTGCGTAGCGCCATGTCGGCGGTCGACGACTTACGCGCCGAGGGGCCGAACCTTTAGCCCCAGGCCGGTGCCCTTACCCGCTGAATCGTAACGAGTTGTCCCGGTTGGGTTTTGACCATATCTCACCCGCCGTAGTTGGTCCACCAGGTGTGCAGGTCCTCGAGCGCGGGCGGATCCCCGTAGACGTCGCAGAGCATGAGTTTGGCCTCGTTGGTCCAGATCACGTTCGGATGGTTCTTGTAGGTGCCGCACGCGATCATGCCGGCGGTCACCGCCGGGGTGGTGTCGTGGTGCCAGCCGCAAGGTGCTATGCCCGTGTCATGGCGTAGTAGGCGCCCCGGCGGGCCAGCAACTCGGCATGGCTGCCTTGCTCGACGACCCGGCCGTCCTCGACCACGACGATGCGGTCCGCGTCCCGAATAGTCGAAAGACGGTGGGCGATGATGAAACTCGTGCGGTCTCGGCGCAGCTCCGACATGGCGCGGGCGATGAGCGCCTCGGTGCGGGTGTCGACCGAACTGGTCGCCTCGTCGAGGATCAACAGCCGGGGCCGGGCCAGGAAGGCGCGCGCGATGGTGATGAGCTGCTTCTCGCCGGCGCTGATGTTGCCACCGCCACCGCTGACCCGTGTCTGGTAGCCGTCCGGCAGGGTGTGCACAAACCGGTCGACGTAGGCCGCCTTCGCGGCTTGCACCACCTCGTCCGCACTGGCGCCGGGCCGCCCGTAGGCGATGTTCTCCGCGATCGTCCCGTCGAAGAGCCAGGTGTCTTGCAGGACCATGCCGATCCGCGACCGCAGCGACTGCCTGCTCACGGTCGTGATGTCGACGCCGTCGACCAGGATCCGGCCGGAATCGACGTCGTAGAACCGCATCAGCAGGTTCACCAGTGTGGTCTTGCCGGCGCCGGTGGGCCCGACGATCGCCACCGTGGTTCCGGGTTCGGCCACCATCGACAGGTCGTGGATCACCGGGGTGTTCGGGCGGTAGCCGAAGCTGACGTGCTGGAACTCGACTCGGCCGGTGAGGGCCGCGTGCGGCCGCGGCACGGCGCCCGCGGCGTCGGGTGATTCCTCGGGTTCGTCGAGCAGATCGAATACCCGCTCGGCGCTGGCCACCCCGGACTGCAGGGTGTTGTACATCCCGGCCACCTGGCCGAGCGGGCTGTTGAACTGCCGCACGTATTGGATGAAAGCCTGGATCCCGCCGAGGGTGATGTGGCCGGTGGCGACCTGCAGGCCGCCCACCACGGCGACGGCCACGTAGCCGAGGTTGCCGATGAACCCCGTCGCCGGCGCCACAAGGCCCGAGAAGAACTGGGCGCCGAAACTGGCCCGGTACACGTCGTCGTTGCAGTCGCGAAACTGCGCGCGCGCCGCGGCCTGGTGGCCGAACGTCTTGACCACCGTGAAGCCGCTGTACGTCTCCTCGATATGGGCGTTGAGGCGACCGATGCTCGTCCACTGCGCCACGAACAGGCGCTGGGCGCGCCGCGCGATCGCGCGTGTCGCCAGCAGGGTCAGCGGCACCGTAGCGACGGTGATCAGGGCCAACAGCGGCGAGATGGACACCATCATCGCCAGCACGGCGACCACCGTCAGGATCGACGTCACCAGCTGGCTGATGGTCATCGACAGCGACGACTGCACGTTGTCGATGTCGTTGGTCACCCGGCTCAGCAGCTCACCGCGTTGCCGGCCGTCGAAGTAGGACAGCGGCAGCCGGTGGATCTTGTCCTCGACGTCCGAACGCAGCGCGACCATGGTGCGCTGCACGGTGACGTTGAGCAGCCGCGCCTGCGCCCAAATCAGCAACGCCGAAACCAGATACAGGCCCAGCGCCAGCGCCAGTGTTCGCGCCACCGCGCCGAAGTCCACGCCCTTGCCCGGCACCACGCTCATCCCCGACAGCAGGTCGGCGAAGGTGCCCTCGCCCCGCGCGCGGGCCGCGGCGACGGCCTGGGCCTTGGTGATGCCCACGGGCAGCTGTCGCCCGATGACGCCGTTGAACAACAGATCCGTGGCGTGGCCGAGGATGCGCGGGACGATGACCCCGATCACCGTCCCGGTGACCCCCAGGCCGATCACGGCGACGCTCAGCCGGCGTTGCGGTGTAAGCCTTTTCACCAGCCGGGTGGCCGACCCCCAGAAGTCACGAGACCGGCCCGCGGGGGCCGGCGCCACACCGCGAGTCACCGCCGCGGTCATGGCAAGCCCCCCGCGTGGCCCGATCCCACGGCGCTCACCGACTGCGAGTCGGCGAATTCCGCGTAGGTGGGGCAGTCGGTGAGCAACGATTCGTGGGTGCCGGTGCCCACCAGTCGTCCGTTGTCGATGACGATCACCTGATCGGCCTGGGCGGCGGTCGAAACCCGTTGGGTGACAACGATGACGGTCGCCGCGGCCGCTACCTGTTGCAGCGACGCGCGGACCCGCGCGTCGGTGTGCACGTCGAGCGCGCCGAACGAGTCGTCGAAAAGATAGATGGCGGGGCGGCGGATGACCGCCCGGGCGATCGCCAGTCGTTGCCGCTGACCGCCGGAGAAGTTGATACCGCCCTGGGCCACCCGCATCCGGAGCCCGTCGTCGTGTGCGCGCACGAATCCGTCGGCGTCGGCCACCCGCAACGCTTCCCACATCTTGTCGTCGGTCACCACCTGGTTCGGGGTCGCGCCGATGCGGAGATTGTCGGCCACGGTGCCGGAGAACAGGTAGCCGCGTTGGGGAACCAGCCCGATCGCGGACCACAGCCGCTCGGTGTGGTAGTCGCGGACGTCGATGTCGTCGACCAGCACGGCGCCGCCGGTCACGTCGTAGAGCCGGCAGATCAGCGACACCAGCGTCGACTTGCCCGACCCGGTGCTGCCGACGATGGCCGTGGTGGTGCCGGGACGTGCGGTCAACGAAACATCTTGCAGCACCGGGCGGTCAGCGCCCGGATAGCTGAAGGTGGCGCCGTCGAGGCGCACCACCCCGGTGATCCCGCCGGGCGGGAACGCCGGCCGCTGCGGATCGGTCACCGCGGCCCGGGTGGAGAGCACCTCGGTGATCCGTTCGGCGCACACGGATGCTCGCGGCAGCACCACTAGCGTCATGGTGGCCATCAGCACCGCCATGAGGATCTGGGTGAAGTAGGCCAGGAAGGCGGTCAGCGAGCCGACCTGCATCTGGCCGCGATCGATGCGCAGCCCGCCGAACCAGATCAGCGCGACGCTGGACACGTTGACGGTCAGCGTGGTCACCGGCAGCATCACCGCCTGCCAGTTGCCGGCGGTGAGCGCGGTGTGCGACAGCGCGGCGTTGGCGCGGGCGAATCGGTCGCGCTCATAGCGTTCGCGGGCGAACGCACGGACGACGCGGACGCCGGAGAGTTGGTCGCGCATCACCCGGTTGATGCCGTCGATCAGGCCCTGCATCCTGCGGAACAGGGGCAGCATGTGCGACATCACCCAGTAGTTGGTCAGCGCCATGATGGGAACGCTGACCAGCAGGAGCCAGGTCAGCGCGGCCTCCTGGTGGATCGCCATCAGGATTCCGCCCACGCACATGATGGGCGCAGTGACCAGCACGGTGCTCGATATCTGAACCAGGTATTGAATCTGGCGGACGTCGTTGGTGCTGCGCGTCAACAGCGTGGGCGCGCCGAAGCGGGCGGTCTCATGCTCGGAGAAGGTCGTGATGTGTTCGAACATCGCCGCGCGCAGGTCGCGACCGAAGCCCATCCCGGTTCGCGACCCGAAGTAGATCGCCCCGACCGCGCACAACACCTGCAGTCCGGTGACCGAGAGCATCACCATGCCGAGCCTGACGATCGTGGACGTGTCGCCCTTGGCGACGCCCTCGTCGATGATCGCGGCGTTGACCGTCGGCAGGTACAGCGACGCCAGGGTGCTGGTTGCCTGGAGCACCATCAGCACCGCGACCAGCCGCCGGTACGGCCGGATGTACTGGCGCAGCAGTGCCAGGAGCATTTCGTAACTGTCGCACACGGCGCGTCTGGCGGCGTAACTGAAACGCCTGCTCAGGCGCGTCGGTGGTTGACCCGGTGAGCTGCCGCTACAGTGCATCGTGTGGACCGGGAGCAGGCTGAGCAAGAGCAGGGTAGCGGTGCGGCGTAACGCGAGGGCGCTCGCCGTAGCGGCGTCAGCCTTGATGATCCTGGTGCCCGCGGTTGCCGCGTGCTCCGCCTCCGGCGGCAACAAACCGGGTGCGACGTCCTCGTCGGCGCCCGCGAACTCGGAGGGCCATCACGGGCCGATGTTCCCCCAGTGCGGGGGCATCAGCGACCAGACCGTGGCGGAACTGACCAAGGTGACCGGCCTGATCAACACCGCCCGGAACTCCGTCGGCTGCCAGTGGCTGGCGGGCGGCGGCATCCTCGGTCCGCACTTTTCCTTTTCCTGGTATCGCGGCAGCCCGATCGGGCGTGAACGCAAGACCGAGGAGTTGTCGCGCGCCAGCGTCGACGACATCAACATCGACGGACACGGCGGATTCATCGCCATCGGCAACGAGCCCAACCTCGGTGACTCGCTCTGCGAGGTGGGCATCCAATTCCAGGACGACTTCTTCGAATGGTCGATCAGCTTCAGCCAAAAGCCCTTCCCGCCGCCATGCGACATAGCCAAGGAACTGGCACGTCAGTCGATTGCGAACTCGAAATGACCAGAAGAAGCGTCCGCGCAGTTGTAGCGATCTTGATCACCGCGCTGGTGTTGACCGGATGTTCGCGGTCCATCGCCGGCAACGCCGTGAAGGCCGGGTCGGGCGGCGTCCCCCGCAACAACAACTCCCAGCAGCAGTATCCGAACCTGCTCAAGGAGTGTGAGGTGCTCACCAGCGACATCCTCGCCAAGACGGTGGGTGCCGACCCGCTCGACATTCAGAGCACGTTCGTCGGCGCGATCTGCCGGTGGCAGGCGGCCAACCCTGCCGGGCTGATCGACATCACGCGGTTCTGGTTCGAGCAGGGCAGCCTCAGCAACGAACGCAAGGTCGCCGACTTCCTGAAGTACAAGGTCGAGTCCCGCAACATCGCCGGGATCGATTCGATCGTGATGCGCCCGGACGACCCGAACGGCGCATGCGGAGTCGCCAGCGACGCCGCGGGCGTGGTCGGGTGGTGGGTCAACCCCCAGGCGCCCGGCATCGACGCCTGCGGGCAGGCGCTCAAGCTGATGGAGCTGACCCTGGCCACCAACTCCTAGGTCAGCGCGGCGACGATGCGGCCCGCGAAGCGGGGCGAGGAGGAGCCGGGCAATCGGACTAGCGCGGGATTTCGAAGGCGATCAGCGCGGCCCGGCCGAGCTCGAGGTCTTTCCATGTGAACGGCACCGTCAGCACCGCGATCGCCGACGTCGGGAACTTGGCCGAGATCCGTTCGGCGGCAGCGGCGTCGGTGCCAGTGCCGGCCAGGCCGAGAGCCAGGCCGGACATCGTCGGCTCGTGACCGACCACCAGCAGCGTCTGAACGTCGTCGCCGACCGCGTTGATCTCTTCGATCATGGTGCCGGGCGTGGCGCCGTAAAGCCGCTCGCGGTACCGCACCGGGCCGTCAATGCGGGTGTTGGCCAACGTCTGACGCGCACGCGTCGCGGTGGAGCACAGCACGGCGTCGATGGCTGGAGCGTTGGCGCGCAGCCAATCGCCGGCGAGTCCCGCTTGCTTGACACCGCGGGGCGCCAGCGGCCGGTCGTGGTCGGCGACCCCGGGCGGGTAGTCAGACTTCGCGTGACGCATCAACAGCAATGTGCGCGGATCTTCCACGCGAGTCACGCTAACGCCTGGGCCGCGTCGTCGTCATCGTCGTCGTTGCGGAGGAGGAGTTTTTCTCCGGTGGTGGTAGGTGTTGGTGCGGGGTTGGCCGGTGTCTTGGTGGGGTGGGGGGATCCATTCGGTGTCGCCCTTGGTGTTTTTGCGGGTGGTCCAGCCGTCGGGTTCGAGCATGCGGTGGTGGGGTCCGCAGGCGAAGGTGAGGTTGTCGATGTCGGTGCGCCGGCACGGGGTCCAGTCGGTGACGTGGTGGACTTCGGAGAGGTAGCCGGGCACGGTGCAGCACGGTGCGGTGCAGCCGCTCAAAAAATTGCCGCAAAATAGCCGCTCGGAGACCTGCCGATCGAGGTCCCGCGTCTTGTCGGTGCGCGGACATAAGCTCGCGATGCCCTGGTAACCACGCAGTCCGAAAGGGGGCCGCCGACATGCGATTCCTGCACACTGCCGACTGGCAGCTCGGCATGACGCGGCACTTCCTCGCCGGGGACGCCCAGCCGCGCTACTCAGCGGCCCGGCGCGACGCGGTGGCCGGTCTGGGAGCGCTGGCCGCGGAGGTGGGCGCCGAGTTCGTCGTGGTGTCCGGCGATGTCTTCGAACACAATCAGCTTCCCCCGCGCGTCGTCGGGCAGTCCCTGGAAGCCATGCGCGCCATCGGGATTCCGGTCTACCTACTGCCCGGCAACCACGATCCGCTCGACGCCTCGTCCGTGTACACCAGCGCGCTGTTCACCACCGAACGTCCCGACAACGTGATCGTGCTCGACCGGGCCGGCGCTCATCAGGTGCGGCCCGGGCTGGAGATCGTCGCCGCCCCATGGCGATCCAAGGCCCCCACCACCGACCTGGTCGCCGAAGTCGTCGAACAGCTGACCCCGGAACCGGTCACCCGGATCCTCGTCGCGCACGGCGGGGTCGACGTACTGGACCCCGATCGTGACAAACCCTCCCTGATCCGGCTCGCCGCCCTCGACGACGCGCTGGCGACCGGAACCGTGCACTACGTCGCACTGGGAGACAAGCATTCCCGCACCCGCGTCGGCGACACCGGCCGGGTCTGGTACTCCGGGGCACCGGAAGTCACCAACTTCGACGACGTGGAATCTGACCCCGGCCACGTCCTCATCGTCGACATCGACGAGACGGACCCCCACCGCGCCGTCACGGTGGAATCGCGGCACGTGGGCCGCTGGCGGTTCGTCACCTTGCACCGACAGGTCGACACCAGTCGCGACATCGCCGATCTCGACATGAACCTGGACCTGATGACCGAGAAGGACCGCACGGTGGTGCGCCTGGCGCTCACCGGGTCACTGACGGTCACCGACC
Source organism: Mycobacterium europaeum (assembly GCF_034555895.2). NCBI lineage: Bacteria > Bacillati > Actinomycetota > Actinomycetes > Mycobacteriales > Mycobacteriaceae > Mycobacterium > Mycobacterium europaeum. The sequence continues at coordinate 785,695 of NZ_CP157315.1, forward strand.
GCGCCGCGCTCGATGCCTGCCTGGACAAGTACGCGCGGTTGTACGCCTGGCTCGGCCTGTGGGAACGCCACACCGATCTGGCGGTCATCCCGGCCGACGGCGAATTCAGCGATCTCGGTATCGGTGGATTCGCCGCCGCGGCGGTCGACGAGTTGGTGGCGACCGCACGCGAGGGGGACTCCGAGACGGCCGTCGACGCGCAGGCGGCCCTGGCGCTGTTGCTCCGCCTCACCGATCGGGGCGCCGCGTGAAGTTGCACCGCTTGGTCCTGACGAATTACCGCGGCATTGCGCACCGGGAGATCGAGTTCCCCGACCACGGCGTCGTGGTGGTGTGCGGGGCCAACGAGATCGGCAAGTCGTCCATGATCGAAGCCCTCGACCTGCTGCTCGAGTCCAGGGATCGTTCGACCAAGAAGGAAGTCAAGCAGGTCAAACCCACCCACAGCGACGTCGGCTCGGAGGTCAGCGCCGAATTAAGCTGCGGCCCTTATCGATTCGTCTACCGCAAACGCTTCCACAAGAAGTGTGAAACCGAGCTGACGATTAAGGCGCCGCACCGCGAACAGCTCACCGGCGACGAGGCGCACGAACGCGTCCGCGCCATGCTGGCCGAGACGGTGGACAGCGATCTGTGGCACGCCCAGCGGGTGCTGCAGTCCGCGTCGACCGCCGCGGTGGACCTGTCGGGCTGTGACGCGCTGTCCCGCGCGCTCGACGTGGCGGCCGGCGACACCGGGGCGTTGTCCGGCGCCGAGCCGCTGCTCATCGAGCGAATCGACGCCGAATATGGCCGCTACTTCACCCCTACCGGGCGCCCCACGGGTGAGTGGGCCGCGGCGATCACCCGGCTCGCGGACGCCGAGGCCGCGGTCGCGGAGTGCGCGGCGGCGGTTGCCGAGGTCGACGAGCGGGTGTGCCGGCATGCCGTATTGACAGAACAGGTGGCCGAGTTGTCGCAGCGGCGCATCGCCGCTCGCCCGCGTCTGGCCGCCGCTCGCGAGGCCGCGGAACGGATCGACGAACTCACCGGCCAGGCGCGCGAGGCCGAGTTGATTGCGGCCGCCGCGGCCGCGACGAGCGCCGCGGCCGCAGCCGCCCACCACACACGACTGCAACTGCTCGCCGAAATTGACTTCCGCACGGCGGGTGTCGCTGCCGCCGAGACCCAGGCGCAACAAGCGGCCGACGAGCACGCCGGCGCGCACGTCGAAGCCGAGGCCGCCGACGTCGCGGCCCGCGGCGCCACCGAGGCGCTCGAGGACCTGCATCGCCGCGCGGAATCCGCCCGCCGCACCGTCGCTGAGCTGGCCGACCGCGAGGAAGCCGACCGGTTGAGCGCCCGATTGGCCAAGATCGAGGCCATCCAGCGGGACCGCGACCAGGTGTGCGCCGCACTCGCCGATATCGCCGTCACGGAACAGCTGTTGCGGCGAATCGAGGACGCCGCCGTCGCGGTTGATCGCACCGGCGACCAGCTGGCGTCGACGTCCGCGGTGGTCGAGTTCACCGCTTCCGCGGACGTGGAGCTCTCCGTGGGCGGCCAACGGGTTTCGTTGGCCGAGGGGCAAACCTGGTCCGTCACGACCACCGGACCCACCGCGGTCCAGGTCCCCGGCGTTCTGACCGCCCGGATCACCCCCGGCGCGACGACGCTCGATGTCCAAACCAAACACGCTGCCGCGCAAGAAGAGCTGGCTGCGGCGCTGGCAGAGGGCCGGGTAGCCGACCTCGCCGCCGCCCGCTCGGCCGATCAGCGTCGGCGCGAACTGCAGGGTAGCCGCGACCAGCTGAGCGCCACCCTGGCAGGCCTCTGCGGTGACGACGAGATCGACCAATTGCGCTCGCGGCTCGCACAGCTGCGCGCCGGCCAATCGGCCGGGGCGGAACCGGCGGCCGCGGACATCGACGCCGCCCGCGCAGAACTCGATGCGCTCGAGGCCACTCGCGTGGCCGCGGTGGCCGATTGCGACGACCACCGCCGGAACGCCACCGCCGCCGCCACCCGGCTCACCGAGTTGGCCACCCGCGCAACCGTTCTCCAGAACACGCTGGAGACTCAACGCGGCGAGCTTGCCGCGGCCGCCGACAGGCTGGCCCGGGAGCGGGCCTCGGCCGCCGACGACGATCTCGCGTCGGCGGCCGACGCCGCGCTGCAAGGGGCGCGGGCCGCTGAACTTCGTCACACGGAGCTCGCCGACGGCTTGGCGGCTGCCAACCCGGACGCGGTGCGGGCCGAATTGACCGCTGCCACACAGGAATCAGAGGAACTGCGCGAGCGCTACGAGGAGGCCGCCCGCGCGTTGCGCGAGGTCACCATCGAACTCTCGGTGTTCGGCAGTGAGGGCCGGCAAGGCAAGCTCGACGCCGCGGAGTCCGAACGCGAGCACGCCGCCGGCGAGCACATCCGGGTCGGCGGCCGGGCCCGCGCCGCGAGGCTGCTGCGCTCGGTCATGACCCGGCACCGCGACACCACCCGACAGCGGTACGTCGAGCCCTATCGCGCGGAGCTGCAACGGCTGGGCCGCCCGGTGTTCGGGCCCACCTTCGAGGTCGACATCGACAGCGACCTGTGCATTCGCAGTCGCACGCTCGACGGCGTCACGGTGCCCTACGAATCCCTGTCGGGCGGGGCCAAGGAGCAGCTGGCCATCCTGGCGCGGCTCGCGGGCGCCGCCCTGGTCGCCAAGGAGGACGCCGTGCCGGTAGTGGTCGACGACGCGCTCGGCTTCACCGATCCCGACCGGCTGGCCAAGATGGGGGAGGTATTCGACACGGTCGGCACGCACGGCCAGGTGATCGTGCTCACCTGCAGCCCCGACCGGTATGACGGCGTCAAGGGCGCGCACCGCATCGACCTCAGCGCCTAAACCCCCGCTGAGTAACGTCGACGCCCCGGTGTGGGGCGCTGCGGTGGTGGCCGCCGACGGTCCCGGCAGAATGGGACCATGGCGGGCCGACACCGATGACGATGAATGCGAAACGGCGCCGCGTGCAGGAGAAGCTCGCGGCATTGCCCGGTGTGCGGCCCGTGCGCCGGCCGATCTCCCCGGATAGCCGCGAAGAGTTCGACCTGTACTACGTGCGCACCGGCCGGAAGTCGGCGCACCCGCTGGTCATCATCCCGGGAGGCCCCGGGGTGGCCTCGGTGCAGTTGTACCGGGGGCTGCGGCGCCGCGCGGCCGCGGCCGGCCTGGACGTCATCATGATCGAGCACCGCGGAGTGGGCATGTCCCGCCACGACGACGCCGGGGAGGATCTGCCGCCCGAGGCGATCACCGTGAACCAGGTCGTCGACGACATCGCCGCCGTACTCGACGACGCCCATGTCGACTCGGCCGTCATCTATGGCGCCTCGTACGGCACGTACATCGCGTCCGGGTTCGGCGTGCGCCATCCGGGCCGGGTGTGGGCGATGGTCCTCGATTCGCCGCTGCTGTCGCGGCATGACATCGTGATCGTTCGTCGCGCGATCCGTCGGCTCCTGCTCCGGGGAGACAGCCGCGAAACCGCGGCGCTGGCACCCAAAATGCGCAAACTCGTCGACGCGGGGGTGATGACCGCGGCGACCACCCAGGTGGTGGCGACCATCTACGGCTACGGCGGCGCCGACCTGCTCGAGCGGCAACTCGACCTGCTGCTGGATGGCCGAAAGCTGTTGTGGTGGGTGATTTCCCGCTTCGCCACCCTGAGCAACCTGCCGTATCGCTACGAGGAAGACTTGGTGAGCCGTATCGCGTTCCGCGAGCTGAACTACGCGGCCGAACCCGACGGACTACCGCTCGACCCCGCCGTGGCGGAACGCGAAGCGCGCACCCAGACGGCGACTTTCGAGGACGAGCCTTACGACCTGGTCGCCGAGATGCCGAATTTCGGCTGGCCTACCGCCGTGGTTTCCGGCGGCCGCGACCTCATCACCCCGCCGGCGGTCGCCGAGCGCGTCGCCGCGCTGCTGCCGAACGCGGTGCTGTTGAAGCTGCCCAGCATGGCGCACAGCGCACTGGACTTTCGCGAGCCCGCCGCGATCGAGATCGCGCGGGCGGTGTGCCGGGGCCAGCTCGGCGGGCTGGCCGCGAAAGCGCCGGCGCTGGACGCGCTTCCGCCGCGCCCGGAGCTACGCCTGCTGTGGAAAGCGATCGCGGTGGCCGCCCGCGTCGAGGGCGCCCTGCCGATCCCGGCGCGGCTGCGCCGGATCATCAGCGCATGAACCCGATGGCGGTGTAGCGCAGGTCGCCCAGACCGGCCGCGCCGAAATTGGCCAGCGTGCTGCGGACCGCGACGTCGCCGGGTGATTGCGTCAGCGGCAGGCTGAACCCTTCGGCCCAGATCAGCTTGTCCAGATCGTTGGCCAGCGCCTGCGCCTTGCCGGGATCGAGTTCCTGCAGGGTCCGCTCGATCGCCGCGTCGATCTGCGGGCCGCCGATCTTCCCGAAGTTGCTCTCCCCGCCCGACAGGTAGATCTGGGTCAGCGCCGACAGTGGGAAAGCGTCGCCGAGCCAACCGAATTGGGCGATGTCGAAATCCCCGACGTTGATGTAGTTGGTGAAGAACCCGCTGCCGGCCCTGGCCACCAATTCCAGCTTGACGCCGATCTGCGCCAGACTGTGCTGCGCGATCTGGGCGAACTGCCGGCTGCCCTGGGCGTCATAGAACAGATCGCGGATGACCAGCCGGCGACCGTCCTTCTCTCGGAATTGACCGTTCACCTTCCAGCCCAGCGCGTCGAGCTCCCGCTTGGCCTCCTCCGGGTCATACGGGACGACCGCGCTGTTGTCCTGGTAGCCCGTCTGCCCGGCGACATAGATGTGGTTGCCCAACGCCACCGGATCACTCGTCAGGCCGTATTGGACGACCTTGGCGATGGTGCGGCGGTCGATGCCCTTGGCCACCGCCAGCCGCAGCGCCTTATCGGCCAGGATCGACCCCGGGGCACCGTTGAACGTGAAGTGAGACCATGCCGGGGCCGGCGCGCGCCGGATCGAGATCCCCTTCGTGCGCTGCGCGATGGTCAGCTGGTCGACGCTACCGACGCCGGACGCGTCGATGGTGTTGTTCTGCAGGGCCGGCAGCCGCGCGGCGTCATCGAGTACCAGATAGGTGATGTTGTCCAACCGCGGTCGGGCGCCCCACCATTTCGGGTTGCGGGACAACACGATCCGCTGTGTCGTGCGGTCCAGCGACGTGATGATGAAGGGACCCGCCGACGGTCCGGGCCCGTCGAGTTGTCCCTTGTTGAACGCCTCCGGCGTGGCCGTCATACTCCGGGGCAGCAGCATGCCGTTCCCGGCGAACATGCCGCGCCACTCGGCGTACGGCTTGGCGAAGGTCATGACGGCTTGCCGGTCGTCGACACCCCGGGTGACCGACGCGACACGGTCGGCGCCGCTGGGCCCGGCGATCTCGAACGTCTTGTCGGCGCCGCTCAACGCGTGGACCTGGCTGGCGATGTCTTCCCACGTGATCGGTGTGCCGTCGGACCACGTCGCGCGTGGGTTGATCGTGTAGGTCACCACCTGCGGTGCGGTCCCGGTGAGCTCGACGCTGGTGAAGTAGTCGGTGTCCACCGTGGTCGAGCCGTCCGCGCCGATGATGAACGCCCGCGGCAGGGTGGCCTTCATCATCGCGGCGACCTCGGCCGAGTTGCCGTCGATGTGCAGGATGTTGAAGTTGGGCGGGAAGTCGCTGAGTGCCAGCCGCAGGCTGCCGCCGTCTCGCAGGGTGGCGGGGTCCTGCGGGTTGATATCGCTGGTGGTGCCGATCTCGGCGTGATGGCCGCTTTCCGGCGCCAGGTTGATGGCCGGCGAGCAACCGGACACCACCAGCGCCATGACGACGATCGCCGTCGCGACCCGCCTAGACACGTCTGCCCGGATCCGGTTGTGGCACGGCGCCCAGCAGGCGCCGGGTGTACTCGTGCTGCGGGTTGCCGAACACCTGCTGGCTGTCACCGTGCTCGACGATCGTGCCGGCATACATGACCACCACCCGGTGTGCGAGGTGTCTGACCACCGAAAGGTCATGGGAGACGAACAGATACGACAGGCCGAACCGCTCTTGCAGGTCGAGCAGCAGGTTGATGATGCCGGCCTGAATCGAGACGTCCAGGGCGGAGACCGGCTCGTCGAGCGCCAGGATCTTCGGCTGCAGCGCCAGCGCCCGCGCGATGCCGATGCGCTGCTTCTGCCCGCCGGAGAACTCGGCCGGGTATCGGGCCGCGTCCGCCCGGCGCAACCCGACGGTGTCGAGCAACTCGGCGACGCGCGCGTTGGTCTCGCTCTTGCCGAAGCCGTTGGCCAGCAACGGCTCGGCGAGGAGGTCGGACACCGGCAGCCGGGGGTCCAGTGAGGCCACCGGGTCCTGGAACACCACCTGGATGTCGCGGCGCAGCACCCGCCGTTGCGACGCGGTCAGGGTTGCGACGTCCGTGCCGAGCACTTCGATCGAGCCCGCCTGCGGCGCAACGAGTTCCAGGATCTCGTGCAGAGTGGTCGACTTGCCCGAGCCGGACTCGCCGACGATACCCAGGGTGCGGCCCTGCCGCAACTCGAAACTGACGCCGTCGACCGCGCGGACCTCACCGACGCTGCGGCGCAACACCACACCCTTGGTCAGGGAAAAGGTCTTGACCAGATCGCGCACCCGGACCACGACCGGCGAGTCGCCCGATGCGGTCGCATGCGCCTCGGTGTTGACCCCGTAGATTTCCTCCGCGGTGCGTCCGTCGACCTGGTCGGTGCGGATGCAGGCCGCCCCGTGATCGGCGCCGACGGGCAGCAGGTCCGGTTCGGCCGCGCGGCATTCGTCGATGACGAGCGGGCAGCGCGGCGCGAAGGGGCAGCCCGGTGGCAGTCCGACCAACGAGGGGGGCGCGCCCGGGATGGGCACCAGCCGGGTGCCCTGCGCGGCGTTGAGCCGCGGAACGGAGCCCAACAGGCCGACGGTGTAGGGCATCTGGCGATCGCGATACAGGTCGTAGACCCCGGCGGATTCGACGACCCGGCCGGCGTACATCACCAGCGCCCGGTCGGCGAACTCCGCGACCACGCCCAGGTCGTGGGTGATGATCAGCACGCCGGCGCCGGTGATGTCGCGCGCCGTCTTGAGCACCTCGAGGATCTGCGCCTGCACGGTGACGTCCAGGGCGGTGGTGGGTTCGTCGCAGATCAGCAGGTCGGGGTCGTTGGCGATCGCGATCGCGATGACCACCCGCTGGCGTTCGCCGCCGGACAGCTCGTGCGGGAACGCGCGGGCACGCCGTTCGGGCTGAGCGATGCCGACCAGCTCGAGCAGCTCCACCGCGCGGTGGCGGGCGGCCTTCTTGCCCACGCGCGGTTGGTGGATCTCGATCGCCTCGGCGATCTGGTCACCGACGGTGTAGACGGGCGTCAGCGCCGACATCGGGTCCTGGAACACCATGCCGACCGCCTTGCCGCGGAACCGCGACATCGCGTCGTCGCCCAGGCCCAGCAACTCGGTGTCGTGCAACCGCACCGAGCCCCGCACCCGCGCGTATTCGGGCAGCAGGCCGACCACCGCCATCGCCGAAACCGACTTGCCCGAGCCGGATTCGCCGACCATGGCCACGACTTCGCCCGGGGCGACGCTGTAGCTGACGCCGCGCACCGCGGTCACCGGCTCGCCGTCGGTCGGGAAACTGACGGCCAGGTCGGTCACCTCGAGCAGCGCGGTCATCGGGCGCCGCCCCGCAACATTCCGCTGCCGGGGTCCAGCGCGTCGCGCAGGCCGTCGCCGGTCACGTTGGCGCACACCAGGATCAACACCAGCACCCCCGCCGGAAACAAGAAGACCCACGGGAACGTGGTCGCGGACTGGGTGCCGTTGGCGATCAACGTGCCCAGCGACACGTCGGGCGGCTGGATGCCGAAGCCGAGAAAGCTCAGCCCGGTCTCGGCCAGGATGGCCGAGGCGACGTTGAGGGCGGCGTCGATGATCAGGATCGAGGCCACGTTGGGCACCACATGGCCGAGGATGATCCGGCGGCTCGACACCCCCATGTACCTTGCCGCCCTGATGAATTCGCGTTCACGCAGACTCATGGTCATGCCACGCACCATGCGCGAACTGATCATCCAGCCGAAGCCGGCGAGCAGCAAGACGAGCATCAGGATGTTGGCGGAGCTCTTGGTTCGCGGAGTGACGATGGCGATGAGGATGAAACTGGGCACCACCAACAACAGGTCGACCAGCCACATCAGCGCCCGGTCCCGCCAGCCGCCGAAATAGCCCGCGATCGAGCCGACCGTGGCGGCGATGCCGGTCGAGATGACGGCGACGCACACACCGATCAGCATCGACTTCTGCATGCCCCGCAGGATCTGGGCCAGCAAGTCCTGCCCCAGCGCGTTGGTGCCCAACCAGTGCCGGCTGTTCGGCGGCTGCAACAACGCATCGAAGTCGAGGTCGTCGTAGGAATACGGCAGCACCCCCGGCAACGCGTAGCAGCCGACGAACAGCAGCACCAGCAGCGTCAGCGACGCGACGGCCAACCGGTTACGGGCGAACCTGCGCAGCACCAGGGTCCGGCGCGAGGTGAACTCCGACGCTTTCGGGGACGAGATTCCCTGAGCGCCGTCCACTTTGGGCTCGGCCGTCATGACACCCGCACCCGGGGATCGAGGGCCGCGTAGAAGACGTCGGAGAGCAGGCCGGCCAAGAGCACGACCGTGCCGGAAAACAGCGTGATGGCGGCGATGATGTAGGTGTCCTGCGTCGCGATGCCCTGCACCAGCCATTCGCCCATGCCGTGCCAGCCGAAGATCTTCTCGACGAACACCGCGCCGGTCACCAGGCCCGCAACCCCGTAGGCGAACAGGGTGGCCAACGGTATCAGCGCCGTGCGCAGTCCGTGCTTCACCAGCGCGCGCCGGCGGGTGAGCCCCTTGGCGCGCGCGGTGCGGATGAAATCCTGGCCCAGGACGTCGAGCATCGCGTTGCGCTGGTAACGGCTGTACCCGGCGGCCGCGGCCAGGGTCAGGGTCAGGGTGGGCAGGATGAGATGCCGCAGCCGGTCCACCAACTGGTGCCAGGTCCCGCCGTCCACGCCCGGCGAGGTTTCTCCGGTGTAGTCGAAAAGGTGCACGCCCAGGGCCCAGTTCACCCGCAGCGCGCCGAGGATCAAGAGGCTGGCGATGACGAACGTGGGGGTGCTCAGCACCAGCAAAGCCACCATCGTGACGAGGCGGTCGCTGAGTCGGTACTGGCGGATGGCCCCCCACGCCCCGGCGACGATGCCCAGGATGGTGCCCGCCAACGACCCGACGACCAGGAGCCGCAGGGTGACTCCGACGCGCCGCCAGAGCGTGGCGCCCACGGGCTGCCCGGTGACGGTCTTGCCGAAGTCGCCGCGGACGGCGTGGGAGGCCCACCGCGCGTAGCGGATGGGTATCGGCTTGTCCAGATTCAGCGCGTGAGCCTTGGCGTCAATCACCGACTGCGGCGGCCGCGGACTGCGCTGCATCAGGCTGTCCAGTGGGCGGAAGGCCACCGACGTCAGACAAAACGTGAGAAACGATGCGAGCGCCAGCAGCACGACGTAGTTGAGCAACCGGCGCGCCAGGAAACGAATCATGCCCGACCGCACCGCCCGAACCGCATTGGGACAGGTTAACGATCCCGGCCGGCACCGGCCCGCTTCGGCGGCCCCCAATCCTTGAGATCTCGCTGATTTTCATGCGTCAATGAACGACGGTCCGTTGTTAACATCGCCGCGGTACCGATGCAGGTGGCAAATCAGTGCTGCGACCGTTCGAGGAGGCTTGCGTGACGGTTACCGAGGATTTCCTGGCCAACAACGCCCACTATGCGAGCAGCTTCCACGGCCCGCTGCCGATGCCGCCGGGAAAACATGTGGCGGTCGTCGCCTGCATGGATGCCCGGCTCGACGTGTACCGCGCGCTCGGCCTCAACGAGGGCGAGGCGCACGTCATCCGCAACGCCGGTGGGGTGGCCACCGACGACGTCATTCGCTCGCTGGCCATCAGCCAGCGGTTGCTGGGGACCCGGGAGATCATCCTGATTCACCACACCGACTGCGGCATGCTGACCTTCACCGACGACGACTTCAAGCGCGCCATCCAGGAGGAGACCGGCGTCAAGCCGCCCTGGGCGGCCGAGGCCTTCCCCGACGTGGCCGAGGACGTCCGGCAGTCGCTGCGCCGCATCGAGGCCAGCCCGTTCGTCACCAAGCACGTGTCCTTGCGGGGATTCGTCTTCGATGTCGCGACGGGGAAGCTCGAGGAAATCAAGCTCTGAGCCACCTGGCAGTTCGGCCGCGGTAGTTCGTCCGCGGTCATTCGTCCGTGGTAATTCGTCCCCGCCTCGCGACCGGCCCGCTCGGCGCACCGCTATCGGGGCCTCCGGGTTGACCACAAAGCGGTCCGACTTGACACAGCCGGCGTTAGCTGGTGCTATGGCTAGCAAAGTTGCCAAAGATGACCGATTCTGCCAGGTTTACCCGAGGAAGCCATGACCAGTGATCTGAAGGCGGCTCCCGCCGCCGGCCAGTACGAGTTGAGCCATCTGCGCTCGCTGGAGGCCGAAGCGATCCACATCATCCGCGAGGTGGCGGCCGAGTTCGAGCGGCCGGTGCTGTTGTTCTCCGGCGGCAAGGACTCCATCGTCATGCTGCACCTGGCGCTGCGGGCGTTCCGGCCCGGGCGGTTGCCGTTCCCGGTGATGCACGTCGACACCGGCCACAACTTCGACGAGGTGATCGCCACCCGCGATGAGTTGGTCGCCGAGCACGGGCTGCGCCTGGTGGTCGCCTCGGTCCAGGAGGACATCGACGGCGGCCGCGTTGTCGAGCCGAGGCAGGGGCGCAACTCGATCCAGACGGTGACGCTGCTTCGCGCCATCCGGGAGAACAAGTTCGACGCGGCGTTCGGCGGGGCGCGCCGCGACGAGGAGAAGGCACGCGCCAAGGAGCGGGTGTTCAGCTTCCGCGACGAGTTCGGCCAGTGGGACCCGAAGGCGCAACGGCCCGAGCTGTGGAACATCTACAACGGCCGGCACCACAAGGGCGAGCACATCCGGGCCTTCCCGCTGTCCAACTGGACCGAGTTCGACATCTGGTCCTACATCGGCGCCGAGAACATCGCGCTGCCCTCGATCTATTATGCCCACCGGCGCAAGGTGTTTCGCCGTGACGGCATGCTGCTGGCCGTCGACCGGCACATGCAGCCGCGCGACGACGAGCCGGTGTTCGAAGCGACGGTGCGTTTCCGCACGGTCGGCGACGTCACCTGCACCGGATGCGTGGAATCGGCGGCCGGCACGGTGCAGGAGGTCATCGCCGAGACCGCGGTGTCCCGGTTGACCGAACGGGGCGCCACCAGGGCCGACGACCGCATCTCGGAAGCCGGCATGGAAGACCGCAAACGACAGGGGTACTTCTGATGGCCACACCCACCACGCTGCTTCGCCTGGCGACGGCCGGTTCCGTCGACGACGGCAAGTCCACGCTGATCGGGCGCCTGCTCTACGACTCGAAGGCCGTCATGGAGGACCAGTGGGCCGCGGTGGAGCAGACGTCCAAGGAGCGCGGCCACGACTACACCGACCTGGCGCTGGTGACCGACGGCCTGCGCGCCGAACGCGAGCAGGGCATCACCATCGACGTCGCCTACCGCTACTTCGCCACTCCCAGGCGGAAATTCATCATCGCCGACACCCCGGGCCACATCCAGTACACCCGCAACATGGTGACCGGCGCGTCGACCGCCCAACTGGTGATCGTGCTCGTCGACGCCCGCCACGGCCTGCTGGAGCAATCCCGCCGGCATGCCTTCCTGGCCTCGCTGCTGGGCATCCAGCACATCGTGCTCGCCGTCAACAAGATGGACCTGATCGGCTGGGACAGAGACGAGTTCGAGGCCATCCGCGACGAATTCCACGCCTTCGCCGCGCGCCTGGACGTGCACGACGTGGCCACGATCCCGCTTTCGGCGTTGCACGGCGACAACGTGGTGACCAAGTCGGATCGGACGCCCTGGTACGAGGGCCCGGCGCTGCTCTCCCACCTCGAGGAGGTCTACATCGCCGGCGACCGCAACCTGGTCGACGTGCGATTCCCGGTGCAGTACGTCATCCGCCCGCACACCCGCGAGCACCAGGACCACCGCAGCTATGCCGGCACCGTGGCCAGCGGCGTCATGCGTCCCGGGGACGAAGTCGTCGTCTTGCCGATCGGCAAGACCACCCGGATCACCGCGATCGACGGGCCGAATGGTCCAGTGGAAGAAGCGTTTCCGCCGATGGCCGTGTCGATGAGCCTCGCCGACGACATCGACATCTCCCGCGGTGATCTCATCGCCCGCACCCACAACCAGCCCCGGATCGCCCAGGAATTCGACGCGACCGTGTGCTGGATGGCCGACGACGCAACGCTGGAGCCCGGCCGGGAATACGTCATCAAGCACACCACCCGCACGACGCGTGCGAGGGTGACCGGGCTGGACTACCGGCTGGACGTGAACACCCTGCACCGCGACAAGGCCGCAACCGCGTTGCAGCTCAACGAACTTGGCCGCATCTCGCTGCGCACTCAGGTGCCGCTGCTGCTCGACGAATACACCCGCAACGCCAGCACCGGATCGTTCATCCTGATCGATCCGCACACCAACGGCACCGTCGCGGCGGGCATGGTGCTGCGTGACGTGTCGGCGCAGACGGCAAGCCCGAACACGGTTCGGCACAAGTCGTCGGCCATCGCCGAGGCGAGGCCGCGCGGCAAGACCGTATGGTTCACCGGCCTGTCCGGGTCGGGTAAGTCCTCGGTGGCGATGCTGGTCGAGCAGATGCTGCTCGAAAAAAGCATCTCCGCTTACGTTCTCGACGGTGACAACCTGCGCCACGGCCTGAACGCGGACTTGGGCTTTTCCATGGCCGACCGTGACGAGAACCTGCGCCGGCTGGCGCATGTGGCGGCGCTGCTCGCCGACGCCGGCAACGTGGTGCTGGTGCCGGCCATCAGCCCGCTGATCGAGCAGCGCGAGATGGCTCGTAATGTGCACGCCGCCGCGGGGTTCGACTTCGTCGAGGTGTTCTGCGACACCCCCATCGAGGAATGCGAGCAGCGCGATCCCAAGGGGCTGTACGCGAAGGCCCGCGCGGGGGAGATCGCCCACTTCACCGGCATCGACAGCCCGTATCAACCGCCGGTCAACCCCGAGCTGCGGCTCACGCCGGACCATAGCGTCGAGGAACAGGCGCAGAGCATCGTCGATCTGCTCGAATCGCGCGGATAGCACGCCGGGCCAGCCCGGCTGCATCGGAATACCCGCACCGGGTGGCACAATCCTGAGAGTGCGCATGTCAGCAAAGGCGGAGTACGCGGTGCGGGCCATGGTCCAGCTCGCCACGGTCCCCCTCGGGACGTTGGTGAAAACCGACGACTTGGCCCAGGCGCAGGGCATACCGCCGCAGTTTCTCGTCGACATCCTGACCAACCTGCGCACCGACCGCCTGGTGAGAAGTCACCGGGGCCGCGAAGGTGGTTACGAACTGGCCCGGCCCGGCGACGAGATCAGCATCGCCGACGTGCTGCGCTGCATCGACGGCCCACTGGCCAGCGTGCGCGACATCGGTCTGGGTGACCTGCCCTACTCCGGCCCGACCGCGGCGCTCACCGACGTCTGGCGGGCGTTGCGGGCCAGCATGCGATCGGTGCTGGAGGAGACGACCCTGGCCGACGTCGCTGCCAACGCCCTGCCCGGACACGTCGTTCAGTTCGCCGAGGACTACCGAAGGCAGGAGAGCGTGCGGCACGGCACCCCGCGCGCCGGCGAATAGGCCCCGCCGGCCGCCCGGCTCAGCCTCCCGACCCGTACGGGCGGGTCAGGATCTCCATGGCATGCCCCGAGGGATCGAGGAAGTACACCCCGCGCCCGCCGTCGTTGCGGTTGATCTCGCCGGGCCGGCTGGCGCCCGGGTCCGCCCAGTGCGGCAGTCCGCGTGAGGAGATCTTGCCGTAGATGGTGTCGAAGTCCTCCTCGGACACCAGGAAGGCGTAGTGCTGCCGCGGAATCTCCGCCCCGTCGGGGGCGTCCGCATAATCCAGGTTGGCGCCGTGCTCGAGCTGGACAACCATGAAGTGGCCGAACGGCTTTGGACTGGGCAGGCCGAACAACTCGGTGAGGAACTCCGCGGCCTCGCGCTTGTCGCGGGAGGCGACGATCGTGTGGTTGAAACTGATGGCCATGCTTCTCCCTATTTCGGTGCCGTGAGCTCCAGGGCGATGTTGTCGGGGTCGCGGAACTGCAGGATGTAGGACGGACCGATGTCTTTCACCGGCTCGTGGGCGACACCCAGTTCATCGAGATGCGCTGCCGCGGAATCTAATTCGCCCTTGGTGGCGATCCGGAACGCGATGTGGTCGAGCCCGGTGCGATCTTCGTCGAAGCGGTCGCTGGCAACGGGCCGCAGTCCGAGCAGCGTGCCGCCGAGGTCGTAGATAACCCCACCGAACAGGAAGCTCAACTGGTGGCGGGTGGCCTCGTCGGCGTTGTCGGGCACCTCCAGCAGCACCGGCCAACCGAACACGCTCTCGTAGAACTGGCGGGACCGCTCGATATCGGTGACGGTGAGGCGGACGTGCGCGATGGAACTGCTGGTGAAACCCATCTGCTCCATGCTGCCACTTGCGCACCCGGAAGTTGACTCCCATGCCAGAATCGCCGTCGTGCGGATTGCGATGACGCTGCCGGTGATGGAACCGGACTTGAATGCGGAAATTTTGGAGAACTGGGCGCGCGCGATCGACGACGGCCCGTTCTCATCGCTGTGCTGGGGCGAGCGGATCGCGTTCGACAACCCGGACAACCTCACCCTGCTCGGAGCGCTGGCCGCCTGGACGAGCCGGGTGCGACTGCTGACGACCGTGATCGTGCCGCAGCTGCACGACCCGGTCATGCTGGCCAAGGCGCTGGCGACCGGCGACATGCTCTGTGGCGGGCGGCTGAGCGTGGGCATCGGCGTGGGCGGCAGGCATGAGGACTACCACGCCGTCGGCGCCGACCCGGCCACGCAGACGATGCGCGACATGGCCGAACGCGTGGCCGTGATGAAACGGGTGTGGGCCGGGGAGAAGCTCACCGACTCGGTCTTGCCGGTCGGGCCGGCGCCGGTGCAGCCAGGTGGTCCGCCGCTGTTTGTCGGCAGCATCGGCCCGAAGACCATCCGCAGCGCCGCTTCCTGGGCCGCCGGGCTGGCCGGGACCACCCTGGACCTGGATGTCGCCAAGCAGAACGAGCTGTTCGACGTCGCGCGCGACGCGTGGACGCGGGCGGGCAGGGGCAAACCCCACCTGGTGACGTCGTTCTGGTTCGCGTTCGGCTCGCCCGAGCAGGCCCGCGCCCAGGTGCATCGTCATCTGCGGCGCTACATGAACTGGATACCGGGGGAGTACGTCGACGCGATGGCGCCGACGACCGGCTGGGCCGGCACCGAGGACGAACTGCTGGCGGTGCTGCGCAAGTTCGAGGCCATCGGCGCCGACGAGGTGCAGCTCATCCCGACCAGCTCGGACATCGACCAGCTGCGCCGCGCGGCCGACGTGGCGGCCCAGATCTAGGGTTGGAGTCAGGCCGATGGTGGCGACCCGCTTCGCCCGGCTTCGCCGCGCTTGCGATCGCCACTAGGCCGACGCGCGCTGGTCGTCGCCCGCCGCCGGCTGCTGGGGAGGCTGACCCTTGCGCAGCGTCGCCAGCAGCTCGCGGTACGGGCCGACGAGGTAGACGGTGTCGCCGCCACGCAGCCAGGCGTCACGCCGCGGGTGGAGCTCGACGGGCGCGTCCTGGCGGGTGATCGCGATGACACGGGTCTGGGTGGACAGCTCGAACATCTTCAGCCCGTCGAGTTCGCTGCCCGGCGCCACGTGCATGCCGCCGATCATGAACGAACGCTGCCCGACGGAAAACGTGCCCAGCACCTGCAGCCCCATCGCAGCGCCGATGAACCACGGCGCGGCCAGTTCGACCGTGGACCGGACGTTTTCAAACCCGAACCGCTGCGCCACCGCGGCCCCCAGCGCACGGTCGTAGACCCGCAGCACCAGGGGAACGTCGGGCCGGACGACTTCGGGCTTGACCCGCGGGCCCAGCATCTCGCGCAGCACGATCCCGGTCTCGATGTTGACCATGTCGTCCTGCGTCAGCACCGCCACCGCGCGCGCGTGGTCGACGCGGGCGGCCTCGAGCGTCTGGCGCAGCGTCGCGTCGCCGAAGATCACCGGCACGTCCAGGTCGGCGGCAGTGGACAGGTAGCGGTTGTTCTCGTCGCGCTCGATCACCGCGACGTCGTATCCGGCCGACCTCAGGTCGGCGACGACGCGGCTGCCGAACGAGCCGAGACCGACGACGATGACGTGATTGCGCAGGTGGCGCGCCCGGCGGCGTCCCACCGAGTGGGCGAACCGCCGCGACAACAGCAGGTCGGCGATGAAGGCGACGAGGAGCGCCGTGGTGGTGACGCCGGCGAACATCAACATGATGCTGAACAGCCGCAGCCAGGTGGGCTGGTGGAGGAAGCTGAAATCGCCGTAACCCACCGTCGCGATCGTCTCGGTGCTGAAGTACAGCGCGTCGAGCCACGTCATCTTGGGACGAGGCTGGTAAGAGAAGCGCAGGACCACCGTCGAGCCGATCAGCAGGCACACCGCGGCCAGCACCGCCCGCGCGAACATCGGGTTGGCGTCGTCGCGCAGGGCGCGCGCGCCGTCGAGTGCCCGCCGCAGCCGGAGCAGGCGGTAGTGCGTCACGGTGGGCCGGGGGACCTTGATGCCGCGGGCGGCCAACTCCTCGGCGGTGCCGATCATCGCGGTCCAGTCGCCCGCGTGAATCGGCAGGTCGCGGCCCGGGCAGGTCACCACTGCTCCCGGGGTGGTGCAGTTCTCGCCGTGAATCACCGCCACCGGCGCCAGATCGCCGTAGATCTCGCGCAGCGTCGCGTCGCGGGGCGCCTCGGCGCCGGAGACCACGAACTCGATGCCGGCCGCTTCGAACGGGTGCACGGTGTGCGCCAGGCATGCCTCGACGACCGAGGGCGCCGCGAGGTCGGCGACGTCCAGGATGGCTCCGGGGCGCTTGTCGGCGGCCATGGCCGTGCGCAGCACGTCATTGGCCAGCCGCGCCACCACCCGCACCCGCGGATTGGCCTTCCTCGCCAGCAGCGCGATTTCGAGGTTGGTCGCGTCGTCGTCCCCGACGCAGATCACGGCGCGAGCACGGGTGACCCCGACGGTTTCCAGCTCGCCGGCGGTGCGGACCTTGACGATGTGCACACCGGCGGTGTTGAGCTCCTCGACGATCGTGGTCGCCAGCGCGTCATCACCGCTGACGATGATGTGGCCGCGCACGCTCACCCACCCTCCCGGGCGTCCGGCATAACCCCCACCTCTGCTGACGTTGGCGTTTGTTCCTATGACTATCGGGCACCGTGCCGATTCATGCCAGTGCGACACTGGCGCGGGAGCCGAGGTGAATTGCCACGGCGCCGCGGGCGAGATTCGATAGCGGTATGACGCAGCCGGAACTTCCGGGGCCGCTCGCCGCCTTGACCCGGCTCATCTCGGAGCGCATCGCCGCGGCGGATTTCGCCGGGGCGTTGCCCCTGATGAGCGAGCTGGTCGCGGTCTGCCGGCCGATCTTGGGGGAGCGCCATCCGAACGTGTTGGACATGGAGCTGGCGCTGGTGCACCTGCAGCTCCAAATGGGGGACCAGGCCGGGGCCTACGCCGCTCTGGAGCAGCTGGTACCCGAGCTCGAGGAGGTGCTGGGTCGCAACCACATCACCACGTTGACGGCGCGGCACATGTTCGCGGACCGGCCGCAGCCCGAGGGGCGGGCCGCGCTGGCCGAATGGTCGCAGCTGCTGGCCGACGAAGAAGGCGTGCTGGGCGCCGAGCACCCGACCGTGTTGACGTCCAGGGACCGGGTCGCGCACCAGCGCAAGGAGCTCGGCGACTACCCGGGCGCCATCGCCGAGGGTGAGCGCGTCCTCGCCGCGCGGCGCCGGGTGCTCGGCGAGCACCACGAGGACACCCTTGGTATGTGGCTGTCGCTGACGCAATGGCAGGGCGAGTCGGTGGACGCTGCCGGCGCCATGGCTCAGCTCGAGTCGCTGGTCGAGGTGATGCGCGAGAAGCTGGGACACGACCACCGGCACACGCTGATCGCGCGGCACACCATCGCGCTGTGGGAGTCCGAACCCGAGGACTACCGGGACAAGGTGGCCACCTGGCAAGCCCTGGTCGACGACGAAGCCCGGGTCTTCGGTGACGACAGTCCCGTCACGGTGGCCGCCCAAGAGGAACTGGCGAAGTGGCGGGCCCGCGCCGAGGACTACCGCTGGGCGGCCGAGATGCGCGGCCGGGTCGAGGAATCCACCAAGCGCCGCCTACGCGCCAGGAGCCAAGCGACGCGGCACTTTTCGAACGGCGAATACCTGCGGTGCTGGCTTGCCGAGCGCGGTGCCCAATTCCCGGTCTGGGCAAGCCATTACGGTGGCGATGCGGTCTGGGACTTCTCCCCGGAGTCCCTCGACGCACTGGAAGAGCTTCTCGTTCAAAAGGCCCCGACGCCCGAGCAGCTCTTGGACGAGGAACGCAATGCGCCGTTCATCGACGGCGCGGTGTGGTACCTGGGCGAGGTGCTGCGCCGCGGACGATCCCTGCCCTGGGAATACACCCGTGGCGAAACGGCGGATCCCACCGTCGGACACGTCGACGTCTTCGAGGCCCTCACCAGCGTGCTGCATGCCGTCGACCGCGGGACCCTGCGCCGCACGTACGACCGGTTCACCGCCCCCCGGTAACAGGACGTGCCGGGGGCCGGCAGTGATACTGGGCGGGTGCCCTTCATCGAACGCGTCGCGTCCCGCGAGGTCTACCGGAGCCAATGGATGGTGCTCCGCGAAGACGACATCCGTCGCCCGGACGGCAGCCCCGGCATTTACGGCGTGGTGGACAAACCCGACTATGCGCTGGTGATGCCGTTCGACGGGCACCGCTTCCGGCTCGTCGAGCAGTTCCGGTACCCGCTCGGGGCGCGACGCTGGGAATTCCCGCAGGGAACCGCGCCCGGTCTGGCGCACACCGACCCCTCTGAACTTGCCGCCCGCGAGTTGCGCGAGGAAACGGGATTGAGTGCGACGTCATTCGAGGTCCTCGGTCAGCTCGACGTCGCGCCCGGCATGACGAGCCAGCGCGGGTGGGTGTTCCTGGCCACCGGAATCGCCGAGGGCGAACCGGATCTCGAGCACGAGGAACAGGACCTGCGCAGCGCCTGGTTCGACCGCGAGGACGTCGAGCAGATGATCCGCTCCGGCGTGATCGCCGACGCGCAGTCCGTCGCCGCCTACGGCTTGTTCCTGCTGCGACGGCCATGAAGCAATGCGGGGATCCGCAGGGTCGCGCGTCTCACTAGTTGGGCGCGGGCGTCATCGAGGCGATGTAATAGACCTCGCGCCCGGTCGGGTAGCCGCCGCCGTTGGTGGCGATGTGGACGTGGTCGTAGTGGTTGAGGGTTTCCGACCCGAGGTCGGCGGTCCAGCTGCCCCCTCCGACGCCCGGATAGATCTTCTGGCGCCAGATCACGTGGTTGATTCCCCATCGCTTCGCGTTCGCCAGGGCGTAGCCGGCGATCTGGTTGCCGAGTTCGATGCCCTCGGGGCTGCCGTGGTTCGGGATCATCACGTCGATCGCCAGCCCGTTGGGATGCCACGGCAGGGGATCTTGACGGTACCCGTAGATGGTTTTGATCTGCGGAAACAGCACGCTGATGGCTCGCTCGGCCCAGATCGTCTTGACCTGCAGCCTGTCCTCCGACGCCAGGCCGCGGGGCAGGGCGACCTGGAACTGCTGGGCGGCGGCGGGCGCGTTCGCGGCCAGCATCTCGACTTCCGCGGGGGTGGCGGTGTGCGGCGCGCTTGTCGGGGCGGCAGCCGGGGTGGTGGGTGCGGGCGCGGCAGCCGCTGCCGTCGCGTTCGGCGCGCAGCATCGCGGCTTGGTGTCTTGGGCGTAGACCATGCCGGCCGCAAGCGCGAACGAGGCCACGATCGCCAGCCAGCGGCCGCGCCCGTCGGCCAACACGTTCTTGCCCACGACCAGCAGCTTAGTGTCGGGTGGGGCGCCTGTGGCGCGTTTTCAGGTGGATAATTCAGCTCGGCGAATTGACCCTGAGCCACCCCGGCTCGGTCCACAATGGCACCATGCCCGGCCAGTCCTTCGAGGATGCCAACGCGTTTCACCGGATGATGCGTCGTTTCGCGTCGACACCGGTGGGTGCCGCGCTTCTTCGCCCCACGGCGCACCACCTCGACCGGCTCATCACCCGGGTCAGCGGGGGCAGGAGCAGCTTCGCCGGGCTGGCGACCGGCATCCCGGTGGTCATGCTCACCACCACCGGCGCGAAATCCGGTGAGCCGCGCACCGTCGCCGTGTACGGGATCCCGCACCCCGACGGCCTGGCCCTCATCGCGTCCAACTTCGGCGGCGCCAAGCACCCATCCTGGTACCACAACCTGAAGGCCCACCCCGAAGCGACGGTAACCATCGGCCGCGATACCTGGCACGCCACCGCGCGGCTCGCCACGCCCGGCGAGCGCGACGAGATCTGGGCGAAAGGCCTCGAGCTGTATCCGGGCTGGCGGAAGTACGAAGTGCGGGCCGGAAAGCGCCACATTGAGGCGTTCGTGCTGGAACGAGAGTGACGCGGCTTACCCGCGACCGGCCGACGGAGGCGCGGAGGGCCATGGCGTTCGGCCAAGAGTTGTCGGACCGGTACGAGGTCGAAGTTTTGGACATCAGCGACCGCGGGCAGCTGGGTGAATGCGCCCCGGGCGTCGGCGGCTGAGCGTCGCGTCGGCTGGTGGGCTTGCTCGCCCTAGCTGTTGTCGCCCACGTATGCGTCGGCCCAGGCGCCGATGATTCGCCCCGCCCGGTGCGCTTGCCCGCGGGCGGTGAGAAAGTGATCCGAGCCCTCCAGCGAGACGAAGCTGCGCGGGTGGCGGGCCAAGCGGAAGATCTCGCTGGCGTTCTCGATGCCGACCGTGTTGTCGGTCGGTGAGTGCAGGATGAGCAGCGGCAGGCGCAGACCCTTGATCTTGTCGCGCAGGTGGGCCCGGCGCACATCCTCGACGAATGCCCGCTTGAGCGTCAGTGTGCGCCCGCCGACCATCCATTCGGCGCTGCCCTCGGTCAGGCAGCGGTCCACGACTGCGTCGTAATGCTTTTCGACGTGGCTCGGGTCGACCGGCGCGGCGACCGTAACCACAGACCGCACTCCCGGCGATTGCCGAGCGGCGGCGAGCACCGCTGCTCCGCCCCACGAGTGCCCGACCAGGATGTCGGCCGGGGTTCCGCGGCTTGTCATGAATTCGCATGCCCTGGCGATGTCGTGGACCTTGACGGTGAACGACCCGTCGCCCCAGTCGCCCTGGGATCCGCCCAGACCCAGCGCATCGAAGCGCAGCATGCCGATGCCGTCGGCGGCCAGTTGCTTGCAGATCCTCGCGGCGGCGGGCGAGTCCTTGCCGAGCGTGAAGCCGTGCGCGAACACGCCCCAGCCCCGCACGGCTCCGTCGGGCATCTCGATGACGCCGGCCAGAGTCGCGCCCGTGGAACCTTGGAACGTCACACGTTCGCCCATGCCGACGATCTAACCCGCCCCGGACGGCGGTCGTGAAGCCGACCTACCTGCGAGAAGGTTTGTGCCCCAGGCAGGAACAATAACTGCGGAATTGAGCCACATATTCGCAGTTCAGAGGCATAATGCGGGTGTGCGTGTCGGATCGTTGTCGGATGCCTCAGCTCGGCCGAAATGAAATCCGTTGTGCGACAACCGCGTACAAGTCAGCCTCTGCGGGCGACGTCTTGGCTCAGGATCTGGGGCCAGGTCTCGACATCGGCCGGGATGTGCGCCACGGTGAGCGTTGACCGCGGCATCAGTGCGGCAAGCGATTCCGCTGTCGACATCGGATGCGCCGGGTCGCCGACCCAGGCCAGAATCGTCGTCGGCACATCGATTCGTGCGACCGCTTCGCGAGCGGGCAGGTCGCTGAGAGCCGCGCCTCGAAACAGTGACGGCAGCAGCGCGTCGGCCACATCGGGAACTGTTTCGGGCGCGCCGACCGTGGCTGGCGGCGGAGTCGCCCCACGCGCCGACGCGATGAATGCCCCGACTCCCTCGGTTTCGATAAGTTCGGCCGCAGCCCGGTAGATCGCCGCCTGCGCGGGCCGGGTTTCCCACGCGGTGGCCGGCACCATGAGCGTGAGGCCGGCGAAGCGGTCCGGCTCGCGGGCAGCCGCGTGCAGCAGCGTGCCGGCACCCATGGACGGGCCGACTCCGTGCACCCGTTCGTCGGGAAACCATTTGTCGAGCAGCTGCAGAAGATCCTCGGCAAGGCTTTCCCACCGGTAATCCTCCGGGACCTTGCGCCCAGTCGACTTGCCATGGCCGCGTGCGTCGTACCGCAGCAGTCGGGTCCCGCTGAGGCCCCTGCCGAGGTCGAGATTGAGCACCCGGTCACGCGCGCGGCTGGAGGTAAGTCCGTGCAGTTGAACTACCGGATGACCACCTTCGTCGCTCAGTTCGACGGCAAGCTCTGCACCAGGAACCACGAAAGTGGACATCACGCAACTCTTCTCACGACCGGACGGCTCGCCCCGGAGCCGACCGCGCAGACCGAGCATTCAGGCTAACTGGCGCGTTAGGGTACCGCCATGCGGCTGACCAACGTGGCGCACCTGCGGCTACCCTTTGGACGACTCTGGGGCTACGACGTGTCGGTGTCTGACCTCGGCCGGCAGCTCCCGGTGTCTTTCGACCAGCGCATACACGTTGGTGCGGGCGCACGACCCGGCTCCTGGATGGCTCTGTCCATTCGGTTGCCGGCAGGCGTCAGCCGCCAATCGTTGGCCGATGCGTGGCTGGCGGTGATCGCCCGCCACGGCACCCTACGAACGGCATTCACACTCGGGGCAGACGGCGATCCGCAGCTGCATGAGATCGATATTCACCCAGGCAAGTGGGTAGAGCATGAGATCACTCCGGGCCAGGCGGTCAACGACGCACTGCGAGTAGTTCTCAATGCGACGTGCTCGCCCTATCAGCGGCCCTCACATCGATTGTGTGTGCTGGAGACTGCCGCCGGATTGACGGTGGTGATCGCTGCCGACCACGCCCACGTGGACATGTGGTCAATGCTGGTGATTGCCCGGGACCTGTTGTCGATGCTCGCCGACGCGCGGATCGGACGTCCGTCGTCGCTGCAGCCGCCGCCGGCATTTGTCGTGCACACGCAAGCACTGTTGGACCGTCCAGCGGCACCGGAACGCGTGCGCGCGCGATGGGCACAAATCCTCAGCGACAGCGGTGGGGTGATGCCACGGTTTCCGCTGCCGTTGGGTGATTCCGGGCCGCATCCGGAACGCGTTGAAGTGCGTGACGTGTTCGATGTCGATGACGGCGCCGCGTTCGCCGCGCAGGCACGCGACGACGGTGTCTCGACGCTGGCACTCGCTGTGGTCGCCATGACTGCGGTGACCCGCGAGCTGGCCGGGGCGCCGCTGCGCGCGGTCTTCCCCGTGCACAGCCGATTTGAAGACAGATGGCACGACTCGGTCGGCTGGTTCATCACCAATTCGGTCCTGGAGTCGGCGGTTGCCGAGCCGCACGCCGCGGCCGCCGCCGTCAAAGAAGCCGTGCAGCTTGGTTCCTGGCCACTGGCCGACGTACTGGCTCCGTGGGGTGGAATGCCCATCGCGCCCGGCATGTTCGCGATTTCCTGGCTGGACCAAAGCAGGCTTCCGGTGCGCATCGACTCGGTCGGACTCGACGCCCAGTATGTGAGCGCGAGCGTTGACACCGACGGCGTCATGCTCTGGTTCATCCAGGACGAGTCCGGGCTACATCTGCGATGCCGCTACCCGGATACCGCGGAGGCACGAACCAACGTGGGGGCGTGGCTGGACCTGTTGGTGGCGCGCCTACAGGCACTGGCGCAGTCCTCGGTTCGAGGACTGCTGCGGGTGGCGGGCCGCACATATCGCGTGCAGCGCGCGACGCGCGAACACGTGGGGGTGATCGCCCAGCTGCTCTCCGACGACGAATTCGGTCGGGATCGCGAAGACGCCGAACTCGAACGCTACGAGGCGGCCTACGACATCGTCGTTCGCAACCGATCCAACTATCTCGGCGTCGTCCTGAACGGTTCCGATATGGTCGTCGCGACCGTGCAATTGACGATCATTCCCGGCCTTTCCCGCGGCGGCGCCACCCGGCTGCAGATCGAGGGATTACGGGTCGCCAAAGCCGAACGCGCACAGGGTCTTGGTACTGCACTCGTCGAGTGGGCACACAACTACGGCCGAGCACACGGGGCACGGCTGGCGCAGGTGACCACAGACGAGGCTCGCGAAAGGGCTCGGGCGTTCTATTGCCGGCTCGGGTACCACGCCGCCCACGTCGGGCTGAAATGCACCATCTGAGTCCGGTTTGTGACACTGGAGCCCCCAAACGGCGTTTTCATTAGCCGAGTTGACTAACGGACGCCGTCTGACCTGCAAGAACATGAGTGCCGCCGGCGCACGCTCTGGCGGAACTGCACGGTGACGGGCATACGGCCACTGCGTAGACCACGGACGGTCTAAACGTCCCCGTTTCTGTCGTAGCGCCGTGAGACGATGGCGTTGTGGCAGATGCAGACATACTGAAAGGTTTGCGCGAACAGGTTCTAGACGAGTCAGAGTCTCTGGTGGGCTTGCTCCGCAAGTGTCTTGCTCTGGGTGCTTTAACAGGGTCCGATGAACTACGGAAATGGGCGAAGAACGAGCTAGAGGGCTACTCAGATGATGCGTCATTACCGCCTTACCGTTCGATTACCGCCCCGCTGTTCATCAACCAACGGGGCGGAAACGAGTTCCTGACCGGTCAGCAGATCAATCACTTACAGATACCGAAGGACTTGCGTAAGTACGTCCCGGAAAGCCTCGCATTTAGACAGCCGCTAGAAGAGATTGTGCAGATGGCGGCATCTGGTGAGAAGTCCATGAAAATGGGATACGCAATCTTTTCCGTGGTAGCAGCCGAATGGACCAAGATGTTGGGACCGTGGCAGGCGATCACTGCTCTCTATTATTCTGTGTTGCCGTCTTCGATTGCCGGAATCGTCAGCATGATACGAACGACGTTGGTAGAGATAGTCATTGACTTAGCGAAAGATGTTCCCCTAGACAGCCTTCCGAGCAAGGCCAAGGTAGATGCGGCGGTTCAAGTGCATATCGGTTCTCAAGACAACAACTATGAAGTGAACGTGAGCGGTTCAAACTCCGGTGTGATCGGCCAAGGTGACGGATCACGTCAGACTCAAATGCACTCTGCACCAAGCGATTTAGTACCGATCATTGCTCAGCTGCGTGGCGCGTTGGCAGACGTGAGCAATCCCGAACAACGTGCCGACGCACAGCAAACGATTGACGATTTTGATGAGGCTGTGTCAGAAGGTGATCCAAAGCCAGAGAAGATCAAACGACGTTGGGGGATTATTGAGCGCGTTGGCACGGCACTTGGCAGCGCAGTGCTCACGGAGGCAGTCAAACAAGGTGCGCCCATTGTCGCGGCCCATCTTCAACTGCTGATGTGAAACGGGCCGAATGAATCGGATAGGTAGGGGATGGGTGCAAACACGCCCAGGTCGACTGTTTGCACTGGTCAGCGCCACCACGCCGGCAGGTTTTATATCTGCCGACCCTGCTCTCACCAGTCCGAACGCCCTGGCGGCAACGTGTGCAGTGCGCCTATCTCGCGGTTCGCTGCGTTTGCGGCCTGATAGGCATCGTCGCCAGTGATGTTGCTAGTCTGGTGGTATCTCTGTCTGAAGTTCCGCGCAGGCAACCGAGTTCGGGTTCATTCCGGCCTACGTCAATCGATTGCCGGTCAGTGAAGGTGGACCGTATCGCGGCAAGGCGCCCAGAGCACAGCGATTCATCGGAAGGCTTTGATTCACGGCTTCGGCGTTACGGTTTATCTGCGAGTCGCAATATCCCGTGAAACATCTTCGGATCCAATAAGATTGGGTTTTCGTATGTCCTTGCGTCCGCGTCATTGTTTGCCTTGTCCCAGAACCTAATCCGGCCGGTTCTCTCATCGTCAGATAGCTGCCCTGCATGTTGCTTTCGGTGGACCGCGGAGTCCCACAGAGTTCGCCATTCTTGGCCCGGCGCCAGCACGGCGATGCGTTGTGGCATATCTAGATGGGTAACCCCAATATCTTGGCCAGTAGCGTTGAGGTGGTACGGAGAGACATCCAGCGGATTATCCATCGTCAGCTCGATGTGGTAGGCAGGTGTCTGACCAAAATTTTTGACCACAAGGTCCAAATATTGAAAGTTTTTTGGATTGTGGTCAATGAACACAACGACATTCGGCTGCGAGACTTTCCGGCGATTCAGTTCAGCTTCCCGTGCTTCTGTCGCAAGCGTCTCCTGCGCTAACTGTGCTTGCTTGGTGATTGCATCCTGCGCTGTCTTCTCCTGAGATAGACGCGTGTTTCGCGCTTCCTCGACTTGGCGCTTCGCCTGTCTGACCTGGCGGCTGGCGTAGCGACCGGCGACGATGACCGTGACCAAAGCGATCATTGTGTATGCCCACGTTCCAATGGCAGACCAATCGTTGGGTCCCAAGTGTTGATGCAGCCACCGGTAGCAGTCGACCGCCCACACCTGGAAAGGGTGCCAGACCGTCTTCGAAACATCGGACATACTTTGAAAGCCTAAAACCAACCCCCGCAGGCAGAACGCCCGGCTACGAGTGCCCAACGTGTCTGTGGAAAGAGACTCACGACGCGATAGACCGCATCGCCGCTGAGTATTCAAATCTCGGCTTTGAATCGGTGCTAGCCGCGCGTGGCGACTTTGCGTGCCAGCTCGCCGGAAAGCTTCCGGAGCGGTACCGGCTCCAACATGAAGCAACGCTTGGCGAAATCGCGCAACGGTTCGGTTGGCTCAAGCAAGGCATGGATGCAGTTCACCGGTGCTGACGTCCCTCGCCAAGGAATCGGCGCGCCGTCAACTACGCCGATTGGCTCCTCAGCTAGGTTTGGTCGCGTGTTACCGGCTGACGCGTCCTGGCTGCATTTGGGGGGATATGCGTTCATATTTCCCGTCACGTTAAGTGGCATAACGCTTTGGCTCTTATGGAAACGGCGCCAGAGAATCAAGGAATGGCCCGCTGTACAGACGGCTGCAGACTTCAGTCCCGCTACCCAGATATTGCTACTCGCGCTGTTTGTGGTCGGATTGCTCATGCTTGTGGGATTATGGGCAATCGATGTTGGGGCGATGGATTTCAGACTGGGATCACTCAATTTAGGTCATGTACATTGGCTGCAAGCCGCTTGGTGGCATAATCACGCTTACATTCCGAATATCTTGGCTGGTGCGACTGGGTTTTGCATCGGAGCGCCTGTTGCGCTTGTCATACTTGCTAGTTTCACTTCGCAACGCGAAGACAAAGCGACACTCGACCGGGTTAATCGGCTATCGGCCCAGGCGTGGGACTCATTTCGTCGGTTAGTCAATGACTTTGTCACTGACGAAAGATATGAGTTAGTGGTGAACCAAGCGAGGGATATCAAAAAGTACTACGACGAGACCAGCACGGCTATAGACGATTTAATTGTATCCGCGAATATGGGGCTTATAGATCCTAAATTGCTCGAACGTCCAGTCAGAGAGATTAGCGAACTTGTCCAGCAAATGTCAGACATTGAGAAGAATTTCCGAACGGCTGTTAATGCGCTAAGGCTAAATATAAACTTTTTCGAGACCCGGGACCAATGGGCTCAAATAATCGGTGCATGGCGTGTGTTGGATCAATATGTGCGCTTGCAGCGCCTGGAGCAAGGTCTCGAATGGTTCGACCAAAGAGCCGATGCAGGCTTCCGAAAATGGACGGACCAAGACGGCAATCCGCTACAAGATCTCTTGGATGCGATAGAGATACGGCTTTACACACCGAACATGACGCTCAATGTCGACACTATGGCTAATGCTCTCGACACGCTATCCGCGTACAACCGGACCGACCCTATGCAGCTCGGTCAGCAGCTGCGGATTCCAGGTAACCCTTTTCATCCCGATCATTCGAGAAGTTATCACGCAAAGCGTGATGCAGCTCAACTTTTCATCTTGGATCTGAAACGCTACATCGGCCTCGTTGAGTTGATGTACTGGCCACGCGGTCAAACGGTGCCCAAACGCGAAAGTAACTCGTACGAGCTGACTCCTAACGAGGTGTTCGGATCGCTTCAAACGCCGGAGGGTAAACGGCAATTGGAGCAGGCTGTCAGCCGAATCGAAGCGCGACAGAAGCGCGAACGACGGAAGCGATGTATAAAGCGTGCGCTATGGGGTGTCTCAGTAAGCGATCATGAAGCGACGCTTCGTGAGGAACAATTGACTCGCGTTCACCGGCGCTAATTCGTACGTCAATCGCTTGTCGCCACGCGGTCAAGATAAGCATCGATTTCAGCGGCGTTTACTTTAACGAGGCGACCGACTTTGTAGCCATTGAACTTTCAATCAGCGATAGATGCACGAATGGTGTTGGGGGAGATATTCAGCAGCCCCGCGGCTTTTGTTGTTGAAATGAGTTGGCGCTTAGACATATTAAAGCCCTTAAAGAGATTGGAATGATTTGATAGCCAACGCTCTAAGGGTTAGCGTTCTCATTGAATTGAATACTATCGGCTAGTATGCGCACTTCAATTGGGCGCGGTTGCGGTGGGCTAGACCACAATTGCGAGAATAGCAGCCTGAGCGAAAGCGTGTGAAGTTCGCGACTCCACCAGGCGGGTACCAGCAAACGAATCCGGCTAGTGCAAACCCGAGCCGGATAGGTAGGGGATAGGTAGACCGTTTCTGATGGTCGCTGCAGCAACCTTCGAAGGCACTGTATAGCACGTGTTTCACTCCCACTAGCTACAGTGCCCCCGGCAGGATTCGAACCTGATTGATTGATCGGCGCTAGCGACGTTTCTAAGTGCAATTTCACCGCATCTACCTGCTGTTTTCCTGCTTCACCCCGTCCGGCAGTATGTAACACTGTCGGACATAGGCGTACATTCGTGTTGCACGAACCTTGCACACGAATGGAGCCAAAGTGGCGAGAAAAAGACGCGGGTTCGGCCGCCTGCGGCAACTGCCGTCGGGGCGCTGGCAAGCCGCCTACGTCGGCCCCGACACCAAGGTGCACAAAGCCCCGCGCACCTACGCCACTGAGTCAGACGCCGAAGGCTGGCTGGCCGCCGAGCGCCGCAAGATCGACCTGGGGACGTGGGGTGCGGTCGAACGCTCCGACGGCATCACGCTACGCGCCTACGCCGACAAGTGGATCGAGCAGCGCACCCTGCGGCCGCGCACCCGCCAGCACTACGAGTCCATGCTGGAACGGTTGATCCTGCCCGAGCTGGGCGCCGCCAAGATCGTCACGCTGACCCCTGCCCGGGTCCGGGAATGGCACGCCGGCCTCGGCAATGACCACCCGACCCGCAACGCGCACGCCTACGCCCTGCTGCACGCGATCTGCGCGACCGCCGTGCAAGACGAAGTGCTCGACGCCAACCCGTGCCGAATCCGCGCGGCCATGCAGACCACACGGCGCCGCGACGTCGACATCCTGACGCCGACCGAAGTCAACCGGCTGGCGTCGAAAATGCCGCCCAATCTGCGCGCCAGCGTGCTGTTGGCCGCGTGGTGCGGGTTGCGGTGGGGGGAGACGTCGGAGCTTCGCCGCAAGGACGTCAGCGCCGACTGCGGCGTACTGCACATCCGCCGCGCCGTCACCTACCGCAGCGGCCAGTTCCACCCCGGAGAACCCAAAACCCTCGCCGGGGTGCGCGACGTGGCGATACCACCCCATATTCGTTCAACGCTCAAAGCGCACTTGCGCAATCATGTTGGCCGGGCTGGTGATTCGCTGCTGTTCGGCGACGACGACGGCACGCATCTGCGCGGCGACCGCTACCGCGCCCATTGGGAGAAGGCCCGCGCGGCGGTCGGCAAACCGAACTTGCGGGTGCACGATCTGCGCCACGTCGGTGCCGTCTTGGCGGCTCAATCCGGCGCCACCACAGCCGAACTCATGCACAGGTTGGGGCACACCACGCCGCAGATGGCGCTGCGCTATCAACATGTTGCTGAGGGCCGCGACGCTGAGATAGCGCGGCGGCTATCGAAACTTGCGATAGGGGAGAAGTAAATGAACGAAGCGGAGCAACACTTACCCGTGCTTGCAGAGCTTGAGCGGTTAGACCGGGCTGACGCCGCGGTCGATGGGCGTCCGAACTGGATGCGGGTGCGCCGCTTGGCCATCTTTGCGCCGTGCTGCAAAGAGGAGCCGCTTATTGAGGTGATGAACACCGAGCCGCCGTGCGTCCTGGTGCGCCAAGTCACCTACGGCGCCACCGATCCGGCCGACACTGAGCGCAAGCCGTGGTCGGGTGCGCGCCGTGGTGACGTAGGCGTGGTGTGGCTGTCGACCTTTGAGCGGATGGCCGAGCAGGGGCCGCCGCAGATTGTGCCGTGCCGGCACCGCCGCTGGCGGGTCTCCGCGACTGATGTAGTCAACCGCCGTGGACGACATGTCATGTCGGAAGCGGACATGTGAGGTAACATCGGGAACGCGCTGCTGGCTGGGACCAGGAAGCTCGCCATTTTCATCGTCGGTAGGTGAGCCGCAGACCCTTGAAAGGTCTGTCTCCCGTGCCCGGCAAAAGCAACAAATTCGCCAACCGCAGTGAACTGATCGGCCTGCAACAGGCTGCTGACTACTGCGACGTCTCCTACCGGACGGTGCGCCGCTGGATCGCAGACGGCCGCCTCAACGCTGTCCGCGTCGGCCCCCGCCTCCTGAAAGTTGATGTCGCCGAACTTAATCGCGTCCTAGCACCCGTCGGCGGTGGCGCCGCATGACCGCGACAAGGGGCCCCGACAGGGGACCGGGCCCGCTCACCACGGACCCGGCCACCGGAAAAGTGGTTCCGACACCACACGACACCGAAGCCGACACCAGGCCGCAGCACCGCGTGCATTCTAACGCTCGGCGACCACGGCTCGGCATGTACGCGTGCGGATGGCGCGCTGGTTTCGCCGCTGGCGCCGCCGACGCGTTGCGGGTAGCTGGCCGGCGCCTGCCGGTCGAAACCTGGCACATCATCGAAGTGCTCGCCGACCAGTACGAGTTGGCCGCCGATGATTAGCGACGAACACCTGAAAATGCTTGCCGCGTCCGGCATCTCCGAAGAATTCGCCTTCGCGCGCGGCTACGAAACCATTACCGAGAAGCGCCGCCTAGCCGACTTGAACATCACCCCGGCCGGACGCAACGTACCGGGGTTGTTGGTGCCCATGCTGCGCAGTGACGGCTCGACGTGGGGTTACCAGTATCGGCCCGACACCCCGCGGCTGCGTGACCACAAGCCGATCAAGTACGAAACGCCGTGGCAGCAGCGCAACGGCTTGGATATCCCGCCCGGCGTCGCGGACAAGCTGAGTGACCCCGACGTGCCGTTGTTCATCACCGAAGGTGTGAAGAAGGCCGATTGCGGTGCGCAGCATGGCTTGTGCATCGCCGCACTGTCCGGTGTGTGGAATTGGCTGCACAGCAACAGCGCCGGCGGCAAGATGGCGCTGCCGGAATGGCATGACTGCGCGCTCAACGGCCGCCGTGTCATCGTCGCGTTTGACGGCGACATCGCCCGCAAGGAACCCGTCCAGAAAGCCGCCCGTGGACTTGCCGGATATCTGGCGACCAAGGGTGCCCGTATCGAATACCTGTGGTTGCCCGACACGGACCAGAAGACCGGCCTTGATGATTACCTGACCGAGCACACCGTGGATGAGTTGTGGCGGCTCGTCAAACCCACCCAGCCGCCGGTCACCCAAAACCGCGACGAGACCGCCGGTGACCGGCAGGAGGCCAAGCCGAAATCGGAAGCTGTCCAGCCGATCACGCTTGCCGACGCGCACGCCACGTTCACGCGTTGGCTCGGCGACGATTACGACACCGACGCGCTCGACATCATGCTGACCGTCGCGGCGGCCGAGAAATTCAACGACGGCAGCGACCCGGTATGGCTGCTGCTCATTTCCGGTCCCGGCGCCGCCAAAACCGAAACCGTGCAAGGACTCGACGGCGTCGGTGCCACCATCACCAGTTCTATCGCGTCTGAAGCCGCCTTGCTGTCAGCGACGCCGGCCCGGGAGCGCACCAAAGACGCCACCGGCGGCCTGCTGCGGAAAATGGGTGACCGCGGCCTGCTCGTCATCAAGGACGTCACGTCCATCCTGTCGATGGACCGCAATATGCGCGGGAAAGTGCTCTCGGCGCTGCGGGAAATCTACGACGGCCGCTGGGTTCGCGAAGTCGGGACTGAC
Organism: Mycobacterium europaeum; assembly: GCF_034555895.2. Lineage (NCBI taxonomy): Bacteria > Bacillati > Actinomycetota > Actinomycetes > Mycobacteriales > Mycobacteriaceae > Mycobacterium > Mycobacterium europaeum. The sequence goes on from NZ_CP157315.1 coordinate 818,143, forward strand.
GGTGGCCACACCATCGGCTGGACCGGCCGCATCACCGTGGTTGGCGCCGTCACCACCGCATGGGATACCGCCCACGCTGTTATCGCCACAATGGGTGACAGGTTCGCGCTGGTGCGTATCGACTCAGCCGGGGATGGCCGTCACGCCGCTGGACGCAAAGCGATCAAAAACACCGGCTCGGAGAAAAGGATGCGCGCCGACCTCGCCACGGCGGTAGCCGGTGTAATCGCCGGCATGAACCGCGAACCCATCACCATCACCGACGCCGAAACCGACGCGCTGCTTGCCGCGGCAGACCTCGTCACCTTGGCCCGCACCGGCGTCGAATACGACTACCGCGGCGACGTCATCGACGCCCACGCCCCCGAAATGCCCACCCGGTTCGCCAAACAGCTCACCCAAATCGTTCGCGGCGCCGTCGCTATCGGCATCGACCGCGGCGAGGCACTACGTCTGGCCATCCGGTGCGCGCGCGACTCTATGCCGCCGCTGCGCCTGGCCATCATTGACGACATCGCGGCTCATCCGAACTCGACAGCCACCGATGTGCGTCGGCGACTCAACAAGCCCCGCGCCACCGTCGACCGCCAATTGCAGGCGCTGCACATTCTCGGGTTGCTCGACCTCGCCGAGGTTGAAACCGACCGCGGGACCGGCTGGTGGTATTCGCTCAACCCCGGCATCTCGCCGGACGCCATCAACCCCGAAGCGTTACCAGATTTGTTACTACATACCCCCACTCCCCTTGAGAAGGGTGACGAAATGGAGCAGACAAACGGGGAAAAGGCAGAGCCTCCTGACGTATCTACTCACATTTCTGGTAACGGTCAGGCACCCGGAATCGTCGTGCCCGCCGGCCCCGGCCGCTGCCCGCAGTGTGGGTTCCACACCGCCACTCAGGGACACCGTGTTGGCTGTTCAACGAACGAAAGCGGACGAACATGACCGGGTTCGCCCACGGTCCCGCCGTTCCCGTCCTCGACGGTCCCGGCGAAACCCTGACCGCGTGCATCACCAGCTACAGCGGCACCACGCCGCCGGTGGTCGCCCTCGTCGCCGCCACCATCTACGGCCCCGCCCTGTCTTGGTATCTGACCCCCGACAACGCCATCGCCCTGGCCGAACAACTCACGGCCGCAGCCGACGCCGCCCACGACCTCGCAGAAACCCAACCCACCACCAAGGAGTAACCATCATGGCCACGCAGATTTCCCCGCTCACCGTGTGGGCCACCCCGGCCGGCATCGCCCTCGCCATCACCCGACCCGGCGCCGGACCCGACGACACCACCCGCATCGTCACCCTCCCCATCGATTACGCCCTCGACCAGTTCCTGCCCTCACTCATGACCGCGCTCAACCAGTACGCCAAATACAAGAACGCGCAGGAAGCGGTCGACGCAGCCATCGCCGAAGCCTCACTCAACGACGACGACCAGCCCACCGACGACACCGACGACGACGCGGGGGACACGCCGTGAAACGCATCCGCCGCGCCGCCAACCTGCGCCGCCAACCCAGCGAACCACCCCGACCCTGGTGGGCCGAGAAGCCCAAACGCGGCCGCCCCCGCACCAACTTCAGCGCGAACAGCACGACGGCGAGGGGGTACGGCAACGCCCACCAACGCGAACGCGCACGCTGGGCGCCACTCGTCGCCACGGGCGGCGTCCGCTGCGTCCGCTGCCACGAGTACATCAAGCCCGGCCAACGCTGGGCACTCGACCACGCCGACACTCCCGACGCCCACCGGCTGGGCCTCTACTGGGGTTGCTCGCACCAGCACTGCAATAACGCCCGCAAACCACCCCAACCGCAGCAAACCCCGCGAGCCATCGAAGATTTCTTCGGCACCGCCGTGTCTAATAAGGCGCAGTCGGAGCAATCAAGGCCGCCGCCGCCGGCATGCGTTTGACCAGCGGGGTTCTTTTTTGTATTGACCATTGTTCTGACCTTCGCTCAAAACGCGATACACACACAGCGGAAAAATGTAAATAAGGCGCGATGGAATTCAGCAAATTTCCGGTCGATTCGGCTGGATTCCGGTCGGATCAGTGCAGGTCAGGCCGAATTGGGCTTATTCTGGATGCACCGCCGTTGCGGTGAATTCGCGGTTGCCGCCGTTGCGGGACCGCCTTCGGGTTGGCCCGGCCGTTGCCGGTTTTGCGCCCGCCAAGTGGTGTTTCGTCCCCTGCTGCGCAGGTTCGCCCGCCGGGTTTTTCGGTTTCCTTCCCAGGCCCGGGCTGTGACCGCGCTACCGGGGGCGGGACACCACCGGCCCAACCACACACACAACCGATAGGCGGTAATTCACATGTCCAAGCAGCGACTTGATCCCCAGGTTCTTGCCGAGCTGCCCGAAAGCGAATTTTGCGACCGGATTCGTAATGCGTTTGCCCGTATCGAATCGCGGGGGCTGCGCGCGGAGTACGACCAGCGCAGCCTCACCATGCGCGAGAAACAGCTCAACGATGACGACAAGGAGGAGTTGGAGGCGCTGAAGGCGGCCGATGAGATTCGTCAGCGGGCCGACAAGTCGCGCCAGGAGCAGGAGTACAGCCAGCGTTCTGCGGAGATCGGCGCGGCGATTGACGCCCGCGCCCGGGGTCGGCAGTTGTCCCCGTTGGCGGTCAGCGGCGAGCACATCGACATGTTGGAGGAGGCCCGCCGGCGCGGGCAGACCATCACCGTGGTTGAGGAACGCGCCGCGTTGTTGACCACCGATTTCGGTTCCCGCAGAGAGTATTTGGCGTCGGGGTTGCTGGCCCCGCGAACGCTGTGGCGCGCGTCGGGGATTCCGACGACGACCCCGGCGACCGGGTACACGGCGGTGACCCCGTCGTTCACGCTGCCCGATGGTGCCGCGCTGAAAACCGAGAATGTCGCGGGCGCGGAGTTCGATGCGGTGAATCCGTCGGAAGTGACCTTGGGTCGGGCCCACGCCTGGTCCGACATCAGCTCCGAGGGGCTGCTGAGCACGTCGATCGCGGAAATCACCGCCGCCCACAGCAGGATCGTCAGCAGGCATGTGGACTATGCGACGGTGGCGGCTATCGAAGCCGCAGCCGATGCCGGCAACACGATTGATGAGGCGCTGCTGCAAGTGGCCGATGAGGCCGCCGCCGACGTGACCTCGTTGTGGATCGTCGGCACGGCCGCCGCCCTGTCCACGCTGGTCGGCAACGCCACCTTCACGCCAACTTCAGGGCCTGACACCGAGTCGTTCGCCGCCGCCTACGGCGGTGCGAAGGTCTACGTCTCCGGCGCGGCAACGGCCGACGTGTTGACCGTCTTTCACCCGCAATCGTTCCGCGCGTATGCGACCTCGCTGTCGTCGGCGACGGTCATCGATGCCAGTACGGCTGGGCAGCGCCTGGGGTCCTGGATGTTCTTCGGCTTGGGTTGCAGTTTGGTGGGTTCGGCCATCTCCATCGGCGGCACCGCGGGCTGACCGATTGAAGTAGCGGGACCGTCTGCCGCCCCGGGGTTTTCGCGGCTGCCCCGGGGGGTGGCGGCGGGTGGTTGCCGCGACTTAGGAGGTCGGCTCCCAGCGCCAGCCATCGTTGTTATTGCAGGCGATTGGCTCGCCGTCACCGGCGATGCCGGAAGCTCCGTGGTCGCGGCTGCGACAGAATTCCCCGGGTTCGTAACAGTGGCCGCTGTTAGTGAGGGGATAGCAATTTGAATTTGAAGGCGCGAGCGGCGGGGTGGGAGCCGGGGCGAACAGTCCGGCGGTGAGCGCGAGGGCGGCGAGTACCTGTTCCACGCGGCTTAGTGTTGCACTGACTCAGACGTGGCGGACTGAAATGGTCGGCTGGGGGGTGACCCGCAGTCTGCCTCGATTCGCGCATAAGTTGCACGAATCTCGCACGACGATACATTCATGCTGGTCAATGGGTGCCCCCGGCAGGATTCGAACCTGCGGCCTTCTGCTCCGGAGGCAGACGCTCTATCCCCTGAGCTACGGGGGCGCTACGGCTTGGGCGTTGCGCCATTGGGCCCAGCCAGACTAGCGCATGTTGGTAGCCGCTTTGCGACCGCAACGGATTCGGGGTGCGGGCACCTCAGCCAATAGGATGGACGCTCGTGACGCCCGCTGACCTCGCCGAGCTGCTCAAGACCACCGCGTCCGCGGTGCTGGCCGAGCGCGGGCTGGACGCTGCCGCGTTGCCCGCGACCGTCACCGTGGAGCGCCCTCGCAATCCCGAGCATGGCGACTACGCCAGCAATCTGGCGCTGCAGCTGGGCAAGAAGGTCGGCGCCAATCCCCGGGAGTTGGCGGGTTGGCTGGCCGAGGCGCTGTCGCGGGCCGACGGCGTCGCGTCGGCGGAGGTGGCCGGTCCCGGCTTCATCAACCTGCGCCTCGAGGCCTCCGCGCAGGCCAAGATCGTCAACGCGGTCATCGGCGCCGGCGACGCCTTCGGCCACTCCGATGTGCTGGCCCGCCAGAAGATCAACCTCGAGTTCGTCTCGGCCAACCCGACCGGGCCCATCCACATCGGCGGCACCCGTTGGGCCGCCGTCGGTGACGCGCTCGGCCGGCTGCTGACCACCCAGGGCGCCGACGTAGTGCGCGAGTACTACTTCAACGACCATGGCGCCCAGATCGACCGCTTCACCAGCTCCCTGATCGCCGCCGCCAAGGGGGAGCCGGCGCCCGCCGACGGCTACGCCGGCGCCTACATCAACGACATCGCCATGCAGGTGCTGCAGAAGGCGCCCGACGCGCTCGGCCTGCCCAACCCCGAGATGCGCGAGACGTTCCGCGAAATCGGTGTCGACCTGATGTTCGCCCACATCAAGGAGTCGTTGCACGATTTCGGCACCGACTTCGACGTCTACACCCACGAAGACTCGATGCACACCGGCGGCCTGGTCGAGCAGGCCATCGCCCGGCTGCGCGAGTCCGGCAACATCTACGAGAAGGACGGCGCAAGCTGGTTGCGCACCAGTGCTTTTGGCGACGACAAGGACCGCGTCGTGATCAAGAGCGACGGCAAGCCCGCCTACATCGCCGGTGACATCGCGTACTACCTGGACAAGCGGCAGCGCGGTTTCGACCTGTGCATCTACATGCTCGGCGCCGACCACCACGGATACATCGCGCGGCTCAAGGCCGTGGCGGCCGCCTTCGGCGACGACCCGGCGACCGTCGAGGTGCTCATCGGCCAGATGGTCAACCTGGTCCGCGACGGCGCACCCGTGCGGATGAGCAAGCGGGCCGGAACCGTGATCACGCTCGACGACCTGGTCGAGGCGATCGGCGTCGACGCGGCGCGCTACAGCCTGATCCGGTCGTCGGTCGACACCCCGATCGACATCGACCTCGCGCTGTGGTCCTCGGCGTCCAATGAGAACCCGGTCTACTACGTGCAATACGCGCATGCCCGGCTGTCGGCACTGGCCCGCAACGCCGCCGAACTCGGGCTGATCCCCGACACCGGGCACCTCGAGCTGCTCAGCCACGACAAGGAGGGGACGCTGCTGCGCAGCATCGGGGAATTCCCCCGCGTGCTCGAAACGGCTGCCGCACTGCGGGAACCGCACCGGGTATGCCGCTACCTGGAAGACCTCGCAGGCGACTACCACCGGTTCTACGACTCGTGCCGGGTACTGCCCCAGGGCGACGAGCAGGCCACCGACCTGCACGCCGCGCGCTTGGCGCTGTGCCAGGCCACCCGGCAGGTCATCGCCAACGGACTGGCGATACTCGGTGTCACCGCTCCGGAGCGAATGTGAACGTACACCCCGCCGGTCCCCGGCACGCCGAAGAGACCCGGCATCCCGACAGCGCGCCGCGACCGCAATCCCCCGACGAGTTGCTGCGGCTTGCCCCGAACGTGTGGCCGCGCAACATCGTTCGCGACGATACCGGCGTGGTGAGCCTGGCCGGGATACCGGTCACACAGCTCGCCCAGGAGTACGGCACCCCACTGTTCGTCGTCGACGAGGACGATTTCCGTTCCCGCTGCCGCGAACTCGCCACGGCGTTCGGCGGTGGACGCAACGTGTGCTACGCGGCCAAGGCATTCCTGTGCAGCGAGATCGCCCGCTGGGTCGAAGAAGAAGGCCTCTCGCTCGACGTGTCCACCGGGGGCGAACTCGCCGTCGCGCTGCACGCCGACTTTCCGCCGGAGCGAATCACCTTCCACGGCAACAACAAATCGGTCGCAGAGCTGACCACGGCGGTCAAAGCCGGCGTCGGGCATGTCGTGTTGGACTCGATGACCGAGATCGAGCGCCTCGATGCGATCGCGGGGGAGGCGGGCGTCGTCCAGGACGTCTACGTCCGCCTCACGGTCGGGGTCGAGGCGCACACGCACGAGTTCATCTCCACCGCACACGAGGACCAGAAGTTCGGGCTGTCGGTGGCCAGCGGCGCGGCGATGGCCGCGGTGCGCCGGGTGTTCGCCAGCGATCACCTGCGACTGGTGGGGCTGCACAGCCACATCGGCTCGCAGATCTTCGATGTCGACGGCTTCGAGGTCGCCGCGCACCGCGTCATCGGGTTGCTGCACCACATCGTCGACGAGTTCGGCGTGGACAAGACCGGTCAGATTTCGACCGTGGATCTCGGTGGCGGACTGGGCATTTCGTACCTGGGCACGGACGACCCGCCGCCGGTGGCCGAGTTGGCGGCCAAGCTGACGGCGATCGTCGCCAACGAGTCCGCGGCCGTGGGCCTGCCCACCCCGAGACTGGTGGTGGAGCCGGGGCGTGCCATCGCCGGGCCGGGCACCATCACGCTGTACGAGGTGGGCACCGTCAAGGACGTGGACGTGAGCAGCACGGCCCAGCGCCGTTATGTCAGCGTCGACGGCGGCATGAGCGACAACATCCGCACCGCGCTCTACGACGCCCAGTACGACGCCCGGCTGCTCTCGCGGGCCAGCGACGCGCCGGCGACCCTGGCCCGGGTCGTCGGAAAGCACTGCGAGAGCGGGGACATCGTGGTGCGCGACGCGTGGGTGCCCGACGACCTGCGCCCTGGTGACCTGCTCGGGGTCGCCGCGACCGGCGCGTACTGCTATTCGCTGTCCAGCCGCTACAACATGGTCGGCCGGCCGGCCGTGGTGGCGGTGCGTGCGGGGCGCTCGCGTCTGATCCTGCGCCGCGAGACGGTGGACGACCTACTGAGTCTGGAAGTGAGGTGAACTGTGCCCCGTGACGAAAAGCCTGTCGGCGTAGCGGTACTCGGGTTCGGCAACGTCGGAAGCGAAGTTGTCCGCATCATCGAGGACAGCGCCGACGACCTCGCGGCGCGTATCGGTGCCCCCTTGGTGTTGCGCGGCATCGGAGTGCGGCGGGTGGCCGCCGACCGCGGCGTCCCGATCGAGTTGCTCACCGACAACATCGAAGAACTCGTCTCCCGCGAAGACGTCGACATCGTCCTGGAATTGATGGGTCCGGTGGAACCGGCCCGCAAGGCGATCCTGTGCGCGCTCGAGCACGGCAAGTCCGTCGTCACCGCGAACAAGGCGCTGTTGGCCACCTCCACCGGGGAATTGGCGCAGGCCGCCGAAAACGCCCACGTCGACCTGTATTTCGAGGCCGCGGTCGCGGGCGCCATCCCGGTCATCCGTCCGCTCACGCAGTCGCTGGCGGGTGACACGGTGCTGCGGGTCGCCGGCATCGTCAACGGCACCACCAATTACATCCTGTCCGCGATGGACAGCACCGGCGCCGACTACCAGACCGCCCTGGCCGAGGCGAGCGCGCTGGGTTACGCCGAGGCCGATCCCACGGCCGACGTCGAGGGCTACGACGCCGCGGCCAAGGCCGCGATCCTGGCATCAATCGCCTTTCACACCCGGGTGACCGCCGACGACGTCTACCGCGAGGGCATCTCCAAGATCACGCCGGCCGACTTCGCCTCCGCGCGGTCCCTGGGTTGCACCATCAAGCTGCTGTCCATCTGCGAGCGCATCACCGGTGACGACGGGCAGGAGCGGGTGTCGGCCCGCGTCTACCCGGCGCTGGTGCCGCTGTCGCACCCGTTGGCCACGGTCAATGGGGCCTTCAACGCGGTCGTGGTGGAGGCCAAGGCGGCCGGCCGGCTCATGTTCTACGGTCAGGGCGCCGGCGGCGCGCCCACCGCGTCGGCGGTCACCGGTGACTTGGTGATGGCCGCCCGCAACCGGGTACTGGGCAGCCGCGGGCCGAAGGAATCGAAGTACGCCCAGCTTCCCATCGCCCCAATGGGTTTCATCACGACCCGCTACTACGTCAGCATGAACGTCGCCGACAAGCCCGGCGTGTTGTCCACGGTGGCGGCCGAATTCGCCAAGCGCGAGGTGAGCATCGCCGAGGTCCGCCAGGAGGGTGTGGTCGACGAAGGCGGGCGACGGGTGGGGGCCCGCGTCGTGGTGGTCACCCACAGCGCCACCGATGCCGCACTGTCGGAAACCGTCGACGCGCTGGCGGATCTCGATGTCGTGCAGGGCGTCACCAGTGTGCTGCGGCTGGAAGAGACCGGCCGATGAGCGTTCCGCGTACCGCCGTGCACCAACCGTGGCCGGGATTGATCGCGGCCTACCGCGATCGGCTGCCGGTGGGCGACAACTGGACCCCGGTCACCCTCCTCGAGGGCGGCACCCCGCTGATCGCGGCCACGCGCCTTTCCGAGCGGACCGGCTGCACGGTGCACCTCAAGGTCGAGGGTCTCAACCCGACCGGCTCGTTCAAGGACCGGGGCATGACCATGGCGGTCACCGACGCGCTGGCGCGTGGCCAGCAGGCCGTGCTGTGCGCGTCGACCGGTAACACGTCGGCGTCGGCGGCCGCGTACGCCGCCCGCGCCGGCATCACCTGCGCGGTGCTCATTCCGCAGGGCAAGATCGCGATGGGCAAGCTGGCGCAGGCGGTCATGCACGGCGCCAAGATCATTCAGATCGACGGCAACTTCGACGACTGTTTGGAACTCGCGCGCAAGATGGCCGCCGACTTCCCGACGATCGCGTTGGTCAACTCGGTCAACCCGGTGCGCATCGAGGGCCAGAAAACGGCGGCCTTCGAGATCGTCGACGCGCTGGGTGCCGCGCCGGACGTGCACGCCCTGCCGGTGGGCAACGCGGGCAACATCACCGCGTACTGGAAGGGCTACACCGAATATCACCACGACGGCGTCATCGACAAGCTGCCCCGCATGCTCGGCACCCAGGCGGCCGGCGCGGCGCCACTGGTGCACGGCGCCCCGGTCCGGCACCCCGAGACGATCGCGACCGCCATCCGGATCGGTGCTCCGGCATCGTGGGCGGCCGCGGTCAATGCGCAGCAGCAGTCCAACGGGCGCTTCCTGGCCGCCACCGACGAGGAGATCCTCGCCGCCTACCACCTGGTGGCCGAGAGCGAGGGCGTCTTCGTCGAGCCCGCGTCCGCGGCCAGCATCGCGGGTCTGCTCAAGGCGGTTGACGACGGTTGGGTGGCGCGCGGCTCGACCGTGGTGTGCACGGTCACCGGCAATGGCCTCAAGGATCCCGACACCGCGCTGAGGGACATGCCGACGGTGTCGCCGCTGCCGGTCGATCCGGTGCTCGTCGTCGAAAAGCTGGGCCTGGCCTGAGATGGTGGTTTGTCGGTGAGCCAGATGTTGCCCGCCGGGCTGGTGGCAAGCGCCGTGGTGTCGGCGTCCAGCGCCAACCTCGGTCCCGGTTTCGACAGCCTGGGCCTGGCGCTGAGCCTCACCGACGAGATCGTCGTGGAGACAACGGATTCGGGCCTGGTGGTGCTGGTCGAGGGGGAGGGCGCCGAGCAGGTGCCGCGCGGCCCCGAACACCTGGTGGTGCGGGCCGTGGAATGCGGGCTGCGCGCTGCGGGCGTGAGCGCCGCGGGACTGGTGGTCCGCTGCCGCAACGCCATCCCGCACTCCCGCGGCCTCGGCTCGTCCGCGGCGGCCGTGGTCGGCGGCCTAGCGGCGGCGAACGGGCTTGTGGCCCAGGGGAATTCGGATCCGTTGAGCGACGCGCAGCTGATCCAGCTGTCCTCGGAGTTCGAGGGGCATCCCGACAACGCCGCAGCCGCGGTGTTGGGCGGCGCGGTGGTCTCCTGGATCGATCGCTCCGGTGAACGGCCCCGGTACTCGGCGGTGTCGGTGCGGCTCCACCCCGGCATCCGCCTGTACTCCGCGATACCCCAAGAGCGCTCCCTCACCGCCGAGACCCGGGTGCTGCTGCCAGCTCAGGTGAGTCACGACGACGCCCGGTTCAACGTCAGCCGCGCGGCCTTGCTGGTGGTGGCGCTCACCGAACGCCCGGACCTGCTGATGCCGGCGACCGAGGATGTGCTCCACCAACCGCAGCGTGCGGCGGCGATGCCGGCCTCCGCGGAATATTTGCGGCTGTTGCGGCGTAATAAGGTGGCAGCGACACTTTCGGGGGCGGGTCCGGCGCTGATTGCCCTGAGCACGGAGCCGGAGCTACCCGCGGAAGTGGTGGAGTACGGGGCCACGAACGGATTTGCGCTCACTGAGATGACCGCCGGCGAACGAGTTCGCTGGAGCCCGGGAGTCAAAGTCCCCGGTTGATCCACAGCGTGGCCGGAGGGTTTGCTTGCTTCCGGCAAGGATGCGGGCTATCCTCGGACGCGTCCAGCAATCGCAGCATCTGCATCTGCATCAATACTGCCTTGCCACTAGGACAACACCAATTCTTCTCGTGAACGAGGTTCGCCGCTTACTCCGCCGACTGAGGCGATCACCGTTGCAGAGTCGATGATTGGGTGCACTCGGCACATTTGGCTGAATGCAACGAACCCCCCGGAATGACCTGATCAACGGGGGAAGAAAGGAAATCCGTGACCGATACGGACCTGTTCACGGCTGACGCGAGCACCGACAGCAATGACGTGCCGAACGCCGTGACCCCGGACACATCCGACGTCAAAACCAATGCCCCGGTTGGCTCTCTGTCCACCATGGTGCTTCCCGAACTGCGCGCGCTGGCTAACCAGGTCGGCGTCAAGGGGACGTCGGGCATGCGCAAAAACGAACTCATCGCCGCCATCAAGGAAATCAGGGGACAGTCCAACGGGACCTCCGCCCCTGCCGCCCCCGAGGACGGCGGCAAGTCCGACGCCGGCGCTGATGCACCGGCCGCTCAGGACCAACAGAACGGTTCCACTACCGAAGCGCCCCGCCGTGAACGGCGCAGCGCCTCGCGCGAGCCGGGTTCGGCCCGCACCGGCGACGACGCGGATGGCGAGAGCTCACGCACCCGTGAGGGCGCGGCCGCCGGAGCTGACGAGGGCCGCCAGGGCGGCGGCAAGCGGGAAACCCGAAGCGACGAGCGCGGGCAAGACGCCGGTGGTGACCAAAGCGGTGACCAGCAGGGCTCGGGCGGCCAGCAGTCTCGCGGCGGCTCGAACCAGCAGGACGACGACGGCGAGGGCCGTCAGGGCAGGCGCGGCCGCCGCTTCCGTGACCGCGATCGCAGGCGGCGCGGTGAGCGGTCCGGTGAGGGCGGTGACACCGAGCTGCGTGAGGACGACGTCGTGCAGCCGGTCGCCGGCATCCTCGACGTTCTCGACAATTACGCGTTCGTCCGCACCTCCGGCTACCTGGCCGGTCCGCACGACGTCTACGTCTCGATGAACATGGTGCGCAAGAACGGCCTGCGCCGCGGTGACGCGGTGACCGGCGCGGTTCGCGTGCCGAAGGACGGCGAGCAGCCCAACCAGCGGCAGAAGTTCAACCCGCTGGTCCGCCTGGACAGTGTCAATGGCGGTCCGGTCGAGGACGCGAAGAAGCGGCCCGATTTTTCCAAGCTGACGCCGCTCTACCCCAATCAGCGGCTTCGCCTGGAGACCACGCCCGACAGGCTGACCACGCGGGTGATCGACCTGATCATGCCGATCGGCAAGGGCCAGCGTGCGCTGATCGTGTCGCCGCCCAAGGCGGGCAAGACGACCATCCTGCAGGACATCGCCAACGCGATCACCAAGAACAACCCGGAATGCCACCTCATGGTCGTGCTCGTCGACGAGCGGCCCGAGGAAGTCACCGACATGACTCGTTCGGTCAAGGGCGAGGTCATCGCCTCGACGTTCGACCGGCCGCCGACGGACCACACGGCGGTCGCCGAGCTGGCCATCGAACGCGCCAAGCGGCTCGTCGAGCAGGGCAAGGACGTCGTGGTGCTGCTGGACTCGATCACCCGCCTCGGGCGCGCCTACAACAACGCGTCGCCCGCGTCGGGCCGGATCCTCTCCGGTGGTGTCGACTCCACCGCGCTGTATCCGCCCAAGCGCTTCCTCGGCGCGGCGCGCAACATCGAGGAAGGCGGGTCGCTGACGATCATCGCCACCGCGATGGTCGAGACCGGATCCACCGGTGACACCGTCATCTTCGAGGAGTTCAAGGGCACCGGTAACGCCGAGCTCAAGCTGGACCGCAAGATCTCCGAGCGGCGGGTCTTCCCGGCGGTCGACGTGAACCCCTCGGGTACCCGCAAGGACGAGCTGCTGCTGTCGTCCGACGAGTTCGGCATCGTGCACAAGTTGCGCCGGGTGCTGTCGGGTCTGGATTCACACCAGGCCATCGACCTGCTGATGTCGCAGCTGCGCAAGACGAAGACCAACTACGAGTTCCTGGTGCAGGTCTCCAAGACCACGCCGGGCTCCATGGACAACGACTGACCGGCCACCCCTGGGCCGGACGCTCTGGCCGCGACACGTAAACCGCGCACACGACGCGTCGGCGGGCCTCGCCAAGGTTTATGTCTCGGGGGATCGGCAGATCGGCGGCCCGCCGATCCAGCCGCTGCCGGCCCCGGTCCCCGGGAATGCCACGGCCCAACCCGGTGTTTTGGGGGGATAGCGGTTGACCTGGCATAATCGACGCTCGACTATCCCCGAACCGGCCGAGGTTCGCCAGGCACGGGGATCGCGGGCAAACTACCGAAAAGGACAGCATGAAAGCCGACATTCACCCCGCCTACGGGGAGACCACCGTGCACTGCGGGTGCGGGAACACTTTTCAGACCCGCAGCACCAAGCCCGGCGGCAACATCGTCGTCGAGGTGTGCTCGCAGTGCCACCCGTTCTACACCGGCAAGCAGAAGATTCTGGACAGCGGCGGCCGGGTGGCCCGCTTCGAGAAGCGTTACGGCAAGCGCAAAGGTGCCGCGACGGACAACACCGACAAATAGCTGCGTTGCCGACGCCCGAACTGTGCCAGAGCGCACAGGCCGGGCGTCGGTTTGCGTTTGCGGCAATGGGAACGCGGGGGCTGATCGGGGCAGGAGGTGACACGTGACGCAGCCGGTGCAGACGATTGATGTGCTGCTGGCCGAACACGCCGAGCTCGAGCGACGGCTGGCGGACCCCGACTTGCACAGCAATCCCACCGAGGCGCGCAAGGCCGGCCGCCGGTTCGCCCGGTTGGCCCCGATCGTCGCCACCTATCGAAAGCTGGAGTCGGCGCGCGGCGATCTCGAGGCCGCGCATGAGCTGGCCGCCGACGACGAGTCGTTCGCCGAAGAGGTCACCGAACTTCAATCACGGGTCGCCGAACTGGACACCCAACTGACCGACATGCTGGCCCCGCGCGATCCGCACGATCCCGACGACATCGTCCTCGAAGTCAAATCGGGTGAGGGCGGCGAGGAATCGGCGTTGTTCGCCGCGGATCTGGCCAGGATGTACATCCGCTATGCCGAGCGGCACGGCTGGACGGTGACGGTTCTGGACGAGACCACGTCGGACCTCGGTGGCTACAAGGACGCGACGCTGTCCATCGCCAGCAAGGGCGACTCGCCCGACGGGGTGTGGTCCCGGATGAAATTCGAGGGCGGGGTGCACCGGGTGCAGCGTGTCCCGGTGACGGAATCCCAAGGCCGCGTTCACACTTCGGCCGCCGGCGTTCTGGTCTATCCCGAACCCGAGGAAGTGGGGGAGGTGCAGATCGACGAGTCGGACCTGCGCATCGACGTGTACCGCTCGTCCGGCAAGGGCGGGCAGGGGGTGAACACCACCGACTCCGCGGTGCGGATCACGCATCTGCCCACCGGCATCGTGGTCACCTGCCAGAACGAACGCTCGCAGCTGCAGAACAAGGCGCGTGCGTTGCAGGTGCTCGCCGCCCGGCTGCAGGCGCTGGCCGAAGAGCAGGCGCTGGCCGACGCCTCGGCCGACCGGGCCAGCCAGATCCGGACCGTGGACCGCAGCGAGCGGATTCGCACGTACAACTTCCCGGAGAACCGGATCACCGACCACCGGATCGGTTTCAAGGCACACAATCTCGATCAGGTACTCGACGGCGACCTCGACGCGATGTTCGACGCGCTGAGCGCCGCCGACAAACAGTCTCGGCTGCAACAGGCATGAGTGCCCTGCGGCGCGCGATCGACTCCGCTGCGGCGACGCTGGCCGCAGCTGGGATCGACTCCGCGCGTTGGGATGCCGAGGAGCTGGCCGCCCACTTGTCCGGCACCGAGCGCGGTCGGCTGGCCCTGGTCGAGTCCACCGGTGAGGACTTCCTCGATCGGTACCGCGACGTCGTGGCCGCGCGTTCCCGCCGGGTGCCGTTGCAGCACCTCACCGGCACGGCCGCGTTCGGACCGCTGACGCTGGACGTCGGCCCCGGCGTCTTCATACCGCGTCCGGAAACGGAAGCGCTTCTCGCGTGGGTCACCGAGCAGCGTCTGCCGGCCCGGCCCGTCGTCGTCGACCTGTGCACCGGTTCGGGCGCACTGGCGTTGGCGCTGGCCCATGAGCGCCCCGCCGCCCGAGTCATCGGCATCGATGACTCCGAGGCGGCCCTCGAATACGCGCGCCGCAACGCGACGGGCACCGCGGTCGAACTCGTCCACGCCGACGTCACCGAGCCCACTCTGCTGCCGGAACTCGACGGTGAGGTCGACGTGGTGGTGGCCAATCCGCCCTATGTCCCCGACGCGGCCATCGTGGAACCCGAAGTCGGTCAATACGATCCGCACCACGCGGTGTTCGGCGGACCGGACGGGATGGCGGTGATCGCCCCCATCGTCGCCCTGGCCGGCCGCTGGCTTCGCCCTGGTGGCATCTTCGCCGTCGAACACGACGACACCACCTCGTCGCATACGGTGGAATTGGTCTGCGAGACAGGGCTTTTCGAGGACGTCCATGCTCGCCACGATCTCGCTGGCCGGCCGCGGTTCGTCACCGCGCGCAGAAAGCGGGGGCGGGTATGACGGAGGTCTTCGACTGCGCCGATCCCGGTCAGCGTGCGCGCGGGATCGCCTCGGCGGCCGGGGCGCTCAAGGGCGGCCGATTGGTGGTCATGCCGACCGACACCGTGTACGGCATCGGCGCCGACGCCTTCAACAGCGCCGCGGTGGCCGCGCTGCTGTCGGCGAAGGGGCGGGGCCGCGACATGCCGGTCGGCGTGCTGGTCGGCTCCTGGCACACCATCGAGGGCCTGGTCTACACCATGCCGGGCGGGGCTCGAGACCTGATCCGCGCGTTCTGGCCGGGCGCGCTGAGCCTGGTGGTGACGCAGGCACCGTCGCTGCAATGGGACCTCGGCGACGCCCGCGGCACCGTGATGCTTCGCATGCCGCTGCACCCGGTGGCCATCGAGTTGCTGCGCGAAGTGGGACCCATGGCGGTGTCCAGCGCGAACGTCTCCGGCCGCCCGCCCGCGGTGGACGCCGCCGAGGCCCGCACTCAACTCGGCGATCTCGTCGACGTCTATCTCGACGCGGGGACGGCCGAGCAGGGGGCGGCCTCCACGATCGTCGACCTGACCGGGCCGGCCCCGCGGATCCTGCGACCCGGCCCGGTGAGCGCCGAGCGGATCGCGGAAGTGCTCGGCGTCGATCCCGAAAGCCTGACCGCTCAGGCCTAGCCGGAGTGGTTCCCCGGTTGCCAGGTTGGTGCAGTACGGTCTCGACGTGTCCAGCGACCCGGCCGGCGGCCTAGCGAACCTCGCCAGTGGTTTGCTCGCCCTGTCCGACCGCGGCGCCGGAGTCCCCCTGCGCGAGCTGGCACTCGTGGGGCTGACCGCGGCGATCATCACCTACTTCGCGACCGGCCCGGTGCGGGTGCTCGCCACCCGGCTGGGTGCTGTTGCCTATCCGCGGGAACGCGACGTGCACGTGACGCCCACTCCCCGCATGGGTGGGTTGGCGATGTTTCTCGGCGTCGTCTCGGCCGTATTCCTGGCGTCGGAGCTTCCCGCGCTCACCCGCGGGTTCGTCTACTCGACGGGGATGCCCGCGGTGCTGGTGGCCGGCGCGGTCATCATGGGCATCGGCCTCATCGACGATCGTTGGGGGCTCGACGCCTTGACGAAGTTCGCCGGCCAGATCACCGCGGCCAGTGTGCTGGTCACCATGGGCGTGGCCTGGAGCGTCCTCTACATCCCGATCGGCGGTGTCGGCACGATCGTGCTGGACCAGGCCTCGTCGATCCTGCTCACGCTGGCGCTGACGGTCTCCATCGTCAACGCGATGAACTTCGTCGACGGGCTCGACGGACTGGCGGCCGGGCTCGGGCTGATCACCGCCCTGGCGATCTGCATGTTCTCGGTCGGACTGTTGCGGGATCACGGCGGCGATGTCCTCTTCTATCCGCCCGCCGTGATCTCCGTGGTGCTCGCGGGGGCCTGTCTGGGCTTCCTGCCGCACAACTTTCACCGCGCCAAGATCTTCATGGGTGATTCGGGCTCGATGCTGATCGGCTTGATGCTCGCGGCGGCTTCCACCACCGCCGCGGGGCCCGTCTCGCAAAACGCCTACGGCGCGCGCGACGTGTTCGCGCTGCTGTCGCCCTTCCTGCTGGTGGTGGCGGTCATGTTCGTGCCGATGCTCGATTTGCTGCTGGCGATCGTGCGCCGCACCCGCGCCGGCCGCAGCGCATTCAGCCCAGACAAGATGCACCTGCACCACCGGTTGCTGCAGATCGGTCACTCCCACCGCCGGGTGGTGTTGCTGATCTACCTCTGGGTGGGCATCGTCGCGTTCGGCGCCGCCAGCACGATCTTCTTCAACCCCCGTCACACCGCGGCGGTGATGTTGGGCGCCATCGTGGTCGCCGGCATCGCGACGGCGATCCCGCTCATGCGGCCGCGCGACGACTACGACGACGAGGACTACGACAGCTAGTAGTAGTGGCGCCTCGCCGTATGGTACGGTGCTGGTAGAGCCCCAAAAAGCCGCACAAATTGCCGGTCCATCGGACACAGATCCGGTCGGGTCGGCTGAGGACTCGCGCCGGGAGATACCCCTTGGGCGAATCCACTGTGACGTGCGATACGCTCGGCGGGCCACCGATCAGTCGGTCGGGGGACTCCCGCTCCACCAACTTGGGATTGAGGTGCTGCAGTGACGACACCAGCGCAGGACGCGCCGTTGGTGTTTCCCTCTGTTGCGTTCCGCCCGGTCCGCCTGTTGGTCCTCAGCATTGCCGTTGCTGTGGTGGCCGTCATCGCCGCCGGAGCGACCGGTCACCCGATGGTCGGGGTGTACTTCGGCGTCGGGATGCTCCTCGGTTTGCTCAACGCCCTCTTGGTGCGTCGTTCGGTCGCGTCGATCACCGCGAAGGACCATCCGCTGAAAAGCACGATGGCGCTGAACTCGGCCACCCGGCTGGCCATCATCACCGTCATTGGGCTGATCATCGCCTACGTCTTCCGGCCCGCCGGCCTGGGCGTCATGTTCGGATTGGCCCTTTTCCAGATCTTGTTGGTGGCATCGACGGCGCTCCCGGTGTGGAAGAAGCTGCGCGCCGGCGACTGGGCGGAGGCCCATCCCGCGGACGGAGGCGGCGTGATCGCGGGATCGGATGGAACGGAAGGAAAGAACGGCAACGATGACTGAGACGACGTTCCTCGCCGAATCCGCCATCGAGGTCGGCGCCCACACCCACGCCACGTGGCTGGGCATGACCGTCAACACGGACACCATCCTGTCCACCGCGATCGCGGCGGTGATCGTGCTCGCGCTGGCATTCTTCCTGCGCGCGAAGATCACCTCCACCGGCGTCCCCAGCGGCGTTCAGCTGTTCTGGGAGGCCATCACCGTCCAGATGCGCGACCAGATCGAAAGCGCGATCGGGATGCGGATCGCCCCGTTCGTGTTGCCGCTGGCCGTCACGATCTTCGTGTTCATCCTGATCTCCAACTGGCTGTCGGTGTTGCCGCTGCAGTACACCGACAAGTCCGGCCACACCACCGAACTACTGAAGTCGGCGGCCGCCGACATCAACTACGTCCTGGCGCTGGCCCTCTTCGTCTTCGTCTGCTATCACGTGGCCGGCATCTGGCGCCGCGGCATCGTCGGACACCCGCTCGCCGTGCTCAAAGGTCACGTGGCGTTCCTGGCGCCGATCAACCTCGTCGAAGAACTCGCCAAGCCGATCTCGTTGTCGCTCCGACTTTTCGGCAACATCTTCGCCGGCGGCATCCTGGTCGCGTTGATCGCGCTCTTCCCGCCCTACATCATGTGGGCACCCAACGCCATCTGGAAGGCCTTCGACCTGTTCGTCGGGGCCATCCAGGCGTTCATCTTCTCGATCTTGACCATCCTCTACTTCAGCCAAGCCATGGAGATGGAGGAACACCATGACTGAGACCACCACGAATTGTTTTGACCCACGCACCATTACAGAGGCCTGGTAGACCGCTACCAGCTATCAAGGAGGATAAGAATGGCTCTGGACCCCCAAGTCGCTGCCGCTGCTCTCATCGGCGGTGGACTCATCATGGGCGGCGGCGCGATCGGCGCCGGTATCGGTGACGGTATCGCCGGTAACGCGCTGGTCTCCGGCATCGCCCGGCAACCCGAGGCACAAGGCCGGCTGTTCACGCCGTTCTTCATCACCGTCGGTCTGGTCGAGGCGGCCTACTTCATCAACCTGGCGTTCATGGCGCTGTTCGTCTTCGCCACACCCGTCGGCACCTAATTCGCTGTGATGGGTGACGCGAGCCTGAGCTTTCTGGCATCCAGCCAGGTGGTGGCAGAGGGAGGCAACAACTTCCTCGTTCCGAACGGCACTTTCTTCTTCGTGCTGGCGATCTTCCTGATCGTGCTTGCGGTTATCGGCACGTTCGTCGTGCCGCCCGTCATGCGGGTATTGCGCGAGCGGGACGCCATGGTCGCCAAGACCGTCGCCGACAACAAGAAGGCCGGCGAGCAGTTCGACGCCGCCAAGGCCGACTACGAAGAAGCCCTCACGGAGGCGCGGGTTCAGGCGTCGTCGCTGCGCGACAATGCCCGCGCAGAGGGCCGTAAGCTCGTCGAAGACGCGCGCGCCCGTGGGGAGCAACAGGTGATGTCGACGATGCAAATGGCCTCCGAGCAATTGAAGCGGGAGAGAGACGCCGTGGAACTGGATCTGCGCGCCAACGTGGCGACCATGTCGGCGACGCTGGCCAGCCGGATCCTCGGTGTCGAGGTGGCCCCGGCCACCGCGGCCACCGGTAAGTCTGGACGGTAATCGCGTATGTCGACCTTCATCGGGCAGTTGATCGGATTCGCGGCCATCGTTTTCCTGGTCGTGCGGTACGTCGTGCCCCCGGTGCGCCGTCTGATGGCCGCTCGTCAAGATGCCGTGCGCCAGCAGCTGAAAGACGCTGCGGCGGCGGCCGATCGGCTGAGCGAGTCGACCACGGCCCACAGCAAGGCCGTGGAATCCGCCAAGTCCGAGGCCGAACGGCTCGTCGAAGAGGCCCAAGTGGACGCGGGCCGCCTCGCCGAACAGTTCCGGGCCCAGTCCGAGACCGAGTCTCAACGCATCACGGCACAGGGCGGGCGCCAGGTCGACCTGCTGCGCACGCAGCTGAGCCGCCAGCTCCGCCTCGAGCTCGGCCACGAGGCGGTGCGGCAGGCCGGCGAATTGGTGCGGAACTACGTCGCCGACCCGGCCCAGCAATCGGCCACCGTCGACCGGTTCCTCGACGACCTCGAAGCGATGGCCCCCGCGCCCGCGGAGGTCCAGTATCCGCTGTTGGCGAAGATGCGCTCCGCCAGTCGCGAGGCGGTGGCCGGGCTGTCGAAGCGGTTCAGCGACATTGCCAAAGGCCTTGACAACAAAGCCCTTACCGATCTGTCGGGCGAGCTCGTCGCGGTGGCCGAAATGCTGCACCGCGAGATCGTCGTCACCCGGTATCTGACGGTGCCGGCCGAGGACGCGGCGCCCCGCGTCCAGCTGATCGAGCGGCTGGTCTCCGGCAAGGTCGCCGACGCCACGCTCGACGTCTTGCGACTGGCCGTCTCGGAACGTTGGTCGGCCAACTCCGATCTGGCCGCCGCCATCGAGCACATCTCGCGGCAGGCGCTGCTCGAAGTCGCCGAACGTGAGAACAAGGTCGACGACGTGGAAGACCAGCTGTTCCGGTTCTCCCGAATCCTGGACGCACAGCCACGGCTCGCCATCCTGTTGAGCGACTACGGCGTACCGGTAGAAGGCCGGATCGGCCTGCTGCGCAAGGTGCTTGACAGCGCGAGCGACAGAGTCGATCCGATCGTGGTGGCGCTGCTGACCCAGACCGTCCAACTGCTCAGGGGTGAGTCGGCCGAGGAGGCCGTGCAGTTCTTGGCGAAAGTCGCCGTGGCACGTCGCGGCGAGATCGTCGCCCGGGTCAGTGCGGCGGCCGATCTCAGCGATACCCAGCGGTCTCGCCTCACCGACGTGCTCGGCCGCATCTACGGCCACCCGGTGACGGTGCAGCTGCAGACTTCTGACGAACTGCTGGGCGGGCTGCTCATCTCCGTGGCCGACGAAGTGATCGACGGGACACTCGCTTCTCGCCTCGCCGCGGCTGAGGCGCAATTGCCCGACTGACACCAACCATCCATCACAAGCACACGCGAAGCACGATCAAGTAGGAAGACGAAAAGCCATGGCCGAGTTGACAATCTCCGCTGATGACATCCAAAGCGCCATCGAGGAGTATGTAGGCTCTTTCACCTCCGACACCTCACGGGAAGAGGTCGGTACCGTCGTCGAGGCCGGTGACGGCATCGCGCACGTCGAAGGCTTGCCCTCCGTCATGACGCAGGAGTTGCTCGAGTTTCCGGGCGGGGTTCTCGGCGTCGCCCTGAACCTCGACGAGCACAGCGTCGGCGCGGTGATCCTGGGTGACTTCGAGAAGATCGAAGAGGGCCAGCAGGTCAAGCGCACCGGCGAGGTGCTGTCGGTCCCGGTCGGCGACGCGTTCCTGGGGCGCGTGGTCAACCCGCTCGGCCAGCCCATCGACGGGCGCGGCGACATCGACACCGACATCCGCCGGGCGCTGGAGATCCAGGCGCCGTCTGTGGTGCAGCGGCAAAGCGTGAGCGAGCCGCTGCAGACCGGCATCAAGGCCATCGACGCGATGACGCCGATCGGCCGTGGCCAGCGGCAGCTGATCATCGGCGACCGCAAGACCGGCAAGACCGCCGTGTGCGTCGACACCATCCTCAACCAGCGGGAGAACTGGGAGAGCGGCGACGAGAAGAAGCAGGTCCGCTGCGTGTACGTCGCCATCGGTCAGAAGGGCACGACCATCGCGTCGGTCCGGCGCGCGCTCGAGGAGGGCGGTGCGATGGACTACACCACGATCGTCGCCGCTCCGGCGTCCGACTCCGCCGGCTTCAAATGGCTTGCGCCCTACACGGGTTCGGCGATCGCCCAGCACTGGATGTACGACGGCAAGCACGTGCTGATCGTCTTCGACGACCTGAGCAAGCAGGCCGAGGCTTACCGCGCGATCTCGCTGCTGCTGCGCCGGCCGCCGGGCCGTGAGGCCTACCCCGGTGACGTGTTCTACCTGCACTCGCGGCTGCTGGAGCGCTGCGCGAAGCTCTCCGACGAGCTCGGGGGCGGTTCGCTGACCGGCCTGCCGATCATCGAGACCAAGGCCAACGACATCTCGGCCTACATCCCGACCAACGTCATCTCGATCACCGACGGGCAGTGCTTCCTGGAGTCCGACCTGTTCAACCAGGGCGTGCGGCCCGCCATCAACGTCGGTGTGTCGGTGTCCCGCGTGGGCGGTGCAGCGCAGATCAAGGCCATGAAAGAGGTGGCCGGCTCGCTGCGTCTGGACCTGTCGCAGTACCGCGAACTGGAATCGTTTGCGGCCTTCGCTTCGGACCTGGACGCGACCTCCAAGGCGCAGCTGGAGCGCGGTGAGCGGCTCGTCGAACTGCTCAAGCAACCGCAGTACCAGCCCATGCCGGTTGAGGAGCAGGTGGTTTCGATCTTCCTGGGCACCGGGGGTCACCTGGACTCGGTACCGGTCGAGGACGTCAGGCGTTTCGAGACCGAGTTGCTGGACCACATGCGGGCCTCGGAGGAGAAGTTCCTGGCCGGCGTCCGTGACAGCGGAAAGCTTCCCGAAGAGGCCGAAAAGCAGCTGACCGACATCATCAACAACTTCAAGAAGGGCTTCGCAGCCACGGGCGGCGGATCGGTGGTGCCCGACGAGCACGTCGAGCCGATGGACGAAGAAGACCTCGGGAAGGAGTCGGTGAAGGTGAAGAAGCCGGCGCCGGAGAAGAAAGCAAAGAAAGAGAAGAAGTAGCAACCAATGGCTGCCACACTTCGCGAATTACGCGGCCGGATCCGCTCGGCGGGGTCGATCAAGAAGATCACCAAGGCCCAGGAGATGATCGCGACATCGCGCATCGGAAAGGCGCAGGCCCGGCTGGAAGCGGCCAGGCCCTACGCGTTTCAGATCACGGCGATGTTGACCACGCTGTCGTCCGAAGCCGCCCTCGATCACCCTCTGCTGGTGGAGCGGGAAGAGCCCAAACGCGCCGGTGTCCTGGTGGTGTCCTCCGACCGTGGCTTGTGCGGCGCGTACAACTCCAGCATCTTCCGCCGCTCCGAGGAGCTGTTCTCCCTGCTGCGGGAGGAAGGTAAGACGCCGGTCGTGTACACCGTGGGTCGGAAGGCGCTGAACTACTTCAAGTTCCGCAACTGGGACATCACCGACTCGTGGACGGGCTTCTCCGAGCAACCTCAATACGAGAACGCCGCGGAGATCGCCTCAACTCTGGTCGATGCCTTCATGAAGGGCACTGGCGACGAGTCGCAGGACGACCAGGGCGTCGATGAACTGCACATCGTCTACTCGGAGTTCAAGTCGATGATGTCGCAGGCCGCGGCGGCTCACCGGATCGCACCCATGGTGGTCGAGTACGTCGAGGACCAGCCGGAAGTGCGCACCCTGTATTCGTTCGAGCCGGACGCGACGACGCTTTTCGAGTCGCTGCTGCCGCGTTACGTGACCACCCGTGTCTACGCCGCGCTGCTCGAATCGGCGGCATCGGAGCTCGCTTCGCGTCAACGAGCGATGAAGTCGGCAACCGACAACGCGGACGACCTGATCAAAGAGCTCACGCTGATGGCGAACCGCGAGCGCCAGGCCCAGATCACCCAAGAGATCAGCGAAATCGTCGGCGGCGCAAACGCGCTCGCCGACGCCAAGTAGCACACGAGGAAGAGAAAACATAATGGCTGCTACTACTGGAACGACAGAGAAGGCCGGAAAGGCCACGAACTCCGAGACCAGCGGCCGCGTGGTGCGAATCACCGGTCCCGTGGTCGACGTCGAGTTCCCGCGCGGCTCCGTGCCGGAACTGTTCAACGCGCTCAATGCCGAGATCACGTTCGAGGAGCTCAAGAAGACCCTCACCCTGGAGGTCGCACAACACCTCGGCGACAACCTGGTGCGCACCATTTCGCTGCAGCCCACCGACGGACTGGTCCGCGGCGTCGAGGTGACGGACAGCGGCAAGCCGATCTCGGTGCCGGTCGGCCAAGAGGTCAAGGGCCACGTCTTCAACGCGCTGGGTGACTGCCTGGACGAGCCGGGCTACGGCGAAGGCTTCGAGCACTGGTCGATTCACCGCAAGCCGCCCCCCTTCGAGGAGCTCGAGCCCCGCACCGAGATGCTCGAGACCGGCCTGAAGGTCGTCGACCTGCTCACTCCGTACGTGCGTGGTGGCAAGATCGCGCTGTTCGGCGGTGCCGGCGTCGGCAAGACGGTGCTCATCCAGGAGATGATCAACCGTATCGCCCGAAACTTCGGTGGGACTTCGGTTTTCGCTGGGGTGGGGGAGCGCACCCGTGAGGGCAACGACCTCTGGGTGGAGCTCAAAGAGGCTGACGTGCTCAAGGACACCGCGCTGGTGTTCGGTCAGATGGACGAGCCGCCCGGCACCCGTATGCGGGTGGCCCTGTCGGCGTTGACGATGGCCGAGTGGTTCCGCGACGAAGCCGGCCAGGACGTGCTGCTGTTCATCGACAACATCTTCCGATTCACCCAGGCCGGGTCCGAGGTATCGACGCTGCTCGGCCGTATGCCGTCCGCGGTGGGATACCAGCCCACGCTGGCCGACGAGATGGGTGAGCTGCAGGAGCGCATCACCTCGACGCGGGGCCGCTCGATCACCTCGATGCAGGCGGTCTACGTGCCCGCCGACGACTACACCGACCCTGCGCCGGCGACCACGTTCGCGCACCTGGACGCCACTACCGAGCTGTCCCGTTCGGTGTTCTCCAAGGGTATTTTCCCGGCGGTGGACCCGCTGGCCTCGAGCTCGACCATCCTCGACCCGAGCGTGGTCGGTGACGAGCACTACCGGGTTGCGCAGGAAGTCATCCGAATCCTGCAGCGCTACAAGGACCTTCAAGACATCATCGCGATCCTCGGTATCGACGAGTTGTCGGAAGAGGACAAGCAGCTGGTCCAGCGTGCACGGCGCATCGAGCGGTTCCTCTCGCAGAACATGATGGCGGCCGAACAGTTCACCGGTCAGCCGGGTTCGACGGTGCCGGTAAAGGAGACGATCGAGGCGTTCGACCGACTCACCAAGGGCGACTTCGACCACATCCCGGAACAGGCGTTCTTCCTGATCGGTGGCCTTGACGACTTGGCCAAGAAGGCCGAAGGCTTCGGCGCCAAACTGGATTCCTGAGGCGTGAGCGAGCAGGCTCTGAAAGGCTTTGTGGCATGGCCGAATTGAACGTTGAGATAGTCGCCGTCGACCGGAAGATCTGGTCGGGTGAGGCAACGTTTTTGTTCACCCGCACCACCGTCGGCGAAATCGGAATTTTGCCCCGGCACATCCCGGTCGTCGCCCAGTTGGTCGACGACGCCATGGTGCGCGTCGAACGTGAAGGCGAGGACGATCTGCGGGTCGCCATCGAGGGCGGGTTTTTGTCGGTCACCGAAGAGACGGTGACCGTGCTGGCCGAGTCCGCCGCGTTCGAGTCCGAGATCGACGAAAGCGCCGCCAGGGAGGATTCGGAGTCCGACGACCCCCGCATCGCGGCGCGCGGGCGCGGCAGATTGCGCGCCGTCGGCGCGATCGACTAACAGCCGATGAGCGCGCCCATGATCGGCATGGTCGTGCTCGTCGTCGTCCTGGCGGGCGCGGTGGTCGCGCTCAGTTATCGGTTGTGGAAGCTGCGCCAGGGCGGCACCGCGGGGATCATGCGAGACATTCCCGCGGTCGGAGGTCACGGCTGGCGGCACGGCGTGATCCGTTACCGCGGCGGTGAGGCCGCGTTCTACCGGCTCTCCAGCCTGCGGCTGTGGCCGGACCGTCGACTCAGCCGCAGGGGAGTGGAGATCGTCTCCCGCCGTGCGCCCCGCGGCGACGAGTTCGACATCATGACCGACGAGATCGTTGTGCTGGAGTTGCGCGACACGACGCAGGAGCGCAGGACCGGTTACGAGATCGCGCTCGACAAGGGCGCTTTGACGGCGTTTTTGTCCTGGCTGGAGTCCCGCCCGTCACCGCGCGCTCGCCGTCGCAGCGTCTAGGCCGTGCGCCGCAGGTTACCCCGCGTCCGGGGCGCCGCCGCTGGGCTGCGCCCCTGGTTTCCAGAGCACGTCGCCGTCGGGGTTGGCCCTGCGCGCCAGGATGAAGAGCAGATCCGACAGGCGGTTCAGGTATTTCGCCGGGAGGACACTGATCTGCTGCGGCGCCGCCTCGACCGCCGCCCAGGCCGAGCGTTCCGCCCGACGGACGATGGTGCGGGCGACGTGCAACAACGCTGAGAGAGGCGAACCACCCGGCAGCACAAAGGAATTGAGCGCCGGCAGGTTCTCGTTATATTTGTCACACCAGCCCTCGAGCCGGTCGACGTACGGCTGGGTGACCCGCAGCGGTTGATATTCGGGGTTCTCCACCACCGGGGTCGACAGGTCCGCGCCGGCGTCGAAGAGGTCGTTTTGGATCTGCCGCAGCACTCCGGCGATTTCCTGGTCGGGCTGACCGAGCGCGATCGCGACGCCGATCGCCGAGTTGGCCTCGTCGCAGTCCGCGTAGGCGACCAGGCGGGGGTCGTTCTTGGAGACCCGCGAAAAGTCGCTCAGTCCCGTCGTGCCGTCGTCACCGGTTCGCGTATAGATGCGGGTCAGGTGTATCGCCATGAGCAAAACGGTACTGCGGCTCGCCGAAGGACCGACCCCCGGCTGACTCCTGACGCCGGCTCCGCGGAGGCATCGTCGTCAGGCGGGCTGACTGACAACCCGATACCGCTTCACTAGACTGACGCGGGTGGCTGAGCGATTCGTGGTGACCGGCGGCAACCGGTTGTCCGGCGAAGTCGCAGTGGGGGGCGCCAAGAACAGCGTGCTCAAGCTGATGGCCGCGACGCTGCTGGCCGAGGGCACCAGCACCATCACCAACTGCCCCGACATCCTCGATGTGCCGTTGATGGCAGAAGTCTTGCGCGGCTTGGGCGCCACCGTCGAACTCGACGGCGACGTCGCCCGCATCACCTCACCCGACGAGCCGAAATACGACGCCGACTTCGCGGCGGTGCGACAGTTCCGGGCGTCGGTCTGTGTGCTCGGGCCGCTGGTCGGCCGGTGCAAGCGGGCCAGGGTCGCGTTGCCGGGCGGCGACGCGATCGGTTCGCGTCCGCTGGACATGCATCAGGCGGGCCTGCGCCAGCTGGGCGCCCAGTGCAACATCGAACACGGCTGCGTCGTCGCCCACGCCGACACGTTGCGCGGCGCGGAGATCCAGCTGGAGTTCCCGTCGGTGGGGGCCACCGAGAACATCCTGATGGCCGCCGTGGTGGCCGAGGGTGTCACCACCATCCACAACGCGGCGCGCGAGCCCGATGTCGTGGACCTGTGCACCATGTTGAACCAGATGGGCGCGCAGGTCGAAGGTGCCGGTTCGTCGACGATGACCATCACCGGGGTCCCGCGGCTGTACCCCACCGAGCACCGGGTGATCGGGGATCGCATCGTCGCCGCCACCTGGGGCATAGCCGCCGCGATGACCCGGGGAGACATTTCGGTGACGGGCGTCGACCCGGCCCACCTCCAGGTGGTCCTGCACAAGTTGCACGACGCCGGCGCGACGGTCACCCAAACGGACAACAGCTTCCGGATCACCCAGTACGAGCGCCCGAAGGCCGTCAACGTGGCGACGCTGCCGTTCCCCGGGTTCCCGACGGATTTGCAGCCGATGGCGATCGCCCTGGCCTCCATCGCCGATGGCACCTCGATGATCACGGAAAACGTTTTCGAGGCCCGCTTCCGCTTCGTCGAAGAGATGATCCGGTTGGGCGCGGATGCCCGCACCGACGGCCACCATGCGGTCGTTCGGGGCCTGCCGCAATTGTCGAGCGCCCCGGTGTGGTGTTCGGACATTCGGGCCGGTGCAGGCCTGGTTTTGGCGGGGCTCGTCGCCGACGGTGACACCGAGGTCCACGACGTTTTCCACATCGATCGCGGCTACCCGTTGTTCGTGGAAAACCTGGCGATTTTGGGAGCGGAGATCGAGCGGGTAGAGTAACCAAAGTCAGTGCCCCACAGGGGCGGTCGCCACACCAGGCGGCCGACAACCCGGGCCCTTGACTCCCTCGCTGGATTGGTACTAGCCTGGCACGGCTGCTCCCGACACGGTCTCACAAAGACCAAAACTGGGAGTTGACTCCACTGCCGGATCTGTATTAAGCTGGCAGGGTTGCCCCAAAACGGGCGAAACAAGTGTTGTTTGAGAACTCAATAGTGTGTTTGGTCTTTATTATTTGTTGTTGTTTTTGGCCATACCTAGCACTCCCCGTGTGTGGGTATGGCAACTTTTGATGCCAGTTATTTGGTGTCTTTTTGTTAGGTCAGATTTTCTCTGATTTGAAATTCACCTCGTTCTGCGAGGAGATTTTGTTTGGAGAGTTTGATCCTGGCTCAGGACGAACGCTGGCGGCGTGCTTAACACATGCAAGTCGAACGGAAAGGCCCCTTCGGGGGTACTCGAGTGGCGAACGGGTGAGTAACACGTGGGCAATCTGCCCTGCACTTCGGGATAAGCCTGGGAAACTGGGTCTAATACCGGATAGGACCACTTGGCGCATGCCTTGTGGTGGAAAGCTTTTGCGGTGTGGGATGGGCCCGCGGCCTATCAGCTTGTTGGTGGGGTGATGGCCTACCAAGGCGACGACGGGTAGCCGGCCTGAGAGGGTGTCCGGCCACACTGGGACTGAGATACGGCCCAGACTCCTACGGGAGGCAGCAGTGGGGAATATTGCACAATGGGCGCAAGCCTGATGCAGCGACGCCGCGTGGGGGATGACGGCCTTCGGGTTGTAAACCTCTTTCAGCAGGGACGAAGCGAAAGTGACGGTACCTGCAGAAGAAGCACCGGCCAACTACGTGCCAGCAGCCGCGGTAATACGTAGGGTGCGAGCGTTGTCCGGAATTACTGGGCGTAAAGAGCTCGTAGGTGGTTTGTCGCGTTGTTCGTGAAAACCGGGGGCTTAACCCTCGGCGTGCGGGCGATACGGGCAGACTAGAGTACTGCAGGGGAGACTGGAATTCCTGGTGTAGCGGTGGAATGCGCAGATATCAGGAGGAACACCGGTGGCGAAGGCGGGTCTCTGGGCAGTAACTGACGCTGAGGAGCGAAAGCGTGGGGAGCGAACAGGATTAGATACCCTGGTAGTCCACGCCGTAAACGGTGGGTACTAGGTGTGGGTTTCCTTCCTTGGGATCCGTGCCGTAGCTAACGCATTAAGTACCCCGCCTGGGGAGTACGGCCGCAAGGCTAAAACTCAAAGGAATTGACGGGGGCCCGCACAAGCGGCGGAGCATGTGGATTAATTCGATGCAACGCGAAGAACCTTACCTGGGTTTGACATGCACAGGACGCGTCTAGAGATAGGCGTTCCCTTGTGGCCTGTGTGCAGGTGGTGCATGGCTGTCGTCAGCTCGTGTCGTGAGATGTTGGGTTAAGTCCCGCAACGAGCGCAACCCTTGTCTCATGTTGCCAGCGGGTAATGCCGGGGACTCGTGAGAGACTGCCGGGGTCAACTCGGAGGAAGGTGGGGATGACGTCAAGTCATCATGCCCCTTATGTCCAGGGCTTCACACATGCTACAATGGCCGGTACAAAGGGCTGCGATGCCGCAAGGTTAAGCGAATCCTTTTAAAGCCGGTCTCAGTTCGGATCGGGGTCTGCAACTCGACCCCGTGAAGTCGGAGTCGCTAGTAATCGCAGATCAGCAACGCTGCGGTGAATACGTTCCCGGGCCTTGTACACACCGCCCGTCACGTCATGAAAGTCGGTAACACCCGAAGCCAGTGGCCT
Organism: Mycobacterium europaeum; assembly: GCF_034555895.2. Taxonomy (NCBI): domain Bacteria; kingdom Bacillati; phylum Actinomycetota; class Actinomycetes; order Mycobacteriales; family Mycobacteriaceae; genus Mycobacterium; species Mycobacterium europaeum. Next base: position 847,658 of record NZ_CP157315.1, read on the forward strand.
AACCCTTGGGAGGGAGCTGTCGAAGGTGGGATCGGCGATTGGGACGAAGTCGTAACAAGGTAGCCGTACCGGAAGGTGCGGCTGGATCACCTCCTTTCTAAGGAGCACCACGAAAAGCACTCCAATTGGTGGGGTGCGAGCCGTGAGGGGTTCCCGCCTGTAGTGGGCGGGGGCCGGGTGCGCAACAGCAAATGATTGCCAGACACACTATTGGGCCCTGAGACAACACTCGGCCAGTCCGTGTGGTGTCCCTCCATCTTGGTGGTGGGGTGTGGTGTTTGAGTATTGGATAGTGGTTGCGAGCATCTAGACGGATGCGTTGCCGGCAACGGTCGCGTGTTCGTCGAAATGTGTAATTTCTTCTTTGGTTTTTGTGTGTAAGTAAGTGTTTAAGGGCGCATGGTGGATGCCTTGGCATCGAGAGCCGATGAAGGACGTGGGAGGCTGCGATATGCCTCGGGGAGCTGTCAACCGAGCATTGATCCGAGGATTTCCGAATGGGGAAACCCAGCACGAGTGATGTCGTGTTACCCGCATCTGAATATATAGGGTGCGGGAGGTAACGCGGGGAAGTGAAACATCTCAGTACCCGTAGGAGAAGAAAACAATTGTGATTCCGTCAGTAGTGGCGAGCGAACGCGGAACAGGCTAAACCGCATGCATGGATAACCGGGTAGGGGTTGTGTGTGCGGGGTTGTGGGATTGATATGTCTCAGCTCTACCTGGCTGAGGGGTAGTCAGAAAGTGTCGTGGTTAGCGGAAGTGGTCTGGGACGGCCCGCCGCAGACGGTGAAAGCCCGGTACGCGAAAACCCGGCACCTACCTTGTATCAACACCCGAGTAGCAGCGGGCCCGTGGAATCTGCTGTGAATCTGCCGGGACCACCCGGTAAGCCTAAATACTTCTCGATGACCGATAGCGGATTAGTACCGTGAGGGAATGGTGAAAAGTACCCCGGGAGGGGAGTGAAAGAGTACCTGAAACCGTGTGCCTACAATCCGTCAGAGCCTCCTCGTGGGGTGATGGCGTGCCTTTTGAAGAATGAGCCTGCGAGTCAGGGACACGTCGCGAGGTTAACCCGTGCGGGGTAGCCGCAGCGAAAGCGAGTCTGAATAGGGCGCATCCCCTTTGGGGTGTAGTGGCGTGTTCTGGACCCGAAGCGGAGTGATCTACCCATGGCCAGGGTGAAGCGCGGGTAAGACCGCGTGGAGGCCCGAACCCACTTAGGTTGAAGACTGAGGGGATGAGCTGTGGGTAGGGGTGAAAGGCCAATCAAACTCCGTGATAGCTGGTTCTCCCCGAAATGCATTTAGGTGCAGCGTTACGTGTTTCACCACGGAGGTAGAGCTACTGGATGGCCGATGGGCCCTACTAGGTTACTGACGTCAGCCAAACTCCGAATGCCGTGGTGTATAGCGTGGCAGTGAGACGGCGGGGGATAAGCTCCGTACGTCGAGAGGGAAACAGCCCAGATCGCCGGCTAAGGCCCCTAAGCGTGTGCTAAGTGGAAAAGGATGTGCAGTCGCAGAGACAACCAGGAGGTTGGCTTAGAAGCAGCCACCCTTGAAAGAGTGCGTAATAGCTCACTGGTCAAGTGATTGTGCGCCGATAATGTAGCGGGGCTCAAGCACACCGCCGAAGCCGCGGCAACCGCAAGGTTGGGTAGGGGAGCGTCCCCCATGCGACGAAGCCACCGGGTAACCGAGTGGTGGAGTTTGGGGGAGTGAGAATGCAGGCATGAGTAGCGATAAGGCAAGTGAGAACCTTGCCCGCCGTAAGACCAAGGGTTCCTGGGCCAGGCCAGTCCGCCCAGGGTGAGTCGGGACCTAAGGCGAGGCCGACAGGCGTAGTCGATGGACAACGGGTTGATATTCCCGTACCCGTGTGTGGGCGTCCCTGATGAATCAGCGGTACTAACCACCCAAATGGTGGTCTATCAATCCCTTCGGGGTGCGAGGATCGCCGGCTGCGTGGGATCTTCGCTGGTAGTAGTCAAGCAATGGGGTGACGCAGGAAGGTAGCCGTACCAGTCAGTGGTAATACTGGGGCAAGCCCGTAGGGAGAGCGATAGGCAAATCCGTCGCTCATTAATCCTGAGAGGTGATGCATAGCCGATTGAGGCGAATTCGGTGATCCTCAGCTGCCAAGAAAAGCCTCTAGCGAGCACACACACGGCCCGTACCCCAAACCGACACAGGTGGTCAGGTAGAGCATACCAAGGCGTACGAGATAACTATGGTTAAGGAACTCGGCAAAATGCCCCCGTAACTTCGGGAGAAGGGGGGCCGGAATACCGTGAACACCCTTGCGGTGGGAGCGGGATTCGGCCGCAGAAACCAGTGGGTAGCGACTGTTTACTAAAAACACAGGTCCGTGCGAAGTCGCAAGACGATGTATACGGACTGACGCCTGCCCGGTGCTGGAAGGTTAAGAGGACCCGTTAACCGTAAGGTGAAGCGGAGAATTTAAGCCCCAGTAAACGGCGGTGGTAACTATAACCATCCTAAGGTAGCGAAATTCCTTGTCGGGTAAGTTCCGACCTGCACGAATGGCGTAACGACTTCCCAACTGTCTCAACCATAGACTCGGCGAAATTGCACTACGAGTAAAGATGCTCGTTACGCGCGGCAGGACGAAAAGACCCCGGGACCTTCACTACAACTTGGTATTGGTGTTCGGTACGGTTTGTGTAGGATAGGTGGGAGACTTTGAAACCTCAACGCCAGTTGAGGTGGAGTCGTTGTTGAAATACCACTCTGATCGTATTGGACACCTAACGTCGAACCCTTATCGGGTTCACGGACAGTGCCTGGCGGGTAGTTTAACTGGGGCGGTTGCCTCCTAAAATGTAACGGAGGCGCCCAAAGGTTCCCTCAACCTGGACGGCAATCAGGTGTTGAGTGTAAGTGCACAAGGGAGCTTGACTGCGAGACTTACAAGTCAAGCAGGGACGAAAGTCGGGACTAGTGATCCGGCACCCCCGAGTGGAAGGGGTGTCGCTCAACGGATAAAAGGTACCCCGGGGATAACAGGCTGATCTTCCCCAAGAGTCCATATCGACGGGATGGTTTGGCACCTCGATGTCGGCTCGTCGCATCCTGGGGCTGGAGCAGGTCCCAAGGGTTGGGCTGTTCGCCCATTAAAGCGGCACGCGAGCTGGGTTTAGAACGTCGTGAGACAGTTCGGTCTCTATCCGCCGCGCGCGTCAGAAACTTGAGGAAACCTGTCCCTAGTACGAGAGGACCGGGACGGACGAACCTCTGGTATACCAGTTGTCCCACCAGGGGCACCGCTGGATAGCCACGTTCGGACAGGATAACCGCTGAAAGCATCTAAGCGGGAAACCTTCTCCAAGATCAGGTTTCTCACCCTTTTAGAGGGATAAGGCCCCCCGCAGACCACGGGATCGATAGGCCAGACCTGGAAGCTCAGTAATGAGTGCAGGGAACTGGCACTAACCGGCCGAAAACTTACCAACACACAATCGCAACCACTTTCCATTTCCAGCGGCATCAGCCGCCGGAAACTTGGGCACCACACCCCCCACCGAAACCAAATTTAAATAGAGTTACGGCGGCCACAGCGACAGGGAAACGCCCGGTCCCATTCCGAACCCGGAAGCTAAGCCTGTCAGCGCCGATGATACTGCCCCTGCGGGTGGAAAAGTAGGACACCGCCGAACATACACAAAAACACCCCCGGAGACGGGGGTGTTTTTGCATTTGCGGCGCCGGCGATTCCTAGTCGAATTTCCCTAATCGAATAGTGTCAAAGTCGCGTCCGCCGATGCGTGCTTCCTTTCTAGCGCGAGCAGGGTTTGTTTCCGGTCGAGGCCGCCGCCGTAGCCGGTGAGGCTGCCATTGGCGCCGATCACGCGGTGGCAGGGCACGACGATCGCAATGGGATTGTGGCCGTTGGCCAATCCCACGGCGCGTGCGGACCCCGGAGCGCCGATCTGTTCGGCAATCCTTCCGTACGATCGCGTTTCGCCGTACGGAATTGTTTGTAGCGCCTTCCACACTCGCCGCTGGAATTCGGACCCGCGCAGTTCGAACTCGAAATCGAATTCGGTCAGCTCGCCGGCGAAATATGCTTCGAGTTGCTCGGTGGCCTCTTGGAATGCGGCCGGGTTCGGTGTCCAGCCGGTGCGGCTCGGTTCATAGGTCTGGTCGACCATCCGAAGCATGGTCAAGACCGAGTCCTGCCCCGCCAGGGTCAGCGGCCCGATCGGGCTTTCGATGGTGCGGTACTCGATCATGCGACCTCCTGTGGTGGCCATTGGTTAACCGGATGTTCGAGGGTGGTCCAAAGGTATTGGGTGGCGTAGGAGCGCCAGGGGCGCCACCGGGCGGCGTGTGTGGCCAGCGCCCCTTCGCCAGTCGGCAAGCCCAGCTGCCTGGCGGCCGAGCGAAGGCCAAGGTCGGTGGCGGGGAAGGCATCCGGGTCGCCGAGGCCGCGCATGGCAATCACCTCTGCGGTCCAGGGGCCTACCCCGGGCAGATCCAGCAATTGCCTGCGGGCGGCTTCCCAGTCGCTCCCGCTGTCGAGAACGATACGGCCGTCGGCGAGGCCGGCGACCAATGCGCTCAGGGTCCGTTGGCGGGCTTTGGGGACCGCCAAGTGGACGGGGTCGATCTCGGCGAGCTGCTCCACCGACGGGAAGGTATGCGTCAATCCGCCGTCCGGGTCCGCGATCGGCTGCCCGTAGGCGGCGACCAGGCGGCCGGCGTGCGTGCTCGCCGCTTTGGTCGAGACCTGTTGGCCCAGAACCGCGCGCACGGCCAGTTCGGCCTCGTCGACGGTGCGGGGAACGCGTTGTCCGGGCGCCTTCACGACCGCGGGACGCAGTCCGGGGTCACCGGCGAGCGCCTCGTCCACCGCTTCGGGATCGGCGTCGAGATCGAGCAGCCGCCGGCAGCGGGCGATCGCCGTCGTGAGGTCGCGAAAGTCGTCGAGCGCGAGCAGGCAGCGGACGTGATCGACGGCCGGTGTCAGGGTGACGACGGCGCTGCCGATCGGTAGGCGCAGGGTGCGTCGATAGGTGCCATCGCGAACTTCCTCGCACCCGGGCACCGTGCTGGCGGCCAAGTGGCCGAAGATCCCTTGGTAGGCGAACGGGGTGCGAACCGGCAGGCGAAGGCACACCGTTCCCGCCGACGCGGCGCCCGACCCGGACCTGGCCGCCGCCAGCCGGCGCAGTTCCGTCGGCGTGTTCTCGAAGACCAGGCGCACGGTGTCGTTGAACTGGCGGATGCTGGAGAACCCCGACGCGAACGCAACATCGCCGAACGGCAGGGTTGTGGTCTCGATCAGCAGGCGGGCGGTTTGCGCACGCTGGGCCCGGGCCAGCGCGAGTGGCCCGGCGCCCACTTCTGCCTGCAGCAGCCGCTCCAGCTGGCGAGTGGTGTAGCCGAGGTGGGCCGCCAAGCCGCCGACACCCTCGCGGTCCACTGTGCCGTCGGCGATGAGCCGCATCGTCCGTGCGATGACGTCGCCGCGCACATTCCATTCCGGCGATCCCGGCGACGCGTCGGGGCGGCACCGTTTGCACGCCCGGAATCCGGCCCGCTGAGCGGCGGCGGCGGTTGGGTAGAACCGCACGTTGCGGGCGAACGGCGGCCGCACCGGGCAGCTGGGGCGGCAATAGATGCGGGTGGTCAGGACCGCCGTGACAAACCAGCCGTCGAACCGGGCGTCCTTGGACTGGACGGCGCGGTAGCAACGTTCGAAGTCGTCGTGCACGCTTCCAGACTTACACCCACCCACCGACAAAACTGGCGGAAAAACGACATGGCAGTGGGCGTGCGACCGCCGCGGTCTCAGCCGAGGGGAAATCGTTTCGGCGATTGCCGCAGTTTGCGGCCGGGAAAGTTGCAGGTGTCTTAGGCCGGCTATATGTTTCGCTCTATGCGAAGTTGCCTCGGCTCATGAGCCGGTTCGCACTGCAGGCTCGGCCACGGCTCCTGCGGTCGGGCGAGCTGGCGCCCTCAGCCGTGTTCGACATCGGCGGGGTTTTGTTCGCTGGCGGCTGTTCGCGCTGACGCTCATGGACGGGCCACTGCTACCGGGGAGTCGTGCTGCGGAGGCCGAAGACGTCTCCGACTTCCTCACTACCTGCTCCACAAGGCCGGCATGCTTGCTTTTGGAGGGCGAGGCCGGTATCGGCAAAACCACCCTGTGGTTGGCCGCAATCGAGCAGGCCCGGGCACGAGGCATGCATGTGCTCACCGCGCGCGCTGCGGCGACCGAATCGGTGACGGCTTACATTTCCTTGACGGACCTGTTTTCGGGGATCCCGGAAGAAGTCCTTGACGCGCTCCCAGCGCCGCAACGCATGGCTGTCGACCGAATGCTGTTGCAGGTCAGCGACGATGGGCAGACAACCGACCAGCGTGCGATTGCGGCGGCGTTCCTTTCGTTAATCGAGATTCTGTCGGATCGCGCACCCGTCCTGGTGGCCATTGACGACCTCCAATGGCTGGACCCTTCGAGTGCTCGCATCATCGCGTTCGCGGCACGACGGTTCTCAGGCCCGGTCGGGCTGCTCGCGACCGTGCGCACCGGGGACGGTGACGATGTGTCGTGGTTCCAGTTCGAAAACCCAAATGGGATAACGCGAATTGCGCTCAAACCCTTGACCATCGCTGGGCTACATCAAGTCATCACAGCGCGGTTGGGTCGCTCGGTTTCAAGACATGCCATGCTGCGGATCCACGATGCGTCTGGCGGCAATCCGTTTTACGCCCTCGAATTGGCGCGCACAATACCCGAGGGCCAAACGGGTATCGAGATGACTCTGCCGACGACGTTGGCTGGGGTAGTGACCTCCAAAATTGGAGTGCTCGATGACGGACTTCGCGAAATACTCCTTGCCGCAGCATGTCTGGCTGAACCGACGGTAGATGTCGTGTCGAAGGCGACGGGGTGGGCCGTCGATGAGTGCGTTCAGCGACTGCTCGTTGCAGAGGAGCGCGGCATCGTCACGATCGACCGTAACCGGCTGAGGTTCACGCACCCGCTGCTCACCGCCGCGGTTTACACCGCTGCCCCGCCCGCGCAACGGCGCGACATGCACAGGCGCCTGGCGGCGCTGGTTGACCACCCGGAATTGCGCGCTCGCCACCTGGCACTGGCCGCCACCCACGGTGACGCGGCGACGTTGGAGGCCCTCGATGCGGCGGCTGAGTTGGCGAGCCGGCGTGGGGCGCCAGCGGCCGCCGCCGAGTTCATGGAATTAGCCAATGAGCTCGGTGCCGGCAGCCCAGAACGTCAGATCCGGTGCGGCGAATTTCATTTCAGTGCTGGCGATGCCGCGCGCGCACGCGAAGTCCTCGATGAAGTGCTCAGGAATTCAGCACCGGTGGAGGTGCATGCTGAGGCCCTCAGCTTGCTGGGATTGTGGGCGTTGCTTGACGGCAGTTCCCGGGACGCCGCCAGGTTGCTGCAGCGAGCGGCGGACGCGGCCGCCGGGGATAACGGGTTGCTTGGTCGGATACTCGTGTCGTTGTCCTTCGCACGGATCAACATCTACGAGTTCGACGCCGCAGTTCATGCGGCCAACGAGGCGGTCAACAGAGCGGTCCGTCTAGACGACCGCCAGGTGCTCAGCCAAGCGCTGAGCATGCAAGTGCTGGTGCACTTCTTGGTCGGTGAGGGGTTCGACGAGACAACTTTGCGAACCGCGATGCTGCTCGACGACGGCCAAGAGCCGTCGTCAGCCATGTTGTGGCCCACGCTCCAGCGCGCCGCACTGCTCGTCGGGACGGGAAAACTTGACGATGGGCGGCGAGAACTCAGGGTCATCAGACAGCGCTACATCGAACGTGGTGCGGACAGCGAAATGATGGTCGATGCTTTCCACGGCGCACTCAACGAGATATGGCGCGGCAACTTCGCGGAAGCATCGCTCATCGGTGAAGATGCCCTGCAGCGTGCGCGTCTTCTCGATGAGGACCTCCCGTTGGCGGTGGCACTGATGATCCAGGCCATGGTGGCCGCCTATGCGGGCGACGAGCCCATCGCTCGCCGTGACGCCACCGACGCGCTGATGGCGGCTCGGCGGTGCGACTCACCTGCACTAGTTACCGTGTGGCCGACGACCACACTTGGCTTTCTTGAAGTTTCCCTCGGCAACTACGAGGCTGCGCTGCAGGTACTGTCACCGCTGGTAGCCGCATTCGAGGAGCACCCGCGGGCCACGGAGATCTTCGTCACCCCTTTCCTGCCCGACGCCGCTGAAGCCCTCATTCACCTCGGCCGGTTTGACGAGGCCGACAGCCTGATCGAGGTCCTGGAGGCGAACGGCCGCCGGTTGGATCGGCCCTGGATGCTGGCGTCGGGTGCGCGTTGTCGGGCGATGCTCCTGGCCGGGAGACGAGATCTGGGAGCGGCGCTGGTGGCTGCTCAAGGTGCCATGGCCGAGCATGAGCGGCTACCGATGCCGTTCGAGCGGGCCCGGACGCAATTGCTGCTCGGTGAAATCTTGCGGAGACAGCGTAGCCGCGAGAAGGCCGCCGCGGCGATGCGCGCGGCCGCGGCGACATTCGAAGAACTCGGCACACCCCTTTGGGAGCGACGTGCGCGAACCTCTCTGGAACGCATCAACTTCGGTCGAGCTGATTCGAAGGTGCTGACGTCAGCGGAGCAGCGGATCGCCGACTTAGCGGCAGCCGGGAAGACGAACCACGACATCGCCGCTGCACTGTTCATCAGCCCCAAGACCGTCGAGGTGCACCTCTCGAGGATTTATCGCAAGCTCGGCATCCGGTCCCGCGCAGAGCTCGGCCGTCGCCTGGACCGACTGGAAAGCGACGCGTGAACAACGGCTCTGGTTCACCAAATATGTCCTGACAGTGTATGTTTGGCGCGACATATAAAGTTCGGCCGCCAGCCGCTGCCCGGTGCGTTACCCGCACATCGCTAAGACGGACTTAGGGAATTTGGTAGGCACAGCGTCCCGGTTTGTGCTCCGTGAGGTGAACGGCTTGGCCGTCTACCAGGATCGCGCAGTCGTGAGTACCGTTGTGGTCCGTGTAATTCAAGGCCAGAAACTTGGTTCCGGTAACCCGCACCGTCTGCGACCACGGCGTCGACACCCATGTCGTGGTGCTGGCTGGATACACCGGCGTGCCGGGATCGGGAATGGCCGAGAAGACATCACCCGCTCCCAGGACCTGGTAGGTCACCGTGTGCTCCCCGGACGCGGTCGAGTTCGTCTGTGGCTTCAGTCCGCCAGTGGCACCGATACCGGCGTTGGCGTTCTCCTGCCAGGTTTCGGCGCGCCTCTGCGGGCTGACACACACCGCATCGCCGTCGTACGCTTCCCGCCAGACCAAGCCGGAAACGCATGTCTTCGGCCCGCTTGCGCCTCCACCTGCGTAGCCTTGGCCGGCGGCTGCGGCCGCATTCTCGGTTTGGACTTCCGAGGCGACCGCTGGTGATACGCAAACGTTGTCACCGGGTCGTGCTTGACGTGGAACCTGTCCGTTGGCGTCACCGGGAATGCATCCGCCATTCGCAGAAGCGACGGGGATCGTGAAGCCGAAAAGGACAACGGCCGCAGCGAGCAACGGCACGGATATTCCGACCGCGCGCCGGTCCTTACGTCGTGCGGCTCGCTCCGGCCCGCGGCCGGGTTCGTCTACGGACTTGGTCTCTGGTGCCGAATCACAAGACATCAGAACAACTCCTGTCGCCGCCTACGCTCTGTTCGCGCCTCAAAGCTAAAGCCGGCGGGGTCCGCGATGGAATACGGAGTTTCCCTATAAGTTCGATGGCCGAACGCCGAAGTGATAGTGCTTTCCCTGATGTGTGGCCGGCCAGTGCACCGCTAGCGTGGGATGGTCTCCTTCAAATTTTCAAGCGACAGGAGTTCCATGCGAAGCAGAGCCTGCGCCAAGGCAAACCGGATGTCGACCGTCGCGGCGATCATGGTTCTCGCTAGCGTCCCGACGACGCCGGTCGCCACGACGTCAACAACGGGACTTGTGGTGCCGCGGACGTACCGGTTGATCTCGACCTCGACGCCGCCGACACCACCCACTCCGTTGATCGCCAACGACCAGGGCTATGTGCGTGTGATCACGGTCTCGCAGGCGATCGGTTGTTCGATCAGCCCCGAACTGGTCGCTTGCGAGACCTCCTCAGACGATTGGCCTCCTCGCGGCAACGGTCGCCCCTTTCATACCGTGAGTGTCAGCGCGGACGGCAATTTCCAATTCGTCGACGCGGACCTCGGCGCGCTTGCCGGCAAGGTTGAGCTGAAACCCGGGACATACGAGGCGCAAGGGTGGTCCGTCGTGGCGACCGGGGACAGCTTCGTCTTCACCAATGACCGCACTGGCCACGGCATGCAGGTGAGTACCCAAGTCGCGCGACCTCTCTAGGGCCCGCCTTTCCGCTGGGCGCCGAAAATCATAGGGAAATTACCGATACCGCCCTGTTTCTCGTCGCACCTAGCGTGAGAGACGCGTTTGCAACCCGCGAGTAGTCGAAAGGAACGCGATGTCAACAAGATCCATGCGGCGGGCAGCGATGTGCGCGGTTCCTCTTGCGGCTGCGGCCGCCCTCGCAGGTGCACCGGCCGCAATTTCCGACCCGCCCGCCCCGGCGTGCAAATCTGGATTCGTCTGGCGCGCTGCTCGTCCAGGGGACGCCGTCTGCGTCACCCCAGAGACCAGGGACAAGACCGCACAGCAGAACGCCGCTGCCGCGAACAACGTGCAACCCGGCGACGGCAACGTCTGTAAACCGGGTTTCGTTTGGCGCAATGCCTATTCCGGCGATGCGGTCTGCGTGACCCCGGATGTCCGCGATCAGGCGGCTGCTGACAACGCGGCTGCTGCCTCCCGCACGGTCACCGCTGGGGGACCGTGCCAGAAGTGGCGTGGCGTGACGGACGAACTGATCCTGGCCGAAGACAACGGTTACAAGGTGTTCGCCTACCCGTCGCTGACGGGCCAGGCCAGTTTCGAGGGCCACGGAGGACCAGAGGTCAAAGGAAACATCATCACGCCCGGCGGCATGAAGGGCGACTCATTCGGTTTCACTGTCAACTGGAGCAACGGTTGGCAGAGCATGTATACGGGCCATATCTACCCCGATGGCAGCGCCCGCGGAAGTTACGAGGACTTCGGTCCCCCAGACGCGGGTGTCCACCGTGGCAATTGGGACTCGGTCGGCAAGTTCGTCTGCGACCAGTGAGCGGCTGAAACGCAACTTGTGCAGCCCGCAATCCGCGCGATGGCCACCGGGTCCGGCTCAAATGAACTGTAGGTGACTTTGCTCGACGAACCCATAGCCACGCTGGATCTGATTTGAGTTGACTTGGCACCAGCCGTCTTTGCATGGCACGCCTATGTAGACCTGGGACCCGTTCGTCAACTTGCCGACCTTGGCCGCGACCACGCCAGTCTTGGGATCGGGGACGTCGTTGTGTGCGATGTCGAACACATCGGCATCCCCGCCGATCACCTTGGCAAATTGCTGGTACGGCACAGGTGCCGGAGCCGGTGCGGCTTTCGGGGGCGCCGGCTTACCCAGGACGACGGCGACAATGCTCTTGTCCGCACCCCCGTCCCGAAACATGCCAACGCCAAAATCCTTGTTGGCGCAGTCATGGATGGGAATCCGTTCCTGTGCAACTAGTTCGGATGTAGCCCTGGCAGTGGGATCATCGCGCACGAGATTGCCGCTGGTGGCGCCCTGGTAGCCGTGAGGGTTGATGCGCTCATAGGCGTCGTTCGGGAGTCTGGCGAGTTCCTGTGCCGCGGCTTCGAGTTGACCGGAGTACGCCAGGGGCGGGCAGGTCGATTCGGCGCGGGCGCCATTAACAGCGCCCCGAATTGCGTCGAGAGAATCGGCGTGCGCGAGTGGAGTCGCGGCGATGCCCGCCAAGGCGACCAAGCTGGCTGTCGTGGCGGAGAGGACAACCCCTACGTCTGGTCGTGTCTTGGTCATGACGCCTCCTCGCTACGTCACTCCGGTGCAGTTCCCGCCACGCTATGCCGAGCGTGGCTCGGCACCAATAGGGCGTTTCCCTATGACTCTGGCTCTCAGACGAGTGATGCGGTGCGGCGGATGGTCACCGGCACCGTTTGATCGCGTTCGACGCGGGTGTAGGGGAACTCCCTATTGATACCCGCAATCTGGCGCTCCTAATGTCGAAAGTCGTTGGGCTGTCGAATCACCGGCGCGTCGGAGGTACCTGTTCATGAGCTCGCTAGGCAATAGTGGTGTCGCGCCCCGACGGCGACGTCGCCCGCAAGTGTTGACCATCGTTGCGTTGTGCTGCGTAGCAGCCGGTTGCGGATCGCACGGCCCGACGGCCGGCGGCGGTGGGGCGACGGCGCCACAATCCGCGGTCGCTTCGAAGCCATCCGCTGCCGCACGCATCGATGCCTGCGCCATGATCGCGCCGGAAGAGATTTCGTCGTTGCTCGGCGTCTCGGTGGCAGGTGTGTCGACGGGCAAGGATCCCGAACAGGGTGATTGCACATGGCAGAACACAGCGACCGAGGAATCGCTGTCGCTCACCATCAGCAATCCCGGCACTGCCCTCAACAATAAGTTGCCCGCCCCCGGCTTCCCCGACGTCACCAAGCCGGGGCCGGACGGCATGCGTTACATGGGTGGCGGCGAGGTGGAATTCGCCGCCGGCAACCGCGTCAATACGGTGCAGGTGGCCGTCTTGCGACTGTCGCCCGACGAGGCGAATGCCGCCGCAGTGAAACTGGCTCGCGAAATCGCACCGCAAGTGCCCCGTTAGCCCTGGATGGCGGCTGCGGAAGTGGATGACGTGACGCGTGACGATGTCGGCCCGTCATCGTGCTATCTGGCGGAGTGGTACACCCGTCAAAACAACGATCGACCAATTACGGACATTGCACAGTGCTTACGCGGATCATTGGCGGCCATCGCCTCCGAAGCCGATCCACCTCAGCTGCTCTACGCGGTCGCGGTCCCGCAGGACGCCTACATGTTCGGCGTATTCGCCGCCAACTCCGCCGAGCTTGTTGTCCTCGCATGCCTGCGGGCGGGACTTCCGGCGGACCGGGTGTCCGCGGCCACCCAGGTGCCACCGATCGGTCCCAGGCGGGGATAGTGGTCGGCCACAACGTATGGCGCAGTAGCACGACGGAGCGTAAGCAACCCCAGATGTGTATGGGTGCCGGCTTTCTCGCCCATTCGACGCCGGAGTTGGCATCGTCACCACGTCTGCGACAGTTTCACCGTTCCGATCGGCTCCTTTTGTTGGCCGCTCGCATCCGGGCCGGCCTGCTCCGTTGAGGGTAATGAGCCGCAGCCCAAAGACTTTTGGGCGCGAGCAACCCGCCGCATGTTGGTGGCAGGTCGGATGACACAGCTACGTGTCGAGCGGTCCGATAGCTGCACGCGCATGCTCAATGCTTCGCCAGCACAACCGTGACGACGTCGACGCTGCGATCTTCATGCCGGATGAAGCCCACTCCGTACACAGTGTTGCTGCAATCGGCAATGGCGCCATGCGCCTTGGAGGTCAGGATGTCGATGGCTCTTGCCGCCGGATCGCCGGATGCCAGAAATCCGACTTGCCCAGACGCGAACGCGGGAGTCTCAGTCCTGGCGTACTGCTGAGCCACGCCCTCGAGTGCAGTTTGATAAGCCAAGCCGGGGCAGCCGGTGTCGCTGCGGGCCTGAACTACCGCACTCGCCTCCAGGTCGAGTCCCGGGCCGTGCGCCTGGTTGACGGGTGGAGGGGTCGTGGGCGTCGTGGAGGACTGGCCGAGCACGATGGTGACGACATCGACGCTGCGATCTTCATGTCGGATGAAGCCCACGCCGAAGTCGTTGTACTTGCAATCGTGGACCGCGCCTTTTGCTTTTCCCATCGCGCTGTCAGCAGCCTTGGCATAGGGGTCACCGGAGCCCAGGAAGGCGACGACGCTACCCGCGTATCCGGCCAGCTGCACCGGGGCCTTTTCCGTGGTGGCGTACTGCTGAGCGGCATTGTCGAGGTCGCCACGCTCGGTCAGCGGGGGACATGCGGTGGAGCGGCGTTCGTTGTTGACGTATTGCTTTGTGTCCTGTTGGTCGGCATGAGCGAGCACGGCCGGCCCCGCACCGGAGAACAGGGCGACACCCGTCGCGGCTGTCATCGCGAAGGCGAGCGTTGAATTCATCCTTCGTGCCATGCCGTTCTCCTCTTTCCCTATCAGGTCACCAATGCCGCGGACGACGCGCACGGCCAGTGGTTCACTTCATTCCCTCGACTCTCACCCGTCGGGAGGTGGGAAAAAATAAGGAGTTTCCCTATCGATCGACTGCGGTCGGCTACCGGATGAACTGCGTCGGGCGTAATGCGAGCGGCGCCCCGCGCTGCATAGCGGTTCGGCGGACCAACAGGCGCTCACTTATGCGGCGGCTTCGGTAACTTAGCGGGGCGCCGACATCGCGGTACGGGTTGGCGTCGGCCACCGGAAGCATGCTCGGCCCGCACACGCAATTGCTGCCGTTGATGGGCCAGCGACCAACGCGTAGTCCGGCTGACACCAAGCCGGCGGTCGTGTTGCGACGCGTCGCTTCCGACACCATCCTCGGCTGAAGATGCGCTGCGGCACAGATCTCATCCGGCAGTGTCCGCGCGCCGAACCCGGGATGCATCGCCACGAAGGGCGGCGCACTCGGCGTCCTCGTCTACCGGGTCGGCGAGGGAGTGCTCCATCGCGCGCTGTTGCGCACCGGCGCCTGGTTGGTGGCGTCGGCGTGGGTGGGGGAGCACCGTCGGGGCGATGACGCCGGTGACCGCGCCGGCGTCATCGCGCAACGGGGCTACGGGCCGGGAGGGGTGCCGACGCAGACGCCACCGGCGCAGGCGCCCGCTCCGCCGGGGCCGGCGGAGGCTCCCGCGCCCGGCACGCCCGCACTGGCCCCGCCGGGTCCGGCGCCGGCGCCGGAGCCACCCGGTCCGGCGGTCGTGGCACCTCCGGGTCCGGTCGCGGGACCGCCACCACCGGGGGCGGCAGGGGTGGTCGCGGCCGGGGCGGTCGTGGTGACGCTGACGCTGGCCGGCGTCGTGACCGTGGTGGTGACGCTCGACGTCGTCGGGTTCTTGTTGTTGTTGCTCGAGCCGCATCCCGCTGTCAGCGAGCTCAGGGCGATCGCCGCGGCGATGCCCGCGGCGACGGAAACACGGCGGGCAGTTGCACTACCGGTCATGTCAACACCAATCTCTTGAGGGGCGATATCCCTAGTTCCGTTACCCACTCGGCTCGGAAATCAATCGCGTCACGCGGGCGAGTCGGCGGGCGAAGCCAGCCGGGTGGGGCGCTCGTGTCCGCGCAGGGTCACGGTCTCGCCCAAACGCCAACGGGCGCGTTCGTTCTCGCTCGCGCCGCCCAGCGCCCCGGCCGTCGCAAGCAGCTTGCCCGGGTACGACTTGGCCAGCTCGCAGAGGCGGGCCGCCTCGTTGACCGGCCCGCCGATGACGGTGTATTCGAAGCGTTCCCTGGCGCCGACGTTGCCGGCGACCACTTGCCCCGCCGCCACGCCGATACCGGCCTGGCACGCCGGCATCTCGTCGTCGAGCCGCTCGGCGATGGCGCGCGCGGTGGCCAGCGCCTCGTCTTCCGGACGGTCCAGATGATTGGGGGCCCCGAAGATGGCCAGCGTCGCGTCGCCCTCGAACTTGTTGACCAGGCCGCAGTGTCGGTCCACTTCCTCGACGACGATGCCGAAGAATTGATTGAGCACCGAGACGACTTCGGCCGGAGGCCGGCTGGTCACCAATTGGGTAGACCCGACTATGTCGATGAATACGACTGCGACATGGCGTTCTTCGCCGCCCAGCTTCGGCCGTTCGCGTTCCGCGGCGAGGGCGACTTCGCGCCCGACGTGCCGGCCGAAGAGGTCGCGAACGCGTTCGCGCTCGCGCAGCCCGTCGACCATCGCGTTGAAACCCCGTTGCAGTTCGCCGAGTTCGGTGCCGTCGAAGACCACGAGGTCGCCCCGCAGATCGCCCCGCTCGACGCGCCGCAGCGCCGTGCGGACCACGCGGACCGGAGTTGCGGTGAGCCAGGCGAGGATCCACATCAACAGGCACCCGAAGATCACCGTGGCGATCGACACGATCAGCACACCGACCGCGAACTGGGTTTCGGTCAAATTCCGCATCAGGGCCTGAAATCCCGCCAGAAAACCGATGCCGAGAACGGGCAGCCCCGAACCGAGGAACCAGACCACCATGGTCCGGCCCATGATGCCCGAGGCGAATCGCCGCGGCGGTGGCCCGGCTTCGAGCGCCTGAGCCGCCGCCGGGCGCAGCGCGAACTCGGCGAGCAGATAACTGCCGGTGGCCACCAGGATGCCGCAGATGCCCACCGCGATGAGGAAGCGCGGGATGAACAGCGTGTTGACCAGGCCGTAGAGCGTCGTCAACACCACCGCTCCGATTCCCCACAGGATGAGGTCGAAGCGGGCGATGCGCCATGGGGCGAGGAAGGTGTTGCGCTCGTCTTCCCGGTTCGGCGCCCGCTCCTCGATCGCCCAGCGCAGCGACATGACGGTCCTGCGGGTGATCCAGTAGGTGCCCACCGCCAGCGCCAGCGCGATATAGGCCGGTGATGCCGCGAAGGTCATCCACCACGGCGCGTCGTCGAACACGCTCGGCTGCGGGATGGCGACGGTGACCAGGAGCAGCGCGACCGCGATGCCGATCAGGTTGGCGCCCAGGACCAGCACGGTCAGGATGACCTGGATGCGGACGCGGCGGCGTTGCTGGCTCTCGGTGACCCGTCCCAACAGCAGGGAGCCGTACGCCGGGGTCTCCGGTAGCCGGCCGCTCTGACGGGTGACCGCCTCGAGCACCCGGCCGATGCGTTTTGCCAAGCTCTGGTTGGCCGACATGGTGGCGTCAGCCTAATTAGTCGGCCACGCTCTAAGGTGAGTCGGGTGCGTCTAGTGATCGCCCAGTGCACTGTGGACTACGTCGGCCGGCTCACCGCGCATCTTCCGTCGGCGCGCCGGTTGCTGTTGTTCAAGGCCGACGGCTCGGTCAGCGTGCATGCCGACGACCGCGCCTACAAGCCGCTCAACTGGATGAGTCCGCCGTGCTGGCTGACCGAGGAGCCCGGTGACCAGGCGCCCGTATGGGTCGTGCAGAACAAGACCGGCGAGCAGTTGCGCATCACCGTCGAGGCGGTCGAACACGACTCCAGCCACGATCTCGGCGTGGACCCCGGCTTGGTCAAGGACGGCGTCGAAGCCCACCTGCAGGCGTTGCTCGCCGAGCACGTGCAACTGCTCGGCGAGGGCTACACGCTGGTTCGCCGCGAATACATGACCGCGATCGGGCCGGTCGACCTGCTCTGCCGTGACGAGCAAGGCGGTTCCGTCGCGGTGGAGATCAAGCGGCGGGGGGAGATCGACGGCGTCGAGCAGCTCACCCGCTACCTCGAGTTGCTCAACCGCGACAGCGTGCTGGCACCGGTGCGGGGGGTGTTCGCGGCCCAGCAGATCAAGCCGCAAGCGCGCACGCTCGCCACCGACCGCGGAATCCGTTGCATCACGCTGGACTACGACAAGATGCGTGGGATGGACAGCGACGAGTACCGGCTTTTCTAAGCCTCGTGACTAGGCTGGCGGTATGGTCCGGCGTCGTACACCGCCACGTCGGCCGTCGCCGCCGCCACCGATGCTGCGCCGAGTGGAGACCGGGCCCGACGGCCACGAGTACGAGGTCCGTCCCGTCGCGGGGTCCCGAGCGGTCAAGACCTATCGCTGTCCCGGTTGCGATCACGAAATACGCGCGGGCACAGCACATCTGGTGGCGTGGACGACGGATCCGACCCTCGGCGGCGCCGACGATCGACGGCATTGGCATGCAACTTGCTGGACGCACCGCGCCACGCGCGGCCCTACCCGGAAGTGGTCCTGATCGCCGAGCCTCAGGCGGCCGGTTCGACAAGCTCGATGAGAACGCCGCCGGCGTCCTTGGGGTGGATGAAATTGATCCGTGAGTTTGCCGTACCGCGGCGGGGCACCTCGTAGAGGAGCCGGATGTCCTGAGAGCGCAGGTGCTCGACCACGCTGTCGAGGTCGCTCACCCGGACCGCCATCTGTTGGATGCCGGGCCCCCGTTTGTCGATGAACTTGGCGATGGTCGAGGAGTCGTCGATCGGGGCCATCAGCTGGATCTGCGTGGTACCGGTTGGGGCACCCCGCACGGCCAGCATGGCCTCGCGGATTCCCTGCTCCTCGTTGACTTCCTCGTGCACCAGGATCATGCCGAGGTGGTCGCGATACCACGCGATGGCCGCATCCAGGTCGGCGACTGCGATGCCGACGTGATCGATCGCCGTCACCAGCGCGGTGGCCAGGATCTGACGGGCGTCAACTTGATCGGTCGTCATCACATAAAGGTAACCTGGCGGCAAAGATCGCGCTTCTCCGGGAGGCCAAATCGGCCGTCCAGGGGCGCCTTAGTAGGCCTTAGGAGATAGTCATGACGACGTCGGTGATCGTTGCTGGAGCGCGTACGCCGATCGGTAAGTTGATGGGTTCGCTGAAGGATTTCTCGGCCAGCGATCTGGGTGCCATCGCGATCGCCGGCGCGCTGGAGAAGGCCAACGTGCCCGCCTCGGCGGTCGAGTACGTCATCATGGGCCAGGTGCTGACGGCCGGGGCGGGGCAGATGCCCGCGCGCCAGGCGGCCGTCGCGGCCGGCATCGGATGGGACGTTCCGGCGCTGACCATCAACAAGATGTGCCTGTCGGGCATCGACGCCATCGCGCTCGCCGACCAGCTCATTCGTGCCGGGGAGTTCGATGTGGTGGTGGCCGGCGGGCAGGAGTCCATGACCAAGGCGCCCCATTTGCTGATGGACAGCCGCGCCGGCTACAAGTACGGCGATGTCACGGTCCTCGACCACATGGCCTACGACGGCCTGCACGACGTCTTCACCGACCAGCCGATGGGCGCCCTGACCGAGCAGCGCAACGACGCGGACAAGTTCACCCGCGAGGAGCAGGACGAGTTCGCTTCGCGTTCGCATCAGAAGGCGGCCGCGGCGTGGAAGGACGGCGTGTTCGCCGACGAAGTCGTGCCCGTCAACATCCCGCAGCGCAAGGGCGATCCGCTGCAGTTCACCGAGGACGAGGGGATCCGCGCCAACACCACCGTCGAGTCCCTGTCCGGGCTCAAGCCGGCATTCCGGCGCGACGGGACCATCACCGCCGGTTCGGCGTCCCAGATCTCCGACGGGGCGGCGGCCGTGGTGGTGATGAACAAGGCCAAGGCGGAGGATCTCGGGCTGACCTGGCTGGTGGAAATCGGCGCGCACGGCGTTGTGGCCGGACCGGACTCCACCCTGCAGTCGCAACCCGCCAACGCGATCAAGAAGGCGCTCAGCCGTGAGGGCATCTCCGTGGACCAGCTCGACGTGGTGGAGATCAACGAGGCGTTCGCGGCGGTCGCGTTGGCTTCGACCCGCGAACTCGGCCTGGATCCCGACATCGTCAACGTCAACGGCGGGGCGATCGCCGTCGGGCATCCCATCGGCATGTCGGGCGCGCGGATCACGCTGCACGTGGCGCTGGAGCTGGCCCGCCGCGGCTCCGGCTACGGTGTCGCCGCGCTGTGCGGCGCGGGCGGTCAGGGCGACGCCCTGATCCTGCGGGCAAACGCAAAGTAGCGGCCTCGTCGGCGTGGGCCGGCGCAGGTCGATGTTGCTGACACGAGGCGCACGGGAAGCGGTGTGATTTTCGTCATAGTTCCCGGTGCAGGGTCGCTCCGGCGCGATTTCCGGTGCGGCCAGGCCGCGCCGAGCGCCCGCGCCACCGGGTGGATCGGTCGCCGATGCGCATGACAAACTTGACGTCGTGACGCGTCCGCGACCCTCGATTGGCCCCGCGCTTGCCGGTGCGGTCGACTTGTCCGGCCTCAAGCAGCGGGCCCAGCAGCCGCCGCCGCCCGGCGGCGCGACGGCGCCCGGCGATGGCGGCCCTGGAGTCGCCGCGATCACGGAGGCCAATTTCGAGAGCGAAGTCCTGCTGCGGTCCGAGGAAGTGCCCGTTGTGGTGGTGTTGTGGTCACCGCGCAGCGACGCGTGCGTCCAACTGGTCGACATCCTGTCCGGGCTGGCCGCCGAGGACCGCGGCAAATGGTCGCTGGCGACGGTGAACGTCGACGTGGCGCCCAGGGTGGCGCAGATATTCGGCGTCGACGCGGTGCCGACCGTCGTGGCGCTGGCCGCCGGGCAGCCGCTGTCCAGTTTTCAGGGCATGCAGCCACCCGACCAGCTGCGGGGGTGGCTCGACTCGCTTCTCTCGGCGACGGCCGGGAAGCTCAGGGGCCCAAGCGACTCCGCGGCTTCCGACGAGGTTGATCCCGAGCTGGCCGCGGCGCGGGAACAACTCGAGGCCGGAAATTTCGAGGCGGCCCGCGGCTTGTATCAGGCGCTGTTGGATGCCAATCCGGGCAGCGCCGAAGCCAAGGGCGCGATCCGTCAGATCGACTTTCTGATGCGTGCGACCGCACACCCGCCGGACGCCCTCGCCACGGCCGATGCGGCACCGGGCGACATCGACGCGGCCTTCGCGGCCGCCGACGTCCAGATCCTCAACCAGGACGTCGGCGCGGCGTTCGAGCGGCTGATCGCGTTGGTGCGCAGCACATCCGGAGACGAGCGCACCCGTGTCCGCACCCGGCTGATCGAGCTCTTCGAACTCTTCGATCCCGCCGACCCCGAGGTCGTCGCCGGCCGTCGCAACCTCGCGAACGCGCTCTACTGAGCTTCGGGTCGAAGCCGTTTACGCGGGCTCGAACCACAGGGCCGAGTTCGGCGGCAGCACCAGCACCGCCGAGGCCGGCCGGCCATGCCAGGGATCCTCGGTGGCGTCCACCCCGCCCATGTTGCCGATCCCGGAGCCGTTGTAGTCGGTGGCGTCGGTGTTGAGCACCTCGCGCCAGCGGCCGGCGGACGGCAGGCCCAGCCGGTAGCCGCTGTGCTCGCTGCCGGCGAAGTTGAACACACAGGCCATGACCGAGCCGTCGCTGCCATACCGCAAGAAGCTCAACACGTTGTTGGCCGAGTCGTTGGCGTCGATCCAGGAGTAGCCGTCGGGGATGGTGTCCTGGCTCCACAGGGCCGGATGGCTCCGGTAGATGTCGTTGATGTCGCGCACCATCCGCAGGATGCCGTTCGAGAACCCTTGCTCGTCGAGTTGCCACCAGTCCAGGCCGCGTTCCTCGGACCACTCGGCGTGCTGGCCGAATTCCTGTCCCATGAACAGCAGCTGCTTGCCGGGATGCGCCCACTGGTAGGCGAGCAGGCTGCGCAGCCCGGCAGCCTTGACGTGGTTGTTGCCCGGCATCCGCCCCCACAGTGTGCCCTTGCCGTGCACCACCTCGTCGTGGCTGATCGGCAGCACGTAGTTCTCGCTGAATGCGTAGAGCATCGAGAACGTCATCTCGTGGTGGTGGTAATTGCGGTAGATCGGGTCGCGGCTGATGTAGTCGAGCGTGTCGTGCATCCAGCCCATGTTCCACTTCATCGAAAAGCCCAGGCCACCAAGGTTTGTCGGGCGCGTGACGCCCGGCCACGACGTCGACTCCTCGGCGATGGTGACGATTCCTGGGGCCGACTTGTGCACCGTGGCGTTCATCTCCTGCAGGAATTGCACGGCCTCCAGGTTTTCCCGGCCGCCGTAGATGTTCGGCGTCCAGCCGCCCTCGGGGCGCGAGTAGTCCAGATACAGCATGGAGGCGACCGCGTCCACACGTAAGCCGTCGACGTGGTACTCCTCAAGCCAATACAGGGCGTTGGCCACGAGGAAGTTACGCACCTCGGCCCGGCCAAAGTCGAAAACGTAAGTGCCCCAGTCCAATTGCTCGCCGCGCTTGGGATCGGCGTGCTCGTAGAGCGGTGTGCCGTCGAACCGTCCCAGCGCCCAGGCGTCCTTCGGGAAGTGTGCCGGCACCCAGTCGACGATGACGCCGATGCCGGCCTGGTGCAGGGAGTCGACCAGCAGCCGGAAATCGTCGGGCGTGCCGAACCGCGACGTCGGCGCGTAGTACGACGTCACCTGGTAGCCCCACGATCCGGCGAACGGGTGCTCGGCGACGGGCAGCAGCTCGACGTGGGTGAACCCGTGCTCGAGAACGTACGCCGTGAGCTGGTGGGCCAGCTCGCGGTAGCTCAGACCGGGCCGCCACGAGCCCAGGTGCACCTCATAGGTGCTCATCGGCTCGAACACCGGGTTGCGCTGGGCGCGCTGTTCCATCCATCCGGCGTCCCGCCAGGTGTATTCGCTGCGCGTCACGCGGGAGGCGGTATGCGGCGGCACCTCGGTGGCGAAGGCCATGGGATCGGCCCGCTCGGTCACCACCCCGTCGGCGCCGTGCAGGCGGAACTTGTACAGGCCCTCCGCGGGAAAGTCCGGCCAGAACAGCTCCCATACCCCCGACGAACCCAGCGACCGCATCGGCGCATCACTGCCCGTCCAGCCGTTGAACTCGCCGATCAGGTTGACACCCTTGGCGTTGGGCGCCCACACCGCGAACGAAACCCCGTTGACGACACCGTCGGCCGTGGTGAAGGAGCGCGGATGAGCGCCGAGCACTTCCCAGAGTCGTTCGTGGCGGCCCTCGCCGAACAGGAAGAGGTCGACCTCGCCCAGGGTGGGCAGAAAGCGGTAGGCGTCGGCGACCGTGTACGGGTCCGACCCCTCGTATTTGATTTCCAGCCGGTAGTCGATCAGGTTGACGAAGGGCAAAGCCACGGCGAACAGGCCAGACTCGATGTGCTCCAACGGAAATCGGTCGTCTCCGATGAGCGCGACCACCTCGACCGCGTGCGGACGGAACGCCCGGATGACGGTGTGGTCGCTGTATTCGTGGGCGCCCAGGATGCCGTGCGGGTTGTGATGGGTGCCGGCCAGCAGGCGCGACAGGTCCGCGGGGTCGGGCGCCAGGTGCGTCCTGGCGAGTTGGTCGGCTTGGCTCATGTCACAGTCCCTCCGGTCCGTTTGGTGGCCTACGGAGCAGCTTCATCCGGGACTCCTGCGGAATGAGTGGCATGTTGATGACATGCGCCACCGCTCGCGCAGGGTCGATGCGAACGTAGTTTGCCTGACCCCATTGGAATTCCTGGCCGGTGATTTCGTCGCGCACCCAAAACCGCTCGTAGGGCTCCATACCCAATGCCGCCATATCCAAAAACAGGGTGGCTTCTTCGGCGCCGAACGCGTTGAGCGTCACCACCACCAACACACAGTCGCCGGTCGCAGGGTCGAACTTGCTGTAGGCCAGCAGCGCGTCGTTGTCCACGCTGTGGAAGTGGATGGTGCGCAGCTGCTGCAGCGCGGGATGCAGGCGGCGAATCTCGTTGAGCCGGGCGATGAACGGCTCCAGCGAGCGTCCCTCGGCGAGCGCGCCGGCGAAATCGCGGGGCCGCAGTTCGTATTTCTCCGAGTCCAGGTACTCCTCGCTGCCCTCCCGCACCGCGCGGTGTTCGAACAGCTCGTAACCCGAATACACGCCCCACGCCGGACCCATGGTCGCGGCCAGCACCGCCCGGATCGCGAACATGCCGGGCCCGTTGTGCTGCAGGATGGCGTGCAGGATGTCGGGGGTGTTCACGAACAGGTTCGGCCGCCGGAAGTCCGCGGAGGCGGCGATGGCGTCGCCGAACTCGGTGAGTTCCTGCTTGGCCGTGCGCCAGGTGAAGTAGCTGTAGGACTGTGTGAACCCGAGCTTGGCCAGACCGTATTGCCGGGCCGGCGGCGTGAAAGCCTCGGACAGGAAAAGGACGTCGGGGTCGATGCTCTTCGCCTGGGCGATCAGCCACGCCCAGAAGTTCGGCGGCTTGGTGTGCGGGTTGTCCACCCGAAAGAACTTGACGCCGTGGTCCATCCAGTGCCGAACGACGCGCAGGACCTCGTCGTAGAGACCCGCCGGGTCCTTGTCGAAGTTGAGCGGATAGATGTCCTGGTACTTCTTGGGCGGGTTCTCCGCGTAGGCGATGGTGCCGTCGGGCAGTTCGGTGAACCACTCGCGGTGATCGCGTGCCCACGGATGGTCCGGCGCGCACTGCAACGCCAGGTCGAGCGCCACCTCCATGCCCAGTTCGCGGGCCGCGGCGACGAAGGCGTCGAAGTCCTCGATGGTGCCCAGGTCGGGGTGGACGGCGTCATGGCCGCCCTCGTCACTGCCAATCGCCCACGGGGAACCGACATCTCCGGGGGCGGCGGTGGGAGAGTTGTTGCGTCCCTTACGGTGCACCTTGCCGATCGGGTGGATGGGCGGCAGGTACACCACGTCGAAGCCCATCGCCGCGATCCGCGGGAGCTGGGCCGCCGCCGTCGCGAAGGTGCCGTGTACGGGTTTGCCGTCGGCGTCCCACCCACCGGTCGAGCGGGGGAACATCTCATACCACGAGCCGAAGCGGGCCAGCGGACGATCCACCCAGACGCCGTACTGTTCGCCGCGGGTGACCAGATCGCGCAGCGGATACTCGGCCAGAATCTCCTCGGTCTCCGGCGCCAGGGCCAGCGCCGAACGGGTGACCGGGTCCCCGGGGTCGCGCAGCGCCGCGGCGGCCGCCATGAGCGGCTCGCGCCGCGCGCGGGGTACCCCCGTCGCGGCGCGCTCGAACAGCGCGGCCCCGACGAGGAGGTCGTTGGACAGTTCCGTCTCGCCCTGGCCGGCCTCCAGCTTGGCCACCACGCCGTGCCGCCAGGAGTCGATGGGATCACCCCAGCCGTCCACCCGGAACGTCCACAAGCCGACCCGGTCGGGCGTGAATTGCCCGTGGAAGACGTAGGGCTCGAGGCCGATCGTCATCGGCAGCTGTAGCGGTTTGACCCGCTGCTGGTCCACCCCGCCGTCGACTTCGGTCGGGGGCTTGACGGGCGCCTCAACCGCTTTGATCCGGCGGGTTTCCGTCACCTGCGGATAGCGCGGCCCGAGGTAGCGCACCACCAGGGTGGCGGCGACGGCCTCGTGGCCTTCCCGCCACACCGCCGCGCTGACCGGGACGGTCTCGCCGACCACCGCCTTGGCGGGATACGCGCCGCAGGAAACGACGGGTTGGACGTCATCGATCTCGACACGACCAGGCACCACAGCTCCGTTCCGAATGTGTGCGGCCAAACCGCGGTGTGCTCGTCGCGGAATGCCTCTCGTCTGGCGAAACTTCCTGTCGTGGGGAACTTCCTCTGCGGGGAAGCGCCGTTGCGGCCCCAATAACTACCCGATACCCACCCTAGTGTCCGGTCACACCCTCGGTGGGAAAAGCGGTCGCTGCCGCCGTGCGCGGGGCGAAATCCTCAGTAAGGTAAGGACGCGTGAAAGCCCTCCGCCGCTTTACCGTCCGTGCCCACCTTCCCGAACGGCTGGCCGCGCTGAACCAGCTGTCGACCAACTTGCGATGGTCGTGGGACAAGCCGACCCAGGACCTGTTCGCGACCGTCGACGTCGACCTGTGGCAGCGGTGCGGCTCCGACCCGGTGGCGTTGTTGGGCGCGGTGAATCCGGCACGGCTCGACGAGCTGGCGCTCGACGAGGCGTTCCTGGGCCGGCTCGATCAGCTGGCCGCCGACCTGAACGACTATCTGAGCCGTCCGCTGTGGTACCAGCAGCAGCAGGCCGACGGTGTGGCGATGCCGGCGGCCATCGCCTATTTCTCGATGGAGTTCGGCGTCGCCGAGGTGCTGCCCAATTACTCGGGCGGCCTGGGCATCCTCGCCGGGGACCATCTGAAGTCGGCCTCCGACCTCGGGGTGCCGCTGGTGGCGGTGGGCCTGTACTACCGGTCCGGGTATTTCCGCCAGTCGCTGACCGCGGACGGCTGGCAGAACGAGACCTACCCCGCACTGGACCCGCAAGGGCTGCCGTTGCGGCTCCTCACCGATGCCGTCGGCGATCCCGTCCTGGTCGAGCTGACGCTTCCCGATTCCGTCCAGCTGCGCGCGCGGATCTGGGTCGCGCAGGTGGGCCGGGTCCCGCTGCTGCTGCTCGATTCCGACGTCCCCGAGAACGAGCACGAGCTGCGCGGCATCACCGACCGGCTGTACGGCGGTGACCAGGAACACCGGATGCGTCAAGAACTGCTGGCCGGCATCGGCGGCGTGCGGGCGATCCGCGCGTTCACCGCCATCGAGGGCCGGCCCGCACCCGAGGTGTTCCACATGAACGAGGGGCACGCCGGGTTCCTCGGGGCCGAACGCATCCGCGAGCTGATGACCGACGCCGGGCTGGACTTCGACACGGCGCTGGCCGTCGTGCGATCCAGCACCGTGTTCACCACCCACACCCCGGTCCCCGCCGGCATCGACCGCTTCCCGATCGACATGGTGCGGCTTTATTTCGACGGGCATGCCGGAGACGGCCCCGATGGCAAGGCCGAGAAAGCCGGCGGTAAGGGTGCGCCCACGTTGTTGCCGGGCGTGCCGACGGCCCGCATCCTCGCGCTGGGCGCCGAGGACGATCCGACCAAATTCAACATGGCGCACATGGGTCTGCGGCTGGCGCAGCGGGCCAACGGCGTCTCGCTGCTGCACGGCGAGGTGAGCCGCGCCATGTTCAACGAGCTGTGGCCCGGCTTCGACGCGGACGAGGTGCCGATCGGCTCGATCACCAACGGGGTTCACGCGCGCACCTGGGCGGCGCCGCAATGGTTGCAGTTGGGGCGCGAGCTGGCCGGGTCGGATTCGTTCGGCGATCCCGGCGTGTGGCTGCGACTGAACCAGGTCGACGCCGGTCATCTCTGGTGGATCCGCTCGCAACTGCGCGCGTTGCTGGTCGAGGACGTCAGGCGCCGGCTGCGCAAATCCTGGCTCGAACGCGGCGCCTCCGACGCTGAATTGGGTTGGATAGCAACTGCTTTCGATCCGAACGTGCTCACCATCGGTTTCGCCCGGCGGGTGCCCACGTACAAGCGGCTGACGCTGATGCTGCGCGACCCGGAGCGGCTCGAACGCCTGCTGCTCGATGAGGACAGGCCGATCCAGCTGATCGTCGCGGGCAAGTCGCACCCGGCCGACGACGGAGGCAAGGCGCTGATCCAGCAGGTCGTGCGCTTCGCCGACCGGCCGGAGGTGCGCGACCGCATCGCCTTCCTGCCCGACTACGACATGTCCATGGCGCGGCTGTTGTACTGGGGTTGCGACGTCTGGTTGAACAACCCGCTGCGGCCGCTGGAGGCCTGTGGCACCTCGGGGATGAAGAGCGCGCTCAACGGCGGGCTGAACCTGTCCATCCGCGATGGCTGGTGGGACGAATGGTACGACGGCGAAAACGGTTGGGAGATACCGTCCGCCGACGGCCTGGCCGACGAGGCCCGCCGCGACGACCTGGAGGCCAGCGCGCTCTATGACCTGCTGGAGCAGGCGGTGGCGCCGAAGTTCTACGAGCGTGACGAACACGGTGTGCCGCCGCGGTGGATCGAGATGGTGCGGCACACACTGCAGACGCTCGGGCCCAAGGTGCTCGCCTCGCGCATGGTGCGCGACTACGTCGAGCAGTACTACACGCACGCGGCGCAGTCCCTGCGCAGGACGGTGGGGCCTGCCGAAGACGGCGAGGACGCCGGCCAGTTCGGCGCCGCCCGCGAGCTGGCCGCGTACCGTCGGCGCGCCCAGGAGGCATGGCCCAAGATCACCATCACCGACGTCGACAGCACCGGCCTGCCGGACACCCCGGTGCTCGGGTCCAAGCTGACCCTGACCGCGACCGTGGCGCTGGACGGGCTCGCCCCCGACGAGGTCACGGTCCAGGCGGTGGTGGGCCGGGTGGACGCCAGCGACGCGCTCCTGGACCCGATCACCGTCGAGATGTCGTACACCGGCACCGCCGAGGGCGGCAACCAGGTGTTTTCGACGACGCTGTCCTTACCGCTGGCGGGGGCCGTCGGGTACACGGTGCGCGTGCTGCCCCATCACCCGATGCTCGCCGGCAGCACCGAGCTCGGTCTGGTCACCCTGGCCCGCTGAGCTCAAGCGGGCAGGCCCTCCGACGCCGTGCGCAGCCGCTCCAGCGCGGCGCGGACCTGCGCGGGGTCGGTGGTCGGCCAGAACGGCGGCAGCGAGGCGCGCAGGTAGCCGCCGTAGCCGGCGGTGACCATCCGCGAGTCCAGCACCGCAACCACTCCACGGTCGGTGACCCGGCGCAACAGCCGGCCCGAACCCTGGGCCAGCAGCAGTGCGGCATGGCTGGCGGCGACCGCCATGAACCCGTTGCCGCCGTGCGCCGCGACCGCGCGCTGCCGCGCGCCCAGCAGCGGGTCGTCGGGGCGCGGGAACGGGATGCGGTCGATGAGCACCAGGGACAGTGACGGCCCCGGCACATCGACGCCCTGCCACAGCGACAAGGTCCCGAACAGCGACGTCTGCGGGTCGGCGCTGAACTGCTCGACCAGCGCGGACGTGCTGTCGTCGCCTTGGCACAGGACCGGCGTCGACAACCGTTGGCGCATGGCCTCCGCGGCGGCCCGGGCTGCCCGCATCGACGAGAACAATCCCAGGGTGCGTCCGCCCGCCGCGGTGATGAGCTCGGCGATCTCGGTCAGCTGCTCGGCCGACCCGGTGGCGTCCCGGCCCGGTGGGGGCAGATGAGCGGCGACGTAGAGGATTCCCGCCTTGGCGTGCTGGAACGGCGAGCCCACGTCGACGCCGCGCCAGCGGGCATCCTCAGTGTCCGCGGCGGTCAGTCCCCACGCCGCGGCCATCGCGTCGAAGGACCCGCCGATGGTCAATGTCGCCGACGTCAGCACCGTCGTGGAACGGGAGAACACCCGGCCGCGCAGCAGGCCCGCGACCGACAGTGGCGCCACCCGCAACACCGGGCGCATCGAGCCCCTGTTGTCCTCGTGGTCGACCCAGACCACCTCGGTGCGATCGGGAATCGCCGGACCGAACGACGTGAGGGCCCGCGACGCGGTGTCCGAGATCTCGCTCAGCGCCGCGACCGCTTCGGCACGGGCCGCGGCCGCCTTCGCGTCGCTCGTGGTGTCGATCGCCGAGCGCGCGGCGGTCGCCGCGTCGCGCAGCGCGGTCAGGTAGGTCGCCAGCTCTTCGTCGAGGCGGTCGATGCGGCCCGGCGTAGCCTCGTGGATCGCCGCCGCGAAGTTGGCCGTCGCCGCCTCCAGGCGTTGCGTCAGTTCGGGATTCACCAACCGGGCGATGCGGCGGGCCGCGACGCCCAGGGCGGCCGGGGTCAGCTCCGCGGTGGCCACCGAGGTCACCCGGTCGACCAGCTCGTGGGCCTCGTCGACGACCAGCAGCGCGTGTTCGGGCAGCACCGCGGAGTCGGCGACGGCGTCGATGGCCAGCAGCGCGTGGTTGGTGACCACGATGTCGGCGCCGCCGGCCCGGCCGCGCGCCCGTTCGGAGAAGCACTCCGAGCCGAACGGGCACCGGGCCACGCCCAGGCACTCCCGCGCCGAAACGCTGACCTGGGACCAGGACCGATCTGGCACACCGGGTTTCAGGTCGTCGCGGTCACCGGACTCGGTCGTCGACGCCCAGGCGGTGAGCCGTTGGACGTCGCGCCCCAGTGCGGTGGCCGCCATGGGATCGAAAAGCTCCTCCTGCGGCCGGTCGCCCGCATCCTCCTCGGCTTCGGCACCGCCGTTGTGAACCTTGTTCAGGCACAGATAGTTTCGGCGGCCCTTGAGGAGCGCGAACTGCGGGCGGCGGGGGAGCGCGTCGGTGATCGAATCGATCAGCCTGGGCAGGTCGCGGTCGACGAGCTGGCGTTGCAGCGCGATGGTGGCCGTGGAGACGACGACCGGCGAGTCGTCGTCGATGGCGCGGACGATCGCGGGTACCAGGTAGGCCAGTGACTTTCCGGTGCCCGTGCCCGCCTGCACGACGAGATGCTCGCCGGTTTCGAACGCCCGTGCCACCGCGTTGGCCATCTCGAGTTGGCCGCTGCGCTCACTGCCGCCGAGGGCGGCCACGGCGATGGCCAGCAACTCGGGCACGGACACCTCGGACGTGGTCAGCCTCTTCTGCTCTGCGGTGTTACCGAGCCGGCGGGGATCAGCGTCGTGGGGATCGCGGGCTCCCCGGGCGACAGGTTCAGACCCTCCCACGGCAGACTGCGCAGTCCGGAAGCTACCAGCTCGCGCGCCGCGGCCATATTCGGTTCGGACACCGCGGCGCCGCCGCGGACCAGCGGCACCGTCAACACCCGATACGGCTCGGTCACCGGGGGCCGATGGCCCGCCGGATACACCACCTCCTCGGTGACGGTGCCGGACGAGCGCGTCAGGCGCAGCGCCTCTTTGCGGCCGCCCCGGGATTCCTTGTGGCTGCTGCGCTTTTGCACCGGCATCCCGTCGACTTCGACGAGTTTGTAGACCATGTTCGCCGTCGGTGCGCCCGAACCCGTCACCAGGGAGGTACCGACGCCGTAACTGTCGACCGGCTCGGCGCCCAGGGCGGCGATGGAGAACTCGTCGAGGTCACCGGAGACCACGATGCGGGTCCGGGTGGCCCCCAACCGGTCGAGCTGCTCGCGGACCTGGCGCGCCAGCACACCCAGTTCGCCCGAGTCGATGCGGACCGCGCCGAGCGACTCCCCGGCGGCGGCGACGGCATTGGCCACACCGGTCGTCACGTCGTACGTGTCCACCAGCAGCGTGGTGCCGACACCCAGCGCATCGACCTGGGCGCGGAACGCCGCGAGTTCGGTGACTTCGGCGGGTTCCCCGCTCGCGTGCAGCATGGTGAACGCGTGCGCCGAGGTGCCCACTGCGGGGATCCCGTATCGGCGCTGAGCCTCCAGGTTGGAGGACGCGGCGAAGCCGGCGATATAGGCGGCCCGCGCCGCGGCGACCGCGGCGTGTTCGTGGGTTCTCCGCGATCCCATCTCGATCAGCGGACGGTCCCTGCCCGCACTCACCATTCGCGCCGCCGCCGACGCGACCGCCGAGTCGTGGTTGAAGATCGACAACGCCAGCGTCTCGAGCACGACGCATTCGGCGAACGTGCCGGTCACCGACAGCACGGGAGAGCCGGGGAAATACAGCTCGCCTTCGGCATAGCCGTCGATGTCGCCGGTGAACCGGAAATCGCGCAAGTACCGCAACGTGTCCGGATCGAGAAATCGCGCCAGCAGCTGGCACGCCTCGTCGTCGAAGCCGAACCGCGGCAACGCTTCGAGGAGGCGGCCCGTCCCGCAGACCACGCCGTAGCGGCGGCCTTCCGGGAGTCGGCGGGCGAACAATTCGAAGGTCGTCAGGCGAGCGGCGGTGCCGTCGCGCAATGCGGCGTCCAGCATCGTCAACTCGTATTTGTCGGTAAGCAGCCCAGTTACGACCGGGTCGTTCATTCCATAACGGTATCGGCTGGCGTCGGGGGCTCGGAAACGTCACCGGTCGCTCGCTATCCTGTAAGCCATGGTTGTAATGTCAGCGCCCGCTAAGCCGGGCACTACAGGACAACGAGAGTCCGCTCCGGTAGACGTCACGGCGAGCCCGTGGGTCACGATCGTGTGGGATGACCCGGTCAACCTGATGACCTACGTGACGTATGTGTTCCAGAAGTTGTTCGGCTACAGCGAGCCGCACGCCACCAAGCTGATGTTGCAGGTGCACAACGAAGGCAAGGCGGTGGTGTCTGCGGGCAGCCGGGAGTCCATGGAAGTCGACGTGTCCAAGCTGCATGCCGCCGGGTTGTGGGCGACACTGCAGCAGGACCGGTGATCCTCGAGGGCTTCGGCGATTACCCGTGCGCAAGTGGAAGCGCGTCGAGACCGCAGACGGTCCCCGTTTTCGGTCCGCCCTGGCGTCTCACGAGGCGGCCCTGCTGAAAAACCTGGCCACGGCCATGGTCGGGTTGCTCGACGAGCGTGAATCTTCGGCGCCCGCAGACGAACTCGAGGAGATCACCGGCATAAAGACCGGCAACAGCGATCCGCCGAAGGATCCGACTCTGCGCCGGCTGCTGCCCGATTTCTTCCGTCAAGACGACGATGACCCGCTGGCTCCCGACGAAGCCGACAGCCTCAACGCCGCGCTGCGCAGTCTGCACGAGCCTGAGATCATCCACGCCAAACGCCTTGCCGCACAACGGTTGCTGGACACCATTCCGAACGACGGCGGCCGCTTCGACCTCACCGAGGAGGACGCGAACGCCTGGATCGCGGCGGTCAACGACATTCGGCTGACGCTGGGCGTCATGCTCGAGGTCGGCCCGGAGGGGCCCGAGCGCCTGCCCGACGACCACCCGCTGGCAGTGCACTTCGACGTTTACCAGTGGTTGACCGTTCTACAGGAATACCTCGTCCTGGTGCTCATGGGGAACAGATGACCCCGCTGGGCGCCGGATGACCGCCATCACCGACGTCGGGGGCATCCGCGTCGGCCACCATCACCGGCTCGACCCCGACGCGTCCCTCGGCGAAGGGTGGGCCCGCGGCGTCACCGTCGTGCTGACCCCGCCCGGGACCGTGGGCGCGGTCGACTGCCGCGGCGGTGCGCCCGGCACCCGGGAGACCGACCTGCTGGACCCGGCCAACACCGTCCGGTACGTCGACGCGGTGTTGCTCGCCGGCGGCAGCGCCTACGGTCTGGCCGCCGCCGACGGCGTCATGCGCTGGCTGGAGGAACGAGAACGCGGCGTGGCGATGGACGGCGGGGTGGTGCCCATCGTGCCCGGCGCGGTGATCTTCGACCTGCCCGTCGGTGGCTGGGGTCGACGCCCGACGGCCGAGTTCGGCTACCTGGCCTGTGAAGCCGCCGTGGGCCCCGAGGATGCGCTGGCCGTGGGCAGCGTCGGCGCCGGCGTCGGGGCGCGCGCCGGGGTGCTCAAGGGCGGCGTCGGGACGGCCTCGACGACGCTGCCGTGCGGTGTGACCGTCGGCGCGGTGGTCGTGGTGAACTCCGCCGGCGACGTCGCCGACCGCGCCACCGGCCTGCCGTGGATGGCGGACCTGATCCGGGAGTTCGCCCTGCGTCCACCGCCGGCCGAGCAGGTCGACGCCTTCGCCCAACTGCCGACCGCGTCCGGCCCGCTGGAGAACCCGCTCAACACCGTCATCGGGGTGGTGGCGACCGACGCGTCGCTGAGCCCGGCCGCGTGCCGGCGGGTCGCCGTCGCCGCCCAGGACGGGCTGGCCCGCACCGTTCGGCCCGCACACACCCCATACGACGGCGACACGGTGTTCGCACTGGCCACCGGGGCGGTGGAAGTGCCGGCCCCGCCCGACGCGCCCGCGGCCTTCTCGCCGGAGATGCGGCTGGCCGCGGAAGTGGGTGCCGCTGCGGCCGACTGCGTCGCGCGTGCGGTGCTGTCCGGCGTCTTCGCCGCCGATTCGGTCGCGGGCATACCGACCTACCGCGACACCTTGCCCGGGGCGTTCGCCCCATGAGGGGTTCACCGCCGCCCGCGCCGGTAACCTGCAGCTATGGGTAAGACCACCCGCAAGGGGCGCGCCGGCGCACCGGCGACCCAGCCGAAGCGGCCGGCGTGGGTGGTGGGCGGGACGACGATCCTCACCTTCGTCGCGCTGCTCTACCTGATCGAGCTCGTCGACCAGCTGACGGGGCATTCCCTGGACGAGAACGGCATCCGGCCGCTGGAAGCCGACGGCCTGTGGGGAATCGTCTTCGCCCCGGTCCTGCACGCCAACTGGCAGCATCTGATGGCCAACACCATCCCGCTCTTGGTGCTGGGTTTCCTGATGACGCTGGCCGGTCTGAGCCGGTTCGTCTGGGCCACCGCGATCGTGTGGATCGTGGGCGGGTTCGGCACCTGGCTCATCGGCAACGTGGGCAGCTCCTGCGGGCCGACCGACCACATCGGGGCCTCCGGCCTGATCTTCGGCTGGCTGGCCTTCCTGCTCGTGTTCGGCATCTTCGTGCGCAGGTTCGCCGACATCGCGATCGGGCTGGTGGTGTTGTTCGCCTACGGCGGTGTGCTGTTGGGTGCCATGCCGGTGCTGGGCAGATGCGGCGGGGTGTCGTGGCAGGGGCACCTGTGCGGCGCTTTGGCCGGCGTCGTCGCCGCGTACTGGTTGTCCGCACCGGAACGTAAGGCGCGCGCGAAGAGAAAAGCCGGCAGCGCGGTGCCGCGCCCCAAGACATGAGCTCGCCGATGGCACCCGTCGGGATCTTCGATTCCGGCGTCGGGGGGCTGACCGTCGCACGGGCGATCATCGACCAATTGCCCGACGAGGACATCGTCTACGTCGGCGACACCGGCCACGGGCCGTACGGTCCGCTCACCATCCCCGAGGTCCGCGCGCACGCGCTGGCCATCGGGGACGACCTCGTCGAGCGCGGGGTCAAGGCGTTGGTGATCGCCTGCAACACGGCGTCGGCGGCCTGCCTGCGGGACGCTCGCGAGCGTTACGACGTGCCGGTCGTCGAGGTGATCCTGCCGGCGGTGCGCCGCGCGGTCGCCACCACCCGGAACGGGCGCATCGGCGTCATCGGCACGTGCGCGACGATCAACTCGCACGCCTACCAGGACGCGTTTGCCGCCGCCCGCGACACCGAGATCACCGCGGTGGCCTGCCCGCGGTTCGTCGACTTCGTGGAGCGGGGCGTGACCAGTGGGCGTCAGGTGCTCGGGCTGGCCGAGGGTTACCTCGAACCGCTACAGCGCGCGCAGGTGGACACGCTGGTGCTCGGCTGCACGCACTATCCGCTGCTGTCGGGGCTGATTCAGCTGGCGATGGGCGACCACGTGACGCTGGTGTCCAGCGCCGAGGAAACCGCCAAGGAGGTCCTTCGGGTGCTCACCGAACGTGAGCTGCTGCGTCCTCACGACGCGCCACCCGCGACCCGGGTCTTCGAGGCCACCGGCGACCCCGAGGCATTCACCGCGTTGGCGGCGCGGTTCCTGGGCCCGGCGGTCACCGGTGTGCAGCCCGTCCACCACGTGCGAATCGACTAGTGCTGATGACGAGATTCTCATCACACGAATGCGGCGATGTTTTCGTCACGGTCCTATCGGGCATGGCACAGTAGTGTCCGTGCGAATAACCGTGCTCGGCTGCTCGGGCAGCGTGGTGGGGCCGGATTCGCCCGCGTCGGGTTATCTGCTCCGGGCACCGGACACCCCGCCATTGGTCCTCGACTTCGGCGGCGGCGTGTTGGGCGCGCTCCAGCGCTACGCCGATCCCGCCTCCGTGCACGTGCTCCTGACTCACCTGCATGCCGACCACTGCCTGGATCTGCCCGGATTGTTCGTGTGGCGCCGCTACCACCCGTCGCGCCCGGGCGGCAAGGCGCTGTTGTACGGCCCCGGCGACACCTGGTCGCGGTTGGGTGCGGCGTCGTCGCCGTACGGCGGCGAAATCGACGACTGCTCAGACATTTTCGACGTTCGGCACTGGGTCGACGGCGAACCGGTGACGTTCGGATCGCTCACGGTGACGCCCCGCGTGGTGGCCCACCCGACGGAGTCCTACGGCATGCGGATCACCGACTCCACCGGCGCCTCGCTCGTCTACAGCGGTGACACCGGCGTGTGTGACCAACTGGTCGAGCTGGCCCGGGACGCCGACGTCTTCCTGTGCGAGGCCTCCTGGACGCATTCGCCGGACCGCCCGCCCGCTCTGCATCTGTCGGGCACCGAGGCCGGCCGGACGGCGGCGGAGGCCGGCGTCCGCGAACTGTTGCTGACGCACATCCCGCCGTGGACGTCGCGGGAGGACGTGATCAGCGAGGCCAAGGCGGAGTTCGACGGCCCCGTGCATGCGGTGGTGTGCGGCGAAACGTTCGACATCCGCCGCTCCGAAAGGGTCTGAGCACCCCGGGTTAGGGTTGGCGTCGTGACGAGACGAGAAGACGGCCGCCTTGACGACGAGCTGCGCCCCGTAGTCATCACTCGCGGATTCACCGATCACCCCGCGGGGTCGGTGCTGATCGAGTTCGGGCACACCAAGGTGATGTGCACCGCCAGCGTCACCGAGGGAGTGCCCCGCTGGCGTAAGGGATCGGGTCTCGGCTGGCTGACCGCCGAGTACGCGATGCTGCCGTCGGCCACCCACTCGCGCTCCGACCGCGAATCCGTGAAGGGACGCCTGTCCGGGCGCACCCAGGAGATCAGCAGGCTGATCGGCCGGTCGCTGCGGGCCTGCATCGATTTGGCGGCGTTGGGGGAGAACACGATCGCCGTCGACTGCGATGTGCTGCAGGCCGACGGCGGCACCAGGACCGCCGCCATCACGGGTGCCTTCGTGGCGCTGGCCGACGCCGTGACCTACCTGGCGGCGGCGGGCAAGCTGTCCGATCCCCGACCGTTGTCGTGCGCCATCGCGGCCGTCAGCGTCGGGGTGGTCGACGGCAGGATCCGGGTGGACCTGCCCTACGAGGAGGACGCGCGGGCCGAGGTCGACATGAATGTCGTCGCCACCGACACCGGCACACTCGTCGAGGTGCAGGGGACCGGCGAGGGGGCGACCTTCCCGCGCTCGACACTGGACAAGCTGCTCGACGTGGCGCTCGCCGCCTGCGACAAGTTGTTCGCCGCCCAGCGCGAGGCGCTGGCCCTGCCTTACCCGGGTGAACTGCCCGAGGGGGCCTCGGCGCCGAAGGCGTTCGGCAGCTGACCGCCCCGCCCCCGCGGCGGAGCCGTGTGGGGGCCTCGCGGAAAGGGTCGAACCATTCGACTCCGCCGGCCTGTCGCCTTGGTCACAGGGTGGCCTGCGGCCGGTCGTAGCGTTGCCTTTGTCGTCGAATGAAAGCTTCCGGCCGGGGCTGCCCACAATAGCGTCATGGTAAACTGGCCGACGTCTAATTGAATTTAGGCAAGCCAATGTTTCCCCCGTTTTTAGGATCAATTGATGGGCAGTCGGCCAGTCCCACTTGAACATGCTTTTCTCAATACGCCCTGGTGGGCCATGGGGCAGATGACGCATGAACATGCGGAACCGCGGATCAATGAAGTGGCGACCCGCGCAAGGGCGGGTTTGCTGAACATCATCTCGGCAATCACGATCGCGTTATTGCTCATGCGACCGGAAACCGATCCGGTGATCATCGTTGGTCCGCTGGTGCTTTTCGACATGCTGGTCGCGGCGTTTACCGGGCTAACTCCGTTCAGCCCCACGGGAATTCTCGGCACGGCGTTGACAATGGGCATTCGTCCGGTGTGGAAGCCAACGCGGCCGAAACGGTTCGCATGGTTGCTCGGTGCCGGTTTGGCAGCGACGTGCCTCGGCATGCGCCTGTTGGGGGCGTCGCCCGTGGCGATGGCGGCTGTTGTTGCGGTCTGTTTTGTCCTCACGTGGTCGGAGGCCACGCTGGGATTTTGTGTCGGCTGTTACATGCACAAAATGTTTTGGGGTTGTCAGGACTGCGAAGTCCCTTACGTCAGGGGAATAGCAACCCAACCCGCAATAAACCAGGAACGTCCCGCAATCAACTTGGAAAGTCGCGCGTAGGCCCGAGGCGAAATGCGGGCGGCTCAGGATCGCCCGATCGTCAAACCGGACTGGATCAGCTCGCGCCCGCCGCGATCACCTGGTCCACCTCGAGGGCCCGGTCGGCCATTTCGGCGTGTGCCTTGTCCAGAGCTTCGGCTTGGTCTTCGTCGGCCTTCATCAGCGCCTCGATGTCGAAGCCGGCCATGTCGTGGACGCCCATGTCCCGGAAAGCCTTCTGCACCTTGTCGCCCCACAGGCCGATGTCCTTGACGATCGGCACGATGCGGCTGAACAGGTGCGAGCGGAACTGGATCATCAGCGGTGACGTGTCGACCCACTCTGCGCACGCTTTGACGTCCAGGCCCAGGGTCTCGAAGACCTCCTCGCCGCGGAACCGGTCGCGCATCAGGTAGCAGGCGTCCACGACGAACTCTTCACGCTCGTCCCGCTCCGCCTCGGTCAGCGCGGAGTAGTAGTCCTTCAGCGAGATTCGGCCGAAGGCGACGTGCCGGGCCTCGTCCTGCATGACGTAAGCCAGCACCTGCTTGGCCAGCGAGTCGGGCGCCGCCATGTCGCGCAGCACACCGAAGGCGGCGAGTGCGAGACCTTCGATCAGGACCTGCATGCCGAGGTAGGGCATGTCCCAGCGCGAGTCGCGCAGGGTGTCGTCCAGCAGTGCGGTCAGGTGCTTGTTGATCGGGTAGACCAAGCCGGCCTTCTCCTGCAGGAGCCGGGAGAACGCCTCGACGTGCCGGGCCTCGTCCATGGTCTGGGTGGCCGCGTAGAACTTCGCGTCCAGGTCCGGGACGACCTCGACGATCTTGGCCGCGCACACCATCGCACCCTGCTCGCCGTGCAGGAACTGCGAGAGCTGCCAGGCCTGGAAGTGCTGGCGCATCTCGGCGCGGCGCGCGTCGTCGGCGGCGTCCCACATCGGGCTGCCGAACAGCGGGTGGAATTCGTCGGGCAGTCCGACCGGGTTCATCGGGTCGACGTCTTGTGCCCAGTCGATGCGCAACTGCGCATCCCACTGCTTGTCCTTGCCCTTTTGGTACAGCGAGAGAAGTCGCGCGCGCCCCTCGTCGTATTCCCAGGTGAAGCGCGCGTTGCCGGCGCTGGGGACCTCCCACGAGTACGGGGAGGGCACGTCCGTGTACTTGTCCCTGGTGGTCATCGGCTGCCCCTCTCTACCTGGTATGACCAGTGGTCATATGACGAGTATCACAGTGCGCGCCTCGGGCGGGGCTGTCAAGCCTTTCGAGGTTGGGGTCCTCGTCGGGCCGGACGGCAGCGCGGGCATTCCGGCTAATTTGTTGTCGTACGCGCGGGTAGCTCTTGCGGAGGTGATGGCATGGATGGGATCAACCGTTGACCGAGTTGCTGGTCGCCAGCCGCAACCCCAAGAAGCTGGCCGAATTGCGCCGGGTGCTCGACGCGGCCGGCTTGACGGGGCTGAAGTTGGTGTCTCTGCGCGACGTACCCCCCTTCGACGAAGCGCCCGAAGACGGCGCGACCTTCGAGCAGAACGCGTTGGCCAAGGCGCGGGATGCCTTCGCGGCGACGGGCCTTGCTTCAGTGGCCGACGACTCCGGCCTCGAGGTGGCCGCGCTGAACGGCATGCCCGGCGTGCTGTCGGCACGCTGGTCGGGTAAGCACGGCGACGACGCGGCGAACACCGCGCTGCTGCTGGCGCAGTTGCGTGACGTGCCCGACGAACGGCGCGGTGCCGCGTTCGTGTCCGCGTGCGCCCTGGCCGGGCCGTCCGGCGAGGTCGTCGTCCGCGGCGAGTGGCCCGGCAGCATCGCCCGAGAACCACGGGGCGGGGGCGGTTTCGGATACGACCCGGTCTTCGTCCCGGACGGCTCCGACCGCACCGCGGCGGAGCTCACCCCCGAGGAGAAGGACGCGGTTTCCCATCGCGGTCGCGCGCTCGCGCTCCTGGTACCGGCGTTGCGTGAGCTGGCCTAGGTGTATGGACGAGTGTGAAGCTGGCCGCACGTTCGGCCCCTCGAGTGTGCAGCTAGGCGTGCACTCGGGGGCTTTACAGGCCGAAGCGCGCCTTGACGTCCCTGGTCTGGAAGTGCTCGACGATGATGCCCAGCAGCGGGATGGTCCCGGCGAGCAGCACACCGATCGTCTTGGCGATCGGCCACCGCACCTTGACCGCCAGGTTGAACGCGGTCAGGACATAGATGAAGTACACCCAGCCGTGGACCACCTCGATCCAGCGGATCTCGTGGTGCATGACAAGGTGCGAGACGATCTCGTAGCACAGCGCGATCAGCCACAGACCCGTCGCCCACGCCATGACCCGGTAGGCGAGCAGCGCGGTGCGGATCTTCTCGACGGGAAATGCCGAAGCCGACGCCTCGGGCGTCTCCGGTGTGGTCATGCGGTGGTCCTGTTCTCTTTCTCGGTGTCTTGTTTGGCAAGCTCGGCCAGGTAGGCGTTGTACTCCGCCAGCGCGGGATCGTCGGACGGCGGTTGCATCGGCCCGGGGCGCTCGGGCAGCAGGCCGGCGGGTATCTCGGTGAGCTCGGGGCCGCGCCGGGGTTCCGGCGGCATCTCTTCGTAGCGCACATATTTGCGGTATGCGTAGACGCAGAACCAGGCGAACAGCGGCCACTGCAGCGCGTAGCCGAGGTTTTGGAACGTGCCCGAAACCGACTGGAACCGGGTCCACTGCCACCAGCCCAGCGCCAGGCAGCCGCAGGCCGCGACGATCACCAAGGCGATCAGCGCGGGCCTGCGACGACGGGTAGTGGACACCCCTTGACGGTACCGCTCACGATTTGGGTCCGACGAATTCGTCGAGGCGTGCCACCGCCGCCTTGCGGTACACGGCGATGACGTACTTGCTCGGCCGGGTCCACGGGATGTCGAGGTGGTCGAGCGCCGCCGTGAACAAGCCGCGGATGTCGTCCGACCGGTTCGAAAAGTGGTAACGGACGCTGCGGACCCCTCGGTCGTTCGCCACCACCCGGCACCCGTCGCTGTCGATGAGGCCGCGGATGAACTCTTCGGTGGCCTGGGTGACGAGCACCTCCTGCCACGGCTGCAGTCGAATTGGCCGCAGGTGCTTCTTGCCGGGCCCGTGTTGGGGCAGCAGGCACGGCCAGTGCTTGGAGTACAGCGAGACTTCGGTGCAGTTGCTGGCACGGCGCAGAACTGCGGCGCGCTGTCGCGGCATCAGCACGTCGATCGCTCTTCGGCAGCGATCGATGATCTGTGGATATCTGTCGTCAAGGGTGATTCTCAACCGCCAGACGCGACGGCTCTTCGAGATGCACCCGTCGCCGAGGTACAGCCCCAACACATAGCAGTACGCGGCCGGGGGAAGGGCGGCGAACTCGTGCTGAACGTTGCAAGGGGAAGATCCGCTCGGACTCCGTAACCGGATTGGTGACTCGCAATACCGCCAACCCCATATAGTCCGTCGCGGTACTCCTGTCTGACGCGCGATCGCGCAATCGTTCAGGCCCTGTGCGACCAGCTTTCGCACGGCTTCGAACTCTTCAGCGGACCGCATCTCCGCGCCTCCTTTGCCGCCGTGTTGAACTCACGTTAGGAGCGAACGCCGACAGGTCCGTCCGTGCACCGAGCGGTAGGATCAGCACGCTGCGGGCGTGATGAAATTGGCAAACATGCCGGCTTTAGGTGCCGGTGCTCGTGAGAGCTTGAGGGTTCGAGTCCCTCCGCCCGCACCTCCGCCCGCACTGTGTCTGGCGATCGCGAGGCGTTAAACGCTCTGTGCCGGGTACCTGTGACTGCACGGGATACGAGGAGACACCATGGGCACCGGAAACAAGACAGGCGAGCAAGCGTTTACCGCGGAGGATGCGGAACTTGCCGAGCGCAGGGCCGCGGCGGCCCGCGAACGGGCGGCGCATGCCGGCCTCTCGGCCGCGCGCAGCCTCGAAGAATCGGCCCTCAAGCACGAAGAAGTGGCGCGGGTGCAAGACCAGGCCGTCGAACAGGGCGTGTCGCATGTGGGCGTGCACCGCGAATCGGCGGCGCACCATCGCGAATTCGCGGCCGAGGACCGCAAGCTGGCCGAGCTGAAGCGCAAGGAGTCCGAGGCCGACCTCGCCGTGGACTAAGCCTCCAGGAAGCGCGCGCGAACCTCCGGTGGCGGCAACGGGCAGGTGTCGTGCTTGCCGAAGATGCGATAGCGGACGCGGGCGAACTTGTCGTAGAGCCAGTCGCGCAGGGGGGTGGGGATGACGCGGGCCACGTCGAGGAGCTTCCACGGGCCGCCAAGGTAGTCGACCACGCGCAACGCGGCGGCGGACCGGATGGCGACGCGCTCGGTGGGCTGGCCGGGCTCGTCGACGAACACCATCGAGTCCACCTGCCCGATAGCCGGATGCCGAGCGAAGACACCCCGGGCGAAGTCGCTGTCGAGCGCCGCGAACCGCAGCGGTCCGTTCGGATCGAACCGAAGGATCGTCTGCACCGCCGAGTTGCAGACACCGCAGACTCCGTCGTAGAGCAAGACGGGCGACGCCGGTTCACCGCTCACACCACCAGGCTACTTGCCGCTCGGCGACCACCACGGTTTGACCTTTGGTAAGGCAACCCTTAGTTTTGCGGTAACTTATCGAGCGGAAGGTCCGCCGGGCCGTTCTTTCGGTGAAGTCGTCGCGGCCCTGCGCGCCGCGGGGAAGGACCGCTGATGGCACGCGGGTTCCAGGGCGTGATGTTGCGGAGCTTCGGCGCCCGCGACCATATCGCGACGGTGCTCGAAACCGTCCGCATCGCACCACATTTCGTGCGGGTGCGGATGACGTCACCGACGTTGTTCGAAGACGTCGACGCCGAACCCGCCGCGTGGCTGCGGTTCTGGTTCCCGGACCCGGACGGATCCAACACCGAGTTCCAGCGCGCGTACACCATCTCCGAGGCGGACGTCCCCAGCGGCCGCTTCGCCGTCGACATCGTGCTACACGAGCCCGCCGGCCCCGCGTCGAAGTGGGCGCGCACCGTCCAACCCGGCGCCACGATCGCCGTCATGGCGCTGATGGGATCGTCGCGCTTCGACGTGCCCGACGAGCAACCGGCAGGCTATCTCCTGATCGGCGATTCCGCGTCGATCCCGGGCATGAACGGGATCATCGGAGTCGTTCCCGACGACGTGCCGATCGAGATGTATCTCGAGCAGCACGACGAGAATGACCTCCTGATCCCGATCGCCCCGCATCCCCGGCTGCGAGTGCGCTGGATCGCCCGCCGTGACGAGACATCGCTTGCGGCGGCGATCGACAACCGGGACTGGTCCAACTGGTACGCCTGGGCCACGCCCGAGGCGACAGTCCTCAAGCACGTCCGGGCGCGGCTGCGCGACGAATTCGGCTTTCCCAAGTCCGAGATACACGCCCAGGCCTACTGGAGCGCCGGGCGTGCGATGGGCACCCGCCGCGGCGACGAGCCGGCGCCCGCGGATGACGTTGCACCGGAGCAGGTTTCGGCTCCAGAGCCCGCCGACCGGGCGCCCGCCCCGGCGGAGCGCGGCAGGTGGCGCGCCCAGGGCGCCGGCCGATTGCTCGCGCCGCTGCGTTGGCCGTTGATCCTGTCCGGCGTGCTGCAGGCCGTCGTCACGGTGGTACAGCTGGCGCCGTTCGTGCTGCTGGTCGAGCTGGCCCGGCTGCTGGTGGCCGGGGCGCCCGCGGCGCGCCTCCGGGATCTCGGGATCGCGGCCATCGTCCTGCTGGGAACGGGCTCGGTGCTCGGTGCGGCTCTCACGCTGTGGCTGCACGTCGTCGACGCGCGGTTCGCCGCGCACCTGCGTTCCCGGTTGCTGCGCAAGCTCTCTCGGCTGCCGCTGGGCTGGTTCACCGCGCGCGGATCGGGCTCGATCAAGCAGCTGCTGCACGACGACACGCTGTCGTTGCACTATCTGGTCACCCACGCCATCCCCGATGCCGTCGCGGCGATCATCGCGCCCGTGGCGGTGCTGATCTACCTGTTCGCCGTCGACTGGCGGGTGGCGCTGGTGCTCTTCCTGCCCGTCCTCGGGTACCTGGTGTTGACGTCGTCGCTCACGATCCAGTCGGGCCCGCGCATCCCGCAGTCGCAGCGCTGGGCCGAGAAGATGAGCGGCGAGGCCGGCGCCTACCTGGAGGGCCAGCCGGTGATCCGCGTCTTCGGTGGCGCGGCCGCATCCAGCTTCCGGCGCCAGCTGGACTCCTACGTCGAATTCCTGGTCTCGTGGCAGCGCCCCCTGGCCGGCAAGAAGACACTCATGGACCTGGTTACCCGACCCTCGACCTTTCTGTGGCTCATCGTGCTCACGGGTACGCTGCTCGCCGTCACCGGACGGATGAATCCGGTGAACCTCGTCCCATTCCTGTTGCTGGGCACCACCTTCGGTGCGCGGCTGCTCGGCATCGCCTACGGCGTAGGTGGCATCAGCGCGGGCATGCTGGCCGCCCGGCGCCTGCAGAACGCCCTCGACGAGCCCGAACTGGCCGTACGGCAGCCGGACCGGTCCGCGGATCCGTCGGCGACGGTGGTGTTCGACGACGTCAGCTTCGGCTATCGACCGGGTGTCCCGGTGATCCGGGGCGTGTCGCTGACGCTGCGCCCGGGCAGCGTGACCGCCCTCGTCGGCCCGTCCGGGTCCGGCAAGTCGACGCTGGCCGCCCTGCTCGCCCGGTTCCATGACGTCGACACTGGCGCGATACGCATTGGGGGACAGGACATCCGGTCGATGACCGCCGATGAGCTCTACGCGAAGGTGGGGTTCGTTCTGCAGGAAACCCAGTTGGTGCACGGCACCGTCGCGGACAACATCGCGCTGGCCGTCCCGGGCGCCACCGCCGCGCAAGTCGAGGAGGCCGCGCGCCAGGCGCAGGTCCACG
This sequence comes from Mycobacterium europaeum, assembly GCF_034555895.2. Classification (NCBI taxonomy): domain Bacteria; kingdom Bacillati; phylum Actinomycetota; class Actinomycetes; order Mycobacteriales; family Mycobacteriaceae; genus Mycobacterium; species Mycobacterium europaeum. The sequence continues at coordinate 891,871 of NZ_CP157315.1, forward strand.
ACCGGATCATGCGGTTGCCGGACGGCTACGACACCGTGCTGGGCGCGGGAGCCGGCCTGTCGGGCGGTGAACGGCAGCGGCTCACCATTGCCCGTGCGATCCTGGCGGACACCCCGGTGCTGATCCTCGACGAGGCCACCGCGTTCGCCGACCCGGAGTCGGAATACCTTGTGCAGCAAGCGCTCAACCGGCTGACCCGGGACCGCACCGTGCTGGTGATCGCCCATCGTCTGCACACCATCACCGGCGCCGATCAGATCGTCGTGCTCGACCACGGCCGGGTCGCCGAAAGCGGCGACCATGACCAGCTGCTGGCCGCCGACGGCCGCTATCGACGGCTGTGGGAAAGCGGCCGGCGGGATCGGGTGGTCGCGACGGCGCAGGAGAGGGCGCAATGATTCGCACGTGGTTGGGCCTGGTTCCGGCGGATCGCCGCGGCCGGGTGATCGCCTACACCGTGCTCGCCTTGGCCTCCGTGGCGGTGCGGGCGGTGGCCACCGTATTGCTGGTGCCACTGGTGGGCGCCCTGTTCGGCGACACCCCGGAGCACGCATTGGTGTGGCTGGGGTGGCTCACCGCCGCCACCGCGATCGGCTGGGTCATCGACACCGCGACCGCGCGCATCGGCTTCGAACTGGGTTTTGCCGTGCTCGACCACAGCCAGCACCACGTGGCGGACCGGTTGCCCCGGGTGCGTCTGGAGTGGTTCACCGCCGAGCGCACCGCGACCGCGCGGCAGGCGATCGCCGCCACCGGGCCGGAACTGGTCGGTCTGGTCGTCAACCTGCTGACGCCGCTGACCTCCGCCATCCTGCTGCCCGCGGCCATCGGGCTGGCCCTACTCCCGATCTCGTGGCAGCTCGGGGTGGCCGCGCTGGGCGGTGTGCCGCTGCTGCTGGGTGCGCTGTGGGCGTCGGCGCGGCTGGCGCGGCGCGCGGATGCCGCGGCTGACGAGGCCAACAGCGCTCTCACCGAACGGATCATCGAATTCGCCCGCACCCAGCAGGCGTTGCGCGCCGCCCGACGGGTCGAGCCGGCGCGCAGTCTGGTCGGCGACGCGCTGGCCGCCCAGCACGGCGCGACCATGCGGTTGCTGTCCATGCAGGTTCCCGGCCAGCTGCTGTTCAGCCTCGCCAGCCAGCTGTCGCTGATCCTGCTCGCCGGGGCGACCGCGGTGATGACCGTCAACAAGACCGTCACCGTTCCCGAAGCCATCGCCTTCATCGTCGTGATCGTGCGGTACCTGGAGCCGTTCACCACGATCAGCGAGCTGGCGCCGGCGTTGGAGAGCACCCGCGCCACGCTCGACCGCATTCGCGCGGTCCTCACCGCGCCGCTGATGGACGCCGGCACCGCTACGTTGCCCGCCGCCACGGCCCCCCGCATCGAGTTCGACGACGTCATGTTCCGCTATGACGGCGCGACCGCACCGGTGCTCGACGGCGTGAGCTTCAGCTTGGAGCCCGGCAGCACGACGGCGATCGTCGGCCCGTCGGGATCGGGCAAGAGCACCATCCTGGGCCTGATCGCCGGCCTGCACGAACCCGGTCGCGGCCGCGTCCTGATCGACGGAGTCGACGCTGCGACGCTGGACGCCGACGCCCGGCGGGCGGCGAGCACCGTCGTCTTCCAGCACCCGTACCTGTTTCACGGGTCCGTCCGTGACAACGTGTTCGCCGGTGATCCCGGCGCCGGCGAGGAGCGGTTCGCCCGGGCCGTCGCGCTCGCCCGCGTCGATGAACTCATCGCGCGGCTGCCCGACGGCGCTGGCACGGTCGTCGGCGAGGCCGGCTCGGCGCTGTCCGGTGGCGAACGCCAGCGGGTCAGCATCGCGCGGGCACTGCTCAAGCCGGCGCCGATACTGTTGGTCGACGAGGCGACCAGCGCTTTGGACACCGAGAACGAGGCCGCGGTGGTCGACGCGCTGACGCTCGACCCGCGGTCGCGCACCCAGGTGATCGTCGCGCATCGCTTGGCCAGTATCGCCCACGCCGACCGCGTCCTGTTCCTCGACGAGGGCCGGGTGATCGAGGACGGAACTGTCGGCGAATTGCTGGCGGCGGGTGGGCGTTTCGACGAGTTCTGGCGCCAGCAGCACGAGGCCGCCGAATGGCGGATTCTCGCCGACTAGCTCACCATTGCCCACCGGCGCTCTTGCGGTATGCCTTACAGTTTGTCAGTCGGACGGGGCCGTCCGGGTACAGGAGGCGTGCTGTTCATGAGTGCTGTGGTGTCGATTCCGCGGTATCCCGGCGACGTGACACCGGAGTGGTTGTCCGCAGCGCTCAGTGGGCGCGGCACACCCGTCGCGGTCGCCGACGTCGACGTGGTCGCCATCGGAACCGGGCAGACCGGCGCAACCTACCGGGTGTCCGCGCGATACGCGACGGATCCCGGCGACCTGCCGCACACGTTCGTCATCAAGCTGCCGGCGCAGGACGACACGGTGCGCGACCGGGTGGTCATCGGATATCGCAGCGAATGCGCGTTCTATTCGTCGGTCGCGGACCGGGTGCAGGTGCCGACGCCACGGTGCTTCTACTCCGAGATCAGCGAGGATGCAATGGATTTCGCGTTGCTGCTCGCCGATCAGGCGCCCGCGGTGCAGGGCGATCAGCTCGCGGGGTGCGGGGAGACCGAAGCGCGTCTCGCGGTCACCGCCCTGGCCGGCCTGCACGCGCCGAGCTGGTGCGATCCGGTCTGGCTGGATTTCCCGGGCATCGCGTTCGGTAGGCCGGATGAAGCGGGCGCGGGCGGCATGGGTGAGGTGGCGAAGATGAGCGCCGACATCACCCTGGACAAGCTGGGCGATCGGATGAGCGCTCAAGACCGCGATACCTTCAGCGCGGCAATGGGTTTGATCACGCCGTGGTTGCTATCCGAGTATGAGAGGTTCGCCCTGCTGCATGGCGATTATCGCCTCGACAACCTGCTGTTCGATCCGGACCGAACCCGGGTCAGCGTCGTCGACTGGCAGACGCTCGGCGTCGGATTGCCGGCCAGGGACCTCGCCTACTTCACCGCGACCAGCCTCCATCCCGAGCTGCGCGCGCGAATCGAAGAACAGCTGGTCGCCGACTACCACCGGGCGCTGACGGCCGGTGGCGTCACCGGTTACGACGCCGAAACGTGTTGGCGCGACTACCGACTCGGGGTGCTGCAGGCACCGCTGATCTCGGCGCTGGGGTTTGCGTTCGCCGCGGCGACCGAACGCGGCGACGACATGGTGCTGGCCATGCTCAGCCGCGGCTGCCAAGCGATCCGCGAACTGGGGACGCTGGAGCTGATCGGCTGAGGCCTCAGAGGTCGCCGGTGAAGTCCGCGCTCATCCAGCGATCGGGGCGGATGGTGTACATCACCTCTTCGACGCCCTCCATGCTGCGAATGAACGCCCGCCCGCCCTCCTCGCCGAGATAGCGGATGGCGACGGCCTCCTGCACGTCGGTCGGGGCGGGGTTGGCGGTGTCGACGATGGTGCCTTCGACCACCACGTACTGGTAGGGGGGCTCCTCGCGCTGGACCACCAGCGTCACCTTGCCGGCCCGATCGATCAGCCGCGCCTTGCGGCTGGCCGCCCCGGTCATGATCCGGATGTTCCCGCCCGGGGTGTAGTCGTACCAGATGGGAACGCTGGCCGGCGGTCGGCCGTCGGCGGCGTCGACGGACAGCACCGCCACGTGCGTGTCGGCCAAGAACTCCTGACGTTCGCTCTCGGTGAAGGCTTTCATGTGGCCTGCAATCGCCGATCCCGCGAATCTATTCCCGGGCAGCGGGTCAGTACTGCGTCGACCCCTGATCGACCGGGATCCGGGCGGCGGTGACCTTACGTGACTCGTCGCTGGCCAGCCAGCACACGGTGTCGGCGATCTCCTCGGGCTCGGCGACCCAGTCCGGCAGGAACGGCGTGAGGACGTGCGACAGCTGCGGATTGGTCTCCATCGTCTTCGCCACCGCCGCGACCATGTCGCCCGTTCCCATCGGCGTGTTCACCGGCCCGGGGTGGACGCTGTTGACCCGGATCGAGTGCTTGCCCAGTTCGGCGGCGAAAGCCCGCGCCATCCCGGTGACGGCGTGCTTGCTGGCGGTGTAGTGAACCATGAACGGCTGCATCTTCATGCCGGCCGCGGAACTGATCAGGATGATGGAACCGCCGCGACCGCCCTCGATGATCTTGTCCGCGCCGGCCATGACGGTATTCCAGGTGCCGGTGACGTTGATGTCGATGACATCGCGGAAGTTCTCCGGCGTGATGTCGTTCCAGGCCTGCGGAGCCGCGACTCCGGCGTTGGCGACGATGATGTCCAGCCGCCCGAGCGCGGCGACGCCGTCCTCGACGGCCCGGCGAAGTCCCTCGAAGTCACGGGTGTCCACGACCGAGGCGACGATCCGGCGATTCGTCTGCTCGACGAGGCGAACGGTCTCGCTCAGGTCGTCGGGAGTCGCCGGGTCGTAGGGGACGCAGGACGGGAGCTTGCCGGCGATGTCGACGGCGATGATGTCGGCGCCCTCACGGGCCAGCCGAACCGCGTGCGCCCGACCCTGCCCGCGCGCCGCTCCGGTGATCAATGCGACTCTGCCTGCAAGCTTTCCGTTCATACCTGCTCCTCTACTGGGATTGGCCGCGCCGTCAGCGCTGCGCCGCCTTGACGAGATTGGACCCGATGATCAATCGCTGAATCTCGCTCGTGCCCTCGTACAGCCGCAGCAGCCGGACGTCGCGGTAGATGCGTTCGACCGGGACACCGTGCATGTAGCCGCTTCCGCCGTGGATCTGCACCGCGAGATCGGCGACCTTGCCGGCCATTTCGGTGCAGAACAGTTTGGCGGCCGAGGGCGCGACCCTGCGGTCTTCGCCCGAGACCCAGAGGCGTGCGGCGTCGCGGACGAGCGCGCGGCCGGCCAGCACCCCGGTCTGCTGGTCGGCGATCATCGCCTGCACCAGCTGAAAGTGCCCGATCGGCGTGCCGCCCTGCGTCGCGGTGGCGGCGTAGGAGACCGACTCGTCGAGCGCGCGCTGGGCGGCGCCCACCGCCAGGGCGGCGATGTGGACGCGGCCACGGGCCAGTGAGGTCATCGCCGCTCGGTAGCCGATGTCCTCGCTCCCGCCGATCAGAGCGCCGCCCTCGACGCGGACATCGTTGAAGCTGACGTCGGCGGTCCACGCGCCCTCCTGGCCCATCTTCGCGTCCTTGGCGGCGACTTCGACGCCCGGCGACCCTGCCGGAACCAGGAATACCGCGATCCCGGGCCCTTGGTCATCCGCGGGGCGGGTGCGCGCGAACACCACGAACAGATCGGCGACGGGCGCGTTGGTGATGAACCGCTTCTGCCCGGAGATCACCCAATCGGCTTCGTCACGAACGGCTTTGGTACGCAGGCCGGCCGGGTTCGATCCGGCGCCGGGCTCGGTCAGGGCGAAGGAGGCGACGACGTCGCCGGACGCCATCGACTCCAGCCAGCGGGCCTTCTGCTCGTCGGTGCCGAAGCCGACCAGAACCTGCCCGGCGATGCCGTTGTTGGTGCCGAACATCGAGCGCAGCGCCAGCGAGGTGTAGCCCAATTCCATTGCCAGCTCGACATCTTGCATCAAGTTCAGGCCGAGGCCGCCCCACCGCTGCGGGATCGCGTACCCGAACAGCCCCATCTTCTTGGCCTGGTCGCGCAGATCATCGGGCACCCGGTCCTCGGTCAGGATCTCCTGTTCGCGCGGGACCACGGCGGTGCGGACGAAGTGGCGGGTCTGGGCGAGGATCTCCCGAAAGTCATCCTCGGAGACCTCGGGTCGTTCGGCGGTGGTCATAGGCGGACGCTCCCTCTTCGGCACCTCATTGGTTGCGAGTCGCGCGGCCGCGGCGGGCCGGCCGGCTCAGCGGTCGGGTCGGAACCCGGCATCGGGGCAGATCCTATATGAAATATGATATTCGACTGCCGGGGGCGTCCCCCGGGGATCAAAAGCAGAGGGAGGCGGAATCAGGTGTCGATGTTGACGGGCCAGACCGCAGTAATCACCGGCGGTGCGCAAGGGCTGGGTCTGGCCATCGCGGAGCGCTTTGTCGCCGAGGGGGCGCGAGTTGTGCTCGGCGACGTCAATCTCGAGGAGACCCAGGTCGTGGCCAAGCAGTTGGGCGGCGATGACGTCGCGGTCGCGGTCCGGTGCGACGTCACGCAGGCGTCCGATGTCGAAACTCTGATCCAGACCGCCGTCGAGCGTTTCGGCGGCCTCGACATCATGGTCAACAATGCCGGGATCACCCGGGACGCGACCATGCGCAAGATGACCGAGGAGCAGTTCGATCAGGTCATCGCGGTGCATCTGAAGGGGACCTGGAACGGCACCCGGCTGGCCGCCGCCATCATGCGGGAGAACAAGCGGGGCGTCATCATCAACATGTCGTCCGTGTCGGGGAAGGTCGGTATGGTCGGCCAGACCAACTACTCGGCCGCCAAGGCCGGCATCGTCGGCATGACCAAGGCGGCCGCCAAAGAGTTGGCGTACCTGGGCGTGCGGGTGAACGCGATTGCCCCCGGATTGATTCGCTCCGCCATGACGGAGGCTATGCCGCAGCGCATCTGGGATTCAAAGGTTGCCGAGGTGCCGATGGGCCGGGCCGGCGAACCCAGCGAAGTCGCCAGCGTGGCGCTGTTCCTGGCTTCCGACCTGTCCTCGTACATGACCGGCACCGTCATGGAAATCACCGGCGGCCGGCATCTATGAGCGCGATGCGCGACACGGTCATTTGTGAGCCCGTACGGACCCCGATCGGGCGCTACGGCGGGATGTTCAAGTCGCTGACCGCCGTCGACCTGGGGGTCGCCGCGCTCAAGGGTCTCCTCGAGCGAACCGGACTCGCGCCCGAGGCGGTGCAGGACGTCATCCTCGGCCACTGCTATCCCAACAGCGAGGCCCCGGCGATCGGGCGGGTGGTGGCCCTGGATGCCGGCCTGCCGGTGACGGTTCCCGGGATGCAGGTGGACCGCCGCTGCGGGTCGGGCCTGCAGGCGGTGATCCAGGCGTGCCTGCAGGTGGGCAACGGCGATCACGATCTCGTCGTCGCCGGCGGCTGCGAGAGCATGAGCAACGTCGCGTTCTATTCCACCGACATGCGCTGGGGCGGTGCGCGGACCGGCGTCCGGGTGCATGACGGGCTGGCGCGGGGGCGCACCACCGCCGGCGGGCGCCACCACCCCGTACCCGGCGGCATGCTGGAGACGGCCGAGAACCTGCGCCGCCAGTACGGCATCTCCCGTCTGGAGCAGGACGAGCTGGCCGTGCGGTCGCACCAGCGGGCGGTGGCCGCGCAAAAGGACGGCGTCCTGGCCGAGGAGATCATCCCGGTGGCGGTGCGCACCCGCCAGGGCGAGGAGCTGATCGACACCGACGAGCATCCACGCGCCGACACCTCGGTCGAGTCGCTGAGCAAGCTCAAACCGGTGCTGGTTAGCGAGGATTCGGAGGCGACGGTCACCGCCGGCAATGCCAGCGGTCAGAACGACGCGGCGTCGATGTGCATCGTGACCACACCCGAGAAGGCCGACGAATACGGTCTGAGGCCGTTGGTCCGCCTGGTGTCATGGGGGCTGGCGGGGGTGGCGCCCCACCTCATGGGCATCGGACCGGTGCCGGCAACCGAGGCGGCGCTGGGCAAGGCGGGCCTGCGGCTGTCCGACATCGACCTCATCGAACTCAACGAAGCCTTCGCCGCACAAGCGCTCGCCGTCATGCGGGAATGGAACTTCGGCGTCGCCGACCACGAGCGGACCAACGTGCACGGATCGGGCATCTCCCTGGGGCACCCGGTCGGCGCGACGGGCGGGCGAATGCTGGCCACTCTGGCCCGCGAGCTCACCCGGCGCGAGGCCCGCTACGGGCTGGAGACCATGTGCATCGGCGGCGGCCAGGGCCTGGCGGCGGTGTTCGAGCGGGTCGCCCCGCGGTGACCGGACCCCTGCGCGGTCTCACCGTCGTCGAGGTGTCCAGCTTCGTCGCCGCCCCGCTGTGCGGCATGACGTTGAGTCAGCTTGGCGCGGAAGTGATTCGGGTCGATCCGATCGGTGGCGCGTCCGACGTGCAGCGGTGGCCGCTGGCGGCGGACGGCACGTCGATCTACTGGACCGGGCTGAACAAGGGAAAACGATCGGCCACCATCGACTTGCGGTCCCCGGAGGGGCAAGAGCTGGTCCAGCGGCTCATCGTCGAGGGCGACGGTGTGGTGGTGACCAACGCCGCCGGCTTGCCCTGGCTCGGCTACGACGTCCTGGCGAGCGGGCGTCCCGACGTCATCCACGTGCAGCTGCTCGGGCGCGGCGACGGGTCCACCGGGGTGGACTACACGGTCAACGCCGGCGTCGGGTTCCCGCTCGTCACCGGCCCGGCCGATCATGCCGGCCCGATCAACCACGTGTTGCCGGCCTGGGACGTCTGCTGCGGCCTGTACGCCGCGCTGGCCGTCGTCACCGCCCTCCGCCGCCGTGACGAGTCCGGCGCGGGCGCGCGGATCAGCCTGGCGCTCGAGGATGTCGCGCTCGCCACCGCCGGAAACCTGGGGCTGTTGACCGAGCCGCAAGTCACCGGCACCGAGCGCCAGCGACTGGGCAACGCCATCTACGGCCAGTACGGGCAGGACTTCGCCAGCCGCGACGGCGTCAGATTCATGGTTGTCACCCTGACCCGCAGGCACTTTCGCGACCTGGTCGACGTGACGGGCACCGGCGCCGCGGTCGGCGCGCTCGCCGACGCGCTGGGCGTCGACTTCGGGTCCGAGGGCGATCGCTATAAGTACCGCGACGTGCTGTCCGGGCTGTTCGCCAGCTGGTTCGCCGACCACACCGCCGAGGAGATCATCGCCGCCCTGTCGGGAACGACGGTCTTGTTCGAGCGGTATCGCACCTTCGCCGAGGTCGCGGCCGGCCCGCAGGTGACCGGGAACCCGCTGTTCTCCCGATTGCGCCAGGAGGGCCTGGGCGAGTACCTCGCCCCCGGCCTGCCGGTCGCGTTCGACGGCGCCCACCCCGCCGGCGCACCGGCGCCCGCGCTGGGGCAGGACACCGCCGACGTTCTGCAGCGGTGCCTGGGCCTGACGGCCGGCGACATCGAACGCCTGACGGACGCGAAGACAATCGCTTGCTGAGCAAGCCGAAACGGAAAGACGACGCATGACCAAACTCGCCCAGACCCTCGGCCTCACCGAGTTCCAGACCGAGATCATCGACACGGTACGGCAATTCGTCGAAAAGGAAGTCATCCCCAACGCCGCGGAGCTGGAACGCGGCGACACCTACCCGCAAAACATCGTCGACCGGATGCGCGACATGGGCCTGTTCGGGCTGATGATTCCCCAGGAGTATGGCGGCCTGGGGGAGTCGCTGCTGACGTACGCGCTGTGCGTCGAGGAGCTGGCGCGCGGCTGGATGAGCGTGTCGGGGGTGCTCAACACCCACTTCATCGTGGCGTACATGCTGCGCCAGCACGGCACCGACGCGCAGAAGCAGCGGTTCCTGCCGCGGATGGCGACCGGCGAGACGCGCGGCTCCTTCTCGATGTCGGAGCCTGAGCTGGGCTCCGATGTCGCCGCGATCCGGACGCGGGCCCGGCGCCAGCCCGATGGCGACTACGTCATCGACGGGCAAAAGATGTGGCTGACCAACGGGGGCAGCTCGACGCTGATCGCCGTGCTGGTCCGCACCGACGAAGGCGCCGACAAGCCGCACCGGAACCTGACCGCGTTCCTGGTCGAGAAGCCAACGGGTTTCGGCGAAGTCGTGCCCGGGCTGGTGATACCCGGCAAGATCGACAAGCTGGGTTACAAGGGGATCGACACCACCGAACTCATCTTCGACGGCTACCGGGCCGGCGCCGACGACGTTCTGGGCGGCACTCCCGGGCAGGGGTTCTTCCAGATGATGGACGGCATCGAAGTCGGCAGGGTCAACGTGTCGGCCCGGGCGTGTGGTGTCGGCATCCGCGCCTTCGAGCTCGCCGTGCGCTACGCCCAGCAGCGCCACACCTTCGGCAAGCCCATCGCCGAGCACCAGGCCATCGCGTTCCAGCTGGCCGAGATGGCCACCAAGATCGAAGCGGCACACCTGATGATGGTCAACGCGGCGCGGCTGAAGGATTCGGGAGAGCGCAACGATGTCGCCGCCGGGATGGCGAAGTACCTCGCCAGCGAATACTGCACCGAGGTCACGCAGCAGAGCTTCCGGATCCACGGTGGCTACGGCTATTCCAAGGAATACGAGATCGAGCGGCTGATGCGTGACGCGCCGTTCCTGCTCATCGGAGAGGGAACCAGCGAAATCCAGAAGTCCATCATCAGCAAGCGGCTGCTCGCCGAGTATCAGGTGTAGCGGTGACGGTTCCGGATTTCGCGGCGCGACCGCAGCTTTCCGACGACGTCGCGGGCTTGATCCGCCGGCGGATCTTCGATGGCACCTACCTCGCGGGGTCCTACGTCCGTTTGGACCAGGTGGCCGCCGAGCTGGGAATCAGCGTCACACCGGTGCGGGAAGCGCTCTTCGCCCTGCGTGCGGAGGGCCTGATCGCCCAGCAGCCGCGGCGGGGCTTCATGGTGTTGCCGGTGACCGGTCGCGACGTCACCGACGTGGCGAACGTGCAGGCTCATGTCGGTGGCGAACTCGCGGCGCGGGCCGCGAGCAACATCACCGACGACCAACTGCGCGAGCTGAAACAGATTCAGACGGAACTCGAAGACGCCTACGCCGGTGACGAGGACGAGCGCACGGTGCGCCTCAACCATCAATTCCATCGCGCCATCAACGTCGCGGCGGACTCGCCGAAGCTCGCGCAGCTGATGTCGCAGATCACCCGCTACGCACCGGAATCGGTGTTTCCCGCCATCCAAGGCTGGCCCGAACAGTCGATGAGGGACCACCGCCGCATCTTGTCCGCGCTCAAAAAGCGCGACGAGAAGCTCGCGCGCGCGGCGATGGAGCAACACCTCGCCGCGGGCGCCGTTCCGTTGATCGAGCACCTCACCGCGCGTGGCGTCGTCGTCGAGGGGAGCCCTGAGCGGTCCGGCTAACTGTTGTTTTGCGCGCCCGGGTCGGCATAGGCTGCCCTCCAAGGGGGCGACAACACAGAGCGAGGAAAAGTGCCCCGAAGGATTCGCGCATCGGCCTTGTTCGCGTCGGCTGTGACAGTCCTCGCCCTCGCGCCGCCGGCCGTCGCCGAGCCGCTCGACCCGATTCCCGGCAATGGCGTGTTCATCGTGGGGCCCGACATCGCCCCGGGCCTTTACCACACGGGTGGGTCGGCATCGGTCTTCGGTGTCTGGATAAACAATGTGCCCACCCAGGACTCGATGTGCTCGTGGTTCACCTACAGCACGCCCGATGCGAACAAGGACCATGTGCTGCAGACGAATACGTCGATCGGTCCGATGTACGCGAACATCAACACCTCGGTCAAGGCCTTCGAGTCGCAGAACTGTCAGCCTTGGACGCGGGTCTCCTGAGCCCGGTTCGCGTCGCTGAGGATCGCCCGCAGTCGAGCTAGATCGACCTTGCCGGTTCCTCCGCGCGGGATGTCGTCGTCGGATTCCAGCAGCAGCCAGACCGTGGGGACCTTGAAGGTGCTCAGCAGCTTTCGCGCGTCTCCGGTCAGCCGGTCGGCCGTCAGCGGTCCATCGCACACCACGGCCGCGCCCACCCTTTCGCCCACCGTTCCGGGAACGTTGGTGACGAAGGCGCTCTGGACGCCGTCGATGGTGCGCAGCGCACGTTCGACCTCGCCGGGATAGACGGTGGCGCCGCTGACCTTGAACATGTCGTCGCAGCGTCCGTGGTAGAACAGGAACCCCTCCCCGTCGAGGCGGCCCAGGTCGCCGGTGGGGTAGAAGCCGTCGGCGGTGAACACGTCCTCTCGGCCGCGCCCGCAGATGCCGCGCAGCGTGTGCGGTCCCCGAATCTGGATCATGCCCACCGTTTCGGCCGGGACGGGCTCGCCGCCGTCGGGGTCGACGATGCGAACCTCCATGCCGGGGAAGGGCTTTCCGCAGCTGCCCCACGCCGTCTCGGGCATGTCGGTGTCGGCCTGATAGCCGCAGTACGGTCCGAACGCCTCGGTCATGCCGAACAGCGTGGCGCGGGCGCCGGGCTGGGCCCGTTCGCCGGGCGGCAGCAGGGCCTGCAGGCTCCCGGGCCGCAGGGCCGACAGATCGGCGCCGACCGTGGCGGCGTGGCGCGCGAGCGTCTCGGCTTGGTCGGGCCAGCCGCGAAACAGCGTCACCCGCTCGGATTCCAGCAGTCGCAGCGTCGTCTCGGGCCGCGGGATCTGCTCGGTCACCAGGGTGGCGCCGGCCAACAGCGTGGACAGGATTCCACTGCCGAAGCCGCCCACCCAGAAGAACGGCATCGGAAGATACAGACGGGTGTCGGGGGTGATGCAGCGCGCGGCCAGGCCCGAGAAGACCGCGCCGAGCGCGCTGCCGTGAGAGTGCACGACTCCCTTCGGCGGCCCACTGCTGCCGGAGGTGAACATGATGACCAACGGGTCAGCGGCCCTGACCCTTTCCGTCAGGGCGTCGACGAGTCGGCGGGCCCGACCGCCGGCGGTCGCGCCGACGAGCCGGTCGGCCGTCCAGACCTGACGCAGGGCGGGAAGCTCGGTCCGCGGCGCGAGGTCGTCGAGGTAGCGGTGCCCGCGGAACTCCTCGACGCTGACCAGGAATTGCACCGCGGCGGCCCGCAGTTGGGCGCCCAGCTCCCGCGAAGTCAGGAGCGTGCTCAGCGGAACCAGCACGGCGCCCATCCGCGCGAGGGCGATGGCTACCTCCACCCAGCGAGCTCCGTTGGGCATGATCAGACCGACCCGCGTGCCCTTGCCGACGCCGGCGTCGACGAACACCGCGGCGAGTTCCTTTGTCACCGTGTCGAGTTGGCGGTAGCTGGTTCGCGACGTCGGGTCGACCACCATCGCTTTGTCCCCATGGCTGGCGGCGCGGGCACGCACGAGCTCGTCGACGGTGCCCGGGGCGGTCGGCTCAGGCATCGAGGAGATACCTCAGACGTCGCATGTCCACTTTGCCGCTGGACAGCAACGGGAGCTGGGAGCGCGGCACGGCGACGAGGCGCCGGGGGATCTTGTAGGAGGACAGTTCCGCCTTCAGCCGGTCGCGTAACGCCGCCGCGTCGAAGGCGGCGCCGTCCGGAACCACCACGGCCGCCGCGACGAGCTGGCCGCGCCGGGCATCGGGGACGCCCACGACGTGGGCCGTCAGCCCGCCGGTGACCCTGGCGATGGCCCGTTCGACTTCGGCCGCCGAGACGTTGGCGCCGGCCGTCTTGATCATCGTGCCGAGCCGGCCGAGGTAGTAGAAGAATCCGTCGGCGTCGACCCGCACCAAATCGCCGCTGTGGAACCAGCCGTCGGCATCGAAGCACTGCTCGCGGCTGCGTCCGTAGTAGCGCTGCATCAGATACGGTCCGCGGATGCACAGTTCGCCGGCGTCGCCTGCCGCCACCGGTTCCCCGGTTTCGGTGTCGATGACCTTGGTGTCGAAGCCGGGTGCCGGCTTGCCGAACGACCCGCGCCGAATCTCGGGTTGATCGGTTTCGTCGCCGCTGAGCAGGACGACGCTGCCGGCTTCGGTCATGCCCAGCATGTTGTGCCGCAGCTCCGGGTCGGCCGGTCGAACTCCGTGCGCCATGATCGGGTACAGGTTGCCCCGCCGCATCGATGACAGGTCGCGTTGCGGGAAGCTTCGGTGATCGGTCAGGTGAGCGATCCCGGCGCTGAACCCGTTGGTCATGGTGGGTCGTTCGGCTTCCAGCACGTCGAGCGTCTCACCGGCATCGCTCGCGTTGGAGCACACCAGCGTCGAACCGGCGACCAACGTGGCGAGCAGCCCGAACGCGAAGCCGCCGATCCAGAAGAAGGGGGAATTGCAGAACAGCTTGTCGTCCGGAGTGAGACCGCGAATCTCGTTGAGATTGCGCTGATGTCCCAGTAGCCCGGCGTGGGTGTGCACCGCACCCTTGGGGGAGCTGGTGGAGCCCGACGTGTAGACGATGGCCAGGGGATCGCAACCGCGGACGTCGTCCTGGGTCGCCGCCAGCAGCTCGCGGTCCACGGTGGCGGCCAGCCGGTAGAACCGGCCGATGTCGCGGACGCGCCGCACCGCATCGGGGCGGTAGCTGATGCCGACCTGCCGCAGTTGTGGTGTGGCCGGCGAGAACAACCGGCGGTCGGATTCGAAGTCGGGATCCGACAGCAGCTGCTCGAGCCGTTGCACGTAGTCATGCGTGCGGAAAGACGGCGCGCTCAGCAGGATTTCGACGTCGCTGTCGAGCAGTTGCTCGCGCAATTCGCGGGCGGTGACGAACGTGGAGAACGGGACCACCACGGCGCCGACCCGGGCCGCGGCCAGCATCGCGACAACGAACTCCGGGCCGTTGGGATAGAGCAGGCCCACGTGGGTGCCCTTACCCGCGCCGGCGGCGATCAGGCCGCGGGCCAGCTCGCCCGAGCGGGCCTCGGCGTCGCTGTAACTGATCCGGTCCTCGTCGCAGACGAGCAGAGGGTGGTCGCCCCGCGAACGGGCCTGATGTTTCAGGACCTCGCCGACGGTCGCGCTGTCACCGGGCATGATCGCCGTGGGATGCGCTGAAGAAACGCTGGACCGCGCCCAGGTCGGCTTTGCCCGACGGTGTCCGGGGGATGGCGTCGACGACAGCGATCTCGGTGGGAATCTCGTAGCGCGCCAGCCGCGTTCGCAGGTATTCCACGAGCGCCACGGGTTCGGTGGAGCCGGGCTCGCGCAGCTCCACCACGGCGACCGGCGTCGCGCCCAGGCGCTCGTCGGCTCGCCCGACGACGGCGGCGCCGGCCACCGCGGGGTGGCTCTCCAGGGCGGAGCGGACATCGTCGGGCATCACCTTGAACCCTCCGCGGATGATCGCCTGGTCGCCGCGCCCGACGATCCAGAGGAAGCCGTCCGCGTCGATGCGCGCCATATCCGTGGTCCGCATCCACCGGGCCGACGGCCCCAGCTGGCTCGGCTTGACTTCGAGCAGACCGACCTGGTCGGGTCCGAGCGGCGCGCCATCCTCAGTCACCACCCGCAGCTGTGCCCCGGGGTTGGCGCGACCGACGCTGCCCCGTTTGGCGGCCCAGTACCGCTCGTAATCGGGCAGGGTCCAGCCGGCGACCCCCCCGCCGAATTCCGTTGCCGCGTAGGAGGTCAGCACCGGAATGCCGTACTTGTCGGTGAAGGCGTCGGCGTCGTCGGCCGTCAGCGGGGCGGTACCGCAGGTGACGGCGCGGATGCTCGCCAGATCGGCCCGCGGCACGTCGGAGTGCAACACCGTCCGCAGGGCCGCCGGTACCAGCGAGACCGTGCGCGGCCGGTGCCTGCGTACCGCGTCGGCCCATGCATCCAGCTCGAATCGCTCGAGGAGTGCAAACGGCCTTGCCTCGGCGATGCACTGCAGCACGCGGAACACGCCGCCGATGTGCACCAGCGGCGAGCTGACGATCGCGACTCCACGCCGCAGTTCCGTGGGCGCCGGGGAGCGATCGGCCTCGGCGCCCATCACACTGCGCGCGAGCATGTCGTAGCCGAGGTCGATTCGTTTGGGCGGTCCCGTGGTACCGCTGGTGAGCATGCGCACCGCGACGCCGGGCCGCGGGTTGGCCGGCGCCACGAGCGGATTCGTCACGCGGTCACCCTCGGAATCGTCTAACGGGCCCGGGACCGGCACGGCGGTCATCCCCGTCGTCGGGGGCACCAGCGCCGTCAGGTCGTCGTGCTCCCCGATGATCAGCGGCATCCGCAACCCGGCGATGTCCGCGCGGGTGCGCTCATCACCACGGGCGGGGTTGATGACGACCACGGTGCCGCCGCCCAACAACACCCCGAGGAAGGCCGCCACCTGACCCGGGCGGTTGCGCAGCAGCATCCCGACCTCGGCGCCGGCGGTCAGGTCGGCGATGCGCCGTGCCGACGCGCTGACGCGAGCCCAGGGGATCCATTGCCGCTCATACTCGATGGCGTGCGCGTCTGGCCGCAGATCCAGGACATCGGCGATGCGTTGGCTGAGGGGGTGCGGGGCCATCAGCGCGTCTTCGGACCGCCCTCGGCGCCTTCGCCGCCGGAGTTCCTCTGGGCGGCGAGCTCCGCCGTGCCGAGCGGATTGCCCAGGCGGGTGTAGATCAGCCCTTGCTCCATGGCCGCGCGATACGGTTTGTCGAGCGATTCCCAAATCGCCTTCACCGTGCCTTGCGTTGCGGTCGGCGGCTTCGCGGCGATGGTCGCGGCGATTTCGTGCGCGCGATCCCAGAGCCGCTCGGCGGGGACGACCTCCGAAACCAATCCGATCCGTAGCGCGGTGCCGGCGCTGACCCGCTCGTCGTTGCCCATCAGGGCGATGCGCAGCGTCTCGCCCAGGCCGATGCGCCTCATCAGGCCGATCGGCTCCAATGCGCACACCAGGCCGGCGGAGACGTGTGAGTCGAAAAACGTCGCATCCTCCGAGCAGATGACGACATCGGATTCGTTGACGAAGTAGAACGCGCCCGCGGTGCACATACCCCGAACGGCGCACACGACCGGTTTCCACATCTTCTGCCACTTGGGGCTGAGCGCCTCGCCGGGATCCTCGTGGTTCCAGATGTTTTCGGGCTGCCCGTAGGCCGTCTTGACGTCCAGGCCGGCGCTGAACGCGCGGTCACCGGCCGCCCGCAATACCACCGCGTTGACCGAATCGTCGAGTTTGACCATGCGCCAGGCGCGGGCCATCTCCTCGCACATGGTGCGGTTGAACGCGTTGAGCTGTCTGGGCCGGTTCAGCGTGATGGTCGCGACCCGGTCGGTCTCGTCCACCTCGAGGATGATGGTTTCGAACGTCATCGGCATTGCCAATCCGGCTTGCGCTTCTCCACGAAGGCCTTCGGCCCCTCGGCCGCGTCCTCGGTGCGCAATACCCGCTCGCGGAACGTCTCGGCCATGATCTCGGCTTCGTGCAGCGGCACATTGAGGCCCTTGACGATGGCCAGCCGAGTTCCCCGAACCGCCAGCGGCGCATTGGAGTTGACGATGCCGGCTATCTCGTGCGCCCGCTCCAGGAGCCGGTCGTGCTCGACGATTTCGCTGATCAATCCGAGTTCGTAGGCGCGCTGTGCGCTCATCCGCTCGTGCTTGCCCATCAGCGCCATCCGCAGGGCAATGGACCGGGGCAGCACGCGCGACACCCGCACCATCTCCCGTCCCGCTACCAGGCCGATGCTCACGTGCGGATCGAAGAAAGTGGCTTGCTCCGAGGCGATCACGATGTCCGATGTGGTGACCCAGTCCATGCCGGCGCCACAGCACAGACCATTGACCGCGGTGAGTACGGGCTTGGCGGCCGTGCGAAACGGTGGAGTGCCCTCCTGCGGCGCCTCCCATTGGTCGTAGGTCGACAGGTACGGGCGCTCGTAGATCACCTTGCCGTCTTCGGGGATGGCCTTCACGTCGGCGCCCGTGCAGAACGCGCGTCCGGTGCCGGTCACGATGGTCAGCCACACCCGGTCGTCGTTCTCGGCCTCCTCATAGGCGGCCCGCAGTTCGGTGATCATGTGCGGGCTGAGCGCGTTGAGGGCGTCCGGGCGATTCAGGGTGATGGTGGCGGTATGCCCGTCGACGTCGTAGTCGATGGTGTCGAACGAGTCAGTAGGCATCCTGCTCCCTCACCGGCCCTGGAATTTCGGGCCGCGTCGTTGCCGGAAGGCTTCCAGACCTTCTTTGAAATCCGCTGTCCGGCAGGCCAGTTCCAGATTGAACAGCTCCTGGGTCATGGTCTGACTCAGCGTTGCGTCGTGGCCGAAGCCCAGTGCCTGCTTGGTCAGCCCGATCGCCACCGTCGGCCCGGAGGCGAGCCGCTCGAGTAAGTCCTCGGCCGCGTCGTCGAGCTGGGAGGGGCCGACCGCTTGGTGGATCAATCCCCAATCGGCCGCATCCTGCGCGCTGACCTTCTCGCCCAGCAGCAGCATTCGCCTGGCCCGCGCCAGTCCCACCAGCCGGGGCAGCAGCCAGGTGGCGCCCGAATCGGGGCTGAAGCCCCGGTCCACGAAGGGCTCCCAGAACACCGCGTCGGTGGCGGCCACGGTGAAGTCGGCTGCCAGCGCGAGGTTGCAGCCGAAGCCGGCGGCCCATCCCCGCACACTGCAGAGCACCGGCAACTGGATGCCGGCGACGAGCTCGATCACGCGATGAGCGGCATGGGGGATCCGCCGGACCAGGTCGCCGGCGCGGGGACGCTGCCGGTCGTTGGTGGCGACCCAGTCCACTCCGGCGCAGAAGTCCTCGCCGCCACGGATGTGCACGGCGCGCAGCGAATCATCGGCGGCGGCAGCGGCGAGCGCCTCGACCAACGCGCTGATCATGCTCTGGCTCAACGAGTTACGCCGGGATGGGCGATCGAGCGCTATCCGCAGCACCGCGCCGTCCCGGCGCACTGTCACCGAACCGTCGGCGCCGGCCGCGTCGGCCTCCTGACTCACCGTCGAATCCGGCCTTTCTGCCGTTACGGTTACCCATACAGTAGGCAATACGATTGATACGCTGTATAAGTTAGCAGGGTACGCCGCCGCCGGAAATAGCCGGGCCGGAACCCGATCGAAAAGGGAGATGCATGGCCGTGCAGGAGGGGCGAGCGGAGGGCTGGACCGGACCGGAGTCGACGCGCCAAGGTGCCGCCAGATTCGGCGAGCGGCCACTCTCCCAGACCATGGCCGCCGCCGGCGCCATGCGGCGGCTGAGCTCATTGCTGCTGGCGCTCGAAAATCCCCATCCCACGGTCGACACCATGGTGGCGAAGTTCGCGGAATGGGAGAGCGAACTGTCTGCCGCGGCCCCGGTGGACAACGCGCCGCGAATCGGCGACGTCCCCGACGATCCGCGGCGCGTCTATCTCGACCACGCCACCGACATCGGCGCCTACAACCCGTGCTTTCCGGAGTATCGGTTCGACCGCCTCGATGCCGACCGGGCAACCGGGCGAGTCAACTTCCCGCTGGTCTACGAGGGCCCGCCGGGATCGGTGCACGGCGGTTTCCTGGGCGTCTTCTTCGACTGCGTGATCCAGCACCACAATTGCGGGACGGGGCTTTCCGGCAAGACGCGGTCGCTGGTCGTGACGTTCCGCCGGCCGACACCGGTGTTGACCGAGCTACGGTTCGACATCAACCGCTCGCAGGTCGAACGCGGCATCGCATCGACGGCACGGCTGCTATCCGACGGTGAAGTGCTGTGCACCGGCGAGGTGAACACCCTGGCGTCACCGCCGGAAAGGCTGGCCGGATTCCAATTCGGCAGGCGGCGAAGGGAGTCCGACACATGACAGTCCCGAGCGCCTCGGACGATCGCGTGCTGTTCGAGGTGGACCCCGACCGCCGCATCGCCACGATCACGCTGAACAATCCGGCGCAACGCAACTCCTACGACGCCGCCATGCGCGACGCTATCGCCCGCTGTCTGGATCGGGTGGCCGAAGACGACGACCTCACGGTGGTGCTGTTGCGCGGCGCCGGCGGCGTCTTCTCCACCGGGGCCGACATGAACAACGCCTATGGCTGGTACGGCGACAAGACCACGCCCGGCGACGCGTCGGGCCGGCGCCGTCCCAGTCAGCGCCGGCGACTTACCGTCGACCGCAAATCTTTTGGCTTCTACCACAACTTCATGGGCTTTCCCAAGGTCACGGTGGGCGAGATCACCGGCTATGCGCTCGGCGGCGGCTTCGAGATGGCGCTGATGACCGACATCTCCGTGATCGCGCGCGACACGAAGGTCGGCATGCCGGCGACCCGCTTCCTCGGCCCCGCGCTCGGCAGCCTGCACATGTTCTTCCACCGGCTGGGTCCGGTGCTGGCGCGGCGCCTGCTGCTGACCGGCGACATCGTCGAGGCCGGCGAGCTCGAACACCTCGGAATCTTCACCGACACCTGCGATTCCGCCGCCGTCCCGGCGCGGGCGCGGTACTGGGCCGAGAAGGCAGCGAAGATGCCCGCCGACGGGGTGGTCATCGCCAAGGAGGCTTTCCGCCTCGTCGAACAGAACCAGGCATACCAGGGTGAGGAAGTCGCGAGCTATCTCTTCCACGCCTTTGGCACCAACCTGCAATTCGGGCCGGGGGAGTTCAACTTCGTCAAGACCCGCGCACAGCACGGGACCAAGGAGGCGTTCCGGCTCCGCGACGAATACTTCGACGTGCCGGAACCCGAGGCCTAGTAATCGGAGTCCGGCTAGCGTGCGGCCGGGGCCTTGGTGCGTGCGCGCGACGCGGGCGACTTGGCCGCCTTGCGTGGCCGGGACGGCGCTGTCTTGCCGCCTTTCGGTCCTTTGCCCTCCTCGATCAACCGGCTGGCGTGATCGAGGATGCAGCGAAGGCCGTACTCGAAGTTGGTTTCGTCGGGAGCGCCGATCCGGTGACCGATCCGGCTCACCTGGGCCAGCAGCGGGGTCTTCTCGGGGTCGATCGCGACGGCCTCCTCGATGGCACGCGCACCCACGTCGGAGGATTGGTTCTTCTCGTAAAGCCGCTGCAGCACCACGGAGCCGCGGACGTGCACAGAAACCGCCGAGTAGGTGTCGAAGGCGTCCTCCGGTGACAGGCCGGCCTCGACCAGGTTGGCGATGGCCTTCTCCATCTCCTCGGCGCCCAGCCGCGCCGCCTTCGGGCTGAGCGCGGCGCGAATCAAAATCAGGTCGCACAGAATTGGGTTGCCCATGAAGGTTTTACGCATCAGGCGCGCGTGGTTGGCCAACGTCTCGCGCCAGTCGCTGGCCTCGACGTAGGGGGTGGCGAACCGATACTTGCTCAATGCGCGGTCGGTCATCGCGTTGAGCAAGTCGTCCTTCTTGCGGAAGTACCAGTAAATGCTGGTGACACCGACGCCGAGATGTTTGCCCAGCAGCGGCATGCTCAAGTTGTCGATCGATACCTGTTCCGCGAGTTCAAATGCGCCACTGATGATGTCATCGGGGTTGATGGAACCGCGTTCGCGCCGTTGACGCTTGTCGGCGGTAGCTTGCTTTGCCACTACGGGCACCTCCATCACGATGTATCCTGTGCGTACGGTCGGAGAGTCGGGCGAACTCACCTGCGCATACCTAGGCTCGTCGCCGCTCGACGATGAACGTCAACCGGCAGTTCCGTGCGTTTTTCCTCTGCTACTGTAATACCTATCGTAGGCTTTTTGGTAACGACGGCTGGGCGGGCGAAGATGACCGGGCTGAAGCCATTGACCGAGTCAGCCGATGAGCCACGGGAATTGCCATGGATCTAGGCCTGGCGAATGCCGCGACGGTAGTAGTCGGCGGTAGCCGCGGGATGGGTTTGGCGGCGGCCCGCTGCCTTGCCGACGAGGGCGCCCGGGTCGCGGTGGTGGGCCGCAGTCGCGACGTCCTCGATTCCGCGGTGGCGGACCTGGCGGGACGCGGTAGCGCGGACGCCGTCGGCATCGTCGCGGACATCGCCGACCCCGGGCGGGTTGAGGAGGCATTCGCCGACCTCGGCCGGCGATGGGGCGGTGAACTCAATGTGCTTGTCAATACGGTCGGTCCGGGCGCGGCGGGCACGTTCGACGATCTGACCGACGAGCTGTGGCGCCAAGCCGTCGAAGACGGGGTGATGGGGATGGTGCGCTGCGTCCGCGCGGCGCTTCCGTTACTGCGCAAGGCGCACTGGGCGCGGATCGTCAACTTCTCGGCGCACTCGACCCAGCGACAGAGCGTCATGCTGCCCGCCTACACGGCGGCCAAGTCGATGCTGACCAGCGTCTCCAAGAACTTGTCCCTGTCCTTGGCCAAGGACGAAATCCTGGTCAACGTGGTCTCGCCCGGCAGCATCGCCTCCGAGTCGCTGGTCGGTTGGGCGGAATCCGTGGGTGTCGACGGTGGCGATCCTTACGCGCTAATGGACGCCATTGCCAAGCACTTCGGCCATCCGGCGCACATGCCGCGGGCGGGGCTGCCGGAGGAGATCGGGCCGGTGGTCGCCTTCCTCGCCTCACGGCGCAACTCCTACATGACGGGGGCCAACATCAACGTCGACGGCGGTTCGGACTTCACCTGACCGCCCGGAACTCAACGGCTCGGCCGGAAAGGAAGGAGTCGACTGTGGCGACGGCAAGCGAGGCCCGCGCGTGGGCGCGTGGCGCATTGCGGGGAATCGGTGACTCGCTCTATACCCCGTTCTGCGGGCCCGATGGCGACGACATCGACTGGGAGGCATACCGGACGCTGGTTCGTTACTGCGTAGGCGACCTCGGGCATCCGATGTTGTGGTGCACCAGCGGACTCTCGGAGTTCTGGGCGTTGACCATCGACGAGCGAAAACGCTTGCTGGAGGTCGCCATTGAGGAAGGGCGTGCCGCCAATCCCGAGGTCGTCGTGCAAGCCTGCACGGCGGCCATCACCGCGAAGGACTGTCTGGAGTTGACATTGCACGCCCAGCAAGCCGGCGCCGACATCGTCTATATCCAAACGCCGATGATGGAGGTGCACGGCGGCGAGGGGGTGCTGCGATTCTTCAACTACATTGCCTCGCGTACCGACATCGCGCTGGGCATGTTCAACTCACCGTCGTCCGGCTACGTGCTGACCGCGGCCGAAAGCGCGCGGATCTACGACGAGGTGCCCGCGGTGTGTGCCACCAAGGAGGGCGCTTTTCGGCCGGCGAACAGCCGGATGCTCCATCAGCTGGCCCCCGGCCTGGTGCTCTGGGAATGTGACAAGACGGTGTATCGCGCCGGTTGGCTGCGCGACGGGATCGTCTGTCCGGCGCAACTGGGCACGGCGGGCTATCTTTTCGAGACGCCGCAGCGGCGATTGTTCTCGCAGTACTGGGAT
Source organism: Mycobacterium europaeum (assembly GCF_034555895.2). Taxonomy (NCBI): domain Bacteria; kingdom Bacillati; phylum Actinomycetota; class Actinomycetes; order Mycobacteriales; family Mycobacteriaceae; genus Mycobacterium; species Mycobacterium europaeum. The sequence goes on from NZ_CP157315.1 coordinate 914,721, forward strand.
TTGGTGCAAAACGACAAGCTGCTCGAGGCGATGGACTTCGGCCGCGAGTCGGGCCTCGACCAGTTCGACCTCGACGTCGGATCCTGGTGGACGTGCTACCCGGGCCGGCCGGATTATTTCACTCACTGGGGTGGCGCGTTCAAGTACGCCGCCTCGCTCCTCGGGTTGCCGATAGGTGCCTATCCGCATTCCCGGCCACCCCAGGCGGAGTTGCCGCCAGAGGCCAAGGCGCAGATCGAGAGCGCCTATCGCCGACTGGGGCTCATCGAGGCCTAGTGGGCGGCCAAAACGGCTGCGTCACAACTGCACACATGGAAATCGGAGGCCCGGCCACCGCGGTGACCGGGCCTCAACTCAGCGATTTACTGTTCGGCCCGCTCGCGCGCTTCAGCGGCCTTGGCCTTGCCGCGGGCCTTCTCGGCCGCGGCTTCCTTCTTCGCCGCGCTGCGTTGAGCGTCGGCCTTGTCTTGCTGCGCCTGGCCCTCGTTGACCAGATCGTTGCGGCCGATGATCGTGCCCACGATTTCCTTGGCCTTGCCGAAGACGGCTTCGACGACGCCCTGGATCAACTCGACCGGGCCGCTCTTGATGTCAACCATTGCGATTTCCCTCCCTGGTAGTGGGTATGTGTGTTGGCTTTCCCTGTTCGCCGGCACGAGGAAACGCGATCGGCCCGTGGTGCTCGCCACACGTGGGACACCGGGGCTGCGCGCGGGGCGACGAGTGGCGCCCCGATGGCGGTCATGCGTGCGGTTCAGCGAGCCGAAATCCGCTGTTCGGCCGGGGTGCGTGGGCGCGTGGAGCCGGTTGTGGAAAACGGTACCGATAGGTATACAGTATGCGTACAAAACACCCGGAATTGCGCGTGAGGAGGTAGCGGGGGAGATGTCCGGCAGGGACGACGCTTCCGGGGACGCGGTGCTCTACGAGGCGACCGGCAGCGGCGTCGCGATCCTGACCTTCAACCGTCCGGACCGCCTCAACGCCTGGGGGCCGGACCTGGCCGCCGGCTTTTACGCCGCGATCGACCGCGCCGAACAGGATCCGGCCATCCGCGTGGTCGTGCTGACCGGCCGGGGCAAAGGATTCTGCGCCGGTGCGTATCTGGGCACGCCGAATTCCGCACCGAGCTACGGCGACACGATGGAGAAGGCGAGTCAGACCAACCTCGCCGAGTTGGTGGGGGAACGCCCGCCGCATTTCGTGACCACCCTGCGCAAGCCCGTTGTCGTCGCCATCAACGGCGCCTGCGTCGGCATCGGCCTGACCCAGGCGCTGATGTGCGACGTACGGTTCGCGGCCGCCGGCGCCAAGTTCGCCGCGGTCTTCGCCCGCCGCGGACTGATCGCCGAGTTCGGCATCTCCTGGATCCTGCCGAGACTGACAACCTGGGGCGTGGCCCTGGATCTGCTGTTGAGTGGCCGGACCTTCCTCGCCGAGGAGGCGGCCGAGCTCGGCCTCGTCAAGGAAGTGGTCGCGCCCGAGGATCTGATGACGCGAGCGCTGGAGTACGCGGAGGACATCGCCCGCAACTGCTCACCGGCGTCGATGGAAGTGATCAAGAGGCAGGTATACGGCGACGCCACTCGAGACGTCATGGACGCCACGTCGCGCGCCGAGGTCCTGCTGCACGAGGCGATGCCACGGCCGGACGTCATCGAAGGCATCACCAGCTTCCTGGAGAAGCGCCCCCCGCAGTTCCCCTCGCTCAACCCGACCGACGCTTAGTGCTCGCCGGTAGCACCGGAAAGGATGATCATGGCCAGCTTGGGTTACCAGGCGATCGACGTCGACAACCACTACTACGAACCGCTGGACGCCTTCACCCGCCACCTGGACAAGAAGTTCAAGCGGCGGGGCGTGCAGATGCTCAACGACGGCAAGCGCACCTGGGCCGTGATCGGAGATCGGGTCAACCATTTCATCCCCAACCCGACCTTTGACCCGATCATCGTGCCGGGCTGCCTGGACCTGTTGTTCCGCGGCGAGATCCCCGAAGGGGTCGACCCCGCCTCGCTGATGAAGGTCGAGCGGCTGGCCGGCCACCCCGAGTACCAGAACCGCGACGCGCGCGTTGCGGTGATGGACACCCAGGACATCGAAACGGTGTTCATGCTGCCGACTTTCGCGTGCGGCGTCGAGGAGGCGCTCAAGCACGACATCGAGGCCACGATGGCTTCGGTGCACGCGTTCAACTTGTGGCTCGACGACGATTGGGGCTTCGACCGGCCCGATCACCGAATCATCGCCGCGCCCATCATCTCGCTGGCCGACCCGGCCAAGGCGGTCGAGGAGGTTGAGTTCGTGCTGGCGCGAGGCGCCAAGCTGGTGCTGGTGCGGCCCGCGCCGGTGCCCGGCGTGGTGAAGCCGAGATCGCTGGGCGATCCGAGTCACGACCCGGTGTGGGCCCGGCTTGCCGAGGCGGGTGTGCCGGTGGGCTTTCACCTCAGCGACAGCGGGTATCTGCACATCGCGGCGCAGTGGGGCGGCAAGGCGACCTTCGAAGGATTCGGGGAAAAGGATCCATTGGATCAGGTTCTCCTCGACGACCGTGCCATCCACGACACGATGGCCTCGATGATCGTGCACGGCGTGTTCACCCGCCACCCCAAGCTCAGGGCGGTCAGCATCGAAAACGGGTCCTACTTCGTGCATCGGCTGATCAAGCGGCTGAAGAAGGTCGCCAACAACTACCCGCGGCATTTCCCCGAGGACCCGGTGGAGCAATTACGCAACAACGTGTGGATCGCTCCCTACTACGAGGACGATCTGCCCGAACTGGCCAACGTCATCGGCATCGACAAGATCCTGTTCGGGTCGGACTGGCCGCACGGCGAAGGCCTCGAGACACCGGTCTCGTTCGTCGCGGAACTCAATGGCTTCAACGAAGCCGACGTCCGAAAAGTGATGCGCGACAATGCGCTCGACCTGCTTGGCGTCCCGATCCCGTCGGCCGCTTAGCAGCCCGCGCCATGAGTGAATGGACTGTGGGCGCGGTTCTGGACGCCATCGCCGACGCCGTGCCCGACAGGCTGATGACCGTGTGCGGCGACCGCAAGAGCACGTTCTCCGATTCCGCGGTCCGCACCAACCGATTGGCGAACTACCTCGAGGAGAAGGGTTTCGGCGTCTACGCGGCCCGCGAGGACTTGCGGCGCTGGGAGTGCGGCCAGGATCGTATCGCGCTGCTCATGTACAACGACCTGTACCCCGACATGGTCATCGGGTGCCTGAAGGCGCGCACCGTCCCGGTGAACGTGAACCACCACTACTCGGCCAGGGAGATCCGCGACCTGCTCGACTACGTCCGCCCCCGGGGCATCATCTACCACCGCTCGCTCGGCGCGCGGTTCGCCGACGTCTTGCCGCCGATCGGGACGGAGTTGCTGATCTCCATCGACGACGGCAGCGCGGTTCCCCAACTGCCGAAAGCGATCTCGCTCGACGACGCCCTGGCGTCCGTCAGCCCCCACCGCGAGGACACCGGGTCTCCCGACGACCTCATCATGATGTGCACCGGCGGGACGACGGGGCGCCCGAAGGGGGTGCTGTGGCGACAGAGCGACATGTACGTGTCGTCGATGGTGGGCGCCGATCATGCCAGCGTCACCGAGATCCACGATAAGGTCGCCGCGGGCGGGCAGCCGTGGTTCGCCGTCTCGCCGCTCATGCATGCCGCCGGCATGTGGACCGCCTTCTCCGCGCTGTGCGCCGGCCTGCCCGTGGTGCTCTACGACGACCGCAACAGGCTGGACGTGCGTTCGGTGTGGGAAACCGCGGAGCGCGAGCAGGTGGGCATGATGACCATGGTGGGCGACGCGTACGCCGGCCCGCTGATCGCCGAGCTGCGCGCGGGTTCCTACGACTTGTCCTCGCTGCACGCGATCGGCACCGGAGGCGCCGCGACGAACGCGAAACACAAACGCGCGCTGATGGAATGTCTGCCGCACATCACCATCATCGAGGGCTACGGGTCGTCGGAAAGCGGCAACATGGCGTTCGGGCACAGCCGCGAGGGAACCGCCAGCGAGACCTTTCAACCCAGGGCCGGGGCCACCGTGGTGTCGGCCGACCGCAGCCGGTTCCTGCAGCCCGGTGAGCGAGAAGTCGGCTGGGCCGCCAGGACCGGCCGCATTCCGCTCGGCTACTTCGGTGACGCCGAGGCCACGCAACGGACCTTCCCCGAGATCGAGGGCCGGCGGGTGGTGATACCCGGCGACCGGGCATCGCTCGAGAAGGACGGCACCATCCGCCTGCTGGGCCGTGATTCGCTGGTCGTCAACACCGGCGGCGAAAAGGTTTTCGTCGAAGAGGTCGAAGAAGTGCTGCGCGCGCAGCCGGGTGTCGTCGACGCCCTGGTCGTGGGGCGGCCAAGCGAGCGATGGGGCCAAGAGGTAGTCGCGCTGGTCGCGACGCAACCCGACGCGCGGCTCACCCAGGACACCCTCTACCGCGCGTGTACGGCACAACTGGCCCATTTCAAGGCGCCCAAGGCCGTCATCTTCGTCGAGCAGATCGAACGCCTCGGCAACGGCAAGCCCAACTACCGTTGGGCCAAAGAGCAAGCCACTCAACACGTTCCGGTGACCGTGCCGGTAGGGTCCGAACCCGAAGGAAGTCATGAACACCAAAGCGATTGACTGCCTGGTGAACGTCCACTTCGGGGAGGCCGAATCTCAGCCGACGTGGATGCTCAAAGTCAGGGACGACTACTTCAAGGGCCCCGAGTCGATGTTCGCCCCGGTCGACCTCTCCGAATTGCTCGCCGAGATGGACGAACAGGGCGTGCAGAAGGCGATCCTGATGGACTCGCTCGCCAACCCGTCCACGACCGCGCGCAAATTCGCCGAAGCCAAACCGGATCGGTTCGCGTTGGCCATGGGAGGGGTCAACCTGCTGCGCCCGGTGCCGTCGCTGCGCCTGCTCGCGGCGATCGTAGGTGACCTGCCCGTCGCGTATGCCGTAGTGGGGCCGAGCTTTTGGGGCGACGGCCAATACCCGCCCAGCGACGCCGTGTACTACCCGCTCTACGCCAAATGCGCGGAACTGGACCTTCCGCTCTGTATCAACACCGGGATCCCGGGACCGCCCATACCCGGCGAGGTCCAGCACCCCATGCATCTGGATCGGGTGTGCGTCCGATTCCCCGAACTGCGGCTGTGCATGATCCACGGCGCCGACCCGTGGTGGGACGTCGCGATCCGCTTGCTGCTGAAGTACGCGAATCTGCGCCTCATGACTTCGGCGTGGTCGCCCAAGCGGCTTCCGGAGAGCCTGCTGCATTACATGCGCACGCGCGGTCGCGACAAGGTGATCTACGCGTCCGACTGGCCGGTGCTGCCCATGCGGCGGGTCCTCCCCGAGGCCCGTGCCCTTGATCTGCCGGCCGACGTGCTGGATAACTACCTTTACAACAACGCGCAGGACTTTTTCTTCGGCGACCGCGCCTGACCGAGAACGGGAGCACTTGACGATGGACCGCTTCGAACTACGCCGACTGGACTACAGCCTGTCCGACGACCATGTGGCCCTGCAGAATGCCTACGGGCAGTTCTTCAAGGCGCACTGCTCCATCGAAACTGTCCGCGCCGCAGAGCCATCGGGTTTCGACAAGAACCTGTGGGAGAGGTTGTGTGCGATGGGCGCGACCACGATGGCATTGCCGGAGTCCTGCGGCGGTGACGGCGCGACCCTGGTCGACCTCACCCTGGTGGCCGAGGAGATCGGCCGGTCCCTGGCGCCGGTTCCGTGGATCGACCATGTCTGCACCGCGCGGTTGCTGGGGCGACTCGGCGCGCTGGGTGAGGGCGCAGCCGGGGTGGCCGACGGCGAACAGCTTGCCGCGCTGGACCCGCGCATCGACGCCGGGCGCGGCCCGCGGTTGATTCCCTCGGGGTCGATCGCCGACCACATCGTCGTCCGCGAGGGCGACGAAGTCGTGCGCCTCACCTTCGCCACCCGCCCGGCGAAGGTCGACAACATCGGCCGCCTGCCGATGGCCTGGGTCGATCCGGCGGCGGCCGACACCCGTGAGGTCGTCGCCTCAGGCCCCGATGCCCTGGCGAGTTACCGGCTGGCACTGGACGAATGGCGGCTGCTGACCGCGGCGGCGCTGGTCGGGCTGGTGGAGGAGACCATGACCATCGCGGCCGAATTCGCCAAGACGCGATACACGCTGGGCGTGCCGATCTCCACGCTGCAGGCCATCTCGCATCCGCTGGCGAATATGGCCATCACCGTCCAGGGCGGACGCAATCTGGCTCGCCGCGCCGCCTGGTTCCTGGACAACGAACCCGGCGAACGCCCCGAATTGGCGCCCTCCGCCTTCGTTTTCATGGCCGAGGAGGCAGCCAGGGCGGCGACCATGGCGGTCCACATCCAAGGCGGCCTCGGGGTCTCGGCCGAGGCCGCGGCGACGGCGTATCTGGTGCGTGCCCGAGGATGGCCACTGGCCGGAGGCGATCCGGGGGCCACGGCCCAGCGGGTGGGCGAGATCGTGGCCGCCCGCGAGAGCGCGGCGCAGCCGGCGTAGGAAGGGGCAACATCATGGATTTCTCTCGCGTCGAGCTGTCCGAAGCGGACGAGGCATTCCGCAACGAAGCGCGCAGCTTTCTGGCCGCGCACATGACCGAAGAGGTCAGGCGTCGGGACAGGGAAACCGGCGACAATTTCGACGAGAGCTTGCACCTGAAGCTCGGCGCCGCAGGTTATTTGGCGGCGGAGTGGAAGCCGGAATCAGACGGCGGTTTTCCCCGGGTGCGGCGCCGCATCTGGGAGCTGGAGAAGCGGCGAGCACACGTGCCATGGGTGACCTGGGGGACGACCGCGATGGTGGCCCGTTCGGTGGACAAGTTCGGGTCACCGCAACTGCGCGACGAAGTGCTACCGAAGGTCTTCAGCGGCGAGGTGCGGTTGTGCCTCGGCTACACCGAACCCGAAGGTGGCTCCGATGTCGCCACCTGCAAGACCCGCGCGGTACGGGAGGCGGACGGATCGAGCTGGGTCATCAATGGCTCCAAGATGTTCACCACCGGCGCCCATAACTGCCAATACGTCTTCCTGATCACCAACACCGCCCCGGATGCGCCGAAACACCAAAGCCTCACCATGTTCCTGGTACCGCTGGATTCGCCCGGCATCGAAATCCAGGGCATCCGCACGGTGGATGGCGATCGGACCAATATCGTCTACTACAGCGAAGTCCGTGTGGACGACAAGTATCGGCTGGGGGAGGTGAACGGCGGCTGGACCGTGCTGCGCGAACCGCTCAACGTCGAGCACGGCGCCGTCGCCGCCGCCCCGGACGGTCTGCAGGACACATCGATCATGATGCATCAGGCCGGCTTTCTGTCCGAGGCGGTGGACAAGGCGGCGGCAGGCATGGCGCGGGCCGACGGCGACGGGCGCCGCCTCATCGACGACGCGTCGGTCGCGTATCGGCTGGGCCGCTGCGTTGCCCGACTGGAGACGGCGTTGGCCACCCCGAGCATCTTCGGCCGGGTCGCCATCGCACAAACGATGCGCGACATCTCCCCGGACCTGATGGACATTCAAGGCGCCGCGTCCGCGCTGCCGTACGGAACCGAGGCGGCCGCCGACGACGGTAGCGCCGAATACGCATACCGGTTCGCCCCACTGGTGGGAATCTACGGCGGCACGCTGGAGGTCTTCCGCAACATGATCGCCCAATACATGCTCGGGCTCGGTAAGCCCGCGTACGCGCCGCCGGTCAAGAAGGTCTCCTGACCCGACGCCACCGGGTCGCTGCCTGGCGAACCCGGCCGGCCGTCAGCCGTGCCCGTAGATGATCCGCAGCATCTTGAGATTGATCCGGATGAAACGCCCGAACTGCACGAAGAGGTTCTGCCGCATCCGCAGTCTTGCCGGAGTCGGCAGCGGTGCGTCGGCGATGCGCTCGGCCGTCAGTGCGTTCACGTCCGCGTAGGAGGTTTCGTCGTCCATCGAAGTGCCTTTCACTCGGGGATCAGCCACCAGAATGGGCGGGCTTTCGCCTTGTAAATGAAGAGATGGTGCAGCAGCAGCTTGATCCAGTGGCCGGCCAGGCCGAGCTCACCGGAGGTGCCGGCGATGTCACGACCCGTTTGCGGGTACTTCACCGGATCGGGTACCACCGGGAACATCGTCATCGCGGCGGCCGAGCCTTCCCGCAGACCGGTGCCCGCCGAGGCGACGCACGCGGCGCCCATGGTCGACATCGAGGCGCGGTGCGCAGCCGCGGTCGTTCCCTTGGTGATTCGATCGCGGATGGTCTCGGCAACCGTCTTGGCCATGATGCCCGACGGCATGCCGGTGCGCGGCGGGCTGGGCGTGATGACGGTCCCGTTGGGACTCGTGCGCGGCCGGGAGATGGGATGCGGGGGCGCAAACGCGATGCCCGGGGCGAAGATGTTCGGATAGGCCGTCGACTCGTAGGTGTGGGGCCAGTCCGCCGCGGACCATTCGTCATACGGTTTGCCCGAGTAGTCCGCGTCCACCTTCATGAAGCCTGACGGCGCGAACAGGACGGAACTGATGTCGTTGCCGTCCTTGTCGTATGCCGTCAGCGCGGCTCCCTTGAACGGCGGTAGGAGCATGGCGAAGTCGAAGTCCAACTCGTGCTCTTTGCCGTCGAGTTGCTCGTAGCGCAGCTTGCCGTCCATCACCTCGTGGACGCCGGCTTGGGTGATGGCTTTGACGCCGCGCTCACGGAACAGCGACTCCGTCCACAACCGGCTGGACTGCACGAAGCCCTGATCGACGAAGCTCATGCCACCGACGCCGAAGTCGCCCAGTTCGTACTCGTTCGTGAGGTAGACGACCTCGGCCAGGTCTCGCACGCCGGCGGCGCGCAACGTGTGCTCGACGTTGAAGGCGTACTCGAAGGCCGCGCCCTCGCAGGTGCAGGTGCCGTGTCCGACGCCGATGACCAGGCGCTGCCTCTCGCCGGCCTTCAGCCTGGCGATGACCCGGTCGAGCGCCTCGGCCGCCTCGACGGCGTGGGCCGCGGTGCACACCGAGTATGAGTGGCCGCCGGGTCCGAGCCCGGGCGTGGCCGCGAAGTTCAGGCGCGGTCCGGTGGCATTGATGAGGTAGTCGTACGTCATGGTGCCGCTCTGACCGTCGTGTTCCTCGTCGGTGTAGGTGAAGTCCACCGATGGCGCCGGCTGATCTTTGGTGCCTTCCGGATGGATCGCGGTGGCAAACGCTTGATGAAATACGATGCCCTTGCGGCGATAGATGGGTCTGAGCGGGATGAGGACCTTGGCCGGATCCATGCGGCCCACCCCGACCCAGATGTTGGACGGGATCCAGTTCCAGTCGGCATTGGGGGAAATCACGACGACTTCGTGACTGCGGCCCAGCCATCGGCGAAGGTGTAGCGCGGCGGTATGCCCGGCGATGCCGGCGCCGAGGATGACGACTCGTGCCATGATGCTCCTCTGTTCCATACGCCGGCATCGACGCGCGGCGCGATTACCGCGCGTGGGAACGCCGGGCGCTCCGAGGCCAGATTGCGCGCCGCGGGGACGCGTTTCTAGGGCCGATGGACTCTATTGGCCGAGGTATATGCGCACCGAAGGAAAAATCAGCCGGACCGCGGGAATACCCCTACCCGTATAGGTATTGTACATGCCATGACTGAACACAACCACTACCAGCAGGTGCTGGACGACCTCAACCCCCAGCACCGTGCCCTGCGCAAGATGATCCCTGACGTGTACCGGGGTTTCGCCGAGATGAGCAACGGCGCACTGACCTCGGGCGCCTTGGACAAAAAGTTCAAGGAGCTGATCGCGGTGGCGATCGGGGTCGTCGCCGGGTGTGATGGCTGCATCGCATCCCACGCTCAGGGCGCGGCCCGTGCCGGCGCATCGAAGGAAGAGGCCGCCGAGGCGATCGGCGTCACCATCCTCATGCATGGTGGCCCGGCGACGATCTACGGTGCGCGCGCATACAGCGCATTTTGCGAATTCGCCGACAAGATCGCGGAGGACGCCGCGGGGCCTGCTCAATGAGCGGCCACCGCCGTGTCGATCCAATCCTCACCCTCAATTCCCGATAGGAGCAACCATGACCGTCAAGACGCTGACCGCCGAAGATTTCGAGTCGACGGTACTCACGAGCCCCATTGTGCTCGTTGACTTCTGGGCCACTTGGTGTGGGCCGTGCCGGGCTTTCGCGCCGGTCTTCGAACGGTCCTCGCAGAGCCACCCGGATATCGTGTACGCCAAGGTGGACACCGACGCCGAGCGCGAACTCGCCGCGGCCGTAGGCATCCGCTCGGTGCCGACGATCATGGCGTTCCGCGACGGCATCCTCGTTTACAGCCAGCCGGGAGCGATGTCACCGGCCGTGCTGGACGACTTGATCGACCAGGTCAAGGGTCTTGACATGGAGCAGGTGCGTGCCAAGATCGCCGAGCGCAAAGCCGCTGTGAAGGCATAGTGGCGCAATCGTTTCGCCCTGGACAGTAGGGAGCAACCATGTGTTACGCCGTGCGCTGCCGGCGCTGCGGAAAGGTCACCTGGGCGGGGTGTGGCGCACACGCCGACAGCGTGATGAAACGCGTGCCCAGCGATCAACGATGCACCTGCGGCCAGAGCGCCGGCAGGTAGGGCCGCGGGCCGCCCCACCGGTGCTGATCGGCTGCGCTCAGGTCGTCAGGATGGTCGCCGCGGCCGTGCCCGGCGCCCCGTAGAGTTGGGCGAACCCGACGCGCGGCTCACCGGCCACCTGGCGATCGCCGGCCTCACCGCGAAGTTGGCGCACCAGTTCGTGGATCTGCCGCAGACCCGACGCCCCGATCGGCTCGCCGTTCGCGATGAGCCCGCCGTCGGTGTTGATCGGCATGGAACCGCTTATTTCGGTGGCACCGTCGGCGAGCAGCTTTTCCTGCTCGCCGTCGGTGCAGAACCCGCACTCGGCCATGTGGATGATCTCCGCGCCGGCGTCGGTGTCCTGCAGCTGGATGACGTCGACGTCCTGCGGCGTCACACCTGCCTTCTCGAACGCGGCGCGGGAGGCGTACACGGTCGGGGAGAGGTCTTCGTCGACCGGCGCGAACGTCGTGTTGACCTCGTAGGCGCCATACCGGCGGGTGCGCACTTCGACCGCCCGCAAGAAGATCGGCGTGCGGGTGTAGCGGTGTGCGATGTCCGCCCGGCACATCACCACCGCGGCGGCCCCCTCGTCGGGCGCGCAGAACATGTACTGCGTGAGCGGGTAATTCAGCATCGCTGAATTTAGGATGTCGTCTTCGGACATCGGCTTGCGGCGGAAGGCATTGGGATTCATCGCGCCATTGCGAAAGTTCTTGGCGGCCACCTTGGCCAGCGTTCGGTGGGAGATGCCGTGATCGTGTAGGTACCGGTTGGCCTTCATCCCGAAGAACTTGGTCGTCAGGTACTGCCCGTTCTCGGCATACCAGCGCGGCATCCCCACCAGCGCCGGGTCCTCGGTGAATGCGCCGCGCGGGTGCTTGTCCAGCCCGATGGCGATCCCGAAGTCGTAGTCGCCCAACCGGATACCGTCGGCGCAGGCCTTGGCGGCACTGGCCGCGGTCGCGCAGGCGTTGAACACGTTGGTGAACGGGATGCCGGACAGCCCGACCATTGCGACGATGGCGTCGGGATTGGCCACCGTCCAGCTGCCGCCGGTGGCGGCCTGGATGTCTCGCCATTCGATGCCCGCGTCGGCGATCGCGAGTTGGATGGCGTCCGCGGCCATCGCCATGGCGGACTTGCCCTCGAAACGACCGAACGGGTGCAGGCCGACGCCGATGATCGCCACGTCATTCACGCAATGGCTCCCGAGTCCTTCAGTTCCTCGATGCGGTCCCAATCCATGCCCAGTTCCATCAGCACGATTTCCGTGTGTTCGGAGGCCTGGGGCGCTCGCGTGGTCACCAGGGGCTCGTGGTTGAACTGCACCGGGCCGCGCACGACCCGGAAAGGCTTCCCGCCGCCGGCGAGTTCGACCTCGCTGATCATGTCGTTGGCGAGGGCCTGTTCGTCGTCGATCAGGTCGAGCAGGCTTTGGAACGGCGCCCACTGACCCCTCATCGTCTTCAGGTGTTGCCGCCAATAGTCGAAGGGCTTGGCCGCGAAGGCCTTTGCGATCAATTGGGCGGCCGCGTCGGCATTCTGGATCAACGGGAGCACGTCGGAGAAGCGCGGATCGTCGGCCGCCTCGGGGATGCCGAGGTGCTCGAACGTGTCGCGGATCAAGCCGGTCGGGCTGATGATGCATAGGTTGATGGTGCCGCCGTCGGAGGTTTCGTAATTGCCCATGAACGGATTCACCGACGCTGCCGAACCCGGCATGGGCGTGCGCATGACTTCGCCGGTCTCCATGCCCTGCGTCACGCTCGCCCCGGCCGCCCACCAGGCCGTGCTCAACAACGACACATCGAGCTCGAGGGCTTCGCCGGTGCGTTCGCGATGCAGCAACGCGGCCGAGATCCCACCCGCGATGAACATGCCGCCGATAGAGTCACCGAACGCGGGGATGCCTTGTCCCAGTGCGCCGCCCAGCTCCTCGGGCGTCAGCGCGTACCCGATGCCGCTGCGCGTCCAGAACGCCGTCCCGTCATAGCCGCCCGTGTCGCGCTCGGCGCCCTTGTCGCCGTATGCCGAGCCGCGTGCGTAGACGATGTTCGGGTTCACCGCGCGAATGTGTTCCACGTCGAACTTGTGCTTCTGCCGTTGTGCCGGCATGTAATTGGTGAGGAAGACGTCGGCGGTCTTGGCCAGTTCGTAGATCACTTCCTGGCCGCCCGGCGTGGAGACGTCGACGCCGACGCTGCGCTTGCCCCGGTTGGGATGCTCCATCAGCGGGTGCCGCTCGGGGTCGACCTGGATGCCGCCCATGTTGACGAAGCCGCGCTGGGTGTCGCCGCGCAACGGGTGTTCGACCTTGATGACGTCGGCGCCCCAATCGGCCAGGATGGCACCCGCCGCCGGGACGAAGGTGAATTGCGCAAGTTCCAGGACCCGGAAGCCCGACATAACTTTGGTCATTTTCGGACCCTACTTCGCGTCGAACGTCACGGGAAGCGCCGTCGGTGAGCGGAAGGGCTGGCCGTGGATGTGCGGGTCGTCGTCGGTGAGCAACCGGACATTGGCCACCCGGTCCAGGAGGCATTCGACCGCGACGCGGGTCTCCAGCCGCGCCAGGTGCAGCCCGAGACATGTGTGCTCGCCGGCGGCGAAGGAGATGTGCGGCAGCGGCGTGCGGAAGATGTCGAATTCTTCGGAACGTTCCCAGCGCCGCTCGTCGCGGTTCGCCGACCCGATGCACACACCGACCACCGAACGCGCCGGGATCTCGACACCTTCCAGCTCGGTGTCCTCGGTGGTGAAGCGCTGGACCGTGGTCAGGGGCGTCTCGAAGCGCAACCCCTCCTCGATCGCCTGCGGCAACAGCCCGCGGTCGGCCTGGACCGCGGCGAACTGGTCCGGGTGGGTGAGCAGCAGGTACAGCAGGTTGCCCGATGACCGGTACGTGGTCTCCAAGCCGGCCGGCAGGAGCAGCCGCAGGAAGGAGTAAATCGCTTCCTCGCTTAGCTTTTCGCCGTCGATCTCCGCCGTGACCAGGTCGCCGATGATGTCTTCGGTGGGACGGGATCGGCGCAGTGCGATCTGCTCGAGGAAGTAGTCCTTGAGCGCGGCCGACGCCTCGAAGGCGTGCTCGTAGTCGACGTGGTAGCTGATCAGCTGCACCGCGCGCTTCCGGAACGTCGAGAGGTCGGCGGCGGGCAGCCCCAGCAGGCGGGCGATGACACGGGTGGGGAATTCGAACGTGAATTGCCGGACCAGGTCGGCTTCGCCGGCGCCCGCGAACTCGTCGATCAGGGCGTTGCAGATAGGCCGCACAATGGTGTTCTCCCAACGGGCCAACGCCTTGGACTTGAACGCCGCGGACACCAGGTTGCGGTGGTCGCGGTGCTTCTTTCCCTCCATCGCCAGGATGGTGGGCCCCATGAACAGGCCGATGGTCTTGTCGTACGGCGCGGAGCTGAACACCCGGCCGTCCCGGAATACCTTGTTCACCGCATCGAAGGACACCGCGGAGAATTCGCGCTTGGGGATCAGCGACTCGGGCGTTTTGGAATAGTTCATGACCGTCCCGCGGAACACCCCGGACGCGCGGCGTTTCCGGGCGAAGAACGGATAGGGGTCACGCAGGCTGACGGTCTGGCCATCGGCACCGGCTGCCGCGGGCAGGTTGGTCGTCACCCTAGATCTCCAGCATCGTCAGCGGGAACGGCAAGGCGCCGTGCGTAAGATCATACTGTAATACCTACAGTAGACAATATGGGCGCCCGGCCCGGTGTCAGCCGTTGGCCGCCTGTTCGCGCGCCCACCGGTAGTCGGCCTTGCCGGACGGGCTGCGCTCGATTGCCGCGCGGAACACGATCGCCTTGGGGAGCTTGTAGCGGGCCAGCGATTGCGAGGCGTGCGTGACCAGTTCCTCGGCGTCGGGGTGGGCGCCGTTGGCCAGCGCGACGACGGCCACCACCTCCTGGCCCCAGCGTTCGCTAGGCCGTCCGGCGACCACCACGTCGGCGACCGCCGGGTGCGACGCGATGGCGGTTTCGACCTCCTCGACGAAGATCTTCTCGCCGCCCGAGTTGACCGTCACCGAATCGCGCCCCAGCAATTCGACGCTGCCATCGGCGTGGTGGCGGGCCCGGTCACCGGGAATCGCGTATCGCACACCGTCGATGACGGGAAACGTCTTGGCCGTCTTGGCCGCGTCGCCCTTGTAGCCCAGCGGAACGTAACCGCGCTGCGCGAGCCAGCCCATGCCGTCGTGACCGGGTTCCAGGATGGCGGACAGGTCCTCGGCCGCCACGAACGTGTCCGGCCCCGCATTGAAGGTGCCGGTCGACACCGCGCCGGACGTCGACATGTGGTGCATCTGTGCGCCCGTTTCCGAGGAGCCGACGCCGTCGACGACGACGGCGTTGGGGAGCGCTTCGATCAATCGCTGCTTGACGTAGGGGGTGAGCAACGCGCCCCCGTTGGCGACGACCGCCAGCGACGACACGTCCGCGGTTCCCTTCTCGATGGCGGCGACCAACGGGCGGGCCATCGCGTCACCGACCACCGTCACGACCGTCACCCGTTCGCGTTCGATGGTGCGGACGACGTCGTCGGCGTCCATCCGGTCCACGATCGAAGGGAAGACGACGGATTGCCCGGTCGTGATCGCGGTCATCACGCTCCACTGGGCCGCGCCGTGCATCAGCGGCGGCAGGACCATCAACTTGGTGCCGGGGCCGGCGGCCACCCCGGCCGTGATCGCCTCGACGGATCCAAAGGGCTCGCCGGTCATCAGGTTGCGCCCGCCGAAGGACGTCATGAAGATGTCGTGTTGGCGCCACAGGACGCCTTTCGGCATCCCCGTCGTGCCGCCCGTGTACAGGACGTAGAGGTCGTCGGGTGAGTGTTGAACCGGGGGTGGCGTCGGCGCGCAGGAGGCCAGGGCGCTCTCGTAATCCACTGCGCCGTAGATCAACTCGTTGCCGGAGTCGTCGGCGATCTGAATCAGCACGCGCAGCTGGGGCAGATCCGGCAGGATTTCGGCCACCCGCGGCGCGAACGCGGCGTGGTAGATCAGCGCGGTCGCCCCCGAATCCGCCAGCAGATACTGCAGCTCGCTCTTGACGTAGCGGAAATTGACGTTGAACGGCGCGACGCGGGCCCCGAACGCGCCGAGCAGCCCCTCGACGAACTCGTTGCCGTTGTAGGCGTAGATGCCGAGAAGGTCCTGGCCGACCTCGTGACCGTCGAGCGTGGAGCGTTCGGTGTGGCAACCCAACCCGCGCGAGTGCAGGTATGCGGCCAGACGGGTGGAGCGTTCGATCACCTTCTCATAGGTATAGCGCCGGTCCCCTTGGACGATGAGCTCTCGATCGGGGATTGCCGCGGCCACGGCCCTCGCGACGGCCGGTACCGTGAATGTCGTTGGGGTGTCTGACATCATGCCTTTCACGGCTGGTGGGGTAGCAGGCGAACCATCAAGCCGTTGGCTTCGCTGAGCAAGGTTCCATCGGTAGCTGTCATAGTAGCGTCAATGAAAACTTTCCTGCCGTCGATGCCGGAGATTCGTCCCTGGGCGGTCAACGGCTCGTCGATCGGGGTGATCTTGCGGTAATCGACGTGCAGGTAGGCCGTGCGGGTGGGCCGGATGCCCGCGGTGGACACCACCATGCCGAGCAGCCAGTCGTAGAACAGCGGGATCATTCCACCGTGCACGGCCCGGTTTCCGCCGATGTGCGCGGTGGTGAAATGGCCGGCCATCGTCACGCCGTCGGGACCTGACTCGGTCACCATCCAGGGCGGCATCAGGGGATGGGCCAACCCGGGCAGGCTCAGCACCCGGCCGGCTACCGACTCGGTCTCCGGGACCTGGTGGTCGTTCAACAGCGCGCAGGCGTTCTCCAGGTGCGCGGTCGCGGCGGCCCAGAGCGCGGGGTCAGGCTTGGTGGACACGGTCAGGTCCTGCAGGCGGCGCAGAGCGGCGACGAACGGCCCCAGTTCCTCGGGAGCGTCCTCGACGGGCTGGACGTCGGGAAATCCGCCCCGAACCTCCGGCGCTGTTTCCGTCATCGCGCTGCTTCGCTCGGCTGCCACGCTTGAAGCAGTTCGTCCGTGGTGGTGATGGTCGCGAGCAGCGACAGGGTGTTGGTGATGATGGCTTCTCCATACTCGGTGGGGATGCCGGCGACGGCATCCCGGGGAACGACGACGCGGTAGGCGGCGTTGACGGCGTCCATGACGGCGTTGGGAATGGCGATGTTCAGCGATACCCCCACGACGACGATGGTGGAGACGCCAAGGTTCCGCAGTATGGCGTCCAGGTCGGTGCCCCCCATCGGCCCGACGCCGTGCCAGCGGCTGAGTACCAGATCGCTTGGTTCCGGCCCTAATTCGGGAAGGACGGCCGCCCCGGCGCTCCCCGGGGCAATGTCGAGTCCGGCCTTTCCGGGCCCCCGGCCCCGACTGAAGATCTTGGCGTTGTGGTTGGAACCGAGCCCGTCCGGCCGTCGCTGCACCACGCAGTGCACGACGCGTACCCCGGCCGCCCGGGCGGCCGGCAGCAGCCGCAAGATGTTGGGTAGCGCGACCCGACGGGCTTCCGTTGCCAGCATCGCCAGCCCGGCGTCCGGGCCGATGACGGCCCCCTGGCATTCCTGCGTGACGATCGCGGTGTGCTCGGGCGACGCGAGGTCGTTGAGTGGCGTCATGCCGGCACGTCGTAGAACTGGGTCGCCCATTTTCGCAGTGCCATATAGCCTTTCGCGTCGACCTTGGAGAGCGCCGGATGCTCCACGTACTTCTGGTAGCGCCAGATTCGCAGATCGTCGAAGACCGTGGACAGGAACTGTTTTTCGATGACGTCGCGCAGCTTGCCGTGCGGTACCTCGGAGGTGTCTCCGGGGACCCGCGGCCACCAGATCGAGTAGAACAGGTCCGAACACTCGTCGTCGACCGGCGTGCAGGTGAAGATCAGCCGGTGGTTCTGCGCCCCCTCGAAGACGCTGATGGCCCCGCCGAGGCCGAACAGGTGGCTGTGGAACCGCAACGCGAGATCCTCGGGGTTGTCGCTGCGCGCGTCCGGCCATCCCGCGACGAACTGCCACTCGTGGTCGACGATCTTCCAGTCCAGCACCCGTGGCGTCACCGTGGCGTGGTGCACGTACTCGAAATGGGCGCTGTCGGGTGCGTTCTCCGCCACGATCTGCGGATGAACCGGCTCGCGCTCCGCGCGCCGGGAGAACTCCGGATACGCGCGGTAATAGGCCGCCGGGTCGGTCTCGAATTGGGGGAACTTCCCGAAGATGTCCGGCATCTCCCAGTGCGGGTCCTCGCCGTCTGGCTGGTGCCAGATGAACACGCAGTCGTACTGCTCGCGCACCGGGTACACCCGCAGCCGCAGCGCGCGGTTGGGGCGGTCCGGTTGGTAGGGGATGTAGCGGTTCGTGCCATCCGGTCCCCAGCGCCAGCCGTGGAACGGGCACTCGACACAGTCGCCGAGCACCTTGCCGCCGTGGCCGATGTGTGCGCCCAGGTGCTTGCAGTGCGCCTCGAGGACGTGCAATTCGCCGGACTCGTCGCGGTAGGCCACCAGGTCCTCGCCGAAGTAGTGCAGCGGCCGCGCCTCGCCCACCGGGAACTCCGGCGACCACCCCACCATGAACCACCCGGTGACCTTCCAGGTGAACGGCACTTTCACGCCGGCGCCTCCGATTGCCTGATACTAAGCCGGTTACAGTATAGATTTCAGCAGTCCGGCCCGTGCACGGCAAGGAGCGAAATGACACAGCCACCGCGCTCGTGGCGCCGACGGTGCTGTTCCATCCGTCGTGCAACCCGTGGTACAACGGCGGCAATGCACCCGGCCATGAGCGGATGTACATGGGCTACGCCTGCGGAATGCCCGAATACCGGCGTCGCTGCTAGGGAGTCGCGGCCGCCGGCTGCACCTGTTTCAAGCCGGCCCAGGTGGACGGCATGTCGAACGTGACGCGCGGTCTGGGGTTGGCCCGGGAGGCGACCCGCGAGCTCGGCATGTTGCTGCCCCGCACGGTGTCCGGCCTGAACGAATCGACGGGGTGGGCTCCGGTGTCACCGCGCGGCCTGCGACAGTTCGGTGAGGTCATGCTGGACGAACTTGTGCTGAGCGGCTTTTCGCTGCTCGGGGGGAGCCCGGCGGCGACGCGTTCCCTGGATGGCTGCACGGCGGCGGCAGAGGAGTTGTCCGCTTTGGGTCTCGACCGCGCGCACCGGGACCCGCCGCCGCTGCGCGCAACCTCGTTGCGGCGGCGTCGGATCGGCAATCTCGCATACGAGCGGATGGCGTTCGAGCACGATCCGGCGTTGCCGAAGACGCTGGAAGCCGAGGGCCTGGGTGGCCCGGCGAGGGCCGTGGTGCACCTGTGCCGGCACCGCGACGGCCCGAGGCCGTGGCTGATCTGGGTGCATGGCGCCGGTCAGGGCGGTACCGAGGACCTGTTGCTGAGCCGGATCGGCCGGATACATCACCAGCTGGGATTCAACGTCGCGATGCCGGTGCAGCCCGGTCACGGCTGCCGGCGCCGCGAATGGCCCGCCTACCCCGACATGGACCCGCTGGGCAACGTCGCCGGAATGATGCGGGCGGTGTCCGAGATCCGCGCGGTGGTGCGATGGGCGAAGCCGCAGGCCACTGCGGTTGCGGTAGCCGGGATTTCGATGGGAAGCCCGGTCGCGGCGCTGGTTTCCCACCTGGAGAGGCAGATCGATGCCGTCGCGCTGTATACGCCGATCCTGGGGCTCAACGCGATGATCGCGCGGCACCTGGGGCGTCGGGGATCGTCCCGCGCCGAATTCCGGGACTTGTTGGCGTCCCCGGAGGTGGCGCAGCTGACCTCGGTGATCGATCCCCTGCGGGTGGATCCGGCGCCGCCGCCGGACCGCCGGCTGATCGTCGGCGCGTGGCACGACCGGATGGCGATGCGCGAGCCCGCGGAAGCGTTGCAGGAGCGCTGGGGAGGCCAGCTGTACTGGTACGACGGCAGCCACGTCGGACACGTCTTCTCCCGGCGGGTCCAGAAGGTGACCGACCGATTCCTGCGCGGCGTGGCGGGCTGATGGCGGCGACGCGCACCGCCCGTGAGGTGGTCGAGCTCTACAACCTCGTCGTCTGGAACGAGCAGAACCTGACCCTGGCGGGCGAGTTGTTCGCCGACACCGTGATCCGGCACGAGGTGGGGGAGTCGCACACGCTCACCCGCGAACAGGCCGTCAATCGCGTCAAGGACGTCTGGGCGATGTTCGACACGTTGCGCTTCGATCTGAAGATCGTCGCCGCAGGCGACGACGGCCAGCACGTCGCGATCGTCTACGACTCGTCGATGACCACCAAGGACGGCGCCGAAGCCAACGTCGGCAGCATCGAGGTGTTCCGGGTCGTCGACGGAAAGATCACCGAGGTCTGGAACTGTGGCTACCGGCAAGGAGTGTGGAGTTGACCGATCGCACGCTTGATGAATTGGGCTACTACCTGCTGGCCGGTGCCGGCGGCGAGGGCCCGGCAACACTGATCGACGAGGCGCGCCGCGGCGAGGAGCTGGGCATGGGCACCGCGTTCATCTCCGAGCGCTGGAACGTCAAGGAGGCGTCGTCTCTCACCGGGGCCGCCTGCGCCGTGACCACCAGGATGCAGATCGCCACCGCCGCAACCAATCACAACACCCGCCACCCGCTGATCACCGGATCGTGGGCGACCACCATGCACCGGCTCTCCGGTGGGCGCTTCACGCTGGGCATCGGCCGCGGCATCGCGGCGATCTACGGGGCGTTCGGCATACCGGCGGTCACCACCGCGCAGATGGAGGACTGGGCCCGGGTCATGCGCCGCCTGTGGCACGGGGAACTGATCGTCAACCACGACGGCCCGATGGGCAAATACCCCGTCTTGTTCCTCGACCCGGACTTCGACGAGGACATCCGGTTGGCGCTGGTGGCGTTCGGGCCCAAGACACTCGAGTTGGGCGGGCGCGTGTTCGACGACGTCATCCTGCACACCTACTTCACTCCGGAGACGCTGCAGCGCTGCGTCAAAACCGTCAAGTCCGCGGCCGAAAAGGCCGGCCGCGACCCCGACGGCGTGCGGGTGTGGTCCTGCTTCGCGACGGTGGGTGACCACCTTCCCGAGGAGCTCCGGCTGAAGAAGACGGTCGCACGCCTGGCCACCTACCTGCAGGGCTATGGCGACCTGATGGTGCGGACCAACAACTGGGATCCGGCCGTGCTGCAACGCTTTCGGGAGGACTCGGTGGTGACGTCGATCGCGGGTGGCATCGACCACAAGGCCACGGCCGGCCAGATCGAGCACATTGCGACGTTGATCCCGGACGAGTGGCTGGAGCCATCGGCCACCGGATCGGCCCGGCAATGCGCGGACCGGGTCCGCAAGGAGTTCGACTACGGGGCCGACGCGGTGATCATGCACGGGGCGACACCGGACGAACTGGAGCCCGTAATCGCGGCGTATCGGGCAGGGCAGTAGCGCCCGTCAGGGCATGATCACGGTCCGGCTGACCGGTTCGGCGGCAGCCTGCCTGCTGGACAGGCCGCGTCGCAAGGCGGCGAGTAGCGCGTCGCGCGTCTCTCGGGGATCGATGAGCTCGTCGAAACCCATGTGTTCGGCCGAGCGGTAGGACGCTTGCAGTTCGGCGTCGCGCAGCTTCGCCGTCAGGTCCTCGCCCGCGTGGGACGCGCGACTCAGCGCCGCCGCGCTCATCGCGCCCATCGTCGCCCCCGGGTACGCGAACGTCGCAACCTGGTGGTCGAAGCCCAACAGCGACATGACCATTGAGCCGAAACCGTACGCTTTGCGCAGCGTGACGTGCAGCTTCAAGGTGGTGGCCGCGGTCTGGGCGGCGAACATCCGCCCGCCGGCGCGCAGCACCCCGCTGCGCTCCGAGCGGCTGCCGGGCAGCATCCCGGGGTTGTCGGCGAGGAAGACGATCGGCAAGTGAAACGAGTCGGCCACCATGATGAAGTGCGCCGCCTTGTCCGCCGCGTCCGCGTCGATCGAGCCGGCAATCACCTTGGGCTGGTTGGCCACCACCGCGACCGGATGCCCCCCGAGATGGGCCAGCGCGCAGATGATCGCCTTGCCGAATTGCGGCTGCACCTCGAACCAGTCCGGGCGGTCGAAGATCACGTCGAGCACGGCGCGCATGTCGTACACGCGGCGGTTGTCCCGGGACACGATGTCGAGCAGTTCCGGTGTGTGCCGCGGCTCGCCGGCCCGGTCGGCGGGCAGCGGCGACGGGTACGACCAGGCGCTGGGCGGGAAGTAGGACAGGTAGCGGCGGATGTCGTCGAGCACGTCTTCGTCGTCCTCGGCGACGTTGTGAATCACCCCGCTGGGCAGCGCGACATCGGGGCCCCCGAGGTCCTCTTTCGAAATATCTTCGCCCGTGGACTCTTTGACGACCGGCGGGCCGGCGGTGAAGATGGCGCCCTGCCTGCTCATGATGCGAAAGTCGCACACCGGCGCGACGAGCGCGCCATGCCCGGCCGAGGGGCCGAGCACGGCGGCCACGGTCGGAACGCGCCCCGAGCACTGCGCCTGGGCGAGCAGGTCGGTGGGGGTGCGCCCGTAGTGACCGCCGGTTGGCCGAAACCCGGCGCCCTCGAGCAGCATCACCAACGGAATCTTGTCGCGCAGTGCGAGTTCTGCGATGCGGTAGCGCTTCGAGTTGCCGCCGGGTCCGATGCTGCCGGCCATGGTGGTGAAGTCCTCGGCGCCGAGCATCACCGGCGAGCCGTTGATCAACCCGGAGCCGACCACGATCCCGTCGGCGGCGACCTGGCCCCCGACCAGGGTGCCGATCTCGCGGAACGACCCCGGGTCGAGCAGGCGGTCGATGCGCGCGCGGGCGTCGAGCTTGCCCTTGCCGCGGTGCTTGTCGAGCCGCTCCGACCCACCCATCTCCCGCGCGTGCTGACGGCGCCGCCCGAGATCGTCGAGCGTTTCTCCCCAGTCCTGGGTGTTCGGCATGCCTATGTCCTACCTCATGGGGTTTCGTCGCGCGACTGGTTCGATGGTGGCGACCCGCCGCGCCCGGCTGCGCCGCGCTTGCGATCTCCACCTGGTTCGATGGTGGCGACCCGCCGCGCCCGGCTGCGCCGCGCTTGCGATCACCACACCTGCAGGGTCACATACTGGATTGCTTACTGTAAAGTTACCCGCATGGCCGATGCCGCCCGCCTCAAGGTCGACGGGGGCATCCCCAATGAACTGGCACGGGCGACCGATGCCGCGGTCGCCCTGGAGCGCGGGGGATATGACGGCGGCTGGACGGCGGAGACCAGTCATGACCCGTTTCTGCCGCTGCTGCTGGCGGCCGAACACACGTCGCGGCTCGAACTAGGCACGAACATCGCGGTGGCGTTCGCCCGCAATCCGATGATCGTCGCCAACATCGGTTGGGACCTACAGGCGTACTCGCAGGGCCGGTTCATCCTCGGCCTGGGCACCCAGATTCAGCCCCACATCGAGAAACGCTTCAGCATGCCGTGGAGCCATCCCGCCCGCCGGATGCGCGAATTCGTCTCCGCCCTGCACGCCATCTGGTCCGCGTGGAAAGACGGCGGCACGTTGCGCTTCGAGGGCGATTTCTACACGCACAAGATCATGACCCCGATGTTCACGCCGGAACCCCAGCCCTATCCGGCGCCCAAGGTGTTCCTCGCCGCGGTGGGCGAAGCGATGACCGAGATGTGCGGTGAGGTGGCCGACGGGCACCTCGGTCACCCGATGGTGTCCAGGCGCTACCTCGACGAGGTGACGATGCCGGCGCTGCAGCGGGGCATGCAGCGCGGCGGCCGCGACCGTGCCGACTTCCAGGTGTCGTCCGAGGTGATGGTGGCGACCGGCGAGAACGAAGCAGAGCTGGCGGCGGCGATGGCGGCCACCCGAAAACAGATCGCCTTCTACGGATCCACGCCTGCCTACCGGAAAGTGCTTGGGCTGCATGGCTGGGGCGACCTGCACACCGAGTTGAACCTGCTGTCCAAGCAAGGTCAATGGGACGCGATGGGATCGCTGATCGACGACGAAATGCTCGCGACCTTCGCGGTCGTGGGCCCCGTCGACGCAATCGGCGCCGCGCTGAAACGCCGGTGTGCGGGCGCGGTGGACCGCGTGCTGCCGATCTTTTACGACGCCTCTCCGGCCTGTATCGCCGCCGCAATGAAGGAGTTTCGCCAGTGAGCACAACGACGATGGATGACGCCGGACGGTTATTGGCTGATCCGCTGGCGTACACCGACGAGCGGCGACTGCACGCGGCGCTGACCCATCTGCGCGCCACCGCCCCGGTGTCGTGGGTCGAGGTGCCGGATTACCGGCCGTTCTGGGCGATCACCAAACACGCCGACATCATGGACATCGAACGCGAGAACACACTGTTCACCAACTGGCCCCGTCCCGTCCTGACGACGGCCGCGGGCGACGAGATGCAGGCGGCCGCGGGTGTGCGCACGCTGATCCACCTCGACGATCCGCAGCATCGGGTGGTGCGTGCGATCGGCTCCGATTGGTTCCGCCCAAAGGCGATGCGGGCGTTGAAGGTCCGCGTCGACGAGCTCGCCAAGATCTACGTCGACAAGATGATGGCCGCAGGTCCCGAGTGTGACTTCGTCCAGGAAGTCGCGGTCAACTACCCGCTTTACGTGATCATGTCGCTGCTGGGCCTGCCCGAAGCCGACTTTCCGCGCATGCTCAAGCTGACCCAGGAATTGTTCGGCAGCGACGATTCGGAATTCAAACGCGGCACCACCAACGAGGATCAGCTCCCCGCGCTGTTCGACATGTTCGGTTACTTCAACGGGGTGACGGCGTCGCGCCGGGAGCACCCGACCGAGGACCTGGCGTCGGCGATCGCCAACGCCCGCGTCGACGGCGAACCGCTGTCGGACATCGACACCGTGTCGTACTACCTCATCGTCGCCACCGCCGGCCACGACACCACCAGCGCAACCATCTCGGGCGGCCTGCACGCGCTCATCGAAAACCCGGACCAGCATGCGCGACTGCGCGACAACCTCGACTTGATGCCGCTGGCCACCGAGGAGATGATCCGCTGGGTGACCCCGGTCAAGGAGTTCATGCGCACCGCCACCGAGGACACCACCGTCCGCGGGGTGCCCATCGCGGCGGGGGACTCGGTGCTGCTGTCCTACGTGTCGGCCAACCGTGACGAGGATGTCTTCGCCGACCCGTTCCGCTTCGACGTCGGGCGCGACCCCAACAAGCACCTCGCCTTCGGCTACGGGGTGCACTTCTGCATGGGCGCGGCACTGGCCCGCATGGAGGTCAACAGCTTCTTCACCGAGCTGCTGCCCAGGCTCAAATCCATTGAGCTGACGGGGGAGCCCGAACTGGTGGCCACC
The DNA here is from genome assembly GCF_034555895.2 of Mycobacterium europaeum. NCBI lineage: Bacteria > Bacillati > Actinomycetota > Actinomycetes > Mycobacteriales > Mycobacteriaceae > Mycobacterium > Mycobacterium europaeum. The sequence continues at coordinate 939,680 of NZ_CP157315.1, forward strand.
ACCTTCGTGGGCGGTCTCAAACACCTGCCGGTTCGCTACACGCCCGCGTGAGCACCACCCGGGGTGAGCGACCCGCTTAGGCGGCGCGTGCGACGATCGCGGTCGTTAGGCTCCCCGCGGAGGACGAGGCAATGACCCGTAAGACGATCGTCATCACCGGTGCCAGCGACGGCATCGGCGCCGCGGCGGCACGCCGGTTGCGCCGCACGGGGGCGAATCTCGCTGTGGTCGGACGGACCGAAAGCAAGGCCGCCGCCATCGCCGCCGAACTGGACGCGGCCTATTTCGTGGCCGACTTCGCCGATTTGAACCAGGTGCGGGCCCTGGCGGACAAGATCCGCTCGGAGTGCCCGCGCATCGACGTGCTGGGCAACAACGCCGGTGGGGTCTTCAGCAGGCTGCACCGGACGGCGGACGGACATGAGATCACCTTTCAGGTGAACTACCTGGCGCCGTTTCTGCTCACCACACTGTTGCTCGACGTGCTCGTGGTCTCGCGCGCCACCATCATCAACACGTCGAGCTCGTCGCAGCGGCTGCTGCGCAACGTCACCCTCACCGATTTCGACACGACGGGCCGGCGCCGTCCGAGCACCGCCTACGCCCTGGCAAAACTCGCAAATGTCTTGTTCACCAAGGAATTGCATCGGCGCTACCACGCCGACGGGCTCTCGGTCGCGGTGGTGCATCCGGGTTTTGTCAACACCAACATCGGTCATTCGTCGGGATCCCGGTTCCTGACCACGATGCAACGCACCCCGGTGAGCCGGCTCATCAAGACCCCGGATCGAGGTGCCGACCAACTGGTGTGGCTGGCCTCGAGCACGCCCGGCATCGACTGGTCCTCCGGCGAGTACTACTCGAACGGCAACATCGCGCGTGCCAATCGCGCGGGCGACGATCCCGTGCTCGCGCGCGAGCTGTGGGATCGGACCTTGGCCAAACTCGCGTAGGCGATCACCGGAGCCAGCAAGAGGGCGGCCCGCCCCGCGCATAATTCGATACCGACTGGTATCCACTCGATACTGAGGAGTATGCTACGGGCTATGTCGCCAGTCAAGCCGCGCCGAACCCGCCCCACCCGCGACGAGGTTCGTGACCGGATCCTGGACGCGGCGTCGAAGGTGTTCGCCGCCGAAGGGTTCGCCGGTGCCACCATCGACGCGATCGGGCAGGCCGCGGGCTTCACCAAGGGCGCGGTCTATTCGAATTTCGAATCCAAGGACGAACTGTTCCTGGCTCTCGTCGACCGCCAGTTCGAGCTTCGCGGCGAGCAGATTGCGACAGCGCTGGACCGCAGCGGCGGCGACACGGGCGCAGCCGCACGCGAATTGAGCAGATCGGTGCTCGACACAGTTCGCGACCATTCCGACTATTACGTGTTGTTCGTCGAATACTGGTTGCGCGCCCAGCGCGACCCCCAGCTGCGCGAGCGCCTCATCCGGCGTCGCCGCGCCGCTGCCGCCGACCAAGCGCTGCACATCGTCGGATCGACCACCTCCGTGGCGTCCGATCGGGAGCTCGCCGACCTCGCCCAGCTCGTCGTCACGATCAACCTCGGCATCGCGATGGAAGAGGTCCTGCGTCCGGGGGCCATGAACCCCGACCTGCTCACGCAGCTGATCACCGCAGCGCTGGAATCGGTCCTGGTTTCCACCGATCAGGGAGAGCGTCACGATGGATACAAATGACATGCAGGACGCTGCGGCGCCGGTGATCATTGCCCGCGGTTTAGGCGTCGACGGCGAGCACGGCCCCCTGTTCTCGGATATCGATCTCGCGCTCACACCGGGTTTTCACGCGATTCAGATGCCCGGCGGACCTGGCCAGACCACGTTGCTGCTGACGCTCGCGGGACGTTTCAAGCCGAGCCACGGCACGCTGACCGTCCTCGGTGAAACAACCGCGCGCGCGATCCGCCGACACTGCTCGATCGCGGCCTTCGAAGACATCGACGACCTGGAGGAATCGGTGACCGTGGAGACCGTGCTCGCCGAGCAATCCCGTTGGCTGGCGCCGTGGTACTCATCGGTGCCGGTACAGTCGGGTCCGGCCGAGCTGGCCGAGGTCTTCGGCGAGATACCCCCGCCGTCTCACCACACCTACATCGTCGAATTGTCAGACCTGGAACTGTTCTTGCTGCGAATCACGCTGGCGTTGCTGTCGAATCGTCCGATCCTGGTGGTCGGCGACCTCGAACAGGTTCGTGACAATTCCCGGCGAGCGATCGCGGCCGACCGACTCGGCGTGATCGCGAAGCGGCGCACCGTCGTCGTCGGGGTGACCAACCCGCTCGGCACGGATGCGCCCGACCATGAACTACACGATCACCGCATCCTGACCGGAGAGGACTGAAGATGCTGGCTGGACTCGCCTTCGGCTCGGAGATCAAACGTTTCGGCCGCAGCCGATTGACGCGCGTGGCCATCGTCGTGCTGATGCTGTTGCCCCTGGTTTATGGGGCGCTGTACCTGTGGGCATTCTGGGATCCCTTCGGCCACACCAACAAGATGCCGGTCGCGCTGGTCAATTCCGACCGCGGCGCCGTCGTGTCCGGGCAGCAGTTCAACGCCGGCGCGGAGATCGCCAAGAGCCTCACCGCGGACGGCGGTTTGGACTGGCACGTCGTGGACTCGCCCGAGGCACGCAACGGAGTCGACCACGGCAAGTACTACTTCATGGTCGAGTTGCCGCCGGACTTCAGCGCGGCGATCGCATCACCGGTGACCGGACAACCCAAGAAGGCCAACCTGATCGCCGTCTACAACGATGCCAACAACTACATCTCGACGAGCATCGGTCGCACCGCCATCAGCCAGGTACTCAACGCCGTGTCCAGCCGCATCTCGGGACAAGCCGTCAATCAGGTTCTGTCGATAGTGGTTTCGTCGGGATCGGGCATCAAGCAGGCCGCCGACGGGGCGGCTCGACTCGATGACGGCGCCGGCCAGCTGGTGGCCGGTCTGGATACCGCCCGTTCCGGCTCGGCAACGCTTGCCGCTGGGGCCAAGCAACTGTCAGACGGAATCAACCAGGCCACCGATCCCCTGCTCGCGGTGACCAAGGCGTTGTCGCAAATCGGCGGCAGCACTGAGCAACTGCAACAGGGCGCAACCGCGCTTCAGCAGGCCAACGACCAGATCGGTGCCATCGCCACGGCGCAGGATGCCGCCGCAAACTCGCTTTCGCCGGTGATCGATCAGCTCTCCGCACGACAGGATCCGCTGGCAAACAACCTGCGCGCCATTCAAGATCAGCTTCGGGGTCACCAGTTCACGCCCCAGATCCGCCAGCAGCTCACCGATGCGCAGAACGCGGCGATTTCCTTGACGTCGGGGTTGCGCACCCCGGGCAGTCCGCTCGCGTCGACTCTCGACCAGGTCGGCAGCAAGGGACAGGACCTGACGAACAAGCTCACCCAGCTGCGCGACGGAGCTCAGCAGGTTGCCACCGGCAACGCCGAATTGGCCGGCGGCATCGTCAAACTCGACGACGGCGCACGACAACTCAAGACCGGATCGGCCGAGCTGGCGACCAAACTCGCCGACGGCGCCAAGCAGGTGCCCAACTGGACCACCCAGCAAAAGGATGCGGTCGCCGACACCATCGGTGGTCCGGTGCAACTGAAGGCTTCACATGAGAACGCCGCGCCCAACTTCGGCACCGGGATGGCTCCGTTCTTCCTCACGCTGGCCTTGTTCTTCGGTGCCTTGGTGCTGTGGATGGTACTGCGGCCGTTGCAGAGCCGCGCGATCGCCGCGGAGGTGCTCGCGATCCGTGTGGTGCTCGCCAGCTACCTGCCCGCCGCCGCGATCGCGGTATGCCAAGCCATCATTCTCTACTGCGTGGTCCGGTTCGCCCTCGGGGTGCACGCGGTGCACCCGGCGGCGATGCTGTGGTTCATGATGTTGATTTCCGGCGCATTCGTGGCCGCGACGCAGGCGATCAACGCGCTTGTCGGTCCGGCGGTGGGTCGGGTGCTGATCATGGCCCTGCTCATGTTGCAGCTCGTCAGCGCGGGCGGCATGTATCCCGTGGAGACCACGTCACGGCCTTTCCAGGTCTTGCACCGATTCGACCCGATGACCTATGGCGTCAACGGACTCCGGCAGCTCATACTCGGCGGCATCGACGCCCGACTATGGCAGGCGATCATCGTGTTGGCTGGGATAACGGCTGTCGCACTGGCGATCTCCTGCCTGTGTGCGCGAAGAGACCGCGTCTGGAATCTCAGCAGGCTGATCCCCGCGATCAAGATGTAGGCGAACGCCCGCGTCAACTATCGACGTTGCATGATGGTGGACAGGCTGCGCAATCGAGAGGAAGCCGATGTTGGGTGTTCACCATGCCGCGATCTGTACCGCTGACGTAGAGCGCTCGAAGCAGTTCTGGCGCGACGGCCTCGGACTCGCCGAACTGTTCGACCACACTTTCACCGGGGATTGGCCAGAACTGTTCGGCGCCAAGACCGACCGGTTGCAGTCGATATTCCTGGGCGATCCCCAGGCACCCGAAGCCGGCATCGTCGAACTGGTGGTCCTCGCCGGCGCCGACGAGGCGTTGGTGCCGCCCCAGCGTCCGCGGCACGGCTTCTTTCTGCTCTCCCTGCAGCGTGACGTCGACGAAACGCTCGCCACGCTCGCCGAATTGGGATTCGCCGACGGTGTTCATCGAATCACCATGCCGGCGCCCGGCGGAAAGACGGTGCCGATGGCCGTCGTCACGGCGCCCGATGGCGTACTGGTTGAGCTGATCGGACCTGCGCAATGACGGCCCTGGTGACCGGAGGCGCGTCCGGGATCGGGCGCGAAGTCGCCGCGCGACTGCGCGAAGCGGGGCATGACGTGGTGGTGTGGGACCTCGCCGGCGCCGACATCGCATGCGACGTCAGCGATCCCGAGGCGGTGTCGGCCGCCATGGCGCAAACCGTGCGTGACCACGGCGCGCCCACCCGGATCGTCACCTGCGCCGGCGTCGGTGCCTCGGGCCTGCTGCTCGAGCAGGCGCCCGCGGAATGGAACCGGGTGTTGGCGGTCAACCTCACGGGCACCTGGCTGACGATCCGCGCCGCGGCGCAGGCCATGATCGACGCCGGGGTGGGCGGTTCGATCGTCGCCGTCTCCAGCATCAGCGGCACCCTCGCCGACCGCGATATGGGCGCCTACTGCGTGTCCAAGGCCGGGGTGGACATGTTGGTGAAGGTGGCCGCGGCGGAGTGGGGCGAGCGCGGCATCCGGGTGAACGCCGTCGGCCCGGGTGTCACACGCACGCCGATGCTGGCAAAACCCGAGCAACTGCCCGGCTGGGTGGAGGCCCTGTCCGAACGGACCGCGCTCGGCGGCCTCGGGAACGCCGTCGACGTCGCCGGCGCGATCGTGGGCGTCCTCGAATTGCCCTGGGTGACCGGCCAAGTCGTGCATGCCGACGGCGGTCTGGCGCTGCACAGCCCCATCGATGCATACGGCCAATTGCAGCGGGTGATGGGCCGAAGGGGACTCAGCTGATCCCGAAATCGATGATGCCGCGGACGATCTTGCCGTTGCGAAGGTCGTCGTAGGCGTCGTTGATCTCCTCGAGCTGATAACGCCGGGTGATCATCTCGTCGAGCTGGAGCTGCCCGGTTTGATAGAGCCTGGCCAGCCGCGAGATGTCCGCCCTCGGGTTGCACGAGCCGAATATCGTTCCCGCCAGCGTCTTGTTCATCAGGATGAAGTCCTGCAGATCGACCTTCACCGACCGGGTCAGTTGTGAGGTCATCCCGGTGAGCACGCACGTCCCGCCCTTGCGGGTCAACTTCAGCGCATCACGCACATCCTCGGCAGTGATCAGCGAAGGCGAGACCACCACGGCGTCCGCCATGACGCCGTATGTCAACTCCCGCACCATGTCTTGCGCCTCGGCTGCCGTGGCGGCGGTGTGGGTCGCGCCGAACCGCAACGCCGATTTCTGCTTGAATTCCACGGGGTCCACCGCGACGATCTGCGCGGCGCCGCTGATCCGCGCGCCCTGGATCGCGCCGGTGCCGATCCCGCCCGCGCCGATGACGACGACGGTGTCACCGCCCCGCACCCCGGCGCGATTGGCGGCCGAACCGTAACCGGTCGGAATGGCGCACGACAGCAGCGCGCATGGCGCCAACGGCAGCTGCGGCTCGATCTTCACGAGTGAATTCGTCGACACCACAGTGTGTTCGGCGAACGCACCGACCTTGGACAGGTGCCCCAGCGGCCGGCCGTCGGCGGTGTGGTGACGGAACGTGCCGTCGGTGGGCATGCCCGGCGTCAGGGTGAAAGCGCCGACGTCACAGATGTACTCCATGCCCGTCGCGCACCAGCGGCACTGGCCGCACACCGCGACGAACGACATCACCACGTGGTCACCGGGGGCGAAATCGCGCACGCCATCGCCGACTTGGCGCACGATGCCCGAGCCCTCATGTCCGCCGATCGTCGGGAACATGGCCGGCAGGCCGAGGGATCGCATCACCTCGTTGGGTGCCGACATGTCGCCGTTGAGGATGTGGTCGTCGGAGTGGCACAGACCGGCCGCCGCCATCTCGACCAGGACTTCGCCGGCGCGGGGCGGATCGAGCTCGAATTCCTCGACGGACCAGGGCCCGCCGACGTCGTGCAGGACGGCCGCGCGGCTTCTCATGCGGCCGGGGAGAACGTGACCGGAAGCTTGTTGGGGGAGCGGAACGTCAGCCCGACGATCCTGGACTCCTGGCCGGTGCCGTCGTCGGCCACGAAGGCGAGGTCCTTGACGCGGTCGAACAGGCTGTTCAGCATGACCCGCGTCTCGAGCCGGGCCAAGTGCATGCCGAGACACATGTGGATGCCGCCGGCGAACGCGATGTGTGCTTGTCGCGGCCGGCGGATGTCGAAGGTGTTCGGGTCGGTCCAGCGGGTGTCGTCCCGGTTGGCCGAGCCCATGCACATGTCGATCTGCGCGTCGGGCGGGATTGTCTTGCCGCCGATTTCGACCTCTTCGGTCGTGGTCCGCATGACCATCGTCAGAGGGGTCTCGAAGCGCAGGCCCTCTTCGATCGCCATCGGTATCAGCGAGCGGTCCTGGTAGACGAGCGCCAGCTGCTCGGGGTGGGTCAGCAACAGGTACAACAGGTTGCCCGACGACCGATAGGTGGTCTCCAGCCCGGCGGGCAGCAACAGCCGCAGAAAGGCGATGATCGCCTCGTCACTGAGCTTTTCGCCGTCGATCTCGGCCGTGACCAGGTCGCCGATGATGTCGTTCGTGGGTTTGCGGCGCCGCTGCTCGACCTGCTCGAGGAAGTAGCCGTGCAACTCCGCCGCCGCGTTGAGGCCGGCGACGATGTCGGTCGGGATCGAGATGAGGTCGAGGGACAACCGCCGGAAGAGGTCGAGATCTTCGGGGGGCAAACCGAGCAGGGTGGAGATGATCCGGGTGGGGAATTCGAACGTCACCGCCTTGACCAGGTCGGCGTGGCCGTCGTTTTTGATCTCGTCCACCAATTGATCGCACACCGGTCCGATGACCGACGGCTCCCAGCGTTCCAGCGCCGTGGCGCGGAAGGCCTTGGCCACGAGGTTGCGGTGGTCGTGGTGTTCCCTGCCGCCCATCGCCAGGATGGTGTGTCCCATCACCAAACCGATGGTCTCGTCGTACTTGTGGGAGCTGAAGATGCGGTCGTCGCGGAACGCCTGGAACACCGGGTCGTAGCCGAACAGCACCCACTCGTCGTTGGGCCGCAGCTCTTCGGGCATCTGCGAGTGGTCCGCCAGTGCGCCGTGCCAAACCGGGTCCGTGCGCCTCATGTATTCGAAGAACGGGTACGGGCTGGTTTCGCCGGTGAGGTCGAGCGCGACGGGCTGGTTGGCGGGGTCGGTGCTGAGCGTCATCAGCGCTCCTCCTGAACAGCCGGTAAGCGGATTGGATACGCGGGGAATATCGCTATCATAGTATAAATAGCAACTAAGCCCAACGGCTTGTCGTGGTTACCGTAACGGGCACAGTATTGATGCTGCGTGGCGTCGTGAGGCGGTGGGGTAAGTGCCCGAGCGGCGATTTGTGTGTTCGCTGGACGACCTGCCGCCCGGCGGGATGAAACTGGTCGACGTCGGGAAGTTCGGCGTGGGCGTGTACAACGTGCGCGGCGAGTTGTATGCGATCGTGAACTACTGCTCGCACGAGGGCGCTCCGCTGTGCCTCGGCCTGCTCGGTGGCACCACCGAATTCGCCCCCGACGAACCCGGCGGCTTGCGGCGCGTCCGCGACGGGCAGATCGTTCGATGCCCTTGGCACAACTGGGAATTCGACATCACCACCGGGCAGAGCGTCGCCGATCCGACCCGGCGTATCCGCACCTATCCGGTCGACATCACCGACGGGGAGGTGTACCTGACCGCATGAGCCCGTCGATCATCGATGCCAACGTGCAGCCGCATTTCCGCTCCAACGCCGAAATCCGGCGCTACCTGCCGGCCGCCCACAAACTGCGATCGATCCCCGACGTCGAACAGCAGTGGTATCAGGCACCCGGCGGCGATTACCGGCAAGACCTCTACGGGGAGCACTACCCGGGATCGGACCCGGACACCGTCCGCCGGCACCTGTTCACACGGGGCGTCGAATACGCCATCCTCAACCCGCTGACCCGCGGAAACATCGCCGACTACCTGCTCAACAGCAGGATCTGCGCGGCGGTCAACGACTGGCTGCTCGACCGCTGGCTGGACCCCGATTCCACGGACAGATTCCGGGGCACCATCCGCGTCAATCCCGAAGACCCGAAAGGAGCCGTCGCCGAGATCGAGCGCCTGGCCGGCCACCCGAAACTGGTACAGGTCGGCGTCCCGATGCAGTCCCGCGAGCCCTACGGCAAACCGATGTTCGAGCCGATCTGGGAGGCCGCCGCCGCCCACGGACTGCCGGTGGCGGTGCACATCAACGGCGGCAACGGCGTCGACTATCCACCCACCTTCGCCGGGCACGCCCACACCTATCCGGGATACGCGGCGTTCATGCCGCTGAACTACTTCGTGCACCTGGCCACCCTCATCGTCGAGGGGACGTTCGCCAGGCACCCCGGCCTGAAGTTCGTCTTCGCCGACGGCGGCTACGACATCCTCACCCCGTTGATCTGGCGGCTGGACACCTTCTGGGTGTCGATGCGCGATCAGACGCCGTGGGTCGACCGCTACCCGAGCGAATACCTGCCCGGCCACGTCAGGTTCTGCTCCTCGGCGTTCGACGGACCGACCGACGCCGGCGACGCGCAGCGCTGGATGGAGTTCACCAACAAGTCCGACCTGCTGATGTACGGCTCGGCGTATCCGCATTGGTCAACCTCGGCGCCGGGGAGCGTCGCCGAGGGCCTCGATGCCGCGCAACGCGAAAAAGTGCTGTGGCGAAACGCCAGTGAGCTGTACGGGCTGAAGGAGCGTGTCCGATGACCACGATCGAACGGGTCGGAGCGGCTGACCCGTCTAAGAGCCACGGCGACGAAATCGCCGTCACCATCGTCGACACCGATGTGCACCCGTTGCCCGTCTCGACCGACGTGCTGAAGTCCTACGCGGCGCCCGAATGGGTGGACAGGATATGGCCGACCGGCAACGCGGTCGCGCCGGTGCCGCATTTCTATGACACACCTGATTCGTACAAGACCATGTCGTTGCGGATGGACGCCGCCCCGCCGGGTGGCGGGTTCGCGGGCAGCGACCCCGAGTTCGCCGCCAAGCAACTGCTGCTCGATGCCGGCGTCAGCATCGCAACGCTGGAGCCGATGTGCGACGCCCAACTGCCACAGGCCGAACACGTTCTGAAATCCGCCTATAACGACTGGCTCGCCGATGTCTGGCTAGACAAGAACAACGGGCACGGCCGCTGGCGCGGATCCATCAGCGTCAGCGCCCAGACCCCCGAGCAGGCGGCCCGCGAGGTGGAACGATGGGCGGGACATCCGTACATGGCCCAGGTGCTGATGACACCGCAGACCCGTGGGATTCCCTTCGGCAACCCACATTTCGACCCGCTCTACGAGGCCGCGGCGCGCAACGGATTCCCGGTGGCTACCCACCTGATGGGGCAGACGCCGTTCGAGCTGATCCCGCTGTATCCGGTCGGCAATCCCGCGCACTGGCACGACTTCTTCGCCTCCTGGCCCCTGCTGTACGTCTCGCACCTGATGAGCCTGGTGTTCGACGGCGCGTTCGACCGCCACCCCGAGCTGCGGGTCGTGTTCGTCGAAGGCGGATTCACCTGGGCGATGCCCGTGATGTCGCGGATGGATCGCATCTGGGAAGCCCGCCGCGGCGACCTGCCCCACGTGCGGCGCCGCCCGTCGGAGTATGTGCGAGAACACGTTCGGTTCACCACCCAGCCGCTGGAAGACGCCGACACCGTGCAATTCCGCGAGTACCTGGAAATGATGGATCTGGGCGACAACCTGATGTTCTCGACGGACTACCCGCATTGGAGCTACGACTCGCCGACCTACGCGATCAACCGGTTCCCGCCCGACCAACGGGAGCGGATCATGCGCGGCAATGCGACCGCTCTGTATGGGCTACCGGCGACGGTCAAGGCGCTCCCCGGAGAACGGTGAATCCGGCCAGCGCTCAAGGGTGAAACACCGCGTCTTTTGCCGCACGGAATCGCGGGTCTACCTTGAAGAGGGTTTCCGGCGCCCCTCGCGCCGGGACCGGACGAAACCGCAATCCATGAGCCCGGAAGACGAGAAGGCATGACACAGACGAATCTGTCGCGGCCGCAGGGCCTTACCCGCATCGACCCGGTGCTCCGGGAGGCCGCCACCGCGCTCGGCGTCGTCGAATTCCGTGCCGAAACGCTGCCCGCCGAACGCGAACACGCCAACCGGCGCGCCGCCGAGCGCGCCGCGGCGGCCGACACCGAGGGTGTGGCCATCGAAACGCGCAGCATCACCGGCCCGGGCGGCCACCAGCTGAACCTTCGTCTCTACCGCGGTCCCGACCTGGATCGAGGGGGATCGGGTTCCCCCCTTGTCCTGTACGCCCACGGGGGCGGCTTCGTGACCGGCAACCTCGACACCGACCACGCGCAATGCGCAGAGCTCGCCAGGGAGGGCGGCTGCCTGCTGATATCCGTCGACTACCGGCTCGCGCCCGAGCATCCCTGCCCGGCGGCATTGGACGACGTCGAGGCGGGCTTCTATTACGCCATCCGCAATTGCGCAGCGCTGAACGTGGACGTCAACCGCATCGCGGTGATGGGCCGCGACGCGGGTGCGGCTCTGGTCGCGGGCCTGGGTCAGCGCATGTTCGACGACGAAGGCCCGCAGATCCTGGTGCAGATCCTGCACCAGCCGATGCTCGACTCCGATGCCACCCAGTCGCGGCGCGAGTTCCAGCGCACGCCCGGGCTCAACGGGCCGGCGGTGAGCCGGGCGTGGGGTCATTACCTCGGGCACGCGGGCGCCACCGGTCAACACGTCCCCGCGCACCGGGCGAACCTCGAGGGCTTGCCGCCCACGTTCATCAGCTGCGCGGAGATCGATCCGTGCCGCGACGAAGCCATCGACTATGCGAACAGGCTGTTGCACGCCTACGTGCACACCGAATTGCACGTCATCGCAGCGGCATTCAACGGATTCGACTCGCTGGTTCCCGATTGGGTTGTTTCTCGGGAGAACCGGGCCTTGCACGCGCGCACGCTGCGGCGCGTGTTCGCCATATAGCGGCGAGCGGCGCTATCGACGGAACTCCGGTATCTCTTACCGTAGCGCCCATTGCTACGATCGGAGACGCCGGCGAATTCTCTCCACGAGAGGCAGCATGACGACACTCGACTCTCCCGAAAGGACGCTGTTCACCTCGACGACTCAAGCCTTTCTGGAAAAGGAAGCGCCGCTGAGCCGTGTGCGGGAGTTGCACGCCGCGGGGGTGTCGTTTGATCCTGCCTGGTGGCGGCGCGCCGCGGAGCTGGGCTGGACCGGGCTGTTGGTGCCCGAGGAACTGGGCGGCGGCAGCGTCTCGGACAGCGGTCTTGCGGACCTGGCCATGGTTGCCGAACAGCTCGGAAAGACGGTGGCGCCCGGGCCCTTGTATCCGGTCAGCGTCGTGCTGGCCGCACTCGTCGAGTGCGGGGACCGGCAACCGCACGCCGGCATCATCGAGGCGCTGATGTCCGGTGAAACCGTGGCGTCGTGGGCCGTTTCGGAACCGGGCCGGGGCTGGGCGCCGCTGAGCCCGTCGGTGACGGCCACCGCCGTCGATTCGGGTTTCCGCATCGACGGCACCAAGGACCGGGTCGAGGCCGCCGCGCAGAGCGAGATGCTGCTGGTGGTGGCGCGCTGCGGTGACGGTCTCCGCCAGATTCTGGTCCCCGCGGACGCGCCGGGAGTCACCATCGAGCCCCAGCAGTCGGTCGATCTGGTCAAGCACTACGCCCGGGTGCGTTTCGACGGTGTCGTGGTGGGGCCCTCGGCGGCCGTCGGCGCGCCCGCCGAGACCGCTGCGCTGGTCGACCGTCTGGGCCACATCGCCCTGACCCTGCAGTGCGCCGAGGTGGTCGGCATCCTGCAGACGGTGTTCGACCTGACCGTCCGGTGGGCCCTGGACCGGCACACCTTCGGACGGCCGCTCGCGTCCTACCAGGCCCTCAAGCACAGATTCGCCGACATGAAACTGTGGCTCGAGGCCTGCCGCGCGACCACGGCCGCGGCGGTCGCCGACGTCGCCGCCAACGCACCCGCGGCGGGACTGTCGGCCAGTGTCGCCAAGTCCTACGTGGGTGAGATGGCCGGCCGGATCGTGCAGGACTGCGTGCAGATGCACGGGGGAATCGGCGTCACCTGGGAGCACGACCTGCACCTGTACCTGCGCCGAATCACGTTGTACCGCTCCATGTTCGGGACGCCCGAGGAACACAACCTGCGCGTGTACGAATACGAGAAGGCGGGACGTTCGAACAGATGACGTCCACCGAATCCGTCGCCGAGTTCGCGGCCCGCGCCAGGGCGTGGCTCGCGGACAACATGCCCCCCATCGACCCCGAGTCGCCGCCGCCCGCGCCGCGTGACGACGAACGATCCTGGCGGCGGGCCCGAGAACTGCAAAAGCGGCTCTACGAAGGCGGATTCGCCGGGATCTGCTTCCCGCGCGAGTACGGCGGCCTCGGCCTGGACTACGAGTACCAGAAGGCATTCGACGCCGAATCCCTGGCCTACGAGATGCCGCTGATCCTCAACACCCCCACCTTCACCATCTGCTGCGCCACCCTGCTCGACACCGGCAGCGAGGAGCAGAAGAGGCGGCATATCGGCGCGGCGCTGCGCGGCGACGAGGTGCTGGTGCAGTTGTTGTCGGAGCCCAGCGGGGGATCCGATTTGGCCGGCGTCATCACGCGGGCCGAGCGGCGCGGCGATCGCTGGGTGCTCAACGGCGCCAAGACGTGGAGCACCAGCGCCTTCGCCGCCGACTACGGGCTGTGTCTGGCCCGCACCGACTGGGATGTGCCCAAGCATGAGGGCCTGACCATGTTCCTGGTGCCCATCGCCCACCCCGGAATCACCTTGCGGCGCATCACCATGTTGAGCGGTTCCACGGAGTTCTGCGAGGAGTTTCTGGACGGGGTGGACGTCGGCGACGACGCCGTCGTGGGTGAGGTGAACGACGGCTGGGCGGTGGCGTCTCGACAGCTCTACCACGAGCGGCGGGCGGTGGGGCAGGGGTCCGAGTTCGCCAGCGGGAGCGGTAGCGAGGGCGGCAACGCCAACCCCGTCGACTATGTAAGCCTGATCGAGAAGACGGGCCAGGCGGGTAATGAACGCCTGCAGGAAATGGCGGGCCGCGTCCTGGTACAGCGCGCGGTGGCCGAGCAACTGATCGGTCACGTGTACCGCAGCGTCCGGGACGGCGCGCTGCCCCCGGCCGCCGGCACGCTGATCCGGTTGTTCCACGCCGAGACCGTGACCCTCGATGTCGACACCGCCATGGCGGTCGCCGGAAGCGCGGGCGTGGTCGGGGAACCCGGCGACGGGCTGGAAACGGGGCTGCGCTACCTGTCCCGCCAGACCGTCGCGATGGGAGGCGGCACAACGGAGATGGCGCGCAACGTCATCGGTGAGCGGGTGCTGGGCTTCCCGCGGGAATACGCGGCCGACCGCGGCGTGCCGTTCAAGCAGGTGCGGCACGGCCAGCGGTCCGACCGTCCCTAGCCCTCCGCGACCAGATTCTCGGTGAGACCGCCCACGACCGGGAGTTGCACCAGCGACAGAACGTGGTGCGCCGGACTCCCGGGCGGGGCCAACAGCACGTACTCGCTGCCCTGACGGTGGGCTCGGTCCCGGCCGGCGGCCAGCGCGCTGACGCCGGCCGAGCCGAGCTGGGTGACGGCGCTGAGGTCGATCGTCAACGGCGCCACACCGGAACGGCTTTCGACGGCGATCTGCCGATCCAGCGTGGATGCGCTGATGGAGTCGACGTCGCCGCTGACGACGATGCGGCCGGGTTCGGCGACCACCGAGACGAATTCGGAATTGACCGAGCGGTGCTGATCCGATCGGTTGACAAGCGTGTCGGTGACGAAATTGGCCGGCCGAGACAGGCAATGCGTCAGGGTGGCGGTCGTCCCGTCGGGCCCGTGTGTGACGTGCGCGCTGGAAACCAGGGCCTCGGCCATGGCAAGGCCGCGGCCGCGACCCTGCTCGCCCTCGCGGTGATCCTTCCACTGGCCGTGATCGATGACCGAAGCGTAAAGTTTGCCGTCGCCGGCCAGTGCCGCCTCGACGACGATGCCGTCGGAAACCTCTGTGCCGTAACCGTGTTCGACGGCGTTCTCGACGAATTCCGAGATCGCGTGCACGATGTCGGAAATGTCGTCGGAGTCGGCGCCGACGTCGGAGAGCCATTGCCGCAGGCGGCCGCGCACGGCGCGCGCGGCCTGAATGGTTGCATCCACTGTCATGTGAAGCGGTGGCGGCGGGGTGCGCCGCTGCGCCGCCAGGAGCGTGATGTCGTCGTTGTAACCGGTCGGCCGCAGCAGCAATTCCAGGGTCTCCGCGCAGATGCGGTCGATCGGACGCGCCGAGGACTCGATGACGAAGCCGCCCTGGCCGCCGGCGATGGTCGCGGCCAGGTCGGCGAATTCGGCGGTGCTGGCGGCCAGCGGCCGGCCCGGACGTTCGATGAGGCCGTCGGTGTACAGCATGACCGCGTCACCCACGTCCAGTAATTCGGTGCGCACCGGAAAACCCGTGCCGCTGCCCAAGGGGCCGGCGCCGGACGGCACGAGGTACCGCGCGTCGGCGTCCGCCCCGACGAGCAGTGGCGGTGGGTGTCCTGCGGTGCAGTACTGGAATTCGCCCGTGGTGAAGTCGAGCGAGCCCACGCACACGGTGGCCGACCTCGACCCCGGCACATGTTCGTGGAAGCGGTCGACCGCGGCGAGCGCCTCGGCGAGCGGGTAGCCCGCCAGGATCTGCATCCGCAGCGCGGTGCGCAGTTGCGACATCACCGCGGCGGCCTCGACGCCATGGCCGACGACGTCACCGACGATGAGAACCAGTCTGTCCCCGAGGGGGATCGCATCGAACCAGTCGCCGCCCGCGGCCGTGTCCTCGGCGGCGACGAGGTATTCGGCCGCGACATCGGCGCCGGGAACGACCGGTACCGACGGCGCCAGCAATGCCTGCTGCATGACGGTGGCCGAATCGCGGACGTTGCGGTACCGCTCGGACAACTCCTGCATCCGGGACTCGGCGGCCACCCGTGCCCGCACCCGGTCGGTCACATCGATGAAGGCGAGTTGCACACCCTCGATCGAGCCGTCGTCGTCGCGCCGCGCCGTGACGATGAAATCGAAAAAGTGTTCTTGCGCCGTTCCCGAGCCCTCGAAGTCGGCCTGCACCCGCCACTCGGTCCCCGACTGTGGCTCGCCCGTCTCGTACACGCGGTCGAACATTTGTATGATCCGCTGGCTCTCCAGCTCGGGATAGACCTCGCGCACGAGAAGGCCGATGGTGTCGATCGGCGGACTGAGTGTGCGGTAAGCGGCGTTGGCCGCGATGAAGCGGTGGTCGGGCCCCTCGAGGCCAACCAACAGGGCGGGAACGTGATCGAAAACGCGGCGGACGTCGTCGCCCGCACCCACGGTCTTGTCCCAGTTTCTCTCGCCCGCCATTTTGGCCGTTCCTCCTACGGACCCTTTCTCGGACGGAGTCCCGCAAGCTGGTCATAAAGCGCCGGACACGCGCCACGCGCAGGCATTAAGAGTATCAATGGCGCCCGGTTGCTCACTGCAGCAGTTTCCTCGCGTGGCGCGCGCAAAAGCAGCTCGCAGATTCCGTCCGGTGATTAAACCAGTGCGGTTTGTAGTTACTCGGCGCGGGTATCACGCGCTCATGGTCGATGTCGTCCCGCGGCGGTTGATCTCGGCGTGGCGAAGCGTCATGTCTGCACCGGTTTTCACCCTGAACGGCTGGGTCGCCTTCAACCTGCCGCGAACGGTGACCGCATTGGGCGCGTCGCTGTTGGCGGGTCTGGTGGCAGTCCATGCCTATGTCTTCCTCACGGAATCGGGTGTGCCCGGGTACTTCGTGGCCTACGCGGCTGTGCTGGCCATCTGTTGCCTGGCGGCCGGGGCGGCGATGATGTTCGCCCTCAAACCGCACGTTCCCGAGGCGGGCTGGTACTTCGGCAGCATGGTCTGCCTCGCCTTCGTCGCGGTCTACCTGGCCAGCCGGTGGGTCACCCTCCCCGGCCTGGAAGCGCTGACCGGCCGATGGGACGTGGCACCGGGAACGTTCGCTTTCGTGTTCGCCGCGGGCTTCATCGCGGTGCATACGACGGTGCTGTCCGGCATCAATGTGGCCTATCCCCAACGGCAGCACTGGTACGACTGACTGGAGTCCCGCCATGACGACGCTTGACTACCCGGTGTGGCTGCGGGTGGACCACTGGCTCAATGTCCTGTTTCTGACGCTGCTCCTTCGCAGTGGAATGGAAATCCTCGCCACCCATCCGAAGCTGTATGGGCACGACGACAGCAAACCCGGCACTGAATGGGCGCGCTTCACCCGCAAAGTCATGCCACGTGATCGGCTATACGACACCCTCGACGAAGAAGAGGACTATCACCCGGTCATCGCGCTACCCGGCCATGCCCAACTGGGCATCGGACGGCACTGGCACTTCATCTCCGTCATCGGCTGGATCCTGCTGGGGCTGTCGTACTACATCCTGCTTTTCGCGACCGGCCAATGGCACCGGTATTGGCCGTATTCCTGGTCCATCTTCTCCGAGGCATGGAACGACATCGTCACCTATATGTCATTCAACCTGCCGCCGCTGCTGCCCGGTGAGCCCCTGGACGCCATTCAAAAGCTGACCTACGCCGGCGTCGTTTTCATTCTCGCGCCATTCCAGATCCTGACGGGGGCGGCACAGTCACCGGCGATCGAGGCGCGGTTTCCGTGGTACGTGCAAATGTGGGGTGGCCGCCAGAAAGCGCGCAGTCTGCATTTCCTCGGGCTGGTCGCTTTCATCGTCTTCATCGCAATCCATCTGTCGATGATCTTCTTCTGGGGCTGGGGCCGGCTCACCGCCTTGATGATCTTCGGTTCCGTGCGCAACGCCTATTGGGCGACGGCGCTGTCGTTCGGGATCATCGGTGCCATCATCGCCATCCACTGGGCCGCCACCAGCTGGAGTCATCACAGTCCGCGGTCGGTGCAGCGCGTACTCGGGGCAGTGACCACCGGTGCCCGGCTGCTGCTGCTGCGCCCGCTGAACTCCCGGCAGAATTACCCGCAGAGCAAAATCTCCGAACAACACCGAGTCAACGGCAAGCCACCGACGAGCATCGGCTTCAAAGTGATGGCCGCGCACAACTTCGTCGACTGGCGACTGCGGGTGGGTGGGCTCGTCGAGAACCCGGTGACTTTGGATCTGGCCGCGCTGCGGTCCCTGGCCGAGCCCGAGACGCAGTGCGTCATGCACAACTGCGTGCAGGGCTGGACCAGCATCGCCGAATGGAAGGGCCTGCACCTGGGCCGACTCGTGGAGTTGGTGCGGCCCCTGCCCCAGGCAAAGTACATCTGCTTCCTCAGCATGCAAGACAACAGCACCGACGAACCGGCCTCGCACGGGGGCGGCCAGTTCTACGAGGTCATCGATCTGGAGTTCGCGCGCAAGCCGCAGACACTACTGGCATACGAAATGAACGGGGTGCCGTTACCGATCAAGCATGGCGCGCCGTTGCGGCTACGGGTCGAGACACAGGTGGGCTTCAAGATGACCAAATGGATCAACCAGATCGAGTTCGTCGAGGACTTCGCCGGCATCGGCTTTGGCACTGGAGGCTGGCGCGAGGATCGCGTCTTCTACGACAAGGACGTGGAGATCTGAGATGACCGACATGACCGAGGCGGCTGGAAAGCAGGCTCAGTCGCGGCCCGAGCTGATCGATTTGGACCCCGCGGCGCGTCAGCGGGTGCTGGAACTGATCGCCGTCAAAGGGGGGCATTGTGAGGCCTGCGGCGCCACCGACTTCACCGTCGGCGATGCGATGATCATGGGCTTTCTGTTTTTGGACGAGGACGCCGACGCCTACCTGGTGGCACTGACCTGCCGCAACCCCGAGTGCCCTAAACCCAGGACCGCGATCCGCTTGTCCGGCAAGGATTTTCTGTCCGAGGAGCAGCAGGCTTGCGCGATGTCACTGAGGTCCTCGATCGCCTGACACAAGCTATGCGCGACCGAGACGCCGCCATCTCGTCGCGCGCCGCTGCCGACCATCGGCGCGGCCGTTCTCCCAAACCGTGAGATCGGGACGCGCCAGCTTGAATCTTTCGATCAGGGGCGAGACCGCTCGCAACTCGTCACACAGCGATTGGAATCGGCGTTCGTCGGCGTCGTCCAGCAGGCCACTGGACATGTAGTGCGCCATGCGTGGCAACCGCCCGGCGAGTGCGGTTCCCCACCGGACGCTCAGGTCGTAGATGTCTTCGTCTCCGAACACGTCGTCCGCCAGCTTCTGGTCGCCGAGTTCCCTGAGCCTGCGGAGTTGCTCCGTGAGGAACTCGAGGTCGTCGTCGATGCTCACCCGCAGAGGACTTTCCGGTGCCGCGCTCATGGGGCCCTCCTTTTCCGCCGTACCACGTCTGGGACCGCTCTCGCCGGTGAATACCCTGCGCCGGCTTCCCTACAACATGCGGCGCGGCGACGAAAGATGCATCATGCAACAGTTGCATACGCTGATTGTTTACAGGGTATCTACAGGAGGCGATACGCGCATTCCCAGCGTATGAGGTGCGAACCCGGGAACCCCTGAATGACGAGTAGCATGCACCGCTTCTCGGTGGGCTGCGATCGGTTCCAGGCCAGGTGGGAGGTGTTGCATGGCAATGGATTTCGGCATGCTCCCACCGGAGATCAATTCGACTCGGATGTATATCGGCCCGGGCTCGGGGCCGATGTTGGCGGCGGCCGCCGCCTGGGACGACCTAGCGGCTCAACTGAACGCCACGGCGGCGAGCCAATCCTCGGTCGTCTCGGGATTGACGGCGGAGTGGCGCGGTTCCACCTCGGAGACCATGGTGGCCGCTACGGCGCCTTACACGGCGTGGATGAGTGGCGCGGCAAGCCGGGCCGAGCTGACGGCCGGCCAGGCCAGAGCCGCGGCCGCCGCTTACGAGGCCGCATTTGCGGCAACGGTGCCGCCGGCGTCGGTTGCGGCGAACCGTGCTCGGCTGCTGGCGCTGATCGCGACGAACTTCTTCGGTCAGAACACCCCGGCGATCATGGCCACCCAGGCCGAGTACCTGGAGATGTGGGCGCAGGATGCTGCCGCCATGTACGGGTATGCGGGGTCCTCGGCGGCCGCCGCGCTCGTTACCTCATTCGATCCGCCGCCCCAGACAACCAACCAGGCCGGTGCCGCGGGCCAGGCCGCGGCGGTCAGTCAGGCCACGAGCGCGGCGGCCGGCGCGCAGGCGACGCACCTGCCGCAGCTGATAGCGGCGACGCCGCAGGCCCTGCAAACCCTCGCCGCACCCATGCAGTCCGCGGCGCCGGCAGCGGCAGCCGATCCGCCATCACTGTTTTCGGCGCTCGACGGTTTCATCACGGGCCCGTTGTCCCCGGCGTCGCTGTTCACGATTCCCGGCGTTCCTTACCTTCTGGGCATACAGAGTTATCTGACGCCCCAGGCCGCCGCGAACTTGACCAGCGCGTCAGAGAATTACTCCAAAGCCCTGGCCAAGGCGGGTACCGCGGGAGTTCGCTTGGTCAGCGCACCGGTATCGGCGGGAGTCGGCCGCGCGGGCTTGATCGGCGGATTATCCGTGCCGCAGGGGTGGGCCTCGGCCGCGCCCGAGATCCGGACGATTGCCGCGACATTGCCCCAGAGCAGCCTCAGCGCCGCTCCAGCGGCTCTCGCGTCCGACGGCCAGGGCAGCCTGGTCGGCAACATGGCCTTGTCCGGGTTGGCCGGCCGTGCAATTGGTGGAACCGGCGGGGCCGCGGCCCGTTCCGCTGGCATGGGCGGCGCCACCCCCGCCCCCGCGGAGGCCACCACAGCCAACATTTTCGTGATCCACGAGGCGGCCGAATGATGACGACCTGTGCGACGTCACTGCCGGCGGCCGATGCCGCCAGGTCCCTCCAAGCGAATTGAGGAGGCCAGCAATGGATTACGGGGTGTTACCACCGGAGATCAATTCCGAGCGCATGTACGCGGGCCCCGGATCGGGATCGATGTTGACCGCGGCTGCGGCGTGGGATGAGCTTGCCGCGGAACTGCGTTCGATCGCGGCCTCCTATTCCTCAGTGATCTCGGGACTGACCACTGCGTGGCTGGGTCCTTCGTCGGCGAGGATGGCCGCCGCTGCCGCGCCGTACGCGGCATGGTTGAACGCGACGGCAGCGCAAGCCGAACAGAGCGGAATCCAAGCCAGGGCGGCGGCGGGGGCCTACGAGGCCGCCTTCGCGGCCACCGTACCGCCGCCCGTGATCGAAACGAACCGCGCTGAGCTCGAGTCGCTAATCACCACAAACACTTTCGGTCAGAACACCGCGGCGATCGCGGCGAACGAAGCCCGATACGCCCGCATGTGGGCCCAGGATGCGGCAGCGATGTACGGCTATGCCGGTCAATCGGCAGCGGCCGCCGCACTGACGCCGTTCGATCCGCCCGCGCAAAATACCAACCCGGCCGGCACCGCGGGGCAGACCGCCGCCGTGAGCCAGGTTGCCGGCACCTCGGCCGGAACGAATAGCCAGGCCGTTTTGTCCCAGCTGACGTCCGCCACACCGAGCGCGCTGCGAAGTCTTGCGGCCCCCGCCGCGGTGAATCCGCCGTCGGCGTCCTCCCTGGCAAGTTTGCTCAGCAGCCTGGATTCCTCTCCGTTGGCGAAACTGGCAGGCAACGTCGAGCTGATACCGAAGGCAGTCCTGCCGGCCAACGACGTGCTGATCAGTACCATCATGGGATTAGTGATCGGCGCGCGGCATCTGGGCGATCTGACGGTCGCGGTGAAGGCCGCCACACCAGGTCTAGCGGCCGGACTGGGCTCAGCCGCACCGGCATTGGGATCGACGGTGTCGGCCACCGTCGGCCAAGCCGGCTTGGTGGGCGGATTGGCCGTTCCGCCGAGTTGGGCCGTCGCAACCCCGGCGATCAGGACAGTCGCCGCAGTGTTGTCGGGTACGTCCGAGGGCGCCGTCGCGGCGGCCACCGTGAGCGAGGGAAGCTTTTTCAGCGGTCTGGCGGTGGCGGGCATGGCCGGGGGTGCGCTCGGTGCCGCCCTTCCCCGCGCCCTACCTGGCGTCGGCGTCAAAGGGCGCAATCAGCCTGTCCAGGACGGGGCAAGCCTCAAAGACAGTGACTCGCCGGAGAACCTGCAACGGGTGGTGGCCGACATGGCCGAAAATCCGGGCAGTGTCCAGCACTGGCATACCGATCCCGACCACCTCGACGGCTTGCTGGACGAACTGCGAAAGAAACCGGGCACGCACGCGGTACACGTGAAGAATGGCAAGCCCCGAATTGCGCTACCCCACCAGTAAACGGCGCCATCCCGC
This sequence comes from Mycobacterium europaeum, assembly GCF_034555895.2. NCBI lineage: Bacteria > Bacillati > Actinomycetota > Actinomycetes > Mycobacteriales > Mycobacteriaceae > Mycobacterium > Mycobacterium europaeum. The sequence continues at coordinate 961,720 of NZ_CP157315.1, forward strand.
AATTACCGCGCGGATGCGACGGCACTTCTTCTTCCCCGTCGATCAGTGGGTTCGTCATCGGACAACCAGTTGCCGACCGAGGCGCAGGCAATCATTCGGCGGCAGGAGTTGGGGAGGTATGGGCTGGTCCGCGATAAAGTTCGGCGCGCCTGGGGTATTCGGACCAAGCAGGAATGTGTGGGCCACTAGCGAAACCGGGTGATGCGATGAGCGACCTCTTACAACAGCTATACGACGGGTGGCACCCAGCGCTCTACGCGGCCATCAAGGCGCTGGCGCTGTTCCTCACCGCTGCAGCGGCTTTCCGACTGACGCTGCGGCGCACCATCGCTGAATTCACGCCGTTCGATTGGGTCACGGCTGTCGCAGTGGGCGCCATCGTGGGACGAACCGCGACGTCAGCCGGGACCGCATGGCTGACTGGGGCCGCCGCACTGCTGACATTGATCGCCGCACATGACACTGTCGCGCGTCTGCGGTTCATTCCGTGGGTGCGCAGACTTGTTGATCCACCGATACGGGTGCTCATCCGCGACGGACAACTCGATGAGCGGAACCTATTCCGTTGCAGACTAACTCGCGAGGACATGGATGCCATCTTGCGCCAGCACGGGCATCGAACGCCCGCCGACGTCCACCTCGCGCTGTTCGAGACCAAGGGAGTGGTCTCGGTCTTCGAACATCCCGGCACATCACAACCGTCGGCGTAGTGTCGGTATCTTGCGATCGGCCCGATGCGCGGGTTGAGCTTCGGAAGGGCATGGTGGCAGCGGCTAAGGCAGACGTCTTGTCCCTCACCGCATTCGAAGTCGGTCTGTTCGGCTGGATGGCCGACGGACTGGCCGGCGAATGTCTGGCTGATCCGGCGAGGCATCAAGGAGGCGATGTAGCCGGCTTCCGGCCAGCGGCCGTCGCCGATACCCGATGACGGGTCAGGCCGAGACGGGCTTCTTCGCAGGCGCGGAAACCTTCATCAGCTTCATCAGGTTGCCGCCCATGATCTTGGCGATGTCCGCCTCGTCGAAGTCGGTGAGCTCGTCGACGAAGGAGATCGGGTCCTTCAGGCCCTCGGGGTGCGGCCAGTCGGAACCGAAGAGCACCCGGTCGGTGCCGACCATCTTGACGATCTCGGTGAACCGGTCCTCCCAGAACGGGGTGATGTAGACACAGCGCTTGAACGCCTCGACCGGGTCTTCGCTGAAGGACTGGGGCATCTTCTTGTAGACGCCCTTGAGGCCCTTGAACAGGTCGGGCACCCAGTCCGCGCCGTTCTCGATCGACAGGATCCGCAGCTCGGGGTTGCGGGACAACGCGCCATGGCACACCAGCGCGCCCATCGCGTCCAGGATCGGGCGGTGGCCCATCGCGAAGCTGCGGAACGCGGTCGGCTTGAACGGCAGGAACTCGTCGCCGGGTTCCCACACGTTCGCGAATTCGGAGTAGCCGCTGTCCGAGGCGTGCATCGAGACCGGGATCTCGGCCTTGATGCAGGCCTGCCAGAACGGATCGAACTCCTCGAGACCGAACGACCGGCTGCCCTTGAAGCCCGGCACGGGCGCGGGGCGGACCAGCACGGTGCGGGCGCCGCGCTCCAGGCACCATTCGAGTTCCTCGAGCGCGCGCTCGACGATGGGAAGCGTGATGACCGGGGTGGCGAAGATGCGGTCCTGGTAGTTGAACGACCACTGCTCGTGCATCCATTGGTTGAGCGCGTGGATGACGTCGTGGGTCATCTCAGGGTCGTCCTTCATGCGCTCCTCGACCAGGCTGGCCAGGGTCGGGAACATCAGGGCGTAGTCGATGCCGAGCTCGTCCATCACCTCCAGCCGCGCGCCCGGTTCGCGGAAGGCGGGGATGGCCTTCATCGGCTCGCCGAGGATTTCGCGGTAGGTCTTGCCCTGCGCGCCGTTGCGGAAGTAGTCCTCCTGGGCGCCGGGGCGCGCCACCACCTCGAACGTCGGGTTGGGGATGTACTCGCTGATGTGGCCCCGCACCACGATCTTGGTGCGACCGCGGACCTGCACGTAGTCGATGACGTGCTTGCGGTTGTCCGGCAGGAACTTGGTCAGCGCCTCCTGCGGTTCGTACATGTGGTTGTCCGCGTCGAACACGGGGAAGGAAAGTTCGCGAGACGGCATGGCGATCTCCTCGGGAGAAGTCTTGGATTCTCTGCACGTGGTAATGACGTTACCACTTTCGCCTACCAAGGTGTACCGGCGTCTCAGGGGGTCGCGCGCAGGCCGGCCGTCGGCGTCTCTCCGTTGATGACGGCGAAATTGACGGTCGCCGTCGCGACGAGTTCGTCGTCGCCGTCGCCGTAGATGTCCACCTGCATCACCATCGCCCGCCGTCCGGACCGCAGCATTCGGGGCACCGCATACGCGCAGCCCTGCCGGATGGGGCGCAGGTAACGGATGAACAGGTCGGCGGTCGTCATCGTGGTGCCCGGCTGCAAGTGCTCCAGACCGAACTGCCCTCCCGCCACGTCGACGAGCGTCGCGATCAAGCCGCCCTGCAGCGCGCCGGACGTGTTGACGACGGCCGGACTGACGGGCATCGTCATCGCGAACTCGCCAGCGCGGGTGCCCGGCCGCATGCCGATCTGGGCGAACAGGTCGGTCAGCGAGGGGGTGGACGATTCCTCATCGGTCTCGCGGATGCCGAGGGCGCGGCTGCAGAAGTCGTACAGTTGGCCCGCGTCGACGGGCGCTCCGTTCAATTCCGTTCCCAGCCAATGCAATCGCTGTGCGCCCATCACCGTCTGCATGACGATCGCGGCCGCCGCGCCGACGTCGACCCCCGGGTTGAAGACCCCCTCGGTGATGCCCTGCCCGACGATGTCGCGGATGAGCTGATGCAACGGGGAGAGCACGCGGGCGTAGTCGCGGGGGCGGGTCTCGGCCAGGTGCTGGTTGTAGAGCGTCAATGCGCGATTGAGGCTGTCCTGGGTGCTCGATTCCGGCTGCTGGCTGATGCGGTCGATGACGAGTTTCAACGCCGCGGTGCTGTCCAGCCCCTGGGTTTCGGCACGCCAGGCCTCCACCGAGTGGGCGATGGTCCGGTCGAACAGCGCCAGCAGCAATTCGTCCTTGCTGCTGAAATGCTGGTAGAAGGCGCGCAGCGACGTCTTCGAGCGGGCGACGACCTCCTGCACCGTGAAATCGGTGCGCCCGGTTTCGCCCAGGATCTCGACGGCTGTCTTGATGAACCGGTCGCCGCGCGTCACTTCGGCGTCGTCGCCAAGGTCGGTCATGAGCGCGTGGTCCTTCCTGGGCGCGGTATGCGGTTGAGAACGAGGTTACCGCGCGGTGCTGAAGGCGTTCATGCCTCGGGGCAGAAGATGCCGAGTATCTGTCGGTGTCTCCGCGACGATTACGGCGAGACCGCGATGGACTTGGTTTCCAGGTAGCTGTCGATGCCCTCGGGCCCCAACTCGCGACCGTAGCCGCTGCCCTTGACGCCGCCGAAGGGAGCGAACGGGTCCATGGTGTAGCCCTGGTTGATTCCGAGGGTTCCGCTGCGCACCCGCGCTGCGATCGACAGAGCCCGGTCGGTGTCCGCTGTCCAGACGGAACCGGCAAGGCCGTAGTCGGAGTCGTTGGCGATGGCCACCGCGTCGTCCTCGTCGCGGTAAGGGATGACGGTGATCACCGGGCCGAAGATCTCTTCGCGCGCGATGCGCATGCTGTTGGCGGTGGAGGCGAACAGGGTGGGCGCGACATACCAGCCGCGGTCGAGCCCGTCCGGCATTGCGGTCCCGCCGGTGACGAGTTGTGCGCCTTCGTCCCGGCCGATCTGGATGTAGTCGCGCACGCGCTGCTGTTGGCGGCGGGACACCAGCGGGCCCAGCTGGGTGTCCGGATCGCTGGGATCGCCCACCCGCAGGGTGGTCATCTCCGCGGCCAGAGCTTCGACATACTCGTCGTGGCGGTGATGGGGGACCAGTACGCGGGTCAACGCGTTGCAGATTTGGCCACTGTTGGACAGGCTCGCCGAGCGCACGCCGGCCGCGACCGCCTCGGGTGCCGCGTCATCGAGGACGATCGCGGCCGATTTCCCGCCGAGCTCGAGACTGACCTTGGTGAGGTTCGCCGCGCAGGCGGCCGCGACGGCCCGACCCGCCACCGTCGAGCCGGTGAACGACACCTTGTCCACGCCGGGGTGGGACACCAGGAGTTCACCGACCGCACTGTCACCGGGTAGGACGCTGACCACGCCCCGGGGCAGGTCGGCCTGGTCGAGCATCTCAGCCAAAAGTAATGCGTTCAAAGGGGATTCGGGAGCGGGCTTGAGCACGACGGAGCAGCCGGCGAGCAGCGCGGGCACCAATTTGGTGGTGATGAGGAACTGGGGCATGTTCCACGGCACGATCGCGGCGACCACGCCGACCGGTTCCTTGTGCACGTGGACGTCGGCGCCGAAGAAGCCGCGGCGGGTCTCCCGCCAGGAGTGCCGCTCGGCGAGGTCGCAAAATGCGCGCATCATCATCGCCGGCAAGCCGACTTGGGCGCGCTGGGCGAAGGTGATCGGGGCGCCGATCTCGGCCGAGATGACGCCGGCCATCTCCGCACGCCGACCGTCGTAGACGTCGACGAGTCGACGAACCGACGCGATCCGTTCGGCGGGATCGGTTCGGCCCCAGGGCCCCGCATCCAGCGCTGCGTGTGCGGCCCCGACCGCAGCTTCGACGTCGGCCGGACCGGCGGCGGCCACTTCGGCGATGGGTTCCTCGGTGTGCGGGGAGATGACCTCGAATGGTTCTGCGTGCGCCAGCACGGAAGGGCTCGACGCAATTCGCGACCCATGGTCCTGCTCCATCGAAGACTCCCGTCGGCAATATCAACTACTTGTGATTATGCGGTCGAGCATATACCGTCGGCCTCGACGCAGTACCACGGAATCGCTGAAACACCGCCGCCGCGTGGCCATTCGGAGGAACCGCCCGTCGGACGGCCCGGTGAGATCGGACAGGAGCGCTCATGGCTCGATTCCCCAAGCCGCCGGAGGGCAGCTGGACGCAGCACTACCCCGAGTTGGGAACCGGGCCGGTCTCGTACGAGGATTCCATCAGCCCGGAGATCCACGAGCTGGAGCGCGAGGCCATCTTCAAGCGCGCCTGGCTCAATGTTGGTCGCGTCGAACAACTCTCGCGTACGGGCAGCTACTTCACCAAGGAGCTCAAGGCCGTCAACACCTCGATCATCCTGGTGCGCACGAAATCCGGGGAGTTCAAGGCGTACCACAACGTGTGCCGCCACCGGGGCAACAAGCTGGTATGGAACGACATGCCGCTCGAGGAGACCAGCGGTGTGTGCCGCCAGTTCACCTGCAAGTACCACGCGTGGCGGTACGACCTGGACGGCAACTTGACGTTCATACAGCAGGAGGAGGAGTTCTTCGACCTCGACAAGAGTCGCTACGGATTGGTACCGGTGCATTGCGACATCTGGGAAGGCTTCATCTTCGTCAACTTCGCCAGGGAACCCGAACAGCCGCTGCGGGAATTCCTCGGACCGATGGTCACCGCGCTGGAGGGATATCCGTTCGACAAGATGACGTCGCGCTGGTGTTACCGCTCGGAGGTGAAGGCGAACTGGAAGCTCTACATGGACGCGTTCCAGGAGTTCTATCACGCGCCGGTGCTGCACGCGAACCAGTCGCCGACCGCGTACTCAAAGGCGGCCGCCGAGGCCGGATTTGAGGCCCCGCACTACCGATTGGAAGGCCCGCACCGGTTGGTGAGCACCTCCGGGGTGCGGGCGTGGGAGATGTCGGCGGAGATGCGCAAGCCGATCGAGGACATCTGCCAGAGCGGCCTCTTCGGTCCCTGGGGCAAACCGGACCTGGGGGAGATGCCCGCCGGGCTGAACCCGGCGAAATGCGATCCATGGGGGCTGGACTCCTTCCAGCTGTTCCCCAACTTCGTGATGCTGTTCTGGGGTCAGGGCTGGTATCTGACCTATCACTACTGGCCGACCTCCTTCAACTCCCACATCTTCGAGGGAACGTTGTATTTCCCCGAGCCGCGCACTCCGCGCGAGCGTGTCGCCCAGGAACTCGCGGCCGTCTCGTTCAAGGAGTACGGCCTGCAAGACGCCAACACGCTGGAGGCGACGCAGAGCATGATCGAGTCGCGGGTGGTCGATCGATTCCTACTCAACGACCAGGAAATCCTGCTGCGGCACTTGCATAAGGAGACCGCGGCGTGGATCGATCAATACCGTCGGACCTCGACGGCGGGGGTGTGACCGCGGTGTCCTCCATGCTGCCCACCGAGTTCGCCGACCTCGAGCAGTTCACGGACTGGTGCCTGCCTTCCGAGCCGGAGCGCTATGCCAAGAGGCTGGCGAGCACCATGGCCGAGATGAAGGCGTTTTACGACGCGATCACGCCCCGGGCGGAAGAGGCCCTGAGTTACTGCGACAAGTTCTCCCTCGACGACCTGCCCGATGACGTCCTGAATCTGATGCACCTGCTGTATTCGATGATCATGGTGTCCTTTCCGGTGGAGTGCTGGAAGCAGCCTCGGGTGCCCGACTCCGGTGCGTCCACGCTGGATTGCGTGTCCGAGCCCGTTCCATGACCACCGTCCTGCGGGCGGCGCGGTGGGCCGACGTGGTCGGCGGCCAGGTTCGCTCACCGGCCGTGGTGGTGGTCGAGGGTGAGCGTATCGCCGCCGTCAATCCCGAAGGCGGCGTGCCGGATTCGGCCACCGTCATCGACCTGGGAGACGTGACGCTGCTGCCGGGCCTGATGGACATGGAACTCAACCTGCTGATCGGCGGGCCCGGCGGACCCGAGGGTCTGCCGTCACCGATGCACGGTGTCCAAGACGACCCCGCCTATCGCACCTTGCGCGGCGCGGTCAATGCGCGCACCACGCTGGAGGCGGGTTTCACCACCGTGCGCAACCTGGGTTTGATGGTCAAGACGGGCGGCTACCTGCTCGACGTTGCGCTGCAGCGCGCCATCGACCAGGGCTGGCACGCCGGCCCGCGGATCTACCCCGCCGGTCACGCCGTCACTCCGTACGGCGGGCACCTGGACCCGACGGTGTTCCAGCGACTCGCCCCGGGAATCATGCCGCTGTCGATAGCGGAGGGCATCGCCAACGGCGTCCCGGACGTGATCGCCTGCGTTCGCTACCAGATTCGCCACGGGGCCAAGCTGATCAAGGTCTCGGCGTCGGGCGGGGTGATGTCCCACAGCACGGCCCCGGGCGCCCAGCAATACTCCGACGCGGAATTCGCCGCGATCGCCGACGAAGCCCACCGCGCTGGGGTGCGGGTGGCCGCGCACGCCGTCGGCGACACCGCGATCCAAGCCTGCATCCGCGCCGGGATCGACTGCATCGAACACGGATTTCTGGCCAGTGACGAGACGATCCAGATGATGGTCGATCACGGCACCTTCCTGGTCTCCACCACGTACCTGACCGAGGCGATGGCGGTCGACCGGATCGCACCGGAGCTACGCAGGAAGGCCGAAGAGGTGTTTCCGCGCGCCAAGGCCATGCTGCCCAAGGCCATCGCCGCCGGAGTACGGATCGCCTGCGGCACCGACGCGCCCGCGATCCCGCACGGCCAGAACGCCAAGGAGCTCGGCGCGCTGGTAAAGCGTGGCATGAGTCCCATGCAGGCGATCCGGTCGGCGACCTTGGTGGCGGCCGAGCTCATCGAAGCCGACGGCGAGCTCGGCCGGCTCGCCCCCGGCTACCTCGCCGACATCATCGCCGTGCCCGGCGATCCCGCTCAGGACATCGACACCACACTGGAGGTGTCATTCGTCATGAAGGGCGGCCAGATCTACAAGCAGGGAGCCGAGCATGGAACTCACCGATAACCTCCTGTGGCTGCTCAAGCAGGCGTTCTACTATTCGCTGACCACGATCAACGACGCGATGCGGGTGCACGGTGTCAGCACCGCCCAGATCGGTGTGTTGCGCCAACTCGCCAACGAACCGGGCCTGTCCGGCGCCGAACTCGCGCGCCGCCTGCTGATCAGCCCGCAGGGGGTGCAGCTCGCCCTGACCTCCCTGGAACGCCGCGGCCTGGTGGAGAGAAAACGAGACCCCCAGCACGGCCGCATCCTGCAGGCCTACCTCACCGGCGAGGGGCGCAACGTCGCCGCGACGGTCGTCACCGACGCGATCGCCGCGCACGAGAAGGTGTTCGGCGTCCTCAGCGTTCAGGAGCAACAAACCCTGCGTGAGCTGCTCGGCCGCGTCGTCGAAAAGGGCACCGGCCATGAGCTTTTCAATGACCACGTCGAGAACTAGGGCAAGTCTCTAGTACTTGATATCAATGGCAAGTACTTGATACTGTTCGGGGGATGTCAGAACCCACAGCGGCCACCGGGGCGGGGCCGCGCGATACCGACGGGGTCGTGACCGAGGAAGTGACCATAGAGCTGGACCGGCGCGCCACCACGGTGGCCTACAGTGCGGGCGACACCCTGCTGCAGACGGCCCGCATGGCCGGCTTGGCGGCGCCATCGTCGTGCGAAACCGGTTCCTGCGCAACGTGCATGGCGCGTCTGACGCACGGGAGCGCGCGGATGCTCAACAATGACGCACTCGACGACGAGGAGGTCGACGACGGCTGGGTGCTGACCTGCCAGGCCCTGCCGACCAGCAGGACCGTGCGGGTGGTCTACGAGTGAACATGCAGGAGAGCAATCGCGATGGAACGTCGTCTGTGAGCCGGGTAGCCGTGGTGACGGGCGGTGCCTCGGGTATGGGCGAAGCCACCTGTCACGAACTGGGCCGGCGCGGACACAGGGTCGCCGTCCTCGACGTCAACGAGCAAGCGGCGCAACGTGTCACCGAAGATCTGCGTGCCGAGGGCGTCACCGCGATCGGCGTAGGCGCCGACGTCACCGACCGGCCCGCGCTGGAGCAGGCTTTCGCGAAGACCCGCAGCGAGTTGGGTCCGGTCACGGTGTTGGTGACCAGCGCCGGGCTGTTCGGATTCTCGGCCTTCGCCGACATCACCGCCGAGTCGTGGGCGCGGATCATCGACGTCAACCTGACCGGCACGTTCCATTGCTGCCAACTCGCGCTCCCGGACATGGTCGACGCCAAATGGGGCAGGATCGTGATGATCTCGTCGTCGAGCGCTCAACGCGGCTCACCGTTCGCCGCTCATTACGCGGCGGCCAAAGGCGGGGTGATCACGTTGACCAAGTCGCTGGCCCGCGAATACGCCCCGCACGGAATCACGATCAACAACATCCCGCCGTCGGGCATCGAAACGCCGATGCAGCACCAGGGCCAGGCCGCCGGCTATCTGCCGCCCAACGAGCAGATCGCCGCCAACATCCCGTTGGGTTACCTGGGCACGGGGGCCGACGTCGCCGCGGCGGTCGGGTTTCTGTGCTCGGAGGAAGCCAGGTTCATCACGGGCCAGGTCTTGGGCGTCAACGGCGGCGCCGTGTTGTGACGTCGATCAGGAGGTTTCTATGACCCGATCAGGCAGGCCCCCGGAGGGGTCCTGGACCGAACACTATCCCGAGCTGGGCACCGGCCCAGTGTCGTTCGGCGACTCCACGTCGCCGGAGTTCTACGAACTCGAACGCGAAGCGATCTTCAAACGCGCCTGGCTGAACGTCGCCCGGGTGGAGGAGCTGCCTCGCGCCGGCAGCTACCTGACCAAAGAGATCGAGGTGGCCCGCACTTCGGTCATCGTGGTGAAGGGGCGAGACGAGCGCATCCGGGCCTTCTGCAACGTCTGCCGCCACCGGGGAAACAAGCTGGTGTGGAACGACTTTCCCGCCCAGGAGACGCGGGGCACCTGCCGCCAGTTCACCTGCAAGTACCACGGGTGGCGCTACGACCTCGAGGGTGCCCTGACATTCGTGCAGCAGGAATCCGAATTCTTCGACCTCGACCCGTCCGAGTATGGACTGCGACCCGTGCACTGTGACGTCTGGAACGGGTTCATCTTCATCAACCTCGACGCCGAACCGCGGCAGAGCTTGCGCGAATTCCTGGGGCCCATGGTCACCGGGCTCGACGGTTACCCGTTCGGCAAGTTGACCGAACGTTACGAGTGGGTGGCACATAACAACAGCAACTGGAAGATCTTCGCCGACGCGTTTCAGGAGTACTACCACGTACCCTCGCTGCATCCCCAACAAGTGCCCCCCGACGTGCGCGACCCCAACGCCGGATTCACCTGTGGGCACTTCCAACTCGACGGTCCGCACCGACTCGTGTCGACCGCCGGCCGGCGACGGTGGCTGCTGCCGCCGGAGTACATGTATCCGATCGAGCGCGCCACCCAGAGCGGGCTGGTCGGGCCGTGGCGCACGCCGGATATCGGAGACCTACCTCCCGGCCTCAACCCGGGCGGCATCGAGCCCTGGGGCATCAGCAATTTCCAGATCTTCCCCAACATCGAGATATTGATCTACGGCGGCTGGTACCTGCTCTACCGCTATTGGCCCACCTCGCACAACACCCATCGCTTCGAGGCCTACACCTACTTTCACCCCGCCCGCAGCGTGCGGGAACGCATCGAACACGAAGTGGCGTCGGTAGTGCTCAAGGAATTCGCGCTGCAGGACGCGGGGATGCTCGGTGGTACACAGGCCGCGCTGGAGTACGGGATCGTCGACGACTTCCCCCTCAACGACCAAGAGATCCTGGTGCGCCATCTGCACAAGGTCGTCGCCGACTGGGTCGATGCCTACCGCAGCGAACACGCTCCGGCGCCGGCGGGGAGTTGATCGCATGCCAGATGCCATGCTGCCCAGCGCATTCAGCGAACTCGAGAAGTTCGCCCCACGGTGGTGCCTGGCTACCGAAACCGAACGCTGGAACGCCAGGATCACCAGCACGATGCCCGAGATGCACGAGTTCTACGACGCGTTCTTCCCGCGCCTCGAAGAGGCCATCGAATACTGCGACAAGTTCCCACTGGACAACGTGCCCGACGACGCGCTGAACCTGCTGCGCATGATCTATTCGTTGATCATGGTGGCAATGGCCGTGGAGATCATGCATCAACCCGCGCCCGTCAGCGCCGCCGACGCGGTCATGATCCGCACCGTCGAGCCGGTGCCCTGACGGCGGCCTCCAACATCATGGCCAGAAAGGACAGACCATGGGTCTGCTCACCATCAACAAGCTCACCGCGTCCGTCGGCGCGGAAGTCACCGGCCTCGATCCGGCCCGGCTGGCCTCCGGCGACCCGGTCGGTCAGGCGATCCTGGATGCGTTGGAGGACAACGGAGTTCTGGTCCTCCGCGGTCTGCACCTCGACCCAGAGATCCAGGTCGATTTCTGTCGTCTACTGGGTGAGGTCGACCATTCCGCCGACGGCCATCACCCGGTCGCCGGAATTTATCCCATCTCGCTGAACCCGGCCAAGAACTCCTCGGCGGAGATCTTGAAGGCCACGTTCGACTGGCACATCGATGGCTGCACGCCGCTCGGCGACGAGTGCCCGCAGAAGGCCACCGTCCTGTCGGCCGTGCACGTCGCCGAATGGGGCGGCGAAACGGAATTCGCCAACTCCTATGCCGCCTACGACGAACTGACCGCCGAGGAGAAGGACCGCTTCGGGGCGCTCCGCGTCGTGCACTCCCTGGAAGCCTCGCAGCGGCGCGTCCACCCAGACCCCACGCCAGAACAGCTGGCCCGCTGGCGATCCCGGCGCACGCACGAGCACCCGTTGGTGTGGACGCACCGCAGCGGCCGCAAGTCGCTGGTGCTGGGCGCTTCGGCCGACTACGTGGTGGGCATGGATCTCGAGGAGGGCCGAACGCTGCTCGAGGCGTTACTCGCGCGGGCCACCGGAGCGGACAAGGTGTACAGCCACCACTGGGCGGTGGGGGACACCGTCATCTGGGACAACCGCGGGGTGCTCCACCGCGCGGCCCCATACGATCCCACCTCACAGCGGGAGATGCTGCGCACGACCGTGCTCGGCGATGAACCGATCCGATAGCACCAAACCGGTCCGTCGTGCGCGCCGGCTATGGCACGGTTGGCAGGTGCTGAGATACGCGCTGACCGTCGCGGCAACCGTCCTGGGCGGCGCCGCGGCCATCCCGTTCGCCCCGCCGGCCGCCGCGGACCAGGACAACTACGTGGCCTTCCTGTCCCCGTCACGCAACATCAGCTGCGAGATCAACTATCAGCGTCGCGGCATCCCCGACGAGACATTCTGCTTCACCCTGGCGCCGCCGGCTTCGGTAAGCATGGACACCGCTGGAACCCTCTCCCGCTGCACGGGCGAAAGCTGCCTGGCCAATCCGGCGGAGGGCACCCCGATCCTCGGTTATGGCCAGACGCGGGGAGCCGGCCCGTTCACGTGCCGGTCGGAGAGCGGTGGGGTGACGTGCACGGTGGCCTCGGGGCGCGGCTTCACCGTCTCGAGTTCGGGAATCGCTCCGGTCGGGTGACGGCTGCGCGCGCAGCCCCGGGCCTGGCCTCACCGCCTACTGTTGTGCCGCCTTCGCCCGTGGACGTTGGGCGATCGGCGCGCTTTCCGCCGACCCGGTGCCCTCTTTGGGTAGCAACCACCACACCATCGGGTATGCGGTGGCAAAGCCGAGCCACATCCCGGCCCACATGACAAGCCAGAACGCCATGGAGGCGGGGGAGTAACCCAACACGAATGCGACGAGCAGCATGGAGGCCCCCATGCCCACGTCGAACGCGACGATCGCGAGAACCGAGATGCGCGAGGCCGCCCACAAGCGCTGCCGCGCCGACCGGCTCCGGTCGGTCACCGACAGCGAGTGATACTCGAATGCGATCAGCAGCGGCAGCGCAAAAGCCGCGATCAGCAACATCATCGGCCACACGCCCTGGCCGGCGATCGTCATACCGGTCCACATCACCAACGGCATGGCGATCATGTGGCCGACGAATGAGACGGCCCCGCCCGGAATGGTCTGCACGGCCGCCGTGGCCGGCAGCCCGAGCGAGGGCGGGCAACCGTGTTGTTGCTGCCAGTGTCGGGTGGCCGGCCGGGCCCAGCGGTAGTAGGCCCACCAGGCCAGCGGACCGGCGTAGATGGCGGTGATCGGCCAGACTGCCTCCATGGCACGCAGCGGCTGCCGATAACCACCCACGTAGATATCCGCGAGCATGGCAGCGGCCAGGAGCGCGCCGAGGCCCGTCACGATCCAGGCTAGAAGCGTCACCCACTCGGGTGCGGGCATAGACATCATGATGTTGGTCCTTCCTGTGTCGGTGGGAGTCTGAATCCCGTTGGAATGCGGGTGAACTCGATCTGCGTCGTGGTCATGCCGGTTCAGGCGACGCCCTGCTGGGCGAGCAGGGTCTCTGCGAGCCGGGCGATCTCGTCCGCGCAGCCCCACGACAGGGTGACGCCCGCGCCGCCGTGTCCGTAGTTGTGCACGATCCGGGTGCCGGGTTCGATCTGCAGCCGCACGCCGCCTTCGCGGAAGGGCCGCAGCCCCACCCGCACCGGGTCGGCGGCGTCCAGTCGGGCTTCGCGCAGAATCGGTAGGAATTCCCTGCAGCGTTCGAGCATCTGCTGCAGCGGCGCATAACTATCCAGCCGAAGGTCGGTGTTGTACTCACCGGGTTCGACCAGGCCGCCGAGCAATAGCCGGTTGGCCCCGCGGGGAACGATGAAGACCATGTCTTGGTCGTCGGTCCTCGTATCGTTGGCCACTGCGTGGGCGGCGGTCACGCGGGCCATGCGGCTGCCGTCGTTGATCACCCGCAGCAGCGCGCCACGGTGGGAAACCATGCTGGTGTCGCCGGCCAGTTCGCGCGCTCCCAGCCCCGAGCAGTTGACGATCAGCTCGGCACCGTACTCGGCCAGCAGTTCGTCTTCCCGCTCGGCGAGCCGCCCCCGAATGGCGCGCCGACCGACGGTGACGCCCGCGGCCTCGGCCTGGCCGGCCAGCCAGGCCATATACCAGTCGGTATCGATGGTGGGTGCCAGGTACGAATAGGCGTCCACCACCCCGGCGCGCGGGCTGACGCCGTAGGCGGCAATCAATTCGGGGTCGTGCACGAACCCGGGAACGAAGCGTCCGACCTCGGTCATCTTCGTCAGCTCAGCCGGGTCCTCGTCGACCGGACGAGAGAAGTAGAAGACCGCCGGGCGCAGGCTGACGCCGGTGCGCGGGTCCGCGGCGAGCCGGGCGAAGCGAATGTAGGAGTACCTCGCCCACTCGGCGGAACGGCCCAACACGGCCTCATCGTGGTGGCGGCCGCACACCGATGGCGGCCATTCCCACAAGGCTCCGGCCACCGTCGACACCGTGTCGACGCCGAACCGGTCGGCGATGACGACGACGCGCCAGCCTCGTCGGGCCAACACCAGCGCGGTGGTCCACCCGCTCACCCCGGCCCCGATCACCAGCGCGCCCGGCTGGTCCGCGCGCGCCGTCATGAGCGCGCCTCCCGCCGGTTGTCGGCATGGGCGTAGCGAAACTGCTTCGGGCATTTGGACAGAACAGAATTCATGGATCTCTCGTTTCTGGATCGGAGCGCCCCGCGAATCTGCGCGCGGCGAGAGTAAGGACGGCGGCGACCGGCCGACGGGGGAACCCACGACGGCTCGGCGCTGACCGATCAGATACGAGCGATGCAGAAGCGGGTCAAGATATTTCGACCCGAGCGGTGAAAGACGGAGCCGTCAGGTCGAGGCGGCCCCCGCGGCGCCGGGACCACCGGTGAAGCCAGTGAACCGGCCAAGACCAATGCCGAGACGACCAGGGCCAGTGCCACCAAATGGATTGTCGAGCACGCCTGTGCCACATGTTTGCAGGTCTGGTCCAGCGGCGAGCATGAGCCGCCCATCGGCGCCGGGTGCGCAAGCGTGGCCGCTCGCGGCCCGGCGGCGGCCGCCGGGAGGGACCGCGTTCCGGTAGCCGTCGCGCTCGCGGCCGGCAGGTGGCATCCCGCCGCGACACCCAGCGCCCAGAACAGGGCCACGACTGCGGTGGTGTAGCGCAGCCACTGGCTGGTGTGGGAGGTCTGCGTGCGCATAACAGTGGCGATGCTATCACCCCCCGGGGGTATATGTCAGTGACTGCGCCCAGCCGAGGAGTATGCACCTGAGCTCTCGGCAATTTAGCTTGGTACAACACGCTTTTTCGAACCGCAGGAAACTGCTTGCCCGCTATTGCGCTCGCTCCCGGTACCCTAACGGGGTATCTTCAAGCGGAAGGGGGTCATCCGCCCCGGGCTTCGATCATCGCCGAGCGATTGACCTTTGTTGCCGCGGTGCGGGGAATGGCATCGACGAACTCGACGGTCTTGGGGGCCTTGTAGTGGGCGAGCCGGGTCTTGGCGTAGTCGATCACCTGCTCTTCGGTGAGCGCCGCGCCGTCGGCGAGCTGCACCACGGCGTGCACCCGGCGTCCCCATTGCGGGTCGGCGAGGCCGATGACGACGACGTCGGCGATGCCGGGATGGCCGGCCATCGCCGACTCCACTTCGGCCGGGAACACATTCGCGCCGCCGGTGACGATCATGTCGACGCGCCGGTCGACGATGTAGAGGTAGCCGTCCTCGTCCAGGTAGCCGATGTCGCCGGCGGAGCGGAAGCCGTCTTCGGTCGACGGCAGCGGCGGCGCACCCCCGACATAGCGTGAGCCCGCGCTCATCGGTGCGCGCAGATAGATCTCGCCGTGCTCACCGGGGCCCAGCTGGTGTGTTCCGGCGTCGAGGATCCGGATCTCGGTGTCGCGGAAACCGCGGCCGACGCTGCCCGGATGAGCCAGCCACTCATCGCCCCGCAAGGCGGTGAGGCCCAGGTTCTCCGTCATCCCGTATGCCGACACGATCTGCTCCGGGCTCAGCAGCTCGAACCAGGTGTGCATGAGCGATGGGGGCATCACGGCGGCGCCCTGCAGGATGAACACGATGCTGGACAGGTCCCGCTGTCGGACGTCCGGCCGGGCCGCAATACGCGCCAGCATCGTGGGCGTGGCGGTGAAGTTCGTGATCCGAAAGCGCTCGACCACATCCAAAACCAATGCTGCGTCGAATTTTTGGAGTATGACCAGATGGTCACCGGCCAGCAGGAAGAAGAAGGTGGCGAAGCCGTTGGTGTGGTACATCGGCGCGGGCACCATGATGGTCTGCGGCTGGGCCACCGGCGTCCAGTTCGACAGGAACGGCTCGCCGTGCTGGGGGGTCCAGAGCGACGGCGCCAGGCTGAGGATCACCTTCGGCACGCCGGTCGAACCGCTGCTGCAGATGCCGTTGACATTGGGGGAGACGGCCACGGGCAGGGCGTCGGCGGGCTCGGCCGCCGCCTGCGACTCCAGGCGCCAGCGACTCGCCTCGTCGACGACCACCGCGGGGTTGATCACCTCGCGCACCCTGTCGCGCTCCCATTCGGGCAGGTCCCAGTGCATGGGCACGGGTACGGCGCCGATCTTCCAGCAGCCCAGCGTGGCCAGCACGAGGTGCTCGGAGTTTGGGATCGCCAGTGCGACAAGGGAACCCGTCGCGGCGCCGTGGGCGGCCAGCGCCCGGCCCCACTGGTTGGCGCGGGCGTCGAGTTCACCGAAGGTCAGCGATTGTGTGGTGCCGTCGAGCGCGACGACGGTGACCCCGAAGTCATCCGGGCGCCGCTCGGCGAGTTCTTGCAGTTTGACGCCGAACGGGATTCCGTCGGCTAACGGGTTGGCCGTCACCTCGTCCGCGGCGGGTTTGGTCACGCCGATACCGGCCCGCTGAACAGCGTTTCCAGCGAGCCGTCCCGCACGTCGGGGATCAAACGCAACGCGAGCGCCTCGGCGCCCAACGGCAGGCGGATCAAGGGCTGGGTATGCCGGTCGAGCACGCTGATGTCGGACTCATCGCAGAAACCCAGGGCGCCGAGCAGTTGGTGGGCGGTGCGTAGCACCTGCCGCGCCGTCTCGGATGCCTTGAGCCGAAGAACGAGTGCGTCCGCCGAATGGACCTGTATGGGCAGCGATTCCGGCCGGCACACGGTGAACTTCGCCAATTCGTACAGTCCGCGCACGGCGACGGCGGCCTCCGCGACGGCGAACCTGACGGCCTGAAAATCTGCCAGCGGTTTACCGAACTGAATGCGGGCGCGCACGTGATCGGTGACGATGTGCAGCGCCTGCTGCACCGATCCCAGAATCCGCCATGATCCCAGCACGAGATGAAGGTTAACGTCACTTGCCGGAATGGTGCCATGGGGTTCCCCGAGGGAAGCGGGCACCAGGAAGGGGCCGAGTTTGGCGGCGGTCCGCTTCGCCGGCGTCGGGCGGTAGCGGGTGCCGTTCAGGTCGGCGGCGATCCATTCACCGGGCAGGTCGCCGTGGTCGATCCGCGGCGCCTCGGGGTTGACCAGGACAAGACGAGCCCCGTCGACTGCCAACAACTCTTCGACAAGGGGGTAAGGCAACGCGGTCGCGCCGGCGGCCCGGCACAGCACGGCTGCGGCCAGCAGGTCGTCGGGCACCGAGCGGACATCGAGGTCGAACGCGCCGACCTCGCTCAGGGCCGTCCGGGCGGCGTCCCGGACGCCGTCGTCGGTCTCGGCGCGCAACGCCGCCTGTGGGCCGCCCAGACGGGCGAATCGCTTGGCCGCGACCGCGGCGAAGTCGTTGATGTCTTGTGGTAGATCGGTTTTCATCGGTGTTCTCCCAACACGTCCCGGGCCACCAACATCTTCTGTACTTCGATGGTGCCCGACGCCACGGTGGCCGCTTGGGCATAGCGCCAATGGTCCTCGATCGCCCCGTGCAGCGCCGCGCCGGAGCCGCTGTCCAGTGCGATCGGACCCAGCACGTCGAAAAGCAGTTCGGCGACCTGCTGGTCGCACGTGGTGGTGGCGATGCGGGCCGCGCTGGCCGCCGCGCCCGCCGCCGGATCATCCTGCAGAGACACCGCGCGATAGGCCAGCAGCCGGGCCACCCGGAGGTCGACGAGCGCCCGCACCCACCGCGATCGCAGCGACTCGGGCAGCGTGTCCCAGTCGTCGCCGAGTTGGGCGCGCATCCGCTCGAGCAGCGACTCGCACCGCGCGTAACGGGCGATGCCGACGCGCTCGAACGCCAGCGCTTCGCGCATCACCCGCCAGCCGTCGCCGACCTCGCCGAGGACGTCGCCGGGAAACGCCGGTACGCCGTCCAAGAACATCTCGTTGAGGTGGTGCGGCCCCAGCATCGATCCGATGGGCCGGACGGTGAAGCCGGGCCGGTCCATCGGGATCAGGAACAGGGTGAGCCGCTTGGGCTTTGGCGCCTCGGGATCGGTGCACGCCGCCAGCACACACCACGACGCCATCAGCGCGTACGACGTCCACACCTTCTGGCCGGTGATGCGCCAGCCGTCCCCGTCCCGGACGGCGCGGGTGCGTAACGAGGCGAGGTCGGTGCCGGCCTCCGGCTCGGAGAAGCCCTGACACCAGATCACGTCACCGGCGGCGATGGCCGCCAGGTGCTTGGCCTTCTGTTCGGCTGTTCCGTAACGCATCAGTGCCGGGCCCACCCAGTTGATGCCCATGTATTGCGGGCCGCGGGGCTCGTGCTGCGCCCACATCTCCTCGCGCAGCACGGTCTGCTGCCACACCGAACCGCCGCCGCCCCCATGCTCTTTCGGCCACGCCAGCGCCAGTAGACCCTCCGCGGCGAGCAGCTTGCAGAACGTTTCGGTGGTGGCGAGATCCCGCGGGTTCTCGGTGCAGGCCCCGAGGAAGTCGGCGGGAATGTGGTTGGCCACCAACTCTCGCAGGTGTTTGCGCAACTCCGCGGCATCGTCCCCGAGGTCGTAATCCATCGTCGTCATCCCTTCGGCAGCCCGAGCACCCGCTCGGCGATGATGTTGCGCTGGACCTCCGATGTTCCGCCGTAGATGGTCGCGGCCAGCGCGTCCTGGCGTTCGAAGAGCAGGTCTGGGTCGCTAAGCGATTGCATTCCCGCGGTGGCGGCGGCCAGCTCCCAAACGCGCTGCAAGGTAACCGATCCGAGCAGCTTCATGGTGTCGGCTTCGGGGCTCGGTCGCCCCGCGAGTTCGTTGCCCAGGGCGCGGTATCCGGTGGCCCGCAACGCTTCCGCGTCGGCGAGCAGGGAACCGAGCTCGGTGCAGGTATCCGCCGTCGGCTGCGCTCGGCGTACCGCGTCGAGGCCGCGCTTGATCTCGACCCAGTTCATGATCCAGATCATCTGGCGTTCGTGGTGCAGCGAGGACAGCGCGACGTTCCACCCGCCGTGCAGCGGCCCCAGGAGGTTGTCGGCGGGCACCTCGACATCGTCGAGGAAGACCTCGCAAAACGTCTCGTCGGAGATTGACGCCATCCGGATGGGCTCGATGCGCACCCCGGGGGAGTGCAGGTCGAGGATGAGGCAGGAAATGCCGCGGTGTTTCGGCGCCTCCGGATCGGTGCGCGCATACAGGGTGCACCACCGCGACTCGTGCGCTTGGGTGGTCCAGATCTTGTGTCCGGTCACCCGGAAGACGTCCCCGTCCCGCTCGGCCCGCGTGCGCAGCCCGGCGAAATCCGATCCCGCTTCCGGCTCGGACATGCCGAGGGCCCACCATTCGTCACCGCGCAGCAGCGGTACCAGCAGGCGGTCGACCTGGGCGGGCGTGCCGAATTGCCGGATGCCGGGTGCGGCGACGTTGGGGCCGGCGATGTTGGGCAGCTTGGGCGCCGACCGCAGCGCCGCCTCGATCCTGACTTCCATCGCGTCCCGCAACCCCAGGGACCGGCCGCCGTGCTCCCGCGGCCAGGTCGGCTGGATCCATCCGGCCTCGAACGCGGCGCGCTGGTAGTCCCGCCGCAGTTTCAGGTCCCAGCGGTATTGCCGATAGTTGGCGTAATAGTCCTTCGGCAGGAAATCGGTCAGCCAGGCACCGAATTCCTCGGTGGGCGAGATCATTTCGCGCTTCCCGCGAAGCGGCGACCTACCTCGTGGTAGAGCGCCCGGCTGTCTCCCAGCATCGCGCCGGCCTGCCATGCGTGCCGGACGTAGAGGTGGGCGTCGTGCTCCCAGGTCTGCCCGAGCGCACCGTGCACCTGGACCGCGGTTCTGGCGCAGTTGACGGCCGCATCGCCCGCCGCCGCCTTGGCGAGTGCCGCGCTGGTCCAGGCGGCGGCCGGGGACGTGGTCGGATCGGCCAGCCGGGCGGCCGCGGCGTAGGTGAGGCTGCGCGCGCGCTCCAAGCCGACGTAGTTGTCGGCGAGCGCGTGTTTGATTCCCTGGAACGCGCCGATCGGCGCGCCGAACTGGCGGCGCGTCTTCGCGTGTTCGACGGCGCGGTGCAGGGCGGCGCCGGCCACGCCGACCAAATCAGCGGCCACTGCCACCAACGGCCGCGTCAAGGCAGTTTCGCTATCGACGGGCGCGATGGCCACCGGCTCGGCGTCGACCTCCACGTCCGCAAGCGGTTGCGCGGGGTCGGTCGACTCGCCCGCGATCACGGTCACCCCGTCGCCGCAGCGAACGGCCGCCACCACCGTGCCGTCGGGGGCGGTGTCCGTCCGCGCCAGCGTGACGAGCAGATCGGCCCGGGACAGGTTGGGGACCGCGACCGCCCGACCCCGCAGCCGTCCGCCGTGCAGCGCCATCGGCGCACCGGCCAGCCGGGATCCCCTGGCATGCACCGCCAACGTGGCGACGGCTCCGCCCGCGATCTCGGCGAGGACCGCGTCCAGGCCGGCAGGCCGCAGTGCGCCGGCGGCCAGGCCGACACTGCTCAGCAGCGGAATCGGTGCCAGTGCGGCGCCGCATTCCTCGAGCACCACCGCGAGCTCGACCGGCCCGTAGTCGCCGGCCTCGGCGAGTTCCGTCCAACCGAGGTCGACAACCGTCTTCCACAGCGCGCGCCAGCGTTCCGGATCCGTGAACGCTTGCCGGGCTGCATCGGCCGGGCACTCCGTGCGCAGGATGTCGCGCACAGTGTCGCGCAGCGACAGCTGGTCCGCGTTCAGTCCGACATCCATAAGACCCCTAACATAATAAAAATAGTAAACTAGCGGCCCGGTTGGCAATCGCACGGCAACATACGCATAGGTGGGTGCATGGTCGAGTGGTATTTGTTCCTGCCGCAGGTGCGGCTGTCGACGGCCGACATCGTGGAACGGGCGCGCCGCGCCGAGGCCAGTGGCTTCGACGGCATCGCGTTCATCGACCACCTCGAGGCGCCCGGTCTGCCCGACGAAAGCATCTGGGAGGCAATGGGCATCGCCGGCTGGGTGGCTGCCAAAACCGAGCGGCTGCGGATCGGACACCTGGTGCTGTGCGACGCATTCCGCCACCCCGCCGTGCTGGCCAAGCAAGCCGTCACCCTGTCGGACGTATCGCAGGGCAGATTCGAGCTGGGTCTGGGCGCGGGGTCCTGGCCCGCGGAATTCGCCAGATTCGAGGTGGGCCAGCAGGATCCGGTGGCCAGGGTGGAGCAACTCGGGCACCACCTCGACTTGATCAGACGGTACTGGGGCGACGATCCGCAGGGCGGTCCCGTTCCGCAAGCCCCCCGGCGGTCGCATCCGATACCGCTGGTCCTGGGCGGCACCGGGCCCAGGATGATGGAACTCGTTCGCAGGCACGCGGATTGGTGGAACGTGCCGGCCAACCACCTCGACAAGTTGCCCAAGCTGGCGCCCGCCGCGGGGACGGCCCGGGTGTCGGTCCAGCAGATGGTCGGGTTTGTCCGGGCGGGCGGCGACCCGGACAAGGTGCGCGAGGTCAGCGCGCGGCGATTCGGCAACCTCGGGTCGGGGCTGGTGTGCGGCGACGCCGGCGAGCTGATCGCACACTTCACCGGCCTGGCCGCCCAGCGGGTCGAGCGGTTCTACGTGTGGTTCGCCGACTTCGCCGTCCCCGATTCCCTGCAGGAATTCGGCGAGACGGTGATCAAGACGTTCCCCGCCGCCGGCGACGGGCCTCCGTAGGCACCACCGGTGGCCGGGCGTACGGCCCGCGCTGCACCGCGCTCAGCCGGATCTCCGGCAGATCCACCGACGGGTCGACGGTGTCCAGCCAGGCGACCGCGTCCGCCACTTCCGAGACCCGAATCGCGTACATCTCGAAAGGAACGTCCTGCAGCATCTCGGTTTCCACCGGGCCGGGTGTGACGATGTGGACGCTGATGCCGTCGCGGTCGACTTCGGCCGCCAGGGCTCGTGCGAATGCGTTCATGCCGGCCTTCGATGCGGAGTAGGCGGTCCGCGCCATCATCGGTTCGTGTGCCGCCGACGAGGAGATGAACACGAACCGCGAACCCGGGCGCATCCGTGGCAGCGCGGCGGCGGTCACCACGAAGCACGAATCCAGGTTGGCCGAGATGATGGTTCGCCATTGTTCGAACGTCTGCTTGCGCGCGTAGGTTCCGCCCAGCGTGCCCGCGGCGTGGACGACGAGGTCGATCGTCTCCAATGCGCTTGTCGCAGCGGCGAACTCCTCCGGGTCCGACGCGTCGGCCACGACGTGGCGGGCACCGATCTCCTCGGCGGCCGCACGCAACGGCGCCTCGCGCCGCGCCGCCAGCACTACGTCGTAACCCAGCTCGACCAGCTTGCGGCCGCACCCCTTGCCGATCCCGCCGCTGCCGCCGGTGACCAATGCGGTTCTCAACGGCCGCCGCTTACGGTTGCCGGAAATCCCGCGTCCGCGACAAGGCTTGCGGCGACAACGCGTGGATCCGTTGATCGGAACGATCGGAGAGCACGTAGGTCTGGGTGTCCGCCAGGTGGCGACCGGCGATGCGGCGCGCCCGGTCGACGTCACCCTCCGCGATGGTCTCGGTCAGCTTGACGTGCGTGCTGAGCACCGCGCGGCGTTGGGCCAACGAGGGGTAGGTACCGCGCGCCGCGCTCTCGTCCGCCCACTGCTGTTCGTGGCTGGTCCACAGCGTCTCCAAGCTGCCGACCACCGCGATGATGGTGTGATTACCGCAGCCACGCACCACCAGATCGTGGAATTCCCGGCCGATTTCGGTGAACAGCCCACCGTCCTCGATGTTCTCGGCCATGGACTCGTTGAGCCGGTTGAGCTCCGGCACCAAGGTGTCCGCCCGGTCCGGTCGCCGCGCGGCCAGGGCGGCGCACGCGGGCTCGAGTTCCTGCAACGCCATGCCGAGGTCGGCGACCGCCACGGACTCGCTCTGCAACAACAACCCCAGCATGTACGCGGCGCTGGTCTTCGCCGGGGCGTGCACGACGGCCCCGCCGCGGTTACCCCGCCGGACCGAAACCAGGCCCTCGGTTTCCAGGATCCGCAGCGCTTCGCGCAGCGAAACCAGGCTCACGTTGAACTGGTCGACGAGCACCTCTTGGCGCGGCAACAGATCGCCGTCGGCGAGCTCGCCGTTGATGATCTGGCGGCGCAACTCGTCGGCTACGATTTCTGCGATCCGCGGCGCCGACAATCGGCGACGGGCGTCCTGCCCAATTCCCAAGGCGGTCATCCGATCCTCGATGCAAAGCAACTCGCTGGCTTAGCTATTTTAGCAGTAATGGTATAAATAGCTTCTTCGATCGCGCGTCGGTCGGGAGGGCGGGTACAAGTGAGCGAGCGGTCCGAAAGCCGGCCCACACCGCTGCGTGACCTGCGTGTCGTAGAGATCAGCGACCGGATAGCCGGCGACTACTGTGGGAAGCTGCTGGCCGATGCCGGGGCGGAAGTATGCAAAGTCGAACCGCGGCAAGGGGATTGGCTCCGGCGGTACTCCGCCACCGGGTCGGTGATCGGCGACGGGGCGAGTTCGCCGTTTTTCGCCTACCTCAACTCCGGTAAGCGCAGCACCACGCACCCCGCAGCCTCCAAGCGTCTTTCCGCCTTGCTGGCCGCCGCGGACGTCGTGCTGGTCACGGCCGGTCGGGCCCGGGCGGCGGCCCTGGGTGTCGACCCGCAGCGGCTGCTGGCAGCCTCCCCGGGCGCCGTCATCGTCACGATCTCCGACTTCGGGTGGACCGGACCGTACGCCGACCGGGCCGCCAGCGAGTTCACGCTGCAGGCGTGGGCGGGCTCGCCGGGCTTCCGGGGCGATCCCGCCGGACCTCCGATCTCCATCGGCGGCGACCTGGGGGAGTACATGGGCGGCGTGTACGCCGCGTTCGGGGCGCTGGCCGTGCGCCGCCGCGTCGAGCGCGGCGGCCCCGGTGAGCACCTGGATCTGTCCATGCTGGAGGCGATCACCGCCATGCAGAGCAGCGAATGGCTGCACTCCCAGCTGCTGCGGGTGCCGCCGATCCGCCGCACCCTCGAAGTGCCCTCGATCGAGCCCGCCAAAGACGGCTACGTCGGGATCACCATGGTCACCGGCCAGCAATGGCTGGACTTCGTCGCGATGGTCGAATGTCCACAGCTCGAGGAGATCGAGCAGCTGCGGTTCCAGATCGGCCGGTGGGCCTACCGCGACCTGATCCGCGAACAGATCCGCCCCTGGCTGGCCGAACGGACGGTCGAGGAGATCGTCGAACTCGGCCAACTGTTCCGGCTGCCCATCGCGGCGCTGGGTAACGGCTCCACGATCCGGGATATGGAGTACGTGACCCAGCGCGGGGCCTTCGTTCGCAACCCCGCCGGCTTTCACCAGCCCCGGCCGCCGTGGCTGATGTCGGCGTGCGCGCCAGCGCCGACCGGGGCAACCCCCGCTCTCGGCGGGGCCAACGATGAGACCCCTTGGCCGCCAAGGACGCCCGGGGAGGGCCCGGCTCCGCGCACGTTACCCCTGGCCGGCGTGCGCATCGTCGACCTGACCGCGTTCTGGGCCGGTCCCGCGGCAACCCATCTGCTGGCCGCGTTCGGCGCCGACGTCGTCAAGGTGGAATCCATCCAGCGACCCGATGGGATCCGCTATTCGGGTGGCATGCGCACGGATGTCGACGATTGGTGGGAGTACGGCTGGGTGTTCCACGCCATGAACACCAACAAGCGTTCGGTCACGCTCGATTTGGGCTCCGAAGACGGGCGCCGCCTGTTCACCGAGCTGGCCGCCGGCGCCGACGTGGTCATCGAAAACTTCTCCCCACGGGTGATGGACCATTTCGGCCTGACCGCCGACATGCTGCTGAACGTCAACCCCGAACTCGTGGTTGCCCGCATGCCCGCGTTCGGGCTCGACGGGCCGTGGCGGGACCGGGTCGGATTCGCCCCCACCATGGAGCAGATCGCCGGACTGGCCTGGGTGACCGGGCTGCCCGACGCGCCGCCGGTGACCCCGCGGGGGGCCTGTGATCCGCTGGCCGGCGTGCACGCCGCGTTCGCCGTGCTGGCTGCGCTGAACTTCGCCGACCGGACCGGATCGGGGCAGCTCGTCGAGTTGCCGATGCTCGAAACGGTGCTGAACGCCACCGCGATCCAGGCGATCGAATCCGAGGTCTTCGGCGTGACGCTGACCCGACGGGGCAACCGCGGGCACGGCGACGCGATCCAGAACATCTACCGGTGCGCCGGCCAGGACAACTGGATCGCGGTCACCGTGCGCGACGATCGGCAGTGGCGTGCGCTGGTCGAGCTGATGGGTCGACCGGCCTGGTGCGACGAGGAGCTCTCCACCGTCGCGGCACGGCGGCACAGGGCCGACGACGTCGATCGCCGGCTGGCGGAGTGGTTCGCCGACCTGCCCCTCGACGCGACGGTGGAGCAATTGGCCGGCGCAGGCATTCCCGCCGCGCCGGTGGTTTCGCCGTCATTGGTCACCGATAACCCT
Source organism: Mycobacterium europaeum (assembly GCF_034555895.2). Taxonomy (NCBI): domain Bacteria; kingdom Bacillati; phylum Actinomycetota; class Actinomycetes; order Mycobacteriales; family Mycobacteriaceae; genus Mycobacterium; species Mycobacterium europaeum. Next base: position 987,338 of record NZ_CP157315.1, read on the forward strand.
CAGCTGCGGCACCGCGGATTCTTGCAGACCCTGCACCACCCCAGCACCGGTGCGGGCCTTTATCCCTGCCCTCCGTTCGCCCGGCTGGCCGGCCAGGACAACTGGCTGCTGCGGCCACCGCCGCGATTGGGCGAGCACAATGAAGACGTACTGCGCGATCGGTGCGGGCTGACCGACGACGAACTGACGCGCCTCGCAACCAGTGGGGTGATCGGGACCCGACCCAAGGGCCTGTGAGAAGTGGAGGGCATCTGATGCGCGTGACAGTCGACGAAAACCTTTGTGAGGCCAACGGTTTCTGCGAATCGCTGGCGCCGGACGTCTTCGAACTCGGGGACGAGGACGTGGTGCAGATCGCGGACGGCCCCGTGCCACCGCGGCTCGAGATCGACGTGCGCGCCGCGGTGGATCAGTGTCCCAAGGCCGCGCTGCGGCTGATCGACTAGCGCTCGGTCACCGAAATCGGCATCGCGTCGTAGATCGACATATTGGTGGTCAGGTTCGGGTAAGCCACCCGTGCCGGGCCGATTTCGATGTCGTCGCAGCGCAACAGCAACTCGTCGAAGACCGCGCGGAGCTCCGCGCGGGCCAGCATGGCGCCCAGGCAATGATGCGGCCCGCCGCCCCCGAAGGCGACGTGCGGGTTGGGTTGACGGCCGACGTCGAACGTGAACGGTGAGGGGAAGACCTCCTCGTCGCGGTTCGCCGATCGCAGCATCGACACCACCCGTTCCCCCTGCGCGATGTGCTGGCCGTCCATCTCCACATCGATCTTCGCGGTGCGCGTCCAGTACGCGACCGGTGAGGCCCAGCGCAGCACCTCCTCGATGGCACTGGGCCGCAGCGCTTCCTGCTCGCGATAGCGCTCCATCTGGTCCGGATTCGCCATGAACGCCTGCAGCCCGATCGCCAGCGCGTTCTTGGTGGTGTCGCTGCCGGCGAACGCCAGCACGAAGAAGAAGAACTCGAGTTCGTTGGCGGGCAGGCTGAACTGCTCGCCGTCTGCGCCGGTGATCACCGCGGTCGCCAGCGTGCTCCAAATGTCATCGGTGGGGTTGCGCCGCTTCTCTGCGGTCAGCTCCATCGCGTAACTGAACACCGATGCGAAGAGGTCGAGCTCTGCCCGCCCGCTCGGGCCCGCCTCCGGCGCAAGCACCTTCAGGATGCGGTCGAAGATGTCGAATATCCGCGGCCGGTCCTCGTCCGGGATGCCGAGGATGTCGCCGATCACCGTCATCGGTAGTGCGTCGGCGACGTCCTCGATCCAGTCCCCGCCGCCCTTGGCGAGCAGCGCATCGATCATTCGCGCCGCACGCGCCCGGATGCCGTCCTCCAACTTGGCGATCGCCCGCGGATTGAACGCGTTGGAGATGAGTTTGCGGCGCTTGTTCAGGTCCGGCGGGTCCATCGTGATGATCGTCGGGGACGCCGAGAACATGGCTACCGGCTGGATGAGCGGGCCGTCGGCCGCGGTGAACGACTCGGTGTCGCGGTGCAGGCGGACCGCGTGCCGGTGTTTGGTCGCCACCCAGAAATCACGGTGCACGGTCTGGGCCACGCCCGGGGTCAGGCCGTGGCGGAAGATCGGCCGGCTGCTCCGTAACTCCGCGAACAGTTCGTCGGGAAAGCCGTTGCGCCACAGGGCGAAGTCGGAAAGGTCCACCGCCGCAGCCGTCATGCGATACCCCAGTTCTGCCAGGGCGCGTTAGCGCCGCGTTGACGTTCAATGCTTAAAATAGTAAAAATAGACCTTGTCGTCGAACCTTGGTGAGTGAAGGGCGGCCCGGTTGCGCTCGGCTCGCCTTGGTCTGGGCGGGATATGGAGAGCTGGTGACGCATACAATTTCGGACCCGGCGTCGGATTCGGCCGGAGACCCCTCGGAACGCGAGTTCGGTTCGGCCGGCATCGCGCTGTCGAGCTACCGGTTCCCGACGGGCTGGTTCATCGTGGCCTTCGGCTCCGAGGTGGCCGCCGGCGCCGTCAAGCGGGCGCACTACTTCGGTGAAGAGCTGGTCATCTTCCGCACCGAGACCGGCCGGGTGCACGTGATGGACGCCTATTGCCAGCACCTGGGCGCCAACCTTGGCGTCGGCGGCACCGTGGAGGGCGAGAACATCGTCTGCCCCTGGCACGGCTGGCAATGGCGCGGCGACGGCAGCAACGCGGTGATCCCCTACAGCAAGATCGGCTGCAAGAACAACGTCCGCATCCGCACCTACCCCAGCATGGAGTGGTACGGCTTCATCCTCGCGTGGCACGAGCGGCACGGCCGCGCGCCGTACTGGCAGCCGCCGGTGCTGCCCGAGCTGGAGACCAACGAGTACTACCCGTTGCACCCGCACACCCAGATGCTCAACCGGGTGAAGGTGCACCCGCAGATGATCATCGAGAACGCCGCCGACCCGTACCACGTGCAATACGTGCACAAGGCCGCCAATCCGGCGACCACCGCGTCGTTCGAGGTGTCCGGGTACCACTTGCACGCCACCGTCAACGCGCATTTCGGCGGTGGCCGCGCGTCGACCTGGCTGACCCCCAACGGGCCGGTCGACGCCAAGATCATCTACGACAACTACTCGCTGGGACTGGGGGTCGTCCGCTTCCCCAGCGAATTGGTGGCCACGGTCCAGGTCACGGGGCAGACGCCGGTCGACGAGGACTACACCGATTACTTCTACACCCAGGCTTCCGTCCGCGAGCCCGGCGACACGGGCGACGTGCCGACCGGTCGCGCAGCGAAATTCCTGGCGCTGCAACAGGAAGTCATCAAACAAGACTTCTTCACGTGGGAGAACATGAAGTACCTGGAGAAGCCGAACCTGGCTCCCGAAGAGGCCCACGACTATGCCGCCCTGCGCCGGTGGGCGCACCGCTTCTACCCGGGCGCGCAGCCCTCGCCGTCCGACTTCGGCTACACCGCCGACGGTCAGCCGGACCCGGCGGCCGCGAAAGCCTGAGCGGAAGCGCCGGAGGCCTCATGTGTCCCGACCGGAGCGGACCTCCCGGGCCCGCCGATTTCGGTGTCGAGGGCTTCACCGTGCCGGCCGTGCTCGATCGGCGTGCAGAACAGCATCCCGACCGCGTGATGATGTCGATCGCGGGCGTCGACGTGACCTTCGAGCAGATGCGGCAGCGGTCGTGCGCCGCGGCGAACATGCTGACGGACTTGGGGGTTCGGCCCGGGGATGGCGTGGCCCTGTTCACCGGCACTTGCCCGGAATGGGTCTACTTCTGGCTGGGCGCGGCGCGCCTCGGCGCCGTGAGCGCCGCCGTCAACGCCGCGAACAAGGGGGACTTCCTGCTGAACGCCCTGCGGCTGTCGCAGGCGAAGGTCGTCCTCACCGATGCCGAGCGCCGGCCCCGGCTCGACGAGGTGGCCGGCGCGTTGGACGCCGCGCCGAGCGTGGTGGCCCGGGGGGACTCACTCGAATGGACGTTGAGCCGAGACGCCGGCGCACCGCTCGCCGTCACTGCCGCCGCGGCGACGGACGTGGGATGCCTCTTCTACACCTCCGGTACCACCGGGCCGTCGAAAGCGGTTGCCACGACGTGGCATTACCTGTTCACGGTGGCCGCGACGGTCGCGTCGGCCTGGGAACTGGGTGCGGGGGAGGTGCTGTGGACGGCGATGCCGCTGTTTCACCTCAGCGCGGCGCCCAGCGTCCTGGCCCCGATGCTGCTCGGCGCGACGACCGTGCTGGCCGAGGCGTTTCATCCCGCCAAGGTGTGGGACGAGGTACGCGCCCGCGGTGCCGTCGGCTTCGCCGGTGCGGGCGCGATGGTGTCGATGCTGCGCAGTCTGCCCGCGGATCCGCGCGATGCCCAGCTTCCGTTGCGATTCATCTCCGCGGCTCCGATCGGCGCCAAGGACTACCGCGACATCGAAAAGCGTTACGGCTGCCGCATTGTCACGATGTACGGGATGACCGAGGCGTTTCCGATCGCCGTCAAGGCCCTGGCCGACGACGGCGTGCCCGGAACGTCCGGCCGGCCGAATCCGCATTTCGACGTGCGCATCGTCGACGAGAGCGGCGAGCCGGTGCCCGTCGGCGCGGTGGGGGAGATCGCCTGCCGGCCCCGGCACCCGCACGTGATGAGCGACGGCTATGTCGGCCCGGGCTTGCAGGTGATTCCCCACCCGGAATGGTTTCGCACGGGCGATCTCGGCCGGTTCGACAGCGAGGACAACCTGACGTACGTCGACCGCAGGAAGGATTCGCTGCGCCGGCGCGGTGAAAACGTTTCCTCGGTGGAAGTGGAAACCGTTGTCATGCAACATCCCGCCGTGGCCGAAGCCGCCGCCGTCGGGGTGCCCAGCCCGTTGGGTGAAGACGACATCCTGGTGGCCGTCACGTTGCGGCCGGGGGCCACATTGGACTACCCGGAGCTGCTCGACTTCTGCGCGGCCCGGATGCCGTACTTCTGCGTGCCGCGCTTCGTGGAGATCGTCAGCGAACTTCCCAAGAACGTCATCGGGCGGGTACGCAAAGACCTGTTGCGTGTGCGGGGGGTGACTCGAGAGGCGTGGGATCGTGAAGCTCAGGGCTATATCGTTAGCCGGTAAGTTACGTTAATGTTACGTAGTCGTCGGCAAGTTACTTTAGCGTTACATCCGTCCGCTCGTTGGCAGTCGTTTTCCGGGAGAGGCTGGAGACCAAAATGACGATGTCCTATCAGGAACAGCAAATGCTCCTGGCCGCCGCCGCCCGCGCTGCCATCCTGGATTTGAACGCCCGGCACAACCGGGCATATTCCAAGGGCGACCGGGACCGCTGGATCGCCACCTTCCGTCACTCCGGGGCCACCTACACCCGCGACGGCGATACCTTCGACGATCTGCGCGCCGCTTTCGACGGCGGCGACGGTCAGCGGTTGGTGACGGTCGATCACGAGATCCGCATCGACGGAGTCAACGCCGTAGGGCGTTGTGTTGTCCTGCTATTCGCCAGCATGTACGGCGACACCACCCTGCGCGCGACCGGGGTGTTCAAGGATGCCCTGGTCTACGAGCGCGGCGGCTGGTACTTCACTTCGCGCCAGCTGCAATGGGATTCGGTGCCCAGTCGGCATCCGCTCGTTATGTGAGCGGCGTGGACCCGGATCTCAGTTACCAGCTGGCCTTCGGCACCTACGAAGATGCGCTGCGAATGGTCGGCGCGACGAGCGAGCCGCGCGTCGCGGCCACGGCGGTCAGCGGCGCGCGCATCCAGTTGTTCGCCGCCATGGTCCACGACCGCAATCGCTCTTACTGGGACGCCGAGTTCGCCCGCCGGAAATGGGGAGGGCTGCTAGCGCCCCCGGCCCTGCTGATGGGCTGGTTGATCCCTCCGCCCTGGGAGCCGCAGGGCAGGCCGCCGGCGGCGTCCCTGGTGCTGCGGGTGCCGCTGCCTGGCACCACGTTCATCAACGCGGCCAACGATGTCGAGTTTCTGCACCCCATCGTCGAAGGCGATCTGCTCGCCGTCGTCGAGGAGCTGGTGTCGGTGTCACCGGAGAAGCGGACCCGGCTGGGTGTCGGCCATTTCGTCGAGACGCTGGAGACCTACCGGCGCCAGGACGGGACGGTGGTCGCCACGTGCCGGAACACCCTGTTTCGTTTCACACCTGGGGCGTCCCCGTGACCGGCGACGATCTCGACTTCGACGAGATCACCGTGCCGGTCGAGCTGCCGGAGCTGGTCGACCACATCAGCTACCAGCGAGTGGTGGAGAACGCGGGTGCGACCTGGGACTACTTTCCGGGGCACTTCGATCCTGAATACGCGCGGCGCCAAGGTAATCCGACCATCTACGTCAACACGATGCATCTCGCCGGCTTCGCGGACCGCGTCGCGACCGACTGGGCGGGGCCGAGCAGCCGCGTGGTGCGCCGATCCCTGAGGCTGATGGGCTCGATCTATGCCGGCGACACCATGATCGGCCGGGGCCGCGCGGTGGCCAAACGGCGCGACACGTCGGTGCACCCACCGCGCTGCCTCGTCGACATCGAGATCCAAGTGACAAATCAGCATGGCGCGCTGTGCTGCCCGGTCGAGCTCACTCTGCAGGTGCCCGAAGTCGGCGCAGCGGCGACGGATTGACGTAGGGGAACTGCCGGCCGATATCGCCGGTGCTATCGCAACGGGGAATCGCCGCATGCCCCCTGATGACATGCGTCACCGACAGCGTTTATAGCGGCGGCAGTTGCCCTTTGCATACCAGCGTCTGGAGTTCGACGTACTCGTGCAGGCCCTCGGGGCCGAATTCGCGCCCGATGCCCGACTGCTTGAAGCCGCCGAACGGGGCGCCGATGTCGAGGGTGTACATGTTGATGCCGTACGTCCCGGTGCGCACCCCCGCCGCGATTTCCAAGCCGTGCGCGATGTCGGAGGTCCACACCGAACCGGCCAGACCGTAGTCGCTCTCGTTGGCGATCCGGATCGCGTCGTCCTCGTCGCGGTAGCGCAGCACGGTCAAGACCGGACCGAAGATCTCCTCCCGCGCGATGCGCATGTCGTTGGTGGCGTCGGCGAACAACGTTGGCTGCACGTACCAGCCGCGCGGCGCCGGGCTGTCCTGGCCGCCGAGGACGACGCGGGCCCCTTCGGCCTGCCCGGACTTGATGTAGTCCTGGACGCGGCGCTGTTGGCGTTGTGCGACAAGGGGTCCGATGTCGGTGGCGTCGTCGGCCGGATCGCCGACGTTGAGGGCCGACATCATGTCGGCAAGCGCGTCGACGACCTCGTCGTGCCGGCGGTCGCTGACCAGGATCCGGGTCTGCGCGACGCAGGCCTGACCGTTGTTCATCAGGCCGGCGGTTTTCAATCCGGCCACCGTCTTGCCGATGTCGGCGTCGTCGAGGATGATCGCCGCGGACTTGCCACCCAATTCCAGGCTCACCCGCTTGAGTTGTTCGCCGCACAGGGCGGCGATGCGGCGCCCGACGGCGCTGGATCCGGTGAACGCGATCTTGTCCACGCTCGGATGCCGCACCAGCGCCTCGCCGATATCGGGTCCGCCGGGCAGCACCGAGACGACCCCGTCGGGCAGGTCGAGCTGCTCGATCATTTCCGCCAACCACAAAGCGTCCAAAGGGGTTTCAGGCGCGGGCTTGATGATGACGGTGCACCCCGCGATCAATGCCGGGATCAGTTTGGGCATGATCAGGAACTGCGGGACGTTCCATGGCACGATCGCGCCGACCACCCCCACCGGGGCCCTGCGCAGGTGCACTTCGCCGAGCACGCCCTGGCGCCTTTCCTGCCACGGAAAGTCGCGCGCGGCGGCCAGCGCCAGATGCATCAACGACGCCGCGGCCGCCGACTGGCCCAGCCGGCTGAAACTGCGCGGTGAGCCCATTTCGTCGGTGATCAGGTCGGCCATGTCCTCGATGTGGCCGGCGTAGATGGTGGCGAGCTGTTCGATCTTGGCCATCCGCTCGGCGTGGGTCATCCGCGGCCATGGGCCGTGGTCGAACGCGTGTCGCGCGGCGGCGGCGGCGGCATCGACGTCCTCGGGCCCGGCCACCTGGACGTGGCCGACCGGTTCTTCGGAGTGTGGGGAGATCACCGCGAGCTGCTGGGGGTTGGCGGGCTTGCGCCAGTGCCCCCCGATGAAGAGTTCGTTGTAGGACCGGTGGCCGGCGTTTTCTGTCATCCGGCACCTCCTCGAGGGTCGGGCGCAATGCGACAGGGACCGGGATTTCGCTATTGACGCTAACATAGCGAAAAAAGGCAGCGAGGCCCATATGACCAGCGATTGGCGCAGTTACCCCTTCCAGTTGGTGCCCGGCGACAGCCAGCTGGACTTCCCCGCCGCCGAAGGCGACCACCCGGACCAGGAGTCGGATACCTGGTTCATCGCCGGGCAGCTGGATGCCGCCGAGGCCGACCGGTCTTTCGCCTTCCTGACCATCTTCAACAAGAACCGGCCCGGCGGCGCCGTGGTCGCCGACTTCTACACGATGGCGCTGTTCGATCTGGATTCCGGCGATTACGGCACCTACACCGATTACGACATGCCGCCGGCCAATCTGGAGCCCGGAGCGCGGCGCAAGCTGACCCTGGCGGCGGGGCATCTCGACATCCACTACGCCAGCGGGGCGGGCACCGCGTCCTGGACCACCTGCCGCGACAACGAAGGTGGATTGCTGCCCTACACCTATCGCGTCAGCCTGGTCGGCGAGGACCAGTCGGGGCGGCCCATGCGGCTCGACCTGGCCGTAACCCCAACGCGCGCACCGACGCCGGTGGGTGCGTCGACATACAACGGAAAGATCTGCTGCTTCGGCCAGACGGAGACCTATTCGTATTTCCAGACGGGGATGGCGATGACGGGCACCCTGCGCTGGGGCGGTGTGGTCCACCAGGTTTCCGGCAACAGCGGCCATATCGACCGGCAGTGGTTCCCGAAGTACGCCGGCGGCGGTGGGACCGGGGGAGACCCGCGGGCCCGATCCCACGAATGGCGCACCATCAACTTCGACAACGGCGTGGACGTGAGCATCTGGCGGCAGTTCGACCGCACCAACCGCAATGCGCTGCAGCCGTTTACGGGGGTGACGATGAGTCATCCCGATCCGACCGTGCCGCCGGAATGCGCCGAGGACGTCGAGGTGGAGATCAGCAGCTACGTGCGGTGGCCGGACGCGGTGCAACCGCTGGTGCGGCCGCACGCCGCGGCCCGCTACATGCCGGACCGCCATCGGATCACCAGCCGCACCATGCAGCTCGACATCGTCGGAGAGCCGCTGGTGCCCGCTCCCGCGCACGGGCTGCCCATCGAATACATGGAGGGCCCATACCGCTACCGCGGAACCCTCTGGGGTAAGCCCGTGACCGGCTTCGCCTTCAACGAACGCTCCCTGGCCCTGTACCGCGACTGGGAGCTGGTCGAGGTGCTCGCCACCACCGTCGCGAACATGGAGCCCGCCGACCGGGACATGCAGATGGCCGCGGCTCTGCTGGTGCAGCTGCTGGCCCGCGGCCGTCGCAGCGAAGCGGTCGGGCTGTTGACCACGGTGCGCCCCGCTCAAAGTGACTCGCTGGCAACGCTGTTGGACGACCTCGTGGCGGTGCTGTCCGCCGAGGGGTCACGCCAGGACGGCTGACCCGGCTAGCGCCCGCGCCCAGGAGTTGTGGCGATGCTGCAGCCCGGGTTCGTTGCGGCCGAACAGCAGGTGGTCCCTGGCGCCGGACTCGAGGTTGGCCTGCAGGCTTTCGACCAGCCGGTAATCCTCGTCGCGCACCGTGGCATGCGCGTAGTCGAACACCGCTTGCGCGCCCGCGGCCACCGATTCGTCGGAAAGGTCCAGCGGGGTGGAATTCTGGTGCACGGTGATCGATCTTCCCGGCCGGTCGCCGGGGTAGATCCGGAACAGTTCGCCGTTGGCGATGGTCACCGACAGCACGATGTTGGGAAACAGCGCGTAGATCACGACCATGTTCTGGAACGGATTCCACTGCTCTTCGGGGACTCCGTCGAGCTCCAGGATCGCGTTGAGCGGGAAGATCAACCGGTGGTGCGGTCCGAACGCGTCGAAAACCGTGCAATTGCTGCGGGCGATGGTGGCGAAGGTCTGCCGGTGCACGGTGGCGAAATGGTAGTTCTCCGAGAAGGTGTCGACCGCCAGCTTCCAATTGATCGGACAGTCGAGCACCTTCTCGCCCAGCGGCGACCACCGCCCGATGCCCCACGAATCGAGCTCGTCGGCCAGGGGGCCGAGGTGCGCGGCGATGTCCAGCGCTGCGCCGGGTTGCAGTGCGACCCAGAGGAATCCGGCGAACTCGGCGGCCGGAAGTTCGGTCAGGCCGTCGGCCCTCACGGTCACGTCCGCAAAACCCTCACGGCCCGGCAGGCCGACCAGCCGCCCGTCGTTGTCGTAGGTCCACGCGTGATACGGGCACGTGAACCGCTTCGCGGTGCCGCAACCCGTCGCCACCTGCGACTGCCGGTGCAGGCAGACGTTATCGAACGCTTTGACCGATCCATCGGCGGTGCGGGTCAACAGGATCGACCGCCCCATCACCGTCTTCGTGCAGTAAGCGCCCGGGCCGGGCAGCTCCGAGACGTAGCCGACCAATTGCGGGCCGGCCATCACCATCGCCCGCTCCCGCTCGTGGCGCTCGGCCGACGTGTAGGCCTGTGCCTCGACCCGGTGTACGTCCGGGGCGAGATCGGTGGTCTTGTCGCGCGCCAGCTTCAGGGCGCGGCGCGTGAGGTCGATGAGTTGGTCGCGTTCCATCTGCCCAGTACAGACCTTGCGACAGTTGTAAGGTCAAGGAGTGCCTGACCGGTTGCTGATCGGCGACGTCACGGCCCTGACCGGGATCGCTTCCGGTCGCATCCGCCACTACGAAAAGGTCGGGTTGCTGCGTGCCGAGCACCTGTCCAACGGCTACCGGGTCTTCGGCGTGGAGCAGGTGCTCGACCTGCTGCGCATCGACCTGATGCGAAGTCTCGGCGTCAGCATCAACGACATCCAGCGCTTGGTCGCCGGTGGGCGTGCCTCGCTTGCGGGCGTGCTCGACGAGCACCGGACCCTGCTGCTGCGTCAGCGCGACCGGCTGGATCAGTTGATCGCGGCCATCGACCGATCCCGCGTCGCATCCCGCGCCGCCACCGACTGCCCGGACGCCGACGTCAACGAGGACATCCTGCGCACGCTGGCGACGACGCACCGCGACAGCATCGGCGTCATCGGGCGGCTCAGCGCGCCGCTGTCCGCGCCCATCGCCGCCATGTACGCCGACCTGTTCGACGAGTGGGACCTGCCCGTTCCGGCGCTGTTCGGGCAGATGGTCCTGCCGCCGGCGGCCAGCACCCTGCTGGCACAACTGGCCGAGACGCCGGGACGCCGGGTGCTGTTCGACCGGTTGCGCAACCTGGCCGGCGACGTGATCGGGTTGGGTGACGATCGGGTGGCCGCGACGGAGCTTGCCCGCAGCTGGGTCGATCGGCAGCTCACCGATCCCCTGCCCGACGACGTCGTCGGCGTGCTTCGCGCGGTGCGGCCGTCGCTGGAACGTGACCCGGTGATCGTGCAGGGATTCCGGGCCTGGGCGGGATCCATCAACCCGGCGGCCGCGCACTTCCTCGACGAGATCGCCCGTCAGACCGCTCACCGGAGCCTGGAGGCCGTGAGTGTCATCGTGCTGCCCGCGGCGAGGCCGAGCCAAACCGGCGATGCGGCACTGTGATGCAGATGTGACCAGTGTGGTCAACGAGTCGGATGGGGTTCCTGTCGTACTCTGTCGCTTGTGTCATCGGTTTCGCGACGCGACGTACTCAAATGGGCGGCCGCGGGCCCTGCCTTGGTGGGCCTGGGTGTCGCGGGTGCGGCGCTGCGCCCGGCGCCCGCGTCGGCGTCGCTGGGCACCCTGCTCGACTATGCGGCCGGCGTCATCCCCGCCAGCCAGATCCGGGCCGCCGGCGCCGTGGGCTCGATCAGGTATGTCTCCGACCGGCGTCCCGGGGGCAACTGGATGCTGGGCAAGCCGATCCAGGTCGCCGAGGCGCGTGACCTCAACAGCAATGGGCTGAAAATCGTCTCCTGCTACCAGTACGGCAAGGGCAACACCGCCGACTGGCTGGGCGGGGCCAATGCCGGAATCCAGCACGCGCAGCGCGGCATGCAACTGCACGCCGCCGCGGGCGGGCCCGCCAGCGCGCCGATTTACGCCTCGATCGACGACGACCCGTCCTATGACCAGTACAAACAGCAGATCGTGCCCTACCTGCGGTCCTGGGAGTCGGTGATCGGTCATCAGCGCACAGGTGTGTACGCCAATTCGAAGACCATCGACTGGGCGCTGCACGACGGTTTGGGGTCTTACTTCTGGCAGCACAACTGGGGATCGCCCAAGGGGTTCACCCACCCGGCCGCCCATCTGCATCAGGTCGAGATCGACAAACGCAGCGTCGGCGGGGTCGGGGTGGACATCAACGAGATCCTCAAGCCGCAATTCGGGCAATGGGCGTAGCCCGGCGGCTCGTTCACCGCGCGTCGCTCGCCCGCGTCTCTTAGAGATCCCAGCAAACACTCGTTCGCTCATTCTCCGCGGCGGCGGGCGCGATCGCCCCCGCGGCGACGCGGCGCGGGCGGGTCGGACGCGGCTTCGCGGCTCGAAATTTTTACATAACGATTACATAACAAAACTGCTTTGATCAGCGCAGTTATAGCTACTCGACCGTAACCACCTGCATGCAGCAGGTTTGTTCGCCGCGCCCGCGCCGCCAATTCAACCCGGTGTTACCCACGACACGGTTACCCGTGCGTAGAACTCATCAGTAACCGATCACCACGAAAAACGGGGGTCGGTCCTTATGACACTCTTAGTGCAGCCGATGCAGTCCGCCGCGCCGCTCGACCCACACGGGCGGTCCGCGACAACACACCGGTCAGCCGTTTCCCGGCTCTGATTCGACGCGGAATCGCCGAACCCGCCCGCCGGTGATGACCGGCCGAACGAACCGATACGTAAAGACGCATACAGGGAGACATAGAAGGTGACGATCCATGAGCACGACCGGGTGTCCGCTGATCGCGATGGAAATGGCCCCCACGCGGCAGCCGGGGAAGCCCACGCTCTGGTCGACCGTCTGACGGCCGGCGAGCCGTACGCCGTTGCGTTCGGCGGCCAGGGCAGCGCCTGGCTGGAAACCCTCGAAGAACTCGTCTCGTCGGCCGGGATCGAATCGGACCTGGCAACGCTGGTCGGTGAGGTCGAGCTGCTGCTCGAGCCGGTGGCCAAGGAATTGGTGGTGGTGCGCCCGATCGGTTTCGAGCCGCTCACGTGGGTGCGCGCGCTGGCGGCCGAGGACCCGGTGCCGTCGGACAAGCACCTGACGTCGGCCGCGGTGTCGATCCCCGGCGTGCTGCTCACTCAGATCGCGGCCGTCCGCGCTTTGGCGCGCCAGGGCATGGACCTCGACGCGACCCCGCCGGTAGCGATCGCCGGGCACTCCCAAGGCGTGCTCGCCGTCGAGGTGCTCAAGGCGGCGGGTGCCCGCGACGCCGAGCTGCTGGCGATGGCCCAGCTCATCGGCGCGGCCGGGACGCTGGTGGCCCGCCGGCGCGGAATCTCCGTGCTCGGCGATCGCCCCCCGATGGTGTCGGTGACCAACGCCGACCCCGAACGCATCAGCCGGCTGCTCGACGAGTTCTCTCAGGATGTCCGCACCGTGCTGCCGCCCGTGCTGTCCATCCGCAACGGCCGGCGTTCGGTCGTGATCACCGGGACGCCCGAACAACTGTCCCGCTTCGAGCTGTATTGCCAGCAGATCTCGGAGAAGGAAGAGGCCGATCGCAAGAACAAGCTGCGCGGTGGGGACGTGTTCTCGCCGGTCTTCGATCCGGTGCAGGTGGAGGTCGGCTTCCACACGCCGCGGCTGGCCGACGGCATCGACATCGTCGGCGGCTGGGCCGAGAAGGTGGGCCTGGACGTCGCCCTGGCCCGCGAGCTGACCGAAGCGATCCTGGTGCGACGCGTCGACTGGGTCGAGGAGATCAGCCGTGTGCACGAGGCCGGTGCGCGCTGGATCCTGGACCTGGGTCCCGGCGACATCCTGACCCGGCTGACGGCGCCCGTCATCCGCGGACTGGGCGTCGGCATCGTGCCCGCCGCGACCCGCGGCGGTCAGCGCAACCTCTTCACCGTCGGGGCCGTCCCCGAGGTGGCGCGGGCATGGTCGACCTACGCCCCGACCGTCGTTCGCCTGCCCGACGGCAGGGTCAAGCTCTCGACGAAGTTCACCCGGCTGACGGGCCGCTCGCCGATCCTGCTCGCGGGCATGACCCCGACCACCGTCGACGCCAAGATCGTCGCCGCCGCGGCCAACGCCGGGCACTGGGCGGAACTGGCCGGCGGCGGGCAGGTCACCGAGGAGATCTTCGCGGGCCGCATCGAGGAACTGGCCACCCTGCTCGAGCCGGGCCGCACCTATCAATTCAACGCGCTGTTCCTCGACCCCTACCTGTGGAAGCTGCAGGTCGGCGGAAAGCGGTTGGTGCAGAAGGCGCGTCAGTCGGGTGCGGCGATCGACGGCCTGGTGATCAGTGCCGGCATCCCCGACCTCGAGGACGCCGTCGACCTGATCGAGGAGCTGAACGACGTCGGCATCAGCCACGTCGTGTTCAAGCCCGGCACGGTCGAGCAGATCCGCTCGGTCATCCGCATCGCCACCGAGGTGCCCACCAAGCCGGTCATCATGCACATCGAGGGTGGACGCGCCGGTGGCCACCACTCATGGGAAGACCTCGACGATCTGCTGCTGGCAACGTATTCCGAGCTGCGGTCGCGTCCCAACATCACCGTCTGTGTCGGCGGCGGCATCGGCACCCCAGAGCGGGCGGCCGAGTACCTGTCCGGGCGGTGGGCGCAGGCGTACGGCTTCCCGCTGATGCCGATCGACGGGATCCTGGTCGGCACCGCGGCGATGGCGACCAAGGAGGCCACCACCTCGCCGTCGGTCAAGCGGATGCTGGTCGAGACCCAAGGCACCGACCAGTGGGTGGGCGCCGGAAAAGCCGTGGGCGGCATGGCTTCCAGCCGCAGCCAGCTCGGTGCCGACATCCACGAGATCGACAACAGCGCGTCGCGGTGCGGCCGGCTCCTCGACGAGGTCGCCGGTGACGCGGATGCCGTCGCCGAGCGTCGCGACGAGATCATCGCGGCGATGGCGAACACCGCCAAGCCGTACTTCGGCGACGTCGCCGACATGACCTACCTGCAGTGGCTGCAACGCTACGTGGAGCTGGCCATCGGCGCGGGCGACTCCACCGCCGACACCGCCGCGCCGGGCAGCCCCTGGCTGGCCGACACCTGGCGCGACCGCTTCCAGCAGATGTTGCAGCGGGCCGAAGCCCGTTTGCACGCAAACGATTCCGGTCCGATCGCCACGCTGTTCGCGGACCCGGCGTTGCTGGAAAGCCCCGAGCAGGCCATCGCCACGCTCGTCGGCGAATACCCCGATGCCGAGACCGTACAGCTGCACCCGGCCGACGTCCCCTTCTTCGTCACGCTCTGCAAGACGCCGGGGAAGCCGGTCAACTTCGTGCCGGTCATCGACAAGGACGTGCGGCGCTGGTGGCGAAGCGACTCGCTGTGGCAGGCCCACGACGCCCGCTACGACGCCGACCAGGTGTGCATCATCCCGGGCACCGCGGCCGTGGCCGGCATCACCCGGATGGACGAACCCGTCGGTGAATTGCTGGACCGCTTCGAGCAAGCCGCCATCGACGAGGTGCTGTCGTCCAACGGGCAGCCCCGCACCGTCGCGTCGCGCCGGATGGGCCGCCCCGACGTGACCGGACCGCTGGCCGTCGTGCTCGACGCCCCCGACGTGCAGTGGGCCGGCCGCACCGCGATCAACCCGGTCCACCGGATCGCCGACCCCGCCGACTGGCTCGTTCACGACGGGCCCGAGAGTCGCCGGGCCACACACTCGTCCACCGGGGCGCGGCTCGAGGTCGACGGCGACCGGGTGGTGCTGAGCGTTCCGGTGTCGGGGACCTGGATCGACATCCCGTTCACCTTGCCCCCCAACACCATTGACGGCGGAACTCCGGTGGTGTCCACCGAGGACGCCGCGACCGCCATGCGTGCGGTGCTGGCGATCGCCGCCGGTGTCGACGGGCCGGAGCTCTTGCCGGCGGTCGTCGACGGGACGGCCAGCGTGACGGTGGGCTGGGATCCGGAGCGGGTCGCCGACCACACCGGGGTCACGGCCACCTTCGGGGAGCCGCTGGCGCCCGGCCTCACGACCGTGCCCGACGCGCTCGTCGGGCTCTGCTGGCCCGCCGTCTTCGCGGCGATCGGCTCGGCGGTCACCGACACCGGCGTCCCGGTCGTCGAGGGCCTGCTCAGTCTGGTGCACCTCGACCATGCGGCCCACGTGGTCGGCGCGCTACCGAAGGTGCCGGCCGAGTTGTCGATCGCCGCAACGGCTTCGGCGGCCATTGACACCGACATGGGCCGTGTCGTCCGGGTCGCGGTCACGATCGCCGACGCCGGCGGCGCGCCGATCGCCACTCTCGATGAGCGGTTCGCGATCCTGGGCCGCACCGGTGCCGCCGAGCTCACCGAGCCGGTGCGGGCCGGCGGCGCGGTGTCGGAGAACGCGACCGACACCCCGCGTCGTCGCCGCCGCGACGTCCGGTTGACCGCCCCCGTCGACATGCGGCCGTTCGCCGTGGTGTCCGGTGACCACAACCCGATCCACACCGACCGGGCGGCCGCACTGCTGGCCGGCCTGGAATCGCCCATCGTGCACGGCATGTGGCTCTCGGCGGCCGCGCAGCACGCGGTGACGGCCACCGACGGCCAGGCACGCCCCCCGGCGCGCCTGGTCGGCTGGACCGCCCGCTTCCTGGGCATGGTGCGCCCCGGCGACGAGGTCGACTTCCGCGTCGAGCGCGTCGGAATCGACCAGGGCGCTGAGGTTTTGGACGTCGCCGCCCGCATCGGATCCGATCTGGTGATGTCGGCGACGGCGCGCCTGGCCGCCCCGCGCACGGTGTACGCCTTCCCCGGTCAAGGGATTCAGCACAAGGGCATGGGCATGGACGTCCGCGCCCGGTCCAAGGCCGCCCGCAAGGTGTGGGACAAAGCGGACAAGTTCACCCGCGACACGCTCGGCTTCTCGGTGCTGCACGTGGTGCGCGACAACCCGACCAGCATCATCGCCAGCGGTGTGCACTACAACCACCCCGAGGGCGTGCTGTACCTGACGCAGTTCACCCAGGTCGCGATGGCGACCGTGGCGGCGGCGCAGGTCGCCGAGATGCGTGAGCAGGGCGCCTTCGTCGAGGGCGCCATCGCCTGCGGCCACTCCGTGGGCGAGTACACGGCGCTGGCCTGCGTGACCGGCATCTATGAGCTGGAAGCGTTGCTGGAGACGGTGTTTCACCGCGGCTCCAAGATGCACGACATCGTTCCTCGCGACGAGCTGGGCCGCTCCAACTACCGGCTGGCGGCGATCCGGCCGTCGCAGATCGACCTGCCGGACGACGAGGTGCCCGGCTTCGTGGCCGCGATCGCCGACCGCACCGGGGAATTCCTGGAGATCGTGAACTTCAACCTGCGCGGCTCGCAGTACGCGATCGCCGGCACGGTCCGCGGGCTGGAGGAACTCGAAGCCGAGGTGGAGCGGCGTCGTGAGCTCACCGGCGGCAAGCGCTCGTTCATTCTCGTGCCGGGCATCGACGTGCCGTTCCACTCGCGGGTGCTGCGCGTCGGGGTCGCGGAGTTCCGCCGCTCCCTGGAACGGGTCATGCCGCGCGACAAGGATCCCGACGTCATCATCGGGCGCTACATCCCCAACCTGGTGCCCCGTCCGTTCACCCTGGACCGCGACTTCATCCAGGAGATCCGGGACCTGGTGCCCGCCGAGCCGCTCGATCAGATCCTCGCCGACTACGACACCTGGCTGAGCGAGCGCCGCAACGAGATGGCGCGCATCGTCTTGATCGAGCTGCTGGCGTGGCAGTTCGCCAGCCCGGTGCGCTGGATCGAAACCCAGGACCTGCTGTTCACCGAAGAGGCCGCGGGCGGTCTGGGCGTGGAGCGGTTCGTCGAGATCGGGGTGAAGTCGGCGCCGACCGTCGCCGGACTGGCCACCAACACCCTCAAGCTGCCCGAATATGCCCACAGCACAGTCGAAGTGCTCAACGCCGAGCGCGACGCCGCCGTGTTGTTCGCCACCGACACCGACCCGGAGCCGGAGCCGGAGGAAGAGCCGGCGATCGCGTCGGACGCCGGGGCAACCCCCGTGGAGGCCGCGCCGGCGCCGGTGTCGGCACCGTCCGGAGGCCCTCGTCCCGATGACATCGTCTTCGACGCCGCCGACGCCACCCTGGCGTTGATCGCGCTGTCGGCCAAGATGCGCATCGACCAGATCGAGGAGCTGGACTCCATCGAGTCCATCACCGACGGGGCCTCGTCGCGGCGCAACCAGCTGCTGGTCGACCTGGGTTCGGAGCTGAACCTGGGCGCCATCGACGGCGCCGCCGAGGCCGACCTGGCCGGTCTGCGGTCGCAGGTGACCAAGCTGGCGCGCACGTACAAGCCTTTCGGCCCAGTGCTCTCCGACGCGATCAACGACCAGCTGCGCACGGTGCTGGGACCCTCGGGCAAGCGGCCGGCCGCCATCGCCGAGCGCGTCAAGAAGACGTGGGAGCTCGGCGACGGTTGGGCCAAGCACGTCACGGTCGAAGTGGCGTTGGGGACCCGCGAGGGCACCAGCGTGCGGGGCGGCGCCATGGGTCACCTGCACGAGGGCGCCCTGGCCGATGCGGCCTCGGTCGACAAGGTCATCGACGCCGCGGTGGCCGCGCTCGCCGCGCGCCGCGGCATCGCGGTGGCGCTGCCGTCGTCGGGTGGCGGTGGCGGTGCGACCGTCGACGCGGCCGCGTTGAGCGAGTTCACCGACCAGATCACCGGCCGTGACGGCGTGCTCGCCTCGGCGGCCCGGCTGATCCTCAACCAGTTGGGCCACGACGATCCCGTCAGCGCCATGCCGACGACCACGGACGCCGAACTCATCGACCTGGTCACCGCCGAACTCGGCGCGGACTGGCCACGTCTGGTCGCGCCGGCGTTCGACGCCAAGAAGGCCGTCGTGTTCGACGACCGGTGGGCGAGCGCGCGGGAGGACCTGGTCAAGCTCTGGCTGACCGACGAGGGCGACATCGACGCCCGGTGGCAAAGCCTGTCCGAAAGGTTCGAGGGCGCAGGCCACGTCGTGGCCACCCAGGCCACCTGGTGGCAGGGCAAGTCGCTGGCAGCCGGCCGCCAGATTCACGCATCGCTGTACGGCCGCATCGCCGCCGGCGCGGAGAACCCCGACCCCGGCCCCTACCGCAACGAGGTTGCCGTGGTGACGGGCGCCTCGAAGGGTTCGATCGCGGCGTCGGTGGTCGCGCGGCTGCTCGACGGTGGAGCCACCGTCATCGCCACCACGTCGAAGCTCGACGACGAGCGGCTGGCGTTCTACCGCGGGATGTATCGGGACCACGCCCGGTACGGCGCGGCCCTGTGGGTCGTCGCCGCCAACATGGCGTCCTACTCCGATATCGACGCACTGGTCGAATGGATCGGGACCGAGCAGACCGAAAGCCTTGGGCCGCAATCCATCCACATCAAGGACGCGCAGACCCCCACGCTGCTGTTCCCGTTCGCGGCGCCCCGCGTGGCCGGCGACCTGTCGGAGGCCGGTTCGCGCTCCGAGATGGAGATGAAGGTGTTGCTGTGGGCGGTGCAGCGCTTGATCGGCGGGCTGTCCAAGATCGGCGCCGAGCGCGACATCGCGTCGCGCCTGCACGTCGTGTTGCCCGGCTCGCCCAACCGCGGAATGTTCGGCGGTGACGGCGCATACGGCGAAGCCAAGTCCGCGCTGGACGCGCTGGTGAGCCGTTGGCACGCCGAGTCCTCCTGGGCGTCCCGGGTCAGCCTGGCGCACGCGCTCATCGGCTGGACCCGCGGCACCGGGCTGATGGGCCACAACGACGCCGTCGTCGACGCTGTCGAGGAGGCCGGTGTCACCACCTACTCCACCGACGAGATGGCGGCGATGCTACTGGACCTGTGCGACGTCGAGTCCAAGGTCGCGGCGGCCGGCGCGCCGATCAACGCGGACCTGACCGGCGGCCTCGGCGAGGCCAACCTGGACATGGCCGAGCTGTCCGCCAAGGCCCGCGAGCAGGCCACATCAGGCGAGCAGGCGACGGAAGGCGTTGCGGCCGAAGGCACCATCGCCGCGCTGCCGTCCCCGCCGCGCGGCTTCAGCCCGGCGCCCCCGCCGGAATGGGCCGACCTCGACGTCGACCCGGCCGACCTGGTGGTCATCGTCGGTGGCGCCGAGATCGGGCCGTACGGTTCGTCGCGCACCCGGTTCGAGATGGAGGTCGACAACGAATTGTCGGCGGCGGGTGTCCTGGAGCTGGCCTGGACCACGGGCCTGATCCGCTGGGAGGACGACCCCCAACCCGGTTGGTACGACACGCAATCCGGCGATCTGGTCGACGAAGCCGAGCTCGTGGAGCGCTACCACGACATCGTGGTGGAGCGGGTGGGCATCCGCGAGTTCGTCGACGACGGCGCGATCGACCCCGATCACGCCTCGCCGTTGCTGGTCTCGGTGTTCCTGGACAAGGACTTCACCTTCGTCGTCTCCTCGGAGGCCGACGCTCGCGGATTCGTCGAGTTCGATCCGGAGCACACGGTCATCCGCCCGGTTCCCGATTCGAGCGACTGGCAGGTGACGCGCAAGGCCGGCACCGAGATCCGGGTGCCGCGCAAGACCAAGCTGTCGCGGGTCGTCGGCGCGCAGATCCCCACCGGGTTCGATCCGACCGTGTACGGCATCAGCCAGGACATGGCCAGCTCCACCGACCGGGTGGCGCTGTGGAACATCGTCGCGACCGTCGATGCGTTCCTGTCCTCGGGATTCACCCCGACCGAACTGATGCGGTGGGTGCACCCGGGCCTGGTGGCCAGCACCCAGGGCACCGGCATGGGCGGCATGACGTCGATGCAGACCATGTATCACGGCAACCTGCTCGGCCGGAACAAGCCGAACGACATCCTGCAGGAAGTGCTGCCGAATGTTGTTGCCGCACACGTCATCCAGAGCTACGTGGGCAGCTACGGTGCGATGATCCACCCGGTCGGTGCGTGCGCGACCGCTGCGGTGTCGGTCGAGGAGGGCGTCGACAAGATCCGCCTCGGCAAGGCCGAACTGGTGGTGGCCGGCGGCTTCGACGACCTGACGCTGGAGGCGATCATCGGCTTCGGTGACATGGCGGCCACGGCCGACACGTCCATGATGCGGGGCCGGGGCATTCACGACTCGAAGTTCTCCCGGCCCAACGACCGGCGGCGGCTCGGATTCGTCGAGGCGCAGGGCGGGGGCACCATCCTGCTCGCCCGCGGCGACCTGGCGCTCAAGATGGGTCTGCCGGTGCTGGCCGTGGTGGCCTACGCGCAGTCGTTCGCCGACGGCGTGCACACCTCGATCCCGGCCCCCGGTCTGGGCGCGCTGGGCGCCGGCCGCGGCGGCAAGGAATCGGCGTTGGCGCGCTCGCTGGCCAAGCTCGGCGTCGGCGCCGACGACATCGCGGTGATCTCCAAGCACGACACCTCCACGCTGGCCAACGATCCCAACGAGACCGAACTGCACGAGCGGCTGGCCGATTCGCTGGGCCGATCGGAGGGCGCCCCGCTGTTCGTGGTGTCGCAGAAGAGCCTCACCGGGCACGCCAAGGGCGGGGCGGCGGTCTTCCAGATGATGGGCCTGTGCCAGATGCTGCGCGACGGGGTGATCCCGCCCAACCGCAGCCTCGACTGCGTCGACGACGAGCTGGCCGGCTCGGCCCACTTCGTCTGGGTACGTGACACCCTGCGGCTCGGCGAGAAGTTCCCCCTCAAGGCCGGCATGGTGACCAGCCTCGGGTTCGGCCACGTGTCCGGACTGGTGGCGCTGGTGCACCCGCAGGCCTTCATCGCCGCCCTGAACCCCGAGCAGCGCGCGGACTACCAGCAGCGCGCGGAGGCGCGGCTGCTGGCCGGTCAGCGCCGGTTGGCCTCGGCGATCGCCGGCGGCGCGCCGATGTACGAGCGCCCGGCGGACCGTCGCTTCGACCATGACGCACCGGAGAAGCGGCAGGAGGCGGCGATGCTGCTGAACCCGGCATCTCGGCTGGGCGAGGACGATGCCTACGAGGTCTCGGCCGGATGACGTCTCCGACCGTCCGTTAGCCTGGCCACCCATGGGAATTGTCGGTGTGGGGATCGACGTCGTCTCGATCCCTGATTTCGCCGAGCAGGTCGACCAGCCGGGAACCGTCTTCTCCGAGACGTTCACACCCGGTGAGCGTCGCGACGCGTCGGACAAGAGCTCGTCGGCGGCGCGCCACCTCGCCGCCCGCTGGGCGGCCAAGGAGGCGGTGATCAAGGCCTGGTCGGGGTCGCGGTTCGCGCAACGGCCCGTGCTGCCCGAGGACATCCACCGCGACATCGAGGTGGTCACCGACATGTGGGGGCGGCCGCGGGTGCGGCTCAGCGGCGACATCGCCAAACACCTGGCTGACGTGACGATTCACGTGTCGCTGACGCACGAGGGGGACACCGCCGCCGCGGTGGCGATCCTGGAGACGACCGCCGACTAGCCTCGACGGCATGAGTGATCTTGTGGAGCGTGTCCGCGAGGTGTTGCCGTCGGTGCGCCGCGACCTCGAGGACCTGGTGCGCATCGAATCGGTGTGGGCCGACCCCGGCCGGCGCGACGAGGTGCACCGCAGCGCGCGGGCGGTGGCGGACCTGCTGTCGCAGGCCGGATTTGGCGATGTGCAGATCGTCAGCGAGGGCGGCGCCCCGGCGGTCATCGCGCGTCATCCCGCGCCCCCTGGTGCGCCGACCGTGCTGCTCTACGCCCACCACGACGTGCAGCCCGAGGGCGATGCCGGCCAGTGGGCGTCGCCGCCCTTCGAGCCCACCGAACGCGGCGGGCGGCTCTACGGCCGCGGCAGCGCCGACGACAAGGCCGGTATCGCAACGCATTTGGCCGCCTTCAGGGCGCACCGCGGCCAACCGCCGGTGGGGGTGACGGTCTTCGTCGAAGGGGAGGAAGAATCCGGCTCACCGTCACTGGGGCGGCTGCTGGCCGCCCATCGCGACGCGCTGGCCGCCGACGTGATTGTCATCGCCGACTCGGACAATTGGAGCACCGACGTTCCGGCGCTGACGGTTTCGCTGCGCGGCCTGGTCGACTGCGTGGTCGAGGTCGCCACCCTCGACCACGGGCTGCACTCGGGCCTGTGGGGCGGGGTGGTCCCCGACGCGCTGAGCGTGCTGGTGCGGCTGCTGGCGAGCCTGCACGACGACGACGGCAACGTCGCGGTCGCGGGCCTACACGAAAGTACCGCCGCGACTGTGGATTACCCGCCCGAGCGGGTGCGCGCCGATTCGGGGCTGCTGGACGGGGTGTCCGAGATCGGCTCGGGCTCGGTCCCGCAGCGGCTATGGGCCAAACCCGCGGTCACCGTGATCGGCATCGACACCACGCCCATCGACAAAGCGTCGAACACCCTGATCCCGCGTGCCCGCGCCAAGATCAGCATGCGGGTCGCGCCCGGTGGTGACGCCGACGCGCACCTGGACGCGTTGACCGCTCATCTTCAAAAGCATGTCCCGTGGGGCGCCCAGCTCAGCGTCAGCCGCGGCGACGTCGGCGAGCCCTACGCCATCGACGCCAGCGGCCCCGTCTACGACGCCGCGCGGGCCGCATTCCGGCAGGCCTGGGGGACGAAGCCCATCGACATGGGCATGGGCGGCTCCATCCCGTTCATCGCCGAGTTCGCCGACGCGTTCCCGCAGGCCAAGATTCTCGTCACCGGCGTCGAGGACCCCGGCACCCAGGCGCACAGCGTCAACGAGAGCCTGCACCTGGGCGTGCTGGAACGCGCGGCTATCGCCGAGGCGCTGCTGCTGGCGAATCTGGCCGAGTAAGGCGTCGAGATCGACGCCGGCGCGGAGAAGTACGCGTGAGCTTTTCGCTGGCGTCGATCTCGGCGGGAGGCTGGCAGCCTTGATGTTGTACTGCACGACCGATACGGGCGGCGGAACTATCTGCGGTCGCTCCGGGCCCCTGTCCAGCCGAGGTAGCCGAGGGCAACGCTGACGACGAGATAGAGGGCAGCCACGATCCAGAGCGACGTGGCGCTCCACGTCTTTCCCAGATAGTGCGGCTCGTTGAACGTTCCTGCCGCTATTGCAAAGCCGATATTCGCGTGCACCAGGCCGGCCCCGGCAAGGAATCCGCACAGGAATTTGAAGACCTCGCGCTTCATGTCGGGCCCCCTCCAGGCGTGCGCTGTTTCACCCCCAGGATCGTGGATATGCACGAAGGCGGGGTAGAGCACAAGGTCCCGCGCCGATGCGTCCGACAAGAAGGGAACACGCCGCCCGAGAACGCGCCGGCATCGATTGGCGTCGGCAGATGCGAACTCGCCGGCGGGAGAGCGTGGAGTCAGACGGAGAGGTCGCGGCGCAGCTTGGCGACGTGCCCGGTGGCCTTCACGTTGTACTGCGCAAGCGCGATCTTGCCATTTTCGTCGACCACGAAGGTCGAGCGGATCACGCCCCGCACGGTCTTGCCGTACATCTGCTTTTCGCCGTAGGCGCCCCAGGCCGTCAGCACCTTGCGCTCGGGATCCGACAGCAGCGGGAACGTCAGCTTCTCGGCGTCGCGGAACTTGGCCAGCTTCTCCGGCTTGTCGGGGGAGATGCCGATCACGTCCAGGCCGGCGTCGCCGAGTTCGTGGAGGTTGTCGCGGAAGTCGCAGGCCTGTTTGGTGCAGCCCGGCGTGGAGGCCGCCGGGTAGAAGTACACGATGACGCGGCGCCCCTCGTAGTCCGCCAGCGACACCTGGTTGCCGTCGGCGTCGGGCAGGCTGAAGGAGGGCGCTTTGTCGCCCGGCGCAAGCCGCGTGGTCTCGGCCATCTTCTGGGCCCCTTTCTGTTCACCGGAGCGTGGGGGTTATCGCCAGCTGATCTAGGGTAGTGCCTCAGGTGCATCAGGCCGATTGGGAGGACAGACACGTGGCGGACCGGGACCCCGAGGCCATCAAGCGGGACATCGACG
Organism: Mycobacterium europaeum; assembly: GCF_034555895.2. Taxonomy (NCBI): domain Bacteria; kingdom Bacillati; phylum Actinomycetota; class Actinomycetes; order Mycobacteriales; family Mycobacteriaceae; genus Mycobacterium; species Mycobacterium europaeum. The sequence continues at coordinate 1,011,956 of NZ_CP157315.1, forward strand.
TCGCCCGCGACCAGCTGGCGGCCACCGTCGACACCCTCGCCGTGCGGGCCAACCCCCGCCGCCTCGCCGACGACCTGAAGGCGAAGGCGATCGAGTTCGTCAAGAAACCAGCGGTGACGGTGACCCTGGCCGGCGTCGGTGTCCTGGTGGTCGTCGTGGTGGTGCACCGGGTGCGCAACCGCTGACCGGTCGGGTCATGCCGGCGCCCGTACCGTTCTGAACGGGCACCGGGATGTCGCCGTCCCGCGGCTGCGCCGAGCGCGCCGGGGCCGCAGGTCGCGGAAAGATCCACCGGCACTGAGGATTCGGCGGCGGGCCGTATCGCTACATCGCTCCCGCACGGCGCGCATACCACCGTCATTGCTCGTCGCCGAATGGCTGACGCCGATCCCGACGTCCAAGTCCGGCCGGCTGGGGCAAAGGCGCCGCGGGGTCGCACGGACACCTCAGGCGCCGCCGCGACGGCCCGAGGCCAGGCGTTTGGCGACCAGGCCCTCGAGCCCGGCGCGATAGCCAGAGCATCCATGCTGGTCGAGGGCGGAAACACGCCCTGAAATGCCCTCTGTGGTGCGCCGTCAGGGTTTCGAACCCCGGACCCGCTGATTAAGAGTCAGCTGCTCTACCAACTGAGCTAACGGCGCTTTCGACGGCCGAGACCGCGTACGCGACAATAACAGGCGTCCTGCCGCGGCGCGAAATCCTCCGATCCCCTCCAGGATAGACAACGCCGCCACGTGGGGTGGGATGTTTGCCGAGAGCCCGGCGGTTCCCGCGCTGTTGGTCGATGAAAGAGCCTGGTGCGCAGCACATCAGCGCGTTGAACGCCTCAGAAGAGCGTCCCGCAGTACGGGGCCCGGTCGGTGGCGAAGGCGACGCCCAGCTGGCGGAGCGTACCCGGCCGCAGCTCGGTGATCCGGCCCGCGCGGCTGAGTCCGGAGGCGCTGTGGGCGCCCATGTAGATCGTGGCCAGGTCGGCCAGGCCGATCTTCACGTCGGCGGGACCGTCGTGCGGCGTGCACTTCGCCACGCCGTCACGGGCCTGCAGCAGGAATTGCCCGCCCGCCAGGCCGAGCGGGTCGTCGACCTCCAGGGTGACCTCGATGTCGGCGGCATAGGCGCGGGCGCCCAGCACCTCGGGGACGTCGTTGATCCGGACCCACAGGAAATCGTCCACCCCGATGGTTTCCGCGGCCCGCAGGTCGGTGAGCTTGAGCGGCAGCGGATCGTCGACCGGCACGTCGATCTCGACGCTGTCGAACATCTCCAAGGCCGACAACGTGTGCAGCAACTCGGTGTGTGCCTCGTCGGTGACAGGGCAGAAATCTTGGACGACCACGTTGCCCAGCGGGGGCCGGTACCCGTGGTTCGACTGGCCGACGACGCGGTACGTCAAGAAGCCGTCCGGATGGATCGTGTAGTTCAACGCGGTCCCGGTGGCCCGCTCGGTCGGCCTGTCCGCCAAGTAGTCCGCCCACCAGGCGTCGTTGCGGGTCACCGCGCCAGGCGTTGTGGCGCACCATCTTTCGTAGATTTCCGGCAGCAGGTGCCGCGCCTCGGCGGTGTGCACCTCGCGAGCCCGGATCTGGCTCGGCCGGTTTCGCAGCTTTGCGAACCGGCGGTCGATGCGGTAGCTGCGGAGGTAGCTCGCCACGCCGGCGCCGAACCCGTCGTACATCGCGGTCTGGGTCGGCACCCCGAAGACGATCGGATAACCGCGGTCGATGAGTATGCCCAGCCCCTTGGCGCTGAGCTGTCCCCAGACCCCCTTGCCCTGATGCGTTGACGCGACCGCGATCATCGTCAGCCACGCGGCCCGCAGGCTGGCGCCGCCCGGCACCGTCAGCTGCGTGGGATAGATGATCGATGTCCCCACCAGCAACGGCCGATGCGGATCGGAGACGTCCTCGGCCACCAGGATGTCGTTGATGTCGACGCGCCGTTTCCACGCTTCCACGGCATGCTCGTCGACCGGATCCCCGAACGTGCGAGCCTGATTCTCGTAGACGGCCTGCAGGTCGTCCACGGTCGGATGTCTCATGCTGATGGCGTTTTCGGTCGAGTTCATCGCTCATCCAATCCGCTTATAGCCCAGCCAAACCGGCGCTCCGCCCTGCGAACGACGTAGTGAGGGCGCCCCTTCCGTTCGTTACCCGAGTGCCGAATTGCCAAACGTGGCCGGGCCGCCTCCGACGAAGGTGGGTCAGGCGGCCTCGTTCGGGTATAGGGATACGCCGGGGGAGTTAGCACTGAAAGGACCAACGATGCTGCAAGCACTCACCCGCCTGGCCATCGCCGCGCCGCGCCGCATCATCGCGGTCGCCGTCTTGGTGCTGGTCGGGGCGGCGGTGTTCGGACTCCCGGTGATCAACAGCCTGTCGGGCGGCGGATTTCAGGACCCGACCTCGGAGTCGGCCCGGGCGACCAACGTGCTGCGCGACAAGTTCAACCAGACCGATCAGCAAATGCTGATCGTGGTGACCGCCCCGGCCGGCGTCCAGAGCCGTCAGGCACGCGACGTCGGAACCGACATCGCGAACCGCCTGAAGACGTCGCCGGACGTCTTGAATGTCTCCTCGGCGTGGACCTCACCGCCCCAGGCCGCCGCCCAGCTGGTCAGCAAAGACCAGAAATCCGGGATGATCGTGGCCGGCTTGAAAGGCGGGGAGAACGACGCCCAGAAATACGCCAGCACCCTCACCGACGAACTGGTGCACGACCGCGACGGCGTCACGGTGCGCGCCGGGGGCATGGCGGTGGCCTACGCCCAGATCAACGACCAGAACGAGCGCGACCTGCTGTTGATGGAGTCCATCGCGATCCCGCTGAGCTTCGCGGTGCTGGTCTGGGTGTTGGGAGGCGTGGTCGCGGCGGCGCTGCCGATCGTGCTGGGCACCCTGGCGATCGTGTGCACGATGTCGGTGTTGCGGCTGATCAGCTTCGCGACCGACGTGTCGACGTACGCGCTGGACCTGAGCATCGCGATGGGGCTTGCCCTGGCGATCGACTACAACCTGCTGATCATCAGCCGCTACCGCGAGGAGCTGGCCCGCAGCGGCGACCGGGAGCGGGCGCTGATGCGGACCATGGCCACCGCCGGTCGGACGGTGCTGTTCTCCGCGACCACGGTCGGATTGTCGATGGCCGTGATGGCCGTGTTCCCGATGTACTTTTTGAGATCCTCGGCCTACACCATCGTGGCCACCGCGGTCCTCGTCGCGGTGTCGGCCGTCGTGGTCACCCCGGCCGCGATCGCGCTGCTGGGGCCCCGGCTGGACGCGCTCGACGCGCGTCCGCTGTTGCATCGCATCTTGCACGGGCAGCGGTCGTTCCGGGATCACGCGCACAAGCCGCTCGAGGAGCAGTTCTGGTACCGCTCGACGCGGTACGTGCTGCGCCACTCCCTGCCGGCCGGTCTGGGCGTCGTCGCGTTACTGCTGTTGCTGGGGGCGCCGTTCCTGGGCGTGAAGTGGGGCTTTCCCGACGAGCGCGTGCTGCCCCCGTCGGCGTCGGCGCGCCAGGTCGCCGACATGCTGGACAACGATTTCGCCAACGGATTCGGGACCGGGGTCACCGCGGTCGTTCCCGACGCCCGGGGCATCGGGCCCGCTGACCTGGACCGCTACGCCGCCGCCCTGTCGCGGGTGACCGACGTGTCCGCGGTCACCGCCCCGACCGGCACGTTCGTCGCGGGTCACCTGGTGGGACCGCCCGCCGCGGCCACCGGTGCGGCCAACGGCAGCGCCTTCCTGACGGTGACCAGCAGCGCACCGCTCTATTCGCCGGCCTCGAACACCCAGCTGGACCAACTGCACAAGGTCCCCGGACCGGCGGGCCGGTCGGTGGAGATGACCGGGCTGGCCCAGATCAACCGCGACAGCGTCGGCGCGATCACCAAGCGGTTGCCGCTCGTGTTCGGGTTGATCGCCGTGATCACGTTCGCGCTGCTGTTTCTGCTGACAGGCAGCGCGGTGCTGCCGCTGCAGGCGCTGGTGTGCAACCTGCTGTCGCTGACGGCCGCGTTCGGGGCCATGGCGTGGATCTTCCAGGACGGCAACCTGGGTGCGCTGGGGACCACCCCCAACGGGACGTTGAACGCGAACATCCCCGTGCTGTTGTTCTGCATCGCCTTCGGGCTGGCCATGGACTATGAGGTGTTCCTGGTGTCGCGGATCCACGAATACTGGCTGGCCTCGCAGGCGATCCAGGACACGCCGCCGACCGCCGCGGAGGCGCGCGCCGCCACGGACGAGAGCACGGCATTGGGCATCGCCGGCATCGGCCGGGTGGTCACCACCGCCGCGCTGGTGATGTCGATCTCGTTCGCCGCCCTGATACCGGCGCACGTGTCGTTCATGCGGATGCTGGGCGTCGGCCTGACCCTTGCCGTGCTGGCCGACGCCACCCTGGTGCGGATGGTCCTGGTTCCGGCGTTCATCCACCTGCTCGGCCGGTGGACGTGGTGGGCGCCCAAACCGCTGGAGTGGCTGCGGGAGCGGTCCGAGACCGGTGAAGATGCGGCCGCCGCGGTGGGGCGGCGGCGCTGGGCGGCTGACGCCCCCGAGTCGCAGCGCCCCTCGATCCGGAGGTGGCCCACCAAAGCCGCGACAAACCGTGGTTGATCCAGCGGAATTCGCTGCGCCGCAAAGGTATTCGCGGCCCCATCCGATATCGACGGAGAAGCCATGATGACCAAGACCGATATCGCCGTGCTGCTGGCGCTGGCTTCGGCGCTGTGCGTCGCGATGGGCGACGTGCTGCAGCAACGCGCGGCGCACTGCCTCGAGGACCGCTCGGTCGGCCACGTCGCGCTGTTCGCCAGCCTGCTGCGCAACCGGCGGTGGTGGTGGGGCGCGCTGCTGCTCGCCGGGAGCGTCGCGTTGCAGGCGGCCGCTTTGGGTCAGGGTTCGGTGCTGTTGGTTCAGGCGCTGCTGATGTTCTCGCTGCTGTTCGCGCTGCCGATCAACGCCCGGTTGTTCCATCGCAGGGTGACCGGGGCCGAGTGGATGTGGGCCGGCTTGCTCACCGCCGCGGTGACCGTGATCGTCGTCGTCGGAAATCCGCAGGCCGGTCACGCGTCCGCGCCGCTTGGCACCTGGGCCGCGGTGGCCGTCACCCTCGGCCCGCTGTTGGTCGCCTGCATCGTCGCGGGCCGCATCTTCGGTGGCGCCGCGGCCGCGGTGCTGTTCGCCCTGGTGTCCGGTTCGCTGTGGGGGGTCTTCGCGGTGCTGGCCAAGCAGGTCGTCGCCCGGCTCGGTGATGGCGGATGGGCGGTGATCCGAACCCCGGAGCTCTACGCGGCGATCCTGGTCGTCGTGGGCGGGGTGCTGTGGAGCCAGGCGGCGTTTCGGGCCGGGCCGTTGACCGCGTCGATGCCCACGCTGGAGGTGTCGCAGCCGGTCGTGGGGGCCGGGCTGGGGGTTGTCGTGCTCGACGAGACGTTGGACGCCGGTCGCGCAGGAATGGTCGCCTTGGCGGTGGCCGTCCTGGTGGTCGCGGTTTCCATCGTCCAACTCGCGCGCGTCGAGGCCGTCGCCACGCGCGATCGGGTCGAGGCCGAACTGCACGACAGGGTGGGCCAACCGGCCTGATCACGGGTCCGCAACACCACGTCGCGGACCGGCCGAGGCCGGCATGCGCGCCGGCAAAAACCCATTAGAATGCATCCACTGTTTCTGGTCAGCGGTGACCAACTACATCGGTTTGCATGGAAGGTCACTCGATGACGCCTTTGCGCAGACGACGATCGTGGCTGGCTGTCGCGATCGCTTCGCTTGCTGTGTTCGGCGTCGCCTGCGGTGGCGGCCACACCGCGGCGCCGGCGAAGGTCATCTTCGACAAGGGCACTCCATTTGCCGATCTGCTCGTCCCCAAGCTCACCGCCTCGGTGACCGACGGCGCCGTCGGCGTCACCGTGGATGCACCGGTGACGGTCAGCGTCGCCGACGGCGTTCTCGCGTCGGTCACCATGGTCAACGAGAACGGCAAGTCGATCAGCGGTCAGCTGAGCCCCGACGGCCTGCGCTGGTCGACTACCGAGCAACTGGGCTACAACAGGCGCTACACCTTGAGCGCCAAAGCGCTGGGCATGGGGGGCGCCGCGAATCGGCAGATGACCTTCCAGACCAGTTCGCCCGCTCACCTGACCATGCCCTACGTCTATCCCGGCGACGGTGACGTCGTCGGGATCGGCGAGCCGGTGGCGATCCGCTTCGACGAGAACATCGCCGATCGGGTCGCGGCGCAAAAGGCGATCAAGATCACCACCAACCCGCCCGTCGAGGGCGCGTTCTATTGGCTCAACAACCGCGAAGTGCGTTGGCGCCCGGAACATTTCTGGAAATCGGGGACGACCATCGACGTGGCGGTCAACACCTACGGCGTCGACCTGGGTGACGGCATGTTCGGTGAGGACAACGTCAAGACGCACTTCACCATCGGCGACGAGGTGATCTCGACCGCCGACGACACCACCAAGACGGTGACCGTGCGCGTCAACGGCGAAGTGGTCAGGACGATGCCGACGTCGATGGGCAAGGACAGCACACCGACCGACAACGGGTTCTACATCATCGGCGGCCGGTTCAAGCACATCATCATGGATTCGTCGACCTATGGCGTTCCGGTCAACTCGCCCAATGGATATCGCACCGAAGTCGACTGGGCCACCCAGATGTCCTACAGCGGGGTCTTCGTGCACTCCGCGCCCTGGTCCGTCGGTGCGCAGGGCCACACCAATACCAGCCACGGGTGCCTGAACGTGAGTCCCAGCAACGCCGAGTGGTTCTACGACCACAGCAAGAGCGGCGACATCGTCGAGGTGATCAACACCGTGGGGCCGACGTTGCCGGGCACCGAGGGGCTGGGCGACTGGAACATCCCGTGGGCGCAGTGGAAAGCGGGCAACGCCAACACCTGACGTGCGGTCAGGAAGCGGCCTTCCGGCCGATTGGGGTGGCTGACGGGACTCGAACCCGCGACACCCAGGATCACAACCTGGTGCTCTACCAGCTGAACTACAGCCACCATTGCCGCCCTCTGGCCGTGAGGCCAACGAGCGGCGACGTCGATACTAGCCGGTCGGTGGCTCGGGGGCCGAATCGATCGGTCCCGGTGCGCCCGCTCCGCGGTCCAGATCGGCGACCACGGCCTCGATCTCGCTGGTAGACGGCCCCGGCGGGGCGACGAACGCGGTCCGGCGGTAATACCGCAGCTCGCGGATGGATTCATGAATGTCGGCCAGCGCTCGGTGGGCCAGCCCCTTGACCGGCTGGCCGAAGTAGATGCGCGGATACCAACGCCGGCAGAGCTCCTTGATGGAGCTCACGTCGATCATCCGGTAATGCAGGAACGCGTCCAGCGCGGGCATGTCGCGGGCGATGAACGCGCGGTCGGTGGCGATGGAATTGCCCGCCAGCGGCGCCGTCTTGGGTTGCTTGACGTGCTTGCTGACGTAGTCGAGCACCATGGCCTCGGCGGTCGCCAGGTCGACGGTGGACGCCCTCACCTCGTCGATCAACCCTGAACGCGTGTGCATTTCGGTGACGACGTCGATCATCGACGACAGGGCGGACTCGTCGGCGTGGATCACCACGTCGACGCCGTCGCCCAGGACGTTCAAATCGGCGTCGGTGACCAGGGCCGCGATCTCGATCAGCTTGTCCGATCCGAGATCCAGCCCGGTCATCTCGCAGTCGATCCACACCAACTCGTCTCGCACAGCGCTCACATTAGGCCCACGCGGCGCTTATGTTGCCCGTCGCCCCCAACTCCACCGGAGAAGTAGGGTGAGCGTTGCCGTACCGCATGCCGAACCAGTGGAGAACGGGGGCGCAGCACGATGAGCACCGAATCGGCGGAGACGCCCGCCCGCAGGATCGCGAACGGTTACGCCGTGGACGGGCAGGCGCTCGAACTGGGAACGGTCGTCATCGAGGGAGCGGCCGACCCGACGGCCCGGATACGCATTCCGCTGTCGACGATCAACAGGCACGGCCTGGTGGCCGGCGCCACGGGAACCGGCAAGACCAAGACGCTGCAGCTGATCGCCGAGCAACTCAGCGCCGCGGGCGTCGCGGTGATGATGGCCGACGTCAAGGGCGACCTGTCGGGCCTGGCCCGGCCGGGGGAGGCCAACGAGAAGACCGCGGCGCGCGCCAAAGACACCGGCGATGACTGGGCGGCGACCGGATTCCCGGTCGAGTTCTTGTCGCTGGGCACCGGCGGAGTGGGTGTCCCGGTCCGCGCGACCGTTGCCAGCTTCGGCCCGGTTCTGTTGTCGAAAGTGCTGGGGCTCAACCCCACTCAGGAGTCGACCCTGGGCCTGATCTTCCACTGGGCCAAAGCCGCGAACCGTCCGCTGGTCACCTTGGATGATCTGCGCGCCGCCATCGGCCACCTGACAAGCGATGAGGGTAAGGCGGACCTGAAATCGCTGGGCGGTGTCTCGCCGACGACGGCGGGCGTCATCCTGCGCGCGCTGGTGAATCTCGCTGCCGAGGGCGGTGACACGTTCTTCGGCGAGCCGAAGCTCGATCCCCAGGATCTGCTGCGCGTCGACGATCAGGGACGCGGCATCGTTTCGCTGCTCGAGTTCAGCGGCCAGTCGCTGCGTCCGGTCATCTTCTCCACGTTCCTGATGTGGGTGCTCGCCGATTTGTTCACGGTGCTGCCCGAGGTCGGTGACGTCGACAAACCCAAGCTGGTCTTCTTCTTCGACGAGGCGCACCTGTTGTTCGCCGACGCGTCCAAGGCATTCCTCGAGCAGGTCGAGCAGACCGTCAAGCTGATCCGCTCGAAGGGCGTCGGGGTGTTCTTCTGCACGCAGTTGCCGACGGACCTTCCCAATGACGTGCTGTCCCAACTGGGTGCCCGAATCCAGCACGCGCTGCGGGCATTCACCCCCGACGACCAACAGGCGTTGGCCAAGACGGTGCGGACCTATCCGAAAACCGATGTGTACGAACTGGAATCGGCGTTGACGTCGCTGGGTATCGGAGAGGCCGTCGTCACCGTGCTGTCCGAGAAGGGCGCGCCCACACCCGTCGCGTGGACGCGGATGCGGGTGCCACGCTCGTTGATGGCGTCGATCGGTGACGACGCGATCGCGCAGGCGGCGAAAGACAGTCCGCTGCAGGCGAAATACGGCCAAACGGTTCAACGGCCGGCGCAGCCGCCGGCCGCCGCCGGGGACGGACACGCCGGTTCGCCGCAGCCACCGCAGGCCCAGTCGGACTACCCGCCGGTCCCGCCGAACGAGCCGCCCCCACCGATGCCGCAGCCCGCGGAGCCCAAAGGGCCGGCGATGTGGGAGGAAGTGCTGAACAACCCCACCGTGAAAAGCGGCATCAACACGGCAATACGCGAGATTACGAAGAACCTGTTCGGCAACGGCCGGCGCCGGCGCCGCTGACCCCTACCCGCCGCCGAGCTTCTTGTAGAAGCTGCCCACGATAGGCGCGACGATAGCGCGGGGGGCGTACCCGCTGGCCACCGACATCGCCTTGGACGTCAGGCCCGGTACCACCCGCATCTTGTTGCGCTCCAACGCATCCAGCGACAGCTTGGCGGTGTGCTCGGTCGAGATCCACAGGAAGTCCGGCACCAGCCGTTCGACCAGCGACCGTTCGGCGTCATCGGGCAGATCGGTGCGCACCGGTCCCGGCGCCAGCAGCGTCACGTGCACACCCGAGTTGCGCAGCTCGCCGCGCAGCGACTCGCTGAAGGTGTTCGCGAACGCCTTACTAGCCGCATAGGTCGCGTTGTAGGGGATCGGCGAATTGCCCGCCGCCGAGCCCGAAATCAGGATGCCGCCGGCCCTGCGCTCGACCATGCCGGGCAGCACCGCGAGCGCGAGGTCGTGCACGCCCAGCACATTCAGCTGCAGCTGGGCCTTCTCGACCGCGGGGTCCAGCGTCGCCACCGGACCGAACGTCGCGGTACCGGCGTTGGCGCACAGGATCGAGATGGGCCGGGCGGCCAGTTCGTCGCAGAGTTTCGCCCGTTCGCCGGGGTCGGCCAGGTCGGCGGGACGCACGTCGACCGCGACGCGATACTTGTCGCTCAGGCGGGCAGCCAGCGCGTTGAGCAGGTCTTCGCGCCGGGCGGTGACGATCAGGCTGTGGCCGCGCGCGGCCAGTTCAGTGGCCAGGGCTTCACCGATGTTCTGCGAAGCGCCGGTGACGACGGCGCGCGCGTCCGGGCTGGGAGCGGGGATCGGCATGAGGCAATCGTAGACAGCCGCCGCGGCGTAGCCGGGCGCGGCGGGTCGCTGCGGGAACCAATCGCAGCGATCGCGAGCGCGGCGTAGCCGGGCGCGGCGGGTCGCTGCGGGAACCAATCGCAGCGATCGCGAGCGCGGCGTAGCCGGGCGCGGCGGGTCGCTGCGGGAACCAATAGGCTGCCGGGCATGGGCCAGCCGTCGTCGCGTTCCCTCACGCCCGCGCCATCCCGGGTGGTGGCCTGGGCGCTGTGGGACTGCGGCTCCACCGGCCTGAACGCGATCGTGGCGACCTTCGTCTTCGCCGTGTACCTGACCAGCAGCGTGGGGATAGGCATCTCCGGCGGCACCACGCCGGCGAGCTGGCTGGGGCGCGCCGCGGCGATCGCCGGGTTGACCGTCGCGCTGCTGGCGCCGGCCGTCGGCGTCTGGGTGGAATCCCCGCATCGCAGGCGGGTGGCGCTGAGTGTGCTGACCGCGCTGGCCGTCGTGCTCACGTGCGGGATGTTCTTCATCCACGACCGCCCCGGCTACCTGTGGGCGGGGCTGGTGCTGATGGGCGCGACGGCGGCGTGCGGCGACCTGGCCAGCGTCCCGTATAACGCCATGCTGCGCCAACTTTCGACGCCACAGACCGCCGGCCGGATCTCCGGGCTGGGCTGGGCGGCGGGTTACGTCGGCAGTGTCCTGCTCCTGCTGGTCGTCTACACCGGGTTCATCTCCGGGTCCGGCTCCGGGCCGCACGCGACGCGGGGGCTGCTGCGGGCGCCGCTTCACGATGGCCTCTACGTCCGGGAGGCGATGCTGGTCGCGGCGGCCTGGCTGGCGATCTTCGCCCTGCCACTGCTGTTCGTCGCACACCGGCTTCCCGACTCGGCCGAGGTGCACGCGCCGACGAGCATGCTCGGCGGCTACCGCAAGCTGTTCACGGAGGTGTCCGCCGAATGGCGGCGCGACCGCAACCTGGTCTACTTCCTGTTCGCGAGCGCGCTTTTCCGGGATGGGCTGGCGGCGATCTTCGCCTTCGGCGCCGTGCTCGGCGTCAACGTCTACGGCATCTCACAGGGCGACGTGCTCATCTTCGGTGTGGTGGCCAGCGTGGTGGCCGCGGTGGGCGCCGTGCTGGGCGGGTTCGTCGATCACCGGATCGGGTCGAAGCCCGTCATCGTGGGATCGCTGGTCGCGATCGTTGTCCTGGGCCTGACCCTGATGCTGCTGTCGGGTGCGGTGGCCTTCTGGGTATGCGGCCTGCTGCTGTGCATGTTCATCGGTCCGTCGCAGTCGTCCTCCCGCGCCCTGCTGCTGCAAATGGCCAAGCATGGCCGGGAGGGCGTCGCCTTCGGCCTGTACACGATGACCGGCCGGGCGGTGGCGTTCGTCGCGCCGTGGTTGTTCTCCGTGTTCGTGGACATATTCGGCGCCGTGCGCGCCGGCCTGGGCGGCATCTCGCTGGTGCTGATCGCCGGACTGCTCGCCATGCTGGCGGTTCGGGTGCCGGCGCGCGGCGCCTTCGCGGCCGAACCGACGTAGGCGCTTAGCGCCTGGCGTCGCAGATCGTCAGGCCCACGCCGACGCGCTTGCTCATCTGCACGCCGTTGACGGTGACCGAACAGGTGACGTTGTGGCCGATGTTGACGATGGTGACGTTGGCCGGGTGCGCGGCCGTCGCGGCCAGGCTGACCTCTTTGCTCCAGGGCAACGCGACGTTGAATTCGGTCTGGATGAGGTCCCCGGTGTCGATGTACATGATGCTGATCGCGCGGCCTTCGCCGGCCACGCTGTAGACGATGTCCTGCATCGCGGCCGGGCCGGGCGACTCGCTGGGTGTCGGCGCGCCGCCGGTCGGCGGCACCGGGGCCGGGATGCGCGGCTGGGAGGTGCGTGTCGACGGGCTCGGCACTGTCGGAGTCGTCTCCGGCATGGCGGGCAACGGCGGGACGGCGGTCTGCGTCTTGATCGCGTCGTTCACCAGCACCAGGGCGATGACCAAGGCGACCACGAGCAGCACGGCCGCACCGGCGACGATCCACAGCCAACGCGGTGGATGCTTCGGGCCTTCCGGCGGCGGGGGAGCCAGGCCCGGGGGAGGCGGTTGGCCCGATGGGCGAAGCTCTTGTTGCCAGTAGGCCGGCAGCTGTTTGGTGGTGTTGGTGTCGTTCGCCCATGACGGAGGCTGCCCGCCGTAGGCGGACGCATAGGGCGTCTGATCGGCGTAGGCCGGATCGGCCGGGGGCGGGTACCACGGACCCTGCTGCCCCGATCCGGGCATAGAAGCACTGAACCGGTCGGTGGGACGTGAATCGTTCATCTCCACCTCATGGATTGCAGAGTACCTGCGCCGGGCGCCGGGCCGGTGGTTCACCTCACCGGCCGGCGGCTCAGGGGCACTCGTTGCCGGCGGCGAGCGCGGCGACGGTCATCGCCCGCATGACGGCGCGGGATCGCGCGGCGCGGGCAGGCTTGCTGCGGGAGGCGTCGGGGGATTTCATGCTGTACGGCGTCGAGTTCAGCAGGCCGAACACCGCGTGGGCGGTCAACCGCGCGTCGGCCTCGGCCAGGTCGGGGTTCAGCTCGCGCAGCACCCCGACCCACACCTCGACGTACTGGCGTTGCGCTTTGCGCACCTGCTTCTCGGCCGCCTCGGGCAGGTGCGCGAGGTCGCGGTCCTGAATGCGGATCAGGTCCGGCTCCCCGAGCGCGAAGTCGAGATGAAAATCGATCAATCCGTCCAGCGCGGCGGCCGCGTCGGAGTTGCGGGCCCGCACGTCGCGGGCGCCGGCGAGCAACCGCGCGCTGATGCCCACCAGCAGCTCGACCAGCAGCGACTCCTTGTTGGGGAAGTGCCGGTAGATCGCCGGTCCGCTGACGCCGGCGGCGGCGCCGATGTCTTCGAGCCGCACGGCGAGGAAGCCGCGCTCGGCGAACAGTCGCTCGGCGGCCGAGAGTAGCTGCAGGCGCCGGTCGGATTTCAGCTGGCTGCGCCGCTTCGGGGCATCGGGGGGACCGGTCCGGTCGTCGGAGGTGGACGTTGTCATGACGAACCCCCGTCCAGTTGGTTAATCGTCACTAACTTAGCACGAGTTATCCACGATTAACCTGCGGTAACGGACGGCACCATGCCGGAACGGCGTTTCTGGACCGGTGGGGTCGCCAATGGTATTCTCAGCGGCGAGTTAATGAGCATTAACTCAAAACCGCCCGCCCGACGGCAAGGAGGCTGCTGCGGCGATGGACAAGGTGGTGGCGACGGCCGCCGAGGCGGTTGCCGACATAACCGACGGATCCTCCCTCGCGGTGGGGGGCTTCGGGTTTTGCGGCATCCCCGAGGCGCTGATCGCCGCGCTGGTGACCACCGGCGCGCGTGACTTGGAGACGGTGTCCAACAACTGCGGCGGAAACGGCGTCGGGTTGGTTCGCCTGTTGGAGCACAAGCGAATTCGCCGGGCCATCGCCTCCTACGTCGGTGACAACAAGGAGTTCGCCCGCCAGTTCCTCGCGGGTGAACTCGAGGTGGAGCTCACCCCGCAGGGCACGCTCGCGGAGCGGCTGCGTGCCGGCGGGATGGGAATCCCGGCCTTTTACACCCCGGCGGGCGTCGGCACCCCCGTCGCCGACGGTGGTCTGCCGTGGCGTTACGACGCATCCGGCGCGGTGGCCGTGATGTCGCCGCCGAAGGAGACCCGCGAATTCGATGGCGTCACCTATGTCCTGGAGCGGGCCATCCGCACCGACTTCGCGCTGGTACACGCCTGGAAGGGCGACCGGCACGGCAACCTGGTCTACCGCCGGGCCGCCGCCAACTTCAACCCCGACTGCGCGCAGGCCGGCAGCATCACCATCGCCGAGGTGGAGCATCTCGTCGCGCCGGGAGAAATCGATCCCGCGACGGTGCACACCCCGGGCGTCTTCGTGCAACGGGTCGTGCATGTGCCCGACCCGGTCAAGCCGATCGAGAAGCTGACGGTGCGCTGATGCCATGGAGTAGAGAGGGTTTGGCGGCGCGGGTGGCCGCGGAATTCGAAGACGGCCAATACGTGAACCTGGGCATCGGGATGCCCACCCTGGTGCCCAACCACATCCCGGCCGGCGTCACCGTCGTCGTGCATTCGGAGAACGGAATCCTGGGGGTGGGGCCCTATCCCCGGCCCGAGGACGCCGACGCGGATCTGATCAACGCCGGCAAGGAGACGGTCACCACGATGCCGGGTGCGGCCTTCTTCGGTTCCTCGGCCTCGTTCGGGATCATCCGCGGCGGGCACCTCGACGTGGCCGTGCTCGGGGCGATGCAGGTTTCGGCCACCGGCGACCTGGCCAACTGGGTGATTCCGGGAAAGCTGGTGAAGGGCATGGGCGGCGCGATGGACCTGGTCCACGGCGCGCGCAAGGTGATCGCGATGATGGAGCACACCGCACGCGACGGCAGCCCGAAAATCGTTGCGCGGTGCACCCTTCCGCTGACCGGCACGGGCTGTGTCGACCGCATCATCACCGATCTGGCCGTCATCGACGTCCGCGATGACGGTTTGCACTTGATCGAGACCGCCCCCGGCGTCTCGGTCGACGAGGTGCTGGACAAAACCGAACCGCCGCTTGTGCTGGCGACAACCGGGAGGCATTCGTGACTTCAACCGTGATGACCGCGCCGTCGTTCGCCGACGAGCACCGCCGGCTGGTCGCCGAATTGAACGCCAAGCTGGCGGCCGCGGCGCTGGGCGGCAACGAACGCGCGCGCGAACGCCACGTCAGTCGCGGCAAGCTGCTGCCGCGCGAGCGGGTGGACCGGTTGCTCGACCCGGGCAGCCCGTTCTTGGAGCTGGCCCCGCTGGCCGCCAACGGGATGTACGACGACGAGTCGCCGGGCGCGGGAATCATCACCGGGATCGGCCGGGTGTCCGGGCGGGAGTGCGTGATCGTCGCCAACGACGCCACGGTGAAAGGTGGCACCTACTACCCGATCACGGTCAAGAAGCACCTGCGCGCGCAGGAGGTCGCGCTGCAGAATCGCTTGCCCTGCATCTATCTGGTGGACTCCGGGGGCGCATTCCTGCCGCGTCAAGACGAGGTGTTCCCCGACCGCGAGCACTTCGGCCGGATCTTCTACAACCAGGCGACCATGAGCGCCAAGGAGATTCCGCAGGTGGCCGCCGTCCTCGGTTCGTGCACGGCGGGTGGAGCGTACGTGCCGGCCATGAGCGACGAGGCCGTCATCGTGCGCGAGCAGGGCACCATCTTCCTCGGCGGGCCGCCACTGGTGAAGGCGGCCACCGGGGAGATCGTCTCGGCCGAGGACCTCGGCGGCGGCGACCTGCACTCGCGGGTCTCCGGTGTCACCGACCACCTCGCCGACGACGACGAGCACGCGCTGCGCATCGTGCGCGCGATCGCGGCGACCTTCGGCCCGCGCGAGCCCGGCCAGTGGGACGTCCGGCCCACGGTCGAGCCGACACACGCGCAGACCGAGCTTTACGACGTGGTGCCTCCGGATCCCCGGGTGCCCTATGACGTGCACGAGGTGATCGTGCGGCTGGTCGACGGCGGAGAGTTCAGTGAATTCAAGGCCAATTACGGCAAGACGCTGGTGACCGCCTTCGCGCGCATCCACGGCCACCCCGTCGGGATCGTCGCCAACAACGGTGTCCTGTTCAGCGAATCCGCCTTGAAGGGCGCGCATTTCATCGAGCTCTGCGACAAACGCAAGATTCCGTTGCTGTTTTTGCAGAACATTGCCGGGTTCATGGTCGGACGCGACTACGAAGCGGGCGGCATCGCCAAGCACGGTGCCAAGATGGTAACCGCCGTGGCCTGCGCCCGGGTGCCCAAGCTGACGGTGGTGATCGGCGGATCCTATGGTGCGGGCAATTATTCGATGTGCGGACGGGCGTACTCGCCGCGCTTCCTGTGGATGTGGCCCAACGCCCGGATCTCGGTGATGGGCGGCGAGCAGGCCGCCTCGGTGCTGGCCACGGTGCGCGGCGAGCAGCTGGCCGCTTCGGGCAAACCCTGGCCGCCCGACGAGGAGGAGGCCTTCAAGGCGCCGATCCGCGCCCAATACGAGGACCAGGGCAACCCGTATTATTCGACCGCGCGCCTGTGGGACGACGGCATCATCGATCCGGCCGACACCAGAACAGTTGTCGGGCTGGCCCTTTCGATATGTGCTCACGCCCCGCTGGAGCCGGTGTCCTACGGCGTCTTCCGGATGTGATGACCATGTTCGAGACCGTATTGGTGGCCAACCGCGGCGAGATCGCCGTCCGGGTGATGCGAACCCTGCGCCGGCTGGGCATCCGCTCGGTGGCGGTATACAGCGACCCTGACGCCAACGCCCGCCACGTCCTGGAGGCCGACACGGCCGTCCGGCTCGGGCCCGCCGCGGCCCGCGACAGCTACCTCGACATCGGCAAGGTGCTGGACGCGGCGGCACGCACCGGAGCTCAGGCGATCCACCCGGGCTACGGGTTCCTCTCGGAGAACGCCGAATTCGCCGCCGCCTGCGAGCGTGCCGGGGTGGTGTTCCTGGGGCCGCCGCCGCGGGCGATCCAGGTGATGGGGGACAAGATCACCGCCAAGAACGCGGTCGCCGCATTCGACGTGCCGGTGGTGCCCGGGGTGGCCAAGCCCGGACTGACCGACGAGGAACTGGTCGCGGCCGCCGACGAGGTCGGGTATCCGGTGCTGATCAAACCGTCGGCGGGCGGCGGCGGCAAAGGCATGCGCCTGGTCGAGGACCCGAGCCGGCTGCGCGACGCCTTGCTGGGGGCACGGCGGGAGGCCGCCTCGTCGTTCGGCGACGACACGCTGTTCCTGGAGCGATTCGTGTTGCGGCCCCGGCACATCGAGGTGCAGGTGCTCGCCGACACCCACGGCAACGTGGTGCACCTCGGCGAGCGTGAGTGCAGCCTGCAGCGGCGCCACCAGAAGGTGATCGAGGAGGCGCCTTCTCCGTTGCTCGACCCGCAGACCCGCGCCCGCATCGGAGCGGCCGCCTGCAACACCGCCCGCAGCGTCGACTACGTCGGGGCGGGCACCGTGGAGTTCATCGTGTCCGCCGATCGGCCCGACGAGTTCTTCTTCATGGAGATGAACACCCGGCTGCAGGTGGAACACCCGGTCACCGAAGCTATTACCGGCCTGGACCTGGTCGAGTGGCAGCTACGGGTCGCGGCCGGAGAGAAGCTGGGCTTCGCGCAGGACGACATCGAACTGCACGGCCACGCGATCGAGGCCCGGGTGTACGCCGAGGATCCCGCACGGGGCTTCTTGCCCACCGGCGGTCGGGTGCTGCAGGTCGTCGAACCGTCGGGGGCCGGGGTCCGCGTCGACTCATCGCTGCTGGCGGGCACGCTGGTCGGCAGCGACTACGACCCGATGCTGAGCAAGGTGATCGCCCATGGCGAGGACCGCGACGAGGCGCTGGCGAAACTCGACGGGGCGCTTGCGCACACGGCGATCCTGGGTGTGCAGACCAACATCGAATTCCTGCGGTTCCTGCTGGCCGACGAGCGCGTCCGCGCCGGTGACCTGGACACGGCGCTGCTCGACGAGCGGGTGGCGGACTTCGCACCGCTGCCGGCCCCCGACGACGTGCTCGCCGCCGGGGGCCTCTACCGCCAGTGGGCCCTGGACCGCCGGGCCGCGGGTAACCCCTGGGCCGTGCCGACCGGGTGGCGGGTCGGCGGGGCACCGGCGCCCGTCCGCACCGAAATGCAGACACCGCTGCGCAGCGACACCGTGTCGGTATGGGGCACGCCCGGCGCCGCCCGGGTGCAGGTGGGCTCGGGTGAGATCGGTTCGGCCAGCGTGCAGCTCGACGGTTCCCGGATGGACGTCACGCTGGACGGCGTGCGCCGCGAATACCGATGGGCGGAGGCCGACCGTCACCTGTGGATCGCCGACGAGCGCGGGGCCTGGCACCTGCGCGAGGCCGAGGAACACAAGATTCACCGCGCGGCCGGCGCGCAGCAGGCCGAGATCCTCAGCCCCATGCCCGGCAGTGTGATCGCGGTCCAGGCACCCTCGGGCACCGAGGTATCCGAGGGTGACGTGGTGGTGGTCGTGGAGGCGATGAAGATGGAACACTCGCTCTCCGCGCCGGTTTCGGGACGAGTGGAGCTCTTGGTCTCCGTCGGCGATCAGGTCACCGTCGACCAAGTGCTGGCCCGGCTGGTCCCCGAAGAGCCCGACACAGCAGCCGATTCGAGTAAGGACGAGACATGACGACATCCATCACCGCGGGAACGCTACCCAAGGAATACGAAGATCTTCGCGACACCGTGGCCGAGTTCGCGCGCACCGTGGTCGCGCCGGTGTCGGCCAAACACGACGAAGAGCACAGCTTCCCCTACGAAGTCGTCGCCAAGATGGGCGAGATGGGGTTGTTCGGCCTGCCGTTCCCCGAGGAGTACGGCGGGATGGGCGGTGACTACTTCGCCCTGTCTCTGGTGCTCGAGGAACTGGGCAAGGTCGACCAGTCGGTGGCGATCACGCTGGAGGCCGGCGTCAGCCTCGGTGCGATGCCGATCTACCGGTTCGGCTCCGAGGAACAGAAGGCCAAGTGGCTGCCGGACCTGACGGCCGGCCGGGCGCTGGCCGGTTTCGGGCTCACCGAGCCGGGCGCCGGCTCGGACGCGGGCGCCACCCGCACCACGGCCCGGCTCGACAACGGCGAGTGGGTGATCAACGGCAGCAAGCAGTTCATCACCAACTCCGGCACCGACATCACCAAACTGGTCACCGTCACCGCGGTGACGGGAACGGTCGGTGACGGCAAGAAGGAGATCTCGACGATCATCGTGCCCAACGGCACACCGGGATTCACCGTCGAACCGGTCTACAGCAAGGTCGGCTGGAACGCCTCGGACACCCACCCGCTGAGCTTCGCCGACGCCCGCGTTCCCGAGGAGAACCTGCTGGGCGCCCGCGGCACCGGCTACGCGAACTTCTTGTCCATCCTGGACGAGGGCCGCATCGCCATCGCCGCGCTGGCCACCGGCGCCGCGCAGGGCTGCGTCGACGAAAGCGTCAAGTACGCCAGGGAACGCCAGTCGTTCGGTCAGCCGATCGGCTCCTACCAGGCCATCAGCTTCAAGATTGCGCGGATGGAGGCACGCGCCCACGTCGCGCGCACGGCGTACTACGACGCGGCCGCAAAGATGTTGGCAGGCAAGCCGTTCAAGAAGGAGGCGGCCATCGCGAAGATGATCGCGTCGGAAGCGGCCATGGACAACGCCCGCGACGCCACCCAGATCCACGGCGGCTACGGGTTCATGAACGAATATCCGGTCGCGCGGCACTACCGCGACAGCAAGATCCTCGAGATCGGTGAGGGCACCACCGAGGTGCAGCTGATGCTCATCGCGCGGTCGCTGGGGCTGTCATGAGCGAGCAGAGCGGCAAGTCGATCATTCAGCGGGGCTTGTGGTTCGAGGAGTTCGAGATCGGCACCACCTACCTACACCGTCCCGGCCGCACCATCACCGAGGCCGACAACGTCTTGTTCACCACGCTGACGATGAACACCCAGTCGCTGCACCTGGACGCGGCCTGGGCCGCCGAGCAGCCGGGCTTTCGGGGGGAGCGGTTGGTGAACTCGATGTTCACCCTGTCCACGCTGGTCGGCCTGTCCGTCTCGCAGTTGACGCTGGGGACCATCGTCGCCAACCTGGGCTTCTCCGAGGTGTCGTTTCCCAAGCCCGTCTTTCACGGCGACACCCTCTACGCGGAGACGGTGTGCACCGGCAAGCGCGAGTCCAAGAGCCGGCCCGGCGAAGGGATCGTCACCCTCGAGCACACCGGGCGCAACCAGCACGGCGACGTCGTCGCGCGCGCGGTGCGGACCACGCTGGTCCAAAAGCGGCCGGACGGTGAGGAGTCACGATGAACCTGCACTCCGCCGGCCCGGGGTGGCTGTTCTGCCCGGCCGATCGTCCCGAGCGGTTCGCGAAGGCCGCCGCCGCGGCCGACGTGGTGATCCTCGACCTCGAGGACGGCGTGGCCGAGGCGGACAAGCCCGCCGCCCGCAAGGCGCTGCGGGAGACCCCGCTGGATCCCGAGCGCACCGTGGTGCGCATCAACGCGGCGGGCACCGAGGAATACGCCCGGGACCTGGACGCCCTGGCCGAGACGGCGTACACGACGGTGATGCTGTCGAAGACCGAGTCGGCCGCGCAGGTGTCCGCGCTGGCACCGCGCGACGTCATCGCGCTGATCGAGACGCCCCGCGGGGCGGTGTTCACCACCGAGATCGCCACCGCCGACGGGACCGTCGCGATGATGTGGGGCGCCGAGGACCTGGTCGCCGCCCTTGGCGGCAGCTCCAGCCGGCTGGCCGACGGCACCTACCGCGACGTCGCCCGCCACGTCCGGTCGACGGTTCTGCTGGCGGCGTCCACCTTCGGCCGCATCGCGCTCGACGCGGTGCATTTGGACATCCGCGACCTCGACGGCCTGCGCGCGGAAGCCAACGACGCCGTCGCGGTGGGCTTCCACGGGACGGTCTGCATTCACCCGACCCAGATTCCGGTCGTGCGCGACGCCTACCGACCCAGCGAGGACAAAGTCGACTGGGCGCGAAGGGTATTGGCGGCCGCCCGCACCGAGCGCGGCGTTTTCGCCTTCGAGGGGCAGATGGTGGACTCGCCGGTGCTCAAGCACGCGGAGATGCTGGTGCGCAGGGCGGGGCAATCCGCCGCCCAGTGACCGCCCACAGCGCCGTGCCCGACGGCGCGACACGGTCGCGATCGCCGCGGTCTCTTCTGATTTGAGCGCATAATGGTCAGTACGCCAGTGTCGCGGCGAGCGGAGACTTTCGGGTAGCTGGTCATCGACTTCGGCTCGCGGCGGGTCTCGGGAGCTTTGCTGTGGCCCCTGCGGCACCGAGGTAGGGAGACGGTATGGCAAAGGCGCCTGAACTGCCGATGACCGTCGACCTGGACCCGGTGCAACTCGTCGCCGCGGACGGCACACCGACGCCCGAACTCCGCTACGGCCGCGACCTTCCCGCCGAGACACTGTGCTGGCTCTACGAGATGATGGCGGTCACCCGGGAGCTGGACACCGAGTTCGTCAACCTCAAGCGCCAGGGGGAGTTGGCGCTGTTCGCGTCCTGCCGCGGTCAGGAAGCCGCCCAGGTGGGCGCGGCGGCCCCTTTGCGCAAGACGGACTGGCTGTTTCCCCAATACCGGGAGCTCGGCGTGTATCTGGTGCGCGGCATCCCGCCCGGGCACGTCGGGGCGGTGTGGCGCGGAACCTGGCACGGCGGACTGGAATTCACCAAGAAATGCTGCGCCCCGACCTCGATTCCGATCGGCACCCAGACCCTGCACGCCGTCGGCGCGGCGATGGCCGCGCAGCGTCTCGGCGAGGATTCGGTGACGGTGGCCTTCCTCGGCGACGGTGCCACCAGCGTCGGGGACGTGCATGAGGCGCTGAACTTCGCGGCCGTGTTCGCCACGCCGTGCGTGTTCTTCGTGCAGAACAACCAGTGGGCGATTTCGGTGCCGATCCACAAACAGACCAGGGCACCGTCGATCGCGCACAAGGCAATCGGGTACGGCATGCCCGGGGTCCGGGTGGACGGCAACGACGCGCTGGCCTGCTACGCCGTGATGGCCGAGGCCGCCGGCCGCGCCCGGGCCGGCGGTGGCCCGACCCTGATCGAGGCGGTCACCTACCGGCTCGGCCCGCACACCACCGCCGATGATCCCAGCCGCTACCGGACCCAGGAGGAGGTGGACCGCTGGGCGGCGCTCGACCCGATCCCGCGCTACCGCACCTACCTGCAGGGGCAGGGCCTGTGGTCGGACCGCTTGGCGGAGCGTGTTGCTGCCCGTTGCAAGCGGATGCGCGCCGAGCTGCGCGACGCGGTGTGCGGGGCACCCGATTTCGACGTCGACGAGGTATTCACCACCGTGTACGCCGAGATGACGCCCGGGCTCGAGGCGCAGCGCCACCAGCTGCGGGCCGAACTGGGGAGGCCCGAATGACCCAGCTCGCGGATCGACCCGCCGGTCCGGCCGAAACCCTCACTCCGGCCTCGCAGAACGTAGCGCTCGGTGTGCAGTCGCTGACCATGGTGCAGGCGCTCAACCGAAGCCTGCATGACGCGATGGCCGCCGACGACCGGGTGCTGGTGTTCGGTGAGGACGTCTCGGTCGAGGGTGGGGTGTTCCGGGTGACCGACGGACTCGCCGGAACGTTCGGCGACACGCGCTGTTTCGACACGCCGCTGGCCGAATCCGCCATCATCGGCATCGCGGTCGGGCTGGCGTTGCGCGGCTTCGTCCCGGTGCCGGAGATTCAATTCGACGGGTTCTCCTACCCCGCTTTCGATCAGGTGGTCAGCCATCTGGCGAAGTACCGCACCCGCACCCGCGGCGAAATCGACATGCCGGTCACGGTGCGGATCCCCTCCTTCGGTGGAATCGGTGCCGCAGAACATCATTCGGAGTCCACCGAGTCGTATTGGGCCCATACCGCGGGTCTGAAGGTGGTGATCCCCTCCGGCCCGGCCGACGCGTACTGGCTGCTTCGCCACGCGATCGCCTGCCCGGACCCGGTGATGTTCCTCGAGCCGAAGCGGCGCTATCAGGTCCGCGGCACGGTCGACACCGAGCGTCCGGAACCGCCGATCGGGCAGGCGATGGTACGAAGGCCCGGCTCCGACGTGACGGTCGTGACCTACGGCAGCCTGGTCGGCACCGCCGTCGCCGCGGCCGAAGAGGCGCAGCGGCAACGTGGTTGGAGCATCGAGGTCATCGACCTGCGGTCACTGGTCCCGTTGGACTTCGAGACCGTGGCCGCGTCGATTCATCGGACCGGACGTTGTGTGGTGATGCACGAGGGGCCGCGCAGCCTGGGGTATGGCGCCGAGTTAGCCGCCCGGATTCAAGAGGAGATGTTCTACGAGTTGGAGGCGCCGGTGTTGCGCGCCTGCGGATTCGACACCCCCTACCCGCCGGCCCGGCTGGAGCGACTCTGGCTGCCCGGCCCCGACCGGTTGCTGGACTGCGTCGAGCGTGCGTTGGGGCAGCCATGAGCACCGACGAAAGAGTGAAGGCGTTTCGCGTCCCCGATCTCGGCGAGGGGTTGCAGGAAGTGACCGTGACGCACTGGAACGTCGCCGTCGGCGACGACGTCGAGCTCAACCAGGTGTTGTGCTCGGTGGAGACGGCGAAGGCGGAGGTGGAGCTGCCCAGCCCGTATGCGGGTCGGATCGTCGAAACACACGGCGGCGAAGGCGATGTGCTGCCGGTGGGGGCGGTGTTGGTCCGCATCGACACGGCCGCGCTGAACGGCGACGATCGCGGGGACGCCGGGACGGTCCCCACTTTGGTCGGCTATGGCGCCGACGCCGGCATCGACGCCAGCCGACGAACCCGCCGCCCGCTCGCCTCCCCTCCGGTGCGCAGATTGGCCAAGGACCTGATGGTCGACCTGCGGTCGCTGCAGGGCGATCCCGACCGCATCATCACCCGCGCGGACGTGCTGGCGGCCGCGGGCCAGAACGGCGCCGACGTCCGGCCGGTCCGTGGCGTGCAGGCGCGGATGGCCGAGAAGATGACGTTGTCGCACCGCGAGATCCCCTCCGCCACAGTCGGTGTCGCGGTCGACTGCACCGAATTGCTGCGGCTGTCCGACCGGGTGTCGACGGAGGAGAAGATCACGCCGTTCGTCCTGACGATGCGGCTGCTGCTCGTCGCGTTGCGCCACAACGAGATTCTCAACTCGACATGGGTCGACTCACCCGACGGACCGGCGGTTCGCGTCGAGCATCGCGTGCACCTGGGATTCGGAGTCGCCTCCCCGCGCGGGCTGCTGGTCCCGGTGATCACCGACGCGCACACCAAGACGACCCGCGAACTGGCAACACGGGCAACCGAATTGATCACCGGCGCGCGAGCGGGCACGCTGACCCCGGCGGAACTGCGCGGCTCCACCTTCACCGTGTCGAATTTCGGTGCGCTGGGCGCCGACGACGGCGTGCCGGTGATCAACCATCCGGAGGCGGCCATCCTGGGAATGGGGGCGATCAAACCGCGCCCGGTGGCCGTCGGTGATCAGCTCGTGGTGCGCCCGACCATGACGCTCACCTGCGTGTTCGACCACCGCGTCGCCGACGGCGCGCAGGCGGCCCAGTTCGTCACCGAGCTGAGGGATTTGGTTGAGTCACCGATGACCGCGCTGCTGGACCTGTAGTCGGCTGTGCGGCGGTTACCGGCGCTGCGCCGCGGCCAATCGCTGGGCGAACTCCGGTGACTGGATGGAATAGGCCTGCGGCCCGAGTTCGGTGCGCATGGCGAACACGTGTTGTTCGTGATCGAGCGATCCCGGGCTGGCGGTGGCGCGCATGGTGGCCTTCGTCGCCAGGACGACCTCGCGCGGGGCCGCCGCGGGCCCGGCCGCCAGCTCCAGCGCCGCGGCGACGGGATCGTCGGCGACGGCCAGCGCCAAGCCGTGGTGCACGGCGGCTTCGGCGTCGAAACGCATGCCGAAGAGCAGTGCCGCGCGGGCGACCTGGGGGCCCACCGCCCGCTGCAGCATCCACGTCGCACCGCCGCCGGGGTGCAGCCCCAGCTTCTGGAACCGGGCGTCGAACATCGCCGCCGGCCCGGCGATGCGGACGTCGGCCGCCAATGCGAGATTCAGGCCCGCGCCGACGGCCGCGCCGTTGACCGCGGCGATGGTGGGCAACCGGCAACTGCCGACGGCCATGAAGCCGTCGTAGAGCTGCTGCAGACCCGTCTCGGCTTTGTCGCCGCCGGCGGCTCCGAGCGCGCTCAGATCCGCGCCGGCGCAAAAGGCCTTGCCGGCACCGGTGACCACCACGGCGTGCACGTCGGGATCGGATTCCGCCCGCTCGATGGCCGCGCGCAGCCGCGCCGACATCTCGGCGGTGACCGCGTTGCGCCGGTCGGGGTCGTTGACGGTGATCAGCGCGACGCGATTGTCGACGGTGTACAAGACGAGGTCTGACTGGGCCATCGGGTACCTCCGCGGCTCGGGGGATGGCGGGTCTTGGGCGACGCACGGTTACGGCGCCGCCGGCTGCGACTCGGGGCAGGGGTAAGGGTACTGCGGGGCGTCGGGGTGGATTTTCGCCACGTCGGTTGCCGTATGAGTGTGGAACCGCCCGGTCCTGAACAGCCGATTAATTGCCTGCGCTTCGGCGCCGTCGCGGATTGCTTAGCGCCGACAAACGCGAACGCTATTGGGTGGCGTCGGAATTCAGCAAAGAATCGTTGAGTAAAAAACGAATGCGTTAGCGGTTTCCTCGTCCAGACCTCGATCGCAATCCGCGCGGTCGGACCGCGTTGATTACAAAGATGTATTTAAAGAGGCGACGTTCTCGTCGACCTCGGGTCTCGCCAACTTCGTC
The DNA here is from genome assembly GCF_034555895.2 of Mycobacterium europaeum. Lineage (NCBI taxonomy): Bacteria > Bacillati > Actinomycetota > Actinomycetes > Mycobacteriales > Mycobacteriaceae > Mycobacterium > Mycobacterium europaeum. The sequence continues at coordinate 1,037,548 of NZ_CP157315.1, forward strand.
GCCAGTTCATCGAGCGCCGCCTGGCGCCGTCTCACCGCCCACGTCCGTTGCTCCGGCTGCGCGCCGGAAACGACCGTCTTGGGCACCGCGTCATTGCGCAATCTGGTGTTCGCGTAGTGGATTGCGGCATCGATCATTTCGATGTAGCGCTCCGCTTCGTCGAGGGCACACGTGCCCTCGATGCGCTGGACCTCGTCCCAGCAGGGATAAGAGGAGTATCTGGCATCGAGCCGTTGCTGCGATACCTGTAGACCGAAGTAGCAGCGCCAGTCTCGGCTTAGCCACCCCCGTGTCTTGACCTCGACTTTGATCCTATTTCCCAGGCCGGCTACGAACTTTGGTTTTCCAACTCGTACCACCGGTTGCCAGTCGTCCGACGTCATCATCGACCACCCCTCGAATAGAGACGCCTTTAAGTCATGATCCCCCTGCTGGCGTCATCTGCTCGCACGACACGCCAATTGTGGTTCCCGAACCGTCTAATAGGCAAACTCTGGGCGACGCGCAGCGATGAAACCGTTGTTAAAAACCATTTCCACCGGGTGACGCCGATGCGACGGGCCTGCCAGAGAAGGCGCATCGCGGCCTCGCGCGCACTCCGCACTTTCGCCCGGCGGTGGGCCGGGCCAGACTTGTGGGATGAAGACACGCGATCTGACCGCCCACACGCCGACCGGGGCGCCCCCGCCGCCATGCCACCGCTGGCCGCAGGCGCCGACGTCGGCGCGAGCGGCGTGATGGTGCCCGCCGGCGGGTCTGCGCCGGAGCCGCCCCGCCTGTTGAACGGCCTTTCGGACATACGCGCGTTCTTCCACACCAACAAGGTGCCGCTGTACTTCATCTCGCCGACGCCGTTCAACCTGCTCGGCGTCGATCGCTGGATACGGAACTTCTTCTACCTCACCTACTTCGACTCTTTCGAGGGCACCCACTCGCGCGTGTTCGTGCCGCGGCGGCGCGACCGCCGCGATTTCGACTCCATGGACGAGGTGTGCAGCCACCTCCTGTCCGACCCCGAGACGCTCGAGTTCATCGCCGGTAAAGGTCCCGGTGGCAAGTGCTGCTTTGTGATGATGAACGAGGAAATCCAGGCCCTCGCGCGGTCCGCGGGCCTCGAGGTCATGCATCCGCCGATCGAGCTGCGCAATCGCCTGGGCTCCAAGATCGTCATGACGCGCCTGGCCGAGGAGGCGGGGGTACCGAGCGTGCCCAACACGATCGGGCGGGCCGGCTCGTACGACGAACTGCTGGCGCTCGCACAAGACGCCGGCTTGGGCGATGACCTCGTCATCTCGATCGCGTATGGCAATGCCGGCAGCGGGACGTTCTTTGTGCACGGTCAGCGCGACTGGGACGAGCACGCCGGTGACCTGGTCGGGCAGGACCTCAAGGTCATGAAGCGCATCCGCAATGTCGAGGTGTGCCTCGAGGGCGCCGTGACCCGCCACGGCACCGTGGTCGGGCCCGCGATGACCAGTCTCGTCGGCTATTCGGAGCTGACGCCGAGCCGGGGCAGTTGGTGCGGCAACGACATCTGGCACGAGGTGCTTCCGCCCGCCCAGACGCACGCCGCGCGAGAAATGGTGACAAAGCTGGGCGACGTCATGCGCCGCGAGGGCTACCTCGGTTACTTCGAGGTGGACCTGCTGCATGACCTCGACTCCGACGAGCTCTACCTCGGCGAGGTGAATCCTCGCCTGAGCGGCGCGAGTCCGATGACGAACCTGACAACCGAGGCCTACGCCGACATGCCGCTGTTTCTGTTTCACCTGCTCGAGTACATGGACGTGGAGTACGAGCTCGACATCGACGAGATCAACGCGCGCTGGGAGCGGGGCTACGGCGAGGACGAGGTCTGGGGCCAGGTGATACTCACCGAGACCTCGCCGGATATCGAGATGTTCACCGCGACGCCACGCACCGGAGTATGGCGCATCGACGACGACGGTCGGGTCACCTTTTCGCGGACCGCCAACGACTGGGCCACGCTCCTCGACGGCTCCGAGGCCTTTTACATGCGGGTCGCGGCGCCCGGCGACTTGCGTTCCGAGGGCGCCCAACTCGGCGTGCTCGTCACCCGCGCACACCTGCAGACCGACGACTATCAGCTCAGCGAGCGGTGCCAGCGCTGGGTCAAGGGCATGAAGGCGAAGTTCACCTCAACGCCCCTGACGCCCGCCGCGCCGATCGTCTCGCGACTCGTCGCGCGCGCGTGAGCGTCCCGGCGGGAATCTCACTGGACAACTGGCTGTCGCCGCCGTATTCGCGGTGGTCGTTCCAGCACGTCGAAGACATGGTGCCGACGGTGACCATCGCGCGCGGGACCGGGCCGGTCGCGGCGCTGCCCGCGGCCCCTGCGCCGGTGGCCGAGATCCGGGTGACCAGCACCAACGGGGCGACCACGACCGTCGGCGCGGTGATGGCCGCCACCGTTACCGACGGCTGGGCCGTCGCGCACCGCGGCTCGCTGGTGGCCGAGGAGTATCTCGACCACCTCAGGGCGGACAGGCGACATCTGCTGTTCTCGGTGAGCAAGTCGATGGTGGCGGCAGTCGTCGGCGCGTTGCACGGCGCCGGTTCGATCGAGGTTGACGCGCCGGTGACGAAATACGTTCCCGCCCTAGCGGACTGCGGTTACGACGGTGCGACGGTGCGCCACCTGCTGGACATGAGGTCCGGCATCGCCTTCTCGGAGAACTACGACGACCCGGCCGCGGAGATACACCTGCTCGACCAGGCGATGGGCTGGGCGCCCAAAAGGAAGGCGGACGGACCCGCCACGGTGCACGACTTCCTGCTGACCCTGCGCCAGAAGTCGCCGCATGGCGGCCCGTTCGAATATCGCTCGTGCGAAACCGACGTCCTCGGGTGGATCTGTGAGGTCGCCGGCGGCCGGCGGATGACCGACCTGATGTCCGAACTGCTGTGGACCCGCATCGGCGCCCAGAGCGACGCCACCATCGGTGTCGATCCCGCCGGCACCGGATTTTTCGACGGCGGCATCAGCGCATGCCTGACGGACATGATCCGGTTCGGCTCGCTGTTCCTGCGCGACGGCGTGTCGCTGACCGGCCGGCAGGTGGTGCCACCGGCATGGATCGCCGACACCCTCGACGGCAGTCCCGACTCGCGTGCGGCGTTCGCCGCCAGCCCCGACCACGACACCGATCTGCCCGGCGGGATGTACCGCAACCAGATGTGGTTTCCCTACCCGGGCAACGACGTCGTGTTGTGCCTGGGCATGTGCGGCCAGATGATCTACGTCAACCGCCCCGCCGAGCTGGTCGCGGCCAAGGTTTCCGCCCAGCCGCACTCCCACGAGCCGCACATGCTGGACACGCTGCGCGCCTTCGACGCGGTGGCACGCGAACTGGCCGGAATCGCGCGTTAGTGCCCCCGGCACGACTCGAACGTGCGACCTAGGGATTAGAAGGCCCTTGCTCTATCCACCTGAGCTACGGAGGCAATGTGCAGGTCATTCTATTCCACCGGCGTGTCGCGCCCGACTCGCCGCCGCGCCGCGCGCGAAAAGCGTTCGCGCGCCGCGGTTATCGGCTATGGTTGGGAACCTCGACACACGTAGAACATCGGCCGGTCATCGGCCGTTAACCGCAAGGATGCGTGTGCATACCGTCGAGGGGTGGCGTTGCTATGAGCGTGACCACGCACGTGGCTTCACGGTGCTCGTGGGCTGGTAACCAGGCCGTACGCCTGGCGGGCGATGCGATGGATGCCTATCGGGTCGGCACGTTGTTGCTGCGCGGCTCGCCATTGGCGCTGGGCTGCCTCGCCGGCTGGCTCTCCACGGAGTTTCCCCCGCACGTCGTGACGGGGCACGCGTTGTCGCGCGTCGCGCACCCGTCCATCGGACGCATCGGCGCCAGTTGGGCGGCGCAACGGGCGGACCGGGCGCTCAGCGCCGCGCTCGAGGAAGCCCTCGGTCCGGACTTCCGCGAGCAGGTCTGCCACCCGGCCGGCATCAGGCCCGTCTGCGCCCCGCGCGGCGGGGTGTTGAACAGGCCCGGGCCGCACCGCCGGTATGCGGCGCAGACCTCCGACATCCCCTACGGTCCCGGTGGACGCGACAACCTGCTCGACATCTGGCGGCGCCACGACCTGGCGCCGGGGCGGCGGGCGCCGGTGCTGATCCAGGTTCCCGGCGGGGCGTGGACCGTCGGCGACAAACGGGTGCAGGCCTACACGCTGATGAGCCGCATGGCCGAGCTCGGCTGGATCTGCGTCTCGATCAACTACTGCAAGAGCCCGCGCTCGACGTTCCCCGCGCACCTCATCGACGTGAAGAGGGCGATCGCCTGGGTCCGCCAAAACATCGCCGACTACGGCGGTGATCCCGATTTCATCGCGATCACCGGCGGGTCGGCGGGCGGGCACCTGGCCTCGCTGGCCGCCCTCACCCCGAACGACCCGGCGTTCCAGCCCGGATTCGAAAGCGCCGACACCACGGTTCAGGCCGTCGCGCCCTATTACGGGGTGTACGACTTCACCGACGCCGAGCACATGCACGACCTGATGCTGCCGTTCCTCGAGCATTTCGTCATGAAGGCCCGCTACGCCGACGAGCCCGAGCGGTTCCGGGCGGCGTCGCCGGTCTCCTACGTGCACAGCGGGGCGCCACCCTTCTTCGTGCTGCACGGCGAGAAGGACGAATTGGTGCCCAGCGGCCAGGCCCGCGCCTTCTGTGCCGCGCTGCGTGCGGCCGGCGCCGCCACGGTGGCCCACGCCGAACTCGCCAACGCCCACCACGCGTTCGACATCCTCTCGACGGTCCGCTCGCGGCTGGCCGCCGACGCCGTCGCGGATTTCCTGGGCGTCGTGTACGGGCGGCGCGTCAGCCCGTTGCTGGACTTCGTCCCGCTGGCGGCCACGTCGGCCAGCTGAGCCGGCGGCGCCCGGCCCCGACCGCTCCTTTCACCAGCGCGGCAACCCGACTAGCGTTGTGTTGGCGATGGGGTTGGTGGTGGGTCCGAGGCAGGAGGCTTGATCTTCGGTGACAGGGTTGGCGGGTCGGTCGGAGAGCGATGACTGAGTCCGATGGGGTCGTGAAATTGTCCGACCAGCTGGGACCGGTCGACTATCTGATGCATCGGGGCGAAGCGAATCCGCGGACGCGGTCGGGGATCATGGCGCTGGAGCTCCTCGACACCACGCCGGACTGGGACAAGTTCCTGACCCGATTCGAAAACGCCTCCCGACGGGTGTTGCGGCTGCGGCAGAAGGTGGTCGTGCCGACCCTGCCGACGGCGTCGCCGCGCTGGGTGGTGGACCCCGACTTCAACCTCGAGTTCCACGTCCGGCGGATGCGGGTGGCCGAACCCGGCACGATGCGCGACGTCTTCAACCTCGCCGAGGTGATGCTGCAGTCGCCGATGGACATCTCCCGGCCGCTGTGGACGGCCACTCTGGTCGAGGGTCTGCCCGACGGGAAGGCCGCGACGCTGCTGCACGTCAGCCACGCGGTCACCGACGGCGTCGGCGGGGTGCAGATGTTCGCCGAAATCTACGACCTGGAGCGCAACCCGCCGGCCAAGCCGACGCCCCCGCTGCCCATTCCGCAGGACCTCACGCCCAATGACCTGATGCGCCAAGGCATCAACCACCTGCCCACCGCCGTGGTCGGCGGCGTCCTGAGCGCGGTGTCCGGGGCGGTCTCGGTGGCCGGGCGTGCGGTCCTCGAACCCGCGTCCACCGTGTCCGGCGTCGTGGGTTACGCCCTCTCGGGCATGCGGGTGCTCAACCGGGCGGCCGAGCCGTCGCCGCTGCTGCGGCGGCGCAGCCTGGCCACCCGCACCGAGGCGATCGACATTCCGCTCGCCGACCTGCACCGGGCCGCGAAGGCCGGTGGGGGATCGATCAACGACGCCTACCTCGCCGGCCTGTGCGGCGCATTGCGCCGTTACCACGAGGCGCTCGGCGTGCCCATCAGCACGCTGCCGATGGCGGTGCCGGTGAACCTGCGGGCCGAGGCCGACACGGCCGGGGGCAACCGGTTCACCGGCGTCAACCTGGCCGCGCCCGTGGGTACCGTCGACCCGGTTTCGCGGATGAAGAAGATCCGCGCGCAGATGACGCAGCGCCGCGACGAGCCCGCGATGAACATCATCGGTTCCGTCGCGCCACTGCTCAGCGTCCTGCCGACCGCGGTGCTCGAGGGCCTCACCGGTTCGGTGATCGGCTCCGACGTGCAGGCCAGCAACGTCCCGGTGTACCCCGGTGACACCTACATCGCCGGCGCAAAGGTGTTGCGGCAGTACGGTATCGGCCCGCTGCCGGGGGTGGCGATGATGGTCGTGCTGATCTCGCGCGGCGGCTGGTGCACCATCACCGTGCGTTACGACCGGGCGGCGGTGCGCAACGAGCCGCTGTTCGCCCAATGCCTGTTGGAGGGCTTCGACGAAATCCTGGCGCTGGCCGGTGATTCGGCACCCCACGCGGTGCCCGCCTCGTTCACCGAACCGGCGACGTCGGCGCGGACGGTGGCGGGCTCATGAGCGCCGAGAAAGACGAAGGAACTGCTGGCGGGGACATGCGTCTGCCCGGCTCGGTCGCCGAAATCATGGCCAGCCCGCCGGGCCCCAAGATCGGCGCGTTCTTCGACCTCGACGGGACGCTGGTGGCCGGCTTCACGGCGGTGATCCTCACCCAGGAGCGGCTGCTGCGCCGCGACATGGGCGTGGGTGAGCTGCTCGGCATGGTGCAGGCCGGCCTGAGTCACACGCTGGGCCGCATCGAGTTCGAGGATCTCATCGGCAAGGCCGCCGCCGCGTTGGCCGGCCGCGTGCTCGACGACCTGGAGGAGATCGGTGAGCGGCTGTTCGTGCAGCGCATCGAGTCACGGATCTACCCGGAGATGCGCGAGTTGGTGCGCGCGCACGTGGCTCGCGGGCACACCGTGGTGCTCAGCTCCTCGGCCCTGACCATCCAGGTGAACCCGGTGGCGCGGTTCCTGGGCATCTCGAACATGTTGACCAACAAGTTCGAGACCACCGAGGACGGGATCCTCACCGGCGGCGTGCAGAAGCCGATCCTGTGGGGACCCGGCAAAGCCGCTGCGGTGCAACGGTTTGCGGCCGAGAACGGCATCGACCTCAAGGACAGCTACTTCTACGCCGACGGCGACGAGGACGTCGCCCTGATGTATCTGGTCGGCAACCCGCGCCCGACCAATCCCGAGGGCAAGATGGCCGCCGTGGCCAAGCGCCGCGGCTGGCCGATCCTGCGATTCAGCAGCCGGGGTCCGGTGGGTCTGCGGCGCCAGCTGCGCACCCTCGCCGGCTTCGGCTCGATGTTCCCGGTCGCCGCCGGTGCCGTGGGCATCGGCGTGCTGACCCGCAACCGCCGGCGCGGCGTCAATTTCTTCACCTCGACGTTCTCCCAGCTGTCGCTGGCGATCACCGGCGTGCACCTCAACGTCATCGGCCAGGAGAACCTGACCGCGCAGCGGCCGGCGGTGTTCATCTTCAATCACCGCAACCAGGTTGACCCCGTCATCGCCGGCGCGCTGGTGCGCGACAACTGGATCGGCGTGGGCAAGAAGGAGCTGCAGAAGGACCCGGTCATGGGGACGCTCGGCAAGCTGCTCGATGGCGTGTTCATCGACCGCGACGATCCCGTCGCGGCGGTCGAGACGATGCGCGAGGTCGAGGACCGGGCCAGGAAGGGGCTGTCGATCGTGATCGCCCCCGAAGGCACCCGGGTCGACACCACCGAGGTCGGGCCGTTCAAGAAGGGGCCGTTCCGCCTGGCCATGGCGGCCGGCATCCCGATCGTTCCGATCGTGATCCGCAACGCCGAGATCGTCGCCGCCCGGAACTCCACCGTGGTCAATCCCGGCACGGTCGATGTCGCGGTGTTTCCGCCGATTTCGGTGCAGGACTGGACCGTCGAGAACCTGCCGGAGCGCATCGCCGAGGTTCGCCAGCTGTACCTGGACACGCTGGCCGACTGGCCCGTCGGCGACGAGCTGCCCCAGGTCGGCCTGTACGCGGAGAAGAAGACCGCGACGAAGGCCAAGGCGCCGGTGAAAAAGACTGCGGCCAAAGCTGTCCCGAAGGCGACGGCGAAGAAGGCCGCGCCCGCGAAGAAGGCCGCGCCGAAACCCCCGCCCGCCGAGGCGGCCGTCAACGCCGAACCGGCCGAAGGGCAGCCGTGACCGAACCGGCCGCGGATACCACCGCGGTCCTCACCGGCGAGGACTCGCTGGTGCTGGCGTCCATGGCGTCGCCGGTCGAGCGTCAACTGGTCACAAGCTGGATGGCTCAACAGTGCGGCGACAAGCCGGGGGCCAGATTCGACGTCCTCGAACTGCCGCCGCCCAACGCGCCACCCGACGCGCTGACCGCACTGATCGAGCGTCTCGAGGCCGGCGGCGACGGCGACCGTTCCATCGTGCCGGTACGGGTGTTCTGGCTGCCGCCGCCGGATCGCGGCAGGATCGCCAAGCTGGCCGGCCTGCTGCCCGGGCGGGATCCCTACCACCCCAACGACCGTCAGCAGTTGCACATCGTGCGCAACGCCCCCCGGCGGGCGCGGGTGGTGGCCGGCGAACCGGCAAAGGTGTCCGAACTGCGCCAGCAATGGCGCGACATCACCGTCGGCGAGAACGAGACCGACTTCGCCCGGTTCGTGATCCGCCGCGCGCTATTGGCGCTGGAACGAGTGGAGTATCGAATCCTGGGGCCGCAGTACAAGTCTCCGCGGCTGGTGAAGCCGGAGATCTTGGAGTCCAGCCGGTTTCGCGCCGGGCTGAAGAAGATCCCCGGCGCGACCGTCGAGGAAGCCGGCCGGATGCTCGACGAACTCTCCACCGGCTGGAGCAGGGTGTCCGTCGACCTCGTGTCCGTGCTCAGCAGGGCGATCAGCCGCGGGTTCGATCCGGAGATCGACTACGACGGGTATCAGGTCGCGGCGATGCGCGCCGCCCTGGAAACCCATCCCGCGGTGCTGTTGTTCTCGCACCGCTCCTACATCGACGGCGCGGTGGTCCCCGTGGCGATGCAGGAGAATCGTCTGCCGCCCGTGCACGTGTTCGCGGGGATCAACCTGTCATTCGGCGCGATGGGTCCGCTGTTGCGCCGGTCCGGGGTCATCTTCATCCGCCGCAACATCGGCGCAAACCCGCTCTACAAGTACGTCCTGCGCGAATACGTCGGCTACATCGTCGAAAAGCGGTTCAACCTGAGTTGGTCCATCGAGGGCACCCGGTCGCGCACCGGCAAGATGCTGCCCCCGAAGCTCGGCCTGTTGTCCTACGTCGCCGACGCCTACCTGGACGGCCGCAGCGAGGACATCCTCCTGCAGCCGGTGTCCATCAGTTTCGACCAGCTGCACGAGACCGACGAGTACGCGGCCTACGCCCGCGGCGGCGAGAAGACGCCCGAAGGCGTCGGCTGGCTGTACAACTTCATCCGCGCGCAGGGCGAGCGCAACTACGGCAAGATCTACGTCCGCTTTCCCGAAGCCGTGTCGATGCGCCAGTACCTCGGCCCGGCCCACGGCCCCATGACCCACGACCAGGACGCGAAAAGGCTTGCGCTGCAGAAGATGTCATTCGAGGTCGCCTGGCGGATCCTGCAGGCGACGCCGGTGACCGCGACGGGCCTGGTGTGTGCGCTGCTGCTGACCACCCGCGGCGCGGCGCTGACGCTCGACCAGCTGCACCACACCCTGCAGGACTCGCTCGACTATCTGGAACGCAAGCAGACCCCCATGTCGACGAGCGCGTTACGGCTGCGCTCGCGCGACGGGGTGCGGGCGGCGGTCGACGCGTTGTCCAACGGGCACCCGATCACCCGGGTCGACGGCGGCCGCGAGCCGGTGTGGCGCATCGCCCCCGACGAACAGCACGCGGCGGCGTTCTACCGCAACTCGCTGATCCACGCCTTCCTGGAGACGTCGATCGTCGAACTCGCGCTGGCCCACGCCCGGCACGTCGAGGGCGACCGCATGCAGGCCTTCTGGGATCAGGCGATGCGGCTGCGCGACCTCCTGAAGTTCGACTTCTACTTCGCGGACTCGGCGGCGTTTCGGGAGAACATCGCCGAAGAGATGGCCTGGCACGACGATTGGGAAGCCCACGTCGCCGCCGGCGGCGAGGAGATCGACGCGCTGCTGTTCGCCAAGCGGCCGCTGATGGCGGACGCGATGCTGCGGGTGTTCTTCGAGGCGTACGAGATCGTCGCCGACGTGCTGCGGGACGCGCCACCCGACGTCGATCAGAAGGAATTGACGGAATCCGCGCTCGGCGTTGGCCGACAATACGTGGCGCAGACGCGCGTCCGCAGCAGCGAATCGGTGTCGACGCTGCTGTTCGCCACCGCATACCAGGTGGTCGCCGATCAGGACCTGATCGCACCCGCGCCCGATCTCGCCGAACGGCGGATCGCTTTCCGGCGGGAACTGGGGGGCATCCTGCGGGACTCCGATCACGTCGGACGGATCGCCCGCGACCAGTTCGTCGCCCGCGAGATCAAGGCGCGTGAGGAGCGCCTGCCTCGATAGCCGCCGGCGCACGGCCATACCCTGGCTGTATGACGGTCGATCGGTCTGTGGCCCCACGCGCGCTGGTGTGGCCGATGCTGACCGGCGTTGCCGTGCTGGCCGGCTGCACGGCCGCCGGCATCGGAGCCCTGTCGCTGGCCGACGCGCTGACGGCCACCGGCCTGCCGAACCCCGGCCCCGCTACCACTCTGGGGCTGCCGTTCGTCCGGGCGGCCGGGGAGATCGCCGCGGTGCTCGCGGTCGGGTCGTTCCTGTTCGCGGCCTTTTTCGTGCCGCCGCAACGCAACGGCGTCCTGGACGCCGACGGCTATCGGGCGCTTCGCCTGGGAACGGTCGCGTCGGGGGTGTGGGCGGTGTGCGCCGCGCTGCTGGTCCCGCTCACCATTTCCGACGTGTCGGGGCGGCCGCTGGTCGCGCTCCTGGACCCGGTGCGGATCTGGTCGGTGGCCGGTCTGGTCACCACCGCCTCCGCGTGGCGCTGGACTGCGGCGCTGGCCGCGGTGGTGATGCTGGCCAGCCTGCCGGTGTTGCGCTGGTCGTGGACGCCGCTGCTGTTCGCCGGCTCCCTGCTGACGCTGATCCCGCTGGGGTTGACCGGCCACTCGTCCGCCGGCGGGGCGCACGACCTGGCCACCAACAGCCTGCTGATCCACCTGGTGGCCGCCGCGCTGTGGGCCGGTGGCCTGCTCGCGCTCGCCGCGTACGGGCTGCGCGGCGGGGGGTATGTCGCCCTGGCGGCACGGCGGTTCTCCGCGATCGCGCTGTGGTGTTGGGTCGCGATGGCGCTCAGCGGTGTGGTGAACGCTGTGGTGCGCGTCCCGATCGGTGACCTGTTCACCTCGGACTACGGGCGCCTGGTGCTCGCCAAGTTCGCCGCGCTGTGCGTGCTGGGGATCCTCGGTTGGCGCCAGCGGCGCTCGGCGGTGTCCCGCTTGCAGGCGGAACCGGATCTTCCCGACGCGCGTCGCGCCCTGCTCCGGCTGGCGCTCGCCGAGGCCGCGGTCTTCGGGCTGACGTTCGGCGTCGCCGTCGGGCTGGGCCGCACCGCGCCGCCGCCCCCGCCGAACCGGCTGCCCTCGATCCCCGAGGCCGAGATCGGCTACGACTTCGACGGGCCGCCGACGCCGGCGCGCATCCTGTTCGACTGGCGCTTCGACCTGATCTTCGGCACGGCCGCCATCGTCTTCGCGGTTCTCTACGTGGCCGCCGTGCTGCGGCTGCGCCGCCGGGGGGATGCGTGGCCGCCGGGCCGGACCGCCGCGTGGCTGCTCGGCTGTTTCACGTTGCTGTTCGTCACCTCCTCGGGGATCGGCCGCTACATGCCGGCGATGTTCAGCGTGCACATGATCGCCCACATGGGCCTGTCGATGCTGGTCCCGATCCTGCTGGTGCTTGGCGCCCCGGTCAGCCTGGCGCTGCGGGCGCTGCCCGCCGCGGGCCGCGACGACCCGCCCGGGATGCGGGAATGGCTCTTGGCCGCGCTGCACAGCCGCTATTCACGCTTCGTCACCAACCCCGTGGTCGCCACCGTGTTGTTCGTCGCCGGGTTCTACGGGCTGTACCTTTCCGACCTGTTCGACACCGCCGTCAGCAGCCACGCGGGGCACCTGGCGATGAACGTGCACTTCCTGCTCAGCGGCTACGTCTTCTATTGGATCGTCATCGGGGTCGACCCCACCCCGCGCCCGATCCCCCCGCTGGCCAAGGTGGGCGTGGTGTTCGCGTCCCTGCCCCTGCACGCGTTCTTCGGGGTGGTGTTGATGGGCACCCGCAAAGTCCTCGGCGCCGACTACTACCGGTCGCTCGGATTGAGCTGGCACACCGACCTGCTGGGGGACCAGCGACTCGGCGGTGGCATCGCCTGGGCGGCGGGGGAGGTGCCCCTGGTGATCGTGATGCTCGCGCTGTTGGTGCAGTGGGCGCGCAGCGACAAACGCACGGCCCGCCGGCTGGACCGCGCCGCCGACCGCGACGACGACGCCGAGTTGGTCGCCTACAACGCGATGCTGGCCGAGTTGGCGCGGCGCGACGAGACGCCGAAGCGCTCCCACCAGCCCGCGGACTGATCCACAGTCGCGGTTCCTTCCACAGGGGCGATCGCTCGAACCCGTTTCGGGTCGGTGATACGCCGATCCCGTCGGTGGCGCCGGGCTCAATGGCAGCCAGGACGGGCGGTGAACGCGTTTTCCGCCCAATAGCAACCGAGAAGGGATCAGCCCAATGTTCGAAACCTCACTCACCGTCGTCGGACACATCGTCAACGACCCGCAGCGCCGCCGCGTCGGCGATCAGGATGTCATCAAATTCCGGGTGGCCAGCAATTCCCGCCGCCGTACCGCCGACGGCGGCTGGGAACACGGGAACTCGCTGTTCATCACCGTCAACTGCTGGGGAAAGCTGGTCACCGGCGTGGGTGCCGCGCTGGGCAAGGGCGCGCCGGTGATCGCGGTGGGCCACGTCTACACCAGCGAGTACGAGGACCGCGACGGCAATCGCCGCTCGTCGCTGGAGATGCGTGCGACGGCGGTCGGACCGGACCTGTCGCGGACCATCGTGCGGATCGAGAAGCCCGGCTACACCGGTCCCGACGTGGAACCCGTGGCCGTCGGCGGAACTTCGGTGGGTGCCGCCGACGTTGGTGGTGACGAGGACCTGAAGGCTCGCGAGGAACCGGCCTCGCCCGGTAACGCCGCTGCTTGACGGCGCCGGCCGTCCGTTCCGGCTTGACGGTCGGCTTAGGGGCGGGCCGAGGGCCGTCGGGCGGTGCCTAGGATGGTCCGCGAGATCACTCTGCAGAAAGGCATAACCGCGGCATGGCTGAGTTCATCTACACGATGAAAAAGGTCCGCAAGGCGCACGGCGACAAGGTGATCCTGGACGACGTCACGTTGAGCTTCTATCCGGGCGCCAAGATCGGTGTCGTCGGCCCCAACGGCGCCGGCAAGTCGAGCGTCTTGCGGATCATGGCCGGGCTGGACAAGCCCAACAACGGCGAGGCCTTTCTGGCGACCGGCGCCAGCGTCGGCATCCTGCAGCAGGAGCCGCCGCTGAACGAAGAGAAGACGGTGCGCGGCAACGTCGAAGAGGGGCTCGGCGACATCAAGGTCAAGCTGGATCGCTTCAACGAGGTCGCCGAACTGATGGCCACCGACTACTCCGACGAGTTGATGGAGGAGATGGGCCGGCTGCAGGAGGAGCTCGACCACGCCGACGCCTGGGACCTCGACTCGCAGCTCGAGCAGGCCATGGACGCGCTGCGCTGCCCGCCGCCGGACGAGCCGGTGACGAACCTGTCCGGTGGCGAGCGGCGCCGCGTGGCGCTGTGCAAGCTGCTGTTGTCCAAGCCCGACCTGCTGCTGCTGGACGAGCCGACCAACCACCTGGACGCCGAAAGCGTGCAGTGGCTGGAACAGCACCTGGCCGCCTACCCGGGTGCGGTGCTGGCGGTGACTCACGACCGGTATTTCCTGGACAACGTCGCCCAGTGGATCCTCGAGCTCGACCGCGGTCGTGCCTATCCCTACGAGGGCAACTACTCGACCTATCTGGAGAAGAAGGCCGAGCGGCTGTCGGTGCAGGGCCGCAAGGACGCCAAGCTGCAGAAGCGCCTCACCGAGGAGCTGGCCTGGGTGCGGCAGGGGGCCAAGGCGCGGCAAGCGAAGAACAAGGCCCGCTTGCAGCGCTATGAGGAGATGGCCGCCGAGGCGGAGAAGACGCGCAAGCTCGACTTCGAGGAGATCCAGATCCCGGTCGGGCCGCGGCTGGGCAACGTGGTCGTCGAGGTGGACCATCTCGACAAGGGCTACGACGGGCGCACCCTGATCAAGGACCTGTCCTTCACGCTGCCCCGCAACGGCATCGTGGGCGTCATCGGCCCGAACGGTGTCGGCAAGACGACGCTGTTCAAGACGATCGTCGGGCTCGAGCAGCCCGACAGCGGAACGGTCAAGGTCGGAGAAACCGTCAAGCTCAGCTACGTGGACCAGTCCCGCGCCGGTATCGATCCCAAAAAGACCGTGTGGGAAGTCGTTTCGGACGGCCTGGATTACATCGAGGTCGGCCAGAACGAGATCCCGTCCCGCGCCTACGTCTCGGCGTTCGGTTTCAAGGGCCCAGACCAGCAGAAGCCGGCCGGCGTGCTGTCCGGTGGTGAGCGCAACCGGCTGAACCTTGCGCTCACGCTGAAAGAAGGCGGCAACCTGATCCTGCTCGACGAGCCGACCAACGACCTCGACGTCGAGACCCTGGGGTCGCTGGAGAATGCCCTGGAGAAGTTCCCGGGCTGCGCGGTGGTCATCTCCCACGATCGCTGGTTCCTGGACCGCACGTGCACGCACATCCTGGCCTGGGAGGGCGACGAGGACAACGAGGCCAAGTGGTTCTGGTTCGAGGGCAACTTCGGTGCCTACGAGGAGAACAAGGTCGAACGGCTCGGTGTCGACGCGGCGCGGCCGCACAGGCTGACCCACCGAAAGCTCACGCGCGACTAGTGTCAGCTGCGCAGCCCCGTCGAAGCGGCCCCGACGGCGGCTGTGGGGGCGCCCCCGTTGCGGGGCAGAGTGGGCGGTTGAGCACAATGGCATCTGTCATGAGTTGGGAGCCATCGGCATGACGATCGATCCCGGAGCCAAGCAGGCCCTCAAGCCGTGGACCGCCTTCAGCCAGCAGCAGGACATACCGGACTGGATTGCGCGGGCCTACATCGAGAGCTATCGCGGTCCGCAGGGCGACGAACCCGGGGCGGGGCAATCTGGTCCGATCGACCTGACCGTCCCCAACGCCATCGTGACCCCTGGCATGCTCGGTGCCCACTATGAGCTCGGCCGCCACCGCCCCTCCGGCCAGAGCCGGGTCGCGGTCTACCCGCCGGACGACCCGGCCGGGTTCGGGCCGGCCCTGCAAGTCGTCACCGATCACGGCGGCATGCTGCTGGACTCCGTCACGGTGCTGCTGCACCGGCTCGGCGTGCCCTACGCCGCCATCATGACCCCGGTCTTCGAGGTGCAGCGCAACCCGAAGGGCGACCTTGTCAGCATCGATTCGAAGCCGCCCGGCGCCCCGCAATACGTGGGCGAGGCATGGATACACGTGCAACTGCTGCCGTCGGTCGACAGCAAGGGCCTGGCCGAAGTCGAACGGCTGTTGCCCAAGGTCCTGTCCGACGTGCAACAGGTCGCCAGCGACGCGGGCGTGCTGATTGACACCCTGACCGGGCTGGCCGCAGAAGTCGAAACCAACGCGCACGGCCACTTCTCGGCCCCCGACCGCGAGGACGTCGCGGCGCTGCTGCGGTGGCTGGGCAACGGCAACTTCCTGCTGCTGGGCTACCAACGCTGCCGTGTCCACGACGGCCTGGTCTTCGGCGACGGTTCACCGGGCCTGGGCGTCCTGCGGGCCCGCACCGGGTCCCGCCCCCGGTTGACCGACGACGACACGTTGCTGGTGCTGGCCCAATCGGTCGTCGGCAGCTACCTGCGCTACGGCGCCTACCCGTACGCCATCGCGGTCCGGGAAAACGTCGGCGGCGAAGACGGCGTCGTCGAGCATCGCTTCGTCGGCCTGTTCACCGTCGCCGCGATGAACGCCGACGTCCTGGAGATTCCCACGGTCTCGACCCGGGTCCGCGACGCGCTCGCCCTGGCCGACAGCGACCCGATCCACCCCGGCCAGCTGCTGCTCGACGTCATCCAGACCGTCCCGCGCTCGGAACTGTTCACGCTGAGCGCCGAACGGCTGTTGGCGATGGCCAAAGCGGTGGTGGACCTGGGATCGCAACGGCGTGCGCTGTTGTTCTTGCGCGCCGACCGGCTCCAATACTTCGTCTCGTGCCTGGTCTACCTGCCCCGGGATCGCTACACCACGCAGGTGCGGCTGCAGATCGAGGACATCCTGGTGCGCGAATTCGGTGGCACGCGACTGGAATTCACCGCGCGGGTCAGCGAATCGCCTTGGGCCCTCATGCATTTCATGGTCCGGCTGCCCCAGAAAGAAGAGGCCGCGGCCCCGGTCGACGTCTCCGAGGACAACCGGGTCCGCATCCAGGGGATGCTGAGCGAGGCCGCGCGCACCTGGACCGACCGGCTGATCGCCGCGGCCGCGGAAGGCTCCGTCGACCATGGCGACGCCGAGCACTACGCGACCGCCTTCCCCGAGGTCTACAAACAGGCCGTCACC
Source organism: Mycobacterium europaeum (assembly GCF_034555895.2). Lineage (NCBI taxonomy): Bacteria > Bacillati > Actinomycetota > Actinomycetes > Mycobacteriales > Mycobacteriaceae > Mycobacterium > Mycobacterium europaeum. Next base: position 1,054,240 of record NZ_CP157315.1, read on the forward strand.
CCCGCCGATGCCATTGAGCACATCGCGATCATCAAAGAGCTGCAAGACAACTCGGTGAAGCTGGTGTTCTCCGAGCGCGGAGGGGAGGGGGCCGCCCAACTGACCTGGTTCCTGGGCGGGCGCACCGCCTCGCTGAGCCAGCTGCTGCCCATGCTGCAGAGCATGGGCGTGGTGGTGCTCGAGGAGCGGCCCTTCACGGTGACCCGCCCGGACGGGCTGCCGGTGTGGATCTACCAGTTCAAGATCTCCACGCACCCCACCATCGCGCCGGCGAAGACGGCGGCCGAGCGGGAGGCGACCGCCCAACGATTCGCCGACGCGGTCACCGCGATCTGGCAAGGTCGTGTCGAGATCGACCGCTTCAACGAGCTCGTCATGCGCGCGCGGCTGACCTGGCAGCAAGTCGTGCTGCTGCGCGCCTACGCGAAATACTTACGACAGGCGGGGTTTCCGTACAGCCAGTCCTACATCGAGTCGGTGCTCAACGAGCATCCCTCCACCGCCCGATCGCTGGTCGTCCTGTTCGAGGCGCTCTTCGATCCTCGCCCGTCCGGTACGTCGGCCAACCGCGACGCCCAGGCCGCGGCCGCCGCGGTCGCCGCCGACATCGACGCGCTGATGAGCCTGGACACCGACCGCATCCTGCGGGCGTTCGCCTCGCTCGTGCAGGCGACGTTGCGCACCAACTACTTCGTGACGCGAGAGGGCTCGGCCCGCGCCCGAAATGTGTTGGCCCTCAAGCTCGACGCCCAGCTCATCGACGAGTTGCCCCTGCCCCGGCCCAAATACGAGATCTTCGTCTATTCGCCGCGGGTCGAAGGCGTGCACCTGCGCTTCGGCCCGGTGGCACGCGGCGGGCTGCGCTGGTCGGACCGGCGCGACGATTTCCGCACCGAGATCCTCGGCCTGGTCAAGGCGCAGGCGGTGAAGAACGCCGTCATCGTGCCGGTCGGGGCCAAGGGCGGTTTCGTCGTCAAGCGGCCACCGATGGCGACCGGCGACCAGGCGGAGGACCGCGAAGCCGCCCGCGCCGAAGGCGTCGCCTGCTATCAGCTGTTCATCTCGGGATTGCTCGACGTCACCGACAACGTCGATCACAAGACGAAGAAGGTCAGCCCGCCGCCCGAGGTGATCCGTCGCGACGGCGACGACGCGTACCTGGTGGTGGCCGCGGACAAGGGCACCGCCACCTTCTCCGACATCGCCAACGACGTCGCCAAGTCCTACGGGTTCTGGCTGGGGGATGCGTTCGCCTCGGGCGGATCGGTGGGCTACGACCACAAGGCCATGGGCATCACCGCGAGGGGGGCGTGGGAGGCCGTCAAACGCCACTTCCGGGAGATGGGCGTCGACACCCAGGCCGAGGACTTCACCGTCGTGGGCGTCGGTGACATGAGCGGCGACGTGTTCGGCAACGGCATGCTGCTGTCCGAACACATCAGGTTGATCGCCGCTTTCGACCACCGGCACGTCTTCCTCGACCCCGATCCCGACACCGCGGCCTCCTGGCGGGAACGCAAGCGCATGTTCGACCTGCCCCGCTCCAGCTGGGACGACTACGACAAGTCGCTGATCAGCGAGGGCGGCGGGGTGTACAGCCGCGAGCACAAATCCATCCCCGTCAGCCCGCAGGTGCGCGAGGCGTTGGGCATCGACGGCTCGGAAGAGGGGGTCACCGAGATGACCCCGCCCAGCCTGATCAAGGCGATCCTGCAGGCGCCGGTCGATCTGTTGTTCAACGGCGGGATCGGCACCTACATCAAGGCCGAATCCGAGTCCGACGCCGACGTCGGCGATCGCGCCAACGATCCGGTGCGGGTCAACGCAAGTCAGGTGCGCGCCAAGGTGATCGGCGAAGGCGGCAACCTGGGCGTGACCGCGCTCGGCCGGGTCGAGTTCGACCTGTCGGGCGGGCGGGTCAACACCGACGCCATGGACAACTCCGCCGGCGTGGACTGCTCGGACCACGAGGTCAACATCAAGATCCTGATCGACTCGCTGGTCACCGCCGGCAAGGTCGACCCCGGCGAGCGCAAAGAGCTGCTGGAGTCGATGACCGACGAGGTCGCGCAGCTGGTGCTCACCGACAACGAGGATCAGAACGACTTGATCGGCACCAGCCGCGCCAACGCGGCGAGCCTGCTGCCGGTGCACGGCAGGCAGATTCAGTACCTGGTCGACGAGCGGGGGCTGAATCGCGAACTGGAAGCGCTGCCTTCGGAGAAGGAGATCGACCGCAGGTGCGAGGCCGGCATCGGTCTCACCTCGCCCGAGCTGTGCACCCTGATGGCGCACGTCAAACTCGGGCTCAAAGAGGAGATGCTGAACACCGAACTGACCGAGCAGGACGTGTTCGCCTCCCGGCTGCCCCTGTACTTCCCGACGCCGCTGCGGGAACGGTTCACCCCCGAGATCCGCACCCACCAGCTGCGCCGCGAGATCGTCACCACCATGCTGATCAACGACCTGGTCGACACCGCCGGCATCAGCTACGCGTTCCGCATCACCGAGGACGTCGGTGTCGGGCCGGTCGACGCGGTGCGGACCTACGTCGCCACCGACGCCATCTTCGGCGTGGGCCAGATCTGGCGGCGCATCCGCGCGGCCAATCTGCCGGTCGCCCTGTCGGACCGGCTCACGCTGGACACCCGCCGGCTCATCGACCGCGCCAGCCGCTGGCTGCTCAACTACCGTCCACAGCCGCTGGCCGTCGGCGCCGAGATCAACCGGTTCGCGGCGAAGGTCCAGGAGCTGACCCCCCGGATGTCGGAGTGGCTGCGCGGCGACGACAAGGCCATCGTCGAGAAGGAAGCCGCCGAATTCAGGTCGCAGGGAACGCCCGAGGACCTGGCGTACATGATCGCCGCCGGCCTGTACCGCTTCAGCCTGCTCGACATCATCGACATCGGTGACATCAACGACATCGACGCCGCCGAGGTCGCGGACACCTACTTCGCGCTGATGGACCGGCTGGGCACCGACAGCCTCCTGACGGCGGTATCCGAACTGCCGCGCAACGATCGCTGGCATTCCCTGGCGCGCTTGGCGATTCGAGACGACATCTACGCATCGCTGCGGTCGCTGTGCTTCGACGTGCTCGCGGTGGGGGAGCCGGACGAAAGCGGCGAGGAGAAGATCGCCGAGTGGGAACACCTGTCTGCATCGAGGGTGGAGCGGGCCCGCCGCACTCTCATCGAAATTCAGGAAAGCGGGGAGAAGGACCTTGCGACGCTGTCGGTGGCCGCGCGTCAGATCCGGCGCATGACCCGCACCAGCGGAAGAGGTTCGTCGAGTTGAGCGTCGGCTTCGTAGCCCCCGTACCGGTGCGCTGGTCGGACATCGACATGTACCAGCACGTCAACCACGCCACCATGGTCACGATTTTGGAGGAGGCGCGGGTTCAGTTCCTGCGTGAAGCGTTCGAGGTCGACATCTTGACCATCGGGTTGCTGATCGCCGAAGTCAAGGTGACCTATAAAGGTCAGCTGCGGCTGGTCGATTCGCCGCTGCAGGTGACGATGTGGACCAAGCGGCTACGGGCCGTCGACTTCACGCTGGGCTACGAGGTGCGCTCGGTGTCCGCGGATCCGGAATCCAAGCCCGCCGTCATCGCCGAGTCGCAACTGGCGGCGGTCCATATCGAGGAGGAGCGGCTGGTGCGGCTCTCCGCGCATCATCGGGAGTATTTGCAGCGGTGGATTCGGTAGTTGATCGCGGCGTTTGGCTGGGGCCACAGGACCGGCCCGCTCAGCGCAGGGACCTGGCAGCGTTCGTCGATCATGCGCTGCGCCTCGACGACACCGCGGTCATTCGCCTCCGCAACCGATCCGCAGGGCTGCTGACGGCTTGGGTGGCAACGGGTTTCGATGTCCTGGCCAGCCGGGTGGTGGTCGGCCGGGTGCGGCCCGAGGACCTGTCCGTGGGCGCCGACGCCCTGGCGCGCGGCCTGACCGCGATGGATGACTCGGGCTACGTCGATCCCGGGTTCCCGATGGACTCGGCGTGGCGGGGGGCGTTGCCCCCGGACGCCGGCTTCACCCACATCGAGGACATACCCGCCCGGGTGGTGCTCGACCTGGCGCAGCGCGGCGCGCGGCTTGCCAAGGAGCACGGCAGTTCTCACGGCCCGCCCGTGTCGCTGCTCGACCAGGAGGTCATTCAGGTGAGCGCGCCCGACACCAGCGTCGGGCTGCCCATGCGGTGCGTGTTCGCTTTGACCGCAATGGGTTTCCTGCCGCAGTCCCCGGACGCCGTCGGCGCCGACGAGATGATCCGGGTGCGGATCCTGCCCACCTGGCTGCGCATCGACGCCCGGTTCGGCTCGGTGTACCGGCGCCGCGGGGACCCCGCTCTGCTGCTGAGCTGACGCTCCGGGCGGCGATCACCTCGAGTCACGTCCCGTAGGCCATCCACAGCGGGAGAACCGAGTCGAGGTAATCCATGAACTTCTGCAGGCCCACGCGGTATTGCCCGTATCCGTAGGGGTCTTCGGCGTATTCCGGGAAGGCGATGCCCAGCCCGAACAGGCCGGGGGCGATGATTCCGTTCATCCGGTTGTACCCCAGCGGTCCCCACTGGGGCGTCTCGGGCAGCTTTCGCGGCTCGAAACCGACGGTGTAGACCACGCGGTCACACTCGGCGACCTTCTCGTCGAACTCCGGGCTCGACACCAGGCACCTCTCCAGCCGTTCCGGGCACACCCCGTCGATGTTCTCGCGAGCCCACACCGCGGCCCGCCCCTTGAGGCCGGTGTCGTCGAACAGGATCCAATCATCCAGGTAGATCGCGTATTTGAGCGGGCTGCGGTAGAAGTTGATCACCTTGGCGACCGGAAGCCGCAGCAGGTGGGGCAACACGATCATCGACGAGTGCGACGAGCCGAAGACCCCAACCGTCGCTCCTTCCAGCGGCACCTCGGCGAGCTTGTCGGCATCCAGGGCGACCTCGACCGGAATCTCGTCGATGGGGTAGTCGAGGCTTATCGGTACCGCGCCGACCGCGAGAACCACGTTGTCCGAAGTCAGTTCCGGGCCGCGTGTCTCGATCCGCCACCGCCGCTGCCCCAGGGTCAACGTGGTGGCCGTCGTCTCGAATGTGTGCACCTGCTGGCGCAGCTGCCCGGTCACCCACACCAATGGATCGGCGACGAGGGCAAGGGCGCAGGTCTCCTCAGGGTCGACTTCGGCCAGCGGCAGCGGCGGAGCTTGTGAGAACCGAAACGCCGCAGAGCCATTCAAGTAACTCATGAAAGTCCCGGCGATGGTGTTGCTGGACACCGATCTCCACTTACCGCCCAGATCCCCTGCGGCAAAGGCGGGATCCACCCAGGCGATCTTGTCGGGCGGTATGCCGTGATCCAGTAACCGTCCCACCGCGGCAATGCCCGCGGGTCCCGCCCCGATCACCGTCCACGCGTAGGTCGCCATGTACTAGGTATAGAGGAGCGGCACGCCGGGCGCGGAGCCGCAAGCCTGGGATCGGGTCACACGATGTCGGCGAACATCAGCGCCGTACCGGCGGCGGTGACCGTCTGGGTCACGATTTGCGCGTAGCTGAGTCCAACGGTGCGTGGCGCCGATTTCGTCCAGCGCTGCGCCATCCAGCGGTACGCCCAGAACATCGCCACCGCGCCGAACCCCAGGGCCGCGGTCCAGTTCACGATGCTGACCCAGTCCGGTACGGCCGGGGACATGCGGTGCGCTGCGTGCTGCATCCCCGACGCGGGGCTGTGCGCGGGCATGCTCATCGCAGCGTCGCCCGGGTGACCGGCGCGGCCCGGCGAGCTGCCGTTCATCGCAACGTACATCCAGGCCATCGCCACCATCATCAGGGCGTAGTAGTAGTTGGTCAGCCTGCCGTCGCCGGCCCAGGGCCCGTGGCCGGCGATGCCGACGAACCAGGCGCCGCCGAGCAGGAAACACGTCGCGGCGACGACGGTCGGGAAGGTCATGCCCACCCCCCACGCCATCAGGATCATCACCGCCGACATCGCCAGGTGCAGCAGCTGGCTGACGACGCCGGTCCAGCAGCGGCGTTGGGCGACAAGGAAATATCCGTAGGCCGCGAAGCTGACGGTGAAGAGCGCCGTCACCAGCCATCGCAACGTGTTATCCACCAATCCGCCTTTCGCCGGTGGGCTCGCACGGCGCCAGCCGCAGACCCGGAATCGGCGGTTCGATCTCGGTCATGGCACGACAGTACCCCCGCAGGGTATCTCCACGTCGGAGCCACCCCGGTAGCCGGCTGATCCCGAGGCGAAAGCGTCTGGACCGCCGCGGCTTTGGGTGCGCCGTCAGGCCAGCCACGCCGCGGCGTCCGGGGCGAGCTGCCCGTCGACCAGCGGGGCGCTGGCCACGATGAGCTCTCCCGGTGGCAGTGGGGTCGGTCGGCGGCCGGCGTTCAGCGCGCACACCGCCCCGCCGCCGCGGCGCCGGAAGACCAGCGCATCCCGTGGCGCGTCCAGCCAGTCGATCTGGTCGCCCTCGAATTCGGTGCGCTCCTTGCGCAATTTGATGACGTGCCGGAAGAACGACAGCGTCGATTCGGGGTCCGCGAGCTGGCGCTCGACGGTCAGCGCCGCCCACTCCCGCGGCATCGGCAACCAGGTGTCGGGCGAGCTGGAGAACCCGAACGGGGGAGTATCGCCGGACCACGGGATCGGCACCCGGCACTTGTCGCGGCCGCGTTCGGTGTGCCCGGAGCGTTCCCACGTCGGGTCCTGCAGCACCTCGTCGGGCAGCTCGACGTCTGGCAGCCCCAGTTCCTCGCCGTTGTAGACGAACACCGCACCCGGCAGGGCGAGCATCACCATCGCCATCGCTTTCGCCCGGCGCAGCCCGACCTCGCCGCCCCCGTACCGGGTGACCTCCCGGCCGACGTCGTGGTTGGACAGCGTCCAGGTGGGGATGGCGTTTTCGATCGCGATGGCCTCCATCGAATTCTGGATCGCGTGCTGGATCTGGTCGGCGGCGAAGTCGATCTTGGTCAGCCGGAAGTTGAAACCCAGGTGCAGTTCGTCGGGTCGCAGATACTCGGCCCACAGGAGGTTGTCGAGCACCCACACCTCGCCGATGGTCACCGCGTCGGCATAGTCGTCGACGACCTTGCGGATCCCGCGGTGGATCTCGTGCACGCTGGGATGGTTGAAGCGCGGGTCGTCGTCGCTGTGGCTCAGCACCTTGACGTCGTCCTTGGCGTCGGGCAAATCGGCCGGCTTGGCCATGCCGTGTGCCACGTCGATGCGGAAGCCGTCCACGCCGCGCTCCAGCCAGAAACGCAGCGTCTTCTCGAAATCGTCGAAGACGTCGGGGTGTTCCCAGTTGAGGTCCGGCTGCTCGGTGTCGAAGAGGTGGAGGTAGTACTGGCCCGGATTGCCGTCCGGCTCGACCACCCGCGTCCAGGCGGACCCGCCGAACACCGACGTCCAGTTGTTCGGCGGCAGTTCCCCGTCGGGGCCCCGGCCGTCGCGAAAGTAGTAGCGCTCGCGCGCCTCGGTGCCCGGCCCCGCGGCCAGCGCGGCCTGGAACCACGGGTGCGCCGAGCTCGTGTGGTTGGGCACCACGTCCATGGTGATCTTGATGCCCCGCTCGTGCGCCGCCGGGATCAGGCGCTCAATGGCCGCCATCCCACCGAACAGCGGATCGATGTCGCGCGGGTCGGCGACGTCGTAGCCGTGGTCGGCCATCGGCGAGACGGTGACCGGGTTGAGCCAGATCGCGTCCACCCCGAGTCGCTCGAGGTGATCCAGATGGGCCAGTAATCCATCGATGTCGCCCACGCCGTCGCCGTCGCTGTCGGCGAACGACCGGGGATAGACCTGATAGAACACCGCGTTCGACCACCATGCTCCGGGGCTCATCCTGCTCCGTTCGGTTGGGTATCAGAAGGGCGAATTGACCAGTGAGTGGGCGGCCATCTCCAGGTAGTCGAGCAACTGGCGCCGGTGCTCGTCGTCGAGGGTCTGCGAGTCGATCGAGGCGACGGCGGTGTGCATGCAGCGCAGCCAGGCGTCGCGCTCGATCGGGGTGATCCGGAACGGGACGTGCCGCATCCGCAACCGGGGATGGCCGCGCCGTTCGGAGTAGGTGCGCGGGCCGCCCCAGTACTGCTCGAGGAACATGCGCAACCGTTCCTCGGCGCCCGCCAGGTCGTCCTCGGGGTACAGCTGGCGCAGGATCTCGTCCTCGGCCACCTGGGCGTAGAAGCGGGACACAATCGCATGGAACGTCTCGGCACCGCCGACGGCGTCATAGAAGGACTGGGGCTCGGAATCCATCGCCTCCATTGTGGTCCATGCCGGCGGCATCCGGCCGAGCCGGGCCGCGGGCGCTCTGGCTGTTCACCCGGACGACATGCCGTTCACCTGCAATAGGGGTGCGATTGGCGACGAATCATGGTGGACTATCCGCGGAGGATCTATGGCGCAGGGCAAGAGACGCCGCAGCCACCGCAGTTCCGGTGCCGCGGCAGGGTCAACCGGGCCCCCGACCGCGTCATGCCTGCATAGCGTCGACACCCATCCCCCCAACCGCCAGGACTGCGCGTCGCTGTGGAGTCGCCGGCGGGTGCTGCTGCTGAATTCGACCTACGAGCCGCTGACCGCGCTGCCGATGCGGCGGGCGATTGTCATGGTGATCTGTGGCAAGGCCGACGTGGTGCACCACGACCCCGCCGGACCGGTGATCCACTCGGCCACCAGCTCGATCCTGGTGCCCTCGGTCATTCAGTTGCGGTCCTACGTCCGCGTTCCGTACCGCGCCCGGGTCCCGATGACCCGGGCCGCGCTGATGCATCGCGACCGGTTCTCCTGCGCCTACTGCGGGGCCAAGGCCGACACCGTCGACCACGTGGTGCCGCGCAGCCGCGGCGGCGACCACTCCTGGGAGAATTGCGTCGCCTGCTGCTCGACCTGCAACCACCGCAAGGGCGACAAACTGCTCACCGAGCTCGGCTGGGTGCTGCGCCGGACGCCGCTGCCGCCGACGGGGCAGCACTGGCGGCTGCTGTCGACGGTCAAGGAGCTCGATCCGGCATGGGCGCGCTACCTCGGCGAAGGCGCGGCGTAGCGCCCGGATCGCACGACATCTCGTGTCCGAGTGTGCCGAGGGATCGTCGGGTGGGATACGGTTTTCGTCGTGAGCCTTTTGCAGATTCACCTGTACTTCATCGGGATACCGTTGCTGCTGGTGGCCGTGCTGGCGGTGCTGATCTGGTCGCACAAGGGACCGCACCCGGCGACCTACAAGTTGGGCGAGAAGTGGACGCACCCGCCGATCCTGTGGGCGGCCACGGACGAAGACGTCGGTCACGCGCACGGCGGGCACGACACACGGGAATTCTCAGTCGGAGGTGGCGCCAGTGGCACATGGTGAGATAGCGACCGTCGAGCCCGGCGAGCTGCCCGACGGCTGGGTGATCACCACCAGCGGGCGGATCTCCGGGGTGACCCAGGCGGGCGAGCTGTCCGTCCATTACCCCTTCCCGATCAAGGACCTCGTCGCCATCGACGACGCCCTGAAGTTCGGCTCGCGGGCGTCGAGGGCACGGTTCGCCATCTACCTCGGCGACCTGGGCAACGACACCGCCGCGCGCGCCCGCCAGATCCTGGCCAGGGTGCCGACACCGGACAACGCCGTGCTGCTGGCCGTCTCGCCCGACCAGAAGGTCATCGAGGTGGTCTACGGCTCCGAGGTGCGCGGCCGCGGCGCCGAGTCGTCCGCGCCGCTCGGGGTCGCCGCCGCGTCGTCGGCGTTACAGCGGGGCGACCTGGTGGACGGGCTGGTCAGCGCGATCCGCGTCCTCAGCGCGGGCATCGCCCCGGCCTAACGGCGATCGCAAGCGCGCCGTAGCCGGGCGCTGCGGGTCGCCGCCGTCGGGTTAGTGGCGATCGCAAGCGCGGCGTAGCCGGGCGCTGCGGGTCGCCATCATCGGGCCATCAGCCGCTCGCGAGGGTGCGTGTTCGTACGCGACACGCCGGTCGCCGGTGTGCAGACACGCACGCTCGGCGAGTGAGTCGGCCTAGTCGGCCGCGTCGAACCGGCGGGCCCGCAGGGCCCGCTTCACGCCGGCCTGGCCCTCGAGCACCAGCCGTCGCAAGGCCGGCGGCACGTCCGGGTCGGACAGGAACTTGTCGGCGGCCGCGATGCCGGCGTCGCTGATGTTCCAGTGCGGGTACAGCCCGATCACCACGGTTTGCGCGACCTCGCTGGACCGCCGCGCCCACACGCCCGGTATCGCCGCGAAATAGCGGTCCGTGAACGGTTCGAGCAAGCCGTGCTGGCCGGCCGGGGCGAAGCCCGCGATGATGGAGCGGGCGGTGATGTTGGCCAGGGTGTCGTCCTCGATCACCGTGGTCCAGGCCTCCTCCTTGACCTGCAGTTGCGGCCGCGCCGTCGCCGCCTGGGCGCCGTTTCGCTTGCCGGCGGCTGTCGGGTCGCGCTGCACCTCGGCGTCGATGAAGGGCGTCGCGGGCCCGTCGGCGTCGATTTCGCCCGCGCTCGCGAGTGCGGTCACGATGCGCCACCGCAGGTCGGTGTCGATCTCGAGGCCGGCCAGGCCAAGCTCGGCCGGATCGTGGTCGAGCAGGTCCGCCAGCGTCACGACGTGCCGGGTCGACAACACCGCCGAGCACAGGCTGTTGACGAACGCGAGCTGGTGATCGGAGCCGGGCTGCGCCGCGCGTGCCAGCTCCAGCAGCCGGTCGGCGAACTGCGGCCACCCCCGCTCATGCGCCCAGCCCGGCTCGGCATAGGAAGCCAGCGCCGTCTGCGCCTGCAGCAGCAGCCGCTGCGCCACCCCGACCTCGGTCTCGGCGTGCACCCCGGTCGAAACCAGGGCCACGAAGTCGCGCGCCCGCAGTTCGGCCTCGCGCGTCATCTCCCACGCCGCCGACCACACCAGGGAGCGCGGCAGCGGCTCGGCGATGTCGGCGATGCGCCGCAGCGCGGTCTGCAGTGACTGCGGGTCGAGCCGCAGCGAGCAGTAGGTCAGGTCGTCGTCGTTGACCAGCACCAGCTGGCCGCGGGAAACCCCCACCAGCGCAGGCACTTCCGTGACCGGGCCCGCGACGTCGAGTTCTTCCCGCCGCACCCGCACCAGCTTGCCGGCTCCGTCGTCGTCGTAGATCCCGATCGCCAGCCGGTGCACCCGGGTTTCGCCGGCCCCCGGCGCGGCACCGCTCTGGGTCAGCGCGAACCGGGTGAACGTCCCGTCGGCGTCGGTGTCGAAGTCGGCGCGCAGCGTGTTCAACCCGGTCGTCTTCAACCATTGCTGACCCCAGTCCGACAGGTCTCGGCCCGACGCCTTCTCCAGCGCGGCGACCAGGTCGTCGAAGGTGGCGTTGCCGAACGCGTGGCTGCGGAAGTAGTCGCGCAGCCCGGCCAGGAAGTGCTCCAGCCCGACGTAGGCCACCAGCTGCTTGAGGACCGAGGCGCCCTTGGCGTAGGTGATGCCGTCGAAGTTCACCTCGACCGCGGCCAGGTCGGGGATGTCGGCGGCGATGGGGTGTGTCGACGGCAATTGGTCCTGGCGGTACGCCCACGACTTCTCGACTGTGGCGAAAGTCGTCCAGGCCTCGGTGAATTCGGTGGCCTCGGCCTGACACAGCACCGAGGCGAACGTCGCGAACGACTCGTTGAGCCACAGGTCGTCCCACCAGGTCATGGTGACCAGGTCCCCGAACCACATGTGCGCCATCTCGTGCAGGACGGTTTCGGCGCGCCGCTCGTAGGAGGCCCGGGTGACCTTGCTGCGAAAGACGTAGTCCTCCAGGAAGGTCACCGCGCCCGCGTTTTCCATTGCGCCGGCGTTGAATTCGGGGACGAACAGCTGATCGTACTTGCCGAACGCGTACGGCAGCCCAAAGTTCTTGTGGTAGAAGCCGAACCCCTGTTTGGTCTGGGTGAACAACCGCTCGGCGTCCATGTGGCGCGCCAACGATTCCCGGCAGAAGATGCCCAGTGGGATCTCCCCGTGTTCGTCGGCGTAGGTGTCCTTCCATTCGGCGTACGGGCCGGCGATGAGCGCCACCAGATAGGTGCTCATCCGCGGCGTGGTGGCTAAGGTGTGCACCCCGTTTTCGATCGACACCGTGGCGCCGTTGGAGACGACCTTCCAATGCCGGGGCGCCGTCACGCGCAGGTCGAACGTCGCCTTGAGGTCCGGTTGGTCGAAGCAGGCGAACATGCGCTTGGCGTCGGCGGTTTCGAATTGCGAGTACAGGTAGGTCTCGTTGTCGACCGGGTCGACGAAGCGGTGCAGCCCCTCACCGGTGTTGGAGTAGCGGCAGTCCGCGTCGACGACCAGGACGTTGTGTTGCTCCAGGCCGGACAGCGCGATGCCGGTCGATTCGTCGTATTCGGACACGTCGATGTCGTGACCGTTGAGCGTGGCGCCATGCACCGTCTCGGCGGCGAGGTCGATGCACGTGTCGGCGCCGGGAAGCGCGTCGAACACCACCGTGGTCGTGGACCGGAACGTGCGTTCGCCCGGGTTCCCGGTGCCATCGGTGACATCGAGTTGGATCTGGTAGCTGTCGACGGTGACCAGGGCCGCGCGTTCGACGGCCTGGTCCCGCGTGAGATTAGGAAGGGCCACGCGTCCAACTTACGTGCCCCGTTCGCGTCCCGGGCACTGCGGGAACAGCGGCGCGGCGCCTACGGTTGTGCTCAACGGTGTGTCGACCGACGAGAGGACTGCGCTATGCCTGACAAGGGTGCCGGGAAAGACCAAGCCGATTTCTGGTTCGATCCGCTGTGCCCGTGGTGCTGGATCACGTCGCGCTGGATCCTCGAGGTGGAGAAGGTTCGCGACATCGACGTGCACTTCCACGTGATGAGCCTGGCGATCCTCAACGAGAACCGCGAGGGCCTGACCGACAAGTATCGCGAGATGATGAAGCACGCGTGGGGGCCGGTCCGGGTGGCGATCGCCGCCGAGCAGGCCCACGGTGCCGAGGTGCTGCACCCGCTGTACACGGCCATGGGCACCCGGATCCACTACGAGGACAACAAGAATCTCGACGAGGTCATCAAGTTGTCCCTGGCCGACGTCGGCCTGCCCGCGGAGCTGGCCGAGGCCGCGCACAGCGACGCCTACGACGACGCCCTGCGCAAGAGTCACCACGCCGGCATGGACGCCGTCGGCGACGACGTCGGCACGCCGACCATCCACGTCAACGGGGCGGCGTTCTTCGGGCCGGTGCTCTCGAAGATCCCGCGCGGCGAGGAGGCCGGCAAGCTGTGGGACGCGTCGGTGACCTTCGCGTCTTACCCGCACTTCTTCGAACTGAAGCGGACCCGCACCGAGAAGCCCGAATTCGACTGACCGGTTGCCCGTGTAAGGATTGCGGGCATGCGCGTCTACCTCGGCTCTGACCACGCCGGATTCGAGCTCAAGCAACAGATCATCGAGCACCTGAAAGCGTCCGGGCACGAGCCGATCGATTGCGGTGCCTACACGTACGACGCCGAGGACGACTACCCGGCGTTTTGCATCGCCGCCGCGGTTCGCACGGTGGCCGATCCGGACAGCCTGGGCATCGTGCTGGGCGGGTCGGGCAACGGTGAGCAGATCGCCGCCAACAAGGTGCCAGGAGCCCGGTGCGCGCTGGGGTGGAGCGTGGAGACCGCGACGCTGGCCCGCGAACACAACAACGCCCAGTTGATCGGGATCGGTGGTCGCATGCACACCGTCGAAGAGGCGCTGGCCATCGTGGACGCGTTCCTGACCGCGCAATGGTCGAAAGCCGAACGCCACCAACGGCGTATCGACATCCTCGCCGAGTACGAACGCACCCACCAGGCGCCGCCGGTGCCCGGCGCACAGGGCTGAGGCGCCTATGCCCGAAGGGCACACCCTGCACCGGCTGGCCCGGCTGCACCAGCGCCGTTTCGGCGGGGCGCCCGTCGCGGTGTCGAGCCCGCAGGGCCGCTTCGCCGATGCGGCCGTGGTGGACGGGCGCGTGTTGCGCCGCACCAGCGTCTGGGGCAAGCACCTGTTCCACCACTATGACGGCGGCCCGATCGTGCACGTGCACCTGGGTCTCTACGGCGCCTTCACCGAATGGCCACGCGAGGACGCGGTCCTTCCCGCACCGGTCGGGCAGGTGCGGATGCGCATGGTCGGCGCCGACTACGGCACCGACTTGCGCGGGCCGACGGTGTGCGAGGTGATCGACGAGGGTCAGGTTTCCGGGGTGCTGGCCAAGCTCGGTCCCGACCCGCTGCGCAACGACGCCGACCCGTCCTGGGCGTGGAATCGAATCAGTAAGTCCCGCAGGTCCATTGGTGCACTGTTGATGGATCAGACCGTCGTCGCCGGCGTCGGCAACGTCTACCGCAACGAGCTGCTGTACCGCCACAACATCGACCCGCTTCGGCCCGGCCGGGAAATCAGCGAGGCGGAGTTCGACGCGGCGTGGACCGACCTGGTGGCGCTGATGAAGGTCGGCTTTCGCCGCGGCAAGATCATCGTGGTCCGGCCCGAGCACGACCACGGACCGCCGTCGTATCGGCCTGGGCGGCCCCGGACGTATGTCTACCGGCGCGCGGGCGAGGCCTGCCGGGTGTGCGGGGATTCGATCCGCACGGCCGTCCTGGAGGGGCGGAACCTGTTCTGGTGCCCCACCTGTCAGAAATGACGGGCCGCGTCCGCCTCGACGCTAGATGACGCCGAGCGTGGCGTAGACCTGGTTGCTGAGGGCCAGGCTGCGCGGGTCCGCGTTGGCCTTGGTGGCGTCGAACCGGTTCGCCACGTACGCGTAGCCGATGCGGTGTTCCAGGTCGACGAAGCCGAAGGAGCCACCCAGGCCGCCGTGGCCGAAGATCCGCGGGTTGGGCCCGTTGACGCACCGCTGGTTGAGCATGTAGCCCAAACCCCAGCCGTGGTCGGCGACGCGCGGCCCCAGCACCAAGTCGGTCTCCAAGCCGCCCTGACACTCGCGCACGAGGTCCATGTGCTCGCGGCTGAGCACCTTCTCCTGCGCGAGCGCGTTATAGAACGTCGCCAACCCCAGGGCCGACACCTGCCCGTTGGTGCCCGGGAACTCGAGTTCGCGCCACAGCCGCAGGTCGTGGGAGCCGAGCTCGTCGTCGGGGGCGAAACCCATCGAGATCGACAGCCCCGCCTTGGGATGGTCGGCCAGGCTCACCGGGTAGCCGGGGGCCTGCGCGTCGGCCAGCAGGTCCCGGGCGTGCGGCTTGTTGACCCGCTCCGCGCAGCGGCTTTGTTCGGCCAGGGACAGGCCGATGTGGACGTCGGCGCCGAACGGTTCGGCGATCTCGGTGCGCAGGTATTGGCCGATCGTCCGGCCCGTGACGCGGCGGAACACCTCCCCGAGGATGAATCCGAACGTGGTCATGTGGTAGCCCTGCGCGGTGCCCGGCTCCCAGTAGGGTTCGGCGGCCGCCAGCTGGCGGCAGACGAAGTCCCAGTCGGCGACGTCTTCCCAGCGCAACCGGGTGCGGGGGCCGATCACGCCGGACCGGTGGCTCATCACCATCGCCAGCGTGATGTCTTTTTTGCCCGCCTGCCCGAACTCGGGCCAGTAGTGGGCGACCGGGGCCTGCAGGTCCAGCTCGCCGCGATCGGCCAGTTGATGGACACAGGTGGCCGACAACCCCTTGGTCCCGGACAGGACCGTGGTCAGGGTGTTCTGCTGCCAGGGCCGGGTCTGGGCGGCGTCAGCCCAGCCGCCCCAGAGATTGACGACGAGGCCGCCGTCCACCCACACCGCGACGGCCGCGCCCACTTCGTCGCCCAGCCTGAAGTTGCGTTCGAACGCGTCGCGCACCCCGGCGAAGTCCGGCGCGCATGACCCGTGGATCGGCGCATCCGTTTCTGGGTCGCTCATGGCGCCTCTCTGTGGAGCAGATCCTTAACCCGAGCGGGCGACGGGAATCGAACCCGCGTAGCTAGTTTGGAAGACTAGGGCTCTACCATTGAGCTACGCCCGCATGTATTGGTCGAGCGTGACTGTAGCTGTCGACGAAGATCAAATCTAATCGATGCGGTCTTGTGATCGCTCCGTGAGGGTCTGCGAGGTCGCCGCGACGCCCGTGGCCAACCCGGGCTCGAGGGGCCTTAGGATCATCGAGGTCAGCGCGGGGTGTAGCGCAGCTTGGTAGCGCATCCGCTTTGGGAGCGGAAGGCCGCAGGTTCAAATCCTGTCACCCCGACCAGCACCACCCCGCGCCGCATGTACGCGGCCCACCGAACGCCAGGAACGACCACCGAGGAGCACCCCCGTGAAGAGCACTGTCGAGCAGCTGAGCCCCACCCGGGTCCGCATCAACGTGGAGGTGCCGTTCGCCGAACTCGAGCCCGATTTCCAGCGTGCCTACCGAGAGCTGGCCAAGCAGGTGCGGCTGCCCGGCTTCCGGCCCGGCAAGGCGCCGGCGAAGTTGCTGGAGGCCCGGTTCGGCCGGGAGGCACTGCTGGACCAGGTCGTCAACGAGGCGCTGCCGGCGCGGTACGGGCAGGCGGTCGTGGATTCGGAGGTGCAGCCCCTGGGTCAGCCCGAGATCGAGGTCACCAAGAAGGAGTATGGCGAGGAGCTGGCGTTCACCGCCGAGGTCGACGTCCGCCCCAAGATCGAGCTTCCGGACCTGTCCGCGCTGAAGATCTCGGTGGATCCCGTCGAGGTCAGCGACGAAGACGTGGACGCCGAACTGGAGTCGCTGCGCGCCCGGTTCGGCACCCTGACCGGGGTGGACCGTCCCGTGGCCACCGGTGACTTCGTCTCGATCGACTTGACGGCCACCATCGACGGCGAAGAGGTGCCGGGGGCCGCCGCGCAGGGGCTGTCCCACGAGGTCGGCTCGGGCCGTCTCATCGCGGGCCTCGACGACGCGCTGGTCGGTCTGTCCGTCGAGGAGTCCCGCGAGTTCACCGCGCAGCTGGCGGCCGGCGAACACGCCGGGCAGGACGCGCAGGTGACCGTCACCGTCAAGTCGATCAAGCAGCGCGAGCTCCCCGAGCCCGACGACGAGTTCGCCCAGTTGGCCAGCGAGTTCGACACCATCGACGAGCTGCGGGCCAACCTGCGCGAGCAGGTGGGGCGGGTCAAGCGCGCTCAGCAGGCCGACCAGATACGGAACGCCGCGCTGGACGCTCTCTTAGACCAGGTCGACGTGCCGCTGCCGGAGGCGATCGTCAAGGCGCAGTACGACAGCACCCTGCACAACGCCCTGCACGGCCTGGATCACGACGAGGCCAAACTCGACGAGGTGCTCGCCGGGCAGGGCAAGACGCGCGAAGAGTTCGAGACCGAAACGCGCACCGCGGCGGAGACGGACGTCAAGAGGCAGCTGCTGCTGGATGCGCTGGCCGACGAGCTGGAGGTCCAGGTCGGCCAGGACGACCTCACCGAGCGGCTGATGATGACGTCTCGCCAATACGGCATCGAGCCGCAGCAACTGCTGGGCTACCTGCAGGAGAACAACCAGCTGCCGGCCATGTTCGCCGACGTGCGGCGCGGGCTGGCCGTCGCTGAGGTGGTGCGGGCGGCGACGGTGACCGACAGCGGCGGGAACGCCATCGACACCGATGAGTTCTTCGGCAAGCGCGGGGAGGCCGACGATGCCGCGCCGACGGGCGAGGCTGACGAGGTCGACGAAGCCCCCGAAACCGAAGCGTCCGACGACGAAGCGGAGTGACCCGTCTTGACGCTGTGAGCGAAAGCGCCCAATTGAGGAGGAGCGTGACCGCGAAACGGTGGGCCAGGTTGGTTAGTGTCGGTGCATAGAAGAACTCGAGAAAGCAGGTAACCCAGTCGTGTCTGACATGCGTTCGCCCTCGCAGGGGCTCAACCTCACGGACTCGGTCTATGAGCGCTTGCTCTCTGAGCGCATCATCTTCCTGGGTTCGGAGGTGAACGACGAGGTCGCCAACCGGCTGTGCGCGCAGATCCTGTTGCTCGCCGCCGAGGACGCCGACAAGGACATCTCGCTCTACATCAACTCGCCGGGCGGATCGATCAGCGCCGGAATGGCGATCTACGACACCATGGTGCTGGCGCCGTGCGACATCGCGACCTACGCGATGGGCATGGCGGCATCGATGGGGGAGTTCCTGCTGGCGGCCGGCACCAAGGGCAAGCGCTACGCGCTGCCACACGCCCGCATCCTGATGCACCAGCCGCTGGGTGGCGTGACCGGAAGTGCGGCCGACATCGCCATCCAGGCCGAGCAGTTCCACGTCATCAAGAAGGAGATGTTCCGGCTCAACGCCGAATTCACCGGGCAGTCGATCGAACGCATCGAGGCCGACTCCGACCGCGACCGCTGGTTCACCGCCCCGGAGGCCCTGGAATACGGGTTCGTCGACCACATCATCACCCGCGCCGCCCACATCACCAACGGAGAAGCCCAGTGAGCACCCAGCACCCGAACATGCAGCCCCAGGCGCGCTACATCCTGCCGTCGTTCATCGAGCACTCCAGCTTCGGCGTCAAGGAGTCCAACCCGTACAACAAGCTGTTCGAGGAGCGCATCATCTTCCTCGGCGTCCAGGTCGACGACGCTTCGGCGAACGACATCATGGCGCAGCTGCTGGTGTTGGAGTCGCTGGACCCCGACCGCGACATCACCATGTACATCAACTCGCCCGGCGGCGGATTCACCTCGCTGATGGCGATTTACGACACCATGCAGTACGTCCGCGCCGACATTCAGACGGTGTGCCTCGGCCAGGCGGCGTCGGCCGCGGCGGTGTTGCTGGCCGCCGGAACGCCCGGCAAGCGGATGGCGCTGCCCAACGCTCGCGTGCTGATCCACCAGCCGTCGCTGCAGGGCGTGATCCAGGGCCAGTTCTCCGATCTGGAGATCCAGGCCGCCGAGATCGAGCGGATGCGCACGCTCATGGAGACCACCCTGGCCCGCCACACCGGCAAGGACGCCGCGACCGTCCGCAAGGACACCGACCGGGACAAGATCCTGACCGCGGAAGACGCCAAGGAGTACGGGATCATCGACACCGTCCTGGAGTACCGGAAGCTTTCCGCGCAGACCGCTTAGCGTTGTCGGCATGCTCGCCGGCCACACCTTGGTCAGGACCGAATCGCTGGTCTGAGCCGATTCATGCCGGCCGCGGTAGGGTGATTTCGTGGGGATCTGCCCATGCTTCACCGGGTCGGCATCTCCAGCGGAAGTGGGGTTCGGTCTGCGCACCCAGCCTCGGTTGGGTCACGACCGCGACACGCCAAAGACACGCAAAGCGCGTCTTTCACGGGTGACGGGCAGCGTCTGGCTATATGTTTCATTCAGACGGGATCAGCATGACTCCCCCGAATATCATGGGCGCGATTCGGCCTTAATGGTCGCGTCGGGCCCGATCTAGCGGGTAGCGTCGGGGCATACATGCGGCACAGCAAGACGAACGGCGAAAAGGAAGTAGGCCCTCAGCACCATGGCGCGCATCGGAGACGGCGGTGACCTGCTGAAGTGCTCGTTCTGCGGGAAGAGCCAGAAGCAGGTCAAGAAACTCATTGCTGGTCCCGGTGTGTACATCTGCGATGAATGCATCGATCTCTGCAACGAGATCATCGAAGAGGAACTCGCCGACGCCGACGACGTCAAACTCGACGAACTGCCCAAGCCCATGGAGATCCGGGAGTTCCTGGAGGGCTACGTCATCGGGCAGGACACCGCCAAGCGAACGCTGGCCGTCGCGGTCTACAACCACTACAAGCGGATCCAGGCCGGGGAGAAGGGCCGCGACTCCCGCCACGAGCCGGTCGAGTTGACCAAGTCCAACATCCTCATGCTCGGGCCGACCGGCTGCGGCAAGACCTATCTGGCCCAGACACTCGCCAAGATGCTCAACGTGCCGTTCGCCATCGCCGACGCCACCGCGCTGACCGAAGCCGGCTATGTCGGTGAGGACGTCGAGAACATTTTGCTCAAACTCATCCAGGCCGCCGACTACGACGTCAAGCGCGCCGAGACCGGCATCATCTACATCGACGAGGTGGACAAGATCGCCCGCAAGAGCGAGAACCCCTCGATCACCCGCGACGTCTCCGGTGAGGGCGTCCAGCAGGCCCTGCTGAAAATCCTGGAGGGCACCCAGGCTTCGGTGCCCCCGCAGGGCGGCCGCAAGCACCCGCACCAGGAGTTCATCCAGATCGACACCACCAACGTGCTGTTCATCGTCGCGGGCGCCTTCGCCGGCCTGGAGAAGATCATCTACGAACGTGTCGGCAAGCGCGGGCTGGGCTTCGGCGCCGAGGTGCGCTCCAAGGCCGAGATCGACACCACCGATCACTTTTCCGACGTCATGCCCGAGGACCTGATCAAGTTCGGGTTGATCCCCGAGTTCATCGGGCGGCTGCCGGTCGTCGCGTCGGTGACCAACCTCGACCGCGAGTCGCTGGTCAAAATCCTGTCCGAGCCGAAGAACGCGTTGGTCAAGCAGTACACGCGGCTGTTCGAGATGGACGGCGTCGAGCTCGAGTTCACCGACGATGCGCTGGAGGCGATCGCCGATCAGGCCATCCACCGTGGCACGGGTGCCCGTGGTCTGCGCGCCATCATGGAAGAGGTCCTGCTGCCGGTGATGTATGACATCCCGAGCCGCGACGACGTCGCCAAGGTCGTGGTGACCAAGGAGACGGTGCAGGACAACGTGCTTCCGACGATCGTGCCGCGCAAGCCGTCGCGCACCGAGCGCCGCGACAAGAGCGCCTAACACAACCCGCGGTCGTATAGCCGCGCTTTTGGGTACTAGATGCCCATGCCGGCCGCCGCTGAAGCCCCCAGCCCCGTGCCGCGCCGGCTGACGCGCGCGCTGGACCTGCTGAACTTTCTGTTGGCCGACGTCCGTGACGGGCTGGGCCCCTATCTGTCGATCTACCTGCTGCTGGTCCACCGCTGGGATCAGGCGTCGATCGGGTTCGTCATGGCGGTCGGGGGGATCGGCGCGATCGTCGCGCAGGCCCCCGCCGGCGCGCTGGTGGACCGCAGCACGGCCAAGCGCGCGTTGATCGCCGGCGGTGCGCTGACCATCACCGCCGGTTCCCTGGCCATGCCGGTGTTTCCGGGCCTGTACTCGATCTCGGTTCTGCAGGCCGTGACCGGCATCGCCGGCTCGGTGTTCGCCCCCGCGTTGGCCGCGATCACCTTGGGCGTCGTGGGTCCGCGTTTCTTCGCCCGCCGGATCGGACGCAACGAGTCGTTCAACCACGCGGGCAACGCGTCGGCCGCGGCCATCACCGGTGGCTTGGCGTACTTCTTCGGCCCGGTGGTGGTGTTCTGGGTGCTGGCCGTCATGGCGGCCGCGAGTGTGCTTGCGACGCTGCGGATTCCGGGCGAGGCGATCGATCATGACGTGGCGCGGGGCATGGACCACGTGCCGGGTGGGCCGCACGAGACGCCCTCCCGGATGGGGGTGCTGCTGCGCAATCGCAGGCTGATGATCTTCGCCGCGACGGTCATCGCCTTCCACTTCGCCAACGCGGCCATGCTGCCGCTGGTCGGTCAGTTGCTGGCGCTGCACAACAAGGACGTCGGGACCGCGCTGATGGCCGGTTGCATCGTGGCCGCGCAAGTGGTCATGGTGCCGGTCGCGTACCTGGCCGGAGCCAAGGCCGATTCCTGGGGGCGAAAGCCCATCTTCCTGCTCGGCTTCGCGGTCCTTGCCGCACGCGGATTTCTCTACACCCTGTCCGGCAACCCGTATTGGCTGGTCGGCGTGCAGCTGCTGGACGGCGTCGGGGCCGGCGTATTCGGTGCACTGTTCCCCCTCGTCGTCCAGGACGTCACGCACGGCACCGGCCGGTTCAACGTGAGCCTGGGCGCCGTCACGGCCGCGACGGGGATAGGCGCCTCGGTGTCCAATCTCGTGGCCGGCTGGATCGTGGTGGCCGCCGGCTACGACGCCGCCTTCGCCTTCCTGGGGGCGCTCGCCGGCGCGGGCTTTTTGCTCTACCTGGTCGCGATGCCGGAGACGGCGCCGAAGGAATCGGCCGCATCGGGGAAAAGTGACCAATACCACAGTTTTCAACGGACCGCACCACCCTCCGCGCGCTGACATTGGCTTTAGGTGTAAAACCGCTGTATGCAACGGTTTAGAGACGATCGTTCTCCCCTAAATCGAGTGCCATAATTGGTACTAGCAGTGACACACAAGCTCGAGGGCGCGGGAGTCGCTTCAACGGCGCGTAACCTAAAACTCCAGCGAAGTGCCTATCCGGATAACGAATGGAAGGCGGATACGTGGATCCGAACGGCAGCGGGGCCGGGTCTGATTCTCACAACGGCTCGAATGGTTCCCCTTCCGGTGGCGGGTCGGACCGCCGGCGCCTGGAGCAGGTTGTCATTCGCTTCGCCGGGGACTCCGGCGACGGGATGCAGCTGACGGGCGACCGGTTCACCTCGGAGGCGGCGCTTTTCGGTAACGACCTCGCGACCCAGCCGAACTATCCCGCCGAGATCCGGGCGCCCGCAGGAACCCTGCCCGGGGTCTCCTCCTTCCAGATCCAGATCGCCGACTACGACATCCTGACGGCCGGTGACCGCCCCGACGTGCTCGTGGCCATGAACCCGGCGGCGCTCAAGGCCAACCTGGGCGACCTGCCGCGGGGCGGCATGGTGATCGCGAACTCCGACGAGTTCACCAAGCGCAACCTGACCAAGGTGGGTTACGTGACGAACCCGCTCGAGTCCGACGAGTTGTCCGAGTACGTCGTGCATTCCGTCGCGATGACCACGCTGACGCTGGGCGCCGTCGAGGCGATCGGCGCCTCGAAGAAGGACGGCCAGCGCGCCAAGAACATGTTCGCGCTGGGCCTGCTGTCGTGGATGTACGGCCGCCCGATCGAAACCAGCGAGAAGTTCATCCGGGAGAAGTTCGCCCGCAAGCCCGACATCGCCGAGGCCAACGTCTTGGCCCTCAAGGCGGGCTGGAACTACGGCGAGACGACCGAGGCGTTCGGCACCACCTACGAGGTCTCGCGGGCGACGCTGCCATCCGGCGAATACCGGCAGATCTCCGGCAACACCGCGATGGCCTACGGCATCGTCGCGGCCGGGCAGCTGAGCGACCTTCAGGTGGTGCTCGGCAGCTACCCGATCACGCCGGCGTCGGACATCCTGCACGAGCTGTCCAAGCACAAGAACTTCAACGTGATCACCTTCCAGGCCGAAGACGAGATCGGCGGCATCTGCGCGGCCATCGGCGCCTCCTACGGCGGTGCGCTCGGTGTCACGAGCACTTCGGGCCCGGGGATCTCGCTGAAGTCCGAAGCGTTGGGTCTGGCGGTGATGACCGAGTTGCCGCTGCTGGTCATCGACGTACAGCGGGGCGGGCCGTCGACCGGCCTGCCGACCAAGACCGAGCAGGCCGACCTGCTGCAGGCGCTGTACGGCCGCAACGGGGAGTCGCCGGTCGCCGTGTTGGCGCCGCGCTCGCCGTCCGACTGCTTCGCCGTCGCGATCGAGGCGGTGCGCATCGCGGTGTCCTATCACACGCCGGTGATCGTGCTGTCCGACGGCGCGATCGCCAACGGCTCTGAGCCGTGGCGCATTCCGGATGTCAGCACGCTGCAGCCGATCAAGCACACCTTCGCCAAGCCCGACGAGCCCTTCCAGCCGTACAACCGCGACCCGGAGACGCTGGCCCGGCAGTTCGCCATCCCCGGCACCCCCGGCCTCGAGCACCGCATCGGCGGGCTGGAGGCGGCGAACGGTTCGGGCGCTATCTCCTACGAACCGGTCAACCACGACCTCATGGTCCGGTTGCGTCAGGCCAAGATCGACGGCATCTCGGTTCCCGATGTGGAAGTCGACGACCCGACCGGGGACGCCGAGCTACTGCTCATCGGCTGGGGCAGCTCGTACGGCCCGATCGGCGAAGCCTGCCGGCGCGCGCGGCGCAAGGGCGTCAAGGTCGCGCATGCGCACCTGCGCCACCTGAGCCCGTTCCCGGCGAACCTGGGCGACGTGCTGCGGCGCTACCCGATGGTGGTGTGCCCCGAGATGAACCTGGGCCAGCTGGCGCTGCTGCTGCGCGGCAAGTACCTGGTCGACGTGCAGTCGGTCACCAAGGTCCAGGGCGTCGCCTTCCTGGCCGACGAGATCGGGCGCGTTATCCGCGCCGCGCTGGGCGGCACGCTGGCCGAGATCGAGCAGGACAAGACGATGGTCGCCAGAATGGCGGCAGCGACGGTGGGAGCGGGAGCTAGCGAATGACCGACCTGATGGGAAATCTGGCGGGGAACGACCTGGGGCTGACCCCGAGGTTACGGAAGAACGACGGCGTCCCCACCACGGATCAGCCGCAGAAGGGCAAGGACTTCACCAGTGACCAAGAGGTCCGCTGGTGCCCCGGCTGCGGGGACTACGTCATCCTCAACACCATCCGTAACTTCCTGCCTGAGCTGGGACTGCGCCGCGAGAACATCGTGTTCGTCAGCGGCATCGGTTGCTCCAGCCGCTTCCCCTACTACCTGGAGACCTACGGGTTCCACTCCATCCACGGCCGCGCACCGGCGATCGCGACCGGGTTGGCGCTGGCCCGCGAGGACCTGTCCGTGTGGGTGGTCACCGGCGACGGGGACGCGCTCTCGATCGGTGGCAATCACCTGATTCACGCGCTGCGCCGCAACGTCAACATCACGATCCTGTTGTTCAACAACCGGATCTACGGGCTGACCAAGGGCCAGTACTCGCCCACGTCGGAGGTCGGCAAGGTCACCAAGTCGACACCCATGGGCTCGCTGGACCACCCGTTCAACCCGGTGTCGCTGGCCCTGGGCGCCGAGGCGACGTTCGTCGGCCGCGCCCTGGATTCCGACCGCAACGGACTGACCGAGGTGCTGCGTGCGGCCGCCGAGCACCGCGGCGCCGCGGTGGTCGAAATCCTGCAGGACTGCCCGATTTTCAACGACGGCTCATTCGACGTGCTGCGCAAGGAGGGCGCCGAGGAGCGGGTGATCAACATCCGCCACGGCGAGCCGATCACCTTCGGCGCCGACGGGGAGTACTGCGTGGTGAAGTCCGGGTTCGGCCTGGAATTCGCTAAGACCGCCGACGTGGCCGTCGACGAGATCATGGTGCACGACGCGCACACCGACGACTCGGCCTACGCCTTCGCGCTGTCGCGGCTGTCCGATCAAAACCTCGATCACACGGTGCTCGGCATCTTCCGGAACGTCAGCCGGCCCACCTACGACGACGCGGCGCGCTCCCAGGTGCAGACCGCGCGGGCCTCGAAGCCGTTCGACGATGCCGCCCTGCAGTCGCTGCTGCGCGGGCGCGACACCTGGACCGTCGACTGAGGTGGGCGAGACCGTGCCCGAGACAGCTGCACTGGCCGGGGTGGTGCTCGCCGGCGGCGCATCACAACGCATGGGCCGCGATAAGGCCAGCCTCCCGGTCCCCGCATCCGCGGGCTCCCAGGCGACCACGATGGTCGAGCACGTGGTCGGCATCCTCGGGCAGCGTTGCGACCCGGTCCTGGTGATGGCCGCCCAGGGCCAGCCGTTGCCGGAACTGCGGGCCCGGGTCATGCGCGACGAACTGCGCGGGTTGGGGCCGTTGCCGGCGACCGGGCGGGCGCTGCGCGCGGCCGCCGACGCCGGTGCCCGGCTCGCCTTCGTCTGCGCCGTCGACATGCCTTTCCTGGCAATCGATCTCATCGACGATCTCACCCGCCGGGCGCTGGAGACCGGCGCGGAAGTGGTGCTGCCGTGGGACGGCCAGGACCACTACCTCGCCGCGGTGTACCGGACCGACCTGGCCGGCCGTGTCGACGCCTTGGTGGCGGCCGGCGAGCGCAGCATGCGCGCCCTGGTGGACGCGTCGGACGCCCAGCGCGTCCTGACGTCGGATTCACGGTCGCTGACCAACGTCAACACCGACGCCGAGTTGCGCGCCCTCGCGCAGCCGCGCAGCTGACCCGATCCGCCCGGATAGTTTTTCTGGATCGCCGGCAGCCGCCTTCGGGCACACGAAAATTGGCCGAGCCATTCGACATACGGCGAGTTTTCCTTTCGCTCCAAGAATGGCCGGGCGCACTAACTGTTTGGTGTACTAGTCGAATTCGACGCTCGATCGTGATCTGTTGGCGCATAGCACATTTCGGACGGAATGACGGCGCCTGTGTCGGCGACAGTGGCGCCCGGGGCGGCTCGCCGCCGGCCGCACGCCGCGGCCGGCGAGCAAATTGCACGGCCGAATGGCGCAAGGCTCGGTGGCCATGCGGTGACGACGTTCCGGTCGATCCCTGCTCAGTTAGCGTACGGCCGCATATCTCTGAAATCGTTGTCCAGAAAGGACTTTCGGTGTTCCTGCCGTCGATCCGCGGGCGATCGTGGATCTCCTGCGCGTTCGCTATTCGACCGACGCAAGTTAGCCAGCAGCGCAACGTAATTCGTCCGCATCGTCGGGCGTGGCGGATCGGCGGTATCGCGTAACTTGTTGTAAGCTACGCCGCTTCGCGCGCGGAGCCCGGTCCGGTACAGCGAAACCGATCTCAACGCACTAGCGCAAATGCGTGTGCCAGTTCACAAAATGCGCGTGATTCGGGTCACGATTTGACAGCGATTGCGAATGTTGGGTACTTCGCGGAATTGCCGTGCTGACCTGCCAAAATGACGACGCGATTGCGCCGTGATCACCCCGTTACCGAAACGAGATGTCCGTTTTCCGAAGATGACGAATGCGGCTGGGTCTCGTACGGTCCCTGTTAGCCCACAACGGGTTACGGAAGAGTAACTGAAAACAGAATCACGGACCCGCGTGTGAGCGGGGCTGCGGACGGCGAAGCCCAGTCCGCGGCCGGTGGGTAGCACCCCGCCGGGCGTTTCGAGCCCACCGCTGTCGTGCCGGAACAAGTCGGCACGTTCCGAAGCAGGTTTTCCGCATCAACCAAAGACCGTCAGCCCACCCCCGTGGGCTTGCTTTGGCGCGCGCGCACCGCGAAAGGAAAAATATTGAAGAACGTCCGTAAGACGCTCGTTCTCGCCGCGGTCACAGGCACCCTCGTGACCATCCCGTCGGCCACCGCGACTGCGGAGCCGATGGGTTTCGACCCCAACATGGCGCCCGCCGGGGCGCCGGACGCGCCCCCGCCGCCCCCGGCGCCGGACGCACCCCCGCCCCCGGCTCCGGACGCCCCGCCGGCTCCGGATGCCCCCCCGCCGCCGCCGGCGCCGGACGCACCGCCGCCGGCACCCGCGGGCTTCGACCCCAACGTGCCGCCGCCCCCGGGCCCGGAGGCCCCGCCGCCCCCGCCTGTCCGCGCCTACAGCGTGAACTGGGACGCCATCGCGCAGTGCGAGTCGGGTGGCAACTGGTCGATCAGCACCGGTAACGGGTTCTCCGGGGGCCTGCAGTTCACCCCGAGCACCTGGCGCGCCAACGGCGGGTCGGGCTCTCCCGCCGGCGCGAGCCGCGAGGAGCAGATCCGGGTGGCCGAGAACGTGCTGCACTCGCAGGGCATCGGCGCGTGGCCGGTCTGCGGGCGTCGCGGCTGACGACCCACAACGCAGTAGTACGCAGTAGTAAGTAGTGCCGGGCCATTGGTCCGGCACTACTTATCTGCGGGTAGCGTCGGGCCCGTGACCGCAACGCCGCGCGAATTCGACATCGTGTTGTACGGGGCGACCGGCTTCGTCGGGAAGTTGACCGCCGAATACCTGGCCCGGACGGGGCCGGATACCCGGGTGGCACTGGCCGGCAGATCGACCGAGCGCTTACAGGCCGTCCGCGAGACCCTTGGCCAGGCCGCGCAATCCTGGCCGCTGGTCGCCGCCGACGCCTCGTCGCCGTCGACGCTGAACGAGATGGCCGCCCGCACCCAGGTCGTCATCACCACGGTCGGGCCGTACACCCGCTACGGGCTGCCACTGGTGGCCGCGTGCGCGGCGGCGGGCACCGATTACGCCGACCTGACCGGCGAGGCGATGTTCGTCCGCGAGAGCATCGACCTGTACCACAAGCAGGCCGCCGACACCGGCGCGCGCATCGTGCACGCCTGCGGATTCGACTCCGTTCCCTCGGACCTCAGCGTGTACGCGCTCTACCGCGCGGCGCGGGACGACGGCACCGGCGAACTCGGCGACACCGACCTGGTGGTCCGGTCCTTCTCGGGTGGGGTGTCCGGCGGAACCGTGGCGTCGATGCTGGAAGTGCTCGACACCGCATCCCGCGATCCCGACGCCCGCCGCCAACTCGCGGACCCGTACACGTTGACCACCGACCGCAGCGCGGAACCGGAGATCGGCCCCCAGCCCGACCTGCCGTGGCGCCGCGGTCGTCAGATCGCACCGGAGCTGACCGGCGTGTGGACATCGGGATTCGTGATGGCGCCCTACAACACCCGCATCGTGCGGCGCAGCAACGCGTTACTGGACTGGGCCTACGGCCGCCACTTCCGCTACACCGAAAGCATGAGCCTGGGGTCGTCCCCGCTGGCCCCGCTGGCATCCGCGGCGGTAGGCGGGGTCGCCAACGCCACTTTCGGATTGGGCAGCCGCTACTTCCGGCTGCTGCCGCGCCGGCTGGTGGAGCGCATCGTGCCCAAGCCCGGGACCGGCCCCGGCCCGGCGGCGCGCGAGCGCGGTTTCTACAAGCTCGAGACCTACACCACCACAACCACCGGCGCGCGTTATGTCGCGCGCATGGAGCAGCGCGGCGACCCCGGCTACAAGGCGACCTCGGTGCTGCTGGGGGAGTGCGGCCTCGCGCTCGCGTTCGACCGCGACAAGCTGCCCGACCTGCACGGCGTGCTGACCCCGGCGGCGGCGATGGGCGATGCCCTGCTGGACAGGTTCCCCGCCGCGGGTGTGACGCTGCAGGTCGACCGGCTGGGGAAGTGACCCCGCTCACCTGCGATTTGGGCACCTACATCGGAGCAAACGGCGCTCCCTAGAATTGACGGGTGACCGCCAGCCGCAGCCCCGCCACCGACCTGCCCAAGTCGTGGGATCCGGGTGCCGCCGAAAGCGCGATCTACCAGAAATGGCTCGACGCGGGCTACTTCGAGGCGGACCCGACGAGCGCCAAGCCCGGGTACTCGATCGTGTTGCCGCCGCCGAACGTGACCGGCAGCCTGCACATGGGCCACGCGCTGGAACACACCATGATGGACGCCCTGACCCGTCGCAAACGGATGCAGGGATATGAGGTGTTGTGGCAGCCGGGCATGGACCACGCGGGTATCGCGACCCAGAGCGTGGTGGAAAAGCAGCTCGCTGTGGACGGCAAGACCAAAGAGGACTTCGGCCGTGAGCTGTTCGTCGAAAAGGTCTGGGACTGGAAGCGGCAGTCCGGCGGTGCCATCGGCGGTCAGATGCGCCGGCTCGGCGACGGGGTCGCGTGGAGCCGCGACCGGTTCACCATGGACGAGGGCCTGTCGCGGGCGGTCCGCACGATCTTCAAGCGGCTCTACGACGCGGGGCTGATTTATCAGGCCGAGCGGCTGGTCAACTGGTCCCCGGTGCTGCAGACGGCCATCTCCGACATCGAGGTCGTCTACGACGAGGTCGAGGGCGAGCTGGTCTCCTTCCGGTACGGCTCGCTCAACGACGACGAGCCGCACATCGTGGTGGCGACCACCCGGGTCGAGACGATGCTGGGCGACACCGCCATCGCCGTGCATCCGGACGACACGCGCTACACGCGTCTGGTCGGGACGACGCTGCCGCACCCGTTCCTCGATCGCGAGGTCGTGGTCGTCGCCGACGAGCACGTCGATCCCGAGTTCGGCACCGGAGCGGTCAAAGTCACGCCCGCGCATGATCCCAACGACTTCGAGATCGGGCTGCGGCATAACCTGCCGATGCCCAGCATCATGGACGCCAGGGCCGTTATCGCCGGCACGGGAACCGAATTCGACGGCATGGACCGGTTCGAGGCCCGCGTGGCGGTGCGCGAAGCGCTGGCGGCTCAGGGCCGCATCGTGGAGGAGAAGCGGCCCTATCTGCACAGCGTCGGGCATTCGGAGCGAAGCGGCGAGGTCATCGAGCCCCGCCTGTCGCTGCAGTGGTGGGTGAAGGTCGAGTCGCTCGCCAAGGCTGCGGGCGACGCGGTTCGCAACGGGGACACCGTGATTCATCCGGCCAGCATGGAGCCGCGGTGGTTCGGCTGGGTCGACGACATGCGCGACTGGTGCATCTCGCGGCAGCTGTGGTGGGGCCACCGGATCCCGATCTGGTACGGGCCGGGCGGCGAGCAGGTGTGCGTCGGCCCGGACGAGACGCCGCCGGAGGGCTGGGAGCAGGACCCCGACGTGCTGGACACCTGGTTCTCCTCGGCCCTTTGGCCGTTCTCCACGCTGGGCTGGCCGGACAAGACCCCGGAGCTGGAAAAGTTCTATCCAACAAGCGTTTTGGTCACCGGATACGACATCTTGTTCTTCTGGGTGGCCCGCATGATGATGTTCGGCACGTTCGTCGGCGGCGACCAGGCCATCACCCTCGACGGCCGCCGTGGACCGCAGGTGCCGTTCACCGACGTGTTCCTGCACGGCCTGATCCGCGACGAGTTCGGCCGCAAGATGAGCAAGTCCAGGGGCAATGTCGTCGACCCGCTGGACTGGATGGACAGCTTCGGGGCTGACGCCCTGCGGTTCACGCTGGCCCGCGGCGCCAACCCCGGAGGTGACCTGGCCGTCGGCGAGGACGCCGTGCGGGCATCCCGCAATTTCTGTACGAAGCTGTTCAACGCGACCCGGTACGCGTTGCTGAACGGCGCCCGCGTCGCGCCGCTGCCGGCGCAGGACGAACTCACCGACGCCGACCGGTGGATCCTGGGACGGCTGGAAGAGGTTCGCGCCGAAGTCGATTCGGCCCTCGACGACTACGAGTTCAGCCGCGCCTGCGAGGCGCTCTACCACTTCGCGTGGGACGAATTCTGCGACTGGTACGTCGAATTGGCCAAGACGCAGCTGGCCGAGGGCAATGCCCACACCACCGCGGTCCTCGCCGCGGTGCTGGACACCCTGCTGCGGTTGCTGCACCCCGTCATCCCGTTCCTCACCGAGGCGTTGTGGCAGGCCCTGACCGGCCAGGAGTCGCTGGTGATCGCAGCCTGGCCGGAGCCTTCCGGTATAGAGCTGGATCACGTTGCCGCGCAACGGATCAGCGATATGCAGCGGCTGGTAACCGAGGTCCGCCGGTTCCGCAGCGACCAGGGCCTGGCCGACCGGCAGAAGGTGCCGGCCCGGCTCGGCGGCGTGAATGCGGCGGATCTGGGCGCTCAGGTGTCCGCCGTGACGTCGCTGGCCTGGCTCACCGCGCCGGGCGACGACTTCCAGTCGTCGGTGTCGTTGGAAGTGCGACTGGGCCCCCACATGAACCACACCGTCGTCGTCGAGATCGACACCTCGGGCACCATCGACGTCGCCGCCGAACGCCGCCGCCTGGAGAAAGACCTCGCCGCGGCGCAAAAGGAACTGGCGTCGACCACCGCGAAACTGGCCAACGAGGACTTCCTGTCCAAGGCCCCGCAGAACGTCGTGGACAAGATCCGGGACCGTCAGCGCGTGGCCCAGGACGAGACCGACCGGATCACCGCGCGGCTGGTCGGGCTGCAATGAGTGCTCGATGACCGAGCCCTCCGACTGGCCCGAAAACGGCCGCGAAAGCGACGGCGCCACCGGCCTGGCTCCCACCCCGGACGAGATCGCCGCGCTGCTTCAGGTCGAGCATCTGCTCGACCAACGCTGGCCAGAGACCAAGATCGAGCCGAGCCTGACCCGGATCAGCGCCTTGATGGACCTGCTGGGCTCGCCGCAGCGGGCCTATCCCTCGATCCACATCGCCGGCACCAACGGCAAGACCTCGGTGGCGCGCATGGTCGACGCGCTGGTCACCGCCCTGCATCGGCGCACCGGGCGGACCACCAGCCCGCACCTGCAATCGGCGGTCGAGCGCATCGCGGTCGACGGCCGGCCGATCACCCCGGCCCAGTACGTGGCGACCTATCGGGAGATCGAGCCCTTCGTGCAGATGATCGACGCCCAGTCGCAGGCCGGCGGCGGGCCGGCGATGAGCAAGTTCGAGGTACTGACCGCCATGGCGTTCGCCGCGTTCGCCGACGCGCCCGTCGACGTCGCGGTCATCGAGGTCGGCATGGGCGGGCGGTGGGACGCGACCAACGTCGTCGACGCGCCGGTGGCGGTCATCACCCCGATCGGCATCGACCACGTGGAGTACCTCGGTGAGGACATCACCGCGATCGCCGGCGAAAAGGCCGGCATCATCACCAAGGCCCCTGACGGCGCGCCCGACACCGTCGCCGTGATCGCGCGGCAGGCGCCGGAGGCGATGGAGGTGCTGCTGGCCCAGGCCGTCCGCGCCGACGCCGCGGTGGCCCGCGAGGATTCGGAGTTCGCGGTGTTGGGCCGTCAGGTCGCGATCGGTGGTCAGGTGCTGCAACTGCAGGGCCTCGGCGGGGTGTATTCCGACGTCTATCTGCCGCTGCACGGGGAACACCAGGCCCATAACGCGGCGGTGGCGCTCGCGGCGGTGGAAGCCTTCTTCGGCGCCGGCGCGCAGCGGCAACTCGACGTCGAGGCGGTGCGGGCCGGATTCGCCGCCGTCACCAGCCCCGGCCGCCTGGAACGCATGCGCAGCGCGCCCACCGTGTTCATCGACGCCGCCCACAATCCGGCCGGTGCGGCCGCGCTGGCGCGGGCGCTGCGCGACGAATTCGACTTCCGATACCTGGTCGGTGTGCTCAGCGTGCTGGGCGACAAGGACGTCAACGGCATCCTCGCCGCACTCGAGCCGGTGTTCGACGCGGTCGTCGTGACCCACAACGGGTCGCCGCGGGCCCTGGACGTCGAGTCGCTGGCGCTGGCCGCGGGGGAGCGATTCGGGCCCGATCGGGTCACGACCGCCGAGAACCTGCGCGATGCGATCGACGTCGCGACCGCCCTGGTCGACGACGCGACCGTGGCCGGGGACGCCGAGGCCTTCTCCGGCACCGGGATCGTCATCACCGGCTCGGTCGTCACTGCCGGGGCGGCACGCACCCTGTTCGGTCGGGATCCGGAATGACCGACCAGAACCGGACGGACCCCTGGAAGAGCTTCGGCGCGGTGATGGCCGCGACGCTGCTCCTGGAAGCGATCGTGGTGCTGCTGGCGATTCCGGTGGTGAGCGCGGTCGGCGGTGGGCTGACGCCGGTGACGCTGGGTTACCTGATCGGCGTGGCGGCGCTGCTCATCCTGCTGGGCGGGGTGCAGCGCAAACCGTGGGCGATCTGGGTGAACCTGGGCGTGCAACTGCTCCTGCTGGCGGGCTTCGCGGTGTATCCGGGTGTCGGGTTCATCGGTGTCCTGTTCACCGGGTTGTGGGCCCTGATCGCGTACTTCCGGGCCGAGGTGCGGCGGCGCCAGGGGTAGCGCGGCCCCTGACCGCCGCTGCCCCGGCCGATTCCCGCCCGGTTCTGTACGCTGTCGGCCGTGACCGAACGGACCCTGGTACTGATCAAGCCGGACGGCGTCGAGCGGCAGCTGATAGGGGAAATCCTCAGCCGCATCGAGCGGAAAGGCCTGACCATCGCCGCGCTGGAGCTGCGGTGCGTCAGCGAGGACCTGGCCGCCCAGCATTACGCCGAGCACGAGGGCAAGCCGTTCTTCGGATCGCTGCTGGAATTCATCACGTCCGGGCCGGTGGTGGCGGCGATCGTCGAGGGACCGCGGGCGATTGCGGCGTTTCGGCAGCTCGCGGGCGGTACCGACCCGGTGGATAAGGCGACACCAGGCACGATCCGGGGCGATTTCGGGCTGGAGACCCAGTTCAACCTCGTGCACGGGTCCGATTCGACGGAGTCCGCCAAGCGTGAAATCGCACTCTGGTTTCCCGGCGCGTAGCGCCCAGCAAACGGGCCGCGCCACGCCGCTGACGGCGCGTTCGCTCGGGGGCGGCTTGGCTCGCGGAGTGATGTGGGATACTGATGGAGGGTGAACGTCGCCGGACCGGCGTCGGACACCCGAATGAAGACTTAGACAAGCGCGATCATCGCCACCCCGCGTTGGTGCGCGGCATGTCAGGCCGTCATTCAGCACGGCGCCGAGTGCGTTCTCCGCGAACCGCTCGGGGCGAGACCATCACAAGCTCGGGGAAAGTCACCCGGGCCCATAGCGAAGCCCTCGCGTGGCCGCGTCGCAAGGACGCGCCCGGGGGCTTGAGGAGAATACGTGGTAGACGGTGCACCATCCGCAGAGTCATCCGAAGAGCCGACCCGGCACGACGAACTGCCGGACCGCCTGAGAGTCCATTCGCTGGCCCGGACGCTGGGAACCACCAGTAAGCGGGTGCTGGACGCCTTGAGCGCGCTCGACGGCCGCATCCGCAGCGCGCACTCCACCGTGGACCGCGACGACGCGGTGCGGGTACGCGACCTGCTGGCCGCCCAGCCCGACCCGGGTGCCGAGGATGTGCCCGCCGCCGTCGTCGCCGGCAGCGCGGGCGACGAAGCCGCCGCCGAACCCGAATCCCGGCTGATGCTCGAGACCACGGTCGAGCGGCCGCACTACATGCCGCTCTTCGTCGCGCCGCAGCCGCTGAAGGCGGACGACGACGA
Organism: Mycobacterium europaeum; assembly: GCF_034555895.2. Classification (NCBI taxonomy): domain Bacteria; kingdom Bacillati; phylum Actinomycetota; class Actinomycetes; order Mycobacteriales; family Mycobacteriaceae; genus Mycobacterium; species Mycobacterium europaeum. Next base: position 1,088,772 of record NZ_CP157315.1, read on the forward strand.
CCGGAATGCCGACGACGGCACCGACTCCGACGACTCCGATGATTCCGACGTCGACGACGAAGACGACGAGCAGACCGATCGGCCGGCCAACCGGCGGCGGCGTCGGGGCCGGCGCGGCCGCGGCCGCGGCCGCGGTGAGCAGGGCGGACCGGACAACCAGAACGACGACGACGACGAGCCGCAGCAGCGGCGCCAGAAGGCGGGCCGCGGCGACTCCTCCGACGCCGAGGACGGCGACGACGAAGAGGGCTCCGACTATTCGGACTCCGATGACTCCGACACCGGTGACGACGGTTCGGGGGAGGGCGCCACCCGTCGCCGCCGTAGGCGCCGGCGGCGCAAGTCGGGCTCCGGTGACGACGGCGATGAGAGCCCGTCGCCCGACGACCCGCCCAACACCGTGGTCCACGAGCGCGCGCCCCGCAGCGGCAAGAACGGCGGCGATGGCGGCAACGGCTCGTCGAACGCCGAGATCAAGGGCATCGACGGCTCCACCAGGCTGGAGGCCAAGCGGCAACGGCGCCGCGACGGGCGCGACGCCGGGCGGCGCCGGCCGCCGGTACTGACCGAGGCGGAGTTCCTGGCGCGCCGCGAGGCCGTCGAACGGATCATGGTCGTGCGCGACCGCGTCCGCACCGAGCCGCCGCACCAGGGGGCGCGGTACACCCAGATCGCGGTGCTCGAGGACGGCATCGTCGTCGAGCACTTCGTGACGTCGGCCGCATCCGCCTCGCTGGTCGGCAACATCTACCTCGGGATCGTGCAGAACGTCCTGCCCTCGATGGAGGCGGCGTTCGTCGACATCGGCCGCGGCCGCAACGGCGTGCTCTACGCCGGCGAGGTCAACTGGGAAGCCGCGGGGCTGGGCGGGTCCGACCGCAAGATCGAACAGGCGCTCAAACCGGGCGACTACGTCGTGGTCCAGGTCAGCAAGGACCCCGTCGGGCACAAGGGCGCCCGGCTGACCACCCAGGTGTCGCTGGCCGGCCGGTACCTGGTCTACGTGCCGGGCGCGTCGTCGACGGGGATCAGCCGCAAGCTGCCCGACACCGAACGGCAGCGGCTCAAGGAGATCCTGCGCGAGGTGGTTCCCTCCGATGCCGGGGTGATCATCCGCACGGCCTCCGAGGGCGTCAAAGAGGACGACATCCGCAACGACGTCACCCGGCTGCAGGAGCGCTGGAAGCAGATCGAGGCCAAGGCGACCGAGATCAGCGAGAAGGCCGCCGGTGCGGCGGTCGCGCTCTACGAAGAGCCCGACGTGCTGGTCAAGGTCATCCGCGACCTGTTCAACGAGGACTTCGCGGGCCTGATCGTCTCCGGTGACGAAGCGTGGACGACCATCACCGAATACGTGAATTCCGTTGCGCCCGATCTGGTTTCGAAGCTGAACAAGTATGAGCCGCCCAGCGGCCCGGACGGTCAGGCCGGCCCCGACGTCTTCGCGGTGCACCGCATCGACGAGCAACTGGCCAAGGCGATGGAGCGCAAGGTCTGGCTGCCGTCGGGCGGCACGCTGGTGATCGACCGGACCGAGGCCATGACCGTGGTCGACGTCAACACCGGCAAGTTCACCGGGTCCGGCGGCAACCTCGAACAGACCGTCACCAAGAACAACCTCGAGGCGGCCGAGGAGATCGTGCGCCAACTCCGGCTGCGCGACATCGGCGGCATCGTGGTCATCGACTTCATCGACATGGTCCTCGAATCCAACCGCGACCTGGTGTTGCGGCGGCTGACCGAGGCGCTGGCCCGCGACCGCACCCGCCATCAGGTGTCCGAGGTGACGTCGCTGGGCCTGGTCCAGCTGACCCGCAAGCGGCTGGGTACCGGGCTGATCGAGGCCTTCTCCACGTCGTGCACCCACTGCGGCGGCCGCGGAATCGTGCTGCACACCGACCCCGTCGACTCGGCCCCCTCGAACGGGCGCAAGGCGGAGTCCGGGGGTCGCCGTGGCAGACGCTCCAAGAAGAACCGCGCCGAGGAGCCGGTGGTGGCCAAAGTGCCCGCGCACGCTCCCGGCGAGCACCCGATGTTCAAGGCGATGGCCGCCGGCGGAACCGCGGGCCGCGACGACGACGAGGAATCCGACGAGGCCGCCGAGGAAGCGATCAGCGAGTTCGACGAGCAGAAGTCCGGGGACGCCGCCGACCTGGAGGGCGCCGACCAGGAGGACTTCGAAGAATCCGACGAGGACACCGACGACGACGCCGACGAGGACACCGACGACGACGCCGACGAGGACACCGACGACGAGTCCGACGACGATCTCGAGGACGACGACGACGAGGACCTCGACGACGAGGAAGACCTGGGCGACGACGACGAAGACCTCGAGATGGACGACGACGACGACCTGGACGTCGAGGATGACGACTCCGACGACGGGTCCGAGGCGTCCGGCGAGGCCGGGTCGGGGTTCGGGCGTCCCCGGCGCCGCCGCGCGGCGGGCCGGCCGGCGGGCCCGCCGATCCACGTGGACTGACGGGGCCCAGTTTGACCCTGTAGCCGCTGGTCAAGTACCCTAGGACAGTTGTCGCCAGGCCGTGTGGACTTTGGCCGGCGGCAGCGGGCCACCGGGCAATCGGCGTGGACCCGCAACCCAGACCCACTGAGCGCACCGCCGGTGGCTCGCGCGCGATAGAGCCGAAGAACCGGCTGAGCAGAGGAAAGAAGGCAGGAGCAACGATGGCGACCTACGCAATCGTCAAGACGGGCGGCAAGCAGTACAAGGTCGCCGTCGGGGACGTGGTCAAGGTCGAAAAGCTCGACTCCGACCCGGGCGCGAACGTGTCGCTGCCCGTCACCCTGGTCGTGGACGGCGCGAAGGTGACCACCGACGCCGCCGCGCTGGCCAAGGTGGCGGTGACGGGCGAGGTGCTCGAGCACACCAAGGGCCCCAAGATCCGTATCCACAAGTTCAGGAACAAGACCGGCTACCACAAGCGGCAGGGACACCGTCAGCAGCTGACGGTCCTGAAGGTCACCGGAATCAAGTAGCGGGAGGCGACAGAGATGGCACACAAGAAGGGCGCTTCCAGCTCGCGTAACGGCCGCGACTCCGCCGCTCAGCGGCTGGGCGTCAAGCGATTCGGCGGCCAGATCGTCAAGGCGGGCGAGATCATCGTTCGCCAGCGCGGCACCAAGTTCCACCCCGGCGTGAACGTCGGGCGTGGCGGCGACGACACGTTGTTCGCCAAGGCTGCCGGAGCCGTCGAGTTCGGCATCAAGCGCGGACGCAAAACCGTCAGCATCACGCCCCAGGTCTAGGCCTCGCGAGCCGGGGGCGCCGCGCCCCCGCGCGGGGAAACGCTGCGGCGGCTTCACGAGGTGTATGCGCCCTGGCGTGACTTTCGAAGGGCTGGTATCCGATGCCGCGATTCGTCGATCGGGTGGTCATTCACGCGCGCGCGGGTTCCGGCGGTAACGGCTGCGCGTCGGTCCACCGGGAGAAGTTCAAGCCGCTGGGTGGTCCTGACGGCGGCAACGGTGGCCGCGGCGGCAGCATCGTGTTCGTCGTCGATCCGCAGGTGCACACCCTGCTGGACTTTCACTTTCACCCGCACGTCACCGCCCCGTCGGGCAAACAGGGCATGGGCAACAACCGGGACGGGGCGGCCGGCACGGATTTAGAGGTCAAAGTCCCCGACGGCACCGTCGTATTGGACGAAAACGGCCGGCTGCTGGCCGACCTGGTGGGCGCGGGCACCCGCTTCGAAGCAGCGGCCGGCGGCCGTGGCGGCCTGGGCAATGCGGCGCTGGCGTCGCGCGCCCGCAAGGCCCCCGGCTTCGCCCTGCTCGGCGAACCGGGCGAGGCGCGAGACCTGACGCTGGAGCTCAAGACCGTCGCCGACGCCGGTCTCATCGGGTTTCCCTCGGCCGGTAAATCGTCACTGGTATCGGCGATCTCGGCGGCCAAACCGAAGATCGCGGACTACCCGTTCACCACGCTGGTGCCCAATCTCGGAGTGGTGTCGGCCGGCGAGCAGACGTTCACCGTCGCCGACGTGCCGGGCCTCATTCCCGGCGCATCGCAGGGCCGCGGGCTGGGCCTGGACTTCCTGCGGCACATCGAGCGCTGCGCCGTGCTGGTGCACGTCGTCGACTGTGCCACCGCGGAGCCTGGCCGCGACCCGATCTCCGACATCGACGCGCTGGAAGCCGAACTCGCCGCCTATACCCCCACCCTGCAGGGCGACACGACACTGGGCGATTTGGCCGAGCGGCCACGCGCGGTGGTGTTGAACAAGATCGACGTGCCCGAGGCGCGTGAGCTCGCCGAATTCGTCCGCGACGAGATCGCCGAGCGCGGCTGGCCGGTGTTCCTCGTGTCGACGGTGTCACGGGAAGGATTGCAGCCGTTGGTCTTCGGGCTCTGGCGGATGATCTCGGAATACAATGCCGCCCGGCCGCAGGCCGCGCCGCGGCGGCCGGTGATCCGCCCGGTTCCCGTCGACGACAGCGGCTTCACCGTTGAGCCGGACGGCGAGGGCGGCTTCGAGGTCAGCGGCGCCCGGCCGCAGCGGTGGGTTCGGCAGACCAACTTCGACAACGACGAAGCCGTGGGCTATCTCGCCGACCGGTTGGCCCGGCTGGGCGTCGAGGAGGAACTGCTGCGGCTGGGCGCGCAACCCGGCTGCGCCGTGACCATCGGTGACATGACATTCGACTGGGAGCCGCAAACGCCTGCGGGACAACACGTTGCGATGTCCGGCCGCGGGAGCGACGTGCGGCTGGAACGCAGCGAGCGAACCGGCGCCGCGGAGCGCAAGGCGGCCCGTCGTCAGCGCCGCGAACGCGGGGACGCGACGTGACCGTCCACCGGGAGGCCATCCGGACCGCGCGCAGCCTGGTGGTCAAGATCGGCACCAACGCGCTGACCACACCATCGGGGGTATTCGACGCCGGCCGGTTGGCCGGGCTGGCCGACGCCATCGAGTCACGCATGAAGGCGGGCACCGATGTCGTCATCGTCTCGTCGGGCGCCATCGCCGCCGGCATCGAACCGCTGGGCTTGGCCCGTCGTCCCAAGGATCTGGCGACCAAGCAGGCCGCCGCCAGCGTCGGGCAGGTCGCGCTGGTGAACGCGTGGAGCGCGGCGTTCGCGCGGTACGGCCGCACGGTCGGCCAGGTGCTGCTGACCGCGCACGACATCTCCATGCGGGCCCAGCACACGAACGCGCAGCGCACCCTGGACCGGCTGCGCGCGCTGCACGCGGTGGCGATCGTCAATGAGAACGACACGGTGGCCACCAACGAGATCCGGTTCGGCGACAACGACCGCCTGTCGGCGCTGGTGGCTCACCTGGTCGGTGCCGAAGCCCTGGTGTTGCTCTCCGACATCGACGGCCTGTACGACGCCGATCCGCGAAAGACGAAGGGCGCCAAGTTCATTGCCGAGGTATCCGGCGCGGCCGACCTGGCCGGTGTGGTCGCCGGCCCCGGCAGCGACCTGGGGACCGGTGGAATGGTGTCGAAGATGTCCTCGGCGTTACTGGCCGCCGACGCCGGGGTGCCGGTCCTGCTCGCCGCCGCGGGCGACGCCGGGACCGCGCTGAGCGACGCCTCGGTCGGCACGGTGTTCGCCGCACGGCCGCAACGGATGTCGGCGCGGCGGTTCTGGGTGCGCTATGCCGCCGAGGCGGCCGGCGCGCTGTCCCTGGACGAGGGCGCGGTGCGCGCGGTGCTGGGCCAGCGGCGCTCGCTGCTGCCCGCCGGTATCACCGGGGTGTCGGGCCGGTTCTATGCCGGAGACGTCGTCGAATTGCACGGCCCGGACGCGGCCATGGTGGCCCGCGGCGTGGTGGCCTACGACGCCACCGAACTGGCGAAGATGATCGGGCGGTCGACTTCCGAGCTGCCCGGTGAGTTGCGCCGGCCCGCGGTGCATGCCGACGACCTGGTGGCGGTCTGAGCCGGCTAGCTGAACGGGTTGCTGTTGTCCTGCCACGCCGCCGATTCCGGGCGCGGCCCGAAACGGCGGGCGTAGTCCTCGTGCATCTTCGCCTGCTTCTTGTTCTTGATCACGTCGACCAGGTTCGGGTCCAGGCCGTGCTGCGCCAGCCGGTGTCGACGCCAAACCTTGTTCAACGCCAGCGAGATCAGCAGGGCCCAGATGTAGAGCGGCACCGTCATCTCGGTATGCACGTACAACGACGCGGGCAGCAGCCAGAAGGGCGCGAGAACGAACAGCGGTGGTATGGCCCACCGGATCATGTGCCGGCGCACGGCTCCCTTGCCCGCCAGGTCGTTGGCGACCCATTCGCGCATCGAGCTGGGCAGGCATCGACCGTAGGAGTAGGCGATGTGTTGCCAAATGTTGGGTTTGGTCCTGGTGGTGGTCATGGCGGCTCCTAGGAGGGGGTTCCGGACTGCAATGCGCCCGCTGCCAAGGCGGCCGCGTTGACGCGGGTCAGCACCTCGTGCAGGTGCTGAAGTTCATCGATATCGACGCCCAGACGCGCGACCACGGCCGGCGGAATCTTGGTCGCACGCCGGCGTAAGGCGGTGCCGCTGTCGGTGAGTTTCACCTCGATGGAGCGTTCATCGACGGCACTTCGCGCGCGGGTGATCAGGCCGAGGCCCTCCAGGCGCTTGAGCATGGGCGACAGGGTGGCGGAATCCAGCTGCAACGTGGTCGCGATCTCCTTGACCGACAGCGGTTTCCGTTGTCCCGAGGCTGATTTCTGATGGTCCCAGAGCGTCAGCATCACCAGATACTGGGGGTGGGTCAGCCCCAACGGCTCCAAGAGTGGCCGGTAGACCGCCAACACGGCGCGGTTGGTCAGGCTCAACGCGAAACAGACCTGCTGTTCCAGGGAAAGCGGGTCGACCTCGGGCGCGGCAGGTGATGCCATATTCGCATAGTACGCTAATAGATAGCACCCTAACTATGTCGTTCTGGTCACAGCGGCAGTGAAGCCTCCGGGCGACCGTCGCATCAGCGGGCCGAAGCGGGTTTGAGATAGAGGGCTCCCCAGACGATTTCCGCCAGTGTGGCGGCCAGTTCCGGGTCGTAGGCGGGCGGATTGCCCGGGAGGTTCTGCTGGCACGCGCGCTCAACCATCCACGTCAGCGCGCTGGCCGTGGTGGCCGCCGCCAGGCCGGGGCGGATGGACCCGTCGGCCTGGCCTTCTTCGATGACCCGGGTCAGCCGCCCGCTGATCGCCGTCAGCAGGTTGTGGTAGGTCGCGGTCACCAGCGGGTCGTAGCCGGCCATCTCGTTGAGCGCGACCAGCACCGGTTGATGGCGCCGATAGCTGGCGATGATCCCCTCCATCGCGGCGCGGACGTCGTCGGGATCGTGCCGCGACGACACGCTCCACCAGCGATCCGCGCTGTCGGCGAGGTCGGCGAACACCTGATTGGCCAGGCGGCGCAGCAGGTGGCCCTTGTCCTCGAAGTAGATGTAGAAGCTCGCGCGGGAAATGCCGGCCTCGGTCGACAGCCGGTCGACACTGAGCTCGGTGAAACTGGTGCCCCCGCGCATCAACCGCTCGGTGGCGTCGAGTAGCCGCCGCTCGATCTGCTCTCGCCGCTGCTGACGCCCCTGCTCGCGGTTGGCCTGCGGCTTCCGGGTGACCGATGGCATTCACCCAGCATAGAACCATTTTTGACAGCTTGACTAGACACTCTGTCTAGGAATAGTGTCGCTGACGTCCTGTGACCGAGGTCATACACACTGGAGGTGGGTCCCATGACCCTGACGACCAAGACGTCCGGCGCCCAGCAGCCCGGCCGGGCCTACGACCCGATCGACCTGTCCTCGCGTGCGTTTTGGTCCACGACCGCGGCCGATCGGGAACGTTCGTTCGCGGTGCTGCGGGCCGAGCGGCCGGTGAGCTGGCACCCGCCGGTGGAGGACGCCCTGATGTCCGACCCCGACGATCCGGGCTACTGGGCGATCACGCGTCGCGCCGACATCGTCTCGGTCAGCCGCAACAACGAGGCGTTCCTGTCCGGCCAGGGCGTGATGTTCGAGAACATCCCGGTCGAGTTGCTCGAAGCGTCCCAGTCGTTCCTGGCGATGGACCCGCCGCGACACACCAAGCTGCGCAAGCTCGTCAGCGCCGCGTTCACCCCCAGGCAGATCCGCCGCATCGAGGACTCGATCAGGGCGAACGCCAAGGCCATCGTCGAAGAGCTGCGCGCGGCCGGAAGTGGGGCCGACTTCGTCGACCACTGCGCCAAGCAACTGCCGATCCGCACCCTGTCGGACATGGTGGGGATCCCGGAGTCGGAGCGTGAGCGCGTGGCGCGCGCCGCCGACGCGCTGGTGTCCTGGGCCGACCCCGTCTACCTCGACGGTCGCAACGCGCTGGAGGTCCTGGTCGAAAACCAGGTGTATCTGCACCAGATCGCCGGCACGCTGGCCGCCGAGCGTCGCGAGCGTCCCGGCGACGACCTGTTCAGCGGGCTGGTCAACGCCGAGGTCGACGGCGACCGGCTGACCGACGCGGAGGTGGCCGCCTTCTTCGTGCTGCTTTCCGTGGCCGCCAACGACACCACCCGTCAGACCACCAGCCACGCGATGAAGGCGCTCACCGACTTCGCAGACCAACGTGCCTGGCTGCTGGAGGATTTCGACACCCGGATCGGAACGGCCGTCGAGGAGTTCGTCCGCTGGGCCAGTCCGGTGATGAGCTTCCGCCGCACGGTGGCAACGGATTTCGAGCTCGGCGGCCAGACGATCCGGGCGGGCGAGAAGGTCGTCATGTTCTATCCGTCCGGCAACTGGGACACCGAGGCGTTCGACCACCCGGAGCGCTTCGACCTGAGCCGCAGCCCCAATCCGCACGTCGGCTTCGGCGGCGGCGGGGTGCACTTCTGCCTGGGCGCCCACGTGGCCCGGGCGCAGCTGCGCGCCATCTTCGGCGAGTTGTTGCGCCAGCTGCCCGACATCCAGGCCGGTGACCCGACATACGTGGCGGGCAACTTCATTCACGCCGTCCGCAGCATGCCGTGCACCTTCTAACGGGCGATAACGCCTGTCGCCCAAGGCTTGTCGGCAGCACGCCCCACCACCATCGGACTCAGCACATGAGGATGCAGAGGTGTCGGGCCCGCAATGGTCTCCCGTCGCGGCCGTCTGCCGGCGGCGCTACGACGCGCCATATCGCCGATGCTGTCACCCGACGTAGTCGGTCGATAGCGTGGTCTGCCTCCAAGCCTGCAAGTCGGTGTTGAGCAGATCGAACTTCTTTTCCAGCCGGGAGAAGCAGTCGGACCCGAGGGCCAGCCGCACGGGCGGGACGTCCAGGTGAGCGACGTCGACGATGACCGCCGCGGCTTTGATCGGGTCACCCACCTGCGCGTGGTTGGTCTGGATCGACCAGGTTCGGGTGTTGGCGACTGTTTCGTAATCCTCGATTACCGCCGACGCGGTGAGCAGGCTGCTGGAGTCGAGGAAGTCCGTCCGAAAGGTACCCGGCTCGACTGCAGTCGAATAGATCCCCAGCGGGCCAAGCTCGGCACGCAGTGATTCGTTGAGGGCTTCGACAGCGTGCTTTGTCGCGGCGTAGACACCCCATCCGGGACTTCCGGTCTGACCTGCCACCGAGCTCAGGTGAATTACCCGTCCCTCACGCTGCGCCCGCATGATCGGCAACACGGCCCGCGTTACCGCCATCAGCCCGAAGACATTGACATCGAATACACGTCGAGCGTCGGTGTCGCAGACCTCTTCGACGGCGCCGACGATGCCATGGCCGGCGTTGTTCAGCAGGACGTCGATATGGCCGAACCTGTCGGTGGCTGCCGCGACCGCGCGGGAGATACTCGTCTCGTCGGTCACATCCAGCGAGGTGACGAGCAGTCGATCATCCTCGGGCAGCTGATCGGCGATCGTTTCGGGTTTGCGACCGGTGGCGACCACCTGATCGCCTCGCCTGAGCGCCTCCCCGGCGACGTGCATGCCCAATCCGCGGGATGCGCCAGTGATCAACCAGGTCTTCATGAGTGCTCTCTCCTCTCGATTCGCTCTTGATTGCTACCCAGATCGTGCTGCCTTCCCGTTCCGCGGTCACCGTGTTGTGTGGTTCTGGTAGGCCCAGTCACTGCACTGACATGAGACCGTGCGGGCGACATACTGGGCTCATGGAGGCGAACAGGCAGCTTCACGATTTCCTGCGTGCCAGGAGAGAGGCGCTCACCCCGCCGGATGTCGGTTTGCCGTGGCAGGTTCAAGGCCGACGGGTCCAAGGCCTGCGCCGGGAAGAAGTGGCCCGGTTGGCCGGTGTCAGTGTCGACTACTACACCCGCCTGGAGCAGGGGCGCGCGCGCAACGCATCTCGTCAGGTCCTCGATGCGGTCGCGGATGCATTACGCCTTGAGCCCCTGGAGCGCAGCCATTTGCACATGGTGGCCCGTCATCGGGCCATCGGACAGGCGGCGCTGCCTAAGCGTCGCCGTGTACGCCCATCCGTGCAGATCGCGCTTGACGCCCTGGAATCCACGCCGGCCTGTGTTCGCGACATCCGGATGAATGTGTTGGGTTCGAACGCGATGTGGAGGAATCTCTATCCCGACCTGAATTCGAGCGGGCGGCCGCCGAACATCGCGCGCTGGACCGTCCTGGACCCCCATGCGCGCGAGGTGTATCCCGAATGGGAACACGTTGCGCGCGAGATCGTCGAAACATTGCAGGCCACCGCGGCGAAGTTCCCCGGCGATGCCGACCTCGAACAGCTCATCGGCGAACTCAACATCGGCTCGACGGACTTTGCGCGGTGGTGGTCCGATCGTCGCGTATTCCAACGGTCGACCGGTACAAAGCGTCTGCGCAACAACATCATCGGCGAGATCACGCTCAGCTACGATGCATTCGGCAGTGTCGCCGATCCCGAACAAGTCCTGGTCATCTATACCGCACCGACTGGCTCGCAGGCCGACGAAGCGCTGCGCCTCCTGGCAAGCTGGAATGCAGCCGTGCACGCGGCGGGCAACACGTCGGCAGCCGAGCGGCCTTAGATACGTCGTTTGCGCGCACCGGCCATCTCGCCACGCGTCACGCCCAGGCGAGTCGATGCCATTTGACTGGGAATCACTTCTGAGACAACACTTCTCGATGCTCGACAAGCGGCAGCGCCAGCTCGTCCGCAAGCAGCGCCAGCAGCTCGGAACAGCCGCCGTCGACCTTGACGGTCGCCAGGTCGTCCCCGCGGGTCCTTCCCCGGTTGATGATGGCGATCGGCATGCCCAGCGCGGCGGCGTGACGCACGAATCGGTAGCCGGAGAACACCGTCAGCGACGAGCCGGCCACCAGCAGCGCGTCGGCTTCGGACACCAGTGAATATGCCCGGTCGACAACATGTTTGGCGACGTTTTCGCCGAAGTAGACGATGTCCGGCTTGAGGATCCCACCGCAGCGCGGGCAGTCGAGATACCGGAACGACGTGGTATCGGCGACGACGGCGTCGGCGTCGGGCGCCACCGCGAGCCCGCCGACCGCTTCGGCGCGCTCGATGAATCCGGGGTTGAGCTCTTCAAGCCGTTCGGCCAGAGCGGCGCGGCTCATGGTGTACCCGCAGCTCAGGCAGACCACTTGGGCGTAGGTGCCGTGCAGATCGACGACGTTGCGGCTGCCGGCCTTGGTGTGCAGCAGGTCGACGTTTTGCGTGATCAGCCCCGTCACCACCGAGGCGTGTTCCAGCGCGGCCAGCGCCCGGTGGCCGGCGTTGGGCAGCGTGTCGTCCATGTGCCGCCAACCGACGTGGTTGCGCGCCCAGTAGCGCTGCCTGAAGACGGCGTCCGAGGTGAACTGGCGGATCGTCATGGGATTGCTGGGCGGTGAATCGGGTCCGCGGTAATCGGGGATGCCGGAGTCGGTGGACAGGCCCGCGCCCGTCAGCACCGCGATCCGGCGACCGGCCAGCAGCGCGACCAGCTCCGGCGATTCTGCGCAGTGGGCGGTCACCTCTTCGAGAGTACGGGCGCGAAGGCCCACCGAGGACGTGCTGCGTACCCGCGCGGCGATGTCGCTAACCGAGGCACTCAGCGGCCGTGGTGAGCTCGGCCGACATGTTCTGCTCCATCATCTTCAGCGCCGCCGCGCCGAGGTCGGGGTCGATGTGGGCGACGGCGTCGGTGGCGATCACGACGGGGAAGTGGCGCACATAGGCGTCGAGCGCGGTGTAGAGGATGCACTGCTCGGTGACCTGCCCGGTGATGATCAGCCGCTTGGTCTCGAGCCGGTTGAGCAGATACGCCAGCGCGGTCGCGTAGAAGGCGCTGTGTCGCACTTTGGTCATCACGCGGCAGTCCCCGGCCGGAACGATCGGTTTGACCAGATCGGGCCGCGCCCCGTCGAGCGCTGATCCGACGATGTCGGAGAACTGGGCGGCGAAGTCGCCGTAGTTGTCGTTGACGTACACCAGGTCGACGTCGGCGGATTCGCGTGCGCGCCCGACCAGATCGGTCAGCGGGTCGATGATCTTGGCGACATTGGGTATTAGTTCCTCAGCATCGGGATGCTGGTAGGTGTTCATCATGTCGACCACGACCACGGCGGTATCGCTCATGAGAAAGGGGATACCCGGCGGCCACGGGTTGACACCGGGCAGGCGACAATGGAAGGGCGATGGACTTTTACAACGCTTACAGCCAGGGGTTTGTCCGGGTCGCCGCGTGCACGCACCACACCGCGATCGCCGACCCGGCGGCCAACGCGGAGTCGGTCTTGCGGTTGGCGCGCGCCTGCCATGACGACGGCGTCGCGGTGGCCGTGTTTCCCGAGCTGACGTTGTCCGGATACTCCATCGAGGACATCGTCATGCAGGACCTGTTGCTCGACGACGTCAGCAGCGCCGTCGAGAGTATCGTCGCCGCCTCGACCGATCTGCTGCCGGTCCTGGTTGTCGGTGCGCCGCTGCGGTATCGGCAGCGCATCTACAACACCGCCGTCGTGATCCACCGCGGCGCGGTGCTCGGGGTGGCGCCGAAGTCGTACCTGCCCACGTACCGGGAGTTCTACGAACGCCGCCAGATCGCGGCCGGAGACGACGAGCGCGGCACCATCCGGATCTGTGACACCGACGTCCCGTTCGGTCCCGATCTGCTGTTCGCCGCGGCGGATATCCCCGACTTCGTGCTGCACGTCGAAATTTGCGAGGACATGTTCGTGCCGATCCCGCCCAGCGCGGAGGCCGCGCTGGCGGGCGCGACGGTGCTGGCCAACCTGTCCGGCAGCCCCATCACGATCGGCCGTGCCGAGGACCGCTGCCTGTTGGCGCGCTCGGCGTCGGCGCGGTGTCTGGCCGCCTACGTCTACGCCGCCGCCGGGGAGGGCGAGTCGACCACCGATCTGGCCTGGGACGGCCAGACGATGGTATGGGAGAACGGCGAACTGCTGGCCTCCTCGGAGCGCTTCCCGAAGGGGGAGCGGCGCAGCGTCGCCGACGTCGACATCGATCTGCTGCGCTCAGAACGGCTGCGGATGGGCACATTCGACGACAACCGGCGCCACCACCGCGGGTCGGCCGAGTCGTTCCGGCGTATCGGGTTCCGGCTGGACCCGCCGGGCGGCGACATCGGGTTGCGCCGCGACATCGAGCGATTCCCGTTCGTCCCCGCGAACCGCGAACGGTTGGAACAGGATTGCTACGAGGCCTACAACATCCAGGTGTCCGGGCTCGAGCAGCGGCTGCGCGCGCTGGACTACCCGAAGATCGTCATCGGCATCTCCGGTGGCCTGGACTCGACGCACGCGCTGATCGTTGCGGCACGGGCGATGGACCGCGAAGAGCGGCCGCGCAGCGACATTCTGGCGTTCACGCTGCCCGGCTTCGCGACCGGGGACCGCACCAAGCGCAATGCCATCGAGCTGTGCCGCGCATTGGGCGTCACCTTCTCCGAGATCGACATCACCGAGACCGCGATGGTGATGTTCAAGGGCATCGACCACCCGTTCGGGCGCGGGGAGAAGGTCTACGACGTCACCTTCGAGAACGTGCAGGCGGGGCTGCGCACCGACTACCTGTTCCGGCTGGCCAACCAGCGCGGCGGCATCGTGCTCGGCACCGGCGATCTATCCGAGATCGGGCTGGGCTGGTCGACGTACGGGGTCGGCGACCAGATGTCGCACTACAACGTCAACGGCGGTGTTCCGAAGACGCTGATCCAGCACCTGATCCGCTGGGTCATCTCGTCCGGGCAGTTCGAGTCCGACGTCACCGACGTGCTGCAGTCGGTGCTCGACACCGAGATCTCCCCGGAACTCGTCCCGAAGGGCGAAGAGGAAGAGCTGCAGAGCAGCGAGGACAAGGTCGGACCGTATGCGCTGCAAGACTTTTCGCTCTTCCACGTGCTGCGCTACGGATTCCGGCCGTCGAAGATCGCGTTTCTGGCCTGGCATGCGTGGAGCGACCCGGATCGGGGTAACTGGCCACCGGGATTCCCCGAGGACAAGCGACCGACATATTCGTTGAAGGAGATCCGGCACTGGCTGGGGGTGTTCGTGCAGCGGTTCTACTCGTTCAGTCAGTTCAAACGCTCGGCCTTGCCCAACGGGCCCAAGGTGTCGCACGGCGGCGCGCTGTCGCCGCGCGGTGATTGGCGGGCCCCGTCGGACATGTCGGCACGCATCTGGCTCGACGAGATCGAGCGGCAGATCCCCGAGGAGTAGCGCGGCGACGGACCCGCCCGGTGATCGCCGGGCGGGCCCGCGAGCGTCCGGTTCACGCCCTCGCGCGGCGCCAGCCCTGGTACTGCAGTTCGGCGAACACCAGCGTGTAGGCGCCGGCCGCCAGGTTCAACGCGACGCCGGCCGTGGTCAGCGGGAAGACGTCTTCGAGCACCAGCACCACGGCGGCCACCGTGTATGCCAGGTTGGCGATGATGACACCCATGCCCGCGCGCCGCACCGAGGGCAGGGCGGCGAGGCCGAACACGACCACGCCGTAGCCGATCAAGAGCGCGGCCATGGCGTACTCGAACGTTGTCGTGGTCCCCGAAAGCTCGGCGAGCCGGCCGGCCAGCGGGATACCCGCCAGCCCGACCACGCCGCTGATGACGGCGTCGGCGCGCATGGCCAGTCGCAGCAGGCCGTCCCGGGTGCCGGTGCGGTCGATCGTGGTCGCGGACATGATGTTCCTTTCGTCGATGGCTGATCGCCACCGACGGTGCCCGCGAACCACTGCCAGGTCGACGCCAGACGCTGCCACCTACTGCCAGCCGCAGGTCAGGCGCGTGATTCGAGCGCCGCGTCGATCGCTTCGGCGTCCGGGGCGCAGTTGCCGGCGCCTGGCGTCAGGGTCGCCAGCGCTCCCGCCGCGCAGGCGCGCCGCAACGCGCGCAGTCGCTGGGCGGGAGAACCGGGGTTGCGTGGCCAGCTTCCGGCCAGCACCCCGGCGAACACGTCCCCCGCCCCGGTGGTGTCCACCGCGGCCACCGTGGGAGCGGGCACCACGAAGTCCCCGTCGGCGCCCACGTACCGCGCGCCGCGCGCGCCCAATGTGGTCACCAGGTGGGTGGGGCGCCACGGCCACTGTTCGGCCTCGGCTTCGTTGGCGATCACGACGTCGGCCTGCGCCGCCAGCTCGGCCAGCGAGTCTTCGTCCCGCCCGGCCGGTGAGGCGTTGACAATGACGACCGCCCCGGCCGAACGGGCATGCCGTGCCGCCGCCACCGCTGCCCCCACTGGAATTTCCAGCTGCGTCAATAATACGTCGCAGCCGGCGATGACGCTTTTCGCGGCGGGGGTGTCCAGGGTCAGCCGCTCGTTGGCGCCCGGGGCGACCACAATGGTGTTCTCGGCGTCGGCATCGACGACCACGATCGCCGTGCCGCTCGGTCCGGGCGTTTCGGCGATCGCGTCCAACCCGACGCCGTTGGCCAGCAGGTGGGCGCGTAACTGTCCGGCGGCCGGGTCGTCGCCGACCGCGCCGACGAATTGCACCCGTGCCCCCGCCCGCGCCGCCGCCACCGCTTGATTGCCGCCCTTCCCACCTGGTCCGTGGGTGAACGACGAAGCCAGCACCGTATCGCCGGGGTGGGGAAGGGTATCGACGCGCAGCGACATGTCCATGTTCACGCTGCCGACCACACATACTTGCGCCATACCCTGACGTTAGCCGGTTGCCGACCCCCGCGTACAGCGCCGTCAAGCATCATGAAAAGCCTTGCTCCTTAGGGATTTTCGCGTCTGAATTCAGCATCCGCACTCGTGGCCGCGCGACGCGGCGAAGCCCTCTCGCACGGCAACCGCGGCGATGGCCTGCCCGACTGTCGTGTCCGCCCATCAGCCTTGCGGTCACCCGGCGCTCGGGAGGTCTCCGACAGCGTGCGTGCATTCTTCACCGCCAACGCTTTGCGGCAATCGCCCATATCTCGAGACGCGCGCGCTAGTGTGCTGCGTGAGCGATGCTGCGTGTCCGAGGAAGGGCGTAGTCGAGTGACATCGAGCGAGCTACGAGACGCTGAGCCGGCTTCCCAGACGGCACCGGCAGCCGCCCCGGCGGAAACGGCTGCGGCGCACCGAGCTGAGTTCCGCAAGGGCCATAAGTCTCGTCGTCGTCGGTTTTTCCGGATCGGCCTGCAATCGAAGCTGCTGCTGACGCTGCTGCTCTGCAGCATCCTGTCGATCGGGGTGATCGGGTTCATCGGGGCGTCGTCGGGCCGCAACGCCCTGCGCCAGGTCGAATCCGAGCGGCTCATCGAACTGCGCGAGTCGCAGGCGCAGCAGGTGCGGTCCCTTTTCAAAGAGGTGACGAATTCGCTGCTCGTGTACAGCGGCGGCTTCAGCATCGTCGAGGCGACGACGGCGTTCACCGACGGCTTCGCACAGTTATCCAACGCGACCATCACGCCGCCCCAGCAGCAGGCGCTCGTCAATTACTACAACGACAACATGATCAAGCCGATCAAGCGGATCACCGGTGAGGAGCTCGATCTCAACGCGATCTTCCCGAGTTCCAACGCGCAGAAGTACCTTCAGGCCAATTACACGGCGCCGTACCCGTCGATCTCCGACGCGCGGAAGGTTCAGGATGCCGGCGACGGCAGCGCGTGGTCGGCGGCCAGCGCCCGCTACGGTTTCTACTTGCACGACATCGTCACCCGTTTCGAATACCCTGACGCGCTGTTGCTGGACATGCAGGGCAATGTCGTCTTTTCGGTGAACAAAGGCCCGGACCTGGGCACCAACATCCTCACCGGCCCTTACCGGGAATCCAATCTGCGGGACGCATACCAGAAAGCCTTGCGCTCCAACGACATCAACTTTCTCTGGATCACCGACTTCCAGCCGTACCAGCCGCAGCTCGATACCCCCACGGCGTGGGCGGTGTCGCCGGTGGGCATCAACGGCAAATTCGACGGCGTCATGGCGCTGCCGCTGCCGATCTCGAAGATCAACCGGATCATGACCGCCGACAAACACTGGGAGGCCGCCGGGATGGGGCCGGCGACCGAGACCTATCTGGCCGGGCCCGACAACCTGATGCGTTCTGATTCAAGACTTTTCCTGCAGGATCCGGCTGAGTACAAGCGCGAGGCCGTGGCCTCGGGTACCCCACCGGACGTGGTGGAGGAAGCGATCAGGCTCGGCGGCACGACCCTGGTGCAGCCGGTCCCGACCGCGGGTCTTCGCGCCGCCCAGCGCGGACAGTCCGGAGTCATCAGCGCCACCGACTACCTGGGCAACAAGGAGCTCGAGGCCTTCGCCCCGCTGTCGTTGCCCAACTCCGATCTGCACTGGTCGATCCTGGCGACGCGGGACAACTCCGACGCCTTCGCGCGCCTGGGCCGATTCAGCAGGACTGTCGTGCTGACGGTGTCGATCATGATCTTCGCCATCTGCGTGGCGTCGATGGTGCTGGCTCAGCTGATGTTGCGACCGATTCGTCGGCTGCAGACGGGCACGCAGAAGATCAGCTCGGGCGATTACCAGGTCAACATCCCGGTAACCACGCGCGACGAAATCGGCGACCTGACCGCGGCTTTCAACGAGATGAGCCGAAGCCTCGCGATCAAGGAGGAGTTGCTCAACGAACAGCGCCGGGAGAACGACCGGCTCTTGCTGGCGCTGATGCCCGAGTCGGTGGTCCAGCGGTACCGCGAGGGACAGGAGACCATCGCGCTGGAACACCAGGGCGTGGCCGTGGTCTTCGCCGAAATCGTCGGACTCGACGAGGTTTCGGTGGACGTCAGCGGCGACGAGCTGGTGGGGATCGTCGACGAGCTGTTCCGGCAGTTCGATTCGGCGGCCGAGTCTTTGGGCGTCGAGCGGATCCGCACCTTCCACAACGGCTATCTCGCCAGCTGCGGGGTGGTCACACCGCGGCTGGACAGCATCCACCGCAGTGTCGACTTCGCGGTGGAAATGCGCCACATCATCGATCGGTTCAACGGCCAAGCGGGTCACGAGTTGCGGCTGCGGGTGGGCATCAGCACCGGCGACGTCATCAGCGGACTGGTCGGCCGCTCCGGACTGGTCTACGACATGTGGGGCGCGGCGGTGAGTCTGGCTTACCGGATGCAAGGCGGCGCAGATGAATCGGGCATCTACGTCACCTCGCAGGTGTACGAGGCGATGCGTGACGTGCGGCATTTCACGCCGGCCGGCACCATCTCGGTCGGCGGGACCGACCAGGCGATCTACCGGTTGTCGGAGCGATCATGAACTTGTTCCAATCATCCTGGTTCTACTGGGCGATCGGTGTCGCGGTCGGATTCCCGGTCACTTTGATCCTGCTCACCGAACTGCACCGCATGCTGGTCCGCCGAAACAGCCAGCTCGCCAGGCAGGTAAGCCTGCTGCGCAACTACCTGCTGCCGCTGGGCGCGCTGTTGCTGTTGCTCGTCAAGGCTTCGCAGGTGCCGGCCGGGGACGAGCCGGTGCGGATCCTCACGACGGTGTTCGGCCTGCTGGTGCTGGTGCTGGTGTTGTCCGCCCTGAACGCCACGGTGTTCGAGGGCGCGCCCGACGACAGCTGGCGCAAACGACTGCCCACCATCTTCGTCGACGTCGCCCGCTTTGGCGTCATCGGCGTCGGCCTGGCGGTGATGCTGTCGATGATCTGGGGTGTCCGGATCGGCGGTTTGTTCACCGCGCTGGGCATCACATCGGTGGTCATCGGCCTGATGCTGCAGAACTCCGTCGGCCAGGTGGTGTCGGGCTTGTTCATGCTGTTCGAGCAGCCCTTCCGGATCGACGAGTGGCTGGACACCGGGACCGCGCGGGGCCGCGTCGTCGAAGTGAACTGGCGATCCGTGCACATCGACACCGGCAGCGGAATCCGGATCATGCCGAACTCGATGCTGGCCAGCACCTCCTTCACGAATCTCAGTCGCCCGTCCCGCGCATACGACTGTGCGATCACAACGAAATTCGCGGCGGGCGACTCGCCCGACAAGGTGTGCGCGATGTTGACGCGGGTGGCCGGGGCGCTGCCGGCCCGAAGGCCCGAAATCCCGCCCACCACCGTCGCCCTGGGCGGCGCCCAGTACCGCACGACCGTCCGGTTGTTGTCGCCCGCCGACGCCGAGGCCACGGAAGCGACGTTCCTGCGCTGGGTTTGGTACGCCGCGCGGCGGGCGCGCCTGCGGCTCGACGGCGCTGACGACAACTACTCGACCAAACAACGCGTGGAGAAGGCGTTGCGCACGGTGGTCGCCCCGGCGTTGCGGCTGAGCCACACCGACCAGCAATCGCTGGTGCCGTACGCCAAGATCGTCCGCTACGGTGCCGACGAAATCCTCGAGTCCGCCGGTGAGGTGTCTCGCGGGGTGACCTTCCTGGTCGCCGGCCGGGTGCGCTTGACCGCGACGACCGACGAGGGGTCCATGGTCCCCGTCACCACCCTGGACGAGGGATCGTTCCTCGGCCTGACCGCGCTCACCCGCCAACCCAACCTCGCCGGTGCATACGCACTGGACGAGGTGACCGCGCTACAGATCGACCGTGAGCACCTCGAGGATCTGGTGATGCGGAAGCCCTTGCTGCTCCAAGACCTGGGCCGGTTGATCGACGAGCGGCAAACCAAGGTGCGGCAGGCAACTCACCATGAGCGGACGGGTCCCGCCCGCCGCGAGGCGCCGACGCCGGCGCAGCGGCTCCGCTGACCCACCCGCGAACGGAATCCTGGTTGCCGGCGCGTCACGCGGTGGCTCGTGCCGCAATAGCCGGGCCGCCTCACCCGGCCGGTGAAGGCCCGCTACCCTGGTTCAATGAGTCTGCAAGCACCTTCGCTGCCTGACTTGCGCCGAGAGGTCCACAACGCCGCTCGCCGCGCCCGGGTCGCCTCCCGCGTCCTGGCGCTTCTGCCGACCGTCGCCAAGGATCAGGCGCTGCGGTCCGCGGCCGACGCGATAGCGGCCCACACCGAGTTGATCCTGTCGGCCAACGCCGAAGATCTCAGCGCCGCCGAAGCCGTCGGCACACCGCCCGCGATGCTCGACCGATTGGCGCTGGACGCCAAACGGGTCGAGGGAATCGCCGCCGGGCTGCGCCAGGTGGCCGGGCTGCCCGACCCGGTCGGGGAGGTGCTGCGCGGCTACACGTTGCCCAACGGGCTGCACTTGCGGCAGCAGCGCGTGCCGCTCGGCGTCGTCGGCATGATCTACGAAGGCCGGCCCAACGTCACCGTCGACGCCTTCGGTCTGGCGCTCAAGTCGGGCAACGCCGTGTTGTTGCGCGGGAGTTCCTCGGCGGCGCGGTCCAACCAGGCCCTGGTGCAGGTGCTGCGCGCTTCGCTGGTCAGCGAGGACCTGCCCGCCGATGCCGTGCAACTGCTTTCGGCCGCCGATCGGGCCACGGTGACGCACCTGATCCAGGCCCGCGGCCTGGTCGACGTGGTGATACCGCGCGGGGGAGCGAGCCTGATCAACGCGGTGGTCCGCGACGCGCAGGTGCCCACCATCGAGACCGGTGTCGGCAACTGCCACGTCTACGTGCACGAAGGGGCCGACCTCGATGTCGCGGAACGGATCCTGTTGAACTCCAAGACGCGCCGGCCGAGTGTCTGCAACGCCGCCGAGACGCTATTGGTCGACGCCGCGATCGCCGACAAGGCCCTGCCCCGGTTGGTGGCCGCCCTCGAGAATGCCGGTGTGACGGTGCACGGCGGGCTTTCGGCGGACGCGGGGGAGGACGACCTGCGCCGCGAATACCTGTCGATGGACATCGCAGTCGCGGTGGTCGACGGCATCGACGCCGCGATCGCGCACATCAACGAGTACGGCACCGGCCACACCGAGGCCATCGTCACCAGCAATATGGCTGCGGCGCAACGGTTTAGTGACGGTGTCGACGCCGCAGCGGTGATGATCAACGCGTCGACGGCGTTCACCGACGGTGAGCAGTTCGGTTTCGGCGCCGAAATCGGCATCTCCACGCAGAAGTTGCATGCCCGCGGTCCGATGGGGCTGCCGGAGCTGACCTCGACCAAATGGATTGCCTGGGGCGACGGGCAAGTCCGTCCCGCCTGAGACCCGCGACGAAAAGTGTTTGAGGAGAACTGAGATAGTGAGCCTGCCCGCCCGGCCCAAGCCGTTGTTCGCCGACATCGATGACGTCTCCCGACGGTTGGCCGAGACCGGTTATCTTCCCGACACCGCGACCGCGACCGCGGTGTTCCTGGCCGACCGGCTGGGCAAGCCGCTGCTGGTGGAGGGCCCCGCCGGCGTCGGTAAGACCGAGCTCGCGCGCGCCGTCGCCGAGGCGACGGGCTCGGGACTGGTCCGGCTGCAGTGCTACGAAGGGGTGGACGAGGCCCGCGCGCTCTACGAGTGGAATCACGCCAAGCAGATCCTGCGCATCCAGGCCGGCTCCGGGGACTGGGATCAAACCAAAGACGACGTGTTCAGCGAGGAATTCCTGCTGCAACGCCCGCTGCTGACCGCCATCCGGCGCACCGAGCCCACGGTGCTGCTGATCGACGAGACCGACAAGGCCGACATCGAAATCGAGGGACTGCTGCTCGAGGTGCTGTCCGACTTCGCGGTGACCGTCCCGGAACTGGGCACGATCACCGCCGAGCGGACACCGTTCGTGGTCTTGACCTCCAACGCCACCCGGGAACTGTCCGAGGCCCTCAAACGTCGATGCCTGTTCTTACACATCGACTTTCCCAGTCCCGAGCTGGAGCGCCGCATCCTGTTGTCGCGGGTGCCCGAATTGCCCCAGCACCTCGCCGAGGAGCTGGTACGCATCATCGGCGTGCTGCGCGGCATGCAGCTCAAGAAGGTGCCGTCCATCGCCGAGACCATCGACTGGGGCCGCACGCTGCTCGCGCTGGGCCTCGACACCATCGACGACTCCGTCGTCGCCGCCACGCTGGGTGTGGTGCTCAAGCACCAATCCGACCAGCAGCGCGCGAGCGGCGAGCTCCGGTTGAACTAGGAATCACCGATGGCCCCACGTCGCATCCGGCCCGCCCGGCCGCTCGCCCGGCACGGACTGCCCGGTCACCTGGTCGGCTTCGTGGAAGCGCTTCGCGGAGTGGGTATTTCGGTGGGTCCGTCGGAGACCGTGGACGCCGGCCGGGTGATGGCCACCCTGGGTCTGGGCGACCGCGATGTGCTGCGGGAGGGCATCGCGTGCGCCGTGCTGCGCAGTCCGGAACACCGCGAGACCTACGACGCCATGTTCGACC
Organism: Mycobacterium europaeum; assembly: GCF_034555895.2. Taxonomy (NCBI): domain Bacteria; kingdom Bacillati; phylum Actinomycetota; class Actinomycetes; order Mycobacteriales; family Mycobacteriaceae; genus Mycobacterium; species Mycobacterium europaeum. Next base: position 1,111,361 of record NZ_CP157315.1, read on the forward strand.
TGTGGTTCCCCGCCGCGTTGGGCGCTCGCGCCGTCGTCACCGACGAGGACGCCGACGGGGCGCGAGATGACTCGCTGCCGCCCGACGACGTCGAGGCGATGCGCCAGATGCTGGTCGACCTGCTCACCGAGAATCCCGACCTCGCCGACATGGATGAGCGGCTCGTCGCGATGATCGCACGCATCGTGGAGGCCTACGGCAAGTACAGCTCCAGCCGCGGGCCGTCCTTCTCCTCGTACCAGGCGCTCAAGGCGATGGCGCTGGACGAACTGGAGGGGAAGTTGCTGGCGGGGCTCCTCGCCCCCTACGGTGACGAGCCGACACCCACCCAGGAGCAGATCGCCAAAGCGCTTGCCGCGCAGCGCATCACCCAGTTGCGCAAGATGGTCGACGCCGAGACCAAGCGGCGCACCGCCGAACAACTCGGGCGTGACCACGTCCAGATGTACGGCATCCCCCAGCTTTCCGAGAACGTCGAGTTCCTGCGCGCCTCCGGGGACCAGCTGCGCCAGATGCAGCGGGTGGTGGCCCCGCTGGCCCGGACGCTGGCCACCCGGTTGGCGGCCCGGCGGCGACGCAGCCGCGCCGGGGTGATCGACCTTCGCAAGACACTGCGCAAGTCGATGTCCACCGGCGGCGTGCCGATCGACGTGGTGCTGGCCAAACCCCGCCCGGCACGCCCGGAACTGGTGGTGCTGTGCGACGTGTCCGGTTCGGTCGCCGGGTTCAGCCATTTCACCCTGCTGTTGGTACACGCTCTGCGCCAACAGTTCTCGCGGGTCAGGGTGTTCGCTTTCATCGACACCACCGACGAGGTGACCCACATGTTCGGCCCGGAAGCCGATCTGGCCGTGGCGATCCAGCGGATCACCCGGGAGGCCGGGGTGTACAGCCGCGACGGGCATTCCGACTACGGCAACGCCTTCGCGTCCTTCGTGCAGGCGTTCCCCAACGTGCTGTCACCGCGCAGCTCGCTGCTGGTGCTCGGCGACGGCCGCACCAACTACCGCAATCCCGAGACCGGTCTGCTGGCCCACATGGTGACCGCCAGCCGGCACGCGCACTGGCTGAACCCCGAGCCCAGGCATCTGTGGGGCAGCGGCGACTCGGCGGTGCCGCGCTATCAGGAGATCATCACGATGCACGAATGCCGGTCGGCCAAGCAGCTCGCCACGGTGATCGACCAGCTGTTGCCCGTCTGAATTCTGCCCAGCCTGCGTGGGCTGGGGAATCGGGCGACAACGCCGCCTCAAGTAAGCTGGCAAATCGTGCAAAAGCAGCTGCGCAGGCTGGGCGTGATGGGTGGGACGTTCGATCCCATCCATTACGGGCACCTGGTTGCCGCCAGTGAGGTCGCCGACCTGTTCGACCTCGACGAAGTGGTGTTCGTGCCCAGCGGTCAGCCCTGGCAGAAGGACCGGCACGTGTCCGCCGCCGAGGACCGGTACCTGATGACGGTGATCGCGACCGCGTCCAACCCGCGCTTTTCGGTGAGCCGCGTCGACATCGACCGCGGCGGGCCCACCTATACCAAGGACACCCTGCGGGATCTGCACGCCGTCAACCCCGATTCGCAGCTGTACTTCATCACCGGCGCCGACGCGCTGGCCTCCATCCTGTCGTGGCAGGGCTGGGAGGAGATGTTTCAGCTCGCGCGGTTCGTCGGCGTCAGCCGGCCCGGATACGAGCTGCGGCGTGAACACATCACCGGCGTCCTGGGCGAGCTGGACGACGATGTGCTGACGCTCGTCGAGATCCCGGCGCTGGCGATCTCGTCGACCGATTGCCGTCTGCGCGCCCAGCAGCGCCGGCCCCTGTGGTACCTGATGCCCGACGGCGTGGTGCAGTACGTCTCCAAGCGCCGGCTGTATCGCGGCGGCGAAAAACCGAAGGACACCGTGAGCCGTTCAACCCTGCCCGCCGGGAACAACACGTGACCGCCACCCAGGAGGCCATCGACATGGCGACCGTGGCGGCCGGCGCGGCCGCCTCCAAACTGGCCGACGACGTCGTCGTGATCGACGTCTCAGGCCAGCTGGTCATCACGGACTGCTTCGTCATCGCGTCGGCGTCCAACGAGCGGCAGGTCAACGCTATCGTCGACGAGGTCGAGGAGAAGATGCGCCGGGCCGGCTACAAGCCCGCGCGCCGGGAGGGCACCCGGGAGGGCCGCTGGACGCTGCTGGACTACCGCGACATCGTCGTGCACATCCAGCACCAGGACGACCGCGACTTCTATGCCCTGGACCGGTTGTGGGGTGACTGCCCGGTGGTGCCGGTGGACCTGGCGGACCTCCCCGAAGATCCAGCGGGCACGCAATGACCATTCGCCGCCTGATCATGTTGCGGCACGGGCAAACCGAGTTCAACGCCGGTAGCCGGATGCAGGGCCAGCTGGATTCCCAACTCAGTGAACTCGGGCGGGCACAAGCCGTCGCCGCCGCCGAGGTGCTGGGCAAGCTGCAGCCGTTGCTGATCGTCTCGTCGGACCTGCATCGCGCCTACGACACGGCGATCCGACTGGGGGAGCGCACCGGCCTGCCCATCCGGGTGGACCCGCGGTTGCGGGAAACCCATCTCGGCGAGTGGCAGGGGCTGACGCACACCGAGGTCGACGCGCAGGCCCCCGGCGCCCGGCTGGCCTGGCGCGAAGACGCCACCTGGGCACCGCACGGCGGAGAGAGCCGGGTCGACGTCGCCGCCCGCAGCGTGCCGTTGGTCGCCGAACTGGTGTCCGGCGAGCCGGAGTGGGGCGGCCTCCAGCATGCCGATCGCCCGGTGGTGCTGGTGGCCCACGGCGGCCTGATCGCCGCGCTGTCGGCCGCGCTGCTGAAGCTTCCGGTGGCCAACTGGCCGATGTTGGGCGGCATGGGCAATGCCAGCTGGGTGCAGCTTTCGGGCCATTCGGACGAGGACGCGGGCGTGGCCGCCATCCGCTGGCGCCTCGACGTCTGGAACGCTTCGGCGCAGGTGTCCAACGATGTCCTGTGAGGCCCGGCCCACGCTGCTGATATTCGCCGACTCGCTGGCCTATTACGGGCCGACCGGCGGCCTGCCCGCCGACGATCCCCGCATCTGGCCCAACATCGTTGCCGCCCAATTGGGTTGGGATGTCGAGCTGATCGGCCGCATCGGTTGGACTTGCCGCGACATCTGGTGGGCCGCGACCCAGGACCCGCGCGCCTGGGCGGCGCTGCCGAGGGCGGGCGCGGTCATCTTCGCCACCGGCGGCATGGATTCGCTGCCGTCGGTGCTGCCGACGGCGCTGCGCGAGCTGATCCGCTACGTGCGGCCGCCCCGCCTGCGGCGTTGGGTGCGCGACGGCTACGGCTGGCTGCAGCCCAGGCTGTCGCCGGTGGCGCGCTCCGCGTTGCCTGCGCACCTGAGCGTCGATTACCTCGAACAGACCCGCGGCGCAATCGATTTCAACCGCCCCGGCATCCCCATCGTGGCGTCGCTGCCGTCGGTGCACATCGCCGAAACCTACGGCAGGGCGCATCACGGCCGCCCCGCCACCGCGGCGGCCATCACCGAGTGGGCGCAAAGCCACGATGTTCCCCTGGTGGATCTCAAAGCGGCCGTTGCCGAACACGTCATGAGCGGACGGGGGAATCCCGACGGGATCCACTGGAACTTCGAAGCCCACCAGGCGGTAGCCGAGCTGATGCTCAAGGCGCTGGCCGAGGCCGTGGAGAAGGCTCAAGCGCCGACCGACGAGCCGCGCGGATAGCGTCATGCCTGTCGTGGTGGTGACCGACGCGTCGGCGCGCTTGCCGGCGGAGCTGCTGGACAAGTGGGCGATCCGCGTTGTGCCGCTGCACATCCTGCTCGACGGTGTCGATCTGCGCGACGGCGTGGACGAGATCCCCGAGGACGTCTACCAGCGCCACGCCACCACCGCGGCGGCCACCCCGGCCGAACTGGCCGACGCCTACCAGCAGGCGCTGGCCGACAGCGGCGGGGACGGCGTGGTGGCGGTGCATCTCTCGTCGGCGCTGTCGGGAACCTGCGGCGCGGCCGAACGGACCGCCGCGGACCTGGACCCCCATGTCCGGGTCGTCGACTCGAGGTCGACCGCGATGGGCACGGGCTTCATCGCGCTGGCCGCCGCGCGGGCCGCGGCCGCCGGGGGCGACCTCGACGCCGTTGCCGACGCGGCGAAACTGGCTGTGCGGCACAGCCATGCGTTCATGGTCGTGCACCGACTGGACAACCTGCGCCGCAGTGGACGGATCGGCGGAGCCAAGGCCTGGCTGGGGACCGCGCTGGCGCTCAAGCCGCTGCTGCGCATCGACGACGGCAAACTCGTTCTGGCGCAACGGGTGCGCACCGTCACCCACGCGACCGAGACGATGGTCGACCGGGTCTGCGAGGTGGTGGGCGAGGGTCCGGCCGCGCTCGCGGTCCACCACGTCGCCAATCCGGACGGCGCCAAGGAGGTGGCGGCGACGCTGGCGCGGCGGTTACCCGCGTGCGAGCCGGCGATCATCACCCCGTTGGGGCCGGTGCTGGCGTTACACGTCGGCGCCGGCGCGGTCGCCGTCTGCGTGCAGCTGCCGACCTAGGCCGGCGCCGCGCGCAGGGCGTTGTCGCCGCGCGGATGCACCACCTGCGGCCACCAGAACCACCGCCCCAGCAGCGTCGCGATCGACGGCATCAACAGGGTGCGCACGATCAGGGTGTCGAGCAGCAGACCGATGCAGACCGTCGACCCGAACTGGCCGAGCACCCGTAGGTCGCTGCCGAGCATCGATGCCATGGTGAAGGCGAACACCAGGCCCGCCGCGGTCACCACGCCACCGGTACCGGCCATCGACCGGATGATCCCCGTCTTGAGCCCGGCATGGATCTCCTCTTTGAACCGGGAGACCAGCAGCAGGTTGTAGTCGGACCCGACGGCCAACAGGATGATGACCGAGAGCGCCATCACGATCCAGTGGATCCTGATGCCGAACAAATCCTGCCAAATGAGCACGGACAACCCGAACGACGCCGCGATCGAGCTGGCGGCGGTGCCGACGATCACCAACGCGGCCACCACACTCCTGGTGAGCAGCAGCATGATCATGAAGATCAGCGTCAGCGCCGACACCACGGCGATCATCAGGTCGTACTTCTCGCCGTCGGCCATGTCCCGGAACGTCGGGGCGGTCCCCCCGAGGTAGATCCGCGCATCCGACAGCGACGACTGCTTCAGCGCCTCCTGGGCGGCGGTGCGTTCGGCGTCGACTCGCGAAATGCCTTCCGGTGTCATCGGATCGCTCTGATGGGTGATGAAGAACCGCGCCGACTTGCCGTCCGGTGACAAGAACATGCGCAGCCCCGTCTGGAAGTCGGGGTTCTGGAACGCCTCCGGTGGCAGGTAGAAGAAGTCGTCGTTCTTCGACGCGTCGAAGCTCTGACCCATGACGATCGCGGTGTTGCTCATCGCCTCCATCTGGTCGATCATCGCCTTGAACGTCTGGTACAGCGTCAGCGTGATGCCCCTGGTGGTCTTCAGCGTCGTGATCAGCGTGGGAAACAGCGCGTTGAGGTCGTGGGTGGCTTTGGCGGTGTGCTGGATATCGGCCGTGAGGTAGTGGAACTGTTCGGCCAGCTGGTCGAAGCCGTCGAACGTGTCGAAGAGGGACCGCAACCCGATGCACACCGGGATGTCGTAGCAGTGCCTCTCCCAGTAGAAGTAGGAGCGGATCGGCCGGAAGGTGTCGTCGAAATCGGCGATGTGGTCGCGCAGGGTGTCGGTGATCTGCGACGTCACCGCCGTGGTCTTCGCGCTGTCGTCCGCGGCGTTGGCCAGGTCCAGCGACACCTCGTATTGCCGTTGCGTGGTGTCGATCTGGGTCTGCAGGTCGTCGGCCATCCTGAGGATGTCGGCGATGCGCTCCTTGAGGAAGCCCATGTTCTGCATCGTGGTCTGACTTTGGATGCTGTTCTGGAACGGTATCGAGCTGTGCTGAATCGGAATGCCCAGCGGCCTGGTGATGTCCTGCACCATCGCGATCCCGAGCGTGCGCATCTCGTTCTTGGCCACTCGGTCCAACACCAGCATGTCGGCGGGGTTTCGCATGTCATGGTCGGACTCCACCATCAACATGTCGGGGTTCATCCGGGCCTGCGAGAAATGGCGGTCGGCGGCCGCTTGCCCGAGATTGGACGGGGCGGAGGCCGGTAGGTAGTACCGGTCGTTGTAGCTCGTCTTGTAGCTCGGCAGGGCGATCATGCCGACCAGGACGACCGCGGCGCTGACGGCCAGAACCGGTGCCGGCCAGCGCACGACCGCGGTGCCGACCCGCCGCCAGAGCCGTCCGCCCTTGGCCGCCCGCTTGGACTCGAAGAAGTGAAAACGGCTGCCCACGAAGACAACAGCGGGACCCAGCGTGAGTCCGGCCAGAACCACCACCAGCATGCCGATCGCGACGGGTGCGCCCATGGTGTTGAACCAGGGCAGCCGCGTGAAGCTCAGGCAGTAGGTGGCGCCGGCGATGGTCAGGCCCGACCCCAGCACAACGGGCGCGACCCCTTTGAAGGTGGTGTAGTAGGCGGTTTCTCGGTCCTCGCCGGCGCGCAGCGCTTCCTGGTAGCGGCCAACGAGAAAGATGCCGTAGTCGGTTCCGGCCGCGATCGCCAGCATGGTGAGGATGTTGGCGGCGAAGGTGGTGAGCCCGAAGGCGTTGTGGTACGCCAGGACCGCGACGACGCCCCGCGAACAGGCCAGTGCCACAAAGGTCATGAACAGCTGCACCAGGGTGGTGACGACGGACCGGTAGACCAGCAGCAACATGATCGCGATGGCGCCCAAGGTGAACAGCGTGATCTTGGCCAGGCTGGCGTTACCGATGATGTGCATGTCGTCGGACAGCGCCGCCGGACCGGTGACGTAGGCCTTCACGCCCGGCGGCGCCTTGTTCTCGTCGATGACCTTGCGCACGGCGTCCACGGATTCGTTGGCCAGCGTGGTGCCCTGATTGCCGGCCAGGTTGATCATCACGTAGGCGCCCTTGGAGTCGGCGCTCTGCGCGCCCGCGGCGGTGAGCCGGTCACCCCAGAAGTCCTGGATGTGCTGGATGTGCTGGGGATCCTTGCGGAGGTCCCGAATCAGCTTGTCGTAGTACTGGTGCGCGTCCTGACCGAGGGGCTGCTGGCCCTCGAGGACGATCATGACCGTGCTGTTGGAGTCGAATTCGCGGAAGTTGTGGCCCAGGCGCATCATCGCCTTCATCGACGGCGCGTCCAGCGGTGTCATCGGCGCCGAGTGGGCCTCGCCGACTTTTTCCAGCGTGGGGACGATGACGTTCACCAGCACGGTGACGAACAGCCAGCCCAGGATGATCGGGACCGCGAAAATGCGGATCGCGTGGGGAAGGTAGGGCCGGTGACCGCGCTCGGCCTTGGCTTGAGCCGGTGTCTTGATCGGACCGGTGTCCTCGGTGTCCGCGGTGTCGACCTGGCCCCTGTTGTCGGCGTCGCTCATGCGGACTTCACCAAGCAGAAGGTCTGGGCATTGTGGCCGCTGGAGTGCTGCTGTTCGCGGACGACGCCGTCCACGGTGATCTTGCAGCTGATCTCACTGCTGTCGCTCTGCGCCATGATGTTGGCGCTCACCGACGGCAGGGTCGTAGAGATGGTGGCCGACCACGGCAATGGCGCCGCGTTGACCTGGTGGGTGTTGGCGTTCTCGTCCCAGTAGTTGATGTTGGCCGTGGCCCCGGGCGGCCCGGTGATGTCGTAGACCACGACCTTCGGGTTGAACTGCACGATTTCGATCCCCTTGCCCGCGTTCGCGTTGAGATCCTGTGAGCCGAAAATCTTGTGGAGCCGCGACACGATCAACGCCGAAACGGCCAGGACCACCACCAGAACGAGCGGTATCCACGCCCGTTTGAGCAAACGGGATACGGTGCCGGCTCGTGGACCCGAATCTGGACTAGCCACGCCTGAACCGCCTTCCGCTAACCGCCACCCCGGCGCCGCCGCAAAGCTGACCTACCTCGCCGGCGACACCGGTGTCGCCCGACGCTTTGCTCAGCTAAGCACTCTAAACCTTAGTGCACGCAAGCGTTCCTCCGGGGGCCTCGGTGTGCTGAACGGCACATGGCTGCGGCCGCCTAACGGGCCACCCGGCCGGTCACCGGCGGCAGTTCGGCCAGCGTCACGATCCCGGGTTCGGCGGCGACGACGGCCGGGACGGCATTGGTGACCGGCATCGCGGTGTAGATCATTCCCAGGCCCATGAATCCGGGCTCGGTCCAGTCCTTCGGCGGCAGGCAGTGCAGGACGGTGCGCATGTTGGGCAGCCCGAACACCTGGATGACGTGGCCGTGCTCCAGCGGTTTGGGCGGCACCACGTGATTGCCCATGGTCCAGTTGAAGCCCACGCTGACCACGTTGCGGTCGCCCTCCCAGCCGCGGTGGTAGCCATAGACGCCGCCCACCGTTCCCGCGGGGATCCGCATGAACCCCAGATCGGAATCGCCGGTGGCGGCGGTGAACGTCACGTCGAAGGTCATCCGGTCCAGCTTCGCCCCGATCGCGTCGGCCATCATGGCGGCGGATTCGGCGAAGACCTCGCTTTCGCGCCGCACGCTTTCGGCCAGCCCCGGCGTATCGGGATCCTGCGAGAAGCCCATCGCCGTCTGGGTTTCCGCCGATTCGTAGGTCGAGCAGTCCACCGACTCGGTGATGCGGATCTCGTCGACGCGTTCGCAGGCGCCGGACAGCACCATGCCGACCATGTTGGTCATGCCGGGGTGCGCGCCGCTGCCGAAGATCGTGGAACCGCCTCGTTTGCACGCGTCGGCGATGCGTTCGCGGTCCTCCGGCGTCTGCTTGCCCCCGGTGATCCAGGCCGCGCTGGAGCAGACGTTGACGCCCGCTTCCAGTAACCGCACCAATTCATCGACGTTCGGCCACAACGGGTTATAGCAACACGCGTCGGCGCCCAGGGCGAGCAGCGCGTCGATGTCGTTCGTCGCGCGCACTCCGGTCGGTTCGGACCAGCCGGCCAGTTCGGCGGCGTCCACGCCCACCTTGTCCGCCCCGTGCGCATACACCCCGACCAGGTCCATGTCCGGTCTGCCGATGATGGCGTGCAGCGAACGGCGCCCGATGTTTCCGGTCGTCCACTGGATCACCCGCAGCGGGCGTTCGGCCGCAGTTCTGCTCATCGCGTCTCCTTTGACGTGGCGAATGTGAGCCATTATCGCCGACGCTGTCGCGGCGTACCGGGGCCCGCCTCTTCGGTCAGCGGTTGCCCTGACCGAACGCGGCCATGGAGCTGGACAATATCTGCGAAAACGGGTCGGCACCGCCACCGAAGGTGGCCTGACTGGCCGGTGCGATCACGGCCGCCGGGTCGAAGCCCCGCACCGGATCGACTTGGATCGGAGCGGTCAGTGGGTCGTCGTTTCGCGAATATCCCGCGTTCACCATGGGCGTCAGCTCGGCGTCGAGCTGATTGAGCAGGTCTTCCGGCACCCCGAGGTAGCCCAGGGGCAGCACCAGCGGGAGGTGCTTCTCGGGAATCAGATACGTCGTTGTGGTCGCTCCCCGGGAGTTCACGGTGGTTCTGATGTTCTGCGGCGGCACCATGCTCGGGTCGGTGAACGCGACCGCCGTATGCCCGGTCGCCTCGCCCACCAGGGTGTTGGCGAGGGCCAACAGGTTGTCCGGCCGGTCCGGGAAGTCGGCGATCATGTCGTACGCCGCGACGAACGCCTTGGTGTCGTACTGGCTTTCCACGGGGGGCGGTATGCGGTAGTCCATTGCGGGAACGACGGCGCCGACCGGGAAAACGGAGGTCAGGAAGCTCTGGCCGAAGGCGTGACGCCCAACCGGATTGCCAAAGGTGCTGAAGACCAATTGATTCGGCGGGGGAGCGGCCGGATCGTTCGCCAGCCGGGCCTGCTCGGCGTCAACCACGAGCGAACCCTCGGACAGGCCGATCGCGGCGCCGGGTCCACCCCGGCGGATGGCCGCGTCCAGGTTGTCCTCGCCGACGGCCACCGACTCGCCGATGCTGGGCCCGTCCACTCCCAGGCCCGGGAAGGCTTCGTTCAGCCGGCCGATGCCCGGAAAGAGCCGCTCGAGCACGTGGCCCTGCACCTGCCCCGCCGGGTAGTTGACGATTTCCCGCTGGAGCCCCGGAAACCATCCGGCCCCCAGGCGCCGGCCGTACTCGTCGTAGGGGATGCCCGGGACGTGCGCGCCGCCCAGGGCGTACGCCATTCCGCCGGTGGACGTCCCGTCGCCCGGCGCATCGTCGGCCGTGGCGATTCCGAGGCCGAAACATCCTGTGGCGCTTAGGGTTACCAGAGCGGTAACTCCTGCGAGTAGTTTCTGCATCGCCACTTCCCGCCTGCTCGATTCCGCCTCGTAGTGTCGCATACCCCGCCGGCCGGGCGGGCGTCTACGGCGCATTCCGGGCCGCCGATCCCGCGGGCGGCCGCCGCGATCCCACTCGTGAGGGCCACCAGCTCGCCCGCCCGACCAGCGTAGCCAGGGCGGGCACCGTTATGGTGCGCACCACGAAGGTGTCGAGCAGGATGCCGATCCCGATCACCACACCGCCCTGGACCACGGTGCTGATGCTGGAGAACACGAGACCCCACATGGAAGCCGCGAAGATCAAGCCCGCCGCGGTGATCACCCCTCCGGTCGAACCCAGCGTGCGGATGATGCCGTAACGCATGCTGTGCGGGGACTCGTCACGCATTCGCGAGATCAGCAGCATGTTGTAGTCAGCCCCGACCGCGACCAAGACCACGAACGCCAAGGGCGGCACGCTCCAATGCAATTGCTGGCCGAGGACGAATTGGAACGTCAGCACACCGATGCCGACCGCTGACAAGTACGAGATGACGACGGACGCCACCAGATACAGCGGTGCGACGACCGCTCGCAGCAGCGCGATCAAGGTCAACAGCACGACGATGAGGGTGACCGCGATGATGAATCTGATGTCGTGCTCGTAGTAGTCGCGCGTGTCACGCAGGGTGACGGGATAGCCCGCCATCGATATCGAGGCGTCCGCCAATACGGTATTCGGTTGGGCTGCCCGGGCGGTGTCGGCGATCGCATTTACCTGGTCCATCGCCTCGGCGCTGAACGGGTTCAGTTTGGTTTGAACCAGATAACGCACCGAATGGCCGTCCGGCGAGACGAACGCCTTCGCCGCCTTCTTGAACTCCTCCATGTGCAGGAGCTGCGCCGGGACGTTGAACCCCGCCATCGACGGCTCGGCGGCGTCGCGTTTCAGCGTCAGGAGAAACGCCGACGCCTCACCGAGCCCGGCGCCCATCTGTTTGATCTGGTCGACCAGTTGGTCTACTCCGTCGGCGACCTGCCGGCTTCCACCCGCGAACTCCGCGGCGCCCTGCTGGAGATGGTTCAGGTCCGCCTGTAGGCCACCCGGTTGGTCCAACCCCATGGCATGCAGCGCCTTGACGAAGCCGGCCAGCGCAGCACGCAGATGATCGACCGATGCGTTGAGGCTCTGCCGGTCTTGGAACGCCTGCAGTTGTGCGGCCAGGTCGTTGATCTGGTCGAGGCTTCCGTCACCGCGCGCGTTGACCACGCGCTCGAATTGGACCCGGGTGGCGCTGCAGGAGGGGTCGGCATCGCAGACCTGATTGCCTTCCAGTGCGGTCAGCACCGGGGCCACCCAGGCGAACAGATCCTTGACCGCCGCGAAGTTCACGCCGATGGTATGGCCGAGCGAGTTGATGCTGTTGACCAGTTTGGCCGCCACGACGACTTCTTTGACCAGCTTGTCGCCGCCGTATTGGCTCCTGATCGAGGTGAAGGCATCCGTCAGGCCCCGCATCCCGGCCACCATCTGGTTGACTTGCCCGCGCACCTCGCCGAGGTTGTCGGCCAGCGTGTTCGCCCCGGCGGCCAAGCGGTTCAGATCGTCGGTGTGGTCGCCGATCAGCGCGGAACCGGCGCCCAGGCGAGCGCCGATCGCGCCCGCCTGATACGTCGCTCGGAATTGTTCCGGCACGGCTCCGGCGGGGCGGGTCACGCCGCTGACCTGAGCGATGTTCGGCAGTTGGCTGACCCGGCTGGCCATCTGCTCCAGATCCGCCAGGGCCCGCGGTGTGCGCAGGTCGTGCGGTGACTGGACGAGGATGTATTCGGGGATGGACTGGTTGACCGGGAAGTGGCGATCCAGCGCGGCATACCCGAGCGAGCTCGGGGCCGAGGCCCGCAGCGCCTTGCGGTCGTCGTAGTTGTAGCGCACCAAGCCCGCGCAGCTGGCGAGCATGATCAACACCAGCACGCTGGCGACCAGATGACGTCTCGGCCGGCGCACGATGCGTATCCCGGACCGCCGCCAAAACCGGGCGGTCAGTTCGCGCGACGGTTTGACCCATCCGCGTGGCCCGGCCAGCACCAGTACGGCGGGCAGCAACGTCATTGCCGCGAGGAACGCGACACCGATGCCGATGGCCGAGGACACCCCCACCGTGGAGAACACGCCCATCCGGGCAAAACTCATGCCGAGGAAGGTGATCCCCACCGTGGCCGCGGACGCGGCGATCACTTTTCCGATCGAGAGCAACGCCCGCCGTACCGCTTCGTCGTTGTCGGCGCCGAGCCGCAGATAGTCGTGATACCGGCTGATCAGAAAGACCGCATAATCGGTTCCCGCGCCGGCGACCATTGCGCTCAAGAAGACGATGGACTGGTTCGACACGCCCAACCCGCTGGCCCGCGAGATGCCGGCCACGACGGCCTGCGCGATTACCATCGACGTCCCGATCGCGATCAGCGGCAGCAGCATGGTGAGCGGGTTGCGGTAAACGACGAGCAGGACGATGAGCACCAGCGCGGCGATTGCAAGTTCGATCGGAACGCGGTCCCGCTCGCCGGCGACGGTGAGGTCGCTGACGGTGGCCGCGGGTCCGGCGAGGTTCGCCGTCAGCGGAGTTCCGGCGACGCTGCGGTGGACGACGTCGGCGACCCGGGTGTAGGCGGCGTAGGCCTTCGGGGTGCCCAATTCGCCGGCGATGCCGACCGGCAGCACCCAGGACTTGTGGTCTTTGCTGGTCAAACCCGCGCGCAGCGCCGGCGTGCTGAGGAAATCCTGCAACATCAGCACGTCGCGGGTGTCGTCGTGCAGGGCGGTCACCACTTTGCGGTAGGCGGCCTCGTCGGCCGGCCCGAGCCCCTTCTCATCCGTGAGGACCACCAGCAGCAGGTCCTCGGCGCCCGATTCGTGAAACGCCTCGGTCATCTTCCGGGCGGCGACGCTCGACGGCGCGCCGCTGGGCAGTATCGCGAGCGGATGCTTCTGCGCCATCTCGTTCAGGGTCGGCAACGTCAGCGGCAGGGCGACCGCGACCACGGCCCAGAGCCCGATCACCACCCCGGGCCACCGCATCACAAAATTGGCTAGCCGTCGCACATCGAACTCCCGGCCGGCCGGAGATGGCTCATCCAGAGGAAAACAGCAGCCATCGCCTACTCCTTGCTATGCAACGCGCCCCCAGTGCCCGGTATCGGCGACCCGCATGCACACGGACTTCATCGCTGCGACATACCGGGAAACCGATTTCTGGGCAACCGCGTTCGCGGGGTACATGACCGCCATCGCGGTGCCCTCTTCGTACCGGAAGATATAGATCGTGAGTTGGTAGGAATACCTTCCGTCGGAATAGATTCCGATGTTGTTTGCGTAGCCCATTTCGGCTGCCGCCAGCACGGCGTTCATGGGGGCGGCGTCGCTGTGCAAGAAATTCGTCACGGGGAAGTTCGGACGGGGCCTGCTCAGCCACGGCGCCAATTCCAGCACGCGGTAATACGGCACCTTGGCCATGTCCAGGCTTGAATCAAAAGATGTCTGCGCCGCCCACGCGGCTTCGCTGAAGGACACCGCTGCAATCGGGATGGTGATCGGAACCAGCCCGGTGAACCAGCCCTGGGTCATGAAGTTGTCCGACGTCCTGCGGGTATCTCTGGGAGTGAGCCCGTAATACGTTGCCGCGCCGGTGAATTCGTGTTCCACCTGGGCGAGGCAGGCGAACAGCCCGCCGACGAAGCGAGCGCCCGCCGCCGAGCTGGCCGATTCGAACCTCGCGGTCTGCGCCGCGTCCATCAACGTGTCCGTGATCATGTCACTCTTGGTGGGCTCCAGTGGATTGCCCAATGGCAACGGGAACTCCGGCAGGCTGCCATTGTTGTTCTCCGCGAATTCGATCCACGCGCGTACCGGAGGCGAATCCACGGTCAAAGCCGACGTGTGCTGGCGCTCTTGGAGACAGAAATCGTCAAAGCTTCCGGCGGCGGGCAGGGCGAGGGGCCCGGCGCCGCTTGTCAACGCCGAATACCTGGCATGGGACTCCACCATCGTGATGCCGATCAGCGCGGCGTCGCCGTGGACGTGATCGATACTCGCGTAGAAGGTGAAGTGGTCGTCGTTTTGAACGATCCCGAAGCTGAAGCACTCCCAATGAAACGGGTCGGGTGTGGCGACTACATGATTGTGCAAGTCCTCGATGGCCAATTCGCCGTGGACCGTCGGCGTGAATTCGATATCGTCGGGATCATCGATGGTATGCCGGAGAATCTCTCCGGTTTCGGTGTATTCGAACCAACTGCGGTACGTGTCGTGGCGACGCAGGTACGCGTTGAGCGCCTCGTTCATGGCGGAGATGTCGCACTGGCCGGAAATTTGGCACGTCGCGATGATCTGCCGTGAATAGTCGAGGCCCGAGGTCGTTTGCCGGTGATAGCCCTGAAGATGTTGCCCCTGCATGTAGCTGACCGGGACGGGACTGACCGGCGCTTGCCGGGCCTTCTCCCGGGCGGCGGGCGTCGGGTGCCAGGAGACGACCACGCCTGGGCTCAGCGTCCACTCAGCGATTGAGCCGATCGTAATCTTCCCGATGCGCAAGATCTTCTCCTCGGTCTGCCGGGCGGCGGTTCCGGGCCCCGCTGGTGGCCAGATCAACATAACTTCTTCGGCGACTTCCGACCCCGACATGCCGGGCCACAGCTGTTCCCCGACGGGTGCGGGGGTGGTTAGGGTAAGACCGGCCCGACGTGGGGACGCGGTCCGGCATCCGGCGAACACTACTCGCCGCTGGGGGATCATTCTGCTGCGCCTAGGGTCGACATGTGGTGCAGTGAGCGGGGTCAAAAGCTGGGTCCGTAAAAAGTCACGGGCCTATCGCCGGAGGCTGGTCCCCGGGGGATCGCCTTCGTCGTCCGAGGTGAGAGGACAGATGCATGGCAACCGCCGAGGCTCGGACGGAGCGAGCATCCGGGTTCGCAATAGTCGGCTACGCAGTGCGTGTTCCGGGTGCCGCCGACGCTTCCGAATTCTGGGACGTGTTGCGGCAAGGGCGCGATGCGGTGTCGGAGGTGCCCCCAGACCGGTGGAATGTCGACGAATTCTTCGACCCAGACCCTGATGCGGCCGGGAAGATCGTCAGCCGCCGGGCGGGCTTCGTCGACGACGTAGTGGGCTTCGACGCGCCGTTCTTCGGGGTGTCGGCGCGTGAGGTCATGTTGATGGACCCGCAGCACCGGCTGTTGCTGGAGACGGCATGGCAGGCGGTCGAGCACTCCGGTACGGCGCCAACGGCTTTGGCGAACAGCAAGACCGGGGTGTTCGTCGGCCTGTCCACCCACGACTACCTGGCGATGGTCTCGGACGAGTTGAAGTACGACGCGATCGACGCGTACATGGCGATCGGGACGGCGGGCGCCGCGGCAGCGGGCCGGATCAGCTACCGGCTGGGGCTGCAGGGCCCGGCCGTCACCGTCGACACGGCCTGCAGCTCGTCGTTGGTGGCGGTCCATCAGGCGTGCCAGGCGCTGCGGCTGGGGGAGTGCGACCTCGCGCTGGCCGGCGGTGCCAACGTCCTGCTCAGCCCGGCGACCATGATGACCTTCTCGCGGGCGCACATGCTCGCGCCGGACGGGCGCTGCAAGACGTTCGACGCCTCCGCGGATGGCTACGTGCGCGGCGAGGGTTGCGGCGTCATCGTCGTCAAGCGGCTCGACGATGCGATCCGCGACGGTGACCGCATTCGCGCGGTGATCCGGGGCAGCGCGGTCAACCAGGACGGCGCGTCGGGCGGTTTGACGGTCCCCAACGGTGTCGCGCAGCAGCGGGTCGTCGCCGAAGCGCTGGAGCGCGCCGGGGTCTCTGCCCGCGACGTCGGATACCTGGAAGCGCACGGCACCGGGACGTCGCTGGGCGACCCGATCGAGGTCCAGGCCGCGGCGGCCGTACTCGGTGAGGGTCGCGACGCGGACCGGCCGCTGTTGATCGGGTCGGTGAAGACGAATATCGGGCATCTGGAAGCGGCGGCCGGAATCGCCGGGATCATCAAGGTGGTGCTGTCGCTCGAGCACCAGCTCTTGCCGAAACACCTCAACTTCTCCACCCCGTCGCCCCACATTCCGTGGGACCGGCTTCCGGTGCGCGTCGTGGACGAGGCGACCCGCTGGGAACGCAACGGGCGGGCCCGCGTCGCGGGTGTCAGTTCGTTCGGGTTCTCCGGGACCAACGCGCACGTCATCCTCGAGGAAGCACCCGCGGAAATCGGTCGGCACGCGGCGCCGGGTCCCGTCGAGCAGCCCGAGGACCGGCGGTTCAGCGTCCTGCCGCTTTCGGCGCGCACCCCGGCGGCCCTGGCGCAGCTCGCCGATCGCTACCGCGGTTGGTTGACCGCGCACCCGGAGACCGACCTGTCCGAGCTGTGCTTCACCGCCGGCGTGGGCCGGGCCCACTTCGAGCATCGGGCCGCGCTGGTGGTCAATTCGACGGAATCGGCCGCCGAGTTGCTCGGCGCCCTCGCCGACGACCGTCCCGCACCGGGTTTGCTGCGGGGGGAATGCGACGACAGGCCGAAGACGGCGTGGCTGTTCCCGGGTCAAGGCAGCCAGTTCGCCGGCATGGCCCGGGAGCTGTTCGAAACCGAGCCGGTGTTCGCCGAGACGATGACCCGGTGCGCCGCGGTGGTCGATGCCGTGCTCGAAAAGCCCATGCTGGACGTCATTTTCGATGTCGACAACCCCGACACCCTGCGGCAGACCAGCTACGCCCAGCCCGCCCTGTTCGCCGTCGAGATGGGGTTGGCCAGGCTCTGGCAGTCGTGGGGCCTCGAGCCCGACGTGGTGCTGGGCCACAGCGTGGGCCAGTACGCCGCCGCCTGTGTCGCCGGTGTGCTCAGCCTCGAGGATGGCGCGCTCCTGCTCGCCGAACGCGGCCGCCTTTTCGGCAATCTGCCCGCGGGCGGGCGGATGGTCGCGATCTTCGCCGCGGCGGAGCGCGTGGAAAGCTGTACCGACGAGTTCCCGCGGCTGTCGGTGGCCGCCTACAACGGTGCCAACACCGTGCTCGCGGGCCCCGCCGAGGATCTGGACCGGGTGGTGGGCGGCTTGACCGCCGACGGCGTTCGCTGCGACTGGCTGGACACCAGCCACGCATTCCATTCGGCGCTGCTGGACCCGGCACTCGATGAATTCGAGTCGTACGCAAGCCGGTTCGGTTTCAGCTCGCCACAACGGACCCTGGTGTGCAACCGCACCGGCGCCGCCCTGGGGCGCAGCGCAGAGCTGGACGCTTCCTACTGGCGCCGCCACGCGCGCCAGCCGATCGAGTTCGCCAAGAGCGTGGCCACGTTGGCCGATCTCAACTGCGCGGTGCTCCTCGAGGTCGGCGCCCAACCCGTGCTCACCGCCGCCGCTCTGCGGGCGTGGCCCGATCCGGCGACCGCGCCGCGGGCGATCGCGTCGCTGCGTCGAAACGGCGCCGACCACCGCCAGATCATCGAAGCCCTTGGCAGCGCATACGTCTGCGGCCACCTGCCCGCCTTCGCTGCTCTGCAACAGGGACCGACGCGCAAGCTCGACCTGCCCACCTATCCGTTCCAGCACCGCCACTACTGGTTTCGCGACAAGGACGTCGCGTCCACCCCTGCCGTCGCCGAAGCCGCCGTCGCGCGCAGCGAAGCGGTCCGGCTTCTCGAGGACGGCCGGATCGAGGAACTCGCCACCCTCCTCGACGGGCCGAACGCCGACCGGCGGACCACCGACGTGCTGGCCCGGCTTGCGGCGCAACACAACCAGGAACGTGGGAACCAGTCCATCGCGGACGCTCGTTACGAGATCCGCTGGGAGAAAAGCGCGGCCGCGCGCGCGGACGCCGGCGCGGGATCTGACTGGCTGCTGATCGCCGATGACACCCAGGCGGTCGCGCCGTTGGTCGACGCGCTGACCGCCCAGGGGCAGCCGTTCCGGATCGCCGGGCTGCCGGTGTCCGACGCCGACGAGGAATGGCTCGAAGCGGAGCTGCGCGCCGCGGCGGCGGGCGAATCGACGCTGCGTATCCTGCACTGCGCGGCCCTCGAAGGGGACGCGGCGCCATCGATGCGCTCGCTGCTGCGGATGCAACACCGCGTCCTGAGCGGAACGCGCCGGCTCTTCCGCGCCGCGGCCGCCGCCGAGCTACGCGCCCCCATCTGGCTGATAACCCGAGGCGCGCAACGCGTCACCGACGCCGACGGCGTGTCGCCGGCGCAATCCTGTCTATGGGGATTCGGGCGTGCCGCATCCCTGGAGCACCCGCAGCTGTGGGGCGGGCTGGCGGACCTGTCCGAAGGCAGCGCCGACGAGTGGGGCCTGCTGATCGGTCAGGTTGCGGCGGGCCCGCGGGGCGAAGACCAGATCGCGTTGCGGGACCACGGTGTCTATGTTCCGCGGCTGGCCCGAAGCGCGGGGCGGCCGATCGCGCCGCCACTCGTATTGCGCGGCGACGCAACCTATCTGGTGACCGGCGGCCTGGGCGGCGTCGGCTTGGAGATCGCCGGGTATCTGGCCGACCACGGTGCGCGCCACCTGGTGCTGACCAGCCGACGGGCGCCCAGTGCTGCGGCGCAGCAGCGCGTCGATGCCATCCGGGAAGGGTCGGATTGTGAAATCCGGGTCATCGCGGCCGATGTCGCCAATCCGCACGACGTCGCCCGACTGCTGGCCACGGTTGAGGCCCAACTGCCGCCGCTGGCGGGCATCGTCCACGCCGCGGGCGAGATCGGCACCACGCCGCTGCGGGCCTTGGATGACGCCGAAGTGGACCGGGTGTTCGCGGGAAAGGTCTGGGGCGCCTGGAATTTGAGCGAGGCGATCGCGGAGCTGCCACTGGACTTCTTCCTGAGCACCTCCTCGATCGCCTCGGTGTGGGGCAGCTTCGGCCAGACCGCCTACGGCGCGGCCAACGCCTTCCTGGACGGATTGTCCTGGCGGCTGCGTGAGCAGGGCGTGGCGGGGGTCAGCGTCAACTTCGGTCCATGGTCGGCGGGGATGGCCGACGAGGAGGCCCGGGCGCGCCTGGAGCAGCGCGGGGTCCGCACGCTGCCACCCGCCGACGCGCTGGCCGGAATGGCCGAACTCGTCGCGACTTCCGCGACCCACGGTGTGGTCGCCCGGATCGACTGGGCCCGCTTCCTGCCGCTCTATCAGCAGGCGGGCCGGCGGGCATTCCTGGACGAGCTGGGCCGAGAGCTGCCCGAGTCGGCGCCGGTGCCGACACCGTCGGGGAACACCCGACTGGTCGAACAGCTCACCCAGGCGCCGGTGCAGCAGCGCAAGAAGCTGCTGGTCGACTACCTGCGCGACGTCGTCGCCGAGGTGACGCGGATCGACGCGGCGGAGATCCGCGAGGAGGCCGGATTCTTCGACCTCGGCATGGATTCGCTGATGGCCGTCGAGTTGCGGCGCCGAGTCGAGCATGCGGTGGGCAGGGAACTGCCGGCCACCCTCGCAATGGACTACCCGCGCGTGGGCGACGTGGCGCTGTACCTGCTGAACGACGTTCTCGGTCTCAACTCACAGGCGGGCGCCAAGGCGGATGCCCGGCCGGTGCCGGTGCCGACCGGGCCCGCCGACGAGCCGATCGCCATCGTCGCGGTGGCCTGCCGCTTTCCGGCCTCGCCCGATCCCGAAACTTATTGGGACGTGCTGTCCGGCGGTGTGGACGCGATCCGGGAGATCCCGGATGACCGCTTCGAGATCGACGAGTACTACGACCCGGATCCGGCGACGCCGGGCAAGATCTACAGCCGCAGCGGCGGATTCCTGGACGGGATCGACGGATTCGACCCCGAGTTCTTCGGGATCTCCCCACGGGAGGCCGTGTGGATAGATCCGCAGCAGCGGCTGATGCTCGAGATCGCGTGGGAGGGCCTGGAACGCGCCGGATATTCCCCGGCCGCGTTGCGGGGCAGCCGAAGCGGCATCTTCGTGGGCGTGGCCGCCAACGAGTATTCGCACCTGTTGTCGCGAGACTCGGTGGAAAGCATCGAAGCGCACTTCATCACCGGCAATGCGCTGAATGCCATCGCGGGTCGGGTCGCGTTCGCGCTGGGGCTGGAAGGGCCGGCGGTGGCGGTCGACACCGCGTGCAGCTCGTCGCTGGTCGCCGTCCATCAGGCCTGCCAGGCGCTGCACTCCGGCGACTGCGATCTGGCGCTGGCGGGCGGGGTGAACGTGCTGCTGAGCCCGGCGTCCATCGTCGCCGCCTCGCGCGCGCGGATGCTGTCGCCCGACGGACGGTGCAAGACCTTCGACGCCGCCGCCGACGGCTATGTGCGCAGTGAAGGATGCGGGATTCTGGTGCTCAAGCGGCTGAGCGATGCGCAGCGCAGCGGCGACCGCATCTGCGCGGTCATCCGGGGTAGCGCCGTCAATCAGGACGGCGCCTCCAGCGGGCTGACCGTGCCCAATGGTGGTGCGCAGCAACGGCTTATCTCCGCGGCACTGGCCCGAGCCGGGGTAACCGGGGGAGAAGTCGACTACCTGGAGGCGCACGGCACCGGCACCTCACTCGGTGACCCGATCGAGGTGCAGGCCGCCGCGGCCGTCTACGGCGAAGACCGGGATCCGCACCGGCCCCTGCTGATCGGCTCGGCGAAGACCAATCTCGGCCACCTCGAGTCGGCCGCGGGAGTCGCGGGTTTGATCAAGGTCGTGCTGTCTTTGCAGCACGAGGTGCTGCCGCAGAACCTGCACTTCAAGAACCCATCGCCGCATATTCCGTGGGATTCCCTGCCGGTGCGGGTCGTCGACCGGGCGACGCCCTGGCAGGCCAACGGCCGGCCGCGCCGGGCCGGGGTGAGCTCGTTCGGGTTCACCGGAACGAACGCCCATGTGCTGATCGAGGAGGCGCCGCCGGAATCGGTGGCCGGCGACTCGGCGGACGGCCTTGCGCTGACACCGGCGTCGGACGCCGCGGACGAACGCATCAACGTGTTGCCCTTGTCGGCGCGCTCACCGCAGGCTCTGGTCGCGCTGGCGCAGCGATACGGGTCCTGGCTCGACTCGCACCCCGACGTCGACATCGCCGACGTCTGCTTCACGGCCGGGGTCGGCCGTTCGCACTTCGAGCACCGCGCCGCGCTGGTCGTGGATTCGGCGCAGGGTGCCCGCGAGATGCTGGCCGAATTGGCCGAGAACCGGCTGCGGCCGGGGGCGGTCCGCGGCGAGTGCGCCGACCCGCCGAAGACGGCGTGGTTGTTCACCGGGCAGGGCAGCCAGTATCCGGGGATGGCCCGCGAGTTGTTCGACTCCGAGCCGGTGTTCGCCGAGACGGTGACGCGGTGCGCGGAAGCGGTCGACGGCATGCTGCCGCGCCCGCTGCTGGAGGTGCTGTTCGACGCCGACAGGAACATCGGCGCCGGGGCCGCAGAAACGTTGCAGCACACGTCGTTTGCTCAACCGGCGCTCTTCGCCATCGAGATGGGCCTGGCCCGGTTGTGGCAGTCATGGGGCATCGAGCCCGACGTCGTCCTGGGCCACAGCGTCGGCCAGTACGCGGCGGCGTGCGTGGCCGAAGTGTTCAGCCTCGAGGACGGGGCACGGTTGATGGCCGAACGCGGCCGGCTGTTCGGCAGCCTGCCCGAGGGTGGCCGGATGGTGGCGGTGTTCGCCGACCCCGAGAACGTGGAGGACGCCGCCAAGCAGTTCTCCCGGGTTTCGGTCGCCGCCTATAACGGCCGCAACACGGTCTTGTCGGGCCCGGGCGCCGATCTGGAACGCATCGTCGCGGCCTTCAGCGATGACGGGATCCGCTGCACCTGGCTGGACACCAGCCACGCCTTCCACTCCGAGCTGCTGGAGCCCGTGCTCGACGAATTCGAGTCGTACGCGGCCAAGCTGGCGTTCGCCACCCCGACCCGGCCGCTGGTCTGCAACCGCACCGGCGCGGTGCTCACCGCGGAAACCCCGCTGGACGCGCAATATTGGCGGCGGCATTCCCGCCAGCCGGTGCAGTTCACCGAAAGCGTGCGCACGGTGGCCGCGCTGGGCTGCTCGGTGCTGATGGAGATCGGCCCGCAACCGATCTTGACCGCGGCCGCGGTGCCGGCCTGGCCGGAACACGCGGCGGCGCCCCGCGCCATCGCCTCCCTGCGCAAGGGCACCGGCGCGCGGCGTCAGATCGCCGAAGCGCTGGCGGCGGCCTACGCCGCAGGGCACCGGCCCGAGTTCGCCACGGTGTACCGGCGACCCGGCCGCAGGCTCGATCTGCCCACCTACCCGTTCCAGCGCCGCCACTTCTGGCCCAAGACGTCCGGTGTCGCAAGCGCCGACGGCCGGGGTGCCGCCGCGTCCGGAATCCTGGGCAGCGAAAAGGATCTGGCCTCCGGCGATATCGTCTACACCAGCCGGCTGTCCGTCAAATCGCAGCCGTGGCTGTCCCATCACGTCATCTACGGCACCGTTGTCGTTCCGGGGGCGACCTACGCGGCGATGGCCCTTGCCGCGGTCGGGACGCCGGCTCAGGTGCAGAACGTGTTCTTCTACGAACCGATCATCCTGCCGGACAAGAGTTCTCGCGAGGTGCAGCTGACCCTGCATCCGGCCGAGGACCGGGGTGGCTGGACCTTCCAGGTGCACAGCCGCCCATACGGCGTCCGCGACGCGCAATGGTCGTTGAACGCCGACGGCACCGTCATCACCGGAAGCGCCGACGCAAAAGACGAGCCGGCGGATTCCGTTGACGCCGCGGTCGAACGGTTGAACCGCACCCGTCCCCAGCAGCTGTTCGACACGTTCGCCGACATGGAGCTGGCCTGGGGCCCCACCTGGTCCACCTCCCTGAAATCACTGTGGGTGGGCGAAGGCGAGGCGGTCGGCGACGTCGTCGTCGGTGAAGAACTCGCCGAGCAGTTGGGCAACGAGCCGGTCCACCCGGTACTGCTCGACCTGTGCACCGGCGTCGCGTTCCCGGCCTTTCCGGCGCTTCTCGCGGCGACCGAGCAGGGAGCAATCCCCGACCTGTTTTTGCCGCTGCGCTACGGGCAGGTGATGATCCGTGAGCGGATGCCACGGCGGTTCTACTGCCGGGCCAAGTGGCGCGCCGGCGGTATGGAGAGCGAAACACAGGTCTTCGACCTCGATTTCGTGGATCGCGACGGCCACCACCTGGGGGGCATACGCGAGTTCACCGTCAAACGCGCGCCCCGGGAAGCGTTGCTGCGTGGGCTCGGGGGCGACGTTGGCCGGCTGCTGTACACCCTCGGCTGGCATGAGGTGCCGGCACCGGCCTCGAGCGCCGATACCGGGCAAGGCGAGAACACCCACGGCACTTGGTTGGTTGCCGGCTTCGACGCGCTCGCAGCCGAGGTGCCCGGTTGCGTCCCGTCCAGCGGGGCCATGGGGCCGCGGGACTGGCGACAGTTGTTCGCCCACGCGCGGGAGAGCGGCGCACCGATCACCGGCATCGTCTGGCGCGGCACCCGTCGACCGGGCGAGGAGGAGTCGAGCGACGAGTTCGCCGCCCGGCTCGAGACAGACATCGGCAACCTGCTGGGCGCCGTGCACACCATGCTGGCCGAAGAATCGCTGAAACTGCCAGGCGGACTGTGGATCATCACCGAACGGGCGGTGGCGACCGAATCCGGCGAGCGGGTCGACCCGGTGCAGGCGGCGCTGTGGGGGCTGGGACGAACCATCATCGCCGAGCAGCCGACGCTGCGCTGCAGGCTGACCGACCACGACGGGTCCGAAGAGGCCGTGCACTCGCTGGCCAGGCTGCTCGGCGCGGCCGACACGTCTGTCTTAGAGCCCGAACTCGCGCTGCGCCAAGGGAAGTTCCTGGCCTCCAGGCTACTGCCCTGGGCGCGCAGCGGTCAGCTCTCCGTACCGCGCACCGGCGACTACGTGCTGGCGCCGACCGAACGCGGCGCGATCGACAACCTGCGTCTCGCCGAGACCGAAGTCCCGCCGCCGGATGCCGGCCAGGTGCAGATCCGGGTGGAGGCCGCCGGTCTCAACTTCCGGGATGTGCTCAACGTGCTGGGCCTCTACCCGGGCGATCCGGGCCTGATCGGCGGCGACTTCTCCGGCATCGTCACCGAAATCGGAGCCGGCGTGACCGGATTCGAGATCGGCGAGCGCGTCTTCGGCTTCATGCAGGGAGCGTTTGCCAGCCAGATCAACGTGCCCGCCCAACTGCTGGCGCCGGTACCGCACGAGCTGGGTGCGGTGGCGGCGGCCACCATTCCGGCTGCCGCGCTCACGGCGCGGCTCGCGTTCGACTGGGCGCAACTCAAGCCCGGCGACCGCGTGCTCATCCACGCCGCAAGCGGTGGCGTGGGACTCGCCGCCATCCAGATGGCGCAGCAGCAGGGCGCGATCGTCTTCGCCACCGCCAGCACCTACAAACGGGCGACGCTGCGCAAACTGGGCGTGGAGCACGTCTACGATTCGCGCACAACCGATTTCGCCGACCAGATCCTCGCCGACACCGACGGGGCCGGCGTCGACGTGGTGCTCAACAGCCTGACCAACGAGGGCTTTGTGGAAGCGACCGTGCGGGCCACCGCCCGCAATGGCCGTTTCGCCGAGATCGCCAAGCGGGACATCTGGACGCGTGAGCAGATGGCGGCGGCCCGACCCGACATCGCCTACGAGGTCGTCGCGTTGGACGGGACGATCGTGCAAGACCCGGAGCGCATCCGGCGATTGCTGGCCGAGGTCTCCGACGGCCTGGGCGGCGGCGAGTGGGCACCACTGCCCGCCGAGATCTACCCGCTGACCGAGGCGAAGACCGCGTTTCGCCGCATGCAGCAGGCGCGGCACATCGGCAAGATCGTGCTGCAGATGCCGAATCCGCTGCAGCCGCAGGGTGATCGGAGCTACCTGATCACCGGCGGCCTCGGCGCGCTCGGCCTGCACACCGCGTCCTACCTGGCCCAACTCGGTGCCGGTGACATCGTGCTCACCAGCCGCCGCGCGCCCGATGCGGACGCGCAACAGGCGATCGCCACCATCACCGAGCGCTACCGGTGCCGGATCCACACCTTTGCGGCCGACATCGGCGACGAGTCCCAGGTCGAGGAGTTGCTGGAGCGGATCCGCGCGGAGATGCCGCCGCTGGCGGGCGTGGTGCACCTGGCGGGCGTACTCGACGACGCGCTGCTGCCCGAGCAGAGCGTCGAACGCTTCCGGACGACCCTGCTGCCGAAAGCGCTGGGGTCCTGGCACTTGCACCGACTGACCAGAAAAGACGAACTCGACTTCTTCATCGTCTACTCGTCGATCTCCAGCGTGCTCGGTTCACCCGGCCAGTCCAACTACGCGACGGCCAATGCGCTGCTCGACGGGCTGGTGGCCGAGCGCAGGGCGCAAGGCCTGCCCGCCACGAGTGTCAACTTCGGTCCCTGGGCGCAGGGCGGCATGGCCGCCTCGGAGGCGGCGCGCGCCAATCTCGGTGCGCAGGGACTGGTTTCGCTGGAGCCCTCCGCGGCCCTCAACGCCCTCGGTGAGATCGTCGCGCACGGCACGGGCCAGGCGACCGTCATCAAGGCCAACTGGCAGCGCACCGCGAAGATGCTCGGCGGTTCCCGCCCGCCGATTCTCGACCACGTGTTGCCGAGCGACGCCGCGACCGCGACCGGCGACAGCGAGTTGCTCAAGAAGCTGCACGAGGTGCCGGACGCGGAGCGAGTCGGTTTCCTGACCGAGTTCCTGCAGCAGGAAGTGCAGCAGTTCCTGCGGCTCGCGCAACCGCCCGCCGCGACGAGCCGGTTCCTGGACCTGGGTACCGACTCGCTGATGGCGGTCGAACTCCGTAACCGGTTGTACGGTCAGTTCGGGGGCGCGTTCACGATCAGCGCCACAGCGGTTTTCGACTATCCGACGATCAGCGCGCTCGCCGAGTACCTGGCCGGTCAGGTGCCGGAGGTGGTCCCGGCGTCGGACTAGGGGTCAGTCGCTGATATCGAATCCGGCGATGACCTTGGTCGGGCGCAGGCGCACCACCAGTTCGCCGGGGACGGAGTTGCGGCGGCCGAACTCCTCGGCGCGGTCGGCGCCCATGTACCGTGCGCCGGTGCGGGTGGCGATGTCGAGCACCTCGGCCGGGTCCTCGCTCACCGTCGCCACCCCCTGTACCTGAACGAACGAATACGGCGGATGAGGATCGTCGACGCACATCACCACTCGCGGATCGCGATGCAGGGCACGGCCTTTCGACGTGTCACGGCCGGTGTTGAACGCCAGCTCCCCCTCGTCCACGACGAACCACACCGGCGCGACCAGTGGTCGGCCGTCGGCGGCCACGTAACCGAGCATGCCGGTGCGGGTGCCGGCTGACAGGAACTCGACAACCCTTTCCGAGAGCGCGGCGGGCCCGGCCATGCGCTAGAGACGGGCCAGGTCGTAGTCGCCGATGTGGTCGATCAGGTTGTGCAGGTGGTCGCCCGAGGTGCCCAACATGTGCTCGATCGCGGTGAGCCGGGCCGCGTAGTGGGCGACCGGGTATTCCGCCGTCACCCCGATGCCGCCGTGCAGCTGGATCGACTCCTGGGCGATGTGCCGGCCCGAGCGGCCGATCTGCAGCTTGGCCCGCGAGGCGATCACCGGATCGAGGTTGCCGTCCGCGATGGACATCGACGCGTACAAGCTCATGCTGTGCGCCAGTTCGAGCGACACGTACATGTCGGCCGCCCGCTGGGTGAGTGCCTGGAACTTGTTGAGCGTGACGCCGAACTGCTTGCGGGTCTTGAGGTAGTCGGTGGTCAGCCGCAGCGCTTCCTCCATCGCCCCGACCGCCTCGGCGCACAGCGCCGCCTGGATGCGGATGACGGCGTCGCGGATGGTCTGCGACGCGTCCGCCGCTTCGCCCAGGGGCTCGGCGGGCGTGGCGTCCAGGTCGATCTGCGCGCCGCGCTGTCCATCGAAGGTCCGGTAGGGGTGACGCGTGACCGTGTTCGCGTCCACCAGGAACAGGCCCGTCCCGCCGTCCGGCAGGGCGGCGCTGACCACCAGCGTGTCGGCGCAGTCCCCGGCGAGCACCGGGTTCTTGCGCCCGCTCAATGCCCATGAATCGCCTTGCCGCGCGGCCTTGGTGCTCGCGTCCGCGGTCGGTGTGCGGTGCCCCGGTTCCAGGTGGGCGAAGGCCAGCAGCCGTTGGCCGGCCGCGACGTCGTCGAGCTGTTCCTTCTGCGCGTCGGTGCCCAGCTCGGCGATCAGCGCGCCCGGCGCGAGCGCGGCGTGCAGGATCGGTTCCGGGGCCAGCCGGCGGCCCGCCTCGGCGAGCACGACCATGATCTCGATCTGGCCCGCCTCCTCCGGGTCGAAGCCGAGGCCCAGGATCCCGGTGTCGGCGAGCTGGCTCCATACCTCGCGGCTCCAGCCCAGGTCCGAGCCGATGACCTTGTTGCGGCTCTCCGGGTCGTAGCTGCGCGACAGCAGGTCGCGGGTCGTGTCGCGGAGCAGTGTCTGCTCGTCGGTCAACTGAAAGTCCATGGCTGCCTCACAATCCCAGAATGGTGGACGCGATGATGTTGCGCTGCACCTCGTTGCTGCCGCCATAGATCGACGTCTTGCGGTAGTTGAGGTAGTGCGGCGCACTGTGTTGCGCCCAGTCCGGAGACGCGATGTCCTCCCCGTCGGCGGGCAACGCGTCGGGACCGGCCACCTCGACCAGCAGCTCGGTGGCCACCTGCTGCAGTTGGCTGCCGCGGAGTTTGAGCACGGACGATGCCGGATTGGGCTGTCCGTTCGCCGAGTCCGTGACCACCCGCGACTGCGTGAGTTCCAATGCCAGCAACTCGTTTTCGGCCTCGGCAAGCCGGGCCGCGAACAGCGGGTCCTTGAGCAGGCCGACCTCGGCGGCGTGCTTCTTCACCTCGGCCAGGCGCACCTTGGTCCGCCCGACGCCGGCGATGCCGGTCCGTTCGTTGCCCAGCAGGAATTTCGCGTACGTCCAGCCCTTGTTCTCTTCCCCCACAAGCTGATTCGCGGGTACGCGGACGTCTTCGAAAAAGATCTCGTTGACCTCGTGGCCGCCGTCGATCGTCTTGATGGGCCGCAGGGTGATCCCCGGGCTCTTCATGTCGAACAGCAGGAACGAGATGCCGGCCTGACGCTTGGGCGCCTGCGGGTCGGTGCGCACCAGGCAGAAGATCCAGTCCGCGTACTGGCCGAGCGTGGTCCAGGTCTTCTGGCCGTTGACGACGTAGCTGTCGCCGTCCCGGACCGCGGTGGTGCGCAGCGACGCCAGGTCCGAGCCGGCCTCGGGCTCGGAAAACCCCTGGCACCACCAGATGTCGAGGCTCGCGGTCGGCGGCAGGAAGCGTTGTTTGACCTCCTCCGAACCGAATTCGGCGATCACCGGACCCACCATCTTGGTGTTGAAGTTCAGCGGCTCCGGGACGCACGCCAGCTGCATTTCGTCGGCCCAGATCTGGTGTTGGGTGGCCGTCCAGTCCTTGCCGCCCCACTCGACCGGCCAGTTCGGCACCGCCAGGCCGTGCTCGTGCAGGATCTTGTGGCTGGTGACGATGTCCTCATGGTTCACTTCCGCCGAGCCCCGGCGCACCCGCTCGCGCAGCTCTTCCGGGATCTTGGTGGTGTAGATCGTGTGGAGTTCGTCGCGGAACGCGGCTTCCTCCGGTGTGAGCGCCAGTTGCACGGCGGCCTCCTGTCATCTGGGGGTGAACGTGGCCACCAGCGTCGGAGGGGCCCGGTTCTGGCGATGCGTTCTCGGTTCCATATTGACCCATGCCTCACAGCGGTTGTGCACAGCCTCGGTTTAGTCCACAGACGCCGGCCGGGCAGGCGCCGGTCGGGGCCGGGTCGGCGGTCGGCGCGCCTACGGTCGGCGCATGCGAACAGAACTTCCCGCCGAGCGCTTGCAGCGCCGACTCGGCGCCGAACCGGACGCAGAGCCCGACGCCGCGGAGCCGGCGGCAGCCGGGCCGGCGGCCGACGAGGACCAGAATTCGCTGCTGCCGCGATGGCTGCCCGCCGCGTCCCCGGAGCGCGGCTGGCTGGCCACCCTGCGCGCCGACCCGGGGCGCGCCGGGGCGATCGGGCTGGCGATCGTGGCCGCGCTGGCCGTGCTCGTCACGGTGTTCACGCTGCTGAGGGATCGGCCGGCGCCGGTGATGTCGGCCAAACTGCCGCCGGTCGAGAAGGCGTCGACGACGAGCCCCAGATCGTCGGCCAGCCCCGGCGCCGGCCCCGAGCGGCCCGTGGTGGTCAGCGTGGTGGGCCTGGTGCACAGCCCCGGACTGGTGACCCTGGCGCCCGGGGCGCGAGTCGCGGACGCGCTGCAGGCCGCGGGCGGCGCCGTCAGCGGGGCGGACACCATCGGACTGAACATGGCGCGCCCGCTCGGCGACGGGGAGCAGCTCGTCGTCGGGCTCGCCCCCGTCCCCGGGCAGCCGGCGGCGTTGGGCAGCTCGGTGGCGTCGGGCCCCACCGCGACGTCGAAGCCGCCGCGGGCGGGGGCCGGACCGGTGAAGCCGAAGGCGGGCGAGGTGCTCGACCTCAACACCGCCAGCGTGGAGGACTTGGACGGCCTGCCGGGCGTCGGGCCGGTCACGGCCGCCGCGATCGTCGCCTGGCGACAGGCGAACGGCAAGTTCACCAGCGTCGATCAGCTGGCCGACGTCGACGGCATCGGTCCGGCGCGGCTGGAGAAGTTGCGCGCACTGGTCCGTGTCTGACGCCCGTGCACGGTTCAGCCCTCGTCGAACCGGGCGCGCCGCGCGTCGACGCCCGCCTGGTGCCGGCCGCGGTCACCTGCTGGGTGGTGACCGCCGCCGGCATCTGGTGGCCGATCGGGCGGGCGGTGGCCGCCTGCTGCGTCGTGTTGGCCGCCGCCTCCGGCGCGCTGGCGTGGCACGCCGCGCGCAGTGGGCGGGGAGCCACCGGGCGGCTGCGAGCCGTCAGCACCGGCCTGGCCGCGGTCGGGGTCGTGGGCGCGGGTTTCGGGTTCGCGGTCGCACTGCGCGCCGAAGCGGTCGATCGCCACCCGATCACGGCGGCATTCGGGACCGCCGCCCCGGTGACGGTCACCCCCACCGAGAGCCCGGTGGCGTTGAGCCGCGGCCGGCTCATGTTTCGCGCCACGCTGCAGCGGCTGCGCGACGCTCCGCTGTCCGGTCGCGTCGTCGTCTTCGGCCGCGCGTCGGACATGGAATCGGACGCCGACGGACTGATGGTGGGCCGGCCGCTGCGATTCACCGCGCGGGTCGGCCGGCCCACCCGCCGCGACCTCACCGTCGCGGTGCTCAACGCGTCGGGCCGGCCGGCCCTGGGCACCGCCGGCGCCGTGCAGCGGGCCGCCCACACGGTGCGCGGCCGGTTCGCCGCCGCCGTTCGGGGCACGCTGTCGGTCGAGCAGGCGGCGATGCTGCCCGCCCTGGTCCTGGGGGACACCTCGGCGGTCACCCCCGAGACCGACCGCGACTTCCGCGCGGCGGGCATGACGCATCTGATGGCGGTGTCGGGCGCCAACGTGACGATCGTGTGTGCGGCCGTCCTGTTCTCGGCGCGGTTGATCGGCCCGCGACCGGCCGTCGTCCTCGCCGGGCTGACGCTCGTCGCGTTCGTCGTCCTCGTGCAGCCGACGGCGAGCGTGTTGCGCGCGGCCGTGATGGGCGCGATCGCGCTGGCCGGGATGCTGTTCTCGCGGCGGCGCCAAGCCATCCCCGCGGTCAGCGCCACGGTGCTGGGACTGCTGGCGATAGCCCCGCAGCTCGCCGTCGACGTGGGCTTCGCGCTGTCCGTGGCCGCGACGGCCGCGCTGGTCGTCATCGCCCCGGTCTGGTCGCGGCGCCTGGTGAGCCGGGGCTGCCCCAGGCCGCTCGCCGACGCCCTGGCGGTCGCCGCGACCGCGCACGTGGTGACCGCTCCGCTGGTGGCCGGCATCTCCGGGCGCGTCAGCCTGGTGGCGGTGGGCGCCAACCTCGCGGCAGCCCCGGTGATAGCGCCGATCACCGTGCTGGGCAGCGCGGCGGCGGTGTTGAGCGTGCCGTGGCCGGCCGGCGCCCAGCTGCTGATCCGTTTCACCGGCCCCGAACTGTGGTGGGTGGTGCGGGTGGCGCACTGGTCGGCCGGCGCGCCCGCGGCGACGGTGCCCGTCCCCGCCGGGGTGCCCGGAGTGCTGCTGGTCGCGGGCGCGACCGCGCTGATCGTCGTCGTGGTCACCCGGCTGCGCGGGCGCCGCCGGTTCGGCGCCGCGGTCGGCCTGGCCGCAGTGACGGTTGTGCTGTGCGCGCTGGCCTGGTGGTTGTCCGCGGCCCTGGATCCCCGGGCGGCGTAGTCGGTCCGTCGTGACACCATCGTGGGGTGAGCGAGGATTCGCCGTTGCACCTGGTCCTGGGTGACGAGGAGTTGCTGGTCGAGCGGGCGGTGGCCGACGTGTTGCGCGCGGCGCGCCGGCGGGCCGGCCCGCAAAACGAGGCCGACGTTCCGGTCAGCCGAATGCGGGCGGGCGACGTCAGCACCTACGAGCTCGCCGAACTGCTGAGCCCATCGCTGTTCGGCGACGAGCGCATCGTCGTGCTGGAGGCCGCCGGCGAAGCGGGCAAGGAAGCGGCCGCGGTGATCGCCTCCGCCGCCGCGGACGTGCCGTTGGGCACGATGCTGGTGGTCGTGCATTCCGGCGGCGGGCGCGCCAAGGCGCTGGCCACCGAGCTGCAATCACTGGGCGCGGTCGTGCATCCGTGCGCGCGGATCACCAAGGCCAGCGAGCGGGTAGATTTCGTGCGCAAGGAGTTTCGTGCGCTGCGGGTCAAGGTCGACGAGGACACCGTGGCCGCGATGCTGGACGCGGTCGGCTCCGACGTGCGGGAGCTGGCGGCCGCCTGTTCGCAGCTGGTCGCCGACACCGGCGGGGTCGTCGACGTCGCCGCCGTCCGCCGCTACCACAGCGGCAAAGCCGAGGTGAAGGGGTTCGACATCGCCGACAAGGCGGTGGCCGGCGACGTCGCGGGCGCCGCCGAGGCGCTGCGGTGGGCGATGATGCGGGGCGAGCCGCTGGTGGTGCTGGCCGACGCGCTCGCCGAAGCGGTCCACACGATCGGCCGGGTCGGGCCGCTGTCGGGCGATCCCTATCGGCTGGCCTCCCAGCTGGGGATGCCGCCGTGGCGGGTGCAGAAGGCCCAGAAGCAGGCGCGGTATTGGTCGCGCGACAGCGTGGCGGCGGCGATGAAGGTGGTGGCGACGCTCAACGCCAATGTCAAAGGGGCGGTGGCAGACGCCGACTACGCGTTGGAGTCGGCGGTACGGAAGGTGGCCGAGCTGGCCGCCCACCGGGGCCGGTGAGCGCGGGCCGGGCTCAGAGCTTGTTGAGCGCTCGCGCCAGGGCCGACTTCTTGTTGGCCGCCTGATTCTTGTGGATCACGCCCTTGCTGGCGGCCTTGTCCAGCTTGCGGGTGGTCGCCGCCAGCAACTCGGTGGCCTTCTCCTTGTCGCCGGCGTGAGTGGCCTCGCGGAACGCACGAACGGCGGT
Organism: Mycobacterium europaeum; assembly: GCF_034555895.2. Classification (NCBI taxonomy): domain Bacteria; kingdom Bacillati; phylum Actinomycetota; class Actinomycetes; order Mycobacteriales; family Mycobacteriaceae; genus Mycobacterium; species Mycobacterium europaeum. The sequence goes on from NZ_CP157315.1 coordinate 1,144,119, forward strand.
GCGAAGCGAAGACTTCACCGACTTGTTGCGCAGGCGAGCGCGCTCGTTGGTGCGGTTGCGCTTCTGCTGCGACTTGATGTTGGCCACGCTTCTTAGTTCCTTACTCCGCTTCGACGATTGTTGGGGCGCCGGAAATCACCACAGCGACTGCCCAGGTTATCAGTCGGTTACGTTTTCTCCCAAAACGGGAACCCGTGGCCTGCCATAACGCCAATTTGAGGCAGCATCTGAAAAGTGAGTCTTCCGAGCCAGCTTGAGGAAAACAGGCGGGGGTTGCGTGCTGCGCGCGCCGAGCGCATCTTCGGCGGGTACAACTCGTCGTCGGACGTCTATTCGATGGCCTTCGACGAAATGTTCGACGCGCACGGCGCCGTCCGGGGCCCCTACAAAGGCATCTACGCCGAGCTCGCGCCGTCGGACGCCTCGGAGCTCAAGGCGCGCGCCGAAGCCCTGGGCCGCGCCTTCCTCGACCAGGGCATCACCTTCTCGCTGTCGGGCCAGGAGCGGCCTTTCCCGCTCGACCTGGTCCCGCGGGTGATCTCCGCCGCGGAGTGGAGCCGGTTGGAGCGCGGCATCATCCAGCGCGTCAAGGCGCTCGAGATGTATCTCGACGACATCTACGGCGATCAGGAGATCCTGAACGACGACATCATCCCGCGCCGGCTGATCACGTCGTGCGAGCATTTCCACCGCCAGGCGATGGGCATCGTCCCGCCCAACGGCGTCCGCATCCACGTCGCCGGCATCGACCTGATCCGTGACGAGAAGGGCAACTTTCGCGTCCTCGAGGACAACCTGCGCTCGCCGTCAGGTGTGTCGTACGTCATGGAGAACCGGCGGACCATGGCGCGGGTCTTCCCGAACCTGTTCGCGACGCACCGGGTGCGTGCGGTCGACGACTACGCGTCGCACCTGCTGCGTGCCCTGCGCAATTCCGCGGCCACCAACGAGGCCGACCCGACGGTGGTGGTGCTGACCCCCGGGGTGTACAACTCCGCGTACTTCGAGCACTCGCTGCTCGCCCGCCAGATGGGTGTCGAGCTGGTCGAAGGCCGCGACCTGTTCTGCCGGGACAACCAGGTCTACATGCGCACCACGGACGGCGAGGTGCAGGTCGACGTCATCTACCGGCGTATCGATGACGCCTTTTTGGACCCGCTGCAGTTCCGCGCCGACTCGGTGCTGGGGGTGGCCGGCCTGGTCAACGCCGCACGGGCCGGGAATGTGGTCATCTCCAGCGCGATCGGCAACGGTGTGGGCGACGACAAGCTCGTCTACACCTATGTGCCGACGATGATCGAGTACTACCTGGGGGAGAAGCCGCTGCTGGCCAACGTCGAGACGTATCGGTGCTGGCTCGACGACGAACGCGAAGAGGTGCTGGACCGGATCGACGAATTGGTGCTCAAGCCGGTCGAGGGGTCCGGCGGCTACGGCATCGTGTTCGGGCCCGAAGCATCCGACAAAGAGTTGGCCACCATGGCCAAGAAGATCCACGAGGATCCGCGCAGCTGGATTGCCCAGCCGATGATGGAGCTCTCGACCGTGCCGACGCAGATCGGGAACACCCTGGCGCCGCGGTACGTCGACCTGCGGCCGTTCGCGGTGAACGACGGCGAGGAGGTGTGGGTGCTGCCCGGCGGGCTGACCCGGGTGGCCCTGGTGGAGGGCTCGCGGGTGGTCAACTCCAGTCAGGGCGGTGGCTCGAAGGACACCTGGGTGCTGGCATCGCGCGGGTCGGACAGCGACCGGGAGCTCGGCGCGGCCGAAGTTTTGCGCTCGCTGCCGGAATCCATTCCCGACCCGGCGCTCGACGGTGGGCAACGGTTGTCGCAAACCCAATCGCAGCCCACCGAGTCGCCCCAGGAACAGCAGCTGCAGCAGCAGCAACGCCGGGGGAAGCGCTGATGCTGGCCCGTAACGCCGAGGCGTTGTTCTGGATCGGGCGCTATGTCGAGCGCGCCGACGACACGGCGCGCATTCTCGACGTGGTCCTGCACCAGTTGCTCGAGGATTCCAGCGTCGACCCCGACCAGGCGTCCCGCCTGCTGCTGCGGGTGCTCGGCATCGATCCCCCCGCCCACGACCTCGACGTGTGGTCGTTGACCGACCTGGTGGCCTTCAGCACCAACGCTTCCGGGGGTTCGTCGATCGTCGACGCCGTCACGGCGGCGCGGGAAAACGCCAAGTCGGCCCGGGAGGTGACGTCCAGCGAGATCTGGGAGTGCCTGAACACCACCTACCACGCCCTGCCCGAACGCGAGCGGGCCGCCAAACGCCTTGGGCCGCACGAGTTCCTGTCGTACATCGAGGGCCGGGCGGCCATGTTCGCCGGGCTGGCCGACTCGACGCTGTCCCGCGACGATGGGTATCGCTTCATGGTGCTGGGCCGCGCGATCGAGCGGGTCGACATGACGGTGCGGTTGTTGCTGTCCCGGGTGGGCGACAGCGCGTCGTCACCGGCATGGGTGACGCTGTTGCGCTCCGCGGGCGCGCACGACACCTATCTGCGCACCTACCGCGGCGTACTGGATGCCGGCCGGGTCGTCGAGTTCATGATGCTGGACCGGCTTTTCCCGCGTTCCGTGTTCTATTCGCTGCGGCTGGCCGAACACAACCTCGACGAACTGCTGCATAACCGGCAGAGCCGGGTCGGCGCCACCGGGGAGGCGCAGCGGTTGCTCGGGCAGGCCCGCAGCGAACTGGAGTTCGTGCAGCCCGGGGTGCTGCTGGAGTCCTTGGAGTTCCGCCTGGCCGGGCTGCAGCGAACATGTCGCGAGGTGGGAGAAGCGTTGTCGGTCCAGTACTTTCACGTCACGCCATGGGTGGCGTGGTCGGACGCCGGTGATCGGGCCCGGCTGGTCGGCCGGCCGGGGGACAACTGATGTGGCGGCTGCGGGTGGTGCACACCACCGGTTACGCCTACCAGTCGCCGGTCACCGCCTCCTACAACGAAGCGCGGCTGACCCCGCGGTCGAACTCCAGGCAGAATGTCATCCTCAATCGCGTCGAAACCATCCCCGCGACCCGCTCATACCGCTACGTCGACTATTGGGGTACGGCCGTAACGGCTTTCGATCTGCACGCGCCGCACTCCGACCTCACGGTGACGTCGTCCTCGGTGGTCGAAACCGAGGGACCCGAATCGCCGGTGACCGACGTCGACTGGAGCGACCTGCGTTCGGAGGCGGTGATCGATCGGTTCGACGAATTGCTCCGCCCCACCGCGCACACCCCGGCGAGCAAGAAGGTCGGGTCCGTGGCGAAGAAGATCGCCAAGTCCCACCGGCCCGTCGAGGCCGTGGCCGCCGTGGCCCACTGGGTGCGCGGCGAGCTGGACTATCTCCCGGGAACCACCAGCGTGCGCTCGTCGGGGCTGGACGCGCTGAACGAGGGCAAGGGCGTCTGCCAGGACTTCGTGCACCTGTCGCTGATGGTGTTGCGGGCCATGGGGATTCCCGCGCGCTATGTGTCGGGTTACCTGCATCCCAAGCGCAACGCGGTCATCGGTGACACCGTGGACGGGCGCAGCCACGCCTGGATCCAGGCGTGGACGGGCGGCTGGTGGAGCTATGACGCGACCAACGAAACCGAGATCTCCGAGCAATACGTCAGCGTGGGAGCCGGTCGCGACTACACCGACGTGCCTCCGCTCAAAGGCATCTACTCCGGTCAGGGGGCGACCGATCTCGACGTCGTCGTGGAGGTCACCCGGCTGGCGTAGTTTTAGACCTAGCCATCGCGCGTCGACGTCCCGGATGATTCTCAGGGGCCGTCGATTTCGACGCGATGCAGATCGTCGCCCAGCTCGATCCGCCCGCTGAACTCCGAAGCGGCCAGCGCCCGCCACTGTTCTTCTTGGCCCGGCACCAGCGCCGGCACGTAGTGGGTCATCACGAGGGTGCCGACCCCCGCGCGGGCCGCCGTGGCCGCCGCTTCCTCAACCGACGAGTGGTAGTCGCAGATGTCCTGCAGCCGCTGTTGCGGGATGTTGCCGACGATGTCCTTGCGGATCACGGTGTGCACCAACGCGCCGGCGCCCGCCGCCAGCTGGTCGAGACCGGCGCACGGCACGGTGTCCCCGGCCAGCACCACCGAAGCCGTCCCGTAGTCGACTCGGAACCCGACGGTCGGCGCCACCGGCCGGTGATCGGTGGGGGCCACCCGGATCGACACCCCGTCGCGGTCCCACACCGTTCCCTCGGTGCATTCGTGGACCTCGACCGCCGGTGGGGCGTTCAGGTCGGCGTGGTGGGCGATCCGGTACTCGATGTCGTGGCGGAACGCGTGCAGCGTCGCCTCCACCGTCTCCGCGGTCCCGGGCGGTCCGATGATCGGCAGTGGTGCGGGGTCGGGTGCGAAGGTGCTGATCCACCGGGTGATGAGCAGGTCGCCCAGGTCCCCGATGTGGTCGCTGTGGAAATGGGTGATCAGCAGCGCCGACAACCCGGCGGCGCCCACTCCCACCGCCGCCGCGCGCTGCAGCACGCCACGCCCGCAGTCCACCAGGAACACCTGACCGCCGGCGCGCACCAGCGTCGATGGCCCGGCCCGGTTGGGGTCGGGGATCGGGCTTCCGGTCCCCAGCAGCGTGATCTCGATCATGGCCCCTATCTTGCAAGGCCCGGCCCCCGGCGGTGGCCCGATCGGCCGATCCCGGTCCGCGTGTCGCCGCTTGGTTTCGAACGAGGACGTCAGGGTATGGACACGGATCGGCTACCGGTTCTCGTCGCGGCTTTTGCGCCGCGCAAGTTCGCCGTAGCCTGATGTGAAGCGGATCACGATCGGCTGGAGGCCTTGATGCGGATTGCAGACGTCTTGCGGAACAAGGGCGCGGCGGTGGTCACCATCAACCCCGATGCGACGGTCAAAGAGCTGCTCGCCGGCCTCGCCGAGCAGAACATCGGGGCCATGGTGGTGGTCGGCGACGAGGGCGTCGTCGGCATCGTCTCCGAGCGCGACGTGGTGCGCCAGCTGCACACCCACGGCGCCAGCGTGCTGTCGCGGCCGGTCTCCAAGATCATGACCGCCACGGTCGCCACCTGCACGAAAGCCGACACGGTCGACTCCCTGAGCGTGCTGATGACCAAGAACCGGGTGCGCCATGTGCCGGTGCTCGACGGCAAGAAGCTGATCGGCATCGTCAGCATCGGCGACGTCGTGAAGACCCGCATGGAAGAACTCGAGGCCGAGCAGCAGCAGCTGCATTCCTACATCACCCAGGGCTGACGCCGGGCGCGCGCTCAGCTCCAGGAGTAATCCGCCCGCAACCGCTCGGCCACCAGGTCGAAGAGCTCACGGTCCAGGATCGCGCCCTCGCGGCGGATGCTCTCCTCGGGCACGTCGAGCACGCGGTCCAACCGGACCCAGCTCTGTCTGCCCTCGTAATCCCACGCGCCGGAACCGATCCCGACCCAGTCGCGGTCTTCGGCGTGGCGCTCCTGGCTGGACACCATCAGTCCGAGCAGGACGCGGCTGTCGCGACCGACCACCAGCACGGGGCGGTCCTTGCCGCGGGTGGGGTCGTCCTCGTAAACCACCCAGGTCCACACGATCTCGCCCGGATCGGCCCGGCCGTCGAGGTCGGGGGCGTAAACGAGCTTGCGCGCGCGCTGCGCGGTGGGGAAGCTCGTGCTGGTCACCGGGCGGCCCGCGGCGATCGTGGGCTGTTGCGGCGTGGCGGCCGCGATGACGTTCGCGGTGATCTTGACGGCCTGCTGCAGTTCCCGCAGCACGGACTGCGAGTTCTGCACGTGCCGGGCCAACCGCGGGGCCCGGTCGAACACCAGGTTTTCCGCTAACCGCTGGAACGTCTTCCACTGGGATTTGCGGGCAGACGCCATATTCGCAGCATAGACGCGCGGCGCGCGCCGCGATTGTGTCCAAGTAGGTCTCGGCGGCCGGCCCTGGATACCCTGGACCTACCCATGAGCCGCTGTTCGAGCGGCCGCACGCGTGTCCAGACCAGGAGATTCCCATCAGCAGTTTCGCCGACAAGACCTTCACCGCGCCGGCGCAGATTCGGAACTTCTGCATCATCGCCCACATCGATCACGGCAAGTCCACGCTGGCGGACCGGATGCTTCAGCTCACCGGCGTCGTCGATGAGCGGTCGATGCGCGCCCAATACCTGGACCGGATGGACATCGAGCGGGAGCGCGGGATCACCATCAAGGCGCAGAACGTGCGGCTGCCGTGGAAAGTATCCGGCGGCGAGCACGCCGGAGAAGAATTCGTCCTGCACCTGATCGACACCCCGGGCCACGTCGACTTCACCTACGAGGTGTCCCGTGCGCTGGAGGCTTGTGAGGGCGCGGTGCTGCTGGTCGACGCCGCCCAGGGCATCGAGGCGCAGACGCTGGCCAACCTGTACCTGGCGCTGGACCGCGACCTGCACATCATCCCGGTGCTCAACAAGATCGACCTGCCCGCGGCCGACCCCGAGCGCTACGCCGCCGAACTCGCCCACATCGTCGGCTGCGAACCCGGCGACGTGCTGCGGGTGTCCGGTAAAACCGGGGAGGGCGTCGCCGACCTGCTCGACCATGTGGTGCGCGAGGTGCCCCCGCCGCAGGGCGACGCCGACGCGCCCACCCGCGCGATGATCTTCGACTCCGTCTACGACATCTACCGCGGCGTGGTGACCTACGTCCGGGTGATGGACGGCAAGATCGTCCCGCGTGAGCGGATCAAGATGATGTCCACCGGCGCCACCCACGAGCTGCTCGAGGTGGGCATCGTCTCGCCCGAACCGAAGCCCAGCGAGGGGCTGGGAGTGGGTGAGGTGGGTTACCTGATCACCGGCGTGAAGGACGTCCGCCAGTCCAAGGTCGGCGACACGGTGACGACCGCCCGGCACGGCGCCACCGAGGCGCTGACGGGTTATCGCGAACCCAAGCCGATGGTCTACTCGGGCCTGTATCCCGTGGACGGCTCCGACTACCCGGACCTGCGCGATGCCCTGGACAAGCTGCAGCTCAACGACGCGGCCCTGACCTACGAGCCGGAAACGTCGGTGGCGCTGGGCTTCGGATTCCGGTGCGGCTTCCTGGGCCTGCTGCACATGGAGATCACCCGCGAACGCCTGGAACGCGAGTTCGATCTGGACCTGATCTCGACGTCACCCAATGTCGTCTACCGCGTCATCAAGGAAGACGACACAGAGATCATCGTGACCAACCCGTCCGACTGGCCCGAGGGCAAGGTCCGCACGGTTTACGAGCCCGTCGTCAAGACCACCATCATCGCGCCCAGCGAGTTCATCGGCACCATCATGGAGCTCTGCCAGTCGCGCCGTGGCGAGCTGGGTGGCATGGACTACCTGTCACCCGAGCGGGTCGAACTGCGCTACACCATGCCGCTCGGCGAGATCATCTTCGACTTCTTCGATTCGTTGAAGTCGCGGACCCGCGGCTACGCCAGCCTCGACTACGAGGAGGCCGGCGAGCAGGAGGCCCAACTGGTCAAGGTCGACATCCTGCTCCAGGGCGAGGCCGTCGACGCGTTCAGCGCGATCGTCCACAAAGACGGGGCATCGGCGTACGGCAACAAGATGACCACCAAGCTCAAAGAGCTGATCCCGCGCCAGCAGTTCGAGGTGCCGGTGCAGGCCGCCATCGGATCGAAAATCATTGCCCGCGAGAACATTCGGGCGATCCGCAAGGACGTGCTGTCCAAGTGCTACGGCGGGGACATCACCCGCAAGCGCAAACTGCTGGAGAAGCAGAAGGAGGGCAAGAAGCGGATGAAGACCATCGGGCGGGTCGACGTGCCGCAGGAGGCCTTCGTCGCGGCGCTGTCCACCGACGCCGCGAGTGACAAGGGCAAGAAGTAGCCGTGATGCCGATGCGGGCCGGTGCTGTGGTCGGTATCGGCCTGCTGGCCGCCGCTTTGGCCACCGGCTGCACCGTCGCCGGGACCGCGCGGCCCGCGCCGGGTTTGAAGCCCCACCCGGTCACCGGGCAGGCGGTCAAGAAGGTGCTCCTCGACGACGCTGAGCTGTCGAAGCTGCTCGGCCAGTCCTTCGGAGCCAAGGCCGAACTTCCGGCGCGGTTCGGCGGCCCCGAGGTGTTGCCTCCGGCCTTCGGCGCGGTCTCGCCGGCCAACTGCGTCGGCGTCACGTCAATGATGGTGAAGAACGCCTACCGATCCGCCGACGTCAAAAATGCGGCGCGGGCGACGTGGTGGAACGTGCGCGGGCCGGCGAAAGTGATCAGCGTGGCCGAGGGCGTGGTCGCCCTTTCCGGACCCGGCGGGGCCGCCGCGCTGTTCCAGCAATTCACCCAGCAATGGCGCGACTGCGACGGCACGACCGTGACCATCGGGCGTCCCAGCATCATCACCGACCGTCCTGCGATCGTCTTCTCCGACGCCATCTCCGACGTGCGCGTCACGGATTCGGTTGTGGCTGCGACCCTTTCGATCGACACCCAGCTGCCCGGCCTACCGTCCAGCGGACCGCGCCCCGAAGCGCGCGCGCTCGGCGTGCGGGGGAACTGCCTCGTCGAGGTCGATGTCGCGTTCTTCGGCGCGACAAATCCGGGGGACGAGGGGACCGGCGATGTGCACCGCAGCGCCGTCGACATCGCGCACGCGATGATGGACGAAGTCAGCGCGCTGAGCTGAGGCGACCCCGGGTCGGACACAAGCTGGGGTTTCGCTGCGGTTGGCCTGTGCTTGACCTGTGCTTTCGGTGCGGCTTTCGGCCGTTCCTGCACCGGCGAACGTAATATCCTGGGAAACAAGTTGAGCCAAGCGAGAAGTGTCCGTGGACAGATGAGAAGCCGTTGGTTACTCGTAGCTTTACTCGGGGTTGCGATGTTGGTCGCCGGCTGCTCGGCGACGGTCGGAGGCGTAGCGCAGCGCGCACCGGCCTCGACGCCGCGATCCGTCGGCGGCCAGACCATCCAGCGGGTGCTGCTCGGCAGGAGTGCGCTGTCGCGAATTGTCAAACAGCCGCTGACCCTTGATCCGGAGTCTCCGCCGCTCGTCGGCGGTCCCGAGAGTCTGCGCGGCAACGGATCGGCTTGGCCCGGCAATTGCATGGGCGTCGCCGTGATGCTGCAGGACGGTGCTTACCGGTCCAGCGACGTCAAAGGTGTCGCGCTTGAGACGTGGCGGCCCGCGGCCAAGTCCGCGCCGGTCACCAGGGTACAAGAGGGTGTGGTCAGCCTGGCCAAGGCTGCCGACGCCAACGCCCTCTTCGAGAAACTCTCGCAAGAGTGGCGAGCGTGCGACGGCAAGGTGTTGAACCCTTCGGGCGGGTCGTTCGGGCTCGAGGTGAAAATCAGCGACGTACAGGTCGCCAGTTCGGTTTCGGCGGCTACCGTTTCGATGGGGTTCAACCTCGCCAGTCCGCTCGCCGAGTCCATACCGGCGGGGCGGGCCCTTGGTGTCCGGGACAATTGCCTCATCGAAGTCGAGGTTGACTACATCAACACCTTCGGCCCGCTCTCTCAAGGGCCGGGCGATGTCAACAGCAGCGCGCTGGATATTGCGCAAGTCATGCGGGACAAGGTGACGGCGCTGAGCTGAGGCGCGCGGGTCGAGCGCAGTTGGGACCGGGACGCCCTACATCGGCGCGTTGGCGGGCTGGAACATCCCGGACCCGTCGGCCTCCTCCTCGGCGCGGATCACGTGCACCACGGCGTTGATCAGCGCCAGGTGGGTGAACGCCTGCGGGAAGTTACCCAGGTGCCGGCCGGTCCGCGGTTCGATCTCCTCGGCGTAGAGGTGCAACGGGCTGGCGTAGGCCAGCAGCCGCTCGCACAAGCGCTTGGCGCGCGCCACCTCGCCGATCTCCACCAGCGCCGACACCAGCCAGAACGAGCAGATCGTGAACGTGCCCTCCTCGCCGGACAGCCCGTCGTCGGTCTGTTCGACTCGGTAGCGCAGCACCAGGCCTTCCTGGGTGAGCTCGTCGGCGATGGCCAGCACCGTGTTGCGCACCCGGGGGTCGTCGGGCGGCAGGAAGCGGGTCAGCACCACGAGCAGCAGCGAGGCGTCCAGCGCGTCGCTGCCATAGCGCTGGGTGAACACCCCGCGGGAGTCCACCCCGTGTTGCAAGATGTCGGCCTTGATCTCCTCGGCGATGTCCCGCCACTGCTGGGCGTAGCTCTTCTCGCCCTGGCGCTCGGCCAGCTTCGCCCCGCGGTCGAGCGCGACCCAGCACATCACCTTCGACGAGGTGAAGTGCTGAGGCTCGCCGCGGACCTCCCAGATGCCCCGGTCGGGTTCCCGCCAGTGCTTGATGGCCTCTTCCACCTGCTTCTTCAGCACCGGCCACAGGCTCTCCGGGATCTGTTCGCGGGATTTGCAGTGCAGGTAGAACGAGTCGAGGATGGAGCCCCAGATGTCGTGCTGGACCTGGTCGTAGGCCCCGTTGCCGATGCGCACCGGCCGGGCATGGTCATAACCCGACAGGTGGTGCAGCTCCTCTTCGACCAGGCTGCGTTCGCCGCCCACGCCGTACATCACCTGCAACGGGTGGCGCTCGTTGCTGTTGGCGCCGGAGACGTCGGCGATGAACGCGAAGAAGTCGTCGGCCTCGCGGTCCAGTCCCAGCGTGTAGAGCCCCCACAATGCAAACGTCGAGTCACGCACCCACGCGTAGCGATAGTCCCAATTGCGTTCCCCCTGCGGGGTTTCCGGCAGCGACGTGGTGGCGGCCGCCAGCAGCGCGCCCGTGGGCGAGTACGTCAGCCCCTTCAACGTGAGGGCGCTGCGCTGCAGGTAGGCCCGCCACGGGTGGTCGGGGAAGTTGCCGATGTTGATCCACTGGCGCCAGCACTCGGTGGTCTGCCACATTCGTTCGGCGGCTTCCTCGTAGGTCTGCGGCGCCGGGTGCTTGGTCCAGCTCAGGGCGACGAACACGTCGTCACCTTCCTTCATCCGCGTGCGTGCCCGCGCTTCGCGGCCCTCCAGCCCGATCCGCAGGTTCGTGGTGAGCCGCAGGGTCGGATGGGCGTCGGGCTGTTTGGCGGCCCGCGCGATGGCCTCGCCGTACGCGTTGGCCGAGTATTCCCACGTGGCACCCACGCGGTGGTAGTCGAACGCGGGCTCGCAGCTCATCATCAGCTCGACGGTCCCGCTGACGCAGCGCACCGTGCGCAGCAGAATGTGCTCGGCATCCCAGTCCATCGGGGTGCGGCGGTGGGTCCGCGACCGGCGCTCGATGTCGTGCCACGGCCCCATCACCAGCGCGTCGCGCACGATCAACCACCCGGTGTGGGTTTGCCACGTGGTCTCCATGATCAGGCTGCCGGGCAGGTACCGGCGGGCCGAGGGCACCGAGACGCCGTAGGGCCCGAGCCGGAAGTGGCCGGCGCTGCGGTCCAGGATGGCGCCGAACACGCTGGGGGAGTCCGGCCGCGGCACACACAGCCATTCGACGGATCCCGCGGGGGAGATCAGGCAGGTCGTCTCCCAGTCCGACAGGAAGGCGTAGTCGGCGATCGGCGGAAACGGGTTCCGCAGTGCCCCGCTGGCGGCCAGCGGCGCCGGTGCGCTGAAGTCGATGGGCGAAGGCAAGACCGCCGGTGCCGCCTGGAACGCCTCCTCGGGCATGGCGTCGGCGGGCTGGTCATCAGGCTGGGCGTGCAGGACCATCCCGACATCATCATCTGTTGAGCGGCCCGGCGTCCATTTTTTGGGCCAGGTGTCGCGCGCCGGTACCCGGTTCAGTTCCGACGTTCGGCGTACCCGGGGGCGTGCTCGGGCAGCGGCCCGATGGCGATCAGGTACGCGGCCAGCCGCCGCAACGCCACCGACCGACTCACCAGGCGCACGGCGCGCGGCGCGCCCTGAGCGCTTCCGGACACCGCTCCCGCGATCACTTTCGCGTGGACAAAGCGTTGCGCGGCCTGCAGCAACGCTGTCGGGGGCCACCGCCTCAGCTGCACCCGGGCCAACTGGCGGGTCGACACCCGGCCCGCGCGGAGCGGGCCGGCGAGGATGCGGGCGGCGGCCACCGCGTCGGCCACCGCCAGGTTGATGCCGATGCCGCCCACCGGCGACATCGCGTGTGCCGCGTCGCCGATGAACAGCGCGCCGTCGGCGTACCACCGGGCCAGCCGGTTGAGCTGCACATCAAGCAATTTCACGTCGTCGAACGATGCCAGCGCGTCGACGCGGTCACCGAGCCAGGGCACCATGCTGATCAGCGCCTTGTGCAGCGCCTCGATGCCCTCGGCCCGCATCCGGGCGTCGGTTCCCTTCGGGATGATGTAGGCGATCTGGTAGTAGTCGCCGCGGTCGATCACGATCACCGCGTGGCCGGAGCGCAGGATGCCGGAAAGCCCGCGCGGGTCGCCGGACACCCGCGGTAGCCGGAACCACCACACGTCCATGGGGACGCCGTAACTTCGCGGGGTCAGGCCGACGGCCGAACGCACCGTCGAATACCGGCCGTCGCAGGCCACCGTCAATTGCGCGCGCATCTGCTTGGTTTCGCCCGACTGGTCGCGGTACGTGACGCCCGCCACGCGGCCACCCTCGCGGATCACGCCGACCACCTCGGTGCTCCGCATCAACCGGAAGCTCGGTTCGGCCTCGGCCGCGGTGGCCACCATCTCGAGGAAGTCCCATTGCGGTACCAGGGCGATGTGCCGGTGCGGCCCGGGCAGGCGGGTCAGGTCGAGATCTACCGGCGAGGTCTGTATCTCCATGCGGATGTTCTCGACCAGCCGGTGCGGAACCTTCTCGAACGCCGGCCCCAAACCGAGTTCGTCGAGCAGTCGCAGGGTGCTCGCGTGCACGGTGTCACCTCGGAAATCACGCAGGAAGTCGGCGTGTTTCTCCATCACCGTGACCCTTACGCCGGCGCGGGCCAACAGCAGACCGAGGATCATTCCCGCCGGTCCTCCTCCGGCGATCAGGCACGTCGTTTCCGCGGATTCGGTGGCTCCGGCTGGCATGCGCCGATCTTGACACACATTGGTTTCCCCGGGGAGGTGCGAATAGTCTGAGTCGGATGAACGCGTTCCTAAATTGGTGGGACGGCAACGAGCTGTGGCTTTCCGGGCTCGCCTTCGTGCTGCAGGCCATGGTGGTGATGCCCGTGGTCCTGGCAGTGGCCTACCTTGGGGCCGCCGTGTCGGACGGCCTGCTCGGTAAGGGCATCGAGCTGATGCGCCGCGCCCGGCACGCCGATGGGGCGGCCGGGTAATTCGTATGCCGCGCTCACACGTGACGCTGGTTCTCGTCGCGCTCGTGGTGCTGGTGGTCGTCGCCTGGCTACTGACGCACTGAGGCGCCGGTCCTGTTAGGCTTCGCGACATGCACGTGGCATCCGGTGTCCTGGAATGCTCTGCCGTCGTGCGCTGTTGTCGCTGACTCCCGATCCCGTGCGGTCTGGTATGGAGTCGTGAATTCTCCACACGCGTTATGCGCCTTTCCGCGTCAACGGGACTCGTAACCACAAGTCCTGCACGGAAAGGCCGCTCATGCTCATCGACGTCGGAAGTGCGCCGCGCCCACGGCCCGTCCGGTACGTCGGGGCGCTGGCGCTGATCGCCGGTGTGGTCGCGGCCTGTAGCGGCGGCCCCAGCGATGTCGTCGGCGGGGGCGGGCCCAGCAACGCACGCACGAGCATCACCCTGGTCGCCTATTCGGTCCCAGAACCCGGGTGGAGCAAGGTGATCCCGGCGTTCAATGCCGCCGAAGAGGGCAAGGGCGTGCAGGTGATCGCCTCCTACGGCGCCTCCGGTGACCAATCACGCGGCGTCCTCGACGGCAAGCCCGCCGACGTCGTGAACTTCTCCGTCGAACCGGACATCACCCGGCTGGTCAAAGCCGGGAAGATTTCCAAAGACTGGAATACCGACGCCACCAAGGGAATTCCGTTCGGGTCGGTGGTGACGTTGTTGGTGCGCAAGGGTAATCCGAAGAACATCAAGGATTGGGATGACCTGCTGCGGCCTGGGGTGGAGGTCATCACCCCCAGTCCGCTGAGTTCGGGTGCGGCCAAGTGGAATCTGCTGGCACCGTACGCGGTCAAGAGTGCAGGCGGCAGCAACCCCCAGGCCGGCGTCGACTTCATCAGCAAGCTGGTGCACGAACACATCAAGCTGCGCCCCGGGTCGGGGCGTGAGGCCACCGATGTTTTCGTCCAGGGCAGCGGGGACGTGTTGATCAGTTACGAGAACGAGGCGATCGCCACGGAGCGCGCGGGCAAGCCGGTCGAGCACATCAACCCCCCGCAGACCTTCAAGATCGAGAATCCGGTCGCGGTGGTGAGCACCAGCCCACACCTGGATGCCGCGGTCGCCTTCAAGAACTTCCAGTACACTGCCGCGGCGCAGGAGGTGTGGGCGCAGGCCGGCTTTCGGCCTGTCGACCCGGCCGTCGCGGCCGAATTCCGCGGCCAGTTTCCCGCGCCGGTGAAGCTGTGGACCATCGCCGACCTCGGTGGTTGGGAGACGACCGACCCGCAGTTGTTCGACAAGACCACCGGTAGCCTCACCAAGATCTACACGCAGGCCACGGGATGACGGCCGCGCTCAGGCCTGGTTCCCAGATCATCGGACCCGAGCCGGGCGGCGACGGGGACCGCCCGGCGGGTGGCGGGCGGGCTTCCCGGGGCAGCGTCACGTCCCTGCGGGTGGGGGTGGCGGCGGTGTGGCTTTCGGTGATCGTGCTGCTGCCGCTGGCCGCCATCGCATGGCAGGCCGCCGGCGGCGGCTGGCACACCTTTTGGTCGGCGGTCACATCGAATGCCGCGCTGGAGTCGTTCCGGGTGACACTGACGATCTCCGCCGGCGTCGCTTTGGTGAACCTGATCTTCGGGCTGGTTATCGCCTGGGTGCTGGTGCGGGACGACTTCGTCGGCAAACGGCTCGTCGATGCCATCATCGACCTGCCGTTCGCGTTGCCCACCATCGTCGCCAGCCTGGTGATGCTGGCCCTCTACGGGAACAACAGCCCGGTTCATCTGCATCTGCAGCACACGGCCTGGGGTGTGGCGGTGGCGCTGGCCTTCGTCACCCTGCCCTTCGTGGTACGCGCGGTGCAGCCGGTCCTACTGGAGATCGATCGAGAGACCGAGGAGGCGGCGGCGTCGTTGGGTGCCACCGCGCCGAAGATCTTCACCTCGGTCGTGCTGCCGTCGTTGACGCCTGCGCTGTTGTCCGGTGCGGGACTGGCGTTCTCGCGCGCGATCGGCGAGTTCGGGTCGGTGGTGTTGATCGGTGGTGCGGTGCCCGGCAAGACCGAAGTGTCCTCGCAATGGATCCGGACCCTCATCGAGAACGACGACCGCACCGGCGCAGCCGCGATATCCATCGTGCTGCTGTCGATCTCGTTCGTCGTGCTCTTCCTGCTGCGGATCGCAGGTGGGCGCGCGGCCAAGCGTGAGGAGCTGGCCCCGTGACCTTGTCGCCCAGGGTCCGGTACCTGATCCGATTCATCGGGCTCGCATACATTTTCGTTCTGCTGGTGGTGCCGGTCACCCTGATCCTGTGGCGCACCTTTCAACCCGGGATCGGCCAATTCGTCGACTGGGTGAGCACACCCGCGGCGATATCGGCGTTGAACCTGACGTTGCTGGTCATCGCCATCGTGGTGCCACTGAACGTGGTCTTCGGCATTCCCACCGCTTTGGTGCTGGCCCGCAACAGGTTTCGTGGCAAGGGTGTCCTGCAGGCGGCGATCGACCTGCCTTTCGCGGTGTCACCGGTCATCGTGGGTGTGGCCCTGATCCTGTTGTGGGGGTCCGCGGGGGCGTTCGGCTTCGTAGAGAGAGATCTCGGGTTCAAGATCATCTTCGGGCTGCCCGGCATCGTGCTTGCCAGCGTCTTCGTGACCCTGCCGTTCGTGGTGCGTGAGGTGGAACCGGTCCTGCACGAACTGGGGACCGACCAGGAGGAGGCGGCCTCGACCCTGGGATCGGGCTGGTGGCAGACCTTTTGGCGGATCACCCTGCCGTCCATCCGATGGGGTTTGACCTACGGAATCGTGCTGACCGTCGCGCGCACCCTCGGCGAATACGGGGCCGTCATCATCGTGTCGTCGAACCTGCCGGGTAAGTCGCAGACCCTGACGTTGCTGGTCTCGGATCGCTATAACCGCGGCGCCGAGTACGGGGCGTACGCGCTGTCGACGTTGCTGATGGGCGTCGCGGTGGTGGTCCTGATCGTCCAAGTGATCCTGGATGTCCGCCGGGCACGGGCGGTCAGGTAGGCCTGACATGGAGACTCGCAGATGACCGTCAACGACACCGGGCCCGTCGACCACGCCATCGTCGTGCGCAATGCCTTTAAGCGCTACGGCGACTTCGTGGCCTTGGACAACGTGGACTTCGTCGTGCCCTCCGGCTCGCTGACGGCATTGTTGGGCCCCAGCGGTTCCGGCAAGTCGACCCTGTTGCGTGCCATCGCCGGGCTCGACCAGCCCGACAGCGGAACGATCACGATCAACGGCTCGGACGTCACGCGGGTGCCGCCGCAGCGGCGCGGCATCGGGTTCGTGTTCCAGCACTACGCGGCGTTCAAACACTTGACCGTTCGTGACAACGTGGCCTACGGGTTGAAGATCCGCAAGCGACCCAAAGCCGAGGTCAAGGCCAAGGTCGACAACCTGCTGGAAGTGGTGGGGCTCAGCGGCTTTCAGAACCGCTACCCCAACCAGCTCTCCGGCGGGCAGCGGCAGCGCATGGCGCTCGCGCGGGCGCTGGCCGTCGACCCGCAGGTGCTGCTGCTCGACGAGCCGTTCGGCGCCCTGGACGCCAAGGTGCGTGAGGACCTGCGCGCGTGGTTGCGCCGCCTGCACGACGAGGTGCATGTGACCACGGTGCTGGTCACCCACGACCAGGCGGAGGCCCTGGACGTCGCCGACCGGATCGCCGTGCTCAATCACGGCCGCATCGAGCAGGTGGGATCGCCGACCGAGGTTTACGACGCGCCGGCGAGCGCCTTTGTGATGTCATTTCTCGGGGCGGTGTCCACCCTGAACGGCAATCTGGTTCGGCCACATGACATCCGGGTGGGCCGCAGCCCCGAGATGGCGATCGCGGGCGGGGACGGCACCGCGGAGTCGATCGGGGTGGTGCGCGCCACCGTCGACCGCGTGGTCGTGCTGGGCTTCGAGGTGCGGGTGGAATTGACCAGCGCCGCCACCGGAGGGCCCTTCACCGCGCAGATCACCCGCGGCGACGCCGAGGCGCTGGCCCTGCGCGAGGGCGACACTGTCTACGTGCGCGCGACCCGCACGCCGTTCATTGCCGCCAAGATGACGGCCGATGACGGCGACGGCCCCGCCGGCGAAGACCAAACCACGCTGACGTCGGCGTGAGGCCTCGGCCCTCCGTTACGAGGCGTGCAGCCCGCACTCGGTCTTCGACAACCCCTGCCAGCGCCCACTGCGCGGGTCGGCCCCGGCGAGGGGCTTGGCCGTGCAGGGCGCGCAGCCGATAGACGGGTACCCGTCGTAGACAAGGGGATTGACCAACACGCCGTGCTCGTCGATGTAGTTCTGCATGTCCTCGTCGGTCCACGTCACAAGCGGGTTGATCTTCACCAGCTTGAAGCCCTCGTCGAAGCCGACCACCGGGGCGTTGGCACGCGTTCTCGCCTCGCTGCGGCGTAGGCCGGTCACCCAGGCCGAGTAGCCATTGAGGGCCCGGCGCAGCGGCACGACCTTGCGCAGTCGGCAGCACTCGCCCGGGTCGCGGCCGAACAGGTTCTTCCCCAGCAGCCGGTCCTGGTCGGCCACCGTCTGCTCGGGGGTGATGTTCAGGACGTGGATGTCGTACACCGATTCGACCGCATCCCGGGTCCCGATGGTTTCGGCGAAGTGATAGCCGGTGTCCAGGAAGACCACCGGCACGCCCGGCCGGACCTTGGACGCCAGATCGATCAACACGGCCTCCTGCATGCTGGAAGTCAGCACGTAATTGCAGGTGGCCCAACCGCGCGGCCCGTTGAGTCCGCCGAAAGTCTCATCGGTCCAACGCAGGACCTCGGTGGCGCTGGCGCCCTCGAGCTCCGCGGCGCCACGCGCCGCCAGGTCCCGCAGTTGCGCCTCGGTCCGTTTCGTTGCCTGCCCGCTCATCGTAAATCGTCCTCATCCGCCCGAATCGCCCACTGCGCGAACCGCTCTCCCGCACTGCGGTGTTTGATGAAGTTGCGCACCACCCGATCGATGTAGTCACCCAACTCGTCACTGGTGACCTTGTGCTGGCGCAGCTTCCGCCCGAATCCGCTGTCCAGCCCGAGGCTGCCGCCCAGGTGCACCTGAAAGCCCTCGACCGAGCCCCCATGGCCGTCATCGACCATTTGGCCCTTGAAGCCGATGTCGGCCACCTGAATTCGCGCACAGGAGTTCGGACAACCGTTGATGTTGACCGTGATCGGCACGTCGAGCGCGGCGTTGACGTCCTCGAGCCGGCGTTCCAGCTCAGGTACCAAGACCTGCGCCCTGCCCCGGGTTTCGGCGAACGACAACTTGCAGTATTCGATCCCGCTGCAGGCCATCAGGTTTCGCCGCCAATGGGACGGTTTGGTCTGCAGGCCCAGCGCCGCCAGGCCGGCAAGCACCTCGTCGAGTCTGTCGTCGGCGATGTCGAGGATGACCAGCTTCTGGTAGGGGGTGAACCGGACCCGGTCCGAGCCCGCCCGCTCCATCAGGTCGGCGATCGCCGAGAGGATGGAGCCCGAGACACGGCCGGCGATCGGAGCGGCCCCGACCGCGTTGAGCCCGTTCTTGAGCCGTTGCACCCCGATGTGATCGATCGGATGCGTGAGCGGCTCGGGGGCCGGGCCGTCGATCAGCGGCCGCTTGAGGTACTCCGTTTCGAGCACTTCACGGAATTTTTCTACGCCCCAGTCCTTGATCAGAAACTTCAGCCGGGCCTTGGACCGCAGCCGCCGGTAGCCGTAGTCGCGGAATATCGACGTCACCGCCTCCCAGACCTCGGGCACCTCGTTCAGCGGCACCCACGCGCCGACCCGCTGGGCCAGCATCGGATTGGTGGACAGGCCGCCGCCGACCCAAAGGTCCAGCCCGGGCCCGTGCTCGGGGTGGTTGACCCCGATGAAGGCGATGTCGTTGATCTCGTGCGCGACATCCTGCAGACCCGAGATCGCGGTCTTGTACTTGCGCGGCAGGTCGGCGAAGTCCGGCTTGCCGATGTAGCGGCGCACGATCTCGTCGATCGCCCAGGTGGGGTCGAGCACCTCGTCGAGTGACTCGCCGGCCAGCGGTGACCCCAGGATGACGCGGGGGCAGTCGCCGCACGCTTCGGCGGTCTGCAGGCCGACGTCGGCGAGTCGCCGCCAGATCTCCGGGACGTCTTCGACCTGGATCCAGTGAATCTGCACGTTCTGCCGGTCGGAGATGTCGGCGGTGTCGCGGCCGAATTCGGTCGAAATCTGTCCGACCGTGCGTAACGCGGCGGCCGACAGCGCGCCGCCGTCGCAACGCACCCGCATCATGAAGTACTTGGCTTCGAGCAGATCGGCGTTCTCGTCCCCGGTGAACGTGCCGTCGTAGCCCTGTTCGCGCTGGGTGTAAAGCCCCCACCAGCGGAAGCGGCCGCGCAAGTCACTCTTGTCGATGCTGTCGAAGCCGGCCTTGGCGTAGACGTTCTCGATGCGCTCGCGCACCTCGAGGGGGGCGCCGGCGCGCTTCATCTCCTCGTTGGGGTTGAGCGGGTCGCGGTCTCCCAGCGCCCACTGGCCTTCGTTACGAGCCTTGTTCTGGGATCCGGCGGGTCGGGCTGTGGTCATTGGAAAAGGTCTCCTTGTGGACATCGCAGGCATAGAAGCACAGCTCACCGGTGGTATCGGCGGCGCAGATCCGATGCCAGCTGGACGTACAGGTGGGCGGGTCTACGACATCAAGGGAGACAGCAACAGCTGCAAACACGCTTGAGATCAATGTGCCGCCGCGCCACGAGCGCAATGCGAAGGCTTGCCTCAGCAACGGTCACGCCTCCATTGTGCCACGCCGATGAATGCCGTTGCCAACAGGTCAAAGATCCACTCGCGGTGAGCGGAATTCCCCGATTAAGTTGGCCGGGCCGGCCGGAACACCCGGGAATGTCCCGCCCGCCCGGTCCCCGGCTGATCGACGCGCCCTACCCGGCGGGCGCACCGTGGGATGATTTGGCATGGCACTTCGCGAGGAACGGGTCGAGCTGCCCGATCTGCAGCTCGTCCCCGGGCGGCCGTTCGGGCTGTACATCCATGTTCCGTTCTGCATAACCCGTTGCGGCTATTGCGATTTCAACACTTACACCCCGGCCGAGTTGGGTGGTGTCAACCCCGACGCCTGGCTGGCGGCGCTGCGGACGGAGCTGAAGCTGGCGGCCGAGCGGCTTCCGGGGCCGACGGTGAACACGGTTTTCGTCGGCGGAGGCACACCATCGCTGTTGGGTGGTACCCGGGTGGCGGCGGTGCTGGACATGGTCCGCGAGCATTTCACGCTGGCAAACGACGCCGAGATCACCACCGAGGCCAACCCCGAGTCGGCCTGGCCGGACTTCTTCGACGCCGTCCGCGCGGCCGGCTACACGCGGGTGTCGCTCGGCATGCAGTCGGTGTCACCGACCGTGCTGGGCGTCCTCGACCGCATTCACACCCCCAACCGGTCGGCGGCCGCCGCCCGCGAAGCATTGGAGGCGGGCTTCGAACACGTCAGCCTCGACCTGATCTATGGCACGCCGGGGGAGTCCGACGACGATCTGCTGCGCTCGGTCGACACGGCCGTCGACACCGGCGTCGACCACGTGTCGGCCTACGCGCTGGTCGTCGAGGAAGGCACCGCGCTGGCCCGGCGGGTTCGGCGCGGCGAGTTGGCGGCTCCCGACGACGACGTGCTGGCGCACCGCTATGAGTTGGTCGATGCCCGGCTGTCCGAGGCCGGCATGTCGTGGTACGAAGTGTCCAACTGGTCGCGGCCCGGCGGTGAATGCCGACACAACCTCGGCTACTGGGATGGCGGCCAGTGGTGGGGCGCGGGGCCGGGAGCCCATGGCCATGTCGGCTCCGTGCGGTGGTGGAACGTCAAGCATCCCAACGCCTATGCGGAGGCGCTGGCCGGTGCGGCATTGCCGGTGGGGGGATTCGAGCGGTTGGACGCCGATGCCCTGCACACCGAAGATGTGCTGCTGAAAACCCGACTGCGACAGGGTCTTCCGCGCGAGGTGTTGACTCCCGGCGAACGCGAGCGCGCCGAAGGCGCGGTCGCCGACGGGTTGCTGGTGTCCGACGCCGACCGGTTCGTCCTCACCCCGCGTGGACGGCTGCTGGCCGACGCTGTGGTGCGCACCGTCCTGGGGTAGCGCTCAGCTCGCCGGAAACCATTGCGCGAGTGCGCGATTCATCTCGACGTAGAGCGGGATCCCGATGGTCACGGTGTAGGAGAACGTCAAACCCAGCGCCGCCGCCAGCGGCAGGGTAGGGCTGGCCTCGGGGATGCCCAACCGCTGGACCGCGGGCAGCGTGATGTAGGACGCCGAACTGCACAATACCGCGAACAGGACATAGGTACCCGGCTGAAAGTGGGTGTCGGTGAGGTTCGCGTAGCAGTAGGCGCCAACGATCCCCAGCAACGCAAACACGTTGGGCGCCAACAAACCGAAGACGATGAATCCGCTGCCCGCGAGTTTGAGATCCCGCAACTTGCGCGACGCCGTCATGCCCATCTCGAGCAGGAAAAGGCAGAGCGCACCCTGAAACGCCGCGACGAAGAGCTCGTTCTGGTCGTGCACCACCTTCTGGCCCTGCAGCGCGCCGATGAACCCGATGGCGATACCACCGACGAGCAGGATGAGCCCGGGGTTGAGAAACACCTCCCGCAAGATGGCTCCCGACATCAGTGGCGCCTTGTTGCGCCCCGGGTTGTCCCCATACCACTCGGGATGCTCTTGCTTTTCCAGCGAGAGCTCCAGCTCCTCCTCGATCCCGCGCTCGAGGTCGTCAGCGCCCGGGGCCCCTTCCCGCTGCTCGGCCACCCCCGGCCCCACCGCCACCGGCGCCGTGTAGCCGTCCTCGTCCGGCATGAACCCGGCCTCGTCCATGCCCCGGTGCCGCAGCCGGGCCACCAGGTAGAGCGCGACCAGGCAACCGGGAATCTCCATGAACGCCAGCAGGACCGGCATGTAGGCGTCGAAGGCGATCCGCAGGCCGGTCAGGACGGCGACGCAGGTTGCGAAGGTGCCCGCCGAGTCCGACCCGTAGTAGCCGGCAACCGCCGCCCGGTCGACTCGACGCAGACTGGTCAGGTATCTGAGCAGTAAGTAGGTGAGCGCGCCCACGAGGACATTCAGCGCGAAGCCCAGAGCAACGAACCCGGCGATGTTGTCGATGTCGGCAGGTTTGACTTTCGCCAGTTCCTCACCGCCCTGCCAGCCGATAGCCACCAGCAGGTACATGGTCAGGCCCTGATAGATCACGTACGGGAACTCGAAGCGCACCTTCAGAATCGGGATGAGGAACCCGAAATAGAAGAACAGCAGCAGCGGCTTGAAGAGATTGTGGATGAAGTTCTGCCACAACTCGTAAAGCATGTGCGCCTCCCGGCGACGCAGTCGGGCCCTGCAGGGGGCGGCAACCGACGCGCGGCGTCAAGGAATTTAGTGGAACCCACCGACGCGGTGGACCCGACCCAACCCGTCGTTACGAACAATTAACAACGAGTGGAACCGGGCGCCGGCCGGCGACCCGCCGCAATCCGTGAACGAAGCCGCGGCCCACGATGACCCGGCGATCGCTCGGCCTGGGCGACCCTAGAACCAGTGTGAGATCAGGCGGTTGACCTCGATGTAGAGCGGGATCCCGATGGTGACGTTGTAGGAGAACGTGAGGCCGAGCGATGCCGCCAACGGCAGGGTGGGGCTGGCTTCGGGAATCGCCAGCCGCTGGACGGCGGGGACGGCGATGTAGGACGCGGCGCCACAGAGCACCGCGAAGAGTACGTAGGTTCCCGGCCGGAAATCGGCATGGGTGAGGGAAGAGTAGATGTGGGCGACCAGGATGCCCAGCGGCGCAAAGATGTTCGGGGCCAGCAGGCCGAAGAAGATGAAGCCGGG
This sequence comes from Mycobacterium europaeum, assembly GCF_034555895.2. Lineage (NCBI taxonomy): Bacteria > Bacillati > Actinomycetota > Actinomycetes > Mycobacteriales > Mycobacteriaceae > Mycobacterium > Mycobacterium europaeum. Next base: position 1,167,145 of record NZ_CP157315.1, read on the forward strand.
ACCGGCCGTCCGCAGGTCCTTCAGCTTCCGGGAGGCGGTCATGCCCATCTCGAGCAGGAACAAGCAGAGCACGCCCTGGAACGCCAGGACGAAGAACCGGTCGTCGTCGGCGACCACCTTCTGGCCCTGCAACCCACTGACGAGGCCGATGATGATGCCGCCCATGAGCAGGACCAGCCCGGGGTTGAGGAAGACCTCTTGGAACAGCTCCCGCGAGAGGATGGGCGCCCTTTTGCGTGCGGTGTGCGGGCTCGAGTCGGGCTCCCAGTCCGGGTGGTCGAGTTTCTCCAGGGAGAATTCCAGTTCCTGCTCGATTCCGCGCTCGTGTTCGGCCTCCTCGAGGCTCTGTCCGTGCGGGGGCATCGCAGCGGCGCCGGGTCCGACTCCGACCGTGACCGGCGCGGTGTATCCCGGCTCGTCGGCCATGTTCCCGGCCGCGTCCATCCCGCGATGGCGAAGGCGCGCCACAAAGTACAGCGCCACCAGGCAGCCCGGAATCTCCATGACCGCCAACATGACCGGCATGTAGGCGTTGAACGCCATGCCGACCGCCGTCAGGACGGCCACGCAGGTGGCGAACGTGCCCGCCGAGTCCGACCCGTAATATCCGGCGACCGTCGCCCGGTCGATTCGGCGAAGGGAGGTCAGCCAATTCAGCAGCAGGTAGGCGATGCCGCCGATCAAGAAGTTGAGCACGAAGCCCAACACCATGAATCCGACGATCACTCCGACGCTGCCGGCGCTGATCTTGGCGAGTTCCTCGCCACCGTGCCAGCCGATGGCCAGCAGCAGGTACAGCGTCAGACCCTGATAGATCACATAGGGAAATTCGAAGCGCACCTTCAGGATCGGAATGAGGAATCCGAAGTAGAAGAAGAGCAGCAGCGGCTTGAACAGGTTGTGGGTGAAGTTTTGCCAAAACTCTTGCAGCATCCGATGCCTTCCTCCATGAGTGCGGTGATCAGGAAAGCACCGTCCGCAAGCGGAGCCACCACGAACATCCCGACGACCGTGAAAATTTATCCTCGCGGGTGTCAAACCGCCACTCGGATGTGCAGTACGGCGTTTGGGCGTGTCGGAGCGATCCGGGGCGGCCGAAGGCGGCGAAAGCGCTGGTCAGATGCCTACCCGTGGTGATTTCCGGGACGCGGGGCGGCCGCAAGATAGTGGTGGATTTGGCGTGAAAGTGCTGTGTATTTGCTGAGGAGCTGGCGCAGAGTCAGCGATTGGACGAAATCAGCGACGGCCTCACCCCGACGCCCTTTTTCCGGTGCGTCACCGAAAGCCACGCCATTGGCGAGTAATGGGTCGTGATTTCCTCGAAACCGTCGACCCGGGAAACCCTGAGCACACCCGTCTCTTGATTGATCTCGAGCTCGTCCCCGTCGCCGCCCTGGACCTCTTCGCCGTTCGCAAGGCGGATTACGAACATGGTGTTCCTCTCGGCATCGTTGGGCGGTATTCGTCGATCAAGCGGGTTGGTTCACGATGCGCCCGTCGCCCGACGCGGGCTCACGCAACCCTCGAACGTCCGCACTGGAGTTCACGACGCCACTCCTTTACCCGCGCCGACCGAGCTGGCCGACCACCGCACCCACAGGGTCCCGTGGCCAGCGGTTCACGCGGTTAGGCAGTGATTTTAGGAAACGCTCCGTGATCTAGGCGGGGCGCTGTGCGGCCATAACGTAAACGCTCGGGAAACGTTCGGTGTCGCCGATGCCGCCGCGGCGGGGGCTCTGAGGTTCGGCGACGCCCCTCCCCGCCCTCGCCATCTGCGAAAACGGCAGACCGAACCGGGCATCGAGGCTTTGGGGGTGCGCCGCGTGTCGGGGTGGCCCGCGCGTTGATCACAAGCCTCATTCGGGTGGACGGCGGGCCGTGACCGGCGGCGGCGGGGATCGGTTGCGCGCAGTTACATAGGTTAGGCTACATTTACTAATCGTGACCCAGGTCAGCGTTCAGACGAGTTCCGCCGGCTCCGCGTCGTCACCGATTCCGCTTCCCGCTCACGTCGACCCGGCCGACCTGGCCGCCGAGCTGGTCGCGCGGCTGCCCGAGCGGGTGGGCGAGGAATACGTGCTGTATGAGCGCCGTGGCCAATGGGTGCTGGCCAGCGGCGTGCGCGCGATGATCGAGCTGGACAGTGACGAGGTGCGCGTCATCCGAGACGGGGTGACCCGGCGGCAAGAGTGGTCGGGGCGGCCCGGTCCCGTCCTGGGCGAAGCCGTTGACAGGCTGTTGCTCGAGACCGACCATCTCTTCGGTTGGATCGCCTTCGAGTTCGGCGTCTACCGCTATGGGCTGCAGCAGCGGCTGGCGCCACGAACCCCGCTGGCGCGCGTGTTCTGGCCGCGCACTCGCATCGTGGTGACCCGGGAGGAGGTCCAGCTGTTTGGCGCGACGGCGGAGCATCGCGATGCGGTAATCGGCCTGCTGGGCGACGGTGTGCCCGACGCGCGCCAGGCTCGCGCCCTCGACGTTCTCGCCGACCCTTCGGGCTACCGCGATCGGGTGGCGTCGGCCGTCGGCGAGATCGCCGCCGGCCGCTACCACAAGGTGATCCTCTCGCGGCGTCTGGAAATCCCCTTCCCGCTGGACTTTCCGGCCACCTACCGGCTGGGTCGCCGACACAACACCCCGGTGCGGTCATTCTTGTTGCGGCTGGGCGGGATTCGGGTGGTCGGCTTCAGCCCCGAACTCGTCGCGGCCGTCCGTGAGGACGGGATGGTGGTGACTGAGCCCCTGGCGGGTACCCGGGCGCTGGGTCGCGGTGTGGCGCGCGACCGGCAGGCGCGAGACGATCTGGAATCGAATTCCAAGGAGATTGTCGAGCATGCGATTTCGGTGCGGAGCTCGCTTCAGGAGATGACCGAGATCGCCGAATCCGGCACGGTGGCGGTCACCGACTTCATGACGGTGCGGGAGCGCGGGAGTGTGCAGCACCTCGGGTCGACGGTCACCGGGCGGCTGGGTCCGGCGAACGACCGGATGGACGCGCTGGAAGCGCTTTTCCCGGCCGTCACCGCGTCGGGGATCCCGAAAGGTGACGGGGTGGAAGCGATCCTGCGTCTGGACGAGAGCCCGCGCGGGCTGTATTCCGGAGCGGTCGTGATGTTTTCGGCCGACGGCGCCCTGGACGCAGCCTTGACCCTGCGGGCGGCCTACGAACGCGACGGCAAGGCGTGGCTGCGAGCGGGGGCCGGCATCATCGAAGAGTCCACGCCCGAGCGGGAATTCGAAGAGACCTGCGAAAAGCTGTCCACCCTCGCGCCCTATCTGGTGGCGCGCCTTTAACTCGTCTGATCGGTGGCCGGCGAAGGCCTCCGCGGCGCGGTGAGCGCCCTTTTCCGGCATAGGGACCTTTGGCCCTAGTTCGCGTTTTCCCGGCGTGTCATCTTTATGTAACCGCATGACACAGATACATTGTGCGTTACTTGACGGCACACATAACTGGAGGGCTTTGTGTCCAAAGATCTGACAAACCTGCAGCTACTCCACGAGCTGGAGCCTGTGGTCGAGGGTCTGCTCAACCGCCACCTGTCGATGTTCAAAGAGTGGAATCCGCACGACTACGTCCCATGGTCCGACGGCAAGAATTTCTATGCGCTCGACGGTCAGGACTGGGAGCCCGGCGACACCCGACTGCCCGACGTCGCGCAGGTGGCGATGGTGCAAAACCTGCTGACAGAGGACAATTTGCCCGCGTATCACCGCGAGATCGCGATGAACTTCAGCATGGACGGCCCCTGGGGGCAGTGGGTCAACAGGTGGACGGCCGAGGAGGCCAGGCACAGCACGTCGCTGCGCGACTACCTGGTGGTCACCCGCGCCGTCGACCCGGTGGCGTTGGAGAAGCTGCGCATGGAGCAAATGACCCGCGGCTTCAGCCCGGGGCAGAATCAGCAGGGCGACATGTTTGCCGAGAGCCTGTTCGACTCGGTCATGTATGTGTCGTTCCAGGAGCTGGCCACCCGCGTTTCCCACCGCAACACCGGTAAGGCCTCTCAGGACCCCATCGCCGAGCGGCTGATGGCCAGGGTGTCCCACGACGAGAACCTGCACATGATCTTCTACCGGGACGTCAGTGCGGCGGGTCTGGACATCGCCCCGAACCAGGCGATGAAGTCGGTGCACCGGATCCTGCGCAACTTCAAGATGCCCGGGTTCACGGTGCCGGAGTTCCGGCGCAAGGCGGTGGTCATCGCCGTCGGCGGCGTCTACGACCCCCGCATCCATCTCGACGAAGTGGTGATGCCGGTGCTCAGAAACTGGCGCATCTTCGAACGCGAAGACTTCAGCGGCGATGCCGCGCGGATGCGCGACGACCTCGCGGTGCTGGTCAAGGAGCTCGAGCAGGCCTCCGACAAATTCGAGGAATCCAAGCATCGCTATCTCGAGCGCGAGGCCCGCAAGACCGAGAAGATCACCGCCAGGAAGGTGCTCGAAACGGAGGGGCGGCTGACCCTGAGCGGACACTGACGCCGGAGCCTCACGCTCAGGCCGACGAGCTGGACTCCAGGTAGTCGGAGAGGATGCGGCTCACCAGCGACTCGATGTTGGACTCGATCGACGACGCGAGTGTGGCGGTAACCGTGGCGACGGCTTGGGTCCGGAAACGCACCAGCATGGTGATCAACTCGGCGATCTCGGCATCCGCCGGAAGCGGTTCGCCGGGCTTGATGCGACCCAGCACGTGCTCGGCCCCGGCGCGCACCAGCAGGTCGCTGATCTTGTCGATCTCCGGCACGATCTGCTCGTGTAAGTCGATCAGCTTTTCCAATTCGACGCCGTAGCTGCGGATTTCGTTGAACGCTTCGATCAGCTTCGGGCGGGTCACGGTGGCGTTGCCCCCGTCGACCCGGACAACCTGCAGCGCCACCAGGCGATCGAAGGCCTCCGGGTCGTCGACGAGTCGCTGAGCGTCGACAAGCGGCATGGTCTCCGGTTTCTCGGTGGTCCAGGTGCCCACGATCGCCGTTTCCAGGCCGAGCACGTCACCCAGGTTCTTGCCTTCTTCCCAGGCGCTGAGCATTTCGCGTACGTGCGCGATGGTGTATCCGCGGTCCAGCATCGAGGTGATCAGCCGCAGCCGGGTCAGATGGGTGTCGTTGAACAGGGCGATGCGACCGACGCGCAACGGCGGGGGGAGCAGCCCGCGGTCGCGATAGACCCGGATGTTGCGGGTCGTGGTGCCGGCCAACCGGGCCAGGTCGTCGATCCGGTATTCACCGGATGCGGGGTCGCCGTGGGGATGGCGGACCGCCGCGTCGAAAAGTTGCGAGACCGCCGTCTCGATCAATTGCCGGTATTCCCGCGACTGGCGCCGGACGCGCTTGGGCGCGCGCCGCACGTTGTGCAGCACGCTGGCGATCGTGCCGGGTTCGGTTTTTGACGAACGGTCGAGCGGGCGGTCGGGTGCCATGTGTCAGCCCGACGAGACGGCAGACGCGCGCCGCGCCACCGCTTGGTAATCCTGGTAGCGGAAATCCCTCATCTGGCGAAGATACTGCGTCGCGAAACCCGGGTACATCGAGCCGTTGTATCCGTCCTCGGTGAGGTACCAACTGCGGCAGCCGGACATCCACGTCGTCTTCGTCAGGCGGCGCTGAATGTCGTCGTTGTGGCGGCGCTGGGCGTCTTCCCGCACGTCGAGATAGCGCAGGTCGTCGTCGAGGATGGCGGTGATGCCACGCACCGCGTACTCCAGCTGACCCTCGATGTAGACCAGCAAGGAGTTGTGGCCCGGCCCGGAGTTGGGTCCGGTCATCACGAACAGGTTCGGATACCCGTGCACGTTGATGCTCTTGTAAGCCTGTGCGCCGCCGGCCCATTCGTCGGCCAGGGACCGACCGCCGAGCCCGGTGATCGCCAACGGTGGTCCGGTCAGATGGACGTCGTAGCCGGTGGCGAACACGATGCAGTCGAGGTGGTGCTCGATGCCGTCGCTGGTGCGGATGCCGGCCGGACTCAGGGTGGCGATCGGCCAGTCGATCAGCTTGCAGTTGTCGCGCTGCAGGGCGGGGTAGTAGTCACTGGAGACCAGCATGCGCTTGCACCCCGGGCGGAAGTCCGGCGTCAGCTGGCGCCGCAGCCACGGGTCCTTCACCTGCGCCCGCAGGTGTGCCCGCCCCAGGCGCGCGGCCACCGAGGTCAGCGGCGTGTCCCACACCAGCGCGGTGGCGCTGGCCTCGTGTCCCCAGAACAGGGCCTGACGCGCAAGGTGCTGGGCGGCAGGGACTTTCGCGAACAGGGCCTGCACGGCCGGCGGGGTGGCGGTGTCCAGGCGCGGCAACACCCAGCAGGGCGTGCGCTGGAACACCTTGACGAACCCGGCTTGCTTCACCAACTCGGGGATGATCTGGATCGCGCTGGCGCCGGTGCCGATCACGGCCACCCGCTTGCCCGCGAAATCGTAGCCGTGGTCCCAGCGGGCGCTGTGCACCTTGTGTCCGCGATAGCTGTCCAGGCCGCGAATGTCGGGAAAGCTCACGTCCGACAGCGGGCCGGAGGCCAGCACGACGGTGCGCGCGCGGAATCGCTTGCGGCCCCTGGTGGTTGCGGTCCAGACCCCGGCAGCCTCGTCGAAGGCCAGGCCGCTGACCTCCTGGCCGAATCGGATGTGGCGGCGGATGTCGAATCTGGTCGCCATGTCCTCGAGGTGCCGGCAGATCTCCGGGGCGGGGGAGTAGGTGCGCGACCAGGCCGGGTTCTTGACGAACGAATACGAGTACAGCAGCGAGGGGACGTCGCAGCTGGCGCCGGGATAGGTTGTGTCGCGCCAGGTTCCGCCGACCCGGTCACCGCGTTCCAGGATCACGATGTCGTCGACCCCGGCGTCGGCCAATCGGATGGCCGCGCCCAGTCCGGTGAAGCCGGCCCCGATGATGAGCACCGCGTGGGCGCGGTCGGTTGTCATGGTCAGGCCGCCGGCTTGTAGGTGAGTTCCTTGAACCAGCTGGGCACGGGCCTCAGCAGCGTCTTGGGGTAACGGTCGGACAGCCAGACCATCGAACCGGCCAGGAGCTGATAGGGATGCCGCGGATTGACGACCATGGCGCCATGCCGCTTGAGGAGCTGGTAGGTGGGCACTCGCCAGGTGTGTTCCCCGCGCTCGCCGAGCTGCTTGAACCGCTTGACCGCGTTGTTCAGCCGCTCGGGCTCCAGTCCCATCTCGGCCATCTCGCCGTAGATGCGTTTGAGCAGCGGAACGTACATGAGCATGCCGATGATGAGGCCCGGGGATGCCGTGCGGCCGACGAGTTCGATGGCCAGTCGGCGCGCCCTGGCGTGTCCGATCAGGTCGAGCACCTCGAAATCGACTGCGATGTGCCGCGATTCATCGTTGTTGATCTTCTCGAACACCTGGTGGCACACCGGGTCTTCCACGGTGTCGAGCAAAAACTTCAGCAGCGCACCGTCGAGGGCCACCTCCAGCATCGGGATGACGGTGCCCAGCACGGACAGCGGCATGCTGTCGGCGAACACGTCGAGCCACTCGATGGACAGCCGGATGTTGACGTTCGGCTCGGGTAGTTCCCCGTCGTCGAGCATCCCCCAGCGCTTCATGAGCGCCATCTCGGCGTTGGCGTGGCGCTGCTCCTCGGCGTGGAAGTAGCGGTAAATCTCCGCCAGCGTGGGGTCGGGCGCCTTCTTGGCCAGCGCGGCGAATCCGCGGGCGCCGACGTTCTCGATCCAGCAGAGGTCGGCCATGAAGGCCTTGAGTTTGGGGCGGAATTCGTCCCGGATGGTCTCGGCGCCGGGCGCGCCCCAGTCGATGTCGGCGAGCGCCCATTGGCGATCCTTGATCTTGGCGAGCATGGCTTCCATGTCGATGGCCACCGGGAGCTCCTTTGCGTCGGGTGGATCAGGGCAGGTTGATGCGGGAGATCAGGCCGGCCGCACGCGTATAGGCCTGCGGGGCCATGCGTTTGACACTCCAGCCGATCTTGGCGTCGAGTTGCGGCATGCAGTACAGCTCGCCGCGGTCGTGGGCGTCCAGGCAGATCCGCGCGACCTTGTCCGCCGAGAATCCGGTCCAGCGCATCAGCTTGTTGGCCAGCTCGCTGGATTCCTCGCTGATGCGCCCGGACTCGATGATGTTGGTCTTCACGAAGGTCGGGCACAGCACGGTGACTCTCACCCGAGTGCCGGCCAGTTCGGCGGCCAGGGTCTCGGACAGGGAGAGCACCCCGGCCTTGCTGACGTTGTAGGCGGCCATGCCCGGGGCCGCACCGAACGCCGCCGCGGAGGCGACGTTGATGATGCCGCGGGGTGCCTGCGAGCGACCTGCTTCCCGCAGGATCGGGGTGAACACGTGGCAGCCGTGGATCGGACCCCACAAATTGATGCCCAGCGTCCACACCCAATCGTCCAGCGGCGCATCGCCGATGGCCGCGCCGCCGGCGCCGACCCCGGCGTTGTTGATCACCAGCGTGGGCGGCCCCGAAAACCACTCCTGTGACCGCTCGGCCAGCGCCTGGACGTCGTCGAATTTTGAGACGTCACACCGGATCGCGATGGCCCTGGCGCCCTGTTCGAGGATCGCGTCGGCTGTATCGTGGGCCGCGGTTTCGTCGATGTCACTGCAGACGACCGCGCCGCCGCGGCGCCCGAGCTCGACGGCGAACGCCGCACCGATGCCGCTTCCGGCGCCGGTCACCACCGCCGACGCGCCGCGGCTGGTCTTGGATCTGCCCAGCAGCCAGTCCACGGGTCCGACCATGTCAGTGGACCTCCTCGATGCCGCGGGACCGCAACGACCCGCGGGCCGGAACGCTGTGCGCCATGCCACGCAGTCAATACCAAATGGTGACATTAGTCAATGTCAGTTTTGAGGTGATCTGATGCCGACAGCGGCCCCGATCCGAGCCGCCCGGCGGCGGCGTCAGCGTCTACGAGTCCGGTGCTGCCGCACCGCGCGATTCCATCGTCGCTCGCCAATCAGCTTGGCTGTTCGGCGGTTACGCGGCCGTCAGAAGGTTCGACGGGACCACTGCACGACGTCGGAGAGCGCGCGTCGGGGTGTCGGCGGTAAGGGTGCCGCGCTGTCTGGTGCCCAGCCGAGCCGGAGCAGCATCTGGGGATACCCGCCCGCGCCCCACAGCTCGTCGCGGATAGCGTCGCGCGTTTCCGGGATCTCCAGTGGTTCGGTGATCGGACAGGTGGCCAGCCCCATCGCCGTCGCGGTCAGCAGCAGGGCGCTGGTCGCCTCGCCGACCCGCAGCTGACCCAGCCGGTCGTCCCGTTCGTTGCCGAGCATCAGGATGACGGCATTGTCATCGGCGGGTGAGGCGCCCGGGGGCTGCGCCAGGGCCGGCCCCGCGAAGATGCGGCCGGGTACCGGTGCGCCACAATCATGTTGGGTTGTGTTCCGGGCCGGGACACCGGCCCGGGATCCGTATCGCCCGCTCCACCTGGCGAGCTCGACAAGGTAATCGCGGTCGGTCGCGTGGGCCAGTGCGGCTCGCTTGACGATCTCGTGCAGCCTCTGCATGGCATCGACCTTGCGCAGCGTCACTCCCATTGGTGCGGCCACGGCACCCAGCGAGGCGATATCGCTCGCCGTAACCGGCCGAGCGCTGTAGACCCGCCGATCGGTTCGGCGCCGCGGAATTGCCGTCGCCAGCATCATGTCGGTGTGGTCGGGGGTGTGCGGGGACACCTCGATGGCGGCGAGATGGCTCGGGTCGGCCTGATCGGGTAGGCGTTGCACGTCGGCGCGCCAACCCATCGCCGCCAAAGCGATGACGCAATGGTTCAGCGCTGCACCGCAACTCAAGATCAGATCCCGGCCATCCGGGTCGGCGTTGGATAACTGCATGCGTGAATCGGTGTAGAGGTGCAGGCTCGTGCGATCTACTCGCCACCGCCACGGCTGGGTGTTCTCGATGGAAGGTGCCCGGGTGGCCAGGGTGAGGACCGCACCGACGACCTCGTCATCGGGGAAATGCCGGGCCTGCACCGCAACGGGACGACTCGCTGCTCCCGAGTCGGGGAGGGCGACCGCATCGCCGATACCCGACCATGAAGCGCCGCCACTTTCGTGATGATCGTGGTTCTCCCTCGTGTCGAACACGACGGCCTCCGGCTTGCTCTTCGCTCGAGGCCTTGCCGCCCCCGACCGGTCGGTGACTGCCGGCGGTGACCAAGCCGCTTGCGCTGAACCTATTTAAATGAATAATATCCTCTAAATAGGCGGCGGGCAACCGCGAGAAGGCGCTGGGGCGGACGGCCTCAACGGCCGCAAGACGGTCTTGGCGCACCTCGCCGGCCGCTGCAACTCCCGGGCCGGACGGGTGCTCAGTCTGTTTCCCGTGGAATCGAACTAGCGGTGGCGCGTCCGGTGACAATTGGCAAGCGGCGCAGGAAAATTACGTGGTCCTCGAGAATTGTCACTCGTCGTCGGCGTCTCGCCGGAGTTCGGCCGGGCAAAACCCCGCGAGTGCGTTGATTGCCCGCGCCTGCTCCGTCGCCAAGCCGTCGCGGTGCGGCATATGATTTGCGGCGAGGAAGGAGCCTGTCCGATGGATAAGATCTCGCTCACAGCACTCGCGCGCGAGCAGTTGGCGGCCGCGCACCGAGCCGCCAGTGGCCGTAGCGCACACACTGTTTACGGCGGTCACCAGCACACACTGCGGCAAACCATGGTTGCCTTGACCGCCGGAGCGGCGCTGCACGACCACGACAGCCCCGGCGAGGCTACCTTGCACGTATTGGAGGGACGCATCCGGCTGACGGCGCCCGAGACCAGCTGGGACGGCGCCCCGGGCGATCACCTGGTGATCCCGCCCAGCCGGCATGGGGTAGAGGCCGTCAAAGACTCCGTCATCCTGCTCACCGTCGCCAAAAGTGTTGAGCTGAAGCAGGATTGACGGTAGGGGTGATGCTCCCGTTGCGATGGGTTACCGTCCGGCCACCTCGATGATGCCGTGGGCGCCGCGTTCGGCGTCGACCATCGCGTGTGAGACGAACGGGTATCGACCGGGCTGGCCGAACGTCAATTCGACGAACCCGCCTTGGGCCGCAAACAATCCGAGCGTCTGCGCGCCGCCTGTGCCCGGCCCTCCCTTACCTCCCAGGCGGTAGTCACCCTCGGACCATACGGTGTCGAACTGGCCACCGACGACGTGGAACGACGTGCCTCGGTTCGGGCCCGCGGCGAGCACCCAGATGCGAACGCGCTCGCCCACCCGGGCGGCCAACGGCGCATGGTCGTATTGGCGGGCATAGCCGTTGAACACCACGAGGTCGGGCCTGTCCGCGGCGACCTTGTCGGGGTCGGCGTCTTGGCCGGGTGCGCCCAGGTACATCTCGGACTGGACCAGCACATACTCGCGGTCGACGCGCGGCAGGTCCGGAGGGTCGATGATCACCGCCCCGAACATGCCGTTGGCGATGTGCAATGACATCGGCATCGTCGAGCAGTGGTAGAGCCAGATACCCGCCCGCGTCGCGGTGAACCGGTACACCAGGCGCTGGCCGGGTTGGATGGTCCGCATCGGTTCGTCGGGCGCGAGCGCACCCGCGTGGAAGTCGATCGAATGGCCGGTGCCGGCGTCGTTGACGAGGGTGATCTCGAAGACGTCGCCGATCTTGCCCCGCAACGTGGGTCCGGGTGCGGTACCGCCAAACGTCCAGAGCCGCTGCATGATTCCGGGGGAGACCTCCCGCTCGATCTCGGTCACGGGCAGCGTCACGCGGTGCTCGGCCGTTGCCGGGGGCAGCGTGGCGTCGCGCGCGGTGAAGCCGGGAGCGGGATCTGCGCTGAGGCTGCGCGCGATATCGCCGGCGGAGATCGGCGCGGAGTGCATCGGTTCGTGGTGGCCGGGGTGTGTGACGGGGCCGGTCACCCGGACCGAAAACGTCATGCCCATCTGCCGGTGTCCGGCGACCGCGCACCAGCCGTCGAGGTTGGAGCCGATCACCCCGGCATTGAGGACGGCCGACTCGCCCGGCGCGATCCGTCCGGTGCGGGTGCCGTTGGACAGCACCAGGTCGTGTTGGTCGGTGCCGGTGTTGGCCAGGGTGATCTGTAGCCGGTCTCCGGCGGGAACCTCGACCGTGTCCGGTACGAAACGCATGCCCTCGATCCGGACCGACACCGTGGTGGTGTGGCCCGTGGCGGCGACGGCCAGCCGCGGCGAGGTGCCGATTCCCAGCGACGCGGGGTCCGCGGCCACGGCGGCCGCGGTGACCAGCACGACGACCGCGAGTCCGGCGGCGGCGGTGCCGAGCCGTCGCCGCGGTGGTGCCGGCTGTGGTGGGCCCGGAGGAGAGTGTTTGTCGTGATCGCGGTGTGCCCGCCATACCGCCCGAACCAGCAGTGGCAGGAAGGCCGCGAAAGAGACCAGCACCAGCATCGATGCCGCGACGCGCACCAGGCTGGGGGTCGGAAGAACGCAGAGCAGCAGCCCGGCGTTGGCCACGGTGACCCGCCACGGAGCGCCCCGCTCGAGCTCGGCTCCGGCCGCCCGCGTTGCCGCGCGCCCGCCCATCACGACGGGCGCCAGGTAGGTCAGTGACCCGAGTAGTACCTGCACCAGGAAGCCGGCCAGCACCGGCGCGGTGAGTTCGCCGGCCGCCGCGACCGTTGCCGTCCAGGTCGGCGATGTCGCCAGTGCGGCGGAGGCGACGGCCAGCGACCCGATCAGCCAGGCGACGCCGGCCAATACCGACAAGGTTGCAAAGTCGTTGGGTCGCTTGCGGCGGACCTCGTCGAGGTGCGGCCGCAGCACGATCCCGGCGGCGCACAGATAGCCGAGGGCGCCCAGGCCGGCGATCGGGGGCGATCCCGCCACCGCACCACCGGCGGTCAAGGCCAGGGCGGTCAGCAGCGCCGGCAGGCCGTGGCGAGCGGCCACTTCGACTCCGTCGGCCATCCGGGTGCGCAGCATCGTCGGCCACAGCGTGACCAGCGTGCCCAGCACCGTGAGTCCCACCCAGCCGAACAGATTCAGCGCCGCGTGTGCAATGACGAATCGCTCGTGAACATTGCCGGGCAGCGCCGGGTTCGCCATCGCCACCCCGAGTCCCGCGCCGATCGCCAGACACCCCGTCGCGGCGACGTAGTAACGCACGGTGACGCCGAAGCGGGCGGGCAACGCGGTCCGCAGTTGCCGCAGGAGTGTCGCCCCGTGCGCCAGGGCGACGACGCCGACCACGACACCGCCGGCTAATGTCACCGGCCACCATCGGCCCAGCATGCCGGTGACGACCGCGACGGCCCCGGCGTTGAAGGCCGTGAGGCGCAACACTTCCGCCGTCCGTGCCGGATCGGGCGGTCGTCGCAGCAGCGCATCGGCGAAATGCCGGCTCCAGATCAGGATGGCGTTGCCGGCCGCGCCGAGCCCCAAGAGGTGGACCAGTAGCCAGCCGGACAGCGGAAGGAATCGATGCCCGACGGCCACCACGACGAGCGCTGCGAGCCAGGTGAACACGACCGCCCCGACGCGCAGATGCCATCGCGAGCGATTCATGCCGGCACCCGACTGGCTGCGCGCGTCGCCGAATAGCCGGCCACGGCAATGAATCCCAGGACGGCGACGATGTTCAGCACACCGCCCGCCTGGAGTGCCCAGTGGACGCCGCGCGCGTCACCGACCGCCAGCCGCAGCAGCAGCGACAGGTGCAACAGCGCCGCCGGACCGTACATCAAATGGGTATAGGGCAGCGGGCGACGCAACACCGCGGGCAGGATCACGGGCGCGTGCGCCATGATCATCGACAGCACGAAGCCCAGCATCACCGCGTGCACCACCGCGTCATAGCCGGCGCCGGAATACATTTGGCCGATGAGCAGCCAGGTCAACGCCGGCACCAGTAACCACACGTAACCGGCGAGCAGGCACACCGCCATGTATCGGGTCAGGCCCGTCGCGCGCACGGTGTGGCGCGCGACGTCGAACCGGCCGAGCCATGCCACCGTCGCCAGCAGCGCCGCGCCGAGCAACGGGTAGCCGGGTACCGGCCACAACAAGGCGGCGACGGTGCCGGCGACCATCGCCGCCGCGACGGCGATCAGCAGGCTCTCGGCGGGGGTACCGAGCATCGTCACCCGGGCGAGTTCGAGGCGCTCCCCGACGATCGTGAGGATGAGGAAACCCGACAGCCAGGGCAACAGGTTGGGAACCGGCACGCCGCCCAGCCACAACAGCGCCGCGCCGGTCGCCAACACCGCGCCGGCCGCCTGGACCACAATCGCGACGTCGGCAGATCGCCGCCACAGCGACACGTATACGGCGACCGGCGTCGCGGAGCCGGCGAGTAGCAGCGCCCCGCCAAGGTTTCGGGGCGCCGGTCCGACCAGCAGCACCGCGCCGGCGCCGAGGAATGCCGGGCCCAGGTAGGCCCACCACCGGTGTGCCGCCACGGCTCGCTCCAGCGCGACCACGGTGCCGACGAACCCGAGCACCAGCAGCACGCCGTGCACTTCGGCCAGCCGTGCCGTCGTAATCGGCGCGGGCACACCGAGCAGCGCCAGCGCCGCATCGAGTCCGGCCAACAGCGCGAACCCGCCGGGCACCAGCAGCAGCGCCCGGGGTGGGATCCGTCGGTCAGTCGCCATGTCGCACAACGGGATCGGGCAGGAACAGCCGGCAGGCGCCGGGTTCGGCGAACGGAACGAGATCGAGTCCCCGGGCGCTGGGGGCGCCGAGGCGCTCCAGCATTCCCGCGACGATGCCGAGGTGGACCTGACAGACGACGGTGGGGTACCGGCGGGCCGCGTCGAGCAGCGGGCAGCGGCGCAGCGCGATGCCGCGGCTGGCTGCGGGCGCGTCGGGTTCGTCGTCCGGTGCGAAGCCCAGGCGCGCCAGCGCCCCGACCACGGACTGCCGCGGATCGCCGGCGGCCCGGCTGCGTTCATCGATGAGCTCACGTCCCCATTCGACTCCGGCGGCCCGCGCATCGCGCTCGGGGCGCGCGCTGGTGCGCGCCAGGTGGCCGGCCAGCGCGGTCGCGAGACCCGCGTAATCGCGGACCGCGACCGCGGGGTCGGCGGCCGAGACGCGATACACCGTGGCCGGACGTCCGCGTCCGACAGCGCTCGCCGTGGAGCGCTCCACGAGCCCGAGCCCCACGACCGCGTCGAGGTGTTCGCGAACGGTGTTGGGGTGCAGGTCAAGTGCGGTGGCCGCGTCGGCGACCCGGACGGGTGAGTGCGCGCGCACGTACTCGAGCACCCGCAGCCGCTGCCCGGACAGCGGCACCGGCGAGCGGAGCACCGGCGTCGGTTTGGGACCCAGAACGGCGAGGTCTTTTTTCACGGAATTTAGTGTAGTAAATTGGCGGTGATGCACATAGGGCAATGGGTCACATTCGCTCAGCGGAGCGTTCGGACTCCAAGGGAAGGGAACCAACATGTCAGCCAACGATGTGATCGTCGCGTCCACAGCGGCTGACGCCGAGGCCGTCGAAGCCATCAAGGCGCATCATGCGCAGCTCGCGGGGCGCCTTGCGGTGCTCACCGATGCGATGCTGTGGGCGGTCGAGCGCGGTGCGGACTTCGAGCCGGCGCGAGCCGCGGCCCTGGTCTTCCTGACCGGCGAGCTGCTGCCGCACGCCGCCGCCGAAGAGAAGAGCCTGTACCCGGCAGCCACGCGCATCGAGCGCGCGCGTCCGCTGGTCGAATCGATGATCGCGGTGCACCGCATCATCGGCGCACTCGTCGAGCGCATCCGCATAGAGCCACCGCTGCGCGCGGCCGTGTCCGGCCACGCCCTGCGGGTGCTGTTCGATGCGCACCTAACCGACGAGAACGAGCGGATCCTGCCGATCGTCGCCGGCGATCCGGAGGTCTCGCTGGTCGAAGTGACCGACGGCATGCACGAACTCCTCGGTCATCACCACGCCACCAACGGCGCCGAGCCGTCACACAGTTGCGGTTGTGGCGAAGCCGATGCCGACGATCCCGTGCTCGACGTCCGCGACGTGCCGCACTCGATACGGCATGCCACGGTGTTCGGTGCGTTCGACGCCGTTCCGGACGGCGGCACACTGGTGCTGGTGGCTCCCCATGACCCGATTCCCCTGCTGCGTCAACTCGACCACCGCGCTTCCGGCGGGCTCGAGGTCGAGTATGAGCACCGCGGGCCGGAAGCCTGGCGGCTGCGGCTGACCAAGCGGTAGGCGGGCGCTACTCGGGCCGGCAGCCCGAAATCCGCTGTGGCGAGGCAGGTTTGATTCGGGCGTCAGCCGAATATTAGTCTTCGCGGAATAGCGCCGCGCGGGGGCACGCTTCGATGGCCTGCTCGACAAGCGTCTCCTGCTCGGCGGGGACAGGGTCGGCGATCACGACGGCGTATTCGTCGTCGTCGAGTTGGAAAACCTTCGGGGCGATATTCACGCAGAAGGCGTTGCCCTCACAGCGATCACGGTCTACCACGACGCGCATGGGAATCCTCCTTCAGTCCGACTCGGGTCGTCGTATGGGCCGGATGAGCGATGGTCCACGGGCTGAACGGCTTACGCGTTCGCCTGCTGGCACACCCATCCATCGGGCAGGCCCGTTCCGCCATGCTCATACTCCTTGACCCCTTTCCGGGAGCGTTCAGGTTTTCACAGTACCAATTGTGTAAACCCTAGACGGCGCCACGGGCATTGGCCAGAGCGATTGCCGAAAGCGCGTACCCAGGCCAAGCCGCCGTCGCGAACCGTTGGTCCACGGCCGCAACCGATACCGTCTGCTGCCGCAATCGTTCGTCACGGAGTCGGCGCGGCAGCGAGTGCTATTATTAATGAATAACATCCTCTAAATTGCTGTACGGCAACCGGACGAGAGGGCGTAAGGGTGGGCGAGCGACGCGAGGTCGAGGCCGGACGGCCGCACCGAGCGGGGCGCAACCGGCAGCGCGAACGAGTCCTGGAGTTGGTGCGTCAGCACGATGAACCGGTCGACGCGACCGAACTCGCCGATCGGCTGGGACTGCACGCGACGACGGTCCGTTTCCACCTTGACGCGTTGTGCGGCGAGGGGCTTGTCGAGCGCACCCGGATCACGCGGTCCGGTGTGGGCCGTCCCCGCACCGGCTACCGTGCGGTGCGCGGGCGGCTGGACTACCGAATCCTGGCGGAGATTCTGGCGTTCGAGCTGGGGGATACCGCCGAGAAGCGCCGCAGCCGCGCCGAAGCCGCCGGGTGGCGCTGGGCTGGGCGGATCGCGGACGGCGTCCCGCAGGAAGAACATGCCGCGGAGCAAAGTGTTCCCGACGACGCTGAACCCCGCAAGGTCCTCGGGGCGCGATCGGCGATGATCAAGACGGTGTTCGACCGGATGGGGTTCGGTCCCGAGTTGGTCTCGGCCGAGGAGTCCGCGCCCGGTAACCAGTCGACCATTCGCCTGCACAGCTGCCCGGTCCGGGACCTTGCCCGCGATCGCCCGGAGGTCGTGTGCGCGCTGCATCGGGGGCTGCTGCGGGGCCTGGTCGCGAATTCGGCGGCAGGAAAGGGTAGTTCGGCTGGCTCGGGACGGCGGATGGATGCCGAGCTGCAGCCGTTCGTCGAACCCGAATTGTGTTTAGCCAGGGTGGTCGCGCGCGACTGAGCTAGCTGCGCCCGCGGGCCCAGTGGTCTGGCCGCCCGCGCGGATTTTGGGGCGCGGTGCGCCGCTGCTATGGCCCGGTGATGGTCAGCTCATCCGTGGTCCGCCGAAGCCCGGAACCGTGCCGACCGGGATCACGGCGAGCGCGATGGCGAGAAGAACGAACGAGCGCAACGCTTTCGGCGAGGGTTCCTGTTCGATCTCCGGCCGGCGTGCCGCGAAGAGGATGAACACCACCCCGACATCGAACGCCACGACCGTGAGCCAGCGGGTCCAGTCGTAGCCGGTCAGGAAAACCGGGCCGACCGACAGCAGCGCGGCGATGACCCAGGCGATCCGCCCGCGCAGCGCCGCGGCGAACGCGTGCAGCGGCACGCCCGAAGCGGCGCCGAGGCCCCACATCGTCGCCACGACGGCAGCCGCACCGAACAGCGCGGACATGGCCAGGCCGACTATTCCGATGTGACCGACGGTCCGGATGGCATCGCCGATTCCGCTGTCGTAGTTCGGCATCACATTGCGGCACACCCAGTCGTGGTAATCGGTCTGCCTCGTCCGTCCGTCGATGATGTAGCGCAGCAACGTGGTCGGCGACGTCACCGTGGCGAACGGGTTGGGCATCAGGTGATGGGGAACCGACCCGCACAGTTGCGCCCCGACGTCATGGCGTCCGAAGACCGCCACGGCGACCGACGTGACGACGCCGGGCACCACCGCCAGCAGCGCGCCCAGCCCCCGTTTCAGGGCGCCGCCCAGGACGATGACCGCCAGCACGGCGCCCAACGCGAATTGCAAACCTACCGCCTCGTGCACGAGCGTCAACGCCGCGGTCGCCGCGCCGTAGGCCGCGCACCACGCCGTCGCCACGGCGCGCGAACGTGCGACCAGCAGCGCGCAGGAAAACAGCGCCAGGGCCGCCGCACCGAACAGGTCCGGCCGGGCCGAATAGGCCGCAAACGGGATACCGAAGGGCAGCAACGGAATCAGCATGACGACCAGCAACCTGCGCCCGGACCAAGCTCGACCGGCGAGCACCACGCCCGCGACCGTCGCCAGAGCGCACAGGTACACCGCCGTCGACAGCCACCGCAGGCCCAGCGCGACCGCGAAGTAATGGCCCGGCGCCGCCCGCACCAGCTCGCCGGCGAGCCCCCGGCGCACGAAGCCGTGTGCGTAATCGGCCGCGTAGTAGGACATCCAGTACACGTCGAGCGGAACGACCTTGATGGCGAACCACAGCACCGCCACCGCCCAGGCCGCGATCCCGGCGCCGATACCCACGTACCTGAGGCGGGACGCGTGTTCGTCCGGCCCGAGGTCGACGTTCGCCGTCAAACCCGCCCCTCGTAGCCGGTGGTGGCGGACAGCCGCAGATCGGCCAGGGCGCTGCACGCGATCTCTCGGATGTTCGCCGCGCCGTTGCCAGTGTCGCCGCGGCCCGCGATGACGTTGAGAAACCGGCTGCCGTTGATTGTTCCCGTGCTGCAGAACAATTGGCCTTGCGTGTGCTCGACGCGGCCGGGGGTGATGCCCTGTTCGGCCAGGCGGATGCAGACCTCGGCGGCGTCCTCACCGTCGATGCGGCCAACGGCGGCGTCGAGGCTTCCGAGGTTGGAACAGCCGACCGGAAGCCGGCCGGTCGACATCGCAACCCCTTCGGCGGCCCGGACCAGCCGGCGCGGGGTGTACGGGACGAGCGGCAACGCCGCGAGCATCTCGTTGGGTTGCCGTTGCAGCGACGTCAGCAGCCGTTTCATTTCCGCACGCGCGCAGCTCAAGTCGTGGGTCACCGCCGTTGCGTCAACGGCGAAGGTGATCGAGGTCAGTGCGTTGGCGCGGTCGTCGTTGCCGGTGCGGTCGCTGACCGGGAGCACGACCGTCACCGACTTTCCCTCGGGGAGCACCCTGCCCATCCGGTGGGCCAGGCGGGCCGCGAACGCGACGAAGAGGGTGTTGGCGCTTCCGTTCAGACTGCGCGCTCGCGCATCCCACGCCGCGGCGTCGGTTTGCAACGTCACCGACTCCAGTGCCGTGCGGTCCTCGTCAGCGGGGGACAATGAGCCGGGCCGCCGCTCCCCACGGGGGCCTGCCGGGTTGTTGAGCATGATGACCAGCGTCGCGATCAGCGCACGGATGGCCGCCGGCAGGCCGCGTACGGCATCGGTCAGGTCCGCGGAAACGGCGCGCAGCCGGCCCCGCGAATGCGGCTGCGGGTAGCCGAAATCGCGTGTCTCCCCTTTGACCGCTTCGGTTACTGCCGTGATGAGCCCGAGTCCGTCGACGACGCAATGTGATGCCACCAAGGTGACGGCCGCACCGCCGTCGTCCAACGGCAAGAGGCCCAGGTGAAACACCGGCCCGCACTCGGGATCGACGCGAACCTGTGCGCGCCTTTCGACCCACGCGCCGATCTGCGACCGCGGTTGTCGTGGTTCCAGCGCGATGTCGGGTGAGCGGTTGTCGAGCACCCAGCGATGACGCCCGAACGGCACCGGCGAACGCTCGATGCGGCGGCCGAGCAGACCGGCACCGAGATCGTCGTTGAAGCTTCTCAGCGCATCGAGGTGCACGTCGCGGTCGTACACCCAGGTGCACTGCACCGTACTGCCTTGACCGGTGGCCCGCAGCCGCAAGAAGGCGGCCTGGTCCAGAAACGCCAGCCTGGTCATCGGCGCCCCGCTTCGACCGCTCGAGGCCGGCCCGCGAATGCCGCTGCGCCTTCGGCGCCGAGACCTCCGGCAGGAGAACGGAACTGCATCAGGCGTCGTCGTGCAGCCCGGCGTCCGCTACCCGCCTGAACTCGGCACGTATGGTCTCGACGTAGCGCAGGACGGACGTGCGGGCGACGTCGGTGCCCGGGTAGGCGACCACCAACTGCGTTCCGTCGTGCATGCGGTTGACCCACATACACACCGTCTCCGACAGCCGGTTGTCACCCCAGATCCCCGCCCGCAGGCCGTCGAAGTAGTCGCCGAACGGGAGCTTGCGGATGTCGATGTAGGACAGCATCGGGACCGGCCGGTCCGGAACCTCCAGACGGCCCCACGAGGCATCCGCCATCTCCAGCAAGTGGTAATAGGGCACGGTGCCGAGGGCCGTGTTCGCGTCGAACGATGCCTGGGCGGCGCTGACCACCTCGGCGAAGGAGGCGCCCGCCGTCGGGATCGCCAACGGGACGAAGCTGGCCAACCAACCCACCGTGGTGGCGTGGGCGGGGTCTCGCCGGTTGTCGAAGGGCGTGAGTCCGAAGTACGTGGGCGCGCCGGTCAACCGATGTTCGGCGAGCGCAGCGCAGGCGAACACGCCACCGCTGAACCGTGCTCCCGCGGCGCGGCACGTCGCCTCGAAACGTCGGGCCTGGTCGCCATCGATCAGGTCGAACACGTCGATGGCCCCCGGCGTATCCGCGGAAGCCTCGCCCAGTTCGAGCGGGAACCTCGGCAGCACACCGTTGTTGGCGTCGAGAAAGGAGCGCCAGCGCCGGATTTCGGGTGAATCCTCGTCGAGGGCGGCGGTGTGGGCACGCTGCTTTGCGCTGTATTCGCGGTGACTGGGTGCCGGTGGCAGCGCGGCTTGCCCCTGCTGCAGCGCGGTGAAATACGCCGTCTGGATGTCCAGGAAGATCACACCGGCCGACATGCCGTCGGCGCGGAGGTGGTCGACGGCGATGTAGATCGTGAAACGGTCCTCGCCCTGGATGATTCCGAAGCTGAAGCAATCCCATTGCAGCGGATCGGGCGTGTCCAGGATCAGTTTGCGGATCTCGAGAGGAGCCATTTGTCCGAGATCCGTTGGCGCCAGGGCGATGTTCTCCGGGTCGGCGATTACGTAGCGGAGGATGTCGTCCTTGCCGCGGAGGGCAAACCAGTCGTGGTAGGCGTCATGGCGCCGCACATGGCTATTCAGCGCCTGCGTCATGGCATCGATATCGCAGACACCTCTGATCTCCCAGGCCCCGATGCACAACCGCGGGATGTCACGGCCGAGGCTGACCTGGCGCCGGTAATACCGAAGATGCTGCGACTGCTGGTAACTGACCGGGGCGGAATGATATTGCGCTTCGGCGGCGCGCGCGTAAGTGTCCGCGGTGGGATACCAGGACACCACGGCGCCCTCGGCCGTCCAGTCGTCCACCGTGCCCAGGAACATGCGCTGACCCTTCTTCGTCAGTTGACGGCGTCAATTCCAAACGGCCTTGACGCAATTGCGCAGATGTTGCTGAACGACGTTGTCCTCGCCGCGGTTCGAGCCGATGCCCCCGCATGCTGGCGTAACCATAATGGGCCCCCTTGAACTCGGCAATCCGAGAGGATCTCTGAGCATCCGCCCAATTGCCGTCGTCTTTGCCGCACGCGGTAACAACAACGCGAATGCGCTGAATTCGCGCGCGGTCGATCCCCAAAACAGTGCTCTGACAAGCCTTTATCTCGGCGTCACGACCCGTTCGGTCGATGCCTCCCCGATATCGAGCGCTACCTCGATAAGCCATTCGTGCCGCTGGTGGGCCTGCGGAACGACGCCTCGATCACCGTATCCTAGGAACGGTTAGGGCGGAATAGTACCAGCCAAACTTTTTTGGCGCGCTTCGGCGGCCAAACGCTCAACCCGCCTCGACTTGGTCAGGGGGATATCCGGCGCTGTCGCCCCTGTCCGCGCGCGCTCAATCGCCGAAGTCAGGTAATGCCGACCGCCATTCGCTGACGCATGCGGATTGTTTCGCGTTGTGTGGCAGCGTGTTTCAGCGGACCTTCTTTCGATGCGCATTGTTGACGATGGAGATCCTGGAATGGGCTTTTGCTCAGCACCTCCCACTTCAGGTCGATGGCGCTCAATCGGAGCGCCGCCGGTTATGGGTATCCGGTCGTGGTGTGATCCTCACCACGTCTTCACCGGGAGTCAGACGTCGCTTGCGGCAACGCCTTTGGCCCTATTCGCCTGGCGTGCCGGCCGAAACGGCGCGAAAGTGCCGGAATGCTCGGCGAACTGGCTTGACATCGCGCCGATGAAGCGCTGCCGCTCCCGGAATTCGGCCAACGGTGAGGGCGCCACCGTCGCGGCGGCCAGTGACCCGGACCTGTGCCAGTTGTGGCGGTGTGGCAACCCGCGCCGTGGTGGTGCGGCAGGCAAGGCTCCCCTGGACCGGGGCCGGCCAGCCAGGATCACTTGACAACATACATACAGTAGGTATGTTAATACATATCGTATGTATCAAGGAGGTGAAGGTTCATGAGTGCCACGCTCGAAGCCATCGCGGCGGAACGCGCAATCGTGCTGGACGTGTGTTCCCGCCTGCCCGACGCGACTTGGGCGACCGAGAGCGGATGTCCGGGTTGGACTGTCCAGGACCTGGTATCGCACATGGCATGTAGCTACTGGTTGGCGGTCGACCCGTCGACGCTGCCTGACCCCGGTGGCCTGCCCGCCGAGCGCGCCGCGGACCTTTACGTCGCGTCGCGTCGCTCCATGACCCCGGCGGAAGTGCTCGCCGACTACGAGTCCGTCAGCGCGCGGGGTCTGGACGTGCTGGCCGCGGTCGAGGGCCAAGACGTCGACATACCGATAGGCGACGTCGGAACATATCCGGCCTCGGTCGTGCCCACGACCTTTGTCTTCGAGACCTTCGTGCACCTTCGCTACGACTTGTTCACTCCGGACGGTCCGTTGCGGTCGGATCCGCCGCCCGTCGACGAACTCCGGCTTGCGCCGACGCTGGACTGGATCGAGGCGGCGCTGCCGCAGCAGAACTCCCAGCTGCTCAACGGTTTACGCGGCGGTGTCGAGATCCGCCTCGACGGGATGTGCGCGCGGACGCTGCACCTCGGTGCCCCGGGGGATCCGGCCGCGGAGATCGCGAGCGATTCGCAGGCGTTCGTGCGGTGGGTCACCCAGCGCGGCACCTGGGAAGGACTTGGCGTTCAGGCCGAGGGTGACCCGTCGGCCCTGGACATCGTCCACCGGTTCCGGGTGTTCTGAACGACGCCGCGGCCGACCGTCCCGCGACTTTCACGCGGTGTGTATGACAATGCATACGGACGTGTGAAAGTGAGGGTGGCATGGCGCAAGACGGTCGCCGCACGCAGGCCGAGCGTGCCGCCGACACCCGGGGTGCGTTGATCAGCGCCGCCCGGCCCCTGTTCGCCGCGCGGGGATTCGCGGAGGTATCCCTGGAGACGATCGTGCGCGACGCGGGGGTGACGCGCGGCGCGTTGTACCACCACTTCGCCGACAAGACGGAGCTGTTCGCGGCGGTGTTCGAGCAGGTGGAGGGTGAGATGGCCGCCCGGATGGGGGAGGCCGTCGCGGCGGCGGGGCACTCCGATCCGGTCGAGATCATGCGGCTGTGCGCCGGCCTGTGGCTGGATGCGTGCGCCGAACCCGAGGTTCAGCGCATCGTCTTGCTGGAGGCGCTGGCGGTGTTGGGATGGGAACGCTGGAGCGATATCGGGCACCGATACAACATCGGCTTCGTGACGGCGCTGCTGACCGACGCCATTGAGTCCGGCAGCATCCCGCCCCAACCCGTGGAGGCAACGGCCCTCACGGTCATGGGGGCGCTGCGCGAGGCAACGCTCTACATCGCCCGCGCGGACGATCAGCGCCGGGCGCGCGCCGACGCCGGCGCCGTGATGGACCGGCTCCTCAATGCGTTGCGCGCCAAGGAGCCCGGCTGAACCTCGCTCAGCCCGACGAGCGGTCGTGCGCCGATAGCTGCCCGGCGATCGCCTTCTTGTCGACCTTGCCGATCGGTGTGGTCGGCAGCGTTGACATCGGGAACAACACATCGGGCCGCGCGTGAGCGGCCACCCCGCGCCGGTCCAGGTGCGCGTTCAACTCCGCCAGCGTGATCGGCGGACCGGTGAAAACCACAGCCGCACAGATTCTTTCGCCGAGGTAGGGATCGGGAAGCGGCACCGCGGCCGCCGCGAAGATCTCCGGGTGGCGCAGCATCTGCTCCTCGAGGTCGGCCGCGGAGATCGATTCACCGCCGCGGCAGATGACGTCCTTGACCCGCCCGGTGACCGTCAGATACCCGTCGCGCCGGAGCCGGACCAGGTCGCCGCTGCGGAAGAAGCCGTCGGGATCGAAGCACCGTTCGTTGTCGCGCTCGGCACGGTAATAGCCGTTGAGCGTGTACGGTCCGCGCACCAGCAGCTCGCCTTCCTCGCCCGGCTCGACCGGTTCTCCGTCGGTGTTCACCACGCGCAATTCGTCGGCCGCGCACAACGGCCGCCCCTGGGTGTGGTCGACGATCTCGGGCGGATCGCCCAGGCGGGTGTAGTTGAGCAGCCCCTCGGCCATCCCGAACACCTGCTGCAGCCCCGGGGTCAGGGTGGCACGAATCAGGCGGGCGTCGCCGGGCTCCAGCTTTGCGCCCCCAACCTGCAAAAGACGCAAGGACTTCGGCGTCACCGGCTCCCACTCGCAGGCCTGCGCCCACAGTTTGGCCAGCGCCGGCACCAGGGCGGTGACCGTGACGCCGTGCCGCTCGATGGCGGCGAAGGCGGCCTCCGGGCTGGGGTCGGTGGCGAAGACGGTGGTGGCGCCCACCGTCATGGCGCCGAGCAGGCCGGGGCAGGCCAACGGGAAGTTGTGCCCGGCCGAGAGCGTCACCAGATACACGTCGTCGCCGGTGAGCCGGCAGACCTGGGCGCTGGCGGTCGCGTTGAACACGTAATCCTCGTGGGTGCGGGGGATGAGTTTGGGAAGGCCGGTGGTGCCCCCCGAAACCAACAGCAGCGCAGGCGATCCCGGATCGTGCGGCGGCGCGGGGGACGCGGCGGCGTCCTGCCCGCAGAGTTGCGCCCACGAGGCGAACGGGCCCGGGTCGCCGTCGACGATGACGTGCGCGAGCCCGGGGTGGTCCGCGACGAGTTCGCGCGCCATCGCGCGGTAGTCGAAACCGCCTGCCGCATCGGCGATCACCAATCCCGTGGCCTCGCTGACGGCTGCGAAATGCCCCAATTCCGCCGCCCGGTGGCCGGGCAGACACATCACCGGGATGGCGCCCGCCCGTAACAAGCCGAACAGCGCCACCGCGAACTGGCATCCGTTCGGCAGCTGCAGCAGCACCCGGTCGCCCGGTGCGATGCCCAGGGCGCGCAGTCCCGCGGCGGCGCGGTCGGCGCTCTCGTCGAGCTGCGCATAACTCAAGCCGGCGCCGCCCACGGCGTCGAGCACGGCCGTCCGGCCGGGCCAGCGGTGCGCCGCGTCGCTCAGGATGGTGTCCAGCGTGCGCCCCGCCCAGTAGCCGGCCGCCCGGTAGGCGGCGGCCCGCTCGGCGGGGAACGGCACGAACCCTTCGATGGCCCCGGCCGGGGTTTGCCTTGTGTTCGCGGTCATTGGTCCTCGGATAAGGGGGGCGTAGTAGCGGCGATCCGTGAGTAAGGATAGGGTAACCACAACTTAGGGCAGCCTGTGCTAATTCAGGGAGGGTTCGTGGTGCGTGCCTCGGCGCGCTCGGAGGACGTCCGGGCGGAGGTGGCCGAACTGTTGGGCGTCGGCACCGACGACCTCGAGCCGGGCGCCAACCTCATCGGCCAGGGCCTGGACTCCATCCGCATGATGACCCTGGCGGGCCGCTGGCGGCGCCAGGGCATCGCGGTCGACTTCGCCACGCTGGCGGCCACCCCGACCATCGAGGCCTGGGCCGACCTGCTCGCCACCGATTCCCGGGACGGGGCCGTCGCGCCGCCGCCCGCCGAATCATCGGACGAGGCGGCCGGTGAGCCCTTCCCGCTGGCGCCGATGCAGCACGCGATGTGGGTCGGCCGCCAGGACGGCCAGCGGCTGGGCGGGGTGGCCGGACACCTCTACGTCGAATTCGACGGCGGCGCCATCGATCCCGAGCGCCTGCGGGTGGCGGCCACGGCGCTGGCCCGGCGCCATCCGATGTTGCGCGTGCAGTTCCTGCCGGACGGCACCCAGCGCATCCCCGCCGCCGGGGCGGGCGACGACTTCCCGGTCACGGTCGAAGACCTGCGCCACCTTGGCGGCGACCGAGTCGATCAGCGGCTCGCCGCTATCCGCGACGCCAAATCGCACCAACAACTCGACGGCGCGGTGTTCGAGCTGGCGCTGACCCGGCTGCCCGGCGAGCGCTCGCGCCTGCACGTCGACCTGGACATGCAGGCCGCCGATGCGATGAGCTATCGCACCCTGATGGCCGACCTGGCCGCGCTCTACCTCGGGCGCGAGCTGCCCGCACTGGGCTACACCTACCGGCAGTACCGGCAGGCCATCGAGGCGGAGGAGGCGGGCCCACAGCCGGCCCGCGACGCCGCCCGCGAGTGGTGGGCGCGGCGCCTCACCGAGCTGCCGGACCCGCCGGCGCTTCCCACCACCGGCGACCGCGGCTCGCGCCGCAGCACCCGGCTCTGGCACTGGCTGGACCCGGACACCCGCGACGCCCTGTTCGCGCGCGCGCAGGCCCGCGGGATCACCCCCGCCATGACGCTGGCCGCGTCGTTCGCCAACACCCTGGCGCGCTGGTCGACCACCTCGCGTTTCCTGCTGAACGTGCCGCTGTTCGGCCGCCAGCCCCTGCACCCCGACGTCGACTCGCTGGTCGGCGACTTCACCTCCTCGCTGCTCCTCGACGTCGACCTCACCGGCACCCGCACGCCGGCGGCGCGGGCACAGGCGGTGCAGGACGCGATGCGGACCGCCGCCGCGCACTCCACCTATCCCGGACTGTCGGTGCTGCGGGACCTCGGCCGGCA
Organism: Mycobacterium europaeum; assembly: GCF_034555895.2. Taxonomy (NCBI): domain Bacteria; kingdom Bacillati; phylum Actinomycetota; class Actinomycetes; order Mycobacteriales; family Mycobacteriaceae; genus Mycobacterium; species Mycobacterium europaeum. Next base: position 1,194,400 of record NZ_CP157315.1, read on the forward strand.
GCGCGGCACCCAGGTGCTGGCGCCGGTGGTGTTCACCAGTGCCCTGGGACTCGGCGCGCTGTTCAGCCGCGAAGTCACGGCCCAATTCGGCACGCCCGCTTGGATCATCTCCCAGGGTCCGCAGGTGCTGCTCGACGCTCAGGTCACCGAGTTCGACGGCGGGGTGCTGGTGAATTGGGATGTCCGCGAGGGCATCTTCGCCCCGGGTGCCGTCCAGGCGATGTTCGCCTACCACATCGACGAACTGCTCAGGCTCGCCGCCGCCGACGACGACTGGGACGCGCCGGGGCCGGCGCCGCTGCCGGACGCGCAGCGCGCGGTGCGCGACGCCGTCAACACCCGCACCGCCGCGCCCAGTGGAGAAGCGTTGCACGACGGATTCTTTCGGCAAGCCGAGCGGCGGCCCGACGCGCCCGCCGTGCTCGCCGGTTCCGGTGACCTCAGCTACGGGCAGCTGCGCGACCAGGCGCTGGCGGTGGCCGCCGCGCTGCACGCGGCCGGCGTCGGCGCCGGCGACACGGTCGCCGTGGTGGGCCCGAAAACCGCCGAGCAGGTCCCGGCGCTGCTGGGCATCCTGAGCATCGGCGCCGTGTACCTGCCGATCGGCGCCGACCAGCCGCGCGATCGCGCGGAACGCATCCTGCAGACCGGCGGGGTGCGCCTGGCCCTTATGTGTGGCGGGCAGCGGCTGGCGCTGCCGGTGCCCGAATTGATCCTCGCCGATGTGCTGCGCGACGCACCCCTTCGCGCCGACATGCGCTGCCCGAGAATCGATCCCGCCGATCTCGCCTACGTGTTGTTCACCTCCGGCTCGACAGGCGAGCCCAAGGGCGTCGAGGTGACGCACGACGCCGCGATGAACACCGTGGAGTTCATCGCCCGCCACTTCGAGATCGGTCCCGCGGACCGGTGCCTGGCCCTCTCCACGCTCGAAGGCGACATCTCGGTGATGGACATCTTCGTCACCCTGCGCACCGGCGGGTCGATCGTGGTCGTCGACGAGGCTCAGCGCCGCGACCCCGACGCCTGGGCCCGCCTCATCGACACCCACCGGGTCACGGTCTTGCACTTCATGCCGGGCTGGCTGGAGATGCTGCTCGAGGTCGGCCGCGGACGGCTGTCCTCGGTGCGGGTGATCCCCACCGGTGGGGACTGGGTGCGCCCCGAGGTGGCGCGCCGCCTGCGGGCCGAGGCGCCCGGCCTCCGGTTCGCAGGCTTGGGTGGAGCCACCGAAACCCCGGTCCACAACACCATTTTCGAGGTCATCGATCCCGACGAACTGCCGGCCGACTGGACCGCACTGCCCTACGGCGTCCCGCTTGCCAACAATGCCTGCCGCGTCGTCGACGACGCGGGTGACGACTGCCCCGACTGGGTCGCGGGCGAACTCTGGGTGTCCGGGCGGGGGATCGCCCGGGGTTATCGCGGGCGTCCGGACCTCACCGCGGAGCGCTTCGTCGAGCACGCGGGCCGGACCTGGTACCGCACCGGCGACCTCGCCCGCTACTGGCCCGACGGCACGCTGGAATTCGTGGGACGCGCCGACCACCGGGTCAAGATCAGCGGGTATCGCGTCGAACTCGGCGAAATCGAGGGCGCGCTGCGCCGGTTGCCGGGGATCGCGATCGCGGTCGCCGCGGTGGTGCCCGGATCCGGTGCCTCCGAGGTGCTGGCCGCCGCAGTCTGCCCGGAACGCGCCGGGTTGACCGCCGAGCGGATTCGGGAGCTGATGGGCGAACTCGTTCCCGCGCACATGGTTCCGCGTCACGTCGCGCTGGTCGAGCGCATCCCGTTCACCAACGCCGGCAAGATCGACCGCCGCGCCGTCGCGCGCGACCTGGCTGCCCTGGCCCCGCTGTCCGACCGGCCCGGCTACCGCGCCCCGTCGACGCCGCTCGAAGGAGCCCTCGCCGCGCTCCTCGGCGAGTTGCTCGGCGTGGAGCAGGTGGGTCGTGACGACGACTTCTTCGCCCTCGGCGGCGACTCGGTCCTGGCCACCCAGGCGGTGGGCCGCATCCGGACCTGGCTGGACACCCCCCGCCTCATGGTCGCCGACATCTTCGCCACCCGAACCGTCGCGGCGCTCGCCGACCTGCTTTCCGGCCGTGAGCCGGACGGCGCACGGCTGGATCAGGTGGCCGAGCTGTACCTCGAGGTCATCCACATGGACGCCGACGCAGTGCTGTCGGCTGCTCACCAAACCGGGGAATCCGGTAGGGCGCAATGACCTTCAACCCCGTGGTGAGCATGCCCACCGAGTTCGCATCCTGGATCAAGCGGGTGCCCGGCAGGAACGGCGGCCGGCGGCCCGGCGCGACCGTCGTGTTTCCGCATGCCGGGGCGGCCGCGGCGGGCTACCGCGCGCTGGCGACCGCACTGGCCGCCGGCGGCGACACATACATCGTGCAATACCCGCAGCGCGCGGACCGGCTGGACGATCCGGCCCCCGACACCGTGCACGACCTCGCCCACGGCCTGTTCGATGCCGGACCCTGGAGCCGGGTCGCGCCGCTGCGGCTGTTCGGCCACAGCATGGGCGCCGTCGTGGCGTTCGAGTTCGCCAGGATCGCCGAATCCCGCGACACGGCCGTGCAGCGCCTGTGGGTCTCGGCCGGGCCGGCGCCGTCCGCCGTGGCCGGCATGCCCGAACTCCCCACTACCGACGACGGATTGCTCGCCGACATCTCCGATCTCGGCGGCACCGATCCCGAGCTGCTCGCCGACGAAGAGTTCGCCGAGCTGCTGATCACCGCGGTGCGGACCGACTACCAGGCGGTCAACCGCTACCGGTGCGCCCCCGACGCCCGCATCGCTACCGACATCTCCGTGCTGGGGGCGCGCGACGACCACCGCGTCGATCCGGCCGCCTTGCGGCTCTGGCGGAACCACACCGCGGGCGGCTTCGAGATCTTCCTCTACGACGGCGGGCACTTTTATCTCAACGAACACCTCGACGCCGTCGCGGAGCGGGTGAACGCCCATGCCTGACAAAGGGTTCGACGGCGCGTCCGACCCGGTAGCGATCGTCGGGATGGCCCTGGAAGCGCCCGGCGGTGTCGACACCGCCGACAAGTACTGGGAACTGCTGTCACACGGGCGTGAGGCGCTGGGGCCGTTTCCCACCGACCGGGGCTGGCAAGTCGGCGAGCTGCTCGCCGGCTCGCGGCGCAGCGGGTTCAAGGAGATCCACGATCGCGGTGGCTTCCTCTCCGGTGCAACGACATTCGACCCCGAATTCTTCGGCATCTCCCCGCGGGAGGCCGTGGCCATGGACCCCCAGCAACGCGTCGTGCTCCGGGTGTCGTGGCGTGCCCTGGAAAACAGCGGCATCAATCCCGACGACCTGGCCGGACACGATGTGGGGTGCTTCGTCGGAGCCTCGGCCACCGGATACGGACCGCAGATGGCCAGCTTCTCCCGGCACAGCGGCCATTTGCTCGCCGGGACCGCGCTGAGCGTGATCAGCGGCCGGGTCGCCTACACGCTGGGGCTGGCCGGACCGGCGCTCACGGTGGACTCCTCGTGCGCGTCCGCGCTGGCCGCGTTCCACGTCGCCGTGCGCTCGGTGCAGAACGGGGACTGCGACCTGGCGCTGGCCGGCGGGGTCAACGTGCTGGGATCGCCCGGGTTTTTCGTCGAGTTCTCCAAGCAGCACGCCCTCTCCGACGATGGCCACTGCCGCCCCTACAGCGCGCAGGCCAGCGGAACGGTGTGGGCCGAGGGGGCGGCGATGTTTGTGCTGCAACGCAAATCGGCAGCGCTGCGCGCGGGTCGCCACGTCGTCGCCGAGGTGCGCGCCACCGCCGTCAACCAGGACGGCCGCAGCGCCGGGCTGAGCGCCCCCAGCGGGGACGCGCAGGTCCGCCTGTTCCGGCGCGCCATGACGCAGGCCGGGATCGGCCCCGAAGACGTCGGGATGGTCGAGGGCCACGGCACCGGCACCCGGCTCGGCGACCGCACCGAGCTGCGGTCGCTGGCGCAGACCTACGGCGACACGGCGCCCGGTGGCGGCGCACTGCTCGGTTCGGTCAAATCCAACGTCGGCCACGCCCTGGCCGCCAGCGGGGCGCTCGGGCTCGCCAAGGTGGTGGTCTCCGCCGAGCACGGGGCCATCCCGCCGACGCTGCATGCGTCGGCGGCCAGCCCGGAAATCGACTGGGACAGCCAGGGATTGCGCCTGGCGACGGCACTGACGCCGTGGCCCGCGATCGGCGGCCGACGGATCGCGGCGGCGTCGGCATTCGGCATTGCCGGCACCAACGCGCACGTGATCGTCTCCCTCCCCGAGGTCGCGTGATGCTGACCTCCCCGTTGCCCGACAGCCGCGTGCCGGTGGTGCTCTCGGCGCACGACGAAGGGCTGATCGGTCAGGATGCCCGCGCCATCCTGGACTACCTGGGCCGGACCGGCCCAGCCACCGACACCGCCGACGTCGCGTCCACCCTGCTGCGGCTGCGGCGGGTACGGCGGCACCGCGCGGTGGTGCGGGCGCGTGACCGCGGCGAGCTGCTCTCCGGCCTGTCCGCGCTGGCCCGCGACGAAGAGCACCCGCTGGTCACCCGGTCCTCACTCGGCGCCGCCCCGTGCATCGCCTTCGTGTTTCCCGGTCAGGGCAACCAATGGCACTCGATGGGAGCCGATGCCTACCAACGGCTTCCGGCGTACCGGGCCGAGGCCGACCGATGCGCTCAGGCCTTCCGCACCGCCGGGCTGCCCTCGCCGTTGCCCTACCTGACCGGCGGGCTCGACCGGAACTGGTCGCGCACCGAAATACAGGGAGCGCAGTTCACCCACGCGGTCAGCCTGGCCCGCCAATGGCAATCTCATGGCGCGCTGCCCGCCATCGCCATCGGTCACAGCCTCGGCGAGGTGGCGGCGGCGTATGTGGCCGAACGGATATCGTTGCCCGACGCGGCCGGACTGGTCGGCGCCCGCGCCACGATCGTCGACCACTTGGCGGGGCAGTACGCGATGGCGGTGCTCGGCGCCGGGGTCGACGAGGCCGAGCGCCTGATCGGCGAAACGGCGGGCTGGCTGGAAGTTTCGGCGGTCAACGGCCCGGCGTCGACCGTGGTGTCCGGCGACCGCGACGCCGTCGCGGCCGCCGTGCGGCTGGCCCGGCAGCGGGGCGTGTTCACCCACCAGCTCTCGGTGGATTACCCGGGACACACCAGCGTCCTGCGCCAATTGCGCGCCGCGTTGGCGGAGCGGGCGCCACGCTCGGCATTCCGGGACAGCCCGGTGCGGTTCATCGGCTCGACCTTTGGCGCCGAGGTGGGCAGCGACGCGGACTTCTCCCGGTACTGGTATGAAAACCTCTGCAGCACCGTTCGTTTTGACCGAGCCGTGGGGGCGGCCCAGCGGCTGGGCGCGAACGTGTTCGTCGAGATGTCCGCGCACCCCTCGCTGCTGTATCCGCTCGCGGACCTGATCGGCGAGGCGGCGGTGGCCGTCGGCTCCGGTCATCGCGACGGCGCGATCGTCGACACACTGGCGGCGAACATCGCGGCCGTGGCGACCGCCGACCCCGGCTGCCAATGGGCCCGCGCCGTCCCCGGCGGCCTGCGAGCACCGCTGCGGGGCTTCCCGAACGCGCCCATGCGGGCGGTACACCTGTGGGCGGCGCCGGAGCCGCTGACCGCGACCGCTCCGCCGGCCCCGGCACCCACCGTCGTCGTCGAGGACTGGGAGCAAGCGGCGCCATCGGCTGCGCCGGGTGCCGACGTCGGCGTCCTCGCCGTCGCGCCGACGGATGAGCCTCTGACGCGCCGGCTGCTCGACGCCGTTGGGGCGCACGGCGGTTGCCGGGTGGTGCCGCCGACCGACGCGGAGATCCTCGCGGTCATCGCGCCGCGGCTGGACGCGCCGGACCCCGCGGCCGCGGTCGAGCAGATCGGCGGCCGCCCGGACGCCGGCCTACCCGACTACGCCGCGCTGATCGGTCCGCGCTGCCGGACCGTGTGGCTGCTCACCGCGGGCGCCGAAACCGTCGAACAAAACGATTCCGATGCCGTCCCGGCGCAGGCGGCGCTGGCCGCGATGCATCGCAGCGTCGGGTTCGAGTTCCCCGAGCAGACCTTCGGACATCTCGACCTGCCGCACCGGGACGTCGACGCCGTAACGGCGCGCGCCGTCGTCGGCGCCCTGCTCGGCGAGGCGGCCGAGGTGGCGCTGCGGGGCGGCGAATCGCCGCAACCCTACGTCCGGACCTTCCGGGAATGCGCCGACTCGGCGGCCGCACGGCCGCTGACCGCCGACGCGCTGGACCACGTGGTCATCACCGGCGGCAGCGGCGCCATCGGCCTGCAGTATGCGCGATACTGCATCGAGCGCGGGGCGCGGACGGTCACGCTGTTGAGCCGCAACGGCATCGACGGGGACACGCTGCGCCGGCTCACCGAAGGCCACGGCGCCGACGTGCATGCCCCGCGCTGCGACATCACCGACCCCGCGGCTGTGGCGGACGTCGCGGCCCGCCACGCCGGCCCGGGCGCGTCGTTGCTGATCCACACCGCGGGCATCGCCGAGGCCCGCTCCCGGTCCGAGCTGACCGGCGCCCACGTGGCGGCGGTGTGCGGCGCCAAGGTTCGCGGCCTGGCGGTGCTGGCCGAGGTGTGGCCGCTGCGGCCGGATTGCCGAATCCTGGCGTGCTCTTCGGTGTTCGGGGTGTGGGGCGGCCACCATCACGCGGCGTATGCCGCCTCCAACCGGCTGCTCGACGTGTTGGTCGCCGGGCTGCGGCGCAGGGGACGCGACGGCATGGCGATTCGGTGGGGACTGTGGCAAACCGCCGGCGTGGTGGCGGCCGAGGAACTCACCCGCACCCAACGCTCCGGCCTGATCGCGATGGCTCCGGACCGGGCGATCCAGGCGAGCCTGCACCGCTACGACGGTGATCCGCTGATCTTCGACGCCGACCTCGACCGGCTCGGGGTCTTCTTCGAAAGCCAAGGCGTGCCAATGCCGTTCACGCCACCGGTGGAGGAAGCCGACGGTCCCGCCGCCCGATCGCTCGCTGCGGTGGTGCGCGCCGAACTCGTCGCGACGCTGCACCTGGCCGACTCCGTCTCGATCGACCCGGGCGCACCGCTCATCGACCTCGGGGTCGACTCGCTGCTCGCACTCGACCTGCGTAAGCGGCTGCGCCGGACGGTCGGAAGCTCGGTGCCGGTCGCCCGCATGCTCGGCGGTATCACCCTCGACGAATTGATCGACGCATTGAGTGCCGGCCCGGCCGGCGGGTCGCGGGACGGCGCAACGCTCGACGCTCCCGAAGGCAGAAAGGTTGGACTCCCAGCGTGACGGACACCACCGGGACCAGGGCCCGTCTCGACGACGAGCGCCTGGAGATATTGCGCCGCAAGATCACCGAGCGGGGCCTGGGCAGCCCGGCCACCCAGGCGGTCGCGACCGACACACGGCCGCGCATGTCCGCCGGCCAGCACCGGATGTGGTTCGTGCAGTCGGTGGACCCGGACAGCGCGCTGCTCAACGTCTGTGTCTCCTACCGCGTCACCGGCCCGGTCGACCCCGGGCGCCTGCGGCGCGCGGTCGACGCCGTGGCCGCGCGGCACTGCGTGCTGCACACGACCTACGCCATGGGCCCCGATGGCGACCCGTATCCGGTCCTCCGGGACGGGCTGCGGCCCGAGTGGGCGGAGCACGACCTGTCGGAGCTGACCGAGCAGGCCCGCCGGTTGCGGTTGGACGTGCTGGCGCAGCGGGACTTTCGCCGGCCCTTCGACCTGGCGAACGATTCACCGCTGCGGGTGACCGTGGCGCGCCTGTCGGCCGACGAGTTGATGTTGCTGATCACCGCCCACCACGTCGCCTGGGACGACGGCTCGTGGACACCGTTCTTCGCGGACCTGACCCGCGCCTACATCGACCCGGACGCCTTCGCGGGCGAACCCGCGTCGGCGGCCCCACCGCCCGACGACGCCGCGGATCCGGCGGCGGACATCGAGTACTGGCGGCCCCTGATGGCGAATCTGCCCGAACCGCTGGAACTTCCGGGGCCCAACGGGTCGGTGGTGCCCAGCACCTGGCGCGCACAACGCGCCACGAGGCGGTTGCCGGCGGCCACCGTCGACCGGGCTGCGGCGTTGGCGCGGGAAACGGGGGCCACTCCGTACATGGTGCTGATGGCCGCGTTCGCTGCGCTGGTGCACCGCTACACCCAGTCGACGGACTTCCTCGTCGCCGCCCCCGTGCTCAACCGCGGCGTCGGCACCGAATCGGCCATCGGGTACTACGGGAACACCGTGGTGCTTCGGCTGCGCCCGGAGCCCCACCAGACGTTCCGCGAGCTGCTGGCGCACACCCGGGACAGCGCGGTGGGCGCCTTCGCCCATTCGCGCGCCGACCTGGACTGGCTGGTGCGGGAGTCCAATCCCGATCGCCGGCACGGCGCCGACCGGATGACCCGGGTGAGCTTCGGGCAGCGGGAGCCCGACGGCGCCGGCTTCTGCCCGCCCGGCGTGGCGTGCGAGCGCGCGGAGCTGCGCGGCCAGTTCAACCAGCTGCCGTTGAGTGTCATGATCGAGCCGGCCCGCGCCGCTGACGGCTCGGGCGGCGCGCTGGTCGAAGCCGAGTACCTGGTCGAGGTGCTGGACCGGCAGCTGATCGATCAGCTGCTGCGGCACTACGCCGTGTTGCTGGACGACGCGCTGAGCAACCCCGACACCGCACTGTCGGCGTGCGCGCTGATGGACGCCGACGACGCCGAGTGGTTGCGCAGGGCCTCGACCGGTGACGACTTCGAAACGCCCGCCACCACGTTGCCCGCGCTGGTCACCCGCCGGGTGGCGCTGTCGCCCGACGCCGTCGCCGTCGTCTACGAGGGACGCGAGTACAGCTACCGCGAGATCGACGAAGAGTCGAATCGGCTGGCGCACTGGCTGATCGAGCAGGGCATCGGCACCGAAGACCGCGTCGCGGTGCTGCTGGACAAGTCGCCCGACTTGGTCATCACCGCGCTGGGCGTGCTCAAGGCCGGCGCGGTCTACCTGCCGGTGGACCCCACCTATCCGGCGGATCGGCTGGCCTTCATCCTCGGCGACGCCGACGCCAAACTGGTGCTGCGCGAACCGGTTACCGGGCTGTCGCGGTACCCGGCGACCGCGCCCGCCGAGTTGGTGCGGCCGCTCAGCCCGCAGAACACCGCGTACCTGATCTACACCTCGGGTTCGACCGGGCTGCCCAAGGGCGTCCCGGTGCCCCACGCGCCGATCGCCGAGTACTTCGTCTGGTTCGGCGACGAGTACCGCGTCGACGAAACCGACCGGCTGTTGCAGGTCGCATCGCCCAGCTTCGACGTCTCCATGGGCGAGATCTTCGGCACGTTGATCATGGGCGCCCGCCTGGTGATTCCGCGGCCCGACGGGCTGCGCGACATCGGCTACCTCACCGAACTTCTCGGCCGCGAAGGCATCACCTCGATGCATTTCGTGCCGTCGCTGCTCGGGCTCTTCCTGTCGCTGCCCGGCGTCGGCCAGTGGCGCAGCCTGCGGCGCGTCCCCATCGGCGGGGAGGCCTTGCCGGGTGAGATCGCCGACAAGTTCCACGCCACCTTCGACGCGCTGCTGTACAACTTCTACGGTCCGACCGAAACCGTCGTCAACTGCACGAGTTACCCGGTGGAAGGGGCCCAGGGCACCCGGGTGGTGCCCATCGGCCGTCCCAAGATCAACACGCAGGTGCACCTGCTCGACAACGCGCTGCGGCCCGTTCCCGCTGGCGTGATCGGCGAGATCTACATCGGTGGAACACATGTCGCGCACGGATACCACGGCAGGCCGGGGCTGACGGCCGAGCGTTTCGTCGCCGACCCGTTCACTCCGGGCCGCCGGTTGTACCGCTCGGGCGACCTCGCTCGCCGCAACGCCGAGGGGGACATCGAGTTCGTCGGCCGCGCCGACGAACAGGTCAAGATCCGCGGCTTCCGCATCGAACTGGGCGAGGTCGCGGCCGCCATCTCGGTCGATCCCAGCGTGGGACAGGCGGTCGTGCTCGCGATGGACCTGCCCCGGTTGGGCAAGAGCCTGGTGGGATACGTGACGCCGGCCGAGGGCGGGGGTCCGGAAACCGTTGAGGTCGAACGGATCCGCGCCCGGGTGGCCGCCGCGCTGCCGGACTACATGACCCCGGCGGCCTACGTGACGCTCGCGGAGATCCCCATCACGGCGCACGGCAAGATCGACCGCGCCGCGTTGCCCCAGCCGCAGATCGCGGCGGCCGCGCAATACCGCGACCCGACCACTGCCACCGAACGCCGCGTCGCGGCACTGTTTTCCGCGCTGCTCGGCCACGACCGGGTGGGTGCCGACGACTCGTTCTTCGACTTGGGTGGTCACTCGCTGGTGGCCACCAAACTGGTGACCGCGATTCGCTCGGAGTGCGGGGTGGAGCTCGGCATCCGCGACGTGTTCGAGCTGCCGACCGTGGGACTGCTGGCGGAGCGGGTCGATCAGCTCAGTGCCGGCGCGGTCCGCCCGTCGCGGCCCAGACTGGTGGCGACCGTCCACGACGAGCCCCTGCCGCTGTCGGCCTCGCAGCTGCGTAGCTGGTTCGCCTACCGCGTCGACGGGCCCGGCTGGGTCAACAACATTCCCTTCGCCGCGAAACTGACCGGGCCGTGGGACGTCGAGGCCCTGATCGCCGCGGTCGGTGACGTCGTCGCCCGCCACGAGATCCTGCGCACCTCCTACGTCGAGGTGGACGGCGTTCCCTACCAGGTGGTCGGGTCGGGCCAGGAGGTTTCCGTGCGCCGCGCCACCGGCCCCGACGACGCCTGGCTGCAACGGCAACTGGACGCCGAGCGCCGGCACTGCTTCGAGCTGGACCGCGAGGTGCCGGTCCGGGTCGCGGTGCTGCACACCGCCGACAACCCCGCCGAGCACGTGCTGTCGTTGGTGATCCACCACATCGCCTCCGACCACTGGTCGGCCGGCGTGCTGTTCGCCGACGTGATGACCGCCTACCGGGCGCGCCGCGCCGGGGAGGCCCCGTCCTGGGCGCCGCTGCGCGTGCAGTACGCCGACTACGCGGCGTGGCAGGGGGCTTTCCTGGGTGACGCGAGCGGCCAGGAGTCCGCCGTGGCCGCCGGGCAGCGCGAGTATTGGGCGCGGCAGCTGGCCGGACTGCCGGAGGACACCGGGCTGCGGCCCGACTTCCCCCGTCAACCCGTGCCCAGCGGCGCCGGTGAATCCGTCGACTTCCGCATCGACGCGGCGACGCGCGCCAAGCTCGCCGAGTTGTCCCGGGAGCTGGGCATCACCGAGTTCATGCTGCTGCAAACGGCCGTCGCCGTGGTGCTGCACAAGGCGGGCGGCGGCCTGGACGTTCCGCTCGGCACGCCGGTCGCCGGGCGCACCGAGGCCGAATTGGACCAACTGATCGGCTTTTTCGTCAACATCCTGGTACTGCGCAACGATCTGACCGGCAACCCGACGCTGCGCGAGCTGCTCACCCGCGCCCGCGAGACGGCGCTGGCCGCCTACGCCCACCAGGACCTGCCCTTCGACCGCGTGGTCGACAGCGTCAGCCCGGTCCGTTCCCTGTCACGCAACCCGCTGTTCCAGGTCGTCGTGCACGTGCGGGACCAGCTGCCCGCCGCCCGGGTGGTCGAGCAGACGGTCGACGGGGGACCGGACACGGTGTGCACCTCGCTGGACCCCGTATTCGACATGGCGCACGCCGACCTCAGCGTCAACTTCTTCGGCACCGACGGCTCGAACGGCATCGGGTACAACGGCACTCTCATCTTCCGCACGGAGCTGTATGCCAGGACCACCATCGAGCGGATGGCCGGCTGGCTCACCCGCGTGGTGGCCGAGTTTGCCGACAACGTCGATCAGACTTTGCGAGATGTGCAGTTGACCGACGCCGACGAGCGGCGCCGGATGCTGGAGGGCTGGAGCCGCGGTGAGCGCGCGCCGCGGGACCGGCCGCGCACCATCCCCGACCTGCTGCAGCCGAGCCGAACCTGGGGACCCGACCGGATCGCGGTGCGCTGCGGCGACGAGCAGATCGATTACCCTGCGCTGCACCGCCGTTCGGACAACCTGGCGGCGCTGCTCGCCACGCGCGGGGTCCGGCCCGGGACGCTGGTGGGCCTGTCGACGCGGCGGGGACTCGACCTGGTGGTGGCGCTGGTGGCCATCATGAAGGCCGGGGGCGGGTATTTCCCGATCGACCCCGGCTACCCGGGGGCGCGCAAGCTGTTCATGCTCGAGGACGTCCGCCCGCCGGTGGTGGTGGCCACCGCCGACGCGGCCGACAGCATCCCCGAAGCCGCTGGCGTCACCGTGATCTCGCTGGACGACCCGCGCGTCCGCGACGCGATGCAGAACGGGGAGGCCGACCACCGGGCACTGCCCCTGCCGCACCCCGACGACCCGATGTACCTGGTCTTCACGTCGGGATCGACGGGCACGCCGAAGGGCGCGGTGGGCACCCATCGGTCGATGGCCGCCCGGCTGGACTGGCAGCTGCGGCACTACCCGCCGAGAACGGACGACGTCCGGCTGGCGCAGGCCTCGATGACGTTCCTCGAGGGCGGCATGGAGATGCTGGCCGGCCTGGCGGCGGGGGCCACCATGATCCTCGCCGACGATGCCGAGCACCGCGACCCGGAAGCCCTCGGGGACTTGATGACCCGGCATTCGGTCGCCCAGGTGACCGCGGTGCCCAGCCTGGTCTCCGCCCTCGTCGACAGCCGGCCCGGCGCGGTGCGGGCACTGTCCCGGCTGGTGTGCGGCGGGGAACCGGTGAGCACCCCGCTGCTGCAGCGGCTTGTGTCGGTGTGCGCCGGGGCGGACGTCGAGCTGTTGAACAACATCGGCTCGACCGAAACCTCCGGCGCGGTTTGCCGCGGGCGGCTGGAGCCGCCGCATCCGCTGGTGGGCAAGCCGGTCCCGGGGGCCGACGCCTACCTGCTCGACGACGCCCTGCGGCCGGTGCCGGTCGGGGTGGTCGGGGAGCTGTATTACGCCGGCGATCAACTGGCCCGCGGCTACTGGAAGCGGCCCGGGCTGACCGCCGCTCGGTTCGTCGCCAATCCCTTTGCCCCCGAACCGGGTTCGCGCCTGTATCGCAGCGGCGACCTCGCCCGCTGGACCGAGTGCGGCCGGCTGGAATTCGTCGGGCGCTCCGACCACCAGGTGCAGGTGCGCGGTTTCCGGGTCGAATTGGGCGAGGTGGAGGCGGCGCTGGCCGGAGTCGACGGCGTCGCGGCCGCGGCCGCCCGCACCTGGGAGGTGCACGGGGGCACCTCGCTCGCGGGATACGTGGTGCCCCAACGGTCGATCGCCGACGACAGCGAGAAGGCCTCGTTCGCGGCACGGGTGCGCGCCGCGATCGGCACGACGCTGCCCGGCTACATGATGCCGTCGTCGTTGACCGTCCTCGACGCGATGCCCAAGACCGACTCGGGCAAGCTGAACCGGCCCGCTCTGCCGCGGCCGGTGGTCAGCACCCGCGGGCGCGTCGAACCGTCGCGCACCGACACCGAACGGGCACTGGCGAAGGTGTTCGCCGAGCTGCTCTCGACGCCCGAGGTGGGTCGCTTCGACGACTTCTTCGCGCTCGGCGGCGACAGCATCCTGTCCGTGCAGCTGGCCTCGCGGGCGCGCGCGGCCGGCCTGGCCGTCAGCCCGCGGATGATCTTCGAGAACCCGACGGTGCAGCAGCTGGCGGCCGCGCTGGATGCGTTGGGCGCGAACGGCAATGACGCCAACCCGGCCGACGCCCGATTCGAGCCGATGAGCGCGTCGGGGCTGTCGGCCGACGACCTCGCCACCGTGGCGCAGCTGTGGTCGTCGTCGCGCGAGGGTGCGACATGACGGCCACCAAGGACGTCGCGCCCGGCATCGAGGACGTGATGGCGCTGAGCCCGCTGCAAGAGGGCCTGTACTCGCTGACCACGCTGGCCGAATTCGGCGACCGGGAAACCGCCGACGATCCGTACGTGATCGGGATGGCCGCCGACATCTCCGGCGCGCTCGACGCGGCGCTGTTGCGTGATTGCGCGGCAAAGATGTTGGGCCGACACCCCAACCTGCGGGCCAGCTTCTTCAGCCGCGGCATCGCCCGCCCGGTGCAGATCGTCCCGGCGCGGGTCGACCTGCCATGGCGCACCGTCACCGCCACGCCCGAGGACGTGCCGGCGTTGGAGGCCGGCGAACGCCGCCGCCCGTTCGACCTCGAACACGGGCCGGCCATCCGCTTCCTGCTCATCGAACTGCCCGGCGCGCACTGGCGTTTGGTGCTCACCGCCCACCACATCGTGATCGACGGCTGGTCGTTGCCGGTGTTCGTCAACGAGATGATGATGCTGTACCGGTCGGGCGGCGACCTGGCGGCGCTGCCCGTCACCCCGCGGCCCTACCGCGACTACATCGGCTGGCTGGCCAGCCGCGATACCGAAGCCAGCCAACGGGTTTGGCGCCGGCACCTCGAACGCCTCCCGGGCCCCACCCTGCTGGCGGCGGCGCTGGGCTCGGCGGACGACAAGCGGACCGCGCTGCCCCGCCCCACCGAACTGCGGATGCCCGCCCCGGCCACCGCGCGCATGGTCGAGCAGACCCGTTCCCGAGGCATCACCGTCAGCACGCTGATGCAGATGGCGTGGGCGCTGGTGCTCTCGCGGCTGATCGACACCCAGGACGTGGTCTTCGGGGTCACGGTGTCGGGCAGGCCGCCCGAACTGGCCGGCGTGGAGACCATGATCGGTCTGTTCGTCAACACCGTGCCCATGCGGGTGCGACTCGACCCGGCCGCCCCCGTCGGCGAGCAATGCCGCACCGTGCAGCGCACCGCCGCGCTGCTGCGCGAGCACGGCTACCTCGGGCATGCCCAACTGCGCGCGCTCGGCGGGGTCGGGGAGATGTTCGACACCCTGCTGGTCTACGAGAACTTCCCGCTCGACGGGCTGACCGCCGGCACCGAATTGACCGCCGCCGGCGCGACATTCCGGCCGTCGGCGCTGCAAACCCTGTCGCATTTCCCGATCACCGTCGCGGCCCACCTGGCCGGCGGCGAACTGGTGCTGCTGGTCGAAGCGATCGACGGCGCGCTGGGCGACATCCCACCCGCCGCCCTCGGCCGGCGGGTGCTCGTCACCGCCGAGCGGCTGCTGCGGGACTGGGAGCGTCCGCTGCGCCAGGTCAGCGTCCTCTTCGAGGACGAGGCGCTCCCCCCGGGTGCCGCGGGCGGCCCCGCCGCGGCGCCGGTCGGCATCCACACGCGCTTCGCCGGGGTGGTCGGCAGGGCCCCGGACCGCCTCGCGGTCAGCTGGGCCGGCGGCGCGCTGAGCTACCGCGACCTGGACGCCCTGGCCAACGGCCTGGCCGCCCGGCTCGCGGACCGCGGCGTGCGGCCCGAAACCCCGGTCGCCATCCGGCTTTCCCGCGGCCCGCAGTACATCGTCGCGATGCTCGCGGTGCTCAAGGCCGGCGGTGTGTGCGTGCCGATGGAGCCGGGGACGCCTCCCGAACGGGTGGCCTCGATCCTGCGCCAAACCGGCGCGTCCATCGTGCTCGACGAGGAGTCGATGGCGAACCGCGAACCCGCCGGCAGCGACTTTCGGCCCGTCGATGTGCCGCCCGGCCAGGCCGCGTACGTCGTCTTCACGTCGGGCACGACGGGAGAACCGAAGGGCGTCATCGGAACTCACGCGGCGGTGGCGGCCTACGCCGACGATCACCTGGACAAGGTGTTGCGGCGGGCGGCCTCCCGACTCGGTCGACCGCTGCGCATCGCGCACGCGTGGTCGTTCGCGTTCGACGCCGCCTGGCAGCCGTTGGTCGGGCTGCTCGACGGCCACGGTGTGCACGTCGTGGACGAGCCCACCCAGACCGACGCCGAGGCGCTGGTCGCGGCGATCGCCCAACACCGTGTCGACATGATCGACACCACCCCATCGATGTTTGCCCAACTCAGCGCGAGCGGTTTGCTGGCGGCGGTTCCGCTGGCCGTTCTCGCGCTGGGCGGGGAGGCGCTCGGCGCAACCGCCTGGGACCTCATCCGCGCCGAGTGCGCCCGCACGGGCATGACGGCCTACAACTGCTACGGCCCCACCGAGACCACCGTCGAGGCGGTGGTCGCCGCCATCGCCGAGCACGACGAGCCGTCGATCGGGCGGCCGACGTTGCACACCCGCGGCTACGTGCTCGACTCGGCGCTGCGCCCGGTGCCGCGCGGCGCGACCGGTGAGCTCTACCTGGGCGGCGCCCAGCTGGCCCGCGGCTACCTCGGCCGGCCCGCCGAAACCGCCCAGCGGTTCGTGGCCAACCCGTTCGCGGCCGGCGAACGCATGTACCGCACCGGCGATTTGGTGCGTCGAGGCGCCGACGACGCGCTGCAGTACGTGGGCCGCGCCGACACGCAGGTGAAGATTCGCGGCTACCGCGTGGAACCCGGCGAGATCGCTGCCGCCCTCGAATCCCATCCCGGCGTCCGGCAGGCGCGCGTGCTGGTGCGCCGGCGGCGCGGCGCCGCGCTGCTGACCGCCTACGTGGTGGTCGCCGACACCCGCCGGCCACCGTCGCCGGCCGAGCTGCGCGGCACGCTCGGCCCCCGGTTGCCGCGCTACATGATTCCGCAGCGCATCGTCACGGTCGACCAAATCCCGCTCACGGTCAACGGCAAGCTGGACGAGGCCGCGCTGAGCGCCCTCGACGCCGTCGAGGCGGGTTCCGCCCGCGCCGAGCCCGAAACCCCCACCGAAGCCGCGCTGGCCGAACTGCTTTCGGGGCTGCTGGAGCAGCCCCGGGTGGACGTGGCCGCGGACTTCCTGCAGCTGGGCCTGGACAGCATCACGGCCCTGTCGGTGGTGCAGGCGGCCCGCGCGCGGGGGATCGCCCTGCGCGCCAGGCTGATCCTGGAGTGCGCCAACATCCGCGAGCTCGCCGAGGCGATCGACTCCGAAACCGCCACCGCCACGAGCGATGCCGACGACGCCACCGGACCCATGCCCGTGCTGCCCAACGGCCGCTGGCTCTACGAACACGGCGAGCCGCGGCGACTGGCGCAGACCGAGGCCATCCGGCTGCCCGACGGCGTCACCCGCGAGCAGTTGGACACCGCGCTGGCCGGCGTCGTGGCCGGCCACGAGGTGCTGCGCACCCGCCTGGACCGCCCCACCATGACCCTGGTCCCGGCGCAGACCACCGGGATCGACCTCCTCGAAATCGAGGGCGATGGCGACCTGCGGGCCGCGGTCCCCGGACACGTCGCACGGGCGGTCGAGCGCCTCGACCCGGAACGGGGAGCGCTGCTGGCCGCGGTGTGGCTTCGGCCCCCGGCCGGGCCGAGCGTCCTGCTGCTGACCGCCCACGTCCTCGCGATGGATCCGGCGTCCTGGCGCGTGGTCCTCGGCGAATTGCACGCCGCCCTCACGGCATTGGCCACCGGCCACCCACCCGCCCCGGTCCGGGAGCACACCAGCTACCGGCGTTGGGCCGGCGCGCTCGTCGAGCGCGCCCACCGGCTGGACACGGTGCAATTCTGGGCCGCCCAGTCCGGGGGCGCCGACCCCGACCTCGGCGCCCGGCGGATCGACCCGGGCCGTGACCGGGCCCGCGATCTGCAGGTCCGCATGATCGCCGCGGACGCCGACACCACCGGCCGCCTGCTGGACTCCGGGCTGCCGTTGCCGCACCTGTTGATCGCCGCCACCGCGGCGACGGTGACGCGGTGGCGGCAATCGCGCAACCAGGCCACGCCGCCGCCCCTGCTGGCCCTGGAAACACACGGCCGCGCCGACGGTCTCGTCGACGGGCCGGGCGCGCACACCGTCGACACCGGCGACACCGTCGGGCTGCTGAGTTCCATCTACCCGATGCGGGTGACGTCGGCCGACCCCCGCGAGGTGGGCGAGCAACTGGCGGCCATTCCCGGGGACGGCCTGGACTACGGGCTGCTGCGCTACCTGCGCGCCGACACCGCCGAACGCCTCGCCGGGTTGCCCGGCCCGCAGCTGTTGCTGAACTACCTGGGCGCCGCCCACGCCGGCGGGGGGACCGGACTCACCCTGGAGCGCGAGCTGCTCGCCGGGGTGTCGCCGCAACCGGAACCCGATCTGGCGGTACGGCACGAGCTGACCATCGTGGCCGCCATGCTCACGCTCGGCGGACAGCGCGTGCTGGGCGCGCAGTGGCGCACGCTGCCCGACATTCTCGGCGACGCCGATGTGGCCGAGCTGCAACGCCTTTGGATGGAATCGCTGCGGGAGACGGTGACATGAGCACACTTGCGATCCTGGGCGCGGGAGCCAAGGCCGTCGCCGTCGCGGCCAAGGCGTCCGTGCTGCGGGACATGGGCGTCGACGCCCCCGAGGTGATCGCGGTCGAACGCATCGGCGTCGCGGCCAACTGGCAGGCCAGCGGCGGCTGGACCGACGGCGCGCACCGGCTGGGCACCAGCCCGGAAAAGGATGTGGGGTTTCCCTACCGTTCCGCGCTGGTGCCCCGCCGCAACGCCGAACTCGACGAGCGGATGACCCGCTACAGCTGGCAGTCCTACCTGATCGCCACGGCGTCATTCGCCGAGTGGATCGACCGCGGCAGGCCGGCGCCGACGCATCGCAAGTGGAGTCAGTACCTGGGTTGGGTCGCCGAGCAGATCGGCCTCGACGTGGTGCACGGAGAGGTGGAACGGCTGGCCGTCAGCGGCAACCAATGGGCGCTGCACACCCGCGACACCACCGTGCACGCCGACGCCCTGATGATCACCGGACCCGGGCAGGCCGAAAAGTCGTTGCTGCCCGGCAACCCACGGATGCTGTCGATCGCCCAGTTCTGGCACCGCGCCGCCGGACACGACCGGATCAGCGCCGAGCGGGTGGCGGTGATCGGCGGCGGCGAGACGGCCGCGTCCATGCTCAACGAGCTGTTCCGGCACCGGGTTTCGACCATCACCGTCATTTCCCCGCAGGTGACGCTGTTCACCCGCGGGGAGAGCTTCTTCGAGAACTCGCTGTTCTCCGACCCCACCGACTGGAGCGCCCTGACGCTGGCCGAGCGCCGTGACGCGCTGGCCCGCACCGACCGCGGGGTGTTCTCGGCCAACGTGCAGGAGGCGCTGCTGGCCGACGACCGCATCCGCCACCTGCGGGGCCGGGTGGCCCATGCGGTGGGCCGCGACGGGCAGATCCGATTGACCCTGTCCACCAACCGGGGCAGCGAAAACCTCGAAACCGTGCACGGTTTCGATCTGGTCATCGACGGCTCCGGCGCCGACCCGCTGTGGTTCACGTCGTTGTTCGGCCAGGACGTGCTGGACCTGCTGGAGCTCGGGCTCGGCGGCCCGCTGACCGCCGACACCCTGCAGGAGGCCATCGGCTACGACCTGGCCGTCACCGACGTCACGCCCAAGTTGTTCCTGCCCAACCTGTCCGGGCTGACGCAGGGGCCCGGATTTCCCAACCTCAGCTGCCTGGGATTGTTGTCTGACCGGGTACTGGGATCCAGTGGCGGCTTGGTGGGCCCGTCCGCGCACACGACAAGGAGACGCGATGAGCATCAACCCCTTCGATGACGACAACGGCACCTTCTTCGTTCTGGTCAACGACGAGGACCAGCACAGCCTGTGGCCCAGCTTCGCCGACAAACCGGCGGGCTGGCGGGCGGTCTTCGGCGAAGCGGGCCGCGCGGAGTGCCTGGAGTACATCGAACAGAATTGGACCGACATCCGGCCGAAGAGTCTGCGGGAATCGATCGAGCGACGCTGACCCGAGGCGGTGCCCGCCGCCGTAGCGTCACCGTAACGTGACCGGCCCGAGACACAAATGCCGGTCGCACCAGGCACACTTACACCAACTACACCGTGGTTTCGCGTAACCATGTGGGGGACAACATCACTGACATCCCATCATGGTGCACGCGCGTCGAAGGGGGAACCGTGAACATCATGAAGACCTGGAAAACCGTTGCCACCGGCGTGGCGGCTTTCGCCGTCGTAGGGGGAGCCGCCGGTGGCGCATTCGTCACAGCACCGACCGATCAGGTGCAGCTGGCCGCGCTCGGCGCGCCCTTACCGCAGGACCCGCCACCGCCGCCGCCGGCCCCCGGAGCCCTGCCGACCGCGGCCCAGCTGTCGAGCCTGTGTGAGCAGGCCACCAATCCGGGCGTCTCGTACACGACCAAGAACAATCTGGTCGAAAACGGCATCAGCCCCGACGAGGGCCACGTCGCCGACCACGATCTGCGAAAGGCCTACCGCAACGGGAACTTCCCGGAGACCTTCGCGGTGACGAACATCGCCCCGGCCGGCCCGAACATGGCCCAGGCCGACGTGGCCATCTCGGGCCCGAAGTTCGCCGGGCCGGTGCAAAAGCACCTGGTGTTCGTCAACCAGGGCGGGAACTGGGTCCTCCAGCACGACGCCGCCATCGCCCTGATCCAGGCTGCGACGGCGACCAACTAGGCGGCCGGTATTCTGGGCGGCCACACAGTCAGCGCACAGGTTGTGCATGTTGTCTCCACATCGCCCGGCCGTAACGTAGCCGTGCCGACACGCGAAACAACAGGGGTAGCAGGCGCGTTGACACCACGCCAGATGTGTGGATCGTTTCGGATCATTCGTGCCCGTCGAAGGGGGAACCATGAAAACCGTTAAGTTGCTCGCCACCGGAGCGGCGGCCTTCGCCGTCATCGCGGGCGCGGCCGCCGGCGCGGCGTCGATCGCGGCGCCGGTGGATCAGGTGGGGCTCGTCGCGGTCGGCGCGCCCCAGCCGCAGGACCCGGCTCCGGTCGCCGCCGACGTCCCGACCGCCGACCAGCTGACCGGCGTGCTGAACAGCCTGGCCGACCCCAGCGTGTCGTTCGCCAGCAAGAGCAACCTGGTGCAGGGCGGCATCAGCGGGATCGAGGCGCACGTCGCCGACAAGAAGCTGCAGAAGGCCGCCAGGAACGGCGACCTGCCCCTGTCGTTCGACGTCACGAACATCCAGCCGGCCGCCGCCGGTTCGGCCACGGCCGACGTCGCGGTCTCCGGCCCGAAGCTGACGTCTCCCGTCACCCAGAACATCACGTTCGTCAACCAGGGCGGCTGGGTGCTGTCGCGGGCGTCGGCGATGGAGTTGCTGCAGGCCGCCGGTCAGTGACCTGCGCGCAGCACGCGCGGGTCTGATCGGGCGACGCGGGCGGGGTCGGCCAGGACGTCGACCGAGGCGACCAGGCCGTCGCGCACCACGAAGCCCATGATCGCCGTCGCCCGGCCGGCCACGAAGATCACCGCGCCCGCGGCGCCGTTGACGGTCGCGGCGCGCACCTCGCGGTCCGCACCCGCGTAGGCGCGGGCCAGCTTCGCCACGGCGGACGCCCCCTCGGCGCGGAAACCCGCGGTGCCGTGGCCGAAGTCGCCGCGCAACACCACGTCGGGATGCAGCACCGCCACCAGGCGGTCGAAGTCGCCGCTTCGGCCCGCCGCGAAGAAGGCGTCCACGGCCTCCCGCTGGGCGACCATGTCGGAGTCGGGCGTCGGGTCGGCCGCTGCGATGCGCCGGCGCGCCCGGCTGGCCAGCTTGCGGGTGGCCTCCGGCGTCCGGCCGACGACGGGTGCGATCCGGTCGAACGGCACGGCGAACGCGTCGTGCAGCACGAACGCCAGGCGCTGCTCGGGCGGCAAGGTGTCCAGCACCACGAACAGCGCCAGCCCCACCGCGTCGGCCAGCATCGCCCGGCGTTCGGGGTCGTATTCGCCTTCGGCTTCCACGATCGGATCCGGCAGGACCCGGTTGGGCTCCTCCCGCCCGCGGGCCCGGCGGTCGCGCAGCATGTTCAAGCAGATGCGGGCCACCACGGTGGTCAGCCAGGCGTCCAGGTTGGCGATGCCGTCATGCGCGGCGCCGTTGAGCCGCAGCCAGGTTTCCTGCACGGCGTCCTGGGCGTCGTCGATCGAGCCCAGCATGCGGTAGGCGATGGCGCCCAGCTGCGGCCGCGCCGCCTCGAAGCGCGCCGTCACCGACGCATCCGCGGTCACGTGCGGCCGCCGGTGTCGGGTAGGGCGCAGACCCGGTCGCCGGAAAAGCCGGACGAGCCGATCCCGAGGGCGAGGTTGAAGCGGGCCCGCAGATTGCCCAGCGTGATGACGTGGGTGAGACCGACGAGCTGGGCGGTGTCGAAATGGGCGCGCAGCGCGTCGAAGAGCTCGTCGCTGACCTCCACGGGGGTCAGGCTGACCGCGGTCGCGTACTCGAGGATCAGCTTGTCGACGGGGGAGAAGCACGCGGCGTTTCGATAGTCGGCCAGGGCGAGCAGTTCCTCGTCGGTGATGCCCCACTGCCGGGCGATCTGCGACCCCAGGTCGATGCAGTACTCGCAGCGCACGGTCGTCGCCGACTTGAGCTCCGCGAGCGCGCGGTGGCGGGGGCTGAGGATGTCCAGCTTCGACTCGGCCTGCTCGAGCCTCCCGTAGGCGTTGAGCAGCCGCGGGATGTGCGCGTACATCCGCAGCGGTTCCAGCATCCCGGCCGTTTCCAGACCGGTCATCTGCGCCAGCTTGCGCCTGGTGAAGAAGAAGGCGACCCGGGCGCCCAGGCCGGCGTCGCGGTCGGAGACCCCTGGCAACCGGGACATGGCATCCTCCTAGCGAGTTGCGGTGTGAACCAACGTCCTCACTGAGTCGACACCCGGGGCCGCACAAACGTGACCGGGTTACCGCGGCGGCCCCGGCGCCATGTCCATGTCGAACACCCGGGCGTGCAGCACGGTGCGGTTCCGCAGCGCCGCCCGGACCGCCCGGTGCAGCCCGTCTTCGAGATAGGTGACGCCCTTCCACCGCACCGCGTGCGGGAACAGGTCGCCGTAGAAGGTCGAGTCCTCCGACAGCAGGCGGTCCAGGGCGAGCACCGTCGTCGTGGTGACCAGTTCGTCGAGCCGGATCTGCTGCGGCGGGATCTGGGCCCAGTCCCGGTAGGACAGCCCGTGCTCGGGATACGGCTTGCCTTCGCGCACGCCCTTGAAAATCATGGGCCGATCTTCCGCGACCCGTTGTTCTCAGCGGACCGGTTCATGCTGGACAGGCTAGTCGGAAGACGCGGCGTCGGCGCCGACGCCGCCCGAATCGCGGCGGGCGCCGCCGATTGCCCGCCCGCCGGGCGCCGGCGAACGACCGCTGGTAACGGTTGGCGGGACTCGAGACCCGTAAAATGAACCGGTCAACGCGGTGCAGGGAGGTGACAGCGAGTGGGAAGTGCCGACGACCGTCGCTTCGAGGTGCTGCGTGCCATCGTCGCCGATTTCGTTGCCACCAAGGAACCCATCGGTTCCAAGAGCCTGGTGGAGCGTCACAACCTGGGCGTCTCGTCCGCGACCATCCGCAACGACATGGCGGTGCTGGAGGCCGAGGGCTACATCACCCAGCCGCACACCAGCTCCGGGCGCGTGCCCACGGAGAAGGGCTACCGCGAATTCGTCGACCGCCTCCACGACGTCAAGCCGCTGTCCTCGGCCGAGCGGAGCGCGATCCTGAGCTTCCTCGAGTCCGGCGTCGACCTGGACGACGTGCTGCGCCGGGCGGTGCGGCTGCTGGCCCAGCTGACCCGCCAGGTGGCCGTGGTGCAATACCCGACGCTGACGTCGTCCACCGTGCGCCACCTGGAAGTGATCGCGCTGACCCCGGCCCGGCTGCTGATGGTGGTCATCACCGACACGGGCCGGGTGGACCAGCGCATCGTCGAACTCGGCGACGTCATCGACGACCACCGGCTGTCCCAGCTCCGCGAATTGCTGGGCCAGGCGCTGGTCGGCAAGAAGCTTTCGGCGGCCTCGGTCGCGGTGGCCGACCTGGCCGGGCAGCTCCGCGCCCCGGACGGGCTGGGCGACGCCGTCGGCCGCTCGGCGACGGTGTTGCTGGAGTCGCTGGTCGAACACAGCGAAGAACGCTTGCTGATGGGCGGTACCGCCAACCTCACGCGCAATGCCGCCGACTTCGGTGGCTCGCTGCGCTCCATCCTGGAGGCGCTCGAGGAGCAGGTGGTGGTGCTGCGGTTGCTGGCGGCCCAGCAGGAAGCCGGTAAGGTGACGGTGCGCATCGGCCATGAGACGGCCGCCGAGGAGATGGCGGGCACCTCGATGGTCACCACCGCCTACGGCACCTCCGACACCGTCTTCGGCGGGATGGGTGTGCTGGGGCCCACCCGGATGGACTATCCGGGAACTATTGCCAGCGTCGCCGCGGTTGCCCTTTATATCGGCGAAGTCCTGGGTGCTCGATGAACGTGCACCCGCAGCATGCGCAGGCGCGGGATAAAGACCAGGTTTAGGAGAAGCAGGCGTGGCACGCGACTATTACGGGCTGCTCGGCGTGAGCAGAGACGCCAACGATGCGGAGATCAAGCGCGCGTACCGCAAGCTGGCGCGCGAACTGCATCCCGACGTCAACCCGGATGAGGCCGCGCAGGCGAAGTTCAAGGAGATCAGCGTCGCCTACGAGGTGCTGAGCGACCCGGAGAAACGGCGCATCGTCGACCTGGGTGGCGATCCGATGGAGAACGCCGCGGCGGGCGGCGGCTTCGGCGGCGGTTTCGGCGGTCTGGGCGACGTGTTCGAGGCGTTCTTCGGCGGCGGCTTCAGCGGCGGCGCGACCTCCCGCGGTCCGATGGGCCGGGTGCGGCCCGGCTCGGACTCGCTGCTGCGGATGCGGCTCGACCTGGAAGAGTGCGCGACCGGGGTGACCAAGCAGGTCACCGTAGACACCGCGGTGCTGTGCGACCGATGCCAGGGTAAGGGCACCAACGGCGATTCCGTGCCGGTCCCGTGCGACACCTGCGGCGGCCGCGGCGAGATCCAGACGGTGCAGCGTTCGCTGCTCGGCCAGGTGATGACCTCGCGGCCGTGCCCGACCTGCCGCGGCGTCGGCGTCGTCATCCCCGATCCGTGCCACCAGTGCATGGGTGACGGCCGGGTCAGGGCCCGCCGCGAGATCAGCGTCAAGATCCCCGCCGGGGTCGGCGACGGCATGCGGGTGCGGCTGGCCGCCCAGGGCGAGGTCGGACCCGGGGGAGGGCCGGCCGGCGACCTGTATGTCGAGGTTCACGAGCAGCCTCACGACGTCTTCGTGCGCGAAGGTGACGACCTGCACTGCACGGTGTCGGTGCCCATGGTCGACGCGGCCCTGGGCGCCACGATCACCGTCGACGCCATCCTGGACGGGCTCAGCGAGGTCACCATTCCGGCCGGCACGCAACCGAATTCGGTCATCACGCTGCGTGGCCACGGCATGCCGCACCTGCGCTCGGGCACCCGGGGCGACCTGCACGTCCACGTCGAGGTGCTGGTCCCCACCCGGCTGGACCACCACGACACCGAACTGCTGCGGGAGCTGAAGAGCCGGCGCAGCCGCGACGTGCCCGAGGTCCGGTCGACGCACGCGGGCGGTGGGCTGTTCAGCCGCCTGCGCGAGACCTTCACCGGCCGCTAGCCGCTGCAAGGCGGGCGCATGGTCGCGACCCTGTTCTACGTCGACGCGCTGCCCGATATCGGGGCACTGGCCCTCGTCGGGGGCGACGAGGGGTTCCACGCCGCCACCGTGCGGCGGATCCGCCCGGGCGAACAGCTGGTCCTCGGCGACGGCGCCGGTGGCCTGGCGCACTGCGAGGTCGAGCACGCCGGCCGCGACGGGCTGCGGGCGCGGGTGCTGAAGCGCTGGAGCGTCCCGCCCGGCCGGCCGCCGGTGACGGTGGTCCAGGCGCTGCCGAAGTCCGACCGCTCGGAGTTGGCCATCGAGTTGGCCACCGAAGCCGGCGCCGACGCGTTCCTGGCCTGGCAGGCGGCCCGCTGCGTGGCCGTCTGGCAGGGCGCCCGCGCGGACAAGGGACTGCGCCGGTGGCGTGCCGTAACCCGGTCCGCGGCCCGGCAATCCCGGCGGGCGCACATCCCGCCCGTCGACGGCGTGCTGTCCACCGCGGCACTGGCCCAGCGGATCCGCGACGACGTGGCCGCCGGGGCGGTGGTGCTGGCGTTACACGAGTCGGCGACCGACCCGCTGACCCACCTCGAGGTCGCCCGCGCGCAGTCGCTGGTTCTCGTCGTGGGCCCCGAAGGCGGCATCGCCCCCGACGAGATCGCCGCGTTGACCGGGGCGGGGGCGGCACCGGTGCGGCTGGGCCCGCAGGTGCTGCGCACGTCGACCGCCGCGGCGGTGGCGCTGGGCGCGCTCGGCGTGCTCACCGGGCGCTGGGACGACGCTTCGCCCCTCTAATTCCGCGGCTGAACGCTGACCAACGGGGGGCCCGGGCGTAGACTTAGGCAGCCGAGCAAACCACCGACAAGCCGAGAAAGCAGGCATCGAGAACCACGTGACGCCCCGCGAGACCAGCGCTGTTGACACAGCCGGAGGCCTCCAGGCCAACGCCCAAGTACGCAGCAGCATCGATGTCCAGCCCGATGTCGTCGTCGGCTTGTTGGGATCGGCAGACGAAAACCTCCGCGCGTTGGAACGCAGCCTCAATGCCGACCTGCACGTGCGTGGCAACGCCGTGACGGTCTCGGGTGCGCCGGCCGACGTCGCGCTCGCCGAGCGGGCGATCTCCGAGCTGGTCGCGATCGTCGCCAACGGTCAGCCGCTGACCCCGGAGGTGGTCCGCCACAGCGTCGCCATGCTGGCCGGCACCGACAACGAGTCGCCGGCCGAAGTGCTCACCCTGGACATCCTGTCGCGGCGCGGAAAGACCATCCGGCCCAAGACGCTCAACCAGAAGCGCTACGTCGACGCCATCGACGCCAACACCATCGTTTTCGGGGTCGGCCCGGCCGGCACCGGGAAGACGTATCTGGCGATGGCCAAGGCGGTCAGCGCCTTGCAGACCAAACAGGTCAACCGCATCATCCTGACCCGGCCGGCGGTGGAAGCCGGTGAGCGCCTTGGGTTTTTGCCGGGCACGCTGAGCGAGAAGATCGACCCGTATCTGCGGCCGCTGTACGACGCGCTGTACGACATGATGGATCCCGAGCTGATCCCCAAGCTGATGTCCGCCGGGGTCATCGAGGTGGCGCCGCTGGCGTATATGCGTGGCCGCACGCTGAATTCGGCCTTCATCGTCCTCGACGAGGCGCAGAACACCACCGCCGAGCAGATGAAGATGTTCCTGACCCGGCTCGGATTCGGCTCGAAGATGGTCATCACCGGGGACATCACCCAGGTGGATCTTCCCGGCGGCGCGAGGTCGGGCCTGCGGTCGGCGATCGAGATCCTGGACAGCGTCGAGGACATCCACATCGCGGAGCTGACCAGCGTGGACGTGGTGCGCCACCGGCTGGTCTCCGAAATCGTGGACGCCTACGCGAGGTTCGAAGAACCCGGGCTGGCGATGAACCGGGCGGCCCGGCGCGCGTCGGGCACCCGCGGGCGCCGGTGATGAGGGCCGTGACCGTTTCATGAGCATCGAGGTATCCAACGAGTCGGGCGTCGACGTCTCCGAAACCGAGTTGATCAGCGTCGCACGGTTTGTCATCGCCAAGATGGACGTCAACCCGGCAGCCGAGCTGTCGATGGTGCTGCTGGACACCGCGGCGATGGCCGACCTGCACATGCGCTGGATGGACCTGCCCGGGCCGACGGACGTGATGAGCTTCCCGATGGACGAGCTCGAGCCGGGTGGCAGGCCCGACGCGCCGGAGCCGGGACCGTCGATGCTGGGCGACATCGTGCTGTGCCCGGAATTCGCCGCCGGGCAGGCCGACGCGGCCGGCCACAGCCTGGGCCACGAGCTGGCGCTGCTGACCATCCACGGGGTGCTGCATCTGCTGGGATACGACCACGGCGAGCCGGACGAGGAGAAGGAAATGTTCGCGCTCCAGGACCGGTTGCTCGAAGAATGGGTCGCCGAGCAGGTCGAGGCCTACCAGCAACACCGCCAGCTGGAGCGGGATAGCCGGTTGCTGGACAAGTCGAGGTATTTCGACAATTGAGCCCACTTCGAATTCTCGGGATCGCGGCCGCAGCCGCCATCGCCCTGGCGCCGTTCTCGGTGGTAGCCACCACGACCGGCGTGGCCGAGGCGGCTCCGTGCGCCGGCGCCGGGTCCAACCCCGCCAGTTGTCAGTGGTGTCAATATCTGGTGGCGCAGTACCACACCTCCAACGTGTGCTCTCAGGCCGCGCCGCCCCGCCGGGCCCAGCCGCCGCCGAGCCCGGTGCAGGTTCCCGAGCTTCCGCCCTACGTGCCGCCGAGCCCGGAGCCGGTGCATGCGCCGCCGGTCATCCCGCCGAATCTGCCGCCCCCCAACGCGGTCCCGACGATCAGCCCGCCGGGGCCCGACGCCTCCAGAAACGTCTCGGTGGTGGCACCGCCGCGGGGGCTGGACGTTCCGCCGCAGGCCGTCGCGGCGGCCAAGGCCGCACCGCCGACGCGCGTCAATCCGGCCGACCCGCCGAAGCCGCCCACGCAGGTCGACTTCAACCAGCGGGTGCAGAACGTCGTCAACACCCACCGGGAGAACGTCGACGTCCTCAAGGTCGACAATCAGCGGCTGATCCGGCCCCGCCACTGGGACTACGTCGACTACGACGACGCCTATCGCCGGCCGGCTTTGTTCAACCCGCTGACTCAGGCGATGACCTTCCGCTACTTCTACAACGGCGCCGACCGGGAGCTTTACGTGCCGCCCGGCGCCCGGATGGTGCTCGACGCCGCCACCGTCGGCGTGGTGCCGTTCACCGCGGTCGGCGACGGCTGGGTGGCGTCGGGCAGTTTCTACGGCGGGGGCGTGGTGCCGCCCGACGGGTTCAACGGCCCGCCACCGCCGGACTTCCGGCAGCCGGCGCCGCCGAAGGTGTACCAGAACGTCCTGGTCGCCGTGCCCGCCGCCAACCAGATCGTGGAAGTCGGCCAGGTGGCGGTGGTCGGGGTGGACAACAGCCAACCCGCGGGCAGCCGGGACACCATGTTCCTGCTCGACGACTCGACCCTGGCGTGGGGCCAGGTCAACGACACCAGCAGCGCCAACTCCCAGATCAGGGTGACCAAGACTCAGTCGCTGCCCGGCGCGGGGCCGACCGACGACGGCAACTTCCTGGTGGTGCTGGCCGTCCGCCCGCACGAGGAGCCTCCCCAGCCCGCGCCGCCGTGGTGGCCCTCGGCCCTGGGCTACGGGGCGTTGGGGGTGGTCGTGGGTCTCACCGCCTGGGCCCTCAACCGCAAGCGCAGCGATGACGACGTCGGGCAGCCCGTCACCACATCAAGGTCTTCCGGCAGTTGACCGGCCTGTCCTGGCTGCTCGGCGCGATGGCGCTGATCGCCATCGGCGGGCTGTTCGCGGCGATGGACGCCGCCATCAGCACGGTCTCGCTGGCCCGGGTCCAGGAGTTGGTGCGCGAGGAGCGGCCCGGTGCCGTGTCGCTGTCCGAGGTGATGGCCGAGCGGCCGCGCTACATCAACCTGGTCGTGCTGCTGCGGATCACCTGCGAGATCACGGCGACCGTGCTGCTGGTGCTGTTCCTGTACGACAACTTCGGTCTGAATCGGGCGTTGTTCGGCGCAGCGGGCACCATGGTGGTGATGAGTTTCGTCGTCATCGGGGTCGGCCCGCGCACGCTCGGCCGCCAGCATGCGTATTCCATCTCGTTGACGACGGCGGTTCCGCTGCGCCTCATCTCGTGGCTGTTGATGCCGCTGAGCCGGTTGCTGGTGGTGCTGGGTAATGCGCTGACGCCCGGCCGCGGCCTGCGCAACGGCCCGTTCGCGTCCGAGATCGAGTTGCGCGAGGTGGTCGACCTGGCCCAGCAGCGCGGCGTGGTCGCCGCCGACGAACGGCGGATGATCGAGTCGGTGTTCGAGCTCGGCGACACCCCGGCCCGCGAGGTGATGGTGCCGCGCACCGAGATGATCTGGATCGAAAGCGACAAGCTCGCCAGCCAGGCGCTGAACCTGGCGGTGCGCAGCGGGCATTCCCGCCTCCCGGTGATCGGGGAGAACGTCGATGACATCGTCGGGGTGGTGTACCTCAAAGACCTTGTGCAGCAAAGCTTTTTGTCGGGTGACCGCGGGCGGGGCATCACCGTGGCGCAGGTGATGCGCCCGGCGGTGTTCGTGCCGGACTCCAAGCCCCTGGATACGCTGTTGCGCGAAATGCAGCGGGACCGCATCCACATGGCCCTCCTGGTCGACGAGTACGGCGCGATAGCCGGCCTGGTGAGCATCGAAGACG
This sequence comes from Mycobacterium europaeum, assembly GCF_034555895.2. Taxonomy (NCBI): domain Bacteria; kingdom Bacillati; phylum Actinomycetota; class Actinomycetes; order Mycobacteriales; family Mycobacteriaceae; genus Mycobacterium; species Mycobacterium europaeum. The sequence continues at coordinate 1,224,551 of NZ_CP157315.1, forward strand.
TGCTGGAGGAAATCGTCGGCGAGATCGCCGACGAGTACGACCTGACCGAGACGGCTCCGATAGAAGACCTGGGCGACAAACGCTTCCGCGTCTCGGCGCGGTTGCCGATCGAAGACCTCGGCGAGCTGTACGACGTGGAATTCGACGACGACCTCGACGTCGATACCGTCGGCGGCCTGCTCGCCCTGGAGCTGGGCCGGGTTCCCCTGCCCGGCGCCGAGGTGGTCTCGCACGGCTTGCGGCTGCAGGCCGAGGGCGGCACCGATCACCGCGGACGGGTGCGCGTCGGCACTGTCTTGTTGAGCCCGGCCGAGCCGCAGTCCAACGGCTCCGGCGACCGTGGGGCCGAACAGCATGGCTGAGCGTCGGGGCGCCGGGGCATGACCGAATTCCATTCGGGCTTCGTGTGTTTGGTCGGCAGGCCGAACACGGGCAAGTCGACGCTGACCAACGCGCTCGTCGGAACCAAGGTGGCGATCACCTCGACGCGGCCGCAGACCACCCGCCACACCATCCGCGGAATCGTGCACCGGAACGATTTCCAGATCATTCTCGTCGACACGCCCGGCTTGCACCGGCCGCGCACCCTGCTGGGCAAGCGGCTCAACGACCTGGTGCGCGATACCTACGCCGAAGTCGACGTGATCGGGTTGTGCATTCCGGCCGACGAGGCGATCGGCCCGGGGGACCGGTGGATCGTCGACCAGATCCGTTCCACCGCACCGAGAACCAAGCTGGTGGCCATCGTGACCAAGATCGACAAGGTGCCCAAGGATCGGGTGGCCGCCCAGTTGGTCGCGGTCAGTGAACTGGTCGGCGACTCGGCGGAGATCGTGCCCGTCTCGGCGGCAACCGGGCAGCAGGTGGACGTCCTGATCGACGTGCTGGCGGCGGCGCTGCCCGTCGGTCCAGCGTATTACCCCGACGGTGAGCTGACCGACGAACCTGAGGAGGTCCTGATGGCGGAGCTGATCCGCGAGGCCGCCCTGGAGGGGGTCCGCGACGAGCTGCCGCACTCGTTGGCGGTGGTCATCGACGAGGTCAACCCCCGGGAGGGCCGCGACGACCTGATCGACGTGCACGCGCTGCTCTACGTCGAGCGCGACAGCCAGAAGGGGATCATCATCGGCAAGGGTGGCGCCCGGCTGCGCGAGGTGGGCACCGCGGCGCGCGGCCAGATCGAAAAGCTGCTCGGCACAAAGGTGTATCTCGACCTGCGGGTGAAGGTCGCCAAGAATTGGCAGAGCGATCCCAAACAGCTTGGTCGGCTGGGCTTCTAGACCGCGGAGAAGGTCTTCACCGTCCGCGGGCCGCCTCACCGGGGACGGCCTCGAGGTCCAGATCGTCGGATCGGCGCAGCACGGCGAGGCGCCGCTTCACCTCCGCGCGGGCGGGCTGCCGGCCGCCGGCGGCGCGCCCGCTTCTGCGGTCCACCACATCGTGGGCTGCTTGGTCGACCACCCGCTGACGGCCTCCAACTCGGCGGCCAGCGAGATCAACGTGCCCTCGCTGTTGGCGGGCCCCATCAACTGCACGCCGATCGGCAGCCCCTCGGAGGTGAACCCGGCCGGCACGTTGATCGACGGCCAGCCCAACACGTTCCATGCGAACGTGGCCGGACACGCGGCGACCATGGCCCGATCGGTGCCGAAGCCGCTCAACCGGTCGAAGGCGCGCGCCAGCGGCGGCGGTTGGGCCGTGGTGGGGGCCAGCACGACGTCGACGATGTCGAAGATCGAGCCCACCCGCCGGTGCAGGGCGGCTTCGTGCCGGCGCGCGGTGCGCAGGATCGCCTGACCCAGGACATGCCCCACGCGCAGGTTCGCCGACGTGCGAGGGTCCAGGGTCACCCCGTCACCCAGTCGCTCCTCCCAATCCCGCAGCCCGGCGGTCGACCGTGCGAGGAAGTCCCACGACAACCGCAGACCGTAGTCGGGATTGCCTGGCACCACCGTGTGGCCGAGCAACTCGAGTTGCGTGGCGACGGCTCGCGTCGCGGCCAGGATCTCCGGATGCAGCTTGGACCGAAAACCCGTGTAGGGGAACCGGGTCGACAGCGCGATGTTGAGCGGACCGGGCGCGATACCGACATAGTCGGAGGCGGTGACCGGGGGAGGCCTGTGCCGGTCGCCCTCGACGTTGCCCGACGCCGCGTCGAGCACCAACGCCGCGTCGGCCACCGTGCGGGCCAGCACGCCGTTGACCGTGATGCCGTTGAACGCCTCGGGCAGCGGCCAGGTGGAGATGCGGCCACGCTGCGGCTTGATGCCTACCAGGTGCGTCCACGCGGCGGGGATCCGGACGCTGCCGGCGCCGTCGGAGCCGATCGCGGCGGTGACCAGCCCGGCGGCCACCGCGGCCGCGCTGCCGCCCGACGAGCCGCCCGGGGTGTGCCGGCGCGACCAGGGGTTGCGGGTATGCCCGAATCCGGGTCCGCTGGTGAACGGCCACTGGCCCAGTTCGCAGGTGTTGGTCTTGCCGACGATCACCGCGCCGGCCGCCTTCAGGCGGCGAACCACCTCGGCGTCGTGGGTAGCGGGCGCGACATATCCCTCGGTGCCGAACGCGGTCGGCACCCCGGCGATGTCGACGTCGTCCTTCACCGCGATCGGGATGCCCAGCAACGGCGCCGTGTCCCCGGCCGCGCGGCGTCGATCGGCCGCCGCCGCGTCGGCCAGCGCCGACTCGGTGAGCACCACGCGGAAGGCGTTCAACGTGGGCTGGCTCGCGTGGATGGCGTGCAGGGACCGGCGCACCAGTGTGACGGAGGTCACCGAGCGGCTGGCCAGCTGATAGAGCAGGTCAGTCAGGGTGGGCAGGCGCTGGTTGCCGGATCCGAAAACGGACCCGGTACTCGACTCGGAAGCGCCAATCACGGGGTACGAGACTAATCGGCGCGGATACCAGCATTGTCGCGGCGGGGTGCAAAACTGTTGTGATGCGGCTGTATCGAGACCGGGCGGTGGTGTTGCGTCAACACAAGCTCGGCGAGGCCGACCGGATCGTCACCCTGCTCACCCGTGATCACGGGCTGGTTCGGGCGGTGGCCAAGGGTGTCCGCCGCACCCGCAGCAAATTCGGGGCGCGGCTGGAACCGTTCGCGCACATCGACGCGCAGCTGCATCCCGGCCGCAACCTCGACATTGTCACCCAGGTTGTCTCGATCGACGCGTTCGCCACCGACATCGTCAGCGACTACGGCCGCTACACCTGCGGCTGCGCGATGCTGGAAACCGCCGAACGCCTCGCCGGTGAGGAGCGGGCCCCCGCCCCGGCCCTGCACCGGCTCACGGTGAGCGCGTTGCGGGCGGTGGCCGACGGCCGCCGGTCCCGGGACCTGCTGCTGGACGCCTACCTGCTGCGCGCCATGGGCATCGCCGGATGGGCGCCGGCGCTGACCGAGTGCGCCCGATGCGCCACCCCCGGGCCGCATCGCGCGTTTCACGTCGGCGCCGGGGGCAGCGTCTGCGCGCACTGCCGTCCAGCCGGCTCGACGACACCGCCGCCGGGCGTGCTGGATCTGATGTCCGCGTTGCACGACGGCGATTGGGAGTTCGCCGACAAGACCCCGCAATCGCACCGCAGCTACGTCAGCGGGCTGGTGGCCGCGCACCTGCAATGGCACCTGGAACGGCAGCTCAAAACGCTGCCATTGGTGGAACGGACGCATCACGTCGACCGCGCCATCGCCGAGCGGCGCGCTGCGCTGGCCGAGCGGGACTGTGGCTAGGGTCCGGGCCGGCGGCCCCGGCCGGACGCCCGGGCGCGCGCCGAGGCCCGCCGACTTCCCCCAGCTGCCGCCCGCGCCCGACGACTACCCCGTCTTTCCCGACCGGACGACCTGGCCGGTCGTGTTTCCCGAACTGCCGCCCGCCGCCGGCGGTGGGCCGTCCCGGCCCCCGCAGCACATCTCCAAGGCAGCCGCGCCCCGGATTCCGGCCGACCGGTTGCCGGTTCACGTTGCCATCGTGATGGACGGCAACGGCCGCTGGGCCACCCAACGCGGATTGACCCGTACCGACGGCCACAAGGCGGGTGAGGCGGTCGTCATCGACGTCGTCTGTGGCGCAATCGAAATCGGAATCAAATGGCTCAGCCTCTACGCCTTCTCTACCGAGAACTGGAAGCGTTCGCCCGAGGAGGTCCGCTTCCTGATGGGCTTCAACCGCGATGTGGTGCGCATGCGCCGGGTGAACCTCAAGACCATAGGGGTCAAGATCCGCTGGGTGGGCTCGCGTCCGCGGCTGTGGCGCAGCGTGATCAATGAATTGGCGATCGCCGAAGAGATGACGAAGGACAACGACGTCATCACCGTCAACTACTGCGTCAACTACGGGGGACGTGCCGAAATCGCCGACGCCACAAAAGAAATCGCGCGCCTGGCCGCCGCTGGCCGCCTGAACCCGGAGCGCATCACCGAGACGACGGTGGCGCAGCACCTGCAGCGGCCGGACATCCCCGACGTGGACCTCTTCCTGCGGAGCTCCGGGGAACAGCGATCCAGCAATTTCATGCTGTGGCAGGCGGCGTACGCCGAATACATCTTCCAGGACAAGCTGTGGCCCGACTACGACCGCCGCGACCTGTGGGCGGCCTGCGAGGAATACGCCGCGCGGAACCGAAGATTCGGGAGCGCGTAGTGGGGACCGGAAGCGCGGCGGAGCCGGGCGCGACGGGTCCGCACGGGGATGATCCGATGCCATCACTGCAGGAGCGGCTGGCGTCGGTGCTCGGCGAAGTCCTTCCCGTCCAGGAGGAGCCCGACGGCGCGCTGACCGTGCGCCACGCCGGGACCATCGCGTCGCTGCGGGTGGTCCACATCGCCGACGACCTCGACCTGGTGTCGCTCACCCAGGTCGTGGCCTGGGATCTGCCGTTGACCAAGAAGATCGGCGATCAGGTCGCCAGGCAGGCCCGCGACAGCAACTTCGGCAGCGTCACCCTCGTGGAGAAGGTCAACGAGAAGGCGGTGCAACGCAACGCGGGCAAGGGCGCCGCCAAGAGCGCCGACGTGATGCTGCGATACAACTTTCCCGGTGCCGGCCTGACCGACGACGCGCTGCGCACCCTGATCCTGCTGGTGCTCGATACCGGCGCCGGGATCCGGAGCGCCCTGACGTCGTGACGGTGTCACGTCCGCCGCGTTATTGACAGTCCTTGCAGGTGCCGAAGATCTCGATGGTGTGGCTGACGTCGGCATAGCCGTGTTTGGCCGCGACTTGCGCCGCCCACTCCTCGACCTCGTGGTCGCCGACTTCGATGGTGGAACCGCAGCCGCGGCAGACCAGGTGATGGTGGTGGTGTTCGGAGCACCTGCGGTAGACCGACTCGCCGGTGTCGGTGCGCAGCGTGTCGACCATGCCCGCCGCCGCCATCGACTGCAGCGTCCGGTAGACCGTGGTCAGCCCGATGTTCTCGCCGCGGCGGCGCAACTCGTCGTGCAACTCCTGCGCCGAGCGGAAGTCGTCGAGGGTGTCCATCAGTGTGGAGATCGCCGCCCGCTGGCGGGTCGACCGGACGCTCGCGCCCGTCACTGGGTGCCCTCGCCCGCGTGGGCCACCGCGTCCACCACGATGTGCGCCAGGTGATGGTCGGCCAGCCGGTAGAGCACCTCGCGGCCCGAGCGCTCCCCGGTGACGACGCCGGCCGCCTTGAGGATCTTCAGGTGCTGGCTGACCAGTGGCTGCGGGACGCCGAGCGCGTCGACCAGCTCGTGCACGCAGCGGTGGGATTCACGCAGCTGCAGCACGATGGCGATCCGCACCGGGGCCGCCAGCGCGCGCAGCAGCTCGCCGGCCGCGTCGAGGATCTCCCGCGACGGCGGGACGGGATAGTCGGCCAGCGCGCGGTGTCCGCCGGGCCCGGCGTCGACGTGCTCCTGGTCGACCACGCTCATGGCCGATCCCATGTCGCCACCGGCGGTGGTCGGCATGGAGGACGGCGGAGAGGGGGACATCGCCATGGGAGAGAGTCATCACCTCGAGAAGTGCCAGGTAGTGGGGAAGTCCCGCCGTGAGGTCCGGCGGGCGGCCGACTTCCACTGTCACATGCATGATGACGCATGTCAAAGACCGCGGCGCCGATCGCTACCATGACTGATGCTCTGCGCGCGGCGGCCGGCCGCCGCGCGCGCCCGTCCAAACCCGGAAAGGGAGTGCACCACCCCGTGGCCTCCGTCATCGACACCGTAGTGAACCTGGCCAAACGGCGCGGCTTCGTCTTTCCCTCGGGTGAGATCTACGGCGGCACCCGGTCGGCGTGGGACTACGGGCCGCTGGGCGTCGAGCTCAAGGAGAACATCAAACGGCAGTGGTGGCGCTCGGTGGTGACCGGGCGCGACGACGTGGTGGGCATCGATTCGTCGATCATCCTGCCGCGGCAGGTGTGGGTGGCCTCCGGCCACGTCGAGGTCTTCCACGACCCGCTGGTCGAGTGCCTGAACTGCCACCATCGGCATCGTCAGGACCACATGCAGGAGGCCTACGCGGTCAAGAAGGGCGTCGACGACCCCGCCACGGTGCCGATGACCGAGATCGTCTGCCCGGACTGCGGCACCAAGGGCCGGTGGACCGAGCCCCGCGAGTTCAACATGATGCTCAAGACCTACCTCGGGCCCATCGAAACCGAGGAGGGGCTGCACTACCTGCGTCCGGAGACCGCGCAGGGCATCTTCGTCAACTTCGCCAACGTCGCCACCACCGCGCGCAAGAAGCCGCCCTTCGGCATCGGCCAGATCGGCAAGAGCTTCCGGAACGAGATCACGCCGGGCAACTTCATTTTCCGAACCCGCGAGTTCGAACAAATGGAAATGGAGTTCTTCGTCGAACCGTCGACGGCGAAGGAATGGCACCAGTATTGGATTGACACCCGGCTGCAATGGTATGTCGAGCTGGGTATCGATCCGGAGAATCTGCGATTGTTCGAGCACCCGGCCGAGAAGCTCTCGCACTATTCGGACCGCACCGTCGACATCGAGTACAAGTTCGGTTTCGCCGGCAACCCGTGGGGTGAGCTGGAAGGCGTCGCCAACCGCACCGATTTCGACTTGTCCACCCACGCAAAGCATTCCGGGGCCGACCTGTCGTACTACGACCAGGCCACCGATAGGCGCTACACCCCGTATGTCATCGAACCCGCGGCCGGCCTCACCCGGTCGTTCATGGCGTTTCTGATCGATGCCTACACCGAGGACGAGGCGCCCAACGCCAAGGGCGTCATGGAGAAGCGCACGGTGCTGCGCCTGGACCCGCGGCTGGCGCCGGTCAAGGCCGCGGTGCTGCCGCTGTCCCGGCACGCCGACCTGAGCCCGAAGGCGCGCGACCTGGCCGCAGAATTGCGCACCTGCTGGAACATCGATTTCGACGACGCCGGCGCGATCGGGCGACGCTACCGGCGCCAGGACGAGGTGGGGACGCCGTTCTGTGTGACGGTGGACTTCGATTCGCTCGAAGACAACGCCGTCACGGTGCGCCGCCGTGACGACATGACGCAGGAGCGGGTCGCGATGAACGCGGTGGCCGACTATCTGGCCGCGCGGCTCAAGGGCTGCTGACCGGTACGGGCGCCGCCCCGTGCGGGCCCGGACTCGCCTGCTCGATCGGCCTGCGCATCCCTGCGCCGCGCAATTAAACGTTTCGTAAAAAACCGGTCTCGGGTGGCCGGTTGTCCTAGGCTTTTAAGGCGATGTTTCTCACGTGTTTAGTGGCCGGGGGTGGGTGTCGGTTCGTGTGAGTGTAGGTGCCGTTGACGCGGTCGGTGGGTTGGGGATGTGATGATTCCAGCTTTTCTTTTCTTCCCCCCCGAGATCAACTCTGCGCTGATGTATGGCGGCGCCGGGCCCGGCTCATTGTTTACGGCGGCCTCGGCCTGGCAGGCGCTGGCGGAGGATCTGGCGGCGGCCGCGGCGTCGTTCGAATCGGTTGTGACGGGGGTGGCCGCCGGCCCGTGGACCGGTCCGTCATCGGCGGCGATGGTCGCGGCGGCGACACCCTATCTGCAGTGGCTGATCTCGGCGGCCGGACAAGCCGAGATGGCGGCCGCCCAGGCGACGGCCGCGGCGACGGCATACGAGGCGGCATTCATGGCGACGGTGCCCACCCCGGACGTGCTCGCCAACCGCCTCCGGTTGCTGATGCTCATCGCGACGAACTTCTTCGGTCAGAACACCCCGGCGATCGCGATGACCGAGATCGAGTACATGGAGATGTGGGCCCAGGATGTGGCCGCGATGGTGGGCTATCACATCGGGGCGCAGACGGTGGCGTCGACGCTGCCGGCGTTCAGCGCACCCCCGGTGGGCCTGGGCGGACTGGCGGGGCTCGTGACGGCTCCGCTGAACTGGGCGTCCCAGGCTTTCGGAGCGTTTTCGTCGTTCGGCGCCTCGTTCTTCTCCGAGCTGCAGTCGGTGCTGGGGGCGTTTTTCCCCGGCCTCTCGTCGTTGCTGTCGTCGATGCCGGTGACGACGATGACCGCACTGGCGCCGATCGGGATGTATCCGGCGAGCGCGCTGATGTCGCCGATGATGGTGCTGGCCCACAGTGTGGGGCCCGCGGCGCCGGCGGCGGCCGGTGTCACCACCGTGTCCGCGGAGGTTCCACTCGCCCCCGCGGGCGGCGCCCACGGCCTGCAGTCGCTCGGCGGGTTCGGCGTGGCCACCGCCGGGCTGGGCACCGCGCGGTTCGTGGGCGCGATCACGGTGCCGCCGACCTGGCAGGGGTCGATGCCAATGCCGGCGGTCCTGACGAGTCTGGCGGTGCCGGCGCTGGGGACCCAGCTGCCGACCCCGATCGCGACCGGGGGATCGTCCTCCGCGTCGTCCGCACCGGCCGGGTCCACCCCGGCCGTGGCCATGGCGGTCGACGAGCGGGACACCGAGTCGGACAAGACCGACCGGAGGGGGCGCCGCGGCGGGGAGAACCCGCACGTGGTGCAGTCGCGGCCCAAGGTGGTGCCGCGGACCAAGGGCGGATAGGGGGCCGACGACCGCCATCCGGTTCGGCCATGCGCTTGCTGAAAGCAAATCCCCGTTTTTCGGGTATTTGTCTCGAGTTTGGCTTACGATGTGGCTGCTCGGTGTTAATTGGTTCGGCCACAGCGTCCGAAGATCGGCTGTGGAAGGGGGCAACATGCTTTTGCCTCTTGGTCCGCCGCTACCAGATGACTCGGTGGCCGCGGTTCGGGGTGAGTCGGGGATGCTCGGCGGCTTGTCCGTTCCGCTCAAATGGGGTGTGGCCGTGCCGCCCGACGACTACGACCACTGGGCGCCGAAGCCGGACGTGAGCGCCGACGTTCCGGACCCGTCCGCCGACGCCCCGGCCCCAGCGGCCGTGGTTGCCGACGCCGGCCAATTCGGCGAGTGGAACGAGTGGACGCGGTGGGAAGGCGAAGCCCAACCCCAGTTCGAAATGCCGCGCAGCGGGGGCGTGATCCCGCATTCACCGGCCGCCGGTTGACGGTGGAAGGCAGGACGGGCGGCTCAGAAGCGGCCGCCTCCGCCCATGAAGCCGCCGCCTGAGGAACCGCCGAAGGATGTCGGGCTCCAGCCGCCGAATCCGCCCCGCATACCGCCGCTGAGCACGTTGCCGATGATGATTCCGCCCAGCATCGCGCCCATGTCACCGCCCCCGCCACGGGTGAAGGCCCGCTGAGCCGACTCCACGTCGGCATTGGCCAGCGACTGCGCCTGGGCGGCCAGCGTCGATGCCGCGTTGGCGTGGGAAATCGCCTCGGCCGGGTGCGCCGCCCTCTTGTCGCGCGCGGCTTGCAAGTGCCGTTCGGCTTCGGCGAGCCGGGTGCGGGCCTCCGGGCCGACGCTGCCCCGGCGCGTGTCGATGTAGTCGGAGACCGCCCGCACCCGGGATTCCGCGGTGAACAACGCCTGCTCCAGCGACCGGTTGAGCTGCTCGGCGGCGGCCTGCTCCCGCGCCAGCGTGACCAGCAGCCCGTTGAGATCCGCATCCGCCTTGGCCAACTGCCCGAAGGCGCCCAGCGGGTCGGTGGATGCTCCTGCGCCCGCAGCGTCGACGGCCCGCGCGGCCGCATCGCGCGCCGCGATCAGATCGCCGCTACGCGCGGATTTGGTGGTCTGCGCGTTCTGCAGCAGCTCGTTGGCGCGCTTGATGTCCGCCTGGATGTCGGCCATGGTCGACGGCAGCCGGTCGATGGCGTGCCGAATGTCGGTGGCCGCGTTGTCCACCGCGTCGAGCAGTGCCCGCGCCTGCCCGAGCGCGGACTCGGCGGCACGGACGGCGTCCACCAAACCGGCCTGCCGGCCGCTGACCGCTTCGCCGGCCAGCTCCCGGGCGGTGCCGATGTTGCGGTCGGCGAATGCCAGCCGCTCCTTGGCCGCCGAGGCGTTGCCGGACACCGAAGTCAGTGCGGCGGCGTCGAATTGGTGGTGCAGCTCGGCCAGTCGCTGTTCGGCGGGGTCGATGCGGGCGGTCAGCTCGACGTACTGCTGGGTCAGCGCGTCCAGCCGCGACGGGGCGTTGATCACCAGATCGCGCAGGCTCTCGAAGGCTTCGGTCTGCGACTCCAGCTCGCGGTCGGCGCGTGCGGCGGACACCACGACCCGGGTGAGCGCCTCGCGGCGCTGGTCCGGGGTCTCCGGTGTGCTGTCGTCGAGCTGCTGGCGCACCGTGAACGCTTGGGACAGAGCGGCTTTGGCGTTGTTCACGGCCTGGGTGAACGGCCGGGTCCGCTCTTCGCCGAACTCGGCGACGGCCAGGTCGAGTTCGTTGGCGCTGGTCCGCACGGCGTTGTCGACCTCCACCACCAGCGCCCGGGACAAATCGTCGAGGGCCTGCAACGGCACGGCGGCCAGCGCATCGACGTCGGTGGGGTCGACGCGCCGGGCGGCGGCCAGTTGGGCCGCACGCCGCCGACGGCCGCGATAGCGCATGACCAACAGCAGGGCCGCCACCGCGGCGAGGATGAGCGCCAGCGTGACCAGCAGGGCCACCCGGCCCGACGAGCCCGGCGACGTGTTCAGCCCGTTGGCCGCCGCCACCGCGGCGCCGCTCCAGTCCCCGTTGTGCAGGGCGGGTTCGATTTTGTTGCGCCGCAAGTCATCGACCTGGCGCGCGTTGACGCTCGTGACGGTGGACGGCACCAGGAAGGCGTATGCACGGCTGTTGGTGGCGACGGCCAGCAGGGCGTCATAGCCGCCCAGATCGCTGGACCGCATCGTGCGCTGAGCCCAGCTCACCGCGTCGAGGCCGGAGAAGTCGTCGACGTAGACCACCCACAGCCGGATGTGGCGGTCCGTGTACAGCTTGCCCACCGCGGACGTGACCGCCGCCCGGCCGGGGTCCGTCAGCGCGCCCGCGTTGTCGGTGACGTAGTCCGCGAGCCGGAACGGGGGCTGCGCGCCCGCCGGGGGTGCGACCAGCAGCCCGCCGCCGAAACCGAGCGCGAGGATCGCCCCGATCAGGCCGAGCAGGCGAGCAGTGCGCATGCGCATGAGGCCAATTTAGCGCCGCACGGATGCGGGCAAATAGCCGCGCGCCGGGGCGGTACCACGTCCGGCAATCCCTGGCAGACTGTGCTGCGGTGATTGAGAAGGTGAACACGATTCGGCAAGACCCCTACGACGACTTCGACCGTCAACGGCGGGTGCGCGAGGCGCCGAAGACCGCGGGTCTGCCCGGTACGGAGGGTCAGCACCGTACCGACTTCGCGCGGGACCGGGCCCGGGTGTTGCACAGCGCCGCGCTGCGCCGGCTGGCCGACAAGACCCAGGTGGTCGGGCCCCGCGAAGGGGACACCCCGCGCACCCGGCTGACGCATTCGCTGGAGGTCGCCCAGATCGGGCGCGGCATGGCGGTCGGCCTGGGCTGCGACCTCGACCTGGTCGAGCTGGCGGGGCTGGCGCACGACATCGGCCACCCGCCGTATGGACACAACGGCGAGCGCGCCCTGGACGAGGTCGCAGCCGGCCACGGCGGTTTCGAGGGGAATGCGCAGAACTTCCGCATCCTGACCAGCCTCGAGCCCAAAGTCCTTGACGAACAAGGCAATAGCGCAGGGCTGAACCTGACTCGCGCTTCTTTGGACGCGGTCACCAAGTATCCGTGGTACCGAGGCAAGGGGCGCGGCAAAGAGAAGAGAAAGTTCGGTTTCTACGACGAGGACCGCGAGCCGGCGGACTGGGTGCGGGCCCGCGCGCCGGAAGGCCGGATGTGCCTGGAAGCGCAGGTGATGGACTGGGCCGACGATATCGCCTACTCCGTTCACGACGTCGAGGACGGCGTCGTCTCCCAACGCATCGACCTGCGGGTGCTCGCCGATGAGCACGAGGCGGCCGCGCTGGCCAAACTGGGCGAGAGTGAATTCTTCCGGGTCAGCGCCGACGACTTCATGGCGGCCGCAGGGCGGCTCTCGGCGTTGCCGGTGGTGGCAGCCGTCGGCAAGTACGACGCCACCTTGTCGGCGTCCGTCGCGCTCAAGCGACTGACCAGTGAACTGGTCGGCAGGTTCGCCTCGGCCGCCATCGCCACCACCCGCGCCGCGGCCGGTCCCGGGCCGCTGGTGCGCTACCGGGCCGACCTGCTGGTCCCCGACCTGGTGCGCGCCGAAGTCGCCCTGCTGAAAATCCTTGCGCTGCAGTTCATCATGTCCGACCCGCGCCATCTGGACGCCCAGGCCCTGCAACGCGAACGGATCCACCGGGTGGCGCAATGGCTGCATGCCGGGGCGCCCCACACGCTCGACCCGGTCTTCGCCGCGGCGTTCACCGTCGCGGCCGACGACCGCGCCCGGTTACGGGTCATCGTCGACCAGATCGCCTCGTATACCGAGGGCCGGCTGGAACGCATCGACGCGCGCCAGGCCACCGGTTAGCCGCGGCCCCGGCGCAGGTCATCCCTCGGCGGCGCCGTCGCCGCCGCGGACTAGGCTGCCCGGCATGACCAAATTCAGCGGCATCGCCACCCTCGCGGTGGGGCTTCCCGTCGTCGTCATGACCGCCTGCAGCTCGCCGCAACATGCGAGCACCCAGCCCGGCACCACCCCTCCGGTCAAGAGCGCCCCGCCGGCATCGTCGGGCGAAACGACCACCACGCCGGCGCCCAACGGCGAATCGCTCAGCGCGCAACTGAAGACACCGGACGGGCGGGCAGTCGCCACGGCGACGTTCGACTTCACCGGCGGGTACGTGACCGTCACCGTCAAGACGGTCGCCCCGGGCATCTTGACGCCGGGCTTCCACGGCATGCACGTCCACCAGATCGGCAAGTGCGAGCCGAACTCCGTCGCCCCGACCGGCGGTCCGCCCGGAAACTTCCTGTCGGCAGGCGGTCACTACAACGCGCCCGGCCACACCGGGAAGCCCGAAAGCGGCGACCTGACGTCGCTCGAGGTGCGCCAGGACGGGTCGGCCTACCTGGTGACCACCACCGACGCCTTCACCCGCGACGTCCTGGTGGGCGGCGACGGCAAGGCGTTGATGTTGCACGGTGCCGAATACAGCGACAACGCGATGGACCGGGTGGCGTGCGGCGTCATCGGAACCGGATAGCCGGCCGGCTCGGCGCTCTAGACTGAGCCGATGTCCAGCCCGGCAGGTTCGTGGGGGCGCCAACCGCGCGCGGGGGAGGACGACGCCCGGCCCAGGGGCCGCGGCCGGATCCCCGACCGCGACATCGCCGCCATCCGCGAGCGTGTCCGCATCGACGAAGTCGTCGGCGACTACGTCCAATTGCGGCGCGCCGGAGCCGATTCCCTCAAGGGCCTGTGCCCTTTCCACGACGAGAAATCGCCGTCGTTCCACGTTCGCCCCAACCACGGCCACTTCCACTGCTTCGGCTGCGGGGAAGGCGGCGACGTCTACGCCTTCATCCAGAAGATCGAACACGTCACCTTCGTCGAGGCCGTCGAACTGCTCGCCGACCGGATCGGCCACACGATCAGCTACACCGGCCCGGCGACCAGCGTGCAGCGGGACCGCGGGAGTCGCAGCCGGCTGGTCGCGGCCAACGCGGCCGCGGCGGAGTTCTACGCCGCGGCCCTGGAGTCCGCCGAGGCCGCGCCGGCCCGCCAGTACCTGACCGAGCGGAATTTCGACGCCGAGGCGGCCCGTCGCTTCGGCTGCGGCTTCGCGCCGTCGGGCTGGGACTCACTGACGAAACATCTGGTGCGCAAGGGTTTCGAGTTCAAGGAGCTGGAGGCGGCCGGCCTGTCGCGGCAGGGCCGGCGCGGCCCCATCGACCGCTTCCACCGCCGGCTGCTGTGGCCCATCCGCACCGCGGCCGGCGAGGTGATCGGGTTCGGCGCCCGCCGGCTCTTCGACGACGATCCGATGGAAGCCAAGTACATCAACACGCCCGAGACGCTGCTATACAAGAAGTCGTCGGTGATGTTCGGCATCGATCTGGCCAAGCGCGACATCGCCAAGGGGCACCAGGCCGTCGTCGTCGAGGGCTACACCGACGTGATGGCGATGCATCTGGCCGGCGTCACCACCGCGGTGGCGTCGTGCGGCACCGCGTTCGGCGACGAGCACCTGGCGATGCTGCGGCGACTGATGATGGACGACAGCTTCTTCCGCGGCGAGCTGATCTACGTCTTCGACGGCGACGAGGCCGGGCGGGCGGCCGCACTCAAGGCCTTCGGCGGCGAGCAGAACCTGGCGGGGCAGTCGTTCGTCGCGGTGGCCCCGGACGGCATGGATCCCTGCGACCTGCGGCTGAAATCCGGCGACGGCGCCCTGCGCGACCTGGTGGCGCGGCGTACCCCGTTGTTCGAGTTCGCGATCCGCACGGCGCTCGCCGAGATGGACCTCGACAGCGCCGAGGGCAGGGTCGCGGCGCTGCGCCGCTGCGTGCCGATGGTGGCCCAGATCAAAGACCCGACGCTGCGCGACGAGTACGCCCGCCAGCTGGCCGGCTGGGTCGGCTGGGACGACGTCGCGCAGGTCATCGACCGGGTGCGCAGTCAGGCCAAGCAGTCGCCGGCCGCCGCCCGGGGCGGCGCCGGTGCGAACGCCTCCCGCCGCGCCCCCCAGCCGGCCCGTGCGGCGGCCCCGGCGCGACCGGCCGGCACCCGCCCCGACCCGCGCGACCCTACCCTGCGGCTGCAGCGTGAGGCGCTCAAGTCGGCGCTGCAGTCGCCGGCGCTGGCCGGGCCGGTGTTCGACACGCTGACGGTCGAGAGCTTCACCCACCCCGGCTACGCCGCCGTGCGCGGGGCCATCGAGGCGGCCGGCGGCACGTCGAGCGGCGTCACGGGGGCGCAGTGGATCGACGCGGTGCGCCAGCGGGCCGGGTCGGACCTGACCGCGGGGTTGATCAACGAGCTGGGCGTGGAGGCCATCGAGGTCGACGACGAGAAGCTGCCCCGCTACATCGCCGGCGTGCTGGCCCGGCTGCAGGAAGTGTGGATGGGCCACCAGATCGCCGAGGTCAAGTCCAAGCTGCAGCGCATGTCGCCGATCGAGCAGGGCGACGAGTACCACGCGCTGTTCGGCGACCTGGTCGCGATGGAGGCCTACCGGCGCAGCCTGCTGGAGCAGGCTAGCGGCGACGATCTGACGATGTGAGGGCCTCGTCGGCGGCTCGGCCGCCGTCGCGCTCCATGATGGCCGTCCGATCGTCGATCTCGGCGACTGTCACGAACCCGGTGTCCGGGGAGATCCGGTTCGCGACCTTGCGGCGCCCCCCGTCGATCACCGACTTGGCCACGGGACTGCTGGTCAGCGCCCGATAGGTGCCGACGATCTGCTCGTATCGGCGGCGCCCCGCCTTCGAGCCCAGCACATACCCCAGCCCAAGCACCACGACATATCGGATCAAAACGTTCCTCCCGACTAGCGACGGTTCCATCCTGCCTCACCCGGACGGGTGCGTGCGCGCCCGATCCGTCCCGGCGTCTAGTTGGGTCCGGTTGTGCCAGTACGCTAGAGTCGTCCCGCGATCGTGTTGATCCCCTGTAGCTCAATTGGCAGAGCGTTCGGCTGTTAACCGATAGGTTCCTGGTTCGAGTCCAGGCGGGGGAGCAAGGCCGAGAACTAGTCGTATTCCGGGGTCCACACGGTGTCGAGCACGGCTTGGCGGGGGTCGGGGTGCGTCCGGGTGGCCACCCCATCGGCGACAGCGGCGCCATAAACGGCCTCGGCGACCTGTGTCGAGATGGCGCGCAAGTCCCGCATATCGGGCAGCAGCGAATCCCCGGTGGCTGACGGGCTAGCTTGTCGCACAATGGCTTTCGCCGCCGCCTGCAGCATCCCGCGGGTCACCAGCCGGGCGCCGGCGACGATGATGCCCAGCCCGATCCCGGGGAACACCAGCACGTTGTTGGCCTGGCCGACGGTGTAGGTGGTGCCGTCGTACTCGATCGGCGCGACGGGGGTTCCCGTGGTGATCAGCGCCTTGCCGTCGGACCACTGCAACAGGTCGGCGGGCACCGCCTCCATGCGTGAGGTCGGGTTGGACAACGGAAAGATCATCGGGTGCTCACAGGAGGCGACCATGGCCCGTACGACCTTCTCGGTGAAGGCGCCGAACACGGCCGAGGAGCCCAGCAGGACGGTGGGGGAGGCGAGCTTGATCGCGTCGACCAATCCCACCCGGTCCCCCCGGCCCACGCCCAGCCGGGCGCGGTTCTTGGCGTAGGGCGCCTGGAAGTCCCGCAGATCGTCCATGTCGTCGAACAGCAGGCCCTGCTTGTCGATCGGCCAGATCTGCGCCGCGGCCTGCTCGACGGTGGCGCCGTCGGAGACCATCGCGTCGCGGATCTGGTCGGCCACCCCGATCCCGGCGGTCCCGGCCCCGAAGACGACCACGTTCTGGTCGCGCATCGGCACACCGGTGACGTGGCATCCGCCGTACACGGCCGCGACCACCACCGCGCCGGTGCCCTGGATGTCGTCGTTGAACACGCAGTACTTGTCGCCGTACGCGTGCAGGATCCGGCGGGCGTTCAGGGGCCCGAAGTCCTCGAAATGCAGGATCGCCTTCGGGAACAGCCGGTGCGCGGTCTCGATGTAGCGATCGACGAAGGCGTCGTATTCGGCGCCGCGGCGCCGGGCGTGACGATTGCCCAGGTAGAACGGGTCCTGCAGGAGCTGCTCGTTGTCGGTGCCGACGTCCAGCGAGACCGCGATGCAGCGGCGCGGATCGATGCCGGCCCCGGCGGTGTACAGCGATAGCTTGCCCACCGCGATCTGGATGCCGCCCACGCCCCAGTCGCCGATGCCCAGAATCGCCTCGGCGTCGGTGCACACGATGAGGTCGACGTCGCCGGGTTCCAGCCCGAAGGTCGCGAAGGCCGCCTCGATGTCGTCGGGCTCGTCAATGCTCAGGAACAGCCCCCGCTGCCCGCGGTATTCGTCGGAGAACCGTTGAATGGCCTCGCCGACGGTGGGCGTGTAGACCACCGGCATCAGCTCGGGCAGATGGTCTTCGAGCACCTTGTAGTAGAGCAGTTCATGGCGGTAATGCAGCTGTTCCAGCAGCAGATTGCGGCCCAGATCGGTTGCCAGGCTTTGCAATTGATGCCATACCCGGTCGGCCTGTTCGTCGAGCGTGAGCACCGCCGAGGGCAGTCGTCCGGTCAGCCCCAACTGCCGCCGCTGCTCGTGGGTGAAGCCGACTCCCCGGTTCAGGCTCGGCGCGGCCAGCGCCGGCGGGATCCGCGGCGCGTGGGCGTCGCTCATCGCAATCTCCGTCCCCTACTTGGCCCTCCGGCCAACCGTAGCGTCGATCGCGGTGAACGCATCTTGAAGAGCGTCTGAAGCGCGGGCGGGGCCCGTCAAGCCAACAGCGGCTGCAGCGCCTGACGCAACTCCGCGGCCTTGGGCACGCCGGCGCTGCGGTATCGCTGCCGGCCCCCGGCGTCGAAGATGAACGTGGTCGGCAGCGACAGCACCGAAAGCCGTTTGGCGGCCGCGGGGTGGGCGTCGATGTCGACCTCGAGATGTGACACGTCGGGCAGATCCGTGCACACCTGCTCGACCACGCGGCGTACCGACGCGCAGGGACCACACCAGGCGGCAGTGAAGTGCACGACCGTCGGACCCACCTCGGACAAGCCGAGGTCCGCTGCGTCCTGCGGCGCGCCCGGCGCGGTCTCGCGCAGGATCCCCGAGCGTCGATTGACCAGCACGCCAGCCGCGCTGGCGGCTCCCAGGGTTGCGATCAGCGCCGTCACGACGACCACCACAGTGCTCACTTGGTCCCTCAGATCGAGAAGTCTTCGCCGTGCCACACCCCGGCTTCGGGTGGCCGGATGGCACTCGCGGATTGTTGCCCGTCGTTGGCGGCCTCCAGCTTGGCGACCCGGGTCAGCAGGGACTGCAGACTGACGCCGACGAGGTCGGGCATCATCGAGTCGTCCGGGCTGCTCCGGCCGTGCCTGCTGATCACCTGCCCGGGGACCCCGATGACCACGGCGCTGGACGGAACCTCTTTGACGACGACGGCGTTGGCGCCGATCCGGCTGTCGTCGCCGACTTTGATCGCGCCGAGCACCTTTGCGCCGGCCCCGATGACGACCCGGTCACCGATCGTCGGGTGGCGTTTGCCGGTATCCCGGCCGCTGCCGCCCAGGGTGACGCCGTGGTAGAGCGTGACGTCCTCGCCGACCTCCGCCGTTTCCCCGATCACGACGCCGGTCGCGTGGTCGATGAACAGGCCCGGGCCCAGGACGGCGCCGGGGTGGACCTCCACGCCGGTCAGGATGCGGGTCAGCTCCCCGAGCGTGCGGGCGGCCAGCCGCGCACCGCGAAGCCACAGCCAGTGGTTGATTCGATGCGCCCAGATGGCGTGCACGCCCGGATAGGCGAAGATCACCTCCAGCGTGGTGGGCCGGGCCGGGTCACGCTCCCTGGCCACCCGGATGTCACGTCGTATCGTCGCCAGCATGGCTATCCCGCCAGGTCGGCGAAGAGCGGCGTGCTCAGATACCGCTCGCCGAAGCTGGGCAGCAGGACCACGACGAGTTTGCCGGCGTTCTCCGGGCGACGGGCCACCTCGAGCGCGGCCACCACGGCCGCGCCCGAGGAGATGCCGACCAGCAGCCCCTCCTCCCGCGCCAACCGACGGGCCATTTCCAGCGACTCTTCGTTTCCGACCGTGATGACTTCGTCAACCAGATCCATATCGAGCACCGGCGGCACGAATCCGGCTCCGATGCCCTGGATGGGGTGGGGTCCCTTCTGCCCTCCGGACAGGACGGCCGAGGCGGCGGGTTCCACGGCCACGATCTGCGCCGACGGTTTGCGTTCCTTGACCACCTGGGCGACACCGGTGATGGTGCCGCCGGTGCCGACCCCGGCGACGAAGAAGTCGACCCTGCCGTCGGTGTCTCGCCATATCTCTTCGGCCGTGGTCGTGCGGTGGATCGCCGGATTGGCCGGGTTTTCGAACTGCTGCGGGATGAAGTACCGCTGGTCGTTCTTCGCCAACTGTTCCGCCTTGGCGATGGCACCCGCCATGCCGTCGGCGCCCGGCGTCAGCACGATCTCAGCACCGAAGGCGCGCAACAACATTCGGCGTTCGGTGCTCATGGTGTCCGGCATCGTCAGTACGCACCGGTAGCCCCGGGCCGCGCACACCATCGCCAGCGCGATGCCGGTGTTCCCGCTCGTCGGTTCCAGGATGATCGTGTCGGGTTTGATCAGGCCCGCTTGTTCGGCCGCGTCGAGCATGGCCACCCCGATGCGGTCCTTGACGCTGTTGGCCGGGTTGAAGAATTCCAGCTTGGCGACGACGTCGGCCACAGCGCCTTCGGTGACCCGGTTCAGCCGGACCAGCGGCGTATTGCCGATCAGTTGCGTGACGTTCTCTGCGATGCTCATCCGTCTTCCTCAGGCGATGTCAGTACAAGCTTCGTCGGCCCGCCGGGCGATGTCGAATTCGATGGCGGCGCGGTGACACGTGGATAACATGGTCATCGGTGGGTTGACTTCCTGGGATTGACTATCGCGCGTGGGCGGCCACGGGGTGTTACCTGTGCCGGCGCCCGCAAACCGGGATGAGCGCGAGGATTTCTGCGGCGTCAGGAATCAACAACAACGACAACAACAGCGCACGGTGCGGCGGCGCGTAATGGTGAGGCACGGCTGTGTGGCCTGTTGCATAGGCCCCACTATAGGACATCCGCGGATTTCGCCGTCTGCCTCGTCGTTTGCCGAAGCTCTCGCGGTCCAGCGCGGTCAGGTTGGCAGACCGTATTTCTCCGCATCGGCCCGGTACCGGTCGACCCACTCGTCGGAGCGGTGGTCGGCCTGACGCTCGAGCACCGGTTCGGGCGCCAGCCGCGGATCGAGCCCCAACGCCTCCAGGATGGCCGCCACCACTTGAGTCAGGTTGCGCCACAACACCGGATACGAAATCTCCATCGGCTTGACGTCTTCTTCGACGAACCAATTTCGCCAGCCCTCGTTCTGGGCGCGGAGCATCGTGACGACGTGCGCGATCGCGCCGGGGTGATAGGTGGCGCGAGCATCGCGAACGGGGTCGGGCTGCCCCCGCCACACCCGCGTCTGCACCGCCCGCCAGAACGAGACCGCCTGTGAAACGACGTCGGGCCGATGCACATAGATGAAGAGCGGCTCCTCGCCCACGACGTCCGTGATCGCCGCCAGCAGGCCGTCACCGCTGCGATTCGGCAGGTTCTTCGCGCGCTTCAACAACAGCGGCGTCTGATTCCACATCAGCTTGCCGCCCCATATCCCGTTCGGAGTCCTCCCGACCGTGCGGATGTAGTCGCGCCAGATCTCGGCGGGGGCGAGGTCCGGAGTCCCCGCGTCGAGCGGGTCGAGCAGGCGCAGGATGGACTCGTCCTCCACGCCTGCGAACCACTCGCGTGGCTGTGGGGCCTGGCTGGTGGCCGGCAGGTACTGGAAGAACTCCTGCGGCTCGCCGGCCACGCCGGTCGCGCGCAGCGACTCGACCAGCAGCGTGCTGCCGCTGCGTTGCGATGCCAACACCAGGTATGACGACGGATGATCGGCCACGTGGCCAGCGTATCCGGCCGGAATTACTTTCGCAGATAATGTTTTACGCTCGCGCCGAAGTCGGCCGCAGGCGTGAGCTCTTTTCCCGAAGCGCGCGGCGCGCGCGGCTAGGGGTGTTCGTCGCGGGCGTTTTCGTCGCAAACGCACTGGTGAGCACCCGACGGCAACCAGCGCCGAAGCTGCGTGCCGCGCTTGCGCATCAGGTGCTGCCGGTAGACCTTGTCGCGCTGCTGCGGGGAGAACGCCAGGTCCAAATTGATCGGCAACCCGGCCCAGTCGACCTGGTCACCGTCGCCGCCCGCGGCCGCCCGCCGCAGGCGGCACCGCAGCGGGCAGACGGCCTGCCCGGTGTCCTCGAGGGGCCCATCGAAGTCCAGAGCCACGCGTACGTCCCTCCTCGGCGCCACCAATGACTGAATGGTGCAGCGAGGTTGTTTCAGCGACAGGCGCGCGACGTTTCCGTCGTATTACGAGCCGGGTGGGGTCGCGGGCCTAGTACACGTCGCGGTGATAGCGCTTCTCGGCGCTCAACGAGCGGACGTACTCCTTCGCGCCGTCGGGATCGAGGCTGCCGTGCTCGGCCGCGATTTCGCAGAGCGCGCGGTCGACGTCCTTGGCCATGGGGTCCGCGGTGCCGCAAACGTACAGTTGCGCCCCGTCCTGCAGCCAGTGCCACAGCTGGGCGCCGCGCTGACGCATCAGGTGCTGCACGTACACCTTCTCGCGCTGGTCCCGCGAGAAGGCGAGGTCCAGCTCGGTGAGGAACCCGTCGCTGCGCATCTGCTCGAGCTCGTCGCGGTAGTAGTAGTCGGTGGCGGCGTGCTGTTCGCCGAAGAACAGCCAGTTGGGGCCGGTGTGGCCGAGCGCACGACGCTCCTGCAGGAAGCCGCGGAACGGGGCGATCCCGGTGCCCGGACCGACCATGATCATCGGGGTGTCGGGATCGCTGGGCGGCCGGAAGTTGCTCGATGGCTGCAGATAGACGGCGACCCGGTCGCCGGGGGAGCGGTCGGCCAGATACGTCGAACACACCCCGCGGCGCGGGACACCCTGGAAGTTGTAGCGCACCGGCGACACCGTCAGATGGACCTCGCCGGGGTGCTCCTTGGGGCTCGACGAGATCGAGTACAGCCGCGGCTGAAGGCGTTTGAGGACCCGCACCCATTCGTGGGCCGACGCCGAGACCGGCAGCCGCGCCAGCAGGTCGATGGATTGGCGGCCCCAGGCCCAATCGCTCAGGGCGGCTTTGTTGTCCGGCTTGAGCAGTTCGGCGAGCTTCGGGTCGCCGGTGCGCTCCTGCACGAAGCGCACCAGGTCCCGGCCGATGTGGGCGATCTCCAGGCGTTCGGTCAGCGCGGAGCGCAACGACATCAGGCCATGTTCGCCGACCTCGACCGGGGTCTGCCCGTCCAGTCCGGTGACCGACAGCCATTCGTCGACCAGTTGGTCGCTGTTGCGTGGCCACACCCCGAGCGCGTCGCCGGCCTCGTAGGTGACGGTTTCTTCCGGCAGGTCGAAAACCAGCTGCCGCACGTCTTTCGCGGATTCCGGCCGGCTCAGCACGGTGTTGCGGACCACGCCGGTGATCAGCGGGCGTTTCTTGCTGTAGGTGCCCGCTCCCGGCCGGGCGGCCCGGGATGGCGGCGCGACCGTGGACGTCGCGCGTGCCGGCGCGTGCTGATCGCGGCCGACCGGTGCGGCCGCGCTTGCCAGCGCCTGCACCACCTCGCCCAGCCACTTGGCCGCGGTGTCCTCGTAGTCGGGCTCGCAATCGGCCCGGTCGGCGATGCGGGTCGCGCCCAGTTCGGCGAGGCGCGCGTCGAGGCGGCGTCCGTGGCCGCAGAAATCGTCGTAGTTCGAGTCGCCGAGGGCGAGCACGGCATACCGGGTGTTGGTCAGTTCGGCAGCGCCGTCCGCCGTCACCGCCCGCCAGAAGCCGGCTCCGTTGTCCGGCGGTTCGCCGTCACCGGTCGTGCTGGTGATCAGCAGCAGCTCCCGCGTCGTGGCGAGCTCGGCCACCGGGAAGTCGTCCATCGCGTGCAGCGCGACCGGCAATTCGGCGTCGCTCAGCCGCGCGGCGACGTCGGCGGCCAGCTCTTCGGCGTTGCCGGTCTGCGACGCCCATAACACCACGACGGGCGCCCGTCGGGCGGGCTCGGTGCCGGGGTGCTTGTTCGTGGGTCCCTTGACCGCCGGCGCCGGTCGGGGCGCGTCGTCGCGCGAGAACAGGCCCGCGAGCAGACCATCCACCCACAGCCGGGTGCCGGAGTCGAAGGGAGCGCTCTGGGGCAGGGTCGGCACCCCCGCCGTGCGTCGACCGGCGTCCGACCGGAGTGCGGTCAACATCCCGGCCAGGTAGGAGCGGCCGTGTTCGTCGAATTCCGGCACGGGTGTGGTTGTGACACCGAGCAAGTCGGCCAGGGCATCGACCCGTGACACGCTGATTTCGGTGACCTCCGTGTGCGCGGGTTGTGATGCGTCGGCGTCCGCCGCCGGTTTGGCGGCCGGATCCGCCGCGGAGACAGCGACTTTCGCCAACGTGACGGCGCATGCTTTGAATTCCGGTTGGTTCGAGATGGGATCCACCGCGTCGTTGGTGACCGCGTTGATCGCCAGGTACTCGCCGAACACGTCGTTCCAGTGGAAGGGGGCGAAGCAGTTGCCGGGGCGCACCCGGTCGCTGATCGCGGCCGGCAGCACGGCGCGGCCGCGCCGGGAAGCGATTTCCACCGCGTCGCCGTCGGCGATCTGCAGTCGTGCGGCATCCTCGGGGTGGATTTCCACGAACGGGCCGGGATTGAGCTTGTTGAGCTTGGCGACCTTGCCTGTCTTGGTCATCGTGTGCCACTGGTGCGGCAGGCGGCCGGTGTTCAGTAGGAACGGGTAGTCGTTGTCCGGCATCTCTTCCGGTGGCAGATGCGGACGCGCGAAGAACACCGCGCGACCGTTCTCGGTGGGGAACGCCAGGCGGGGTGCGCTGCCGTCCTCGCGGACCAGCCTGGCCTGACTGACCCCGTCGTTGAGGTACCGGATGGGGTTGCGGTCGCTCGGGCCCTCCGGTGCGCACGGCCATTGCAGCGGGCCCCGGCGCAGCCGGTCGTAGCTGACCCCGCGCAGGTCGTAGCCCGTCTTCGGGTTGGAGAATCGCTTGATCTCTTCGAAGACTTCCTCGGCGGAGCCGTAGCTGAACGCGTCCGAAAAGCCCATCTCGCAGGCGATCCGGGCGATGATCTGCCAGTCGGGCAGCGCATCGCCCGGCGCCGCGCCGGCCGGCTGGAACAGCGTCATGTTGCGCTCGGAATTGACCATCACGCCATCGGTCTCCGACCACAGGGCCGCCGGCAGCAGCACGTCGGCGTATTCGTTGGTCTCGGTCTGCAGGAAGGCGTCCTGGGTGATGACCAATTCGGCGCGCTCCAGGCCGGCCAGCACCGTTCTCCGGTTGGCCACGGAGGCAACGGGATTGGTGCAGACGACCCAGCACGCCTTGATGTCGCCGTCGGCCATGCGGGAGAACATGTCGATGGTGCCGGTGCCGACGTCGGTGCGAAGCGTTCCGCGGGCAAGGCCCCACTGGTCCTCGGTGAAGGCCCGGTCGTCCGCCGACACGACGGAGCGCTGACCGGGCAATCCCGGCCCCATGTAACCCATTTCGCGACCGCCCATCGCGTTGGGCTGGCCGGTCAGCGAGAAGGGACCGCTGCCGGGTTTGCAGATCGCGCCGGTGGCCAGGTGCAGGTTGCACAGGGCGTTGGTGTTCCAGGTGCCGTGGGTGCTCTGGTTGAGGCCCATGGTCCAGCAGCTCACGAAGTTCCCGGCTTCGCCGATCATGCGGGCCGCGGCGCGGATGTCGGCCTCGGGGATCCCGGTGATCTCGCTGACCGTGCCCGGGGCGTACTCCTTGAGGAAGTCGGGCATCGCCTCCCACCCGTCGGTGAACTCGGCGATGAATTCGGGATCGGTGTGCCCGTTTTCGACGATCAGGTGCAGGAGCCCGTTGAGCAGTGCGAGATCCGAACCGGGGGCGATCTGAAGGAACAGGTCGGCCTTGTCCGCGGTCGCGGTGCGGCGCGGGTCGACGACGATCAGTTTCGCCCCGGCCTTGACGCGATCCATCATCCGCAGGAACAGGATGGGATGGCAGTCGGCCATGTTGGCGCCGATGACGAAGAAGACGTCGGCGTGTTCGAAGTCCTGGTACGAGCCGGGCGGGCCGTCGGCGCCCAGCGAGAGCTTGTAGCCCGAACCGGCGCTGGCCATGCACAGTCGCGAGTTGGACTCGATCTGGTTGGTGCCGATGAAGCCCTTGGTCAGCTTGTTCGCCAGATACTGCGCCTCGATCGACATCTGGCCCGACACGTACATGGCGAAGGAATCCGGGCCGTGCGCATCGATGATCGCTCGTAACCGGTTCGCGCACTGGGCGATCGCACCGTCCATGTCCACGGCCTCGATGGGTTCGCCGCGGTCGGCGCGCACGTATGCCGATTCCATCCGGCCGGGCGCATCCAGCATGTCCGACGTGGTGGCGCCTTTGGTGCACAACCGGCCGAAGTTAGCCGGATGTTGTTTGTCCCCAACCGACTTCGCGATGTGACGCCGGCCGCTCTCGGGGTCGGTTGTGACCTGCAACACCATTCCGCAGCCCACGCCGCAGTACGCGCACACGGTGTTCACGGCATCGTTGACGGACGCCATGGACTCCCTGGTCACGCACTTGCCTCCTTATGAGCGCAATGGGCTTACGGTGAATGGTGCGACGAGCATGTTTCGGCACCGGGTATCCGGAGTTTCCCCCGGTTTACGGCTTCCTCTCACCGGCCAATGCGTGGCCGTGAAGTTTAGGAAAAGCCGGGAACCCCCAGGTCAGCACGGGTCATCATCGACCCGCTGACTGCGCTCTAGGCTACCGGGGCGGATCGCGGCTTTAGCTGTCAGAACGGCGTCTCCGACCAAACAAACGGCACATTCACAGCCTTCGCTAAGCTCACCGCGTGCGTCGGCTGATGGTGATCCTCTTGGTCCTGCTGGCCTCCGGTTGCGGCGGTAACCACGCCGGTGCGCCACCGGCGCCGGCCGACAAATGCAAGGACTCCGACGGGCCGG
Source organism: Mycobacterium europaeum (assembly GCF_034555895.2). NCBI lineage: Bacteria > Bacillati > Actinomycetota > Actinomycetes > Mycobacteriales > Mycobacteriaceae > Mycobacterium > Mycobacterium europaeum. The sequence goes on from NZ_CP157315.1 coordinate 1,250,610, forward strand.
CGCCCGACACCGTGCAGCGGGCCATCGCGGCGGTTCCCATCACCGTCCCGGGCACGACGTGGGTGGAAATCGCTCGCGGACATGCCAAGAAGTGCCGTCTGTACTGGGTGCAGATCATCCCGACCATTGCCGGCGAATCCACCGGCCAGCAGCTGCTGTTCTTCGACCACAACACGCCGCTGGGTACGGCGACCCCAAACCCGAAGCCGTACATCACCGTGCTGCCGCCCTCCGACGACACCGTTGCGGTTCAGTACCAATGGTTGAAAGGCAACGATCAGCCGTGTTGCCCCAGCGGCATCGGCACGGTGAAGTTCGCGATCGGCCCGGACGGCAAACTGCAAGCGCTCGGCAAGATCCCGAATCAATGATCCACACGGCCCACGCGCGTGGGGCCCGCGCGACCGCCGGGGCTTCCCGTCGCCGCCGGCGCGGAAGACGGCCTCACCCGCACCCCGGCGACCCGGTGGGGCGTTCACGACCACCGGCTACATGCGCACGGCCGCAACGGAAGACGGCACAGCCGGGCCGGGAGATGCTCGGCGGGCAGACCGTCAGCCCGTGACCGCGTCCGCCAAGTTCTCCGGGTGCAGCATCTCGGCATAGCGCAGCTGCTCGGGGATCCCGAAGCCGTCGACGAGCGTTTGCGCGTGCGGGCGCAGCGCGCGGCACCGGTCGTTGATACCCCGGGTGACGGCCTTGGCCCGCTCGGTGGACAGGTACCGATGCTCGATGTACCAGGCTTTGTCGTCCTCGATCACCGACAGCGCGTACAGGTCGCACACGATGCCCAGCAGCTCCCGGGCCTCCTCGTGCGGGCAGGCGTCGATGCCGGCGACGAACGCTTCGAGTATCACCCGGTCGATGTGCGCGGCCGCGGCGTGCAGCACGTGGTCCTGCACCGCGTTGAACGCGGCGAACTCCGACATCTCCTTGGACTTGGCCTGCAGCCGGCGAGCGACGGACGCGATCAGATACTCCTCCCGGTCCTCGAACATCTTGATCTGCGTGCCGCGGTTGAACAGGCTGCCCTCTTCCTCGCTGTCCTGCCGGGCGTCGACGATGGTTTGGATGATCGTCTCTGCCGCAGTGCGTTTCACGACGCGCTCGCCGACGGTGTTGGCGGCGAACCGGACCCATTCGACGGGGCTCATGCTGCGGATGTCGTCGGCGTAGGCCGTCAGCAGTTCCTTGGCCACCAGCTGCGTCAGGACGTGGTTGTCGCCCTCGAAGGTGGTGAACACGTCGGTGTCGCCGCGCAGGGCGACCAGCCGGTTCTCGGCCATGTAGCCCGCGCCGCCGCAAGCCTCCCGGGCCTCCTGGATCGCCCGCGACGCGTGCCAGGTGTTGGCCGCCTTCAAGCCGGCGGCGCGCGACTCCAACTCGCGCTGCTCGTCGGCGTCGACGGCGTCGGCGGTCTGGATGTCGTGACACTTACTGACCAGCTCGTTCTGCGCGAACTGCAGCGCGTAGGACTTGGCGATCAACGGGAACAGCCGCCGCTGATGCACCAGGTAGTCCATGATCAACACCTCGGACTCGTCGTCCGGCGCGCTGAATTGCCTGCGCTGCAAGGCGTATCGCGTGGCGATGTCCAATGCGACGCGACCGGCGGCGCCCGCGCTGCCGCCCACCGTGATCCGCCCGCGCACCAACGTGCCCAGCATGGTGAAGAACCGGCGGTTGGGGTTCTCGATCGGCGAGCTGTAGGTGCCGTCCGGCGCCACGTCGCCGTATTTGTTCAGCAGGTTCACCCGCGGGACCCGGACGTGGTCGAAGACGATGCGGCCGTTGTCGACGCCGGGCAGGCCGCCCTTGTACTCGCAGTCCGACGTCGTCACCCCGGGCAGGTCGTTGCCGTCGGCGTCGCGGATCGGCACCAGCAGGCAGTGCACGCCGTGGCCGACCGGCTCGCCGTTCTCGGTCGTGATCAGTTGCGCGAATACCGCTGCCATGGTGGCGGTTTCGGCCGCCCCGCCGATGTAGTCCTTCCGGGCCGTCGGCGTGGGGGAGTCGATGACGAACTCCTCCGTGGCGGGGTCATAGGTCGCGGTGGTCTCCAGCGACTGCACGTCGCTGCCGTGTCCGGTCTCGGTCATCGCGAAGCAGCCGCGCAATTCCAGGCTGATGATCTTCTTCACGTACGCCTCGTGGTGGCGTTCGGTGCCGAGGTTCTCCACCGCCCCGCCGAACAGCCCCCACTGAACGCCGGCCTTCACCATCAACGACAGATCCGACATCGCCAGCATCTCGATCATCGTGATCGCGGCGCCGATGTCACCGGTGCCGCCGTGCTCCTTGCGGAAGTTGTCGGCGGCGGCACCGAACGCGGCCATGATCCTCATCTGCTCGGCCACCTTGGTGCGCGCGATCACCGTGTTCGGGGTGTAGTGCGGCCGGAAGAGGTCCTCGCTCATGGTGGACCGCAGCTGGTTCTTGACGTCGCGCCACCGCCCGTCGAGGGCGTTGCGCAGTTGCTCGGCAATGGTTGTGCTATCTGGCGCCATAAACCGACCGTATCCCCCGGTTCGCGCGGCGTAAAACAACAACCCGATCTCACCGAGCGTGCATTCACTGCGAGGCCGGGCCGGATTTTCGCGCTCGGTGCACCCTCGAGCGCTACCTTCTCGGTTATGAGGCGGTGGGTGGCGGCGTGCATGTGTGTCGCGCTGGCCTTGGCGGGATGCGCGCCCCGGCGCCCGCCCGCGCCGCGGCCGATGCTGACGTATCTGGGCCAGTCGCAGGTCCCGTTCGACGCCACCTTCGACGGCACCGTCATCGGCGGGCTGTCGGCGCTGAGCTATGACCCCGGACGGCAGCTGTACTACGTGATCAGTGACGATCGCTCCAAGAAGAACCCGGCCCGGTTCTACACCGTGCAGTTGTCCTTGTCGGACAAAGGAATTGACAACGTCACGTTCACCGGCACGCACCCGCTGCTGGACCCGGCCGGCCGGCCGTTCCCGCCGCTCACACGGGATGCCACGCCGCCGATCGTTCCCCCCGACCCCGAGGGCATCGCGTTCGACGCCTTGCGGCAGCGGCTGTACTGGACCTCCGAAGGTGAGCGGCTCACCGCCGGCCCGGTGTTGCTCGACCCCTGGGTCCGGACCGCCGCGCTCGATGGCGCCTACCTGGGCCAGTTCACGTTGCCGGCCAATCTGGCGATGTCCGCCCAGCGGACCGGCCCGCGCCGGAACAAGGCGCTGGAGGGCCTGGCGCTGACGCCCGACGGCCGATCGCTGTTCGCCGCGATGGAGGACCCCGGCCACAACGACGGTCCGCTCACCGACGACGGCCACCGCATCCTCACCCGGGTCACCGATTTCGACGTCGCGGCCGGGGCGCCCACCGCCCAATACGCCTACCCGATGGAGCCGCCGGCGCCGCCGGCCGACGTCAACGGTGTCTCCGATCTGGTCGCCCTGTCGGACACGACCTTCCTGGTGATCGAGCGATCCTCGGCCCTGCCGCCGACGGTGCGGATCTACCGTGCCGAGATCGGTGCGGCCACAGACGTTTTGACGACCCCGTCGATGCGCGACGCGGCCGTGACACCCATGAGCAAAACCCTGGCGGTCGACTTGTCGTCCACGCCGGGTCTGTCGCCGCTGGACAATGTCGAGGGCATCACGCTGGGGCCGAAGCTGCCCGACGGTCGCCAGTCGGTGGTGCTGGTCAGCGACAACAACTTCTCAGCCCGCCAGGTCACGCAGTTCCTGTTGTTCGCGATGTGATGGCGCGGGGGCCTGGCCGGGCGGCGGCCGCAGCCGGTAGAGGGTGAAGCCCGCCGCCGCCACGCCGAAGAGCACCAGCAACGTCATGTCGAACACCCACCAACCGCTGTAGTGAGTCCACGTCTGGGCGTCGGCGGCCAGCGCGTCGACCCTGCGCAGGTTGACCGTGGACGCCGAGGCGGCGAAGCCCCACCGGGCGGGGACGAACCAGGAGAGCTCTTGGAAGCCCCACTTGCTCACCAGCTGAACGAGGCTCCCGTTGAACAGCGCGGACGCGAGGATCACCGGCAGTAGCAGCGGCAGCACCTCACGCAGGCGCGTGCCCAGCGCCGACAACGCGAGCCCGAGCATCGCGTACACGATGGCCGTCACCGCCACGCTCACATAGAGCTCGAGCGTGGCGTTGTGCAGCAGAGCGGCGTCGCGCGCGGGACCGCCCTTGTCGGCGACGACGATCGCGAACACGACGGCCGTCGAGACGGCCGCGGCGACGCCGAACACGAGCGTCTTCGCGGCCAGGTAGGCCACCGTCGACAGCCCCAGGGCCTGCTCGCGCCGGAAGATCCGCCGCTCGCCCACCACGGCACGGATCGGCAGCGCGGTGCCGATGATCACCGCGGCGAGGTTCAGGGCGGCCAGGATCTCGATGGCTTCGTGCGGGTGCGCGGCGCCCGCCGGGGGCCGCACCAGGCCGGAATCGCCCGGAATCAGCAGCGCCAGACCCGCCAGCACGAAGGGCAGGATCGCCGACAACACGAAGTAGGGGCGGTCGGCGAAGATCAGCTTGAGGTCGCGGCGGGCCAGCAGCCGGACTTGCCGCGACAGCGGGGGTTGGGCGGGCGGCGGCGACGGAGCGGCCACCTCCGGCGGCGCCGTCAACGCCGACGCCGACGGGCTGGCGCGGAACGCGCGGTGGGTTCCGCCGGGATCGGCGCCGACCCGGGCGAGCACCGTGGACCAGTCGGCGGTGCCCATCGCGGCCTCGACCTGCGCCGGCGGCCCGAGGAATGCCGTGGTACCGGCCGAGGTGAGCACCAGCACCTGGTCGCACAGGTTGAGGTCGGTCATGCGCGTCCGCGACGACACGGCCGCCACGACCACGCAGCCGATGTCGGCCTGACGCCGCAGCATCGCCATGACGTGGCGCTGTTGTTCGGCGTCCAGGCCGGCGCTCGGCTCGTCAACGACGAGCAGCGTCGGCCGGGTGACGAGCTCGACCGCCAGCGCCGCGCACCGGCGCACCTCGGGCGACAGCTTGCCGATCCGGGTGCCGCGGTGCGGCGTCAGCTCGAGTTCCTCGATCACCTGGCTGACCAGGCGGTCGCGATGCTCGGGTGAAACACCCTGCGGGAGGCGCATTTCGGTGACGTATCCCAAGGCCTGTTCGACGGTGAGCTGCCGGTGCAACCCGTCGCCGGGCGACACGATGCCGATGCGGGTGCGCATCGACGCCGGCTCGGCGTGCACGTCGTGGCCGTCGACGGTGACGCGTCCCGAGCTGAGTTGCCGGGTGCCGGCGAGCAGTCCGAGCAGCGCGGAGTTGCGGGCGGCCGAGGGCCCGACCACCGCGGTGAACACGCCCGGACGCGCCGCGAACGAGATGTCCGCGAGCGTCTCGCGCCCGTCGACGGTGAGTCCGAGCCGGTACGCGGCCAGCCCGACGGTGCGCGCGTCGGCGTTGAGCGGCAAGCGGTAGGTGGCGTTCGGCTCCGCGGTGCGAATCGAAGGACGCGCGACGCGCAGTTTCGAGGTGACCATCCGCTCGATCAGCCCCGGGCCGCCCTGCTGTGGGGCGTCGGCCGCGGGGATCGGCTGAGCGGGCGGTGCCGGGGCGGGCGGTGCCGGGGCGGGCGGCTCGGGCGCCGGCGGTTGCGGCGGCACCACCCGCATCCGTTGGGTGTCGCGCTGGGTCGGAGCCTGCAGTTCCGGAGCGTGCGGGCGGGGCGGCTGCGGTGCGACGGGCGGCGGCGGTGGCGGCGGGTGCGCCGGGGGGCGGGGCATCGGGCGAGGAGCCGGGCCCGGCGGACCGGCGGTGACGTGGAAGACCAGCCGCGGGCCCCGCTGCGGATCGCCGATGCTGATCGCCTGGCCGTCGCGGATGTTCACCGTCGCGGCCCGTGCGCCGTCGACGAAGATCCCGCGGTGGCTCAGGTCGATGGCCACCCACTGGGTGCCGGCGAACCGCAGCACCACCTCCGGGCGGGGCGGCGGTGGTGGCGCGCCCGGATTCCCGAGGCGCTCGAGGGCGATATCGCAGGCCGGGCCGTAGCCGACGATCACGTCGCGGCCCGGGGCGAAATCGAACCTCGCCGACCCGACCCACACGGTCAACGGGGAGGCCCTGAACGCGGAAGCCTCGGTCCGCATCGCCCGCCCCCTTTCGTCACCGTCAGCTCGACTTAGTGTCTACCCGCTGGCCGCGGTCTCTTCACCGGGGTCAGGCCCTCACAGTGTGTTGCGCCGCCCCCCTTGCGACGCGTTGTCGAGGAGCCGGCGCAACACCTCGACCGCGTCCGTCAGCACCCGGCGGTCTCCCGGCTCGAGCAGCGCGAGCTGGGGTTCGATCGCGGCGGCGCGGTCGGCGCGGACGGCGTTGAGCATGCGTTTGCCCTGCGGGGTGATGCGGATCCGGACGGCGCGCGCATCCCCGGGGTCGATGGTCCGGGCGACCAGCCCGGCGTCCTCGAGCCGGCGCACCTGCGTCGTCATCGTCGGTTGGGAGCAGTGGTCGACCGCCGCGAGGTCGCCGATCCGCGCTTCCCCGTGGGCCTCGATCGTGGCGAGCAGCCTGGCCTGCGCCGCGGGCAGGGGCATCTGGATGCGCTGGGTGGCCAGCCGGTTGAGCCGCGCCACCACGGCGAGCAGATCCGCCCCCAGCTGCTGGGCCTCGACGTGCGCGGTATCGACAACTCTGTCCATCTACCCATCGTTCCATAGCTTTGCTAACTGAGGCGAGAGGCGACCGCCCGAATCGGGCCGGAAGTCACGAAGCGTATGAGGCGACTTGGCGCTGCGGGCTGGCACAATCAGTGAAGTGAATGCCCGTCGCCCCGTCCGTTCGCGCCATCGGGGTGGGCCGTTACGACCGACCGAATTGGCACAGGCCTCCGTGATGGGGGCGCTCTGCGCGGTGATCTCGATCGTGGCCGGGGTCATCCCGTTCGCGCAGGGGCTGGCGCTGTTGGGCACCGTGCCCATGGGGCTGCTGACCTACCGTTACCGGCTCCGGGTGCTGATCGCCGCGACGTTTGCCGCCGGAACTCTCGCCTTCCTCATCTCCGGGCTGGGCAGCTTCTTGACCGTCGTCAACTGCGCCTACATCGGCGGGTTGACCGGAGTCGTGAAGCGCAAGGGCAGGGGCACACCCACCGTCACCCTCGCGTCGGTGATCGTCGGCTTCGTCGTCGCCGCCGCGACGGTCGGTTTGCTGGCGGTGCTGAATCGGCTGCGGCATCTGATATTCGAGGTGATGACCGCCAACGTCGACGGCGTGGTGGCGTTCCTCAGCCGGGTGAATCTGCGGTGGCTCGGGGTCGACGTCAAGCGGGTGTTCGAATTCGGGCTGCACTACTGGCCGTGGCTGATGCTGGGCTACGTCACCTACGGGGTCGTGGTCTCGTCGCTGATCGGTTGGTGGGCGCTCTCGCGCTTACTGGATCGGATGGGCAACGTCCCGGATGTGCACAAGCTCGACCCTCTCGACGAGCCGCCCGACGCCCCGATCGGGCCCGTGCCGGTGCGCCTCGACAACGTGCGGTTCCGCTACCCGCACGCGCAACAAGACGCGCTGCGTGAACTCAGCATGGAATTGCAAGTCGGAGAACACGTTGCGGTCATCGGCGCCAATGGTTCCGGCAAGACCACGCTGACGCTGATCCTGGCGGGCCGGCCGCCGACGGCGGGCACCGTGCAGCGCCCCGGCGCGGTGGGGCTGGGCATGGTGGGCGGCACGGCGCTGGTTCTGCAGCACCCGAAGAGCCAGGTGTTGGGCACCCGGGTCGCCGATGACGTGGTGTGGGGGCTGCCGCCGGGCACCGCGGTCGACGTTGAGCATTTGTTGCGCGAAGTCGGGCTCGAGGGGTTCGCCGAACGGGATACCGGGAGCCTGTCCGGCGGGGAATTGCAGCGCCTCGCCCTCGCCGCGGCGCTGGCCCGGGAGCCGGCGCTGCTGATCGCCGACGAATTCACCAGCATGATCGACCAGGAGGGCCGTAACGTCTTGCTGAACGTGCTGTCCGGCCTCCCGCAACGGCATCGGACCGCCCTGGTGCACATCACGCACTTCGACAACGAGGCCGCGTCCGCGGACCGGACGATCAACCTCAGCGATTCCCCGGACAACACCGGCATGGCCGAAACGGCCCCGGCCCCAGCCCCGGTCCCCGCGGTCAAGTGGGGCTCGACCAAGCCGGTCCTCGAAATCGTCGGTGTCGGCCACGAATACAACAGCGGGACCCCGTGGGCCAAGACCGCGCTGCGCGACATCAACCTGGTCGTGGAACAGGGTGACGGGATCCTGATCCACGGCGGCAACGGCTCGGGCAAGTCGACGCTGGCATGGATCATGGCCGGGCTGACCGTTCCCACGACGGGTGCCTGCCTGATCGACGGTGAGCCGATCCGCGAGCACGTCGGTGCGGTGGCGCTGTCGTTCCAGACGGCCCGACTGCAATTGATGCGCAGCCACGTCGGCTTGGAACTCGCTTCCGTGGCGGGCTTTTCGGAGCATGACGAGGCCCGGGTGGCCGCCGCTCTGGGCGCGGTGGGACTGGAACCCGCGATGGGCAAGCGGCGCATCGATCAGCTCAGCGGTGGCCAGATGCGGCGGGTGGTCCTGGCCGGCCTGCTGGCGTGTTCGCCACGGGTGCTGATCCTCGACGAGCCGCTGGCCGGGTTGGACATCGCCAGCCAGCGGGGCCTGCTGCGGCTGCTCGCGGATCTGCGCCGGCACCGGGGATTGACCGTCGTCGTCATTTCCCACGACTTCGTCGGTTTGGAGGCCGTGTGCACGCGGACCGTGCATCTGCAGAAGGGCGCGCTGCAAGCGGTGTCGGCGACCGCCGCGGCCGGGGGTGTGGCGTGACCGCAAGCTCGGCCGCCACGCCCGGGAGGGGCCGGCGCACCTCTCGGCCGGTGGTGCTGTTGGTTCCGGTGCCGGGCGGGTCGCCCATCCACAACCTGTGGGCCGGAACCAAACTGCTGGTGGTGTTCGGTGTTTCGGTGTTGCTGACCTTGTACCCGGGTTGGGTGACGATCGGGTCGGTGGCGGCGCTGGTGCTGGCGGCGGTCCGGATCGCTCACATTCCCCGGGGTGCGCTTCCGACGATTCCGCGGTGGCTGTGGATCCTGATGGGATTGGGTTTCGTGACCGCCGCGCTGGCCGGTGGCAGTCCGATGCTATCGATCAACGGGGCCCACATCTGGCTGGGCGGGGCGCTGAACTTCCTGCGTATCACCGCGCTATCGGTGGTTCTGCTCGGGCTGGGGGCGATGGTGTCCTGGACCACCAACGTCGCCGAAATCGCGCCGTCCCTGGCGGTTTTGGGCCGCCCGTTCAAGTTGCTGCGGATTCCGGTGGACGAGTGGGCGGTGGCCCTGGCCCTGGCGCTGCGCGCCTTCCCACTGCTGATCGAGGAATTTCAGGTGCTCTACGCCGCTCGCCGACTGCGGCCCAACCACATGCCGACGAGCCGCAAGGCCCGGGTCCGGCAGACGGCGGGCAACTCCATCGACTTGGTCGCCGCCGCCATCGTCGTGACCCTGCGCCGCGCCGATGAGATGGGCGACGCGATCACTGCTCGCGGCGGCACCGGTCAGCTCTCCGCCGATCCGGCACGGCCGAAACTGGGCGACTGGGTCACGCTCGCCGTCACCCTGGCGGTCAGCGGTGTCGCGGTGGCCATCGAGACGATCTTCCACCTGACCGCCTAGACCCTCGCGTAGCGTGAGCGGGTGGCCGACATGCACGGGACTCGCACGATCGCGGCACGTATCGGCGACGTCTGGGAGACACTCGCCGACTTCGGGTCGATCAGTTCGTGGGCCGGCAACGTCGACCACTCGTGCATCCTGTACTCCGGGCCCGACGGCGCCGACGTCGGCACCGCCCGCCGCGTGCAGGTCAAGCGCGACACCCTCGTCGAGCGCATCACCGAGTTCGACCCGCCCCGCGCCCTCGGCTACGACATCGAAGGCTTCCCGCGCCGCCTGCGCAGGGTGTCCAACCGCTGGACGCTGGCGCCGTCGGCCGCGATGACCCTGGTGACCCTCACCAGCACCGTCGAAGTCGGGCCGCACGCAACGCAAAAGGCGGCCGAACATCTCTTGTGCCGTCTCCTCGCGCGACAGTCCGAGGCGATGCTCGCCGGCCTTGCGAATCGATTGGAGCGCGCTCGTGTCTGATCGCCCCGACGTCGTCGTCATCATGACCGACGAGGAACGCGCGGTGCCGCCGTACGAGGCTCCCGACGTGCTGGCGTGGCGCGACCGGACGCTGACCGGCCGCAGATGGTTCGACGACCACGGCGTCAGCTTCACCCGGCACTACACCGGCTCGCTGGCCTGCGTGCCCAGCCGCCCAACCATTTTCACCGGGCACTACCCCGATCTGCACGGCGTCACCCAGACCGATGGCATCGGAAAGACCGCCCACGATTCGCGCATGCGCTGGCTACGCCGGGGCGAGGTGCCCACGCTGGGCAACTGGTTCCGCGCGGCCGGATACGACACCCATTACGACGGCAAGTGGCACATCTCGCACGCCGATATCACCGACCCGGCCACCGGCCGGCCGCTGGCCACCAACGACAACAACGGTGTCGTCGACGCCGCGGCGGTGCGGCGCTACCTGGCGGCAGACCCGCTGGGGCCGTTCGGTTTCTCCGGGTGGGTCGGTCCTGAGCCGCACGGGGCGGCGTTGGCCGACGCCGGCGTCCGACGCGACCCGCTGATCGCCGACCGGGTGGTCGCGTGGCTCGCCGATCGCTACGCGCGCCGCCGCGAGGGCGACCCTGCCGCGTTGCGTCCGTTCCTTCTGGTCGCCAGCTTCGTCAATCCCCACGACGTCGTGCTCTTCCCGGCCTGGTCGCGCCGGAGCCCGGTCAAGCCGTCACCGCTCGACCCGCCCGCGGTGCCCGCGCCGCCCACCGCGGAGGAAGACCTGTCCACCAAGCCGGCGGCGCAGATCGCCTTTCGCGAGGCCTACTACTCCGGCTACGGCCCCGCGCCCGCGGTCGACCGAACCTACGAGCGCAACGCGCAGCGGTACCGCGACCTCTACTACCGGCTGCACGCCGAGGTGGACGGCCCCATCGACCGCGTCCGGCGGGCGGTCACCGAAGGCGGTTCGGGCAACGCGGTATTGGTGCGCACCGCCGACCACGGCGACCTGCTGGGCGCCCACGGCGGCCTGCACCAAAAGTGGTTCAACCTGTACGACGAGGCTACCCGAGTTCCCTTCGTCGTCGCGCGCATCGGCGAGCGGGCGACGCGGCCACGGCGGGTCACCGCGCCGACCTCACACGTCGACCTGGTCCCCACCCTGCTGGCGGCGGCCGGCGTCGACGTCGCGGCGGTGGCCGCCACGCTGGCCGAGTCGTTCTCCGAGGTGCATCCGCTGCCCGGGCGGAACCTCATGCCGATCGTGGACGGCGCCGCGGCCGACGAGAGCCGCGCCGTCTATGTGATGACCCGCGACAACATGCTCGAAGGGGACAGCGGCGCATCGGGATTGGCGCGCCGGCTGAAGCGGACCGTCGATCCGCCCGCGCCGCTGCGCATCCGGGTCCCAGCCCACACCGCCTCCAACTTCGAGGGCTTGGTGGTCCGCGTCGACGAGACGACGGCCACCGGTGGCGCAGGCCATCTTTGGAAGCTGGTGCGTACCTTCGACGACCCGGGCACCTGGACGGAGCCGGGCGTGCGGCACCTGGCGGCCAACGGGTTCGGGGGAGACGCGTACCGCACGACGCCGCTCGACGACCAGTGGGAGCTGTACGACCTCACCGCCGATCCGATCGAAGCGATCAACCGGTGGACCGACCCGGACCTGCATGCCCTCCGCGCGCACCTGCGGATGCAGCTCAAACACGCCCGGGCCGATTCCGTGCCCGAGCGAAATGTGCCATGGCCCTACGCTTCTCGTCGACCCCCGACGCCGCGGCCCTCGATGCTGAAGCGGTTGGTCGGCAACGTCTTGACGCCGCGAGCCTAACCGCACTGCGAAAAAGCGACCGGCATTTCGCAGTGCGGTTAGGCTCGCGTGGCGAGCCCGCCTCAGGTCCGCATCCGGTCGATGAGGTTCGACAACACCACGATGCTCTCGCTGCGCTCGATGTCCGCGCTCGACCGGATACGCTCGAGGACGGCTTCCAGGTGGCGCATGTCGCGCGCCAGGACGTGCAGGATGGCGTCCGACGTTCCGGTCACCGTCGCGGCGCTGACCACCTCGGGCATGTCCACCCAGGCCGCCCGCAGCCGATCCGGCGCGATGGTGCCGTGGCAGAACACCTGCACGTAGGCTTCGGTGTTCCAGCCCAGCGCATTTCGGTCGACGACCGTGGTGAAGCCCTTGATGACGCCGGCATCCAGCATCCGGTCCACGCGCCGCTTGACCGCAGGGGCGGACAGATTGACCTTCTCGCCGATCTCGGCGAACGTGGCCCGCGCGTGCTCGGTCAGCTCGGCCAGGATGCGGGCGTCGGTGTCGTCGAGGCGCTCCATCACCGTTCCCTTCGATCGGCCGCAATAAATCGATGACGAGGCCACTCTAACGCAATAAATCGCGTATAGGCACGCAATGCATAGCGTTTGATTGTGTCAGGGCGGGCAAATACCGTTGATCTATGACGGAACACTACGTCGTGGCGGCCGGATCGGGCTCGTCACCCGCCGGCCGGGTCCGCACGCCCCGCGCCCGCCGGTACGCGATGACGCCGCCGGCATTCTTCGGGGTCGAGTACGCGATCAACCCCTGGATGGACGTCGCGACGCCCGTCGACGTCGCTCTCGCGCAGGCCCAGTGGGACGGCCTGCGCACCACCTACCTTCGGCTGGGCCACCAGGTTGAGGCGATCGCGCCCGCGCCCGGACTGCCGGACATGGTGTACGCCGCCAACGGCGGATTCATCGCGGGCGACGTCGCGATCGTCGCCAAGTTCCGATTCGCCGAGCGGGCCGGCGAGTCGCGTGCCTACGCCCAGTGGATGTCCTCGCTCGGGTACCGGCCCGTGTCCACCCGTCACGTCAACGAGGGGCAGGGCGACTTATTGATGGTCGGCGAAACGGTGTTGGCGGGCTACGGCTTTCGCACCGACCTGCGGGCGCACGCCGAGATCTCCGCGGCGCTGCGGACGCTCGTCGTCTCGCTGGAGTTGGTCGATCCGCGCTTCTACCACCTCGACACCGCGCTGGCCGTCCTCGACGACCACACCATCGCGTTCTATCCGCCGGCGTTCAGCGCGGCCGCTCAGGACCAACTGCGCGAGCTGTTTCCCGATGCGATCGTCGTCGGCAGCGCCGACGCGTTCGTGCTCGGCCTCAACGTCGTCTCGGACGGCCTGAACGTCGTCCTTCCTTCGGCCGCAACGGGTTTCGCCGCGCAACTGCGCGGCGCGGGATTCGAGCCCGTCGGCGTGGACCTGTCCGAACTCCTCAAGGGCGGCGGTTCGGTCAAGTGCTGCACCCTGGAGATGTTTCCATGACGATCCTTGACGCCCGGACGTCGACCCGGACCGAGGCCGCGATCGGCCTGGTCGAACGCCATGCCGCGCATAACTATTCGCCGTTGCCCGTGGTGGCGGCCAGCGCCGAGGGCGCCTGGATCACCGATGTGGAGGGCCGGCGCTACCTGGACTGCCTGGCCGCCTACTCGGCGGTCAACTTCGGCCACCGCAACCCCGAGATCACCGCGGCGGCCCACGCCCAGCTCGACACCGTCACGCTGGTCAGCCGCGCGTTCCATTCGGACACGCTCGGCCCGTTCTGCGCCGCGCTCGCGCGGCTGTGCGGCAAGGACCTGGTGCTGCCGATGAACTCGGGCGCCGAAGCCGTGGAGAGCGGCCTCAAGATCGCCCGCAAGTGGGGCGCCGACGTCAAGGGCGTGCCCGACGGCCGGGCGAACATCATCGTGGCGGACAACAACTTTCACGGCCGCACGATCAGCATCGTCAGCTTCTCCTCGGATCCCACCGCGCGGGCGGGATTCGCACCGTTCACCCCCGGCTTCCGCTCGGTGCCCTTCGGCGACGCCGCCGCGCTGGCCCGCGCGATCGACGACCACACGGTCGCGGTGCTGCTCGAACCGATCCAGGGCGAGGCGGGCATCGTCGTCCCGCCCGACGACTACCTGCCGGCCGTCCGCGCGCTGTGCAGCAGGCACAACGTGCTGATGATCGCCGACGAGATCCAGTCCGGGCTGGCGCGTGCGGGGCACACCTTCGCCTGCGACCACTGGGGCGTGGTGCCCGACGTCTACCTGCTCGGCAAAGCGCTGGGCGGCGGCGTGGTTCCGCTGTCGGCGGTCGTCGCCGACCGCGAGGTCCTGGGCGTCCTGCACCCCGGCGAACACGGCTCCACCTTCGGCGGCAACCCGTTGGCCGCCGCCATCGGCACCACCGTGGTCGCCATGCTGGGCCGCGGAGAGTTCCAGGCCCGCTCGGCAGAGCTGGGCGGGCGCCTGCACACGCGCCTGCGCGAACTGGTGGGACACGGTGTGCAGGCCGTGCGCGGCCTGGGCCTGTGGGCGGGCGTCGACATCGACCCGGCGCTCGGGACGGGCAAGCAGATGAGCCTTCGGCTCGCGGATCGCGGTGTGCTGGTCAAGGACACCCACTCCTCGACGCTGCGGTTCGCGCCCCCGCTGGTGATCACGGCGCAAGAAATCGACTGGGCGGTTGAGCAGTTCGCTACGGCGTTGCGGGAGGCTGGCCCATAATCAGCTGATCGAACAAGGAGGGGCATGCCACCCACGTCGATCAGCCTGAAAGAGCAGATGCTCCGGCGCCGTCCAGTCGTCGGCAACGTGGTCGCCTCCGGGGCCGCGAACCACCTCAAGCGGAGCATCGGAACTTTCCAGCTGACCATGTTCGGGGTCGGCTCCACGGTCGGGACGGGCATCTTCTTCGTCATGTCTCAGGCCGTTCCCGATGCCGGCCCCGGGGTGATCCTGTCGTTCCTCATCGCCGCGCTCGCGGCCGGGCTCGCGGCCATCTGCTACGCCGAATTGGCCTCGGCGGTACCGGTTTCCGGGTCGTCCTACTCGTACGCGTACACCACTTTGGGCGAGGCCGTCGCGATGGGCGTGGCCGCCTGCCTGCTGCTGGAATACGGGGTGTCGACCGCCGCGGTCGCGGTCAGCTGGAGCGGCTACCTCAACAAGCTGCTCAGCAATGTCCTCGGAATCCAATTCCCGCACGCGCTGTCCGCCGCGCCCTGGGACGCGCAACCTGGCTTCGTGAATCTGCCGGCGATCATCTTGCTCGCGATGTGCGCCGTGCTGCTCATCCGCGGCGCCAGCGAATCGGCGAAAGTCAACACGATCATGGTGCTGATCAAGCTGGGCGCGCTGCTGATCTTCGTCGTCGTCGCGTTCACCGCCTTCGACGAGAGCCACCTGCGCGACTTCGCGCCGTTCGGCGCCGCCGGCATCGGCTCGGCCGCGGGCACCATCTTCTTCTCGTACATCGGCCTCGACGCCGTGTCGACCGCGGGTGACGAGGTGAAGAACCCGCAGCACACCATGCCGCGCGCGCTGATCGCGGCGCTGCTCACCGTGACCAGCGTGTACCTGTTGGTCGCGCTGGCCGCGCTCGGGACCCAGCCGTGGCAGGAGTTCGCCGCGCAGCAGGAGGCCGGGCTGGCCACCATCCTCGACAACGTCACCCGCGGCAGCTGGGCCAGCACCATTCTGGCTGCGGGGGCGGTGATCTCGATCTTCTCGGTCACGCTGGTCACCATGTACGGGCAGACGCGCATCCTGTTCGCAATGGGCCGCGACGGGCTGCTGCCGTCGCGATTCGCGCGGGTGAACACGCGCACCATGACGCCGGTGAGCAACACGGTGATCGTGGCGATCGCGGCCTCGGCGTTGGCCGCCTTCATACCGCTGGAAAAGTTGGCGGACATGGTGTCCATCGGCACGCTCACCGCGTTCGTCGTCGTCTCCGTCGGGGTGATCATCCTGCGGGTGCGGGAGCCCGGCCTGCCACGGGCTTTCAAGGTCCCCGGGTATCCCGTGACGCCGGCCCTCTCGGTGTTGGCGTGCGGATACATCCTGGCCAGCCTGCATTGGTACACCTGGATCGCGTTCAGCGGCTGGGTCGCGCTCGCGTTAATCTTCTACTTCGTGTGGGGCCGCCATCACAGCGCGCTCAACAGCCAATCGCTTCAACGGGACGCGCTGTGACCGTCGTCGTCGGGTACCGGGCCGGCAAGGTCGGGCTCTCGGGATTGCACCTGGGTGTGCGCATCGCGCGCACCCGCGGCACCTCGCTGACGGTGGCGACCATCGTGCCCAGGCCGTGGCTCACGCCGTCACGCGCCCGGGTGGACGCCGAGTTCGAGCTGTGGGCCCACGCCCTGGCCGCGGAGTCGGCGCACGAGGCCGCCGGAATTCTGGCTGCGATGGCCGACGGGATCGAGGTCACCTACGTGCACCGCGCGCACGGATCGGTGTCGGGGGGACTCCTCGAGGTCATTCAGGAGGTCAACGCCGACGTGCTGGTGCTGGGCTCGTTGCCCAGCGGCGGCCGCGGTCAAGTGCTGATCGGTTCCACCGCGGACTGGCTGCTGCACGCCTCGACCGTGCCGGTGGCCATCAGCCCGCGTGAATACCGTTCGCACGAAGGCAAGTTGACCCGGCTCACCTGCGCCTACTCGGCCACCCCTGACGCGGTCGACGTGGTGAAACGCTGCTTCGACTTCGGGCGGCGATTCGGTGTGCCGGTGCGCGTCATCACGTTCGCGGTCCGCGGCAAGACGATGTATCCGCCGGAGGTCGGGCTCGAGGTCGAGGACCAGGTGCTGCAGGCCTGGGCGTCGCAAGTGCGGGACATCCTCCAGGAGCTCAAGACCGACGGGGTCGTCAGCGACGACGTTGCGCTGCAGGTGGTCACCGGTCGCAGCTGGAAAGAGGCACTGGCGAAGGCGGATTGGCAGGAGGGCGAGATCCTGGCGTTGGGCACCCGGCCGCGCGGCGACATCCGGCGCGTCTTCCTCGGTTCGCGCAGCACCAAGATCATCCGCGAGAGCCCGGTGCCGGTGCTGGTGCTGCCCGGCTAGCGTTGCGCGGCTGCGTTGGCGGCCGCTTGGGCCCGTTTCAGGGTCCCAGCGACATCGCCACGGCCCAGGAACATTTCGTCGAAGTAGGGCCGCAGGGCGTCGTTGCCGGCCGGAAAGCCGGCGCCTCCGGGTGCGGCGATGTGCGGGCCGTTGAGCACGCTGAAAAAGGGGGTGACATCCACGCCCCGGGCCGACCAGTAGTCGAAGTAGACCGGTTGAGCCGACCGGACCGCCGGGATCGCCGCGCCCTCGCGGCCCAAGAACTCGTTGCCTTCCCTGCTGCCCATCCACGCCAGGACCTGGCGCACCGCGCCGGGATGCCTTGTCGCGGAATTACCCGCCGCCGCAATGCCGTTGGTGACGCTGACCCGACCGACCGGGCCGGCCGGCATCATCGTCACACCCCAGTGGAAGCGCGCGTCGCGGGCCACCGGCGCCAGGCTGTAGGTGCCGGACTGGAAGAGCGCCATCCGGCCGGCCAGAAACTGGTTGCGGGAGAAGTCGCCGTTGTCGTTGGTGTCCGAGGCGGGCGGCGCGACGTGGTCGTCGTTGATCAGGCCCACCAGATAGCGGAACGCCTGCACCGCCCCCGGATTGTCGAAGGCGAATTCGTCGCCGCGCTGGAAGACGCCACCGGCCGAGCCGATGTAGTTGAGGTAGATCCCTTGCGGGTCGTTGGCGGCGTTGTAGCCCCACTGCCGAACCCGTCCGGCGTCGAAACCCGCGGCGTCACCGCGACGTCCGTCGGCGTCCACGGTGAGCCGGGCCAGCACTGGGCGTAGCGTGTCGCTGCCGTCGGTGCTCCACCGCACGCCGTTCAGCCGGGCGGGCTCGACGCCGGCCGCGCCGAGCAGGTCGGCGTTGTAATACAGCGCGATCCCGGCGTCGGTCAACTGCGGCACCCCCCATAGCGCGCCCCGGCGGGTGAACTGGTCCACCACCGCCGAGTCCCACGCCGAGGCGGTGCCCGGCCCGAGCGCCGCGCCGATGTCCATCAGCCGGCCGCTGTCGGCGTAGGCGGCCAGGTATGCGTTGGAGAGCCAGAAGATGTCGTCGGCGCTGCCGCCGGCGACATCGGTGCGCAGCGTGTCGAAGTACGTGGGATAGGCGACCACACTGGTGTGCACCGCGATATCGGGATGCGTGCGGTTGAACGCCTCGAACGACCGCCGGTAGGCGGCCGCGATCTGCTCGCCCCAGACCCGCACCGTGACGACGACCTTGCCGCCGGCGGGCCGACCGGAGTAGTCGAGCAGCACCGCGGTCGCGGCCAGCAGCGCCGCGACCAGCGCGAGCGCCAACGCCATCAGCGTCGAAACGCGGGGCCGGCTCACTTGAGCCCCGAGACGACGATCGAGGCGACGATGTGCCGCTGGAAGATCACGAAAAGCGCGATCAGCGGGACGATCGCCACGGTCGTCGCCGCCATGACCAGCGTCCACTGCGAGTTGAACCGCGACTGCAGATCGGCCGTCGCGACCGTGAGCACCCGCCACTTGTGCCCACTGGTGATCACCAACGGCCACATGAAGTTGTTCCACTGCGAGACCACCGTGATCAGCGTCAAGGCCGCCAGCACCGGCCGGCTCGACGGGATCACCACGTGCACGATCACGTCCAGGGTGTTGGCACCGTCCAGGTGGGCGGCGTTGACCAAGTCGTTCGGGATGATGCGAAAGTGCTCCCGCAGCAAGAAGATCGCATACGGCGAGCCGAACATGAACGGCAACACCAGCGCCCAGAACGTGTTACGCAGACCGAGCTGGGCCATCATCAGATACATCGGCACCACCGTGACCGTGCCGGGCACCATCAACGTCGCGATGTAGACCCAGAACAGCGCGTCGCGTCCGGGAAAGTCCAACCGCGCGAACGCGTATGCGGCCAGCACCGAAAAGGTCAACTGGCCCACCAGGATCACGGCCGTCATCAAGGCCGTCACGGCCGCCGCCCGGCCGAAGCCGGCCCCGCCGAGGTCGGCGTAGTTGGCCAGGGTGAACGGGCGGGGCAGCTGCAGGGGCGTCCCCGTGGCGAACTGGTGTGCCGAGGTGAACGAGGTCAATAGGCCAAGCGCGAAGGGCACCAACGTGATCAGCGCACCGAGAACGAGTCCCGCGTAGATGACGAGCCGGCTAGGTGAGGTCATAGCTGATCCGCCGGCGGAAGTAGAGGTGCTGGACCGCGGTGACGCCGATGAGGATGACGAACAACACCACCGCCATCACCGACGCGCGCCCGATGGCCGCCGAGCCGAAGGCCTCCGCGTAGATGCGGTGGGCCACCAGGTCGGTGCTGCCGCCGGGCCCGCCGCCGGTCAATGCGTAGACCATGTCGAAAACCTGTGCGGTGCTGACGATCCCGGTGACCACGACGAAGAATGTCGTCGGCCGCAGCATCGGCAGGGTGATGCTCCAGAACCGCTGCCAGGCGTTGGCCCCATCGGTGCGGGCGGCGGCCTGGACGTCCTCGGGGATCGCCAGCAAGCCCGCCAGAAACGACAGCGACACGTACCCGACGTTGGTCCACACGACCACCGCCGAGACGAGCGGCAACGCGAAGGTGGGGTCCGACAGCCATTCGATGCTGTGCCCCAACAGGGTGCTCACCGCACCGTCCGTCGGGGCCAGAATCCAGCGCCACAGCACCGCGATGGCCAGCGGCGCGCAGACCCACGGCAGCACATACAGGGTGCGGAACAGGCCGGTCCCGGGCAGCCGGCGGGCCAGCATGGACGCGGCGAGCAGCCCCAGCACCGTCTGCGCCGGAACAACGATCGCCACGAACAGCGCCGTCACGATCAACGAGTTGGCGAAGCCGTGATCCGCCAGCACCGACCGCCAGTTGGCCAGGCCCACATAGCGCAGCGGACCCAGCAGGTCCCAGCGGTACAGGCTCAGCCAGATCACCACCAGGATGGGCAGCAGCAAGAAGGCGACGACGCCGAACAGGCTCGGCGCCAGCAGGGCGTAGCCCAGCGCGGTGGAGCGGGGCTGTGTCCTCAGGGCGCCGCTGGCCATGGAGGTAATTAAAGCGGGCGGCGCCGGGGTTTGGCGTGAGCGGCCGTTACGGTGGGACCCGTGACACCGAATCGGGGGATCGATGCCGACTTCCTCAACCTCCCGCGGCACGAGTTGGCCGACGCCGCGTTGTCGTCGGCCACCGCGGCCGGCGCCAGCTACGCCGACCTGCGGGTTCACCGCGTCCTGACCGAGATCATCCAGCTGCGCGACGGCGAGCTGGAGACGGCGGTGGTCCATCGCGAGGTCGGGCTGGCGGTGCGGGTGATCGTCGATGGCACGTGGGGATTCGCCTCCCACGCGGAGCTGGCGCCCTCGGTGGCCGCCGAGACGGCGCGGCGCGCCGTGCAGGTGGCCACCACCCTGGCGACCCTGAACAGTGAGCGCGTGGAGTTGGCGCCCGAGCCGGTGTACGCCGACGCCACCTGGGTTTCTGATTACCGCATCGACCCGTTCAGCGTCCCAGCGACCGACAAGATCGGCGTGCTCGAGGAGTACTCCGGACGGCTGCTCAGCGCCGACGGCGTCGACCACGTGTCGGCCGTCCTGACCGCCGTCAAGGAGCAGACGTTCTACGCCGACACCTTCGGATCGTCGATCACCCAGCAGCGGGTCCGATTGCAGCCGTCGCTGGAGGCGGTGACCGTCGACCCCGCCGCGGGCAGTTTCGACTCGATGCGCACGCTGGCGCCGCCGATGGGACGCGGCTGGGAAGTGCTGGCCGGCGACGACGTGTGGAACTGGACCGACGAGCTGGCGCAGCTGCCGTCGCTGCTTTCCGAAAAGGTCAAGGCGCCCAGCGTCACCGCGGGTCGCACGGACCTGGTGATCGACCCCACCAACCTGTGGCTCACCATTCACGAATCCATCGGCCACGCAACCGAATACGACCGCGCCATCGGCTACGAGGCCGCCTACGCCGGAACGTCGTTCGCCACGCCCGACAAACTCGGCACCATGCGCTACGGCTCGCCGGTGATGCACGTGACCGCCGACCGCACCGTCGACCACGGGTTGGCCACCGTCGGCTACGACGACGAGGGGGTGGCGGCGCAGTGCTGGGATCTGGTGCGCGACGGCATCTTCGTCGGCTACCAGCTCGACCGCGTGTTCGCACTGAGGCTCGGGCAGGACCCGTCCCAGCCACGGTCCAACGGGTGCTCGTACGCCGACTCCCCGCATCACGTGCCGATTCAGCGGATGGCCAACGTGTCGCTGCAGCCCGCCCGTGAGGATGTCAGCACCGCCGACCTGATCGGGCGCGTCGAGGACGGCATCTACATCGTCGGCGACAAATCGTGGTCGATCGACATGCAGCGCTACAACTTTCAGTTCACCGGTCAGCGGTTCTTCCGCATCCGCGACGGCCGCCTGGACGGCCAATTGCGGGACGTCGCCTACCAGGCCACCACCACCGATTTCTGGAACTCGATGGAAGCGGTGGGCGGCCCGTCGACGTGGCGGCTGGGCGGCGCGTTCAACTGCGGCAAGGCCCAGCCCGGTCAGGTCGCGCCCGTCAGCCACGGCTGTCCGTCGGCGCTGTTCCGCGGGGTGAACGTGCTCAACACCCGCACCGAGGGCGGCCGATGATCACCCCGCAGCACGTCGTCAACCTCGTCCTGGACGAGGCCGCCAAGCTCGGCGGCGCCAGCGAGACCATGGTGCTCGTCACCGACAAGGTCGAGGCGACGCTGCGGTGGGCCGGCAATTCGATGACCACCAACGGGGTCTCGGTCAACCGCAGCATCACCGTGATCTCCATCGTCCGCGACGGTTCCGGCGCGCGCATCGGAACGATGGTCTCGGCCGAGGTGGATCCGCGCGTGATCCCCGAGCTGGTGGCGGCGTCCCAGCAGGCGGCCCGCACGGCGCCCGAAGCCGGCGACGCCGCGCCGCTGCTGGCCGACACCGGGGTGCCCGTCGACTGGGGTGCGCCGGTGCCCGGCACCGGGCCGTTGGTCTTCGCCGACGTCGCCGACTCCTTGAGCCGCGGCTTCCGCGGCACCGATCGCCTGTACGGCTTTGCGCACCACAGCGTTTCGACGACGTTCCTGGCGTCGTCGACGGGAGTGCGCCGACGCTACACCCAACCGGCCGGCGCGGTGGAGATCAACGGCAAGCGCGGCGACGCGAGCGCGTGGGCCGGAATCGGCACGCCCGACTTCGTCGACGTGCCCATGGATTCGTTGCTCGAGGAGCTGGCGATGCGTCTCGGGTGGGCCGAGCGCCGCGTCGAGCTGCCCGCGGGACGCTACGAGACGATCATGCCGCCCTC
Organism: Mycobacterium europaeum; assembly: GCF_034555895.2. Taxonomy (NCBI): domain Bacteria; kingdom Bacillati; phylum Actinomycetota; class Actinomycetes; order Mycobacteriales; family Mycobacteriaceae; genus Mycobacterium; species Mycobacterium europaeum. Next base: position 1,272,917 of record NZ_CP157315.1, read on the forward strand.
CACGGTCGCCGACATGATGCTTTACCTGGCCTGGTCGATGGCCGGCCGAGGGGCGCGGGAGGGCCGCACCGCCTTCTCGGCCCCCGGCGGCGGGACGCGCGTGGGGGAGCGGCTCACCGAGTTGCCGCTGACGCTGTTCTCCGACCCGATGGCGCCGGGCCTGACGTGCACGCCGTTCGTCGCGGTGAGCAGCTCGTCGGAGACGATGTCGGTGTTCGACAACGGCATGGAGATCGGCCAGGTGGACTGGATCCGCAACGGGGTGATCAACGCGCTGGCCTACCCGCGAGCGACGGCCGCCAAATTCGATGCGGAGGTCGCCGTCGCCGCCGACAATCTGGTGATGACCGGAGGGTCGGCCGAGCTTGCGGACATGATCGCGGCCACCGAACGCGGCCTGCTGCTGACCACGCTGTGGTACATCCGCGAGGTCGACCCGACCACGCTGCTGCTCACCGGGCTGACCCGCGACGGCGTCTACCTCATCGAGGACGGCGAGGTCACGGCCGCGGTCAACAACTTCCGCTTCAACGAGAGCCCGCTGGACCTGCTGCGGAGGGCCACCGAGGCCGGGGCGAGCGAGAAGACGCTGCCCCGGGAATGGGCCGACTGGGCCACCCGCGCGGCCATGCCGTCGCTGCGGATACCGGACTTCTACATGTCGTCGGTCAGCCAGGCCCAATAGGCGATTGCCGCCGGGCCCGCCGCGCTCTAGCGTGTGACGAATGGCGGCTCCGGTTTCGGTTCGACAGGACCAGCTGACGCGGTTGGTGGCCCTGGCTCCGGGCGCCCTGGCCGGCGCGCGCATCGCGGCGCTGGTTCGGCGGACGTGCGCCCAGACCCTGTCGTTGCCACCGCTGCCCAGTCCCGTCGAGGCCGGTGCGCCCGAGTCGGAGGCCGAAGTCGTCGCGGTCGAGTTCGCCGAACAGTTCAGCGCCGACGTCTCCGCGATCACCGGCGAGCAGCGGTCCCGGCTGATCAAGCACCTGGGCGACAGCGCCTTTGGCGTGGTGGTCCAGATGTACATCGCCGACTTCGTCCCACGGGTGCGGGCCGGCCTGGAGGCGCTCGGGGTCGGCACGGAGTACTTGGGCTGGGTCGACGGCACCGTCGCGTGGGATCACGCCACCGAGCCGTCGGGCCCGGTCTTCAACGACTTCCTGCCCGCGGTGGCCCGGATGCGCGCGCTCGACCCGATCACCTCCGAGCTGGTCCGGCTGCGCGGAGCGGCTCAGCACAACTGCCGGCTGTGCAGGTCGCTGCGGGAGGGCACCGCGCTGGATGCCGGCGGCTCCGAGGCGCTGTACGACGAGATCGATCGCTTCGAGTCGTCGCGTTTGCTCGACGACCGCGTGAAAACAGCGCTGCGCTACGTCGATGGGATAATTTGGACCCCTGCGCACCTCGCCGCCGACGATGCCGCCGAGGTGCGCTCCCGGTTCTCCGACGCCGAGGCCGTGGAGCTCACCTTCGACATCATGCGGAATGCGAGCAACAAAGTCGCCGTCGCGTTGGGCGCCGACGCGCCCCGGGTCGAGCAGGGCACGGAGCGATATCTGCTCGGTGCGGACGGTCAGACCGTATTCGGCTGACGGTCGCGTGGTCGTTCAGCCGGCCCGAAGCACGAAGTGTTAACCATCCGTACACGATCCCGCAAACAGAAGTTCGTCCCTCCGGCCGCTGGTACTGGCTAAATTTATCTCTCGGCACCGAAACCGATGCGTGACGGTGATCTCAGCTGGCAGCGCTGCCTGAGTGAGACAGTCGACCGCGACTGTTGGCCGCGGCCGTAATCGCAGTCTCGGCTAATTGTCGCCACACCAAAGCTTGGCTTGCGTCGGAGAGCAATGCGCTCCCGCGCAGAGGGAGGTCCGGAGATGACAACCACCCGTTCGCGCTCGCGCACGCGAGTGTCGTCGGTCTGGGCTGCCGGTATCGCGCTGGGGGCCTCGATGCTCGGCGGCGCCGTGCTGTCGGCACCGCAGGCTTCGGCGAATTGCACTCTGAGCCCGAAAGACGACCAGTACATCAACCTGCTGGCGCAGAACAAGATGGTGCACACCGCCGATACCAGCGATTGCACCGAGGCCGCCGAGGGGCGTTGGTTCGCCGACCAGGTACGGAATCACCCCAATCCCTTTGGGGAAGCCCAAGAGCTGGTCAACATGATCACCAACACCACGTCGATGAACCAGTCCCAGGCCGAGTGGGAGGTCGAGTCGGCGATCTACGTCTATGCGCCGGAAGTGATCCCCAAGATCAAGGATCAGGCCGCGCATTTCAACTGGCCGGCCGAATAGGCAGTCGGGTCGTTTCGGCTGGCGGCGTCAGCTAGCCGATAAGTAAGGCGATGGCACCGGGGGGTCTGGGGAGAATGGCGATTTCACGATCGCGTCCGCAAGTGCTGGCAGTCGGGGCAGCCGGTGTGGTGCTGGGGGCCGCGATGTTCGGTGGCGCCGTGCTGTCGGCACCGCAGGCGTCGGCGAATTGCACTCTGAGCCCGAAGGACGACCAGTACATCAACCTGCTGGCGCAGAACAAGATGGTGCACACCGCCGATACCAGCGATTGCACCGAGGCCGCCGAGGGGCAGTGGTTCGCCAGTCAGGTTCGCGCCAACCCGAACCCGTTCGGCGAGGCACAGGAGCTGGTCAACATGATCACCAACACCACGTCGATGAACCAGTCGCAGGCCGAGTGGGAGGTCGAGTCGGCGATCTACGTCTACGCGCCGGACTTGATCCCCCGGCTCAAGGATCAGGCCGCGCGGCAGGTTCCCGGGCAGCCCGCACCCATGTAGGGCTCGGCTCCGCCTAGGGGGGGTAGCCGGTCTGGCTCATACCGCGGTCGCGGTCACGGTCAGCGCGACGCCGAACACCAGGGCCGCCGCGGCCGTGGCGGCGAGGAACCCAAGCCCGAAGCGGCGCCCGCCCGCGGTGAAGGCCAGCACCATCTTGACGAGCAGGTTGGAGCCGAGTGCGGCGGCGATGGCGACCAGGGCCGTGTCGACGGTGACGTCACCCTTGGCCGCCAGGCTGGCGGCGGCGACCGCGCCGGCGTGAGCGTCGGCGAGACCCGCGGCGAAGGTGGCCAGCACCAGTCCCTGCGGGCCGAGCGCCTCGGCGCCCCACCGGCCGACGAGCAGCGCGAAGGTCAGCACCGCGGCCAGGACGAGGGCGGGCCGCAGGGTGAACGGCCGGGTTTCCCTGGTTTCTGCGGGGTCGTCCTGCGCGGCGTTCGGCTGCTGGACCCGGGTGCCGCCCCGGTAGACGAACGCGGCGACACCGATGAGGACGAGCGCCGAGGCGACCACCGGAGGCCACAGGCGGCGCAGCACCTCGACGTCGACGAGCCCGATCACGACGAGCAGTTGCACGAAGGTGGCGAGACTGGCCAACAGGGCGCTGGCCAACGGCGCACGCAAGCTCGGGGCGGTCCGGCCGAGCCGGCCCATCGACGCGGTCGTCGCGGTGGCCGAGACGAACCCGCCGGCCAAACCGGTGACGAGCAGGCCGCGTTCGGGCCCGAGCGCTCGAACGCCGATATAGCCGACCCAGCCGATACCGGTGAGCAGCACCACCAGCAGCCACACCTTCTCCGGATTCAGCACGCCGAAGGGTCCGAGCGGCCGATTGGGCAGCAGTGGCAGAATCACGAATGCCACGACGAAAAACTTGATGGCGTCCTCTAGTTCGACATCGCTGACGATTTCGCGGGCGAAGCGATGGAGGCGGGTCTTCGACACCAGCAGCCCGGCCACCACCACGGCGAGGGCCACGGCAACCGTCGGGCGGGTGTAAGCGAGCGCACCGAGCAGGTAGGCGATGACCGCGGCAAACAGTGTCGTGGTTCCCGGGTCTTTGGTGCTGGTGCGGAAGTACGCCAGGCCCAGTAGCACTCCGATCCCCACGAGACCGCCCAGCACGGTCCATTGGTTGAAGCTCGCGGAGATGGCCCCCACCAGTGACAGGAGCGCGAACGAACGCGACCCGGCGGGGAGCTTGCGGCTGTGACTGCGTTCGCGCTCCAACCCGAGCAGCAAGCCGATGGCCAGCGCCACGAGGAACGGTTGGATTTGCTGCCAGCTCACAACGACTCCTATCAGCGGGCCTGCCCGTCGACAATCTAGCCCGCACGCCACCGCATCGCTCGTGAGCAGTGCGGGCGCTAATGTCACAGTCGTGCCAAGGCTTCTGGGACCCGCGACAGCCGCCGGCGCGGTCTGGCCAGCAGAAGCGCCGCGGTATGCCTCGGCGGGTTCCGTTACGGTGGAGAGCGCATCCGCAGCTGGTTGGTAAAAGGGGCGGTAGCTCAGTTGGTTAGAGCCGCGGACTCATAATCCGTTGGTCGCGGGTTCGAGCCCCGCCCGCCCCACTTCGTTCCCGTGACGTCGGCTGATGGCTGACATTTCGTCGTCAGGTGACGCCTGACAGTGTTTCGGCTGATGCGTGACAGTTACTTCGGTTGATCCTTGACCCTCCCTGGATGAGGGAGTTGAGCGTGGCTGAACCCTCCGGTGAGTCCGGAGTCTCCGGACTCACCGGGCGGTTTACCAGCCGTTAAGCTTGAAACTTCCGGATCTCACCCGAGGTCCGACAACCGCCGAGAGGTCGACGGCGACATGTCCGGAGTGTTTCTATCGACTGCTGAGGCCCGCGCTGCGGCGCACGCGAAGGCTAACATCGCGCAGCAGGCGACGCGATCGTTGCGGACCCGCAACCGAACTACGTTGCGGCGCAATGGAGACGAAACGTGACGACACGGCTCATGTGGCAGTTGGGCCGCGCTCAGGAGCGCGTCGAGCAAATCGAGGCGCGTCGGACTGGCCCGCTGGTCGTTTCCCGCCGCGGCGCGATCTGCCCGACGCGACCCGAGGACATCGTGGCGCTTCTGCGCGACACGACCAGACTCACCCATCCGATGCGGGGCCACGACGACGCTCACCCCTGGGTACCCACCGGCGCGGCACCCGCCCAACACGCCAGGTACCGGGCGGTTCTCAACCCGCTGTTCAGGCCACGAGCGTTGGCGTGGCTCATGCCATCCATCCAGGAGCACGCCGCGGCACTCGTCGATGCGGTCGCTGCGAAGGGCCAGTGCGAGGCTGTCGGCGAGATCGGCCGCCGACTGGCGACCCAGACATTGCTGACGCTGCTCGGATTGCCGGCGGGAAGTCTTGAGGCGCTGCTGCGGTTACTGGCGCAGCAAGCGGAATTCCCCAGGAGCGCGCCCTTCCATGCCGACCTGATCGAATACGTCAGCCAAGCAATTTCCACAGCCAGGCCGCCGGGGATCATTGCCGCCCTCCGCGACGAATTCGAGGAAGTGGAAATACTGAGCTTCGTCTTGCTGCTGTTCGGTGCGGCAATCGAGACGACGACGGCGGGAATCGGTTTTGCCCTGTTCGAGCTGGCCACCGACCCGCAGTTACGGTCACTCCTCATCCGACACCCCGACCAAATCGGAACATTCATCAACGAGGTGGTGCGCCTTTACTCTCCGCTCGGCTATTGCCCGCGCGTCACCCTGGAGGAGATCACCATCGGTGGGGTAAGGGTGCCGCCGCTAACCGAACTGGAACTCTCATTGCGCACGTTGAATTTGGACGGCGGTTATCTCATCACGTACAGCGACGACAAAGTCCACGGCCGCCCGTACTACTCATTCGGAGCCGGGTCGCGCCGATGTCTCGGAATGCACGTTGCCCGAGTACAGCTGAGCGTCCTTGCCGCCGAGTTCGTGCGTTGTATCCCCAGATTCACGGTGGCACCGCCAGGCCGTGTCGAGTTGAACGTCGGCGACGATAGCACCCGACTCGGCCCGATCACCATGCCATTGCAGTGGCCGACGTGAGAAGCGAAGGTGCCGAGATTGCCGGTGCGCCTGACAGTGTTTCGGTTGATCCTTGACACTCCCCGAATGGGGAGTTGAGCGCGGTCGACGGCCCTGGCGGTCGCCGGGAAGCGCGTCGTGGTGACTTCGTAGACCAGGTCGCGCCCATCCTGTGGCGCGGGTGTCGATACCGAGTCCGCATCGCGGGATCACCGTGGGCTTGAATGACCGGCTAAACAGCCTGTTCCCTACAACTCCTCGCGATCGACAACGAAGCGAACCTGGCAGGCTTTGTGAATATTGCCCGGCCGGAAGCCCACGACGTCGGTATCGACGACTCGAAGACCCAGGCTCTTGAATATCGAGTGCCATTCGTCGACGCGCTTGAATTGGCAACCAAAATTCATATCGACCAGACCTTGAGCGACGGCGTTGCCAAAAAAATCGATAAGCACGAGCGTCCGAAATTGATCGCTTTCTTCCAGCTTAGCGAATTCCCTTAGCTCGATTTGCTCCGCCGCAATCCCTTGGGCCGCGACGGGGACGGCGTAGGTGTCTTCCTCGATGATCAACCGCCGTGCGACACGGCGCAAATTCTTAAGCAACGGAATCAAGTCGTGTTCGTCCACGTGATGCAGGACGGTCTTGACGATCGCACTGTCGAACATGTCGTCCGCATAGGGCACGTCGACGGGCGAAGCCATCTGCCGAAACGGCAGATGTGCGGCGTCGGCGCCGCGGTAGTCCATGACGTCGGTGGTGTAGCAGTCGTAGCCGGCACGTGCGATCAGCGCAGCTAAATGACCGCGGCCGCTGCCGAAATCGAGCACCGTGCTTCCGCTGATGGCATCGGCGAAATTCTTGAAGTCCTGCACCGGCTTGCGCTGTGACTTATACGCCGAGTAGCCCTCGCTGAACCACGACCCGTCTCCCTCGGATGTGAAGAATCGTGTGTGCACCTCTTCGGCCGCTTGGTAAAGTTCACGCCCATTATCGGCCGCCAGCAAGTACTTGGATACGTCTTCCAGGGTCGCTCGCACGTCGCCGGAATAATCGGGAAAATGGGATTTGTAACTGTGTTCCAACACCGACAAAGTAAAGTTCAGGGCGGTGGTTTCGTGCTGCAAAATCCCGTGAATAAACTCGTATTGAGCTCGTGTGGTGGCTGTCCGCACCAACAATCCTTCCGTCACGCACGCTTCAAAGCCTGGCGCGGCATCGTTGGGTAGCGGCAGGCGGAGGCCAAAGCAATTGACTGAACGCATGGTATCAGTGCATTGCGAATTGAGATATTTGGCGAAAGAGCCGTTAAATTTCCCTGGTTCGCCTTTACATCGTTGCTCAACGCGCGTAAAGCAAAGACGGCCAGCTGAATGGCGCGGCCGCGTCTCGTCACTTCGGCCGTCGACCGAAAGCCCGTGTGACATGCGGTTCTCACCGGTGACGACCCCACCAGCTTCGACCGGGGCGCCTCGAACACTGTCGAAAAGGGTCGTTGAGGGCAAACGATCGCGGACGCGTAGCACTCCGTCGTCAGCGTGCCCGCGGCGCCGACGCGGCAGCTCAATGAAGTGTCCTGTGAGCCAGCGCATTCCACGGGGGCGAATGTGGGCAGAGACACATCCCGCCGGTGCGCGGGCCCACCCCCCGTTAGGGTGCAGCCTATGGCGGTGCTGCACGGTAAGAGGATCTTGTTAGACATCGATGGCACCCTGGTCGACTCGACCGCCACCGTCGAACGGTCCTGGGGCACCTGGGCCGACGAGTACGGCGTCGACTACCAAGAGGTGCTCAAGGTGTGTCATGGCAGGCGGACCGAGGACACCGTCGCGCAATTCGTCGCACCACACGACCGCGTCGCTGCGACGGCCCGGCTACTGGCTCTGCAAGAGCTCGCTGACGTCGATGGTGTCGTGGCGCTACCGGGAGCACGCCGACTGCTTGACGCCCTGCCGCATAGTCACTGGGCTGCAGTGACTTCGGGGCCGCGCTCGTTGATGGCTGCCCGACTGGCGGCGGCGCAGCTGCCCGCCCCGAAATTGCTGATCGGTGCAGAGGACGTGTCGGACGGCAAGCCAAACCCCGAGAGTTACCTCAAAGCGGCCGCCGCGCTGGGCCTCGACGCCCAGGAGTGCGTAGTCGTCGAGGATGCGCCCGCGGGGGTCGGCGCTGGGCGGGCCGCGGGGGCGCAAGTGCTCGCCGTCACGACCACCCACCGCGCGTCCGAATTGGCAGACGCCAACGTCGTCGTGGCCGATCTGTCCTGCGTGGACGTCGAGGTCACCGACACTGGTGTCGCCTTGCTGATCAACTAACGCGGCAACCCACGAGCAGTTTGTCGAACTGTTCCACCGAGTCGGAGACGACCGGGACAACCAGGTGCGTTTCCAGCGCTTGGATTTTTCCGGACAGCGCTGGCTGGCTGATGTGCAACCGACGTGCAGCCGCAGAGAACCCGCCGTATTCCACCACGGCGACGAACGCGCGCATCTGCGAGATCTCCACGTCGTCGACGCGGCATCGCCGGCGTTCTCGTGGGTGGTCGTGCCGGTCCGCACCGATCGGTCGCGTCGGTGTCACGCGCAACTGTGACGGCACCGCCTCCTAGAAGGGCGATATCGTTCACGAGTGGCCATTCCTTCCCCGGTGCGCGCAGGTCTTGCGCCCTTGCTGGCAACTGCGGCGTGCGCGATGGCGCCCCACGCGGCCGCCGACCCGACACCGCAACAGGCGCCGTTCCCGACCGGCAAATCCGGCACCACCATCCATGTCACCGAGTACAGCGCGGCGACCGCCGACGTCACCGTGAACAACGTGACCTGGATTTCGTCGGGGTGCTCCGGCAGCGGGGGATGCAACGTCATCGAGGTGACCATCGTCGGCAAGTCCGACACGCCCTTCACCTACAGCGAAAGAACGCTGACCGCCGCGTCCTCGCCGTGGCGGCAAGACCCCTACCGGGATACCGAGGGCGGTTCGTCACTGGTGCACTACCAACAGATCAACAAGATGCCCCCGCTGCGCTCGGGCTCGGTCACCAACGGTCAAACCGCCCACGGCTACGTCGCCTACGACGGCAGCGTGAAGCAGGGCGACGTCTACATCGAGTTCAACGACCCCAACGCGGCGGCGGCACCCACCCCGCTGGCGGGCTGGAAGGTTCACACCTAGGCGTCCTACCCGCCGCCACCGCCGCCCCGCCAGAATCGGGTATGACAGCGGCTGCTGCGGTCTCCGACCAAGAGGCGACTCTCGCATCTGATATCGCGGGCGATATCGAGTTCGGTGGTCGCATGGTGGTACCGAGACAGGTACTGGTGTGGCCGATGTGACTGAGGGCCGCCCCCGCGCGACGAACCCGATGTGCGCCCTCGTCTCGCCGGGTAGCTAATTCGAGTTGACATGCCCGGAAAAGCTCCTGGAATTCGACATTGTTGGTCGGGTACAACGATCAGCGTGGTCGCGCGATAAACCCTGGATAAGTCCGCTGATCGGCCGTCTCGCCGCGCCGTGTGGTCGATCTTGAGAATAAACTGGCGGCGTCGGAATTCGAGGTGGCGCCCTTAATGCGTAGTTCGCAGCGACCGCCGAACGCGAGAGTCGGTAGTGCGTGGTGATCGAGTCTGGCGGCGAGGCCGCTGCCGCGCAAGAAGTCATGCGGTCCGACGAGGAAGCGGCCGCGGGCTATCGGGAGTGGCTGGCCGCCGCACAGCGGGCCGGCCAACGAGTGCTGCGGGAGCCCGACGGCACGTACGTGTTGTGGCGGCGCGACGACGTCCTCGCCGCCGTGCGTGATGGCGAGGTTTTCGCCAGCCGCCAAGGCGAGCTGATGCTCGGCAATCCGCCATTCGGGCCGTACCGGAAAATCATGGTCGACCTGTTGTTCAATCCGGCCAATTCGCGGGAAATGCTGAAGCCCGTGCGCGGGATCATCGAAAACTGCGTCCGTTCTGTGGCGAGAGAACTCGACTGCTGCGATGGTGCGGACGTCGCCGAGGTGGTTTGGCGTGCCGCATTCGTTGCGGCATGCGGGCTGCCCACGGATACCCCCCTCGAAGCGCTCGAGCCGAAACTGGTGGGCCAGATCCGGCGCGCGCCGCGGGGTGGCCCCGATGTGATCAGCCGCCTCGCCGCCGAACCGCTGTCCGACGAAGAAGTGCTCGGAATGATCGGGTCCGTGCTCCGCGGTCTCATTTTCGCGTCCTTCCCGATGAAGGCCGGACTGGCGGTCCTGGCGCGGAAGCCGATGCTTCAGCGGGAGCTGCGCGAAAATCCAGACCGGCAACGCCGGTTCATCGAGGAGCTGCTGCGGTTGGATGGCGGGGCGAAGACTGTTTCACGACGCACGAGTCGCAGCGTGACGATCGGAGAAACAACGATCCCAGCCGGGGCGCCCGTCCAGTTGTGTGTCGGACTGGTTCACCGTGACGAGGCCGACGACATGTCCGGCCACAGCATCGAATTGGACGGCCCGCAGCGACATTGGAGCTTTGGTGGAGGCCCGCACCGGTGTCCGGCATCGCACCTGGCCCGGGATCTGCTGCTCGCGTTCTTCGAGGTGTGGCTCGCCGAGGTTCCGTTCTTCTGGTTCGACTGGGACGCCGGCGATGTCCCCAAAGCGTGGTATCCCAAGCCCTACAGCCCGTTGCCGAGCGACATCTTCGAGGGCTGGTTTCCGGGGCCCGTGCCGCTCAGGTGGCGACCGAAGCGGTGACCACGGACGGATCAGGCGGAATGACGGCTAAGTTACCCGTATGCGCGTTGCTCGCCTGATCGGTGCAGTCCTGGCGATTCTCACCACGGGACTGCTGGTGCCCGCCTCCGCCGGCGCGCAACCGCCGGCCAAGCTCACGGACCACGTCACCGATAGCGTCGCGGCGTTGACGGATCCGGGCCGGGCGGCGGTCGTCGCGGCCATCGACCGGCTCTACCGCAATCGGCACATTCAACTGTGGGTGGTCTACGTCGACAACTTCTCCAGGTTCAAGCCCGACAACTGGGCCGAGCGGACCCGCGGCGCCAGCGCAATGGGCGACCACGACGCGCTGCTGGCGGTGGCCACGAACACGAAGCTGTACGCGTTCTCGGTGCCGCCCAACACGCAGGGCGTCACGGTGGCCGAGCTGGACGGTCTGCGCAACAACCAGATTGGGCCCGCGGTCGCCGTCAAGGACTGGAGCGGTGCGGCCGTCGCCGCGGCAGATGGGTTGAACAAGTCGGCGAGCACCTCAAAGCCGATGTGGCTGCCGATCGCGATCGGCGTCGGCGTCTTGGTATTGATGGTCGTGCTGTTTCTCGTGCTCAACCGCGTGCGCCACCGCCGGCGTGCCGCGCGGCGGGTCGCCCCCGCCGACGGCCAGGCAAGCGTGGACGATTCGTCGGGGCAGGCGTTGTCCACCGCGGACACCAGACTGCGGCAAATCTCCGACTACGTCACCCGGCATCACGACAGCGTGGGCGCCGCGGCGCTGGCCCGATTCGACGAGGCGAAAAGGCATTTGGCGGCGGCGCGCGGCAAGGAAGCAAGCAACCCCGCCGAAGCAATCGCCCACGCCAACCGGGCGTCGACGCTGGCCGCCCAGGCGCAAACGCTGGCCAACACCGACGTGCTGGCGGTGCACCGCCCAACGCGAGGCCGAGGTACCGGGTCTCCCCGATAGAGAACGCGATCTCAGAAGCAGCCGCTCACATGAACGCGCCGGCCCCCGCCCACGCAGACATTGACCGGCGGCGGCGGTGGCGGTGGGGGCGGGAAGTCCTGCGGCAGCGGCGCATACGCGTCCGGTGGGGGAACATTGGCGTTGACCGTATCGGCGATGTTCGTGCACCCGCTCACGGAAACGCGCCTGCCGACACTCGCGCAGACGTCCGCGTTGGCCACCCCGGTGGGCTGCACGACGGCATAGATCTCAGGAATCGCGGCAAGGGACAACGCTGCCAGCGCCCCTGCGGTCCAAGACCGCACCTTCATCGTGATTTCCTTCCCATCGCGGCTGCGCTTATGCGGGCCCGAGGCGCATCCAGGGCGCGTGCGGGACATGGTCGCCTGACCCGGGGGTCAGGGCGTCGCACCGACCTGACCCAGTAGCGGTGCCCACTGGCAACGTTGCCTGATGTCAACCAGCGGTTGTCGGATGTTCTCAAGGTCGGCCTGCTCCTGCGGGTTGGCGGTGAAATATTGCTGCACGTCCTCGCGAATCTGATCTTTGGGCCGATCCTGCAGGTCGGTGTAGAAGCCGTTCAGGTCCGGATGGGTGAACAGGTAGGCCGAGAGTGCCGCCGCCACCCCGGACGCTACGCCGGCCATGTCGGCGGCCGTGCAGTTGGCGGGCCGGGGCGGCGGATCGGCCACGGCCGTCCCCGCGGTAGCACCCAGAAGCGCGCCGGCGCCGATCGCCCCGACCAGTAGCCGGCGCGTGAACAGACCTGCGAGGGACATGACTGGCTCCTTTATCCGGCGATGAACCTGGCCGGGACCGATGTCGGTTGCCGCCGGGTTCCAGCAAAGTCGAGCGGCAGTTGGCATGGTTAACTCTGGACACCGAACGAGGGGCATTACTCGGGCCGAAAGTCACTACTCCGACGGCCAACCGTCACCACCGGATGCGACGGACCTTACTTGCAGTGCAAGTAGATTGCCTATTCCGCGCGCACCAGTGAGTGCACGACGCGGATGCCGTCGAAAACGAGTTTGTGGGCGGGCCGGCGCAGGGGTTCGATCATGCCATCCGTGTGCGCGACGACTCCGCCGCCCGAAGGAATCCCGAGCCCGATGGCCGCGCCGCGCAGCGATTCGATGGCCCGCGCCAGCCGCGCCCACCCGGCTCGCTCGTCGTGCGCGTCGATGACCAGGGGGACCAGATCGAACACGTCGAACAACCCCGACTCGGGGGAGTCCGGCGCCTCGACGACCCCGTAACGCCCGAGTTGGACCGCGCCGGCCGAGATGCCCACCAGGACAGCGCCCTGGGCGTACCGGCCCAGGATGACGTCCTTCATGCCGGTTTGCTCGAACGTGTCCCAGCCGCGGCGCACGTCGCCGCCCGCGAGGACCACCACCTGGGCGCCCTCCAGGAAGGCGCGGTCGGCGCGGCCGAACGACGAGTCGATCATGCGACGGTCGGCGATCCCGACGGCGTCCACCGCCGCCTCGAAGATGTCGTAGAACTCCGGACGATCTCCGTTGGAGGCGCCGATGTAGGCCGCGCTGATCGGGGTGGCACCGGCCAACCTATCGATGGCTTCTTCGAGGAGCAGGCGGCCCTGCCGTCTCCAGAACAGCAGCTGACTGTCCGCCAGTAGATACAGCGGTTGGAGCTCCGGGACAATCCTCATAACGGCCATCGTCGGTGGGTCGATTCAAAGCATGGTCACGGTCGAGTAAACCCGCAATTTCCGGCCCGGACATCACCGCCGCCTGTGGGGGTTGCTCAGGTGAGCGGTTACGTTTGTATCCATGGGCAACGAAGGGGGTGGATCGGCGTTCACTTGGCAGGGCCGGCGCGAGCTGGTGAGCCAGATTCACGAGCAACTCGACGAGCTGGTGGCGGCTCGCGACCAGATGGAACAACTGGTGCGGGTCATCAGCGAAGTCGGTTCCGATCTCGACCTGGACGTGACGCTGCACCGCATCGTCAAGGGTGCGATGGAGCTGACCGGCTGCCGCTACGCAGCCCTGGGGATCCGCGCCGCCGACGGCGCGCTGGCCGCTTTCGTCCGCGCCGGCATCGATGAGCAAACGGCGCGGCAGCTCGGCGATCTGCCGGTGGGCGAGGGTCTGCGCCTCGACGATGTGAGCGCCCATCCGCAGGCCGGTGAGCTGCAGGCCCACGATCCGCCGCTGCGGGCGCTCCTCGGGTTGCCGATCACAGTGCGTGCGGCCGACTTCGGCAGCCTCTACCTGGTCGACGATCGCCCCGGCCGGGTGTTCACCGACTCCCAGGCGGCCGCCGTGCGGGCGCTGGCGATCGCGGCGGCCGCGGCCATCGACAACGCGCGGCTGTTCGAACGCGAACGTGAGTCGGCGAAGTGGACGAAGGCCAGCCGCGAGATCACCACCGCGCTGCTGTCCGGCGACCCGCAGACCGGGCCGTTGCAGCTGATCGTGAACCGGGCGCTGGAGTTGGCCGGCGCCGAGCAGGCGATCCTGCTGGTTCCCAAGGAGCCGGACCTGCCCGCCGATCAGGTCAACACCCTCGTCGTCGCCGCGACGGCGGGGCGGTACTCCTCGGAGGTGATCGGTCGCCAGGTGCCGATGGACGGCTCCACCACGGGCGGTGTCGCGCGGCGCGGCCTGCCGCTGATCACCGAGTCCTTCCAATACCCGATCGAGGGGTTCACCGACGTCGGTGAACGTTCGGCGATCGTCATGCCGCTGATCGCCGACGGCGCGGTGCTCGGCGTCATCGCCGTCGCCCGCGACCCGCAGCAGTCTCCGTTCGGCAACGACTACCTCGAGCTGGTCAGCGACTTCGCCCGGCACGCGGCCATCGCGCTGGCGCTGGCGGCGGGCCGCGAACACGCGCTCAACCAGGAACTCGCCGAGGCGGACACGGTCGAGGCGGCGGTCAACGCCGCGGCCGAGGAACTGCGCCGACTGTGGCGGGCCCGCCGCGTCGTGGCCGTCACCTTCCCGGCCCACAGTTCCTCGAACGGAAACGCTTATGGCGCACCGCAAGTGGTGTCGGTCGGCGAGCCCGCGCAATGGAGCGACCTGCCGCCCCGCACCCAACAGACCCTCAACTCGTTGCGCGACGGCGACCTGCTCACCCCGAGCGTCGGGGAAGCCGGGACGGCGGGCATCGCGCTGCAGCATCCCGAGGGCGTGCTCGTCGTCTGGATCGATCTGGCCGAGCGGCGGGCGTTCACCCTCGAGGACCAGACCCTGCTGACGGTCCTCGCGGGCCGGCTGGGGCAGGGTTTGCAGCGGGTCCATCAGGTTGACCAGCAGCGCGAAACCGCCCTGGCGCTGCAGCACGCGATCCTCGGCCCCGCCGATCTGCCGCACGGCTTCGCGGTGCGTTACCAGGCCGCCAGCCGGCCCCTGCAGGTGGGCGGCGACTGGTACGACATCGTGGACCTGGACGACGGGCGCATCGCTATGGTCGTAGGCGACTGCGTTGGGCATGGCCTCGCCGCGGCCACCGTGATGGGCCAGGTGCGCAGCGCGTGCCGCGCGCTGCTATTCGAAAACCCCAGTCCCGGCGCCGCTCTGGCGGGGATGGATCGCTTCGCGGCGCGGTTGCCGGGCGCCCAGTGCACCACCGCGGTCTGCGCGGTGCTCGACCCCGAGACGGGTGAGCTGGTGTACTCCAGCGCCGGGCACCCGCCGCCCATCCTGGTCCACGCGGACGGCACCACGCAGATGCTCGACGACGGCCACACCATCGCGTTGGGCGTGCGAGCGGACTGGTCCCGCCCGGAGGGGCGCGTGACCCTGCCGGCGCGGGCGACCCTGCTGCTCTACACCGACGGATTGGTCGAACGCCGCCGCACCGCACTGGGGCAGGGCATCACCCGCGCCGCCGCGCTGGTGCAGGACGGGCGGGGGTCCACCCTCGACGACTTGGCGAACCACATCATGTCCGCTCTGGCCCCCGAGGGCGGTTACCAGGACGACGTCGTCCTGCTGCTCTATCGCCATCCCGCGCCGCTGGAGCTGACCTTCCCCGCCGATGTCAGCCACCTAGCCCCAGCGCGAAAGGCGTTGCGCCACTGGCTGACTCGCACTCGTCTGGATCCGGAACAAGCAATGAACGTGCTCGTCGCCGCGGGCGAAGCCGTCGCCAACGCCATCGAGCACGGCCATCGCGACAAACCCGAGGGCACGATCAGCCTGGGCGCGACCGCACTGGTGGACCAGGTGCAGTTGACGATCACCGACACCGGCTCGTGGAAGCCCCCGCAGCCGGCCAGCTATCCGCGTCGGGGCCGGGGTATCGCCCTCATGCGGGGGCTCATGCACGACGTCACCATCAACCCCGACGCCGCCGGAACCACAGTCCGTCTATCCGCGAGGATCACATGATGCCCACGTCGCTCACCCTCGACACCGCGCGCCGCAGCGACGGGGAACTGATGCTGGTCGCGGCGGGGGAGATCGACCTGAGCAATATCGACGCCTTCGTTCAAGCCCTCACCGCCGCCAGCGGCGAGGCCGCCCCGGGCGGTCCGCTCACGGTCGACCTCAGCGGTGTCGAGTACCTGGATAGCGCCGCCATCAACGCCTTGTTCACCCACGCCAACCGCATCCACCTCATCGCCCACCCGATCCTGATGCCCATCCTCACCATCAGCGGGCTCACCGAACTCGTCGCCGTCGAGCCGGCACCGGAACACTGACGAGCCGCCGCCGCGAGGTCAGGTGTTTTCGGCGATCCAACTGGTGGTGAAGCGCTGCAGCTCCGGGATGCTCTTGGATAGGTCGGCTTGCATCGATTTCTCGAGCTTGCGGCCCACCAGCGGGATTTTGACCGCCACCTCCACGGCGAAGCGCAGGCGGGCGCCGTCGCCCGCGGGTGCCAGCCAGGCTTCCGCCCGCCCGGATCCCACCCCGCCGGAACTGACGACGCTGATCTGCCCGCGCACCTCGCCGTCGCCGGCCGGCCGCCACGTCTCGCTGTGCACGATCTTCAGCTCGCCGGGGACCGCCTTGGCGATGAGCGTCGGCAGGACCTGGCGGGACACGTGCTGGGTGGCGCGGACGGACACCGTGCCGTCATCGCCGACGACCAGCGAATCCAGCGTCGTGGGGACGTTGCCGGCTCGAAGGCGGGCCAGCCAGTAGTCCTCGCGGCCGAACGTCGTGTGGATCTGGCCCACGCTGGCGGGCGATTCGATCAGGATGTCGAAGGAACGCGCCATGGCATCGATTGTTCCAAACCGCGGGCCGTGCCGGCTGCGACGTCCGCCACACGCCGAGCCATGTTTCGAACCTATGTGCGATGGCTATCCCCCTGCGCGGAGGTGGAAGACATGACTGACGACACCCGGCCGGCGCCCAGCGAAAATCCCGAGAAGGACCCGTCCCAGTGGGTGACGGGCGACGAGCCGATGACCGGTCCGCAGCGCAGCTACGTGCACACCCTGGCCCAGGAGGCCGGGCGCGACGTTCCCGACGACATGACGAAGGCCCAAGCGTCGGAGCTCATCGACGAGCTGCAGCAGCAGACGGGCCGCGGCAACTGACTAGCCTGCGGGTTGGCTGGGGATGGTCGGCGGCGCCTGCGTCCGGGGGCGGCTCGCCTTGCGGGCCAGGTCGCCGAACCGGACGCTGACGCGCTGAAAGCCCTTGACCCGCTCGGCTTTTGCCTTCTTGGTGTAGGTCTTGCGGTCGGCCGGTGTGAGTTCGGCGTCATCGGTGAACGGAGTGAGCAAGGCGCGGGGGTAAAGCCGTTCCACGAGAACGACGTTGATCTCGGCGCACAGAACCAGCGTGGACGACACCAGGAACAGGAAGGCCAGCAGCCCCAGCACCAAGGCGAAGACGCTGTTGGTGGCGCTGGCCGATTTGACCGTGTGCCGAATGTATCCGGCACCGCCCCACTGCAGTATCTGCCAAATCACTGCTGCCGCAAGCGCTCCCGGCAGCACCTGGCGATAGGTGAGGTCCCGCGCGGTGGTCACCCGAAACGCCACCAGGCAAATCAACGCATTGATCCCCACGGCAACCAGTGCGACGCCGATCTTTCCGAAGATGCCCAGCGCCCCGGTGGCCTGGCCCGCCGCGGACAGGGCGGTGGCGGCCAGGGCCGCCGAGCCGAGGACCAACAACAACATCAAGCTGCGCAGGCGCGAGCGGATCGGGTCGGGTCGCTTGTTCCGCGGGACGGCCCACACCGAGTCCATCGCATTCTGCACCGCCTGACCGACGCCCAGACCGCCGTAGAGCGCTCCCGCAATGCCGACCACCACGGCGACGGTGCCTCCGCTGAGCCCCGCGGGCTGATGCAGCTGGCTGCCGATGACCGGGAATTGGCTCAAGGTGCTGTGCAGCACCTGCTCCTGCAGATCGGGGCGTCCGGCCAGGACCAGGCCGAGTCCCGTGGTCAACAGCAGCAGGAGCGGGAACAGCGACACGAAGCCGTAATAGGTGATCAGGGCGGACAGGTACCCGCCTTGATCGTCGAGGTATTTGTAAATGACGCCGATCACCACACCGGCAGTGCGGTTTCGTCGCTGCAGCCTGTCCAGCCAGCCGACCATCTCGTGCTCACTTCGTCGCAGCGGAAGCGGATCCCCCCCGATGGGATTGCCAGGTGATACCCGAATCCGGCGACGGTCAACCGTGGAGCCGCTCGCCGGCGGGATACCCATGCCGGGATGGGTCGATGGCCGATGATGCACAAGCCCCCAGGCCGGCCGCCGTGCGTGAATTGCCGCGCGACGAGCGCGATTCCGTCTACCGTATCGTCGTCGAGCGAGCACCCGGGTTCGGTGAGTACCAGGAGCGCACGGATCGGGTCATCCCGGTCTTCGAACTGGTTACCGAATAACAGCACCGCCGCCGGGTGACGTGGCGCAAAATTGATGTACACGCGGTCGGCCACTGGTCCGCGCCGAGTATCGCCGGCCTGGAGGGGACCGACATGAGAATCGCAGCGATGACGCATCTGCGACGAGGCTGGGCATTCGGCGCCTTCGCGCTCGCTTTGACAGCATTGCCGGCAATCGCGATCTCGGCGCCGGCGATCGGCCGGGCCGACCCCAATTGCGGCGAGGGCTTTGTGTGGAGCGTGGACTTGCATCAATGCGTGCCCGCGGTCCCCGCCGTGAACGGGCCGGGCGGACCCGGTGGGCCGAGCGAACCCGGGGGACTGGGCGGACCCGGTGGGCTGGGCGGGCCGGGTGGACCCGGCGGTCCCGGCGGTCCTGGCCCGTAGGACCGCGCGCGACCCAACCCCTCTCCCCGCGCGGCGGCCCACGACAAATCGCCGGGAACCATCCAGCCCGGACGGTCGTTATACTGGCTAAGTATCGCTTTCACTCCGAGGGGGAACCGGCGCATGCCACGCACAGACAACGACACCTGGGATTTGGCCACCAGTGTGGGCGCGACGGCCACCATGGTGGCCGCGGCCCGGGCGATCGCGACCAAGGCCGACGATCCGCTGATCGAGGACCGGTTCGCCGAACCGCTGGTTCGCGCCGTCGGCGTGGACTTCTTCACGCGATGGGTCGACGGCGACCTCGACGCCGCCGACGTCGACGACCACGAATCCGGCTGGAAACTCGAACACATGCCCGCGGCCATGGCCGCCCGCACCCGGTTCTTCGACACCTTCTTTCACGACGCGGCGCAGGCGGGGATCCGTCAGGCCGTCATCCTGGCGTCCGGCCTCGACGCGCGCGCCTACCGGCTGCCATGGCCTGCCGACATGACCGTGTTCGAAATCGACCAGCCGGAGGTGATCGAGTTCAAGACCACCACCCTGGCAGGGCTGGGCGCCGCCCCTCGGGCCGACCTGCGCACGGTCGCCATTGACTTGCGGCGCGACTGGCCGAAAGCGTTGGCGGACGCGGGCTTTGACAAGACCCGCCCTACCGCGTGGATCGCGGAAGGTCTCTTCGGGTACCTGCCGCCCGACGCGCAGGACCGCTTGCTGGACAACATCTCCGCGCTGAGCGCCGAGGGCAGCAGGCTGGCCGTCGAAGCGATCCCGGACCGGCCGCAGCAAGATGTCGATAAGGCGCGGGAGATGATGCGCAGGGCCACCGCCAAGTGGCGCGACCACGGCTTCGAGCTGGATTGGGAGGAACTGGGTTTCGAGGGTGAGCGTAACGACGTTGCCGAGTACCTGAAGAACCTGGGGTGGCAGACGGCCGGCACCAAGATGAGCGAGTTGTTGGCCGACAGCGGGCTTGCCGCGATTCCGCAAACCAACGACTCGGTGTCGGTCGCCGACACCATCTACTACAGCTCCGTGCTGGGCAAATGACGGCACCGAGCCGGCGAGGGCTCAACGACGCGGTCACGCGGCTGTGGGGCTTGGTGGCCCCGGCGTACGACCTGCCGTTCCTCCAGCGCTGGGTATACCGCCCGCCGCACGACGAGGTGATCGCGCAGCTACGTGCTCATGCGGCCCGCAAGGTCGCTGATATCGCCTGCGGCACAGGCATTCTCAGTGATCGGATTGGCCGCGAGCTGCAGCCCGACGCGATCTACGGTGTCGACATGTCCGACGGCATGCTCGCCCGCGCCCGTGCCAGAACCGACCGGGTGCAGTGGCTGCGCGCCCCCGCCGAACAACTGCCGTTCGACGACGGCGCGCTCGACGCGGTGGTGACCACGTCGGCGTTCCACTTCTTCGACCAGCCGGCGGCACTGCGCGAATTCCACCGCGTGCTGGCGCCGGGCGGGTTGGTGGCCGTCGCGGCCCTGAGCGCCCGGCAACCGCTGCTGCAGGCGCCGTCGGTCAACAGGTGGAAGCCGCAGCACAACGCGTCGCCGGGGGAGATGCGCGCGTTGTTCGAGGGCGCGGGTTTTGCGATCAGCGATCAGCATCGCATTCGTCGACCGGTGTGGACGCAGGTCATCTCCGACCTCATTACGGTCGGCACCAAGAGCTGATCGATCGTCAGGCGGCGAACTTGCTCACGACCGGCGGTGCCGGTCGCGAGAAGTGCTCACAGTGACCGGCGTACACGACGCGAGAGGGTCGATAGGCGGGGACCGGGCGCGCGACGGTGACGTCGCATCGACGGGTGAAACGCTGCTGCCCGGGGTCAAGTGTGCGTTGGATGAAGTCGGCGGCGATCCACCCGGCGCCGAATAGCGCCAGCGCGACGCCGAACTGAAGCGGCGAGCCGGCGGCAAGCGCGGCCAACGCGCAGATTCCCGATACCACGGTGGTGACCACCATCCCCGCGTAGAGCGGGCTCACGCGAAGGTCTTGCGTGGTCATCGCGCCTCCTGTTCGGTCAATCGGTCAGCTCCGGCAGGTGCGGACACCCCAAACCGTGACCTCGATGTTTCGCTATCGAGACACACCAAACGAGGGCCATACGACATCTGTGGCATGGCGTAGGGCCCACGCCCAAAGGTCAAAGGTCCCAACGACGCAACGCCCGCAGGTTCGTCCAGACGGCTTCGGCTCGTCGCCGGGGGTGACAGCGCGACGCCCGCCTCGCCGAGTGGCGAAGCGGGCGCCGTGCTCACTGCTGGTTTACAGCGGAATCCAGACTCCGAAGAACCAGAACCCCCATTGGTGGAATCCGGGATCCCACACGGGCGTCTCCTGGTAGCCCCAGTAGTTGATCGGGCCGTATCCCCATTGCCCGCCAGGCGGGGGGAGTGGCCTGTCCCAGTTGGGTCGCGGCGGTTCGCCAGGTCCCCAAGGCGCCGGCCCGTCACCCCAGGGCGCCCCGCGGAAGTAGCCTCGCTGCGGGTCTCCGTGCCACGGACCGCCGGGCCCACCGGGTCCACCGGGATGGTCGGGTCCGCCGGGACCGCCGGGTCCACCGGGATGGTCGGGTCCGCCGGGACCGCCGGGTCCACCCGGGCCGCCGGGTCCACCGGGATGGTCGGGTCCGCCCGGACCGCCGGGGCCGCCGGGGGGCCCACCCGGGCCGCCGGGGCCGCCAGGTCCACCCGGGCCGCCCGGCCCACCAGGTCCGCCCGGATCACCGGGTGCGTTCGGTGGATGGATACCTGCGGGCGCGGGCCCGCCGTGACTGCCGGCCGGGCCGGGCGGAGGCCCGCCCGGAGCGGCGTTGGCCGCTCCGGCGCCCATACCCAATGCCGCGGCGCTCAGCGCGCCGGCGACGGTGATCCCCCCAAGTAATTGCTTAAAGTTCATATTCCTTCACCTGTCTATCGGCTGGTGAACTCCTCGGAATCCCCCTTACCCGACCGACCCTAGATAGCTTCCCTATGCAACGGCTGTGCGCGGCCCATGCAGAACTTCTGGGGCGCTGACCGGCGTGTCGACGCAGCGGACGGCGGACGACCGGCTCGCGGATCGACGCCGGCCCAACGCGGGATCGACGCCGGCTCGACGCGAGTGACCTTCGGGCAAAATGCCGAGGCCGAGAGGCCCCACCACTTTGGCAAGGCTATGTATGCTGGCCCGGCGGGTTGCCGCCGTATATCGTTGCGGCCGTGTCGAGCCCGTCGCATCCGCATCCTGCCGAACCGCATCAGGGCTCGGTCTCATCGAAGTTGAACTGGCTGCGCGCCGGAGTGCTGGGCGCCAACGATGGGATCGTCTCAACGGCGGGCATCGTGGTCGGCGTTGCCGCGGCGACCATGGAACGCGCCCCGATATTGACCGCCGGCAGCGCCGGACTGGTTGCCGGAGCGGTGTCCATGGCGCTGGGCGAATACGTGTCGGTGAGCACCCAGCGTGATACCGAGAAGGCGCTGTTGCACAAGGAGCGCCAAGAGCTGCGCGACGATCCGGCCGCCGAGTTGGACGAGCTTGCCGCCCTGTACGAAGCGAAGGGCCTGAGCGCGGCGACCGCCCGCACCGTCGCCGAGGAGCTCACCGACCACAACCCGCTGCTCGCCCATGCCGAGGTCGAACTGGGCATCAATCCCGAGGAGCTGACCAACCCGTGGCAGGCGGCGTCGTCGTCGGCGCTGTCGTTCGCGGTCGGCGCCCTGTTGCCGCTGATCGCGATCTTGGCGCCGCCGACGGCGTGGCGGATCCCGGTCACCGTCGCAGCCGTACTCGTCGCCCTGGTGATCACCGGTGCGGTGTCGGCCGGTTTGGGCGGGGCGCCCAAGGTCCCGGCCGTGCTGCGCAACGTCATCGGGGGTGGCCTCGCGCTGGCGATCACCTACGCGATCGGCCACCTGGTGGGCGCCGCGGTAGCCTGACGCGCGCGAACGCCCTTGCTCGGCTACCGAATTGACCGGCCACCGGTCGGCCCGTTGAGACTGGCGATCAAACTGTAATATCTACTGTTGCCATCCTCACACGAGGGAATCCCATCTCTGGGCGGAGCGTCGCGCATTGACCGAGACGAATGTCGTGCCGGATGACGTTGCCGCGGCGGCACAGGCGCCGTACTTCTCGCGCGACGGACACCGTTTCGTGCCGCATCAGATCGCCCGCGGTGGGTGGGGCCCGTCGCTCAGCGGGCATGTGGTCGGTGGACTGCTGGGCTGGGCGCTCGAACGCGCGGTCGACGACCCGCAACTGCTACCCGCTCGGCTGACCGTCGACCTTCCGGCGCCGGTCGCGATGGAACCCATCGAGGTGCACACCACCGTGCACCATGACCGGCGGCGGCTGCGGCTCGTCGAGGCCGTCCTCACCCAGCGCGACACACCGGTCGCGCGGGGGAGCGCGCTGTTCCTGCGGCGCGGCCCCCAGCCGGAGGGGGACGTCTGGTCCCAGCATCCGCAGATGCCGCCGCTGCCCATCGAGGATGGCGCCCAACCCACGCTCTTCATGCGCACCTATGGTTGGGGCACCGAACTGCAGAACCGCGACCCCGACTGGGCCGGCAGCTCCGGCCCGAAATACACCTGGCTACATGAGACACGCTCGCTCATCGACGGCGAACCGCTCAGCCCCTTCACCCGTGCGGCGATGGCGGCCGATATCACGGCTTCCCTTGCCAATTGGGGAACGAACGGCTTGCAGTTCATCAACGCCGACTACACCCTCACGCTGAGCCGGCTGCCGGAAGGGCCGCACATCGGCATGGCCTCCCTGACCCATTACAGCCACGACGGGGTGGCCACCGGATCGGCCGTGCTCGTCGACCGCACAGGTCCCATCGGCAGTGGCGCGTCGGTCGCGATCGCGCACTCCGGATTCCGACCGACCCTGGGCAATCCGACGGACGAATGAGCATCGGAAGCGACGTCACCTACTGGACGTTGATCGCCGACGCGGCGCGGGCGGCGCCGGCCCGGCCGTTGCTCGCCGACGACCAGGGGCGCCGCCTGACCGCACGCCAGTTCCACGACGCCGCCTGTGCGACGGCCGCCGCGTTCGCCGAACGCGGCATAGGGGCGGGCACCGTCGTGTCCTGGCAGCTGCCGACCACGCTGGAAACCATGGTCGTCATGGCGGCGCTGGCCCGGCTCGGCGCGGTGCAAAACCCGATCATCCCGCTACTGCGGGAACGCGAGGTCGGCTTCATCACCGAGCAGCTTTCGTCGGAATACCTTGTCGTGCCGGAGATTTGGCGCGGCTTCGAGCACGGTGCGCTGGCGCGTTCGCTGGCCGCGACCCGAGGCTTCCAGGTGATCACCGTCGACTTGGCGACCCCGCCGGCCAGCGGCGGGCTTCGGCTGCCCCGCGCAGGAACCGATGCGCTCGCGCCCCCGCCAGCGTCGGCCGGCGACCCGCGATGGATCTACTACTCGTCGGGAACCACCGCGGCGCCCAAAGGGATCCGCCATACCGACGCATCGGTGATCGCCGGCGCAACGGGTCTGGTCGGCGCGGTCGGAATCACCGACAGCGACGTCGATCCCATCGCCTTTCCGGTCGCGCACATCGGCGGGGCGGTGATGCTGGCGGCCGCGCTGCAGACCGGCATGCGGTTGGCGTTGTTCGAGGTATTCGACCCGGCGACCACCCCGTTTTCCATCGCGGCGCACAACCCGACGTTTCTGGGCACGGCTACCCCGTTTTTCGTCGGATTCCTCGAAGCCCAGTGAGCCCACGGCGAGCGGCCCCTGTTCCCCTTCCTCCGCGGTTGCCTGGCCGGCGGCGCGCCGATCACCGCCGAACTGGGCCGCCAGATCCGGGAAGCCTTCGGGCTGCCCGGCATCGCCAACGCCTGGGGCCTCACCGAGTTCCCCGTGGCGGCTTCACCCTCGCTCACCGCCTCACCCGAGTCCCTCGACCACACCGTCGGCACGCCGACTCCAGGGGTCAGCGTCCGGGTGGTCGGCACCGACGAAACCGAACTGGCCGCCGGGCAGGAGGGCGAGTTGCGGCTCAAGGGACCCCAATGCTTTCTCGGCTACGCCGACCCCGCGCTCGACGTCGACGCGTTCGACCGGGAGGGCTGGCTTCGCACAGGCGATCTCGGCCTGGTCGACCAGGACGGCAACGTCCGTGTCACCGGGCGCATCAAGGACGCGATCATTCGCAATGCGGAGAACGTCTCGGCCCTCGAAGTCGAGAATGTGCTGGCCACCCACCCCTCGGTCGCCGACGTCGCGGTCATCGGCGTCCCCGACCCGCGGACCGGCGAACGTGTATGCGCGGTGGTAGTACCGGCCTCCGCCGCGGACGTGTCACTGGAATCGCTCGTGCGGCACTGCCGTTCGAGCGGGTTGAGCCGCTACAAGCATCCGGAGCGCCTGGTGATCGTCGATGCGCTGCCGCGCAACCAGTTCGGCAAGGTCATCAAGAAAGACCTCCGCCAAGCCTTCGGCTGACGTCGGGGCTTACAGCCCCTTGGGCGCCTCGCGGACGGCCTGCACCGCCGCGGCGTCGCCGTCGAATTCGACTTGCGCGGACCGGCCGACCGCGAACAGCAGCAGTTCCTCCGGGGCGCCGGTGACCGTGACCGCGGGGCCGCGTCCCGCGGTCAGCAGCGTTTTGCCCTCCGGGGTACGCAGCGCCACCCGCCCCGGCACCTTGGCGAGCGTAAGCCGCGCCATCAGCGGCAGGGTGCGGCGCAGCCGGGCGCTCAGCTCCGGTTCCAGGGCGCGCGGCTGCCAGCCCGGCTGCGCCCGCCGCACGTCCTCGTGGTGGATGAACATCTCGGCAACGTTGGCCACCGGATCGAGCAGCTTGAACGGTGAATAGACCGGCGGACCGGACGCCACCTTGTCGACCAGCTCGTCCCATCCCTGCTCGGCCACCTGGTTCTGCACCTTCTCGGTGTGCGACGCGAAGAACGGGATCAGGATGCCCGGAGCGGCGTCGGGCCGATACTCCCGGATCACGAGGTGGGCGGCCAGGTCGCGCGTCTTCCACCCTTCGCACAGCGTGGGCGCCTCCGGGCCCACGGCGCGCATGGTCTCCACGAGGGCGGCTCGTTCGCGTTGAGCAACAGACATGTCCCCAGCCTAGAGCCCGGCACGACGAGGGCGAACCCGCGAGCGCGAGCGCTCCGCAACTCGGTAAATTTGACACGTCAATGTCCGTCACAAGGACCTGGGAAGAGACGTAGGGAAACTCATGAACGCGCGTGTCGAGCAGCTGGAGTTTCAGGCGGAAGCACGGCAACTGCTGGACCTGATGGTCCACTCCGTCTACTCCAACAAGGATTCGTTTCTGCGGGAGCTGATCTCGAACGCTTCCGACGCACTGGACAAGCTGCGGCTGGAAGCCTTCCGCAACAAAGACCTCAACGTCGACACCTCCGACCTGCACATCGACATCGAGGTCGACAAAGACGCAAGGACGCTCACCATCCGCGACAACGGCATCGGGATGACGCGCGACGAGGTGGTGAGCCTGATCGGCACGCTGGCCAAGTCGGGCACCGCCGAGCTGCGGCAGCAACTGAGGGAGGCCAAGAACGAGGCCGCCTCGGAGGAACTGATCGGCCAGTTCGGCATCGGCTTCTACTCGAGCTTCATGGTCGCCGACAAGGTCGAGCTGCTCACCCGCAAGGCCGGCGAGAGCGAAGCCACCCGATGGGAATCCAGCGGCGAGGGCACCTACACCATCGAAGCCGTCGAGGGCGCCCCACAGGGAACGTCGGTCACCTTGCACCTCAAGCCCGAGGACACCGAGGACGAGCTGCACGACTACACCTCGGAGTGGAAGATCCGGGGCCTGGTCAAGAAGTACTCCGACTTCATCGCCTGGCCCATCCGGATGGAGGTGGAACGACGGGCGCCGGCGGCCTCGGACGAGGAAGGGGAGGGCGGCGAGGAGACCGTCACCAAAGAGGTCGAGACGCTCAACTCGATGAAGGCGCTGTGGGCTCGGCCCAAGGAAGAGGTCTCCGAGGAGGAGTACAAGGAGTTCTACAAGCACATCGCGCACGCCTGGGACGACCCGCTCGAGGTCATCGCGATGAAGGCCGAGGGCACCTTCGAATACCAGGCCCTGTTGTTCATCCCGTCGCACGCCCCGTTCGACCTGTTCAACCGCGACGCCCAGACCGGAATCCAGCTGTACGTCAAGCGGGTGTTCATCATGGGCGACTGCGACCAGCTCATGCCCGAATACCTGCGATTCGTCAAGGGCGTCGTCGACGCGGCGGACATGTCGCTCAACGTGTCGCGCGAAATCCTGCAGCAGGACCGGCAGATCAAGGCCATCCGCCGGCGGCTCACCAAGAAGGTCCTCTCCACCATCAAGGAGCTGCAGTCCGAGCGGCCCGACGACTACCGCACGTTCTGGACCCAATTCGGCCGAGTCGTCAAAGAGGGGCTGCTGTCGGACTTCGACAACCGGGAAACCCTGCTGCAGATCGCGTCCTTCGCGTCCACGCACAGCGAGGAGGAACCGACCACTCTCGCCGAGTACGTGGAGCGCATGAAGGAGGGCCAGGAGCAGATCTTCTTCGCGACGGGGGAGACGCGCCAACAGATCCTGAAATCGCCGCACCTGGAGGCCTTCAAAGCCAAGGGCTACGAAGTCTTGTTGCTCACCGACCCGGTCGACGAGGTCTGGGTGGGGACGGTGACCGAGTTCGAGGGCAAACCGCTGCAGTCGGTCGCCAAGGGCGAGGTGGACCTCAGTTCCGAGGGCGACGAGAGCGAAGCCGAGCGGGAGGAGCAGCAGAAGGAATTCGCCGACCTCCTGAACTGGATGAAGGAGACGCTGAGCGAACACGTCAAGGAGGTACGGCTTTCCAGCCGCTTGACCGACTCGCCGGCCTGCCTGATCACCGACGCCTTCGGCATCACCCCCGCCCTCGCGCGGCTCTACCGTGCCTCCGGGCAGGACATCCCGGTCGGCAAGCGGATACTCGAGCTCAATCCCAACCATCCGCTGGTGACCGGGCTGCGTGCGGCGCAACAGAAGGCGAAGGACGACGCGGAACTCGCTCAAGTTGCCGAGACGGCCGAATTGCTCTACGGCACGGCGCTTCTCGCCGAAGGCGGTGCGCTCGACGACCCGGCCAGGTTCGCCGAGCTGCTCGCCGACCGGTTGGCCCGCACCGTCTAGCCCGGGATTTGCCAGCGTTGCCGTAGAGGCGTTCGCGCCCGGCTTTTCCCGCAAATCGGCGATTAGCTCGATTGAAAAGTCGCTGGCAGGGATAATCACATCCCATGGTTGAGTTTCGCGTTATCGACCCACGTGGCCGGGTCGTCGCGACGAAGGATTTTGCCAGCGCAGAGTCCGCGCACGCTTGGTTCATCCATTCGATCGGCGGCAACACCGAGCTGGGTTGGCGCATGGAAGTCAACGACGACGGCCAGTGGGCGCACTTCGACGACACCCAGGGTTTCACCGCACCGGTGAGCCACCGTCCCCAAGAGCGCTGATCGTCACCGGGGCCCGCGCTTCAGCCCGGCCCGATCACGAAGCAGCGGCCGGTCGGGCCGCTGAACAGGACCTCTTGAACCGTCGACGGCGCGGCGTTGGGGAACCCGAAGCGATGCACCTGCTGCCCGGGTTCGATGTCGGCGTCCTGCGACTCGGTGGTGCCGTCCTTTTTGCGCACGATCGCCGTGACCTTTTCCGGACCGGACGGGTTCTTGGGATCGCGGAAATACCAGGCCTCGATGCCGGCCCCGGTGTCGTCGGCGCGCCAGCCGTCGGCGTAGTAGCAGGCCGGATTCCCCTCGGCATCGGGCGGCGGTGGCGGGCATATCGACAACCCGACGCACGTCGGCGTGGTCGTGGTTGCCGGGGATTCCCCCGGGCTACCGGGCGCGGTCGCCGGGGCGCTTGAGCTGGTAGACGCCACCGGCTTCGTCACGCTCGAGCTGGCGGGAGTGGGCGGAGCGGCGTGCTGCGACCCGCAGGCCAGGAGCCCGGCACACCCCACCGAGACGACGGCGACCAATCGCACGGTTGGCGCGGACATCGAGTGCGCCGACGTCATTGGGTCGTCGTGGTCGACGGGGCGGCCCGAACCGGGGGAGCGAGGGCAATTCCCCCGGCGATTGCTCCCGCCGTCAACAATCCACGAAGCATGTTCGCGAGCCTCCTGTTAGCGAAACGGCGGCGGTTGCTGCTGACTACAGAGCTAACACCGTGGAGTGCCCGCGCAGCAAGGGCCAGGGCGCACGTAGGCTCCCAGGAATGCACGTCGACGCGATGACGTTCCCGCAGCCGCTCCACGAGATCGGCGACCTGGCTCGGCGAACGCAATCCGCGGGGTTCTCCGGCCTGTTGTTCACCGAGACGGGCCGCACGGCCTACCTCAACGCCGCCGTCGCGTCGCAGGCCGCGCCGGGCCTCGAGCTGTCCACCGGGGTGGCCGTGGCCTTTCCGCGCAGTCCGTTCGTCACGGCCGCCACCGCCTGGGAGCTTCAGGAGGCGACCGGCGGGAACTTCCGGCTGGGCCTGGGCACCCAGGTTCGCACGCACGTCGTCCGGCGCTACGGGGTGGCGTTCGAGCGGCCGGGCCCGCGGCTGCGGGACTACCTGTTCGCCGTCAAGGCGTGCTTTGCGGCCTTTCGCAGCGGGACGCTCGATCACCACGGCGACTTCTACGACCTCGACTTCATCACCCCGCAATGGAGCCCGGGCCCGATCGCGGCGCCCGATCCGAAAGTCGATATCGCGGCGGTCAACCCGTGGATGCTGCGGATGGCCGGCGAAGTGGCCGACGGGGTGCACGTGCATCCGATCGGGGAGCCCGGCTACATCGCCCGGCACGTCCTGCCCAGCATTGCCGAAGGGGCGGCGAAAGCCGGCCGCTCGCCGTCGGACCTCGCAGTGATCGTGCCGGTGATGACCATCGTCGGCGACAGCGACGAAGAGCGCGACAAACAACGAGAAGCGGTGCGCGCCAGCATGGCTTTCTACGGCAGCACACCCAACTACGCGTTCATCTGGGACCAGGCGGGGTTCGAAGGCACGACCGCCCGGATCCGGGAGAAGCAGAAGGCCGGCGACATGGCCGGGATGGCGGCCCAGGTCAGCGACGAGCACATCGCCGTCTTCGCCACCGAGTCGACGTGGGACGGGCTGGCTGACGCGCTGGGGAAGAAATATGCCGGAAAGGCCACGCGCCTGGTCCTTTACAACGCCGTGGGCGATCCGGAGCGTTTCGAGCGGTACGGCGAGGTGGCCCGCCGGATTCGCGAAGCGGTCAGTGGCTGAGCTGTATTGCCTTGACCACCAAGAGCAGTGCGCCGATGACCAGGTAGCCGCGCAGCGCGATCATGCCGAGCCGGGTGCCCGGCGACCAGACGACCGGCTCCAGCAGGGTCAACGGCGGCATGCGCCAGGTGTTGCGGTCCACGCCGCGGGCCGGTAGTCGGGGCGTGGGAGGCGGCGGTTGGCGGCGGGCCATGAAGCGCAGCACCGGCATGGCCGCAACGGCGAGGATCACCAGGGCCAAAGCCAGGTAGCCGGCCACCGCGACGACGTCGAGTTTGGGAAACAGCGTGGTGGCCATCAGGATTCCCGACAGCAGCAACAGCGTGCCGACGATCAGCCCGGCAATCCAGTTGAGCCAGGGCCGATTGACCCATGGGCCCAGCACTTCCCGATCGTTGCACAACAGCAGCAAGAAGACGCTGGCGCTCGGCAGCAGCAGGCCGGCCAGGGCCTGCACGGCGGTGGTGATCAGCCCGAGCGGGGCCCCGGGGATGAGCACGATGGCCGCGGCCAACACCACCATCGCGGTGTAGGACAGGTAGAACTGTTTGGCGTCGGCGAATCCGCGGTGCAGCGAGTGCTTCAGGCCGAAGACGTCGCCGAAGGCGTAGCTGGTGGCCAGCGTCACGGCCGCGGCGCCGATGATCGAGGCGTCCATCAAGACGATCGCGAAGATCGAGCCAAGGGTGCCGCGCTGTTGGCCGAGGAGGTGCGCGGTTGCGCCGGCATCGGTGAAAGCGCCGATGGTGTTGGTGGAGCGGGCCGCCCACTCGCCGGTCATGACCAAGGCCGCGGCACCGATGACGACGACGAAGGCGCCCAGCACGGTGTCGGCGCGCTCGTAGCCGATGAATCGTGGGGTGATGCGTTTGTCGACGACGTTGGACTGCTGGAAGAACAGCTGCCACGGGGCCACCGTGGTACCGACGATGGCGATGATGAGCAGCACTGCATCCGAACTCACCCCACCCGAAATGCTGGGCATCACAAAGGATTTTGCCGCCTGGCCCCACTGTGGATGGGACATCAGCAGCATCGGGACCTGCAGCAGTGTGACGGCGATGAAGATGAACATGGCGCGCTCCCAGCGCCGGAAGCTGCCGGTCGCCATGATCGTCACCAGCGCCACCGCCGAGATCGGCACCGCAACGTACTTGGAGACGCCGATGTATTCGGCGGCCAGCGAGATGCCGATGAACTCGGTGACGATCGTCAAGAAGTTGAGCAGGAACAGGTCGCCGACCGAGAACCAGCCCCAGCCCCGGCCGAACCGCTCGTTGATCAGCCGGGCGTGCCCGACGCCGGTGACCGCCCCGAGCCGGACCACCATTTCCTGATTGACGATCAGCACCGGGACCAGCAGCAGCAGCACCCACAACAGGGAGTAGCCGTAGTTCTGACCCGCCTGGGCGTAGGTGGCCACGCCACCGGCGTCGTTGTCGCCGACCATGACGATGATTCCCGGGCCGACGATCGCGAGCAGGGTGAGCAGCCGCGTCTTCCAGGTGCGGGGGTGCTCGGTTTCGCCGACGCTGATCCGTCCGAACGCCCCCTCGATGTCACCCAGGTGCGCGGTGTCGAGCACCGCGCTGGGGGCCGTCTCCTCGCGCCCCGTGGTCACAGCGCGTTACCTCCCGGCACGCGCGTGTGGTGGTCGCCGGGCTGGGTGGGTTCGCGGACGGGACGCGGCGCGGGTTCACGCCGCCGCCAGTCCTCGGGGATGGTGGCCTCCAGCACGTCGTCGACGGTGACCACCCCGAGCACGCGGTCCTGGTCGTCGACGACCGGGATGGAATAGAGATTGAAGTCGGCCATCAACAGCGCGATGTCCGTCAGGTCGGCATCGGCGGTGACCCGCACGGGATCTGAATCCATCAGCCCCTCAAGGGTTTCACCGGCGTGCGCCTGTAGCAGCGTGATCACCGAGACCACACCGTCGAGCCGCCCGTCCTCGTCGAGAACGTGCACTTTGATGAGCGCCTCCGGCTGGATCGTGTGGGCGGTGGCGAGCAGCCGCAACGCTTCGGCGGCTGTGCTGGTGGCGGCGCAGGCGACGAAGTCGACGTTCATCAGCCCGCCGGCGCTCTCGGGGTTGAAGCCCATCAAGGTGATGACCTTGGTGCGCTCAGGGGCGGGCATCAATTCCAGCACCCGCCGCCGCCGCGACTGGCGCAGATCGGCGATCGCGTCGGCGGCGTCGTCGGCCCGCATCCGGCCGAGCAGCGCGGCCACCTCGCGGTCGGGCATGTCGTCGAGAAGGCGGCTCGCCTTTTCGGGCTCCAGTTCTTCGAACACGTCGGCTTCCAGTTCGGGGTCGCTGCGCACCCGGTCGAGGATCTCGCCGCCCTCGGCCTTGTCCGCCTCCTCGAGGAGGTCGGCGATCTCGGCGGCTTTGAACTCGCCGAACCGATCCGACAAGCGCCGCACGGCGTCTGAGCGAGCGTCGCCGATCAGCGGTTCGAACGCCTTCCAGTCGCGGGCGGCGTGCCCGCCGGACTGCTTGATCAGCCCGAACAACCGTGGCGGCCGTCGGGTGTCCACGCGGGTCAACATCCAGCCGTCGCCGGTATCTTCGAGTTCCACGTCGTAGGCCCGGATCAGCTCCACGTTGGCCACGTCGATCAGCCGGTGGCCCAGCACGTCGGCGCGCAACAGCACCTCGCCGTCGCGGCGCTCGAAGCCGCGGAGGTCAACCTTGTTCTTGGTCAACAAGACTCGGTCGGCGTTGTATTCGTCGATGGATTTGTCGCCGATGAAAACCCGCCGACCGCCGACCCCGGCAACGATCCCGGTCACCAGGGGATACTCGTCGGTGCCGCGCAGCCGCACGATCACGTCCTCGACCCGGCCGACGGTCTCGCCGGCGCGGGCCAGCACCGGGGCGCGCAGCAACTGCGAGAGGTGAATCACCGGCCGCTCCCCGCCACTTTCGGCCGACGTCTCCGTTGCGTTCATTCGTTTCCTTTCGACACCCGCGACCAACCGTTCGAGCAGACCGCCCGAAACGATTTCGCGACAACGTGTGCAGCTACGGCTTACCGCGAGGATCGGTAGCGGCGCAAGTGTCATCGTGTGATCGGTTCGGCCGCAAGATCGTACGCCGCGGACGCCGCCGGTAGCTACTGCAGGTGGGTGAACGCGGGGCGGACATCGGGCTTCGGGGGCGCCCAGGACGGCACCCTATTGCTTGGCGACCTTTGCCGCGATCTGGTTGGCGATGTTGACGCCGAGGTCTCCGACGTCCCTGCGGCAAGCGTCGACGTCGATGACGACGTTGTTGCGGACGGTCAGTGCCCGCTGACACGGCATGGTGACGTTCCCGCCGTCTTTGACGACGGTCACGGTCACGGGGGCGCGCAGCACTCCGTCGGCGTTGGCAACCGCCCCCACCTTCCACTGCAGTTCCGGTTGACCGCCCTCGGCGGGAACGGTGTCCTGACGGTTGGCGCAGGCCGGCCACCGCTGGGCCGAGGCAGTGAAAAACGCGCTCGCCTGATCCGGCGAAGGAAACAGCACCACGAACTGATCTACGTCGGGCCTTTCCACTTCGCTCGCACCCGGGGGAGCGGGCGCGACGTCGTGGTAGCCGTAAACCGCGCTGCTCCCGCTGTCGGCATAAACGGTTTCCAGGGCCGCCCGCATGGCGTAACTGCATTCGGCCGGAACGGTGTAGTCACTGCGCTTGACCGGGTCTTCTCCCAGAGCGGTTTTCGGCGGGTCGCTGTAAGTGCCCGTGACGCCGAGCGCGGTGTCCAGCTCGGTCGGGCTGAGCATGAGATCGGCCAACTGGTCTTTTGTCAGCGGGCCTTTCGGCGACGCCGCGGTGGAGGTGGTGGATGGCGAGGCGGTGCCGCCCCCGTCGTTGTGGCCGCAACCGGAGACCAGTATTCCGACCGAGGCGGCAACGGCGACTGCAGTTTTGAGCTGGCGCATGTCGAGGCCCTTCCTGCTCGAGTCCCCTCTCAAGCATTTCGCGCGCCCCCAGCGCGTCGCGTATTCACAAGTTGCTCGCCAATGAAGCCTACGACAGTGGCCTTTCCCGCGGGGACAATCCGAGCCAAGCGATGTGTTCGCCGGGTCTCACCTCGGTGGCGCCGACCACGACCCGTCGCCGACCCATCGCGCACCGGGTGGGCTCGCGCGGCCGAATCAGGTTGATTGCGTGATCTTTTCGCCGGCGGGCGGAGTAGCGGTGGCCTGGCTGTGGGCCAGCGCCACCGTCGCTGCGGCCATGACCGCGACCGACACGCCCAGTGCCACCAGGCCGACATCGTTGGTCCGTAGCGTCTCGCCCAGCACGGTGACACCCAGCACCGATCCCACGACGGGCTCGGCGACGGTCACCGCGGGGAGCGATGCGGTGAGCGGGCCCGCTCGAAACGCCGACTGCTCCCAGGCGGTGGCCGCGATCGCCACCACCACCCACACGTACACCTCGGGTATGCGGAGCAGGGCCGGGATGCCGTGGTCGAGCTGGTCGACCACGCCCTTGGTCAAGACCGAGAACAATCCCCACAGCGCGCCGGACATCAGGCCCAGCGACAACGCCGCGACCGCGCCCGGGAACATGCGCGCGCCGATCACGCACAGGATGAGCGCCGGGCCCATCACCAACGCCACGATCGTCCACGTGTGCAGCGACCCGCGCGGGGTTCCCTCCTGAGGGTCGCCGACCGTCACCACCACTGCCACCGCGGCGGCCAGCAATACCGCCCAAAGCGCTTGCCAGGCAGTAATTCTGCGGTGATTCACCCGGGCGCTGATGAGCAACGCGAACAGCAACGAGGTCACCAACAGCGCTTGCACGAGCACCACCGAGCCGAAGCCCAGCGCCGCGGCCTGGAACCCGAACCCGGCGCCGGCCACCAGGCTGCCCGTCCACCACTGCCGGTCGCGCAGCAGCCGGCGAAACAGGGCAAGGGTGCCCACCGGTTGGTCGGTGACCTGTTGGGCGGAGCGCTGCTGGATGACGTCTCCGATGCCAACCATCAGGGCGGCCGCGACCGCAAGAACCGCGGCGATGTCTGCTTTGCCCACCAAGACCTCCTGTCGAGTCCGCCGACGTAGAGTCTCGCCTTTCAAACGGCGCGGGCTCAACCCGGCGACCGGCGGGGCGGCAGATCCGAGGACTTGTGACCCTAGGCCGTCGGGCGGCAGGAGCTGCGCGTGCTGGCGATGCCGGTTGCCGTCGTCCTGGCGGTGCCGTATCCGATGCTGGTCAGGCCATCCCTGGCCGGTGCCGCCGGGCAGAACAAGTTTGTGTGGCCCCATCGCGCCGGCAGGACAGAAAGCACACCGGGGCAAGGTGATTCAACCGTGACGAAAGTGCCCGCGGCGGTCCGGTGAGACCGGGTCGAAGTCATAATCAGATACATGGCAATGGACGAAACGACTTCCCGGATCGGCGTGCTGGCTACCGAGGCGTTCGGTCTGCTCATCGACGCCGTCGACCACGTCGCGACGGAGAGCTGGGACCAACCGTCCAACCTCGAGGGTTGGAGCGTGCGCGACCTGGTGGGTCACGTCACCGGAAGCGCCGCCAAAGTCGTGACGCTGGTGGAGGACGGTGAAGTCTGGAACGCCCCCTCCGAGCCGGCCGACTGGATATGCGACGACCCGGCGGCGCGGCTTCGCGAGTTGGCCGGACGATTGCGGGACGCCCTGCCCGGCGCCGATCTCGACGCCATGCGGGTGTCACCGGCGGGCAATGTTCCGTTAGGCCGGGCGCTGACGTTCCCCGTCTCGGACCTGGCCCTGCACAGCTGGGACCTCTACCGCTCCCAGGGACGGCTGATCGAGCTGCCCGACGACCTGCTCGCGCTGTGTCGTGGGCTGGTGGAGTCGGTGCCCGAGGACATGTTGCGCCGACCGGGCGGTTTCGGACCGGCGCAAGCCGCGCCGGATGATTCGACACCGACTGCTCGCCTCATGGCCTACCTGGGACGCTCGGTCGATCTCCGCTCTTGACGTGGCCTGCTGCACAACCGGTTTGCATACAGTCCCGACGCACCGGTCACAAGTGCATCGCCAGTCTCCGAGCCGGCCGGCGGCGCCCCTTCGAGGCACGTCTACTCAGTTGCCGCTGCGAGGCGGGCTCTCGCGCGTCCCCTGGCCGCCGGGGACGCCTGTGGCGGGCGTGTCGGCTGTGGCACGTCAGCTGTTGCGGCTGATCTGGAGTGCGGTGGTGATCATTGGAATCTGCAGCGGTAGCCGGGCCAGGGCGACGATCCGCATCGGCCAGGGCTTGCCCCACCACAAGCGGCACATGTTGAGATTCGCCGGGAATACCGCGACGAATAGGACGGCGGCCGCGAGCGCGGCCAGTCGTCGGGTTGGTCGCGGCAGCAGCGCGGCGCCGACGCTCACCTCGGCCACCCCGGAGGCGTAGGTGTAGAACCGCGCGTTTCCCGGCAACTCGGCGGGAACGATCGTGTCGAACGGTTTGGGTGCCAGGAAGTGGAGCGTCCCCACGCCGAGGAGCAGCGCGGCGAGTCGGTATGCGGCGAGCTCGGTGGTGTCGCGCACGGGGGCTGGTCCGGTTGTCATGGATCCATTGTGTCTTCTGCCCTGCGCCCGCTCAGACGCGGTCGGCGTCGGTATAGCGGATGATTCCGCGGACGTTGCGCCCCTCGAGCATGTCCCGGTAGCCATCGTTGATCTGCTCGAGCGTGTACTCGCGCGTGACCATGTCGTCGAGGTTGAGCTGGCCGAGCTTGTACAGCTCGAGAATGGCGGGGATGTCGTGCTGGGGGTTGCCGCCGCCAAACAGGCTGCCCCGCAAGCTCTTCTGCAGCAAGGTCAACCCGGCCAGGTTGAGGGTGACCTCGGTGGCCATCACGTTGCCCATGGCCGTCAGGACGCACACGCCGCCCTTGGCGGTCAGCCCTAGCCACGCCTCCACCTCGTTGCCGTCGCAGTGGCCGACCGTGACGATGACCTTGCCGCACATCGCTCCCCACGTCGCCTCGGCGATGGCGCCGGCCGCACTGGCCACATTCGCGAAAGCCTCGGTCGCGCCGAACTTCAGCGCCCGTTCGCGTTGCGACTCGAACGGATCGATCGCGAAGATGCGGCGCGCTCCGGCCAGCCGAGCGCCTTGGATCGCGGCGACACCGACCCCGCCGACACCGATGACCGCGACGTCGTCGCCGGGCCCGACCGCGGCGCTGCGCACCGCTGAGCCGTAGCCGGTGGTCACTCCGCAGCCGACCAAACAGGCCACGTCGAAGGGGATCGCCGGGTCGACCTTGACCACCGAGGTCTGGTGCACCACCACATAGGGGGCGAACGTCCCGAGCAGCGACATCGGGATGACATCCCGTCCCCTGGCGCTCACCCGGAACGAACCATCGCTGACTGATGCGCCCGAGAGCAGACCCATCCCCAGGTCGCACAGATTGCGCATCCCGACCTGGCATGGCGTGCATTTGCCGCAGGACGGGATGAACGACATGACCACGTGATCGCCCACGGCCAGGTTCTCGGCGCCCTCGCCGACCGCGGTGACGATTCCGGCGCCCTCGTGGCCGCCCAGAACCGGATAACTGGGAATCGGAAAGTCGCCCGTCATCAGGTGATGGTCGGAATGGCATAGGCCCGCGGTCTCGAGTTGCACCGCTACCTCCCCGCGGCGGGGTTCACCGATCTCGATCTCCTCCACCGACCATGGTTGGTTGAGCTCCCAGGCCAGAGCGCCTTTGGTTTTCACGGCCGGTCTCCTGTTCCTCGTACACCCCGCTCCAGGTGAACTTAGGCCATTTACTATTGCCCATACGGTATTTGTTACGATTCGCGTCATCTGCTGACACCCACGCTGCCGACCGCAGCCAGACCGTTCGAGGTTGAGAACATGGCTACACCCGTCATTGTCGGAGCGGTGAGGACGGCGATCGGCCGCTCCTTCAAGGGCACGCTCGTCAACACGCCGCCCGAGACGCTGATCACCACGGTGCTTCCGGAGGTGGTGCGCAGGTCCGGCGTCGACCCGTCCGCCATCGACGACATCATCTTCGCCGAATCCCATTACGGTGGTGGGGATTTAGCGCGTTACGCGGCGACCGCGACCGGCATGGAGGACATCCCCGGCCAGTCGGTGAACCGGCACTGCGCGGGCAGCCTGACCGCCATCGGCAACGCCGCGGCGCAGATCGGCTCCGGGATGGAACGCGTCCTCATCGCCGGCGGCGTGCAGTCGTTGTCGATGACGCCACTGACCAACTGGCGAATCCCCGGTCCCGAGCTGAAGTTCCAGGAGCAGTGGATGCCGCCGACACACGTGGAGACGCCCGACGCGCCCAGCCGGGACATGTCGATCACCGTGGGCTGGAACACGGCGCAGGCGGTCGGCATCACCCGCGAGGAGATGGACGCCTGGGCCGCCCGGTCGCATCAGCGCGCCATCGCCGCCATCGATGCTGGCAAGTTCGTCGACGAGATCGTCCCCTTGAAGGTCACGCAGCTCGACGGTTCGGTGATCGATTTCTCCGTCGACGAACATCCTCGCCGGGACACCACCGTCGAGAAACTCGCCGGGCTCAAAGTGCTGCACCCCGAGATCGAGGGATTCTCCATCACCGCGGGCAACAGCAGCGGCACCAACGACGCCGCCGCGGCGGTCGCCCTCGTCGGTCGCGACTATGCCGCCGCCGAGAACCTCAACGTGATGGGCACGGTGCGGGCGTGGGCCGCCGCCGGCGTCGCCCCCAGGGACACCGGGCTGGGTGCCGTCAAGGTCATCGGCAAGGTGCTGCAGCGGGCCGGTCTGTCGGTCGGCGACGTGGCGCTGTGGGAGATCAACGAAGCGTTCGCCTCGGTGCCGATCGCCGCGTGCCGGGAGTACGGCATCGACGAGGAGAAGGTGAACTTCTCGGGCAGCGGGTGCAGCCTCGGGCACCCCATCGCGGCGTCGGGCGCGCGCATGGTGACCACGCTGGCCTATGAGCTGGCCCGCCGGGGCGGTGGCATCGGCGTCGCGGCCATGTGCGCGGGCGGCGGCCAGGGCGGCGCCGTGGTGATCGAGGTCTAGCGGCGATCGCGAGCGCGGCGAAGCCGGGCGAAGCGGGTCGCCGCCATCGGGGCTAGCTAGTTACAGAACGTGTAGCCGATGAACTGGGTGCCGCGCGTGTCGCCGCTCGAGTAGTTGGCGAAGTGCACCGCCGGCTGCCCGTTGTACTGGGCGTTCATCTTCTGCACGCTCGGCGGGGGGACGCCTTTGGGGAAGGCCAGGATCATGTCGGCGAAGATCTCCAGGCCCACCTGGCAGATGGCCTCGCGCCGCGGCGGCTGCGGATTCCACGCGTGTACGACTACCGGTTCGCGGAGTTGATACCCCGCCGCGCAATTCGGGTCGCAGACCTTGAACACGGCGGTGCCGGTCCCGTCCGCGCCCTGGGGTCCCCACGAGCTCCACGACATGTCTTGCAGCGCAACGGCGACGCTCGCGCAGCCCAGCACGTTGAGCCGCTTCGGACGCTCGACCGGCGGAACGGACAGGTTGTAGCAGCCCGGGATGGCGAAGCTCTGCGGAGGCGGCGGCTGCGTGGTGGGGGACCCGGCGGTGTGATTGCCCTGGGCCAGCTTCACCCCCACGAAGGCGAGCACGCCGCCCACCGCGACCGCCGAGACGATGCCGATCACGATCAGACGCCCCCGTGGAATGCGTCCCAACCGGCCCAACAAAGGAACGTTGCCCCCGCTCACGCTCAACACATTACGGCCGAATCGTGCCTCCGGGGGTGGTGCCCACCGCCTCGACATGGGCCGGGGTAAAGTTGGTCAACACTACCAACTTAGGGATGGTGAGGGCTTTGCAACTGACGGATGACCACGAACTGGCGGCCAGGTTGGCGACGGAGGCCGGGCAGCTGTTGCTCAGGGTAAGGGAAGAGTTCGCCGACGCGGACGCAAGCGAGCGGAAAGCCGCGGGGGACAAGCAATCCCACGAGTTCCTGATGGCGGCCCTGGCCCAGGAGCGGCCCGGGGACGCGGTGCTCTCCGAGGAGGGTGCCGACGACCCGGTCCGGCTGCGCTCGGAGCGAGTGTGGATCGTCGATCCGCTGGACGGGACGCGGGAATTCTCCGAGCTCGGGCGCACAGACTGGGCGGTCCACGTCGCGCTGTGGGAGGCGGGCGAGCTGGTGGCCGGTGCCGTGGCACTGCCTGCGCAGGGCGTCACGCTGGCCACCCCGGAGGTCGATTCGCCCCCCGCGGCGCCGGGCAAGCCGCGCATCGTGGTGTCCCGCACCCGCCCGCCCGCCATCGCGCTGGCCGTCCGCGACGCGCTGGACGGGGTGCTGGTGGAAATGGGCTCCGCCGGGGCCAAGGTCGCGTCGCTCGTCCAGGGGCTGTCCGACGTCTACGTGCACGCCGGCGGCCAGTTCGAGTGGGATTCGGCCGCCCCGGTGGCCGTGGCCCGCGCCGCCGGTCTGCACACCTCGCGCATCGACGGGTCCCCCCTGGCCTACAACCAGCCGGATCCCAAGCTGCCCGATCTGGTGGTCTGCCGGCCCGAGCTGGCCGAGGCCGTGCTGGCGGTCACCCGCTAGGTGTTCCCGTCGGCTTCGCCGTCGACGGACCTTACGCCGCAAGGGATTTGCGTGCGACAGGTTGTCGGGATCGACGCTGGCTCGAAGAAGTGCGGGTGAGCTACGCGCTGGCGTCGATTTCGGCGCCCGACGGCGGTCAGCGCAGGGCCTGCTGCCAGGACAGAATGCGTTCGGCCAGTTCGGGTCCGGAGTCTTCCTGGATGAAGTGACTGGCGTTGATGCGGGCGTGCGGTTGGCCCGCGGCGCCGGGGATGTGCTGGATCAGGGGACGGTCGGCCCGCCCGAGGATGGGGTCGCGGGCTCCGAAGATGGCGAGCAAGGGCTTCTCCCATTGGCCCAGGGCTTTCCATGCGGCGCGATTGGCCGGGATCGCGGGATCGTTCGGTGAGGTGGGCACCAACTGGGGGAAGGCGCGGGCTCCGGCCTGATACGACTTGTCGGGGAACGGAGCGTCGTATCCGGCCCGCACCCGGGCCGGCACCCGCCGGACGGTCCCGACCGAGACGATGCGGCCGGCGGGCAGCACGGGGGAGTAGCGGGCGAACGCCCGCCACGCGTAGAAGGCGGGCGGGGTGGGCCGCTGCGCGGTGGGCAGAAAGCCATTCGCGACCACCAGTCGCGCGACGCGGTCACCTTGCTCGGCGGCGATGCGCAGCCCGATCAGCGACCCCCAGTCCTGCACGAACAGGGTCACATCTTTCAGGTTCAGCCGCTCGAACCACGAGGTCACCCATTCGACGTGCCGCTGATAGGTGTAATCACCGATTCGGGTGGGCTTGTCGGAGCGGCCAAAGCCGATCAGGTCGGGCGCGAGCACGCGGTTCCCGGCGTCGGCGAGCGGCTGGATCATCGTCCGGTAGAGGTAGCTCCAGGTAGGCTCGCCGTGCAGCAGCACGATCGGCGGCCCGTCCGCCGGGCCCTCGTCGAGGAAGTGCATGCGCAGCGGCTGCGTATCGCTCGCCGCCACGTCGAGGTAGTTCGCTACGAACGGATAGCCTTCCAAGTTTTCGAATCGCGCATCCGGGGTTCGTAGCACATGCATATTCAGCTCCTCCGGTGGGCGGGCGCCTTGAG
This sequence comes from Mycobacterium europaeum, assembly GCF_034555895.2. Taxonomy (NCBI): domain Bacteria; kingdom Bacillati; phylum Actinomycetota; class Actinomycetes; order Mycobacteriales; family Mycobacteriaceae; genus Mycobacterium; species Mycobacterium europaeum. The sequence continues at coordinate 1,314,519 of NZ_CP157315.1, forward strand.
TTAGCCTCTCGCGGCAACGGGAGTTCGTCTAGTGGGAGATTTCGTTGGGCTATCCGTCGACTGGACATTAAACTGGTCTGTTCATGGCGATTCGGCGTGCGGTCCTGCTCATTGCCGACATCAGCGGCTATACCCACTACATGCGGTGGAACCGCACCCACCTGGCCCATGCCCAGTTGACGGTGGCGGGCCTGCTGGAGTCGGTGATCGACGCCGGCAGGGGCCTGAAGCTGGCGAAGCTGGAGGGTGACGCCGCCTTCTTCTGGGCGCCCGACGGCGACGCCAAAGTGCTGGTGTGTGACCGGCTGTCCCGGATGCGGGAGGCGTTCATCGCGCGGCGTGAGCGCTTCAAGAAGGATGTGGCCTGCGAGTGTGCGAGTTGCGCGCAACTGGACAAGCTGTCGTTGAAGTTCGTCGTCCACCAGGGTGAGGTGGCCGAACAGCGGGTGAAGCGCCACGTGGAGCTCGCGGGCTTCGACGTGATCCTGGTGCATCGCATGCTGAAAAACCTGGTGCCAGTGGTCGAATACGTGTTGATGACCGATCCCGTCGCAGCGTGCCTCGATGAATCCGTGCGCTCGCAGTGCACACCGCTGACTCACGTGTTCGACGACATCGGGGAGACGTCGACGCACTACCTCGACCTTGCGACGGCGCAGGTTGCCCTCGCGCCGGTCCAGTCCACCTTTCTCCGCCGGTTCGGGGCGACGATGAAGCTGGAATTGACCTCGCTGCCGTTCGTGCTCGGGTTCAAGGAGCCCGCGGCGGGATTCCGCAACCTGGGTCGCGGGCCCGGGGAGATCCCGGCCTAACCCGCATCGGCGAGCGCCCGGCCCATCCGGGACACGGCCTCGGTGAGAATGGCCGCGGAGGTGGCGAAGTTCAGTCGGACGTGCCCCGCCCCGCCGGTTCCGAAAACGTGGCCGGAGCTGAGGGCCACCCGGGCGTGGTCGAGGAACCAGCGGGCGGGCCCGGACAGGGCGGCAACCACCGCGAGGCCGCCGGCGGGGTCCTCGACGAACCCGAGCTCCCGGCAATCGAGCCACGCGAGGTAAGTCCCTTGCGGCGATTGACATTTCACCGTTGGCAGGTGTTCGGCGACCAGCTCGCCCAGCAGCGTCCGGTTTCGGTCGAGGCCGCGCAGCAGGGCGTCGAGCCAGTCGCCACCGGTCCGGAAGGCTTCGGCGTGGGCGATGACGCCCAGATGACTCGGCCCGTGGCTGACCTCCTCCGGCATCCGGTGCAGATCCGCGACCGCATCCGGGCCGGCGATGGCCACCGCCGCCTTCAGGCCGGACAGGTTCCACGCCTTGGACGCGGACGTCAGGGCAAAGGCGTTCTCGGCGCCGGGGACCGTCAGGTACGGGGTGAAACGCGACCCCGGCAGGATGACGGGCGCGTGGATCTCATCCGAGACCACCCGGACGCCGAACCGGCGGGCGAGTTCGGCGACGGCGCGCAGTTCGTCGACCGTGTGCACCGACCCGGTGGGGTTGTGCGGGTTGCACAGCAAGTACGCAACCTTGCCGCCCGAAGCGCCGGCACGCGCGAACGCGTCCGCCAAGACCTCCAAGTCGATTCGGCCGCCTGCGTCAAGCGGTGCTTCGACGATCCGGCGGCCGTCGTGCGTGACGAACGCGTAGAACGGGGCATACACGGGCGGGTTGACGACCACGGCGTCACCACGGTCGGTGACCAGACGTAACAACTCGACGACGCCGAGCATGACGTCGGGAACGATCGCGGTGCGGTCGACCTCCAGGTCGTGCCATTGCCAACGCCGCGAGGCGAATTCACTGACCGCTTCGGCAAACGCAGTGCCGCAAGGGTATCCGGTGTCGCCGATGTCGATCGCCCGGCGCAGTGCGGCGGCCACCGTCGGCGCCAGGCTGACGTCCATCTCAGCAACCCAGAGCGGCAACACGTCGTCCGCGTGCGCGCGCCACTTCATGCTGGTGCGCAGCCGCAGTTGGGGCAGGGTGAGTTCCTCGAGCGGGTTAAACGTCACCCCGGCAGACTAGGTGGCGAACGCGTGCTTTGGAATCGTCAGCGGGAGGTCGACCGAACTCAGCAGCCCCGGTTCTGCGGCAACGACATACGGCACGGCATTGACGACGCGCATCGCGGTGGCGACCATCGCGCCCGCCCCGGACGTCATGCCGCCGACTCCAGCCTTGCGCGGATCCTTCAGCGTCGCCGCCAGGGTGCAGTCGATGTCCGGGTCGCCGCTGATCATCACGCGATAGGACAGATCGCCGATCCCGGTGGGCCAGTCCGGCGCGACGTCGTGGGCGAGTCGGGTGACGTGCTCGATGACGATGGCCTCGCGGCTGTCGACCACGCCGATCGCCCGCATCCGCAGCGCACCACACGTCCCGGCCTCGACGGTGCCCATGGCCACCTCCAGCGTCCGGTGGGTGACCGCGCGGTCGAAATATTCGCGGACTTCCTGGACTTCGACGCCGAGCGCGCCGGCAACCAACCGGATCTGCCCCTGCCACTCACCGGCGATCGCGCCCGGGAAGCCGATCCAGGGTTGGTAGTCGAGCGGCCGGCCGAAGCCCAACGCGTCGCCCATGATGTCGGGGACGCCGTAGTCGTCGTACAGGCCGATCTCGAACGCGTGGATTTTGTCGATCGACGACGACTGGGTGGACAACACGAGCGGCAGATAGTCCGCGGCGAAGCCCGGCTCGATCCCCGACGCGTACAGCGACACCTGCCCCCGCTTGGCCGCGGCGAGGAGTTGGTCGCGCCACTCGGCGGGTTCGTAGGCGTGCGGGTTGACCAGTCGGGTGGTGCTGGTCGTGACGACGTTGATGCCGGCCCCGAGCAGCCTGACGTAATCCGGGATGGCCAGCGCGTCGCGCTCCGGGCCGCTGGCGGCGTAGATCACGCAGTCGGGCTTGAGCGCGATCAGTGCGTCGGCGTCGTTGGTGGCGGCCAAACCGATCGGCTCGCCGTTGGCGAGTTCGCCGGCGTCCTTGCCGTCCTTTTCCGGTGAGTGCACCCACACCCCGACCAATTCCAGGTCGGGACGACGCTGAATTGTGCGGATGGCGATCGACCCGATTCCGCCCGTCGCCCACACCACCACGCGATGAGTCGTCATCTGGTTCCTCCTCGGGTGCGTGATGAAAGCTGGGGCGGCCGTTGCCCTTACGCGGCAGGCACCCACGTTCCGATTCGGAAGCTAACAGCCGCGGGCAGGCCGGGTCAAGGGTTTAAGAGAGCAAGTACTATCCTAGTGAACAAATTTTAGGTTAGTCTGCAGCGGTGAGGACGACGCCGGCCGCCGATGTTCACCCTTAGGTTCGACATGCGGAGCCCGGGGTGGGCCGGGCCGGCCGCAAAGCTGTACCCGGCGGCAATCGAGATGTGCGCCTGGTCGGAGGCTCGGGGCGCGGTCTTGGTGGTGCTCTCCGAGCATCACGGCACCGACGACGGCCACCTACCCGCGCCGCTGACGTTGGCGTCCGCGATCGCGGCGAGGACGCGCAGTCTGGCGATCCTGCTTGCCGCCGTGCCCATTCCGTTGTGGGATCCCGTCCGGCTCGCCGAAGAGATGAGTGTGCTCGACCTCATCAGCGCGGGACGGGTGTCGTATGCGTTCGGTGTCGGACATCGACGCGAGGAGTACGACCACTTCGGCGTCGACATGGCCACCCGCGGCCGCACGGCGGACGAAATCCTCGCCGTGCTCGGACCGCTGGTGCGGGGTGAATCCGTCGGATATCGCGGCCGCACAATCCGTGTCACGCCGGCGTGCGCTTCACCCGGTGGGCCGACGATGCTGATCGCCGGCGGCAGCAAGGCCGCCGCGGGGCGGGCGGGGCGCTACGGCCTCGGGTTCGTTTCCCAAACGGAGTGGCCCGGGTTGAAGGAATTCTACGAAGCGCAGTGCCGCGCTCACGGGCATGAACCGGGAATGGTCCAGTTTCCCGCCCCGGGCGTCCCCACAGCGGTTTTCGTCGCCGACGATATCGATGCGGCGTGGGACGAACTGGGGCCCCACCTGTTGCACGACGCGGTGACGGCGGCCTCGTACCGACCCCATGACGATTCCGTCGCCAGCATCACTCGCGCCGGCAGCGTGGCAGCGCTGCGCGAAGACGGCGGCCCGTACCGCATTTTGACCCCGGGCGAGGCGATTGACTACGTGCGCGGTGGACGGCGGCTGCCGCTGCACCCGCTGTGTGGCGGCCTCGCGCCGGACGTTGCGTGGCCGTACCTGGAACGCGCGGCGGCCGCCGCCGCGCATCCGCACATCGAGTGAGGGGATTGCCGGTGGCTATTCGTACCGTGGTGTGGTCGACCGGGGGAGTCGGGGCGATCGCGATCGACGCCGTCGCCCGCCGACCCGACCTGGAACTGGTTGGTGTCTGGGTGCATTCGCCGGACAAGGTCGGCAAAGATGCCGGCGAGTTGGCCGGCGGCGAGCCGCTGGGCGTGGTGGCCACCGACGATGCCGACGCGCTGATCGCCCTGTCGCCCGACTGCGTGGTGTACGCGGCCAGCGGTCCCGAGCGCGACGGGGCCGCGGTTCCCGACTATGTGCGCCTGCTGGCTGCCGGCATCAACGTCGTGTCGACGTCGTCGACCAGCCTGGTGTACCCGCCGTCGTATTTCGCCCCGGAATGGCGCGACCAGCTCGAGGCGGCGGCCGAGGCCGGCGGCGCGTCGTTCTACGTCTCGGGCGTCTTCCCCGGGTTCGCCTCCGACCAGCTCGCCCTGCTGATGACCACGCAGTCCAAGAGCATCCGGCGAATCACCGCGAGCGAGGTCGCGCTCAACGACCACTACCCGGTGGCCGACGTGATGATGAACGGGATGGGCTTCGGCCGGCCGCTGGATTTCGAGCCGATGCTCAAGACGCCCGGATTCATCGAGATGGCCTGGAAGGCACCGATATTCCTGATGGCCGACGGCCTCGGGGTGGAAGTCGCGGAGGTGCGCGGGTCGCTCGACCGCGAGTTGACCGATCGCGACATCGAGGTGGCGTTCGGCACCATCAAGGCGGGCACCTGCGGCGCCGTGCGGACCCGCGCGGCGGGGGTGGTCGACGGTCGCGAGGCCATCGTGATCGAACACGTGATTCGAATGGCCCGCGACGTCGCGCCCGACTGGCCGACCTCGGACTCCGACGCGACCTATCGCGTCGACATCGATGGCGATCCCGACATCCACTGCGTGATGACGTTGGGCAGGGCCGAAGGCCATGCGGCCGGGCGGGCCGCGATGACATCCACGGCGATGCGGGTGGTCAACGCGATCCCGTACGTCGTCGCGGCGCCGTCCGGCCTGCTGAGCTCGCTGGACATCCCGACGACTCTGCCGCGTTACGCCTTCGGCTGATCATGTAACGTGCACCACAAAGACGGGGCCAGCGAGGAGTCTGCCGTGTACACACTGCGCTTCGACATGCGCGATCCTGAATGGGCCGCGCCGGCAAGTGATCTGTACGCGGCGGCACCGGAAATGTGCGCCTGGGCCGAGGAGCACGGCGGTCTGGCCGCCGTGCTCTGTGAGCACCACGGGTCCGAGGACGGCTACCTGCCGTCACCGCTTCTGCTGGCCTCGGCGGTGGCCGCGCGAACGCAGCGTCTGGCGCTGAGCCTGATCCTGATCCTGCCGTTCTACGAAACCGTGCGTCTGGCCGAGGACATGGCCGTCCTCGACATCATCAGCAACGGGCGGGCGTCCTACATCCTGGCTTTGGGTTACCGGCCCGAGGAGTTCGAGCACTTCGGCGTCCCGATGAAGACCCGCGGCCGCCTCTGCGACGAGAAACTCGCGCTGCTCCGGCGACTGCTTGCCGGTGAAACCGTCGTCGACGAGGGGCGGCGGATCACCGTGACGCCGCGCCCGCTGACGCCCGGCGGGCCCGGGCTGATGTGGGGCGGCGGAACTTTGGCGGCCGCCCGTCGGGCCGGCAGGTACGGCCTGGGCATGCTGGGCAACGCCAATGCGCCGGGCATCCAGGAGGCCTACGAAGAGGCCTGCCGCGAGCACGGCCACCAGCCCGGGCCGACGATGTTTCCCAGCCGCGATACGCCCTCGGTCGTGTTCGTCGCCGACGACGTGGACCAGGCCTGGAAGGAGCTCGGCGAGCATCTGCTGCACGACGTGCGAACCTATGCCGCGTGGAATCCCGGGGACGAGACGACGGCCGGTTTCTCGCACGTGAACACCGTCGACGAGCTGCGCGCCACGCCCGGCTCGCACATCATCATCTCGGTGCCGGAAGCGGTTTCGCGGGTGCGCAATGGCCAGGTGCTCAACCTGTCCCCGTTGTGCGGCGGGCTGCCACCGGACGTCGCGTGGCCGTACCTGCGGCGCGTGGGCGAAGTCGTGCTGCCCGAGGCGCTCGGGTGACTGCGCTGGCGCACTTGACTAACCGGGTTGGTTCGGTACGCCCGGGAACAGTTGTTCCGTCGGCCCGGCGGTCACCCAGCCGCCGAGCTTGGTGACCAGGTGGGGCGCGAAAACCGCGGCGTAGAGGACGTTTCCGATCACGACCACGGCGGCGACCGACAGCAGTGATGCGCCGAGGTGACTCTTCGACCTGTGCTCGGCCCACATCTCGATGACGTTGCGGCCCTGCGCGTCGGTGCGGCCCAGCAGATAGGTGAACACCATCATCTGGATGGCCATCGCAAGGGAGTCATAGAGCGGGTACTGATGCACCGTCCCCTCGCGGATCGCCAGCCCCGGAATCACCCGGCCGTAGTAGAACACGCCGAGCTTGGCGCCCAGGTACCCGTTGAAGAAGAGCGCCCAGCAGAAGCCGACCACGAGACCGACCACCAATAACGTTGGCGGCCTGCGCCATCCGAATCGGTCGCTCAGCCACCGTCCGAGCGCCGTGCCCGTCACGGCCGGCAGCACGAAGTAGGAGATGTAGCCGACGGGAACGAAGAGGGGCAGGCCGCCCCAGGTCACGTTCAGCGGCCACCACGACGGCATGCGTGGGATGGCAGGCGGGAACTGCGCGTACATCGCCCAGTCGTAGGGCGCCTCGATCCACGAGAACGAGATCGCCGAGATGCACAGCAGCAGGAGTGGGTGCAGGCGTCGCCGGCGAACGCTCAGGTACACGCCGAGGGCGGTGAACCCGATGCCCCCGACGAGCGCGAAGTCGCTGGCCGCCTGCATCACGGGCGTCATCTGGGAGCTCACTGGTCGTGTCCTGGAGTCCGACGGGCCTGCGGGTCGAAACGCAGCACCAGCCCGAAGATCAGGACGATCAGGCCGAACAATGTGCCCAGCATGATGACAGCGCCCACGGCCGCACCCCATTCCCATCCGAGCTCGACTCTTGAGATAGTGCACACTACTCTAAAGGCAAGTCAACCATCGGCAAGGAGCGAACGTCAGTGGCGCAACGGCCTTCCCCGAAGACGAGCACCACGGTTGCGGCCACCCGCCGGCCCCGTGGCGCCCCACGCGGGCTGCTGCTCGAAGCCGCGCGGACGCTCTTTGCGCGCCGCGACTACCGCAGCACGACCACCCGCGAAATCGCCCAGGCCGCAGGGGTCACCGAACACCTGCTGTTCCGTCACTTCGGTTCGAAGGCGGCGCTGTTCCGCGAGGCGCTGGTCTTGCCCTTCACGAGCTTCGTCGACGAATTCGGCCGGACCTGGCAGGCCGTGGTCCCCGAGGAAACCGACGAGGACGAACTCGCGCGGCATTTCGTCGGGCAACTCTACGACGTGTTCGTCGAACACCAGGGTCTGCTGTTGACGCTGATGGCGTCCGAAGCGCTCAGCGACGAGGAAGCGGCCGACGCCGGCATCCCGGAGGTCCGGCGGGCGGTCGGGGCGCTCGGCCGGATCAGCGCGGAGGGCATGAACCTGCGGGGATTGCGGGCGGACCATCCGGACCTGCCGGCCCACTCGACGGTGGCGATGATCGCCGGGATGGCCGCGTTGCGCTCCACCTATTTCGGTGCCAGGCCGCCGTCGAGACAGGTGATCGTCGAGGAACTCACCCAGGCCGTTCTGCACGGCTTCCTGCACCGAAACGACTGAGCGAAGGGGACTGAGCATGACGGGCACCAGCACGATCGACCTGTACTACGACCCGTTCGACTCCGGCATCGACGACAACCCGTACCCGGTGTGGAAGCGCATGCGCGAAGAGGCGCCGCTGTACTACAACGAGAAATACAACTTCTACGCGCTGAGCCGCTACGAGGACGTGGCGCGCGAACTGCACAACTGGCACACCTACCGATCGGGCCGCGGGACCACCGCCGACATCTTGTTCGCCAATATCGAAGTGCCGCCGGGCATTCTGCTGTTCGAGGACCCGCCGCTGCACGACCTGCACCGGCGCCTGCTGTCGCGGGTCTTCACGCCGCGGCGCATGCTGGCCGTCGAGGACCTCGTCCGCGGGTTCTGCGTCCGCGAGTTGGATCCGCTGATCGGCGCGGGCGGATTCGACTTCATCGCCGATCTCGGTGCCATGATGCCGATGCGGACCATCGGTTACCTACTGGGCATTCCCGAACAGGACCAGGCCACGATTCGCGATCGCGGCGGGGCCTACATCGAGTTGTCCGACGAGCGCGACCCCGCCGCGGTCAACGCCAAGCTGTTCGAGGAAAGCATCGTCGTGTTCGCCGAGTACATCGAATGGCGGGCCGATCACCCGTCCGATGACCTGATGACGGACCTGCTGCAAGCCGAGATCGAAGAACCCGACGGCACGCGGCGGCCCTTGTCCCGGACCGAGGTGCTGGCCTACACCGCCATGATCGCCGGCGCGGGGAACGAAACCACGGCCCGGCTGATCGGCTTCATGGGTCAGCTGCTGTCCGATCACCCGGATCAACGCCGCGAACTGGTCGCCGACCCGTCGTTGATCCCCGGCGCGGTCGAGGAGACGCTGCGCTACGAGGCACCCTCGCCGGTGCAGGCCCGGTACGTGGCCGAGGACGCCGAACTCTACGGTCGCGTCGTGCCGGAGGGCTCATACATGTTGTTGCTCAACGGTTCCGCCAACCGGGACGACCGCCGGTTCGCCGACCCGGACCGCTATGACATCCACCGCGAGGGCGGCCACCTGAGTTTCGGCCAGGGGCTGCACTTCTGCCTCGGCTCGGCGCTGGCCCGGATGGAAGGCCGGGTGGCACTCGAGGAGGTCCTCAAACGCTGGCCCGACTGGGACGTCGACTATGCCAACGCGCAACGGGCACACACCGCCAGCGTGCGCGGGTGGGCCCGCCTGCCGGTCGTGACCGGGTAAACGGGGCTCGCCCCGCCGAGTGTGAAGTTAGTTTCACGCTGGCCCTCGAGCGTGAAGTTAGTTTCACGTTCGGGCAGGTGAATAACGACTGCGATAGGCCAGCCGAGCTAGGAAGCGCTTTGGTCCACCAGCACCGCGCCGTCGGGTTGGTTGCCGAGCGTCTGCAGCGCAATGTCCCCACCCTGGGCCGTCAGCCGGACGATCTGGGCCAGCTGCCCCGGCGCGTCGCATTGCAGGTAGTGGTCCGCGCCCGGCACCACCCAGTAGCGGTTGCGGCCGGGCTTGGTCTTCAGATACGTGTGCCAGACGTGGTTGGGGACGCGCAGCGGCGCGACGTTGTCGTGTAGCCCCCACACCACCGTGGTGTTGACCGGGCTGGTGGAAAGCGCCTCCAGCCAACCCGTTTCGTCGGCGGCGCGCTCGTGCAGGTATTGGATGGTGTCGGGCAACACGCGGATCCCGTCGTTGTGGGCGAAGCACTTCGCCAACGCGGCGATCTCGGGGTCATCGAGCGTGCGCCGCGGCATGAACGTGCTGGCGCCCAGGCCGGCCGCCAGCATCTCCGGCGTCGTCGCCGCGGCGGTGGGCCGCCCGGTGTCGGGGTCGAGCAGCGCGGTCTGGAAGGCGGTGAGGTTGGACAGCGGCAGGTAGATGTTGGCGTTGGTCACAATGAGGTCGACGGGCACGACGGGCGGATCCAGCGCCGCCAGCATCTCCAGCGCGATCATGCCGACACTGCTGCCGCGATCGTGGGTGAGCATGCGGAATTCGGTCAGCTTCCATACCTGGGTGATCGCGTAGACGAGCAGCCGCGCGTCGTCGTAGAGCGAATACACATACGGCTCAGTGGGTTTGTCGGACAGGCCGTAGCCGGGAAAGTCCAGCAGGTGGATGTCGAACTCCGAGCCCAATTCGCCGGCGAGGGCGAAATAGTCGATGCTCGACGTGGGAAAGCCGTGCACGAGCACCAGGGCGGGGGCGCCTGGGGTGCCGCAGCGGCGACTGAACACCGCGACCTCGTGCGCATCGTTGGCGGCGGTCGTCGACCGCCACCGCAGTTCCGTACCGCCGGTTTGCCAATCCTCGAAGATGTCCAAGCTGCCAGCATCGCAGAGCTCAGAGCGATAGACAACCATGCCGCTACCGCAAGCCCGCGGCGGGGGCGCCGCGGTTACGGACAGGTGACGTGGATCCCGAAAGTCACCGCGCGCGTGCCATTTTGGCCGGGGGTGGTCGCCTGGCCCGTCCCCGTCACGGTGTAGCTCTTGCCCTGCTTGGTTGCCTGCACCTGGGTTGCGGACCTGGTTGCCTGGTAGGGCAGCTGATACTGACCGGTGCTCAGCGCGAGCGAGACGGCGAATCCGTCCACCATGGGCGGTTTCTCGTCCGACAGGGCCAGCGAAACGGACGCCGTGTCGTCGTGCACGCTGATGTGGGTGGTGAGGTCCCCGGATTCCGGCGGCGACGCGTCCGGTTGGGCCGCCGAACTGGTGCAGGTGACCTCCGCGGTCATCGTGTGCTTGTTGCCGTCGATCATGACCGTGGTGCTCGGGGGAGTCGGACTCGAACTCGGGGCCGACGCATGCTGGCTTCCTTTGCCGGAGCAGCCGGACAGACCGGCGGCCAGCACCAGCCCGGCCACCGCGAGGATGTACGGATTCTTCATCTCACCTCCTTGCCAGCGGCGACTATAGATCCCCTTCGTTTCGGGAAAGTCTCATTTCTCTGGCGACCAGTCAACCGCAGGGTTTACCGCCAGGCTTCCCAGCTGACCATGCTGCGTAGCGGCCCGGCGAACAGCGGCCGTACGGCCGATGACCGCCACCGCTGTTCGATGACGGGGGCCAGCGCGTCGGTCGTGGTCAGCGGGTCCTCATCGAGGTAGATGACGGTGATGTACTGGTGGTCGGTGCGCCATCCCCGGGGCAGGTGGCTCCAGCCCGCGCTGGAACCGAAGGTCCACGCGCCGGCCGTGCCGCGCACGGCGAGCAGCGCGGGGTGGTGCTCGGCATGCAGCCATTGCAGCCACTCGTCGGGGCGGCGCCCGTCGACGGGTTCCTCGACGATCAGCACGACGCCGCGGTGCGGCCGAAACGGCACCACCTCGGCGGAAACCAACGCCCGCGGCGCGGATTGCCACTGCAGCAGGCGCAGACCGGCCACCTGTAAGGAGGGCCGGACGACGGGAAACCGACCGTTCTCGCGCAGCGCGCGGCCGAGCGTGACGAAGTCGTCGAAGGTCTCTTCCACGGGGTCACCGACGAGGTAGTGCACCGCGTTGCCGATCTCGCCCAGGGCACCGTTGGCCGCCAGGCGGTGCGCGGGGTAGTCGCCGTCGGCGATCCAGCGCAGCCCGTACACGATGCCGGGCAGTTGGTATTGCTCCGGCATGTGATCGAGCAGGTGCCAGCGCAGGTAGCTGCCGTCGTCATCGGCCGGCGCGGCGGCGGTGAGGCTGAAGATGCCTGCCCTGACGCGTATCACGGGCCGCCGCCGGGGGAGTGCAGCTCGGCGAGCGCGTGCAGATGGTCCAGGTAATGCTGCAGCGACGTATGCCGGAAGACGGCGGGCACGATGGTGGCGCCGTGCGCGGCGGCCTCACCGATGGCATCGCGGGTGCGCTCCGGCTCGTCGATGGGGTCCAGCGGTGCCGGCGGTGGCAGGACCACCTCGAACCCGGGCCGAAGGTCGAAGCGGCTCAACCAGTCTCGCGCTTCGCGCAGGCTCACGCTGAAGGGCGCCCAACCGTCGGCCAGGCTCGCGGCGCGGCGCAGCGACCGCAGGGTCCGGCCGCCGACCCAGATGGGAATTCGCTCCTGCACGGCGCACGGGTCGACGACCATGCCGCCGAACGAATAGAACTCGCCGCGGTAGCCGGGTTCGGGCACCGACAGCGAGGCGCGCAGCGCCCTCAGCGCGTCGTCGCCTCGCGGTCCGCGGTCGTCGAACGGTGCGCCGATGAGGTCGAACTCCTGTTTGAGGCTGCCGACGCCGACCCCCAGGACGAGCCTGCCGCCGCTGACCTTGTCCAGCGTGCCGTAGCGCTTGGCGATCTCGAGCGGATGATGGTATCCGAGCACCAGCACGTTGGTGGCCAACCGGATTCGCCGGGTGCGGGCGGCCAGGTAGCCGAAGGTCGCCAGTGGATCCCAATAGCGGGTGCCGCGGCGGTGCGTCTCGGCGGCGGGCAGGGCGATGTGTTCGCTGCAGGTCAGGTGGTGGTAGCCGAGCCGATCGGCGGCTTCGGCGACCCGCGTCAGGTCCTCGATGGATGCGGTTTTCTCCCAGTCGCCGCTGGCGTTCGGAAACATCGTCACCACGGGGGTGGCCACCGAGAGTCGTGGGGCGCTCATCCCTGCATGTATCCTCCGGCGTCGACGGGGATCGATTGCCCGGTGATGGTCCGGCTTTCGTCGCTGGCCAAAAACAGCGCCAGGTTGGCGACGTCGTCGGGTGTGGAGATGTCCTGCAGAGCAACACCTTTGACGGACTTATCGCGTTGGGTTGCAAAGTCGACGCCGCGTTCGTCGGCGGTGCGCTGCACCCATCGGCGCCACAGCTCGGTGTCGATCGAGCCGGGCACGATGCAGTTGCACCGGATCCCGTATGGGCCGACCTCCAGCGCCACGGTCTTGGTGAACGCCCGCAGTGACGCCTTCGCGGTGACGTAGTGGCTCTTGCGGACGATGCCGGAATAGCCCGCCGTGGAGGAGAAGTTCAGGATGACGCCGCGACGGCGCGCCAACATCGACTGGTTGAGCACTTCCCGGGTGCACAGCATCGCCGCGGTGACATCGACGGCGATGGTGGCGTTCCAGTTGTCCAGGGTTTGCTCCCAGATCCAGCGGTCCTCTCCGGGCGTCGCGGCGTTGTTGCACAAGACGTCGACGTGGCCGAATTCGTCGACGGCGCGGGCCACCATGGCCGCGACGTCGTGCTCGTCGGTCACGTCGGCGCGCATCGCGATCGCACCGGGGCCGGCCGCGTCGGCGGCGGCGCGCACGAGTTCTTCGCGGCGCGCGGCCAGCAACACCTTGGCGCCTTCACCGACGAACCGCGAGCCCAGCACGGGTCCCAGACCGGTGCTCGCCCCGGTGATGATCGCCACCTTGCCGTCGAGGCGGCCCGTCATGGCGCAGTCACCTTGCGGGCACACATGTCTCGAGCCACGCGTGGATTCGTTCGGCGACGGCACGCCACCCGGGGTCGAGCATCATGTCGTGGCTCATCTTAGGCAAGAACTCGGCTTGGGTGCCGTAGGCGGCCGCGGTGGCCCGAACTTCCCGCACGGTGAAACAGACGTCATCCTCGGCTCCCAGCACCAGCAGCGGTGTTTTCGCGAGATCTGGCTGGGGAAGCTTGCGCCACAACATGTCGATCGCGATCCTCAGCGCGAACTCTTCGTCGAGTGCCGCGGCGTAGCGCGCCACATCGGCATCGGCGGCCCACTGCGAGAAGAAGGTTTCGCGAGCCAATTCCGGTGTGCCGCCGACGCCCCGCAACGACCTGGTCCTGGCCAGGCCGCTCGCGGTGTACCACGGGTGGCGCTTGAGCCTGCGCGCCAGGAAGCCCAGGATCCCGCTGGGGGGAACCGAGGCGAGCAGCACGGCCGCGGCCGCCTCGTGTGTTTCCAGGTATTTCTGCACCACGAAGCCGCCCATGGAGTGGCCCACCACCACCGGCCGACCGGGCAGCCCGTCGGCGACCGCGGCGACGTCCGCGACGAAGTCCGTGATCGAGCAGAACCGCATCGACCGCGGCGCCGGGCTGTTTCCGTGACCCCGCAGGCTCACCGCGAGCGCTCGGTGGCCCTTGTCCGCGAAGAAGTCCAGGAAATGCTCGTCCCAGCACCAGGCGCCGTGCCAGGCGCCGTGCACGAATAACACCGGCGGCTTGCGGGATTCGCCGCGCGGCGGTCGTTCGATCACTTCGAGCATGAGCGTGACTCCTCCGTGGGCCGCGCCCCGGGTCGGCTGCACCGCCGCTGAGACTAGCCGCTGGCCCACCCATGCAGGGCGGGAATCAGCAAAGGTGCGCCGAAGGACGCCCGGACGGGCGTTTACTGGGCCGATGGGTGCTGACGCGGATCGCGGCACGACGCGCGTGCTGGTGTTGTCGGCCTTACCGGCCGAGGCCGACGCGGTGTTGTGCCACACCGCGCTCGATCCCGACCCGGTGGTGGTCGCCGACCGCCGGCACTTCTATCGCGGCTCGATCGCCGGTACGAGGGTGATCGTGGCGATGACCGGCATCGGCCTGGTGAACGCGGGGGAGGCCACCGCGGCCGCCTTCGCCCGCTTCCCGCGCGGGGGCCCCGATGCGATTGGCGCGGTGGTGTTTTCGGGTGTCGCCGGCGGGGCGGGCCGCACCAGGATCGCCGACGTCGCCGTGCCGGCCCGCTGGACCCTGGACCATGGCGAAACGTTTCGCCCGGTCGACCCCGGCATGCTGGCCACGGCCGAAAGGCTCTCCGTGGCACTGGACGGCGCGATCGGCCGGATCGATCTGCGGCGCAGGCCGCGCGTCATCGTCGGCGGTGACGGTTGCAGTTGGGACAACAACAACGGGGTGGCGTTTCCCTGTATCCCGAACGGCGGCGACGTTTTCGGCTGCCAGCCCCGCACTGTGCCCGACCGGTCCCTGCGGTACACCGGCAATTTCCGGCAGGCGGCGGGCCGCTGGCTGAGGAGCGCCCTGATCAGCAACCTGCACCTCGTCTCGACGTCGGACCCGGCCTTCGAGGCGACGGACATGGAGACCGCGGCCGCGCAGGCCGTGGCCGACGCGCACGGGGTCCCCTTCCTCGGCATCCGGGGCATCACCGACGGGCCGGGCGATCCGCTGCACCTGCCGGGCTTTCCGTTTCAGTTCTTCTGCTACAAGGGAATCGCGGCGACCAACGCGGCCCGGGTCACCGCGGCCTTCCTGGAGAGCTGGCCCGGTGTCTGATCGTTACCGTGGGCCGCGGGCGACCGCGCGGCCCGGGTCCGAGCACCACTCGGACCACGACCCGGGAAACAGCGCCGCCTCCCGGCCCACGGCTGCGAGCGCGGCGACCGTGACGCTGGCGGTGATGCCCGACCCGCAATAGGCACCCACCGGGCCGTCATGGTCGATCCCGCGGTCGGCCAGCAGCCGGGTGAGCGCGGGGCCGCCGGCGAACGTGCCGTCGTCGGCCAGGACGGCGGTGCTGGGCAGGTTGTGGGCGCCGGGGATGTGGCCGGCGGCGGGGTCGAGTGGTTCGACCTCTCCGCGAAAGCGTTCGGGTGCGCGCGCATCGAGGAGCGTCATGGTGCCGGCGCCGGCCTGTTCGGCGGTGAGGGTCGGCAGGGCACCGGCATACAGATCACCGTGCGGCACAGTCACATTCCCGGGGTGCGGGGTCACCTCGCCGGTTTCCAGGTTCCGCCCGGCCTTTCGCCAGGCGGCCAGGCCGCCGTCCAGGATGCGGACGTCGGGCAGCCCGGCCGTCCTCAGCACCCACCAGGCGCGCGCCGAACCGGCGCGATTCCAGTCGTCGTAGACCACCACCGGTGAATCCTGTCGGACTCCCCATCGGCGCGCGGCGGCCTGCAGCCTGCCTCCCGACGGCAGCGGATGGCGGCCGCGGTCCGGGATCGTGTGATCGCTGAGTTCCTCCTCGAGGGACGCGTACACCGCGCCCGGTAGGTGGCCCTGCAGGTAGGCGGGCCGCCCGTCCGGTTCGTCGAGCCGCCACCGCACGTCGAGGATGGCCACCGGCTCGCCGGCCTCGATGAGCGCGGCGAGCCGCGCGACGCTGATCAACACCTGGTCCCGGGCTGTCACCGCTTCGCCTCCCGATCGTCTGCACCGAGCCTAGCGGCCGCGTGAAATGCGGCCTCGCTCCGCAAAAGCGTCCGACTGGTTAATTTACCGACCAGCGGTCTGGTATACCGACCAGCGGTCGGTTATGCTGTCGAGACTATGGAGGAGGCGCAATGAGCACATCCGGGCAACCGCAGACCCGTACCCGCATGTTCGCCCGGGTGTTGGGCCCGTACCTCACGATCGTGCCCACCACGGTCGCGGTCCGGGGCTCATACATGCAGGAACTGTTCACGGAGTTCAAGGCAAATCCGATGTGGCCCTGGCTCTATGGGGCCATTCTGTTGATGGGCGGCATCTTCATCATCGCCTTTCACCAGTATTGGCGCGGCCCTGCGGCGATCATCGTGTCCGCCGTGGGCTGGTTTTTCTCGATACGTGGAGTGCTGCTATTGACCGTGCCAAGGGCGTACGACGCGGCCGGCAACGCCATTTACAGCTCGGGTGCGACGGTGGCGATATGGGTGCTGTTCATCTGCCTCGCCTCCACCGGGCTCTACCTGACGTACGTCGGATGGAAGCCAGAGCGTGCCGCGGGTAGTTAAGCATCCCGACGTCCGGCGCGTGGAGCTGCTTGACCGGGCGACAGCGCTTTTTCTGCGTGATGGTTATGACAACGTCAGCCTCAACGATCTGATCGCCGACGCTGGGGTCTCCAAAGGTGCCTTCTACCATTGGTTTCCGTCGAAGGACGCGTTGATCGCCGCATTGGCCGAGCGCAGCGCGCGCGACGCGTTTGCCGGTGTCGAGGCCGCCGTCGCCGCCTGTGGTGGTGACGCGCTGGCCCGGCTGAACGCGGCGCTACGGGCCGGGTTCGACGTCAAGATGGAGATGGGTGTGCCGGAGCATCTGGCCGCAATGGCGTCGTTGCTGCGCCCGGACAACGCCCACCTCTACGGACGAATACTGGCCGTCGAAGAAGCGCTAGTCCTGCCGTTGCTGACCCGCCTGATCAACGATGGGGTCGCCGACGGTGTCTTCGGCACCTTCGACCCCGAAGGCGTCGCCGACATGATCTACGGGCTCGCCGCGCGCACCAACTCCGCGATCCTCAAGGTGTTGCAGGCACCTGACGAGGCCGCCCGTGAACGCGAGATCGACAGCATGGCAAAACGTTTCAAGCTGCACGGGCTCGCGACCGATCGCATCCTCGGACTGCCGGACGGCAGCGTCACCACACTCACGCGAGCGCAGGTCGAAGCGCTGGTGTCCGCGCTGCCAGGCAACTGGTCGCAGGCCAAACCATGACCTTGCAGCTTCCGGCCCTCACGCCCGCGCAAGAGAGCCTGGTTCTCACCCTCGGGGGGCAGCGCCCTCGACTGCCGCTTGCCGCGGCCCTGTCTGGGCGACACCATGGCCGACGAGGTTCTGACGGAAGCGGGCTACGGCCTGGCCCGGTTTCCCACGCTGACAACCAAGTTCCTTGACCCGCCCCCCTTCAGCCGGAGCGATGGGTCGGCAGCATCAAACTGGTTGACGAAATTTTCCTCACCCGGGCCCCGGGGTTGCGCAGCTTCCACCCTTGCTGCGCGCGACGGCACGGCTGGCGGCTCCCAGCGCGCGCATTTCCCGGCTGGTCGGCACCGTAGTGGTTGTCTACCGATTCTGAGTTCGCGACCATTTCCCATTTCCACCGTGGGCGGCGAATGCCGGGCCATTAGGTTGGGCGGAGGTCCCTGAACTAATGGGTCAAATGGCCCTAGCGAAAAGAAAATGTGCGAGACACGGTGAATTCTTCGGAGTCGATTAGCGGCAAATGGTTTTGCCGCTCGAACGAGGAGGAATACCGGTGAAGATCAGCAGGACGATCATGGCGGTAGCAGCCGTCGTAATGACCGCCATTGGTCTGAGCAGCGCACCGAGCGCATCGGCCACCACCTATCCGGTGGTCGGCAAACTGGGCAGCGAACTGACGATGACCGACACCGTTGGACAGGTTGTCTTTGCATGGACGGTCAGCAACCTCCAGCCCAGCACCGACCCCACCCCCGGCTACACCCCGGCCGGCAAGCTGTGGGAAGCCACGGCTACCGTCAGGTCAATTCGGGGCACCGTCACTCCAGCGATTTCCCAGTTCAACGCCGTCGCCCCGAATGAGGCCGCCTATCGGGTTCTGTGGTACGTCGCGAGCCCGACGAACATCAGCGGGGCAACCATTCCTGACGGTGCGCAGGCGACCGGCAAAATCCACTTTGACGTTACGGGTCCAGCGCCGACCATGGTGACGATGAACAACGGGATGGAAGACCTGCTCATTTGGGGGCCGTAAGCCCTCGGCCCCGCGGCGAGACCGCGCGCGGGTGACGTTATGCGGTGTTCTCGGATTCGGGGCGTGGATCCTGCAGCGCCGGCGCCCCCAACGAGGCCAGCATGCCCGTCGCCGCCCGGTGCCAGGTGAAGTCCTCGGCGCGGCGGCGGGCCGAGACGCGGCGGTAGTGCTCGGGACGGCTGGTGACCGCGCCGACCGCCCGCGCGATCGCGGCCGGGTGGTTGTCCGCCGAAGCGCCGCTGTCCGGGGTGATGATCTCGGTCAACGCCGAGGTCCGGGATACCACCGCCGGTGTGCCGCAGGCCAGTGACTCCAGCGCGGCCAGCCCGAACGTCTCGTGCGGCCCCGGGGCCAGCGACACGTCGGCGGAGGCCAGCAGCCCGGCCACCGTGTGACGATCGGAGACGAATCCGGTGAAGTCCACCGGCAGCCGGGCGGCCTGCCGTTCCAGCCTGGCCCGCAACGGGCCCTCGCCCACGACGACGAGCCGGGCGTCGACGCCGGCATGGCACAACTCGCCGAGCGCGTCGATGCTGCGGTCGACGCGCTTTTCCACGGACAGCCGGCCACAGTGAACCAGCAGCAACTGGCCCGGCGCGGCCCAGCGGCGCCGCACCAGGTACGAGTGTCGGCGCGGGTGGAACGTCTGCAGATCCACGCCCAGCGGGACGGTCACGGTGTTCGTCGCGCCGATGCGGTCGAATTCCTCACGCGCGAAACCGGTCGTGCACACCACCGTGTCGTAATCGGCCGCCGTGCGCGCGTTGGCCAGGTCGGCGAACTTGACCGCGGTGCGACGCGGAAGTACCTGTCCCACAAGGCGATCCAGCCGTTCGTGGGAGATCATGACCGTCGTGGCGCCGTGGTTGCGGCCCCACCGGCCCAGCGACCGCAGCGTGAGCCGGTCGGACACCTCCAACGCGTCGGGCCGCAACGCCTCCAGCAGCGACTTGACCGGGCGGGGCAAGACCGCGCGGTAGCCACCGGTGAGCGGAATCAGCCGCGCCGGCAGGGTGATTCGCACGACGCCGGTGTGCAGCTGACTGCGCTCGGCGCGCTGGCCGGGGACGATCAGAAACACCTCGTGCCCGTTGGCGCAGTATTCGGCGCCCAGCCGGTCCACCGCGGTGCGAAGGCCGCCGGAGCGAGGGCCATAGAAGTTGGCGACCTGTACTACGCGCATACCGTGAGGACACGCGGTGCGCGTGTGCGTTCAACAATGTGGACTTGACGCTGGCCTGAACAGTCCATGAATTCCGCCGATCGGGCTACGTTCGCTCACCCCTCGGGCCTTCGGCTTTGTCGATTCGGTCGGCGATGTCGGCGCCGGACAGCCGCGCGTCGAGGAAGTCGCCGGAGGTGGGCAGGCTCAGATGCAGTTGTGACGCCCCACTGATCGCGACCTCTCCCCGCTCGAGGGTGAAGTCGAGGATGTGTCCCCCGCCGGTGCGGTCGGCGTTGAGGAAGTGCAGGTGATAACCGGCGACGGAGATGCCTTGCTCGAAGTCGGGGGTGCGGAACCCGACCACCGTGCCCGTGACGTCGGTGAAGACGGTCTCGGCCTGTTCCTCGGTGGCTTGGGTCAGCGGGGGGTAGGGCGGCTTCTGCGCCATCACGGTGCGGGTGTGCAGCTCGGCGAAGCGCCCGGTGATCCGGACGGCGTAAATGAGGTTGGGGCTGGTGATTTGGCGGTCGATGGCGGCCGTCAGCTCGGTCCGGGTGGTGCGGCCGTGGATCGCGATCTCGAAGTCGTTGTGGAATCGGGTGACCGCCGCGAACGGGCTGCGGTCGGTCGGCGCTGCCCGGCTGGCGGAGCCGTCGGCGCGCAACCGGTAGCAGACGCCGTCGAGAATGACCATTTCGCCGTCGAGGTGATTGAAGGTGCCCAGCCCGAAGTCGCCGTGGCTCAGGATCTCGGCCACGGTGACGTCGCCGTCGTAGACGCCCTCCAGTAGGGCCCCGATGGTCGAGAACTGGTACACCTCGGCGTCGTTCGCGCGTTGATGGGTGAGCAACGTTGTCGCCCAATGGCGGAAGCGTTCGTAGGCGCCGGTAGGGGTGTCCATGGTCCTCATTCGAAGGGGTCGTCGTGCAGGTGTGCGGCGAGGTCGGTGTTGCGGCTGTAGTCCACCGGGACGTCGATCAGGGAAGGGCCGTCCTCGGCCAGCGCCTGGCGCAGGGTGGTGGTGAATTCGTCCAGCGTCGTCACCCGATAGCCGCGCGCGCCGAAGGCCGTCGCGTAGGAGACCAGGTCGTAGTCGCTGAGCTCCACACCGGACTTGCGGTCGTACTTGAGCACCTCCTGGAAGCCGACCATGTCATAACTGTTGTCGCGGAACACGATGTGGGTGAAGGTCAGCCCCAGATGCGTGGCGGTCGCGAGTTCCTGGGCGGAGAACAGGAATCCGCCGTCGCCGGAGACGGACACCACCTGCGTGCCGGGACGCACCAGACAGGCCGCCATGGCCCACGGCAGCGCCACGCCCAGGGTCTGTTGCCCGTTGGAGAACAGCAGCCGCCGCGGCTCATACACGCGAAAATGGCGGGCCATGTAGATGTAGACCGAGCCGATGTCGCAGGTGATGGTGGCGGTGTCGTCGAGTTCTTCGCGCAGCCGCAACAGGACGGCGACGGGGTTGAGGGCCGGGCCTTCGGGCGCGGCCTGCGCGGCCGCTAGGTCGATGTCGGTCAACGCTTTTCGCTGCGCGGCGATCTCGCTCCGGTAGTCGCCGGTCAGGGTCAGGCCGGCGAGCTGGCCGGTCAACGAGGTGAGGGTGGCGGCGATGTCGCCCCGCAGTTCGAGGGTGGGTTGATAGTGGTTGTCGATGTCGGCCGGAACCGAGTCGACGTGCACGACGGTGCGGTGCACGTCGGTGTTCCACAGCACGGGGTCGTATTCGACGGAGTCGTATCCGATGGTGACCAGGACGTCGGCGTGGGCGAGGACGACGTCGCCGGGCTGATTGCGGAACAGCCCCACCCGGCCCAGGAAGTTGTCCTCGAGCGCGCGGGAGATCACCCCCGCGGCCTGAAAGGTTTCGACGACGGGCAACCCCGTGGTGGCGACCAGGGCACGCAATGCCAGGCAGCTGTCGGGGTCGGCGCCGCGTATGCCGACCAACAACGCCGGCCGGCGCGCGGCGCGGATCAGCTCGGCCGCCTTCGCGACGGCCGCTGTCGGGGCGGCCGCCAACGGCGGGATCGGTTGCGGCCCAGGGATGTTCGCCGCGGTAGGGGCGGCCAGGACGTCGGCGGGCAGCACCACGGCGGCGGCTCCGCGCGGTTCGCTGAGTGCGGCGCGAAACGCACCGATGGTGGCCTCGGCGGCGTTGCCGGGGTCGTTGACCTCGCCGGTGAATTTGGTGACCGTCCTGAGCATCGCGGCGGCGTCCATGGACTGGTGCGTGCGTTTGAGCCGGTCCTCCCGGCGCACCGCGCCGCACAGCGCGACCACCGGATCCTGTTCGGTGTTGGCGGTCAGCAGGCCGGTGGCCAGGTTGGTGGTACCGGGGCCCGACGTCACGAGCACCACGCCGGGGATCCCGGTCAGGCGGCCGATCGCCCCGGCCATGAAGGCGGCGTTCTGTTCGTGGCGGCACACCACCAGCGGCGGCCCGGAGTCCAGCAGGGCGTCGTAGACGGCGTCGATCTTCGCGCCCGGCACGCCGAAGACGTACTGCACTCCCTGCGCCGACAAGACGTCCACGATCTTCTGCGCGCTGCGCACGGGCTCACCGGGGTTCGAGGGGGCCATGCACCCAGCCAAGCACGGGTTGGGGCGTGTTGCAGAACGGCCAGGTCGAGAAAGTCTTGACCATCCACGGTCGGTGTAGTGTATGGTCCGAGTTGTGACGATCGAGAGCGTGCGACCGGTTGAGCTCAACGAGGATCTGACGCGGCGAGCGTTGCGGCTGGTGAGGGACAAGACGACCGACCTGGCCGCCGACGTGTTGAGGGTGCCGCTGCACTACTACCGCGACGCCAAGGTCGCCGAGGTCGAGGAATCGCAGATCCTGCGGCAGACCCCGTTGGCGATCCTGCCCAGTGTGCAGATCCCGAACCCGAACGACTTCGAAGTCCGCTCGGTGCTGGGCAGTTCGCTGCTGGTGACCCGCGACCGCTCCGGGGTCAGCCACGTCTTCTTGAACTATTGCCGCCACCGCGGCGCGATGCCCGCCTGCGGAGCGGGCAACGCTTCCCGGTTCACCTGTCCCTACCACGCGTGGACCTACCGAAACACCGGTGAATTGTTCAGCATCCCAGGCAAATCCGGGTTCACCGGTATCGACACCGACGATTACGGGCTGGTGGAGTTGCCCAGTCAGGAGGCGTACGGCTTCATCTGGGCGGTGCTCGCCGCCGAGGGGTCCATCGACGTCGACGCCCACCTGGGGCCGCTGCGTTCCCAGCTGGCCGAACTCGACTACGGATCCTTCGGGTATCACGACCACCGCGAATTCACCTCCGAGGTGTCGTGGAAGGGCGCTCTGGAGGCGTTCGCGGAGGGCTACCATTTCCCGTTTGTCCACGGGGAGAGCCTGATTGGGCAGAACGCGCTGGCGAACGTGGCGATCTACGACGAATACGGCAAGCACCACCGGCTCGGATTTCCGTTCAACTGGATCGCCAACCTGGACGCCGACCCCAGCGGGTCGTGGGACGTCCGGGACAACATGGGACTGATCTACTGGATCTACCCGAACCTGATCCTCGCCAACAGCAACGTCGGGGTGGAGGTCATCGACATCCTGCCCGCCGGCGCCCCCACCCGCTGCACCGTGCGGCACAGCTGGTTGGCGCGGGTCCCGGCGACCACCGA
Organism: Mycobacterium europaeum; assembly: GCF_034555895.2. Lineage (NCBI taxonomy): Bacteria > Bacillati > Actinomycetota > Actinomycetes > Mycobacteriales > Mycobacteriaceae > Mycobacterium > Mycobacterium europaeum. The sequence continues at coordinate 1,337,702 of NZ_CP157315.1, forward strand.
CGACCAGCGGCGTGGCTACGACATGATCTACGACGCGGTACACGCGGCGGTGCGCGACGAGGATTTCGCGATGCTGCCGCAGTGCGGCGAGGGTGTGCGCCGGGGCCAACATGACCATATGGTCATCGGCCGCAACGAGATCGGCGTTCAGCACATGATCAAGGTGTTCGCGGGCGAAACCGGGATCGCGTTGATTTAAGCTCTCATGCGAACATGTTCGACGTGAGGGCACCGTAGATGCGCAGACATGGCTGGGCCGGCGCGCTGCCATCGAGCGACGACGAAGCCATCGCCCGCATCGTCGCGGCGGCGAGCCGCGCGATCGCGCAGTCGGGCCCGGACATCACCATCAGCGACATCGCACGCGAGCTGGGGGTCACCCGGCAAACCGTGTACCGCTATTTCCCGAGTACCGATGCGTTGCTGGTGGCGACCGCGTTGTCGGAGGCGGGCCCCGCCCTCGACCGGTTGGCCGCGCACGTGGCGGACATCCGCGACCCCGCCGAGGCGGTGGTCGAGGGGATTGCGCACACTCTGGAACTGATTCCCCAGGACAAGTACCTCGGGCTGCTTCTGACCTCCGAGAAGGCAGTGTTCTACTCGGCGAGCGTGACCTCCGATGTCGCACTGGCGCTCGGCCGCTCCATCATCGACCGCTTCAACGTCGACTGGGACAGCGTCGGCATCACCGGCGACAGGCGCGACGGCCTGGTCGAATTCATGCTCCGGATTCTGCAGTCCTTCATCGTCGACCCCGGACGACCGCCTCGGTCGGGCGCCGAGCTGCGGGAGTACCTGCGCCAATGGGTCGCTCCGGCGATCGCCCACTTCCAGCCCGTCGACGGAGATTCGAGTGTGCGCTCGGGGCCTTGAGTGTGCGCTCAGGGCGGCGACACGCCGAGCGACGCCGCCATAGGCGCACACTCGGCGAATTTTTCCACCTAACCGCTGGACCGCGGCCCGAACCAGCGCCGCAGCGCCGCGTGCAGGCGGGCTTCGTCGGCCGCCCCGAATTCGCTCGCGGCCCAGGCGACGTACCCGTCGGGCCGAATCAGCAGTGCGGCCGCGGGCGGTTCGTCGAGCGTCGCGGCCACGATGTTCACCCGATCGCCCCACCCTGACGCCGTGGCCGCGGCGCCGCCGTCGAAATCGAGCAGCACCGGGCGCGCGCTGTGCAGCAGTTCGGTGACCCGCCGGCCATCCGCGAGAGTCAGCTCGGGTACGGGCCAACCCGACAACGGGTGGTCGTCGCCTACCTCGTATCGCACGTCGGTGCCGGCCAGCAACGCTGCCATGTGCCTGGCGACGTCGGGGAGGGTGAACAGTTCGCCCAGCAGCGTGCGGAGCGCGCCGACTCCGGGGCCCGGGTACATCAGCGCGGTCTGCGCCTGCGAGTGCATCATCACGCGTTCGCCGACGGGATGCCGTTCGGATTCATAGGTGTCGAGCAGGCCGGCCGGCGCCCGCCCGCCGAGGTGGGCGGCGAGCTTCCAGCCCAGGTTCATGGCGTCTTGCAGGCCCAGGTTCAGGCCGGGGCCGCCCATGGCGCTGTGGACGTGGGCGGCGTCGCCCAGCAACAGGACCCGGCCTTCGCGGTAGCGCTCGGCGTGGCGGGTGTTCTGCCCGTCTATCCGGCGAAGCGCATGTGGCCCAGCGTCTTTCGGCTCGTCGAAGGGAACCTCGACACCCAGGACACGACGGCCACTTGCGAGCACTTCGGCCACGCTCATCGGCGTGTCCTCGACCGGCTGCCCGAACTCCAATGTGCCGAACAGGGATCGACCGGGTTCGAACTCGGCGTAGATCACCCCGCCGCGGTCCAACCGCGTGTGGCCCAGGGGGAGTCGGCCGAACCCGGGAATGTCCACGCTGCCGTCGGAGCGGCGGAGGTGGTCAGGAACGTGCACGTGGGCGAGCCGGCCCACCACGCCTTCCAGCGTGGTACCGGGGAAGTCGATTCCCACCGTCTTGCGCACCAGGCTGCGTCCGCCATCGGCGCCCACCAGATGTCCGGCGTCGATGCGATAGTCGCGTTCGGGGGAGGACACCTGCAGCACCACCGCGTGCTCCTCCTGCTGCAGACCCGTCAGTTCGTGTCCCCAGCGCAGGTCGACTCCGAGATCGCGGGCCCGCTTCTCCAGCGATCGCACCAGCCGGGGCTGGGGCATGACCATCGCGTACATCGGATTGTCTTCCAGGCCCAGGAAGTTCAGCGTCATCGCGGCGAACATCCAGCCGTAGCTGGGCCGCGGCGGCTCGGCGTCCCCGGTCAACTCCCGGTACATGCCGCGCATGTCGAGAGTCCGGACCACCTGCCCCACAAGGCCGTTCGCCTTCGGCTCGTCGCTCGGGCCGGGCAGGCCGTCCAGCACGACGGGTCGGACGCCGGCGAGCGCGAGCTCGCAGGCCAGCATGAGCCCGTTGGGGCCGGCGCCGGAGATGACGATGCCGGCCTGTTCGTCAGCCATGGGATGTCTCCATGTGCTTGGCGGGTTCGGGCAGGCCCGCGCTGACCGCGGCGAAGCCGGAACGGATCAGGTCGGTGATCGGGACCGGCGGGTCGGCCCGTACATAGGCCTCCGCCGCGGCGTCGCCGACGGCCCGCACGATGGCCACGACCAGCCGCGGGTACAGGTCGTGTTCGGGATCGGTGCCGGTGCGCTCGGCGATCACCGCGAGCCATTCGTCGAATAGGTCCTGCGGGAACGCGTTACGCACCTGTGGGTTCATCAAGATCTTGCGTACCTCGACGAGTTCCTGGCGGCTGGGCATCTGGTTCTCCTGCCCGTAGACCTCGCCGAAGTCGGCTTCCAAGGGTTCGAGCACGGCGTGTGCGACCGCCGTCCACAGCGGCTCGTCGGCGGCGCGTTCCCGCAACGCGGAAATGCTGCGGCGCAGGCGCTCGGTCTGCCGGTAGGCCAGTGCCTCGTACTTGCCGCCGAAGTAATTGTTGAAGGTGCGCACCGAAACTCCGGCCAGGCCGGCGATGTCCTCGCGCGTCACGTTGTCCAGTCCGCGTTCGAAGGCCAGGTGGAGCGCGGCGTCACTGAGCGCACGTCGGGTGTCGGCCTTCTTGCGCTCGCGCAACCCGCGCGGTGGTTCGGTCATGACGACCACCCTACGGAAAACGTGCCCGGTGGGCAATATTACCTACTGGGCAATATTTCGGTGTGCGGTCCGGGCGCACGCTCAACGGCGTCCGCGTTACCGTTTGCCCCAGTCCCACGGCGGCGTGGTCAGCAGGCCCTGACCGGCGACGCGCGTTTCGCCCCACTCCTTGTACAGCTCGATCTCGACGGCCCGGTCGCAGGTTTCGCCCTCGGCCACCGGCACGGTGTCGAGGAATTCGAGCAGTGCACGGGAGTGGGTGACCACCACGACCTGTGTCCGCGCGGCGGCGGTGCGGATCAGCCCGGCGAGTGGACGCACCAACTCCGGATGCAGCGACGTCTCCGGTTCGTTGAGCACCATCAGCGACGGCGCCTGCGGGCTCGACAACGCGGCGGCCCACAGCAGGAATCGCAGTGTGCCGTCGGACAATTCGGCTGAGCGCAGCGGTCGCAGCATGCCGCGCTGCCGCAGCTGCAGGTCGAACAACCCGTCGTTCACGGCGACCGACACCGTGGCGCCGTCGAAGGCGTCGGCGACGGCGCGGCTCACATCGTCGAAGCCGGCCTCGATGCTCGTCTGGATTGCGGCGGCCAGGTCGCTGCCGTCGTCGGAGAGCACCGGCGTGCGCGTGCCCACCTGCGGGTAACGCGCGGGCGCCCCCGCATCCACCCGGAAGCCGTCGTAAAACCGCCACCCACGCAGCCGTTCCCGCACGGCGGCGAGTTCGGGGAGCGCGTGCGGGTGCGCGTACTCGGCCAGCACGCTGCGATACAACGGCAGCGACCGGGACAGCTCGTCGAATCCGCGGCCGGTGTCGGCGCTGACCTCGACCAGGCTCGCGGCGCGGCGCACCAGCGTCGTGCCGGTGCGCAACGCCGGCCCGGCGAACAACGCCTCGCGTTTGATCTCGGGGTCGCGGGCGAAGGCCGAGACCGCTCGGCCCGCTGACACCGGGATGCCCAGGTCGACGAGGTAACCGAAATCGTCTGCGGCAAAACCTAATTCGAGGGACACCGGCCGAGTGCGCACCGTGCCCTGGGCCTTGCCGGTCCGGCGGGCGCCCGTCAGCTCCTCGGGTCCGGCCCACAGCGCGGACTGCAGACCGCCCTCGCGCGCCAGCGACGCGATCACCTCGCCGCGGCCGCAGTCGGCCAGCAGCCGCAACGCGCGGTACAGCGACGACTTCCCGGCACCGTTGGCGCCGGTGACCACCGAGAGCCGGCCCAGCGGCAGGATCACCTCGCGCAGCGAGCGATATCCGCGGATCGCCACCGTCTGCAACATGGAGCCGACTGTACGGTCGAGGGCCGACGGCTATTCGTTGTCGGCGGCGTTGAGCAGTTGCACTTCCTCGAGGTCCATCTCGTTCTGCAGCTCGCGCAGGACGATGTCGTCGATGAGGTTCTGGTTGCGCAGCGCGGTGATCTCGCGTCGCTTGCTGTCCAGGACGCCCAGCCGCACCCGGCGCACCAGCTCCTTCTTCTTGACGAGGTGGTTGTCCGTCGACCCGTTCTCGGTGGCGACGGCCACCGCGGCCTTCTCCTCGTACTCCTTCTGCAGCCGGCGCCGCAGGTCGTCGCCGATGCCGACCTCGTCGGCGACGGCCGGCAACGCGTCGAGGGCGGCCCGCATGCCCCGCGTGCGGGCCAACTGCAGTTCCTCGGCGTGGGCGACGTCCTCGGGCATCTTCGCCCAGCGCACCACGGCGGGCAACGTGCTGCCCTGGACCAGGACGGTGGTCAGGATCACGACGACCACGATGAAGATGAGCAGGCTGCGGTCGGGGAACGGCGCGCCGCTGAGCGTGGTGGCCGGGACGGCCAGCGCCGCGGCCAGCGACACCGCCCCGCGGAATCCGGCCCAGGCGGTGACGAAGCGTTGCCGCCAGCTGACCCGACGTTCGCGTTGCGCGTCTCGGCGGTCGATCAGCCGGATCAAGACCACGGTGAGCTCGCCCCAGAAGATGCGCGAGACGATCACCACGCCGGTGACGGCGAGCGCGATGAACAGCGCGCGGCGAATGCCGCCGTCCACCCCGGCGATGCCGTGCAGGGCCCCGGGGATCTGCACACCGACGAACACCCACAGCGAGCCGTTGAGCAGGAAGGTGATGCTGTCCCAGAACGAGTAGGACTGCAGGCGGGATCGCGCGCGGATCACCACCGGCCCGGCGTAGGCGAGCACCAACGCCGCGACCATCACCGCCACCACCCCGCTGCAGTCCATGCTCTGGGCCAGTAGGAACGCCGCGAACGGCGTCAGCAGGCTCAACGCCATTTCCTCTTGCGGGGCGTCGATCCTCTTGCGCACCAGCGTGACCGCTCCGCCGACCAGGAGTCCGGCGGCGATGCCGCCCAAATACGAGCCGACGAAACGGCCCACCAGGTCGGCCGGGGTGATCGCCGATCCGCCGATCGCGACGTGGACCGTGACGGCGAACAGCACCAGCGCGGTGCCGTCGTTGATCAAACTCTCGGCCTTGAGCACGGTGACCGACCGGCGCGGCAACTTCTTCGCCAGGCCGGCCACGGCGGCGGCGTCGGTGGGGGAGAGCACGGCGCCCAGCACGGCCGCCGTGTGTGAGTCCATGCCCAGCGCCCGCGCCGTCCACGACACCGCCACGGCCGTGGCGATCACCAGCCCGACACTGAGGAAGACGATGATGCGCGCGTTCGCCCGGATCTCGCGGAAGCTGGTGTTCAGGCCCTCCCAGTAGAGAATGCCCGGCAGGAACAGCAGCAGCACGATCTCGCCGTTGACGTGGACGTGACCGAAGTGGGGGATCAGACCCAGCAGGGTGCCGAGCACGATGAGCAGCACCGGCGGGCCCACCCGGTAGCGCCGGCCGACGACCGTCCCGACGATGACGGTGGAGACGAGCGCGACGATCAGGACGAGGCCAAACACCAGCCCATCCTGCCGGACCGGCGCGGGTCGCGCCGAGCTGGGGCGTCCGCGGAGCGCCGTCACTCGAGTCACTTCAGCCCCGTCGGCGGGGTGGTGTGTGCCTCTCGAAAGTGATAGCGCCCGCGATATCAAGTTTGCGAGTCACGTCATGGTTGAAGGATCCGCGCCCACGCGACGCCGCGGGCGAGGTGGCTGGCACCCGTCGCTTCCCGCCGCGGCACGCCCCTCGGGCGTCAGGACATAATGGGCTCGATGACTGTCGGGAAGATCAGGCTCTTGGTGACCGTCGCGATGCTCGTTTGGCCGCTGTTGGTGGGCTGCCACTTCGCGTCCAGGAACCCGCCGTCGACCAAGACGTTGCAGGTACCCATGACCGACGTCCTCACCCAAGACGTGATCACGCAGAGCATCACCCTGGCCGTCGGCAACACGCTGGTCGTGAAGCTGGGGTCGAACTACACCACCCCGTACCGGTGGGCGCCGGAGACGAAGATCGGCGACCCGACGATCATTCAGCAAACCAGCCACCAGTTCGTGCCACCGAGCTCCGACGCATTGGGGGCGCCCGGCACCGAGGTGTGGACGTTCACGGCGTTGAAGCCGGGGACGACCACGATCGGCACGTCCTACACCAGTTTTGTCGCCAAGGATCCCAAACCGGCGTGCACCTATACGGCCACCGTCACGGTGCAGTAAGCCCCTCCGGCAAACGGGTACCGCGCCGCCGGTTCGCGTCCCTGGACGTAGCCTGCGGCACAGGGATTTTGGTTACGACGCCGCGGCGGGCCGCAGCATCCGCGCGCTGACGAGCGACGAGACCCACCCCGGCATCAGTCGTGCGCCCGTGGCCATCGCCCGATAGCGCCACCCCGGCACGATGACGGCGCGGCCGCGGTCCAGCGCGCGCAGCCCGGCGGCCACGACGGGTTCGGGCGCCGCGAGCCGACGATAGACCGCGGTGTGTGAGACGTCCGACCCCAAGGCGTCGACGAATCCGGTCCGGGTGGGGCCGGGGCGCAACGCCGTGACGGTGACCCCCGAACCGCGAGTCTCCGCCCACAGCGCTTGGGACAGCGACAACACGAACGCCTTGGACGCGCCATAGGTGGCCTGATACGGCCCGGGCTGAAAGGCGATGGTGGACACGACATTCAGGACGCCGCCCCGGCCGCGGGCCAGCATGCCGGGAAGCACCGCGTGGCTCAGCCGCACGAGCGCGTCGACGTTGACTGCGACCAGCTCACGCTCACGCTCGGCGTCGAGCTCGGCGAACGGGCCGTAGGTGCCGAAGCCGGCGTTGTTGACCAGCACGTCGACCTCTCGCCCGTCCAGGCGGGTGACGAGGGCATCGACACTTTCCCGAGTGCCAAGGTCGCCGACGAAAACTTCGACCTGCTGCTCGACCCGCTCCGCCACCGCGCGCAGCCTGGTCTCGTCGCGCCCGGCGAGCAACAATGACCTGCCCCGCTGCGCCAACTGGTCGGCGAAAATTGCGCCCAGCCCGGAGCTGGCGCCGGTGATGACTGCCCACGACATGACTGCTCCTTACTTCGCAACCGTTTTCACGGCGGGGTGGACGCCCAGCGCGTGGCTGAGCAGGCCGATTCCGGCTCCTAGGATGGGCCAGACCGGCCAGAAGTACGCGGCACCGGTGGTGGCGGCGACGGCCGCCCACACGGCGAGCACGATGACGGTCATCGCCAGGTAGGCGGCCAGGTGAAGGCGCACGCCGCGCCGGGCGGCCTCGACGCGGGCGGCGCGCCGGCGCGGGTCCGCGCGCCGGATCCGCTCGAGCGGCAGGTCGGCGAGGAGCCGGTCGAGCTCACCGGTGGTGTGCGCGCCGAACACCACCTGCAACCGTTGCTCGTACTCGTCCAGTGGCAGGTAACCCTGCGCGAATGCCTGGCCCAGGCGGTCGGCCGCCACCTCCCGGTCGCGGTCGCCGGCGCGGGGGGCCATGAGTTGCTGGTCCATTTCGTCCCCTTCCGAAGATGTGAATGGCTTTAACATACCCGCTAATGTTAATATCGTCAACATGGCGGCCGCACGGAAACCCCCGGGGGGAGCGAAGCGTCGGGACAGCTACCACCACGGCGACCTGAAACGCGCCCTGACCAGCGCCGCCCTGTCGCTGGTGGCCGAAAAGGGGCCGAAAGGTTTCACCCTCACCGAGGCGGCGCGGCGGGCGGGGGTCAGCGCCGCCGCCCCGTACCGGCACTTCGCCGACAAGGCCGCGCTACTGGCGACAGTGGCCGAACAGGGCTTCCGCGAGCTGCACGCCGCGCTGAACGCGGCCGCCGAAGCGGCGCCCGGCCCACGGGACCGGGTGGCCGAACTCGGCCGCGCGTATGTGCGCTGGGCCGTCGCCCACCCGGATCACTACCGGGTGATGTTCGGTGCCGAGCTCTCCAAGGCCGACCATCCCGACCTCGCGACCGCCGGGGAGCAGGCGTTCGGTGACCTGCTCGGCGCGATCGCGGCGTGCCAGCAGGCGGGCATCGTCGGCGGTGAGGACCCGCGCGAACTCGCCGCGCCGCTGTGGTCGCTGGTGCACGGTGTCGCGTCGCTCGCGATCGACGGCGACCTGCGTGCGGTCGGCATCGAGCAGGACCCGGACGCCATCGTCGCCGGCGTGGTGGCCCAAATGCTCAGCGGTTAGGCCACATTGGCCTGCCGGCGAGCCGCGTAGACCTCGGCCAGGAACTGCTCGACGGCGACCGCGTGTGCTGCTGATCGGCACGGGGAACGGTATGACCCGCTTATTACCCATCGGGGATGGTGTGTTTCCGTTGGTGGCGGCAGCAGAAGGCAAAGACGGGCGCGCGTTCGGACTGGTGCGCACGGCCGGTGGCGTCGCGCCGGCGGCCACGGCAGCACCACCGCAGCTGGCTGGCGGCGCGCTGACGGTGGCTGACCTGAGCGCTGCGCCGTAGGGGCGCCTGCCCGCCAAATCCATCGACACATCGTTACGCGGCGGGCTGACCCGGGCCGTCGTGGCAGCCTGCGCGACGGTGTGCAAGTCGTGCGGCGACATGTGTGCCAACACGGCAGCCGTTACGAGCACTGCCGGGTGTGCGCAGAACTGTGCCGACGCTGTGAAGGCGCGTGCCGGCAGCCAGTGAAATCACTGGGTTGACACCGGCTGCAATGGCCGTGGACCCGCTGACAGCGCTGGCGGTCCACGGCGCGCAAGCGTAATACCCCAGCCAGCTCTGATATACCGGACGATTGCGAACCAAAGGCGTGATGCACAAGTCTGCCGTGTGTTGGACGTTTGCACGGAGCCCGGTGCCGAAACACCGGGCCCGTCACGCCGTTCGCTCCCGCGTCGGGGCGAACGCGCCGGTCATTGCCAGATTGACATCTTCTACTTGCCCAGATCGATCTCACCGCCGCACTGCAGGGTTAGACATGCACCGCGCATGTCACCCGGGGCCGGGAACGTGCGCATTCCAGGCGGATGAATGCAACGAGATCCGGACGTCATCGATCGAGGTCGGCACTGCTTTGCGGGACGGTAAACGAAAGGTTTCCGAAGGTTCCGTTGTCGCGGCGAGATCGGGTTGGCAGCAAGCGCGGCCTAGCAGAAGGAGACCTGGGGCCTTTGGTTACCAAGCGCCGAGGACCTTGGCCTCTACGCCACTACATCGGACATGGACACGATGACAGGTACGGGCAAATAAACCTGACAGGAATAACGAGTCCGATGAAGCCGAAAGCTACACGATCACGCTGCTTGGTGGCGCAGCCGTACTTGGACCAGCGATCGGTTGCGGCCGTGTCGGCCCCGGTCGAATTTTGAGCAGTTTCTTCCGGTCGAAAACTGAGCAGGTTTGTTTACGGGGTTGAGTCTGCCTGACGGTCGGCTTCGACGGAGGGCAGGGACTCGATTGCGGTGTGTTTGATGCGGTAGCTGGCCCCTTTGAGGGCGATGACGTCGGCGTGGTGCACGATGCGGTCGATCATCGCTGAGGCGATGGTGGCCTCGCCGAAGACCTGGCCCCACCGGGAAAACGGCAGGTTAGAGGTCAAGATGATCGAGGATTTCTCGTATCGGGTGGACACCAGTTGGAAGAACAGGTTGGCCGCTTCGGTGTCGAAGGGTATGTAGCCGACTTCATCGATGACGATCAGCCCGATGCGCGAGATTTTGCGCAGCTCGGAATCGAGGCGCCCGATGCGGTGGGCTTCGGCCAGCCGGGTGACCCAGCCGGTGGCCGCCGCGAAGGCGACCCGGTGCCCGGCCTGGGCGGCTGCGATCGCTAACGCGGTCGCCAAGTGTGTTTTGCCGGTGCCCGGTGGTCCTAGCAGCACGATGTTGCGGGCTTCGGCCAGCCAGCCGCCGGCTTCTAGGCGGGCGATCTGTGCGCGGTCGACGTGGGGTTGGGCGGTGAAGTCGAAGTCGTTGATCGTTTTGATCGCCGGGAACCCCGCATAGCGGATGCGTTGCCGGGCACCAGATTCGGCCCGGGCATTGGATTCCACGGCTAGCACGGCAGCCAGGTAGTCCTCGAGTGACCAGCCCGCAGCGCGGCCTTGTTCGGCCAGCCGCCCGTAGTGGGCGGCGATCCGCGGGGCTTTGAGCAGCCGGGATTGGTGGGCGATCAGCTTGTCCGCCTCCCCGGGAACGGGAGCGCGTTTGGTGGCCATCAGGCGACCTCCCCGGTCCCAAACAGCGCGTCATAGGCCCCTAGATCGGCGACTTGGACCTCCACGTCCATGTGAGCACCCGCCGTCGGGCGGTCCCGGAAGTTCTCCCGCATGATCGCCGCCGCGGCCAGATGCTCAGGATCACCAACCAATCCCGCGGTGCCCCAGAGCCGTTGGTGGTCAGCGACCACCCGCTCACCACAGCGGGCCATCACCCGATCCAGCGATACGGACACGGTGATCATCCGACCGATCGCCTCGGGATGCACCGAATAGGCGTTGCCGCCGATGCTGACGTAGTAGTCGCGACCCAGCCGCGTGGTGATCATGGTGCCGGTGGCCGGGGCCACCGGCGGCAGCGCGGCCATCGCCTGCAGATCGGTGCCCAGCGCCTGGGCGGGGATCATCGTGGTCGTAGCGTGCCGGCGTGGGTTGGCCACCTGCGCCAGCCACTGCGCGAGCTGGGTGTTGAAGTCCGCAGGCGAGCAAAACCGCCGACCCGGCAGAAACGACGACCTCAAATAGCCGTTGGCCCGCTCGACGAGCCCCTTGGTCTCCGGATCATAGGGGCGGGCCTGGATGAGCCGGGTGCCCAAGACTCCGCAGAACCCGGCCACCCCGTCGGCAAGCCGACCGCGTTGACCAATCCCGGCCTCGTTGTCCCACAACAATGTTCGCGGCACCGCGCCGATGCACCCCGAGAGCAGCTGCCACATGCCGCCCAGCAGATCCCCGGTGACCCGCGACGGGATCATCATCGCGGCGATAAACCGCGAGTAGGCGGCCACCATCACCAATACGGGAAACGATCGCAGCACTCCGGCATGGTCGGGCACCACCCGGCCGGGCAGCCACAGATCGCACTGCACCTGCTCACCGGGCAGATGCACCAGCCGGTCGCACGGATCAGCCGGGGCGTACTCCGGGCGAATCCGGGCAACGTTTTCCCCAAACCACGAGTGCCCACCCGTCCAACCCACTCGCTCGGCGATCACCGTCGCCGGCATCCTCGGATACGCGCTGAGCACCGCTCGCACGGCTGGCTCGATCTGCGCCCACGCCGAGGTCGTCACCGGCGCCCGCTCATAGCGCGGCGGACTATCCGAACCCAGCGCCTTGGCCACAGTGTTGCGTGACAGACCCAGCCGTCGGGCGATCGCAGCCTGCGACAACTTCTCCGACCGATACAGCCGGCGGATCTCAGCCCAATCCTCCACAGTGATCACTCTCCAATCGAAGGGTGCTCACTTTTCGACCGGAATCACCTGCTCACTTTTCGACCGGAACCGACAGGCCGTGAGTTGTCAAGCAGTACAACCACGTCGATGGCGACACGGACGTCTAGTGTGCCTCCACGCCCCGGCTACGGCCCCTCCCGGCAATCCCGGCGGACCCATCATCGATGAGATCTCTCCGACGGGAGCACAGGCTGCATCCCCGGGGCGAACTATGGCCCTGTTCACCCGGTTCATCCCATGCCGAATCGGTGACCACCCAGAACCATTGGGCTAGTTGCGTTACAGCCTCCTCGATGCGGCTGTGGGCGCAGTGGGTCGATTGCCTGCGTGAGAGTTGAGGCGGCTGAACGTGCTAGTGACTGTCCACCGGACTTGGGCCGAAGAGGAAACAGGTCTAATGGCTAACGATAAACACCGTTTTGGTGTCATGGTGGGAGTTGACGGGTCAGGGCCTTCTGATACGGCGGTGCGGTGGGCTGCCCATGATGCACTGTTGCGTAAATGCCCGCTCACGCTTGTGCATGCTGTGGCCCCACCACTGCTCCCGTGGTCGGCTTCCCAAATGCCTGCAGAGTTGCGCCAACGGCAGGAACGCGATGCGCAGGCTGTCCTCGACGACGCGGTCCGGATCGCCAACGACACGACCGGCGACGACAGCTCCGTTGACATCGACAGGCAAGTGTTCGTTTCGCCGCCGGTGCCGACGTTGGTCGATTTGTCGAACGAGGCCGACATGGTGGTGGTCGGTAGCCACGGGTTGGGGGCGGTGCATCGCATGTTGCTGGGATCCGTCAGCAGCGGGCTGCTCCATCAGGCACGCTGTCCTGTTGCGGTCGTCCACTCGGACGCTCAGGCGCAAGCGCGGCCTGTCCATGATGCGGTGTTGTTGGGAATCGACGGATCACCGGCATCTGAGTTGGCCACCGCGATCGCGTTCGAAGAAGCCTCGTTACGAGCGACGAGTTTGGTGGCCCTACACGTGTGGAGCGATACCGACAGGACCAGCACATCGAGCATCGAAGAGTCGGCCCTGCGCGCGGCGGCTGAGGAAACTCTGGCTGAGCGGCTAGCTGGCTGGGAGGAGCGTTACCCCGACGTCAGTGTCACGCGCATCGTCGAGTACGACCACCCGGCCACCCACCTTCTGGAGCGTTCCAAGTTGGCCCAGCTGGTCGTTGTCGGCAGTCATGGCCGCGGCGGGTTCACGGGCATGCTGCTGGGATCGGTCAGCGCCGCAGTGGCGCAAGCGGCCCGCGTGCCGGTTGTGGTCGCGCGCAGCCATTAGCGGGGGTCCGCTGAGCAGCACACCGCCGCTGACGCCGGCACGCGAACGCAACTGGAACTGCGCCACCGACGACCGCGTTCTTGGCCTTGCTTCAGATGTCATCAACTCTTCACTCGTCTCGAGTTGTATTCGGACCCTGATCATTACGACCAGGTACGCCACCGGGGTAAGGTCGATAGACCATTGAATATGGGGAAGCCATTCGCCCATCGCCGAGGGACGGCGGCATTACGCATTATGGTCTCGCGAGCGGCCCGTTGCACGGCCGCCATCTATGCCGACGATCACCGACCAGGGCTACTGAATGTGTTTGTGGCATTGGCTGTTCCGTCGTTTTCACTTGATCGGCGTGACCGCCGGGCGGCCAAGGCATTGGTCGGGGGCGTATGTCAAGCGATTTTTCGTCACCCTAGGAATGGAGTCTGAGCTTGCCAGGCGGTAAGCCGTCGTCCCGATAACGCTGGCTATCCGGCCACTCAAGGTGCTCACCAAGTCAGCATTGAAACGCACCGACTCCGCCGGGGCGGGATTTCCAGGGCGTTTCAATCGGGGTCTACGTCGATAGCCGCTCAACTTCGCAACAAAGGAACCTCTGCCGCAAGGCTTCTCTCGTCGCGCATCTCACACGAGGCCGAGTGCCGCCAACCGCAACGTAGCTAGCGTTCGATCTAAGAGTGCCATTGGCGGCATTCCTCGCACGAGCAGGGCTGTGTTGCGCCACTGCGTCGCCCCGTATGGATGACGTAGATGTTGCGGGCTCAGATCTCGAACAGTGCCGCGAGAAACAGGACGGCCATGCCGGCCGCCATCATTGCTTGAGCGATGTTCCCTAGCGACCTGGCTCGGGTGGTGCCGCGCAGTTGGCTGGTGACGTACCTGCGTGTCCAGAAAATCGTTGCGATCGCGAAGGCAGTGGTACCGAACCAATTTACTGCGCTGAACCATGTGGGTGATTCGCTGCTTGCCGACATGTTCATTGCAGCCATGTCCATGCCGGGCGTCGTCGCGCCCGCCTGGGGATGTGATTGGGCGGAGGGCAGGGGACTGTTCATGCCGGCATACATCCACGCCGTCGCCAGCATCATCAGGCTGTGATAGCCAAACAACCCGCGCTGGGCGGCTGGGCGGGCCGCAACGAGACCCATCGTCGCAAACCACAGGGCAGCCAGCAGGAAAAAGACCGCAGGCATCATCGTCGGCAATCGCATGCTCCACGGCCAAGCCATAACGGCCATTGAGACTGCCATCAAGAAATGCAGACTGTGACCGACGACCACTGTCCACGGCCGGCGTTGGGTGAGAATCGGCAGGGCACATTCGAGCGCGCCCAACGCAAAAAATCCTGTGACCAGCCACCGAAGTAGTGGGTCGTGGATCATGTCAGCGCGAGCCGCTCGGCGCCAGTGATGATGTGCAGTTGTGAATCGACGCTGCGAGGAGATCCTGTCATGTGTCGCGGCCGAAGCGACGTAGGCGTAGCGAGTTTGTCACCACGCTGACCGAGGACAGTCCCATCGCCGCGCCGGCCACGACCGGGTTGAGCAGTCCGAGCGCGGCCAGGGGGATGGCGGCGGTGTTGTAGCCGAAGGCCCAGCCCAGGTTTTGGTGGATCGTGCGCAGGGTTTGGCGTGAGAGCTGGATGGAGCGCACGACGCCGTCGAGGCGACCCGACATCAGAGTGATGTCGGAGGCCTCGATGGCCACGTCGGTGCCTGTGCCGATCGCTATCCCCAGATCGGCCTGGACCAGCGCGGGGGCGTCATTGACGCCGTCGCCGACCATGGCGACCATCCAGCCTTCGTCTTGGAGGCGGCGGATCTCGTTGACCTTGTCTTCGGGCAACACTTCGGCGAGTACCCGGTCGATGCCGACCTGCTCGGCGATGGCGGCGGCGGTGCGGGCGTTGTCACCGGTGATCATGGCGACTTGTAATCCCATGGCGTGCAGTTGGCGGACCACGTCGATGGCGTCATCTTTGATCGTGTCGGCCACGGCGAGCACGCCGACGACGCGGTCGTCGCGGCCGACGAACACCGCGGTGCGGCCCTGTTCTTCGAGTTCGGCGGCCGCGGCGGCGAGCTGCTCGGGCAGGTGCAGGTCATTTTCGTCGACGAGCTTGCGTCGCCCGACCAACACGGCCCGGCCGTCAACCTCGGCGCGCACGCCGTGGCCGGCCAGGTTGGTAAACGCTGTCGCCGCTGGGATTTCGAGGTTGTGCTCGCGGGCGCCGGCGACGATGGCCGCGCCGATGGGGTGCTCGGAGCCGGACTCGACCGCGGCGGCGATGCGGAGCACCAGGTCGCTGTTTTGCCGCTTGTCGGGGATCACATCGGTGAGTTGCATCTGGCCGCGGGTGAGGGTGCCGGTCTTGTCGAATACCACGGTGTCGATCTTCTTCGACGCCTCCAGCACCTCGCCGCCTTTGACCAGGATCCCCATCTCCGCGCCGCGGCCGGTGCCGGCGATGATCGCGGTCGGGGTGGCCAGGCCCAGCGCGCACGGGCAGGCGATGATCAGCACCGAGACCGCGGCGGTCATGCCGGCGATCGGGTTGGCCGCGATCAGCGTCCACCCGGCGAACGTCAGCGCGGCCACGCCAAGGACGGCGGGCACGAACACCGCCGACACCCGGTCGGCCAACCGCTGCACCGGCGCCTTGCCACCCTGGGCCTGCTCAACGAGGCGCACGATCTGGGCCAGCGCGGTGTCCGCGCCCACGGCGGTGGCCCGCACGGTCAACCGCCCGTCGGTATTGACGGTGGCCCCGGCAACCCGGTCGCCCACCGCTTTCTCGACGGGCACCGATTCGCCAGTCAGCATCGACTCGTCGACGGCGGCGCGCCCATCGACGATCTCGCCATCAACGGGAATTTTCTCGCCGGGCCGCACCAGCAGCAGGTCTCCGACCTGCACCTGCTCCACCGGCACGAGAATCTCTTGGCCATCGACGAGCAGGCAGGCTTCCTTGGCGCCCATCTCCAGCAGCGTGCTGATCGCTTCGCGGGTCTTACCGGTGGCGCGGGCCTCGAAATAGCGGCCCAACACCACGAACGCGATGATCAACGCCGCGGTGTCAAAGAACAGCGGCCCGCCGGCGAACAGTTGATAGGTGGAGTAGGCGAACGCGGTCAGCGTGCCCAGGCTGATCAGCGTGTCCATATTCGCGGTGCGTGCCCGCGCCTGCTGCACGGCCCCGACCAGGAACGGCCAGCCGGCCACGAACTGCACCGGCACCGTCGCCGCGAAGGCCACCCACCCCGCCCACGCGCCGCCGAACACCATCGGCGCCGCCATCGACAACAGTCCCAACGGCGCGGCCAGCCACACCCGCCGCAACCACTTGCGCTGCTCGCCCTTGGCGTCGGCAACCGGCGCCCCATGACACGACGGCGCCGGCTGATGACAACTGCCTCCGTTGGCGACCGCTGGGGTACCGGCATCAGACGACAAGCCCAGCGCGCGCAAGATTCCACCGGCGACCCTTGCCACCACACCGGTTTCGCCCACACTCGCCGAGTATGGGGCACGCACGGGCACCGAATCTGCGGGGATGTCTTGGGCCGCAACGATCGCCGACAACACCGCAGCGGTGTCGCAATCATCGGGCAGATACCAGATCACCACCGATTCCGTCCGGGGATAGGCCTGCACGGCGCGCACCCCAGCCACCTTGGCGACCGTTTCCTCGATCGCCACAGCCCGCACCGTGTCCATCGCAAACCCGCTGGCGCGCACCCGCATCCGTCCGCCCCCTCGGGAAAGGATCGTGAGCGTGGCGCCACCGTCGGCGTTGACGGGAGTGTCAATGGCAAGCATTGCCGGCCTCATGGATCGACGTTGGAGCGGTGTCGGCCGCCTCCGGTGCGGGCACTCGTTCTCCAATGCGCTCAGCCGCCTCGGCGAGCACATCAGCGGTCGCCAAGCGCGCTTTCTCGGCGGCCGACTTGGTCATGCGTCCGGTGGCGCGCGCACCGCGCAGACCCAAAGCAGTTGCGCCAACCGTCATCGTGCGCCACGGCGCCTTGGCCAATGCCTCATACGCCGCTACGCCCACCACCCCGGTCACCACGGTGGGCACTGCTTTTCCTAAAAGTGCATGCCAAGCCATTGTGAACACTTCCTTTCCACCGTTGATCCATCACCGGTTGTAGACACTCAACCGTGGCTCATCGCTACATCACCGCTGGCAGGCCGCCTGCGGTAGCTCGTCATCAAGAGGTTTGCCGACGGCACCGCGTAGTCGTGCCTGCGCCCGATCAGGCTGCCGTGCATTTGACCGCATCGATCAGCTCGGCAAAAGCCTAGCGAAACAAGACATTTCGAGATTCCGTCGACATTTCGGCTCTGCGAGACGGGTTGTCGTAGTTGCCAGGGGCGCGCCCTTGACATCAACCAACGCATCGACCGAGCCATGGCCTAAGGGGATCAGTCGTTGCACGTGCACTCGGGATGACCGCAACGGCAGCCAGTCGCTTGAGTGCAAGCGGAATCACCACAGGTGCAGCCGGTTGATTTGCAACAGCAGTTGTGACTTTCATTCATATCTAAACGATACCGGGGTATGGTACCCGGGTCAAGCAGAGACGTTGCGGCGGCTCTGTCGCCGGCCGATCCTGTTGGTCAGGAGCGAACGAGTCGCGCGATAGCCGCGGAGGCCTCGGCCAGTTTGAGGTCAGCTTCGTCTCCGCCCTGAGCGACCGCTTGGCTTACGCAGTTGTCAAGGTGGTCATCGAGAAGGTTTAACGCCACCGACCGCAAACCACTGCTGGCCGCGCTGATTTGGGTAAGGATGTCAATGCAGTACTTGTCGTCGTCGATCATCTTCGCTATACCGCGAATTTGGCCCTCGATTCGGCGCAGTCGCTTTGCGTACGCGTCCTTCTGCGCTACATACCCACGTGCGGTTTCCATTCGGCCTCCCAGCAGTTCATCATCAGATCGTTTTCGGCGTTGCCGCGCGGTGACGAGACGGTCGGCCGCCAAAGACATTTCCGCTAGTCACTGTACCCCATAGGGGTACACGGAATGCTGCTACAGCCGCGGCGCGAATCGAGCATCGCGGCTTCTGCGGCTAATTCGACAATCCCTATGATGCGGCGACTTTGCATTATCGGCGGTTCATGACTGAGACGGTAATCGTCCTGAGCGGCTGTCCGGACGAATGGATGCCGCCACCTATCGAACACGGATGGAAGACCTTGTTTCGGGCGGTCGTTGTTAACGAGCCTAGCCGCCGCAGTGTCTGCCTGTGTATAGCTCGTGATATCCCGGGTGGGTGCAGCTGTTCCGGACGGCGCGGAGTAACCAATCGCTGGGTTGGCCGGACGCGCCCTTTTGTCAAAGCCATCACTACACCTAATCTGCCGGCGTTTCCGGCCTGCCAACCCGTGTGCTGCTACCTGACGCCCCGCCGTAGATACCCCCTTGCGGTATGAGGCATTCCAGCGCGGAACGCGTTGAAGCAGTGTAATTTTCGGCAGGCACCGCCCGGTGTCCTCAGCTATATGGGTTCTCGTGACCTGCCATTGACCCAGTGGCGAACCGGCCATCGGTTTGGAGCTGCGGTGCGCGCTGGGCGGCGAGGCCTTCCTGGATTCCCTGCACGATCTGCTGAGCATCAGGGCCATGCTGCCCGAGCACCGGGTGGGGGCACGAGCAATTGAGGCCGCCGAACGGGTTGTCGGGGTCGGCGCTGACTGGGGCGGCCGCACCGAATGCGAAGGTGACACCGGCGAGCAGAGCCATGAAACGCTGACGGCGCTTGCCCGAGATGATCATCGTGCCGACCAGCATGTTGCTGCGGGATGCGTGTGCAGGGGAACCATACCTACCCCCGGATGCATCGGCGCAGGACATATCACCGCGATTGCAGCTCGTAAATGCGTACCGCAAGATGACGGACACACATCTACGTACACTACCCCTGTAGGGTATAACCGTCAATGGTGTGGTTGGTACTCCTGCCGCCATATCGCGCGGGCGCAGCGTCGCCCCTCAGGGCCAGGGTGGCCATCGAGCTTCAACGCTGTCGATGATTCGTATTGGTCGGCGCGGACTCCGCTTGGCGACGGTCCTAAAATGAGGAGTCCTTAGGGCTGCTGTTGAGGCGCGGTCGAGGACGAGGTTGCCGAATGGATGATCATCGTTGGAGGCGAAGTTGGTTGCGCCGTGGTCGTTCCCGGAGCTCTATTACGCCGGCGAGGGCAGCGATTGTCTGTGTGTGGGTGGCGCTGTTGGTGGCAGGTTGCACAACCGTCGTCGACGGGCGAGGCGTATCTATCCTCGACGACCCGTTTCGGGTAGCGGGTCTGCCCGCGGTCGACGGTCCCAGCGGGCCCCGGCCGAACGGCCCGAAGCCGACCGGCACAGTGGACAACACCGATGGCGGTGCGATCGACGCGCTGGGGTTGTTGTCGATCAACGACATCGAGGAGTACTGGAAGCAAGCCTATGGCCAACCTCTACAAGGCAGCTTCATTCCGGTCCAAGGGCTGGTTTCGTATGACTCCGACAGTCAGGGCAGTCCGGCGGTGTGCGGCAGCGCGACCTATCGAAACGTCAACGCGTTTTTCACCTCTCGTTGCGATCTCATTGCCTGGGATCGTGGGGTGTTCCTGCCGGTGGGGCGAGACAATTTCGGCGATATGTTCATTACGGGGGTGTTGGCACACGAGTACGGGCACGCCCTGCAGCAGATGGCGAAACTAGTTACGAGAAAAGATCCCACCATCGTCCGCGAGCAGCAAGCCGATTGTTTTGCCGGGGCCTATTTGTGGTGGGTTGCCGCGGGTAAGTCGCCGCGCTTCACGCTGAGCACCGGCGAGGGGCTTGACCATGTGCTCGCCGGCATGATCACCACTCGTGACCCGGTTATGGACTCAGATGTCGAGAACGATGACGAACACGGATCGGCGTTAGATCGGATCAGCGCCTTCCAGGTGGGCTTCATCACCGGCACCCCGGCGTGCGCAGCAATCGATATGAACGAAATCCTGCAGCGCCGCGGTGACCTGCCGACGACCTTGCGGGTCGGTCGCGACGGGGTGCCGCAGACGGGTGAGGTCGCGATCAACCAAGACACGTTGTCGACGCTGATGGAGGTGATGGGAAAGATCTTCGTCCTCGCGCGCCCGCCAACGTTGTCCTACAACCCGCCAGATTGCTCCACTGCGAAAGCCAGCCCACCGGCGTCCTACTGTCCGGACACCAACACCATCATTGTCGACCTGCCAGCCTTGCAGAAGATCGCACAGGTGGCCAACGAGAAGGAACACAGCCTTCCGCAGGGCGATGACACCGCCTTATCGATCGTCATGTCGCGATACGTGCTGGCGGCGCAGCGCGAACGCGGCCTACCACTGCACACCCCGTGGACGGCCCTGCGGACCGCGTGCCTGACCGGAGTTGCACACCGCAAGATGGCCGAACCCATCGAGTTGCCATCCCGCCACCACCTGCTGCTCACTGCCGGCGATCTCGACAAGGCCGTCGCGGGATTGCTCACCAACCATCTGGTCGCCAGCGACGTTGACGGTGTCCCCGTGCCCGCCGGTTTCACCCGGATAGCGGCGTTCCGCGTCGGCTTGGGCGGCGATGAGGATTTGTGCTACAAGCGGTTTCGCGGATAGTGGCACCTGAGTTGATCTAGGCGGACTTAGTCGGCCTGGAGTTCGCGAAAGGCGGCGGTCGCGGTCGGACCTAGCAGTTCATGTGGGGAATGCAACCGCCGGGAGCACTGGGTACGTTAGCTGTGGTGGAAGGTGAACTGGAGGAGGGACTTTCGGGAGTACTTGATGGTGCGGACGAAGGCGTCACGCCGGACGACATCGTAGTCGGTGATGTCGTGGTCGTGCTTGTCGATTTAGTACTACCGCCGCATCCAGCGGCTAAAACGACCACAGCTGCACCACCAAATAGAGCGACCGCTGTCCTGGCTTGAGATATCACAGACTCTCCATTCCTATCGTGCCTTTTGTGCCCATGATCGAATGGAGAGCCCATACGGGGTAGGGGCTTAGGTCCCTTCCTGTAGGACCGACAGGAGCACTCGGCCGTGCGCTGCGATGCGGCTGACTCCCCATGGCCGAAGATAGTCCGGAGCGCAGCAAGGGTTGTGTCCTGACCCGTTCCGGACCGAATGCCTAGCCAGAGAGCCGGTCTGATTGCCCGAGGATGCCCCACCGGACAGCCATGCCCTGCCAGATTGCACCTGCGAAAGATCGGGCGAAGGTCATGAGCCAGCCGGTCGGAACGCCCGCGCCGGAAGGACAATGTCGAGCAGACAGCGCACCTTTGTCGGTGGCGCCAATCAGCGTGGTGGCGGGTTCAACAAGACACCGCAGTAGGGTTCGACGCAATTAGGCGGATTATTACCGATTGCGCCATCACGGTCCTGGTTGATGGGAGCAACCGGTGATGGGGGGGTCGGCGCCACGCTGGAGGTGGGAGCCGCGATCGGCGCGGGTGTCACGTTGCTGAACAACCCGCCTGCCAATGTAACTACGACCGCGCCACCGGCCAGCGCGACCCAGGCTTTGACGTGAGGTGGCATCGTAAGGTACTCCTTCGGAATGAGGTGATCGTGCGATCATCAGCCTGCCGCGCGATACCCCTACGGCGTAGGGCCCTTCGTCCCGTCTGTGCAGGGCAAAGCGGCCCTTACACGGCGCGGGATTGATTCGGCGGCCGGGTAGCCCCGGGTAGTCATAACCGCCGTCTGATCTAACTACGCCAAGAGGCAACCCTGCGACGCGATGCGCAACGAGGCCGCCCGCAGCTAGCGGTCACCAGGGTGGGGAATCGGCACGAGTCGACAAACGGCGGGCGCCCGGCGACCTCATGGAACTGCCCCCTGCCGGGTATAGGCATGGCATCCTTCGAGGTATGACAGAAACACCCGAACCCGCCCTTAAACCGACAACCATGCCTGGTGAATCCCCGCTACGACGACCGGCGCGACAGGCGTAGTCGCCTAGGTCAAGTGATGGCGTGGATAGGCATCATCACCGGAGTCGTCCTCGTCGTGGCAATGATCTTCTTCGCCTGGTTCTTCTTGGGCTGGTCCTCAGACGCCGACGACAGCTGGAACCGTGGGCATGACCACGGACGTGACTGCCGCTGCCAGATGATGGGGCCGGTGGAATGGTAGGAAACCCGGACGATGGCACTTGGTGGGATATTAGTGCCCGTTCGGATGAGGGGACCTCAGACGCCCACGACGACGACGTTGATCTTGCCGCGGGCCTTAAGACTTTGATGTCCGTGGAGGCAGGGCCAAAGCGGTTGCGACCATCGCTACAGCTATTGCGCGGAAACTAGGTACGGGGAATACCCTCAGCCGCACAGTGCCTTTCATCCCCGCGCCGGACGATCGCTGGAGGTTGCCGTGCCTGACTCATCTGATGAACGCTTCGAGGGCCCTAACTTGGGCAGTGAAATCGATTTAAATCTGGACGCGCCCGACGGCATTGGGCTGTACCAGCCCGATCCGACGGAACCCGGCGCTGGTAGGTGGACGCCGCAGGCACCACCCATACTTCGGGCGCGGGATGTCCCGGCGCCTGCCGTGGGCCGTTTGCGGCGTCGACCACGGCCGGCTCGGGGAGGTGGGTGCCCGCCCACGGTGCCATCTGGGTCTGGGCGGCTGCCAATCGCAGGGGTACACAAGCGCCGTAGATGGACGTTGGTCGGGTTAGCGGCCGTTGGCGCGATGCTGCTGGTGGCGGCCGTTGCGGTGATCACTGTGGCCGAGAGGGACCGCAATCAGGCCGGCGGGTGGGCCGGCGATGCGGTCAAAAGCTACTTAGGGGCGCTCGCCCGTGGGGACGCCGGGACCGCGCTGTCCTACGGCACTGACCAACCCGCCACCACGAAGTTCCTGACTGATGACATCTTGCACAAGCAGCTCGCGCAGTGGCCGATCCGCGATATCAAGATCCTGCACGACAATTCGAGTGCACCCGACGCGGCGTTGAGCATGGCTCATGTGCATGTGGTCGCAACCTTCGGTGACCAAACGTCTGATGCGGTCTTGCATTTGAGGTTGGATCACAGCCGCTGGAAGTTGGGTTCGGCGGCGATCAAGTTCGCGCCGGGGCTGGGTGCGTCGATGGGCAATGCCGCCGCGAAGACGGTGACACTGTTCGGGAATCCGATCAGCGATGCCACAGTTTATGTGTTTCCCGGGTGGGTTGACATCGGCACCACCAACCCCTACTTGACGGTGACGATCCCACCGCTTCTGCTCGACCAACTCACGCCGGCGGCACCATATTGGGTGCATCCCAACTTTGCCGTATCGGAAAAGGGACGCAATGCGGTCGAGACACAGGTAGCCGCAGCGATGGCAAACTGCCAAAAGTCCAACCTTTTGGCACCTCCGAACTGCCCGGTGCATCTCGAGCCCGGTGGCCTGGCAGAGGGCACCGTCAGTTGGGGGCGTGCCGACCTACGCGGAGTCAAACTCGACGACCTCGACCCCTACCACCTCACGGAGACCTTTTCCGGCGAGATCAGCGTCCCGGTCAGCGTTCAAACCTCCGGCGGGACAACCAAACTGCAGCGCGTCGTCAGATTCGTGGCGGGGACTGCCGACATGGCTACATCCCCGCCCACGCTAACATTTCGGTATCCATGAACAGCCCGCCGGTGCCGAATGATTCTTTGGACCCAAGACCCCGTCGTCGAGCAGAAATGCCGGCAAGGTCGAGACCGCGCTGGCAAAGCTGTGGCTCTCTATCTTTCCGGTGAGGACATCAAGGTGCTCATGACCAACGGGAGCGCACGGCCAAACGCTGGTGGTAGTTGTCCTGACGATCAGCGGCGACGGCACCAAGAAGCCGCTCGTGCTCTGGGATAGCTTCACGGAGAACAAGACCGGCCCGATGGCTAGGGACGGTGAAGCCCGGCCTGCGGTGCAGCACAGGTGTGGGCACGAGTTCGGTGCCTGGTAGAGCTCGACCGCGACTACGCGCTGGCCAAGCATGCTCCGCCATTATGACATCGGGTGTATTCGATTACCCGAACAGCCGTGTGCGGTCAGGGCGTTGGGTGTGTGCGCGGTGTAGGGTGCGGCGACACGATTATGCCACTCGGTGGTCCTGCTCCGTCGTTACCACCGGGAGCCTCAAAGTCCGTGGTGGACTGATCGGGACCGACTGTGGCGGGGGCCGCCGGCGTCACGCTGGAGGTAGGGGTTGCACTCGGTGTGGTCGTGCTGCTCGCCAATCCACTGCCGCCGAATCCGACCGCCAAGAGCAACGTTGCTGCTCCGCCGAACAGCGCGATCGCCGTTTTTCTTTGCGCTTTCATCATCAAACTCTCCGATCTTGGCGATGTTGTCCTTGCGACCCCCAATAATGCTATGCCAATACCCCCAGGGGGTAGGGACTTAGGTCCCACGCGTATAGGGCAACCAGGCCTCTAAGTGGCGGTGGAATTCGCGACGTCGGCCGCTACGCGTCGCCGCCTGATCGGGCGACAAGTTCGCGAAGGATCAGATCCGCTCTGTTGCCGAACCGACCCAGCTACAGATGCGATTGGCAGCCAATGCAGCGTCGCAAGCCGTCGTGTCCGTTGACACGGGAAATATTTCTGACCACTGGCTGTTGTCGCTGCAGACCGAGGTGGCGCGACGCGGCGCCACCTCGCCGCAAGTCAGCTTTACCGCCACCGAGAGCGAGCACGCCATCGCCGCGGTTCCCGACGGCAGCGTCGATCTCGGTTTCGTCGAAAACCCCGTTACTCCAACGGGATTAGGGACCTGTCGTGGTGGGTCGGGACGAGCTGGTGATCGTGGTGCCGCCGGGTCACAGGTGGACTCGACGGGCGCGGGGCGTGGCCGCCCATGACTCCCGGAGACGCCGCTGGTTGCTCGCGAACCCCATTCGGGCATCCGGGATTCACTGACGGTGGCGCTGCGCTGGGCCGTCGCCCACCCGGATCACTACCGGGTGATGTTCGGTGCCGAGCTCTCCAAGGCCGACCATCCCGACCTCGCGACCGCCGGGGAGCAGGCGTTCGGTGACCTGCTCGGCGCGATCGCGGCGTGCCAGCAGGCGGGCATCGTCGGCGGTGAGGACCCGCGCGAACTCGCCGCGCCGCTGTGGTCGCTGGTGCACGGTGTCGCGTCGCTGGCGATCGACGGCGACCTGCGTGCGGTCGGCATCGAGCAGGTCCCGGACGCCATCGTCGCCGGCGTGCTGGCCCAAATGCTCAGCGGCTAGGCCACATTGGCCTGCCGGCGGGTCGCATAGACCTCGGCCAGGAACTGCTCGACGGCGACCGCGGTGTGGGCCGCGCGCGCCGAACCGAAGATGTCGAACGCGTGCTGGGTGTACGGCAATTCGGCGTACACGACGGGCTGGGTGCTGACCTGTCGCAGCCGCTCGACGAAACCGCGCGCCTGCTCCACGGGCACCAACGAGTCGTTGCGGCCGTGCAGGACGAAGAACGGGGGAGCGTCGGGCGAGACGTGGTTGACCGGCGACGCGCTGATGAACGGCTGCATGTTGGTCGACGGGCGTTCCTTGACAACGGATTTGACGAGCAGCGCCGGCATCATCGGGTGCATCGCGTCGCTGAACCGGGTGAAGTCGTAGACGCCGTAGAACGGCACGGCCGCCTGCACCCGGGTGTCGGCGTCCTCGAAGCCGGGCTGGAACTCCGGATCGTTGGGCGTGAGTGCGGCCAGCGACGAGAGGTGGCCGCCGGCCGAACCGCCCGTGATGGCGATGAATTCGGGATCGCCGCCGTATTCGGCGATGTGCGCCTTGACCCAGGCCAGCGCGCGCTTGACGTCGACGATGTGCGCGGGCCAGGTGTTGCGGGGGCTGTGCCGGTAGTTGATCGCGACGCAGACCCAGCCCAGCTCGGCGAGGTGGCTCATCAGCGGATGCGCTTGTCCGCGTTTGTTTCCCGTCGTCCAGGCCCCGCCCGGGATCTGGAAGAGCACCGGCGCCTTGCCGGTCGGGTCCAGATCCGGGCGGCGCCAGATGTCCAGGTGGTTGGCGCTGCCGAATTCGCCGTAGCTGATGTTGGAGTCGTGGGCATAGTCGCGGTAGATGCGCATCATCCGCAGCAGCCCCGGCGCCTTCGCGGTGCCGCTGCCGGCCGGCCGGCGCCACAGATCCCGCGATTCGGTGAGCCGGGAGGCGCCCAACCCGTTGTCCAGGGCCTCGGTCAGCGGCACGTTGGCCCGGTGACCGGCGCGGCTGAAGTTCAGCAGCCCCAGCGCCGACACGCCCGCCACCGCCCAGGCCGCGATCCGCACCGGCCGCGTCAGGCGGCGGGCCGTCAACGCCAGACCGCCGAGCTGGCTGACCAGGGTCTGCAGCGGCAACTCGGTGACGACCAGCCCGAACATCCAGGAGAAGAGCGAAAGGTACCCACTGCGCGCCAACGGCCGGTACGCGTTGAGCGTGGAGAGGGCGGTCACCGTGGTGACCGCGAGCGACCCGATCTGCCGGCTGACGTGGATGACTCGAGCTGTCCGCATGGGCTCACCTTATTAAAAGGCCCCGCGGGGTCGAGCACGAGCAGTTGTCTCAGGCGAACACCGTCTTGGGCATCACCGTGGGCTTGACCCCGTACCGCGGCGTATTGAAGCCGAGACCCCGTCCGGCCGTGGCCAGTGCCGGCATCCCCGCCGGCACCGCGGTCACCGGCGCCGTCTCCTCCGGCGTCACCGCCCAACCGGAGCCGGCTGACGCCGAAGCGGCCGGATCCAGCGCCGGGGTGGCCGCCGACCAGCCCGCCGGCACCGACAAACGACCCACCGTGGATGCCTGGCCCACGCCGGCCAGTACGGGCGCCTGGGCCATTGCGGTCGATCCGCCCTGTGTCACCGACCCCGCCAGCATCGGGCCGACGAAGGGGCCGGCGGTGCCGAGCATGACCGACGGGGCGCCGTTCATGGTGTGTGACAGCAACGTCGAGTTCGGGATGGTGTTCATCGTCCACCATGCCGCGGTATTGATCGCACCGTTGATGGTGTTCTGCACGATCGGGATCTGGAAGAAGGGTGTGGCGGCGGGAGGGTCGGCCCCGAGGCTCGGGGCGGCGAATCCCGCCACCGTGTTCTGGAACGTGTTGACCGTCTGCATGAGCCCGGCCTGCGTATTGGTGGCGGCGCCGGCGCCGGACACCACCGCGGCCTGACGGGCGATCCCGCCGGGGCTGGTCGTCGGTGTCGGCGAGGTCAGCGGGTTCAGCTTTCCGGCGGCCGCCGACGAGGCCGCATAGCCGTACATGGCCGCGGCGTCCTGGGCCCACATCGCCGAGTACTGCGCCTCGGTGGCCATGATCGCCGGCGTGTTCTGGCCCAGCACGTTGCCGGCGACCAGCGCCGCCAACTGGGCTCTGTTGGCCTCGATCACCGGAGGCGGAACCGTCATGGCGAAGGCCGCCTCATAGGCGGCCGCGGACGCCATGGCCTGGGCGCCGGCGTGCTGAACGGCCGCCGCGGTGGTATTCAGCCACGTCACGAAGGGCTGGACGGCGGTTTCCGCCGATACCGCCGCCGGACCCATCCACTGCTCGCCCGTGAGCTCCGAGATCACCGACTCGTATCCCGCCGCGATGGTGCTCAGCTCGGCGGACAGAGTGTTCCACGCGGCCGCCGCGGCCATCATCGGGCCGGCGCCGGCTCCGGCGTACATGCGTGCCGAGTTGACTTCTGGGGGAAGTGCTCCGAAATCCATTGTTCTCCACTCCTTTTCACTCGAAAGTTTCTAGACGCCGGCCGGGCGCCGCATCACCGTGGGCTTGACGCCGTAGCGGGGCGCGCCCAGGCCGCCGGATTTCCCGGCGGTGGCCACCGCGGGCGTACCGGCCGGCACGCCGGTCACGGTCGGGCCCTGGGGCGCGGGAGTCGTCCAGCCGGTCAACGTTGGGGCCGGGGGAGGCGCGGCCGGCGCACCGGCCCCCGCCGCCCAGCTGGGGGGCACCGATAGGCGGCCGACCAAGGCCGCCTGCCCGGGACCCGACACCATCGGGACCCCGACGGGTGCCGTCGCGCCCGCCAGTGTTGTCCCGGGCGAGGTGGACGACGCCAAGGCGGTCGCTGCCGACGGGGCCGCCGCGACCGGGGCCGCCCCGTCGGGTCTGACGAGCAGGCCACCACCTGTCATCCCCAGCAGGTCGGAGCTCGCCGAGCCCCAGTTGCCGATCCCGATGTCGCCGATGTTGAGCAGGCCACTGCCGGGCGGCGGGTCGGCCGCGGCCGCCGGGCTTGCCGTACTTCCGATCGCCGGGGCGGCCGCGAACGGCGACGCGGTCGCCGCGGAGTTGGTGGCCTCGGTGGTTCGATACGAGCCGGCGCTGGTGTCCAGGGTTTTGACGAACTGCTGGTGGATGCCTGCGGCTTGATCGCTGACCGACTGGTAGAGGGTGCCGTATGCGTCGAAGATCGCCGCTTGCAGGGCCGATATCTCATCGGCGGCCGCGGGCGCCAGGCCGGTGGTCGGGCCCGCGGCGGCGGCGTTTTCCGCCGCCATCTCGGCGCCGAGCGTTTCCAGCTTGGCGGCCGCGTAGGTCAAGGCGTCCGGATTGGTAATCACAAAGGACATCGGTGTCTCCTCATAATTTGTTGCGGGGATAGTTGAGTGCCCCCACTTTTGGCAGGTAAAAACCTGCGAATTCGACCGAGTCCTACGATTTGTGCTAAAGCGGCGCGAGTCAATCAGGCTCGCCAGAAGGCAGCGAGAAGATGGCTACCAAGATGCGCGTACTGTGGCGAGCGGCCGCGGCCGTCTGCGCTTGGGTGAACTGTTCGATCGCCCCGATCGCCGGCGCGCAATCGGCGTGCGCCGCCCTCGGTGGAACCGTCGACGAAAACCAGGTCTGCCACGGCCACATCGCCACGGCCCACTACACGCTCGACCTGAGCTTCCCGGTCAGCTATCCCGACCAGCAGGCCATGACCGACTACCTCATCCACACCCGAGACACCTGGGCCGACGATGCCCGGACGTACCCCCCGCACGATCGGCCGCCCTACCTGCTGACCATCACCGGAACGGCATATCGGTCGACCACGCCCGGCTCGAATACCCAAAGCGTGGTGCTGGACATGAACCAGGACATGGGTGCCCATCCCGTGACGTTCTTCAAGGCGTTCAACTACGACCTCGGCAAGCGCGCCCCGATCACCTTCGACACGTTGTTCAAGCCGGGCACCAAACCGCTGGACGTCCTGAACCCGATCGTGACGCGCCAATTAGGCTCGCTGCCGTTCGGCGATCCCGGCGTCGACGCGTATCAGAATTTCGCGATCACTAATGACGCCGTCATTTTCTTTTTCGGCCAGGGGCAGGTGCAGCCGGCGGTCGACGGGCCGCAGCAAGTCTCGGTACCCCGTACCGAACTCGCTGCACTGATGACGTAGTCCTACGTCGCCTCGGCCCGGCTGGGGAGCTCCTTGACGACGGCGGGGTCGTTTTCGGTCATCCCGACCTTCGACGCGCCACCGGGCGAGCCGAGCTCGGCGAAGAAGTCGGCGTTGATCTGCGTGTACTGGCTGTATTCAGCCGGCAGATCGTCTTCGTAGTAGATGGACTCGACGGGGCACACCGGCTCGCAGGCGCCGCAGTCGACGCACTCGTCGGGGTGGATGTAGAGCATCCGCGCGCCCTCGTAGATGCAGTCGACGGGGCATTCCTCGATGCACGCCTTGTCCTTGATGTCGACGCAGGGTTCGCCGATTACGTACGCCATGGATGTTGTCCTTCCCTATCAGCTATCGGAGATTAACCGTGCCCGATTCGCAGCAGCTCGGCGAGGCTGGCCACTTTGGCGCGCGGGCGCCCATGCGGCTCGCCGGCCTCACGCTCGAAGCGGTCGATGGCCCGCCACTGGGCCGCGGTGACCAGCTGCGGCTGGCGCGAGGTGAGCCACTCGGCGAGCTCGTCGCCGTAGTCGCCCGGACGGTCCGCCGATCCGGCGGCCAGGTCGCCCAGCACCGTGTCGACGGTGTCCTGTGAGCACTTCTTGTTGGTGCCGATGACGCCGGACGGGCCGCGTTTGATCCAGCCGGCCACGTATTCGTTGCGGCTGCCTTCGATCCTGCCGTCGGTGTGGGGGATCGTCCCGGTCTTCTCGTCGAACGCCACACCCGGTATGGCCACGCCCCGGTACCCGACCGCGCGCACCACCAACTGCGCGGGCAGTTCCTCGCGCTCGCCGGTGTCTTTGGCGACCAGCCGCCCGCTGGCGTCGGTCACCAGCTCGTTGCGCCCGAGGACGATGCTCTCCACCCGCTCGGAGCCTTTGATCTCGATGGGGGAGGTGAAGAACCGCAACACGATTCGGCGGTGCCCGGGCCGGGGCGCGCGGGTGGCGTACTCACGCAGCACCTTGATGTTGTTCTTGGTGACCTTGCCGGCGGCGGCCGCGGCCTCGTCGGTGACACCCTCGAGATCGGCGGGTTCGACCACCACGTCGACACCGTCGAGCTCGCCGAGCTCACGCAATTCCAGCGTGGTGAAGGCGCTTTGCAGTGGACCGCGCCGCCCGAGCAGCACCACTTCCTCAACGCCGCAGGGCCGCAACGACTCCAGCGCGTGGTCGGCGATGTCGGTGAGCGCCAGCACCTCGGGGTCGGTGACCAGCATGCGGGCCACGTCGACGGCCACGTTGCCGTTGCCGACCACGACGGCGCGGGCACCCGACAGGTCGGGCGCCATCTGCTCGAAGTGCGGGTGCGCGTTGTACCAGCCGACGAAGTCGACCGCGGCCACGCTGCCGGGCAGGTCTTCGCCGGGGATGTTGAGGGCGCGGTCGGACTGGGCGCCGACGGCGTAGATCACCGCGTCGTAGCGCTCGGCGAGTTCACCGGCCGACACGTGCTCGCCCACCTTGATGTTGCCGAAGAAGCGGAAGCGGGGGTCTTCGGCGGTCTTCTCGAACTGTTGGCTGACCGACTTGATCTTCGGGTGATCCGGCGCCACGCCCGACCGCACCAGCCCCCAAGGGGTGGGCAGCATTTCGAGCATGTCGACGGCGATGCCGAACTCGGAGGCGTCGGCGGCCTTGAGCAGTGACGCGGCCGCGAAGAACCCCGAAGGGCCGGAACCCACGATCGCGACGTGGTAAGGGGCTGTGCGGGTCATGGTTCCCATGGTGCTCGCCCGGCCGAAGCGCGAGTAGAGGTTCCGGTGTTGTGGAGTCACAAGCTATGGTTGTGTCAAGCCGACAGATTGTGACCGACCCCCATGCCGCTCAGCCCCCGCATGCCCGAACTTGCCTCGTTCGAGGTGTTTTTGGCGATCGCCGAGACGGGCAGCCTCGGGCGCGCCGCCCGCGAGCTCGGAATCACCCAGCAGGCCGTGTCCCGGCGGCTCGCATCGATGGAGGCCCAGGTCGGCGTAACGCTGGCCGTGCGGACAACGCGGGGTTCGGAATTGACGCCCGCGGGGCTGATCGTGGCGGAGTGGGCCGCGCGCTTGCTCGAGGTCGCCAACGAGATCGACGCGGGGTTGGGCGGGCTGCGCAAGGAGGGCCGCGAACGCATCAGGGTGGCTGCCAGCCAGACGATTTCCGAACAGCTGATGCCGCATTGGCTGCTGTCTCTGCAGACCGAGGCGGCCCGGCGGGGGGTGGCAGCGCCGCACGTCATCCTGACCGCCACCAACAGCGAGCAGGCCATCGCCTACGTTCGCGACGGCACCGTCGATCTGGGGTTTGTCGAAAACCCCGGCCAGCCCAAGGGATTGGGCAGCTGCGTGGTGGGGCAGGACGAGTTGGTGATCGTGGTGCCACCGGGGCATAAGTGGGCTCGACGCTCGCGGGTGGTGACCGCCCGCGAACTGGCCGAAACACGCTTGGTGGCGCGTGAACCCCATTCGGGCATCCGCGATTCGCTGACCGTGGCGCTGCGTCAGGTGCTGGGCGAGGACATGCAGCAGGCGCCGCCCGTGATGGAGCTGACGTCGGCGGCGGCGATGCGCGCCGCCGTGCTCGCCGGTGCGGGACCGGCGGCGATGAGCCGGCTGGCGGTCGCCGACGACCTGGCGGTCGGCCGGCTGCAGGCGGTCAGCATCCGGGACTTGGACCTGAGGCGCAAGTTTCATGCCATCTGGGTCGGCGGCCGCACGCCGCCCGCGGGAGCGATCCGGGACATGCTGAGCCACATCAGCAGTCGCGCATCGAAGCCCTAAGCGGCGACGTGGTCGGCCCGCGCCTGGTCGAAGCGGTCCAGCACGGTCTCGGCCACCAGGGGATGCGCGCCCAGCGGCGCCGCCATCGGAATCCCGTTGTCCCGCGCGTAGGTTGACACGCCGTCGGTGATGAGCCCGGGGGCCAGGAACCACGGCGCGATGACCAACCGGCTTGCGCCGCGGCGGCGCAACCGGCGCGCGGCGTCGGCCACCGACGCCTCGGGCCGGGTGGCGAAGGCCATCGCGGTTGCGGCCCAACGGGTCCCGGTGGACAGCCGGGCGGCGACCTTGGCGGTGCGCGCGTTGGCGGCGGTGTTCGATGACCCGATCGCGACCACCATCACCCCGACTTCCTCGTCGTGCGGGGACACCCCGACCTCAGCGAGGCGTTCACGCAGGACCGTCAGGAGCCGATCGTCTTCGCCCAGAACGTCGGCCTGCCGGACGCCGTAGGCGCCGGCCCGCGCGATCTGCTCGGGAAGGTCGCGGCGCGCGTGGTAGGCGCTGGCCAGCAGCAGCGGGGTGACCACGGCGGCACGTTTGTCGGGCAGTCCGGAGAGGACGTCGACGAAGTTCGGTGCGCTGAGCTCCAGGAACGCCAGCCGCACGTCGAGGTCGGGCCGCATGCCGCGCAGCCGCTCGGCCACCGCCCGGGCGTTGGCGCCCGAGCGCGGATCGCGGCTGCCGTGCGCGGTCAGCACGAGTGTGCTCATGAGCTGTGCAACCCGCATTCGGTCTTGTTGCGGCCCGCCCAGCGGCCGCTGCGCGGGTCCTCGCCGGGGGCCGGCTTCCGGGTGCAGGGGGCGCAGCCGATGGACGGATAGCCCTCCTCCACGAGGGGATTGACCAGCACGCCGTTCTGCTGGATGTACTCTTCGACGTCCTCGTCGGTCCAGGCCACGATGGGGTTGACCTTCACCAGCCCGAACGACTCGTCGTAGCCGACCACCGGCGCGTTGGCGCGGGTGGGCGATTCCACCCGGCGCAGCCCGGTGACCCACGCCGCGTAGCCGCTCAGCGCCCGTCGCAGCGGGACGACCTTGCGCAGCCGGCAGCATTCGTTGGGGTCACGGGCGAACAGGTCCTTGCCCATCAGCTCGTCCTGCTCGGCCACGGTGTGGTCCGGGGTGACGTTCAGCAGGTGGATGTCGTAGACCGACTCGACGGCGTCGCGCGTGCCCAGCGTTTCGGCGAAGTGGTAGCCGGTGTCCAGGAAGATGACGGGCACCCCCGGCCGCACATCCGCGGCCAGGGACACCGTCAGCGCTTCCTGCATGTTGCACGCCACGACCCACTTGCAGGTCGCCCAGTCACGCGGGCCGTCGGGGCCGCCGAAGTGCTTGTCGGCCCAGCGCAGGATGTCTTTGGCGTCCGCGCCTTCCAGCTCGGCCGCCCCGCGCTCGGCCAACTCACGCAGCTCTTCCTCGGTGAAGTTGGTCACCACTTCGCTCATCTCGTTCGTCCTCGGTTCGTAACGTCAGCGCTCGGTGTGGCGGTGTTGGTGGGGGCTAGCGCAAGTCGGCCTCGTCGGCGCGCAGCGCCCAGTTGGCGAAACGCTCTCCGCTCTCCCGTTGTTCCAGGAACTTGCGTGTCACCCGGTCGATGTAGTCGCCGAGCTCGGCGCTGGTGACCTTGTGCTGACGCAGCTTTCGTCCAAAGCCGCTCTCCTCGCCGAGGCCGCCGCCGAGGTGGACCTGGAAGCCCTCCACCGACGTGCCGTCGCCGTTGTCGATCCACTGGCCCTTGAACCCGATGTCGGCCACCTGAATTCGGGCGCAGGAGTTCGGGCAGCCGTTGAGGTGCACGCTGATCGGCACGTCGAGCTTGTCGTTGACGTCGGCCAGTCGTTCTTCCAGTTCGGGCACCAAAGTCTGTGCACGGACGCGGGTTTCGGCGAACGACAGCTTGCAGAACTCGATGCCGGTGCAGCCCATCGTGCTCTTGCGCCAATTCGACGGGTTCGACGGCAGGCCCAGCTTGTCCAATTCGGCGACCAGGAAGTCGACCTGGTCGTCGGGCACGTCGAGGATGATCAGCTTCTGGAAGGGGCTGAACCGGGCCCGGTCGGAGCCGACCTTCTCCATCAGGTCGGCCACCGCCTGCAGGGTGGTGCCCGAGACGCGGCCGGCGATCGCGGCGACGCCGACGGCGTTCTTGCCGTTCTTGATCTTCTGCACGCCGACGTGGTCGATCGGGTGCTTGGCCGGGTCGGGGGCCGGGCCGTCGATCATCTTGCGGCCGAGGTACTCGGTCTCCATGACCTCGCGGAACTTCTCCACGCCCCAGTCCTTGACCAGGAACTTGATCCGGGCCTTGGCGCGCAGCCGCCGGTAACCGTAGTCGCGGAACACCTTGGTGACCGCTTCCCACACGTCGGGCACCTCGTCGAGCGGCACCCACACGCCCACCCGCTGGGCCATCATCGGGTTGGTCGACAGGCCGCCACCCACCCACAGGTCCATGCCGGGCCCGTGCTCGGGGTGGTTGACGCCGACGAACGCGACGTCGTGGGTCTCGTGGGAGACGTCCTGCAGGCCCGAGATCGCGGTCTTGTACTTGCGCGGGAGGTTGGCGTAGTCGGGGTTGTTCATGAACCGCCGGATGATCTCGTCGATCGCGGGGGAGGGGTCGAGCACCTCGTCGACCGAGTCGCCGGCCAGCGGGCTTCCGTGGATGCCGCGGGGGCAGTCGCCGCAGGCTTCGATGCTGGTCAGGCCGACGGTGTCCAGCCGGCGCCACACCTCGGGGATGTCCTCGATCTTGAGCCAGTGGAACTGGACGTTCTCCCGGTCGCCGATGTCGGCGGTGTCGCGGGCGAACTCCGAGGAGACCTGGCCCAGGACGCGCATCGTCTGCGCCGACATCGGCTTGCCGTCGGAGCGCACGCGCATCATGAAGTACTTCGCTTCGAGCTTGTCGATGTTCTCGTCGCCGGTCCAGCTGCCGTCGTAGCCCTCCTCGCGCTGGGTGTACAGGCCCATCCACTTGAACCGCATACGCAGATCGGACTTTTCGATGCTCTCGAAGCCTTCTTTGGCGTATTTGTTGATGATTCGGTCGCGCACGTTCAGCGGCCCGTCATCGTGCTTGACCTGCTCGGTGTCGTTGAGCGGTTCGCGATTGCCCAGCGCCCACTGGCCCTCGTTGCGAGTCTTGGCGGGAGGTGCTGTGGTCATGTGATGTTCTCCTTCGCGAACAATGCTGGCCTGCTGTGCCGGCCGGGGCTGTGGCGGCTGAGGCTCGACGTCGGGGGCCGGGCGGTTCCGGGCTGGTTGCCGGGCCCTGGCGTCGACGGTGACGTTTATGGTTCCCGTGGGTACGCCGTCGGACCCACGGGCCACTACTTCATGGTGCATTTCCCCCGGCGACAGTAGTAGAGGTGCAGAGGTTGTGAGCACACAACCTCTGGTTGTGTGCTCCGCTTCACTTTAAATGCCTTACCCGCCATCGTGATTCCCGCTTTTGCAAGATTGGTAATCCTGGGTTGTCTGGCAAACATAGTCCGACTGCGCGGTCTGAACGACAGTGTGCTGCAAGGGATCTCATGGGCCAGCGTCCTAGAATCCATGCGTCATAAGGCCGATCGTGTCGACGGTCACATAAAACGGCCGGCGATCACCAGTAGGGTGGGCCCCTGTCGACACTGGCTGAAAGGTTCCTCATGACTACCTCCGATGTCCGCGACGTCATCGTCATTGGTTCGGGTCCCGCGGGGTACACCGCGGCGTTGTATGCCGCGCGGGCGCAGCTGGCGCCGGTGGTGTTCGAGGGGACGTCCTTTGGTGGAGCGTTGATGACCACGACCGAGGTGGAGAACTTCCCCGGTTTCCGCGAGGGCATCACGGGCCCGGAGTTGATGGATCAGATGCGCGAGCAGGCGCTGCGGTTCGGGGCCGACCTGCGGATGGAAGACGTCGAGTCGGTGTCGCTGGACGGGCCGGTGAAGTCGGTGACGACGGCCGAGGGCGAGACGGTGCGCGGCCGGTCGGTGATCTTGGCCATGGGCGCAGCGGCCCGCTACCTGGGGGTGCCGGGTGAGCAGGAGCTGCTGGGCCGCGGGGTCAGCTCGTGTGCGACCTGTGACGGGTTCTTCTTCCGGGACCAGGACATCGCGGTCATCGGCGGTGGGGATTCGGCGATGGAGGAAGCCACCTTCCTGACCCGGTTCGCCCGCAGCGTCACCCTGGTGCACCGCCGCGACGAATTCCGCGCCTCGCGGATCATGCTCGAACGGGCGCGGGCCGACGAGAAGATCACGATCCTGACGAACACGGCCGTGGTGGCCGTGGAGGGTGCCGACACCGTCACCGGGTTGCGGGTGCGCGACACGGTCACCGGGGAGGAATCCACGCTGCCGGTCACGGGGGTGTTCGTGGCGATCGGGCACGACCCGCGCTCGGAGTTGGTGCGCGGTGTCGTGGACACCGACCCCGACGGCTACGTCCTGGTGCAGGGCCGCACCACGGCCACCTCGCTCGAGGGCGTGTTCGCCGCGGGCGATCTGGTGGACCGCACCTACCGCCAGGCCATCACGGCCGCGGGCAGCGGGTGCTCGGCGGCCATCGACGCCGAACGCTGGCTGGCCGAACACGAAGCCTCCAGCGCCGCCGCACAAGGCGACGCCACCGAGATTCCCGGAAGCGATACCGATTCCGCCGCTTAGGCTTTGGGCTTACCCTTGAGCGATGTCCCGCGGGGTGCTGGACACCCGGGAGCGCCTTGGCTTGTGCTCCCTGTTCGACGAGCTGGGGCCCGCCGCGCCCACCCTGCTCGGTGACTGGACGGCGCATGATCTTGCTGCCCATCTCGTGCTGCGCGAACACGATCTCGTGGCCGGCCCGTGCCTGGTGCTGCCGGGCCGCTTTCAGCGGTTCGCCGAGCGGCGCCGGGCCGCGCTGGCGGAGCGCACGGACTTCGCGTCGCTCGTCACGACGATCCGCTCCGGCCCGCCCGTCGGGTTGTTCCGCATCGGCTGGGTGCGCGCGCTGGCGAACCTCAACGAGTTCTTCGTTCATCACGAGGACCTGCGCCGGGCGAATGGGCTGGGTCCACGCGCTCTGACGCCCGAGCTGGACGCCGCGTTGTGGCGCAACGTGCGGCGCGGCGGTCGCTACCTGAGTCGGCGGCTCAGGGGTTGCGGTCTCGCGGTCGAGTGGGCCGACGCCGGCGAGTGCGCGCCGGTGCGGCCGGGTTCGCCGGTGGCGGTGCTCAGCGGGCCACCGGGTGAGCTGCTGCTGTACCTGTTCGGCCGCGTCGGCGTCGCGGACGTCGCCGTGAGCGGACCGCCCGACGCCGTCGCGGCGGTGCGTCGCGCACACTTCGGGATGTGAGTCCGCCGGCCTCTTGGGTCACAGGCGGGCACATCGGCTAATCCTTCCAAATCGCCGGGAGAAACCCGGGCGGCGAAACTGTGTTCGCTCCACAGCGGCGGGCGTAGCATCAGCTCACGCTCAACGGTGAGCGAGGACGACATGACCCACACCCACACCAACTCGACCGACGTCGACAGATGGGACCGCGGTCTGACCGAGCACGTCATCGCGCTGAGCCGCCCGGTCGTCAAGCACTATTTCCGCTCCGAGGTGCGGGGCCTGGACAACATCCCGGACGGGCCGTCGCTGGTGGTGGGGAACCATTCCGGCGGCCTGATGACGTTCGATCTCTCGGTGTTCGCCGTCGGCTACTACGACAGGTTCGGCTACGACCGCCCGCTCTACGCGCTGGGGTTCGACACCATCTTCGCCGGGCCCGCCGGTGACTTCTTCCGGCGCACCGGCGTGATCCGGGCGACGCGCGAGAACGCCGCCAAGGCGCTGGCCGCCGGGGCCGTCGTGCTGGTCTTTCCGGGCGGCGATTTCGACGTCTACCGCTCAACCCTGCAGGAGAACACCATCGACTTCGACGGCCGAACCGGTTACATCACCACGGCCCTGGAGGCGAATGTGCC
This sequence comes from Mycobacterium europaeum, assembly GCF_034555895.2. Taxonomy (NCBI): domain Bacteria; kingdom Bacillati; phylum Actinomycetota; class Actinomycetes; order Mycobacteriales; family Mycobacteriaceae; genus Mycobacterium; species Mycobacterium europaeum. The sequence goes on from NZ_CP157315.1 coordinate 1,375,994, forward strand.
GATCGTTCCCGCGGTCTCCGTGGGCGGGCAGGAAAGCCAGTTCTTCTTGACGCGCGGCCGGTGGCTGTCGCGGATGCTTCGGCTCGACAAGCTGGAGCGCAAGCTACTGCGAACGGACCTGGTGCCGATGACGTTCGGGTTTCCCTTCGGGTTCAGTATCCTCGCCCCCGTGAACGTGCCGCTGCCCACCAAGATCGTCACCGAGGTGTTGCCGCCGATCAATCTCGCCGAATTCGGCGAAAGTCCTGATATCAAAAGGCTTGACGCGCATGTGCGCTTGAAGATGCAGAAGGCACTGAAAGCTCTTGCCGCCCAACGCCGTTACCCGATTATCGGTTAAGTCGCCGCGAAGACCACGTCGGGATTGAGGATGCCCGCCGGGTCGAAACTCTGCTTGATGCGGCGCATGAGGTCAACCTTGACCGGGTCTTCCAGCTCGAGAAAGTACGGGGTCTTCGCGCGGCCCAGCCCGTGCTCGCCGGAGATTGCGCCGCCCAATTCCATTGCCAGCGCGAAGATGTCGGTCATCAGCTGCTTGCGGATGTCGGGGTCCTTGCAGAAGATGGCCAGGTGCACGTTGCCGTCGCCGGCGTGCCCGCAGCCCGCCGAGGCGCCACCGGCGGCCGCGGCCAGACCGCGCGCGGCGGACAGGAACTTCGGCATCGCGGAGCGGGGCACCACGGTGTCGATGATGTCGTCGGCGCCGATCGCCTTCGCCGTCCAGAACGCCTTCTCGCGCGCCTCGATCAGCTTGCGCGCCGAACCCCCTTCCAGCACATAGGCGTCCACGGCGCCCAGCTCGGCCAGCAGTTCGCCGGCCTTCTCGACGTCCTCGTCCAGCCGGTCTGCGGTCCGGTTTTCCAGCGCCACAACCAGATAGGCGTCGCAGCTGTCGCGGACGCTGTCCGGAATGCCCAACTCCAGGTTCTGGGTGTGGACCAGCGCGGCCATCGTCACGTTGTCGATGTACTCCAGGATGTAGGGCGCCAGGCCGCTGCCCACGACCTTGGGCACCGCGGCCATGACCTGGTCGAAGTCGGCGAACGGGGCGAGCACCGAGGCGGTGTGGTCCAGCCGCGGGTGCAGCTTGACGATCACCTCGGTGGCCAGGGCCAGGGTGCCCTCGGAGCCGACGATCAGCTGGGTCAGGTCGTAGCCGGTGGAGATCTTGGCGATCTTGCCGCCGGTGCGGATGAGTTCGCCGGTCGGCAGCGCCGCCTGCAGCCCGAGCACGTTCTGGCGGGCGATGCCGTATTTGACCGCGTTCATGCCGCCGGCGTTGGTGCCGACGTTGCCGCCGACGCTGGAGGACAGCTCGCCCGGGTGGACCATGTAGCGCAGGCCGGTGTCGGCGGTGGCGGCGTCCAGCTCGGTGAGCGTCACCCCGGGCTGCACGACGGCGACCTGGTTGGTGGTGTCGACCTCCAGGACGGCGTTCATGCGCTCGAAGGTGATCAGCAGCCCGTCGGCCCGGGGGATCGCCGCGCCGGACAGGCCGGTTCCCGATCCGCGGGCCGTCACCGGGATCTTGTTGTCCGAGGCGGCTTTCAGCAACTGCGAAACCGCCTCCGCGGTGTCCGGTTTGGCGACGTAGGCCGGCCGTTGCGGCGGCTTGGTCAACACCTCGTCGTGCCAGTAGTCCTCGGGGATGGCGTCGCCGGTCAGCAGATTGTGCTGGCCGACGATCTCGGCGAACCGCGCTTTCATCTCGCTCACAGTGATTCACTGTATGCCGACGCGGCACCACACGAACATGACAGTGGCCCGACGCACGGTGTTCGTGTCGATGTAACGGGTCGTCACTCCTTGGTGCCGAATGCTGGTGGTGTACCGATAGGAAGGACTGCCATGAGTGTCGCGATGGTCGCCCCCGGTGCCATCACCCAGCAGCGCGAGGGCGCAACGATCCACATAGCGTTTTCAGGGCGATTCGGGTTTGGAATCGACCAGTGGGCGTACCTGCCATTCGAGGTGCCGGCGGGAGTGCACCGAATCCGTGTCAACACCGCGCATGACGGCTTCGCGGTGGGCGGGCCGATCCGAAACGTGTTGGATCTTGGGGTCTTTGGACCAGCCGGCCACGACGTGGGCAATGCGGCCGGGTTCCGGGGGTGGTCAGGGGGAGCCCGCGACGGCTTCGTGATCTCCGGCACGCACGCGACGCCGGGCTATCTTGCCGGCCCGATCGAGCCGGGTCGATGGGCGGTGGCGCTCGGGCCGGTGGTCCTGAGCCCGTGGGGGATGGCATGGGACGCGCGCGTCATCCTCGAGCGTGGGCGGCCCGCCCCGGCAGGTGACACCGTCCTTGCCGGTCCGGCGCCGTCGGCCCGCGGTGCCGGGTGGTACCGGGGGGATCTGCATCTGCACACCGTTCACTCCGACGGCCAGCGCCATCCCGGTGAGCTGGTCGAGGCCGCGCACTCGGGCGGGCTGGACTTCATCGTGTCCACCGACCACAACACGAACTCCGCGAACCGGGTGTGGCCCGCATGCCGCACCGGTGGTCTGTTGGTGATTCCCGGCGAGGAGGTCACCACCAGGCATGGGCACTGGCTCGCGGTCGGCCTGCCGCCGCACGCCTGGGTCGACTGGCGATACGCGCCGCGTGACCGGGTGTTCGGGCGTTTCGCCGCCGACGTGCGCGACGCCGGCGGCCTGGTGGTCGCCGCCCATCCAGCCGCGCCGGTGCCCGGGTCGTTGTGGGAGTTCGGTTTTGGCGAGGTGGACGCACTCGAGGTATGGAACGGCCGGTGGAACCTCGACGATGAAGCTTCGCTTCGCATTTGGCAGCGGCTGCTGTCCGCGGGCCGGCGCGTCGCGGCGGTCGCCGGCAGTGACTCCCACACCCACGAGCAGCCGGTGGGTTCACCGCAGACCGTCGTGCATGCGCGTGAGTTGTCGGTGCCCGCGATCATCGAGGGGCTGCGCCGCGGCCGCTCGTACATCGCCCGATCACGCGCCGTCACTGTGGAGTTCACCGCGTCCAGCCCGGACGCCGCCGACGTCGCCGGTCCCGGCCAGACACTGGAGGTTTCGCGCGAGACCCCGGTCACCGTCACGGCAATGGTCACGGGAGCCGCCGGCGCAACTGCCACCCTGATCACCGCGGCCGGTTGTGTGGGGCGCGCGAGGGTCGGCGGTCCGGCTCGGACCATGCTGCGGTGGGAACTCGACGCCGAGTCCGCGCGCTTCGCGCGGCTGGAGCTGCGCGACGCACAACGGCGTCCGCTCGGCGCGATGGTCGCGTTCACCAACCCGATCTGGCTGGCATGAGCCGCGCGTGGCCGCGCTGCTGACCGGCCGGCATCTGCGTCCTCTGGTGCCGGTGCCCGCGCACGCGTGAGCCGGCCCACGTTAGGCCGGCGGCGGATTGGGGAACCCCGCGGGCTGGACTTGTTCGACGCATCGAAAGGACTGCCCGTTGACCTCGCGGCTTGGCACCCGGTTCGGGCCCTACGAGCTGCGATCGCTGATCGGGACGGACGCGACGGGGGAGGTCTACCGGGCGTACGACACCGCTAAGGACCGCACGGTCGCCCTGAAGCTGCTGCCTGCCTCGATGTCCGCGGAAACCGGCTTCCAGCAACGCTTTCGGCGCGAGTTGGCGATCGCGTCGCGGCTGCGGGAGCCCCACGTCATCCCGGTGCACGACCATGGCGAGATCGACGGGGTTTTCTTCGTCGACATGCACCCGGTCGAGGGTGGCAGCCTCAGGGACCTGCTGCGCGAGCGGGGGCCGCTGGAGCCGCCGCGGGCGGCGTCGATCGTCGGGCAGGTGGCGCGGGCGCTGGATGCCGCGCACGCCGCCGGGCTGGTGCACCTGGGTGTGCGGCCGGAGCACGTGCTGCTCACCCCGGATCACTTCGCGTACCTCGTCGACTTCGGGGTCGGCCACGCCGACGCCTCGCGCGTGTATATGGCGCCCGAGCGGTTCACCACCGGCCGGGTGGGACCGCAGACCGACGTGTACTCGCTGGCCTGCCTGCTCTACGAATGCCTCACCGGCCAGCCGCCGTTCGAGGGCGCGGGCCCGGCCGAGCTGAAGAGCGCGCACCTGTTGTCGCCGGCGCCGCGGCCCAGCATCATGCGCCGCGGTATCGGCCGGGCCTTCGATGACGTGATCGCCCGCGGTATGGCCAAACAGCGGACGGCGCGGTTCGGATCCGCGGGCGAACTGGCCCGGGCGGCCGGCGAGGCTGTGTCCGAGGTGTACCAGCCGGCGGCGGTCGGCGCCGCTGGTGGGCCCCTGGGGACCCGGCCCTTCGCGACGGTCTATCCGAATCCCGACGACACCGGCTCCAGCCCGTATCCACCCGCGGAAGCGCCTCCGCCGACGGCGCATCGGCCTCTTGGCGGGCGGTTGCCGCTGGTGGTGGCCGGGGCCGCGGTGCTGCTGGTGATCGCGGGCCTGATCGTGGCGCTGGTGTCGGCGTTTGTCGACCACGGCGCGCCGCCGCCGCAGGCTTCGAACGTCTCGCCCGCTCCGTCGAGTTCGCCGCCGCCGAAGACACCGACGCTGTCGGCCCCGGTGCGGGGCGCCGACGGGCTGGGGTTCGTCGGCGAGCCGGCCCGCTGCGACCCGGGCAATCCGCCGGCGGCCGTGGTGCGGACCGCCCAGTCGCTGGCCGTGGTGTGCGAAAACCTCAGCGGCAGTTACTACTATCGCGGCGAACGGATCCGCGACGGGGCGCACATCGAGCTGTCCAACGCCGAGCGCGCCGGGGACGGGTTCGACGTCACCAACCCGGTGAACGGCGTGCGCTATGAGGTGCGCCCGAACCGGCTGCGGATCATCAGCTTCGGCCACGTCGATTCGTCGGAACCGGTGTTGCAGTACGCGACGGCGTCGTAAACACCAGGGACGACTCGCGATTGCACAGTCCTCCCGAGAAGGGGACCTTGTCCTCTGGCCGTATCCCGGCCGTGGATGGAGACTCGGGTACCTGCAGGTCGTGGAGGTGCAAGGTGGCAGAGCGACGCCGGCTCGGCATCCAGGACGCCCTGTGGCTGGAGATGGACCGCCCCATCAACCTCATGGTCGTCGACACGGTGGTCTGGACGGCCGATCCGCTCGACTGGAACCGGGTGCGCCGGGTCATCGAGGAGCGCCTCACCAACCGCTACCCCGTGTTCCGCAGCCTGGCGGTCAAGGACTCCGACGGCTCGTGGTGGTGGGAAATCGACGACGACTTCGACTTCGGGCAGCACGTCACGGTCGTGGACCTCACCGACCCCGACGACCGCCGCGAGTTGCAGGCACTGGTGGCAAGTCACCACACCGAAATGCTCGACCGCAAAAAGCCGCTCTGGAAAAGCATTTGGGTGAACCGCTACCGGGAGGGTAGCGCCATGATCATGCGGACCCACCACGCCGTCGCCGACGGCATGCGCATGGTCGAGCTGGCGATGAGCCTGTTCGACGCGTCGCCCGAGGGAGGGCCCATCCGTGGTCCCGACGTGGTGCAGCACGCGGTGCGGCCCCACCCGCCGGGGCGGCCGATGAAGGACCGGTTGCGGACCGCGGCGGTGCGGGCGGCGGGCACGGCGCGGCGCGCGAGGTCGATCGTCGATGAGATGCTGGGCGACCCGGTCGGACGGGCGACGGGCATGGCGGCAGGCGCCGTGACGACCGCGGCCGGACTGCCTCGAATGCTCGCTCGTGCCAACGACTTCGGTCGCTTGGCGGCGGAGAACCCGGTGGGCGCCGGCCACACGATCACGATGTCGGCGCGGGCGGCGGTGTCCGACATCGCCGAATCCGTCCGCGCGACCCTGCGGGCGGCGGTGCCCGGCAGCGGCGCGCTGGTCGACGTATTCTCGTCGGCGCCCGGTGACCTGGACACGGTCCGCAAACTGCTGGTCGGCACCCGCAACGACGCGACCCTGTGGACCGGTACCGCGGGCCTCGACAAAGCGGTGGCATGGTCGGAGCCGATCCCGCTGGCCAAGGTGAAGGCCGTCGCCAGGGCGAACCGGTGCACGGTCAACGATGTGCTGGTGACGTGTGTGGCCGGGGCGTTGCACCATTACCTCGAGGCCCAACACGCCCGGTGCTCCGCGGTGACCTTCATGGTCCCGGTCAACCTCAAGCCGGTCGACGTGACGCTGCCCGACAATCTCGGAAACGAGTTCGCCCTCGTGCAACTCGAACTGCCGACCGATCAGCCCGATCCCCTGCGGGTGCTGGCCGTGGCCAAACGGCGGATGAACCGGATCAAGCACGGCCACGAGGCGGCCGTGGCGTTTCGCCTGCAGGAGACCATCGCCGGGTTCAACAGGCAGATCTATGAAGCGTCGGTGGACCTGTTCACCAACCGCACGATCGGCACGCTCACCAATGTGCCCGGCCCGCCGATGCCGGTGTACCTGGCCGGCAGCAAGGTGGAGGGCATCGTCGGGTGGGCACCCGTGTCGGGCAACCAGCCCATGAGCTTCGGCATCTTCACCTACAACGGTGACGTGACCGTGGGCATCGCCTGCGACAAAACCCTTGTGCCCGAACATGAGGCGATCGTCGACGGCTTCGCCGACACGTTCGACCGGTTGCTGGCGGCGACTCCCGGCGTTACGGCCTGAACGAGGCTTCTTCTCCGCTGCGGGGCGCGAACGTCGCGATGATCGCCTCGCGCGGCGAGCGCCAGGTCACCCCGAGTTCGGCCAGGGTGCGGGAGTCGTCGGTCGGTGTCGCCGCGGTGAGCAGTTGTGCCGCTTCGAAACTGAATCCGGCCCCCAGTGGCAGTAGGTCCCCGACGGCGTCGGCGATCCTGCCCAGGGCCCGAAACATTCCGCCGGTCACCGGAATTCGCCTGATGTGACGTCCGGAGCCGGCCTCGAGCGCGCCGATCATCTCGTCGAAGCTCAGCATCACGCCGCCGCACACGTACCGCTTGGGGCCGTGGCCCGGCCGCATCGACGCGACATGCACATCGGCGACGTCACGCACGTCAACCATCATCATTCCGGCGTGCCGCAGTCGCGGCGCCACACCCGCGCGGATGATCGGCGCCCAGCCCTGTTCGGTGATACCGGGGGCTGTCATCAAGGCCGGACCGACCACGCTGGACGGATAGGTGATGACAACGGGCGCCCCCTCGTCTTGCAGCCGCCGGGCCGCGCGATCGGCGTAGCCCTTCGTCTTGGCGTAGGACGACCTGCCCGCCGCGGTGGGAGTGTCGGGCCCGATCACCGGCACCGCCGGCGAGAACAGGGAGCTGTAGCTGTTGATCGTGACGATCGGGTCCAGGCCGCGGTCGTGGGCCTGACGCAGGACCGACTCGGTCGCGAACGCGTTGATCTCCCACATCAGCTTCTCGCGCCGGTTGTCGGTCCCGACCACGCTAGCCGCGTGCAGCACGGCGTCACAGTCCTCCAGGAGCGTGGCCACGGTGTCGGACTCGCGAACATCGGCGGTGAGCACGGTTATCGAGCCGACTTCGGAAAACCTGCGCAGCAGTTCGGGATTGTCCCAGCCGGGTTCGGCCAAGAGCCGCACCTGATGGCCGGCATTCAGTAGGCCACGGACGACGTGCGCACCCAGATATCCGGTGCCACCTGTCACTGCGATCTGCACGAGTTCGTGACTCTACCGGGCGGTGGGAGGCGGTACGGGACCGGGCGGGAGCCGTTATCAGGCTGAGCACACCTGCCGAAACTTGCCGGTTCTAGGGTCGGCGGCGGGCGGCTCGGGCGCGTGTTCCACGGCTACCGGTGCGGCTCCCTGTGTCGTGAAGAACGCTTCCAGCCGCTGGTCGACGGCATGCCGGACCTGCACCGGGTCGGCGTCAGGCCACATCTCCAATCGCACGGTCACAGCCAATGGGCTGGTGCGGATCACCTGAAACCGGCGCACGCCGGGGGTTTCCTCGACGACAGTCCCGAGCGCGAGCGGCAGCACGGTGACCGACGTCCCGTCTGGTGCATCGAACGAGAGCAGGTCGCCGGTGCGTCCCTCTACCGTGATCCCCGGCAGCCGATTGCCGCACGCACACGGGGTAGCGGTCAGCTTCACCCGGTCACCGAGGTCGTAGCGGATCAGCGGCTGCACCCGGTTAGCCAAGTTGGTGACCAGAACGGTATGGGAGACAACGCCCGGCGCGACGGGACGATAATCTTCATCGACCGGCTCGAGGACATACCAATCACTGTTGACGTGGAACAGGCCGTGCGCGCATTCCATTGACAATCCCGGACATTCAGCTGACGCATAGCGATTCTGGACCGGACAGCCGAACGTCGACTCGATGTCGGCGCGCAGCGTGGCAGTCAGGTGCTCCCCCGAGGTGATGGCCAGCAGTGGTCGAATCGTCAGTCGGCCCGCCCGTTGTTCGCTCGCCATCAGTGCCAACGCGCTCGGGTAGCCTTCGAGCACCGTCGGTTGGAAAGCGTTGATCTCTGCGACCAATTCCGAAACTGGCCGCAGCACTGAGAACATCCGAGCACGTTCCGCCAGGAATCGGCTGCGGCGCCGGGCAGACTCCAGCGCGGCGGATGCGCCGATGTGCCCGTCGGTGACAAACAACGCGGCGGCGCGCACTCCGCGCCGCAGGACCCCGAACAGAAGGTCCCGGCGAGCGATGAATCGCAGTTCTCCACGCCGGCCCACGAAGTGAAACAGCGCCCACGAGGCGTCATCGTGAATCAGGATGGCCGGGTCGCCGCTCGTTCCCGATGTCGTCGCCACGTGATAGCGCCCCAGGTAACGGGCGCCGACCAGCGAGTGGTCCGCGAGAAAGTCGCGCCGCAGCGATTCGAGGCTGATGGCCGGGTCGGTGACCCAGTCATCGAAATGCGCCATGAGGTCGCGCTTCGTCACGATCGGCAGTGATGCCAGTTTGACCGGCCCGGGCTCGAGGTGTCGGTACAGATTCCGGTAGTACGGTGACGCGATTCGAGCATGCCGGACGATATCTTCGAGTCGGGCCTGCTGGCGGCGCGAGATGCTTTTGTCATCGCCCCGGCGGAAATGCCAAGCCTCCCAAGCGATCTTGAGCAAGCCTAACTTCGCAGGGATGACCTGCAATTTTGCTCGCATGCATGATCCTCCTGGCAACTGGATTCGGCGGGCCGGCAACTAGTCACGCTAGTGATCGTCACGCTCGCTAATTGTCCTCGACGGAGACGACGAATCCGGCTCCGGCCAGGGCGGCCAACACCTCCTCGCGGTGTGCCTGACCCCGGGTCTCGAGGGTAAGCCTCACCTCGACTTCGTCCAGTGCCAGCTTGCGTGCCGTACGCGAGTGCACCACGTCGAGCACGCTGGCGCCACTCGCGCTGAGCACGTCGAGTAGCCTGCTGAGCCCGCCGGGGCGGTCCGGGATGGTGACCTCGACCGCGAGATAGCGCCCGGCCGCGCGCAGGCCGTGAGTGATCACGTGGGTCAACACCAGTGGGTCGATATTGCCGCCGGACAAGACCGCGCAAACGGGGCCGTGCAAGCCGAGTTCGGGTGCCCGGGTCAGCAGCGCCGCCACGGCCGCCGCCCCGGCCGGTTCGACGATGAGTTTCACGCGTTCCATGCACAGCAACAGCGCGCGCGAGAGCGCCTCTTCGCTGACCGTCTGAATCGAGGTGCCGAATGCGTGGACATGGGCGAAAGGGATGGCTCCGGGCAAGGCCACGGCGATGCCGTCGGCCATGGTCGACATCGACTCCAACCGCACGGGATGTCCGGCGGCCAACGAAGCCGGCCAAGCGGCCGCGTTGGCGGCCTGCACTCCGATGACCTGGACGTGTGGCGCCAGAAAGTGTGCCGCAGTGGCAATTCCGGCCAGGAGGCCTCCGCCGCCAGTCGGAACGACGATGGTTGCAACATCGGGAATCTGCTCGAGGATCTCTAGCCCGACGGTGGCCTGGCCGGCGACGACGTCGGCGTGATCGAACGGGTGGATGAAGACCGCGTCGTGACGCTCCGAATATTCACGCGCCGCGACCAGTGCGTCGTCGACCGTGTCGCCGATCAGGTGAACTTGCGCACCATAAGCCTTGGTGGCCGCCAGTTTTGGGAGCGGGACGGTGATCGGCATGAATACCGTCGATGCGATCCCCAGCTGGGTCGCGGCCCACGCGACGCCCTGCGCGTGGTTGCCTGCGCTGGCCGCTACCACACCGCGGGCCCGCTCCTCGGCGCTGAGATTGGCGATCCGGTTGTAGGCCCCGCGGGTCTTGAACGACCCAGTGAGTTGCAGGTTCTCGCATTTGAGCCACACCTGTTCGCCCGTGTGATGCGACAGCATTCGCGACGCGATGACCGGCGTTTGGCGCACTACCGCGCTCAGCCGACTTGCCGCCGTGTAGATCTGATCGAGCGTCAGCAACTCCACAGCTAGACTCGCAGCTTGCGGGTCGGCGCCCGGATTATCCACTGGCTCAGTACCTTTTGCGTTGTGACCGTGGCGGGTCGACAAGCCCCGACTGCACTAGCGCGTCGTCGATGAAGCGCTGCACCGGTCGCGAGCGGAAGAATCCGGTGTGACCGCCTGGGTACCATTGGATTTCGGGTTTGCCCCAGTGCTCCCAGAGTCGGGTGATCTGGTCGCGTGGGTGTACCAGCCGGTCGGCGATGCCGGCGTAGATGAAGCGGCCCTCTTTCGGTACGCGCGGGGTCAGTGCCAGCGGCGAGATCATCCGGCCTAGGGGTTGGGCCGAGTTCATCGTGCGGCGCAGGGCTGCGTGGCCGCTGAGCCCGGCGTGGCGGCCGACCAGGTTCACCAGGTCGACGGCCGGCACGCCCAGGATGGCGCAGGTGAGGCCATCGTCGAGGCTGGCGACCAGCGACGAGATCAGGCCGCCGAGGGAGATGCCGTTGACCCCGATCGGGGCGTCGGGCTGCTGCGCGCGGATCCACGTGAGCAGCCGTCGGATGTCCCAGACCGCCTGGGCGGCGCCGTGGACGTCGTCGAGCACGTCCTCGCTGGGGAACTTCGGTCCGCCGCTTGCGCGGGGGCCGTGCAGGGGGAGTACCGGTAGCACGACGTTGAGGTCGAGATCCCGGTAGAGGTGCCAGGCATGAAACAGCATCGGGTCGAGTGCGGCGCGGCCCATCTCGGCGCCGTGGATGCAGACCAGCCAGGACCGCGGCCGGCGATGCCGGAACAGCAGGGCGTACTCGCGGTTGTTCCCCGTGTAGCTTTGCCAGCGTTCCCGGCCGGGTTCGCCCGCATGAGGCTCGTAGTCGCTGTCGAAGGACAGCCGCTCGTAGTTGCGTCCCATGCTGCTCACCCGCTTGATCGTCACGTCGGTGGGCGGTGGGGGCGGGGCGAAGAATCCCTCGGAATTGTCGAGCCAGCCCTTTTCTTTGTAGAAGCCTTGTGCGGCAATCACTTCTGTGTTGATTCGTTCGAGCGTTTCGGCGTCGGGGGCTCGGCGCAGCAGGCTGAAGCCGCTCAGCAGGATTTCGTCGCGGAATGCCTGCGCGGCGAGCGCGATGGTGGGTCGGGCCACCGGTAGCTCGTCGGGCTGACGATCCAGGTAGGTGCCCCAGGAGCGGGCGTAGAAGCCGCCGGTGCGGGTGAATGGCCCGAGTAGTTGCGTGATGGGGTTGGCGGGTCTGCGAGCGCTGTCTGGCATCTAGCCTCGCTTCGCTCCGGGGGTGAAGGTGACGGGCAGCTTGCCCAGCCCGGTCATGCTGGGGTTGCCCAGGTACTGGTGGACGTTGTCGACGTCGACTTGGTAGCCGGGGATGCGGTCGAGGACGGCTTTGACCATCACTTCGGCCATCAGCCTTGCTAGGTGGGATCCGATGCAGCGGTGCGGCCCGAGCCCGAAGGCGACGTGCCGGTTGGGGGTCCGGTCCAGGATGATCTCGTCGGGCTCTGGGAATTCCTTTTCGTCGTGGTTGGCCGAGAGCCAGCTGATGACGACTCTGTCGTTCTTGCGCAGGCGTTGGCCGTTGAGTTCGACATCGTGAGTGACTGTGCGGCTGAGGGTTTGGTTGACCGAGAAGTAGCGCAGGAATTCGTCGGTGGCGGTGCGGTAGAGCTCGGGGCGGTCGATGAGTTGTTGTCTGAGCGCCGAGTGGGTGCCCAGGTGGTGCAGCGTCAGCGCGGTTTGGGAGGTGGTGGTGTCGACGCCGCCGCCGATGAGGTTCCACAGGATGTTGAGCAGCTGTTCGTCGGTGAGGCGCCGGCCGTCGAACTCGAACTGGAGGAGGAAGCTGGTCAGGTCGTCTTCCGGTTTGGCTCGTCTGCCGGCCGCGTACTCGAGGACTTCTTCCATCATGTTGGGGACTTTGGCGATGGCGTCGAGGTACTCCGGGCTGTCCTGCGGCACGGCCATGACGGAGTGGAAGAGGTTGGCGTAGAGGTGCCAGTTGTCGAGGGGCAGGCCCATCAGCTTCATCGTGAGGATGGCCGGGACCGGGCTCGCGTAGTCCAGGACGAGGTCCATCCGCCCGTCCTCGATCTTTTGGTCGAGGAACTCATGCGCCTTTTGTTCCATGAAGGGCTTGAGCTTCTGGACGGCGCCGGGGGAGAAGAACGGGGCCAGCGCGTGCCGGAGGGCTTGGTGGTAGGGGCCGTCGACCTCGCCGATGCCCAGGGCCGGCTGCCCTTCGGGCCGCGGGACGCCCATCTCGCCCTGGTAGTCGACGCCGTCTGCGGCGTGGGGCTCGTACTTGTGGGCGAAGGTGTCGCCGTCCCTGGCCGTGCGGCTGACGGCGTCGTAGCTGCTGAGGTACCAGAATCCGTCGTAGTTGGTGTTCCAGGCGACGGGGCATCTCTGGCGCAGCTCGGTGTTGACGGCGTTTTCGTTCAGGTTGAAGGCGTCGGAGTGGTGGTCGAAGTCGACGATGGCGTCTTCGGTGACGTCGGGACGGGTTGTCATCTGGTCGGGCCTCCACCATTCCGGGCGCTCGGCTATCTGCACTATCTTTGCATTATTACGCTCGTGGGTTCCGTCGAGAAAGGCCACGATGAGTAGTCACCGGACGACCTTCAACCACGTCGGATTGTGTGTCTCCGATCGCGAGCGGTCGCGGCGGTTCTACGAGAACGTGCTCGGGTTCCAATTCTGGTGGGAGCTGGATCCGCCCGACGGCCCCACCGCCAAGCTTGTCCAGCTTCCCGAGCCGCTCGGGGTGCACGCGACGTATCTGGTGCGCGACGGGTTCGTGCTCGAGCTCATGGACTACTCGAAACGTCAGGTTCATGCCGGGTCGGAACGCGTCATGGATCAGATTGGGCTGACACACATCTCGTTTTCGGTGTCCGATCTTCCTGGTGCGTTAGAACGGGTTGTGGAGTTCGGGGGAGCGGTCGTCGACGCGACCGTGACCGAGGCGATGGCGATGATCCGGGATCCCGACGGGCAGCTGCTGGAACTGCTTTCGGATGGGTGGTTGTCGGCGTTGCCGCCTCGGCCGTAAACCGGGTGGCGAGACGCGCGGCGGGAAGTACATGTTTACGCCCACGACAGCGGAAAGGCGATATCGAGGAGCTCGGTCCGCTTATATCCCGCCCACGTCGGCACACCTGCGGGCTGCACGCGGAAAATGCCGTGCGCCGCGGCCACGACCCGGTCATGCTGCGTCGGCCACTCAATCTGGGCGGCGATGCGCTCGAGGACATCTCGGTTGCGGCCCAGGACACGGTCCACGATCGACACCGCAGGCAATGCACCACTCTTGTCGCCGTTGCAGCGCGCGCATGCCAACACCAGGTTGGCCAAACCATCGATGCCCACCAGCGACCACGGAAGCACATGGTCCACCGGATTGTTCGGCGGCAGGTGCGTGCTGCAGTAGAAACAGTGCGGGCCGAAGGCTTCTTTGAGTGGCTGGCGGACGGCGGCCAGGGCGGTGCGTTCACGACCGAACAGGTGGCCCGCGACGTCGGGAACTTTGTCGTAGAGAAATTTATTCATTCGGCGCACGTCGTCGACCCACATGATCTCCAGTGCGGGCTTGAGCAGCCCGGCGAGCCGAGCGAGGCTGTGTGCTACTCCGGGTTTCAGTTCGATGGCGTCGCCATGCGCCCGCAGCGCCGATCGTGATACCTGATCGTGCAGAAAAGAGTCGTCGTAGAGGAAAGGATCGCTCGTTGAAGAGCCAGGCAGTTTTTGCAGCCGATGCAACGGTTGCTGCGCGAGACACAGGGTGATCTCGTCGACGGCGCTTCGATACGCGACAGGCACGCGCGACATGGCGACGTCCACCGACGCGCCAGTGTGAGCGAACCCGGCCGCCTGACGCAACGAATTTGTGGCGGCGAGGATTCGAGCGCGTGGCTGGGTGGACTGGCGCAGCTCTTGGCCGTCGAACGGCCGCACTTGCTGCCAGTAGATCTCCAGCACACGATGCGCCAGATCGGGGAGCGGCACCCGCAGCGCATCGCCTGGTCGGTCGGGCATGTTCTCGATGCAGTGGTCGATCAAGGTCATCAGCGTGGCGAGCTTGTAGGTTGCAGTGCGCAGACCGGTCTCGAGGATCGCGACCACTCGTTGCCCGAGTAGCAGCGGATCGACCGCGTCACCGTCCATGGCCAAACCTCGATGTCAGCCTTGGGAGGTAGAACGGCACCACCACATTATTGCGAGGGAGAGGGATAGCGTGGGCAAACTCGTCCGGGACAAGATTCCCGACATCATCCGCGCGTCCGGACGCACACCCCACGTCATCACGCTTACCGAGGGCGCATACCGCCGGGCGCTGTACGACAAACTGCGCGAAGAGGTCGACGAACTCATCGCCGCGACGGCCACCGACGCCCTCATGGAAGAAGCCGCCGACGTCCTCGAAGTCGTCGCGGCGATTGCCGCCGAACGGCACGTCACGTTCGCGGGCATCGTCGATGCCGCGCGGCAGAAGCGCGCGGAGAAGGGAGGCTTCGGCATGCGGCTGTGGCTGGACGGCGTCGAGCCGAACCCGGAGGGATAGCGGCTGCTGACGAAGTGCCGGTGCCTGGCGGTCGGAGAGCCGCTGGTGCCAGCGTGGTCACTGTCGAGCGCCAGGTGTAGCGTGCGACCCACGCCGCATGGGACACCGGCATGAACCGATTGCCTGATGAGGAGAAAAGCCATGAGTCACAACGACGTGCTCGACGCCGCCGTCGCCGCGGGTCCGCCCATCGAACAAGCGGTCGCGGTGTTCATGCTGCACCCCGAGACGTTCGCCGAAAGCATCGCGGCCGGTTACCAGAACCCGCTCGCCGGATACGTTGCCGGCCGCGGCGGGGTGCTGGGCGAGGCCACCGGGGTCGCGGTCAGTTCGGTGTTCGTGGCGTTCGAGCCCGCCTTCCTGCGGGGCATGTGGGAGGAAGGCGTCGCGGTCCGCGGTGCGAGCGGCGCGGCCGAGGTGTACTGGGAGCAGTTCGCCGGCTTCGGCCGCAGGCACCTGGCCGGCGCTGAAGGGCTGGACCGCATCGCGGCGCTGGGGGAAAAGATCATCGCGGTGACACCGGACGGGGGCCTGCCGCTGTATGCGGGCTGGCGCACCATGCCGTTGGCCGACGACGCGCCCGCGCGGGCGCTGCAGGTCATGCAGATCCTGCGTGAGCTGCGCGGCGGTGTGCATTTCAATGCCCTCACGATTTCCGGTATCACCCCCATCGAAGCGCACATGCTGAACAAGGGGCACCAGTACGCCGCGATGTTCGGCTGGCCCGAGCCGTTCGCCGACGGCGCGGACAAGAAGGAGCGGTACGCCGAGGTCGAGGAGGCGACCAACCGCCGGATGGCCGAGATTTTCGCGACCGCCCTCACCCCGGATGAGGCCGGTGAACTCGCGCGGCTCAGCGCCGGTGCCCTGGAGGCGCTAAAGGCCTCTGCCGCGACCTGAACGGCCGGCAGCGATCATCGCCGCTGGCGTGTCGCTGAAAAGTCGCTCAGAGGTGGGCATTTCGCCTAATCGTTGACAGCGGCGATCGCTGTGACAGGTGTGATGCCAACGCACTACCCTGACAGTCGGCTTTCCACACGCCCAGGCGAGGCAACGATGAGCGAAATGGCAAAGACCCCGATCGAGCTGACCGGTCTAAAGCCCGTCGGGCGCGGCGTAGATCGCCCAGAACACGTTCTGGTGGCCGGCGACGGTCGAGTGTTCGCCTCCGACAAGGCCTCAGCCGTCGCCGAACTCATTGACGAGCACACCGTCCGGCACATCGGCCGGGCCGGCGGTGAGCCGAACGGCATCGCGGTCGACCACAACGGCCACTTCCTGATCGCAAACTGGGGCCTGGGCGTGCTGCAGGACCTCGACCCAGTGACCGGCGAGATCACGGCGATATTGACCGGACAACTCGATGGACACCGTTTGCGATGGCTGAACTTTGTGTGCGTGGATTCGACTGGCGCCCTGTGGTGTTCGGTGAGCACGATGGCGGACGACCTGTTGGATACCATCGCGCGCGGGACAGCCGACGGGTTCATCTTTCGCGTCGCGCCGGACCGCCAGTCAGCGCAAGTGGTCGCCGAGGCGGTGAACTTCCCGAACTGTATGGCGCTCGACCGCAACGAGGACTTCTTGTACGTGGTCCGCACGCTGGCCGCCGACGTGGTGCGGTTTCCCATCGAAGGCGAAACACTCGGGGCACCAGAGCAATACAGCCCCCCGCTGGGTGAGAGGCGCCCCGACGAGTACGGCCCCGACGCCAGCCGGTTCCTGGCCGACCCGGAGGTCGGCCGCCGGTGGGGGATGGCCGACGGCTGCGCGTTCGACGCCGAGGGAAACCTCTGGGTCACACTGGTTCTCGCCAACAGCATCGTTGCGATCCGCCCGGACGGCCAGGTGGCAACCGTCATCGAAGACCCCGACGGAGCACTCCTAAACGGCCCCACCAGCATCGCCTGGGGCGGCAAAGACATGCGCGACATCTACATCGGCTCGATCACGGCCCCGTACGTCCTCAAGGGCAGAAGCTCGGTGCCCGGCCTGCCGCTAATCCACCAGCGCTAGCCCGACGGCCCGGGCCTCATGAAGTCCGGCAGCGCCGCGCCCGGGTCCGAAGGGATCATCGACTCGCCCAACCCCCACAGCTGCCGAATGGTGGCACCGCCGTCGACGACCAGGGTCTGGCCGGTGATGCGGGCGGCCAGCTCAGAAGACAGGAACAGCGCGGCGTTGGCGACGTCATGCGCGCGCGGCGCCGCCAGCGGATTGATCCCATTGACGGCGTACTCGTTCGGCGGCTGATCCTCGTTGCCGGAGCCCACATTGCCCGGCGCGACCGCGTTGGCGCGAATGCCGTACCGGCCCAGCTCGTCGGCGAACGTCTTGACCAGCGAGATGACGCCGGCCTTGGCGGCGCCGTAGGCGGCGTGGTAGGTCGCCGAGGCGATGCCGTCCACCGAGGCAATCGCCACCAGCGATCCACCGCTGCCCTGGGCGATCATGTACCGTGCCGCGGCCTGGAAAAGGTAGAACACCTGGGTCAGGTTGTAGTGGATTGCCGCGTCCCACAATTCGGTGGTGAAGTCCTCGACCTTCGACCAGGTCGCGCCGCCGATGATGTCGACGCACACGTCGATACCGCCCAGCGCTGCCTCGACGTCGTCGATCGCCCGGCCGACCTGCTCGGGATCGGTCATGTCGGCGACGATCGGGACGGCAGTGCCGCCCCGGGCGACGATCTCGCCGGCGACCTGCTCCGCGCGCTGCTCGTCGATGTCGATGCAGGCCACCGCGGCGCCCGCTTCGGCCAGGGCCAACGACGTGAACCAGCCGTGGCCCGCGCGCTCGGGGATGTAGCCCGCACCGGAGACCACCGCACGCTTACCCGAGAGCCCCAAATCGATCACGCCGACCTCCTTTGCGCCCCAACCGGTTCAGCCGCGGAACGGCCGTACTGGTGGAGTATCAAGGCGGCCTTGCCCGCAGTCAACGACGACTCATCGCGCCCGCCCGAAAGCGTCGCCGCCCGGTCAGGATGCCGACTGATGTTCCTCGAGTACAGAACTGCTGGTCTGAGGCGGTTCCTCGGTGGCTTTGCCCCGGAACGGCTCGACGACGTGCGAGCCCAACCACACGAGCCCCCGGCCCACGCCAACCAGCGCCTGGCCGGTAATGGAACCGGCGGCTTCCAAGGTGGCGATGGCGGCGTCGAAGAAGCTCGGAATGTGGAAGTCCTCCCAGGTCTCGACCTGATGCCGGCGGGCCTCCGCGAAACGGTCGAGCTCGTCGCGCAGGGCGTCGCGCTGCTTGGCCAGCTCGCGCACCGACCGGATGCGAAAACCGTCGACCGCATGGGACTTCGCGAATCGGTCGAGGATTTCCTTCGCCTTCTGGTAGATCTCGATGTCCTCGCGCAGGTGATGGTCGACGAGCTCGCGCGCTTCGTCGATCGCCCGCAGCAGGTGCTCGGGCTGCGTCGACTCGATGCGGGCGAGGTGCAGCCGCTGCCACTTGTGCAGCGATTCCTCGGTGATCACCAGCAGGCTCAGCGCGTCGCCAAGCCGGTTGTCCTCGAACGCATTCCGCAGCCGCTCGGCGCGCTGCTGCACGGGCAGCCCGGGGTCGAAGGACGCCAGCATGCGGCTGACGTGGTTGCGCAGCTGCTCGACGGTGACGTTGAGCGCCGGGCCCAGGACGGCCACCGAATCCCAGTACGCCTCGGGCAGCGACCCATACTTCTCCAGCGAGTCCACCATCCGCGAAATGGTCAGGTGGTTGCCCAGCACATCGCCGGCGCGCTGGGCGCGGGCGACGTCGAGCACCGCGTCGACCTTGTCCTCCACCCGGCGGACCGCGTCCTCCACCTGCGCGACCGCCGACTTCAGCGCCACCTGCACGGCGATCATCTGCGCCGACATCATCGCCTCGGCACCCAGCACCGCGGGCTGCCACTGCAGCGAGGCCAGCAGCTCCCCGGCGTCGACGCCCGTCGCCAGCCGGAAGAACCCCTCGCCGAGGGGAACCAGGTTGCCTTCCTTCAGCGCGTCCACGGCGTCGCGATGCAGCTGCACGTACTTGCCGCAGTCGGCCAGCAGGGCGGCCACCCCGACGAGCCCGCTCGCCAGCGAGGCGGCGTCGATCCCGGCGACCCGCATGCCCGGCCCGGCGATGGAACGCAGCCGCGTCAGGTAGGACTCGACGGCGGCGGGATCCCCGCCCAGCAGCAGCGCCTCGTCGTGCAGCGCGACCACGACCTCGTCGGCATCGGTCCCGGCCGACACGTCGAACATGTCGGTCGTGCTCACGGCGCCCCCTGATCCTTCGGCCTGGCAAATGCGGCCAACAGTTAACAGGAATTTGTCGGCTAGCAAATCGGGACGTTACACCCCTGTGCCGGGCACACCGCTTCCCTTCGCCGTGTGTTTGGCAGGAATTCACCGACGCCGGGAGCCGGCCTGCAGCGACGGCCGCGAGCAAACCCTAGACCCCGCCGGATAACCCACCCTGCGAGCGATCAAATCACCCGTAACCTTCAGGTGTGCCCGCGAGTAAGACCCCCCGCCTGTCCGTGGAGGACTGGCTGCAGGCGGGCTACACGCTGCTCGCCGAGCAGGGGGTGCGCGCGCTGAAGATCGAGCGCCTTTGCCAGCAGGCCGGGGTCACCCGCGGGAGCTTCTACTGGCACTTCGACGACATGGACAGCTACCGCGCCGCGCTGGTCGACTCGTGGAACACCTTCCTGGAACAGGACCGGCAGTCGCTGGCCGAGCTGGACGCGCTGCCGCCGCGGGAACGCCTGTCGGCCATGATGGCGGCGCTGACCAGTCCGGGGCATTGGACGCTGGAACGCGCGATGCGCGAATGGGCCCGCACCGACCCGGCCGCCGCCGCCAACGTCCGCGCGGCCGACCGGCGCCTGCTGCGCGCCGTGACGAAGGCGTACAGCGACTACGGCTTCAGCCCCGACGACGCCAGGCTGCGCGCCCAGCTGACCTTCGCCGCCGGCATCGGGCTGCTGCACCTGGCCGACTCGGCCCAGCAGGCACAAAAGGCGGCGCAGCGGGAGGAATTCCTCGAGCTGATGCTCAAGGATTAGACCATCGCGATCGGGGAGATCTTGGCGCCAATCGCCAACGCCCCGGCCAACTCTCGGCTCACGTCGTAGTCGAACACCACATGCCCGGCCGCGATGTCCACGTCGCGCTTGAAGCGCTGCATCGGATTCGACAGGAACTGCGCGCTGGCGCCGGAGGCCTCCACCAGGTCGGCGATGATCGCCTTGCTCTCGTGCACCGTGTGCGCGGCCGCCAGCCGCGCGTCGGCCCGCACCGCCCGGCTCACCCGTTCGCCGCGGACCACCAGGTCCTCGATGCCGCCGGCGGTCTCGTCGACCAGCGCCCGCAACGCGCGCAGCCGCACGCGCGCGCTCGCGAGCCGGATCTGGGCGGCCGGCTGATCCTTCTGCGCCGCACCGCTGTACGCCAGGACCCGGCCGCCCAGCCGTTCGGCGAACAGCTCGGCGACCCGTTCGGCGGCGCCGAGCACCGGCATCGACGCGACCAGCGCCAGGGCCGGCACCATCGGCCACCGATACGTCGGGGCGTCATGGGCCCGCGCGCCCGGCGCCGTCCCGGCGTAGATGTCGGCCACCGAGACCAGGTGGTGCTCGGGGACGAGCACGTCGGTGACGACGACGTCGTGGGAGCCGGTGCCCCGCATGCCCGCGGTGTGCCAGGTGTCGGCGACCTCGACCTGGTCGGCGGGCACCAGCACCAGCGCCGGGTCGATCCGGTCCGGCCGCTCCACGAGCGCCCCGACCATCACCCAGTCGGCGTCCATCGCGCCGGTGGCCCACGACCACCGGCCGGTCAGGCGCACGCCGCCGTCGGCCGGGGTGCCGCGGCCGGTGGGGGCCAGGGGAGCGGGCGCCAGCACCGGCCCCGAGGCGAACACCTGCTCCTGGGCCCGCAGGTCGAACAGCGAGAGCATCCAGTTGTGCAGGGCGTAGAAGCCCAGTGTCCAGGCGCTGGACGCACAGCCGTGCGCCATGCGCCGAATCGGTTGCAGCAGTTCGGGAAACGACGCCTGGATGCCGTCGAAGCGGGCCGGCAGCAGCAGCCGGAACAGGTCGGTCCGCCGGAACTCGTCGACGGTCGCCGCCGGTAGCCGGCGCAGCCGCTCGGCCTCCTCGGCGCGCTCGCCCAGCCGGGCGACGAAGTCGTCGGTGATGCCGTGCAGCTGCCGGTCGTCGACCACGGACATGGCGCCGACCGTACCATACTTTTTTGTACGGTCCAGGTACCGTTGTCGGCTGAAAAGGGCTACAACTGCAGCATGAAAGCCAAGCGCCTGGCGGCGACCGTGGTCGCGGTCGCGGTGGGGCCGGTGGCCGTCGCGCACGCGGATCCGTTCGAGCAGTTCCAGTCGCCCTCGGGCGACGTCACGTGCGTGATGGCGGCGTTCGGAGGCGACGCGCCCCGCGCGTCCTGCGGGGTGGCGGACCCCAGCTACGTGATGCCGCCCCGCCCGCGGTCCTGCGTCGGGGCGTTTGGTGACCAGATCGACCTGGTGCAGGGCAGCTCACCGGCCATGGTCTGCCACACGGACACCACGCGCGGGATCGGGCTGCCGACGCTCCCGGTCGGTGAGACGCGGTCCGTGGCCGCGCTCAGCTGCACGAGCGAGGCCGCCGCCGTCACCTGCACCGACTCCTCAACCGGCCACTTCTTCCGGATTTCGCGCACGTCGTACACCACGAAGTAACAGAGCAACCGCTCTGTTACTGTGGTGGGCGTGCCGCGTCCCCGGGTTCACGACCAGGATCAGATCCTGGATGCCGTCGAACGGCTGGCCGTGCAGGCCGGGCCCGCCGCGGTGACGATCAGGGCCGTCGGCGACGCGACCGGCGTGTCCAACGGCGCGCTGTATCACGCGTTCGGCTCGCGAGCCGGGCTCGTCGGGCGGGCGTGGCTGCGGGCCGGGCACCGATTCCTGGGCGTGCAAGCCGAATTGATCGACGCCGCACCGCAGGGCGACGCCGTGGCCGCCGTGGTGGCCGCGGCCGAGGCCCCGGCGGTCTTCGCCCACGACCACCCGGCATCGTCGCGCCTGCTGCTGACCGTGCGGCGCGAGGAGCTGCTGGGCCCGCAGACGCCGCCCGACATCGCCGCACAGTTGCGTGACCTGGACCGGCTGCTGGTGGAGTCGATGATCCGGCTGGCCCGCCTGTTGTGGGACCGCAAGGACGCGGCGGCCGTCGACGTCGTCACCATGTGCCTTGTCGACCTGCCGACAGCGATCCTGTTGCGCCGCAACCGAATCGACGACCCCGACGCGCGCGCACGGTTGCGCGCCGCGGTCACCGCCGTGCTCGGCGCCGGGGAACCCCGGCGCCACACCAGAGGAAAGGACGGGACATGACACCGACGTTGGGTTGGGATGACAAGATCGCGGTGCTGCACCTCGGCGAGGACGAGAATCGGTTCTCCCCAGGGTTTCTCGACGCGGTCACCGAGCGCCTCGACGAGATCGAGAAGGCCGGCGCCCAGGGGCTGGTCACCACCGCGGGTGGCAAGTTCTACACCAACGGGCTGGATCTGGACTGGCTGGGCGCGCACGCCGAGCAGACCCAGGACTACGTCGCGCGGGTGCAGGCGCTGCTGGCCCGCGTCCTGACCTTCCCCATGCCGACCGCCGCCGCGATCACCGGGCACGCCTTCGGCGCCGGCGCCATGCTGGCCATGGCCCACGACGTGCGGGTCATGCGCGCCGACCGGGGATTCTTCTGCTTCCCCGAGGTCGACATCCGCATCCCGTTCACCGATGGCATGGCCGCGCTGATTCAGGCCAAGCTCACGCCCCGCGCCGCGGTCGCCTCGATGACGACCGGCCGGCGGTTCGGTGGGGACGAGGCGGCCGAGTTCGGCATCGTCGACGCGACCGCCGCGGAGGGCGAGGTGACCGAGGCGGCGACCGGCCTGCTGCGCCCGCTGGGCGGCAAGGACCCCGGCACGCTCGGCGCGATCAAACAGACGATGTTCCGCGCCGCGGCGCGGGCGCTCACCGACGTCTGAGCGGTCGGTGACGCCGCGCCGATTGCTACCATCGCGCGGTGAGTCTCGGACCCGTTTCGCGCCGCGACGTGCTGAGATTCGCGCCGGCGCTGCTCGGTGCCGGCGCGCTGCTGAGCGCACCCCGCGCCCACGCCGGCCTGACCGGGGCGGCCGTCTTCCTCGACCCCGGGCACAACGGCGTCAACGACGCCTCGATCAACCAGCAGGTCCCCAACGGGCGCGGCGGGACCAAGGCCTGCCAGACCTCTGGCGCCGCCACCGCCGACGGCTACCCCGAGCACGCGTTCACCTGGGCCGTCGTGACGCTGATCAGCGAGTCGCTGAACCAGATGGGCGTGCGTACCCAACTCTCCCGCGACAACGACAACTCCGTCGGCCCGTGCGTGGACCAACGCGCGGCGGCCGCCAACGCGATGCGCCCGGACGCGATCGTGAGCATCCACGCCGACGGGGGACCGGCCTCGGGCAGCGGATTCCACGTGAACTATTCCAGCCCGCCGCTGAACGACGTCCAGGCCGGCCCGGCCGTGCAGCTGGCCACCACCATGCGGGATGCGCTGTCGCAGGCCGGTTTCCAGCCCGCCAACTACATCGGGTCGGGCGGCCTGTACGGCCGCGACGACCTGGCGGGGCTGAACCTGGCCCAGTACCCGGCCGTCCTGGTCGAACTCGGCAACATGAAGAACGCCGCCGACGCCGCGCGCATGCAAAGCCCCGACGGCCGGGCGAGGTACGCCGCCGCGGTCACCCAGGGGATCGTCAACTTTCTGAACGCCAAAGGCGCCCAGTAGCCGAGCGGTCGCTCAGCCGCTGAAGCCCCGGACCGGGGGCGCCCCGGCGCCGCTGGTGCCCGCGTCGAGGTGGCTGGAGGCGAAGGCGACGCCTTTGTCGATCATGGCGCCGTCGTCGGCGTAGGTGTTGTGGGCGGCGAAGTTCATGCCGTCGGAGCAGACCGGGTCTTCGGTGGCGCAGACCTTGATGGTCTTGTCCTGATACGCCGGGCCGATGACCACCGGCGGCTCGCCGAGGAAGTTCATGGCGCGCACGTTGGGCATGCCGAACAGCACGACCGAGGAGACGTGGCTGGCCACCGAGGGGTCCAGGGGCTTGGGCACGGTGTTGGGGTCGACGCCGTCGGGCACCGAGGGTGAGGTGACGAAGCCCATCACGGCCGCGCCCTGGGAGTAGCCGCCGAGCACCATTCTGGTGTTGGGGCAGTCGTGGGCCATCGAATTGACATGAGCCGCGGCGTCTCTGATGCCGTCGACGCCGGTGTCCCATTGGTCGCTGGCGGGGTAGTTGACCGGGTAGACGTCGAAGGACTTGGCGCCC
This sequence comes from Mycobacterium europaeum, assembly GCF_034555895.2. Taxonomy (NCBI): domain Bacteria; kingdom Bacillati; phylum Actinomycetota; class Actinomycetes; order Mycobacteriales; family Mycobacteriaceae; genus Mycobacterium; species Mycobacterium europaeum. Next base: position 1,400,219 of record NZ_CP157315.1, read on the forward strand.
ACGCGGGAGTGCAGCGCGTCGACGAAGGCTTGTCCGGTGGGGCCGACGCCGGGGGCTTCGCCGGTGCCGCGGGCGAAGACCACCTGGACGTCCGGGCATTGGGCGGCGGCGGTGGGCAGGGCGGAACCGACGAGGGCCGAGGCGCCGAGGCCGGAGGCGGCGGCGACTGCTGGAGCTAGGGAACGGACGAAGTGACGTGCGATCATGCCGCGACTGATGCCCATGCGGACCCCTCCCAAACTGTCAACCTGGCGAACAATCGTCATTGTTTCCTGTATACCTAGGCGCCGCAACAAGCGTCGGATGAGCGCCGCGTGTCGGGCCACCGATTACGTCGTCCAGCGAACGGTCCGGGGGACAAACGCCATCTAACGAAGCTGCCCCGGGCCGCCGTTTGGTGTCGGCTTCCGAGGGTAGCCGGTCCGGCGGACACGCTGACGAGACGGATAGGTGATGACATGGCTACGGATGAAACGGGTTTCGACGACGTGACGTTCGATCTTATCTCCGTGCAGTACCACTCGCTGAAGGCGGGACACGACTACGGCCAATACGTGCGCGACGCGAAAAACGCAGGCATGGACGACGTCGCATCGTTCTTCAGCGAGATGATGGCCCAGGATTCCGAGCGTGCCCGGCGCTGCCACGAGTTCCTGGGCCACCTGCAGACGACGGCCCCGGCCGGGCCGGCCGCACGGTGAGACACCGGCAACGCGCCGCGTCGCAGGTTCGCCCCTGCGGCAAGAACTTTAGTCGGAGGGCGGTCATGCGCTCCGCCATCCGCACGACCGTCCTCCCAAACGGCCGTCTTCCCTGCGTCAGCTGCATGGCATGGCGGTCGTTGTGCGGCACGATCGCGACGCGATCGCCGATTGCCAGGCTCGCACATTGATGTCGGCAAGGTCACATGCCGGCAAACACGCACGCGCCCTACGCACAGCTCTATTAGAATTTCGTAAGATAAATGAAAGTTCTTTGTGGGTAAGCGCGGAGCAAGAGCAAGTGAGCACGGAGCAGGGTGTGAACACGAACCTTTTTGACGCCGTCATCGTCGGCGCGGGCTTTGGGGGCATCGGTGCCGCGATCCAGCTCAAGCGCCTCGGATACGACAACTTCGTCATCGTCGAGCGCGAGGACGACCTGGGCGGTACCTGGCACGTCAACCACTACCCGGGGATCGCCGTCGACATCCCGTCGACCACCTACTCCTACTGGTTCGAGCCCAACCCCGACTGGTCGCGGCTGTTCGCGCCGGGCGCCGAGGTGAAGAAGTACGCCGAGGACGTCGCCGACAAGTACGACGTGCGCAACAAGATGCGGTTCAACACCACGGTGGAAGGCGCCCAGTGGGACGAGGACGCCGCGGTGTGGCGGGTGGCGCTGGCCGGCGGGGAGACCCTGACGGCCCGTTTTCTGATCACCGCCACGGGCTTCCTGTCCCAGCCGCGCATGCCGGACATCCCGGGCGTCGCCAGCTTCGAGGGCAAGGTGGTCCACACCACCGCGTGGGACCACGGCCACCGCTATCGGGGACAGCGCATCGCGGTCATCGGGACCGGGGCGTCGGCGGTGCAGGTCATCCCGGAGCTGGCCAAAAAGGCCGCGGAGCTGACCGTCTACCAGCGCACGGCCACCCACGTGCTGCCGAAGTTGGACTTCGGGTTCTCCCCGGGGGTGCGGCGGCTGTTCGCCCGGGTGCCGGCGGCCCAGCGTGCGCTGCGGTGGGTGACCGACGTCCTGCTCGAGATCATCATGGTCGTCGGGGCGCTGCACTTCAAAGAGTCCCACGGACGGGGCAACATCTCCGCCTCCGACCTGGCCAAGATCAACCGGTTCCGGTGGATCCGCGACAAGGAACTGCGCAAGAAGTTCACGCCGGACTACGACTTGGGCTGCAAGCGGCCGACCTTTTCCAACGCCTTCTACCGCGCATTCACCCAGCCCAACGTGCACCTGGAGACCAACTCGATCGCGCGGATCGAGGCGGACGGCGTCGTCACCACCGACGGGCGCAAGACCGTCGTGGACACCCTGGTCCTGGCCACCGGCTTCGACCTGTGGGAGGCCAACTTCCCGGCCATCGAGGTGGTCGGCCGCAAGGGCCGCAACCTCGGCAAGTGGTGGCGGGAGACCCGGTTCCAGGCCTACCAGGGCGTCACCATGCCGTTCTTCCCCAACTTCCTGAGCCTGGCCAGCCCGTTCGCCTTCTCCGGACTGTCCTTCTTCCACACCATCGAATACCAGATGCGGCACATGGACCGGCTGCTCGGCGAGGTCAAGCGCCGCGGCGCGACGACCTTCGAGGTGACCGAGGAGGCCAACGACCGGTTCATGGCGCGGATGACCAAACGGCTGGACAACACGGTGTTCTACTCCGGCAACTGCGCCACGTCGCGGTCCTACTACTTCAGCCCCAGCGGTGAGGCATCGCTGCTGCGGCCGACGTCGACGCTGAACTCGGTGCGGGAAGCCGCGACGTTCCCGCTCAGCGACTACGTGATCGCGTAACGCCACACCCGTCACACAGCCCCTGGCGGAGGCGGCCGGTCCAGTGACGCGTGTCGCCGATGGGACGTCGGCGATTCGGTGAAAACACCCCCGGTCCCGTTTGCGCGCGCCGGAGCGGGGTAATCGGGCCTGAAGCAGCAACGCGGACTCTCCGTCCGCTACCGATGCGAAAGCCGATGGGGCCCAATGGAAACACTGTGCCGGGGATGTGCCTTCCTGGCGATCACCTTCGCCTTCGCGCTGGGTGGCATCGATGCGCCCGCGCATTCGGTGGCCGACTCGACCACACAGCAACTGCTGCCCACGCACGCCCAACCGCCGGAAGGAACACATTGACCATCGCCACGGGGCCCAGCCAGCCCAACACGTTGTCGGCCCTCTTGCGGCTGCTGGGCGTCCAGAACGCGTCCGCCTACCAGCACCGCCCCGCCCTGGCCCAGTGGTTCGAGCAGAACACGCCGAGCGCGGACCTGCGAGTCAGCTTGCGCGCCAACGGCTATGGAGTGATGTTCCTGTCGTCGCTGCGCCCGATGCGCTCGACGGTTTCCGGGCTGCCGGCCACCGCCTAGGGCCCGGCCGGCCAATCGGCCAGCGTGTCCAGATACAGCCCGCGCACCTCGGCGATGCGATCGGGCAACGCGTCGAGCGTCCAGTCGTCGACCGGGATCGGCGGAAGGACCGCGACGTCGACGGTGCCCGGGTGAATCTCCATGGACTCGCGCGCGGCGATGATCTCCGCGTTGCGGATCACGATCGGCACGATCGGAACCCCCGCCGCCATCGCGATCCGGAACGCGCCCTTCTTGAACGGCCCCACCCCGGTGGTCTCCAGCGACGTGCCCTCCGGGGCGATCAGGATCGACAGCCCCTCCTTCGCGCGCTCCTCGACCTGGTGCAGGGTTTCCACCGCCGCGGCGGTGTCGTCGCGGTCGAGGAACACCCCGTCGTTCAACTTCAGCAGCGTGCCGATGATCGGGTCGCGCGCCAGCTCCTTCTTGGCGATCTTGATCCAGTTGTCGCGCATCAGCGCGGCGGCGACGAACGGGTCGACCCGGTTGCGGTGGTTGTAGAGGAACACGGCCGGGCGCTCCGCCGTGAGGTTGTGTGCGCCAACGACATTGATGCGGATGCCGTTGGTGGCGAGCAGTACCTTGGGCCAGGTGGAGGTGAAGAAGTTGACCCCGTGCCGGCGGCTCCGGCTCAGCAGGCCCACCCCCAGCGCGCCCGCGGCGAGCGGGAGGGCCAACCCGAATCCCGCGACCATCGACACCTGCCTGCGGAGGCCGGCGATCGGCCCGCCGGAGCGCGGGACATCCCAGGCGCCCGGGTCGGCGGGTGGCGGGTTGCCGGCCGGGGCCGGATCCGCCAGCTCGCCTCCGGCGGTCATCGCCGCGACGCGCCGGGCCAGCGAACCGGGCGCCGCCCGGCGCGCATCGCGCGCAGCTTGTCGCGGGCCTTCGCCGAGGTGAAGTGCAGGTTGTCGGGGTCGTAGAAGAACCGCATCGTCCGGAACGGGAAGTACAGCAGCAGCAGCGTGGTGATCGCCGTGTAGCCCGCCGGACTCCTGACGCCGTGCAGGTCGGTCGTCCTGGTATAGCGCGTGACATACCGGTAGAACTCTCGCGGTGACGATTCCACCCGGCGGGCAGACATGGCGACGACCATGCCCGGCTCGTAGGCGATCTCGAAGTCGTTCTTGAACAAGGTCAGCGCGAGATCCACGTCCTCGTGCAGGCGGTCTTCGAGGTCCAGCTGCGTCAGATGGCGCACCGACTTCCACGCCTGGGCGCGAATCGCCATGTTGGCGCCGATGAGGAACCGCTCGTTCTTCGCGTACTTGTGCACCTTGCCGCGCAGGGTGGCGTCGGTCCAGAACAGGAACCCCCGCAGCGGCATGTCGTGAAAGCCGATGGGGCCGCTGGCCGCGTCGACGTCGGGATCCTCGAACCGGCGGCGAATGGTCTCGACCCAGTCCCTGGCGATGACGGAGTCGGCGTCGGTCCGGGCGATGATGTCGCTTCGCGCGTGATCGAAGCCCTGGTTGCGCGTCGGGGCAATGCCCTGATGGTCGTTTTGCTCGATCAGCTGAATGTCGATGTGCGGGTTCTCGGCTTGATACCGGCGCACGATTGCCGCGGTGTTGTCGGTCGACTTGTTGTCGACGACGATGATCTCCTCGGGTGCCGACGTCTGGTCGAGGCACGATGCCAGGCATTTCCCGATATAACGTTCCTCGTTATAGGCCGGAATGACGATCGCGACGGACGGCTGTTGGGCCATTGCTCAGAGACCAATCTGCGAAGGCGCAGAAACGGAATCTGGCATTGGCCCCGACCCTGCGCCGGTGGAACGTGCGCGCCGAATTACTCACCGCAAGAATTCGCCACGCTCATTGATTCGGACCCTATGGCAACCGCGGCCCGGTCTGCCTCCGAATATCGCTTCTTTTCTCGAAACCTTAACCCCGGAAGGGCGACTTGTTCAACACGTGTCTACGTTGACCACGTGAGAGTGCAGTTTACTGCCGGTCGTGGCATTCCGCTCGGCTCCGACGGCCATGCGCCCCGGCCTCTGCTCGACAGTCCAGAAAACGAAAAGCCCCGCCGCGCATGGGGACTGGCAACTTTGGGCAGGCTAACCTGCACGGTACGCGGCGCCGGTGTGTCGCCGGTCACCGGCCCGCCGGATCCTCCTGCTCGGCCGCCGGATGCGGCCGGCGGCCGAGCAGCCGGCAATTATTCGATTTCGCAGTCGTCACCGCCCGCCGTAGCGTACGTTTACCGCGTAACGCGCCATCTCCAAAGTCGGCGTCCGTGCTGAGCTGCACCGTGTACGTTACGAGAAACCTCGGGGCAAAGGGTAATAATTGAAATCCGCGTGACCAAGAATCGCACGGCCACCGCACATCCGGAACAGCCATTCATCGCACGCGCCATCCGCCGACTTTCGATCCCGATCATCTTCGGGTGGCTGGCAATCACGGTCGTCGTTACCCTCGGCGTCCCATCGCTGGAAAAAGTCGGACAAGAACACTCCGTGTCCATGACGCCCGAAGAAGCGCCGTCGATCCAGGCGATGAAGCGGATGGGCAAGGTTTTCGCCGAATCCGACTCCGACAACGCGGCGATGATCGTCCTCGAGGGCGACCGCCCGCTCGGCGACGAGGCGCACACGTTCTACGCCGCCCTGATCCGCAAGCTCAGAGACGATCCGCGACACGTCCAGCACATCCAGGATTTCTGGGGCGACCCGCTCACCGCCGCGGGCGCGCAAAGCGCCGACGGCAAGGCCACCTACGTGCAACTGGACCTCGCCGGTAACCAGGGCGAGGCCCTGGCGGCCGAATCGATCGACGCCGTCCGGGGCATCGTCGCCCGAACGCCCCCGCCCGCCGGGCTCAAGGTCTATCTGACCGGGCCGTCGGTGCTGATCGCGGACATGCACGCCAGCGGCGACAAGTCGCTCGTCTTGATCACCGCGACGACCATTCTGGTGATCTTCGTCGTGTTGCTCGCGGTGTACCGCTCGATCGTCACCGTCGTGCTGCTGCTGCTCTTGGTGGGTGTGGAGTTCGTGGCCGCGCGCGGAACCGTGGCGTTGCTCGGCGACCTGGGCGTCATCGGGCTTTCCACCTTCGCCATCAACCTGCTCACCTCGCTGAGCCTCGCGGCCGGAACGGACTACGGGATCTTCCTGCTGGGCCGCTACCAAGAGGCACGTCAGGCCGGCGAGGACCGGGAGACCGCCTACTACACCACCTACCACGGGGTCGCCCACGTCATCCTGGGGTCCGGCTTGACGATCGCGGGCGCGACGTACTGCCTGAGCTTCACCCGGCTGCCCTATTTCCAATCCCTCGGCATACCCTGCGCGGCCGGCATGCTCGTCGCAGTGGCGGCGGCGCTCACGCTGGGGCCCGCGGTTCTCACCGTCGGCAGTCGCTACGGCCTCTTCGACCCCAAGCGGATGATCAAGGTTCGCGGCTGGCGACGGATGGGCACGGTGGTCACCCGCTGGCCCGCGCCGGTTCTGGCGGCGACGTGCGGTGTCGCCCTCGTCGGGCTGCTCGGATTGCCCGGGTACAAGACCAGCTACAACGACCGGCAATACGTTCCCGCGGACCTGCCGGCCAACGCGGGATACGCCGCGGCGGACCGCCACTTCTCCCAGGCGCGGATGAAGCCGGAGATCTTGTTGGTCGAGGCCGACCACGATCTGCGCGACCCGGCGGACATGCTGGTATTGAACAAGTTAGCCAAAGGCGTGCTCGCCGTGCCGGGCGTTTCCCGGGTGCAGGCGATAACCCGGCCCGACGGGACCACGCTCCCGCACACCACGCTGCCGTTCATGATCGGCGCGCAAAATGCCGTCCTGGCCGAAAACAGCGCCTTCCAGAGGCAACGCATGGACGACCTGCTCAGGCAGGCCGACGAGCTGGCGAAGATGATCGCCATCATGCGGCGCATGCACGAGCTGATGTCGCAGCTCGCCGCCACGACCCACCACCTGACCGGCGAAACCCACGACATGCAAGCGATCACGGCCGAATTGCGGGACCGCATCTCGGATTTCGAGGACTTCTGGCGCCCCATGCGCAGCTATTTCTACTGGGAACGGCACTGTTACGACATCCCCGTCTGCTGGTCGCTGCGATCCATCTTCGACGCGATCGACGGCGTGGACGAAATCACCGACAGGCTGGGCGATTTGGTCGCCGACCTGGACAAGATCGACGCGCTGCTGCCCGAGCTGATCGCCCAGCTCCCCCCGATGATCGACGCCATGGAAAGCATGCGCACGATGATGCTGACGATGCACAGCACCATGTCCGGGGTGCTCGGCCAGCTGGACGAGAACGGCAAGGACCCCGGCGCCATGGGCCAGGCCTTCGACGCAGCCAAGAACGACGACTCCTTCTACCTGCCACCGGAAGTCTTCGACAACCGAGACTTCAAGCGGGGCATGGAGATGTTCTTGTCGCCGGACGGCAAAGCCGCGCGCCTGTTCATCCTGCACCGCGGCGACCCGGCGACACCCGAGGGTTTCGCGCGGGTCGAGGCGATCAAGAGCGCGGCCGAGGAGGCGCTGAAGACCACCCCGCTGGAAAACGCCAGAATCTCCCTCGGCGGCACCGCGGCGGTGTTCAAGGACATCTCCGACGGCGCCACCTACGACCTGATGATCGCGGCGATCTCCTCGCTGTGCCTCATCTTCATCATCATGCTGGTGATCACCCGGAGCCTGGCCGCGGCCGTGGTGATCGTGGGGACGGTGGCGCTGTCACTGGGCGCCTCGTTCGGGCTCTCAGTGTTGTTGTGGCAGTATCTCATCCGGATGGAGCTGCACTGGCTGGTGCTCGCGATGTCGGTGATCATCCTGCTGGCCGTGGGGTCGGACTACAACCTGCTACTGGTCGCCCGGTTCAAGCAGGAGATCGGCGCCGGGCTGAACACCGGCATCATCCGGGCGGTCGGGGGTACCGGCAAGGTGGTGACGAACGCGGGCCTGGTGTTCGCCTTCACCATGGCCTCCATGGCGGTCAGCGACCTTCGGGTGCTCGGCCAGGTGGGCACGACCATCGGCCTGGGCCTGCTGTTCGACACCCTGGTGGTGCGCGCGTTCATGACCCCGTCCATCGCCGCCCTGCTGGGCCGCTGGTTCTGGTGGCCGCTGACGGTGCGGCCGCGCCCCGCCAGCGCGCTGCTGCGGCCGACGGGGCCCCGGCCGGCGGTGCGCGCCCTGCTGGGCGAGTAGCTAGGTCAGCTGGGCGAGCGTGGTGACGACGATGAGGGCCAGCACGGCCACGCCGATGACGTGCACCTGGCGCCGGGGCGTCAATCGCTTCGGCAGGGGCCGCTGCTGCAGGGTGTGCTGGCGGCGTACGGCGATCAGGAACGTCCCCAACGCCACGGCGCCGGCCAGCCCGGCGGGGACCAAGTCGGCCGGGCGGACGGAACCGTGCAGGTTCCTGATCATCAGCAGGGCGCCGTTGGCCAGGAACGCGAACGAGGTCCGGGTCCAGGCCAGCGTCGTCCGCTCGGCCTGGCCCCCGCGGTCCGCCGTCGAGTCGCTCAAGCCATGACCGCCTTCGCGATCACCAACGCGAGCGCGATGAGCCCGACGGCCGTCAGACCCACCGCCAGGTAGGTCGGCGAGGGATGCCGTGGCAGCGGGGTCCCGCGGCGCATGGCGCGATCCGACTGCTGCCAACGCAGCAACCCCATCCCGCTGGTCAGAATGGCCAGCAGCGCAAGCCCCCCACCGAGCACCCGGCGCGCACCGGGGACCCCCAGTTCCGGGACCAACTGCACGAGCGCCACCGCCGCCGCGAGCAGGCCCAGCGCCGTGCGCTGCCACGCCAGAAAAGTCCGCTCATTGGCGAAGGTGAACCGGTAGTCGGGCTCGTGCTCTTCGGCGCTGTCGGTGTCGGCCACGAGGCACATCGTTGCATGATGAAGGCTGTGGTCAAGGCGCTGCTGTTCGACGTGCAAGGCACGGCGACGGATTTTCATTCGACGGTGTGCGAGCAGGCGCGGCGGATCAGCGCCGGGCGTCACCCGGAAGCCGACTGGCCCGAGGTGGTACGGCGTTGGCGCGCAGGCTACTTCGCGACGCTGGCCGGTGCGGAGCGTCGGGGCGCCGCGTGGGTGTCGGTGCACTCGGTGTATCGGCGGGCCCTCGACGCCGTCCTGGACGAGCGCGGCATCACCCTCTCCGGCGCCGAGCGCGACGAGTTGACCCTGGCCTGGCAGCGGCTCGAGCCCTGGCCCGACGCGGTGCCCGGGCTGACCCGGCTTCGCGCCGCCCACACCCTGGCCACCCTGTCGAACGCCGACGTGTCGGCCGTCATCGGCATCTGCAAGCGGGCGGGGTTGCCCTTCGACGCGATCTTCGCCGCGGAGATGGCCGGGGCGTTCAAGCCCGACCCGGCGGTCTATCGGATGGCCGCGACGTATCTGGGTCTGGACGCCGGCGAGATCATGATGGTGGCCAGCCACAAGTACGACCTCCGCGCCGCGGCCGGGCTTGGGTTCCGGACCGCCTTCGTCGCCCGCCCGCTGGAGTTCGGTGCCGACGGCGACGCCGACGTGAGCTATTCCGACGAGTTCGACGTCAACGCGTCCGACTTCCTTGACCTGGCAACGCAACTCGGCTGCTGACCAGCGACGGGTCCGGCTTCTCCGACGACATCGACAGGAAGCCGCGCGCGCAGCGCGCGGCCAGCAGCCAATTGGCGGGCTTCTTCATGTCCAGCCCGCCCAGCAGCTGTTTGATCATGGTCAGTGTGTCGAAATAAATGCGTTCGCAGACAAGCGTTTCGGTGTCGTCGAAGACGAAGTAGGCGGTCATGCGGACCCGGAACCGGCTGCCCGTCGGCGGAACCTTGCCCAGGTAACCCAGATGCGTGCCCATCAACCAGAACTCGACGATCACCGCGTCGGCGCTGTGCCGCAGCGCGATGATCTCGTGGTCCTGGTCGGGAAACGCGGTGCGGGTGTAGGCGTAGTAGTCGCGCACCGCCCGATCGCCGTCGTGGACGATCATCTGCGGGATCAGCTCGTAGCGCGGATGCGGGAAGGTCGACAACACGTCGTCCCAGGCCTGGCGGACCTCGTCGTGGAAGTGGTCGAGCACGAGCTTCTGGCGGGCGGCAAGCACGTCCGCGGAGGGGAACGCGGGGATCGTCATGCAGGTAACGATAAACCCGGCGAGCAGACGCAAAGTCGCACAATTTGGCGCCTTGCTGTGCGATTTTGTGTCTGCTCGCGACATCCCGCGCGGGTGCGCGCTACCCCCGGGGCGGGGTCCAGGCGACCGGCAGCGCCTTGATGCCGTGGATGAACTGCGACAGCAGCCGGGCGGGCTCGTCGACCGCGACGATGTCGGGTATCTCGCGGCGCAACTCATCGAAGATGACCCGAATCTCGCGGCGGGCGAGGTTGGCGCCGAGGCAGAAGTGCGCACCGCCGCCACCGAAACCGAAGTGCGGGTTGGGGGTTCGCGCCAGGTCGAAGAGCCACGGGTTGGCGAACGTCGCCTCGTCGCGGTTGGCCGAGTTGTACCACAACACGACCTTGTCGCCCTCCGCCATCTTGGTGCCGCTCAGCTTGAAGTCGCGGGTCAGCGTCCGCCGCATGTAGACCACCGGCGAGGCCCACCGCACGATCTCCTCGACCGCCGTGGGCGCCAGGCGGTCGAAGTTGGCCCACCACTTGTCCCGTTCGTCGGGATAGCGCGAGAGGGCCAGCACGCCGTGGCTGATCGCGTTGCGCGTCGTCTCGTTGCCGGCCACCACCAGCAGGATGAAGAACGACGCGATCTCCGCCGACGACAGCCGTTCGCCGTCGACCTCGGCTTCCACCAGGCTGGTGGTCAGGTCGTCGTGGTGGTTGACGCGGCGGTCCTCCGCCAGGGCGGAGGCGTAGGCGCCGATGTCCATCGAGATCTTCAGGAATTCGTCGAAGTCGGTCGTCAGGTCGGGGTCGCCGAACCCGAGAATCACGTTGGTCCAGTGGAAGATTCGCTGATGGTCCTCCTCGGGGATCCCCATCATGTCGCAGATGATCTGCAGCGGCAGCGGGCCGGCGAGCTCGGTGACCAGGTCGGCTTCCCCGTTGGGATGGTTGGCGATCAGCGACGCGACCAGCCGGCGGGCCCGCTCGCGCACCGACGCCTCGATGCGCGCCACCACCTTGGGGGTGAACGCGCGGCTGACGATCGAGCGCAGCCGCTGGTGCCGCGGGTCGTCGAGCACGATCATCGAGCCGAAGTATTCGGCGATCTCCGGCGCGTTGTCGTTGACCGTGATGTTGGGGCTGGAGCTGAAGATCTCCGGATGACGGCTGGCGAAGTGCACGTCGTCGTGCTTGGTGAGCGACCAATAGCCCTCGCCGGCCTCGAATCCCTCCATCTCGATCGCGGGCCAGAACGAGATGGGCGCCTCGCGGCGCAGGGTGGTGAAGGCGCCGTCGCGGAAGTCGTCGTCTTGCCCCCAGAAGTCCAGCGAGTCGAGGTGGATGTCGGAGAGGGGGACCTCGGGTGGTGGCGCCCCATTCGTCCGTGTCGCGATACCCGTCTTCAGACTCACCGAGAACCTCCTGCGAAACCGTTAGTGGGCACAGACCGTCCTGCCGCCCGCCGCCTGCGCGTCGGCGACCACGTTGCCGTCGAGCAGGATCCGGCAGCGCAGGGGGCCGGCGCCCTGCGCGCTGATCACGTACACCTGCCCGCCGAAGGCGGTGAACTCCGTCGACCACGGCAGCGGCACGTTGACCTGGTGCAGCTGACCGGCGTCGGTCTGGTACGAGATGTACTGCGCGACGGGGCCCCCGGTGATCTCGTAGCGGGCGTGGGGCATCTGCGGGATGGCATGGGCCACCCCCGGGACCGTCGCGGCCCAGCCGACTCCGACGGCGAACAGGATCTTCAGGCCGCGCCGATGCTTCGTCATGATTTGCATCGTGTCACCACACGCGGTGCTACGGAAGCTTTCCGCCCAGACGAAGCGGCGCCGCTCTAGGGTGAGTCCCACGGGGGCTGGCACGGGAAGGTGAGTATGTCGGAACACGGCGCAAAACGTGTGGTGGTTTGGGGCACCGGCTTCGTCGGCAAGATGGTGATCGCCGAGATCGTCAAGCATCCGCTGTTCGAATTGGTGGGCGTGGGCGTCAGCAACCCCGACAAGGTCGGGCGCGACGTCGGCGAGATCTGCGGGCTGCCCGAGCCGATCGGCATCATCGCCACCGACGACGTCGACGCGCTGATCGCGCTGAAGCCCGACGCACTGGTGCACTACGGCCCCACGGCGATGCACGCCCAGGACAACATCGCCCTGATGACCCGCTTCCTGCGGGCCGGGATCGACGTCTGCTCGACCGCGATGACCCCGTGGGTGTGGCCGACGATGCACCTCAACCCGCCGCAGTGGATCCAGCCCATCACCGAGGCGTGCGAGCTGGGGGGATCGTCCTGCTTCACCACCGGCATCGACCCCGGATTCGCCAACGACCTGTTCCCGATGACGCTGATGGGCCTGTGCTCGGAGGTGCGCCGGGTGCGCGCCTCCGAGCTGCTCGACTACACCAACTACGAGGGCGATTACGAGGTCGAGATGGGCATCGGCCGCGAGCCCGAATACCGCCCGCTGCTGGAAGACTCCAACATGTTGATCTTCGCGTGGGGCGCCACGGTCCCGATGATCGCCCACGCGGCCGGCATCATGCTCGACGAGATCACCACCACCTGGGACAAGTGGGTGACGCCGACCGAGCGCAACACCGTCAAGGGCGTGATCAAGCCCGGCCACGTCGCCGCGGTCCGATTCACCATCAACGGGATCTACAAGGGCGAGACCAGGATTCAGCTCGAACACGTCAACCGCATCGGCGTCGACGCCGCGCCCGACTGGCCCTCCGGGCACGACAACGACGTCTACCGGGTGGAGATCGAGGGCACGCCGAGCGTCTTCCAGGAGACCGCGTTCCGGTTCACCGACGGATCGGGCCGCGACGCCGCCACGGCCGGGTGCCTGGCGACCGGAATGCGGGCCCTCAACGCCGTGCCCGCCGTCAACGACCTGCGGCCGGGCTGGGTCACGCCGCTCGACCTGCCGCTGATCGCCGGCGCCGGCAACATCCGCTGACCGGCCGGCGCACAGCCGGCACCTAGGTTCCCCTGAGACGCGGTACAGGATTCTTCGGCACAATAACGGCTAGCCTGGGATGCGAGTTGGGTGAAGCTGGGGTAGGGACACATGGCCAATGGAGCTGGAACCGCGCTGGGTCTGTCGATCGGTGCCACCAACCTGGCGGCGATGTCCGCCGGCCGGGCCCTCACCCGCAAGGCCGTCCTGACGCTCTACCCCGAGCGCGCGCCGGAGGTGGGCATCCCCGCAGAGAACCCGCGGCTCGACCAGCCCGGGCTGGTGCTGACCGGGTTCGTGAACCGGGTCTCCGACCCGCGGGGAGTGGTGGCGGCCGACGGCTCGGCGCACCGCGGCGAGGAACTGATCGCCGACGCCGTGCGCGCGCTGGCCTACGCCCTCGCCGGCGGGCGGCCCCTGCCCGACAGCGTCGCCGTGACCTACCCCGCCCACTGGGCCTCCCCGGCGGTCGACGCCGTGGGCGCCGCGCTGAGCTCGGTCGCCGAATGGTCCAACCGCACGCGGCCGCTGCTGCTGATCCCCGACGCCGCGGCCGCGCTGCTCGCCGTGCGGAGCGGCCCTGGCATACCGCGCAGGGGGACCGTGGCGGTATGCGACTTCGGCGGCACCGGCACCAGCGTCACCTTTATGCGCGCCGACGGCGACTACCAGGCGCTGGCCCCCACCGTGCGGCTGAACGACTTCTCCGGTGACGTGATCGATCAGGCGCTGCTGAGCGCCGTCATCTCCAACATGTCCGCCGCCCCCTCCTTCGACCAGGCGGGCACCGTGACGATCGGCTCACTGAGCCGGCTGCGGACCGCGTGCCGGGGCGCCAAGGAGGAGCTGTCGTCGAGCACGGCCACCACCGTGATCGACGGGCTGACGGGCGAAATCCGGGTCACCCGCGCCGAGCTCGACGAGGCGATCCGCACGCCGCTGGACCGGTTCGTGGCCGTCCTGGAAAACACCCTGGCGCGCAACGGGATCCAGGACCTGGCGGCGGTCGTCTCGGTCGGCGGCGGGGCGAACATCCCCGCGATCACCACCACGCTGTCGCAGTATTTCCGCGTCCCCGTCATCACCACGCCGCGTCCACACCTGACGGCCGCCGCCGGCGCCGCGCTGCGGGCCGCGCACGGTCCCGGCGAGATGCCTGCGGCGGCGACGGCGTCGGCGCCCGCCGCGCCCGTCACGGCGACCGCGCAGGCCGCCCCGGCGGCGGCGATCACCGGCGTCGCCGCCGTGCGGGCCTGGTCGCAGACCGGTAAGCAACCGCAGGTCACGCCCGCCCCCGCCGCGGAAGAGGCCGGCGAAGGGGCCGCCGACGAGCCCACGTCCGACAAGCGCAAGAGCCACCTGTTCCGGCTGCCGGTCCTGGCCGCGATCGTCGGCGCGGCGGCGGCGGTGGCGCTGGTGGGGACGGCCGTCACGATCGGGCTGACCTCGGCGAACAAGTCGGCGACGACACCGACGCCGGGCGTGATCAGCAGCCGGGCTCCCGCGCCGCCCGCGCACACCGCGACCGCGCAGCCGCCCCCGCCCGCCGAAGAGGCTCCCGCTCCGTCGACCACGGGCACCAACCCGCCCGTCAACACCGAGACGCCGTCGACCAGCGTCCCGTCAGCCAAACCGCAGCAGGGCCCGCCGCTGGCGGCCGCGCCGCGCCCGGCGGTCCCGCGGGTACCGGAGGTCCCGCCCATTCCGGCGGTGCCCGGTGTCAACGAACCGATCCCCGGCATCGACCGGGTCAACCAGATCATTCAGGGCATCGGGGGAGACTTGGGCATCAGCGGCATCCCCCAATTGGATCCTCAGCTGGGAACGACCCGATAGGTCAATCCTTTTCGCCCTTGTTCTCCGCCAACGCGGCCTCTTTGAGTTGCTTGTTGAGGGCCTTGTCCTTTTCGATCTGGTCCTGCAGGGCCTGCTCGTCGCGCGAATCGTCGTCGGCTTTCGCCTGGCCGCCGGCATCGGCACCCTCGGGGACCTCGTGCTTGGGGTTGCCGTCCTCGTCCAACCAGTCGTTGACCGCGGTGCCCGACACGCTGCCCCCGGTGCCGGGCAGCACGATGGTGGGCTTTTCTTTGTAGGCCTCCATCATCTCGGCGGCCTTCTTCTTGTCGCCCTCGTCCGGCTCGGGCTTCTCCGTCAGTTTTTGATCGGTGTCCTGATCATCCGACTTATCGTCTTGGACGCTCATGCATCAAACCCCCTCGCAATTGCATGTCGCGATGTTCGGGGGGTTACCCGTTGCGGCGTTGTGTCGAAACTCTCATCACCACGATCGTTCGCGTTTGACCAGCTCCACCAGCGCCAGCGGGATCCGCATCGGCTCGGGAGCGCTTGACAGCTGCTCCGCGACCGCCCGCTCGAGCCGGTCGACGAACTCCGCGGCCCGTGCGTCGCGGAGGCTGCCGTCCAGCCCGCGCACCAGGGCGGGGAACAGCGCCGCGCGGGCGAAGGCCGCCCACTGCGCCCCGAAGGCCTCGGCGTCGTGGTCCACCTGGAACCGGGCCCAGAATCGGTCCTCGGCGGTGAACAAGTCGAGCCGGTCGATCGACAGGCCCTCGAAGCGGCCGCTGGGCGAGAACGGGGCCCGAAAGTCCTTCTCGCTGCGGGCAAATGTGGGAATGGTCATGCGCCGGGCCTCGTCCTGGCGCAGCAGGCCGTCGCGCACCTGCTCACGCAGCGCCGCGAGCATCGCGTCGAGCAGCGTCGGAAAACCCGGCGTGCCGTCCTCGTCGAGGGCGATCGTCATCACCACCAGCCGCCCGTCGGGGGCCATTTCGCGGCCGCGGAACGCCACGAAGTTGTGCCAGTCCAGGGCCGCCTGTCGGGCGTAGGCCGCGCGCGCCGTGTCGTCGGTGCTGCAGGCGACGTGCACGTGGTCGTGCACCTCGCCCGGCATCGTGCTCAGCCACTGCGTCGCCCACGATGACCAGCCGAGGTTGACCGTCTGCGACGGCACGATCTGGTTGTAGAAGGACCGGCCGATCGACGACGCGAACGTCGCCGAGTCCAGGTGCAGGTAGCTTTCGGGGTCGTCGGACAGGGTGTGGAACAGCGCCGAGAAGTCGTTGTCCGGGATGTCGGTGTGCGCCACCAGGATTGCGTGGTCATGACGGGTGCGGCGACGCAGGGCCGTGATCGCCGCGCACAGCGGCTTGAGCGAATTGTGCCCGTTGGCGGTGCCGTAGTCGGCGATGACGATGGGCTGCGGGGGCTTGGGTAGCGCCACCTGCTCGGCGGCCCGCTCGAACAGCGCGATGGCCGGGGCCAACCCGGCGGCCTGCAGCCGCGACGACTGCGTGTACATGGGTTCGGGCCGGACCACAATGCTCGATTCGGGCATCCGAGGTTCAGGCCGCATGGCCCAACGATAGTCGTCAGCTGGGCTTCGGGTAGCTGACGCCGGTGAGCTGCTCGGAGAGTTCCCAAAGCCGTTGGCAGTCAGCCTCGTTGCGGGCCCGCTCGGGGACCTTGGCCGGGCGGACCCCGCCGCCGGCGGCCTCGTAGAAGCCGCGGGGCCCGTAGTACGCGCCGCCCTGGGCGTGCGGCGCGGCCGCGGCGTAGAGCGCCGGCAGGATGCCCTCGTCGATCTCCTGCCACAGGAACGGCGTGAACCGCCAGGACGCCTTGTACAACCGTGCCATCAGCGAGGGCGTGTCGCGGCCGTGCGACGGCCCCGCGATCTGCAGGTTGGTCTTGGTCAGTCCCGGGTGCGCGGCGTTGGACATGACGCCCCAGCCTGCCGCGCGGCTGCGCCGGTCCAACTCGAGGGCGAACATCAACACCGCCAGCTTCGACTGGCCGTACGCCGACATCGCCGCGTAGGACTTCTCGAACTGCGGGTCGTCGAAGTGGATCTTGGCGCCCTGGCGGGCCGCCAGGCTGCTCAGCGAGACAACGCGCGCCTTGCCGGCGGCGCGCAGCAGCGGCAGCAGGTGGCCGGTGAGGGCGAAGTGCCCGAGATGATTGCTGCCGAACTGCAATTCGAAGCCGTCGGCGGTGGTGTCGCGTTCGGGCGGCGTCATGACGCCGGCGTTGTTGATCAGGATGTCGACGGGGCGGCCCTCGGCGTTGAGTTGCTCGCCCAGCGCGGCGACCGCGGCCAGCGACGACAGGTCCAGCGACTTGATGGTCAGCTTGGCGTCGGGCACCGTGGTGCGGATCTCGTCGATCGCCTTTTCGCCCTTGGCGCGATTGCGGATCGCCATGACGACGTCGGCGCCGGCGGCCGCGAGCCGCCGGGCCAGGCCGAAGCCCAGGCCGCTGTTGGCGCCGGTGACGATCGCCAGCTTGCCCGACAGGTCGGGCACCGTGGCGACGAGATCGTTGGCCATGCGTATCACTCCCTTCGTGTGCGCCCCGTCATAGTGTGCTCTTTGTGCCGGTTCGTCGACAGCGCACCCGTGGCTGGGCGGCCGCGTTGGCCGTCGGCGCGCTGCCCGCGCTCGCCTTTCCCGCGCCGTCGTGGTGGTGGCTGGCCTGGTTCGGCCTGGTGCCGCTGCTCCTGGTGGTGCGGGCGGCGCCGACCCCGTGGGAGGCGTCCGCGCGGGCCTGGCTCGGCGTCGCCGGATTCGTACTGGCCACGCAGTACTGGCTGGTGACGTTCGTCGGCCCGTTGCTGGCGGTGATGGCCGCCGGCTTCGGTGCGCTCTGGTTGCCCTGGGGGTGGTTGGCGCATCGGTTGCTGTCGGCGCCGGCCGGGCTGGGCCGGACGGTCGCCGCCATGGTGGTGTTGCCCAGCGCGTGGGTGGCGGCCGACGCCGTGCGGTCCTGGCCGCCGCTCGGCGGGTCATGGGCGGCGCTGGGCGCGTCGCAATCCGCCCAGCCCGTCACCCTGGCGTCGGCCGCGCTGGGAGGGGTGTGGCTGACGAGTTTCCTTGTGGTAGCGGTCAATACGGCTCTGGCGGGCGCTGTCGTGCACCGCGGCGCGTCCGGCCGGCTCGTCGCGCTGGGGTGCGCGGCGGCCTTCGCGGCGGTCGGCCCGGCCTGGTATTTGTTGGGCCCGCCACCCGCGGGCGGTCCCACGGTGCGGGTGGCGCTGGTGCAGCCCGGCGACATCACCGATTCCGGCGCGCGGCAGGCCGCCAGCGAGGAACTCACCGCTTCGGTTGCCGGTCAGCGCCCGGACCTGGTGGTCTGGGGGGAAAGCAGCGTGGGATCCGATCTGGGCAGCCACCCGGAGGTGTCGGCGCGGCTCGCCGCATTGTCCCGGCGGGTGGGCGCGGACCTGTTGGTCAACGTCGACGCTCCCGCGCCCGGCGGCGGGATCTACAAGTCTGCGGTGCTCATCGGGCCGGGCGGATCCGCGGGCACGTACCAGAAGACCCGGCTGGTGCCGTTCGGCGAATACGTCCCGCTGCGACCGCTTTTCGGCTGGCTCACCCGCCACAGCAGGGCCGCCGCCGAGGACCGGCAGCGCGGGACCGGGCCCGTCGTGTTGCATGCCGGCGCCCTGGCGATCGGGCCGTTGGTCAGCTACGAGACCCTGTTCTCCGACCTCGCCCGCCGGGAGGCGCAACTCGGGGCGGAGCTGTTGGTGTATCAGAGCTCCACGTCGTCCTACCAGGGGAGCTGGGCGCAGCCGCAGCTGGCCGCGCAGCCGGCGGTGCGCGCCGTGGAGGCGGGCCGCCCGGCCGTGCACGCCGGACTGTCCGGCGACAGCTCGGCCTTCGACGCGCAAGGCCACCGGCTGGCGTGGTTGCCGTCGAACGTTCGGGGCGTCACCGTGGTGAGCGTGCCGCTGGGGGCGCGCGTCACGCCCTACCAACGGCTGGGGGACTGGGTACCGGTGCTGGCCTTCGTCGTCCTCGGCTTCGCGCTCGTGCGCTGGCAGCGTCCCGCCCGCGGTGCCACACTGCCTGGATGAGCAGCCGGCGGGTCGCGAAGATCTCGCTGGCCGCTGCCATCGCGGTGATGGTCGTGTCGGTGGGCGGCTTCATCCTCGCCCTGGTGCTCGACGCGTTCGTCCTGGACAGGTACAACGCCTACGGCGAGGTGCCCGTCCCGGGCTCGGGCAGCCTCCACCTGCCCGCCGGTGACGTCACGGTCAGCCTGCACACCGCCGTCATCAGCGGTCCCGACCGCGGACTGCCGGTGCCGCCGCTGGGTGTCACGATCGCGCCGCCCGACGGCGTGGCGCAGCCCGTGCTGACCGAAAGCATCGGGACCACGACGACGGTGAACAACGACGCGCACGTGCGGGTGTGGGTCGCCCGCATCGCGGCCGACGGCACCTACACCATCACCACCGACGGGCAGGTCAGCGGGTATATCAACCCGCGACTGGCCTTCGGGCACAAGAGCTCCGCCGGCGTCGTGGTGTGGCTGTTCGTAGCCACGTTCGTGGTGGGGCTGATCGGTGCGCTGTTGTCGGGCCGATGGCTGGCGCGCACCCGCCGCAGGGCGGTGGCGGCGGCCGCGGCGAACCCCTACCCGCGGGCGCCCCCCGCCGCCGCGGCGCACGAACCGACCGACGAGGGTGTCCGACTGGAGCGGCTGAAAACCATTGCCGCGCTGCGGGACTCGGGGGCCTTGACGCAGGAGGAATTCGAGGCCGAGAAGCGCCGGATCCTCGAGGGGCGTTAGGTCGCGGCGGCCCCGGGCCGCCGACGAAACTCAGCCGATCAACCTCTGCCGACGCAACTCAGCCGATCAACCTCTGCCGACGCAACTCAGCCGATCAACCTCTGCCGATCAACCTCTGCCCACCAATAGGCGACCCTCGAATTCGATATCACCGGCGATATCAAATTCCACGGTCACATGGTGGTACCCAGACAGGCACCCGTGTGGCCCCTGCGACTGGGCACCGTGGAACGCGACGGGCCGTCAGTGCCCGCGGGCCACCCACTCCTCGTAGTGCACGATCTCGTCGCCGATCGTGGTGCTGTCGCCGTGGCCGGTGTGCACCACCGTCTCGCCGGGCAGCTTGCCCAGCCGCTCGGAGATGGACTGCAGGATGGTCGGGAAATCCGAATACGAGCGGCCGGTCGCGCCCGGGCCGCCGGAGAACAGGGTGTCCCCGCTGAACACCACGCCCAGGTCGTGCGAATACCAGCACACCGACCCCGGGGAGTGGCCAGGGGTGTGCATCGCCCGCAGCTCCGTGCCGCCCACGCTGAGCGTCTCGCCGTCGGAAATCGGGCGAAAGTCGCTGCCGGGGTGCGTCATCCGCCAGAGCACCTCGTCGGCCGGATGCAACAACACCGGCGCGTCGAGCGTCTTGCCGAGTTCCGGCGCGACCGTCACGTGGTCGTTGTGCCCGTGCGTGCACACCACCGCCACCACATGGCGGCCGGCCACGGCCTCGACGATCGGCGCCGCGTCATGGGCGGCGTCGAACACCACCACATTGGAGTTGTCGCCGATCAGCCAGATGTTGTTGTCGACTTCCCAACTGCCGCCGTCGAGTTCGAAGGTGCCGTGGGTCACCACCCGCTCGATGTTCACCATCAGAGCATCACCACCGAACGCAACACCTTGCCCCCGTGCATCTTGTGGAAGGCCTCCTCGACGTCGCCCAGCCCGATGCGCTCGGAGACAAACTGCTCCAGGGGCAGCCGGCCCTGCAGGTAGAGGTCGATCAAAGTGGGGAAGTCGCGTTCGGGCAGGCAGTCGCCGTACCACGACGACTTCAGCGACCCGCCGTGGCTGAAGAAGTCGATCAGCGGCATCTCGAGCTTCATGTCGGGCGTCGGAACCCCCACCAGCACAACGGTTCCCGCGAGGTCGCGGGCGTAGAAGGCCTGCTTCCAGGTTTCGGGCCGTCCGACGGCGTCGATCGCGACGTTGACGCCGAACCCGTCGGTGAGGTCCTGAATGGCCTCGACGACGTCGGCCTGGCGGGCGTTGACGGTGTGGGTGGCGCCGAACTTGCGGGCCCAATCCAGCTTGGTGTCGTCGGTGTCCACCGCGATGATGCGCCGTGCCCCGACGAGCGCGGCGCCGGCGATCGCGGCGTCCCCGACGCCGCCGCAGCCGATCACCGCGACGGTGTCGTCGCGCGTCACCGCGCCGGTGTTGATCGCCGCGCCGATGCCCGCCATCACCCCGCAGCCGAGCAGGCCCGCGACGGCCGGGTCGGCGGCGGGATCGACCTTGGTGCACTGGCGCGCGTGCACCAGCGTCTTGTCGGCGAACGCCCCGATGCCCAGCGCGGGCGTCAGCTCCGTGCCGTCGGTCAGCGTCATCTTCTGCGCGGCGTTGAAGGTGTCGAAACACAGGTGCGGGCGGCCGCGCTTGCAGGCCCGGCACTCGCCGCAGACGGCCCGCCAGTTCAGGACCACGAAGTCACCGGGCTCGACCGCGGTGACACCGGGCCCGACCGCCTCCACCCGGCCGGCGGCCTCGTGCCCCAGCAGGAAGGGGTATTCGTCGTTGATGCCGCCCTCGCGGTAGGTCAGGTCGGTGTGGCACACCCCGCAGGCGATGACGTCGACCAGCGCCTCGCCGGGCCCGGGATCCGGGACGACGATGTCCACCAATTCGACGGGTTCGCCCTTCTTTCGCGAAATGACGCCGCGCACTGTCTGACTCATGGCCACCAACCTACGGTGTACCGTCGCTGACCATGACGGCACCCGAGACCGGTAAAGAATTCGCCGGACGAATCGCCGCGGCCATCGACGGCGCCAGCCTGACCCTGCTGCTGAGCATCGGCCACCAGACCGGCCTGCTGGACACGATGGCCGGGCTCCCGCCCTCCACCAGCGCGCAGATTGCCGACGCGGCCGGCCTCAACGAACGCTACGTGCGCGAGTGGCTGGCCGGCATGACGACCGGACGCGTCGTCGACTACGACGCCGCCACCGCCACCTACTCGCTGCCCGCGCACCGCGCCGCCATGCTCACCCGGGCGGCCGGGCCGGACAACCTCGCCCTGGTGGCCCTGTTCGTGCCGCAGCTCGCCGAGGTCGAACAGAAGATCATCGACTGCTTCCGCGACGGCGGCGGCCTGCACTACGCCGAGTTCCCCCGGTTCCACGCGCTGATGGCCGAGCAGAGCGGCGTCGTGTACGACAAAGCGTTGGTCGACGTCGTGCTGCCGCTGGTCGACGGGCTCGTCGAGCGCCTGCGCTCCGGAGCCGACGTGGCGGACTTCGGCTGCGGCAGCGGCCATGCGATCAACGTGATGGCCCAGGCGTTCCCGGCCAGCCGCTTCACCGGCATCGACTTCTCCGACGAGGCCATCGCCGTCGGCGCCCGCGAGGCCGCCGGCCTCGGCCTGGCGAACGCGACCTTCGAGAGTCACAACCTGGCGCAGCTGGACAAGCGGGACGCCTACGACGTCATCACCGTCTTCGACGCCATCCACGACCAGGCCCAGCCGGACCGGGTGCTGGAGAACATCCACCGCGCGCTGCGGCCCGGTGGCGTCCTGCTGATGGCCGACATCAAGGCGTCCAGCCAGCTCGAGGACAACGTCGGCGTGCCGATGAGCACCTACCTGTACACCACCTCGCTGATGCACTGCATGACGGTGTCGCTGGCTATGGAGGGCGCCGGGCTGGGCGCGGCGTGGGGGACACAGCTGGCCACGGCGATGCTGAGTGACGCCGGATTCGGCGACGTTCAGGTGACGGAGATCGAGTCCGACCCGATCAACAACTACTACATCGCCAGAAAGTGATGGCGGCCCTCGACGCTCTGAACGAGTGGCCGGTCGAGGCCGCCGCCGCGGCGGTGATCGGGCCCGACGGGGTGCTGGCCAGCCACGGCGACACCCGGCGGGTGTTCGCGCTGGCGTCGGTGACCAAGCCGCTGGCGGCCCGCGCCGTGCAGGTGGCCGTCGAAGAAGGGGTCGTCGACCTGGACACCGCCGCCGGGCCGCCGGGCGCCACCATCCGGCACCTGCTGGCGCACGCGTCGGGGTTGACCATGCACAATGATCACGTGCTGGCCGCTCCCGGCGCGCGGCGCATCTACTCCAACTACGGCTTCACCGTGCTGGCCCAGACGGTGGAACGCGAGTCGGGGATCGACTTCGGCCGCTACCTGGCCGAGGCCGTCTGCGAACCCCTGGGCATGGCGGCCACCCGGCTGGACGGCGGCGCCCCCGCAGCCGGGTTCGGGGCGACGTCGACGGTGGCCGACCTGGTGGCCTTCGCCGGTGACCTGCTGCGCCCGGAGACGGTCTCGGCCCAGTTGCACGCCGAGGCGACGACCGTGCAATTTGCCGGCCTGGACGGCGTGTTGCCCGGTTACGGGGTCCAGCGGCCCAACGACTGGGGGCTGGGGTTCGAGATCAGGGACGCGAAATCGCCGCACTGGACGGGCTCGCGCAACTCGCCGCGAACGTACGGCCATTTCGGCCAGGCGGGGGGCTTCATCTGGGCCGATCCCGAACGGGACCTGGCGCTGGTGGCCTTGACCAACCGCGATTTCGGGGACTGGGCGCGGCGGCCGTGGCCGGCGCTTTCCGACGCCGTACTGGCCGAATACGCCTAAACGAAAATGCACACTAGCGCAACACGGGCATCACAAGGCACAATAGACACGCACGACACACAAAATAGTTAGACATCCTGCTTGCCGGGTCCCGCCAGGTCGTTGGGGAAGACGTCCCTCGCGGAACCGAAGGAGCAGGAAATGCGTTCGTCGAATCAATTCGCCGACGTGACGACTGGCGTGGTGTACGTGCACGCCTCGCCGGCGGCGGTGTGCCCGCATGTCGAGTGGGCGTTGTCGTCGACCCTTGGGGCGAAGGCGAACCTCACGTGGACCCCGCAGCCGGCCATGCCCGGACAGCTGCGGGCGGTCACCAACTGGGTCGGGCCGGTGGGCACCGGCGCCCGGCTGGCCAACGCCCTGCGCTCCTGGTCGGTGCTGCGGTTCGAGGTCACCGAGGACCCCAGCCCCGGAGTGGACGGCCAGCGGTTCAGCCACACCCCGCAGCTCGGGCTGTGGAGCGGGGCGATGAGCGCCAACGGCGACGTCATGGTCGGGGAGATGCGGCTGCGGGCGCTGATGGCGCAGGGCGCCGACACCCTGGCGGCCGAACTCGACACGGTGCTGGGAACGGCATGGGACGACGCCCTCGAGGCGTACCGCGACGGTGGCGAGGTCGGCGAGGTGACCTGGCTCAGCCGCGGCGTCGGCTAGCCGCGCGCACCTGAAGGCTATGCGGGCTCATCTTCGGTGGGGGAGTCGCCGTCTTCAGCCAGGTGGCGCAGCACTCGTTCGTTGAGTGCGGCGAGCATGTCAAGCTCCGCCGGGGTGAGCAGGTCGATGAAGTTCCGGCGGACGTCCTCCACGTGCCCGGGTGCCGCCTTCTCGATGGCCGCGCGACCAGCCGGTAGCAGGCAGACCATGGTGCTGCGGGCGTCGTTGGGGTTGGGCTCGCGGCAGATCAGCCCGTCCTTCTGCATGCGCCGCACCTGGTGGGAGACGCGGCTCTTCTCCCACCCCAGCGTGTTGCACAGGTCGTGCGCGGGCATGCGGTCCCCGTCGTGACTTGAGAGCACCGCCAAGATCTCGTAGTCGGCCCCGGACAGACCCGATTTCTGCAGGCCCCGGTTCAGGTGCACGTCGAGCTGATGATGCGCGTGCTGGAAGGCCCGCCAGGCGCGGTCCTCACGAGGGTCCAGCCACTTCGGTTCCATCAGCCTCCATGCTACGCGATTGGTTGACGCATCAACAAATAGGACTAAGGTTGAGTAGTCAACCTTTCCAACCAGTTCAGACGGGACACCTCATGAGTATCATCAGCATCATCGGCACCGGCAACATGGCCCGCACCATCGGCGCGCTGGCGGTAGCGGGCGGCAACACCGTCGAGGTCATCGGCCGCGATCGGTCCAAGGCCGCCGACCTCGCCAAGGCTCTGGGCGGCAGCGCCACGACGGGAGAATTCGGCGCCGTCCCGACGGGCGACATCGTCATCGTGGCCCTGTTGTACGCCGACGTCGCTCCGGTCGTCGCCCATTACGGCGACGCCCTCGCGGGCAAGGTCATCGTCGACATCAGCAACCCCTTCAATGCCGCGGCCAACGGGCTGGCCATCCCCGATGACACCTCGGTCGCGCAGGAAGTTGCCAAGGCCGCCCCGGCCAGCGCCAGCGTGGTGAAGGCTTTCAACACCATCTTCGGCGTGGTTCTGGACCAGGGCCGGCCGCTCGACGTCTTCTTCGCCGGCGACGACGCGCGCGCCAAGGAGCGGGTGGAGGCGTTCATCGCCAGCCTCGGACTGCGTCCGCTGGACGTCGGCGGCTTGAGCATGGCGCACTGGCTGGAAGGAACGGGGCTGGTCATGATGGGTCTCGCCCGCCACGGGATGGGGAACTTCGACTTCGCCCTCGGCGCGACGGTTCCCGCCTGAGCCGGGCCACGAACGACACGGGCGCACTGCGCCCTGGCAATGGTTGACAGATCACCGAAAGGACTTTCGCGATGAAGCTTGGTTTCGCACTTCCCATAGTCGGGCCCGCTGTCAGTAGCGCCGCTGGCCTGAGCGCGTTCTGCCGCGAACTCGAGGACCTCGGCTACGACACGCTGTGGGTCGGCGATCGGCTGGTCACCCCGGTTGATATGCACAGCACCTACCCGGGCAAAGAACAGCCGTACCCGCCGCAGATGACCCGTTACCTTGATCCGGTGTTGCTGTGGACGGTCGCCGCGACGGCGACCAGCCGGGTGCGGCTCAACGCCAGCACGCTCAGCACGTTCTACTACGAGCCGGTGCACCTGGCCCGGTTGCTGACCACGCTCGACGTGCTGAGTGAAGGCCGTCTCGATGTTGGCGTGGGAATCGGGTGGATGAAGGACGAACACGACATCGCTCGCAGCGCGAACTGGGGCCGGCGCGGGCGGATGCTCGATGACCTGCTGGCGTTCCTGCACGAGTGGTGGACGACCACCCCGGTGTCCTGGGAGAGCGAGTTCTTCTCGCTGCCGCCGGTCCATGCCGACTTGCGCCCGGTCCAGGCCGGCGGTCCGCCCATCTGGATCGGCGGTGTCAGCGAGGCCGCGATGCGTCGGGTCGGCCGCAGCGGCACCGGCTGGCTCGGAGTCGAGGGGCTGCAGGACGAGATCACCGACCACCTCTGGTCAATTGCGCGCGGTGCGGCGAAGGACGCCGGCCGCGATCCTGACGCGCTGAAGACGGCCATGCGGATCAACCTCGAACCGGGCACGTCCGTCGACTCGGTTGCCGTCAGGATCGAGCGCCTCGCCGGTTCCGGGGCTGATGAGGCGATCGTGGATGCCTTCGCAATGTTCCCTACCCTTGACCAGATGCTCGAATTCGCCGGCCAGGTAATCGATCGATGGAGTGGTCATGGGAAAGCTTGACGGCAAGGTAGCGGTGATCACGGGTGGATCAAGCGGTATGGCGCTGGCCGGCGCCAAGTTGTTCGTCGAAGAAGGAGCTCACGTCTTCATCTCGGGCCGGCGCCAGGAGGCGCTGGACGAAGCCGTCGAGCTGATCGGCCGGAATGTGACCGGCGTGCAGGCGGATTCGGCCAACCTGGACGATCTGGACCGGTTGTTCGACGCGGTCAGGCAGGAAAAGGGCACCGTCGACGTGTTGTGGTCGAGTGCGGGAATGGGCGAGGAGGGCAAGCTCGGCGAGATCACGGAGCAGCACTTCGACGCGACTTTCGGGCTGAACGCGCGCGGCACGCTCTTCACGGTGCAGAAGGCATTGCCGCTTTTCAACGAAGGTGGCTCGATCTTCATGACCGGGTCGATCGCTTCGGTCAAGGGTTTTCCTTCCTGGAGTGTGTACGCGGCCAGCAAGGCCGTGCTGCACGCGTACGCCCGCGTGTGGTTGAACGAGTTGAAGGACAGGAGGATTCGGGTCAACGTGCTGACCCCGGGCCAGGTCGCCACGCCGATACAGGAGCAGTTGTTCGACGAGGAGACGAAGGCGCAATTTGAGGCAATGATCCCGCGGGGAAAGATGGGCCGCCCCGAGGAGATTGCGACGGTCGCGTTGTTCCTCGCCTCGGACGACTCGAGCTATGTCAATGGAAGGGAGTTGATCGTCGACGGCGGCACCACGGCAGTCTGACTGATCTGCCCAAATTTAGGGCCGGGCCGGTCGCAGGATCTGCAATGCCCCGGGTACCGCGGAGATCTCGGCGGGCAGCGGGCAGGCGAAGTCGCCGTCGGCGTAGACGTTGATACCGGGGCACTCGACGTGGATCGATCGGGCCCGGGTGGTGCTCACCTCGTCGAGGTTGACGTGGGTGCCCTTCATCACGGTGGGGAACAGGCGCACCAATTTCGTCCGCGACGCCGAGTGCACCATCGTGATGTCGAGCAGGCCGTCGGTGGGATCGGCGTGCGGGCAGATCAGCATGCCCCCGCCGTAACTGCGGGTGTTGCCGAAGGCGGCCAGCGTGATGTCGGCGTCGATCTCCCGCGCGCCGTCGAGCACCATGCGAAACGGCAAGAGCCGCAGCTGCGATAGTTCGGCGAGCATCGCCAGGTAATAGCGCAGCCGCCCGTGCGGCCAGGTCATCCGGTTGGCCCGGTCGGTCACCAGGGAGTCGAATCCGGTGGCGGCCACGGTGCCGAACCATTTGTCGGACCCGTTGCTGTCGCGAATCTTCCCCAGGTCGACGGTTTCGGTGAAGCCGTCGACGATGATGTCCGCCGCGGCTTCCGGATCCTTTGTGGGGAGACCGAATTCACGGGCGTGGTCGTTGCCCGTGCCCGCCGCGACGATGCCGATCGGGACGTCGGTGCCCGCCAGCAGCTGCAGCGCGTTCGACACGACGCCGTCGCCGCCGGTCACCATGACCGCGTCGGCCCCCTTCTCCAGCGCCGCGCTCACCAGATAGCGCGCGTCCTGCGCGTCGTCGCCGATGATCTCGACCACCTCCACGCCGCGGTGGTGCAGCCGAGTGATGGCCAGCTGTGCCGCCCGGATCGCCGCGCCATGCCCCGAGACGGGATTGGTCAGCGCGATCACCTTCGCGATCTCGCGGCGGTTCATGGAATCAGCTTGCCGGGGTTCAGGATTCCGGCCGGGTCCAGGGTCGCCTTGACCGCGCGCAGGACCTGCACCCCCAGCTCGCCGACCTCGTCACGCATCCACGGCCGGTGGTCGGCGCCCACCGCATGGTGGTGGGTGATCGTCCCGCCGGTGGCCATGATCGCGTCGCAGGCGGCCCTCTTCGCGGCCTGCCATTGTTCGATCGGGTTGCCGCGCTGCCCGGCGACGACGGTGAAGTACAGCGACGCCCCGGTGGGGTAGACGTGCGAGATGTGGCACATCACCAGCGCCGGCGTGCCGGTCTGGGCCAGCGCATCGGTGAGAGCTTGTGTGACAGCGGCTTTGAGCGCGGGGATGTTGGACCAGTCGGTCGCGGTCTCGAGCGTCTCGCAGAGCGCGCCGGCCGACAGCAGCGAATCGCGCAGGTACGGCGCGGCGAACCGGCCGTGCTCCCAGGCCCGCGCCGGCGCTTCGCCCAGCGACGTTCCGCCCCGCGCCGCCAGCAGCGCGCTGGTCTCGGCGTGCCGGCTTTCGACGTGCTCCGCGCTGCCCTCGAACACCGTGATGCCCAGGCAGCCGCCGGTGATCTGGCTTTCGCCGATCGACTCGGTGGTCGCCAGGTTGACCCCGGTCTCGGCCTCGTCGGAAAGCCGGATGACGGTGGGGCCGGTGGCGGTCTGCGTGACGGCGCGCAGGGCCGCGGCGCCGGTTTGGAAGTCGGGAAACGACCACGCCTCGTAGCGGACGGCTTCCGGGGTCCGGTGCACGCGCAGCCGCACCCGGGTGATGACCCCGAAGACCCCCTCCGAGCCGATGATCAGCTGACGCAGGTCGGGTCCCGCCGCGGATTCCGGGGCGCGGCCCAGGTCCATGGTGCCCACCGGGGTGACCACCCGCAGCCCCCGCACCATGTCGTTGAACCGGCCGTAGCCCGCCGAGTCCTGCCCGGACGAGCGGGTCGCGGCGAAGCCGCCGATGGTGGCGTATTCGAAGCTCTGCGGGAAATGCCCGAGCGAAAAGCCTTGGGCGCCAAGCAAACGCTCGGCTTCCGGGCCGGTGACGCCGGCCCCGAAGACGGCCTGGCCGGACACCTCGTCGAGGGAGATCAGCTGGTCGAGGCGGCGCAGGTCGAGCGCCACGACGGCTTGGAACTCCCCGCGGATGGGATCCAGGCCGCCGACCACGCTGGTGCCGCCGCCGAACGGGACGACGGCGATGCGGTGGTGCGAGCAGTAGCGCAGGATCGTGGCGACGGCGTCCTCGTCGCCGGGCAGCAGGATGGCGTCGGGCGCGTCCTGCACCCCGGCGTCCTTGCGGCGCAGCAGGTCGAGCGTGGACTTGCCGCCCGCGTGCAGCAGCCGGTCCCGGTCGTCGGTGCGGCAATAGGTCGCGCCGACGAGTTCGGCCAGCGCGTCGCGATGCGCCTGCGGCAACGCCGACGGGCGCAGGCGCACCTGCTCGGGCGCGAGTTCGGCCCCGGCGGAATCCTCCACGCCCACAGCCTGTTTCAGCAGCGCCCGGATACCTTCCGAGAGCGGCTTGGCCGCCGCGGGGTCGCCCCAGGCGTTCCATTTCATCGGGGGGAGGAGGCCCTCGGGTCGCGTCATGCGTTACAGTATTACACATGCTGTCAATCAGTAACGCAAGCGCGGCGGCGGACACGGGGGAGCGCATCCTCGCGGCGGCGGCCAGCTGTGTGGTCGACTTCGGGGTGGCCCGGGTCACCCTGGCCGAAATCGCCCGGCGCGCCGGCGTCAGCAGGCCCACGGTGTACCGGCGCTGGCCGGATACCCGATCGATCGTGGCGGCGCTGTTGACCCGGCACGTCACCGAGGCGATGCGGGCCGCGCCACTGCTCGGTGACGACCGGGAATCGCTTGTGCGCCAGATAGTTACGGTGGCCGACTTGCTGCGACGGGACCGGCTCGTCATGTCGGTGCTGCACTCCGAGCTCGCACCGATCTACATCACCGAGCGCCTGGGGACCAGCCAGCACATGTTGATCGAGGCCCTGGCCGCCCGGCTCGAGGTCGCCCAGCGCACCGGCAGCGTCCGCGCCGGGGACCCCCTGAAGATGGCCACGATGGTGTTGCTGATCGCGCAGTCGACCATTCAGTCGGCCCAGATCGTCGAACCGATCCTGGACGCCGACACGCTGGCCGGCGAACTCGCCTACTCGCTGAACGGATACCTGTCGTGATGCCCGACCCCACCGCGCTGAACGCCGCCCGCCGCGCCGCCGACCTCGCGGCACTCGCCGAGGGCGAGCCGCTGGACGTCGTCGTGATCGGCGGCGGCATCACCGGCGCCGGCATCGCCCTCGATGCCGCCTCGCGGGGCCTGCGGGTGGCGTTGGTGGAAAAGCACGACCTGGCCTTCGGCACCAGCCGCTGGAGTTCCAAGCTGGTCCACGGCGGGCTGCGCTACCTGGCGAGCGGCAACGTGGGCATCGCCCGGCGCAGCGCCGTCGAGCGCGGAATCCTGATGAGCCGCAACGCTCCCCATCTCGTTCACGCGATGCCGCAACTGGTTCCGCTGCTGCCGTCCATGAGCCGGGGCAAACGTGCCCTGGTGCGGGCCGGGTTCCTGGCCGGCGACGCGCTGCGGATGCTGGCGGGGACGCCGTCGTCGATCCTGCCGCGGTCGCGCCGGGTCGGCCCCGAGCGCGTCGTGCAGATGGCGCCGACCGTGCGGCGCGAAGGCCTGGACGGGGGCCTGCTGGCCTACGACGGGCAGCTGATCGACGACGCCCGGCTGGTCACCGCGGTCGCCCGCACCGCCGCGCAGCACGGCGCCCGGATCCTGACCTACGTCGCGGCGTCGAAGGCGACCGGCACCGCGGTGCGGTTGACCGACCAGCGCACCGGGGAGTCGTTCGACGTCTCGGCCCGGGCGGTCATCAACGCGGCCGGGGTGTGGGCGGCCGAGATCGACGACGTGTTGCGGCTGCGGCCCAGCCGCGGGACGCATCTGGTGTTCGATGCCGCCGCCTTCGGCAATCCCACTGCGGCGCTGACCATTCCGATTCCCGGCGAGCTCAACCGATTCGTCTTCGCCATGCCCGAACAGCTGGGCCGGGTCTATTTGGGGCTGACCGACGAAGCGGCTCCCGGCCCGATCCCGGACGTGCCCACGCCGTCGGGCGACGAGGTCGCGTTCCTGCTCGACGCGGTCAACACCGCGCTCGGGGTGGCGCTCGGGCCGGCCGACGTCATCGGCGCCTACGCGGGCCTGCGGCCGCTGATCGATACCGGCGAGGGCCGCACCGCCGACGTCTCGCGCGAGCACGCGGTCGTGGAGTCGTCGTCCGGGATCATCAGCGTGATCGGCGGCAAGCTCACCGAATATCGCTACATGGCGCAGGACGTGCTGGATCGCGCCGTCAGCGTCCGGCACCTGCGCGCCGCGCGGTGCCGGACGCACAACCTGCCGCTGATCGGGGCGCCCGGCAACCCCGGGGCCGCCGGTACGGGTCCCGTCGGCGGATTGCCGGCGTCGCTGGTACGCCGGTACGGCGCCGAGGCGGCCAAGGTCGTCGCCACCGCCACCTGCAAGCGCCCGACGGAACCGGTCGGCGAGGGCGTCGACGTCATCCGGGCGGAATTCGAGTATGCGATCACCCATGAGGGCGCCCTGGACGCCTCCGACGTCCTGGACCGGCGCACCCGGATCGGGTTGGTGGAGTCCGACCGCGAACGGGTGGCCGCGGTGGCGGAGGAGTTCGTGGAGCGGTTCGGCTAGGGCGCCACGCCGATGTCCTCGTGCCACACGTCGGGGTGCTCGGCGATGAAGGCCGACAGCATCGCCACGCAGCGGTCGTCGTCGAGCACCGTGACCCTGACCCCGTTGGCGGCCAGCCAGTCGTGCCCGCCGCTGAAGGTCCGGCATTCGCCGACGAGGAGCGAACCGATGTTGAACTGGCGCACCAGGCCACTGCAGAACCAGCACGGCGAGAGCGTCGTCACCATGACGGTGGCGCGATAGTCCCGCTGTCGGCCGGCCGCCCGGAACGCGTCGACCTCGGCGTGCAACGACGGATCGCCCTGTTGCACACGGCGGTTGCGGCCGCGTCCGAGCAGCACCCCGTCCGCGGTGAACAGCGCGGCCCCGATCGGGATGCCGCCCTCGGCGAGGCCCGTCCGCGCCTCGTCGAACGCGACGTCCATCATCGCCGCCGGGGGAAGGGCCACGACGTCATCTTCCGGTACGGGGCGGCGTTCCACCACGCCCAGTGCCCCACCGCCTCGGATTGTGGTTGTAAATATCGAATGGCAGTTACTATCATTTTGTCCATGACGACCATGCGCGTTCCCGTGCTCATCGCCGGCGCCGGCGCCGGCGGCCTCGCCACCTCCGCGCTGCTCGCCCGGCACGGGGTGCGCTCCCTACTGGTCGAGAAGCGGAATGAGGTCTTCATCTATCCGAAGGCCCGCAACCTGAGCTTCCGCAGTCTGGAGATTCTGCGCGGCCTCGGTCTCCGCGACGAGGTGCACGCGGTGGCCGACCACGTCTCGGCCTTGATGGTCAGGCCCGCGCTCAACAGCCCCGAGGAAAAACCGGCCATCGATGTCAACGCGGTCTTCGCGGGACTCGACGCGCTGAGCCCCGAGCCCGCGGCGCAGTACTGCCCGCAGAGCAGGCTGGAGCCAATCCTGCTCGCCGAGACCCGCCGACGGGGCGGCGAGGTGCGCTACGGGACGGAGCTCGCGTCGCTCCAGCAGGACGAAACGGGCGTCACCGCGGTGGTGCGCGACCGGGGCTCGGGGAAGTCCGAGACCGTCCGCGCTGACTACCTCGTCGGCGCCGACGGGGTGCACAGCCCGGTCCGCAACCGGTTGGGCATCACCACGTCCGGTCATGGCGCACTGCCGATCTACGTGGTCTTCATCTACTTCCGGGCGCCCTGGACCAAGTTCGTCTCGCAGCTGGCCGACGGTGACGGCGTGCAGGTCAAGAACGCCGACGTCGACGGCATCTTTCTGCTGGTCGACGGCGACCTGGGGATGTTCATCACCATGTATTTCCCGGGCAGGGGCGAGACGGCCGACCAGTTCACGCCGCAACGGTGCCGCGACCTGCTCACCAAGGCGATCGGCGAGCCGATCGACATCGACGTCATCGAGGTCGCGGCGTGGCAGCCCTACGAGCAGGTGGCCGACCAATTCCAGTGCGGGCGGGTCTTTCTCGTCGGCGACTCGGCGCACACCATGCCGCCGTTCAAGGCCGGGGGAGCCAACACCGCGATCCAGAGCGCGCACAACCTGGCGTGGAAGCTCGCCGCGGTGCTGGACGGGACCGCGGATCCGGCGTTGTTGCAGACCTACCACGCCGAACGCCACCCGGTGGGGCGGTTCGCGGCCCGGCAGTCGCTGACGGGCCCGACGCTTGCCGTGCTGCCGCTGAGCGACGACCGGCCGCAGCTGCCGGCCGGGGAAGAGTGCTCGATGTTCGAGTTGCTCATCGGATACCGCTACCACTCGCCCGCCATCGTGAACGGCTCGACCGAGCCGGACGCGGTGCAACTGGTCTCGGAGTTGCGCGCCCAACCCGGCACCCGGGTTCCGCACGTGTGGGTGCGCGACGGTGTTTCGACGCTGGACCTGCTGGGCCCGGGATTCACGGTGCTCTCCGGTGACGAACGCTGGTGTGCCGCCGCGGCTTCGGCGTCGGTGACCGCGCATCGCGTCTACAGCGACGAGTGGGCGGCGGCCACCGGGCTCGCGCCCGAGGGGGCGCTGCTGATCCGCCCGGACGACTTCGTCGGCTGGCGCTGTGATGCGCCGCCGGCGGACGCGGAAGGCCAACTCCGGCAAGCGCTCGCGACGATCCTCGGTCGCTAGGCTGATCCGCGAGCAGACACATAATCGCACTGCGAAGCCTTCCTGGATGCGATTATGTGTCTGCTCGCGGATCAGCTGGCCAGTCGCGGGCGGTTCAGGTGGGTCGCGATGCGGTCGGCGAGGCGGTCGGGTTCTCGCCGAACGTCATCGACGACGATAGGGATGATCGTCCACCCGAGTTCCTGGATCTTGGCCCACCGGGTTTTGTCGCGGAGCATCGCCTCGCGGCCCACATGCCAGTCGATGCTCTCGTATTCTGCTGCCAAACGCGTTGTCGGCCAGGCGAAGTCGACGCGCCACAACTCGCCGTCGCGTCCGACGATAGGATGCTGCAGCTCGGGGAGCGGTAGCCCCCGGTCGATCATGACGAGCCGAGCCTCGCTCTCCATGGCCGATTCCGCACGGCCGTCCGCGAAAGGCAGCAGAGCCCGCACGGCAACGATCCCTCGCCGCCCTCGCTGCTCGGCCACGGCATCACCAATGTCATTGCGACTGCATCGCATCGACCGTAATGCGGCGTCGAGTGTTGCCAGGGCTCGTGGTCGGGGCAGCTGCCTTGCGACCTCCACTGCAGTCCATCCCGGCGCCGTTGCGAGTCGACCCTCGATTCGTTGGAGCAGGGCACCGGTGCGTTGATGCACCATCAGACCGACTGTAGGACGCATGCGGACGCCCGGATCGAGAACGTGGATCGCGGTGGTGTTCTCCGTGTCGAACCCGTATAAGGCCGCGGCGGTGCCCATACAGGCCACCGCATGCCGATTCATGAAGAGATCCAATGCAGCCAAGCGCCCGAGAAGGTTTGGCTGTGTGACCCCGTAGACCCCATGCCACACGCGGATAAGCCCACCGCGTCGGACTTGAACGTCGAGTTGCTGACGGGTCATGACTGTCAGCAGTTGTGCGGTTGTCGCGAACCCGCCGGATTGGTGTAGCAGCTCTCGCGCGTCGGTCTGCACGGCAAGAGCATGCGGAGACCGGACTCAGATCGGCCAGTCACCCCTGGGGATTAGCCCGGTGAGCAGACGCAAAATCGCAGCGCGCGGGCACCGCGCGTGCGATTTTGCGTCTGCTCACCCTAGAAGGCGGATTACAGCGGGATGTTCTTGTGGCGGCCGCGGCGCGTCGGCGCCTGGGCCAGCGCCTCGGTGAGCTTGCTGCGGGTGTGCGACGGGTCGATCTTCTCGTCGACCACACCGATCTCGATGGCGCTGTCCACACCGCCGGCGATCTTCTCGTGCTCGGCCGCCAACTCGTCGTGCAGCGCCTCGCGCTCGTGGTCCGCCGCGGCGGCCAGCTTCTTCTTGTGCAGGATCCCGACGGCGGCCTTGGCGCCCATCACGGCCACCTCGGCGTCCGGCCAGGCGTACACCTTGGTCGCGTTGAGCGACCGGGAGTTCATCGCGATGTAAGCCCCGCCGTAGGTCTTCCGGGTGACCAGCGTGACCCGCGGAACCGTGCACTCGCCGAAGGCGTGCAACAGCTTCGCGCCGCGGCGCACCACGCCGCCCCACTCCTGGTCCACACCCGGCAGGTAGCCCGGCACGTCGACGACCACCACCAGCGGGATGCCGAACGCGTCGCAGAGCCGCACGAAACGTGCTGCCTTCTCGGCGCTTTCGGAGTTCAGGCAGCCGCCCAGCCGCAGCGGGTTGTTCGCCAGCACGCCGACCGTCCGGCCGGACAGTCGGCCCAGCCCGATCACCATCGACGGCGCCCAGTTGGCCTGGAACTCGTCGAACGGGGTCTCGTCGTCCAGGATCGCGGTCACGATCGGACGCACGTCGTAGGCCCGCCGCGATGATTCCGGCAGCAGCGCGTGGATGTCGGTGTCACCCGCTTCGGCCTTGGTGCGGTCGAAATGCCCTTGCTGGCAGAACAATCCGACCAGGCGACGGCCGCGCTCGTAGGCGTCGAGCTCGTCGTCGGCGACGATGTGGCAGACCCCGGACTTCTTGTGGTGGGTCTCCGGGCCGCCGAGGGACGCCATGTCGACGTCCTCACCGGTGACACTGCGCACCACGTCCGGCCCGGTGACGAACACCCGGCTCTCGGGCGCCATCACGATGACGTCGGTGAGCGCGGGGCCGTAGGCGGCGCCGCCGGCCGCGAAACCGACGACCACCGAGATCTGCGGGACGTACCCGGACGCGCGGATCATCGCCTCGAACACCGTGCCGACCGCGTGCAGCGCCTTGACGCCCTCGGCCAGCCGGGCCCCGCCGGAGTGCCAGATGCCCACGATCGGGCTCTGTTCCTCGATGGCGGTGTCGTAGGCGTTGACGATGTGCGCGCAGCCCTCGACGCCCATCGCGCCGCCCATCACCGTTCCGTCGGTGCAGAAGGCGATGGTGCGCACACCGTTCACCGTTCCCGCCGCCGACAGCACACCCGAGCGGTCACGCTCGTGCAGCAGCTCGACGCTGCCCTCGTCGAAGAAGTTGCTCAGACGCAGCAACGGGTCCCTGGGGTCGAGCGACTCGCCAACCGACGCGGGGGCCATGATTGTCATCGCAAGGTCTCCTGTTCTCCGGTGTGCTCTCGGTTGAGAAGCGGTGATCAGTACCGCCCGAACGCGATCGCGACGTTGTGCCCGCCGAATCCGAACGAGTTGTTGATGGCGTACTCGTAGTTGCCCGGCCGCGGCTTACCCGACACCACGTCCAGGTCGACCTCCGGGTCGAGGTTTTCCAGGTTCAGCGTGGGCGGAACGACCTGGTCCCGTAATGCGAGGATCGTCAGGATCGACTCGACCGCGCCCACCGCACCGACCGAGTGTCCCAGCGCGGCTTTCGGCGCGTAGACCGCGGCGTTTCCACCGTGGGCGCCGAGCGCGTTGTTGATCGCCTTGCTCTCGGCGACGTCACCCACCGAGGTGCCGGTGGCGTGGGCGTTCACGTGGTGGATGTCGCCGGGCGTCAGGCCGGCGAGCTGGATCGCCCGGCTCATCGCGTGCCCGGCCCGCAGGCCGTTGGGGTCCGGCGCCACCATGTGGTAGCCGTCCGAGGTGATGGCGGCCCCCATGATCCGGGCCAGGATGTTGGCACCGCGAGCCTTGGCGTGCTCCTCGGTCTCGATCACCATGAGCGCCCCCGCCTCGCCGAACACGAAGCCGGTGCGGTCCCGGTCGAACGGGCGGCAGGCGCCCGCCGGGTCGTCGTTCTTCGTCGACATCACGATGCGCATCTGGGCGAACGCCGCGATCGGCACGGCTTCGATCTTGGTCTCCACACCACCGCAGATGGCGATGTCGGCCTCGCCGAAGACGATGTTGCGCCACGCCTGGGCGACGCCCTCGGAGCCGGACGCACACGCCGACACGGGAGTGATCACACCCGCCTTGGCGTGCCGCTCCAGGCCCACCGCCGCGGCGGCGCCGTTGGGCATGTACTTCTGCACCCCGAGCGGGGAGACCGCCTTCATGCCGCGAGCGCGCATGTCGTCGTAGCTGAAGACCATCTCCTCCGAGGAGCCCAGGCCGGTGCCGATGGACACCATCAAGCGGTCGGAGTCGACCTCGGGCGAGCCGGCGTTCTCCCAGACCCGTCGGCTCAAGATGGTGGACATCCGCTGCAGGTAACCCGTGCGGCGCAGCTCGACGCGGGTCATCTGGCTGTCGAATTCCTCCAGCAGGTGCCCACCGATCTTCACCGGCAGGTCGAACTCCTCGACGAACGGGTCCTCGAGGCGGCGGATACCACTTTGGCTGTCCAACAACAGCTTCCAGGTGGTTTCGGCATCAGTTGCCAGAGCGGTCGTCATGGCGATGCCAGTGACGACCACGTTCGGGAGCGTTTTCCCGGTAACCAGCTCTGTCATGGGTCTTGCGAACGTTCCTTTCGTACTTGTCCGGTTCCGCCCCGGGCCGATTGCGGCCGAGGCGGAACCGGATGCCGTGCTCAGTACCGCCCGAAGGCGAGTGCCACGTTGTGGCCACCGAATCCGAACGAGTTGTTGATGGCGTAACGGAAATCGCCGTAGCGAGGTTCGCCCGCGACAACATCAAGGTCGATCTCGGGATCGGGGGTTTCGTAATTGAGTGTTGGCGGTATCACGCCGTCCCGAAGGCTCAATACCGTGAGAACAGATTCCAGCGCACCGACCGCTCCGATGGAGTGGCCCAGTGCGGATTTGGGTGCGTACACCGCGGCTTGCTCGCAGCCGGCGACCCGGATGGCGTTGGCCTCGGCCGTGTCGCCGATCGGTGTCGCCGTCCCGTGAGCGTTGACGTGGTCAATGTCCTTGGGGGACAAGCCCGCCAACTCGAGCGCCCGCGTCATCGCCCGGCCGGCGCGCACGCCGTCGGCCGCGGGGGCCACCATGTGGAAGGCGTCCGAGGTGATGCCGGCGCCCATCAAGCGGGCCAGCGGCTTGGCGCCGCGGGCCTTGGCGTGCTCCTCGGTCTCGATGAGCATCATGGCCCCGGCCTCGCCGAACACGAAGCCGTCGCGGTCCTTGTCGAAGGGCCGCGATGCGCGTTCGGGCTCGTCGTTGCGAGTGGACATGGCCCGCATCATGGAGAACGCCGCGATGGGCAGCGCCTCGATGGGACCCTCGACGCCACCGCACACGGCCACGTCGGCGTCACCCATGACGATCTGACGCCACGCGTGGGCGATCGCTTCGGAGCCCGACGAACAGGCCGACACCGGGGTGATCACCCCGGCGCGCGCCCCGAGCTGCAGGCCCACCACCGCCGCGGCGCCGTTGGGCATGATCATCTGAACGGCGAGTGGCGACACCTTGCGGGGGCCGCCCTCGTTCATCAGGTCGTAGCTCTCCACGATCCGTTCGGCGCCGCCGAGCCCGGTGCCGACCACGACCGAGAACCGGTCGGGGTCGAGCTCCGGGTTGCCGGCGGTCTCCCACAGCTGAGTGCTCAGCAACTTGGCCAGCCGTTGCACGTAGGACATCCGCCGCAAGTCGAGCCTGCTCATGTGCTCGTCGATGGGCTCCTTGAGGTGGCCACCGATCTTGACGGGCAGGTCCCACTTGGTGACGAACTCGTCTTCGAGCACGCGGATGCCGCTTTCGCCGGCCAGCAATCCCTTCCACGTGCTCTCGATGTCCGGCGCGATCGAGGTCGTCGCCGTGACGGCGGTTACCACAACGCTGGGGTAACCGCCATTAGCAGTGGAAGGCTTGCTCACTTGTCCGCGTCCATCCTTGCCTTGACGTTGGCGACGGCGTCGGGGTTCTCGGTCTCCAGCTTGGCGCGCAGCGCCTCGGCGGCCTCGGGGTTCTCTTCCTCGAGCTTCTGGATGTAGGAGACGACGTCACCGACGGTGCGCAGGCCGGCGAGGTCCTCGTCCGGGATCTT
Organism: Mycobacterium europaeum; assembly: GCF_034555895.2. Taxonomy (NCBI): domain Bacteria; kingdom Bacillati; phylum Actinomycetota; class Actinomycetes; order Mycobacteriales; family Mycobacteriaceae; genus Mycobacterium; species Mycobacterium europaeum. The sequence goes on from NZ_CP157315.1 coordinate 1,439,479, forward strand.
CACGCCGTACTTGTCCTCGGTCTGCACGGCGATCTCGACCATCGACAGCGAGTCGATGTCCAGGTCGTCGACGAACGACTTCTCCGGGGTGACCTCGGACGGCTCGATACCGGTGACCTCTTCGATGATCTCCGCGATACCGGCGATGATTTCTTCCTGGCTGACGGCCACAGCGTCTTCCCTTCGTGATGTGTTGTGTTGATCGAACAGAGCGTGCTTATAGAGCGTTATGTGGTTGTACTGGAAGCGGCTTTCAGAGTTCGGCCAGTGCGTCCAGGTCTGCGGGTGCCTTGACGGCGCGGGTCGTGACCCCCCGAAGTTCTCGTTTGGCGATGCCCGTGAGGGTGCCCGCGGGCGGGAACTCCACGGCCGCCGTGATCTCCCGGTCACGCATGGTGGCCGTGCACAGATCCCAGCGCACCGGCTGGGTCAGCTGGGCGACCAGCGCCTCCATCGCCGCCGCCGCCGAGGCGACGGGCTGCCCGTCGCGGTTCGACAGCAGCGTGGCGGTGGGCTCGGCGGTCGCGACGGCGGCCGCGGCGGCGGCGTAGCGGTCGAGGGCCGGAGCCATGTACTTGGTGTGGAACGCCCCGGCCACCCCGAGCGCGCGGACCCGGGCCTTGGCCGGCGGGTCCTCGGCCAGCTTCTCCAGCGCCGTCAGCGGGCCGGCGGCCACGATCTGGCCGGCGGCGTTGCGGTTGGCGGGGAACAGGTCGAGCTGCTCGAGACGGGTCAGCACCTCGGCCTCGTCGCCGCCGAGCACCGCGGACATGCCGGTCGGCTCGATGGCGCACGCCTTGGCCATTTCGGCGCCGCGGGTGGCGGCCAGCGCGACGGCGTCATCGGCGGCCATCACACCGGCGATCGCGTACGCCGCGATCTCGCCGACGGAGTGGCCGGCCACGAGCAGGTCCGCGTCGGAGAGCAACCCGCGCTTGGTGAGCTCCTGGTGGGCCAGCAGGGTGGCTGCGACGACCAGGGGCTGGGTGACCGCGGTGTCGGTGATCTCCTCGGTCGACGCGGTGGTGCCCAACCGGACCAGGTCGAGGCCGCTGGCCTTCGACCACAGGTCGAGCTGGTCCGCCGCGCCCGGCAGGTCGAGCCACGGCGAGAGCATCCCCTCGGTCTGCGAACCCTGTCCGGGCGCAAGCAATGCAATCACGTGTTTAAGAGAACACTGTGGAAACGGTTTTGGCGGGTGTAACAGATTATGAACCTGGTCTTAGGTTTTTGTGTAGTCCCTACAAAATAGCTCCGTAAGCTACGTGTTCGATACCGTGCCGCGACCTGTTGCCTGGATCACTCCGACTCGGAATTTCCCACGATAGCGGCTCTGACCGGCAGCGGAACGGGAGGCATCGGTTTACTGGCGACGCCGGCGGGCGCGGTGGGGTAGTTGAGCTGGCCGACTGTCGCCGCCACTCGCAGCACGTATGCGTCGCGGGGCTGGGTGGGATCGCGTCCGGTGAAGTCGGTGATCCGCTTGAGCCGGTAGCGCACCGTGTTTGGATGAACGAACAACTTTCTGGCACAGGCCTCAATCGCGCCGCCACAATCTAAGTAAGCGTCAAGAGTCTCGATGAGGGTGGGCCCCGCGTCGGCCAGCGGCCCCATGACGTCGGTGTGCAGCGCCACGATGGCCGAGGCGTCCCCCATCAGGGCGCGTTCGGGGAGGAGTTCCCGGGCCAGCACCGGCCGGGGCGCCCCCCGCCAGCCGCCGACGGCGTTCATCCCGGAGATCGCCTCGCTGGCGCTGTGGTAGGCCGCGGTCAGCATGGGCGCCGTCGGCCCGATGACCACCGGGCCGTCGGAGAAGGCGGTCAGCAATTCCCCGAGGAATTTGTCGGTAGGCGACAGTTGGCCCGACACGATGGCCACCAGCCAGGTGCCGTGCACGTCGGTGAGGGCCGCACGCCCGTGCCGGGCGGCGATGTCGCGGACGTGCTGGCTGGCCCGCTGGCTGTCGCCCGGCCCGGTGGTGCCGTCGCGGCCCGGCGCGGGGGCCCCGACCACGACGGTGGCCGGGGCGGTGGTGTCCCAGTTCAGCGCCGCGGCCCGGGACAGCAGCTCGGGGCCGGTGTCGCCGCGGACCACCGCGTCGACCACGCTGGCCTCCATCCGGCTGTCCCAGGTGCCGCGCGCCTCGGCCGCGTTCGCGTAGGCCGACGCCGCGGTGAACGCCAGGTCGCGGCTGTACTTCAGCACGCCCACGGTCAGCGCGGTCAACTGGTCCTCGGAGCGGGCCACCAGCGGCAGCACCTCTTCGAAGAACTCCATGGTGACGCGCACCATGTCGACGCTGTGCCGCAGCGCGATCCGGCGGGCCAGATCCTGGGGGACCAGCTCGAAGGCCTGGGCGGTGTAGCTGACGTTGCTGTGCGGGTCCTGCATCCACTCGACGAAGTTGTTGATGGCCGTCTGCACCACCAACGCCACGCTCGCCCGCTGCGAGGCTTCCAGGTCGGCGAAGAACGGCAGCCGGTCCTGCATCACCGAGACCGCTTCGGTGGCCAGCCGGCCGGAGTACTGCTTGAGCCGGCGCAGCACCGAATCCGGCACCGTGTCCAGCAGCTCGAGCGGCGAGCGGGGCTGCTTGGCGAACGGACCGGCGAACGGGTTGTCATTCACCCCTAAAACCTACGCCACTTTTCTGGAAGGATCCGCTAAAGGGCGCGGGTGCGTAAGGGGCTGAGGCCGCGAGCGTGAAGCCAGTTTCACGCTCGGCGACCAACGTGAAGGCAGCTTCACGCTCGGCGAGCGCGCGGCCGTCGTCGGCGGGGGCTTCAGGCCACGCCGGGGTCGGACGTCTGCTCGGGCGCGGCCAGCACGTCGTCGATCTTGTACTGGCGCGCGGCCGCAACCGGAACCGAGGGGTCGATCTCGCCGTCGCGCGCCAATGCCTCCAGCACCGCGACCACCTGCGACTCGGCGTCGGTGTTGAAGTAGCGCCGGGCGGCCGGCCGGGTGTCGGAGAAGCCGAAACCGTCGGTGCCCAGGGTGACGAACGTGTTGGGTACCCACGGCCGGATCTGCTCCGGGACGGCGCGCATCCAGTCCGAGACGGCGATCACCGGGCCGCTGGCGTTGGCCAGGGCCTGCGTCACGTAGGCGGTGCCGGCCGGCCGGTCGGGGTGGCGCAGCTTCGCCCTCTCGACGGCGATGCCGTCCCGGTTGAGTTCGCCCCAGCTGGTCACCGACCAGACGTCGGCGGCGACGTCCCACTCGGCGGCCAGCATCTCGGCCGCCTGCAGCGCCGACGGCATCGCCACGCCGGAGGCCAGGATGTGCGCCGTGTTCGCGCGCTGCTCGGTGGCGCGACGGTAGCGGTAGATGCCCCGCAGCAGGCCCTCGGGTTCGAAGTTCTCCGGCTCCGGCGGCTGCACGTACGGCTCGTTGTAGATGGTGATGTAGAAGTACACGTTCTCGGGGTCGTCGCCGAACATCCGCGCCAGCCCGCTTTCGACGATGTAGGCGATCTCGTAGGCGAACGCCGGGTCGTAGGCCACCACGGCCGGATTGGTGGCTGCCAGCAGCAGCGAGTGGCCGTCGGCGTGCTGCAGGCCCTCGCCGGTCAGCGTGGTGCGCCCCGCGGTGGCTCCCAGCAGGAAGCCGCGGGCCATCTGGTCGGCGGCGGCCCACAGGCCGTCACCGGTGCGCTGGAAGCCGAACATCGAGTAGAAGATGTAGATCGGGATCATCGGCTCGTTATGCGTGGCGTACGACGTGCCGGCCGCGGTGAACGAGCCCACCGAACCCGCCTCGCTGATGCCCTCGTGCAGGATCTGGCCGACTTCGCTTTCCTTGTACGCCAGCATCAGCTCGGCGTCGACGGCGGTATAGAGCTGGCCCAGGCGGTTGTAGATCTTCAGCGACGGGAACCAGGAGTCCATGCCGAACGTGCGCGCCTCGTCGGGAATGATCGGCACGATCCGCGGGCCGACCTCCTTGTCGCGCAACACTTCCTTGAAGGTGCGCACGGTCGCCATGGTGGTGGCGACCTCCTGGTTGCCCGAGCCCTTCTTCAACGCGGCGTAGGTGTCGCGGCCGGGCAGCTTGAGCGCCTTGGCCTTCGTGCGGCGCTCGGGCAGGAAGCCGCCCAGGGTGCGGCGCCGGTCGAGCATGTACCGGATCTCCGGGGCGTCGGGGCCCGGGTGGTAGTAGGGCGGCAGGTAGGGGTTCTCGTCCAGCTGGGCGTCGCTGATCGGGATCCGCATCGAGTCGCGGAAGCGCTTAAGGTCTTCCAGCGCAAGCTTTTTCATCTGGTGGGTGGCGTTGCGGCCCTGGAAGTGCGCGCCCAGCGAGTAGCCCTTGATGGTCTTGGCCAGGATGACCGTCGGCTGGCCCTTGTGGTCGACGGCGGCGCGGTAGGCGGCGTACACCTTGCGGTAGTCGTGGCCGCCGCGCTTGAGGTTCCAGATCTCGGCGTCGGTCATGTTCTGCACCAGCGCCTTGGTGCGCGGGTCGCGGCCGAAGAAGTGGTCGCGCACGTAGGCGCCGTCGTTGGCCTTGTACGTCTGGTAGTCGCCGTCGCAGGTGGTGTTCATCAGGTTGACCAGCGCGCCGTCGCGGTCGGCGTGCAGCAGGGCGTCCCACTCGCGGCCCCAGACCACCTTGATGACGTTCCAGCCGGCCCCGCGGAAGAACGACTCCAGCTCCTGGATGATCTTGCCGTTGCCGCGCACCGGGCCGTCGAGCCGCTGCAGGTTGCAGTTGATCACGAAGGTCAGGTTGTCCAGACCCTCGAGCGCCCCGACATGCGCCATTCCCCGGCTCTCCGGCTCGTCCATCTCGCCGTCGCCCAAAAAGCACCAAACATGCTGGTCGGAGGTGTCCTTGATGCCGCGGTCGTGCAGGTAGTGGTTGAACCGCGCCTGGTAGATGGCGTTCAGCGGGCCCAGTCCCATCGACACCGTGGGGAATTCCCAGAAGTCGGGCATCAGCCGCGGGTGCGGGTAGGACGGCAACCCGCCCCCGGCGTGGCTGTGCTCCTGGCGGAAGCCGTCCAGCCGGTCCTCGCTGAGCCTTCCTTCGAGGAAGGCGCGCGCGTAGATCCCCGGGGACGCGTGGCCCTGGATGAAAACCTGGTCGCCGCCGCCGGGGTGCGATTTGCCCCGGAAGAAGTGGTTGAAGCCGACCTCGTACAGCGCCGCCGACGACGCGTAGGTCGAAATGTGGCCACCCACGCCGACTCCCGGCCGCTGGGCGCGGTGCACCATGATGGCGGCGTTCCACCGGATCCACGCCCGGAAGCGCCGTTCGACGTCCTCGTCGCCGGGGAACCACGGCTCCAGTTCGGTCGGGATCGTGTTGACGTAATCGGTTGACGTCAGCGACGGAATGGCGACACGCTGCTCGCCGGCCCGCTCCAGCAACCGCAGCATCAGATACCGCGCCCGCGCCGGTCCGGAGCGCTCCAGCAGATCGTCGAACGACTCCAGCCACTCCGAGGTCTCTTCGGGGTCGATGTCGGGCAGGTAGGACGCGACGCCTTCGCGGATCACCCGAACGCGGTCGGGTTCGCTTGCGCTGGTGGGGGTTTTGGCCAGATCGTGGCGCGCGAACTCGGTTGTCAACGCACTGCTCCTGTAGTTGGCGGCGGATGTGCCCTCGGGTGCTGTGCACCGTCTGCCTCTATCGTGCCGCACCGGCCTTTCGGGGGGCCAGCCGACGTCCGGTAGCCGGCGCGGGTTCGCACGGGCGACACGAACGCGTGCGTGGCGGGACTTTCGGGAAAGGCACCCGGTAACGTCATGAACCGTGGTCATCGGATGGCGTGCCGTCCTTGCGGGAAGCTTCCCCAGGCGAGGCGCTCTGGCGCTCGGATGCATCGCGGCGACGCTGATGGGGATCGTGGGGTGTACCACCGTCACCAACGGCACGGCCACGCCCGACACCCAGGTGGCCCCGGCCTATCGGCAGTCGGTGTCCGCGTCGGTGTCCGCATCGTCGGCGACGTCGCGGGTCCGCGAATCGCAGCGGCAACAATCGCTGACCACCCGGGCGGTGCGCACGTCGTGCGACAACCTGGCCACCTCCAGCAAGGACGCGATCGACAAGGTCAACGTGTTCGTCGGCGCGTTCAACGCGGGCCGCGGCACCGGACCCACCGAAGGGCCGGCCATCGACGCGCTGAACGCCAGCGCCGACACGGTGGCCAACAGCTTCAACGACGCGCTCTCGCAGCAGCTGAAGGACGCATTCAACGCGTACATCGACGCGGCCCACGGGGTGGCCAACGCGATCGGCACCCACGCACCGACGGGGGAGTTCAACCGGCGGGTGGACCGGCTCAACGACGCCAAGACGAAGGCGCTGAAACTCTGCCTGGCATCCTTCTGAGGCGCCTGGTGAGGCGCAAGTGTCGACGTGGTTGCGGCTGTGCGACGATAATTCCCATCGCACAGCCCGGGACGGTTTAAGGAGGCTCCACGGTGGTCGCGGCGGATCACGCCCCGAGCTACGCTCGCAAACTGGGCATCCAACGAGACCAAGTTGTCCAGGAATGGGGCTGGGACGAGGACACCGACGACGAAATCCGCGTTGACGTCGAGGAGGCGTGCGGCGGTGAGTTGCTCGATGAGGACACCGACGAGGTGGTCGACGTGGTGCTGCTGTGGTGGCGCGACGGCGACGGCGACCTGGTGGACACCCTGATGGACGCGATCGGCCCGCTCGCCGAGGACGGCGTGATCTGGGTGTTGACGCCCAAGACCGGCAAGCCCGGCCACGTGTTGCCGGCCGAGATCGCCGAGGCCGCGCCCACCGCAGGCCTGATGCCGACCTCCTCGGTGAACCTGGGCGACTGGAGCGCCAGCCGGCTGGTCCAGCCGAAATCCCGAACAGGGAAGCGTTGATGCTGCCCGTCGGCGCCACCGCCCCGGACTTCACACTGCGCGACCAGAACCAACAGCGGGTCACCCTGAGCGCCTATCGCGGCGCCAAGAACGTCCTGCTGGTGTTCTTCCCGCTCGCCTTCACCGGCATCTGCCAGGGCGAGCTGGATCAGCTGCGCGATCACCTGCCCGACTTCGAGAACGACGACAGCGCGGCGCTGGCCATCTCCGTGGGCCCGCCGCCCACCCACCGGATCTGGTCGCTGGAGAGCGGGTTCACCTTCCCGGTGCTGTCGGACTTCTGGCCGCACGGCGAGGTCAGCCAGGCCTACGGCGTGTTCAACGACGAGGCCGGCTACCCCAACCGCGGCACGTTCGTCATCGACCGCTCCGGGATCATCCGGTTTGCGGAGTGCAAACAGCCCGGCGAATCCCGCAACCAGCGGCTGTGGACCGACGCGCTGGCGGCTTTGCGGGAGTGAAAGTTTTGAGTAGCGGCCCTTCGGGCGTGTAGCCTCCCCGGGGCACGGGCGCGTAGCTCAGTGGTAGAGCTCTGGTTTTACACACCAGCGGTCGGCGGTTCGATACCGTCCGCGCCCACTCAATCTGGGTTCGGGACTCGCGGGCGTAACCCCATGGCGACTTTCGGCCCCGATTTTCGCCATGGCGTTACGCTCGCGGCGTGAATGGTGAATCCGTGGAACCGTTTCGCATCGACGTCCCCGAGGACGTCCTGGACGACCTGCGGTCGCGGCTGGCGCGCACCCGCTGGCCGGACGCCGAATGCGTCGACGACTGGAGCCAGGGGATGCCGCTGGCCTACACCCGCGAGCTGGCCGGCTATTGGGCCGACGACTACGACTGGCGCTCACGCGAGGCCGCGCTCAACCGCTTCGACCAGTTCATCACCGAGATCGACGGGCTGGACCTCCATTTCATCCACCAGCGGTCACCGCACGACGGCGCGTTCCCGCTGCTGATCACCCACGGCTGGCCCGGCTCGGTCGTGGAGTTCCACAAGGTGATCGAGCCGCTGACCAACCCGGCGTCCGGGCGCGCCGAGGATGCCTTCCACGTGGTGTGCCCGTCGCTGCCGGGATACGGGTTTTCCGGCAAACCGACCCGCACCGGCTGGGGCGTGGAAAAGATCGCCGAGGCCTGGGAGACGCTGATGCTGCGCCTTGGCTACGACCGCTACGGCGCGCAGGGCGGCGACTGGGGCGCCGCCGTGACGACGCAGATCGGCCGGAACCGGGGCCACTGCGCGGCGATCCACCTCAACATGCCGATCGGGCGGCCCACCCCGGAGTCCCTGAAGAACCCGACGGAAGAAGAGCAGCGGGCGCTGGCCGCGCTGGCCGAGCACCGCAAGTGGGGCACCGGCTATTCCAAGCAGCAGTCCACCCGGCCGCAGACGCTGGGCTACGGGCTGGCCGATTCGCCGGTGGGGCAGCTGGCGTGGATCGTCGAGAAGTTCTGGGCGTGGGCCGATTGCGACGGTCACCCGGAGAACGTGTTCACCCGCGACGAGCTCCTCGACAACGTCATGGTCTATTGGGTGACCGACACCGGCGCGTCCTCGGCCCGGTTGTACTGGCAGAGCTTCCGGGTCTGGGGGCAGCTGGATCGGGTCGAATTGCCCACCGGCGTCGCGGCTTTCCCTAAAGAGATCCTGGGCGCCCCGCGGTCGTGGTGCGAGCCGGCCTACAACATCACCCATTGGACGACCATGGAGCGCGGCGGCCACTTCGCCGCATTCGAGCAACCCGAGCTGTTCGTCGACGACGTCCGCGCGTTCTTCGCGACGGTGCGGCCCTAGACGATCCGCCGGCCGCGGCGCGCACGAAACCGCATGTCCCACAGGTAAAGCCGGTAACCGAACACCCACGCGTCGTGCAGGATGAACATGTCGGCCAGCCGCAGCGCCGACAGCAGCCACTCGAACCGGCGTTGTTGGCGCCGCGACCAGTCCAGCCGCATCATCGCGCGAAACTCCGGGGCCAGGAACCCCGTCGTCGCGAACAGGTTGAACGGGCCGGCCAGCACGCGCAACGGCCACGGCAAAAACGCCAGCGACGCCACGCCGCGCAGGTGCTCGCGCACCGGCGGATCGATGCGCAGCTCGTCGAGCGAGCGCTTCCAGTACTCGTCGAACGCCGCCCGGTTCGGTGGCCACATGCGCTCGGGCACCTGCAGCGTGGTGGCCAGCCGGCTGGCGTCGAGATAGACCGCGTCGGCGGACGCGTCGTCGAGGGGGCCGTGGAGGAACTCGTGTTGGTCGACGAAATAGCGGTACAGGCACGCCGCCACCCAGAGCTGCAGCTTGGGGTCGAACGCGTTGTAGGGCACGGGGCTTGACGGCGTGGAACGAACCTGGCGGTGCACCGCGTCGACCGCGCCGCGGATCAACGCGCGGTCGGACTCGGTCCCGATGGTGGCGACCGCCAGGTAGGTGCCGGTGGTGCGGGCCCGCTTGAACGGATGCTTGTAGACGTTGCCGCTGTCCACCGGGCTCTCCAGCACGCCATAGCCGACGCCGGGCAGGGACAGCTGCATGATCACGTTCGCGGCGGGCAACAGCGTCGCCGCCGGGTTGAGCAGGTCGGCGACGCGGGTCGCGGGCCGCTTCATCGCGGGCTCCTCATGGGATCGAGTACACCACGTGTGAGACGCTGCCGAAGTGGTTGCGACGCGGACCCGGCTGGCCGGCGTGCTGGCCGGTTACCTGGCCGATGTCGCGCTGGGCGACCCGGCAAGGGGACATCCGGTCGCGGCGTTCGGTCGAGTCGCCGCCGGGTTGGAACAGTTGACCTACCGCGACAGCCGGGCCGCCGGCGTAATGCACGTCGGCGTCCTGGTCGGGGCCGTGGCCTTGCTCGGTGCCGCGCTGCAGCGCGCCGCCGACCGCGCCGGCCGGCCCGCCTCGATCGCGGCCACCGCCGCGGCCACCTGGGTCTCGGTGGGGGGAACCACGTTGGCGCGCACCGGTCGGGAAATGTCGGAACTGCTGGCACGCGGGGACATCGACGCGGCGCGCCTGCTGCTGCCGGCGCTGTGCGGGCGCGACCCGGCCTGGCTGGACGGCCCCGGCCTGACCCGGGCGTCGCTGGAATCGGTCGCGGAAAACACGTCGGACGCCGAGGTGGCGCCGCTGCTGTGCGCGGCCGTCGGCGGGGCGCCAGGGGTGCTGGCGTACCGCAGCATCAACACGTTGGACTCGATGATCGGCTATCGATCGGCGCGTTACGCCCGGTTCGGTTGGGCCGCAGCGAAATTGGATGACGCGGCCAACTATGTGGCCGCGCGGGTGACGGCCGCGCTGGTGGTGGCGTTCGCACCCTTCGTCAGCGGGTCGCCCTCGGGTGCGGTGCGGGCCTGGCGGCGCGACGCCGCGCGTCACCCCAGCCCCAACGCCGGTGTCGTCGAGGCGGCCTTCGCCGGGGCGCTCGGGGTGCGCCTCGGCGGGCCCACCCAATACCGCCACGAACTGCAGATCCGGCCCACGCTGGGCGACGGCCACGACCCGACGGTGGCCGACCTGCGCCGGGCGGTGGCGCTGTCGCGCATGGTGCAGGCCGGCGCGGCGCTGCTGGCGGGGCTGTTGAGCGACTACCGGCGGCGGCCGTAGCGGTCGGCGAGTTTGGCCTCCACGGTCGTCGGCGCCGGTGGGGCCTCCGGGGCCGCTGCGGCCTCTTTGGTCGTCGCCGCTCGCTGCTCCCTTTCGCGGCGGCGGGCGCGGATCTCTGAGTACGCGAAATACCCCAACCCGAGCGGGGCGACGATGCCGAAGGAAATCCACTGGATGCCATAGGACAGGAACGGCCCGGCGTCCAGGTGCGGCACGCCGATGACACCGAGCCCGCCGGGCTGGTCCTCGGTCAACTGCAGATACGACCCGGCGAGCGGGACCTTGGTGAGCGCCGACACCTGCCCGGTGTTGATCGAATACACCTGCAGCGCGCCCTCTTCGGCGAGGGGGGCCCTGCCCGTGACGACCGCCTCGGAATCGCGCAGCCGCGCGGTGACGGTGACGGTGTCCCCGGGCGGGCGGGGGATCGGCGGGACGTGGGATCCCTGCTCGGGCCGGACGTACCCCCGGTCGACCAGGACGGTGGGCCCGCCGTCGACGACGAAGGGCGCCAGCACCTCATACGCCGGCTTGCCCTCGATCACCCGCAACCGGGCCAGCACCTGGACATCCGGCAGGTAGTGCCCGGTGGCCGTGACGCGGCGCCACTGCGCGTTCGGAGCCGACGAATCCTGCTGCGGCAACAGCGTTTTCAGGGGAACGGGCTCGGTGTTGAGGGAGTATTCGATCTGGCGGTTCTCCCGCGACGTCCGGTTGTGCTTGCCCAGCTGCCAGGGTGCCAGCACCGTGAAGCACAGGTACGTGAACGCGACGACCACCAGGATCAGCGCGATCCAGCCCGGCCGCAGCAGGAATGCCAGCCGACGCATGTCAACCGGACCCGTTGCCGGCGAGTCGATCGTCGACCCAGGCGTGCAGGCCGGGCAGCGAGGCGTCGATGACGGTGAAGACGTCCTCGAAGTCCTGCGCGTCCCCGTAGTAAGGGTCCTCGACATCGAGGGCGTGCGCGCCCGAACGCGGATCGAAGGACCGCAGCATGCGCACCCGCTCCCCGTCGACGCCCAGCTCGCGCAGCATCCGCAGGTGATTGCGGCCCAGGGCCACCACCAGGTCGGCCGCCAGATGGTTGGTGTCGACCTGGGTGGCGCGGTGCTCGGTGGGGTAGCCGTGGGCGCGCAGGACCTCGCTCGCCCGCTCGTCGGCGCATTCCCCGACGTGCCAGTTGCCGGTGCCCGCGCTGGTCACGCGGACGGCGTCGGCCAGGCCGCGGCGGCGCAGCTGGTCGGCGAACATCTTCTCGGCCATCACCGACCGGCAGATGTTGCCCGTGCAGACGAACGTGACGTGCAGCGGCTCAGACACCGAGCACCGCCCGCAGCTCGTCGACGGTTGCGGCGTGCGTCACCACCGTGGGCCCGGCGGCCGTCGCACCGTCGGGGAAATCGTCGCGCCCGTAACCCCAGCCCACCACCACGGTGTCGATGCCGTGGGCCGCCGCGCCGTGCACGTCGTGGCTGCGGTCGCCGACCATGAGCACCCGCTCGGGCAGCGGCCGCAGCTGGTCGAGCGCGTGCTCGAGCACCTCGACCTTGGTCTTGCGGGAGCCGTCCGGGCTCGCCCCGGCGATCACCTCGAAATGCTGGTCGAGCCCGAAATGGGCGAGGATCCGCCGGGCCGTCGGCTCCAGCTTCGAGGTGGCCACCGCCAGCCGGACACCGGCGGCCTTCAGGTCGGCCAGCAGCGGCTCGATGCCCTCGAACAGGGTGTTCATCGCCCAGCCCCGGCTGCCGTATTCGGCGCGGAAGGCGGCGATCGCCGGCTCGGCGTCCTCGCCCAGCATGGAGCGGAAGGTGTCGTCCATCGGCGGCCCCACGATCCGTCCCACCAGGTCGCCGTCGGGCACCGCGACGCCGACGTGGTCGAGGGCGTGCAGGAAGCTGGCCACGATGCCCTCCGCGGAGTCGGTGAGCGTGCCGTCGAGGTCGAAGATCACCAGCTGGGCCGTCAAGGTCGTGCCTGTCACCTCACCATTGTCCTCGATGGGCCGGGGTGGGTGCGACGGTGTCGCTGCCACGCGCGAAAGCGGCCCACTAGTGTTTCTCGGATGGCGAGTCTGAACCTGACCCCGCCTGCGGTGCGCTACCACGGTGATCAGGCCGTCGCACCCGGGATGCTGGATTTCGCCGTCAACGTCCGTCACGCCCAACCGACCGAGTGGCTGATGCGGCGGCTGGCCGCCCGGTTGACCGATCTGGCGCGCTACCCCGGCGCCCAGGACGTGCAGGCGGCGCAGGACGCGGTCGCCGAGCGGCACGCCCGCGCCCGCGACGAGGTGCTCCCGCTGGCCGGCGCGGCGGAGGGGTTCGCATTGTTGCCCAACCTGCGTCCGGCGCGGGCGGCGATCGTCGCGCCCTCGTTCACCGAGCCGGCGGACGCGCTGAGCGCCGCCGGGGTGCGCGTGCACCACGTCGTGCTCGAGCCGCCCTTCGCCCTGGACGGTGTGACCGTCCCCGAGGACGCCGACCTCGTGGTGGTGGGCAACCCGACCAACCCGACGTCGGTGCTGCACAGCCGCGAGCAGCTCCTCGCGTTGCGCCGGCCGGGGCGGATCCTGGTGATCGACGAGGCGTTCGCGGATTCCATTCCGGGCGAACCCGAGTCGCTCGCCGATGTGTCGCTGCCCGACGTGCTGGTGCTGCGCAGCCTGACCAAGACGTGGGCGCTGGCCGGGCTGCGGGTGGGCTACGCTCTGGGCTCGCCGGAGGTGTTGGCCCGCTTGACTGCTCAGCGCGCCCACTGGCCGGTGGGGACGCTGCAGCTGACGGCCATCGCGGCATGTTGCGGCCGGCAGGCCGTCACCGAAGCGGCGGCCGGTGCGGTGCGGTTGGCCGAGCTGCGCGCCGAGATGGTGGCCGGGCTGACCTCGGTGGGAGCCGAGGTGGTCGACGGCCGGGCCCCGTTCGTGTTGTTCCGCATGCCGGACGCAGCGCTGATTCGAAAGAGACTGCAAGACAAGGGGATTGCTATCCGTCGCTGTGATACGTTCGTCGGCCTGGACGAGCGCTACCTGCGGGCCGCGGTGCGCCGCGAGTGGCCGCTGCTGGTTGAGGCGATTGCGGAGGTGCGCCGGTGAGCGTGCGGCTGGCCGACGTCATCGGGGTGCTGGACGAGGCCTACCCACCTCGGCTGGCCGAATCGTGGGACTCGGTGGGCCTGGTGTGCGGCGACCCCGACGACGCGCTGGAGTCGGTGACCGTTGCGGTGGACGCGACGCCGGCGGTCGTCGCCGAGGTTCCCGAGGGCGGCCTGTTGCTGGCCCATCACCCGCTGTTGCTGCGGGGGGTCGACACGGTGGCGGCCAGCACCCCCAAGGGCGCGCTGGTGCACCGCCTGATCCGCACGGGTCGTTCGCTGTTCACCGCGCACACCAACGCCGACTCGGCCTCACCGGGCGTGTCCGACGCGCTGGCGCAGGCCCTCGGCCTGACCGTGGAAGCGGCCCTGGAGCCGCGAACGGCGGCCCCCGACCTCGACAAGTGGGTGATCTACGTGCCGCGCGAGAACGCGGACGCGGTGCGGGCGGCCGTGTTCGAGGCCGGCGCCGGGCACATCGGCGACTATTCGCACTGCAGCTGGACCGTCACCGGCATCGGGCAGTTCCTGCCGCACGAAGGCGCCTCACCCGCGGTGGGCAGCGTCGGAACCGTCGAGACGGTGGCCGAGGACCGGTTCGAGGTCATCGCGCCCGCGCGGATCCGGGCGGCCGTGCTGGCGGCGATGCGCGCCGCCCACCCCTACGAGGAGCCGGCATTCGACATCTTCGCGTTGCTGCCCACGCCCGGCGACACCGGCCTGGGCCGCATCGGCACCCTGCCCCGCCCCGAACCGCTGCGCGACTTCGTGTCCCGCGTCGGCGCCGCCCTGCCCCCGACGGCGTGGGGCGTCCGCGCGGCGGGCGACCCCGACATGCCGGTCTCCCGGGTCGCCGTCTGCGGCGGCGCGGGGGATTCGCTGCTGGCGACCGCGGACCGCGCCGGTGTGCACGCCTACGTCACGGCCGACCTGCGGCACCATCCGGCCGACGAGCATCGGCGGGCCTCCGGGGTGGCGCTGGTCGACGTGGCGCACTGGGCCAGCGAATTTCCCTGGTGCGACCAGGCCGCCGACCTGCTGCGGTCCCGTTTCGGTGCGGCCCTGTCGGTGCGGGTGTGCACCATCCGCACCGACCCCTGGAACATGGGGCATACGGCGGAGCCCGCCGACGAGACCGGGAGTGAACAGTGATGAAGGCCGAAATCGCGCAGCAGCGTTCGCTGCTCGAGCTGTCGAAGCTGGACGCCGAGCTGGCCCGCATCTCGCACCGGGCCAGCCACCTGGCGGAGCAACAGGCCTGCGAACGGCTGCAGGGCGAGCTCGACGCCGCCGGTGACCGGGTGGGCGCCATTCGAATCGCGTTGGAGGACATCGACGTCCAGGTGTCGCGGCTGGAATCCGAGATCGAGGCGGTCCGGCAGCGCGAAGACCGCGACCGGTCCTTGCTGCAGTCCGGTGCCACCGACGCCAAGCAGCTGTCGGATCTGCAGCACGAGCTGGAGACCCTGACCCGGCGCCAGGCCAGCCTGGAGGATTCGCTGTTGGAGGTGATGGAACGCCGCGAAGAGCTGCAGGCCCAGCTCGATGCGGCGCACGGCACCGTCGAGGCGCTGGAGGCCGAATTGGCGGACGCCCGGCAGGCTCTCGACGCCGCGGTCGCCGAGATCAGCGAGGCCCGTCAGGCGCATTCCGCGCGACGCGACGCCCTGACCGCGGCGCTGGACCCCGCCCTGTCCGCGCTCTACGAACGGCAGCGCGCCGGGGGAGGGCCGGGCGCCGGGCCGCTGCTGGGGCGCCGCTGCGGTGCGTGCCGGCTCGAGATCGACCGCGGCGAGATGTCCCGCATCTCCGCCGCCGCCGAGGACGACGTGGTGCGCTGCCCGGAGTGTGGCGCGATCCTGTTGCGGGTCAAGGGGCTCGACCAGTGAAAGTGGTGATCGAGGCCGACGGCGGGTCGCGCGGCAACCCCGGCCCGGCCGGCTACGGCGCCGTGGTCTGGACCGCGGACCGCTCGACCGTGCTGGCGGAGACCAAGCAGGCCATCGGCCGGGCCACCAACAACGTGGCCGAATACCGCGGCCTGCTGGCCGGTTTGGGCGACGCCCTCGAGCTCGGCGCCACCGAGGCCGCGGTCTTCCTGGACTCCAAGCTGTTGGTCGAGCAGATGTCGGGCCGGTGGAAGGTCAAGCACCCCGACCTCATCGAACTGCACGGGCAGGCCCGCAAGCTGGCGGCGCGGTTCGACCGGATCGCCTACACGTGGATTCCGCGGGACCGCAACTCCTACGCCGATCGGCTGGCCAACGAGGCGATGGACGCCGCCGCCGGCGACCCGGTGCAGGAACCCCGGCAGCCCGCGGCCGAGCCCGCGAAAACCGCTGCGCCGCAATCGCCGCAGGCTCCCGGCTGGACCGGTGCGCGCGGCACCCCGACCCGGCTGCTGTTGCTGCGACACGGCCAGACCGAGCTGTCGGCGCAGCGCCGCTATTCGGGCCGCGGCAACCCGGCCCTCACCGAGGTGGGTCGCCGGCAGGCCGACGCCGCGGCGCGTTACCTGGCGCAGCGCGGGGGGATCTCCGCGGTGTTCGCCTCGCCGCTGCAGCGGGCCTACGACACCGCGGCCAGGGCCGCCAAAGCGCTCGGCCAGGACGTGACCGTCGACGACGATTTGATCGAGACCGACTTCGGCGCCTGGGAGGGACTGACCTTTGGCGAGGCCGCCGAGCGCGACCCGGAACTGCACGGCCGCTGGCTGCGCGACACCGGCACCACGCCACCGGGCGGGGAAAGCTTCGACGACGTGCTCGAGCGGGTCGTCCGGGCGCGCGAACGCATCATCGCCACGCACCCGGGCACGACGGTGCTGGTGGTCTCGCACGTGACGCCGATCAAGATGCTGCTGCGGCTGGCGCTGGAGGCCGGGCCGGGCATCCTGTACCGGCTGCACCTCGACCTGGCGTCGCTGAGCATCGCCGAGTTCTATCCCGACGGTGCGTCCTCCGTGCGGCTGGTGAACCAGACCGGATACCTTTAACCACCAGGTATGAGGAGACGTCGATGCAGCCGTCCGAGCCGACCCGTGTAGCCGTTCCCGCGGATGTCCGGGCGCGGGTGATGCCGGCGGTGCTCGACGAGCTGACCCGTTGGGGCGTCGAGCGGTTCAGCATCGAGGCCCTGGCCGAGCGCCATCACCTCGATGCGGCGATGGTCTACCGGTACTGGGGAGATCGACGTCAGCTCATCGTCGATGCGGTGCTCTCCGATGTCGAGACGGTGAGTTCCGGGATCGATACCGGCTCCTTGCGCGGGGATCTGCGGGCCTTCGTCGGCAAGGTGACCGGTCGGATCAACAGCGAGGTCGGCCGCACACTGATGCGCGCGCTGGTGATGGACCGGCGCGGTGGGCACGACGAAGCCACCCGGTTGAGGTTCTTCAGGGCGCATTTCGCGGCGATGCGCGGGGTGGTGGACCGGGCCAGGGAGCGGGGCGAACTGCGCGACGCCGTCAACACCCTGGCGGCGGTCCAGATCGTGTTGTCACCGCTCTACATTCGGGTCCTGTACTCCGACGTTCCCGTCGACGACGAGTATTGTGCGGCCATCGTCGACATGGCGTGGCACGCGCTCGCGCGGAAATAGCCCGCCCCGAGCCGGGTGGACGGACTCCCCGCCCGGGTCGTTGCCGCTACCGCGATTCCGTCTCCGTAGCCGGCATCTTGTCCCTCACCGGCCGCATCGCTTCTTCGAGCGAATCGGCAAAACCGGCCAGCGATTCCATGAACCGCTGCTGCTGCGCTTCGACGGCGGCCGCGGCGAGGGCCTGCGCCTCGCGCACTGCTTCGTTGACACGCTGAGCCACGGTTTCGGCGCCCAGTCGCAGCAAGCCATCTTCGATATGCAGGCCGGTCAGCCACTGGCGTCCATCGACGGTGACCCGTACGGTGTTGGCCTCGTCGGTGCCCCTGAAGGTTTGCGCCCTGAGGTTGTGCGCCTCTTCGTCCACCATCGACTGGATCTGTTGTGTCTGGCGCATGACTTCGGCCACTTGCGGGTGCGTCTCGGTGCTCACTGGGCGTCCTCGCTGCCTGGGTTACTCGGGCGGTCAGGCCTCATCGCTGAGGTACCGGGTGGCGAACACTTCCGCCTGTGCGGCCGCGGCCTGTTGCGGCGACGGCAATTCCGTCACGCCGCCGCGCAGCGCCTCGGCGATGAATCCTTCGTCGTCGATTCCCAGCTCGTGAAAGCAATCGAGCACGAAGCTCTGCTGAATGGCGAGCGCCCGTTGTCGAGCCAGGTCCGCGATGGCAAGGATTTCGTCTGCCAGCCCAGACTCGGACATGTTGGTCACCGCCGGTGACAACTCGATCCGCAGCACCTTGCCGTCCATGGTCGCCGTCACCGAAACCGTCTCGGGGGGGTTGACCACCGTGGCCGTCGGGCCGGCTTCCACGTCGTCCGCGGCGGGGGCCGACTCGGCGACGCCGGCGTCGGTGGGCAGCACATCGATGAGGTCCGGCGCGGATCCGGTGCCGGCGGGCGGGGCAGGTTCGGAGGTGACCAGTGCGTCAATGGCCGACCGGCCCGTCGCGCCCTGACCGGCCTGGTCGCCGAAATCCAGGAATGCGCCGCTGTCTTGGCCGTACCCATCGCCGAAAGCCGAGCCGGCACCGTTGTCGGGACCGGCCTGGTCACCGAAGTCCAGAAATGCGAAACCCTGGTCGTTGTCGCCGGGCCGGTTCGGTGTGGTGCCCAATGTCGTACCTCTCTGGCGCTTCAACGGTCAGGTGGGAGTTCGCCGACGGCCGGCCATGTCATTCGTAAAGCATCTGCCGGTCCAGGTTTGCGCCCGACTGCTTGTCGACGCCGGTGTACGCATCCGCCCCGGCGCGCAGTTTTTCGGATGCGTCGTTGCACACCGCAATCATGTTGTTGCAAGCGGATTCGCGTTCCTGCTCCGCCGCCTGCATGGCCAGGACGGAGTTGAAGGAGATGAAACCGTGGTCGTACCAAAGCTTTCCGGCTCGTCCGGCGACCGCGGTGATCGCTTCGTCAAGCCGGCCCGCCGCCTCCTCCTGCTCGGCCGCCAACTGTCCCAGGTACTCGGGCGTGACTTGTAGCTTGGCCATCGATTTCACTCCTCACCGCTCGCTGAGCCGTTGCGGGCCGCCGGCCGCGCCGGTCACCTTGTCGATGGGCGCCCGCTCTCCCTCTGCGGCCCCGCTCGCCGCACCGTCGAAGTCCGTCGCGGCCACGTTCTCCCCGTTGGCAGCCAACGCCCCGTCGGCGTCCGCCGCGGGGGCCGGGCGCGGCCTTGGCGAGGCTTTTGCGTCCGGCGCCCCGCCGGCCACTCGACTCGCCGCGGGCATGTTGTAGGCCGGTGCGACGCCCGCCGGCGCCAAGGCGCGTTCGGTTGGCCCTGTCGCCGGATACCCTCCGGACTCCGCGGTTTCGCCGGTGCCCGGTGCACCGGCGGATGGGGCGGCATGCCGCCCTCCGGGCGCCGGGGCGGGTGCCGCGCCGTCACCGCTGACTTCGTCGAACGGGCTCACCGTCGATCGCGGCGCGGGCGCGGCGGTCGACGGCGCGAAGGCGGAACCCGAGACGACCGCACTGTCGGCCACCTCTCGGTATCGAGCGCTGATGCCGTCAATCTTCCGCTTATTCTGCAGCGATTCGTCCATCGACGCCGCGGTGATGAAGATGGCGACCGGCATGACTGCCGCGAAGGTCGCGAGCTGGAAGAGCAAGGATGCCTGCGGGCCCGAGACCCATCTCAGGGTGCTGGCTATCGGGATAGCCGCGGTGAAAACCGCCCGGCACGCGGTCAGGGTGACTTTCGCGTTCTTGAGCCAGTCGGCTTCGTCGGCCAGGATCGCCGCGATCTGCAGGTCGAGGTCGGACATCGCTGTCGCCCAATCCATTTGGGCGGCGTTGAGCGCGTTGTAGGCCTCGGCGGCATCGCCGGTCCACGAATCGCTCTCAGCGGTCGCGTCCTTGAGGCTTTCCCACGCCAACTGGAACTTGTCGGAGCCCATCTGATAGTACTGGCCCTTGTCCGTACCGCTGCCGTGCAACAGCGTCAGCGCCGTCATGATCTGTATCCCGCGCTCAAGGATCACGCACTCTTTGCCGAAGGCGTCTTTGAGCGATTCCCCGCCCTCACGTCGCGGGCCGAATTTGTCCCCGGGGATCTTGTATTTGCCGCCGGCATAGCCCAGCTGCCCGAGTGCCAAGACAGCGTTGAAGGTGGCATCCCACGGGTTGCCCGAGACACCGGCTTTGATCGACGCGGCCACACTGAAGCCGGGCTTCCAATAGTCTGAGACCTTCGGCATCGCTACCCACTTTCCGCGCCGTCGAGCCGGGACCGCTTGCCGGTTATTCGACTTGAGCTTAACAATGCTCGCGTACCGCCGCGTTCGCGAACGCCAAACTGCGCCAATCGTTTTGACCCCTCGACACTTCTACGCAACTGCGGTGTCGGCCGTTGTTCATCGACGGGTCACTCACGATGGCACCGCCGGTGACCGTTCGGAAAGTCTTTGGTGGGCCGCCCGTTCCGCGTTGCTCGGTGCCGGCGTTGGGTCATCGGTGGGTTTCCTCTGGCGCGTCGTTGCGCGGGCGGATGCCGATGACGGACGACGTCCATGGGCGCTCTTCGGTGTAGAGCTCCTCGTCGTCTTGCGTGCGTTTGGCCTTCTTGTCCTGGCCCTGGCCCTGACCGGCTCCCGCCCCCATGGGCGCCATGCCCATGCCGCCGCGGCCGCCCATCGCGCCGCCCGAACCCGGGGCCGCACCGCCCGGACCGGGGCCGCGGCCCGGACCGGTTTGCGCCGACCCGGCGTCCACCGGGGGTTGCAGCGGCGGCGACGGCACATCGCCGCCGCCCCCGAACGATGCCGGTTTCACCCCGCCCATCGACGGGCCGGCGGCCGCCAGCGGGGCGCCCGCCGACGCGGCGGGCGCGTCGGCGTAGGGGTCGGCGGTGGTGTCGGTCAGTCCGGAAACCATGTCGTTGATGCCGCTGACCCGGTCGGCGACGTTCGCCGAAGCCAGTTGCCCGCCCGTTGCCGCGTCGCTCCATACACCGCCACCGCCGTACGTCCCGCCGCCTCCGCCGACATTGCCGCGCAGATCGGAGAACCTGATGGCGGGGGGCGCGATAACCGTGGCGGCGGGCGGGGCCGACGGATAAATCGGAGCCAGCGGCGCACTGGCCAGCTGCCGGTACTGCGCCAGCACCTCTTCCGACTTGTTCTGCAGTTCCTGGTACCAGTCGACCTGTTGTGCCCGGCGGGCCAGGTCATTTCGTTTCGTGTACTCGATGATCCAGAATTCGGTGACGTAGATCTCGTAGCTCGAGGGGTGCTCGGTGATGGCCCATTTGTGTGCGGAGACCACCTGCCTGGCCTGCGCGGCGATCTGATTGCAGTCATCCGCCAGCCCGATCACGTAGCGTTTCTGCTTCTCGAAATTGTCCTCGGCCGCTTTCGCCGCCGGACCTTGCCAGTAAGCGAACGGGCGAAACCGCGGAAGGACGTCTTGCTGCAAGGTCAGCGCGTAGGTATCCCAGTCGTCCGCGAACTTGCCGAAGGAGGGGCCCTGATCGGGGGCTTCGATGTGCTGGGCCGCTTGTTTGACCGGGTAATAGCCGAGGTCCGAGGTTGGTGCCGGGGTGGCTGGCGGCGAGTAGGGCTGCACCGCGGCGGATTTGGCCGTCGCTTGTTCGCTGCCGCCGACGGGACCCCGGGTCACGGACGAACCCGAAGAGTCGCCCGTCATTGCCTCGGCGGCCGCCGCGTCGAGTTCCTCGTAGGCCTTGGCCGCGTTCCGCAGAGATTGCGCCAGAATCTGATATTGCCGTTCGCAGTATGCGACGCAATCACGCATCGCCGCGGAGGAGAGCGCGAGTTGCGTGGCGGAGTCGACGATGAATCCGATGTCGCACGGCGGCGCGGCGTCGCCGGCCGGCGGGGACGGCAACGGCGCCTCGAGTTCGGCGGCCCTGGCCAGCAGTTCGTCGTGCTGGACCTTCAGCGGCTCCGTCATGGGGGTGCTCTCCTCTGGGCGCTCGGGCCGTCATCGAGATCGACGGTGTGACGGACCCGGTCCGGCGGGCGCACGATTGCGCCGGCACCGAAACAAGGAGCGAGACGGATGCCACCCCCGGGGCATCCTTCCTCTGCCGGGACACACGGCGGGGCGCGGCGGCAGGCCGGGCCCAACCGAGGGTCATCCTAAGGCCGCGAGATCGCCGTCGCATCACCAATTTTCGACCGAGCTCGCGCCAATGACGGGTGGGTGAATGCCAACCGAACGCCGGTCATCGTGCTGCCGTCGCGCCGTCCGACGCCGGCACCGCGATCGCGGCAAGGCTTTCCATCGCGCTCAGCACCTCTTCGGCGGTGATATCGGCCATGGTCCTGCGATCGATGTGCCGGTGCGGTCCGAACCGGAAGCCCCACGTGGCCGACCGCGTCGGCCCGAACAGCCCGACGCCGGGAACGCGCGCCAGGTCGGCGGCATGCAGCATGCTCGAATCGATCCCCAGGAAGACGTCGGCCTCGGCGACCAAACCCATGGCGAGATCGAGCGGTAGGCCGAGATGGGGAATCACCCGCGCGCCCTCACGCCCGACGTTGAGTTCCTCGTGACCCATCCCCACGATCCAGGCCACGAAGTCGCGATGGCGCGACAAGAACCGGTCCAGCACGTCGATGAACCGGGTCGCGGGCCAACGCTTTTCCGGCCAGTCGGTGTCGGCGTGGACGACGAGCACGTGGTACCCGCGGGGCAGCGCGGCGCGCATCGACCTGGCCTGCTCCCGCACGGCCGGCGGAATGGGCAATGGCTGGGCATACGCTTCGATCCGCGCCGACGGATCGAACACGTGCGCCAGCTTGAACATCTGGTCGGCCGAGTGACACGCCCCTTTTGCGATCGCGATGTCATAGGAGTCGTAGTCGTTCTTGAACCCGACGCTCGTGGGGGGAGCGAGCCGTCGCCGAAGGGCGCGGAAAGTCTCCGAGGGGATGGCGAACGACAGGGTGTTGATCAGCAGGTCGACGGCGCCGACTTGCGCTGCCAGCGCGTCGTAATCGCCACTTCGGTCCGAGGGTAGGTCGCCGGAGTGGAATGCCGTCGTGTCGATCAGGAGCGGACTGACCTCCCGGAAGCACAGATCGAACGGCACTTTCGGGCAGATGAGCGTCAACGGCGCGGCGAAGATCTCGCCCAGCGCCCGCATGGCCGGCAGCGTCAGGACGGCGTCGCCGATCTTGGCCTCGAAATAGACGGCGGCCCGGGCGGTCGACAGGGGGCCGCCCGGCGCGCCGCATTCAGGGCTTTGCGAGTCCAACACCATCCTCCGCGCGGAGCTTAGACCGTGAGCCCGGCCGTGCTCAGCGCGTCAGCGTGATCGCGCTCTCCGGGCAGTTCTTCTCGGCGGTGTCGGCCTGTGCCTCGAGTTCGCCGGGGACGTCGGCGACGAGCACGACGCAGTGGCCGGCCTCGTCGGCGTCGAAGACGTCGGGTGCCAGGGTGTAGCAGCGCCCGTGCCCGGTGCAGCGGTCGGCGTCGACGGCAATGCGGGTCATGGCACCGAAAAGACCAGCGGCAACGACTCCACCGAGCGCAAGGCGGCGGTGTAGGTCAGCTGGGTGCCCGGCTTGATCTCGTAGTCGGGTATGCGCCGGTGGAATTCGCGTAACGCCACCCTCAGCTCCATGCGGGCCAGGTGAGAGCCGAGGCAGCGGTGGGGACCGCCCCCGAACGCGCGGTGCCGGTTGGGGTTGCGGGTGAAGTCCACCAGCTCGGGATCGGCGAACTCGGCCGGGTCGGTGTTGGCCGCGCCCAGCAACGGGCTGACCCGCTCACCCTTGCTGATGGGACAACCGCCCACCTCGACGTCCTGGACCGCGACCCGTGCGACGCCGGGCACCGGCGTCTCCCAGCGCAATAACTCCTCCACGGCGCCGGGCAGGATGTCGGGCTGATCGACCAGCTGACGGCGGTGTTCGGGGTGGCGCGCCAGGTACACGAAGAAGCAGTCGAGCGAGTCGGTCACCGTGTCCAGGCCCGCGATCAGAAACAGGAAGCAGATGTCGAGCAGTTCTTCGCGGGACAGCGGCCGGCCGGCGACGTCGGCGGCGATCATCGCCGAGAGCACGTCGTCGCGGGGGCGGGCGATGTGGTCGTCGATGGCGCGGTCGAAGTAGTCGTAGATCTGTTGCGCCACCCCGGCGGAGCTCTCGTGTCGCCGGTCGAAGCCGGAGTCGCCGTCCGGGCGGATCACCCCGTCCTTCCACTCCAGAAACCTTTCGAGGTCTTCCAGCGGCAACCCGAGCAGCTGCAGGAAGACGGTGCACGGCAGCGGCACCGCGAACTCGGTGTGGAAGTCGCACTCGCCGCGATCCGCGAAGCCGTCGATCATCTCGTTCACCAGCTCGGTGACGCGAGGCTCGCGCCGGGCCATCTCCCGCGGCGTGAACAACGGGTCGAGGATGCGGCGGTACTTCGCATGCTCGGGCGGGTCGATCTGCAGGGGGATCAGCGGCCGCACGTTGCCGAGGTCGACCGCGTCCATGTTCGACGAGAACACTTCGGTGTGTTTGAGGGCCATCTCGATGTCGGCCAGCCGGCTGAGCACCACCGCCTGCGGCGACCGGAACACCGGGCTCGATTCGCGCAACGCCTTGTACATCGGCTGCGGGTCCGCCAGACCGGTCACCGTCTGGTCGACGAACCCCTCGGTATCTGTCATCTGGTCAGACTGGCACCAACGTCCCCGCCGGGCAATGGTCAATGCTAAGCGGTCGCACAATCGCCGCGCGGCGCTCAACTTTGCAGGTGAATCCGTTCGCCGTGCGGCCCGAGGATCATGATGGCCTCCACCGGGCCGTCGGACGCCCCGAACCAGTGCGGTGTCCACGTGGAGAACTCGACCGCTTCACCCGGTGCGATGGTGAAGTCGCGGTCGCCCAGCAGCAGCCGCAGCCGGCCGGATAGGACGTACATCCAGTCCTGGCCCTCGTGCACCGGCAACTCCGCGGGCGGGGTGCGACGCCGGGTGCTGACCCGGACCTTGAAGGCGTGCAGGCCACCGGCCGGGCCCTGGCGCGTCAGCGGCCAATACGTCACCCCGTGGTGGGTGTGCGCGGCGCCGCGCACCCGCGGATCGTGGGCTTCGGGGGGCTGCAACAACTCGTCGGTGCTGACCGACAGCGCCCGCGCCAGGCGCGGCAGGTGATCGAGGGCGAGCCGGCGCTTTCCCGACTCGAGGCGGCTGAGCGTCGAGACGTCGATGCCGGCGCGCGCACCCACCTCTTGCAGCGTCATGCCCCGCTGCGAGCGCAGCTCCCGCAGCCGGCGGCGCACCTGAAGATCGATATCGGGGGCGGTCTTTGCCTGCATGGCAAATAAGCTTGGCAAGCGCGACGCGACTGGGCAAGCTCGCGGTATGGAAACTTCGTGCAATTCCGATGACGCCCGGCGGTTCTGGGAAGAGCGGTACGGATCGACGGATCGGGTGTGGAGCGGACAAGTCAATCCGCGCCTTCTCGAGGTGGCTGCCGATCTGCCTGCGGGCCGGGCCCTCGACTTGGGCTGCGGGGAGGGCGCCGACGCGTTGTGGCTCGCCGAGCGCGGGTGGCAGGTCGTTGCGGTCGACGTCTCGGCCACCGCGCTGCAACGAGCGGCGGAGGCCGCGTCCACGCGAAACATGGCTGATCGCATCGACTTTCAGCGGCACGACCTGAACGAGACCTTCCCCGAAGGGACGTTCGACCTGGTGTCGGCCCAGTACTTCCATTCCCCGGCCCGATTGGAACGCGAGGCCGTGCTGCGGCGCGCGGCCGGCCAGGTGAATCCCGGTGGGGTGCTGCTGATCGTTGACCACGGGGCGGCCCCGCCGTGGGCGCAGCACCACGAGCACTCCTTCCCCGGCATCGAGGAGGTGATCGCGTCGTTGCAGCTGAACCCGGCCGACTGGACCCGGGTGCGGGCCGAAACAGTCGACCGGGAGTTGGTCGCCGACGGCCAAAAGGCCACGGTGCCCGACAATGTCATCGTCCTGCGACGCACGGGGTAGCTCTCAGGCCGCGTCGTGGAAGATCAGCCCCAGCGCGTAGCGTTCCCCGGAACGCACCACCGACACCCCGTGGCGCACCGGCGCCGCGGACCAGCCGCGACTGGAGGGCACCGGCCGCTCCCGCGTGGTGAACACGAATCCGTGGCCCTGCGGCAATTGCGTTGCCATACCCCGGGATTGGGCCCGCGGCCGCTGCTCGACGAGCAGGAATTCGCCGCCGGTGTAGTCGGTGCCGGGCTCGCTGAGGTTGATCACCACCTGCAGCGGAAACACCAAGTCGCCGTAGAGGTCTCGGTGCAGCGCGTTCCAGTCGCCCGCGCCGTACTTCAGCATCAGCGCGGTGGACCTGGTTTGGCCGGCGGCGTGGCAGATCGCCAGCCAATCGTCCAGCCTGTCCGGCCAGGGCGCGTCGCGGCCGAGTTTGCCCCACCAGTCGCGGGCGATCGGCAGCAGCCGCGGGTAGAGCGCCTGCTTGAGTTCGTCGAGGGGGGCGGGGTAGGGCGCCTGGAAGTAGCGATACTGCCCGGCGCCGTACCGCCTGGGCGCCATGTCGATGGTCGAACGGAACAGGGCGTCGTCGGAGTAGAGCTTGCGGAGCCGCGCCGCCTCGCTGGTGGTGACCAGCCTCGGCAGTAGCGCCCCGCCGTCTTCGTTGACCGCGCCGGCGATGGCGTCCCAGTCGCCGGAGTCGACGCGCTTCTTCCACCGCGACATCTGGCGCCCTTTCGTGTGCCTGCCTGCCAGGTCCACGATAGAGCCGCGCACGCGATGGTTGCTGGCCCCGGCTTCGGGCAGGGAGTACCGTGGATCGTCGCGGACGAGTTGGCCGGGCGGCCGCGGACCGTCGCAAGGCGGTCCGAGGAAAGTCCGGACTTCGCAGAGCAGGGTGATTGCTAACGGCAATCCGAGGTGACTCGCGGGACAGTGCCACAGAAAGCAGACCGCCACCCTCGCGGTGGTAAGGGTGAAACGGTGCGGTAAGAGCGCACCAGCATCCCGGGTGACCGGGGTGGCTCGGCAAACCCCACCCGAAGCAAGGCCAAGAAGGCCGCACCGAAAGGTGCGGCCGCGCAGGCGTTCGAGGGTTGCTCGCCCGAGCCTGCGGGTAGGCCGCTCGAGGCACCCGGTGACGGTGTGCCCAGATGGATGGTCGCCGCCGCGCATCTCCGGTCGCCGGAGGTGCGTGGAACAGAATCCGGCTTACAGGCCAACTCGTCCGCCCCGCCTCAGGCGTCCGCGAAACTGTATTCCGCGACGCGTTCGCCGAGTGAACCCGTCGCCAGTTACAGCCTCGCGGGGCGGAGCGCCCCGCTCAGCCGACCTTGTGCACCGCCTTGGCGAGCTTGCGCAACGCGTCGTCGAGCTGCCGTTCGCACCGCTCGGCCAAGTCGGCCTCCTGCTGGTACAGCACGCCGTAGGTGAAGGTGTCCTCGCCGGCGGCGTGCGCGGTTTCGGATTCGTGGCGCAGGTGTTCGCGGCTGACCACGCTGTCCTGATGGTCGCCGAGCAGCGACTGAACGGCCTTCGCCTGCTCGGACACCCTGTCGGCGCCGGTGGCGGCGGCGGTATACCGAAGGCGCTTGGCCCGCTTGCGAATCCGGTGGACCGCTTCGTCGCGCGCGTGCTGGTCCCCGGGTTGTTCGCCGGCCACCTGGGCGGCGGCCTTGGCGGCCTTGCGGACCTTCTTGTAGGCGGCGTCGATGGTGACCGGCGCGTGTTCTTCGCCCGGGGCGCTGCCCGGGGGTTGCGCCGCGATCGCATCGAGGGCGTCGAGCAGACGGAAGTAGCGCTGCGACCGCATGGCGATCAGCGACCGGCGCAGCCCGGTCTGGTAGCGCCGCTGCGCGCCGCCGACCAGACGCTCGTGCACTGGCCCGCGCACCAAATCCGGTGTGAGGCCGTCCAGTTGACGCTCGTAGCGCTCCGCGAGGACCTCGGCGTCGCGCGCGATGCCGAGGATGCCGGCGAGCTCGCGCAGTTCGTCGAGCACCCACCCGTCGTCGTCGGGCAGCCCGAACGACTCCTGGTAGTCACGCAGCAGGCTGCGCAGCTTGCGGGTGGTGACCCGCATCTGGTGAATGGAGTCGAACGCGTCGGCCCGCACCGCGCGGTCCCACACCAACAGTTCGCGAATCTGCTCGTCCACCGCCCGCTGCAGCGGGTTCTCGGCGGCCGGCGCGCCGTCGGGTTGGGGCGTCGTGCCGAGTACGCGGGCCAGCTTGGAGGCGTGACCGGCCGGCGCGGCGCCGGCGTCGAGCAGTCGATTGCCCAACCGGTTCAACAGCTCGGTGTCCGGGGCCCCAGTCGTTTCGACCAGTTCGAGTTCCCACTCGCGCCACTCCTGCTGGGTGGGCTCCACGTCGGCGTCCTCGGAAGCGCGGGCCGACCAAGCGGTGACGTGGTCGTTGCAGAACTCAGCGAGCGGTGTGTCGTCGGCCGCATACAACACCTGGGTGTCGCGCCGGGTGGTGATGCGGGCGACCGGTTCGAGCGGGCGGTCGCGCACGATCGCCAGCACTACGTCCACCAGCTCCTCCGGCACGGTGTCGGGGCCGCCCGGGCCCGAGGCGTCCAGCGGCGCCCGGACTTCGGTGCGGGCCTCCGGCCCGGCCGGCAGCTTCAGGTGCCATCCCGCGTCCGCGCCCCCGGTGCGGCGGCGCAGGGTGATCTTGTTGCGGGCGAGGTCCTGTGCGGGGGTGTCGAAGTACGTCGCGTCCAGTGTCTGAGTGGGCGACTTCTCGACGTGCGCCACCGCGGCAATGCCTTCGAACGATGGGGACACGGTGGACTCGCCGACGTCGAACTTGCGTTCCACCTCGCGATGGCGCGAGGTTTGCGGCGCTTTTCCAGGCATTTTCGGCTCCGTTGAGGGCGCGTCGCCGCGGCCATGAAGGGACGATGATGAAGGGTTCCCATAGCCTGCCATACCGCGGTGGGGCGGATGGCGGCACCGGCCGCTGACCGGCGCGGCGGCCGCGGCGTCACGGGGGCGGCGGCGGCGGGTCTTCGCGCAGATGCATTGCCAGGCCGCTCAGTTCGCGGATCGTCTCGATTTCGGGATCGCGGTACGGCCGTCCGTCGGGCACCAGCACATCGTGGAACCACTCGGCCGGCATGGCCGTGTACGGGTGCTCCCAGGAGTCCCACGGATAGAACGTCTGTGTCTTCCCGGCGACCAGCCCCCAGTGGAACGCGCCGACGTTGTAGCGCTTGGCGACGGGCAGCACACCCGGGATGGTGCTGCCCAACGTCCGCGCCAGGTATTCGGTGCACAGGATCGGTCGCCCCTGGGGTGTGAGCTCGCCGATGCGGCTTTCGAACTCCGCCGGCGGGCCATAGCAGTGGAAGGTGATCACGTCGGAGTTGTCCAGCTGGATGCCGCTGAACACGCTGCGCCGCCCGGGGTCCGCCCACTCGCCGTCCCAGACCCCGCTGGTCAGCGGCTGAGACGGATCGACCGAACGCGCCCAGCCGAACACCTGCGGCAGCAGGTCGGCGACCAGATGCAGCTTGTCGGGCCGCTCGACCGCGCGGTAGTGCTTCGAGGGATTGTCGGGTTCGTTCCACAGGTCCCACCCGAGCACGCGGTCATCGGTGCGGAATTGGGTCAGCACGCCGGTGACGTAGCTGCGCAGGGTCTCGACGTAGCCCGGGTCACCGAGGTGTTCGGCGCCCGGGCTCTGCACCCAACCCGAGTTGTGCACGCCGGGCCTCGGCGGGCGTTGCGGGCCCGCCGCGGGATGAGGATCCCAACAGGAGTCGAACAGGACGAACAACGGCTTGATGTCGTGGCGCGCCGTGATGTCGACGAACTGGGCGAGGCGGGTCTGGAACCCCCGACGGTCCTGCGCCCACAACAGGTCGTGCAGGAACACCCGCACCGCGTTGAGGCCGTCGGCCCGCGCCCAGCCCAGCTCGGTGTCGATGCGTCGCGGGTCGAACGTCTCGGCCTGGAACATCTCCAGCTGGTTGATCGCGTTCGACGTGATGTAGTTCGCCCCGACCAACCAGCCCTGCGCCTGATACCACCGGTTGGCGCGCTCGGGGGACCAGCGGCTTGCCTGCGGCGAGGTGCCAGGCGCGGGTTGCGCGGCCGCGCGAGGTGCTCGGGCCAGTGCAGCGCCTCCTGCCAGTGCCAGCGGTACCTTCAGCACCGTTCGACGGTGCACCAGGCCACCACGAATCCCCGGTTCGATGTGTTCACCCTCGCTCTCGGAGTAGAGACTTCATCCGAGAACAATCGTACCCGCCTGCCACACAACGATTTTCGGAATTGACAGGATCGGGCGGGCGAAACGTGTGGTTGCCTCCGTCAGAAGCAGTGCTCGTCGGCGGGGAAGGTCCCCTCGGCCACCTCTCGCGCATATTGCGTCGCGGCCCGGCGCAATTCCCCGCCGACGTCGCCGAACCGCTTGACGAAGCGGGCGGCCTTGCCGCTGTTGACCCCGGCCATGTCCTGCCAGACCAAAACCTGGCCGTCGCAGTTCGGGCCGGCGCCGATCCCGACGGTCGGGATGGTCAGCTTGCCGGTGATCTGGGTGGCCAATTCGGCGGGCACCATCTCCATGACGACGGAGAACGCCCCGGCTTCGGCGACGGCGATCGCGTCGGCGACGGTCTGTTCCGCGGCGTCACCGCGGCCCTGCACCC
This sequence comes from Mycobacterium europaeum, assembly GCF_034555895.2. Lineage (NCBI taxonomy): Bacteria > Bacillati > Actinomycetota > Actinomycetes > Mycobacteriales > Mycobacteriaceae > Mycobacterium > Mycobacterium europaeum. Next base: position 1,469,732 of record NZ_CP157315.1, read on the forward strand.
GGAAGCCGCCCAGGCTGTTCACGCTCTGCGGCGTGAACCCGATGTGCGCCATCACCGGGATGCCCGCCGCGGTCAGGCAGGCGATCTGCTCGGCCACCCGCTCGCCGCCCTCGAGCTTGACGGCGTGGGCGCCGCCCTCCTTCATGAACCGGGTGGCCGACGCGAGTGCCTGGCTCGGCCCCGCCTCATAGCTGCCGAACGGCAGGTCCGCCACGACCAGGGCGTGACGCGCACCGCGCACCACGCCGCGGACCAGCGGAATCATTTCGTCGATCGAGACCGGCACCGTGGTGTCGTAGCCGTACACGACGTTGGCGGCCGAGTCGCCGACCAGCAAGACCGGGATGCCCGCCTCGTCGAAGATGCGGGCGGTCGAGTAGTCGTAGGCCGTGAGCATGGCCCACTTGTGCCCCTCGGCCTTCATCCTCTGCAGGTGGTGCGTGCGGATCTTGGTGAGCGGCTGCGCCTGTTCTGACGTGCCCGCACCATAGACGTTCTGCTCAGACATCGTTGTCCCTGTGGGTGGTCGGGTCGATCCTCGTGGCCCTGAACGGGTCCCCGGGTTCGTCTGACGGTGTCATTCTGCCATCTCTTGTGCGCAGTTGCACCGGGCCTGTGATGTGAGACATACCATGCTCGGCCGCTCGCAGGGCGGCCGATAACCGCACGGTGGTGCCGCTCACGAGAATCTCAGCTTTCCTCTGGCAGCATATGTTGGCATGGGTCTGTCTCGCCGCGGCAAGTTCGCGCGCACGCTGCTGGTTTCGACAACGGTCGCTGCCGTCGCGCTCCTGCTCGCGGGCTGTGTGCGCGTCGTCGGCGGGCGCGCGCTCCTGGCCGAACCCAAGCTGGGGCAGGCCGTGGAGTGGACGCCGTGCCGGTCATCGAACCCGAAGGCCAAGATCCCCGCGGGCGCGCTGTGCGGCAAGCTGGCGGTGCCCGTGGACTACGACCACCTCGACGGCGACGTCGCGACGCTGGCGATGATCCGGTTCCCCGCCACCGGCGACAAGATCGGCTCGCTGGTGATCAACCCCGGCGGGCCCGGCGAGTCGGGTATCGAGGCCGCGCTCGGTGTCGTTCAGTCGCTGCCGAAGCGGGTCCGCGAACGATTCGACCTGGTGGGCTTCGACCCCCGCGGGGTGGGATCGTCGCGGCCGTCCATCTGGTGCAACTCCGACGCCGACAACGACCGGCTGCGTACCGAGCCGAACGTCGACTACAGTCCCGCCGGGGTGGCCCACATCGAGGACGAGACCAAGCAGTTCGTCGGCCGCTGCGTCGACAAGATGGGCAAGAACTTCCTGGCCAACGTCGGCACGGTCAACGTCGCCAGGGACCTGGATGCGATCCGCGCGGCGCTGGGCGACGACAAGCTGACCTACCTCGGCTACTCGTACGGCACGCGGATCGGCTCCGCCTACGCCGAGGCGTACCCGGAGAGGGTGCGGGCGATGATCCTCGACGGCGCCGTCGACCCCAACGCCGACCCCATCGAGGCGGACCTGCGCCAGGCCAAGGGTTTTCAGGACGCGTTCGACGACTACGCCACGGACTGCGCGAAGCAATCGAGTTGCCCGTTGGGCACCGACCCGGCCAAGGCCGTCGACGTCTACCACAGCCTGGTCGACCCGCTGGTCGACCCGAACAACCCGATGGTCGGCAGGCCGGTCCCCACGAATGACCCGCGGGGACTGAGCTACAGCGACGCCATCGTGGGCACCATCATGGCGCTGTACTCGCCGACGTTGTGGCATCACCTGACCGACGGGCTGAGCGAACTGGTCAACCACCGCGGGGACACGCTGCTGGCGCTGGCCGACATGTACATGCGCCGCGACGCGCACGGCCACTACACCAACGCCACCGACGCGCGGGTCGCCATCAACTGCGTCGACCAACCGCCGATCACCGACCGCGCCAAGGTGATCGACGAGGACCGCCGCTCGCGGGAGATCGCGCCGTTCATGAGCTACGGCACCTTCACCGGCGACGCCCCGCTGGGCACCTGCGCGTTCTGGCCGGTGCCGCCGACGAGCAAGCCGCACACCATCTCCGCGCCCGGGCTGGCCCCGACCGTGGTGGTGTCGACGACCCACGACCCGGCGACCCCCTACAAGGCCGGCGTCGATCTGGCCAACCAGCTGCGCAGTTCGCTGCTCACCTACGACGGCACCCAGCACACGGTGGTGTTCCAGGGCGACAGCTGTATCGACAACTACGTCACTGCGTATCTGGTCGGCGGTTCGACGCCGCCCAGCGGCGCAAAGTGCTAGGGCGCGTAGGGGTCTGACGTCCAGCGCAACCGCACACCCGGTGCGCGGCGCAGACGAGATCAAGGCGTAATCGTTTCGCGCCGCTTCGGGAACCCGCGGCTGACACGATGACTGCCATGTCGCGCCTGAGACCGTTGAGTTCGGCGCTGGTGTCGTTCGGGCTGTTGGCCGCGCAATCGGTGGGAGGACCGGCGGTCGCGGGCGCCACCCCCGAACCCGGTGCCGGGCAGACCGCGGCCCCGAGGCCGTCGGCGGCGACGCCGCAGACATGGGGGAGTTGCGGTCAATTCGCCACGGACACAACCGGTGTCCCCACCGCGCAGTGCACCACGGTCCCCGTCCCGGTCGACTACGACAACCCGGGAGCCGGGCAGGCCAGGCTGGCGGTGATCCGCGTGCCGGCCACCGGCCAGCGCATCGGCTCCCTGCTGGTCAATCCGGGCGGCCCCGGCGGGTCCGCGGTGGACATGGTGGCCAACATGGCAGCGGATCTGGACGGCACCCCCATCAGGCGCAACTTCGACCTCGTCGGCTTCGACCCGCGGGGGGTGGGCCACTCGACCCCGGCCCTGCGCTGTCGCTCGGACGCCGAGTTCGACGCCTACCGGCGCGAGCCGATGGTGGACTACAGCGCGGCCGGCGTGACGCACATCGAACAGCTCTACCAACAGCTGGCCCAGCAGTGCATGAGCCGCATGGGGCCCGGCTTCCTGGCCAACGCCGGCACCGCGTCCGTGGCGCGCGACATGGACATGGTCCGCCAGACGCTGGGCGACGACCAGATCAACTACCTCGGCTACAGCTACGGCACCGAGCTGGGCACCGCGTACCTGGAGAAGTTCGGGTCCCACGTCCGGGCGATGGTGCTCGACGGCGCGATCGACCCGACCGTCGGCCCGGTCGACCAGAACGTTGCGCAAATGGCGGGATTCCAAACCGCGTTCAACGACTACGCCGCGGACTGCGCCCGCTCGGCGGGCTGCCCGCTGGGCACCGACCCGGCCCAATTCGTCAACCGCTACCACGCGCTGGTCGACCCGTTGGTGACCAAGCCCGGCCGCACGTCGGACCCGCGCGGCCTGAGCTACGCCGACGCGACCACCGGCACCATCAACGCGCTCTACACCCCGGCGCACTGGAAGTATCTGACCAGCGGCCTCCTCGGCCTGCAGCGCGGGACCGACGCGGGAGACCTGCTGCTGCTCGCCGACGACTACGAGGGCCGCGACCGCGGCGGGCACTACACCAACGATCAGGACGCCTTCAACGCGATCCGGTGCGTCGACGCGCCCGCGCCGAAGGATCAGGCGAGCTGGGTCTCCGCCGATCAGCGCATCCGCCAGGCGGCGCCGTTCCTCAGCTATGGGCAGTTCACCGGGAACGCGCCCCGCGATCTGTGCGCGCTGTGGCCGGTGCCGGCGACGTCGACACCGCACATCCCGGCGCCCGCGGCGCCGGGCAAGGTCGTCGTCGTCTCCACCACGCACGATCCGGCCACCCCGTATCAGGCCGGGGTCAACCTGGCCCGCGAGCTGGGCGGCCCGCTGATCACCTACGACGGGACGCAGCACACCGCGGTGTTCAACGGAGACCAGTGCGTGGACGCCGCCGTGATGCGTTACCTCGTCGCGGGCACGTTGCCGCCCCCGGCCTACCGATGCCGATCCTGACCGCACTGAGCAGCCTGTTTGCAATGTTCGCAATTGTTCCGATCGCGCGTCGGTAACACAGAATTAACAGCTGTTGCCTACTGTTTCGGTTATGGATCGCCAGAAGGAATTCGTCCTCCGAACGCTGGAGGAACGGGATATCCGCTTCGTTCGGCTGTGGTTCACCGACGTGCTCGGTTTTCTTAAATCAGTCGCCATCGCCCCGGCCGAACTCGAAGGCGCCTTCGAGGAGGGCATCGGCTTCGACGGATCCTCGATCGAGGGCTTCTCGCGGGTCTCGGAGTCCGACACCGTGGCCAACCCGGACCCGTCGACCTTCCAGGTGCTGCCGTGGGCGTCCGGCGGCCACCACCACTCGGCGCGAATGTTCTGCGACATCACCATGCCGGACGGCTCGCCGTCCTGGGCGGACCCGCGGCACGTGCTGCGCCGCCAGCTGCAGAAGGCCAACGACCTGGGATTCTCCTGCTACGTCCACCCCGAAATCGAGTTCTTCCTGCTGAAACCCGGCCCCGACGACGGCTCGGTGCCCGTCCCGGTCGACAACGCGGGCTACTTCGACCAGGCCATCCACGACTCCGCATCGAACTTTCGCCGCCACGCGATCGAGTCACTGGAATTCATGGGCATTTCGGTGGAGTTCAGCCACCACGAGGGCGCGCCCGGCCAGCAGGAGATCGACCTGCGCTTCGCCGACGCCCTGTCGATGGCCGACAACGTGATGACGTTCCGCTACGTCATCAAGGAGGTCGCGATCGAGAACGGCGCCCGCGCGTCGTTCATGCCCAAGCCGTTCGGGCAACACCCCGGCTCGGCGATGCACACCCACATGAGCCTGTTCGAGGGCGACGTCAACGCGTTCCACAGCCCCGACGACCCGCTGCAGCTGTCCGACGTGGGCAAGTCATTCATCGCCGGCATCCTGGAGCACGCCTCGGAGATCAGCGCGGTCACCAATCAATGGGTCAACTCCTACAAGCGGCTGGTGCAGGGCGGCGAGGCGCCCACCGCGGCGTCGTGGGGGGCGGCCAACCGGTCGGCGCTGGTGCGGGTGCCCATGTACACGCCGCACAAGACGTCGTCGCGACGCATCGAGGTGCGCAGCCCCGACTCGGCCTGCAACCCCTACCTGACGTTCGCGGTGCTGCTGGCCGCCGGCCTGCGCGGGGTGGAGAAGGGCTACGTGCTGGGGCCCCAGGCCGAGGACAACGTGTGGGATCTGACGCCCGAGGAGCGGATCGCGATGGGCTACCGGGAGCTGCCGACCAGCCTGGACAGCGCGCTGCGGGCCATGGAGTCCTCCGAGCTGGTCGCGGAGACGTTGGGGGAGCACGTTTTTGACTTCTTCCTGCGCAACAAGCGCACGGAGTGGGCCAACTACCGCAGCCACGTCACGCAGTACGAGCTGAGCACCTACCTGTCGCTGTAGCCGGCGGCGCGGTCGACGGGGTGCCCGCCTTGCCCCTGACCGCAGGTGGGTTGCGATACCGTCGTGGTCGTGACCAAACCCGCGACGCAGCGTCCCCGGCTGCCCAGCGTGGGCCGGCTCGGCCTGGTCGACCCGAGGGCGACCGATCGCCTGACGCAGCTGGGTTGGTATGACCACGACGACCAGGCCCACGTCGACCTGCTGTGGTCGCTGTCGCGAGCACCCGACGCCGACGCCGCCCTGCGCGCCCTCATCCGGCTGGCGGAAAACCCCGACACCGACTGGGACGAGCTCAACGCCGCGCTGCTCACCGAACGGCCGCTGCGCGGGCGGCTGTTCGCCGTGCTCGGCTCGTCGCTGGCCCTGGGCGATCACCTGGCCGTCCATCCGGAGTCGTGGAAACTGTTGCAGGGCAAGGCCAAACTCCCCACACACGACGAGCTGCGTGCGGTGTTCACCGAGTGTGTCGACGCGGCGTCGGACGCGCCCGGTTCGGTGGTGACGCGCCTGCAGAACCTCTACCGCGACCGGCTGCTGGTGCTGGCCGCGCTCGACCTGGCCGCGACGGTGGAAGACGAACCGGTGCTGCCGTTCACCTTGGTGGGCGCGCACCTGTCGGACTTGGCGGACGCCGCGCTGGCCGCCGCGCTGCGGGTGGCCGAGGCCAGCGTGTGCGGCGACCGCACGCCACCGCGGCTGGCGGTCATCGCGATGGGCAAATGCGGTGCCCGCGAACTGAATTACGTCAGCGACGTCGACGTCATCTTCGTCAGTGAGCGCGCCGATGCGCTCGCCACCCGGCTGGCCGGCGAGATGATGCGGGTCGCGTCGGAGGCCTTCTTCCAGGTCGACGCCGGGCTGCGGCCCGAGGGCCGCAGCGGTGAGCTGGTCCGCACCGTCGAGTCGCACATCGCCTACTACCAGCGCTGGGCGAAGACCTGGGAGTTCCAGGCGTTGCTGAAAGCCCGCGCGGCCGTGGGCGACGCTGAGCTCGGTGAGCGCTACCTGACCGCGTTGATGCCGATGGTGTGGGTGGCCTGCGAGCGCGAGGACTTCGTCGTCGAGGTGCAGGCCATGCGCCGCCGGGTCGAGCAGCTGGTGCCCGCCGACGTGCGCGGCCGCGAGATCAAACTGGGCAGCGGCGGGCTGCGCGACGTGGAGTTCGCGGTGCAGCTGCTGCAGCTGGTGCACGGCCGCAGCGACGAATCGCTGCACGTGGCGTCCACGGTGGACGCGCTGGACGCCTTGGGCCAGGGCGGCTACATCGGGCGCGAGGACGCGGCGAACCTCACCGCGTCCTACGAGTTCCTCCGGCTGCTCGAGCACCGGCTGCAGCTGCAGCGGCTCAAGCGCACCCACCTGTTGCCGGAGGCCGAGGACGAGGAGGCCGTGCGCTGGCTGGCGCGCGCCGCCCACATCCGGCCCGACGGGCGCCACGACGCCGCGGGCGTGCTTCGCGAGGAGCTGCGGCACCAGAACCTGCGGGTCTCCCAGCTGCACGCCAAGCTCTTCTACCAGCCGCTGCTGGAGTCGATCGGCCCGGCCGGTTTGGAGATCAGGCACGGCATGACGTCGGAGGCCGCCGAGCGGCAGCTGGCCGCGCTCGGCTACGAGGGCCCGCAGACCGCGCTCAAACACATGTCGGCGCTGGTCAACCAGAGCGGCCGGCGCGGTCGCGTGCAGTCGGTGCTGCTGCCCAGGCTGCTGCACTGGATGTCCTACGCCCCCGATCCCGACGGTGGCCTGCTCGCCTACCGCCGCCTGAGTGAGGCGCTGGCCGGGGAGAACTGGTATCTGGCCACGCTGCGCGACAAGCCCGCCGTGGCCAGGCGGCTCATGCACGTGCTGGGCACCTCCGCCTACGTGCCGGACCTGTTGATGCGCGCCCCGAGGGTGATCCAGGACTACAGCGACGGTGCGGCCGGGCCGAAGCTTCTCGAGGCGGACCCGGCCGCGGTGGCCGGGGCGCTGATCGCGTCGGCCGGCCGCCACCACGACGCGGTGCGCGCGATCGCCGCGGCCCGCACGCTGCGCCGTCGGGAACTGGCCCGCATCGGCTCGGCCGATCTGCTGGGTTTCTTGGAGGTCACCGACGTCTGCCGGGCCCTGACCTCGGTATGGGTGGCCGTGCTGCAGGCCGCGCTGGACGCGATCATCCGCGCCAACCTTCCCAGGGACGGCTCCGAAAAAGGAAGAGCGCCGGCCGCGATCGCGGTGATCGGCATGGGCAGGCTGGGCGGCGCCGAGCTGGGCTACGGGTCCGACGCCGACGTGATGTTCGTGTGCGAGGCGGCGACCGGTGTCGAGGACTCGGTGGCGATCCGGTGGTCCACGACGGTCGCCGAGCAGGTGCGCACCCTGCTGGGCACGCCCAGCGTCGACCCCCCGCTGGAGGTCGACGCCAACCTGCGGCCCGAGGGTCGGCAGGGCCCGCTGGTGCGCACGCTGGGCTCCTACGCCTCCTACTACGAGCAGTGGGCGCAACCGTGGGAGATCCAGGCCCTGTTGCGCGCCCACGCGGTCGCCGGCGACGCGGAGCTGGGCCAGCGGTTCCTGGTGATCGCCGACAAGACCCGCTATCCGGCCGACGGGGTGTCGTCGGACGCGGTGCGCGAGATTCGCCGCATCAAGGCCCGCGTGGACGCCGAGCGGCTGCCGCGCGGCGCCGACCCCAACACCCACACCAAGCTGGGCCGCGGGGGACTGGCCGACATCGAATGGACCGTGCAGCTGGTGCAGTTGCTCCACGCCCACGACATGCCCACCCTGCACAACACCTCGACGCTGGGGTCGCTGGACGCGATCGAGGCGGCCGGCCTGGTTCCCGCCGACGAGGTCGACCTGCTGCGGCAGGCGTGGCTGACCGCCACCCGGGCCCGCAACGCGCTGGTGCTGGTCCGCGGCAAGCCGACCGATCAGCTGCCGGGGCCGGGACGCCAGCTCAACGCGGTCGCGGTGGCCGCGGGTTGGCCGTCCGACGACGGCGGGGAGTTCTTGGACAACTATCTACGGGTGACGCGGCGGGCAAAAGCCGTGGTGCGGAAGGTGTTTGGAAGTTGAGTCAGGAGGCCGGCGCGTTGGACGCCATATTCGAGGTGCTCGACGCGGCGGAGGCTGATCGAGTCAAAGCCCTGTATGCCCCGTTGGCCGAGGCGGTGCGCGAACTCGTCGACGCCACCATCCGCACCGAAGTCGACGACGACGTCGTCGCCCAGGCGCGCTCCGCCATCGAGGCCGTCACCGCGTCGCTGCGGCAACGGACCCGGCCGGTCGGGGTGACCTACCGCGTCAACGGCCGCCCGCTGCCGCTGGGCAACGCCGCGATCGGCGTGTGCAATCCGATCGCGCCGCCGATCGTCGTCCACCACGACGGTGGCGGCCGCTGCTGGAGCGAGTTCGTCCTCGGCTCGGCGTACGAGGGTCCGCCCAAACTGGTGCACGGCGGCGTCAGCGCCCTGGTGCTCGACCACATGCTGGGCGAGGCGGCCAGCGAGGGGCTGTCCAAGGCGCGGTTCACCGGAACCATCACCGTGAAATACCTGCGCGGCACCCCGCTGGGCCCGCTGCGCTGCGAGGCGTGGGTGGAGGGCAAGGAGGGCCGCAAAGTCTTTGCGCGCGGGACGATCTCGGACGCCGCCGGCGTCACGGTCGAGGCCGAGGGCGTGTTCATCGAGCCGGCGTGGGCGCGGGAAGGCCAATGAAGTTCTATATCAGCAGTGCCTTCCTGAACACCCGGGAGATCATCGAACTCGCCAAGGCCGCCGACGAACTCGGCTACGACGGCATCGGGATTCCCGACCACGTCGTCAACCTGGAGACCTTGGACACCCCGTACCCCTACACCAAGGATGGGCAACGGCGGTGGCAGCCGTTCACCGACTGGCCCGACCCGTGGGTCCTCATCGGGGCGCTGGCTCAGGTCGCCACGCGCCTGCGGTTCGTCAACACCGTCTACATCCCCGCGATGCGCAACCCGTACTCGGCGGCCAAAGCCATTGGCACCGCGGCGGTTCTGGCCGAGGGCCGGGTGGAGCTGGGCATCGGTGTCGGCTGGTGCCGCGAGGAATTCGCGTTGATGGGCGAACAATTCGAGGCTCGTGGGAAGCGGACCGACGAGATCATCGACCTGATGCGGGCGTTGTGGCGGCCCGGATGGACGGAGTTCGAGGGCGAGTTCTACCGGGCGCCGCGGCTGGAGATGGAGCCGACGCCGCCGCCGATCCCGGTGTATGTCGGCGGGCTCAGCGACATCGCGCTGCGCCGTGCGGCCCGCAACGACGGCTGGATCGGTGACCTGATCAAGACCGAACGCGCCATCGAGGCCGTGGGCCGGCTGCGGGAGTTGCGCGCCGAAAGCGGGCTTTCCATGGACGATTTCACCGTCCTGACGCCGCTGACCGACGCCTTCACCACCGCCGACTATCGGCGTGCCGCCGACGCCGGCATTAGCGGCATCATCACCATGCCGTGGATGTTCTACGCCGGGCCGGACGCCTCGTTGGCAGACAAGATCGACGGCATGCAGCGCTTCCGCAAGGACCTCGCCCTCGACGGGTGAGTTGCCTTCTCGGGGTTTTCGCCGCGACACGTACCTGTTGCGACGACACGCCGACGCGTTCGCAGTGGTTTATGTCTAGCGGATGCGAGACCGGGCGGATGCTGGGCCAAAGGCTCGCGCCGGCGAGCCGGCTCCGCACGGTGATGGCATGAGCCGGCAACGGCGGCACGCTCGGCTCCCGGTCGGCGAGGCGCGGAGGGATTGGCGGGGGATCCGCAGAGACGAAGCCGCCCGCGCGGCAATCGGCAATGCGATCGCGGCGCGGGCGGCGTCGTCAGGCGAATAACCCTCGACTCAGACGTCGTAGTAGAGCGCGAACTCGTACGGGTGCGGCCGGATCTGGACCGGCAGGATCTCGTTCTCGCGCTTGAAGCTGATCCACGTCTCGATCAGGTCCGGCGTGAAAACGCCGCCCTCGGTGAGGTATTCGTGGTCCTCTTCCAGCCGGTCGATCACCGCGGACAGCTGGGTGGGCGCCTGCGGGATGTTGGCGGCCTCCTCCGGCGGCAACTCGTAGAGGTCCTTGTCGACCGGGGCCTGCGGCTCGATCTTGTTCTTGATGCCGTCGAGCCCGGCCATCAGCATCGCCGAGAACGCCAGGTACGGGTTGCCCGACGAGTCGGGGCAACGGAACTCCAGCCGCTTGGCCTTCGGGTTGCTGCCGGTGATCGGGATGCGCACGCAGGCCGAACGGTTGCGCTGGCTGTAGACCAGGTTGATCGGCGCCTCGTAACCCGGGACCAGTCGCTTGTAGGAGTTGACGGTCGGGTTGGTGAAGGCCAGCAGCGACGGGGCGTGGTGCAACAGGCCGCCGATGTAGTGCCGCGCGGTGTCCGACAGGCCGGCGTACCCGGTCTCGTCGTACATCAGCGGGCTGCCGTCCTTCCACAGCGACTGGTGGGTGTGCATGCCGGAACCGTTGTCGCCGAACAGCGGCTTGGGCATGAACGTGACGGTCTTGCCCGCTTGCCACGCCGTGTTCTTGACGATGTACTTGTACAACTGCATGTCGTCGGCCGCGTGCAGCAGCGTGTTGAACTTGTAGTTGATCTCGGCCTGCCCGCCGGTGCCCACCTCGTGGTGGCCCTTCTCCAGGCTGAAGCCGGCCTTGATGAGGTTCGACAGCATGTCGGCGCGCAGGTCGACGTAGTGGTCGACGGGCGCGACCGGGAAGTACCCGCCCTTGGGGCGGACCTTGTAGCCGCGGTTGGGGCTGCCGTCGTTCTCGGTCGGCTCGCCGGTGTTCCACCACCCCGAGATCGCGTCGACCTCGTAGAACGACCCGTTGGTGCGCGAGTCGAAGCTCACCGAGTCGAAGATGTAGAACTCGGCCTCGGCGCCGAAGTAGGCGGTGTCGGCGACGCCGGTGCTGATCAGGTAGTTCTCCGCCTTGCGGGCGATGTTGCGCGGGTCGCGCGAGTACGGCTCGAGCGTGAACGGGTCGTGCACGAAGAAGTTCAGGTTCAGCGTCTTGTGTTCGGTGAACAGGTCGATCTGCGCTGTCGCGGGGTCGGGCAGGAGCAACATGTCGGATTCGTGGATGGACTGGAATCCGCGAATCGACGAGCCGTCGAAGGCCAGGCCGTCCTCGAAGACGCTCTCATCGAAGAACGAAACCGGAATCGTGAAGTGCTGCATGATGCCTGGCAAGTCACAGAACCGGACGTCGACAAACTCGACGTTCTCGTCCTTGACGAGTTTGAAGACGTCGTCGGGCGTCGTTTCCGTCACAGAAAAGCTCCTTTACTCGTGAGATCCGCGGCCTGACGCTATGGAGCAGATGTTGCCCGCCAGTCAACCCCGTGTTGCGCGCAGGTTACGCGACCGATGTCGTGCGCGAAACAGGTGGGGTCTGGGGCGGGTTCTATTGTGGGGCCATGGATCGCAAGATCGTATCTGGTTGTTCTCCCGAGCGCAGCGTTCCCTGTCTGCCGAGCGCCGGGCTCGGCCGATGACGCCGGAATCGCGATCCACCTACCCCGGTGAGAGGTTGGGCCTGCCGGAGAGCGGGCCCGGATCCCTGGCCCCGATGGGCCGCCGCCTGGGCGCGCTGATGATCGACTGGCTGATCTCCTACGGCCTGGCGGCGCTGGCCATGCGCTTCGGCGTCTTCTCCGAACACACCCTGGCGACGGCGGTGCTGGTCATCTGGTTCGTGCTCGGCGTCGTCTCGGTGCGGCTGTTCGGCTTCACGCTCGGGCAGCTGGTGCTGGGGCTGCAGGTGGTGACGCTCGATGGTCACGCGGCGGTCGGCATCGTCCGCGCGGTGGTGCGGGGCGTGCTCGTCGGCACCGTCGTCCCGGCGTTGTTCACCGACTGGGATGGCCGCGGCCTGCAGGATCGGTTGACCGCAACGGCGGTCGTGCGCCGCCGAAGCTGATCGCGGCGCCCGCCCGCGCGTTCTTGGGGCTACTTGCGGCGCACGGAGCGTTGCACGCCGCGCATCTTGCCGGCGTTGGGCAGCGGCCCCTTGGGCAGGACCGCGGCGCCGGCGCGCGTCCCCAGCGCGGCCAGGCGGGACTCCAGCGCGTCCATCTGCTTGACCGTGATGTTGGCCGGTAGTCGGGTGAGGTGGCGCTCCAACTTGGACAGCGGAACCTCGTCGTCGCCGTTGCCGACGACGAGGTCGTAGATCGGCACGTCGCCGACCAGCCGTGCGGTGCGCTTCTTCTCCTGGGCCAGCAGGGGACGGACCCGGGCCGAGGAACCTTCGGCCACCAAGATGACGCCGGGCCGGCCGATGACCCGGTGCACCGCGTCGAGGTGGCCGGTCGCGGCCACGCCGGGCGTCACCCGCCACTTGCCGCGCAGGTTGTCCAAAGCCCATGCGGCCGCGCCGGTTTGGCCTTCGGCCTTGCTGTAGACGCTCTTCTGGGCGCGACGGCCGAAGACGATGAAGGCCGCCAGCGCGCCCAGCACCACGCCCAGCGGGATCAAGGTGATCATCGTCAGCCCGCCGGCCCACAGGCCGACGCCCACCGAGACGCCCACGATCAGCACGAAGGCACCGATCATGTAGGGCAGCAGCCGCTTGTCCTCGCGGCGCTGCAGGTTGAACGCCTGCCACAACTGGACGCGGCGCTCCTTCGCCGCGGCCTTGCGCGCGGCCTGCGCCTGTGCGCGGGCGGCCTTGTTCTCAGCGGCGTTGCGGGGTTTAGCCATAGTCAAAGAATACGTACCGGCATCGCGGGCAACTGCGCCCACGTTGCCGGAGCCCACTCAGGCGCGGGTGCGTGCGGCTTGCTCGTACAGCCGGCCCGCCCGGTACGACGACCGCACCAGCGGCCCGGCCAGCACCCCGGAGAACCCCAGGCCCTCGGCGTGCCGGGCGAACTCGACGAACTCCTCCGGGCGCACCCAGCGCTCGACGGGGTGGTGACGCGTCGACGGGCGCAGGTATTGGGTGATGGTGACGATGTCGCAGCCGGCGCCGCGCAGGTCGGCGAGCGCGGTGCGCACCTCGTCGGGGGTTTCGCCCAGCCCGAGGATCAAGTTGCTCTTGGTGACCAGGCCGGCGCCGCGCGCCGCGGTGATGACGTCCAGGCTGCGCTGGTAGCTGAAGGCGGGCCGGATCCGCTTGAAGATGCGCGGCACGGTTTCGACGTTGTGCGCCAACACCTCCGGGCGCGATCCGAACACCTCGGCGAGCCGTGCGGGCTCGCCGTTGAAGTCGGGGATCAACAGCTCGACGCCGGTCGACGGGTTGAGCTCCTTGATCGCGCGCACCGTCTCGGCGTACAGCCAGGCCCCGCCGTCGGGCAGGTCGTCGCGGGCCACCCCGGTGATGGTGGCGTAGCGCAGGCCCATGGTGCGCACGCTGTCGGCGACGCGCCTGGGCTCGTCGCGGTCCAGCGCGGCGGGCTTTCCGGTGTCGATCTGGCAGAAGTCGCAGCGCCGGGTGCACTGGTCACCACCGATGAGGAAGGTGGCTTCCCGGTCCTCCCAGCACTCGAAGATGTTGGGGCAGCCGGCCTCTTCGCAGACCGTGTGCAGCCCCTCGCGCTGGACCAGTCCCTTCAGCTGGGTGTATTCGGGGCCCATCCGGGCCCGGACCTTGATCCACGGCGGCTTGCGCTCGATCGGGGTTTGCGCGTTGCGCACCTCCAGACGCAGCAGCTTGCGGCCTGGCGGAGCCGCGGCAGCGGCGACATCAGGCTCGGGTGCGGCAGTCACATCGCCGATGCTACGCGGGTGCCGGGGTGTTCCCGGACCGGCAGGGCGCCGTCGAGGGCGTCGCAGACGGCGTGGGCGACGGCGGCGCGGACGTCGTCGACGACCACCGGACGCCGCAGCTCGGCGGACAACGACGTCACACCGGCGTCGGTGATGCCGCACGGCACGATCGTGGTGAACGCGTCGAGGTCGCAGTCGCAGTTGAGCGCGAACCCGTGCAGCGTGGTGGCGCGCGACACCCGGACGCCGATGGCGGCGACCTTGCGGTCGGGCCGGCCGCCACCGCCCGGCACCCACACGCCGGACCGGCCGTGCACCCGGCAGGTCTCCAAGCCCAACTCGCCGCACACCTTGATCAGCGCCTCTTCGAGGCGCCGGACGTAGTTGACCACGTCGAGCGGTTCGCCCAGGCCGATGATCGGGTAGCCGACGAGTTGCCCCGGGCCGTGCCAGGTGATCTTGCCGCCGCGGTCGGTGTCGACGACGGGGGTGCCGTTCATCGGGCGCTCGTGCGGCTCGGTGCGCCGCCCCGCGGTGTAGACCGGTGGGTGCTCGAGCAGCAGCAGGGTGTCGCTGCCGCCGGCGACCCTGGCGTCGGCCAGCTCACGTTGCAGCTGCCAGGCGGTGCGGTAATCGACGCTTCCGAGCTGGCGAACGTCGATCGCGGCACGGCTCGACCGGATGGAATCGATCACGTTCGCGACGGTACTCGCCCTAGTCGTGGTCGCGCCGGGCGGTGGCGTAGCCGAGCGCCTCACCAATGGTGTTGTGGTGGAATTGGAAACCCGCCCGCTCCAGCGCCGACGGGATGGCGCGCTGGCCGATGAGCACGGCCTCGTCGGCGAACTCGCCGAGCGCGGCCCGCACCGCGAAGCCGGGAAGCATCAAAGGGGTCGGACGGTTCACCGCCCGGCCGAACGCGGTGGTGAATTCGGCGTTGGTCACCGGGGCGGGCCCGGTCATGTTCACCGGGCCGGACAACGCGGTGTTGGAGATGGCGAACAGCAGCGCTCGCACCTCGTCCTCCAGCGTGATCCAGGACATGTACTGACGGCCGCTGCCCAGCCGAGCTCCCAGACCCGTCCGGAACAACGGCCGCAACCGCCCCAACGCACCGCCGGCGGGGGAGAAGACCAAGCCGGTGCGGGCCAGCACCACGCGGGCGCCGCCGTATTGAGCCGGCAGCGTGGCGGCCTCCCAGTCTTCGCACAGGTGGGCCAGGAAACCCTTTCCCGCCCGGTCGTTTTCGTCGACCACGCGGTCCCTGGTGTTGCCGTAGTAGCCCACCGCGCTGGCGTTGACCAGGGTCGGCACCCCGGCCTCGGCCACGGCGTGCGCCAGGACCTCGGTGGGGGCGATGCGACTGTCCCGCAGACCCTGCTTGAAGGCGCCCGACCAGCGACGCTGGCCGACGTTGACACCGCACAGGTTGACGACGGCGTCGACGTCGCTGATCGCGTCGACGTCGAATTCACCGCTGTCGGGGTTCCAGTGCAACTCGTCGGAATTCGACGGCGCCCGGCGCACGATGCGCAGCACCCGGTGGTCGGCCGCCCGCAGCGCCGCGGTCAAGGCGGATCCGATCAGCCCGGAGGAACCCGCGATGGCGATGACGGGCTTGCGCACGGTTCGGCGGTCCTCCTAAAGACCCAAGTCGGCCTCGAACGCTCCCTCTTCGAGCCGGTGCTTGATCGTGGTGAGGAAGCGGCCCGCATCAGCGCCGTCGATGAGCCGGTGGTCATAGGTCAGCGGCAGATAGCAGATGGAGCGGACGCCGATGGACTCGTTGCCGAATTCGTCGACGATCACCCGGGGCCGCTTCACGATGGCCCCGGTGCCCAGCATGGCGGCCTGCGGCGGAACCAGGATGGGGGTGTCGAACAGCGCGCCCTGGCTGCCGATGTTGGTGATGGTGAAGGTGCCACCGGACAGCTCGTCGGGTTTGAGGTCGCCCGAGCGGGCGCGCGCGGCGATGTCGGCGATCGCCCGGGCCAGTCCGGCCAGCGACAGGTCGCCGGCGTTGTGGATGACGGGGGAGAGCAACCCCTGCTCGGTGTCGACGGCGAAGCCGAGATGTTCGGCGTCGTAGTAGGTGATCTCTTTGGTCTCTTCGTTGTAGCTGGCGTTGATGTTGGGGTGGATCTTCAGCGCGTCGATCACCGCCCTGGCGATGAACGGCAGGAAGGTCAGGTTCACTCCCTCCCGTTCGGCGAACGCCGACTTCGCCCGGGCCCGCAGCCCGACGATCCGGGTCATGTCGACCTCGTGCGTCTGGGTGAGCTGGGCGGTGGCCTGCAGGGATTCGCGCGTCTTGTTCGCGGTGAGCTGGCGGATCCGGCTGGCCTTCTGCGTGGTGCCGCGCAGGTGCGCCAGCGCCGGCGCCGGGGTCGGCGCTGCCGCCGGGGCCACCCTGCCGTCAGCCGCCGGCGCGGCCGCCGGTGCCTGCGCCGCCGCGGGCGCCTTCTGGGCCTGCTGCTTCTGGCGCTGCTTTTCCTCCGCCGCGGCGAGCACGTCCTGCTTGCGGATGCGGCCACCGACACCGGTGCCGGTGATCCCGGCCAGGTCGATGTCGTTCTCGGTGGCCAGCTTGCGCACCAGCGGGGTCACGTAGGGCGCGCCGTTCGGACCGGGGCCGCCGGGCTCGGCGGCCGGTTGCGCCTGCGCGGGTTGCGGTTTCGGCGCCGGCTCGGGCTGCGAAACCGGCTGGGGCTCGGGCTTCGCCTCGGCCTTGGGTGGTTCGGGTGCGGGCTCCGGCTTGGGTTCCGGTTTCGGAGCGGGCGGCGGGGTGGGAGCGGACGCGGCCTGGGAACTGCTGCCGATCCGGGCCAGCTCGCCGCCGACCGGCACGGTGGCGTCCTCCTCGGCGGTGATGCTGATCAGGACGCCGGCCACCGGGGAGGGGATCTCGGTGTCCACCTTGTCGGTCGACACCTCCACCAGCGCATCGTCGACTCCGACCGAGTCGCCGACCTTCTTCAGCCAGCGGGTCACCGTGCCCTCGGTAACCGACTCGCCGAGTTCGGGCATCAGCACCGGGGTCGCCTCGCCGCCACCGGAACTCGGCTGGGCGGGCTCGGGTTCGGGCTCCGGCTGGGCCGGCGCCGCCTCGGGTTCGGGCTCCGGCTGGGCCGGCGGGGCGGATTCGGCCTGCGGCTCCGGCTGGCTCGGCGCCTGCGGCGGCGCCTCCGATCCGCCGCCCTGCGAGCCGCCCTCCGCCGCGTCGCCGATGACGGCCAGCTCGCCGCCCACCTCCACGGTGTCGTCCTCCTGGGCGACGATCTTGGTCAGCACACCGGCCGCGGGCGACGGGATTTCGGTGTCCACCTTGTCGGTGGACACCTCGACGAGGGGTTCGTCGACTTCGACCGTGTCGCCTTCCTGCTTGAGCCAGCGGGTGACCGTCCCCTCGGTGACGCTTTCACCGAGTGCCGGCATCTGGACGGAGAAGGCCATCGTTTTGACTCCTCGATCGCTCGTGGGTCGGGGCGGGTCGAACAACTCGCTAGCCGTTCAAAGCAGCTAACCAAAACTATCCTGTCACTCCGTCCACACCGGCACACATCCAGGGCGGACCGCGCGCGGCTGCCGGGACGGCCGGAACACCCTTGCTACGGTGTGTGGCCACTGCAGTTGAAGCGGGAGGTCCCGGTGCCGGCACCACAACAGCGAGCCCAGCATTTCGTCGTCAGCGCCGACGGCACGCGAATCGCGGTCTTCGAAGAGGGCAACGCCGACGGCCCCACCGTCGTGCTGGTGCACGGCTTCCCCGACTCGCACGTCCTGTGGGACGGCGTCGTGCCGCTGCTGGCCGACCGGTTTCGCATCCTTCGGTACGACAACCGCGGCGTCGGTGAGTCGTCGGCGCCCAAGCCGGTGTCGGCGTACACCATGGACCGGTTCGCCGACGACTTCGCCGCTGTGACCGGCGAGCTGAGCCCCGGCCGGCCCGTGCACGTGCTCGCCCACGACTGGGGCTCGGTCGGGGTGTGGCACTACCTGAAGCGGCCCGGCGCCGGTGACCGGGTCGCGACGTTCACCTCGGTGTCCGGCCCGAGTCAGGACCAACTGGTCGACTACATCTTCACCGGTCTGCGGGCGCCCTGGCGCCCGCGCACCTTCGTCCGCGCCGTCAGCCAGGCGCTGCGGCTGACCTACATGATCTTCTTCTCGATCCCGGTGCTCGCGCCGCTGTTGTTGCGCCTGACGCTGTCGATCCCGGCGCTTCGGCGCAACGCGGTGGACAACATCCCCGCCGAGCAGATCCACCACTCGCCGCACCTGGCCCGCGACGCCGCCCGTTCGGTGAAAACGTATCCCGCCAACTACTTTCGCTCGTTCGCCGGCCGCGGCCAGGGCATCCACGTCGTCGACGTGCCGGTGCAGTTGATCGTCAACACCAAGGACAAGTACGTGCGCCCGTACGGCTACGACCACACACCCCGCTTCGTGCCGCGGCTGTGGCGGCGCGACATCCGGGCCGGGCACTTCTCGCCCATGTCCCACCCGCAGGTGATGGCCGCGGCCGTGCACGACTTCGCCGACCTGGCCGAGGGCAACCCCCCGAGCCGCGCGCTGCTGCGCGCGCAGGTCGGACGCCCCCGCAGGGCCTTCGGCGACACCCTGGTGTCGGTCACGGGCGCCGGCAGCGGAATCGGCCGCGAGACGGCGTTCGCCTTCGCGCGTGAGGGCGCCGAGCTGGTCGTCAGCGACATCGACGAGGCGGCCGTCAAGGCCACCGCCGCGGAGATCGCCACCCGCGGCGGCGTCGCGCACGCCTACGTGCTGGACGTGTCCGACGCCCAGGCCGTGGAGGCGTTCGCCGAGCGGGTGAGCGCCGAACACGGCGTGCCCGACGTCGTGGTCAACAACGCGGGCATCGGACAGGCGGGCGGATTCCTGGACACCCCGGCCGAGCAGTTCGACCGGGTGCTCGACGTCAACCTGGGCGGCGTGGTCAACGGGTGCCGGTCCTTCGCGCGGCGGCTCGTCGAGCGGGGCACCGGCGGGTACATCGTCAACGTGTCGTCGATGGCGGCCTACGCGCCGCTGCAGTCGCTGAGCGCCTACTGCACGTCCAAGGCGGCGACCTACATGTTCTCCGACTGCCTGCGCGCCGAACTCGACGCCGCCGGGGTGGGGCTGACCACGGTCTGCCCGGGTGTCATCGACACCAACATCATCAACACCACCCGCTTCGACGCGCCCACGGGCAAGGTGGACCGCGTCGACGACCGGCGCGGCCAGCTGCAGAAGATGTTCGCGCTGCGCCACTACGGCCCGGAGAAGGTCGCCAACGCCATCCTGTCGTCGGTGCAGAAAAAGAAGCCGATTCGCCCGGTGGCGCCGGAAGCCTATGCGCTATACGGGGTTTCGCGTGTGGCGCCGCAAGGCCTGCGCAACTTCGCGCGGATGCGGGTGATCTGACGCGGGCCTACGTGCCCGACCGCGCGGCACCCTGGCGGCCCGTCAGCAGCGTTCCGCCGACCGCGACGAGCCCGACGATGGCCAGCGGGATCGACCACATCCGTCGGCTGCCCACCGACGACTGGCACTGCGCCACGTAGTCGGTGTGCGGAACGACCTGATTGAGGATCGGGATGTTCGCCACGCTGTTGTTGTTCGCGCTCCTGGCCGCGGACAGGTCCGTGGCGACGGCGTTGCCGCACCCGATCGAATGCCCGTTGCCGTCGGAAATCGACACCGGCGCCAGCAGCCCGATCACGCCGGCCAGCAGCAGCACGGCGCCTACACCCAGGATCAACCGTCGCACCGTCACGATCTCGCCTTTCTTCGTACGGGTTTTCGACCGACTGGGAGTTTAACCGCTGCACGAGGCCGGTAAACCCGAATTCCGGCTGGATATGGCGCCCGATTCGTGGGTATCCCGCCGCGATAGCCGAGAGGGGAGTGCAACGTGGTGCTGAGTGCGACGCGGGACGTGTCCGCGCCTTGCGAGCGGGTGTGGGAGGTGCTGGCCCAGGGGTGGACCTACACCCAGTGGGTGGTGGGCAACAGCCGCATGCGGGCCGTCGATCCGCACTGGCCCGAGCCCGGCTCCTCGATCAGGCACTCCATCGGGATCTGGCCCATGGTGATCAACGACGCGACGGTGGTGGAGGTGTGCGAACCGCCGCACAAGCTGGTGCTGTGCGCCCGCCTGGGTCCGTTAGGCGCCGCGCGGATCACCATGCTGCTGCACGAAACACCGCAGGGCTGCCGGGTGGAGATGATCGAAGTGCCCGTCGAAGGCCCGATGGCGGTGGTTCCCAACTCGTTGGCGCTGGCCGCGGCCTACCCGCGCAACAAGGAGTGCCTGTGGCGGCTGGCGTCCCTGGCCGAGCGCCTGGAGCCGAGCCAGGTCAAATGAGCGTGCGGGACACCGCCGACGCCGTCGTCATCGGAGCGGGGCACCACGGGCTGGTCGCCGCCTCGATGCTCGCCGACGCCGGATGGGACGTCCTGGTGCTGGAAGCCCAGCCGGAACCGGGCGGCGCGGTCCGCAGCGCCGAGCTGACGCCGGGCTACATCACCGACCTGTTCAGCTCCTACTACCCGATGACGGTGGCCTCGCCCGCGATCGCGGCGCTGGGGCTGGAGGACCACGGCCTGCGGTGGGCACACGCGCCCGCGGTGGTCGGTCATCCGCGCGACCCGGACGATGAAGACCCGCCCATCGTCTACCACGACCCCGCCCGCACGGCAACGGAATTCGCGCGCCGGGAACCGGCCGACGGCGACAACTGGTGGCGGCTGGTGGAGTTGTGGCAGCGGATCAAGGCGCCGCTGCTCGACGCCATGCTGTCGCCATTTCCTCCGGTGCGCCCGATGCTGCGGCTGCTGACCAGGCTCGGCACCTCCGAGGCACTCCGGGTGGCGCGCCTGCTGGTGCAGCCGGCCAACACCATGGCCGGCGAGCTGTTCGCCGGCGAGGCGCCGCGGGTCCTGCTGCTGGGCAACGCGATGCACGCCGACGTCCCACCGGACGCGCCGATCAGCGGCGCCATGGGATTCCTGATGACGATGCTGGCCCAGGACTGCGGCTGGCCGGTGCCGGTCGGGGGCTCCGGACAGCTGACGGCCGCCCTGGTCAACCGGGCCTGCTCCGCGGGCGCGCGAATCGAGTGCAACCAGAACGTGTCCCGCATTCAGGTGCGGGGCGGCCGCGCGGTGGGGGTGACGACGGCCGAGGGGCGCACGGTCGCGGCGCGGCGGGCGATCGTCGCCGACGTGACGGCGCCGCGGCTGTTCTGCGAGATGCTGCCCGCGGATGCGCTGCCGCCCAAGCTGTTACGCGACCTCGAGCACTTCGTGTGGGATCCGCCCGTGGTGAAGGTCAACTATGCGCTCGGCCGGCCGGTGCCCTGGCGGGCGAAGAGCCTGCAGGGCGTGGGCACCGTCCACCTGGGCGCCGACGGCGACGGGCTGGTCCGCTGGATGGCCGATCTCAACACCCGGGTGGTGCCCGAGCATCCGTTCATGTTGTTGGGGCAGACCACCACGGCCGATCCCACCAGTTCGCCCGAGGGAACCGAAAGCGTGTGGGCCTACACGCATCTGCCGCGCAACGTCGCCGACGACGCGTCGGCCGACCGGCTCGCCGAAGCCGTGGACCGGGTGATCGAGGAACACGCGCCGGGCTTCGGATCGGCGGTCGTCGGCCGGTTCGTACAACGGCCGTCGGACCTGGAGGCCAGCGACGCCAACCTGCACATGGGTGCGCTCAACGGCGGCACCGCGCAATTGCAGCAGATGCTGATCTTCCGCCCGGCGCCCGGCATGGGCCGCGCCGAAACCCCGGTGCAGGGGCTCTATCTGGGCAGTGCCTCGGCGACCCCGGGCGGCTCTGTGCACGGCGCCTGCGGGCGCAACGCGGCAAACGCCGCGCTGGCCGCCGATGGCGCGACCGGCTGGCCCCGCCGCCAGGTCAAGCGCGCCGTCTTCTCGCTGCTGACCGGTAAGCGCTGACCGCTAGCCGTTTTCCGCGATGTCTTCGAGCACCGCGAACATGGTGCGGGTCGGCACACCGGTGCCGCCCTTGGGCGTGTAGCCCCACGGGCCGCTGGTGTTGTACGCGGGGCCGGCCACGTCGATGTGCGCCCAGCCCACGCCGTCGGCGACGAACTCGCGCAGGAACACGCCGGCCACCAGCATGCCGGCGAACCGCTGGCCGCTGATGTTGGACAGGTCGGCCACGGTGGATTTCAGGTCGTCCTTGAGCTCGTCGGGCAGCGGCATCGGCCAGCCGTTCTCGCCCACCCGCTGCGAGATCGCCGCGACGCGGTCGCGGAACTCGTCGCTGCCCATCACCCCGGGGATCCGGGCGCCCAACGCGACCGTCTGCGCGCCCGTCAGCGTGGACGTCTCGATCAGGTAGTCCGGGTTGTCCTCGCACGCCCGCACGATGGCGTCGGCCAGGATCAGCCGGCCCTCGGCGTCGGTGTTCTGCACCTCGACGGTGATGCCGCCGTATTGCGTCAGCACGTCGCCCGGCCGCTGCGCCGTGCCCGACGGCATGTTCTCGGCCATCGGCACGGTGGCGATCACGTCGATCGGCAACCGCAACTGCGCGGCCAGCGCCACCGTGGCGATGACCGCGGCCGCGCCGCCCATGTCCGAGGTCATGTGGTGCATCGATGCCGCCGGCTTGATGGAGATGCCGCCGGTGTCGAACGTGATGCCTTTGCCGACCAACGCGACCCGCTTTGCCTGCTTGGGCTTCTTGGCCAGCTTGGCACCGCGGTGGGTCAGCCGCACCAGCCGCGGCGGCCGCGACGAGCCCTGGCCGACGCCGATCACGCCGCCGTAGCCCGCCTTCTGCAGCGCCTTCTCGTCGAGCACCTCCACCTCGAGGCCCACAGATTCACCCAAAGCCTTTGCGCGCCTGGCGAATTCGGCGGGAAACAGGTGGCTCGGCGGCGTGTTGACGAAGTCGCGGGCGGTGGCCACCGCGATCGCCACGGCCGCGCCGTGCGCGCTGGCGGCTTTGGCGTCCTTCGCGGTCGACAGCACGGTGACCTTGCGCAGCCCCTTGTCTTTCGGGGCGGTCTTGCCGCTGCGGAACTCGGTGAAGCGGTAGCTGCCGAGGATGAGTCCCTCGACGGCCGCCGAGCAGACATCGGCGCCCGGCAACCCGGCCAGCGTGGTGATCACCGTCTCGGCCGTGCCCAGCGACCGCGCCGCCACCCCGGCGGCCCGGCGGATCGTGTCGGCGGGCCATTCGGTTCGCGGCTTACCCAGTCCGACCGCCAGCACGCTGGACACCGGCAGCGACGGCACCACCAGGCGGTGGACCTGCTCGCTGCCGCCGGTGGCGTCCAGGGCCCGCAGGCCGGATTCGATGTCGGCGACCGCGTCGGCCGGCAGCGGCGACTCGCCCTGGGCAACCACCGCGCCGGGCCTGTCCTCGTCGCCGGTCGAGACGACCGGCACGACCAATACCGAAGAGCCCGCCGCGCGTTTGGGCAGCGACGCGGCGACGTTGACGGCGGGGCCTTGATAGCTCAATTCGGT
Organism: Mycobacterium europaeum; assembly: GCF_034555895.2. Classification (NCBI taxonomy): domain Bacteria; kingdom Bacillati; phylum Actinomycetota; class Actinomycetes; order Mycobacteriales; family Mycobacteriaceae; genus Mycobacterium; species Mycobacterium europaeum. Next base: position 1,493,348 of record NZ_CP157315.1, read on the forward strand.
GGTCACGGGCATTCACCCTAATCGGCGGGGGCCGCGCCGACACCGGCGGCGCGCCCCCCGTGCAGCTCGAAGGCGATCACGGGGTCGTCGAAACCCTTGAGGTCAAAAGGGCCACGGGCGGTCGCCGGCCAGTCCGGCAATTGCTCCCGCAGCGCCGAGTCGGCCAGGACCTGGCACGGGGCCGCGGCCCCGACCAGACGCGCCGCCAGGTTGACCGGGCTGCCGAAGTAGTCCCCGTTGATCGCCAGCACGGTGCCGTAGGCAAGGCCGTCCGCGCTGCTCGGACTCCACCATTTCGTCGACGGTGAGGCCGAGTCCGTCGAGGTACTTGATCAGGTCGGTCCGCTCGCGCCCACGGGCGACCCCGGCCGCCTCGACCGCCGCGAAGTCCGGGGAATCGACCACCAACCCGAGTGCGCCAGGATCCGGGATTAGGGTGAATCGTCGTGACCGATGACTTACTGCATGGCCCGTTGGAAGACCGCCACCGCGACTTGGGGGCCAGTTTCGCCGAGTTCAGTGGCTGGCTGATGCCGGTGTCGTACGCCGGCACCGTCAGCGAGCACAACGCCACCCGCAACGCGGTCGGTCTGTTCGACGTCAGCCACCTCGGTAAGGCGTTGGTCCGCGGGCCGGGTGCGGCCGCGTTCGTCAACTCGACGCTCACCAACGACTTGAGCCGCATCGGGCCGGGCAAGGCGCAATACACGTTGTGCTGCACCGAATCCGGCGGCGTCATCGACGACCTGATCGCCTACTACGTCGACGACGACGAGATCTTCTTGGTGCCCAACGCGGCCAACACCGCCGCGGTGGTCGAGGCGCTGCGGGCGGCCGCTGAGGCCGGTTTGGGGCCCGGCCTGACCATCACCAACGAGCATCGCTCCTACGCGGTGCTGGCGGTGCAGGGCCCGCGCTCGGCCGAGGTGCTCGACGGGCTGGGCCTGCCGACCGGCATGGATTACATGGGCTACGCCGACGCCTCCTACGCGGGGGTGCCGGTGCGGGTGTGCCGGACCGGATACACCGGAGAGCACGGCTACGAGCTGCTGCCGCCGTGGGAGTCCTCGGGGGAGGTGTTCGACGCGCTGGCCGCGGCGGTCGCCGCCGCCGGCGGCGAGCCCGCGGGCCTGGGCGCCCGCGACACGCTGCGCACCGAGATGGGCTACCCCCTGCACGGGCATGAACTGGCGCTGGACATTTCGCCGCTGCAGGCCCGATGCGGGTGGGCGATCGGCTGGAAGAAGGACGCGTTCTTCGGCCGCGACGCGCTGCTGGCGGAGAAGGCGGCGGGCCCGCGGCGGCTGCTGCGCGGGCTGCGGATGGTCGGCCGCGGTGTGCTGCGGCCCGGGCTGACGGTGCTGGCCGGCGAGACGCCGGTCGGGGTCACCACGTCGGGAACCTTCTCCCCGACGCTGCAAGCCGGCATCGGGCTGGCGCTGATCGACACCGACGCCGGGATCGAGGACGGCCGGCGCATCACCGTGGACATCCGTGGGCGCGCCGCCGAGTGCGAAGTGGTGCGGACGCCCTTCGTCGAAGCGAAAACCCGTTAGTGCCCCAGGTTCAGGTGAAAAGCCCGGTCGCAGGCGGATATACAATCAGCGCCATGACCAGCGGCTCCCTCGAGTTCACGGTTTCACGTTCGGCCCACCCCACGACCGACGCCGACCGTGAATCCATCCTGGCCGAGCCCGGTTTCGGCAAGTACTTCACCGACCACATGGTGTCGATCGACTACGACGAGGAGCGGGGCTGGCACAACGCCCGCGTCATCCCGTACGGCCCGATCGAGTTGGACCCGTCGGCGATAGTCCTGCATTACGCGCAGGAGATCTTCGAAGGGCTCAAGGCCTACCGCTGGGCGGACGACTCGGTCGTGTCGTTCCGCGCCGAGGCCAACGCCGCGCGGTTGCGGTCGTCGGCGCGCCGGCTCGCGATGCCCGAGCTGCCCGAAGAACTGTTCATGGGCTCGCTGTGCCAGCTCATCGCCGTCGACAAGCCCTGGGTGCCCGCCGCCGGCGGCGAGTCGGCGTTGTATCTGCGGCCGTTCATGATCGCGACCGAGCCCGGACTGGGCGTGCGGCCTTCCAAGCAGTACCGGTATCTGCTGATCGCGTCCCCGGCCGGGGCCTATTTCAAGGGCGGCATCAGTCCCGTCACCGTCTGGGTGTCGACGGACTACGTGCGGGCCAGCCCCGGCGGCACCGGCGCGGCCAAGTTCGGCGGCAATTACGCCGCCTCGTTGGTGGCGCAGGCCGAGGCCGCCGCGCACGGGTGCGACCAGGTGGTGTGGCTGGACGCCGTCGAACGGCGCTTCGTCGAGGAGATGGGCGGCATGAACATCTTCTTCGTGTTCGGCAGCGGCGGATCGGCGCGGTTGGTCACCCCGGAGCTGTCCGGCTCGCTGTTGCCGGGAATCACCCGGGATTCATTGCTGCAGTTGGCGATTGACGCTGGATTCTCCGTCGAGGAACGCAAGATCGACATCGACGAGTGGCAGAAGAAGGCCGCCGCCGGCGAGATCACCGAGGTGTTCGCCTGCGGCACGGCCGCCGTCATCACCCCGGTCTCGAACGTGAAGTACGGCGATACCGAGTTCACCGTCGCCGACGGCCAGCCCGGCGAGGTGACGATGGCGCTGCGCGACACGCTGACCGGGATCCAGCGGGGGACCTTCGCCGACACCCACGGTTGGATGGCCCGGCTGGGCTGAGCCCGGCCGTCGAACGTGAAGTTCGTTTCACGCTCAGCCGTGAGCGTGAAGTTGATTTCACGCTCGCGGCTGGAACTCGCGTGAGCGCCCGGCCAGCCGGGCAGTCGCGCGTCACAACCGCACCAACCCGGCGAGCGTCACCGCGCCCACCGTCGTCGTCAGCTCGATGGCGGCCCCCAGCACGTCACCGGTGATGCCGCCGAACCGGCGCACGCAGTGCCACACCAGCACCGCGCCGCAGCACAGGCCCGCCAGCACCGCGGCCGGCCCCTGCCACGGCCGCGGTCCCCCCGCCGACGAGACGGCGAGCAGCACCGCCACCCAGGCCGCCACCACGATCGCCGGCTGGCTGCCGGCGACGCGCACCCCCAGGGCGCTGCCGGCGGCCGCCGGCACCGGCCGGCGGCCGGCCAGCACCGCGGCGACCCGGCCGGCGAAAACCACCACGGCGACGCCCACGATCCCCGGCCTGCCCGCCGCCCCGAGCGCCGCGAACGCCAGACCCTGCAGCGCGATCACCAAGGCGACGGCCGCCGCGCCGAAGGGGCCGGTCGACCCGTCGCGCATCACCGCCAGCGCGCGCTCCGGCGGCCCGTAACAGCCCAGCCCGTCGGCCGTGTCGGCCACCCCGTCAACGTGCAGGCCACGCGTGGCCAGCAGCAGCGTCGCGACCGCGAGCAGCCCCGACAGCGGGCTGGCCGCTCCGAAGGCCCAGGCCCCGCCCCACGTCACGATCGCGGCCAAGGCGCCCAAGGCGGCGCCCACCACCGGCAGCGCCGTCATGGCGCCGCGGCCCATCGGGGCGTCCCACCCACGGGGCACCGGCAGCACCGTGCCGAACGCGAAAGCCGTTGCCAGCGAACGCATCACGACGGGGGAGCGGCCTTTGAATCGGACACCCCCGCCTGCACGAAGGTGGTCATCGACGCCAGCGTGGCCACCGCGGCGCGCAGCACGGGCAGCGCCAGCGCGGCGCCGCTTCCCTCGCCGAGCCGCATCCGCAGGTCCAGGATCGGCTCCAGGCCGAGCTCGGTCAGCGCCAGGGCATGACCGGGCTCGGTGGACCGATGACCGGCCTGCCACCACAGCCGCGCGCCGGGAGCCAGCCGCTCGGCGACCAACGCGGCCGCCGTCACCGCCATCCCGTCGAGCAGCAGCGGGGTGCGCCGCGCCGCGGCCTGCGCGCAGAACCCCGCCATCGCGGCCAGGTCGGCGCCGCCGGCGCAGCGCAGCAACCCGACCGGGTCGGGCAGCACCGGCCGCGTCCGGAACAGGGCGTCGCGCACCGCCGCCGTCTTGCGTGCCCATCCGGCGTCGTCGATGCCGGTGCCGAAGCCCACCACCGCGACGGGTTCGGCGTTGGTCAGCGCCGCCACCAGCACCGCGGCCGGGGTGGTGTTGCCGATCCCCATGTCGCCGGCGATGAGCAGATCGGCGCCGGAGTCGACCTCCTCGTCGGCGATGGCCCGGCCCGCGGCGATCGCCGTGACGGTCTCGTCCTGGGTCAGGGCGTCCTCGACGGCGATGTCGCCGCTGCCGCGCCGCACCTTGTGCGCACCGATCCGCTCGGCGGGCGCATCGCCGGCCACCGCCAGGTCCGCGACGCGCACCGTCGCGCCGGCGAGATCGGCCAGCACGTTGATCGCCGCCCCGCCGGCCTCGAAGTTGGCAACCATCTGGGCGGTCACCTCCGGCGGGTAGGCCGACACCCCGGACCGCGCGACCCCGTGGTCACCGGCGAACACCACCACCCGGGCACGCTCGAATTGCCTTGGCGGACAATGCCCCTGGCACGACGCGATCCACACCGAAAGGTCCTCGAGGCGGCCCAGCGCGCCCCTGGGCTTGGTCAGCGTGTCCTGGCGGGCGCGGGCCGCAGCGGCGACGCCCGCATCGGGCGGCGATACCGGGGCGAAGTCCATCAGGTCCCCGACGGCTTGATCGGCACCGCCTGCCCGGCCACCACCAGCACCACCCGGTCGCAGAGCTCGGCGACCCGCTGGTTGAGGGTGCCCAGCTCGTCGGCGAACCGGCGCCCGGACGCGGTGGCCGGGAGGACGGCGAGCCCGACCTCGGGGCTGACCAGCACCAACGTGGACTCGAAGTCGCCGACGGCGGCGAGCATGGCGTCGATCGTGTCGCGGACCGGAGCCGCCACCGACCCGCCGTCCCACCCGTCGAGCCGGTCCAGCGTGCCGGTCAACCAGGTGCCCAGGTCGTCGACCAGCGTCGGGGTGTCCGGCGACCCGCGCAAGTGGCCTGCGATGTCGTCGGTTTCGACCGTCGACCAATGCCCGGGCCGGCGGCCGCGGTGCTCGGCGACGCGGTCCGCCCAGGCCGCGTCCCCCGCACCGGTCGGGCCGGGGGCCAGGTAACACACCGGCTGTCCGGCCGGCACCGCGCCGGCGATGGCGTCCTCCGCCCACCGGGATTTGCCCGACCGGATCCCGCCGAGGACCAGCGTGCGCACCCGTTCAGGCGGCTTTCCGGCGGCGTCTAACCGACATCGCTGCCGCGCTCGACTTGGGGCCGCGGCGTGCGCAGGCGGCGCATCTGCGACGCCCGGCTGGCGGCATAGAGGCCCAGCTTCCACCGGCTCTCGGTGTTGTCCGGGAACTTCGCGTCCACTAGCCTGCTCACCTTGCGGCCCAGCAGCAGCCCGTCGACCATCATCACGGCCATCAGCAGCAGCATCGCCGGGGAGACGTAGAGCTGCAGCTGCGGGGTGGTGAACATGGCGAACATCAGGAACAGGGTCGCCGGCATGAACAGGCCCAGCAGGTTGCGCCGGGCGTCCACCACGTCGCGCACGTAGCGCCGGACCGGGCCCTGGTCGCGCGGCAGCAGGTAGGCCTCGTCACCGGCCATCATGCGCTCCCGGCGGTTCGCCATCCGGGCGCGGTTGGCGGTCCGGTCGGCCTTGCGCTCCTCGCGGCTGAGCTTGGGGCCGGCCAGCGACTTGCGGCGGGCCCGCGCCTCCGACGCGGTCATCGGTGCGGGCGCGACCGGCCCCTTGCGCGCGGTGCGCCTGGCCTCGTTGCGCTTGGGCGTCGGGCGGCCCTTCGGGGTGGTGCCGCGCGATCCGCGAGAGGCGGTCGCGGGGGAACCGGCGGCGTCGACTGCGGCCGCGCCTTCGTCAAGATCGTCTTGGCCCTTCTTACGGCCCATCAGCTTCACAGAGGCCAGGTTACTTCGCGGACGGCCCGTCCCGGAATTGGCTTGGAATGCCTTGCTATTAGACCTGCGTCAGCCCCTCACTTGGCCCTACTCTTACCAGTGATGAACGGCTTCCTGTGATGGACGACGGGTCGATGGCCTCGGATGATGCTGGCTTTGGCCTCGCTCCCGGCCGTCTGCAGCTGCCCGCCATGCTCGTCCTGGTGGCTCCGGACTGTTACGGCGACAGCATGACGGCCGTGGAGGCCGCGGCGGCCATCGCGACCGGGTGGACCCGATGCCGCCCGCGCGACCGTTTCATCGTCGCCCCGCAGTCCGACGGCGGTCCCGGCTTCGTCGAGGTGCTCGCCAGCCGGCTGGGGGGCAAGAAGCGCCGCCTGCGGGTATCCGGGCCGCTGTCCACCATGGTCGAGGCGCAGTGGGTGTTCGACCCCGCCACGACCACCGCCTACCTGGAATGCGCGCAGGCGTGTGGCCTGGCCCTGCTGGGCGGCCCGCCCACCCCGGAGACCGCGATGGCGGCCCACAGCAGGGGAGTGGGACAGCTGATCGCCGAGGCGATGCGGGCCGGTGCGACGCGGATCGTGGTCGGGCTCGGCGGCAGCGCGTGCACCGATGGCGGGCAGGGCATGATCGCCGAGCTCGGCGGCCTGGATTCCGCCCGCCGCCAACTGGCCAACGTCGAGCTCATCGCCGCCTCCGACACCGAATACCCGCTGCTCGGCCCGTGGGGGGCCGCCAGGGTGTTCGGGCCGCAGAAGGGCGCCGACACGGTCACGGTCGCGGCGCTGGAGGTCCGCCTGCAGGCATGGGCGCTCATCCTGGAAGCGGTGGCCGGGCGCGACGTCAGCGCCGAACCGGGCGCGGCGGCCGCCGGCGGCATCGGCGCCGGGCTGCTGGCGCTCGGCGGCCGGTGCGAGTCCGGCGCGGCCATCATCGCCCATCACACCCGGCTGGAGGCCGATCTGGACATCGCGGAGCTCATCATCACCGGGGAGGGGCGCTTCGACGAACAGTCGCTGCACGGCAAGGTGGTGGGTTTTCTCGCGGACGCGGCCCGCCCGCGCGGAGTGCCGGTGATCGTGCTGGCGGGCCAGGTCGGCCTGGACAACGCCACGGTGCGCTCGGCGGGCATCATGGCCGCCCTGTCCATCGCCGATCACGCCGGGTCGGCGCGGCTGGCGCAGGCCGACGCGGCCAATCAGCTCATGGGATTGGCATCGGTGGTGGCGGCGCGACTCGGGAATAGCGGTTCTGCAAGGTACCGTTGATCCAGTGGGCTTCCGCCGGGCGGATCGGGCGCCTAACGCGAGACCAGCGGGCTCGAACCTGAACGAAGCCACCCAACGATGAGGCATGTAGGAGAAGCAATGACGGTGCAAAACGAGTCGAACGCCAAGACGCACGGCGTGATCCTGACCGAGGCCGCCGCCACCAAGGCAAAGTCCCTGCTCGATCAGGAGGGGCGGGACGACCTGGCGTTGCGTATCGCGGTCCAGCCGGGCGGGTGCGCAGGACTCCGCTACAACCTCTTCTTCGACGACCGGACGCTGGACGGCGACCTGACCGCCGACTTCGGCGGCGTGACGCTGACCGTGGACCGGATGAGCGCGCCCTACGTGGAAGGCGCCTCCATCGATTTCGTCGACACCATCGAGAAGCAGGGCTTCACGATCGACAACCCCAACGCCACCGGCTCGTGCGCCTGCGGCGACTCGTTCAACTGACGCGGTAAGCCCGCACGCCGGGCGCGCTCAGTACGAGCCGCCGGTGCGCAACACGTACGAGCACACCATGATCTCGCCCCGCTGGAAGAGCAGCTGGGCGATGCCCTGCAGGTCGCCGCGCAGCGGGCCCCCGCCCGCCGGGGACACCCGCATGGTGAACAGCGCCTGGGCCTGGTACTGCGACAGGTAGACGATCTTGTCGATCGAGGTCACCTCGACCTGGGAGAACTGCTTCCGGAACGCGTCGCTGCTGAGCTTGGCCAGCGCCTGGTCGGACCGCTTGTCGCGGACGCCGTCGTACATGCCGCACAGCGCGTTGCGTTCGATCTCCTCGATGTCGCGGTGGTCGAGGGCGTCCAGGTAGCCCTGGATGGCGGTCTTGGCGGCCCCCTCGGAGAAGGTCGCGCCGGTGTTGGCCCCGTTGGTGCGCACGCCGTAGACGATCGCCACGGTCAGGGCGGCCATCAGCGCGAGGGCGACCAGGATTCCGACGATCAGCCGCCGCTTGGACCGGCGCTGCGGGTAGGGCATCGGCGGCGGCTGCTGCCCGGCATAATTGGCGGGTGCGGCGTCGCCGGCGCGGCGGTCGTCGGGGTAATCGAGCGGCGGGGCCTGGGCCGGACGCTCGGGGCCGCTGGGTCCGCTACCGCCGACGGTGTGGTTCGGCGACTGCGGACCTGCCATCGTGGTCTCCTACCGTGGTAGACGGGACTACTGCGGGATTACCCCGACCGGGCATCGCGTCCCGGCGACTTGAGCGAGTTCCCTAGGGAGGCTAGCGCACCGCCTCGCGCCGACGGTGGACACGACGACGGCGAGGACCCGTGCGTAAGCTAGATAACCTTACTAACGAAGGGCGGAGACATTCGTGACGATCGCGGTGACAGGTTCGATTGCGACCGACAATTTGATGCGGTTCCCCGGCAAGTTCTCCGAGCACCTGCTGGCTGAACACCTGCAGAAGGTATCGCTCAGTTTTCTGGTCGACGACCTGGTGATTCACCGCGGTGGGGTGGCGGGCAACATCGCCTACGCCATCGGCGTGCTCGGCGGCGACGTCGCGCTGGTGGGCGCGGCCGGCAACGACTTCGACGACTACCGGCAGTGGCTGCAGTCGCACGGCGTCAACTGCGACAACGTCCTGATCTCGAAGACGGCGCACACGGCGCGGTTCACCTGCACCACCGACGTCGACATGGCCCAGATCGCCTCGTTCTACCCGGGCGCCATGTCCGAGGCCCGCACCATCAAGCTCGCCGACGTGGTCGCGTCCATCGGCGAGCCGGACCTGGTCATCGTCGGGGCCAACGACCCGGACGCGATGGTGGTGCACACCGAGGAGTGCCGCAAGCTGGGCCTGCCCTTCGCCGCCGACCCGTCCCAGCAGCTGCCCCGCCTGTCCGGTGCGGAGATCGAGAAGCTCGTCGCCGGCGCGGCCTACCTGTTCACCAACGACTACGAGTGGGAGCTGCTGCTCAACAAGACCGGCTGGTCGGAGGCCGACGTGCAGGGCAAGGTCGGCCTGCGGGTGACCACACTGGGCCCCAAGGGCGTCGACATCGTCGAGCCCGACGGCACCACCACCCACGTGGGCGTGGTGCCCGAAACCAGCCAGACCGACCCCACCGGCGTCGGCGACGCGTTCCGCGCCGGTTTCCTCACCGGCCGCAGCGCCGGCCTGAGCCTGGAGCGCTCGGCGCAGCTGGGTTCGCTGGTCGCCGTGCTGGTCCTGGAATCGACCGGGACCCAGAACTGGGACTGGGACCGCGAGACCGCGGTCAGCCGGTTGGCCGGCGCCTACGGCGACGACGCGGCCAACGAGATCGCCGCGGTGCTGGCCTGACCTCGACGCCGGAGAGCCTCGGCTAGAGCTGCACGGGGTAGTGCGGCTCGCTGATCTGCGGCACCACGCTGTGCTCGACGAAGATCGCGTGCCAGAGCATGAAGATGAGCAGCGTCCACAGCCGGCGGCTGTGGTCGCTTGCGCCGTTGCGGTGCTCGTCGAGCATCCGCCGGACGGCGGCCAGGTCGACGAGGTGGCCGGCCTGTGAGGACGCCACCAGCCCGTACGCCCAGTCCAGCAGCTCGCCCGCGCGCAACCAGTGCCGGATGGGCACCGGGAACCCCAGCTTGGGCCGGTGCAGCACGTGCGCGGGAACGATCGGCTCCAGGGCCCGGCGCAGCGCGTACTTCGTGGTGGTGCGGGTGATCTTGGCGTCGACCGGCAGTCGCGAGGCGACGGCGAACACCTCGGGATCCAGAAAGGGCACCCGCAGCTCCAGCGAGTTGGCCATCGTCATCTTGTCCGCCTTGACCAGGATGTCGCCCCGCAGCCAGGTGAACAGGTCGACGTGCTGCATGCGGGCCACCGGGTCCCAGCCGGCCGACTGCGCGTACACCGAGGCGGTGACGTCGGTGTGGGTCCATTCGGGGCGGAAGCCGGGCAGCACGTCGCGCAGCTGGGCGTCGGAGAAGCTGCGCGCGTTGCCGTAGTAGCGCTCCTCGAGCGTCAGCGAGCCGCGGTGCAGCAGGCTCTTGCCGCGCATGCCCTCCGGCAGCGGCTTGGACACCTTGCCCATCGACCGCCGCAGTGGCCGCGGCAGGTAGTCGAATGGCTTGAGCGACAACGGTTCCCGGTAGATCGTGTAGCCGCCGAACAGCTCGTCGGCGCCCTCCCCGGACAGCACCACCTTGACGTGTTTGCGGGCCTCCCGGGCGACGAAGAACAGGGGTACCAGCGCGGGGTCGGCCACCGGCTCGTCGAGGTACCAGACGATTTCGGGCAGGGCGGCCACGAACTCGTCCGGGTGGACCACCTTGGCGACGTGGCGCGCGCCGATCGCCTCGGCGGAGGCCACCGCGACGTCGATCTCGGAGAAGCCCTCGCGCTCGAACCCGGTGGTGAACGTGATCAGCTTCGGGTTGTGCCGGATGGCCAGCGCCGCGATGGCGGTGGAGTCGATGCCCCCGGACAGGAACGCCCCGACGGTGACGTCGGCGCGCATGTGCTTGGCCACCGAGTCCTCGAGCACCGCGGTGATCTCGTCGTAGCGGGCCTGCTCGCCGCCGCGAGTGATCGGCGTGGCGGCGAAGCGCGGCACGAAGTAGCGGGTGACCTCCGGCTGCCCCCCGGGCCGGATCCGCGCGTAGCAGCCCGATTCCAGCCGGCGCACCCCGCGGTGCAGCGTCTCGGGCTCGGGCACGTACTGCAGCACGGTGTAGTGCTGCACCGCCCGCTCGTCGATCCGGGTGTCGAAGCCGACCAAATCCGCCAGGTCCAGCAGGCACTTCTTCTCGCTGGCCACCGCCGTGCCGCCGGTACCGGTCGCCATGAACAGCGGCTTGATGCCGAACGGGTCTCGGGCGCAGAACAATTCGAGGGTGGCGGTGTCCCACAGGGCGAAGGCGAACATGCCGCGCAGCCGGGTCAGGACGTCGGCGCCCCAGTAGTGGTAGCCGGCGACGATCGCCTCGCCGTCACCGTCGGTGGCGAAGACCGCGCCGTGCGCGGTGGCCAGCTCGTCGCGCAGCTCGAGGTAGTTGTAGATCTCCCCGTTGAACACCAGGACGTAGCGGCCGGGCGACTCCGGCGGGCCCCACCGCAGTGGCTGGTGCGAATGCGCGATGTCGATGATCGACAGCCGGTTGAAGCCGAACACGACGTTTCCGTCGGCGCCCGGGTCGGTCCAGGTGCCCGGTTCGTCGGGACCCCGATGGCGCATCAGGTGCGACGCGCGCGCGATGGCATCGTCGGCGCGGGCGGCAGCGTCGTCAGTGGCACCGTCCGGGGCAGCGACGAACGCCAGCAGACCACACACGGCGCCCCAGTATGCCGCACTCGGCCGCCGCTCGTGCCGCCGCACACCCCTGCCGGGCCGGGGTTTCGTCGCTCGGGTCAGCCGCGTGGTCTACGCTGCGTAGTATTCGATATCCGAGCAGGAGGCGCCGACGTGACACCTCGCGAGCAGGTCCGTTCGCAACGTTTGTCGCAGGGCAGGTTTCAGGGCCGTTTTGGCAGCCGGTCCGGCATCGTCCGGCGGGGTCTGTCCCGTCGTCTGCGGCCGCTGGCGCTGGCCGCGACGTTCGGCGTGCTGGCGTTGACCCTGAGCGGGTGCAGCTGGGAGGACGTGCTGGGCCTGGGCTGGCCCAAGGGCATCACCCCGCAGGCCCACTACAACCGCGAACTGTGGCTCGGCGCGGTGATCGCCTCGCTGGTCGTCGGGGTCATCGTGTGGGGCCTGATCTTCTGGGCCACCGCCTTCCACCGCAAGAAGGCCACCGACACCGAGCTGCCCCGCCAGTTCGGTTACAACATGCCGCTCGAGCTGGTGCTGACGGTCACGCCGTTCCTGATCATCTCGGTGTTGTTCTACTTCACCGTGGTGGTCCAGGAGAAGATGCTGCACCTCGACAAGGACCCCGAGGTGGTGGTCGACGTCACCGCCTTCCAGTGGAACTGGAAGTTCGGCTACCAGCGCGTCGACTTCAAGGACGGCACGCTGACCTATGACGGCGCCGATCAGGCGCGCAAGAACGCGATGGTCTCCAGGCCCGAAGGCAAGGACGCCCACGGCGAGGAACTCGTCGGGCCGGTGCGCGGGCTCAACACCTCCGACCGCACGTACCTGAACTTCGACAAGGTCGAAACCCTGGGAACCAGCGACCAGATCCCGGTGCTGGTGCTGCCGACCGGCAAGCGCATCCAGTTCCGCCTGGCGTCCGCGGACGTCGTCCACACGTTCTGGGTGCCGGAGTTCCTCTTCAAGCGTGACGTGATCCCCAACGCCGAGGCGAACAACTCGATCAACGTCTTCCAGGTCGACGACATCAGCAAAACCGGGGCCTTCGTCGGGCACTGCGCCGAGTTCTGTGGCACCTATCACTCGATGATGAACTTCGAGGTTCGGGTGGTGCCGCCCAACGACTTCAAGGCTTACTTGCAGCAGCGGATCGACGGAAAGAGCAACTCCCAGGCATTGCAGTCGATCGGTCAGGCACCGCTGGCGGTGTCCACCCACCCGTTCGACACCCGCCGGGGCCAGTTGGCCGGAAGCCAGCAGTAGGTTAGGACACCAAATGCATATCGAAGCCAGGGTTTTCGAATTCGTCGCCGCGTTTTTCATTGTGGTTTCGGTGCTTTACGGGGTGCTGACCGCGCTTTTCGCCACCGGCGGTGAGGAGTGGGCGGGCACGACCGCGCTGGCGCTGACCGGCGGACTGGCGTTGATCGTGGCCACCTTCTTCCGGTTCGTCGCGCGCCGCATCGATACCCGGCCCGAGGACTACGAGGGCGCCGAGATCAGCGACGGAGCAGGCGAATTGGGCTTCTTCAGCCCGCACAGCTGGTGGCCGATCCTGATCGCGCTGTCGGGTTCGGTGACCGCGGTCGGCATCGCGCTGTGGCTGCCCTGGCTGATCGCCGCGGGCGTGATGTTCATCCTGGCATCGGTTGCGGGACTGGTCTTCGAGTACTACATCGGACCCGAGAAACACTGATCCGCACGCGTTAAGGTCACAATCCGATCACGTGATCTGTGGCCGCTTCGCCAGGACTTCTTTGCCCCTCTCGGTTCGGTAATGTTTTGCCCAGGCAAATGACAATTTCTCAAGCGCGCGCGCAACAATACGGCCGCCGGGCCCCGCGCGCTGGTGAGGCAGTCGGACAGGGCAGGCAAAGATGAGCGGGCCGAAACCCCCGGAATGGGATCCTGAGGAACCCGATTCCGTGAGCGAGGCCCCCCACCAACCCGATTCCGACGGCGAGCCCGCGGACGCCCCCGAACCCCTGGGCGAACCCGGTCCCGTCGACGAACTCGAGCCTTTCGACAGCAGCGCCGAACCGGCGGCCGACCAGACGGGTCAGACCGACGTCTATTCGCGGGCCTATTCGGCCCCGGAGTCCGAGCACTTCATCAGCGGGCCCTACCTGCCGGCCGACCTCAGGCTCTACGACTACGACACCTTCGACGAGTCGACCGACGCCGACGACGAGCACGGCGCACCGCGCTGGCCGTGGGTGGTCGGGATCGCCGCCATCGTGGCCGCGATCGCGCTCGTCGTCTCGGTGTCGCTGTTGTTCGCGCGCACCGACACCACCAAGCTGGCCACCCCGAACACCACCACCGTCCCGTCGACGCCGCCGATGCAGGACGAGATCACGACCACCAAGCCGCCGCCCCCGCCGCCACCACCGCCCACGACCGAACCGCCGCCCCCGACAGCAACGGAGACCCAGACCGTGACGGTGACGCCCGCCCCGCCGCCGCCACCGCCGGCGCCCGCTCCCGCGCCGCCCCCGGCCACCTCGACGGCGGCGGCGCCACCGCCACCCCCGCCGACCACCCCGACGGGGCCGCGCCAGGTGACCTATTCGGTGACCGGCACCAAGGCGCCCGGTGACATCATCTCGGTGACCTACGTCGACGCCTCGGGGCGGCGGCGCACGCAGCACAACGTGTACATCCCGTGGTCGATGACCGTCACGCCGATCTCACAGTCCGACGTGGGCTCCGTCGAGGCGTCCAGCCTGTTCCGGGTCAGCCGGCTCAACTGCTCGATCACGACGAGCGACGGGACCGTCCTGTCGGCGAACACCAACGACGCGCCCCAGACGAGCTGCTGATGGTCAGCAGGTATTCGGCGTACCGCCGTGGGTTGGGCGACGAAACCATCTCGCCCGACGTCGTCGACCGCATACTGATCGGTGCGTGTGCCGCCGTCTGGCTGGTGTTGCTGGGCGTGAGCGTGGCCGCGGCCGTTGCCCTGACGGACCTGGGGCGGGGCTTTCACAAGGCGGCCGGTGGCACGCATACCACCTCGTGGGTGCTCTACGCCGTGATCGTGGTGTCCGCGTTGATCATCGCGGGGGCGATCCCGATGCTGTTGCGGGCGCGGCGGATGGCGCAGACCGAGCCGGCCGCCCGGGGGACGACGTCCAACCGGCCCCCGGTGCGCCTGATGTCCCAGGCGCCGCGCACCGCGGCGGAATGGGCGCGTCAACCGAGGGCGCAGGTCCCGGCTCAGGAGGCCGATTCCGACTGGTCGGGGGAGGCGGTCGATCGGGCCTGGTTGCGCGGCACCGTGCTGCTGGTGGGCGCGATGGGCCTGGCGCTGGTCGCGGTGGCCACCGCGACCTACCTGATGGCCGTGGGCCACGACGGCCCGTCCTGGATCGCGTACGGCGTCGCCGCGGTCGTCACCGCCGGGATGCCGGTGATCGAGTGGCTGCACGTTCGCCAGCTGCGCCGCGCCGTCGACGCGCAGTAGGCCCGCGTCACGACGCCTTGGCGTACCTGCGAACCAGTTCGTCCTCGCCGAAGGTGCCCGTGTGTTGCGTGCCGTTGGCATCGCGGCCGAAGAATGTCCAGCGCCGGGGAGTGGTCTGCGGCCCGCTGATCATCTTGACGGTGTAACGCAGCGTCGTGGGACGCAAGGTGCCGATGACGTCGCCGACCCGGATCTTCGACGGATGGATCTCCGGGGCATCGCCCCAGTCCTGTATCGCCATTTGCGCCCATCCTCACCGTGTCGGCCCCCCGCAACTGTAGTGCACGAACGCGGTCGGGGCGGTCGGCCCCGCGAAGGCGCCGCCGCGGCCGCCGGGTGGGTAGAGCCGGCGTCGTCGGCGCCCTGGCCGCCCCCGGTGGGGTGCCGTGGCGTAGCGTTCACCCCGAGCCGTTTCGTTGTCAGCGGTGTTCGGTTGCCACCGAGCCACCCAAGGGCAATGCGATTCCTCCGTCCGCCCCGCGCTCGCCGGGGCGAACGACGCCGACGTGAAGGGATCCGCCCATGGTTGTCGTGAATCTGGCCGGCTGGGACCGCCAGGTCTCCAGATGACCGCATCGTTTGCCAGCCGCCGCCGCGCCAATCCGGTCCGGCTCTCGGTGGCCCGTGAACTCGGCCGCGCCATCGACGGCGCGTGGTGGCCGCGCGCGGACCGCATCACCAACGAACTGCCCGAGCTGGTCGCCGTCCTGACTCCTTTGCTGGGCGAAGTCAGCGCCATCAACGTCAACTGGCCGCCGCTGCAACGACCCCCCGACCTGAACTGGTCGGGATGGGAACGAAAGCGTCAGCACGTGATGACCGTCGTCGGGGGCGACGCACGGGTCAACCTGCTCGTCATCCCGTACGCGACCTACAGCGCGCTCGCCCTGATGGTGTTGCGCTGCGCGGCCGACCTGCCGGTCGAGGCCCGCGACCAGATGAAGCCGGCCTTCCTGACCGCCGGCTCCATCGTGCGGGCCGCGCACCAACAGTGCGGCGCGGGCGTCACCGAACCAGCACGAGGCTAGTGGTGCTCGCCGTTCTTCCCGTTGGTCGAACCGGCGACGCTTTCCTGGTGCTCGCGCAGCGCGGTCAGCGCACGTTGCTCGGAAGCGTGCGCCGCCTCCCGCAGGGCCGCATCCTCGGACACCGGGTCGGCGAACAGGAAGCTGCCACTACCGGGTGAACCGGCCGAGCCCAGCTTGTTCATCCGCTTGGGCAGCGCCGCACCCTGGTACTCGAGCGGGATCGGGTGGCCGTGGTCGTCGACGGGGCCGAGCGGCTGATGCAGCTCGACGTACGCCCCGTGCGGCAGCCGCTTGATGATGCCGGTCTCGATCCCGTGTGCCAGCACCTCCCGGTCGCTGCGCTGCAGCGCAATGCACCAACGGTAGGTGACGAAGTAGACGATCGGCGGGAGGACGACCATCCCGATGCGGCCGATCCACGTCGTCGCGTTCAGCGAGATCTGGAACTTGAACGCGATGATGTCGTTCATCGCGCTCAGCGTCAGCACCATGTAGAACGCGATCGCCATGGCACCGATGGCGGTGCGTACCGGGGCGTCACGGGGCCGTTGCAGCAAATTGTGGTGGGCGTAGTCGCCGCTGAACCGCTTCTCCAGGAAGGGGTAGATGATCAGCAGGACGAAGATCAGGCCCATGAGGATGGCGACCCAGACCACCGCGGGAATGGTGTGGTGCCAGAAGTAGAACTCCCACGGCGGCCAGATGCGGGCAAGGCCTTCGGTCCACATCATGTAGAAGTCGGGCTGCGAGCCGGCCGAGACGTGAGATGGCTTGTAGGGACCCAGGTTCCAGATGGGGTTGATCTGTAGCAGGCCACCCATCAGGCCGAGCACACCCACGATCGCGGCGAAGAACGCGCCGGACTTGACCGCGAAGATCGGCATGACCCGCACGCCGACCACGTTGTGTTCGGTGCGGCCCGGGCCGGGGAACTGGGTGTGCTTCTGGAACCAGACCATCGCCAGGTGCAGGCCGATCAGGGCCAGAATGATCCCGGGCAGCAGCAAAATGTGCAGCGCGTACATGCGCGGGATGATGTAGCCCGCAGTCGCGCACTCGTTACCCACACCGCCGCAAGGGAAGTCGCCGCCGAACAGGGCCCAGTGCAGCCAGGTGCCGATCACCGGCATCCCCAACGTGATCGAGGACAGGGCGGCGCGCAGCCCGATGCCGGACAACAGGTCGTCGGGCAGCGAGTAGCCGAAATAGCCCTCGAACATGGCCAATATCAGCAGCAGCGAACCGATGACCCAGTTCGCCTCGCGGGGCCGCCGGAATGCTCCGGTGAAGAAGATGCGCGCCAGGTGCACCATGATCGCCGCGGAGAAGATCAGCGCGGCCCAGTGGTGAACCTGACGGACGAACAACCCACCGCGCACCTCGAACGAGATGTCGAGGGTCGACGCGAAGGCCTTGGACATGTCGACACCGCGCAGCGGCTGATAGGCCCCGTTGTAGGTGACCTCGGCCATGGACGGGTCGAAGAACAGCGTCAGGTAGACGCCGGTGAGCAGCAGCACGATGAAGCTGTACATCGCGATCTCGCCCAGCAGGAAGGACCAGTGGGTCGGGAAGACCTTGTTGAGCTGCCGGCGCACCGCCGCCGACGGGTGATAGCGCGTGTCGATGTCTTCACCCTGACGCGCCAGGACATCGCCGATCTTGGGCGGTTTGGGGGGACTCAGCTTCGGGCTCATGAGGTCGTCCTTTCCCAGAATGCCGGTCCGACGGGCTCGATGAAGTCGCCGTTGGCGACCAGATACCCGTTGGTGTCGATCGTGATGGGCAGTTGCGCCAGCGCGCGCGCCGCCGGGCCGAAGATCGGCTTGGCGAAGTGCAGGGCGTCGAACTGCGACTGGTGACACGGGCACAAGATTCGGTAGGACTGCTCCTCGTACAGCGACGCGGGGCAACCCAGGTGCGAGCAGACCTTGGTGTAGGCGAACAACTCGCCGTAGTTGAAGCTCTCCTGGCCCTGGCGCTTGACCACCCGGGGCATGTCCGACGGCCGGACCCGGATGAGCATCACGGGGTTGCGCACGCCCTGGTTGATCGCCCGCAGCTTTTCCTGGGATTCCGGGGTGGTGCCGTCACCGTCGGACTCCCGCCACGGGAAGACGGTCTCCATGCCGCCGGCGTCGAGGTCTTCGGGGCGCATCTTGATGAACGGTGACGTCCCCGCGGAGCCCGTGGCCCGCGCGAGGAAGATGGTCTCGCCCGCATACCGCGGTGTCCAACCGGACGTCCACAGCACGGCCTTCTTGCCGTTCGCGGTGGGCACCACCGGCTTCCAGGGGTTCTTGATCAGGCCGCCGGCAAACGCCACCAACGTCGACAGACCGAACGCGCCGAGGCCCAGCCCCAGCGACATCCCGACCACCTTGCGCCGCCGGACGGTCGAGCCTTCCAGGGCGTCGGTCAGGTTGGCCACGACCGTCTTGCGGTCGATCTCCCGGGAGGCGCCGTCATGCCGCTCCTGGATCGAAATCTCTTCCGGGATAAACCTTTTCTGGTACAGGATGGTGCCGATGGCGATCGACAGGATCGACATCCCGAAGGTCAGCCCGTACAGCGGGGTGGCCAGGTCGTACAACAGGCTGCCCGCGGCCGCCTTCGGCTTGTACTCCCACGGCCAGAACAGGAACACCAGCAGCAGCGCCAGCCCGAAGATGCCGCCCAGCAACAGCCACAGGGCGACTCCGCGCTCGGCACGCTTTTCGGCCTTGGTGCCCTCGACGGGCCAGCGGGGATCCTTGACGAGCGTTTCGACGCCGTCGAGCTTGCCGCCCAGCGCGACGAGCTCCTCGCGCGACATGGCGGACAGGGCCGCCTCGTCGGGTTCGTTCGGCGCGGCGCCCTTGTCGGTGTCAGAGCCGCGAAAGTCTTCGCTCATGATGCTCGTGCCCCAATCCACAGTGCCAAACCGATGGCGGCGACCATCCCGATAATCCACGCGGCCATGCCCTCGGGTGCGGGCCCGAATCCACCCAGGCCGTAGCCGCCGGGCTGGCGTTCTTCGGTGACCGCCTTGATGTAGCCGATGATGTCCTTCTTGGCTTCGAAGGACAGCTGACGGTCGGAGAACTTCGGCATGTTCTGCGGACCGGTCCGCATCGCCGCCAGGATCTGCTGCTCGTTGGCTGGTTCGAGGGGCGGCGCGTACTTACCCGACGACAGCGCCCCACCCTTGCCGGTGAAGTTGTGGCACGACGAGCAGTTCAGCCGGAACAGGTCCCCGCCGCGGCCCAGGTCGTCGCCGCGCAGCGACTTCATGGCCAGGCTGCCGTCCGGGTTGCGCACGGTGGTCGGACCGCCGCCGTTGGCCTGGACGTACGCGCCCAGCGCGTCGATCTGCCCCTCGTCGAAGATCGGCTCCTTGCGCGGCGCCTGGGCCTCGCCGGTCATCGCCGGCATCCGGCCGGTCGAGACCTGGAAGTAGACGGCCTCCTCGCCGACGCCGATCAGGCTGGGCCCGCGGTCGGCCACACCCTGCAGGTTGGCGCCGTGGCACGACACGCACGACGTGTCGAACAGTTGCTTGCCCGTCCGCAGCAGCGCCGAGGACGACTCGTCGGCGACCGCCACCTGCGGGCGCGGAGTCAGCACGGCGGCCAGGCCGCCGGCGATCGTCAGCGCGATCAGCAGCAGCAACCCGCCCGACAACCGGCGGCGCAGCCGCCGCCGCGAGCGATCACTGGCCGCTTTTCGCGACCGTCCGGGCCGCGCACCGGATCGGATGGACCCCAGTTTCTTCAACCCAGCACTCCTGTTCGTCCAGCGTCGGCTCATCGGATGAAATAGATCACGGTGAACAGCGCGATCCACACGATGTCGACGAAATGCCAGTAGTAGGAGACGACGATGCTCGCGGTGGCCTGCGCCGGGGTGAACTTGCTCATTCCGGTGCGCGCCAGCAAGAAGATGAAGGCGATCAGACCGCCGGTGACGTGCAGCCCGTGGAATCCGGTCGTCAGGTAGAACACGCTGCCGTAGGCGCTGCCGTGGATCGTGGTGCCATGAGTCACCAGGTGGTAGTACTCGTAGCCCTGCCCGCAAACGAAGAACAGGCCCATCAGGAAGGTGATCACATACCAGCGGCGTAGCCCGAAGACATCGCCGCGTTCGGCCGCGAACACCCCCATCTGGCAGGTGAACGACGACGCGATCAGCACGAGCGTCACCGGTACGGCCTGATAGAGGTTCAGTTCGGTCGGCGGGGGCGGCCATTTTCCGCCCGACTGCGCACGCGCGGTGAAGTACATCGCGAACAGGCCGGCAAAGAACATCAGCTCGCTCGAGAGCCAGACGATGGTGCCGACACTGACCATGTTGGGTCGATTCAACGAATGAACCCGCGACGTGATTGCAGTACCCGAGGTCCCTACAGCGCTGGTCACATCCGCAAGTATGACGCTTTGTAGTTGTTTAACTCCACCCGGGGCGGCATTTGATGTTTTCGCGTCGCGGCCGGGCCCGGAACGGGCGGCTTTCGCCGCCGGTTGGGGGAGGTCCGGTCCGCGTGGGACCATCGGCGCGTGGCTGCGTCATCTGAGGCTTCGCCCCCCGCCGGTTCCGTCGCGGTCCCCGGGGCGGCGCCGTCGTGGCCGCAGGTGCTGGCCCGGTTGACGGCCCGCCGGGAGCTGTCGCGCGGCCAGGCGGCCTGGGCCATGGAACAGGTCATGGCCGGCGACGCCAGCCCGGCCCAGGTCGCCGCGTTCGCGGTGGCGATGAAGATGAAGGGCCCCAGCTCGGCCGAGGTCAGCGAGCTCGCCGAGGTGATGCTCAGCCACGCGCGCCCGATGCCCGCCATGCGCGACGACGCCGTCGACATCGTCGGGACGGGTGGTGACGGCGTCAACACCGTCAACCTGTCCACCATGGCGGCGATCGTGGTCGCGGCCGCGGGCGTGCCGGTGGTCAAACACGGTAACCGCGCGGCGTCGTCGTTGTCCGGGGGTGCCGACACGCTGGAGGCGCTCGGGGTGCGCATCGAGCTCGAACCCGAGCAGGTCGCGCGCAGCCTGGCCGAGGTGGGCATCGGGTTCTGCTTCGCGCCGCTGTTTCATCCCTCCTACCGGCACGCGTCGGCGGTGCGCCGCGAGATCGGTGTCCCGACGGTGTTCAATCTGCTTGGGCCGCTTACCAATCCGGCCAGACCGCGGGCCGGGCTGATCGGCTGCGCGTTCGCCGACCTGGCGGAGGTGATGGCGGGGGTGTTCGCCGCGCGCCGGTCGAGCGTCTTGGTGGTGCACGGTGACGACGGGCTCGACGAGTTGACGACGACCACCACCAGCACGATCTGGCGAGTGCAGGCGGGAACGGTGGACAAGCTGACGTTCGATCCGGCCGGATTCGGTTTCGCCCGAGCCGATCTCGACGATCTGCTGGGCGGCGACGCGCAAGCCAACGCGGCCGAGGTGCGTGCGGTGCTGGCCGGCGCCGACGGCCCGGTCCGGGACGCCGTGGTGCTCAACGCCGCCGGGGCCCTCGTCGCCCACGCCGGTCTATCCAGCCGCGCTGAATGGTTGCCGGCGTGGGAGGACGGGCTGCGGCGCGCCGGCGCGGCGATCGACTCCGGTGCGGCCGAACAGCTGCTCGCGCGATGGGTGCGGTTCGGCCAACAGCTCTGAATCGTATTGCGCCGCTTGGTCATAGGCCAGTCGCGCCGAGCGGGCCGATGCCGCCCAGGCCGCCCACGCGCCGGCGGAGCGCACCGGCGAAGCCCAACCCGCGGCGTCGGGGGCGTCGTCGACGCGGACGATGCGCACCCCCGGGGCGGCCAGCCAGCGCGCGATGAGGGCGGATTCCTCCACCAGCGCGCCGCCCAACGGGGCCGCGGTGGGCAGAATCGCCTGTGCGCCAGCCGTGATCGCGTCGACGACCGGCATCGGGGGCACCCCTCGCGGCGCGGTGCCGGCCGCCGCGAGCTGGCCGTGCCGGACGACGGCGAGGTGATAGCCGCCCTGACCGTCGGGTGCGGCCGCGATCAGCTCGGGCAGCGCGGCCAGCGCGCGCAACCGCTGGCCGCGCCACAGGATCTCCACGGCGGTGGCGGTGCGGTCACGCAGGCGCGCGGCGCTCTCGAAATGCCGTCGCTCGGCCAGCGCCAGGACCTGATCCACGGCGTCCGACAGGGCGGCGTTGTCCATCCCGTCGATCAGCGCCGCGCCGCGCGCCACGGCCGCGGCGTACTGCGTGGCCGTGACGCCGCGCGCCGCGGGGCAGGGCGAGATCTCCGCCTCGGCGCAGGCCGGGCCGTGCAGGACCGACCGTCCCAGCCGCGTCGTGCAGGTCCTCAGCCCGGTGAAGCGCGACAGCAGCGCGGCGGTGTCGGCGGCGTCGGCGCGCGAGCGGAATGGGCCGACCGCGCGGTCGTGACGGGGCGCTCGCACCACCGCGAGCCGCGGGAACGCCTCGTCGGTGAGCGCAACCCACCACCACCGGTGCGGAAACTTCGACCGGCGGTTGTAGGGCGGTGCGTGCGCGGCCAGCAGCCGCAGCTCGCGGACGCCGGCCTCCAGCGCGTGGGCGCACTCGACGTGGTCGACCGCGGTGGCCAGATTGACCATTTCCTTCATCCGGCCGCGCGGGTCGGCGCCGGTGAAGTACTGACCGACCCGGCGGCGCAGGTCGACCGCGGTGCCGACGTAGAGCACCTCGCCCGACGGTCCGCGAAACAGATAGACGCCGGGCCGCCGGGGCAGGCCCTCGGCGAGGACCCGCTTGCGTCGCTGGGCCGGGGTCACGTCCGGCAGGTAGGAGCGCAGGTCGGCGTAGGTGTGCACGCCCTGGTTGCCGACCCGCTCGATGAGGGCGTGCAGCACGTCGACGGTGGCGCGGGCGTCGTCGAGGGCGCGGTGGGTGGGCTGGGTGGCCACGGCGAACAGCCGCGCCAGCGAGGCCAGCCGCACGCTGGGGGCTTCCTCCCGGCTGAGCACGCGGCGGGCCAGTCGCACCGTGCACAGCACCCGCGGGCGCGGCCACACCACGTCGCACCGCGCCGCCGCGGCACGCAGGAACCCGACGTCGAACCCGGCGTTGTGAGCGACCAGCACCGCCCCGTGGTCCAGGCCGGCGAACTCGAGAAACATCGGCAGCACGGCGTCGATCCGGGGGGCGTCGGACACCATCGCGGTGGTGATCCCGGTCAGCCGCACGATCTGCGGCGGGATGCTGCGCTGTGGGTCGACGAGCGTGGCGAACTCGCCGAGCACGGCGCCGCCGCGGACCTTGACGGCGCCGATCTCGGTGATGGCGTCGGGGCCGTTGCCGCCGGTGCTTTTCGTGCGCCCGCCGGTGGTCTCGAGGTCCACCACGACGAAGGTGGTGTCGCGCAGCGAGACGTCGGGAGCTTCGAAGGACGACCCCAAGTCGGCGAAGCTGAGCTGAGTCGCACCACCGGCACCCATGCGTTTCTCCTATGTCAAGCCGCTGCCGGGTGGCAAGGCTGTTGACGGTTTTGTTCGTCGGTTCGCAGGTGATGAAAGACGACGCGGCTAATGCGGTGTTTGAGGCAACGTAAAGCTTCAGCGGTGGAATCACGCTCGGTGAGCCGCTTGCGGTAGTAGGCCTGTCCGAGGCCGTCGAGGCGGATCTGGGTGACGGCGATCCGGTGCAGGGCGGCGTTGAGTTGGCGGTTGCCCGATCGGGTCATCCGGACCCGGCCGGCAGTGTTTCCCGACCACACCGGGACAGGCGCCACTCCGGCATGACGTGCGAAGGCAGCCGCGCTTTTAAACCGGGTCACGCCGGCGGTCTCGCCGACTAGTTTGGCCGCGGTCAGCTCCCCGCAGCCCGGAAGAGAAAGCAGCACCGGGGCGACGTGGCGAACTCGCTGTCCGATCCGCTTGGCCAAGGCGTTGATCGTTTCGGTGAGCCGGCTGATATCAGCCAGCTCGTCACGAGCCAACTCGGCTACCAACCCGGGCACGGTGTCTAGCCAGTCACCCAGGATGCGGCGGTGCTTGGCCAGATCCAACGAACGCGACTTCGGGGCGCGTTCGGGATCAAGTTCGTGCACCCGCCACAACAACCGGTTAATCGTCGCCGTGCGTTGCGCCACAAGGACTTCCCGGCGATCCACTAATAACTTCAACTCACGTGACACCTCGTCATGCGAGGCGACCGGCAGATCGGGTTCACGCAAGAATCCCCGCGCAACGGCAAGCGCATCGATCGGGTCAGACTTGCCCCGCGTACGCGCGCTAGCCCGAGTTTGGGCCATCAGCTTCGGCGGCACCCGCACCACCGACTGACCAAAGCCCATCAGGTCACGCTCCAACCGGGCCGACAGATGCCGGCAATCCTCGATCGCCCACACCACATCGGCGCCGAAGCGCTCCCGAGCCCACATCACCGCCTCGCCATGGCCCGCGGTCACGGCTTTGACGACCTTCTCGCCGATCTTGCGCCCGACCTCGTCGACCGCGACAAACGTGTGGGTGCGCTTGTGTACATCGGCTCCAACAACAACCATGGTGGTTGCCTCCTTCACTGTGAGGTGACGGTTGGGCCGGTCGGCGGACAAACCTCAGTGGGGGCGGATGCCACGCTCCTATCAAGTCACGCCGGCCGGTCCTTCACACCTGATGCCGACAAAACGTATGCACGCCAACCCGAAGGCGGCACCGACGGTACGAGCCAAACATCAGGTGATCAGGATCCAACCACCGCAACAAGCGGCACCTCACCCTGACACTGACGCGACGGTAAGCGTGGCCACCGACACCCGGGCGGCTCCCACGCCGGACCGCCCCCGCCCGTTTGCGGTCTTTCCGGGGCAAAACCGGTGCCGGGGGGTTGTCGGTGGCCGCGGTTACGGTTCGGACGGTCGACCTGACGTCGCCCACACCTGACCGAGAGGACCGATCCCGATGGCACGAACCAGTAGGCCCGACAGCAACGGCACGACGGTGCCCGAAACGGGGGCGCCGGTGGTGATCGACTGCGACGACTGCGCGGTCCGCGGGCCGGGTTGCCGCGATTGCGTAGTCAGCGTGTTACTCGGGGTACCGGAGACTTTGTTGGCGGACGAATGCGCGGCGTTGGCGGTGCTCGCCGATGTCGGCCTGGCGCCGCGATTGCGGTTGGTGCCCATCCGCCGCGAGCGCGATTCGGGCGTGGCCTAGGATGCTTTGCGTGCCAAAGGCTTACGAGGGGGTCGGCGTCGCTCACACGATAATGACAGAAATCTTGCCAATTTCTTAACCGCTCGCTTTGGACAAACGTCGATATCGTTTCGTAACCTGTTTGAGACCTGAACCAGCTCGACGGCGCATGGTCGTCTATGGCCGTTTAAGGAAGCAAAATCTTGAGGCTTGACTCTAGATACCCGTTTGCGCGTGTCCTCACACGAACTGCCATCGGGACGCTAGCGGGCTTCACAGTGTTATCGGGTGTCCTCGCCGCGCACGCGTCGGCCGACCCGGCCGACGACGCGCTGGCCAAGCTCAACCAGTTGTCCCGCCAGGCTGAGCAGACCACCGAGGCGATGCACAGCGCGCAGCTCGACCTGAACGAAAAATTGGTGGCCCAGCGCGCGGCGGACAAGAAGCACGACGACGCCCAGGCGTCCGTCGACGCCGCCAAGGCCCGCTTGGCCTCCTACCAGGGCGCGGTCAACAAGCTCGCCGCCGCGACCTACATGGGCGGTCGCGTCGACGGCATGACGGCCATGTTGACCGCCGGATCGCCGCAAGGCCTGATCGACAAGCTGGCCATGCAGCGGCAGATGGCGACGCAGATGGCCGACCAGATGAAGAACTTCCGGGTCGCCAGCGAGCAGGCCGCCAAGGCCGAGCGGGAGGCCGCCAAGTCCGCCGCAGACGCGAAGAGCGCGGCCGAGCAGGCGGCCGCGGTGCGGGCGAGCCTGCAGTCCAAGCAAAGTCAGCTGCAGGTGCAGATCGCGGTCGTCAAGTCGCAATACGTTTCCCTGACCCCCGAGCAGCGCACCGCGCTCGCCGATCCCGGCCCCGTACCCGCCGGTCTCCCGGCACCGGGCGCCCCCGCGCCGGAGGCCGCTCCGCCGGGCGCGCCGCCGCCCGCCGGGCAGGCACCCGGTGAGGCGCCGCCTCCCGGCGGAATGCCCGGCCCCTTCGGCGGCGGGGTCGGCGGTGGTGACCGCGCGACCGTGGTGCAGGCCGCGCTGACCCAGGTCGGTTCGCCCTATGTCTGGGGTGGCGCCGCTCCCGGCGGGTTCGACTGCTCCGGGTTGGTGATGTGGGCCTTCCAACAGGCCGGCATCGCGCTGCCGCACTCCAGCCAGGCGCTGGCGCACGGCGGTCAGCCGGTGTCCCTGTCGGACCTGCAGCCCGGCGACGTGCTGACCTTTTATTCGGACGCGTCCCACACCGGCATCTACGTCGGTGACGGGATGATGATCCATTCCTCCACCTACGGCCAGCCGGTGCGGGTGGTGCCGATGGGCGCAGGTGGCCCGATCTACGACGCCCGCCGCTACTAGGGGCCCCGGCCCGCGGCGCCGGCGGCTCGGGCTGCTGCTGGCCTGGGTGTTTGTCGTCGAGATCATCGTGGCGGCGGCCGTGCCGTTCGACGCGGCCCTCGACCGCACCACCCGACCCGCGCAGCTGGTCGTTCCCGTCCGCAGCCAGGTCAGCGTCGCGGCGAAGTCGCTGGTCGTCGGCGACCGCACAGTTCGGCTGCTCGGCCTCGGTGGCCAGGCCGGTGACCGGCTGCTGTCGCGGGTGGCGTCCGGCGCCGAAGTCGCGATCAACGCGGTCGAGGCGTTCTGGGGCATCGACTGGTCGCGCGAGGTCTCGGTGGTCGCGGCCGCCACGGACGAGGAGTTCCGCGCCGCCGCCGGCGGGGGACCGGCGGCGCAGTGGGCTGACATCGCGGCCGTGACGGTCGTCGACCGTGTCGATCCCGCGCGCCGGACGGCCGTCGGCCAGCGGATCGTCTTCGCGCCCGGCGCGGCCAACATGACCGCGGGGGCGCTGCGAATCGTGTTGACGCACGAGCTTTTTCACTATGCCGCGCGCGTGGACACCGCCCCCGACGCGCCCCGGTGGCTGACCGAAGGCGTGGCCGATTTCGTTGCCCGGCCCCGCAACCCGGTGCCCGCCGACGCGTTGCCGGTGCCACTGACGCTGCCCTCGGACGCCGACCTGGACGCCCCGGGGCCGCAGCGCTCGCTGGCCTACGACCGCGCGTGGTGGTTCGCGCGCTTCGTCGCGGACACCTACGGGACGGCCAAGCTGCGCGACCTGTATCTGGCCGCCTGCGGTCCGGGGCACTCCGACGTGGCCTCCGCCGTCCACGACGTCCTGGCCACCGATTCGCCCGGTCTGCTCGTGCGCTGGCACCAGTGGCTGGCCCACTCGGGGTGACGGGCGCCCTGCGGCGGGCCCGGTGCACCGCCAGGCTAGCCTGACGCAGTGAGTCGGGTCCTGCTGGTAACCAACGACTTTCCGCCCCGGCCGGGCGGCATCCAGTCCTACTTGAGCGACTTCGTCGGCCGGCTGGTCGACGCCCGGTTGCATTCGGTCACGGTGTACGCGCCGCAATGGAAGGGCGCAGACGCGTTCGACGAGGCGGCCGGTTATCGGGTGGTCCGGCATCCGGGCACCCTGATGCTGCCCGGCCCGGCGGTGGACGCCCGGATGCGCCGGCTGATCGCCGAACACGACATCGACACCGTCTGGTTCGGCGCGGCCGCACCGCTGGCGCTGCTGGCCCAGCGGGCCCGCCAGGCGGGGGCCGGCCGCGTCGTGGCCAGCACGCACGGCCACGAGGTCGGGTGGTCGATGCTTCCGGTCGCCCGGTCGGTGCTGCGCCGCATCGGCGATACCACCGACGTCGTGACGTTCGTCAGCCGCTACACCCGGGGGCGGTTCGCGCCCGCCTTCGGCCCCCACGCCTCGCTGGAATACCTGCCGCCCGGGGTGAACACCGACCGGTTCCGACCCGATCCGGCGGCCGGTGCCGAGCTGCGCGACCGGTATGGGCTGGGTGCGCGGCCCACGGTCGTGTGCGTGTCCCGACTGGTCCCGCGCAAGGGCCAGGACATGCTGATCAAGGCCCTGCCGTCGATCCGGCAACGCGTCGACGGCGCCGCCCTGGTCATCGTCGGCGGCGGTCCCTACCTGGAATCGCTGCGCAAGCTGGCCCGCGACTGCGGGGTGGCCGAGCACGTGACGTTCACCGGGGGCGTGCCGGCCGCCGAACTGCCCGCACACCATGCGCTGGCCGATGTCTTCGCGATGCCGTGCCGCACCCGCGGCGCCGGCATGGACGTCGAGGGCTTGGGCATCGTGTTCCTCGAGGCGTCCGCGACCGGCAAGCCGGTGATCGCCGGCGACTCCGGCGGCGCGCCGGAAGCCGTGCAGCACAACAAGACTGGATTGGTGGTCGACGGGCGCTCGCTGACGGCGGTCGGCGGCGCCGTCGCCGAGTTGCTCGGCGACCCCGACCGGGCCGCGGCCATGGGCGCCGCCGGTCGCGAGTGGGTGATGGCCCAGTGGCGGTGGGACACGCTGGCCGCCCGGCTGGCCGATATCCTGCGCGGCGACGATGCGGGCCGCTGAGGCCGGCCGCTACTCCTTCTCGTAGATCGAGTCGATGTCGGAGGCGAACTTCTCGGCGACCACGTTGCGCTTGACCTTCATCGTCGGCGTCAGCTCACCGGTGTCCTCGGTGAAGTCCACCGGCAAGATGCGGAACTTGCGGATCGACTCGGCGTGCGACACCGCCTGGTTGGCGTGCTTGACCGCCGCGTCCACCTCGGCGACCAGGTCCGGGTCGGTGGCCAGGTCGGCCACCGAAGCGCCGGCCGCCTTGTGGTTGCGTTCCTTCCAGGCTACGAACGCCTCCGGGTCGATGGTGATCAGCGCGCCGATGAACGGCTTGGCGTCGCCCACCACCATGGCCTGGCTGATCAGCGCGTGCGCCCGCAGCTGGTCCTCGAGCACGGCCGGGGCGACGTTCTTGCCGCCCGCGGTCACGATGATCTCCTTCTTGCGACCGGTGATCTTCAGGAAGCCGTCCTCGTCGAGCGCACCAAGATCACCGGTTTTGAACCAGCCGTCGGTGAACGCGTCGTCGGTGGCCTGCTCGTTGTGCCAGTAGCCGCTGAACACCACGCCGCCGCGCACCAGCAGCTCACCGTCCTCGGCGATGCGCATGCTGTTGCCCGGCAACAACGTTCCGACCGTGCCGATCCTGACGTTGCCGACCTGGTTGACGGTGATGGCCGAGCTGGTCTCCGTCAGGCCGTAGCCCTCGTGGATGGTCAGGCCGACGCCCCGGTAGAAATGGCCCAGCCGCGCGCCGAGCGGGGCGCCGCCCGAAACCGACGCGTGGCATTCGCCGCCCAGCGCGGCGCGCAGCTTGTGGTACACCAGCCGGTCGAACAGCGCGTGCTTGGCGCGCAGCACCAGCCCCGCCCGCCCGCGGTCCTGGGCCTGGCTCCAGTCGACCGCGGTTTGCACGGCGGCCGCGAAGATCCGCCCCTTGCCGTCGTTGACCGCGTTCTGCTCGGCGGTGTTGTAGACCTTTTCGAACACCCGCGGCACCGACACCACCACCGTCGGCTTGAACACGGCGAACATCGGCAGCAGGTTCTTGATGTCGCTGGTGAACCCGACGGTCACCTTGTTGGCGAACGCCGACAGCGTCAGCGAACGCGCCAGCACATGGGCCAGCGGCAGGAAGACCAGCAGCCGCTGCCCCTCGTCGAGCAGCGTGGGCAGGCATTCCTTGGCGCCCCGGGTCTCGTACAGCAGGTTGGAATGGGTGAGCTGGCAGCCCTTGGGGCGTCCGGTGGTTCCCGAGGTGTAGATGAGCGTCGCCGGGTCGGCGGAGCGCAGCGCCTCCTGGCGGGCGGTGAGTTCGGCGGGTTCGACCGACGCCCCAGCCTCGGCGAGCTGATCGAGCGCCTTGGGGCCCGAGCCGTCGATGTGCAGCACCCGGCGCAGGGCGGGCAGCTCGGTGGTGAGTTCGGTGACCATCGCGGCGTGGGCGTCGGTTTCGGCGAAGGCCAACACCGCCTCGGAGTCCTGCAGCACCCAGCGCACCTGCTCGGCCGACGAGGTCTCGTAGATCGGTACGGTGACCGCGCCGACGGACAGGATCGCCAGGTCGATGATCGCCCACTCGTAGCGGGTGGCCGAGAAGATCGACACCCGGTCGCCGGCCTGCACCCCGAGCGCGATCAGGCCGAGCGCCGCGGAGCGCACCTGTTCGGCGACCTCCGCGCAGGTGACGTCGGTCCACACGCCGTCGACCTGACGCCGGAAGATGACGAAGCTGGGGTCCTCGCGCTCGTGTTCGAAGACCATGGCCGCGATGTTGTCGTGCTCGCCGATGGAAAAGCGGGCGGGGACACTGTACTCACGCACTCTTGCTGACCTCGTTTTGGCTTGGTGACGGTCCCGGGGGACGGCTTGTTGTGGTCCAGCCTAATCCGCGCATTCGTGCAGGAACGGTGGCACTCTGCCGCTCGGGGCCGGAAATCCCGCCGCCCTCGGCGTGGCCGACCCGATAGATATGTGAAGCTGAGGTGGTGAACAGCATCCAGATCGCGGACGAGACGTTCGTGGCCGCCGACGGCGCGCGGGTCGGTGCCGCGGTCGCCGACCCGTCCCGCTGGCGTCGCTGGTGGCCGGACCTGCGGTTGCGGGTCATCGAGGATCGCGCCGACAAGGGCATCCGGTGGTCGGTCACCGGGGCGCTGACCGGCACCATGGAAATCTGGCTGGAGCCATCGCTGGACGGGGTGGTGCTGCACTATTTCCTGCACGCCGAACCGACGGGCGTGGCGGCCTGGCAGCTGGCCAAGCTCAATCTGGCGAAAATGACACACCGCCGTCGGGTGGCGGGCAAGAAAATGGCCTTCGAGGTCAAGACGACACTGGAACGGACACGTCCGGTCGGAGTTTCTCCGGTAGTTTAGCCGGGTCAGGTTTGCGGGGAGAGTACCGTTTCGGACCGAAGGCCCGGGGGTTGGACCCGCACGGTAGTTTCCCCCCGGCGTCGACCGCCGGCGGCAGAGAGGGCAGCACCAGGTGGCGGAGAAGACGTCGCAGACCATCTACATCGACGCCGACCCGAGCACGGTGATGGGCGTCATCGCGGACATCGATTCCTATCCTGAGTGGATCTCGGAATACCGCGAGGCCGAGGTGCAGGAGACGGACGCCGACGGCTACCCGAAAGTCGCGCGGGTGGTGCTGGACGCCGCCGTCCTCAAGGACACGCTGGTCATGTCCTACCAGTGGCCCAAGGACCGGCGATCGGTCAGTTGGACGCTGGTCTCCAGTTCGCTGCTGCGTTCCCTGGAAGGCACATACCGCTTGGCGCCCAAGGGATCTGGCACAGAGGTCACCTACGAGCTCACGGTCGATCTCGCCGTCCCGATGATCGGCTTGCTCAAGCGCAAGGCCGAGCGCCGGTTGACCGACACCGCGCTGAAGGATCTGAAGAAACGAGTCGAGGGCTGAGTGAGTCCGGCCAGTCGCGGGCTCCCACCCCGGCCCGGATCAGTCTCTTCGTTGGCAAGGGCGGGGTAGGCAAGTCCACGCTGGCATGTGCCACGGCGGTCAGCGCCGCGAGCGCGGGGCTGCGGGTGCTGGTGGTGTCCACCGACCAGGCGCACTCACTCGGGGACGTGCTCGGCCTGCCCATCCCGCCGAGCCAGGGTGATCTGGTTCGGGTCCTCGCCGATGACGAGCAGGCCGGCGGTGGCTTTCTCGACGCGCTGGCGCTGGACACATTGGCCCTGCTCGAGGCCCGCTGGCGCCACGTGGTGGACACGTTGGATCGGCGGTTCCCCGATTCCGAGCTGAGTACCATTGCGCCCGAAGAACTTTCGGCACTGCCCGGCGTTCAGGAGGTGCTCGGGCTGCACGCCGTCGGCGAGCTGGCCGTGTCCGGGCGCTGGGACAGCGTCGTCGTCGACTGCGCCTCGACCGCGGACGCGCTGCGGATGCTGACCCTGCCCGCCACCTTCGCCCTCTACGTCGAGCGCGCCTGGCCGCGTCATCGCCGGCTGTCGGTCAGCGCCGACGACGCGCGGTCGGCGGCGGTGGTGGAACTGCTCGAGCGCATCAGCGCCAGCGTCGAGGGCCTGGGCGCCCTGCTGACCGACGGCGAATTGGTCAGCGCGCATTTGGTGTTGACGCCGGAGCGGGTGGTCGCGGCCGAAGCGGCCCGCACGCTGGGCTCGCTGGCGTTGATGGGTGTGCGCGTCGAGGAACTGATCGTCAACCAGGTGCTGGCCGAAGACGAGTCCTACGAATACCGCAACCTGCCGGAACACCCCGCGTTCTACTGGTACGCCGAACGCATCTCCGAACAGCGTGGCGTTCTCGACGAACTCGACGCCACCATCGGTGAGGTGGCCCTGGTGATGACTCCGCACCTGTCCGGGGAGCCGATCGGCCCCAAGGCGCTGGGCGCGTTGCTGGACAGCGCGCGCCGCCGGGGCGGGACGGCCCCGCCCGGACCGCTGCGGCCGACGGTGGACCTGGAATCCGGCACGGGACTTGGCTCCATTTACCGGATGCGGCTAGCGTTGCCGCAACTCGATCCGTCGGGGCTGACGCTGGGGCGCGTCGACGACGACCTCATCATCAGCGTGGGCGGATTGCGGCGCAGGGTCCGGTTGGCGTCCGTACTCCGGCGGTGCACGGTGCTCGACGCGCACCTGCGGGGTACCGAGCTGACCGTACGTTTTCGACCAGATCCGGAGGTGTGGCCTAAGTGAGTGGGGCTCATCCCGAAGTCGGTCCGGAGTTGCGCCGGCTCGCCCAGGCGATCCTGGACGGGATCGACCCGGCGATGCGGGCGGCCGCCGCGCTGACGGCGGGCCGGGGCGTCGGGACCGGCAAATGTCAGCAGGTGTGGTGCCCGGTGTGTGCGCTGGCCGCGTTGGCGACCGGTGATCAGCACCCGCTGATCACCGTGATCGCCGACCACAGCATCGCGTTGCTCGAGGTGGTGCGCGCCATGCTCGACGACATCGACGGTGCGGCGAAACCCCCACCCGATGGTCCCCCGGGCGACGGCGCTTCCGCGCCGGAGGCGCCGGACGCCGCGACCAGGACCCGCTATCAGCCCATCCCGGTCACCGTCGAGGAATGACCGTCCCGCGCCGAAGGTGGTCCCGTGCGGATGCGGTGGGTACAGTTGGCGCAGAACACCGGCGGGCGGGCGAGAGGGAGGGCCATGTGGTACTGGCTATTCAAGTACGTACTCCTCGGCCCGTTGCTGTACTTCCTCGCTCGGCCAAAAGTTGAAGGCCAGGAACACATTCCGAGTTCCGGCCCGGCGATCCTGGCCAGTAATCACCTGGCGGTGATGGACAGCTTCTATCTGCCGTTGGTGGTGCGTCGCCGGATCACCTTCCTGGCGAAGTCGGAATACTTCACCGGAACCGGCTTGAAGGGCTGGTTCCAGCGCTGGTTTTTCACCGCCGTCGGCCAGGTGCCGATCGACCGGACCGATGCCGACAGCGCGCAGGCGGCGCTGACCACCGCCGAACGGCTGCTGTCGGCGGGCAAGTTGTTGGGGATGTACCCCGAAGGCACCCGCTCTCCGGACGGCCGGCTGTACAAGGGCAAGACCGGGCTGGCGCGGCTGGCGCTGCACACCGGGGTGCCGGTGATCCCGGTGGCGATGGTCGGCACGAACGTGGTCAACCCGCCCGGGACCAACATGTTGCGCTTCGGGCGGGTCACCGTCCGCTTCGGCAAGCCGATGGACTTCTCCCGCTTCGAGGGGCTGGCCGGCAACCGCTTCATCGAGCGGGCCGTCACCGACGAGGTGATCTACGAGCTGATGGAGCTTTCCGGGCAGGAGTACGTGGACATCTACGCCGCCAGCCTCAAGGAGAACCGCAACGGCTCGAACGGTCAGGGATCGACGAGCGAGGCCGCGCGGATTCCCGAAACCGCCGCCGGGTGATCCGCGGCGTCGACTAGCCGATCGCAGTCGCCGGCGTCAAGTGCTGCGGCGCCGAATCCCGAGAGGGGTTGCGGGCGGTGACCGTCAGCCCCGCCGCGACGAGAACCGCCAGCGCCCACCACACGTAGGACATCCCGGCGAGCTGGCGCCACCAGACCGCCGTCGTCTCGTGATGCTTGGGCAGCAGGTCGATCGGCGACCATCTCATCAGCGCCACCCCCGCGG
The DNA here is from genome assembly GCF_034555895.2 of Mycobacterium europaeum. Taxonomy (NCBI): domain Bacteria; kingdom Bacillati; phylum Actinomycetota; class Actinomycetes; order Mycobacteriales; family Mycobacteriaceae; genus Mycobacterium; species Mycobacterium europaeum. Next base: position 1,527,409 of record NZ_CP157315.1, read on the forward strand.
CGCCGACCACGGCCAGCGCCGCGTTGCGCCGCCGCCAGGCCAGCACGGCCAGCACCACGACGGTCGGCAGCCCCCACACCCAGTGGTGTGACCACGAGACCGGCGAGACCACCAACCCGAACAGCGCGACGCACACGACGGCCAGCACGGGCTCGTCGGCCCGCAGCACCCTGCGCATCGTCCATACCGTCAGCGCGAGCACGAGCAGCGAGGCCGCCATCCACAGCAGGGAGCGCGGCTGCTCAGCGAGCCCGAGCCGGGCCAGCGCCCCGGCGATGTTCTGATCGGTGTTCAGGGCCGCCTCGCCGATCCGATCGGTGTGCGCCAGGGTGTGCGTCCAGTACTCCCACGAATCGCTCCACGCGAGAACGAAACCCACCGCCGTCGCACCCACGAACGACGCCAGCGCCGTCAGCGCCGCCCGGTTGTCGCGGCGGAGCAGGAAGTACAGCAGGAACACCGCCGGCGTGAGTTTGAGCGCTATCCCCACACCCAGCAGCAGGCCCCGCGGCCACGGGGTACGGCGCGGCACGCAGTCGGCGATCACCAGCGTCATCAGCACGACGTTGATCTGGCCGAAGGCGAAGTTCGAGGTGACCGGTTCCAGCCAGGTCGTCGCCGCGAGGCTGATGACGACGGCCAGCCACCAGCGGCGCAGCCACGCCGGTCCCGGCAGCGCGGTAGAGGCGGCCCAGACGTCGAGGCGGGTCAGCACGATCACCGTCGAGACGACCAGCAGCACCAACGTCAACGCCGTGATCGCGACGCTGGCGGCCGGCATCTGCAGCCAGGCGAACGGGCAGAACATGATTGCCGCCAGCGGGGGATAGGTGAACGGCAGATTGAGCCCGATCGGTGTGTGGAACAACACATCGCCGCGGTACAGCGAATGCCCGTGCATCCAGGCCTGCGCGCCCATCTGATACACGTCGATGTCGATGCGATACGGCGTGTGCCCGAACAGTTGCCAGACCACATAGCCCAGGCCCGCCGCCGCCAGCAGCCAAAGACCGCACCACAACAGGATTTGCCCGGGGCCCGGTCTGCCTGCGAAGCCCACGCCGGGCGCCCGCCATCTACTCATGTCACATAACAGCGTAATCGGTCTGCGCGCGTGGCACGCGGCCCAGCGCGGCTCACGCGGCGTCGACGCGCACAGGCGTACGTTTCAAGAGTGCTCCACTGGTTCGTGCTGCGGGTGACCCGTTGGTTCGCACACGACATCCTCGACGGCGGCCGGTTGCCACTGCTGTGCTGCCTGTTGGCGTTCATCATGACCTTTTTCGTCACCCGCACGTTCGTGCGCTTCATCCGGCACCGGGCCGCCACCGGGCGCGCGACCAGGTGGTGGCACCCGCGCAACGTGCACATCGGTGGCGTGCACATCCACCACGTGACCTTCGGTGTGGTCCTGGTGCTGCTCTCCGGGTTGACCCTGGTCACCCTGTCCATCGACGGGCACGAACCCGAATTCACTTTGTCGGCAATCTTTTTCGGGATCGGCGCCGCCCTGGTGCTCGACGAGTACGCGCTGATCCTGCACCTGTCCGACGTCTACTGGGAAGAGGACGGGCGCACATCGGTGGACGCGGTGTTCGCCGCGGCGGGAGTAGCCGGCCTGTTGATCATGGGACTGCACCCGCTGATGTTCTTCCTTCCGATCTGGGAAGGCGCCGACTCCTGGCCGCTGCGGGCCGCGGTTGCCGGCGCGCTGGTGCTGACGCTGCCGCTGGCCGTGGTGGTGGTGCTCAAGGGCAAGGTGTGGACCGGTCTGCTCGGGATGTTCATCGTCGTCCTGCTGGTGATCGGCGCCGTCCGGTTGTCCCGGCCCCACGCGCCGTGGGCCCGCTGGCGATACACCAGGCAGCCGGAGAAGATGCGTCGCGCGCTGCAGCGGGAACGCAGGCTGCGCCGCCCGGTCGTGCGGGCCAAGCTGTGGGTCCAGTGCGCGATCGCCGGCACCCCCGGCCTGCCCGACGAACGCGCGGTCGACGCCCAACTCGACCACGACGTGCACGCCGCGCCGCCGCCGACGGAGCCCATCCTGATCGCCCGGTAGCCCGATGCGCGTTGGCGTGCTGATGGGCCACTCCTCACTCGCGCCGTTCCGGCGCTCGCCGTCGCCGGCCGTAGGCTGGCCGGGTGCGGTACTTCTACGACACCGAATTCATCGAGGACGGCCGCACCATCGAGTTGATCTCCATCGGCGTGGTCGCCGAGGACGGCCGCGAATACTACGCGGTCTCCACGGAATTCGATCCTGAGCGCGCCGGGGGCTGGGTGCGCGCCAACGTGCTGCCCAAGCTGCCGTCCCCGGCGTCGCAGCTGTGGCGTTCGCGCAGGCAGATCCGCCTGGACCTGGAGGACTTCTTCGACGTCCAGGGCGGCGACCCCATCGAACTGTGGGCGTGGATCGGCGCCTACGACCACGTGGCGCTGTGCCAGCTGTGGGGCACCATGCCCGAGCTGCCGCGGGCGCTGCCCCGCTTCACCCGGGACCTGCGGCAACTGTGGGAGGACCGGGGGTGCCCGCCGATGCCGCCGCGGTCGCGCGATGCCCACGACGCGCTGGTCGACGCCCGCGACCAGCTGCGGCGTTTCCGGCTGATCACCTCGGTCGAGGCAACCGGACGCGATCGGAACGGGGGAGCGCCGGGCTGAGGCCGCCCGAACGACGTTCGCGCTGATCAGTCACCATCGCGCCCCGGTTACCATGGACCGATGAACTGGACCGTCGACATTCCGATCGACCAGCTGCCGTCGCTGCCCCCGCTGCCGGCCGACCTGCGGGCGCGTCTCGACGCGGCGCTGGCCAAGCCGGCCGCCCAGCAGCCCAGCTGGCCCGCCGAACAGGCGACGGCCATGCGCACTGTCCTCGAGAGCGTGCCGCCGGTGACGGTCCCCTCCGAGATCGTCCGGCTGCAGGAACAGCTGGCCCAGGTCGCCAGGGGTGAGGCGTTCCTGCTGCAGGGCGGTGACTGCGCGGAGACGTTCACCGACAACACCGAACCCCACATCCGGGGCAACATCCGCGCCCTGCTGCAGATGGCCGTGGTGTTGACCTACGGCGCCAGCATGCCGGTCGTCAAGGTGGCCCGCATCGCCGGCCAGTACGCCAAGCCGCGCTCGGCCGACATCGACGCCCTGGGGTTGCGGTCCTACCGCGGGGACATGATCAACGGCTTCGCCCCGGATGCCGCCGCGCGCGAGCACGACCCCTCGCGGCTGGTGCGCGCCTACGCCAACGCCAGTGCGGCGATGAACCTGGTGCGGGCGCTGACGTCCTCGGGGCTGGCGTCGCTGCACCTGGTCCACGACTGGAACCGGGAATTCGTCCGGACGTCGCCCGCCGGCGCGCGCTACGAGGCGCTGGCCACCGAGATCGACCGGGCTCTGCGCTTCATGAGCGCCTGCGGCGTGGCCGACCGCAACCTGCAGACCGCCGAAATCTACGCCAGCCATGAGGCTTTGGTGCTCGACTACGAGCGGGCCATGCTGCGGCTGTCGGAGAGCGAGGACGGGGAGCCGCAGCTGTTCGACCTGTCGGCGCACACCGTCTGGATCGGCGAGCGCACCCGCCAGCTCGACGGCGCCCACATCGCGTTCGCTGAGGTCATCGCCAACCCGATCGGCGTGAAGATCGGCCCGACGATGACCCCGGAACTGGCCGTCGAATACGTGGAACGCCTTGACCCGCACAACAAGCCCGGCCGGTTGACGTTGGTGAGCCGGATGGGCAACCACAAGGTCCGCGACCTGCTGCCTCCGATCGTCGAGAAGGTCCAGGCCACCGGCCACCAGGTGATCTGGCAGTGCGACCCCATGCACGGCAACACCCACGAGTCGTCCAACGGCTACAAGACCCGGCACTTCGACCGCGTCGTCGACGAGGTGCAGGGCTTCTTCGAGGTGCACCGTGCGCTGGGCACCCACCCGGGCGGCATCCACGTCGAGATCACCGGCGAGAACGTCACGGAATGCCTCGGTGGCGCGCAAGACATCTCGGACCTGGACCTGGCCGGGCGCTACGAGACCGCGTGCGACCCGCGGCTGAACACCCAGCAGTCGCTGGAGCTGGCGTTCCTGGTCGCCGAGATGCTGCGCGACTGAGTTCCTCCAACGGTGTTCGCCGGGCCCTGACCGGCTACAGCAGACCGTTCAGGTTGTTCCCGATCGTCCACGCCGCGGTGGCGACCAACCCGGTCAGCGCCATCACCAGCGCCACCCAGATCAGCACCATGCGCCGGCCGTGCTGCCGGGCGAACACGAATTCACTGATCGGGATGCCCGCGAATTCCCCTGCGACAGGCTGGTATTCGTAGTCGTCGGGCTCGTCGTCGGACCGTGGGTGGCGCTCAGGCTCCGACCAGTCCCCGGCGCCGCGGGTCAACTGGCGGGTGGGTTGGCGAATCGGTGCGGCCGCGGGGGGCGGGGGCTGTTGCGGCGTCTCCGGGTGCCGGCTCATGCCGCCGGGCTGCAGGGCCGCCGAGCGGTGTTGCGCCGAGTTGCGCGGTGCCGGCACCCGAAAGTCCGGCAGCGCAAGCTCTTCCGCGATCGCGTCGAGTTCGGCGCCCATCTCGATCGCGTCGGCGTACCGGTCGGCGGGGTCGCGCGCGGTCGCGCGCTCCACGAACTCGTCGAACTGTGCGGGCACGCCGTCGATCTGGGTGCTGGGCGGCGGCACGTCGGTGTCCAGCCGCTGGTAGGCGATCGACAGCGCCGAGTCGCCGGTGAACGGGGTGCGCCCGGTGAGCAGCTCGTAGGTGAGGATCCCGGCGGAGTAGACGTCGCCGCGGGGACTGGCGTCACCGTGACGCACCTGCTCGGGCGAGAGGTAGGCCGCCGTCCCCAAAATCACGCTGGTGGAGGTGATTCCGGCGGCCGCCACGGCGCGGACCAAGCCGAAGTCGGCGATCTTCACGTCGCCGTCGTCGGAGATCAGCACGTTCTCCGGCTTGACGTCGCGGTGGACCAGACCGGCCCGGTGCGCCGCGGCCAGGCCGCCCAGCACCGGGCGCAGCACCGCGGCCACGGCGTAGGGCGGCATCGGCCCCCGCTCGGCCAGCAGCTCGCGCAGCGTGCCGCCCTCGATGAGCTCCATCACCAGGAAGGGGTGACGGGCGTCCAAGCCCTGGTCGTAGACGGCGACCAGGCCCGGGTCCTTGAGCCGGGCGACGGTGCGGGCCTCGCGCTGAAACCGGGTCAGGAACTGGTCGTCGCCCGCGTAGCGGGTATCCATCACCTTCACCGCCACCGGGCGGTCGAGCCGGGTGTCGAGGCCGCGGTACACCGTCGACGTTCCGCCGCTGGCGATCCTGGACTGCAGCAGGTAACGGCCATCCAGCAACGCGCCCTCCAGGGGGTCTCCCGTCGCGGCCCGGGCCCGGCGGGGATGCGGGCCGGGACGCCCCGAGGCAGCGGCGGGGGATTCAGCTTCGGCCACGGGGCCATCGTAGGTGTGGCCCCCCGCTCGGGCGGAAAACGCCGGTTCGATCCGCGTGGCAAGGCCTACACTGGCGCCGTGAGCAGCATTCCTGCCGGCGACGACGTTTTGGATCCCGACGAGCCAACCTACGACCTGCCGCGGGTCGCCGAATTGCTCAGGATTTCGGTCAGCAAGGTGCAGCAGCAACTCCGCGAGGGTCACCTGGTCGGGGTGAAGCGGGACGGCGGCGTGGTGGTGCCGCAGGTGTTCTTCACCAAGTCCGGTGAGGTGGTCAAGAGCTTGCCGGGTCTGTTGACGATCCTGCACGACGGCGGCTACCACGAAACCGAGATCGTGCGATGGTTGTTCACCCCCGACCCCTCGCTGACGATCACCCACGACGGCAGCCGGGATGCCATCAGCAACGCCCGCCCCGTCGACGCCCTGCACGCGCACCAGGCCCGGGAAGTGGTGCGCCGGGCGCAGGCCATGGCCTACTGAGCGGCGACTTCGCCCGTTCTCGCCTCGTCGCACCCGTTGGCGGTCCGCCGGTCGGGGGCACGGTAGAGGCTGTACCAGGCGATCAGCGCGCAGGCGGTGGCCAGCGAGACGTGCAGCCACGAGTACATCCCGTGCGAGCCGTCCGGCTTGAAGATCACCATCACCCATGTCGAGAGGCCGGCGATGACCGCGATCGCCCGTCGTGACTGCGCGAGCGGGGCCGCCACCGCCAACGGCCAGGAGTAGTACCACGGCAAGGCCGCGGGGACGAACAGCACCACGACCAGCATCGAGACCGCGATGCCGGTCAGCGCGTCGCGGTCGTCACGCCGGAACCGCCACCACGACAGCGGCAGCGACACTGCGATGATCGCGATCCCGATGAACCGGGTGATGCGCAGCAGCGGGTAGAAGTGCACCGCGAACACCCCGCTGAACAGGGCGTGGATGAGGTTGGCGGCCGCGGTCGGCACGGTGAGCCAGTTGATGATCTTCACCGACCCGGCCAGCGCCGTCAGCCAGCCCAGGCCCACGTGCGCCACGACCGACAGGATGCCGAACACGACGGCGAAGATCAGCAGCGACACCGCGGTGGCCGCCACGAACGCCCAGGCCGGCCGGTACCCGCGGCGGGCACACAGATGCCGCGTCCACACCCAGACCATGAACGGCAGGGCGATGCCGGCGGTGGCCTTGACCGCGATCGCCACGGTGATCAGCGCCGTGCCCAGGACGTGCCGGCCGGCGAAACTGAGCGCGATGCCGGCGGCCATCAGTCCCACCATCAGCATCTCGTTGTGCACCCCGCCCATCAGGTGGATGAGCACCAGCGGGTTGAGGACACAGATCCACAACGCCGTCGGCCCGTCGGTGCCCAGGTGGCGGGTCAATCGCGGGGTGGCCCAGATCAGCAGTGCCAGCCCCGGCAGCATGCACAGCCGCAGCAGCGCCGTCCCGGCCACCACGTTGTTGCCGACGGCCATGGTGACGAACTTCGCCACCAAGATGAACGCCGGGCCATAGGGGGCCGTGGTGATCGTCCAGATCGGACTGACGTTGTCCAGCAGGCTGTTCGGGTTGGCGACCGGCCCCACCGCATAGGGATCGAGGCCGTCGCGGAGCAGCGCGCCCTGCGCCAGATACGAATAGGTGTCCCGGCTGAACACCGGCACCGACAGCAGCAACGGCGCCAGCCAGAAGCCCGTGGTGGCCTTCATCGTGAACTCGGTCATCTCGCCGGCCAGGACGCGCCGGCCCAACCCCAGCCAGGCGATCAGCATGAGGCCGACACCCGTCCACAGGACCACCGACGACAGCACCAGCCCGTGGCCGAATCGCAGCCACGACATGTGGATCGACTCCAGCAGCGGGTCGTGTTGGCGGATGCTGCCCGCGCCCAGGCCGCCCAGGCTGATCAACAGCGAACCGAGCATGCCGAGCTTGGCCGGCCGGGACTGCTCGGCGGCGGCGAACGCGCGCAGCTGCGAAATCCGCCCGCCACCCGTCGGTTCCGTGGCCGGGGTATCGGACGGGGGGACGTGCGTCGGGGTCGTCATCGGCTCAGGCGGACCGGTCGGTGGCCATTCGGGCCAAATCGGTCAGCGCCGCTTTGGCCGTCGGGTCGATGGGCGCGGCGGCCAACGCGCCCAGCGCCCGCCGGGTCAGCTCGGCGATGCGCCGCTCGGCCGCGGCCAGGGCGCCCACCGACTCGATGACCGCGCGCAGCCGGTCCACCTCCGCATCGCTCAGCTGCCCCCCGATGGAATCGCGTAACAGCTTGGCGCCCAACGGGTCCGACTCGTCCGCCAGCTCCAGCGCCTCGGCCAGCAGCACGGTGCGCTTGCCCGACCGCAGATCGTCACCCGACGGCTTGCCGGTCACGTCCGGGTCCCCGAACACCCCCAGCACGTCGTCACGCAGCTGGAACGCCACCCCGAGGTCAGTCCCGAATCGGCCGAAGACGTCCTGCACGTCGGGTCGGTCGGCGGCGGCGGCCGACCCCAACTGCAGCGGTCGCGACACCGTGTAACAGGCGGTCTTGTAGGTGTCGACGTTCATCGCCGACGCGATCGACTCGGCGGCGCTGGCTTCGGCGACGATGTCCAGGTATTGACCGCCCAGCACCTCGGTGCGGATGTCGGCCCACACCCGCTGGACACGCCGCGCCGCCTCGGGGGACAGGTCGGCGCGAAAGACGATGTCGTCGGCCCAGGACAGCGCGAGGTCGCCGAGCAGGATGGCGGCTGAGATGCCGAACCGCTCCGGCGAGCCGCGCCACCGCCGGTCGCGGTGCAGCTCGGCGAACTTGACATGAGCCGTCGGGCGGCCGCGGCGGGTGGAGGAGTCGTCGATCACGTCGTCGTGCACCAGCGCGCAGGCGTGCAGCAACTCCAGCGCGGAAAACAGCAGCAGCACTTCGGAAGTGGGCTCTTCGGTCGCTACCGCGCGCCAGCCCCAGTAGGCGAAGGCGGGCCGCAGCCGTTTGCCCCCGTTGAGCACGAAATCCTCGAGGGCGGCGACCAAGACCTCGTAGTCGCTGCCGATGTGGGCCGTGTCGGCGCGCCGGTCGTGCAGATACCGCCGCAGTCGATCGGTGATGGCGCCGGTCAACTCGACGGTTGCCGCTGCTGCTGGGGCTTTCGGGCTCAGCGCGGCGCCCCTTTCTCGACGTGGCTCGGTGTGTGGCAGGCCCGACCAGTGTATTCGGCGCGGCACCGGAGGTCTTTCCCACACGGCGAGCGCGGGACGCCGCGATTGCTTCGACTGCCTCACTATTCCGCCGGAAGGGGGCGTTACCCCCACGCCTATGCTGGCGGAGGTGTCGGGGCCGTCCGCTGCTGTGCGGCCGGAGACGCCCCGGGCCACAAGTCGTCGGATGGAGAGAAGCCGCGTGACACTCAACACCATTGCGCTCGAGCTGGTGCCGCCCAACGCCGATGAAGGCCGGGAGCGGGCGCTCGAAGACGCGCGAAAGGTGGTGCAGTTCTCGGCGGAATACGGTCTGACCGGCCGGCTCCGGCACGTGATGATTCCGGGCATCATCGCCGAGGACGACGACCGTCCCATAGCGATGAAACCCAAGCTGGACGTGCTGGACTTCTGGTCGATCGTCAAGCCCGAGCTGGCGGGGATGCACGGTCTGTGCACGCAGGTCACCGCATTCTCCGACGAGCCGACGTTGCGCAAGCGGCTCACCGAGCTGCGCGAGGCCGGGATGGAGGGCGTGGTCTTCGTCGGCGTGCCGCGCACCATGAACGACGGCGAGGGCTCCGGCGTCGCGCCGACCGATGCCCTGTCGATCTATCGCGAGCTGGTGCCCAACCGCGGCGTGATCCTGATCCCCACCCGCGAGGGGGAACACGGCCGGTTCAACTTCAAGTGCGATCAGGGCGCCACCTACGGGATGACCCAGCTGTTGTACTCCGACGCGATCGTCGGATTCCTGCGCGACTTCGCCCAGAGCACCGATCACCGGCCGGAGATCCTGCTGTCGTTCGGCTTCGTCCCGAAGATGGAGAGCCGGGTCGGCCTGATCAACTGGCTGATTCAGGACCCGGGCAACGCGGCGGTGGCCGCCGAGCAGGAGTTCGTCAGGCGATTGGCCGCCAGCGAACCGCCGCAGAAGCGCCGCCTCATGGTCGACCTGTACAAAAGCGTGATCGACGGCGTCGCCGAGCTGGGCTTCCCGCTGAGCATCCACCTCGAGGCGACCTACGGGGTGTCGGCGCCCGCCTTCCAGACGTTCGCGGAGATGCTGGCGTACTGGTCACCCGCGCAGGGCTAGCGGGGCTAGCAGTGCTAGCTGGGCGGCTGGTCGCGGGGTGCGGTCACCCGCGGCGAGCGGTCGCGGTTCATCCAGGCCAGCAGCGCGACGACGCCGGCGGCGGCGAAGGAGGCGATGCCCAGCCACACGCCCGCCCCGGTGAAGGAGCGCGTGTTCGGGTCGGTGTAGCGGGCCTGGGCGGTCATGGCGCTCACGACGCCGGGTTTGAGCTTCCAGGACACCACCGTGGACTCGACCCGGTCGCCGTTGGTCGAGGTCACCACGCCGGGGAAGGCGACGGTCAGCTCGACGTCGGCTTCGGGATCGGTGAGCGAGGTGAGGTCGGCGCGGCCCTCGAGGATCACCAGGTTGCCGTTTCGGCGCAGCGACAGGTTGACGCCCTGGGCGTCGGAGTTCATGTTGGCCAGCTGCGGCAACTCGGCGAAGGTCAGGTCGGAGAACACCGCCTGTGACCCCACGTAACCGTCGCTGTCGTAGTTCGACACCGCCACCTTCTGGCTGAACGGCAGGTTGTTGCTGTCGAGCTGGGGGCCGGTGTCCTTGGGCGTCTTGGGCTTAGCGGCGGCGACGATCTCGCCCGAGACCAGGTCGTCGGGCGAAACGGTGAGCGACGCCCTGACCCGCAGGCAGCCCGTGGCGAGCGGCACCAGCATGAGCAGCATCGCGATGGCCACCAGGCGGCGCCGCCGCGTGGTGAATCCGCGGGGCCGGGGCGGGGCAGGGGTGGCGCGCACCAGGTCATCGTGCCAGATGAGGCGTGCCGCCTCGGCGGGTCCGCCCGGGCGCGCCCGGCGGCCGGCGGTCACAGCGGCAGCTTGCGGCCCAGGATCGCGAAGGCCCGCGGGTCACCGGCGAAGTGGTAACGGCGGATGACGTCGGTGAACCCCAGGCGTCGATACAACCGCCAGGCCCGGTTCGGCTCGCCGTTGGTCTCCGGCGTGGACAGCAGCACGTTCTCCTCGGCCCGACCCTCGAGCAGCCGGCGGGCCAGCGCCTCACCGAGGCCGCGGCCCTGTGCGCGCGGATGGATGTGCAGCTCGGTCAGCTCGAAGTAGCTGTTCATCAGGCCGGCGATCTCCTGGGGCGGCCGGCCGCCGCGTTGCAGGCCGAGGATGACCTGCTGCTGCCACCACTGCCCGGGCGCCCCGGGGTAGCCGTAGGCGACGCCGAGCAACGGCGCGTTGCTCAGTTCGGCGGCGGGCGGGATCGGCGCGTCCGCGCCGTCGGCCGGCACGGCTGCTTCGGTCTCCACGACGCCCACGCCGCGCCACCCGGGCCGGCGGATGTGCTCGAGCCACATGGCGGCACGCTGGTTTTCGGTGCCCCGCGGGTACCGCATCGCGTCGACGTACACCTTGAGGGCGTCGCCGAGACGGCGCTCCATGTCCGTGGGCGGGAGATCGATGAGGAAGATCGCCAACTCGCGGTGTCCTCCTCGTCTTGTGCCCGTGTCCCGTGCCCGTGTGTCCGGCCGCTCAGCCCGCCCTCGCCACCGCCATTATCGGACCCGGGGAAGGCCGGTTGGCGAGCGGTCGCGGCAACGAACCCGCGGACCGTCCCGGTCGGGGAAGCCGGTTGTAGCGCACGGCCGTTCCGGCTCGGATGAGGGCCCGGGCGCGGCGGGGATAGAATCGCCACCGAACCAGTGGTATGGCGCAGACTGACCTCGTATCATTTCAATTAGTTGCCCGCGCAACGGGCATCCGCGTGCTATCGATAGTTACGCGCCAACTGTCGGCAAGGAGGGACGAATGCCACTCTCCGATCATGAGCAGCGGATGCTCGATCAGATCGAGAGCGCTCTCTACGCCGAAGATCCCAAATTCGTGTCGAGCGTCCGCGGCGGAGGGTTCCGTGCACCCACCGCGCGCCGCCGCCTGCAGGGCGCGGCGTTGTTCGTTATCGGCCTGGCGATGCTGGTTTCCGGCGTGGCCTTCAAGGCGACCATGATCGGGAACTTCCCGATTCTCAGCGTCTTCGGATTCATCGTGATGTTCGGCGGCGTGGTGTTTGCCATCACCGGTCCCCGGCTCTCCGGCCGGCCCGACCACCCCGGCTCGGCGCCCGGGTCGCCGCGCCAGCGCCGCAACAAGGGTGGCGGAGGCTCGTTCACGAGCCGCATGGAGGACCGCTTCCGCCGCCGCTTCGACAACTAGCGGCATCGCCGACGCATCGGGGTAGCCATCGGCTACCCCGTTTTCATGCGCGTACCGGCCCGGTGCCGCCATCGTCGCAGACGCACCCCGACGGGCCCGCGATCGCCGAACCGACGATGCCGTTTTGACGCCGAACCGAGCCCTAACCGAGCTTCGGGCCAGGACGTGCGCCCCACCGGCCCCCACCGACGCCCCCCACTACGCCCCACTTGCCCTTCCTCAGCGCCCTGAACTGCGGCTTTCTCTCGCCCGGCGGGGAGGACCACGTACCCGTCGACGCCACGACCTGCTGGCCTGAGCGGGTCCGGGTGGCGGATAACTCGGAAAACCGCGCCACGACACCCCAACAATGGGGCGAAGTGGGGGATTGTGGGGTATGGTGGCTGCAGTGTTTGGGTGACCCCGAGCGGGAGGTGAGCTGGTGTTTCTCGGCACCTACACGCCCAAACTCGACGACAAGGGGCGGCTGACGTTGCCCGCCAAGTTCCGCGACGCGCTGGCAGGGGGGTTGATGGTCACCAAGAGCCAAGACCACAGCCTCGCCGTCTACCCGCGGGGCGAATTCGAGCAGCTCGCGCGCCGGGCGAGCAAGGCCTCGCGCAGCAATCCCGACGCCCGTGCATTCCTGCGCAACCTCGCCGCCGGCACGGACGAGCAGCACCCCGACGCGCAGGGGCGCATCACGTTGTCGGCCGATCACCGCCGCTACGCGAACCTCTCCAAGGACTGCGTGGTGATCGGGGCGGTCGACTACCTGGAGATCTGGGATGCGCAAGCGTGGCAGGACTACCAGCAGACTCACGAAGAGAACTTCTCCGCGGCCAGCGATGAAGCACTCGGCGACATCATCTGAGGCGCGTGCCCGTGCAACGTGGCCTCTGCCCGAACCGACCCTGGCGTACTTCCCCAACGCCAGGTTCGTGCCTTCGGACAGGGACCTCGATGCAGGGGTGCGGGCCCTCCGGGTCGCCGAGCGGTCAGGGGCGTCCCGCCCGACCCGGGAAGGTGTTGCCGTGGTTGACGATTCAGCGGACTTCGGACATGTGCCCGTCCTGCTGCACCGCTGCGTCGAGCTGCTCACCCCGGCGCTGACCCGGCACCACGCCGACGGTTCGGGCGCGGTCCTCCTCGACGCCACCCTCGGCGCGGGCGGGCACGCCGAGCGGTTCCTCACCGACCTGCCGGGGTTGCGGCTGATCGGACTGGACCGCGACCCGAGCGCGCTGGACATCGCCCGGGCCCGGCTGGCGCCATTCGCCGACCGGGTCACGCTGGTGCACACGCGCTACGACGGCCTCGCGGCGGCTCTGACCAAATCCGGCTACGGCACCGCCGAATCGGTCGACGGGATGCTGTTCGACCTCGGTGTGTCATCCATGCAGCTCGACCGCGCCGAGCGCGGCTTCGCCTACGCTCAGGACGCACCGCTGGACATGCGGATGGATCCGCGGTCACCGTTGACGGCGGCCGACATCGTCAACACCTACGACGAAGCCGCGCTGGCGGACATCCTGCACCGCTACGGCGAGGAGCGGTTCGCGCGCCGCATCGCCGCGCAGATCGTGCGCCGGCGCGCCCGCACCCCCTTCACGTCGACCGCGGAGCTGGTAGCCCTGCTCTACCAAGCGATTCCGGCCCCGGCCCGGCGCACCGGGGGGCATCCGGCCAAGCGGACCTTCCAGGCCCTGCGGATCGCGGTCAACGACGAGCTGGACTCGCTGCGCAGCGCGATCCCCGCCGGGCTGGAGGCGCTCAGGGTCGGCGGGCGCATGGTGGTGCTGGCCTACCAGTCGCTGGAAGACCGGATCGTCAAACGCCTGTTCGCCGATGCGGTCGCCTCCCGCACACCGGTGGACCTGCCGGTCGAACTGCCCGGCCACGAGCCGCGGTTCCGGTCGCTGACGCACGGCGCCGAACGTGCGGATGCCGATGAGGTGGAACGCAATCCGCGCAGCGCCGCGGTACGACTACGCGCTGTCGAACGGGTCCAGCAGGCAACCGGGAAGGGCCACGCATGAAAGCAAAGCGCGAAACGCCGAATCGCCGCGGCGGACGCGACGGTTCCGCCCGGCGCAGCAGGCGGTCGACGGCCGATCCCGGCGCGGCCCGCCGCACCCGGCCCGGGCGTAGCTCGGCGCCCACCCGCGAGAGCCGCGCACCCAAGTCCGGGCCGCACACCAGTCCCATCGCCCGGCCGGTAGAGCGGCCCGCGCGGCCCAAAAACACCAGTCAGGCCAAGGCGCGAGCCAAGGCGCGGAAAGCCAAGGCGCCCAAAGTCGTTCGTCCTCGCCTCAGTGAGCGTCTGGCGGCCCGGCTGGCCGCGATCGACCTGCGCCCCCGCACCCTGGCGAGCAAGGTCCCGTTCGTCGTGTTGGTCATCGGCGCGCTCGGCCTCGGGCTGGGCCTGACGCTGTGGTTGTCGACGGACTCCGCCGAGCGTTCCTACAAGTTGAGCCACGCTCGCGAGAAGACCCGGCTGCTGCAGCAGCAGAAAGAGGCGCTGGAACGCGATGTGCGCGAGGCGGAATCCGCGCCGGCACTGGCGGAGGCGGCCCGCAAGCTGGGGATGATCCCGACCCGGGACACCGCGCACCTGGTGCAGGACCCGTCCGGGAACTGGGTCGTGGTGGGCACACCGAAGCCGGCCGACGGCGTGCCGCCGCCACCGTTGAACAGCAAGCTGCCCGAACAGGGTCCGCCGCAACCCCCGGCGCCGCCGGCGCCGCCGGCGGAGGTCCCGGTCCGCGTGCAACCCGACCCCGCGGGCGCCCCGCCCGCGCGGTCCGGGCCCGAGGCGCTGTTGCGCGCACCGGACGGAGCGTCGACGCTGGGCGGGCAGCACCTGGCGCCCGCGAGTCCCCAGCTGCCGGGCATGCCGCCCGCGCCGGTACCCGGTGCGCTGCCCGCGCCGGGTGTGCCGGTGCCGGGACTGCCCGCGCCGGCGGCGGGCCCCGCCCTCGCGCCGGTGCCCGCCGAGGTGCCGATCCCGTTGGCCGGCCTGCCCGTTCCGCCGCCCGGGCAGGTGCCCGCGCCGCTACCCGCTGAGGTTCCGGTGCCCGTGCAGCGGGGGACGCCGCCGGCGGTTCCCCAGGCGATCGCCCCCGTCGTTCCCCAGGGGATTGCCCCCGCCGCCCCGGTGCTCGTGCCGGCGCCCGCGGCGCCGGGACCCGTTGTGATGCCGGGTGCGCCCCGGTGAGCCGCGGCGACTCCATGCGCGCCCGGCGGTCGCAGCCCACCCGCGGTCCTCGTAAAGCCCAGGAGGTCAAGGGGATTCGTCAGCCGAACCGGCGGGCGAAGCAGCAGCCGGCCAAGGACGTCAGGGAGCCCAGGAGGTTCTGGAAGCCCAAGGGGGGCAAGGCCGCCGCGACGGCCCGCCCGGCCGACCGGCAGGACGCGGCGGCGACCGGGCACTCGGCGCGGGAGCGGCGCACCCGGCAGCTCGTGCAGGCGGGCGGTCGCGGCGCGTCGTTCGTGTTCCGGCATCGGGCGGGAAACCTGGCCATCGGCTTCTTGATCGTGGTGGCGGCGGCCCAGTTGTTCGTCCTGCAGGTCACCAACGCGCCCTCGCTGCGCGCGCAGGCCGCGGGCCAGCTCAAGGTCACCGACGTCGAAAAGGCGGTGCGGGGCAGCATCGTCGACCGCCACAAGGATCAGCTGGCGTTCACCACCGAGTCGCGCGCGTTGACCTTCCAGCCCAAGAGGATTCGCAAGCAACTGGAAGAGGCCAAGACCAAGAACTCGGTGGCCCCCGATCCCCAGCAGCGGCTGCGGGACATCGCCCAGGAGGTCGCCACCCGGCTGGGCAACAAGCCCGATTCGGCGACCGTGCTGAAGAAGCTGCAAAGCGACGAGAACTTCGTCTATCTGGCCCGCGCCGTCGACCCGGCCGTCGCCAGCGCCATCTCGGACAAGTACCCCGAAGTCGGCTCGGAGCGGCAAGACCTGCGGCAGTACCCCGGCGGGTCCCTGGCGGCCAACATCGTCGGCGGCATCGACTGGGACGGCCACGGGCTGCTGGGGCTGGAGGAGTCCCTGGACTCGGTGCTGTCGGGAACGGACGGCTCGGTCACCTACGACCGCGGATCCGACGGTGTCGTGATCCCGGGCAGCTACCGCAACCGGCATCGGGCGGTCAACGGTTCGACGGTCCAGCTGACGCTCGACGACGACATCCAGTTCTACGTGCAGCAGCAGGTCCAGCAGGCCAAGAACCTCTCCGGCGCGCACGACGTGTCGGCGGTGGTGCTGGACTCGAAGACCGGCGAAGTGCTGGCCATGGCCAACGACAACACCTTCGACCCCTCGCAGGACATCGGGCGTCAGGGTGACAAACAGCTGGGCAACCTGGCGGTGTCCTCGCCGTTCGAGCCCGGCTCGGTGAACAAGGTCATCACCGCGTCGTCGGTGATCGAGTACGGCCTGTCCAATCCCGACGAGGTGCTGCAGGTGCCCGGGACGATCCAGATGGGCGGGGTGTCCATCCACGACGCGTGGGACCACGGCGTCATGCCCTACACCACCACCGGCGTGTTCGGAAAGTCCTCCAACGTCGGCACTTTGATGCTCGCCCAGCGGGTCGGCCCGGAACGCTTCTACGACATGGTCCGAAAATTCGGCCTCGGGCAACGCACCAACGTCGGGCTGCCCGGTGAGAGCGCCGGGCTGGTGCCGCCCATCGACCAGTGGTCGGGCAGCACGTTCTCGAACCTGCCGATCGGCCAAGGCCTTTCGATGACGCTGCTGCAGATGGCCGGCATGTACCAGACCATCGCCAACGACGGGGTGCGCATACCGCCGCGGATCGTGAAGGCCACCATCGCGCCCGACGGGACCCGGACGGAAGAACCGCGTCCCGAAGGGGTGCGGGTGGTTTCGGCGCAGACGGCCCAGACCGTGCGCAACATGCTGCGCGCCGTCGTGCAACGCGACCCGATGGGCTACCAGCAGGGCACCGGGCCCGCCGCCGCGGTGACGGGCTACCAGATGGCCGGCAAGACGGGCACCGCCCAGCAGATCAACCCCGCGTGCGGCTGCTACTTCGACAACGTCTACTGGATCACCTTCGCGGGAATGGCCACCGTGGACAATCCGCGCTACGTCATCGGCATCATGATGGACAACCCGGACCGCAACGCGGACGGCACCCCCGGCCACTCGGCGGCCCCGCTGTTCCACAACATCGCCGGGTGGCTCATGCAGCGCGAGAACGTGCCGCTGTCGCCAGATCCCGGCCCGCCGCTGACGTTGCAGGCCACCTAGCGGCGATCGCTAGGGCGGCGTAGCCGGGCGCGGCGGGTCGCCGCCATCGGGTGTAGCGGCGATCGCTAGGGCGGCGTAGCCGGGCGCGGCGGGTCGCCGCCATCGGGTGTAGCGGCGATCGCTAGGGCGGCCTAGCCGGGCGCGGCGGGTCGCCGCCATCGGGTGTAGCGGCGATCGCTAGGGCGGCGTAGCCGGGCGCGGCGGGTCGCCGCCATCGGGCATAGCGGGCGGGCGGTCCGTCGATCGTGCGGTGACGGCGTCCGTGCGGTGACGGCGTCCGTGCGGTGACGGCGTCGCGGGTGCGCTCAGGGCGGAATTCGGGCGCAAACCACGCCTTCAGCGCACACCGAAGGCCCTCATCGCACACTCAAATTGACGAGCCACGTGCGTGGCAGGTGCCTCTCGGTAGGGTGTCATGGCCGATCATGAGGATCACGCGCGTCTGCAGGGAGGTGTGAACAGGTGGTGCCGATGCCCACGGGGTTGCGGCCCAGCGCGGGCGCGGGATCGCGCCTGCCCGCGCTGGCGGCCCAGGTAGGCGCGGTGCCCGCGGACGGGGGCGCCGCGGTGCCCGACGTGGCGGTCACCGGAGTGACGCTGCGCGCCCAGGACGTCCGGCCCGGCGACCTGTTCGCCGCGCTACCCGGCGCCACCACGCACGGGGCCCGGTTCGCGGCCGAGGCGATCGAGCGCGGCGCCGTCGCGGTCCTCACCGATGCCGCCGGGGTGACGGAAATGGGCGCGCCGGGTCCGGCCGTGCCGACGCTGGTGCACCCGGCGCCCCGTACCGTGCTCGGCGCCCTGGCCGCCACCGTGTACGGCAACCCGTCGGAGCGGGTGACGGTGGTCGGGATCACCGGCACCTCCGGAAAGACCACCACGACCTATCTCGTCGAATCGGGCCTGCGCGCCGCGGGCCGGACGGCCGGCCTGATCGGCACCATCGGCATCCGCATCGACGGCATCGACGTTCCCAGCGCGCTGACCACCCCGGAGGCGCCCGCGCTGCAGGCGATGTTCGCCGCGATGGCCGAGCGCGGCGTGGACACCGTCGTCATGGAGGTGTCCAGCCACGCGCTGGCGCTGGGCCGGGTGGACGGCACCGGGTTCGCGGTGGGCGGTTTCACCAACCTGTCCCGTGACCACCTCGATTTTCACCCCACCATGGCCGACTACTTCGAGGCCAAGGCGAAGCTGTTCGATCCCGCGTCGCCGCTGCGGGCCCGCCGGGTCGTGGTCTGCGTCGACGACGACGCGGGGCGCGCCATGGCCGCCCGGGCCGGCGACGCGATCACCGTCAGCGCCGCCGACCAACCCGCGCACTGGCGCGCCATGGACGTGATTCCGGTGGGCGCCGGGGGACAGCAGTTCACCGCGGTCGACCCCGCCGGCGTGCGCCATCGCGTCGGTATCCGGCTGCCGGGGCATTACAACGTCGCCAATTGCCTTGTCGCCCTGGCCCTTCTGGATGCGGTGGGGGTGTCGCCGGAGCAGGCGGCGCCGGGGCTGCTGGCGACCCGGGTGCCCGGCCGCATGGAAGAGATCGACTGTGGCCAGGATTTCCTCGCGCTGGTCGACTACGCCCACAAACCCGAAGCGCTCCGCGCCGTGCTGGCCACCCTGCGGCGCCCGGGTCGCCGGCTGGCGGTGGTGTTCGGCGCGGGCGGTGACCGGGACCCGGGCAAGCGGCGGCAGATGGGTGAGATCGCCGCCGAGCTGGCCGATTTGATCGTCGTCACCGACGACAACCCCCGCCGCGAGGACCCCGCCGCGATCCGCGGCGAGATCCTGGCCGGGGCGCGCGGCGGTTCGGCCGAGGTCGTCGAGATCGGCGACCGGCGCGCGGCCATCCGGCACGCCGCCGCCTGGGCCCGATCCGGGGACGCGGTGCTGATCGCCGGAAAGGGGCACGAGACGGGGCAGCGCGGCGCCACGGAGACCCGCCCGTTCGACGATCGGGTGGAGCTGACCGAGGCCCTGAACGCCCTGAGGGCCCGATCATGATCGACCTGACCGTCGCGCAGATCGCCGACATCGTGGGCGGCACGCTGGCCGACATCTCGCCGGAGGCCGCCGCGGCGCTCCGCGTCACCGGCACCGTCGAATTCGACTCGCGCGCCGTCGGCCCCGGCGGGCTGTTCCTCGCGCTGCCGGGCGCGCACGCCGACGGGCATGACTACGCGGGCGCGGCGGCCACGGCCGGCGCGGTCGCCGTGCTGGCCGCGCGGCCGGTGGGGGTGCCGGCCATCGTGGTGCCCCCCGAACCGCGGGCCGGCGGCGGCCTGGCCGGGGTGCTCGAACACGACACCGACGGTTCGGGTGCGGCGGTGCTGGCGGCGCTGTCCAAGCTGGCCAAGGTGGTGGCCGCCGAGCTGGTGGCGGGCGGGCTGACCATCGTCGGGATCACCGGCTCGTCGGGCAAGACGTCGACCAAGGACCTGGTGGCCGCCGTGCTCGAGCCGCTGGGCGAGGTGGTGGCCCCGCCCGGGTCGTTCAACAACGAGCTGGGGCACCCCTGGACGGTGTTGCGCGCGACGCGGAGCACCGACTATCTCGTTCTCGAGATGTCGGCGCGCCACCCGGGCAACATCGCCGCGCTGGCCGACATCGCCACGCCCTCGATCGGGGTGGTCCTCAACGTCGGCACCGCCCACCTCGGCGAGTTCGGCTCGCGGGAAGCCATCGCGCGCACCAAATCCGAACTGCCCCAATCCGTTCCGTCGTCCGGCGTGGTGATCCTCAACGTTGACGACCCGGCCGTCGCGGCGATGGCCCGCGTCACCGACGCGCGGGTGGTACGCGTCAGCCGGTTCAGCCACACCGACTCCGGGCCAAGCGACGTCTGGGCGGACGGAGTGTCGCTGGACGAACTGGCCAGGCCCCGCTTTACCCTGCACGCGAGGGACACCCGAGGTCCGTTGGAGGTCGACGTGCAGCTGGGTGTCTCCGGCGACCACCAGGTCGCCAATGCGTTGTGCGCGAGCGCCGTCGCGCTGCAATGCGGGGCGACCGTCGAGCAGGTCGCCGCCGCGCTCGCCCAGTCCGGGCCGGTGTCGCGGCACCGGATGCACGTGACGACCCGCGCGGACGGGGTCACGGTGATCGACGACGCCTACAACGCCAACCCCGACTCGATGCGGGCCGGGCTGCAGGCGCTGGCCTGGATCGCCCACGGCCAAGGCGGCGACGCCGCCGAAAAGCGCAGGAGTTGGGCGGTGCTGGGCGAAATGGCCGAGCTCGGCGAGGACTCGGTGGCCGAGCACGATCGCATCGGCCGGCTGGCGGTGCGCTTAGATGTGTCTCGACTCGTCGTCGTGGGAACTGGGAGGTCAATGAGCGCCATGCACCACGGAGCGGTCATGGAAGGCTCGTGGGACACGGAAGCCGTCAACGTGCCCGACGCCGAGGCCGCCCTGGCGTTGCTGCGGGCCGAACTCCGCCCCGGCGACGTGGTCCTGGTCAAGGCCTCCAACGCCGCCGGACTGGGCGCGCTGGCCGACGCCCTGGCCGCCGGGCAGGGAGCGGCCCAGTGAGGCAGATCCTCATCGCGGTGGCCGTCGCGCTCGCCGTGTCAATCCTGTTGACCCCGGCGCTGATTCGGCTGTTCACCCGGCAAGGTTTCGGCCATCACACGCGCGAGGACGGCCCGCCCAGCCACCACACCAAGCGCGGCACGCCGTCGATGGGCGGGGTGGCCATCCTGGCCGGCATCTGGGCGGGATACCTGGGGACGCACCTGGCCGGGCTGGCGTTCGACGGGGAGGGCGTTTCCGCGTCGGGCCTGCTGGTGCTGGGCCTGGCCACCGCGCTGGGGGGCGTCGGTTTCCTCGACGACCTGATCAAGATCCGCCGATCGCGCAACCTCGGGCTGAACAAGACCGCCAAGACCATCGGGCAGGTCTCCGCCGCCGTGCTGTTCGGGGTGCTGGTGTTGCAGTTCCGCAATGCCAACGGGTTGAAACCGGCCAGCGCGGACCTGTCCTACGTGCGCGAGATCGCGACCGTCACGTTGGCTCCCGGGCTGTTCGTGTTGTTCTGCGTGGTCGTCGTCAGCGCCTGGTCCAACGCCGTCAACTTCACCGACGGCCTGGACGGGCTGGCCGCCGGGTGCATGGCGATGGTCACCGCCGCCTACGTGTTGATCACCTTCTGGCAGTACCGCAATGCCTGCGTCACCGCGCCGGGCCTGGGCTGCTACAACGTGCGCGACCCGCTGGACCTGGCACTCGTCGCGGCCGCCACCGCGGGCGCCTGCATCGGCTTCCTGTGGTGGAATGCGGCCCCGGCCAAGATCTTCATGGGGGACACCGGATCGCTGGCGCTGGGCGGCATCATCGCGGGCCTGTCGGTCACCAGCCGCACCGAGATCCTCGCCGTCGTGCTGGGGTCGCTGTTCGTCGCCGAGGTGACCTCGGTGGTGCTGCAGATCCTGGCGTTTCGGACCACCGGGCGCCGGGTGTTCCGGATGGCGCCCTTCCACCATCATTTCGAGCTGTCCGGCTGGGCCGAGACCACGGTGATCATCCGCTTCTGGCTGCTCACGGCGATCACCTGCGGCCTGGGCGTGGCCCTCTTCTACGGTGAGTGGCTGGGCGCGATCGGTGCCTGACATGCCCGGGCTCGACCCTCTGGCGCCGGGCGCGCCCGTCCTGGTGGCCGGCGGCGGCATCACCGGCAAGGCGGTGCTGGCGGCGCTGGCCCGGTTCGGCGCCGCGCCGACCCTGTGCGACGACGATCCCGCCACGCTGCGGCGCTACGCCGAAAGCGGCATGCCGGGCGTGACCACGTCCGCGGCCACGCCGCGCGTCGCCGACTACGCCCTGGTGGTCACCAGCCCGGGGTTCTCCCCGGACACACCGCTGCTGGTCGCCGCCGCCGCCGCGGGCGTGCCGGTCTGGGGCGACGTGGAGCTGGCCTGGCGGCTCGACGCCGCGGGCCGGTACGGTCCGCCGCGGCGCTGGCTGGTGGTCACCGGCACCAACGGCAAGACGACCACGACGTCGATGCTGCACGCCATGCTGACCGCCGCGGGCCGGCGCAGCGTGTTGTGCGGCAACATCGGCGATCCGGTCCTGGATGTGCTCGAAGCGCCCGCCGACCTGCTGGCCGTCGAGCTGTCCAGCTTCCAGCTGCACTGGGCGCCCTCGGTCCGGCCCGCGGCGGGTGCCGTCCTCAACATCGCCGAAGACCACCTGGACTGGCACTCCACCATGGCCGAGTACACCGCCGCCAAGGCGCGGGCGCTCGACGGCGGGGTGGCGGTGGTGGGGCTCGACGACGCCCGGGCGGCCGCGTTGCTCGGCACCGCCGCGGCGCCGGTGCGCGTCGGCTTCCGGCTCGGCGAACCGGCGGCGGGCGAGCTGGGTGTGCGGGACGGCCACTTGGTCGACCGCGCCTTCGCCGACGACCTCCCGCTGCTGCCGGTCGACTCGATCCCGGTGCCGGGACCCGTCGGCATCCTCGACGCCCTGGCCGCGGCGGCGCTGGCCCGCAGCGTCGGCGTGCCGGCCGAGGCGATCGCGCGGGCGATCGCCTCCTTCCGGGTGGGCCGGCACCGGGCCGAGGTGGTCGCCGTCGCCGACGGCATCACCTACGTCGACGATTCCAAGGCCACCAACCCGCACGCCGCCCAGGCGTCCGTGCTGGCCTACCCGCGGGTGGTCTGGGTGGCCGGCGGTCTGCTCAAGGGCGCCTCGGTGGACGCCGAGGTGGCCCGGATCGCCCCCCGGCTGGCCGGCGCGGTGCTCATCGGCCGAGATCGCCAAGAGGTTGCAGAGGCGTTATCGCGACACGCGCCGGATGTCCCCGTCGTCCAGGTTGTGACAGGCGAGGATGCTGATATGAATGCGACGGCTGTGGTTGTTGGGTCAGATGTGACAGAAGTGAAATATTCGGTCGGGAATCTCGGCGCTTCCGTCATGACCGCGGCGGTGGCCGCGGCCCGCGACCTGGCCCGGCCCGGCGACACCGTACTACTGGCACCGGCCGGCGCGTCGTTCGACCAGTTCAGCGGGTACGCCGACCGTGGTGACGCCTTCGCCGCCGCCGTCCGCGCGGCCACCCGGTAGGCGGGCGTGGGTAACCCGCTGACCCGGCTGCGACGCCGGGCCAAAGACGCTTCGGACGCCGCCGCCGCCGACACCGCCGCGGCCGATCCGGCCGACGCCGACACCGACGCCGAGACCGGACCGGTGAGCGCCGCCGGCACGTCGGAGTCCAAGCCGACGAAACCCCAGGTCGCCGGGGAGGGGCGGAACCGGTTCGGCGCCTGGCTGGGCCGGCCCATGACCTCGTTTCATCTGATCATCGCGGTGGCCGGGCTGCTGACGACCCTCGGCCTGATCATGGTGCTGTCGGCGTCGGGTGTGCGGTCCTACGACGCCGACGGGTCGGCCTGGGTGATCTTCGGCAAGCAGGTGCTGTGGACGGTGATCGGCCTGATCGCCTGCTACGCGTCGCTGCGGATGTCGGTGCGGTTCATCCGCCGCGTCGCCTTCACCGGCTACGTCGTCACCGTCATCCTGCTGGTGCTGGTGCTCGTTCCGGGCATCGGAAACCTGGCCAACGGCTCGCGGAAGTGGTTCGTCGTCGCCGGCTTCTCCATGCAGCCGTCCGAACTGGCCAAGATCGCGTTCGCCATCTGGGGCGCGCACCTGCTTGCCGCCCGCCGGCTGGAGCGCGCCTCGCTGCGCGAGATGCTGATCCCCCTGGTGCCGGCCGCGGTCATCGCGCTGGCGCTGATCGTGGCGCAGCCCGACCTCGGGCAGACGGTGTCGCTGGGCATCATCCTGCTGGCGCTGTTGTGGTACGCCGGGCTGCCGCTGCGCGTCTTCGCCACCTCGCTGCTGGCGGTCGTCATGGCCGGCGCCGTGCTGGCCATGTCGGCGGGCTACCGCTCCGACCGGGTGAAGTCGTGGATGAACCCCGAGAACGACCCCATGGACACCGGATACCAGGCCCGCCAGGCCAAGTTCGCCCTGGCGCACGGCGGCATCTTCGGCGACGGCCTGGGGCAGGGCGTCGCCAAATGGAACTACCTGCCCAACGCCCACAACGACTTCATCTTCGCGATCATCGGCGAGGAACTGGGCTTTGTCGGCGCCTTCGGGCTACTGGTCCTGTTCGGGCTGTTCGCCTACACCGGGATGCGCATCGCGCGCCGGTCGGCCGACCCCTTCCTGCGGCTGCTGACCGCCACCACGACGATGTGGGTGCTGGGCCAGGCGTTCATCAACATCGGCTACGTGATCGGCATCCTGCCGGTTACCGGCATCCAGCTTCCGCTCATCTCCGCGGGCGGAACCTCCACGGCGGCAACGCTTTTCATGATCGGCATCATGGCGAACGCGGCCCGGCACGAACCCGAGGCGGTGGCCGCGCTGCGCGCCGGCCGCGACGACAAGGTGAACCGGTTCCTGCGGCTGCCGCTGCCCCAGCCGTACGTGCCGACCCGGCTCGAGTCCTTCCGCGACCGCAAGCGCGGCGGCAAGCCGCCGGCCAACGGCGCCCCTCCCCGCAAGGGCGCGCGGAAGGCCGCCCAGGCACCCGCCGGCAAGGCCTCCCGCAACACCTCCCGCACGGCCTCCCGCACGGCCTCCCGCAAGGCCGAGGAACCGCTGCGGCCGGCGTTCCCGCGCACAGCCGCCCGCCCGGCCCGCAGGGCAGTGCATCATGGATCTGGCCAGCGCTCCGCCAGTCGCGGAGCCGGCCAGCGTCAGGCACGACGCGCTCGCACACTGGAAGGTCAGCGTTACGGGTGAACGACACGGTCAGCAAGCCGGCCGGCGGGCTGGGGGCAAGCCCCCAGCCCGCCGGTGCCGCGTTGTCGTCTTTTCGGCCGCTCAGGCCACTGTCGGTGGTGCTGGCCGGCGGCGGCACCGCCGGCCATGTCGAGCCCGCGATGGCCGTGGCCGACGCGCTGAGCGCGCTGGATCCGCAGGTGCGCATCACCGCGCTGGGCACCCACCGGGGGCTCGAGACCCGGCTGGTGCCCCAGCGCGGCTACCACCTCGAGCTGATCACGCCGGTGCCGCTGCCGCGTAAGCCCAGCGGCGACCTGGCGCGGCTGCCCCCGCGGGTGTGGCGCGCGGTCCGGGAGACCCGCGCCGTGCTCGACGCGGTGGAGGCCGACGTCGTCGTCGGTTTCGGCGGATACGTGGCGCTGCCGGCGTACCTGGCCGCCCGCGGGATCCCGCGCGGGCTCAGCCGCCGGCGCCGCGTCCCGGTGCTGATCCACGAAGCCAACGCAAGCGCCGGGCTGGCCAACCGGGTGGGCGCCCGCGGCGCCGACCGGGTGCTGTCGGCGGTGCCCGACTGCGGGCTGCCGCGCGCCGAGGTGGTGGGCGTGCCGGTGCGGGCCGCCATCACCTCGCTGGACCGTGCGGCCCTGCGCGCCGAGGCGCGCAGGCATTTCGGGTTCGCCGACGACGCGCGGGTGCTGCTGGTGTTCGGCGGTTCGCAGGGTGCCGTGTCGCTGAACCGGGCGGTGTCCGGGGCCGCGGCGGACCTGGCCGCCGCGGGCGTGTCGGTGCTGCACGCGCACGGCCCGAAGAACACCCTGGAGCTGCCGGAGCGCCGGCCCGGTGATCCGCCCTACGTGGCGGTGCCCTACGTAGATCGGATGGATCTGGCCTACGCCGCGGCCGACCTGGCGATCTGCCGGTCCGGCGCGATGACCGTCGCCGAGGTCTCTGCGGTCGGCCTGCCCGCCATCTACGTGCCGCTGCCGATCGGCAACGGCGAGCAGCGGCTCAACGCGCTGCCGGTGGTCAACGCCGGCGGCGGCATGGTGGTCGCCGACGCCGCCCTGACGCCGGAGCTGGTGGCCCGCGAGGTGGCGGGGCTGCTCAACGACGCGCCGCGGCTGGCGGCGATGACGAAGGCCGCCGCGCGGGTGGGGCACCCCGACGCGGCGCGCCGGGTGGCCCAGGCGGCGCT
Organism: Mycobacterium europaeum; assembly: GCF_034555895.2. Classification (NCBI taxonomy): domain Bacteria; kingdom Bacillati; phylum Actinomycetota; class Actinomycetes; order Mycobacteriales; family Mycobacteriaceae; genus Mycobacterium; species Mycobacterium europaeum. The sequence continues at coordinate 1,553,471 of NZ_CP157315.1, forward strand.
CGACATCGCCAGGAAGGCAGCGGCGGGAGGGCGACGGTGAACGCCGAACAGCTGCCGCCCGAGCTGCACCGGGTGCACATGGTGGGCATCGGGGGAGCCGGCATGTCGGGCATCGCCCGCATCCTGCTGGACCGCGGCGCGCTGGTGTCCGGCTCGGACGCCAAGGAGTCCCGCGGCGTGCACGCCTTGCGGGCCCGGGGCGCGTCGATCCGCATCGGCCACGACGCGTCGTCGCTCGACCTGTTGCCCGACGGCCCGACCGCGGTCATCACCACCCACGCCGCCATCCCGAAGACCAACCCCGAGCTCGTCGAGGCCCGGCGGCGCGGCATCCCGGTGATCCTGCGGCCCGCGGTCTTGGCCAGGCTGATGGACGGGCGCACCACGCTGATGGTCACCGGGACCCACGGCAAGACCACGACCACGTCGATGTTGATCGTGGCGCTGCAGCATTGCGGGCGCGACCCGTCCTTCGCGGTCGGCGGCGAGATGGGGGAGGCCGGAACCAACGCGCACCACGGCAGCGGCGACTGCTTCGTCGCCGAGGCGGACGAAAGCGACGGCTCGCTGCTGGAATACACGCCCAACGTCGCGGTGGTCACCAACATCGAGACCGATCACCTGGACTTCTACGGCACCGCCGAGGCCTACGTCGGGGTGTTCGACGCCTTCGTGGAGCGACTCGCGCCCGGGGGAGCGCTGGTGGTGTGTGTCGACGACCCGGGCGCGGCCGCACTGGCCGACCGCACGGCCGAGCTGGGAATCCGGGTGCTGCGCTACGGATCCGCGCCGGAGCAGGGGCTCGCGGCCGCGCTGTTGTCCTGGGAGCAGCAGGGCACCGAAGCGGTCGCGCACATCCAGCTGACCCCGGAATCGGGCCCCGAACCGTATCCCCGCGTGATGCGGCTGTCGGTGCCCGGTCGGCACATGGCGCTCAACGCGCTGGGTGCGCTGCTGGCGGCGATCGAGATCGGCGCCCCGGTCGACGCGGTGCTCGACGGGCTGGCCGGGTTCGAGGGGGTGCGGCGGCGGTTCGAACTGGTCGGCAACGCCGGGTCGGTGCGCGTCTTCGACGACTACGCCCACCATCCCACCGAGATCAGCGCCACGCTGGCCGCGGTCCGCACGGTGCTCGAGCAGAGCGGCGGCGGGCGCAGCCTTGTGGTGTTTCAGCCTCATTTGTATTCGCGCACAAAGGAATTCGCCGTGGAATTCGGTCGTGCGCTCGATGCCGCCGACGAGGTGTTCGTCCTCGACGTCTACGGTGCGCGCGAGCAACCGCTGGCCGGCGTCAGCGGCGCGAGCGTCGCCGAGCACGTCACCGTGCCGGTGCGCTACCTGCCCGACTTCTCCGCGGTCGCCGAACAGGTGGCCGCGGCCGCCGGCCCGGGCGACGTCATCGTCACGATGGGCGCGGGCGACGTGACGCTGCTGGGGCCGGAGATCGTGACCGCGCTGCGGATCAGGGACAACCGCAGTGCGCCCGGCCGCCCGGGGGTCCTGCAATGACCCAGCCGAACGACGCGACGCCGGTGGTCGGCGAGCCCGGCGACGCCCACGCGGCCGCCGACGACCTCACCGAGCCGCTCTTCGTCGGAGGGCCGGCGGCCGAATCGCCGGCGGACCCGGAGGAATTCGAGGGCCCGCGCCGGCGGGCCCGTCGGGAACGAGCGGAACGCCGCGCCGCGCAGGCGCGCGCCACCGCGATCGAAGAGGCACGCCGCGAGGCCAAACGCCGGGCCAGCGGGCGCCCGCTCGACGAGCCCAAACCCGTCGCCCGGGGCGTGGTTCGCGGCCTGAAGATGCTGCTGGTGACCGTGCTGCTGGTCGTCCTCGGCATCGGGCTGGCGTTGATCCTGTATTTCACCCCCGCGATGTCGGCCCGCAACATCGTCGTGGTCGGCACGGGCGAGGTGACCCGGGAAGAGGTGCTGGACGCGGCGCGGGTGCGGCCCGGGACCCCGCTGCTGCAGATCAACACCAACCAGGTCGCCGACCGGGTGGCGGCGATCCGGCGGGTGGCCAGCGCGCGGGTGCAGCGTCAATACCCGTCGGCGTTGCGCATCACCATCGTCGAGCGGGTTCCGGTGGCCGTGAAGGACTTTCCGGACGGCCCGCATCTCTTCGACCGGGACGGCGTCGATTTCGCGACCGGGCCGCCGCCGCCGGCGCTGCCGTATCTCGACGTCGCCAACCCCGGTCCCAACGACCCGGCGACCAAGGCCGCGCTGCAGGTGCTGACCGCGCTGCGGCCCGAGGTCGCTGGCCAGGTGGGCCGGATCGCGGCGCCGTCGGTGGCGTCGATCACGCTCACGTTGGGCGACGGCCGGGTGGTGATCTGGGGGACGACCGATCGCACCGACGAGAAGGCCGAGAAGCTGGCGGCGCTGCTGACGCAGCCGGGGCGGACCTACGACGTGTCCAGCCCCGACCTGCCGACGGTGAAGTAAAAAAGCCCGTCGACCCCGGCGGGTGTGACGGCGGCAACAGAAAAAATTTGCGAGCCGCGCCTCGGCGCGCCTGCGGGGTTAGGGCGCGCCATGCCCATACCGTTCTGGTTGCGCGGAACTACTTGACATAACTCTAACTCTATGGTTGAGGTTGAGGGTTTGCCAGGGCGGGCCGCACACGTTCGGGAGGAATCCCGTCGCGAAGAACTTGAGCCCATCAGGGAGGAAACCGAATGATGACCCCCCCGCATAACTACCTGGCCGTCATCAAGGTCGTCGGCATCGGTGGCGGCGGTGTCAACGCCGTGAACCGCATGATCGAGCAGGGCCTCAAGGGCGTGGAGTTCATCGCGATCAACACCGACGCGCAGGCGCTGTTGATGAGCGATGCCGACGTCAAACTCGACGTCGGCCGCGACTCCACCCGCGGGTTGGGCGCCGGCGCGGACCCGGAGGTCGGCCGCAAGGCCGCCGAGGACGCCAAGGACGAGATCGAGGAGCTGCTGCGCGGCGCGGACATGGTGTTCGTCACCGCCGGTGAGGGCGGCGGGACGGGCACCGGCGGCGCGCCGGTGGTCGCCAGCATCGCCCGCAAGCTCGGCGCGCTGACCGTCGGCGTGGTCACCCGGCCGTTCTCCTTCGAGGGCAAGCGCCGCGGTTCGCAGGCCGAAGGCGGCATCAACACGCTGCGGGAAAGCTGCGACACGCTGATCGTCATCCCCAACGACCGGTTGTTGCAGATGGGGGATGCCGCGGTCTCCCTGATGGACGCGTTCCGCAGCGCCGACGAGGTGCTGCTCAACGGCGTGCAGGGCATCACCGACCTGATCACCACGCCAGGGTTGATCAACGTCGACTTCGCCGACGTCAAGGGCATCATGTCCGGCGCGGGCACCGCGTTGATGGGCATCGGGTCGGCGCGCGGCGAGGGCCGGTCGCTGAAGGCCGCCGAGATCGCGATCAACTCGCCGCTGCTGGAGCAATCCATGGAGGGTGCCCAGGGCGTGCTGATGTCCATCGCGGGCGGCAGCGACCTGGGCCTGTTCGAGATCAACGAGGCGGCCTCGCTGGTGCAGGACGCCGCCCACCAGGACGCCAACATCATCTTCGGCACCGTCATCGACGACTCGCTGGGCGACGAGGTGCGCGTCACCGTTATCGCCGCGGGCTTCAGTGCGGCCGGACCCGGCCGCAGGCCCGTGGTCGGAGACAGTGCAGGCGAAAAGGGTGGGGCACACCGGATCGAATCGGCGAAGGCCGGCAAGCTCACCTCGACGCTGTTCGAACCCGTCGACGCGGTCAGCGTGCCGCTGCAAACCAACGGCGCCACGCTGAACATCGGCGGTGGCGACGACGACGACGTCGACGTGCCGCCGTTCATGCGCCGCTGAGGGTCTCGATTTGCTTGCCAGTGCGCGACAAACCGGCCAAGAAACATAGGGGTCGGATGGTGGTGCCGTCAGGCAGGCAGTGCGCTCCGGATACTGGACGGGTGAGCGTGCGCATCCGGCGGGTGACCACCACCCGCGCGGGCGGTGTATCCGAAGCACCGTTCGACTCCTTCAATCTGGGCGACCACGTCGGCGACGACCCGGCGGCGGTGGCCGCCAACCGAAACCGGCTCGCCACCGCGATCGGACTCGGGCCCGACCGCGTGGTGTGGATGAACCAGGTCCACGGTGACAACGTCGAGGTGGTCGATAGGCCTCAGATTGCCGCCGTCGGCGGCAAGGTGGGCACCGACGCCCTGGTCACCAGCACCCCGCGGCTGGCCCTGGCGGTGGTGACCGCCGACTGCGTGCCGGTGCTGCTGGCCGACGCGCGCGCCGGTGTGGCCGCGGCGGTGCATGCCGGTCGCGTCGGCGCCCAGCTCGGGGTGGTGGCCCGCACCGTGGAGGCGATGCTCGCCCTCGGCGCGCACGCCGAGGACATCTCGGCCCTGCTCGGCCCGGCGGTCAGCGGGCGAAACTACGAGGTGCCCGCGGCCATGGCCGCCGAGGTGGAGGCCACGCTGCCCGGCAGCCGCACCACCACCGCGGCCGGCACCCCCGGACTCGACCTTCGTGCCGGAATCGCTTGCCAGCTCAAGAATTTGGGCGTCACGGCCATCGACATCGATCCGCGGTGCACGGTGGCCGACCCGACCTTGTTCAGCCATCGCCGGGACGCGCCGACGGGGCGGCTGGCGTCGTTGGTGTGGATGGAGTGACCACGATGGGGGATAGGACGCCGGCCCCGACAGGTCCCGGCGACCGTGAAACGGAATTGATGCACGCATTAGCTTCCGTGCGCTCGCGCCTTGCGGCGGCCGCCGAAGCGGCGGGTCGCAATGTCGGTGAAATCGAACTCCTGCCGATTACCAAATTCTTTCCAGCAACCGATGTCGTGACTTTGTCCCGATTAGGTTGCCGGGCCGTCGGCGAATCGCGGGATCAGGAAGCGTCGGTAAAAGTGAGCGAAGTCACCAAACTGATGGCGGCCTCTTCGCGGGCGGACACGCCGCCCCTGCGCTGGCACATGGTGGGCCACATTCAGCGGAACAAGGCCCGCTCGGTTGCCCGCTGGGCGCACACCGCCCACTCGGTCGACAGCTCACAGCTGATCGGCGCCCTCGACCGGGGCGTGTCGGCGGCGTTGGGCGAGGGCCGCCGCGCCGACCCGATGCGGATCTACGTTCAGCTCAGCCTCGACGGCGACGAGTCGCGCGGCGGTGTCGACATCTCGGCGCCCGGGGCGGTCGACCAGCTGTGCGACCAGGTCGAGGAGTCCAAGCACCTGGAACTGGTAGGGCTGATGGCGATCCCGCCGCTGGGCTCGGAGCCCGATGCGGCCTTCGAGCGCCTGCGAACCGAGCACCTGCGGGTCCTCGCGTCCCATCCGAACGCCGTCGGGCTGTCCGCGGGGATGTCCGACGATTTCGAAGTTGCCGTCAAACACGGTTCCACATGTGTGCGTGTCGGTACCGCGCTATTGGGCCCGCGGCCGCTACCGTCACCGTATTAAGTCACTGTAGTCACATCTTCATCACTGACACCAAGCATCAGGGGCTAGAAGGGGTCAACGCAATGAGCACACTGCACAAAGTCAAGGCCTATTTCGGTATGGCCCCGATGGACGACTACGACGACGAGTATTACGACGACCACGCACCCTCCCGCGGTTTCCCGCGGCCGCGTTTCGACGACGGCTACGGACGCCTGGAAGGGCGCCTGGAAGGACGCTACGAGGGCCGCGACTACGACGACCCGCGTGAGCCCGCTGACTACCCGCCGCCGGGCGGCTACCGCGGCGGCTACGGGGAGGAGTCCCGCTACGGCGCCGTCCATCCCCGCGAGTTCGAACGGTCGGAGATGGGCAGGCCCCGCTTCGGGTCCTGGCTGCGCAACTCCACCCGCGGTGCGCTGGCGATGGACCCGCGCCGGATGGCGATGATGTTCGAGGAGGGCCACCCGCTCTCGAAGATCACCACGCTGCGGCCGAAGGACTACAGCGAGGCCCGCACCATCGGCGAGCGGTTCCGCGACGGCACGCCGGTGATCATGGACCTGGTGTCGATGGACAACGCCGACGCCAAGCGCCTCGTAGACTTCGCGGCCGGACTCGCCTTCGCGTTGCGGGGCTCCTTCGACAAGGTGGCGACCAAGGTGTTCCTGCTGTCGCCCGCCGACGTCGATGTGTCCCCTGAGGAGCGCCGGCGGATCGCCGAAACCGGCTTCTACGCCTACCAATAACGCCCACCGAGCACCCCGGCCCGGCACCGCCGGTCTCGTCGCCGCCCTCGGTCGCGGCCGACTGAGATGTGGCCGGGGTCCGGGAGTCGGTACGCTGGCATTCGCCGCGCAAGCCCGCGGCGCTTGACATCTCATCGGTAAGGTCGGGGCTCTTCAGTTGGTGCTGTTCTTTCAGATCCTTGGGTTTGCGCTGTTCATCTTCTGGCTGCTGCTCATCGCCCGGGTCGTCGTCGAGTTCATCCGCTCGTTCAGCCGGGACTGGCATCCCACCGGCATCACGGTGGTGATCCTCGAGATCATCATGTCGATCACCGATCCGCCGGTGAAGCTGCTGCGCCGGCTGATCCCGCAACTCACCATCGGGGCGGTCCGGTTCGACCTGTCCATCATGGTGCTGTTGCTGGTCGCGTTCATCGGCATGCAACTGGCCTTCGGCGCCGCCGCCTGAGCCGTTCCGGCTCCGAGGCGCAAGCCACCTTCCTGGCCCGTGGCGTGGAGCCACCTTCCGGCGCCGTGGCGTAAGCCACCTTCCGGCCTGGAGACGGTTTGGCCACATTTTTGCGTCGGTTTGACGCCTGCGATTTAAAAATTCTAAGGATTCGGATTTTATGGCACTCAGTGTTTGAAATTGGTTCTTATTTATTGGGCTAAACAGCAACGGTCGCGCCTGGTGTGACAGGATGGACGGCAGTTGCACGACGGCTACCACTGCGTTCTACACTTTCCAGAACGTTAGACAGGAACTTGAGGGGACGAAACAATGCCGCTTACACCAGCCGACGTCCACAATGTGGCGTTCAGTAAGCCACCGATCGGCAAGCGGGGCTACAACGAAGACGAGGTCGACGCCTTCCTCGATCTGGTGGAGGCCGAGCTGACGCGGCTCATCGAAGAGAACAGCGATCTGCGTCAGCGGATCGAGGAGCTGGACCAGGAGCTGGCCGCCGGCGGCGGCGCTCCGGCCGCCGCGGCCGCCCCCACTCAGGCGATTCCCGTCCCCGAGCCGGAGCCGGCGCCCAAGGCGGCACCGGTGGCCGCGCCCGCCGCCGCGTCCAGCAACGAGGAACAGGCCATGAAGGCCGCTCGGGTGCTGAGCCTGGCGCAGGACACCGCCGACCGGCTGACCAGCACCGCCAAGGCGGAGTCGGAGAAGATGCTGGCCGACGCCCGCGCCAACGCCGACCAGATCCTCACCGAGGCCCGCCAGACCGCCGAGACCACGGTCACCGAGGCCCGGCAGCGCGCCGACGCGATGCTCGCGGATGCGCAGACCCGTTCCGAGACCCAGCTGCGTCAGGCCCAGGAGAAGGCCGACGCCCTGCAGGCCGACGCCGAGCGCAAGCACTCCGAGATCATGGGCACAATCAACCAGCAGCGCACCGTCCTGGAAGGCCGCCTCGAGCAGCTGCGCACCTTCGAACGCGAGTACCGCACCCGGCTCAAGACCTACCTGGAATCGCAGCTGGAGGAGCTCGGGCAGCGCGGGTCGGCGGCACCCGTCGACTCCAGCGCAGACGCCGGCGGGTTCGACCAATTCAACCGGGGTAACAACTAACCTCACAGGCGTGCCGGACACTCGCCAAGCCGGGCGGTGGGCACACTGGACCTGCACACGAACCGGCTGGCCCGCTGGCCGCTTGGAGGATGACCCATGTTGATCATTGCGCTGGTACTGGCCCTGGTCGGGCTTGTGGCGTTGGTGTTCGCCGTGGTCACGAGCAACGAGTTGGTCGCCTGGGTGTGCATCGGCGCCAGCGTCCTCGGCGTCGTGCTGCTGATCGTCGATGCGCTGCAGGAGCGGCAGCGGCGCGACGCGGGCGGCGCAGACCAACACCAGGACGAGGCGGAGGTCCAGGACCAGGAAGGGGCCGGCGGGGAGGCCGTCGACTACCCCGAGGACGCCCTGGACAAGGGCGGCTACGAATCGTCGGAGGAAACCGCCACGCGGCCGGCGCCGGAGGCGACGGAACAGTCGGCGGTATCCGCGGAGGGCCCCGGCGACGAGGCCGCCAAGTAGCAGTCAGCCGGTGGGCGTGGCGAGCGCCTGAAGCACCTCGTCGTCGCTGACCTGGTGAAAATCGGCGTACACCTGCCCCACGGCTTCGAACCCGGGCGGGATCGACACGCACACCACCTCGTCGGCCTCCTGCGCGAGTTCACGGCAGGTGGACGCGGGCCCGACCGGGACCGCGACGATTATTTTCTCGGGTGTCGAGCCGGGCCTGCCGGCCCGCACCGCCCGGACGGCGGCCAGCATGCTGGCGCCGGTGGCGATCCCGTCGTCGACCAAGAGCACGACCTTGCCGGCCGGGTCGGCCGCCGGGCGCCCGCCTCGGTATGCGCTCTCGCGGCGGGCGAGTTCGGCCGCCTCGCTCTCGATCACCCCGCGCACCTGCTCGTCGGTGATCCGCAGGCTGGACACCACGTCGTCGTTCATCACGACGCCGCCGCCGCTGGCCAGCGCGCCCATCGCGAGCTCCGTCCAGTTCGGGACCCCGAGCTTGCGGACCAGGAACACATCCAGCGGCGCGTGCAACGCCGCGGCGACCTCCCAGGCCACCGGTACGCCGCCGCGAGCCAGACCGAAAACCAGCACGTCGTCCCGGTCTCGGTAGGACATCAGCTGTTCGGCCAGGGCGCGCCCCGCCTCGCGACGGTCGAGGAACGTGCGCGAGGCAGTGTGGCGAAGGAATCCGTGGGGTGTCATCGGTTGCGACCCAGCCTACGGGCTGCGTGGCGGCCGGGCGCCGGTCAGCGAACCCGGGTCTCACCCGGAGCGCTGTGTGACCCCGCGTCGCCGTGCGGCGCGGTGACCAGGTGCTCGAACGTCCCCGTGAGGTCGAGGATGCGATCGAGGAACCGCGGTCGATGGTCCAGGTGCAGCTGCACGCCCGCCTGACGGCTCCGGCGATGGACCAGGAGCAGTCCGGAAAGGCCGGCCGAATCGCAGAAGGCCAGCTCCGAGAGGTCGAGATGGAGGTGTGCGGGGGCGGGCACCGCGCTGAGTAGCCGGCCGGCGGCGTCGACCATGGCGTCCACCGTTTCGTAGACCAGGTCGCCGGACACCTGCACGCAGGCGGACTGCCCGGTCACGGCGACGTTCAGCGAAAGGTTCATGCGGACGCTCCCGGGCCGGCGACGGTGGTGAGGGCATCGTTTGCTGCACGCAGGAGGCGCTGGCTGCGGGGGAACTCATTGAGCTGCACCGTCAGCAAATCCAGGGCCGGGTGCAGCGAGGCCGCAGGGACGCCGCGCGCGACGAGGATCTCGGCGGTCCAGGTGATGAAATCGGTGAACAACGCGTCGTCGTCGATGTACAGGCTCACGGTGAGGAAGTCGACGATGTGACCGATGTCCTCGGCGGTGTGCTGCTGCTGTTGCGTGGAGTAGGCGCGCATGGTGGGATAGCGGTCCTCCAGGTCGGCGACGGTGGACTTGACCAGTTGCGCCGCGCTCCGGCTCACCAGGGTGTACTCCTGGTCAACCAGATGCGGTAGGTCATCGATCGGCTGGCGGTTGCGAACTCGCCTGACGGCGGGGAAGCCACGGTTCAGGCGTTCATCGGCGGTCCGCGCATCGGGCGCCCAGGCGTCGGCGCCCAGCCGGCGGGCGAAGCGGCCGTCGCGGCCGAACGCGGCGCCGCCGGCCAGGACCGGAAACCCGGCGGACTGGCACGCGACGATCGCGGCGTGCGCGGTGGGCAGGCGGGTCGGGATCGAGCAGGAGAGCGCCACGACGTCGGGGCCGTGCTGGTGCAGGTGCGCGATCAGGTGGGGGGTCGGAACCTGCGCGCCGAGGAAGTCGACCTGCCAGCCGCGCAACCGCAGGACCTCCGAAAGCAGCCGCGGGGGCAAAGCGTGCCACTCGCCGTCCACGCACGCCACAGCGACGCGGCCGCCGTGGGTCTGGGCTTTGCCGGCGGGGTGATGAGCCAGCGCGGCGATGACGCGATCGTTGATGGCCGTGGCCGCGTGTTCCTGCGCGACGGTGATGCGGTTGGCGGCCCATTCGGTGCCCACCTTGTGCTGGACGGGAGCGATCACCTCCAGCAGCACGTCCTCCGCCGTCATGCCGGCATCCATCGCGGCGAACACAGTGGCCGCCGCGGCGAATTCGTCACGGTCGGTAAGCGCGCTCCAAAGCCGTTCGCGGACAACGAGTTCGTCGGTCGCCCGGGAGGCGGCCACACCGGTGTCGTTGGGCCTCACGCCACGTACCTGCCGCGGGTGTGGCCGTCGACGGCGCTGAGATGGGTGCGCTGCGGGGCGGTGATGGCCACGACAGCGATGTCGTCGTGCACCCGCTGACCCACCCATTGCGTGGCCAGCATCAGGACACGTTCGACGATCGCTTCGGCCGGCATGCCGGCGCACCCGGTGAGCGAGTCCGCCAGCCGCTGTTCGCCGAAGAAGTCGTGCCCGAGCGGTCCGCCGCGCGCCTCGGTGATTCCATCGGTGTAGAGCAGGCACGTTTCCCCGGGCGCCAGGAACGTCTCGAACGATTGCACGGTGATGCGCTCCAGGGCGCCCACCAGGGTGCCCTTGGTGTCGGCCTCTTCCACCTGCCCGTTGTCGCGCACGATCAACGGGGGTGGATGCCCGGCGCAGGTCAACCGCAGCACCACCTGGCCGTCGCGGTAGGCGACCGAGGCCAGCACCAACGTGGCGAACCGGGTGTGATCCGAGCTCAACATGGCGCGGTTGAGCAGCGTGAGCACCCCCTCATGGTCCTGGGCCAGCGGCGTCAGGGCCTGCAGCGTGTTCCGGATCTTGCCGGTCATCACGGCGGCCTCCAGGCCCTTGCCGCAGACGTCGCCGAGGACCACCAGCGTCTCGTCCTCCGGGCGCGCCGCGGGGTGGAAGTCGTAGAAATCGCCGCCCACGACCTCGTAATCCTTCGAGGCCCGGTAGCCGCCGGCGAATTCGATGCCGTGCAACCCGTGCAGCGGCGGGGGCAACAGGTCACGCATCAGCGTGCGGGTGATGGCGGCCTGCTCGGCGTAGAGCCGCGCGGCGGACAGCGCTGCCCCGGCCCGGGCGGCGAACAAGCCGGCGAACAGCTCGTCGTCCGCGCTGTAGACCGCCCGATCCGCGCGCCGCAGCAACACCAACGCCCCGGCCGAGACGCCGTGGCCCGGCAGCGTCAGAATCATCACGGACCCGGGTGGGCCCGAGAAGTGCTGGGGCACAAGCCAATCCGGTATCGTCATCGGGTCGATCCAGCCGGAGGAGACCGGCGGGAACCCGTGTAGCGCCTCGCTCAAACCCGCCACCACCGCGGGATCGGCGTCGACACTGCACTGCTCCACGACCTCGTCTGCCCCGCTGTAGAAGACCGGTAGCCGCCTGCCGCGGCCCGCGGGGGCCACCAGCACCGCCGCGTCGGACAGGTGCCGCGCGGCCATCTGCACGGTCGCCTCCCGGCAGCGGTCCACGTTCAGCGACGCCGTCAACACCGAAGACGCCTCGAGCAGGATCGCCGTGCGTTCCTGCTCCCGCGCAAGCGCCTCCTGCGCCTGGCGCAACAGCTGGGCGGTGTCCTCGACCAGCGACCACGCCACCTCACCGGTGGGCAGCACCGCGGCGTGCGCGTCGAATTTGCGGCCGGCCACGCTTCCCGAGACGACGGATACGTCCCGGTCGAGCGCAGCAGGGGCGACCTGGACGAGACGGTCGTGCGCGCGCCAGAGCCAATCGACCGAGTCGTCGATCCGGCTGCCCGGCAGTGCGCCCGGCATCAGCGATTCGGCGGACCCGCTCAGCGCCCGCACGATCCCCTCGCGATCGATGACCAGCGTGGGGCACGGCACGGCCGCCCACAAAGCGTCAAGGTCGATCTCGACGCCTATGTGGGCACCATCATGCATGCAATTGACCTGTCGACGGGAAAATGCGAATTCGGCTGACGCTACTCCGACTGTACGCGGACGGGATTGGGAGAGGGCTTCGTTGCGCCACCGCCGCCGTCCGGTCGCCGCCCAGCGGGCCACTCGGTCGGTTAGACAGTCGCCTGCCCGGCCGGCCGGTCACTGGGGTTGGTTCGTCATGCCGCGGCTTACCCACGTCGGCAGGCGCGGTTGCGCTAAGTGAAGTGTAGGCGGCCACCTCAACGCCCACCGAGCGCTCGGGTTTGGCTTATATCTGCTTGTTTTGTAGGAGCGCCCCGGACGTGGCATTGATGATGACTTTGTGCTCGACCAAGTTTGTGTCCCATACGTCGGCTTCCCACGCGGTCGCTCCGCTGGTGTCGGCGAGGCTCAAATAAGTGATGGATCCACTGCGCACAACCTCAAGTATTTTTTGGACGGCGGCCCGATAGTCCAGGTGCGCGGCCGCCACCCGGGCCCGGCGGGCTGCGGTGTCGGCGTCACTGTTGTTTCGGGGAGTTGGACCTACTAATACCGTCGTCCCGCCTGAATCGATATCCATCTGCTGTTCGGTGCCGTCGGCTGCTACCACGCGCACCCGCCACGATTGGCTTTGTTCGGTCTCGATGAAGCTCAGCACGCTCTGCGGGACTTGCGCCACAGCTGCGGCGCCGGCGCTGAGCAAGGTCCGGGGGTCGGGCGGAGCTACCGGCGGCGGCGACCACGACGCTTGCGTCGTCGTCGGGGTCACCGCCGGCGCCCCGGAACCGCCACCATGACCGCATCCCGCAAGTACGCCGACCGCCATGAACAGTGCCCAGCCTCGAATCCGATGCCGGCACAACGCAGCAATCATTCACTCACCCCACTCGCAAACCGCTCCGGATACGGCCCACCCGCCGCATTTGCAAGCTGGAGCTCTCGAGCAACGCAACCATGCATGTCAATTCCGATATTGAGATTCGAGCTTCCGCGGCGTCATCGACGATCGACGAATGCCAGCCGGGCGAGGGCCGGCGCATGGCGACTGCTGGCACGAGGGCCGGCGGCGGCGCGGGATTTCAGCAGCGTCCCGGGCATGTCCGCATTACCCTTGCGGCGCAACGATATTCTCGTCTTTCTTCTTATCTTTACGACGCATCAGGATGACGGCCGCGCCCGCAATCAGCAGCGACACAGCCGCGACAACCAGCGCGACGATGGCGGGCCATAGCGGCGTGTTGTTCTGGACCGTTTCGGTAGTGGTGAAGATATCCAGGTCGGAGGCTCCCGAGCCGAGCTTGAGCACCGGAGCCGGGTGCCCGGGCTGGGGCGGACCGGCGAACGGGTCGTCATTCCAATTCACGATGCGGCCGTCACTGTAAGTTTGTTCCGCAGGCAGCGGCAACGCGTTGCGGTTCGGCAGCGGGCCGGCATACATCGAGAATTGGCCGAACTGCTTGGGCCCGATCGCCGCCTGGGGGTTATCGGGAATCCAATGCACTTCCGACACAAAGCTGTTGTGCACTGTGCCGTTATTGTCCGTTTGCGGTGACGGCAGTGGCTTCTCGGTCAGGATCGCTGTCCAGCCCGGGTTGGGTGCGGTGTCCACGACATAGATAGGCGTGTCCTGCGGGAGGAACACCCGCAACCCGACGACTGCGGCCGAATCCGACTCATTGGGCACGCTAAACGTCAAGACTCCATAACCACCCTGTCTGGCGTTGGTGCCAGAGACCTTGACATGCGCCAGCGCAGGCGACGCGAACAAAATAGCGGCCAGAGCGACTACCGCAGCAAGCGATGCGGCGCGTGCCGGATTTCTCATATAGTCAGATCCTTCATTGACTGATTTGTTGCCAATTCATATTCGGAGATGGCGCCCGAAATCCACTGCAGGTCAACTGCAGTCAGCGCGCGGAGCTTGCAAGCTTCCGGGCTGATGCTACGCGATGAACGCGGCCGGCTCGATGATCCTGTGCGCCGAGTCCGCCCCACGGAGTCGCAGTCGTTGGGGGCAGCCATCATTGCCCAGACCGTGACCTGCAAGTACGACGGCCACGTCCAGGCGTCGCGCATCTGACAGAAGCAGCAGTGCACCCATATTCACAGTAGCTTCCCAGGAGTCGTTCAAGGACATGGGCGAGTCGCGGTAGCGATGATGTTGCGAGACAGAGTGGTTCGAGAGGTTGGCCGCACCGCCGCACGACGACGCTGGTCGATCGATCGGGTAAGAGCACCGCCCGCCGTTGCGCTGCTTTAGCGATTACCACCACTGTTCCGGCCGAGAGGGGCAGACGATGAACACAGCCACGAATTGGCGAGGCTGGGCTCCTACCGGGCTGCGGATCGCATTCGGGATTATCTTCGGCGTCAATGCCTGGCTGAAGTGGCAACCCGGGTTCCGCGCGACCTTCCTGCCGAACATGATAAGCACCGCGGCCGCCGAGCCGCACTGGCTCGCTTGGTGGTTCGATTTCGTGCTCGCGCTGGAACGGCCCGCGCCGGCGGTGTTCGTGTATATCGGCGCGGTTACCGAGACGTTGCTTGCGTTCACGTTGGTTCTCGGAGTCGCCCGTCGCGTTGTCTTCGTGGGCGGTGCCCTCTACGCCATGGCGATATGGTGCACGGCCGACGGTTTCGGCGCACCGTACGGCCCAGGAGCTACCGACATCGGACCGGGCATCATCTATGCACTGGTGTTTTCCGCCCTGCTGGTATTACTTGAGCACGGCCACCCCAGTCATCTCACCCTGGATGCCGCGATCGTTCACCGGTTCCCACGATGGTCGCGGGTCTCCGGGCCGCTGGATCATGGCGGCGTCGTACCGCGGCCATAACGACACCCAACAACGACGATCCGGCGGCTCCCACTGAGGCAAACGCCGACCAGTTCGTCGCGCGGATGACGGCGTGTCGACAGCGCCCACCTTGATTACGATCCGCACCTGCGACAAGTCAAGGCGACGGCCGACTTGAGTCGTGTCGCCGGATGTGTCCGAGGGGTGTGTGAGTTCACGACATAGGTGACACATGAGTCGCGTCATAGGTGACAGTCATGACGGTGGTTCACGCGGGTTGCCCCGATTTCAGAAGATTTTGTGTCCGTGTCCAGAGCGAACGGCGAACCGCCGGTTACTTCACGGATTGGCCGGCGACATATGCGCCCGTCGCGACATATGCCCGATTCCGGCATTTGCGCTGGTAGCGATAAATGTACGACTTTCGTTGTACCCCTTCATATTTCGATTGTTTATGCGTTAGCTTCACCGCATGACGATCACGTTGACGCCCTGCCCACCGATCCCGAAAACGCCGCGTTGGACCTGCTGGTCGACGCTGCGGAAGCTGCTACTGGCAGCGCTGCATTCCGCGCCGTGCTGCAAGACCTTGCCGGCGCTCTGCACGCCGAACGCGCGCTCGCCAACCTCGCGTGGGTTGACGCTCGACTGGTCGCTGCCGCAGTGTCGTTTGATGCCTGCACTGCGGCGGATCTGGCCGGATCGCTTCGCCGTCGGGCCGCCGCGGTCCGCGCTGGCCGCGGTCCTCGCTGCGCCGACCCGGCCGGCAACGCTGGTGCGCCCGACGTCGCCGCGAACGTCCTGAAGCCGATGTGACAGCGCGCATCGGGCAGTGTCAGGCGAACCGGCGGCCCACCGAAGGTTGATCCCGATGGATCACGGTCTATGCCAGGGCACGGACGTTAGATAACAATTCGTATGACCACAAGGGGCGATATGCCCTCTCAAATGGGAAAACATCGTTCGTCATTGACGATCGAGATGCCATGGTCATACGCTATTGTTCAATATGTCCGTAACCCGTCTGTTGGGCGGCATTGGAAGGTGGGAGATCGATGAACGCGAACAGCGCCGCTCCCAACGTCTTCGGCGCCGGCCTACCCACGTTCAGCTACGACCTCAACGCCACTCCGCATGACGTCCTCGAAGACGTCCGAATCGCGCAATCGCGTTCGCCTATCGCAATCGGGCCGCTCGGTCCGGAGGTGCTGTCCTACGAGATGGCTCGCGACCTATTGCGCGACAACAGATTCCGCCTGCCACCCGGTGTCACCCTGGCGGCGCAAGGCATCACGTCGGGGCCGTTGTTCGACAAGATGGCGAACAGTCTCCTGGGCCTGGACGGTGCATCACATGCCCGGTTGCGCAAGCTGGTGTCCAGGGCGTTCACTCCCCGTGCGACATTACGTCTGCAAGACACGATCCGCGAGGTGGTCAACGGGCTGATCGACCGGGTCGCGGATGTCGGGCGGTGCGACGTCGTGACCGACATCGCGTATCAGTACCCGACCCCGATCATCTGCGCGCTGCTCGGCGCGCCCCGCGAGGATTGGCAGTCGTTTGCGGACTGGACTGAGGAAATCTTCAAGGCCCTTAACTTTCAGCCCGATGTCACCTTCGATGAGACCGCGATCATGCGGGCATGGGGCGAACTCGACGCCTACGTGGACGACATGGTGGCGGCGCGCCGAGACCACCTCACCGATGACCTGCTTTCGGAGCTCATTCGCGCGGAAAGCGACGGCGACCGGCTCAACCTCGAGGAACTCCGCATGCTGGTGGCCGGGTTCCTGATGGCGGGAACGGACACGACGCGAAACCAACTGTCGGCGTCGGTACAGGTGCTCTGCGAGCATCCGGACCAGTGGGCGAAGTTGCGCGACCAACCAGAGCTTGCGATGCAGGCGGTCGAGGAGAGCATGCGCCACTCGCCCGCAGCCTGCATCGTGCCGCGAGCCGCCGTTGACGATGTCAAATTCGGTGGCTACATGTTCCCGGCAGGAACCCTCGTAGTCGTCAACACCTTTGCCGCCAACCGAGACCCGGTGGTATACGACGATGCAGACCGCTTCGATATCGCGCGCAATGACGTTCCCGCAATTCTGACGTTCGGTGGTGGCGCGCATTACTGCCTCGGGGCGAACCTCGCACGCCGCGAACTGGCGGAAGCGCTAACAGTCCTCACCCGCCGCCTTCCGGACGCTCATCGCGTCGGTCCGGCTCCGTGGAAGCCGTTGCTGGGGATGACTGGTCCGTCGACTCTTTCGATTGAGTTCACCAGCGAAAGGGTGGTGACGGCGAGTGCGTAGTCGTGGTTGGGCGGGTTCGACGCCCTCTTCGGACGAAGAGGCTATTTCGCGCATCCTGAGTGCGGTAGACGAGGAGGTCGCCGAACATGGAGCGGCGATACGCCTCGCCGACGTAGCCCGCAGGCTCGGGGTGACTCGCCAGACGGTGTACCGCTACTTTCCCAATGCCGACGCGCTGCTCATGGCCAGCGGGATGCGTGCCGTCAACGGTTTCATCGACCAGGTTGCACATCACGTCAGCGGCCTCAAAGACCCGGTCGCTGTGGTGGTCGAGTGTGTTGCCTTCGGAGTCGAGAACCTCTCTGGCGATCCGCAGCTGGAAAGTTTACTGACCGCGCGGAACGACGGCGAAGCCGTCACCTCGTTATCCTCCGACACGGCAATCTCGTTCTGCTTGTCCGCTTTTCACCAATTCGATGTCGATTGGGAGCTTCACGGCTTCGATACACCCGGCCTCCGCGAACTTGCCGAGATGACCTTGCGCACGGTGCAGTCCATGCTGACCGATCCTGGCCAGGAGCCGCGTGAGGGGCTCGCGTTACGCCGCTTCGTTGCTCGATGGCTCGGTCCAGCGATCGTTTATCCGCGGATGACGTCGCTGTCGATCCGCGAACGACAAGCATCACCGGATCGGCAGATCGAAGCAGAAAGAAGCACCTAGCCTCGATTGCGATTAAGAACGGCGAACCTCCCAGGGCGAGCGCTGGCGAGTACGCTGCGGCGCGCCCGGGATGTCGAGGAGAGTTCCACTGCGGCACGCGCGGCAAAGTGGTTCTGCATTGCCGGCCCAGTGTTGATCCGGACGAGCAGCATGCGGCGATAGCCGCGCATCCACAGTTTCGCGGGGACCCGCGGCGGCGGGTACTTGAAGCGTCCCAGCTACGACTCGACGGGATGGTTCAACAGGGCGGTCGAGCGCGCGGAAGTGCAGACGATCACGCCGCACGACCTCCGGCATACGTGCGCGAGCTTGGCTGTCAGTTCGGGGGCGAATGTCCTTGCCGTGTCGCGGATGCTGGGCCACAAAGACGCGAGCGTCACGCTGAGGATCTACGCCGATCTGTTCGCAGCGACCTCGACGCTGTGGCCGTCAATCTGGACGCGAAGATCGCGGACAGTGTCCAAACCGTGTCCAAAGCACCTGCTGAGCGTCGCCGGAAACGCCGCATTTCTGCCGTCTAGCTGCGCCGATGCGCTGTAGTGACGTTGTGTCCGAGGGGGGACTTGGCCACGTGCGACACGGGTCGAGACCTTTCAACTGAGTCTGACCTGACCAGTCGAGTTTGCGACGTGAGTCATCGGGCGTGCAGTGGATGCAAGCGTAGCGATCTCTGGTGCTGTTGCAGAGGCGGCGCACCGCTGCCACAACCGTGAGCATGGGCGTAGCTTCCCGAACCAGGGCGCCGACGCCGGTCCTTGATCAGACAAATGGACTTCAGATCGTCCTCGGGAAGGCCCGCCCATTCCGCCTCGCCGAGGCTCATCTACAGACCTCTAATCATTGCTCAGCATTAGTAATCATTGCTCAGCATCAGGCGGTCTGACGGGTCACGTCAGGTCGGTTCGGGGTCGAAAAGATCAGGAGGTGGGGCCACACCCGTTTACGGACATAGACATGTCGGCTCGGTGAGCTACGAAGAATCATGCATTTGACATGAATTATCTCTGTTGCTAGGAACAGATTATCGCGACCAGCCAGATCACACTCGGAGCGCAAAGCCAGTGTCGAAAAGTGCAAACTATGTCGGGAGCTCGACAAAGATGGTGACGATTCCGATGTGCTACGTGACCCCGGAGGCTTCGCCGCGCCCACACGCCAGCCCAGTCAGAGGCTTCTGCGGTGCGGGCAGGAGGTTGTGAAGTGGTTGACGACTTCGATGACGCCGCTGTGGTGGCTGGCACGGCGCAGCGGGTCGGTCGGTTCCGGTTTTTCCTTGATGGCCAGCGCTGGGAGTGGTCAAAGGCGGTTGCCCGGATGCATGGCTATGAGCCGAGAACGGTGACACCGACCACCGAGCTGCTCCTGCTGCACAAACATCCCGACGATCGCCAGCAAGTCACGGCTGTTTTGGATCGGGTGCTGCAGGGGGAACCCTTTAACAGTCGGCACCGCATCATTGACACGGCCGGGCATACCCGCTTTGTGGTCGTGGTGGGTGACAGCATGGTCGACGAGTCGGGTTCGGTCATCGGCACTTCGGGGTTTTACCTGGATGTCACCACGGGCGATTCGGGAGGACATCACCACGACGATCTCGGAGACGGCGGTTGCGCGGGGGCAGATTAATCAGGCCCACACGGGTGTTCATCGTCGCCTACGGCACTCGGGCCGCGCGCCTTCGATATCTTGGTGGCTGTTCCCAGGCGACCAACATCAAATTTCGACAATGGCGTGACCCTGCCCGATCGACTGGCCCGAGTCGATCACGCACTGTTCAGCATCGACTTGCACCACCTGCGGCCCGTCCGACGCTTGCAGGGCCGTTCGACGTAGCCAGGTTCTCGGGAGACGACCGCCTACCGGCCCAGGCCGTGCTTTCAGCGCAAACCTGCCCTTACTGTCGGTTCCGGTCGAAAAGTGAGCAGGTGATTCCGGTCGAAAAGTGAGCACCCTTCGATTGGAGAGTGATCACTGTGGAGGATTGGGCTGAGATCCGCCGGCTGTATCGGTCGGAGAAGTTGTCGCAGGCTGCGATCGCCCGACGGCTGGGTCTGTCACGCAACACTGTGGCCAAGGCGCTGGGTTCGGATAGTCCGCCGCGCTATGAGCGGGCGCCGGTGACGACCTCGGCGTGGGCGCAGATCGAGCCAGCCGTGCGAGCGGTGCTCAGCGCGTATCCGAGGATGCCGGCGACGGTGATCGCCGAGCGAGTGGGTTGGACGGGTGGGCACTCGTGGTTTGGGGAAAACGTTGCCCGGATTCGCCCGGAGTACGCCCCGGCTGATCCGTGCGACCGGCTGGTGCATCTGCCCGGTGAGCAGGTGCAGTGCGATCTGTGGCTGCCCGGCCGGGTGGTGCCCGACCATGCCGGAGTGCTGCGATCGTTTCCCGTATTGGTGATGGTGGCCGCCTACTCGCGGTTTATCGCCGCGATGATGATCCCGTCGCGGGTCACCGGGGATCTGCTGGGCGGCATGTGGCAGCTGCTCTCGGGGTGCATCGGCGCGGTGCCGCGAACATTGTTGTGGGACAACGAGGCCGGGATTGGTCAACGCGGTCGGCTTGCCGACGGGGTGGCCGGGTTCTGCGGAGTCTTGGGCACCCGGCTCATCCAGGCCCGCCCCTATGATCCGGAGACCAAGGGGCTCGTCGAGCGGGCCAACGGCTATTTGAGGTCGTCGTTTCTGCCGGGTCGGCGGTTTTGCTCGCCTGCGGACTTCAACACCCAGCTCGCGCAGTGGCTGGCGCAGGTGGCCAACCCACGCCGGCACGCTACGACCACGATGATCCCCGCCCAGGCGCTGGGCACCGATCTGCAGGCGATGGCCGCGCTGCCGCCGGTGGCCCCGGCCACCGGCACCATGATCACCACGCGGCTGGGTCGCGACTACTACGTCAGCATCGGCGGCAACGCCTATTCGGTGCATCCCGAGGCGATCGGTCGGATGATCACCGTGTCCGTATCGCTGGATCGGGTGATGGCCCGCTGTGGTGAGCGGGTGGTCGCTGACCACCAACGGCTCTGGGGCACCGCGGGATTGGTTGGTGATCCTGAGCATCTGGCCGCGGCGGCGATCATGCGGGAGAACTTCCGGGACCGCCCGACGGCGGGTGCTCACATGGACGTGGAGGTCCAAGTCGCCGATCTAGGGGCCTATGACGCGCTGTTTGGGACCGGGGAGGTCGCCTGATGGCCACCAAACGCGCTCCCGTTCCCGGGGAGGCGGACAAGCTGATCGCCCACCAATCCCGGCTGCTCAAAGCCCCGCGGATCGCCGCCCACTACGGGCGGCTGGCCGAACAAGGCCGCGCTGCGGGCTGGTCACTCGAGGACTACCTGGCTGCCGTGCTAGCCGTGGAATCCAATGCCCGGGCCGAATCTGGTGCCCGGCAACGCATCCGCTATGCGGGGTTCCCGGCGATCAAAACGATCAACGACTTCGACTTCACCGCCCAACCCCACGTCGACCGCGCACAGATCGCCCGCCTAGAAGCCGGCGGCTGGCTGGCCGAAGCCCGCAACATCGTGCTGCTAGGACCACCGGGCACCGGCAAAACACACTTGGCGACCGCGTTAGCGATCGCAGCCGCCCAGGCCGGGCACCGGGTCGCCTTCGCGGCGGCCACCGGCTGGGTCACCCGGCTGGCCGAAGCCCACCGCATCGGGCGCCTCGATTCCGAGCTGCGCAAAATCTCGCGCATCGGGCTGATCGTCATCGATGAAGTCGGCTACATACCCTTCGACACCGAAGCGGCCAACCTGTTCTTCCAACTGGTGTCCACCCGATACGAGAAATCCTCGATCATCTTGACCTCTAACCTGCCGTTTTCCCGGTGGGGCCAGGTCTTCGGCGAGGCCACCATCGCCTCAGCGATGATCGACCGCATCGTGCACCACGCCGACGTCATCGCCCTCAAAGGGGCCAGCTACCGCATCAAACACACCGCAATCGAGTCCCTGCCCTCCGTCGAAGCCGACCGTCAGGCAGACTCAACCCCGTAAACAAACCTGCTCAGTTTTCGACCGGAAGAAACTGCTCAAAATTCGACCGGGGCCGACACCTTACAGCTTGTGGAAGTTTCCCCGCTTGTGTTATCAGAAATATATGTCTGCAGCCATCGATCGTTATCCCTGATCGGGAGGTGGAGTCCCAACACCGCAGTAACGGTGAACTGGCGTCGGCAGCGACGGCCTGGGGCGAAGATCTGCCCGCGGCGGCTCGCGCGGCAACAGAGGCTTTTGTTTATTTGATGCGCCAATACCGGGTGCGCCCCTATGACATCGCCACGACTTGTAGTTCACGATTCGCGGATCGCGACGCGCCGCCCGCAGGGCGCTCTCACTTTGAGATCGTGTGCCATTTCGACGTGGCGGCACCATTTTGGCCCTTGACCGCCGACGCCGATCAGGTCTGCGGTTACGCCATTAGCTCCGATGGGCACTGCATCCGGTATGAGCGAACGTCCTTCTCAATAAGCCGGTATGCCTTCGGGTTTATTGAGCAGCGGGCTGAATTCGCCCCCGCCTGCCGAGAAGTGATCCGCCGCGCGACAGCAAGCAACCCTGCCTTCGTGTGCAAGGTGCTGCCTGCCCGCTCCGCTGTTCATGTTATCGCGAACTATCTGATTGATGCAGCAGTGACACTAATCGAACGCCGCGGGCCCTTGGCGGTCGAGTAAATTATCGGGTGGGGTGCAGTGGGGCCAATGACCAGGCCGATTGGGTCGAGATGTGATCGGACAGCCTTACTTGCCGTCAACTTCTTTATGGCCGACATGTCGGCCGGCATGGGCCCGTTTTTGGTGTGGTGTTGCAGAGTCGTGGTTGGGGCACCGCCGCTACCGGTATGGTGGTTACCCTGGGTGCCATTGTTGGCATGGTCGCGGTCGCACCGGCGGGAGCGCTGGTTGATGCGACCACGCGCAAGCGGGCCTGTGTCGTCGCCGTCGGCGCGTGCACGGTGACGGCCTCTGCGCTGATCCTCTCGGCGCGACAGTTTTGGGTCATCGGTGCTGCGCAGGCCGCCATGTGTATTGCTGGGGCGACGATCGCCCCGACAGTGATTGGCATCACCCTTGGTGTGGTGGGCCAGGCCGGGTTCACCGGCCAGAACGGTCGCAACCAGGCCTGGAATCACGCTGGCAATATGGCCGGTGCTGCGCTGTCGGGGCTGCTGGGCTGGCAGTTCGGGTACCCCGCGGTGTTTTGGTTGGCGGCGGCCGGCCACAGGCAGGTCGGTCAATGGCCGCGTCACGGTGTCGCGAGACCTGCCGTCGCGCCCACAGTCCGGACAACGCGGATTCCTCACCACGGGGGTGCAGAAGATCGTGGTCTGGGTGTCGTCGACGGCGGCGTCGGTGATCGTCACCCCCAACTCGATCGTGCGCATGATCGTGTCGGCAACAACAGAGCGCGGGCAGGCAGTAGCCTCGGGCAACGGGTCCCCTCGGTGGTGTTGGTGGAGCTTGGTGTAGGAACCCGCATCGTCACCCACCGAGGGCCCGCCTCAGCTCACCGACACGACACCCTTCCCCAGCGTTCCGCTAACCACCGGTGCACGCTCGATCACGAAGAGCCGGTTTGGCCGCGGCGCCAGCTCGTGAGTGGTGCTGGCTAACGCTGATTCGTCTCGCGATCGGTGGTGATCGCGCTCGGCTTTTAGGCACTCAGCAACGGGCCTCGTTGCGGCCGTCGTCGTGTGTGTGGCGGGCGGGGTGTCGGTGACGGTTGGGGTGTGTGGCGGGCGCGTGCACAGCGGGCCATAATTAGCACTCAAGGAATCGAAGTGCTAATGCGTGTAGTGGTTGGGGAAGGAGGAAATCCGAGTGCGCAGCATCGATTTCGTGCAGGGTGTGTCGGCGCATTCTCGGCCTGATGGGCGGGCTCGGCGGTTGCGGATTGTGCAGGTGGCGCCGCCGTATTTCGACGTTCCGCCGAAGGGCTATGGGGGTGTGGAGGCGGTGCTTGCTGATCTTGTGGATGCTTTGGTTGCTCGTGGGCATGAGGTGACGGTGTTCGGGGCTGGTGAGTCGGGCACGGCGGCGCGGTTTGTGTCGTTGTGGGATCGCACGATTCCGGATCGGCTTGGTGAGCCCTATCCGGAGGTCATGCATGCATTGAAGGTTCGTAACGCCGTTGTGGACCTCGCGGCGGATCAGGGCGTCGATATCGTGCACGATCACACCTTTGCCGGTGTGCTCAACGTGCCCGTCTACCGGGAGCTGGGGTTGACGACGGTGGTGACGGTGCACGGCCCCATTGATGCCGATCTGTATCCGTACTATCGCGGGCTGGGTGCAGACGTGGCGTTGGTGGCGATCAGTGATCGCCAGCGCGAATTGGCCCCGGACCTGAATTGGGTTGGGCGCGTGCATAACGCGCTGGAGGTCGAGCAGTGGCCGTTTGAAACCGACAAGGGCGAGTATGCGTTGTTCTTGGGCCGTTTCGCCCCGTACAAGGGTGCGCACCTGGCGGTGCAGGCCGCCCATGAGGCGGGCGTGCCGCTGGTGTTGGCGGGTAAGTGCTCGGAGGCGTCGGAGAAGGCCTACTTCGATCAGCGGGTTCGTCCGCTGCTGACCGGCAGCGATCACGTGTTCGGTGAGGCTGACGCGGTCAGCAAGCGCAAGCTGCTCGCCGGTGCGCGGTGTTTGCTGTTTCCGGTTCAGTGGGAGGAACCGTTTGGGATTGTGATGATCGAGGCGATGGCCTGCGGCACGCCAGTGGTGGCGTTGCGCGGCGGAGCGGTGGCTGAGGTCCTCGTCGATGGAGTCACCGGTGTGATTTGTGAGCAGCCGGCCGAGCTGCCGGCCGCGATCGAGCGGGCGGATAATCTTGACCCGCACGCGTGTCGTCGGCACGTGGCGGCGAACTTCGGTGTGGCGCAGTTTGGTTCGGGCTACGAGCGGATCTATCACCGGCTGCTGTACGGCGAAGAGATTACTCGGGCGGCGAGCAACCCGATTTCCCGGCGGCGTGAGTCGCCGGATGAGAAGGTCACCGCATGAGTGACGCGCCCGCGGCGTTCAACACCAGTGCGCTGGCGCGTCTGGGGGCCGGCGCTGACACCGTCACCCTGGTGGAGGGGTCGACGTTTTGCCTGTCCGATTGTCTCGGCGACGTGGTCGCGGGCCGCGCGCATGGGTTGTTCTTCCGCGACGCGCGGGTGTTGTCTCGGTGGGAGCTTCGGGTCGACGGCCAGCCGCCCGAACCGCTGTCGGTGCAGCCGTCGGCGGGGTTTGCCGCGCAATTCGTGTTGCGCCGCGCCCCGCGCGGCGGCCAGGCCGACAGCACACTTCTGCTGGTTCGGGAGCGACTGGTGGCCGACGGGTTGCGCGAGACCATCTCGGTGGAAAACCTCGACCACGAACCCACCGTGGTGGTGCTGCAGTTGCACGTCGACGCCGATTTCGCGGACCTATTCGCCGTCAAGGAGGGCCGCGCGGCGCGCGGCGGCGCCGAGGTGGCCGCCATCGACGGTGAACTGGTGCTGTTGGAGTGGGGCGATCGGGTGCGCGGCCTGCGGGTGACCGCCTCGGGGGAGCCGGTGGTGGCACCGGGGTGGCTGACCTGGCGGGTGGTGGTGGCTGCCGGCCAGCGCTGGCACACCGAGATCCTCGCCGAGCCGACGTGGGCCAACAACACCGTCCGAACCCGATTCCGTCGCGGCGAGAACCTGCAGTCCAGTGCCCCGGCGCGCAAACTGGAGGCCTGGCGGGACACCGCGACCACCGTTGAGGCGGGTCATCGCGTGCTCACCGAGGTGCTGCGGCAAACCGAAAGCGACCTGGGCGCGCTGCTGATGCATGACGAGAGCGGTCAGGGTCGTTCGTTCGTGGCCGCCGGAGCGCCCTGGTTCATGACGTTGTTCGGCCGCGACAGCCTGCTGACCGCGTGGATGGCGTTGCCGCTGGACGTCGGATTGTCGGTGGGCACCTTGCAGCAGCTTGCCGCGGTGCAGGGCCGGCGGGTGGATCTGATCACCGAGGAAGAGCCGGGGCGGATCATGCATGAGATCCGCCGCGGCCCGGCCAGCACCGACGTGCTGGGTGGCGCCGTCTACTACGGGTCGGTCGACGCCACCGTGCTGTTTGTGATGCTGTTGGCCGAAGCGTGGCGGTGGGGCGCCGACCCGTCAGTGGTGCGCTCGCTGCTGCCGGCCGCTGATGCGGCGCTGTCGTGGGCCCAGCGTTACGGCGATCGTGATGGTGACGGGTTTATCGAGTACCAGCGCGCCACCGACCGTGGCCTGATCAACCAGGGCTGGAAAGACAGCTTCGATGGCATCAACGACGCCAGCGGCCGCACCGCCGAGCCGCCGATCGCGTTGTGCGAGGTGCAGGGCTATCACTACGCGGCCCTGCTGGCGCGCGCCGAGCTGGCCGAGGCATTCGACGACCCCACGGGAGCCGAGCAGCTGCGCGAGCGCGCCCAGGCGTTGCGCACGCGGTTCCTCGAGGCGTTCTGGTTGCCGCAGCGCGGCTGGTACGCGGTGGCCCTGGACCGGCGCAAACAGCCCGTCGATGCGTTGACCAGCAACGTCGCGCACTGCCTATGGACCGGTATCGCCACCGATGAGCACGCCGCAACGCTGGTCAAACACCTGGCATCCGGTGAGATGGATAGCGGGTTCGGGCTGCGCACCCTGGCCACCACGATGGGCGCTTACAACCCGATGAGCTACCACAACGGCGCCATCTGGCCGCACGACACCGCGATCGCGGTGGCCGGGCTGCTGCGCTACCCGCATGTGCGCGAAGCCCACGTCCTAGCCCACCGGTTGGCTAACGGCCTGCTGGATGCCGCCGACGCGTTCGGCGCCCGGCTGCCCGAGCTGTACTGCGGATTTCCCCGGTCGCAGTTCGGTTCACCGATCCCGTACCCCACCTCGTGCTCACCGCAAGCCTGGTCCAGCGCCGCGCCGGTCCTGCTGCTCAGATCGTTGCTGGGACTCGAACCGCACGTGCCGGCGAGCCAGATAGCGGTCACACCGCATCTGCCCGAGGCGTGGGGCCGCGTCGTGCTGACCGACCTGCGCCTGGGAGACGCCAGCATCGATCTGGAAGCCGAGGGTGACACGGTCAAAATACATCGGATGCCCGAGGACTGGCAGCTGCTCAGCTCCTCAGCATGACCCAGGTATCGCCGCGCTCGCTCCGCGCGCGGCACCGCCTGATCCGTAATCATCTGGTGGTGTGGATTCGCTGCTGCCACAACGCCGCCCCCGACATGCCCACACAGACCCGCAGCGGGTATTGCCCGCCGCGGGTGCCGCAACCAGAGTCCTAGGCGGTTTCTGTGGGTGATTGCACGACTTGGCCTTCGATGACGTGTGGTGCCGCGCCGTGGGCGACCTCGATGCGGCGCGGCTTGGCCCCTTCGGCCAGCGGGATGCTGACGGTGAGCACCCCGTTTTCGTACGTCGCGCTGATCGCTGAGGCGTCGATGCCCTCTCCCAGCCACAGATGCCGACGGTATTCGCCGAAGAACCGTTCGGCGGTCAGCCACTGCACCGATTCCTCGGAGCGGGCGGTGCGCCGCGCCGACACCGTCAGGGTGCCGTTGTCCACGCTGACGTCGATCGACCCCGGATCAACTCCGGGCAAATCGGCGGTCAGCACATAGTGGTCGTCGATCTTGCACAAGTCCATCGGCATGAACCGAGGACCGCGGCTCGACCCGACCGGCCCGGCCAGCACGTCACGGACCAGAGCGTCGAAATCAGTGAACGGATCGAAACGCAACACAGCAATCCACCTCCTGTCACACTCGGTGCCCGCCACCCTGGCGGGCAGCAAAATTACTGTGCGCCACCAACTTTAGCGCTCTCACCGGCCCGCTGCCAGACGCCGCCAGGCCCGCCGGCGCGCGGCCCTGCACCGGATACGGGCAACGACCGGTGTGCCAGAGCGGAACTCCATCGCAGCGCCCCGCAGCAGAGCTTTCACCGCCCCGACACGGGACCGGATGGGATGGTGGATGAGAACTGGTCGGGATTAGGGATGTGACGCGGCGGGAAACGGTGTTGTCCCGGAAGGCTTTCTCGGCTTCCCCTCCACCGCACACTGGGTGTCACCTCCATGGCAGTGCCCGCGAGCCCCGTGGGGCCCCCTGACCATATCGCCGGGCACGTACCTTCCCCGTGACGGGTTGGATCCCTCGCTCACGTCGCCTCGACGGGGGCAGAGGCCACTGAGATGTGGTTGCCGGTGCGACGCAGCATGGGCGCGAACCCGAGCCAGATGGCCAGCGATCCCAACGACAATCCGCCAAGCATCACGAAAGCCGCTGAAAAACCAAATATTTGGGCGGTGAACCCGCCGAGCACCGGGCTGAGAGCTCCCCCAAGTCCTTGGGCGGCCATGATCGCGCCTTGGCCGACGTTGATGTGGCCGGTGCCGTCGAGGATGCGGGCCACCAGCCCGGGCACCGCTACGGACAACATGCCCGCCCCGACGCCGTCGAGGATTTGCACCGGTATCACTCCCCAGGTCGTGATGACTCCGGCGGCGACGAGCGCGCGGACGGGTAAGGCGCTGAACGCGATCAGAATGGCTAGCCAGTAGCCATGAGTTTGCACAATCCTCATGGCCGCCAGGGATGCCGGGATCATCACGGCCTGTGCCACCACGACGGTGCTGGCCACGGTGGTGAACGCGTTGGCGTGGGTGGCGACCACGGCTAGCCCGTAGAGCGGCAGCATCGCCGCATTACCCAGCCAAAACAGCATCACGGCGGCGGCCAGCGCCAACAGCGGCCGGGACTTTACCAACACCCGTAGTCGTTTGACCGGGGGCTGCTCGCCGGCCAAGATCTCGCCGCGCGCGACATGATGGTTGATGCGACCGGCGGGGATTCTCAACACCGCGAGGACGGTGACCACCGCAAAGGCTGCGGCAAGCCAGAACACTCCGGCGTATCCGAATACCCAGCCCAGCAGACCTCCAATCGCGGCGCCGGCCATGTTGCCGGCGTGGTTGTACGCCTGATTGCGACCGTTTTGGCTGATAAACCCGGCCTGGCCCACCAGGCCCAGTGTGATGCCAATCACCGCCGGGGCGATCATCGCCCCGGAAACGCACATAACAGACTGCGCGGCGGCGACCACCCAAAACTGCCGCGACGTCAAAATCACCGCCGAAGCCGCCACGGCCGCTAGACCGACTACGATCACACAGGCGCGTTTGCGGGTGGTGGCATCAACCAGCGCCCCCGCGGGCGCCACCGTGCACATGCCGACAATCGCACCCAAGGTGATAACGGTGCCAATCGCCCCGGTGGTCCAGCCGCGGCTCGCGAGCAAGACACCCAGGAACGGGCCCATGCCGGCTTCCATGTCCGCCATGAAAAAATTGACCGCCTGCAGCGCGGCGCGATCCCGGATCGGCACCGTGAGCATCGACGTGGCTTGGCTGGCCATCCCCTGAATACTCAGGCATCGAGTCGGATCTTCGCAATGCGACCGCACCGGTTCACGGCCGGGTGGGAAACGGTAACTTGACCGACCACGGGCGCTTCGCTTTTGGCACATCGGGCACCAGGGGGCCCAGAGCCACAGCATCGCCGGCGGCTTACCCACCAGGCTTTGCCGGTGGAAGTCCTGCTTGTCCAGCGGTAATCCGCAAGCTCGCCAGCGTCCACGCTAACCTGCTCGGCAACGTCGCTCATCCCATCGGCGCCCCGACTAGCGGAGAAAGAGATTTCATCCAGTCCCCCCGACACGGGGCTAGCCGCAGGCTAGCCAGTGGTGCCGGCGTCGCGGTCGTCGTCGGGCCAGGGAACGATGATGGCTTGATCGCTGACGTCGATGGGGTTGGCATCACGCTACAGCGGGTCGGCGAGGTGGTCACGATCGAGGCCGTCCTCGGTATCGGCGTCGACGGGCTGCTGCTGTTCGACGGCGTCGCCGATGGGCACATCGTCGGGCAGTTGACAGTTTTCGACGTTGATCCTCATCGCTGACGGGTTCCCCTTCCTCGAGTCGCCACCAGGTGTTCATTGCCCGGGCCGGTGCGGCGCAGGCGGGCGTTTTCGGACCTGAGGTGGCTGAGGTCGGACTCGAGTTCACCGTTGAGGTCTTGCAACGCCAGGATCTGGGCGATTCCGGCGATGTTGACGCCCCCGGCGACCAGGGCACTGATGCGCTGCAGGCGCACCACGTCGTCGTCGCTGTAGCGGCGGGTGCCCCCGCCGGTCCGTGCCGGGGTGAGCAACCCGCGCCGCTCGTAGAGACGCAGGGTCTGCGGATCCAGGCCGGTGAGCTCGGCGGCGACCGAGATCGCGTACACCCCGCGCCCTGGACGTGGCCGCTGGTCGTTGGGCAATGAGCGCTCCCTTTCGGTCGATACTCCGCTCTTGCCTCAACCTAACACCAGTGCTATATGAAAGCTATGTTGGCTCGCATAGATCACCCACGGTAATGATCGGGAACGATGGGGCCGCGGTTCACCCTCCCGGCCTGCGTAGCGCTACAGCTGAGCTGGCGGTAATGGTGGGGCAGTCAGGGGTCGGGGGCGGTCGGGCATCGCTTCACGTCGCCATCGGAGCACGCTGGGACGCGCGTCCTATCGCTGCACAACGCGTCGCAGCGCGCAATTTAGGCCATTCACCCGCGGCGGCTCCCGGTTGCCGTCATGGCCCGGGAGCCACCGCATTCACCGTCGGGCAGGTGCCGGGGCGGGCACCCGGCAATGCTGATCCGCAGCACGGCGGGGTTATCTGCGGAGCGCCCCGGCGCGGATTCGCAGGGTTGATGCTCCTCGCTGCCTGGGCGGGCTGGCCCGCGCCGGCTGCTATCGATGCTGTGCCATCGAGCACCACCTCCGCAGGCACCACCTCCGCAGGCCTTGGAGAACCGGTGAGCAGCACGGCGCACACGGTGCGCGCGGCCATCGGGCACCGCCTGCCCGCAGGCGCGCTGACACGCTCGGGCAAGCGCAGCACCCGATGACCACGGATCTTGTGGGTGACCCGCCAGCCCACACCTTGCGTGCCGACGCCGGCGCTGCGGGCAACACCTCGGGCTCGGGGGCGGCAGTGGACTCACCCGACGACCTGAGCGAGACGCCGGGCACACAACCCCATCGCGTCAATCGTGGTGTCGATGGGGGCCGCGGGGCTGACCCGGCCAGCGGGGGTGTTGACGCCGCCCGCTGCGCACTGATCAGCGCGATCACCAGCCGCATCAGCGAAAAACGCTTGAGTGCAGCACAAGCCGCCCTCATCTTGGGGCTCACCGGGCCCCGAGTGACCGCTCTGTTCAACGGGTATGTCGACACTTTCAGCCTCGACGAGCTGATCAATCTGCTGCCCGCACTTGAACTGACCATTGAGGTGGTGCCCCAACCGCTGCAATGACTCGTCGCGATCACCTGCCGGCCCGGTGCCGGCGTTGCTCAGCCGCGCGAGGTGATCACACTTCGAATCATCGGGCGCGGCGCAGGCATCGGCGGGCTTGCTCGTCGGCCCGGCCGGCGACGAGCGTCACAGCGTCCAAGCCACCCCGCAGGGCAACACAGCCCCGACCTGCCGAACACCCTGAGAGGCACCACGATTCGATGGCTAGTACATGCGATTGCAGCAGCCAAAGCGTACCGGCAGCCGGTGTGGCTGTACGGGCTGCTACCCGCAAGCGTTACCTGCGACACTCAGCAGGGCATCGTCGCTTGACCCGCGAAACACCGATTGGAGGAACGTGAGCACCGATCACAGCACGCCAAATCCGCGCCGCAGGGCCGACCGGATCCTCGACACCGCCGAGGGCGTACTGATCACGCTGCGCCGATACCACCTTAACCAGGCCTTCATCGAGTTAGCGCGAACATCCAGACGCCACGCGATCCCCCTAACCAGCTTGGCTGATGCGCTGGTCGCCCCTGGCCCAAGGCCAATCCACGGCTGATTGCGAAAAGCGCGCGGTGCACATCACCCGGGCGACGTGGGGCGCACTGCTCGACGGCAACGAGCGCTATCACCCGGTAGAACGCGACGCAGCGCCGTGTGACCTCCAACCAACCCGCTCTGGGCAGCCATCCACCTCGACTGTTGCCCGGCACTCAAAATGAACACGATGGCGGCACTGTCGGTGAGGACGAACGGCGGCAGTTGGTGTGCAAGCTGACGCGGTGGTGTTCACTGTGACTCCGTGGCGACGGCGTTCGTGTTCACGGTGACAGAGGCAGGCGGGTACGCAGGAGCGTGGGCCCGGCCCTGTGGGCCGGGCCGCAAGGCGAATCAGCCCGGCGCCGCCAGAAGCCTGCCGTGGGTGTGCAGCCCGATGAGGGTCCACAGAGGTTCGTTGATGCCCAGCCGCTGGTGTGTCCACCAAGCCGCGGCGGCCAGCATGGTGAGTGCGTCGCGCAGCAAGTTGCCCGTTCCGGTCAGCTGGTTGAAGGTGTCGGCGTCGAGGCGGATGAGTTCTTGGGCGCCGCGCTGCCACAGCCGAGTCAGATGAGCGTGGTCACGGGCGCGCCGCAGCCAGCGACGCACAGTCGACGGTGATCGGCTCAGCGCGACGGCGATCCGCCGGTGCCCAACACCTGTGGACTTGCTGGCCAGTGCGGTGCCGATCACTTCGGTGGCATCGGCCTGGCGTGGCTGCAGTGCAGCTGGCAGGAGGACATGGGTGGTTTCGCATCTGCGGCAGCGCACCCGCCGGGGTCGCACGTCGATCACCTCTGCGCCGAAGCTGCGGACGTGCCGGCGGCGGCCGTATCCCCACCGCTGCAGGGTGTCGCCGCATCCGCGGCGGGGGCAGACCAGCTGGCCCGCGGTCAGGGCCTGCTCGGCCGATTCGGCGGTACAGACGACGATCATCGGGTGCTCCGGCGCGCATCAGCCACCAGCGTGGTCTATCACGTCGTGGCCGGGAAGGGGCCAACTGGTGTTGGTGTCAGACGGTTCGGAATCGGTTCTGCCCCAGCAGGTCCCTTCTGGCTGCCACCGTCACCATGACCACCGACGCGGCACCAGCCAGGCACCGGTTCCTCGGCGGATCCTGATCGTGGTCATCATGCCGCCGCATACGACCCGACTGCTCGTCCTCACCCACAGTGGCGCGGTGAGCCCCATACCGAGTGCCGTTCAACACTCGACACGGCGCCACCGGATCGTCGGTGATGTGCGCTGAGCCGCTGCTGACTGAGCTGGGCCAACGGTTCCAGGGCTTGTTGAACGCCGCGCTCACCAAGGGTATCGCTCCCCCCGGTCGATCTGGTCTTGGTCCCCGCACGATGGACGCGGTGGCCGTGGTGGCCTGTGAGCATCCCGAAGCCACCCCCGAACACATTGCCCACGCCTACGACATGTTCTTGACCGAACATGGCACAGGCCACCGTTGAGCGCGGGATTCGCTTGATACCAGTAAAGAAAGTTCTCACATTGCAGGTCAGAGGCAGTCGATGCGCGTTGATACGTCCGCTGTCCGTGGCGGCGCGATGCGGCGGCGTCGCGATGGGCGGCTTCGGCTTGTCGTAGTGCGAGGTGCTGAGGCTGCTGAGATGGGGGCGCTGATTGTCGTGGGCAGGCCTGGTGTGGCAGTAGACGGCGGGCGCAGCGTAGCGACCGGCGCGGACGGGAGCGCCAGCGGACGGAAGCAGAGGGAGCGTAGCGAAGCCCGCAGGTAGTCGCCGCATTCCTGCGGCCGTGCGTTCACGGGTGCGCTGGGCATCAGCTGTGGGTCTGCGCCGCGACGGTGCGACTCGTAGGCTGGCTAGTGTGAGCGGGGTTCTGGCGCAGCGTGCGCAAGGGGAGGCCGAGGCGCGATTGGCGGGGCAGCCTCGGCGGTTGGCGCATGTGCGGGGCGTGGTGATAGCAGCGCAACAGCTCGATCGGCATTTTGACGCAGAGACTGCTGATTGTTTGGTGGCCGCGGCGTGGTTACACGATATCGGCTACGCACCCTCGGTGTGCCGGGCGGGTTTTCATCCGCTCGATGGCGCGGTGTTTGCGCGGTCGGCGGGCTTCGGGGAGCTAGTTGCGTCGTTGGTGGCGTTTCATAGCGGAGCGCGCTTGGAGGCGTCTGAGCGCGGTCTAAAGGGGTTGTCGGAGTTCAGTGATCCGCCCAGCGACGTTCTGGATGCGTTAACGTTCTGTGATTTGACGACCGGCCCGGATGGGACGCCGGTGTCGGCTGATGATCGACTAAGCGACGTGTTGGCTCGGTATGGGCCTGAGGATCCGGTGCATCGCGCGGTCGACGCGGGCCGCGAGGAGCTGTTAGCCGCGGTTCGGCGAGTGCGCGACTGGCTGTGACCGACGTGGGTTAGCCGAGGTAGGGTCTGTCGCGGTGTTGTAGGTAGTGGTCGATGCGCAGCCGCATTGAGGGGTGCATATCCAGTGTGGGGATGTCGTCAGGGTGGGTCCAGGCGATGTCGGTGCTTTCATGGTCTATGGCCAGATCACCGCCGATTAGGGTGGTGGTGAAGCACAGGGAGAATTGTTGGCGGACTTCGCCGTCGGTGAACGCCACGACGTGGTGCGGGTTGGTGTAGACGCCGACCAGGCCGGTGACTTCGACGTCGAGGCCAGTTTCTTCTTTGACTTCGCGCACGGCGGTACGTGCGATCGTTTCGCCGATGTCGTGCCCACCACCGGGTAACGCCCACAGGGTGTTGTCACGGCGTTTAACCAACAGAATGCGGCCTTGTTCGTCGGTAACGATGGCCGAGGCGGACGGGACCACACTGTTGGGCTCGGGAGCGTCGGGGTCGTTGTAATAGTCGGTGCGCATTGGTGGTCAGCCTTTCGCTGGCAGCGGGGTGGCGTTGTCCCAGACACGGGCAAATGCTTGTTCCAGGGTGGCCCAGAGTCGAGGGTCGTGGTGGCGGGACAGCACGAGCACGGGATTGTTGCGTCCCGGTGAGCCGTAGATGTGGAAGTTGACGATCATGGTGTCGTCGACCCGGAAGGTTGACGTGTACAGCGTGGTGTCGTGGGTGCGGATGTGCAGCCCCGGTGTAGCGGCGTGCGGAGTGAGCAGTTCGACGGAGGTGCGGCAGCGTGCGATGACGGCTTCACCGATGCCTTCTTCCTCACCGCGCAGGATCGTGGTGGCGGTGTCGGGGTCACCGATGAGGAATCGCACCTGAACACCACGGGCGGCTGCAGAGAGCAGGGTGTCGAGAAATCCGTCGAGCGTGTCGAACAGGAACGTGGCTGCCAGGACGAGGATGTCGATACCGGTGGTGGCGTCAGCGAAATGCTGTTGCCAGGCGGTGATCGGTAACTGCGTGCGGCTGGCGTAGAGCGTCGCGGTGAATGGCCCGCCCGGGTTTGTCGTCAGCGCGCGTGCAGTAGAGGGTTGGAACTGGTTGGGCCACAGGTCGTGCGGGGTGCAGCCGAGTACGTCGGCGGCGCGGCGTGCGTTGTCGTCGCGGACTTTGTAGTTGGTGTTGGCTAGCCACCGGCGCACTGTTTTTACATCCACGCCCACGGCAGTGGCGAACCGCCCATGGGACAGGCCCTTGGCGTGCAGTCGTTGCGTGAGGCGATCGTTGGGGATCACTGCGGTGTCGATGTAACCGTCCTGATCGTCCATCGTCTCAGCACATGTCTTTCGGTGTTGATCCTGTCCATCACTAGCTGGTGGTTCCTAGTTTGCCATGGGACTGCCGCGTCCCCGGAGCCGTGATGTCTGCCTGATGTCGGCAGTGATGTCCCTGTCGTGTCCGAAATGTCTGGCGCCGTGTCGGAAACGCCTGCAAAAGTCGCTCGCAAGGTCCGCGGTGTCCGCGTGAACTGATTCCTGCGCCTCGCCGGGCGCATTCAGATCACGAAAGGAACAGCAGGACAATGCGATTAAGAATTGATACATCGGGGACGCGGTTCATCGTCACCAGGGCGGCCGAGCCGCGGCTGAACTTCGAGACCGGCAGCCCAAAAGTCGACACCGCGACCGGAGTGCCGTTGTATGCAGCGCAGTTGCTCGCGTTGGACGACACCGGCGGCGAAGTGCTCAACGTGACGGTGGCCGGGGATCCGAAAGTGTCAGTGACACAGGCGGTGTCGGTGTCAGGTCTGGTGGCCATTCCGTGGGCTCAAGGTGATCGGAGCGGTGTGGCCTTCCGCGCTGATGCCATCACCCACACCACACCTGCCGCTACACCAAGCGAACAGGCCCGCCCGCAGAAATAACCGGAGTGTTGGGGCGGGCCGTCCCTTTGGTCGCGCCCCAACACGGGCCTGCTATTGGCGAAACACTCACGGAAAGCATCGGTCATGGCATCAAACAACAAGCACACCAACAACACTGGGTCGGATCATGACGACTGGTTCGAAGACCTCGTCCTATCCCTGGCCAAAGCCGCAGGGTACCTGCTGTGGTGGTCGATTCTGTTCCCCGCCTTCAGCATCCCCATCATCGTCAGCCTGGCGGTCGCCACCACCCACGGCCCACGCCCGGGCTTGATCACCGCCATCGCGTGCGGTGCTGCCTATGCAGGGTGGGCCTGGCTAGACCCACGGTTATTTCAAGCCTGGGTGACCGAACCGGTGCGGCACCGCTGGCTGACCTGGTCGCGCTACACCCGCAGCTGGGAATCGGTGTGCACCCTGCACGGACTCACCGCCCGCCTGGGTGAGCGCACCCTCGTGCCGACCCTGCAGTCGGTACAGATCGGCAAGACGACCGATGTACTGCAGCTGCGCATCGTAACCGGCCAATCCCTGACTGATTGGCACAAACAAGCCGACGGGCTGGCCGCCGCTTGGCGCGCCGACAGGATCACCATCCGCTCGATCGCGCCTGGAGAGGTACGCATCACCCTCATGCGAGGCGACGTGTTGGCTAACCCCGTCGACTTACCCATGCCCACATCGACGGCCGCAGTGGATTTACGGGCGGTGCGGATCGGGATCACCGAAAACCGTCACTGGTGGCATGTGCCGCTGCTGGGCCACCACGTGCTGATCGCCGGAGCCACCGGGGCCGGCAAAGGCAGCGTGTTGTGGTCACTGATCGCCGGGATCGCCCCTGAGGTGAAAACCGGCCTTGTACGGCTGTGTGTCATCGACCCCAAAGGCGGCATGGAACTGGGCGCCGGCGCACCCATGTTCACCGTGTTCACTCACGATGCCGCCGACAACACGGTGCACATGCTGCGCCAACTGGTGACGGTGATGCACGCCAGGGCGAACCGGCTGCGCGGCCACACACGCCTGCACACCCCCACGCCATCCGAACCGCTATTCGTGGTGGTTATCGATGAGATCGCCGCGCTCACAAGCTACGTCACCGACCGCAAAAGCCGCACCGAAATCGAACAACTCCTAGGCCTGCTGCTTTCCCAGGGTCGGGCGGTCGGAATCAGCGTGGTCGCCGCGGTGCAAGACCCAGCAAAAGACACCCTGCCCGTGCGGCAACTGTTTACCGTCCGCATCGGGCTGCGTCTGACCGAAGCCAGCCAAACCACCATGGTTCTCGGCCAAGGTGCACGCGACGCCGGTGCGGAATGCGACCGCATCGCTGACGCCACTCCGGGCGTTGGCTACATGCTCGTCGACGGCGGCGCCCAACCAGTACGAGCGCGGGCCTTCCATGTCACCGACCACGACATCACCACCCTCGCCACCCGGTTCCGCCGGCCTACCGGCCGGCCGAGCAGCAACAGGCAGCCGAGAAACGATGACAGTGGCCAGGCATCGGGTGAGGGCAGCCGTGAATAGCGCCGAGACACCCGCGCACCTCGCCCTGCCCGGGGTTCCTGACACCGTCGACGCCGCCAGCGTGGTGGAGCAGATGGTGCGCCGCGCGTCCTCAATGGGATTCGAATCGTGGTGGCGGCGCGCGGAATCCGTTGGCTTCTGCGCCCACCCCATTCAGCTCACGGGTACAGACGAGTTCGGCCGCGATCGGGTGGTGTGGACACGGTGCAATAACCGCCGCGCCCAGATCTGCCCGTCTTGCTCAGACCTGTATGCGCGCGACACGTGGCAACTCGTGCACGCTGGCACCGCCGGCGGGCACCACGACATCCCCGAAGCAGTGGCGGATCGCCCGCAGGTGTTCGTCACTCTGACCGCACCTAGCTACGGGCCGGTCCACAGCACCTCACGTGCAGGCGGCAAGCGTCTCCGGGTGTGCCGCGACCAGCCTGTGGCTGGCGGCTGCCGCCGCTGCCCGCATGGAAAACCACTGTGGTGCAGCACAACGCACGGAGAAGGTGACATCCATGTCGGCCAGCCGCTGTGCGTCGACTGCTACGACTACGTCGGGCACGTCCTGTTCACCTGGCATCTGCCCGAACTGTGGCGACGCTTCACCATCGCCCTGCGACGCACGCTGCGCCGCGAGCTACGCGCCTCGGGCGCCGACCCGGACGCGGTGCGGGTCAGCTTCATCAAAGTCGTCGAGCTGCAAGCCCGGCTCGTCCCGCATATTCATGCCCTGATCCGCCTCGACCCGCACGACAGCGATAACTGCGTTGGTCAGGAGTGGCAAGCGCCCCTCACAGCCACCGAACTGGCGACCATCATCCAACAGGCCGCTCGAACCGTAGCCGTGACGGTCACCGATTCATCCGCAGATACCGCGACACGGGTGATCAGGTTCGGTACACAAGTCGACACCCAACCCATCGAGAACCGGCATGCTGGCACGGACAGCCTTGCTGTGCAGGAGGATTCACCACACGGCCGGGTGCTGCCGGGCCGCCGCGTAGCTCGCTACCTCGCGAAATATGTCACCAAATCCCTAGCTGACGTCGGGATCAGCGCGCGACGCATCTCCACCGAGGCCATCGCCGACCTGGATGTGTCCGATCACGTCCGGGCGATCCTGACCACCATCAGCCAGCTCGCCGATAGGGGACTGGCCGGTATCGGCCGGTGGCTGCACACCCTGGGTTACCGGGGCCACATCACCAGCAAATCCCGCCGCTACTCCACGACGATGACCGCGCTACGCGAACATCGCGCCACCTGGACACGTGAACAACATCTGAAAAGCACTGCACACCAACATGATTTCGGCTTCAACTCCAACAATGGCAATGATCTGGCGGTGTGGGATTTTGACCGTGGCGCCGTCACCAGCCTCGGCGACCGCACACTCGTGAACTCCGCGGCTCTTCGACGCATACAAACCCGCCGGATCGGACTGATGGAAGTCCGTGGCCAAGCCCGCAACCAACGATGGGATTCGCCAGGGGACTGCGATGGCTGACAGATCCCGAACAGCACATGCCCGGTCCGAGCGTGACGCCCGAATCGATGCGCCGACGATGTCAGAGGAGGGTGTTGAAATTGTCGTGCCCGACCACTATCGACTTCCGCGCGAAGCCAACAGCGCGCTGGTACACGTGATAATGGCTGTGCGGGAGCGGATGCTCGGATCAGGGAGGGGAGTGGCGTGAGCCTGAGGTTCGCCTTCTATGGCCGAGTGAGTACGGAGGACGCTCAAGACCCGGAGGCGAGCCGCAGCTGGCAGAAGCGGCGTGCCATGGACCTGATCGCCCCGCACGGTGGAGTCCTCGCCGCGGACTACTTCGATGTGGGACAGAGCCGTTCGCTGCCGTGGAAGCGCAGGCCGGAGGCATCACGTCTCCTTGGCGATGTCGCTCGTAGGGACCGTAGCTTTGATGCCGTAGTGATCGGGGAACCCGCCCGTGCGTTCTACGGGCCGCAGTTTGCGCTCACCTTCCCTGTCCTCACGCATTACGGCGTCGGACTGTGGGTGCCCGAGGTCGGCGGAGCAGTCGATCCCGGCTCCGAGGCACACGACTTGGTGATGACTCTGTTCGGCGGCATGAGCAAGGGAGAGCGCGCGCGAATCCAGATCCGCGTCCGTACGGCGATGTCAGCACTCGCGCAGGACACGTCGAGATACCTCGGTGGTCGACCACCCTACGGTTACCGGCTCGTCGATGCCGGCCCGCACCCAAACCCTGCCAAGGCAAGTCTCGGGCAGCGGCTTCACCGCCTCGAACCTGACCCTGCGACATCTTCGGTCGTCGAGCGGATCTACCGCATGTACGCCGAGGGAGCGGGCCTGCGCTACATTGCGCAACAGCTCACCGACGATGGCGTGCCGTCACCGAGCCAATACGACCCGGCGCGGAATCGTCATCGTGACCCGCGAGGATGGTCCCATTCGGCGATCCGCGCGATACTCGACAACCCGGCGTACCGCGGTATCCGTGTTTGGGGCAAGCAGGAGAAATACGAGGTCCTGGTAAACCCCGACGATGTCGCGGCAGGGTATGAGACCCGGATGCGGTGGCGTGATGAGGCCGACTGGATCGCACCAGACCGCCGCACGCACGAAGCGCTGATTCCCGATGAACTGGTGCAGGCTGTTCGTCTTCGGACGCAGGCACGGCGTGGTCCGGGTCTCGAGTGCAGCAGAGAATCGACGGTGCCGTATGCGCTGCGCGGGCTGCTGTTCTGTGCCGCGTGTGGCCGGCGGATGCAGGGCGCTGCTCGCGTTGGGAAACGAACAACCCGCATCCTCTATCGCTGCGAGCTGGGCAAGTCGCGTTCTGTACCTGTGGACCTGAGTCACCATCCGCGCACCGTCTATCTCCGTGAAGAGGAGGTGACAGTGCGACTTGACGAATGGATCGCCACCCTGGCCGATCCGGAAGACCTCGCACGCGGGCAGGACGTGGACCCGGCAGCCGGTACTGGCCACGCCGCTCTGCAGCGCCAGCTTCGCGAGGCGAATGCCAAGGTTGCTGCTTTGATTACTGCCGTGGAGTCTGGCGTGGCCGTGGAGGACTTGACCGCTGCATTGCGTCGCCGCACCGCCGAGCGCGACGAGCTGAAGGCTCGCCTTGAGCGAGCCGAAAGACCGCGCGCCATGTCTGCGGCGCAGATCAGCGAATTGGTCGAGGAGTTGGGCGGGCTGTCGGCCGTGCTTGGTCAGGCATCCGGGGCGGAACGCGCACAGGTGTACGCAAGCCTGGGTTTGCGTCTTGACTACGACCCATATTCCCGACGAGTCAAGGCGACGGCCGACTTGAGTCGTGTCGCCGGCTGTGTCCGAGGGGGGACTTGAACCCCCACGCCCATTAGTAGGGCACTAGCACCTCAAGCTAGCGCGTCTGCCATTCCGCCACTCGGACAAGACCAACCGCATGGGTTGGCAGCTAAGGCTATCGGATTCTCTCACGCGGACCCAATCCAGCCGGGCCGCTCGGCGCCGAGCCGCGTGGCGTCGGCAATGGTAGGAAAGGTGGTTGTGACCGCCCAGACCGAGTTCCCGGCCCACCCACGAGACGACGTGGTCGAGGTCGTCAGCAGGTTGATCCGGTTCGACACCACCAACACCGGCGAACCCGAGACGACGCGGGGCGAGGCCGAGTGTGCGCAGTGGGTGGCCGAACAGCTCGCCGAGGTCGGCTACTCACCTCAGTACGTCGAGTCCGGCGCCCCCGGTCGCGGCAATGTGATCGCCCGCCTCCCGGGGGCCGACCGCTCGCGCGGGGCGCTACTCATCCACGGGCATCTCGACGTGGTGCCGGCCGAGCCAGCCGAGTGGAGCGTTCACCCGTTCTCCGGCGCGGTCAAGGACGGCTTCGTCTGGGGACGCGGCGCGGTCGACATGAAGGACATGGTGGGCATGATGATCGTGGTGGCGCGGCACCTGAAGCGGGCCGGGATCGTGCCGCCGCGCGATCTGGTGTTCGCCTTCCTTGCCGACGAGGAACACGGCGGCAGTTTCGGGGCGCAGTGGCTGGTCGACAATCGGCCCGACCTGTTCGACGGAGTCACCGAGGCGATCGGCGAGGTGGGCGGGTTCTCGCTGACCGTGCCGCGCCGCGACGGGGG
Organism: Mycobacterium europaeum; assembly: GCF_034555895.2. Classification (NCBI taxonomy): domain Bacteria; kingdom Bacillati; phylum Actinomycetota; class Actinomycetes; order Mycobacteriales; family Mycobacteriaceae; genus Mycobacterium; species Mycobacterium europaeum. The sequence continues at coordinate 1,595,032 of NZ_CP157315.1, forward strand.
CGAACGCCGGCTCTATCTGATCGAAACGGCCGAGAAGGGTTTGTCCTGGATGCGGCTGACCGCCCGCGGCCCGGCCGGACACGGGTCGATGGTGCATGACCAGAACGCCGTAACCGCCCTCGCCGAGGCGGTAGCCCGCCTCGGCCGGCATCAGTTCCCGCTCGTGCTGACCGACACCGTCGCCCAGTTCCTGGCCGCGGTCAGCGAGGAGACCGGGCTGACGTTCGACGTCGAGTCGGGCGACCTGGCGGGAGCGATCGACAAGCTCGGGCCCATGGCCCGCATGCTCAAGGCCGTGCTGCACGACACCGCGAACCCGACCATGCTCAAGGCCGGGTACAAGGCCAACGTCGTCCCGGCGGTCGCCGAAGCGGTGATCGACTGCCGGATCTTGCCGGGCCGCAAGGCGGCGTTCGAGGCCGAGGTCGACGAACTGCTCGGCCCGGACGTGACCCGAGAGTGGATCAAGGACTTCTCGTCGTATGAGACCAGCTTCGACGGAGATCTCGTGGATGCGATGAACGCCGCCGTGCTGGCCCTGGACCCGGATGGCCGCACGGTGCCCTACATGCTGTCCGGTGGCACCGACGCAAAAGCCTTCGCGCGCTTGGGTATTCGCTGTTTCGGCTTCAGCCCGCTGCGGTTGCCGCCGGACCTCGACTTCACCGCGTTGTTCCACGGGGTCGACGAGCGGGTACCCGTGGATGCGCTGAGGTTCGGCACCGATGTGCTGGCACACTTCCTGACACACTGCTGAAGACACGACACGCAACGAGAGGATCGCCCATGAGCACCGCGCCCGACCCGTACGCCGCGCTGCCGCAGCTGCCGTCGTTCACCCTGACGTCGGAATCGATCACCGACGGCCAGTCGCTGGCCATGCCACAGGTCAGCGGAATCATGGGCGCGGGCGGGGAAGACGTCAGCCCGCAGTTGAGCTGGTCGGGATTCCCGGCGGAGACGCGCAGCTTCGCCGTCACGGTCTACGACCCCGACGCGCCGACGGCCTCGGGATTCTGGCATTGGGCGGTGGCGAACCTGCCGGCTGGCGTCACCGAACTGCCCGCGGGAGCCGGCGACGGGAGCAACCTGCCCGGTGACGCGCTGACCCTGGTGAACGACGCCGGGATGCGTCGCTACATCGGCGCCGCGCCGCCGCCCGGGCACGGGCCGCACCGGTACTACGTCGCCGTGCACGCCGTCGGCGTCGACAAGCTGGACCTCGGCGAGGACGCCAGCCCCGCTTACCTGGGCTTCAACCTGTTCCAGCACGCGATCGCCCGCGCCGTCATTCACGGCATCTACGAACAGAAGTAGGCGCGTAACCGGAGCCGCCGCGGTTGGTCGGTCCGCCGGCCGTAGCATTCGAACATGCGTTCGAGTGACCGTGAGGAGATCCAGCACGACGTCGCGGCGTTGCGTGCCGCGGTGTCCCGCTTTCAGGGGCATTCATATGCGGCGTTGACGAATCCGGAACGGTTGGCGTTGTTGGAGATCCTGGAGTGTGAGGCGCGCCGGCTGCAGACACCCAGTCATCAGCTGATCAATCAGGTTGGGGAGCAGGCTGATTCAACCGAGTTGGGTGGGAAGCTGTCGTGGGCATTGGCCGATCGGCTGCACATCACCCGCAGTGAGGCCAGCCGCCGCATCGCTGAGGCCGCCGAGCTGGGGCCGCGCCGGGCGCTTTCTGGTGAGCCGTTGGCGCCGGTGCTGCCCGCAACCGCGGCGGCCCAGCGCGACGGGGCCATCGGGGCCGAGCAGGTGGCGGTGATCCGGAGGTTTTTCCGCCAGCTGCCGGACTGCGTCGACCTCGACACGCGTGAGCACGCCGAGAAACACCTGGCGTGCGAGGCCACCCACTATCGCCCGGATGAACTCGTCAAGCTCGCCCGCCACCTGATGGACTGCCTCAATCCCGACGGTAACTACACCGATGCCGACCGGGCGCGGGCTCGCGGCCTGGTGCTGGGCCATCAGCAGGCCGACGGCATGTCGCGGTTGAGCGGCTGGCTCACCCCCGAGGCGCGGGCCACGTGGGAGGCGGTGTTGGCCAAGCTGGCCGCACCGGGCATGTGCAACCCCGATGACCAGACCCCGGTCGTCGACGGCGCCCCTGGCGAGGACGCGATCCAGCGCGACACCCGCAGCCCGGCCCAGCGCAACCACGACGGCCTCAACGCCGCCCTGCGGGCGGTGCTGGCTTCGGGCGAGTTGGGTCAGCACAACGGGATGCCGGCGACCATCGTCGTCACCACCACGCTCAAAGACCTCGAATCCGCCACCGGCAAGGCGCTCACCGGTGGGGGCACCGTCCTGCCGATGTCCGACGTGATCCGCCTGGCCCGCCACGCCCACCACTATGCCCCCGCAAGCGGGAGGTACCCCCAGGCCGTCTTCGACAAGGGCAAGGCGGTGGCGCTGTATCACGGCAAGCGGCTGGCCTCACCGGGTCAGCGAATCGTGTTGTACGCCAAGGACCGCGGTTGTTCGCATCCGGGTTGTGATGTGGCCGGCTATTACTGCGAGGTGCACCACGTCGAGGACTGGGCCAGCACCTACCGCACCGACATCGACCAACTCACCCTGGCCTGCGGGCCCCACCACCGCCTCCTCGACGAGGGCTGGACCACCCGAAAACGCGCCAACGGCGACACCGAATGGATCCCACCGCCGCACCTGGACCGCGGGCAACCACGCACCAACACCTTCCACCACCCCGAAAAGATCCTCGCCGAAGAGGATGACGAAGAAGCCGACGAAGCAGGGGCGGCTTAGCCCGCCGGCCCTCCGGCCTTCGGCGCCGCCGAGCCGACCGCATCACTGAGCGAGGCGAACCCGCCGTCGCGCAGCCGGCGCGCGATGCCGTCGTGAATGCGCTTGGCCCACAGGCCTCCTCCGTAGATGAAGCCGGTGTAGCCCTGCAGCAGCGACGCGCCCGCGGTGATCCGCTCCCACGCGTCGTCGGCGGTCTCGATGCCCCCGACGCTGATCAGCGCCAGGCGATCGCCCACCCGCCCGTAGAGCCGGCGCAGCACCTCGGCGGACCGGCGCGCCACCGGCGGCCCGGAGATGCCGCCGGGGCCCAGCGCGTCGACCCCCGGCGTCTTCAGACCCTCGCGCGACACGGTGGTGTTGGTGGCGACGATCCCGGCCAGGCCCAGCTCGACCGCCAGGTCGGCGACGTCGTCGAGATCGGCGTCGGAAAGGTCCGGCGCGATCTTCACCAGGACCGGTGTGGAGGTGACGGCGGCCTCGGCGAGGACGGCGGACAGGATGGGCCGCAGCGACTCGACGGCCTGCAGGTCGCGCAGGCTGGGCGTGTTCGGCGAGCTGACGTTGACCACCAGATACGACGCCAGCGGCCCGACCAGGCGGGCGCTGGCCCGGTAGTCGTCGACGGCGTCGGCGGCCGGCGTGGACTTGGTCTTGCCGATGTTGACCCCGATCGGGATGTCGGGACGGTGACGCGCGAGTTCGATCGCCAGCGCCCCGGCGCCGAGGTTGTTGAAGCCCATCCGATTCAGCAGGGCGCGGTCGGCGGGCAGCCGGAACATGCGCGGGGGCGGGTTGCCGGGCTGCGCGTTCGCGGTGACGGTCCCGACCTCCGCGTACCCGAAGCCCAACGCGCCCCAGGTCATCAACCCCTTGCCGTCTTTGTCGAAGCCGGCGGCCAGCCCGAGTGGCCCCGGGAAGCGCACCCCGAACACGGTGCTCGCCAGCGCCGGATCGGTGGGCCCGAGCAGGCGGTGCAACACCCGCCGGGCGACGGCGACGGCGGTGGCGCCGCGCAGCACCGCGAAGACCAGCGTGTGGATGCGCTCGGGCGGAATCAGGAAAAAGAGCCGTCGCACCAGGCCGTACACGATGCCTTCGCGAGGTAGGGTCACCGTCACAGTTGCGGCTGGTCGGGTCGCCGGTTGTCCAGTCGAGACTTCTTGCGGCGCAACAACACTCGCCTGCTGCCGTCGGTGTAGAGGCGCACCCGGGTCAGCTCCCAGCCCCGGTATTCGGCCTCGATGGACAGCCGGATGGACGCGCTGAGCCGGGTCACCTCGGGCGGCAGGCGCAGTGGCACCCACTCGTATTCGTCGGACAGTTCGGTGTCCCAGCCCGCGGGCAACTGGCTTCGGTGCGACGCCGTCAACGCCCACCCGCCGCGTGTTCGATGACCTGAACCCCCGCACCGGACCCGGACACCACGTACAAGGTGTCCGACGCTTCGTCGAAGCCCAGTGAGTTCGGTTGCTGCACGGTTGGGTAACGCACCTTTTCGACGGGAATTCCGGTGGACAGATCGTAACCAATGACCATATTAGAAGCGGTCTGCGAAACCCAGGCCAATGCGCGCGAGCCGGCCAGGCCGTACGGCGCCTGGGGCACCGGGTAGGCCTGGCGCAGGATCAGGGGGTCGACGCCGTACACGAGCAGTTGGCCGCCCCGGGTGTCGGCGACCAGGATGCGGCCCCAGGGGTCCGCGGCCATGGTGGTCGCCCCTTCGCCGGCCCGCAGCGCCTGTTGGACCCGGCCGTCGGCGCCTATCGTGGTCACCGAGGTCTGCCCCCGGTCCAGGACCGCCGTCATATTCCCTTGCGTGGCAAGGCAATCGACGCGCGCGAAGATCTTGGTCCGGCTGCCGGCGGTCGCGGTGGCCACGGCCCCGGGTGTCGGGGAGGTGAGGGTATAGACGGCCCCGTCGGCGCTGCCCAGCACCAGCTTGCCGTCGGCGCGTTGGGCGACCGCGGTGAAGTCGGTCTGCTGAGCGTCGGCGACGCTCACCTCTCCCGTGTGGCCGGTGCGCAGGTCGACCACGAAATAGCCGCCGCGGGCAGCGAGGAAGAGGGTGCCGTGGCCGTCATCGGTCATGGCGCTCGCCGGGCCCGGCAGGTCGATGACGCGCGGTGCGGCCTCCGGGGCGTCGAAGACGGTGACGCTGGACCGCCCCGCCGGGGCGGCGCCGGGCGCCAGCACGGCCAGTCGGTGGGTGCCGCCGTCGAAGGTGGCCGCGGCCGCGTGCACCGGCAGCGGGCGCACCGTGCCGGCGGGGTTGTGTGACACCGGCGGGGACACCGCGGGGGCGGCCGGTTCGATGGTGGGCGGCGCGGAATTGAATGTATTGGACGAACAACCCGTCACCGCGCTCAGCAAAATTGCGACGCCGAGTGCAACGCAGTGAGCTGCCGATTGATCACGACCGCGCAGTGACAGCAATTATTTTCCCTCGTGCAGTGAATGTGGACTTCCCACTCTAAGGAACGCCTTCGCATCCAATATCGCCATGTCGCGCACATCAAGTCTCGCGGGCGAGGTATGGTCGGCTCATGGCCGTCATCGTTGACCGGCACAGTGCGGAAAAAGAGTTTGCTGTCGAAGACATGTCGACAGGAATATTCGCCAGCGGCTATGGACAAGTCGGTGATGGGCGCAGTTTCTCGTTCCACATCGAGCACGGCTCACTCGTCGTCGAGATTTACCGGCCGCGCCTTGCCGGGCCAGTTCCGCAGGCCGATGAGGTGGTCGCCACCGCGGTCCGCAGCCTGGTCGACATCGACCTCACGGACCAGCGCAGCCTGACCGCCGCCGTGCGGGACTCGGTGGCGCACGCGGTGCCGGTGGCGCGCTAGCCACGCGCTGATCATCGGGTCCGGGTTGCACCGGGTACGGTCGTGATCGTGGTTGACCCAATGTCTCGGACTTCCCGGTTGGGCACCGCGGCATGACGGTGATCCTGCTGCGCCACGGCCGGTCCACCTCGAACACGGCCGGCGTCCTGGCCGGTCGCTCGGAGGGTGTCGACCTCGACGATAAGGGCCGCGATCAGGCCGCCGGGCTGATCGACCGGATCGGCGACCTGCCCATCCGCGCGGTGATCAGTTCCCCGTTGCTGCGCTGCCGGCGCACGGTCGAGCCGCTGGCCACCGCGCTGTGCCTGGAGCCGCTCATCGACGACCGGCTCGCGGAAGTGGACTACGGGGACTGGACCGGCCGCAAGATCGCCGAGCTGGCCGGCGAGCCGCTGTGGAGGGTCGTGCAGGCCCACCCGAGCGCGGCGATGTTTCCCGGCGGCGAGGGTTTGGCGCAGGTGCAGGCCCGCGCCGTGGCGGCCATCCGGGAACACGATCGACGGCTGGCCCTCGAGCATGGCGGGGAACACGGCGGCGACGCCCTGTGGGTGGCCTGCACTCACGGGGATGTCATCAAGGCGGTCATCGCCGACGCGTACGGCATGCACCTGGACGCGTTCCAGCGGGTCACCGCCGACCCGGCCTCGGTCAGCGTGATCCGGTACACCGAACTGCGCCCGTTCGTGTTGCACGTCAACCACACGGGTGCGAAATTGGCCGCGGCGCTGCGGGCGGGACCGCCGCCCCAGGACGGGGCGAAGGCCAAGACCGACGGCGAGACCCCGGCTGCGCCAACGGAACAGGCACCAACCGAACAGGCGCCAACGGAACAGGCGTCAACCGAACAGGCCGTGTCTGGGCAGCAGCCGGCCGGGCTCGTGCCGTCCAGCGACGCGGTGGTCGGCGGCTCGACCGATTAATTCCGCTTAAAACAGGCAGAGCGGGGCAATCGAATCGCACGGCGAAGGCAACAGCCGGTATTTTGGAGGTGCCATGGCCCGCGCAATCCACGTCTTCCGCACACCCGACCGCTTCGTGGCCGGGACCGTCGGCCAGCCCGGAAACCGCACCTTCTACATCCAGGCGGTGCACGATTCGCGGGTGGTGTCGGTGGTGTTGGAGAAGCAGCAAGTCGCGGTGCTGGCCGAACGCATCGACGCGCTGCTGCTCGAGGTGAATCGCAGGTTCGGCACGCCGGTCCCGCCGGAGCCCGCCGAGGTCGAGGATCTCAACCCACTGGTCACGCCCGTGGACGCCGAGTTTCGGGTCGGAACGATGGGCCTGGGCTGGGATTCGGAGGCGCAGACCGTGGTGGTCGAATTGCTGGCCGTCACCGACGCGGAGTTCGACGCGTCGGTGGTGCTCGACGACACCGAGGAGGGGCCCGACGCGGTGCGCGTGTTCTTGACGCCGGAATCGGCGCGGCAGTTCGCCACGCGCTCGAATCGCGTCATCTCGGCGGGACGGCCCCCGTGCCCGCTGTGCGACGAACCGTTGGATCCGGAGGGCCATATCTGCGCGCGCGCCAACGGCTACAGGCGCAGCGCGCTGCTCGGGCCTGACGATGAACTTGAGGCCTGACGACCGTGAGGTGTTGCGGAACGGCGAGCTGACGGTCCTCGGACGCATCCGCTCTGCCAGCAACGCCACCTTCCTGTGCGAGTCCACGCTCGGCGAATCGACCGTGCACTGCGTCTACAAGCCGGTCTCGGGCGAGGCCCCGCTCTGGGATTTTCCCGACGGGACGCTGGCCGGCCGCGAACTCGCGGCGTACCTGGTGTCGACGCAGTTGGGGTGGAACATCGTGCCCTACACGGTGATTCGTCACGGGCCGGCCGGCCCCGGCATGCTGCAGCTGTGGGTGGAGCAGCCGGGTGACGCGGCCGGCTCCGACCCCAGGCCCGGCCCCGACCTGGTCGACCTGTTTCCCGCCGGCGAACCGCAGCCGGGTTACCTGCCGGTGCTGCGCGCCTACGACTACGCCGGCGACGAGGTCGTCTTGATGCACGCCGACGACATCCGGCTGCGGCGGATGGCGGTCTTCGACGTGCTGGTCAACAACGCCGACCGCAAAGGGGGCCACGTCCTGCGCGACATCGAGGGCCACGTCTACGGTGTCGACCACGGGGTGTGCCTGCATGTCCAGGACAAACTGCGGACGGTGCTATGGGGCTGGGCCAACCAGCCGGTCGACGAGACAATGCTCGAGGCGGTGGCCGGTCTCGTCGACGCGCTGGACGGCTCGTTCTGCGACGAGCTGTCCGAGCTGATCACGCGGGCGGAGATCGCGGCGCTGCGCCAGCGCGCGCACGCGCTGCTGAACGATCCGGTGATGCCGGGACCGAACCGGCACCGGCCCATTCCCTGGCCGGCCTTCTGAGGCGATGGCAAGCGCGGCGCAGCCGGTCGCCGACCCGGCCTTCTAGTGCCCGGCCTTCTGAGGCCCGCGTGGGCGTCGGAGATACTGGGTCGGTGAGCCAGGGCCCGGATGAGCTGACCGATGCCGCACTGGCTGCCGAACTCGCCGCGGACGCGGGGGAGTTGCTGCTCAAAGTGCGCGAAGAGATCGGCTTCGGTCAGCCGTGGGCGCTGGGTGACGCCGGAGACAGCCTGGCCAACGAGCTGATCCTGCGCCGGCTGGCCGCCGAGCGCCCCGACGATGCGGTGCTCAGCGAGGAGGCCTACGACAACCTGGTCCGGCTCAAGCACGACCGGGTCTGGATCATCGACCCCCTGGACGGCACCCGCGAGTTCTCCACGCCCGGCCGCGACGACTGGGCCGTGCACATCGCGCTCTGGCAGCGGCCCACCAACGGCCGGCCGGAGATCACCGACGCGGCGGTGTCGCTGCCGGCCCGCGGGAACACGGTGTACCGCACCGACACCGTGACCGCCGACGCCGCACGCGTCGGCGTCCCGCACACGTTCCGGATCGCCGTCAGCGCCACCCGGCCGCCCTTCGTGTTACACCGCATGCGGCAGTCGCTGGCCATCCAGCCGGTGGCGATCGGGTCGGCGGGCGCCAAGGCGATGGCCATCATCGACGGCGAGGTCGACGCCTACCTGCACGCGGGCGGCCAGTGGGAGTGGGACTCGGCGGCACCGGCCGGGGTGGTGATGGCCGCGGGCATGCACGCCTCGCGCCTGGACGGCTCGCCCATGCGCTACAACCAGTTCGATCCCTACCTGCCCGATTTCGTGATGTGCCGCGCCGAGGTGGCGCCGATCCTGCTCGCGGCCATCCGCGACGCATGGCGCTAACCACGCGCGTTTAGAGTCGATGCCATGCAGTCTTGGGCGTTTCCCCCGGTTCCGGTGTTGCCGGGGCGTGGCCCCGAGCTTCGGCTGTATGACACCTCCGACCGGCAGGTGCGCCCGGTGGCGCCCGGTTCGACCGCGACGATGTACGTCTGCGGCATCACCCCGTATGACTCCACCCACCTCGGCCACGCGGCCACCTACCTGACCTTCGACCTGGTGTACCGGCAGTGGCTGGACCTCGGCCACGCCGTGCACTACGTGCAGAACGTCACCGACGTCGACGATCCGCTCTTCGAACGCGCCGACCGCGACGGTGTCGACTGGCGCGAGCTCGGTGATCGGGAGGTCACCCGGTTCCGCGGGGACATGGCCGCGCTGCGGGTCCTGCCGCCGCGCGACTACGTCGCGGCCACGCAGGCGATCCCCGAGGTGATCGAGCTGGTCGAGAAGATGCTGGCGTCGGGCGCGGCGTACGTCGTCGACGGCGAGTACCCGGACGTCTACTACCGCGCTGACGCCACGCAGCAGTTCGGCTACGAGTCCGGCTACGACCGCGACACCATGCTGCGACTGTTCGAGCAGCGCGGCGGCGATCCGCACCGGCCCGGCAAGACCGACGAGCTGGACGCGCTGCTGTGGCGGGCGGCGCGGCCGGGGGAGCCGAGTTGGCCGTCGCCGTTCGGGACCGGGCGGCCCGGCTGGCACGTCGAGTGTGCCGCGATCGCGCTGAGCCGGCTCGGCAGCGGCCTGGACATCCAGGGCGGGGGCAGCGACCTGATCTTCCCGCATCACGAGTTCACCGCCGCCCACGCCGAATGTGTCCGGGGGGAGCGACGATTCGCGCGGCACTACGTGCACGCGGGAATGATCGGCTGGGACGGGCACAAGATGTCCAAGAGCCGCGGCAACCTGGTGCTGGTGTCGACGTTGCGGGCGCAAGGCGTCGAGCCGGCGGCGATCCGGTTGGGTCTGCTGGCCGGGCATTACCGCGCGGACCGGTTCTGGAGCTCCGACGTGCTCGACGAGGCCAACGCCCGGCTGCGGCGCTGGCGCACCGCCACCGGGCTGCCCGCTGGCCCGGACGCCGCCGACGTGATCGCGCGCGTGCGCCAGTACCTGGCCGACGACCTGAACACTCCCAAAGCCCTTGCCGCGCTTGACGGCTGGGCCACCGACGCTCTGGAATACGGTGGTCACGACAGCGAGGCGCCGAAATTGGTGGCGACCGCGGTCGATGCGCTGCTCGGGGTGGAGCTGTGAACACCGAGCTGTAAAGGCGGTACCTTGGCGGCCATGACATCGCTGCAGGACCAAGTTGTTTTCATCACCGGCGGTGCCCGGGGCATCGGTGCCGCGGTCGCCCGTCGGCTGCGCAACAAGGGCGCCAAACTCGTGCTGACCGATCTCAACGACGCCGAGCTGAGCGCGCTGGCCGCCGAACTCGGCGAGGAGCACGTGCTGACCGCGGTCGCCGACGTGCGCGAGCTGCCGGCCATGGAGGCCGCCGCCGCCCGGGCCGTCGAACGCTTCGGCGGCATCGACGTGGTGGTGGCCAACGCCGGCATCGCCAGCTACGGGTCGGTGCTGCAGGTCGACCCCGAGGCGTTCAAGCGGGTGCTGGACATCAACGTGCTCGGCGTCTTCAACACCGTGCGGGCCACGCTGCCCGCGGTGATCGAGCGCCGCGGTTACGTGCTGGTCGTCTCGTCGCTGGCGGCGTACGCCGCGTGTCCGGGCCTGGTCCCGTACAACGCGTCGAAGGCCGGCGTCGAGATCCTCGCCAACGCGCTGCGGCTGGAGGTGGCCCATCACGGCGTCCGCGTCGGCTCGTCGCACATGTCGTGGATCGACACCGCGCTGGTCCGCGACACCGAGGCCGACCTGCCGGCCTTCGGCAAGCTGCTCGCCAGTTTCCCGTGGCCGTTGAACAAGACCACCACGGTCGACAAGTGCGCGGACGCCTTCGTCAAAGGCATCGAGGGCCGCCGCAACCGGATCTACTGCCCGGGCTGGGTCGCCCTGTTCCGCTGGATCAAGCCGGTGCTGTCCACCCCGGTCGGCGAACTGCCCCTGCACAAACCCACGGCCGAGCTGCTGCCCCAACTGGACGCCCAGGTCGCCGCGCTCGGGCGCTCCACCAGCGCCTACAACCAGGGCCTCGGCAAGAAGCAGCTCTAGCGCCCGAAGCCGGGCCGCCGGCGGCGCAGGTAGCGCTCGAATTCCGCCGCCAGCGCGTCGCCGTCGATCTTGCCCAGCGCATCATTCATGTCGACCTCGGCGTCGCCGCGCTGCTCCAGCGACAGCACGTATTCGGCCAGGTCCTCGTCCTCGGTGGCCATCTCGGTGATCGCCTGCTCCCACTCCTCGGCATCCGTCGGCAGGTCGCCCAGCGGAACCTCGATGTCCAGCACGTCCTCGACGCGGCGCAGCAGCGCCACCGTCGCCTTGGGGTTGGGCGGCTGGGACACGTAGTGCGGCACCGCCGCCCAGAACGTCACCGCCGGGATCCCCGCGGCCACGCAGGCGTCCTGAAAGACCCCGGCGATGCCGGTCGGGCCCTCGTAGCGGCTTTCCTCGAGCCCGAAGCGTTTCGCCGACTCGGGGCTGTAGGCCGCACCGGAAACCGGAACCGGCCGGGTGTGGGGCGTGTCTGCCAGCAGGGCGCCCAGGATGACCACGGTGTCCACGTTGAGCTTGTCGGCGATGGCGACCAGCTCGGCGCAGAACGTGCGCCAGCGCATGTTGGGTTCCACGCCGTGCATCAGCACCACGTCGCGGTCGCTGCCCGGGGGCCGGCAGTGCGAGATGCGCATCGCCGGCCACACCAGTTCCCGGGTGACGCCGTCGACCTGCCGGATGACCGGGCGGTTCACCTGGTAGTCGTAGTACGCCTCGTCGTCGATCTCCAGGATCGGATCCGCTTCCCAGATGGCCTCGAGGTGCTCGAGCGCGTCGCTGGCCGCGTCGCCGGCGTCGTTCCAGCCCTCGAACGCCGCCACGACGATGGTGTTGTGCAGTTCGGGCAGTGCGGCTCCTCCATTAGGGGGGCCCTCGGGCGGGGTCACAGAATCAGCGTACGGGCTCCCGTGCGCCGCCGAGGCGGACCGTGCGCGGTCGGCCGGGGCGAAATACTTCGGCCGCGAACTGGTTAACATTGGTAACTACGACATCGCCGACACGATTCGCCGGATGGCGCTCACGGGCACCGCGGACGCCAAGCGGATCGGGTCGAGCTGGGCGTCCAGGCGTCGGGTGACGACGTAGACTTTTTTGGTCGAGAGGCGTTGCAACGGGTCCGGGTCTTACAGCCGGTATCCGCCACGCTCGGCAGAGTCAAGGACGCCTTCCGCTACGGAAGGAACGTATGTGAGCGCCTTGGACACCTCCGCACCGAACACATTCGTGCCTAACGTCCGCCCCGACTGCACCGACGAACTGACGGCAGCGCTGCGCCAGCGGATCATGGTGATCGACGGCGCGATGGGCACGGCGATCCAGCGCGACCGGCCGGACGAGGCCGGCTACCGCGGCGATCGGTTCACGGAGTGGCCGACCGCCCTGCAGGGCAACAACGACCTGCTGAACCTGACTCAGCCGCAGATCATCGAGGGGATCCACCACGAGTACCTCGAGGCGGGCGCCGACATCCTGGAGACCAACACGTTCAATGCGAACGCGGTCTCGCTCTCCGACTATGGCATGCAGGACCTGGCCTACGAGCTGAACTACGCCGGGGCCGCCCTGGCCCGCAAGGCGGCCGACGAATTCAGCACCCCGGAGAAGCCGCGCTACGTCGCCGGCGCGATCGGGCCGACGACGCGGACCGCGTCGATCTCGCCCGACGTCAACGACCCCGGGGCCCGCAACGTCTCCTACGACCAGCTGGTCGCCGCCTACCTGGAAGCCGTCAACGGCCTGGTCGACGGCGGTGCCGACCTGCTCATCATCGAGACGATCTTCGACTCGCTCAACGCCAAGGCCGCGGTGTTCGCCGTCGAGACGCTGTTCGAGGAGCGCGGGCGCCGCTGGCCGGTGATCATCTCGGGCACCATCACGGACGCTTCCGGGCGGACGCTGTCCGGTCAGGTCACCGAAGCGTTCTGGAACTCGATCAGGCACGCGCGGCCGATCGCGGTCGGCCTCAACTGCGCGCTGGGCGCGCCGGAGATGAGGCCCTACATCGCCGAGATGTCGCGGATCGCCGACACTTTCGTCTCCTGCTACCCGAACGCCGGCCTGCCCAACGCCTTTGGCGAATACGACGAGTCCCCCGAGCGTCAGGCGAGCTACATCGCCGACTTCGCCGAGGGCGGTCTGGTCAACCTGGTCGGTGGCTGCTGCGGGACGGCGCCGCCGCACATCGCCGAGATCGCCAAGGTCGTCGAGGGCAAGCCGCCGCGCGAGGTGCCGGAGATTCCGGTGGCCACCCGGCTCTCGGGCCTGGAGCCGCTCAACATCACCGACGACTCCCTGTTCGTGAACATCGGTGAGCGCACCAACATCACCGGCTCCGCCCGGTTCCGCAACCTGATCAAGGCCGAGGACTACGACACCGCCCTGTCGGTCGCCCTGCAGCAGGTCGAGGTCGGCGCGCAGGTCATCGACATCAACATGGACGAGGGCATGATCGACGGCGTCGCCGCGATGGACCGGTTCACCAAGCTGGTCGCGGCCGAGCCGGACATCAGCCGCGTTCCGGTGATGATCGACTCCTCCAAGTGGGAGGTCATCGAGGCGGGCCTGAAGAACGTGCAGGGCAAGCCGATCGTCAACTCGATCTCCCTGAAGGAGGGCGAGGAGAAGTTCGTCCGCGAGGCGCGGCTGTGCCGCAAGTACGGCGCGGCCGTGGTCGTGATGGCCTTCGACGAGCAGGGGCAGGCCGACAACCTGGAGCGCCGCAAACAGATCTGCGGGCGCGCCTACCGGATCCTGACCGAAGAGGTCGGCTTCCCGGCCGAGGACATCATCTTCGACCCGAACTGTTTCGCGCTGGCGACCGGTATCGAGGAGCACGCCACCTACGGGATCGACTTCATCGAGGCCTGCGCCTGGATCAAGGAGAACCTTCCCGGGGTGCACATCTCCGGCGGTATCTCGAACGTGTCGTTCTCGTTCCGGGGCAACAACCCCGTCCGCGAGGCGATCCACGCGGTGTTCCTGTTCCACGCCATCAAGGCCGGCCTGGACATGGGCATCGTCAACGCCGGTGCGCTGGTGCCCTACGACTCGATCGACCCCGAGCTGCGGGACCGCATCGAGGACGTCGTCCTGAACCGTCGCGAGGACGCGGCCGAGAGGCTCCTCGAGATCGCCGAACGGTTCAACAGCAAGGAAGACGCCGGTGACACGGCGGTGGCCGAGTGGCGCAGCCTCCCGGTCCGCGAGCGGATCACGCACGCCCTGGTCAAGGGGATCGACGCCCACGTCGACGCCGACACCGAGGAGTTGCGGGCCGAGATCGCCGCCGCGGGTGGCCGCCCGATCGAGGTGATCGAGGGTCCGCTGATGGACGGCATGAACGTCGTCGGTGACCTGTTCGGCTCGGGCAAGATGTTCCTGCCCCAGGTGGTGAAGTCGGCCCGGGTGATGAAGAAGGCCGTGGCGTACCTGCTGCCGTTCATCGAGGCGGAGAAGGCGGATAACACAGCGTCCGGCACGTCCAAGTCCAAGGACACCAACGGCACGATCATCATGGCGACCGTGAAGGGCGACGTTCACGACATCGGCAAGAACATCGTCGGGGTCGTGTTGCAGTGCAACAACTTCGAAGTGATCGATCTCGGGGTGATGGTGCCCGCCCAGAAGATCCTGGACGCGGCGAAGGAGCACGACGCCGACATCATCGGGCTGTCGGGACTGATCACCCCGTCCCTGGACGAGATGGCCAACTTCGCGGTCGAGATGGAACGTGAGGGGATGGAGATCCCGCTGCTGATCGGCGGCGCGACCACCTCGCGCGCCCACACGGCGGTGAAGATCTCGCCGCGCCGTAGCGGTCCGGTGGTCTGGGTCAAGGACGCCTCCCGCTCGGTGCCGGTGGCCGCCGCGCTGCTCGACGACAAGCAGCGTCCGGCCCTGCTGGAGGCCACCGAGGCCGACTACGCGTCCCTGCGCGAACGGCACGCCCAGAAGAACGAGCGGCCGATGCTGACGCTTCAGAAGGCCCGCGCGAACCGGACGCCGATCGACTGGGACGGCTACACGCCGCCGGTGCCCGCGATAGGTGCCGGAGTACGAGAATTTCGTGAGTACGACCTGGCCGAGTTGCGCGAGTACATCGACTGGCAGCCGTTCTTCAACGCCTGGGAGATGAAGGGCCGGTTCCCCGACATCCTCAACAATCCCGCGTCGGGCGAGGCCGCCCGCAAGCTCTACGACGACGCCCAGGAGATGCTCGACACGCTGATCAAGGAGAAGTGGCTGACGGCCAACGGGGTGATCGGGTTCTTCCCGGCGAACGCGGTTGGTGACGACATCGAGCTGTACACCGACGACACCCGTACCGAGGTGCTGACGACGTTGCACAACCTGCGCCAGCAGGGCGAGCACCGCGACGGCATCCCGAACCGGTCGCTGGGCGACTACATCGCGCCCAAGGACAGCGGTCTGGCCGACTACGTCGGCGCCTTCGCCGTCACCGCGGGGCTCGGCAGCCAGGAGAAGATCGCGGAGTTCAAGGCGGCCCTCGACGACTACAGCGCGATCCTGCTGGAGTCGATCGCCGACCGGCTGGCGGAGGCTTTCGCCGAACGCATGCACCAACGGGTCCGCAAGGAGTTCTGGGGATTCCAGCCCGACGAGCAGTTGGACAACGCAGCGCTCATCGACGAGAAGTACGTGGGAGTCCGCCCTGCCCCCGGCTACCCGGCCTGCCCGGACCACACCGAGAAGGTGACGCTGTGGAACTTGATGGACGTCAAGGGACGGACCGGCATCGAGTTGACCGAGTCGATGGCGATGTGGCCCGGTGCCGCCGTCAGCGGCTGGTACTTCTCACATCCGCAGTCGCAGTACTTCGTGATCGGTCGGATGGCCCAGGACCAGGTCGCCGACTACGCGAAGCGCAAGGGCTGGACCCTGCAGGAGGCCGAGCGCTGGCTCGCCCCGAACCTCGGCTACAACCCCGAGGACTGAGCCGTAGACTCCAGCACCGGTGCCACGTCAGTCGAGGCGCTGGACGCACCGTCCTGGTCGTGCCGAACCAGGGGGAGGGATGTTTATGCTGGTGCGAGAGTTGAACCGCATTGCCGACATCGCCGTGGAAGCCGTCAACGTCACGGTCCTGCATGTCCGGCGCATCGTCGGGGTGCTGTGTACCGCGCTCGGCCGCACGAAACGCGAAGTGAGCGACTTAGCCTGGGACTACGGCGATCTGGCGGCAACCGTTCGCTTCTCGGCCCGTAGCAGCCGTGCGCCCAGCGCGGACGACGGTCGGGTCGGGCACAGCGAGCACTCTGCCGAGGTGATATCGATCGACGTGCGTCGCCGAAAGGCCAACTGAGACCACCCCGGCCGCGCGGTCCCTAGACGCGCGGTCCCTAGACGCGCAGGACCGGGGCCAGGGCCGACAGCGGGATGTGCGCTTGCACGGTGCCGCCGTCCATGAACCACTGCATGACACCGGGCGTGAAGTTGAGCGGTTCGTCGTGGCCCACCGGGTAGTCCGGCATGTAGAGGATCAACTCGTCCGGTGTCACCGCCCAGGCCTTGTACGCCCCGGAGTAGACCTTGTCCGGGGTCCAGCGGTCGACGACGAAGGGGTAGGTTCCGGGGTCGTGGGGCGGCGGCGCCTGGTTGAGCGCGGTTTCGATAAACGGTTGGGCCAGTGGGGGAATGGCGGTCAGCGGGTTTGACGTCGTCAGGTCCGCCAGCTGCACCCGCCGGCCACTTGCCATGTCGAACGTGAAGGTCCGGTAGGCGTTGTTGGGCTTCGGCCCGTCGGCATGGTAGTCCTCGTGGAACACCGCGCTGAGCAGGTTGCCGTGGCGGAATACCTCGAAGTTCTCCTCGCCGTAGCTGTCGGCGGCCATGGCGCCGTTGGCAGTTTTCCAATTGTTGACCAGGGTGCGCAGGTAGTCGCGGATCACCGGGCCGGTGGTCGGATTGTCCACCAGTTCGTCGGGCACGGCGACCTTGATGTCCCGAACGGCGTTGCGCTCCGACGTCACGGAGGTGTGGCAGTACTGGCCGTCCCAGTCGCCGCCGAGTTCGCCACAGAAGGACGGGGCGGATGCGCGCGCGTGCGCCGTGCCGGGAAGCGTTGCGGCGGCGATCATCACCGATGCCGCGAGTATTCGGCGCATCACAGCAGCTGGACCTTGCTGGCCCGCCAGCGACCGTCGACCTTCTCCATGGTCATCTTGATCCGGCTGCGGTCGATGCGCGGGTCGGGCGCGGCCGTGTTGGTGACGGTCTGGTCGATGAAGACGAGCACGACGACCTTGTTCGTGGATTCGGACTGAATCGCCGAGTCCACCACCACGCCGTGCGCGGTCGCCTTGTTGTCGATCAGCAGCTGCCGGAGCTTGACGCTGGACTGCGTGTACATGTCCTTGAATTCGCCCGTCGCGCCGTCGAGCACCTGCCGGAAGTTTTCGTCGACCTTGTTCGAGTCGATGCTCGTCAGCACCTGCGCGTAGGCGATCGCCGCCTGTTGGGCCTGGTCGCCGGCCAACTTGACCTGATGCTCCTGCCAGAGCCGCCAGCCCAGGAACCCCGAAACGGCAAGTGACGCAATGAGTAGCGCCGGCAGCACGCCGCGACGCAGATGGCGCTTCCAGCGGCGCTTACCGCGCTCGGCCGCGGAGGGCTTGCGTTTGAGCAGCGCACCTTCGTCTTCGCCGGCTGATTCACCGGCGGGCATCTCGTCGACGTCTTCGATTGCGGCGTCTTCGATTGCGGCGTCCGGTGTTTCGGCGTCCGGTGTCACCTCGGCATGCGCCTTGGCCCTCGGGTTCTTCTCGGTGGTCACGATCACGGTCATCTCCTGGGGATCGGGTCAGCTGGTTTACGGCTCAGTGCGGCGGTTCGATCGGCAGCGGCGGACCGCCGTAGGGGGTGGGAATGGTGTAGCGGCCCCGCGGCGTCGGATCGGTTCGCCGGCCCAGGTCGGCCCCCGGTGGCGGGCCGGCGGTGTCGTCGCCGCCCGGCCGCGGCGCGTTCTTGGCGCCGCGGATCGAGACCGCGGGGTCGTCATCGCGGCAGTAGGTGTACATGAACGGCTCGTAATAATCGGCGGCCGAAGAGGCGTGCGCCGGTGTCCCGTAGTCGCACACGTAGCGGGGGTAGAGGTCGGCCGTCGCCCAGACGCCCCCGTCGTGGAAGGTGCTCGTCACCGCGTCCAGCACCGACCCGCGGTAGTCGGGGAACAGCGCGTTGAGCGCGGGGACCCGCAGGTAGAGCAGCTGCGACATGGTGGCCATGCTGCCCAGCAACTGCACCATCGTGTCGGAATTGTCGGCGAACAGGTTGTCGACGGCCGAAAGCGTGCGCGGCGTCTGATCGGTCAGGCGGCGATAGCCGGCCTGCATCCTGGCGACACCGGTCAGCGTCCTGTTGAGTTCGGTTGCCGCAGCGCCCAATCCGGCGTTCTTGTCGCTTGCCAGGTTGAGCACCACCCGGCTGGTCTTGATGATGCTGGTGGTTTGCGGCAGCACCGAATCCAGCGTCGAGAGCAGGAACGTGCCGCCGTCGACGATGGCGGTCAGCTTCGCCGGACCTTCCTTGCTCAGGCTCAGTTCCTTCTTGATCAACTCGATCTGGTGGGGGTCGACCTGGGCCAGCAGTCCGTCGGCGTCGCCGAGCAACTGCGCCAAGCTGACCGGCACGTCGGTGTGGTCGCGCGCGATGACGCTACCGTCGCGCAGAAACGGCCCGGCGTCCGATGCGGCCTCGAAGTTGATGTACTGCTCACCCGCGGGCGAGAGCGCCGACACGTGCACGACGCTGTTCGCCGGGATCCGCACCTCGGAGGCGATGCTGGCGACGGCATCCACCCCGTTGTCGGTGATCTGTAGCGACTCCACCCGGCCTACGCGCACCCCGCGCAGGGCGACATCCTGGTTGGGCAGCAGGCCGCCGGAATCCGGCAATTGCACGGTGACTCGGTAGGAGGAGGCGAACGGCTTCACCCGCAACGCGCCGATCAGCAGGTAGGCCGTAGCGACGATCAGGATGAGCGCCAGTCCGGCCACCGACAACCAGACCTGTTGGCGGTGACCGGTGCGCACCACTCGGACAACGAAACCGGCAGAGTTGTCGATGGCGCGGATCACGGTTGCCGTCCCGATGGCGGTTCCGGTGGCGGTCCCGGCGCGGGCGCCGGCGGGGCGCCAGGGGCGACATCGATCTGGCCCGGGACGGTCGGATCCGGAATGACGGGCACCTGCGGCGAGTTCGGTCCCCGGCCCACCACCCGTTCCTGCAGCCGCCACAGGGTGTACTTGAGTGTGCCGACGAGCAGGTTCACGTTGTAGTGGTGGGGTCCGTGCAGCCCGATATCGCCGGGGAACCCGATGTCGGGCAGCGACCCGAGCATGATCTTGTCCACCCCCACGTTCACCGAAATCGAGTTTCCCGCAGTCGATTTGACCAACGCGGGAATCAGCCGGTTGATCGACAGCCAGCTGGTATCCGGACTCATCGCGACGTCGTTGGCGGCCGCGGCGACCGTGTTGAGGTCGCGGATGATGCTGCGGCCGCTGGTGTCGGTCCCGCCGATCGACGGGAACCGGGCCAGCAGCCGGGAGGTGTCACCCACCTGCACGGCCACGTTGGAGAGCTGGGTGGTGTTGTCGGCCAGGGCCGCGGTGGCGGGGCGGGCGGCCGCCATCAGGTCGGTGACGGTCTGGTTCTTGGCGTCGAGCTGATCGGCCAGTTGCGACAGCTGGGTCAATGCGGCCGAGATCTGATCGGACCGGGAATCCAACCTGCCGAGCAGCTCGTTGGACTTGCGGATCATGTCGCCGAACGCCTGGCCCTGGTCACCGGTGGCCTTGCCGAAACCGTTGATGATGTTGGTGAAATTGCGCACCGCCCCGCCGTTGACCAGGATCGCCGCGGAGCTCAGCACCGACTCGACGGTTGCGGCCGCCGCGGTCGAATCCAGGCCGATGGTGTCGCCGTCCTTCAACAGCGGCGCGTCCGGTTCGCCCGCGGCCGGCGGCTTCAGCGCCACGAACACGTCGCCCAGCGGTGTCGCGGTGCGCAATTCGGCGGTGCTGCCCTGGGGCAGTTGCACGCCGTCCCTGATGCGCAGCCGGGTGACCGCCGTGTAGTTGCGGGCGACCATCGATTCGAGCTGCCCGACGTCGGCGCCGGCGAGCTTCACCTTGGCGTTCATCGGCAGGTTGAGCGCGTTGGAGAAGACCGCGTTCAGCGAGTAGCCACCAGAACCCAGCCCCGGCGCCGGAAGGGGCAGGCTGGCAAGCCCGTTCGTGGCACACCCCGCCGTCACCATCGCGGCGGCCATCACCGTCAGCACGCCGCGCGCGCCCGCGGTCATCATTTCTGCCCCATGGCGGCCATGCCGTCGAGCACGTACGTCAACCCGAAATCGGGGCCGAAGTCCTGGATGGTCCCGGTGCTGCAGCCCAGTTGCCGAAGCCCCATCAGGTTGCAGATCTCCTTGGTGTACTGGCTGTCGAAAAGCAATCGGTCCGTGAGGAAGCGAGCGCGCACGCTGCCGTTCGCCCGGTCGACCATGTTGTAGGCGTTGTCGGCCACCAGCGGAGCCAGGTCGAGGAGTTCGGCGAGGTCGCGCCGCTGGTCGGTCACCACCTTCAGGGTGGCGTTGCCGCTCAACGCGGCCCGCTTGATGTTGTCGCGGTTGGCGTCGAGCAGGTCGCCGGCCCGCTGGATCAGCTGGTCGAGTCTGCGTCCGGTGCTGCCGCTGCCGATGTCCTCGTCGGCCATGATCTGGCTGACCTGGTGGATGGTCGAGGCGAACTCGCGCAACTTCGTGTCGTTGGCGGCCACGGCGTCGAACAGGGTGCTGATGTTTCTGACGATCGTGGTGATCTGCTCGCGGGTCGTCGCGCCGCGGTCGCTGGACAGGCGCAGCGCCTTGGACAGCTCGCCCAGCGCCGCCTTGATCCGTTCGCCGTTGCCGTTGACCACTTCGGCGCCGCCGTTCAGCACGTCGGCGACCGGGCCGCCACCGTGGCCGTCGCCCTCGAGCGACTTGGTCACCTTGTCCAAAACGTTGAGGACGCTGCTGAATTCGACGGGCGTTTTGGTCCGCGGCAAGCCGATGGTGTCGTGATTCTCCAGCGTCGGCCCACCGCGATAGGGCGGCGTGAGCTCGATCTGTCGGTCGGTGAGGATGGAGGTCGACACCGTGACGGCCTGCACGGTGGCGGGAACCTTGACGTGGCGGTCGACGGTGAATTCGACTTCGACGTAGCCGCCCTTGGCGTTGATCTTGGTGACCTTGCCGACCGGCATCCCCAGCACCGCCACCACGTTGCCCTCGTAGAGGCCCGAGGCGTTGTCGAATTGGGCCGTCACGGTGATCGTGTCCTCGTCGGAACCCAGGTACCACCAGCCGATTCCGACCGCCGCGGCGACGACAGCGAGCACGGCGACGATGGCCGCCATCCTGGTCGCGAGGTTGA
The DNA here is from genome assembly GCF_034555895.2 of Mycobacterium europaeum. NCBI lineage: Bacteria > Bacillati > Actinomycetota > Actinomycetes > Mycobacteriales > Mycobacteriaceae > Mycobacterium > Mycobacterium europaeum. The sequence continues at coordinate 1,616,528 of NZ_CP157315.1, forward strand.
ATCCCGCCTTCTTCACCGGCCCCTTCACTTGCAGTCCTTGAAGTACTGGATCATGCCGAACTGCTTGGCACGGCCGCTGATCGCGCACATCCACGAGTCGATCAGCGGAACGTTGGGGGCGTTGAAGTTGATCGCGTTGCCGTCACCGGTGAGGTTGGCGGCCTCGCGGAAGAAGATCGGGCTGGTTTGCAGCATGCTGTGCAGCAGGTCGTCGTGTTGAGCCATCAAGTCGGTGAAGTCCCGCATGTCCTTGATCAGCGAGTCCAGCCCGGACCGGTCGTTGACCACGACCTGACTCATGGTGTCGACGAGGCTGGAAAGGGATCGCATCATCGCGTGGAAAACGGCGCGCCGCGCGACGAATTGGCCCAACAGGTCCTGGCCCTGGTCGACCAGATTGCCGATGCCGGCCTGCTGGCGCCGCAGCGTGTTGGTCACCTGCTCGGTGCTGCGCAGCAGCTGTCCCAGTTGGTCGCGTCGTAGCGCGATGATCGAGGACAGGGTGTTGATATTCGAAATGGCCTGGGGGACAACGGCGGGCAGCCCCTCGAGCTGCTTGCCGAGCACCGCGAGCGACTGTGCGAACCGGTCGGAGTCGACCTGCTCGAACGTGGTGGTGGCGTCCTGCAGCGCCGCTTGCAGGTCGTAGGGGACCTCGGTGTGCGCCAGGTCGAAGGTGTTGTCGGGCAGGTGCGCCGGGCCGGCGGGTTCCAGCGCCAGGTAGCGCGAACCCAGGATGGTGGTGACCTTGATCTGCGCCCGGGAATACTTGCCCAGCGCGATGTTGTCCCGGATCTTCAGGCCCGCCTCGACGTGGTCGCCGACGAGTTTCATGCTGGTGACGTTGCCCACCGGGATGCCCGCGACCACGATCGGGTTGCCCGCCCGCAGCGAGGCCGCCTGCAGGAACTCCGCGGTGTAGTGCCGGTATCCGGCGCCGAGCGCGTGCACGAGCAGCATGATGGCGATGAGCACCGCGACCACCGCGACGGCGATGAACCCAAGCCACGTCTTGCTGTAGCTTTCCAGCGGACGCCTCTTCATCCGCTCCCACACGGACTCGTCAGCCATCGGCCGTGCTCCTGCACCTCGGGGTGTGCCACGCCGTGTTGCCCGGCGTGGCGGCGTTGACGATGATCGGAACGACGTCGTTGAGCCCGGGGAAGAACCCCATGAAGTTCACGTCGCAGACGTAGGCGTTGCCGTAGGCGCCCTGGTTGCCGACCCGGGTCAGCCCCTTGAGTAGCAGGGGTATGTTGTCGCCGAAGAACGCCACCTGCGGTTCGACGTCCATGATGTGCTTGGTGACACCGGGCTGACGATCGATGAATTCGCGCAGCGCCGGGTACACGTCCGCCGCCGAGGCCGACAGCCGGCCGGTCACCCGCGCGAGCGAGCCCACCGAGGCGACCAGGTCCGGGCGCCGCGCGTCGAGTTCGCCGACGACGCTGCGGGTCTGGGTGATGACACCGTCGAGATCGTCGTTCTGTCGGGCCAGGTTGCCCATCACCTTGTCGAGGTTGGTGATCACACTGCCCAGCGCCTCATCCCTGCCCGCGAATGTCTCTGTGAGGGTGGAGGTCTGGCCGACCAGCGTGGCCAGTGACGACGTGTCGCCCTGCAGCGAGGCGATGATGCCCTTGGTGAGGTTGTCGGCGTCGTGGGGGTTCAACAGGCTGAACAACGGTTCATAGCCATTGAGGAGCGTGGTCACGTCGAACGAGGGTTCGGTGCGTTCCAGCGGGATGGTGCTTCCCGGGGGGAGCAGCGCCGGACTGCCTTCCTTGCCCAAAGACAGTCCGAGATAACGCTGGCCGACGATGTTCTGGTAGGTGACCGACGCCAGGGTGTTGCCGAACAACCGCTGTTCTTGCTGCACCACGAACGAGACCTTCGCCAGTTTCCCGTCGAGCTCGATCTTTTCGACCCGGCCCACGCGCACCCCGGCCATCCGGACGTCGTCGCCCTCGCGTAGCCCGTACACGTCGCTGAACACCGCCGAATACTCGGCGGTGTTGCCGGCGACGTCGCGGCGCAGGCTCACGTACACCAGCCACGTCAGCGTCAACGAGACCACCATGAACAGGGTCAGCGCGATGAGCGGGCCGCGAAACTTCACTTGGGCTCCCCGGGTCGAGGAGCCGGTGCATGAGCTATGGACACCGTCGTTCCGCGGGCGACCGGACCCAGCAGCAGTTCGGTGGCGTCCGTCGCGGGCGCGCCGGTGATCACGCCCAGCATGTTCCGCTCGTATTGGCTCCCAACGGGTCCGACGTTCCCCCCGTAGGCGGCCCGGAACGAGGCTTGGGGTATCCACGGCGCCTTGGGGGCCACCGGTGCGACCCACGGTTCGTGCGGTTGCGGCGTCGCCGGCGCGCCGGGTGACGGGTTATCGGGGTTCGCGCTGCCGGGGACGGGTGGTGACGGCGTGATCCCGGCGGGCAGCGGGGGATTGGGGTCGGACAGGTTGGGGTTCGGGTTGATCAGCGGTGGGCCCACGGCCACGAGGTTGCCGTCGGGGCCGATCACGGTGCCCGGGGGCGGGGCCAAGTCCTTGGGCGGCTGGTAGTTCTGCGGCAGCAGCACTTCGGGCAGATCGGGACGCACCGGAATCAGCGGCGCGGTGAAGCAGCTGGGGCCCTTCAGCTCGCCGTAATGCGGGCAGTCGGCACGTGTGTACGTGGAACTCGGCGTGAACGTCAGCATCGCGCGCATGTTGCCGAGATTGGTCCGGGGGTTCCAGACCTGCTCCATGAACTGGTTGGCCAGGTTGTCCAGCTTGACGATGGCGGGCACGAAGTTGTTCGACTTCTGCGCCAGCACGCCGAGCACCGGCGTGAAATCGGTGGTGATCTGGATGAGTTGGTCGATGTGGTTGCCCAACGATTGGCGCGTCGTGCCGACCGTGTAGTCGGCGCCCGAGAGCAGTGAGGCCAGCTGCCCGCGTGTCTCGGCGAAGGTTTGCATCGGCTCGACGGCCTGATGCAGTGCGTCGAGAAGGTCGGGGGCGGTCTGCGCCAGCCCGCGCGTCGCATCCAGCAGCGCGGACACCGTAGAGGGGCCGGTGTCGGTGCTGACAATCGAATTGAGCTGGTCGAGAAGGCGATTCAGTTGAGCGCCGGCGTTGAGCAGGCTGACCCGGCGGTGGTCGGTGGCGGCACCGAGCGCGGCCAGAATCCCCACGGACCGGTCGTCACGTCCGCGCCCCGCCGCGGCGAGCACGTCGCGCAACTTGCTGACGGTCGTTTGGAAGAGAACGGTCGGAAGCCGATTGTCTTCCGGTATGTGCGCGCCTTCGCGGATCTTCTCGCCGGGGCCCTCTTGGTTCGGGGAGCCCACCAACTGCACCGATGACACGGCGAACACGTTGCTGGGCACCACGCGTGCGGTCACATTGGCCGGAATCGACGTGGCGTATTCCCGTTTGAGGTCGATGTGGACGTAGTTGGGTTTGCCGTGCGCTGCGGGGACGACGCCGTTGACCATGCCGACGAGTACGCCGTGGTACTTGACGTCGGATTTCTGCGGAAGGCCGTCGCCGACGTTCACCAGATCCGCGACCACCCGCACGTAATCGTTGAGCCGGCCAGTCGATTTGACCACCATCGCGGTGGTGAGCAGGGCGCTGACCGCCACGACCGCGATGCCTATGCCGAACAGCTGGCGGTCGGAGGGTCCGCGTCCGTCCAGCTCAAAGGAATTGGGCATGTTCCACCGACCTAGCCGCCGAATCTCGCGCCCGAGTCCACGCCCCACAGCGCCATGGTGAGCAGCATGTTGACGATGATCACCACGGTGATGCTGGCCCGCATGCCGTGTCCCGCCGCGACGCCGACGCCCTCGGGCCCGCCGCCCGCGTAGTAGCCGTAGTAGCACTGGATCGTCGACGCGATCCAGACGAAAATGACGGCCTTGATCAAGGAGTACACGATGTCCTGTCCGGCCAGCATCAGCGTGAAGTAATGCAGGTAGGAACCGGTCGAGCCGCCACTGCTGATGCCCACCACCAGTTGGGTGCTCAGGTAGCCGATCGCCAGGCAGGCGGCGTACAGCGGGACGATCGCGACCACCGAAGCGATCAGCCGGGTGGTCACCAGGTAGGGGATCGGGCGAATCGCGATCGATTCCATGGCGTCGATCTCCTCGGCGATGCGCATGGAACCCAGCTGGGCGGTGAAGCGGCAGCCGCCTTGCATGGCAAAGGCGAGCGATGCCATCAACGGAGCCAGCTCGCGGGTGTTCACCAATGAGGAGACGAACCCGGTGGCGGGCCCGAGGCCGAGCAGATCCAGGAAGTTGTAGCCCTCGATCCCTACGAGCGCACCGACCGTCATGCCGAGCACCACGGCCACCCCCGCGGTGCCACCGCCCACCACGATCGAGCCGTTGCCCCAGGTGATGTTCGACAACAGCCGCAAGAACTCGCCGCGGTACTGCCGCAAGGCAAGCGGCACGGCGACCAGCGCGCGGACGAAGAAGACCAGCAGATGGCCCAGCCGGATGATCGGTACCTTCCCGCGGCGGTAGAGCCGGACGAGTGGGACCGAGATCGGTGCGAACGGTTGATACGCGGAGGCCGTCACGTCACAGCCCCGTCCTGGGCGACAGCATGATGTAGAGCTGGCTGATCGCGACGTTGACGATCATCAGCAGCAGGATCGCCTCGACCACCGCCGCGTTGACCGAGTTCGCGACGCCCGTCGGTCCGCCCTTGGTGGACAAGCCTTTCTGGCTTGACACGACGGCCACGATCGCGCCGAACACGATCGCCTTCACCAGCGCCAGAATCATGTCGCCGGTCGTCGCGAACGACGCGAACGTCGACACGAAGCTGCCCGGCGCCCCGTTCTGGAAGTACACGTTGAACATGTAGCTCGCGAAGAAGCCGGCGAAGCACACGACGCCGGTGAGGGCCACTCCGATCATCACCGCCGCGGCCAGGCGGGGGACGACCAGACGACGGATCACCGAGACGCCCATCACCTCCATCGCGTCGGTTTCTTCGCGCATCGTCCGCGAACCCAGGTCGGCGGTGATGGCCGAACCGACGGCCGACGCCATGAGCACCGCGGCCACTAGCGACGCCCCCTGTCGAATGACCGCGAGACCGCTGGCGGCCCCGGCCAGCGAGGTGGCCCCGACCTGGCCGGCCAGCAGCGCGAACTGGATGGAGAGGGTGACGCTGATCGGCAGCGACACCAGGATCGTCGGCAACACGGCGGTGCCGGCCATGAATGCGCCCTGCCGGACGAACTCCTGCCACTGGAACCGCCCGGTCACCAGGTCGACAAAGAAGTATTGAACGGTGCGCACACCCAAGACGAACTGTTCGCCGACCGTCGTCAGCGAGGCGACCGGGTGACGCCTGACGTACCCGACCGACCAGCTCCGAACGGCGGCGACGCCATCGAGTTGCGCCGTCATCGTGGCGTGAGCTGGAGTCCAGCCAGCAAACTCATGACACCGGTCATGGCGTGTCGGCTACCGCTTTCATCGGCCCTCTCCCCACCCTTTGAAACCCTGAGTGCCGAGCAGACGACTTCGGACGCCATTGACGCGATTTGATGCGAATCCTTATTAAAATAGTGTCAACAAGCCCTAAGAATCTGCAGTTCGTCGGTGTGTGCTGCATCACAGTAGCGTACTTGATAGGGACTTTCAATAGTGTAGAGTCACTCATCTGAGTTCGTCGTTGGACGGCATCATGGGGCTGGAATGTCGGATTGACGAAGGTGATGGCATGCCGTCAGCAAACACCGGTTCGCTGCGGGACCGGCGCCGGGCCGCGCTGCTCTCGCAGATTCAGCAGACCGCGCACCGGCTGTTCGCCGAGCGCGGCTTCGAGGCGGTGACGACCGAGGACATCGCGGCGGCCGCGGGGATTTCCATCAGCACCTACTTCCGGTATGCGCCGACCAAGGAAGGCCTGCTGGTCGATCCGGTCCGGGAGGCGGCCGCCGAGATCGTCGGTTCCTACAGCACGCGGCCGGCACACGAGTCGCCGGTCGAGGCGCTGATTCAGCTGTTTGTCACGCACGCCGAAGACGTCAGCGAAGTCGACGACCTCGATCTGTGGCGTCATGCCGTCGCGACCGCGCCCCACCTGTTGAGCAAATCCGTGCTTGTCAGCGAAACCGACCACCGCGAGCTGATCGAGCAAGTCGCACACCGGATGGGTGTCGATGCGGCAGCCGACATCCGGCCCGCGCTGTTGGTCCACACCAGTTTGGCCACAGTGAAATTCGTCCTCGATGGGTGGCTGACCGCGGATATCGTCGCGAGCCCGCCGTTTCACGTGCAATTGGAAGAGGCGTTGCGGATCACGCTCGCCGGATTCGACTGACCGGTCGGCCGAAAACGCCGCCGGAGCGAAACCGCCGTGACTTTGCTCGCCACCGCGTGAAACAATCGCTGGCCGTGAAGACCTTCGAGGATCTGTTCGCCGAACTCGGTGACCGTGCGCGCACGCGGCCGGCCGGCAGCGCGACGGTCGCCGCGCTGGACGGCGGCATACACAGGCTGGGCAAGAAGATCCTGGAGGAGGCCGGCGAGGTGTGGCTGGCCGCCGAGCACGAGCCCGACGAGGCGCTGGCCGAGGAGATCAGCCAGTTGCTCTACTGGACGCAGGTGCTGATGATCGCCCGCGGACTGTCCCTCGACGACGTGTACCGAAAGCTGTGACCATGCTGCGCGTTGCGGTCCCCAACAAGGGCACGCTGAGCGAGCCGGCCAGCGAGATTCTCTCGGAGGCGGGCTACCGCCGCCGCACCGATGCCAAGGACCTCACCGTCATCGACCCGGCCAACCAGGTCGAGTTCTTCTTCCTGCGGCCCAAAGACATTGCGATTTATGTGGGTTCGGGTCAGCTGGACTTCGGCATCACCGGGCGAGATCTGGTGCGCGACTCGGACGCGCCGGTCCGCGAACGGCTGGCGCTGGGCTTCGGGTCGTCGAGCTTCCGGTATGCCGGCCCCGCCGGGCGCGAGTGGACGACCGCCGATCTGGCCGGCAAGCGCATCGCCACCGCCTACCCCAATCTGGTCCGAAAAGACTTGGCGGAACGGGGCATTGAGGCAACCGTCATCAGACTCGACGGGGCGGTGGAGATTTCGGTGCAGCTGGGGGTGGCCGACGCCATCGCCGACGTGGTCGGTTCCGGGCGCACCCTGAGCCTGCACGACCTGGTGGCCTTCGGCGATCCGCTGTGCGACTCGGAGGCGGTGCTGATCGAGGGCGCCGATCCCGACGGTCAGGACGGGACTCGTGCGGCGCGCGATCAACTGGTGGCGCGGATCCAGGGCGTGGTGTTCGGCCAGCAATATCTGATGCTCGACTACGACTGCCCGCGGTCCGTGCTGGACCGGGCCACGTCGATCACGCCCGGCCTGGAGTCCCCGACCATCGCGCCGCTGGCCGACCCCGACTGGGTCGCCATCCGCGCGCTGGTGCCGCGTCGCGGCGTCAACGAGATCATGGACGAGCTGGCCGCCATCGGCGCCAAAGCGATTCTGGCCTCCGACATCAGGTTCTGCCGGTTCTGACCGAACGGGTGCGGAGCCCGCGGCTGTGTTAGCGTCCGCCTAGGGCTGCTTGCCCGTGTCACCCCCATGGGCCGTCATCCCTGCCGTTGCCGGGTCGTCTCCCAGGAGGGTCTTCGTGACACATGCGCTCATTCTGCTGCTGGCTTTGCTGATCGGTGTCGTCGCCGGGTTGCGCTCGCTGACGGCTCCCGCCGTGGTCGCCTGGGCCGCCTTCCTGGGCTGGATCGACCTGCACGGCACGTGGGCCTCCTGGATGGCCAACATCGTCACCGTCGTCGTGTTCACCGTCCTGGCCGTCGGTGAACTCATCAACGACAAGCTGCCCAAGACGCCGGCCCGCACCGCGCCACCGATCTTCGCCGCCCGGATCGTCATGGGTGGGTTGGCGGGCGCGGCCCTGGGCGCCTGGCCGCACTGGACCTTCTCCGCGCTCGGTGCGGGCGTCATCGGCGCCGTGCTCGGCACCGTCGCCGGCTACCAGGCACGCAAACGGCTGAGCGCCGTGGCCGGGAGGGACCTGCCCATCGCGCTGCTGGAGGACGCGGTCGCGATCGCCGGCGGACTCGCCATCGCTGCGGTGACGGGGCACGTGCTGACCGAATACCTGCTGACGGCCGTTAAGTGACAAAGCATTTCGATGCGATCATCGTCGGCGCCGGGCAGGCCGGCCCACCGCTGGCGGGGCGACTGACGGCCGCCGGGCAGCGGGTCGCGCTGGTGGAGCGCAAACTGATCGGCGGCACCTGCGTCAACACCGGGTGCATCCCGACGAAGACGCTGGTGGCCAGCGCGTACGCCGCTCACCTGGCCCGCCGCGGTGCCGACTACGGCGTGGTGACCGGGCCGGTCAGCGTTGACATGGCGAAAGTCAAGGCGCGCAAAGACGAAATCATGCTGGGCGACCGCAAGGGTGTCGAGGACTGGCTGGCGGGCATGGACGGCTGCACCGTTTTTCGCGGGCACGCCCGTTTCGAGGATCCGCACACCATCAGCGTGGAGGGCGACCTGCTGCGCGCCGACCGCATCTTCCTCAACGTCGGTGGCCGCGCCGTGGTCCCGGACATTCCCGGGCTGGCCGGCGTGGAGTTCCTGACCAATGTCTCGATTCTCGAACTCGACACACTGCCAGCCCATCTCGTCATCCTCGGCGGCAGCTACATCGCGCTCGAGTTCGCCCAGATGTACCGGCGCTTCGGGGCCCGGGTGACGGTCGTCGAAAGGGGTGCGCGCCTGGCGTCCCGGGAAGACGAGGACGTATCCGCCACCATCCGCGACATCCTGGAGGACGAGGGCATCGACGTCGTCGTCGGCGCCGATGACGTGCGAATCGCCAAGACGGACAGCGGGTTTGAGCTCACGCCGAGCGCGGGCGCCGCCCCCATCGCCGGCAGTCACCTGCTACTGGCCGTGGGCCGGCGGCCCAATACCGACGACTTGGGGCTGGACGCGGCCGGCGTGCGGACCGACGCCCGCGGTTACATCGTGGTCGACGACCAGCTCAAGACGAACGTCGAGCACATCTGGGCGATGGGGGACTGCAACGGCAAGGGTGCCTTCACCCACACCTCCTACAACGATTTCGAGATCGTCGCCGCCAACCTGCTCGACGGTGACCCGCGGCGCGTGAGCGACCGCATCACCACCTATGCGCTCTACATCGACCCACCGCTGGGGCGGGCGGGCATGACCGTTGCGCAAGTCCGTGCGTCGGGACGCAGGGCGCTGGTCGGCAAGCGGCCGATGACACGAGTCGGTCGGGCGGTGGAAAAGGGTGAGACGCAAGGCTTCATGAAGGTCGTGGCCGACGCCGACACGCGAGAGATCTTGGGGGCGGCAATCTTCGGCGTCGGTGGCGACGAGGCGATTCACGCCATCCTGGACGTGATGTCGGCCAAGGCGCCGTACACCACGCTGGCGCGGACCATGCACATCCATCCCACCGTCAGCGAACTCGTTCCCACCATGCTCCAGGAGATGACACCACTACCGGGCTAGTGGTGATCGCAAGCGGGGCCGTGGCGATCGCGAGCACCCTCAGCGGTAGCGGGGCGAAGCGGGTCGCCACCAACAAACTAGCGCGCGGTGGGTGCGGGCCGCCGGGACCGGCGTCGCCTGGTGCGTGCGCCGGACGGGCCGTGATGCGCGGCGGCGGCCGGTTGCGGCCGACGCGCCGCGACCGGCGCGGGAGCGACGGCCCGCCGGGGTGAGGCCTGGCCGGCCAGCGCTTCGATGACGGGGGAGGCCGCGGTGACCTGTTGGGGGACGGCGCGGATGGCGGCCTTGCGCATCATCGATTCGGTGTCGCGGCGTTGCTCGGGCAGCACGATGGTGACCACGTCGCCGGAGGCGCCGGCCCGGGCCGTGCGGCCGGACCGATGCAGATAGGCCTTGTGCTCCGGCGGCGGGTCGACGTGCACGACCAGCTCGATGTTGTCCACGTGCACGCCGCGCGCGGCGATGTCGGTCGCCACCAGCACTCGCGCGTCACCGGCCGCGAAAGCCGCCAGATTCCGGTCGCGCACGGACTGGGACAGGTTGCCGTGCAACTCGACCGACGCGATACCGGATTGGGTGAGCTGGCGGGCCAGCTTGCGGGCCTGGTGCTTGGTCCGCATGAAGAGGATTCGCCGGGAGTCTCCCGCGGCCAACCGGTGCACCAACTCCTTCTTGGCCTGCGGGCCGTCGACACAGAAGAGGTGGTGTGTCATGGCGGGTGTCACGGACTTCGGTTCGGCGATCGATCGGGTCACCGGGTCGCTGAGGAAGCGCTTCACCAGGGTGTCGACCGCCGCGTCCAGGGTGGCCGAGAAGAGCATCCGCTGGCCGTCCGCGGGGGTGGCCGCCAGGATGCGGGTAACGGTGGGCAGAAAGCCCAGATCGGCGAGGTGGTCGGCTTCGTCGATGACCGTCACCTGCACCGCGCCCAGGTTGACGAGGCGTTGCTTCATCAGATCATCGAGCCGGCCGGGGCAGGCGACGACGATATCGACGCCCGACCTCAGCGCGGCGACCTGCTTGTGCTGCGGCACCCCGCCGTAGATCGTCACCACGCGCAGGCCCCGTACCGCGGCAAGCGGCTGGATGGTCGCGGCGATCTGGGTCGCCAGTTCCCGGGTGGGCGCCAACACCAGGCCGGTCGGCCTGCCCGGCCGCCGATCGCGGGCGTCGAGCCGGCTCACCAGCGGAATCGAGAACGCGAGCGTCTTGCCGCTGCCGGTCTTGCCGCGGCCCAACACGTCGCGGCCGGCAAGCGTGTCCGGCAGCGTCTCGATCTGGATCGGAAACGGCCGGTGGGCACCGCCCTCGGCGAGGGCGTCAACCAGCGGCGGGCTCACCCCGAGGTGAGCAAAGGTTTTGTCTTCAAGCATCTTTCATGTCCTACAGCTTCGGTGGTAACGAAATTGCCCGTACGGCAACATCGATCGTCGCGACTCGAGGCTGTGCGGTGCGCACCTAAGTCATCTCGGACTCGGCGCCCCGCGGGGATCTGAGAAGAAATAACGAATCGATCACGACTTGCCGGCCAAGCCAATCGGCGGCCAACGTTGTCACGAGCCTACCCCATGCGCCGCCCGGGCGCTTACCGGGGCGTCGAACCGCCGGGAACCGACGTCACGCCGCGGGCTCCGCCGGATCCGAAACAGGTTGGGCGGGTGAGTAATCCGGCCAACCGGGGTAGGTCGGCGGGGTTCCCCCGAACAGCGGGCAGTGCTGCTGGTGGGGGCACCAGTCGCACAGCCGCGACTGGCTGGCACGGAAATCGCCCGTCTGCCCGGCGGATTGGATGGCGCGCCAGATCGCCATCAGGGTCTTCTCGAAGCGCAGTAGCTCGTCGTGGTCCGGCGAGTAGTCCAACACCTGCCCGTCGGCCAGATAGATCAGCCGCAGCCGGGTGGGCGGCACGCCGCGCGTGCGCAGCAGGGCCACCGCATAGAACTTCATCTGGAACATCGCTTTGAACTCCGCCAGGGCCCGCGCGGCCGGCGGCGCCTTGCCGGTTTTGTAGTCGACCACGCGCAGCTCTCCGGTAGCCGCGACGTCGATCCGGTCGATGAATCCGCGCAGCAGCGTGCCGTCGGCGAGCTCCACCTCCACGCGCTCCTCGCAGCACTGCGGGTCGAAGCGGGTCGGGTCCTCGAGCCGGTAATACCCGGACAGCAACGTGCGGGCCTCGGCCAGCAGCTGGCCGCGCTGCTCGCGATCGAACTCGCCGGCCAGGTCGGGCGCCGAGGCGATGACCTGGTCCCAGGCCGGCTCGAGCAGTGCCAGGGCGGTCTCGGGACCGCGCTGCGCGGAGGGCAGGCCGTAGAGCTGCTGCAGGGCGGCGTGCACCACCGAGCCGCGCAGTTGGGCGGCCGACGGCGCCTCGGGCAAGCGGTCGATCGCCCGGAACCGGTACAGCAACGGGCACTGCTTGAAGTCGGCCGCCCGTGACGGCGACAGCGCCGGCTTGGCGGCCGGCCGCGCGCGCTCCTGCAGCTGGTCGGTCATGCCCGCAGCGTAGAACCGGGTGCCGACAACCCCGAGCACCGCCGGCGGCGAGTCGGCTGGCACGCTAGACGGCGTGTCCGCAACCGGCCCGTTCACCGTCGGGGAACGCGTTCAGCTCACCGATGCCAAGGGCCGGCACTACACGATGTCGCTCACGCCCGGCGCGGAGTTCCACACCCATCGCGGCTCGATCGCACACGATGCGCTGATCGGGCTGGAGCAGGGCAGCGTGGTCAAATCCAGTAACGGCGCACCGTTTCTGGTGCTGCGCCCGCTGCTGGTCGACTACATCATGTCGATGCCCCGGGGTCCACAGGTCATCTACCCCAAGGACGCCGCGCAGATCGTGCACGAGGGCGACATGTTCCCGGGCGCCCGCGTGCTGGAGGCCGGGGCGGGCTCGGGGGCGCTGACCTGCTCGCTGCTGCGCGCCGTCGGGCCCGGCGGGCGGGTGGTCTCCTACGAACAGCGCGCCGATCATGCCGAACACGCCCGCCGCAATGTGTCGGTGTTCTTCGACGGGGCGCCCGCGAACTGGGAGCTGATCGTCAGCGACGTCGCCGACTCGGACCTGCCCGACGGCTCCTTCGACCGCGCCGTGCTGGACATGCTGGCGCCCTGGGAGGTGCTCGACGCGGTCTCGCGGCTGCTGATCCCCGGCGGCGTGCTGATGGTCTATGTCGCCACCGTGACGCAGCTGTCGCGGGTCGTGGAGGCGCTGCGGGCTCAGCAGTGCTGGACCGAGCCGCGGTCATGGGAGACGCTGCAACGCGGCTGGAACGTGGTCGGCCTGGCCGTCCGGCCACAGCACTCGATGCGCGGGCACACCGCGTTCCTGGTGTTTACCCGGCGGCTCGCGCCCGGCGTCGTCGCGCCGGCGCCCTTGGGCCGCAAGCGCGAGGGCCGCGACGGCTAGTTGTGCCAGCCACCAACGGTCGAGCTAGTCGTCGCTGCGCTGCAGCCCCCGCCGCACCGCGAGCAGCTCGAACTCCGGGTGCGCGGCCACCAGCCGTTCGGCCGCGTCCAGAACGTCGACCGCGTGGCTCCGGTCGCCGGACACCGTGGCCACCCCGATGCCCGCCCGTCGATACAGCTCCGGTGAACCCGTCTCGGCCGCCGACACGCTGAACTTGCGTCGCAGCTCGGCGACCACGGGGCGGATCACCGACCGTTTCTCTTTGAGCGATCGGACGTCGCCCAACAGCACGTCGAATTCGAGCCAGCCGACCCACATGCCGCGCGTCAACCGGGCGGACTCGTCGCCGGGGCGGGCGCCGGTGCCGGGGCGGGCTCCGGAGCCGGGGGCGGGTTGGGCGGCGGCACCGCCGGCGAACTGCCCAGCGTCAACAGCATCTCGGCGGTTCGCCGGGACAACTGCCAACCGCCTTGAAAGGGCGTGAATTCCATGGGGGAGTGGAAGCTGCCGTTCGCCGGCTGGGCCGTGTTGACGTCGATCGTCGCCACCACGTCGGAGGGGGTCTTGTCCGACCAGGCGATGTCGTGCGCGACGAAATTCATGGGCAGGTAGCCGTTGTCGCGCAACGCGTTGCTGAACTTGTCCAGGCTGGCGGCGCTCTCGGGGGTCGCGCCTTCGACCAGGCTCACCTTGTTGATACCGGGTACGTTCGGGTCGGCCAGCCGGGCCAAGATGTCGGTGAGGGCTTCGGGCGGCGGCAGCGGGGTAGTCGGAGAGACGACAACGGTGCTCGACGTGGCCGGCGCCGCAGCGGGCGCGGAGGAGGCGATCCTGGGTTGTTGATGCGACGAACATCCGGGGATCCCGACCGCCACCACCACGGTGGCGGCGCTCAACGTCGCGCGCAGGTGCCGGTGCATCCGGTCGATCAGGCGGGTCGCGGGGTCGGGGCGCTTTCCGGGGCGGGTGTCCGCCGCGCGGTGGAGCCAACGGGTGCAACTGAACTCACACCGCCGGTCGCCACGCCGGCGCCGGTCGTGCCGACTAAGCCCGTGGCGAGGCTTTTTGCGGTCACGGCGGCCCTTTCGATCGGCGAGATTAGTGGCCGAGGTTACCAGCGTGACGAAAATCTTAACTTTTCGTGGGTATTTGACTCCGCACATCATTGGCCAATCGCCGGTAGCTTTGAAGTATCCACCGCGCCAATTCGGTGTGGGAAAGGAGCGCAACATGGGTGGCTCAGAGCGTTCTGAAGCATTCGGTACCCCCAGCGAGTCGGGCATGTCCAGCGGCGATGCTGCCGAGTTGGAAGAATTGCGCCGCGAGGCAGCGTTGCTGCGCGAGCAACTCGAGCACGCGTCCGGGGCGCAGGGCGGCACCCGCTCGGCGCGCGACGTGCATCAGCTCGAAGCGCGCATCGACTCGCTGGCGGCCCGCAACTCGAAGTTGATGGAGACGCTCAAAGAGGCGCGCCAGCAACTACTTGCGTTGCGGGAGGAAGTCGATCGGCTCGGACAACCGCCGAGTGGCTACGGCGTGTTGCTGGGCGCACACGAGGACGACACGGTCGACGTGTTCACCTCGGGTCGCAAGATGCGACTGACCTGTTCGCCGAACATCGACGTCTCCTCGCTGCGCAAGGGCCAGACGGTCCGCCTCAACGAGGCGCTGACCGTCGTCGAGGCCGGCACCTTCGAATCCGTCGGCGAGATCTCGACGTTGCGCGAGCTACTGGCCGACGGGCACCGGGCACTGGTCGTCGGCCACGCCGACGAGGAACGCATCGTGTGGCTGGCCGAGCCGCTGGTCGCCGAGGACCTGCCGGAGGGGCACCCCGACGCGCTCAACGACGACAGCCGCCCGCGCAAGCTGCGGCCGGGCGACTCGTTGCTGGTTGACACCAAGGCCGGCTACGCGTTCGAACGCATCCCCAAGGCCGAGGTCGAAGACCTGGTCCTCGAAGAGGTGCCCGACGTCAGCTACTCCGACATCGGCGGCCTGACGCGCCAGATCGAGCAGATCCGCGACGCCGTGGAGCTGCCCTTCCTGCACAAGGAGCTGTACCGGGAGTACGCGCTGCGCCCGCCCAAGGGCGTGCTGCTGTACGGCCCGCCGGGCTGTGGGAAGACGTTGATCGCCAAGGCGGTGGCCAACTCGCTGGCCAAGAAGATGGCCGAGGTGCGCGGCGACGACGCGCGTGAGGCGAAGTCCTACTTCCTCAACATCAAGGGTCCGGAGCTGCTGAACAAGTTCGTCGGCGAGACCGAGCGCCACATCCGGCTGATCTTCCAGCGGGCGCGGGAGAAGGCGTCCGAAGGAACGCCGGTGATCGTGTTCTTCGACGAGATGGACTCGATCTTCCGCACCCGCGGCACCGGGGTCTCGTCGGACGTCGAGACCACCGTGGTCCCGCAGCTGCTGAGTGAGATCGACGGGGTCGAGGGGCTCGAGAACGTCATCGTGATCGGCGCCTCCAACCGTGAGGACATGATCGACCCCGCGATCCTGCGGCCCGGCCGCCTGGACGTGAAGATCAAGATCGAGCGGCCCGATGCCGAAGCGGCGCAAGACATCTTCTCGAAGTACCTGGTCGAGTCGCTGCCGCTGCACGCCGACGACCTCGCCGAGTTCGGCGGGGACCGCACCGCGTGCATCAAGGCGATGATCGAGAAGGTCGTCGAGCGGATGTACGCCGAGATCGACGACAACCGGTTCCTGGAGGTCACCTACGCCAACGGTGACAAGGAAGTCATGTACTTCAAGGACTTCAACTCCGGGGCGATGATCCAGAACGTCGTCGACCGGGCGAAGAAGAACGCGATCAAGTCGGTGCTGGAGACCGGGCAACCGGGTCTGCGCATCCAGCATCTGCTCGACTCGATCGTCGACGAGTTCGCCGAGAACGAGGACCTGCCCAACACCACCAACCCCGATGACTGGGCGCGGATTTCGGGTAAGAAGGGCGAGCGGATCGTCTACATCCGCACCCTGGTCACCGGCAAGAGCTCGAGCGCGTCGCGGGCCATCGACACCGAATCCAACCTCGGCCAGTACCTGTAAGGCTGTTCAGCCCACGCCGGCGCTCAAACCTGGCACACCACGCGCCGCGGTTTGAGTGCCGGCGAGGTGTTGCTAGCGGTCAGTCCGCCAAGCGTCAGCCGGTCACCAGCGAGTAGCTGTTGGTCAGGTTGTCCTGCAGCACCTGGGCCGCCCTGCTTCTGGTGTCCACCCGCAGCTCGTCGGTGAGCACCCGCGGCTGGTAGGTCCACCCGGCGGGCAGGTCGAGGCGGTCGGCGAGCCGCGGCAGGTCGGCCCGCGACAGGTTGGGGTCGGCGACCTGGCTCAGGGTCTGCATCACCCAGTGCTGTCCCTGCGGGTCGATGAGTTCGTAGATCTGCTCGCCGGCGTTGAAGACGAAGACCGTGTGGCGGTTGACCTTGTTGGGGATGTAGGGCGCCGGATTCATCGACGACAGCAGGACGGTGGCCTGCTGGATCATCTCGATCCCGCCGAAGCTTTTCGTCACCTGCGGACCCTGGGCTTCCTTTTCGATGGCGTTCATCAGCCAGTACCGGGGACCGTTCAGCAGGGCTGCGGCCACACCGTTTTCGGCGGCGATGGCATGCGGGTCCAGCGCGGACCACAGGTCGGCGGGGCAGTCGTTGAGCGGGAAGCTGTTGTAGACCGTTGCCTGCGGACCGGCCTCGCCGGCGGTCACGAGCAGCACTTCGCCGTAGCGTTTTCCGGCCAGATCGAGTGCGTGTTTGCCGACGTGGTCGGACTGGGGGGCGGACACACGGTGAAGTTAATCACTGCCGTCGGTGCCGTCAACAGCGGGCGCGGTGGGCGCGCCGGGGAAACGACGCCCCCGCACCGGTGGGTATCGCGTACGCCGCGGGCGTGGGCACCGAGCGTGGCGACGGCCACCGCCCGCCTCCTCAACGCCCCGCCGCGCGGGGCGCATCGTCGGCGGGCGGAGCTTGATTGCCTGCCTCCTCAACGCCCCGCCGCGCGGGGCGCATCGTCGGCGGGCGGAGCTTGATTGCCCGCCTCCTCAACGCCCCGCCGCGCGGGGCGCATCGTCGGCGGGCCTACGCTTAGGCCATGCAACGGATTATCGGGACGGAGGTCGAGTACGGCATCTCCTCACCGTCGGACCCGACGGCCAACCCGATCCTCACCTCGACCCAGGCGGTGCTGGCCTATGCCGCCGCCGCCGGCATCCAGCGCGCGAAGCGCACCCGCTGGGACTACGAGGTGGAATCACCGCTGCGGGACGCCCGCGGTTTCGATCTGAGTCGTTCGGCCGGCCCGCCACCGGTGGTCGACGCCGACGAGGTCGGCGCGGCCAACATGATCTTGACCAACGGGGCGCGGCTCTACGTCGACCATGCCCACCCCGAATACTCGGCGCCCGAGTGCACCGACCCGCTGGACGCGGTCATCTGGGACAAGGCCGGCGAGCGGGTCATGGAGGCCGCCGCCCGGCACGTCGCCAGCGTGCCCGGGGCCGCCAAGCTGCAGCTGTACAAGAACAACGTCGACGGCAAAGGCGCCTCCTACGGCGCCCACGAGAACTACTTGATGTCGCGGCAGACGCCGTTCTCGTCCATCATCGCCGGGCTGACCCCGTTTCTGGTGTCCCGGCAGGTGGTGACCGGCTCCGGCCGGGTCGGCATCGGGCCCTCCGGTGACGAGCCCGGCTTCCAGCTGTCCCAGCGCTCGGACTACATCGAGGTCGAGGTCGGCCTCGAGACCACGCTCAAGCGCGGCATCATCAACACCCGCGACGAACCGCACGCCGACGCCGACCGGTACCGCCGGCTGCACGTCATCATCGGCGACGCCAACCTCGCCGAGACGTCGACCTACCTGAAACTGGGCACCACGGCGTTGGTGCTCGACCTGATCGAAGTCGGCCCGGAACACGGCATCGACCTGAGCGACCTCGTTCTGGCCCGCCCGGTGCATGCGGTCCACGCGATCAGCCGCGACCCGTCGCTGCGGGCCGCGGTGGCCCTGGCCGACGGACGCGAGCTGACCGGCCTTGCCTTGCAACGGATTTACCTGGACCGGGTGGCCAAGTTGGTCGACAGCCGCGACCCCGATCCCCGCGCGGCCGACATCGTGGAGACCTGGGCGCAGGTGCTCGACCAACTCGAGCGCGACCCGATGGAATGCGCCGAGGTGCTCGACTGGCCCGCCAAGCTGCGCCTGCTCGAGGGTTTCCGGCAGCGGGAGAACCTGAGCTGGTCGGCGCCGCGGCTGCACCTCGTCGACCTGCAGTATTCCGACGTTCGGCTGGACAAGGGGCTGTACAACCGCCTTGTCGCGCGGGGTTCGATGAAGCGTCTGGTCACCGAGCACCAGGTGCTCGAGGCAGTGGACAACCCGCCGACCGACACCCGCGCGTACTTCCGCGGTGAATGCCTGCGCAGGTTCGGCGCCGACATCGCGGCGGCCAGCTGGGACTCGGTGATCTTCGACCTGGGCGGCGACTCGCTGGTGCGCATTCCGACGCTCGAGCCGCTGCGCGGCAGCAAGGCGCACGTCGGGGCGCTGCTGGACTCGGTGGACAGCGCCGCCGAACTGGTGGAACAACTCACCAGCTAAGCCGGTTAGACCGGGGAACGTCGGGGTTGACCGGTAGGGTAGAGAAATACCAGCGGGCAGTGTGGCTCTCAGGGACCAGGCAAGCCGCTGAACAAGTTCAGATGAAGCAGGAGGCCGGCGATGGCTCAAGAGCAGACCAAGCGTGGCGGTGGTGGTGGCGAGGACGACGACTTCGCCGACAGCACGGCCGCGGGCCAAGAGCGCCGCGAGAAGCTAGCCGAGGACACCGACGATCTGCTCGACGAGATCGACGACGTCCTCGAGGAGAACGCCGAAGACTTCGTCCGGGCATACGTCCAAAAGGGCGGACAGTGACCTGGCCCTTCTCCGATCGCCTGTCCACTAACTCCGCACTCCCGGCAAATCCCGCCGTAGACCTGTCATCCTTTGCTGACTTTCTGCGCCGTCAGGCGCCGGAGCTGCTGCCGACCGGCCTCGGCGGCGGCGCGCACGCCGATGGGGCCGGCTCGCAGCTGCCGCACGGGACCACCATCGTCGCCCTGAAATACCCCGGTGGCGTGGTCATCGCCGGGGACCGGCGTTCCACCCAGGGCAACATGATCGCCGGGCGCGACGTGAAAAAGGTGTACGTCACCGACGACTACACCGCCACGGGCATCGCTGGCACCGCGGCCATCGCGGTGGAGTTCGCCCGCCTCTACGCGGTGGAACTCGAGCACTACGAGAAGCTCGAGGGTGTGCCGCTGACGTTTGCCGGAAAGGTGAACCGGCTCGCGATCATGGTGCGCGGCAACCTGGCCGCGGCGATGCAGGGCCTGGTGGCCCTGCCGCTGCTGGCGGGTTATGACATCGACGCGGCCGATCCCGAGGGCGCCGGCCGGATCGTGTCGTTCGACGCCGCCGGCGGCTGGAACGTGGAGGAAGAGGGCTACCAGTCGGTGGGTTCCGGGTCCATCTTCGCCAAGTCGTCGATGAAGAAGTTGTACTCGAGGGTCGTCGACGCCGATTCCGCGGTGGGGGTGGCCGTCGAGGCGCTGTACGACGCCGCCGACGACGACTCCGCCACCGGCGGCCCCGACTTGGTTCGCGGTATCTATCCGACGGCGGTCACCATCGGCGCCGAAGGGGCGGCCGAGGTGCCCGAGAGCCGGATCGCCGAATTGGCCCGCGAGGTCATCCAGAGTCGCTCGCGCGCAGACACTTTCGGCCCCGACGGCGGTGAAAAGTGAGCTTCCCGTATTTCATATCGCCCGAACAGGCGATGCGCGAGCGCAGCGAGCTCGCGCGCAAGGGCATCGCACGCGGCAAGAGCGTGGTGGCGCTGGTCTACGCCGGTGGCGTGCTGTTCGTGGCGGAGAACCCGTCGCGGTCCCTGCAGAAGATCAGCGAACTCTATGACCGTGTCGGCTTCGCGGCGGCCGGCAAGTTCAACGAGTTCGACAATCTGCGCCGCGGCGGGATCCAGTTCGCCGACACCCGCGGGTACGCCTACGACCGCCGCGACGTCACGGGACGCCAGCTGGCCAACGTCTACGCGCAGACCCTGGGCACCATCTTCACCGAGCAGGCCAAGCCCTACGAAGTCGAGTTGTGCGTCGCCGAGGTGGCGCACTACGGCGAGACGAAACCGCCTGAGCTGTACCGGATCACCTACGACGGGTCGATCGCCGACGAGCCGCATTTCGTGGTGATGGGTGGCACCACCGAGCCGATCACCACCGCGCTCAAGGAGTCCTACGCCGAGAACGCGGACCTGCGCGACGCGACGCAGATCGCCGTGAAGGCGTTGCGGGCCGGCAGCGGGAACGGATCCAGCGAGGATCAGCCCTCTCCCGACGTGGGCAGCCTGGAGGTCGCGATCCTCGACGTCAGCCGGCCGCGACGAGCGTTCCGGCGGATCAACCGCGCCACCCTGGAAAGCTTGCTGCAAGACGGCGATTCGAAGCAGCCGGAAACCAACGGCGAAGCCCCGGAAACCAACGGCGAAGCCCCAGAAACCAACGGCGGCTCCGCGGGCTGAATCGGGCGGCATCGGCCCGGCCGGTGGTGTTCGCTCAGGGCGGAACGCTCGGCTGGCTGCGCGACGCCGACGTTGCCGGCCAGCGTTCTTGGCGGCCGAGACGCCTCGGCGTGAAACTCGTCGGACCCGTAGGCGCGGCTTCCGCACCGTCCCGGTCGGAGAACCAGTACCCTCGATTACGTGCAGCGGCGAATCATGGGCATCGAGACCGAGTTCGGTGTCACCTGCACCTTCCACGGACATCGGCGCCTGTCTCCGGACGAGGTAGCCCGCTATCTCTTCCGCCGCGTCGTGTCCTGGGGGCGCAGCTCCAACGTTTTCCTGCGCAACGGCGCCCGCCTGTATCTCGACGTGGGCAGCCATCCGGAGTACGCGACGGCCGAGTGCGACAGCCTGGTGCAGCTGGTCACCCACGACCGCGCCGGTGAATGGGTGCTCGAGGACCTGCTGATCGACGCCGAGCAGCGGCTCGCCGACGAGGGCATCGGCGGCGACATCTACCTGTTCAAGAACAACACCGATTCGGCGGGCAACTCCTACGGCTGCCACGAGAACTACCTGATCGTGCGGGCCGGTGAGTTCTCCCGGATCTCCGACGTGCTGTTGCCGTTCCTGGTCACCCGCCAGCTGATCTGCGGTGCCGGCAAGGTGCTGCAGACGCCCAAGGCGGCGACGTTCTGCCTGTCGCAGCGCGCCGAGCACATCTGGGAGGGCGTCTCCTCGGCGACCACCCGCAGCCGGCCGATCATCAACACCCGCGACGAGCCGCACGCCGACGCCGAGAAGTACCGGCGGCTGCACGTGATCGTCGGCGACTCGAACATGTGCGAGACCACCACCATGCTCAAGGTGGGGACCGCCGCACTGGTGCTGGAGATGATCGAGGCCGGCGTTCCTTTCCGCGACTTCTCGCTGGACAACCCGATCCGGGCCATCCGCGAGGTCAGCCACGACATCACCGGCCGGCGGCCGGTGCGGCTCGCGGGCGGGCGTCAGGCCAGCGCGCTCGACATCCAGCGCGAGTACTACAGCCGCGCCGTCGAGCACCTGCAGACTCGGGAGCCCAACGCCCAGATCGAGCAGGTCGTCGACCTGTGGGGCCGCCAGCTCGACGCCGTCGAGAGCCAGGACTTCGCCAAGGTCGACACCGAGATCGACTGGGTCATCAAGCGCAAGCTGTTCCAGCGCTACCAGGACCGCTACAACATGGAGTTGTCCGACCCGAAGATCGCCCAGCTGGACCTGGCCTACCACGACATCAAGCGGGGTCGGGGTGTGTTCGACCTGCTGCAACGCAAGGGACTCGCGGCGCGCGTCACCACCGACGAGGAGATCGCGGAGGCGGTCGACCATCCGCCGCAGACGACCCGCGCCCGGCTGCGCGGCGAGTTCATCAGCGCCGCCCAGGCCGCGGGCCGTGACTTCACCGTCGACTGGGTCCACCTCAAGCTCAACGACCAGGCCCAGCGCACGGTGTTGTGCAAGGACCCCTTCCGCGCGGTCGACGAGCGGGTCAAGCGGCTGATCGCCAGCATGTAGCCCGCCTGTTCCCTCAGTCACATCAGCCCCACCGGGGCAGGCCATGCTCGACGCGCGAACGTGATATCGCCGGCGCTATCAACTTTGCGAGGGCGGTAATGCCCGCCAGCTCGTGGCTGATGTGGCGCATGTGAAGGCTGCGACTTGCCCACCGGTGCAGGCGCCGGCGAGCCGCCGGTTATAACCTGATGCGAATGGCAACCTCGAAGGTCGAGCGGTTGGTCAATCTCGTCATCGCCCTGCTGTCCACCCGCGGGTACATCAGCGCGGAGAAGATCAGGTCCAGCGTGGCCGGTTACGCCGACAGCCCCAGCGCCGAGGCCTTCTCCCGCATGTTCGAGCGCGACAAGAACGAGCTGCGCGATCTGGGCATCCCGCTCGAGGTCGGCAGGGCGTCGGCCTGGGATCCCACCGAGGGCTACCGGATCAACCGCGACGCCTACGCGCTGCCGCCCGTCGAGCTCACCCCCGACGAAGCAGCCGCGGTCGCCGTCGCGACGCAACTGTGGGAATCGCCCGAACTGATCACCGCCACCCAGGGTGCGCTGCTCAAGCTGCGCGCCGCCGGGGTGGACGTCGACCCCATCGAGACGGGGCCGCCCGTGGCCATCACGTCACCGGCCGGCGTGCCGGGTTTGCGGGGTTCGGAGGAGGTCCTCGGAATCCTGTTGTCGGCCATCGATTCCCGGCAGGTGGTGCAGTTCCCGCACCGGCCGTCGCGGACCGAGCCGTACAGCATGCGCACGGTGGAGCCGTGGGGGGTCGTCACCCAGAAGGGACGCTGGTATCTCGTGGGACACGATCGCGACCGCGACGCCACCCGTACGTTCCGGCTCTCGCGGATCGGCTCCGAGGTCAGGCCGATCGGTCCGCCCGGAGCGGTCGTCGTGCCCGGGGATGTGGACCTGCGCCAGATCGTGGCCCGCACGATCGCTGAGACCCCGACCGGCGGGCAGGCGCGCGTGTGGGTCGCCGACGGGCGTGCGACCGCACTGCGGCGCGCCGGAAGGCCCACCGGCACGCGGGAAGTGGGCGGCCGCGACGGCGAGGTGATCGAAATCGACATCGGATCCAGCGATCGGCTGGCGCGCGACATCGCCGGCTACGGGGCCGACGCCGTCGTGCTCGAACCGCAGTCACTGCGCGAGGACGTGCTGGCCCGCCTGCGCGCCCACGTGGGCGGGGGCGAGCCGCAATGACCGCGATCTCGACGCGGTTGATCCGGCTGCTCAACATGGTGCCGTACTTCCAGGCCAACCCGCGGGTCACCCGCGCCAAGGCCGCCGCCGACCTCGGGGTGTCGGCCAAGCAGCTGGAAGAGGACCTCAACCAGCTGTGGATGTGCGGCCTTCCCGGCTACTACCCGGGCGACCTCATCGACTTCCAGTTCGCCGGCGACACCATCGAGGTGACGTTCTCCGCGGGCATCGACCGGCCGCTCAAGCTGACGTCGCCGGAGGCCACCGGTCTGCTTGTGGCCCTGCGGGCGCTCGCCGACATTCCGGGTGTGGTCGATCCCGAAGCTGCCCGCAGCGCAATCGCCAAAATCGAGGCGGCGGCCGGCGCCGTCGGGCACGACACCACCGGATCGGCGGCAGCGGTCGATCAGCAAGCACCCGCCGAGAGTCGCGCCGCGGCCGCGGTGCGCACCGCGGTCCAGGCCCGACACGCGCTGGCCATCGACTATTACTCCGCGTCGCACGACACCCTGACCAGCCGGATCGTCGATCCCATCCGGGTGCTGCTGATCGGCGGCCACAGCTACCTGGAGGCTTGGTCGCGCGAGGCAGAAGGGGTTCGGCTGTTCCGCTTCGACCGGATCGTCGACGCCACCGAGTTGGACGAGCCGGCGGCCGCGCCCGAACTGGCCGTCCAGGCGCCGCCGGACACCTCGCTGTTCGACGGCGACCCGTCCCTGCCGTCGGCGAGGCTCCGGGTCACGCCGTCGGCGTCGTGGATGTTCGAGTACTACCCGATGCGCGAGGTGCGGGAGTTGGCCGACGGATCGTGCGAGGCGGTGATGACCTATGCCTCCGAGGACTGGATGACGCGCCTGGTGCTGGGCTTCGGGTCGGCCGTGCGGGTGCTCGAACCGGAGTCGCTCGCACGACGTGTACGGGATGCCGCGGCGGCGGCGTGCGAGTCGTATCAGGCGCTTGCGCCCTGAGGCCACGGCGCGGGCGGCCCGGTGTATCGCCGCACTGCGGTAGCATCGGGTAGACGTCTGGAGGTAATCAAAGTGGGCAGTCTTAGTCCGTGGCACTGGGCGATCCTTGCGGTGGTGGTGATCCTGCTTTTTGGTGCCAAGAAGCTCCCCGATGCAGCACGTTCGTTGGGCAAGTCGATGCGCATCTTCAAGTCTGAGCTGCGCGAAATGCAGAGCGAGAACAAGTCGGAACCGTCCGCGTTGGACACGAACAGCGCGCCCTCCGCGGCGAACCCCACTCCCGTGCAGTCGCAGCGGGTCGACGCTCCGGCGGCGGCCCCCGAGCAGGGGCACTCTGAAGCACGCCCGGCTTAGCCCGCCATCATCGTCGCGGTGCCCGAACGCCACTGAACGAGCGTCGTGAAAGGTTTCAAGGTTTCAGCGCGCACTGCCGGCGTGCTGAGGCGCCTCAATCCGCGTAACAGGCGCAGCCGCACCAATCCCGACGCGACGATGTCGCTCGTCGACCACCTGACCGAGCTGCGCACCCGGTTACTACTGTCGCTGGCCGCCATCCTGGTGACCACGATTTTCGGGTTCTTCTGGTACTCGCATTCGCTCTTCGGGCTGGAAAGCCTGGGCGATTGGCTGCGCCACCCCTACTGTTCGCTGCCCCAATCCGCGCGCGCCAGCATCAGCGCCGACGGACAATGCCGACTGCTGGCCACGGCGCCGTTCGACCAGTTCATGTTGCGGCTCAAGGTCGGCCTGACCGCCGGGGTCGTACTGGCGTGTCCGGTTTGGTTCTACGAGCTGTGGGCCTTCATCACGCCGGGCCTGTACCAGAAGGAGCGCCGTTTCGCGGTCGGGTTCGTGGTCCCCGCGGCGGTGCTGTTCGTCGCCGGCGCGGTGCTGGCCTACTTCGTGCTGTCCAAGGCGTTGGGCTTCTTGCTGACCGTGGGCAGCGACGTGCAGGTGACCGCGCTGTCCGGGGACCGGTACTTCGGGTTCCTGATCAACCTGTTGGTGGTCTTCGGGGTCAGCTTCGAATTCCCGTTGCTCATCGTCATGCTCAACATGACCGGGGTGCTGCCCTATGAAAAGCTCAAGTCCTGGCGGCGCGGCCTGATCTTCGCGATGTTCGTGTTCGCAGCAATTTTCACGCCCGGCTCCGACCCGTTTTCGATGACCGCCTTGGGCGTGGCGCTGTCGGTGCTCCTCGAATTCGCCATCCAGATCGCCCGCCTGCACGACCGGCGCAAGGCCAAGCGCGAGGCCCAGGCCGTCATCCCCGACGATGAGGCATCGGTCATCGAGCCGCCCACACCCCTCCAGCAGCCGGTCCCGGAGCCGTCGTTCACCGCCGGCCAGCATGACGATGTCACCTGAACCGTCAGCGCCGCAGGACGTCGCGGAGCTCGTCGAGCTGGCCCGGTTCACCGCGGAGCTGCCGTTCGCGCTGGACGGCTTCCAGCAGCGGGCGTGCGCGGCGCTGGAACGAGGGCACGGCGTGCTGGTGTGCGCGCCGACCGGCGCCGGCAAGACCGTGGTGGGCGAATTCGCCGTCCACCTGGCGCTGGCCGCGGGCGGGAAGTGCTTCTACACCACCCCGCTCAAGGCGCTGAGCAACCAGAAGCACACCGACCTGACCGCACGCTACGGCCGCGACCGGATCGGCCTGCTGACCGGTGACATGTCGGTGAACGCCGACGCGCCCGTGGTGGTGATGACCACCGAGGTGCTGCGCAACATGCTCTACGCCGATTCTCCCGCGCTGCAAGGGCTTTCCTACGTCGTGATGGACGAGGTGCATTTCCTGGCCGACCGGATGCGCGGCCCGGTCTGGGAGGAAGTGATCCTGCACCTGCCCGACGACGTGCGGGTGGTCAGTCTGTCGGCGACGGTGAGCAATGCCGAGGAATTCGGCGGCTGGATCCAGACGGTGCGGGGCGATACGACCGTGGTGGTCGACGAGCACCGGCCCGTTCCGCTGTGGCAGCACGTGCTGGTGGGGAAGCGGCTCTTCGACCTGTTCGACTACGGGAACGCGGAAGCCGGCGAGCGGCCAGGTGCCGGACGTGAGTCGCGGGTCAACCCGGACCTGGCGCGCCACATCGCGCACCGCCGGGAGGCGGACCGGATGTCGGACTGGCGTGGTCCCCGCCGGGAGGCGGGAAGGCGTGGCGGCGGCCGCGGCGCCCCCGGCCGGCCGCGTTTCTACCGGCCGCCCGGTCGGGCCGACGTGATCGCGACCCTGGACAGCGAGGGGCTGCTGCCGGCGATCACGTTCGTGTTCTCCCGCGCCGGCTGCGACGCCGCCGTCCAGCAGTGCCTGCGCTCGCCGCTCCGCCTGACCACCGAGGAGGAACGGGCGCAGATCGCCGAGGTAATCGACCACCGGTGCGGCGATCTCGCCGACGCCGACCTGGCGGTGCTCGGCTACTACGAGTGGCGGGAAGGGCTGCTGCGCGGCCTGGCGGCCCACCACGCCGGAATGTTGCCGGTATTCCGGCACACCGTCGAGGAGCTGTTCACGGCCGGTCTGGTCAAGGCCGTGTTCGCCACCGAGACGCTGGCGCTCGGCATCAACATGCCCGCCCGGACCGTGGTGCTCGAAAGGCTGGTGAAGTTCAACGGCGAGCAACACATGCCGCTGACGCCGGGGGAGTACACGCAGCTGACCGGGCGCGCCGGCCGGCGCGGCATCGACGTCGAAGGCCACGCGGTGGTGCTGTGGAACCCCGCCGAAGAGAACACCGAGCCCGCCGCGGTCGCGGGTCTGGCCTCGACCCGCACCTTCCCGCTGCGCAGTTCGTTCGCCCCGTCGTACAACATGACGATCAACCTGGTGCAGCAGATGGGTCCCGAGCAGGCGCATCGGCTGCTGGAGCAGTCGTTCGCCCAGTATCAGGCCGACCGCTCGGTCGTCGGCCTGGTCCGCGGCATCGAACGCGGCACCGCGATGCTCGCCGAGATCGCCGGCGAGCTTGGCGGCCCGAAGGCGCCCGTTCTCGACTACGCGCGGCTGCGGGCGCGCATCTCCGAGCTGGAGCGCGCGCAGTCCCGCGCGTCGCGACTGCAGCGGAGGCAGGCGGCCAGCGACGCGCTGGCCGCGCTGCGGCGCGGTGACATCATCAACATCACCCAAGGCCGGCGCGGCGGGCTGGCGGTGGTGCTGGAATCGGCCCGCGACGACGAGGATCCGCGCCCACTGGTACTCACCGAAAACCGTTGGGCGGGGCGGATTTCGACGGCCGACTACCCGGGGGTGTCGGCCCGCGTCGGCTCCATGCCGTTGCCCAAGCGGGTCGAGCACCGCCAGCCGCGGGTCCGGCGTGATTTGGCGTCGGCGCTGCGGTCGGCGGCCGCCGGGCTGACGCTTCCGGCCCGGCGCCGCAGCGGCCGCGGCGAGCACGACGGCGCGTTTCAGGACCCGGAGCTGGCGTCGTTGCGCGACGAGCTGCGTCGGCACCCGTCGCACAACAGTCCCGGCCTCGAGCCCCAGGTCCGGCAGGCCGAGCGCTACCTGCGCATCGAACGCGACAACGCGCAACTGGAGAGCAAGGTTGCCGCCGCGACGAATTCGCTGGCGCGCACGTTCGACCGCATCGTCGGCCTGCTCACCGAGCGCGGCTTCATCGAAGGCCCGGACACCGATCCCCACGTCACCGCCGACGGCCGGCTGCTGGCCCGCATCTACAGCGAGAGCGACCTGCTGGTTGCCGAATGCCTGCGCACCGGCGCGTGGGCCGACCTGAAGCCGCCCGAGCTGGCGGCGGTGGTCTCGGCGGTGCTATACGAAAGCAGGGGCGGTGAAGGCCCGGGCGCGGCGTTCGCCGCCGAAGCCCCCACTCAGCGAGTGCGGCAGGCGCTGCAGCAAACGTCGCGGCTGTCGCACGCGCTGCGCTCCGACGAGCAGACGCACCGGATCACGCTCAGCCGGGAACCCGACGACGGGTTCGTCAATGTCATCTATCGGTGGGCCAAGACCGGGGACCTGGCGGCGGCGCTGGCGGCCGCCGACCCGGGCGGCACCGGCTCGCCCCTGCTGGCGGGGGACTTCGTACGGTGGTGTCGCCAGGTTCTCGACCTGTTGGACCAGGTCCGCAATGCCGCCCCGGACGCTGACCTGCGGGCCACCGCCAAGCGCGCCATCAATGACGTTCGGCGCGGCGTCGTCGCTGTTGACGCCGGGTAGGCTGAGCCGGAGCTACCGTAGATCCCGAAACCACCACGCCGATAGTTCATGCCGAGACACAAGGGGCTGAGGAGAGACGATGAGCGGACCGCAGGGACCGGAGCAGCAGTGGCAACCGCCGGGCCAGGGTAGCGATCCTTCCTCCGAGCCCACCCAGGCCGGTTCGCCCTGGCAACAGCAGCCGGGCCAGGAAGCGACGTGGCAGACCCCCGCGTACACGCCGCCCGCCGAGTACCCGCAGTACCAGCAGCCTGCCGAGCCGGCGTACCCGCAGCAATACCCGCAGCAGCCCGGCTACGGGCAGCCCGGGCAGTACGCGCAGCCGGGCCAGTACGGGCAGCCCGGTCAGTACCCCCAACCGGGTCAGTACGGGCAGCCCGGGCAGTACCCGCAGCCGGGCCAGTATGGGCAGCCGGGTCAGTACGGCCAGCCGGGCCAATACGGGCAGCCGGGCCAGTACCCCCAGCAGTACCCGCCCTACGACCAGCAGCCGGCCAAGAAGCGGTCGACGACGGTGATCCTGGGCGTGGCCGGGGCGATCGCCTTCCTGCTCCTCGCGGTCGTCCTGGTGCTGGGCTTTTGGCAGCCCGGTTTCTTCGTGACCACCAAGCTGGACGTGAACAAGGCGCAGGCCGGTGTGCAGCAGGTGCTGTCGGATGAGACCAACGGCTACGGCGCCAAGAACGTCCAGAACGTCAAGTGCAACCACGGCCAGAATCCGACCGTCAAGAAGGGCGCCACTTTCGACTGCGACGTCAGCATCGACGGCGCCCCCAAGCATGTGACGGTGACGTTCCAGGACAACAAGGGCACCTACGAGGTGGGACGCCCGCAGTAGTCGGTTACTCCGGCAGCGCGTCGAGCGCCTTTTGCAGTCGGGCGATCGAGGACCCGACGCCCAGCGTGGTCGCCAGCTTGGCGGTGCGCTGCGGGTCCTCGGCCGCCAGCGGTAGCGCGTCGGTTGCAGTCGACAGGCTGACGGGCGCGTCGGTGGCGACCCGCACCACCCGCCCGGCGGCCTCGATGTAATCGTTGGCGCCCAGCAGTTTCGAGCGCAGACCCTTGGCCATCTTCGATTTCGGGTCCCGGGCGGCCGCCAGGATCTGTTCGAGCGACTCGTGCTGGGCCAGCAGGGTCGCCGCCGTCTTCTCGCCGACGCCCGGCACGCCGGGCAGGCCGTCGGACGGGTCGCCGCGCATCAGGGCGAACTCGGCGTAGGCAGGCCCCGCACGATGCTCGGGCACACCGTAGTGTTCGGCGACCTCCGCGGGCCCGAACAGGGTGGCTTTGGTCAGTCCGCGGCCCAGGTACAACACCCGGACCGGGACCGGGTCGTCGGACACCACCTGCAGCAGGTCACGATCCCCGCTGACCACCACCACCGGGTCACGACGCTCGCGGGCGGCCAGCGTCCCCAGCACATCGTCGGCCTCGAACCCTTCGGCGCCCGCGGTCGGGATCCCGAAGGCGTCCAGCAATCCCATGATCATGTCGATCTGCGGCGCGAGGTCGTCGGGAACCTCTTCGACGTCCGGTTCGCCCTCGGGCTCGGGCTCCGCGACGCGATGCGCCTTATAGGACGGGATGAGGTCCACCCGGAACTGCGGTCGCCAATCCAGGTCCAGGCAGACCACCAGCCGGCCGGGGCGTTGCTGGTTGATCACCACGGCCATCGAATCGATGAATCCGCGCACGGCGTTCACCGGCCGGCCGTCGGGCGCGGTGATCGAGGAAGGCACCCCGAAATACGACCGGAACCACATGCTGGCCCCGTCGAGCAGCACTAGCGGCGATCGCGAGCGCGGCGAAGCCGGGCGCTGCGGGTCGCCGCTGGTACCTGAGGGTCTGGTCATGCCGGTATCGTCTCACGCCGCCGAGCGCCGGCCGGGTTAGCCTGGCTGCCATGGAATCTCATCGGTTCGACACCGGGGTGTATGCGCGCCGGCTGAAGGCGGCCGCCGATGCGACCGCCGACGCGGGATTGTCCGGCCTGGTCATCACCCCCGGCTACGACCTGCGCTACCTCGTCGGGTCCCGCGCCCAGACGCTCGAGCGCTTCACCGCGCTGGTGTTGCCGGCGTCCGGTGACCCGACGGTGGTGGTGCCGCGGCTGGAGCTGGCCTCGCTCAAGGGGTCGGCCATCGCGGATCTGGGTCTGGCGGTGCGCGATTGGGTCGACGGGGACGACCCGTACCAATTGGTGGGCGCCGCATTGGGTAGGGCGCCCGCCGCGACCGCGGTCACCGACTCCATGCCGGCGCTGCACCTGCTGCCGCTGGTGGGTGTGCTCGGGATGCTGCCGGTCCTGGCCACCGAGGTGATGCGCAAGCTTCGGATGGTCAAGGAGGAATGCGAAACAGACGCGCTGCGCAAAGCCGGCGCGGCCATCGATCGGGTGCACGCCCGGGTCCCGGAGTTCCTTGTCCCGGGCCGGACGGAAGCCGACGTCGCCGCCGACATTGCGGAAGCGATTGTGGCCGAGGGGCATTCGGAGGTCTCGTTCATCATCGTCGGTTCCGGGCCGCACAGCGCCGACCCGCACCACGGCTACTCGGATCGCGAATTGCAGGTCGGCGACATCGTCGTCGTCGACATCGGCGGCGCCTACGAGCCCGGGTACCACTCCGACTCGACCCGTACGTACAGCATCGGCGAGCCGGATCCCGCAGTGGCACAGCAGTATTCGGTGCTGCAGCGGGCGCAGCGGGCGGCCGTGGAGGCGGTGCGCCCCGGGGTGACGGCCGAGCAGATCGACGCCGCCGCGCGCGACGTGCTGGCCCGCGCCGGGCTCGCGGAGGCTTTCGTCCACCGCACCGGTCACGGCATCGGGCTATCCGTCCATGAGGAGCCCTACATCGTCGCGGGCAACGACCTGCCGGTGGCCGCGGGCATGGCCTTCTCCATCGAGCCGGGCATCTACTTCCCGGGCCGCTGGGGCGCCCGCATCGAGGACATCGTCGTGGTCACCGACGATGGCGCGCTGGCGGTCAACAACCGTCCGCACGACCTCATCGTGGTGCCCGTGGCATAGCAGCCGGGGCTCACCGGCGCGTACGTTGGGCTTGATGTCACTTGTGGATTTGACTCTCCTTCCGATTCGCATCGCACGCCACATCGCCGACGCGCTCCTGCATCCCGCCGCGACGGCGCCCGCGCCACCGGCTGAGCTCGTCGTCGTCGACGGGATGCCCGAGGGGGTGCCACCGGCCGCGCTGCGCCCCGAGCCGCAACTCCCGGTGCCTGCGGGATGGCCGTTCGGCGAGGAGTTTCCGCGCACCTGCGGCGCGGGCCGCCTGGCCGGCGGTGCGCTGTTTTGGACCGACTTCCTCTACGACGATCACGGCGCGACGGGCCTGCCGATCGGTGATCTCAAAGTGCAGGCGCCGCCACGGGGCACCTACGTCTATCCCGACGGCCCCGCGGCCCGCAACGGCGCCGACATCTTCCGCGTCGCGATCGGGCTCACCGCGACCCACACGTGGTGGCGGGTCGACTGGAATACCTTGCTGGACGCGTCGGTCCCCATCGCGCTGTTCACCCTCGACACGGACCCCGCCCGGACCGCGCCGGACCAATGGCCCGCCGGGGCCGGGGTGCGCTCGGCCGGAATCGACATGGCCTTGCTGGTTTCGGCCAGTGGCGCCGCGCTGATCGACCTGACCACCCAGTCGAGGACGCCCGTACCGCACAGCGTCGACATGGGGTCGCGCACGTTTCTGGCGCAGGTGCCGCGCACCCTGCTGGAACCGCGTGGCACCTGGAAAGTGCGCCTGGCGGCGGGGCTGTCCAATGCGGCGGGCGACGGGTTCGCCGACGTGCCCGCCGAGCACGGCGCGCTGCCCGGGCAACCCAATGTCTACAACGTCGCATTCCGCACCAACGAGCAGGAACCGCCCCATCTGAACTTCTGGTCGGATGCCGCGCAGGCCGAGGCCCTGACCGCCGGCGACGTGTCGAGGTTCGCCGTGACGGTGGAGTGGGGGCGCCTGGCCGCCGGCGAGACCGCTCCCGAGCCGGTGATCACCGGCCCGTCGACGCGCTGGTATGTGTCCTCGATCGAGCTCGGCCAGGGCGTGGCCGCCGACGATATCTTGAGCACCAAGCCGCAGTTCCTCGGCCGGGTGCAGCCCTATTCGGTGTGTCTGCCGTCGAGTTTCAAGCCCGGCCGGAGCCTGCCGTTGACCCTGCTGCTGCATTCGCTTGCGTTGGGGCAGAGCCAGTTCGCCGCTATCGACCCCCGCCTGCTGCACCAAGTGTGCGAGGTTCGCGACTCGGTGGTGATCACGCCGCTGGCCCGAGGCCCGTCGACGTGGTACTTCGACACCGGGGAACTCGACGTGTGGGAGGTGTGGGCGCGCGTCGCCGAGCAACTGGGCACCGATCCCAATCGCACCGTGATCTCCGGTTACTCGATGGGCGGTTATGCGGCATACAAGCTGGGACTGACCTACCCGCAAGTGTTTTCGCAGGCGGTCGTGCTGGCCGGGCCGCCGACGTGCGGGGTGCGGCTGCTTCCCGACATCGACATCCCGGCCGACCTCGACCCGGACTCGCCCTGTGCCCGCGAGGGCGACACGTGGAAGCTGCTGGTGAATGCCCGCTGGTTGCCCTACGTCATCGCGCACGGGCTGGTGGACGAGCTGGTGCCGTTCCCGTCGGCCGCCGAGCAGGTGCTCGAACTCGACCGGCTGGGCTACCGGCACCGCTTCACGGTGTATCCGTTCGAGGACCACATCGCCTGGGTGTTGCAGGACAAGTTCGAGGATCCGATCGCCCACATGGAAACCGGCCTGCGGCAAGCCGATCCGGGACACATCACATTCGCGTGGCACCCGCAACTGGTGCGCGACGACTTGGGTATCGGGCCGCATCGGGTGTGGTGGTTGTCGGGCCTGGCCGCGGATCCCGCGGTGACGGCGCGGCGCGGGGCCATCGCCGAAGTCGACGCCCGGTCCTATGCGCGCCCGGATCCGACACACACCGTTCGGCATCATCGCGGGGTCATCCTGAACTTCGACCCGACCCCGGGCGTGTACAGCGAACTGGACTGGCGGGTAGGCCCGCCCGTCGGCCCGCTGCCGTATCTGACGCTGCGGCTCACCGGCGTCGCCGCGATCACGGTGGACGTCCAGCGGGCCGGACTGGCGGCGTTGCCGGCGTCGACCATCACCGTGGCCACGGACACTGCCGCGCGGATCACGCTGAGTGGGCTGCCTGCCGGGGTCAGCGTCCTACTCGACGGTCACCCGGCCGAACCGGCCCTGGCGGTGCCGGTGGGACGGCACCGCATCACGTTGGCCGCCCGGGCTGTTGATAAACGAGTTGTGGCTGCTGGTGGCGGCCGCTAGCTTGGCAAAGCCATCATTGGGTGAGTAGCTTCTGCGCGCGGTCTCGACGAGAATTTCGCGCGTGGCTCCGTTGTCCGTCGACCCCGAGGCGATGTTCGCTGCGGGTAGTGCGGTGCAGGCCGCCGGTGAGGGGTTGGCGGCGAATCTGGCGGTGCTGACCGCCGGTTTTTCGGCCAACACGGGCCACGACCTGCCCGGTGAGGTGTTCGGCCTGGGCTATCAGGATGCAGCCGGATCGCTGCTGAATGCCGCGGCGGCGGCAATCAACGCCTGCCGGCACTGCGGAGCTCGTATCCAGCAGGGTGCAGTCAACTATTCGAATGTCGAGGCGGCATCGACGCTGGGGGGTGGCGGCGGCGGGCTGCAGGCGCCGGCCGAACCGGTCAAAATGACGGCCCCCGGTCCGCCCGGCACCTTGGGCCCGGGGCCGCCGCCGCCGGCACTTTGGGAAGTGGTGCAATCTTTCGTCGACGGCCTTTGGCCGGACGGGGACGTGGCGGGAATCCATGCCGCGGCGGCTCGGTGGCGTGGCTTCGGTGCGGCGGCGAACGGAATGCGCGACGCTCTCAACGCCTCGAAGACGCTATTTGACGGCCAGCACATCCCCGAGGCCGGCAAGATTGATGAGGCTTTGTCCCAGATCGGGGACTGCATGGGGAAGCTCGGGGAGCAGTGCGGCGAGTTGGCGAGGCGCCTCGACCATTTCGCGAATGAGGTGGATCAGGCGCAAGACCATATCCGGGATCTGTTGCACCGGTTGGAATCGCTGGCCAATCCGATACACACCGCGATGTTGATTTTCGAGGGCGACGCGTTCGACGAGATCAAGAAAATCGCCCAGGACGTTAACGCCGTGCTGCACCAGCTGGGACGCGACGCCCGAGCGCTCGAGGACGGAATCAAGATAGTGATGCAGGTCGGCGACGGCCTGGTAGTGAAGTCCGAGAAGTATGTGCGCGGCGCCCTCGTGCAATTCCTGGGTGAGCGGGTGGGAAACCCCGTCGCGACCGTGTTCGACACGTGGGCCAACACGAACGAAGGTCTCCTCAAGGGCGCTGTCGGCATGGTGGAAGGCCTGGCCGACCTCAGCCCGCAATGGTTCCTGGTCGACCCGCAGGGCGCGGCGGCCACATGGTCCGGGCTTGGCAAGACCATGTGGAAGGGAAGCCTGGCCAACTCCTTTCTGCACCCCAAGGAGGCTGCAGAAACCAACCTGCAGATGCTCAAATCGCTTCTGCACGTTGAGGATTGGAGGCGGGACCGTCCCGGGTTGGGGCTGGGCGAAAACATCTTCGACGTCGGAACGCTGCTTGTTCCGGGAGCCGGCGAGGCGGGTGCGGCGGCGGATGGTGCTGGGGCGGCGGCGCGGGGCGCCGAGGCGGCCGGTCGTGCCGGTGAAGGCGCGGCCGGCGGACTACGGGGGATCGAGAGCGCTCGTGGCGCGTTGGCCGGTATCTCCAAGACGGGCGGTGACCTAGGCAAGAACCTCGAAGGCGTTACCGGGGACTTGCCCAAGATCGAAGCGCCGCCCGCTGGTGGTACGCCGGTGGGTCTGTCGTCAGGCAAGCCGCCCGAGGCGCCCGTCGAGGCAGCACCACATCCGCCCGATGCTGCGCCGGGTGCGCCCCAGAGCCCGACGCCCTCTGAGGTTCGCGAACCCGGGGCTGGAGGAGGTACGCACGAGCCGGTGGCTGCCCCTGCGGGTGCGGGTCCGCACGATCCAGTGGGGGAGCCCGCAGCAGCACCAGCGCATGCGGGTGGGGTTCCTGACTCGGTCAGTGAGCCGGCGGCCGCTCCGGCGCCGGCGTCAGCGCATCCGGTCGGCGGCCCCCACGATCCGTTGTCGGTACCGGTCGAGTCAGCTCCGGCTCCGGTGGCGGGTGGCCCCCACGATCCGGTGTCGACGCCGATCGAGTCCGCGCCGGCTCACGCGACGGGTGCGGGCGATCCCCGCGAAGCGGTATCCACGCAGGCGGAGGCTCCCGCTCCGCCTGCTGCACCCGTGGGCGGTGGTCCCCACGAACCAGGAACGATTCCCGCAGGTAGCCCCCATGATCCAGTGGAGGTGCCGTCCGGTGGCCCCCATGAATCTGCGCCCGCGCCCGTCGGTGATCTGCGGGAACCGATCCCACCCAAGGCGCCAGGATCAGCGTCGCTAGCCGTGCCTGCCCCAGCGGGCGACCGGGTACCAGCAAGCGTGGCGCAGCTCGCCGAACATTCGCCGGCGCGTGCGCCGCTGGCGGCGAGCGGACCGCCGGTTGAGGCTGGGCCGGTCGGTCGCAGCGCTCCGAGGCCTGCGTCTGTCGCCCCGCCCGCGGCGTCTGCACCGCATTTCACCGCCCCGGGTGGCCGCCCGGCGGAAATGCCTGCACCTGGCCGCGCATGGGACAGTCCGGGTGACGGTGGCCCGGCAGACGGTCAGCCTCCGCATGGGGGACAGCCGAGCGGTCCCGGCGACCGCGACCCGGCCGGCGGTAAGCCGGACGGACAACCACCGGGCGGTGGCGGCCGGCGAGGGCACCCTCACGAGGGCGATGGCGTCGGTGACCAACCACCTGGAGGGACGGATGCCAGCGGCTCAACCGGAACACCGATTCCCGAGAAGATTCCGGGCGTCGACTACTCACTGCCTGCGGCGGATGCATTGCGCTTGCTTGAGCGTCCCGGCGCCGAGATCGAACGACTCTTAAGCGGGGGCGTCCCGCAGAATTTGTTGGATGGCTACGAACCGCTAGCTGGACGGAGCCTACAAAAATTTAATGAAGAATTCACAATACAAGGCCCAAATGGCGAGGTCTGGTGGGACTGGGAAGGTCAAGCGCCTCGAAACGGGTTCGCAGGGGAACCATCAACTGGCAATTGCATTCCGACCGAAATCCGCCTCGACCGCCTAGGTTCGAACGCCGGCGGGTTCTTGTCCCCCGAGGGAGTGCCGTTGGCGGAGCGTGCAACCCCACCTGGACTGGCTACGCAGTACCACTTATTTGAAGGGACGGGGCGAGAAATTCCTCCGGGAAAAGATTGGCTTGTTCAACACGGTCCGGCCAAGGAAGCATTCGGCCAGCCGGGCGGCGGCGAACAGTGGATCGTACTCGATACGTCGACAGGAAAACCTGTTCCAGTAGACGAACTGATTCAGGCTCGACTTATAAGAGAAATAACTCCACCGACATGATATGCTTTTATGGAGATCGAAGGAGCTGGGCAGTGACGCTGGAAAAAAACGATCCAGAAATCAGAGAGCTTATTGCCCGATTCAATAAATGGAGAGAAATCTACAGTCTTGTCGGAGAGCCGCCTCCTGACGAAGCCACCTGGGAGGAGGGCAGGTTATACCTCCGTTTTGGCTACCCGCATCCGGACTGGTGGGCTTATATTCTCGGTGAAGACAGCTATGGGCTGTATTCAGTAATCCGTGGGTCGACTGAGCGAAGTAGGACTCTCACAGAATCTCCCAAAGGAAGCTTTTCTCGCCTCCGGGATGCTGGAAAGTTCCTTATTTATGAAGTTGCGGAATGGCTGCGAATTAGTCGCCGGATGGAGCCGGTTAGTTGGAGATGGGATGACGCCGGCCTTGATCCTCAAGTAGATCAAGTTGTTCATAGTGACAAAATTGTGAAATATTCGCTGCGCAGCGATTCCGATGCATATTTCATTATGGCACGCGGCGATGTGGCTTACAGTCACCTCCTTCCCCTTTCTTATGAAGAGCTGGATGCTCAGCTTATTGATGGATTTCCCGATAGCGTTGCATCGCGGCTCCGTATCGGATCGCGTTGATCGCCGAACGAGTGAGAGGAAAAGAGCGTTGAATTTCCATGACTTTCATACCTCGAGAACTGGCAGATACTCGATTGGAGTCGAGTCAAATTCAGGGCAATACTATGCATCGATTCCGGTGAGCAACGGTATAGTTGATTATGAAGAATATTATGAGCTCACGCCGAATCAATATCGTCAACTATCCTGCAACCCGAGAGCTGCAATCCAGTTCGCTGAAGAGTGCCGCAGACGTGAGCACGATAATCTACTGATCCAGGAGCCGGGCAGTAATCGAGGAACGCCTGTGTGAAGGCCTAAGCCAACCTCAACATTGCGCCAGTCAGGAGAATGACAGATACGGTGTTATGAGCAAGCAAATCGCAGGCAAGACATTCTCTACGCCAGAAGAGGCCGGTGTGACCCCGCCGACGGAAGAGGAGTTGGCCGGAGGCGAGCAAAATTTTTGATGAATTTGAGCAGAAGATAAACGCTGTTGCTCCAGAAGATCAAGTGACAGACGTATCACCGAAGTTTTGAGATGACATTTCGGGTACTGAATTTGACCCCCGCAGGAAAGACCGCTAAGCGGACGATACGGACGCTGATGACCGCGGCTGACGAGTCGACTGGTCCTCCGCCAGCGAATGCAACTGGGCGTGGCCTACGTCTCGCCCCGGTCCAGCAACCCGGACGACCCCAGCACGCGCTCCACGCGCACCTCGATGACCACCCGCCGCGGATTCGGTCGCGGGGTCCGGTAACGCTGGGCGTACCGCAACTCGGCATCGCGGACAGCGTCCACATCGGTGTTCACCTTGGACCGGCCCTCCAGCGACAACCACCGCGCGCCGTCGACCTGACTGAGCACCGCCACGCCGCCGCGGTCGGCGTTCACCGCTTTCTGCGAACCACCGGTGGTGATCACTCGCGCGATGTGTGTCTTGGGGTCGAACGTGAAACCGACCGCCACGACATGCGGTGAATTGTCGGCTCGCAGCGTGGTCAGCATGGCCAGATGCCGTTCGGACAGGAACGCCAGCGCATCGTCGGTGAGCCGGGTAGTGGTATTCGCCATCACCGCTCACGCTAGCGCAGGTCATAATCGCAGCCGTGGACGACACGGGCGCAGGCCCAGTACTGATCCTGGGCGGCCGCAGCGAGATCGGCATCGAGTTGGCGCGGCTCCTGGCGCCCGGGGCCACGGTGGTGCTGGCCGCGCGCAAGGCCGACCAACTCGACGAGCAGGTCGCCGCGGTGAAAGCCGCCGGGGCCCAAACGGTGCGCACGGTCGAGTTCGACGCCGACGACCTGGCGTCGCACGGTCCGCTGGTCGACTCGATGGTCGCCGAGCACGGACCCATCACCACGGCGGTGCTCGCGTTCGGCATCCTCGGCGACCAGGCCCGCGCCGAGGCCGACGCCGCACACGCGGTCGCGATCGTGCACACCGACTACCTCGCCCAGGTCAGCATGCTCACCCATCTGGCCGCCGCCATGCGCCAGGCCGAAAAAGGCCGACTGGTGGTGTTCTCCTCGATCGCCGGCGCGCGGGTGCGTCGCGCCAACTATGTCTACGGCTCGGCCAAGGCCGGCCTGGACGGCTTCGCGAGCGGCCTGGCCGACGCCCTGCACGGCACCGGCGTGAAACTGCTGATCGTCCGCCCGGGATTCGTGATCGGACGCATGACGCAAGGCATGGATCCCGCGCCGCTGTCCAGCACGCCCGCACAAGTGGCCGGGGCCACGGCCCGTGCGCTGGCCAAGGGCCGACGCACCGTGTGGATCCCCTGGGCGCTGGGGCCCGCCGCTGCCGTGATGCGGCTGCTGCCGCAGGTCGTGTGGCGCAGGATGCCGCGATGATCCGCGCCGGTGACGATGCAGAGCGGAGCGAGGGGGAGGAAAGGCGCTCATGATCATCGTGGTCGGCATCGGGGCCGACGGCATGGCGGGACTCGCGGAAGCCTCTCGCGATGAACTGCGAAGGGCCACAGTAATTTACGGATCCAAACGGCAGCTCGACCTGCTCGACGACACCGTGGCCGCACCGCGCCGGCAGTGGCCCTCGCCGATGCTGCCCGCGCTGCAAACCCTGCGAGACCGCCACCCCGAAGACATCCATGTGGTGGCCAGCGGCGACCCCCTCATGCACGGCATCGGGGGCACGCTGATCCGACTGTACGGCCTGGAACACGTCCGGGTGCTGCCGCACGTGTCCTCGGTGACGCTGGCGTGTGCGCGGATGGGCTGGAACGCCCACGACACCGAGGTGATCAGCCTCGTCACCGCGCCACTGCACACCGCGGTGCGCCGCGGCGGTCAAGCGATCGTGCTGTCGAGAAACGGCGCCACGCCGCAAGAGCTCGCCGCACTGCTGCAAGACCACGGCCGCGGCGACTCTGAGATGAGCATCCTCGAAAACCTCGGTGGCCCAACCGAACGGCGCCGGGAGAGCACGGCACGCCAATGGGCGCGGGACGCGCCCGAACACGTCGACGACCTCAACGTCATCGCCATCCGCTACCTGCCCGAGGAACGGCTGTCGCCGCTGCCCGACGACGCGTTCCGTCATGACGGACAGATCACCAAGCGCGGCATCCGCGCGGTGACGCTGGCGGCGCTGGCGCCACGCCCGGGCGAGCGGCTGTGGGACGTCGGCGCGGGCTCCGGCAGCGTCAGCGTCGAGTGGTGCTTGAGTGGAACCGGTTGCAGCGCAGCCGCATTCGAGCGCGACGAACGACGCCGCGGCAACATCGCCTTCAACGCCGCGGCCTGCGGTGTGGGCATCGACGTCCACGGCGACGCCCCGGGCGCGTTCGGCGGCCTCGAGCCACCGTCAGCGGTCTTCATCGGCGGCGGACTCACCCAACCCGGCCTGCTCGACGCGTGCCTCGCCAGCCTGCCGACGGGCGGCCGCCTCGTTGTCAACGCGGTCACCGCGGAATCCGAAGCGCTGCTGGCACAATCGCATTCGCGTCTCGGGGGCCACCTGCGACGGTTCCAGCACTACCACGGCGAGCCGCTCGGTGGCTTCACCGGATGGCGCCCGCAGATGCCGGTCACCCAGTGGTCGGTGACGAAATGACGGTGTACTTCATCGGCGCGGGCCCGGGCGCCGCCGACCTGATCACGGTCCGCGGCCAGCGGCTCCTCGAAACGTGCCCGGT
This sequence comes from Mycobacterium europaeum, assembly GCF_034555895.2. NCBI lineage: Bacteria > Bacillati > Actinomycetota > Actinomycetes > Mycobacteriales > Mycobacteriaceae > Mycobacterium > Mycobacterium europaeum. The sequence continues at coordinate 1,657,227 of NZ_CP157315.1, forward strand.
GTGCCTGTACGCGGGATCGATCATGCCCGACGACCTGCTGGCGCTCTGCCCGTCCGGGGCGAACGTCATCGACACCGGCCCGCTGACACTCGAGCAGATCATCACCGAAATCGCGGACGCCGACGCCGCCGGCCACGACGTCGCGCGCCTGCATTCCGGTGACCCGTCGCTCTACAGCGCGCTCGCCGAACAATGCCGCCGGCTCGACACGCTGGGCATCGACTACGAAATCGTGCCCGGCGTACCGTCTTTCGCCGCGGCGGCGGCCGCGCTCAAGCGCGAGCTCACGGTCCCCGGTGTCGCGCAGACGGTGACGCTGACCCGGGTCGCCACGCTGTCGACGGCCATGCCGCCCGGGGAAGACCTGGGCACCCTCGCCCGCTCCGGCGCCACGCTGGTCCTGCACCTGGCCGCGGCGCAGATCGATGCCATCGTGCCGCAACTTCTCGAAGGCGGCTATCGGCCCGAAACACCCGCCGCCGTCGTGGCTTTCGCGAGTTGGCCACAACAGGTGGTGCTGCGGGGAACGCTCGCCGACATCGCTGCGCAGACGCACCGGGCCGGCATCACCAAGACGGCGGTGATCATCGTCGGCGACGTGCTGGCCGCCGAGGGATTCACCGACAGCTACCTGTATTCGGCTGGGCGGACGCGGGGGAGCGGGCACTGATGCGCGTGCTGCTGCTCGGCGGCACCGCCGAAGGTCGCGCGCTGGCGACAAACCTCTACCCGCACGTCGACATCGTCAGCTCCCTGGCGGGCCGGGTGCGCGACCCCGCGCTGCCGGTCGGCCCGGTACGCATCGGCGGCTTCGGCGGCGTCGAGGGTCTCCAGCGCTGGCTGCTCGAGGAAGGCATCGACGCCGTCATCGACGCGACCCATCCGTTCGCGGCGACCATGACCGCACACGCCGCGCGGGCGTGCGCCGAGTTACGGATCCCGCACCTGGTGCTGGCCCGCCCGGCGTGGGAGCCTGGCGATGCGATCGTCGTCGAATCCGACACCCAGGCGGCCGAAACCGTTGCAAAGGAAGGCTTCTCGCGGGTGTTCCTCACCACCGGACGTTCGGGGACGAGGGCCTTCGCGGGCAGCAACGCGTGGTTTTTGATCCGAGCCGTCACCGAACCCGATCCCGCGTCGCTGCCCCACCGTCACCAGCTGCTGCTATCCCGCGGCCCGTACCACTACGACGGCGAGGTCGCCGTGCTGCGGGAGCACCGCATCGACGCCTTGGTCACCAAGAACAGCGGAGGAAACATGACGCGGGCGAAAGTGGACGCCGCGGCGGCATTGAGCGTTCCGGTGGTGATGGTGGCCCGGCCGCCGCTGCCGGCCGGGGTGAGCGTGGTGGGCAGCGTCGAGCAAGCCGTCGAATGGCTGACGGGACTGAATTAGCCGGTCAGGTCGTCGCGCTCGGCGTCGGCGGCCAGCAGCGCGTCGCGGGCGCGTGCCACCCGGGATCGGATCGTGCCCACCGGGCAGCCGCACACCGCTGCTGCGTCGGCATAGGACAGCCCGAGCAACTGGGTGAGCAACAAGGCTTCTCGTTGCTCGGCGGTGAGGTTCGCGATCATCGTGGTGACCTCGACCAGGTCTTCGAAACCGCGTGCGTGACGATCGCCGCGCAGAACGAGCTCCGGGTCGGCGCCGAGGGCGGCGCGGGGCCGCGACCGAACGTGGCGGATGTGATCGGCCACGACGCGGCGCGCGATGGAAAGCAGCCAGGTCCGGGCGCTCGAGCGCCCGGAGAACCGCTCGATGGCGCCGATCGCGCGCAAGAACGTCTCTTGGGTCAGGTCGTCGGCACTGCCCGCGTCCGACAGATATGCCACGAACCGCCACACGTCTTGCTGGGTGGCTTTGATGAAAGCCTCGAGCGCCCTGTCGTTCCCGCGCGCGGCTGCCAATGCGAGCTCGGTAACGGCCTCGTCATCGCTGGGCGCGATCATGGCGAACCACCTTTGTCTCGCGGGCTCATCGAGTCTACGACGACCCGTCGTAGCTGCGGCGGCGGGGTCGGAAGCCGATCGGTTGATGGGCCACAGGTGACCGCGCCCTCGTGCGGCGGGCGGCTCTGCCGGCCAGACGGCATCGTCGGTTGCCCCGGACGCGCCCGCTCTGTCCGACCTCACCCGTTCCCGCGCCACCAGTAACGCGAAGGCAAGGCCCAGCAACAGCGGCATGTGACTGGCGATACGCGTCGCGGTGACCTCGCCGGCGAAGGCGTCGACGACCACGTAGCTCAGGAGCGCGACCGAATAGACGCCCGTAATCGCCGCCACCCCAATCGCGGCGACGGGCCAGATGCCGGCGGCCACCATCGCCAGCCCCAGCGCCAGCAACCAGGCGGTGGACTCGTGCATCAGATGTTCGCCGGACATCGCGCCATGCATATGGCTCGACACCATCCCGAAGTCGATGCCGCCGATTTGCGCGGCGGCGATCCCCACCTGGAACAAGCCGACACCGATGAGGCCCCAGCGCCGGTAGTGCTTGCGCAGCCAACGCATCCTGCGCTGGCGCCCGGAGGATTCCTCGCCGATGCTCGCCATGATCTGCGCAACCAGGTCGGGCCCGTCGCCCGGCTCAACGCCGGCCAGCCGGCGGGTCTGGGCCGCGGCGCCGATCAGCCAGGTGCGGCAACGCCGGCACGATTCGAGATGAGCGTCGACCTGCTGCGCGAGCACCTGGGGACGCTCGCCGTCCAGTCGAGCCGAAAGCGCCTCACGCGCCGCGTCACACCGCATCCCTGCATCGTTGCGCATGCCCGGTTCGGGTGCAAAGAGCATTCGAGACGGACCGCCGGGAACTAATCCGTCCGGCAAACCGACCACTGAACATCAGCAGCGCCAGCCCACCTTTGACATTCACCGAAGAGGTATTCGTGCCCGAAGGCCCCCGACGATGACCACCCCGATCTGGATCGCCTTCCCCCCGGAAGTGCACTCGACCTTGCTCAGCAGCGGTCCCGGAGCCGGACCGCTGCTCGCCGCCGCCGCGACGTGGTCCTCGATGAGCGGCCAATACGCCGAGGCCGCAGCGGAACTCGGCGCGCTGCTGGGCGCCGTGCAGGGCGGTGCGTGGGAAGGCTCCAGCGCCGAACAGTACGTCGCGGCCCACGCGCCGTACCTGGCCTGGCTGCAGGAGAGCTCCGCCACCAGCGCGACCGCGGCCGCGTTGCACGAAACGGCGGCCGGCGCGTACACCGCGGCGGTGGCCGCCATGCCGACGATGCCCGAGCTCGCGGCGAACCATGCGACCCACGCGGCGCTAGTGGCAACGAACTTCTTCGGCATCAACACCGTTCCGATCGCGGTGAACGAGGCAGACTACGCGCGCATGTGGGTGCAGGCCGCCACGACGATGACCACGTATCAGGTGGCGGCCGAATCCAGCCTCGCGGCGGTCCCGGCCAGCACGCCCGCACCGCCGATCGTGGCTCCGGGCGCGGAGGCGAGCGTGGCGACCGCGCACGCCGCCGTCACCCAGCAGCAAGCCACCCAGACCTATCCGTCCTGGCAGGACCAGCTCACCGCATGGCTGCAGCAGTACACCAGGAATTTCGCCTGGCCGGTGTCCAAGGACCTCAACCCCGGCGGCTGGCCGTTCCCACCGGTGCCGTTCGTCAACGGCCTCGCCTCGTTCTTCGGTCAGCTGGGATTCTCGCCGGCCCTTTCCAGCGCGCTCGGCTGGGCGATCTTCCACACGCTGATGATCTTCTGGCCGTTCATGCAGGCCGCCATCCAGATGGCCGTCGTGTTGGCGCCGATGGTCGTGTCCGTCCTGGGCGCCGCCGCGGCCGGCGGCGCGGCGGCGGCGGTCACCGCGGTGAGCGTCGCGGCCCCGCTCTCGGTCACCGCGCCGCTGCCCGCGCCCGCGGCCTCCCCGGCGGCGTCCGCGCCGGCTCCGGCCATCACCACCGCTCCGGCGAGCGTGAGCAACGCCCCGACGATGTCCAACACCCCCGCGTCGACCGTGGCCACACCCGCCGGGGGTGGACCGGCCGGCGGGGGACCCGGGGTGGGCTTCGGGCCGACGGCCACGGACGGCATCGGCGCGGGTATGTCGGACGCCCTGTACGCCGCGGCGCTGTCGGGGCTGGCGGCCCGCGGCAGCGCCACCGGCCGGGCGCGGCGCACGGCCGAGGAGCCCGCCCCCGACGACGTCGATGCGCCGGAGGCGGCCGCGGCGGCCGCAGGGGCCAAGAGGAAGGCGCGGGCGCGACGACGCCGCGCCGGTACCGCCACCGACCGCGCCTACCGCTACGAATTCATGGATCTCGAACAGGATTTGGATGCCGACGAGGATGGCTTCGACGCCGTGCGCGCCTCTCCCGAGGACGGGGGGCCGCTCGGATTCGCCGGGGCCGCAGCGAGATCCGGTGTCAGCCAACCGGCCGGGCTGGCGACGCTGACCCGCGGCGGGCTGGGCGACGGCCCCGCCATGCCGATGATGCCCAGCAGCTGGGGTGGCGACACCTAGCCGACGGGATACCGCCGCGGCGTGAACACCCGGTCGCCGGAATCACCCGGGTACCACTGCGTTTGGGAGGAACCGACGATCAGCAGGCAGCGCATGTCCACCTCGGCGGGATCCAGGTCGGCCAGCCGCACCACGCGCACATCCTCGTCGGGGCCGGAAACGTTGCGGCCGACCACCACCGGCGTCCCGGGTTCGCGGTGTTCCAAGAGCAGGTCCCGCATCGCGGCAACCTGCCACGTCCGGGTCTTGGAGGCCGGGTTGTAGATGGCCAGCACGAGGTCGGCGGCGGCCGCGGCGGCCAACCGCTCGGCGATGATCTCCCACGGCTTGAGCCGGTCGGACAGCGAGATCACCGCGTAGTCGTGGCCCAGGGGAGCCCCGACTCGGCTGGCGACGGCCTGCGCGGCGGTCATCGCCGGAATGACCCGCACCTGCACTCCCGGCCATTCCTTGGCCTCTTCCAATACGGCGGTGGCCATCGCGAAGACCCCGGGATCGCCCGATGACACCACCGCGACGGACCGTCCCTGCTCGGCCAGCGCGCAGGCCAGGCGGGCGCGAGCGGGTTCGTCGGTGTTGTCGCTGGGATGACGCCGCTGGCCGTCGCGAACCGGGACGCGGGCCAGGTAGCCGCCGTAGCCGATGAGGTCGGTGGCGGCGGCCAGCTCGCGCCGGCTCTGCGGCGTCATCCAATCGGCGTCGCCGGGCCCCAGGCCCACCACCGCGACGCCGCCGGCCGGCGAAGGCTGCCGCCCACGCCGCCCACCCGGCAGCATGGCCAGCGAGAAGTACGGCACGCCCGCCTCGTCGACGTCGGCGGCGGGCAGGATACGCTGCCCGGCCGTGCTGGCCCGCTCGACGTAATACGCGTCGTCGAGCTGTCCGGAAGCCGAAAGAGCTTCGCGCACAGCGTGATACGAGCGACCGAGCTTCAGCACCACGGCGGCGTCGGCGTCGGCGAGGCGGCGGGTCAGCTCGGCGACGGGCAGGGTGCCCGGCAGCACCGAGAGCACCTCGTCACCGGCGACCAAGGGGGTCGCGATCGCCGCGGAGGCGGCGCTCACCGACGTCACACCCGGCACGATGACGGCGTCGAACCGCTCCGTCAGCCGGGTGTGCAGATGCATATACGAGCTGTAGAACAGCGGATCACCCTCCGCGAGCAGCGCCACATTGCGGCCCGCGTCGAGGTGGGCGGCGATGCGTGCGGCGGCCTCGACGTAGAAGTCCTCGAGCGCGCCGGCGTAGCCGCCGGGATGGTCGGTCACCTCGGTGGTCACCGGGTAGATCAGGTGCTCCTCGATCTGGCCAGGCCGCAGATAGGGCTCGGCGATGCCGCGCGCGATGCTGCGGCCGTGCCGGGCGCTGTGGTAGGCCACCACGTCGGCCTCGCCGATCACCCGGGCCGCCTTGACGGTGACCAGCTCCGGGTCGCCGGGCCCCAGGCCGACGCCCCAGAGCGTGCCTCTCCGATTGGCCTCAGCGGTCATTCGCGGTCGCTCGCGATCGCGTTGACGGCGGCTGCGGCCATCGCGCTGCCGCCGCGGCGGCCCCGCACCACCAGATACGACATCCCGCGGGGACGGTCGATGAGCTCCTGTTTGGACTGTGCCGAACCGACGAACCCCACCGGGCCGCCGAGCACGCCGGCCGGCGGCGGCACCCCTTCGTCGATCAGCTCGAGCAGCCGGAACAGGGCGGTTGGCGCGTTGCCGATCGCCAGCACGGCGCCCGACAGCCGGTCGGACCACAGCTCCACCCCGGCGGCCGACCGGGTAGTGTGCCGGCGCGCCGCCAGCTCCGGGGCGCGCGGGTCGGCCACCAGCGACACCACCTCGTTGCCGGCGGGCAGCCGCGCACCGGTGATCCCGGCCGCCACCATCGACGAATCGCACAGCACCGGGGCGCCGTCGCGCAGGGCGGCGCCGACCCGGTCGACGACATCGTCGGTGAACGCGACGTGCTCGGCGACGTCGACCTGCCCGCAGGTGTGGATCAACCGGACCACCACGCGCGCGACGTCGTCCGGGAACCGGGCCAGGTCGGCTTCGGCGCGGATAGTCGCGAACGACTGGCGGTAGATCTCCGCCGCGTCGCGGATGTAGTCGAGCACCCGATTACCCTAAGGTTTTGGCGGCGACCCGCTGCGCCCGGCTTCGCCGCGCTGGCGATCGCCGCGAAGCTGGCGGTATCCGTCGCCGGTCGCCAGTAGCACCTCACCGGCGAGCGGGCTGCCGCAGGCGCGGTCGCAGCCGACGAAGTGACGATGCACTCCCGAATCCGCGTCCAGCGCGCGGGCGGCGTCGGCCCGGACATCGGCGGCCGCGTGCGCGCACCCGGGGCTGCCGGTGCAGGCGCTGACGTTGAGCCAGGGTGAGTTCTCGTCGAACACCAGACCCAACGGCGCCAGCACCCGCAGCGCGACGTCGGCGACGGCCTCGTCGAGATCACACACCAGCACCGACCGCCACGGCGTGATCACCACCGGCGCCTCGATCGCCGCCAGGTACTCCGCGACGCGGGCGGGCAGCACCCCCAGCGGCACCGCAGCGCCGAGCGCCACTCGGCCCTCTGAACCGGGCCGGTCCTGGTTGATCCAGCCCACCGGCGGCCGGGTGACCGCGGGGAAGGGGGCGGCGCCGAGTTCGACGTCGGGCAGCAGGCTGGCGATATCGTCCAATTCCTTGATGCGCCAAGCGGTTCCACGCGTGGCCGCAAAGCGCGTCGCGATGACGACCAGCGTCTCGACCACCTCGTCGGCGCTGAGCCGGACACCGGTGTCGCGCCCGGCCAGCAGCAGCGCGCAGCCCTCGGGGAACGCGTGCACGCCGACGTCGGCGCACAGGCCCGACACGTCGCCGCGCCCGTCGTCCAAGCCGAACCAGAACCGGCCGCCGAGCCCGGTCAGGCCGGGTTCGGCGCAGATCGCCGCGTCCAGTTCGGCCACCCACGGCCGCACGTCGGCATTGCCGCCGGCCCGGCCGGACAGCGGGGACGCCACGATGTTGCGGACCCGCTCGTGCGTCTCCGAGGGCAACAGGCCGGCCCGGGCGATCGCCTGCGCCGCCGCCGCCACGTCGGTGATTCCACGCACCTGCAGGTTGCCCCGCGCGGTGAGCTCCAGCGTCGCCGAACCGTGTTCGCTGGACACCCGCGCCAACGCGGCGAGTTGAGCGGCCGTCAGCGCACCGCCGGGCAGCCGGATCCGCGCCAGGGCGCCGTCGGCCGCCCGGTGCACCTGCAGCGCGCCCGGGCAGGCGTCGCTGTCGCGCGTCCTGGCCACCCGTCCACGGTACGGGCCAGGGTGCCCAAGGACAGCGCGAAGGTTTACGCCCGGGAATACTCGGGCCGTGCGGACAGTGGAGTACGCCCGGGGACGTTTCGCCGATGTCTACGGCGACCCGACGCAACCGACGGTGCTGATGTGGCATGGCATGCAGACCGACGCCCGCGGCGCCTTCCGTCCGCTCGCCGGCATGCTCGCGCGGCGCGGCGCGGCGGTGGTGGCACCGGACTGGAACTCCCACGCCGACGACGGCGGGCGCGCAGACCTGCTGCGATCGTTGGACTTCGCCCGGCAGCGCGCGGGCGATGGCAACGCGATCGTCCTCGTCGGGTGGTCGATGGGAGGTGTCGCCGCGGCGGCGGTCACCCTCGGCGGCGACGCGCGATTGGCGCACACCGTTTGCCTCGCGGGCGCCTTCATGGTCCCGGACCCGATCTTCGGTCGTCGCGTGACGGAGGGCCTCGCGGCGCGGCGCATCGGCACGCCGTTCACGCTGCTGCACGGGCCGGCCGACGACGTCGTCCCCGTCGCGGCCAGCAGGGACTTCGCCGCCGGCCTCCGACGGGTCGGCTGGCCGGTCGAACTGGTTGAGTTGCCGGCCGATCACGGGTCCATCGCCGGCGCCGACTATGACCGCGCCGCGGATCGCTACGAGCCGGGCACGAGCGAAGAGGCGGTGCGGGTGGCCGGTGAGGTCGCCGCCCGCATCGCGGCGACGCTGCTGTACGAATGAAGAGTGGCTGAGCCAACCATCCTGCTGCTGTCGACATCCGACACGGACCTGATCAGCGCCCGTTCCAGCGGCAAGAACTATCGGTGGGCGAACCCGTCGCGCCTGGATGAAGGCGTGGGGGCACCTCCCGCTTGCGGGGGACTGCCGGATTTGCTGGCCGGCGCCGCGATCGTCGTGGTGCGCATCCTCGGTGGCTACCGCGCGTGGCAGAGCGGTATCGACGCGGTGATCGCGAGCGGCGTGCCGACGGTGCTGGTCAGCGGCGAGCAAGCCGCCGACGCCGAGCTGACCGGCCTGTCGACCCTCGCGGCGGGCATCGCGGTGCAGGCGCACATCTACCTGGCGCACGGCGGCGTGGAGAACCTGCGCCAGCTGCACGCCTTCCTGTCCGACACCGTGCTGATGACCGGGTTCGGGTTCGGTCCGCCGGTGGTCACGCCGACCTGGGGCGAGCTGGAGCGACCCACCGCCGACGCCGGCGGTCCGATGATCGCCGTCCTGTATTACCGCGCGCAGCAGTTGGCCGGCAACACCGGCTACGTCGAGGCGCTGTGCCGGGCCATCGAGGACGCCGGGGGGCGGCCGCTGCCCGTCTACTGCGCGTCGCTGCGCACCGCCGAACCCGGACTGCTGCAACGGCTGGGTGACGCCGACGCGATGGTGGTCACCGTGCTCGCCGCCGGGGGACTGAAGCCGGCCGCGGTGTCCGCCGGTGGAGATGACGACAGCTGGAACGTCGAACACCTGGCGGCCCTGGACATTCCGATCCTGCAGGGGCTGTGCCTGACCAGCGCTCGTGCTCAGTGGAGCGAAAACGACGACGGGCTCAGCCCGCTCGACGTCGCCACCCAGGTGGCGGTGCCGGAGTTCGACGGCCGCATCATCACGGTCCCGTTCTCCTTCAAGGAGATCGACGACGACGGGTTGATCTCGTACGTCGCCGACCCGGAGCGATGCGCCCGGGTCGCGGGTCTGGCGGTCCGGCACGCCCGGCTGCGGCACGTCGCCCCCGCCGACAAGCGGGTGGCCCTGGTGTTCTCGGCCTACCCGACCAAGCACGCCCGCATCGGCAACGCGGTGGGCCTGGACACCCCGGCCAGCGCGGTCGCGCTGCTGCGCGCCATGCGCGAGCGCGGGTACCAGATCGGTGAGCTGCCCGGTGTCGAGGCCAACGACGGTGACGCCCTGATCCACGCCTTGATCGAGCGTGGTGGGCAAGACCCCGACTGGCTCACCGACGGCCAGCTGGCCGGCAATCCGATCCGGGTGTCGGCCAAGGACTATCGCGACTGGTTCTCGACGCTGCCCGCGGAGCTGACCGACGCGGTGGCGCAGCACTGGGGCCCGCCCCCCGGCGACCTCTTCGTGGATCGCACCAACGGCCCCGAGGGTGAAATCGTCATCGCCGCAATGCAAGCCGGCAACCTGGTGCTGATGGTGCAGCCACCCCGGGGTTTCGGGGAGAACCCGGTGGCGATCTACCACGACCCGGACCTGCCGCCCAGCCACCACTACCTGGCCGCCTACCACTGGCTGGACTCCGGTTTCGGCTCGCACGCGATAGTGCACCTGGGCAAGCACGGCAATCTGGAATGGCTGCCCGGCAAGACGCTGGGCATGTCGGCGGCCTGCGGATCCGACGCCGCGCTGGGCAACCTGCCGCTGGTCTACCCCTTCCTGGTCAACGACCCGGGTGAGGGCACCCAGGCCAAGCGGCGGGCGCACGCGGTGCTGGTCGACCACCTGATCCCGCCGATGGCGCGCGCCGAAACGTATGGCGACATCGCCCGTTTGGAGCAGCTGCTCGACGAGCACGCCAACGTCGCCGCGCTCGATCCCGGCAAGCTGCCCGCCATCCGTCAGCAGATCTGGACGCTGATCCGGGCCGCCAAGATGGACCACGACCTCGGCTTGACCGAGCGCCCGCCGGAGGACTCCTTCGACGACATGCTGCTGCACGTCGACGGGTGGCTCTGCGAGATCAAGGACGTGCAGATCCGCGACGGCCTGCACATCCTGGGCCAAAAGCCAACCGGTGAAGCCGAACTCGACCTGGTGCTGGCCATCCTGCGGGCCCGTCAGCTGTTCGGCGGCGAGCACGCCCTTCCCGGCCTGCGGCAGGCGTTGGGCCTGGCCGAGGACGGCACCGACGAGCGATCGGCGGTGGATGACACCGAGGCCGCAGCCCGCGAACTCGTCGCTGCGCTGCAGGCCAGCGGATGGGATCCCGACGCCGCCGAACGGATCACCGGGAACGAGGACGCGGCAAAAGTGTTGCGGTTTGCGGCCACCGAGGTGGTGCCCCGGCTCGCCGGCACCGCCGCCGAAATCGACCAGGTGCTCAACGCGCTCGACGGCCACTTCATCCCCGCCGGTCCCTCGGGCTCGCCGCTGCGTGGCCTGGTGAACGTGCTGCCCACCGGACGCAACTTCTACTCCGTCGACCCCAAGGCGGTTCCGTCGCGGCTGGCCTGGGAAGCCGGTGTGGCGCTGGCGGATTCGCTGCTGGCCCGCTACCGCAACGACCACGGGCGGTGGCCGCAATCGGTTGGGCTGTCGGTGTGGGGTACCTCGGCGATGCGCACCGCCGGCGACGATATCGCCGAAGTGCTTGCACTGCTGGGCGTTCGGCCCGTCTGGGACGACGCCTCGCGGCGCGTCGTGGGCCTCACGCCGATCCCGCCGGCCGAACTGGGCCGCCCCCGGATCGACGTCACCGTGCGGATCTCCGGCTTCTTCCGGGACGCCTTCCCGCACGTGGTGACGATGCTCGACGACGCGGTGCAATTGGTCGCCGGCCTCGACGAGCCGGCCGAGGACAACTACGTGCGCGCACACGCCCAGGCCGACCTGGCCCAGCATGGCGATCAAAGACGCTCCACCACAAGGATTTTCGGTTCCAAGCCGGGCACCTACGGGGCCGGGCTGCTGCAGCTGATCGACAGCCGCAACTGGCGCGACGACGCCGACCTGGCGCAGGTCTACACCGCGTGGGGCGGCTTCGCCTACGGCCGCGACCTGGACGGCCGCGAGGCGATCGACGACATGAATCGCCAGTACCGGCGGATCGCGGTGGCCGCCAAGAACACCGACACCCGCGAACACGACATCGCCGACTCCGATGACTACTTCCAGTACCACGGCGGCATGGTGGCCACGGTCCGGGCGCTGACCGGCCAGGCGCCGGCGGCCTATATCGGCGACAACACCCGGCCCGACGCGATCCGCACCCGCACGCTGTCCGAGGAGACCACGCGGGTGTTTCGCGCCCGCGTCGTCAATCCGCGCTGGATGGCGGCGATGCGCCGGCACGGTTACAAGGGCGCGTTCGAAATGGCGGCGACCGTGGACTATCTGTTCGGGTACGACGCGACCGCCGGGGTGATGGCCGACTGGATGTACGAACAGCTCACCGAGCGCTACGTGCTGGATCCCGAGAACCGGAAGTTCATGGCCGAATCCAACCCGTGGGCGCTGCACGGCATGGCCGAACGGCTGCTGGAGGCCGCCGGCCGCGGCATGTGGGAACAGCCGCAGCCCGACACCCTCGCCCGGCTGCGCCAGGCGCTGTTGGAAACCGAAGGCGACCTGGAGGGCTAGTTCCCCTGGCGAGCAGACGCAGAATCGCACGCGAAGGCACCTTCCGATGCGATTCTGCGTCTGCTCGCCGGACCGGCGTCAGATGAAGTCCGATCCGCCGTCGACGTTTACGGTCGCCCCGGTGACATAGCCGTTTCGCCGCGACACCAGGTAGGCGGTGACGGAAGCGACCTCTTCGGGAAGTCCGGCACGCCCGAGGTCGCAGGGCTGGTGAAAGTTGTTGTCGATCCAGGTCATGACGTCGACCGGATCGGTGGCGTCGAGGCCATCGGCGGCCAGGATGTCCTTGAGGGCCTCCGTGAAGCTGGCCGTCACGATGGTTCCCGGGCACACACAGTTGACCAGAATGTCGTCCTTGGCAAGGCTCTTCGAGAGGTTCTTGGTGACGCTGGCCAGTGCGGCCTTCGATGCGGTGTAGGCGACGATGCGCGGGTTCTGCCGTTGAATCGAGTGTGCGGACAGCGTCACGATGCGCGCCCAGTCGGCGGAGCGCAACAGCGGCAACGAGGCGCGGATCGATCGCACAGCCGACATCGTGCCAAGGGTGAACGCCTCTTCCCATTGGGCGTCGTCCATCTGCTCGAAATAGCCGTCGCCCGGGCCGATCGTGTGAACCAGGCTGTTGAGGTGGCCCCAGCGCTCCGAGACGGCCGTGAAGGCGTCAGCGATGGACTCGGCGTCGGCCATATCCACGCTGATCCCCACGGCGTCGGGAGCGCCAGCCTGGCGCAGCGATTCCACCGCGGCGTCGAGCGCCCCTCTGCCACGAGCCATCACGGCCACCCGGGCCCCCTCGGCCGCGAGGGTTTCGGCGATGGCCAGTCCCATACCCTTACTGCCGCCGGTGACCACGGCCGTCGAGCCGGTGAAACCCAGGTCCATCGATACTCCTTCGGTCAGTCGGTTGAGCAGACTTGATCGACCGCTTCGGGTGCCACGCCCAACGCACGCAGGCAGAAGCGGAGGGCGTCTGCGCGGACTTTGTCACGGTCGCAATTTCCGGTCCGCCACTGCCGGTTGGTGCTCGCCCACACCACACCGTGGATGAACTCGGCGTCGGTCACCGGGTCGATGCGGCGGAACACCCCGGCCTGCTGTCCGCGCTGCAGCACTGCGCTGAGCGGCTTGAGCATTTCCGCGTATGCGGGCTGGACCAGCCCGGGCGAGGCGAAGGTCTGCGATTGAGCTTCCAGCGACAGCCGCCGCAGATCGGATTTGATGTTCTCGTCGAACGCAAGGTCGAGTCGCCCGTCGATCCACGCCGCGACGGCTTCGATCTCTGTTGCGGCGGCCGACATTCGGCGTTGCAGTCGCCGCCGTTCCGCGCGCGCGGTATCGAGGAACACCGCGGCCACCAGCTCATCCTTGGAGTCGAAATGCCGATAGAAGGCGCGGGTGCTCAACTTGGCGCGGTCCAGCACCGCGGCAATGCTCAATCCGCGAACTCCCTGCTCGCGCAGCGTTGTTGACGCGGCTACCAGAATCTCGCGGCGCACCGCCGGGTCCGGGTCCAGCTTGTCGCGTCGCCGCGCCCGGGGAGCGCTCATCGGCTCAGGCGGTTGCATCGTAGGCGGCGAGGTAGTCCGCAAATCGCTCACGGACCCCTGCGGCTGTGAGGCCATATGCGGCCAGGTCATAGTCGTGCGCACCACGAGAGCCGGGTTGGTGCCCTTCCGCCCACTGCTTGACCGAGTCTGTGGTGCCGTCGGTAAAGCTCAAACCCAGGCGCTCATAACTGGATTGCAACGTGCGCACCGGATCAGCTTGCAGATCCGCGAACGAGACGTCGGCGAACCGGTCGTCACCCACCCGGCTGCGGAAATCCATTGCCCGCCGCACAGCTTCGACCCAGCTGTCCAGCTGTTCGGCGCCGAGCTCGTTGGCGTCGTTGCGGTCGCTGCTCCAGCTGCGCACGTACTGGATCAGGCTGCATACCGAGCCCATCACCTTGGCCGGATCTCGGTGACTCCAGAGAAATTTCGCATTCGGGTAGGCCTCGACGAGTGCGTCGAGGGCGAACATGTGTACCGGGGTCTTCAGATGCCACAGCGTCGGCGGGCAATGCCACTGCAACAGCTTGAGGACCCGTCGGTGAAAGGTGTACGTCTCGCGCATGTCGCATTCCATCAGCCATGCCAGGTATCCCGGGGCGCGCACTGCTCCGTCAAAGTGGAAGGTGCGAAAGCTCATTCCCATCAGATCCTGGCATTCGGTCGCGGCCGTCGGCTCCGAGTTGTACAGCGTCCTCATCAACGGGAACATGTCGTCGAGCATCTTCAGCCCCGCCTCGGCCTGCGCGATCCGCGGATCGACGTGTTGGGTGGCGCTCTCCGGCGGGGGTGTGGGCGCCTGCGACTCCCACATCCGCAGCGACCGGAATTGCGGATCGGCGGCCACCAGTTGGCTCAATGCCGTGGTGCCGGTGCGGGGTAATCCGATCACGAAGACGGGTCCGTCAATCACCTCGTCGTCGATCTCGGGATGTTGTCGATAGGTGTCCTCGACCTTCAGGCGCTGAATCAACGCGTTGCTGATCGTCGCGTGCTGGATGACCTGGCCGATGTCGTTGAGGCCCGCCTCGGTGTTCAGCGCGTCGACGATGCGTTCGAGCCCCGCACGGTAGTACGAGGATCCGAAATCGTCGAGACCGGTTGCGGCACGGGCGCCGGCCTCCAACTCGTCGGCGTCAAACATCGTTATCCGAACCTTTCGCGCACGGCGCTGCGGCGCGCGGCGATCACCGACGCACGCTCTCGGGGTGTGACGGTCGCGGTGTCCGGGGGCAGGTGGGCAGGTATGTCGCCGAACGGCACGACGAGCGTCGACGGCGTCGGCGCGGTCTCGGTGCGCACGCAGCGCAGGATGATGGGGCCGTTGCTGTGGCCTGCGGTGTCAAGCCAATTCGCGACGCCGGGGTCTTCCGAGCACAGCACCACACGCACCAAGCCGTCGGAGTCCACCGCCGCCTGATGAGCGTTCAGGCTGGACTGGTGGCGCCCGTAATGGATCGTCTCCCACCACGGATTGCCGATAGAGAAGCTCCAGTAGAGGCCTTGTGGCGGCTCGACTTCCACGATGAGCGCCTCGTCCGGGCGCAGCTCCCACCGACCGATCACCGGCCGGTTCTCCGCGGCCGCCCCCATCGCGGTGCGGTCGATCGGCGGCAAGAACCCGTTCGTCGGCGCCGCGGCACCGAATTGCAGAAAGAACGCCAGGTTGTCTTTGACGAAGTCGCCGAGGGCAACCAACTGTCGCGACACCGCCACCGCGGCGTCGACCGAACGGTGCTCGGCGCCAACCCCGTCGCCGACTCGCTCGATGTGCAGCGATGAAGCCACTTCGGTGTCCCAGTCGTAGAAGAAGTGCCGCACCGTCAACGTGGGATTGTCACCTTCGATCCGCATCCAATTGCCCGGTCGTTCGTCAGGCGACAGCGAGACCTCGAAGTTGCCGTCGGCGTCCACCTCGAGTTCGTCGACCAGTGCGTTGGCCGTTGCGGCGACGCCGTTCATCGTCTGCAGCCCGACGTAGCGTGCGGTGCCTCGATTCCCGAACAGTCGGTAACTGTCTCCGCCGCGCAGCACGGCGCGGGTGTAAATGCAGTCGGGGCATTCCATTCCCCAGGTCACGAGGTCGTCGGTGCTGGTGGGCCGGACAGACAGGATCGGGTCGGTGTCGAACCGCAGCACCTCATCGATACCCGCGGTGAGCAGCACGAGCAGGTGGCGCATTCCCGCGGCGAGATCGAGTCGATTGCGACTGGCCGGATCCGATTGCACGATCTGTGCTGCGTCGCGGAGCCGTGTCTGCAGATATGACCACGCCTGGGAGAGGTCCGCATTGTCGTCGTCGGATCCCGAGAGCGCTGCCTCGGCGATCGAGAACGGCAGCCACGTCATCGGGTTCTTCGGATCGCTCATGCGTTTCCCCACTCCGGTCGCGGCTGCATGCGCTTAAACGAAAACAATGTTTTCACTTAAGGGCTGACTATTGCAGCTGACGTCTGAGAATGTCAACGTCGCCGAGTAGGTTGGTACCGTGACGCCCACCTTCGCCGATCTCGCCAAGGCGCAATACATTCTGCTGACCACTTTCACCAAGGACGGCAGGCCCAAGCCGACGCCGATCTGGGCCGCGGCGGACAAGGACCGGTTACTGGTCATCACCCAGGAAAGGTCGTGGAAGGTCAAGCGGATCCGCAACACTCCGCGGGTCACGCTGGCCACCTGCACCATGCAGGGCCGCCCGACCAGCGAGGCCGCCGAAGGCACCGCCGCCATCCTCGACAAGTCGCACACCGCCACGGTCTATGACGCGATCGGCAAGCGTTACGGCGTGATGGGCAAGGTGTTCAACGTCTTCAGCAAGCTACGCGGCGGCATGGAGAACAACGTCGGTCTCGAGCTCAGGGTGGCGCAGGCCTGACCCTGCGGGGCGCCGCGTTGGTGGGCGACGACGGGGTGGCGGAACGCGCTACGTTCCGGCCGCCAGATGCTCGCCGAAGAAGGCGAAGACGCGGCCCCACGCGTCCTCGGTGGCCGCGCGGTCGTAGCCGAAGCCGGTGATGCGAAGCAGCGGCTGGGCGGGCAATTCGTTGGCGAAGCTGTGCCCGACTCCGGGGTAGACCTTGACGTCGGCGGTGATGTTCTTGCGGGCGACGGTCGCGCGCAGTTTCTCGGGCGCGCCCCGGCCCAGCGGGTCGCGGGCGCCGAAGCTGGCCACGATGGGGCACGCCCCGTCGAGGGTCTCGTCGAGGTGCCGCGGCAGGGGAGCGCCGTAGAACGGCGCGGAGGCACCGAAACCCTTGGGCGCCATCACGAGTGCGAACTGGCCGCCCATGCAGAAACCCGCGATGCCGACCTGGCCGCAACATTCGGGCATGGACTTCAGGTGATCGCGGGCGGCCAGGATGTCGTCGAGGGCGCGGCCGCGCTGCGTCTGCAGCTCCTTCATGACCCGGGTGATGCAGCGGATGCGCCCGCCCCGCGCGTACATGTTCGGCGTGATCGCCACGTAGCCGGCCTGAGCGATGCGCTTGTTGGTCGACTCTTTGTCCCTGCCGTAGCCGAACGCGTCGTGGACCACCACCACGCCGGGCCACGGGCCCTGACCGGTGGGCAGGTCCAGCAGCGCGTCGATCGGTCCATCCGGGGTGTCGATCTCAATCGTCGTCATATCGTCATCTAACTGCAATCGGCCCGGACGCCACCATGGGAACTTCGGCTCGGCCGGCGGACGTTGGCGTGACATGTTGTCACGGCTGTTTCTCGTCTACGCCGTCGTCGAGCTGGCGGCGATCACCGCCCTGGTAGCGACGATCGGGTGGGGTTGGACGCTGCTCGTGCTGCTGGGCAGCTTCGTGCTCGGCTGGGGGCTTTTGGTGCCGATGACGGGCTCGCACCTGCTCCGCCAGATCGGGCACCTGCGGTCCGGCCTCGCCGAGCGGCGCGCGGCGGTGCGGGACGGGACGCTGGTCACGCTGGGCGCCCTGCTGGTCGTGATACCCGGACCGGTCACCACGGTGTCGGGGCTCCTGCTGCTGGTGCCGCCCGTTCGCTCGGCCGTCGGCCCGGGGTTGGCCGCTCTCGCGATGCGCGGTCTGCGGAGGCGCGTGCCGCTGCTCGCCGACACGGCGCTGTTCGGCGCCGGCGAGCGTCAGGGCGCGGCCGCGGGGGACGGCTCCCTCGACGGGTACATCGACGGCGAGGTCGTCGACGTCCGGGACATCCGGCCGCCCGCGCTGCCGAACGAGCCGGCGCGGGGCGGATTCCCGGGCCGGCCCGCCTGGGACTGACCACGGGCCCACCGGCACACGTAGCTTTGCCCTGTGAGCGAGACGTCCACCACGCTGCTGGTCAACGGCCGGGTGCACAGCCCGACCCACCCCGACGCCACCGCGATGGCGGTGCGCGGGGACGTCGTCGCGTGGCTGGGCAGCGATGACGTCGGCCGCAGCCTCTTTCCCGGCGCCGACGTCGAGGACTTGGCCGGCGGTTTCGTGGCGCCGGGCTTCGTGGACAGCCATCTCCACCTCACCGCCACCGGTTTGACGCTCAGCGGCCTGGACCTGGGCGCGGCGCGCTCGCGGGCGCAGTGCATCCAGATGGTCGCCGACCATGCGGCCGCCCACCCCGACCGGCCCGTGTGGGGGCACGGCTGGGACGAGTCGTCCTGGCCCGAGAACAGCCCGCCGCGCACGGCCGACCTCGACGCCGTCCTCGGTGACCGGCCCGCCTACCTGTCCCGGGTGGACGTCCACTCCGCGCTCGCCTCGACCGGGTTGCGCCGGCTGGTCGCGGAGCTCCCGGCGGCGGCCGGCTACACCCCCGACCGGCCGCTCACCGGTGACGCCCATCACCTGGTCCGCGCCGCTGCCCGTGGCCTGCTGACGCCCGGGCAGCTGGCGCAGGCCCGGGCGGCCGCGCTCCGGGCCGCCGCGGCCGCCGGCATCGTCGCGGTGCACGAATGCGCCGGACCCGAGATCGGCGGGCTGGACGACTGGCTGCAACTGCGGGCCCTCGATCACGGCGTCGAGGTGACCGGCTACTGGGGCGAGGCGGTGAGCACGCCCGCGCGGGCGCGCGCGCTCATCGAGGAGACCGGGGCCCGCGGGCTGGCGGGCGATCTCTTCGTCGACGGTGCGCTCGGGTCGCGCACCGCCTGGCTGCACGAGCCGTACGCCGACGCCGCGGACCGGCTCGGCACCTGCTACCTCGACCCCGACGCCATCGAGGCGCACGTCCGGGCCTGCACCGAGGCCGAGGTGACCGCGGGTTTCCACGTCATCGGCGACGCGGCCGTGTCGGCGGTGGTCACCGCCTTCGAACGGGTCGTCGCGCGGCTCGGCGCGGTGGCCGTCGCCCGGTGCGGTCACCGCCTCGAGCACGTCGAAATGGTCAGCGAGGAGCAGGCCGCCCAGCTGGGGCGATGGGGCGTCATCGCCAGCGTGCAGCCCAACTTCGACGCGTTGTGGGGCGGCGCCGACGGCATGTACGCGCGCCGCCTCGGAGCCCCACGAGCCAGCCGGCTCAACCCGCTTGCGCTGTTAGCATCCCAAGGCGTGCCCCTCGCGCTAGGTTCCGACGCCCCGGTAACGGGCCTCGACCCGTGGGCGAGCGTGCGCGCGGCGGTCAATCATCGAACCCCCGGCAGCGCGATCTCCGCGCGGGCCGCGTTCGCCGCCGCCACCCGCGGCGGCTGGCGGGCGGCCGGCGTCCAGGACGGCAGGACCGGGACGCTGGTGCCCGGCGCGCCGGCCTCCTACGCCGTCTGGGACGCCGGGGAGCTGGACGTCCACGCACCCCGCGACGCCGTCGCGCGCTGGTCGACCGATCCGCGCGCCCGGGTGCCGGCGTTACCGCGCCTGGGCCCGACCGATGCCCTGCCGCGCTGCCGTCGAACGGTGCATCGGGGCGCTGTCATCCATGGCTAGGGAGTGGTTCGGCCGACAGGACCGGCCCGGCCGGTCCGACGAACCCGGCGCGGTGGACGACGGCCCCGCGGCGCACCTGGATACCGACCCGATCAGCGACGAAGCCGAAGCCGAGCGCGACGACGAACCCGTCGACGTCCGGCCGGAGCCCGGGCCGCAACCCGAGGACGACGACGGACTCGGCGCCCCGCAGCCGGGCGCGCCACCGCTGACGGACCGCCTGGGGCGCGCGGGGCGCCGGGTGTCGGCGCGGCTGCCCGCCGTCCGGGCCGCCCTGCTGCCCCGCCTGACCCGGCTGGTGTGCGCCGTCGCGGGGGGCGTGCTGCTATTCACCAGCTTCCCGACGCTGAACTGGTGGTGGGGCGCGGTCGTCGCGGCCGCATTGCTGGCGTGGGTGCTCAAGCACCCGGCGACGACGCCGGCGGGCGGCTTGGGCTACGGGTTCCTGTTCGGGCTGGCGTTCTATCTGCCGCTGCTGCCCTGGATCAGCATGCTCGTCGGCGCTGTGCCGTGGATGGCGTTGGCGCTGACGTGTGCGCTGTTCCCCGCGCTGTTCGGGCTGTGCGCGGTGGTCGTGCGCCGGCTGCCGGGCTGGCCCGTCTGGTTCGCGCTGGTGTGGGCGGCCCAGGAATGGCTGAAGTCGGCCGTCCCGTTCGGCGGCTTCCCGTGGGGCGTGGTGGCCTTCGGCCAGGCGCAGGGCCCCTTCTTGCCGTTGGCCCAGCTCGGCGGCCCGGCGCTGCTTTCGACCGCGATCGTGCTGGTGGGGTTCAGCGCGACCGCCATCGAGCTCGAGATCGTGAAGTGGTGGCGCACCGGCAACCGGGCGCATCGCGGCGGCGACGAAGCGGCGAGAGCCGACGCGGCGCCGCCGGCCGTGGTGCTGCCCGGGGTCTGCATCTGCCTGGTCTTGTTCGCGTCCGTCGTCGTCTGGCCCCAGGTTCGCCATGCCGGCGCCGGATCGGGCGGCGAGCCGACGGTCACCGTGGCGGTGGTGCAGGGCAATGTGCCGCGGCTCGGTCTCGACTTCAACGCGCAGCGCCGGGCGGTGCTCGACAACCATGTTCGCGAGACGCTGCACCTGGCGGAGGACGTGCGCTCGGGACAGGCGCCGCAACCTCAATTCGTGATCTGGCCGGAGGACTCATCGGACATCGACCCGCTGGTGAACATCGACGCCGCGCTGGAGATATCGCAGGCCGCGACCGCGATCGGCGCGCCGATCCTGATCGGCACCGTGTCCGAGCTGCCCGGCAGCCCGCCGGAGAATCCGCAATACACCAACACCATGATCGTGTGGAACCCGGCGACCGGACCGGCCGACCGGCACGACAAGGAAATAGTGCAGCCGTTCGGCGAATACCTGCCGATGCCGTGGCTGTTCAGGCATCTCTCCAACTACGCCGACCGCGCCGGGAACATGGTGCCCCGCCCCGGCCGGGACATCGTGCACATCGCCGGGGTGCCGGTCGGGGTCGCCACCTGTTGGGAGGTGATCTTCGACCGTGTCCCGCGCAACGCGGTCCGCAACGGGGCCCAGTTGCTGGCCGTGCCCAGCAACAACGCCACCTTCAACAAGACGATGAGCGAACAGCAGTTGGGCTTCGCGAAGGTACGGGCCGTCGAGCACGATCGATACGTGGTGGTCGCCGGCACCACCGGGATCAGCGCGGTGATCGCGCCGGACGGGGCGGAGCTGGTGCGCACCGACTTCTTCCAGCCCGATTACCTGGACATTCAGGTTCGCCTGAAGACGAAGTTGACGCCGGCCACCCGCTGGGGCCCGCTGTTGCAGTGGCTCATGGTCGCGGCGGCTGGGGCGGCCATCCTGGCCGGGATACGGCACAATGGGTGGTTCCCGCGTCCGGTTCGCCGGAGGTCCGAGGCCACGGACGAATCCCCGGGCGGCGGCATGCCCCCGGGCGAAACCCCACCGGGCGAGGTTGACTCGGACACCCCGCCCGACGGGGGCGGGGACCAGACGCCGCCGGATGACGGCGGTGACTACACTCCGCTCCACGAGGGCGGCCGACGACCGTCGCGTAATTTCGGGCGACACAGAGGAGCTACATGACCACCGGCCAGCCGGCGCCCCGGGACTCGGGCAGTCGCCCCAGCGAGCGCGTCCTGGTGATCATCCCCACCTACAACGAGCTGGAGAACCTGCCGGTGATCCACCGGCGGTTGAAGGACGCGTGCCCCCACGTGCACCTGCTCATCGTCGACGACAGCAGCCCCGACGGCACCGGTGAGCTCGCCGAGGAACTGGCCGCCGCCGACGCCGGTCGCACCCACGTGATGCACCGCACCGCCAAGGACGGGCTGGGCGCGGCGTATCTGGCGGGCTTCGCCTGGGGGCTCAGCCGTGACTACTCGGTGCTGGTGGAGATGGATGCCGACGGCAGCCACGCGCCCGAACAGCTGCACCTCCTCCTGGACGCCATCGACGCCGGAGCCGATCTGGCCATCGGCTCCCGCTATGTCGAGGGCGGGTCGGTGCGAAATTGGCCGTGGCGACGCTGGGCGCTGTCGTGGACGGCCAACACCTATGCGCGGCTCGCGCTGGGTATCGGCGTCCACGACATCACCGCCGGCTACCGCGCCTACCGCCGCGAAGTTCTCGAGGCGATCGGGCTCGACGCCGTGGATTCCAAGGGTTACTGCTTCCAGATCGACCTGACGTGGCGCACGGTGTGCAACGGGTTCGTCATCGCCGAGGTGCCGATCACCTTCACCGAGCGTGAACTCGGCGTCTCGAAGATGAGCGGATCGAACATCCGCGAGGCGCTGGTCAAGGTCACCCGGTGGGGTATCGAGGGCCGCACGAGCCGCGCCGGCACCCAGCGCGCGGACAACCGCAGCTAAGCCGGCGGGATCAGCCCCGGCGGCGTGACCGGATGATTTCGAGCCGCTCCTTGAGCAGCTCTTCGAGCTCTTCGACGCTGCGCCGTTCCAGCAGCATGTCCCAGTGGGTGCGCGGCGGCTTCACCTTCTTGGGCTCGGGCAGGTCACCCTCGATCAGGGTGCCTTCCATGCCGTTGCGGCACAGCCAGGTGCCGGGGATCTCCGCATCGTCGGCGAACGGAACCTCGAACTCCTCGCCGTTCTCGGTGCGGTACCGCGCGATCTGGCGCGGCGCGAGGTCGTGGTTGCGGTCGGTCTCGTAGCTCACGGCTCCGAGACGACTGCCCCTAAGGACGCGATCAGCCATGTTGCTACTCCTCTAGGTGCTTCGAACTTGTGGGCTGCTCTTGTGGGCTGCTGTAGTGCACTTCTGTCCGCTTGGCAAACGTCGTGGCGCTCTGCGTAGTTCCCGGTTCGGTGGCCGGCGTACGCGACGCGACCTTCAATGATACCGGGATCGCCGCGCGAACCCGACTAAAGTCGGCAGGCGTGAGCCGTCGACCCCATCCGCAACCCTGTCGCTGGTGCGGTCGCGACGTGTCCGACGCGGGGATGGGACGTCGCCGCCAGTACTGCCGGCAGTCGTGCCGGCAGCGGGCGTACGAACAACGTGCCTCATTGACCAGGGGCGCCGCCGGGGCCCCATTGGCGCTGCCCCCTGACGCCGTCGTCCTGTCGGCCGACGATGCGGTCGACCTGTCCGACCGCGTCTACCAGGTGCGCTGCGCGGCCGAGGACGTCGTCACCGCCCTCGAAGAGGGAGCCCGGGCCGCCGAACTGCGCGAACTGTGCGACGTGCTGATCCGGGCCGCTCGCGCGGCCGACGGCTGGCGCCGGGCCGGTGTCTGAGCCGTCCTGACCACTGTCGATGCACGGCCGGGTACAGTCGCGCCATGGAAGGCGCGTCAGTTGTATCCCGGTCTGCCCGGGTCGGGGCAGGCCTCGGGACCCACGGGCGCAACGGCGCGTTTTCGATCCCCTTGGACAAGGCGTTCCGCACGCCGAAGCCGGTCCTCCCGTAGCAGCCGGGAGCATCGGACGTTTTGAAATCCCGTCGGAGTTGGCGATACTCACCAGCGACATTCTTGGGCCGGAGCGGCACGACATCGCATCGTGCGGCAATTTCCGTGACTCGGCGAGAGTCGCATCAGGGCAGCTGACGGCCATGTTAGGCGAGAGGTATTGATGGTGGATCAACTCCAGCATGCGACCGAAGCGCTACGTAAAGCGCTGGTCCAGGTCGAACGCCTGAAACGCACCAACCGTGCGCTGCTGGAGCGGTCGAGCGAGCCGATCGCGATCGTCGGGATGTCCTGCCGTTTCCCCGGCGGAGTCCAGACACCGGAAGACCTGTGGCGGATGGTCGCCGACGGCCGCGACGTGATCACGGACTTTCCCACCGATCGCGGCTGGGACCTGGCGAGCCTGTACGACCCGGACCCCGACGCGCGCCACAAGACATACGCGAAGACCGGTGGATTCGTCGACGGTGTCGCCGACTTCGATCCGGCCTTCTTCGGCATCGCCCCGAGCGAGGCGCTCGCGATGGACCCGCAGCATCGGATGCTGCTGGAGCTGTCCTGGGAGGCGCTGGAGCGGGGCGGGATCGATCCCAGCGGGCTGCGAGGCAGCGCGACCGGTGTGTTCGCCGGCCTCATCGTCCAGGGCTACGGCATGCTCGCCGAGGAGATCGAGGGCTACCGGCTAACCGGCATGACCTCCAGCGTCGCCTCCGGCCGGGTGTCGTACGTGCTGGGGCTCGAGGGTCCGGCGGTGTCGGTGGACACGGCATGTTCGTCGTCGTTGGTCGCCTTGCACATGGCGGTGCAGTCGCTGCGTTCGGGGGAGTGCGACCTGGCGCTGGCCGGCGGCGCGACCGTCAACGCCACCCCGACGGTCTTTGTCGAATTCAGCCGTCACCGCGGGCTGGCCCCCGACGGCCGGTCCAAGGCCTACGCCGGAGCGGCCGACGGCGTCGGCTGGTCGGAGGGCGGCGCGATGCTGGTCGTCGAGCGGCTCTCCGACGCCCGGCGTTTGGGTCATCCGGTGCTGGCGCTGGTGCGCGGATCGGCGGTCAACCAGGACGGTGCGTCGAATGGGTTGACCGCGCCGAACGGCCCGTCGCAGCAGCGGGTGGTGCGTGCCGCGCTGGCCAATGCCGGCCTGTCGGCGGCCGACGTGGACGTGGTGGAAGGCCACGGCACGGGCACCACGCTGGGTGACCCCATCGAGGCGCAGGCGTTGCTGGCGACCTACGGGCAGGACCGGTCCGAGCCGCTCTGGCTGGGGTCGATCAAGTCGAACATGGGCCACACCCAGGCCGCGGCGGGTGTGGCCGGCGTGATCAAGATGGTTCAGGGCATGCGCCACGAAATGCTGCCGGCGACATTGCATGTGGACGTACCCAGCCCGCACGTCGACTGGTCGGCGGGATCGGTGTCGTTGCTGACCGAGGCGCAGCCCTGGCCTGCTGGGAGCCGGGTGCAACGCGCCGGCGTGTCCTCGTTCGGGATCAGCGGCACCAACGCACACGTGATCATCGAAGCGGCCCCCGCGCCCGAGCCGCGCGAGGACCACCCGAAACCCGTGGTCGTACCGTGGGCGGTGTCGGCGAAATCCTTGTCGGCGTTGAGGTCTCAGGCTGCCCGGCTGGCCGCGCATGTTCGCGCGCACGATGAGCTGGACGTCGCCGACGTGGCCTGGTCGCTGGCGGGCCGCGCGACCTTCGAGCATCGGGCCGTCGTCGTCGGTGGCGACCGGGACCGGTTGCTGGCGGGGCTGGACGAGCTGGCCGGCGACGATCTGGCGGGGTCGGTCATTCAGGGCAGCGCGGCACCGGCCGGCAAGAACGTCTTCGTGTTCCCCGGGCAGGGTTCCCAATGGCTTGGCATGGGCGTCGAGTTGCTGGACACCGCACCGGTTTTCGCCCAGCAGATCGACGCGTGCGCGGAAGCGTTCGCCGAATTCGTCGACTGGTCGCTGATCGACGTCCTGCGCGGCGCGCCCGGTGCTCCTGGTATGGATCGCGTGGACGTGGTCCAGCCGGTGCTGTTCGCGGTGATGGTGTCGCTGGCCGAACTGTGGAAATCGGTCGGGGTCAACCCGGATGCGGTGATCGGCCATTCACAGGGGGAGATCGCCGCCGCGTATGTCGCCGGCGCGCTGTCGCTGCGCGACGCCGCTCGGGTGGTCACGCTGCGCAGCAAGTTGCTGCGGTCACTGGCGCACCCCGGGGGCATGCTGTCGATCGCCTGCAGCACCGAGCGGGCGCGGGAGTTGTTGGCGCCCTACGGCAACCGTGTCAGCATCGCGGCCGTCAACGGCCCGTCGGCGGTGGTGGTATCGGGTGAGGTGGCCGCGCTGGAGGAACTCGTCGGCTTCTGCGCCGACCTCGAGCTGCGCACCCGCCGGATCGATGTGGACTATGCGTCCCACTCGGTCGAGGTCGAGGCCATCCGTGACGAGCTGGTCCAGGCTCTGGACGGTATCGAACCGAACTCCTGCCGCGTCGCCTTCTTCTCCACGGTGACCGGGAATCGTTTGGACACCGCAGGTTTGGACGCCGCCTACTGGTATCGCAACATCCGGCAGACCGTGCAGTTCGACCAGGCGGTGCGCGCCGCCTGCGAGCACGGGTACCGCACGTTCGTCGAATCCAGTCCGCATCCCGCGCTGATCGCCGGCATCGAAGACACCTGCAACGACTGCACCTCCGGCGACTCCGAGGCGATCGTCGTTCCCACCCTCGGGCGCGATGACGGCGGCCTCGGGCGATTCCTGACGTCGGCCGCCGCCGCGTTCGTGGCGGGGGTGAGCGTGAACTGGCGCGGCCTCCTGGCCGGCGCGAGCTTCGTGGAACTGCCGACGTACGCCTTTGACCGGCGCCGGTTTTGGCTGTCGGGTGAGGGTATGGCGGCCGACGCCACGGGCCTGGGGCTGGGCACCAGCGAGCACGCGTTGCTCAGCGCGGTCGTGGAGTTGCCCGCGTCGGGTGGGGTGTTGCTGACGGGTCGGCTGTCACCCAGCCTGCAGGGCTGGCTGGCCGATCACGCGGTCTCCGGGGCCGCGGTGTTCCCGGGTGCGGGGTTCGTCGAGTTGGCGATCCGGGCCGGCGACCAGGTCGGCTGTTCGGTGGTCGACGAACTGACGCTACAGGCGCCGCTGATGCTGCCCGCCGGCAGTTCGGTTGCCGTGCAAGTGGTTGTCGGTCCCGGCGAAGAGTCGGGACGGCGCGGAGTCTCGGTGTTCTCCCGCGCCGACGCCGGTTCGGGGTGGGTGTGCCACGCGGAGGGTGTGTTGAGCTCCCGCTCGATCGAGCCGAGCGCCGACCTGGCGGTGTGGCCGCCCGAGGGCGCGGTCGCGGTGGACGTGGCCGACGGTTACGACCGGTTGGCCGCCCACGGATACGGCTACGGCCCGGCGTTCCGGGGGTTGACCGCGACGTGGATCCGCGGCGACGAGGTGTTCGCCGAGGTGCGGCTGCCCGATGCGGCCGGAGGCGTCGGTGGCTTCGGAGTGCACCCCGCGTTGCTCGACGCGGCGATGCACGCCGTCATCATGGCGCAACAGGCGGCGGGCCAGCCCGTCGACGTGATGCTGCCCTTCTCGTGGCAGGACGTTTCGTTGCACGCCGCGGGTGCGACCGCGGTACGCGCCCGCATCGCGCCGGCGAACCCACCTGCCGGCGGCGGCGCCACCGCGATCTCGATCGAGCTCGCCGACGGTCTCGGTTTACCGGTGTTGTCGGTGGGTGCAATGGTGGCCCGCCCGGTCAGCGAGCGACAGTTGCGCGCGGCGGTGTCGAGTTCTGGCCCCGAGCGACTGTTCGAGGTGGCGTGGTCGCCGGCGACCGCGGCGGCGGCGACCGGCCCCGCACCGTCCTACGAGGTACTGGAATCTGTGTCCTCCGAACAGGATCCGCTCACCGCAACGTACGAGCGCACCCATCGGGCACTGGCCGCGGTGCAGGCGTGGCTGACCGAACGCGACTCCGGGGTGCTGATCGTGGCGACTCGCGGCGCCGTGGGATTGCCGGGGGAGGACATCAGCGACCTGCCCGGCGCGGCGGTGTGGGGTCTGGTTCGTTCGGCGCAAGCGGAGCACCCCGGCCGCGTTGTCCTGGTGGATTCCGATGTGCCACTGGACGATCCGGCCGCCGCGTCGGTGCTCGCGGTGGGGGAGCCGCAGGTGCTGCTACGGGCCGGCCGGCTCTACACGGCGCGGGTGCGGCCCAGCCGCGCAGCCGACGATCTCTTGGTGCCCCCGGCCGACGGGCCCTGGCGTCTGGGTATCGGCAACGCCGGCACCTTCGAAAACCTGCGGCTGGAGCCGGTTCCCAACGCCGACGCGCCGCTGGAGCCCGGTCAGGTGCGGGTGGCGCTGCGCGCCATCGCGGCCAACTTCCGCGACATCATGATCACCCTGGGCATGTTCACCCACGACGCCCTGCTCGGCGGTGAAGGCGCCGGCGTGGTGACCGAGGTCGGTCCGGGCGTCACCGAATTCGCCGTCGGCGACTCGGTTTACGGGTTCTTCCCCGACGGCAGCGGCACGCTGGTCCCCGGCGACGTGCGCCTGCTGCAGCCGATGCCCGCGGACTGGTCCTACGCCGAGGCCGCCGCCATCTCGGCCGTCTTCACGACCGCGTACATGGCGTTCGTGCACCTGGCCGATGTCAAGCCGGGTCAACGCGTGCTGGTGCACGCCGCGGCCGGCGGTGTCGGCATGGCCGCGGTCCAGTTGGGCCGGCACTTGGGTCTGGAGATCTTCGCGACGGCCAGCAAGGGCAAGTGGGACACGTTGCGGGCCATGGGCTTCGACGAGGACCACATCGCGGATTCGCGCAGCCTCGAGTTCGAGGACAAGTTCCGGGCGGTGACGGGTAGGACCGGCAGGGCCGGAATGGATGTGGTGCTGGATTCGCTGGCCGGCGACTTCGTGGACGCCTCGCTGCGGCTGGTCGCGCCTGGCGGTGTGTTCCTGGAGATGGGCAAGACCGACATCCGCGACCCCGGCGTAATCGCCCAGGAATATCCGGGCGTGCGCTACCGCGCCTTCGATCTTTTCGAGCCCGGCCGTCCCCGGATGCACCAGTGGATGATCGAGTTGGCCGGCCTGTTCGACGCCGGCGTGCTCGAGCCATTGCCGGTGACCACGTTCGACATCCGGCGCGCCCGTGCGGCGTTGCGGTATCTGAGCCAGGCGCGCCACATCGGCAAGGTCGTCATGACTTTGCCTTCCGGGCCGGGTGGCGCGGAGGTGGCGGGCACCGTGCTGATCACGGGCGGGACCGGAATGGCGGGTTCGACGCTGGCCCGCCACCTGGTGACGCACCACGGGGTGCAGAGCCTGGTGTTGTTGAGCCGCAGCGGTCCCGACGCGCCTGGCGCGGCCGAGCTGATCGCCGAGCTGGAGGAAGCCGGAGCCCGGGTGCGCGCGGTCGCGTGCGACGCCGCGGACCGCCAAGCCCTGGGCTCGGTGATCGGCGACATCCCGGCGAGCCACCCACTCACCGGGGTGGTCCATGCCGCCGGCGTGCTCGACGACGCGGTGGTCACGTCGTTGACCCCGGAGCGCGTGGATGCCGTGTTGCGCGCCAAGGTCGATGCCGCCTGGAACCTGCACGAGCTCACCCGCGACCTCGACCTGTCGGTGTTCGTCATGTTTTCCTCGATGGCCGGGCTGGTCGGGTCTTCGGGGCAGGCCAACTACGCGGCGGCCAACTGCTTCCTGGACGCGCTGGCCGCGCACCGGCGCGCCCACGGGTTGCCGGCGGTCTCGCTGGGCTGGGGGCTGTGGGACCAGGCCAGCGCTATGACCGGCGGGCTGGACGCCGCCGACCTCGCCCGGCTCGGCCGCGACGGCATCCTGGCCTTGTCGTCGGACGAGGCGATGGAGTTGTTCGACACGGCGCTGATCGTCGACGAGCCGTTCCTGGCGCCCGCCCGGATCGATCTGAGCGCGTTGCGCGCCCACGCCGCCGCGGTGCCACCCATGTTCGCCGACCTGGTCAACACGCCGGCGCGGCGCCAGGTCGACGACTCGCTGGCCGCCGCGAAGTCGAAATCGGCGCTGGCGCACCGCCTGCACGGGCTGCCCGAGCCCGAGCAACACGCCGTGCTGCTCGATCTGGTCCGCTCGCACATCGCCACCGTCTTGGGCAACACCACGCCGGAGGCGATCGACCCGGACAAGGCGTTCCAGGACTTGGGCTTCGATTCCCTGACCGCGGTCGAAATGCGTAACCGGCTGAAAACCGCGACGGGTCTGGCGCTTTCACCCACCCTCATCTTCGACTACCCGACACCGAACGGCCTGGCGGGCTACATCCGCGGCGAACTCGCCGGGGTGCCACAGGAAATCGCGCCCACCCCGGTGGTTCGGGCCGTCGGCGACGACCCGATCGTGATCGTCGGGATGGCGTGTCGCTATCCGGGCGGGGTGAATTCGCCCGACGACCTGTGGCAGATGCTCGTCGAGCGCCGCGACGTGCTCTCGGCCTTTCCCACCGACCGCGGCTGGGACCTGGCGGGCATCTACAACCCGGATCCCGACGTCCCGGGCACCTGCTATACCCGCACCGGCGGCTTCGTGGACGGTGTCGCGGACTTCGACCCCGCCTTCTTCGGCATCGCGCCCAGCGAGGCGCTGGCGATGGATCCCCAGCAGCGGATGTTCCTCGAGCTGTCGTGGGAAGCGTTGGAGCGGGCCGGAATCGAACCCGGCGCGTTGCGCGGCAGCGCCACCGGCATGTTCGCCGGGGTCTACACCCAGGGTTACGGCATGGGCGCGGCCCCGGCCGCGGAGGGCTTCCGCCTGACCGGGCAGTCGTCGAGTGTGGCGTCGGGCCGGGTGTCCTACGTGCTGGGGCTCGAGGGTCCGGCGGTGTCGGTGGACACGGCGTGCTCGTCGTCGTTGGTGGCGCTGCACATGGCGGCGCAGTCGTTGCGTTCGGGGGAGTGCGATCTGGCGCTGGCCGGCGGCGTCACCGTCAACGCCACGCCCGACATCTTCGTGGAGTTCAGCCGCATGCGCGGGCTGTCCGCCGACGGCCGCTGCAAGGCGTACGCGGGGGCCGCCGACGGCACCGGATTCTCCGAGGGCGGCGGCATGCTCGTGGTCGAGCGCCTCTCGGACGCGCAGCGGCTCGGCCATCCCGTGCTCGCCGTGGTGCGCGGATCGGCCATCAATCAGGACGGCGCCTCCAACGGATTGACCGCGCCCAACGGCCCGTCGCAGCAGCGGGTGGTGCGCGCGGCTCTGGCCAGTGCCGGATTGTCCGCGGCCGAGGTCGACGTGGTCGAAGGCCACGGCACGGGAACCACGTTGGGCGATCCCATCGAGGCCCAGGCGCTGCTGGCCACCTACGGGCAGGACCGCTCCGAGCCGCTCCGGTTGGGGTCGATCAAGTCGAACATCGGCCACACGCAGGCCGCCGCCGGCGTGGCCGGTGTGATCAAGATGGTGCTCGCGATGCGCCACGGCCTGTTGCCGGCGACGCTGCACGTCGACGAGCCCAGCCCGCACGTCGACTGGTCGGTGGGATCGGTGGAGCTGCTCACCGAGCCGCAGCAATGGCCGGCGGACCGCGCACGCCGGGCGGGCGTGTCGTCGTTCGGCATCAGCGGCACCAACGCGCATGTGATCATCGAGGCCGCACCCGTCGAGTCCGCGCCGGTCGTGGAACGCGGCACACTGCCGGTTGTGCCCTTGGCGGTGTCGGCGAAGTCGTTGGCGGCGTTGAGTTCCCAAGCCGGTCGGCTCGCCGAGCACCTACGCCGGCGCGCTGAGCTCGAGGTCGGCGATGTGGCATGGTCGCTGGCGGGCCGGTCGAACTTCGAGCACCGGGCCGTCGTCGTCGGTGGGGATCGTGACGAGTTGCTCGCCGGGCTCGATGGGTTGGCCGCCGGTGAGGCCGGGTCGGTCCTGCAGGGCACGGCGACGCCGGCCGGCAAGACCGTGTTCGTCTTCCCCGGCCAGGGCGCCCAGACGTTGGGCATGGGGATGGGCCTGCACGGCGCCTACCCGGTGTTCGCCGAGGCGTTCGACACGGTCGTGGCGGAGCTCGACCGGCACCTGCTGCGGCCCCTGCGCGAGGTCATGTGGGGTCATGACGAAAACCTCCTGAACACCACCGAATTCGCCCAGCCGGCGTTGTTCGCGGTCGAGGTCGCCCTGTTCCGGTTGCTCGAATCGTGGGGTGTCCATCCCGACGTCGTGCTGGGCCACTCGATCGGCGAGCTGTCGGCCGCGCACGTCGCCGGCGTGCTGTCGCTGGAGAACGCGGCCGTGCTGGTGGCCGCGCGCGGTCGCTTCATGCAAGCGCTGCCGGAGGGCGGGGCGATGATCGCCGTGCAGGCCGCCGAGGAGGAGCTGCGGCCGCTGCTGGTGGACTCTGAACAAGCCGGCGTCGGCATCGCCGCCGTCAACGGGCCTGCGTCGGTGGTCATTTCCGGCGCCGAGGACGAGGTGGCCGCGATCGCGGACCGGCTGCGCGCCGACGGTCGCCGCGTCCACCGATTGGCGGTTTCCCACGCGTTCCACTCGCCGCTGATGGACCCGATGATCGACGAATTCGGCACGGTCGCAGCCGGACTGGCCGTCGGCAAGCCGGTGATCCCGATCGTGTCGAACGTGACCGGAGAGCTGGCGGCCGACGACTTCGCCTCGGCGGCCTATTGGAAACGGCACATTCGCGAGGCGGTGCGGTTCGCCGACAGCGTGCGCCTGGTGCATTCGGCCGGCGGAAACCGCTTCCTCGAGGTCGGCCCCGCCAGCGGGCTGACGGCGTCCATCGAGGAAACGCTTCCCGATGCTCCCGTGATCACCATGTCGGCGCTGCGCAAGGACCGCCCCGAACCGGTGAGCCTGACCCGCGCGGTCGCGCAGGGATTCGTCGCCGGGATGGACGTGGACTGGCGCGCGGCCATCGGGGGTGCCGGATTCACGGGCACTTTCGTGGAGCTGCCCACCTATGCCTTCGAGCGCCGGCGGTTCTGGCTCTCCGGCGGCGCCGCCGCGGTCGACGCCGCGGGTCTGGGGCTCGCGCCCGGCGAGCACCCGCTGCTGGGCGCGGTGGTGGAGCTGCCGGCGTCCGGCGGGGTGGTGCTGACGGGCCGGTTGTCGCCCGGCGCGCAGGGCTGGCTGGCCGACCACGCCGTCGGCGGCGTCGTGCTGTTCCCCGGCGCGGGATTCGTCGAGCTGGCGATCCGCGCCGGCGACGAAATGGGCTGCGGCGTGGTCGACGAGCTGAACCTGGCCGCGCCTCTGGTGTTGCCCGGTTCGGGCTCGGTCGCGGTGCAGGTCGTGGTCGGCGGTGCCGACGACTCGGGTGCCCGTGCCGTGTCGGTCTTTTCGCGTGCCGACGCGGGTGCGGGTTGGTCGTTGCACGCCGAGGGCGTGCTGCGCGCCGGGTCGGTGCAGCCGAGCGCGGACCTGTCGGTGTGGCCCCCGGTGGGTGCGACCCCGGTCGACGTCGGGGACGGATATGAGCGGCTGGGCGACCGCGGGTACGGGTACGGGCCCGCGTTCCGCGGCCTGACCTCGATGTGGCGCCGCGGCGACGAGGTTTTCGCGGAGGTGACCCTGCCGGCGGACGCCGGGGTCTCGGTGGCCGGGTTCGGCGTCCACCCGGTGATGCTCGACGCCGCATTGCACGCGGTGATCTTGACCTCCGACGGTGACGAGCTCCCCGAAGGCTCGATGCTGGTGCCGTTCTCGTGGCAGCGGGTGTCGCTGCACGCGGCGGGCGCCACGGCGGTGCGGGCGCGGATCGTGCCGGTGAGTGATTCGGCGGTGTCGATCGAACTCGCCGACGGATTGGGGCTGCCGGTGCTCTCGGTGGGCTCGATGGTGGCCCGGCCGGTGACCGATCAGCAACTGCTGGCGGCGGTCTCGAATTCGGGACCGGACCGGCTCTTCGAGGTCATCTGGTCCGCTCAGCGGTCGACATCGGTGCAGCCCGTCTCGGTATCCGCGTGGGGTGCAACGGAATCCGACGATGCCGCGGCGCAACCCGCGGCGGTGGTGTTCGAGTCGGCGCCGGTGGCCGGCGATGTCGTCGCCGATGTCTACGCGGCCACCCGCGCGGTGCTGCCGGTGCTGCAGTCCTGGCTGGCCCGCGAAGGGGCCGGCACCCTGGTGGTGGCGACCCGCGGCGCGATGGCGTTGCCGGGCGAGGACGTCACCGACCTTGCGGGCGCGGCGGTGTGGGGCCTGGTGCGTTCGGCGCAGACCGAACACCCCGGCCGGATCGTCCTGGTCGACACCGATGGCAGGTTGGACGACGAGTCCGTCGCCGCGGCCTTGTCGGCCGGTGAGCCGCAGGTAGTGCTGCGCGGCTCCACGGTGTACACCGCCCGGGTGCACGGCAGTCGCGCCGTCGGCGGTCTGCTGGTGCCCCCGGCCGACGGGCCGTGGCGTCTGGGCATGAGCAGTCCGGGCACCTTCGAGAATCTGCGGCTGGAACGCATCCCGGACGCCGACGCCCCGCTGGGCGGCGGACAGGTTCGCGTTGCGCTGTCGGCCTTGGCCGCCAACTTCCGCGACGTGATGATCGCGCTGGGGCTGTACCCGGATCCGGATGCCGTCATGGGTATCGAGGCGTCCGGTGTGGTCGTCGAGGTCGGCCCGGAAACCGGCTCGGGCGAGCGACGGTTCGCCGTCGGCGACCGCGTGATGGGCCTGTTTCCCGACGGCACCGGAACCATCGCCAGGACCGATCAGCGCTTGCTGGCCAAGGTGCCGACCGGCTGGTCGCACACGGCGGCCGCGACGACCACGGTCGTGTTCGCCACCGCCTTCTACGCGCTGGTGGACCTGGCCGCGGCCAAGCGGGGCCAGCGGGTGCTGGTGCACGCCGCCGCCGGTGGGGTCGGCATGGCCGCGGTCCAGCTGGCCCGCCACCTGGGAATGGAAGTGTTCGCGACCGCCAGCCGCGGCAAGTGGGAAACCTTGCGGCGCATGGGCTTTGACGACGACCACATCGCGGATTCCCGCAGCCTGGACTTCGAGGGCAAGTTCCGGGCGGTCACCGGTGGGCGCGGCGTGGACCTGGTGCTGGATTCGCTGTCCGGCGACTTCGTGGATGCCTCCCTGCGACTCGTCGCCCCCGGCGGCGTGTTCCTGGAGATGGGCAAGACCGACATGCGCGAGCCGGAGGCCGTCGCCCGGGAGCACCCCGGCGTGCGCTACCGCGCCTTCGATCTTTTCGAGGCCGGGCCGGACCGCATCGCGCAGATCCTCGACGAGCTGGTCGCCCTGTTCGGCGACGACGTGCTACGGCCGTTGCCGGTGACCAGGTTTGACGTACGGCGTGCGCCGGCAGCGTTGCGGTATCTGAGCCAGGCCCGCCACGTGGGCAAGGTCGTGATGACGCTGCCCGATGCCTGGTCGGCCGGCACGGTGCTGATCACCGGTGCCACCGGGATGGCGGGTTCGGCGTTGGCCCGCCACGTCGTGACCCGCCACCACGCACACAATTTGGTGTTGGTGAGCCGGCGTGGTCTGGATGCGCCGGGCGCCGCGGAACTGGTGACGGAGCTCAGCGCTGCCGGCGCCCAGGTGCAGGTGGTGGCCTGCGATGCGGCCGATCGGGAGGCACTGGCCAAGGTGATCGCCGATATCCCGGTGCAGCGGCCGCTGTCGGGCGTGATCCACGCCGCCGGTGTGCTCGACGACGCGGTGATTTCCTCGCTCACCCCGGAGCGCGTGGCGGCGGTGCTGCGGGCCAAGGTCGATGCGGCGTGGAACCTGCACGAGCTGACCCGCGAGCTGGATGTGGCGGCGTTCGTGATGTTTTCGTCGATGGCGGGATTGGCGGGCGCCTCGGGGCAGGCCAACTACGCGGCGGCCAACTCGTTCCTGGACGGGTTGGCGGTGTACCGGCGCACACGGGGGTTGCCGGCGATGTCACTGGCCTGGGGCCTGTGGGATCAGGCCAGCGGCATGACCGGCGCGCTGGGTGCCGCCGATCGCGCCCGGTTCGGCCGCGACGGGATCGTCGCGATGTCCTCGGACGAGGCGCTCGAGCTGCTGGACACCGCCCTGATCGTCGACGAGCCGTTCCTGTTGCCCGCCCACATCGACCGGGCCGCACTGCGGGTCAAGTTCGACGGCGGAACGCTGCCGCCGATGTTCGTCGATCTGATCAACGCGCCGACCCGGCGCCAGGTCGACGATTCGCTGGCCGCGGCGAAGTCGAAATCGGCCCTGCTGCAGCGGCTGGAGGGGCTGCCCGAGGACGAGCAGCAGGCGGTACTGCTGGACTTGGTGCGGTCCAACATCGCCACCGTGCTGGGCAACTCCAGCCCCGAGTCCATCGATCCGGACCGGGCGTTCCAGGAGTTGGGCTTCGACTCGCTGACCGCGGTCGAGATGCGCAACCGGCTGAAATCGGCCACCGGCCTGGCGCTGTCGCCCACGCTGATCTTCGATTACCCGAACTCCGCCGCGCTGGCCGGTTACATGCACCGAGAACTCGTCGGCGCATCCGAGCAGCAGAGTCCCGTGGCCGCGCCCGGGGAAGCCGAGATACAGCGCGCGGTGGGATCGATTCCGGTCAAGCGCCTGCGGCAGGCCGGGGTGCTGGAGCTGTTGCTGGCGTTGGCGAACGAGGACGGTAACGGGCAACCGGCCGCCGAGGTGACCTCCGAGAAGGACATCGCGGACATGGATCTCGAGGACCTGGTCAACGCCGCGCTGATGGACGACGACGAATAATCATGGTCTTGGGCAGGGGCGCTCAGTGAGAATCGCCGTCACCGGGGCCGGCGGCGTGCTCGGCCGGGGTCTGACGTCCCGCTTGCTCAGCCAGGGCCACGACGTCGTCGGGATCTCCCGGCACCGGCCCGAAAGCTGGCCGAGTGCCGCCGAATTCGTCGCGGGCGACATCCGGGATGCCGGCGCGGTCAGCCGCGCGGTCGCCGGCGCCGACGTCGTCGCGCACTGTGCCTGGGTGAACAGCCCGGGCGCCGGGGCCCGCATCGGCGACCAGGTCAACATCGGTGGCACGGCCAACGTGCTGCACGCGATGGCCCGGACCGGTGCCGGCAGGATCGTCTTCGCGTCGTCGGCACATGTTTACGGCGGCGGAGACGCGCCGAAGACCGAGCACGACGCGAGAACGCCGGTGACTGCCGACGGACAGTACAAGGCCCGGGTCGAGCAGATGCTCGAGGAATCGGACCTGGAATGGGTCGCGATCCGCTCCGCGCTCATCCTCGGCCGAAGCGTCGACAACTGGGTGCGTCGGCTGCTGGCGCTGCCCGGCTTCCCCGACGGGTCGGCCGACCGTCTCATGCAGGTCGTCCACCTCGACGATGCGCTTCGGCTGTTCAACCGTGCGCTGGTGGACACCGAAATCGGCAGTGGCCCAGTCAACCTCGCCGCCCCCGGTGAGCTGACCTTCCGGCGGGTCGCCGCGGCGCTCGGCCGCCCCGTCGTGCGGTTGGGCTTCGAACTGGCCGAGCTGCGACTGGTGCACGGCGCCGCGTTCATGGATACCGCGCGGCTGCGCGAGCAGTGGGGATTCCGGCCCGCGTGGAGCTCCGGCGAATGTGTCGAAGACTTCGCGCTCGCGGTGCGCGGCCGGGTCACCGTGGGTAAGCGGGTGGTGTCGCTGCCATGGCGGATGGCCACCATCGCTGACCTCCCGTCGGTTGACGCGCCTTCCGAGGATGGGGTGAAACCCGAATGGGCCGGCCCGCCAGGGGATAACGGGGAATTCGACACCCCGATCGATCCGCGCTTCCCGACCTTTCTCGCGACCAATCTGTCGGAGGCGCTGCCCGGCCCGTTCTCGCCGGCGTCGGCCTCGGTGACCGTGCGGGGGCTGCGCGCTGGCGGCGTGGCCATCGCCGAGCGGCTACGCCCCGGCGGCATCGTCCAGCGTGAAATCGCCATGCGCACCGTCGCCGTCTTCGCCCACCGGCTCTACGGGGCGATCACGTCGGCGCATTTCATGGCCGAGACGGTGCCGTTCGCCAAGCCCTCGACCATCGTCAGCAACAGCGGATTCTTCGGGCCCAGCATGGCGTCGTTGCCGGTCTTCGGTGCGCAGCGTGCACGCTCCGAAACCAGTCGGATCCGCAAGCAACTGCGGACCATTCGCAACATCGGGGTGTTCGGTGTCAACCTCATCGGCCTGTCCGCCGGCGCGCCCAGGGACACCCAGGAGTTCGTTGCCGATGTTGATCGCCTCGAACTCCTGGCCGACGACGTCACCCGGCTGGACGATCGTCGGCTGCTCAGCCTGATCTCGCTGGCGCGCGACGATGTGGTGCACGGCTGGGTGCTGGCGTCGGCGTCGTTCATGCTGTGCGCCGCGTTCAACGTCCTGCTGCGCGGCGCGTGTGGGCGAGACACCGCAGCGCCGGCCGGACCGGAATTGGTCAGCGCACGATCCGTCGAGGCAATGCAGCGGTTGGTGGTTGCCGCCCAACGTGATCCGGCCGTGACAGCGCTGCTGGCCGAACCGGGAGATCGGCTGGGCAAGCTGGCGGTCGAGGCGCCGGAGTTTCACGCCGCCGTACTGGCCGAGCTGACGCTGATCGGGCATCGCGGCCCGGCCGAACTCGAGATGCTGTCGATCAGCTACGCCGACGATCCCGAGCTGCTCGTCCGGATGGTGACCAAAGCGATGAGCGCTCCTCCCGCGCCCCAGCCGCGGCGCCCCCGGATTCCGCTGCACGCCAAGCCGATTGCGCGGCTGGCCGCGCGCCAACTCCGCGACCGCGAAGTCCGTCGCGACAAGGTCGTGCGGGCCAACTGGGTGCTGCGCAACCTGATGCGCGAGTACGGGCGCAGGTTGGCCGAGGCCGGAATCCTCGGCGCCGCCGATGATGTGTTCTACCTGCTCGTCGATGAGCTCGACGCGTTGCCGACCGACGTCGGGACGGTGGTTGCCCGCCGCCGTGCCGAACAACGCCGGTTGGTCGCCGTGGTTCCGCCCACGGTGTTCAGCGGGAGCTGGCAACCAATCACGACGACGTCGGCGGCTCTCACCAGCGGGGAAACCCTGCATGGTGTCGGGGTGTGCGGCGGGAAGGTACGCGGCCGCGTGCGCATCGTGCGCCCCGAAACCATCGACGATCTGCAGCCCGGCGAGATCCTCGTCGCCGAGGTCACCGACGTCGGGTACACCGCGGCCTTCTGCTACGCCGCTGCCGTGGTGACCGAACTCGGCGGCCCGATGTCGCACGCCGCGGTGGTGGCCCGCGAATTCGGGTTCCCCTGTGTGGTCGACGTGCAGGGGGCCACCAAGTTGTTGCCGCCCGGCGCCCTGGTCGAGGTGGACGGTACCTCGGGCGAAATCCGGGTGCTCCAACTGTCCAACGGGGACAACCCGTCACCGTCGGCGAGCGACCCGGGGCCCAACGTCGCGCATTAGCGGGCTCACTTGGTGTCGCCGGCTACCGGCCGCTCACGCTCCAAACCCCGACAGCACAAGTGGTTTTCGTATGAACGCCACTACTCTCATCGGCGTGTCCGGGCGGGCCGAATCCGTCGGAAACGCTTCTGCAGGGTGTCAGCACCCAGGACCGCCGGTATGGCGAGGAGCGCGGCCAGCAGGCCGATCCACGACGGGCCGGTCTGGCCGAGAAGGTGGGCCAGGGGCGGCAGGTAAAGGAACGCCACCAGCATGCCGACCTCGGCCCCGACGGCGACCAACAGCAGCCGGTTGGCCCGCCGGCGGAGTGCCCACACTGGCCGCGTGGTGCTGCGACACGCGAAGGCGTTGGCCACCTGCCCGAATACCACGGCGGTGAACGCGGCGCCCGAGGCGGCCAGCAACGCCGAACCATGCGGGAAGGGCGCGCCCGGACGCCAGCCGAGGGCGAGCATCGCGACGACGAAGGCGACCAGTTCCGCGGCGGCCTCGGCGGGGCCCAGCACCCCGAACGCGCGACCGAACAGGGTGCGGTCGAGCAGGTGCCGGCGCGTCGGGGGCCGATCGAGAACATGCGCGCCGGCCGGCTCGGCGCCCAGGGCCAAGGCCGGCAGGACATCGGTGCCGATGTCGAGAGCCAGGACCTGCAGCACCCCGATCGCGAGGGGGAATACCCCCGCGCTGAGGGCCCAGACGACGAACGGGGCGAGCTCGGCCACGTTGTCGGTGAGGTGGTAGGTGAGGAATCGGCGCAGGTTGGCGAAGGTGGCTCGGCCCTGTTCGACCGCGGCGACGATGGTGCCGAAGTCGTCGTCGAGCAGCACCAAGTCGGCGGCCTCGCGGGCCACGTCGGTGCCGGAACGGCCCATTGCCACGCCGATCGCGGCCTCGCGCAGCGCCGGGGCGTCGTTGACGCCGTCGCCGGTCATCGCCACGACATGGCCGCGGTGACGCAACGCTTGGGCGATCCGCAGCTTGTCTTCCGGCGTGACCCGGGCGACGACGACCCCGTCGTTGTCGAGCAGCGCACCCAGCTCCGCATCGTCGCTGGGCAGATCGTGTCCCGTCACCACAAACTGGTCCGGACCCAGGAGGCCCACTTCGACGGCGATGGCCCGCGCGGTGTCGGGATGATCGCCGGTCACCATGGCCACCCGGATGCCGGCGCGACGGCAGGCGGCCAATGCGGCGGCCGCGCCCTGGCGCGGCGGGTCTTCCAGCGCAATCAGCCCCAGCAAGGTGAGGTCCCGCTCCGCGTCGGAGTCGGATTCGGGCGTTTCGCCGGTGAGCTCGCGCGCGGCGACCGCCAGCACGCGCAGGCCGCGGCGAGCCAGCGCCCGCAGGGTGTCGGTCGCTGCGGGCGGAACGGTGCAGCGCGGAAAGACCGTGTCGGGAGCACCCTTGACGAACACCATGTTCCCGGCGACCACGGACATGCGGCGCCGACGGGTGTCGAACGGAAACCTCGCCACGTCCGGGGTCCGGTGGGCATCGTCGTCGGCGTTGATGCCGACCCGGCGTGCGAAAGCATCCAGCGCCGCCTCCATGGGATCCCCGTGCGCTACCCAGCGACCGTCCTTTTCGCTCACGCGACCAGACGAGCAGCGCACGGCGACGCGGGCCAGATCCCGGAGAGCGGCCTCGCTGCCCGTGCAGTGCACCGTGGCCGTCGGCTCGTAGCCGTTGCCGTCGATGGTGGCGGTCCCGTCTGGCATCCACACCTCGACGACCGACATCTCGTTGCGGGTCAGGGTGCCCGTCTTGTCGGTGCAGATGAACGTGGTCGAGCCCAGCGTCTCCACAGCCTCCAGATCCCGCACCAGTGCGTGTCGGCCGGCCATGCGCTGCGCGCCCATCGCCAGCGACAGGGTGACGGTGGGCAGCAGACCACACGGCACCACGGCCACCGTGACTCCGACCGCGAACAGAAACCCGGCGGAGGGCGGCGTGCCGAGCAGTAGCGCGACGCCGAAGAAGACCGCTCCCACGGCCACCGCGACGGCAGCAATGAGGCGTGACACCCGGTCGAGTTCTTTGCGCAGCGGGGTCGGCGCGGGCCGCTGCGCCTGGGTCAGGCCGGCGATCCCCGCCAGCCTGGTGCGCTGTCCGGTCGCCTCGACCGTGGCCCGGCCTTCCCCTTCGACCACGAAACAACCCGCAGCCACGCTCTCACCGACCCCCGGATGCTCGGGCACACTCTCTCCGGTCAGCGCCGAGGTGTCCACCGCCAGCGCGTGCACAACGTCCAGACGTAGGTCCGCCGAGATGCGATCGCCCTCGGCGAGCAGCACCACATCACCGATCACCAAGTCTTCGACCGGTATCTGCCGGCGCACCCTGTCGCGGATGACGGTGGCGCGCCGTGGCAGGAGCTCACCCAACCGTTCCGACGCGTGCTCCGCACGTTGTTCCTGAGCGAACGCGAACAGCCCGTTGAGCACGATCACGACGAAAACCGCCAGACCCAGTTGCGGCATCCCCGCGATGAATGCCAGGCCGCCGGCCACCCAGAACAACAGCGCGAAAAAGTGCACCATCTCAGCGAGCAGCCGTCGCCAAGCCGGCATTCT
Source organism: Mycobacterium europaeum (assembly GCF_034555895.2). NCBI lineage: Bacteria > Bacillati > Actinomycetota > Actinomycetes > Mycobacteriales > Mycobacteriaceae > Mycobacterium > Mycobacterium europaeum. Next base: position 1,698,618 of record NZ_CP157315.1, read on the forward strand.
GCGCGGTGCGGGCAGCCGGTTCGGACCCTCCGCGTGCAATCGTGCGGCAGCCTGCTCCGAGGTCAAGCCCAGCCGCGCCGGCGCGGATCCCGTCACGCTCACTGCACCGACCGCCCTACCGGTCCGGCCGGATGACCGCCATCACACACCGCGCCGGCGCTCGCCGGTGCGGCCGTTCAGCGGTCGCCGTCGTACCCACCCCACCGCGATGCTCACCGCGATCACGCACAAGACCGACGCCACCACCACGCCCGCAACCCCCAGAGCGATCATCTCGACCGTTCCCATGGCCCCTCCTGTCCCTCACCAAGCCAGCGAAAACGACCTGGGTTCCGGGGGATAGGGCCCAACGTCACACCCGGGATGGCAACGGGCCTGAATATCAGTCGATCACTCAGGGTGCGGGGAAGCGTGCTGTTGAGCCGCCTGGCGAGCGAGCCGCTCGTTGTGGATCCTGACCAGTTCGCGGAATCCGAGCCGGTGATACTTCGGTATCGGCTGGATGCCCCACACGTCTTGCGCGGTGGCCTTGCCCTCGGCGCCCTCCGGCGGTCCGAACGGCGGGTACGGGTACTTGCACTCCAGCGTGTCGTTGGAGTAGCGAATCTTCAGCAGCTCGCTGCAGATTTCGGTGAGGCTCAGGGTGGGGTAGCCGTAATACACGGCCATGAACGGCAACGTGAAGGCGCCTTCGATGACCAACGCCACCAGGCACACCAAAACGGCACGCTTGATCCATTTGTGCATGCGCGCGTAGTACGGCGTGGTCCCCGGCTCGAGGGCCGCGGCCGGGTCTTTTCCCTCGGTAGGCGCGGGTGCGGTCATAGCATTACTCCTTAAACCTGTTCAGTCGGAGAAGATTTCGCGGTTAACCGTGTGCAGGTACGGGATCGCCAGGAAGGGGGTGATGTAGAAGATGTCGTAGAGCCACCAGCCGACGACCGGAAACACCACCCCGGCGTAGCGGACGTCGGCGAACATGGTCATGTTGAAGACGTAGGCGGACCAGATCACCACGCCCATCCAGCAGGTGACGACCATCCACTGATGGCCCCACCGCTTCATCTGCAAGAATCCGATCGCGGCGGCCACCCGCATCGAGAACACCGTGAGGATCAGCCCCGCCACGTAAGCCTTTTCGCCGGGCCCCGCCGCGCCGCCGACCCACAGCTCGTTGTAATGCCAGAAGTAGCCGGCATCAAACATGTTGCCCCAGCCGACCATCAGCACCCGGTTGATCAGCGTGTGGTTGGCGACCAGGTCCAGGGCCCAGCCCAGGCTGTTGAGCATGCCGTCGATCAGCACCAGATAGCCGATCAGGGTGACGATCATGGGCCGGACCGAGAGGCCGGCGCGCAGGGCTTGGCGCTGCAGCCAGACCCCGCGCATGAAGACGGGAAATCCGATCAGCCCCGGCGCCCACATGCCCATCAGCGCGGCGCCGACGATCATCCATTTGTCGGCGCGGCGCTGTGCCCGGCGGGACTCGTCGTGGTGATCCTCGAGGCTGACCGGGCCGGCCGCCTGCGCGGCAACGGGATTCATAGATCCCACCACCCTCGGGCGAACGACATGTACAGCTGGACGCCGAACATCACCAGCAAGTAGCCGTAGATGAATATCTGGAAGACGATGAGCGCCCGTTTGCGCTTCTTTTCCTGTTGGTCCATGCCGGGTTCCCGTCCTAGAGCCGTGCGTGAGGGGTGTTCGTGGTGGCGAGGCTGGCCGCCGCGACTTCACGTAGACCATCGGTGACCGCGCCGTCGGTGCTCAATGGCGCGAGTATGCAGGCGTCGGCCGCATCCAATTCGGTTGCGCCGGCGGCGATCAAATGCGCGGCCGCGACCAACACCCTGGTCGACGGCGGCTCGAAGTGAAAGGCTTCGTCGGCGGTGCGGATCGCCACGGCGCAGTCGACCAGCCGCCGTGCCGTCTCGATCGGAATTCCGGCTTCGCCGACGATCACTTCGGCCTCGCGGTCGGGTGGCAGATACCTCATCGCGAGGGTGACGAACCGCTGCCGGAAGGACGGTTTGAGCTCCTTGAGCGAGCTGCGATATGCCGGGTTGTAGGAACACACCAGCATGAACTCCGCCGGCGCCGCGACGACTTCGCCGGCTCGGTCCAGGTACAGCGATCGCCGGTGATCGGTGAGCGAATGCAGGATGGCCAAGGAGTCGTGGCGAGCTTCGACGACTTCGTCGAGGTAGCAGATGGCCCCGGCCTTGACGGCCCGGGTCAGCGGGCCATCGGTCCAGATAACGTCGCCGCCCCGCACCACGAAGCGGCCGACGAGGTCGGCGCTGGTGAGATCGTCGTGGCAACTGACGGTGACGACCGGTCGCTGCAACAGCACGCCCATGTGCTCGACGAAACGGGTCTTGCCGCAACCGGTCGGGCCGGTGAGCATCACGGGCATGTGCCGGCGGAAGGCCCACTCGAACAGCTGGACTTCGTTGCCGTTGGCGAAATAGGTGTCGGCGGCGGCGTTCATGCGGCGACCAGTTCACGATGGACATGAGCCAACACCCGCGGAAGCTCCTCTACGCGTCGGATCCGTTGGGAACGTCGAGGCCCGAACACCTCGGGAAGGGGATCGACGCGGGTCGGCCCGACGCCGACGTAGTACATCGACACCCCCGCGTCCTTGGCCTCCTCGACGGCGTGCGCGGCGTCGGCCCAGGCGTACCGGCCTTCATAGCCCTCATCGGAGATCAGGCCGTCGCCGATGACGATCAGTAGCCGCCGCTCGGAGGGCTGCGCCAGGAGTCGGCTCGTCAAATGGCGTAGCGGTGCACCGAGTCTGGTGTATCCGCGGGTGGAGAGTCCGAGCCCGCTGGGAGCCACGAACCGGCGGTCCTCGAAGTCCTTCAGGCACCGGACTTCGACTCGGTGACGGGTATTGCCGGTGAATACGAAGACGCCGTGGCGTTCGCGCGCGAGCGTCATGGCGCGAGAGAGTGCGTCGGCGCAGGCCAGTTCCAGTTGAAAGATCCGGCCGCCGTGCACCCCGAGCGACGAACTACCGTCGAGCAGCACCGCCGTGGTGACGTCGCGGCTGCGGGGGAGCAACTCGCGGAACATCCTCGGTTCGTTGGCCTCGCCCGTGGCGAGGTCGATGTAGTGGTTCACGTACTGGTCGACGTCGAGGTCGGATCCGTCCTCGAGGCGGTTCGTCACCGCGCGATGGGTGTGCTCTTGGAACCACGTGCGTAGGTCAACGCCCACGGGCACCGGCTCCGGACGGCGGGGGTGCCGGGCGTCGGCACGCTCGATGACGGCGACGTGGTCCCGCAGGAACCGCTGAGTCCAGATGTTCCATTCGGGATACGGGATTCCGGGCCGATGTTCGGGCGTGACGTCGAGATCGTTGTCCTGCGGCCGGCTCGGGGGCGGGAGGTTGGGGTTGGCGACGCCCCCGTCGCCGCCGACGGGAACCGAGTACGGCCGCGGGAGGCGCTTTTGCGTTGTCGTCCAAGGCATCCTGCCGAAGCTTCGTCGCAACCTGTCGGCCACGCCCTGCGGCATCGTGTACGCCGGTGGCAGATCGCCCAGCAGGGGAGGAATCGCCAGCGCCCGCTGCGTGGCCGCCACCGCGACTGCCCGGTTGAGCATCTGTTCGGCTGTCAGATCGCCGGGTTCGGGATGGATTTCCGGGAGTTGCCGCTGCAGCTCGGGGAGCAGACCCGGCCACCGGGACGCTATCCAGCCGAACGCGACGCCGGCCTCGACGAGCGTCAACGCACGCAATTCCCTGGCGGTGAGCTCGTTCAGGCGATATTCGGTGATGCGTTCCTTGGACGGCGAACACTGCAGGGCCACACCGCATGTCAGGGTTCTGCGGGTCCAATCGGGCGGCGCGGGGTAGGGGACATGGACGAATGTGAGCGCTGAGTTCAACCCGAATACACGGCGCTCTCCGGTGAGGAGCCGGGCGCCCTCGCGGCGTTGGTCGCTGAGCGCGACGGCCGTGACGGAGCAACTCCGCTCCAGCGCCATCGCGCGGGAATCTTCAGCCATCGGACCGAACCCCTGCGTTCCGGCGGCCCGGTCCGGTGTTCAGAACGTGCCGATGTTGGAGAACAGCCAATACCAGAACCAGATGATCAGCCCGGTGCCGCCCCATGCAGCGACATAGCGAAGGATCTCCCACAGATAGTCCACGACTTGCCCTCCTTGGTGACGCGCACTTGGCCACGCGCTGTGCGAATCCGACTTGTGGTCTGTCCCGCCCAACAGGGCGTCGACATACTCTCTGAGACAACGAGATTCCGCCGGGTTGATCGGCTGGGCGGCCGGTCATCGGCTGGCGGGAAGGGGCAGCGAACAGTTTCTCCCGCATTTCAGTCGGCGAAGAGTTCGCGGTTGACGGTGTGCAGATAGGGGATGGCCAGGAAGGGGGTGATGTAGAAGATGTCGTAGAGCCACCAGCCGACCACCGGCAACACGACCCCTGCGAAGCGCACGTCGGCGAACATGGTCATGTTGAAGACGTAGCCGATCCAGATCACCACGCCCATCCAGCAGGTGACGACCATCCACTGATGGCCCCACCGCTTCATCTGCAGAAAGCCGATGGCCGCGGCGATGCGCATCGTGAACACCGTCAGGATCAGCCCGACTTCCCAGGCTTTTTCACCGGGGCCCGCAGCGCCGCCGACCCACAGTTCGTTGTAGTGCCAGAAGTAACCGGCGTCGAACATGTTGCCCCAGCCGTTGAGCAGCACGCGGGCCAGCAGCGTGTGGTTTGCCACCAGGTCGAGCGCCCAGCCCACGGTATTGATGGCGGCGTCGATGATGACCAGATAGCCCAGCAACGTGACCAGCATCGGCCGCACGGAGAGGCCATCTCGTAGGGCCCGGCGCAGCAACCGGACTCCCCAGAGAAAAAGCGGCAAGCCGAAGACGCCCAGGGCCGCGGTGCCGATCAGGAGGCTGCCGGAGATGAGCCATTTGTCGGCCTGACGCTGCGCCGCATGCGACCGTTCCATGTGCTCGTCGATCGTCAGACCCGTTGCGGCAGCGGCGGCGCCGTCGCGTGAACGGTCGGCTGTGCCAACGCCCGCATTGCGCTGGTGCAGCTTCGGCGGATTCACGGACCCCTCCCCGTCATCAACGCTGATTGGATCGGCGTGAGCACTATAACAGGCTGACTGCAGTCAGCAGAAGATGTCGAGTTGGTCGTTCCGCATTGAGGACCGGCTCTTGCACGTCGTTGTGCTTATGCGGTGGTCATGCGCCATAACGCTGAGTACGGCCCACAAGCCGGCCGTACGCGTCGGCTCGCCGGAGGAAAACTGCTGACAGCAGTCAGAGCCCGGGGACGGTCCGTCAGGGCTGCAGGCTGCGCAATGTCCTCGCAACGTAGTCTTCGAGCAAGGTGTGACCGCCGGGCCAATGGTTGGTGGTGACCAACAGGGCGTAGAGGCCCAGCAGGAAGAACACCGCGCTGTTCATCGGATTGACGTCCGGATCGGTCTCGCCGCGGTCTTGAGCCTGCGCGATCTCTTGGGCGACCAAGACGATCAAGGGATGATCCCGCCCATCCTCGGACTGCGGCCGGGTTTGGGAGAAGTGCAGCGCGAGAAAGTCATTGAAGAGCAGATCACCCAGGCGGCGCTCCAAGCCGACCACCAGGCGGACCGCCTCCCGCAATGCGGAAGCGAGATCGTGCTTGGATTTCAGGAATTGGGCGAACTGCTTGGCGATCCGGTCCTCTTCACGGCGTTCCAGCTCCAGCAGCACGTGCTCCTTGGTGGGGAAGTGGAAGAAGAAGGTGCCGTGGGCGACTCCGGCCGCGGCCACGATGGCGCTGACGTCGGCCTCAGCCATGCCGGCGCGGGCGAATTCGGCGATCGCGGCGCCCATTAAGCGCTCCCTCGTCTGCAGGCGCTTCGCTTCCCGTGCCGACAGCCGGTCCGTCACTGCCATTTCGTCCTCACCGTTGACCTGACTCGTGCGAGCCGTTGCAGGCTAGGCCCATCATTATGCCGCCTTCTCGGCAAAACAGCTTGCATTGTCTTGTCTTTGTGAAGGCACGCTCATCGCCGAAAACTCTCGTCACCCGAAATCGTTGACTTTAGTCAGCATAATTCTTAAATTGAACCGCGCCCGCCACGCACGATCGAAGGAGCCCGGCATGGCACTGGAGCAGTTCCGGCTGGATGGACTAGTCGCGATCGTCACGGGTTCAGGCAAGGGCGTCGGCGCAGGCATTGCCCGGGTATTGGCGGAGGCCGGAGCCACGGTGGTCGGCACCGCCCGCACCGAGGCGGATATCGTGGGCACGATCGAGCGTATCGAGGCCGCGGGCGGCAAGGGGCTGGCGCTCGTCGCGGACGCGATGAGCCGTCCGGACGGAGAGCGGGTCGTGAACACGGCGATGGACCGCTTCGGCCGCATCGACATTCTCGTCAACAACGTCGGGGGCTCGACCTACGCGCGGTTTCTCGACATCACCGACGAGGATTTCCGGCACACCTTCGACTGGTGCGTGACCTCCGCCTTCATCATGAGCCAGCTGGTGGCCCCCCACATGCTCAGTGCGGGGGGCGGTTCCATCATCAACATCTCGTCGGGCTCGGCGCGGTTCGGCATCCGGGCACTGGCCGCGTATTGCGTTGCCAAGGGCGGGCTGGAAGCGCTTACCCGCGCGATGGCACAGGAACTCGCGCCGAAGATTCGTGTCAACGCCATCGCCCTGGGGTCATTCGCCACCGACGGCCTGAAGGGCAGCCTGGATTTGATGCCAGGGTCGTTGGAGAAGATGCTGGAGGCCACGCCGCTGCACCGGCTGGGTGACGTCGAGGATCTCGGGCGGCTCGCGGTGTATCTGTGCACTCGGGATTGTTATGCGACCAACGCCACCTTCCACATCGACGGCGGCATCGACTCCAACAATTCGCCGCTGCCGATACCCGATTACTGACCCGCCCCGCGACCGGACGCGCGATGATGGGCCATCACCCGCCGTTGGAAGGACTAGGGCAACCGTGCGCAGAGTCATTCAATTCTCCACCGGCAATGTGGGCCGGCATTCGTTGCGGGCCATCATCGGCAGGCCGGACCTCGAACTGGTCGGCGTGCACGCCGCAAGCCCGGAGAAGGTCGGTCAGGACGCGGCGCGGCTGTGCGGCCTGGACGAACCGACCGGCGTCGTTGCCACCGACGACATCGACGCGCTGGTGGCCCTCGCCGCTGACTGCGTGGTTTACACGTCTCAGGGCGAAACTCGGCCGATGGAAGCCATTGAACAGATGGCCGCGTTCCTTGCTGCGGGCACCAATGTCGTCGGCACGTCGATGGTGTGGCTGGTAACGCCGCGCCATGCCGAGGATTGGTTGCGCGAGCCGTTGGCACAGGCCTGTGCGGCCGGTAACACTTCGCTTTACGTCAACGGCATCGACCCCGGTTTCTCCGGCGATACGTTGGTGCACTCGGCGGCCAGCCTGACCGCCCGGATCGATTCGATCACGGTGCAGGAGATCTTCGATTACGGGAACTATGACGATGCCGAGTTCACCGGTGCTGCAATGGGCTTCGGAACCACGGCCGACGACGACTCCCCGATGATGTTTCTGCCGGGAGTGATCGTGTCGATGTGGGGAGGTCAGGTCCGTGGCCTGGCGGACCATCTCGGCATCAAACTCGACAACGTGCGCCAACGCGTCGAGCCCTGGTACACGCCGGAGCGCATCGAATGCACGATGATGACGGTGGAGCCGGGGCAGATGGCCGCGGTGCGGTTTGCCACGGAGGGGGTGCTCGGTGGTGAGCCGGTGATCACGCTCGAGCACGTGACCAGACTTACCCAGGCGGCGGCGCCCGACTGGGAGTTCCCGCCCGAGGGGCACACCGGCGTACACCGCGTCGTCGTGGAGGGCGAACCCCGGGTGGAAATCAACACCCACGTTTCCCATCCGGTGCTGGATTCCACGGACGCCGGCTGCATCGCCACGGCGGCACGGGCCGTCAATGCCATCGACTGGGTGTGCCGCGCGCCGCAAGGACTGATCGGCGTGGAAGACATCCCGCCGTCCGCGGCGATGCGGGGCCTGATGTGGCGCGAGCAGTAGCCGCGATGACCACCAGCCGAATCACCTACAGTGGCCAGCTATTCGGCTCTGTGGTGTAACGCAGGGCCGCGGCGGGAGGCAGCGGCCGCCGTTCGTTGACCGATATCGCATCGACTACGAGGGCGACGTAACGTCGCCAGCCGCCGCTGCCCTCATCCATGGTCGACAGCACGCTATAGAGCATCGCGACCAGGCGGGGCAGGTCATCGGTGACCAGGTCGGCACGGATGCTGCCGGCAAGCTGACCTTTGCGGAGGAGGTCGCCCAGCGCTTCGTTGAGTGCAACCGAGATATCGGCCGAAAGCGCCCCCGACCGGTGCGCGGCCGTCAACAGGTTGTGTTCGCGGGCCCCCAGGGAGATCGCTGCTTCGATCAGTTGGGTGAGGCCGCTCAGCGGATCCTTGGCGTGGCGGGCCGTGTGGATCACCGGCGTGAGGTCCTCGGCGATGCTTTGATCCAGGGCGGCCCGAACCAGGTCGGCCTTCGCCGGGAACCTGCGGTAGAGGGTTCGCTCACCGACGCCGGCCCGCCGCGCGACCGCCTCCACCGGCGCATCGGGCCCCAACTCGCCGTAGACCTCGCGTGCCGCGCGCAGAATGCGCTCGACGTTGCGTGCCGCGTCCGCCCGCAACGGCCGGTCCTCAACCGCGGTCATGCTGACAGCCTAACTGACAGTTGACTGCCAACAAGGGGAGCTTTACGCTCTACAACTGGCAGGTACCTGACACTTAATGGGAAAGATGGCTGATGTCAATATCTTTCGAGGCTTCCGAATCGAGCCCTGAAGCGGATCTTCCTGTGTTGCCCGTCCCGCGGCCGACGCATTGCCCGCTCGCGGCCCCGCCCGCGTTCGCGGAGTGGCGTGAACAGCCCGGCCTGCGCCGGGCGATGTTCCAGGGCAACCCGGTCTGGGTGATCAGCCGCTACCACGACATCAGGGCCGCGCTGGTCGATCCGCGCTTGTCCGCGAAGACCATTCCGGATTCGATCCTCCCGACCGATGCCGACAACAAGGTCGCGGTGATGTTCGCGCGGATTGACGATCCCGAGCATCACCGGTTGCGGCGCATGATGACGAGCAACTTCACCTTCCGGCGTTGCGAATCGATGCGGCCGCACATTCAGGACATGGTCGACCACTATCTCGGCCAGATGATCGCCAACGGTGCGCCGGCCGATCTGGTGCGTGAATTCGCCTTACCCGTGCCGTCAATGGTGATCGCGCTGCTGCTCGGGGTGCCGCCCGAAGACCTCGAAATCTTCCAGCACAACACCACGAGGGGGCTTGACCAGAAATCTACCGACGAGGAAAAGGGCCAGGCGTTCGGGGCCATGTACGCCTACATCGAGGAGCTGGTGGAACGCAAAGCCCGTGAACCCGGCGACGACTTGATCAGCCACCTGCTCACCGAATACGTGGCAAAAGGCCAACTGGACCACACGACCACGGCCATGAACAGCGTGATCATGATGCAGGCGGGCCACGAGACCACCGCCAACATGATCTCGTTGGGAACGGTTGCGCTGCTGGAACACCCCGACGTGTTCGAGCGACTCGGGCAGACGGACGACCCGGCGGTCATCGCGAACACCGTCGAAGAGCTCATGCGCTACCTCACCATCGTGCACAGCCAGGTCGATCGCGTGGCGGCCGAAGATCTGATGATCGGTGGTCAGCTGATTCGCGCCGGGGAGTACGTCATGATGAACCTGCTCGCCGGGAACTGGGACGCCGAATTCGCCGACAACCCCGAATCCTTCGACGCCGATCGAAACACGCGCGGGCACTTGGGCTTCGGTTACGGCGTGCATCAATGCATCGGAGCGAACCTGGCCCGCGTCGAGATGCAGGTCGCGTTCGCCACGCTGGCCCGCCGACTACCCGGGCTCAAACTCGCGGTGCCGCCGGAGGAATTGAGGTTCAAAGAGGCCCACATCTACGGCATGAAGGAACTTCCGGTGACCTGGTGAAGGCGATGAGGTTCGACGGGCAGGTCGCCGTGATCACCGGCGCGGGCGGCGGCCTGGGTAGGCATTACGCACTGCTGCTGGCCTCCCGTGGCGCGCGCGTCGTGGTCAACGACATCGGCGGATCGGTGGCTGGAAGTGGCGCCGACATCGAGCCCGCGAGCGTCACCGCGGCCGAGATCCGCCGGCAAGGCGGCGAGGCTGTCGCCGACGGTCACAGCGTGACCAGTCCGGAAGGCGCAGCGGCGATTATCGACACCGCCCTGCGCACCTGGGGGCGGGTGGACATCCTGATCAACAACGCGGGCATCGTCGGCGACGCGCCGTTCGAAGACATGACCGCGGATCGGCTCGAACCCCTCCTCGAGGTCCACCTGAACGGCGCGTTCTACGTCACCAGGCCAGCCTGGAAAGTCATGTGCGAGCAGAGGTATGGTCGCATCCTGAACACCTGCTCGGCCGCCGGAATCCTTGGCGCCGAAGGCATGAGCAACTACGGAGCGGCCAAGACCGGCTTGATCGGTTTGACCCGCGTGCTGGCCGCCGAAGGGGCCGAGCACGGCATCAAGGTCAATGCCATTGCGCCGATCGCCTACACGCGGATGCTGACGCACTCGCTCGAGAGCGTGGGCCAGCAGGATGCCCCCGCTGCGCGGGCGGTACTGGATGATCTTGTGGGCCAATACCTTCAGCGGCTGGACCCCGCGCGGGTCGCGCCAGTTGCGGCCTTCCTGACGCACCGGGATTGCCCGGTCTCCGGAGAGATCTACACGGCGGGCGCCGGACACGTCGCGCGCTTCTTCATCGGCAGGACAACGGGCTTCTATGACCCGGAGCTGTCGATCGAGGATGTGCGTGATCATCTCGACGAGGTCCGCGACGAGGCCGGCTACACGGTTCCCCGCGGTCCGGGCGAGGAGATGGCTGAGCTGTTCGCGACCATCGCCGACCGGACACTCAGCAGGTGAACGCCGTGCCGACGCCGTCCGGGGCGGGCGCCGGCCGTAGACAGCCGAACGGCTCGATGCCCGCGGGACTGAATCGTGCCGCCGACTGGTGCGCGTAGTTCACGCAATACAGCCCGGTCGGATCGGCACGGCAGCGGTCGTCGCCGAATGACAACGAATCGCCGCCGGCCAGCTCGGGCCCGTTGCCGTTGATGAACGGACCGGGGTCTCCGCGCGACGCGCCGACCTGGAGGTTCACGCCGTCGAAGGTCACCCAGCCGCCCTGCCAGTCGCCGTAGGACGTCGGCGGGGCCGGCGGCGGATTGGTCAGGCTCACCAGGCACAGCAGGGCGGCACCAGTGTGCTTGGAGTCCGTCAGGCAGGAGACTTTGCCCCCTGCCGCCGTGAAGGCGATGTCGTCACCAAGCGCGGTGGTGGCGCCGTCGCGGACCGCGTTGTGAAAGTGACCCGGATCCGCGGGATGGGCCGCCTCGATCCAGGCGATCACCGCGGAGATCGGTGCCCCGGCCTGCGGCGCCGCCGAGGGGGCCGGCGGTGTGCCTGCGGGGGCAGTGGCCGAAGCGCCCCCGGATGTCCGAGTGTGCTGTGCCTGGCCGCCGACCGTGTGGGAACACCCGGCGACCAGTAACGACGCTGCCAGCAGCGCGGCAATCCGCATCCAGTCAGGCTAACCGCCACGCGGTGAAAATAAGGCGCTGCGCGCGCGTTACGCCCGTCATGTCCGCTAACGTCGGGTTATGCACCAGCGCACTGTGCGCGCACGCACGACGATCGGCACCGTGGAAGGCTTCACCCGCGACGGTGTCCACCGCTGGCGATCCATTCCCTACGCGCGGCCACCGGTCGGGCCCCTGCGGTTACGGGCCCCCCAGCCGGCGCAACCGTGGTCGGGTGTGCGGCATTGCCACGGCTTCGCCAACTGTGCACCCCAGCAGCGGCGCTACACCATGCTCGGGGTGGGCCGTTACCAGCCGATGGGGGAGGACTGCCTCACGCTGAACGTCGTCACCCCCGAGGCGCCGGCCGAACACCCGCTGCCCGTCATGGTTTTCATTCATGGCGGTGGCTACATACTGGGCAGCTCGGCCACGCCGCTGTACGACGGAGCGGCGCTGGCGCGCCGCGGGTGTGTGTACGTATCGGTGAACTACCGGCTCGGCGCGCTGGGTTGCCTGGACCTGTCGTCGCTTTCGACCCCCGACATCACCATCGACGGCAACCTGTTCCTGCGCGACCTGGTGATGGCGCTGCGCTGGGTGAAAGACAACATCTCCGCGTTCGGCGGTGACCCGGACAAGGTCACGATCTTCGGGGAAAGCGCCGGGGCGCACATCACCGCCACCCTGTTGGCGGTGCCGGCCGCCGAAGGGTTGTTCGCCCGCGCCATCGCGGAAAGCCCCGCCTCCGGAATGGTTCGGTCGCGAGAGACGGCCGCGGAATTCGCGACGCGATTCGCCGCGATCCTGGGCGCTCGTCCGCAGGACGCCGCGGAGGCGCTGATGCAGGCGTCCCCGGCGCAACTGGTGGACGCCCAGCATCGGCTGATCGACCAGGGCATGGAGGACAGGCTCGGCGCCTTCCCGATCGGCCCGGTCGCCGGTGACGACGTCGTGCCGCTCGATCCCGTCGAGGCGATGCGGGCCGGTAGCGCGCACCGGGTCCCGCTCATCGTGGGCACCAACGCCGAAGAGGGCCGCCTGTTCACCCGCTTCCTCAAGATGCTGCCGACCAATCAGGCGATGATCGAGGAGCTGCTGGCCGACACGGAACCGGCTGCTCGCGAACGCATCACCGCCGCCTACCCCGATTACCCCGCGCCCTCGGCGTGCATCCAGCTCGGCGGTGACTTCGCGTTCGGCTCGGCGGCCTGGCAGATCGCCGAGGCGCACAGCGCCCACGCGCCCACCTACCTGTACCGGTACGACTACGCGCCACGCACGCTGCGCTGGTCGGGCCTGGGCGCCACCCACGCCACCGAGTTGCTGGCCGTCTTCGACGTCTACCGCACCCGATTCGGCGCGCTGTTGACCGCCGCCGCCGATCGCCGCGCCGCGCTGCGGGTCAGTAACCAGGTACAACGGCGGTGGCGGGCCTTCAGCCACTCCGGTGCGCCGGGCGACGACTGGCCCACCTACACCACCGCCGACCGTGCCGTGATGGTCTTCGACCGCAGGAGCCGCGTCGAGTTCGATCCACATCCGCACCGCCGGATTGCCTGGGATGGCTTCTCCCTGGCGCGGTGACCTGGCACGCTGACCCCATGCATGCCGACATCGCACAAGTCATCGAACGACCCGGAGACCTCACTGCCGAATGGCTGACCGCGGCGATCGGCGCCGGACCCGTCGCCGACTTCTCGGTGGAGCGCATCGGCACCGGGCAGATGAGCGAGTGCTACCGCATCCGTCTCGACTACGCCGACGGCGCGGCGGGCCCCGACCGGCCCGAGTCCGTGGTGCTCAAGGTGGCGGCCACCGACCCTGTGAGTCGGCAGACGGGGCTGGCCCTGGGCCTCTACGAACGGGAGGTGCGGTTTTACGGCGACATAGCGCCACGGCTGGGCGGGCCGATAGCGCCGTGCTATCACGCCGCCGTCGATACCTCCACCGGTGCGTTCGATCTGCTGTTGGGTGATGCCGGGCCGGCGGTCGTAGGAGACGAAATCGCCGGCGCGACAGCCGAACAGGCGCACCTGTGCGTCGTCGAGCTGGGACGGCTGCACGGCCCACTGCTCGGCGACACCGCGCTGGCCGAAGCGCCGTGGCTGAACCGCGATTCACCGCTCAACCAGGCGATGATCGCGCCGCTGTACGCCGGGTTCGTCGACCGCTACGGCGACCAGATCGCGCCGGAGCACCGCGTGGTGTGCGAACGCCTGGTCGCGTCCTTCGACGGATACCTGGCCCAGGAGGCGGCACCCGACCGCGTCCAGGGCCTGATGCACGGCGACTACCGGTTGGACAACCTGCTGTTCGGGACGGCCGGGGCCGACCGTCCGTTGACGGTCGTCGATTGGCAGACGGTGTCCTGGGGTCCGGCCCTGACCGACCTGTCGTACTTCCTGGGCTGCGCGCTGCCGACCCAGGATCGCCGGGAGCACTACGACGCGTTTCTGCGCGCCTACCACCGGGCGCTGGGGCCGTCGGCACCCCTGTCGCTCGCCGACGTGGCCGAAGGCGTGCGCCGGCAAAGCTTTTTCGGCGTGATGATGGCGATCGTGTCCTCGATGCTGGTGGAACGTACCGAGCGCGGCGACCGGATGTTCATGACGATGCTGCAACGACACTGCGATCATGTGCTCGACACGGACGCGCTGGCGACGCTGCCCGTCGCGCAGACGCCCGAACCCCTGCGGCCTTCGGAGGCCGACGAACTCGCGCACGCCCCGACCGCCGAGCCGCTCTGGAGCGAAAGCTGGTACGCCGACTTCGCCGATGCGGCACAGGGATTGGGTGGCTGGTTTCGCCTCGGCCTGATCGCCAACGAGCAGACGGCGTGGGTGCACGCGCTGCTGTGCGGTCCGGACATGCCGACCGTGGCCGTGGACGTGCGGGTGCCGCTGCCGGCGGACCCGTGGGTATTGGGCACGGACTCCTTCGAACTCGGCCATGCCGCGACGGCGCCGCTGCAGGCCTACCGCCTCGACCTGCGAGCGCGGGCTCAGGCCTACCCCGATCCGTCGGCGTTGTTGCGCGGCGAGGCCGGCACCCCGGTCGAGATGACGATGAACCTGGTGTGGGACACCGACGGCGTCCCCTACAAGTACCGCATGACCACCCGGTATGAGATCCCTTGCCGGGTCTCGGGCACGGTCACCGTCGGCGACACCGGCTACCGGGTCGAGTCGGTTCCCGGCCAGCGCGACCATTCCTGGGGTGTGCGCGACTGGTGGAGCATGGACTGGATGTGGAGCGCGCTGCACCTCGATGACGGCACCCACCTGCACGGGGTGAACATCCGCATTCCCGGCGCGCCGGCCTTCAGCATCGGCTACGCGCAGGGCGCGGACGGCGGCGTCACCGAACTGCAGACCGTCGACTCACGAGAGTCCTTCGGCGCCAACGGCTTACCGCTGAACGCCACGCTGACCCTGGAGCCCGGCGACATCACCGCCGACGTCAACGTGTGCGGGCACGCGCCGGTACGCCTGACCGCGACCGACGGGCGGGTCAGCCAGTTTCCGCGGGCCTGGGCCACGGTCGCGACGGCCGACGGCCGACGCGGGGTCGGCTGGGTGGAGTGGAACCGCAACCTTCCCGCAGAAACCGAGTGAGCGGACCCGCGCCCGTCGTGGTGATGGGTGTCTCGGGTTCGGGCAAGTCGACCGTGGGAACAGCACTCGCGCAACGCTTGCGAGTTCCCTTCGTCGACGCCGACACGCTGCACCCGCGGGCCAACATCGCCAAGATGGCGGCCGGTGAGCCACTCGACGACGATGACCGCTTTCCGTGGCTGGACCGGGTCGGCGAGTGGTTGGCCGCACACCGCCGCGGCGGCGTGGTGAGTTGCTCGGCGCTCAAGCGCAAATACCGCGACCAACTGCGCGGGCACTGCCCGCGGGTCGAGTTCCTCCACCTCGCGGGTTCACCGGCACTGATCAGCGGCCGACTGGCCACCCGGACGGGTCACTTCATGCCGGCCGCGCTGTTGCGCTCGCAATTCGACGCGCTCGAGCCGCTCGCCGCCGACGAGTCCGGCGTGACCGTCGACGCCGGCCGGGAGGTCGACGCGATCATCGACGCGTTCCTGTCGGGCCGGACGCCCTAGCCGGCGGGCGATCCGCTCAGGAGGAAAGCTTGCGGTGACCGGTCTTGACCTGCTCACCGAGTCGCTCGCGGGCGGTGTCCGCCAGGTAGCCACCGCGAGCGCGGGCGGTCTCGGCCAGGTAGCTGCCACGCGCGCGGGCGGTGTCGGCGAGCTCCTCGCCCCGATCCAGCGCCGTGCTCGCCAATTCCTCCCCGCGCTTGCGCGCCTTCTTGGCCACCTTCTCGCTGCGCTTGCGCGCCTTCTTGGCCAGCGGCGCCCAGTCGGCGGCGTCGTCGGCGAGCTCTTCTCCGCGCTTCTGCGCCTTCTTCACCAGCGGCGCGGCCCGCTCTGCGGCCTCTTCGGCGAGCTCTTCTCCGCGCTTGCGGGCCTTCTTGGCCAGCGGCTTGCTTCGTTCGGCGGCCGTGCTGGCGAATTCACGGCCACGTTCCAGCGCAGCCTCGGCGTAGGGCGCGCCCCGTTCGGCGGCCGTGCTGGCGAGTTCGCGGCCCCGTTCGGCGCCGATCTGCAGGCTGTGCACGATCTTCTCGCCCAGCTCCGAGAAGTCGGTGTCGAATGCGGCGTCGTCTGACCCCGGGAGCGCCGCCGACACTCGCTCCGAGAGCCGCTCGGCCGCCCGGCGCCCGCGCCATCCGAGTGACGGCTTGCCCGCCGTGTCGGCGGACGCGATCAACAACCCGCCGACCAGGCTGAGGTCCGTGAGAAATTGCTGGCGCTTCTGGGCTTTCGCCTGCGGATCGCTCTCGTTCCAGAACGAGTGCGCGCCGAGGTTGGCGGGCAGCACCGTGACGGCGAGCGCGGCCGAGGCGACGCGGGGCAGCTTGCCGGTGGCGAGCAGCAGGCCTCCGCCGATCTGGACGGCCGCGGTGATTTGCGCGAACGTCTCGGGGTCGCTCGGAATGTTGCCGCTCACCGAATTCGGCAGCGCCTGCAAACCGTCCACCGCGGGCGCGGCGGCCGCCGCGGCCGATTTGGGGTTGAGCAGGGAATTGACTCCTTGGCCGATGAATGCCACTGACAGCAATGGGCGCGCGATTCTCCGGATCAACATGGCCGGTGATTACCCGACTGGTTCGCGGACAAACCGCCCCGGGCGTCTGCGCAGCTGAAGCGCCATGGCGGGCGACACCGATAGGGTGAAACCCGTGAGGGCGTTGATCATCGTCGACGTGCAAAACGATTTCTGCGCGGGCGGTTCGCTTCCGGTGGCCGGCGGCGCCGCCGTCGCACCCGCCATCACCGCCTATCTGGCCGGCGAGCCGGGCTATCAGCACGTGGTAGCAACCCAGGACTTTCACATCCGGCCCGGCGACCATTTCTCCGACCGGCCGGATTATTCGTCGTCGTGGCCCCCGCACTGCATCGCGGGAAGCCCCGGCGCTCAGTTGCGGCCCGACCTGGACACCCGCCGGATCGAGGCGGTGTTCCGCAAGGGAGCCTACGCCGCGGCCTACAGCGGTTTCGAGGGCGTCGACGAGAACGGGACCCCACTGCTGGACTGGTTGCGGCAGCGGGGGGTCGACGAGGTCGACGTGGTCGGCATCGCCACCGACCAGTGCGTCCGCGAAACCGCGGAGGACGCCGCACGGGCGGGCCTGTCCACCCGGGTGCTGGTGAACCTGACGGCGGCCGTCTCGCCGGACTCGGCCGCCGAGGCCCTGAAGGAGATGCGGGCCGCCGGCGTCGAGCTGGTCGGGGGACCGTGATGGCGGCGCCACCGGATCGGGAGACGCTGCTCGCCGCCGTCGAGCGCTCGCCGCGCGCGGCCGCCGCGCACGACCGCGCCGGGTGGGTGGCGCTGTTCACCGACGACGCCCGGGTGGAGGACCCGGTCGGATCGCGCCCGCACGTCGGGCACGAACAGATCGGCCGCTTCTACGACACCTTCATCGGTCCGCGCGACATCACCTTTCACCGCGACCTCGACATCGTCTTCGAGACCGTGGTGCTGCGCGATCTCGAGCTCGAAGTGGCGATGGGCTCAGGGGTCACGATGCACATCCCCGCCTTCTTGCGCTACGACCTGCGAGACGCCAACGGGCGGTGGCGGATTGAGGAACTACGGGCCTACTGGGAACTGCCCGCGATGGTGCTGCAATTCCTGTCGACCGGATCGCGCGCGGCGTCGCCGGCCCTGCGACTGACGCGGGGCCTGCTGAGCAATCAGCGGCTGCGCGGCACGGCCGGCTTCCTGACGGGGTTCCGGCGGGTGGGCGCGGGGCGCAAGAAACTCGCCGAGGAGTTCCTGCGCGCCGCCGGGCGGCGCGATCACGGCGCAGCCGGTCGGGCCCTATCGCCAAGGGCCACAATAACTCTGGGTGACCACGAGCAGCTGGACCTCGCTGACCTCGCCGATCAGCTGGACGGCGCCCGTCCGACCAAGACGATCAGCGCGGGCCCCACGGTGACGATCTCGGTCGACTCCCGGCGTGGGCGCGGGATGCTGTTCGCCGACATGGGCCGGCGGGGCGCCACCATCAACCGGGTCCGGTATTTTCCCGGCTGAGCGCGAACCCGGTCAACGCAACACCAGCAGCGCCAGTGAGGCGACCGACAGGCACAGGTATGCCCCGGGGAACGCGATGTTGTAGAGCACGCCTGCCCGCAGGTGCGTCACGACGGCGCCGACGAAGAACAGCACCAGGCCGGCCCCGGCCGCGATTCCCAAGGCGGGCAGCCCCATCAGGCCCACGACCAGGCCGACCGCGCCGGCCAGCTTCACCGCACCCAGCGCCGGCAACCACGAACGCGGCACCCCCACTTCGGCCGAGTTCGCCAGGACGAACCCCGCCGGGATGAGGTCGGCCACGGCGATCCCGGCGGTGCCGGCGGCGGTCAACACGGTGATCACGATGCAGGCGGTGTTCATCTGCGCCAAACCTCCGCGGGGCGGCCGGTTTTGCGGCGGCGAGCCGGATGGTCGCCGCGGGCGCCGCGGCGCACAATCGATAAGGTCATGGTGCAGGCCTCCTTTGCAACAGAGAGCTCGAGGGACGCGGTCATTCTCTTGACGGCTCCTGTGCGGAAAAGGTGACCTATGAGCGCCCATAAGAATCTGGCCGATCTCGCGCGGCGTTTCGACGCCGACCGGCGACACCTGAGGTCCGTCGCGTTCCAGCTGCTGGGCTCGGCGGCCGACGCCGACGACGCGGTTCAGTCGGCGTGGCTCAAGGCCAGCCGCGCCGATTTCGGCGCGGTCGACAACCTCACCGGCTGGTTCACCACCATCACCGCGCGCGAGGCCGTCGACCAGCTCCGGGCGCGCAAGAGACGGGCCGAACAGCCGCTCATCACCACCGACGAGCTGGATCGGCTGACCGCGGCCTCAACGGCGCCCGCCGACGAGGACGCGCTGTTGACGGAGTCGGTGAGCAACGCGCTGCTCGTGGTCCTCGATCGGCTCTCGCCGGCGCAGCGCGTCGCGTTCGTGCTGCATGACCTGTTCGCGGTGCCCTTCGAAGAGGTCGCCACCCTGCTGAACCGGTCGCCGGACGCCGCGAAGAAGCTGGCAAGCCGGGCGCGTGGGCGGCTGCAGGCGGAGCCGGATGCCCCACCCGGGCGCGTGGCCAAGCACCTCGAGATCGTCGAAGCGTTTCTCGCGGCGTCCCGCGGCGGTGACATCGCCGCCCTGCTCGAGCTGCTGGCGCCCGACGTGGTCCGCACGGTGGATCGGGCGCTGGTTCCCGAGGACGTGCCGACCCAGGTGCGCGGCGCCGCGCAGGTCGCGGAGGAGACCCGCCGGTTCGCTCAGCGGGCGCGTGCCGGTGCGGTCATGCTCATCGACGGGGCGCCGGGCGTGGTGATCGCCCCGCAGGGGCGGGTGCAGGCCCTGTTGCTGATCGCCGTCGGAGCCGACGACCGCATCCACGCGATCGACATCATCGGGGACCGCGACCGCATCCACCGGGCCGTTCTGGCGCTGCCGAGCCGGCCGATTCCCCAGCACCACAGCCGTGTCGGGTACCAAGGACATCAGACACCGCCGGCGGGGCAGCCGGCACCGGGGCGAAAACGGGAGCGCGATGCTCGATAAGCCGTTCGGACGGCGCGGCCTGCTGCGCGGGGCCGGCGCGCTCACCGCGGCATCGCTGGCGCCCTGGGCCGGCGGCTGCGCCCCCGAGGACGACTCCTTGACGTTCTTCTTCGCGGCCAACCCCGAGGAACGCGACGCCAGGCTCCGCATCGTCGACGAGTTCGCGCGCCGCCACCCGGACATCAAGGTTCGCCCGGTGCTTTCGGCGCCGGGCGTGATGCAGCAGTTGTCCACGTTCTGCGCCGGCGGCAAGTGCCCGGACGTCTTGATGGCGTGGGATCTCAGCTACGCCGAGCTGGCCGCCCGGGGCGTGCTGCTCGACCTCAACACGATGCTGTCGCGCGACCAGGCCTTCGCGGCCGAGTTGAAGTCCGACGGCATCGGGGCGCTGTTTGACACCTTCACGTTCAACGGAGGCCAGTACGCGCTCCCGGAGCAATGGTCCGGAAACTATTTGTTCTACAACAAGCGGCTGTTCGCCGAGGCCGGGGTGCAGCCGCCGCCCACTTCGTGGGAGCGGCCCTGGGATTTCACCGAGTTCCTGAATACCGCCACCGCGCTCACCAAGCGCAGCGGAACTGGGCGGGCCACCCAGTGGGGGTTCGTGAACATGTTCGTTTCGTACTACTCGGCCGGGCTGTTCGCCATGAACAATGGTGTGCCGTGGTCCAGCCCGTTGAAGAACCCGACCCACTTCAATTTCGGTGACGATGCGTTCATCGAGGCGGTGCAGTTCTATGCCGATCTGGCCAACAGGCACAGGGTCGCGCCCAATGCGTCCGAGGTGCAGTCGATGTCCGCGCCCGACCTGTTCGCGGCGGGCCGGGCGGCGATGGCGATGGGCGGCCACTGGCGCTACCAGACCTTCATCCGGGCCGACGGCCTGGATTTCGATGTCACGCCGTTGCCGGTCGGGCCGCGACGGCAGGGGCAGGCCGCGCACTCCGACATCGGTTCCACCGGACTGGCCATCTCCTCGAGCAGTCCACGCAAGGAGCAGGCATGGGAGTTCGTGAAATTCGCGACCGGGCCCGTCGGTCAGGCGCTGATCAGTGAGTCCAGCCTCTTCGTGCCGGTGCTGCAATCGGCGCTCAATTCGCCCGGATTCGCCAGGGCCCACCGGAACGTCGGCAACCTCGCCGTGCTCACCCAAGGGCCGGCGTACTCCGAAGGGTTGCCGGTCACTCCGGCGTGGGAGAAGATCGTCGCCTTGATGGACCGCAGCTTCGGGCCGGTGCTGCGTGGCTCGCGGCCCGCGACATCCCTGGCCGGTCTGTCGCCCGCCATCAACGAGGTGCTGCGCAACCCATGACCTCCGTCGACACCGGCCCGGCGGCCGGCCGCGCGACCCGCAAGCCCGTCAACGGCGCGGGCCCCTGGCGGCGGCGCGCCCGGGCCGGCCGCCTCTTCGTGGCGCCGAACCTGGCCGCCGTCGCGGTGTTCATGCTGTTTCCGCTGGGATTCTCGCTGTACATGAGCTTTCAGCGGTGGGATATCTTCAGACCGCCGAAGTTTGTGGGCCTCAAGAACTTCCACGACCTGTTCACCTCGGATCCGCTCTTCCTGATCGCCATCCGCAACACCGTCGTCTTCACCCTCGGAACGGTCGTGCCCACCATCGTCGTCAGCCTCGTCGTGGCCGGTGTGCTGAACCGCAAGGTCCGGGGCATCGGCATCTTCCGCACCATCGTCTTTCTGCCCCTGGCCATCTCGTCGGTGGTCATGGCGGTCGTGTGGCAATTCGTGTTCAACACGGACAGCGGGTTGCTCAACATCATGCTGGGCTGGCTCGGGATCGGGCCGGTCCCGTGGTTGGTCGACCCACGATGGGCCATGGCCTCGCTCTGCGTCGTCAGCGTGTGGCGCAGCGTGCCGTTCGCCACCGTCATCCTGCTCGCGGCGATGCAGGGGGTTCCCGAGACCGTCTACGAGGCGGCCCGAATCGACGGGGCGGGCGAGATCCGGCAGTTCGTGTCCATCACGGTGCCGCTGATCCGCGGGTCGATATCATTCGTGGGCGTCATCTCGATCATCCACGCGTTCCAGGCCTTTGACATGGTGTACGTCCTCAACGGCGCGAACGGCGGTCCGGAAACCGCCACGTATGTCCTGGGCATCATGCTGTTTCAGCACGCGTTCTCGTTCCTGGAATTCGGGTACGCGTCCGCGCTGGCGTGGGTGATGTTCGCCATCCTGCTCGTGTTGACCGTGGTGCAGCTGCGGATCACCCGGCAACGGTCCTGGGAGACGTCTCGTGGCCTCAGCTGAGCGGTTGTTCACCCGCCATGTCGTTCGCGGTGTGCTCGTTTACGCCGCGCTGATCGGGATCGCCTGGTGCTGGTTGTTCCCGATCGCCTGGGCCGTGTCCGGCTCATTGAAGGGCGAGGGAGAGGTCACCGAGCCGAGGTTGCTGCCGGCGCATCCGAGGTGGTCCAACTACACCGAGGTGTTCTCG
Source organism: Mycobacterium europaeum (assembly GCF_034555895.2). Classification (NCBI taxonomy): domain Bacteria; kingdom Bacillati; phylum Actinomycetota; class Actinomycetes; order Mycobacteriales; family Mycobacteriaceae; genus Mycobacterium; species Mycobacterium europaeum. The sequence continues at coordinate 1,720,881 of NZ_CP157315.1, forward strand.
TTGATGCCCTTCGCACGAATGTTTTTCAACACCGTGCTGTACGCCGGGTGCGTGACCGCCGGGCAGGTGTTCTTCTGCTCGTTGGCCGGATACGCGTTCGCCCGGCTGCAGTTCCGCGGCCGTGACACGCTGTTCGTGCTCTACCTGGGCACCTTGATGGTGCCGCTGACCGTGACCGTGATCCCGCAGTTCATCCTGATGCGGACGGTCGGGTGGGTCGACACCCCCTGGTCGATGATCGTGCCGGGCTTGTTCGGCAGCGCATTCGGCACGTACCTGATGCGTCAGTTCTTTCGAACGCTGCCGACCGATCTCGAGGAGGCGGCGATACTCGACGGCTGTTCGCCGTGGCAGATCTACTGGCGAATCCTGCTGCCCCATGCCCGTCCGGCGGTGATGGTTCTGGCGGTGCTCACCTGGGTCAACGTCTGGAACGACTTCCTGTGGCCGCTGCTGATGCTTCAGCGCAACAGCCTGGCCACGCTGACGCTCGGCCTGGTCCGGCTGCGGGGCGAGTACGTCGCGCGCTGGCCGATCATCATGGCGGCCTCGATGGTGATCATGTTGCCGTTGGTGATCATCTATGCGGTCGCGCAGCGCTCGTTTGTCAGGGGCATCGCCGTCACGGGACTCAACGGTTAAGCCCATGGCCTCCGTCACTTTCGAGCAGGCGACCCGCCGCTACGCCGGAGCCGAGCGCCCGGCCCTCGACCGCCTCGATCTGGAGGTCGGTGACGGCGAGTTCGTCGTTCTGGTCGGCCCCTCCGGATGCGGCAAGACCACCTCGCTGCGAATGGTCGCGGGGCTCGAGGCGCTGGACTCCGGGCGCATCCGGATCGGGGACCGCGACGTCACCACCGTCGATCCCAAGGACCGCGACGTCGCGATGGTGTTCCAGAACTATGCGCTCTACCCGCACATGACGGTGGCGCAGAACATGGGCTTCGCCCTCAAGATCGCCAAGACGCCGAAGGCCGAGATTCGCGACCGGGTCCTGGATGCGGCGAGACTGCTGGACCTGCAGCCATATCTGGACCGCAAGCCCAAGGAGCTTTCCGGTGGGCAACGCCAACGGGTGGCGATGGGACGCGCGATCGTGCGCCGCCCCCAGGTCTTCCTGATGGACGAGCCGCTGTCCAATCTCGATGCCAAGCTGCGCGTGCAGACCCGCAATCAGATCGCGGCGCTGCAACGGCGGCTCGGCACCACCACCGTCTACGTCACCCACGACCAGGTCGAGGCGATGACCATGGGCGATCGGGTCGCGGTCCTGAGCGACGGCGTGCTGCAACAGTTCGCCGCGCCGCGCGAGCTGTACCGCAACCCGGTCAACGTCTTCGTCGCGGGCTTCATCGGGTCCCCGGCGATGAATCTGTTCACCCTGCCGATCGTCGATTCCTCAGTGTCGCTGGGGGATTGGCTTATCCCGCTTCCGCGGCAGCTCGCCGGCGCCGCGAGCGAGGTGGTCGTCGGAGTGCGCCCCGAGCATTTCGAACTGGGCGGCCAGGGCGTCGAGATGGAGGTCGACGTGGTCGAGGAGCTCGGGGCGGACGCCTACCTCTACGGCCGAATCACGGGCTCCGGCAAGGTCATCGACCAGCCCGTCGTCGCGCGCGCCGACGGGCGCCGGCCGCCGGAGAAGGGCAGCCGGGTGCGCCTGCACCCGGAACCGGGCCACCTGCACTTTTTCGGTGTGGACGGCCGGCGAATCTCTTGAGGGAGGGTGAGGCGATGGAGGCGGCAATGAGCGTATCCCGCGCCGACTTGGTGTGTGAAGGCGGCGGCGTCCGGGGCATCGGGCTGGTCGGTGCGGTCGACGCGCTGTCCGAGGCCGGCTACCGGTTTCCGCGCGTTGCGGGCAGCAGCGCGGGCTCGGTCGTCGCGTCGCTGGTGGCCGCCCTACAGGTCGCGGGGGAGCCGCTGAGCCGGCTGACGGAAGTGATGCGGACCATCGACTACCGGAAGTTCCTCGACCGCAGCGTGATCGGCGAGGTGCCGCTGATCGGTGGGGCACTGTCGCTGTTGGTGTCCGACGGTGTCTACCGCGGTGCCTATCTGGAACGGCTGCTCGCCGGCCTGCTCGCCGACTTGGGCGTGCGGACGTTCGGCGACCTGCGCACGGGCGAGGAGCCGGACCAGTTCGCCTGGTCGCTCGTCGTCACGGCCAGTGACCTGTCCCGGCGAAGGCTGGTGCGCATCCCCTGGGACCTCGACTCCTATGGCATCGACCCGGACGAGTTTCCGGTGGCCCGCGCCGTGCACGCCTCCTCGGCGATTCCCTATGTGTTCGAACCCGTCCGGGTGGGCGGCGCCACATGGGTCGATGGTGGCTTGCTGTCGGATTTCCCGGTCGAGCTGTTCGATCGCCCCGACGCCCAGCCGCGCTGGCCGACTTTCGGCATCCGGCTGTCCGCGCGTCCCGGCATCCCGCCCACCCATCCGGTGCGTGGTCCGGTCTCGTTGGGCATCGCCGCGATAGAGACCCTGGTGAGCAATCAGGACAATGCGTACATCGACGATCCGTGCACCGTACGGCGCACCATCTTCGTTCCCGCCGACGAGGTGAGCCCGATCGACTTCGACATCACCGCCGAGCAACGCGATGCCCTGTATCAACGAGGACGGCAAGCGGGCCAACAATTTCTGCGGACCTGGAGTTACCCGGACTACCTGGCCGCCTGCGGCGCCCCGGCGAAAGGGGCGCCCTAGCTTGGGCCCGATTCCGGGCTCCGAAGCTTATCGGCGCGCGCAGCGGATCGCGTGGAGGCGGTGCTCGACGCGCTCGACGTCAGCCGGTGACGGCAACTGGTTGGTGACGCGGGTGATCTCGACGCCGATATCAACGGGGTTGATCGGCCAGAATTGGCGCCTCATGAGTTTGTTTGCGATGGCGGTGATCTCGTCGTTGCAGAGCCGCCGGCGGGCCAGGGCGGCCAGGGGTGCATATCCGGTCGTCGGCATGCCGGCGGGATAGCCGGCCCGCACGAAAGCCACAATGCTCGACACCCAAAGGGCCAGGTCCATCGTCCACCTCGCTCACCGCCGCGTTTCTAAAGGAGCGGCAGTTCTTACGACTAGCAACGTACCATCGGCGATGTCATCAGCTGAGTAACGCCACACAGTTAAAACACAATTTTTACGCGCCGGCGGTCGCGGGTTGTGTGAGCGATCTTGGCCACGATGCTCGCGGGCGGGCGCGCCGTAACGGCGTTTGGCCGCAAGGGTTCCTAGTATTGCCGGGTGGCTGATCGCTATGGAACCGATGTCCTTGCCGCCGCGGGCCGGCGCAAGCCCCGCTCGACCGAGCACGCCGCCGAACCGGGGCTGGTGGTCGAGGACGTGCAGACCGGATACGTCGGAGCGGTGGTAAGAGTCGAGTACGGGCGGGTCGACCTCGAAGACCGGCACGGGCACGTGCGTGGCTTCCCTTTGGGCCCAGGTTATTTGCTGGAGGGCCGCCCGGTGATCCTGACGGCGCCGCGTCGTGCGGCGCCGGTCGCCGCGGCGAGGACGGCTTCCGGTTCGGTCGCGGTGCCGGGCGCCCGCGCCCGGATAGCGCGTGCCAGCCGGATCTATGTCGAGGGCCGCCACGACGCCGAACTCATCGCGCAGGTCTGGGGCGAGGATTTGCGGATCGAGGGGGTCGTCGTCGAGCACCTCGGCGGTGTGGACGACCTGGTGGACATCGTGGCCGAGTTCGCGCCCGCTCCGGGGCGGCGGCTTGGGGTGCTCGTCGATCACCTCGTCACGGGTTCGAAGGAGGCGCGGATCGCCGATGCGGTGCGGCGCGGTCCGGGCGGCAGCGACACCCTGGTGGTCGGTCATCCTTACGTCGACATCTGGCAAGCGGTGAAACCCCAGCGGCTCGGCCTGACCGATTGGCCCGATGTGCCGCGGCACATCGAGTGGAAGCACGGCGCGTGCCGGGCGCTCGGGTTGCCCCACGCCAACCAGGCGGACATCGCCAGGGCCTGGCGGCATATTCGGTCCCGCGTGCGCGACTGGAATGACTTGGAGCCCGCGCTGATCAGTCGCGTCGAGGAACTCATCGATTTCGTGACGCAGCCGGCGTCCTGACCTGGCGGGTGGCGGCGTCCCCGGGCCGTCCAACGAGAAAGGAGGCCAATTGCCGGCGCCCAGTACCGCCCCCGGACGGCGCAGGAAGTTCGGGTTGCGCTCGGCCGCAGTGGCTTTGGTGGTGATTGCGGTGACGTCCGCGTGCGGGCATTCCAGTGGCGACTCGGGCCGTGCACGAGCGGGCAAACCCGGCGCAGCCGCGGTGAAGGTCACCATGGCCGGCGTCGGCGGCAACGAGGTGTGCGCGCTGGACAACACCAGCGTGGCCGCCGGCCCGGTGACGTTCACGCTCGCGAACACGAACGCGCCCGGGATCAGCGAGGTCGAATTACTCTCCGACCAGCGGATCGTCGGCGAAAAGGAGGACCTCGCGCCCGGACTGGACCCGGTGTCGTTCACCGTCATCCTCGACGGTGGATCGTATGACCTGTTTTGCCCCGGCGCGAGCCGCGAACACCAGACTTTGACGGTGACGGGCCGGGCGCCGGCCAGCCCGGCGGGTGCCGCCGCGAGCGTGCTCAACCGGGGTGCCCAGGATTACGCGGCGTACGTCATCAAGCAGATCGGCCAGCTCGGCGACGGGGTCAAGGCGCTCGACGCCGCCGTGCAGTCGGGCAACGTCGAGGCCGCGAAGGCCGCGTACGCCAAAGCCCGGCTCTGCTGGGAACGTTCGGAGTCCGCCGTCGGAGGCTTCATCGTGTTGGGCTTCCCGGCCGGCGACAATGCCGGGCGGTTCGACTACCTGATCGACATGCGCGAGTCCACCCCCGTCGATGCGAAAGTCGGCTGGAAGGGTTTCCACGCCATCGAGCGGGACCTGTGGCGGGGCGGGGTGATCACCCCCGCCACCATGAGTCTGAGCTCCGAATTGGTCGGCAACGTGGGCAGGTTGAACGCCGTCGTCGCGCTGCTGCAGTATCAGCCCGAGGACCTGGCCAACGGCGCCAGCGACCTGATCGAAGAGATTCAGAACACCAAGATCAGCGGCGAGGAGGAGGCCTTCAGCCACATTGATCTGGTTGACTTTTCGGGCAATGTGGAGGGCGCCCAGCAGGCGTACGCGTCGCTACGGCCGGGCCTGGAGAAGATCGACGGCACTCTGGTCGGCCGGATCGACCAGCAATTCCGCACGGTGCTGGCCACTTTGGCCGGATATCGCGACCCCTCCGCGCTGGGCGGCTTCCGGACGTACACCCCAGCGCTGAAGGCCACCGACGCGGCGAAGCTGACCGCGGTCATCCAGCCGCTGCACCAAAGCCTGTCGATGGTCGCCCAGAAAGTCGTCACTGCGGGCTGATCGTGACCGACGACACCACCGAGCCCGACGAAGCCGTATCGGTTTCGCGCCGGCGCGTGCTCGGCGGCGCCGCCCTGGCCGGGCTTGCCGGTACCGCGGTCGGCGCCGCCGGCGGCGGCGTTGCGGGGTACGCGACGGCAGCGGGACGCGCGGTTGACGGTGACGACGACAACGTCGACTTGCGTCGTAGCTATCCCTTCTACGGCCAGCCGCACCAGGGTGGAATCGCCACGCCCCCACAGCGTTACGCCGTGTTCATGTCCTTCTCGCTGGCCGCCGGTGCGGGGCGCACAGAGCTGCAGACGCTGCTGGCACGCTGGTCGGCGGCGGCGGCGATCCTGCAGCGCGGAAGGCCGGTGGGCACCATCCAGCCACGGGTCGAGGTCCAGCCACCGGCCGATACCGGGGAAGCCTACGGACTGAGCCCGGCCAGTCTCACCGTCACCGTCGGACTGGGACCGTCGCTGTTCGGCGATCGGTTCGGGCTCGCCGCGCGGCGACCCGCGGTCTTCGCCGATCTGCCCCCGCTCAACGGGGACAACCTGGACCCTCGGCTGCGCGGCGGCGACCTGTCCGTGCAGGCCTGCGCCGACGACCCCCAGGTCTGCTATCACGCCGTGCGCAACCTGGCCCGGCTGGGCCGCACCATCGTCTCACCATCCTGGGCGGTGCTGGGGTTCGGGCGAGCCTCGGCCGGTCCGGGCCAGCGCACCCCGCGAAATCTCCTGGGCTTCAAGGACGGGACCCGCAACATCGCCACGCAGGCCGAGTACGACCGCTTCGTCTGGGTCGACAACAGCGACCAGCCGTGGATGAACGGTGGGACGTATCAAGTCGTGCGGAAGATCCGGATGCTGCTCGAGACGTGGGATGTCGACCGCATCGGCAATCAGCAGCGGATCTTCGGCCGCACCAAGGATGAGGGGGCGCCGCTGAGCGGCACGGGCGAATTCGATACGCCCGACTTCGCCGCCACGGGCGCCGGAGGCAGCCCGCTCATCGACCCGATGTCTCACGTTGCCTTGGCCGCCCGGGAGAACAACGACGGCATCATGATCCGCCGGCGGTCCTACAACTACACCGACGGCCTGGACGCCAACGGCCAACTCGACGCCGGCCTGCTGTTCATCTCGTATCAAAATGATCCGCAGGATTTTATTCGCCTACAGAACCGCTTGGGCGCCCACGACCTGCTCAACGAGTACATCCGCCACGTCGGCTCGGCAATCTTCGCGGTGCCGCCCGCGCCCGCCGAAGGCCACTACATCGGGCAAGGCCTTTTCGCCTAAGCAAAACCCCCGGGATTCAGCCGGCGATGGACGGCGCCACGTTTCGGCTGTGTGATGTTTCGTGTCGCCCACGTAAACCAATCGGGTCCACCGTCACACATCGGCCGCCGCAGAGCACTAACTCGGTGAAGACGCAGAATCAGCGAAACGGAGGAAGTCACATGACCAACGCGCTCGTCATCGACGCCGAAGGCCTCGACAAGCTGTCGTGCAACGCCAGGGCCAACCCGGAGACGGGAAAGAAGACCCTGAAAGCCAAGACGGTGTGCGAGACCGGGTTCCGCAACATGACCTATGTCCGTGACCTGGCGCCGATGCTGGTGGGTGAGCCGCCCGCGCTGCTCGGCGATGACTCCGCGCCCAACCCTTCCGAAACGGCGCTGGCGGCGCTGGGTTCGTGCGTGTCGGTGGGCTTGCTGGCGAACGCGACGCACCGCGGCGTGACGCTGACCAAGATCGAGGTCGAGATGGAAGGCGACATCGACATCTCCGCGGTGTGGGGTGTGGGTGACACCCCCGAGGGAAAGCGCCTCGGCTTCAGCGCCGTTCGCTGCAGGGTGACGCTGGCCGGAGACGCCGACGAGGCGACGCTCAAGGAGATCCACGACAACGCGATCGCCTGGTCACCCGTGGTGAACTCGTTCCGCAACCCGGTGAGCGTCGACTCCACCCTGTTCACCGGATAGGCATCGAGACGGGAATCGGGCTATGGCAACCACATTGACCAAGAGCGATCTCGGCCAGGTCATCAGGCTGGCCCGCGTCAAGCGGGGGCTGAGTTGGGCGAAGATCGCCGAATCGATCGGCAAGGACCCGGTGTGGACCGTCGCGGCGCTGCTCGGGCAGCATCCGCTGCCGGCCGGCGACGCGGAGACGGTCGCATCGCTTCTGGACCTCGACGACGAGGCGGTGGCGGTCCTGCAAATGATGCCGTATCGGGGTTCCGATGCGACGATGGCAACAGATCCCACGATCTACCGGTTCCACGAGGCGCTGGACGTCTACGGCCCGGCGATCAAGGAACTCATCGGTGAAGAATTCGGTGACGGCATCATGAGCGCCATCAACTTCCAGATGAGCGTGCGGCGGCGGCCGCACCCCGAAGGCGACAGAGTGGTCGTCACTTTCGACGGCAAATTCCTCGACTACGCGTGGAAGCACTCGGCCCAGGAGGTATCGAGATGACGGCGACGATGAACCCGGCGGCGGGCCAGGTGGATGCCGAACTGTTGGAAGACATCCGGGCCCACGCCGGGGCGCTGGACCGCGGCGAGCACCAGTCTCGCCGCAGCTTCACGGCCCTGGGTGGGGCCGGCCTGCTCGGGGTCGGTGCGCCCGGCAACGCCGACGGCAGACTCCCCGCCATGGCCGAGGTGATCCGGCTGATCTCCGGAGAATGCATGAGCACCGGGTTCTCTCTCTGGGCCCATCGGATGGCGGTGGAGTATCTGCTAACGGCAGCAACGCCTTTCAGCATGGCGGTGGCCCAGCCACTGCTCGCCGGCACCACGCTCGGGGTGACTGGGATGGCTTCGGCGTTCAAGGAGGCGGCCGGCTGCGGAGGTATGGAGTTGACGGCCGCGCCGGTCGATGGCGGCTACGCGGTGTCCGGATCGATCAGGTGGGCGAGCAACCTCTATCCCGACTCGACGATGGTGACCGGGGTGCGCACCGACACGGGCGAGCGGCTGATCGTGGCCTTGCCGCTGAGCACGCCCGGCGTTGCGGTTGGTGATCATTTCGACCTGCTGGCAATGGGCAGCACCGCCTCGTCATACCTGAAGCTGGCGGACGCCTACGTCCCTTCGGGGCAGGTGTTGTCGAGTGACTTCGACGCCTTCCTGCAGGCGGTCCGCCCGACGTTCCTCGTCCTGCAGTCGGCCATGTGCCTGGGGCTGACCAGAACCGCGGTGGAGCAGGCCAAAAACGGTCTCAGCGGGGTCAACTCGGTCTTCACAGCCCAAGTCGACGCCGTCGAGGAGAAGCTCGCCGGCGCGGAGGCGGCATTGGCGGAGCTGGCCGCGGCGGTGGGTGGGGACGAGCCGCCCACCAAACGACAGCTGTTGTCGCTGCGGCTTGCCGCGGCCGAACTGTCCAGCGCCAGCGCTGATCTCGAGGTCCGTACCGCCGGTGGCAAGGGGTATACGAGCAGGACATCGGCGAGTCGCCGTTACCGGGAGGCGGCGTTCATCCCCGTCCAATCCCCGTCAGAAGGCCAGCTGCGGTGGGAACTGGCCGCATGCGCCTGAGTGCGAGACCATGGTGACCCCGGTGGCGGTGCCGCCGGGGGGCACCGAATCCGAACGCGTCGTCGGCGGTGTCCCGCTTGCCAGCCTGGTCCGCGACTTTCACCTGCCGATGGTCAATTTCGCCCGCACCATGGTGGATTCGGCGACGGTGGCCGAAGAGGCCGTGCAGGAGGCCTGGGTGCAGGTCCTGCAGTCCGCGGATTCCTTCGAGGGCCGTTCTTCGGTGGCCACGTGGTTGTTCGGGATCGTCAAGAACACCGCATCGCGGCACCGGCGCCGCGAATCGCGCATCCGGGACCACGAGGTGCTGTCCGCGGAGGACGTCGATCCGCTGGCGGGCCGCATGCATCCCGCCGGCCATCCCGACGCAGGACATTGGAACCTCCCGCCGTCGCGGCGCTTCCTGCCGGAGGACCACACCGTCGAGAGCGAGCTCGTCGGGCATGTGCGTGCGGCGCTGGATGCGCTGCCGGCGCGGCAACGCCAACTGGTCATCCTGCGTGACATCGTCGGCGCCTCCGCGGAGGAGGCGGCCGGACTGCTCGAACTCACCGCTGAAGGGCAGCGCGCGCTGCTGTACCGCGCCCGCGGAAATCTTCGCAACGAATTGGAAAAGCGGTATCGCCGATGACCGTCCACGACAACACCGTTCCGGCCGTCGACTGCGTCGAGTTCGTCCACCTCGTCGACGACCTCGTCGACTCCGATCCCCGGCAATGGGGCCCGATCGTCACCAAGCACCTCGACGAATGCCCCCCGTGCCTGGTCTACCTGCAACAGATGCTTGACCTGAAGATTCTGCTCAGCCACGTCTTCGAGGGGGAGAGGCTCAGCGAGGAGCACATCAGCGGAGTCATCGACGCGCTCAACGCTTTACGGAAAGGCGAACACGGATGACGATCAATACCCAAGCGCGGCAATACAACGGCGAAGCGCCGCCGGGCGCTTTGGCCGCCCTACCCCCGACCGGTACGGCGGGCGACCCATTCGAGCCGCTCAGCGTGGGTGCCATGGTGGACCGGGTGGCTGCCATGGCCGTCGAGAAGGCGACGCACCCGTGGGCATTCTTGGTGCGCTCCCTGGTCGGCGGGGCGATGGTCGCGTTCGGGGCCCTGCTGGCGTTGATGGTGAGCACCGGGGTCAAGACCCCGGGGGTTGCCAGCCTGCTGATGGGCCTCGCGTTCGGCATGTCCTTCGTCCTCATCCTGGTGTCGGGCATGTCGTTGATCACCGCCGACATGGCCGCCGGATTTCTGGCCGTGCTCAATCGCACCATGAGCGTCGGCGGCTACGCGTTCCTGGTGATCGTCGGCCTGATCGGCAACGTCGCGGGGGCGCTGGTCTTCGTCACCGTCTGCGGCGCCGCGGGAGGACCCTACCTGGGCGCCTTCGCCGAGCGGGCGGCTGCGGTCGGCGCGCAAAAGGCGGGCCAGCCGTTCTGGACGGCGCTGCTGCTGGCCGTGGTGTGCACCTGGTTCCTGCAGACCTCGATGTGCATGTTCTTCAAGGCCCGCAGCGACGTCGCCCGCATGACGTTCGCGTTCTACGGGCCGTTCGCATTCGTGATCGGCGGCACCCAGCACGTGATCGCCAACGTCGGCTTTCTCGGTCTTCCCCTGCTGCTCAACCTGTTTCATCCGGCCGCACCGCATGCGGGCATTGGTTGGGGCCTCGGTGCCCACGGCCTGCTCACCAACCTCTCGATCACCGCCGTGGGCAACCTGGTAGGCGGCACGCTGTTCGTGGCGCTACCGTTCTGGGTGATCGCGCAGTTACAGCGAAGCCTCAGCTAGCCGGCCGGTGACCATGGCGTTACGGCCGCCTTAACGGGTGGCGGCAAAAGCCCTCCGTCCCGGTGGTTAGGGACTAAAGCCCCACGACCGACACCCCGGCGGGTTATAGCGTCGCTCATGATGGAGGGAGAACGACATGTCAGCACCTGACCAGCACCGCGGCATCGTTGTCGCGGTCGACGGCTCGCCGGCTTCGGACGCGGCCGCGACCTGGGCCGCCCACGAAGCTTCGATGCGGAAAGTCCCACTCACCGTCGTCCACGCGGTGACGACCCCCACCGCCACCTGGCCGCCGGTCCCATACCCCGACTCTTTGGCGGTGCGGCTGGAAGACGAGGGCAAAAAGGCGATCATGCACGCGATCAAGCTCGCCAAGGAAGTACTTCCGGAGGACGGAACCGTCACGATCAACCGGGAACTCGTGTACTCCAGCCCGGCGCTGACCCTGATCGACATGTCTCACGGGGCAGAGATGATCGTCATGGGCACGGCCGGACGGGGACTGCTGGCCCGGGGCGTTCTCGGTTCGGTGAGTTCGACGGTCGTGCGGCATGCGCATTGCCCGGTCGCGGTGGTTCACGCCGACGGTCCGCCGAGCGTGCAAGACGCGCCGGTACTGGTCGGGGTCGACGGCTCACCGGCTTCTGAGCTCGCGGTCGGGGTCGCGTTCGACGAAGCCTCCCGGCGTGGTGTCGGCCTAACGGCCTTGCACGCCTGGAGCGACATCGCGATCAACGACCTCCCGGAAGCGGATTGGTCGTCCCTGGAAGCAGAAGCGCACCGCAGCCTGGCCGAGAACCTGGCGGGTTGGCAGGAACGCTACCCCGACGTGACGGTGCAGCGATTGGTCGTGCGGGACCAACCGGCCCGGCAACTCGCCGAAAAGTCGGAGACCGCACAGCTTCTGGTCGTGGGCAGTCACGGCCGGGGCGGCTTGACCGGTCTGCTGTTGGGGTCGGTCAGCAACGCGGTCCTGCATTCCGTTCGCGTACCGGTGATCGTGGCGCGGCCACCGGCGTCCTCCTGACCCACGCCGGCCGAGACCACCGCCGCCGTCCATGCGCACAGGGCGGCGACGTCGCGTCCGGCGCGCGCCACGGTCCGATCCGGGCGCACTACTGCGCCGGTGGCATGTCCCCGGTGTAGCCATGTCGCCAGTGGGCCGCCGGCTTCGGCGACCAGCACGGCGATGTTGCGCCGCCGCAGCGCCGCCTCGTCGGCGGCACCGGGGCGAGCTGTACTGATCAACGCGAAACCGGTGCCCAGCACGTCGTCCAGCCGTCGACCTTCGCCGAGCGGCGCATTCGGGCACAGCGACCCGCCGAGCCGGCGCGGCGCCAGGGAGGTGCGCACCAGCGCGGAACGGTGCAGCGGCGGCGTGCTCGAGTCGACCACCTTGTCGCGCAGGCCCGGGATGAGCCGCAGCCGCGGCAACACCGCCCGGCGCGCCGCACTGCCCAGCCGGCCACCGCCGGTCATCGCCCAACCGACGCTCAGCGCAAGCCGAATCATGGATCGGGTATGCGGTTTGCGTTCCTGCTCATAGGTTTCCAGAACGCCAGGCGCCAGGGTGCCGTGGTGGACCCCGGCGATCTTCCACGCGAGGTTGGCGGCATCGCGCAACCCCGCCCCCATGCCCTGGCCGATGAACGGGGGAGTGAGGTGTGCCGCGTCGCCGAGGATGAAGACGTTACCGCGGCGCCAGCGGTCGGCGATCTGCGCGCGGAAGGTGTACTCGGCGACGCGCACCACGGTCAGCTCACCGAGAGGCACCGTGCTGGTCCACGGCCTGATCAATGGCTGCAATCGGTCCAGGGTGCCGAAGTCGTCCGCGGTCTCGCCGTCCAGCAACTGGAATTCCCACCGGTAGCGGGCCGGCCCGATGCGCATGTAGGTCCCCGCGCGAATCGGGTCGCACAACTGGTGAACCCCGTCCCACTGGCCCAGGTCGGCGTCGGTTGCGACGTCGACGACCAGCCAGCGCTGCTGAAAGTTCAAGTCCCGCATGGTCGCACCGATACCGGCGCGCACCAGGCTGTTGGCGCCGTCGCAGCCGAGCACGTAGTCGGTGTCGACCCGGTGGAGTCCGCCGTCGCAGCGGTCGGTGAACGTGACCTGAATACCTGTCCCGCCCGTCACGACGTCGGTGACTTCGGAGTTGCCCCGGAGTTCGGCGTGCGGGTGGCGCTCGAGGTTGGTCCGCAGCAGGGTCTCCAGCTCCGGCTGGTCGAACATGTTGGCCGGCGGGAAGCCGTGCACATTGTGCCCGGGGTCGCGGTTGAACTCGGCGAGCGTCCGGAGCCGGCTGTCCACCAACCGCAGACCCAGTGTCGGCCGCGATATCCCGGCGAATTCGTCGGCCAGCCCGAGGCGGGCGATGATGCGATAGATCTCGTCGTCCAGATGCACGGCGCGCGGCTGGGGGTACACGCCGGGCCACCGGTCGAGCACCAGACAGTCCACGCCGTACTGCGCCAGCAGCGTGGCCGCGGTGACGCCGGTCGGTCCGGCGCCGACGATGACGACGGGAACCCGCCGGGTGGGCGGAGTCGTCACGCGAATCGGACTGTGGTGCGCTGCGTTCCGAGGTCGATGGCCCCATCGTCCGTCGCCACCGAAGCCTCGACGACGTCACCGTCACGCAGGTAGTTGCGGTTGGCGGCCTGGCGCGAGAAGAACATCTTCCATTTCACCGCGGGCGGCAACAGGTTTCCGATGAGCTGCACCGGCTTGGGCGGGGCGCTCAGCGCGGTGCCGGCCGGCGTGCCGGTGAGCACCAGGTCGCCCGGGGCGAGTTCCTGGAACTGGGTGAGCGACTGCAGCGCCTGCAGCGGCCGGTAGAGCATGTCACCCTCGACGAGCGCGTTCTGGCGTTCCTGGCCATTGACACTCAGGCGCAGTCGCAAATCACCGAAGCGCTTCAGCTCGTCGGCGGTGAGCAGGACCAGCGCCGGCCCGACCGGCGTGAAGGTCGGATACGACTTGGCCTCGTAGAACTGCGTTTGCGGGAGCTGGATGTCACGTGCGGAGACGTCGTTGGTGACCACCAAGCCGGCGACGAAATCGCTCAGGTTCGCCTCGGAGATGGCGGTGCCGACCGGGATCCCGCGGCCGATCACCAGGCCGATCTCCACCTCGTAGTCCAGCAGCCGGACATGCGGGGGTTTGACGATGTCGTCGAAAGGCCCGTTGATGGAGGCCGACGCCTTGCGGAAGAAGGTGAGCGGTATCGACGCCGGATCCATGCCCGCGTCTTTGACGTGCGACTCGTAGTTGGTCATCTGGGCGATCACCCGGCACGGCCGGGTCACCGGCGACACCAACTTCAGGGACTCGACGGCCACGGTATCGGTGCTGCGGGCCGCGTTCTCGACGGCGGTGCGGTCGGCCAGCAGCGCGGCGGTGCTGGCCGCGGAGGTGTCGATCTGCACCGCACCCCGGGCGGTCTTGAGCCACCACGCGTGGCCGGTTTCGGAGGCGGTGTGCAGCACGGAAAGAGTCATGAGGTGGGAACTTTCAGTAGGCCGATCAGGCGGTTGACATCGAACTCGTTGTGCGCGCGGAGCCCGGTGATCATCGAAACCAGTTCGCGGCCAGCTGATTTCGGGTCGGTGCCGAGAAAATCCCTGGTCGCCGGCGGTCCCCACTGGGCCAGACCGGACGCGGTGAAGGGCGCCCAGCCGGGGTCCAGCGTGTTGTCGAACAGGTCCCCATCGGCGAAGTGCTCGAACAAGTACCCGTCGGGATCGCGCCAGTAGTCGAAGATCTGACTGCCCTGGACGTGCCTGCCGATCCCCCAGGACCGGGAATAGCCCTGGGCGCCAAGGTATTCCCCGCCAGCGGCCAGCGCGTCGAGATCGCTGACCTGATATGCCGAATGGACGTAACGGTTGGCCGGGCCGAGGGCCATCGCCAGGGTGTGGTGGTCGGCCGGTGTCGACCCGCGGTCGCAACGGATGAAACTCATCGTCGGCCCCCGGTCGCGCTGGCCGGGAAAGTAAAGGAAGTCGCTGACGATCATGCCCAGGTTGTCCAGGTACCAGTTCAGCGTCTCGACGTACTTGGTCGACTGCAGCACCAGATGGCCCAGGCGCTGGACCTGTGCGGGTGCCCGCGGGGGGCGCTGGCCGGCATTGATGCGCCGCACATCCCGTCCGAAATTGAACTGGTGGACTGGCTGGCCGGGCAGCTCGGGGAGTTCGTGCATGCCGGCGACCACGCGGACCGGCATGCCGCTGGGGTCGACCAACGCGACCGACAGTCCACCGATGGTTTCCGGCAGCGGCTCGACGGGGGCGCCGAAGCTGTCCGCCAACCGAAGCACGTCGGCCTCGTCGCACGCCCGGAAAGCCGCACCGGTGAAGCGTTTTCGCGGGCCGCGGCGCAGGATGACGCACGGCGCGCCTTCCCGGGTTCCCCTCAGCTGCAGTTCGTCCAAGCCTCGTTGCGCCGTGTGCAGGCCGAAGGCCCGCGCGAACGTCTCCGCCTGCGCCAGGTCGGGCCGCTCGAACTCCAGCCACGCGATGTCGGCGACTTTGATGACCGGATTGCGGGCCCGGCCGGGGTGCTCGCCGCGCCGCGAACCCCGTTCCCCGTGCGCGTGAGCGCTCTTCGTCAGATGCATGACCACTCCATCGAGTAACTGACGAAATCGTCACATACGAGAGAACGTTCAGTCAAGACCCTGACGGAATCGTCATCACCGATGCATACTGCTGGGGATGAGCGCGATGGCAGAGCCGCCCAACCGGCTGGAGCGGCGCAAGTGGCGGACCCGGGCGGCGCTGGTCAAGGCGGCGCAGCGGCTGATCGCCGAGGGCAAGGTCAATGTGCCCGTCCTCGAGATCACCCAGGCTGCCGACGTCGGGATGGGTTCCTTCTACAACCACTTCGACAGCAAGGAGCAGCTGTTCGAGGCCGCCGTCGCCGACGTGCTCGACGCCTACGGGTCGATGCTGGACCGGCTCACCGCGTCCATCGAGGACCCGGCCGAGACCTTCGCCACGAGTTTCCGGCTGACCGGTCGGTTGTTTCGCCGTCGACCCCAAGAGAGCCGGATTCTGTTGGCCAACGGGCTGGAGCTGTTGTCGTCGCAACGGGGCCTGGCGCCCCGGGCCCTCCGCGATATCCGGGCCGGGGTGGCCGCCGGGCGGTTCGACGTCGAGGATCCCGAGTTGGCCCTTGCCATGGCCGGCGGCGCGCTGCTCGGCCTGGGCGCTCTGCTGCGTGACGATCCCGATCGCGACGACGCGCGCGCGGCGGACCTCGTCACCGAGAACGTGCTGCGGCTGTTCGGCCTCAGCGCCGCCGACGCGCGGGCGATCTGCCAACGCCCGCTCCCCGACGACGGACTCGACGGGGATTAGCGGGCGAGGGCACGCACCGAGAATGCGACGTTGCCCGCTCGGCGCTGCGTCGCGGTCTTGCCCTCATGGAAGCCCGTCGTAGCCCGTCGCGGTCACAGGCGAACAAGGTTGCCGCGGCAAAGCTTCCGCGCGGATGAGGGGAGGGCCGGAACCGGGCGCCGTTCCTAGGCGACCGACACGATGCGGGCGACCAACTTGCCGCCGCGGATGACCTCGATCGTCTGTCCGGCCGCGACCTCGTCGAAGTATCGGCCCGCGCGCTTGCGTAGCTCGTCGAGCTCGATTCCGCCGCTTGCACCGGCCGGGGTCGCGGCGCGCTCCGCGTCGCCCGCGGGCACGATCTGTGCCAGTAATCGACCGCCGCGAACCACACTGAGGGTTTCCCCTGCCGCGACCCGGTCGAAGCACCGCCCGGCCCGTGTTCGCAGTTCGTCGAGGCCGACCCAACCGCCGGCGTCCGACGCCGCGGGTTCGACCGATCGCGCCGGGATCGGGGCGACCCGCCAATCACCGACGGGCACGATCCGGGCCACCAGTTTGCCGCGCCGGACGACGTCGATGGTCTCGCCGGTCGCCACGCGCTCGAGATACCTGCACGCGTCGCTCCGAAGTTGGCCCAGGCCAATGGTTTCGCGCGTCTCGCGCCGGGCGCGGTGTCCACCGACGGGCCGCGGGGATGTCGAACCGACGGAGCCGGCTCGGGTCAGCCGCGCGGTCCCAGCATGTCCTTCCATCCGTCGTCTCCTGTCTTACTCGAATTCTCAACCGCATACTTGACGCCGTCGGGCCCCACCAGTTCACCGCTCTGGGGAAGGTAGACGGCCGGGGGAGGGCCGCCGGGTGTGTAGACGCACGGGTTGGGTTGCTGCCCATTGCATTCCACGGTGCCCGATCCCGGCCGCTGCAGTGCATCGCTGACGGGGGGCGGTGTGCCCGCCACCCGGTCGGAGGGCGCCGGGTTGAGGCCGTTGTCAACCGACGGCGCGGGGATGACCTGACCCGGCTTCACCGGCTGGTCGCAGCGCGCGGCGGGTGCCGGGCAGGTCAGGATCTGGTTGGGGTCGCCGTACCAGGGGTTGGTGCCCAGCGGTACATACGGTTTGGGGTCGCGGCACTCCCGGGGTGTCGCGGCGCGTTTACCGGGGACGTCCACACAGGGCAGATTGCGCGCACCGCGCACGGCGTTGGCGGGAGTGTCCTGCGGGATCCTGCAATAGGTTCCGGACGGCATCGGCGCCAGGCTGGTGTCAGCGGGGGACCGCCACTGATCTGCCGGGAGAAAGCCGGTCAGGCAGGGCGGGGGCTGGTTGATCGTCAGCGAGGTGCCGAGCGACGCGTAGCCCGGGAAAGCCGACGTGACCGTCTGGCCTTCCGAGGCGCCCTGCGGATAGGCCACCAGCAGTTGCTCGACGCCCTTGTGGTAGCGCTTGAGCATCTCCAGCACGATCTCGAGATTCGCCAGTGTCTGCGGCAGCGACTCGCGGACGTCGCCGAACACCTCGTTGATCTGGTCGGCGGTCGGCGCCCCTTGGGTGAGGATGCTTCGCACGTGCTGGTCGCTTTCCGCGCTCTGCGCGGCCAGGATGCTCAGGTTGTGCGACCAGCGCTCGATCGAGTCGGCGGAGTCGACCTGGCTGTCGAGGATCGGCCCGGAATTCTGGATGATGTCGTTGACGTCGGCGATGTTGGTCTTGAAGTCGCCGGCGATGGCCTGGGTGGCGTCGACCAGCCGCTGCAGCGCGGGCCCCAATCCGCCGACCGCTTGGGCGGTTTCGTCGAGCAGCGAGGCGATCTTGTCCTTGGGCAGCACCGCGAGGCCGCGGTTGGCGGCGTCGAGCGCCGGCCCGATCTCGGTGGGCACCGTGCCCTTGGTGATGGTCTGTCCCGGCGAGAAGTACTGGCCGGGGTTGCCCGCCGACACCAGATCCAGATACTGCTCGCCGACCGCCGACACCGAATGCACGTTCGCCGACGCGTCGATCGGGATCTTGTAGCGGTCGGCGATGCTCATCGTGGCCCGCGCGCCGGTCTTGGTCGGCTCGACGGCGGTGACCGTGCCGATGGTTTCCCCGCGATAGGTCACGTTGGAGGTCTTGTAGAGACCGCCCGACGCGGGCAGGTCCGCCTTCAGGGTGTACTGGCCGATCCCCGCGGCGCTGGGGATCTGCAAGTAATACCAGCCCAGCGCAACCGCCGTGATCGCGGTCAGGACGGCGAACATGACCAGCTGGCGCTTGATGAAGCGGGTCAGCATTGCCTGTCCGCCCTTTCGACCAGCGGCCCACCCGGGGCGTCGTTCGGGTTCGGCGTGTACCGGACGTCGGGGATCATCGTTTCGGGGTCGCGGCCCCACGATTGCTCGAGTGCGCGC
Organism: Mycobacterium europaeum; assembly: GCF_034555895.2. Classification (NCBI taxonomy): domain Bacteria; kingdom Bacillati; phylum Actinomycetota; class Actinomycetes; order Mycobacteriales; family Mycobacteriaceae; genus Mycobacterium; species Mycobacterium europaeum. Next base: position 1,739,323 of record NZ_CP157315.1, read on the forward strand.
AGCGCTCCGGAGAACCCGGTCCCGGTCAGGACCGCGTTGTCGACGGCGCTCATGGTCAGGTCCAGCGTGAGCGACAGGTTGAAGTAGTCGCCGCGGAACGCCTTGGGCACGGCGTCGATGTCGAACGGCCGGACGAGGATCAGCTTGAGTGCGCGAATGAGATACGGCGCCGCACGGCCGAGTTCCCGCAACGGGCACTGCAGCGACAACAGGTCCTGGTGTATGTCGCCGCGCGAGGGGGACAGGTATTGCTCGGCGAGCTGGCTGAGCCGCCCGGTCGCGTCGACCGCGTCGATCAGAAGGTTCTGCTTGTCGGCGAAATGCTTGAGTAGCGGCGGGAATTCGGTGAGGACACGATCCAGGACGTCCGACCGGGGACCCACGTACGCCAGCAGTCGGTTGGTGGAATCGATGGCCCGGGTGATGTCGGCGCGTTGCTCGTCGAGTCGGGCGGTGAAGGTGTCGAGCTTGTTCAGGAAGGCGCGGATCTGCTCGGCCCGACCGTTCACGATGTTGTAGACCTCGTTCTGCAGCACTTCGAGGTTCGGGACGCCGCCGCCGTGCAGCACGATGGCAAGGCTTGCCAGCGTCTGCTCGGTCGTGGGGTACGTGGACGAATTCTTCAGCGGGATGGTGTCGCCGTCCCTGAGTGGTTCGGGGGACGGGTTGGGCGGTGCGGCCAACTCCACATGCTGAGAACCCAGGAGGCTGGTCTGCCCGATTTTGGCGGTCGCGTTCTTGGGCAGCTTGACTTCCTTGCCCAGACGTAGCGTCAGTGTCGCGACCCAGTTCTTCAGCTCGATCGCGCGCACCGTGCCGACGAAGACGTCGGCCACCCGCACCCGGCTGTTGTCGTTGAGGGCCAGGGTATCGGGCATCTGCACATAGACGGTGTAGGAGCCGGGACCCGAACCCGGGCCGCCGGGCATCGGCACGTTCGCGATTCCGTGCCACTTCGCGCACGACGTCAGCACCGTCGCGGCCGTCACCAGAGCCAGCCCCTTCCAGGCGCCGCGCCGTGTGCGAGAACCGAACGCGCGCAGCGCTTTCCGGATTGCACTGCTTCGCGCGTGGCTCACGATCCCGCTCCCGTCGACGCGGCCGCCGGTGTGGGCGCGGCCGGGCCCGGGACCACACCCGGTGCCGGCGGCGGTGGCGGGATCGGCACCTGCGGGGCCTGCAGGCCGATGGGCGGCAGCACCGGGTTCTCGTCGTAGGCGTTCGGCGGCCCCGGCGGTGTCTGCAGCCCCGACGACGGCGGCGGGATGTCCGGACCGCCCATCAGTTCGGCCAGCGACGCGGGGGTGAGCAGGCCCCCGGTGGCCGGCCCGACCTGTGTACCTTGCATGCCCGGCGCGACAACCCAGCCCGGCTGGGTGTTGCGGTGCGACAACGGTGTATCGGGCACCCAGATCCCGGGCACGGTGGTGTCCTTGTACCCGTTCGGCGGCTGCAGCCGGGGTTCGGAGTAGGCGACCTCCTTGGGCAGCGCCTCGGCGGTGCTGAACAGGTTCAGTCCGAACGGCAGGTAGTTGAACTTGATGGCATCGAGGATGGGCGCCAGGTATTGCGCACACAGTTCGGCGGAATCCTGATACCCCAGCCGGCTGCCGGCCTGAATCATGCTGCACACGAACTGCATCGGGTTCGCGAAGTTGGGGATCGCCGGGATGGACATGACCGCGCCGTGCGAAGGGTGATAGATCTGGCTGAGGTTGGTCTCCAGCGTCGGCAGGACGTGCAGGGCCGTCTCCAAGCCGTTCAGCGGATCGGGTTGGACCAGCGTGGTGGTGAGAGTGGACAGGTTGTCCACGTCGTGTGCGAGCACCGCGCGGTTCTTGGCCAGGAATGGGCGCAGGGTGGACAGCAGGCTGTCGAACTGCCGGAGCGCGTTGGAGAGGTCGCGGTCGGAACCGGTCAATTTGTCGGTGAATTGGGCCAGGTTCTTGTTCAGCGCGACGAACTGCTGGTCGTCTTTGTGCAGGGCGTTGACGAACTGGGCCAGGCTGCGCACCACCGCGAAGAAGTCGCCGCGGCCCTCGTTCAGCGCGGTCAACGACCGCGACAGGCTGTTCAGCGTGGTGTTGATCTGCTTGCCCTTGCCGGCCAGCCCGTCCGCGAACGACTCGATGGCCTCACCGAACGGACCCTTGGGCTGCTCGGGTGTCGGGCCGAGTTTGGAGATGATGTTGGCGACGCTCTCGCGCAGTTCGTCCCACTCCGTCGGGACCTGGGTGCGCTCGATGGGGATCACCGCGTGATTGCCCATCACCGGGCCACCCTTGTAGGGCGGCTCCAGCTGGATGCTGCGCGACGCCACCAGAGTGGGGTTGACGATCACGGCGGACGCGTTGGCGGGCACCTTGTACTTGTTCTCGTAGTGAAACGTCACCTTCATCTTGTCGCCGGCCGGTTCGATCTTGTCGACCGCGCCGACCCGAACGCCCATGATCTGGACCTTGTCCCCGGAATAGAGCGCGTTCGCGGCCGGTAGGTAAGCGACCACGGTGTTGGTGGTCAACCTCTGGTAGAGCCGCCAGCCGACGAATCCGGCGACCAGGGCCAGCAGAACCACCAGCGCTCCGACGACCGTTCGGGGCCGCAGATGGCGGATGGGGAAGACGCTGCTCAATTCTGGCTACCTCCCGTGATGCCGCTGCCTCCCGTGCCGCCGGGGTTGATCAACGGTGCGGGCAACTGCTGCCCGGGTCCCGGCGGCGCCGGCGGCCCCGGCGGCAGCCCGGGCGCAAACGTCGACGGCGGCGGGGTGGGGCCTGCGGGTTGCAGGTTCTCGGTGCGCGCGCCCGGCGGCGCCTGGGCGGGCAGCGGCACCGGTGTGCCCGGGACGTTCGGCGGCGGGTCGCCCGGCCGGCCGGCGATCGGGATCCCCGGGGTGGGTGGCAGCCCGTCCGGGTTCGGCGGCGAGGTCGCGACGTCGATCGGTGCGGGGAGGCTGCCGCCGAACGGGCCGACGTCCACGCCCGCGCAGGGCAGCGGATTTCCCGGCCGCGGCAGCGCGTCGGCCGGCGGGGTGTACGAGCACGCCGTTCCGGGCGGGACGGCCGGTCCCGGGTGCTCCGGGGTGCCTTCCAGCACCGGAGGCGCGGGCGGCGGTGCCCCGTTGGGGAATCGGGTGCCGTTGGGGTCGGGCCAGCGGAACGTGGGGAGCCCGGCGCTGCGCCAGAAGTCCTCCGGGTCGATCCCGCGCTTCTTGAAGGCGGCGTCGACGAAGGGCTGCAAGATCCAATACGGCAGCAGGTTGGACAAGACGATCTTGAAGTACGGTCCCGACGCGACGGATTCGCCGAGCGATGCGGCGAATTGGCTGACGTACGTGAGGGTCTGAGCCAGGTCGTCCTTGCGCGCCACCAGCACGTCGCTGATCGCCCGCAACTGCTCCAGAACGGGATTGAGGTTCGGGTTGTCGTTGATGAACCCCTGCACCTCAGCCGAGAAGGAGGAAATGTTCTGCAGCAGGGCGCCGATCGCGCGGCCGCGTTCGTTGAACGCGGCCAGCAGCGTCTTCGTGTTGACCAACAATCGGTTGATCTGTTCGCTACGGTCACCGAGCACACTGGCCACCTGGTGGGCCTGAGCGAGCAGGTGCTTGATCTCCTCGTCGCGTTTACCGATGCTGTCGGAGAATCTCGTCAGCCCGTCGAGTGCGGAACTCAGGTGCGGGTAGGTCTGATTGATGGTCTGCGACAGAACATTCAGCGACTGCTTCACGGTGTCGATGTCCCAGCCGGTGGCGGCCTTGGTGACATCGAACGCGGCGTCGTAGAGCTGATAGGGGGTGGTGCTCTGCCCCAGCGGCAACACGGCCCCCGGCCGCAACGTCTGCGCGCCCCGCGGCTCGATCTCGAGCACCTTCTTGCCCAGGATGGTGTCGGTCTTGATCGCGAGCCGGCTCTCGCTGCCAATGGTGTTGGCGCCGATGTTGAATTTGATCCGGACGTGGTCGCCGTCGATTTCAAAGCCCTCCACCTTGCCGACATTCACGCCGGAGATGCGCACCTTGTCGCCCTTGTTGAGTTGACCGGTGTCGGTGAACTGCCCGTAGTAGCTCGGGCTGGCGAACATCATCGGGATGCTGGTGAAGCTTTGGCCGACGGCGACCACGAGCACCAGCACGGTGATGCCCATCAGCCCGACCCGATTGCGGTTGAATTCCGTCAGCGTTCTCATTGCGGCGTGCACCTGCCGGTGGGCTGCTGCCAGAGCCGGACAGTGCGGACCGGCCCGCCGGGTTGCAGCCCGTTCCACTTGATCGTGAGGTCGCAGACGTAGAAGTTGACCCAGTCTCCGTAGAGGCCGATGCTGCGCCCGATCAGGTTGAGCGCGGTCGGGGTCTTGTGGATCAGGTCGCCGAGCTGATCACGTTGGTCGACGAGCGGTTGCTGAAGAGCCTGCAGGTAGTTGATCGCCTTGTGCAGCAGGGTGCGGTTGTCCGCGAGGAGGTCGGCCACCGTTCCGGCGGCGTTGCTGATGTTCGCGGTGCCGGCGGCCAGCGGGTCGGCGTGGTTTTGCAGCCCGGTGATCAGTCTCTCGAAGTTGTCGACGGTCTGGTCGAACTCCTTGCGATGCCGAACGGTGGTGTCCAGCACGGTGTTCAGGTTCTTGATCACCTCGCCGATCGCCTGATCGCGTTCGGCGATGTGCGCGGTCAGCTGCGCGGTCTGATCGAGGATGTCGTTGATGGTGCCGCCCTGACCCTGAAACACGGTGATGATGGCCGACGCGATGGTGTTGACCTTTTCCGGATCGAGCGCCCGGAACAGTGGCTTGAACCCACCGATCAGGGCGTCGAGATCCAGCGCCGGTGACGTCCGGGACAGCGGGATGGAGCCGCCCGGCGGCAGGATCCGGTCGGCGCCCTCGCCCTCGCCGCGCTTGAGCTCCAGGTAGCGGTCCGCGAACAGATTGAGGTAGCGGATCTGCGCGGTCGTCGACTGGTAGAGCGGTATGGAGCGGTCGACATCGAAGTCGACCAGAACCCGCTGGCCGCGTTCGATCAGCCGTACCGCTTTCACCTTGCCGATCTCCACTCCGGCGGCGCGGACGAACTGCCCGTTCTTGAGTCCGGTGGCGTTCCGGAACTCCGCGGTATAGCTGTTGGTGCTGTTGAAGCGCATCTGAGCGAACACCACGACGATCGACACGGTGATCAGCAGCAGCACCAGCGAGACGATGCCGAGCTTGATAGCGGAGCCGGTGATTTTCATGGGTTGATCGTGTTGTCCCCGACTTGGCGGCCCCATACGTATTCGATTGCGTACGGAGAGCCGGTCTCCAGGTGGTTGTACGGGGCGAGGCTGGCGCCGGTGTCCACCACCAGACTCGGCGCAGGCCACAGGTCATGGCTGATGGCCTGCCAGCAGCCCGGCGCACCCCCCGGGCCGCCGTGCGCGTTCACCCGCGGCAGATTGTCCGGATAGACAAAGGGATTCGGCGCGCCGCCGACCAACCCGGCCAGACCCAGGAGTCCCAGCGTGGCCGCGGTGCCGGCCAACCCCGGGAGCGTGAGGATGCCGCCCAACCCCGATGTCAGTTCGGTCATGGTTCTCAGCGCGTAGCCGTTACCGCCGCCCGTCGTCGCATAGGCTGCTGGTTCTTCGTCGTAGTAATTCTTGATGGTGCAATAGATCTCGGGACTGTAGGTGTCGAGCAGTCCGGCGGTGGGGACCAGGTCCGCCGCCCCCCGCTGCAGGTAGGGACCGCCGCGGGCGAAGATGTCTGCGCCGGTGTTACCCAATCCGGCCGCGGCCAACAACGCGGCGTCCAGGTCGTTTTCCTGCGCGCGCACCGTGCGCGCGGTGACCACCGCGTTGTTGAGGGCGTTCAGCAGATCGGGGGCGGCGTTGGCGTAGACGTCGCCCAGCGCCCCCAGCTGCTGAATGTCGTGCCGGATCTGCGGCATCTGCGGATTGACGTCGTCGAGGATGGCGTTGGCGTTGACGATCGACTGCCCGAACTTGTCGCCCAAACCGGTCAATGCCTGCGCGGCCGCGGCCAGCGTCAGATTCAACTTGACCGGATCGATCTTCGCCGTGACGGCGGTGAGCGTCTCGAACAGCGTATTGAACTCCGTTGTCACCGTCCTCGCATCGATCACGTGCTCCGGTGTGATGGGTTGGGCTGCGGGCTTTTTGGGCGAGGTCAACGACACGTACTTGTTGCCGAACAGCGTGGTCGCCCTGATGTTGGCGTCGACGTTGGCCGGAATCAGCTCGATCCACTTCGGATTCACGGTCAAGACGAACTTGGCCGCCGGTGTTCCGTCACGCTCGATCTCCGAAATGCTGGCCACCCGGCCGACTTCCACGCCGTTATAGGTGACCTTCGAGCCCGGATCCATCACCAAACCGGCCCGGGGAGCCAACATCGTCAAGCGTGTCGTCGGCGAGAGCTGGCCGCGAAACTGCAGCCACACGAAGCCCAGCACCACCGCGGCGACCACCAAGAAGGCCAGCGCCGCCGTCCTGTACGGCGGTATGCGTTGCGGGTTGAGCTTCGCCGGGGTAGTCATGGCGGCTAGACGGTGAGGTTGAAGTTCGGGGTTTTGCCGTACACCGCCATCGCGGTCAGAACGACCACCACGACGATCGTGATCAACGACAGCCGCATCGACCGGCCCACCGCTTCGCCGACGCCCACCGGCCCGCCGGTGGCGGTGTAGCCGTAGTAGCAGTGGGTGGTCATGACGACCACGGCAACCAGGATGACCTCGGCGAACGACCAGGCCACGTCGTTGAGGCGCAGGAATGTGTGGAAGTAGTGGTTGTACGTGCCGATGGACTGCCCGTACAGCAAAACCGTGGTGACCTGCTGCGACAGGAAGGCCATGGTCATCGCCAACCCGTAGAGCGGGATGATCACGATCAGCCCGGCCACGACCCGGGTGGACGCCAGGAAGGGGACCGACCGGATACTCATCACCTCGAGCGCGTCGATCTCCTCGCTGATCCGCATGGCGCCCAACTCGGCGGTCGCGCCGGCGCCGACGGTGGCGGCCAGCGCCTGGCCGGCGGCCACCGGCGCCACGAACCGCACGTTGACCAATGCCGCCAAGAATCCGGTGAATGCCTCGACACCGATGTTGCCCAGCGTCGCGTAGCCCTGAATCGCGACCAGTGAGCCCGCGGACAGGGTGATGAAGCCGACGATGGCCGCGGTGCCGCCGACCACCGCCATCGCGCCGGTGCCCATTCCCATCTGGGCCACCATGCGCAGCAGCTCCTTGCGGTAGCGGTGCACGGCGAACGGGATCTGCCCGATTGCGCTCAGGGCGAACCAGACCATCTGCCCGATTTCCACCAGTACCCGGTCGGGAGCTTCCCCGTAGCGGGTGAGGGCGGCCCGCGGAAAGTGCAGGTGCCGGGCGGGAACCCCGGTGGCCGCGGTCATGTCAGCGCCCCGTTCCGAACCGGACGCCGATGGTGGTCAGCGCCGCGTTCACCGCGAACAGCGCGATGAAGCACAGCACGACCGTCTCGTTGACGGCGGTGCCCAAACCCTTGGACCCGCCGCGAACGATGAGCCCGCGGTAACAGCCGACCAGGCCGGCGATCAGCCCGAACGTCGCCGCCTTGACAAACGCGATCACCACCTCGGGCAGGCCGGTGAGCGCCGTGAGTGTGGACAGGTAGGCACCGCTCGAGACGTTCTGCAGGTACACGCTGAACAGGTAGCCGCCCCCCAGGCCGACGGCGACCACGAGACCGTTGAGCAGCACCGCGACGAGAGTTGAGGCGACGACGCGCGGCACCACCAGCCGGTGGATCGGGTCGATGCCGAGCACCTCCAGCGCATCGATCTCCTCGCGGATGGTTCGCGCCCCGAGGTCGGCGCAGATGGCGGTGCCGCCCGCGCCGGCGACCACCAGGACCGTCACGATCGGGCCGAGCTGGGTGACCGCGCCGATCGCGGCACCGGCGCCCGAGACGTCGGCGGCGCCGATCTCGGCCAGCAGGAGGTTGAGCGTGAAGATGAGGAGCACGGTTTCCGGGATGGAGACCGCGATGGTGGGCAATAGCGACACCCGCATGAGAAACCAGCCATTCCAGATGAACTCGCGCCACTCGAACGGCTGCCTGAGCGCTTTGCCGGTCAGCACGCACATCCGGAAGAACCCGCCGGCCACTTCCGTGCCCGGTCGAATCCGCTGGCCAATTTTGCTGGCGGTCAGGTGTGAGGTGGTCATCCGCGCCGCCCCTGCGTCGACCGCGCGATCAGTCGCGAGGTGGACACTGCGCGGTCAAGCGGGCCGCGCGCGGGCACGGGACGAAGTGCGTGAGCGTGACCGTGATACCGCGTCGCAGGCCGATCGGCCGGGCGATGACGCACCGAAAAGCTATGCAGCACAGAAGATTCCGTATAACGAGTGACGGAAGCGCGCCGCGAAATCGTGCTCTCTGAGCTTCGCCGCAACGCCGTTCCATGTTTTCCGCGGCTGGCCATACCACCTTGCTTCCGACGCCGGTCGATCAGGTGATTCCCCCGACCGGCACCTCGGGACCGTGCTCTCAGATCCATACCGCCCTCGTTTGCGCCACCGAGTCACTATTGCATCAGACCGTACGGTCAGTCAACAACTGCCACACTAGCCGAAATTGCACCACAAAACGGTGCGAACAACGTCTCGGATCGAAATCGCATTGTTCGGGCAGTTACCAGGCCCTTTGGGCTTCATGCGGGTTTTGGCATGCGCTACCCACCGGGCAGACGGAGAAGATGGGAAGCCCCTAATACCGACCGCCCGTACGGCGACGGTGACCGCGCTTCGGAGCTCACCTACGCTGCGCCAAGGACGGCCAAGGAAATTACGCGGGAAACTGGTTCGCGCCGGTTACCCACCAGCACAAGGCATTACAGGTCGGTCAATCAGCAGAATTCGTGACCGCGGCCAGGCATTCGCGCACGACGGAGACGATGTCGGCGGAGGGATTCGCCCACTTGCCGAGTGCCAGTCGGTCCAAAAGCAGCCCGCCGAGGAAGACGTCGACGAACGCGGCACCGACCTGTTCGGGGCGTCCGGGAACCGGCGGGATCGAACCAGACCCACATCCACTGCAGCGATCCCCACAGCTGCAGAGCCGCCAGGTCGACGTCGACGCTTCGGAACACGCCGCTCTCTATTCCGGTGCGGATCTCGTCGACGACCAAGGCCTGCAACTGATCCCGCAACTTGCGCACCTGCTGCATGGCGGGGTCATCGAACAGTTGAACCACTTCGCGCTGGCTGGCCACCGTCGCGTCGCGGGCGACCACTTGGAGCAGCGCGGAAGCGTAGATGATTGCGGCGATGCGTTCGTGCGGCGCGGACAGGCGGGCCCACGCCATCTGCAGCGCATCGAGTTGGCGCGCAAGGTGGGTCTCTTCGAGCTCGCGCAACATCTGTGCTTTGGTCCCGAAGTGATGAACGATGGTGCCCTTCGACATGCCGAGCTCGTCGGCAATGTCGCCCATATTCGTTCTGTCGTAGCCGCGTTCGGCGACGTAACGGACAAACGCGTCGAAGATCTCGCCGCGTCTGCCAGGCGATCGGGGCATCTTCCACCTTCGGCTCAAACTAACCGTACGAACGGTCTATCATAAGTTTCGCGATGTCAAGCTCCCGCAAAGTGTGCCGCGGGGGGTGACAGCCGCGTGCCATCAGCCGGCGGGGATCAGCCCCATGGGTGGATTTGGCGGTCAGCTCCTGGGCGACCGTACCAAGAAGGCGTGCAAAGACCCGCCGTCGGCAGGTCGGGCCCGTCGGTCGGCGCGGCTACAGCGCCCTGGGGCCGCCGAAACTTTCCGGCGCGGTCACCACATACGTGTTCTCGTGGGCCGTCGGCTTGATCTCGCCGGCGGTGTACACCGTCATCAGCTCTCTGCCATCGCCATCGGCCACGCACACATAGGTATCCGTGTCGGCGTCGTAGTCGAAGCTTTCCCAAGCCAATAAGAACGCCAAACAGTTCCCGGCACGATCGGTGACGACGAGCTTGTGTACCCCGGATTCCTTCAGAAGCTTGGCATCCTCCGCGCGCCGCTGAGGGATGTGATTGGTGTGGAGCGTAGCGTGTGACATCTATGTACTCCCTTAGCGAGGGTGTCTGCGTCTAGCCTAGGCTCAACTGTTCGACTAATCCGAGGCTTGACGGAAACGTTTTCTCCCCGGGTGCCCTCCCGCCCAGGGCACTACGACCCCAATCAAGGGGTCGTTAGTCGTTTAGCCGGACACACCGCGATGTCGTGAGGCCGGGCGGCACCTTGTCGCAATCCAGGTCCGCTATCTTTGGCGGGACTTTGCGGGCGAGGGAGGGTGGGCCCACCGCTAGGCGCCTGGGCGCCGCTGAGCCTCCAGGCCGGTCACGGGCGACGGCGTCTTGGGCCGCAACGCCACCAATACCACGCCGGCGGCGAACACCGCCGCGGTCGGCCAGGAGAACCACCCATCCGGCGCGAAGCCGCCCTGGGCCAGCAGGTGCAGACCCACGGCGGCCAGGACCGCGCCGGACAGCATGATCGCCTCACCCCACCGATCGCCGAGCGGTAGCCCGAACGTCGGCAGCGGAACCGCGAAGACCCGCCGTTGCCACCACAGCAGCACCAATTCGGCCGCCGTCACCACGCTCAGGATCGTGATCCACTCCAGCCGAACCAGCCACCAGGCCGCAGTACCCTCGTGGGGCTGGGGGATCAGGCCGGCCGGATAAGCGACGATCGCGACGACGACCACCGGAATCATGTGCCACAGGTAAAGCGCCATCACGTTTTCATTGGCGGTCGACAACACGCGCTGAACCCAGCCGTGGTGCAGGACGCGGTCGAGTATCGCCGCGAGGGCCATCGCCGCCCCGGCTTGCGTGCAGGCGAACGCCATCATCGCCACCGTGGGGGGCGTGGTGTTCTCGATCGCTTCCCCGGGAACGCCGATCATGCTCACCGGATACGGCCCCACCCGGATCAGCAGTGCCAGGGCGACGGCCGAACCGGCGGCGAGCAGCACCGGTCTGCGGCCGGCCAACAGCCCACCCTGCCAGGCGATCCCGAGCTGGTAGAGCAGGCCCCAGCACAACAGGTAGTTCAGCGAACCGATGTAGGGGACGTGGCCCGCGAGCGACACGGCGTCGATCAGCACGACCCCGGCGGCCAGCAATGCCGGCACCTTCAGGCCCCAACGCCGATGCGCCGCAACGGCAATCGGCGTCAGCGACACCACCAGCACGTACACAGCGAGAAACCACAGGTGCATGGCCACCGCCCACCCCGCGTACTCCAGCACCGTGCCCGCCACCTGCCGGGCCTGGAGCACCACCACGATCAGCGAAACGAGCGCGACGTAGACCGTCGTCGGCCCCAGCACCCGAGCCAGCCGGTGCCGAATCCACGCCTGGCGCGAGAAGCTGCCCCCCTCCCGGCGATGCGCCCACGACACGGCTCCCGCGTAACCGGCCACGAAGAAGAACACCGGGACCGCCTGGAAGATCCAGGTCAGCCATTGCGTCCACGGCATGTCGAACAGCGGGTTCTCGCGGCCGAATTGACCCTGGTGGTAGGTCACGGAACCGGCCAGCCAGTGGCCCAGAACGATGAGGACCACGCCCGACGCGCGGTACAAGTCCACCGCCAGATTGCGGGCCGGTCGCGTCGTTTCTACGTCGTCCATCGGATCGCGACTAGATGGATGCGGTGCACTCGCGCAACGCTACCCGTCCCATGGCCTGAAGTCGCTGAGCGCACAATGACGCCATGAAACAAGCTCGCCTTGCCAACCTGGAGGTCGGTCGCCTGGGCCTGGGCGCCATGGGCATGTCCGTGGCCTACGCCGGCGCCGGCAGCGACGAGGCCGAGGCGATCCGCACCGTCCACCGCGCCGTCGACCTGGGCGTCACGCTGATCGACACGGCCGAGGTGTATGGCCCCTACCTCAACGAAGAGCTGCTCGCCCGGGCCCTGCGGGGTCGCCGCGATCAGGTGGTGCTGGCCACCAAGTTCGGCCTGATCTCGCACACGGGGCGCAACGGCCTGGACAGCAGCCCCGCCAACATCCGCATCGCCGTCGACGGTTCGCTGCAAAGGCTGGCCACCGACCGCATCGATCTCTACTATCAGCACCGCCTTGACCGCGGCACCCCGATCGAAGACACGATCGGCGCGTTGGCGGAGCTGGTCGTCGCAGGGAAGGTCCGGCACATCGGCCTGTCGGAGGTCGGTGTGAACACCATCCGGCGCGCGCACGCGGTGCATCCGATCACCGCGGTGCAATCCGAATATTCGCTGTGGACGCGCGACCAGGAGGACGAGATCTTGCCGCTACTGCGCGAATTGGGGATCGGCTTCGTCGCCTACTCACCGCTGGGCCGCGGCTTTCTCACTGGCGCCATTCGCTCCACCGAGGGGTTGCCGGACAGTGACTACCGCAAGACCAATCCGCGGTTTTTCGACGAGAATTTCCGGCACAACCTGCAAAGCGCCGACGAATTGCGCGCCATCAGCGCTGACGTCGGTGCGACGCCGGCTCAGGTCGCTCTGGCCTGGCTGTTGGCGAAAGGTCCCGACATCGTGCCGATTCCGGGGACCAAGCGCGTGGCGCGGCTCGAGGAAAACGTCGGTGCCGACTCCGTCGAACTGACACCCGAGCAGCTGTCCCGGCTCGACCGGCTCACCCCGCCCCGAGGCGGCCATCACGCCGACGCGCAGATGGAATGGATCGACCGCTGATGGCGACGCAGAAGCCGGTGATCGGCGCGAGCGGCGAGGTGCGAATCATGGTGCGGCGCAATAGCGAGCGTCGCCAGCTGACTTGTTAGTCGGCGCCGGCGAGCGCCGCGGTGCCATACTTCTTTTCGATCAACGCCCACGGGTCGGCGTAGGGGCCTCGTCCCTCGAGCCGGCGCTGCACCATCAGGACGGCCCGCAAGACCGGCCGCAACACCGGGCTCAGCAGCCGCACCACTATGCGCAGGCGGCCCTGCGTCTCGGCGATCCAGGCCAGCGTCTGCGACCAGTCGTGTTCCTGGAAATCGAGCAGCGCCTGGGCTTCTGTGGTGTCATACCAGCCGGTGAAGCTCCAGCCGCGGTCGTCGCCGGGATCGCCGGGCAGGCTCGCCGACGGGCCGAGGCCGCCCAGTCCGACGGCTTCCATGAGACCGTCCTCGAGCTCGCGCTGGGTGAGCACATACGACTCGTTGCCGCCGATCAGTAGCACCTTGCCGGCGATGCCGGCTTGCCGATCGACGCCGTTGGCGAAGGCCAGCGCCACGTCGCGCGCGTCCACCGCGTGCATGCGGTTGTCTCCGGGCATCGAGCGCATCAGCAGCAGGGAGTCGCCGTTGACCGTCGTGTGCGTATCCGGCGAGATGACCCCGCCCAGCCGGAAGAGCGCATACGGCAGGCCGCTGGCGCGGATCGCCGCCTCGGCGAGCACCTTGTCCTGACCGTATTGATCGATGGGATTCACCGGGGTGTCGGGGGTGATCCGCTCGGGCTGGCGGTAGGGGTTGCGCGACCCGTACACCGCGGCGCTGGACGCCATCAGGAACAACGGCGGCCGGGGGAGGGCGGCGCAGGCTGCCAGGAGATTCTCCGTGCCACCCACATTCACCTTGCGGGCCAGCGCGGGTTTGCGATACGACAGCGGGGACACGACGGCGGCGAGGTGAACGATCGCGTCGGGTTGATGGGTCGCGACGAGGTCACGCAGCGCCTCGGCATCCAGCAGATCGGCATAGGCCGGAATCAGCGTTCCCGGGTGACGGGCGGCGGCCAGCTCCTTTTCGACGGCGAGGGTGTTGTCGGTGCGCAGATCCAGCGCGATGACGGTGCGTCCCCGCTCGAGCAGGATCTGGGTGCAGCGTTTGCCGATTTGTCCGAACGCGCCGGTGACCAGAACGGTGGACGCGGTCATGGGCTCGCTCACCGGCCCATCGCCACGGTGGCGACCCTGCCGATCGCCCGGCGGATCCGGTCGGAGACGTAAAGCGAATACACGGGAGTGACGATATCCTCTCGCAGTCGAGTCAGCTTGGAGCTCTTGATGAACCACTGGCCGGCGATGTTCTCGTAGGTCTCGTGGTAATGGCCGTAGCCGACCAGCGTCACGCCGGGGCCGAATCGGACGACGTCTTGCAGCGCCCACACCCCGCGCGCGGTCGTCGCCGACGTGGGCGTGATTTCGGGAGAGTGCACCTGGTGCGCGGTGGCCTGTGCCCGCCGCCCGAGGGCCTTGCGCGTGAACGCCACGAACTCGTCGGCGCCCTCGATCACCTTGCCGCCGGCCTCGGCCGTGTCGCTGACGAAGTCATCGCTGAAGATGGTCCGCCACGCCGCCCAGTCCTTGGTGTCGAGGTAGCGGCAGTAGCGGGCCTTGAGCTGCTTGATGGCTTCGATGGCCAGCAGCGTGGCGGCGTCCGCGTCGGCGACGATGCCCTGCCCGCGCTCTGTCATTGCGGCTCGATTCTATGCGGCTCTGCGTGACGTTTCCCTGGCGAAGTGTAAACCTCTCAGCCTTTGAAGTAGACCATCTGGTGCGTGGTGGCCAGCAGCACGCCATCCCGTGTCCACACCTGTGCGCTCTGGTCGAAGTAGCCGCGACTGAATCGGTTGGCGTGTGTCCGCCTTTGCCTGGCATGGCGCCTTCGGCGAGTCGCATGTCGTAGAGGCTCGTCCATCGGACTCGGCCGGATCGGTACGGGGCAGTCGCTCCGGGGCGGGCGCGCTCGGCGGGCGGCTTTCGGTGTCGGCCCAGCTGTCGCGGCGCAGGGCGAACAATGCGGTCGCCGTGGTCTTGACGTCTCCGTCCTGGTCGAGTTCGGCGATCCAGTGCTGGTTGGAGCGATTCGTGCGTGCGGTGCGCAGTGAGACGTCGAAGTCGCCGTCGGCGATCGGCGCGGCGTAGTTGACCGTCAACGCCAGCGGCTCGCCGAGGCGGTCGGGGTGCGACTCGATGGCGTGCAGCACCGCGGCGGCGGTGATTCCGCCGAAGGGCCCCACCATGTTGGTCCATTCGGGATGGGTACGCCCACGCCGCACGTGCGTGCCCGTCGCGTCCAGGCGGATGGCGTCGTCGAAGGGATGTGTCATGAGTCGACCGCACACTACCGGGCCGGGCAAACACCGGTGATGTACGGTCCGGCGGGCGACCGCATCGGAAAGCGAGGCACCATGGCCAACTCCGAGGGCGAAGCCGTGACGAAGTCTCCCGCTGAGCTAATCGACGCCAGGATCAAGGAGTTGGGGGATTGGCGCGGCGAAACGCTCGCCCGCATCAGGGAACTCATCAAGGACGCGGTTCCCGACGTGATCGAGGAGTGGAAGTGGCGGGGCGTCCCGGTCTGGTACCACGACGGAATGATCTGCACCGGCGAGACCTACAAAAGCGCCGTGAAGATGACCTTCGCCAAGGGAGCCTCGCTCGATGACCCCGCCGGCCTGTTCAACTCCAGTCTCGACGGCAACACCAGACGCGTGATCGACTTTCACGAGGGTGACCAGGTTGACGAGAAGGCATTGAAGGCGTTGATTCGCGCCGCGGCCGAGCTGAACCGCTCCTAACGCGCCAACCTGTACAGCCGCCGGAGCGGTGCTGTACAGTCGCCCAGCACAAGGTCGACGCTCGAACGGGAGGCCATCCGGTGACGTCGGAGTCGGTCGAGGAATTCCGGGCCCGGGCCAGGGCCTGGCTCGCCGCGAACCTGCCGCGCCTGGATTCCGCGGACGCGATGCCCTTGCAGCGCGACGCGCTCACCTCGTGGCAGCGCGCCCGCGAGCTCCAAAAGAGGCTGTACGACGGCGGATTCGCCGGCATCTGCTTTCCGCGCGAATACGGCGGACTGGGCTGGGGCTACGAATACAAGAAGGCGTTCGACGCCGAGGCCCTGGCCTACGAGACCCCGCTCATGCTCAACGTTCCGTCCTTCGCGATCTGCTGCGCGACGATCCTCGACATGGGCAGCGAGGAGCAGAAGCGCACCCACATCGCCGCCGCGCTGCGTGGTGACGAGGTGCTGGTGCAGCTGCTGTCGGAGCCCAGCGGCGGGTCGGATCTGGCCGGCGTCCTCACCCGTGCCGACCGCCGGGACGGGCGATGGATCATCAACGGCGCCAAGACGTGGAGCACGTGGGCGTTCGCCGCCGACTACGGCCTGTGCCTGGCCCGCACCGACTGGGGCGTGCCCAAACATGAAGGGCTGACGATGTTCCTGGTGCCGCTCCGGCATCCCGGGGTCACGATCAACCGCATCAAGCAGGTCAACGGCTCCGTCGAGTTCTGCGAGGAATTCTTCGACGACGTCGACGTCGGTGACGACGCCGTGGTAGGAGAGCCGGGGAAAGGATGGGACGTCGCCTCGCGGCAGCTCTACCACGAGCGCCGCACGATGGGTGACGGATCGGAGTACACCAGCGGGCCGGGAATCGCTGAGGCCGAAGACGTTTCGGTCGACCTGCTGTCCCTGGTCGAAAAGACGAACCAGGGCGGCAACGAACGAATCCGCGAGATGGTGGGCCGGGCCCTGGTCCACCGGGCCGTGCGCGGACAACTCAGCGAGCATGTGTTCCACTCCGTGGTTGACGGGTCATTGCCGCCCGCCGCCGGATCGATCATTCGGCTGTACATGGCCGAAGTGCACGACGTCGAAATCGACACGGCGCTGGCGGTCTGCGGGCCGTCGGCAGTCGTCGACGACGCGGCGGGGCTGTTCGACATCGGCACCCGCTACCTCGGCCGTCAGACCGCCAGCATCGGTGGCGGTACCACCGAGATGGCGCGCAACGTCATCGGGGAGCGGGTCCTCAACTTCCCGCGAGAGTACGCCGCCGACCGCGGCGTGCCGTTCAACCAGGTGCGGCACGGAAAAGCCTGAAGGAGGTCGGAATTGAGCGACCAGCTTCGTGACATCCGGGAATTGGCAGGAGATTCCGATGCTTACCGGGACGAACTGTACCGGCGCTGGACCGGCCTGCTCAGCTACCGCTACATCGGCCGCAAACACTCCTCGATGGATCTCGGCGAGGTGGACGACACCGTCGTCATTCGCCGGGACATGCGCAACGAGGCCGGCGGAATCATGGTGGCGCCGTTGGCCATTTCCTCACCGGAGGGCTGCCAGACCGACATGGTCGCGGTGCCCAATCCGGTCATCGCCTCGGTGCAGATCATCGACCCCGGCTACGACGTCAACCGGGTCGAGATCGTCGGCTCCGGCATCGTGCATCAGGGCCGCACCATGGGTTATGGGCGGTGCAAGATCGTCGACGCCGACAACCCGGGCCGGGTGATCGCCTTCAACGAGGGGCAGGGGGCGATCATCGGCATTCCGCCGGACGGCCTGGGCCGGATGGATGTCGCGGGCACCGAACTGGTGATCGAGGATTCGCCGGACCTGCCCCCGCTGTGGCAGGCTTTCGGCGCCAGCAAGCGCGGCGACGGCCGCTGGATCCTGCCCGAACTGAGTACCGAGCTGGCGTCCCCGGACGCCGCGCTGCACATCGGACCCCAACACGTCGTCCTCGAAACCGCGGCGATCGACCTGGCCGCCGAGGTCGCCGGCACGCGGAGGCTGCAAGTGGTCAGCTGGCACGTCATGTTCATGTCGCGCGGCAAGGTGGGCCCCTTCCGCGTCGAGGGCACCGCGCACCCGGGTGCGTCGGGACGCGTCGGGGTGCGGATGCTGCTGCACGACGAGGGGAACGCGGACAAGGCCGTCACCTCGGCGGCGGCGGTGTTCGACGTCGTGGGCTAGACGTTGCGGGTTCGCGCCCTACCGCCCTCCGCCGGAACTTGCACCATGTGCTCATACGCACGCGACGTTGGGATTACAGCGCTAAGCGCGGTGGTTGACCGCATCGTGGCGGTCAGTAAAGCTCGAAGGGGAGGCGGACATGAAGGCGTGGCTGTGGGACGGACAGCAGGGAATGGACCATCTGCGCCTGTCCGAGTCGCCCGACCCGGTGCCGCAAGAAGGCGAAGTCGTGATGGAAATCCATTACGCGGCTTTGAATCCGGCCGATCGGATGTTGGCCGAAAGGCGCTATCCCTATCCGGTAGATCCTACTTTGCCCCATGTGCTGGGGCGAGACGGTGTCGGAACGATCGTCCAAGTCGGTAACGGTGTCACGGATGTGCACGTGGGCGACCAGCGCGTCATTCTGCGCGGCGACGTTGGTGTTTATCGATGGGGCACCTTCGCCGAGCGAGTGTCGATGTCGGCACGCACTTTGGTCGAGGTTCCCGCTGGCTGGACCGAAGAAGAATCGTCGGGCGCGACCCTCGTCTACCTCTCGGCCTACCATGCGCTGAGCATGTGGGAGCCGCTCAAACCAAACTCGGTGGTCTTAGTCACCGGCGCATCCGGAGGCGTGGGGCTCGCGGCGGTTCAGCTGGCGGTGGCCATGGGCCACACGGTCGTCGCGCTCTCGCGCAGCGAAGAGAAGCAGCGTCGATTACGGGAGTTCGGAGCAGCTTTCACGTTCAGCCCCGAGGATCCGCTTTGGTCATCCGCCGCACAGGAAGCATTGGGTTTCCGAGGGGTGAACCTGGCGGTGGACACCATTGGCGGAATGCTGTTGCCCCAAGTCATCGAAACCATGGGCGAATTGGGCAGAATCAGTTTGGTCGGAGAGCTCGGAGGTTCGGTGCCCGACTTCTACACGGGCACGCTGTTCTCTCGCCGGCTGAGGATCGGCGCAATGGCTGTGGGGTACTACACGCCGGAAGAAAACCATGCCGCGTGGCGAGACCTCACGGCCATCTTGGCCCGCTCCGGAGCGCGGCCACAGGTAGACCGCGTGTTTCCTTTCGATCAGCTGCCGCGGGCCTTCGACCGCCTAGCCGAAGGCCCGATGGGCAAAGTGGTGCTCAGGGTGAAACCCTGACGTTCGATCTTCGACGTCGTCGACGGACACATCTCTTGGCGTGGCCTATGGCCATACATCAACTTCGGTACGTATGGTGCTAAAGACTCACACGACGGGAGAATCGCAGTGGCAGAACGGCTGGCCGGGAAGGTCGCGCTCATCAGCGGGGGCGCGCGGGGGATGGGGGCCTCGCACGTGCGGGCGCTGGTGGCCGAGGGGGCCGAGGTGGTGTTCGGTGACATCCTCGACGACGAGGGCAAGGCCGTCGCGGCCGAGGTCGGAGACGCCACCCGCTACCTGCACCTCGACGTCACCAAGCCTGAGGATTGGGACGCGGCGGTGGCCACCGCGCTGAGCGAATTCGGCCGGATCGACATCCTCGTCAACAACGCCGGCATCATCAACGTCGGCACCCTCGAGGACTATGCCCTCTCGGAGTGGCAGCGCATCCTCGACATCAACCTGACGGGCGTGTTCCTCGGAATCCGCGCCGTGGTCAAACCGATGAAGGAAGCCGGCCGGGGATCGATCATCAACATTTCCTCGATCGAGGGCATTGCCGGCACCATCGCCTGCCACGGATACACCGCCACCAAGTTCGCCGTGCGGGGCCTGACCAAGTCGGCGGCGCTGGAACTGGGGCCCAGCGGCATCCGGGTGAACTCGATCCATCCCGGGCTCATCAAGACCCCGATGACCGAATGGGTTCCCGAGGACATCTTCCAGACCGCGCTGGGACGGATCGCGCAGCCCCAGGAAGTCTCCAACCTGGTCGTCTACCTGGCCAGCGACGAGTCCAGCTATTCGACCGGTTCGGAGTTCGTCGTTGACGGCGGCACCACCGCCGGCCTGGGCCACAAGGACTTCTCAGCGGTCGACACCGCCGGGCAGCCGGACTGGGTTACCTAGCGGGACTGAGGGATTCGGCCTCCTGGGCCGACTTCTCGGCACTGGGCTTGGGCCAGGGCGAGGGAACCGGGCGCTGCCGCACCCGCTGGGGCCACCAGAACCACTTGCCCAGCAGTGCGGCGATCGACGGGGTCATCAACGAGCGCACGATCAGCGTGTCGAACAGCAGACCCAGCCCGATGGTGGTGCCGACCTGGCCGATGACCGTCAGCTCGCTGACCGCCATCGTCATCATCGTGAACGCGAACACCAGGCCCGCCGAGGTGACCACCGAGCCGGTACCACCCATCGAACGGATGATCCCGGTGTTCAGGCCGGCGTGGATCTCCTCCTTGAACCGCGCCACCAGCAGCAGGTTGTAGTCGGCGCCCACGGCAAGCAGGATGATCACCGACATCGCGAGCACCATCCAGTGCAGCTCGATGCCGATGAGGTGCTGCCAGATCAACACCGACAGGCCGAACGACGCGCCGAGCGAGAGCAACACGGTGCCCACGATGACCGCCGACGCCACCACGCCGCGGGTGATGAGCAGCATGATGATGAAGATCAAGCACAGCGACGAGATCCCGGCGATCAACAGGTCATAGGTGTTGCCGTCGCTGAGATCTTTGTAGATCGACGCGGTCCCCGCCAGATAGATCTTCGAGCCCTCCAGCGGCGTGCCCTTGAGCGCTTCGTAGGCGGCCTTCTTGATGGCGCTGATGTGCGAAATGCCTTCCTGCGACATCGGATCGCCGTCATGGCTGATGATGAAGCGCACGGCATGGCCGTCGGGGGAGATGAAGTTCTTCATCCCCTTCTTGAACTCGGCGTTGTTGAAGGTCTCCGGCGGCAGGTAGAACGAGTCGTCGTTCTTGGACGCATCGAACGCCTTGCCCATCGCATTGGAGTTCTTCTGCGCCTCGTTCTGCTGGTCCTGCAAACCCTTCTGCGTCGCATACATGGTCAGCATCGTCGTTTTCATGGCCTTCATGTTCTCGATCATCGACGGCATCAACGCCACCATCTGCGGCATCAACGTGTCGAGGTGATCCATGATCGGCAGCAGGCTCTCGATGTCGTCGGTCATGATGTCGATGCCGTCCAGGCCGTCGAAGACCGAACGCAGTGACCAGCACACCGGGATGTCGTAGCAGTGCCGTTCCCAGTACAGGTAGCTGCGGATGGGCCGGAAGAAGTCCTCGAAATCGGCCATGTGCTGGCGCAATTCGTTGATGTCGATGGTCATGTCGTGCATCTTCTTGACCATCTGGTGCATGTCGTTGGCCATCTGCGCGGTGATGCTCGACATCTTTTCCATGCTGTCGATGGTCGTCTGCATCATGTCGGCCTGGTGCAGCATGTCGGCCATCTGGTCTTCCTGGTACTTCTGGTTCATCTGCTGGGTCACGCCCTGCATGCTGATCTGGAACGGGATCGAGGTGTGCTCGATCGGCGTGCCCTGCGGCCGGGTGATGGCTTGCACGCGGCCGATTCCCGGCACGCGGAAGACCGTTTTGGCGATCTTGTCGATGACCAAGAAGTCCGCGGAGTTGCGCAGGTCGTGGTCGCTTTCGATCATCAGCACTTCGGGATTCATTCGCGCCTGCGAGAAGTGCCGGTCCGCGGCCGCGTAGCCCTCGTTGGCGGGGAGATCGGCGGGCAGGTAGTTGCGGTCGTTGTAGTTGGTGCGGTATCCGGGCAAGGTCAGCAACCCGATGAGCGCGATCCCGATCGTCACCACCAGGATCGGGCCGGGCCAGCGGACCACCAGGGCGCCGATCTTGCGCCACCCGCGAATCCGCTGAGTCCGCTTGGGCTCGAGCGTCTTACGGAATCGCGTTGCCACCGAAATGACGGCGGGGCCCAGCGTGAGCGCCGCCGCCACGACCACCACCATGCCGATGGCCAACGGGATGCCCAGTGTCTGGAAATACGGCAGGTTGGTGAAGTGCAGGCAGAATGTGGCACCGGCGATGGTCAGGCCCGACCCCAGCACCACGTGGGCCGTGCCCTTGTACATGGTGTAGTACGCGTCTTCGCGGGATTCGCCGACGGCGCGGGCCTCCTGATATCGGCCGATCAAGAAGATCGCATAGTCGGTCGCGGCCGCGATCGCCAACGTGACCAACAGGTTGGTGGCGAACGTTGAGAGCCCAATGATCTTGTAGTAACCCAGAAAAGCGACCATGCCGCGCGCGGCGGAGAGCTCGAAGACCACCATCAGCAACGTGAGCAGGACTGTGACGACCGATCGGTAGACCAAGAGCAGCATCCCGATGATGACCGTGAACGTCGCCGCCGTGATGAGCTGCAGGCTGCGGTCGCCGGCCGTGTGCTGGTCCGCTGACAGGGCCGCGGGCCCGGTGACGTAGGCCTTCACCCCTTTGGGTGGGGTCAGGCTTTTGACGATGTTCTGGACCGACTCGACCGATTCGTTGGCCAGGGCTTCGCCCTGGTTACCGGCCAGATACACCTGAACGTAGGCGGCCTTGCCGTCGTTGCTCTGTGCGCCCGCCCCCGTGAGTGGGTCGCTCCACATATCCTGAACGTGCTCAACGTGTTTGGTGTCGGCATCGAGCTTCTTGACCATCTGGTCGTAGTAGGCATGCGCGTCGGCGCCGAGTGGCTTTTGGCCTTCGAGCACGATCATGACCGAGCTGTTGGACTTGTACTCGTTGAAGATGGCGCCCATTCGCTTCGTCGCGACGACCGATTGCGCATCGTCGGGAGTCATCTCCACCGAGCGCATCTTCCCGACCTCGTCCAGCTGGGGGACGACGACGTTGAGCACCCCGATCAGCGCGATCCAGCCGATGATGATGGGCACCGCGAAGGTTCGGATGATTCGCGGAATCTTGTCCCGCACCGGTTCTGGGGCGACGGGAATGGTGTCGGTGCGGGCGTCGTGGAGGTGTGTGCTCATGCGGATTTCACCATGCAGAAGGTCAGGGCGTGCACGCGGTTGGTCATGTTCTCGGCCTTGACTTCGTCGTCGATGGTGATGCGACAACCGAGGGAATCACCGTCGCTCTGCGCCGAGAGGTTCGGGAAGACGGAGGGGGCGGTCGTGCTGAGCACCAGCGTCCAGGGCAATGGCGCGTCGTCGACCCGCTTCGGGTCGGCGGACAGGTCCAAGTAGTTCACATTGGCGGTGCGGGCCGAGCCGAAGACCTCGTACTTGACCACTTTGGGCTTGAACGGCTTGGAATCGTCCAGTCGCGGGCTGGTCATGATGCCGGTGTCGTGGGCGCCGAAGAAAGACTTGACCCGAGCCACGGCAAAGCCGCCGACCACCAGAACCGCGACGATCAACAGGGGCAGCCATGCATTGCGCAAACCCGTGGATTTCTGCACCTGAGGGATTCCTCCTCATCATCCGATCATGATGTGGCTAGTTGTGCGCAACGACTGACGGTGCACCGCAACGGTTTCGACGGTGAGCATGGTCTGTGAAAGTTCGACGGTCTCAGAGCAACGGCATCCCGAGAACACCGGTAGTCGCCCCCGGTGCCGACACGTGCCATGTGATGCGAAGGCGTTCTCGAGTACCGCAGAGAGAGCATAGTACATACTGTGCATATGTTGCACACCATGCAACAATTGCTCTCAGTGTTTCAAATCACTCGGTGAAGATGCTGTTGACCAGCGCGGCGGCGCGTTCTACGTGCGGCATCGGCGTGTCGTCGTCATCGCCCGCCTCTCCCTTCGACCAGCGTTCGATGCCCGAGCGCACCGCGGTCAGGGCCAGCGCGGCGATCAGCGCGACGATCTCGTCATCCGGCCGCATGCCCTGGCGGCGGGCCACCACGTCGGTCAGATGAGTCTGGAACCGTTCCAGATCGGCGAGAAACGCGGCCAAGACCGCCGGCGAGGTCTTGGCGAGTTCCAACATGTGGGCCGCGTGTTCGCGCCGCGGAGGCACGTCGCGAAGGTGGTGCGCGGCCAGCGTGATCAGCTCGGCCAGCACCACCGAATAGGGCGCCGGGCCGGCGGCGACGAAATCCGCCACCAGTTCGGGGGGGATGTCCGAGGGGCCGTAGGCGAGCGCGGACTCTTTGTTGGGGAAGTAGTTGAAGAAGGTGCGCGTCGATATCCCGGCTTCGGCGCAGATCTCGTCGATCGTGACCTTGTCGTATCCGCGTTCCAGCGTCAGGCGCACCGCGGCATCGCGGATGTCCGCGCTGGTTTGGCGTCGCCGGCGCTCACGCAGACCCATCTGATTGACGACCACGGCCTCCATAGTTGCACATTCTGCACACTTTGCAGTCAAAAGGCGCGGCCCGTCATCTCGCCTTTGGACGGGAAGCCGCGTCGCCGTCGGTTAGGCCGCGGATGCGGCGAGGGCATCCCGCAGGTGAGCGCACTGGCTGGTGAAAAACCGCAGCGACACCGGTGCCTTGTCCACGATCTGGTCGAACGCGTGGAACGCGCCCGGGGTGATCTCCTCGTGCACCGCAACGCCCGCCGCGCGCAGGCGTCGCGCGTACTCCAGGCACTCGTCATAGAACAGATCCAGCGTCCCGACGCCGATCCACGCCGGCGGCAGGCCGGACAAATCGTCCCGGCGCGCCGGAGCGGCTTCTCGGGGGTCGGCGCCGTTGAGGTACCAGCGCCAGGCCAGCTGGTTGTCGGTCCCGGTCCACATGATGCGCTTCTGGCTGCGGTGGTCGGCTCCGGTCCGGTCGTCGAGCATGGGATACACCAGCATTTGGAAGGCCAGCTTGACGTCGCCGCGGTCGTGAGCCCGCTGCGCCAGAGCCGCCGCGAAATGTCCTCCCGCACTGGCGCCGCCCACGGCGATCCGGTCCGGGTCGACCCAGGGCTGACGCGCGAGCCACTGCAGCGCCGCGTAGCAGTCTTCGAGCGGGGTCGGGTACGGGTGCTCGGGGGCCAGTCGGTGTTCGACGGCCGCGATCGCCACTCCCGTGCCGTGAGCCAGCTTGCGGAGGTATTTGTCGTCCTGGGAGGCATGGCCCATGACGGTGCCGCCGCCATGGATCCACAGCAGGGCAGGCGCCGGATTCCGATGGGGGTCGGGATGATGCAGGCGGACCATGACGTGCTCGTTGACCGTCGCTTCCGGCACGTCGTGCAGTCGCCCCGTGTTACCGAGGAAATTCATGATCGCCCGTTGAACCTTGAGCCCGCGGTGCAGGGCATACCCGCGGGGCAGGAAGGGGGCAACCTTCCGCAGGCCTGGGTCAACCGCCTGTCGCGAGGTAAAGGCGTTGTCGGGGAACCTGTTTGCCATCGATGCCCTCGATCCGTTCCGTCGGTGGACACGCTGACCATACAGCGTCCCGATTGTGTCTCGGGGCGTCTTCGCGTCGCTGAGCTGCGACGCTTGCCGGCGGCTGATTGGTCGGCCAGGGGACAGGGTAATCCGCAGGCGTGGCTTCGACCCTTACCAAGATCATCAGCGTCCTGGACCCGCGCACTGGCGACACCGTCACCCAGGTGCCCATCACCGAGCCGGCCGACTGTGACGAAGCGGTCCGGCGCGCCGCCGCCGCGGCCGACGCGTGGGCCCGCACGCCGCCGGCCGAACGGGCCGCCGCCATCGCGGCCGCAGCGGACGACGTCCGGGCCGCGGCCGACGAGCTCGCCGAACTCAACGAGCGGGAAACGGGCAAGTTGCGCGGCGACGCACGCGGCGGTGTGGACGCCGGACTCGGCACGCTGTTGCAGTACGCCCAACTCGGGCCGCTGCATCGCGGCCACGCCCTGCAGGGCGGATGGTCCGCCACCGATCTGATGGTTCCGCAGCCGCGTGGTGTGGTCGCGGTGATCACCCCGTGGAACGATCCGGTCGCGGTGGCGGCCGGACTGCTGGGCGCGGCGCTGGTGACCGGGAACACCGTGGTGCACAAGCCCAGCGAGCGTTCCCCCCGGACCGGCCGGCGCTTCGCCGAACTGCTGGCCGCCCGGCTGCCCGAGGGCGTGCTCGAGATCCTGGACGGAGACGGGACCGTCGGGGAGCACCTGGCCGCCGCGGAGTTGGTCGATGTCGTCGCGCACGTGGGCAGCAGCGCGACCGGCCGACAGATCGCGCGGGCCTGTGCCGAACGCGGCGCCAAGGCACTGCTCGAGAATGGCGGCAATGACGCCCTGATCGTCGACGCCGGTGTGGACCCGGCCTGGGCGGCCGGCCAGACCGCGCTGGGCGCCTTCGCCAACGCCGGGCAGATCTGCGTCTCGGTGGAGCGGGTGTTTGTCGTGCAGTCGATCGCGGACGCCTTCCTCAATGCGTTGATCGACGAGGCGATTTCGTGGGCCGACCGCATCGGACCGCTGGTCGACGAGCGGCACCGTGAGCACGTGCACGCGCACGTCCAAGACGCCACGCGAGCCGGCGCCCACCTGCTGGTGGGCGGCGAGCCGAAACCCGGGCCGGGCTCGTTCTATCCGCCCACGGTGCTGACCGACTGCACGCCCGACATGCTGATCATGCGCGAGGAGACGTTCGGCCCGGTCGCGCCGGTCCGGGTGGTGCCGGACTTCGCCGCCGCGCTGACCGAAGCCGCCGACGACCGCTACGGCCTGGCCGCCACCGTGCTGACCGGCGACATGGCGCATGCCCAGGAGGCATGGCGCAGCCTTCCGGTGGGGACCGTGAAGGTCAACGCCGTGTTCGGCGGGGCGCCGGGCGGAGCTTCCGAGCCCCGGCGCGCCAGCGGCACGGGATTCGGCTTTGGGCCCGAACTCCTCGACGAGATGACCGCCATGAAGGTGGTGCACTGGTCAGCGCCCGGTGACTGATCAGCGCTCAGTCGACGATGGCCCACCCGGCAGCATCGGGACCGCCGGTCCGCCGCCGAATCCGTCGCCGGCCAGCCTGGTCAGTCCGGCGGCGCTCTGTGTGGCCGCAATGCCCGCAGAGCCCAGCGGCCCCGCCCCTTGGTCCGAGACCGACGCGGCAGCTAGAGCGGCATCACTCGCGACTGTGAATTCGGGCTCGGCGTCCAGGAATTCGTAGCGGTAACCGCGGTGCATGCGGCGGGGTGCCGATTCTCGACGCCGCCGCAGCTGTTGCCGCTCTGCCACCCCAGCCGGCGCGCTGGCCTCGGTCGCGACGGTGGCCACGGCCGCCTTTCGGCTTTTGCCGGCGACGCTGACGTCCGAGTCGGCGCCCAGCGTACCCACGAGGTACGGCGACACGAAAGCCTGTGCGTCCATGGCACTTTCCGGACCGACGACCGACGGGGGCGGTCCGGGTGGGGCAGCCGGCGCTGCGGCCGCGGCCGGTGTTGGCGCCAGGACCGGAGCGGACGCGTGCAACGGGGCGGAGCTGACCGTCGGTGCGGTGGTCACCGCCGGAACCGAAGGGGGCTGAGTCAGAGGAATCGTAGTGGCCGGTAAGGGGATCGGAGTCCCCGCGGGGACGGGCGCCGGCGCGGCGAGGCCCGCCAGCCCCGCCAGGCCGGCTACCGCTCCGGCGGGCACCACCAGGACCGGGGTGACCAGCCCGAGGGTGTAGATCGGATTGCTCAGGAAGAAACTCAGCAGCCCCGCCGGGTTGAACAGAAGAAGGTTGATGAGCACCAGCGTTCGGTGGATCACAAACTGCAGAGCGAGCATCACGATCGTCTCGAACAGTTGCGCCGGATTGTGCGCGTACATGGGGATCAGGGTCTCCACGCGCGAAAGGAACATCGACAGGCTCGGGTGCATCGACCAGCCCTGCGGCGAAAAGGGATTGAAGGGAATCAGCGCTTGCAGCCACTCCTGCAGATTCTGGGGGAGTGAGGTTCCCATGATGTAGGGGTTGCCCCCGCTCATCCCCGAGCCGCCGCTCATTCCGGAACCCGAATTCATGCTCCCGGAACCCATGTCCGCGTGCACGATTTGCGGCGCTGCCGTGGCGCGCGGGGCAGCGGCAACCGTCGTGGTCGACACCGCCTGGTAGGCGGTCATCGTCGTCGCGGCCTGGACCCACATCCGCGAGTAGTCGGCCTCGTTCAGCGCGATCGGAACTGTGTTCAGGCCAAAGAAGTTCGTCGCCACCAGCACTTCATGCATGGCGTGGTTGGCGGCCAGCTCGCCCGGCGTGGGCATCGCGGCCAACGCCGTCGTGTACGCCGTCGCGGCCACCTCGTGTTGGGTGGCCATGCCGGCGCTGTCCGCGCTCGCCTGCAGCAGCCAGGCGAGATAGGGCACATGCGCGGCAACGTATTGCGCGCCGGTCGGCCCCGCCCAAGGACCGGCCTGAACCTCGCCGAGGATGGCGGTGAGCTCGCTCGCCGCGGATCCGTACGCGGAGCTCAGCGCGCTCCACGCGCCGGCCGCGGCCAGCAGTGGCCCGGGTCCTGGCCCGCTGAACAACAGCGTCGAATGGACCTCCGGTGGGAAGGCCATCCAGATCGGGGCCGTCATCGTCGGCCCGTCCAGGCGGGCCCGTGCCGCACCCGCGTCTCGCCGTCGAGGCAAAGCACCGCCAGCTCCTTCCGGTCGGGGCCCACTCGGTTAGCCGCCGAATAGGAGTCTACGGCCATATCTGTCCGCAGATGCGGAGCTATTTCTGATAATTAACTGTATATGCGGACTGTAGGCGAGAGGGCTGCTGGAGACGTAATCGAGCTGGCCTGGCGGGATTGGCGCAGACGGTATACGTCGCAGAACCCCCCCGGGCGACAGATCGTGCCTGCCGCGCCGGTTAGCATTCGGGAGGTCTGGACGGCGATGTGGAGGGTGAGGCTTGACTGCGATACCCGTCATCGCGCTCACCGGTCATCTCGGAGCCGGCAAGACGACGTTGCTCAACCACCTGTTACGCCAACCTGACACGCGAATCGGCGTGGTGGTCAACGACTTCGGCGACATCAACGTCGACGCCGGTTTGGTGGCCGGCCAGGTCGACGAGCCCGCCTCGATCGCCGGGGGCTGCATTTGTTGCCTGCCCGACGGTGGTGGGTTCGATGACGCACTTATCAAGCTCGCCGACCCAGTTCGGCGCCTCGACGCCATCATCGTAGAAGCCAGCGGTCTTGCCGATCCGGTCGCAATAGCGCGGCTCATCGCCTTCAGTGAGATCCGCGGAGTTCGACCGGGCGGGCTCATCGACGTCATCGATGCCGTGAACCATTTCGACACCGTCGACTGCGGCGCACTGTCGCCCGTCCGCTACGGCGCGGCGTCGCTGATTGTCGTCAACAAACTTGACCAGGTGCCTGAGGGCGACCGGTCAGCGGTGGTGCGACGCGTCACACAGCGTGCGGCGCAACGTAACCCGCGCGTACATGTCGCGGGCACGACGGGTGGTCGGATAGATCGAGGGCTACTCTTCGACGCGTCCGCAACGTCCGGACAGGTCGGGCAGCTTTCGTTTCTAGATCTGGAGTACGACCGCGACCATGACCATGACCACGTCCATGCGGATGCCGTTACCGTCAGTAGCCCTGGTTGCGTCGACCCCGATGCCCTGTTCGACCTTCTCGAAGATCCACCGGCGCGGGTGTTCAGGCTGAAAGGCGTCGTGGCGGTGCGGCACCGCACGACCGTCCACGACTACGTCGTCAACATGGTGGGTAGCGCAATCCATATCGGTAAGGCGCCGCAGGGGACTATGGCCAACTGCCTGGTGGCGATCGGGATGGACCTCGACATCGACGGTGTCCGTACGCGACTTGACGGCGCGCTGCAGCCCGCGTCGGGACGGGCGTCGGCGCAGGCTCTCCGGCGGCTCGCGCGGTACCGGCGCCTCAGCGCCTGAGAAGCGATCCGGCAAGATACGAATCGATGTCATCTTCGCTCGGCGACGTGCTCGCCACATTGGAACTCGAAAGGGTCGGCCAGTGGCTCTTCGTCGGGCAGCAGCTGCCCGCGCCCGCCAACCACATTCTGGGCGGGCATATTTCGGCTCAGGCCTTATTGGCGGCAAGCCGCACCGCGCCGAGTCGCCTACCGCACAGCGTCCACACGTACTTTCTCCGCCCCGGCGATTCACGTCGGCCGGTGGACTTCGAAGTTGTCGACCTCCAAGAGGGCCGGACTTTCTCGGCGCGACGGGTCACTGCGCGCCAAGACGACAAGGTTCTGATGGAAGCGATGTCCTCGTTCAAAGCCACCGACTCGGCACCCGCTCAGGTCGTCTACCAACCACCCATGCCAAAGGTTCCCAGCCCGGAGTCCCTGCCGTGGGTAGCGCCACACCTGGCCGAGTCCGACGAGAGCTCCCAAGGGCGGTGGGCGAGCCTGCGCTGGTTCGAGCGCCGGATCATCGACACCGAGGTCGCTCCACCGGCGCGGGCGCGAATGTGGTGGCGACCCGAAGGGCAGGTTCCCGATGATCCAGTGCTGACCGCCAGCCTGGTGGCCTATCTGTCGGCGGTGACGTTGACCGAGCCGGCATATGCGGCACGCGGTGGTGTCGGGGCGTCGGCGCAGCGAGATCATTCCGTGTGGTTCCACGGTTCGGCGGTGTTGTCGGATTGGCTTCTTTACGATCGGTCGTCGCCGAGCAGCGCTGGTTCGCTGGCGCTGGCCAGTGGGACGATGTTCAACCGCAGCGGCGCACTGGTGTGCACGGTGGAACAAGAGATGTACTTTCCGCCGCGGGTGGTCGCGCCGGGCTAGGCGGACGATCGACGATGCGTCGTCAATGACCCTGCAGCGCAACACTATTCGTCACTGTGACGTATTGCCCGGCGGTGGGCGGGGGAAGGCGGACGGGGGACAGGACCCCCGGTGTGACGAATGTCAACCGACGACAGTGACGCGGGTCATAGCCCGATCAGTGCCGAACGGGTCATGCTGGCCGTTCGTTTGCTTATCTATCTAATGGCTGGGAGCGCGATGGCCGACCTCGACTTCGCCTATGACCTGACACTCGACGAGGCGCGCAGACGCAGCGCGATGTTCGCCGCGATCGGTGACGACTATGACCCGATCGCGGTGCTCGGCGCGGAACAGAAGGCCTACGAAATGCTGTACTCGAACCTGGACGAGGAGCAGCAACGGGTCTATGACGAGTTGGTCCGCGCCGGCGTGCTGCCCGAACGGACGACTGCTCGTGTTACCGATTGATCCGACCGCCGACCGTGGCCGCCGCGCATGGCTGCCTTGCCCGCGCTGCGAACACGGCGCCAAATGCGGTGAGTGCCGAAGTAGCCGCAACTGCGATACGCACTGGCAATACCTCCTGAGCAACAAGGGCACCCTGGTGCACTTGCAGTGCTCAGATTGCGGCCACCTCTGGTCGACGGACACGCATCGCCGCACGCGCCCCAAGCACTGGGGGCACAAGTTGAACTAGGGCGGTGACCGCCTGCATCCGAATAGCCCTGCGCTGCACCATAATTCGTCACAGTGACGTATTGACGGCGATGGGCGGGGAGGAGAGGGTCGGTGCCGTATCGACCGGTGGCCCGGCCGCGGACAGGTGAATGCCATCGTTGACGCCTACCATCACGCCGGTCGCGCCGGGCGGGCGTCTCGTCACGCGCTTGGAGAACTCGCCGGCGTTCCAAACCGCCTGGTGAGCCGCTCGATGTGGGCGGCTGGCAGTGCATTCGCGCGAACGCGCTGGCCCGCGTTATGCCGATAAGCGACATTATGTCAAGTTAACCTCGCGCCGTTTTCTACACCACAACGCCGCGAAAGTCGGTCGTTCGCAGAGCATTTAGGTGCCCGGTTGACCGTTTACGGCTTGGTGTCGGTGCCGCCGTTGGTGGCGATGGCGAGACGATCCGCGGTGGCCCCCAAGGGACTAGTCGTATTTGTTGTAGCCAGCCTTGGCCAACGCCGCTGTCAATCAACGGCAGCCGGCAAGGTCAGCGTGAATGTCGTTCCTGTTATCCCGCCGTGCCGGGGTTGGGCCTCTACATTCGCAGCCTCACGAAAAGCTTTACCCGTCAGTACAAGACGGCCATGCGGTAATGCACGCCGTTTTGCGCTGCCCCAATTGTTTT
Source organism: Mycobacterium europaeum (assembly GCF_034555895.2). Lineage (NCBI taxonomy): Bacteria > Bacillati > Actinomycetota > Actinomycetes > Mycobacteriales > Mycobacteriaceae > Mycobacterium > Mycobacterium europaeum. The sequence goes on from NZ_CP157315.1 coordinate 1,770,969, forward strand.
CGTCCGATGTTTTGGTGGCTGCGCGGCGCTCATAGATCGAGGACGACGCGTAGGGCTGCATCCACGCGGCGCATTTCGTCGAAGCTTAGGGACCCCACGCTCTTGCCGAGCCGGCCCGGGTCGACCGCTGCGGTCTGCTCGGCAAGTACGCGGGTGTTCACGCCGCCGATTTCAACCTCGGGTCGGAAGCTGGCGGCACGAGCCGACGTAGACGTCGGTGCAACCAGCCAGGTCGACAGCGGTAATTGATCTGACTGGACTACTACGGCGTATCGGGAACCGGACTGCTCATGACCGCGACTCCCCCGCGAGGCATGCAAACGAAAGACCTCACCACGCACGCAGCGTCTCCATATCGCGTAGCACCTGCATGGCCTCAGCACGGTCGGACTCGTCTTCGGCAAGCCTTTCCGCCTCGGCGCGAATCGCCGCGTTGGCCTTCCGGCGTGCGGCATCGATAAGAGCAGATCGCACGGCTGCGGACACAGCCGTGCCGTCTTTGGTCAAAACCTCCAGCGCCCTCGCGGTGTCCTCGTCGGGCCGGAAGGTAATCGTGTCAGCCATAGCAACAGTGTACGACGTTTTGTAAGACAATCACCGGTTCCACGTGAGCGCGGTTTTCACATTGCTGCGGCAGCCCCAGTCAGGGCCACCTCCCCGGCGTCGGGGTGGTGGGTTCGCGGTTTATGCCGGAGGATGAAAAGCCCTACTATTCGGCTAGCGCAACGAGCCGCAGCACAGTGCCGTCGGCTTCGGCAGTAAAGGAGTCCAACGTGAAGGCGAGAGTATTGATAACCACGGTCGGTGGTCTAGCGGCAGCCTTGACCGCTGGTGTCATGTGGGCCGCACCATCGGCCCCGGCTAGCGATTTTTGCGATTCGCTTGGCAATCCCGCGCAAGTTCACGATTGCAACTGCGGTGCCGATAACGTCCCGGGTAGTCCGGAATACCAGCAGTGCCTGCACGGCGCTGCGGCTTCGCCCGGAACGGCCAAGCCCCCGGCGCCCGCGCCCTCCCCCTGATCACTACCGCGATCGGCTCGCCACCGGTGCGGTGAACCGCGAGTGCCCATCCCACCTCCGAGGCTCGTGGGGAATATGCACGAATCAAATATGGAGGGTTACCGGTAAACTACTCCTTTTTTTCCTGATGAATTCAGACCATGTGTTGGACGGGCGCTGACCACAGAGTCCATACTGCATATTGCATCGCTCCCGTTGCCGGCCGCGGACATATCCACAGATTTCGCTTGGCGCCCAAGGCTTTTCGGTGGCCGTAGACCTGCAATATTTGCAGTTTGATGAACGCCTCATTCGTTCTACAGCCCAGATGGTACGGCTTTGCCGTTTACCGTAACCTCGACCTGGCCGGTCTTGGGGTTGTACTCGATCGTGCCGTGCTCGAAGTTCGACACGAGCAGATCGTCGACGGCGTTCACGTCGCTGGTCGGAAATCCCAGCGGACCTGCCGAACCGTTAGTGCCGGTGATCGCGGGCACGCCGCTCGGGTCGCGCGGGACATTCCATGCCTCCCGGAGCTTGCCGGTGGTGATAAACGCGGGCGTGCCGAGCTTGTCGTTTTTTGCAGTGATCACGCCGCCCTGAAACTGTTGGAATACCAAGCCACTCGCCCGTTTTCCCGCGTTGCGGTCACCCGTCAGCGGCTTGCCGAGGGCCTTCTTCTGATCCTCGGTTGCCGACGAGTACTTGGCGGCGATCGGGCCGGTCAGGGTCACCTCGACATCGCTCTCCCCGATGAGCTTGACCTCGGTGGGCTGCGCCGGGGTTGTAGACGTGGAGATGGGGTGCGCACCGACCTGAGGTGGTGCCGACCCGTCGACGCTCTTGCCATTGCTGCAGCCCACAGCGATTAGCGCGACGGCGGCCAGGCCGGCGACTGCCGGGTGGCGGTATGCGATCGTTCTCATAGGCTTCTCCCCCGCGTCTCCTGTGGTGTGGGTCACGTTGCGGCTGACCTACGCGCTCGGCCCCGACCGTAACCAACCACGTGAGTGGTGCAGGCCGCCGCGGTGTTCGTGGCTCCGAACGAACTTACGCCGCGGTGATAGACGGCAAGCGGCCGCAGCGAGTGGCCTACGCCTTGTAGCATTCCGCTACGAGGCGTAGCATTTTGCTACAGGAGGTGCGGATATGACGAACGTCGCCGACCGCGTCACGCGGGTCGCCGCCGATCTTGTGGACAGCGCCGCTGCTGAGGGTGCTCGCCAGAGCCGGTCGGCCAAGCAGCAACTCGATCACTGGGCTCGAGTGGGCCGGGCGGTGTCGAGTCATCAGACCGCCTCGCGGCGCCGTATTGAGGCCGCGCTGGCCGGTGATCTGGACACCAACCATCTGTCCGACGATGAGGGGCTTGTCTTCAATGCAGAGATCTCGGCCGCTATCGAGGAGTCGCTAGCGACCGCCCATTACGGTGACCTGCTGTCAGCGCGTGGCATCACGACAGTGGCGCTTAACGACGACGGCGAAATCGTCGAGTACCGGCCCGACGGCACTACCTCCGTGGTCGACGTCGACGGATGAGCCATGACTTCGCGACGCGTCGGTGAAGCGGCTCGACCTCGTCGTCGGCCCGAACGGCGCTGGTAAGTCGACGTTCATCGCGTTCACGCTGGCGCCGTTGTTGCCACGCAGCGTGCTCGTCAACGCCGACGAGATCGCCAAGCAGCGTTGGCCCGACGATCCGGCTGTGCACGCCTACGATGCAGCGCGGATCGCGGCGGATACCCGCGCCAAGCTGATCGAGGCTGGCGTCTCGTTCATCGCCGAGACCGTATTCTCCCATCCGTCGAAGCTGGAGCTGATCCGCTCCGCCCACGATGCGGGCTACGTCGTTGCTCTGCACGTGATGCTGATCCCCGAGGGCCTCGCCGTCGAACGCGTACGGCGGCGCGTCCGCCACGGCGGTCACGACGTCCCCGAGGGCAAGATCCGTGAACGGCACCGCCGATTGTGGCAATTGGTGGCCGATGCGATCGAGATCGCCGACACCGCAACGATCTACGACAATTCACGCCTCGACGGGCCCCGGATAGTCGCGCAACTGACCGCCGGCACGGTCATTGGCGCACCGACGTGGCCGGCGTGGGCCTCCGAGAAGCTATTCCGACGCTGGCCGGGCTAGGTGCGCTAGCGGCCCGCTTCGACGCGATCGTGTCGTGCAAAAAGGCTTGCCTGGACCAAGACGTACTCGTGAAGATCCGACAGTGCGCGTAGCGCGAGGTCGACGTCGTTGATGGCGTTGTAGAGGTGAATGAGAACCGAGTACGGCCGGCCCGGGCCGTGACGGTGGGTCCCTCGTCGAGCAGTCGACGCCGAGCTTGGTCGGGTAGTTCGACTGAGATGATCGCCGAATATGCAAGCCACGCTAAATACTTGACGACGTCACCACGTAGCTGAAGACCGGAAACGTAAGGTCTTCACATGAGTAGCCGCCGAGCGTTCAATGCCGCACACACTCGGAATGTGTCGCTGACGATGTACGTGTTTTTGTGGCCGCGCCCGGGTATGGATGAAGCCCTATCTGCCTACGAGGACACCGTCCTAGCGCTGGTTCCTGAACACTGCGGGAAGGTTTTGCGCCGGGATCGCACCGACGGCTCGGGTGGTTGGCCGCTGGAGATTCAGCTATTTGAATGGGCGTCGCAGGAGGCGATTGATGGCTACATGGTCGATCCACGACGTACCGAGCTGGCCGCCGAGCGCGCCGCCGCCATCGCCCGCACCGAGATCGTGCCGGTCCAATCCAGCCGATAGAACAGCCGCCCGCCGCCGGCTCGCCGATGAAGTCAGCGAAGTGATCGGATCCGAGAGGCCGTAGCCTCGCGGCTGCGTTCAAATCGTCAATTCGCCGCGCGTGATGGTTACCGCTTTCCCGGTCAGGTCGACGCGATCGCCTTTTAGGTGCACGTCGATATAACCGCCGCGCGCTGATGCCTGGTGGCCAGTCAGAGCGGTCTTGTTCAGCTTGGCTGACCAGTAGGCCCCAAGTGTGCAGTGAGCTGAGGCCGTCGCAGGGTCCTCGTCGATTCCCGCGGCCGGGGCGAAAAAGCGTGAGACGAAGTCGATGTCAGCCTCTCCAGGTGCGGTGACGATAAGGCCGCGTGCCTCCAGCATGGCCAGTGATGCTAGATCAGGTTTGATGCAGCGAACAGCATCGGCTGAGTCGAGTTCGGCGAGCAGGTCAAGTCGTCCCCGCGCCGCCGCCTGAGGCCTAACGCCCAGCGCGTCAACGAGTTCCGGCCCAACTGGAACGGGCCTGGGATCGTCGCTTGGAAGATTCAACGTGATGCGGTGATCGGGTCGCAGACGTGCTTCAAGCAGGCCCGCGGAGGTAGTGAATCCGAGCGTTTCGGTCCGCTCTCCCAGTTCCCACAAGATATGGGCGGCCGCCAGGGTGCCGCTGCCGCATAGCGTGAGCTCGGTATGCGGGCTAAACCATCGCAGGCCTAGGTGAGGCTGCGCCTGGCGGACGAACGCGGTGGCGGGCAAGTTTACTTCCGCGGCCAGCTGTTGCAGCCACTCCACCGCGGGCCAGTGTGAGTTCAACAGGACCACTGCGTGCGGGTTGCCGGCGAAGGGTCGATCGGCGAAACAATCGACCTGAAAGAAGCGCACGTGCCAATCTTGCCCCGCGAGCCACCGGGACATGTGAGTAGGTGCCGGATCCTGCGCGCGATCGCCGCCTTGACGTCCTCTCGCTGGCGACGTCGCGCCGAAACAATTTGCGCGAATCGAGTATGGAAGATTGCGAGTCATGCGCGCCGTATTGATTAGCATTTTGTGCATCAATGGATTTCGCAGTACGATCGCACGCCGATGATTTGGCGACTCGTACTGAGTGCGCCCTGCCCTCTGTCAATACGCCGGGGGCTGCGCGGATCATCGAACTGTATCGATACGGGTCGCGAGGAGCACGGTCCATTCGCTGAGATACCGATCGTCGGGAATGCGTACTGAGGATTGGTGGAAAAGACCTGTGGCGAAGCGTGTTCCGAGAATGCCGTTGACGCCGAGCGCCGCGAGGACGGCGCGATCACCGGGCGCCAGCGTTGGCGCCCACGCACCGATCCAGTCGGCCAATTCGGCGTTCAATCCATCGATGAGTGCGGCGTAGGCGGTGTCCAGGCGAGCCGATCGCCCCGCCGGTGTGCGGGCGGCGATCTGGAGCAGTTGGATCTCTTCGTCGATGACGCTGAGCAGATAACGGCCCAATACGGTCAGTTCGGCATGTAAGTCGCCCAGTCCGGCGAACAGTGTACGGATGTCGCGCATCGCGTGCCGGCGATCGAGCTGGCGATCGATGCCGGCGTCGAGCAATGCGTCCTTCGACTTGAAGTGGCGATAAAGTGCGCCGGAGCCCGCGGCCAAACCTGCGGCGGCTTCGATCTGGGAGACACTGGTCGCTTCAAATCCCTTCGCGCTGAACAGCCGCATCGCTTCGGTGACCAGTCGTTCCCGGGTCGACACCGGTGCAGTCATTGACCTCTCCAAAGTGATCACTTACATTTGGTAAGAGCTTACTACAGATGGTGAGTATTGCGAGAGGACCCAATGGCACAGGGCGACAGATCGGTGCCGCACGGGCGCCTCCGGCGCACCATGCCGCTGGCGGGGTTCGCTGCCCGCGCTGCAGGAGGCCGGCTTGTAGCCGGATTACGGGAGAGCACCGGTGATAGCGGCGCTGTCGAGCGGTTTCACGAGCGCACCGCCGAGCGCTACACGGAACTGCTGGGCCATTCCAAAGGTGTATTGATGAAGGCCGGCCAAATCCTGTCAATGGTCGACGCCCGCGCAGTAGGCACCGGCGGATACTGGCCCTATCAAAAAGCCCTGGCTCGGCTACAAACTGACGCACCACCAATGCACCCCACACTGGTCCATGCAGTACTTGAAAAGGAACTCGGTTCTGCTGTCCGATATTTCGCCGAATTCTCCGATGAGCCGATGGCCGCGGCATCGGTCGGCCAGGTGCACCGGGCAGTGCTGACGGACCGCCGCGAGGTGGTCGTCAAGATCCAGTATCCCGGTGTCGCTCAAGCGATCCGCGACGATCTCGCCAACACCGAACTCCTGGCAACGTTCATGCGGTTTGTCACGGCGGCATCAGGGATCAAGGTCGATATTCGGACTCTCGCGAGCGAGGCCGCCGCGCGCATTGGCGAGGAGGTCGACTATCGTCGCGAGGCGGCCACCATCACCCGGTTCGGCGAGCTCTACCGCGGTCACCCGTTTATCCGCATCCCCCAGGTCGTAGGTGAAGCTTCCAGCGACCGCGTGCTGACAATGGCCTTCCTAGACGGCATGGATTACCCGGCCGCACAGCAGGCCGGCCAGGAGCTCAAGAATATTTGGGCGGAGGTGATCACGCGTTTCATCAACGGCAACTACCGGCACGGCAATTTGGTGCACGCTGATCCCCATCCGGGCAACTATCGGTTCAACTCTGACGGCAGCGTCGGCTTCCTAGATTTCGGCTGCGTCCAACATTTCCCCGAGAAGCAGCGGCGGCTCTGGGTAGCAGCCATACGCGCTTCGATGGAGGAACGAAAGGATGACTTTCGTGACCTGCTGGTTCAGCTGGGTGTGGTAAGCACCGACTCGTCCCTGACCGCCGACGATCTGCAGCAATGGATCATCGACACAGCAGCCGTGGACTATACCGCGGCCGAACCAGCGACCTTCACACCCGACGCCACGGCACGCACGATCAGCGGGATGTTCGACATTCGTGACTCCAATCATGTGGTGGCCCGCATGTCCCCTCCGCCATGGTTGGTTTTCACCAGTCGCATCCAACTCGCCTGGGCCAGTGTGACTGCCGGCTTGCAGGCCACACTGCCGATTCGAGCCATCATGGACGACCTCGACGGTGTCACCAAACCGATCACCGAGCTGGGAAAACTGCACCACGCCTGGGTGCGCGAGCGCGGCCTGCCCGGGGCCTTGGACCATCATGACCACCCCTGACGTCCAAGCCGCGGTGCGCCTGCCCTGGGATGCCGCGGACCCCTACCCGTTCTATGAGGCGTGCCGCCGCGAGGGCGATGTGGTTTGGAACGACACCGCGGCAGCCTGGCTGATCCTGGGCTACCACCCGGCCCGACAGATTCTGGCCGGGCCAGGCTGGACCAGCAACCCGCTTGCCAACCCCAACACCCAACCCGCCCTACGGGCAACAGATCCAGACATCCTGCGCCGCAACATGCTATTTACTGACGGCATCGACCACCGACGACTGCGTGGCTCGGTCCGAGACTTCTTTACCCGCAATTTCATCGCCCGCCTGCGCGACGGCATCGCCACGATGGCCGCAGACGCGATTGATTCCATTCCCGCCGGCGTCGAGTTCGACTTCATGACTGACATCGCATTACCCTTACCCGTTGCGGTGGCCGCAGCCTGGATGGGGCTCGACGTCGACGCTGCCCGACTCCTCCGCGAGGAGTCCCCCGCAATCACCCGAATGCTCACCGACTCGAAGGACACCATCGCCGTCGAGAACGGCACAGACGCCCTAGCCACGCTGCTCATCGAATTTCTTCCGCTGGCGGCCGACCGCCGCCACCATCCTGGCGATGACCTGCTCAGCGTCATCGCGACCGACCTCGCTCTCGAACTCGACGACGTCGTCACCACCGCGATCATCATTGCCATTGCCGGTCACGAAACCACCGCCAATTTGCTCGGCGCAGCGGCGATCCGCCTCCTCACCCCGGCGCGACACGGCAATCGGCCCATCGAGAATATCGAGGCCGTCGACGACCAGTTGATCACCGAGTTGATGCGCTTAGATGGCCCTGTGCAGGCCGTGGCGCGCACCGCCACACGTGACCACCTCATCGGCGATATCGCCATCCACCCAGGCGATTCCGTGCTTGTCGTCTTGGCCGCGGCCAACCGAGACCCCACCGTCTTCGACCAACCCGACCAACTCCGTACAGACCAGCCCGGTCCCCCACCGCTCACCTTCGGCCACGGGGCCCACTACTGCCTGGGGGCACCATTAGCCCGCCTCCAAACGGCCATAGCCCTCCAACAACTCCTGGCACGCCATCCCGCACTTTGCGGGGACCCCACGTGGCGAGAAAACCCAGCCATCCGCGGACCCCAGACACTCCCGTGCACCTTCCGTGCCCGGATTGCGGGTTGTTGAGCCGATCTCCGCGCCCAAAGGCAAGGAGGGATATGCACGAATCGAATATGGAGGATTACCGGTAAGGTACCTCGTTTTCATCTGGTAAATCAGTGCTGGCCCTCGTCTGCCCACCCCCCGGGCTGGTGCGCGGATTCGGCCAGGATTGCCGCGTGATGGAGACGTGATCGACGGCGCCAGGTAACGCTAACGGTCCGTGCTCAGCGTTGACGTGTAGTAGGTGACGCCGTTCATCGTCTGTCGATCATCGTCGGTCTGCGCGATGGGCCCCAACCCGTATCGGGCGAGCAACTCGGCCATTGGAGTTGCGACCGACGTCCAACCGTGCGCTTCCAGGTACGCGCCGACGTCGTGGCGCTCACCTTCGAATGCGATTGCGTTGAGGTCCAATTCGAAACCGTGGTCACGCCACTTGGCTGTCGCCTCGCGCATCCGTTCGCGCGCCGCATCGGGGTCCATGTCCGCGGTGTTGGGCACGGCTTCACTTCCGAGTCGGCTGCCAGGCGCGCTCAAGGCCGCGATCGTATCGAGTAGCCGATCCTGGGCTTCGGGTGCCAGATAGCCGAACAAGCCTTCGGCGATCCACACCGTGGGCCGACTGGTGTCGAAACCCGCCGTTGCCAGTGCGGCCGGCCAGTCGTCGCACAGGTCGATGGCGACGGCGCGCAGATCGGCTTTCGGCTCGGCAACGAGCTTGGCCAGCGTCGTGGTTTTGGACTCGATGACGGCCGGTTGATCGATCTCGAACACCGTCATCCCTGTAGGCCAGCTCAGTCGGTAGGCGCGGGCATCGAGGCCCGAAGCGAGGATTACGGCTTGGCGGATGCCCGCGGTTGCGGCGTCGGCGCACAACTCGTCGAAGTACCGGGTGCGAGCTGCAATCGATGCGGGCATCTGCGCCAGGCCCCAGCGGCTACCCTCGGCGTCGAGTTCGGAGGCGACCAGATCACCGGTGGCCCAGCGCGTTAGGAAGTTCACACCGACCGCGCGCACCAACGGTTCGGCGAAAGGATCGTCGATGATGCCGTCCCTGGTTGCGATGGCCCGTGCCGCCGCCGCCATCGTGGCGGTGGCTCCTACTTTGGTGGCCGGATCCCACGTGTCATCGTTGGGTAGCGTCATCGTGAACCTCCGAACATCGCCTGGATACAGGACAAGCGCTGTCCTGGCGCTCCCCCGCCAGCATCGCTCACGGTTCCACGACTACCACATGAGCAGGAATGCGGCGGAGACAGTGATGGCTGGATCCGCCAAGTTCGTGCGGGCGATAAAACCTCTGTGACGGGGGTGGACGTGGCTGGGAAAGCGCCGAATATCGGCACTGAGACCGTTGCGTCATCATACTGTCAACTGTGACGCCAAGACGAGTGCGGGACGTATCACCAAAGCGAGGGTGGCTGACTCCACGACAGCAGCGCGCGTGGGTGGCCTACATGCGCGTGCAGCTCAGGATGAACTACGAGATGAACCGCCAGCTGCAGGCCGACTCTGGGTTGTCGTTGTCCGACTATGACGTGCTGGTCGCGCTCGGCGCCGACCGCGACGCGGCCATGCGCGTCAGCGATCTCGCAGCGCAGATCGGGTGGGAACGCAGCAGGTTGTCACACCAATTGCGGCGCATGGAGGAACGCGGGCTTACCAGACGGCGGCCCAGCGCCGAGGACGGACGCACCACGCTCGTACTACTCACTCCGAGTGGACGGCGGGCCCTTGCCGAGGCCGCTCCCGGCCATGTCGACCTCGTACGGAGCCTGTTTTTTGATCCCCTTCCTGAGAATCTGATCGCACCACTGACCGCCGCACTGGAGCACATTCACGTCAACCTCGATCACAACAGCTCGCTGCCACCCGCAACGAGGTAGCATTCGTTTTAGGTGATACCTCACCTAAAAATGGGAGTATCACGTGAGCGATGTCATTGCCCGTCTGATGGAAGCCAAACCTGCTGGACGTGTTCAACGAGCGCAACCCTCAGCGGCGCTCGGAGGCGATCGCGAGAACCTACGCGGCCAATGTGCAGTGGACCGACGACGAGGGCGTGATCAGCGGCCACGACGCACTGAACAGCAATGCTTCTGAATTGCAAAAAACCCTGCACGGCCTGCACTTCATTAAGGCCGGCGCGGTCCGCAAAACCCGTGGACTGGGTTTTCTGGCATGGAAGCTTTGCGGCTCCGACGGTCAGGCTGTGGCATCTGGCTTCGACGTGGCCGAAATATCCGACGACCTGATCCTTCGACTCTGGACGATGTTGGACGCGCAGGAATAGGTGATACATCATCTGAGTTGCAGCCGAAACAAGCGCATGGATCACTTAAGAACGGAGCCCGGTCATGGGACAGCTCGACGGCAAAACTGCACTGGTCACCGGTGGGACATCGGGTATCGGCCTGGCTACGGCCAGGCGCTTCGCCGACGAAGGCGCCTATGTTTTCATCACCGGCCGCGACCGCGGCCGTCTCGACGAGGCGGCCGCCTCGACCGGCGCCCACGCCGTGCAGAGCGATGTCAGTAAGCCAGCTGAACTCGACGCCCTGGCCGCTGAGATCTCTGCGCACGGCACGGGACTTGACGTTGTCTTTGCCAATGCGGGTGGCGGCAACTTCGCCGCCCTGGCCGACGTGACCCCCGATCACTATCGCGACAACTTCGACCGCAACGTTGCCGGCACCGTATTCACCGTGCAGAAGACCTTGCCGCTACTCAACGAGGGAGCATCGATCATTCTCGCCGGGTCCACTGCGGCCTCCAAGGGCGAAGCCGCCTTCGGTCTCTACGCCGCGTCCAAAGCGGCCATCCGGTCCCTCGGCCGCACCTGGGCCGCGGAACTGGCCGACCGCAAGATCCGGGTCAATACCGTCGTCCCCGGCCCCGTCGAAACCCCCGGACTCACCGGCCTGGCACCCGCTGACCAGAAACACGATCTGCTCGACGGGATGGCGGCTCAGGTGCCGATGAAGCGGCTGGGACGCCCTGAGGAGATCGCGTCGGCGGTGTTGTTCTTGGCTTCGGACCAGAGCAGCTTTGTCACCGGTGCGGAACTCGCTGTGGACGGCGGACAGATCCAGCTTTGACTTCGACGACGGTCCGCATCTGCTTGGCGCAGCTTGTCTATGACGGCTTGACGTCCTCCCCCGCCGACGTCGGATGGGAGAAAAATGCAAAAGTCGAATACGGCGGGTTACCCGTACTACCTCCTGACATCTATACATGCGGTTCAGCAGCATTTCTCAGACCACCCGGCCATACCGACAACTTGCCGTCTCTGAACGAATGCCCTTGTGCGGCCTCGAGGCGACGCACCGTGTCCGCTGCTAGCCCATCGTCAAGATTGCGCCCGCGGCGACGCCGATCACCGCCACGAGGGCTACCAAAATCACCGTGATCGCCGCGCGGACGATCTCTTCTTCCGTGGCGCGCCAGCGCGGCTTCAATTCGGCGAGAACGGTGTCCCCTCGCCAGGCAATGCCGTTGACTCTGGCGACCGCCAAAGTGAAATCGTCGTGCGCGTGGGACGCGTCTTTCTCGATTGGCTCGTGCGCGGCGATTGCGGTGGTCATATCAGCCCCCCAGGCTTCCGGACGCCGATCGGCGTTAGTTGCGTCGAAAGCTTCCGACTTCTCGTCAATCCAATGATACGAGTGCGAAAATCACGATTGCGGTAACGATCCTTAACGGTCGCAGCACAGAGTCGTGCTCCGCGCCAACCATTCTCGGCTGAAGGCGCCGCTGTCGAAGGGGCGACATCGATGCCGTAAGTCGGCCACCCCGAACCGTACAGCTGAGCGGCATACCCTCCAGCGAGCGAATCGACGTGGTGATGGTCTCGCACTGCGACGATGCGCATCAAAGCGATTGGCCAGGGCGGAAAAGCATTGGTCGCCAGACGGAATCGACACCGTTATATGGCGTGGCGGGCGACGGGTCCGGTCGCCCGACATCGATCAACGGCTCACCCGGAAACGTTTGAGCCGTGACGTCGTTCCGGATATCAATTCGACTCGGCTTCTTGGCAATTGAAGGTGGGCCGCCAGTACCCGGGCGACAGCATCGTTGGCCTTGCCGTCAACCGCTGGCTCCCGAACGTAGATGGTCAGCTGACCATCCGGGCCGACCTCGACCAGGGGCCCCTTGCGACTGCCGGGTTTGACCGTAACGACGACGGACTCGTACATGCCGCGTAACGCTACCGGCCGGCGGGCATGGCTCCCCCGTCGAATCGCCCTGGCGCTCCCTGGCGGTGAATGTCGCCGAAGGCGGTGGTAGATCCCGGCGCTGAGTCGGCCGAGTTCAATCGCGGCCGTCTCGGTATGGCCGAGCGCCTGATTGAGGTAGCCCCAGGTGAAAGCCTTGGCCGTATTCGATACCGAGACGAATCAGGGTCTGCAGCTGGCCGGGTGTCTCCACCGCTTCGGCCACCAATTTTGCGTGCAGCTCGGATGCCAGCGAGTTCAGTGCGGTCGCCAACGCACGCTTGACGGGATCGTGGTCGATTCCAGCGATCAACTCCCCGTCGATCTTGATCATGTCTGGATGTAACCGCAGCAGTTGGGCGAAGCTGGCATATCCGGCGCCCGCATCGTCGACTGCCACGCGTATCCCGCGATCACGCAGATGCCTCAGGCCCGGGCCGAGGTCATCGGGAAACGGTTCGTGCTCAGTGATTTCCACGACCAGCGCCCGGTCCTGGGCTGTAAGCACGTCTTGAATCGTCGGCTCGAGTGCGGCGCTCGGGCTCAGGTTGGCCGCGAGTGGGCAGTCATTGGGGATGCCGCCGGCAGCGTTGAGGATGGTGGACAACGCGGCATGTTCTAATTCGATACCTCGGCCTAGACGCCGGGCAACGCTGAACCATTGCGTGGGGGTCAACTCCGACGATGCGGGAAAGCGGATCAACCCTTCGTAGGCAATCGTCGTACCGCTTGCCAGATGGACGATGGGTTGAAAGACCGCGCTGAGAGCGTCCGGCTGCGCCAATACTGCGTCCAGTCGATCTTGCAGCTTCTCGGTCTCCACTGCTTCGGGCAACATCACCGAGGCGATGAATCGCGCCGTAAGGGCGCGTTGCCCGCGATCGTCGCTGTCGCTCATCACGTGGGTCAGCAGCGTGGACAGTTGGGACTGGGCGCCGATCACGGCGGAAACGAACTGACTGATATCGAGCATCGCGTCGACGTCTGTGTCAGTGAAGGCACCGGTGGCTGTCGCGGCCAGCAGCAGTGAACCGATGGCGTCGTCGTTGTACATCAGGGGAATCGCCGCCCACGACCGGGTGTCCCACTGTTTGTTCATCGCTCGAACACGTGCCGACAGTCGTCGGTCTACCCAGGCATCGTCTATCACCTTTGGGTGTTTTTCCCGCGCCGCGAGGCCCTGAAAACTGCTCCGTTTGGGCACCACGAATCCCGGTGTAGTCGCTAGCACGCCGTGTCCAGAGACGGTCACGTACGCGTTATCGGAGGCACGAAGTAACGTGACGGCCGCCCCATCGGCTTTTTCCATAAACGCGCAAGCCTGCTCAGCAATGCGTCCCATCAATGACACTGAGTCCATCGACGCGGCGAGTGCCTGAACCAGGCTGTCCACATTCACCCCCGTTCCCAGCGGCGTGTGCGGGTTGGGAGTTTTACGATACCGACCGTGCAACCCAACCCGGGGGGCAGTGCCGACTTCAACGGCCAACCACACCATCGCATCCGCGCCACGGAGTCTGGGCCGGGGCCGCTCGACGACCGCGTGTGGACTCTCAATTGATCTGGCGGTCATGCGCGCGCACGATCAGCCCTTCACTACTCAACTTTTCGGCTCGCGCGAGCTGACGTTGGCGGTCGCGATCACCGACGGGGCTTCACCGCGGCTGCGGACGCGCGCGCTGCAGCTAGGACTGCTCACCGACGTGCTGGGCGTCATCGCTGCCGTGCGCGGGGGCCGGGCCCGCACCCTGTCGTCGACCGGCGCCGTGGTCGCCGGAGGCGGCGCGGCACTGTTCGCCGGCCTGGGAGTCGCGGCACTCAGGGGTCGAGAACAGTCGGCCCTGCGACCCGCGTAGCACTGACGGTGCGGCGCACCATGCAGCCCTCGTCTCACGCGCATTGCCGATTATGTTGTTGGGGAATGCATTTGCGCTGCTAGTGCGAACGCCACCGATTTCACACATCAGGGGTGCGGTGGTTGTTTCGTTTCTAACGGTATGAAGTCGCTCAGGTGCCGAGCAGGAGCTGAACGTCGCCTAATGCAGCGCGACCCAATGGAGTGCTCGCAAGAAAAAACTTGGGGCTTGCGGTTGACTGTCAATTGATCGCGGGAAGCGCCCGCGGGAGGCGACCGCGAGGGGAACGACCATGCCTACCATCACCACGTCGGATGGTGTCGAAATCTTCTATAAGGATTGGGGCTCCGGCCAGCCGATCGTCTTCAGTCATGGCTGGCCGCTCACGGCCGACGACTGGGACGCGCAGATGATGTTCTTCCTGCACCAGGGCTATCGGGTGATCGCTCACGACCGGCGCGGGCATGGCCGATCCGCGCAGGTCGGGAACGGCAATGACATAGAGCACTGGGTGGCCGACCTGGCCGCGCTGACCGAGCAGCTCGACCTGCATGAGGCGGTCCATATTGGGCACTCCACCGGCGGCGCTGAGGTGGCTTGCTATGTGGCACGCCATCAACAGCGGGTCGCCAAGGCGGTACTGGTCTCTTCCCCAACACCGAGCATGGCGCAGACGGAAAAGAATCCGGGCGGGCAACCCCGGGAATGGTTCGAGGCCGTGCGGGCTGGTGTCGTGCGGAATCGATCGGAGTTCTTCCGCGCGGTGCCGGAGGGTCCGTTCTACGGATTCAATCGCACTGGTGCAGAGCCGTCTGAAGCGGTCATCGCGAACTGGTGGCGGCAGGGCATGTCCGGCAGTGCCCAGGCTCACTACGAAACGGTGGCGTCCTGGCTCGAGGACTACTCCGAAGAGCTGAAGACGATTACCGTTCCCGTCCTGGTGATGCACGGTGACGACGACCAGATTGTGCCGTTCGCCAGCGCGGTACCCCGCGCGGTCGACCTCCTCCAGAACGGTACGTTGAAAACCTATGCCGGCTACCCACACGGCATGCTGACCACGCACGCGGATGTGCTCAACCCGGATCTGCTCGAGTTCATCGCGTCCTGATTGGACGTGATTCCGCGCGGGCCGATCAGCAGTTACGTTGGTTGGGTGGCCGCAAACAGGTTCCGGACACGTAGGACAGCCCGGCGGTTGCTGACGATGTTGTGCGTGGCCACGGCCACCGCGGGTCTGGTCGTCGCGTGGCGCATCGATGAGCGGGCGCAACCTTGTTGGAGTGTGCGCCAATTCATCGCTTTCAACCGCGACACGCAGGCGTCGTTGAAAGCGAAGACGCGGTTCGCGCCGGCGGGCTCCTACGAACAAGACTCGATACCCACTGGAGCCGACTACCAGGCATGGCTGGACGGACTCCAGCGGCATGCCGACCAGGTGACCGCACCTGTCCTGTCTGCCCATGCCCAACGAGCTGCGGCGCTGGCGCGAGAATTCATGAAAGACGCGAACCAGATGAATGACGAGCTAGGCAAACAAGACCCGCTCAACGCGAAACTTCCGCCGTCGGCGAAAGCGGCGGCCGAGGTGAGCCACGAGTTCAGTGACGAGATGGCCGCCCTGGCGCGCGCCTGTCCCACCTGAGCGCTTTGGCACCCGGAAGAGCGACAGCGTGTCACTCTGGTGACCCGGTAATTCGATCGAAACGCCCCACACAACAACCATATTGAACCAGGCTCCGGAAGTTTGAGTACGCGGTTGTTGCGGTGGTCGGTGGCGTAAATGTTGTCCGGGCGGCTAGTTGGCGGTAGAAGGTGCGGCGATATCGGCGAGCTCGGATGCTGGCCCGAACAGGTGGCCTTGTGCCAATGCGCATCCGGCTTTGAATACCGTCTCGGCCTGCTCGGCTGTTTCTATGCCTTCGGCGATCACGTTGAGCCCCAGCGCCTCGCACAAGCCGATGACCGACCGGTACAACGTCAGGTTTCGGCCTGGTTCGACGCCCACTACGAGGCCGCGGTCGAGCTTCACGATTTGTACGGGCAATTCGTGAAGGTAGGTCAGCGAGTTGTAGCCCGCGCCGAAGTCGTCCAAGGCCACCCTGATGCCCAGTTCGGACAATCGTCTGATCGCGGCCGCCCCGTCGGCGAGGTCGACAACGGGAACGGTCTCGGTGATTTCCAGGACGAGCCGGCGCGGCGATAAGCGGCGTCTCGCCAGCGTGCGGCTGATGACATGTTCGAATTCAACGCTGCCGAGTCGCGCGGCACCGACATTGATGTGGAGGTCCAGATCGAGTCCCGCGGCCTGGATCTCCGCGCAGGCCAGGTCGAGCACCATCGCATCGAGTTGTGCCCCCATGCCATTCGCTTCGGCCAGGGAGACGAATGTCTGGGGAGGAATCTGGATCCCGCTCGGTGTTGTCCACCGGGCAAGCGCCTCTACCGCGACGGGGACGCCTTGTGGGAGGGACACCACGGGCTGGTACTTCAGCCGAAAGCCCTCCGGAATGCGCCCCTTCGCATGCCGGAGCGCCGTCGAAAAATCTTCCGACACGGTGAATGCCGGGTGGTAAACGACGGCGGTGTCCTTACCCAGCCGCTTACCCGTGTACATCGAGATGTCGGCCTGCCTGAGCAGGTCGTCAGACGTCGGCGGGAGACCGTTACAGTCGGGACTGACCAGGCCCATGCTGGCGCGCACCCGCACCGAACTCCCCTGCACGGAGAACGGACTCCGTAACGCCACCCGTAGCGTGTCGGCGAAGATCTCGGGTGCCTCGACACCGCCTGGGATCAGGATGGCGAACTCGTCTCCCCCGATGCGAGCCAGCGTGTCACCGGGGCGGAGGCAACGCCCTAGGCGCTCGCTGATCGCGCACAGCAACTCGTCGCCGGCGGCGTGCCCGAATCGGTCGTTGACCTCTTTGAAGTCGTCGATGTCGACGAAGATCAAGACGAACGGCCCCTCGCGTATCGCTTCGTCCAGCCGCTGCGCCAACAACAATCGATTCGGTAGTCCGGTCAATGCATCGTGCTGGGCCTGGTGTGCAAGTCGGCGCTTGGCCTCGACGAGCTGTTCGGTCAACATCCGCTGCACACGCATCGCCACCACGTAGCGGGTCGCGACCAGCAGCGCCATCGCCAGATAAGTGCTGACGAAGATCGGGTCGACCATTCGGCCGATGAGCACGTGGAACGCGAGGAGAGCGGTGCTGCCCATGAAGCCCACGTAGGGCAGGGTCAGCTGCGCCCAGTTGGTGGGTTGCTCCATCTCGTCATGGGGTGGTCGGGGCCGCGGCGGCAGTTCAAGCAGGCTGCACGTGATCAACACCGGAGCGATGACGAATCCGGTGCCGACCCACAGGTCCAGCGTCGTCACTCCGACGCTCCGGAGGTAGGCCAGCAGCCTGTCCGAGGAGGTAAGGGTAATCACCGCGGCCGCAAGCAGCATGTAGTTCGCCCGACCCGGTCGATACGGCGGATACCACATCGCAACAAGAACTGCGGCCACCACCACGACGAGCTCGACAGCGGCGATGCCGTAGACGACTGCGGAATTCGTCGACCGCGGCAACGCGGCACCGTCCATGGCGCCCAGGCGGGCGACGTACACCAAGTGGCAAAACGCCAGGGTCACCAGTAAGCCATCGAGGACGGTGGTGATGACCCCCGGCCAAATCCGTATCCATGTTCTGTCGTCGACATGGCTCCCGGCACGCACGAGAAGCACCATCGCGGTGCCGAACAACAGTCCGGCGAGAAAGTAGCCGATGACGGCGGATTGCGGCGCGGCTGCCCCGCGGTCCTCGGCGCGAGCCAGCCATGAAAGAAACTCGGCGGTCAAAAAGGTAGCGATCGCCACGAGGAGCGCTACCCGCCACCACCGCCACAGGCCGGTCACCCGGCGCGTGACGACAAGCCCAACGAGTAGCGCGCCGAAACAGATCGTTGCTTCGAGGACAAACTGCACGCGTTGCGCCGTCGCGACTCCCCACAGCCCGAGCGCGTTGAACCCCGCCGCGGCGACGAGGACCGCGGATAGCCCGCGACACAGGTGGCGACTCCCAAACGGCAACGCGCCCCCTCCAGCCCGCGGCGTTGACGCTCCATATCCTGACAGAACACTCCGGTGGCTGGACCGTTATCGCACGATTACTGCATGCGGTTGCAACCGCAAGACCACCCGTCCGGCGGTCCCCACCGACGGGATCCGCCCGACCCGTGTAGTCCGGTAACGCGGCGGAATCGCAGACGTTGGGCGTGCAAGGCTTAATCCGGTTGCACACAAACAGGTTTCCGGTGCCGATCATCAGGCGAATCCCTCTCCCCTGAGTTATCGGGAGAAGTGCCATTTCCCGGCGCCGTCATCCGCGCAGTGAGCCATCAAATCCGGTCACCATTGCCATCAGCGTCTGCTGGAAGGTGCGTCCCGGCAACCTCTCCGGAACGACCGGATCGGCGGCATGAATCGTGAAAGCCGTTGCCCGCGTGGCTGATCCGAGCACCGAGGCGATCGGCGCCCAGGACGGGGGCACGGACAGCGACCCAAGCGAGATTGCCTGCCCTGCTCCCCCTGACGGCGCGCCGACACCGGACGAGGGGTGGAACTGCCAACCCACACGGGGGTTGGCAGGTTCGTCCATGCCGCGGCCTACCACGGCTTGCCTAGCCTGAGCCGGCAACTGCCAGGTCGGCACCGGAAACGGTTTGAACCCATTCCAACAGCCCATCCACGTTGAGTTGAGGCTGAATTGCTGCGGTACCCGCGAGGCCCGGCGACGCCAGGCCGACCGCTGCGGGCGCGCCTAATGCGCTCGACGAGCTAGGGATGGGCGTGACGGTGGCGACGGTGACGGTCCCGAAGACGTTGGTGATGGACGCGCCGGCGGGGCCGGCGATGGCGGTGGCGGTGTTTGCAAAGGTCTGGATGGCGACCTGTTCAGTGCCGACGACTGGGAGTGTGGCGGAGCCGTTGACGAGGCTGACCAGAACCTCCTGGAACGATCCGGGGGCAAGGACGATGGGACTCGAGCCGGCGGTGACGTCGACGCCCTGGGGGATCAAAACGCCGCCTTCGGAGCAGTCGATAATCGTATGAATTGTGCTGCCGGGGTTGACGATAACGGTGCCGAAGCTGATGAGGTTGGTGCCGGGGCCGGTGATCGTGATCGAGCCGCTGTTGACGTACATCCCGGTATTGGCCCCGACGCTGATGGCGTCTCCCGGCGCGACGGTGACAGTTTGGCCCGGGGCGACGGGCCCGACGGTGTCGGCGGCGGTGGAGCTGAGGGTGTGCATCGTCGCGTGGGTCGAGGCCACCTGCTGTGTCGCGCCGGTGGCGTTGCCGGCGGCCTGTACCACCGTCTGGGCCTGGGCGCCCTGCCCTGCCGGGTTGGTCGTCTGCGGCGGCTCGTCGAACGGGGCCAAGGTGCTCGCCGTCTGGGCGGCAGCGGCATAGCCATACATCGCCGTGGCGTCTTGCACCCACATCTCCATGTACTGGGCTTCAGTCGCCGCGATCGCCGGGGCGTTCTGCCCGAAGAAATTGGTCGCGACCAACACCATCAACTGCGTCCGGTTGGCCGCGATGACCGGCGGGGGCACCGTCATCGCGAACGCCGCCTCATAGGCCGCCGCCGCCGCGTAGGCCTGTGCGGCGGTCTGCGCGGCTTGACCGGCGCCGCTGGACAGCCACTCCACATAGGGCGTGGCCGCGGCCGTCATCAGCACCGACGAGGGGCCGGACCATGCCTGGCCGGTCAGCCCGGCCAGCTCGGCCGCGTAGCCGCTGGCGGTGGCCTCCAATTGGGCGGCCAGCGCGTCCCAGCCCGCCGCAGCCGCCAGCATCGGCCCCGCCCCGGGCCCGGAATACATCAGCCCGGAGTTGACCTCCGGAGGCAGCGACGCGAAGTCCATCTCGTCAGTCCTCTCCGCGGACGGCGGCGGCCAGTTCAAGAGCCATCCGGGACTTTTTCAACGACCATAGAATAACTCCACCGGCAGCGTACAACCGCCGCGGCAGCTTTTCAATGGAGATTGAAATGATATGGTTCGCCCATGTCGTCACCTGGGAAGATGATGAAGCGCCGCGGTAGACGCCAAGGCGAGCCGGTATCGCGCGACGCGGTCCTGCGCGCGGCGAAGCGGCAGTTCGCCATGCATGGCTATGACAAGACGACGCTGCGGGTGATCGCCGACGACGCGCGAGTAGACCCGTCGATGGTCCTCTATCTCTTCGGCTCGAAGGCGGCATTGTTTCGCGAGTCGATGAAGTTGGTGCTGCCCTCCGACCTGCTGACGACTGAGCTCACCCGAATGGACGACGACTTGGGCTGCCGCGTGGTGCGGGCCTACCTTGGTCTCTGGGAGCAACCCGATACGGCCGCGAGCATGGCGTCGATGGTGCAGTCCGCGACGACGAACAGCGATGCCAACGATGCGTTTCGCGGTTTCCTGCACGATTATCTGTTCACGGCGGTGTCGAGCACTCTGGGCGGCGGCGAAGAAGCGCGACTGCGCGCGATGCTGGCCGCGACCAACCTTGTCGGCACTGCGATGCTGCGGTACATCATGCGCGTGCCGCCTCTGTCGACGCTCGGGGTCGACGAGGTGGTGGGGCTGGTGGGGCCTGCGGTGCACCGGTTCTTGACCGTCCCGGCCGAGGACCTGGGGCTGGATCTGTCGTCGCCGAAGTAGCCGCGACTACACCGCGGACGCTTCGACGATGCTGAGCGGCGATACGGTGTCCACGACGCGGTCCAACCGGAAACCGGCTTGGCTGAACAGCCGACCATATTCGTCCGCGGTGCGTTCGCGCGCGCCGGCGACGACCAGCATTTCGATGTCCACCCACTTGCCGTGGAAGTCGCGGTCGTGGTCGGGAATGACGAACTCGCAGAGCAACAGTCGCGCGCCGGAACGGGCCGCGGTGCGGACATTTTTCAGGATGCGCACCGCGACTTCGTCGGGCCAGTCGTGGATGACGTTCTTGAGCACATACGCGTCGCCGCCCTCCGGCACGGATTCGAAAAACGAACCCTCTTCGATTCGGACGCGGTCGTCGACCCCGTACTTGCGAAGTAATTCAGGGGCGTCCGCCACGACCTTCGGAAGATCGAACAGCACGCCGCGCGAATTCCGAGCCGTCTTCAGGATCGCCGCCAACAGCCGACCGTGTCCCCCGCCGACATCGACGATCGTGCCGAACGAACCGAAATCGTAGGCCGCGGTCAGGGGCGCGGTCGCAAACTCAGACACATTGGTCATGGCCGAGTTGAAGATCTCCCCCAGCTCCACTTCGTCACTCAGGTACTCAAAAACCGATTTGCCACGAAGCTCTGGGAGCACCGGATTCCCGGTTCGGATCGCGTCGGTCAGGTGGCTCCAGTGTTCGCGATGCTGAGGCGATCCAACCCACCGCGCCATCCCGGCCATCGAGATGGGCGCGTCGGTGCGCAGGGTCTCCGCGAGCGGCGTGAGTGCGTAACGCCCGTCGCCGCGCCGACGGAAAATCCCGATGCCGATCAGGGCGCGCATGAGCCGCCTCAGGGCGTCGGGGTCCGCACCGAGTCGGTTCGCCAGCTGCTCGCCGGACAGCGGGCCATCCGCCAGAGCATCCGCCACGCCGAGATCCGCAGCAGACGTGATCGCTTGAGCCACCCACGCATTCAGGATCAACTCCATCATCACCGCCGCAGGCGGAGCGAAGCGTTGGCGCAACCGCACCAGGCGGTGGCGGACCCGTTCAACCGCTCGCGCGACCTTGACCGGCGGAAGCTTGGACGTCAAGTGACTACCCTCCTCGTTCGCATTCACCACGATGGACGCGCCTCGCGGCTGCGCTCTTGGAACTATGCTCGCAAACCCGCACTATTTCAATATCTATTGAAATAGGTGCCCGTTCCGTCTACAGTTCGGACGGGGGCCGGATGAACGGAGTCGTTATGTCACGCCTAGCCACAAAGGTCGTCGTTGCCGTGATCCTCGCGTTGACTGCCGTAACGGCGAGCGGATGCGTTCCCACGGCGAGCTTGGGATCACCCGTCGGCGTCGCGGCGGGGTAGCGCGCGCCGCGCCGAACGGCCTAGCGGCACTTCGTAAGGCCTCCCCTTCCCTCTGCCGCCAACTGCCACAGCGCGGTCATGTCGTGCCCGGTCATCCCCGGGCAGATGAACTGGCCATTGTCTGGCGTGTTGCGTGAGTACGGGGCTACAGTGGGGCTCTCGGTCGCACCAGTAGCGCGCGAATCAACTTCGGTACGGGCGGTGATGACAACAATGACCGGCACAGTGCACAGCGAGCATCTTCAGCACGACCACGAACATGGCGCGGGATGTGGTCACGTCGCGGTCCCGCATGGTGACCACGTCGACTACGTCCACGACGGTCATGTTCACCGGCAGCATGAGAGCCATTACGACGAATGTGAGCCGGCCGGCCACACGGTGCATGAACACCACGATCATCGGCACGGCGACGGGTGTGGCCACGTCGCGATCCCCCATGGGGATCACGTCGACTACGTGCATGACGGCTGTCGGCACGCCGCACACGAGGGACATTACGACGAGCACTGACGTGTAAGCGTCAACGGGAGCTCAGCGTTCGTTGTCCTGCGCGGTTCCGCCGTCCGCCGCGGCCCACGTGCCCGGGACCATCGGCATGCTGGGCCCGCCCCCGAGTTGATCGTCCACGAGGGTCGTCAGTCCCGCCGCGGCACTGGGTTCGTTGCGCGCGATTCCGGCGAATCCCAGATGTCCGGCGCCGTGTTCTGACGCCCTGGTCGACGGTCCATCCCAATCGGGATCGACGTCGACGTTCATGTCCATGAACTCGTCGCCATGGCCGCGCTGCCGGGCCCGCTGGCGCCGACGCACCCGTCCAGCCTTCCGCGCGGCCGACGTCGCGGTGGCTGTGGCGGAATTAGGCTCTGCGGCATCCCTTTTCGCGCCAGCGGCAGCGCTGGTGCGCATTGCCGAGCCAAACCCGATACCGGGTGGCGCAATGGCATACGGCGGCATGAACGGCGCAGTGCCCGGGGCCGGCGGCGCGGGCGGAGCCGGGCTGACTACCGTGCTGGCCGTCGGGGCGGGCACCGGCGCGGATGCCGGCGCGGGGACCGCCGTGGACGCGGCGATCGGGGCGGTGCCGAGTACTGCCGTCGGGCTGGGTGCGGCCGCAGTGGTTGGGGCTGGCGGCGCTGCGACGGGCGTGGGCGGGGGCGCCAGCCCGGCCAGTCCCACAAATCCGGTCAGCGCTCCGAGGGGAGCCACCGCGACAAGCATCGGCACCAACAGCACCTGCGGCTGGGCCGGGAGCCAGCTGGCGAGCTGCGCCAGGTGAGTCGGCCAGTCGAACAGGACAAGGTTGGTGATGAATTCGAACGCCGCCACCGGGTTCTCCTGCAACAACGCACCAAACTGTTGAAAGTCCGAGAAGAGTTCGAGCGTTCGAACTACCCACCAAAGCAAGTCCCCCGGATTGGTGTAGGCCTCATATGGAAGCCCGTTGAGCGTCCCCTCGACCGGATCCCAGTCCAGCCCGAATAGGCGGAGGATCTGGGCGACGAACTGATTGAGTGGGCTATCTAACCCGTGCTCATGATCGTGGTGATCGTCGTCTTCCTCGTGGTCGTGGGCCGCGGTAGCGTCGGAGTTCAGGATTGGCGGCGCCGGGTCGGTCCGCGGCGTGGCCGCCACTGCCGCCGCGGAGACGGCTTCATACGTCGTCATCGTGCTGGCCGCCTGCACCCACATCCGCGCGTAGTCGGCTTCGTTGACCGCGATCGGAATCGTGTTGATGCCAAAGAAATTCGTTGCCACCAGGGCGCCATGGACGGCGTGGTTGGCGGCTAGTTCCGGCAGCGTCGGCATCGCCGCCAACGCGGCGGTGTAGGCCGTTCCCGCGGTGTCGAGCTGTGCGGCGGCCGCAGCGCTGTGCGCGCTGGCCTGGGCCAACCAGGCTAAATACGGGACATGCGCCGCCGCATAGGACTCCGCGCTCGGCCCCTCCCATGCGCCGGACTGTGTGGATGCCAGGACGGCGCTGAGTTCTTCTGCGGCCGAGGCATATTCGCCGCTCACAGCGCTCCACGCTGCGGCCGCCGTGAACAGTGACGCCGGCCCGGGGCCGCTGCTGAGCAACGTCGAGTGCGCCTCCGGCGGGAAAGCCATCCAGATGGGTGCGGACATCAGCGGAAGCCCGCGCCGCGCGGCCTCGGCAATGGCAGAGATGTGGCGACCAACGTCATCACGGCAACTCCTGGACTGAACGAGTCGAACAAGTCGCAGGAACGGTAATTGAAAGTGATTATCATTATCAATGGGCGCTGGGCGGCCTCATACCAAAGGCATATTTTCTTAGTCCTCGCGAGTGCGTGGACCGCCGCGGGTCTTGCGCCCTAGGGGGCGAGCAGCAGTGCGGTCGTGACGAGCATGACGGCGGCGGTGGCGCCGTGGACTCCCCAAGCGATGGACTTGGGGCCACCGTTGCGCAACACGATGGCCGCGTCGGCGAGCGGAATGATGGTGGCCGCCAACATCACCCAGCCCACCAGGTGGGTCGCGCCGGCAACCATCAGGATGATGACGACCAGCCCGGCGGCGATGTCGCGCACGCCCTTGACGCTCAAGTAGGCGCTCGCGCCCGCCCGGTCCAGATCGGGTAGCACCCCGTAGCCCGCGGCGGCCACGCGCGGCGCGACGAGGAAGCGTGCGCCGATGAAGATGATGCCCGCGGCAAGCAATCCGGCGAGGGTGTAGCCGATGACGGTGATGGTCATGTCGAGCGCTCCTGGGCTTCGTCAGTGGATTGGTGAAAACGATGTCGGGTCAAGCAGTGTCGTCTCGACATCGACGATGTCGCCGACGTCGAAGCCCGCCATGTCGGCGGTGAATTCCGGGGTGGCCATGGCGATGGGTCGTCAGCCCATCAGTGCCACGCACAGGGCGGCCACTGCCAGGCCTTGCAGCGCCGCGCGGGCGTTGATGATCGAGTCCCACTTCGCCTGCAGCACACGCCCGCTCGGGAGAGGTCCGCCGGCGTCGGCGGCCGCCGTCAGTTGTCGATTGATGGGAGCGCTCACCTGTGTGTAGAGCGCCGTCCAGATCAGCAGCAAGACCAGTGCCGCGGCCGCCGCGATCGCCTGCGGCCAGTGTGCGGTGACCGTGGCAAGTACGGCACTCGCCGCGGCGGCGCCGATTGCGAGCATCCCGGGCACGGGCATACGCCGGTCTCCGTATCGATGCACGCTCCCCATGACCGCGACCAACGCATCGTCGTCGATCGACGTCAAGGCCGGCCGCAGCACGATCGCGCAGAACACATCGGTGCCGTAGACCACCGCGGTGCCCAGCACCGCGAGCAGTGTGGCTGCACGAATGACGACTTCCAAGGCCACTTCCTGGCTCCCCTCACCGGCAACTGCTAGCAACGCTAACCGGAGGACTAAGCGCTGTCAATAGCGATGCTAGATTTGCTAGTGCTGATACGATTCGGGGATGGCTATCGAGGATCGTCGTGAACGCGAGCGAGCTGCCCGGCGGCGGCTGATCGTCGCCACGGCCCGCAGATTGGCCGAGGCCGAAGGGTGGGACGCCGTCACCACCCGCCGGTTGTCGGCCGAGATTGAATACAGCCAGCCCGTGTTGTACAAGCACTTCGCCGGGATGGAACAAATCGCGGACGCGGTCGCCGTCGACGGATTCGGCGAGCTCGCCGACACCCTTCAGGTCGCCCGCTCGGATGCCGGCGCGGCCGACGTCGCCCTCATCCGGGTCGCCCACGCCTATCTCGGCTTCGCCCGCGACAACCCGGCGGTATACGACGCGATGTTCACCCGCGCGACCACCCTGCGGTTCGCCGCCGACGACACACCGCCTGAGCTGGTGGCCGCCTTCGCCGAGCTGCGCCACGCGATATGCCCGGTCGCCGCCGAGCAGGAAGCCGATGCGCTCACCGAAGTGTTGTGGGCCGCGCTGCACGGACTGGTCATCCTCACGCGTACGGACCGACTACGCCCCGGCCACGACTCGGAACGTGTCCAGCTGCTCGTCCGGCAGTTCACCAGCGGGCGAGAACCGACCTCTTAGGGAGTGAAAGCCTCTGCGTAGAAATAGCTTTCAGCAGCTGTGGGTAGGCGTCGCGCAGGCTTTCACGTATACGAGCGCCATGCGGGGCATGGGCTCATCAGCTTGTCCTGTGGTGCGCGTGCTCGTCATGGCTTGAAAAGGTAAGGGCGCAGTACTTTTCCGCACCTCCGACGTCGTGCGGCCATTATCCTGAGCGCGTGCCATGGCGCATCGACCCTCAACCGTCAGCCCCGCGTTTACATGCGCTCGGCTTGACGGCGTTCGTTGGGATGCTCGGACTCTATGCTGCGGCCGGAACGCGTGTCCCCAGTGCTGGTCGCGGTCCTACGCTGGACTGGCTGCTGGGCGCCGCTGCCGTCTCGGCGGCGTTTGTCGCGCTGATTGGCCGGCTCCGAGGCTGGGAAGGACGCCGCGGTTTGCTCGTCGGCTGGCCGGTGGCGTCGCTCGTCGTCACCCTCCTGGCCGGGGCGATCGAACCCGCCGCCACCCGCGAATTCCCGGGCACGATCACGATCACATTCGCCTACCTCGGCCTCACCGGCCGGCGCTGGCGCTCACTTGCCCTGCTACCACTCGGTGCCGCGGCGTTTGTGGTGGGCTGTGCGAAGCCCCTACCGGGCTCGGCGCTGGCCGTGGTGTTGGCCGCGATCATGTGGGTCCTTGTCGCCGAGGTGCCCGCCTGGCTCATTGCCCGGCTCGTGGAGCAGAGCCTGTTGCTGCGCGACATCGCACAGACCGACGCGTTGACCCAGTTGTTGAACCGGAGCTCATTGGGACACCGGCTCTCGTTGCACCCCGGCACATGCGCCGCAGTGCTTGCCGATCTCGACAACTTCAAGCGCTACAACGACCACCACGGCCACGAAGCCGGCGATGCAGTCCTGGTCGCCTTCGCCGACGCGCTGCGCCGATCAGCCCGCAAGGACGACATCATCTTCCGCATCGGCGGTGATGAATTTCTGCTCCTGCTGATAGGCGCCGACGGCGCCGAGGCCGGGCGGATCCTGGATAAGCTTCGCCGCCGGTGGGCCGAGGTCGGCGCCCCCGTCGACTTCAGCGCGGGGATAGCCGCCGGCGAGCAGGACGTCATGCGCCTGGCGGACGAGCGAATGTACGCCAACAAGCGTGCGCGCGGCCTGGCCGCCGACGACGCGATGCAAAACGATTCGGCCGGGTAGGCGCGTGGCGGCCATGGCTACCCTATCGCCTCAGAGGTGTTGTGTGCCAAGCAGATTCGGATCGTTGCCCATGCCTGGCGAAGGACGGTTTACGTCCCTTGGGTGATCTGCCGCAGCGATGTGCTTTCTAGCCGGCCGGCGGCACCACGGGGGGACGGCATTCGTTGGCGCCCGGGTCCCACCACCAGCCGTTGTCGCACGCGAGCGGTTGCGGCCCGACGCCCAGTGGCCGGCATACGTTAGCCGTCGGGTCCCACCACTGGCCCGGCTCACAAGCCAACGGTTGTGGTCCGACCCCGAGCGGCCGGCAAACCTTTCCCGTCGGATCCCACCACTCGCCGTCCGCACAGTCGGCCGAACTCACCGCCGGCGTCGCGATCGCCACGGCGGCCATCGACGCGGACGCGATCACGGCGGCGACGACGAGCCGGCGAACGAACATCCTCATCGTGGGCCTCCCCTCGTGCTAATCCTCATCGAACCGAGCCCCGGCATGCTGGTCAAGAGCCCGCTCAACGCGCAGGCGCCGACCTACTGCGTCGCGAGTGTCGAGTTCGCGGGGACTCGCGGGATCTCGGAAGCTGGTAGCGGCGGGCAGAAGAAGTTTCCCTGTACGGCGTCGCAACCGTATTCCCTGAGCCGCCGGGCCGTTGCGTAGTCTTCGACGCCCTCGGCAACCGTGGTGATGCCGAACCCCGACGCCAACTCGATCACCGAGCGCACGATGGTGGCGGCGCGGTCGTCGTGCAGGATCGGTGCGATGAATTCATGGCCGAGTTTGACTTCATCGGCCGGCAGCTCACGCAGATACGTCAGGGTGGCGTAGCCACTGCCGAAGTCGTCGATCGCCACCCGGATGCCGTTCTCCCGAAGACGATTGAGCACTGTGCGTGCCTTCGCCAGGTCGGCGACGACCAATTCCTCGGTGATCTCGATCGTGAGGGAACTGGGAGACATAGCGTAGGTGTCGAGCACGGACATGATGCGATCGGGCAGCGAATCCTGGTTGACCGAGGGTGCCCCCAGATTGATCGCGACCGGGATCGCGACGTTCGCCCGGTACCAGGTGGCAGCATCAGCGACGGCTCGTGCGAGCACCAGGTCGGTGAGGGCGTCCATCAGCCCGTGCTCGCGGGCGAGGGGCAAGAACTTGTCGGGCTCCAGCACGCCGAATTGCGGGTGCTGCCAGCGGACGAGCGCCTCTACCCCGCTGATGGAACCGGTCCACATGCTGAACTTCGGCTGGTATAGCAGGGTGAGCGAGCCGTTCTCGATGGCGCGTCGCAGTTCTCCGAGTAGTTGCAGTCGGGCGATGGCGCCCTCGTATGCCGGGGGCTCGCCGAGCCCGGCGTCCATCCCAGCGGTGAAGGTCCACACGTTGTTGGCGCTCGCCAGCTGGGCATGGGAGCGAGCCGCTTCGGCCTGCCTGAGGAGATCGCCCGATGTCGGAGCGCCGGTGGTACCTGTTCCGGCCGACGCCACGCCGATGCTCACGCGAACGTCCAGGCGGTGGTTGTCGATCTCGACGGGCTCCCGGAACGATCGGGCCAGCTCGTTGGCAACCCGCGCGGCCGCGTCGGGACGGTCTTCGACCAAGACGGCGAATTCGTTGCCGCCGATCCGCGCAACGGTGTGGCTGTCGGTGGTGTTGGCCTGGATCCGCTCGCCGACGCCGTGCAATAGTTGGTCGCCCACGTCCTCGCCGAGCGCGTCGTTGACCAGCTTGAAATCGTCTACACCCACCGCAAGGACGCTGACGGGCACGCCGTGGTGAACGTGTAAGCGCAGCGCGTGCGCAAGGCGGTCGTCGAAGAGTCGGTGATTCGCCAAGCCAGTTGTCGGGTCCCGCAGTGCGGCGTCAGACATCGCGACGAGCAAGCGCTGCTTTCGGTCCAGCAGCGCGATGTGGCGGACGAGGGTGGTGAGGAATAGCACCACACACACCAGGAAGATGAAGGCCTCGCCCCGGTATGCGGGCCAAAAGTGCACGGCGCCAACGACGATGGCCAGCAGCACCGCCAGGTACGGCAGCCACAGTGCCGCCCGCGACGAGGGGCGCGAAAACCCGAGGTCGGGTTCCGGCGTTGGATGAGAAGTGATTCCGGACAGTGCGAAGAAGTACATCCCACCGGCCCAGCCAAGGAGGACGAAGTCGTCGGGTGTCTGGTCGGCGTAATCCCGGTAGACGTGGACTATGCCGGCCGCCGCGATGACTCCCCAGCCCAGCGTCATCAGCGTTGGCGAAAGCTTACGGCCCGCCTCGGCCCTCCTCGCGATGATGAAGCTCATGGCGACCAGCGCCATATAGACGCCCGCGGCAGTTGCCAACAGGATCCGCGGAACGCTCAGGATCTCTGAGTGGCGCGCCGGGTGACCCACCGGAAGGAGAACGAAAACAACCAACAGCGACGCGGTGATGAGGATGCCGTCGAGTACGAGGCCGATTCCGAATCGGGAATCGTCCCGACTGGGAATCGCAACGGCGGCGAGTATCGCGCACACCGGCAAAATCAGGTAGCCGATGTTGGCCGCCGAGAGATCCGCGGCCGAAAGCACGCCACGCAGGGCGACGAAAAACCACAACGCTTGGCCGGCCGTCCAACCGACCAAGGCGATCGACATGACGGTCCACGCAAACCGTTGACGGCCTCGAGATCTGCGGGCGGCGCTGATCGAACATCCGGCGGCGAATGCGCCACCGATGACAGTCCCCGCCGAGGCGATAACCGCGCGACGCGAGGCGCCGCCCGCGCCGAACAACATGGCCGCGAAGACGAGAAGGCCGATAGTCGCCAACACGACCAGCGCTTGTCGGCTTCTTGTCAGTGACAACGTTGCCCTCGATCGGTCGGGTGGCGATGCAAGCAGGATATGGCCATGGCACAGCCCACGAGCGGTTCTGCTCAATGTTGGCGTGTTTGCCAGTCGCCGCTCGACCGGAAGCCCCCTTGCCCCCCGTTGCCTTGTGTGGTCAGCCGCTTCGGCGATCCGAAGTGGTGCCGGTGGCCCGACGGGACCCGGGCGCCGCTAGCGTGCGACAGCCCAGCGCGACAGGGCGTTCTGTGCCCGATGCGCCGTCAGGCGCAAAGGGTGGGGGCATCGCACACGTTGCCGGGGCAATAGACCGAGTGCGCGGCGTTGGCAACCAGAGCGGCGCCGGCCATCAGGGAAACGACGAGCGGGGCCGGCCAGCGAGGTGAGGGCACCTCATTCGCTCCGTTCAGCGCAGGCCGCCGATTGCTGCCGGGTCCACGGCGGCGCGAACCTGAAGAATAACGAAATCCCGAAAAGGCCGCCCGCACCACCGGCGCGCACAATCACGGGCTGTAGCGTGACGCCCGTGAAGTCCTCCCTGGTGTATTCCTCCGTCGCGGCCTGCGTCGCGGCGACCGTCCTGGCGATCGCTGCGTCGAACGACGCCACCGCAGCCGGCTCGTGCCCAACCGCGGCACCACCGAGCGGTGGAACCCCCGACTGGACGCTTACCGGGGCCACCGGCAGCGTCGCGGTCACCGGATCCACGGATACGACGGCTCCTCGGGTGGATGTGACAGTGCCGTTCAGCGTCACGCAGACCCAGGTCCATACGCTGCACGCCGGAAACGGACCGGTGGTGCCGGGCACTGCCACGGTTTCCGTCTGCTACATGGGTGTCAACGGACGTGACGGGTCCGTCTTCGACAGCAGCTACCAGCGGGGCGCCCCCATCGACTTCCCGCTCAACGGTGTCGTGCCGGGCTTCCAGAAGGCCATCGCGGGCCAGAAGGTCGGCTCCACAGTGGCCGTCGCGATGACTCCGGCGGATGGTTACCCGAACGGTCAGCCCAGCGCGGGGATCCGGCCGGGCGACTCGCTGGTTTTCGCGATCAAGATCCTCAGCGCCTCGAGCTAGGTCGACGCACCAAACCCCTTGTCCCCCAATGCCGTGGGGCCGCCACGAGCGCGGTACCGGGGCGCGGCCCCGCAGTCACCAAGGTAGGCTGAGCTGGACATGCGCCCTATCGCCGACTCGACACCCCGCCGCTTATCGGTCGCGATGAAGGACGGGTCGGCGGCGGAGCACGTCGCCGCCGAGCAAAGCGCTTTCATATCCGAATTGCTCGCCGGCCGGGTTAACGCTCGCGGCTATTCCGAGTACCTGCTTCGGTTACGGGTGGTCTACGCCGCCCTGGAAGACGCCATCCGGGCCCGCCGCAACGACCCCACGGTCGCCGCCGTCTACGACCCGGCGCTGGAGCGCCTCGGGGCCATCGACGCCGACCTCGAGCATTGGCGGCCCGGAGCCACCCACGAGGTCGACTCCCCCGCCGCGATGGCATACGGCGAGCGAATCGCCACCCTGACGTGGGGTGGATCGCTGGTGGCCCACCACTACACGCGCTATCTCGGAGACCTTTCCGGCGGGCGGGTCATCGGTAAGGCCCTCGATCGCAAGTTCGGTCTTCGCGGTGCCGGGCTCGCGTTTTACGAATTTCCGGTGCGGGCCAAACCGTACAAAGACTCCTACCGCGTCCGCCTTGATGCACTCGGCCTCAAAGTGAACGACGTCGATCGCATTGTCGACGAGGTGAATGTGGCCTTTGCTTTGAATCGCGCTCTACTCGATGAACTCGCCGACCACATCTGACGGTCATTGCTGTCACGCGTTCGAGCAATGTCAGAAGTTGAGTCCCGAGAACATGATTCGATTGGGATCGTATTTCTGGCGCACGGCGGTCAACCGGGCCAGGTTCGAGCTGAAATACCGCGACGCGGGCTGGCTCGCCTCGACGTAGTTCACATAACCGCCGACCGAATACGGTTGCACGGCTTGGTGTGCGGTGCTGAGCCAGTTGGTCGCCGCCGCCGCATCGCCGGTTTCGACGTACCACTGCACCAGTGCGTACTGCCGGCGCCACGGGAATGCCGTGGCGCCCGGCGCCACGTCGGCGAGGGCGCCGTCGAGCGCGTGCATGATCGCCAACATGCGCCCGGCCCCGCGGGGGAATGCCTCGACGGCCCTGGCGATCCCCTGGGCGGTGGCCGCGTTGACGACGGGCAGCACGTCGGATCCGCCGACATACCCGAGTGGTGAGGGGTTGAGGTTGCCGACGGCCAGATACCTCACCAGATCCAGATAGTTGAAGGTGTGGTTTTCGGTCGCCGAGGGTTGCACCCCAACGGCTTTCGTGATGGCGGCCCCGACGCTGCTCCCGGAGCCGACCGGGCAGGTCGCCATGATGCGGCAATGGGTTCCCATCGCGTCGACGGTGGCGTCGGCCAGCGCCCAGCTGTTCCGGTCGGCGGTGCGTAGCCAGTTCTGCCAACCCACCAGAACCTGCGCAAACGACTCGGGTGGAAAGTTGAGGTTCACCACGTCGAGATCGGTGGTCGGGAAGGTCGCAAACGTCAGCGAGGTGGTAACGCCGAAGTTGCCGCCGCCGCCACCGCGCAAGCCCCAGAACAGGTCGGGGTTGCTGGCGTTGGACGCGGTCACCGCCTGACCACCGGGCAGTACCACCGAGGCCGAAACCAATTGGTCGCAGAGCAGACCGGCGCGGCGGGAATTGGCGCCCAGTCCCCCGCCCAGGGCATGCCCTGAGGCGCCGACCGACGGGCAGGTGCCGGTCGGGATGCCCCGGCCCGCGCCGGCCAACGCCTCGTGCATCGCGTACAGACTCGTCGCGGGCGTCACGGTGATGTGCCCGGTGGCGGCGTCGTAGTTGATTCCCCCCGGCAGCTGGCGCAGGTCGAGCACCATGACGCCGTTCGCCGTGGACGCGCCGATGTAGGAATGCCCGCCGCTGCGCGGGGCCACCTTCAGGTTGTGCGCCGCGGCGAACGCCATGGCCTTCTGCACGTCCGCCGGCGAGGTCGGGGTGACGATCGCCGCGGGCGTCGAGCCGTTGTAGTTGGTGTTGAAGACCTGCTTGGCTGCGCCGAACGCGCCGTTGTTCGGCAGGAGCACCTGTCCACCGATGGCGGTGGAAAGACCCTCCCACCCGGTAGGATTCGGGGCGGCCGTCGCCCGTCCCGGGCCCAGGACCGCACCGGCGACCAACGCTCCGGCGGTACCCCGAAGGAAGGTCTGGCGGGAGAATTCACGCGCCACCGACGGCCCCCGGGGTCTGCCTCATGTCTGGCATTCTCGAATGCGCGACATCGAAATCCGTGGTGCCCCATGCCGTGTGACCGGATCGAAACCGAGACGAACCGCGGCGGTGATCTATCCGCCCAGCCCGAGGCGCGCAGCCTCAGACAGACAGGTGGGTCTTTGCCTCGTATTGTCTGCAGCATGATCGCCGCTTGGATGTGCGCGCCGCGCGAGACCGCACGGTAAGCGGGGCTCTGGCACGTGGGTGCTCTGGTGCTGGCGCTTGCCGGCCTGGCGTTTCTCGATTCGTTGAACGTCCTCAACCTGGGTGTGGTTTCGGCGGTCATCTTCGACAGCCGGTTGAGTCGCCGATCGCCGGTTCCGGGCGCCCTGAGCTTCGTCGCGGGCGTGTTCGCCGTGACGACCACGTTCGGGGTGTGCACGGTGCTGGGTCTGAGCTTCTTGACTCACGCCGTCGGCTTCCACGTGACACCGGCCATCCGTTTTCGCGGCGAGCTGGTGCTCGGCGTGGTGCTGGCCGGCCTGGCCTACTTCCCGCTGACCGCGCAATCATCGGCTCCCGGCTGGGCGCTGGCGGCGATGCGCCAGCGCCCGTGGTTGCTCGGATTCCTCGGGTTGGCGGTCGGTAGCGGCCAAGCGCCAACCGCCATCCCCTATCTCACCGCCTTGACCATGCTCGTCGCCCTACACCCGAGGCCGCCGCTCTGGCCGTTGATCATCTTGGTCTACTGGGCGATCGCGCTTTCCCCACCGCTGCTGATCCTCGCCCTCTCGATGAGGAAAACCATGCGAGCCAAGCGCATTCAGCGCAGCCTCGTGCGTGCCCTCACGCGCTACGGCCCGATGTCGGTGCGGCTCTTGTTCCTGGTCTTCGGCATCGGTCTGGTGGCCGACGCGCTGGTCAACCACAGTGCGCTGTGGTGAAGCGCCTCAGGCCTGGGGTCCCTCCGAGGGCGGCCACACCGAACCCGGCGACGCCTCGCCGGGTGAATCGTGCTCCCCGCGGGCCAGCGGCACCCACCGCTCGCTCGGCGCGGGCTGTTTGGACGACGGGAAGTCCCGCAGCTTGCCCGACGGCTTGGCGTCCCATTTGGCGAAGGTCAGTGGCGTCTGCAGCCAGGAGTGCAGCAGGCAGTACACCGCCTGTAGCGAGTCCAGATGCGTGCGCTCCCAGCCGTGGCTGCCGTCGAGCCCGAAACCCACGAGCGCGGCCCGCGTGCCCGCGCCCGCCTCGATCGCCGCCGCGGCGTCTGAGCGGTAGAACCTAAACACGTCGCGCGCGTACGGGATGCCCTGCTCATCGGCGAGCCGGCACAACTTCCGGGTCAGGTGGTAGTCGAACGGCCCGTGCAAGTCGGCCATCGGGATCGTCACGCCATCCTCGATGGAGTGCTGGCCCGGCGCGCACACCGCGTTGTCCACCGACACCAACTCGGCCACATCAGCGGGCAGGCCGTGGCTCGCCCCGTGGCCGACCTCCTCGGTGATGGTGATCATGACCATGGTGCGATGCGGCAACACCAGTTTGTTCTCGGCGAAATTCTTGGCCAGCGCGAGCGCGATCGCGACACCCGCCTTGCCGTCGAGGTGGCGGGAAACGATGTAGCCGTCGGCGGTCAGTTCGGGGCTGGCGATGAAGGCGACGAAGTCGCCGATCTGCAGCCCGAGACGGATCAGGTCCTCCCGCGAGGACACCTTGCGGTCGACGCGGACCTCGACGTGTTCCCAGTCGGTGGGCTGCAGGTCGATCTCGTCACCGAACGCGTGCCCACTGGCCTTGAGTGGCATCACCGTGCCGGTGATGAATTCGTCGGGGTCATCGGAGAAGATGCGGACCCGGGCGCCCGCGGCGAACCGGGCCGAGAACGTGCCGACCGGAACCACCTCGAGTCGGCCGTTGTCCTTGAGTCGGCGCACCATACAGCCGATCGTGTCGGCGTGAACCACCAGCGCGCGGTCGGTGGTCGCCGATTCTCCGGGCAGTTCGGCGGTCAGCGCGCCGCGGCGCGTGAGCGAGAACGGCACGCCGAAGTCGTCGAAGATGTCACCGATGAGCTGCATCACCGCGTCCGTCCGCCCCGCCGGACTCGGCGTCTGTAGCAGCGCGAGCAGCGTGTCGACCATCCAGGTGCGGTCGGCCTCGGTCATGGCCGGGGTGTGACGCAAGGTGTCTCCTCTCGGATCGTCCGGGACCGCGTTCAACCTACCGCGTGGTCACCGTTGATCCCTCGGCCCGGGCCGCGAGACCGGCGCCGCGAGAGGGCGGCCTGTCCCCCTCGCGATCACGGTAGGGCACTGCGTATGCGAACGCGCGTCGGCGCAACCCATTCGGTCATGCGGAGGTGGCGCGCCCGGCGGATATGGGTTCCCGTCGGGGCGGACCGGCCTGCGCGTCCGACGGTGCCATTCGAACACCCCGCGGCTTTTTATCGCAACATAGTGTTTGCTGGGTGCGGCTTATCGGCGGTTTGCAACAGCTGGGCCCACTTTCACTCATGGTTCGCGTCGGAGGCTTTTCGGTTGGTCCGAGTCGAGGGGATTCTTGCCCTCCTCTTTTGTTGACGTAGGAAACCCTTGAACTGCGAATCTTTCTGCGCTGGCGGTGCGCCGAGCCCCATCTTCCCGGCGGGGAATCGGCATGGGCGACCACGTCTGTGGCCCCGACCGCGGGTGCTCCAGCATTGAGTCGACGGTTGTTTTGTGCGAGTTCACGCAATTTGCTGTCGCAGCGGATATGCTTCCGTCCACTCTCGGGCTTCGGCCCGCGCAGGTGGGGGCCGCGCGGAAGTCCGAGGCCCCTACGCGACAACGAAGTGAGAAGCGAATGCGCCGAATACCAACCGCAGTCTCCGCCGCGGCCATCGCACTCCTGGTCGCGGCATGCGGCGGCGGCGGGGGCGGCCCGGGGGCGTCGACCACGACCTCGTCGCGGCCCCCGGTCGCGCAAGCCGCGCTGCCCGGCCTCCTGCTCTCGTCGGCGGATATCGACGGCGCGTTGGGCGTCACCGGATCCAAGAGCAAGGAAAAGACCGACAAGCTCCAAGACGACAACGCGAAGCAGCAGTGGCCCGCTGGGTGGAAATTCCCCGACGACTGCATCTTCGCCATCGGCCCCGGGGAAGCGCCCGTCTATGCCGGCAGCGGCTACACCGCGGCCAGCACCGACGATGAGGTCGCCTCGCTACCGCCGAACTCCGACGAGCCGGACCCCGAGGTGAGCCAGGTGCTGGTGCTGTTCCCGTCAGCCAAGGAGGCGAATGCCTTCTTCACCACCTCGGCGCAGCGCTGGCCGGCGTGCGCCAACCGCCAGTTCACCACCCCGGCCGGGCCGGACAGCCCGGAGACGGGGTGGCAGGTGGGGCCGGTCTCGAACACCAACGGCATGCTGAGCACCACTTTGACGATGACACTGCGCGACAACGGCAACGTCCTGCTGACCATGACCTGCCAGCGCGCGCTGACGGTACGCAACAACCTCGCGATCGATGTCGGCGTCGTCCGCAAGAACCCCGTGGACTCGGCGACCAAGCTCGCCGGTCAGCTCGCGGCCAGAGTCGACAAGCAGTGAGCCGCTTGGCTCCTGGGCTCGGCGCCTAGGGGGCGGCGGCCAGTTCCGCGATGAGGTCGGCCAGGGCAAGGATCCGCTCGGCGTTGCGGACGTGCAGGCTTTCGATCATCCGACCGTCCACCGTGATGACACTGGTGCCCGCGGCCCGCGCCTCCTCGTAGGCCGCGACAACCTTGCGGGCGTCGGTGAGCTCCCGTTCCGAGGGCCCGAACAGGTCGTTGGCCGGGGCGATCTGGGAAGGATGGATCAAACTCTTGCCGTCGAAACCCATTTCGCGTCCTTGCCGAGCCTCGGCGCGAAAGCCGTCTTCGTCGGTGATGTCGTTGAACACGCCGTCCAGAATCACCTTGCCGGCCGCCCTGGCTCCCAGCACCGCCAACGCCAGCGCGGGCACGACGGGCGCGCGCCCGGGCACGTGCAAGCCGTGCAAATCGTTCACCAGGTCGTTGGTGCCGACCACCATCGCCGCCAATCGATCGCTCGCCGAGGCGATCTCCTCGACCCTCAGGAAGGACCGCGGCGTTTCGATCATCACCCACAGCCGCAACGATTCCGGCGCGTGCAGCCTGTCCAGCGTCGCGGCCAGCGCTCGAACCTGCTCGCCCGACTCGACCTTCGGCACCAGCACCCCGTCGGCGGTCGAGCCCGCCACGGCCGTCAGGTCCGCGTCGTGCCACTCGGTGTCCACACCGTTGATGCGCACGACGACCTCCCGGGGCCGGTATCCGCCCGACGAGATCGCGTCGCACACCGTCGCCCGCGAATCGGCCTTGGCGTCGGGGCCCACCGCGTCCTCGAGGTCGAAGATGACCACGTCGGCGGCCAGCGATTTTCCCTTCTCCAACGCCCGGGGCTTGTTGCCCGGCAGGTACAAGGCCGAGCGACGCGGGCGCAGCGTGGGTGCCATCAAGTGATTCGCTTCCTGTGGTCGAGCTCGGTGGGTGCTTGGTGAGGCGGCATAGGCAGAAAGTACCCTTCGATTCGGGTGGTTCCGCCGCGCGGCTGGTCTGCGGTGAACCGCCCAAACGCGAATCGGCCGCCGCGGCGGCCGAATCCCCGGAGGGAGCGGCGAATGTCAACGCTTGGTTCAGCGCGCACCGAAGGTGACAGCTGGGATTTGGCTTCCAGCGTCGGGGCGACCGCCACGATGATTGCCGCGTCCCGAGCGCTGGCGTCCCGGGCGCCGGATCCGCTGCTCGACGACCGGTTCGCCGATCCGTTGGTGCGCGCGGTCGGACACCCGTTCTTCGTCCGCATGCTGGACGGCGAAATCCCGCTCGAGAGCGACGACATGCCGCTGACGCTGCAGCAGCGTCGCGAGCAGATTGCCGTGCGCACCAGGTTTTTCGATGACTTCCTGACGTCGGCGACCGCCGCCGGCACACGTCAGGCCGTCATCCTGGCGGCCGGGCTTGACGCTCGTGCCTACCGGTTGCCGTGGCCGGCGGGCACGGTGGTTTACGAGGTCGATCAGCCCGAGGTCATCGCGTTCAAAGGTGGCACGCTGGCCCGGCTCGGGGCCGAACCGACCGCCGAACGTCGGACCGTCGGTATCGACCTGCGCGACGACTGGCCAAAAGCTCTGCGCGACAATGGCTTCGATCCTGCCGCTGCCACGGCCTGGATCGCTGAAGGTCTGCTCCCCTACCTGCCGCCGCAGGCCCAGGACCGGCTCTTGGACAACATCTCCGCCCTCAGCGCACCGGGCAGCCGGCTGGCCACCGAGAACATCACCGACATGGGCGTGTTCACCGACGAGCGCGCCCGCGCGATGCGCACCACCTGGCGCAAGCACGGGCTGGACATCGACGTCGCCGAACTGGTGTGGCACGGGGAACGCCAACCCGCCGGGGATCACCTCGCCGCCACCGGCTGGGTCGTCACCCCCCACCCCACCGAGCGGCTGTACGCCGACTACGGCTTCGCCGTTCCGGACAATGAGATCGTCAAGGCGTTCCGGCACGCCATCACCTACATCAGCGCCGAACGGGGCTGAACCAGGCCTCAGCAGTCACGACCGCGATCGCGCCACTCCCGCTCGAACGGCAGCCGCCACGCGTTCGGCGCGATCAGTTGATGAATGGCGTTGGGACCCCAGGTGCCGGGCTGATACATCTTCGCCGGCGGAGGGTCGTCGAGCAGCTCCTGCGAACGCTCCCATAACGATTCGATGCCCTCGGCAGTGGTGAACAGCGTGTGATCGCCTCGCATCGCGTCGAGGATGAGTCGTTCGTACGCCTCCAGCACGTCCACCACGGTGTCGATCTCCTGCGAGGAGAACTGCATGGACAGCTTGTCCAGCTTCATGCCCGGGCCGGGGCGCTTCCCGTAGAAAGACAGCGACACCTTCGAGTTGTCGGCGAGGTCGAAGGTGAGGTGATCCGGGCCTTGAGTCCCGACCCCGGAGCCGGGCGGAAACATCGTCCGGGGCGCCTCACGGAACGCGATCGAGATGATGCGGATGCCCTCGGCCATCTTCTTGCCGGTGCGGAGATAGATGGGCACGCCGGCCCAGCGCCAGTTGTCGATACCGACCTTGAGGGCGATGAACGTCTCGGTGTCGGAGTCCTTCGCCACACCCTTTTCGTCGCGGTACCCGTTGTACTGGCCGCGCACCACGTCGGAAGGCTTGACCGGCAGCATCGAGCGGAACACCTTGTTCTTCTCTTCGCTGATGGCAAAGGGTTCCAGGGCCGTCGGTGGCTCCATCACCACGAACGCCATCACCTGGAACAGGTGCGTCACCACCATGTCCTTGTAGGCGCCGGTCTCCTCGTAGAAGTTCGCCCGCTGATCGAGGCCGAGGGCTTCGGGGATGTCGATCTGGATGTGGTCGATAAAGTTGCGGTTCCAGATCGGTTCGAACAGGCCGTTGGCAAAGCGGAACGCCAAGATGTTCTGGGCGGCCTCCTTGCCCAGGAAGTGGTCGATGCGGAAGATCTGGGATTCCTCGAACGTTTCGTGCACGAAGTCGTTGAGCGCCACCGCACTGGCGTAGTCGGTCCCGAACGGCTTCTCCATCACCACCCTGGAGCGCTCGACGAGCTTGGCGTCGCTCAGCATGGTGATGACTTGGCGGGCGGCTTTCGGCGGCACCGACAGGTAATGCAGACGCCGGACGTCCGGACCGAGTTCGGCCTCGGCGTCGGCGACCGCCGCGGCCAGTGCTTCCGGCCCGGCGCCCTGTGGGACATAGGTGACGATCTTCGCGAAGTTGGTCCACTGGTCGGGCGTGAGCTTGTGCGTGCCGAACGATTCGATCGCGTCTTTGGCGATCTCGCGGAATTCATCGTCACTGAGTTCTTCCAGCGACGTTGCGACGATGTGGATGTCGGGTGCGAGCTCGGACTGGTCCAGATAGGCCAGGCCGGGGATCAGCTTGCGTTTGGCCAGATCCCCCGTCGCGCCGAACAGGACGATGACGTGGGGGTCGAGTCGTTCGGTCTGGTGTCGGCGCGGACGCCCATCAGCCGCCGGATAAGAGATGGTCTGCGGTTTCTTGTCGGCCACAATTTCGATACTTCCATCGCCGCGGCGTTATGTCGCGCCCGTCACTGGCACCGATCGGGTTACCGCCCGGCTGAGGGGGTACTGGATACCGACGGGGCGGTACCCGACCACAGTCAACGGGAAGCGACATGACGAAACCGGACAAAGACCTACGCGGTCATTCTCAGGAGCTGGAGGACATCGTCGACCAGCTTGAGGAGAAGGTGGCCGACGACCGGGAGGCCGAGGGCGTTGCCGGCAGGCCCAGCGACCGGGAACGCGCCCCCACCCGCGGCTCGGGCGATGAACCGCCGGACTAGAACCTAGGAGCCACGCGGGGCGCCGAACCAGGCGGTCAGCGCGTCGCCAAGCGGGGAACCGCTGCACCCTTCCACCCAGGCCACGTGTCCGTCGGGCCGAATCAGCACCGCGTCGACGGCGGCGACCGCGCCGACCACCGGAAGCTCCCAGGCGCCCGCATATTCCGCGTCGATCCGTCGGACCCGGTCCGCCCAGGGTGCGATGTCGAATCGGCCGGGTTCACCGAGGTTGAGCAACACGGGTCGGGCCCGGTGGAGCAGCGTGAACACGCGCAGCGGGCCGTCGTCGGTCATCAGGTCGAGATCGGGCATGCGGCGTCCGAGCAGCGGGTGCCCGTCGCCCAGGTCGTAGCGGACGTCCAGGCCGGACATCATGCCGGCG
Organism: Mycobacterium europaeum; assembly: GCF_034555895.2. Taxonomy (NCBI): domain Bacteria; kingdom Bacillati; phylum Actinomycetota; class Actinomycetes; order Mycobacteriales; family Mycobacteriaceae; genus Mycobacterium; species Mycobacterium europaeum. Next base: position 1,812,313 of record NZ_CP157315.1, read on the forward strand.
AACCGCGTGCGGGGTTCGTCCATCTCGAGGAGATCGGACATCGTGTCGCGCAAGGCCTTGGTGCGGTCGTCCGGGCGAAGAAGCGCCATCTGCGCGATCGCGTTGCGCAGCACCCGGGCGGCGACCGGGTGCCGCTCTGCGTGGTAGGTGTCGAGCAGGCTGTCGGGTGACGTCCCGTTGACCACCTGTCCCAGCTTCCATCCCAGATTGACCGCGTCCTGCAGGCCGGTATTGAGGCCCTGTCCGCCGATCGGGTGATGGACATGCGCGGCGTCACCGGCCACCAGGGTGCGTCCGGCGCGATAGGTTGCGGCCTGCCGCGCCATGTCGGTGAACCTGGAAAGCCAAGCGGGGCTGTGGATCCCGTAGTCGGTCCCATAGACGGCGGTGAGTGCCTCGCTCAGATCGCCTAGCGTGGGTTCGCCGGCGGGGCCCAGGCGCCGTTCGGTGACCATGACGCGCACCCGCCCGTCGTCGACCGCCGCCAGGGAATGAACGCCGATCGCGTCGTGGCGGATGCCCCACACCGGCGAATCCCCTGTCCCGGTATCCATTTCGACCTCGGCGAGCAGGTAGCTGGTGGTCGGCTCCCAGCCGGCAAACTCGATGCCGGCGGTCTTGCGGACCGCGCTGCGTCCGCCGTCGCAGCCCACCAGGTATTCCCCTCGCAGGGATCGGCCGTTGGACAACGCGATGTCCACGGCGCCGGCCTGTTGGGCGAGGCCCCTCACCTCGCATCCGCGGTAGAACCGCACCCCCAGCTCATGCACCCAGTCGGCGAGTATCCGTTCGATCTCGTTCTGCCACAGCGCGAGACCGTACGGATGCCGGGTGGGAAAGTCGCTGATGTCCAGCCGAATCTGGGAGAACCCGGCGACCTGGGCGACCCGGCCCCGGGCGAGGAACCGATCGGCGATCCCGCGCTGATCGAGGACCTCGATGGTGCGCGCATGCAGACCCCCGGCGCGGGCGCCGACGAGATTCTGGTCGGCGCGCCGCTCGACGATCGCCACATCGACCCCCGACAACGCCAGCTCACCGGCCAGCATCAGCCCCGTCGGGCCTCCCCCAACGACCAGCACCGCATGGTCGACGTTGCTGTGCGACGACATACCCCACCCCCGTCATGAGCGAAAACCGGCTTCGGCCAGCGATTGTGCGGCAGCACCCGGCCCTTGCCGCAAGCCCCCCAGTGCGCTATAGGTTGAGAGTGGGAGGGGAACAATCCGCCGAACGGTCCTACAGCGCGTCGATGGCGCGGTAGATCCGCTGCTCGCTCACCGGCCGCGGGGTGCCCAGCTGCTGCGCCCACAGACTGACGCGTAATTCCTCGATCTGCCGGGCAACGTCGCGCACGTCGTCTGCCGCCCGCCGCGCGGGCGGCAGCGCGCGCAGCATTTCGTCGTAGGCGCGCTGGACTGCGTGCACCCGCCCCATCCGCTCTCGATCCCCGTCGAGCCCGTGCGGCAGTCGCTCGAGGCGCCGGCGGATCGCGCCCAGGTAGCGGGTCAGATCGGCCAGGTGGGCGCGTCCGGTGGCGGTGACGAACCCCGGCGGTAGGAGTCGGTCCAGCTGGGCGCGGACGTCGGCGATGGCGTCGGTCTGCGGCGGTGGTGGCTGGCCGGGCAGGAGCAGTTGCACTTCCTGCGCGGCGGCCAACACCTGCTGCACGCGGGCCGCGATGTCGGCGGTCGCCGACACCAGATGGCCGCGGACCCGGTCGCGCAGCGTGTCGAACTCGTCGCGGGTCCACACCGGCCCGGGTATCAACGTGTCGGCTGCCGCGTCGGCGCAGTCCTCGAGCAACGCGGCCAGCGTGCCATCCGGGCTCGACCCCAGTATCAGCCGGGTACGTGGGCTCAGTTGCCGCTCAACGGCTTTGGCTGGTGACGCCACACTGAGCCGCACCAGTCGGCGCAGCCCCGGCCCCAGCAGGTGGTCGCGTTCCAACGATGTCGCGAACACCCGCAGGTCGACCGCGCCACCGGCGTCGACGAAACCCGGAAAGCCTCGTACGGCGCGTCCGTCGACCGTGCGCTCGACGACTCGCGGCAGCGCGTCGAGGTCGGCGGGCCAGCCGCGCAGGCCCGTCCGTTCCAGCCCGGCGGCGACCGCCCCGGCGACCGCGCGGCGGGCGGGCGCGGCCAGCCGTTGTTGCAGCGCGTCGAGGTTCTTGCCGCGTGCGATCTCGCTGCCGTCGGCGGACTCGACGGCGAAGGTCACCCGCAGATGCGCGGGCAGCTTGTCCAGGTCGAAGGCGTCTAAGGGCACCAGAACGCCGGTGCGGCGCCGCAATTCGCGCTGCAGCGCTTCCAACAGCGGCTCACCGGCCGGATCGATCCCGGCGAGCACGGCGCGCGCGGTGTCTGGTGCGGGAACGAAGTTGCGGCGCAAGTCTTTTGGCAGCGAGCGGATGAGGGCGGTCACCAGCTCCTCGCGCAGCGCCGGCACCTGCCAGGCGAACTCGTCTCCACCCAGCCGCGCGAGCACGTCGATCGGCACGTGCACCGTGACGCCGTCGTCGGCGGCGCCCGGTTCGAACCGGTAGGTCAGGGGCAGCGTGACATCGCCCGAATGCCAGGCGGTCGGCCGCTCGGTGTCGGCGGTGTCGCCGGTGCGCAACAGGTCGTCCCGAGTGAAGGTCAGGAGGTCGGGCGTGTTGCGGCGCTGCCCTTTCCACCAGGTGTCGAAGTGCCGCGCCGACACGACCTCGGCCGGGATGCGGGCGTCGTAGAGCCCGTAGACCTCGTCGTCGCCCACGAGCAGGTCGCGGCGGCGGGCCCGTTCCTCCAGCTCTTCGAGCTCGGCGCGCAGTCGCGCGTTGTCGCGGAAGAAGTGATGGCGTGTCTGCCAGTCGCCCTCGACCAGGGCGTGCCGGATGAACAGCTCCCGTGCCACCGCCGGCTCGATGCGCGCGTACCCGACGCGGCGGCGCGCAATCAGCGGCAGGCCGTACAGCGTCACCCGCTCGTAGGCCATCACCTCGCCGCGCTTGGGGTCCCAGTGCGGTTCGCTGTGGGACCGCTGTACGAGGTCGCCCGCGACGCGCTCCACGACCTCGGGCTGAATGCGCGCGGCGGTGCGCCCGTAGAGGCGGCTGGTTTCCACCAGTTCCGCCACGACCACCCACCGGGGCGGCCGTTTGGTGAGCGCCGAGCCCGGTGCCAGGACGAAGTGCGAGTTGCGCGCGCCGAGGTACTCGCGCCCGTCCTCGCGGCGCAAACCCACGTGCGAGAGCAACCCGGCCAGCAGCGCCGCGTGCACCCGGGCGGGTTCGGCCGGCTCATCGGACTCGACGATGCCGAGGTCGCGGGCGATGCTGCGCAATTGCCCGACCAAGTCCTGCCACTCCCGGATGCGCAGGTAATGCAGGAACTCATCCCGGCACATCCGCCGGAAGCCGTTGCCCGACAGGGTCTTACGCCGATCCCGTAGGTAGCTCCAGAGGTTCAGGTAGGACAGGAAGTCGGAATTCTCGTCGGCGAAGCGGGCATGCTTCTGCCGGGCCGCGTCCTCGCGGTCGGTGGGCCGCTCCCGCGGGTCGTGGATGGTCAGCGCCGCGGCCAGCACCAGCACCTCCGCCACACATCCCTCGGTCTGGGCCTGCAGAATCATCCGGCCCAGCCGGGGATCGACCGGCAGCCGTGCCAGGCGGCGGCCGAGTTCGGTGATGGCGCCGTGGGCGTCGAACGCGCCCAATTCCTGCAGCAGTTGCACGCCGTCGCGGATGCTGCGCCGGTCCGGCGGGTCGAGGAACGGAAAGCTCTCGACCTCGCCGAGTCCCAGCGCCGCCATCTGCAACAGCACCGCCGCGAGGTTGGTCCGCAGGATCTCGGGGTCGGTGTAGCGCGGACGGCCCGCGAAGTCCTCCTCGGAGTAAAGGCGGATGCACACGCCGGCCGCCACCCGGCCGCAGCGGCCCGCCCGCTGTGCGGCCGACGCCTGGGAGATCGGTTCGATCGGCAGCCGCTGCACCTTGAGGCGGCGGCTGTAGCGCGAGATGCGGGCGTTGCCCGGGTCGACGACGTAGCGGATGCCGGGCACGGTCAGCGACGTCTCGGCGACATTGGTCGCCAGCACGACACGGCGCCCGGTATGCGGCGCGAACACCTTCTGCTGCTCGGCGGTCGGCAGCCGGGCGTACAGCGGTAGCACCTCGGTGTGTTTCAGCCCGCCCAAAGCCTCAGCGGTGTCGCGGATTTCGCGCTCACCCGAGAGGAACACCAGGACATCGCCGGGCGGCTCGGCCTCGAGCTCACCGATCGCGTCGACGATCGCCTCTACCTCGTCACGGGTCTCGGTGCGCACGATCTCGTGGTCGGGGTCGTCGGGATCATCGTCGGGACCGCTGGGCACGGGCACTTCGAGCGGCCGGTACCGGATCTCCACCGGGTACGTGCGCCCGGACACCTCGACGACGGGCGCTCCGCCGAAGTGGTCGGCGAAGCGTCGGGGCTCGATGGTCGCCGAGGTGACGATCACTTTCAGGTCGGGGCGGCGTGGCAGCAGCTCGCGCAGGTAACCCAGCAGGAAATCGATGTTCAGGCTGCGCTCGTGCGCCTCGTCGAGGATCAGCGTGTCGTAGCGCAGCAGGCGGCGGTCGCGCTGGATCTCGGCCAGCAGGATGCCGTCGGTCATCAGCTTGACCAGGGTTCGGTCGCTGACTTGATCGGTGAACCGGACGGTGTAGCCGACCGTCTCGCCCAGGGGGCTGCCCAGTTCGTCGGCGATGCGCTGCGCGACCGTGCGGGCGGCCAGCCGCCGGGGCTGGGTGTGCCCGATGGTTCCGCGGACGCCCCGGCCGGCCTCCAGGCAGATCTTGGGCAGCTGCGTGGTCTTGCCCGAACCGGTCTCGCCGGCGACCACCACCACCTGGTTGGCCCGGACCGCGTCGGCGATCTCCTGGCGCCGCGCGCTGACGGGCAGGTCGGGATAGGTGACGTTGGGCACCGCGGCGTGCCGGGCGGCGACGAGCGCCTCGGCCCGGGCGATCTGCTCGGCGACGTGCCGGAGTTTGTTGGGATCGGCGTCGCGCACCTTCTTCAGGAGCCTGCCCAGGCGCGCGGCGTCGCGGGTGGTCAGACCGTCAAGGCGGGAGCGCAGTTCCGCGCGGGACAGTTCGGCCATTTCGGCCAGGATAAGCGTGCGGTGGGCACGTGCCGCCGCCCTAGGGTTGGCTCATGAGCCTCGTCACCTATGAGCTGGACGACCACGTTGCCACCATCACCCTGAACCGCCCCGAGGCTCGCAACGCCATCAACGGGCAGCTCCGTGAGGACCTCAACGCGGCCTGGGAGCGGTTCCGCGACGACCTGGACGCCTGGGTGGCGATCCTCACCGCCAACGGCAGCGTCTACTGCGCCGGCGGCGACCTCAAGGACGGCGAGGGCTCCGTCGGTACCTTCGGCGGAACGTTCTGGGAGAAGCCGACCATCAACTCCTTCGAAAGCGGGATGGAGCTGTTCAAGCCGACCATCGCCGCCGTGCACGGGCCCTGCATCGGCTACGGGCTGACGGGGGTGTTGTTCTGCGACTTCGTCATCGCCAGCACAGAGGCCAGCTTCTGCTTCCCCGAGGTGTCACTCGGCGTCCCGACCATCGTCGGGGCCATCCGGTTGCCCCGGCGAGTCGGCTGGGCCAACGCCATGGAGCTGCTGTTGACCGGCAAGCCGATGAGCGCGGAGCGCGCCAAGGAGATCGGCCTGGTCTGGCGGCTCGTCGAACCCGATCAGCTGCAGGCCGAGGCCAAGGCGTGGGCCCGCACCCTCACCGACGCCGCCCCGCTGGCCCAGCGGGCGACCAAGGAGGTGGCGTGGCGGACGGCGGACATGGGCTGGGTGGAGTCGGTTCGCTTCGGCGAGACCATGCGCAAGGTTGCCGGGGCGACCGAGGACGTGGCCGAGGGACTTCGGGCCTGGGCCGAGAAGCGCAAACCCCAGTGGCGCGGACGCTAGCGGCGTCAGAGCGTTCGCGTTGCGCCGCAACGTGACTCAGCTGTCGGCGCTCGCCTCCAGGGGTAAGCCTGCACCGCCGGGGCCGGCGCGGCCGGTGATGTGACAGGATTTCGGCATGACTGCACGGAGAGTTGCTCGCATTATTGGTATCCCGGTGGTGGCCACCTGGGCGGGGCTCAGCGCCCCCATCACGCTTCCCGTCGCCGTTGCCGATCCGTGCTCCGACGTCTCGGTGGTGTTCGCCCGCGGCACCCACCAGGAGCCTGGCCTGGGCAACATCGGCCAGGCATTCGTGGACTCGCTCACGTCGCAGCTCGGCGGAAAGTCCGTCGATGTCTACGCGGTCAACTACCCCGCCAACGACGACTACCACAACAGCGCGAACGCCGGCTCCACCGACGCGAGCACCCATATCCAGGACACCGTGGCCAGCTGCCCGAACTCGAGGATCGTCCTCGGCGGATACTCGCAAGGCTCGACGGTGATCGATTTGGCCACCAACGCGATGCCGGCCTCGGTCGCCGATCACGTCGCCGCCGTCGCCCTTTTCGGCGAGCCGAGCAGTGGGTTCTCGACCATGCTGTGGGGCGGGCAGCCGCTGCCCACGATCAACCCCGCTTACGGATCGAAAACCATCAGCCTGTGCGCCCCCGACGACCCGATCTGCTCCGCAGGCGGCAACATCATGGCCCACGTGTCCTACATCGACGACGGGATGACCGCTCAGGCCGCCACCTTCGCGGCCAACAAGGTCAACCAGGGTCCCGCGCCGCGCGTCTGACCCGTCAGCCGTTCTCCCGCTCCTCTTGCCGCTGCTGCCTCTCGGCGGCGGCAAGGTGCGCGACCCGGTCCGCTTCGGACCGCTTGTCGGCGGCGTCGCCCAGTTTGTCCTCGGCCTCGTCGATTTTGACTGCTGCGGCCTTGGATGCGGCCTGCTCGGCGGCGTGAGTCCTGGTCTCGACCTGGCGCTTGGCCGATTCGACGGTCCGCTTCTGCCGGTCGGCCGCCTCGTCGGCGTGCCGCTTCGCCGCGGCGCTCTGCTGCTGAGCCGACTGTGCCGCCTCCCGTTTGCGCTGCTCGGCGGAGTCACGCGCCTCTTTGATCTCGTGCTGCGTGGCCGCCTGCGCTTCCTCGCGCTCCTCGATCGCCCGGTCGCGGGCGTCCTTCAGCCTGGCGTCGGCGCGTTCCTTGCGGGCCGCGGCCTTGGCGTCCAGCCGCGCGGCGCGACCCAGCGCGTCGCTGCGTTCGATCAGTGCCGTGCCGCGCTCGACGAGTCGCGGGTCGTCGAGCGCATTGCCGACCGTGCTGTCCAGCATGCCCAGTGAGCGCTCGAAGAGCAGCCGCGCAGGCGCCTCGCCGGGGATGCGGGTGACGACCCGGTCCTCGATGAGCTGCAACGGGACCCGGGCGAGTTGGTAGTGAAACCGCAGGACTGCGAACGGGAGTTCGGAAATCTTCATCAACTTCTCCTGTATGTGGTCCGCCGTCAGGGCAGGTCGGCTTCGTTGGTCACGTTCTGAGCTTCGCGTCGAAGGCGGTCGGCCTCCGACTCTTCGTTGCGGGCCACCTGCACCGATGTCTGGTGCTCGGCGACGGCGTCGACGATTTCTTCGGAAGCGTCACGGATTTCGGCTCGCTCGTTGGCCTTGGCCCGTTGCACTTCGCGCTGTGCGTCCAGCTCGGCCTGCGTCTTCGCTGCGGTCTCCCGCTGCCGCGCGGCCTGCTCGGCGGCGCGCTTCTGGGCCGCTTCCCGAGCTTCGATCGACTCCTCGGTGGAAACGGCCTGGGCATTCGCCGCGATGCGCTGTCGGGCGCCTTCCACCCGGGCTTCGGCCGCGTCGTTCCGCGCCTGCTTGGCCTGGGCCTCGGCGACGGCCTCCATCGCGTTTGCTTCCTTGCGCTCGTGCGCCTGCGTCTGCTCGAGCTGCCCCTCGGCGGTCAGCGATTCGTTGCCGGTGACCGCCCCGAAGACCTCTTTGGCTTTGCCTTTCACCGAGTCGATCAGGCCCCTGCGGGCTTCGTCGGCTTTGTTCTGTTCGCTCATTCGGCAGTCTCCTTGCTGCGCTAGCCAAGCGCCGAGTTCGTTCGTTGGTGTCACGCTCAGTGGTTCCACCGACGCCGCGGATCAAACACGCGTGTGATCTGCGTCACGCGCTTGCGGAGCGCGCCTGATGCCGGTTTGCTGGCGAATTCCCAAGCGCTGCAACGATAATCGGGATCGGTGTCCGGGTGGAGGGTCGGTCGCCCCGGTCGTCGTCGGCATGACGCCGGTTGAAAATCGGCGACAGGGATCGATCGGCTACCGTCGACGTCAGTGTCAGGGTGAGGTGCCGCTTGTTGCGGTGGTTGGATCCTGATCACCTGATGTTTGGCTCGTACCGTCGGTGCCGCCTTCGGGTTGGCGTGCATACGTTTTGTCGGCATCAGGTGTGAAGGACCGGCCGGCGTGACTTGATAGGAGCGTGGCATCCGCCCCCACTGAGGTTTGTCCGCCGACCGGCCCAACCGTCACCTCACAGTGAAGGAGGCAACCACCATGGTTGTTGTTGGAGCCGATGTACACAAGCGCACCCACACGTTTGTCGCGGTCGACGAGGTCGGGCGCAAGATCGGCGAGAAGGTCGTCAAAGCCGTGACCGCGGGCCATGGCGAGGCGGTGATGTGGGCTCGGGAGCGCTTCGGCGCCGATGTGGTGTGGGCGATCGAGGATTGCCGGCATCTGTCGGCCCGGTTGGAGCGTGACCTGATGGGCTTTGGTCAGTCGGTGGTGCGGGTGCCGCCGAAGCTGATGGCCCAAACTCGGGCTAGCGCGCGTACGCGGGGCAAGTCTGACCCGATCGATGCGCTTGCCGTTGCGCGGGGATTCTTGCGTGAACCCGATCTGCCGGTCGCCTCGCATGACGAGGTGTCACGTGAGTTGAAGTTATTAGTGGATCGCCGGGAAGTCCTTGTGGCGCAACGCACGGCGACGATTAACCGGTTGTTGTGGCGGGTGCACGAACTTGATCCCGAACGCGCCCCGAAGTCGCGTTCGTTGGATCTGGCCAAGCACCGCCGCATCCTGGGTGACTGGCTAGACACCGTGCCCGGGTTGGTAGCCGAGTTGGCTCGTGACGAGCTGGCTGATATCAGCCGGCTCACCGAAACGATCAACGCCTTGGCCAAGCGGATCGGACAGCGAGTTCGCCACGTCGCCCCGGTGCTGCTTTCTCTTCCGGGCTGCGGGGAGCTGACCGCGGCCAAACTAGTCGGCGAGACCGCCGGCGTGACCCGGTTTAAAAGCGCGGCTGCCTTCGCACGTCATGCCGGAGTGGCGCCTGTCCCGGTGTGGTCGGGAAACACTGCCGGCCGGGTCCGGATGACCCGATCGGGCAACCGCCAACTCAACGCCGCCCTGCACCGGATCGCCGTCACCCAGATCCGCCTCGACGGCCTCGGACAGGCCTACTACCGCAAGCGGCTCACCGAGCGTGATTCCACCGCTGAAGCTTTACGTTGCCTCAAACACCGCATTAGCCGCGTCGTCTTTCATCACCTGCGAACCGACGAACAAAACCGTCAACAGCCTTGCCACCCGGCAGCGGCTTGACATAGGAGAAACGTATGTCCGAAGTCTCCGGTAACGACCGAATCGACGACGTCAGCCCAGGCGACATCATCGCCGTCGACCGCGGCTCTGGTGAACGGCCTTACAAAGTGGTGTTCAAAGACCCCACCGACAGGGGCTACCTCCTGACGTTCCAGGACGACGACGGGGAGACCTTCCAGCTCGAGCTGGCCGCCGGCACCACGGTCAGGCGGTCGCTGGCCTCGAAGTGGGAGTCCGCGCAAAGCCCCACGCCGCACGCGGAAGCCTAGGTAAGCGCGTCCGCAGCGACGTCGATGCGGCCCTCGATCGCGACCAGCACGGCGCCTTAGCCTGGGCGCCTGAGCTCGCCTACCCGCCGATGGTGACGCGGTCGCCGACGCGGATGACGCCCTCGGACGCCACCGCGAGATACGCGCCTGCGCACGGCTGAGCGCCATGACCGCCGGTGTCCCAACGGTTCTCGGCCGCCGGTATGCGGAGCGCCTGCGGAGCCCGTGGCAGTGGGCCGTGTTCGAGCGTCGGCACGACGCATCGTGAGGTCGCCGTCAGGACGCGCAGGCGTACCTCACCGACGGCGATTTCCGTTCCGACCCAGCCGTTTTCGGCGTAGGGCGGATAGTCCGGTGGGGTCGCGATGACGATGTTGGGTCGGTATCGCAGCGCTTCGACACCGATGTGCGCGAGCGTGGCCGTGGTGATCGCGTGCAGTGGGGCCTCATCGGTGAATGCGTCGCCCGGGGTGGCCTGGGCGATCTCCAAAATGCGGCCGCTGACCTCGGCGTCCAAACCCAGTTCCAGCAGCTGCTCCGGATCCGGGCGCACCAGCGTGGCGCCTGCCGGGCGCTGGGCGATGAGTCGGACCGGTCTTCCCAACAGGCCCGAGAGCAGTTCGTCGATGCCAGGATCGTCCACCGCCACGCTGGTCCCGTCGGGCAGACCGATCCTCACCCGTCCGGCTTCTCGGTTGGCGGTGCACTTCAGCAGGCCCCGCCACAGCCTGGCGTTCTTGGCGCTCGCCACGTGCCCGGTGGCGGTGTCCACCAGCGCGAGTCGCCGGTCCCCCTCGGCGCCGTGCTCGTCGACGAAGATGCTCGACACGGTTTCGCCGAGCATCGACTTCACCGGGTAGCGGAGCAGGCTTTCCACCCGCATGTCCACCGTGGCGAGGCCTGAAGTCGCCATCGAATCCTTCATCGCCACCCTCACTCGGCGAGACCGCCAGAACCATCCCGCTCAGAGTATGCGGGACGGGCACGGAAACCGGTGGTCACTGGGGAGGCGATCAACCGTCGGCCACGCGGTCGGCGCTGATCTGATGGCCCAGGCGACGACGCCGGAGTCGTCCTCGCCGCCAGGTGAAACCGAGATTGCGCATTCTCGCGACGAATGCTTGGTCGGTGGCGCCGACCATCGCCATCGCAGTGCTTGCGGCCGGAACGGCGGCTCGCCCGCTCGCGCAGTAGCCAGCAATCTGACGCTGGCCGCACGCCCAGGGGCCGGGGAAACAGGCGACTAGTGACACGACTTCCTCGCTACCGTCCTTTGGTTTAGCATTGCGACCCTTGGGAATCGACGTCGGATCACCAGACGCTGCCCGGGGCTGCATAATGGGCTAGGGAGGGGGTTAGGGCTTTGCGCTGGTGGGCAGCGTATTTGCGCCGATCATCCCTGAACTGCTGGGCCGTCCGCTGTATCGCGTAAGAGGCGCCGCAGCGCTCTCGGCGGCGATTCTCCGGGCGGCAAACTGGGTCGTTTCAGCAACGGGAAGGGACTGGTTGTCCGGTGCATGCAGCAAATGTGCTAAGCCCGTTTCTGGTGCTTCCCGACGCCGGCTGTGAGATCCGAAGTGCCATGCTCACATGCGTCCGCCGGGGTGCGTCCACCGCCCTGGCTTTTCGGCTCAACTTCAGTTAAGGGACCGACATGGATTTCGCGATCTTCCCCCCTGAGGTCAACTCCGGCCGGATGTATATCGGCGCCGGATCGGAATCGATGGTGGCCGCGGCCGAAGCCTGGGAGGCACTGGCGTCTGAGCTCCACACGACGGCCAACGCCTATCAGTCGGTGATATCAGGTCTAACCGCCGGCCCGTGGCTGGGTCCGTCGTCGGCGTCGATGGCGGCCGCGGCCGCGGCCTACGTCAGTTGGCTCAACAGCGCCGCGGCGGGGGCTGAGGAAGCCGCCATCCAGTCCAGGGCCGCGGTCGCCGCTTATGAGGAAGCGTTTGCATCAACTGTGCCGCCACAACTGGTCGCAGCCAACCGCAGCCTGCTCGCGCGACTAGTGGCGGCTGATCTCTTCGGGCAGTACACCTCCGCGATCGCGGCCACCGAGGCGCAATACGCCGAAATGTGGGCCCAAGACACCGCGGCGATGTACCGGTACGCGGCTGCATCGGCGGCCGCGACGACGCTGACACCGTTCGCCTCCCCGCGCCAGAACACCGATCCGACAGGGTCGGTCAAGCAAGCGGCCGCGGCCGGCCAAGCCGCCGGCACCTCGGTCGGCAATGTGCAAAACGACGTTTCGTCGGCCCAGCAAACGTTTTCCGCGGTACCCCGCGCGTTGCAGAGCTTCGCAATCGCGGCGCCGCTGGATCCTCCAACCACAAGTTCGCTGACGACCTTGAGCAACCTCATCACGATCTTCGTCGACCTGCCGGCCAGCCTGGTGGGCACCTTCGTCGGCGTCCCGCTGGGTGTCCTTGGCCTCGTGGCGCTGCCCTTCGACATCGGCGGCTACGGCACTGGTCTCCACACCGACGACATCGTCAGTGGCTGGAACGGGGAGCAGCCTTGGCCGGGCACCGGGCCGGCGCCCGTCAAAGAGTTCCCCGCGCCCCTGCTGAATCTGCCGCCGGGCACGGTGCCGCCGCCCAGGGTCTCGGCCGGTGTGGGCCAGGCCAACACGGTCGGGACGTTGTCGGTGCCGGCGACGTGGACCATAGCCACGCCGATGGTGCGTCCCGTTTCCTACGCGCTGCCCGCCTTGCCCGCAGCCACCGCCGGCGCGGTCGAGGAGGTGGGGTCGGGTACGACGTTCGGCCAGATGGCATTGGCGGGTCTGGCCGGGCGAGCCATAGCAGGCACCCTGGGCACCGGCGCGGGCAAGGATGGCGGCAAATCGCCCGGGGGCGAGCAACTGCGGGCTGCCGCGGGTGAGGCCAACGCCGCGCAAGCCCCGGCGGCGGACGGTGAAGCGGGAGCGCCGGAGTCCACGCCTCGGACGGTGGTCACCGGAGTCGCGGCCGAGCTACGAGAATTCGCCAAGCTTCGTGACGAGGGAATCCTGACCGAGGAAGAGTACACCGAGCAAAAGAACCGGCTGCTCGGTCGCTGAATCGCGGTCTGGCGAAATCGCGATTGTCCGAAGGGGAATGTGCCGCAATGGATTTCGGGATGTATCCGCCGGAGATCAACTCCGGTCGGATGTATGCTGGTCCGGGCGCGGCGCCATTGTCGGTGGCGGCTCAGGCATGGGCGCAGCTGGCCGACGCGCTGTACACGACGGCCAGCGCGTACGAGTCGGTGGTAACGGGGCTGACCAACGGAGCATGGCTGGGCCCCGCGTCGGTGTCGATGACGGCCGCGGCCACGCCCTATGTCGAATGGCTGAGCAGCACCGCGGCGCGGGTGGAGGAGACTGCTGCCCAAGCCACAGCCGCGGTCGCCGCGTACGAGGCGGCGTTCGCGGCCACCGTGCCACCCCCGGTCATCGCGGCAAATCGCAGCCTGTTGGCGGCATTGGCGGCGACCAACTTCTTCGGGCAGAACACTCCGGCGATCGCGGCCACCGAGGCGCAGTACGCCGAGATGTGGGCACAGGATGCCACGGCGATGTACACCTACGCCGGTTCGTCGGCAGCCGCGACTGTGCTGACACCGTTGACCTCACCGCGGCGCAACACCACCCTCGGTGGGCAGGCCGGTCAGGCAACCGCGGTCAGCCAGGCGGCCGGCGCGCCCGCCGGCGATGCCCAAGGGATCGCGTCCGGTGTCGCGCAGGCGTCTTCGGTGGCGCCTCAGGCGTTGCCCAGCCTCCCGATCGCGGCACCGGCGGCCACGACGCCGATCCCGCTGAATACGTTGAGTGACCTGCTCACAGTTTTTGTCACCGGCCCGTCCAGCCTGGTCACCCTCGGTGTCCTCACCCCGCTGGACATCTTGTCCGGGCCGATTGACCTTCCCTTCGCCCTCGCCGGCACCCTCGTGGGTTTCCACACCGATGACATCGTCAGCGGGTGGAATGGGGAAGAGGTTTGGCCGGGAACCGGGCCGGCGCCCGTTCGGGATTTCCCGGCGACTCTGACGAACCTCACCCCGGGCTCCGTGCCGACGGTGACGGGCGGCCTGGCCCAGGCGAAGGCGGTCGGGGCATTGTCTGTGCCGCAGGCATGGACCACCTCCGCGCCGGAGGTGCGCCCCGTCGCGCTGGCGTCGCCGATGACCGGATTCGACTCCGCCGCGGCGGCGCCCATGGAAGTCGGCTCGAGCGCCGCATTCGGCGACGTGGGATCAGCGGCCATGACCGGGCGCGCCATGGCCGGGCCGCCGAGCGGCCGCGGGGGTAGCAGCAGCAGGGTGGCCGGTCAGCGCGTGGTTGCTCGCTTCGGCAGCGCGGCGCCCGACGGTGAGGCGGAACATGCGCACGTCACGCCGCGGATTGTGGTCACCGGAGTCGCGGCCAAGATTCGCGAGATAACCAAGCTCCGCGATGCGGGACGGCTGACCGTCGAGGAATACGAGAAGCTGAGGAAGCAGCTGCTCGGGCACTAACGCAGTGGCCCGTGGGCCGGCTCGCAGCAGCCCAGGGACCTGTAGCATGACCGCGACTGATGACTAGTGAGGTCGTTGATGAAGATTGTGCTGGCAAGCTACGGGAGCCGGGGCGACGTCGAGCCCTGTGCCGCCGTCGGTCGCGAGCTGCTCCGCCGGGGCCACGACGTGCGCCTGGCGGTTCCGCCCGACAGTCTCCGGTTCGTCGAGGCGGCGGGTGTCGCCGCGGTCGCTTACGGGCCGGACACCCGGCAACAGATCACCGAAGCGACGAATTTCGTTCAACGTGTTCAGGATCCGATCAGCGCGCTACCCGAACTCCTGGAGCGCGTCGGCAAGGTGTGGGCAGAGAAGAGCACGACGCTGGCGTCTTTGGCGGAGGATGCCGACTTGCTGGTGGCCGGCATCAACGAGCAGCGGCTGGCAGCCCACGTCGCGGAGCGTTACGGCCTGCCGTTCGCCGCGCTGCACTTCTTCCCCGCAGGGGCGCTGGAACTCGGGGGGCTTCAGGAGCACGTGACGAAGGTGGCCGAAAGCGCGCAGCGCGAGGCGCTGGGTTTGTCCGCAGCTGCCGGATCGTCGACCAGGGACGTGCTGGAAATCCAGGCCTACGAGGAGCTCTGCGTCCCCGGGTTGGCGAACGAATGGGCGAAGTCCGGTCGCCGGCGGCCGTTCGTGGGAGCGCTGACCTTGGACATGCCGACCGAGATCGACGACGAGGTGTTGTCGTGGATCGCCGAGGGGGCGCCGCCCGTCTACTTCGGCTTCGGCAGCACGCCGGTGACATCGCCCGAGGAGACGGTCGCGGTGATCAGCGGGGCCTGCGAGCAGTTGGGCCAACGAGCGCTGATTTGCAGCGGCTCAAACGATTTCAGCCACCTCACCCAGGCCGCCCACACCAAAATTGTGGATGCGGTCAACCACGCGGCCGTCTTCCCCGCATGCCGCGCGGTCGTGCACCACGGGGGCGCCGGTACCACCGCCGCGAGTATGCGGGCCGGAGTGCCCATGTTGGTGCTCTGGCTCTGGCTCGATCAGCCGATCTGGGCATCCGCCGTCAGCCAGTTGCAGGTGGGCATCGCCAGGCCTTTTTCTGAGTCAACCTACGATTCCCTCGTCGCGGATCTGCGGTCCCTGTTCGCTGGGGACTATGCGACGCGGGCCCGCGAGGTTGCCGCCGCGATGACCAAGCCGTCCGAAAGCGTCGCCAAAGCCGCCGACCTCTTGGAAGACGCCGCCCGCGCGGGCTGATCGGTGCGACGTTCAGTGGTGCAATGCGGCCGGGTCGTGTAGAAGGTTCTGGTGCAGGATCCGCCTTCTGAGCCGTTCGATCCGGCGATGCTCCACGAAGCGGTGGTCAGGCGGTTGTATCGCCGGTCGATGGCCGAGGGGCAGATCAGGGTCCCGGCAGTGCCCGCCTTGATCGACGAGTACGTCCAGTTGTGCGGCAACCTATGCGCCACGCTCGGGGTTTGGTACACGCCCGAACAGTCGTCTCAGTTCAGGGCCGCCCTGCAAGCAGAGCTCGCGAAGGGCTTCAAGGCCTCGCCCCGGTCGGACCTCGTCATCTCGTTCAACTCCCCCTTCGGAACCGGCGTGAATTTCCGAGTCAAGGCCGAATGGCGGACCCTCGACGCCGATTACGACGAATGGGTGGCCGTCCGTCCGCCGCCGCTGTTCGGCACCGAGCCCGATGCCCGCGTGTTGGCGCTGGCCGCCGAGGCGCCTGATCCGATGACCTACCGCGTGCTGGACGTCGGCGCGGGCACCGGGCGCAACGCTTTGGCCCTCGCCCGACTCGGCCACCCGGTGGATGCGGTCGAGATGGCGTCGAAGCTGGCCGATGTCATGCGTTCGGAGGCGGATCGCGAATCGCTGGCCGTGCAAGTGATTCAGAGCGACGTCTTCACCGCCATGGAAAGCGTCCACGAGGAATATCAGCTGATGGTGCTCTCCGAGGTGGTGCCCGACTTCCGGACGACCCACGAATTGCGGGGCATGTTCGAACTCGCCGCCGACTGCCTCGCTCCTGGCGGACGTCTGGTGTTCAACGCCTTCTTGCCCCGCGACGGATACGTCCCGGACGACGCTGCGATTGAGCTCGGGCAGCAGTGCAACACCATGATCTACACCCACGACCAGATGGCGAGCGCCGCGGTCGGCCTGCCCTTCGAGCTGATCGCCGACGACTCCGCCTACGAATACGAGAAAGCCCACCTTCCCGAGGGCGCCTGGCCGCCCACGGGTTGGTTCGAGGGATGGGCCCACGGGCTCGATGTGTTCGACGTCGAGCGCGAGCACTCGCCGATCGAGTTGCGCTGGCTCGTCTACCAAAAGGCGGGCTGAGCCCTCCTCTTGGCTCAGGCGGTCAGGTCGCGGGTCGCCGGCCCCTCCAGCAGGGTGCCGTCCGGCGCGAACCGCGACCCGTGCAGTGGGCATTCCCACGCCTGATCGGCGTCGTTCCAGTTCACGATTCCACCGAGGTGAGGGCACACCGGGGAAACGACATGCTCGGTGCCGTCGACGCGGCAGCGCGCCTCCAGATGCCACGGCGGCCCGCTGACCACGCCGCCCTCGTCCGCGCCGGGGCTTCGACGGCCGGCGCGCAGCAGCGGGGTGATCCAGCCCTTGGCCAGATCGAAGCCCACCTCGAGGTTGGCCTGCAAGGCCGTCGGCAGGCCCGACAGCTCGTGGGGGCTCCAGCTGGCGAACGCCCGGGCCCAGTCCATTCGGCCCCCGAGGATCCGGCTGGACAGGGCCAAGGCCGCTGCGGCGCCGTTCGTCATTCCCCATTTGTTGAATCCCGTTGCCACGAAGATGGTTTGGGTGTTGGGCAGGATGGGCCCGACATAGGGCAACTGATCGATGGGCGTGTAATCCTGCGCCGACCAGAAATGCGTCTGCTCGGCACCCGGATAGTGCGCGCGGGCCCACGACGCCAGCTCCTCGAGCGCCTTCGAAGGGCTCTTCTTGCGACCCACCGTGTGGCCGGCCCCGCCCACAATCAGCCGCTCCCCGTCCGCGGTGGGCGCGTAACGCACCGAACGCGTCGGCGAATCGGTGGAGATCATCATCGGCCGGGTGATCTCGCCCGGCACCTTGAACGCCAAGCAGTACGAGCGGCTGGGCTTCACGCGCGCGAAGTATCCACCGCGATCCAGGATCGGGATGCCGGTCGCGAGAACGAGCTGGCCGGCTTCGAGCGCCACGTCGCGCCGGGCCGCGTCGTTGGCGTGCACCGTCACCCGGTCCCCACGGGTGGACACCCGCCGGACCCGCGTGTGCTCGACCAGCCGTCCACCGCGGCCGAGCAGCTCCGTGGCCAGCGCGTCCAGGAACGGCACGGGATCGAACTGCGCCTGCTCGGGCAGCCGCACACCACCGTGATACGGGAACGGGACCCCGGCGTCGTCGTCCCAGACCGCCGGCAGCCCGACCGCCTGGCACGCTTTCAGCTCCAGGCGGGCGGACGGCACTCCCTTGGCCGACTGGGCGTAGCTGTAGGCGTCCTCGCGCTGCACCGCGATGTCATGCGACCGGCAGTAATCGACCACCCAGTCCTGGCCTTCGCGGTTGCCCTCCACATACGCGCGGGCCAGTTCCCTGCCATGCCTGGCCAGGATCTTCGACAGATGGGTGCCCTGTAGCAGGCTGATCTTCGCGGTGGTGTTTCCCGTCGCGCAGGCCCCCACCGTGCGCGCTTCGAGCACCAGCACATCCTTGCCCGCGCGGGCCAGCAGCACCGCGGTCATCAGCCCGGTGATGCCGGCGCCGACGACGATGACATCCGCGGAACGGGGGCCCTTGTCAAGGTCGCTTGCGGCCCAAGGCTGTTCGGCTCGACTGTCCAACCATAAAGACGTCACGGGTGGGCTAATACCCTCACGGGGGCCGGGGAAACACCGCCGCGGGCCGGTCGCCGCCGTCACGCCCGCTTCAGCTGTGCTTTCGCCTCTTTCACCGATTCCGCCGCGGCACGGCTGGCGTCCTTGGCCCGCTCGTAGCTCTCTTCGGCGCGTTCGAGGTCGCACTCGGCCGTTCGCAGCGCCGTAACGGCCTGATCGCGTCGCTGCCGGGACGTGTCCCGCTCGGCCCGACGCTGCGACAGCCTGGCGTCGGCGTCGGCCTTTTCGCGCTCGGCGGCGGTCACGGCTGCCGTCAGCTCGTCGAGCCGCCGCTGCTTGGCCGCGTCGCGCGCGGGTCGCTTGGCAGGTCGCGGCCGCGCAGGCGTCGGTCGCTCCGCCTGCCCCGCTGCCGCGGTCGTCCTCACCGGCGCCGCCGCGCCGAAATCGCCGAAACCCGACCACTGCTCGGGGCGGGCCAGCCGGCCGAGCCGCTCCCTCACCTCGGGTTCGGCGATCGCCGCTTGCAGTGTGCTGGTGATGTCGTCGCGCACGGCGGATGACGGGTTGCTGACGTCAGCCGCTTGCAGTGCCGCCCGCGTGAGTTCGTCGATGAGCTGGTGCTGCTTCGCGGACAAGTCGCGGATACGTGCGCCGTCCATCGCGGCGTGCGCGGCGCGCAGCTGATCGCCCAGGTCCGCCAGGCGTTGTGCGGAGTCGGTGTGCCGCAGGGCGAGTCGGTTGACGACCCACGCCGCCGTGGTCGGTTTGTTGGCCGCGGCGATCCGCTTTGCGGCGGCGTCGTCCCGGCGTCGCTTGGCCGCGGCCGTCAATCTGGTGCGCTCGGCGATGAAGTCCTTCGGCGCCGCCCAATAGAGACTGTCGAGTTCGTCGTCGGCCATGACGCCATGATCCCCGCGCCCGCGGGCGCCGGTTTAAAAATCGGACGACCGTGGCACCTGATGGACAACATCGTCCCGCTGGGTAGTGGCTTGGTCCCGGCAACCAACAGAACGCAAGGATCCGACAGCTCAATGATGTCCACGAACAGTGATCGGCCCGCCCGCCGGATCCTCGGCGATCGCCGGCCCCGCCGGTTGCTGATCGCCGCGCTGGTGCTTGCGGTCGTGGTGGCCGCAGTCGTGATTGCGGCATCGCTGGGTTGCTTCGGCGGCGGCTGCGGTCATCGCAGCGCGTCGCCGAAAACCGCAGGACCGGCGCAAGTCACCATCACGCCCGGCCCGGACGCGCGCGACGTCGATCCGGTCGCGCACGTGATGGTCAAGGCCGACTCGGGGACGCTCACCGACGTCCGGATGGTCAACGAGAACGGCAAGCAAGTGCAGGGCGTGATGACGCCGGACAACACCGTGTGGAAGCCCACGGTCCCGCTGGGCTACGGCCGCACCTACACGCTGACGGTCACCAGTCGCGGCCCCAACGGCATTGCTTCGCAACAGGTTTCGTCCTTTTCGACGCTCAAACCGTCGAACCAGACCAAGGTCTCGTTCACCACCACGTCGGAGGCCGCGCTCAAGGACGGCGGGACATACGGTGTCGGGACGGTGGTCGTGGCCCACTTCGACGAGCAGATCGGCGACCGGGCCGCCGCCGAGCGGCAACTGGCCGTGACCACCGACCCCAAGGTGCAGGGCTCGTGGTTCTGGGTCGACAACCAAACCGCCCACTGGCGGCCGGAGCACTACTACGCCCCCGGCACGACCGTCACCGCCGAGGCCAAGATCTACGGAATCGGCCTGGGCAACGGCCTATTCGGGCAGGACGACACCAAAGTGTCGTTCCGGATCGGCGACGCGCATGTGTCCATCGCCGACGATGCCACCAAACAAGTCAGCGTCTTCAACAACGGCACGTTGATGCGCACGATGCCCACCTCGATGGGGATGGGCGGCACCGAAAACGTCGGCGGTAAGAGCATTTCGCTGTGGACGCCGCCGGGCATCTATACCGTCCTCGACAAGGGCAACCCCGTCGTCATGGACTCCTCGACGTTCGGCCTGCCCAAGAACTCGCGCCTGGGCTATCGCGAAACCATCAACTACGCCACCCGGATCAGCACCGACGGCATCTACCTGCACGAGCTCGACGCCACGGTGTGGGCGCAGGGGCATCGGGACACCTCGCACGGATGCCTGAACCTCAACGCCGACAACGCGAAGTGGTTCTACGACTTCTCGGTGCCCGGGGATGTGGTCGAGGTTCGCAACAGCGGTGGCCCGCCGTTGACGCTGGCGCAGAACGGCGACTGGACGCTCAGCTGGGACGACTGGCGCAAAGGCAGCGCCCTGAAGCCGACCTGAAGCTAACTTGACGCCAACCTGACGCCGATGTGACGCAGCCCATTCGTCACCTGCATTTGTGGTCTGCTTCACAATAAACTCTTGACTCGTTCCAATTAAGTGCGTCATATTGGTGCGGTGGCACCGACCGCCGATTACGCGGAACGACTGCGGATGGCCGATCTGCGGGTGACCCGTCCCAGGGTCGCCGTGCTGGAGGCGGTGGACGCCCACCCGCACGCCGACACCGAGACCATCTTCTCGGCGGTGCGCGTCGGCCTGCCCGACGTCTCCCGCCAGGCCGTCTATGACGTCCTCAACGCGTTGAGCACGGTGGGTCTGGTCCGCCGGATCCAGCCCTCCGGGTCGGTCGCCCGTTACGAGTCGCGAGTCGGCGACAACCACCACCATGTGGTGTGCCGGTCCTGCGGCGTGATCGCCGACATCGACTGCGCGGTCGGTGCCGCTCCCTGCCTCACCCCGTCCGACGAGAACGAAGTTCTCGACGGTTTCGTCCTGGACGAGGCCGAGGTCATCTACTGGGGCGTGTGCCCCGACTGTTCGACCGCAGATGCCTAGCTCGCAGCCCAATCACCCCTAAGAAAGGAATGCTGTGTCCAGCGATACCTCCCAGAGTCGGCCGCCCCACGACGACACCAAGACGGCCAGCACCAGCGAGAGCGAAAACCCCGCAATCCCCTCCCCCAAGCCGAAATCGAACGCGCCCCTGACCAACCGGGACTGGTGGCCCGACCAGATCGACACATCGATGCTGCAGCCGCACAACCCGCAGTCCAACCCGCTCGGCGAGGACTTCGACTACGCCGCGGAGTTCGCCAAGCTCGACGTCGACGCGCTCAAGGCCGACATGATGTCGCTGATGACCAACTCCCAGGACTGGTGGCCCGCCGACTACGGCACCTACGGCGGCCTGTTCATCCGGATGAGCTGGCACGCCGCGGGGACCTACCGCATTCACGACGGCCGCGGCGGCGGCGGCCAGGGCATGCAGCGCTTCGCCCCGATCAACAGCTGGCCGGACAACGTCAGCCTGGACAAGGCGCGTCGACTGCTGTGGCCGCTCAAGAAGAAGTACGGCAGCAAGATCTCCTGGGCGGACCTGATCATCTTCGCCGGCAACTGCGCCCTGGAGTCCTTCGGGTTCAAGACCTTCGGCTTTGCCTTCGGCCGTGAGGACGTCTGGGAGCCCGAAGAGATCCTCTGGGGCGAGGAGGACGAGTGGCTGGGCACCGACAAGCGCTACTCCGGTAAGCGCGACCTGGCCGAGCCCTACGGCGCCACCACCATGGGCCTGATCTACGTCAATCCCGAAGGCCCCGAGGGCAAACCGGATCCCATCGCCGCCGCGATCGACATCCGCGAGACGTTCGCCCGCATGGCGATGAACGACGAGGAGACCGCCGCGCTCATCGTCGGCGGCCACAGCTTCGGCAAGACCCACGGCGCCGGCAGCGGCGATCTCGTCGGCCCCGAGCCGGAGGCCGCCCCGATCGAACAGCAGGGGCTGGGTTGGAAGAGCTCCTACGGCACCGGCGTGGGCAAGGACGCCATCACCAGCGGCCTGGAGGTGGTCTGGACGCCCACCCCGACGAAGTGGGACAACACCTTCCTCGAGACCCTGTACGGCTACGAGTGGGAGCTCACCAAGAGCCCCGGCGATGCCTGGCAGTTCGTCGCCAAGGACGGCGCCGGCGCGGGCACCATCCCCGACCCGTTCGGCGGGCCGGGCCGCGCCCCGACGATGCTGGTCACCGACATCTCGATGCGTGAGTCGCCGATCTATCGCGACATCACCCGGCGTTGGCTGGACCACCCCGGAGAGCTGACCGAGGCGTTCGCCAAGGCCTGGTTCAAGCTGCTGCACCGCGACATGGGGCCGGTCAGCCGCTACCTCGGCCCGTGGATCCCCGAGCCGCAGCTCTGGCAGGACCCGGTTCCGCCGGTCGACCACGCGCTGGTCGACGAAAGCGACGTCGCGGCGCTGAAGAGCAAGGTGCTCGCGTCCGGGCTGTCGGTTCCTCAGCTGGTCAAGACCGCCTGGTCCGCGGCGGGCAGCTACCGCAACACCGACAAGCGCGGTGGCGCCAACGGCGGACGGCTGCGCCTCGAGCCGCAACGGAACTGGGAGTGCAACGAGCCCTCCGAGCTCGACAAGGTGTTGCCCGTGCTGGAAAAGATCCAGCAGGACTTCAACGGCTCTGCATCGGGCGGCAAGAAGATCTCACTGGCCGACCTCATCGTGCTGGCGGGGTCCGCGGCGGTCGAGAAGGCGGCCAAGGACGCCGGCTACGAGATCTCGGTGCACTTCGCTCCCGGGCGCACCGACGCTTCCCAGGAGAACACCGATGTGGAGTCCTTCGCGGTGCTCGAACCGCGGGCCGACGGCTTCCGCAACTACACCCGGCCCGGCGAGAAGGCTCCGCTGGAGCACCTGTTGATGGAGCGGGCGTACCTGCTCGGTGTGACCGCCCCGGAGGCGACGGTGCTCATCGGCGGCCTGCGTGCCCTCGGCGCCAATCACGGTGGCTCCAAGCACGGGGTGTTCACCGACCGGCCCGGCGCGTTGACCAACGACTTCTTCGTCAACCTGCTCGACATGGACAACGCGTGGAAGGCGTCGAAGTCGGCGGAGAACGTCTACGAGGTCGTCGACCGGGCCTCGGGCACGGTCAAGTGGACCGCGACCGCGAATGACCTTGTCTTCGGGTCGAACTCGGTGCTGCGCGGGCTGTCCGAGGTCTACGCCCAGGACGACAACCAGGGCAAGTTCGTGGAGGACTTCGTCGCGGCGTGGGTCAAGGTGATGAACAACGACCGGTTCGATCTCAAGTAACGCCGGATGCCGGGCGGCGCCCCGTGGGCCATCGGCTCGCGGGGCGCCGTGCTTCGCGGGTACGTCAGCGGGTCGGGCGGTTCGTCCGCGACACAGAAACCGCGCACACGACACGCCGCGATTGGTCGCAACCGGTGAAGTCTGGCGGGCGAGCGCTACTCAGCGCGCGAAGTCCCACTGGCCGAAGTCCGGCGCGAGCACGTCGTCGATGTCGACGTTGATCCCGCCGAGGAGCGGACTCGGGTTCGACGGGCTGTTCACCACGGCCTGGTAAAGCACGGCCGCGGGTTCGCGGGCGCCGTGCGACCACGATTTCGTCTGCCACGCCCACCGATGTCCCGCACTGCTCGAGTTGCCGATGACGCCGTCCCGGATCGCCCACCCGCACGCGTGGGCATGCCCGTAGATGCCGGTGCGTCCCACCCCCAACGCGGAGTTGATCCCCCGAAACCATTGGACGGCAACGCTGTTCCAGGTGTTCTCGTCGATGTCGTCGTCGACGCTGAAGAAGATCGGCGCCGATGCCGGGCCCCCGGCCGCGCCGTGCAGCCGCTGGGCCGTCTGGGCATCCGCGACACCGCCGTCGAAACCGCGGGTGTAATCGGAGGGGTCCGGCCAGCCGGGTTTGCCGTACTGGAAGTTGCTGACGATGTGCAGGCCCGCCGCCCGCAGCGCGTCGGCATACGCGCGGGTGAGCGGTTTCGCCTCGAAGTTGGCCCCCGGCCGCGACTCCGACACGTAGTTCACCACGCCGTCATAACCCGCCGACCTGATCTCGTCCGGCGAGATCCTGCGCTCGGCGAAATCGATCAGCCGCATGTCGGCGGCGAACGCTTTCCCGTCGTCGAACGGTGCGGCGGCCGCGCCCAGGCCGAGCAAAACCGGCGCGGCCGCGAACTTGAAGACGTCGCGCCGCGATACCGATCGCCGCGCGCCGCGGTCGCCCGATGCGGCCGAATCCTGCACGGGCGTGATGCTAACAAACGGCCCAAAAGTGGTGCTCGGACGCCATCTACTGGTCGGCGCGGCCACAGTGAAGCGCTTCCGATGCATGGCTGGGTACAGCGGCTCAGACCGTGATCGCGTGGGGCGGGGCGAACGGTTCAGCCCGCCTCGGTGCCGGGTGGCATGATCTTTGCGTGCCGGATTTCCGTCAGAGCGATGACACAGCGGCCGGTGACGTCCGAGCTCGTTGCGCTCGATTAGGTAATCGAACTATAGTCTGGACACATGTCCAGTTTGCTGTCACGGAGTTCGGGAGCCCGTTGACCGCGATGGGTTCGGCGTTGTTCCGCGGTCATTCACCAGCAAAGAAGAGTTGAGTATGCGAATTGCCCTGCTGTCCTACCGTAGTAAAACTCATTGCGGCGGACAGGGCGTCTACGTGCGCCATCTCAGCCACGGCCTGGTGGAACTCGGTCACGACGTCGAGGTGTTCTCGGGCCAGCCTTATCCGGACCTGCTCGACCCGCGGGTCCGGCTGACCAAAGTGCCGAGCCTGGACCTCTACCGCGAACCCGACCCGTTCCGCGTGCCGCGGCCCAGCGAGATCCGCGACTCGATCGACCTGCTGGAACTGCTCACCACGTGGACCGCGGGGTTCCCCGAACCGCGGACATTCACCATGCGCGCCGCGCGGTTACTGGCCGGCCGGGTGGCCGATTTCGATGTCGTCCACGACAACCAGAGCCTGGGCACCGGCCTGCTTCGGATCGCCGCCGCGGGACTGCCGGTGGTGGCGACCGTGCATCACCCCATCACCCGTGACCGGGTGCTCGATCTGGCCGCCGCGCGGTGGTGGCGAAAACCGTTGGTGCAGCGATGGTATGGGTTCCTGGCGATGCAGCAGCAGGTGGCCCGTCAGATCCCGGACCTGCTGACGGTTTCCTCGTCGTCGGCGGCGGACATCGTCAGCGACTTCGGTGTCTCGCCGGAGCAGCTGCACGTGGTGCCGCTGGGCGTCAACACCGAGCTGTTCAAGCCGGGGTCGCGCCCCCGGCATCGAGGGCGGATCATCGCCATCGCCAGCGCAGATACCCCGCTCAAGGGTGTGCGCACCCTCCTGCACGCGGCCGCGCGGTTGCGCACGAGTAGGGATCTGGAGCTGCGGCTCGTCGCGAAGGTCGAACCCAACGGCCCGACCCACAAACTCATCGCCGAGCTCGGCATCTCCGACATCGTCCACATCACCAGCGGGCTTTCCGACGCCGAGCTTGCCGCGCTGTTCGCGTCGGCCGAGGTCGCCTGCATTCCCTCGCTCTACGAAGGGTTTTCGCTGCCCGCGGTGGAGGCCATGGCCAGTGGCACGCCGATCGTGGCCAGCCGGGTCGGCGCGCTTCCCGAAGTCCTCGGCACCGACGGCGCGTGCGCCGAGCTGGTACCGCCCGCCGACGTCGATGCGCTCACCCGCGCGCTCGGTGACCTGCTGGATTCACCGGAGAAGCGACGGAGTCTGGGCAAGGCCGGACGAACCCGCGCGGTCGACGTGTTCAGCTGGGAGGCGGTGGCCGCTCAAACCGTCCGGGTCTACCAGCGGGCGATCGCACGCAACGCCGCCCCCGCCGCGGCCGAAGGCCAGGCGCAATGCTGACCGTCGATTTCGACCGGCTACGGATCGGGCCCGCGACCAAGGTCATCGACGTCGGGTGTGGGGCCGGCCGGCACGCCTTCGAGGCGTATCGGCGCGGTGCGGACGTGGTCGCATTCGACCGCGATGCGGACGAATTGCGTTCGGTCGACACCATTCTGCGCGCGATGGCCGAGGCCGGTGAGGCGCCCGCCGGGGCGTCGGCGACGGCGGTGCTCGGCGACGCGCTGAAATTGCCGTACGCCGACGGGACGTTCGACTGCGTGATCGCGTCGGAGATCCTCGAGCACATCCCGCACGACGACGCCGCCATCGCCGAACTGATCAGGGTGCTCAAGGTTGGCGGCACCCTGGCGGTCAGCGTTCCGCGCTGGCTCCCCGAGCAGGTGTGTTGGCTGCTGTCCGACGAATACCACAGCAACGAGGGCGGCCACGTCCGCATCTACCGCGCCAGCGAACTGCGCGCCAAGATCCTCGATGGCGGAATGCGATTGACGCACGCTCACCACGCCCACGCGCTGCACTCCCCCTTCTGGTGGCTCAAATGCGCTGTGGGCGTGTCGAACACCGATCACCGCGCCGTGTCCGCATACCACAAACTCTTGGTGTGGGACCTGATGCAGCGGCCGAAGATAACGCAGCTGGCGGAATCGCTGCTCAATCCCCTGGTCGGCAAGAGCGTGGCGATGTACTTCGTCAAACAGCCGACCGCCGAGCGCCCAGCGACTGTGGGGTACGCAGTTGCGTCGGTCTAACCCGCCATCGGTCCCGGGTGTCCTGAGCCCGGAGCAATGCCGCCAGACCGCGCTGTCGATCGCAGCCCTCCAAGAATCCTCGGGAGCCATCCCCTGGTCTGAGGGCGGCCACACCGATCCGTGGGATCACGTCGAGTGCGCCATGGCGCTCACCGTCGCCGGACTGCTGGAACCGGCGCGCGCGGCGTTCGAGTGGAGCCGCCGCACCCAGCGGCCCGACGGCTCCTGGCCCATCCAACTGCGCGCGGGGGTCGTCGAAGACGCCAACAGCGACAGCA
The DNA here is from genome assembly GCF_034555895.2 of Mycobacterium europaeum. Classification (NCBI taxonomy): domain Bacteria; kingdom Bacillati; phylum Actinomycetota; class Actinomycetes; order Mycobacteriales; family Mycobacteriaceae; genus Mycobacterium; species Mycobacterium europaeum. The sequence goes on from NZ_CP157315.1 coordinate 1,839,247, forward strand.
ACTTCTGCGCCTACATCGCCACCGGTGTCTGGCACCACGTGCTCGTCACCGGTGACCGGCGCTTTGCCGCCCAGATGTGGCCGGTCGTGCACAAGGCCATTGACTTCGTCATCGACCTGCAGGTCGGCTACGGCGAGATCTGTTGGGCCCGAAGCGAAGCCGGTCCCCTGCAGGAAGCGTTGCTGACCGGCTGCGCGAGCGTCTTCCACAGCATCCGGTGCGCCTTGGCGCTCGCCGCCCTGATCGGTGAACCGCAGCCGGAGTGGGAACTGGCGCTGGGCCGCCTCGGGCACGCGATCGCCGCTCACCCCGAAGCGTTCACCGAAAAAGACCGCTACTCGATGGACTGGTACTACCCCATCCTCGGCAGCGCGTTGCGCGGGCCGGAGGCGGCCGCGCGGATCAAACAGCGGTGGGACGAGTTCGTGGTCGGCGGCCTGGGCATTCGGTGCGTAGTCGACAGGCCCTGGGTCACCGGTGCCGAGACGTGCGAGTTGGTCATGGCGCTCGACGCCATCGGCCAGCGGTCGGCAGCCCACCGGCAGTTCGGCGCGATGCAGCACTTGCGCGAAGAGGACGGCTCGTACTGGACGGGCCTGGTGTTCGCGGACGGAAAGCGGTGGCCCGAGGAGCGCACCACGTGGACGGGAGCGGCGATGATCCTCGCCGCCGACGCGCTGTCGGACACCACCGCCGGCGCCGGGATCTTCCGCGGCCACGGGCTGCCGATGGGCCTGCAAACGGACTTCGACTGCGAATGCGTGGCCGCCGGGCCGGGTCGGTGACCGTCGACTCTAGATCGCCTCGCCCGGCTGACCGCTGACGCGTTCGAGGACCCGCAGCGAACCGGTGGCCGAAACCTCCCGGAACTGGCCGGAATCGATTGCGCGGCAGTAGATGTAATACGGGGGTCGCCCGCCGTCCCTGGGGTCCGGGAACACGTCGTGGATGGCCAGTCCACCGCCGACGCTCACCCACTTCGCCCATCCGTCGAAGTCCTGGTTCGCAGCGGCCTCGCTGTGGCCGCCGTCGATGAACAAGAACTGCAGCGGCGAGCGCCACCCGGAAGCCACGACCGGCGACTTCCCCACGATCGCAACGACGTGGTCGTCCAGCCCCGCGGCATCCAGCGTGCGGCGGAAGGTCGGCAATGTGTCGAACAGTCCCGTGACGTCGTCCACCAGCGAGGCGTCGTGGTACTCCCAGCCGACCTGGTGCTCCTCGGAGCCGTGGTGGTGGTCGATCGTGTAGAGCACGGCGGCCCTCTGTTGGGCGGCGGCGCCGAGCAACAGCGTGGATTTGCCGCAATACGTGCCAATCTCGACCCCTACGCCGCCGTCGAGATAGCGCAGCGCGGCGTCGTAGAGGGCGCGGCCCTCGTCGGCGGGCAGGAAACCTTGCACCTGCTCGGCCAACGCAAACAAGCGCTCGGGTGCGCCCGCATCGACGTGACTCATCAGCTGAACCTATCGTTCCCGGCGACAGCGCCGGCGCGGTGGTCGTCGTCGCCGCCGCACCATCGGGTCAGGCCGCTACACCTAAGCCCAGCGGGGGTGGCGAGACCGCTTTACGATCATGCTGTGCTTGCCCGCAGACTCGGTGAAATCGGTTCGGCGGCCGTCCTGACCGCGGCCGTCGTGGTGTTGCCTGCCGCGGTGCCGTCGTCCGGCATCCCCAGCGCGGCCGCGGCCAGTTGCCCACCGGTGCAGGTGGTGTTCGCCCGCGGGCGCATGGAATCGCCGGGACCGGGGGCGCTGGGCAACGCCTTCATCAGTGCGCTGCGATCCAAGGTCAACAAGAACATCGGGGTGTATGCCGTCAACTATCCGGCCGATACCGAGGTCGCGCAGGGTGCCAACGACATGAGCCGCCATGTTCAGGACATGATCACCAACTGCCCCAACACCCGGCTGGTGCTGGGCGGCTACTCGCTGGGGGCGGCCGTCACCGACGTCGTGCTCGCGGCACCCATCAGCGCGTTCGGTTTCGACAGCCCCCTGCCGCCCGGCGCCGATCAGCACATCGCGGCCGTGGCGTTGTTCGGCAACGGAAGCCAGTGGGTGGGGCCGATCACCAACTTCAGCCCCGTCTACAACGACCGGACCATCGAGTTGTGCCACGGCGCCGACCCCATCTGCAACCCGGCCGACCCGAATACCTGGAAAGCGAACTGGCCACAACACCTGGCCGGCGCCTACATCGATGCCGGCATGGCCAACCAGGCCGCCGATTTCGTCGCCGGCAAGCTCTGACCGACGACGGCACCGTCGAACTGCTCAGCCGGCCAGGCGATACACGGTAAACGCAGTCCCGCTGGCGATCAGAAACCAGCCGAAAGCCGCCTGTACGTTCCTGGCACTCATCTGCTGAGCCCACAGAGCGGTCACCGTGCCGGACGGCGCGGCACCGAGAGTGAGCGCCGCGGCCACCGACCAATCGATATGCCCCAGTGCCCAATGCGTGGCGGTGGTTGGAATGACGAGCACGCTGATCACCGCCAGGCTCGTCCCCGCGGCCTGGGGCATCGTCAATCCGAAGAAGAGCAGGAACATCGGAACGAGAAGAAAACCGCCACCGTTCGCCAGCAACCCGGTGAGAAGGCCGACCCCCGCAGACACCGCCACCAACCGGACGCGATTCTTCCGCCGTGCCTCCCCAATGCGACGATCCCGGCCGGACACCGGACGCAATACCCTGACCCCGACGGCGATCAGAACCACACCGGAGGCGATCAGCAACGGGTCGCCACCGACCAGCGGCGAGAGCAGTGCGCCCCCCACGGTGGCGGGGACCGCGCCGAGCAACGACCACAACGCCGCCCGGGGGCGAACATGGCCCTTGCGCAGGTAAGGCCAGCCGGCGGCCAGAGCCGTCGGCAGTGTCGCGGGAAGCGGCGTAGCCACCGCCATCAATGCGGGCAGCCCGAGCAGCGACAGCAACGGCGTGGCCAGTGATGAACCACCGACGCCGAACACACCGCTGAGCGCGCCCAGCCCCGCACCCACCACCAGGAATTCCAGCCAGGGCGGCACAGCTAAGCCGCTAAGCTTTGACGCGACGAATCAGCCTGGGGCATCCGCGGTTTCACCTAGCGCGGCTGGAGCTGTGATTTAGCACCCAATAAGCGGCGAGCTTGAGCCGGTCATTGAAGAGAAACCAAACGACCGAGTAGCCCCAGACGAGGCCGGCCCACCGCCATCCGAGCGGCGCCATGGCCACGCCGTAGACGGCAATCAGGGTGGCGATGGTTTGAGCCGTGATGACCGCCCCCACCATCAGCGGTGCGGGTGCGGGCCGCGACCAGAACGGGCCGCGGGAACGGGTGAGGAAGATGGTCAGCTGACCGGCGACGGACAGCTTCAGGTAGATCATGGTGCGGATGAGGTCGTGGCTGAGCCCGAAGACCCTGTCGGCGAGGAAGAACAGCGTGAAGGTCGCGACGACGCCGATGACACCCAGCACGGTGGCGATGGTCAGCACGGCGCGCATGTCCCACTTGACGGGCCTGGGTGAGCCGCGCACGTGGTCGTAGGCGATCGACAGGATCGCGCCGTCGTTGAGCAGCGCCAGGAACACGATCATCGCCGCGGTGACCGGGAAGAAGTTCATGAACACCACCGCCAGGGTGATCAGCAGCAGCACCCGGATGGTCTCGGCGATGCGGTAGGTGGCATAGCTGGTCAACCGGGCGAAGATCTCGCGGGCCAGACCGATCGCGCGCACGATCACGGACAACCCCGGCGCCAGCAGGACCACGTCGGCGGCCGCGCGCGCCGCATCGGTGGCCCCGGACACCGCGATGCCCGCGTCGGCCTGCTTGAGCGCGGGGGCATCATTGACGCCGTCGCCGGTCATTCCGACGATGTGCCCGCGGGCCTGCAATAGCCGCACGATGTGGTACTTGTGCTCGGGAAACACCTGTGCGAAGCCGTCCGTCGCCTCCACCCGGGCGCCGAGCTCGTCGTCAGCGGCGCCGTCGAGGATGGCGGCATCGAGGATCTGGTCGCCCAGGCCGACCTGGCGAGCGATCTCGCGGCCGATGGCGACCTGATCTCCGGTGACCATCTTGACGTCGATGCCGAGTTCCCGTGCGGCGGCGATAGTCGCCGCGGAGTCCTCGCGGGGCGGATCCGCCAAAGCCAGCACACCCATCAGCCGCCAGGTGTCGTCGCCGTCGGTCTTCGCCACGCCGAGTGCCCGGTACCCGTGGCCGGCGAACCGTTCGACGACGCCGTCGACCTCCGCGGACGCGCCATCACCGCCACAGAGGGCGGCGATGACCTGTGGTGCGCCCTTGCTGACCCGGAAGGTCTTGCCCCCTGCGCCGTGCACCAGCGCCTCGGTGCGCTTGTTGACCGGATCGAACGGAAGGAACTGGGCCACCCGCTGCGCCGGTGGTTGTCCGGCGGCCGCCAGCACCGCCAGATCGATGAGGTCGTTGTCCTCCGCACGCGAGGCCAGCGCGGCGGCCTCGAGCAGTTCGTCGTCGCTGACGGCGGTGGCGGTCCAGCGCGCGGCGAGCGCCAGGCGGTTCTGGGTCAGGGTGCCGGTTTTGTCTGAGCACAGGAGGTCGATGCCGCCGAGTTCCTCGACGGCGGGCAGATGGCTGACCACGGCCTCGTGACGCGCAAGCTGGCGCGCGCCGATGGCCATGGTCACCGACAGCACCGCCGGCAGCGCCACCGGGATCGAGGCGATCGTGACGACCAGGGCGAACTCCAGGGTCTGCAGCACCGGGTTGCCCCGAACCAGCGAGACCGCGACCGTCAGGGTGACCAGGGCGAGCGCGATCACGATCAGGTAGTTGGCGATGCGCAGCACCGCGCGCTGGAAGTGGCTGACCGTGCCCGCGCTTTCCACCAGCGCGGTGGTCTTGCCCATGAACGACGCCGCGCCGGTCGCACAGACCAGCGCGTCGGCCTCCCCGCGCACCAGCACCGACCCGGAAAACAGGTCGTCGCCCCGCCCGCGACTGACGGCCAGCGACTCGCCGGTCAGCGCGGACTGGTCCACCTCGAGGGTGGCGTCGTCCAGCACCCGCAGGTCGGCGGGAACTACGTCGCCCAGCCGCACCCGCACCATGTCGCCGGGCACCAACTCGCGCACCGCCACCGTCACCCACGCGCCGTCGCGCAGCACCCGCGCGGAGGTCGCCAGCCGCTGTTTGAGCGCGGCGATCGCGTTGGCCGCCTGGTGCTCCTCGAAATACGCCACCAACCCGTTCATCGCCAGCAACACCCCGATGATCGCCGCGTCGGTCCAGTGCCGGGCGGCCAGCGACAACGCCAGCGCGACCTCGATCATCCACGGGATCGGTGCCCAGAAATATCCGAGAAAATCCAACACCGGATTGCGGTGCCGCTCGGCAATCTCGTTGGGCCCGTATTGTTCGAGCCGCTGTTGCGCCTCGGCTGATGTCAAGCCTGTTGTGGCGCCCCTCAATTCGCCGGCGTGTGTCAACTCTGCCTCCCCGCATACGGCAATTTCACGGTCCACCCTGGCACGGTCACTGGGTGCGAAGTAAGGGCCGAACGGCCCCAACGCTTTCCAGCGCTGCGCCGCGGAGACCCGTCGCGATGGCGGCTCGCGAGCCTTTAGGTGGCCGGGCAGCGCAGGTGTGGCGCGAATACCACGATGATTGGATACCGCCTCTCCCCGTCCACAATTCGAAAAATCGCGGCGAGGCCGCGAGCTTTGGTGGGCCGCGCTGCGCCCGGAAGCTCAGCCGTCATCCGAAACGGTGCAGGGGTCGGCGGGTCGTTGCCGCTGCCACGCTAACTCGTTGGCGCCCGAGTAACTGGCGCGGCCGCTTTTCCGCAATTTGCGCGGAGAAATGTCAGGCCGGGGTATTGGTGCTCGAGTACAACTTGAACTCGCGCATAAGCGGAATGACCTCGCCGCCGGGAATCGCGGCGCACTGCCGGGAGCGGAAAGCGGGATGACGGCGCATCGCGTCACGACGCTCGCGCTCGTGCCGCTGGGCCGCGGTCCATAACGGATGGGACTGAAGGAAAATTACCGTCGCTCCCGTTGTTTCAGCCACGATCGTTAACCCCTCTCAGCACGACCCGTAATAGCGGTGGTTATCGGCTTGTGATCTCAGAATGCCCGGCCGATCCTGAGACCAAACCATCCGTGAAGTTGAGAATTAGCCATGAATTTCGACTAATCGTTCAACCACCGCCGTGTCGCCATCCGTGCTGGCCCGGCGACGAAACGAAACGTTAGCGGCGGCCACCGACACATTTCGGTGTTTCGGCTCCGCACGGTGGCGGCTGCTATGGTCCCTTGCGTATGCCCGAGATGGATCGCCGCCGCATCATTTTGACGACCGGGATCGGCCTGCTGGCAGCCGCGCTGCCTGCGCCGCACGCCCTGGCCCACCCCGTGGGACGGGATTCGCCCGCGGACCGTCCTCCCGCTCCGGCGGCGCCTAGCGGCCAGACCGGCAGCTACGTCTTTCACGACGAGTTCGACGGTCCCGCCGGCTCGGCCCCCGACGCCTCGAAGTGGACGGTGGCGAAGGCCCGCGAGACCATCAAGGACCCGACCTATTGGGAACAGCCCGAGCACATCGGGCAGTACCGCGACGACCGGCGCAACGTCTTCGTTGACGGCAACTCCAACCTCGTGTTGCTCGCCGCCAAGGATGGCCCGACCTACTACAGCGGCAAGGTGCAAGGCCTCTGGCGCGGCGGCGTCGGCCACACGTGGGAGGCCCGCATCAAACTCAACTGCCTGACCGCCGGCGCCTGGCCTGCATACTGGCTCGGCAATGAGGACCAGGGCGAGATCGACGTCATGGAGTGGTACGGCAACGGCAGCTGGCCCTCGGCCACCACGGTCCACGCGAAAGCCAACGGCGGCGAATGGAAGACCCACAACATCGCGATGGACAGCGCCTGGCACACCTGGCGCACGCAGTGGGATGCGGCCGGTATTCGATTCTGGAAGGACTACGCCGAAGGGGCCCAGCCCTACTTCGACGTACCGGCGAGCTCGCTGCCCGATTGGCCCTTCAACGCCCCGGGCTACACCGTTTATCCGGTGTTCAACCTGGCGGTCGCCGGCTCCGGCGGCGGCGATCCCGGGCCCGGAACCTATCCCGCCAGCATGCTCGTCGACTGGATACGGGTCTGGTAGGAAGCCCCGCCGTCAGTGGGTGAGCAGGGCCACCGCACTCGAGGATCTGCCGCCCGGACGGCGCAAATCCGGTCGAGGCAGCCAGGCAAGCGGGCGCATCCAGATCGGTAGGCGATGCAATCGGTGGGCGGCCACCAGTACCGATTCCGCCTCGACCGTCCTCCAACCAAGGTTTTCGAAAAAGGCCAGCCCGTTGTCGGGTGCGAATTTGAACGGCGCGTTCTCCGAGATTCCGGCGACGTTCTTGTTGATTCGCTTCTTCAGGCCGGGAAAGGCGAAATCGAGCATCCACCACGCGACTTCGGGGCGCTTGATCGCATCCGAAAGCCCGGCGATGGCGGTGGGTTCGAGATACATCGACAGACCCTCAGTCAGCACGAAGGCCTTCGACGCACCGTCGAGCGCGTCGTTGAAGAACGCGTCTCGGGCGTGCGGGTCGGCGAGGTCAACCGCTATGCGCCGGAGTTGGCAGCGCGGGGTCTGATCGGCGAGTACTTGCGTCTTCTCCTCGAGCAACTTGGGCAGATCGGCCTCGATCCAGGTGAGATCAGCGGGGAGGTCCAAGCGGTAGGGCCGGGTGTCCAGGCCGGCGGCCAGATTCAGCACCCGGTCGCAGCCGTTCGCGAGCGCGTCGGCGATGGCGTCATCGATGAGCTTGGTGCGGGCGACCAGCCAGAAACCGCTGCGATCCGTCCAGCGAACGTTGTCGACGATCGCGCGGCCGTGTTCGCCGGCGAGGCGTTCGGCGAGCGGGTCGCGGAACAGCGCATCGGGGCGGGCCGATTCGGTCGCCCGGTGCAACGCCGTCCACCGAGCGGTATCGGAAACATGGGTGATGGTGTGCGCGTCGCCTGACATACGTTGCGTTATAGCAGCCCCGGTGCCGCCTTACTGTCCAGCCCTGCCCCCGGCGAGCCAGGCCTCGGTCACGGCGCGGGTCGCCGGCGGCGGAAGGACGGCGTCCGGTGCGCCGAGGCGGCCGACCTTGACGGTCCACGCCGCAGCGGAGCGGTCGATGCAGGATCCGGGCCCCTGGCTGGGCAGCCACAGCACGGCGAGGCCGCTGCCGGGGCCGCCGCAGCCGTAAACGCCGACGTAGCCATCGGCGCGTCCGCCCCACGCGCCACCGTTGCGCAGCAGGCAGCGGGTGCCGTCGTCCAGAGTGAGCGCGAACGGGTCCGGCGTCGCGCTCGGCCGCACGGGCGGGAGCGGGCCGTCGTAGCTGACCCGATGGAGGCGCTGCTGCCAGGGATCGTCCACGCACAACAGCGATCCGGGTGTCGACGGCCAGCAGGTGCCCGCGCCGGCCGCGCTGGGTGAGCAGTAGTAGACGTCGTCGGCCACCGCCGACGGCGACGGGGTGGTGCAGTCGTTGACGACGACGACGTTGCCCTCGGGAGGCGTTTCCTTATAGCCGTTGATCGGTTGGCCGCCGGGACCGACGGCCACCACGGTGATCACCTGGGTCGGTGGCGGATCGGCGGTCGCGACCCCGGGCTGCGCGGACACCGCCAGCGCCCCCACTGCGATCGACACGAAGACGAGTCGTGGCATCACCTTCATCGAGTCCACCTCCGGTCGAGCGGCGCCCCTTTGTGCAGGGTAGAACGCGCACGCGCGTGGAGGGTACGGTGCGCTAATGACCGGACGAAATCGTCGTTTCCTGCTGCGCGAACGTCCCGTCGGGCGCATCGGCCCCGGAACGTTCGAACTGACCGAAGAGGCGATCCCCGAGGTCGGCGACGGCGAGGCGCTGGTGCGGGTGGACTGGATCTCGCTGGACCCGACGAACCGCATGTGGATCAACGACACCCCGTCCTACCTGCCTCCGGTAGGCATCGGCGAGGTCATGCGAGCGGGTGCCCTCGGCGAGGTCGTCGCGTCGAAGAGTTCCACCTACGCCGTCGGTCAGCGGGTGCAAGGCCTGCTCGGCTGGCAGGAGTACGCGGTCATCTCGGACACGTCGCTGGTCAATCCCGTCGAGGTCGCGCCGGGCATTTCGCCGAGCGCCTACCTCGGTGCGCTGGGGATGACCGGGCTCACCGCGTGGATCGGGATCCGCGATATCGGCAAGCCGCAGCCCGGCGAGACCGTCGTCGTCTCCGCGGCGGCCGGTGCGGTCGGCTCGGTCGCCGGCCAACTCGCCAAGGACGCCGGAGCGCGTGTCGTCGGAATCGCCGGAGGGCCCGAGAAATGCGCGCTGCTCACCGACCGGCTGGGGTTCGACGCGGCGGTCGACCACCGTGCCGACGACTGGGCCGCCCAACTGGCCGCGGCGACACCCGACGGCATCGACGTCGACTTCGAAAACGTCGGCGGCGACCTCATGGACGCGATCTTCGCCCGGCTCAACATCGGCGCCCGCGTCGCGCTGTGCGGCCTGATCTCCGGCTACAACGCGGAGGACCCCCCGCCGGGTCCGCGTGCGTTCGGGAACCTGCTCATCCAGCGCGCCACCCTGCGGGGCTTCATCGTGCTCGACCACTTCGGGCGCGCGCCGGAAGCGATCAGCGAGATCGCCGGCCTGATCGAGGCCGGAAGGCTCACGCCGCTCGAGACCGTCGTCGAGGGGTTCGAGCAGTTGCCGACGGCGATCAACATGCTGTTCGACGGCAAGAACGTCGGCAAGCTGGTGGTCAAGGTCGGCTGATACTCAGCCGAAGTCGAGCAGAGCGTAGACCCCGCGGAAGGGCTTCATCGGCGGGAACCGCCACAACGCGGGGTACAGCGTCCCGAAGAACATGCCCCGGCCCGCGGGCATCGGGACATCGTGCACGGCGCGGATGCCGGGCACGGTCCGAGCCCATTTCTCCAGTTGGCCCACGGAGAGACTGAACGGCATCGGCGGCACCCGGTAGCGCTTGGACGAACGCAGTCCCTGCCGGGCGACCATCTTGATGGCGGTCGGCGGGAGGTCGAAGAACATCTGGCCGCCGGGAAAGCTTCTGGCGCACGCAGCGATCAGTCCCAGCGCCTCCTCGGGTTGCAGGTACATCAGCAGACCTTCGGCGCTGACGAACACGCCGTTGTCGCCGTCGACACGGTCGATCCAGCTGTAGTCGAGGACGGATTGTGCGAGGTGACTGATCCGCCGGGACTGCGGCAGCAGGCGCTTCCGAAGGTCGACGACGGGGGCCAAATCCACCGACAGCCACCTGAATTCCGCGTCGGGCAGGGCGCGGTGGAGGCGCCAGAAGGACGTCTGGAAACCCTCCGCGAGCGCGACGACGGTCGCCTTGGGGTGCGCGGTGAGGTATTCGACCGCGCACCGGTCGACGGCCAGCGAGCGCAGCGCCATCTCCTGGCCCTTGCGCCCGAATTTCTCGAAGTCGAAGTCGATGGAGCCGACGAGTTGGACGGCCATCGGATCGTCGATGATCGGGTCCGGGTGCGCGGCCTGGTGTGCCCTTCCGTTCAGGGTCAGCAGCGCCGTCTCCGACACGTCGGTCAGCATCCCGGCGTCGACCTTCTGTCCGTCCGGAGGGGTCATTTCCCCACACCGTAACCGGTGGCCGGTGCGCGACGCGTCATCGCCGAAACATGTAGCGCACCAGCGAGACCACGACCGTCGCCGCGACCGACACCAACAGCATCGACATCACCGGAACGTAGACGCGTACGTTTCCGCGCTCGATCCGAATATCCCCCGGGAGGCGACCGAACCACGACAATCCGCCGGCCCACACCAGGATGCCGAGCAGCGCGATGAGGATTCCCGCCGTCACGATGAACGGGCCGATGTGCCGTTCCATGCGGGCTAGCCCGGTGCGGACGCCGGATCGACGGGGATCGCGATCTCGTTGCGGCGCCGCATCGGCAACGTCCAGGGCGGGTCGTAGAACCAGGCCTCGGGATCTCCGGCCGGTTGAATTCCTCGCTCCTGCAATATCTTCAACAGTTCGTTCGTGCGGGCGGTGACCGCCTTGGGCCCGCGGTCGCCGCTGAATCGCAGCACCGCCACCGTGGCGGGCGGCACGCTGACGAGGCGGACCTGATCATCCTTGGGCATGGGAAGGGTCTCCAATGTCCACTTCGCGGGCATGAAAAACCGGATCGTCCAGCCGGTCTCGGTGCCTGCGGACTGGACGACGGGGGCGGTCATCGCGATCTGTTTGCCGCGACGGCTCGACTGCTGACTGACCGGCGCCGTCATCGAGATCGATTGGTCGCCCCGATTGCCGCCGAAGATATAGCCCGCCAACCGCCGGAACCCGACGTCGCGAGCGCGGATCTGGTCGGCGTCGACGGTGGTCTCGGCGGCAATCCGCGGACCGTAGCGGCGTATCTCGACGGCGTCGGTGACTGGGTGGTGCGTGTAGGTAGGCTCCTCGGTACCGACCCGGATGCCGCCCACGGCCAGAACTGATTCGACCACCTGCTCGGCCAGCTTGATCGGATTGATCATCAGGACCGTTTCCTTCCTCGATTCGAGAAGCAGACCAGGCTGACCCGCGGCGTCACGGGTGCTCCCCTGAATTGACCCACCAGCAGCAGTCTGCCCGCAAGCATGCCTTCGTCGCAGCGACTCTTGGGACCGGTAGCCGGTTCGCGGCCCCGCACTTGGTGCGAGGTGACGCGCCGGCGCGTTCGCGCTGTGGAGCGCCTTCCGTCTGACGCCGCGCGTTAAAGCTGGATCCAGGCCGACTTCGTCTTCATGTACATGTCGATGCCCTCTTTACCGAACTCGTGCCCCCAACCGGACTGCTTGTGGCCGCCGAACGGCACGTCGTGGTCGAAGACCAACTGGCAGTTGACCTGAACGCTGCCGGCGTGCAGGCGCTTGAGCATCCGGTGAGCCCGGCCGACATCCTGCGTCCAGGCGGTGGCCGCCAGGCCGTAGGTGGTGTCGTTGGCCATCGCCACGGCCTCGTCCTCGTCGTCGAAGGGCAGGATGGTGACGACGGGCCCGAAGATCTCCTGCTGGTACAGCCGCATGCCCGGATCGACGTTGGTGAGCACCGTCGGGTGCACGAAGTAGCCCTTGCGGTCCAGTCGGTAGCCGCCGGTGACCACCTCGACCCCGTCGCTGCGGCCCTCATCGATGAAGCCCATGACGCGGCTCAGCTGTTTGTGGCTGATCAGCGGGCCGCTGACGCAGCCCTCCTCGTTGGGCGCGCCCAGTTTGAAGGTATTCGCCATCATGGCAAGGCCTTCCACGACGCGGTCGTACACGCCGCGCTGCGCGAAGATCCGCGATCCGCACACGCAGCCCTGGCCGGAGTGGACGAAGATGCCCAGCGACGCCATCAAAATCGCCTTGTCCAGGTCGGCGTCGTCGAAGATCACGACCGGTGACTTGCCGCCCAACTCGAGCGTGACCTTCTTCAAGTTGCCGGCCGACGCCCGCACGATCTCCTTGCCGACCTCGGTGGACCCGGTGAAGGCGACCTTCTCCACGTCGGGATGCGCGGTGATCGCGGCGCCGGCGGTGTGGCCGTAACCGGTCAACAGGTTGACGACGCCCTCGGGTACGCCGGCCTCGTGGACCAGCCTGTCGAGCAGCAATGCCGAGAGCGGCGTCTCCTCGGCGGGTTTGACGAGCATGCTGCAGCCGGCGGCCAGCGCGGGCGCGAGCTTGGCGCTGGCGTTGAAGATCGGGCCGTTCCACGGGAAGATCAGCCCGACCACGCCGTACGGTTCCTTGCGGGTGTAGGCGTGCATGTTGACGAAGGCGTCCGTCGCGATGCCGTCGGTCTTCACGTCGTAGGCGACGCCGTTGATCTTCGAACACCAACCGGCGTAGTAGCGGAAGAACTCCGAGCAGGTCGACATCTGCAGCGTTGCCTGCATCAAGGGCATGCCCGTGTTGAGCGAGTCGAGCTGAGCGAACTCGTCGGCGTGTTCGTCGATCAGATCCGCTATGCGCCACATGATCTTGGCCCGCTCGCGGCCAGGGAGCTCGGACCAGACGCCGGACTCGAACGACGCCCTCGCCCGCGCGACGGCGTCGTTGACCGCCGCTCCCCCGCAGTCGGTGAATTCGGTGATCGTCTCCTCCGTGGCGGGGTCGATGACCGCGATGACGTCACCCGTTCCCGGCCGCTTGCGCAGGTCGTCCAATACCGTCTGCAGCGTCATCTGATCCCTCCCGTGCCGCGGGCCGTCCGGCCGCGAGTGCGTCACAATGCTGAGCACTTGCTTAGCATTGTGCGCGTGCAGCGGTCAAGGACCGCGTTCACGGGCACGACCGTGGGGCCGCGAAATCGGCTAGGCGCCGTCGATTACCGGGCGTGTGTCGAGTGGAGCCGTTGAATCCGGATCAGGTTGCCTGCCGGGCCTACGCGCCGACCAGCTCCGGATGGAACTTGGCGGCCATGCGGCGCAGCCCGTCCCGCCAGCCGACCGCCGTGCCGCCGATGAGCTCGTGCATCCGCGCGCTGTCGGTGGGATTGCCGCGCAGCGCCTGCTCGCTCACCTCGAAGACCGGCTCCTTGCCCACCAGTGAACCGAGGTAGCCGCACCACTCCTGAATGCTGACCGTTTGGTCGCCGCCCCAGTTGACCGTGGTCGCCGGGACGGCGGCCACCTCGAGCAACTTGGGAATGGTCGCGATGATGTCGTCCTCGTGGATGGGGTTGTAGCGGGCGGGCGCCCCGGGCGGCACCGGGATCGGGATGCCCGCCAGCATCATCTCCATGTGGTAGAACGGCCACCCGCCGTTGTCGCCGTAGGGAACGTTGAGCCGCGCGATCGTGGTGGGCACTCCGAGGACCCGCGCCATCGACCGGGCGACCACCTCCCCGGCGATCTTGGAGATGGAGTAGGTGGGAAACAGGGGCTTGTGGTTGTCGCCCAGGGCGGCATCCTCGGTCCGGGGATCGTCGCCGGGCGGGTCATACACGGCGGCGGACGAGCAGTGCAGAAACGCCTTCGCGTCGCGGCAGTGCGCCATGAGCAGGCCCACCGACTCCGCGTTGGCCGCGAGATCCTTGTCCCAGTTCCCGCTCTTGGCCACCGCCAGGTTGAGCACGTACTCGAAATCGTTTGGCAGATCGCCGAACTCACCGGCCGCCAGGTTGACCGTCTGGGTGTGGACGCCCGACTTCTGCAGACCCTCCCGAGCCGCTGGATCGGTGAAGCGGGCGATGCCCCACACCTCGTTGTCGGCCGCGAGTGCCCGTGCAATCGGGGTGGCGATTTGACCGGTGGGGCCGGTGATCAGGATCTTTGAGCCGCGCATGCGCTGATAGTAGGCGACGATCCGAGCGGGCCGACGATTTCGAGGTTCGGCGTGGTGTGCTCGCACGGGAGGGCGGCAGCCGGGCCCGCCCGAAAGTGTGGGCAGCACCCAACCGGCGCCCTTAGACTTGATTCATCGCCCAGCGCAGCTGGTCCCGACGTATCGGCGCTCATCGCTCGCACAGGAGCACACGCACATGGAACCGCTGTCACATGACCCGGCCGCGGGGGCCATCGGGTTGCAGGTGGTGGAGCTCGCCACCCAAGGTCTGGCCTCCGGCGCCGCCGCGACGGGGCCGGTGACCGCGTTGGCTCCCGCCGGCGTGGACGAGGTCTCGATGCTGGCCGCGACGGCATTCGCCGCCGAGGGCACCGCCATGCTGGCCCTCAACACCGCCGCCCAGGAAGAGATCGCCCGGACGGGGGTGGCGTTTGCCGACATCGCCCGGATGTACGCCCAGGTCGACGGAGAGGCGGCGGGCACTTTGCACTCAGCCGGCGGCCGGATCGTTGGCCAGACCTTCCTGGGGCCCACGGGCGGCGGCGGACTGCTGCGCGCGGAGGTGCTGCCGGGGGCGGGCGGCTCGGCTCCCCGCACGCCGCCACTGGCCGACCTGGTCGGGCGAGGGCCGGTCGCCGGCCCGGCGCCGACGGTGCCGGCCCCCTCACCGACGGTGCCGGCCCCCTCACCGACGGTGCCGACCCCCTCGCCCACGGTGCCGACCCCGGGCCCGGCGATGCCCGCCGCCGGCGCCGCGTCGACGTTGCTGGGCGCCGGTGCGGCACCTCTCAGCTCGCTTGGTTCGCTGGCCCAGGGGGCGTCGGCCGGCGGGGCCGCCGGGCCGGGCCTGGCCTCGTCGCTTGCGGGCAACACCGACGAAGGGAAGCGCGACGAGCCGGGCGACCAACAGCCGGGCGAACGCTTGGTCTAGCCGACGACCGGGTCAGCGAGTCACAGCCCCGGCTGGTCGTCGATGATGCCGAGCCAGATCTGCGCGACGTCGATGGCCACCTTCTCGCTGATGAAGGCGTGCTGCGTGCCGGTGTAGATGTCCCGGAAGGCGCGCTCCAGCCGGCTGCCCTCGCGGATGGAGCTGGTGCCGGCGACCAGGTGCGCCCACTCCGAGCAGCTCCGGGCCGTGTCGGTCGCGTAGACCGCGGCCACCCGCATGTCCGCGCGCAGCGCGGGCGTCAGCTCCTCCCCCGACGCGACCGCGGCCTCGGCGGTGGTGAACGCGTCGAGCACCAGCAGTCGGGCGGCGCGCCAGGCCGCGCGGTGGTGCGCCAGCCCCTTCTGGAATGTCGGGCGGCTGGCCAGCGACGCCATGTCACTCATCCGAAACTTCGTCGCCGCCAGTTCCTGGACATCGTCGAGCATGCTTTTCGCCACGCCGAGCGCCCACGACGCGTGCCCGGCGGCGGTGACCGGCATCAGGCCCATCCGGGTGGCCGGTGAGCTGCCCCGGTGCGGCTGGCGCGTGAACAGCTCGAAGGTGCGGCTCGCCGGCACGAACACCTCCTGGGCGCTGTAGTCGTAGGACCCGGTTCCCTTGAGGCCCTGGACGAACCAGCCGTCGTTGAAGCTGATCTGATCCCGGGGAATCACTGCGACCCGCATCTCGGGGAAGCCCTCGCTGATCCAGCGCATTTCGCCGTTGTCCATCGGCAGGAACCCCGCCGCGATGTACTGCGAGTGGCCGGTGCCCGAGCCGAAGTTCCACGACCCGCTCACCAGGTAACCGCCGTCGACGGCGGCCCCTTGACCGTTGGGAAAGAATTGGCCGCCCATGGTGACGCGGTTGTCGTGCGCCGTGAACACCTCGGCGAAACCGTCGTCGGGCAGGTAGGCCGCGGCGGCGAACGACGAGGGCAGGTTGGCGATCCCGATCCAACCGAAAGAGCCGTCCTGCCAAGCCATTTCGATCCAGGTCTCGATCATCTCGGCGAACGAGGGTTCCACACCTCCGGCCGCCGCCGGGTTGAACGCGGACATCAGCCCGGTGGCCCACATCTCGTCGACGATCCCCGGGGTCAGGGTGCGCATCCGCTCGGATTCGGCGGCCTCGGCGCGCACCAGTTCGCGCATTCCGCGGGCCAGCGACACAACCCGGTCATCGGTGTCGGCTATCGACGTCATTCACCAGTCCCATCGTTGCGACGGCATCAGCGGCAGCTGATATCGGTGACCGTACCAACCGCTTGACGCCCGAGAATGGAAACGGCGCGCCGCGGAATGCGGGGCCGTGAGCGCCGGTGTGACATGCCGCCTTACCGTAGGGGCCGTGCGGTGGATTGTGGACGGCATGAACGTGATCGGGAGCCGCCCGGACGGTTGGTGGAAGGACCGCGGCCGCGCCATGGTGGCGCTGGCCGAGCGGCTCGACCGATGGGCCGCCTCCCAGGGAGACGACGTGACCGTCGTGTTCGAACGGCCCCCGTCGACCGCCATACCCGCGTCGGTGATCGAGATCGCGTATGCGCCCAGGGCGGCCGCGAACTCGGCGGACGACGAGATCGTTCGGCGCGTCCGGGCCGCTCCCCGACCGCACGATATTCGTGTGGTGACGTCCGACAAAGGGCTCAGCGACCGCGTGCTCAGCCTGGGGGCCACGGTCCAGCCCGCCGCGAGCTTCCGGGACCTCATCGACCCGAGGTCCGCATGAACACAGTCAACCGGGTCTGCGGACTCGCCGGGATCGACATCCCGATCATCCAGGCGCCGATGACCTACATCGCCGGCGCCCAGCTGGCCGCCGCGGTGTCCAACGCGGGCGCGCTGGGCATCATCGAGACCACTTCCGAGCAGGGCCGAGCCGATCTACGGCGCGTCCGCGACCTCACCGACCGCCCGGTGGGCGCCAACATCGCGCTGATCATGAACCGCGACCCGGGCACCGTGGATCTCTTGGTGGCCAACGGGATTCGCTTCGTCACCACGTCCGCCGGCGATCCGGCGCTGTTCACCGGCCGGCTCCACGACGCCGGCATCACCGTGTTCCATGTGGTGGGCACCCTCGCGGCGGCCCGCAAGGCCGTCGATGCCGGGGTGGACGGGCTGGTGGTCGAGGGTGTCGAGGGCGGCGGGTTCAAGAACCGATTCGGTGCATCGACCATGGTGCTGCTGCCGTTGGTGGCGGCCCACGTCGACGTGCCGATCGTGGCGGCGGGCGGAATCTGCGACGCGCGCTCGATGGCGGCCGCGTTCGTGCTGGGTGCCGAGGGCGTGCAGATGGGCACGCGGCTGCTGGCCTCGGCGGATTCCCCGGTCCACGGCAACCTGAAGCAGGCGGTCGTCGCGGCCGACGAAACGTCCACCGTGCTGCTGCCCCTCGACGGCAAACGCATGATGCGTGTCATCCGGACGGCCGCCGCCGACAGGCTCGATGCCGCAACGTCTTCCGCCGATGGCGCCGCGGCGCTGCAGCGGGTGCAGCGGCTCTACTTCGACGGGGACATGGACGTCAGCGTCGCCAACACCGGTCAGGTGGCCGGCCGCATCCAGGACATCCCGCCCGCCGCCGAGATCATCGAGCGGATGTGGGCGGGGTGCCGCGAAGTGCTGGCGGTCACGGCCGATCGCCTGGGGCCGGCCGGGGCCTAGCCGCGGCGGTCCCTTGCCGTCGGAAACGACGCCGCTGCGGTCAGCCGGGGATCAGCCCGCCGCGGCCAGCGCCGCGTCGTAGTTCGGCTCTTGGGCGATCTCCGGCACCAGTTCGGTGTAGGCGACCTTGCCGTCCGCTCCGACCACGACGATGGCCCGGGCGAGCAGACCCGCCATCGGTCCGTCGCTCATGGTGACGCCGTAGTCCTCGCCGAAGCTGCTGCGGAACGCCGAAGCCGTCTTGACGTTGTCGATGCCCTCGGCGCCGCAGAAGCGGGCGAACGCGAACGGCAGGTCCTTCGACACGCACACCACCGAGGCGCCGCTGGCGGCGGCGCGCTCGTTGAAGGTCCGGACGCTGGTCGCGCACACCGGCGTGTCCACGGACGGGAAGATGTTGAGCACCACGGCTTTACCGCCGAGCTGGTCGCTACTGACCGCTCCCAGGTCGCCGCCCGTCAGGCTGAAGGCCGGCGCCGGAGATCCGACGGCAGGCAGCTCGCCGACGGTGTTGATCGGGTTTCCACGCAACGTTATCTGTGCCATGCCGACAGTCTGCCAAGCCCGTCGCGACGGCCATGGGTCAGGTCCCATGTCCTAATTCGTGGGGTGCAGGTCGTAGACGACACGCCCCGGCGTGCCGAACACTTGACCTCATGGCTCGCAAAGTGGTCATCGCCGGGTATCCCGGCGTGCAGGCGCTCGACGTGGTGGGGCCGCACGACGTGTTCACCGGCGCGGCGCGGCTCACCGGCGGCGGGTACGACGTCGTCGTGGCCTCCGTGGACGGGCGGGCCGTCACCACCCCGACCGGCCTCGCCTTCGTCGCCGCGCCGCTGCCGGAACCCGACGACCCCCGCGAAAAGATCGACACGGTGGTGCTGCCCGGCGGCGGCGGCGTGCAGGAAGCGCGGTCGGATGCCGAGCTGATCGGCTGGATCAAGGCCGTCGCCGCGACCGCCCGTCGCGTGGTCACGGTCTGCACGGGGGCGTTCTTGGCGGCCGAGGCGGGGTTGCTCGACGGGCAGCGGGTGACCACGCACTGGGCTTTCGCCGGACGGTTGGCCCGCGAATTCCCCGCGATCGACGTGGACGCGGATCCGATTTTCCTCCGCAGTTCGAAGACCGTGTGGACGGCGGCCGGTGTCACCGCGGGAATCGACCTGGCGCTCTCGCTGGTGGAGGACGACCACGGCACCGAGGTCGCGCAGACCGTCGCGCGGTGGCTGGTCTTGTATCTGCGCCGTCCCGGCGGGCAGACGCAGTTCGCGGCGCCGGTGTGGATGCCGCGCGCCAAACGACAGTCGATCCGCGCCGTGCAGGAGGCGATCGAGGCGGATCCGGGCGGTGAGCACGGCATCGACCAGCTGGCCCGCCGGGCGGCGATGAGCCCGCGTCACTTCACCCGGGTGTTCACCGCCGAGGTCGGCGAGGCGCCCGGGCAGTATGTCGAGCGGATCCGCACCGAAGCCGCGCGGCGGCAGTTGGAGGAGACCGACGACACCGTCGTCACGATCGCCGCCCGATGCGGTTTCGGCACCGCGGAAACCATGCGACGCAACTTCCTTCGCCGGGTCGGTATCCCGCCCGACCAATACCGCAAGGCCTTTGCCTGAAAAGACGCCTGAAACCGAGAGGACGACACCCATGACCCAGATCGCGATCGTGACCTATCCAGGATTCACCGCGCTCGACATGATCGGCCCCTACGAGGTGCTGCGCAACCTGCACGACACCGAAGTGCGGTTCGTCTGGCACCAGCCGGGGCCGATCACCGCCGACTCCGGCGTGCTGGTGATCGGGGCCACCCACTCGCTGGCCGAAACGCCCTCGCCCGACGTCGTTCTCGTGCCGGGCGGCCCCTCCACACCGGTGCACGCCCGCGACGAGGCGCTGCTGGACTGGCTGCGGCAGGCCCACCGGACGGCCCGATGGACGACGTCGGTGTGCTCCGGGTCGGTCATCCTGGCGGCGGCCGGCCTCCTCGTCGGCCGGCGCGCCACGTCGCACTGGCTGACCATGCCGGCGTTGAAGGCGTTCGGCGCCGTCCCGGTGGGCGACGAGCGAATCGTGCGGCAGGACAACGTCGTTACCGGCGCCGGGGTGTCGGCGGGACTCGACCTCGCGTTCTGGCTGGCCGGACAGATCGGTGGAGAAAGCCGCGCCAAGGCAATCCAACTCGCGATCGAATACGACCCGCAGCCGCCGTTCGACTCCGGCCACGTGTCGAAGGCGTCGGCGACCACGAAGGCGGCCGCGACCGCGCTGCTGTCCAGGGAAAGCGTCAAGCCGGCCAACATGAAGGCCGCCACCATGCTGGCCTGGGAGCTGGCCTGGGAGCAGGCATTGGCGGCCGTGCGATCGCGGCGCCGGGGCGCCTTCGGGGCCGACCGCGCATTTCGCGACACGACACGCCGGTGAAGCGTCGTAGCCTGCACGCTCGGCGGGGGTGGGACCGTCTACGCCTGAGGTTGCAGGATCTCGGTTGACTCGAGCCGTCCGCCGGCCTGCAGCCAGGCGGCCACCACGCCGGGCGCATCCCGGTTGGGGTTATAGATGTCTTCCTCGCTGGAGAACAAGCCGTTGCCGGCGTAGACCAGCCGCGTCCAGTTCGGGAACCAGAAGGGTTCGCCGTCGGGATCGGTCGGGTGGTCCAGCAGATTCTTGATCATCACGACGACGGCGTCGTTGTCCTCGTCGTAGGCGGTCCAGTCGGACGGAAATCGCATGTGCGGGAACGGCGCCATGACGGCGACGATCCAGTCCCGCACGGCCTCGCGGCCGTAGAACACCCCGTAGTGATGTTCGGTGTAGACGACGTCCTCGGTGAAGAGATCGGCGAACGGCCGCCAGTCGCCCGAGGCGCTGCACCCCTCCACGACCCGCGTGTAGTTCTCGACGGCTTGCTCGATTTCGGCCCTGGTGAATTTGCCCATGGCGGACACACTAGAACGTGTTTCCGGTACAGGTAGCTCGTCTGAATGGGGAGATCGCATGAACGTCTTGAAGTTGTTCGATCTGCGCGGCAAGCGGGCCCTGATAACCGGGGCATCGAGCGGCATCGGCAAGAAGGTGGCCCAGGCCTACCTCCAAGCGGGGGCCGACGTGGCCATCGCGGCGCGCCGTCCCGAGAGCCTGGACCGGGTCGCCCGGGAGATCGCGGGGGACGGCGAGGGCAAGGTCGTGCCGATCCGTTGCGACGTGACCCAACCCAATCAGGTCGGCGAGATGCTGGACCGGGTGACCGCGGAGCTGGGCGGCGTCGACATCGCGGTCTGCAACGCCGGCATCATCAGCGTGAACCCGATGCTGGACATGTCGCCGGAAGAGTTCGAACGCATCCAGAGCACCAACGTCACAGGCGTTTTCCTCACCGCGCAAGCGGCGGCCAGGGCGATGGTCCGACAGGGACGGGGCGGCGCCATCATCACGACGGCCTCGATGTCGGGGCACATCATCAACGTTCCGCAGCAAGTCGGTCACTACTGCACCTCCAAGGCGGCGGTGATCCAGCTGACCAAGGCCATGGCCGTCGAGTTGGCGCCGCACAACATTCGGGTCAACAGCGTCAGCCCGGGCTACATCCTCACCGAACTCGTGGAGCCGCTGACCGAATACCACCGCCAGTGGGAGCCGAAGATACCGCTCGGGCGGATCGGCCGCCCCGAAGAACTCGCCGGCCTGTACCTCTACCTGGCCAGCGACGCTTCCAGCTACATGACGGGTTCCGACATCGTGATCGACGGCGGATACACCTGCCCGTAGCTCACGTAACGCGGACGGGTCGGCCGAACCGGTTCGCAGGTCAGCCCTCGAGCTCCCCGGAGATCCCCCGCTCGATGCCGGCCTGGGTGGTGGCCGGCAAGACGATGAGGCCGTCGAGTTCCCGGCGCGCCAAGTCGTAGGCGCGCCCGCGTTCCTGCGATGTCGCCGCGGGATCCGACGCCACCCGGAGCAGGTTCTGAGCGCGCGCGATCCGCTGCTGGTCGGTCCCGGAGAAGTCACTGCGACGCCTGCGCATCGCTTCGGTCTCGGCGGCGTTGAAGGCGGTCACGTAATCCTCGACCGCGTGCCGGTATTGGGCGGTGGCCTCGCGGTCGTCGAGCAGCTCTTCGGCTTTGACCGGGCGCAGGAAGTCGGCCCGGAGCTTGGCCTTGTGAAAGGCGACCGTGAGCGGATCGCGCATGTCCGTCATGAGCGGGAAGTCGAGGAGCTTGGCGACGTCGAGCTCGTAGGCGAGCCAGCGCGCGTCGGTGCGGCTGTGCTCCTCGAGGATCCGGCGCAGCGACCGCCACTGCGCGACGTGATTGTCACCGGTCGGCGGTGTCTCCGTCCGTTCGGGAGGCGACTGCTGTTCGGCGCGCCGGCGGTTGGCCCCGAACGCGCGCACCGCCGCGACGGTCGCACCCGCCAGGGGCAGGAGCACGATCAACAGCTCGGCCAACCGGATGAGCACACCCACACGGCCAGGATGCCATTGCAGGGCCGTCCGGCGCGGGCTCGCGCGCATCCCGTGGTGCGTCCTCGACCATCCCGGCACCGTGCTGAGGCCGGCGTGGCAGGCTGACCGGTGTGAGCATGGCCGATGCGGCACGCATAGCCTTCCAGATCAGCCTCTTCGTCGTGATCCTCGGTTACGGGTTGACCGCGCGGTTCGCCGACGCCGCCTACCTGTTGCGCCTGCCGGATCTGCTGGCCCGCTCCTTGCTGGCCGTGCTGGTCGTGGCGCCGGTCATCGCGGGCGTGTTGGTGGGGGTGCTGGACCTGCGCCCCCAGGTGGCCATCGCGCTTGTCACCCTGGCGGTTTCACCGCTGCCGCCGTTGCTGCCGCGGCGGGGCGAGAAGGCGGGCGGGCGCCCGCAATACGGGCTCGGCCTCGTGCTGGTGCTCGCCGTTCTCGCGGTCCCGGTGATCTCCGTGGCCGCGCCGTTGATCGCGCGCGTGTTCGGGCACCAGTACGTCGCGAGCCCCTGGGCGATCGCGGAGCTGATGCTGATGTCGGTGGTGGCGCCGCTCGTCGCGGGAATGGGGATCCGGAGGCGCTGGCCGGCCCTCGCGGCGCGTATCGAGGGACCGATCGACCACGTGCAGCGGTGGGCGCTGCCGGTGGCGATGGTCGTTCTGCTGATCGCCGCGGCGCCGAGCATGTGGAAGCTGCTGGGTGAGTCGACGCTGCTGGCGATGGTGTTGTTCGCGGGCAGCACGGTCGCCGTGGGGCACGTGCTCGGGGGCCCCGAGCGGGAGTCGTCGGCGGTGCTGGCATTCGCCAGCAGCTGCCGTCACCCCGCGACGGCGTTGACCATCGCATCGGTGAACTTTCCCAACGCGGACGAACACGGGGCCGTCGCCCTCTACGGGCTGGTCACCGTCGCGGTGGGTGCGGTCTACACCTTCTGGTTGCGACGGCGCGCGGCCACGCCATCCGCCTGACCGGCGAGGTCCCTAGAGAATCCCGAAGCCGCGCAGGGCTTTGAGCGCGAACCATCCCCCGAAGACCACGCCCAGCGCGATCACGATCTGCCGGTCGTGTCCTTGCAGCCAACCCAAGACCCTGTCCAGCAGGGCGCGCGATCGGTCCGGGAAAACCGCTGCCACCACGACGATGAGGAGATTCACGCTCGCGGCGAGCGCCACAAAGAGGACATAAGAACCGACATTGGCGGGCCGGCTCAAATTCGCGTTGCCGATCACGCTGATGGCCCCGAGCGTGAAGACCCAGGCTTTCACCGACACGGCGATGACCCCGGCACCGATGAAGAACGCTTTGGCGGGCGTGGCCGACGTCAGCATGGTCATCCACTTCGGCGGCGGTGCGTCGGGATCGTCGTCCGTCAACAGCTCCCGCGCCGCGGTGACCAGCAGCAGCAGTGCCACCACCAACAGCGCGGTGGCAGCGATCCAGTGGTGCGGGCGGTCCGGGTCGGCGCTACGCGCTCCCCAATGCAGGATGGTGCCGAAGATGAGGCCTTGCAGCAGGCGCGTGCTGATGTGCCCCGCAACCCAGGCGCCGGCCGACCGCACACGCGACGGGGTCCCCAGCAGCATGATCGTGATGACGACTTCGATCGGTTCCAGCGCACAACCGAGGAGCAGCGGGACGAGGCCGCTCCACATCGCGAGCACTACTGCGCCCCGAGCGCGGCGCGCATCTCCGCCTCGGCGAGCGCCGCGGCCAGGTCGGTGGGATGCGGATGCACGGTGGCGTCGATGCGGTCGATGCGACCGGTGAACCGGAAATCGTGCCCGTAGGGCGCGACCGGGGAGCCGGTGTCGGTGCCCACGTCCAACGTCTCGCCGCTCATCGAGAAGCGAAACGGAACCGTGCGTTCGACGCGGCCGCCGGCCACGGTCATGTCGTTGACACGCAGCGACACCGAGGCGCCTTTGCCCAGTCCGCCGCCGTCGTAGTCAAACGACACGGCCAGCGCGACAGGGCCTTCCGGCAGCGGCTCGGTCGCCGCAATGGTGGTGAGCTCATGGCCCAGGTAGTTGTAGGCGAAGCGGGGAACGCCGCGTTGCAGGTACAAGCTCCACCCGGCCATCGCGCCGCCGATGCAGATGACCACGCCCCGAGCGCCGCCCGCCGGAATGGCGAGCTGTGCTCGCAATTCGAAAGAGGTGCTGGTGTAGCTCAGTGTCACGGGCTCGGGGATGCGCACCTGCCCGGCGTAGTAGGTGACCGAGGTGCGCTCGGCCAGCAGGCTCGGCCGGTTGCCGGGGAAGGCGCGGGCCAGCGTCGCGTCGCTGAGCGGGTAGACGTCGTATTTCCGCGCCTCGGCATCGAATACGGCCTTCAGCTCCGCGAGCTTGGCGGGGAGTTGCGCCGCCAGGTCGACGCCCTGGCTGAAATCGTCGGCGAGGTGGTAGAGCTCCCAGCGTTCGGTGTCGCCGAACGGCGTTGCGCGCTGGGCGCGGACCCAGGGCAGTCGACCGTGAAAACACGAGGCGATCCAACCATCGTGGTACACAGCGCGATTGCCGAAGATTTCGAAATACTGGGTGGTCCGCCGCCCGGCTGCGGCAGGGTCGTCGAACGAATACCGCATGCTGACACCCTCGACCGGCTTCTGTTCGACGCCGTTGACACACGTGGGCATCTCGATGCCGGCGGCTTCCAGGATCGTCGGCACGATGTCGATGACATGGTGGAACTGGCTGCGCTGCTCCCCCGCCGCCGCGATGCCCCGCGGCCAGGAGATCGCCAGCCCATTGCGGGTTCCGCCGAAGTGGGACGCCACTTGTTTCATCCACTGAAACGGTGCGTCGAGCGCCCACGCCCAGCCCACGTTGTAGTGGTTTTCGCAGCGTGGCGTGCCGAAGTCGGCGATGTGGGCCAGCAGCCACTCCGGATCCTCGGGCATGCCGTTCTGGAAGGCCGGTGAGCTCCACGCGCCGTGCAGCGTCCCTTCCGCGGATGCGCCGTTGTCGCCGCACAGGTAGATGAACAACGTGTTGTCCCACTGCCCTGACGCGTCGACGGCGTCGATGACCCGCGCGACCTGGGCGTCGGTGTGAGCCAGAAACCCGGCGTAGACCTCCATCAGCCGCCGGGCCACCGGCTTGTAGCGGTCGTCGTAGTCGGCCCATGCGGGTATCTGCGGGGGTCGCGGCGTCAACACGGCGCCGGCGGGGATGATCCCCATTTCCAGCTGGCGGGCGTAGATGCGTTCCCGCAGCGCATCCCAACCGTCGTCGAATTGGCCGGCGAACCGGTCCGACCATTCCGGCCACACCTGGTGCGGGCTGTGGGTGGCGCCGGGCGCGAAGTACAGGAAGAACGGCTTGTCCGGCGCGGACGTTTGCTGCAGCCGGATCCAGTCGATCGCCTTGTCGGCGAGGTCTTCGGTCAGGTGGTAGTCGTCGCGTCCCAGGTACGGCTCGACGGGCGTGATCTGGTCGTAGAGCGCGGGTTCGTACTGGGAGGTGTCCCCGCCCAGAAATCCGTAGAAACGCTCGAAGCCGAGTCCGGTCGGCCAGCGGTCGAACGGACCCGCCGGCCCGATCTCCCAAATCGGGGTGAAGTGCGCCTTGCCGAACAGCGCCGTGCTGTAGCCGTTCATCTTCAGCACCTGGGCGACGGTGGCGGTGCTCTGTGGGATCAGGCTGTCGTAACCCGGGAATCCGTAGGCGATCTCGCAGATGGTGCCCATGTGCGCGCTGTGATGATTGCGACCGGTCAGCAGTGCGGCGCGCGTCGGTGAGCACAGCGCGGTGGTGTGGAATTGGTTGTAGCGCAACCCGGCGCCGGCGACGCGGTCCAGTGCGGGGGTCGGCACCGGTCCACCGAAGGTCGACGCGGCGCCGAACCCGACGTCGTCGAGCAACACCACGACGACGTTGGGCGCGCCGGCGGGCGGGGCGACGATCGACGGTCTTACCGGGGTGGAGTCGGCCGTCGACGGGTTGAGGCCCCCGTCGAATCGTGCGTCCCCGCGGGGCGGGTTGACCATGGCGCCTCCTGGTGCTGGTGCAGCGGATCTCCCGGCTGTCCCCCAGGCAACTCGGCAGCCTCACCGTAGCGGACGAAAAGGATTTCCACCGGCGTCACGTCTGCGGACGCACGCCGAGCACGTCGCGAAACAGCGCCTGCCGCAGGGCGAGTTCGCGCGGGTCGCTCCACAGGTGAAAGCCCAGCCGATTCATCACGTAGGCGAACCCGACGCCGGTGTCCGGGTCGGCGCAGCCGAACGAGCCGCCGAAGCCCGGAGTTCCGAAGGCCTTTTCCGAGGAGCCGAAGGCGAAGTGCGGCACCGGTTTACAGAACCCCAGCGAATACACCACGTCCACGTTCATGACCTTGTCGCGGGCGCCCCGGCTCGGCTCGAGCGCCGGCGCCGCCAGCGCATCGAGGGTGTCGCCGCCGAGACCGAGTTCCGCTCCCCCGGTGGCCGCGCCGCCGTACAGCCGCGCCACCGCGCGGGCGGTGCCGATGCCGTTGGCCGACGGGATCTCGACCGCCCGCACCTCGTCGCGGTTGTAGTCGCCGTTGAACGCGTTGACGCCGCGCGGGACCCCGATGGTGCGCGCCGTCAGGCCGACCGGGTTGAGGGAGGCGCCGACGAACCCGGCCGGCATCACGTTCAGATGCAGCAGCGACTCCGCGCGCGCCCAGTTGTGGACGTGCGCCACCCGCTCGCGGTCGACCGAATCCGGCAGTCCGATGTGCAGGTCCAGTCCCAGCGGCCGGACGACCTCGTCGGCCATGAAACGGCCCAGCGTGCGGCCGGCCGGGTCGGTCCGGCGGATCAGCTCGGATTCGTACCAGCCGAGCGTGATCGCGTGGTAGCCGTGCCGGGTGCCCGGGCGCCACGCGGGCGCCTGCGCCGCGAGGATCGGCGCAAGCCTGGCGGGGTCGGCGACGTCGGCCAGCGTGGGTTTCGGTTTGAGCGCGCACAGTCCGGCCTGGTGCCCGAGGAGTTGGCGTACCGTCACCTCGCCCTTGCCCGCTTGCGCGAATTCCGGCCAGTAATCGGCCACCCGGGCGTCATAGGAGAGGAGTCCCCGGGACACCGCCACGGCCACGACCAGGGCGGCGACCCCTTTGGTCGTGGAGAACATGTTGACCATCGTGTCGGGCCGCCAGGGCTCCTTGGCCAACCCGTTGCGGTAGCCGCCCCACAAGTCGACGACCTTGACCCCGTCCCGGTACACCGCAACGGCGGCGCCGACTTCCGCGCCGGCGCGGAAACTGGCGCGGAAGGCGTCGGCGACCTTTCCGTAGCCGGTGTCGGCGTCGCCGTGAATCCGATCCGCCGGCACCGCAATCTTGAGCACCATCGTTCGCCTCCCACGGGAGACTAAGTCAACCGCGCCGCGAGGGCCCCGCTTTTGGGGCGTCCCGGCCCGCCGCGGTCAGCGCGCGCCCAGGCTGCCGCTGAGGTATTGGGCGCGGCACGCGCGGCGCGCCAGTTTGCCGCTGGTGGTGCGCGGAATGGCGCCGGCCGACAGGAAACGCACGTCGGCCACCGGCACACCGTGGCGGCGCGAGACCGCGGCGCGGATGGCCTCGATGGCCGGCTGCGGGTCGGCGCGGCTGGTTCCCGTGGCCCGCTCGGCGATGATCACCAGCTGTTGACCGGTGCCCTCGGCCGGCACCGCGAAGGCGGTCACGTACCCGCGCCGGACGATCGGCGACGCTTCTGCGACGGTCGCCTCGATGTGTTGCGGGTAGTGGTTGCGGCCGTCGACGGTGACCATGTCGGCGATCCGGCCCGTGACGTACAGCTCGCCGTCGAGATGGGTGCCCAGGTCCCCGGTCCGCAGCCACGGGCGTTCGGCGGCGGCGCCCTGGGCGTGGCTGCCCTCGGCGAGCCGCGAGTGCAGCCGGGCGCCGAACGCTCGCCGGGTGTCGTCGGGCAGCCCCCAGTAACCCCGGCCGACGTTGTTGCCCTGGATCCAGATCTCACCGATACGACCGTCGGGCAGTTCGGTGCCGGTGTCCGGGTCGACGATGACGGCCCATTCGCTGCGGCCCACCTGACCGCAGGAGACCTGTGCCACCGCTCCCGGCGCGTCCGCCGCCACCCGCACCGCGCGCCCGGCGCCCAGCTCGTCGCGGTCGAAGTAGGCGGCGGTCGCCTGGGCGTCGGGGGCGATGGTCGCGACGAACAGCGTGGCCTCGGCGATGCCGTAGGAGGGCTTGAACGCGGTGGGCTGCAATCCGTACGGGGCGAACGCCTTGTTGAAGCTGGTGATCGCGTCGATGCTGACCGGTTCGGACCCGATGATCAGCACCACGTTGCTCAGGTCGACGTCGTCGCCCGGGGCGGGCAGGCCCCGCTGGGCCGTCCACTCGTAGGCGAAGTTCGGCGCCGCGGTGACGGCGCGCCCCGCCTGGGCGGACAAGGCCTTGATCCAGCGCTGCGGCCGGCGGACGAACGCGGCGGGCGACATCAGCGTGGAGTGTCCCCCGTACACCGCCGGGAAGCCGATCATCGACAGGCCCATGTCGTGGTAGAGCGGTAACCAGCTCACCCCGTGGGTGTTGCGGTCGAGCAGGTCGATCGACAGGATCATCTGCACGAGGTTGGTGCCGACGGCCCGGTGCGTGATCTCCACGCCCACCGGGGGCCGGGTCGAGCCCGACGTGTACTGCAGGTGCGAGACGTCGTCGTGGCGTAACTCGGTGGGCGCGAACGATTCCCGCGCCGAGTCGGGGATCTCGTCGATGACGAGGACCCGCGGGCGCCGCAATTGCGGAAGGGTGCTCAGAAAGTCCTCGACCGCGCCCCGGGCCGCCGCCGTCGTCAACACCGCCGTCGGCTCCGAGTCCCGCAGGGCGGTATCGAGACGTTCCGCGTGCCCGGGCAACTCCGGCGCGAACAGCGGCACGGCGATGGTTCCGGCCTTGATCGCCGCATAGAAACCCATCACGTAGTCGAGGCTCTGCGGCGCCAGGACCGCGACGCGTTCGCCACGGCCGGCCGCCTGTTGGACGCGCGCGCCGATGGCTTCCAGCCGCACCCCGAACTGGCTCCACGTCACCTCCTCGACGAGCCCGTCGGCCGACCGGCTGTAGTCCAGGAATCGGTACGCCACGGCGTCACCGACGTTCGCGATGTTGCGCTCGATGAGCGAGATCAGCGTGACGTCCGGCGGCGGCATGATGTTGCCGTCGGCATCCAGGCAGTCCTCGATCTCGAGCAAGCCGGGAGGAGCTTGGTTGTGCTGCCGGGAACCGAACGCCATGGACAACACTGTAGGCAAGGCCGGCGGGCGGCGGCCGTGAACGTGATCATCGGCACCCCGGGGGCGAAGGGCGTTGAGGCCGAACTGAATTCGCCTGTCCCGCGAACCCCGTCCCGGGGATGCGCAGTGTGGGCGATAACCTACCCGCGAGCGGCACGCAGGGTCGCCGACGATGCCAGCGGGGGTTTGGTCATGTCAGGCAGGACATTTTCTTTCGAGGTGAACCGCACCAGCACCGCGCCCGCCGCGACGCTGTTCCGGCTCGTCACCGACGGCGCCAACTGGTCGAAGTGGGCCAAGCCCATCGTCGTGCAGTCGAGCTGGGCGCGGCAGGGCGATCCCGCGCCCGGCGGCATCGGGGCCATCCGCAAGGTGGGACTGTGGCCGGTGCTGGTCCAGGAGGAGACCGTCGAGTACGAGCAGGATCGCCGGCATGCCTACCGGCTGGTCGGGCCCCCGACACCCGCCAAGGATTACTCGGGCGAGGTGGTGTTCACACCGAACCCGGCGGGTGGAACCGACATCCGCTGGACCGGTTCGTTCACCGAGGGCGTGCGCGGGACGGGTCCGGTGATGCGTGCCGCCATGGGCGGCGCGGTCCGGTACTTCGCCGGTCGCCTGGTGAAGGCGGCCGAGCGGGAATCGAACGGCCGGCGCTAGCCCGCTTCCCGAGGCGGAACACGCTGAGCCGCTACGTCGCGCCGACCTCATCCTGGTACTTCTTCGTCATGTGCGCGACGGCGTCCAGCTGCGATTGCGCCAGGCTGTCGCGGGCCTGTCCGGCACGCGCGGCGGCATCCAGCGTCGGCTGCGCCTGGCCCTGGAAATGCGGCATGACTTCGGCGGCAAACAACTCCGCGGACCGCCGCGTGGCGGCCGGGTTGGCCCACTCGTGGCCCATCTGCAGCATGCAGCCGAACCCGCCGGATTGATCCCACAGGCGCTGCACCTGCTGGCGCGCCCGCTCGGGCGTGCCGATCACGCCCGCCCCGTTGTCGTTGATGACGTCGATCATCTCGTCGAGCTGCTCGCCGGGCATCGTCATCTGCGGGAAGGCGGCCACTTTCTGGAAATAGCGGAACCATGGCTCGATGCCGAACTTGACCTCTTCCCGGGCCTGCTTCTCGGTCTCGGCGAGATGGAACAGGCCGACCAGGCTCCAGTTCCTGCGGTCGACCTGCGTGCCGAAGGCCGCCGCACGCTCCTCGACGATGCCCCAGTGGTAGGAGAGCGCGTTGAAACCCTCGACGGTCAACGTCGCACCGATGGACAGCAGGCCGATGCCATGCTTGCCCGCCAGCCGCGCACCGGTTGGCGATGCGACCGCGGCGACCGAGAGCGGGATCCCGCCGTCCGAGTACGGGGCGAGCTGCAGCTTGGCGTCGAACAACTGATGCGTGGCCGTCTTGGCGCTCACCGTCTCCCCCGCCAGCAGCCGGACGACGATGTCGAGGTTCGTTTCGAGCAGCTCGCGGGTGTCCGTGGGGGTGAGCCCGATCATCGACGAGTCGCTGGGCAGTGAACCCGGGCCCACGCCGCCGATGATCCGGCCATGGGTGAGGTGATCGAGCAACATCAGCCGGTCGGCGACCCAGAGCGGGTTGTGATACGAGAGCGAAATGACCCCGGTGCCAAAGCGAATGCGCTTGGCGCGTTCGGCCGCGGCGGCGATGAAGATCTCCGGTGAGCTGATGATCTCGCTGCCCGCCGAGTGGTGTTCGCCCAACCACACTTCGTCGAAGCCCAGGGCGTCGAGGTGCTCGATGAACTCGAGGTCGCGCTGCAATGCCAGCGTCGGATTCGTGCCCGCCCGATGGAACGGGGCGATGAAGTATCCAAACCTGAGCTTCGCCATTGAAGTCCCCTTGCATCCGAGTTGGCCAGAACCATAACTCGAATCCGATGTTCGGCCCAGGGGTTTCGCGTCGCAACGTTCGGAGCGCGAGTTTCAGTCGGCGGGGCCGGGTGATCGCGGCCCCGCCGACTCAGGGAGCAAGTCTTCGTCTCGGTGCGCTACGGCCGGCTCAGCGCACGGATGTCAGTAGCCGCCGCAGACGTTGCCGACGCAACCCCCGCCGCCACCCGGGCCGCCGCCGCCACCCCCGACACCGGGGATGCTGCCGCCACCGCCGCCGGGTCCGCCGCCGCCGCTCGGGCCGCCGGGGATCCCGCCGCCGCCACCGCCGGGCCCGCCACTGCCGGTGGGCCCGCCCGGGACCCCGCCGCCGCCACCGCCGGGCCCGCCGCCTCCCGTGGGGCCGCCCGTGGTGCCGCCGCCACCCGGTGTCGACGGAGCGACGCTCGATGAGGGCGTCGTCGTGGTCGTGGTGGTGGTGGTGCTGCTCGGCCCCTTGTTGCCGCCACCGCCACACCCGACCGCGAGCACCAGCATGGCCGCCCCGCTAAAGAGCGCGACCGAGGTTCTTGCTGCAGATCTCATCGGAGTCCCCAATCCCCACCCGCACGGGGTGCAGGTGGTCCACTTCTCCTTACCCCGGTGTGCGGGGCGGCAAACGGGATCCGACGGGGCGACTTCCGCTCCCCAAAACGCCGGTGGCCCATCACGCGGATGGGCCACCGGGACAACAGCCGCGCTAGCAGTCGAGGCCGGACACGCAGCCGGCCAGGGTGGCCACATGGGTGCCGGCGCCGGTCGTCGACGTCGCCGCCGTGCTGGACGACGGGTGCGTCGCCGCTGCCGGCGCGCCGCCCGCCGGGTCGATGCCGACCGCGCCGAATCCCACCGCCAGGGCAACCGCGGACATCCCGCCGAACACCGCAGCCGCCGTCTTGATCTGCGCCTTCATCAACCGCTCCTCCCTGCCGCTGCGCGCCATAACTGGCGCGCATCCATGACCTAATCCTACATCTGTGCAACTATTGCTACACGACATATTTTCCGAGGGCATGGAGTGGATGTCGCACGAGGCGTGCCTCGTCGACCGCAGGGTGCTGAGGGTGGGTGTTGACGCGAGCGGAAAGCCCTGGGACTGAGCCCGGTGGGACCGATGGCCCATCTCGGGCTAATGGGCCATCGGTCAGCCAAATCGTATCCCCGGAAAACTGTTGTCATGCGGGAATTTACAAACCCGGCAATAAAAAATTTTCTTATTCGTAAATTGGACGTCTGCTCTCGCCCGGGGCGAGCCGAAACCGGATGGTATTGCCGTCCAACGCCTTCGCCACGGCGAGAACGCCGTCCGCCGGCTAGTCCTCCTTGGTGATGAGCTTCCGCAGGGCCACGCGGTCGGGCTTCAGCAACTCCTCGATGCGCGGGTGGTTCACCTCGGCGACGATGATCTCGCCGACCTCCTGGTACACCTCGCTGAAGATGCCGTGCGACTTCATCTTCGAGGTCTGGTACTGATTGTCCTCCGTCGGCGTCACGTAGTACACCGCGTCGGCCTTGAAGCGGTGCACGAGCCAGAGGTGGATCAGCGTCATCAGCCGCTTCTGACGCAGCTTCTCGGCGAAGGTGTTCTGATCGCGGACGGTGAGGATGCTGCGGCCGTGGCGGTCCTTGATGGGGTCGAAGACGACGTTGGCCAGCTGTTCGTCCCCGTTGCCGTAAATGCCCAGCACCAGCACGTCCGACCCGGCGCGCCGGGGCCGCAACTGCACCCGCAGCTTCTCGCCGAGGTGGTAATGCTCGCTCCACAGCGTGAGCCATTCCTCGAGCAGCTTCTTCGGCACCTCGGTCTGCACCAGATGCTGGTGCTGGGTCGAGCCCTTGCCCATCGCTTTGGTGGTCGCCGTGCGGCCGGAGGACGCCTGCAGCGCCGCGTCGCTGCGGGGGCCGCCGACCAGCGTCTGCGGCGTGCGGTACGGCGACTCCACCAGGCGCATCTTGCGCTGCAGGCGGGCCAGCGCCAGCATGCCGTCCTGCTTGAGGGAGGTGGCGAACTCCTCGGCCGCCACGCCGTCGATCTGGTGGCCGCCGTAGGTGATGAAGTTGAAGACGAAGCCCATCTTGCCGAGCTCCTCGGGGAATCGCTTCATCTCCTCGTCGGTCATCCCGGTGGTGTCCCAGTTGAACGACGGCGACAGGTTGTAGGCCAGCATCTGGTCGGGGAACTTGGCGTGAATCGCCTCGGCGAACTGGCGGGCATCGGCCAGGTCGGCGGTTTTGGTCTCCATCCACAGGATGTCGGCGAACGGGGCGGCCGCGAGTGACTTGGCGATCGCATACGGAATTCCGCCGCGAATCTGGTAGTAGCCCTCCGGCGTCTTCGCCAGCTCGCAGTCCCACGGCGGGTCTGCGCCAAGCTCTTTCGCTTTCTCCCGTGCCGCGTACAGCGACGCGGACTCGGAGAATTGCCGCCACTGCTCGGGACTCATGTCGACGGGTTCGTCCTCGCTCTCGCCGAACGCGAGCACCTCGGCGACGGCCTCGCCGTAGGTCATCAGCCCGGCGTCGTCCTCCCAGGCCGCCACGAACCGCGACTCGACCTGGTCGAAGAGGTCGTCGATTGATTCGTGCCCGTCCTCTCGCCGGGCGTTCACCGCCTCGGCGATCAGGCCCTGGATGCCCTGGCGCTCGAGCCAGGCTGTGGCGGCGGCGTACTCGGAATCGGCGAGCGCGTAGAGCAGGTGGCCGTTGAGCTCCTTGACGCCCAGCTCGTAGAACCGCCGGACCATCGCCAGGAAACACGACTTGTACGAAGGGATGTTGAGGTTGGTGGCGCCGAGCAGGAACGGCTGGTCGCGCTCGTCGGCGCGGCTGTCGATCAGGTTGGCCGCCTCGGCGTCGGTGCGCGCGACGATGATCCCCGGCACGCGCATGATGTCCAGCTGGAAGCGAGCCGCGTTGAGCCGCTTGATCTGTTCGTCGGACGGCACCAGCACCTTGCCGCCCTGGTGACCACACTTCTTGGTACCGGGGCGCTGGTCCTCGATGTGGTAGCCGGCCACGCCGACCTCGACGAAACGGCGGATCAGGTTGCGCACGTGCGGATCACCGCCGTGGCCGGTGTCCGCGTCGGCGATGATGAACGGGCGATAGTCGTAGGCGGGCGTGCTGGCGCGCTGCCGCTCGCTCATGTTCACGCGCAGGTACTGCTGATTGCGGTCGGCGGTGAGCAGGGCCCGCACCAGCACCGCGGCGTCGTCGGGCACCTGGCTGAGCGGGTAGCTGGCGAGGTCGGGACCGGGGTCTTCGGTGGTGGAGCCCTTGGCCGAGGTCGCCCAGCCGCCGAGGTAAATGCCCTCGATGCCCATCCGCTTCATGGCCACCGCCTGGCCGGGCGAATAGGGCCCGAAGGTGGTGATGCTCTTCTTGGCGGCGAACAGTTCGCGCAGCCGGTCGTAGAAGGCCGTCGCCGCGTTGCGCGCCACCGGGTAGTCGGTGGGGATGGTGCCGCGTTGCTCGACGACCTGGCGGGCGGTGTAGAGGCGCGTGATGCCGGCGAACCGCGGGCCGTCCATGTACCGCTGCGTGGCGGCGATGTCGTCTTCGAACGATGTCCGGACCTCGGTGTCCGAGTCGATGATGGCCATGGCCTTGAGCTCCTCTTCGGCGAGATTCCCCTGAATACGAGAGTCTATCCCCGGAACAGGCCGTTCAATCAGGGGTCAAAAGACCCGAGCCAAAACTGTTGTCGTGCCGTAGTCCGGCAGCCGTCGAGTGCCTCCCCGGGCCCGGGCGTGGCCGCCGGTGGGCGCCGGCCGCGCGCCCGGGCGACCACTTGGGATCGCATCAACATGCGGCGCAACCCTTTTCGTCATTGCGGCCTGATGGCCGCGCGTCGGCTCAGCCAGTCGCGCTGTCGGCGGACGAACTCGGCGTCGACCACGCTTCCATGTCCCGGGACGTAGAGGGCTTCCGATCCGCCGAGCGCAAGCACCCGATCGAGGGATGCCGGCCACGACGCGAGGTCGGAGTCCGCATCGAT
Organism: Mycobacterium europaeum; assembly: GCF_034555895.2. NCBI lineage: Bacteria > Bacillati > Actinomycetota > Actinomycetes > Mycobacteriales > Mycobacteriaceae > Mycobacterium > Mycobacterium europaeum. Next base: position 1,874,749 of record NZ_CP157315.1, read on the forward strand.
AGCCGGATCTCCGGACTCCTCGATCAAGTCGCCGGTGAAGACGACGACCGGGTCGCCCGGGTTGGTCCCGGCGGCCACCACCACCAAATCGGACGTGGTATGTCCGCGTCCGGGGTGCGCCACCACGACGGTGCGGTCGCCGAGGTCGATGACCGCGTCATACAGCCCCCGCTCCGGGCAACGCAGGGCCGCGATCGCCCGGTCGATCGCCCGCGGTTCGGCGCCGTGGCGCAGCGCGTCCTCGCGGAGTTCGCCCGTCGCCGAGGACAGCGCGTCGGCGACGCCGGGCGTGCAGTAGACGTCCGCCCCGGCGAACGCCGACGAACCCAGGACATGATCGAAATGCTTGTGCGTCAAGACGATATGGGTGACCGGGCCCCCGGCGAGCCGCCGCACGTCGGCCTCGATCGCCGCCGCCTCGGTGAGGGTGGAACCGGTATCGACCAGCAGCGCCCCGCCGCTCCCCCACACCAGCCCGACCGTGACATCGCAGAACGGCAGCCGGGTGCGGTACGCGCGGTCGGTCAGCCGTTCCCACGTCAGGTGCACGGTTTCCGACGCTAGTCCGCGGCCGGCGGCACGACCAAGGCGTGCGCACGGCACATGACGATGGCGGCGCAAAGTGGGTTTCTGGCGTCGTCGCTGTGGCTATGTTGCACCCATGGCTGTCACCGAATCCCGAGAAGTCGTCATCGAGGCCACCCCCGATGAGGTCATGGGCGTGTTGTTCGACCTGGAGTCGTTGCCCGAGTGGTCCTCGGTGCATCAAAACGTCGACATCCTCGAACGCGACGATGAGGGCCACCCGCTGAGGTCCCGGCAAGTGGTCAAACTGGTGGGCTTCACGGAGGAGCAGGTGCTGTCCTACGTGGTGCACGACGACGGTGTCAGCTGGACGCTGGACAGCGCCAAGCAGCAGCGCGCGCAGGAGGGCCGGTACACGCTGACCCCCGACGGGGATTCCACTCGCGTCCGGTTCGACCTCACCGTCGACCTCCTGATGCCGGTTCCGGGCTTCCTGGTCAAGAGGGGCGCCAAGAGCCTGATGGACACCGCCACCAAGGGCTTGCGCAAGCGGGTCCTGGAAGTGAAGAAGTCCGGCGGCTAGAACCTTTTCTATGGCGCCCCGGTCGGCGACACTTTCCCTATGGAAACCACGACGGCACGCAGGCGAATCGTTCTCGTGGTCGCGGCGCTGGCGCCGGTGCTGGGATTGGCCGGCTGCGGTGGGCACGGCGACACCCGGATCACGGCGCCGTCGACGCCGAGGGTGACAACCCTCGCGCGAACCGCCCCGGCCGCACCCGCCGGCGCACCGTTGAGCATCGCCAGCCCGGCATTCGCCGACGGTGCGCCGATCCCGGTGCAGTACACCTGTAAGGGCGCCGGCATGGCGCCGCCGTTGACATGGTCGGCCCCGTCGGCCGCGGCGCTCGTGGTCGACGACCCCGACGCCGTCAACGGGCTGTACGTGCACTGGGTCGTGACCGGAATCGCGCCGGGCGCCGGCAGCACCGCCGACGGTCAGACGCCGCAGGGGGCGACCACGCTGCCCAACAGCGGCGGACGGTCCGCCTACCAGGGCCCGTGTCCGCCCGCGGGAACCGGCACCCACCACTACCGGTTCACCCTCTACCAGCTGCCCGACGACTACCGGTTGCCCGGCGGTCTGGCCGGCGTCCGGGCGGCGACGACGATTGCGGGCGCCGCGACCGCGCACGCCCAGCTCACCGGAACCTTCGGCGGCTGACGGGCGCTCTCAGGCCATGTCGTCGAGCGCCTGATAACCGGCGTTGTAGCCGGGCGTGAAGGTGATGCCCGGCCCGCCGTGGCATCCCGCGCCGCCGAGGTAGAGGCCCTCGATCGGGATCGGGAAGTCGAGGAATCCCCTGGGCCCCGGCCTGTTGGGCCCCATCAAGTCCGGATGCAGCAGGCCATGGCAGAAGTCGCCCGCGGGGGCCCCGAACATCGTGTTCATGTGGTAGGGGGCAAAGGTGATGTGGCGGATCACGATGTCCTCGAAGTTGGGCGCCAACCGGGTGATCTTGTCGATAACGCGCTGTGCCATCTCATTTTTCAGTCGGCCATGATCGTGCCGGTCGACCTCCACCGGGAAGGCGTACGCGTAGGCGCTCGCGGCTTGCTTGCCGGGCGGCGCCATGCCCGGATCGTGCACCGACGGGATCTGCATTCCCATCGACGGGTTGTCCGGGACGATGCCCCGCCGGCAGTTCTCCCAGTGCAGCTGTTGTTCTTCGGGAGCGCCGAAGATGCCGACCGACTGCTGCATGCCTTCTTCGTTCAAAAACTCGTAGGGCGGGGCGAATTCGGGCAGTCCGTCCAGGGCGAAGTGGATCTGCACGAAGGAGGCGCGGTGGTCGCGGCCGGACAGCCGCGAGATCAGCTCCGCCGGAACATGCTCGGGTGCGACGAGATCGGTGAGGGTGACGTCGGGCGCGAGGTTGGAGACCACGATCGGCGCGGTGAGCGTTGACCCGTCGCGCAACCGCACCCCGGTCACTGCGCCATGCTCGACCAGGATCTGTTCCACCTTGGCGCGGAAGCGGATCTCGCCGCCGTGGGAGACGAACAGCTCCCGCAGGTGTTCGGTGAGCGCGCCGATGCCGCCCTTGAGTTTGGTCATCATGGCCGTGCTGTCGTCCGGTACCGCCAGGGCGAAGGCCAGGCAGGTGGCGCTGCCCGGCGTGTAGGGGCCGCGGTAGGTGGAGTTGATCGCGAGAAAGGCGAGCATCCCCCGCATGACCGCGTGCTTGTCCTTGTCGGGCAGGTATCGGTCGATGACGTCCATCGCCGACCCGAACAGCATCTCGTGGATGGCGCGCCGTTCGGCATCGTTGGCCGCGCACGCATACATCTCGTCGAGGGTCTTCGGTGGTGTGCGAACGTCGAAGCGCCCTAATGCTTTTGCGGGCCCCTGGCTCCACCCGATCAGTTCGGCCATGCCGGTGACGGCTTCGATGCCGTGCTTTTCGCCGAGGTGCGTCATCAGCCGCATCGGGTCGCGGTAGAAGATCATCGGTTCCTCGCCGTGGTCGCCGATGTTGGTGGACATCACGTCCGGCTCCACCGTCGGCAAGGTGTCCAGGCCGAGGTCCTTGGTGATCTGGCTCGCCGTCGGGAACTGCACCGAACCGGCGATCTCGTAGCGGAAGCCGTCGATCAGTTCGACGGTCGCCGCCATGCCGCCCGCGTAGGTGTTGGCTTCCAGGCACAGGGTGTGCAGGCCCGCGCGCTGCAGCACCGTCGCCGCGGTCAAGCCGTTGTGGCCCGCTCCCACGACGATCGCGTCATAGTCCGGCATGGCTTCCTCCCTGGGCTCGGCGTGACAAGAATATGTCAGTACTGACACAATTGGAAGATGTCAGTACTGACCGATTCCACCGGGGTGGGATACCATCCCCGTGGGATGAGCGCGCCGACGAACCGCCACCAGCTACGCCGACGATCGACGCATGAGGCACTGCGCGAGGCGGCCTTGAACAGCTTCGCGCGCAAAGGATTTACCAATGTCACCGTGACCGAGCTGGCCCGCGAAGCCGGCGTCACGGAACGGACCTTCTTTCGCCACTTCCCCACCAAGGAGGCGGTGCTCTTCCAGGACTACGAGACCCAGCTGGAATGGCTGGCCGAGGCGCTGGCCGCCCGCCCGGCCTCCGAGTCGCTCTTCGACGCCGTGCTCGCGAGTGTCGCGGCATTCCCGCATGACCTCGAAGTGGTCCGCCAGGCCGCGTCGGCCCGCGCCGAACTGATCGGCGCCGAGCGGATCGCGAGCCATCTGCGCGTCGTGCAGGCGTCGTTCGCGCGGGTGCTGACCGACTTCGTCAGGGGTCGCAACCCGGACGTGCCGAACATCGACCTGCTCGCCGAGGTCACCGGCTCGGCGCTGGCCGCCGCCCTCGTTGTGGCGGTGGAGAATTGGGGCCGCAACGGCTGCGCCGGCGACCTCGGCGAACTCGTGGCGTCCAGCCTGGCGCTGCTGCGCTCGGGTTTTGCGCTGCTCGCCTGACCCATCGAATGTGCGGCTACGCTCGCGACACGCCGAGCGATGCCGCCACGGGCGCACGCTCGACGTCGCGGGCGCACACTCAACCGCCGTGCGCCGTTTCGAGGGCGGACTCGAGGACATCAATCGGAGGAGACGAAATGCCACTGCTGTACATCGACCTCATCGAGGGTCGCACGCCGTCGCAGGTCCGGGTGCTGCTGGACGCGGTTCACGAATCCGTCGTCGAAGCGTTCGGGGTGCCGGCGCGGGACCGCTATCAAGTGGTGCGCACCCATCCCGCCCACGAGGTCGTCGCTTTGGACACCGGCCTCGGCATCGCGCGCTCGTCGCAACAGGTGATTGTGCACGTGGTGAGCCGGCGGCGCACGCGGGCGATGAAGGAGAAGTTCTACGAGTTGCTGGCCGTCAACCTGGCCGACCGGTGCGGGCTCGACGGGTCCGACCTGGTCGTGTCGATCACCGAAAACGGCGACGAGGACTGGTCTTTCGGCCACGGCCGGGCGCAGTTCCTCACCGGGGAGCTGCAATGAGCCTCGACACCGGCGTGACCAGGTTCTTCGGTATCGAACACCCCGTCGTGCTGGCCCCGATGGCGATGATCTCCGGTGGCCGACTGGCGGCGGCGGTGACCTCGGCCGGCGGTCTGGGCCTCATCGGCGGCGGCTACGGGGAGGCGGAGTGGCTGCGGCGCGAATTCGCCCGAGCCGAAGGGCAAACCGTCGGATGCGGGTTCATCACCTGGAGCCTGGCCCGCCAACCCGCCCTGCTCGAGGAGGTTTTGCGGCGGCAGCCCGCCGCGATCATGCTGTCGTTCGGCGAGTTGCACCCCTTTGCCGAGCGCATTCGGGCCGCGGGCGTCCCGCTCATCGCGCAGGCGCAAACGCTCGACCACGCGCGCCGGGCCCTGGATGCCGGCGCGGACGTCGTCGCGGCGCAGGGCGGCGAGGCCGGTGGGCACGGCATGACCCTGCGGTCCACGTTCACGCTGGTGCCCGACGTCGTCGACCTGGTCGCCGAACGCGCACCGGGCACCCCGGTGCTGGCCGCGGGCGGGGTCACCGACGGACGCGGCCTGGCCGCCGCGCTGGCGCTCGGCGCCGACGGTGCGCTGGTGGGCACCAGGTTCTGGGCGTCCCAGGAGGCGTTGGTGTCGCCGCGGGCGCACGAGCGCGCGTTGACGGCCAGCGGTGACGACACCATTCGCACGCGCGCCTATGACCTTGTGCGGCGGCTGGATTGGCCGGCCGGCTACAACGCGCGGGCGCTGGGCAACGACTTCCTGGACGCATGGCACGGCAACGAGGACCGGTTGGCGGCGTCGCTGCCCGATGCGGTGACCGACTACGAGAAAGCGGTTGCCGCGGAGGATTTCGACACCGCCGCCATCCTCGTCGGCGAAGGAGTGGGGCTTGTTCGCCAGGTCCGGCCCGCCGCCGACATCCTGGCCGACATGGTCGATCAGGCCTGCCGGATCCTGAACAGGTCGCGAACGGCGGAGTGACCGTGATCGCCGGCTCACCGCCCTGGACAGCCGAGTCGCGGATCTGATTTGCTCGACTCGCTGGTCACCTCAGACCGCCAGGAGTCGCCGATGGCCGTCTCGACGCGCCGGATGGCGCGGGCGTCGGGCGGTTCTGCGCAATCGATCTCTAGTGAGGAACACCGAATGGACCTGGCCACGGTCGACGAACTGCTGACGACGACGCGGTCGGTGCGCCGGCGCCTCGACTTGGACCGGCCGGTCGGCCGCGAGGTGATCCTCGAGTGCATCCGGCTGGCGATGCAGGCGCCCACCGCGAGCAACGCGCAGGACTGGCGCTGGCTGGTGATCACCGATGCCGACAAGCGCGCCGCCATCGCCGAGATCTACCGCAGCGTCGGCGCCGACTACCTGGCGCATGCGGCCAAGGAGGCGTCCGACCCGCAGACCCGGCGGGTGTACGCCGGCGCGCTGGCGCTGACCGAGACGCTGGGCAAGGTCCCCGTGCATGTGATCCCGTGCCTGGACAGTCGCATCGACAACGCCACCCTGTTGACCGCCGCGTCGGCCTGGGCGTCGATCATCCCGGCCGGCTGGAGTTTCTTGCTCGCCCTGCGGTCCCGCGGGCTGGGGTCGGTGTGGACGACGATGCATCTGGCCAGGGAGCGAGAAGTGGCCGAGTTGCTCGGCATCCCGGACACCGTCACGCAGGCCGCGCTGTTCCCGGTGGCCTACACGATCGGCACCGACTTCCGGCCGGCCGCGCGGCCGCCCGCGGAAACCGTGACGTTCTGGGATAGCTGGGGAGACGGCTGATGCAGTCCTACACCGTGCGTTTTCACGTCGAGGCACCCCCGGCGAAGGTGTGGCGGGTGCTGCATCCGCCCCCTCCGCCCAACGCACCCCGGCCGCGCGTTCTGAAGTGGCCCACCGGCAGCATGGAGATCCTCAACGAGGGCAACGAGGCGGGCGAGGGTCTGGTCCGCACCTGCATCTTCGAAGTACCCAAGTACCTCCTGTCGGGTGGCAAGGCACGTTCGTGGGAAACCGTCACCGAAGCCGAAACCAACAAGCTGTCGCGCTACATCGCCGTCGGCGCGCCGCTTTGGTCCCGGGCCGAGGGCTACCACCGGCTCGAGGAACAGCCGGACGGGACCACCGTGCTGACCTTCCACGAGACCTACCACGCCTACAACCCGGTGCTGCGCTTCCTTCTCGAACGCCCGGTGCACGCGAAGATCTCTCGCGACAACCTCAAAACCTATGAACACGCGCTCGGCCACGCCGGTCGCGTGCGCCGGCTCGCGTAAGGGCTCGGACGTGCCCGTGGCCACCGGTTTCGCGTCCGGGAACGGCGGCCGGCCCGTGGCGGCGCAGGTGATTTAGGCTGCTCATCCCGGTACGCTGGCGTGCTATGGGGATTGAGGCAGGTATACCTCCCGCGGCGCGACTGGTTGTCGCGGGGCTGTTGGTCGCGGGCTGGGCAGTCTCGGCGGGCGTGGCGGGCGCCGACCCCGACCAGACGCCGCCCCCGTCGCCTTCACCGGCGGCCTCCACGGGACCGGCACCCGGGCCCCCGCCGTCTTCGGCGTCACCGGCACCGTCACCCGGGGCTTCCCCCGCCGCCTCCCCCGCGCCCGGACCGAAGACGAGCATCGACAAGGACGGCATCTACAACGTCGGGACCGACATCGCCCCCGGGATCTACAGCTCGGGCGGACCCGCCAACAACGGCACCTGCTACTGGAAGCGCACGGGCAATCCCGACGGCAACATCATCGACAACAACATGACCAAGAAGCCGCAGGTGGTCCAGATCGACCCGACGGACAAGGCGTTCAAGACCTCGGGCTGCCAGCCGTGGCAGCTGACCCCGGATGCCGCCCTGCCGCCCACCACGCCCCCCGCCGGTGTGCAGGGCACGCTCGGCCTGCTCAACGGGTTGCTCGGCGGTCAGGCCGGCCAGCAGCCTGCGCCCCCGCCTCCCCCTCACTCCTGACGCGCTCTGATCACTAGCCCGGCCGCACCCCCGCGGAAGGGCTAGTTTCGCTACGGTGGCGCCGTGGCCTCTGCGCAACAGATCGTCGTCGTCGGTGCCGGTGTCAGCGGGTTGACGTCGGCGGTGTGCCTGGCCGAGGCCGGGTGGCCGGTGCGGGTCTGGACGGCTGCGATGCCACAGCACACGACGTCGAGGGTGGCCGGCGCGGTTTGGCTGCCGCCGCGCCCCGCCGAACGTGCCAGCGGCACGCTCGATTGGACCGAACACTCCCTGCGGGTGTTCCGCGAGCTCGCCACCGATCCGGGCTCCGGCGTTCAGCTCGCGCCCGCGCTGGCCGCCGGCGAACTGACGGCGACCGAGGCGATGGCGTCCGCCGCGGCCTTGATTCCCGACCTGCGGCCGGCCGAGCCGGCCGACCTGCCCGCCGGCCTCGGCAACGGCTTTCGCGCCACGCTGCCGATGATCGACATGCCGCACTATCTGGACTACCTGACGGGCCGGCTGGCCGCGGCAGGCTGCGAAATTGAGGAGCATCCGGTGCGGTCACTGGCCGAGGCCGCCGACGCCGCGCCGATCGTGGTCAACTGCGCCGGTCTGGCCGCGGGACGCCTGACCGGGGACGACACGGTGCGGCCCCTGTTCGGCCAGCACGTCGTGCTCACCAATCCCGGTCTGCAACAACTGTTTCTGGAGATCAACGGCGGCCCGGAATGGACCTGCTACTTCCCCCATCCCCGGCGCGTCGTGTGCGGCGGGATCAGCATCCCCGACCGCTGGGACACCACCGCGGAGCCCGACGTGACCGAGCGGATCCTGCACCGCTGCCGCCGGATCGAGCCGCGGCTCGCCGACGCCGAGGTGATCGAGACCATCACCGGGCTGCGGCCCGACCGCCCGTCGGTGCGGGTGGAAGCCGAGCCGCTGGGACGAGCCGTGTGCATCCACAACTACGGCCACGGCGGCAACGGCGTGACCCTGTCGTGGGGTTGCGCGCGCGACGTGGTCCGCCTGGCCGGTCAGCGGGGGGCGCGGTGAGCATCGATTACGCGGTGGGCGGGCACATCGCCACAATCACGATCAACCGCCCCGAAACCCGCAACTCGCTGGACATGGAACACTTCCGCGACCTGGCCCACGCGTGGGCGGCGTTCCGCGACGACCCCAGCGCGTGGGTGGCGGTGATAACCGGTGTGGGGCAGGACTTTTGCACGGGCGCCGACCTGAAGAAGTTCATCCCCGAACTCACCGGCGACCTGCCGCAGCCGCGAGGGTGGAATAAGGACGACGCCATCCACGCCGTCCTGCACCGCTTCCCCGTCTACAAGCCGATCATCGCCGCCGTCAACGGCACCTGCGTCGCGGGCGGCTTCGAGATGTTGAGTTCGACCGACATTCGGGTGGCCGTGCCGGCCGCGCGATTCGCGGTGATGGAGCCCAAGCGGGGCTTGTTCGCCGGCGGCGGGAGCACCGTGCGGTTGCCGCGTCAGATGCCCTATCCGCTGGCGATGGAGCTGCTGCTGACCGCCGACATGGTGGACGCGCAGCGGGCGCTGGCCATGGGGCTGATCAACCGTGTCGTCCCGCCCGAGCAACTGATGGACACCGCCTACGACTACGCCGAGCGCGTCGCGGCGAACGCGCCGCTCGCGGTGTTCGCGACGAAGCAGTCCGCCGTCGAGGGTTTGGCGCTCGACCTGGAGTCAGCCTACGACAACGAAACCCGGCACAGCGACCGCGTTTTCGAGACCGAGGACGCCAAGGAGGGGCCGCGCGCATTCGCCGAGAAGCGACCGCCGCGCTGGCGGGGACGCTAGCGACGGCTGACGTCCCGAATGATCAGCGACAGCACCCAGCTCACGATCGACAACACGACCGCGGCCCAGATCGCCGTCCACCAGAAGTGATCGATCTGCAAACCCCAATGCGTGGTGTGCTCGGTGATCCACGCCGTGATCCACAACATCAGGGCGTTGACGACGACATGGAACAAGCCGAGCGTCAGGATGTACAGCGGGATCGACAGCAACTGGACGATCGGCTTGATGAACGCGTTGACCAGTCCGAAGACGACGGCGACGACGAAGATGATGCCGACGCGCTCCAGCTTCGTGTCACCGCCGACGAACGTGATCCCGTGGACGAACTTCGTGACCAGCCACAGCGCGAAACCGGTCAGTGCGGCGCGAAGCAGAAAAGGGCCCATGGTCCAAGATCCTCCCACCTCCCGCGGCGAAGGGCGTCGCGTTCAGTTCAAGTTGTAGAAGCGCTGAGCGTTGAGCCCGCCGATCTTTTCGCGCGCCTCTTCGCTGATGTCGGAGCGGGTCCGCAGATGCTTGGTGCTTTCCGGCCATTCCCCGTCCCAGTGCGGGTAGTCGCTGGCGAACATGATGAAGTCGGCGCCGAGCACGTCGATCACCCCGGGCAGGATCGGCTCCTCCGGCTCGCAGGTCACCCAGATGTTGCCCGCGGCCAGGTACTCGTGCGGGTCGCGGCGCCATCCGCGTTCGATCCAGTCGCCGCGCTTCTCGTAGTGCTCGTGCAGGCGATCCATGAAGAAGGGCACCCAACCCGCGCCCGCCTCGAGGAAGGCGACCCGCAACCGCGGGTGGCGCTCGAAGACGCCGCCGGAGACCAGCGCCGTCATCGCCGTCATCTGGTCGAACGGGAAACTGATGCAGTGCACCTGGATGTAATTGGTGAAGCGGTCCACGCCGATCTTGGGCAGGTGGATGCCCGGCGCGCCGTGAATCCCCAGCGGCATCTCCAGTTCGACCGCCGCGGCATAGAACGGATCGAGATCGGGGTGGTCGAGGTTGCGGGTCTTGAGCGCCGGCGGAACCAAAGTCGCCACCAGTCCAAGGTCTTTCGCTTCCGTCATGACGTCGATAGCCGCCTGGCCGTGCTCGATCGGGGTCACGGCGACACCCCGTAGCCGGCCGCCCGACGGGGCGCAGTAGTCCGCGATCCACTGGTTGTAGAGCCGGGCGAACCCCGCCGCGAACTCGGGGTCCTCCAGCGTGGGCGCGCACAGGCCCAGACTCGGATACAACACCATGGTGTCGATGTGGTCGCGGTCGGCGTCGCCCAGCACGCCTTCGGTGGAGCGGCAGTTGATGTCCGGCGCCTTGCTGATGCCGTGCTGGGGCGGACACCCGGCGCCCGGGCCGTGATCCTCCGGGTAGCTGCGACCCTCGAACGTCAACCGGCTGCCGTCGGCCGCCGGCTTGACGTATTGCGGCCAGCGCTTGATCGCCTCGGCCGCCAGCGAGGGGTTCTCGGCAACATGTCCGTCGGCGTCGATGATGCGCATGTATCCGCAACTTACTCTCGCGGACCGCAACTCGAAACGGCTCGCTTTACCGTCCCCGGTACGCCACGATGCTGACGTGACCACACAAAGTCCGCAACCGAAGTTGACCGCCGATCAGCGAAACTCGTTCATCGCGGCCCTATTGGGCTGGACCATGGACGCCTTCGACTACTTCATCGTGGTGCTCGTCTACGCCGACATCGCAAAGACCTTCCACCACAGCAAGGCCGAGGTCGCGTTCGTCACCACCGCCACCCTGATCATGCGTCCCGTCGGCGCGCTGTTGTTCGGGCTGTGGGCCGACCGCGTCGGTCGGCGGCTGCCGCTGATGGTGGACGTGATGTTCTACTCGGTGGTGGGCTTCCTGTGCGCGTTCGCCCCCAACTTCACCGTGCTGGTGATTCTGCGGCTGCTGTACGGCATCGGCATGGGCGGCGAGTGGGGGCTGGGCGCCGCGCTGGCCATGGAGAAGGTTCCCGTCGAGCGGCGCGGCTTTTTCTCCGGCCTGCTGCAGGAGGGGTACGCGTTCGGCTATCTGCTGGCGAGCGTCGCGTCGCTGGTGGTGATGAACTGGCTCGGGCTGTCCTGGCGGTGGCTGTTCGCGCTGAGCATCATTCCGGCGCTGGTCAGCCTGATCATCCGTTACCGGGTGGAGGAATCCGAGGTGTGGGAGGCCGCGCAGGACCAGATGAAGCTCACCAGCACCAGGATCCGCGACGTGCTGCGTGACGCCAAGATCATCCGCCGGTTCGTCTACCTGGTGCTGTTGATGACCGCCTTCAACTGGATGAGCCACGGCACCCAGGACGTCTACCCGACATTCCTGACAGCCACCACCAACCACGGCGCCGGATTGTCCAGCGCGACGGTCAAGTGGATCGTGATCGTCTACAACATCGGCGCCATCATCGGCGGCCTGTTCTTCGGCACGCAGTCGCAGCGGTTCAGCCGCCGCCACACCATCATCTTCTGCGCACTGCTGGCGCTGCCGATCGTGCCGCTGTTCGCCTACTCGCGCACGGCGGCCATGCTGTGTCTGGGCTCGTTTTTGATGCAGCTGTTCGTGCAGGGCGCGTGGGGGGTCATCCCGGCCCACCTGACCGAGATGTCACCGGATGCCATCCGCGGCCTCTACCCGGGCGTGACCTACCAACTGGGAAACCTGCTGGCCGCGTTCAACTTGCCCATTCAGGAGCGCCTGGCCGAGTCGCACGGCTATCCCTTCGCGCTGGCGGCGACGATCGTGCCGGTGCTGATCGTCGTCGCGTTGCTGACCCTGATCGGCAAGGACGCGACGGGAATTCGCTTCGGCACCGCGCAAACCGCTTTCCTGGCAACCGATCCGATGTGAGTTGGCACCCTACTCGGGGCTGCTGAGGGCGCGGCGCAGCAGGTGCATCGCCACCGTCGTGGAGCGCTCCCGGATGTCGGAGCGGTTCCCGGGCAGCCGCAACGTGCGCGTGTCCTTGAAGCCGTCCGCCAGCGCCACCGTGAAACAGACTGTGCCGACCGGCTTTTCGGGAGTGCCCCCGCCCGGGCCGGCGATTCCGGTGATCGCGACGGCGGTGTCGGCGCCGAACCGGCTTAACGCGCCGGCCGCCATCGCCTCGGCCACCGGCTCGGACACCGCGCCGTGCGCCGAGATCAGCGCCGGGTCGACGCCGAGCAGCTCGGCTTTCGCGTCGTTGGCGTAAGCCACCACCCCGCCGGCCACGTAGTCCGACGATCCCGGCCGGTCGGTCAGCCGCGCGGCCAGCAGACCGGCGGTGCAGGATTCGGCCGTTGCGATCCGCCGGCCGGCCAGCGCCCGGGCGACCAGATCGTCCACCGTCGAACCGTCTTCGGAGAAGAGCTGCTGTGCGTGCCGGTCGCGCACCAGCTGCATCAGCTTTGCGTAGCCGGCCGCGGCTTCCGGTTCGTAGCGCGTGACCATCTCGATTTCGCCGCGCCGCAGGCAGGTGGTGATCTCGAGCGATTCGAAGCCGGGGACCGACGCCTCGGCGTCGCGCAGCGTCTCGGCCAGACCGGACTCGGGCAGCCCGAACATGCGCACGGTGTCCTGGCGATAAAGCGTCCGGCCGGCGATCGCCTGCTGCGCCGCGGGTGTCTCGATGGCCCGGCGCCACATCGGCTGCAGCTCGCGCGGTGGCCCCGGCAGGACGATCACGGTCGGCTTGCCGGGGACGACCACGCCGGGCGCGGTGCCGACCGGGTCGAGCACCTGCGCCCCGGCGGGAATCATCGCCTGCTTGCGATTGGCGGCGCGCACCGCTTCGAAGTCGGCGCCCTCGAAGCGGGCCATCAGCTTCCTCAGGATGTCCGCGATCTTGTTCTCGGTCTCGTCGTCCAACACCAGCTCGCGGCCGCAGAACCGTGCCACCACCTCCACGGTCATGTCGTCGGCCGTGGGCCCCAGACCGCCGCTGGTGACGATCAGGTCCATGCCCTGCTCCGCCAGGAAGCGGAGCTGAGCCTCGATGTCGGCCGGGCGGTCGCCGCAGATGGTGATGTGCGCGAGCTCGACGCCGAGCTCCAGCAGGCGGTCGGCGATCCACGGGCCGTTCGCGTCTTGGACTCGCCCGGTGAGGACTTCGGTTCCGGTGACGACGATGCCTGCGCGTGCGCTCACCGCCATGAGCCTACTGGCAGCGCCGGAAGGCGGAGCCGACCCACCGCGACGGGCTAACCGTTGTCCAGGTAGCGCTCGACGGAGGCGACCTTCTGGGTCATCGCGTCGCTGACCCCGGACCGCCAGTCCACCTTGATCACCGTGCTGACGCGGGGCGCGCGGGCGGCCACCACCTCGACCGCGCGCTGCACCACGCCCATCACTTCGTCCCAGGTTTCGCCCTCGATCACGGTGAACATCGAATCCGTCTCGTTGGGCAGGCCGGAATCGCGAACCACCCGAACCGCTTCGGCGACGATCTCGCCAACTCCCTCGCCGACACCCATCGGTGTCACGGAGAACGCGACGAGCACAGACACCCGACGAGCCTACCTAACCTCTCCGGCGCCGGGCTGGCAGCATCAAGGCCCATGCGGGTCTTGGTGCAGCGGGTCGCGTCGGCGACGGTGTCGGTCGACGGCGAAGTGGTGGGCGCCATCCGGCCGGACGGTCAGGGCCTGCTGGCCTTCGTCGGCGTCACCCACACCGACGACCCCGACAAGGCGCGCCGCCTCGCTGAAAAGCTTTGGTATCTGCGCATTCTCGCCGATGAGCGGTCGGCCGCCGACGTCAACGCACCGATCCTGGTCGTCAGTCAGTTCACCCTGTACGCCGACACCGCCAAGGGCCGACGGCCGTCGTGGAACGCGGCCGCCCCGGGCGCGGTCGCCGAACCGCTGGTAGACGCGTTCGCCGAGGAGTTGCGGCGGCTGGGCGCCGAGGTCCAGACCGGGTTGTTCGGCGCGAACATGCAGGTCGAATTGGTCAATGACGGGCCGGTTACAGTGTTTCTGGAGCTTTGACACAGGAACCGCGGGTACGTTGACGACGCCGGTTTTCGTTGGTCGATTGACGGGAGGCCCGACCATGAGCGCGACGCCCGAATTCGGCTCGCTGCGTTCGGACGACGACCACTGGGACATCGTCAGCAGCGTGGGTTACACCGCGTTGCTGGTGGCCGGATGGCGGGCGCTGCACGCGCTGAGCCCGCAGTCGCTGGTGCGGGACGACTACGCCAAGGTTTTCATCGAGGCCTCGCGCGACCCGTATCTGGCGGGCCTGCTGGCCAACCCGGGCACGTCCGAAGACGAGTTGGCCTTCCCTCGGCTCTACGGGGTGCAGACCCGGTTCTTCGACGACTTCTTCATCGCGGCCGGCGCCGCGGGCATCCGCCAAGCGGTGATCGTTGCCGCCGGCCTGGACTCCCGCGCATATCGGCTTGAATGGGTGCAGGGCACAAAGGTTTTCGAGATCGACCTGCCGAAGGTGCTGGAATTCAAGGCGCACGTGCTCGCGCAGCACGGCGCCAAACCAAAGGCCCCCAGGGTCGAAGTCGCCGCCGATCTGCGCACCGACTGGTCCAGGGCGCTGGAGGCCGCCGGATTCGACGTGGAACGCCCCAGCGCCTGGTCGGTGGAGGGAGTGTTGCCCTACCTGACTGACGAGGCGCAGAACACCCTGTTCACCCGGATCAGCGGGCTCAGTGCGCCCGGCAGCCGGATCGCGATCGGGGCGCTGGGGTCCCGCCTGGATCACGACCAGCTCGAGGCCCTCGAGACGGCGCATCCCGGCGTCAACATGTCCGGCGATGTCGACTTCTCCGCCCTGACCTACGAGCCGCGGACCGACCCCGCCGAACGGCTGGCCGCGCACGGATGGACGGTTGAACCCGTCCGCAACACGCTCGAGCTGCAGGCCGGCTACGGGATGACCCCGCCGGACGTCGACGTCAAGATCGACAGCGTCATGCGGTCCCAATACATCACGGCGACCCGGTAACGGGCGTCAGGGCGTCAGCAGGATTTTCACGTCGTCGCCCGTGCGGGACGCCGCGGTGGCGTAGCCCTTGGACGCTTCCTCCAACGGCAGCGTGGTGGTGAAGATGCCGTCGACGTCGAGGCGCCCGGACTGCAGTAGTGGGATCAATTCCGGCCAGGTGCGCTGCACCGGCGCCGTCGTCATCCGCAGCGTGATGCTGCGGATCAGGCACCCCAGGGCGTTGAGCGGGAACGGGTTCATGTCGTGCACGCCGACGACCGAGACGGTGCCGCCGGGCCGTACCGCGTTGAGCGCGTCGGTCAGGGACGCGTCGGTGGCGACGGCGTCGATCACGGCGTCCGCACCGCGACCGCCGGTCGCGGCGAGGATGGCCTCGACCGCCGGCGCCTGCAGGGGTGTCGCTCCCCACCGGGCGGCGCGGTCCAACCGCCCCTGGACCTGATCGACAGCAAAAACCGTTGCTGCGCCTTGAAACAGCGCGCTGCGCAGGGAGCACAGGCCGACAGCGCCCAAGCCGATGACGGCCACGGTGCCGCCGAATGGAATGTCGGCGCGTTGGGCGGCCGCCCAGCCGGTGGCGAGGTTGTCGGTGAGCAGCAACGCCTGTTCGGCGCTGATGCCTTCCGGCATTTTGAGCAGCTGGAAGTCGGCCGCCGGCACGGCCAGCAGGTCGGCCTGCGCACCGCCGAGCACACCGCCGCCGAAGATCTGGAAGCCGTTGTGGCACATGACCGGATCGCGGGTGGCGCAGCCGGCGCAGGCGCCGCACCCGGTCACCGACGACACCATGACCGGGTCGCCCACCTTGACGGTGTGCACGTCGTGGCCGACATCCACGACGGTGCCGATCGCTTCGTGGCCCAGCGCGATCGGCTCTGGCATCGGGAAATCCGCTTCGTAGAAGTGCAAATCCGATCCGCAGATGCCGGCGGCGGTGACCTCGACGATCGCCGCGTCCGGGCCGGGAAGGGTGGGGTCGGGCCGGGTGTCGACCCGAATGCTGTGGGGCCCGTCGACGACTACCGTACGCATGGTGAGGCGCTCACTTCCTTTGTCGCACGACGAATTGTGACCAGTCGGGCTCGCGCACCGCGGCCCAGTACTCGTTGAGGCGCCACGGACTGACGGTGTGGATCTCACCGTTGGCGTTCTTGAAGTAGGAGTGTTTGACGGCGGGGTGCGCCCACACCATCTTCTTGATCTGGGTCTGGGTGCGCTCATGCCAGTCGGCGGCGGCCTCGGGCTTGGGTTCCAGCGAATGCACGTCCGCCTCGGCCAGCCGCGCCAGGCACTGGTCGATGTAGCGCATCTGTAGTTCGGACTGAAAGATCAGGCTGCCGCCGTGCGCCAGGTGGGTCCCCGGTCCGTAGATGATGAACAGGTTGGGGAACTTCGGAACGGTGATGCCGAGGTAGGCGTACGGTCGGCTCCCCCACAACTCGTGCAGGTCGACCCCGTCGCGGCCGGTGATCTTCAGCGGCCACAGCACGTCGGTGTGCCGGAAACCGGTGGCGTACACGATGACGTCGGCGTCATGCGTCGCACCGTCCTCAGTGACGATGCCGCGGGGGGTGATCCGCCGGATCGGTGTGCGCACCAGCTCGACGTTGTCTCGTTGCAGCGTCTGCAGCCAGCTGCCGTTGTCCTGCAGGGTCCGCTTGCCGCAGGCCGGATAGTCGGGCATCACCTTGCTCAGCAGTTCGTGGCCTTCACCGACCTGGCTGGTGATCCACTGCGAGAACATCATCTGGGCGGCGGCGTTGATGTCGCTGACGGCGTGCTCTTGGTCGGCATAGTCCGGGTCGCTCTCCGCGGCGTCCAGGCCCTTGTCGGAGCCGGGCCAGAGCACCAGGAACCGGTACCACCGCCCGTAGAACGGCAGGTGCCGCATGGCCCAGCGCATGCCGTCGCCGACCTCGTCGTGATACATCGGGTTGGGGAACATCCACTGTGCGGTCCGCTGAAACACGGTGAGCTGTCCGACGATTGGGGCGATGGTGGGGGCGATCTGGAATCCGCTGGCGCCGGCGCCGACGAGCGCGACCCGTTTGCCGCTCAGATCGACGGAGTGGTCCCAGGCGGCGGAATGGAAGGCGGGGCCGGCGAACGTCTCGGCCCCGTCGAAGTGGGGAATGTTGGGCCGGTTGAGTTGACCGACCGCGGTGATCAGGGCCCGGGCGCGCACCGTGCTGGTCTGTCCATCGGCGCCGCGCAGCCGGACGCTCCAGGTGGCGTCCCCGTCGATCCACTCGGCGGTCAGCACTTCCGTGTTCCACAGCACGTGCTCGGCGAGGTCGTGCTTGCTCATCACCCGGGTGAAATAGCCCTGCAACTCGTGCTGCTCGGCGAAGAAATGCGTCCAGTCGTTGTTGGGTTCGAAGCTGTAGCAATAGAAATGGTTTGCCACGTCGACGCGGGCACCGGGATAGCTGTTCTCCCACCAAGTTCCGCCGGGGCCGGCGTTCTTCTCCACGATGGTGAAGGGAATGTTGGCCTGGCGGAGCCGGATTCCGGCCAGGATGCCCGATTCACCGCAGCCGACGACGAGCACCGGGATTTCGGTCGCTGTCTCAACCGGCAGGGCCGGTGGGCGGCGCGGGTCGACGCCGTCGAGGTCGATCTCCTCCAGGACCAGGGGCAGGTAGTCGTCGCTCACGTGCTCGCAGGCCGCCCAGTCCATCATCTCGCGGATGAGGTCGAGGCTGAGCGGCTTTGGCTCGGGGCAGCCGCGGTCCCGGTAGTCGGCGATCACCGGCAGGGCCGCCGCGCGGGCGCGCGCCTTGTCCTCCTCCGACATGAACCCTTGAATCTCGTTGAGGAAGACGCCCATCTGCTTGAACTCGCGGATGAACCGCGGGTCACCGGTGATGTGCACGAGCGACAGCAGCAGCGTCGGGATGCTGACGTCCGCGAGCGCCGCTTCGATCTCCGCCGTGGACGTGGTGAAGGGAACGCCGGCATAAACGCTGCGCATCAAGCGAATCCTTCCGGTGGATGAGTGCTGCAATTACGCTACGTGCCGTGTCGTAATTGGCAGCACTACGCTACCCGCTGGCCAGGGAACGGATCAATAGGCCGGACCGCTACGGCGCGTCGTCGTCATCCCCGTCTGACATCAACTTTTCGGGGTGGTGGAAGGTGTTGGTGCGTGGTTGCCCGCGGTCCAGGTGCGGCGGTGGGATCCATTCGGTGTCGCCGTTGGCGCGTTTTCGGGTGGTCCAGCCGTCGTCGAGGAGTCGGTGGTGGGGTCCGCAGGCCAGGGTGAGTTGGTCGATGTCGGTGCGGTAGGTGCTGGCCCAGTCCTCGACGTGGTGCACCTCGCAGTAATAGCCGGCCACATCACAACCCGGATGCGAACAACCGCGGTCCTTGGCGTACAACACGATTCGCTGACCCGGTGAGGCCAGCCGCTTGCCGTGATACAGCGCCACCGCCTTGCCCTTGTCGAAGACGGCCTGGGGGTACCTCCCGCTTGCGGGGGCATAGTGGCGGGCGTGGCGGGCCAGGCGGATCACGTCGGACATCGGTAGCACGGTGCCCCCACCGGTGAGCGCCTTGCCGGTGGCGGATTCGAGGTCTTTGAGCGTGGTGGTGACGACGATGGTCGCCGGCATCCCGTTGTGCTGACCCAACTCGCCCGAAGCCAGCACCGCCCGCAGTGCGGCGTTGAGGCCGTCGTGGTTGCGCTGGGCCGGGCTGCGGGTGTCGCGCTGGATCGCGTCCTCGCCAGGGGCGCCGTCGACGACCGGGGTCTGGTCGTCGGGGTTGCACATGCCGGGTGCGGCCAGCTTGGCCAACACCGCCTCCCACGTGGCCCGCGCCTCGGGGGTGAGCCAGCCGCTCAACCGCGACATGCCGTCGGCCTGCTGATGGCCCAGCACCAGGCCGCGAGCCCGCGCCCGGTCGGCATCGGTGTAGGTGCCGTCGGGATTGAGGCAGTCCATCAGGTGGCGGGCGAGCTTGACGAGTTCATCCGGGCGATAGTGGGTGGCCTCGCACGCCAGGTGTTTCTCGGCGTGCTCACGCGTGTCGAGGTCGACGCAGTCCGGCAGCTGGCGGAAAAACCTCCGGATCACCGCCACCTGCTCGGCCCCGATGGCCCCGTCGCGCTGGGCCGCCGCGGTTGCGGGCAGCACCGGCGCCAACGGCTCACCAGAAAGCGCCCGGCGCGGCCCCAGCTCGGCGGCCTCAGCGATGCGGCGGCTGGCCTCACTGCGGGTGATGTGCAGCCGATCGGCCAATGCCCACGACAGCTTCCCACCCAACTCGGTTGAATCAGCCTGCTCCCCAACCTGATTGATCAGCTGATGACTGGGTGTCTGCAGCCGGCGCGTCTCACACTCCAGGATCTCCAACAACGCCAACCGTTCCGGATTCGTCAACGCCGCATATGAATGCCCCTGAAAGCGGGACACCGCGGCACGCAACACCGCGACATCGTGCTGGATCTCCTCACGGTCCGTCACAGTCATGCGCGCCGCTCACCTGGCCACCCAAACGGACTGGACAACTCGTAGATGAGCGCATCGAGCTGGCCCATCAGAAACGCGTATCTGTCGAGGGCCGCGATGAGCTCGGAGCCCGTCAACGAGCCTGTGGACGCGAAGAACAGATATTGCGCCAGCTCGACGCGATCAAGCACGGCGGCGAACCGATCGTAAGCATCTATCGAACTCATGTTCGAATGCTACGACAGCCCACCGACAAAAGCGGTCCGGTCCGAGACCACTGAAACGAAAGTGGCGCAAGTGATTTCAGGGCGAGGCGCGCTATCCCCGACGCCCTTGCGCCGCTGCGAAACAATGGGTCCACACCGAGCAGTGCTCCCGGTGCGCCGGAGATGGAGGAGCGTCATGGCCTCATTGCTCACAGCCTGCGGCGGGTTCCTGCTCGCCGTCTTGTGGATGGATTTGATATTCGACGTTCAGGTTCTCCGGTTCCGTTCTGCCTCAGGGGATCTGCCCGAGGGCGTGCTCGCTTCCATCGCGGCTTACTACCATCGCGCCACGACCACGTCGCGCCCGATGGGCCGGTTGATCGCCGTCGTCATGGTGACCTTGTTGGGGGCGTTGACCTACGAGTCCGCACGCGGGCTGGAACCGTGGTGGGTCCTGTTGTCGTCGGCCGTGCTCGCTGGGGCGCCGATCATGCTCGCTTTGACGCAGACGGTTCCGGACGCGGTGCGACTGGGTGGCCGTACCGATGATCCGCCCGAGCAGACTCGCCTGGCGCGGTCGGTCTGCCGGGACCATCTCGTGTGCGCCGGGTGCATGTTCACGTTCCTGGCCCTGTGGGTCGCTTACAGCGCGGCGGCCTGAGCGTTCGACGCGACGGGTCGTAGTGACAAAATGCAGGTCAGGACCCGCTGGCCACGTCAATGAGGTTCGTACTAAACTAGAACACGTTTCAATTCGGCCGCGTCCCAGGAGTAGGCATGCACACCGCCATCTGCGATGAGCTTGGTATCGAGTTTCCGATCTTCGCGTTCACCCACTGTCGTGATGTTGTGGTCGCGGTGAGCAAGGCCGGGGGGTTCGGCGTGCTCGGCGCGGTCGGCTTCACCCCTGAGCAGCTCGAGATCGAGCTCAACTGGATCGACGAGAACATCGGCGACCACCCCTATGGCGTCGACATCGTCATCCCCAACAAATACGAGGGCATGGACTCGCATCTGTCCGCCGAGGAGCTGGCCGACACGCTGCGCAAGATGGTCCCCCAGGAGCACCTGGACTTCGGCAAGAAGATCCTCGCCGACCACGGCGTGCCGATCGAGGACAGCGACGGCGACAGCCTGCAGCTGCTCGGTTGGACTGAGGCGACGGCCACGCCCCAGGTCGAGGTGGCGCTCAAGCACCCCAAGGTGAAGATGATCGCCAACGCGCTCGGGACTCCGCCGGCCGACATGATCAAGCACATCCACGACGCCGGGCTCAAGGTGGCCGCACTGTGCGGCTCGCCTTCCCAGGCACGCAAGCACGCCGACGCGGGTGTCGACATCATCATCGCCCAGGGCGGCGAGGCCGGCGGCCACTGCGGCGAGGTGGGCTCGATTGTGTTGTGGCCGCAGGTCGTCAAGGAGGTCGCCCCGGTGCCGGTGCTGGCGGCCGGCGGAATCGGCAGCGGCCAGCAGATCGCGGCCGCGCTGGCCCTGGGCGCCCAAGGGGCGTGGACGGGATCGCAGTGGCTGATGGTCGAGGAATCCTCGAACACGCCGGTTCAGCAACAGGCGTACGTCAAGGCGGGTAGCCGCGACACCGTCCGCAGCCGGTCGTTCACCGGCAAGCCGGCCCGGATGTTGCGCAACGACTGGACCGAGGCGTGGGAGCAGCCGGACAACCCCAAGCCGCTCGGCATGCCGCTGCAGTACATGGTCTCGGGCATGGCGGTGCGGGCGACCAACCGGTACCCGAACGAGAGTGTCGACGTCGCGTTCAACCCGGTCGGTCAGGTCGTCGGCCAGTTCACCAAGGTGGAGAAGACGGCGACGGTCATCGAGCGCTGGGTGCAGGAGTACCTGGAGGCGACGAACAGGCTCGACGAGCTCAACGAGGCCGCCTCCGTCTGAGGACTCCTATACGTCGTCGTCGTCGTCGACCTCGTCGCGGCCGGTGAACATCTCCTTCGTCCTGTCGACCGCGTACGTGCCGATGTCGATCGAGTTCTGAACGATCCCGCTGGCACCGCCGGCGATGTCGCCGCGGATGATGTCGCTGGCATGCTCGACGATGTCGGAGGCCTTCTCGACCGCGTTGGTCGCGATGTCCCTGGCCGCGTCGACCGCATCTTTCGGATTGAAGCCCATCTCGAGTCTCCTCTTGTCGCAGGACCAGTTGGTATGACTCTAGCCCGGGCGCTGCGCGTCAGTAGTTGACCAAGCTGCGCCAGTAAGACTCGGGGATCTCGGCCCCGGAGCGCAATATTCGGGCCAAGCCCACGGCCATCGCGATACCCAGCAGGCCCAGCCACAGGCCCGCCAGCCCGATGACGGCCCACAGCACAGCGGTCACGACGGGCCACGGCGACAGCACGGCGAGGACCGGCGCGAAAAAGAATCCGGTCCCGATGTACCACGCCGAGCCGGCGCGATCCGACGCGAGGACGATGCGCAGCCAGCGCGGGACCGGGGTTCCGGAGGGCCGGCCGTCACCCATGTCAGCCGCTCATTCGGAAGGCGGGAAGAAGCCCGCCCCGGTGAACCATCCCTCCTGCCAGCCCCGCTCGCCCAGGCACAGCATGGGCAGTCCGCGATCCGACTGCGCCGCCGCCTGCGGCCCAGGGCACTTCGCCCCGGCCTGCTGCACCCCGTACAGCGGGTAGGAGATGACCCAGTACCCGGTGGTGGCGGCCGGGAACTGGTTCGGCGGGGGGAAATGGCACGCCTCGGCCTGGCCGCTGGGGCCCCGGCCGAAGATGAAGCGCTCGTAGTTGTCGCACGGCGCGCCCAGCGACGCCTGATAATTCATGCCCGGCACGTCGCCGTCGTACCCGGCGGCCGCACACGGTGCCACGCCAATCGCGATGCCCGCTGCAGAAGCGGCGCTGAGCAGTTCCCGAATCATGTTCCACCCCGCCTGTCGTCGCCGGTGACCTGCACCAAAGCATATCCATCGGGGCTCCGGCCACAAGACCGTATCCGCGGGCGGGGCGGGGAACGAGGAACACGTTCCAATTTGCCCCCTGCGATCTTGCGTCAATGCTTCCCAACCGTGGTGCGGCAATGGTTTATTTGCACAAAGACGACTAGACCACTTCGTCATCGAGGAGCGGGCCATGCCAACCGTCGAGCCAACCGCCAAGCCGGTCCCCAATCTCCCGCCCGGATTCGACTTCACCGATCCGGACATCCACGCCGAGCGGCTGCCGGTGGAGGAACTGGCCGAGCTGCGGCGGACGGCGCCGATCTGGTGGAACGAACAGCCAATCGGGGCGGGTGGATTCGACGACGGCGGCTTCTGGGTTGTCACCAAGCACAAGGACGTCAAAGAGATCTCGCTGCGCAGCGACGTCTTCTCCAGCCTGAAGAACACCGCCTTGCCGCGCTATAAGGACGGCACGGTCGGCGAGCAGGTGGAACGCGGCAAGTACGTCCTGCTCAACATGGACGCGCCGCAGCACACCCGGCTGCGCAAGATCATCTCGCGCGCCTTCACCCCGCGCGCCATCGAGCGCCTGCGCGGCGACCTCGCCGAGCGCGCCCGGTGCATCGTCGAGCAAGCGGCCGCCGAGGGCCGCGGGGACTTCGTCGAGCAGGTCTCGTGCGAGCTGCCGCTGCAGGCCATCGCCGGGTTGATGGGGGTGCCACAGGAAGAACGCAAGAAGCTCTTCCACTGGTCCAATGAGATGGTCGGTGACCAGGACCCCGAGTTCGCCACCAACGACGCCATGACCGCGTCCGTCGAACTCATCATGTACGGCATGCAGATGGCCGCCGACCGGGCGAAGAATCCGGGCGAAGACCTCGTCACCAAGCTGGTCCAGGCCGACATCGATGGGCACAAGCTTTCCGACGACGAGTTCGGCTTCTTCGTCATCCTGCTGGCCGTCGCCGGCAACGAGACCACCCGCAATTCCATCACCCAGGGCATGATGGCCTTCACCGACTTCCCCGACCAATGGGAGCTGTACATGCGGGAGCGCCCCGCCACCGCGGCCGACGAGATCGTCCGCTGGGCCACCCCGGTGACGTCGTTCCAGCGCACCGCCCTACAGGACTACGAACTGTCCGGCGTGCAGATCAAGAAGGGCCAGCGCGTGGTGATGGTCTACCGCTCGGCCAATTTCGACGAGGACGTCTTCGACGACCCGTTCACCTTCAACATCCTGCGCGACCCCAACCCGCACGTGGGATTCGGTGGCACCGGCGCGCATTACTGCATCGGGGCGAATCTGGCGCGGATGACCATCGACCTGATGTTCAACGCGATCGCCGACGGCATCCCCAACCTGGAGTCAATCGGGAAGCCCGAGCGGCTGCGGTCGGGCTGGCTCAACGGGATCAAGCACTGGCAGGTCGACTACCACACCGACGCGGCGAAATGATCTGTCGCGCATTAGGCTAAGCCGATGCCGACACATCAAGCCGTCCGGATCCAATCCGTGGGCGGCCCTTTAGAGCTGGCCGAAGTAGAAACCCGCCGACCCGGTCGTGACGAGGTACGCCTGACGGTCACCGCGTGCGGGATCTGCGGCACCGACCGCGCCTTCGTGCACGGCGGTTTCCCCAACATCACGTGGCCGCTGACCCCGGGGCACGAAATCGCCGGAACCATAGCCGAACTCGGCGAGGGTGTGGACAACTTCGCCGTCGGCGACCGCGTCGCGGTCGGCTGGTTCGGTGGCTGCTGCTACCAGTGCGACCCCTGCCGCAAAGGCATTTTCATCCACTGCGTCAACGGCAAGGTGCCGAGCTGGCACTACCCCGGAGGCTACGCGGAATCGGTGACGGTGCCCGCCAACGCGCTGGCCCGGATTCCGTCGGAGCTCACGGACGCGGAAGCCGCGCCCATGGGATGCGCCGGGGTCACCACCTACAACGCGCTGCGTCACACGAAGGCGGCGCCCGGTGACCGGGTGGCGATTCTGGGCGTCGGCGGGCTCGGTCATCTTGGCCTGCAGTTCGCGCGCGCGATGGGGTTCGAGACCATCGCGATCGCGCGCGGCACCGGCAAAGCCGAGGACGCAGAGAAACTCGGCGCCCACCATTACATCGACTCCACCAGCGGTGACGTCTCTGCCGCACTGCAGGCCCTGGGCGGCGCAACCGTCGTCCTGGGCACCGCCGGCAACGCCCAGGCCATGGCCGACACCGTCGGCGGCCTGGCGCCACAGGGCGAGTTGGTGACCATCGGCGTCACCCCGGACCCGTTGCCCATCAGCCCGGTGCAGCTGATAACGCCGGGCCTGAGCATCGTCGGCCATCCGTCCGGCACGGCCAAAGACGTCGAGGACACCATGCATTTCGCGGTGCTGTCCGGTGTCCGCGCCTGGATCGAGGAGCTGCCGCTGGCGCGGGCGGCCGAAGGCTATGCGGCGTTGGAGCAGGGCCGAGCGCATTACCGCACCGTCTTGACGATGTGACTACAGTCGGTCCGTGACCGAGCTATGGACCCTTACCCCATCCGACGGTGAGTTGTTGATCCGCACCGGCGTCACCGGCCGGGCCGCGCGGATGGGCCATCGGCTCACCATCGCGATGACGCGCTGGGAAGCCACGGTGGGGTGGGCCGGCGCCGAACCGGTCACCGCCGAGCTGGCCGTCGAGGTCGATTCCTTCGAGGTGCTGCGCGGCGAGGGCGGCGTGAAGGGGTTGACCGGGCCCGAGAAGGCCTTGGTGCGCTCCAACGCGCTGAAGTCGTTGGACGCCGGCAGGTTTGCCGGGATCCGCTTCTCCGCACGGACCATCGAGAAGACGGGCGACGGCTACCGCCTCTCCGGCCAACTCGAAATTCGGGGGAAGTCCCAAGACCATGTCATCGACCTTCGCACCGAGGATCTCGGCGACGCCTGGCGGATGTCTGCCGAATCCACCGTCCGGCAGACCGATTTCGGCGTGAAGCCGTACTCACTGCTGATGGGTTCACTCAGGGTCGCCGACGACGTTGTGGTGTCGTTCACCGCAACCCACGCGAAAGAGCCCTGAAGGGGCCAACGCCGCCGTCAGGGCTGCGGCTCGGCGGGCGCCGGCACTGCCGAGTCACCGACCGGTTCGCCGGCGTCGGCCGGTATGTGCTCGAGCACTCGCGTCAAATACGGCTGCCGGCCATCGGGGTCCGGCTGCGGTGCGTCCGACGCGGCGGGCTCCGTGATCGGTTCGCCCGCAGGCACTTTCGCCTGCGGGGTCAGCGGAGCGACGACCGCCGGCGGCGCCACGGCCTGGGCGACCTGCGGGGTCGGCGCGTGCACCGCGTGCCGCGGGGCGGAGTTGCTGGCCGGGGCCAGCTGGAAGCCCACCGCGAGCGATATCGAGGAGACGAAGGTGACCACGCCGGCGGCCAGCGTGGTCACGGCACCGGCGTAGGGCAACTTGCGAGGTGGCGCGGGCGTGGCCGCGGCTTCCGCGTCGTCCACCGCCAGTTCGTGGTCGGTGAACTCGGTGCTGCGGGCGGCGGCGAGCGCCGCGCCTCTCGCGATGGTCACCTGAGCCATCGATTGCACGAAAACCGGTACCGGCAGCGTCTTTTCGAGGTGCCAGGAGAAACTTTCGATGTCGTCGTGCGCACCGACGACCACGACCCCGCCGGGCTGCCATCCGTTGCGGTCGAACATGCCGGTCAGCCAGCGAGTCAGTCCGTCGAAGCCGCCACGCACCTGCTTGGTCGCCGTCTGTGTTTCCCCGCCGTGGGTGTCGACCATGACGACCGTCGTCGAATCGTGTTCGAGGATGCAGACCGCGGTCTGCTCGTAGCCGATGACCGGTGTGATGGCCTGCGCCAGCGTGTCGACGGCCTCGAGTTGCCGAACCGGCACCACGTTGTCGAAGCCGGCGTCGGTCAGCGCTTCCAGCACCAGCGCGGCCTGGGCGGCCGCGTCGTCGTTCCACGTCACCGCGATCATCCGCAGGCGATGCTCGGTGGCGGCCGCCTGCGCTTCGATCCGCGCGACCTCGTCCGCCACTTGCTCGGCGGTACTGACGGCGCGCGGCCCCCGGCCGGCGTCCAGCGTCAGCTGCTGATGGTCCAGGATGGTGCCGTCTGCGCCGTGCCCCTCAGCGAGGACCCACCCAATGGCGGTCGGCGTCACTGATAGCCCAAGTACCGTGTCCAAAACTCATTGCCCCAATCGGTCCCGGGTCTCCGACACCCTCACCCGCACCCGACGCGCTCCAGAAATCCCTGGTGAGGTGGTTCGTGAGGGCCGGAACGGACCGGGAAAACGTGGTCTCCATCGGCTTGCTTCGTGAGAGCCTACGCGGTCGGCGTGAGTCCGGCTGCGCCGGTTCACCTCACCGCGCAACCTGCCGGGCGGCGAGCGGCGGATGTGTCGACCGGACGCGCGGGTGAGGCAACGGTCGTCGGCGCCGGGAATCCGTGCCTTGTTGTCCCCGGGGATAAACGGCCACGCCAACGGCGACGTCCCAAATCCGCCTTTTCGGCGCCGGTTCGGCGTCGGGGCGCCGGCCGTCGTCCCCGCCGAGTCGACAATGGGCGCTTTATCCATTACCGCCTACCGCCGCGCGGCCCCGCTGCCAGGCGTTTCGGTCCGGCCAGCGCCGGTGGTGGGCGGCCGCGCCGACCGGCATCAGGCTGGCGTGCCGTTATCCGGGGTTCCAAATTCGTACGGGAAAAGTGATACCGAACTGAGATGACCTCGCGTCCCGATCGACATTCAGCCTATTCGCACGGTAAATTCCTGCTGAGACGACGATCACATGCGACAAGGGGCAGGTATGACAGATCTGAGCGAGATGGTCCGGGCCTGGGGGCGCCGGCTTTTAGTCGGTGCGGCAGCGGCTGTCACCCTGCCGGGCCTGATCGGTCTTGCCGGCGGCGCGCCGACCGCGGGAGCCTTCTCCCGGCCGGGTCTGCCCGTCGAATACCTGCAGGTGCCGTCGGCGGGGATGGGCCGCAACATCAAGGTCCAATTCCAGAGCGGCGGCAATAACTCCCCCGCGGTCTACCTGCTCGACGGGTTGCGGGCCCAAGACGACTACAACGGCTGGGACATCAACACCCCGGCGTTCGAGTGGTACTACCAGTCCGGCCTGTCGATCATCATGCCCGTCGGTGGCCAGTCCAGCTTCTACAGCGACTGGTACAGCCCGGCCTGCGGCAAGGCCGGCTGCACCACTTACAAGTGGGAGACCTTCCTGACCAGTGAGCTGCCGCAATACCTGCAGTCCAACAAGAGTGTGAAGCCCACCGGCGGCGCCGCGGTCGGCATCTCCATGGCCGGCTCCTCGGCGCTGATCCTGGCCGCCTACCACCCGCAGCAGTTCATCTACGCCGGCTCGCTGTCGGCCTTGATGGACCCCTCGCAGGGCATGGGGCCCTCCCTGATCGGCCTGGCGATGGGTGACGCCGGCGGCTACAAGGCGAGCGACATGTGGGGCCCGTCGAGCGATCCCGCGTGGCAGCGCAACGACCCCACGATCCAGATCCCCAAGCTGGTGGGCAACAACACCCGGCTCTGGGTCTACTGCGGTAACGGCACACCGTCGGAGTTGGGCGGGGCCAACATGCCCGCCGAGTTCCTGGAGAACTTCGTGCGCAGCAGCAACCTGAAGTTCCAGGACGCCTACAACGCGGCCGGCGGCCACAACGCCGTGTTCCACTTCGACCAGAACGGAACGCACAGCTGGGAGTACTGGGGAGCTCAGCTCAACGCCATGAAGCCCGACCTGCAGGGCACCCTGGGTGCCACGGCCGGCGGCGGCGGATAACCCCCGCCTGACCCGAGGTCGCTACTGCGCCCGACGACGACGCCGTCGGGCGCAGTAGCACGTCATGGCCCCTTTGCTCTGAGCGGTTCAGCGCGTCCGGGGGAATTGGTCGGTGACATCGGTCCATGTCGTGGCGTCGCGGCGATGGTCATTCATGTTCCGGCACTCGCCGTAGACCCGCAGGACCCCCAGTCGGGGTTCGTCGTCGTGGCGGTAAACGATCACCGTGACCGAGTCCCTGGTGAGCGTCCTGGCCCACGCATGATTGTTGGGCGGCAGGCCCTCGGCCCAGCCGTGCTCGCCCAGCGTCGCGGCGATTCGGGCGAAATAGGCGTCGGCCGGCGCCGCCGCGGGCACCGTGAACGTCAGGTAGACCGAGCCTTGATACGGCGGGTCGTCGCGGTTCTTGCAGGACATCAGCGAGTAGCCGGCCGACGACGTCTGCAGGCCCGTCATGACCACGACGCTCTGCGCCGCCTCGACGGCCTGAGCCCTCGACTGGCCGTCGCTGACCGGGCTGGCTGGATGCTCGAGGGCGTCGGTGGGGGTCGAATGGAGGCGATCGACCAGCAGGAACAGGGCGCCCAACAGCAGCGGAATCGCCAGCGTAACGGCTATCAGCGCGCGAATCTGCTTCGCGCGCAACGCCTTCCCGCGTAGGCTGCTATCGCGGCGCGGGCCGCGGCTGTTCATGGTCGACGACATCAGCAATTCAGGCTAACTCCGAAAGGCCCGGGTGGGCCTGCCGCACAATCATGGCTATGACCAACCGCGGGATCAGCCGTATCGCCCGCCGCTGCGGCGGCGTCATCGGTGGGATGGCGATTTTGGTCGCGTCGCCGGTGCGGGCGGACGACACGATCCCGCTCGAGGCGTTGGTCGACGCCGCGGCGCAGCGGTTGGCGATCGCCGAGCCGGTGGCCGCCTTCAAGTGGACCACCCACGGGGCCATCGAAGACCCGGTCCGCGTCCGGCAGGAACTCGCGAACATGGCCGCCCAGGCCTCCGCCCGGAAGATGAATCCCGATTACGTCACCCGGATATTCGGCGACCAGATCAGCGCTACTGAGGGCATCGAATACAGCCGGTTCGCGGAGTGGAAGCTCGACCCCGCGGCCGCACCCACCGGGGCGGAGGATCTGGCGGCGTCGCGATCCGCGATCGATGGCCTCAACCAGGTGATGCTGTCCCAGGTGGCGGCCAGCTGGGACCTGCTGCATTCGCCGGCGTGTCCGGGGCAGCTCGACCTCGCCAGCCGCGCGGTCATCGGCGCGCGCCGGCTCGACGGCCTCTATCAACGGGCGCTGGCGTTAGCAACTCAGTCATATTGCCAGCAATAATTTAGTTTTTCCTCATCGCTTTCTAACATTTTTCTGTGGCCCCGGAATAGGGGCATATCCGCAGATAGAAGGCCAATCTCGTGGCATTTTCGAATAGGTAACGCTTTGGCCACGGCCGCCGAAATCCAGGGCATGAAAATTCTCTGCAAGCCTCTCGTCAAGTCCCTGGCGGTCGGCGGGTTCGTTGCAGTGTCGATAGCTTCGTCCACCGGTGTGGCCACCTCGGCCCCCACCCCCAACTGGGACGCGATCGCCCAGTGCGAATCCGGTGGCAACTGGCACGCCAACACCGGAAACGGCGAATACGGTGGGCTCCAATTCAAGCCGGGCACCTGGGAACGATACGGCGGTGTCGGCAATCCGGCGGCCGCGTCCAGGGAACAGCAAATCGCCGTAGCCAACCGGGTTTTCGCCGACCAGGGCGTGGAGGCATGGCCGACGTGCGGCGCCGCCTCGGGCCTGCCGATCGGCTGGTACTCGCACCCGGCGCAGGGCATCAAGGAGATCATCAACGGGCTGATCCAGGCGGCGGTCCCGCACTGACGATCAACCGCCGTTGCGGTCTATGACCGCGCAGCAAGCTGTGTTTGGATCAGGCGATGGAAGGTTCGGCGACTGTTCACATGGCGGCGTCCGCGGACAAGATCTGGGATCTGATCGCAAACGTCGGCAATATCGGACGGTTCTCCCCCGAAGTGTTCGAGGCCGAGTGGCTGGGCGACGCGAATGGTCCGGCCCTCGGCGCCAAATTCCGCGGTCATGTGCGCCGCAACGAGATCGGTCCGGTGTATTGGACGACGTGCGAGGTCACCGCGTGCGAGCCCGGCCGCGAGTTCGGCTTCGCGGTGCTGCTCGGCGATCGGGCCGTCAACAACTGGCACTACCGATTGGCGCCCAGCGGCGGCGGCACCGACGTCACCGAATCGTTCCGGCTCAGCCCGGCGCCGTGGCTGGGCATCTACTGGTTGTTCGGTGGTTTTCTGCGCAAGCGACGCAACGTCCGGGACATGACCAAAACCCTGAACCGCATCAAAGATGTGGTCGAGGCGGGCTGACGCGCCGTGAAGTCGGTCTTCATCACGGGCGCCGGCAGCGGCATGGGCCGGGAGGGCGCCAAGCTGTTCCACGCCAAGGGCTGGCGGGTCGGTGCCGTGGACCGCAACGACGACGGCCTCGCGACGCTGCGAGAAGAACTGGGTGAGCGGCTGTGGACCCGCCGGGTCGACGTGATGGACAAGGCGGCGTTCGAGGCCGCCCTGGCCGACTTCTGCGCCGGCAACAGCGACGGCGGGCTCGACATGATGTGGAACAACGCCGGCGTCGGCGAATCCGGGTGGTTCGAGGACGTGCCGTACGAGGCCGCCATGCGCGTCGTCGACATCAATTACAAGGCGGTGCTCACCGGCGCCTACGCGGCGTTGCCGTACCTGAAGAAGTCCCCGGGCAGCCTGATGTTCTCGACGTCGTCGTCGTCGGCGACCTACGGCATGCCGCGCCTGGCCGTGTATTCGTCGACCAAGCACGCGGTCAAAGGCCTGACCGAGGCGCTCAGCGTCGAATGGGGTCGGCACGGCGTCCGCGTCGCCGACGTCCTCCCGGGCCTGATCGACACGGCGATCCTGACCACCACGCCCAACCGTTCCAACGACGGGGGCGCGCCGATGTCGGCGGAGGAGCTGCGCGCCGTCGCGCCGAAGAAGGGCATGCTGCGGTTGATGCCGGCGAGCAGCGTGGCGGAAGCGGCGTGGCAGGCTTACCACCACCCGAAGCGGTTGCACTGGTACGTGCCCAAGAGCATTCGTCTGATCGACTTGTTCAAGGGTCTGAGTCCGGAGCTCGTGCGACGGAGCATCGTCAAATCCCTACCCGCACTGATGCCGAAGCGGCAGTGAAGGAGGTGAACCGGTGCGACACCGGTTACCCGCGATTGTTCTCGTTCTCATCGCCGGCATCGGTGTCGCGGGTTGCGGCACGGCGCCGACGATCCCCCGCAAGGCGGCGCGCCTGATCCTCGACGGCGCCACCCACACGACACGCCCGCCGTCGTGCAGCCAGAACCAGCAGTACCGCACGATCGACATCAAGGATCACGACGGCGGCGTCGAGGCGGTGGTGCTGACCAGTGGCTACCGGGTGATACCCGAGTGGGTGAAGATCCGCGACGTCGACGGTTTCACCGGCAGCTTCTGGGAAGGCGGCGTGGGCGCCGCGCACGCCGACATCACCAACGACGCGTACACGATCAGCGGCAGTGCCTACGGCATCAACCGCAGCAACCCGGACAAAGTGGTGACGACAGAGTTCAAGATCATCGCCGAGTGCTGACCCGGCGGGGGCTGCGGGCCTAGGCTCGGTGACATCGACCGATGGAGGCGCCAGTGAAGGAACGATTGCACTGGTTGGCGATGCACGGCTTCATCCGGGGTGTCGCGACGCTCGGGGTCCGGCGGGGCGACCTGCACGCCAGGCTGATCGCCGACCCGCGGGTCGCCGCCGATCCGGTTCCGTTCTACGAGCAACTCCGGGTGGCGGGCCCGTTGGTCAAGGGCCGCGTCAGCTATCTGACGGCAGATCATGCCCTCGCCCACGAGCTGCTGCGGTCCGACGATTTTCGCGTGCTGGTATTCGGAGCGAACCTGCCGCGGCCGTTGCGCTGGCTGGAGGGCCGCACCCGCGACGCGCTGCTGCATCCGCTGCGCGCGCCGTCGCTGCTCGCCGTCGAGCCGCCAGACCACACCCGCTATCGCAAGACGGTGTCGGCGGTGTTCACTCCCCGCGCCGTCGCCGCGTTACGAGATCGCGTCGAGCAGACCGCCGCCGGCCTGCTGGATCAGTTGGCCGCCGAGTCTGGTTCCTCCGACGTCGTCGACGTCGTGGGCCGGTATTGCTCGCAACTTCCGGTCGCGATCATCAGCGACATCCTCGGCGTCCCCGAGCCAGACCGGCCGCGCGTCTTGGAATTCGGCGAACTGGCGGCACCGAGCCTGGACATCGGGCTGACGTGGCAGCAGTACCGCAGGGTGCAGCGAGGGCTCGAGGGCTTCAGCTCCTGGCTCGGCGAGCATCTGGGCCGGTTGCGCCGCGCCCCGAGCGACAATCTGCTGAGCCAGCTGATCCAAATTGCCGAAAGTGGCTCCGCGGAAACATATTTGGACGAGAACGAACTTCAGGCGATCGCCGGACTGGTGCTGGCGGCCGGGTTCGAGACCACGGTCAACCTGTTGGGCAACGGGATCCGTATGCTGCTGGACGCGCCCGACCGCCTCGATGCGTTGCGGCAACGACCCGAGTTGTGGCCCAACGCCGTCGAGGAGATTCTGCGGCTGGAGTCGCCGGTACCGCTGACCGCGCGGATGGCGCAGGGCGACGTCGAGCTGGCCGGCACGCCGCTGCAGCGGGGCGACTTGGTGATTGTCTATCTCGCCGCCGCCAACCGCGACCCGTCCGTCTTCGACGACCCGCACCGCTTTGACATCGAACGGCCCAATGCCGGAAGGCATCTCGCCTTCTCCGGGGGCCGGCACTTCTGCCTGGGCGCGGCGCTGGCGCGCGCCGAGGGCGAAGTCGGGCTCCGGGCCTTCTTCGACCGTTTTCCCGAGGTGCGCGCGGCGGGTGCGGGAAGCAGGCGCGACACGCGCGTGCTGCGGGGTTGGTCGTCTCTACCGGTGGCACTGGGGCCGGCGCGGTCGATGGCTCGCGTGAACGGCTAGGGATTCACGCTGTTGACACCGGTGCGGTTACCGAGTTTATTTACGCTATGACAGACACTTCTATGATCTCGGTCGAGGACGCCGTGCTCGGGCTGTGGCGGGCGCTGTCGCGACGGGACTGGGACGCGGTCAAGACGTTCCTCTCCGACGACTGCCTTTACGTCGACATGCCGGTGCCCGCGCTGGCGGCGCGCGGACCCGAAGACATCGTCAAGCGGCTCAAGATGGGTCTCGAGCCGCTGGCGGGCTACGAGAACCACGACGGCGTGCTGCTGTCCAACGGCTCCGACGTGATGTACGAGCATTCCGAGACCTGGACATTCGCGTCGGGCGAGCAAGGCGTGCTGCGATTCGTGACCGTTCATAAGGTCGCCGAGCGAGACGGCGCGGCCAAGATCACTGTCTGGAAAGACTATTGGGACATGAACAGCCTGGTGGCCTTCGCTCCCCCGAACCACTTCGAGAACCTGGCGAACGCCGACACCAGCTGGGTGTTCGACGCGACCGGGTTGGTCTGACCGGGCATCATCGCGGGTCAAAGGCGGTAGAGTCCGGCGGCGTTGTCGTGGGCGATCAGGTCGACCACCCGGAGGGCGTCGCGCTCGTTCCAGTCGTCGTCGGCCACGAAATCACCCAGCACGCGTTGCATCGCCCTGCGCCACAGGGCCGCGCCGAGGAAGTGGAGTTCCGCGGGGCCGAACCCGTCCGACGAGTAGAGGATCTTGCGGAACGGCGCCAACTCCAGGAGCCGGGCCACGAACGCCGGTGACCGCGCTCCGAGCTGGTTCACGCTGAGCCCGCCGTCGAGGTAGACGTTGTCGAAGGCCTGCGCCAGGTATCCGGCCTCGCGCTCGTACGGGTAGCAGTGCAACAGCACGATCGGGGTGCCCGCGGACTGGCGCAGGAAGTCGAGCAGCAGCAGCGGGTTGGTCTTGTGCAGGTCGCAGTCCCGGTCGCCGAGGCCGACGTGGAATTGCAACGGCTTCCCCAGCCGCAGCGCCCGGTGCAACCCGAAACGCAGCAGCACCCGATCCCGTAACCGGGTGCCGCCGCTGTCACGCCACCGTCCGGCCGCCTCGGCGACCTGCGCGGCCGACGGTTCGCTCAGGTCGCCGTCAAATCCGCCGCGGTAGGCCAGGATCGACTTGGTGCCGACCGCCGTAGCCGCGCGCAGCGCAAGGATCTCCTCGAACGCCGCCGCGTATTCCCCCGGCGCCTGCGCGGCCTGTTCGGCCACCTCTTCGAGGCGGACCACCTCGTGGGCGCGCCCGCCGGACAGCTCGGCCATGCCGGCCGGGCCGGCGGTGTCGGCGCCGATTCCGGTGTCCACCAGCCAGTCGCTCACTCCCGCGGCCGGCAGGAACATGCGGGCCAGCTCGGACTCACTGAACCGGCTGCGGTGTTCCCAATACGATTGCGGATCAACGTGTTTGGGCAGTCCCAGGACAGGGCCGCAGTGGGCGCGCACCGCAAAGCCGAGTTGGGAGTCGAAACCCGGGCCCGTGCTGGGTTCGGTGTTCGCCTCGTTGAGCGCGTTCTCGAACCGCCGTAGATCCCCTGCCGCCAACCAGCAGCCGTGGACGTGGTGATCGACCAACGTCACTTCGCCGATGCGCTGGGCCAGCGCCGAAGGGTCAGACACCATGGCGGGGCCGTCACACGCTCCAGGCCATGCGGAACCTGTCCGCCAATTGCTCGGTGTAGAGATCGCCGTACCGCTCGTGTTCCAGCCGGCGGACGGCAACCACCATGTCGACCGCGGGGTCGCCCAGAATTCTCCGCATCAGCTCCGAGCTATCCAGTGCGGCAATCACTTCGGCCTGCCCCCGGTGTAGGCACGTGATGCCTTCGCGATGGCGGTCGGACTCGGACAGGGCAGCCGGGTCGATGGTGATCTCCGGTGGTAGCGCGGCTTGGCGGTTGATTCCATCCAGGGCCAGCCCCAGGATCGCCGCCGACGCCAGGTAGGGGTTGGCGGACGGGTCGACGATCTTCACCTCGACGTTGCCGCCCCGCGGGTTGCCGGGCCCACCCGTGATGAATCGCACCGCCGCCTCGCGGTTCTCGGTTCCCCAGCACGCGTACGCCCCGGCCCAATTGCCGGGCTGCATCCGCAAGCCGGACACGATCGACCCGCACAACACGCCCTGTGCCTCACGCAGTCCGGCAACCACCCCCGCGACCGCGCTCTCCCCCGCAGCCGTCATGCCCTGGGCGCCCGTACCTCCGGAGAACAGCGGTCCCTCCGGCATGGTCAGCGAAAAATGCTGGTGTGCACCCGATCCCACGCCACCGGCGAAGGGTGCGGGCGACAGGCTGACGCGAACCCCGTGACGGCGCGCCACGCGTCCGAGGACGAGCCGTAACAGCACGAGTTGATCGGCCGCGGCTACCGGAGGCTGTGGCGCCAGCGACAGTTCGAACTGGTTGGCGCCGTACTCAGGATGGAACTGCTCGATCGCGATGCCCGCCGCGGCCGCCGACCGGGTGACCTCCCGGACGAACGCTTCGTGTTCCAGCACGCCGGCGAGGCCGTATTGCGCCCACAGCGTCGAGGGGAGGCGGCCGCCGTCGGGGGCGACCAGAAGGAATTCGACCTCGTGGCCGACGATGGCCTCGATCCCGGCCTCGGTGAGCGCGGCCTCGATCCGGCTCAGCGTGCCGCGGGCGCAGGCGGGAATGGGTGCGCCGTCCTGGGAGAAGAACGCGGCGGGCGCCCACGCGAGCCCGTCGCCGACGAAGCGCAGCGCCGCCAGGTCGATGCGGAGGCGTTGGTCGCCGACCACGCCGACATCGCGGGTGAAGGCGATGCCGCTCTGGTCGATCGCGAAGGCGTGCCACGAGGGGCTGGCGCCGAGGCCCGGTTCGGCGAACGCGCTCGTCCGCCGGATCGGAACCGTCTTGGCCAGGGTGAGTCCGGCGGGGTTCACGACGGTGCCGACCACGGTGTCGACGCCCTGGGCCTCCAGCTCGGCGATCGCGGCGGCGGCAAGCGGTGTGCCGGTCATGGCAGTCATTGTGCAGGGTCGCGGTGCTCCGGCTCGTGAATTCAGTTCTGCCGGCCGGTCAATTCGGTGACGAACCGATCGAGGAAGGCGTCGACCGGTGCGCCGCCCGCCGGGCGGATGACGAATTTGGTCAGTCCCGCGTCGATGTAGGCGTCCAACTGCCGGTGCAGCCGGTCCCAGCCGACGGCGATCAGCTCGGCGGGATCGACGTCGGGGCGACGCGCCCGGGCGGCTGTGGCCAGCGCCGCGGGCAGCTCGCCGGACCCGTCGACGACGGCCAATGAGATCCCGAAATGATCGGGGTCTATCTGCCGGCCGGCCTGCTCGGCCGCGCGTTCGATCGCCTCCCGGCCCACCCGCGCCTCCGCCGGGGTCAGGAAGCTGCCCAGCCAGCCGTCGGCAAGCGCGCCGATGCGCCGGAACGCCGGCGGCGCGGAGCCGCCCAGCCAGATGTCGAGCGGAGGGTTCGGCCTGGGCATGACCCCGGCCCCGCTGACGGTGAAATACCGGCCGCTGTAACGGGGCGGATCCTCGACCAGCACCGAGCGCAGCACCCGGAGCGACTCGTCGAATACCGCGGCGCGTTCCCCGTCGGGAACCACGAACACCTCGCGCTCGGCGGGTATCGCCGACCGCAGGCCGAAGACGGGCAGAACCCGCTTCGGCGCCAGGGCCGCCAACGACGCGAGTTGCTTGGCGACCAGTACCGGGTGCCGCCCGGGAAGCACGGCCACCGAGGTGCCGACCTTCAACCGGGTCGTGCGGGCCAGTGCGTACGCCATCCCGACCGCCGGATCGACCGCCGGCGTGTACACCAGCTCGGAGAACCACAGGGAGTCCACCCCGCTGGCTTCCAGGTGATCGACGATGGGCGCCAATTGATCTGGAGCGGTGTCCGCGCCCAGGCCGACGCCGAAGCGAATCTTCACCCGTGGAGCAACACCGTGGTGCCGCGCTTTGTGCCCACGAGACATAAACGTCTGCGACGTTTTCCGGCGGCGTGTCGTCGCCGCCGTTTATGTGTCGTGGCGCGTTGTGCCGGACGGAGGAGCCGAAGGCGCCCGGCGGCTATGCGCGGCTGGGAATGGTCAGCTTGCAGGCTTGGCCGATGTCGAGGGTCCGCAACACTCGGCCCATGCCGACCCACAGCGCGCACGACAGTGCCAGGTCGGCCAGCAGTTCGTCGGAGAAGTGTTCGGAGCACCGGCTCCAGAAATCCTCGTCGTCGCGCAGGGCGGTGTGGTCGGTGGCGAAGCGGTCGGCGAACTCGGCCGCCAGCCGCTCCTGGTCGGTGTAGCCGGGCCAGGTGCGCCACTGCGTGGCGTGGTCGTACAACTCCTCGTCGACACCGGCGGCGGGCCCGTCTTCGTCGCGGGTGTTGACGCAGACGACGCATTCGTTGCGGTGGGCGATCACCGCGCGGGCCAATTCGCGGGTGCGCAACGGCAACCGGTTCTTGGTGTAGACGGCCTGGCTGAAGCCGCCGAGGGCGCCGCCGATGTCAGGAGACTTCGCGAACCAGCCGGCCAGGTCGTCGTCAGCAAATGTTCCGATTCGGCTCATGGCGTGATGGTACGCCCGCGCCGCCCTTTTCAGGGTGCGGGCACCGGGATCTTCGTGGTGGGACGGTCGTCGTTCCAGTCCCGTTGCGCGAGAACGCGGCCCGCGACTCGATTCAGTGCCGCTTCGACCGCGCGACGATCCGGCCGTCCGTCGAATCCGGGTGACCGGGCGAGCTTGTCGACCAGCCAGCCCACCAGCAGCGAGTGCACGTAGTCCACTTGCTGTGCCCCCGCGGGTGTCAGCCACATCTGGTCGCCGTCGCCCTGGGCGTATCCGGTCGCGATCAGGCGCGAGAAGGTGGGCTCCAAGACCTCGAAGGGTATCCGTAGATAGTCGGCGATGTCGGTGAGCCGGGCCGTGCCGTACATCTGTCCGTAGCGGTTGATGCGTAGGACGCCCCACAATCCGGCCACGTCGAGCCGGCAGTCGGGTCGCATGGCGATGCTGCGCAATCGCATGCCGGGCACACCGCGCAGCATGCGTTCGACCGCGCCCTCGAGTATCTGATCCGGTGTCTCGGTGTTCGGCATGCCGAACGCGTCGCCGAGATCGATTGTGCTGTCGTGCATTTCCCGCAGGGGGACCTCCCGCAGGAACAACGCCAGGACGAACCCCGCAACCGCGACCGGAACCGCCCAGAAGAACACGTGGGTGAGCGACTCGGAGTAGGCGGCGACGATCGGAGCGGCCGCCTGGCGGGGCAACCGGTGCAACGCCTCCGGCGACGCGGCGGCCGCGGCCGGCGCCCGGCCGGCCGCCAGAGCCGGGCCGATCCGGCTGTGCAAGAAGTTGGTGAACAGTGAACCGAAGATGGCGGCGCCGAACGAGCTGCCGATCGTGCGGAAGAAGGTGACGCCGGAGGTTGCGACGCCGAGGTCGTCGAAGTCCACGGTGTTCTGCACGATCAGGACAAGGGTCTGCATGCACATCCCGATCCCGGCGCCGAGGATGACAAGGAACAGCGATTGAACCACCACCGATGTCGAGGGGTCCATCCTCGACATCAGAAAGAACGCCACCGCCATGACGGCGGTGCCGGCGACGGGAAAGACTTTGTATCTGCCCGTGCGGCCGACGATGAGGCCACTGCCCATCGAGGTGGTCAGCATCCCGATCACCATCGGCAGCGTGCGCAGGCCCGACGTGGTGGCCGAGACGCCGTCGACGAACTGCATGTACGTCGGCAGGAACGTCAGGGCGCCCAGCATCGCGAACCCGACCACGAAGGACAGGACGCAGCACACCGTGAACACCGGACTGCCGAACAGCCGGGTCGGCAGGATCGGCGCGGCGGCGCGGCTTTCCACCCAGGCGAATACGCACAACGCGATTACCGAGCCGACGAACAGGCCGACGATCGCGGGCGATCCCCACGGGTAGGTGGTCCCGCCCCAGCTGGTGGCCAGTGTCAGCCCGGCGGCGCCCAGGCCGACGAACACGATGCCGGTGTAGTCGATGACCGGTTTGGTGCGGTCGGACAGCGCCGGGATGGCGGCGGCCGCCACGAAGAACACCACGAACGAGATCGGCACGTTGATCCAGAACGCCCAGCGCCAGGTGAAGTGGTCGGTGAAGTAGCCACCGAGCAGCGGACCGATCACGGTCGTGACGCCGAATACCGCGCCCATCGCGCCTTGGTAGCGGCCGCGGTCCCGCAACGGGATCACCTCGCCGATCAGCGCCATGGCGGTCACCATGAGCCCGCCGCCGCCGATGCCCTGCAGCGCGCGTGACGCGACCAGCATGCCCATCGAGCTCGAGAGCCCACACAGCACCGATCCGGCGACGAAGAATACGACGGCCGCCTGGAACACCCGCTTGCGGCCGAACAGGTCACCGAACTTGCCGACGAGGGCGGTGATGATGGTCGAGGCGAGCAGGTAGCTGGTGACCACCCACGATTGATGGCCTGCGCCACCAAGATTGGCGACGATGGTTGGCAACGCGGTCGCCACGATCGTCTGGTCCAGCGCGGCCATCAGCATGCCGAGCAGGACCGCCACGAAGATGAAATTGCGTCGCTGCGGGTCGACCGCGACGTCCCCGGGTCCCGAATCCGAAGCGCGGCCGGCCGGAGCCGCCGCTGGTGTCGCCCTCGTCATGCCCGCCTTCCCACGGATTTCGATGGTATCGAGTGCCCACGGTCAACCCGTGGCAACCAAAACCGCGAAAGGCGCGTGCGGTGTTAGCTTGGCGGCCTCGAGACGCACTGTGCCGAGTAGAGCTCCACGCCGAGCTTGTCCATCAGCTCCAGCTGTGTCTCGAGGTAGTCGATGTGCTTCTCCTCGTCGGCCACGATCTCTTCGAGCAGGTTGGCGCTCGTGGTGTCCTGCTTCTCGCGGCACATGATGATGCCGGGCTTGAGCCGGTCCATCACCTCGTACTCGATGGCCAGATCGGCCTCGAACTGTTCGCGCAGCGTCTGGCCGATGCGCAGCGAGAACAGGCGCTGGTAGTTGGGCAACCCGTCGAGCAGCAGGATGCGGTCGGTGATCGCCTCGGCGTGCCGCATCTCGTCGAAGGACTCCTCCCGGGTGTGCTTGGCGACCTCGGTGAATCCCCAGTTGTCCTGCATCTTGGAGTGCAGGAAATATTGGTTGATCGCGGTGAGTTCGCCGGTCAACTGCTCGTTGAGCAGGCGCAAAACGTCGGGATCCCCTTGCATGTTCACTCCCCTACGGTGACGGTGAAAACGGTGGTCATTCTCGGCCCCGGGCCGGACGCGCTGGGCTGCGGCATCATGGCTGGCCGTACCCGCACTTTGCCACGGCGGGGTGCAATCTGCCAGCAAGGTATGGCTGTGCTCAGTGTGTGTCGCGTGGTAGCCGGAGGCGAGATGTTGCTGGCGAGTAAGGTTAGACTGCGCTAACGAACTTAGGTTAGACTCAACTAATACTGGGTCTCGGTTCGGCACTTTCCGGCCACCCCGATGACACGGGATGCCGAGAGGGAGGACGAAGTGCGCTCGCTTGGCCACGCCGCCAACCAAGGGAACGCCGCCCGCATGCAGGGGCCGCGCTGATGTACGTCTGCCTGTGTGTCGGCGTCACCAACCACACCGTGTCCGAGTTGGTCGCGCGCGGCGCCTCCACCTCCAAAGAGGTCGCCGCCGCGTGTGGCGCCGGGGGGGACTGCGGGCGCTGCAAGCGGACGCTGCGCGCGATCATCGCCGCGTCGACAAATCTCGAGACCGCTCCCTCGCATTGAGGGGGCGCCCGCTCAGCGGGCCTTGTTGAAGTCCGCCAGGGCCGCGGCGTTGGCCTGCGCGCCCATCAGTTCGGCGAAGTGAGCGTTCTCCCGCGCGCTGGCCGCCGCGATCTCCGGACGGACCGGTTCCATCATCGTGTGTTTGACCGCCATCAAGCTCGAAATGGGGCGGCCGGCAAGCACTTCCGCGTGACGACGGGCTTCGGGCAGCAGATCCTCGGGAGCGCACACCCGCCAGACCAGACCCATCCGCAGCGCCTCGTCGGCGTCGACCCATTCCGACGACATCAACAGCCAGGCCGCGTTCTGGCGGCCCACCAACTGTGGCAGCAGATAGGACGAAGCCGCTTCCGGTGCCACGCCCAGGCTGGTGAACGGGCACTTCAGGCGGGCCATCGACGACATGAATGCCAAATCCGCGTACCCCAGGATCGTGGCACCGATGCCGACACCGACGCCATTGACCGCGCAGATGAGCGGCTTGGGGAACGCGCTGAGGGCATCGATCAGCCCGGTGAAGCCGTGCCGGCCCGGAGTGAAGTCCGGATCGGTGATGCGGGCCTGCATTTCGGCGAGGTCGGTGCCGGCACTGAAGCCGCGGCCCGCCCCGGTCAGCAGCACCACGGCGACCTCGGGATCGTCGGCCGCGGCCAGCAGCGCGTCCGCGGTGGCGTCGTAGAGGGCTTCGTTGAATGCGTTCAGCGCCTCGGGCCGGTTCAGCGTGAGGGTGCGCACCCGCTTGTCGTCGTCGATCTGCAGCGTCACGGCTGCAGCCTAACGAGGTCAGCCGTTGCCGTAGACGCGGGTGGGCGCGACCAGTACGACGGCCCGGCGCTCCCCGGCCATGACGCGGTCGTAGGTGTCCCAGTCGTCGTGGGTGCCGCCCGCGGCGGTGAACACCTCGCGAAGCAGCAGCCGCAGCCGGTCGGGGGTCAGCCACGGCTGCGGGTCGTCGGGGCCGGCCAGCTCCGCGCGGCCCTCGACGGTCACCCACCGCCATCCGTTGCGGAAGGTGATCGCCAGCTGCGGCCGTTCCCGGAGATTGCCCAGTTTGACCTTGCCGTAGGTCGTGAAGCCCAAAACCTCCCGGCCGTTTTCGGGGTGCGCGAGCAGGCCGACGTTGACCAGCGAGGCCTGCACGGTTGTGTCGGCGCGGACGGTGGACACCACCGCCAGCCCGTGTTCCGCCGCGGCCAACGCGACGGCGTCGCGCAGTGTTGTCACGTGAGTTCCTCGACGAACGGGGTCCGGAAGACGTAGCGGCTGGTGGGGACGGTGTCGATGTTCTCGTTGGCGCCGAATGCCGTGGTGCTGGCAACCATTCGGCCCAACCGGTCCTGGAGGTCGGCGTCGTCGGCGGCGCCGAAGAACGCCTTGAGATCGGTGATGGCCTCCGCGGGGAACAGCTCTTCGACGATGCCCGCGATCTCCGGTGCGTCGGGGGTCAGCGTTCGCACCACCCAGTTCTGGGTGTAGCCGAAGGTCGACTGCGTCTCGATGGCCACCGAGGTGTGGTCGCGCTGCCACCGGGTCAGCCAACTGTCCCGGTCCAGGCCGGCGGGCCGGCGCAGCAGCGCGATATTGGCCAACCCCGCGGTGCGGGCACCGGATTCGGTCACCGGCGCCTTCAGCGGGACCGACTCGGTCACCAGGTACGCGGCGAGCTGTTGGCACTCCGCCTCCAGCAGGGTCAGCGCCGCGGCCATCTGCTCGCCGTAACACTGTTGGGTCCACATGCTCACCACCGCCGCGACCGGGGGGTCCAACGTGGTGAGCGTCATCAGTGAGTGGCGCACCGCGTCGTCGCGGACGTTGACCGACAGCCCCGGCAGGCGCAATTCCAACAGGGCATTGGCGACGGGCCCCCGCTGGCGGGCGCACCACTCCTCGTCCGAATCGGAACGCATGAGCACGGCGATGACCTTTTCCATAGGCAGAACCTACCGCCGGCGACCGCGCTATTTGACCAGCCGCACCTGGTGCTCGCCGCTGACCAGGGTGCCGATGGTCTTGGCCAGCTGCCGATAGGACTCGTCGCGTCCGCTGGACGA
Source organism: Mycobacterium europaeum (assembly GCF_034555895.2). Classification (NCBI taxonomy): domain Bacteria; kingdom Bacillati; phylum Actinomycetota; class Actinomycetes; order Mycobacteriales; family Mycobacteriaceae; genus Mycobacterium; species Mycobacterium europaeum. The sequence continues at coordinate 1,918,269 of NZ_CP157315.1, forward strand.
GCGGTACACCAGGCCGATGCGCCGCCCGGGCCGGGGGGCGGCGAACCGCGCCAGGCCGAGCCGGCTTCGCGTCGCCTCGACCGGCACCGCGCTCTGCGGGATCAGCGTGACCCCCAGCCCGCCGGTCACGCATTGCACGGCGGTGGCCAGCGACGCCGCGCGGGTGTTGGCCAACTCCGCTCGCACGCCCGCCTTGTGGCACACCTCCAGGGCCTGATCGCGCAGGCAGTGCCCCTCTTCCAGCAGCAGCAAGGGCAAGTCGGCCAATGCCGTCGCCGGCACCCGCCGTTTTCCCGACAGCGGATGCCCGGGCGGCAGCGCGAGGACGAAGTCCTCGTCGTAGATCGGGACCGCGGTGACACCGCCGGCGTCGACGGGCAACGCCATCAGCGCCGCGTCCAGCGCTCCTTCCCGCAGCACCGTCAGCAGCCGCTCGGTCTGGTCTTCGGTCACCCGCAAGGTCATCCCGGGGAATTGCTCGGCGAGGCCGGCGAGCACGGTGGGCAGGACGTAGGGCGCCACCGTCGGGATGAGCCCCAGCCGCATCCCGGCGCGCAACGGATCGGATGAGCCCGCGGCAGCGGCGGAGAACGCGTCCACCGCCTCGATCACGGCCTGGGCGCGCGGCAGCAGCTCCGCGCCCTCCGCCGTCAAGAGGACACGCCGCGTCGAGCGCTCGATGAGCCGGGTGCCGAGGCCGGTCTCCAGCGCCGCCAGCGCCTGCGACAGCGTGGACTGACTGACACCGAGACTGGTTGCGGCACTGCTGAACTGACGCTTTTCGGCGATCGCGGCGAACGCGCGGAGGCCGGCGATGGTGGGCTGATAAGTCTTATCGGGCATACCTATTAGTGTAGTGGGAAATATCACCTTTACTTCAGCCTGGGTGAACGGCACTATGGGTGACGACCGCTAATCTTGAGTAAATCCAATAAGGAGCGACATGCCTCTGCTGACCATCGGCGACCAGTTCCCCGCCTACGAGCTCACCGCGCTGATCGCGGGCGACCTGTCCAAGGTCGACGCCCAACAGCCCGAGGACTACTTCACCACCGTCACCAGCGAGGACTACGAGGGCAAGTGGCGCGTCGTGTTCTTCTGGCCCAAGGACTTCACCTTTGTGTGCCCGACCGAGATTGCCGCGTTCGGCAAGCTCAACGACGAGTTCGCCGACCGTGACGCGCAGGTCCTGGGTGTTTCGATCGACAGCGAGTTCGTGCACTTCAACTGGCGGGCCCAGCACGAGGACCTGAAGACCTTGCCGTTCCCCATGCTCTCGGACATCAAGCGTGAGCTGAGCCTGGCCACCGGCGTCCTCAACGCCGATGGCGTGGCAGACCGCGCCACCTTCATCGTGGACCCCGACAACGAGATCCAATTCGTCTCGGTCACCGCCGGTTCCGTGGGACGCAACGTGGAGGAAGTGCTGCGGGTTCTCGACGCGCTGCAGTCCGACGAGCTGTGCGCCTGCAACTGGCGCAAGGGCGACCCGACGCTGAACGCCACCGAGCTGCTCAAGGCCTCGGCCTAGTCGCCTAAGGTCTGCTGAGGAGGCGAGATGAGCGTAGACAACCTCAAAGAGGCACTGCCTGAGTACGCCAAGGACCTCAAGCTCAACCTGGGCTCGATCACGCGCACGACCGAGCTCAACGAGGAACAGCTGTGGGGCACCCTGTTGGCTACCGCCGCAGCGACGCGGAACGCCCAGGTGATCAGCGAGATCGGCGCCGAGGCGGCCGACATCCTGTCCGCCGGGGCATACAACGCGGCGCTGGGAGCCGCATCGATCATGGCGATGAACAACGTGTTCTACCGTGGCCGGGGCTTCCTGGACGGCAAGTACGACGACCTGCGTGCGGGATTGCGGATGAACCTCATCGCCAATCCCGGCGTGGAGAAGGCGAACTTCGAGCTGTGGTGCTTCGCGGTGTCGGCGATCAACGGATGCCCGGACTGTGTGGCCTCCCACGAGCACACGCTGCGCGAGGCGGGCGTGGGCCGGGAGACCATCCACGAGGCGCTGAAGGCCGCGGCGATCGTCTCCGGCGTGGCGCAAGCGCTCATCACCTCCCAGACGCCGGCTGCCGTCGGCTGACGCAGTGACGGCACCAGCCTGGGTAGAGCACGCCATCTGGTGGCAGGTCTACCCGCTGGGGTTCGTCGGCGCCTTCCCCGTGTCGTCGGAGCCGCCGCAGCCGGACCAACACCGGCTGCGGCGGCTCGTCGACTGGTTCGACCACGCCATCGCGCTGGGCGCGTCCGGCGTCGCGCTGGGACCGATCTTCGCCTCGCGCACACACGGTTACGACACCACCGACCACTACCGCATCGATCCGCGGCTCGGTGACGACGCCGACTTCGACCACCTCGTCGCCGAGGCCCGTCGCCGCGGCCTGCGCATCCTGCTCGACGGCGTGTTCAATCACGTCGGCCTGGATTTCCCCCGCTACCGGGAGGCGCCCAACGACGAGGCCGCCGCGCGCTGGTTTCGCGGGCGCCCCGGACGCTTTCACACGTTCGAGGGCCACGCGGAGCTGATCACGCTCAATCACGACAATCCCGAAGTGGTCGACTACACCGTCGACGTGATGACGCACTGGCTGGACCGCGGCGCCGACGGCTGGCGCCTCGACGCGGCCTACGCGGTGCCGGAACGCTTCTGGGCATCCACACTGCCCCGGGTGCGCGAGCGGTTCCCGGAGTCCTGGTTCGTCGGCGAGCTCATCCACGGTGACTACGCCGCGGTGGTCCGGGCCGCCACGTTCGACTCGGCCACCCAATACGAGCTGTGGAAGGCGATTTGGAGCAGCCTCAACGACGGCAACTTCTTCGAGCTGGACTGGGCGCTGCAGCGCCACGGCGAGTTCCTGGCCCGCTTCGCCCCGCTCACCTTCATCGGTAACCATGACGTCACTCGCATCGCGAGCCGGCTCGAACGCCCCGAGCACGTGGCACACGCGCTGGTGATCCTGCTGACCGTCGGCGGCGTGCCCAGCGTGTACGCCGGTGACGAGCTGGGATTCCGCGGCGTCAAGGAGGAGCGGTACGGCGGCGACGACGCGGTTCGCCCGGAGTTCACCTCTCCCCCAATGGAATTGGATGCCTTCGGGGCGCAGATGTGGGCGTTGCACCAGTTCCTCGTGGGGCTGCGTCGCCGTCACCCATGGCTGCACGGGGCGACGACCAGCCCGGTGCGGTTGGAAAACCGGCACTACGTGTACGAGGCCCGCTGCGGGGACAACGCGCTGCTGGTCGCCCTCAACATCGACGACGAGCCGCTGCGCCTGGCGCTGCCGGAGCTGGGTACGGCCCACCGAAAGGTCATCGGCGGATCGGCGGCCCCGCCCGAAGAGGTGGTGGACACGCTTGTCGTGGAACCGCACGGCTGGCGGATTTTAAGCCCGGCCTAGGCGTTGCAGTGTCAGCCGGTCCTGCTGGCCGTCGTAGTACTTGTCCAGGACCGCAAGGAAATCCGCGTTGTCGTCGGTCGCGTGGGCGAACAACGTCATCGACGAGCGCAGCTTCAGGTCGTCTGGCGAGCCGAAGATCTCGCCGATCGACCGGCCCTGCACTTCGTTCACCAACCGGGTGCACTCGCGCAGCCGCGGTCCCAGTACGTCGTGGCGCAGATAGCCCTTGGCTTCCCCGAGCGAGGAGATGCCATACCGATCGGCGGTCGGACTGCTGCCCAGACCGCGCAATTGCGGGAACACGAACCACATCCAGTGACCGCGTTTTCGCCCGTCGCGCAACTCCGCGACGACGTGCGGGTAGACCGCGGCCTGAGCCTTGGTGAAGCGATTCAGATCGTAGGGGTCGGTCGCCGATTCCATGTGACTACGGTGGCACACTGTGGAATCCAAAAGACGGAAGGCCGTCCAACGACGAGTGCCCAGGGTGCGCGATCTCGCGCCGCTGATCCGGTTCAAGCGGCCGCAGTTCGACGCGACCAGGCGCCGCCTCGACACCGCGTACACCATCGAGGACCTGCGGCGCATCGCTCGACGGCGCACGCCCCGGGCGGCGTTCGACTACACCGACGGCGCCGCCGAGGACGAGCTTTCCCTCGGGCGCGCCCGACAAGCGTTTCGCGACATCGAGTTTCATCCGACGATTCTGCGTGACGTCACGAACGTGACCGCCGGCTGGAACGTCCTGGGTGCACCGGTGGTCCTGCCGTTCGGCATCGCGCCCACCGGCTTCACCCGGTTGATGCACACCGAGGGCGAGATCGCCGGCGCGGCGGCGGCGGCCAAGGCGGGCATCCCGTTCTCGCTGTCCACCCTGGGCACCTGCGCGATCGAGGACCTGGCGACCGCCGTTCCGCAGGGCAGGAAGTGGTTTCAGCTGTACATGTGGCGCGACCGCGAACGGTCGATGGCGCTGGTGCAGCGCGCGGCCGATGCGGGTTTCGACACCCTGCTGGCCACCGTCGACGTCCCGGTCTCCGGCGCCCGGCTGCGCGACAACCGCAACGGGATGACGATCCCGCCGACGCTGACGCTACGCACCGTGCTCGACGCCGTGCCGCACCCGAAATGGTGGTTCGACCTGTTGACCACCGAGCCGCTGGCGTTCGCGTCGCTGGACCGCTGGCCGGGCACCGTCGCCGAGTACCTGAGCACCATGTTCGACCCGAGCCTCACCTTCGACGACTTGGAGTGGATCAAGGCCCAATGGCCGGGCAAGTTGGTGGTCAAGGGCATCCAGACGCTCGACGACGCCCGCGCCGTCGTCGACCGCGGTGTCGACGGCATCGTGTTGTCGAATCACGGTGGGCGGCAACTGGATCGGGCCCCGGTGCCCTTCCATTTGCTGCCGTCGGTCGCGCGGGAGGTCGGCAAGCACACCGAGATCCTGCTGGACACCGGCATCATGTCGGGCGCCGACATCGTGGCGGCCATCGCGCTGGGCGCGCGCTGCACGCTGGTCGGGCGGGCCTACCTGTACGGGCTGATGGCCGGCGGCGAAGCCGGCGTCACCCGCGCGATCGACATCCTGGCCGAAGGCGTGATCCGGACCATGCGGCTGCTCGGCGTCACCTGCCTCGAGGAGCTGTCGCCCAAGCACGTGACGCAATTGCGCCGACTGGGGCCGGTCCCGCCGGTGTGAAGCTGGCCGCACATTCGACACCGAGTGTGAGGCTGGCCGCACACTCGTCACGGCCTGACCCCGCGGGAACAAACCGGCGCCGGGCAGGGTTGAGCGCATCAGACTCAGTTTTGGAGGATTGATGGCTGAAGCCAAATCAATGCCGGTGCTGTTCGTCACCGACACCATCGTGTTGCCTGGCATGGTCGTGCCGATCGCGCTCGACGAGGCCGCCCGGGCGGCGATCGACGCCGCCCAGGCGACCGAATCCGGGCAGCTGCTGATCGCGCCCCGGCTGGACGACCGTTACCCGTCGCACGGCGTGATCGCCAAGATCTTGCAGGTGGGACGCATCGCGGGCGGCGGTACCGCGGCCGTCGTGCGCGGTGAGCGCAGGGCGCAGATCGGGACCGGCGCGTCCGGGCCCGGCGCGGCGCTGTGGGTCGAGGTCACCGAGGTCCCCGAGACCGAGACGACGGACGAGGTCAAGGCCCTGACTTCGGAGTACAAGCAGCTGCTGCTGGCCATGCTGCAACGGCGCGAGGCCTGGGAGATCGTCGACTACGTCAACAGGCTGACCGACCCGTCGGCGCTGGCGGACACGTCCGGATACGCGTCGTACCTGTCCAGCGAGCAGAAACGGCAACTGGTCGAGACCGTCGACGTGGCCGAGCGGCTGCGCGTGCTGATCGAGTGGACCAGCGCCCACCTGGCCGAGGTCGAGGTCAACGACAAGATCGCCGAGGACGTGCGCGAGGGCATGGAGAAGACCCAGAAGGAGTTCCTGCTGCGCCAGCAGCTGGCCGCCATCCGCAAGGAACTCGGCGACGGCGAACCCGACGGATCCGACGATTACCGGGCCCGCGTGGAGGCGGCCGGCCTGCCCGAGAAGGTGCGCGAGGCCGCGCTGCGCGAGGTCGGCAAGCTGGAGCGGTCCAGTGATCAGAGCCCGGAAAGCGGCTGGATCCGCACCTGGCTGGACACCGTGCTCGACCTGCCCTGGAACGTGCGGACCGAGGATTCGACGGACCTGAAGGCCGCGCGCGGCGTGTTGGACGCCGATCACCACGGGCTGGACGACGTGAAGGACCGCATCGTCGAGTACCTGGCCGTGCGGGCGCGCCGCGCCCAGCGCGGGCTGCAGGTCGTCGGCGGCCGCGGCTCCGGCGCCGTGATGGTGCTGGCCGGTCCCCCCGGCGTGGGCAAGACGTCGCTGGGCGAGAGCGTCGCCCGGGCCCTGGGCCGCAAGTTCGTGCGCGTCGCCCTGGGCGGCGTGCGCGACGAGGCCGAGATCCGCGGGCACCGGCGCACCTATGTGGGCGCGCTGCCCGGCCGGATCGTGCGCGCCATCGGCGAGGCGGGATCGATGAATCCCGTTGTGCTGCTGGACGAGATCGACAAGGTCGGTTCCGACTACCGGGGTGACCCGAGCGCGGCGCTGCTCGAGGTGCTCGACCCGGCGCAGAACCACACGTTCCGCGACCACTACCTGGATCTGGACCTGGACCTGTCCGACGTGGTGTTCCTGGCCACCGCCAACGTGATCGAGAACATCCCGTCGGCGCTGCTCGACCGCATGGAACTGGTGCAGATCGACGGCTACACCGAGGACGACAAGGTCGCCATCGCCCGCGACTACCTGCTGCCCCGGCAGCGGGAGCGGGCCGCGCTGACCGACGACGAGGTGACGATCACCGACGCGGCGTTGCGCAAGATCGCCGCCGACTACACCCGCGAGCCCGGGGTGCGGCAGTTCGAGCGGCTGCTGGCCAAGGCGCTGCGCAAGGTGACCACCAAGCTGGCGGAAACGCCCGAGCCGATCACCCTCGACGAACCGGATCTGGTGGATTACCTTGGCCGCCCGCGCTTCACGCCGGAATCGGCCGAGCGCACGGCGGTGCCCGGCGTGGCCACCGGCCTGGCCGTCACCGGCCTGGGCGGCGACGTGCTGTACATCGAAGCCGGCGCCACCGACGGTGAAGCCGGGTTGCAGCTGACCGGGCAGCTGGGTGACGTGATGAAGGAATCGGCGCAGATCGCGCTGTCCTATGTGCGCTCCCACGCCCAGGCGTTGGGGGTCGACCCCAAGGCCCTCGACCGGCGCATCCACGTGCACGTGCCCGCCGGCGCGGTGCCCAAGGACGGCCCGTCGGCCGGCGTCACCATGGTGACCGCGCTGGTGTCGATGGCGACCGGACGCCAGGTGCGCTCGGATGTCGGCATGACCGGCGAGGTCACCCTGAACGGGCGGGTGTTGCCGATCGGCGGCGTGAAGCAGAAGCTACTGGCCGCGCAACGGGCGGGGCTGTCGACGGTCTTCATCCCGGCGCGCAACGAGCCCGATCTGGACGACGTGCCCGCCGAGGTGCTCTCCGCGCTGGACGTGCGGCCGATGACCGATGTCGCCGACATCGTCGCGCAGGCGCTGGAACCGCACGCCGAGCCCGCGACGCTGGCTGCCTGATGTGAGGTTTGCCGGAACGCCGGCAAGGGTCCCTGCCCCCGCCCGGCATGAGGCCAGGGGTGCTTTGCTGCCCGACCGCACGGACCTGGGCCGACGCAGCAAATACGGCGAAGAGGTTTTCCGCATCCACCCGCCGGGTATTGCGTGGTTGGAGGTTCGACTGCCCGTAGGGGCGATGGGGTGAGCGAATCACCAAGTCAATTGGTTCAGCTGCGTAGGCAGCCAAACTGCTCGACAAGGGGATTCATCATGAAGTTGAACAGAATCGCAGCCGGCGCGCTCATGGCCGGCACCATCACGTCCGCGGCATTCGGCATCGGGGCCGGTGTGGCGCAGGCCGACCCGAATGGCCCGAACGTGCCGGGCCCGAACGTTCCGGGGCCCAACGTGCCCGGCCCGGATGTGCGGGCGCCGGGCCAGCTGCCGCCGCCGGGGACGCCGATTTGTAACGGCGGTCCCGGGGTCAACTGCAACCGTCCGGGCACTCCCCTTCCGCCGGGGCAGGGCGGTCTGACGCCCCCGCCGGGCCACTACAACGACCCGGTCGGCTACGGGCTTCCGCCTCGGTGGACGCCGCCGGGCCAGCCGGGTGACTACCCGGTCGTGTTCAACCCGTCGTTCAACCAGTGGGGCGTGTTCCTGCCCACCGGTCAGTTCGTCGCATACGCGGCGTAAGACGGCACAACGAAAACAGCCGCCTCCGAAAGGGGGCGGCTGTTTTCGTTGCCCGGTGACATCGGCGGGGGCTCAGCGTTGAATGGAAGCCGTGACTCTCAAACGCCAAGTGGTCCACCGCGTGCAACGGCTGCTCGTCAACCCGGTGGGCCGGCAGATGCCGGGCATCATTCTGGAAACCACCGGCCGCAAGAGCGGCAAGCCGCGGCGCACGGCCGTCGGCGGGCGCGTGGTGGACAACCAGTTCTGGATGGTCTCCGAACACGGCGAATACTCCGACTACGTGCGCAACATCAAGGCCAATCCCGCCGTTCGGCTGCGCATCGGCGGTCGCTGGCGCAGCGGCACCGCGCATCTGCTGCCCGACGACGACCCGCTGCAGCGGCTGGGCGACCTGCCGCGGCTCAACAGCGCGGTGGTGCGCCTGATGGGCAGTGACCTGCTGACCATTCGCGTGGACCTCGACTGACGCCGCCCATGGCCTACGACGAAGAGCTGGCCGACGAAATCCGCGAACTCGTGGCCGCCGAACGCGGCGTGGAGGAGAAACGCATGTTCGGCGGGCTCGCCTTCCTGGTCAACGGCAACATGTCGGTGGCGGTCAGCGGCCAGGGCGGCCTGCTCGTCCGGGTCCCGGCGGACGACCTGGACAAAGTGCTGCGGCGCGCCCACGTCGGTCCGATGGTGATGGGCGGCCGCGACGTTCGCGGCTGGGTGCGGGTGGAGGCCGCCGGACTGCGCACGAAACGTCAACTTCACGCCTGGGTGGCCCGCGGCGTCGGCTACGCGCGCGGCCTGCCGCCCAAGTGAGCCGGCGCGGTTCGCCGGCACTCGCCGCGGGTACGTGATCGGGTATGCCCGCAAGCGAGCAACTGGTGCGACGGCTGCTTGACGTTGCCGGAACCACCTATGCCGCCGAGGCGCGAATCAAGCTCGACGACAAGCCGATGCCCCTGTTTCAGCTGCTGGTCATCTGCATGCTGGCCAGCAAGCCGATCGACGCGGGCATCGCCATGCGCGCCGGGCGCGAACTGTTCAAGGCGGGACTGCGGACGCCGAAGGCGGTGCTGGCCGCGGACCGGCAGGCCATGATCGACGCCTTCGGCCGCGCGCACTACGTGCGTTACGACGAAAGCTCGGCCACCCGGCTCACCGAGATGGCCGAACGCGTGCGCGACGAGTATTCCGGCGACCTGCGGGGCCTCGCCGAGCGCAGCCGGCGCGACATCGCCGCGGCGAAGCGTTTGCTCAAGCAATTCAAGGGAATTGGGGATACCGGCGCCGACATCTACCTGCGCGAGGTCCAGGACGTGTGGACCTGGGTGCGGCCCTATTTCGACGACCGCACCACCGCAGCGGCCGGGCAACTCGGTCTGCCCACGCAGCCGGAAAAGCTGGGAGCTCTTGCGCCGCGGGCCAATGCGCGGCTGGCCGCCGCACTCATCCGGATGTCGCTGGACGACGACGTACGCCGGCAGGTGTGCGGTTGACCGTACGGATCGGCACCTCCGGGTGGTCCTACAACCATTGGGCGGACGTGCTCTACCCGCCGGGGCTGCCCGCCCCGCGCCGGCTGGCCCGCTACGTCGAGGTGTTCGACACCGTCGAGCTCAACGCGAGCTTCTACCGCTGGCCGAAGGATTCGACCTTCGCGGGATGGCGCGACCAACTGCCGGACGGGTTCAGGATGTCGGTCAAAGCGCATCGCGGACTGACCCACTACCGGCGGCTGTCCTCCCCGGGGCCGTGGATCGAGCGCTTCGAACGCTGCTGGGAACTGCTGGGTGATCGGCGCGGGGTCCTGCTCGTCCAGCTGCATCCCGAGCAGCAGCGCGACGACGCGCGCCTGGACGCCTTTCTGGGCAGCGTCCCGGAGTCGATCCGGGTGGCCGTCGAGCTGCGCCACCCGTCCTGGAACGACGACGGCGTCTACGCGCTCCTGGAACGCCGGCACGCCGCCTATGTGGTGATGAGTGGCGCCGGGCTGGCATGCGTGCCGAGGGCCACCACCGATCTGGTGTACGTCCGCATGCACGGCCCGGATCAGGACGCCATCTATGCCGGCTCCTACTCGAACGACGACCTGCGCGAGTGGGCCGACCGCATCGCCGCGTGGCGGGACGCCGGCAAGGACGTGTGGATGTATTTCAACAACGACCTGGGCGGGCACGCGGTGCGCAATGCGCTGACCTTGCAAGAACTCCTGCGGTAAGCACGCCGGCGTAGGCTGAGTTTGTCAACGGCGGAACGGAGTGACGATCATGGCCGGCTCTACCAGATTCGTCATCATCGGCGGCGGACTTGCCGGAGCAAAAGCGGTAGAAGCACTGCGTGGCAATGGATTTGACGGGCAAGTTACATTGTTCGCCGACGAGGAACATCTGCCCTACGAGCGGCCTCCGCTTTCCAAGGAGTACCTGACCGGCAAGAAGACGCTGACCGATTTCACTGTGCAGAGCTCCGCCTGGTACCGCGACCACGATGCCGACCTGAGACTCGGCGCGCGGGTGTCGGCCGTGGACCCCTCCGACCATGCCGTCGCGCTCCCCGACGGCACCAGCGTGCGGTACGACAAGCTGCTGCTGGCGACGGGATCGGCGTCCCGGCGCCCGCCGATACCCGGGGCCGACGCCGACGCCGTCCACTATCTGCGTACCTACGACGACGCCGTCGCCCTGAACTCTGTTCTGACCGAAGGGTCTTCGCTGGCGGTGGTGGGGGCCGGGTGGATTGGCCTGGAGGTGGCCGCCGCTGCCCGCCAGCGTGGCGTCGACGTGACCGTCGTCGAGACGGCCAAACAACCGCTGGCGGCCGCGCTCGGCGAACGGGTGGGTGAAGTGTTCGCCGAGCTGCATCGCGACCATCGGGTGGACTTGCGGCTCGAGGCGCAGGTGGAGGAGATCACGACGACCGGCGGCAAGGCCACCGGACTGAAACTGCGGGACGGGTCGACGGTTGCCGCCGATGCGGTGTTGGTGGCCGTCGGCGCGCAGCCGAACATCGAACTCGCCGAACAGGCCGGGCTCGCCATGGGTGACGGCGGCGTGCTGGTGGATGTGTCGCTGCGCACCAGCGATCCCGACATCTATGCGGTCGGCGACATCGCCGCCGCGGAACACCCGTTGTTCGGCGGCCGGATCCGCACCGAGCACTGGGCCAATGCGCTCAAGCAGCCCGCGGTGGCGGTGGCGGGCATGCTCGGCAAGCCGGGCGAATACGCTGAGTTGCCCTATTTCTTCACCGACCAGTACGACCTCGGGATGGAATATGCCGGACACGCCGCCGGCTTCGAGCGGGTGGTCTTCCGGGGCGACATGGCCGGACGTGAGTTCGTGGCGTTCTGGCTCGACGGCGACAACCGGGTGCTGGCCGGCATGAACGTCAACATCTGGGATGTGCTCGAAGACGTCAAAGCGCTGATCAGATCCGGGATTTCCGTCGACCCCGGCAAGCTGGCCGATCCCGAGCGCCCGCTGGCCGAGCTATTGGGCTGACGTCTCGACCGGAGCCCATGTCCCGTCGATGACCTCTGGCGGGCGCTGTGCCTGCAGCCGTTCCCGTTCGGCGCGACGGCGTTTGATTCGCAGCCTGGCGTCGCCCGGCATGGTGATCAGCTCGTCACACGTCAGGTAGTACACGTCCTCGACGGCATCCATCAGGTCCGCCGCCACTCGCCGAGACCCCAACTCGCGCAGCGTCATCCGTAGTTGATGAGTGAATCGCAGAGTCGTGTCGTGGGCTAGCTCACGGGAGTCGCGAGCGCCGGCGGCCAGGCGCTGAGCCAGCGTCGGCGGCGGCGGTTCCGTCGACGCCGCGGCGCCCACGGCGACATCCCCGGCCGCCTTGAGCAGCATCGCCGGGTCGTCGGCATACGTCTGACTGGCCAACTCGGCCTCGCCGGGCCCGCGGTGCCCGATGCGGCCCACGGCGGCATCCACGGCCGCCGCGGTGGTGGGCGACAAGGCGCGGATGCTGGCGAGATTGCCTTCCTGGGCCAGCGCGCACAACGGCGGGTCGGCCCGCAGTACGGCTGCCAGCTGGGCGGTCTCCGTTTCGACGAGGCTGCTGTCCATGATCATGTCCACGCCGGGCACGCCGGGAGCCGCCTTGCTGCGTTCCAGCGCCGCGGCGGTGACGCCCGTGTCGATCAACCACAGCGCGGTGAGGGCCCAGCCCTGGTGAATGCGGTCGCGCAGCAAGGGAATCCGGACCTCGAGGCCGGCGTCGGGCAGTGCCGTCAGCTGTGCGGCATCCAGCTGTTCGGCTTCGGCGGCCGCGCTGTACGCCCGGGTGTCCGCCTTGAGGTGCCGCAACAGCACCAGCGAGCGTCCCGCGACGACGGCTTTGGCGACGGAGCCGAGGGCTCCGCCCGCCAACGCGGGCTCACCGAACGGGAGCGGGTCTCCAAGGTGCGGCCGGCCGACCAGGGCGTTGCGCGCGACGGCGTCCTGATCCCAGCCCGGCAGCTGGGCCGCGGCGACCATGTTGACCGACACCCCGACGTAGGGCCGATGGCCGAATACGGCGATGGCCCGGTTTCCCCACTCCTCGCCCACCACGCCGCCGAGCGCCAACACGTGACCGAGCACCCGATTCGCCGTGCGCAAGCCGCTCAGCTGGACATCCAGCGTGATCGGGGTGAGCGGCCCGGGCAGAGCTCCGGCGAGGTTGCCCGCACTGAAGATCGGGAAGCGGGGGTCGACCCGGTCGTCGAACTCACCCTCGACGCCCTCGGGGGCCGCGCTGTGTTCCCCGCCGGCAGGGTGGGTGCGCGGGACGGCCTCGACGGGGAGCGCCAGTCGGCGGCCGTCGCCGGTGGCCCCGGCCGCCGCGATCCGGCGCCCGACGAGGCCGCGGGCCGTGTCGGCCACCGCCTCGAGCGCCTGCCAGCCGAACTCGAACGACCAATCCTCCTGCACCGCAGCGATATCCATGTCCGGAATGAGCTGGGGCCAGCTGCGGACCCGGTTGAGCCGGGACCGCGGGTCGGCGGAGCGCAGCATCCGCCACGCGGTGACCACGTTGACGGTGTCCGGGGAGGCGAGGTCCACCACACCGGTGCGCTCGGTGTTGAGCGACGACAACAGGAAGCGCACCAGGTCGTCGACGTGCAGCACCCGCATCGGCTGCGCGGAGACCTTGGTGCGCAGCAACGTGGCCACGGTCCGGCACACCATCCAGTCGAGCTGGCGGCCGACCGGCGGGGCGATTCGGACGACCAGGCTGGGCCCCCAGCTGGTGGCCACCAGCTCCTCGGCCGGCTTGTACAGTTCCGGCCGTCCCGCGGCCTGGGACACGAACAGCAGCCGGGCGCCGGCGCGGGCGGCCACGTCGGTCACGTGCGCGAGGCCCTCGATGTCGGCGCTGCCGGGCGCGCTGGTGTCGATGGGGGCCAGGTGGATCACCGCGTCGGCTTCCTCGGCGAGCTCCCGCAGGACCGGATCGCGCAGCGACGCGCAAACAAGGTCAACGTTGCGGTCCAGGCAGGGGTGTCGGCGCTCAGCAATGCCGCTGACGGTGTGCCCGGCAGCGATCAACTGCCGCGCAACCAGCCGCCCAAGTGCGCCGGTGGCGTCGGTAACCAGGATATGCACCCGGGTCTCACCTCCCCGACCTCACACTAAACAATAGGCAAGACGGCATGACCTACGCGACCGTTACTGGGCTAACGGGACCCTGAACTGGCGGAAAGGGCTTCGCCGGGTTATTGCAGCGCGGCGGAGCCGTCGGCGGCGACGGTGACCTTGGCGCCGCCGATGTCTTCGCGCACGGTGGCCTGCGCCGCGGCGCTATCGGTGATCAGGGCCAGCGTCCGCGAGCCATCGGGCGTGCGCACGGCCAAGAAGGCCTTTTCCGGCTGCCCCTCGCGATCGAACGGCGTCGTCCACGCTTCGACCGTGCCGACACCTTCCCATTCCACCAGGGCGTCGCGGGTGGGCTCCCGGTCGACGGCCGGTTGCGCGTCCTCCCAACGGAACTCGGCGGGCGGTTCGGTGCTGTACACGCCGAAGCTGTGCTTGGTCAGGTAGCCGCCGTTGGCGGTGATCAGGCCGCGCCGCCCGGGATTGGCCGCGAGCAACTCCGCCATGGTGGCGATGGAGTGCATCACATAGTTGCTCCAGGGGCCGCCCGCGAACGTCAAACCTCCGGTGACGGTGAGCGGGCGGGCGGGATCGTCGACCGGCAGGCCCAGCTCGGCGGCGGCCACCTGAACGGCCGAGGGGAAGCAGGAATACAGGTCGACATAGTCGACCTCGTCGATGCCCAGGCCCGCCAGTTCCAGCGCCCGGCCGCCGGCGATGCGGATGGCCGGAGAGCGGTGCAGCTCGTCGCGCTCGGCGATGGCCGAGGTGTCATGGGCGTCGGTGCCCGCGTGCGGGTAGATCCAGCGGTCGGCGGGGACCTGCAGGCGCCTCGCCTGCTCCACCGAGGTCAACACCAGCGCGGCGCCCTGGTCGACCATGTTGTTGGAGTTCATCAGCTTGGTATACGGCCAGCTGATCATCCGGTTCTGCGGGCCGGCCTCGCAGATCTCCTCGGCGGTCACCGGTTTGCGGATCCACGCGTGCGGATTGTCGACCGCGACGGCGTTGAAGCGGGCCCACAGCTCACCGATGCGCTTGCGGTGGTGCTCGACCGACTCGCCGTTGGCGATCCGCAGCGCCTGTTCGAAGAGTGGGTAGACGTAGGCGGGCCGGTCCAGCCGAATCCTGATCTCGGCCTCGCCCGCCATCGGGACGTCCTCGCCGCTGACCTCGGCCATCGGGACGGAGTTGTCCTGGGCGGTCCACTCGAGCTTGCCGCCTTTGGCGCGCAGGCCCCTGCGCGTGCGCCAGGTCTCGGCGCCGGCCAACAGCACCACCCGAGCCCTGCCCCGCTGGATGTCCAGGCACGCCTGGTTGACGAGCGACTGCGGCACGTTGCCGCCGACGGGACTGTAGAGCGTGGTGAAGTCGGCGGCGCCGATCCGCTGGCCGAGCAGCAGCCCCGGATCGCGGTAGTGCGCCGAGAGGATGTTCACCACGCGGATGGAATCGACGGCCTCGATGATCCGCGCGTCGGCGGCTTGCCGGGCCGCGGCCACCATCAGATCCAACGGCTCGACCGACCGTGTCGCCGGGTCGATCTCGTCGCGGTGGTTGACCTGGCCGTAGCCGATCAGCACAGGTGTCCTGGGGTCGACGGTCATACACCGAACCTAGCGTGGCGACGATGCGGACCGGATCCCCGGCTGTCAGGGCGGCCCGAACAGCACGCCCTCGGTGACGAGCCGGTCGATCTGCTGAGGGCTCATGCCGAGCAGCCTCCGGCACAGGTCGACGGTGTCCTGACCCGGCAGCGGCGCGGGCCGCTGGGGCGCCCGCGGGATGTGCTGGAACGGCGCCGGACCCGTCTCCGCGGGCAGCGGGCGTTCGATGAGCGGGTGCAGCATCTCGGCATACACCTGTCGCCCGACGAGCTGCGGGTCCTCCAAGATGTCCGGCGGCCGGTTCATCGGTCCGGCCGCGACTCCGGAGGACTGCAGTAGCTGGGCCACCCGCGCCGGGGTGCGGCTGCGCGTCCAGGTCGACACCGATTCCACCAGCTCGCGCCGGTTCGCCAGCCGGGCCTCAGCGGTGGCGAACCGCGGGTCGTCGGCCCATTCCGGGTGCTGGAAAACTCCTGCGGCGCAGCCCCATTCCTCGTCGGAACCGATCGAGATGACACACCATTCGTCTTCGCCCGCGCACGGGTAGACGGCATGCAGGCTGGTGTCTTCGGAGATCCTGGGCACGCCCGCGTCCAGCGCGGCCTGCGCGACGTACACGGCGTCGAGCTGGTTGATCACCGCCTCGGCCTGCGAGATGTGCACGTGCGACCCGCCGCCAGTCCGGTGGCGGTGGATCAGCGCGGCCAGCGCCGCGATGGCCGTGATCCGTCCGACCACGTGGTCGGGAAAGATCGTGGTGGCGTCGTAAAAGGCATGGCGCGCACCGTCATCACGGTTCTCCGGATCGTCGGCCGTCCACAGCCGGGTGACGCCGGTGGCGGCGCGTACCAGTGGCCCGTAACCCATGCGGGTGCTCCACGGGCCCTGGTCGCCGTAGGCGCTGCTCTCGGCCAGCACGACCCGCGGGTTGACGGCACGCAGTTCGTCGTAGGAAAAGCCAAGAGCGGTAAGCGTTCCCGGCTTGAAGTTGGCGAAGACGGCGTCGGACTCCGCGACCAACCGGGTGAACACCTCCTTGCCCGCGGGGCTGCGCAGATCCAGGCCCATCGCCAGGTGGTTGCGGTGGGTCCAGGCGAACGACTCGCTCATCGCCTCCCCGGCGCGGGCCTGCCGCAGCCCGTCCGGGTACTCGGCGCTCTCTATCTTGATGACCTCGGCGCCCAGATCACCGAACAGCCGGCTGAGCTCGCCGCCGGCGACGATGATGCCCAGGTCCAGGATGCGCACCCCCGCAAACGGATAATCGCCGACGCGGCCGGAGGGCGACGGCACCACGGCGGGGTTGCCGCGCCAACCCGGTCCGTCCTGGCCGAGGGCGGGCGCCGGGCTGCGAAAGCCCGCGTGGCGCCCATCGACGACGAAGTACCCGGTGGGGACGCTGGCCCGCACGCCCGGGACGAGCTCGGCGTCGGTGATCGCCCCCACCGCCCGAAAGTGTTCGGAACCCATCGCCCACGACGGCGTCAGCACCGCGGCGATCGGCACCCCGTGCGCCTGTCCCGCGCTCACCAGATCCTTCATGGTCTGCCCTGCGAACAGCGCCTGGACCAACTCGCTGATCTGTGGCCACGCGGCGAAGCGCGCGCCGATCACGTCGTATTTCGGGTCCTGGAAATCTTCCGGCTCGCCCAGCCAGCGCCGCAGTCCCCGCCACTGGCGCGGTGCCATCACGCAGAGCCGGACGTAGCCGTCCCGGCACGCGTAGATCGGGTAGGCGTCCTGGTTCTTCGGGCGCCCCCGCCACTGGCCGGCGCGGCGAATTCCGGCGGCGGCCTGCCCGTGCGCCCCGAACGCCGGGTCAAGCGACATGACGACCGCGTCGAACCGCGAGAAGTCGATGAATTCACCGGTGCCGCAATGCAATCGGCTGTAGTAAGCGACGAGTGTCGCCCAGGCGGCCTGGACGGCGGCGGTGGCCGACGCGATACCGTCCGGCGGCAACACCGGGGTGCCCGTGGTGGGGCCCGATCGCGCCAGCGAGCCGCACATCGCGTACAGCACCGGATCGGTGGCCCGCCACAACGACCGTGGGCCCGTCGCCCCGAAGTCGGTGATGGACAACACCACCAGGTGCGGGTGCTGGGCGGCCAGCTCCTCGACCGACGTCCCGAACGTGGGTGCCTCGCCGTAGAAACCGTCGTCGACGACGATGTCGGCCTGCGCGGCCAGGTCGAGGAACACGGCACAGTCGTCCTCGTCGAACGGGTCCAGCACCACACTGCGCTTGTTGGCGTTGTGCACAGCAAACGGAATGCTGGCACCGGACAGCGTCGGCGGCGTGTCGCGCGCCGGGCTTCCGCTCGGGGGTTCCACCTTGAGCACGTCGGCGCCCAAGTCGGCGAACAGCCGCGTCACCGCGTCGCCGTTACCGCTCGACAAGTCGAGGACGCGCACGGCGTCGAGCAACCCGTCAGCCATCAGCACACGGTACCCGCCGGCGCGGGGCCCGGCCGGGCCCACCGCCGCCCGACCCACCGAAAAGGCGACCGGGCAAGCTGATTGAGCGGGCGAATGCGCCGTCGGCTATCGTCACAGGCCGATCGGCGAGGCCGTATCCGCCACAACGATCCGACGGAGGCATCCCACATGAGCGCGCACCTGACCTACATGGAGGCCGTGGTGGTCGGCGCTTTCCAGGGCGTCACCGAGCTGTTCCCGGTCTCGAGCCTCGGGCACGCGGTGTTGGTGCCCGCGGTGGTCGGCGGCCGGTGGGCGCAGGACCTGAGCGTCTCCGCGCCCGAGTCGCCCTACCTGGCGTTCATCGTCGGGCTGCACGTGGCCACCGCCGCCGCGCTGCTGGTCTTCTTCTGGCGGGATTGGCTGCGCATCGTGGCCGGATTCGTGTCCTCGCTGCGGTATCGCCGCATCCAGACCCCCGATGAGCGGCTCGCCTGGCTGATCGTCGGGGCCACCATCCCGGTCGGGCTGGCCGGGCTGGTCCTGGAACGGACATTCCGCACCACGCTGGGCAAGCCGGTTCCCGCGGCAATCTTCCTGGTGCTCAACGGCATCGCCCTGTACGCGGGAGAGGTGCTGCGCCGGCGCGTCGCCCCCGCACCCGACCGGGAACAGCCGCCGGAGGAACAGCGCGGGCACACCGGCGAGGCCGTTGACAACCGCCTGGCCCAACTCCCCCTGCGCCGCGGCATCCTGATCGGCGCCGCGCAGATCCTGGCCCTGCTGCCCGGCATCAGCCGCTCGGGCATCACCATGGTGGCGGGCCTGTGGCGCGGCCTGTCCCACGAGGACGCCGCCCGGTTCTCCTTCCTGCTGGCCACGCCCATCATCCTGGCCGCAGGCGTGTACAAGATCCCGGAACTGTTCGGGCCCCGCGCCACCGGAATCCACGGCCAGGTGCTGGCCGGCAGCATCGCGTCCTTCGTCTGCGCCTACCTCGCCGTGCGGTTCCTGACGCAGTACTTTCAGACCCGCACGCTCACCCCGTTCGCCGTCTACTGCGCCGTGGCCGGCGGTGCCGGCCTGGTGTGGCTCGCCGTCGGCTGACGGGCGACCCCGTACACGACTTCTCCCGACATCGCCTCATCGACTCGGTCACCGAATGGCAACCGCTGGGTATCGGTTCGCGCAACAGCGTATGAGTTGAGCGTGACGTAGCTCACCATCGACGGAGCAAATGCGCGGTGTCTCGACCACAGAGGTGAAGCCTGGATGTTCTGTCGCCTTTGTCGCGTGGCCGGCGCCACCGTCGGGGCCGCCCTGCTGGTGCTGTCGACCTTCACGGCGCCCAAGGCGGCCGCCGCCGCCACGATGAGCCCGAATCTGTTGGTCAACCCGGGCGCCGAGCTCGGCGACCCGTCGTTGTCCGGTTACAGCGGGGTGACGATACCGGGATGGATCCCGACCGGCACGCCGACCGTGATCAAATACAACACTCTGGTCCGGCTGCCCTCGCCGCTCGGGTCGCCGGGGCCGACCATGCCAAAGTTCCTGGCATTCCCGGCCGCCCAGCACGGGCCTCCCGACGGCGGCACGCAGTATTTCGGCGGTGGCAACGTGGCGACGTCCACACTCACCCAAGTCGTCGACCTCAGCGGTGCGGCGGCGGCCATCGACACCGGCACCATGCCCTTCACGCTGAGCGGCTGGCTCGGCGGCAACAAGCTGGAACTGTCGGAGGCGTCGGCCACCGTCGACTTCCTGGCTGCCAGCCAATTACCCTTGGGCACAGGCAAAATCGGGCCGGTCTCGATACTCCAGCGCGGGTTCCAGACCGAGCTGGTCGAACGCGACACCACCGGGACGGTGCCGGTGGGCACCCGCAGTGCACGCATCACCGTCACCTTCAAGGACACCCATTGGGCGGGCGGGGCCTACAACCACTCCTACGCCGACAACCTCTCCTTCACCATCGGCGCCCCCTTGCCCGCGCCGGCGCCGCCAGCCCCGCCCGCGTCGAGTGTGAGGGCGCTCGATCACGTGTTCCTGGTCTACATGGAGAACCACGGCGTGAAAGACGTTGTGGGCAGCCCCAATGCGCCGTACATCAACAGCCTCATCAGCTCGTACGGGTACGGGTCCAACTACTTCGCCCTGACCCACCCGAGCCTGCCGAATTACTACCCGATCCTCGGGGGATCCGACTTCGGCGCCAACTACAACTGCGAAATGAACTGCTTCGACGCGCCGAACCTGGCCGACTCGCTCGAGGGGGCGGGCAAGACGTGGGCCAGCTACGAGCAGTCCATGCCCGGCCCGTGCGCGACGGCCTCGAGCGGTCCGTACAGCCCCGGCGAGCTGCCCTTTTTGGCCTTCCACGACATCGTCTCCAATGCGGCCCGCTGCCAGGCGCACGTGCTGCCGTTGACGCGGATGGCCACCGATCTCGCTTCGACCTCCACCACCCCGAACTTCGTGTGGTTCGCCGCGGACGAGGACAACAACATGGAAGGGCCGATCAACCTCCGCTTCGTCGGCAGTGAGCTCACGTCTCATCAATACAACATCAAGGCCGGCGACCAGTTTCTGCAGCAGGTGTTGCCCACCATCGTGAATTCACCGGCTTTTCAGACCCAACGCAGCGCCATCTTCATCACCTGGGACGAAGACTTCAACAACCTGTCCCTGACCCTCGGTAACGAGGGCAACCACATTCCCATGATCGTCATCCCGTCACCGAATTCCGGTATGCGTCAAGGGCATTTGGTGTCGACCTCGCACAACAACCACTACAGCCTGCTGCGCACCATCGAGGACTCCCTGCAACTTCCCCGGCTGACCAACAACGACAAGTACGCTCAGCCGATGAACGAGTACTGGCCGTAGGCCGTACCCGGGACACCGACGAGTCGAGCTGAGGACGGATGAGTCGAACCGGCCCCGCGGGCACCGAACCCCGGAAGGAGTCGGTGTGGGATTACCCGCGCCCGCCGCGCGTCGAGCCGTTCACCGGTCGGATCACCGTCGAGCTGGGCGGTGAAGTCATCGCGTCTACCCCGCGCGCCTGGCGGGTGCTCGAGACCAGTCATCCGCCGACCTATTACCTGCCACGCGAGGCGTTCGCCGACGGGGCGCTGCGCGCGGCGCCCGGAAGCTCCTGGTGCGAATGGAAAGGCCGGGCAACGTATTACGACCTCATCGGCGGCGGCGTCGTCGCCCCGAAATCCGCCTGGAGCTACCCGGACCCGACGCCGGGATTCGAACAGATCGCCGGGGCGATCGCGGTCATGGCGGGCAACGTCGACCGCTGCACGGTCAACGGAGAGGTCGTCGTGCCCCAACCCGGCGGCTTCGATGGCGGCTGGATCACCAGCTGGGTGACCGGCCCGTTCAAAGGCGGGCCCGGTTCGGCGGGTTGGTGACCGGGTTGGCGGTCGCGCCGCCGTCGTCACACCGGCTGTCGCCGATAGCGCACCAACCGCAGCGTTTGGTCGCCGAAAGCCGCTGAGCGCCTACCCCCGTCGGGCCACCAACCGTCGCGCTCGTAGAAGTGCCGCGCGGGGGTGTTCGCGTCCAGCACCCACAGCACCGCGCCCGTCACACCGATCGACCGCAACCGCCCGCGGGCGGCCGACATGAGCAGACGCCCCACGCCCGTCGCCACATGGTCCGGGTCGACGTAGAGCGCCATCAGCTCACCGAAGTTCGGCAAGTCGCCGTCGCGGCACAGCCCCGCGGTGGCGAAACCGCGAATCGCCGGCCCGTCGACCGCCACCAGGGTGGACGGCATCCGCAGGCCGACGCGGCCGAAGGTGTAACGGTCGACCAACGCCTCCGGGCTCAGACTGTCCAGGTAGTCCTCGGCGATGAGCCCCCGGTAGGCCACCCGCCAGGACCGGGCGTGCAGGCCGGCCACCTCGTGGGCGTCCGCCGGTACCGCCGCCCGCACCTCGGTCATCGTTGCAGTATCGGGGCTCGGCGGGCGGGTTGTTGCGCAAGCCCGCCGTCGGGTGCTGTGCTTAGCGCGGTGCGCAGTTGACACCCGTCAAGAATTCGGAGGGTTTGGGCAATGGCAGACACGACATCGATCGGCCTGAAGGTGCGCGGCAAGGTCGTCGTGATCACCGGCGGCGCCCGCGGCATCGGGCTGGCCACCGCGACCGCGCTGCACAATCTGGGCGCCAAGGTCGCGATCGGCGACGTCGACGAGGTGCGGGTGAAGGAATCCGGCACCGCGCTCGGCCTGGACGTCTACGGCAAACTCGACGTCACCGACCCACACTCGTTCGCGGAGTTCCTCGACGAGGTCGAGCGCCAACTCGGCCCGATCGACGTGCTGGTCAACAACGCCGGGATCATGCCGCTCGGCCGCGTCATCGACGAGCCCGACGCCGTGACCCGGCGCGTCCTCGACATCAACGTCTACGGCGTGATCCTGGGCAGCAAGCTGGCGGTGCAGCGCATGGCTCCCCGCCGCGCCGGCCACGTCATCAACGTCGCCTCGCTGGCCGGTGAGACGTACATCGCCGGCGCGGCCACCTACTGCGCCAGCAAGCACGCCGTCATCGGGTTCACCGACGCCGCGCGGATCGAGAACCGCTTGTCGGGCGTGAAGTTCTCGATCGTCATGCCCACCTTCGTCAACACCGAACTGATCGCCGGCACCTCCGGGGCCAAAGGCATCAAGAACGCCGAGCCGTCCGACATCGCCGAGGCGATCGTCAGGCTGGTCGCGCATCCCCGGCCGCGGGTCCGGGTCACCAAGACGGCCGGCGCGATCATCGCGTCGCAGAAATTCATGCCGCGCGCGCTGTCCGAGGGGCTGAACCGCGCCCTCGGCGGCGAGCACGTCTTCACCGACCACGTCGACGCCCGGCAGCGCCAAGCCTACGAGTCGCGGGCCCGCGGCGAAGAGTAGTCGGCGATCGCGAGCGCGGCGGAGCCGGGCGAAGCGGGTCGCCGCCATCAGGAAGGAGCGCCGCGTCGGGCGCCGTTCACCGCGGGCGCGGACAATCGGCGGGGTGAGCCTCCAAACCCCGACCACCGCTGCCCTGACCGACGACCAACTCGACCTGATCAACGCGTACTGGCGCGCGGCCAACTACGTGTCGGTCGGGCAGATCTACCTGCTGGACAATCCGCTGCTGACCGAGCCGCTGTCGCCCGGGCACGTCAAACCGCGGCTGCTGGGACACTGGGGCACCACCCCGGCGCTGAACCTGATCTACGCGCACCTGAATCGGATCATCCGCAACCGGGACGCCAGCGTCATCTACGTCACCGGGCCCGGCCACGGCGGCCCCGCGCTGGTCGCCAACGCCTATCTGGAGGGCACCTACAGCGAGGTGTACACCGGCATCGAGGAGGATGCTGACGGCCTGCGAAAGTTGTTCCGCCAGTTCTCCTTTCCCGGCGGCATCCCCAGCCATGTGGCCGCCCAGACGCCCGGCTCCATCCACGAGGGCGGTGAGCTCGGCTACGCGCTGGTGCACGCCTACGGCGCGGCCTTCGACAACCCGGACCTGGTCGTGGCCTGCGTGATCGGCGACGGCGAGGCCGAGACCGGCCCGCTGGCCGCCAGCTGGCACTCCAACAAGTTCCTCAACCCGGTCACCGACGGCGCGGTGCTGCCCATCCTGCAGCTCAACGGCTACAAGATCGCCAACCCCACCGTCCTGGCGCGGATCCCCCACCCCGAACTGGAATCACTGCTGCGCGGCTACGGCTACCGGCCCATCACGGTCGCCGGCGACGACCCCGCCGACGTGCATCGCCAGCTGGCCGCCGCCCTCGACGACGCCTTCGACGACATCGCGGACATCCAAGACGCCGCCCGCAGCGGCGACAGTGTCGAGCGGCCCGTGTGGCCGATGATCGTGCTGCGTACGCCGAAGGGCTGGACCGGCCCGAAGGTGGTTGACGGCAAGAAGGTCGAGGGCACCTGGCGAGCGCATCAGGTTCCGCTCGCCGAGACCCACGACAACCCCCAGCACCGGGCGCAGCTCGAGGAGTGGCTGCGCAGCTACCGCCCCGAGGAGCTTTTCGACGGCGACGGCAGGCTGCGCGCCGAGCTGCGGGCGCTGGCACCCGGCGGCGATCGCCGGATGAGCGCCAACCCGCACGCCAATGGCGGCCTGCTGCTGCACGACCTCGACCTGCCCGACTTCCGCGACTACGCGGTTCGGGTATCGCGGCCGGCGGCGGAGACCCACGAGGCCACCCGGGTGCTGGGCACCTTCCTGCGGGACGTCATCGCCCGCAACCGCGACCGCTTCCGGTTGATGGGGCCCGACGAGACCGCCTCCAACCGGCTGGACGCCGTGTACGGGTCGACGGCCAAGGTCTGGCTCTCCGAGCTCGGGCCCGACGACGAGAACCTCGCCGCCGACGGGCGGGTGATGGAGGTGCTCTCCGAGCACCTGTGCCAGGGCTGGCTGGAGGGCTACCTGCTGACCGGCCGGCACGGCCTGTTCAACTGCTACGAGGCGTTCGTGCACATCGTCGACTCGATGCTCAACCAGCACGCCAAGTGGCTGGCCACCAGCCGCGAGCTGCCGTGGCGGCGCCCGATCGCTTCGCTGAACTACCTGCTGTCCTCGCACGTGTGGCGCCAGGACCACAACGGCGCCTCGCACCAGGACCCCGGATTCATCGACCTGGTCGCCAACAAGCGGGCCGAGCTGACCCGGGTGTACCTGCCGCCGGACGGCAACACGCTGCTGTCGGTGGCCGACCACTGCCTGCGCAGCCGCGACTACATCAACGTCATCGTCGCGGGCAAGCAGCCGGCGCTGGCCTACCTGGACATGGATCAGGCGATCGCGCACTGCGCGCGCGGGCTGGGCATCTGGCCGTGGGCGAGCTCGGCCACCGGAGAACCCGACGTCGTGCTGGCCTGTGCCGGCGACATCCCGACGCTGGAGACCCTGGCCGCCGCCGACATCCTGCGCCGGGAACTGCCGGAGCTGGCGGTCCGGGTGGTCAACGTCGTCGACCTGATGCGGCTGCAGCCGGACTCCGAGCACCCGCACGGCTTGCCCGACCGGGAGTTCGACGCGCTGTTCACCCGCGACAAGCCGGTGGTCTTCGCCTACCACGGCTACCCCTGGTTGATCCACCGGCTCACCTATCGCCGCACCAACCACCCGCACATCCACGTGCGCGGGTTCAAGGAGCGCGGCACCACGACGACGCCGTTCGACATGGTGATGCTGAACGACCTCGACCGGTTCCACCTGGTCATGGACGTCATCGACCGGGTCGACGGGTTGGCCAGCCGGGCCGCCGAGCTCCGCCAGCGGATGGTCGACGCCCGGCTCGCCGCGCGGATCTACACCCGCGAGCACGGCGAGGACGACCCGCAGATCGCGGGCTGGACCTGGGAGGCTTGACGGCGAGATTGCCGCCACGGTCGCGCCCGGGTCGCCGCGCACGACCCCGACGGCGATCTCGACGCACCGCCGGCGCCGCGGGCCGCCGGTAGACTGGTCGGATGCTCGACGCCACCGGGACAGCCGACACCCATCCGGTGCTTTCGCAGCTCTGGGCGCTGCACAGGTTCCGGGTCCATCTCGACATCGTCGTCGTCGTAGCGGTGCTGGTGTTGACGAACCTGATCGCGCACTTCACCACGCCGTGGGCCAGCGTTGCGACGGTTCCCGCCGCGGCCGTGGGCCTGGTCTTCCTGATGCGCGCCAACGGCCTGGAGTGGGCCGACCTGGGGCTGGGGCGCGACCACTGGAAATCGGGCCTGATCTATGCGCTGGCCGCGGTCGTCGTCGTCGCCTCGGTGATCGCCGTTGGGGTGCTGCTCCCGATGACCCGGCCGATGTTCTTGAACCACCGGTACGCCACGGTCTCCGGCGCGCTGATCGCCTCGATGGTCATCATCCCGCTGCAAACCGTGATCCCGGAGGAGCTGGCCTTTCGCGGCGTGCTGCACGGTGCGCTGCACCGGGCCTGGGGTTTCCGCGGGGTCGCCCTGGCGGGTTCGCTGCTGTTCGGCCTCTGGCATGTCGCGACGTCGCTCGGGCTCACCAGCAGCAACGTCGGGTTCACCCGGCTGTTCGGCGGCGGCTTCGTCGGGATGCTGGCCGGGGTGACCGGGGCCGTGCTGGCCACGGGAGCCGCCGGCTTCGTCTTCAGCTGGCTACGCCGCCGCAGCGGCAGCCTGATCGCGCCGATCGCGCTGCACTGGTCGCTGAACGGGCTCGGGGCGCTGGCCGCCGCCCTGGTCTGGCACCTGACGGCCTGAGGCCCTCACACCAGCAGCACAGCCGCGCCGGCGATGCGGCCCGCGCTCAGGTCGGCCAGCGCGCGGTCCGCTTGGTCCAGCTGGTATTCCGGCGTGGTCACCTCGATGTGGTGCTCGCCCGCGAACGCGAGGAATGCTCGCGCGTCGGCCCGGGTGTTGGACGTGACCGAGCGGACCTGGCGTTCCTGGAACAGATGACGCTGGTAGTTGAGCGGCGGAATGTCGGAGAGGTGAATGCCGGCGATCGCCAGGGTGCCGCCGCGGTCCAGCCCTTCGAGGGCGGGCAGCACCAGTTCACCGACCGGCGCGAACAGGATCGCCGCATCCAGCGGCACCGGTGGCGGATCGGCCGCGCCCTGCGCCGAGGCGGCGCCCAGCTGCATCGCCAGCTCACGCGCCTCGGCCCCGCGGGTCATCACGTGCACCTCGGCGCCCTGCGCCAACGCGACCTGGGCGGTGATGTGGGCGCTTCCGCCGAAGCCGTAAAGCCCCAGCCGCCCGCCGGGTGGCAGCTCCGCGCGCAGCAGGGAGCGGTACCCGATGATGCCGGCGCACAGCAACGGCGCCAGCTCGGCGTCGCTGTATCCGGCCGGCAGGGGGTGCGCGAAAGCGGCGGGGACGGTGGCGAATTCGGCGTAACCGCCGTCGGCGTCCCAGCCGGTGTAGCGGGACTGCGGGCACAGGTTCTCGTCGCCGCGGCGGCAGTACTTGCACACACCGCAGGTGTGGCGTAGCCAGGCGATGCCCACCCGGTCACCCACCCGGAACGCGTCGCCGGCCTCGGCTCCGACCTCGACGACCTCCCCCACCACCTCGTGGCCGGGTGTGACACGGTCGCGATGCACGGGAAGGTCGCCCTCGGCGACGTGCAGGTCGGTGCGGCACACCCCGCAGGCGCGCACGGCGACCAGCAACTCCGGCGGCCCGGGACGGGGCACGTCCGTGGTGACTAGTTCGAGCGGGTCGGTGTCCATCGGTCCGGGCCGGCGCACCCGCCACGCCCGCATGGTCGTGGTGGTCAGCGGTGGAGCCATTCGTCCATCATCCCGCCAACCACCACGGCCGCAACGCGGTTACCGCGATCAGGTCCGCCGCACCATGCCGACGATCCAGAGCAGGATCAGCGACCCCAGCAGCGCGGTGAAAAAGGTGAAGATCAGGCCGCCACCCGCGGTGTTGACGAAGAAGCTCAGGATGAAGCCGCCGATCAGTGCGCCGATGATGCCGATCACGATGTCCATCAGGATGCCGGCGCCGCTGCCCCGGATGATCTTGCTGGCGAGCGCACCCGCCAGACCGCCGATGATGATGTAACCGATGATGCCGACGCTCGTGAACGTGGTTGAGCGGGCCAGATATTCGGTAGCTGCCATGACGTCCATGCGGGTCTCCTTATCGCTGGCAAAGCCCAGCTAGTTGCTGGGCCGTCACTTCGGTATACCCGCTTTGCGTAACGGAAAAGGGCGCGATTCGGCGACGGTTGACCCGCCAACTGAGGCCCCGTCTGGGGCTGTCAGGCCGATTGCGTCCGCTGAGGTGCCGGCGTGGGGGTCGGGCTGATCTCTCCCGCCGGAGCCGGGGCCGGCGCGGGCGCCGGAGCGGGCGCGGGTGCCGGAGCGCCGGGAGCCGGAGCCTCTGGCGCGGGTTGGGCACCCGGCGCCGGCGCGGTTCCAGGCGCCGGCGCGGCCGGGGCCGCCCAGGGCTGGATCGACTCGGCCAGCGCCTTGGCCGCACCCTTGTCCACCGGGTCGTTGGCCGTCCCGAGCCACACCACGAACCAGCGCTGCGGTGGCCCGGCGTTAGAGGTGCTCGTCGAGGGCATCCCGACCACGCCGGTCCAGATCTGCCCGTTGGGCTTGGACGCGTCGCTGAACTTGACCTCGTAGTAGGAGGCGCTGCCGGTGATGCCGTTGGCACCGGTGAGCGGCGTCGCTTCCTGGTTGATCCGGGTGCCCGGATACGGCAGGAAGAACTCACCCATGTCCGAACCGAGGCGGACCGCGGCCTTGGCGTTGTTGGCTTCGGCGCTGGCGTAGAGCTTCTGGTCCAGCCGGCCCATCACGATGCGCGTGTCGTTGGCGACGGGCGGCGGCTGGTCGGGCATCGGCGGCGGCCCGGTCGTCTTGCTCAGCAGCGCCGATCCGTAGTCGAGGTGGGATGCGTCCGACTCCACCCAGCCCGGGGGCAGGACGTAGCTGAAGCCGCCCACGGCGTTGGCGACCCGGCCGGCGTTCGGGTCGACGGGAGGCGGCGGTGGGGCGTTCGGATCGGCCGGCGGCGGGGGCGGTGCGTTGGGATCGGTCGCCGCCGGCGGGGCGCCGGGCGACGGGGCGGCCGGCGGCGCCGTGGTCGCCGGGGCGGCGGGACCGGCCGCCGGGGGCGGGGCCGTCGTCGTGGTCGGCGGGACCGGGGTCGGGACCTCCGGGTCGGCGTACGAGGTCGCCGGCAATGCGATCGTGACGGCGCTGGCACTGGTCACCGTGGCGATCGCCAGCGTCGCCCACAGGCCTTTGCGACGTGTCGAGTTGGGCTCCACCTGATCCATGGCGACGAACCTACCGTGTTACCGCTGTGACGCAAGGAGCCTTGCGGACAATTGCCGCGCCGTTTCGCCGATGTTGCCGACGCGCAACCCGCGGGGCGGCCGGGCGCTCCCGCCCGCCCACTCAGTGCGCCGCCGGATGCAGCGCCACCTCGTGCGCTTTCACCGCGAACCACACCTTCTCGCCGGGTGCCAGCCGCAGTTCGGAGGCGGCGTCGACGGTGATCTCCGCGGCCAGCCCGGGAGCGCCGTCGGGTTGCTGCTCCCCGCGCACCAGCACCGCCGACCCGCGCATGTCCAGCTCCGCGATCGTCACCTCGACCGTGTTGCGCGGGCTGCCGAGCGGCCGCTCCCGATAAACCGCCACCGCCGTGGGCGGGAAGACCGCGATCGCATTGCGGCCCGGCGCCAGGTCGTCAGGCCGCTGGCTCGCGGCGGCCGCATGCCAGCGGGCACCGTTGCGCGCGCGCAGGGAGGCGTCCGGGGCGACGGTCCCGTTGACAAGGTTGATGCCCGCGATGCGCGCCCCGAAATGACTGCGCGGCGCAGTCAGCACATCGGAGACGGGCCCGATCTCGGCGACCGCGCCGCCCTCGAGCACCAGCACCCGGTCCGCCAGTGTGAACACGTCGAGCAGGTCGTGCGTGACCAGAACGACCGCGCAGCCGGTGCGGCGGACGACGCGGCGCAACACCGCGCGGATCGCCGCGGCCGCGGAGACGTCGAGACCGGCCAGCGGCTCGTCGAGCAGCAGCACGTCCGGCTCGGCGGCCAGTGCCCGCGCGATCGCCACCCGCTGGGCTTGACCGCCGGACAGCCGGCGCGCCTTGCGGTCGGCCAGCCACTCGGCGTCCACCTCGCGCAGCCAGCGCAGCGCCGTGGCCTTCGCCTCGGCCCGGGCGGGGCGAAGACGCCCGCGGCGGCTGTGCGGCCCGAAGGCCACGTTGGCGGCAACGCTCATGTGCGGGAACAACAACGGCTCCTGCAACAGCAGACCGACGCGGCGGTCGTGGGTGGCCACGTCGACCCCGGCTGCGGTGTCGGTGAGCACCCGGTCCCCCACCCGCACGAAGCCCTGATCCGGGCGGATCAGCCCGGCGATCACATGCAGCGTCGTGGACTTGCCCGCACCGTTGGGGCCGAGGACCGCCAACACCTCGCCCGCCGGCACCGCGAACTCCACGTCCAGTGGGCGGTCCGCCACGACGGCGCGCAACTGCACCCCGCTCATGGCTGCGGCTGCCCCGCTTCGGCCCCGGCGAGCCGGTGCGCGCCCAGCCCCAACACCACCAGCGCCGCGACGGCCACCAACAGCATCGACAACGCCACCGCCGCGTCGGCGTCGGTCACCCGCTGCAGATAGATCTCCAGCGGCAGCGTGCGAGTGACCCCTTGGCGGGAGCCGGCGAAGGTCAGCGTCGCACCGAACTCGCCCAGCGAGCGGGCGAACGCCAGCACCGTTCCCGACATCAGGCCGGGTCGCAGCAGCGGCAGGGTGACCCGCCACCAGACGGTGCTGGGCCGCGCCCCCAGGGTCGCTGCCACCACCTCGAAGTCGGCGCCCGCGGTGCGCGCGGCTCCCTCCAGCGAAATGACCAGGAACGGCAGCGACACGAAGGTCTGCGCCAACACCACCGCGGCCGTGCTGAACGCGATGCTGATGCCGGCCGCTTCGAGATAGCGGCCGAGGAGCCCGAACCGGCCGAACGCGTAGAGCAGCGCTATCCCGCCGACCACCGGCGGCAGCACCAGCGGCAGCAGGATCAACGGCCGCAGCAGCCGCACCGGGCGCGCGGTGCTGCGGGCCAGCACCAGTGCCATCGGCACACCCAGCAGCACACACAGCGCTGTGCTGGCGGCGGCGGTCCGAAGGCTGAGCAGCAGGGCCGTCAGCGACGACGAGCTGGTGATCAGGGACCAGAAGTTCGGCCAGTCGACCTTGACCGCGATGGCCAGCAGTGGCAGCACGACGAAGACGGTCCCCACGGCGGCGGGGACGTACACCCACCGGGGCAGATCCGTCGGCCGGTGCACGGTTCAGGGTTTGGCGAAGCCCGACAGGGCGAGGATGTTCTGACCGGCCTCAGCGGTCACCAAGGCCACGAACCGCCGCGCCAACGTTGGTTGCGGCGCGTGTTTCAACACCGCGATCGGATAGCGGTTCACCGCGCCGGCGGCCTCCGGGAAACTCACGGTCGCCACCTTGTCCCCCGCGCCGCGGGCGTCGGTGACGTACACCAGCCCGGCGTCCGCCTGCCCGGTGGTGACCTTGTTGAGGACGTCCGTCACGCTCGGCTCCTCGCTCACCGGGTGCAGGCGCACCCCGGTGCTGTCTTCGACCCGTTGGGTTGCCGATCCGCACGGCACGGGCTGCTGGCAGACCACCACGCCCAGCCCGGGCCTGGCAAGGTCGGAGAAGGATCCGACCTTCTTGGGGTTGCCGGGCGCGGTGACGATCACCAGCGTGTTGGAGGCGAAGTCCACCGGGTCGCCGGCGAGCAGGCCGGCCCTGGCGACCGCGTCCATCTGCGCGGTGTCCGCCGATGCGAAGACGTCGGCGGTCGCGCCCTGCGTCAACTGGGTGGCCAGTTCCGAGGAACCCGCGAACTCGAATTCGACGTTGCTGCCGGCGTTTTGGCCTTTGAACTGCGAGCCGATCTGGGTGAACGCGGACTTCAGCGAGGCCGCGGCGAACACCACGAGGGTTCCCGGGCCCGCAGCGGGCTGGGCGGGCCGTGTGGAAGCGCATCCGGCCAGGCCCACCGCCAGTGCCATCGAAACCGCACCGGCCAGCATCCCGATCCGCCGCATGCGTGCACACTAACCCGCCGACGATGCGGTCCGTTGCGGGGCTTAATCGGCGCAAAAAAGTGACGGCCGAATAGTTACGCAAATGATCCGCGCGTCGCGGCGTCAAGAATTTCGCCGACTAGCTACTGTCCAGTAACATCTAGGCAGATTGATGCCATAACGTGCTGAGATCCCAGGCAGTTTCCGCAGCGGGCCCCGTGGCTGGGCCGCGGAGCCCGGGTCTGGGTTCAACGTTGAACACGAGGAGGTCATGGCAGTGGAGGTGTTGGTCACCGGCGGAGATACCGAACTGGGGCGCACAGTGGCCGAAGGCTTCCGCGATGACGGTCACAAGGTGACCCTCGTGGGCGCGCGGCGCAGCGAGCTGGAGATCGCCGCCAAGGAATTGGACGTGGACGCCATCGTGTGCGACACCACCGACCCGGCGAGCCTGACCGAGGCCCGCACCTTGTTCCCCCACCATCTCGACACCATCGTCAACGTTCCCGCGCCCTCCCGGGAAGCCGGTGACCCCCGCACCTACTCCATCGCCGACACGGCGGATGCCTGGCGGCATGCCCTGGACGCGACCGTGCTGTCGGCGGTGCTGACGGTGCAGACCGTGGGCGATCATCTGCGCTCGGGCGGCTCCATCATCAGCGTGGTGCCCGAGAACGCGCCTGCCGGAAGCGTGGGCGCGGCGATCAAAGCGACGCTGTCGAATTGGGTCGCGGGGCAGGCCGGCGTCTTCGGCACCCGGGGCATCACGGTCAACGTCGTCGCCGGCGGGCGCAGCGTCCAGTCCGGCTACGACGGCCTGTCCCGCACTGCCCTGTCGCTCGCCGAGGAGGTCGCTCGCCTGGCGTTGTTCCTGACCACCCCGGCGGCCCGCCACATCACCGGTCAGACGCTGCACGTCAGCCACGGCGCACTCGCTCAATTCGGCTGAGGGCGTAATCCGGCGTCGGGCCGTATCGTGTCGCGCGGAGCCGCACTACGGTAGAGCGCGTGGCGATTCGACTCGGTCTGCAGATCCCCAACTTCTCCTACGGCACCGGGGTGGAGGAGCTCTTCCCCACCGTCATGGCGCAAGCCCGCGAGGCCGAGGCGGCCGGCTTCGACTCGGTCTTCGTGATGGATCACTTCTACCAACTGCCGATGCTGGGAGATCCGGACCAGCCGATGCTGGAGGCCTACACCGCGTTGGGCGCGCTGGCCACCGCCACCGAACGAGTCCAGTTGGGCACCTTGGTAACCGGAAACACCTACCGCAACCCGGCGCTGCTGGCGAAGACCATCACCACCCTCGATGTGGTGAGCCAGGGCCGCGCGATCCTGGGCATCGGCACGGGCTGGTTCGAACTCGAACACGACCAGCTGGGTTTCGAATTCGGCACCTTCACCGACCGGTTCAACCGGCTCGAGGAGGCGCTACAGATCATCCTGCCGATGATCAAGGGCGAGCGGCCATCCTTCTCGGGCAAGTGGTATCACGTGCGCGAGGCGATGGCGAATCCCCGCTTCCGCGAACACATTCCGCTGATGATCGGCGGCAGCGGCGAGAAGAAGACCATCCCCCTGGCGGCACGCCACTTCGACCACCTCAACGTGATCGCCGGATTCGACGAGCTGCCGGGCAAGTTGGAGGTTGTGCGGCGGCGCTGCGAGGAGGTCGACCGGGACCCGGCGACGCTGGAGACCAGCACGCTGACCACGGTGCTCGTCGACGAGAGCGCGAAACCCGATCAGATCCCCGCCGAGATGACGCAGCGCATGGTGGTCGGCAGCCCCGACTCGGTCGCCGACCAGATCAAAACCAAGGTGGTGGACGCCGGCATCGACGGCGTGATCATCAACGTGCCGTTCTACACCCCCGGCGTGATCCGCGCCATCGGCGAAGCGCTGCGCCCGGTCGTCGGGCTGTAGCTCCCGCCCGCGTGGGGTCGCGGATTGGTCGCGCCGCGGTAATACTTCCCTGTAGCAGCGTCTACCTGCGCCCCACGGCGCAGCGCGGAAGAACAGGGCGGGGAGCAGGCCATGAAGAAACGAGCCCTGGCGGCGATCGCGGCCGGTGTGGCGTTCGCTGCCCCCCCGATCGCGCAGGCCGACAACAACTGGATCGCCATGGCGATCTCGGACTCCACCGGCCGCATCAACATCGCCGACGGAGCGGCCAGCCAGGGCGCGGCCGAGAAGGCGGTCATGGACACGTGCCGCAAGAGCATCAGCGACTGCCGCCTGCTGGCCAGCGGTGATGGCGGTTGCCTGGCGCTCGCGGTGAACGCGGCCAAGTCCAGATACTTCGGGGGTTGGGGGCCGACCCGCGAAGAGGCGGAGGCCGCGGCGCTGGCGCGCGCACCGGGCGGAACGATCCAGCCCGGCCACGACCACTGCGCGGGCGAAGGCTCCAGCCAATAACGAGGCGCCGCGCCGGGTGGACTGACGACCCTGATAGTTACGCCACAGTGCCGGCCGCCCACCAGGCATTTCGGACGAGAACACCGTTAGTGTTGCAAACAACACACGCTTATCAATTAGGTTTCCGGGTACCCGCCTGACTAGCGTTGTGGCTAACTGCAGTCGCGTGTCCAAAAGCCCCCGTCAGGAGCAGCGGAAACATGAGCCCCCCACCAGAAACCACAGCTGGAACCGAACGTCGCCACCAGGTCGTCATCATCGGTTCGGGATTCGGTGGACTCAACGCGGCAAAGAAACTCAAGCACGCCGACGTCGACATCAAGCTGATCGCGCGTACCACCCACCACCTGTTCCAGCCGTTGCTGTACCAGGTGGCGACGGGCATCGTGTCCGAGGGTGACATCGCCCCGCCCACCCGCGTCATCCTGCGCAGGCAGCGCAACGTCCAAGTGCTGCTCGGTGACGTCACGCACATCGATCTGGCCAGGAAGTCCGTCGTATCCGACTTGCTCGGCCACACGTACGAAACCCCTTACGACAGCTTGATTATCGCCGCCGGCGCGGGACAGTCGTACTTCGGCAACGACCACTTCGCCGAGTTCGCGCCCGGGATGAAATCGATCGACGACGCGCTCGAGGTGCGCGGACGGATCCTGAGCGCCTTCGAACAAGCCGAGCGGTCACGTGATCCGGAACGCCGGGCCAAGCTGCTGACCTTCACCGTGATCGGCGCCGGCCCCACCGGCGTCGAAATGGCCGGGCAGATCGCGGAATTGGCGTCCCACACGCTGAAGGGCTCGTTCCGTGGCATCGACTCCACCAAGGCGCGAGTGATCCTGCTCGACGCCGCGCCCGCCGTGCTGCCGCCGTTCGGCGACAAGCTGGGCATGCGGGCGCGCGCCCGCCTGGAGAAGATGGGCGTGGAGATCCAGCTGGGCGCGATGGTCACCGACGTCGACCGCAACGGCATCACGGTGAAGGACGCCGACGGCACGGTCCGGCGCATCGAATCCGCCTGCAAGGTATGGTCCGCCGGCGTGCAGGCCAGCGGGCTGGGCCGCGACCTCGCCGAGCAGTCCTCGGTGGAGCTCGACCGGGCGGGGCGGGTCAAGGTGCTACCGGACCTGTCGATCCCGGGACACCCGAACGTGTTCGTCGTCGGCGACATGGCCGCCGTCGAGGGCGTTCCGGGCGTGGCCCAGGGCGCGATCCAGGGCGCCAAGTACGTCGCCAACACGATCAAAGCCGAACTGGGCGGGGCGAATCCGGCCGAGCGGGAGCCGTTCCAGTACTTCGACAAGGGGTCCATGGCCACGGTTTCGCGGTTCTCCGCGGTGGCCAAGGTCGGGCCCCTGGAGTTCAGCGGCTTCATCGCCTGGCTGATGTGGCTGGTGCTGCACCTGGTCTACCTGGTGGGGTTCAAGACCAAGGTCAGCACGCTGCTGTCGTGGACGGTGACGTTCCTGAGCACCCGGCGCGGCCAGCTGACCATCACCGAACAGCAGGCCTTCGCCCGCACCCGCCTCGAGCAACTCGCAGTGCTGGCCGCGGAAACCAAACGCCCGGCGACCGCCAAGCGCGCCAGCTAGCCGCCCGGCCGCTCGGCCCGCCACCTGCTCAGCGCCCGGTTCGCCTACGCCTCGAGGTTCTGCAGGCGCACCTGGCCCCGCGCGACCACCCGGTCGTCGGCGTCGGTGATGGTGACCAGCCACAACTGTTGGCGCCGGCCGCGGTGGATCGGTTCGGCGGTGCCGTACACCATGCCCGAGCCGATGGAACGCAGAAAGTCGGTGTTGTTGTTGACCCCCACGACATTCCCGCCGCCGCGGGTCGCGAGCCAGGTGTAGGCGGCCACGCTGGCCATGCTTTCGATGATCGAGCAGTAGACGCCGCCGTGTACCAGGCCCATCGGCTGCAACAACTTGGGGGTGACCTCGAGCTCGGCGCGGGCGCCGTCGGGGCCGAGCTCGGTGAATCGCAGCCCGATCTCCTGGTCGAAGGGCGCGGTGAAGTCCGCGGGGATGGTCGTTTCCGGAGGCTGTGGCACGTTCTGTGTCTACACCATCGGTCCAGGAAACGGCTGAGCCCCGTGCCGTTGGGCACGGGGCTCGCCGATCGAGTAGACCGGGGGTCACTGCAGCCCTCAGGACTCTGCCGCGGTCGCTGTTCGCTCGACTCGGTTAGCATAGGCAAGGCTGCCCTAATTTTGCAAGCACCAATCGGTGGCGGGTTGGGTAGCTTCGGTACGACCGGCGGTAGTAACCGGGGAGTACGATGTTGTCGACGCTCAGGAGAGAACGCACTATGGCGAAACTGACCCGGCTTGGGGATCTGGAACGCGCCGTGATGGACCACTTGTGGTCCACGCCGGAACCTCAAACGGTCCGCCAGGTCCACGACGCGCTGTCGGCGCGGCGCGACCTCGCGTACACGACGATCATGACCGTCCTGCAACGGCTGGCCAAGAAGAACCTGGTCTCCCAGATCCGGGACGACCGCGCCCACCGATACGCCCCCGTGCACGGCCGCGACGAGTTGGTCGCCGGGCTCATGGTCGATGCGCTGTCCCAGGCCGAGGATTCCGGCGGCAGACAAGCCGCGCTGGTTCATTTCGTCGAGCGGGTGGGCGCCGACGAGGCGGAAGCGCTTCGGCGCGCGCTCGCCGAACTGGAAGTCAATCAACGCAACAACGCGTCAGCCGCTGGCGCGTCGTCGGAGGATTGAGGGAGACTGACAGCGTGTCCGCGCTGGCCTTCACCATCCTCGCGGTGCTGCTGGTCGGCCCTGTGCCGGCACTGTTGGCACGCGCGAGCTGGCCGCTGCGCGCTCCCCGCGCCGCCATGGTGCTGTGGCAGGCCGTCGCGCTGGCCGCGGTCCTCTCGGCCTTCAGCGCCGGCATCGCGATCGCCACGCGGCTGCTCATGCCCGGTCCCGACGGGCGGCCCACCGCGAGCATCCTCGGCGACGCGGGCCGGCTGGGGTGGCCGCTGTGGGCGGCATACATCGGCGTCTTCGCGCTGACCGTGCTGGTCGGGGCCCGGTTGATGGTCGCCGTGGTCCGGGTGGCCATCGCCAATCGGCGACGGCGGGCCCATCACCGCATGGTGGTCGATCTCGTCGACGTCCGCCACGACGCGGCGCTCCCCCAGCCCTGTGCCCGCAGGCGCGACCTGCGCGTGTTGGACGTTCCGCAGCCGCTCGCCTACTGCCTGCCCGGGGTGCGCAGCCGGGTGGTGGTCAGCGAGGGGGCGTTGAATGCGCTCGCCGAGGCGGAGGTCGCGGCGATCCTCACCCACGAGCGCGCTCATCTGCGAGCCCGGCACGACCTCGTTCTGGAAGCGTTCACCGCGGTGCACGCCGCGTTCCCGCGGCTGGTGCGCAGCGCGAACGCGCTCGGCGCGGTACGGCTGCTCGTCGAACTGCTCGCCGACGACGCCGCCGTGCGCGCGGAGGGCCGCGCCCCGCTGGCCCGGGCGCTGGTCGCCTGCGCGGCGGGACGGGCGCCGTCGGGTGCGCTGGCCGCGGGCGGTCCCAGCACTGTCGTCCGCGTGCGCCGGTTGTCCGGGTGCGGCAACAGCCTGGCGCTCTCGGCGGCGGCATACCTGGCCGCGTTTGCCGTGTTCGTGGTGCCCACCGTCGCGTTGGCCGTACCGTGGCTCACGGAGCTGCGGCGGCTGTTCAACCTCTGACGCCAGGGCGGAGCCATCACCCCGGGAGGGCGTCTGTCCGCTGTGCCACAGTGTCACGGAAAGCTTTTCGGCAACGTTCTGAAGACTTGAGAGGCGAAGACATGGGTTCGTCGGACACCCCGACTGGTTCCAAGACCGCTACCGCACAGATCGGTGTCACCGGCCTGGCGGTGATGGGGTCGAACATCGCGCGCAATTTCGCCCGGCACGGCTACACCGTGGCGCTGCACAACCGGTCGGTCGCCAAGACCGACGCGTTGCTCAAAGAGCACGGTGACGAGGGCACGTTCGTGCGGTCGGAGACCATCGCGGAATTCCTGGCCGCCCTGGAGAAGCCGCGCCGCGTGCTGATCATGGTCAAGGCCGGCGCCCCCACCGACGCCGTCATCAACGAGCTCGCCGACGCCATGGAAGAAGGCGACATCATCATCGACGGCGGCAACGCCCTCTACACGGACACCATCCGCCGCGAGAAGGCGATGCGCGAGCGCGGCCTGCACTTCGTCGGCGCGGGCATCTCCGGCGGCGAGGAGGGCGCGCTCAACGGCCCGTCGATCATGCCCGGCGGCCCCGCCGAGTCGTACAAGTCGCTGGGCCCGCTGCTCGAGGAGATCTCCGCCCACGTCGACGGCGTCCCGTGCTGCACCCACATCGGCCCCGACGGCGCCGGTCACTTCGTCAAGATGGTGCACAACGGCATCGAGTACTCCGACATGCAGCTGATCGGCGAGGCCTACCAGCTGCTCCGCGACGGGCTCGGCAAGACCGCCGGGCAGATCGCCGACGTCTTCGACGAGTGGAACAAAGGCGACCTGGACAGCTTCCTGGTCGAGATCACCGCGCAGGTGCTGCGCCAGACCGACGCCAAGACCGGCAAGCCGCTGGTCGACATCATCCTCGACGAGGCCGAGCAGAAGGGCACGGGCCGCTGGACGGTCAAGTCGGCCCTGGACCTCGGCGTCCCGGTCACCGGGATCGCCGAGGCCGTGTTCGCCCGCGCGTTGTCGGGCTCGGTGACCCAGCGCAAGGCCACCACCGGGCTGGCCTCGGGCGAACTGGGCCACAAGCCGGGTGACGCGCAGCAGTTCACCGAGGACATCAGGCAGGCCCTGTACGCGTCCAAGATCATCGCCTACGCGCAGGGCTTCAACCAGATCCAGGCCGGCAGCGCCGAATACGACTGGCGCATCACGCCGGGCGACCTGGCCACCATCTGGCGCGGCGGGTGCATCATCCGGGCCAAGTTCCTCAACCGAATCAAGGAGGCCTTCGACGAAGACCCTGAGCTGCCCACGCTCATCGTCGCGCCGTACTTCCGCAGCGCGATCGAGGCCGCGATCGACGGCTGGCGACGCGTCGTGGTGACGGCCACGCAACTGGGCATCCCGATCCCGGGCTTCTCGTCGGCGCTGTCCTACTACGACGCCCTGCGCACCGAGCGCCTGCCCGCCGCACTGACCCAGGGCCTGCGGGACTTCTTCGGCGCGCACACCTACGGCCGCATCGACGACGAGCCGGACAAGCGTTTCCACACGCTGTGGAGCGGCGACCGCAGCGAAGTCCCCGCCTAGTCCTGGAAGACTGGACGGCGTGAGGTTTCTCGACGGGCATCGGCCCGGGTACGACCTGACCTACAACGACGTCTTCGTCATGCCGAACCGGTCGGAGGTCGCGTCACGCTTCGATGTCGACTTGTCCACCACCGACGGCTCGGGAACCACCATCCCGGTGGTCGTCGCCAACATGACCGCGGTGGCCGGGCGGCGGATGGCGGAAACGGTGGCACGGCGGGGCGGGCTGGTCGTCCTGCCGCAGGACATCCCGATCACCGCGGTGCAGCAGACGGTCGAGTTCGTCAAGAGCCGCGACCTGGTACTCGACACCCCGGTGGTGCTGGGCCCCGACGATTCGGTGTCCGACGCCACCGCGCTGATCCACAAGCGCGCACACGGGGTCGCCGTCGTCGTCTTCGAGGGCCGACCGATGGGCTTGGTGAGCGAATCGAGCTGTCTCGGCGTGGACCGCTTCGCCAGGGTGCGTGACGTCGCCAGCACCGATTTCGTGACGGCCCCGGTCGGCACCGAGCCGCGCAAGGTCTTCGATCTGCTCGAGCACGCCCCCATCGGCGTCGCGGTGGTGACGAACGCGGACGGCACGCTGGCGGGGGTGCTGACCCGCACCGGCGCCGTGCGGACCGGGCTCTACACCCCGGCCGTCGACGCCCGCGGCCGGCTGCGGGTGGGCGCGGCCGTCGGCATCAACGGCGATGTGGGGGCCAGGGCGCGGTCCCTGGCCGAGGCGGGTGTGGACGTTCTCGTCATCGATACCGCACACGGGCACCAGGTCAAGACGCTCGACGCGATCCGCACGGTCGCTGCGCTGGAACTCGGGCTGCCGCTGGTGGCCGGCAACGTCGTCTCCGCCGAAGGCACCCGCGATCTGCTCGGCGCCGGGGCGAACATCGTCAAGGTCGGCGTCGGCCCGGGGGCGATGTGCACCACCCGGATGATGACCGCCGTGGGCCGCCCGCAGTTCTCGGCGGTGGTCGAATGTGCCTTGGCGGCAAGGGAATTGGGTGGACATGTGTGGGCCGACGGCGGGGTCCGGCATCCGCGCGACGTGGCGCTGGCGCTGGTCGCCGGGGCGTCCAACGTGATGATCGGGTCGTGGTTCGCCGGGACCTACGAGTCTCCCGGGGACCTGATGCGCGACCGCGACGACCAGCCCTACAAGGAGAGCTACGGCATGGCTTCCAAGCGCGCGGTGGTCGCCCGCAGCGCCGCCGATACCGCGTTCGAGCGCGCCCGCAAAGCGCTGTTCGAGGAAGGCATTTCGACGTCGCGCATGGGCCTCGACCCTGACCGCGGCGGCGTCGAGGATCTGCTCGACCACATCACCTCGGGTGTGCGTAGCACCTGCACCTACGTCGGCGCCGCCAACCTCACCGACCTGTACGAGCGGGCCGTCGTCGGCGTGCAGTCGGCCGCGGGGTTCGCCGAAGGCCATCCGCTGCCGCTGGGGTGGTGATCCGCCCCGGCGG
Source organism: Mycobacterium europaeum (assembly GCF_034555895.2). NCBI lineage: Bacteria > Bacillati > Actinomycetota > Actinomycetes > Mycobacteriales > Mycobacteriaceae > Mycobacterium > Mycobacterium europaeum. The sequence continues at coordinate 1,958,839 of NZ_CP157315.1, forward strand.
TCATGCGCCGGCGGCCGCGCGTTCCAGGGCGTACAGCGACATGCGCCGGTTTGTGGTGTCGTGCTCGCCGAGAAACGCGCATCCGACGTCCTCGCACACCCGGCGCGCCGCGGTGTTGCGGTGATCGGGGTCGAACATGATCCGACGGCATCGCGGCTCCACGGAGAAGACGCTGTGGACGATCCGCGGCAAGAGCATCAGGCCCAATCCCCGGTTCACCAGTTCCGGGTCGGCGATGGCGGCGTGCACCCCCACGTCGTAGGGTTCGGCGTCGTAGTACTCCGAAATCAGATCCTTTGCACCCCAATATATTTCGAGGTATGCACAATCCCCGCCGCGGATGCTCCCCAGCAGCGGCAGCGAGTACGTTCCGTCGAGCTGCGCGCCCAGATGCCGTTCCCACCGGGGCGTCGGCCAGTCGTATTCCCAGGCCGCCGCAAGGTGCGGACGGTTCATCCATTCCGCCACCGTGCCCGCGTCCGTGCGCTGCGCGACGCGCAGCGCGAAGGGCGGATCCAGCGCGGGAAGCGGCGGCCGCGCCAGGCGCGCGATCTCCTCGGTGAGGTCCAGGCGCTCGCGGGGAAGGGCCTGGGCTGATCGGGTTTCGGATCGGGCTTTCGACGCCATAGTCTGCCCAGCCTATGGGATAAGGTTAGGCAACCCATAGTCGGGTCTACCGGGTGGCCGGCAACGGCAAACCCGAAAACGGTGGTTGACCGAGTGCGCCGGCGACCCGGCTACGATGAATCAGCAACGACCGGGGCGACCTCGTCCGCACCGGCTCCAGGCAGCGAAGGGATCGACGTGCCGCAGGCACCCATGCAGGCCATGGGCTTTCGGGCGCGGCGGTCCTCGGACGCGGCGCCCGATGCGGAGCCTTCCCCGGCCCCGCAATCGCCCAGCGGGCGGCGGTGATCCATGAACGCCACCGTCACCGTGATCAGCGTCGTGGCCATCGCCCTGCTCATCTTCGGCAACGCGATCTTCGTCGCCGCCGAGTTCTCGCTCACGACACTGGACCGCAGCGCCGTGGAGGCCAACGCCCGCGGCGGCGGACGCCGTGACCGCGCGATCCGGCGCGCACACCACAAGTTGTCGTTTCAGCTGTCCGGCGCTCAACTCGGCATCTCCGCCACCACCCTGGCCGCCGGTTACCTGACCGATCCGATGCTGGCCAACCTGCCGCACCCGTGGTTCGACGCGATCGGGATCTCCGAGCGGGCGGCCGACGCCATCATGGCGTTCCTGGCGCTGGTCGTCGTCACCTCGGTGTCGATGGTGTTCGGCGAGCTGGTCCCCAAGTACCTGGCCGTCGCGCGGCCGTTGTCGACCGCGCGGGCGGTGGTCGGCGTCCAGGTGCTGTTCTCGACGCTGTTCACCCCGGCGATCCGGCTGACGAACGGTGCGGCGAACTGGATCGTGCGCCAGCTGGGTGTCGAGCCGGCCGAAGAGCTGCGGTCGGCGCGCTCGCCGCAGGAACTGATTTCGTTGGTGCGCTCGTCCGCGCGCAGCGGCTCCCTGGATGCGGCCACCGCGTCGCTGGTGCGGCGCTCGCTGCAATTCGGCGCCCTGACCGCCGAGGAACTGATGACGCCCAGGTCGAAGATCGTGGCGCTGCAGACCGACGACACGGTCGCCGACCTGGTGGCCGCCGCGGCCGAATCCGGATACTCCCGCTTCCCGATCGTCGACGGCGACCTCGACGAGACCGTCGGCATCGCGCACGTCAAGCAGGTGCTGGCCATCCCCGCGGCCGAGCGGGCGCGCACGCCGCTGACCACGGTGGCGCAGCCCGTGCCGGTGGTGCCGTCGACGCTGGACGGCGACGCCGTCATGGCCGAGATCCGCGCCAACAGCCTGCAGACCGCGATGGTCGTCGACGAATACGGCGGCACCGCGGGCATGGTGACCGTCGAGGACCTGATCGAAGAGATCGTCGGCGACGTCCGCGACGAACACGACGACGCCACCCCCGATGTGGTGGCGGCCGGCACCGGCTGGCGCGTCTCGGGTCTGCTGCGCATCGACGAGGTGGCCGCCGCCACCGGCTTCCGAGCCCCGGAGGGGCCCTACGAGACCATCGGCGGGCTGGCACTGCGCGAACTCGGCCACATTCCGGCGGCCGGCGAGACCGTGAAGTTGCCCGCGCTGGACGCCGACGGGCTGCTGGACAGCTCGCTGCGCTGGCAAGCGACCGTGATCCGGATGGACGGTCGACGGATCGACCTGCTGGAGCTCAACGAGCTGCATGGTCACGGCGAGGGCCCGAAAGCGGGGCACCCGTGAGCGATCCCATGGGGGTGTTCCTGGCGATCCTGCTGATCGGCGTCAACGCCTTCTTCGTCGGGGCGGAGTTCTCGTTGATCTCGGCCCGGCGCGACCGCCTCGAGGCGCTGGCCGAGCAGGGCAAGGCCCGGGCGGTCACCGTCATGCGCGCCGGCGAGCAGCTTCCCGCCATGCTGGCCGGGGCCCAGCTCGGAGTCACGGCCGCCTCCCTGCTGCTCGGGCGCGTCGGCGAGTCGGCGGTCTCCAGCCTGCTGCGCACCGCCTTGGGCCTGACCGGCATTCCGCCGGCGCTGCTGCACACGTTGTCGTTCGCGATCGCGTTGGCGATCGTGGTCACGCTGCACGTGCTGCTCGGCGAGATGGTGCCCAAGAACATCGCGCTCGCCGGCCCCGAGCGGACGGCGATGCTGCTGGTGCCGCCCTACCTGGCCTATGTGCGGGCCGCCCGGCCGTTCATCGTGTTCTACAACAAGTGCGCGAGCGTGGTGGTGCGGGCGCTGGGCGTGGAACCCAAGGAAGAGCTCGAGATCACGGTCTCCCCCGTCGAGCTGAGCGAGATGATCGCCGAATCGGAGTCCCAGGGCCTGCTGGACCGCGAGGAACACACCCGGCTGACCCGGGCGCTGCAGATCCGCACCCGGGTGGTCGGCGATGTGGCCGTCCCGCTCACCGACGTCCACGCGGTGCCGGTGGCCGCGCCGGGCAGCGGCCCGACCGTCGGCGCCGTCGAGCAAGCCCTGGCCCAAACCGGCTACTCGCGATTCCCCGTGGCGAATGCCAATGGCGACTTCATCGGCTACCTACACATCAAGGACATGCTGACCCTCGGCGACGACCCCCACACGGTGATCGACCTGGCGATGGTGCGTCCCCTTCCCCGGCTGCCCAGGTCGCTGCCGCTGGCCGACGCGTTGTCCCGGATGCGCCGCAGCAACAGCCATCTGGCGCTGGTGACCGACGCCGGCGGCGACGTGGTCGCGATGGTGGCGATGGAAGACCTGGTCGAAGACCTCGTCGGCACGATGCGCGACGCATAGGGCCACCGCTCTCCGGGTGGGGCATTGCTGAGCCCGTATGATTCTCGGGGGCTGCCAGTCAAGTGCCAGTCAAGAAAGTGCTGGAAGGTGAAGGATTCCCGGCGTGCCGATGCGTTGCTGGAATTCGATCCCCTGGTTCGCCGCTGTGGCATGGATTCAGCTGTCAGCGCGGCCTGACCTGGTGCGGCGGGTCGGGCGGATACGCTCACCGGGCTGCTGCTCGGTACGCTGAAGGCATTGCCCTTCCGGGCCAATGGCGGCCAGAAGAGGCTTCATTATGGAGGAGAATCATGACTGATCGCGTGTCGGCGGGGAACCTGCGCGTCGCAAGAGTGCTCTACGACTTCGTGAACAACGAGGCCCTGCCCGGCACCGATATCGACCCGGACAGCTTCTGGGCCGGCGTCGACAAGGTCGTCACCGACCTCACGCCGAAGAACCAGGAGTTGCTCAACCGCCGCGACGAGCTGCAGGCCCAGATCGACAAGTGGCACCGGCAGCGCGTGATCGAGCCGTTCGATGTCGATGCGTACCGGCAGTTCATCACCGACATCGGTTACCTGCTGCCCGAACCCGACGATTTCACGATCACGACCTCGGGCGTCGACGACGAGATCACCACGACCGCGGGTCCGCAGCTGGTGGTGCCGGTGCTCAACGCCCGGTTCGCGCTGAACGCGGCGAACGCGCGTTGGGGCTCGCTGTACGACGCCCTGTACGGCACCGACGTCATCCCCGAGAGCGATGGTGCGGAGAAGGGCACCAGCTACAACAAGGTCCGCGGCGACAAGGTCATCGCCTACGCGCGCCACTTCCTGGACCAGGCGGTGCCGCTGGAATCCGGCTCCTGGGCCGACGCGACGGGGCTGTCCGTCGACGACGGCCAGCTGAAGGTCGCGACCGCCAACGGGACGGTCGGCCTGGCCAGCCCGGAGAAGTTCGCCGGCTACACCGGCGAGCTCGGCTCCCCCGACTGGTCGGTGCTGCTGGTCAATCACGGCCTGCACATCGAGATCCTCGTCGACCCCGAATCGCCGGTCGGCAAGACCGACCGCGCCGGCATCAAGGACGTGGTCCTGGAATCAGCCGTCACGACGATCATGGACTTCGAGGATTCGGTGGCCGCCGTCGACGCCGACGACAAGGTGCTGGGCTACCGCAACTGGCTCGGGCTGAACAAGGGCGAGCTGTCCGAAGAGGTGGACAAGGACGGCAAGACCTTCACCCGCGTGCTGAACCAGGACCGCACCTACACCACGCCCGACGGTGCGGGCCAGCTGACCCTGCCGGGTCGCAGCCTGCTGTTCGTCCGCAACGTGGGTCATCTGATGACCAACGACGCCATCGTTGATGCTGACGGTAACGAGGTGTTCGAGGGCATCATGGACGCGCTGTTCACCGGGCTGACCGCGATCCACGGGCTCAAGACCGGCGACGCCAACGGCCCGCTGACCAACAGCCGCACCGGGTCCATCTACATCGTCAAGCCCAAGATGCACGGACCCGACGAGGTCGCGTACACCTGCGAGCTGTTCAGCCGCGTCGAAGATGTCCTGGGCCTGCCCCAGGCCACCCTCAAGGTCGGCATCATGGACGAGGAGCGGCGTACCACCGTCAACCTCAAGGCGTGCATCAAGGCCGCCGCCGACCGCGTCGTGTTCATCAACACCGGCTTCCTGGACCGGACCGGCGACGAGATCCACACGTCGATGGAGGCCGGTCCGATGATCCGCAAGGGTGCGATGAAGAACAGCACCTGGATCAAGGCCTACGAGGACGCCAACGTCGACATCGGCCTGGCCGCCGGCTTCAAGGGCAAGGCGCAGATCGGCAAGGGCATGTGGGCGATGACCGAGCTGATGGCCGACATGGTGGAGCAGAAGATCGGCCAGCCCAAGGCCGGCGCCACCACCGCCTGGGTGCCTTCACCGACGGCCGCCACCCTGCACGCGATGCACTACCACTACGTCGACGTCGGCGCCGTGCAGGAGGAGTTGGCCGGCCAGAAGCGCACCACCATCGACGAACTGCTGACCATCCCGCTGGCCAAGGAGCTGGCCTGGGCCCCCGAGGAGATCCGCGAGGAGCTCGACAACAACTGCCAGTCGATCCTCGGCTACGTGGTGCGCTGGGTCGCCCAGGGTGTCGGCTGCTCGAAGGTGCCCGACATCCACGACGTGGCGCTGATGGAAGACCGTGCCACGCTGCGGATCTCGAGCCAGCTGCTGGCCAACTGGCTGCGCCACGGCGTGATCACCGAGGAGGACGTGCGGGCCAGCCTGGAGCGGATGGCGCCGCTGGTGGACGAGCAGAACGCCAAGGATGCGGCCTACCTGCCGATGGCGCCCAACTTCGATGACAGCCTGGCGTTCCTGGCCGCGCAGGACCTCATCCTGACCGGGACGCAGCAGCCGAACGGCTACACCGAGCCGATCCTGCACCGCCGCCGGCGGGAGGTTAAGGCCCGCGCGGCGCAATCAAATTGAGCTCGTGCCTTAATCGGGCTCACCACGCATCGGTGCAGCTGGTGACTAAGATCGGCGGTGGGTTGACAACAAGTCGGATGGATCGACGGAAAGGCGACGGGCACCGCTATGGGTAGGCACAGTTTGCCCGACCCTGAGGACTCCGCCGACCAGCCGTACGAAAGCGGCGAGACCGGCGACCACCACCCCGACGACTTCTCGGCCGAGGGCCACCACCCGGACGACGAGGAATTCACGGCGGACGACTACTCCGCGGGCGAAGACCTCTACGCCGAGGACGCGTTCGAGGATGACACCGCCGACGAATACCCGGAGTTTCCGCCGCGGCAGCCGGGCCCGGCGGCCGCGGAGCCGCCCGCCGCGTCGCCATCGCTGTTCGGCCGCGGCCACCGAGGGCTCGGCGAATGGCGCGGCGGCCATCGCAGCGTGGGCGGGCGCCGCGGAGTGAGCATCGGCGTGATCGTTTCCCTCGTCGCCGTCGTTGTGGTGGTCGGCGGCGTGATCCTGTGGACCTTTATCGGTGACGCCCTGTCCAACCGCTCGCACAAGGCTGCCGGACGCTGTGTGGGCGGCAAGGAGACCGTCGCCGTCATCGCCGACCCGTCCATCGCCGATTCGGTGCGGCAGTTCGCGGAAAGCTACAACTCCTCGGCCGGTCCCATCGGGGACCACTGCATGGAGGTCAGCGTCAAACCGGCGGGGTCCGACGCGGTGCTGAACGGCTTCATCGGCAAGTGGCCCGCCGAGCTGGGTGGGCAGCCGGCGTTGTGGATTCCGGGCAGCTCGGTGTCGGCCGCGCGGCTCGCCGGGGCCACGGCGCAGAAGACCATCACCGACAGCCGTTCGCTGGTGACGTCGCCGGTGGTGCTGGCCGTCCGGCCGGAGCTCCAGCAGGCCCTGGGCAGCCAGACGTGGGCGGCGCTGCCCGGGCTGCAGACCAACCCGAACGGGTTGGCCGGCGTGAACCTGCCCGCCTGGGGTTCGCTGCGGCTGGCCGTACCGATGAACGGCAACAGCGACGCGGCGTTCCTGGCTGGGGAAGCGGTAGCGGCCGCGGCCGCACCCGCCGGCGCCCCGGCGACCCAGGGCACCGGCGCGGTGCGTGCGCTGCTGAGCGGGCAACCCAAGCTGGCGGACAATTCGCTGACGGAGGCGATGAACACGCTGCTCAAACCCGGTGACCCGGCGACCGCGCCGGTACACGCGGTGATCACCACCGAGCAGCAGCTGTTCCAGCGCGGCCAGTCGCTGCCAGACGCCAAGGGCGCCTTGGCGTCCTGGTTGCCACCCGGGCCGGCGCCGGTCGCCGACTACCCCACGGTGCTGCTCAGCGGCTCGTGGCTCACGCAGGAGCAAACCTCGGCGGCCAGCGAGTTCGACCGTTTCATGCGCAAGCCCGGCCAACTCGCCAAGCTGGCCAAGGCCGGCTTCCGGGTCAATGGCGTCACACCGCCGAGCAGCCCGGTCACCACGTTCCCCGCCCTGCCGGGGACGCTGTCGGTGGGCGACGACGCGACGCGCGCGACGCTGGCCGAGGCGATGGCAGCCCCGTCGAGCGGGCTCGCCGCGACTATCATGCTGGACCAGTCGATGCCCGGCCAGGAGGGCGGGAAGACCCGGCTGGCGAACGTGATCGCCGCGCTTCAGGACAAGATCAAGGCGCTGCCGCCCACCTCCACGGTCGGGCTCTGGACGTTCGACGGCCACGAGGGACGGTCCGAGGTGCCCGGTGGGCCGCTCGGCGACCCCGTCAATCCCCCCAGTGGCCAGCCGCGCTCGGCGGCGCTGGTGGCCGCGTTGGACAAGCAGTACTCGTCGCCCGGCGGGGCGGTATCGTTCACCACGCTGCGGATGATCTACCAGGACGTGCAGGCGCATTACCGTACCGGGCAGACCAACTCGATATTGGTCATCACCGCGGGGCCGCACACCGACCAGACGTTGGACGGCCCCGGGTTGCAGGACTTCATCCGCAAGAGCGCGGACCCGGCGAAACCGATCGCGGTGAACGTCATCGACTTCGGCGCCGACCCGGACCGCGCCACCTGGGAAGCGGTCGCCCAACTCAGCGGCGGCGGCTACCAGAACCTCGCCACATCGGCGTCCCCCGACCTCGCCGCGGCACTCAACGCGTTCCTGAGCTGAGACGCAATTACTTTTGTTGGGGCGGAATGTACTTCGGACTCGCCAGCTAATCGAACGTCGCTTGGCTGACCGAGGACTCAGTCAGCATTCTGTCTCGCCTCGGTATTGACGGTTGGATTCGTCAGGGGCGTAAGCAAACGTTCCCCGCATTGAGGCGACGAACGCGCCGTGCGTGGAGCGGCGCACCATCTCGTCGTGCCATTGGCGCACCTCGGTGGCCGTGATCAGGTCGGTGTCGATCGCATGCTGCCAGATGGCGTCCATGTTCATGCTCGTGGTCAGGTCTTCGATGTCGTTAAACAAGCGGGTTTCCGGACGGGTGCTTACGGAGCTGAACCCACTGTCACGCAACCACTTTTCAAGCAGTTGCCCAGCCAGCGGCTGGCGATAGCAATCTTGGATACTACGAGCGATTGCCGCCGCTGCAGGCTCGGCGGTGCCCTCAACGGCAAGCGTTGCGGGGCTCGGCTCGAACAAGGCCGCGCGCGCGTTGGGACGCAACACGCGGCCCACCTCGGCGAGCGCCGAAACCGGGTCACTGAGATGAACGAGCACTCGCTCGATCCGACATCCGTCCACTGTGGCGTCCGCGATCGGCAGCGAGGTCCCGTCGGCCTGGACTAGCCACGCGGTCGGGCAGCGGCGGGCGCTGATTTCGAGCATGCGTCTGCTCGGGTCCACACCGATCGGGCGGCCGCCGGTCTCGGCAATCGCTACCAGGTCGTGGCCGGCGCCGCAGCCGACGTCGAGAATCCGTTGTCCTGCCGAAATTTCCAGTAGTTGGATGAGCTTTGTTTTGGTCGGCGCCCTGATGATGGCCATTCGATCCAAGAAGGACACCAGCCGGTCAGGATCGCCGCTGCGGTCCACATCGGCGAAGTCGGATGACACGATCCTCATCGTGCCGGAGTCGCCTGGGTAAAGCGAGCACCCCTGGCGGGCATCAATCGGGCGCACTGTCGCTACCCTTCGCTCGCCATCAGGGTGAACGTTTCACCGGCCTCAGATTCGCTGATCTGTGCTGGCATCGACCGGCGACTCCAAGGGCCAGAGCGCCGTTCGGCCACCCATGGGCGCACTCGCCTTCGATGCAACGGCACAGCCGCCTATCCGCAAGGCGCGGTTACGGGTATACCTGGCTTCGCCGAGTCGGTGCTGGTAAATGTCGACGGCGTCGAGATACCGGGGTCAGCGTCTCCTGCGCCGGGAGACAGAAAGCTCTTGAGGTTCTCGCCCGCGCGATCGGTGGCGAAGATATCGACGAAATCCTCTAACGGATGGGTCTGGCCTAGCAGGTCGGCCAGATCGTGACGAGTCAGGAATTCCAGGGATTCGGGGAACGTCCCATACGACACCGACTCGAATATCACTTCCTTACGCACCGCTGCGGCTAGATCGATGGCCACAGGGGCCGCGGGCCGGCTCTTGAGGATGATCCTGCCGCCGGGGCGTACGGCCCGGATCATTTCGTCGAAGGCCGGTGAGCTGGGTTGAGTCTCGATGATGAAGTCGTACGCATCCGTTTCTTGCGGCAATGACTGCCCCAGCCGTTGGGTCCTGACCGCTGGGAAGCCGGCGGTCGACAGCACACGTTTTGTCAGCTCCGCGATCCGGTTTTCACCGTGGATCAGGCCGCTGTCTCCCGGCTTAATGCTGGCTTTCAGTACGGCCAGGGAGGCGCATACCGGTTCGGTGTATGCGCCTTGCCTGAAAGACAGCGACGGCGGCAGTTGATGCACCACCTGAGCAGGTACCGCAACGTATTCGGCGAACGCTCCGTGCCGGCTGACCCCGAGGAACTGGTGGTTAGGACAGCATTCAGGCATCCCACCTGTGCATCGGACGCAGGCTCCGCACGGGATCACCGGCATCGCGGCTACCCGGTCTCCAGGAGCGAAGCTGTGGATGTCCGACCCGCAGGAGGCGACGACGCCTGCGAACTCGTGCCCGAGGATCAAGGGGTCAGCGCACGGGAGCTTTCCCTGAGCGACGTAGATGTCGGTGCGGCATATTCCCGCTGCCTCCACACGGATGAGGACTTCGCCCGGTCCCGGTTCAGGCACCGGCACACGGCACGCCCGCACCGAACGCCCCTGCTTGACAATCGCGCGCATCTCGGTCACGCTTCGCGCGTCCTTTCCCCCGTGGGATGCCTTAAGCGCATGAACCGCCTCGAGGCTTCTCGCGCTCGCATTCAGGACGAATCAATGTTAACGCCAGACAACGCTCGCCGCGCTCGAACCGCAGCACGGAATTCCGTGCATGAGGCAAGACCCGATAGAACGCAAACGGTCCCCTGAAGCCAGTCAGCCCAGGCCATCGAACTAACCGGCCGAGGGTGTGAGCAGGCCTAATGATTTGGCTGTTGGCGCCATCGCCCATCGCTCGTCCACTCTGCCAGCGGCTTATCGGCCAAGCAGCACACGGGCTTGGACCTGAGTTACGACAGCTGAATTACCTAAATTCCAGCGTCGAGTGGCTCCATCTGCCGATTAGCTGGAAGGCCGACGTTGATTGCGGGTCGGTGAGTTCGTCGATCTCAATGTCGTTGCGGTGGTGGCGGATCCGGTCGCGGGTGAGGGCGACCAGGTTGTCGGGCATGGCGCGGATGTTTGCGCAGTTTGCAGCCGATGTGCGCGCGGACGGGCACACTTGCCCAGCAAGCCTGGCAAGGCAAAGCACTCGATACCTCCTGCGGACTTCACCTGGGCGACCCGGCCGCTGGGGCATGATCCGTCGACGAATCTACGAGCAAGCACTCTTTGAGTTGTTTGCCGTATATGCCGAGCGATTCGGCGGTCAGCATCTCTTCATGCGTACAGTCGATCGAGTGTTCTGTGATGTCGCCGGCGGCATAAGGTTGCCAACTTTGCAGCAAGGGTGAATCCCCACCGTTCCCATCCCGCGCGGCGGAAAATATGGATATATCACCATCGAACGCGCCGGGTTGGTGAGCTCGGGACAACGCCATATTGTGGTTAAGGTTTCGCACAACCAAATCCAGAACCTGCTTGTATCGAGTGATTCCAACGGCTGCGTGTGTGCGGATCAGCTCGTCTACCTGCCCGTAGGTTAGCGGTCCATCCTGTTCAGGAATCGCGATATCGAAAAACCGCAAGACCTCTTCCAGTACGTGTTCCTCGATTGGTGCGGGGTCAGGTGCGGGGTCGCTGCTGTCGGCACTTGGCTGGGCGTCGAGAAGGATAAGACGTGGGATTACGCATCCGCGTCGTTGAAGCTCGATGGCGAGTTCATGGGCGACCACACCGCCAAAAGACCAGCCTAGAAGATTGTAGGGCCCAGCGGGATAAACCTGTTGAATTCTGTCGGCGTAGTTTTTTGCCATATCTCGAATTGACTGGGGTTCAGCTTCTTCGTCCTGCAGGGTTTGCTGAATTCCGATGATCGGGCAGTCCAAATAATTACCAAGAGCCTGATACGGCCAACTCATCCCGCCGCCGGGATGAATGCAGAACAACGGGACGCCGGTGCCGTGCTGCAGCGTCTGAACCGGAACTACTTCTTGGATAGACGAGCTAGTTGTATGCAGCCGCTGACTTAGATAGCTCACGGTGGGTGCCTCGAAGAGGGTGCGTACGGGTAGATCGGCATCCAGCCTGGTGTTGATGGCGGCGATCAGGCGCATCGCCGAGAGGGAATTCCCGCCCAGGTCGAAGAAGGAGTCGTCGACCCCGACACGGTCTATCCCCAGGATTTGGGCGTAGATGCCGGCCAACACCTCCTCGGTGGGACTGGCCGGGGCGCGATACTCACCACCGGTGTATTCCGGTGCCGGCAGGGCACGTTTGTCGAGTTTGCCGTTGACCGTCAACGGCAGGGCTTCGAGCACCACAATAGCGGCCGGCACCATATACCCGGGAAGACGCTTACCGAGTTGGGCGCGGACCGCCACCGGATCCGTTGCGCCCGAGGCGGATTCGGTGACATAGCCGACCAGGCGTTTATCGCCGGGGTGGTCTTCGCGGGCGATCACCACCGCCTGCCCCACCCCGTCTAGTGCCGCCAGGGCGGTTTGGATTTCGCCGAGTTCGATGCGATACCCGCGGATCTTGACCTGCTCATCGGCACGGCCCACATACTGCAACTGGCCATCGCCGCCCCAACGCACCAAATCTCCGGTGCGATACATCCGCGTTTCCGGGCCCCCGAAGGGGCAGGCCACAAACCGTGCTGCGGTCATCCCCGCCCGGCGCCAATACCCCACCCCCACGCCGCGACCGGCCACGTAGAGCTCGCCGACCACCCCGGCCGGCACCGGCTGCAACCAGTGATCGAGTACGAACAACGCCGCCCCAGAAACGGGCGACCCGATCGGCGGGACTCCGAATCCCGGCGCTAACGGGGCGCTTCTGGACGCACACACCGTGGCCTCGGTGGGGCCGTAGGCGTTGATCATCACCCGACCCGACGCCCACCGGTCCACCATCTCAGCGGGGCAAGCCTCCCCGGCCACCAGCAAGGCGACCGACTCCAAACCCACCGGTTGCAGCTCACCCAACGAAGACGGAGTCTGGCTCAACATCTCGACCTGTTGTGTAATCAGCAAGGTACGCAACTCATCCGGAGAGGTGGCCACCGCCTCGGGCACCACCACCAACCGTCCACCATGCAACAGCGCACCCCAGATCTCTTCAACCGAGGCGTCGAAGGCATACGAATGCCACTGCGCCCACGCCGGTACCCGTAGGTGGGCGTCCAGCGACCCCAATAACTGGGTGACGTTGTGGTGGGTAGCCGCAACACCTTTGGGGATACCAGTGGTCCCCGAGGTGTAAATCAGGTAGGCGATATCGTCGGCGGCCGGGCCAGGCAACGCCGTACTCGGGTGGGCATCGACGGCGGGGTCGTTGACATCGAGTACCCGTAGGTCGTCATACCCGTTTAACTGTTCGGCCAACTCGGTGGTAGTGAGCAACGCGATCGGTGCGGCATCGATGAGCAGAGACTCGATCCGGGCCGCGGGCCACCCGGAATCCATCGGCACGTAGGCGGCCCCGGTCTTCAAGACCGCCAGGATCGCGACGATGGCGTGCGCCGAGCGCTCCACCAGCAACCCTACACGCGTACCTGGGCCGGCCCCATGGCCAATTAACCAGTGCGCCAGCCGGTTTGCGTCCTCGTCAAGTTCCTGATAGCTCATAGAGCTGCCTCGGAAGGTCAGCGCCACTGCCCTCGGGGTCCGCGCCACCTGGGCGGCAAACGCTGCCGGAATCGACACCCCCGCCGCTGTCGTCGGCTCGTCTAACACCGCGCGGTTGCCCCACCGATCCAGGCGGGCGTGCTCATCGGCGTCGAGCACCTCGATCAACGACACCGGCCGCGATGGATCCGCCGTCATGGCCGTCAGCACGCGCTCGAATCGTGTGATCAGGGTCTGAATGCTGGCGGGGTCGAAGATGTCGGTGCGAAACTCCACCGCCCCACCGATCCCATCGGGCCAGCCCTCTTTCGTCCGGCGTTCGGCCAACGAGAACGTCAAATCCATACGCGCAGTGCGGGTTTCCACCGGCACGTGGCTGACCTGCAGTTCACCCAAGTTCAGGCTGGTGGGATCGTGGTTTTGCCAAGCCAACGCCACCTGTACCAGTGGGTGATGGGCCAGGCTGCGGGTGGGGTTGAGCCGTTCCACGAGCAGCTCGAAGGGCACGTCTTGGTGTTCGTAGGCGGCCAGGCTGTGCGCGCGCACCTGGGTCAGCAGCTCGGCGACGCTGGGATCGGCGCTTAGGTTTACCCGTAAGACCAGGGTGTTGACGAAAACTCCGACTACCTCATCGAGGGCGGGGTCGCGGCGGCCAGCGATCGGGAACCCCAGGGCCACATCGGTATTGGTGCTTAGTTTGGCTAGCAGCACGGCTAGGGCGGCTTGGATCACCATGAAGGTGGTCACCTGATGCGTCCGGGCCATTTGCGTGATCTGTTGTTGCAGTTCGGCTGGCCACTCGATGGTGAGGCTGGCGCCGCGGTGATCGGCCACTGGTGGGTAGGGCCGGTCGGTGGGTAGATCGAGCCGCTCGGGCATGCCGGTCAGCGCGTCCTGCCAGTAGGCCAGCTGCGCGCCGATGCGGCTGTCGGGATCGTCCAGGTGCCCGAATTGGGTGCGTTGCCACAGGGTGTAGTCGGCGTATTGCACCGCCAACGGCACCCACTCCGGGGCCTGGCCGGCACATCGGGCGGCATAGGCCACAGCCAGGTCACGTAGCAGCGGGGTGATCGACCAGCCATCAGCGGCGATATGGTGGGCCACCGCCGCCAACACATGCTCATCATCGGCGAGGCGGAAAAGCCGCACGTGGAAGGGGATCTCAGTGGCCAAATCGAACCGGTAGCCCGCCACCGCCGCGATGGCTTCATCGAGCTGGCTTGCCGACCAGCCGGTTGCATCACTGACCTGCCACCCGAGCTCGGCCCGCTCGGCCTGCACCACCTGCTGCTCGGGGACCCCCTCAAGCGCGGGGAACACCGTGCGCAGGCTTTCATGGCGGGCCACCACATCAGCGAGGGCGGCCCCCAGGGCATCAACGTCGAGCGGTCCGTGCAGGCGCACCGCGACGGGCATGTTGTAGACCGCAGAGGGGCCCAGCAGCTGGTCGATAAACCACAACCGCGATTGGGCAAACGACAACGGCACCACCGCCGGCCGCTCCCCGGCCACCACCGGCGCCAGCCCACCTCCAGCACCGACATCGATGCGGGTCGCCAACTCCGCGATGGTGGGCGCTTCAAACACCGCCCGCACCGACAGGTTGGCATCCAGGCTGGCATTGATCGCAGCGATCAGGCGCATCGCCGACAACGAATCCCCACCCAACTCGAAAAACGAGTCATCTACCCCGACACGGTCCAGCCCAAGGATTTCGGCATAGGTCCCGGCCAATACCTCCTCAGTCAGGGTGACCGGGGCGCGATACTCACCACCGATGTAGTCCGGGGCCGGCAACGCGCGGGTGTCGAGTTTGCCATTCACCGTCAACGGCAATGCCGCCAGCACCACGATCGCCGCCGGCACCATATAAGAGGGCAGGCGCTCACCGAGTTGGGCGCGAATCGTGACCGGAGCGAGCGCACCAGGCTTGGATTCGGTGATGTAGCCGACCAGGCGCTTATCGCCGGGACGGTCTTCTCGCGCGATTACCACCGCCTGGTCGACGGCGACCAAACTGGCTAGCGCGGCTTGGATTTCGCCGAGTTCGATGCGATACCCGCGGATCTTGACCTGCCCATCGGCGCGGCCGACATACTCCAACTGACCATCCGAGCACCACCGAACCAGGTCCCCGGTCCGATACATCCGCGTCCCGGGCGCCGCGGCGCCGGCGAAGGGGCAGGCCACAAACCGTGCTGCGGTCATCCCCGCCCGGCCCCAATACCCCACCCCCACACCAGCACCGGCCACATACAACTCCCCCACCACCCCGGCCGGCACCGCATGCAACCGCTCGTCCAGCACGAACAACGCCGTGCCCGACAGCGGCGACCCAATCGGCACCACCCCGGACCCCGGTGCGAGCGCGGCGGTGATCGTCGCATCCACCGTGGTCTCGGTGGGACCGTAGGCATTGAGCAGCACGCGCCCTGGTGCAAACCGCTCCACCAGCTCAGGCGGACAGGGCTCCCCACCGAGCACCAACGCCGCCGACCCCAAACCCTGCGGCGACAACACCGCCACCGACGACGGGGTTTGAATTAACACACTGACCTGCTCACCGGCCAGTAAGGCATGCAAGTCTTCCGGGGAGGCGGTCACCGTCTCTGGCACCACCACCAACCGGCCCCCACCCAGCAGCGCACCGAAAATCTCGTGCACTGAGCCATCAAAGGCCAACGAGTGCCACTGCGACCACACCTGTCCGGGCCCTAACGCCAGCCTTACCTCCAGCGAGTCCAGCAGTTGGGTGACGTTGTGATGGGTGACAGCCACCCCTTTCGGCACACCGGTGGTGCCCGACGTGTAAATCAAATACGCAAGATCCTCACCGGCTGGGCCCGGCAACGGTGTGCCCGGCCGGGCCTCGATCGCACGATCATCAACATCGATGACTCGCACGTCATGACCGTCGAGCCGTCCGGCTAACTCGGCGGTGGTGAGCACGGCGATCGGGGCGGCGTCGATGAGCATGAATCCGATCCGGGCTGCGGGCAGGCCTGGATCCATTGGCACATAGGCCGCGCCCGTCTTGAGCACCGCCAGGATCGCGATGATGGCCTGGGCCGAGCGCTCCAGCAACAACCCCACACACTGGCCGCGACCGGCCCCATGCGTAACTAACAAGTGTGCCAACCGGTTCGCGGCCTCATCGAGTTCCCGATAGGTCCACGACTGGTCCCCGAAGGTCAGCGCCACCGCCTCCGGAGTACACGCCACCTGGGCGGCGAACAACGCCGGGATCGACACCGCCGACGCGGTTACGGACTCGGCCAACGCTGCCCGGTTGCCCCAGCCATCCAGGCGGACATACTCTGACTTATCGAGCACATCAATCGACGACACCGGCTGGGTCGGGTCAGTAATCATCGCCACCAACGCGCGTTGGAATCGTGTGATCAGCGTCTGGATACTGTCGCGGTCGAACACATCAGTGCGGAACTCCACAGCCCCACCGATCCCGGCGGGCTGGCCCGCCTCGGTGAAGTGCTCAGCCAGCGAGAACGCCAAATCCATGCGCGCCGTGCGGGTTTCCACCGGCAGCGGACTGACCCGCACCTCCTCACTTAGCGCCAGCCCGGCGGCCAGGTCCAGGTCTTGTCCGGGCAGGTTTTGCCAGGTCAGCATCACCTGTACCAGTGGGTGATGGGCTAGCGAGCGGGTGGGGTTGATCCGTTCGACGAGTACTTCGAAGGGCACGTCTTGGTGGTCGTAGGCGGCCAGGCTGTGCGCGCGCACCTGGGTCAGCAGTTCGGCGACGCTGGGATCGGCGCTTAGGTTTACCCGTAAGACCAGGGTGTTGACGAAAACTCCGACTACCTCATCGAGGGCGGGGTCGCGGCGGCCGGCGATCGGGAACCCCAGGGCCACATCGGTATTGGTGCTTAGTTTGGCTAGCAGCACGGCTAGGGCGGCTTGGATCACCATGAAGGTGGTCACCTGATGCGTCCGGGCCATTTGCGTGATCTGTTGTTGCAGTTCGGCTGGCCACTCGATGGTGAGGCTGGCGCCGCGGTGATCGGCCACTGGTGGGTAGGGCCGGTCGGTGGGTAGATCGAGCCGCTCGGGCATGCCGGTCAGCGCGTCCTGCCAGTAGGCCAGCTGCGCGCCGATGCGGCTGTCGGGATCGTCCAGGTGCCCGAATTGGGTGCGTTGCCACAGGGTGTAGTCGGCGTATTGCACCGCCAACGGCACCCAATCCGGGGCCTGGCCCTGAGCGCGGCTGGCATAGGCCACAGCCAGGTCACGTAGCAGCGGGGTGATCGACCAGCCATCAGCGGCGATATGGTGGGCCACCGCCACCAACACATACTCATCGGGGCCCAGCCGGAAAAGCTGCGCGTGGAAGGGGATCTCGGCGGCCAGATCAAACGTGTAGCGTGCGGCGGCGCCGATGACCTCATGTAACTGGCTTTCTGACCAACCGGTCACATCAACGACGTCCCAGCCGAACTCGGCCCGCTCAACAGGGATCAGCTGCTGGTAGGGGATCCCGTCGACCGCGGAGAACACGGTGCGCAGGCTTTCATGGCGGCCCACCACATCAGCCAGCGCGGCGGCCAGGGCCTCGACATCAAGCCGACCGTGCAGGCGTACCGCGACGGGCATGTTGTAGACCGCAGAGGGGCCCAGCAGCTGGTCGATAAACCACAACCGCGATTGGGCAAACGACAACGGCACCCGCTCCGGGCGTGGGCCGGCCACCAGCGGGGCCAGCCCGCCCCCACCCCCGGCGTCGATGCGGGGTGCTAGTTGGGCGATGGTGGGCGCTTCAAACACCGCCCGCACCGACAGGTTGGTATCCAGGCTGGTGTTGATCGCAGCGATCAGGCGCATCGCCGACAGCGAGTCCCCACCCAGATCGAAAAACGAGTCATCCACCCCGACCCGCTCGAGGCCGAGGATTTGGGCGTAGATGCCGGCCAGGATCTCCTCGAGCAGATTCCCCGGGGCGCGATACTGAGCGCCGGTGTAGTCGGGGGCGGGTAGGGCGCGTTTGTCGAGTTTGCCGTTGACCGTCAACGGCAACGCCGCCAGCATCACGATCGCGGCCGGCACCATATAGCCCGGCAACCGATCTGCTAGTTGGGTGCGGATCGCGACCAGATCGACTGTCCCCGGGACGGATTCGGTCACATAGCCGACCAGGCGTTTATCGCCGGGGTGGTCTTCGCGGGCGATCACCACCGCCTGCCCCACCCCGTCTAGTGCCGCCAGGGCGGTTTGGATTTCACCGAGTTCGATGCGATACCCACGGATCTTGACCTGCTCATCGGCGCGGCCCACATACTGCAACTGACCATCCGCGCGCCACCGCACCAGGTCCCCGGTCCGATACATCCGTGCCCCGGGCGCTCCGGCGCCGGCGAAGGGGCAGGCCACGAACCGCGATGCGGTCAACCCCGACCGGCCCCAATACCCCACCCCCACCCCGGCGCCGGCCACATACAACTCCCCCACCACCCCGGCCGGCACCGCATGCAACCACTGATCCAGGACGAACAGCGCCGTGCTCGACACCGGCGACCCGATCGGCGGTGGCTCCACCCCCGCCGTCAGCGGGGCACTGATCGTCACCCAAACCGTGGTCTCGGTGGGACCGTAGGCGTTGACCATCACCCGTCCCGGCGCCCACCGATCCACCACCTCAGCCGGACACGCCTCCCCACCCACCAGCACGGCCACCGACTCCAAGCCCTGTGGCGAGAGCATCGCCGCCGCTGTGGGTGTTTGGCTCAATATGCTGACGTGTTCGGCAATCAGCAAGGCATGCAGATCATCTGGGGAGGCGGTCACCTCCTCGGGCACCACCACCAATCGCGCCCCATGCAGCAGGGCACCGAAGATCTCCCACAACGAGAAGTCGAACGCATATGAGTGACACTGCGACCACACCCCCAACGGCTGCAGGTGTGCACCCACTGATGCCAGCAGTTGGGTGACGTTGTGGTGGGTGATGGCGACACCTTTGGGCGTACCGGTGGTGCCTGAGGTATAGATGAGGTACGCGACGTCTTCGGGTGCCGGGCCCAGCAATTGTTTGGCTGGTTGCGAGTCAATAGTGGGGTCGTTGACATCGATTGCTCGCACGTCATGACCGTCCAACCGTCCGGCTAGCCCGGCGGTGGTCAGCACTGCGATCGGGGCGGCGTCGGTGAGCAGGCACTCGATTCGCGCGGTGGGCAGGCCGGGATCCACCGGTACATACGCCGCGCCCGTCTTGAGCACCGCCAGGATCGCAATGACCGCCTCCGCGCAGCGAGGCACCAGCAGCCCGACACACTCACCCGGGCCGACGCCCTGGCTAACCAGCAAGTGCGCCAACCGGTTCGCTGCCCCATCGAGTTCGTCATACGTCAACGACCGGTCCTGGAAGGTTAGCGCCACCGCCTCTGGAGTACGGGCGACTTGGGCAGCAAACGCATCCGGAATTGACACCCGCGGAGCGACCGGACGCTCCAACACCCCGCGGTTGCCCCACCCATCCAGCCGGACCAGCTCCGACGCGTCGAGCGCATCGATCACTGAGACCGGCCGCGAGGAATCAGCGATCATGCCCGTGAGCACCTGTTGGAATCGCTCGATCAGGGTGTGGATGCTAGCCGCATCGTAGACGTCGGTGCGATACTCAACGGTGCCGCAGATCCCGGCTGGCTCGCCGATCTCGTTCCAGCGTTCCCCGAGGAAGAATGTCAAATCTATACGGGCGGTGTGGGTATCTACCAGCAGGGGGCTGACTCGTACTTCGTCACTCAGGGCCGGCCCGACGGCTAGATCCTGATTTTGCCCCGGCAGGTTTTGCCAGGCCAGCATCACCTGTACCAGGGGGTGATGGGCTAGCGAGCGGGTGGGGTTGATCCGTTCGACGAGTACTTCGAAGGGCACGTCTTGGTGGTCGTAGGCGGCCAGGCTGTGCGCGCGCACCTGGGTCAGCAGCTCGGCGACGCTGGGATCGGCGCTTAGGTTTACCCGTAGCACCAGGGTGTTGACGAAAACTCCGACTACCTCATCGAGGGCGGGGTCGCGGCGGCCGGCGATCGGGAACCCCAGGGCCACATCGGTATTGGTGCTTAGTTTGGCTAGCAGCACGGCTAGGGCGGCCTGGATCACCATGAAGGTGGTCACCTGATGCGCCTGCGCCACTCGGGTGATCTGGTGTTGCAACTCAGGCGGCCACTCGATGGTGAGGCTGGCCCCGCGGTGATCGGCCACCGCGGGGTAGGGCCGATCGGTGGGCAGATCGAGGCGTTCGGGCATCTCGGTCAGCGCGTCTTGCCAGTAGGCCAGTTGCTCGCTGATGCGACTGTGTGGGTCTTCGAGGTCACCGAATTGGGTTCGCTGCCAGAGCGTGTAGTCGGCGTATTGCACCGCCAACGGCACCCAATCCGGGGCCTGGCCCTGAGCGCGGCTGGCATAGGCGATGCCCAGATCGCGCACCAGCGGGGTGATCGACCAACCGTCGGCGGCGATATGATGCACTGCGGCCGCCAGCACATGTTCATCGGAGGCGAGGCGGAAAAGCTGTGCCTGGAAGGGGATCTCGGCGGCTAGATCGAACCGATACCCCGCCACCGCCGCGATGGCCTCCTTGAGGCGCTCGTGCGTCCAGCCGCTGGCATCGATGACCGTCCAGCCGAAATCGGTCTCTTCGACCGGGATCACCTGCTGCTCGGGGATCCCGTCGACGGCGGGGAACACGGTGCGCAGGCTTTCATGGCGGCCCACCACATCAGCCAGCGCGGCGGCCAGGGCCTCGACATCAAGCCGACCGTGCAGGCGTACCGCGACGGGCATGTTGTAGACCGCAGAGGGGCCCAGCAGCTGGTCGATAAACCACAACCGCGATTGGGCAAACGACAACGGCACCCGCTCCGGGCGTGGGCCGGCCACCAGCGGGGCCAGCCCGCCCCCACCCCCGGCGTCGATGCGGGGTGCTAGTTGGGCGATGGTGGGCGCTTCAAACACCGCCCGCACCGACAGGTTGGTATCCAGGCTGGTGTTGATCGCAGCGATCAGGCGCATCGCCGACAGCGAGTCCCCACCCAGATCGAAAAACGAGTCATCCACCCCGACCCGCTCGAGGCCGAGGATTTGGGCGTAGATGCCGGCCAGGATCTCCTCGAGCAGATTCCCCGGGGCGCGATACTGAGCGCCGGTGTAGTCGGGGGCGGGTAGGGCGCGTTTGTCGAGTTTGCCGTTGACCGTCAACGGCAACGCCGCCAGCATCACGATCGCGGCGGGCACCATATAGCCCGGCAACCGATCTGCTAGTTGGGTGCGGATCGCGACCAGATCGACTGTCCCCGGGACGGATTCGGTCACATAGCCGACCAGGCGTTTATCGCCGGGGTGGTCTTCGCGGGCGATCACCACCGCCTGCCCCACCCCGTCTAGTGCCGCCAGGGCGGTTTGGATTTCACCGAGTTCGATGCGATACCCACGGATCTTGACCTGCTCATCGGCGCGGCCCACATACTGCAACTGACCATCCGCGCGCCACCGCACCAGGTCCCCGGTCCGATACATCCGTGCCCCGGGCGCTCCGGCGCCGGCGAAGGGGCAGGCCACGAACCGCGATGCGGTCAACCCCGACCGGCCCCAATACCCCACCCCCACACCAGCACCGGCCACATACAGTTCCCCGACCACCCCGGCCGGCACCGCACGCAACCACTGATCCAACACAAACAGCGCCGCTCCCGACACCGGCGACCCGATCGGCGGGGCACCCTCCCCCGGGACGAGCGGGGCGCTGATCGCCACCCACATCGTGGTCTCGGTCGGTCCGTACTCATTGAGCATCACCCGCCCCGGCGCCCACCGCTCCACCACCTCAGCCGGACACGGCTCCCCACCTACCAGCAAGACCACCGACTCCAACCCCTGCGGCGACAGCGCCCCCACCGCTGAGGGAGTTTGGCTCAACACGTTGACCTTTTGTGCAATCAGCAAGGCGTGCAAGTCATCCGGGGAAGCGGCCACCGCCTCGGGTACCACCACCAGACGCCCGCCATGCAACAGGGCACCAAAAATCTCCCAGCCCGAAATGTCAAAGGAATACGCATGCCACTGCGACCACACCCGCCCCGAGGCCACCACATCCCCACCCAATGACCCGATCAACTGAGTCACGTTATGGTGAGTAACCGCCACACCTTTAGGCACACCGGTGGTGCCCGACGTATAGATCAGATACGCCACATCGTCGGCGGCCGGGCCCGGCAACGGTGTGACCGGCTGGGCCTCAATCACGGGATCATCAACATCAATCATCGACACACCATGACCGGCCAACCGGTCGGCCAACCCCGTGGTAGTCAGCACAGCGATCGGCGCGGCATCAGCGAGCAGGAAACCGATCCGGGCTGCAGGCAAGCCCGGATCGATCGGCACATACGCCGCCCCCGACTTGAGCACCGCCAGGATCGCCACAATCGCCTGCGCCGAGCGCTCCACCAACAACCCCACACACCCACCCGGCCCCACCCCCCGGGCAACCAGCAAGTGCGCCAACCGATTCGCCGACTCATCCAATTCTCGATACGTCCACGACCGGTCCCCGAAAGTCAACGCCACCGCATCCGGAGTACACCCCACCTGCGCAGCAAACACATCCGGAATCGACACCCCCAAAGCCACCGGACGCTCCAACACCCCGCAGTTGCCCCACCCCTCCACGCGAGCCAACTCCGACTCATCGAGAACCTCAACCGACGACAACGACCGCGACGGATCCGCCGTCATCGCCGCAAGCACGCGCTGGAATCGCTCGATCAGGATTTCGATGCTGGCGGGGTCGAACACATCGGTGCGAAACTCCACCGCCCCACCGATCCCTGCCGGCTCCCCCGCGGCGGTCCGGCGTTCGGCCAACGAGAACGTTAAATCCATACGCGCAGTGTGGGTTTCCACCGGCATGTGACTGACCTGCAGATCACCCACGTCCAGATCGGGAGGATCATGGTTTTGCCAGGCCAGCATCACCTGTACCAGTGGGTGATGGGCCAGGCTGCGGGTGGGGTTGAGCCGTTCCACGAGCAGCTCGAAGGGCACGTCTTGGTGTTCGTAGGCGGCCAGGCTGCGCGCGCGCACCTGGGTCAGCAGTTCGGCGACGCTGGGATCGGCGCTTAGGTTTACCCGTAAGACCAGGGTGTTGACGAAAACTCCGACTACCTCATCGAGGGCGGGGTCGCGGCGGCCAGCGATCGGGAACCCCAGGGCCACATCGGTATTGGTGCTCAGTTTGGCCAGCAACACCACTAAGGCGGCTTGGATCACCATGAAGGTGGTCACCTGATGCGTCCGGGCCATTTGCGTGATCTGTTGTTGCAGTTCGGCTGGCCACTCGATGGTGAGGCTGGCGCCGCGGTGATCGGCCACTGGTGGGTAGGGCCGGTCGGTGGGTAGATCGAGCCGCTCGGGCATGCCGGTCAGCGCGTCCTGCCAGTAGGCCAGCTGCGCGCCGATGCGGCTGTCGGGATCGTCCAGGTGCCCGAATTGGGTGCGTTGCCACAGGGTGTAGTCGGCGTATTGCACCGCCAACGGCACCCACTCCGGGGCCTGGCCGGC
Organism: Mycobacterium europaeum; assembly: GCF_034555895.2. Classification (NCBI taxonomy): domain Bacteria; kingdom Bacillati; phylum Actinomycetota; class Actinomycetes; order Mycobacteriales; family Mycobacteriaceae; genus Mycobacterium; species Mycobacterium europaeum. The sequence continues at coordinate 1,982,526 of NZ_CP157315.1, forward strand.
ACATCGGGCGGCATAGGCCACAGCCAGGTCACGTAGCAGCGGGGTGATCGACCAGCCATCAGCGGCGATATGGTGGGCCACCGCCGCCAACACATGCTCATCATCGGCGAGGCGGAAAAGCTGCGCGTGGAAGGGGATCTCGGCGGCCAGATCAAACGTGTAGCGTGCGGCGGCGCCGATGACCTCATGTAACTGGCTTTCTGACCAACCGGTCACATCAACGACGTCCCAGCCGAACTCGGCCCGCTCAACAGGGATCAGCTGCTGGTAGGGGATCCCGTCGACCGCGGAGAACACCGTGCGCAGACTCCCGTGCCGGGCCACCACATCAGCCAGGGCGGCCCCCAGGGCATCAACGTCGAGCGGTCCGTGCAGGCGCACCGCGACGGGTATGTTGTAGACCGCAGAGGGGCCCAGTAACTGGTCGATGAACCACAATCGGGACTGGGCAAACGACAACGGCACCCGCTCCGGGCGTGGGCCGGCCACTAGCGGGGCCAGCCCACCCCCGCCCCCGGCCTGGATGCGGGGCGCTAACTGCGCGATGGTGGGCGCCTCAAAGACCGCCCGCACCGACACGTTGGCATCCAAGCTGGTGTTAATCGCGGCGGTTAGCCGCATCGCCGATAGCGAATCCCCACCCAACTCGAAAAACGAGTCATCGATCCCGACCCGCTCCAGCCCAAGCACTTGGGCATAAATGCCGGCCAGGATCTCCTCGACCAGACTGCCCGGGGCCCGATACTGGGCGCCGGTGTAGTCGGGTGCGGGTAGGGCGCGGGTGTCGAGTTTGCCGTTGACCGTCAACGGCAACGCCTCGAGCACCACGATCGCGCCCGGTACCATATAAGAGGGCAACCGATCCGCCAGCTGCGTACGGATTGCGACCGGATCGACTGTTCCAGTATGAGATTCAGTGACATAGCCGATCAGGCGTTTATCGCCGGGGTGGTCCTCGCGGGCGATCACCACCGCCTGCTCCACCCCATCCACAGTGGCGAGGGCGGCCCGGATTTCCCCGAGTTCGATGCGATACCCGCGGATCTTGACCTGCTCATCCGCACGCCCCACATAGCGCAACTGACCATCGGGGTCCCAGCACACCAAATCGCCAGTGCGATACATCCGCACCCCCGACGCCCGCGCCCCGGGGCCGCCGAAGGGGCAAGCCACAAACCGCGATGCGGTCAACCCAGCCCGACCCCAATACCCGTACCCGGCCCCGGCACCGGCCACATACAACTCCCCGACCACCCCCGGCGGCACCGGCCGCAACCACCGATCCACGACGAAGAAGCTGAGGTGGGCCAGCGGTACCCCGATCGGGCTGACCGTGCCCGCGACATCACCGGTGACGATCTCGCGTACCGAGGCGTGCACCGTCGTCTCGGTGGTGCCATACATGTTGATCAGCCGTGGCGAGCCTCCGTGGTGGCCGAACCACCTCTTAAGACGCGCGGGCTCGAGGGCTTCCCCACCAAACACCACCGATTCCAGCGCCAGCTGTCGACCCAACCCCGCTGAGGATCCATCAACGGTTTGCAACGCATAAAACGCCGACGGGGTCTGGCTCAACACCCTGACTTGTTCACCGACCAGCAACGCATGGAAATCGTGCGGTGAGCCGACCACCGCCTCGGGCACCACCACCAACCGGCCCCCACCCAAAAGTGCACCAAAGATCTCCCACACCGACACATCGAACGCATAGGAATGCCACTGCGACCACACTCCCGCCCGCTCCACAAAGGCACCCGCCGACGCCAGCAGCTCGATCACATTGTGGTGCGTGACCGCAACACCTTTGGGCACCCCCGTGGTGCCTGACGTATAGATGAGGTATGCGATATCCTCCGGCGCCGGGCCCGACAGCGCGGTAGCCGGCTGGGCCTCAATTACAGGATCGTTGACATCAATGACCGGCACCTCATGAACATCGAGCCGTCCGGCCAACTCAGCGGTGGTCACCACCGCGATCGGGGCGGCATCAGCCACCACGAACCCGATCCGGGTCGCCGGCCACCCCGGGTCCATCGGCACATAGGCCGCCCCCGACTTGAGCACTCCCAGGATCGCCACAATGGCCTGTGCGCCGCGCTCCACCAGCAAGCCCACACACCCACCCGGCCACGCCCCATGGGCAACCAGCAAGTGCGCCAACCGATTCGCGGCCTCATCGAGTTCCCGATACGTCCACGACCGGCCCCCGAAACTCAACGCCACCGCCCCCGGCGTCCGCACAACCTGCGCGGCAAACACTGCCGGAATCGACACCCCCACCGCGGCCGCCGGGCGGTCCAACACCGCCCGATTACCCCAGTCGCCCAGGCAGGCATGCTCGGACTCATCGAGCACATCGACCGACGACAACAGCCGCCGGGGGTCAGCGGTCATCTCCGCCAACACCCGCTGCAACCGTGTGATCAACATTTCGATGCTGGCGGCGTCGAAAATGTCGGTGCGAAATTCCACCGCGCTGCTGATTCCAGCGGGCTGGCCCGCCTCGGTGACGTGCTCCGCCAAGGAGAAGACCAAATCCATACGCGCAGAGTGAGTGTCGACTGGCATTGGTCTAACCTGCGCCTGCCCCAAAGTCAGGTCGTGGAGCGCGTTAGTGTGCCCGGGCAAGTTTTGCCAGGCCAGCATCACCTGCACCAGCGGGTGATGGGCCAGGCTGCGGGTGGGGTGCAGTCGTTCGACGAGTACTTCGAAGGGCACGTCTTGGTGTTCGTAGGCGGCCAGGCTGCGGGCGCGCACCTGGGCTAGTACCTCTTCGATGCGGGGATCGCCGGCCAGGTCGACCCGTAACACCAGCGTGTTGACGAAACAACCGACTACCTTGTCCAGTACCGGGTCGCACCGGCCGGCGATCGGGAACCCGACCGCCACATCGCAACTCGCGCTGAGTTTGGCCAGCAGCACGGCTAGGGCAGCTTGGATCACCATGAAAGTGGTTACCTGATGCGTCCGGGCCACCCGGGCGATTTGCTGGTGCAGTTCGGCTGGCCACTCGATGGTGAGGCTGGCCCCGCGGTGATCGGCCACCGCCGGGTAGGGCCGATCCGTGGGCAGCACCAGCCGTTCAGGCATGCCGGCCAGGGCGCCCTGCCAGTAGGCCAGCTGCCCGCCGATCAGACTATCCGGATCCTCTAAGTCGCCGAATTGTTCACGCTGCCACAGTGTGTAGTCGGCATACTGCACCGCCAACGGCACCCACCCCGGCGCCTGGCCTTGAGCGCGGGCAGCATAGGCGGTGCCCAGATCATGTATCAGCGGGGTGATCGACCAGCCATCCGCGGCGATATGGTGGGCCACGGCCACCAACACATACTCATCGGGGCCAAACCGGAAAAGCTGCGCCCGCAATGGAATCTCGGCCACCAGATCAAACCGATGGCGTGCTGCGGCTTCAATCGCCTCACCTAACTGGGTATCCGACCACCCGCTGGCATCGATCACCGCCCAGCCGAACTCGGCCCGCTCGACCGGGATCAGCTGCTGGTGGGGGATCCCGTCAATGGCGGGGAATAGCGTGCGCAGACTTTCATGCCGGGCCACCACATCAACGAGCGCGGCCCCCAAGGCGTCGGTATCCAGGTGGCCGTGCAGGCGCACCGCCACGGGCATGTTGTAAACCGCAGAGGGGCCCAGCAACTGATCGATAAACCACAACCGGGACTGGGCAAACGACAACGGCACCACAGCGGGCCGCTCGCATGCCACCAGCGGCGCCAACCCACCACCCCCTCCAGCGTTGGGCTGGATGCGGGGCGCTAACTGCGCGATCGTGGGCGCCTCAAAGATCGCTCGCACCGACAGGTTGGCATCCAAGCTGGCATTGATCGCGGCGATCAGCCGCATCGCCGACAACGAATCCCCACCCAGCTCGAAAAACGAGTCATCGACCCCCACCCGCTCGATTCCGAGCACGTGGGCATAGATCCCGGCCAACACCTCCTCGAGCAGACTGCCCGGGGCGCGATACTGACCACCGGCGTATTCCGGGGCCGGCAGCGCGCGGGTGTCAAGTTTGCCGTTGACCGTCAGCGGCAACGCCTCGAGCACCACGACCGCGCCCGGCATCATATACCCCGGCAACCGATCCGCCAGCTGCGTGCGGATTGCGACCGGATCGACTGCCCCAGTATGGGATTCGGTGATGTAGCCGACCAAGCGCTTACCAGCGCTATGGTCCTGGCGCGCGATCACCACCGCCTGCTCCACCCCGTCTAGTGCAGCCAGCGCGGCCCGGATTTCCCCCAGTTCGATGCGATACCCGCGGATCTTGATCTGCTCATCCGCGCGCCCCACATAGCGCAACTGACCGTCGCCGCCCCAGCACACTAAGTCCCCGGTCCGATACATCCGCACCCCCGGCATCCCGAAGGGACACGCCACAAACCGCGATGCGGTCAACCCCGACCGCCCCCAATACCCCACCCCCACCCCGGCGCCGGCCACATACAACTCCCCCACCACCCCGGCCGGCACCGCATGCAACCACTGATCCAAGACGAACAGCGCCGCCCCCGACACCGGCGACCCAACCGGCACCGCCCCGCTCCCCGGAGTCAGCGGGGCGCTCATCGCCGCATACACCGTGGTCTCGGTCGGCCCATAGGCGTTGACCATCACGCGTGCCGGCGCCCACCGATCCACCACCTCCGGCGGACACGGCTCCCCACCCACCAGCAACGCCACCGACTCCAACCCCTGCGGCCAGAGCATCCCCGCCGCTGAGGGAGTCTGGGTGAGCACGCTGACCTGTTCACGCACTAGCAGAGCATGGAATGCCTCCGGGGAAGAGGTCACCGATTCGGGCACCACCACCAACCGGCCCCCACCCAGCAGGGCACCCCAGATCTCCCACACCGAAAAGTCGAACGCATAGGAATGACACTGCGTCCACACCCGTTCTGGCCCCAATCCCGCGTCCAGAGAATCGACCAATTGCGCGACATTGCCGTGGCTAACAGCAACGCCCTTGGGAATACCGGTGGTGCCCGAGGTGTAAATCAGATACGCCACATCCTGAGCCGCCGGACCCGGGAGCGGTGCGGGCGGCTGGGCCTGGATCGCGGGATCGTCAACATCGACGATCACCAAGTCGTACCCGTCTAGCCGCCCGGCCAACTTGGGGGTGGTGAGCACGGCGATCGGGGCGGCGTCGGTGAGCAGGAACTCGATCCGCGCGGCCGGCCATCCCGGATCGATCGGCACATAGGCCGCCCCCGACTTGAGCACCGCCAGGATCGCGACGATGGCCTGCGCCGACCGCGGCACTAGCAACCCTACACATCCACCCGGGCCAACCCCATGACCAATCAGCAAGTGCGCCAAACGGTTCGCGGTCTCATCGAGTTCTCGATACGTCCACGACCGGTCCCCGAAAGTCAATGCCACCGCCTCCGGGGTCCGCGCCACCTGGGCAGCGAACAACGCCGGGATCGACACCCCCGAAGCCACCGGGCGGTCCAACACGCCATGGTTGCCCCACCCAGCCAGGCAGACTTGCTCGTGCGCGTCGAGCACCTCAACCGAGGAGACTCGCTGGGTGGGGTCAGCGGTAATGGCCGCCAGTACGCGCTGGAATCGCTCGATCAGGATGTGGATGCTGTCGGGGTCGAATATATCGGTGCGAAACTCCACCGCGCCGCTGATCCCGGCCGGCTGGCCTGCCTCGGTGACGTTGTCGGTCAGGGAGAATGTCAAATCCATGCGGGCCGTGTGGGTTTGCACCGGTATGGGGTTGGCCTGTAGATCTGCCAGGTCCAAGTCGGTGGGGTCGTGGTTTTGCCAGGCCAGCATCACCTGTACCAGGGGGTGATGGGCCAGGCTGCGGGTGGGGTTGAGCCGTTCCACGAGCAGCTCGAAGGGCACGTCTTGGTGTTCGTAGGCGGCCAGGCTGCGCGCGCGCACCTGGGCCAGCAGTTCGGCCACACTGGGATCACCGGCCAGTTCGACCCGCAACACCAGGGTGTTGACGAAAAACCCGACCACCTCATCCAGGGCGGGGTCACGCCGCCCGGCGATCGGGAACCCCACCGCCACATCGGCACTGGCGCTGAGTTTGGCCAACAACACCGCCAGGGCGGCCTGGATCACCATGAAACTGCTCGCATTATGCGCCCGCGCCACCCGGGCGATCTGCTGCTGCAACCCCGCCGGCCACTCGATGGTGAGACTGGCCCCGCGATAATCGGCCACCGCCGGATAGGGCCGATCCGTGGGCAACACCAGGCGTTCAGGCATGTCCGCCAGTGCGCGCTGCCAGTAGGCCAGCTGCCCGCCGATCAGACTGCACCCGTCCTCGACGTCCCCGAATTGTTCACGCTGCCACAACGTGTGGTCGGCGTATTGCACCGCCAACGGCGCCCAACTAGGGGCCTGGCCGGCACACCGGGCGGCATAGGCCACGCCCAGATCCCGCACCAGCGGAGTGATCGACCAGCCATCCGCAGCGATATGGTGAGCCATTGCCACCAACACATGCTCATCTGAGGCGAGGCGGAAAAGCTGTGCCTGGAAGGGGATCTCGGCGGCTAGATCGAACCGATACCCCGCCGCCGCGGCGATGGCCTCCTCGAGGCGCTCGTGCGTCCAGCCGCTGGCATCGATGACCGTCCAGCCGAAATCGGCCTGCTCTGGCGGGATCAGCTGTTGGTGGGGGATCCCGTCGACGGCGGGGTACAGGGTGCGCAGGCTTTCATGGCGGGCCACCACATCACCGAGCGCGGCGGCTAGGGCATCGACGTCCAGTGGTCCGTGCAGGCGTACCGCGACGGGTATGTTGTAGACCGCAGAGGGGCCCAGTAACTGGTCGATGAACCACAATCGGGACTGGGCAAACGACAACGGCACCCGCTCCGGACGTGGGCCGGCCACCAGCGGGGCCAGCCCGCCCCCACCCCCGGCGTCGATGCGGGGTGCTAGTTGGGCGATGGTGGGCGCCTCGAACACCGCCCGCACCGACAGGTTGGTATCCAGGCTGGTGTTGATCGCGGCGATCAGGCGCATCGCCGACAGCGAATCCCCACCCAACTCGAAGAAGGAGTCATCCAGCCCCACCCGTTCCAGGCCCAAGACTTGGGCATAAATCCCGGCCAGGATCTCCTCGACCAGACTGCCCGGCGCCCGATACTGAGCGCCGGTGTAGTCGGGGGCGGGTAGGGCGCGTTTGTCGAGTTTGCCGTTGACCGTCAACGGCAACGCCTCGAGCATCACGATCGCGGCGGGCACCATATAGCCCGGCAACCGATCTGCTAGTTGGGTGCGGATCGCGCCCGGATCGACTGCACCAGTATGAGATTCGGTGACATACCCGATCAGGCGCTTGTCGCCGGGGTGGTCTTCGCGGGCGATCACCACCGCCTGCTCCACCCCATCCACAGTGGCGAGGGCGGCCCGGATTTCGCCGAGTTCGATGCGATACCCGCGGATCTTGATCTGCTCATCCGCGCGCCCCACATAGCGCAACTGACCATCGCCGCCCCAGCACACCAGGTCCCCGGTGCGATACATTCGCGCCCCGGGGCTACCGAAGGGGCAGGCCACAAACCGGGATGCGGTCAACCCCGACCGGCCCCAATACCCCACCCCCACCCCGGCGCCGGCCACATACAACTCCCCCACCACCCCGGCCGGCACCGCATGCAACCACTGATCCAGGACGAACAGCGCCGCTCCCGACACCGGCGACCCAACCGGCACCACAGCGCACCCTGGAGTCAGCGGAGCACTCAACGCCACATACATCGTGGTCTCGGTCGGCCCATAGCCATTGACCATCACCCGTCCCGGCGCCCACCGATCCACCACCTCACCCGCACACGGCTCACCGGCCACTGCCAACACGACCGACTCCAACCCCTGTGGCGAGAGCATCGCCGCCGCTGTGGGTGTTTGGCTCAACACACTGACCTGTTCGGCAATCAGCAAGGCATGCAAGTCATCCGGGGAGGCGGTCACCTCCTCGGGCACCACCACCAATCGCGCCCCATGCAGCAGGGCACCGAAGATCTCCCACAACGAGAAGTCGAACGCATATGAGTGACACTGCGACCACGCTCCCGACGGATCCAGGTGGGCACCCACTGACGCCAGCAGTTGGGTGACGTTGTGGTGGGTGATAGCCACACCTTTGGGCGTACCGGTGGTGCCTGAGGTGTAAATCAGGTATGCGATATCCTCGGCTGCCGGACCCTGCAATGCGGTACTCGGTTGAATATCGATGGCGGGGTCGCTGACATCGATCGCTGGCACGTCATGACCGTCGAGTCGCGAGCACAACTCGGCGTTGGTGAGCACTGCGATCGGTGCGGCGTCGGTGAGCAGGAACTCGATCCGCGCTGGGGGCACGCCCGGGTCCATGGGTACATGGGCCGCCCCGGTTTTGAGCACCGCGAGGATCGCCACGACCGCCTGCGCGCAGCGCGGCATCAGCAATCCCACGCACTTACCGGGACCTGCCCCCTCAGTAACCAGCCAGTGCGCCAACCGGTTCGCGGCCTCATCCAGCTGCCGATAGGTCATTACCCGGTCCGCGAAGGTCAGCGCTACCGCCTCCGGGGTCCGGGCGACTTGGGCGGCGAACACCTGCGGGATCGACATCCCCGGCGCAGCTGGCTGGGTCAATACGCCCCGGTTGGCCCAGCCATCCAAGCGGGCGTGCTCCTGCGCGTCCAGCACCTCGACCGAGGAGACTCGCTGGGTGAGGTCAGCGATCATGCCCGTGAGCACCTGTTGGAATCGCTCGATCAGGGTGTGGATGCTAGCCGCGTCGAAGACGTCGGTGCGAAACTCCACCGCGCCACCGATCCCGGCAGGCTGCCCGGCCTCGGTGAAGTGTTCGGCGAGCGAGAACGTCAAATCCATACGCGCCGTGCGTGTTTCCACGGGCAGGCGGCTGACCTGCAGATCCCCCAGGCCCAGCTCGGTCAGGTCGCGGTTTTGCCAGGCCAGCATCACCTGTACCAGGGGGTGATGGGCTAGCGAGCGGGTGGGGTTGATCCGTTCGACGAGTACTTCGAAGGGCACGTCTTGGTGGTCGTAGGCGGCCAGGCTGTGCGCGCGCACCTGGGTCAGCAGCTCGGCGACGCTGGGATCGGCGCTTAGGTTTACCCGTAGCACCAGGGTGTTGACGAAAACTCCGACTACCTCATCGAGGGCGGGGTCGCGGCGGCCGGCGATCGGGAACCCCAGGGCCACATCGGTATTGGTGCTTAGTTTGGCTAGCAGCACGGCTAGGGCGGCCTGGATCACCATGAAGGTGGTCACCTGATGCGCCTGCGCCACTCGGGTGATCTGGTGTTGCAACTCAGGCGGCCACTCGATGGTGAGGCTGGCCCCGCGGTGATCGGCCACCGCGGGGTAGGGCCGATCGGTGGGCAGATCGAGGCGTTCGGGCATCTCGGTCAGCGCGTCTTGCCAGTAGGCCAGTTGCTCGCTGATGCGACTGTGTGGGTCTTCGAGGTCACCGAATTGGGTTCGCTGCCAGAGCGTGTAGTCGGCGTATTGCACCGCCAACGGCACCCAATCCGGGGCCTGGCCCTGAGCGCGGCTGGCATAGGCGATGCCCAGATCGCGCACCAGCGGGGTGATCGACCAACCGTCGGCGGCGATATGATGCACTGCGGCCGCCAGCACATGTTCATCGGAGGCGAGGCGGAAAAGCTGTGCCTGGAAGGGGATCTCGGCGGCTAGATCGAACCGATACCCCGCCACCGCCGCGATGGCCTCCTTGAGGCGCTCGTGCGTCCAGCCGCTGGCATCGATGACCGTCCAGCCGAAATCGGTCTCTTCGACCGGGATCACCTGCTGCTCGGGGATCCCGTCGACGGCGGGGAACACGGTGCGCAGGCTTTCATGGCGGCCCACCACATCAGCCAGCGCGGCGGCCAGGGCCTCGACATCAAGCCGACCGTGCAGGCGTACCGCGACGGGCATGTTGTAGACCGCAGAGGGGCCCAGCAGCTGGTCGATAAACCACAACCGCGATTGGGCAAACGACAACGGCACCCGCTCCGGGCGTGGGCCGGCCACCAGCGGGGCCAGCCCGCCCCCACCCCCGGCGTCGATGCGGGGTGCTAGTTGGGCGATGGTGGGCGCTTCAAACACCGCCCGCACCGACAGGTTGGTATCCAGGCTGGTGTTGATCGCAGCGATCAGGCGCATCGCCGACAGCGAGTCCCCACCCAGATCGAAAAACGAGTCATCCACCCCGACCCGCTCGAGGCCGAGGATTTGGGCGTAGATGCCGGCCAGGATCTCCTCGAGCAGATTCCCCGGGGCGCGATACTGAGCGCCGGTGTAGTCGGGGGCGGGTAGGGCGCGTTTGTCGAGTTTGCCGTTGACCGTCAACGGCAACGCCGCCAGCATCACGATCGCGGCGGGCACCATATAGCCCGGCAACCGATCTGCTAGTTGGGTGCGGATCGCGACCAGATCGACTGTCCCCGGGACGGATTCGGTCACATAGCCGACCAGGCGTTTATCGCCGGGGTGGTCTTCGCGGGCGATCACCACCGCCTGCCCCACCCCGTCTAGTGCCGCCAGGGCGGTTTGGATTTCACCGAGTTCGATGCGATACCCACGGATCTTGACCTGCTCATCGGCGCGGCCCACATACTGCAACTGACCATCCGCGCGCCACCGCACCAGGTCCCCGGTCCGATACATCCGTGCCCCGGGCGCTCCGGCGCCGGCGAAGGGGCAGGCCACGAACCGCGATGCGGTCAACCCCGACCGGCCCCAATACCCCACCCCCACACCAGCACCGGCCACATACAGTTCCCCGACCACCCCGGCCGGCACCGCACGCAACCACTGATCCAACACAAACAGCGCCGCTCCCGACACCGGCGACCCGATCGGCGGGGCACCCTCCCCCGGGACGAGCGGGGCGCTGATCGCCACCCACATCGTGGTCTCGGTCGGTCCGTACTCATTGAGCATCACCCGCCCCGGCGCCCACCGCTCCACCACCTCAGCCGGACACGGCTCCCCACCTACCAGCAAGACCACCGACTCCAACCCCTGCGGCGACAGCGCCCCCACCGCTGAGGGAGTTTGGCTCAACACGTTGACCTTTTGTGCAATCAGCAAGGCGTGCAAGTCATCCGGGGAAGCGGCCACCGCCTCGGGTACCACCACCAGACGCCCGCCATGCAACAGGGCACCAAAAATCTCCCAGCCCGAAATGTCAAAGGAATACGCATGCCACTGCGACCACACCCGCCCCGAGGCCACCACATCCCCACCCAATGACCCGATCAACTGAGTCACGTTATGGTGAGTAACCGCCACACCTTTAGGCACACCGGTGGTGCCCGACGTATAGATCAGATACGCCACATCGTCGGCGGCCGGGCCCGGCAACGGTGTGACCGGCTGGGCCTCAATCACGGGATCATCAACATCAATCATCGACACACCATGACCGGCCAACCGGTCGGCCAACCCCGTGGTAGTCAGCACAGCGATCGGCGCGGCATCAGCGAGCAGGAAACCGATCCGGGCTGCAGGCAAGCCCGGATCGATCGGCACATACGCCGCCCCCGACTTGAGCACCGCCAGGATCGCCACAATCGCCTGCGCCGAGCGCTCCACCAACAACCCCACACACCCACCCGGCCCCACCCCCCGGGCAACCAGCAAGTGCGCCAACCGATTCGCCGACTCATCCAATTCTCGATACGTCCACGACCGGTCCCCGAAAGTCAACGCCACCGCATCCGGAGTACACCCCACCTGCGCAGCAAACACATCCGGAATCGACACCCCCAAAGCCACCGGACGCTCCAACACCCCGCAGTTGCCCCACCCCTCCACGCGAGCCAACTCCGACTCATCGAGAACCTCAACCGACGACAACGACCGCGACGGATCCGCCGTCATTTCGGCCAATATCTGCTGCAAGCGGTTGGCCAAATAAGAGACGTCGAAACTGGCAAAGGGTTGCCCAGCGCCGGCTGTTCTGAGATATAGCTGGTCACCGGAGCCGAGGAAGAACAGCCCAAAGTGGCCCACCGGGCCATGGTTGGTGTATGTCGCCGTGGCCGTAGCACCAGCCAGGTCCAGAGTTAATCGAGACGGGATGAAATTGACACTGACCCGATTGGCTACCTGCCCTAGGCCGCGAAGACCACCGCTTGCCTCCAGGGTGTGCACTGGAAACCGCTGATGCTGCAGCGCTCCTCGTATCCGGGTGTCCACCTGCACACAAAATTCCGCCACCGTGGACTGGGGCGATGCCGTCAACACCAGCGGCACCACCCCAGCAAGCATCCCGGGAAGCATCTTGGTCTCCGGACGCACCCGGCGGCTCACCGGGAAATCGAGCGCCACCTGCGAACCGCCCCCCGACCAGGCCCGTACCAACAGCGCACACGCCGCGGTCAGCGCCGAGGATCGACGGATCCGCAACGCTTTGGTCAATGAGTGAATGCGGCCAACAACAGTCGGGTTCAAGGGAACCTGAGCGGAAGCCGAATAGTAGTCACCCTGGCTCACCGCATCGGGCAAGCGATAAAACGGGTCGCTTTCTCGGGGAAGGCGGCTGCGCCAATACGCCCGATCCTGGTGATAGTCGGGGGAGGCTTCGTATTCTGACTCGCTGCGAACCAAGTCGTGCAACGAACCGAAGTAGGCCGCAGGGATGGGTTCTCCACGAACAATGGCGGTATAGATCGCGGCCAGCCGACGGCTGACCAGCACCATGCCCAACCCATCGATGACGATGTGATGACAGCACGCAAACAAATAAAACTCATCACCGTGGGTCTGAAACAACGCAAACTTGAACAGCGGCCCGCTCAATGGCATGGGCGTGCGTTGAATCGATGACGCGATCTCACCGACGTCCTGCACCGGATGCTGTGCGCCACGCAGATCATAAAAAGCCAATTCAACGTCCGGGTAATCGATCACCCGCTGCACAACCTGGCCAGCTTCCTCACAAAACGCCGCCCTGCCCGGTTCGGCCTCACGCACTACCTGGCGGATCGCCTGCTGCAAAGACTCCCGGTCGACGCGGCCCTCGACCCTGGCCAACAAGCCCAACTGCCACTCGGTGGCGCAGTGTCCCGCTTCCTGGCCAAGCTGTTGGGCCAGTTCCTGGGCAAGCCAGATGTCTAACTGTCCGCGTGTGAGCGGAAGTGCCTGGTCGTCGAGTTCCATTCGAGTCCACCAACCCAAACGGGTTACCGATCAGCAGCCCGACCCGCTACCAGCCTCTCGCGCAGACTCTTAGGCCGTATATCGGTCCAATTCTCGTCGATGCAATTTACACACACCTCATGATCGGCCTCGCCATACACCACCGGCCACCCCACGCGAACCTCAGCGAAATCCGGCCACAAACTGTGCTGTTCCGCGTCATTGACCACAACCACAAAACTGCCATTGTCATCATCGAATGGATTGATGCTCACCGATCCCCCAGACCGTCTAGCCGAGACACATGGTCCGCTCCAAACCATACGGCAGCACAACACCACCCGTCCCGAAAACTTTCCACAAACTCCTGTCCACGACCCATCAACACTCCTCACTAACGACGAGGCCCTGGGATCCAGCGGTTTGTGGGCGCATCGTGATTCGAGGATCGCTTCTTGTGGTGCGGTTTTGGGAACCCACTGCAAGCAACGCGCGGCCAGATCCAGATTCCGGCCCACATAAGCTGCCGACACAACGCCGCCACGGCATACCCAACCTGCTATCGACGCGGAGCCCGATGATCAACCTCCAGCATCTCGACCCCAACGAAAATTGAGTTGCGTCCTCGCTTCAGCCTCAGCCCATGCCGGCATCTCCGACAGGGTCTTTAGTCCTCAACCACCACGCACGATGTGATCAGAGCATGCGTGAATCACGTTGCGGCGCGCCATATCGCGAACCGCGCCGATGGCCGCTGGCAGCATTTCAAGAGCCGTACCCCAGCATGTCGCCCTCATTACGCAAACTCCGGTTCACGACTGCGGCGTCCGGCGAAAATATCGATCGCAACCGGCACGGGACTCGCCGCATCGAGCACGAGTCGCATACGACTGCGGTGGAACTTCGTCCGGCCGACCGTCGCCGGACCCAGCTGTGCTCCCCCGCAACGTCTTTTCGGCGGCAACGCGCAGTTTGATCGGACTGCGTCACACTCCAACTGCACTAAATCGCATGCTTGCGTTACAACTAACCGTAACGAAGCGGAACGGCGTGGCCGTCAGTACCCTTCCACAGCCGCTGGACTTACTCGAACTCTTGCAAGACACAGATTTGCCAATAAGCGCATCCTGATGCGAGCACTAGCAAGGCACGAGCCAGCATAAGTTGCTGTGGAATAGCTTGCGCACGTTGACGTTCCCACATCTAAGGCCGTCGGCTAGCGTCACGACCCGTAACACGGGATGGTGCGACGGCCAGCCCACAAACATAAGCACCACCATTGGCGCGACGAAGCGAACCAATGCCGGCACCCACTGAACTCTGGTCAATGACATCGACGCCGAGGACCGTCGGTTGGTGAGCGTGCGGGTCACGCGACCCTAGTGCGGGCATCTGCCAGTCGATTCACGTTACGGTCCAGTCGCAGAGGCGTGCGACGGCCTGATCTGGCTCGGCATGCGTTGATGGCTGCGCCGACCTCGTGGCTTACTTCGCCCGAGGCGAATCAGCAACAGACGCACTGAGATGCGTCAACTGCTAATCAACAATCCCAATATACCTAAGTCTCTAATAGTAGCTTTAGCCGTTTCCCATATATTCTGAGCGATTCGGTACTCAACATGTCATAATGTGTGCAGTCGACCGAATGCTCCGTAATGTCGCCAGCGACATAAGGTTGCCAACTTTGCAGCAAAGATGAATCCCGATTGCTTTCGCTACGTGCAGCAGAGAATATGACAATACTGCCGTCGAATACACCGGGAGCGTGCCGTAACAGATATAATTGATTAAGATTAACGCTTTGGATCATGGTTTCCAGCAGTTGCTTGGGCGGGAACATAAGATCCGCTGCTTCTTGTTGATGAATTAATCCCACCGCCCGCCGGTAGGTGAGGGGCACCGAATGCGGCGGAATTTCTATCCGGTGAGCTCGTAGGATGTGTTCCAGAACTTTGCCTTCGTCTAGGCGTTCGCTCCCCGCACTGACGCCGTTGGCACCTAATGCAGCATCTAGTAGAACGAGATGTTCGACTACACATCCTCGTCTGCGGAGTTCAATGGCGAGCTCGTGAGCTACGATGCCCCCAAAAGACCACCCGAGAATATTGTAGGGTCCGGCAGGATAAACGGCCTGGACCCTGTCAGCATAGCTGACCGCCAAGCTACGAATCGATCGCGGTTGAGGTTCGCCATTTTGCCCTATTTGGTTAATCCCAATAATCGGGCAATCCAAATAATCACCCAGAGCCCGAGTTGGCCAGCTAAGGCCGAAACCATCATGAATACAGAACAGCGGAACCCCGGTACCCTCCTTGAGTACTTCAACAGCAACTACCTCCACTGCCCCAGCATCGCTGGATATTCGCCGACTCAAGCTTCTCACGGTGGGGGCCTCGAAGATGGTGCGCACCGGAAGGCCCGCATTCAAGCCGGCGTTGATCGCGGTGATTAGGCGCATCGCCGACAGCGAATCCCCGCCCAGTTCGAAGAAGGAGTCGTCTACGCCGACCCGCTCGAGCCCCAACACTTGGGCGTAGATGTCGGCCAAGATCTTCTCGCTGTGGGTAGCCGGGGCGCGGTAACCATCGCCGATATATTCCGGGGCCGGCAGGGCACGTTTGTCGACTTTGCCGTTGACGGTCAGTGGTACGGCCTCGAGCACGACGACCGCGGCCGGCACCATGTGGGTCGGCAACCGCTCGGCTAGCTGGGCGCGGATCGCGCCGGGGTCGACCGTCCCAGAAGCGTGTTCGGTGACGTAACCCACCAGACGCTTGTCGCCGGGACGGTCCTCGCGGGCGATCACCACCGCCTGCCCAACCCCTTCCAAACTGGCTAACGCTGTCTGAATTTCGCCGAGCTCGATGCGATACCCGCGGATCTTGACCTGCTCATCGGCACGTCCCATATACCGCAGCTGGCCGTCGTCGCCCCAGCTCACCAGATCCCCGGTGCGATACATCCGCCCCCCGGCGCCCCCGAAGGGGCAGGCCACAAACCGTGACCCGGTCAACCCGGGCCGGCGCCAATACCCCACCCCCACGCCGCGGCCCGCCACATAGAGTTCGCCGACCACCCCAACCGGTACCGGGCGCAACCACTGATCCAGCACCAACAGGGCCGCCCCCGCCACCGGCACCCCAACCGGCGGAACCCCCGAACCCGCCAACAACGGGGCACTGATCGCCACACACATCGTGGTCTCCGTCGGCCCATAAGCGTTGACCAGCACCCGCCCGGGCGCTAAGCGATCCAC
This sequence comes from Mycobacterium europaeum, assembly GCF_034555895.2. Taxonomy (NCBI): domain Bacteria; kingdom Bacillati; phylum Actinomycetota; class Actinomycetes; order Mycobacteriales; family Mycobacteriaceae; genus Mycobacterium; species Mycobacterium europaeum. The sequence goes on from NZ_CP157315.1 coordinate 1,998,937, forward strand.
CACCCCAGCCGGACATGCCTCACCGGCGACCACCAACGTCGCTGACCCCAACCCCTCCGGCGTGAGCATCGCCATCGCTGAGGGGGTTTGGGTGAGCACGTTGACCCGTTCAGCGATCAGAACGGCATGTGACTCATCCGGGGAAGCGGTCACCGTCTCGGGCACCACAACCAACCGGCCCCCGCCCAGCAAAGCACCGAAAATCTCCCACACCGAAACATCGAACGAGTACGAATGGCACTGCGACCACACCCGCTCTTGGCTCAAGTGCCCGTCCAGTGATTCCAGCAACTGGGTCACGTTCTGATGAGTAACGGCAACGCCTTTGGGAATCCCCGTGGTGCCCGAGGTGTAAATCAGGTAGGCGATATCATCCGGGGCTGGGCCCGGCGGTGGTGTGCTGGGCTGGGCGTCGACAGCGGGGTCCTCGACGTCGATCACCCGCATGCCATGACCGTCGAGAGCCGGCCGTAGGCCCGCCGTGGTCAAAGCTGCAATCGGCGCGGCATCGCTGAGCATGAACTCGATGCGGGCCGTCGGCAGGCCTGGGTCGATCGGCACATAGGCCGCCCCGCTCTTGAGTACCGCCAGGATCGCGATGATGGCCTGCGCCGACCGCGACATCAGTAGCCCCACATACTCACCAGGACCGGCGCCATGCGTAACTAACAAGTGCGCCAGGCGGTTCGCCGCCGCATCCAGCTCCCGATAGGCCAGAGAAAGGCCGCCACAAGTCAGCGCTACCGCTTCGGGTGTGCGGGCCACCTGGTCGGCCCACAACTGTGCGATCGAGACCGTCGGCGCGGCCGGGCGGGTCAACACACCTCGGTTTCCCCAGCCATCTAGGCGGGCATGTTCCTGCGCATCGAGCACATTGATCGAAGAGACGGGCTGCAAAGGGTCAGCAGTCATCGCCACCAATACGCGCTGGAATCGCCGGATCAAGGTTTGGATGCTCGCCGCCTCGAACACGTCGGTGCGAAATTGAACCGCACCGCCGATCCCGGCTGGCTCCCCCGCTTCGGTGAAGTGGTCGGCTAGCGAGAACGCCAAATCCATACGCGCAGAGCGGGTATCGGCTGGCAGCGGGCTGACGTGCATATCGCCCAAGCTGAAGTCCGTAATAGCATTGTGGTGCCCGGGCAGGTTCTGCCAGATCAGCATCACCTGCACCAGCGGGTGATGGGCCAGCGAGCGGGTGGGGTTGAGCCGCTCCACCAATACCTCAAAGGGCACATCCTGATGCTCAAATGCGGCCAGACTGCGCGCCCGCACCTGCCCCAACAGCTCGGCCACACTGGGATCCCCGCCCAGATCGGCCCGCAACACCAACGTGTTGACGAAAAACCCGACCACCTCATCGAGCGCCGGGTCGCGGCGCCCAGCAATCGGGAAGCCGATGGCCACATCGGCGTTGGCGCTCAGCTTGGCCAGCAGCACGGCCAGCGCGGACTGGATCACCATGAAACTGGTCACCTGATACGCGCGAGCCACCCGCGCGATCTGCTGCTGTAGCTCCGCCGGCCACTCCACGGTGATGCTGGCACCGCGGTGATCGGCCACCGCCGGATACGGCCGATCCGTGGGCAATACCAGTCGCTCGGGCATCCCGGCCAACGCGCCCTGCCAGTAGGCCAACTGCGCGCCGATGCGACTGTGCGGATCCTCGAGATCCCCGAACTGGGCGCGCTGCCACAATGTGTAATCGGCATACTGCACCGCCAACGGCAGCCAACTGGGGGCTTCGCCCGCGCACCGGGCGGCATACGCCATACCCACATCGCGCACCAACGGAGTCACCGACCAGCCGTCCGCGGCGATATGGTGCACCACCGCCACCAACACATGCTCGTCCTCGGCCACGTGGAAAAGCCATGCGCGGAAGGGGATCTCGGTTGCCAGATCGAATGTATAACGTGCTGCGGCCTCGATCGCCTCGTGCAGCCGGGTATCCGACCACCCGGTGGCGTCGACGCCGCTCCAGCCCAACTCGGCCTGCTCAGCGGGAATCACCAGTTGCTCGGGTATGCCGTCGACCGCGGGGAACACCGTGCGCAGACTCTCATGCCGGCCCACCACATCGACCAGCGCCGCTCCCAACGCGTCGGTGTCAAGCTTGCCTTGCAGGCGCACGGCCACCGGCATGTTGTAGACCGGGGATGGGCCCACCAACTGATCGATAAACCACAACCGGGACTGAGCAAACGACAACGGCAGCCGCCCCGGACGCGCGCCGGCCACCAACGGCACCAATCCACCGGCGTCCCGACCGATGCGGGGCGCTAACTGCGCGATGGTGGGCGCCTCGAACACCGCACGTACCGAAAGACCCGCATCCAAGCCAGTGTTGATTGCATCCACGAGACGCATCGCCGACAGCGAATCCCCACCCAACTCGAAGAACGAGTCGTCTACTCCCACCCGGTCGACCCCGAGCACCTGCACATAAATCGCTGCCAACACCTCCTCGAGGACACTGCCAGGGGCGCGATACCCATCGGCATCGGTGTACTCCGGGGCCGGCAACACACGGGTGTCGAGTTTGCCGTTGACCGTCAGCGGGAGGGCGTCGAGCATTACGATTGCGGCCGGCACCATATAGGTTGGCAGGCGCTCCGCCAGCTCGGCGCGGATCGCGACGGGATCGACCGTCCCGGTCACATAACCCACCAGGCGCCTAACATCGGGCCGGTCCTCCCGGACGAGCACCACCGCCTGCTCCACCCCAGTCAAACTGGCTAGCACTGCTTGGATTTCACCCAGTTCGATGCGATGCCCGCGGATCTTGACCTGCTCGTCGGCGCGGCCCACATATCGCAACTGGCCGTCGTCGGCCCACCGCACCAGATCCCCGGTGCGATACATCCGGATCCCGGCGCCGCCGAACGGGCACGCCACAAACCGCGACGCGGTCAACGCCGCCCGGCGCCAATACCCCACCCCCACACTGCGACCCGCCACATACAGTTCGCCGACCACTCCGGGAGGCGCCGGACGCAGCCCGCCATCGAGCACAAACAACGCGGTCCCTGACACCGGCGAACCGATCGGCGGTACCCCCGAGCCAACGTCAAGTGGGCAGCCAACCGTCACGTTGACCGTGGTTTCCGTTGGACCGTACTCATTTATCAAGGTGCTGGTGGCGGCATACCGGTCCACCACCTCCGCAGGGCAGGCCTCGCCGCCGACAATCAGCGTCACCCCGTCAAGTCGGTCAGGCGGCAAAGCCGCTAGTGCTGAGGGTGTCATCTTTGCGTGAGACACTTTCTGCTCTGCTATTAGCTTTGCCAATTCTTTGCCCGGCAGCGCCTGCTCGGCGTCCGGAATCACCGCAGCAGCACCCGTCAATAAGGCAAACCACATATTCCCGACGGACGCGTCAAAGACCAACGGAGCGAACTGCAAGATTCGGCTATCGCCCCTGATAGCAACGCGCTCAGCATGTGTCGCAACCAGATCGGCGATGCCCACATGGGTGACGGCGACCCCCTTGGGGACACCGGTCGTGCCCGAGGTGTAGATGATGTAGGCGATGTTGTAGGCATCCGGGCAGGGCCGCGAGACGGCCGGTTGGGCGTCGATCACGGGGTCATCGACATCGATGACCGACAGGTGGTATCCGTCTAGCCGCGACCGCAACTCGGTGGTGGTGATGGCCGCCGTCGGGGCGGCGTCGGCGAGGATGAACCCGATACGGGCGTCTGGATCCATCGGATCGATCGGCACATAGGCCGCTCCGCTCTTCAAGACCGCCAGGATGGCGGTGATGGCCTGCGTGGAGCGAGGCAGCAGCACTATCACCACATCACCGGGCCCCACGCCCCGGCTGGCTATGAGATGCGCCAACCGGTTGGACGCCTCATCGAGTGCACGGTAGCTCAGGGTGCGGCCTTCGTATACCAGCGCCACTGCCTCGGGTGTGTTGGCGACCTGGGCGGCGAACGCCTGCGGGATGGAGACCGGTGGGGCGGCGGAGCGGCTCAATATCGCCCGGTTGCCCCAGTTATCCAGACGGGTGTGTTCATGCGCGTCGAGCGCGTCGATCGAGGACACCGGCTGGGAGGGATTGACCATCATAGCCACCAGCACGTGGCCCAATCGCCGCATCAGAGTGCGGATGCTGTTGGGGTCGAACACGTCTGTGCGAAACTCCACCGCGCCCCTGATCCCGGCGGGCTCACCCGCCTCCGTGAAGTGTTCGGCAAGCGAGACCGCCAAATCCATACGGGCAGTGTGGGTGTGCACTGGGAGCGGGCTGACCTTCACTTTCCCCAAGCTCGGATTGTCGAGATCGTTGTTGTGCCCGGGCAAGTTTTGCCAGGCCAGCATTACCTGCACCAGGGGGTGATGTGCCAGTGAGCGGGCCGGATGCAGGTGCTCCACCAAAGCCTCGAAGGGCACGTCTTGGTGCTCGTAGGCGGCGAGGCTGCGGGCGCGCACTTGGCCGAGGAGTTCGGCCACACTGGGGTTCCCGGCCAGATCGACGCGTAATACCAGGGTGTTGACGAAGAACCCGACCAGCTCATCGAGGGCGGGGTCGCGTCGGCCGGCGATCGGGAACCCGACGGCCACATCGGTATTGGCGCTGAGTTTGGCCAACAAGACTGCCAGGGCGGCCTGGATCACCATGAAATTGCTCACGTGATGCGCGCGGGCCGCCTGCGTGATCTGCTGCTGCAACTCAGCGGGCCACTCGATCGCGATCCTGGCTCCACGGTGATCAGCCACCGCCGGATATGGCCGATCGGTCGGCAAATCCAGGCGTTCGGGCATGCCTGCCAGCGCGTGCTGCCAGTAGGCGAGCTGCCCGCCGATGCGGCTGTGTGGGTCTTCGAGGTCGCCGAGTTGGGTGCGTTGCCAGAGTGTGTAGTCGGCGTATTGCACCGCCAACGGCACCCAGGTTGGGGTCTGGCCTTGAGCGCGGGCGGTATAGGCCGTACCCAGATCTCGTATCAGCGGGGTGATTGACCAGCCATCGGCGGCGATATGGTGGGCCACGGCCACCAACACATGCTCATCTGAGGCGAGGCGGAAAAGCTGTGCCCGCAAAGGGATCTCGGCGGCTAGATCAAACGTGTAGCTGGCCACTGCGGTGATGTCCTCCCCCAGCCGGGTCTGCGACCAGCCGGTCGCATCCACGACGTCCCAGCCGAAGTCGGCCTGCTCGACCGCCACCACCTGCTGCTGGGGGGTCCCATCAACCGCGGGGAACAGGGTGCGCAGGCTTTCATGGCGGGCCACCACATCACCGATCGCGGCCGCCAGGGCGTCAACGTCGAGTGGTCCCGTTAGGCATACCGCGATGGGTATGTTGTAGACCGCCGACGGGCCCAGTAGCTGGTCGATGAACCACAACCGGGACTGCCCAAATGACAACGGCACCTGCTCCGGACGTGGGCCGGCCACCAGCGGGGCCAGCCCACCCCCACCACCGGTCTGGATGCGGGGTGCTAGCTGGGTGATGGTGGGCGCTTCGAAGATGGCGCGTACCGACAGGTTGGTATCCAGGCTGGTGTTGATGGCGGCGGTCAGGCGCATTGCCGACAACGAATTCCCACCGAGGTCGAAGAAGGAGTCATCGACCCCGACCCGCTCGAGGCCGAGAATCTGGGCGTAGATGCCGGCCAGGATTTCTTCGGTCAGAGTACCCGGGGCGCGATAACGACTGGTATCGGTGTAGTCGGGTGCGGGGAGGGCGCGCGTGTCGAGTTTGCCGTTGACCGTCAACGGCAACGCTTCGAGCACTACGATCGCGGCTGGCACCATGTAGGACGGCAACCGCTGCGCCAACTCAGTGCGGACGGCGACCGGATCGACTGTGCCCGAGTCGGATTGGATGATGTATCCGATTAGGCGTTTGTCGCCGGGGTGGTCTTCGCGGGCGATCACCACCGCCTGCCCCACGCCGTCCACGTTGGCGAGGGTGGTGCGGATTTCGCCGAGTTCGATGCGGTATCCGCGGATTTTGACCTGCTCATCGGCCCGGCCCACATAGCGCAGCTGGCCATCAGCACCCCAGCACACCAGGTCTCCGGTGCGATACATCCGTGTCCCTCGCACCACGGTGAAGGGGCAGGCCACGAACCGCGATGCGGTCAATGGTGCCCGGCCCCAATACCCCACCCCCACGCCATGACCGGCCACATACAGTTCCCCGACCACCCCGGCCGGCACCGGCTGCAGCCACGGGTCGAGCACGAACAGCGCTGCCCCTGATACCGGCGACCCAAGCGGCACGGCACCCGTGCCCGGGGTGAGCGGGGCACTCATCGCCGCATACACCGTGGTCTCGGTCGGGCCGTAGGCGTTGAGCATCACCCGCCCGGGCGCCCATCGCTTCACCACCTCCGGCGGGCACGGCTCCCCACCGACCAGCAGCGCCACGGACTCCACCCCCTGCGGGGACAGCGCCCCTACCGCCGAGGGGGTCTGGGTGAGCACGCTGACCCGTTGCTCGACCAGCAACGCATGCAATGCCTGCGGGGAGGCGGTCACCGATTCGGGCACCACCACCAACCGGCCCCCGCCCAGCAGGGCACCGAAAATCTCCCACACCGAAAAGTCGAACGCATAGGAATGACACTGCGTCCACACCCGCCCCGGCCCCAGGCCCGCGTCCAAAGAATCGATCAATTGCGCGACATTGCCATGGGTGATCGCCACGCCTTTGGGGACACCGGTGGTGCCCGAGGTGTAAATCAGATACGCCACATCCCCAGGCGCGGGCCCCGGGGGTGGGGTGGCCGGCTGGGCGCCGATCACGGTGTCGTTGACATCAATCACCACCGGCAGGTCATGACCATCCAGCCGCGTGCGCAATTCAGCGGTGGTCACCACGGTGGTCGGGGCGGCGTCGGTGAGCAGGAACTCGATCCGCGCGGCCGGCCATCCTGGATCGATCGGCACATAGGCCGCCCCGCTCTTGAGTGTCGCCAGGACCGCGATGACGGCCTGTGCGCAGCGCGGCATCAGCAATCCCACGCGTTGTCCGGGGCCCGCCCCTTGGGCAACCAGCCAGTGCGCCAACCGATTCGCCGACTCATCGAGCTCCCGATACGTCCACGACCGGTCCCCGAACGTCAACGCCCCCGCCTCGGGGGCGCACGCGACCTGGGCGGCGAACACCTGCGGGATCGACACCCCCGACGCTGCTGCCATCGGCTGGTCCAACACCGCCCGGTTACCCCAAACCGCTAGTCGGGCATGCTCATCGGCGTCGAGCACCCCGACCGAGGACAACAGCCGCTGCGGGTCGGCGGTCATCGCCGTCAGCACGCGCTGGAATCGTGTGATCAGCAACTCGATGCTGTTGGGGTCGAAGATATCGTTGCGAAACTCCACCGTGCCACTAATCCCAGCTGGCTGGCCCGCGTCGGTGAAGTTTTCGGTCAGGGAGAAGGTCAAATCCATGCGCGCGGTGTGGGTTTGCACTGGTATGGGGTTGGCTTGCAGATCCCCCAGGTCCAAGTCGGTGGGGTTGTGGTGTTGGAAGGCCAGCATCACTTGGACCAGCGGGTGGTGGGCCAGGGAGCGGGTGGGGTGCAGTCGTTCCACGAGTACTTCGAAGGGCACGTCTTGGTGCTCAAAGGCGGCCAGGCTGCGGGCGCGCACCTGGCTAAGGAGTTCGGCGATGCTGGGGTCGCCGGCCAGATCGACGCGTAGCACCAGGGTGTTGACGAAGAACCCGACCAGCTCATCCAGAGCGGGGTCGCGCCGGCCGGCGATCGGGAACCCCACGGCCACCTCGGTATTGGCGCTGAGTTTGGCCAGCAGCACCGCGAGGGCGGTTTGGATGACCATGAAACTGGTCGCATTATGCGCGCGGGCTACTTGGGTGATTTGCTGCTGCAACTGCGCGGGCCAGTCGATGGTGAGGCTGGCTCCGCGATAATCGGCCACCGCCGGATACGGCCGATCCGTGGGCAACACCAGCCGTTCAGGCATCCCGGCCAACGCGTGCTGCCAGTAAGCCAACTGCCCGCCGATCACACTATCGGGATCCTCTAAGTCACCGAACTGCTCACGCTGCCACAGCGTGTAATCGGCGTACTGCACCGCCAACGGCACCCAACCCGGAACCTGGCCCTTAGCCCGAGCGGCATAGGCCACACCCAGATCCCGTATCAGCGGAGTGATCGACCAACCATCAGCAGCAATATGGTGGGCTACGGCCACCAACACAAACTCATCGACGCCCACCCGGAAAAGCTGCGCCCGCAACGGAACCTCGGCCCCCAGATCAAACCGGTGGCGTGCTGCGGCCTCGATCGCCTCGTCCAACCGGGTAACCGGCCAGTTGCTGGCATCGATCACCGCCCAGCCGAAATCGGCCCGCTCAACCGGCACCACCTGCTGTTCGGGAATCCCATCAACCGCGGGGAAGACGGTGCGCAGGGTTTCATGGCGGCCCACCAGATCACCGAGCGCGGCCCCCAGGGCGTCAACGTCGAGTGGTCCCATTAGGCGTACCGCAACGGGCATGTTGTAGACCGCAGACGGGCCCAGCAACTGGTCGATAAACCACAATCGCGACTGGGCAAACGACAACGGCACCCGCTCCGGACGTGGGCCGGCCACCAGCGGGGTCAGCCCGCCCCCGGCGTTGGCGGCGATGCGGGGCGCCAACTGCGCAATGGTGGGCGCCTCAAACACCGCCCGCACCGACAAGTCAGCATCCAAGCTGGTGTTGGTCGCGGCGATCAGCCGCATCGCCGACAACGAATCCCCACCGAGATCGAAGAAGGAGTCGTCGATCCCGACGCGCTCCAACCCAAGGACTTCCTCGTAGATGCCGGCCAGGATGTCCTCGACCAGACTGCCCGGGGCCCGATACTGACCACCGGTGTATTCCGGGGCGGGGAGGGCGCGGGTGTCGAGTTTGCCGTTGACGGTCAACGGCAGGGTGTCGAGCACTACGATCGCAGCCGGCACCATATAAGACGGCAACCGGTCCGCCAACTCGGCGCGCACCGCCACCGGATCCACCGTGCCCGAAGCGGATTCAGTGACATAGCCGACCAGACGCTTATCACCGGGGTGGTCCTCGCGGGCGATCACCACCGCCTGCTCCACACCGTTCACGTCGGCGAGGGTGGTGCGGATTTCGCCGAGTTCGATGCGATACCCGCGGATTTTGACCTGCTCATCCGCGCGGCCGAGATACTGCAGCTGCCCGTCAGCACCCCAACACACCAGATCCCCGGTGCGATACATCCGCGCCCCCGGCGCTGCGGCCCCGGTGAAGGGGCAGGCCACGAACCGCGATGCGGTCAACGGTGACCGGCCCCAATACCCCACCCCCACACCGGCACCGGCCACATACAACTCCCCCACCACCCCCACCGGCACAGGACACAACCACCCGTCCAACACAAAAAACGCCGCCCCCGACACCGGTGACCCAATCGGCGGGGCACCCACCCCAGCAGCCAGCGGGATACTCTTGGATGCCCACATCGTGGTCTCGGTCGGCCCGTAGACATTGACCATCACCCGCCCCGGCGCCCACCGATCCACCACCTCCGCCGGACACACCTCGGCGCCGATCACCAGCGCCGCCGAGTCCAAACCATCCGTCGAGAGCACCCCCACCGCAGAGGGAGTCTGAGTGAGCACACTGACCCGCTCAGTCACCAGCAACGCGTGAAAATCATCCGCAGAACGGGTTAGCGCTTCGGGCACCACCACCAACCGTGCCCCATGCAACAACGCACCCCAGATCTCCCACACCGAAAAGTCAAACGCATACGAATGAAACTGCGACCACACCTGCCCCGGCCCCAGCCGCACACCCATCTCCAACGAATCAAACAACTGGGTCACATTGCGATGCGTGACAGCAACACCTTTAGGCACACCGGTCGTCCCCGAGGTATAGACAATGTGCGCGATATCGTCGACCGCCGGACCCGGCAACGGTATAGCCGGCTGGGTATCCACAACAGGATCATCAACATCAATGACCGGCACACCATGACCATCCAGCCGTGACCGCAACCCGGCGGTGGTCAACACCATCACCGGAGCCGCATCAGCGAGCATGAACCCGATCCGCGCCGCCGGCAGCCCAGGATCGATCGGCACATACGCCGCCCCCGACTTCAACACCCCCAGGATCGCCACGACCGCCTGCGCACAGCGAGGCAACAGCAACCCCACACACCCACCCGGGCCAACACCATGGGCAAGTAGCCAGTGGGCCAACCGATTCCCGGCCGCATCCAGCTCCCGATACGTCCACGACCGGCCCCCAAAACTCAGAGCTACCGCCTCCGGGGACCGCGCCACCTGCGCGGCAAACGCTGCCGGAATCGACACCCCCGAACCCACCGCACGGCCCAACACCCCCCGATTCCCCCACCCAGCCAGACAGGCGTGCTCCGACGCGTCGAGCACCTCCACCGACGACAGCAGCCGCGACGGATCAGCCGTCATTTCGGCCAACAGCTGCTGTAAGCGGTTGGCTAAGTAGGAGACGTCGAAACTGGCAAACGGCTGCCCAGCGCCGGCCGTGCTCAGGAAAAGCTGGTCACCGTCGTGAGAAAAGATCAGACCAAAGCCGTCGACGAGGCCAGAATTGGTGTACGACGCCGAGGCGGTCACTCCACCGAACGGCAAGGTGAATCCGGCCGGGATGAAATTGACGCTCACGCGATCGATTGATCGCACGGGGCCGTGGGGCTGGGCTTTGCGTTCGAGCGCCTGCACTGGAAAACGCTGATGCCGCAGCGCTTCCCGTATCCGCGTGTCGACATGCTCACAAAAGCTGGCAATCGGAGAAGCTGGTGATGCAGTCAACACCAGCGGCACAAACCCGGCGACCATCCCGGGAAGCGTCTTCGACTCCGGACTCACCCGTCGGCTGACCGGGAAATCGAGCACCACCTCGGACCCGCTACCCGACCATCCCCGCACCAACAGCGCACACGCCGCAGTAATGATCGATGTGCGAGACATATTCCACGCCTCGGACAAGTCATCGACTCTGCGCAGGACCCCGAGGTCCAACCCGACCGGCGCCGAAGGCCATGGGTCACGCTTCCCTTCAGCATCGGAAAACCGATAATGAGATCCGCATTCGGAGGAAAGATTCTGGGTCCAATAGGCCTCGTCGTCACGATAATCGGTCGAAGTCTCATACTCCAACTCACAGTCAACCAAGTCCTTCAACGAACCATAGAAAGCAGAAGGAATGGAAGCACCCGAATTAATTGCAGAATAGATGGATGCGATTCGGCGGCCAACAAGCGCAACCCCGAATCCGTCGATGACTATGTGGTGGCAGCATGCGAAGAAATAGAATTGATCACGCTGCGCTTGGAATAATGCGAACCTGAAAAGCGGGCCGCTCAGCGGCATGGGCTCGCTTTGGATCGATGACGCGATGTTACGGATTTCCTGCACGGAGTCCTCCGCGCAGCTCAGATCGTAAAAGGCCAATTCGACTTCGGGGTAATCGACTACCCGTTGGAAAACCTGGCCGTGCGACTGAAAGAAGGCAGCCCTGACTGGCTCGGCCTCGTGCACCACCCGTCGGATCGCCCAGTGCAAGGACTCTCGGTCGACCGTCCCCTCGATCCGAACCAACAGGCCCAGCTGCCATTCGATACTGGAGTGACCCGTTTCCTGGGCAAGCCAGATGTCTAACTGTCCGCGCGTCAGCGGAAACACCCGGTCGTCGACTTCCATCCGACCCACCAACCCAAGTGGCTTACCGATCAGCAGTCCGACTCGCCACCTACTCGGCCTCTTCTACAACTCTCAGGGCGAATATCGGTCCGATTCTTTTCAATGTAGTCGCCATACGCCGGACGGTCGGCCGTACCGACCACCCACGACCCAGTCGAATGTCAGCGAAAGCCGGGCACAGACTGTGTTGCTCCTCATCATCGGCTACGACGTAAAAAGTGGCATCCCCATCACTGAATGGACTGATGCTCACCGATCCTCCAGACCGTCTACCCGAGGTAACTGGCCAACTGCAAACCGGCCGGGAGACCAAAACGGTCAGGCCGTGATTTCCACGGAAGCTCTTAACGTGACCCATTTAGACTCCTCCTACCCCAGTAATCGGTGAACAAGCGCTGGCCCTTCACAGTCGTAACCTCGTCCTCACGCCGAAATCCCGGTCCCTAAGCATCACGGGGCAGATCCAGGGGCTAACCAATATTGAAGTTGCCTGCCGTACATGCTGAGCGATACGGCGGTCAGCATCTCTTCATGCGTACAGTCGATCGAGTATTCTGTAATGTTCCCGACGACATAAGGCCGCCAACTTTGCAACAATGACGGATCACCATCGCTCGCATCTCGTGCGGCGGAAAAGATCGTTATATCGCCATCAAAAATGTCGGGTTTGTGAGCTCGAGTCAACGCCATATTGTGGTCAAGGTTTTGGAGGATCGAATCTAACAGCTCCTTAAATCGAGCAATTGCGATGGCCGCGTGTGCGCGGATCAGCTCCTCTACCTGCTCGTAAGTAAGGGGCTCATCCTGTTCAGGAATCGCGATATCAAAAAACCGTAAGACCTCTTCTAATATGCGTCTCTCGATTACAGCGGAGTCAGGTCCTGGGTCGCTGCTCTCGGCGCCGGGCTGGGCGTCGAGAAGGATAAGACGTGAGATTGCGCACCCGCGTCGTTGAAGCTCTACGGCGATTTCATGGGCCACGACGCCGCCAAAAGAATAGCCCAGAATATTGTACGGTCCGGTAGGATTAACCGCTTGGATTCTGTCGGCATAGTTTTTTGCCATTCCTTGAATTGACCGCGGCTCAATTTCTTCGTTCTGCAAGGCTTGTTGGATTCCGATAATCGGGCAGTCCAAGTAATTGCCAAGAATTTGATACGGCCAACTCATGCCGCCGCCGGGATGAATGCAGAACAACGGAACACCGGTGCCGTGCTGCAGAATCTGAACCGGAACTACCTCTTGGGCAGACGCACTACCGTTGTGCAGCCGCTGACGCAGACTTCTCACGGTGGGTGCCTCGAAGAGGGTGCGTACCGACAGGTTGGCATCCAAACTGGCGTTGATGGCGGCGATCAGGCGCATCGCCGTCAGCGAATCCCCACCCAGATCGAAGAAGGAGTCATCGACCCCGACGCGCTCCAATCCGAGGATTTGCGCGTAGATGCCGGCCAGGATTTCCTCGGTCAGAGTGCCCGGGGCGCGATACCCCTTACCGGTGTAATCCGGTGCGGGGAGGGCGCGGGTGTCGAGTTTGCCGTTGACCGTCAGGGGTAGCGCCTCGAGTACCACGATCGCGGCCGGCACCATATAAGACGGCAACCGGTCCGCCAACTCGGCGCGGATCGCGACCGGATCCACTGTGCCCGGCTCCGTTTCGGTGACATAACCGATCAGGCGTTTGTCGCCGGGGTGGTCTTCGCGGGCGATCACCACCGCCTGCTCGACACCCTCCACATTGGCCAGGGCGGTGCGGATTTCACCCAGTTCGATGCGATACCCGCGGATCTTGACCTGCTCATCAGCACGGCCGAGGTACTGCAGCTGGCCGTCGACGCCCCAACACACCAAATCCCCGGTGCGATACATCCGCGACCCCGGGCTGCCGAAGGGACACGCCACAAACCGGGACGCGGTCAACGATGACCGGCCCCAATACCCCACCCCCACCCCGGCGCCGGCCACATACAACTCCCCCACCACCCCCACCGGCACCACACACAACCACGGGTCCAAGACGAACAACGCCGCCCCTGATACCGGCGACCCGATCGGCGGGGCACCCGCCCCCGGTGTCAGCGGGATACTCTTGGACGCCCACATCGTGGTTTCGGTGGGCCCGTAGACGTTGACCATCACCCGCCCCGGCGCCCACCGATCCACCAGCTCAGGTGGGCAAGCCTCGGCGCCGATAACCAGCGCCGTCGACCCCAACCCCTCCGGAGAGAGCGCCCCTACCGCGGAGGGAGTCTGGGTGAGCACGCTGACTTGTTCGCCGAGCAGCAGGGCGTGGAAGTCTTCCGGTGAGCGGGTTAGCGCTTCGGGTACCACCACCAACCGGCCCCCACTCAACAGGGCGCCGAAAATCTCCCAGACCGAAAAGTCAAACGCATAGGAATGAAACTGCGACCACACCTGCCCCGGCCCCAGCCGCACCCCAATCTCAAGCGAGTCGAACAACTGGGTCACGTTGCGATGCCTCACCGCAACACCTTTGGGCACCCCGGTCGTCCCCGAGGTATAAATGATGTGCGCAATATCCTCCGGCGTCGGCATCGGTCCTGGCAGTGGTGTGGTTGGCTGGCTGTCGATCAGGGGGTTGTTGATGTCGATCACCGGCACGCCATGACCGTTGAGCCGTGACTGCGAATCGGTGGTGGTTACCACGGTGATTGGGGTGGCGTCGGTGAGCATGAACTTGACGCGGGCTGTCGGTAGACCGGGATCTATTGGTACGTAGGCCGCCCCGGACTTGAGCACCGCCAGGATCGCCACGATCGCCTCTGGGCAGCGCGGCATCAGCAATCCCACACACTCACCCCGACCCGCACCGTGCCGAATTAACAAGTGCGCTAACTGATTCGCCGACTCGTCGAGTTCCTGATACGTCCAGGACCGGTCCCTGAAAGTCAACGCCACCGCCCCCGGGGTTTGTGCCACCTGCGCGGCAAACGCCGCCGGAATCGACACCCCCGGCGTGGCGGGGCGGTCCAACACGGCGCGGTTCCCCCACCCCTCCACACAGGCCAGCTCCGACGCGTCGAGCACCTGGATCGAGGACAACAGCCGCTGCGGGTCAGCCGTCATCGCCGTCAGCACGCGCTGGAATCGGGTGATCAGGGTGTGGATGGTGTGGGGGTCGAAGATGTCGGTGCGAAATTCCACCGTGCCACTAATCCCAGCTGGCTGGCCCGCGTCGGTGAAGTTTTCGGTCAGGGAGAAGGTCAAATCCATGCGCGCGGTGTGAGTTTGCACCGGCAGCGGGCTGACCCGCGCCTGGTCCCCCAGCGCTAGTCCGCCAGCCAAGTCCTCGTTGTGCTCGGGCAGGTTTTGCCAGGCCAGCATGACCTGCACTAGGGGGTGGTGGGCCAGGGAGCGGGTGGGGTGCAGTCGTTCCACGAGTACTTCGAAGGGCACGTCTTGGTGCTCAAAGGCGGCCAGGCTGCGGGCGCGCACCTGGCTAAGGAGTTCGGCGATGCTGGGGTCGCCGGCCAGATCGACGCGTAGCACCAGGGTGTTGACGAAGAACCCGACCAGCTCATCCAGAGCGGGGTCGCGCCGGCCGGCGATCGGGAACCCCACCGCCACCTCGGTATTGGCGCTGAGTTTGGCCAGCAGCACCGCGAGGGCGGTTTGGATGACCATGAAACTGGTCGCATTATGCGCGCGGGCTACTTGGGTGATTTGCTGCTGCAACTGCGCGGGCCAGTCGATGGTGAGGCTGGCTCCGCGATAATCGGCCACCGCCGGATACGGCCGATCCGTGGGCAACACCAGCCGTTCAGGCATCCCGGCCAACGCGTGCTGCCAGTAAGCCAACTGCCCGCCGATCACACTATCGGGATCCTCTAAGTCACCGAACTGCTCACGCTGCCACAGCGTGTAATCGGCGTACTGCACCGCCAACGGCACCCAACCCGGAACCTGGCCCTTAGCCCGAGCGGCATAGGCCACACCCAGATCCCGTATCAGCGGAGTGATCGACCAACCATCAGCAGCAATATGGTGGGCTACGGCCACCAACACAAACTCATCGACGCCCACCCGGAAAAGCTGCGCCCGCAACGGAACCTCGACCGCCAAATCAAACCGGTAGCCGGCCACCGCGGCGATGGCCTCATGTAGCTGGCTTTCTGGCCACCCGCTGGCATCAATCACCCGCCAACCAAAATCGGCCCGCTCAACCGGGATCAGCTGCTGGTGGGGGGTCCCGTCGGTGGCGGGGAAGATGGTACGCAGGCTTTCATGGCGGCCCACCACATCACCGAGCGCGGCCTCCAGGGCCTCAACATCAAGTGGCCCACCTAACCCCAGCGCAACGGGCATGTTGTAGACCGCAGAAGGCCCCTGCAACTGATCCAAGAACCACAATCGGGACTGGGCAAACGACAACGGCACCACCGCTGGGCGCTCTTGTACGGTCAGCGGGGCCAACCCACCCCCACCCCCGGCGTTGGCCTGGATGCGGGGCGCCAACTGCGCGATCGCCGGCGCCTCAAACACCGCCCGCACCGACAAGTCAACATCCAAAGAATTGTTGATCGCGGCGATCAAACGCATCGCCGACAACGAATCCCCACCCAACTCGAAAAAGGAGTCATCGACCCCGACCCGCTCTATGCCCAACACCTGGGCATAAATGCCGGCCAGGATGTCCTCGACCAGACTGCCCGGGGCCCGATACTGACCACCGGTGTAATCCGGTGCGGGGAGGGCGCGGGTGTCGAGTTTCCCATTAACCGTCAACGGCAGGGTATCGAGCACCACGATCGCAGCCGGCACCATATAAGACGGCAACCGCTGCGCCAACTCGGTGCGGATGGCGACCGGATCCACCGTGCCCGAACCGGATTCGGTCACATAGCCGACCAGACGCTTATCCCCGGGGTGGTCCTCGCGGGCAATCACCACCGCCTGCCCCACCCCGTCTAGCCCGGCTAGCGCGGCCCGGATCTCCCCCAATTCGATGCGGAACCCGCGGATCTTGACCTGCTCATCCGCCCGGCCCACATAGCGCAGCTGCCCGTCAGCACCCCAACACACCAAATCCCCGGTCCGATACATCCGCGACCCCGGGCTGCCGAACGGACACGCCACAAACCGCGACGCAGTCAACCCCGCCCGACCCCAATACCCCACCCCCACCCCGGCACCGGCCACATACAACTCCCCCACCACCCCCACCGGCACCACACACAACCACACGTCCAACACAAACAACGCCGCCCCCGACACCGGCGACCCAATCGGCACCACCGCCGGACCCGGGGCCAGCGGGGCACTGATCGCCACCCAAACTGTGGTCTCCGTCGGGCCATAAGCATTGACCATCACCCGCCCAGGCGCCCACCGATCCACCACCTCAACCGGACACGCCTCCCCACCCACCAGCAAAGCCGTCGACTCCAAACCCTCCGGGCAAAGCGTCGCCACCGCATTGGGGGTTTGGCATAACACACCGATGTTTTCGCTGACCAGTAGGGCGTGGAAGTCGTCTGGGGAGCCGACCACCGCCTCGGGTACCACCACCAGCCGCCCCCCATGCAGCAGGGCGCCGAAGATCTCCCACACCGAAAAGTCGAAGGCATAGGAGTGACACTGTGTCCACACCTGCCCAGCCGTCAGGCCGGCATCGAGGAGCTCGATCAGTTGGGTGACGTTGTGGTGGGTGACGGCAACGCCTTTGGGCACCCCGGTGGTGCCTGAGGTGTAAATCAGATACGCGACGTCGTCGGGCGCCGGGTCTGGCAGTGGTGTGATCGGGTGGGCGTCGAGGGTGGGGTCGGTGGTATCGATGACTCGCTCGTCATGGCCATCCAGCCGTGACCGCAACTCGGCGGTGGTGATAATGGCGGTCGGGTTGGCGTCGATGAGGATGAATTCGATCCGCGCGGTCGGCCATTCTGGGTCCATCGGCACATAGGCCGCCCCGGTCTTGAGTATCGCCAGGATCGCGAAGATCGCCTCCGCCGATCGCGACATGAGTATCCCCACGTACTGACCTGGGCCTGCCCCACGGTTAGCCAGTAAGTAAGCCAACCGATTCGTGGCCTCATCGAGTTCCCGATACGTCCAGGACCGGTCCCCGAAGCTCAGCGCCACCGCGTGCGGGGTGCAGGTGACTTGGGCGGCAAAGGCTTGCGGGATTGACGACGCCGCTGCCATTGGCTGGTTCAATATCGCGCGGTTGCCGACCACATCGAGACGCGCCTGTTCTGACTCGTCGAGCAGATCGATCGAGGACACCGGCCGTTGAGGGTCGGTGGTCATGGCTGAGAGCACCTGGCGCCACCGCGTGATCAGGGTGTCGATGCTGTCGGTGTCGAAGACGTCGGTGCGGAATTCCACCGCCCCGGCGATCCCCGCGGGCTCGCCGACCTCGTTCCAGCGTTCCCCAACGAAAAATGTCAAGTCCATGCGGGCGACCTGGGTCTCCGTGGCCAGCGGTGTGACCTGCAGATCCCCGAAGGCCAGCCTGGTCAGTTCGTGGTTTTGTCCGGGGAGGTTTTGCCAGGAGAGCATGACCTGTATTAAGGGGTGGTGGGCCAGGCTGCGGGTGGGGTGGAGTCGTTCGATGAGTAGTTCGAAGGGCAGGTCTTGGTGTTCGTAGGCGGTTAGGCTGCGGGTGCGCACCTGGTCCAGCAGTTCGGTGATGCTGGGGTCGCCTGCCAGGTCGACCCGTAGCACCAACGTGTTGAAGAAACAACCCATTAGCTCGTCCAGGGCCGGGTCGCGGCGTCCGGCGATCGCGAATCCGATGGCTACGTCGGTGTTGGTGCTGAGTTTGGCCAGCAGCACCGCGAGGGCGGTTTGGATGACCATGAAGCTGCTGACCTGGTGGGTGCGGGCCAGTTCGGTGATTTGTTGGTGGAGTTCGGTGGGCCAGTTGATGGTGAGGCTGGCCCCGTGGTGATCGGCCACCGCCGGATACGGCCGATCCGTGGGCAGCACCAGGCGTTCGGGCATCCCGGCCAGGGCGTGTTGCCAGTAGGCCAGTTGCGCGGCGATTGGGCTGTTGGGGTCGTTGAGGTCGCCGAGTTGTTCACGCTGCCAGAGTGTGTAGTCGGCGTATTGCACCGGCAACGGGGTCCAATCGGGGGGGTGGCCTTGAGTGCGGGCGGCATAGGCGGTCGCTAAATCGGTCACCAGTGGGGTGATTGACCAGCCGTCGGCGGCGATGTGGTGGGCTACGGCGGCTAACACGTATTGGTCTGGGGTGAGGTGGAAAAGTTGTGCCTGCAACGGGATTTCGACTGCCAGATCAAATGTGTGACGTGCCACTGCGGCGATGGCGTCCTTGAGGCGCTCGGGCGGCCAGTTGCTGGCATCGATGATGGCCCAGCCAAAATCTGTTTGTTCGGGGGGCACTACTACTTGGTGGGGGATTCCGTGGGTTGCGGGGAATATGGTGCGCAGGCTTTCATGGCGGGCCACTACGTCAGCGAGTGCGGCGCCCAGGGCGTCGGTGTCTAGGTGGCCTTGCAGGTGCAGTGCGATGGGCATGTTGTAGACCGCCGAGGGGCCCAGTAGCTGGTCGATAAACCACAACCGGGACTGGGCAAACGACAACGGCACCCGCTCGGGCCGCTGTTGGGTTGTTAAGGGTGCGAGCGCGGGTTGGCTGGGATGTTCTTTGAGCCATTGGGCCAGCCCGGCCACGGTGGGGATGTCGAACAATGTCCGGATTGGGACTTCGACACCGAGTTCGGCCTGGATCCGCGCCGCCAGCCGGATTGCTGATAGTGAATGGCCACCCAGATCGAAAAACACGTCGTCGATGCCGACTCGTGTCACTCCGAGAACGTCGCTGAACAGCGCGGCCAATACGTGTTCTTGTTGGTCACGCGGTGCTCGGTATGCCACCGCACTGATGAATTCTGGGGCGGGTAACGCGCGCCGATCGAGTTTGCCGTTGACCGTCAGTGGCAGGGCATCGAGCACCATGATCGCTGCGGGCACCATGTATTCGGGCAGGCGGTCTGCGACAAAGCCGCGCAGTTCGGCCACTCGTTCGATGGCTGAGGGGTCGTTGACATAGCCGGCAATTGAGCCCACCGGTGTGGCGGGCAGGTAGAGATCTGACAGCGCCGGCAGCGGGGAGTCCTTAGATGCGTGGCTGGTGTGGGTGAAGATGAGGTCCATCAGCCCAGCGGTCGGTGACCAGGTCAGCGCTGTGGTGTATCCCAGTTCTTGGCCCAGCAGCTGACACTGGTGCGGCAATAGCGCATCGGGTGCACAGATTTCGGCACGCAACTGGCTGACGGGCACCCGGTCGCCGGCGGCGGTCAGCGCGGATGCCAGTGCCACATCAGGCCATATCCCGCCATGGGGTACTCCGGTGACGCGCAGCTCCGGCAGGCGCTGCGACTGCAGGTATTCGCCCAGCCTGGCCAGGGTTGTGAACCGCTGCCAGGGTTGGCAGGGTAGGTGGGCAAGCGAGCGCGCCGGCGCCGGCGCCTTATGCAGCACGACCTCGTATCGGTAGCTGCTGAGTTCGTTGACCGCACCCATCTGTTTGAGCTGCACATCAACGGCCGCGATGTCGGGAAGGTGTTGGGGCAACGCCGCAAAGAACTCCGGCGCCAACAGCAGTTCCTGCTCGGCAAGCATTTCGCGGCGCACCCGCTCACGCAGCACCGCGGCGGTGTCGTCACTGGTGTCGGTGCACAACACCTTGGTGGTAAACGCCTGCAACAACGACAGGTTGCGCACATCGCCGATAAACACCGCCCCGCCCGGTGCCAACAACCGCATCGCGGCTGCCAGCACATCCAGCAGATAGCCCGCGCTGGGGAAGTACTGGATCACCGAGTTGAGCACCACCACATCGAAATGCGCCTGCGGCAACCCCGCGGCCGCATCGGCCGGCTGCACCCGCAACCGCACCCGATCCGCCCAGGACTGCGACGCCACCGCCGCCTGCAGCTGCTGAACCGTCGCCGCGGAGAAGTCCGTACCCCAGTACTCGACACAATCAGGGGCCAACCGGGCCAACAACAACCCGCTACCGACCCCGATCTCCAACACCCGCTGCGGACCCAGCTTGCGGATCCGCTCCACCGCCGCCGCCTGCCACTGGCGCATCTCTTCTAAGGGGATGGGTGCCCCGGTATAACTGCTGTTCCAGCCCCCGAAATCCTCCCCCAATACCGCTGGGGCGCCCTGCGCAGAGCTCACCTGCGAATACAGGCCCTCATACACTGTCTGCCACTGGCCAACGAGCTGCGCCTCCCGTTGCGGCTCTCGCACCAGCACCATCTGCTGATCCAGCACGACATAGCCCACCAACTGCTTGTCGCTGGCCCCCTGGTCGGCATTAACGGTGGAGGAGGCTGTATGGGCGATCACCACCGCCTGACCCACCCGAGGATGCGCCGCCAGCACGGCCTGGACCTCACCGAGTTCGATGCGATACCCGCGGATCTTGACCTGTTCATCGGCCCGGCCCACATACCGCAGCTGCCCATCACCACCCCAGCGCACCAAATCCCCGGTGCGATACATCCGCGCCCCGGCACCGCCAAAGGGACACGCCACAAACCGCGATGCGGTCAACCCCGCCCGACGCCAATACCCCACCCCCACACCGGCGCCGGCCACATACAACTCCCCGACCACCCCGGCCGGCACCGCACGCAACCACCGATCGAGCACAAAGAAGCCAAGGTGGGCCAACGGCACCCCGATCGGGCTGATCGTGGTGCCGACATCGTCTGTGAGGATCTCGCGGAACGAGGCATGCACTGTTGTCTCGGTGATGCCATACATGTTGATCAACCGCGGTGATCGCGGGTGGTTGTGCAGCCACGTCGAAAGACGCGCGGGCTCAAGGGCTTCTCCGCCGAACACCACCGTCGCAAGCTTCAGCTGCTCTGCCCGCTCGGGCTGGAGCGCATCAGTGGTTTGCAAGACATAAAACGCCGACGGAGTCCGGCTCAACACACTGACTTGCTCACCCACCAGCACAGCGTGGAACTCCTCTGGTGAGCGCGCCACCGCCTCCGATACCACCACCAACCGGCCCCCACCGAGCAGTGCACCGAAGATCTCCCACACCGAGAAGTCAAAAGCCAGGGAATGACACTGTGTCCACACCCCCGCCGGATCCAACTGCCCGTCCAGCGACGCCAACAACTGGATGACGTTGTGATGGCTTATGGCAACGCCTTTAGGCACCCCGGTGGTGCCCGAGGTGTAAATCAGATACGCAATATCTTCTGGCGCCGGGCCCGGCAGTGGTGTGGCCGGCTGGGTCTGGATCGCGGGATCATCGACAGTGATGACCACCAGGTCATGCCCGTGCAGCCGATCGACCAGCCCGGTGGTGGTAATCGCGGCGATCGGCGCGGCATCAGCCACCATGAATCCGATCCGCGCTGCCGGCAACGCCGGGTCGATCGGCAGATAAGCCGCCCCGGCCTTGAGCACCGCCATAATCGCTACGACCGCCTCCACGGACCGCGAAAACACCAGCGCCACACACGAACCCGGGCCCACCCCATGAGCTGTCAACAGGTGCGCCAACCGGTTGGCCGCCTCATCTAGCTCGCGGTAAGTCACCGAGCGGCCCTCGTAACTGATCGCCACCGCCTGCGGCGTGCGCGCCACCTGCTGGCTAAACAACACCGGAATCGACACCGACACCGACACCGACTGGGTCAACACCGCCCGATTACCGATCTCATCCAGGCGGGCATGCTCAGCCTCATCGAGCAGCTCCATCGACGACAGCCGGCGAGCCGGATCGGCCGTCATCCCCACCAACACCCGCTCGAACCGATCGATCAGCGTTTGGATGCTTTGCGGGTCGAACACATCGGTGCGAAATTCCACCGCCCCGCCGATCCCGGCGGGCTCACCGCCCTCGGTCCACCGTTCAGCCAGGAAAAACGTCAGATCCCAACGGGCGGTACTAGTCTCTGCGGGCAGCGGAGTGACCTGCACATCCCCCAAGGCCAACCCCGCCGCGGGATCATTGGCAGACCAGGCAAAGTTTTGCCAGGCCAACGCCACCTGAAACAAAGGATGATGAGTCAGGCTGCGAGTGGGGTTGAGCCGCTCCACCAACACCTCAAAAGGCACATCTTGATGCTCAAAGGCGGCCAGACTGCGCGTCCGCACCTGCCCTAGGAGTTCGGCCACACTGGGGTCGCCGGCCAGATCCAGCCGCAACACCAGGGTGTTGACGAAGAACCCGACCAGCTCATCGAGGGCGGGGTCGCGCCGGCCGGCGATCGGGAACCCCACGGCCACCTCGGTATTGGCGCTGAGTTTGGCCAGCAGCACCGCGAGGGCGGTTTGGATGACCATGAAACCGGTCGCATTATGCGCGCGGGCTACTTGGGTGATTTGCTGCTGCAACTGCGCGGGCCAGTCGATGGTGAGGCTGGCTCCGCGATAATCGGCCACCGCCGGATACGGCCGATCCGTCGGCAAAGCCAGGCGCTCGGGCAACCCGGCCAACGCGTCTTGCCAGTAAGCCAACTGCGCGCCGATGCGGCTACCGCTGTCATCAAGATCGCCCAACTGCTCACGCTGCCACAACGTGTAATCGGCATACTGCACCGCCAACGGCACCCAACCCGGAACCTGACCCACCGACCGGGCGGCATAAGCCATCCCCAGATCACGCGCCAACGGGGCGATCGACCAACCATCCCCAGCGATATGATGCACCACGATCACCAGCACATACTCATCGTCAGCGACACCGAAAAGCTGTGCCCGCAACGGGATCTCGGTAGCCAAATCAAACGGGCGACGCGCCACCGCGCCCACGGCCTCACGTAACCGACTTTGCGGCCAGCCGCTGGCATCGATCACCGCCCAGCCGAACTCAACCCCCTCAACCGGCACCACCACCTGCTCAGCAACCCCGTCGACCGCCGGGAACACCGTACGCAGGCTTTCATGGCGGCCCACCACATCACCGATCGCGGCCTCCAGGGCCTCAACATCAAGTGGCCCACCTAACCCCAGCGCAACGGGCATGTTGTAGACCGCAGAAGGCCCCTGCAACTGATCCAAGAACCACAATCGGGACTGGGCAAACGACAACGGCACCCACTGCGGCCGCTCCCCGGCCACCAGCGGCGCCAGCCCACTCCCACCCCTCGCTTGGATGCGGGGTGCCAACTGCGCGATCGCCGGCGCCTCAAACACCGCCCGCACCGACAAGTCAACATCCAAAGAATTGTTGATCGCGGCGATCAAACGCATCGCCGACAACGAATCCCCACCCAACTCGAAAAAGGAGTCATCGACCCCGACCCGCTCTATGCCCAACACCTGGGCATAAATGCCGGCCAACATTTCTTCGGTCAGACTGGCCGGGGCCCGATAGTGGGCGCTGGTGTAGTCGGGTGCGGGCAGGGCGCGGGTGTCGAGTTTGCCGTTGACCGTCAACGGCAGGGTATCGAGCACCACGATCGCGGCCGGCACCATATAGGCTGGCAACCGATCCGCGAGTTGGGCGCGGATGGCGACCGGATCAACAGCCCCAGTTTGGGATTGGGTGACATACCCGATCAGGCGCTTATCGCCGGGGTGGTCCTCGCGGGCGATCACCACCGCCTGCTCCACCCCGTCCACGTTCGCCAGGGCGGTGCGGATTTCGCCGAGTTCGATGCGGTATCCGCGGATCTTGACCTGCTCATCGGCCCGGCCCACATACTGCAGCTGCCCGTCAGTGCCCCAGCACACCAGATCCCCGGTGCGATACATCCGCGACCCCGGCGCTCCAGTCCCGGTGAAGGGACACGCCACGAACCGGGATGCAGTCAACGGTGACCGACGCACATAGCCCACCCCGACCCCGGCGCCAGCCACATACAGTTCCCCGACCACCCCCGCCGGCACCGGCTGCAACCACGGGTCCAAGACGAACAGCGCCGCCCCTGATACCGGCGACCCGATCGGCACCACCCCCGTGCCCGGGGTGAGCGGGGCACTCATCGCCGCATACACCGTGGTCTCAGTCGGCCCATAAGCGTTGAGCATCACCCGCCCCGGCGCCCACCGATCCACCACCTCAACCGGACACGCTTCCCCGGCCACCACC
Source organism: Mycobacterium europaeum (assembly GCF_034555895.2). Taxonomy (NCBI): domain Bacteria; kingdom Bacillati; phylum Actinomycetota; class Actinomycetes; order Mycobacteriales; family Mycobacteriaceae; genus Mycobacterium; species Mycobacterium europaeum. The sequence goes on from NZ_CP157315.1 coordinate 2,023,685, forward strand.
AACGCCACCGAGTCCAACCCCTGCGGAGACAGCATCGCCACTGCCGACGGGGTCTGACTCAACACACTGACCCGTTCAGCAATCAGCAAGGCATGCAAGTCATCCGGGGAACCGACCACCGCCTCGGGTACCACCACCAACCGGCCCCCACCCAACAGCGCACCGAAAATCTCCCACACCGACACATCAAAGGAATACGAATGCCACTGCGACCACACTCCCACCCGCTCCACATACGCACCCGCCGACGCCAGCAGCGAAGTCACGTTGCCATGCGTCACCGCAACACCTTTAGGAACACCGGTAGTACCTGAGGTGTAAATCAGATACGCCACATCCTCGGCAGCCGGGCCCGGCAACGGTGTGACCGGCTGGGCATCGATGACCGGATCGTTGACATCGATGACCGCCACGTCATGGCCATCGAGCCGCGAGCGCAGCTCGGCGGTGGTGAGCACCGCGACCGGGGCGGCATCAGTGAGCAAGAACTCGATCCGCGCTGCCGGCAAGCCTGGATCGATTGGCACATACGCCGCCCCGGACTTGAGCACCGCCAGGATCCCTACGATCGCCTGCGCGCAGCGCGGCAACAACAACCCCACACACCCACCCGGGCCCGCCCCCCGGGCAACCAGCCAGTGCGCCAACCGATTCGCCGACTCATCGAGCTCCCGATACGTCCACGACCGGCCCCCGAACGTCAACGCCACCGCCACCGGGGCGCAGACGACTTGGGCGGCAAACACATCCGGGATCGACACCCCCGACGCTGCTGCCATCGGCTGGTCCAACACCGCCCGGTTACCCCACACCGCTAGTCGGGCATGCTCATCGGCGTCGAGCACCCCGACCGAGGAGACCTGCTGGGTGGGGTCGGCGGTCATCGCCGCGAGCACGCGCTGGAATCGGGTGATCAGGGTGTGGATGGTGTGGGGGTCGAAGATGTCGGTGCGAAATTCCACCGCCCCACTAATCCCAGCTGGCTGGCCCGCGTCGGTGAACTTTTCGGTCAGGGAGAAGGTCAAATCCATGCGCGCGGTGTGAGTTTGCAGCGGTACGGGGTTGGCCTGTAGATCACCTAGGTCCAGTTGGGTCAGGTCGTGGTTTTGCCAGGCCAGCATGACCTGCACTAGGGGGTGGTGGGCCAGGGAGCGGGTGGGGTGCAGTCGTTCCACGAGTACTTCGAAGGGCACGTCTTGGTGCTCAAAGGCGGCCAGGCTGCGGGCGCGCACCTGGCTAAGGAGTTCGGCGATGCTGGGGTCGCCGGCTAGATCGACGCGTAGCACCAGGGTGTTGACGAAGAACCCGACCAGCTCATCCAGAGCGGGGTCGCGCCGGCCGGCGATCGGGAACCCCACCGCCACCTCGGTATTGGCGCTGAGTTTGGCCAGCAGCACCGCGAGGGCGGTTTGGATGACCATGAAACTGGTCGCATTATGCGCGCGGGCTACTTGGGTGATTTGCTGCTGCAACTGCGCGGGCCACTCGATGGTGAGGCTGGCTCCGCGATAATCGGCCACCGCCGGATACGGCCGATCCGTGGGCAACACCAGCCGTTCAGGCATCCCGGCCAACGCGTGCTGCCAGTAAGCCAACTGCCCGCCGATCACACTATCGGGATCCTCTAAGCCACCGAACTGCTCACGCTGCCACAGCGTGTAATCGGCGTACTGCACCGCCAACGGCACCCAACCCGGAACCTGGCCCTTAGCCCGAGCGGCATAGGCCACACCCAGATCCCGTATCAGCGGAGTGATCGACCAACCATCAGCAGCAATATGGTGGGCTACGGCCACCAACACAAACTCATCGACGCCCACCCGGAAAAGCTGCGCCCGCAACGGAACCTCGACCGCCAAATCAAACCGGTAGCCGGCCACCGCGGCGATGGCCTCATGTAGCTGGCTTTCTGGCCACCCGCTGGCATCAATCACCCGCCAACCAAAATCGGCCCGCTCAACCGGGATCAGCTGCTGGTGGGGGGTCCCGTCGGTGGCGGGGAAGATGGTACGCAGGCTTTCATGGCGGCCCACCACATCACCGAGCGCGGCCTCCAGGGCCTCAACATCAAGTGGCCCACCTAACCCCAGCGCAACGGGCATGTTGTAGACCGCAGAAGGCCCCTGCAACTGATCCAAGAACCACAATCGGGACTGGGCAAACGACAACGGCACCACCGCTGGGCGCTCTTGTACGGTCAGCGGGGCCAACCCACCCCCACCCCCGGCGTTGGCCTGGATGCGGGGCGCCAACTGCGCGATCGCCGGCGCCTCAAACACCGCCCGCACCGACAAGTCAACATCCAAAGAATTGTTGATCGCGGCGATCAAACGCATCGCCGACAACGAATCCCCACCCAACTCGAAAAAGGAGTCATCGACCCCGACCCGCTCTATGCCCAACACCTGGGCATAAATGCCGGCCAGGATGTCCTCGACCAGACTGCCCGGGGCCCGATACTGACCACCGGTGTAATCCGGTGCGGGGAGGGCGCGGGTGTCGAGTTTCCCATTAACCGTCAACGGCAGGGTATCGAGCACCACGATCGCAGCCGGCACCATATAAGACGGCAACCGGTCCGCCAACTCGGCGCGCACCGCCACCGGATCCACCGTGCCCGAACCGGATTCGGTCACATAGCCGACCAGACGCTTATCCCCGGGGTGGTCCTCGCGGGCAATCACCACCGCCTGCCCCACCCCATCTAGTCCGGCGAGGGCGGTGCGGATTTCGCCGAGTTCGATGCGATACCCGCGGATCTTGACCTGCTCATCCGCGCGACCCACATAGCGCAACAGGCCATCAGCACCCCAACACACCAAATCCCCGGTGCGATACATCCTGGACCCCAGCGCCCCTAACGGACACGCCACAAACCGCGATGCGGTCAACCCAGCCCGACCCCAATACCCGTACGCGACCCCGGCACCGGCCACATACAACTCCCCGACCACCCCGATTGGCGCCGCACGTAACCACTGATCAAGTACAAAAAAGCCCAAATGCGCCAACGGCACTCCGATCGGGCTCGCTATGCCCGCGACATCGCCGGCGACGATCTCACGCACCGAGGCATGCACCGTCGTCTCGGTGGTGCCATACATGTTGATCAGCCGCGTCGAGCCTCCATGGTGGCCGAACCACGTCTTAAGACGCGCAGGCTCGAGGGCTTCCCCACCAAACACCACCGATTCCAGCGCCAGCTGTCGACCCAATCCCGCTGATAATCCATCAAGGTTTTGCAACGCATAAAACGCCGACGGGGTGTGACTCAGCACACTGACACCCTCAGCAGCCAGCAGGGCGTGGAAATCGTCTGGGGAACGGGTCACCGTTTCGGGCACTACCACCAACCGGCCCCCACCTAGCAGGGCGCCGAAGATCTCCCACACCGAAAAGTCGAACGCATAGGAATGGAATTGCGACCACACCCCCGCCCGCTCCACAAAGGCACCCGCCGACGCCAGCAGCTCGATCACGTTGTGATGGGCAACAGCCACACCTTTGGGCACCCCGGTGGTGCCCGAGGTGTAAATCAGATACGCCACATCCTCAGGCGCCGGGCCCGGCAACGCGGTAGCCGGCTGGGCATCGATAGCGGGATCGTTGACATCGATGACCGCCACGTCATGACCATCGAGCCGCGAGCGCAACTCAGCGGTGGTCAGCACCGCGACCGGGGTGGCGTCGGTGAGTATGAACCCGATCCGCGCGGCCGGCAGACCCGGATCGATTGGCACATACGCCGCCCCGGACTTGAGCACCGCCAGGATCGCCACGATCGCCTCTGGGCAGCGCGGCACCAGCAACCCCACACACCCACCCGGGGTCGCGCCCTGGGCAACCAGCGAGTGCGCCAACCGATTCGCCGACTCATCCAACTCCCGATACGTCAGCGAAAGACCCTCACAAGTCAGCGCCACCGCCTCCGGGGTTTGTGCCACCTGGGCGGCAAACACATCCGGAATCGACACCCCCGAACCCACCGGGCGGTCCAACACGGCGCGGTTACCCCACTCCTCCAGACAGGCCAGCTCCGACGCGTCGAGCACCTGGATCGAGGACAACAGCCGCTGCGGGTCAGCCGTCATCGCCGTCAGCACGCGCTGGAATCGGGTGATCAGGGTGTGGATGGTGTTGGGGTCGAAAATGTTGGTGTCGTATTCGACCCGCAGGCCCAGTTCCTGACCGGGCGCCACTTGCAGTGTCAGCGGGTAGTGGTTGTATTCGCGGCTCGTGACCTCGTCGATGGCCAACTCGTGTGGCCCGGCCATTGCGGTGGTGTCGACCGGATAGTTTGCGTACACGAACAAGGTGTCAAACAGTTGGTCGTGTCCAGTGGCGCGGTGAATCTCGTTGAGCGCCAAGTGCTGATGGTCCAGGGTGTTGTTGTGGATGCGGTGCAGCGCCTCGAGCAGGTCTACGGTGCTAGTCGACGCGGTTAGGGTGGCACGCACCGGCACCGTGTTGATCAATAGGCCCACCATCGATTCCGCGCCGCTCAGCTCGGCGGGCCGTCCTGAGACGGTGATGCCAAAAGCGAGATCATGCTGGCCGGTCAACCCGCACAACAGCTGCGCGAAGCCGGCCTGCAGCACGGTGCTCACGGTGGTGTGACACGAGCGGGCCAACTCCACAAGGGCCAGCGTGGTCTGCTCAGACACCCTAGACGACACAACACCGCGCCGCCCCAGCGTCAATCGGCCCGGCGGACCCACCAGTGTGGGGGCCTCGAACCCGGTGAACACCTCGCACCACGCCGCCTGGCCGGCAGCGCGATCTTGGGCGGTCAGCCAGCTTACAAACCGGCGATAGGGCACCGGAGCAGGCAGCCGCTGCCCGTAATAGCTGGCGAAGATTTCCTGCAACAAGATCGGCAGCGACCAGCCATCGAGCACGATGTGGTGATTCGTCAGCACAAACCGGTGCTGATCGCCCGCGGTGCGGATCAACGCGGCCCGAAAAGCCGGCTGGCTGCCCAGATCGCACACCGCGGCCCGCTCGCTCGCACACAACCGCTGGATTTCATCGACGCCAACCCCGTCGCCGTCGGTGCTGGCGTCCAGTTCGACATACCGCCACGTCAACTCGGGCTCAGCCGGGATGATCTGCACCGGCTCCCCGAACCGGTCCCAGAACCGGGCCAGCAGGTGCGGATGGCGCAGCACCACCGTATGCACCGCCTCGCGCAGACGGTCGGGATCCAGGCCGCCAGTCACGGTGATATCCAGCTGCACCGCATACACATCATCGCCGCCCTGCGCGGTACTGGCATGAAAGAGCAACCCCTGCTGCAAGGGGGTCAACGGCAAAATATCGGCAACCCGATCCTGCCGACACAACTCATCGATCTGAACCTGACTCAACCGGGCCGGCGCAATATCGGAGGGAGTCAACCCACCCCCACCGTGTTGGACATGCGCGCAGATACCAGCTAGGGCCTCAAACCACAACCGGCTGAGCCGGCTGACCTGCTGCTCATCGAGTGCCGAGCGCGCCCACGTCCAAGCCGCCTGCAGATGCGGGCCAGCCTCCGTGTCCACGGTGGCGGCGTTGAGCCCCACGGTATGCATCAACGGCATCGCCACTGCCGTGGCCGCACCGGTCAACGACAAGCCGTCTCGATCGAGCCGCCACAAACCAGCCGACATCTCACCCTGGCCGCCCACCCGGCCCAAGTAGTTAAACCCGATCACCGGATCTGACCCGGCCAGCTCAACCTCGGGATTCAAATACCGCAGCAGACCATACGTCAGAGGATGCGGCAGGGCGCGCAGCTGTTCTTTGACGTCCTTGATGACCGCCCCCAGCGCGGCTTCACCGGCTACCACCTGCGACCAGTCCAGCTCACCGGGCGCCAACGCCACCGGGTACTTGGCGGTGAACCAGCCCACCGTGCGCGACAAGTCCAACCCGTCGCCTAGCTCCTCGTGGCGCCCGTGGCCCTCCACATCGATACCGACCGCCGCGGCAGCAGGACCCAGGAATTCCACGAAGGCCAAGCCGAACGCGATCAATAAAATGTCTTGCACGCCAGCGTGAAACGCCGCGGGCACCTCACCGAGCAGCAGGCGTGTGGTCTCGGCATCCAACGACACCGACAACTGCCCCGCACTCGCATACGTATCTACCCGCGGTTGCACCGGCGGCAATAAGACAGCGGTTGTCGCCACCTGCCGCCACACCTCGGCCTGGCTGATCACTTCTGGGGTGTGGGCGTACTTATCGAGCAGCCCCGACCACCGAGCAAACGACGTCCCCACGACGGGCAAGACGACCGGCTGACCACTGTGATGCTGAGCCCAGGCGATATTCAAATCCTCCAACAAAATTCGCCATGACACCCCATCAATAGCCAGGTGGTGAACGATCAACACCAACTGGCCCGTGGCGCCCACCCATAGCGCACTGACCATCACCCCAGCGCCCGGGTTCAACCGCGACCGCGCCTCTACCAACGCGTCATCGCATAACGCGTCCACCGCCTGCAGGCAATCGCTGGCGTTCACCGACCCCGGCTCGGGTACCCATAGCGCCCATCCGCCGGCGTCGTCGTCGACACACAACCGCAACATGGCATGCCGATCCAGCAGGGCCTGCAACACCACCACCACGTCGCCCTCGGTGACCCCGGCCGGCGCCTGCACCACCATCGTCTGGTTGAACTGGTCAACCGGACCGTCCACACCCTGCAGCCACCGCATGATCGGGGTGGCGACCAGCGGCCCGACACCCTCGTCCATTGGGGCAAGCTCGCCGCCGACCGCTACCTCGGCCACCCGGGCCAGCCGGGCCACGGTTTGCTCGACGAAGACATCACGCGGCCGACACAACAGGCCAGCCGCCCGCGCCCGGGCCACCACCTGCATCGACAAAATGCTGTCCCCACCCAGATCGAAGAAGGAGTCATCGACCCCGACCCGCTCCATGCCCAACACCTGGGCATAAATGCCGGCCAACATTTCCTCAATGGGAGTGCCCGGGGCGCGATAGTGGGTGCCGGTGTAGTCGGGTGCGGGGAGGGCGCGGGTGTCGAGTTTCCCGTTAACCGTCAACGGCAACGCGTCGAGCACCACGATCGCGACCGGCACCATATAAGACGGCAACCGCTGCGCAAGTTGAGAGCGCACCGCCACCGGATCCACCGTGCCCGAACCGGATTCGGTCACATAGCCGATTAGGCGTTTGTCGCCGGGGTGGTCCTCGCGGGCGATCACCACCGCCTGCCCCACCCCGTCCACGTTCGCCAGGGCGGTGCGGATTTCGCCGAGTTCGATGCGATACCCGCGGATCTTGACCTGCTCATCGGCCCGGCCCACATACTGCAGCTGCCCGTCAGTGCCCCAGCACACCAAATCCCCGGTGCGATACATCCGCGACCCCGGGCTGCCGAAGGGGCAGGCCACAAACCGCGACGCGGTCAACGATGACCGGCCCCAATACCCCACCCCGACCCCGGCGCCGGCCACATACAGTTCCCCGACCACCCCCACCGGCACCGCACCCAACCACGGGTCCAAGACGAACAGCGCCGCCCCTGATACCGGCGACCCGATCGGCACCACCCCCGTGCCCGGGGTGAGCGGGGCGCTGATCGCCGCATACACGGTGGTCTCGGTCGGCCCATAAGCGTTGAGCATCACCCGCCCCGGCGCCCACCGATCCACCACCTCAGCCGGACACGCTTCCCCGGCCACCACCAACGCCACCGACTCCAACCCCTGCGGCGAAAGCATCCCCACCGCCGACGGGGTCTGACTCAACACACTGACCTGTTCAGCAATCAGCAAGGCGTGCAAGTCATCCGGGGAGCCGACCACCGCCTCGGGTACCACTACCAACCGGCCCCCACTCAACAGCGCACCGAAAATCTCCCAGAACGAAACATCGAACGCATAGGAATGCCACTGCGACCACACCCCCACCCGCTCCACCTGACCGTCCAGCGTCTCCAGCAGCTGGGTCACGTTGTGATGGTTAACGGCAACACCTTTAGGAACACCGGTAGTACCTGAGGTGTAAATCAGATACGCAACATCCTCCGAAGTCGGGCCCGGCAACGGTATAGCCGGCTGGGCATCGATGGCGGGATCGTTGACATCGATGACCGCCACGTCATGGCCATCGAGCCGCGAGCGCAACTCAGCGGTAGTCAACACCGCGACCGGGGTGGCGTCGGTGAGCATGAACTTGACGCGGGCTGTCGGTAGACCGGGATCTATTGGTACGTAGGCCGCCCCGGACTTGAGCACCGCCAGGATCGCCACGATCGCCTCTGGGCAGCGCGGCATCAGCAATCCCACACACTCACCCCGACCCGCACCGTGCCGAATTAACAAGTGCGCTAACTGATTCGCCGACTCGTCGAGTTCCTGATACGTCCAGGACCGGTCCCCGAAAGTCAACGCCACCGCCCCCGGGGTTTGTGCCACCTGCGCGGCAAACGCCGCCGGAATCGACACCCCCGGCGTGGCGGGGCGGTCCAACACGGCGCGGTTCCCCCACCCCTCCACACAGGCCAGCTCCGACGCGTCGAGCACCTGGATCGAGGACAACAGCCGCTGCGGGTCAGCCGTCATCGCCGTCAGCACGCGCTGGAATCGGGTGATCAGGGTGTGGATGGTGTGGGGGTCGAAGATGTCGGTGCGAAATTCCACCGCCCCACTAATCCCAGCTGGCTGGCCCGCGTCGGTGAACTTTTCGGTCAGGGAGAAGGTCAAATCCATGCGCGCGGTGTGAGTTTGCACCGGCAGCGGGCTGACCCGCGCCTGGTCCCCCAGCGCTAGTCCGCCAGCCAAGTCCTCGTTGTGCTCGGGCAGGTTTTGCCAGGCCAGCATGACCTGCACTAGGGGGTGGTGGGCCAGGGAGCGGGTGGGGTGCAGTCGTTCCACGAGTACTTCGAAGGGCACGTCTTGGTGCTCAAAGGCGGCCAGGCTGCGGGCGCGCACCTGGCTAAGGAGTTCGGCGATGCTGGGGTCGCCGGCCAGATCCAGCCGCAACACCAGGGTGTTGACGAAGAACCCGACCAGCTCATCCAGAGCGGGGTCGCGCCGGCCGGCGATCGGGAACCCCACCGCCACCTCGGTATTGGCGCTGAGTTTGGCCAGCAGCACCGCGAGGGCGGTTTGGATGACCATGAAACTGGTCGCATTATGCGCGCGGGCTACTTGGGTGATTTGCTGCTGCAACTGCGCGGGCCACTCGATGGTGAGGCTGGCTCCGCGATAATCGGCCACCGCCGGATACGGCCGATCCGTGGGCAACACCAGCCGTTCAGGCATCCCGGCCAACGCGTGCTGCCAGTAAGCCAACTGCCCGCCGATCACACTATCGGGATCCTCTAAGCCACCGAACTGCTCACGCTGCCACAGCGTGTAATCGGCGTACTGCACCGCCAACGGCACCCAACCCGGAACCTGGCCCTTAGCCCGAGCGGCATAGGCCACACCCAGATCCCGTATCAGCGGAGTGATCGACCAACCATCAGCAGCAATATGGTGGGCTACGGCCACCAACACAAACTCATCGACGCCCACCCGGAAAAGCTGCGCCCGCAACGGAACCTCGACCGCCAAATCAAACCGGTAGCCGGCCACCGCGGCGATGGCCTCATGTAGCTGGCTTTCTGGCCACCCGCTGGCATCAATCACCCGCCAACCAAAATCGGCCCGCTCAACCGGGATCAGCTGCTGGTGGGGGGTCCCGTCGGTGGCGGGGAAGATGGTACGCAGGCTTTCATGGCGGCCCACCACATCACCGAGCGCGGCCTCCAGGGCCTCAACATCAAGTGGCCCACCTAACCCCAGCGCAACGGGCATGTTGTAGACCGCCGACCGGCCCAACAACTGATCCAAGAACCACAACCGGGACTGGGCAAACGACAACGGCACCACCGCTGGGCGCTCTTGTACGGTCAGCGGGGCCAACCCACCCCCACCCCCGGCGTTGGCCTGGATGCGGGGCGCCAACTGCGCGATCGCCGGCGCCTCAAACACCGCCCGCACCGACAAGTCAACATCCAAAGAATTGTTGATCGCGGCGATCAAACGCATCGCCGACAACGAATCCCCACCCAACTCGAAAAAGGAGTCATCGACCCCGACCCGCTCCAATCCGAGGATTTGCGCGTAGATGCCGGCCAGGATGTCCTCGACCAGACTGCCCGGGGCCCGATACTGACCACCGGTGTAATCCGGTGCGGGGAGGGCGCGGGTGTCGAGTTTCCCATTAACCGTCAACGGCAACGCCTCGAGTACCACGATCGCAGCCGGCACCATATAAGACGGCAACCGCTGCGCCAACTCGGCGCGCACCGCCACCGGATCCACCGTGCCCGAACCGGATTCGGTCACATAGCCGACCAGACGCTTATCCCCGGGGTGGTCCTCGCGGGCAATCACCACCGCCTGCCCCACCCCGTCTAGCCCGGCTAGCGCGGCCCGGATCTCCCCCAATTCGATGCGGAACCCGCGGATCTTGACCTGCTCATCCGCCCGGCCCACATAGCGCAGCTGCCCGTCAGCACCCCAACACACCAAATCCCCGGTCCGATACATCCGCGACCCCGGGCTGCCGAACGGACACGCCACAAACCGCGACGCAGTCAACCCCGCCCGACCCCAATACCCCACCCCCACCCCGGCACCGGCCACATACAACTCCCCCACCACCCCCACCGGCACCACACACAACCACACGTCCAACACAAACAACGCCGCCCCCGACACCGGCGACCCAATCGGCGGGGCACCCACCCCAGCAGCCAGCGGGATACTCTTGGATGCCCACATCGTGGTCTCGGTCGGCCCGTAGACATTGACCATCACCCGCCCCGGCGCCCACCGATCCACCACCTCCGCCGGACACACCTCGGCGCCGATCACCAGCGCCGCCGAGTCCAAACCATCCGTCGAGAGCACCCCCACCGCAGAGGGAGTCTGAGTGAGCACACTGACCCGCTCAGTCACCAGCAACGCGTGAAAATCATCCGCAGAACGGGTTAGCGCTTCGGGCACCACCACCAACCGTGCCCCATGCAACAACGCACCCCAGATCTCCCACACCGAAAAGTCAAACGCATACGAATGAAACTGCGACCACACCTGCCCCGGCCCCAGCCGCACACCCATCTCCAACGAATCAAACAACTGGGTCACATTGCGATGCGTGACAGCAACACCTTTAGGCACACCGGTCGTCCCCGAGGTATAGACAATGTGCGCGATATCGTCGACCGCCGGACCCGGCAACGGTATAGCCGGCTGGGTATCCACAACAGGATCATCAACATCAATGACCGGCACACCATGACCATCCAGCCGTGACCGCAACCCGGCGGTGGTCAACACCATCACCGGAGCCGCATCAGCGAGCATGAACCCGATCCGCGCCGCCGGCAGCCCAGGATCGATCGGCACATACGCCGCCCCCGACTTCAACACCCCCAGGATCGCCACGACCGCCTGCCCACAGCGCGGCATCAGCAATCCCACACACTCACCCCGACCCGCACCGTGCCGAATTAACAAGTGCGCTAACTGATTCGCCGACTCGTCGAGTTCCTGATACGTCCAGGACCGGTCCCTGAAAGTCAACGCCATCGCCCCCGGGGTTTGTGCCACCTGCGCGGCAAACGCCGCCGGAATCGACACCCGCGGCGTGGCGGGGCGGTCCAACACGGCGCGGTTCCCCCACCCCTCCACACAGGCCAGCTCCGACGCGTCGAGCACCTGGATCGAGGACAACAGCCGCTGCGGGTCAGCCGTCATCGCCGTCAGCACGCGCTGGAATCGGGTGATCAGGGTGTGGATGGTGTTGGGGTCGAAGATGTCGGTGCGGAATTCCACCGTGCCGGCGATGCCGGCCGGCTGGCCGGCATCGGTGAAGGTTTCGGCCAGGGAGAAGGTCAAATCCATGCGGGCCGTGTGGGTTTGCACCGCTATGGGGTTGGCCTGCAGCTCCCCCAGGTCCAAATCGGTCAGGTTGTGCTGTTGCCAGGCCAACATCACCTGCACCAACGGATGGTGGGCCAGGCTGCGGGTGGGTTGCAGCCGTTCCACCAACACCTCAAAGGGCACGTCTGGGTGCTCAAAGGCGGCCAGGCTGCGGGCACGCACCTGGCTAAGGAGTTCGGCGATGCTGGGGTCGTCGGCCAGATCGACGCGTAACACCAGGGTGTTGACGAAAAACCCGACCAGCTCATCCAGAGCGGGGTCGCGCCGGCCGGCGATCGGGAACCCCACGGCCACATCACAACCGACGCTGAGTTTGGCCAACAAGACTGCCAAGCCGGCCTGCACCACCATGAAGCTCGTCGCATTATGCGCGCGGGCTACCCAGGTGATCTGCTGCTGCAGCTCGGCGGGCCACTCGATCGTGAGGCTGGCCCCGCGATAATCGGCCACCGCCGGATACGGCCGATCCGTCGGCAACACCAGCCGTTCAGGCATGCCGGCCAACGCGTGCTGCCAGTAAGCCAACTGCCCGCCGATCACACTATCCGGATCGTCTAAGTCACCGAACTGCTCACGTTGCCAGAGTGTGTAGTCGGCGTACTGCACCGCCAACGGCACCCAACCCGGAACCTGGCCCTTAGCCCGAGCGGCATAGGCCACACCCAGATCCCGTATCAGCGGAGTGATCGACCAACCATCAGCAGCGATATGGTGGGCCACCGCCACCAACACATACTCATCTAAGCCCAACCGGAAAAGCTGGACCCGCAACGGAATCTCGGCCACCAAATCAAACCGGTGGCGTGCTGCGGCCTCGATCGCCGCATCCAACCGGGTATCCGTCCAGTTGCTGGCATCGATCACCGCCCAGCCGAAATCGGCTCGCTCGACCGGCACCACCTGCTGTTCGGGAATCCCATCAACCGCGGGGAAGACGGTGCGCAGGGTTTCATGGCGGGCCACCAGATCACCGAGCGCGGCCTCCAGGGCGTCAACGTCGAGTGGTCCGTGCAGGCGCACCGCCACGGGCATGTTGTAGACCGCCGACCGGCCCAACAACTGATCCAAGAACCACAATCGGGACTGGGCAAACGACAACGGCACCCGCTCCGGACGCGGGCCGGCCACCAGCGGGGTCAGCCCGCCCCCGGCGTTGGCGGCGATGCGGGGCGCCAACTGCGCGATCGCCGGCGCCTCAAACACCGCCCGCACCGACAAGTCAGCATCCAAGCTGGTGTTGGTCGCGGCGATCAGCCGCATCGCCGACAACGAATCCCCACCGAGATCGAAGAAGGAGTCGTCGATCCCGACGCGCTCCAACCCAAGGACTTCCGCGTAGATGCCGGCCAGGATGTCCTCGACCAGATTGCCCGGGGCCCGATACTGACCACCGGTGTATTCCGGGGCGGGGAGGGCGCGGGTGTCGAGTTTGCCGTTGACCGTCAACGGCAACGCCTCGAGCACCACGATCGCGGCCGGCACCATATACCCCGGCAGGCGCTGCGCCAACTCGGCGCGCACCGCCACCGGATCCACCGTGCCCGAACCGGATTCGGTCACATAGCCGACCAGACGCTTATCCCCGGGGTGGTCCTCGCGGGCAATCACCACCGCCTGCCCCACCCCATCTAGTCCGGCGAGGGCGGTGCGGATTTCGCCGAGTTCGATGCGATACCCGCGGATCTTGACCTGCTCATCCGCGCGACCCACATAGCGCAACAGGCCATCAGCACCCCAGCACACCAGATCCCCGGTGCGATACATCCTGGACCCCAGCGCCCCTAACGGACACGCCACAAACCGCGATGCGGTCAACTCCGACCGACCCCAATACCCGTACGCGACCCCGGCACCGGCCACATACAACTCCCCGACCACCCCGATTGGCGCCGCACGTAACCACTGATCAAGTACAAAAAAGCCCAAATGCGCCAACGGCACTCCGATCGGGCTCGCTATGCCCGCGACATCGCCGGCGACGATCTCGCGTACCGAGGCATGGACCGTCGTCTCGGTGGTGCCATACATGTTGATCAGCCGCGTCGAGCCTCCATGGTGGCCGAACCACGTCTTAAGACGCGCAGGCTCGAGGGCTTCCCCACCAAACACCACCGATTCCAGCGCCAGCTGTCGACCCAATCCCGCTGATAATCCATCAAGGTTTTGCAACGCATAAAACGCCGACGGGGTGTGACTCAGCACACTGACACCCTCAGCAGCCAGCAGGGCGTGGAAATCGTCTGGGGAACGGGTCACCGTTTCGGGCACTACCACCAACCGGCCCCCACCTAGCAGGGCGCCGAAGATCTCCCACACCGACACATCAAAGGAATAGGAATGCCACTGCGACCACACGCCCGCGCGGTTCACGTACGCACCTGCCGACGTTAGCAGCTCGATCACGTTGTCATGGCTAACGGCAACACCTTTAGGCATCCCCGTGGTGCCCGAGGTGTAAATCAGATACGCAATATCGTCGGCGTCGGGGGTCGGGCCCCGCAGCGTTGTTGCCGGCTGGGTATCGATCACGGGATCGTTGAGATCAATGACCGGCACGTCATGACCATCGAGCCGCGAGCGCAACTCAGCGGTGGTCAGCACCGCGACCGGGGTGGCATCGGTGAGCACGAACTTGATCCGCGCTACCGGCCATCCCGGGTCCATCGGCACATAGGCCGCCCCCGCCTTGAGGACCCCCAGGATCGCCACGATCGCCTGCGCGCCGCGCTCCACCAGCAAGCCCACACACTCACCCGGGCCCACCCCATGCCCAACCAGCGAGTGCGCCAACCGATTCGCCGACTCATCCAACTCCCGATACGTCAGCGAAAGACCCTCACAAGTCAGCGCCACCGCCTCCGGGGTTTGTGCCACCTGGGCGGCAAACACATCCGGAATCGACACCCCCGAACCCACCGGGCGGTCCAACACGGCGCGGTTACCCCACTCCTCCAGACAGGCCAGCTCCGACGCGTCGAGCACCTGGATCGAGGACAACAGCCGCTGCGGGTCAGCCGTCATCGCCGTCAGCACGCGCTGGAATCGGGTGATCAGGGTGTGGATGGTGTTGGGGTCGAAAATGTTGGTGTCGTATTCGACCCGCAGGCCCAGTTCCTGACCGGGCGCCACTTGCAGTGTCAGCGGGTAGTGGTTGTATTCGCGGCTCGTGACCTCGTCGATGGCCAACTCGTGTGGCCCGGCCATTGCGGTGGTGTCGACCGGATAGTTTTGATACACGAACAAGGTGTCAAACAGTTGGTCGTGTCCAGTGGCGCGGTGAATCTCGTTGAGCGCCAAGTGCTGATGGTCCAGGGTGTTGTTGTGGATGCGGTGCAGCGCCTCGAGCAGGTCTACGGTGCTAGTCGACGCGGTTAGGGTGGCACGCACCGGCACCGTGTTGATCAATAGGCCCACCATCGATTCCGCGCCGCTCAGCTCGGCGGGCCGTCCTGAGACGGTGATGCCAAAAGCGAGATCATGCTGGCCGGTCAACCCGCACAACAGCTGCGCGAAGCCGGCCTGCAGCACGGTGCTCACGGTGGTGTGACACGAGCGGGCCAACTCCACAAGGGCCAGCGTGGTCTGCTCAGACACCCTAGACGACACAACACCGCGCCGTCCCAGCGTCAATCGGCCCGGCGGGCCCACCAGTGTGGGGGTCTCGAACCCGGTGAACACCTCGTGCCATGCCGCCTCGGCGGCAGCGCGATCTTGGGCGGTCAGCCAGCTTACAAACCGGCGATAGGGCACCGGAGCAGGCAGCCGCTGCCTGTAATAGCTGGCGAAGATTTCCTGCAACAAGATCGGCAGCGACCAGCCATCGAGCACGATGTGGTGATTCGTCAGCACAAACCGGTGCTGATCGCCCGCGGTGCGGATCAACGCGGCCCGAAAAGCCGGCTGGCTGCCCAGATCGCACACCGCGGCCCGCTCGCTCGCACACAACCGCTGGATTTCATCGACGCCAACCCCGTCGCCGTCGGTGCTGGCGTCCAGTTCGACATACCGCCACGTCAACTCGGGCTCAGCCGGGATGATCTGCACCGGCTCCCCGAACCGGTCCCAGAACCGGGCCAGCAGGTGCGGATGGCGCAGCACCACCGTATGCACCGCCTCGCGCAGACGGTCGGGATCCAGGCCGCCAGTCACGGTGATATCCAGCTGCACCGCATACACATCATCGCCGCCCTGCGCGGTACTGGCATGAAAGAGCAACCCCTGCTGCAAGGGGGTCAACGGCAAAATATCGGCAACCCGATCCTGCCGACACAACTCATCGATCTGAACCTGACTCAACCGGGCCGGCGCAATATCGGAGGGAGTCAACCCACCCCCACCGTGTTGGACATGCGCGCAGATACCAGCTAGGGCCTCAAACCACAACCGGCTGAGCCGGCTGACCTGCTGCTCATCGAGTGCCGAGCGCGCCCACGTCCAAGCCGCCTGCAGATGCGGGCCAGCCTCCGTGTCCACGGTGGCGGCGTTGAGCCCCACGGTATGCATCAACGGCATCGCCACTGCCGTGGCCGCACCGGTCAACGACAAGCCGTCTCGATCGAGCCGCCACAAACCAGCCGACATCTCACCCTGGCCGCCCACCCGGCCCAAGTAGTTAAACCCGATCACCGGATCTGACCCGGCCAGCTCAACCTCGGGATTCAAATACCGCAGCAGACCATACGTCAGAGGATGCGGCAGGGCGCGCAGCTGTTCTTTGACGTCCTTGATGACCGCCCCCAGCGCGGCTTCACCGGCTACCACCTGCGACCAGTCCAGCTCACCGGGCGCCAACGCCACCGGGTACTTGGCGGTGAACCAGCCCACCGTGCGCGACAAGTCCAACCCGTCGCCTAGCTCCTCGTGGCGCCCGTGGCCCTCCACATCGATACCGACCGCCGCGGCAGCAGGACCCAGGAATTCCACGAAGGCCAAGCCGAACGCGATCAACAAAATGTCTTGCACGCCAGCGTGAAACACCGCGGGCACCTCACCGAGCAGCAGGCGTGTGGTCTCGGCATCCAACGACACCGACAACTGCCCCGCACTCGCATACGTATCTACCCGCGGTTGCACCGGCGGCAATAAGACAGCGGTTGTCGCCACCTGCCGCCACACCTCGGCCTGGCTGATCACTTCTGGGGTGTGGGCGTACTTATCGAGCAGCCCCGACCACCGAGCAAACGACGTCCCCACGACGGGCAAGACGACCGGCTGACCACTGTGATGCTGAGCCCAGGCGATATTCAAATCCTCCAACAAAATTCGCCATGACACCCCATCAATAGCCAGGTGGTGAACGATCAACACCAACTGGCCCGTGGCGCCCACCCATAGCGCACTGACCATCACCCCAGCGCCCGGGTTCAACCGCGACCGCGCCTCTACCAACGCGTCATCGCATAACGCGTCCACCGCCTGCAGGCAATCGCTGGCGTTCACCGACCCCGGCTCGGGTACCCATAGCGCCCATCCGCCGGCGTCGTCGTCGACACACAACCGCAACATGGCATGCCGATCCAGCAGGGCCTGCAACACCACCACCACGTCGCCCTCGGTGACCCCGGCCGGCGCCTGCACCACCATCGTCTGGTTGAACTGGTCAACCGGACCGTCCACACCCTGCAGCCACCGCATGATCGGGGTGGCGACCAGCGGCCCGACACCCTCGTCCATTGGGGCAAGCTCGCCGCCGACCGCTACCTCGGCCACCCGGGCCAGCCGGGCCACGGTTTGCTCGACGAAGACATCACGCGGCCGACACAACAGGCCAGCCGCCCGCGCCCGGGCCACCACCTGCATCGACAAAATGCTGTCCCCACCCAGATCGAAGAAGGAGTCATCGACCCCGACGCGCTCCAGCCCGAGCACCTGGGCGTAGATCCCGGCCAAGATTTCCTCAATGGGTGTGCCCGGGGCGCGATACCCCTGACCGGTGTAGTCGGGGGCGGGTAGGGCGCGGGTGTCGAGTTTGCCGTTGACCGTCAACGGCAGGGTATCGAGGACCACGATGGCGGCCGGCACCATATAGGCGGGTAGCCGATCCGCGAGTTGGGCGCGGACCGCCACCGGATCTACGGTGCCCGAACCAGATTCGGTGACATACCCGACCAGACGCTTATCCCCAGGGTGGTCCTCGCGGGCGATCACCACCGCCTGCCCCACCCCGTCCACGTTCGCCAGGGCGGTGCGGATTTCGCCGAGTTCGATGCGATACCCGCGGATCTTGACCTGCTCATCGGCCCGGCCCACATACTGCAGCTGCCCGTCAGTGCCCCAGCACACCAAATCCCCGGTGCGATACATCCGCGACCCCGGGCTGCCGAAGGGGCAGGCCACAAACCGCGACGCGGTCAACGATGACCGGCCCCAATACCCCACCCCGACCCCGGCGCCGGCCACATACAGTTCCCCGACCACCCCCACCGGCACCGCACCCAACCACGGGTCCAAGACAAAAAAGCCCAGATGCGCCAGCGGCGACCCAATCGGACTGACCGTCCGAGCGACATCGCCGGCCACAATCTCTCGCATCGAGGCATGCACCGTCGTCTCGGTAGTGCCATACATGTTCAGCAGCCGCGGGGCCCCCCGATGGTGGTCCAACCACGGCCCCAGACGTGCGGGCTCAAGGGCTTCCCCACCAAACACCACCGTTTCCAGCCTCAGCTGCTGAGCCAACCTCGCTGAGAATTCATCGACGGATTGCAACGCATAAAACGCTGTGGGTGTTTGGCTCAACACACTGACCCTCTGGCCGAGCAGCAGGGCGTGGAAGTCTTCCGGTGAGCGGGTTAGCGCTTCGGGTACCACCACCAACCGGCCCCCGCCCAACAGCGCACCAAAGATCTCCCAGACCGAAAAATCAAACGCATAGGAATGAAACTGCGACCACACCCCCACCCGCTCCACGTACTCACCCGCCGAGGCGAGCAATTGGAGCACGTTGTGGTGGTTAATGGCAACGCCTTTGGGGGTTCCGGTGGTGCCTGAGGTGTAGATCAGGTACGCAATATCCTCCGGCGTCGGCATCGGTCCTGGCAGTGGTGTGGCTGGCTGGCTGTCGATCAAGGGGTTGTTGATGTCGATCACCGGCACGCCATGACCGTTGAGCCGTGACTGCGAATCGGTGGTGGTTACCACGGTGATTGGGGTGGCGTCGGTGAGCATGAACTTGACGCGGGCTGTCGGTAGACCGGGATCTATTGGTACGTAGGCCGCTCCGGTCTTGAGTATTGCCAGGATCGCGATGATGGCCTGCGCGCAGCGCGGCATCAGCAATCCCACACACTCACCCCGACCCGCACCGTGCCGAATTAACAAGTGCGCTAACTGATTCGCCGACTCGTCGAGTTCCTGATACGTCCAGGACCGGTCCCCGAAAGTCAACGCCACCGCCCCCGGGGTTTGTGCCACCTGCGCGGCAAACGCCGCCGGAATCGACACCCCCGGCGTGGCGGGGCGGTCCAACACGGCGCGGTTCCCCCACCCCTCCACACAGGCCAGCTCCGACGCGTCGAGCACCTGGATCGAGGACAACAGCCGCTGCGGGTCAGCCGTCATCGCCGTCAGCACGCGCTGGAATCGGGTGATCAGGGTGTGGATGGTGTGGGGGTCGAAGATGTCGGTGCGAAATTCCACCGCCCCACTAATCCCAGCTGGCTGGCCCGCGTCGGTGAAGTTTTCGGTCAGGGAGAAGGTCAAATCCATGCGCGCGGTGTGAGTTTGCACCGGCAGCGGGCTGACCCGCGCCTGGTCCCCCAGCGCTAGTCCGCCAGCCAAGTCCTCGTTGTGCTCGGGCAGGTTTTGCCAGGCCAGCATGACCTGCACTAGGGGGTGGTGGGCCAGGGAGCGGGTGGGGTGCAGTCGTTCCACGAGTACTTCGAAGGGCACGTCTTGGTGCTCAAAGGCGGCCAGGCTGCGGGCGCGCACCTGGCTAAGGAGTTCGGCGATGCTGGGGTCGCCGGCCAGATCCAGCCGCAACACCAGGGTGTTGACGAAGAACCCGACCAGCTCATCCAGAGCGGGGTCGCGCCGGCCGGCGATCGGGAACCCCACCGCCACCTCGGTATTGGCGCTGAGTTTGGCCAGCAGCACCGCGAGGGCGGTTTGGATGACCATGAAACTGGTCGCATTATGCGCGCGGGCTACTTGGGTGATTTGCTGCTGCAACTGCGCGGGCCACTCGATGGTGAGGCTGGCTCCGCGATAATCGGCCACCGCCGGATACCGCCGATCCGTGGGCAACACCAGCCGTTCAGGCATCCCGGCCAACGCGTGCTGCCAGTAAGCCAACTGCCCGCCGATCACACTATCGGGATCCTCTAAGCCACCGAACTGCTCACGCTGCCACAGCGTGTAATCGGCGTACTGCACCGCCAACGGCACCCAACCCGGAACCTGGCCCTTAGCCCGAGCGGCATAGGCCACACCCAGATCCCGTATCAGCGGAGTGATCGACCAACCATCAGCAGCAATATGGTGGGCTACGGCCACCAACACAAACTCATCGACGCCCACCCGGAAAAGCTGCGCCCGCAACGGAACCTCGACCGCCAAATCAAACCGGTAGCCGGCCACCGCGGCGATGGCCTCATGTAGCTGGCTTTCTGGCCACCCGCTGGCATCAATCACCCGCCAACCAAAATCGGCCCGCTCAACCGGGATCAGCTGCTGGTGGGGGGTCCCGTCGGTGGCGGGGAAGATGGTACGCAGGCTTTCATGGCGGCCCACCACATCACCGAGCGCGGCCTCCAGGGCCTCAACATCAAGTGGCCCACCTAACCCCAGCGCAACGGGCATGTTGTAGACCGCAGAAGGCCCCTGCAACTGATCCAAGAACCACAATCGGGACTGGGCAAACGACAACGGCACCACCGCTGGGCGCTCTTGTACGGTCAGCGGGGCCAACCCACCCCCACCCCCGGCGTTGGCCTGGATGCGGGGCGCCAACTGCGCGATCGCCGGCGCCTCAAACACCGCCCGCACCGACAAGTCAACATCCAAAGAATTGTTGATCGCGGCGATCAAACGCATCGCCGACAACGAATCCCCACCCAACTCGAAAAAGGAGTCATCGACCCCGACCCGCTCCAATCCGAGGATTTGCGCGTAGATGCCGGCCAGGATGTCCTCGACCAGACTGCCCGGGGCCCGATACTGACCACCGGTGTAATCCGGTGCGGGGAGGGCGCGGGTGTCGAGTTTCCCATTAACCGTCAACGGCAACGCCTCGAGTACCACGATCGCAGCCGGCACCATATAAGACGGCAACCGGTCCGCCAACTCGGCGCGCACCGCCACCGGATCCACCGTGCCCGAACCGGATTCGGTCACATAGCCGACCAGACGCTTATCCCCGGGGTGGTCCTCGCGGGCAATCACCACCGCCTGCCCCACCCCGTCTAGCCCGGCTAGCGCGGCCCGGATCTCCCCCAATTCGATGCGGAACCCGCGGATCTTGACCTGCTCATCCGCCCGGCCCACATAGCGCAGCTGCCCGTCAGCACCCCAACACACCAAATCCCCGGTCCGATACATCCGCGCCCCCGGCGCTGCGGCCCCGGTGAAGGGGCAGGCCACGAACCGCGATGCGGTCAACGGTGACCGGCCCCAATACCCCACCCCCACACCGGCACCGGCCACATACAACTCCCCCACCACCCCCACCGGCACCACACACAACCACACGTCCAACACAAACAACGCCGCCCCCGACAGCGGCGACCCAATCGGCACCACCCCCATCCCCGGTGTCAGCGGGGCGCTGATCGCCGCATCCACCGTGGTCTCCGTCGGGCCATAAGCGTTGAGCATCACCCGCCCCGGCGCCCACCGATCCACCACCTCGGGCGAGCACGCCTCCCCACCGAGCACTAACGCCGCCGACCCCAACCGCTGCGGCGACAACACCGCCACCGACGACGGCGTTTGAATTAGCACACTGACCTGCTCACCCACTAGCAGGGCGTGCAAGTCATCCTGGGAAGCGGCCACCGCCTCGGGTACCACCACCAACCGGCCCCCACTCAGCAGCGCACCGAAAATCTCGTGCACTGAGCCATCAAAAGCCAACGAATGCCACTGCGACCACACCTGCCCGCGCCCCAACGCCAATCGCACCTCCAGCGAATCCAGCAACTGCAGCACGTTGTGGTGGTTAATGGCAACGCCTTTGGGGGTTCCGGTGGTGCCTGAGGTGTAGATCAGGTACGCAATATCCTCCGGCGTCGGCATCGGTCCTGGCAGTGGTGTGGCTGGCTGGCTGTCGATCAAGGGGGTGTTGATGTCGATCACCGGCACGCCATGACCGTTGAGCCGTGACTGCGAATCGGTGGTGGTTACCACGGTGATTGGGGTGGCGTCGGTGAGCATGAACTTGACGCGGGCTGTCGGTAGACCGGGATCTATTGGTACGTAGGCCGCTCCGGTCTTGAGTATTGCCAGGATCGCGATGATGGCCTGCGCGCAGCGCGGCATCAGCAATCCCACACACTCACCCCGACCCGCACCGTGCCGAATTAACAAGTGCGCTAACTGATTCGCCGACTCGTCGAGTTCCTGATACGTCCAGGACCGGTCCCTGAAAGTCAACGCCACCGCCCCCGGGGTTTGTGCCACCTGCGCGGCAAACGCCGCCGGAATCGACACCCCCGGCGTGGCGGGGCGGTCCAACACGGCGCGGTTCCCCCACCCCTCCACACAGGCCAGCTCCGACGCGTCGAGCACCTGGATCGAGGACAACAGCCGCTGCGGGTCAGCCGTCATCGCCGTCAGCACGCGCTGGAATCGGGTGATCAGGGTGTGGATGGTGTGGGGGTCGAAGATGTCGGTGCGAAATTCCACCGCCCCACTAATCCCAGCTGGCTGGCCCGCGTCGGTGAAGTTTTCGGTCAGGGAGAAGGTCAAATCCATGCGCGCGGTGTGAGTTTGCAGCGGTACGGGGTTGGCTTGCAGATCCCCCAGGTCCAAGTCGGTGGGGTTGTGGTGTTGGAAGGCCAGCATCACTTGGACCAGCGGGTGGTGGGCCAGGGAGCGGGTGGGGTGCAGTCGTTCCACGAGTACTTCGAAGGGCACGTCTTGGTGCTCAAAGGCGGCCAGGCTGCGGGCGCGCACCTGGCTAAGGAGTTCGGCGATGCTGGGGTCGCCGGCCAGATCGACGCGTAGCACCAGGGTGTTGACGAAAAACCCGACCAGCTCATCCAGAGCGGGGTCGCGCCGGCCGGCGATCGGGAACCCCACCGCCACCTCGGTATTGGCGCTGAGTTTGGCCAGCAGCACCGCGAGGGCGGTTTGGATGACCATGAAACTGGTCGCATTATGCGCGCGGGCTACTTGGGTGATTTGCTGCTGCAACTGCGCGGGCCACTCGATGGTGAGGCTGGCTCCGCGATAATCGGCCACCGCCGGATACGGCCGATCCGTGGGCAACACCAGCCGTTCAGGCATCCCGGCCAACGCGTGCTGCCAGTAAGCCAACTGCCCGCCGATCACACTATCGGGATCCTCTAAGTCACCGAACTGCTCACGCTGCCACAGCGTGTAATCGGCGTACTGCACCGCCAACGGCACCCAACCCGGAACCTGGCCCTTAGCCCGAGCGGCATAGGCCACACCCAGATCCCGTATCAGCGGAGTGATCGACCAACCATCAGCAGCAATATGGTGGGCTACGGCCACCAACACAAACTCATCGACGCCCAGGCGGAAAAGCTGGGCCCGCAACGGAATCTCGACCGCCAGATCAAACCGGTAGCCGGCCACCGCGGCGATGGCCTCATGTAGCTGGCTTTCTGGCCACCCGCTGGCATCAATCACCTGCCAACCAAAATCGGCCCGCTCGACCGGGATCACCACTTGTTCGGGTGTGCCCGCGGCCGCGGGGAAGATGGTGCGCAGGCTTTCATGGCGGGCCACCACATCACCGAGCGCGGCCCTGAACGCGTCGCCATCCAGACGGCCCTGCAGACGCAACGCGACGGGCATGTTGTAGACCGCAGACGGGCCGAGTAATTGATCCAAGAACCACAACCGGGACTGGGCAAACGACAACGGCACCACCGCTGGGCGCTCTTGTACGGTCAGCGGGGCCAACCCACCCCCACCACTGGCGTCGATGCGGGGTGCTAACTGGGCGATGGTGGGCGCCTCGAAGATGGTGCGTACCGATAGGTTGGCATTCAGGCTGGTGTTGACCGCCGCGATCAGGCGCATCGCCGACAACGAATCCCCACCCAACTCGAAAAACGAGTCGTCGATCCCCACCTGGTCGAGGTCGAGGATGTCGGCGTAGATGCCGGTCAACATTTCCTCAATGGGAGTGCCGGGGGGGCGATAGTGGGCGCCGGTGTAGTGGGGGGCGGGTAGGGCGCGGGTGTCGAGTTTCCCATTAACCGTCAACGGCAGGGTATCGAGCACCACGATCGCAGCAGGCACCATATAAGACGGCAACCGCTGCGCCAACTCGGTGCGGATGGCGACCGGATCCACCGTGCCAGAAGCAGATTGGGTGATGTAGCCGATCAGGTGTTTGTCGCCGGGGTGGTCTTCGCGGGCGATCACCACCGCCTGGTCCACCCCCTCCAATGCCGCTAGCGCAGTGCGGATTTCGCCGAGTTCGATGCGATACCCGCGGATCTTGACCTGCTCATCCGCCCGGCCCACATAGCGCAGCTGCCCGTCAGCACCCCAACACACCAAATCCCCGGTGCGATACATCCGCGCCCCGGGTGCTGCGAACGGACACGCCACAAACCGCGACGCGGTCAACCCCGCCCGACCCCAATACCCCACCCCGACACCGGCACCGGCCACATACAACTCTCCGACCACCCCCACCGGCACCGGACACAACCACGGGTCCAACACAAACAACGCCGCCCCCGACACCGGCGACCCAATCGGCACCGCCCCCATCCCCGGTGTCAGCGGGGCGCTGATCGCCGCATACACCGTGGTCTCAGTCGGCCCATAAGCGTTGAGCATCACTCGCCCCGACGCCCACCGATCCACCACCTCAACCGGACACGCCTCCGCGGCCACCACCAACGCCACCGAATCCAACCCCTGCGGTGAAAGCATCGCGACCGCCGACGGGGTCTGACTCAACACACTGACACCCTCAGCAATCAGCAAGGCATGCAGGTCATCCGGAGAGCCGACCACCGTCTCGGGCACCACCACCAACCGGGCCCCATGCAACAGCGCACCCCAGATCTCCCACACCGAGTAGTCGAAGGCATAGGAATGGCATTGTGTCCACACCTGAGCTGCGGTCAGGTCCAGTCCGGAATCAAACGAGTCGAATAACCGCGTCACGTTGTGGTGCGTGACCGCCACACCTTTAGGCATCCCCGTGGTGCCTGAGGTGTAAATCAGATACGCCACATCCTCCGCAGCCGGGCCCGGCAACGCCGTAGCCGGCTGGGCATCGATCACCGGATCGTTGATATCGATGATCGGCACGTCGTGACCATCCAGCCGCGCGGCCAGCCCGGCGGTGGTCAGCACCGCGACCGGGGTGGCATCGGTGAGCAAGAACCCGATCCGCGCGGCCGGCAGACCCGGATCCATCGGCACATAGGCCGCCCCCGACTTGAGCACCGCCAGGATCGCCACGATCGCCTGCGCGCAGCGCGGCACCAGCAACCCCACACACCCACCGGGCCCGACACCCTGGGCAACCAGCCAGTGCGCCAACCGATTCGCCGACTCATCCAACTCCCGATACGTCCACGACCGGTCCCCAAAGCTCACTGCTACCGCATCCGGGGTCTGTGCCACCTGGGCGGCAAACACATCCGGAATCGACACCCCCGAACCCACCGGACGATCCAACACGCCACGGTTACCCCACCCCGCCAGCCGGGCATACTCGGACTCATCGAGCAACTCGACCGACGACAACAGCCGCGACGGATCCGCGGTCATATCGGCCAACGCTTGCTGCAAGCGGTTGGCCAAATAGGACACGTCGAAACTGGCAAACGGCTGCCCAGCGCCCGCCGTGCTGAGGAATAGCTGATCACCGGCGCCAAGGAAGAACAGCCCAAAGTGACCCACTGGACCATAGTTCGTGTATGTCGCGGACGCTGGGGCACCGGCAAAGTCCAGGGTCAGCCGGGAGGGGATGAAATCGATACCGACCCGATTGGCCGCCTGTCCGAGCCCGCGGGGACCGCCGTCTGCCTCCAGGGTGTGCACAGGAAACCGCTGATGCTGCAGCAACTCTCGTATTCGGGTGTCTACCTGCACACAAAATTCTGCTACCGTGGACTGCGGTGACGCCGTCAACATCAGTGGGAGCACCCCGGCAAGCATCCCGGGAAGCATCTTGGACTCCCGATCCACCCGGCGGCTGACCGGGAAATCGAGCATCACCTCCGAGCCGCTACCCGACCAGCCCCGCACCAACAGCGCACACGCCGCAGTCAGCACCGAATACCGGCGCACTCGCAAGGCTTTCGTCAACGGCTGAATGCGGCCAACGACGGCAGGATCCAAGCCAACCGGCCCGCAAGGCAAGGAGTAGTCACGCTCACCTACCGCGTCAGGCAACCGATAAACCGGTTCGCTTTCTGGCCTAAGTTGGTTGCGCCAATACGCCCGATCGTGCAGGTACTCGGGGGAGGCTTCGTATTCTGACTCGCTGCGAACCAAGTCGTGCAACGAGCCGAAGGGGGCCGCAGGGATGGGTTCTCCGCGAACAATGGCGGTATAGATCGTGGCCAGCCGACGGCTGACCAGCACCATGCCCAACCCATCGATGACGATGTGGTGACAGCACGCAAACACATAAAACTCATCACCGCGGGTCTGAAACAGCGCAAATTTGAACAGCGGCCCACTTAACGGCATGGGTGTGCGTCGAATCGATGACGCGATCTCCCCGACGTCCTGTACCGGATCCTGCGCGCCACGCAGGTCGTAAAAAGCCAACTCGACATCCGGGTAATCGATCACCCGCTGCACAACCTGGCCATCTACCTCACAAAACGCGGCCCTGCCCGGTTCGACCTCACGCACCACCTGGCGAATCGCCTGCTGCAACGACCCTCGGTCGACGCGGCCCTCGACCCTGGCCAACAGACCCAGCTGCCACTCCGTACCACGATGACCCGTGTGCTGGGCAAGTTCTTGGGCAAGCCAGATTTCTAACTGACCACGCGTCAGCGGAAGTACCCGGTCGCCGAGTTCCATCCGAGTCCACCAACCCACCGGTTTACCGATCAGCAGCCCGGCCCGCTACCTGCCTAGCCTCTCGCGCAGACTCTTCGGCCGAATATCGGGCCAATTCTGTTCGATGTAGTCCAGACACGCCCCGCGATCGGCCTCGCCGAACGCCACCCGCCAACCAGCCGGAACGTCAGCAAAGACCGGCCACAGACTGTGTTGTTCCTCATCATTGACCAAGACCAGAAAACTGCCATTGTCGTCATCAAACGGATTGATACTCACCCGGTCCCCCAGACCGTCTAGTCAAAGAAAATGGTCCGTTCCAAACCATACGACAGCCCCAGACGCTCCGTCCCGGAATTTTTCACAAAACTCTCTTACGCTGTGATGCTCAGATCCCGCACTGCGCAGTCGCGTGCGCGTCGTCTTCGCGGATGGCTTCGTACGGTGCGGTATTCGGGTGCGATCCGTGCGCAATGAACGGCTACATCCGGCTTGTGGCCGCTACACCGCCGCCAGCCACGCCGATCATCCCGCGCCGGACTGCTCAGCATCACCATGCCGGCATCCCCGACAGAGGCTTGGGTCCAAAAACCCCTATGCCAGAGCCACCGCGATTTCCAAATACGTTGCGGTGCAGCGCAACCAGATCATCAGACGCTGCACGCGGACTGCGAACCACCTCCCGGCCATGGTTTCCGCTGCAGACACCAACCCCCAGCCGGCACCGAGCCCAGAAGACCGGCTGCCGTCGGAGTCTGTCCCGCCTGCGCCGCCTCACAGTTGCGATGCATGCACCGTCGTTTCCAGCGGCACCAGGCGAACTGGCGTCTCGAAAGCACCACCGAAACCACACCTTCAGCCCTTGCGTAGCGGCACGGCTAGCCGTAACGTACGCGACCGTCTACGTTCCGCATCGCTTCTTGCGGCCACCGACTCGCGGCGCTCATTAAACGTCCAGTTCGCCGACGAGCAGCAACGCTGGCGAGCTCAATCAAGCATGAAAACTTGCTCCTCAATACCAAATGCCTTGCTTCCGTTGGGCTTCCCGTCACCATGACCAGCTCTCGGCGTTACGGCTATCCGTGACATCGCACCACACGTCCTGATGACCGGCCCACCAACATGCGCCACCTGGTCGCCGTGAACGAGTCCATAGGACCGCCCAGCCACATCGCGCCGGCACCAAATGACCTGGCGTCCTCACCGACACCTTGCTGCCTCGACGACGCAGCGATTCAAAATCCGCTTTTGAGGTGCAGCGGCGGCGACGATCACGATAACCTTTTGCCGTGGTGGGGACTTCTGTTCCGGACGCGGTCCGCGAACATGCAAGCTTGCAGCCCAGTCGCGCAGCGATGACGCGTATCGAGTACGCCCACGACTCGAACGTGATGGCGGTGTCGCGGGGGAATTGCACGGGGCAATGATGGCCGAAGAACACCAAACACGGACGAGCCTCGGTGCATCCTACGAGCTCGTGTGTACGGCATGCGGCAAGGCATACGACGACGATGGATACCGTCTGCGTTGCGACGGAGAGCACGAAGATGCGATGCTTACAACGCGATATTCCACGGGGCGCTTCGTGCAAAATGGTCAAGCCTCGGGGTTAGCTAAATACGCTGCATGGCTCCCCCTCAATTCCGACCTTCTGGACAATGCCCAAAGCTGCATCGTATTCCGCTCGGAGGCGCTCGCCAGAGAGCTCGGTATGGAGAACCTCTGGATCGCATTCAGTGGGTATTGGCCCGAACGCGGAATCCAGTTCGCAACCGGTACGTTCAAGGAGCTTGAAGCGAATGTGTTGATAGCTCGACTTCCACCGTCCTCACCCCCAATGGTAATAGCCTCCGTCGGCAATACCGCCGCGGCGCTCGCTCGGATATCTTCCCTAGCCGAAAGACCGTGCGTTGTGGTGATTCCCGAGTTTGGTCTCGACAGGATTCGGTTTGCGGGAGAGATCGGTTGCAGCGTCAGGGTCGTATGCGTCGAGAAGGGGTCTTACCGGGATGCAATTGACTTTGGACAGTTCCTGTGTCGCCGATTCGGCTGGGTCTGGCCCGGTGGAGCACTAAACGTTGCCACACGAGACGGGCTGGCGACTGTAATGTTGGCGGCATTCGACGCAATAGGGAGCCTGCCCGAACATTATTTTCAGGCGGTCGGCAGTGGCGCAGGAGGAATCGCGGCCTGGGAGGCGAGCAGACGATTGCAGCCGACGGGCCAGCGGATACCGCGGTTGACCCTGTGCCAAAATGCTGAGCTCGCTCCCATCGCTTCAGAATTGTCTGCGCATTCGGTTGGCGATTTGCCGATCGGAATTCATGCCAATGGTGATGGAGAGGTTCCCTACGCTGATGAGCTAACCAACCCTAAGCCGCTGGTACGCATCAAGGGCGGTGTAAAGGATGCGCTTGCCGACACTAGAGGGAATGTCAGAACCGCGACCGCTCGGGAAGCTCAGGAAGGTAGAAACTTGTTTGCGGAAGTTGAGGGCGTAGACATCGAACCGGGACCCGCCGTCGCGGTCGCATGCCTGCGTAATGCGATAGCTGATGGTTCCGTATCGCCTGATTCATTGGTGCTCCTGAATGTCACCGGTGGCGGGAGGAGCACCTTGGAGCGGACCGGTAGGAATAAATGGCCTCTGCGTGTCGAAGCCGTTAGCTTGGGGCAAAACCGCGAGCTTTCTGCGGAGCGTGTCTTCAAATCTTTTGCCAAGACCTACCGCTAGTCCACAGCACTAATTCGTTCAAGTCTGGCACGGCGGCGATGATGTCGACGCCGCGGAGCGCTCATAGCCCGCATGTCCTGGCACACGCAAGGTTTCGATTGTTTCCGCCCGCAGTCGGAAAATGGCTGGGGTTCGGCAGTGCACCGATGCGAGCCAATACGTCGGGCTGACGGCCCAACTCTTCATATCGAAACAGACCTCCCGATGAGCACCGATCGCCTAGAGTATCGACAAGGCCATGCGATGAGCAGACCTCGACACGTGGGGTAATCCAGTAGGTTTCACGCCTTGCGCACCGGGAGCAGGCGAGGCTACTTGGTCGTTCGTGTGAGGACACGGAATGATTTCTGATGGTGTATACGGCTCAGCTTCAGCCGATCCGTTGCCCCGTGCGGACACCACCCGTGTAACCCCGGTCGCGATTATCGGTATGGCCTGCCGACTTCCCGGAGGTATCGACTCGCCCGAGCAGTTGTGGGATGCGTTGCTGCGGGGCGATGACCTGGTGACTGAAGTTCCGCCGGACCGCTGGGACGTCGACGAATACTACGATCCTGAGCCCGGTGTGCCGGGTCGTTCGGTGTCGAAGTGGGGCGCGTTCCTCGATGACGTATACGGCTTCGACTGCGAGTTCTTCGGAATCAGCGAGCGCGAGGCTACCGCGATCGATCCGCAACACCGATTGTTGCTCGAAACCTCCTGGGAGGCCATGGAGCACGCCGGCCTCGGCCCGGCGACGATGGCGGACTCGCGGACCGGGGTGTTCGTCGGATTGACGTTCGGCGACTACCACCTGCTGTCCGCCGACGCGCACGCCACAGAAGGGCCGTATGGCTTCACCGGCACCAGCTTCAGCATGGGTTCGGGGCGGATCGCTTATGCACTCGGTGTCCACGGCCCCGCGATCACGGTGGATACCGCGTGTTCTTCGGGCCTGACCGCGGTGCACCTGGCCTGTCGCAGCCTGCACGAGCGCGAAAGCGATCTTGCAATGGCGGGCGGGGCCCACGTGGCCTTAGATCCGCGGAAGGCGGCCGCGGGGTCGGCCCAGGGCATGTTGTCTCCCACCGGACGATGCCACGCCTTCGACGTCGCCGCCGACGGGTTCGTGTCCTCCGAAGGCTGCGTCGTAGTGCTACTCAAACGCTTGCCCGACGCGCTGCGCGACGGCGATCGGATCCTGACCGTGATCCGCGGCACCGCCGCAAACCAAGACGGCCACAGCCTGAACATCGCCACACCATCGGTGACAGCGCAGACCGCGGTGTATCGGGCGGCGTTGGCCGCTGCGGCCGTCGACGCCCCCAGCATCGGCATGGTGGAAGCACACGGCCCCGGCACCCCGGTAGGCGACCCCGTCGAATACGCCAGCCTGGCGGAGGTCTACGGGATCGACGGTCCTTGCGCGCTGGCCACGGTGAAAGCCAACTTCGGACATGCCCAGTCCGCCTCCGGGCCACTGGGGCTGATGAAAGCGGTCCTGGCCCTTCAGCACGGTGTGGTCCCCCAGAATCTGCACTTCACCCGGCTGCCCGACGAGATGGCCCGCATCGACACCAAACTCTTTGTGCCACAGGAGAACACCCCGTGGCCCACGAGCGCACATCACCCTCGGCGGGCAGCGGTGTCGTCGTACGGGCTCTCGGGAACCAACGTCCACGCAATCTTGGAAGAAGCACCGGAACGGGCGTCCCAAGCGATCCCCGACGAGCGCGTCCCAGAAGAATCATCAACGGCACCAATGCTTTTCCCGGTATCATCTTCCTCGGCCGACGAGTTGCGCCGCACCGCCGACCGGCTCGCGCGGTGGGTGCAAGCGCACGACGACGTCGCCTTGCCGGACCTGGCCTACACCCTGGCGTGCCGGCGCGCGCACCGCCCGGTACGCGACGCCGTGATTGCGAGCAGTCGCCCGGAGCTCACCAAGGCTTTGCGCGAGATCGCCGGCGGCGATACTCCGTATCAGGCCGCGGTCGGACAAGACGACCGGGGACCGGTGTGGGTGTTCTCCGGGCAGGGTTCGCAGTGGTCCGGCATGGGCGTCGAGCTGCTGGCGACCGAACCCGTGTTCGCGGCGACTGTCGCGCAGGCCGAGCCGCTGATCGCGCGCGAGTCCGGGTTCTCTGTCACCGACGCAATGTCGGCGGCTCAGGTCGTGACGGGAATCGACCGGGTCCAGCCGACGCTTTTCACCATGCAGGTCGCCCTGGCCGCCACCATGAGGTCCTACGGCGTGCGCCCGGGCGCGGTTATCGGGCACTCCCTCGGCGAGGTTGCGGCGGCTGTCGTCGCGGGTGCGCTGTCGCTGGAAGACGGCGTGAGCGTCATCTGCCGACGGTCGCGGCTGATGTCCAACATCACCGGCTCCGGCGCAATGGCATCTGTGGAATTGCCTGCCCAGCACGTGCTTTCCGACCTCGTCGTACGCGGCCTCAACGAGGACGTCGTGGTAGCGGTGGTGGCCTCGCCACACTCCACGGTGATCGGCGGTGCCACCCAGTCCGTTCGCGAGCTGGTCTCCGCCTGGCAGCAGCGGGATGTGATGGCGCGCGAGATCGCCGTGGATGTCGCCTCCCATTCGCCTCAGGTCGAACCGATTCTCGACGAGCTAACCGACGCACTGGCGGAGCTCAGCCCGATGGCACCGGAAATTCCGTTCTACTCGGCGACCCTGTTCGACCCGCGCGAGCGGCCGGTGTGCGATGCCCGGTAT
Organism: Mycobacterium europaeum; assembly: GCF_034555895.2. Taxonomy (NCBI): domain Bacteria; kingdom Bacillati; phylum Actinomycetota; class Actinomycetes; order Mycobacteriales; family Mycobacteriaceae; genus Mycobacterium; species Mycobacterium europaeum. The sequence goes on from NZ_CP157315.1 coordinate 2,056,260, forward strand.
TGGGTGGACAATCTTCGCAAGATGGTGCGGTTCGCGCCGGCGGTACAGGCCGCATTGGAAGACGGCTATCGGGTGTTCGCCGAGCTGGCACCGCACCCCCTGCTCACCCACGCCGTCGAGCAGAATGCCCGAAGTCTCGATATGCCGCTGGCCGCCCTGACCGCGATGCGCCGTGAACAAGAACTGCCGCACGGGCTGCGTGGCTTCCTGGTCGACCTACACAGTGCCGGCGCCGCGGTGGACTTCTCGTTGCTGTGCCCGAGTGGGCGGCTGGTGGACGCGCCACTGCCGACCTGGACACACCGTCAGCTGCGAGTGACGAGCGAGAGCCAGGAATCCCCGACTCACGGGGCATGCCTCGTGGCGGTCCATCCGCTGCTGGGCCCGCATGTCCGCCTGCAGGAGGAACCGGAGCGCCACGTGTGGCAGGCCGAGGTCGGGACCGCGGCCCAGCCGTGGCTCGCTGACCACCAGATCCGCAACGTGGCCGTGCTTCCGGGCGCGGCGTACTGCGAGATGGCGCTCGCAGCGGCGCGGGCCGTGCTGGGCGAGCCTTCCGAGGTCCGCGACATCCAATTCGAACAGGCACTGCTGCTGGATGAGCAGACCCCGCTCGGCGCCTCGGCGTCGTTGTCGGCGCCGGGTGTCGCCGACTTCATCGTGGAGACGAATCGGGGGGACGCCCAAGCGCGGCAAGCCAGTGCGGTCCTCCTTGCCGCCGGGGATGATAGGCCGCCCGCGTACGACGTGTCCGCTCTGCTTGCCGTGCATTCGCGTCACGAGGACGGGGCGGACGTGCGCAAGGGCCTGGACCAGCGTGGTGTTCACTACGGTCCGGCGTTCACCGGTTTGGGTGCGCTGCACATCGACGATGAGGCCGGCTCGGTGCTCGCCGAGGTCGCGGTCCCGGGCCAAATCCGCACGCAGCAAGGCGCTTACGGCGTGCACCCGGCACTGTTGGACGCTTGTTTCCAGTCCGTTGGCGCCAGCCCGAAGATCCAGGCGCTGGGCGAAGATGCGCTGGCGCTGCCGTTGGGCGTCCGTCGACTCCGCTCGTACGCTTCAGCCCGCACCGCCCACTACTGCTACACCCGGGCGACGAAGATCGACCCTTCCGTGATCGAGGCCGACCTCGACGTGCTCGACCAGCACGGCACAGTCCTGCTCGGCGTAAAGGGGCTGCGATGCGGCACCGGCGTCTCCGAGGGCGGCCGAGACGAACGGGTGCTGGTCGAGCGACTGCTGACCATCGAATGGCGGCAACGAGACCTGCCCGAGGCGCCATACGCCGACACCGGACGGTGGCTGCTTGTCAGCACGACCGCCACCTCGGATGTGGTCGCCACCGCCTTGACCGAGGCTCTGAAAAACCATGGTGCACAGTGCAGCAACATGTGCTGGCCGTTACATGCCGATCACACGTCGAACGCGGAACAGCTCACAAGTCAGCTGCGTGCCGGCGGCTTCACCGGGGTGGTGATCCTCACGGGACCGAAGAACGGTAACGCCGCAGACCAGTCCCCATTGCTGGGTCGCGAGTATGTGCAGCATCTGGTGCGTATTGCCCGCGAACTGCCCGAGTTGCCCGGCGAGCTGCCGCGACTATACGTCGTCACAGGCAACGCCCAGACAGTCGTGGCCGGTGACGTGGCCAATCTCGAGCAGGCGGGGCTCCGGGGCTTGGTGCGCGTGATCGGCACCGAGCATCCGTACCTGCGCGCCACCCAAATCGATATGGACGAAGCCACCGATGCCGAGCAACTGGCGGGGCAACTGCTGAGCAATTCGCAAGAGGACGAAACGGCCTGGAGAAACGGCGCTTCGTACGTAGCACGGTTGTCCCCCGCTCCGCTGCTTCCCGATGAACGGCAGACTACCGTCGCGGACCTCGAGCACGACGGGATACGCCTGCAAATCCGCACACCCGGCGATCTGGAGTCGGTCGAATTCGTTGCCTGCGAACGAATTCCACCGGGACCGGGTCAAATCGAGGTAGTGGTCAGCGCGTCCAGTATCAACTTCGCCGACGTGCTGGTTGCTTTCGGCCGCTACCCGGCTCTTGAGGGGCGGCTACCGCAGCCGGGCACTGACTTCACCGGAGTGGTGTCCGCGGTCGGGCCGGGCGTGACCGACCATGTGGTGGGCGACCATGTGGGGGGCCTGTGCGCCGACGGCTGTTGGCGCACCTACCTCACCTGCGACGCCAGCCTGGCGGTGACCTTGCCCGCGGGCCTGACCGACCAGCAGGCGGCAGCGGTGACTACGGCGCACGCCACCGCATATTACGGCCTGCACGAGCTGGCCCGCATCAGAAGTGGTGAGAAGGTGTTGATCCATTCCGCGACCGGCGGCGTGGGGCAGGCGGCGATCGCCATCGCGCGGGCCGCGGGAGCGGAGATCTTCGCCACTGCCGGCAGTGATGAGCGTCGGCAATTGCTGCGCGACATGGGTATTGAGCATGTATACGACTCACGAAGTCTGGAATTCGCCGACCGGATACGCCATGACACAGACGGATACGGCGTCGACATCGTGCTCAACTCGGTCAGCGGCGCCGCCCAGCGCGCGGGCGTCGAATTGCTTGCGCCGGGTGGACGATTCGTCGAGATCGGCAAACGTGACATCTATGGCGACTCCCGGCTTGGGCTTTTCCCGTTCCGGCGCAACCTCGCCTTTTACGCTCTCGACCTGGGGTTGCTGTCCTACACCGATCCAGCCCGGCTCCGGTCCCTGTTGGAGACGGTGTACCGACTCACCGCGGACGGCTTGCTGCCGATGCCGGAGAGCACCCACTACCCACTTACCGACGCCGCCACCGCAATCCGAGCGATGAGCGGCGCGCAACACACCGGCAAACTCGTTCTCGACGTCCCCCACACCGGTCGCAGGCGCGTCATAGTGCCACCGGCACAGGTTCGGGTCTTTCGCCGCGACGGCGCGTACATCATCACCGGCGGTCTGGGTGGCCTGGGGTTGTTCTTGGCCGAAAAGATGGCTTCACCAGGTTTTGGGGCGGGCTGCGGGCGGATCGTGCTGAACTCCCGCTCGGAGCCGACGCCCGAGATGCTGGAAAGCATCGAGCGCATCCGCGCGACCGGCGCCGACGTCGCGGTGCAGTGTGGCGACATCGCCGAACCGGGCACCGCACAGCGGCTAGTTGCCACGGCGACCGCCACCGGGCTTCCGGTGCGCGGTGTGCTGCACGCGGCAGCCGTGGTCGAGGACGCCACACTGACCAATATCACTGACGAACTCCTTGAGCATGACTGGGCGCCAAAGGCTTACGGTGCGTGGAACTTGCACACCGCCACCGTCGACCAGCCGCTGGACTGGTTCTGCTCTTTCTCGTCGGCGGCGGCGCTGGTGGGTTCCCCCGGCCAGGGCGCCTACGCGGCGGCCAATAGCTGGCTGGACGCCTTCACCGGGTGGCGCCGGGCTCAAGGCCTGCCGGGCACCACGATCGCGTGGGGCGCGTGGGGCCAGGTGGGGCGCGCTACCGCCCTGGCGGAAGACACCGGCGCCGCCATCTCTCCCGACGACGGCGCGTACGCGTTCGAAACATTGCTGCGCCATGACCGCGGCTACACCGGCTACGCGCGGATCGTCGGCACCCCGTGGTTGACTGCCTTCGCCGAGCAGAGTCCTTTCGCCGAAGCCTTCCGGTCGACCGGTCACAGCGGCGCGGGCTCCAGCAAACTGTTGGCCGAGCTCAACGAGTTGCCCGTCGACGAGTGGCCCATTCGGCTGCGGCGTCTGGTCGCCGACCAGGTCAGCCTGATTTTGCGTCGCAATGTCGATCCCGACCGTCCGCTGCCCGAGTACGGGTTGGACTCGCTGGGCGCGCTCGAACTGCGCACCCGTATCGAGAGCGAAACGGGGATACGCATCAGTCCGGCCGACCTTGCCAACATCGGTACCGTTCGGGGTCTGGCGGGGCTGCTGTATGAAAAGCTGGCGCCGGTGGAAGCCGCCTGACAGCGACATCCGACTACTGTTCGCCTGCGTCGAAGGCTTTTTTGGCTTGCTGCGCGTGTGCGACCTGCTGCGCTGTGTAGCCGATGAGCAGCGCCACCACACCGAGCAGGACGACCACACCGCCCAGCCAGAGCAGGCCGTAGGTATAGCCGCGGTCAAGCGCGTGTAACTGGGTGGCGTTCATGTACTTCACCGGCCCGTGGGTGCCACCAAGCTGGACGGTGCGCGAGGTGATGACGGCCTGGATGACCACCAACACCAACGGCCCGCCCAGGCTCTGCAACATCAACGCGATCGCGGAAGTGGGCCCGAGCCTGTCTAATCCGACGCTGGCGAGCAGCGATAGCGAAAGCGGGACGTTCATCATGCCGAGACCGACAGTGCCGATGAAGATCGGCAGTACCAGGTTCGGCCAGTACGGCACGCCGTGGTTGAGCGTCGAGCCGTACAGCATCGCGCCCAGCATCAGGACTCCGCCGGCGATCACCATGACGCGCGGCGGGAACCACTTCACCAGCCGCGCCGAAGCGCCCACTCCGATGACCGACGCGATGACGAACGGGATGAAGCTGAAGCCAGCGCGCAGCGCGCTGTAACCCAGAATGCTCTGCACATACAGTGCGATCAGCACGGTCAGGGTCAGCCCCACCCCGCTGGCCAGGAACATGGTCGCGAACGTCGCCAGCCGGCTGCGGTCGAGGAACAGGCTGAACGGCATGACGGGGTTTTCGGCCCTGCGCTCGACGATGACGAACGCCGCGCAAGCGGCCAGACTCACGAGGGCTGAGCCGATCGTGGTGGGTGAGAGCCAGCCCTTCTCCGGCCCCATCGACAAGCCGACGACCGCGGCGGAAATCATCAACGTGGCCAGTACAGCGCCGGTGGCGTCGAGTTTCATACGCTCCTTCTGGGTTTCCCGCAGGGTGGTGCGGGCCAGGTAGATCACCAGCAGTCCGATCGGCACGTTCACCAAGAAAGCCAGCCGCCAGGAAACCTGGGTGAGCGCCCCGCCGACCACCAGGCCTATCACCGTGCCAGCACCGCTCATGGCCCCGAGCACCGCCATCGCGGCGTTGCGTGACGGTCCTTTCGGGAAGGTGGTCGCGACCAGGGCAAAGCAGGTCGGCGCGGCAATCGCGGCGGCCACGCCCTTGATCAGCCGGGCTAGAACGATCGTGTCCTCGTCCCAGGCGATGCCGCACATAGCAGAGGCAGCGGTGAACAAGGCGGCCCCGAGGATGAAGGTGCGCTTGCGGCCGATGGTGTCACCCAGGCGGCCGCCCAGCAGCATCAGCCCGCCAAAGGTCAGCACGTAGGCGGTGATCACCAAACTCCGCCCTGAATCCGATAGGCGCAGGTCGTTTTGGATCTTAGGCAGCGCGATGATCGCGACGGTGCTGTCCATCGTCGCCAGCAACTCAATGCCGCTGAGCACGATGACTGCGGCAATGAAACGGCGCCGCGGCAGCGCGGGCACAGACGGTTGCCCCGAGCGCGTCACCGGGCTGTCTTCGGCGGGCACATGGGCCGCACGGTCTGGACCGTCAGAGCCGTCGTAACGCACTTCCATACAGTAATTGTCGCGGCATGGTCCGCCGAGCTGCATGGATTTGGCCTACCATCTCTGAGCCTGTCGCTCTTCCCGGAAACCGCAGGGTCCCGTTCGGCCAACCACAGACGCGATGCCTCTGTTCATCGGGCGATCCTGGTCCCTTGGGCCCCGCCGTTGCGTCTTCACCGCTGCGGGCGCCTGCTACCGCTAAGCTCGATCGAGGTTGATTCCACGGCCGACGCGATGGGGAGCAGTGCGCAGGTTCCGGAGTTGAGTGCCCTCCCGTTGATCCTGAGGGCGCCCCGATGACGCGCGGGTCCGTGAAGACGGCCGGGGTGGCGCTGCGAAAGGATGATCCACGACCGAAATGACGAATCTGATTACTGGGCAAGGGCTTCCGGACGTGGTCGTCACCGGGATCGCCATGACCACCGCACTGGCCACCGACGCCGAGACCACCTGGAAATTGCTACTCGACTGCCAAAGCGGGATCCGCGAGCTCGATGACCCGTTCGTAGAGGAGTTCGACCTGCCCGTTCGCATCGGCGGGCACCTGCTGGAGGAGTTCGACAGCGAGCTCAACCCTGCCGAGCTGCGCCGGACGGGGTACCTGTCGAGAATGTCGGCCGTCGTCAACCGGCGGGCGTGGGACCACGCCGGCTCCCCCGAGGTCGACCCCAACCGCCTGCTGGTGTCTGTCGGCACCGGATTCGGTTCCGGCGAGGAGTTGGTGTTCACCCGCGACACCCTGCGCGCCCGCGGGGTCAAAGCGGTATCGCCGCTGGCGGTCAGCAAGTACATGCCCGACGCCGCCGCCCAGGCGGTGGGGCTGGAACGGCACGCCAGGGCCGGCGTGATGACCCCGGTGTCCGCGTGCGCGTCCGGGTCGGAGGCGATCGCACGCGCCTGGCAGGCGATGGTGTTCGGTGAGGCCGACGTCGCGATCTGCGGTGGCGTCGAGACCCGGATCGAGGCCGTGCCCATCGCCGCCTTCGCCAACATGCGGATCGTGATGTCGACGAACAACGCGAATCCGGCCGGCGCGTGCCGCCCGTTCGACAAGGACCGCGACGGTTTCGTGTTCGGCGAGGCCGGCGCGCTGATGGTGCTCGAGACCGAGGAACACGCCAAGGCTCGCGGGGCGCGCATCCTGGCCCGGTTGATGGGTGCAGGCGTGACCTCCGACGGCTACCACATGGTGGCGCCGGACCCGAGCGGGAACCGCGCCGGGCAGGCGATGACGCGCGCCATCCAGCTCGCGGGCCTCACACCCGGCGACATCGACCACGTCAACGCGCACGCCACCGGAACACAGATCGGTGACCTGGCCGAGGGCAAGGCCATCAACAATGCGCTGGGCACCAACAAGCCGGCGGTGTACGCGCCGAAATCCGCGCTCGGGCACTCCGTCGGCGCGGTCGGCGCGGTGGAGTCGATACTGACCGTGCTGGCCCTGCGCGACCAGATCGTTCCGCCGACGTTGAACCTGGAAAACCTCGACCCGGAGATCGATTTGGACGTGGTGTCGGGAAATCCGCGGCGGGGCAACTACCGGTACGCCATCAACAATTCGTTCGGGTTCGGCGGGCACAACGTCGCCCTGGCCTTCGGCAGGTACTGAAACGTCGCCGGCCCGGCGTTGTCACACTGCGGGCCTAGCATCATGAGCGCTACCGAAGGAGCGCCATGAGCATCGATTTCACACCCGACCCCAAGCTCTATCCGTTCCAGTCGCGCTGGTTCGACAGCTCGCGGGGACGCATGCACTACATCGACGAAGGTGACGGCCCGCCGATCCTGCTGTGCCACGGCAACCCGACGTGGAGCTTCCTGTATCGCAACATCGTCATCGCGCTGCGTGACCGCTTCCGTTGCATCGCACCGGATTACCTCGGCTTCGGACTGTCGGACCGGCCCGCGGGGTTCGGCTACAAGATCGACGAGCACGCCCAAGTGGTGGGTGAGTTCGTCGACCACCTCACTCGACGGGAAGGCCTGGACGGCTTTGTGACGATGGGTCAGGACTGGGGCGGTCCCATCAGCATGGCGGTCGCGGTGGAGCGCGCCGACCGGGTGCGCGGCGTCGTCCTGGGCAACACCTGGTTCTGGCCCGCGGACGAATTCACCACCAAGATGTTCAGCCGGGTGATGTCCAGTCCCCCGCTGCAATACGCGATCCTGCACCACAACTTCTTCGTCGAACGCCTGATCCCGGCCGGCACCCAGCACCGCCCCACCGATGCGGTGATGCAGCACTACCGGGCGGTCCAGCCCAGCGCCGACGCCCGCAGGGGCGTCGCGGAGATGCCCAAGCAGATCCTGGCCGCCGGTCCCCTGCTGGCCCGGCTCGCCCGGGAAGTGCCGGCCAGGCTCGGCGCCAAGCCCGCGCTCTTTGTCTGGGGGATGAAGGACTTCGCGTTCCGGCCCGGCCCCACCCTGCCACGCATGCGCGCGGCCTTCCCGGACCATGTCGTGGTCGAATTGCCCAACGCCAAGCACTTCATCCAGGAGGATGCCCCGGAGCAGATCGCGGCGGCGATCATCGAGCGCTTCGGCTGACCGCCCGCGCGGGATTCAGGCGAACGCCTCCACCGGCGGGCACGAGCAGACCAGGTTGCGGTCGCCGTAGGCGCCGTCGATGCGCCGTACCGGCGGCCACACCTTCGGCCGGAAGTTCTTGCCGAGCGGGTAGGCGGCGTCTTCGCGGGTGTACGGGTGCTGCCAGTCGGCGACCAGCAGGCACTCGGCGGTGTGCGGCGCTCCCCGCAGCGGATTGTCGTCCACGGGCCACTCCCCCGCGCCGACCCGGTCGATCTCCCCGCGGATGGCGATCATGGCTTCGCAGAAGGCGTCGACCTCGGTCAGGGTCTCGCTTTCGGTGGGCTCGACCATCAGCGTGCCGGCCACCGGGAAGCTCATCGTGGGCGCGTGAAAGCCGTAGTCGGCCAACCGCTTTGCGACATCGTCGACGGTCACACCGGTGGACTTGGTGATCGCCCGCAGGTCCAGGATGCATTCGTGGGCGACCATCCCGTTCTCCCCGGTGTAGAGCACGGGGAAGTACTCGTCGAGCCGGCGGGCGATGTAGTTGGCCGACGCGATCGCGGTCAGCGACGCCGCGCGCAGGCCGTCGGCGCCCATCATCCTGATGTAGGCCCAGCTGATCGGCAGGATCGAAGCCGACCCGTAGGGCGCCGACGACACCGGGTGGCCCTGGGGCAATTCAGGGGCGTGCGGGTGGCCGGGCAGGAACGGGGCCAGGTGCGCACGCACCGCCACCGGTCCCACCCCGGGGCCCCCGCCGCCGTGCGGGATGCAGAACGTCTTGTGCAGGTTCAGGTGGCTGACGTCGCCGCCGAACTTCCCCGGCCGGGCCAGGCCGACCAGCGCGTTGAGGTTGGCGCCATCGACGTACACCTGGCCGCCGGCGTCGTGGACGGCCGCGCAGATCTCGGCGATGTCGTGCTCGTAGACGCCGTGGGTGGACGGGTAGGTGATCATCAGCGTGGAGAGCTCATCGCCGTACTGGGCGACCTTGGTGCGCAGGTCATCCAGGTCGACGTCGCCGGCCCGGCCAGGCTCGTCGTGGCAACGCACCACCACCACCCGCATGCCGGCCAGCGCCGCCGACGCCGCGTTGGTGCCGTGCGCGCTGGACGGGATCAGGCAGATGTTGCGGTGCGGCTCACCCCGGCTGGCGTGGTAGTCGTGGATGGCCAGCAGGCCGGCGTATTCGCCCTGCGAGCCGGCGTTGGGTTGCAGCGAGACGGCGTCGTAGCCGGTGATCTGCACCAGCCAGGTCTCCAGGTCGCTGATGAGCCGGCGCAGCCCCGGGGTGTCCGATGCCGGGGCGAACGGATGCTGGCGGGCGAACTCCGGCCAGGTGATGGGTTCCATCTCGGCGGCGGCGTTGAGCTTCATCGTGCACGAACCGAGCGGAATCATGCTGCGGTCCAAGGCGATGTCTTTGTCCGCCAGCGTCCGCAGGTAGCGCATCATCGCCGTTTCGGTGCGGTATTGCGTGAACGCGGGGTGGGTCAGGAACGCCGAGGTGCGGGTCGCGATGTCCACGCCGGCCGGCTCGCCGGCCCTGACACCGAAGGCCTTCAGCACCGCCGCCACGTGGGCGTCGGTGGTGGCCTCGTCGCACGCCACCGAGACGTGGTCGGCGTCGACGCGCCACAGGTTGACGCCGCCGGCCTTGGCGGCGGCCACCACCTCGTCCGCGCGGCCGGGCACCCGGGCCAGCACGGTGTCGAAGTACTTGTCGTGCACCAGCGCGTCGCGCAGGCCTGCCGCGACGGTTTCGGCGTGGCCGTGGACGCGGCGGGCGATCGCGGTCAGTCCGTCGGCGCCGTGGTAGCTGGCATACATGGCGGCCATCACCGCCAGCAGCACCTGCGCGGTGCAGATGTTGCTGGTCGCCTTGTCCCGCCGGATGTGCTGCTCACGGGTCTGCAGTGCCAGCCGGTAGGCCGGGGACCCGTCGGTGTCCATCGACATGCCGACCAGCCGGCCCGGCAGCTGCCGGGCATGATTGGCGTGCACCGACAGGTATCCGGCGTGTGGGCCGCCGAATCCCATTGGCACACCGAATCGTTGCGTGGTTCCGAACGCGACGTCGGCGCCGATCTCCCCCGGCGGTGTGATCAGCGTCAACGCCAGCAGGTCGGCGCCGATGGCGACCAGCGCGCCCCGCTCGTGGGCCGCCGAAACCAACGCCGACCAGTCCGTGATCCGACCGCTGGCGCCGGGCAGCTGGGTGATCACGCCGAAGAACTCGCCGTCGGGCAGGCCGTCCCGCAGGTCGACGGTGACGATCTCGATGCCCAACGGCCGCGCCCGGGTGGCCAGCACAGCCGCGGTCTGGGCGAACAGATCGGCGTCGACGGCGAGGCGGTTCGACGTCCCACGGGTCGCGCGGTGCATCAACGTCATGGCCTCGGCGGCCGCGGTGCCCTCGTCGAGCATCGACGCGTTGGCGACCTCCAGCCCGGTCAGGTCGGCCACCATCGTCTGGAAGTTCAGCAGCGCCTCCAGGCGGCCCTGGCTGATCTCGGGCTGATACGGCGTGTAGGCGGTGTACCACGCCGGGTTCTCCAGGACGTTGCGCACCAGCACCGGCGGGGTGAGCGTGTCGTAGTAGCCCTGCCCGATCATGGAGACGGCCACCGTGTTGGCCTCGGCCAACGCCCGCAACTCCGCCAGCGCCTCCGATTCGGTGACGGCGGGCGGCAACTCGTCGAGGCCCGGCGCCGCGCCGCTGCCGGTGAGCTTGTCGAGGATGCCCGCGGGTACGGCCTTGGCGGCAAGCTGGTCGAGCGAATCGACCCCGATGACGCCCAGCATGGCCGCGACGGCCTGGGCGTCCGGGCCGATGTGGCGGGCTGCAAAGGTTGTGTGGTCCGGCACGGCGGGTCTCCTGAGGTGGCGGCAGAGGCAGAGGACTAGCGGTCCCCTCCCTCTGTCTTCACCCGTTCGCCGGGCGCCTGAGAGATTCGGCGCCCGTTGGTGTCCGGGCGCCTTTCCCCATCGGCGGGTGCGGACCGCGAGGGGTCAGCACCGCTTTCCAGAGGCATCGTTTACCCGCGCGGTCCGGGTGCCTGAGAGGTTGGCGGAGAGGTGTTGCTCCTTCGGCGTCCGTGACTGGCCGCCACGGAACTCTCCCGCACAAGTGCGATGCGTGAGCCAGTTTACCCGCCCGAACCGCGTGGGTGCGCTCAACCGATCTTGCGGTCGCGGTGCTTGCGGCGGGAGGCCAGCTCGTCCTCCGGCGCGGCGATCGACTCGCCGCCGTCGGCCCGCTCGCCGGGGAAGTCGGCGATCACGCCGGTCAGCTCGCGCATGGCGCCGGAAACGGCGATGCCGAACACGCCCTGCCCGCCCTGCAGCAGGTCGACGACCTCTTCGGCCGACGTGCATTCGTACACCGTGGTGCCGTCGGAGAACAACGTGATGTTGGCCAGGTCCTGCACGCCGCGCTGGCGCAGATGGTCGACCGCGACCCTGATGTTGTGCAGCGAGATCCCGGTGTCGAGCAGCCGCTTGACGATCTTGAGGACCAGGATGTCCTTGAACGAGTACAGCCGCTGGCTGCCCGAGCCGGCCGCGCTGCGGATGGACGGCACCACCAGCGAGGTGCGCGCCCAGTAGTCCAGCTGGCGGTAGGTGATTCCGGCGATCTGGCACGCGCTCGGACCCCGGTATCCCACCAGCTCGTCGGGCACCGAGTCGTCGGGAAACAGTCCGGGCTGCACGGGCGCTTCCGGCGCGGCGGTCGCGTGGTCAGCTAGGTCCAGCTGTTCTTGGCGTGGCTGCTCGCCCACGGTGCTTCCTCTCGCCGATCGCGCTTTCGTTTCCAGCTGCGTCACTGGCTGCGTCGCAGCCACGTTTGCTCAGGCCCGAGTGCTAGAGAGCTTACGCTTTTCGATAGCCACCGCGCCCTTAAGTCGTGATCAAAGTATGGCCGCCGCCGGGCCAAGTGAGGGCGCTATCCGCCAGGCGTGTCGACATCCCGGGGCTAGTTGAAACAGATCCGTGATGTCGATGCCCAGGGTAGTACGCGCACCGCGGGCGCCCAAACCGCGCTCACGCGGCCCACAGATGGCCTACGTCGCCTTGAAATCGTCGGGCGACACGCTGTCGAGAAACTCCTTGAACTTCTCCACCTCGTCCTCGCGGACAGCGGTGCCGCCCTCCTCGTCGCTCTCGTCGGGGATGAGCAGGCCGGCCTGGGCCAGCACGGCCTCCTCGACGTAGATCGGAACACCGACGCGCAGCGCTATCGCCACCGAATCCGAGGGTCGTGCGGACACGGTGATGTTGCGGTCGAAGACCAGGTCGGCATAGAAGGTGCCCTCTTGCAGGTCGACGATCCGCACCTCTTTGAGCGAATGGCCAAGCGCGGCAATGACATCCCTGATCAGGTCGTGTGTCAGCGGGCGGGGCGGCTCGACCCCCTGCTGCTCGAGCGCGATGGCGGCAGCCTCCGATTGGCCGATCCAGATCGGCAGGTACCGGTCGCCGTCGGTCTCGCGCAGTAACAGGACCGGCTGGTTCTGCGGCTGCTCCACGCGAATGCCGACAACACGAACTTCACCCATTTGTGTCTGCCCTCCGCATGTGCTGCCGTGTCGGTTCTTGGCGAGACGACGACGCCGAATTACCGCTGTGCCGCCGAAAACCAAGCTATCGACGAAGTCTAGTCCTCAGCGATGAAGAACGTCGCGAACGGCGGATTTGATCAGCGACGTGTGCAAAGTGATGGCCAGGGCCGCCACCTCGCGGGCCAGGTCGTCGGCGCGGTCGCGGGCGCCGGCCTTGTCGGCTTTGATTAGCGGCCCGGCGATTTGGGCGATCAGGTCCGATTGCCGATCCGCCGCCGAGCGGAAAGCGCGAAGATGCCGCGGCTCCACACCGTATTCGGAAAGCGCACGCGCGCACTGCAGGATGACGACGGCGTGTTCGTCGAAGAAGCCGCCCGGACCGGTGGTGATCACCCCCGCCTTCAGCAGCGCCGTCAACAGGTCGTCGTCGACCCCGGAGCGCTCGAGCAGGTCTTCACGACTCAGCCGAATGCTCGACGGCGCCACCGCGGCCGTGTCGGATCCGGGCTCCGGGCCCCCGGCACCGGCCTCCCCGACGCCAGCCACGGACACCAGGCGCGGCGCGGAGTAGGGCGAGCCGAACGGCGGCAACTCGCCGTCGGGCTGGGCGTCCAACTGTGCCCGGATGACCTTGAGCGGTAGGTAGTGGTCGCGCTGCGCGGTCAGGATGAAACGCAACCGGGCGCAGTCGTATGCGGTGAATCTCCGATAGCCCGACGCGGCACGCTGTGGCGTCACCAGTCCCTCGGCCTCCAAGAAGCGAATCTTGGAGATCGTGACATCGGGAAAGTCCGGCCTCAACATCTCCAGGACCGTCCCGATCGACATCCCGGCCAGCGCCGGGCTATCGGGCGCGCTCACTAGCCTCCGGATCCTCCGTCCTCACCCTGCTTGGGCCCGGTCAAAAACACCAAGCGGAACTTGCCGATCTGCACCTCGTCGCCGTTGGCGAGCACCGCCGAGTCCACGGGCTCCCGGTTGACGTAGGTGCCGTTAAGGCTACCGACATCCACCACGTTGAATTCGTTGTTTTCCAACCTGAATTCGGCGTGGCGGCGGCTGACCGTGACGTCGTCGAGGAAGATGTCGCTGTCCGGATGCCGACCGGCCGACGTGATCGGCTGGTCGAGCAGGAAGCGCGACCCCGCGTTCGGCCCCCGCTTGACGACCAATAGCGCCGAGCCGGCCGGGAGGCCCTCCACCCCGGATACCGCACTCTCGGTGCCGGCCTGCGCCGGGGCATCCAGTTCGTTGAGGAAGTCGGCACGGAAGACGGAGGTCGTCTCCACCGTGACTTCGTCAGAGGTCTGGTCGTTGTCCATGTCCGTCACGCGCTGCTCCTCACTGGCCGCTGTGGCGTTGTCTGACCGGGCCGCTCGGCCGGCTGCTCACTAGGTTTCTTCGCCCGGTACTGCCGATTACCGCGACCGGGGCCTTCAAGTGTCGATGTGTCGACGGTACCGCGCATAGGTCTGCAATGTGCCCCCCACCCGACGATCGAAAGGCCGATCTCCCGCCTTTCCCCCGCCGGCCTGCCGCGCCGCTCGCGTCGCCGCGCAGGGCTGGCAGGCACCTTAGCAACCGTCATTCGGTCAGCGTTCCGCGGTAGGCCTCCGCGTCGAGCAGCGACGAGATGGCCGACTCCAACGCGGCGGTGTCGGCCGCCCGCACCTCGACCAGCCAACCCGCCCCGTACGGGTCGGAGTTCACCAGCTGCGGACTGCCCTCCAGGTCGGTGTTCACCGCCGACACCGTGCCCGACACCGGGGCGTACAGATCCGACACCGATTTTGTCGACTCCACCTCGCCGAACGATTCGCCCGCGGTCAGTTCGGTGCCGACCTCGGGCAGCTGAACGAAGACGACATCGCCAAGCGCCGACTGGGCGAAGTCGGTGATGCCGACCCGCGCGGTGTCCTCAGCGCTTCGGCGAACCCACTCGTGTTCGGCGGTGTAGTGCAGATCGGGTGGGATGTCGCTCACGAGTGGTCCTGTTCTGTTGGCGAATTGCTCACTTGACGGGCTGAGCGTATTGGTGCGGTTTTGGTTGTCGCAAGGTGGTCACGTCCACCCGGTCGGCCTGCCGGACGGACAGCCGCGCCCCGACACGCTTGATGCTGTCCTCGGCGCCGCCCGGTATGTTCATCGCCGCGGCCAGGGTGGGCGGATCGCCAATCGCCAGAATCGAATACGGCGGCGACAGCGTCTTGTTGTCGACGGTCAGCGAGCCAGGGGTACCCACTACCCAGGTATCGACACCTACCCGCACCGACTGGTGTGCGTCGTTGATCTCGATGGCCTCCGCGCCGGCGGCGCGCAGTTCGTTGATGACGTCGAGCATGACCTCCGGCGCCACCCCGGGCCCGGGATCGTCGATCGTGACGATGACGCCAGGCCCGGTGGCTCCGACCGCGCCGGCCAGGATGGACAGCGCCGCCAGCCTGGCCTGTGCGGCCGCAATGGCGGCCTGGTCGTTGTTACCGGACGCCTGCAGCGAATTCAGCGTGTTCTGCAATTCGCTCACCTCGGCGTTGAGGGTGGCCTCCCGCTGCCGCAGCGAATCCAGCAACACCAGCAAGTCCGCCGGGCGCGCCGTGTCCAGCGAATCGCCCGACTCGTTCTGGCGGACCTGCGTGACGATGGCGATGCCCAACAGCAGACACAACAGCACCGCCAACGTCCCGAAAGCCATCCGGGAACGACTACCGCGGACCAGGCCGGACAACCCGGTGCGGCGCACCGGCCCGATCTCCGGGCGGGGGCTTTTCGTCGGCAGTTCGTGGCGGCCGTGCTGCGCGCGGCCCGCTGCTTCACGGCTTTCGGCGGCGCCGTCTGCCGGGTCCTGGCTCACGCCGGCCTCACCGCAGTCATCGCGCCGCTCCTCTTCATCTCGTCGTCCCCCTCGCCGCTTCGCGGCTGGGTGTGCCCCCACTGCATCGTCGCCGGCGCATCACGCCCCGAACAGCCGGCGCCGCAGCGCGGCGGCGTTGCCGAAGATACGGATTCCCAACACGACGATGATGGCCGTGGACAACTGCGTGCCCACACCCAGTTGGTCGCCGACATACACGATCAGGGCCGCCACGAAAACGTTGAACACGAACGAGATCACGAAGACTTTCGGGTCGAAGATCCGCTCCAGATAGGCGCGCAACCCGCCGAACACCGCGTCGAGCGCCGCGACCACCGCGATGGGCAGGTAGGGCTGGACGACCTCGGGCACGGCGGGGTGGAAAACCAGGCCGAGCACGATGCCGATCGCCAGCGCCGCGATGCCGATCATGCTCGATGTCCCGACTCGCACAGGGGGTGCTGTCTGCCGAGGACTTCTCTCACTGTGGCCCAATCTGTTTGGCGAACTTGGTGTCGCGGATCGATCCGGCGGGAAGCGTCAGTCCGTCGGCGGCGTCGACGGTGACGACGACGCCATAGGAGGCCTCGAGCAGCCTGAGCCGCTGCCGGCCGGAGCTTTGGTCGAAGACGTCCCGCATCGCCCGCGGCGGTCCCACCGCCAGGATCGTGTACGGGCTGTTGGTGGGGTTGTTGTCGACGAGGATCGCCCCGCCGGCCTGCCGGATGGTCGCGTCGGGCCCGATGCGGACGCCGCCGACCGAAATCGCCTCGGCGCCGCTGGCCCACAACGAGTTGACGACCAGCTGCAGGTCCCGGTCCAGGATGATCTGCCGACTGCCGCTGATCCGCTGTTTGGACACGTCGGAAAGGTTCGGGCCGGCGCCCGGGTCGGTCACGGTCACCTTCAGTCCGGGGCCGATCACCGCCGTGCTGGCCGCCGCCAGACCCAGCGCGTCGAGGCGCGCCAACAGCCGCTGCCCTTCGGCGTCGTCGGCCAGCGCGCGGCGCTGCACGTCGTCCACCCGTGCAGACAGCTCGCTGCGCCGCTGGGCGAGCTTGGTCGCCGAGTTCTCGGTCGAACGCACATTGCCCAGCAGCAGCTGCTGCGCGGAGCGCACGCCGGGGGCGACCGAGCGGGCCTGGGCGACCGCCGCGGCGAAGACCGTGGCGATCAGCAGCGCCGCCAATGCCTGCCAGAGCCAGCTCGCGGCGCGTTCGTGCCCCCCGCCGGCTCCGGCGGCGTCGCTGCGCCTGGCAGCGGCGGCGGCGTAACCGGGATCCAGGTGCTCGGACAGCAGGGCACGCAACAGTGAGGGCACCGGGATCAGCTTCGGCCGCGCGGCCACATGGGCGCTGCGGCCGGCGTTCGGGTCGTAGCCGCCGAGCAGGCGGTCGCCGTCAGCCATTTCCGACCGCCTTGGACGCCGCGGGCGGGCGAGTGCCATGTCTGAGCCGCGGCATCCGCCGCACGACCAACGTCATCTGGACGGCGTACAGCGCGAACGACCAGAGGTAGGCGTACAAGCCCCAGATCAGGAACGCCCAGCCGCAGGCGCCGACGACCCGGCTCCACAGCGCGTCCCAGGTGCCAAGCAGCACCAGCGGAAAGCCGGACATCAACGCGAACGTGGCGGCCTTCCCGATGTAGGTCACCGGCAGCGCGGACAGCCCGCGGCTCCACACCAGCGGCAGCGTCGCGGCCAGCAGCCCGTCACGCGCCAGCAGGATGGCGACGAACCACCACGGCACGATCCCGCTCCACGCCATCACGACGGGAACGCCGACCATGTACAGGCGGTCGACCGCCGGGTCGAGCAGGACACCCAGCCGCGACGACTGGTCGAGGAGCCGGGCGATCTTGCCGTCGGCCCAGTCGGACGCACCGCTGAACATCAAGATCCCGACCGCCCAGCCGTTGGCGTGCGCGACCAGCAGGGCGTAGGCGAACACGCCGATGAGCACCAGGCGAATGGCGCTCAGCGCGTTGGGCACCGTCAGCACCCGGTTGGGCGGAAGCGCCGGCTCCATAAGCCGTGACCTTAGCCCGACGACGATGCGGTCCGCAGCGCGGACCGTGGTGGGGGCACCCCCAGCCGCATGGCGGCGAGGGGGCGAGTCGGGCAATGGGCTCAGTCGAATGCCGACGGGGCGGCTGGGCGCACACTCGGTCGTCCGCGCGCGACCTAGCGGAAGACCCCGGGCAGGCTCAGGGTCGACAGGGTGTCATCCGACAGCGGGTTGTCGTTGACCATGTAGGTCCACGTCGACGTCGGCCGGGCCAGCTTGGAAAGGTCCAGCCCCTGTTCCTCTTCCAGGACGTTGGCGGTCTCGAAGGTCTGCTGCGCGGCCTCGATGGCGTCCGCGGCCAGCGACGCGAACGCGTCGACGGCCAACCGGTGGAACTCGTCCAGCGGGTTCTGCCGGCCCAGCGCCCGCAGGTGGATGCTTTCCCGGATGTCGGCCAGGTATGCCAGGTGATCGGCCCAGCCGCGGTCCAGGTGATAGAGCATGATCTGCCGGCAGATGGTCTCCAGGCGATCCTCGGGGATGTCCTCGGCCAGCTCCTTGTACCGCTTGGGCGCCAGCTCCGCGAGCTCCTCGCGCGCGGTTGGCGTGCGCAGCAACGTGTTTCGCCGATCGACGATGATGGCGCGCTGCTGGGCGATGAGCTGGTTGTAGCGCCAGGTGTTGGCGTGCACGTCGAGCATCCGGCCCTCGGCGACGCGCTGGGCGTGGTCGAGCAGCCCGGCCGCCTTGGGGCTGACGATCCGCCCGTCGTCGTCGGTTTCCATGGGCAGCTTGTTGTGGTCGAGGTTGGCCGCCACGACGTCGTCTTCCCAACTCGAGAAGAACACCGACGAGCCCGGGTCGCCCTGGCGCCCGGCGCGCCCGCGCAGCTGGTTGTCCAGTCGCTCGGTGTGGTGCCGGCCGGTGCCCACCACGTGCAGCCCGCCGAGTTCGGCGACCCTGTCGTGGTCGGCTTCGTCGGAGCCCCCGAGCCGAATGTCGGTGCCCCGTCCCGCCATCTGTGTCGACACGGTGACTACCCCGAACTTGCCGGCCTCGGCGATGACCTCCGCCTCCTCGGCGTCGTTCTTGGCGTTGAGCACCACCGCGGGCACGCCGCGGCGCAGCAGCCGCTCGTGCAGTTCCTCCGATTCGGCCACGTCGCGGGTGCCGACCAGCACCGGCTGCCCGGTCTCGTGCACCTCGGCGATGTGCGCGACGATCGCGTCGTTCTTGGCGGCGGCGGTGATGTAGACGCGGTCGGACTCGTCCTCGCGAATGTTGGGTTCGTTCGGGGGAATTGGTGACACGCCCAGCTTGTAGAACTGGCGCAGCTGCTCCCCGGCCGCCAGCGCCGTTCCGGTCATTCCGCAGACGGTCTGATAGCGGTTGATCAGCGCCTGCACCGTGATGGTGTCGAGCACCTCGCCGGTTTCGGTGGTCTCGATCCCCTCCTTCGCCTCGACGGCGGCCTGGAGGCCGTCCGGCCAGCGTTGCAGCTGCGCGATGCGGCCGCGCGCGGCATTGATCAGGTGCACGGCGTCGTCGCGGACGATGTAGTGCACGTCGCGCTGCAACAGCACGTGTGCGTGCAGGGCGACGTTCACCTCGGTCAGGGTCGTGCCGACGTGCTCCTCGGAGTAGAGGTCGATGCCGCCGAGCGCCTTCTCCACTTTGCGGGCCCCGACGTCGGTGAGATGGACGTTGCGGCTGTCGGAGTCGGTGTCGTAATCGGTCTCCGGGGACAGTTCACCGACCAGCTTGATGATCTCCAGCCGCGGCGTCTCGCGGTGCGTCGTGCCCGCCAGCACCAACGGCACCAGCGCCTCGTCGACCAGCACCGAGTCGGCCTCGTCGATCAGGGCCACGTCGGGGTTGGGCGACACCAGGTCGTCGACGTCGACCACGAGCTGGTCGCGCAGCACGTCGAAGCCGATCTCGTTGACCGAGGCGTAGGTGACGTCGCAGCCGTAGGCCGCGCGGCGCTCCTCGCTCGTCGACTCGGCGGTGATCCAGCCGACCGTCAACCCCATCGCCTCGATGAGGGGGCCCATCCACTCCGCGTCACGGCGGGCCAGGTAGTCGTTGATGGTCACCACGTGGACATGCCGCCCGGCCAGGGCGTACCCGGCCGCGGCGATCGCCCCGGAGAGGGTCTTGCCCTCACCGGTGGCCATTTCGATGACGTCGCCGGCGAGCATGCGCAACGCACCCAGCAGCTGCACGTCAAACGGACGTAGGGTCGTCGATCTTTCGGCCGCCTCCCTGGCGATGGCGAGGAACTGCGGGATGTCCTCGGACTCGGCGAGGTCGTCGAGTTTGAGCAGCCCGGCGGCCTTGCGTAGCTGCTCGTCGGTGAGGCCGGCGGCTTCCTCGTCGTATTCCGACGAGTCGGTGACCTGGGCGAGGGACCGGCTGCGGTTCTTCTCGGTGCTGGCGCCGAGCAGTCGCCAAAAACGGCTGCTCAGACGGCCGGGCTGCGGGCGGGGGGTCTTTGACACAGGTCAACGGTACGCGACCCGCCAGCCCGCGGGTCCGCCCGCGACACGCGGTTCACGCGAGGTTGGAGCGCCGGGGATAGGCCACGTCGGGGTCGGTGAGCACGTTGACGACGGCGGGCAGGCCGCTGGCGAACGCGCGTTCCAGCGCGGGCCGCAGCTCGGCCGGCGCGGAGACCAGCTCGCCGTGGCCACCGAGGGCGCGCACCACCTCGTCGTAGCGTGTTCCCGGACGCAGTTCGGCCACCACCGAATAGCCGTACAAGGCCTCCATGGGGTGCTTCTCGAGCCCCCAGATCCCGTTGTTGCCGATCACGGAGACGACGGGCACGCGGTGGCGTACCAGGGTGTCCCATTCCATGCCGCTGAAGCCGAACGCGCCGTCGCCCTGCAACAGGACCACCTGGCGCTCGGGCCGGGCCAGCTTGGCGGCCAGGGCGTAGCCGGGGCCCGAGCCGAGGCAGCCGAAGGGGCCGCTGTCCAGCCAGCAGCCGGGCAGGTAGCTGTCGATCACCCGGCCGGCGTAGGACCCGAAATCACCGCCGTCGATAACGACGATGGCGTCGCGGTCCAGCATCGGGGCGAGCTCGGCATACACCCGCATGGGGTGCAGCGGGATGCGGTCGTCGGCGAGCTCGGCCTTCTCCTTGCCGCGCGCCGCGGTCTCGGCCGTCCGCAGTTCGTCGATCCAGTCCCGGTGGTCGGTGCCGCCCCCGGCGGCCAGCGCCGCAAGTGTCGACAACAGGTCGCCGTAGAGCTCGGCTTCGACCGGGCGGGGATGATTGCGCTGCGGTGCGCTGCGGTCCGCGACGATGAGCCGGGTCTGCGCGCCGAACACCGCGCCGAAGCCGAGCCGGAAATCCATGGGCACCCCGACGATCAGCGCAACGTCGGCCTCGCCCAACGCTTTTCCGCGCACCCGGGAGAACGCCAGCGGGTGATCGGCGGGCACCGCGCCACGGGCCATTCCGTTCATCAGCACCGGGATCTGCAGTTCCTCGGCAAGGCGCAGCAGGGCCGCCTCCCCGCGTCCCCACCAGACGTTGGTGCCCGCCATGATCACCGGCCGCTTCGCCCCGGACAGCAGGCCGGCGGCGCGGCCCAGCGCGTCACCGTCGGGAGCCGGCCCCGGCGGCAGGTCGGCAAGGGCGCCGGGGCGGCCGTGATCCTCGGACATTGAAAACACGTGGTCCATGGGGAAGTCGACGAAGCCGACGCCCGACGGGGCGCCGACCGCCGCCCGCAACGCCTCGTCGACCAGCCGTCCCGCGTCCTCGGCCGACTGCGCCGTGGCGGCGAAGCGGGCCAGCGGCGCCACGAACGGCACGTGGTCGATCTCCTGCAGCGAGCCCATGCCCCACCGCCCCGCGGGCGCCCGCCCGCCCAGCACGACGAGGGGCGACAGGTTCTGCTGCGCGGCCGCCATCGCGCTCATCCCGTTGGTGACGCCCGGTCCCGCGGTGAGCGCGGCGACGCCGGGCACCCGCGTCACTTTCGACCAGCCTTCGGCGGCGAAGGCCGCGGTCTGCTCATGGCGGGTGTCGATCAGCCGGATGCCCTCCTCTCGGCAGCCGTCGTAGACGGAGAACAGGTGACCGCCGGACAAGGTGAAGACGGTGTCGACACCGCTGGCCCGCAGGCGTCGCGCGACGAGCCGGCCCGCGTGCAATGTTTGTGTGGGGATGGCGTCCGTGCTCATAACCGCAGCCTATCCAGATCCTTCGGGTACCTTCGCCGGAGGATTTCAAGTTCCAGCAGAGTCCACCAGCGCGACCGTGAGGAGACAGCGACCATGGGCCCGAAGCCGTTCAAGCCCTCGATCGACTGGTCGACGGCCCCCATCGATTCTTTGCGGTGGGTGGCCGTCGCGTGGCTGATCAGCGCGGTGGTGCTCTTCGTCGTGCTGGTCGCCTTCCGGTATCTCACGCCGTGGGGCCGGCAGTTCTGGCGGATCACCCGCGGGTACTTCGTCGGCGCCCGCAGCGTGCGGGTGTGGCTGATGCTGGGCGTGCTGTTGCTGTCGGTGCTGCTGTCAGTGCGGCTGATGGTGTTGCTCAGCTATCAGGGCAACGACCTGTACACGGCGGTGCAGAAGGCGGTGCAGGGTCTCGCGGCCGACGACGACGCGGTCAAACAGTCCGGGATTCACGGCTTCTGGATGTCGATCGCGATTTTCAGCGTGCTGGCGGTCTTGTACGTGATCCGGTTCATGATCGACATCTACTTGACCCAGCGGTTCATCATCGCCTGGCGCATGTGGCTGACGGCGAATCTCACCGATGACTGGCTCGCCGGGCGGGCCTACTACCGCGACCTGTTCATCGACCACACCATCGACAACCCCGACCAGCGCATCCAGCAGGACATCGACATCTTCACCGCCAATGCGGGCGGCACCCCGAACATCCCGTCCAACGGCACCGGCAGCACCTTGCTGTTCGGTGCGGTCAACGCCGTGGCCTCGGTGATTTCCTTTGCGGCGATCCTGTGGAACCTGTCCGGAAATCTGACCGTGCTCGGCGTCGACCTGCCCCGCGCGATGTTCTGGACCGTGCTGGTTTACGTGCTGGTCGCCACGGTGGTGGCGATCTGGTTGGGCCATCCCCTGATCCGACTCAGCTTCGACAACGAGAGGCTCAACGCCGCATTCCGGTATGCGCTGGTGCGATTGCGCGACGCCGCGGAGGCGGTGGGCTTCTACCGCGGTGAGCGCGTCGAGCGGAACCAGCTGTGGCGGCGCTTCACCCCGATCATCGACAACTACCGCAAATTCGTGCGTCGGACCATCATCTTCAACAGCTGGAACTGGTCGGTCTCGCAGGCAATCGTGCCGTTGCCGTGGGTGATCCAGGCGCCGCGTCTGTTCGCCGGCCGGATCGATTTCGGTGATGTGGGTCAGAGCGCGACGGCTTTCGGCAATATTCAGGATTCGCTGTCGTTCTTCCGCAACAACTACGACGCCTTCGCCGCCTTCCGGGCATCGATCATCCGGTTGCACGGCCTGGTCGACGCCAACGAGAAGGGGCGCGCGCTGCCGACCATCCTGGTCAAGCCGAGCGAAGAGGCCGCCGTCGAGCTTCGCGACCTCGAGGTGCGCACGCCGGCCGGCGACCGCCTGATCGACCCGCTCGATGTCCAACTCGCCGAGGGGGATTCGCTGGTGATCACCGGTCGCTCCGGGGCCGGTAAGACCACGCTGCTGCGCAGCCTGGCGGAGTTGTGGCCGTACGCCTCCGGCACCCTGTGCCGCCCCGACGGCGACAACGCGACGATGTTTCTGTCGCAGTTGCCCTACGTGCCACTGGGCAGCCTGCGCACCGTGGTCTGCTACCCGAACTCCCCGGATGACGTCTCCGATGCCGAACTGCGGGAGGCACTCACCAAAGTGGCCCTGGCACCACTGCTCGACCGGCTCGACGAAGAGCGGGATTGGGCCAAGGTGCTTTCCCCCGGGGAGCAGCAGCGTGTCGCCTTCGCGCGCATCCTGCTGACCAAACCCAAGGCGGTATTCCTCGACGAGGCCACCTCGGCGCTGGACGAGGGCCTGGAGTTCGCGCTGTACCAACTCCTGCGGACCGAGCTGCCCGACTGCGTGGTGGTCAGCGTCAGCCATCGGCCCACCGTCGAGCAGCACCACGAGCAAGAGCTGCAACTGCTCGGTGGCGGCCCGTGGCGGCTGGGCCCCGTGGAGGAGAAGAAGGAACCCGCTCGGGTTTAACACTTTTGGGCCGCGTGCCTACGCGCCGCGTGCGCTCCGGCGCCCGGTCGTAACGCGCCTACGCGCCCCCGGCGCGGTGCGCCGCGTGCGCTCCGGCGCGGCGGCCGAAGAACGATCCCTCCCCCAGTTGCGTACCGCTGGCGTAGCCCTTGCCGTCCTGGGCGATGTTGGACGCGCACGCGCCGGCCGCATACAAGCCCGGCACGACCGTGCCGTCCTGACGCAGTACCTCGCCGTCCACCGACGTGGCGAGCCCACCGATGGTGAAACCGGCATACATCGCCTTACCCAGCGACATGTCGAACGCGCCCCACGGCCCTTGGTCTTGTGCGGCAAGGAATTCGGGCTGCTTGTGGAAGTCGGGGTCCTCGCCGCGGGCAGCGTTGGCGTTGTAGCGGTCCAGCGTCGCCACCAGGTTGCCCTCCGGAATGCCAAGCGCGGCTTCCATTTCCGGGACGGTCTCCCACCCGTCGATCAGCGGGACCAGCGGCATCTTGGGGTGCTCCAGGTGCGCCTCGTCGACGATGAGGAACGCCGCGCTGTCGGGCTGGTCCATGATGAACCCCGAAGTCCTGGAATGGTACGAATCCTCGGCGACGAAGCGCTGTCCGAGCTTGTTCACGATGATCCCCGTCAACAGGATCGACGGCGGGTACGGCGGGGCCGTGATGAAGATCTGGTCCATGTGCTCGGTTGCGCCGCCCGCCGAGACGCCCAGACGGATGCCCAGGCCGTCGTCGTACGTATTGCCCAGCACGAACGGTTTCTCGGCCAGCTTGGGCGTGTACTCGGCAACCATCTCCGGGTTCATCACGAAGCCCCCCGCGGCGATGATCACCGACTTTGCCTTGGTCGCACCGGTTTCGGAGAACTGCTTCCACGCGACACCGCTCACCGCACCCGAACCGTCGACGATGAGCTCGGTGGCGCCCGTCTCGTACCGGATCTGCACGCCCAGGTCCGCGGCGCGCTTGAGCAGCAGGTCGATCACCATGCTGGCGCCGCCGGTGTCGCCGGGCACGGGGACCTTGTGGCCGCGCGGCGCCGGCACCGCCTTCTCCAGGAATGGCCACACCTTCTCGTTGCCGGTGAACATCAGCCCCTCGGTGTTGGGCTGGATGACCGCCTTGCCCGGGAAGTAACTGCGCTCGAATTGAAAACCCAAGTCTTCCAGCCAGTTGAAATGCTCGACGCTGTCCTCGCAGTAGGCGCGAATCTTGTCGTGGTCGGGCTGGCGGGACACGGCGACCAGGTACTTGTACATCTCCTCGGCCGAGTCGGGGTGACCGGTCGCCTGCTGGACCGCCGTTCCGCCGCCCAGGTAGAAGTGGCCCCCGGCAAGCGAGGTGGTGCCGCCCGCCGCTGCGGCGCGCTCCAGCACCAACACGCGCGCCCCGGCGGCCGCCGCGCTGACGGCCGCGCAGCCACCCGCGATGCCGAAGCCGACCACGACCACGTCGACATCATCGGACCACGACGTGACGTCGTCCGCGCTGACCGTTGCCGGTATCTCGGTGCTCATTGGCGCCACTCCTCTTCATCCCTGCGTCCCCCTCGCCGTCCCCCGCAAGCGGGAGGTACCCCCACCGCGGCTGGGGGTGCCCCCACTGCGTCGTCGCCGGCGCGGCTCATCGCTGCTCCTGTTTGATGTAGTCGTAGAACGCCCTCATCTCGGGTGCGATGTAGGCGATCTCCACGAATGGCACCGCCGCCTGTGGCGCCGAGAGATAACCGAACTGGATCCCGCCGGGCATCACACCTTGCTGCACCACCGCCGCTCCGAACTCCGCGGCCCCGGCCAACGTCGCCTCGAACTGCTCGGGGCTTTCCACCTCCATGCAGATGTGGTGCAGACCCGGCCCGGATTCGCGCAGAAAGTCACTATAGATGTTCTCGCCGCGGACCGGTTGGATCAGCTCCAGTTGCATGTCACCGAGGTAGCTCAGCGAGATGCTGGCGACGAAATCAGCCGGCTTACCGAGGTAGCTGCAGGAGTCCGGAGCAAAGTGCACGTCGGGTATCCGGACCCATTTGCGCACGCCTAACATGCCGGTAAGGGCGGTTTCGGTGGCGGCCAGGTCGGTGGTGACCCACGCGATCTGCGTCGGTGATTCAACGGGAACGGTCATCGTCTCGCAGGATAGTCCAATGGCTCGCCCGCCAGTAAGGGCCGCGGAGACTTTGCCACGACGAGCCGCCGCGGTCACGCCGAAGCTGGGTGAACATGTTCTAATTCGGCCCCGCGACTATCCGTGCCGGCCCAGCATGTCCACCAGCAGCCGAAGCTGTGCCTCGAACACCGCCTCGGGATCGGTCAGGGTGTCGGCACCGTACTGCCCGAACACCTCGAGGCTGATCGCACCCAACACGCCCGCCCACAACAGGAAGCACTTGGCGACGACCTGGTCATCGCCGGGGAACCCGAACTCCTGGCGGATCCGCTCGAAGTCCGACGACATGGGTTGGGGCGCAACGGCGTCCGTGAGCCTG
Organism: Mycobacterium europaeum; assembly: GCF_034555895.2. NCBI lineage: Bacteria > Bacillati > Actinomycetota > Actinomycetes > Mycobacteriales > Mycobacteriaceae > Mycobacterium > Mycobacterium europaeum. Next base: position 2,082,459 of record NZ_CP157315.1, read on the forward strand.
ATGTCTCCGGTGGCAATCCCCGACGCCACGGCGTCGAAGAAGGCGGCCACCACTCTGGTTCCCACCGCGACGGTGCGTTCGGGTGGCGCGTGATACCCGGGCACGGGGCTGCCGTACAGCAGGGCCCAGCGGGCCGGGTGCGCGACGGCCCACCGCCGTGTGGCCAGCGAAATCGCGACGACATCGTCACTCCAGAGGTCCCCGACCGCCTCACGGGCCCGGTCCACGGCGTCGGCCAGGTCCGTGTAGGCATCGACCAGCAGCAGCGTCAGCAACTCATCCCGGCTGGATACGTACCGGTACACGGCCGACGACACCATGCCCAGATCCCGGGCGATCGCACGAACGGACAGCCCGGCCGCGCCGCGTTCGACCAACTGCCGGCGGCCGAGCTCGACGATGCGCGCTTCGATCTGCTCCCGCGTTTCCTGGCGTTTGCCCACGAGGTGAGTCTGACACAACCGAGATCACTGCTCTTGCTTTCTGGGTAGGACTGTGGCAGCGTGCGCGGTTGAGAGAGCGGTGCTCTCTTTTATTCCGGCAGGAGGACACGACATGTCGACGCGATACGAAGAGCCGAACGGATTGGCCCGGGCCGCCAACGCGGTGATCCGCTGGCTTGCCGAGATCGGGGTCAGCGTCGCCGGGACGCGCGCGCTGCGGGTCCGGGGGCGCAAGAGCGGCAAGCCGCGGACGGTGGTCATCAACCTGCTCACCGTCGACGGCGTGGACTATCTGGTCTCGCCGCGGGGGAACACCCAGTGGGCACGAAACGTCAGGGTCGCGGGCGTGGTCGAGACGGGTCCCCGCTGGCGCAGGCGGCGCGCCCGAGCCAGCGAGGTGGCCGACCCGGCGAAGCCCGAGCTGCTGCGGCGGTATCTGGACCGCTGGTATTGGCAGGTCAAGGACTATGTCGCGGGGCTGACCCCGGACAGCACCGATGAGCAGTTCCGCGCCGCCGCACCGACGATCCCGGTGTTCGCGCTCGCGGAGGCGAACGGGCCCCGCTGAATCGCTTAGCGGGCGCCGACCCGCGCCACCCCGAGGTCCTCACGGACCTCTTCGGACGTGGCCCGCCACGACACCGCCGCCGGGAAATTGCCCCAGACGCTGTTGAAGATCCCCACGAGCAGGCCGGGGCCGGCGCTGGAAGGCAGGTACACCGGACCGCCGGAGTCGCCGTTGTGGCTCTGTACGCCGTTCGACATGGTGAACCAGCCGTTGTTGACGCTTTCCACCGTCCCGCAGGTCTCGCCGGTGCTGACCCCGAAGTGGCAGATCGCCTGTCCGGGGGCGAGCGCCGCCGCCGGATTCGAGATCAGCGGACGCCCGCCCGGCAGGACATTGTTCGCCATGACGCCGTTGTCCAGCACGATCGCCTCGTAGTCGGTGATCAATTGGTCGGTGGCCACGGTCGTGCCGCTCGGTGTGTTGTCCCGGAAGGCGGCCAGGCGGCCGATGACGGCTCCCCCGCGGTCGGTGACGACTCCCGCGCCGCCGCGGCAGTGCCCCGCGGTGAACGCGATCTTGAGGGCGGGGTCGACGTAGCCCAGCGTGCAGACGCGGTTGTCCTGTCGAATTTCCATGCCCGGATAGACCACGACGGGGTCGGCTTTGGCCGGCGCGGGTGGCAGGGCTTGCGCGAGCGCGGCGGCGGTGACGGACGCGATGAACGCGTGCATTGCCAGGCGACGCACCATCGAACTCCGATCCGTCGGGGCCAAATCTCGACCGATTTGAGATTACGGCGTGACTTTGCGTTACGCAGAAGTGTTCGCGCCGTCCGCCGCCGGCGTTACGTCGTCGTCGCGAGGGGAAGCGCGGCCTCCGGGTGGCCCGCGGTGCGCGGAGCCCAGCCCGGCGGGCCGAACACGTAACCCAACCGATCCCGCAGGCGGGTCGCCGATCGCCAGTCGCGGGCAATCGCCACGTACTCGTGGGTCTGCAGCTTCCAGATGTTGAACGTGTCGACCTGCTTGGTCAGCCCGTAATGCGGGCGGAACAGCTCGGCCTGGAAGCTGCCGAAAATGCGGTCCCAGACGATGAGGATGCCGCCGTAATTCTTGTCGAGGTAGATCTGGTCCATCCCGTGGTGCACCCGGTGGTGCGACGGGGTGTTGAACACGAATTCGAAGGGTCGTGGCAGCTTGTCGATCCGCTCGGTGTGTACCCAGAACTGGTAGATCAGGCTGATGGAGAAACTGAAGAACACCATCCATGGCGGGACTCCCAACAGCGGCAGGGGAACCCACATCAAGATCTCGCCGCTGTTGTTCCACTTCTGGCGCAACGCGGTGGCGAAGTTGAAGTATTGGCTCGAGTGATGCGCCTGATGCGTCGCCCAGATCAACCGGACCCGGTGGGCGATCCGGTGGTAGGCGTAATACAGCAGGTCGACACCGAGGAGCGCGATGACCCACGTGTACCACCTGCCCACCGAGAGATGCCACGGCGCCACGTAGGCGAAGAGCGCGGCGTAGCCGAACAGGGCCAGGGTCTTCCAGGCGGCGGTGGTCCCCACCGAGACCAGTCCCATCGAGATGCTGGCCATTGAGTCGCGGGTGAGGTAGGCGCCGGAGACGGGCCGTTGCTCCTCGACCATGCTTTCCAGCTTCCGGGCCGCCGCCCATTCCAGCGTCAACAGCAACAAGAAGAACGGAATGGCAAGCAGCACCGGGTCCCGCATCTGCGGGGGCAGCGCGGACACAAAGGCTGAGAGCGTACTCACAGGGATAAGACTACGACGCGCGACGCGGTGGTCGGGTCGCCTTGGTCCGGTATGCGGGCCGCACCGTCTCGACGTGGACCGATGGACGCCCGGGCCCTAGCCGCGCCCCTCCGATTGCGCTTCGTCGCCGGCGTACCACTGCACCGCCCGGACTCCGGGTTGCAGGGACAGCTCCGCCACCAACCGCTCCAGCCGGGAGGGGGCGTCCCCGTCCATGAGTAGGTGTGCGGTCAAGGTGATTCCGTCGTCGTCGGCCTGACCGGTATGGATTCCCCGCAGCGTGATGTCGTTGCTGCTGGCGTGCTGCACGATCTGGGCGCGTGCGTACTTCTCGTGCTTCGGGCGAGAGACCACCTGCACCAGGTAGGGCCGCAGGCTTTCGTCTTCGTCGCCGGTGTTGTCGCGGTCGATCAGCCGGCCCAGGGGCCGCCCGAGAAGGTGGATGCCGATCACGGTCCCGGTGCCGATCAACGCGAAAACCAGATGGCCGGACGCCGCCAGGACACCGATCGCCGCCGAACACCACAGGGTGGCGGCGGTGTTCAGGCCGCGAACATTGACCCCTTCACGCAGGATCACCCCACCGCCGAGGAACCCGATGCCGGACACCACGTACGACGCGACCCTGGTGGGGCTGGTGTCGGTGGTAGCGGCGGCGTACAGCACGAACAACGTCGCGCCGCCGGCGACCAGGGCGTTGGTGCGCAGGCCGGCTCGCCGCGCCCGCCATTGCCGCTCCAGACCGATGAGGGCGCCGCAACCCACTCCGACGGCAAGCCGGAGTGCGAAATCAGCGACGCTCAGCGTCTCCATCGGCGCTCCCTTTCTCGTTCGCGGCTCCGCACGGTCGCTTTAGCCGCAGCCAACCCGGTTCAGGTGAACGGCCGGTGGACCACAAGCCCATCAGTCGCATTGCGTCCACGCGCGCGACACCTGCGGGCAATCGGCGGACCCGATGGCCGCGCCGAGCTAGCTTTTGTTGAGTTGCTGAGGACAGTAGTACTTCGCGGCGATCGCCAAAAACGACGTTGCGTGATCGGTGGTGAGTCCGGGGTTTTGGGCTTTGAGTTCGTCGACCATCTGGGGCCCGTACTCGCCGTTGCCCATCGACTCGCACACCGCTCGCGCGAACTGGACGGCCGCGTCCGAGGTCTTGTAGGTGATACCCGCGCTGCGCAGCGACGCCAGAAAGCTCGACTCGTCGGCGCCACCGGTATCGGGCTCGCCGTACGCGGGCGCCGCAACTGTGATCACGGCGCAAGCACCGATCAGCGCCCCGAGCAGCTTCATAGCTGGCGATTGTCTCATGTCGGATCGTCGCGCGCAGCGCGGCGTCGAGGTGGCTGAATCGCGTTAGCGCTCAGGGCGACTCGGCAATCGCCGCCGCGCGTCAGGCTTTGCTGAGTTGGTGCGGGCAGTAGTACTTCGCCGAAAGCATGGCGAAGTTGGACGCCATCTCCATGTCCATACCCGGATTGTGCATCTTCACGTCGTGCAGCACCTCCAGGCCCGACTCCCCGTTGTTGAGGCACGAACAGACCGCCCGGCCTGCCCCGACGGCCGCATCCGGGCTGGCGAAGGTAAAGCCCGCTTGATGCAAGGCGGAGAGGAACGCACCGTCGTCACCATCGGGTTCCGGCGGAGGATCGGCGTATGCCGGGGCGGCCAGGCCGATCACGAGGGGGACGCCTAGCAGCGCTAGTAGCCGTTTCATTTCCTACCTTCTCTCCTGCTGACGGGAAGACACGTTGGCGGCGGAACTTGCCCAGTCGACCGCTGAACATTGTTGCTGCCTAACTTGATTGCGCGGCATCGGGCACGACTTTGGACTTGACGCCCTTTTTCAGATGCACCGCGTGGATGCCGGGTTTCTTCGCCAGTTGCTCGAGGAGGGCGTCGAGACCCTCCTGGTCGACGTTGTGGTGCTGCACCGTTTCCGGTTTCTCCGATATCTGTGCGACCAGACGCTTCAGTTGTTCGGGCGATTGCTTGTCTTTGAGGTCCTTGATCGGCTTCATCCGGTTGCGCACACTCGCCCCGACCACGGTGGGACCCCCGGAACCCATTGCGCTGCCCAACATCCCGGCCATCCCCATCGAGCTGAACAGGCTGCCCTCGCCCAGCGCGGCGGCCGGCACGGCCTCGGGCCCGGCGGCCGACAACGCGGCGGCCACCGTCCGGATGGCCGGGGTTGCCGAGGCCCAGCTGGGCGGGACGGTCAACGACCCCACCAACGTGCCCCGGGCGAAACCCGCGGTCGGCGTGATCGCGTCGAAGAGCGTTCCCCGGCTGAAGCCGAGCGCCCCGAGCCCCGCGCCCAGTGCGTCCTTCGGCAGCGCGCCGTAGGCGATGGGAGGGGCGAACTTGAGCCACTGTGAAACGGGGAAGTTGATCAGCAGGCCGATGTCGTTGAACTGGGTCGTCAGGCCGATCGGGACCTTGATGGCGTTGTACCATCCCGTCCAGTACGACGCCCCGCCGGGCAGTCCGTTCAGCAGACCCGTCGCGAACTCGTTGTAGAGGTAGGCGAGGTTGGCGGGAATAGAGAACGGTCCGCTATACGGCAGGGTGGTTGTCGTGGTCTTTAACAGGCTATTTGTCACATTGCCGACCGCGTTGTTGGTGCTCATGGTCAGCGCGGCCGCCTGCATCGGTCCGGCCGACTCGGTGGTGGTCTGTGGCGCCGGGCTGAACTGCGTCAACTTGTTGGAGGCGGTCGCCGAGGAGGCGAAGTAGGTGTCCATCGCCACCGCGTCCTGGGCCCACATCTCGCTGTATTGGACCTCGGTGGCCGCGATGGCCGCGGTGTTCTGCCCGAGCAGGTTGGTCGCAACCAGCTGCGCCAGCTGGGTACGGTTCGCCGTGATCACCGGCGGCGGCACGTGTGCGGCGAACGCCGTCTCATAGGCAGTTGCGGCCTCGGCAGCCTGGGCCGCCGTTTGGGCGGCTTGGACGGCGGTCTGTTGCAGCCAGGCCACATAGGGGGCGGCCGCGCTCGCCATGGCAACCGATGACGGCCCCACCCAGGGGCCGGCCGTCAGGCTCGCGATCACCGACGAATAGGCCGACGCGGTGGACTGCAGGTCGGCCGCCAGGTTCTCCCAGGCCGTCGCCGCGGCCACCAGCGATGCCGCTCCCGGGCCGCTGTACATGCGGCCGGAGTTGAACTCCGGCGGAAAGGCTCCGTAAAACATCGCTATTCCCCTTGCCTGGTTTTTGGCGCCTGGCCGGATGGTGCTGGGCGAATGTGCGTCGTCATGGCCGTCATTCCTCCTCGAGGAACGGAATCACGATGATGGTGGCCGCCGCGGGGTCTGCCTCGGCGACGACGCCGCCGAGCGAGCCTGCCGCCGCGGCACCGCCGGCTACCGGGCGGACCGCGGTGGCGGCGATGGCGCGGCCGGCCAGGCTGGACAGGGCCATCTGACTGAAGGCGCCCTCCTCGGCCATCGCGGCGACCGGGGCGGCCGCCATGTTGGTGGGCAGCACCTGGGCCAGGGTTCTGATCGACGGAGCGGCCTCGGTCCAGCCCTGCGGCACCGACATGCTGCCCACCAGGGCCGCTTTGCCCATCGATCCGGTGACCGGCGCGGCGCCCACGGCCGAACTCAGCATGGGCTTGACCGCGCCGCTGGCGAGGGGCGCCAGCGCACCGCTGATCGCTTTCGGGCCGGCCAGATACGCGGCGGCGCTCTGTCCGTTCTGGCCCCACGCGTAGGCCTGCCCGAACGACAGGAACGGACCGCCGGGGATGGTGCTCCACGACTGCGGTGAATATGGCCCGGTGAAGACCGACCAGAACTCGTTCCAGTTATTGACGGCAGTTGGCAAGGTAAGTGTCGGCGTCGAGGCCGCGCCCGAGGTGCCTGATCCAGCGCTGGACGACAACTGCACCGCCGGCTGGACCGTGGAGTTCAGCTGGGATAGGTGAGCGGCGGTGTTCACGCTCGACAAGGTGTGGGACTGGGTGACCGCGGCCGCCTGCATCGGTGCGGCCGACTGGTTGGTGGTCTGGGGCGGCTCGGCGAACGGGGTCAGCTGCGATGCGGTCGCCGACGAGGCCGCGTAGCCGTACATCGCGGCGGCGTCCTGCGCCCACATCTCCATGTACTGGGCCTCGGTGGCGGCGATCGCCGGGGTGTTCTGGCCGAGGATGTTCGTGGCGATCAACGTCGCCAGCAGCGCGCGGTTGGCCGCGATCACCGGCGGCGGGACCGTGGCCGCGAAAGCCGCCTCGTAGGCGCCCGCGGCCAGCTTGGCCTGGGTGCCGGTAGCTTCGGCCTGAGCGCCGGTGGCGTTGATCCACGCCACGTATGGGGCCGCGGCGGCGGCCATCGCGATCGACGACGGCCCCGTCCACGGTCCCGCCGCCAGCGCTTCGACCACCGAGTTGTACGACGCCCCGGTGGCCTGCAGCTCGGCGGCCAACTCATCCCACGCCGCCGCGGCGGTCAACAGCGGACCCGACCCCGCGCCCACGTACATCCGCCCCGAGTTAACCTCCGGCGGAAGCGCTCCGAAATCCAGCATCTCCTACCTCCGGTCCCCTAAGTGGCCGCCATGGTAGGCGGGGCTTTGCTGCCCTGGCCGCATCCGACCCACGGTTCTAATGAAACGCATCAAATCCGTCCTTGAGGCCATGAGCTCATTTCACACGTGTTGGACAACAGACCATTTCTCCTTAGCTGAAGCCCCCCGAAAAGATTGGTGCGCAGCCCACTTCTTTGGCTGCACCACGAATATAAGGGAATCGTGACCGCACTGTATTCGGCCAGCGTTCCCGGCAGGTAACGCCGTGTAAAAACCGAATGTCACCGAGCCGTTCGATCGTGTGAGAACTTTGCCCTCCCAGCTATTTCCGATAGCCCATAGACATGGTGTTCAGCCATGCTTTATGGCGCACACTAGCAACGGTTCGTGACGAATTTCACAACCGCGGCTTTACAATGCAATGATTGGCGTAGTCGACCTATAGTGCCGCTACGCTAAATCAACTCTGACCTAAGATTGATGCGGAATCGCAGAGCCCGAATAACCTCCTATTTCATCCTGCAAAACAGCACAAAAGGCCGTGTGCAGCAACGCTGCAAACCATTCATCGGCTTCCGGACCGACAGGCTCATTATGACCATGTCAGCCCGAATTAATTTATGTCCTCAATTTCACACGTGGTTACGCCCAGCTGGACCCGACGGCGCTGTCGGTGCTCGCCATGTTGCTACCGGCGCTTTGCACCTTCTGCCCGTGGGCGTTGGCCTGCTCGTAGATCACCTGGAAGTTGCGACCCAACTGGGTGATGAACTCCTGGCAGGCCACCGAACCCGCACCGCCCCAGAAGTCACCCGCAGCAAGCACATCGCGCACGATGGCCTGATGTTCGGCCTCCAGTGATGCGGCCTGGGCGCGGATCAAGGCGCCGTGGGCGTCGACATCGCCGAACTGATAGTTGATTGTCATGCAATTCCCCTAGCGTTCATCAACACGAAGGGTAAACGGACTACGCTGCCGCGCCGCTGATTAGCTGCTGATAGTTTCCTGTGGGCGCAGTTTCCACAGCTCATGTGGGCTTTTTCGAGAAGACCCGCGGGGTCGTAACGCCGGTCGCATAGTTGCCGAGACGCCCGATTTTCCTCAACGTGACATGTAAAAAACCGCGGCCTCGGCGATGCCCACGCCCAGGGTTGCCGGCACCGCGAGCCGCGACCAGCCACCCCTGATTGCCTGGCAGCCCGGGCTGCGGTCGGGCCGGGCATCCACCGACGCCGGATTACGCGCTACCCGGCGGGCACCGGAACCGATTTACGCGGACTTGTTCTCGGCGACTGCCGCACTGAGGCCCTCTGCGAGATCCTCCTGCGTCAATTCCCTGAACCGCTGGAGCTGCCGCTCGCTGAACTCGGTGACGTCGCTGGCCAGCACCGCATCCAGGTCCTCGTCGTCGAGGCGGAAGCTGCGGTGGTCGCGGGCCTTCTCCACCACGTTGCGCACGAAACCGGCATTGCCGAGCGTATCGATGCCGCGGATCAAGTCCCCGTCTTCGGAGTAGCTCTCGTCGAGATAAAACCTGGTGTACGAAGGCAACAGCGATTGGGCCGCTTCCTCGGTGATGACGTCCTCATTTTCCTGGCCCATCAACCGGGTCAGCGCCACCAGCTCGTCCGGCGTATAGCTGAAGAACTCGATCACGGTCGAAAACCGCCGCCGCAGACCCTGATTCACGTCGAGCATCTTTTCCATCGCCTTGGCGTAGCCCGCACCGAAGACCACCAGTTCGTCACGGTGGTTCTCCATGTACAACAGCAGCGTGTTGATGATCGCGTTGCCGTACGGGTCACCCTGCTGGTAACCCTTCTCGTGCAACGTGTGCATCTCGTCGAAGAACACCGCGCCGCCCAGAGCCTCCTCGAGCATCTCCTCGGTGTTCTTCTCCGCGTCGGCCATGTATCGGCCCAACAGCTTGGTCCGGCTGGTCTCCACCACCACCGGCTTGCGCAGCACCGTCAAGCCGCACAACTGCTTGGCGAAGGCCCGCGCCACCGAGGTCTTACCGGTGCCGGGCGGCCCCAGCAGCAGGGTGTGGCGCGACGTCACCGGCACCGGGAGGCCCATCTTGGCGCGCGCCAGGTTCACCTTCGTCGTCGCCTTGATGAGTTTGATCTCCCGCTTGGCGCGCTCCATGCCCAGCATCGCGTTGAGCTCCGCGTCACCCTCGGCGAGATACCGGGCGGCCTCCTCGGCGTGGCGCGCGGCCTCCACCTCCGCCCGGGTCGGCGCGCTGTCCGCATCCCACGGATCAGTCCGCGCCTCAATGGTTTCCGGGTCCGTCAGCACGAGTCGATAGTTCGGGTTGTCCAGCGCTTCACGGGCCGGACTGAACTTCGGATCCCGCGAGTACACCCGCCGCAGCAGTTCGACGGCCTCTTCCTCGCGACCCAGGTGTCGCAAGCACATGCCCTGCGTATAGAGGGCGATATTGGCCGCGCCCGGCACCCGGTCACCCTCGACGGCGTCCCGGCCACGCCGCAGCGCCTCCTCGAAGACGCCGAGCGACGCCAACGCCGTGGTTGCCATCGCCGCGCCGGCCGCCTTCAGCTCGGGCTGGCGCCAGACCTTGCCCTCCGGGAACTGATTGAGCACCTCCGGCCACCGCCCGGTCCGGAAATACAGCACGCCCCGCACGTAGTCGACCAGTTCCTGCTCGAACGGCTGGCGGGGTTCGATCCCGTCGAGCAGCTCCGAGGCCTCCTCGTAGCGCTTGGCCTCGGCGAGTACGGCCGCGTAAGCGCATGCGAGTGATTCCACGCTGGTGACCGCAAGCTGCAGGAACAAACCGTCGGAAACCTGGGGACGGAACTGCAGGTCGGTGACCCCGAGCCGGCGGGTCTCCCACCCGAAGGTCCGGACCGACGCCCACGCGCCGGCGAGCACCTCGATGCTGCGCTCCCCCGCGAGCAAGCGCGCCAGCCAGGCGTCGCACATCCCGGGGTCCAGGTTGGTGGCCGTGGTGAACATCTGCGACGCCACCTGCGGGTTGTGGCTCGGCTGTAGCCCGTTGACCGATATCCCGGATGCCAACAGGCCGGCGACCATCGCATTGCGGGCGCCTTCAGCCGTCGATTGCGGCCGCGTCATTGCGCTACAGGCACGCCCGCCGGGCTCCCTTGCAGCTGGCCGACCGACAGCACCAGGTCGTCTTCGTCGTCACGCAAGCCGCGGCTCGGCACGACAAGCCGGTCGCGTGTGGCCGGCGCCGGCAAACTGGCGCGTACCGCCGCCAGCTGGCGTCCGGTGAGGCGGTTGAGGCCGGCAGACACGTCGCGGGGCAGCCGCTTCTCGCTGTGGTAGCGGACCCAGGCCGACATCTGGGGCCGGCCCGCGCGAGCGGTCAGCCGGACGGTCAGCACGGTGGCCACGGTATCCGCCTGCCACAGCCCGTCGAGCGTGTCGGTGGAGATGTCTGCCGGCGTCACCCAGAAGCTGGTGGTGAAGCCGTTGAAATGCTTGAGGTGGCGCCAGCCCGGCCGGCTCCAGGTCGGCTCCAGGTCGGCCAGCACCGCGCGATCCACCTCGGTGATCTCCTCGGCGGTCAATGGCCGTGCGGCACAAGTGAGTCCGTCGAGATCCTGGGCAAGCCGCTCGGTGGCCGCCACAAACGTCGACGCCAGCGAATCACGGACGGCCACCGCGGCGATGTTGCGCTGCGGGTTCATCCGCAGCACCAGCCAGGTCCGGCGGACATACGAGGTGGGCTCGCCGTTGGCCACCTCCCACTTCTCCGGACCCCAGTCGTCGAGCTTCGACAACTCGGCGGCATTTCCGCCGCGGCGCACCTTCACCGACACGATGTCGATGTCATCGAGGTGAATGTCGAACTGCCGCAAGCCATCCGCGACGGCCTGCACCATCAAGGTGGGCGGCGACGTCCGGTGCCGGTGCCGCGACGACGGGTCATCGTCGCCACCGTTGACCGCGATCACCGTCACCAGCTGGCCCTCGTACTCCCGCACGCCGACCTTGTCGCGCCCAAATCGGCGCTGGTAGTCGAGCGCCGGAGTGCAGCCGGCGCCCAGCGCGGTGCCCGGATCGGCCGACCAATCCCACAGCCAGGTCGCCAATCCCGATGTCACCGTGATGCCGTGATAGGTCACCAACGACAACAGCGCGATCAACGCCGCAAGGCCGACACCCACCCAGAACGCGATGCGATAGGTGCCCTGCCAGGACTCTGGGCAATGGCTGGCGACCACCAGGATGGCGATGTCCACCAAGAACACCGCCGTGACCCGTGGCCACGACAAAGACAACCCGAACCTGCGCTGAGCTTTCATGACTGTTGCTGCTCCGCCCTCATTGCTGCTTCCGCGATCGCTTCATCAGCATCGCCGTACCGAACACGCCCCCACCGATAAGTAACGCCCCGAGCAGGCCTCCGCCGGCCACCCACACCGGCACCATATCGCGGGGTGGGGCGGGCTTGGGGATGTTCAGCGGCGCCGAAAGTTGCTGCGGCGGCTTCAACGGCCCCTCGGGCACGTCCCACGTCAGCGCCGCCACCGGGTCGACGACGCCGTGGCCGATCTGGTTGTCCACGCCGCGCGCCGGTGCGCGGGCGGTGCGGGTCAGCCGGTTGATGACCTGGTAAGCCGACAGCTCGGGGAACTTGGCGCGAACGAGCGCGGCGACACCGGACACGATCGCGGCCGAGAAGCTGGTGCCGGACGGAACCAGCAGCGTGTTGTCCGGTCCGTCAATCGCGTTGATCACGCCGTCGTCGCGGGGGGATAACCCGACCACGTCGGTGCCCGGTGCGGCGATACCCACCCACGGACCGGCCACGCTCGTCGAGGCCTGCCCCTGGTTGCCCTGGGTCAACGGCCGGCCGTCTTCGTCGACCGCCCCTACCGTCAGCACATAGTCGCTGAACCAGGAGGGCGTCACGACCGTGGTGACGGAGCGCCAGTTGCGAGGGTCGTTGGGCTGCAAGGGATCGTGCGGCGGGTTCTGCTTGCAGTCCTTCTTGCTGGTGTCGCCGGCCGCGGCCACGATGACGGCGTTCTTGTCGACCGCCGCGTAGCGCACGGCGGCGCCCAGCGCGCGCTGGTCGATGATGTTGCGGGCGCTCATGCAGGTCACGTCCGAAATGTTGATCACCTGCGCGCCCATGTTGGCGGCGTGCACGATCGCGCGCGCCATCGTCTGCACGTCGTCGACCTTCGCGCGGGTCTGCGGGTCCTCGTCGCCGGTGTAGGCGTCCTTGAGGCCGAAGGCCTGGCTGGACTGGCGGATCGCGATGATGTCCACGTCGGGGGCGATACCGCTGAATGCGTCGGGACCGGCCGCGGGTGCCGGCGGCGGGGGCGGCGGGGGCGGCGGCGGATCGAGCGGCCGCGGGTTGTCAACGCGGACCACATGCGCGCCACCGGAATAGCTCGGGATCGTCACCGTGCCGCCCGCGTGGCTGCCCGCCGGCGCCTGGCCGGCCGGCGGCGGTCCCGGAGGCGGCCCCGCCGGTTGCTGCGGCCCCGCCGGTTGCTGCGGCGGCGCTGGGGCCGGTGGCGGCGCCCCGAAGGGGCCTGGTGGGGGCTCCTCGGTCGGCGGGACCATCGTCACGGTCTGCGGCAGCGGCGACAGCGTCACCGTCTGGGGCGGCGGCGCTTTCGGCGGCGGTTCGGTGGTGGGGATGGTGACCGGCCGGCGCGGCGCCGCCGGTGGCACCCCCGCGCCGTTGGCCGGGGCGGCACCGATCATCGAGGCCACGATGGTGCCGTGCGCGTCGCAGTCCGACAGCCCGTCGCCGCCCATGACGTAATCACCGCCGGGGATCAAGTGCGGGAACCTGGGGTGCGGGCTCACACCGGTGTCGATGACGGCCACCTTCACGCCGGCACCGCGGCCGAACTGCCATGCCTCCTGCAGGTTGAGCATGTCCATGTACTTGGGCTGCAGCCGGAAGTCCGTGCCGGGCAAGACTCCGACCTCGGTGCAGTATGAGTTCTGCTTCATCGGCGCCGGCGGGCCGGGCGGACCGTCGGGCGGCACCGCCCCCGGGTCGATCGTCGGCGGCGAAATCGCATAAGCGGGCGGTAAGCCGGCCAATGCTCCTGAGGCGAGCAAGATGGCGGCGAGGGCGGCAGCGCCTGCACGCCCTCGCCACACCTTGCTGCTACCGGTAGCGGATCGCTGCATAAACATTCATCAACCACAATGCCAGCGGGAAGATCGGCATCAGGCAGAGGTATTCGATCCATTCCACGAACTTGCGGAACAGCGGGCTGTAGATCGTGTTGGGCACCACGGCCGCGGAGGTGAGCCCCGCCGCCGGCAGCAGAACCAGGATCGCCGCGCTGATCGACACGGCCAGGGGCGACTGCAACACGAGCGCGTACCGCGCCACCACTGCGCCGACGATGAGGACGGCGGTGACGGCGAGGGTGATCGCCTGCCAGCGGTCGACATAGGAGCGCCCGCGCAGCATCAGGAACCCGGCGCTGAAGCCGGCCAACAGCAGCGGCAGCCAGCGTTGACCGGTGTGCGGATCCGACAACGCCGTCAGCGAGACGATCATCAACACGCCCAGACCGATCAGCAGGCCTGACAGGAAGGAACGGGCGCGTTCGGCCTGCACCAGGACGTCGCGGACGGACGCGGGGCCCTCGAGGACCGGGGCGCCACCGTCCGAGCGAACCACGGTGGTGGGCAGGTCGGGCCTGGCCTCGAACACCCACCGGCTGGTCGCCGAGGGGAACACCGGCAGACGGATGCCGGCCAACCGCCGCGAAAGCGCCGGCGCGGTGTGGTAGACGAGCACGCACACCAGGACGACGCTGGTCAGAAGCGTCACGGCGCTGGCCATCGCGACCATTCGCGCCAGGGCCGCGATCGCCGTGACCAGGCTGACTGTGATGAGCGCGGTGTACAGCGCCAGCCGGCGCCCGGTGAAGCGCACGGCGAGCATCGCGGCGATGGTGAGCACACCGAAGCCCAAGACCGCGTGCGGGGAACCCACTCCCCCGGGAGGAGCCGCCGCGGCGGCGACCGTGAGGGGCGCCAAGCCGCTCAGCAGGATGATGTCGCCGATCCGGCGATCCTGGTCGGTGCGCGCCCGCATCAGCAGCATCAACGAGACGCCGAGGACCACCGCGGCGATCACCGCGGAGTAGGCCGTCGGCAGCCAGGAGTTGTGGTGCCAGCGGTACCAGAGCAGCAAGCCAGAGGCAGCGGTGACGCCTGCCGCCACCATCGACGCCCCGACCTGGACCGCAACCACCGGATCGATCGCCGCGAACCGCTTGCTCAGGTCCGCCGCCACCGCGGTGGAGATGTGCTCGATGACCTGCGAACGATGCTCGGTGTCCTGGATGAACCGGATCCACAGCCGGTCACCGTCGTAGACGTCCTGTTCGGTCAGGGACTGGGTCGCCCGCAGCGGCGTGCCGTCGACCAGGCAGAGAGCCCACCTGCCGCGACCCTTGGCCTCCAACGGGGTCTCGCCGAGCTCCCTGAGCCGGCTGTTGACCACCTTCAGCAGCGGCTCGGTCATTACCGACACCGGGGCGTTGGCGTCCAGCAGGACACCGATCTGTACGCCCGCGCCGGCCATGACGCCGACCACGACCGCCCGAGGCTGCGAAACTCCCTCAATGTCAGGCTGTAGCGCTTCAACTACCGCAGTCATCGCCCTGAACCCCTTACCGTCGTGAACGTGTTGCCCCGCGCCGCCAGCCGGGCGGCGGTCTGCGCCGGTCCGCTTTCCGAGGCGCTACGGCTCTCGGGAAAGTGCAGCTCGACTATTCCGAATTCCATCTACCCCGCCTTGCGATTAATAGCTTTGGTGACGCTGGTTCGAGATTTGCTGAATCCCTTAGAGAAGTATGCCGTGTTGGTATCTCAACCGCATGTTGAGTGCAAAGACATTGGTGAACTTTGTGTTTCGGGGAATGTCAGACCCTGCTGTGGGTTTTCCACTCGCCGTAGGGAAGCGTGTCCAGCACGGTCTTGACGCCGACCTGTACCAACTGGGGGGTCGCCGGGCAAATGGCCAGCCAGGCCTCCCCCGACCCGGCGGTCCGCGCCTGTTGGTAGAGCGCGATACGGCCACCGGAACCGTCTTTGAGCGAAAGTACCGAGGCGCTGGGGCCCTTGGCGTCGTCCCGATATTGACGCGCGTACACCGCGGCCTCGGCCGCCGGGTCGGAGAGCGCTTGTCCCAGCGCGGCCACGGTGGCGGCGCTGATGCCCATTCGCCGCAGGTCACCGCCGGAGAACACGTTGAAGCCCGACTCCTGCCACGACTTCGTCGCTTCCAGCATCTCTTCCAGTGGCACGTTCACCGCGTTGATCGCCGCCGGCTCTGCGTGGTGGATCGATTCCAGCGCGTCCAAGACCAAAGACGCGATCGACGCACTGTCGGCGACGGCGACGTCGTCGACAGTGATGTCGCTGCCGACCCGTACCGCGGACACCCAGTGCTGGCCGCGGCGCGCCAGGACCACCCGAAACTCGTTGTCGGGGATGTCGCGCGACCCGGGTGGCTGGTTCTCATCGTCGACCACGCCGTAGAGCAGCTTGCCCCGCGAAAGCAGGGCGATGACCTCGAGGTCCGGCGCGGCGAGCACCCTCATCCGAGCGGCCACATGCTCATTCACCTGGTCATTTTCGACGATGCCCTGCTCGCGCATCACCGCCATGCCGGGATGCTCGTTGAGCCAGTCGCTCGAGTCGGTCGAAACATATGGCCGGCACCGTAACTCCGGGGCGACGTGCCGAATGTCCAGAAGGGCCTGGAGCATCCAGAAACCGTCGACGTTAACGGTGATGTCGGTGCGCGCGGTCTGTTGGTCCATCAATACCTCAAGGGTTCAAAGTGCACGATAACCGCAGGACGCGGCAGCACACCCATGGGTGGTGTGCTGCCGCGCCTGAAGTTGGGATTAGGCCCAGCTGGACCCAACGGCGCTGTCGGTGCTGGCCATGTTGCTGCCGGCGCTTTGCACCTTCTGCCCGTGGGCGTTGGCCTGCTCGTAGATCACCTGGAAGTTGCGACCCAACTGGGTGATGAACTCCTGGCAGGCCACCGAACCCGCACCGCCCCAGAAGTCACCCGCAGCAAGCACATCGCGCACGATGGCCTGGTGCTCAGCCTCCAGAGACGCGGCCTGGGCGCGGATCAAGGCACCGTGGGCGTCGACATCGCCGAACTGGTAATTGATTGTCATAACGGTGTTCTCCTAATGTCTGGAATGTTACGCAGCCGCAGCTTTTAGCGCTAGCTGCTGAGGATTTGCTGCGAGGCCTGCTCTTGCTGCTCGTAGTTGTTCGCGTCGCGGATCAGTCCGTCGCGCACGCCGTGGAGCATGTTGACGATGTTGCGGAACGCCTGGTGGACCTGACCCATGGTGTCGTACGAGGTGGCCTGGGCCTGACCGCTCCAGCCCGAGCCGGCGATGTTCATCGAGGACGACCACATCTTGCGAGCCTCGTCCTCAACGGTCTGGGCGTGGACCTCGAAGCGGCCCGCCATCGCCCGCATTTCGTGCGGGTCGGTCATAAAACGTGTTGCCATGCTGGCTGTCTCCTTTATTGCGTGAATACTTAGGTACTTCTGTGGTTACGACGATGGCCGGACCGGTTACGCGCTGGCGAACCGCCGTGCCGAATACAAAAGGATGATCCCCCCTTCCCGTCAGCCGGCGGCCACCGGTCGCTGTAACACGGTGAGACGGACGTCAAACCCGAACCCCGGCGTTTGAGTTGTCCGGCCGTCAGCCCCCGAGATCTCGGTGCCTAGGCGGTTGGGCGGCGGGAGACCACATTGCCCCAAGCCCATCCAACCGCCTGCCCGATCAGCCCGCAGCAGCTGCGTTGGCTGCCTCGGTCGCGGCGTAGGAGCCCGAGCTCATCGACAGGGTGTTCACGAACGCCTCGTGAATAGCGGCAGCCTGAGCGCTGACCGCCTGGTACATCTGCGCGTGCGCTGCGAACTGCGCCGCCGTCAGCGCCGACACCTCGTCGGCCGCAGCAGGCACCACACCCGTCGTCGGGGCTGCTGCAGCTGCGTTCTGGGCGCTCAAGGCCGACCCGATAGCCTGCAAGTTCCCGGCCGCCGCGGCCAAAGCCTCCGGCTGTGTGGTCACGAACGACATATGTGTTCCCTCCTAGATCGATCCTCGACTCTGCGAGATTAAAGGACTGGGGCTCTCCAGGTCAGTGCGGAGGCCCGGTGTTTGCAACTGTTCACTTAGCAGTACGGCGAATTCACTTTTGGTAACGACACTGTAACAACGGCTGACCTCGACCGCTGGCCCTCGCGCGGGGGCTCTGAGCAGAGGATACCAGTGGTTAGCTGTAAAGTTGCTGGTCGTTGTCTCTGGGGATGCATCCAGCGACCGTCGCCGTCATAAGAATCTGACTGTCGCTTAACTCCCCGCAAAGGCGGAGTGGCGCGTTCGTTCCCGGTGAATGAAGTCCATCGGCTCTTGGGTCCCATCGCCGATGTCCGGCCGGAAGGGCCGTGAAACCCAAAAGCGCCCTTCCACGGCGGGCATTGTGCGTAGGTTGCGCCGTGCGGACGCGGCTACCGAGGCAGGGGCCCGGTGAGCAGCTCGCCGCCGAGCCGGATGCGGTCTGGGACCGAACCGTCGTTGCAACGGCCGCCCCGCGTACCTTCCAGCCCTCGTCGATCGACGACAGCCATCGAACGGGAGGACATCCGATCAGACGAGACAGCCGCGGGCTTTCATCGGCCTATCGAGAAAGCATGCCTACAGATCAGCTGACCGGTTGCTCGGCGACCACACCCCAACTCGCTTGCGTCGATGCGCCGGAAAGCGGCCGCTGCGGGCGCACGTACCTGGCCCACGTCACGATGGCGGCCGCGACATAGAAGATCAAGAAGATCCAGAAAGCCGGGGTCTCGGTGCCGGTGCTGGCATAGGACTGCCGAAGCGCCAGGTTGATCACCACCCCACCCAGCGCCCCGAAAGAGCCGGCGAACCCGATCAACGCGCCCGACCTCGCCCGCTCCCAGTGGCGCCGCTCCGAGGGGCTGAGGTCCAGCGCGCGGCTGCGCTCGGCGAAAACGGACGGGATCAGCTTGAACACCGACCCCTTACCCACGCCGCAGAAGATGAACAGGGCAATGAAACCGACGATGTAGCAGATCGTGGTGTACAGCGACACCGGCCCGCCCGGGCCATGGCTCATGTCGTCGTGAGTGCTGACCGCGACCAGGAACCCGCCGGCCACGATCATGGCCCCCACGACGGCCAGGGTGACGCGGCCACCGTCGAAGCGGTCGCCCAATCTCCCTCCGATCACCCGCGCGACCGATCCCAACAGCGGCCCGAGGAAGGCCATCTCGGCGGCGTGCAGCGCCGCCTGATGGTGGGTTTGGCCGCCGGCGAGCAGGTTGTGCTGGATCACCTGACCGAAGGCGAACGCGAAGCCGATGAAGGAGCCCGAGGCGCACATGTAGAGGAACGAGATGGCCCATGTGTCGGGCACCGTCAGAATCGAACGCAGGTGGGCGACCTCGATGAAGTGGTCGAGATTGTCCATGGACAACGCCGCGCCGACGCCCACAACGGCCAGCATCACGAGGTAGACCGCACACACCAGATACGGCTTCTCGTGGCCGAAAGTGGCCAGCACGATCAATCCGACCGCCTGGACACTCGCTGCGCCCAGGTTGCCGATCCCGCCGGTCAGGCCCAGCGCGAAACCCTTGTGCCGCTGCGGGAAAAAGGATTCGACGTTGGCCAGCGACGCCGCGTAATTGCCGCCGCCCAATCCGGTCAACGCCGCACACACCAGGTATGGCCACAACGGCAGGCCGGGGTTGGCCAGCAACACCACGGTCCCCACGGTGGGGATCAGCAGCACGGCCGAGGAGATGACGGCCCAGTTGCGTCCGCCGAACCGGGCGGTGGCCATCGTGTAGGGGATGCGGACCAGCGCCCCGACCAGGGCCGCGGTGGCGTCGATCAAGAGCTTGTCGGCGGTCGAAAACCCATAGACGGCCTGCGGCATGAACAGCACCATCACCGACCAGAGGTACCAGATCGAGAAGGCCACGTGCATGGTCGCGATCGACCAGATCAGATTGCGCCGCGCGATGACCTTGTTGCCGTTCTCCCAAGCGACGTGATCCTCTGGGTCCCAGTGCAAGATGCGCCGTGACTTCCCCATCAAGTTCTGCCTTTCACGTTCGTATACGGAGGCGGTAGCGCTAGGTTGCGAATCACCGTTGACGTTGCGGCGTCCGGCGTGTGCCCGTGGCCGGCCTGCGGACGAATTGTCGGCGGCGACGTAGCGGACCGGTTAGTTTCCGGGCACGGTTCTCCAGGATGACAGGGCATCCCCGGTAATCCCTTATTTCGGCGTAGGAGTCTGCTGAATAATCGCTGTGGAGATCCACCACCAGACCTTCAGTTGGGGCGACGGCGGCCTAGCCTTCGCACGAAACCCCAAAGTAGGCAGGCCAATTCACTCGCCGATCGCGCAGGAGGCGACCACTCTTCTCAATCTCCCCGGCTACCCGGTGTTCGTCAATAGTCCACCTTTGCCTAACCATCCTGTTATCCAACGTTCCGGTGCAGTCCAGTGACTGGGAGCACGACGGCATCGGGTGATGTCCGAATTCCGCGGATTAGGCGATCGGTGCTGCGGGATGACCTCCTGATCTGTCGGGGTCTCGATGGTCGCGCGAGGTTTGCTGACATGTTCGGCGCTTAAGTAGCGCGGTGTGAGCTCAAGCTGCTTCAAGGATCCGGTCGTATTGCGCGACAACCGATTCCGCGTTAGTTCATCTGGTGATCAGTTCGAGCGCACCATCGGGGAAGTCGCTCGCCAGCCGGGCATGAACGAGAGCCCCCTGCCCCGCCGACCGGGGTCTTGCCCGGTAATCCGCACACCACTTTGAGTTCCGAACCCCAGGAACCGACGTCGAACCTGCGCCAGCGGTCGAGTTGCCAGGTAGCCGTCAGCGCTTCTATCGGCGCCTCGGTCCCTCACGGCCCGCGCCGGGTGCTGACCCAAGTTGTATCTGGTTGTCGGCCACCCTTTGTGGGCCGGTTCCCGATCCGGGGCCGCGTGTTTGATTCGCGCTGGGGCCCCGGAGCTCTCCGACAGAAGCAGGGGCGTTCGGTACCGCTGAACGAGCACCTACTGCCGCTGCTCGCCTTCCTGCCCAGCGAACGACCGGAGATGACGGCGGGTCTGGTGATCGGGCGCGCCCTCCTCACCGTCGGCATGCTTGCCCCGCATGTAATCCCCTTGCCACGGCAGTCGCTCTCCCGCGAGCACGTTCGTCGCCAGTTGCTCCGGCGCCATCTCGGCGCGCGAGCGAAGAAAGTTTTCATTTTTGTTGCGCAGCTCGGGATCGGAATCGATGGGCCTGAGCTCGGGGGCGAACTGTTCCAGGTCGCCGCGACGTTGCGGGACGATCATGCAGATCGGTTCGTCGACCTCAAACCGCACCGGCATCATCTTGCGGGTGACTTTCCAGCTCATGCTGACACTGGCGCTCGCCCAATCGGTTTCGACCAAGCCCTCCAGCGGGCACACGGCATCCTTCGGATAGTTCGCCGGCCCGCGGACCAACAGGTTGTAGCCGGGCGGGGTTCGGAACAGCACCGGCAGATGCCACGTCAGAATGCCGTAGCCGAAGTGGCTGGAGGGCAGGAACTGACCGGGTGCGCGCCGATCGGGGGCGATCATCAGGCCCGTGCGGTCATCACCACCCATCCAGGTGGCGGTGAACGCGCACGGATTGCGCATCTCCCAGCCGCTCTGGTTGGCGATGAGCATCGGCAGACACCGGCTCGGCCAACCTTGCCGCAGTTCCGCCATCTCTGACATCCATGTCCGGTCGATCGGCGCCGGACCGATCGGCGGCGCATTGTCGGCGGTGACGTAGCCGATCAGCGGCAGGGTCTCTTTATCGGACTTGTCACTCACGGAATCCTCGATTCGCCCACACGTTGCTTTCCTGGGGCCAAACGACACCGCAGGCCATGGTCACGGCCCGACGCCGTCGCGCCAGCGGCCGAGGTGCAGTTTATCTGCCGCAAGATGCCTACTGCCCGCGTCGCCGGTGTGACGGGTCAGCGCGTCCCTGGCAGCTGCACGACGCCGTCGGCCCAGGCCTTGATGGGCTATGTCGACCGCGTATGCGGTTGGCGGTCACTATCGGGCGTTGCACCGTTACACCCCAGCCGAATTGGATTTACGGCGGAGTCGAGTCCGCCTGTTCACGGACACCGCTGATGGCGGCGCCGGATGACGCACGGGTGCGACGAACGACGTGATCGCCGGGTTCCAAGCCGCGCGAGTGCTTTTCGGCGGATGTCCGCGGGCGCGATCCCTGTCATGGTGAGCGCGGCAACCGTGGCTCGGTGCGTTCCTTGGCGTCGTCGATCTTCATACCGCGACAGGTGCCCGAGGCCAGTTGTAGAGCTTCGCCGCGAACACGACCACGGACCAGGTGTGCTGGTCCGTGGTCGCGTTGCAAGCGGCCTGGCTGTCCCGGTGTTCGGCCCGCGAAGTTTATCCCCCCAGGGGTGGCCGGGCCATGACGGTGGGCCGGAATCCGTATTTCGGACCCGCAACCCCGTGTCCGGCGGCACCCGCACCGGCCAGCGGCATACCACCGAGCAGGTTTCCGGGGCCTCCGGCGGCTTCCGGTGCGGCGCTGATACTGCTGACCGGGATGGCGTGCGCAACTGCCGGCGCAGCAGCCGGCGCTCCCGACCAGGCGACGGGTACCGACAACTTGCCCCCAACCGAGGCCGCGTTCCCCAAGGCCGCCATCGGGTGCGCGGCCGTGGCACCACCACCGAGCATGCCGCCCAGCCCACCGAGCCCGGGCAGGGCCTTGGCCGCGGCCGGCGCCGCGCCGCCCAGCATTCCGGTGGTTTTGGCGATCTGGACACCGAAGTTGCCCATACCGACGGAGAAGTACGGCAGACCTTCGGTGTTGTACCAGAGGGCCGAATACGGGTTGTAGCCGTTGATAAGCGTTCCCAGGTTGTTGGGGAGCACGCTCTGCCCGCTGATCAGATACCAGATTTCCTGCAGAGGATTCGTGCTCTGCTGGGTCGCTTGCGTCGTGGGCCCGGCCAGTTGTTTCAACGCGTTGGGCGTGGACGTCACCATTTGCGACAGGTTGGACGAGGTGTTGCCCGCCGACGTTCCGGTTGCTTTAGCGACCGAACTGGTCTGCAACGCCTGAGCGGTCGGGCTGGCGATCTGAGGTGCGTTCTTGTACGGCGTCACCTTCGCCGCGGTCGCCGATTGCCCCGCGTAGCCATACATCGCGCTGGCGTCTTGGGCCCACATTTCGCCGTACTGCGCCTCGAGCTGCGCGATCGTGGGGGTGTTCTGCCCCAACACGTTGGTCGCAACCAGCTGGGACACCTGGGCACGATTGGCCGCCACCAGCGGCGGCGGCACCGTCGCCGCCAAAGCGGCTTCGTAGGCCGCCACCGCCGAGCGCGCCTGCATCGCCGCCTCCTCGGCTTGTGCGGCGGTCGTGCTCATCCACGCCATGTAGGGCGCGGCCGCCTGGGCCATCGAGGCCGACGCCGTTCCCAGCCACTCCTCGCTGCTGAGGGCGGTGATCACCTTGTCATAACTCAGCGCGGCCGAATTCAGCTCAGCGGCCAGGGCGCTCCACGCCGACGCGGCACCGATCAGGGACCCCGCTCCCGGGCCCGAATACATCCGCGCCGAGTTGAACTCCGGCGGCATTGCTCCGAAATCAATCATCGTGACCTCCTTAGCCGGCCGCGGCCGTGGTGGCCGCCCCAGTCGCCGCGTATGACCCCGAGCTGATGCTCAAGGTGTGGACAAACATCCCGTGAATCGCCGGCACATGCTGCGCTTTCAACGTAGTACCAAGGCTCCGCAAAATCCCGGCAGCCGCGACCTGCGCCTTGGGCTGCGCTATCACTAGCGCCATGGGATCCCTCCTTTTGCAAACCCGTCGGGCGGCTAAGACCTTCGGGGGTGGGCTACTACTGTCACGAGTTGGATCGCCGGGCAGCGCCGCCAACGGTGCCAACTGAACGTGCCGGACGTCTGGCTGTCTTGCGAGACGATCGCAAGGCCGCCTGGTGGGCGGACATGCGGCGGTTTCGCGCTCCGACGCCGTCAAAGGGTAAATGATCGTGGCAGTCATGACGTCATCCTGCCGACGGTGGGCGCGTCAGCACGCTGTAGCGAAACCCGTACTTGTTGACATAACCGGCGGTGCTACGCCGCGCCGCGCTTCCCACCGGCATTCCCCGGAGCAATCCGTTCGCGGCGCCGGTATTCGCGGTCGCGTGGATCGAAGGTGTTTCCCCCCCGGCCATCACCCGGGTCACGTCCGACACCGGCGTGACCGCCCAACTTTGCGGAACCGACAGCATCCCGACCCTGCCGGCCTGACCCACACTCGCAGTCGTCGATATCCCTCCTCCACCGCCGAGGTTGCCCAGCCCCAGGTGGGCAAACTGCGGAGTCGGGTACCAGGCACCACCCGCACCGGCCGTCGTACCGCCGGGACCGTAGGTCAGCGCCTGCCCCCAGTTGTAGCCGTGGTAGCCCGTACCGTAGGCGTTATACACCTGCAGCAGGTCGTGGAAGATGATTTTGTAAGACGTGGGGTCGAGCCCCCACCAGTTGTTGGGTGACGGGATCAATGAGGTCGACGTCCCCTGGCCCGTCGTCGTCAGCGTCGTCGTCGACAGTTGCTGCAGAGTCTGGGGCATCGCGGTCGCCGTAGCCAGGTGCGGGGCGGTGGTCGCCGTGTTCTGTGCGGTGGTGCCCGCCTGCAGGGCATTGGCTTGGCTCACCGCCATCGCCTGTTCGGTCACCGCGTCCGGAGTGGTGGTGTTCGGGGGCGATGAGAACGGAGTCAACTGGCCGGCCGCGGTTGACGCACCGGCATACCCGTACATCGCCACCGCGTCTTGGGCCCACATCTGCATATATTGCGCCTCGGTGGCCGCGATGGCCGGGGTGTTCTGCCCGAAAAAATTCGTCGCGATCAATGCCATCAACAGCGCCCGGTTTGCCGCGATCTCCGGCGGGGGCACGGTCATCGCAAACGCCGCCTCGAACGCCGCCGCTGCCGCACGGGCCTGACTGGCGGTCTGCTCCGACAGGGCAGACGCCGTACTGAGCCAGGTCACATATGGCAGCACCGCCGCCACCATCGACGACGACGTCGGCCCAAACCAGAGCCCGCTGGTCAACTCTGAAATCACCGAACTGTAACCACTTGCCGCTGTACCCAACTCCGCCGCCAGCTCATCCCACGCCGTTCCGGCGGCCATCAACGGCCCCGATCCCGGACCCGTATATATGCGACCGGAATTGATTTCGGGCGGTAACGCACCGAAGTCAAACACCGCGTCCTCCTCAGTTGGCCCTGATCACTCATGACGATCTCGGCTGCTCATGCATCAGTAGTGGCCGGGTCACGACGTTGTAGACGATCGCCACATGTTGCCGCTGACCCGGTGGGCGTCACGGAGCCAGACCTCTCAGCCAACTAACCGAAACCGGAAACTGGCCAGTGCACCCTGCCGTTCCCGTCAGCTGCGCCGGGATCGGTGACGCGCCACCGATGATTCCGGTCATCTGCTCAGGATCGACACGCACAGTCCGCCTCGATTAACCCCCATTGTCAGCAACCGAGCGACAGCCCAAAGTGATCGAACTGCCGCTCGCGAATGAGATTAGTTCGTTACTCCGGCGGCACCGACAGCCGATGCCAACTGTTCATTCCGGGCCAGCCACTGTTCATTTGTGGCCACCCTTCGTTCACCAATCGACGTTGGTTGTTCACTTATCGTTTGTTTTTCGGTCGGCCGGCGGATTGAGTCCCCGTGCACGGGGTCAGTCATCTTCGATGATCAGTGCCATCTCCGGGCACGAGGCCGCGCCCTCGCGCGTCAACTGCTCGTCTTCGGGCTCCACGTGATGCTCCTCGAGGATCGAGTAGCCAGAGTCGTCGATGGGGAACAACTTTGGATCGACGGCGCAACATTGGGCGTGGCCCTCGCATTTCGACTTCTCGAGCCGAATCCTCACTACGTTTCCTCCTCGGCGGTTCCGTGGATACGCAAGACGCCTTTAACAGATGATGCGTCGATTAGTAGGCCTATAGAGTGTATGAGACGGTTGGCAACCTCGGCAGGCAGTGGGAACCCCAGCGCTAGCCGGGCAGGTCGATCGATGGCGCGTCGGCGCGCGTGCGATATTGGTGCCACCAGAGACCGCTGACGGCGAAGTCCGTAGGCGCACACAGTCGCGCCGGAAGTTATTGACCACGTAGACAGATGGGCTAATCGGAGCGTATGAGCACAGTGGGCGAAGGCCAGTACGGTACGTTCCACCTGCCGCGGCTGGAGTACTCCACGCTGCCGATGGCCGAAGACCGTGGTGCCGGATGGAAGACCTTGCGCGACGCGGGTCCCGTCGTATTCATGAACGGTAGCTACTATCTGACCCGCCGCGAAGACGTGCTGGCCGCGCTGCGCGACGCCAACCTCTTCTCGGCACACTTGGCGCTGCAGCCGCCCGGCGTCCCTGTCCCGGTGCTGCCTTCGGCGTTCGACCCTCCCGAGCACACCCACTACCGCAGAATCCTGCAACCGCACTTCAGCCCGCACGGCCTCAGTGCATCCCGGCCCGTGCTGGAGCGTCACGCCACCGAAATGATCGCCGCCCTCGCCGTCAAGGGCGAATGCGAAGCGATGACGGAGTTCGGTCGCCTCTACCCGTATCAGGTCTTCATGGATCTCTACGGACTGCCCCTAGAAGACCGGGACCGCGTGATCGGCTGGAAGGACGCCATCGTGGCCGGCAGCGCGGGCGGGGACGAGCTGTTCGATTATTTCGCCGACGTCATCCAGCGCCGCCGCCGTTCCCCGGGCTCTGACCTGTTGTCGCGAATCATGACCGGCCCAGGCGATCTCACCGACCTCGAGCTACTCGGCATGACTCACCTGCTGATTCTGTCCGGGCTGGACACGGTGGCGGCGGCGATCGGTTTCTCGCTGTACGAGTTGGCGCGGCGGCCGCAGCTGCGCGAAGAGCTTCGCGACAACCCCAAGCAGATCAGGGTTTTCATCGAAGAGATCGTCCGACTCGAGCCGTCGGCGCCGGCGGCGGCCCGGGTTACCACCGACTTCGTCAACGTGGGCGGCATGACGCTCCCTCCCGGCACACCGGTGCGGTTGTGCACGGCCGCAATCAACCGCGATGGCAGCGACGAAATGTCCACCGACGACCTGGTGCTGGACGGAAAGATGCACAGACACTGGGGATTCGGCGGCGGACCCCACCGCTGCTTGGGCTCCCACCTGGCACGCATAGAACTCACGCTGATCGTCGACGAGTGGCTCAAGCAGATCCCCCAATTTGACGTGCCCGCCGACTACGTCCCAGAAATTGCGTTCCCGTCGAAAACCTTTGCGCTCAAGTCCTTACCACTGCGCTGGGGCTGAGGTGTAGGGGCCTCACCGATGTCTCGAACAGCCACTGAGTAAACGGAGATCCAAGCGCGTGAGCACTCCTGGTAACGACCAGCCGGGTACGTTCCACCTGCCGCGGCTGGAGTACTCGACGTTGCCGATGGCCAAAGACCGCGGTGTCGGATGGAAGACGCTGCGCGACGCGGGTCCCGTCGTATTCATGAACGGTCACTATTACCTGACCCGGCGCGAAGACGTGCTGGCAGCGCTGGGCGACGCCAACCTCTTCTCGGCGCAGAGGGCGCTGCAACCCCCCGGCAGCCTGGTCCCGGTGGTGCCGCTGGCGTTCGACCCTCCCGAGCACACCCGTTACCGCGCAATTTTGGAACCGTACTTCAGCCCGCACGGCCTCAGTGCATCCCGGCCCATGCTGGAGCGCCACGCCCGCGACATGATCGCTGCCATCGCCGGCCGACACGAGTGCGAGATGATGACGGATTTCGCGCGCCTCTACCCGTACCAGGTGTTCATGGATCTCCACGGACTGCCCCTAGCGGACCGCGACCGGGTCATCGGCTGGAAGGACGCCATCGTCGCCGGCAAGCCCGGCACCGGCCCGGGTGATGAGCTGTTGCGCTATTTGACCGACGCTATCCGGCTCCGCCGGCGTTGCCCGGGCTCTGACCTGTTGTCGCGAATCATCAGCGGCCCAGGCGATCTCACCGACCCGGAGCTACTCGGCATGGTTCTCCTACAGATTCTGGCCGATCTGGACGTGCTGAGTGCGGCGATCGGTTTCTCGCTACTTGAGTTGGCGCGGCGGCCGCAGCTGCGCCAAGAGCTTCGCGACAACCCCGAGCAGGTCAGGGTCTTCGTCGAAGAGATCGTCCGACTCGAGCCGTCCGCGCCGGTGGTGGCCCGGGTTACCACCGACTTCGTCAACGTGGGCGGCATGACGCTCCCGCCCGGCACACCGGTGCGGTTGTGCACGGCAGCAATCAACCGCGATGGCAGCGACGAAACGTCCACCGACGACCTGGTGCTGGACGGAAAGATGCACAGACACTGGGGATTCGGCGGCGGACCCCACCAGTGCTTAGGCGCCCACCTGGCACGCTTGGAACTGACCGCGGTCATCCACGAGTGGCTCGAGCAGATCCCGCAATTTGAGCTGGCACCCGGCTACACGCCCGAAATCAAGTTCCCCTCAAAAGGTTTCACGCTCAGGGAATTGCCGCTGCGCTGGGGCTGAAGCCGGCCCACCCGGCCAGCCCCAGCGCAGCCACGTCCTACTTGCGCAATTCGGTCGCCGCGACCTGGACGAACACACCGGTGTCCTCGGCCATCAGCAGGCCTCGGCCGCGCGGCAGCGGGCCACCCTTCATCTTGCCGCGGATGAAGCCCTCGTCCGGGTCGGCGTCCATCACCAGCAACGGCGCGTTCGCCTGGGCCAGCGCCCGCAACATCGGGTCGGAGCCCGCCGAGGACCAGCCACCGAAGGTGCGCGTGACGAGCACGTGCAACCCGACGTCGGCCGCCCTGGTCACCCACGGCGCGGCCTTGTGCAGCGGCGAATCGAAACCCGCCGGCAGCTGCTGGATGTCGTCGACGATCAGGAAGATCTCCGGCCCGCTCCACCAGTTACGCGACAGCAACTCCTCCGCGGACAGGCCGGGCGGCGGTTCGCGCCCGGCCAGCACCGCGGCCAGTTCGCCCATCATCGCCTGGACGCCGTCGAGGTTGTAGGCGAACTTCTCGACATAGTCCGGACCCAGTGTCGTCAGCAGCTGACGCCGTGGGTCCACCAGCCACACCTGCGCCGACGGCTGGCCGGCCGGTGGCGGCGGTGCGCTGCTCGCCCCCGGTGCGTACAGCCGGCCGATTTCACTCATGATGGTGGCCAGCGTGGTGGTACGCCCACATTCGCGTCGTCCCGTCACCATCAGGTGCGCGTTCTCGGCGAAGTTGAGATAGACCGGCGACAGATCCAACTCGGAGATGGCCCAAGCGATTCCGCCCGCGCCAACCCCTTGACGGGTGTCTCGCGCGGCCAGCTCCCGCAGCTGCTCCAGGTCGAACCGCGCCGGGAGACGTCGCACCGGCGGCGCCTGCGCGCTGGTAAGGCGACTGACCGCGTCGATCACGCTGTCGGACTCGAACACGTAGTCCGGGGTGGTCGCGAACGCGGGCCGGGCCACCAACGTGTGCAGACCGGCCTGCGGGTCGGAGTCCAGGCGGACGTAGTTGACCGCGACCATGCCGCGGCCGGGCTTGACGGGAACGTCCTTGGCGAAGCGGGAGCGCACCAGTTTGGCGTCTTCCACGGCCGCCAGTCGCAACTCGACCCGGGAGCCGAAGCCGCTGCGCACCGGCGGCCGCAACTCCGACTCGCGATCGGCGGTGACCACCACGTGCACCCCGAACGAGGGGCCCTGGTTGATGATGACGTTGACCTGCTCGATCAGGACCTCGTTCTCTTCGGCCAGTGCCCGGTAGTTGTCCACCACCAGGTAGACGTCGCCGAACCCGTCGTTGGGGACGGGGCCGGGCTCGCCGCCGAACTTGCGTCGCCGGAAGACCTCCATGGAGGCGATGCCGTACTCGAGGAACGTGCTCTTGCGCTGGCGCACCAACGCCAGCAGTTCGGCCACCGTGCGGCGCACGCCGTACGGGTCGGTCGGACCGGCCACCTCACCCACGTGCGGCAACCGGGCGACCGTGGTCAGTGCGGTGCTGCTGTAGGCCAGGCAGTAGAACTGGACCTGCTCGGGAGTGTGGGTCAGCGCGGCCGAGCAGATCAGGGTCTGCAGAGCCGTCGTCTTGCCCGAGCCGCCGGCGCCCAGGATCAGGACGTTGGCGCCCGGCCCGGAGGTGTCGACGGTCCACGGCGGCTGGTCGTGCTTGAAGGGCCGGTCGATGATCCCGATCGGGAAGACCAGGTCCTTGGCGGAACCGTAGTCCTCCTGCCACGGGTGACCGAGGAACCGGTTGACCAACTCGTCGATGGGGACGGGCTGGTTCAGCGGCGGTTGCCACAACCGGTACGGCTCGAAGTCGATCTTGCGCAGCTGATCGATGATCACCGTGCCGACCTTGGGGACCCTGATGCCCTCGACGTCGTCGTCCTCACTCGGGGCGCCCTCGGCTTCGGCCGACTCGCCGTTCGTGATCGCCGCCGGGGTGAGTTCGGGTCCGCCCACGCTCACCTCGAGCGGGGTGAAGGAGTTGGTGAACAGTTGCGGGCGGACGTAGTCGATGCTGTGCACCAGCGCGGGCGCCTCGTCGCCGTCGTCGGTGAGCCCGCGCGCGAAGTAGTCCCGCCACAGGAACTCCGCCTGGAATCGGACGATGTCCTCCAGGCTGCGCCGGAAGTAGCCCAGACCCGCCTGCGCCGGCAGGTTCACCGCGTTCGGCACGCCCGCCGCCTGCGCCGCACCCGCGGTGCGCGCTTTCAGCACCAGCCGGTAACCCATGTTCTCCATGAGCTTTTCGGCCCGGCTCTCGATGGTCTGTGACGCCATCATCAGGTGGATCCAGTAGGCGCGGCCCTGCCGGCCGATCGAGTCGAGCACGTCGACCGCGGTCGGCATGATGCGGAACCACTCGTAGAACTCGTCGATGACGACCACGAGCATCGGCAGCGCCGGCATGTCCTGGCCGCGTGCCTGCATCCTGAGCCGGACGGAGTTGTACTCCTTGGCGTCGTCGACACCGGCGCTGTCGCAGATGGCCTTGCGCCGGGCGATCTCACCCCACAGGGCGTCCAGGAAGCGCTCCATCAGCGCCTGGTCTTCTTCCAGGTCGGTGATGATCCGGGAGACGTGCGGGACCCCGGCGAACGGCTTGACCGCCGACCCACCCTTGAGGTCGGCCAGCACGAACTGCAGCTCCTCCGGCGGGTGGCTGAGCATCAGCGATTCGATCACGGTTCGCACCAGGGTCGATTTACCCGAACCCGTCGTTCCGGACATGACGCCGTGCGGACCGTCACCGCCCTCGTCGAGCGACTTCATGTCCAAGAACAGCAATTCACCGTTGTCGGAGCGGTTACCGAACGGCGCGCGCAGTCGCGACCGGCCCATCGTGTCGGTGCGGGCGCCCCACAGCGCATGGAAGTCGATGCGGCCGGGGTCGTCGATTCCGTAGTAGCTCAGGATGTCCCGGGCGCCGATGTGGGCCACCCGCTGCCCGATCTCTTCGTAGGCCTCGGCAAGCCGCCAGTGGGCCAGCGCCTGCGCGAATTCCTCCGCCTCGGCGATGCTGATGTGGTCGGTCAGCGCGAAGAACCACGGCTTCTCGTCGATCACCATCCAGGTGTCGCGGTCGCGGGGCAGCGCCTCGATCACGCCCTTGCCGTCGAAGCGCAGGGTGCGTTCGGGGACCGCTGTCCACATCGACGCGCCGGTCAGATCGAAGAAGGTCACTCCGTCGATGCCTTCGGCGCTGATCACGAACTCCCACTGAGGGTCGACGACGTCGGCGACGATCACCGTGTGGGGTGTCGGCGTCTGCGCCGAGGAGCTCGCGTGCCGGGGTGTGAAAGATCCACGGCCGGCGAACAATTCGGCCTGCTCGGCGGCGAACTCGCGCACCGAGCTGTAGACCATCCGCGCGTTGCCGGCGGCGTCCTGGCGGCGCGGGTCACCGAAGTGCGGAAGCCACTTGACCCAATCCCATTCGTCCAGGTCCGACGTGACCACGACCATCTGCACGTGGTCGGGGCCGTGCGAGAACGCCAGCTGGCAGATGATCGCGCGCATCAGTCCCAGGACCTGCTCCCGCTCGCCGTCGAGCGAATACCAGGGTTCGACGAGCAACGAGATCATCTTGGGCAGGTTGTAGACGACGCTCTGGTAGCGACCGAATTCCTGCAGCGCCTTACCGGTCACCGGCTCCAGCTCGATGTCGGTCGGCATGTTCTGCGGCTCACCCCAGGTCACCTCGGGCCGCGTCATGCCGACACCGACCCGCACCACACCGAAATTGAGGTCCTTGCCGTCGGGCTTGCGTTCCCACATCCGCGGGGTGCCCACCGCGGCGGACAACGTGGTGGGCGCCGGGTGGAACCACCGGTAGTTGGCGTCCATGCTGTCGGCGGACTCGTGGGCGGTCTCGCGCAGCATGTCCAGCATCAGCATGAACTGGGCGCGCATCGCGTCCAGCTTGGGCCGGCTCATCTGCTGCTGACCGCCGAACCGGCCGCCGAACATCATCATCGCCACGCCGCCGATCATGAAGATCGGGAAGATGGCGCCGGCGCCGCCGAACACGTGCGAGCCGCTGGCGAAGGTCATGCCGACCATGCCGATCAGCAGGCCGACCACCAACACGCCGACCACCACCAGCCACCAGGGCTTGCCCTCCGGAGGCGGAATGCTCAGGGGCGTCGGGAGGACGATGTTCTCCGGCTTGATGACCGGAGGCTTCTCCGGTGTCGGCCGAGCAAACCCGCGTTTCACTTAGGTACCGCCAATTCTGCTGGGGACATATCCATCGGTAGGGTGTCGTGCTCCACGAGCGCGTCGGCCCGCGACAAGGTCGGCCCTTGCGGGAGCAGCCGCAGCGCCACCCATGGCGCCAGGCTCGGTTTCGTCTTCAGACCCAGCGCCTCGCGGACGTCACGGGTGTCGTCGACGCCGAACCGGGCGCCCGCGTCGGTCAGCCACCACAGCGATTCCGTCGTCTTGGCGCCGGGGTCATTCCCGGTGACGGCCACGAAGTTGCCGTAGTCGGGCCCGAAGAAGACCTGGTCGGCCTCGCGACCTGTGGTGTCGGCCTTGACCAGCGACACGACCTTGCTCTGGTCGTTGGCGGCGACCGGGATGGTCGCGCCGGAGATGACCTGAATGCGGGCCCGGTTCTCACCCGAGGTCTTCTGCCACCACCAGCAGGTCGCTGGGTTCTCGCGGATGTCCGCCACGTTGAGCGGGGCGTCCGGGTAGGACGACAGGTCCAGCTTGTTGACGACCGGCATCTTGGCCAGAGCGGACGGTTCCACGGTTACCGGTTTGGTGTTGCCCGGGCCCGCGTTCTGCAGGATCTGCGCCACCAGCGGCGGCAGCGTCTGCACGCCGTCCGCCAGCACCAGCGAATACTGTTGCGGCCCACTGATCTGGGGCGTGACGATGACCGTCCCGATCGGGCCGGGCGCACCCGGGAACGACGCGGCCGCGCCCGCGTTCTGCACCTGGGGCACGGTCAGCTCCGGACCCACCGGCAGCGCGTCGAACAACGCGCGGCTCATGGGCTTCGCCTGGCCGACCTGCTCCGGTGTCAGGCCCAGCGGCAACAGCACCGATCGGTTCGTCGCGTCGATGCGCGATCGGCGTCCCTCGCGGATCACCCAGGCGTCCCCGCCGTAGCTCAGCACCACGGCATCCGAACCGTTCAGCACGTGTCGGTGGTTGCTGAGGTCGGGGTTCCCGTCGATCACGGTCACGGTCACTCCGGACGGCGCGCTGGCACCGGTCGAGGTGGCGACGGTGTCGCACACCAGCCACGACGACGTGGACGGGGCCGTGGGGTGGAAGTTCGACGGCGCGCCGGGGATGCCGACCAGCGGGCCGCGCGGCAGGCTGGCGATCTGGTTGCCCTTGACCAGGTGCGGGTTGTCCGGGCGACCGGTGATCAACCGCGCCGAGGCCAGGTTCAGCGCCGGGTAGAGCTTGTCGCCCACGCGGACGTAGAGCGCGCCGGAGTCGCGGTCGGCGATGATCGGCGAATCCCCCACCTGGCCCGCCGGGCTGAGGAACGAGTACAGCAGAGCGCCCAGGCAGATCACCATCGCCGCCGAAACCGAGGCCACCACGGCCAGCGTCTGCCGCCGTCCCGGCTCGACCTCCATGCGGACGCGCCAGCGGGTGAGGGCCATTGCGGTGCGACGAGCGAGGAATTGGTAGCCGGTCACCTGCGTCCGCGTCGACAACCCGAGGCCGTACCCCGACCCGCGTTGTCCGCGACTCTCTTCCGCCACGTTAATTCACCATCCGGTCTGCTAGATCGCCTGGATATCGTCCGTAATAAATATCCGCTGCGCGAATTACATCGACAACCGTAAGGCACCCGTGAGGGCCTCGCCACGCGGCGCCGATGGCGTTCGCTGCCACATCTCTTTATCTATAGGTGTCCGGTCGTCGGCGGCTCGCCGGTTGCGCGACGACCGCACCGCGCCAGGCGCCGTTGAACTGGCACTATCGGATTCCCGCCGGTCCCCCGCCCGGACTCCCCATGTCTCCTCAGGGCATCGTAATGGCGAATGGCCGGCTCGTCCTGTTGAACGTTGGCGCTGAAGCGAACGCGGCGGCCCCGCGCCGGCCGGCAAAACGGGCGGTCGCGGGCGCGGGCGCCGGACGCGACTCTCCCCGATTCGCCGGGCGGCGAATTCTGGCAGCAAGATGAGCGGTATGAGTGAGCTCGCGCCGTCGCTGGTCGAACTTGCCAGGAGATACGGCATCGCCACCGAGTACGAGGACTGGACCGGGCGGCGGGTGCCGGTTCCGGCGTCCACGCTGGTGGCGGTGTTGGCCACGCTGGGCGTGGCGGCCGGCACCGAGCAGGAGCGCAACGTGGCCCTGACCGCCAAGCTGCGGTCGCACTGGGCGCGGCGGTTGCCGGCGACCATCGTCGGTCGCACCGGGGAGCAGACCCGGTTCTGGGCACACGTGACCCACGGGGAGCCCGCCGAGGTCTGGTTGCAGCTCGAGGACGGCACGGTGCGCGGCGGGATCGAGCAGGTCGACAACTTCACGCCGCCGTTCGACCTGGGCGGGCGCTGGGTCGGTGAGGCCAGCTTCGCGCTGCCGGCCGACCTGCCGCTGGGCTATCACCGGGTGCATCTGCGTTCCTCCGACGGGGAGACGAGCACCGCGCTGATCGTGACGCCGGACTGGCTCGGGCTGCCCGAGCGGCTCGGCGCCCGCCGGGGCTGGGGCCTGGCCGCCCAGCTCTACAGCGTGCGCTCCAGACAGTCGTGGGGCGTCGGCGATCTGACCGATCTGACCGATCTGGCGGTGTGGTCGGCGTCGCGGCACGGCGCCGACTATCTGTTGGTCAATCCGCTGCACGCGGCGGCCCCGACGCGTCCCATGGAACCGTCGCCCTACCTGCCGACGTCGCGGCGCTTCGTCAACCCGATTTATCTGCATGTCGAGGCGATCCCCGAGTTCGCCGAGCTGCCCAAGCGCAGCCGGGTGCGGCGGCTGCGCTCCGAGGTCCAACAGCGAGCCGCTCGACTCGACGCCATCGATCGCGACGCCGCGTGGGCGGCGAAGCGCGCCGCGCTCGAGCTGGTGCACCGGGTGCCGCGGTCGGCGGGGCGTGAGTTGTCCTACCAGGCCTTCCGGGCCCGTGAGGGCAGCGCGCTCGACGATTTCGCCATCTGGTGCGCCCTGGCCGAGAAGTACGGCGCCGACTGGCACTCCTGGCCGGAGTCGCTACAGCATCCCGACGCGCCCGGAGTCGCCACCTTCGCCGAAAAGCATTCGGGGACAGTCGATTTCCATCGTTGGCTGCAGTGGCAACTCGACGAGCAGCTCGCCGCGGCGCAGTCGCAGGCGGTGCGGGCCGGAATGGCGCTGGGCGTGATGCACGACCTGGCGGTCGGCGTGCATCCCAACGGCGCCGACGCGTGGGCCCTGCAAGACGTGCTGGCGCTGGGCGTCACCGCCGGCGCGCCGCCGGACGAGTTCAATCAGCTCGGCCAGGACTGGTCCCAGCCGCCGTGGCGGCCCGACCGGCTGGACGCCGACGAGTACCGCCCCTTCCGGGCGTTGATCCGTGCCGTGCTGCGGCATGCCGGCGGCGTGCGCATCGACCACATCATCGGGTTGTTCCGGCTGTGGTGGATCCCGGAAGGAGCGCCGCCCACGGCGGGCACCTACGTGCGTTACGACCATGAAGCGATGATCGGCATTGTCGCCCTGGAAGCACACCGCGCCGGTGCGCTGGTGGTCGGCGAGGATCTCGGCACCGTCGAACCCTGGGTGCGTGACTATCTGTTGTTACGCGGTCTGCTCGGCACGTCGATCCTGTGGTTCGAGTTGGACCGCGACGGAAACGGCGGCCCGCTGCCCGCCGAGCGCTGGCGGGAGTACTGCCTGTCCTCGGTGACCACCCACGATCTGCCGCCGACCGCCGGCTACCTGGCGGGTGACCACGTGCGGTTGCGGGAACGCCTCGGATTGCTCACCCGCCCCGCCGAGGACGAACTGGCCTCCGATCGGGCCGAACTGGCGGCCTGGCTGGCCGAATTGCGCCGGGTAGGCTTGCTCGACGACGACGCCGCCGACGCGGAAAGCGTCGTGCTCGCCCTGTATCGGTACCTGGGCCGGACGCCGTCGCGCCTGGTCGGCGTGGCGCTGACCGACGCGGTGGGCGACCGCCGGACCCAGAATCAGCCCGGGACCACCGACGAATACCCCAACTGGCGGATTCCGCTGACCGGCCCGGACGGCAGCCCGGTCCTGCTCGAGGACGTGTTCACCGACCCTCGGGCGGCCGCGCTGGCCGAGGCGGTGCGCAGTGCAATCGCGCCGGTCGCCGTCGAAAGCGCGCCTGTTAGCTTCTGAGGCCATGAAGGTCTCAGTCGTAGCGCCGGTCGCCGACGGTGTCACCGCGGATCCCGAGTGGATGGCGGCCTTCGCGGGCCACCTGGAACGGTGCGGCTTCGAGTCGATCGTCGTCGTCGAGCACACCGTGCTGGTCACCCGCTACGAGAGCGTCTACCCGTATGACAGTTCCGGACGCGTCGGCCTGGCCGCCGATTGCCCCATCCCCGACCCGCTCGACCTGCTGGCCTTCCTGGCCGGGCGCACCACCACCCTGGGTCTGGCCACCGGCGTGCTGGTGCTGCCCAACCATCATCCGGTGGTCCTGGCCAAGCGGGCCGCCACCGTGGACGCCCTGTCGGGCGGGCGGCTGCGACTGTGCGTGGGCGTGGGATGGCTCAAGGAGGAACTCGAGGCGTGCGGCGCCGATTTCGAGGACCGCGGCCGCCGAGCCGACGAGCAGTTGGCCGTCTTGCGGACGCTCTGGGCCGACCACCCGCGCGGGGCCTCGCACCACGGTGAATTCTTCGACTTCGACAACATCATGTGCTACCCCAAACCGGTTGCCGGCCAACGTCTCCCGATCCATATCGGTGGGCACAGCCGCGCGGCGGCCCGCCGGGCCGGACGGTTCGGCGACGGCTTTCAGCCGCTCGGCGTGACCGGACCCACCCTGGCGTCGCTGATCGCGCTCATGCGCGACGAGGCGTCGTCGGCCGGCCGCGATCCGGCGACCCTGGAAGTCTCATTGGGTCACGCGGTCAACAAGATCGACGCGGACCGCGCCGCCGGCCTCGTCGAGCAGGGCGCCGATCGGCTGGTGTTGGCCATGCCGCCGACCACCGACATCGAGCAGGCCAAGGACATGCTGTCGGCGTGTGCGCAACGCCTGTCGCTCGCGTGACCCCGATGACGCTGTCGACCGACGACCGAGCCGCCCTCAGCGACTTGGTGCACCGATACGCGGCGCACGTCGATGACCGCCAATTCGACTCCGTCGCGGAGCTATTCACCGACGCCGCCGTGCTGGTGGTGGCCGACCCGCCGAAGGCGCTGGAGCCGGTCCGTTCGCACCAGGGCCGAGACGCCATCGCCGGCGCGGTCGCCGCCGTCGCGGCGCTCATCCGGACCCAGCACGCCATCATCGGCGAGGTGTACGACCTGGGCGCCGGACCGGGTACCGCGCACGGGCGCGTCGCGTGCATCGCACACCACTGGGACCAGCGCGGCGACGAGCTCGCCGACGTGGTCTGGCATCTGCGCTACGACGACGAATACGAGCTGACCGACCGCTGGCGGATCGCCCGCCGGGCGTTGACCATCAACGCCGTTGAGACCCGGTCGGTCCGCCGGGTGCGCCGGCACGACCCGGCCTAGCGAGCTTCCAGAAGACTTTGCGCAAACTCACAGCGACCGCCCATGAACCGAATCTGCGGTAAGAACGCGGCCATTGTTGGGCGATTGCGGTTATCACCGGCCGGGCCGAGGCGAATTTTGCGCACGCCGGAGCGCGGCCTGCGGCCGTGGGACCCGGTGGGGCGCGAAGCGCCGCGGTTCTTCCTGATCGTGTCCAATTTATACAAGTCGGTTCGTGTATTTTCGGCGGCGTGACGGACACCGAGCATCGGAACCTGAACGTCGACGCCGCCGGCACCAACGGAGGCCGGTCAGCGCCGAACGGCAATGTATCGACACTGGCAGTGGGCACGCCGCTGGAGTCCCCGCCGGATTACCGCAACGAGATTCACACCGCCGAAGACGTCATCGACGTCGAGACCTACGGCGGCGGCTTCGATCTCACCAGGCGGGCGACGGCCCCGAAGCTGCGCATCGGCCGTGACCGATGGTTCAACCTGCTCTGGCTGATCCCCATCGGGTTTGCCCTGCTGATCGTCGGGGTGGCCGTCGGCAAAGGCCTGCACAACATGCCGGCGGTGCAGTCCTTCATCCAGCGTTATCCCGGGACGGACAGCTCCGGTGTCACCCCTGGCCTGCCGGCCTGGATCGGTTGGACGCACTTCTTCAACCTGTTCATGATGATGTTCATCATCAGGACGGGGATCCAGATCCTCTGCGACCATCCCCGCCTCTACTTCAGCCGCAACGCCACCCCGGGCAAGGACGAGTGGCTGCGGGTGGGCCCGCCGGTGCCCGACGACGAGCTGTGGACGGCCAATTCCGACACCGTGGCGCTGCCACCACAATTCGGGCTGCCCGGGTTCCGCCACTCGATCGGGCTCGCCCGTTGGTGGCACCTCGGGGTGGACGTGCTGTGGCTCGTCAACGGCGCGGTCTTCTACGTGCTGCTGTTCGCCACCGGCCAGTGGCGGCACATCGTCCCGACCAGCTGGGACGTCTTCCCCAACGCGGCGTCGGTGGCGGTTCAGTACCTGTCACTGGACTGGCCGACCGACAACGGGTGGGTCGCCTACAACGGCCTGCAGTTGTTGGCCTACTTCACCACGGTTTTCATCGCCGCACCCGCCGCGCTGATCACCGGCCTGGGCATGTCGCCCGCGCTGTCGCAGCGCGTGCACTGGTTGAGCAAGCGGCTGAGCATCCAGCACGCGCGGTCGCTGCACTTCGTGGTGCTGGTCTACTTCCTGTTCTTCATCCTGGTTCACGTCACGATGGTGTTGACGACCAGCGCGCTGCGAAACCTCAACCACATGTTCGCCTCCCGCGACGACAACAGCTGGGTCGGCTTCGGGATCTTCGCCGCGGCCATGGTGCTGACGGCCATCGCGTGGGTGTGGGCCACCCCGTTCACCATTCGCCATCCGCGGGTGATCCAGCGGGTCGGGTACGCGCTCGTCGGCCCCTTCCAGCGCATGCTCGAGCAGCTCGACCCCAAGCCCGGCGCCTTCACCGAGAAGGACATCTCGCCGCACCATTGGCGCAACGGGCGCCTGCCCGAGACCGTCGAGTACAAGGAACTCGAGCAGAACGACTTCAAGGACTGGCGGCTCAAGGTCTACGGTCTGGTCGAACACCCGATGGAGTTCTCGCTCGAGGACTTGATGGCGCTGCCCTACCACGAGCAGATCAGCCAGCACTTCTGCATCCAGGCCTGGTCGGGCGTCGCCAAATGGGGTGGCGTGCAGATGAAGACGATCATGGACATCGTCAAGCCGCTACCGGAAGCCAAATGGGCGGTGTTCTATTCGATGGGCCTCGGCGCGACGGGCGGCATCTATTACAACGCCCATCACATCGGGCAGATGGACCATCACATGACCATGCTCGCCTACAAGATGAACGACCAGCCGCTCCCCTACATGCACGGCAGGCCGCTGCGGCTGCGCAACGAATTGCAGCACGGCTTCAAACTCGTCAAGTGGATCAAGGGAATCGAGTTCGTCGCCGACTACCGCGACATCGGCAGCGGTTACGGCGGTTACAGCGAGGACCACAAGTACTTCGGGCGCCACCAGACCCTGTAGGCAGCGCGGCATCCTCGGCGGTGGCGCCTCGGCGTCGCGGCCTCACTTCGTTTGTCCCGACGGCGATCCGGGTAGCACAACGGAAGCGGCCGAACGGAAGTGACAGCAGAGGAGACGCCCATGAGGCACAGCCCCGTCGACCATGATCGGACCACCCATCGACATGACGCCGAGCCGGAACGGGACGTCGAGCACACGCCCGGGCTCATCGTCGTCGGGGCCGCGGTCCTGGCACTCGTGGTGTGCGTGGCGACCTTCGCCCTCGGGGACGCCGGTGCGGGCGTAGCGGCGGCCATCGTCGCCCTGCTCGGGTTCGGCGCCGGTTTGGCCTGGCTTACCATGGACCGCAGGCGAATTCGCCAGTCTGAACGGGAGTGGCCGATCGGCCACGCAGCACGCTAGCGCTATTGCAGCGCGACGAGGTTGTGCACGGACTTCTCCACATCGGAGCGGAGCACCCGTGCGACCAGCCCCCCGATCGGACCGCTGAGCAATCCGCCCCTGATGTCCGCGGTCAGGTGGAAGTCGGTTCCGGATTGCTCGTCCGAGACGGTCATCGCCACTCCGAGGCGAATCCCCCCGCGACCGCGACCTTGCAGCTCAATGGATTTCGGCTCGTCGTAGCGGGTGACCGTCCAGTGGATGACGTTGCGAAACCCCTTGACCTTCACGCAGGAGGACACGCAGGTGCCCTCCTCGATGGTTTGCGGAACGGGTCCGCGCCATCCGGCGAAAATGGTCATCCACTCGTCGAACCGGCTCAGGTCGGACGCCAGCTTCCAGGCGGTCTCCGGATCTACCTGCGACGTCACCGAAACATCTACTCGAGCCAAGTCTTCTCGCTCCTCCCCGGACGATGATCGTGCTGGGCGCCGGCACCGCGACACAGGCGGGAGGCGCGCAACACCCGGTGGATACCCGGGGACGGCCGGACCTACGCGTCGGCCTGGAAAGTCAGGGCCAGGCCTCGGCCAATTGCTTCGCCACGTCGATGACCTGCGCGGCCTGCGAGTGCGGCGCGTCGATCTCCTCGGCGACATACTGGGCGACGAACCGGCGGATCTCACCGTCGACGCCGGCGAGGATGCGCAACACCTCGCCGCGGAAGGACTTCGACGACACGTTGACGGTGATGTCGGACGGTCGTGGCTTCGCGACGTCGACGATCAGCAGCAGCGGCTCGGCGGCCCGCGCCGTGGCCCGCAACGCGATGTCCCCCGAGACCACGAACCGCTGCTTGTCGAGTCGGAGGTCGAGCAGCAGATCGATCGACAGCGGGATGTGTATGACGAAGGTGATGCTGTCGCCCAGGCGGCGGGTGACTTTGGGCTCGTGGATCTTGACGTTCGCGCTGACCTTGGCGATCCCGCCGGGCCCTTGCGCGATGGGCTCCATGGCGAACTCGTTGCCGGCGATGTCGGCGAATGCGGCGGCGACACGCTCGGGGGTGACCGCGACCTCGAAGAATCTGCGTCCGAACTCTTCGTAGGTGACAAAATCGTGAGTCTCCATAGGCTTATACCGTCTCACGCCGGCCGCGCGAACCGTTGCTGATCTGCCCGCGTCGCGGGAAATCGGCCCCGGTACGGCTCCCGCTGGGACCGCCGTCGATCCCGGCGCATTGTGAGGCGCGCCACACACCGGGGGCTTCAATTCGATTCGCCGGGTGGTGGCCTGGGAGGCTTGTTGCGTTGGGAGGTGTTTTCGATGTGCGCCCACAAAGCTGCCGAGCGGCGCTCGGACCTGTCGCCCGCGAGCCTGCTCACCTGGCTCGGCGGTGGTCAGTGGCGGGAGCTGGATGAGCGCCACGAGCGGTCCACCCACGCCGTATCCGGCGCGGTGGTGCTGTTCGGGGCGGTGCTGGCCTGGCTCGTCGCGACGCTGGCGGTGAGCGAGTCGACTCGCTGGTCACTCCTTTCCATCCTGCCGGTGACCCTGGTGTTCGGACTGCTGGTCGGCACGGTCACCCGCGCCACCGCGGCCGGGTCCCCCGGGGGCCGGGCCGCGGTGGCGGCGCGCGCGGCGGTGGCGGCCGCGCTGGGCGCCGTCGTGGGTGAACTGGCCGCGATCGTCCTGCTCTCCGGCTCGATCGACCATCGTCTCGACGAACGCGCCCTGCGCGACGCCGGATCGACGCCGGCGGTGGCGCAAGCGTCGGCGTCGCTGCAACAAACCCGGGACACGCGCGCCGCGCTCGACGGCGCCGTCGACCGGGCTCACCAGCAGCAGGATCAGGCCCTGGTCATCGCGCGCTGCGAATACCACCCGACCCCGGCCTGCCCGCAAACCCGGATCACCGGTGTCCCTGGCGCGGGACCCGAAACACGAACGGCGAACGAGGTTTTGGCGGATGCCCAGCGCGAACTGGACAGCGCGTTGGCCGCCCGTGACCGCCAAGCGCCCGCGCTGGACGCCGCCATCTCCCGGGAGCAGCACGCGCTCGACGAGGCGCGCCGCGGCGTGGTCGCCGACGCCGATCGCGGCCTGGGAGCGCGCTGGGTCGCGATGAACGACCTGACATCGGCCGACTTCGGCGCCCTGACGTTGCGGCTCATGGCGATCGCGTTCTGCGTCCTGGTCTACCTGCTGCCGCTGATCCTGGGACGGTGGCGTGGAGAGACCACCCAGGATCGCCATGCGTCGGCGCGCGCGGAGCGCGAACGCGCAGAACTCGAGGCGGACACCGCCATCGCGATCAAGCGGGCCGAGGTCCGTCGCGAGGCCGAGATCATGTGGGCCGAGCACCAACTCACCCAGGCCCGGATGGCGATCGAGGCCCAGACGGAGATCGACCGCGAGCAGCAACGCCGGCGAATCGAGGCGGCGTTCGAGCCCCCGGCGACGGCGCCGTCACAACGCACTCTCGAACCGGCCGACGAAGACATCTACCTGCCCATCGCCGCGGAAGCCGAGGCCGCCAGCCGGGCGCTGGTCGGCCTGCCCGCCCCCGCGCAGACCACCGGCGTGGAGAACTTGCCGGCGCCGGCCGCGCGCGAGGTCGTGCCGCGCGAAGACCGTGGCGCGTCGCTCATTCCCTCGATTCCCGATGCCACCAAGGCCGCCGCGCGGTGGGTTCGCCCGCTGGTGCCGCCGTTCGTGGCGCGGGTGCTCGACACGACGACCGCGCCGCTGCGCACCGCGCGTCAGGTCTTCGAAGAGGTCGAGGAGATCACCTTCGCGCTGCGGCGCACCCACCGGGTCACGATGGACTCCGAGAGCTCCGACGCCGGCGAGCGGCCCACGCCCTCGGCCACGACGGATGAACAGCCCACCCCCACCACGGGATTCATCGACTCGTCGCGCGTGGATCGCACCGCGGTGACCGCACGGCGGCCGGGCGGTCAAGACCCGTCCGCCGCCTCGCTGGGCGCGTCGGAGCGTGGAAGCGCTCCGGAATTGACGCAGCGCGACGGACCGGCCGAACTCGATCCACCCGCGGGCCCGCGGCAACTGCCGCCCGCCTGACGGCGTGCTGTCCCCGGTGCGCTAAACGGGCCCGGGCGCCTATTCGTTGCCGAAGGCTTCGTAGAGGTCCGGCAGGAAGGCGGCCAGGTGATTCATCTCCTGGGCGCAATGCACCATCAGGTTGCGGGCGCTGGTCTCGGCGTTGCCCAGCACCCGCGAGGCGATCGGGCGCACCGCCCGCGACGCGACGCCAGGCACATTGCGCACCTCGATGTGCCGTCCGCCCATCCAGAATCGCGACCGCATCTCGGCCCCGTTCGCGGTCGACCGGATGTGGTGAATGAACCATCCGACGTCCACCGGGGCTTCGCTGGACCCCAGCCGGGCAC
Source organism: Mycobacterium europaeum (assembly GCF_034555895.2). Classification (NCBI taxonomy): domain Bacteria; kingdom Bacillati; phylum Actinomycetota; class Actinomycetes; order Mycobacteriales; family Mycobacteriaceae; genus Mycobacterium; species Mycobacterium europaeum. The sequence goes on from NZ_CP157315.1 coordinate 2,125,932, forward strand.
AGATCGCCACCGCACCGTCGCTGTCGGGCGGGCAGCCCATCGTCGCCGGCTCGACGAATTGGATTGCGCCGTTGAGCATTGTCGAGCCGATGTATTCGCTGATCAACGACCAGCGGCCGATGTAGCGCTGAGCGCCGAGACGCCCCGCGTCGTCGCCGTCCTTCCACGCGGCGTGCAGATGGGCCCGCGGATGCCACAGCTTGTAACGGCGGCTGTCGCAACCGTGCCAGCCGAACCACCAGGACCACATGGCCGGGGTCACCCCCGGCATGTCGGTGCGCACCGACACCTGATAGCCGCCGTCCTCGAGGACCCCGTAGCCATTCTCGGTCCGCTGGTATCCGTCGTCGGCGACCCGCGCGGCCTCGTCGAACGCCGACAGCGCCATGGCGCCTTGCGGGCCGTGTTCCAAGGCCTCGACGACATGGCGTGGCAACGGAGCCATCTCGGGTGTGAAGAACTTGCCGAACGGGGTGTTCGCGTCGTCGCCGCGGTAGCCCAGATAGAGGTCGCCGGCCATCAGAGCCGTCCCATCCAGCTGTTGAACAGCCCGTCGGGGTCGTACTCGGCGCGCACGCGGTCGAGCTTGGCCATGGCGGCGTCGCTGGCGAACCGCGCCGGACGCTGGCCGAGGTTCTCGTCGGCCAACTGGATGCCGATCGCGAACTCCGACATCGCCGCCATGTTGGACCGCGCCCAGTCGGCGTATTTCGCCTCGTCGGCCGGGTCCTTCCAGGACCCGTACAGGGCCAGGTAGATGTCACCTTCGACGCTGTAGGCCATGTCCTGGCGGGGAGCGCACGGACCCCAGTTGAGCCACAGGAAGTGCGCCGGATGCGGGGGCATGGTGTCCAGGATCGTCCGGATGCCCGGCAGCAGCTCTTCGGCCGACGCCGAGGTCCACATGTTGTCGACCGCGTAGTGGTGGTCGGACAGGTAGTGGCTCATCGCGACGTCATACCAGGTCGGCAAATCTGTTGGCAGGTAGGGGATTTTGACCAGCGCGCGATCGGCGACCGGGCAGCTGCCGAAGAGGGCGAGCGCCTTCTCGGCTTCCTCGTCGGAGTCCGCGAACGCGGGCGAGGCGAGCGAGATGACCGGGGTGTCGATGCCCATGTTCGGTTCTCCGCGCGAGGCCACGGCCTGCAACTCGACGCGAGGGTCCACCTCGGCGCCGACCGCGCGGGTCCACGTGAAGACCTCGTCAGCCAGCTCGAACGGGTAGACGTAGACGCTGGTGCCGCAGGCGCCGGGCCGGGGATAGAGCTTCAGGTAGAACGACGTGACCACACCGAAGAAGCCGGGCCCGGCGCCGCGGGCGGCCCAGTAGAGGTCGGCGTTGTTGCTGGCGTCGCAGTGGATCTGTTCGCCCTCGGCGGTGACGACGTCCAGGCCGACAACGCTCTCGCAGGCGGGGCCGTATATGCGGCTGTTCCAGCCGTAGCCGCCCTGCAGCAGGTAACCGCCGAGGCAGACACCCTTGCAGTGGCCGCCGGGGAAGAACAGGCCCTGCGCCTCGAGGTCGGCCATGAGCAGGCTGCCGCCCTTGCCCGGACCGACTTGGGCGAGCCGATTGTCGGCGTCGATGACGGCATGGTCCAGGCGGCTGACGTCGAGCAGAACGGAGCCGTCACGCAGGTGACTGGCCGCGAAGCTGTGCCCGCCGGAAACGATGCTGACCTTCAGGCCGTGCGCCGTGGCGTAGCGGAGGCCGGCGACGATGTCGTCGGCGTCGGCGGCCTGGACGATGACTTCGGGATAGCGCTCCGGCACCCGTTGGTGCCACACGGTGCCCCGACGGGCCGGCTCGTACCCGTCGTCGCCGCGGAAGTGGTGCCGCCCGGCCGGTAGCCCGCTCATCTGGAATCTCCCTTGATTCGCTATTCGGATCTTTGTGATTCGCGATGCGGAACAATATAGTGGAAGAATGCCGTCTTCGGGGGAGAATCTTTCAACCGGCCGCGACGAAGGCATCCAGGTGTTACGCCGCGCCGCCGCCGCGCTGGACGAGATCGCGGCCGAGCCCGGGCGGTTACGCCTGGTCGACCTCGGTGAGCGGCTGGGCCTGGCCAAGTCGACGGCTCGCCGGTTGCTGGTGGGCCTGGTCGAGGTCGGGTTGGCCAGCGTCGATCCGCAGGGCCGATTTTCCCTGGGCGACCGTTTGCTGGGGTTCGGCAACTCCGACGGCGCGCACATCGCGGCGATCTTCCGGCCAACCATCGAACGGGTCGCGCGCGCGACCGACGGGGAGACGGTCGACCTCTCGATATTGCGCGGCCAGCGAATGTGGTTCGTCGATCAGATCGAATCCTCGCATCGGCTGCGCGCCGTCTCGGCCGTCGGCGTCCGGTTCCCGCTGGATTCCACGGCCAACGGCAAAGCGGCCCTCGCGACCCTCGACCACGCCGACGCCGAGGCGGTGATCTCGCGCTGCGATCCCGATGTGGGTGATCGGCTGCGCGCCGAGGTCTCCGAGATCCGTTGCACCGGAGTCGCTTTCGATCGCGACGAACACACCCCGGGGATTTCGGCGGCCGCGATCGCACGCCGCGCGGTGGGCGACAACGTGGTCGCCATCTCGGTGCCGGCTCCGACGGAGCGCTTCCTGGAGAAGGAACAGCGCATCGTCGCCGCGCTGCGCGCCGCGGCGGAATCGCCGGTCTGGGCCCGCTAGCGTCAGCGAACCAGGTTGATCCCGTAGTCGATTCCGGGAATCCCGGGCGCTCGCCACCTTCGTGTGCGCCGGACACCACGCCCCCGGGTCGGCCAGTGCAACGGCAGGTCCTCCGAGGGGTCGCCGGGAACGGTCAGGGCGGAGTTGGTGACGGCCGGGTTACCCCTCGAAAGCTCGGCCGTCCCAACGTCGTGAGCCCCGCTCAACAGGGCAGTGCGGCGGAGGAGAACAGCGGGCCCCATTCGTGCCGGGCCGCGGACTGGGCATCGGTGAAACTCGGTGTCTTCTCGCCGTCGCCGGCCAGGTGCACCAACGCCCACGCCATCGCGAACACCGGCACCTTGTGCCGCAATGCCGCGCTGTGCAATTCGTCCAGGGCGGCGTCCGACGGGCACCGGCGCAGGCCGATGAGAATGCCCCGCGCGGTGTCGAGGATGCGGCCGGAATGCGGGCCACACGAAGTCTGGGCGGGGACCCAGTTCGTCGTCATGCTGTGGATACCTCCTGCGGCGCCGTCACGAAATCCGCCACTGGCGATAGCGGACGAGGAATTCCTGCGCTACGCATCGTCGCGGCCGCAAACCTCAAAGGCGCCCTGTGCCATGATTTGTCGATCGAGCGCGATGTGCCAGACCACCGAGGTGATTGATACCCGCCTGTGACCGATTCGGGATCGGCTGCTAATCAACGACTCCCGCGGCACACCGATGGGAATTGGAATTCGCGGAATTCGAATTACCTTGTCAAGGAAAGTATTTCGTCGAAGCCACCGGCGATGGCGTCGTAGAAGGCGTCGTAATCGGGAATTGCGGTGGTGTCGATGTTCAAGCCGAGCCCGCAGGTGTCGACATAAGTGAGAAGCGTGACATTGACGGCCGAACCGATGGTGGGGCCGAATGCGTATTGTGCGCGTACCGGGACGCCACCAAGAAAGACCGGCACCGGAACGCCGGGCACATCGCTGGCCACGAAATCGACGTGGCGCAGCACCGAGCCGATGTACCACCGGGGCGCCAGGTTGAGAACGCCGGCAATCAATTGCGTATATGGCAGCGACTTTTCGTTACGCACCGCCGCGGTACGCTGCCGGATCGCCGTGATGCGTTTCGCCGGGTCGGTCTCGCCGACGGGCACGTCGAAGCGCATCAGCGTGATCCGGTTTCCGCCGATGCCGTCATCTTGGGTCCGCAGGCTGATCGGCATCGTGATGTGCAGGTCACCCACCGGCACACCGTGCTTTTCGTGGTAGAGGCGCAGTCCACCGGCGACCCCCGCGACGAAAGCGTCGTTCAGCGCCCCACCGCACCGGTGTGCCGCCTCCCGCAGCGGCCGCGTCGGCACCTGATGCACCGCGAGATGGCGGATCAGGCCGCGCTCCGTTGCCAACGGCGACCCGGGTCGGCTGATCGGCCGGACGGTCCGGTAGACGGATGCCGCGGTGGTCGCCGCGGACCGGATGGTGGCGATGGGCCGCCGAACGCTGTCGTACATCAACCGTGGCACCCGGTTGGCCGCCCCCACCAGGGCCGAGTTGAGCAGGCCGGCGTCGTAGCGCACCGCATCGCGGTAGCCGCCCAGCAGTCCCGACCCCGCGACCTCCGGCGCCGGCGGCAGGGGTTCGGCGGGATAGTGGTCTTCGGAGAGGTCGAACAGCCGCATCGCGATCTGGACTCCGCCGACCCCGTCGGTGAGTGCGTGGTGGAACTTGCAGATCACCGCCGCGCCGCCGTTTTCCAGGCCGTCGATGAACGTCGTCTCCCACAGCGCGCGGGCCCGGTCGAAATCCTGCATCTCGGCGACCCGCGCGAGCTCGAGCACGTCGTCGAGGGTTCCGGGGCCGGAGATGGTCGCTCGCCGCAAGTGGTAGTCCAGGTCGAAATCCCGGTAATGCTCCCACCGCGGCGGGGCCGGCGCCGGTGACTGCACGACCCGCTGCCGGAACATGGGCAGCGTGCGGCTGATCAGGTCGAACCGTTTGCGCACTTCGTCCCAGTCCGGGGACCGGTCCAGAAGGATGACGCTGACCACGGTCGAACGCAGTCGTGGGTCGGTCTCCATCGCCCAGGTGAAGGCGTCGCTGGCACGCATGAATGCAGTCATGTTTGTACTCCTTGCACAAAACGTACGACTGCGAACCCCCGGGGTCATCGGGTTATCGGCAGTCGATGACTTTGGTCCCCACGGATAGCGCCTTTGGTCGACTGCCGGGCGCGGACGCTACAGAATCGCGTTGACGTCCTTGGCCGTAGCGATGTCGTCCCATTCGACGCCGAGCTCCAGCAGGATCTCCTCGGTGTGCTGGCCGTGCTCGGGGGCACGCGCGGGCGCCGGCGGCGTCTCGTCGAACTGGACGGGCGCGGCGACGATGCGGTACTTCTCGCCGTGGTCGTCGACGTTGGTCACCACGTATCCGTTGGGCTCGACCTGCGGATCGTTGAGGGTTTCCCGCGGCGTCGCCAGGGCGCCCCACACGCCGGGTTCGTCCTCGAGCGCCTTCTGCCAGTGGGCCAGGTCGTGGCGGGCGAACACCTCGGTGAGGATCTCGGTGGCCGCCGCGGCGTTGGCGATCAAGTTGACCGACGGCACGAAGCGTTCGTCGGTGGCCAGTTCGCCCAGGCCGATGCGCTCGCAGAACCCCGCCCAGAATTTGTCCGGTTGCAGGAACACCAACTGGATCCACCTGCCGTCGCGGGTCTTGTACCGGTTGACGAGCGGGTTGATGGCCAGCCCGGGCGGCGCGCCCGGGATGCCGTCGATGTCGAAGAAGTCGGCCGCCGAGATGGACGGCGCGATCGCCCACATCGCCTGCGCCAGCAGCGAGGAGTCGACGACCGTCGGTTCACCGGTGCGTTCGCGGTGAAACAGCGCGGCGCATACTCCCCCGGCGAGCGTCGCCCCGCCTTGCAGGTCGCCGAACGCGGGCCCCTGTACGGCGGGGGTCTCCGTGCCGAACGGCGTGAGCGTGTACGCGACGCCGCCCCGCGCGAGGTAGGTGGCCGCGTCGAACCCGCCGCGGTCGCGGTCCGGGCCCCGCACCCCCAGCCCGGTGCCGCGGGCGATGATGATCTTCGGGTTGAACGCGCGGACGTCGTCCACCGTCAGCCGGGCCCGTTCGAGCGCACTCGGCAGCCAATTGGTCAGGAACACATCCGCACTGGCCAGCAGACGACCGAACAGCTCGCGGCCCGTTTCGGATTTGATGTCGATGGCGACGCTGCGCTTACCGCGATTGCCCAATTCGAGGATGAAGTCGGCGTCCGGACGGGCCGCCTCCCGGGTGAACCCGCCGACGACCAGCGCGCGCCCGGGATCACCGGAGGCGACGCCCTCCACCTTGATCACGTCGGCGCCCCAGTCCGCCAGGGCCGCACCGGCCGAAGGCACATAGGTCCACGACGCCAACTCGACCACCCGCACCCCTGCGAGGACACCCCCGCGGACACCCCCGCGCACGTCGGACATCGCCACTCCCCTCGGCCGACCGCTATTCCTTGCTATTTTAGATATTCTAGCTAGTCTAGGGCGTAGTGCTAGCCCAGCTGCAGGTCAGCGCAGTTTTTCGGGGAAGAGATGCGATGGATGCGACCGTTGGCCCGATTCCGACACCCGTGACCGCGCGCCGTGTGCGCGGCCGGCGCACCGGCGAATACCACTGCGCGCCAACGCCGATCGCAATCTGACGAAGGAAGGGCGATGGGCAGGGTAGCGGGCAAGGTGGCCGTGATCAGTGGCGCCGCGCGCGGCCAGGGCCGTTCGCACGCGCGGATGCTGGCCGCCGAAGGCGCGGACATCATCGCGGTGGATCTGTGCGCCGACATCGAGACCAACGAATACCCCCTGGCCCGGCGCGAGGACCTCGACGAGACCGCCCGGCTGGTCGAGAAGGAGGGGCAGCGCGCGTTCACCGCCGTGGCCGACGTCCGCGACCGCGTGGCGCTGGCGGCGGCGATCGACCAGGGCGTGGCCGAGCTGGGGCATCTCGACGTCGTCGTCGCCAACGCGGGAATCTGCCCGCTGACGGCCGGGCTGCCGCCGCAGGCCTTCGCCGACGCCGTCGACGTGGACCTGGTCGGCGTGCTGAATCTGGTGCACGCCGGCCTCAAGCATCTGCAGGCCGGCGCGTCGATCATCGTGATCGGCTCCAACGCCGCGTTCATGTCGTCCCTGAGCACCTCCGGCGCTGAGAGTGGGGTCGGTGGTCCCGGCGGGGCGGGCTATGCCTTCGCCAAACTGGCTGCGGCGCACTACGTCAACGACTTCGCGCTGGCGCTCGCCAAGTTCTCCATCCGGATGAACGCGGTGCACCCCACCAATGTCAACACCGACATGCTGCACAGCCCGCCGATGTATCGGGCCTTCCGGCCGGACCTGAAGGATCCGACCCGCGAGGACGCGGAACCGGTTTTCCCGCTCGTGCAGGCGATGCCGATCCCGTATGTCGAACCCGAGGACATCAGCGAGGCGGTGCTCTTCCTGGCCTCCGACGCCGCCCGCTACATCACCGGGCAACAGCTGCGGGTCGACGGCGGCGGCTTCCTCAAGGTCAAGCCCTGGTCGGGTGCGTGACCTCGATGAGCGACGGTCAGGGCGCGGCGGGCGTCGAGCGCCGACTCTACGAACTGATGGCGCTGATGAAGGCCGCCGACGACCGGCTGTCCCAAGGGATCGGCACCGGCGAGTTCATGTGCGTGTACTGGCCGTCGCGCGGGCAGGAGGCCATCGCCGCCGCGATGGGCGTCGCGCTGCGGCCCGACGACCAGTTGGTGACCACCTACCGCGGGCTGCACGACCTCATCGGCAAGGGCGTGCCGCTGGAAGAGATCTACGGCGAGATGATGGGCCGCACCGTCGGCGCCGGCCGCGGCAAGGGCGGCAGCATGCACATCGCCAATCCCGCTCGGGGCGTGATGCTTTCGACCGGGATCGTCGGGGCGGGCCCGCCGGTGGCGGTGGGATTGGCGATGGCCGCCAAACGCAAAGGCCTCGATCGCGTCACCGCGGTCAGCTTCGGCGACGGCGCCACCAACACCGGGTCTTTCCACGAGGCGGCGAACATGGCCGCGCTGTGGGACCTGCCGATGGTGTTCGTCTGCCAGAACAACCTCTACGCCGAGATGACGCCGACCGCCGACACGATGAAGCTCGAATGTGTCGCGGACCGGGCGGCCGGCTACGGCATGCCGGGGGTGCGTGTCGACGGAAACGACCCGCTGGCGATCAAATCGACACTCGATGAGGCGCTGTGGCGGGCCCGCGCCGGTGGGGGCCCCACCTTCGTCGAATGCGTGACGTTCCGCTTCCGCGGCCACTACTTCGGTGACCGGATGTCCTACATCCCCAAGGATCAGCTGGCCGCCGCGATCGAAGCCGACCCGGTGCCCCGCTTCCGCGACCAGCTGGCCGAGGCCGGCATCTGCGATCGGGACGAACTCGACCGCATCGACGAGGAGGCGCTGGCCGCGGTGGAAGCCGCGCTGCGCACCGTGATGAGCGCCGAAGCCCCGTCGATCGACGAGCTGGACCGAGACGTGTACGCGGCCCCGATCAAGTTCCCGGTGTGAGCATGCAAGAACGAGAGATGACGATGCGCGAGGCACTCAACCTCGCGCTGGATCAGGCGCTCGCCGCCGACGACCGGGTGTTCCTGCTCGGTGAGGACATCGCCGACCCCGGGGCGTCGGGGCCGACGGCGGGCCTGTCGACGAAGTACGGCCACGACCGCGTCCTGGACACCCCGATCTCGGAGGCGGCCATCGTCGGCGCGGCCGTCGGCGCGGCGATCGACGGCCTGCTGCCGGTCGCCGAGATCATGATCATGGATTTCATCGGCATCGCCGCCGACCAGCTGATCAACAACGCGGCCAAGCTGAGGTTCATGACCGCCGGCCGCACGACGGCTCCGCTCACCATCCGCACCCAGGTCTACGCCGGGCTGGCCACCGGGGCCACGCATTCGCAGAGCCTGGAGGCCTGGTTCATGCACATCCCGGGCATGAAGGTCATCGTGCCGGCCACGCCCCGGGACGGGAAAGGCCTGCTGACGACGGCGATCTTCGACCCCGATCCCTGCCTGTTCGTCGAAACGATCCGGCTGCAGGGCAAGAAGGGTCGCGTCCCCGCCGATCCCGGGTTCGCAATCCCGTTGGGGCGGGCCGACATCAAGCGGCCGGGCACCGACGTGAGCCTGATCGGCTACGGGCGCTGCGTACACGACGCGCTGACCGCCGCGGCCACGCTGGGAGAACAGGGCATCAGCGCCGAAGTCGTCGACCTGCGCACCCTGGTTCCGCTCGACGTCGAGACCGTCGTCGCCTCCGCACGCCGCACCCGCCGAGCCGTCGTCATCCACGACGCGGTCCAATTCGCCGGTCCCGGAGCGGAGATCGCCGCGATCCTGCACTCGGAGTTGTTCTCCGAACTGGCCGCACCCGTCGAACGGGTGGCCGCCCGCTTCGTCCCCAACCCGGCCGCGGCGGCGCTCGAGGCCCAGGTGTACCCCTCCCCGCAGCGGATCGTCGCGGCCGCGCGCAAGACCCTTGCGGGGGCGAGAGTGCATGGCTGACTTCGTCATCCGCATCCCGCGCGTCTCGGTGGCCGTGTCGGAAGCCGAGCTCACCGGCCTGCTCGTCGACGCCGGCCAGCACGTGGAAGCGGGCACACCGATCTACGCGATCGCCACCGAAAAGGTGGAACAGGAAATCGAAGCGGGAGCGTCGGGCACCGTGCACTGGACGGGCCGGGTCGGGACCACCTACGACATCGGCGCCGAAATCGGCGTCATCACTTCGTGAACCAGGAAAGGTGAGCACGCATGGATCTCAACGAGACTCGCGAGAGAATCATCTACCAGAAAGAGGGGCCCATCGCCCGGGTCACGCTGAACTGGCCGGAGAAGGCGAACGCCCAGGACCAGAAGCTGGCCGAAGAGGTCGACGCCGCGCTGGCCGACGCCGACCGCGACTACGACATCAAGGTGCTCGTGCTCAAGGCCAACGGCAAGGGCTTCTGCTCGGGGCACGCGATCGGCAACAACGCGGTCGACTACCCGGCCTTCGTCGAGGGCGCCAAAGTCATGGGCACGCCGTGGAAGCCGCAGACCGACCTGTTCGTCAAGCCGGTGCTCAACCTGTGGGAGTTCTCCAAGCCGACCATCGCCCAGGTGCACGGGTACTGCGTGGGCGGGGGCACGCACTACGGGCTCACCACCGACATCGTGATCGCCTCCGAAGACGCGTACTTCTCCTACCCGCCGCTGCAGGGCTTCGGCATGCCGTCGGGTGAATGCTCGATCGAACCATGGGTTTTCATGAACTGGCGGCGCGCCGCCTATTACCTGTACCTCGCCGAGGTCATCGACGCCAAGAAGGCCCTGGAGGTCGGCCTGGTCAACGAGGTGGTGCCGCGCGACCAACTCGACGACCGCGTGGAGGCGATCGCCCGCCACATCGCGCAGGCGCCGATGACCACGCTGCTGGCCACCAAGGCCAACCTGAAGCGGGCCTGGGAGTTGATGGGCATGCGGGTGCACTGGCAGAGCTCGAACGACCTCGTCGCCCTGGCCTCCATCAGCAAGGACGTCCAGGAGCTGATCCAGACGGTGTTCCGCGACAAGGTGTTGCCGTCGGAGCAGGCGCGGCGCCAGGCCGCGGCGGCCGCATCCACCGACGGCGCCACCGCCCCTTAGGTTTTCGCAGGTTCACCGGTGAACATCGCCGAGCACGCCGCCGGGGCCGGGAACGCGCCGGCCCTGATCGTCGCGGACGGCGACACGATCTCGCACGCCGAACTTTACGCCCGCAGTCAACGGGTCGCCGCGGCGCTGCACGACGCCGGGCTGCGCCCCGGTGACGGCGTGGCCCTGATCCTGCCCAACCGGTCCGAGTTCCTCGAGATCACCTGGGGCTGCCAGCTGTCGGGGCTCTACTACACCGCGATCAACACCCACTTCACCCCGGACGAGGCCGCCTACGTCGTCGAGGATTCCGAGGCGCAGGCGGTGTTCGTGGACACGACGGACGCCGCCCTGCGCGACGTCGCCGCCCACGTGCGCGAGGCCAACACCGCCGTGACCGTCCACCTCGCCGTAGGGGGGTCCCTGCCCGGCTGGCGCGCGTACGAGGACGTGCTGGCGCACGCCGGCGACGCGCCGCCGTTCAGGGACGGGTCGGAGATGCTGTACTCGTCGGGAACCACGGGGCGCCCCAAGGCCGTCCGCCGGCCCCTGCCGACCGACGGCAACGGCTCATGGGCTCAGGCGGTGCTGGAACTGGCGTTGACCCACAAGTACGGGATGAGCCGGTCCAGCGTGTACCTCTCCCCCGCACCGCTCTATCACGCCGCCGGGGTGAACTACACCATGGCCGTCAACCGCGTCGGCGCGGCGGCGATCCTGATGCACAGGTTCGACGCCGAGGCCGTGCTGCGGCTGATCGAGACCCACCGGGTGACCCACGCGCAGTTCGTGCCCACCATGTTCGTGCGAATGCTCAAGCTGCCCAGGGCGGTTCGGGAGCGCTACGACGTCTCGAGCCTGCGATGCGTCATCCACGCGGCCGCGCCCTGCCCGGTCGACGTCAAGCAACAGATGATGAAGTGGTTCGGGCCGATCATCCACGAATACTACGGTGGCACCGAGGGATTCGCGGGTACGACGATCGGTCCCGACGAATGGCTGGCCCATCCCGGTTCGGTGGGCAGGCCCATGTCGCCGGTGCACGTCATCGGAGACGACGGCGTCGAGCTTCCCGCCGGCCAATCCGGCGAGCTCTTCTTCGAGGGCGGTCCCGATTTCGAATACTTCAAGGACGCCGCCAAGACCGCTTCGGTGTCCAACGACCACGGCTGGCGCACCCTGGGCGACATGGGATACGTCGACGAGGACGGATACCTCTACCTGACCGACCGGTCCACGTTCATGATCGTCTCCGGCGGGGTGAACATCTATCCCCAGGAAGTCGAGAACCTGCTGATCATGCATCCCAAGCTCGTCGACGCGGCGGTCTTCGGGGTTCCCAACGAGGAGTTCGGCGAGGAGGTCAAGGCCGTCGTGCAGCCGATCGACGGCGTCGCGCCGGGTCCCGGCCTCGAGGCCGAGCTCATCGAGTACTGCCGCGTACACCTGGCCGGCTACAAGTGCCCGCGCAGCGTCGAGTTCGTTGCCGAATTGCCCCGCGACCCCAACGGAAAGCTGTACAAGAGGCGCATTCGCGAGCGTTACTGGCAGGGGCGGGCATCGCGGATCGTGTGACCAACGAGGGATGGCGAGATGGCTTTCAAGACAGACGCAATGGCAGGCGCCGTGCACGGGACACCGCTACCGGTGCCGTGGGCGGTCCAGGCCGTCGATCGCATTCCCAAGCAGCGGTACTACGACACCGACTTCTACGCGCTCGAGGCGGAGAACTTCTGGCCCCGCGTCTGGCAGATGGCCTGCCGGCTCGAGGAGATTCCCAGGCCCGGCGACTTCGCCGAGTACGAGATCCTCGACCAGTCGCTCATCGTGGTGCGGGTCGACACCGAGACGGTCCGGGCCTACCACAACGCGTGCCGTCATCGCGGGGTGAAATTGGTGGAAGGCCGGGGGAACCGGCGGACCTTGGTCTGCCCCTTCCACGGCTGGTGCTGGGGCCTCGACGGCAGCAACACGTTCGTGTTGCGGCCCGAGGCGTTCGCCGAGGAGAACATGAATCCGCAGGACCTGCAGCTGGTTTCGGTCCGGTGCGAGACCTGGGGCGGATGCGCGTGGATCAACCTGGATGACGAGGCCCCCGCGCTGCGCGACTGTCTGGAGCCCTTCGCGTCGATCTACGACGCCTGGAAGGTGGAGTCGCTGCGGGTCGAGTGGTGGCAGTCGTGCCGGTTGCCGGTCAATTGGAAGCTGGCGACGGCGGCGTTCATGGAGGGATACCACGTCCCGCAGACCCATCCGCAGTTGCTGCCGTCCGCGCAACAGGACGGCCCGGCGAGCTCCGCGGTGCACCCGGTCATCGCGAGCAGCCTGTACTTCATGCGGACCCTGGGCACCGGGATGGGCGGCATGACGCACGACAACGACATCCGAATCGCCGAGGGCCTGCAGCACCTGGAGCTGCCCGCCGACCCCGCCGCGGCGATGGCCGCCTGGCGCAGCGCCCTCAACGACGCCGTCGTGGCCTGGCATCGGGCCCGGGGCAGCGACATGCCCGACCTCAACGAGCTGGTCCGCCGCGGCATCACCGACGCCATCGGGTTCTGCTTCCCGCATTACTTCCTCCTGCCCACCTACAGCAGCGCGTCGTCGTACCGCATCCGTCCGCTCGGGCCCGAGGACACGCTGTTCGAGATCTGGTCGCTCACCCGGTTTCCCGACGACGCCTCGGCGGGCAAACCCCAACCGCCCGACCCCATGGCGCCGGACGACGCGCGCTGGCCGCCGATCCCCGCCCAAGACTTCTCCAATCTGCCGAGGCAACAAAAGGGATTGCATTCCAAGGGCTTTGACTACATGCGGTTGTCCGACCAGATCGAGGGGCTGATCTCCAACTTCGAACGCGTCATCGACGGCTTCCTCGCCGGTCTGCCGTACGACGCGCTGGTGCCCGCGATCCAGAAGACCAACACCACCATCGACGTGCCGGTCGCCGACTTGGGCTTCAGCGCGGGGCCACGATGACCACCCGATGGGACCACTCCGTGGATCTGCTGATCGCGGGCAGCGGGGGCGGCGGCATGGTCGCCGCGCTGGCGGCGCTCGACTCCGGGATCGAACCCCTGGTGGTCGAGAAGCAGCCGCTGGTGGGCGGTTCCACCGGACTCTCCGGTGGCATGGTGTGGCTGCCGAACAACCCGCTGATGCGGGCCGACGGCGTCCCGGACTCGCACGAGGAGGGGCTCGCCTACTTCGACGACGTCGTCGGCGACATCGGCCCGGCGTCGTCGCCGGCGCGGCGCGAGACGTTCCTCACCGCCGGCTACGAGATGATCAATTTCCTGACCCACCAGGGTGTTCGGTTCGTCCGGTGCCCGGGCTGGAGCGACTACTACCCGAATCACAAGGGCGGCAACGAAGCCGGTCGCGCGATCGAGTGCGTCCCCTACGACGCGGCCGCCCTGGGGAGCTGGCGCGAAAAGGTCCAGCCCTCGATGGCCAAGGCCTACGGCGGGTTCGTTCTCAAGACGAACGAGCTGCGCGCGGTGCAGTATTTCAATCGGTCGCCGCGCGCCTTCGCCGTCGCGACGCGGGTGTTCGCCCGCACCAGGACGGCCAAGCTCCTCCACCGGGAGATGCTCACCAACGGCGCATCGCTCATCGGCCAGATGCTCAAGGCGCTGATCGACCGGCGCGGCGAACCACCGATCTGGACCGGGGCCGCAATGGAGGACCTGATCGTCGAGAACGGCCGTGTCGTCGGCGCACGCGTCGCGCGGAACGGCGTCGCGCTCAACGTCGAGGCCCGCAAGGGCGTCCTGCTGGCCGCCGGCGGGTTCAGCCGCAACCCGGACATGCGCCGCCGCTACAGCGGCGAGCAGCCCAACGAAGGGATCTGGTCGATCGCGAACGCGGGCGACACCGGCGAGGTGTTGCAGACGGCGATCGGGCTGGGCGCGAAGACCGATCTGATGGACGAGGCCTGGTGGCTGCCATCGGTGTTCATCGCCGACGGCGGCGACGCGGCACGGGCGCTGGGCAGCGGCCGGCAGCGGCCCGGCGCCATCTATGTCGACGGGACCGGCCGGCGGTTCTGCAACGAGTCCAACTCCTACGTCGAGGTGGGCAAGGCCATGTACGCGAACAAGGCCGTGCCGTGCTGGATGGTGTTCGACCAGGGCTACATCGGCCGATACGTGTCGGGGGCCAACCCGTTCAAGCGGCGCCGCCTCCCCGAAGATCTCATCACGCGCGGCGCCGTAGTGCGGGGTGAGACCATCGGCGACCTCGCGCGCCACATGGGTGTTCCGCCCGACGCGCTGGAGCGGACGATCAAGCGGTTCAACGGGTTTGCGGCCAAGGGTCTCGACCCGGACTTCGGCCGCGGCCAGTCGGCCTACAACGCCTGTCTGGGCGATCCCGGATATCGCCCCAACGCCGCGCTCGGCCCCCTCGAGCGGTCACCGTACTACGCCACCAAGGTCGTTCCGGCCGACGTCGGAACGTGCGGCGGGGTGATCACCAACGAGCACGCGCAGGTCATCGGCGAGGACGACCGCGTGATCGACGGACTGTACGCGACGGGCAACATCACCGCGACGGTGATGGGCCGGAACTACCTGGGCGCCGGCGGGAGCATCGCCTACACCATGGTCTTCGGCTACGTCGCGGCCCGCCACGCCGCCGGCCATCGGGGCCGCTAGCCCGCGGCGTCGTCGTTGTCGTCGCGGCCGACGAACTCTCGTGGCTTCATGCCCGACTGCTTCAGCTCGGCCCGCCGCGCCTGGACATCGGAGGCGGCGCCGACCATGTTGGTCAGGATGTGGCTGACCTGCAGGTGAACGCGCATGCCCATCAACTCCCACGCGCGCTTCACGTTGTTCTTCACCGCCATCAGCGTGGTCAACGGGATTTGGGCGATCTTGTGGGCCATCTCCTCGACGACGTCCTCGAGGTCTTCGCGCGGCACGACGCGGTTGAGCAGCCCCCAGTCGAGGGCTTGCTGGGCCGAGAGGGTCGGGGCCAGCAGCAGCCAGTCCATGGTGCGGTGCCAGTTCATCAGCAGCCACGGCTCGATCATGGTGTGGCCGCCGGGTTCACCGAGGCTTTGGGCAAGCGGCATTTGGAAATACGCGTCGTCGGACGCCACGCAGAAGTCGGTGAGCAGGCCGAGATAGATCCCGCCGCCCATGCAATAGCCGTGAATGGCGGAGATGGTCGGCTTCGGGAATTCCCACAGGTACAGCGTCGGCCACAGGAACAGGTCGGCGGTGCCCTTGTACAGGTCCTCGAACGTTTCGCCGAAGTCCGGATAGGGGTTCTCGTCGGGTCCCCAGCGGGCGACGTGTCCGCCGCAGAATCCTTTTCCGTTGGCCTTGAGGATGACGACCTTGATCTCCTTGTCCCGGTCGGCTTCGTGCAGGCATTCGTCGACCTCGGTGACCAGGACCGCATCCTTGGTGTTGGCCTTGTCGACCCGGTTCAGGACGATCCGCGCAATCGGCGGCTCGCGCTCGTAGATGACCGCTTCGAGGACGCGCCGCTCCATCTGCGTGACATTACCCGGCCGGGGGCCGAAATGGCACCGCCAGACGCCATTCCGGCGAGCCGCGATTGACACGGCGAAACCGCTTGCGCCTCAGCGTTCTTCGTGTCCCGCGCGCGCCACCAGCCAGGCGTGGCCCGCGCCTTCGCCGGCGGCGAGCACGTCGAGATCGGCGAACGCCGCGGGTAGCTCACCGGCAACCGCGCGAAACGGCCCTGGGGCGGCGCCGACTTCGCTCAGCACGGCGATCGCCAGCAGGCCGCCGGGTGCCAGGCGTTCGATGATCGCCCGGTCGAGGCGGCGGTCGCGGAATCGATTGCACAGGATGACGTCAGCGGGCGGGCCGGCCGGCAGCCCGTGGTCCAGGTCGACGACCTCGAAGTGGCACCGATCGCTCACTCCCGCGCGCTCGGCGAGGTCGCGCGCCCGGCCCACCGCCACCGGGGATACGTCGAATCCCTCGACCCGAAGTCCGCGCGTCGCGAGCCATACGGCCGCGAGGCCGGGCCCGCACGCGAGGTCGAGTGCCCTTCCGGCAGTAGGAAGTACGTCCGCATGGGGCGCCAGGAAGTCGGGTGGTCCCACCGCGTCCCCCGACGGTGGTGCCATGGTCTGGTACCGCTCGTCCCAGCGATGCCGGTCCGCCTCGGCCATAGCCGCAACTGTAGAACCCGGTAGGACGTTGTAGGGGCTTTCAGCGTCTTCCTACACTGGACGGGTGTCCAAAGATGCGGTTCGCCGGTCGGATCGCCGGCCGGGGCAGACGATCCGCAAGGTTCTCGACGCCGGGCTTCAGGAATTGCGGGGGTCGTCGTACGCGAACCTGACGATGCGCTCGGTGGCGACCCGGGCCGGAGTCTCGCCGGCCAGCGCCTACACCTACTTTCCGTCCAAAAGCGCGCTGGTGGCGGCGGTGTACCTGCGGTTCCTGCGCGAGTTGCCGCTGCACACCGACGTCAACGACACGACCAGGACGCGGGTCAGCGCCACGCTGCGCGACATGGCCGTCGTGGTCGCCGACGAGCCGGAGCTGACCGCCGCCTGCGGCGCAGCCCTGATGGCCGACGACCCGGCGGTCACGCCGATTCGTGAGCAGATCGGCCACGAGGTCGCCGCCCGCATCGGCGCCGCGCTGGGTCCGGGTTGGCCGCGCGCCGTGAAAACCACGCTGCAGCTGGCCTTCTCCGGCGCGTTGATGACCGCCCGGTTCGTCAGCTTCGACGAGATCGAGGGGCAACTCGACGAGGCCGTCGATCTGATCCTGGGTGCCTCCGTCGCGTGAACCGCTGCGCGGCAACGACTAAGCCACCGTTGTCAAGCTGTTCGACGCCTGGCCGGCCCTCAGGAAGCGGCCGAACTTCTGCTTGCCCAACGCGGGTGCGGCCCGGCCCGCACCGAACGCGAACTGCCCCGCCACGAGCACGGCGCTGACGGTGTCGTCGTTGCGGTTGACCATCCGGGACAACCCGCCGTAGGACGCCACCGGATGCTCGGCGTAGCGGTCGAGCGAGGCGTCGAGCTTGTCCGGGTTGATGACGACGACGTCGGCGCGATCCCCTTCGCGCAGGGTGCCGGCGTCGATTCCGTACCACGCCCCGAGTTCGCCGGTGAGCCGGTGCACGGCACGCTCGACCGACATGAACGGGGCGCCGTGCTTGTCCGCCTCGTGCACGTGCCGCAGCAGACGAAGCCCGGAGTTGTAGAAGGCCATGTTGCGCAGGTGCGCACCGGCGTCCGAGAAACCCATCTGTACGGTCTCGCTCCGCGCCAGCTTCTTGAGCACCTCGGGACGATGGTTGGAGATCGTCGTGCGCCAGCGCAGCTTTTCGCCGTGCTCCACCACCAGGTCGAGGAACGCGTCCACCGGATGCAGCCCGCCGCGGTCCAGCCCCACCCCACCGAACGACTTGCCCACCACGGACGGGTCGGGGCACGACACGATCTCGGCGTCGAAGAAGTCGCGGTGCCACACCCGGGGGCCGAACCTCTTGTCGTAGTCCTCCCGAAACCAGCGGCGGTAGTCCTCGTCGCGCATGAGCCGGTTGCGCTCGAGCTCATTCTGCAGGTGCAGCGCCGCGGCGCCGGCGCCGAACTCCTCGAACACCACCAGCGAGATCCCATCGGCGTAGACCTCGAACGGCACCGGCAGATGCTGCCACCGGAAGTCGCCGCCGAGGCCGTTGACGACCCGGGCGAGGGAGTCCATCAGGTGGATCACCGGCGGGATGGCCTTGATGTCGGCCGCCGAGAGCAGGCTGGTCTTTAGCCGGGGACGACCGAACCCCAGCGACGTCATCAACTGCGACACGACCGACAGCGGATTCTTGATATCGGGTCCCGATTGCAGGATCTTGTTGCGCCGCCGCAGGATAGCGTTCAGGCGGCGCAGTTCCCGGGGCCTGGCGTAGGTCGACGGCAGGGTGCGCGACCGGCAGACCTCGCCGTCGAGTTTGTCGAACAGTAGTTGCTGCGACGACATCCCGACGAAGCCTTCGTCGAGCGCCTCGTTGAGCATCGACTCCATCCGCGCCAGTTCCGCCGCCGACGGCCGGGCGTCCTTGCGGGTCGCGCGGTCGAGTCCCATCGTCGCCGCGCGCATGTCGGAGTGCCCCATGAACGCCGCAACGTTGGGGCCCAGGTTCCGCCGGTCGAGTTCGGCAACGTACTCGGCGGGATTGGTCCAGGAGCGGGCCGCGTCCAGGTGTTCGATGACATAGCGCCGGGGAATCGCCTCGACCCGGCCGAAGATGTCGCCCGCGTCCACGTTGTCCAGATACACCGTGGACAACGAACACGATCCCAGCATCACGGTGGTCACGCCGTGCCGCAGCGATTCGGAAAGTTCGGGCTCGCAAAGTACTTCGACGTCGTAATGGGTGTGGATGTCGATGATGCCGGGGATGACCCACTGGCCCGTCGCGTCGATGACGTCGGCGCCCGCCGTGTCGAGTGGTTCGGAGCTGATGGTGGCCACCCGGCCGTCGCGCACCCCGATGTTTCTGCGCGCCGACGGCGCACCCGTCCCGTCGAACCAGCGTCCGTTCACGATCACGGTGTCGTACTGCAATGTTCGGCCTTTCTGCCGCCGGACGCGCCACATCCGCGGTGATCATACATAGTTTCCGAAGTGTCTGGCCACGCTGTGCGGCGCCCGCGGGGCGTCAACCTGCGACGATCACGATCCACCAGCCGCTATGATCCAGCTGTGGGGATCACCGACTACGGGTTTGCCGCCCGTTAGATGCGCAGTCACGGTTGGGCGGGCAACACGCCCGCCTCCGACGAGGAGGCGATCGAGCGCATCCTGGACGCCGCCGATGCGATCATCGAGGAACGCGGCTCGGCGATGCGGATCGCCGACGTGGCACGGGCGCTCGGGGTCACCCGCCAGACCGTGTACCGGTACTTCCCGGGAACGCAGGCACTGCTGGTGGCCTCGGCGATGCGGTCGGCCGACGGGTTCCTGGACCGGATGGCCGCCCACCTCGACGGCGTCACCGACCCGGTCGTGGCGATGACGGAGGGCATGGCATTCGCCATCGAGCAGCTCGCCTCGGACAACCAGGTGGAATTCGTGCTCAATCAACGCCATCGGGGCGGCCAGAAGGTGTCGATCGTCTCGGATACCGCCCTGGCGTTCGGGCGGTCCATGCTGCATCGCTATGACATCGACTGGGAGAGTTACGGTTTCGATGAAGCCGGTCTCGACGAATTGAATGAATTCAGCCTGCGGGTGCTGCACTCGTTCCTCGCCGACCCGGGGCGTCCGGCGCGCAGCGGTGCCGATCTGCGGCGCTATCTCACGCGTTGGCTCGGGCCGGCGATCGCCTATCCGCAGCTGCTGCGCGCGATGGCCGCGCTGCAAAGCCCCGAGCCGCCGCGCACGCGGCGGCGCCCTTTCAAGGCATCCTGACGGCGCGTCGGGCGGCGTTGACGACAACCACAAGGAGCGGGCATGACGGGCCTCGGACAGATCGCGCTCAACAGTGCGCCCGTCTTCGGCGGCGCGATGCTGGCGGTCGCCGCCGGCCAATTCCGGGCCCCGGATTTCCGGGGGCTGATCAAAGACGACATGGATCTGTTGGACCGGCTCCCCCCTGAGGCCGGCGCCAGGCGCGCTGAGCTGCAACGCACCATCGACGCCCGCATCGACGACCTGATCGAGAGCGCGGAGCGAAGCAGGGCGCTGCGCAAGGCGGCGTTGTCCTACCAGGGGAACTGGCGGGACATCGTGCTGGTGGTCTGTGTGGCGTTGTTCACCGTCATCTGGTGGGACGTCGACCACAGCAGGGGCAACTGGTTGCCGATGTTCGTCCTGCTGATCGTCCTGACCGTGGTGAGTGCCGCCTATGCGTTTCGCGGCGTGCTGCGGGCCGCCCGTTCGCTGCTGCACCGACACCCCCCGGGGACGGACACGCCGCGGTAGCCCGTGGCGGTCGCCGCACCCTGCCCCGACGTCGAGGTGGTGTTCGCCCGGGCCGCATCGGTCAGGCGGCCGATTTCGCCGCCGGCCGCCGGTAGCCGGGCGCCTAGACTGACCACCGTGGCCGGGAATCCGATCGAGAGCGTCGGAAGTGCGGCCTTCGACGTCGCTGACCGGCTGGCGATCATCAACCTGTTCGGCGCCTACGCCTACACCTATGACCACAACCGGCTCGACGAGTTTCGCACGCTGTTCACCGAGTCGCCGGAACTCGTCCTGTTGCACGAGGGCCAACCGTTGTCGGCCGACATCGAAACGGTCATGAGCCTGCTGGCGGCCCGGAAGGCGGCATTCAAGGCCGAACACAACCAACGCCGCCACGCGCTGAACTCATTCTGGTTTTCCGGCCAAGGCGCCGACGAGGCGACGGGACACTGCTACGTCCAGGTCTTCGCCATCAAGGACGGTGGTCCGCCCGTTGCCGACCTCACCGGATGCTATGACTTCACCGCCGTCAAGCGCGACGGCAGCTGGAAGTTCAGTCGGTGGGTGGTGGGCCTCGATCAGAGCCAGTCGGGCAGCCCGTGACCGCGCGGGATCAGCGCGGCCCGGAGCCGGCGTCGAGCACGTCGAGCGCCGCGTCGATGTTGGGCATGATCGTCGGGCCGTAGCGGGTCACCAGCTGTCCGAGCGCGCGGGCGATATGGGGTCCGACGGTGCCGGCGGCCAGGACCTCCTCGGCCAGGACGATGCCGTTCACCACGTGCGCGGCGCTCACCCGACCGTCGACCGTGAGCTCGTAGCGCCAGTCGCCGATCTGCACCCGCTCCGGCTGCGACCGGAAAAAGCCGCGCCGGGCGGGAACGACGACCACCCCCGGAACCCCGGAAAACACCTTGAGTACCAGCCCGACTCCCCCGGGCCCGGCCAGGGCGGTTCCGACGACCCGGCCGACCCGATCGTGATCGAGGCCCGTCATCAATCGCTCATGGGCAGGACGAACGACGGCGTCAGCGTCTGCGCCTCACCGCTGTGACGCACCGCGGTGCCGGCCACGTAGAACTCGACGGTGTGTTGCCCCCACGCGTAGTTCGAGATGGCGAAATGCACTCCGACAACACCGGTTGCGCCGTCGCGCTCGGCTTCACTTTGCATGCGTGCCATCGCCAGCTCGCGGGCCTGGTAGCTGCCCTGCGTCCACTGCGGCATCTCGGCATTGCGCCCCATCTGGCTGAGCGTGCGCAGGAAGCCTTGCACCGCAATGTGAAACACGCAGTTGCCCATCACGAACGCCACCGGGGCGAACCCCGATCGCAGCAGGGTCGTCAGGTCCTGCCCGGACAGGTGGCTGGTGAACGCCTGACCGTTGGGGCGCCGATAGGCGCCGGGCTTCTGCGTGTAGCGCACCGCGGTTCCGACCGCGATGAACTCCAGGTGCTCGCCCTCCCCCTGGTGCCGCCATTCGAGGCGGACACCGACCACACCGTCGGCGCCCAGCGCGTCCGCCTCCGCCTGCATCCGCGACATGGCATTCCAGCGCGCCCGATAGGTCGCGTCAGTGAGCACCGGCAGTTCGGATTGCTGCCGGATACCGCTGAATTGATAACCGACGTGGTAGACCGACACGCCCATCACGAGTTCGATCGGTTCGAACCCGGCCCCGTGCAGCAAGGCGAATTCGTTGATCGACAGATCGGATGTGAACACCTTGCCCGCGTGCGAGAGCCGTTCGCTGGCGACGGGGTCGAGCGGGTTCGATTGCACTGTCAAAACACCCTCCTGCGGTTCGCAGGACAGCGTAGGCGGCGCACATCCCTAACGTGCGACTTTCGGGCGGACCGCCGTGGCGTCCCGCCGCTCAGCGCGCGGCTTGCGCGGCGGCGATCATCTCGTGCACATCGCCGACCGTCCAGGGCCCGGCGTCATGGTGGTCGCGGTAACCGAGCACCCGCGGGGCCGGCCGGTCGAAGCGACCAACGAATCCGCCTGCGGCGACAAAGATCTCGCCCGTGACGGCCTGCGCGAGGTCGCTCACGAGATAGGCATACACCGGGGCAACGAAGGCCGGTGGGGCGCTGTTCAGGGAGGCCCGCATGGTCATTTCGTCCAGCAGCCCTCGGCGGTGCAGGTCCTCGATGTGCTCCTCGTACTGGGCGCCCGTCGACAGGCGCGTGCGGGCCCCGGGACACACGACGTTGGCCCGCACGCCGTGTGCCTTCAATTCGGCGGCGACGGCCAACGTCAGGGCGTTCACCCCACCTTTGCCCGCGGGATAGCCGGTGCCGCCGTAGTCGCCCAGGAACGCCACCGAACTGGTGTTGACGATGGCACCGTGTCCCTGCGCCGCCATGACGCGCGCCGCCGCCCGCGACGTGTGGAACGCCGAGCCGAGGTGGGCGCTGACCAGGCGGTCGAAGTCTTCGGGCGAGATGTTGAGGATCGAGGAGCCGGGCGGCTCGGCGATGCCGACGCAGTTGATCACGGCGTCCAGCCGCCCGAAGGCACGCACGCAACCGTCGATGAGGGCGCCGGCTACGCGCTCCTCGTCAGCGGGTCCGACCACCGCGCCGGCATGTCCGCCTGCAGCCGTGATCGCGGCGACGGTCTCCTCGACGGCGTCGCCGTCGCGCCCGTTGACGACCACGCCGGCCCCCAGGTCGCCGAGCAGTTCGGCGACCGCGCGGCCGATCCCACGGCTGCCGCCGGCCACCACCACGCCGTGCCCCTCCAGCAGGCGTTCGCCGTCCTTCAGCACAGCGGATGAGGTAACGCGTTGTGCGCGAACGACTCTCGGCATGAACCGAGCTCGGGCCGCGGCGGATCGGTCACAAACATTAGGCGAACAGTACCCAGCCGGTCCGAAAATGAGAACCGCGGTCCACAATTTCGAGCAGGCGAACCCGGGGAAGCGCGTGAGCAGCACCGGGAGCGGGCGCCGCAACCCCGCCGCGCGGGGATGGCGGACCCGCACCCGCGGCGACGCCGGTTGCCGGGCGAAGCGCCACGTCGTTTGCCGCAGGCAGGCGGCTCCGGTCCCGGACAGGCCGACGACCCAGCTCGACCGGGATGGTTCGTGGACCGGACATACAGTCCGGTTTGCTGTCAACCCGAACGCTACACCGTGGAAACTGTTGCCTAAGAGTTGGTACAGACTTGCGGCGAGTGACGCGGGCCCCTGCGATGAGGCGTATAGTCTCCATTGAAGTCCGTTATGGATGTGTCGCCGTTTAGCTCAAAGCGGCCAGTCAGCCGCCCGGCTACTGAGCTAGATATGGCTCCGGCGACCAAAACCCGAGTCATCTCCGTTGGTAGCCCGCGCGTTGGATAACCGACCAGTCCCGCGGATACAGGTGCAGTGAGGCGACTCTGAGCATAGCCGCCACGCCCCGCTGCGCACGACTCAGAGGAGTGAGTCAGCAATGCAAAAGTATTGGTACACAAAACTTTTCCGGATCAGCCGCGCCGATAGCGGGCGCGTGCGCCTATGACCGATCTGATCACCCCAACCCGTTCGGCCCCGTGCCGCGACACCAAAGCCGACGATTCCTACGACGACGTGGTCGAAATGTTCGTAGCGTTGCGCCGGATGCCGGCGGAGTCACACGAGTACAGCCGCCAGCGCGAACGGATCGTGGCACGATGCCTGCCCCTGGCCGACCATGTGGCCAGCCACTTCGCGCGCCGCGGGGAGGGTCTCGACGATCTCGTCCAGGTGGCGCGGCTTGGTCTGATGAACGCCGTCAACCGGTTCGATCCCGACAAGGGCCCCAGCTTCATCGGCTTCGCGGTCCCGACCATGATGGGCGAGGTTCGCCGGTACTTTCGCGACTACAGCTGGGGTATGCGGGTCCCGCGGCGGCTGCGTGAACTCCACGTACAGATCAGCAGGACGACCGGCGACCTGGCCCAGAAGCTGGGACGCGCGCCGACCGCGGGCGAGCTGTCGCAAGAGCTGGAAGTGCCCCGCGAGGAGATCGTCGAGTGCCTTGTGGCGGGCGACGCCTACCGGCTGGATTCCCTGGACGCGCCGGTGGGCACCGACGGCTCGGGGTCACCCCGGCTGGTCGCTGATGCGGTCGGCGGCATCGATCCGCAGATCGAGCACATCACCAATCGGGAGGCGCTGCGCGTCCTGGTGGCCGCACTTCCGGGGCGGGAACGCGACGTCTTGCGCATGCGGTTCTTCGAGTCGATGACGCAGAGCCAGATCGCCGAGCGGATCGGCGTGTCGCAGATGCAGGTCTCCCGCATCCTGGCCAGCACCCTGCGCTGCCTGCGCGACCAACTGGAGTAGCCCTCCGTAGCCCGCCCAGGGGCCTTCGGCGCCACCGCGGCGCCACGACGCAATGTGTACTGTGCGATTCGGAAACGAACTCGACAGTGGCGCCGGAGGCGGCCTGGAAGGGAGCTCGAGCGATGACGACCTCACGGACGGTGACCGCGGGCGTCGCGGCGGCGGCGGCGGCGCTGGCAGTGGCGATCGCGGGGTGCAGCAAGCATCCGGCGCCGTCGACGCCTAAACCGGGCTCGTCCAGCCCGACCACCAGCGCCCCCGGCTCGACAGCGACCTCGTCGGCGTCCCCGCAGGCCAACCAGTACACCGGGCTGTTGATCCAGGCGAGCGACATCAACGCGCCGATCCCGTTCACCGCCACCCCGCCGACCAGCAACCCGAACGGCCAGCCGGGCGTCGCGACGACGTTCAAAGACGAGGACGGCAGCCACGTCATCAAGGACACGATCCAGGTGCTCGCGGACCCCGACGCGGCGACGAGCGCGTTGAACGCGGCCAAGGGTGCGCAGGGTGATGTGATCAAGAACCCGACAACGCAAGCCGCCAACGTGGGCACGGGCGGAACGACCCTGATGGGCAACTCCCCGGACAAGAGCAAGGGCGTGACGATACTGCTGTTCACCGAGGGCAGGGCCTTCGTCACGTTGGAATTCGACGGGCCGCCCGACACGCTTGCCCCGGCCGACTTCGTCAACGACGTGGGCCAGAAGCAGGACGCGGCCATCAAGAAGGGGCTCGGCGGCTGAGCGCCGGCTGACCGCCCCAACACACCAAGGAGCCCGATGACCGTCATCAACGGCCTGCCCGCCCATGCCCTGCTGCTGCACTTCGTGGTGGTGCTCGTACCGCTGACCGCCGTGCTGGAGATCGTGTGCGTGTTCTGGCCGACGGCGCGGCGGGGCCCGCTGTTGTGGCTCGCACTGATGTCGGCTGCCGCCACCATGGTGTTGACGCCGATCACGGTCAACGCCGGGGAATGGCTTTACGACCTGAGGGCCAAACCCAGCGCGATCCTGCAGAAGCACGCCGACCTGGGCGCGACGATGACCTACTTCTCCGCCGCACTCCTGGCGGCCGCGTTGGTGCTGGTGGTGATGCGCCTGATCGAAAACCGCACGGAAAAGAGCCGCATTGTCGTCCGGGCGACCATTGCGATACTGGTGCTCGCCGTCGCCATCTCATCGATGGTCCAGATCTACCGCGTGGGTGATGCTGGGGCCCAATCGGTTTGGGGCGGCGAAATCGCCAAATTGGAACAGGCGCACCACCCGGGTTAGCGGTCGTCGCGGCGCCTATGCCGTAGGCGTGAGGAGAAACAGCCGGAATTGCCGGCCGCCCGCACGGTCCTGGGCGACCCGATAGTTCGGCCAGTGCGCCAGCGCCGTGGACCACGCCTGCTCGCGCTCCGCACCGGTGAGCAACCGCACCGTCGCGACGAAGCGCTGGCCGCGCCGGCGGACCGTAACCCGTTGTGTGGCCTTCAAATTCGCCGACCATGATGGGTGGCGATCCCGGCCCCAGTTCGAGCCGACCAGCAACAGGCCGTTCTCGACGGGCACGTACTGCACCGTCGCCGTGCGCGCGAGCCCCGTCTTGCGACCCGACGTGGTGACCTGCACGTTGGGCAGACCGGCGAGGTCCAGAACACCGAGCCGGCCGTTTGTCGCGAAACGCAGCAGCGCCTCGAGTCCCTCGGTGACTGGCCGACCATTCAGGACGAGCCGGCGATAGGCCGCCGGATTGCGAGCCACCCGCTGGAGCGGATTCATACGAAGACTGTATTCCCGGGGCGGCCAGGCTCGGGCGTCGACGCAATGAAATCACCTTGAAGGGCCGGGGATTGAGAACCCCGAGGCTTACGCATCGCGCGGCGGCCGCCGCACTCGTTAAATAAATGGCTTGATTTAATCCGCCCCGCCGTGTTCACTGAGGCGATGACCGCCGAGCGGATCGCCCGCTCCGACAGGTCGACGGGCACGCGGGAGGCGATCCTGTCGGCCGCGGAAGTGCTGTTCGCCGAACGCGGCATGTATGCCGTATCGAACCGGCAGATCAGCGAGGCGGCCGGGCAAGGCAACAACGCCGCCGCTTGTTACCACTTCGGCACCAGGACCGACCTGCTCCGGGCGATCGAAAGCAAGCATCGCGAGCCGATCGAGCGCGTGCGGGCGCAGATGCTCACGGCCATCGGCGATTCGACCGAGCTGCGCGACTGGGTGGGCGCGCTGGTGCGGCCACTCACCGATCACCTGCACACACTGGGCACCCCCAGCTGGTACGCCCGGTTCGCGGCCCAGGCCATGGCCGACCCCACCTACCGCCACGTGGTCACCAAGGACGCGCTCGCCTCCCCGTTGCTCGTGCGGACCATCGACGGACTCAATCGGTGCCTACCCGACCTGCCCCGGCGGGTGCGTTCCGAACGGATGGTCATGGTCCGCAACCTGCTCATGCACACCTGCGCCGAGCACGAAGGCGCGCTCGCCGAACACGGACCGCGGTCCCGTTCGGCCTGGCCGGTCGCCGGCGAAGGGCTGATCGACGCGATCGTCGGCCTGTGGCTGGCACCGGTCCACGTGGCCGCGGCGGGCAGCTAGCCCACCAAGCGGAGAACGATCCCAGCACCCAGGAGAGCGATGACCGAGACCCCGACCGCCACCGACGTACCGGAGTTCCCGATGTCACGCGCGCCGGGTTGCCCGTTCGCCCCGCCGCCGAAGGTGTTGGAGCTCAACGCCGAAGCCCAGTTGAGCCGCGTCCGGATCTGGGACGACAGCACGCCGTGGCTGATCCACGGCTACGAGGCGATCCGGGCGTTGTTCACCGACTCGCGGGCCAGCGTCGACGACCGGCTGCCGGGGTATCCGCACTGGAACGCCGGGATGCTGGCGACCGTGCACAAGCGGCCGCGTTCGGTGTTCACCTCCGACGCCGAAGAGCACACCCGATTTCGCCGGATGCTGTCGAAACCGTTCACCTTCAAGCGCGTCGAGGCGCTGCGCCCGGCGGTGCAGAGAATCACCGACGACCACATCGACGCGCTGCTGGCCGGCCCCAAGCCGGGAGACCTCGTCAACGCGTTGGCACTGCCGGTCCCGTCGTTGGTCATCAGCCAGTTGTTGGGCGTGCCGTACGAGGACGCGGATTTCTTCCAGGCCCAGGCGCAGCGGGGCATGGGCCGGTACGCCACCGAGGAGGACACCGCGCAGGGGGCCGCATCGTTGGCGAAGTACCTGGCGAACTTGGTGCGCACCAAAATGGAAAGCCCGTCGGAGGACCTGGTGTCCGACCTCGCCGAGCGGGTCAACGCCGAGGAACTCAGCGTGCGCGAGGCCGCGCAATTGGCCACCGGTGTGCTGATCGCCGGCCACGAGACCACCGCCAACATGATCAGCCTGAGCATCGCGGCCTTGCTCGGGCATCCCGACCAGTTGGCGCTGCTGCGCGACACCGACGACCCCAAGGCGATCGCGGTCGCGGTCGAGGAATTGATGCGCTACCTCAGCATCATCCAGACCGGTCAGCGCCGCATCGCCGTCGAGGACATCGAGGTGGCCGGCGAGACGATCCGCGCGGGCGAGGGCATCATCCTCGATGTCGCGCCGGCGAACTGGGATACCCGCCAATTCCCCGACCCGGACCGGCTCGACCTGCGCCGCGAGGACGGCCCACACGTCGGCTTCGGCTACGGTCGCCACCAGTGCGTCGGGCAGCAGCTGGCCCGGATGGAGCTGCAGATCGTCCTGCCCACCTTGCTGCGCCGCGTCCCGACGCTGCGGCTCGCCGTACCGCTGGAAGAGTTGCCGTTCAAACACGACGCGCTGGCCTACGGCCTCTACGAGCTTCCGGTGACATGGTGAACCCGGGGCGACTTCAGGCGCGCACCCTGTACCCGGAGGGCGTGATCGGCGCGCCCAAGCACCGCCGCGGCCGGGCCGCCGCCGCCAGCACCGGCCTGCCGCCCGGCACCGAGGTGTTCTCCGCCGACAACCACATCTCGGTGGCCGACGACATCTTCTACGAGCGCTTCCCCGACGAACTGAAGGACTACGCGCCGAGGATCTGGTACGAGGACGGCGCCTACCTGCTCGGCCGGCCGGGCCAATCGATGGTGGTCGGCGACTTCAGCGCGGTGCTCATGCAATACGACGACCTCGCCGGTGCGGTCAGCAACAACATCGACGCCCGCGTGCGTGAACTCGCCGAAGACGGCGTCGACAAGGAACTGGTGTTCCCCAACGCGGTGCTGGCCCTGTTCCACTATCCCGACAAGGACCTGCGGGAGCGCATCTTCCGCATCTACAACGAACACATCGCCGCCCTGCAGGAGCGTTCCGATGGCCACTGCTACGGGGTGGGGCTGATCAACTGGTGGGATCAGCGCGGCACCCGGCGCACGCTGACCGAGCTGAAGTCGCTGGGGCTCAAGACATTTCTGATGCCGATCAACCCCGGCATCGACGACAACGGCCACGCGATCGACTTCTCGAGCACCGCGATGAGCGCCGTGTGGGACGAGATCGAGGACGCCGGCCTGCCCGTCACCCATCACATCGGTGAGAGCCAGCCGAAAGTCCCGAGCGAGGTCAACAGCGTCGCGGTGGCCATGATGGTCAACATCGACTCGTTCCGGGAGATGTTCTCCAAGTATGTCTTCGGCGGCATCCTGGACCGCCATCCGCGGCTGCGGGTCGGCTGGTTCGAGGGCGGCATCGCCTGGATCCCCCCGGCTTTGCAGGACGCCGAGCACGTCCTGGCCTCCTATCGGCACATGCTGGCACACCAGCCCGAACACGACGTGCGCCATTACTGGGACGCCCACATGTGCGCGTCGTTCATGGTGGACGGCCTCGGGCTCGCCCAGATCGACGAAATCGGAATCGGCAAGGTGATGTGGTCCTCGGACTACCCACACAACGAAAGCACCTACGGCTACTCGGAGCGGTCGCTGGCCGCAGTGGTCGACGCCGTCGGTCCCGAGGATGCGGTCCGCGTCGTCAGCGGAAACATCAGAAACTTCCTGGGGCTCTGAGATGACCGATTCGCTCACCGCTCACGGCTCGGTGATCGACATTCCGGATGAACCGGACCGGGTCCGCATGCGCGCCGAGATCGGGGCGCGGCTCCGGTCCGCGATGGCAGCCCACGGCGTCGACGCGCTGGTCCTGCTGATGAACGGCTACGTCGGATACGCGACCGGCGCCAGTTGGCCGCTGCTGGACGCGGGCCTCTCCCACGTGGAGCGCCCGGTCGCCGTCGTGCTCGCCGACGACGAACATCCGCACCTGTTCATGCCGTTCCGCGGCGGGGCGTCCACGGAGTCACCGGTGCCCGGCGATCATCTGCACGGACCCGTGTACCTCGAATTCGACCACGGGGTCGAACAATTCGCGCGCGAGCTGGCGGGTCTGATCCCGCCGGGCGCGAACGTCGCCGTGGACGAACTGACCGGGGCGATGCGCAGGGCCGGCCGCGCGCTGTTCCCGGCTGGCCCGCCCTCGGACGCGGCGATCGTGCTCGCCGACGCGCAACTGGTGAAGACCCGAGACGAGTTGTCCTGCCTGCGCCGCGCCGCCCGCATCACCGAGCAGGCCATCGTGGACGTCCGGCGGGCGCTGGCGCCGGGAGTGCGGCAGACCGACCTCTCGGCCACGCTGGTCCGGCGCGCGTTCGAGCTGGGTGCCACCACCAACATGCTGGAGGCCATCTGGCAGGTGATGCCGAGTTCACGCGAAGCCGGGGTGTGGACGACGCATGGCGATCTTGCGCTGCCGCTGCTGACCACCGATCGCGAGCTGGCCGCCGGCGACGTGCTGTGGACCGATATCAGCATCACCTACCTCGGCTACTGCTCCGACTTCGGCCGGACCTGGGTAGTCGGCGAACGACCCACGCCGCGACAGCAGGACCAGTTCCGGCAATGGCGGGCCATCCTGGATGCGGTGCTCGCGGTCACCAAGGCCGGCGTCACCTCGGGTGATCTGGCGCGCGCGGCGATCGCGGCCAATGGGGGCCGCAAACCGTGGCTGCCGCATTTCTACCTGGGCCACGGCATCGGCACCTATCCCGCCGAAGCGCCAATGATCGGAACGGATCTCGGCGAAGACTTCGATGACAGCTTCGTCTTCCCGCCGGGGATGGTTCTGGTGTTGGAACCCGTGGTGTGGGAGGACGGGACCGGCGGCTATCGCAGTGAGGAGATCGTGGTGATCACCGAAGACGGCTACCAGCCGATCACCGACTACCCCTACTCCCCCTATGGCGACTGACGTCCTGCCCGACGCATACCCGCTGCGGGCGGGGCGTCGGGAACGGGCGCTGGCCCAAATGGACGCATACGGACTCGACGTCCTGGTCCTCGGGCGGCAGGCCAACATTCGCTACGTCACCGGCGCACCGCAGCTGTGGATCGCCGGGACGCGGCCATTCGGTCCGATGTGCGTGCTGGTGCGCGCCACCGAGGACATCTACCTCAACAGCACCGACGACGAGGGCGTCCCCGACGAGATCGGGCACGATCACCTGTACGGACTGGCCTGGAACCCGATGACCCTCATCGACGTGCTGAAGAAGATCGACGGCGCCGACGCGGCCCGCAGGGTCGGAACCGACGCGATCACACCGACTTTCGCCGCGTTGCTGCCCGAAGCCTTCCCCAACGCCGAGATCGTCGACGCCGAACCGGCCATGCGGGCGGCGCGACGGGTCAAGACGTCCGACGAGATCGTGGCGATGGGCACCGCGGTGCGGGTCGCCGAACGCGGATTGGCAGCGGCCCTTTGCGAATTCGCACCCGGGGTGTCGGAGCGGACGCTGGCCGGGGCGATGATGGAGGCCATGGCCGCGGGCGGGGTGAGCACCCCGGCCACCCAGGACGCGGCCTGGGTGACGTCGAAGGAACAGCCCTGGCGGCGTGCCGATTCGGGTGACGTGCGGCAGGGTGACCTCGTCGCGTTCGCCGCCGGAGCGCTGGCGAACGGCTACGTCGCGGAAGTGGGCCGCACCTGGCCGGCCGGTGGTTCTGCCCCGGAGCTGTTCGGCCGTTCGGATTTGTTGTACGACAAGATGCTTGCGGCCTGTCGGCCCGGCGCGCCCACCTCGGACTTGGTGGCCGCCTATCGGGCGGCCGGCGAACCGATTCCGCCGATGCCGATCGCGCACGGGTTGGGGCTGGGGTTCGATCCACCCGTGGTGTCCCAAACGCTGCTGGACGCGGGCGAACACGACCGGCTGGAGGCCGGCATGGTGTTGGCGATCACCGGCTACGTGTGGCAGGAGGGCGTCGGGGCGGTATTCCGGCGGGACAGCGTCCACATCACCGAGGCCGGCGCCGACGTGCTGACCACCAGTCCGGTGTGGCGCGACGGAGGCTGACGAGTCTATCGGGCCAGACCCTTGGCGATGAGGGCTGTGTTCTGCTCGACCCAGGCGTCATCGAGGACTCGTTCGTTGGCCAGGGCCATCAGCACGGTGCCACCGATCATGTCCACCAGCACGCGGGCGTCGACACCGTCGGCGGCGCGTCCGTCGGCGGCGGCCTCGTCGAGGTAGCGCTGCAGCAGAAGGTACGTGCTGCCCTGCAGGCGGCTGAGCAGGCGCGCCGAAAGCCCCGGCTCCGAGGGCAATTCGGCCATCAGGCCCGATACCGCGGAATGGACGGCCGGTCGGCTGAATAGGTCGATCGTTGCTCGTATCAGGGTGCGGACAACGTCCGCCGGATCGCCGGCCAACGGGAGCTCGGCACTCGGCGGCGTCGGAAATACGGCCTCGTAGACCAATTCGACTCGATTCGGAAACCGTCGATACACCGCGGGGGGCGTCGCCCCCGCGCGGGCTGCGACCAGCGGAATGGTCAGTCGTGTGTAGCCGATTTCCTCCAGGAGCTCGACCGTGGCGGCGAGCACCGCCTCGTCGATGCGGGCGTCGCGCGGCCGTCCCTGCGACCGCGCGCCACCGCCTCGTCGCTGACCGGTCCCCGCCATTGACTCCATTACGTTCAAATCGTAATGTTTTGCGGACCGGAAGACAACGCGCGGGCCCCAGGGAGGCGCTCCCCCAGCATGGCGATCGAATCACCCCGTCGGCCTGTGCCTTTCCGGATTCTGAACGGCGGTTACCGGGCGGCGCGTCGACTGCGCGCCCATCCGCTCCCCCTGCGCAAGCCGGCGTTGATGGACCGGGCCAGCCACCGCGCGGGGGGCCTGACCGACTTCGGTGATCCACGCTTCGAAAGCGGCCTCGACCGCCTCATCGAATCGCTCGAAAGCGATGATCGCCTCAACGGTTTCGGCCGGATCCTCGCCACGTCACACATCACCAATTTGCTGCGCCAGCGGCTCCTGTTCACCGAGCACCTGCGTCAGCACCCGGAAATTCGCGACGAGATGATCGCGAAGCCGATTTTTCTCGTCGGCGCGCCGCGCACGGGCACCACCATCACCCATCACCTGTTGAGCCGAGACGACCGGTTCCGCTACCCGCTCACCTGGGAATGCGATGAGCTCCATCCACCGCTGAATCCGGCCACCATGCATACCGATCCGCGAATCAGGCGCAGCGACAAGCAGATCCGCCGCAGTCTGGCGCTGGCACCCGATCTCGACGCCGCGCACCCGGTCGGCGCGTGGGAGGCGCAGGAGTGCGCGCTGCTGCACGCCTATGCCTTCCACAGCGCGACTTTCCACGTCATGTTCAATTGCCAGGGTTATGACCGGTGGTTGGCCGGGCAAGACCTGACCTGGGTCTACCAGGAACAGAGACTGCTCTTGCAGTACATGCAAAGCGGCGGATTGCGCCCTACCGAGAGTTGGCTTCTCAAGACGCCGCCGCATATGGAGAACATCGACACCATCTTGGCGGTATTTCCCGACGCGCGCTTCGTCACCACCTACCGCGAGCCGACCGAGATCGTCGCCTCCAGCTGCAAGCTGGCCGGGACCGTGTTCGGGATGGTCGAGGACGAGGTCGACTGGCTCGACCACGGCCGGTACATGCGCTGGCGCACCGGCAGGATGCTGGCCCGCAATGTCGAGCTGCGTAAGCGGTACGCGCACGACCCGCCACGGTTCATCGACTTTCCGATGGACCGGATGGTGGCCGACCCCATGTCGTGCGTGCAGGAAATCTACGAGTTCTTCGGCATCGAACTCACCGAGGGCGCCCACCGCAGGATGAGGCTGTTCATGGACGACCGCGCCCTGGCCAAGCGCAAGCCCAACATCTACGACGCCGCGGACTACGGGCTCGACATCGACGAATTGTGGCCGCAACTGCAGTTCTATCGCGACTTCTACGGAATCGAGGACCGCCGTGGGCGATGACGCACAGCAACTCTTACGCGCGGCGTGGCGACGCTTCCGCGACCTGCAGGAGGAACTGCTCGAACTTGCGCTGTCCCAGGGCACTCTCGACGACGGTGCCGCGGCGGCCGTGCTCGGGTGCCTTCTCGGCCACATCCAATACCTGGGCCTGCAACTGCGCAGCGATCCCGCGCGGCCGCATCTCATCAACGGCCAATACGCGCCGTGGAATTGGGGCCATTCCAACCCCGATACGCTGTACCTGACCGCGCGCATCGACGACAGACACGACTACCGCGTCCACGGGAAGCTGGGTTGTGTCGCGCAGACGACCTTCGGCGTCTACGCGGGTAAGGATGAGCGGGCCGAGTCGGTGAAGGTGCTCTCCGAAGACCTCGCCATCGGCGACGATGGTTCGTTCGAAATCTTCTTCAGCCGCCGGAAGATGGGCGACACGAACTGGTTCCCGCTCCCGGCCGGGGCTGACTCGTTCTGCAGTTACCAAACCTTCGGCGACTGGGACCGTGAGACCAAGGGCACGGTTCGCATCGAATGCCTGAACCCCGGCGATCCGGCCGGCCCGGATTCGCTCGAGCGGGCGATCGCCGCGTTCGACGCGCAACTGATGGCGTCTCGCGAGCTATTCACCATGTGGGTCAGGGACATTCCGGCGCGGGTGTTCGGCGCCCTGCCGAAGAACATTGCCATTCCCCCGCTCCAGCCCCCCTCGGCGATGGCCGGCGCGTGGTTCGTCCCCATATCGTGGGCGCTCGATGCCGGCGAAGCGCTCGTCATCGACTACGAAATCCCTCCCGGTTCGCCGTACGTCGGAATCTGCCTGACCAATCGATGGAGCCAGATGATCGATGTCGACGCCCGGCAAACCAGCCTCAACCTTGCACAATCCCACGTTGAGGAGGGGCGGGTCCGGGTCTTGCTGTCGACCGAGGACTTCGGCGTGCGCAATTGGCTTGACGCCCGCGGGTATCGCGACGGTGTGGTGACGTGGCGGGCAAGCACACCGCATCAGCCGAAGACGCCGACAGTGACCGTCATTCCGACGGACCAACTGGACGAGCACTTCCGGCCGGAACAGCGGATCAGCGCGGAGGAACGGAGGCGGGCAATCGACGCGCGGACTCGTCACTTTGCCGAGCGCGACGCCCTCTAGGTGTCGGTGGCACTGAAATCACTTGCGTCACTGTGGTTTCAGTGGTCTCAAGGGGCGGTTTTTTGTCGGTGGGCTCCGATAGCTTCGGGGTGTGAGTGTAGATCCCGAGGCGGTGTCGGCGGCTTTCGACACCATCGACGCTGCGGTCAAAGAACTGATCGGCTATGACTGCGACGCCTCGACCACCCGCGAGCAGCTCGCGATGTTGGGACGGTGCGAGAGAGTGCGCCGGCAACTCCCGGCCATCGAGCATCCACTGATCAACAACCTGGCCCGCCAGGCCACTCCGGAGGAGTTGGGCGGCAAGCTGTCGTATGCGATCGCCGAGGCGACGCTGATCAGCCGCGCCGAAGCGTCGCGCCGCGTCAAGGAGGCGGCCGAACTGGGGCCGCGGCGCGGGTTGACCGGTGAGCCGCTGGAGCCGCTCTTGCCGGCGACGGCTGCCGCCCAACGCGAGGGAAAGCTGGGCACTGGCCAGGTGGCGGTGATCCGAGGGTTCTTTCATCGGCTGCCCGGCTGGGTGGACTTCGCCACCCGCCAGGCCGTCGAGGCGGACCTGGCCGCGCACGGAACGCAGTATCGCCCCGACCAATTGGCCGAGCTGGCCGACCATATCGCCGACTGCCTCAACCCCGACGGCACCTACACCGACGAGGACCGCACCCGGCGGCGCGGCCTCACGCTGGGCAAGCAGGAGGCCGACGGCATGTCCGAGCTGCGCGGCGTGCTGACACCCGAACTGCGCGCCACCCTCGACGCCGTGCTGGCCAAACTCGCCGCACCCGGCATGTGTAACCCGCTGGATGACGCGCCTTGTGTCGACGGGACCCCGACGCAAACCGCGATCGACCGCGACGCCCGTAGCACCGCCCAACGCAACCATGACGCGCTACTGGCGGCGTCGCGAGCGTTGCTGGCCTCGGGAAAGCTGGGTCAGCACAACGGGTTGCCGGCCTCCATCGTCATCACCACGACGCTGCAGGAGCTCGAGTCGGCCGCCGGCCGCGGCCTGACCGGCGGCGGCACCATCCTGCCGATCAGCGATGTGATCCGGCTGGCTCGCCACGCGCACCACTACTTGGCCGTCTTCGACAAGGGCAAGGCGCTCGCGCTCCACCACACCAAGCGCCTGGCATCCCCGGGGCAGCGAATCGTGTTGTATGCGAAGGACCGTGGGTGCTCAGCCCCCGGCTGCACCGTGCCCGGCTATCTCTCCGAGGTGCATCACGTCACCGACTGGGTCAAGTGCCGCCGCACCGACATCGACGGCCTCACCTTCGCCTGCGGACCGCATCACCGCCTGCTCAAACCCGGCGGCTGGACCACGCGTAAGAACGCCAAGGGCGACACCGAATGGATACCGCCGCCACACTTGGATAGGGACCAGCCACGCACCAACACGTTTCACCATCCGGAGAAGCTGCTGCGCGACGGCGACGATAACGATGATGATGACGACGACGACGCGGCATAGCTCAGGGGGTCCCCTCCGCAAGCGCGGCGTCGAGGTGATCCCCGGCCCGATGCCGCTGCCACACGAACAGCAGGTTCGACAGCATCTGCAGCGGCGCGCGCACGCTCTCGTCGGCGCGGATCAGGGGATGCGCGCGGCTGCGCGGTATGGCCTCGAATCGCTTGCGGATCAACGCGGGCACACCCAGCAGCCACGCCGCACCCATCGCCGCGGCGTAGAGCACCGTGTGCCGCC
This sequence comes from Mycobacterium europaeum, assembly GCF_034555895.2. Classification (NCBI taxonomy): domain Bacteria; kingdom Bacillati; phylum Actinomycetota; class Actinomycetes; order Mycobacteriales; family Mycobacteriaceae; genus Mycobacterium; species Mycobacterium europaeum. Next base: position 2,162,673 of record NZ_CP157315.1, read on the forward strand.
GCAACCGGGCCGGTTCGAGTTCCGGCCCACCGTAGCGATGGAACTCCCCGGCGAACAGCTGCAGCAATTCGTCGAAATGGGCGTCCCACATGCCCGTTTCGGCGCCGGACAAGGCTCCCCAGAGCGCCATGCCCAGGTTCATCTGGCCGACGCATCCCCAGTCCATCAGGCCGCACCGCAGCACGCCGTCGGAGTCGCGCCAGAACCACGCGTTGTCGATATTGGCGTTCCAATGGCACAGCGCAACGTAGTCGGAGTCGCCGGAGAGCAGGGCTGCGATGGTCTGCTCATGGCGTGCGAACCGCGGCACGTCGTCGCGCAGGCGCGCGGTGAACTCCGGCGAGAGCTCCGGAAGCAGCCCGGGATGGGCCTGTGCGAACGCGGCCAGTTCGTCCACTCGGCGAACCAGCTTGTCGGCCGACAACGGCGCCCGCTCCCCCACCGTCGCGGCCGCGACGTCCACGGGGAAGGCCGCGGTCAGCCCCGGTAGCCGCCCGGATCGATGGGTGCCGGCAAGCCGGGCCAGGGCGGTGACCAGCGCGCGGTAGTGCGCGAGGGGTTCGGGCATCTCGTAGTCGAGGCACTTGTGATATTGCCGTTCGATCCCGTTGGCGCCGAATCCGATTCGCTCAGTAATCAGTATTCCCGTGCCGGTCCGGCGTTGGTAGTCGGCGAAGAGGGCCCTGGGCACGGCGATGGGAAACTCCGGGGCACCCGAGAGTGCGGCAAACCGCACCTCCGGTTCCATTTGCGTCTTTCCCCGGTCACGCGCCGGGTCGTCGAAGTCGCGCGAGAACTTGACGAACAACTCGGTGGGCAGACCCGTTGCGGGTCTGGCGTATTCGACGGAGAGCATCGCCTTGCGCCCGGTGCTGCCGCCGGCCACTTCACGAAATCCCGTCATACGCGTGATGCCGTTGTCTCGGCACGCCCGGGACGCGAGAAAGGCTTCGGTGAGAAAGCGCGCCCCGGCGCACTCCAGCGCCGCGGGATCGGCCGGAAACGCGAGCCCGTAACGGTCGCCGACGGCCCACTGTGACGTCAATGGCTGAGTCAATGGCTGAGAAGTCAATGGCTTACCAGGTTTGTTCGGCCGCGCGCACCAGCATGTGGTTGACGGCCACCCGGCGATCACGGGTCACCATGAACAGCACCGCATCGGCGATGTCTTCCGGGCGCAACTTGACCATGCCGGCGGTCTGCTGCTCGAACGCTTCCCGCGACGAATCGGCGAGGTGGCTGAAGATCTCGGTGTCGACCGTTCCCGGGCCCACCACGCCGACCCGGACCCGCTTGCCGAGCACCTCTTGGCGAATGCCCTCGTTGAAGGCGTTCACGCCGAATTTCGTCAGCGAGTAGACGGCGGTGTTCGGTCGGGCGACCCACCCCGCGGTCGAACTGATGGTGACCAGATCGGCGACACCGCGCGGGGAATCGGCGGCGGCGTCGATCAGGTGCGGGAGTGCGGCGCGGGTGACATACAGGACCCCTTGCACGTTGACGGTCACCATGGCGTCCCAATCCCGCAGCGAGGCCTCGGCCGCGGGTCCGGATTGCATGAGCCCGGCGTTGTTCACCACGGTGTCGAGCCGGCCGAACTCCGCGACGGCGCGCCGCACCGCCGCCGACACCTGCTCGGCGTCGGTGACGTCGGCCGGGACGGCAAGCGCTGTGCCACCGGCGGATTCGATATCGGCTTTCAGGTCGGCGAGCCGCTCGGTGCGACGTGCGAGCAGGGCCACCGCCGCGCCTTCGGCGGCCAGTGCTTTGGCCGTCGCGGCCCCGATACCGCTGCTGGCGCCGGTCACCAGCGCCGCGGTGTGTGCGAGTGTCCCCGTCATGCGCCCAGTATCTCGTGTAGCACGTACTCGGTGTGCTCGCCCAAGTCGGGTGCGCCGCGGGCCATGCGCGCCTGACCGCGCGCCATCCGCCAGGGCGGCCCGACGATCGGCCGCTGGCCCTCGCCGTGATCGCTGACGAATCGATACAGTTCGCGGTCCCAGAGTCGTCGGTCGCCGATCACGTCGAGGGACGTGGCGCTCTTGACCGCGGGGACCCCGGCCGCGCGCAGGCGATGCGCGAGGTGCTCGGCATCGTGGCCTGCCGTGAGTTGCGCGAGGTCGGCGTCGAGCGTTTCGGTGTTCTGGCGGCGCCCGGCCATGGTGGCATAGCGGGGCTCCCGGGCCAGCGATCCCGCACCGAGCACCGCGCACATCCCTTGCCACTGCGTGTCGCAGGCGACCGCCACGGCGATCCAGGCGCCGTCGGCGCACGGGTAGCAGCCGTGCGGGCACAGGTCGGGGTGATCGTTGCCGTTGGGCTCGAGGCGTTGCCCGGTCAACGCTTCCTCGAGCAGGCGGTCGCCGATCATCGACGACAGGGTTTCCACCGCCGAGAGGTCGACGAACTGCCCGGCTCCGCTGACTTCGCGATGCAGCAACGCCACCACGGCGGCGTAGGCGGCGGCCGCGCCGACGGTCGAATCGCCGTAGCGCATGCTCGCCCCCAGGGGCGGCCCACCTCGGTAGCCGACGAGTGGGGCGAGGCCGGCCAGCGCGGCAAAGCATGGCGCGTAACCGGTTTGATGGCCCAGCGGTCCGTCGTTGCCCCACATCTTGATCGACACCGAGATGATGTCCGGCTTGATCTCCCTCAACTGCGCATATCCCAGGCCCTGGCGTTCCATCGCGCGCGGGCGCAAATTGTTGATTACGATGTCGCTGCGGGCGATCAGCTCGCGCAACCGCGCCATACCGTCGGCGGACTTGATATCGAGATCCACGCTGAGGATTTCGGGGTTGATGCTCAGGAAGTAGGGCGCGTGGTTGATGTCGGTGCCGCCGTAGGCCCGCATCTCCTCCGGGCTGCCCGCGGTCTCGATCTTGATGACCTCGGCGCCCAGCATCGCCAGCAGCTTGCCCGCGTAGGGGCCGGCCCATACCTTGGTGAGCTCGACGACCCGCACCCCGTCGAGCGGCCCACCGCGCGATTCCCTGGCCGGTTTGAGTTGCGCGGCCTGGGCGCGCGGCCGTGGGCGCGGGGAGCCGATGCAGTCCAGCACCCGCCCGGTGTGCTGGCCGAGAGTGGGTGCGGCCGAGGTGATCCGGGCCGGTGACGCGCTGAACGCGTACGGCACCGTCGGATATGCCGCGTCGCCGAGCACCGGGTGATTGACCCGCTGGAAGAAGCCACGGTGGCGGTATTGCGGTGACGCATGCAGGTCCGCGGCTCCGTTGACCGGCACCAGCGGCACGCCCAGGCGCTGAGCCTGGTCGGACGATTCCTCCTTGGGGCGGTCGCGGACCCACGCCGCGAAGCCCCGCCGGAATGCGGCGACCTTTTCCGCGGTGACGGAGAATTCCAGCCAGTCGTCTTCGAACGCGTCCAGCCAGTCCGGCTGTCCCATGAGTTCTTTCACGCCCAGCCAGTGCGCGCGGCTCGTCATGTACAGGTACACGAACCCGTCGGCGCATGCGAAAAACGCTGCCGGGCCGGCCTGATCGTAGTCACCGCGGTGGCCCGCGGCCGTCGCCTCGCCCGTAACGAACCGGCCGAGGATGCAGTCCGCGCGGGAAACCAGCACGGCATGTGCGGAGACGTCGATGGAGTCGCCGCGGCCGCCGTGCAGGCGCCCGAACAGCGACGCCGCCACGCAGAGCGCGGCGTCCAATCCCGCCTCGTAGTCGGCCAGGAATCGGCCGGGCCCCTGCAATGGCGGCTTGGCCGGGTCGGGGTGGCTGGGCGTGTGGTACCCCCAGCCGCTGGCATGAAAGACGTTGATGCTCCTGGCATTGGCGAACTCGCGGGGGGCGTCCCGACCGAATGGCGTGATCGAGCAGAACACCACATCCGGATGCCGCTGCGGCCAGCCGGCCGCCCGATCAATGGCACCGTCGTCGATGACGGCGTCCGCGCCGCCGATGAGCCGATGGACGGTCTCGACGTCGTCCTCGGAGCGGAGATCCAGCACGGCCGACTGTTTGTTGGTGTTCAGGTAGGCGAACAGCGCGCTTCCGTCGCACCCGTCCGCCACCATGGGCGCCATCGCCCGCGTCGGGCTGCCGCACCCCGGCGCCTCGATCTTGATGACCTCGGCGCCGAAGTCCGCCAACAGCTTTCCGCAGTACTCTCCCGCGACGGTGCCGGCCAGCTCAACGACCCGAAAACCCGTCAGCGCCGACACGCCAGCCCGTCCAACACGGTCAGGGCTTCGCGCGTCCGGAGCGGCTCAGGCGCCACTCCGGCGGGAAGTTCAGGTCGTTGTCCTTGACCACATTGTTGAGGCCCTTCTCGAAGGTGCCCGCGGTCAGGTCGACCTCTTCCGCGTCGTTGGCGATCATCGGGAGCATGCCCTCGACCATGCCGGTGAGCAGGCTGCCGAAGTACTCGCCCTTGTGCTGCTTGTAGAGCTCGAGGAAGGTCTTCTGCACCGCGACCGTGTCGGTCGGCCGGGAGCGCGAACACGCCATCGCGTACTTCAGCGTCTCGTCTTCCAGCTTCTCCCGGGGCACCACGCTGTTGACGAAGCCGCACTCGTACATCTCTTTGGCGGTGAACGGGCGCCCGGTGAACAGCATTTCGGAGAACTTGCGCAGTCCCATCGTCTCGGCCCACCACCACAGCCGCGGTCCCCAGCCCACGTAGCGGAAGGCCGGGTGCCCGAACAGGGCGTCGTCGGAGGAGACCACCAGGTCGGCGTCGCCGGCCTGGTAGAAGTGCCAGCCGTAGCAGTAACCCTTGGCCTCGATGATGCTGATCTTGCGCAGCTCCTGCAGCGGGCGGTTCCCGGCGCGGGCCTTGGCGTAGAAGTCGGTGACCGTGGACAGGTAGCGGTAGGACCCACCGGGCGGGTACTTGACGTCGTCGTCGTTGATCGCCAGCTCGTGCAGCAGCGGCATCCCCGGGTTCTCCAGCATTCCGCGCTGCTCGGGCAGATCTCCGCCGCTTCCGAAATCCTCACCCTCCCCGCGGATCACGACGACCTTGACGTCGTCGTCGACGTTGCACTTGTGGATCAGGTCGGCGTAGTTCTGCCGCATGCCCAAGGTGGTGGAGTTGAGTTCCTCGGGGCGGTTGAAGGTGATGTAGGCGATCCGGTTCTTCTTGTCCTTCTCGAACTTGATGTACTGCTCGGCTTCCTTCTTCATTTCTTCGTAGTCGTATTCGGGCATGGTCTTCTCCAACTTCTCTTGAATTTGCGCCTATTTGAGCAAGCTGCCCGCGTCGACGGGGAGCGAAACGCCGGTGACATAACGGGATTCGTCAGAGGCGAGGAACAGCACCGCGTTGCTGATGTCCGCGGCTTCCACCCAGGGGACGGGCAGGGTGTGCATCATCTGGGAAATGGGGGCGAAGTCGTCCGGTCCCGGGTTTTCCAGATCCGGGCGAAACAGCCGATACGTATTGTCGTTCATCACCATCGTGGTGCTGACCTGGGTGGGCAGTACCGCATTGACCCGGATCATGTGCTGGCCCAGTTCCACGGCGAAGGAACGCATCAAACCGATGACGCCGTGTTTGGCCGCGATGTAGTGGCCGGTGTTGGGGTAGGCCTTGCGCCCGCCGACGGAGCTGGTCAGCACGATCGATCCGCCCCGCCCGCCCGAGAGCACGTGCGGGACGGCGGCTTTGACCGTGTGCCAGACGCCCGTCAGATTGATGTCGATCATGTCCTGCCAGACGTCCTCGCGGATCTTGTGCAGTTTCCTGCCGTCGGTACCCACGCCCGCGTTCGCGACGATGATGTCGAGCCGCCCGAGTTGTTCCACTCCGCCGTCCACCGCGGATTTCAGCGCTTGGTAGTCGCGGACGTCCACCTGCGCGGTGACGATGCGACGGTCCTGGGCCTTCACCAGCTCGGCCGTCTCGGCCAGATCTTCCGGCGTCGAGTGAGGATAGGCCAGGTTTTCGATCGGCCCGCAGACGTCGATGGCGATGATGTCGGCGCCCTCCTGAGCCAGGCGCACCGCGTGGCTGCGGCCCTGGCCCCGGGCGGCGCCGCTGATGAAGGCGACCTTCCCCTCGACGCGGCCGGTCATCTGGGCACCAGAGCCGGCATGCACTCCCAGCCCCGCACGGTCGAGGTCGGGCTCAACGTGGCGCTGGCCAGGTCGACCTCCCACTCGGGGAATCGCTTCAAAATCTCTTCCAGCGCGACCCGGCCCTCCAGGCGCGCGAGCGCCGACCCCAGGCAGAAGTGGGTGCCCACACTGAAGGTGAGGTGGGGGCGGACCGTCCGGTGGATGTTGAAATCGCCGGCGTCGGGCCCGAATTGGCGTTCGTCGCGGCAGGCCGCACCGATGAGCATCATCATCACGCTGCCCTCGGGAACTGTCTGGCCGTAGAGCTCGACGTCGCGGGTCACATACCGTGAAACGTGGGGGGCGGGCGGCTCGTAGCGCAGCAACTCCTCGATCGCCTGCGGGATCAGTTCGGGGCGTGCGACGAGGTCGCGACGCTGGTCGGGGTACTCGGCGAGAACCTTTCCGGCCCAACCGATCAGCCGGGTCGTGGTCTCGTTGCCCGCGCCGGCCACGACGTTGAGGTAGACGAGGATCTCGTCGCGGGTGAGCCGCCGCGTGGTGCCGGTCTCATCGACGAACTCGACGTTGAGCAGCTCGGTCATGATGTCATCGGACGGGTGGTCGGCGCGCCAGTCGATGTAGGCCTCGAACTGCTCGCCCACCGACAGGCCGTGCTGGGCGGCATCCATCGGCTTGCCCGCCTCGGTGCGCAGCTGGGCGTTGCCCCGGTCGCGGATGTACACCTGGTCGTCTTCGGGGATGCCCAGCAGCGAGCTGATGACCTTCATCGGCATCAGTGCGCCGAGGTCGGCGACGAAGTCGAAGTGGCCCGAGCCGACCAGCGGATCCAGGAGCTGGGCGCAGTAGTCGCGAATCATCGGCTCGAGCGACGCGATCCGTCGTGGGGTGAACATGCGCGACAACAACTTGCGGTGCACGTCGTGAATCGGCGGGTCTTCGAAGATCAGCATCCCCGAGGGAATCTCGAGGTTGGCCTTGATCAATTCCAGAATTGCGCCCCGGGCGGAGCTGAAAGTCGCGTGGTCGACGAGCGCTTTGTTCACGTCGGCATACCGGCTTACCGCGAAAAAGTCGTATTCGGCGTTGTAATAAAGCGGCGCTTCTTCGCGCAGACGCGCGAACATCGGGTACGGGTCGGCGATCAGGTCGACATCGTACGGGTCGAATCGCACATGGCTATCGGTGCTCGTCGTCACGAATCCCCTCCTAGGGCCGCCGTTTCCGGGCCATCCGTACCGCCTGAGCAGCGCTCGCGCTGCCAGTGTTGCAGCGCCGGATCCGGTTCGGGCAATTTGTACACTCCGCTTAATTGCGTTGCTGCGAGATACGCACCGGCCGGGTCGAAATCCACCCGTCAGCGTGCCGTAACTCTATTCTCGTAGAGAACCATAACGCCCATGCTCTGGCAAGACCCCGTGCCGCACGACCCGCCGCCATTGCGCGCATGGCCGGTCCGGGTCACCCGATCGCCGTGGCCGACCGCGGCGGGCGCTGTCCGGCCGTCTCGGTCAGCCGGCCCTGGTACGGGCTGCGCAGGATGCCGGCCGCGACGGCCGAAAGGATCCCGTCGAGCTGCTCGGGAGTGTCGACGATCCGGTCACCGTGCGCGAACCGCACCAGCAGACCGTTGATGAACGTGAGCGTCACATTGCTCAGATCCTCGACCACGGCGGGGTCCAGGTCCGCACCGTGCGGCATGAGTTGAACCAGGATCTCGCGGTGCAGCTTGGTGAATTCGTCGGTGGCCCGCTGCAGGATGGCGGCCAGCGCCGGGTCGCGGGCGGCCTGCATGGTCAGCTCGTAGCGCGCCTTGGTCCGGAACAGTTGCGGCTCGTTGCCGGATCGGATGACCACCTGCGACAGCCGCGAGGGCGACGGGTTGTCCCCGCGGCCGTCGGAGTCGTCGGCGACGGACTGCAGATCGGCGAGATCCAGTTCGGCGAGGCGCTCGGCCACGGCCCGCAGCAGCGCCGAGCGGGTGCGGAAATAGAACGACGTCGTCCCGTCGGGCACCCCCGCCTTGCGGTCCACCTTGAGATGGCTCAGTCCCTTGGTCCCGTCGTCGGCCAACAACTGAATCGCCGCATCACACAAGTCGCGGCGGCGCTCACCGGGATTAGGCTTTCGGCGTTTGTCCATGACGTCCTCTCCGGTCGAGACGCTACTCTATATTCGTAGTGTCGGTAAAGAGCCGTGTGACGGCCATGGCGAGGCATCCTGGACTGGAAGAATGGCCGGATGACTCGACGCCGGATTGGTGAAGAAGCGCGGGCGGTGTCGCGCCGCCCCGCTCGGGGCCGATTCCGCATCGCGGCCGCTTGGCTGGCATGCGGCGGTCTGCTCGGCGCGTTGACGTGCGGCTGCCATGCGGCGCGGCACCAAGCCGCGCACCCGTCGACCACCACCACGACACCCACCACCGTGACACCGGCCGCGCCGGTTGCGCCCAGCGTTAAGATCGCGCCGCTGCCGGTCCGCCCGGTCAACAAATCGCAACCGGCCAGCCCGCAGAAGTGCCCAGCCACCGACCCGAATCACCCCGCCGCGCCGACCGATGCGCTCACCACCTGCGACATCGGGCGGACGACCTTATACATGCTCGGCCCGGAGACGATGCAGCTGGGGCTGATACACGTGGACCCACCCAAGTCGCTGACCGCCGGCTTCTACGGCGTGACGCTGATCCTCGACCCGCCGTCGGCGGCCGCATGGGCCACATACACCGGCGCGCACCTGCAAGACCATGTGGCCTTCGTCCGCGATGATCTCGTCATCGAGGCGCCGATCATCGAGGGACAGGTCACTTCCGGACGCATCGCGCTGACCACCCAAACGGCCGAAGGCGCTGCGCGCCTGGCCCAACTGGCCGGCCGGCCAACCTGACTGGTCACACCCGCCGTCAGCGGGTCACGGCATCAGGTGCAGGGAACGCCGTGCGGGCCACCGACCCAATGGCCGGGCGGCGCCTGCCAGGGGCAAATTTGCTTGACTTGCCCAGGCGGCAGCGGATTCAAATGGCCATTGTCGACGACGTGCGGACCCGGCGGAACCGGCGGAGGCCACGGTCCCGGGTGGGCCTGCGCCACACCGGTACCGAGACCGAACGCCGCCGCGCCCAACGCGCCGGCGACCGCGGCCTTACCTGCGAGTTTCTTGAGATTCACCATTTCTGGCCCCCTCTCGGTCCAAGGCTCGCCAGTGGCGGCGTCCGCACGGCGCGGATAGGACCGATTTCCCGACCTCAAACTGTCATGCAAATTGTCGCAAAAGGTTACCCCGGCTCGCGAAATACCAAACCGCCTCCAGGGCAGGCGGCTCAGCCGTCTCGGCCGGCGGCGGCGCGGCGCGCGAATGCGGGCGCGTGCTCGGGCCGCACGCCGACGCCCACGAAGTAGGCCGGAACGGCCGACAGCCACGGCAGCCGCTGCATCAGGCCCAGCAGCGCGTCCGGCGGCGTGGGATCCTCGCCGCGCAGCAACGGCCCGAGCAACATCCGGTGCAGCACCTGCTGGACCAATTGCGTGACTACCGTGGGGAACACGCGCCTGCGGTGCACCGCGGCGAGTTCACGGTCGCCGACCCGGTGTCGCCGCAGTGGTTCGGCCAGCACTGTCGCGGCGGCGACGGCATCCTGGATCGCGAGGTTGATGCCGACGCCGCCCAGCGGCGACATCGCATGCGCCGCATCGCCGATGCACAGCAGCCCCGCGGTGTGCCAGCGTCGCAGTCGATTGACGTGCACGTCCAGGTGTTTCACGTCGTCCATCGATTGCAGCGCCGCCACCGACTCGGGCATATCGGGCAGCAGCTCTTCGACGTCGCGCCGAAAGGCCTCGATGCCGCGCGCCCGCAGCTGGGCGTCGATGCCCTTCGGTCCGAGGTAGGCGATCTGGAAGTAGCCCTTCCGCGGGATCACGGCGAGCCCCTTGCCCGCGCCCAGCCGCGGCAGGAACGAGATTTCGGTATCTTCCTTGCGCGGCAACCGAAACCACCACGCGTCGAACTTCACCGGGAACTCGCGCGCCTTGAGCCCCGCCGCGCGGCGAGCGACAGACCAGCGGCCGTCGCAGGCCACCGTCAGCTCGGCCCGCAATTCGCCCGGGCCGTCGGGCCCCCGGTAGCGCACTCCGGCCACCCTGCCCGCGTCCCAGATCAGCCCGGTGACTTCGGTGTTCATCCGCAGCGAGAAGCTCGGCTCCGCCTGCGCCGCGTCGGCCAGCAGGTTGAGCAGGTCCCACTGCGGCACCATCGCGACAAAGGGATGCGGCAGGCGCAACCGCTCGAAGTCGACGTAAGTCACCGAGCGGCCGTTGGATTCGAGTTTCGCGGTGCGAACCTCGGTAAAAGGCAAGGCCGCGAACGATTCCCAGAGGCCGAGCTCGTCGAGCAGCCGCATGGTGGTCGGGTGGACCGTGTCGCCGCGGAAGTCGCGCAGGAAGTCGCCGTGCTTTTCCATCAGCGTGACCTGCACACCCGCCCGGGCCAGCAACAGCCCCAGCACCATGCCGGCCGGGCCGCCACCCACAATCGCGCACGTCGTCGTCTCAGCCATCAGAACCCAGCCGTCAGAGCTCGAGGTCGAACACCGAGACGGGATCGAGGATCACGCCGTTTTCCTCGACGTAGCGATCCCACAGCGTCAGCAGCTCGGCCAGCTTGTCGGGGTGCGAGTCGGCCAGGTCGTGAATCTCACCGGGATCCGAGGCGAGGTCGTAGAGCTGCCAGCTGCCCGGGCCGTGCGGTGCGGGCAGGTGCAGCGCCTTCCAATCCCCCTGCCGAATGGCCCGGCGGCCGAACAACTCCCAGCCGGTGCCGGTATCGGCGCCGTGCACCGTTTCCGCGCCGCCCGACAGGTACCCCACCAGCGAGCGGCCGCGGATGGGCGCCACCTCACGCCCGCGATACACCGCCCCGGGATGCGCGGCCCCGGCCAGTTCCAGCACCGTCGGAGCGATATCCATGACGGTGCTGAACGCGGTGCCGATCTGCGCCTGCCGGTCGAAGCCGGGCCAGGTGATGAAGCCGACCACCCGGATCCCGCCCTCGGTGGTGAACGCCTTGTGCAGCCGCGACGGCGCGGTGGCGGCTTGCGCCCATCGCGGCCCGTACCAAATGAACGACGACGGGCGGCCGAGGTTGTCCACGCTGTTGTCGCAATGCTTTTCGATCTGCTCGGCGATTCGGGGACCGACCAACGGCATGGCTTCGACGATCGCGCCCTCGGCGCCGTTGTCGGACAGGAAGATCACGACCGTGTCGTCGAGCTCGCCGGTCTGCGAGAGGTAGTCGAGCACCCGGCCCACGTTCCAGTCCATCCGGTCGACCATCGCGGCATAGACCTCCATGCTGCGTGCCGACACGGCACGCTGTTCGTCGGTCATGGCGGCCCACTCCACGGCGCCGTCCGCGACCACCGGGTGCGCCTCGACGTCGGGCGGGCACAGGCCCAGCCGCTTGAGCGCCGCCAGGCGCTCCTCGCGCAGGGCGTCCGGCCCGGCATCGTAACGACCACGGTATTTCGCGATGGATTCGTCCGGCGCCTGCAGCGGCCAGTGCGGCGCCTGGAAGGGCAGGTACGCGAAGAACGGACGGTCGTCGCCGGGTGCGCGTTCCCGCAGGTACTGCAACAGCTTGTCGGTGTAGGAGTCCGACGAGTAGAAGTCGTCCCCGACGGTGACGAACTGGTCGTCCTCGGTGTAAAGCGTTGGCACCGGGGAGAAACTCCGGGCGCCGCCGCCGCCGAAGTGGCTGGCGCCGGCCGGCAGCAACGCGAACGACCGCTCGAATCCGCGTGCCCAGGGCGACGTCTCGATGGTGGCGCCCAGATGCCACTTGCCCGACATCAACGTCAAGTATCCGGCGTCGCGCAGCAGCTCCGGCAACGCCACCACCCTGTCGTTGAGGTAGCCCTCGTACCCCGGTGCGCCGCGGAAGCCGGGGCCCGCGACCTCCAGCATGGTGCCGATCCCGGCGACGTGGTGGTCCGTTCCCGTCAGCAGCATCGCCCGGGTGGGCGAGCAGGCCGGCGCGGAATGGAAGTCGGTGAACCGGACCCCGGCGTGGGCGAGCCGATCCAGGTTGGGTGTCTCGATTTCTCCGCCGAACGCGCCGATATCGGAAAACCCGAGGTCGTCCGCAACGATCACGAGGAAGTTGGGCCTTTTCACGCTGAAGCATCCTGCCAGGTCCCGCCCGTGGGCGGAATGCCGCCGTGGCGGCACGCCGTTATTGTCGGATGCGGCGCTCTGCGCGCCGATCAAAAGGGAGGGTTCTGGAGATGCTGGCGCAGTTCGGGATGTCCCTGCCGCTGGTCGCCGCCCCGATGTCGGGCGGCCCGACGACCCCCGCGATGGTGTCGGCCGCGAGTCGCGCCGGCGCCCTCGGCATGCTGGCCGCGGGCTACAAGACGGTGGAGGCCGTCGAGGCGGAGGTGAAACAGGTTCGGGCCGAAGGAATCCCGTTCGGTATCAACCTGTTTGCGCCCAATCCCCTGCCGGTCGACGCCGAGAGCTACCGGGCTTATGCCGCGATCGTTCAGCGCGAGGCGGACCAGTTCGGCCTGACGCTGCCCCCGGACCCCGTCGAGGACACCGACAAATTCGACGAGAAGATCGCGCTGTTGCTCGACGACCCGGTCCCGATGGTGTCGTTCACGTTCGGCATTCCGCCGCCAAGCGTCATTGTCGGGTTGCGCAAGGCCGGTAGCGTCGTGGTGCAGACGGTGACCACGCCCGAGGAGGCGGTGCAGGCGCGCGACGCCGGGGTCGACATGCTCGCCGTGCAGGCGGTGGCCGCCGGTGGTCACTCCGGCACACTCTCGCCGCGGACGCCGTTGACGCCGGTGCCGATCGCCGAGCTCGTCGCACGGGTCGTCGCGGCGGTGCCGCTGCCGGTGATGGCGGCCGGCGGGCTCGCCACCCCCGCCGCCGTCGCCGAGGTCATCCGCGCCGGGGCGGCGGCCGCCGCCGTCGGGACGGTTCTGTTGCGCGCCGACGAAAGCGGCGCCTCGGCCACCCACCAGGCGGCCCTGACCGATCCCAGGTACACCGAGACGGTGCTCACGCATGCCTTCACCGGCCGCCCCGCCCGCGGGCTGCGCAATGCGTTCATCGACGCCCACCAGACGCAGGCACCGCTGGGCTATCCCGCCCTCCATCACCTCACCAGCCCGCTGCGCAAGGCCGCGGCCGCGGCGGGCCGGCCCGACTTTGTCCATCTGTGGGCCGGCACCGGATACCGCAACGCCACCGCCGAACCGGCGTCCGACATCCTGCGCCGGCTGGCGTCCAAGTTGTGACGCCTCAGAACGCGAAACGGTTCAGGACGTCGTACTTGCCGCCGGGCGTTGCGCACGTCAGCCTGTACATCCACCGGACCGCGGTCGATTCGATTTTCTGGTAACCCGCCAGGGCGGGTGACTGCTCGAGCAGCCGGAGCCTGGGGTTCCACGTCTGCAGCTCCCGCGCGTCGCGGATGCCCCACTTGATGATGCCCCTGGTGAACACCTTCGACAGCAGCGGCGCCAGCGCCGACAGCGTGTCGAAATGCATTTCGCCGCAATCAAACCGGTCGGTCAGGCGCCGCAGCAGCTGGCGCACCTGCTGCTCGGTCAGATACATCAGCAGGCCCTCGGCGACGACCAGCGTGGGGCGCCCGGTGGGGATTTGATCCAGCCACTCCGGATCGGTCACCGACGACCCGATCATCCGGTAACGCTCGGTGTCGTCATAGAGCCGCCGCCGCAGCTCGATGACAGCGGGCTGGTCGATGTCAAACCACGCAACCGACGGCGGCGCCGCGACCCGGAAGGCGCGACCGTCCAGGCCGCAGCCCAGGTGCAGCACCACCGCGTCGGGATTGCGCCGAAGGAAATCGGCGCACCAGCCGTCCAGCTGCTTTGCGCGCAGGGCGACCAGGTACTGGTTCGACGCGGGCAGCGACATTCGATGGATCCTCTTGAAGTCATAGTGAATCCGGTCCACCGCTTCGGCAGCCGCCCTGTCTCCCAGAATCGGTCGTTCCGAACGGCTTTCATACGCGCGCAGATATAGGGTGACGAGATTCGTCCATTCGACCGATCCCCACTTCACCCCGGTGAAGTCGACTTCGTCCGTCGCGGTCATGGCTGCCTCCTTGCCGCTCGATATTCGGTCCACATCTGCATGAGCTGGTCTCGGTAGGCCCGGGTGCAGAACTCGCAGAAATCGCGGAAGTCTTCGACGCGTCGCCGCTGTTCGGCGCGATCCTCGCCTAGCACGGAGAGCGCGAACTCGGCCGGCTCGATCCCCAGCCGCATCAGGGACAGCTGCGTTTCCAGCACGCTGGTGAATCCGCCCGGTGCGACCCGGTAGAGGTGTTGCCGGTTCGGACTCGGCAACCGCTCCACCATGCCGCCCTCCAACAGCTGCCGGGCAACGGTACTGATCGATGCCTTACTCACCGACAAGGCGGCCGCCAGCTCGGTTAACGACTGCTGCGGCGGATCACAGATGAGCAGCCAGCCATACACCCGGCCCATGGTGCGAGTGGCGCCGAGAAGCTCGAAGAACAGCCCGAGGCGATCGACGAACTCGGCCTCTTCCGGAGACATCTGATCCTCCGACGTCGTAATTTGTTTAGTACATACTAAACGTAATTTATGCGACGCGGGCCGTAAACTGGCCACCCGCTGGCCACGGTCGACGTGCCCAGCGCGCGGTCGATCGCGTCGCTGGCCCATCCTTGACTCGCTTGTGTGCGATAGCCACGCAACCGCGATTTTGCGCTTGGTGCTCGCCCGCGGCAGTCCGGGTCAGAAGGCCTCGGGATCGCGCTGTACCTCTGCCGGGACGGGGTGGCGGTACAGGCGAGATGCGTTCTCCCAGCTGAATTTGCGGATCACATCCGGGGGGAGGTCGCCGATTTGTTCGTGGATGGTCTGCTGGGTGTGCGGCCAGGTGGAGTCGCAATGCGGGTAGTCGGCTTCCAGCATGATGTTGTCCACGCCGATCCGGTCGCGTTGCACGAACGACGATTTGTCCTCCACCGCGCAGAACCAGAAGTTCCGGGTGAAAACCTCGGCGGGAGTCAGGCTTTCGCCCAGCGCCTGCCAGGTGCCGTACATCGCGTGATAGCTGAGCATGTGGTCGAGGCGATCCAGCAGCCCGGCGACCCAGCCGATTCCGCCCTCCGACAGGCAGATCTTCAGGTTGGGGAAGCGGCTGGGTAGTCCGGAGTACAGCCAGTCGACCGCCGCGGAGATGGCGTAGGCGAAGAACAACACGCCCTGCACGTCCGGCGGCGCGTCGTCGGTGGTGGACGGCGAGGCCCCCGACGAACCGATGTGCAGGTTGACGACGGTGCCGGTCTCGGCGCACGCCGCCATCATCGGGTCCCAGTGCCCGGAGTGGATGCTCGGCAATCCCAGCATCGCCGGGTTCTCGCTGAACGTGACGGCGTGAAACCCGCGCTCGGCGTTCTCGTAGATCATCTTCGCGCCGAGTTCGGGGTCCAGTAACCACGGCAGCTGGCACGGAATGATGCGTTCGGGATACGACCCGGCCCAGACCTCCAGGTGCCAGTCGTTCCACGCGCGCACCGATGCGAGCGCCAGGTCGCGGTCGGTGGTGACCTGCTGCAGTCGCTGGCCGGCGAACCCGGGCAGGAAGGACGGGAAGTTCAGCGAGGCGTAGATGCCGTTCAGGTCCATGTCCTTGACACGTTCATGGATATCCCAGGCGCCCCTGCGCATTTCGTCGAACCGCACCGGTTCGAAGCCGTACTCGGCCACCGGCCGGCCCACGACGGCGTTGAAGCCGACGTTGGGCAGCTCGCGGCCGTCGTAGACCCAGGTCTGTCCCCCGCTGTCGGTTTCCACGACTTTGGGGGCACGGTCGGCGAACTTGCGCGGCATCCGGCCGGTGAAGGTGTCCGGCGGTTCGACGATGTGGTCGTCGACCGAGATGACCGTGTAGCGGCGCGGTGCCCGGGGCGGGTCCGGCAGGAAGGTGACCGAGCGTTGCCCGCCGGTCTTGGCGGTGGTGAAGCTCAGGTCGGCGGCCAGCTCGTCGATCGATTTCACTCGTCAATCTCCTTGCCTGACGGCGGCGTTGAGTGCGCGGTTCACGTGAGCACGTCGGGATCGGCCTTGATGGTCATCCTGGCCGCTCCCGCCCAGTACACGTCGGCCGCGCGTTCGACGAGCGACCGCTGCATGCCGGCCATGTCCGACCACTTCATGGCGACCGGCTGGATGCCGGTGAGCAGCACGTCGTAGGCCAGCTTGCACACCCGCTCGATCGACGCCGCACGGTAGACGGCCTCGGGCAGGCTGCGTCCGGTCGCGATGACGCCGTGGTTGGCCAGGATGGTCAGGTTGGCCGAGCCGATGCGGGCCGCCAGCTCGGCGGCGCGAGCGGGGCTGTCGACCTCGCCGTCGTAGGTGTCCACCAGGCACAGGTCGTCGAGGAAGAGCGACCCGGTCTGGTGCACCAATTCGGGCAGCCTGCCCAGGGCGGCGAGCACGCAGACGTAGTACGGGTGGTTGTGGATGACCACCCGGGCGTCGTCGCGGACGCGGTGCAGCTCGGTGTGGATGTGGATCGCCGGGGTGACGTCCCAGCGGCCGCGCAGCACCCGGGCGTCGGCGTCCACGACGCAGATGTCGGAGGCGGTCACCTCCTGCCACCACAGCCCCCACGGATTGACGAGCATCTCGGTCTGCCCGTCCGGCTGCCAGGTGATGTGTCCGGCCATGTTCTCGGCGAATCCGATGCCGGCCAGGTGGCGGAAGGCCACGGCGAGGGCTTGCTCGTCGGAGAGCTCGACGCCGATCGGGGGAACCACCGACGGCGCCCAGACTTCCAGGCCGCCCCGGCGGGCGTCAGGAGCTTTCATGATCTCCCCTCCGTTCTGGCTCGAATATCCTCGCGGAGCCGGCCTTTGGCAACCTTCCCGCCCGACGATCGCGGGAGCTCGTCGACCACGATGAGCCGTTCGGGCAACAGTTCCTTGGAGACTCCGAGCGCCAACAGGTGTTCGGACAGCCCGGGCAGGTCCAGAGTGACCCCGTCGACGAGTTCGGCGTAGAGGCAAACCCTTTCGCCGAACACCGGATCGAGCATGGCCACCGCCGCCGCGACCGCGATGGCGGGGTGGGTGGTGACGGCGTCCTCGACCTGGGTCGCGCTGATGTTCTTGCCGCCGCGCAGGATGAAGTCGGAGGTGCGGCCCGTGACCGTGAGATAGCCGTCGTCGTCGATTTCGCACAGGTCACCCATACGCATCCAGCCGTCGCGGGTGAACAGCTTGTCGTGATCGGTGCCGCCGAGGTAACCCAGGCTGGTCGCCGGGCCGCGGCAGGCGGGCTGGCCGCGTCCCGTCTCGGTGACATCCCGGTCCCCATCGAAGAGCCGGACCGACATTTCGGGGACGATCCGGCCGCCGGTGCGCAGCCGGCGGTCACGTGAGTCGTCGACCGTGGTGGCGCTGAGCATCCCCGTTTCGTTCGAGCCGTAGAACTGCAGAATCGTCGCGCCGGTGAGTTCCTCGAACTCGGCGGCCGGCCGATACGGCAGCGCCTCGCCGCCGGTGAACACGACACGCAGCGAGCTCAGGTCGTACTCGCGAGTGGCGGGGTCGGCCATCAGCATCGTCAATTGCGTGCTCACGCAGCACAACACGCTGATTCGATGCCGGGATATCGCCTCGCAGGTCGCTTTGGCGGTGAACCGTTCGAGGATGACCGCCGTGGCGCCGAGGTAGATCGGCGTGGTGTGGCTGGTCCACAGCCCGAAGCCGAAGGGCGTCGGTATCACCGGCAGGAACGTGTCGGCCGCCGTGAGCAGCCCGTTGGCGACGGCCTTCTGGTGGAAGTAGTACCAACGGTTCTGGGTGTGCACCACGCACTTGGGCAGGCCGGTGGTGCCCGAGGTGGAGTTGATGAGGAAGACCTCGTCGGGCCCCAGTCGGCTTTCGCCGTCCAGCGTCTTGGGCGGCGCCGCGACGTTGAGCCGCGGTGCGCCGGTGTCGGCGCTCAACACCAGGGTGGGCAGCGAAAGCTGCTCGGCGACAACCGCCGCGGCGTCGCCGCGCTGCCGATCACTGATCAGGATCTGCGGCCGCGCGCTGCGCAGGATCGCCGCGACCTCACGGGTTCCGGCCCGCGCGCCGACGCCCACGACCACCGCGCCGCAGCGCTCGATCGCCACGAACAGGACGTGCAGGGCCGCCGAGTCGCCGTGCCACACCGCCACCCGATCGCCGGGAGACACCCCCGCACCGGCCAGATGTTCGGCCAAATCGGTCGCCGCACGGTCGAATTCGGTCCAGGTCAACCCCGTCCCCGGATGGTCGAGGTAGGCGAGACGATCCGGGGACCGTTCGGCGTTGCGACGCACCGCGTCCGACAGCGTCGAGTCAGACCACCATCCGGCGGCCCGGAACCGGGCCGAGTCCTCGTCGGTGAAGGCCGGTGACCACGCGGTCTGCATGAGCAGATGATAGGGAAGCCGCGCGGGGCCACGTCGGCTGATGCCCGTTAGGGGTCCTGCGGGGCGGGTGCCGGCGCGGCGTGTTGCGGGTCGCCCGCAACGGCGGGCGGACGCGGGCGGGGCTTGTGGCAGTTGCGCGTGCAACCGCAGTTGAGGCCGATGATGCAGCCGCCCCCGCCGGCGGGCTGTACCGGCAGGGCGCCGCCCGGACTCGGAGGGGGCGCGGGCGACACGCTCGACGAAGAACGGGCGGCCGCGGCCGTCGCGGCCACGTCGCCGGGCCAACCGAACCCCACGACCAGCGCGGCCCCACAGGCGCACAGCGCCGCGGCCGTCCTGGTTCGTCCGTTCCCCACGCCTCACCACTGTAGTTACGCGCCGCAGGACCTGCAGAACGCGCGCGCACTTCAAAGGACATTCCAAGAAGTCGTCAAGAATCCGGCAGGGCCGGCACCGGACGGTGGTGACACCCGGCGTTCTCGGGTTCGGTAGCGCCGCGGACGGATTGCACTTAACCCCCCACCGCTGCCACCGCAGCGAATTGATCGGAGGTACACCGCGGATGAGGAGCAAGGCTGTCGTACTGCCGGCCGGCGTGCCGTTTGCCCTGCGTCTCGTCGACCTGGGCGCCGGCTGGAGCACCAAGGAGGGCGGCGCCATGCCGCACCGTCGCGGCCGCCACGCCGCGCTACCGCTGTCGGGGCCGCCGCCGTCCGAGCGCCTCAGACGGCTCGAGGAGTGCACACCCGCGGCGCGATCTCCGACACCGAGTACAGCGCGCAGCGGCTACGCATCATCGCCAACATGTAGCCCGGGCGCGCGCCCCGGTCGCCTGCGCGCCGTTGTCAGCCGGACCGCGTAGGCGGCGGCGCTGATCCCGAACATCGCGGCCGTCAGCAACAGCCAGCGCCCCAGGAAAGGATCCTGGGTCTGCCCGGTCGCGGCCGAATAGGTCGCGGCGCCCTGTTCCATGATGCCGGGGAGGAACACCAGCAGCGTCAGACCGGCGCCCAGCGCGGGCACGCGGATGTGGTTGACCGCCGGGACGCGCGGCGCCGCGAGCCGGACGACGGTCCGCGACAGCAGCCGGTCGAGCAGTGCGTAGATCGGGAACAAAATCAGGTCGTGGGCGACGATGGCCGCGGCGAACCACACCATGATCGACTGCCACCACACGTGTGAATTCCACAGCGTGGCCGGTCCGATGGTGGCCACCACGTAACCCAAGAGCGCGAACCCGGCGATCAGGGTCAGCAGGTGCAACGGGCGGGACCCGTAGAGCCTGACGAAACCGGCACGGGCGCTACGCATTCGCGGCCGCCCGGAAGGCGATGGACTCCACCCACTTGGTGTTATGCACCCCGGGCAGCGCCGGCACGACGATGCGCGCCGGGAAGCCGTGGTCCGGGGAAAGATCCGTTCCGTTGACGCGCAGCGCGAGCAGCGCGTCCGGGTGCAGCACCTGGCTCCCCTGCAACGTCGCGCGGCCGAACGCGCCGGAGCGCTCCAGCGAGGAGACACGCGCCGAGTCCGGTGTGGGAACGCCCGCCAGCCGGGCCAAGTCCGCCAGCCGCACCCCCGTCCAGGTTTGGGTGGTGGACCAGCCTTCCACGCAGGCGATCGGCAGCACGGCGGTGTGCTGCGGCATGGCCAAGAGCGCGGCGCGGTCCAGTGCGACGGCGCGGGGTCCGCCGCTCAACGTCAGCCGCCAGCGTTCGCCGGTGTCCCCGGCGGAGATGCCGGCCACCACGGCGGTCCGGTTGATCTCGAAGTCGTTGGGCCCGTCCCCGCGGGTGCGCCCGCGCGGCAGCAGCAGCGCGGCCGGCCGCGCGTAGCCGCCCAGGGTCTGGCCCGCCGTGATGACCGCCATGAACAGCGCCCCGCCGCCCACCAGCGCCAGGGCGCCGCGGCGGCTCATCGTCGCCGGCTGCGGGTTCGCGGCGACCAATCCGTCCGGTTCCCACGCCTGGGCCGCGGTCGCGGCGCGCCCGGTGCGCAGGACGTCGCGCGGTGAGATCGAGCGCAGGCCCGACCACATGGCCGGGAGCTTGATCGCGATATGGACGACGAACCCGGCGATGAACACCCACGCGCCGAAGTAATGCGCGGTGTAGAAGCTGAATCCGAAAACGTAGTCGTACTGGATGTTCAGCACACCCGTAACGATTTCGAACAGCACGCCGCCAACCAGCATCAGCAGCGAAACACGTTCCAGCAGTTGGGCTATCGATCGGGCGGGCGGCCACGCGAAGAGCCTCGGTATCACCGACCACAGTTTGGCCAGCACCACCGGGATCAGGACCAGACCGAGCCCGACGTGCAGCCCTTGGGTCAGCCGATACAGCCAGGACGGGTTGGTGGGCCAGTCGAACGTGGGCAGCTTCAGCCACCCGACGTCGCCGGGGATCGCCTGGCCGAACCGCGGTCCGTAGGCGATGTAGGACAGCAGGCCGGTGACGACGACGATCGGCAGCGTCACCAGCAGCACCGAACCGAACACGGAAGTCAGCCACGGACCCCGCAGCGGGCTGCGCCATCGCTGCGCCCGGCCGACGCCCGGCGCCGGGTGCTCGTCCAACCGACGCCACAGGCGCGCGGGAAACCCGTAGCCGCCGGAATCACCCGTCGGCTCGGCGTCTTCGCTATCGGACTCGCGGATGCGGCGCATCATCGATGATCATCCACGACCGGTCGACGCAAATGGTTCAGATTCGGCGACCCGGTGCTATCCCTGGACGGTCGGCCGGATGGTGATGTCGCCGATCTCGACGTCGTGCGGCTGTTCGATGGCGAACGCGATGGCGCGTGCCACCGCCGCCGGCGGCAGGCCGAAGTCGGTCATGTTGCGCCGGATCTGCGCGCGCGCCTCCGGGTCGTCGATGGAGCTGTCGAGTTGGGTGTCGACGAATCCCGGTGAGATCGACGTGGTCCGGATGACGCCGTCGGTGGACTCCTGGCGCAGTCCCTCCATCACGGTGCGAACGGCGTTCTTGGTGGCGGCGTAGACCGCCATGGTGGGGACGATCTTGAGCCCCGCGGTCGACACCGTGGTGACGAAGTGGCCGCGTCGCTGGCGCCGAAACACCGGCAGCGCCGCGGCGATCCCGTGCAGCACGCCCCGCAGGTTGACGTCGATCATCGCCGACCACCCGTCGACGTCGAGATCGGACATCGGCCCGACCTTGCTGATGCCGGCGTTGCCCACCAGGACGTCGAGCCGGCCGAACTCGCCGGCGGCCGCGGCGACGAGCCGCGCGAGGTGTTCACGTCGCGAGACATCGGTCTCGCAAAGGATGGCTTGTCCGCCGCGCGCGCGTATCCGTCGCGCAACGTCGTCGAGCCGATCGACCCGCCGGGCGCCCAGCACCACCCGCGCTCCGCGCTCGGCGAGCAGCAGAGCGGTCGCCTCCCCGATGCCACTGCTTGCCCCGGTGATGGCCACCACCTGCCCGTCGATGCCCGCCATTGCGCTCCCTGAGTCAGCAGCCCGAATCCCCTTGCGGATTAAGGCTACTCGGGGCGCCCGGGTGCCGGGTCAGTCCTTGCCGCGCGGTGGCGGTTGCACCTGGACGCCAGTGCCCTCGTGTTCGGGACCCGCGGCCGGGTGCTCGGCCGGGACCCGGTCGCGGAATCGCGTGCCCTCACTGGACCGCCCGGGCTCGGGGCGGTGGACGTTGCCACGGTAGGGGCCGGGCTTCGGCCGGGGCTTTCCGCCCGGGAAGGCCAGGCGGAAGATGCTGCGGTGCACCATCAACCACTGCCTGCCGAACCGGCCGGAATTGTAGGGCAACTCGTAGCGCTCGCAGATGTCTTTGACCTGGGGCGCGATCTCCGAGTAGCGGCTGCTCGGCATGTCCGGGTAGAGGTGGTGCTCGACCTGGTAACCGAGATTGCCGCTGACGATGTGGAACAGCGGGCTGCCGTCGATGTTCGCGGCGCCGAGCAACTGGCGCACATACCAACCGCCGCGCGTCTCGTTCTCGACTTCTTCCTGCGTGAACGTATAGGTCTGATCCGGGAAGTGGCCGCAGAAGATGATGGCGTGCGCCCACACGTTGCGGATGACGTTGGCCAGCGCATCGGCGGCCAGCGTGCGCAGGTAGGTGCTTTCCACGCCGGGCGCGACTTTGTCGAGGAAGTTCGCCGCGGCGCCGATGCGGCCGCGGCTGGACACCTTGCGCAGCCTCCTGCCCAACCGTGACTTGGCCGGCTGCTCGAGCCCGCCGCGCAACGCCAGTTGAGTGAGGGCGAAGGCGCCGGCGCTGATGGCCGGCCAGCCGAGGTAGTCCTTGTAGATCTGAGCGCGCGCCTTGACGCCGATGCCCCGCAGATCCTTGCGCACCTCCGACCACGGCTTCTCGCGCTTGCGGATGGCGTCGATGTCCATGTCGTGGACGGCCACGCCCCACTCGAACAGCAGGGTGAGCAGCAGGTTGTAGATCGGTTGGCCCAGGTAGCGCGGCGCCCATCTCTGGTTGGGGTCGATTCGCATGATCTCGTAGCCGAGATCCTTGTCCTTGCCGAGGATGTTGGTGAAGGTGTGGTGGATGTAGTTGTGGGAGTGCTTCCACGACTCGGCGGTGGACGCGGTGTCCCAGTCCCAGACCGAGGAGTGGATGTCGGGGTCGTTCATCCAGTCCCATTGACCGTGCATCACGTTGTGGCCGATCTCCATGTTCTCCAAGATCTTGGCCATCGAGAGGCAGGCGGTGCCCAGCAGCCACGCGGTCTTCGAGCGCGAGGCCAGCAAGAGCACCCGGCCGGCCACCACGATCTGTCGTTGCGCCGAGATGACGTTTTTGATGTAGCGCCGGTCCCGGTCGCCGAGGTCGGCGAACACCTCGTCGTGGATGGCGTCGAATTCCTTCGCCAGCTTTTCCAGTTCTTGTTCGCTCAGGTGCGCGAGTGGGCTGTCCGCACCCTTTTTCACGGCAGTTGTCACCGGCCGCTCCTTTCGATCAAAGTTCCAGTTGCACGTCGCCTTCGGCGGTGTTGATGCAGATCCGCACGTCCTGACCCGTGGGTTCGATCACGTCACCTGAGCGCAGGTCGCGCAGCTTGCCCGATTTCAGCGTCCCGACACAGGTATGGCAGATCCCGATGCGACAGCCGTAGGCCAGATTGAGACCAGCCTTTTCGCCGGCCTCGAGGATCGATGTGCCACCGTCGCATTCGGCTTCCTTGTCGCTGTCGAGGAAGCAGACGGTGCCACCCTCGCCGGCGTTGGCGTCGCCGCCGATCTTGGGCTGAAACCGCTCGAAGTGCAGGCGGTCCCGATCGCCGGTGTCCTCCCAGTGCTCGATCAGCGCGTCGAGCAATTCCCCGGGGCCCGAACAAAACGCCTCGCGCTCACGCCAGTCCGGGCATACGTCGTCCAGGTCGTCGGGCGTCAGTCGGCCCTGTTCGGAGGTGAGGCGCAGCTCCAGCCGCATCCCCGCGTGCCGCTTCTCGAGCTCTTCCAACGCGGGCAGGAACATCGCCTGTTCGCGGGTTCGCGCCGAATGAAGGACCACCGCGTCGCGCACTTCGTCCCGGTGGTCCAGGTCGCGCAGCATGCTGATGATCGGGGTGATGCCGCTTCCGGCACTGATGAACAACAGCTTCTCCGGCAAGGGCTCGGGCAGCGTGAAGACGCCTTCGATCTCGCCCAGCCGTACCAAGTCCCCCGGCTGAATCTTGTGCACGAGATACGGCGACACCACCCCGCCGTCGACCCTCTTCGGCGTGACGCTGATCAGACCGTCTTCGGGCCTGGGATCCGACGTGAGTGAGTAGGCGCGCCAGTGGTAGACGCCGTCGATGACCACACCGAGGCGCACGTATTGACCGGGCTTGTGACCGGGCCATTCGTAGCCGGGCCGGATCAGAATGCTGGCCGCTTCCGAGCCCTGCTGCTCGATGCCTTCGACCTTTCCGCGCAGCTCCTTGGTGGTCCACAGCGGGTTGATCATCTCGAGGTAGTCGTCCGGCTGCAGCGGGCTGAACAACCGCCGCACCGCCCGCAGGAACAACCGTCGTCCCCATGGGACGTGGGGCTGGGCGCCGCGCTCTGCCATGTTCGCTAGAGTACACACTTGTACACTGAGTTTAAACGTAATTTTCGAATCAGCTTGTGGCGCTTTATTTTGACAAACCGTTAACGACCGTAGACACAGCGCATGACTGTTCGCCAGTTGTGATGAGTTGACCAACCCCCCAGCCACGCTTACCTCTGACGTGCCCGCACGCGCCGTCGCCCAAACATTTGTTCAGACAGATCTCAGCCGGTCGGGCACCCGCGCCAGTCGTGGCAGCGGCCTATTGTTCGACGTGTGCTGATCGGATTCCTGCTCGCGCTGGGGTGCTCCGTCTGTTACGGCACGGCCTCGGTGTTGCAGGCGGCGGCGACCCGCTCGGTGGAGGCCGGCAGCGGCAGCGGTGTCGACACGGTGCTGCTGTTGCGCGCCGCCCGGCAGTGGCGCTACCTCGTCGGCGTCGGCCTCGACGGGTTCGGCTTCCTGCTTCAGGTCGCGGCGTTGCGCCTGGTGCCCATCTATGTGGTCGCGGCCGCGCTGGCGGCCTCGATCGCGGTCACCGGCATCGCGTCCGCATGGTTGCTGTCGGCGCGGTTGTCGCCCACCGAATGGGGCGCGGTGGGCGTGGTGTGCGCGAGCCTGGTGGTCCTCGCACTCGCCGCCGGGCACGGGCACTTCCGGCGCGCCCCGGCCGGGCTGGGCTGGGCTTTACTGGGGGTGGTGGCGGCGATCCTCATCGCCGGCGCCGTGGCGGGCCGGCTGCCGGACCGACCGCGCGCGCTGGCGCTGGGACTGGCGGCCGGAACCGGTTTCGGGGTCATCGAGGTCGGCGTGCGGCTGATCGAGGTGCTCGATCCCACCCAGCGCGCGTTCTACACCAATCCGGCGCTGTACGCGGCGGTCGCGGGCGGGGCGGCGGGCTTCCTGCTGCTGACCTCCGCCCTGCACCGCGGTTCGGT
The DNA here is from genome assembly GCF_034555895.2 of Mycobacterium europaeum. NCBI lineage: Bacteria > Bacillati > Actinomycetota > Actinomycetes > Mycobacteriales > Mycobacteriaceae > Mycobacterium > Mycobacterium europaeum. Next base: position 2,188,160 of record NZ_CP157315.1, read on the forward strand.
GACCACGGCCGTCGCCGGGATGGTCATCGGTGAAACCATCGCCCCCGCGTTCGTCGGAGTGGTGTGGCTGGGTGACAGCGCGCGCGACGGACTCGGCTGGCTGGTTATCGCGGGCTTCGCCGTGGCCGTGTCCGCGACATTGGTGCTGGCGCGGTTCGGTGAAGCACCGCAGGACCTTTCTGAATCGGCTCAGGCCGGCGAAGCCGTAAGCTGACTGTAGGTGGTGCCGCGCGCCGGGCGCGTCCACAAGACACCGCCCTCCGCGGTGACACCCGCAGACATCAGCGCACGCTTGAGGATCTTGTTGGTCGCCGTCGTCGGCAGGTCGGCGTTGATGCGCACGTACCGGGGCCAGGCTTTGGGCGACAGATCCGGTTGCGCGGCAAGGAACTTCGCGAAGTCGTCCGGGCCGAGCCGCGCTCCTTCCCGCAATACCAGCGCGGCCATCACCTGATCTCCGACCCGGTCGTCGGGCACCGCGTAGACGGCGACCTGGCTGACCTCGGGCAGGCGTCCCAGGATCCGCTCGATCGGGCCCGCCGCCAGGTTCTCGCCGTCCACCCGCATCCAGTCGGCGGTGCGGCCGGCCAGGTAGATCCAGCCGTCGGCGTCGCGGTAGGCGAGGTCGCCCGACCAGTACATGCCGTGCCGCATCCGCTCCGCCGTCGCGGCCGGGTCGTTGTAATAGCCGACGAACGGGCCCGCGCCCTGGGTGTTGACGAGTTCCCCGACCGCGTCGTCGAAGTTGGTCAGCGCCCCGTGCTCGTCGAATTCCGCGACGGCGCACTCGCGCAGCGTCGCCGGGTTGTAGATGGCGACCCCCGCATATGGCTTGCCGATCGACCCCGGCGGCGTGCCGTCCTCGCGGACGACGATCACCGCGAACTCGCTGGAACCGAAGCTGTCCACCACGCGGCAGCCGAAACGCCTTGCGAATTCGGCGATGTCGCGGTCGGTGGCCTCGTTGCCGAACGCCACCCGCAGCGTGTTGTCCGCGTCGTCGGGACGTTCGGGGGTGGACAGGATCAAGGCCAGCGGCTTGCCGACGTAGTTGAGATACGTCACGCCGTAGCGGCGCACGTCGTCGAGGAAGCGTGACGGCGAGAACCGGGCCGGGACCATGGTGGCGCCCGCACCGACGGCGACCGCCCACCCGGCGGCGACGCCGTTGGAGTGAAAAAGCGGCATCGACAGGTAGCAGACATCGGCGGCGGTGACGTCGTACTGGAAGATCAGGCTGGCGCCGCACATGATCGCCATCGCGTGCGCGAGCCGCACGACCTTCGGGTCGCCACTGGTTCCGGAGGTGAAGATCATCATCAGGGTGTCGTCACCGGCGACCTCTCGGTGCGGTTCCAGGGCCGGCGCGGCGGCCACCAGTTCGGCGTAGCGCCGGCCGGTCACGTCGAGCACCTGAATCCCGCCGAGATCCAGGCCGTCCAACAGGTCCCGGTGTTCGGGGTCGACGAGCAGGAGTTGGCAGTCGGAGCGCCGGATGTCGGCCAGCAGCCCGGCGCCGCGCCGCGTGGTGTTGATCCCGCACAGCACGTAACCGCCCAGCGCCGCCGCGGCCATGGCGCGCAGCATCGCCGGGGAGTTGGGCAGCAGGGCCCCGACGTGCAGCGGACGGGCCGAATCGGCGAGACCGATCAGCGCGGCGGCCTCCGCCTCGGCCTCCGCGAGGTGTTCTCTCCAGGTCCAGACGCGCTCGCCGTGCGCGACCGCAGGGGTGTCGTCGTCCCGGCGTCCCCGCAGCAGTTGCTGAACCGTTTCGATCATCGGGTGGTCAGCACCAGCCCGGCATAGTGCCGGCGCGCCACCTCGTCGCAGTGGCGCCGATACGTGCCGAATCCCCCGGCGTAGGGCATGAAGATCCGCTTTTTGCCTTCGATGTTGGCGCCGAGGTACCACGACGAGGCGGCTTTCGGGAACAGCGTCTGCTCGGCCGCACTCGCGACGTGGTCCGTCCACGCCTCGGCGGCATCGCGGCGCGGCTCCACCTCCGTCACCCCGAGGCGTCGCATCGACAGCATCAGCTCGATGACCCAGTCGACCTGAACCTCGGCGTGCAGCACCATGTTGGCCAGCACCGAGGGGCTGCCCGGTCCACTGATGGTGAACATGTTCGGCAGGCCGGGCACCATCAGCCCGAGAAAGGTCAGCGGGCCGTCGGCCCAGACGTCGCGCAGCCGCGCTCCCCCCGGCCCTTCCGGGTCGATGCGGGTCAGAGCGCCGGTGAGCGCGTCGAAGCCGGTGGCAAAGATCAGCACATCGCACGGGTAGGTCGAGGCGGTGGTTCGCACGCCGTGGGCGGTGATGGTCTCGATGGGTTCGCGCCGGAGGTTGACCAGCTCCACGTTGTCCCGGTTGAACGCGGCGTAATACCCGCCGTCGGTGCAGATTCGCTTGGTCCCGATCGGGTGGTCGACGGGGATGAGGTCGTTGGCGACGACGGGATCGGCCACGATCTCGCGGATACGCTCCTCGGCGAACTCCCGGGCGATGTGGTTGGCGGCGAGGTCGGAGTTCTGGTCCGGGAACGTCTTGGCAAACAGCACGCCGCCCTCGCGCCAGCGCCGCCACAGGGCTTCGGCGCGCTCCTGCGGGTCGGCGTCGACCGCGTTCTTGTGGTACGTGCCGTGCGGTGTGCCCGACGCCGCGTAGGCCGAGGCGCGGCGGCGCTCGGGATACTGTTCGCGGATCTGTTGTTGTTCCTCCGGCGTCCAGGGTCGGTTGGGCATCGGGATGCTGTAGTTGGCCGACCGCTGGAACACCACCAGCCGGTCCGCCTGCGCGGCGACGATCGGAACCGCTTGAATGCCGGAGGATCCCGTGCCGATCAGGCCGACGCGCTTGCCACGCAGGTCGGGGTCCTCGCGCGGCCACGCCGCGGTGAAGTAGACCGCGCCCGCGAAATCGTCGGCGCCGGGGATGTCCGGGCGGTTGACCGCCGACAGACAACCCGTCGCGCAGATGAGGAACCGGGCGGCATAGGTCTGTTGGTCGCGGGTGCGGACCCGCCACTGGCCCTGGCCGAAGGCGGCCCCGACGACGTCGACCCCGAACCGGTAGTGGCGGCGGAGATCGAACCGGTCGGCAACGTGGCCCAGGTAGGCAAGGATCTCCGGTTGGGCGGCGAAGCGTTCGGTCCACGTCCAGCTCTGCTGGAGTTCCTCATCGAATGAGTAGGAATAGTCCACACTTTCGACGTCGCACCGCGCGCCAGGGTAGCGGTTCCAATACCAGGTGCCGCCCACGTCGGGCGCCGCCTCGACGCCGAGCACCGACAGTCCCGCCGACGCGGCGCGGTGCACGGCGTAGAGCCCGGCGAACCCCGCGCCTATCACGATCACGTCTTTGATTGCGGTGTCGGTCATATCGCCTCGCGAAGGGTCGTCCGGAGCAGCCCGCGCAGGTCGGCGCAGATCAGGTCGAGCGCCGAGACCGCCGGGGGAAAGGCCGGGATGGTCAGGAAGCCGTGAAACAGGTCCGGGAAATCGCGGTGCACGACGGGCACCCGCGCGTCGCGTAACCGGCGCGCGTAGTCGCAGCCCTCGCTGTGCAGCGGATCGAGGCCGGCGGTGACGATCACTGCGGGCGGGAGGCCGGCATGCGACTCGGCGCGGGCCGGCGCCACCAAATCGGTGTGGCCCGGCTGTGTTTCCGCACCCAGGTACTGGCGCCAGTACCACTGCATGGCGGCGCTGGTGAGGAAGTAGCCGGAGGCACAGCGCCGGTAGCTGTCGGTGTCGAACGACGGCTCGATGACCGGATAGATCAGCAGTTGCGCGGACGGCGCGGCCACGGCCCGGTCGCGGCAGCCAATGGCGGTCACCGCGGCGAGGTTGCCGCCGGCGCTGTCGCCGGCGACGGCCGTGCGCGCAGGGTCGATGCCGAGTTCGGGCGCGTGGTCGAAAACCCAGCGGAACGCGGCCAAAGCGTCCAGCGCGGCCGCGGGAGCCGGGTGTTCGGGCGCGAGGCGGTAGCCGACCGACACGACGACCGCCTGCACGCCGCGGGACAGTGCGCGGCAGAATCCGTCGTGAGATTCGATGTCGCACAACACGAATCCGCCACCGTGGTAGAACACGATCGCGGGGCGGTCCGCCTGGGGTTCGCCGTGCGGGTAGTAGATCCGCGCGGGGATGTCCCCGGCCGGACCGGGAATCGACCGGTCTTCGGTGTGGCGGACGTCGTCGATGTTGTCGACGGGCCGGCGCCGCTCGGCGACAGCCGCGCGAGCCTGCACGGCAGTCATGGTTTCGATACGCGGGAATGCCGCGTCCAACTCACGCAACAACGCCCGGACGCCGCCAAAAGGGTCGTCCATGTACACCTCCGAGCTCGTCGCCCAAGTCGGTCATGCCGGCCGGTACTTCAACAGGGTGATCCCGGCTTCGGGCAGATCGTAGAACACCGGCTCGACCCGCATGCCGATATGGACGTCGCCCGGGTCGACGTCGACGAGCTCGGTGCTGAATTTGGGCCCGGCGTCCCACTGCACGACCGCGAGCAGCTGTGGCAGGGCGTCCGCCCACGGCGGCCCGGTGGGCCGGCGGGCGATGGTGAACGTGTACAGCGTTCCCTCGCCGTCGATTTCGCGCCACTGCAGGTCGTCGGCCAGTGTCCCGGGGGCGAGCGTGCGGGGATAGAAGACGTAGCGCCCCAACGACGGTGAGTACTGCACCCGGATGCGGTGCTGGGCCAGGCCGTCCCAGAAGGGCCGCGACACCGGCGTGGGTTCGGGAATCGGGGTGCCCATCGCTAGTCCCCCCGCATCAGCAGCGCGACCTGCTCGCTCATGATGCCGCCGTTGCCGGTGACGAACGCGGTGTGGCAGTCGCGCACCTGCGCGTCGCCCGCCCGTCCCATCACCTGCCTGGCGCCGTCGACGACGTGGTGCATGCCGCCGGCCATCCCGGCCTGCCCGAACGACAGCTGCCCACCGGCGGTGTTGAGCGGGAAGTCGCCGCGGTAGGTCAGATCGTGGCCGCTGATCCACGACATCCCGTCGCCCTTGTCGCAGAAGCCGGCGTCCTCGAGGCTCATCAGCACGGTGATGGTGTAGCAGTCGTAGATCGACGCCACGTCCACGTCCGAGCGGTGCAGGCCGGCCATGGCGAACGCCTTGTCGGCGGCGCGGGCGATCGGGGTGCGCAGCACGTCCTCGGCATAGGTCGGGGTCTTGAAGGCGATGTGCTCGCCAAAACCCTTGATCCACACCGGTCGGTGGCGGCCGCCGCGGGCGATGTCGGCGTTGGCGATCAGGACGCCCGCTCCCCCGTGCACCCGCATCACGGTCTCGAGCATGTGAATGGGATCGGCGATCATCGGGCTGGCGAGCACGTCGTCCACCGTGATCGGGGTGCCGTGGAACACCGCGCCGGGGTGGGCGCACGCGTTGGTCCGCTGATCGACGGCGATTTTGGCCACCGCGGCGGGGTCGTAACCGAATTCGGCGGCGTAGCGCTGGGCGATCTGCGCGTACGGCGCGTTCTGGCCGACGTTGCCATATGGGATCTCGAATTCCGCCTGCGGCGACCCGTAGGTGTTCGACGACGCGCCATACCAATTCGGGGCCGGTGGGGGCCGCTTCTCGGACTGCGGCTGCGATGCCGAGCCGGGGACGACGGCCAGGACGGCGTCGCAGATGCCCAGCTCCACCGCGGCCGCCGCCCGCCAGATCATGCCCGCCGCCGTGGCCCCGCCCAGGTCGACCCGCTCACCGAAGTCCAGGGGCAGGCCGAGGTATTCGCACAGGGTGGCGGGCGCGAACATCGCCGACTCGGCGATGCCGTGCGTCAGCAGGCCGTTGACGGATGCGGCGCCGACGCCCGCGTCGTCGATCACCATCTTCGCCAGCAGCGCGTACTGGTCGAGGGTGAACAGCGGCGGCCGGGTGGGACGCCGCTGCGCAGGCAGCTCGGCGATGCCGACGATCGCGGCGTCGCCGCGCAGCCCGGTCACTGATCGGCTTCCCGGGGCGTTGCGCGCCGGGGCAGCTCGACCGTTGCGGTTCCGGGCATCAGCACCGTCTGCTCGCGGCGGCCGGCGATGTCGAGGTCCACCAGCCCGGCGCCCTCGTCGGAGAGGCGCTTGCCGGTGATCGTGCCGCCGAAGCTCAGCGGCTGGCCGGGATGGGCGACCGCGCGATTCTGGACGGAAAAGGACACCAGCCGGCCCCGCCCGCCGATCCAGTCCCCGATGGCCCGGCCGAGCAGCGCGGCCTGCAGGGGTCCGTGGACCAGCACGTCGTCGTAGCCTTCGACGTTGCGCGCCCAGTCTTTGTCGTAGTGGATCCGGTGCCCGTTGTAGGTGGCGGCGCTGAAGAAGAACAGCTGGGTTTCGTCGACGGTCACGGTGAGTTCGGGCATCTGGTGGCCCACCTCGACATCCTCGTAAAAGACTTGGCCGGTCATCGGGCTCCTAGGGACGGGCGATCATGGATGTCGACGCTTCGGCGAGCAGGTCTTGATGCTGGTTGCGGTACACCGTGTGCCAGGTGACCAAGACGAATCTGCCGGAGCGGCCTTGCTTTTCGACGATGGAGGAGATGGTGCGCACCATCTCGACTTCGTCGCGGTGATACGCCGGCAGGTGGAAGGCGAAGCTTTCCCCGCCGGCCATCCGCTTGGGAGCACGCGGAAACGCGAGGCTACCCGAGACCGCTCCGGAGGAACCGTCGGGCCGCAGCGCCTCGAGGTGCGTGACACCGAGCACGGCGTACTGCAGGAACAGCGGCGGGCAGACGATGTCCCGAAAGCCGTTGGCCCTGGCGTAGTCCGGGTCGAACCACAGCGGGTTGTGGTCACCGATCGCCGCCGCCCACCGTTGCCAGTCGCGCCGGTTCACCTCGCCCGTCGCCGTCGCGGCGACCATGCCGACCCGCGACGCCGCGTCGGCGTCGATCAGGCTGTCATCGTTCGGGCTCACCGGCGCTCCTCGAGGTTTCGTCCCAGGCCTCCTCCAGCCACGACGCGGCGGCCTCCGCGCCGCCGCCCCAGGTCGATCCCAGCCGTGCCCGCTCGGACCACAGATGCAGATCGGTCTCGGTGACATACCCCATGCCGCCGTGCAATTGGTGGGCGTCCAACGTGATCGACCTGGAAGCGGCGGCGGCGTGCATGCGCGCGATGGCGGTTTCCCGGGTCGCCGTGCGACCGCGCGCGATCCAGAAGACCGCCGCATGCGCGGCCAGCCGGGCCGCCGCGAGGGCGATGTGCATGTCGGCGACGAGGTGTTGGGCGGCCTGGAACGACGCGATGGGCCTGCCGAACTGGTGACGCAGCTTGGTGTAGTCGACGGTGCGGTCGATGACCGCCTGCCCGACGCCCACCAAGTCCAGCGACCCCAATGCCACCGCCGTGTTGGCCGTGCGCCGCAACGCCGTGGCGGTGACCTCCCCCACCAGCGCATCGGCGCCGACCATGACGCCATCGAAGCGGACGGTGGCGGCCCGGTGACCGCCCGCCATGGCGAGCGGTTCCATCGTCACACCGGGCGCTTCGGCGTCGACAGCGAATACGAGGGTATTCCCTTGTGCCGCAGCCGATACCACGATGACGTCGGCGACGTCGGCGTCGGCGACGTACTCCGCGGTGCCGTTCAGCCGCCATCGCGCGGACACGGGGTCGGCGCGCAGCGCAGCCGACACCACCGCGGCGTCGCGTGCGCTCCACAGGGCGGTGGTGCCGCGGACCGCGCCGGAAGCCAGGCCCGGCAGCCAGGTGTGCTTGCCCTCCGGGGAGCCGAGCTGGTCGATCGCCAGCGCCGCGTGGATGCTGCTGGACACCGCCGTCGGGCACAGCGCGCGACCGGCCTCGGTGGCGAAGACGGCGAGGTCGTCCAGCGTGCCGCCGGAGCCGCCATATTCCTCGCCGATGGCCAGCCCGAGGACACCCGCCTCGATCAGTGCCTCCCACAGCGCCGGGGTGCGCCGGTCGGCGCCCGGTTCGTTCAGCGCGCGCACCAGCGGCACCGGGCACTCGGCGGCCAGCAGGGCCCGCAGCGACGAGGCGAACTCGCGCTGTTCGGCGGTGGGGATCACCTTCATGCGTCAGCGCCCGTAGCTGGGCATCTTGTGCCCGCGCTGGGCGATGATGTCGCGGAGCACCTCGTTGGTTCCGCCGCCGAAACGCATCAGCGGCGCGGCCCGGTAGAGCCGCTCGAAGGTGCCGGCCAGCGGCGCGGCAGGGCTGCGGTGCGCCAGCAATCCGTCCGGGCCGAGCAGATCCAGCGCGAGCACGGCGATGCGCTGGCGCAGCTCGCTGGTGAACACCTTTTCGACGCTGACCTCCACCGACGGGATGACACCGCCGTCGAGGATGGAGGCGGCCTCGTAGCCCATCAGCGTGGCGACCGCCACGTCGGCTTCGGCCTGAGCGAGCCTGCGGCGCAGCGAGGGGCTCTCGGCGGGCACCGTGCCGTCGCGGCGCGGCTGCCGCGCGAGCTCGCGCAGCTCGTCCACCGCGCGGCGCAGGTCGCCCGGGTTGGTCAGCGCACCGCGTTCCAGATCCAGCGCGCCGGTGATGTATGTCCAGCCGCGGTTGACTTCGCCCACCAGGTTGGTGACCGGCACCCGCACATCGTGGAAGTGCACCTCGTTGGTGCGATAGCCCGACCACGCGTAGAGCGGGCGGACCGTCACGCCGGGACTGTCGATCGGGACGACGATGACCGAGATGCCGCGATGGCGCGCAGCATTGGGGTCGGTGCGCACGCAGAGCCACTCGTGGGTGGCGCGCTGCGCGCCGCTGTTCCAGATCTTGGTGCCGTTGATCACCCACTCGTCGCCGTCGCGGACCGCGCTGGTGCGCAGGTTGGCCAGGTCGGTGCCGGCGTCGGGTTCGGAATATCCGACGGCGCAGATCATTTCGCCCCTGGCTATCAGTGGTAGCCATTCGGATTTGTTCCGTTCGGTGCCGTGCCGCATGATCATCGGCGCCACCGAGGTGACCGTCAGGTCGGGCCCGGGCACGCCCCAGTACTCGAATTCGCTCATCAGCAGGTGCAGGTGAATGGCACCGAGGCCCTCTTTGTCGGCAAGACCGCCGTACTCGCGTGGCCAGTTCAGCCCGAACCAGCCCTTCTCGCCGATCTTGCGGCGGAACCGCGCCACCTCGCCGCCCGGGAACTCCAGGTCATGCTCGGCGAGCTCGGCGCGCAGCTCTGCGGTGACGTTCTCGTGGAGGAACTCGCGGACCTCGGCCAGCCACGCGCGCTGCCCGGCGTCGAGTTCAAAGTCCATGCGGGCGCCCGCGCCTTTCTGCCAGCCTTACACCGAGCAGCGTCAGCGTAACGCGAAGGCGATCGTACGCCCGGAATTTCGCCGCGGCGATACGCCCGGCGCCGACAACCCGGGCGCGCCCGCTGTAAACACGCCGTCAAACTCCCGTTAATTCGGATCGGCGCTCTCGCCGATCGCCGGCGCGGCTGCGAAAATGTGTCAATCGGTTGGTCGACGCGGACCAGGACCCTTTGCCCGGCCGCAGCCCGAGGGAGATGTCATGCCCACTGTTGAGACACGTCTCCGCGACGACTTGCGCAACTATGCCGTCGAATTGCGGCAATTGGCCTACACCCTCCCGCTCGGTGTGGGCGAGCACGCGCTCTTGCAGTTGTCTGACCGCATGCGCGCCGCCGCCGAGCAGGCCATGCGCAAGGGAGCCTGACCGCGATCCCATCGGGTCATTGGTCGTCCTGGTTCAGACCGACATACGTCAGGCCCGCGGCGACGGCGGCGATGGCCTGCGCCACGAGATAGATCCATAGCGTCGGCCAGGCGAACAGGCCGGCGACCGCGGCGCCCACGATGACGGACGGGTTGAACGCGCCACCGGAAATGGCACCGACCGCGAATGCCCCCGACACCACGGTGAATCCGATCGCCAGGCCGTAATACGCGTTGTCGGAACGCTTTCCGCTGGTGGCGACGTTGAGCACCACGTAGCACAGGGCGAAGGTGAACAGGAATTCCACGACGAACACGGCGACCAGCCTGCCGGTCGGCACGGTCAACGTCGACGGGGTGCCGGCGTGGGCGGGATCGACGACCCAGTGGACCACCGCCGCCGCGAGCAGTCCGGCACCCATTTGCACACCCCAGTACCGGGCGGCGTCGCGCAGCGAGATCCGCCGCCGCACCAGCACCGCCAGGGTGACCGCCGGGTTGTAGTGCCCGCCCGAGATGTGGCCGCCCGCGTACACCATCACCATCAGCACCGCCCCGATCGCCAACGGCGCCAGTGGGGTGCCGCTGCTGACCGCGGCATCGCAGGTGAACACCAGAAAGAAGGTTCCGATCGCCTCGACGGCGCACTTCGCTGCGGTACGCGGGCCGGCGGCACCGGCTGGGTGGGCATCGGCGGTGACGTCGTCGCGCTCGAGCGGGGTGATTCGTTGCATGGCACCACCTTCACCCGAAACGCGGGGTGCCGTCGTCGGTGCTGGCGCCCGTCAAGGCCACCGGCTGGCATCAGTTGCCCGGTACCTGCCAGCTGCAAACGCCGTGCGGGCTCAGCCGCCCCTGAGCCGGATCTTCCAGCGGACGAAGCTCAGGTAGAAGACGCTGATCACCACGAGCATGGCGATGTCGAACCACCACGCGGCAGGCGTATGCCGCCAGTGCGAGTCCTTCGGGCTCAGCGGTCCGGGCACCAGCTTGGTCAGGTCGGCGGTCGAGGCCGACGCGGCGAAGCCCCAGCGCGCCGGGGTGACCCAGGACATCTGGTCCAGCCCGAGTCGTCCGGTCACCGGAATCATGCCGCCGGAGAACACCAGCTGCGACATGACGGCCACCACCAGCAGCGGCATGATCTGTTCGTTCGACCTGGCGATGGCCGACAGCGCCAGCCCGAGCATGGCCGAGGCCACGCAGGTCAACGCGACGTCGGCGAACAGTTCGAGACCGGGCCGGCCCAGGGCCACCGCGCCCTGGGTGGGACCGCCCTTGCCGATCAGCACGATCACGGTCACGATCGCCGACTGGATGACCGCGAAAACCGTGTAGACGCAGACCTTGGCCAGCAGGTAGGCGCTGGTGGACAGCCCGACCGCCTGTTCGCGCAGGAAGATGGGGCGTTCACCGATCAGGTCGCGGATGGTCAGCGCCGTCCCCATGAACACCGCTCCGACGTTGAGCAGCACCAGGATCTGCCCGGGCTCGTTGGGCGCGGCGCCGTAGGGGTTGGGGATGCCGAACCCGACGTTGCCGGGCACCGACATGGACAGCGAGCCCATGATGAACGGCAGCACCGCCAGGAACACGAAGTAGCCCCGGTCGGAGAAGATCAGCCGGACCTGCCGCCGCGCGATCGTGGAGAACTGCCGGAACAGGCTGGTGTGCGACGGGTCGCCCAGGTCGGCGGGCTGCTGCGCCGGGGGCGGGGGCGGTGTCGGGCCCGTGCGCGCCAGGTAGCGCGCCTTCGCCCCGTCCGGGTCGCCCGCGACGCTGCTGAAGATGTCGGCCCAGTTCGTGGTCCCCATGGCCGACCCGATCTGGCTGGGCGGCCCACAGAAGGCGGTCTTGCCGCCGGGGGCCAGCAGCAGCACCTGGTCGCAGACGTCCAGGTAGGTCAGCGAGTGGGTGACCACGAGCACGACGCGACCGGCGTCGGCCAGCTGTCGCAGCATGGTCATCACCTGGCGGTCCAGCGCGGGGTCCAGGCCGGAGGTCGGCTCGTCGAGGATCAGCAGCGACGGCCCGGTGAGCAACTCCAAGGCGACCGAGGCGCGCTTGCGCTGGCCGCCGGAGAGCTTGTCGACCCGGGTGTGCAGGTGCTGGGTCATCTCGAGTTCCTCGAGCACCCGGGCGACCACCTGGGCGCGGTCTTCCTTGGTGGTGTCGGGTGGCAGCCGCAGTTCGGCGGCATACATCAGCGCCTGCTGCACCGTCAGCTGCCCGTGCACCACGTCGTCCTGGGGCACCATGCCGATCCGGCTGCGCAGCGAGGCGTACTCGGCGTGGACGTTGTGGCCCTCGAACGCGACCGTGCCCCTGGTCGGGTGCGTGTATCCCGCGACCAGCCGGGCGAAGGTCGACTTGCCCGCGCCCGACGGCCCGATGACGGCCGTCAGCGTCCCCGGCTGCGCGCCCAACGAGATGTCGTCCAGCAGCGTCTTGTTGTTCTCGATCGTCCACGTCACGCCGCGCACGTCCAGGCCGCCGGTGGGGGTTGCGGTCGCACTCTCGTCGCGGCGGGCCAGCGTGCCGCCGGCGAAGACGAGGTCGATATTGCCGATCGTGACGACGTCGCCCTCGTGCAGCACGGCCGAGTCGACCCGGGCGCCGTTGACGAACGTGCCGTTGATGCTGCGGTTGTCGCGGATCTCGGTGCCGTGCGGCGTCGGGACCAAGGTGGCGTGATGGCGCGACGCCAGCACCTCGGGAATGACGATGTCGTTGTCGTTGGCCCGACCGATCTTGATCGCGCCCGGTACCGATTCCACCGCCTTGCCCGGCCGCAGGATCTTCATCATCGATGTCGCGATGTTGGACGCGTCCCCGCCGACCCGCCCGGTCTCCAGGCCCGCCGGCTGCCCGCCATGGGCCGGGGGCGCGGTGGTGGCCTGCGGGCGGTAGATCTGCGGGGCGTGTTGCGGCCCGCTGTGCGGCGCCGCAGGTTGCCCGGCGGTCGGGTACCGCGGCTGCGGGGCTGACGGGTGGCTCGGTATCGATCCACTCGGTGGCTGGACGGGCTGGGGTCCGCTGGGCTGATGTGTGGGCTGCCGGAACGAGGCGGACGCCGGTTGCTGGGGCTGGCCGGGCCAGTTCGCGCCGGACGGCTGGGGGTGGGTCACGCGGGGGCCCGCCGCGCCGGCCGGGTTGACGATCGGGATGGACGTCGTCAGCGGGGGTCGCCCGGCCGAGCCCTGGTGTCGGCCGACCTCGAAGGTCAGCGCCGGGCCGTCCGGATTGCCGATGTTCACGCGCATGCCGTCCTGGATGTCGAGCATGGGCACGCGATGGTGGTTGACGAACAGTCCGTTGAGGCTGCCGTTGTCGATGGCTATCCATCGGCCCTGGTCGAATCGAACGATGAGGTGCGTGCGGGAGATAAGGGGATGTGCCACTCGAACGTCGGCGCGGAGGTCACGCCCGATTGAGACATCGTTGCCTGCGGCGAACGTGCGCTCGGATCCTTCGTACCGGACGGTCAACACAGGTGGGGCTGGTCGGCTCATTACGACCCACTGTATCGGCAGCGGCGCGAAACGGGTCGCCGAATCTCGGCCGGGCCGACTTCACGCGGCCCGGGCACTTTCTGGGTCGGTTAGCCGGCGGCCGCGGCGGTGTGCAGGCCGCGCCGCCACGGCGTGGCCGCGGCGGTGACGTCCTTGACGAAATCGCCGAGGTAGCGGATGGCGCGCCTGCCCTCCGGCAGGATGTCCGCCGCCAACGGAAAATCGTGGATTTGCCCGTCCCACAGGTGCAGATCACACGGAACTCCACTGGCTTCCAAGCGCTTTGCCATCAGTTCGGCGTCCGGGAGCAGCAGCTCGTCGGAGCTGGCGTGAATCGTCACCGGCGGCAGCGAGGACAGATCGGCGTCCACCGGCGAAGCCACGGTGGACTCGCCGCGCCCCTCCAAAACCTGTGCCTGACTAAGGTATTGGGCGAACATCGACAGCGCCCCGCGGGTGAACATGGAGCACTTGCGCGCGTTGCGGTGCCGCAGCTTTCGGGCCGGGTCGGCATCGGTGAACGGGGAGATGGTCGCGATCCCCGCCGGCCGCATCACCTCGCTGCTGATGGCCAGCAACGAGGTCATGAACGCAAGGTATCCCCCGGCAGAGTCGCCGGCGACGACCACCTGGTCGCCGTCGAAACCGCGATCCTGCAGCCAACGAAGCCCGCTCATCCCGTCGTCGATCGCGTCGGTGATGTGATGCGAAGGCAGCTTTCGGTATCCCAGGGTGAGCACGGCGGCATCCGCCGCCTTCGACAAGCGGGTGACCACCGAGCGATGCGTGTTGAGACCGCAGGTGAGGAAGGCGCCGCCGTGCAAATAGAGGATCGCCCGGTCGGTGGACGCGCCGTGGGCGCAAACCCATTCGGCGGCACAGTTTTCCAGTTGAACCGGTTCGATTTCTGCGGAGATGCCGAACCGCGGCACCATTCCCGCGAGCTCGTCGACATATTCGAATGGCCAGTGCAGATTCGGGGTGGCGGCCCAGGCTCGGACGGTGTTCTTCACGATCATTCGGCTGGCCAGGGAGACCGCGACCGACTGCGGGCTGTGGCGACGGTGCACCCGCCGCTTCATTGCGCCACTTGGCAATAAGCGATGTGGATCGGTGGTGCTAACCATGCAATCCCTCCTAAGTGGGCACGGAATACCCACGCGGGGCCGGGAAAAACTGCGGGTGAAGGGGTCACGAATGTTGGGTACATCACGGTTTACCGCGGGTAGCCGATGGGTATATGTCGGCGTTTCCGGCTCTTCACCGGGCCCGGGCCCCGTGGATTTCGCCCGGTGGCCCAGGATATGAGCGATGAACCACGATTCGCGCGCTGACGCGTTGTTGAGTGGCCGGGTAGCGGTGGTGACCGGCGGTGGCGGCGGCATCGGCGCGGCCACCGCCAGGGTGTTCGCGGGGCAGGGCGCCCACGTGGTGATCGTCGATGTCGACGCCGGGCTTGCCGCGGGGACGGTCGACGAGATCGCGGCCGCGGGCGGATCGGCTGTGGCGGTGGTCAGCGACGTCCGGGACGCGGATGCCGTCGACGACTTGGCGCGGTCGGTGCTGGATCGCTACGGCCGGGCGGACGTCCTGGTCAACAACGTGGGCCACTGGCTGCGGCATCCGGGCAACTTCGTCGACACCGATCCCGAGTTCTGGGCCGAGCTTTACCGGATCAACCTGCACCACGTCTTGCTGGTCACCCGCGCTTTCCTGCCGGCGATGGTCGCCCGGCGGGCCGGCGCGATCGTCAACGTCTCCTCCGTCGAGGGGCTGCGCGGCTACCCGGAGGACCCGGTCTACGCGGCCTTCAAGGCCGCCGTCATCCAGTTCACCCGCAGCCTCGCCGTACAGGTGGGCGGGCACGGGGTGCGGGTCAACGCGATCGCTCCCGACGTCACCGAATCGCTGCAGGTGCCCTACTCGCAATGGCTGTCGGCCGAAGAGCAGGCGCAGTGGCCGCAATGGGTTCCGGTCGGCCGGATGGGGGTGCCCGAGGACCAGGCCGACGTGATCCTCTTTCTGGCATCCGACCTCTCGGCGTTCGTCACCGGCCACACCATCCCGACCGACGGCGGCACCGGCGCGGCGGGCGGCTGGTTCCGCTCGACGCGCCGGCCCGACCGCGAGTGGACGAACCGTCCAATCGCCCCCTGACGGCCCGGGCGCTTACACCAGACCCAACGCGGCGTTCTCCGCCCGGATTCGGACGTTGAGCACCAGTGCGTTGGCGATGCTGAACACAATCGCCGTCAGCCACGCCGAGTGCACCAGCGGCAGCGCGGCCACCTCGGCCGCGACGGCGGTGTAGTTCGGGTGGCGCACCCATCGATAGAGCCCGTCACGCACCAAGGGTGCGCCCGGGATGACGATGAGCCGTGGATTCCAATGCCTGCCGAGCACGCTCACGCAACGCCAGCGCACCACGGTGCTCAGCGCCACGACGGCGAGCATCGGCCACCCCAGCCATCCGATGAAGGGCCGTGCGAAGACCCAGGTTTCCACGACGCACGAAACCAGCAGCAGGGCATGCATGCTGACCATGGCCGGGTAGTGGTCGCGGCCGAATTCCTTGCCGCCGTGCGCCAGTGACCATTTGGTGTTCCGTTGTGAGACCGCGAGCTCGACCAGGCGCTCGGCGCCGATGGCCAGAATGAACAGGTAGTAGTACATGGCCTCGCCCCTCACCACTGCAGCAGCAGCAGCTCGAAGCTGAAGCCCGGGCCCATCGCCAGCATCACCCCGAAGGCCCCTTCGGCGGGCGGTTGGGCGACCGTGCGGCGCAGCACGTCGAGCACCGACGCCGAGGAGATGTTGCCGTTGTCGCGCATGGAGTTTCGGCTGTGAACCAGCGCCTCCGACGAAAGACCGAGTGCTTCTTCTATCGAGTCCAGGACCTTCGGGCCGCCGGGATGACACACCCACGTCGAGATGTCGGCCAGGGACAGGCCGTGGTCGGCCAGGAAACCGTCGACCTCGTCCCGCAGGTAGGCATCGGCCATCTTGGGCACGTCGCGCGACATCACCAGCTGGAAGCCGGTGGATCCCACGTTCCACCCCATGACGTCAACGGTCTCGGGCACCACGCAGCTGCGCGTCCCCAGGAGCCGGGGCGCACGGCGTCCGTTGTGGGCAGGGGGGATTCGGTCGGCTCCGGTGGCGACCACGGCGGCGGCACCGTCGCCGAACAAGGAGACCCCGATCAGCGCGGGGATCGAGGTGTCGTCGCGCTGCAGCGTGAGGGAACACAGCTCGACGGACAGGAGCAGGGCCACATCCCCCGGGTAGCCGTGCAGGTAGTCGTGCACGCGCGCCATCCCGGCGGCGCCGGCCACACAGCCGAGGCCGAACAGCGGAACGCGTTTGATGTTGGGCCGCAGTCCGATTCGGGTCATCAGCCGTGCATCGATGGTGGGTACCGCGATGCCGGTGCTGGAGACCATCACGATGGTGTCCACCTCGTGTGCCGCGATGCCGGCCTCCTCCAGCGCCGAACGTATCGCCCGTTCGCCGAGATCGACCGCGACCTCGAGATAAGCATCGTTGGCTTCGGTGAAGCCGCTCAGCTGTGGGTAGCGTGACAGCGGCAGCGCGAGACTGCGGTGGTCTACCCCCGTCGTCTCGGCGAAACGCAGGAACCGCGGATCGGTGAATTCGGTGAGCTCGCGGGCGACTTCGTCTTGGTTGTAGCGGTGCGGGGTGAAGGCCACCGCCGCCCCGGCGATGTGCGGTGCGCCCTGCTCGCGGTGAGCGGCCCGGCGCGGCGATGTGAGATGCGTTGTTGCAGTCATGCCTATGCCGACGACGGGCCACGCCGCACGGTTCATCCGAATGACTCGGGGGTGAGATGAACCACAAGGCGGCGCTTGCCGTTAATCAACCGAGGGGGTGGCAGGGGACGTAGCGCGACTCAGGGTGTCTGCGCGGGGCGGAACCGGGCCTGGTCGTCGATGATCGTGACCGGTATGCCGTTGAGCGCGCCGTTTCCGGACGGCTCGTCGATAAATGTCGGTGGGGAAAGCACATTCGTGTTGACACCCGGTAAATTGTTGGCGACCGCCAGGCGAGTGCCCGGCTTGCCGTGCCCCCATCCGTGGGGCATCGACACCACGCCCGGTTTGATCGCGTCGGTGATCTCCACGGGCACTTTGATCTCGCCGGCCGCCGATTTCACGGTGACGACGTCGTCGTCGGCGACACCGCAGCGCGCCGCGTCGTCGGGATGAATCAGCAACGTGCAGCGGTCCTTTCCCTTCATCAGCGCCGGCACGTTGTGCAGCCAGGTGTTGTTCGAGCGCAGGTGCCTGCGACTGACCAGGACCAGCGGCTCGGCGGGCCGCTCCAGCCGCGCCGTGAGCCTCGGCAGGTCATCCAGCAGGTACTGCGGGGCGAGATGGATCTTCTTGTCGAGGGTGCCCAAGATCTCGGGTAGCTGCGGCACCATCGGCCCGAAGTCGATTCCGTTCGGGTTGGCCTTGAGCAGGTCCAGGGTGAGCCCGCCCGGGTTCTTGCCGTACTGGTCACCGAACGGTCCGGTCCGCAGCGTGAGGTCGAGCATGCGTTCGGGGCCGCCCTGCGTGTAGAGCTCGCGGATCTCCGCGCCATCAAGCCCTTTGGTGAACGCCAGGTAGTCGAAGAATCCGTCGTCGATCGCCGCGACGTCGACGTCCTCCGCCGGCGTCCCGGTGCACAGGCCGGTCAGCCGGATCAGGATCTCCCATTCGTGTGGGCGGTCGCCCGGATCGAACACCGGCGCCGAGTAGTTCGCGATGCTGCGGATCGCAAAAAGCAGGATCAGGTCGTCGTGGTGCGGCTGCTCGAGCGGGGACAGGCCGGGCAGGATCACATCGGCGTGCCGCGTCGTCTCGTTGAGCCAAAGGTCAACGGAGATCATCGCTTCCAGCATTGGAAGCACCTCGTCGAGTTTGTCTCCGCCCGGGGTGGACAAGACGGGATTGCCGGCGACGGTGATCAGCGCCTTCAGCTGCCCCTCTCCCGGGGTGGCGATCTCCTCGGCCATGCAGGACACCGGCGCCTGGCCCAGCACTTCCTTCGCCCCGCGCACCCGGGTGTGCCAGCGGCCGAATTCCGGCAGGCCACCCTCCAGGCCGGGCAATGGCTGGGTGGTGATCGACCACGCCGCCGGCTTCGGAAACATCGCTCCCCCGGGCACGTCGAAGTGGCCGGTCAAGATGTTGATCACGTCCACCAGCCAGCTGGCCAGGCTGCCGAACTCCTGGTTACACAAGCCGATTCGCCCGTACACCACGGACTTATCGGTGCCGGCCAGTTCCCGGGCCAACCGCCGGATGCGGTCCTCGTCGATGCCGGTGACCGCGCTGACGCGTTCCGGCGGCCAATCCGCGGCCACCCGGCGCATGGTGTCGACACCGTCGACGTGTGGTCCGGGATTGATCAAATCTTCGTCGAACAGCGTGTGCGCCACGGCCAGCAGCAGCGCGGCGTCGGTCCCGGGCACGATGGGCAGCCACTCGTCGGCGCGGGCCGCGGTCTGCGTGCGCACCGGGTCGATCACGATCACCTTGCCGCGCTTGCGGATCGCCTCGATCAGGCCCATCACGTCGGGCGCGGCCAACAGCGAGCCCTGCGACGCTGCGGGGTTGGCACCCATGATGACCATCAGGTCGGTGCGGTCGATGTCGGGCACGGGGAAGTTCCACCAGAGGCCGTACATCAGGTGCGAGGACAGGTTCTTCGGCCATTGGTCGACGGTCCCCGGTGAATACGTCACCGGCATCCCGGACATCCCCATCAGCACTCCGGCGTACCGGGCCAGCGAAAACGAGTGTGCCAGCGGGTTGCCGGTGTAAGCGGTGACCGCGCCGATCCCGTATTTCTCGATCACCGGCGTCAGCAACTCGGTGCAGCGGCGGAACGCCGCGTCCCAGCTGACCTCGTGCCATTGGCCGTCGACCTTGATCATGGGCCGGCGGATGCGGTCCGGGTCGTCGTGCAGCGCCGCAAGTGAGACACCCTTCGGGCAGATGTGTCCGCGGCTCCACACGTCGTCGCGGTTTCCCCGGATGCTGGTGACCTTGCCGTCGTTGACCTGAATCTCCAAGCCGCACATGGCTTCACAGAGGGGGCAGGTGCGCACGTGCCTGCCGTCTTCGCCCGTCGTCACCCACCCACTGTATTCCGCTACTGTCCGTCGCGGAAGTGGCAAAGTCCGCTGCCGGGCCCAACGAATTCCTTGAGAGCCATTTGAATCGGGCCGGTGCGCTGTACAAGGGCGAGTCGCCGAACTTAGCGTCGACGCCGGACGCCACATTCAGGGGAGGGAGCTGGCTCGTTGAGGATCGAAGCGGACCCCGCGGATCGGGATCTGCCATGAGCGATCAGGCCATCGGCATCGACTACCTGCGCGCTGAAGTCATCGACCGGATCGACGCCCAGCCCTTCGAGGACTGGTCCCCCGCCCTGCTGCGGGCCCTGATCGCGGTCTTCGACCTCAACGGCGTGGTCCCGGCCGCCCCCCGCGGCTTCCGCCCTCACCTCGTGAAGTAGCCGCCACGACCGCGAAAGCGCCACTGACAGCGCGGCTTCCGCAAAGACCCGCCCCCGAGGGATCTTCCACGGATTAGGCTCCGGCATAGTCCGGCGACCCGGCGCGAGAACGGAGCCACCGCGGTGGAGATGTGGGAATTGTCCGCCCGAGAGCGGATCCGCGACACCATCGCCCGCTACAACTGGGCGGGAGACTCCGGCGACGTGGACGGCCTCGCCGAGACGTTCTGCGCGGGGGGCGTCCTGGAAATCCGCGGCTCCGAGCCGCTGCGGGGCCGAACGGCGATCGCCGCGTTCCTGCGTGGTGTCGCCGTCGCGCGGCAGCCCGGCGTCAAGCCGATCGTCCGGCACATCGTCACCAACGTGCTGTTCGCCGGGCTGGATCGCGACACGGCGCATGTCTCGTCGTACTTCACCGTGCTCACCCACGTCGGACTCGACCACGCCGGCCGCTACCGCGACACCCTGGTGCGCGACGGCGACACCTGGCTCATCAGTCACCGGAAGGTCTCGACCGACTGGGCGGCCCCGAACTCGGCCATGGCGCGCCGGAGGTGAACGGCCGTGGCGATTCCGTTGAATGTCTGGCTGACAATGTTTGCCGTCGGCCGCTCAACGGCTACAGATAGAAATCACACCTAGACATTGCGGTTGATCCTGATTGCGTTCGCCGGTCGGATCCGGGGCTGAGCGCATGCTGTATGACCAGCGGTCATAGCCGCACCGACGAGACGAGCGGATATGCAACGACTGAGCGGCTTAGACGCATTCTTCCTGTACCTGGAATCACCGACGCAACCATTGAATGTTTGCTGCGTGCTGGAGCTGGACCCGTCGACCATGCCGGGCGGTTACACCTTCGACAGGCTGCGCGAAGCGCTGTCGGCGCGAATGGACGCGGTGCCCGAATTCCGTCTCAAGCTGGCCGACAGCCAGCTGAACTTCGACCACCCGGTCTGGACCGACGACGGTGATTTCGACCTCGGACGCCATCTGCACCGGGCCGCCGTCCCCGCCCCCGGCGGCCCCCGGGAGTTAGCGGAGATCTGCGGCCACGTCGCCGGGCTCCCGCTCGATCGCGATCGACCGCTGTGGGAGATGTGGGTGATCGAGGGCCTGCACGGCAACGAGGCGCTGGCCGTCGTCCTCAAGGTGCACCACGCGGTGGTGGACGGGGTGGGCGGGGCCAACCTGTTGGCCCAGTTGTGCAGCAGCATGCCGGACGCCCCGGCGCCCGCACCCGCCACCCGATCCGGCGCGGCGAATCCCCTTCAGATCGCCGCCTCGGGGCTGCTCGCCGCCGGGCTTCGGCCGTGGCGCCTGGCCAAGGTGATACCGGCGACCGCACTGACGCTGGCCCAAACCGTGCTGCGCGCCCGCGGCGGTGGGCACACGATGGCGGCCCCATTCGCCGGGCCGCCGACGCCGTTCAACGGACGCTTCACCAAGCGCCGCAACGTCGCCCTGGCCAGCCTGGACCTGGAGGACGTCAAGAAGGTCAAAACCAGGTTCGGGGTCACGGTCAACGACGTGGTGACCGCGCTGTGCGCGGGGGCGCTGCGGCAGTTCCTGCTGGATCGGGGCGAACTGACCGACACCCCGATGGTGGCCAGCGTGCCGGTCTCGGTCCGGGGCAAATCGGACCGGCCGGGCCGCAACCAGACCACCTGGATGCTGTGCCGGCTGGAGACGCACATCGACGATCCGGGGCAACGACTGCGCAGCATCGCGGCAGGCAACGCCGCGGCCAAGGATCACGCCGCCGCCCTGGGTCCCAGCCTGCTGCAGGACTGGACGCAGGTGGCCGGGCAGACGATGTTCGGCGCCGCGATGAAGCTGTTGCCACGCATCCCGCTGCCCGAGAAACCGCCACACAACCTGGTGATGTCCAACGTGCCCGGCCCGCAGGAACAGCTCTACTTCCTGGGCTGCCGACTCGACGCCATGTATCCGCTGGGCCCGATCATCGCCGGCGCCGCGCTCAACATCACCGTGATGTCGCTCAACGGACGGCTCGGCGTGGGCCTGATCGCCTGCCCCGACCTGGTCGCCGACCTGTGGGACCTTGCCGACGCGTTCCCCGCCGCGCTCAAAGAGCTGCTGAACTGCAGCGAGCCCAGCCACGACTAGACGTGGCCCGCGGAACCCCGTGGGGCCGTCTGGCCGCGGCATGGCAAGGTGACTTCCGTGGCAAACACCGTTGCGCAACCTGACCTGCGTGAAATCAGCACTCCCAAGGGCGCTTTGCGCTACTACGACACCGGACCGGAATCCGCCCCGGTGCTGTTGTTCCTGCACGGCTCCGGACCGGGCGTCACCGGGTGGCGCAACTTCCGCGGCATCCTGCCCGCATTCGCCGAGCGGTTCCGCTGCCTGATCCTGGAGTTTCCCGGCTTCGGCGTCAGTGACGACTTCGGCGGCCACCCGATGGTCACCGCGTTCGGCACCGTGTCGCCCTTCCTGGACGCGCTCGATGTCAAGAAGGTGCACATCGTCGGCAACTCGATGGGCGGCGGGGTCGGCATCAACTTCGCCACCCACAACCCCGACCGCGTCGACCGGTTGGTGACGATCGGCGGCATCGGGACCAACATCTTCAGCCCGAGCCCCAGCGAGGGCATCCGGCTGCTGCAGGAGTTCGTCGAGGACCCCACCCGGCAACGGCTGGTCGACTGGCTCAAGTCGATGGTCTACGACCAGGCGCTGATCACCGAGGAGCTGATCGGGGAACGCTGGGAGCTGGCCACCGACCCGGACACGCTGGCCGCGGCGCGCCGCATGTACGGGAAAGCGGCCTTCGCCGCGATGAACGCCGCGATGGCAGCCTCCGACCGCCCGATGCCGTGGGCCGTCATGCACAAGCTGACCGCGCCCACCCTGCTGACGTGGGGACGGGACGACCGGGTGAGCCCGCCGGACATGGCGCTCATCCCGATGCGCACCATCCCCAACGCGGAGCTGCACATCTTCCCCAACTCCGGGCACTGGGCGATGATCGAGGCCCGCGAGGCGTTCGAGAGCGTCGTGCTGGCTTTTCTCTCGCGGGCCTAGGCGCCCACGCCCCCTCGAGACCGACGCCAGCGCGAAAAAGCGCGAGAAGCCTTGGCGCTGACGTCGATTTCGACGAACCGCGGGCTAGCCCGTCAGGCCTCTGGTCAACAACGCGTGCGCGTCGGGGTTGCCGTCCAGGACGCGGGTGGTGCGAACGCCGATCCGCCACTCGCCCTCGATCCTTAGTAGCGCGAAATGGTTTGCGGCGCAACGCCATACCCGGTAGCCATCACCGTCTCGGATCAGGACCACAGACTCGCACACCGCCTCCGCCGTGTCGCCGCTGACGGTGACGACGCACGGACCCAGGAAGTGACAGCACCCCTTGGCCACCAGCTTCTGGTGGGCCGACGACTGCACCATGGCGTGCACCTGCTCCCGGCCCTCCATGCGCCAGCCGTCGACGTCATAGATTCCGTCGGGCGCCCACAACCGTGCGGCCGCGTCGGCATCCCCCGCATCCACCGCCGGTCCGTACGAGGCGATGAGCCGGGCGATGTCGCGTTCGTCCTCGAGCCGGCGCAGCCGCATGGACAAGTCGTCGGTGTCGGTCATGGTTCCTCATCATCGTCGGGATTAGTGCGGCGGACCATCATCAGGCGTGACCACGACGGCCCATTGGGTTTGCTCAATATATGGATCAGGCGGCTCGAAGATTTCGATCGAAGCCTCCTAACAGCTGCGACCAGTTTTTACATGATCGTTACGCGGGTTCATCTCAAGTTGCTGGAACCTTGACCGCGGGTTAGGTTGGTCGGGTTTTCGGTCGCGGCCAACGTCGGTCGGCGGCCTCCCTCGCGGATGACCGCGTAGCCACCATTCGTCAGGTGCGGGAAAGGGGTTGCGGGTGCGACAGCTTTCGCCGCTGCGAGTCATGTCGACCGGACTCGGGGCCGCCGCGGGACTCGGCGACGCGGCCGGCAAACTCGCCGCCGCCGGCCTTGATGTCGTCGCCCTGCCCGTCCGGATGGGCGCAAAGGCGCTCTCGGGCGAGGTTTCCCGCTCGACGCTGACCCGGCGTTGCGGGCGAGGGGACGGCCGCATCTGGATCGAGGTCCGCGGCCTCGACGGCACCGGTGGGGCGGCGCGTGGCCGGGCCGCCGTTGCCGCGCTGCGGGCACAGCCCGGCGTCACGAATGCCGTCCTGAACCGTCCGCTGTCGCGGGTGGTCGTCGAGATCGACGACGGGGCGTCCCCCGACGACCTCTGCGCGGCGCTCGACGCCGTCGAAAAGGACGATGAGACCACCGATTCCGCGCGTTGCGACAGCTTGCCCGGTGACGGTCTGCTGCTGGCGGCCCGCGGCGCGATGGTAGCGGTCAACGCCGCCGGGTTCGCGGTCGCAGTAGCCGGCCGGGCCCTGCGCTTGCCGGCGGCCCCGATCGCCGTCGAGGCGGTGTCCGCGATCGCGAATTATCAACCGTGGCTGCGCCGTGCGCTCGAGGCAGGGATCGGCCCCGGCGCGACGAACACCGCGTTGTCGCTGTTCGGCACCGCCGCCCATGTTGTCACGCTGTCGCCGGCGAAGCTGTCGGTCGACCTGGCGATGCAGGCTTTCCGGGCGGCCGAGTGCCGGGCCGCCTCGCGGGCATGGGCCCGTTATGAGCCGGAACTGGCCCGGCATGCCGACGAGCCGGAAATGCACCGCCTACCGCGCCCGGTTCCCGCGCCGGCCGGCCCGGTCGACCGTCATGGGAAACGCGTGGCGTGGGCGCAGCTGATCGGTGTCGGCCTGACGGGAGCCCTCACCCGCAACGTCACGATGGCTTCGAACGCGGCGCTGGCGGCCTCGCCGAAGGCGATGCGCACCTCGCATGAGGCGTTTGCGGCCACGCTCGGACGCGGCCTGGCCGATCGGCACGCGGTCCTGCCGCTGCGGCCGGAGGGTTTGCGCCGGCTCGACAAGGTCGATGCGCTGCTCATCGATCCGCGCGTGCTGTGCGGCGAGGCGATGCGGGTGGTGCGCGTGCGCGGCGCCCGCGACGGCGAGCTGTTCAGCGCCTGGACGCGCGCCCAGGAACTGCTCGACGAGGGGGCGGCCCCGGGCTGGCACCGGGTTGACACGCCCTCGATCGACGAGCCGGTCGAGGCGCTCATCGCACCGGCCGCCCACCCGCTCGCGTCGGCCCTGATCACCCGGGCGCGTGACTCCGGCGCACGCCTGGTGTCGGTCGACACCGAACTGCTCGGCGACTTGCGCCCCGCGTTCGACGACGTCCTCCCGGTCGGCAACGGCGGCATCGATGATGAGCTCGCCGATGCGGTGTCGCGACTGCAACATGACGGGCACACCGTCGCGGTGCTGTCTTCGTCCGGCGCACAAGCACTTTCGGGAGCCGACGTGGCATTGGGAATCAGGCCGAGCGCCGACACCCCGCCGCCCTGGAATGCGGACCTGATGATGGAGGACCTGGCGGCGGCCTGGCTGGTGCTGCATGCGTTGCCCGCGGCGCGAGAGGCGAGCCGGCAGGGCATCGCGATATCGGTGGGCGCGTCGGCGCTGGGCGCGCTGTTCATGGTGCCCGGGGTACGCAGGTTGCGCGGGCCCGGCCCGGTGACCGTCGGCGCCGTCGCGGGCATGCTGTCGGGATACCTGTTGGCGCGCGGCGCGATTCGCACCCCGACACCCCGGCCGGCGCCGGCCTACGAGTGGCATGCGATGTCGGCCGAGCAGGCCCGCGAGGTGCTGGCGGCGCTGCGTGACCCCGACGAGCGTGCTGCCGCAACCGAACCCGCAGAAGGCGGCACCGGGTTCCCCGCCGCGGCGTGGGAGTTCGCCAGGGCCGCCGCCGCCGAGCTGACCGGTGACCCGTTGACGCCGATCCTCGGGCTGTGTTCGGCGGCGACCGCGCTGCTGGGATCGCCGACCGACGCGGTCATGGTCGGCACCGTGCTGACCGGCAACGCGATGCTGTCGACGTACCAACAGCTGCAGGCCGAGAAGCGGCTGAACCGGCTGCTGGCCCAGCAGGCCCCGCCGGCGCGGCTGGTGACCGACGCGCGACGCTACCGGGAAGTCGTCGTCGAGCGGCTGCGGCCGGGCGACGTGATCGAGGTGCGCAGCGACGAGGTGGTGCCCGCCGACGCCCGGGTGATCGAGGCGCACGACCTGGAGGTCGACGAATCGTCGCTGACCGGTGAATCCCTGTCCGTGCAGAAGCGGGTCGAGGCCACACCGGGGGCCGAACTGGCCGAACGTCGCTGCATGATCTACGCCGGAACCACCGTGGTGGCGGGCACCGCCGTCGCGGTGGTCACCGCGGTCGGGGCCGACACCCAGACGCGTCGCGCGGCCGAACTCGCCTCCGGTGAGCTGCCGACCGTCGGGCTGCACCACCAGCTCAGCCAGCTCATGAGGCGAGCGTTCCCCTTCAGCGCGGGCGGCGGCGTCGCGGTCGGTGCACTCGGCCTGCTCCGCGCCGGCGGCCTGCGCCAGGCGCTGAGTAGCGCCATCGCGGTCTCCGTGGCGGCCATCCCCGAGGGCATGCCCCTGATGGCCACCCTGGCCCAGTCCGCGTCGGCGCAGCGGCTGGGCGAAGCCGGGGCGTTGGTGCGGGTGCCACGGGCGGCGGAAGCGCTCGGCCGCGTCGAGGTGGTCTGCTTCGACAAGACCGGGACGCTGAGCGAGAACCGCCTTCGAGTCGCCGAGGTGCGCCCCATGGCGGGGCATTCCCGCGACGACGTTTTGCGGTGCGCCGCCCGGGCCGCACCCGCCGACGACGGCAACCCGCACGTCCACGCCACGGACGAAGCCATCGTCAAGGCGGCGGATGCGGTGGCGGATTCCGGTTCGCGACCCGAGCCCGACGCGCATCTGCCGTTCCGGTCCGGCCGGGCCTTCTCGGCCTCGGTGACGGGCACGCAGTTGACCGTCAAGGGCGCGCCGGAAGTGGTCTTGGCGGCGTGCCCGAACGTCGGCGGGGAGGTGGAGGACGCGGTCGCCGCCCTGACGACCGCCGGACTGCGGACGATCGCCGTCGCGCAGCGCCGCCTCAGCGCGGCGCAGGCGCGGTCGTTGCGGAACGACCCCGACGGCATCACCGAACTGTGCGGCGGGGGGCTGACGCTGACCGGATTCCTGGGGCTGTCGGACACCCCGCGCCCCCAGGCGCCCCAGTTGCTGGCCGACCTGGCCGGCCGGGGCGTGGCGATCCGGCTGATCACCGGCGATCATCCCGTCACCGCCACCGCGATCGCCCGCGAGCTCGGCGTGCCGGTGAGCGCCGGCCAGGTGATCACCGGAGCCGAGTGGAACGCCCTGTCACGGCAGGATCAGGTGCGCGCGGTGGGCGACCGGGTGATCTTTGCCCGGATGTCGCCGGAGAACAAGGTGCAGGTGGTCCAGACGCTCGAGCGCTCCGGCCGGGTGTGCGCCATGGTCGGTGACGGCGCCAACGACGCCGCCGCGATCCGGGCGGCCAGCGTCGGGGTCGGTGTGGTCGCGCGCGGCAGCGACTCCGCGCACACGACCGCCGACGTGGTGCTGACCGACGGCCGCATCGAGACGCTGGTCGCCGCCATCGACGAGGGACGCCGGCTGTGGCGCGGGGTCCAGGCGGCCGTGGCCGGGCTGCTGGCCGGCAATGCCGGCGAGGTGATCTTCTCGGTCATCGGGACCGCGATCACCGGGACCTCGCCGCTGAACACCCGCCAGTTGCTGCTGATGAACATGCTCACCGACGCGCTGCCCGCGACCGCGGTCGCCGTCAGCACGCCCGCCGGGCCGGTGCAGCGCGTCGGGCGCGGCATCGACGAACGCGCACTGCGCCGCGCCGTGGCGGCGCGCGGGTCGATCACCGCCGTCTCCGCCACGGCGGCCTGGGCGCTGGCCTCGGTCACCGGACTGCCGCAGCGGGCCTCCACTGTCGCGTTGATTTCGTTGGTCGCCGTCGAACTCGGCCAGACGGTGGTCGACTCACACGCACCTCTGGTGTTGCTCACCGCGGCCGGCTCGTTCGCCGCGTTCGCCGCGATGATCACCACCCCGGGAATCAGCCAACTCGTGGGCTGCACACCGGTCGGCCCCGTGGGCTGGGCCCAGGGGCTGGGCACCGCCGCGGCCGCCGTCCTCGCCGTCGCGGCCACCAATCGACTGCGGTCGGGTCACCGGGACGCGGAGTCACCGCTCACCGATGACCCGGAACTCGACGAGCCCGCCGAGTCACCCCCACAACCAGCGCAGCACAGCGGATCACGCGCTCCGCATACCGCGATGGCTCCGGCAAAGGCCGCGCGTGCCCTGAAACTGGTGGACCGACACCAGCATCGGATTTCGGCGGAGGCCGTCACCGATCGCCCGTGAGCCTCGGGGCACGGTCACCGCGGCGGCTCGGCGCGGACGATGAACACGCCTTCTGCGGCGACCGTGATTCCTCATTCGCGACGACGATGTCGAGGCGCCCCAGTGCCATGACGCCGTCGGCCACGGCACCCGTTACAGCCTCGATGTCACTCACCTCGGCAACACCCGTCACGCAGCGCCGACCGCGGATTTCGACATCCCTTGGGTGCTGTGTGGCGACGGTCGTCGAAGGCGAGGTCGAGATCATCGCGAAAACGACGTCATCGAACCGGACGACCGACTGGAGGGCCTGATCCTGGCGGGCCGGGCCCGGCCCGTGAGCGCCGCATCGTGCATTCGATTCTGAGGCTTTTGCTTCCGCTCATCGGGAACGGCTTCGGCTGAGGCACGAACTGCGGTAGACCATTACTAGGCCCCCAGACATAAGGACACCAACATGAGCGAACGGGTACTCGACCGGGTCGTGGCGATGGCCGACCAGTTGCGCGACCAGGCCCCCGAGGCCGAGCGGATCGGGCGGCTCACCGACGACACCGTCAAGCTGATGAAGGGTGCCGGCCTGATCCGGCTGCTGCAAACCAAGCAGTATCAAGGCTTCGAGGTGCACCCGCGCGAGTTCGCCGAGACGACGATGGCGACCGCGGCGCTGGATCCGGCGGCCGGCTGGATCGTCGGCGTGGTCGGCGTGCACCCCTACCAGTTGGCGTACGCGGACCCGAAGGTCGCCGCCGAGATCTGGGCCGAAGACGTCGACACCTGGATGGCCTCGCCGTACGCGCCGCAGGGGGTGGCCAGGCCCGTCGACGGTGGCTACCTGTTCAACGGCCGCTGGCAGTTCAGCTCCGGCACCGACCACTGCGACTGGATCATCCTGGGCGCGATGCTCGGCGACGACAAGGGCATACCGATCATGCCGCCGCAGATGCTGCACATGATCCTGCCGCGCAAGGACTACGAGATCGTCGAGGACTCGTGGGACGTGGTGGGGCTGCGCGGCACCGGGTCCAAGGACGTGATCGTCTCCGACGCGTTCGTCCCGTCGTACCGGACGATGGACGCGACCAAGGTGATGGACGGCACCGCCCAGCGCGAGGCCGGGATGACCGAGCCGCTCTATCTGATGCCGTGGTCGACGATGTTCCCGCTGGGCATCTCCGCGGCGACCATCGGCATCGCCGAGGGCGCGCTGGCCGCGCACCTGGACTACCAGCGGGAGCGCGTGGGCGCCACCGGAACCGCCATCAAGGACGACCCGTACGTGATGTACGCCATCGGCGAGGCCGCCGCCGACATCAACGCCGCCCGCCAGGAGCTGCTGGCCAACGCCGATCGCATCTACGACATGGTCGCCGCCGGCAAGGAGGTCTCGTTCGCCGACCGCGCGGCCGGCCGGCGCACCCAGATCCGCGCGGTGTGGCGCGCGGTGTCGGCGGTCGACGAGATCTTCGCCCGCTCGGGCGGCAACGCCGCCCGCATGGACAAGCCGCTGCAACGGTATTGGCGCGACGTGCATGTCGGCCAACTGCACGCCATCCACATGCCCGGCACGGCCTATCACGCGTCGGCCCTGAGTTCGCTGGGTATCGATCCGCCCGAGGGCCCCCTGCGGGCTTTGATCTAGGAGAGCACGTTGACCGACCTGAAAAGCCTGGGCTACATCACCATTTCGACGAACGACATCGACCGCTGGCGGCACTTCGCCTTCGGTGTCCTGGGTTTCGCGGAGGGCTCCCCTGGTTTTAGAGGCCCGGACCCGGAGGCGCTGTACCTGCGGATGGACGAGCGCGCGGCCCGGCTCATCGTGGTGCCCGGCGAGACCGACCGGGTGCTGACCGTCGGCTGGGAGGTGCGTGACCGCCCGGCGCTGCAACGGGTCAAAGCGACGCTGGACGCCGCCGGGACCCCGTTCAAGCAACTGTCCACCGACCAGGCGGAGTCCCGCCGGGTGGAAGAGGTGATCACCTTCGAGGACCCGGCCGGCACCACGCTCGAGGTGTTCCACGGTGCGGTGCTCGACCACAGCCCCGTCGTCACCCCGTTCGGCGCGAGGTTCGTCACCGGCGACCAGGGCATGGGCCACGTGGTCGTACCCGCCACCGACCCCAATGGGCTGTTCGACTTCTACACCGAGGTGCTGGGATTTCGCGCCCGCGGCGCGTTCCGGGTGCCGCTGCCCAAAGAGTTTGGGCCCGTGCGGGTCCGGTTCCTGGGCATCAACGAGCGCCACCACAGCCTGGCGATCGTGCCGGCCGCACACCAGCGCGACCCGCGCCTGGTGCACATCATGGTCGAGGTCGACAGCCTCGACGCCGTCGGGCAGGCGCTGGACCGGGTGAACGCCGAGGGCTTCCAGCTGTCCTCCACGCTGGGCCGGCACACCAACGACAAGATGGTGTCGTTCTACGTCCGCGCGCCCGGTGACTGGGACATCGAATTCGGCACCGACGGCATGCGTGTCGACGAAACCTATTACACCGCAGAGGAAATCACCGCCGACAGCTACTGGGGACACCAGTGGATCGGCGAAATGCCCGCGGCCATGCGGTTATGACGCCCGATTCCGACGTCACCCCGGTCCCGGCCTCCTCGGTCACCTCCTGGGATGACGAGGCCGACGTCGTCATCGCCGGCTACGGGGTGGCCGGGGCCGCCGCGGCGGTCGAAGCCGCCCGCGCCGGTGTCGACGTGCTGGTACTGGAACGCACCGGATCCTGGGGCGGCGCCGCGGCGATGGCCGGCGGGTTCATCTACCTCGGCGGCGGCACGCCCCTGCAAAAAGCCTGCGGCTTCGACGATTCCGTCGACAACATGGCGGCGTTCCTCAATGTCGCGATGGGACCCGGCGCCGACGCGAACCGCATCGCCGACTACTGCGCGGGCAGCGTCGCGCACTTCGACTGGCTCCTCGGCTGCGGCGTGCCGTTCAAGGCCGAGTTCTTCTCCGAACCCGGGTGGGAACCCATGGGTGACCAGGGCCTGATGTACAGCGGCGGGGAAAACGCCTACCCCTTCAACACGATCGCCTCCCCCGCCCCGCGCGGCCACGTCCCGCAGATGTCCAACAAGAAGCAGGGCGAAGCCAGCGCGGGCTACATGCTGATGAAGCCCCTCGTCGAGACCGCCACCGCCGCTGGCGCACGCGCGCTCTACGACGTGCGGGTGCAACGCCTCGTCGTCGAAGCCGACGGCCGGGTGGTCGGCATCCGCGCCCGCCGGTACGGCACCGAGATCACGGTCCGGGCCCGCACCGGTGTGGTGCTCGCGACCGGCAGCTTCGCCTACAACGACGCGATGGTGGCCCGCTACGCCCCGCGCATCGCCGGCCGCCCGGCCGCCTCCATCGAGCAGCACGACGGGCAGGCCATCCGCATGGCCCAGGCACTCGGCGCCGATTTGGCGCACATGGACGCCACCGAGGTCGCCATCTTCATCGACCCCCAACAGCTGGTGCGCGGGATCCTGGTCAACGGCCGCGGCCAGCGCTACGTCGCCGAGGACACCTATCCGGGCCGCGTCGGCCAACTCACGCTCTACCAGCAGGACAACACCGCTTACCTGATCATCGACGACGACGCCCAGCAGGAGGCGATGGCATCGTGGTCCCCGAAATTCATGCTGAGAGAGGCGACGTGGGTGGCCGACACCGTCGCCGACCTGGAGCGCGACATGGGTCTGGCACCGGGTTGCCTGCAGGCCACCGTCGCCGCCTACAACGAGGGTGCCGCCCGCGGCGAGGATCCGCTGCTGCACAAGAAACCTGAGTGGCTCAAGCCCATCGGTTCGCCGGTCGGCGCCATCGACTTGCGGGAGAACACCGGCGGTTTCACATTGGGCGGTCTGGCCACCACGCTGGACGCCGAGGTGCTCCACGTCAGCGGTGAACCGATCCCCGGCCTGTTCGCCGCCGGCCGCTGCACCGCCGGGCTGGCCGCGTGGGGCTACGCCAGCGGTATCTCGCTGGGCGACGGTAGCTTCTACGGCCGCCGCGCCGGCCGATCCGCGGCCCAGGTTGATCGATCAGGAAACGGCGTTGACCGCCGTCGATAGCCTGCTCTTGAACGCGTCGGGAATGGGGATGTACCCATGATCCGCCAAGCCGGTTTGGCCCGCGCCAATGGTGCTCTGCAGGAAAGCCTTTACCGCCATACCGAGCTGGGGATCGGAATACTTCGAGCAGACGATCTCATAGGTCGCCAGCACGATCGGGTATGAGCCGGGCTGGTTTGGCCGGTAGAACGAGATCGTGTCGAGGACAAGGTCGTTGGTCTTATTGATGACGCCTGCCGTCGCGATCGTCTTTCCCACCGAGTCCGCGCTGATCGAGACGGGGTCCGGACCGGCCGACGTGATGATCCTGGCCATGTTGAGCTGTTGCGCTTGGGCGAACGACCATTCGTTGTAAGTGATCGCGCCCTCCGTGCGCTTGACGGCCGCGGCGGTACCGTCATTGCCCATGGCGCTCTCGCCGACGCCGCCGTTGAACGTCTTTCCGGCACCCTTGGCCCACGCGTCACCACCGGCGGTATCGAGATATTTCTGGAAGTTGTCCGTAGTCCCGGACAAGTCGCTGCGGGACACGACATGAATAGGCTCGGCGGGCAAGGTGATACCCGAGTTCAGCGCGCGGATCGCGGGGTCATTCCACGTGGTGATGGCACCGTTGAAGATCTTGGCCGCGGTCGGACCGTCGAGAGCCAACGAAGTGACGCCGTTGACGTTGTAGGTGATGGCGATCGGGCCGAACACCACCGGTAGGTTCCACGCCGGCGAGCCGCAGCGTTGCTGGGCGGCGGCGTACTCCGCCGGAATCAGGGGTGAGTCGGACCCACCGAAATCGGTCTGATTGCGAATGAACTCGCTGATTCCGGCGCCGGAGCCATTGGCCGTGTAATTGAGCGTCTGGCCCGAGCAGGCCTGCTCGAACGCATTCACGAACCGGGCCATCGCGTTGGCCTGGGCCGTCGATCCGCTGGCCCTGAGCGTCTTGTTCCCGCCGCAACTCACGTTCGCGGGGGGTGGCGAACCGGTCGATGAGCTTGGCGCACTTGCCTGTTTGTTGCTGTCACACCCCGACAACACCAGCGCGGCGGTAACCAAGACACACGGCAAGGCACTAAATCGGTTGACTTTCAACACAGTTCCCTATGTTCTTACTTCCCTCGGCTGGAAGCTGAACCACGGTCGCCGCGCCTGTAGCCATGCCATTTCGACGGGCTATTCAGGCAGCCGCCACCGAATTCGACCGCCATTTCGAAATCGACCTCGGCCGGCTCAGATGGTATCCCACTCCGCCGCAGAAAACAGCACGGCTGACCTTATGGTGAACTGGGAATCTGTTGTGCGCGTGCCGGGCGGCGCCCCCGGCGTTGCGACCCAACGTATGTCAGCGCGGGAATGGCGTTAAGGCTGCGGAACGTTCGCAACCCGCGGTTAGCCGTCAAGTGAACAAAACATGTACAACCAGTCTTCCGGCTGGAAGCGCGGTCGCACCGAACGCCAGAATTACTCCAAAAGTTCGAACCAATCAGTCCCCGGCGGCTTACCTTGGTGTCAGCGCGATATCTCACATCTGAAAGCACCCACAAATGGTTACCCGTCTGCAACTAGCCATGGGGATCGTGGTGATTGGTCTCCTGGCCGCAGCGCCTACCGCTCATGCCGACAGCACCGACGACAAGTTCGTGGCGAAGCTGAAGGCCCAAGGCATCAGCGACAACGTATCTCCCGCACACGAAATCGAAGCCGGTCATTTCGTATGTGTGAAGCTCGACAACGGCGCCACACCGATGGATGTGATGGAAGACATCATGAAGAGCAGTGGGTTGCCGGAGTTTCACTCCGGCTACTTCGTCGGCGCGAGCATCGACGCCTACTGCCCGCGGCATAAGGGTGAAGTGCCGGAGGGGTAGGCCTCGGACGCGACCCCCTGGTTCGACGGCGGCGCGCGCTCGATCCCTCGAGCTACGGTCGTTGACCGCCGGCCCCGTCGACGATCGCCAGGGCGCCCCGGCGCACCGCGTCCACGATCGACGCGCTCAGCGCCGAGCACGCCAGGAACACGCATCGGCCCGCGTGCCCGGAGATCTTGCGCGCCTCGGCGAGTTCGACGCACCGGGCCGTCGCGTCGGCATTCCACTGCACGCTGGTCTGGTTCCAGGTGCTCTTGCGCGCCAGCACGCGCGCGCCGCAGTCCCGGCACACCACCGGCGCCATCGGCATCTCGTCGAGCCGGTTGTCCGTCCTGACGGACGAATCCAGCGTCATCGCGGACCCGCGGCGGCCGCCTGGGCCGCCATATTGTCCTCGACCTCTTTCATCCACGCCTCGTACGGGCGGGTGGTGTCGAGCTCGAATTCGAAGCGGTCCACCATGTCCGGCGTCACGTCGGCGGCGTCGACGTAGAACTGCTGGTACCAGCGCCGGAGCTGGTACACCGGCCCGTCCTCCTCGACCAGCAGCGGATTGTCGATGCGCGCCTTGTGCCGCCAGATCTGCACGTCCTGTTCAAACCCCAGCTTGATGTAGTCGCCGAGCTTGATCGCGGTCTGCATGGCCTGGTCGGAGGGCATGGCGTCCGACTTCTGCACGATGATGCCGTACTGCAGCACAAAGGAATTCGCGTCGATCGGATAGTGGCAATTGATCAGAATCGAATGCGCGTCACCGGTCCGGTAGTGGTAGGTCAGGTCGTCGATCATGAAGGACGGGCCGTAGTAGGACGCGACCGACGTCGTGCCGAGCATCTCGGCACCCACCGTGCCGCCGAGGTCGGGCCGGCCCTCGCCGTTCATGTACTGCGTCGCCACGTGGCCGGAGAAGATGTTCTTGAAATACGTGGGCAGCGAGCCGTGGATGTAGAAGAAGTGCGCCATGTCCACGACGTTGTCGATGATCTCGCGGCAGTTGCTTCCCACCACGGTGGTGTACCAGTGCCAGTCGGTCCAGTCGTTGCTCGTCGCACCCTCGATGCGTGGAATCGTGACCTCGGGCGGCGGCGGATTGCCCTCGGGGTCGTTCCACAGGAACAGCATCCCGTCCTGTTGCAGCGTCGTCCAGGCCCGCGTGCGGGCCAGCCGCGGCGTGCGTCTGGCGTAGGGCACCCGTTTGCATCGGCCGTCGCCGCCCCAGCGCCAGTCGTGGAAGGGGCAGGCGATCTCGTTGCCTTTGACCTCGCCCTGCGAGAGGTCACCGCCCATGTGTCGGCAGTAGCCGTCGAGCACATTGATCTCGCCGTCCCCGCTGCGAAAGACGACCAGCTTCTGCCCGAAGGCGTTGATGGGGTGGGGCTTGCCGTCACCGAAGTCCCGGATCAGGCCCAGGCAGTGCCAGCCGCGGGCGAACCGGGCGGGCGCGGGCTGCGCTTCGATGAGCCGAACCTCGTCGGCTTCCGACTGCATCGTCATAGGCATTGATTTAACGCCTGCTGCCGGAGTTGTGGGGCCACTTGTTCCCGCCTCTTCCTCTGCCACCCCGCCCGGCATACCGTTCACAGCGTGAGCCCGCGCAGCGCGACCATCCCGGCCGGCCTACCGGCGACCGACACCACCGTCGACCTGCTGGTGGTCGGCTCGGGAACCGGTATGGCCGCCGCGCTGGCCGCGCACGAGGGCGGGCTCTCAGTGCTGATCGTCGAGAAGTCGCCGTTCGTCGGGGGCTCGACGGCCCGCTCCGGCGGTGCGCTCTGGCTGCCCGCCTGTCCCGTGCTGCGCGAGGCCGGCGCCAACGACACCGCCGAGCGCGCCGCCACCTACCTGGACGCGGTGGTCGCCGGGTCGGCGCCCGCGGCACGCTCGGCCGCGTTCCTGGCGCACGTGTCCGCGACGGTCGACATGCTGCGCCGCACGACTGCCCTGCGCCTGTTCTGGGCTCGCGACTACTCCGACTACCACCCCGAGGAGCCGGGCGGCAGCGCCGCGGGCCGCACCTGCGAGTGCCACCCGCTGGACACGTCGATCCTCGGTGAATACCGCACCCGGTTGCGGCCCGGCGTGTTGGAGGCCGGCTTCTCAATACCGACGACGGGCGCCGACTATCGCTGGATGAATCTGGTCGCGCGGGTACCGCGCCGCGGCATCCCGACGTTCGCCAAGCGGGTGACGCAAGGACTGGGTGGGCGGCTGCTGGGCCGCCGCTACGCGGCGGGCGGCCAGGCCCTGGCGGCCGGCCTGTTCGCCGGAGTGCTGCGCGCCGGCATCCCGGTCTGGACCGGCACCACGCTGCTGCGCCTGACCGGCGACGCCGACCGCGTGACCGGCGCGGTCGTCGGCCACGACGGCCGCGAGGTGGCGATCACCGCCCGGCGCGGCGTGGTGCTGGCCACCGGCGGTTTCGACCACAACATGG
Organism: Mycobacterium europaeum; assembly: GCF_034555895.2. Classification (NCBI taxonomy): domain Bacteria; kingdom Bacillati; phylum Actinomycetota; class Actinomycetes; order Mycobacteriales; family Mycobacteriaceae; genus Mycobacterium; species Mycobacterium europaeum. The sequence continues at coordinate 2,224,566 of NZ_CP157315.1, forward strand.
AGATGCGGCGGAAGTTCCAGACCGAGTCGCTGGAAGCCAACCTCAGCCTGGGCGCTGAGACCAACACCGGCGAGGGAATCCGCGCCGCGCAGGACGTGGGCGCCGGCATCGATCTGATGGACCAGGCGTGGTGGTTCCCCGCCATCGCGCCGCTGCCCGGCAAGCCGCCCGGGGTGATGCTGGCCGAGCGGTCGCTGCCGGGTTGTCTGATCGTGGACCAGAACGGCCGCCGATTCACCAACGAGTCCTCGGATTACATGTCGTTCGGTCAACGGTTACTTGATCTAGAGCGGTCGGGCACCCCTGTCGAAGCGATGTGGATCGTCTTCGATCAGCAGTACCGCAACGGCTACGTCTTCGGCGCCGAACTGTTTCCGCGCATGCCGATTCCGCAATCGTGGTACGGCGCGGGCATCGCGGTGCGCGCCGAGAGCCTCTCCGAACTGGCCGCGCTCATCGGTGTTCCGGCCCACGAGTTCGTTGCGACGATGACCCGGTTCAACGAAAGCGCCTCCGCGGGGCAGGATCTCGACTTCGGCCGGGGCCGCAGCGCCTACGACCGGTACTACGGCGACCCCACCGTCACACCGAACCCCAACCTGCGTCCACTGCTCAAGGGTCCGTTCTATGCGGTCAAGATGGCCCTCAGCGACCTGGGCACCTGCGGTGGGCTGACGGCCGACGAACGAGCGCGGGTGCTGCGCGAGGACGGCACCGCGATCCCCGGGCTGTATGCGATCGGCAACGCCGCCGCCAACGCGTTCGGCACCACCTACCCCGGCGCGGGTGCGACGATCGCGCAGGGATTGGTGTACGGCTACATCGCGGCCCGCGACGCAGCGCACGCCGAGCCCCGGCGGTGACCGGTCACCTGATCGCCACCCCGCGCCTGCGCACCCACGCCAGGGCGCCGACCGTGCCGAGGACCCAGATGGCCGTGGCGATGGCCAGGTGCACGAAGCTCTTGGTGTCGCGCCCGAACACCGGCCAGATCAACGAGGGAATCTGGTACCAGAGAACTTTGTGCTCGACCCCGTTCATGGGATCGGCGACGTAGTACACCGCGTACGGCAGCGCCAGCGCGGCCAGCCAGCCGACGGTGCGGCGCCGGTCGCCGCGCTGCCGCCACCGCCGGGTCAGCGGCTCGACGCCGACCGGGTACAGCACCGAGACGAGGTTGCCCAACCCGAGCCAGGACAGGAGGGGCACGGCGACGGTGGGAATCGTGATCCCCAGCCGTCCGGGCGTCTCCAGGCACAGGGTCAACACCACCGCGGCCGCCACGGTGGGCAGCCCGACGATCGCGAGCAGGGCAAGGTTCTTGACCAGCAGGATCCGCCCGACGGGCACGCCGTCGGCCAGTGCCTCCCGGACGCGGTAGTGGTCGGCACCGAGCAGGTTGGTGGTGGTGACGTCGGCCAGCACCCACGACGAGAAGTAGGTGCCGACCAGGATGACCCAGTCCGTGTGGTGCAGCCCGATCGTCAGCGGCTGGACCAGCATCCACGCCGCGGCGAACATCACGTTGGCGACCACGCCCATCAGCCAGGTCCGGGGCGGGGTGAACGCCCACCGGATCTCCGCGACCACCGCCGCCCACAAACCCGGCGTCCGCAAGTCGTGGGCGGCCCGCCGGGCGGCGGACGGACGGGGGGCCGACGCCCGCACGGCGGCGCGCAGCGCGGCACGCGCGCGCGGCGGCATCGACCACTGCACGCCGGTCATGCATTCGGCGCGGCCGCTCCTGGGCGAGACGATCAAGTGGCGTGCTCCTGGCAATCGGTCGAGCGGCCGTCGGGCCCGAATTTCGTCCCAGGCAGGATAACGGCATGAACCGCAAGCGCGTCGTCATTGCCGGGCTCGGAGACGCCGGTGTCCTGGCGGCGATCCGGCTCTCCGGGTACGCAGACGTCGTCGGCATCTCCGCTAAGCCCGCGCTGGTCAGCGGGCAGGAACTCGGCGTGCGGCTGTCCCGCCCGCACGACTGGGCGCGCGATTACTGGATTCCGTTCGACAGGTTCCGGCGCCTGGACCGGGTCCGGACGGTGCAGGCCGAGCTGACCGGGGTGGACCTGGCCGGCCGCACCGTCGTGGGCAAACGCGCCGACGGCTCGGCGCTGGCCGAGGAGTACGACGCGCTGATCATCTCGACCGGGGTGAGCAACGGCTTCTGGCGCCGGCCGACGCTGCAGTCGGCGGCCGAGGTCGGCGCGGAGCTGCGCGCCGCGCATCACCGGTTGGCGGCGGCCGGCTCGATCATCGTCGTGGGCGGCGGCGCGGCGGCGGTCAGCAGCGCGCTCAACATGGCCACCACCTGGCCGGGGAAGCGGATCGACCTGTACTTCCCCGGGCACGCCGCGCTGGAGGGGCACCATCCCCGGATTTGGGCCCGGATTCGCGAACGACTCGACCGCCTGGGCGTGGGCATCCACCCCGGCCATCGTGCCGTGCTGCCCGACGGGTTCGCGGGCGACGAGATCACCGGTGAGCCGGTGCGCTGGAGCACCGGGCAGCCCCCGGCGTGCGCCGACGCGGTGCTGTGGGCGATCGGGCGGGTGCGGCCCAACACCGGCTGGCTGCCACCGGAGCTGCTCGACGAGCGCGGCTTCGTGCGCGTGACGCCGGAGCTGCGCGTGCCCGGTCACCGGGGTGTCTTCGCGGTCGGCGACGTCGCGGCGACCGATCCCCTGCGCAGCTCGGCCCGCAACCGGGGGGACGCCCTGGTGGCCCGCAACGTGCGCGCCGAGCTCAGCGGCGGGCGGCCGGGGACCTACCGGGCCCCGACGCGCCGGTGGGGCTCGCTGGTGGGCGCGCAACGCGACGGGCTGGAGGTGTTTCTGCCCACCGGCCACGCGTTCCGGTTCCCGGCGTGGTCGGTCGAGCGCATCGTGATGCCGTGGATCGTGCGGTGGGGCATGTATCGCGGAGTGCGGCGGAACAATCCGCTGGGGTGAGGCCGGCCGGATCAGGCGCTGTTGAGCAAGAGCATGAGGCCGTAATCCATGTGGATCTGCTGGTGGCAGTGCAGCAGCGACAGGCCGGGCTGGTCGGCGACGAAGTCGACGTCCATGCTCTGGTAGCCGCCCAGCATCGCGACGTCCTTGCGCACGCCGGCCGTTGGCGTGCCGGCGAATCGGGTGATCTCGAACGTGTGCCGATGCAGATGCATCGGGTGCATGTCGTCGCTGGCATTGCGGAAGCGCAGCCGGTAGCGCTTGTCCCGTTCCAAGTCGAGCACCGGTCGGTTGGTGTCCATGGAAAACGGTGTGCCGTTGAAGGTCCAGAGGTTGAAACCGTTGTCGGCGGCGTTGCGCTTCTCGATCAGCAGCTCGATCGTGCGCTCGGGCGGCGGGACGGGGGCGGGCCGCGCGAACAGCCGGTAATCCCACTTGAACGACGGCGGCGGCGCCCACTGCGGATCCCCGCCGCGGCCGGCATACTCCACGACGACGCCCATGCCGTGGCCGCGGTCGTCGTCGGACACGTCCCCCAGCACCCACACCCCCGGGTTGGTCATCGCGACGAGGGCCGAAACGCGTTCGCCGGCACCGAGCCACAGCACCGGCACCGACGCCGGGGCGGGTACCGGGTTACCGTCCAGCGCCACCACGGTGAAGGCGTGACCCGGCAGGGCCAGGCTCCGCGTTTCGGTGGCGCTCGCGTTCAGCACGTGCAGCAGCACCCGCTGACCGGTCCGGACCCGGATGGGGTCGCTGTGGCCCAGCATCCGTCCGTTGACGGCGAACGCCCCGTAGCCGACCTCGAACCCGCGCGGGTCGCCACGGCCGAGCGACGCCGCCATCGATGACTCCCCCTTGTCTTTCAAGTCGGGTTGCTGTTCACCGGCCAGGAAGTCCGCGGCCATGTCGCCCCCGCGGGTGAGACTGGGCTCGAATTCCTTGAGCGTCAGGAAGATCTCTTGGTCGTACGCACCGACGTGCTGCCTGGGCTCGATGTAGACGGGGCCGACCAGGCCGCTGTATTGGCCGCGGGACAGGTCGGCCCGCGGCACCACGTGCGTGTGGTAGAAGCGAAAACCCGCCGGCCCCGGCACGAAGGAAATCCGCCGCATGCCGTGCGCGGGGATGTAGGGGGTGCCCTCCTCCGCGGAACCGTCGACGTCGACGCCGACGTGCTGGCCGTGCCAATGCAGCTGCTCGGGCGAATCGGTGTCGTTGAAGACATCCACCGTCGTTCGCCGGCCCTCGTCGAACCGCAGCAGCGGGCCGGGGAACTGCCCGTTGTAGGTCAAGGTCGACACCACGTGGCCCGGGGCCAACTCCACGGTGGCGGTACCGATCCGCAACGTGTGATCGGCTTTGCCGACGGGCCGGGTGGGCCGTGCGCAGGCGGAGACGGCGCCGGCGCCCCCACTTGCGGCCAGCGCCGCCAGGCCACCCCACTTGAAGAAGCCGCGCCGATCGAGCGACACGGTCATCGCCCCCGCGGACACGCGCCGAGGGCGGGCACCAGGAATTCGATGCGGTCTTCCAATTCGTCTGCCACCCGGCCGAATTCCGGGTATCTCGCGCCGTGGGCCGACGGGTCGGGCAGGCTCCAGTGCATCGTCACGTCCGGGCCATGCTCGTGCGCATACTCGCGGACCTTGTCGCACAGGGTGATCACGCAATCGAAGTTGCGGCGGGCCACCGCGGTCAACGGTTGGGGCCGGCGCCCGGCGAGGTCGATGCCGTACCTCTCGCGCATGACGCGTATCGCGTTGGGGTGCAGGTGCGGTTTGGGATGGCTGCCCGCGCTCGCCGCGCGGATGCGGCCCCGTCCCCGCGTCTTCAGCAGCGCCTCGGCCATGGGTGAGCGCGCGCTGTTGCCGGTGCACAAGAACAGCACCGACCGGGCGGGCGGCGTGGCGAGCGGCGCCGGCGCGAGCGCGGGATGCAGCGCCGCGGCCGCGTCCCGGAACGCTCCGGCGCATCCGGTCAGGTTCACGCGGTAGTAGGTGTCTCGACCGTCGAAACTGCTGCGCCGCGCGTGCACCAGCCCGGCCGAGCGCAGCAGCCGCAGGTGATACGAAACCAGGTTCTGCGGCTCGCCCACGGCGGCGGCCAACTCCCGCACCCGGTGGTCGCCGCCCACGAGTTCGCTCAGCAGCGCCCAGCGCACCGGATGCGACGCCATCCGCATCAGCTGCGGCACCGCGGGACGATCGGTAGCCGACACCCCTCGGACAATACCTCAAATCGATTTGATAGATTGGGCGCTGCCTGCGCGGTGAGGAGAGCCATTGGGCGACAACGACACCGGCGAACTTCGCCGCAGCCTGGGCGTGTTCGACGCGGTGATGATCGGGCTGGGCTCCATGATCGGCGCCGGTATCTTCGCCGCTCTCGGCCCGGCGGCGCGCGCGGCGGGGTCCGGCCTGCTGCTGGGCCTGGCGCTGGCGGCGCTGGTGGCCTACTGCAACGCCACCTCCTCCGCCCGGCTGGCCGCTCGCTACCCCGCCTCCGGCGGCACCTACGTCTACGGCCGCGAGCGGTTGGGCGATTTCTGGGGATATCTGGCGGGTTGGGGTTTCGTCGTCGGCAAGACCGCCTCGTGCGCGGCGATGGCCCTGACCGTCGGCTCCTACGCGTGGCCGTCGCAGGCGCACGCGGTGGCGGTCGCCGCGGTGGTCGCGCTGACCGCGGTCAACTACGCCGGGGTGCAGAAGTCGGCCTGGCTGACCCGAGTGATCGTCGCGCTCGTGTTGGCCGTGCTCGCCGCGGTGGTGGTTGCCACCTTCGCGTCGGGAACGGTTAGCGCCGAACAACTTCGCCCGTCCGGGACGACGGTCGGCGGGGTGATTCAGGCGGCCGGGCTGCTGTTCTTCGCCTTCGCCGGCTACGCGCGCATCGCGACCCTGGGCGAGGAGGTGCGCGACCCCGCGCGCACCATTCCGCGGGCGATCCCGCTGGCGCTCGGCATCGCCCTGGCCGTCTACACCCTGGTGGCGGTGGCCGCGGTCGCGGCGCTGGGGCCACGGCGCCTCGGCCACGCGACGGCGCCGCTGGTCGACACCGTGCGGGCGGCCGGGACGGGCTGGCTCGTCCCCGTCGTACAGGTGGGCGCGGCGGTCGCGGCGCTGGGATCGCTGCTGGCACTGGTCCTCGGCGTCTCGCGCACCACCTTGGCCATGGCCCGCGACCACCACCTCCCCCACTGGCTGACCGCCGTGCACCCGAGCTTCCGGGTGCCGCACCGCGCCGAGCTGCTGATCGGTGCCGTCGTGACAGCGTTGGCCGCCACCGTCGACCTCAGGGATGCGATCGGTTTTTCCTCGTTCGCGGTGTTGATCTACTACGCGGTCGCCAACGCCTCCGCTTTCACCCTCCGGCCGGACGAGGGCCGCCCGGTCCGCGCGATCCCGGTAGTCGGGTTGATCGGCTGCGCGATACTGGCGTTCGCGATGCCCCTGTCGTCGGTGCTGTCCGGCCTGGTGGTGCTCGCCGTCGGCATCGCCGCCTACGCGATTCGGCGGGCCCCAAGGGATTCTGATCACGAGGAGGCCACGCATGATTAGCCCCGGATCGCGACTCGCACCGGCGCTCTCGACACGCGCCCCGGCCGCGGTGGTGCTGATTCGCTTCTATGTGGGACTGGTGTTCCTGTGCGAGGGCGTTCTGAAGTTTCTTCGACCGGCCGCGCTGGGCACCGGCAGGTTCGAGAAGGCGGGCATCCCGGCACCTACGTTCTTTTCCACGCTGGACGGAGCCTTCGAAATCGGCTGCGGCACGCTGATCCTCCTCGGGCTGCTGACCCGGCTGGCCGCCGCGCCGATGATCGTCGACATGCTCGGGGCGTTGCTCATCACCAAGCTGCCCCTCTTGTGTTGCCAGGCCCCGCTCTTCGGCCGCGAACACGGGTGGTGGGACTTCATCCACGAATCCCGCGTCGACCTGGCCCAGCTATGCGGCAGCCTGTTCCTACTATTCGCCGGGGCCGGCACCTTGTCGCTCGATGCCTGGCTCACCGGGTCGGCGCTGCGGTCACCACCGACGACCACGTGAGGGTGGCGCATTGATTCGATATGTGTTTATATAGAAGAATGTCGAATCAACTGCAGACCTGCTGCCCGACGCTGGGAACGGCCGCGATGGCCGATTCGCAGGCGTCCGAATTGGCGGCCATGTTCAAAGCGCTGGGCGATCCGGTGCGCCTGAGGTTGTTGAGCCTGATCGCCAGCCACCCCAGCGGGGAGGCGTGCGTGTGCGAGATCTCGGCGACCTTCGATCTGTCGCAGCCGACGATCTCCCATCACCTCAAGCTGCTGCGTTCGGCCGGGCTGCTGGACTGCGAGCGGCGCGGCACCTGGGTGTACTACTGGGTGATTCCCGCTGCGCTGCAGCGTCTTTCGTCGGTGCTGAAGCCATGACCGACATTCGTGCCACGGCGCCCACCGCGGCGGCGAGCCGGCTCCCCACCATGGACCGGTTCCTGCCGGTATGGATCGGCGCGGCGATGGCCGCCGGCCTGTTGTTGGGCCGCATCGTGCCGGGACTCGGGTCGGCCCTGAGTGCCGTTAGCGTGCAAGGCGTTTCGCTCCCGATCGCACTGGGCCTGTTGGTCATGATGTATCCGGTGCTGGCCAAGGTCCGCTACGACCGGCTCGACGAGGTCACGACCGACCGGAAGCTGATGGTGTCCTCCCTGGTGCTCAACTGGGTGGTGGGACCCGCGGTGATGTTCGTGTTGGCCTGGGCCCTGCTGCCCGACCTGCCCGAGTACCGCACCGGGCTCATCATCGTCGGATTGGCGCGCTGCATCGCCATGGTCATCATCTGGAACGACCTGGCCTGCGGGGACCGAGAGGCCGCCGCCGTGCTGGTCGCGCTGAATTCACTGTTCCAGGTGGTCATGTTCGCCGCGCTGGGCTGGTTCTACCTGTCAGTGCTGCCCGGCTGGCTGGGCCTGCCGCAGACGGGCATCCACGTCTCCCCATGGCAGATCGCCAAGGCCGTGCTCATCTTCCTCGGCATTCCGCTGCTGGCCGGATATTCCTCGCGCCGACTGGGCGAACGCTTCCGGGGCCGCGACTGGTACGAGACGCGGTTCCTGCCCCGCATCGGTCCCTGGGCCCTGTACGGGCTGCTGTTCACCATCGTGATCCTGTTCGCCCTGCAAGGCCACGAGATCACTTCCCGGCCACTGGATGTGGCCCGGATCGCGATCCCGCTGCTGGCCTACTTCGCGATCATGTGGGCGGGCGGGTATGCCCTCGGACTCGTGTTGCGCCTCGGCTACGCCCGCACCGCCACCCTCGCGTTCACCGCCGCCGGCAACAACTTCGAACTGGCCATCGCGGTGGCCATCGCCACCTACGGCGTCACGTCCGGGCAGGCCCTCGCCGGGGTGGTCGGCCCCCTGATCGAGGTACCCGTGCTGATCGGGTTGGTCTACGTGTCGCTTGCACTGCGCGCCCGGCTGTTCCGCGACGACCCGGCCCCAGGAGTCCCCACCGATGGCCGGTAAGCCCAGCGTCCTGTTCGTCTGCGTGCACAACGCCGGCCGCTCACAGATGGCCGCCGCCCTGCTGGGCCAGATGGCCGACGGACGCATCGAAGTCCGTTCCGCGGGAACGCAGCCCGCCGACGAGGTCAACCCCGTCGCGATCGCGGCCATGGCCGAGCGGGGCATCGACATCACCGCCGCCAACCCGAAAATCCTCACCGGCGAAGACGTGCAGACCAGCGACGTGGTGATCACCATGGGCTGCGGCGACACCTGCCCCTACTTTCCGGGGGTGTCCTACCGCGACTGGAAAGTGCCCGACCCGGCGGGCCAACCGCTGGCCACCGTGCGTGCCATCCGCGACGACCTCGCCGAGCGCGTCGCGGCGTTGATCGCCGAACTGCTGCCCACGGCAACCGCCTAACCCGCACCCGAAGAAAGGACATCATGTCTCGCGTGCAACTCGCCCTCAACGTCGACGACCTACAGGAGGCGATCGCGTTCTACTCCAAGCTGTTCGACACCGAACCGGCCAAAATCAAGCCCGGCTACGCCAATTTCGCGATCGCCGAGCCGCCACTCAAGCTCGTGCTGCTCGAGAACCCCGGTCACGGCGGCAGCCTCAACCACCTCGGGGTGGAAGTCGCCTCCAGTGAGACGGTGCACGCCGAAATCGCCCGCCTGGGCGACCGGGGACTGGTCACCGACGAGGAGCTCGACACCACGTGTTGCTTCGCCACCCAGGACAAGGTGTGGGTCACCGGCCCCGGCGGGGAACGCTGGGAGGTCTACACCGTGATCGCCGACTCCGACACCTTTTCGGACACCGCCGACGAGCCCTGCTGCCAGAGCTAGGCGCGCCGCCGGGTTCGCCGGCGCCTCGAACGGGAAGACTGAGCGGATGACCGACCCGGGAGAAGACGCGTTCGAAAAGCTGGTGGGGCTGCTCAATTACCCGATGTACGTGGTGACCACGTCGGCCGGCGACGTCTCGGCGGGCTGTCTGGTCGGGTTCGCCTGCCAGACCAGCATTCACCCGCCCCGATTCCTGGTCGGCCTGTCCAAGAAGAACCACACCTTCCGGGTCGCCGCCCAGGCGACTCACTTGGCGGTGCACCTGTTCGACCACGACCACCTCGACGTCGTGGAGCTGTTCGGCAGCCAAACCGGCGACACCGTCGACAAGTTCGACCGCTGCTCGTGGCACGCCGGCCCGGCCGGGGTGCCCATTCTCGACGACGCCGCCGCATGGTTCCTCGGCGAAATTCTCGACAGGTTCTCGCTGGGCGACCACGTCGGGCACCTGCTCGCGCCGGTGGACGGCAAGCCGCCGGAGGAACTCGAACGCTGGGTGTCCTTCCGCGACGTCCGCCATCTGGAACCCGGCCACGAGGCGTAGGCGTGACTCCCCGGGTGGGCACCGTCGCCGGTGTCACCGAACTCGCGCCGTTCTACGCCGATGCCCCGGACGGGGTGCGGGTCAACATGATCTTCAGCGCCGACGGCGCCGCCGCGTTCGGCGGCCGGGCGGGTCCGCTGTCGTGTCCGGCCGACCAGCAACTGCTGAGAATCCTGCGCGGCTTCGCCGACGTCGTGCTGGTGGGCGCGGGGACGGCGCGGGCGGAGAACTACGGGCCGGTGCGGCTCGCGGACCCGGGGCGGACCCCGCCGCCGATCGCGGTGATCAGCCGCAGCGGCCAGCTGCCGCCGAGGCTGCTCGGCGACCCCGGCCAGCCACCGATCCTGGTGACGTGCGCGCACGCCCCGGCGGTGCGAGACCACCCCGACGACGCCGGCCGGCGGCAGGTGCTGCTGGCCGGCGAGGACTCCGTGGACGTGGCGCGCGCCGTCGCGCTGCTGCGCGCGGGGGGCTTGCGCCGCATCCTGTGCGAGGGGGGCCCGACCGTGCTCGACGAGCTGGTGGAGGCCGGTGTGGTCGACGAGGTCTGCGTGACGCTGGCCCCCAAACTTGCCGCGAGCCAGCCGGTTGGGCAGCGATTGACCCCGTCGGCACTGACCGCGCCCGTGCCGATGCGCCTCGAACACGCACTGGTTTGTGACGACTACCTGTTCGTGAAATACCGCCGGTGAGCGGGCCGGGTACCGCGGTCGCCGCCAGGCGATAACATTCCCCAATGGGAATGAATGCGGCCGCTGCCGCGACGGAAGTGCAGCGAATAGAACTCACCCCCGCCGCCGCATTGTTCCGGTCGCTGGGCGACCCCACCCGGCTCGCCATCGTGCGGCACCTGGCCGCCGGGCCGGCGCGGGTCACCGACATGGTCGGTGCGGTCGGGCTGACCCAGTCGACCGTCTCCAAACACCTGGGCTGCCTCAAGGATTGCGGCTTGGTGGATTCCGAACCGATCGGGCGCGCCTCGTTGTTCCGGCTGACTCAGCCCGCGCTGATCGACCTGCTGAGCGCCGCAGAGACGGTGCTGGCTGCGACGGGGCAGGCCGTCGCGCTCTGTCCCGTCTACGGGACGGAAGACGACGACCCCCGATACGAGGTGGCGCCATGACCATCGACCAGCCGGCCGACGCCACGACCCAGTGCGCGTGCAAAGGTCCCTGCGGCGACTCACTGCCCACGCCGCTCACGCGCGATGCCGCCTGGCATCGCGCGGCGCTGGCCGCCCGATGGCTGGCCTGGGCCAGCCTGGTCTGGATGCTCATCGAGGGTGCGGTCGGGCTCTGGCAGGGCTTCGCCGTCGGCTCGATCGCGCTGATCGGCTGGGCACTGGGCAGCGCAGTGGAGGGGCTCGCCAGCGTGATCGTCGTCTGGCGCTTCACGGGTTCGCGCACCCTGTCCGAGACCGCCGAACGGCGGGCCCAACGCGGAGTGGCCGTCTCGTTCTGGCTCATCGCGCCCTACATCGCCGCCGAGTCGATCCACAACCTGCTCGACGAGCACCAAGCCCGGACCACGATGATCGGGATCGCGCTGACCGCGCTCGCGCTGATCGTCATGCCGGTACTCGGCTGGACGAAACACCGACTCGCCGCCCGTCTCGGCTCGGGGGCTACAGCCGGAGAGGGCAAGCAAAACTACCTGTGCGCCGCGCAGGCCGCGGCGGTGTTGGTCGGTCTGGCCGTCACCGCCGTGTGGCCCGGTGGCTGGTGGCTGGACCCGGTGATCGGTCTCGGGGTGGCGGCAGCCGCCGTCTGGGAAGGCGTCGGATCGTGGCGCGGGGACGACTGCTGCTGACCCCGGCGTCCGGGCCCTGATGTCAGGGCGGTCCCATCATCCCGCCGGGACCCATCATGCCGCCGGGCCCTCTCATGCAGCCGGGCCCCATCATTCCCCGCATCATTGCCGGCATGCCGTCCTGTACGAACCCGGTCACCTCGCGGGCGTGGGCACGGATCACCTCGGTGAGCGCCGGGTCATCGGAGGTTTCCTCGGCGATGACGCCGGTGGGCGTGAGCGTCAGCTGGCGGCGGTAATTACCGGCGTTGCGGAACAGCGTGGGTAGGGTCTGGCTCATACACATCACCTCGGTGCCCTGATCCAAATGCGCGTACATGCTCGAGACGTGGGCGTGCAGCTGAGCGGTGAGGTCGGGAGCCGCGGATTGGGTTGTGGTGCGTACGCCGCCGGGGATCTCCTCAACTGTGCGGGTGATCTCCGCGTGCCGGTGGAACATGTCCATGTATGCCCGCATGTCGGCGTGGCCGGCGCCCATCATGCCGCCACAGTCGGCCAGGCGGATCCGCACGGCGGGCCCCGCCGCGACGCGCAACACGACCCCGACGCCCGCCGCGGCGCTGGCGCCGAGCGCAACGAGCGCCGTCCGCCGGCTGAATCCAGCCATCCCGACCTCCTCGGTCATCCTCTCCGAATGTCGCGACTCTCAACGCTTTTCGGCCCGGCAACGTCTCGTTCGTGGTCCATTTCACGACCGAAACGGCGGAGTCGCAGCGAATTCGTCACGACGCTGACCGACGAGAAACCCATCGCCGCGCCGGCCACCACGGGATTCAGGGAACCCAGGGCGGCGAGCGGGATGGCGGCGGTGTTGTAGCCGAAGGCCCAGCCGAGGTTCTGGTAAATGGTGCGCAGGGTTTGCCGGGAAAGCTGGATCGAGCGCACCACACCGTCGAGGCGATCGGACATCAGCGTGATGTCGGAGGCCTCGATGGCCACGTCGGTGCCGGTGCCGATCGCAATGCCCAGGTCGGCTTGCACCAGCGCCGGGGCGTCGTTGACGCCATCGCCCACCATCGCGACGACCCGGCCCTCGTCCTGCAGGCGGCGCACCTCGGCGACTTTGTCCTGCGGCAGCACCTCGGCCAGCACGCGGTCGATGCCGAGCTGTCCGGCGATCGCGTGAGCCGTGCGGGCGTTGTCCCCGGTGATCATGGCGACCTGCAGCCCCATGTCGTGCAGCTGCCGGACCACGCCCGCGGCGTCGTCTTTCACCGTGTCCGCCACGGCGAGCACGCCGACGACCTGGCCGTCCTGGCCGACGAACACCGCGGTGCGGCCCTGCCCTTCCAGCTCGGCGGCCGCCGCGGCGAGGTCGTCGGGCAACTGCAGACGGTGCTCGTCGACGAGCTTGCGCCGCCCGACCACCACCGACTTGCCGTCCACCTCGGCGCGCACCCCGTGCCCGGCGACGCTGGCGAACCCCGTGGCGGCCGGAACCTTCAGCTCCCGCTCGCGCGCGGCGGCGACGATCGCCGCGCCGATCGGGTGTTCGGAGCCCGACTCGACCGCGGCGGCGACCCGCAACACCGGATCGGGCTGGCGCCGCTTGCCCACGACGACGTCGGTCACCCGCATCTGGGCGCGGGTGAGGGTGCCGGTCTTGTCGAACACCACCGTGTCGACCTTCTTCGACGCTTCCAGGACCTCGCCGCCCTTCACCAGGATCCCGAGGTCGGCGCCCCGCCCGGTCCCGACCATGATCGCGGTCGGAGTGGCCAGCCCCAGCGCGCACGGGCAGGCGATGATCAGCACCGCGACCGCGGCGCTCATGCCGGCGACGGGATTGGCGGCGATCAGCGTCCAGCCCGCAAAGGTCGCGACCGCGACACCGATCACCGCCGGCACGAACACCGACGAGACGCGATCGGCCAGCCGCTGCACCGGAGCCTTGCCGCCCTGTGCCTGCTCCACCAGCCGCACGATCTGGGCCAGCGCGGTGTTCGCCCCGACGGCGGTGGCGCGCACGGTCAAGATCCCGTCGGTGTTGACCGTCGCCCCGGCGACATGGTCGCCGACCGATTTCTCGACGGGAACCGACTCGCCGGTCAGCATCGATTCGTCGACTGCGGCGCGCCCGTCGACGACCTCGCCGTCGACGGGAATCTTCTCCCCCGGACGCACCCGCACCAGGTCGCCGACTTGGACCTGATCGATCGGCACGAGAAGCTCCTCGCCGCCGACGAGCAGCGTGGCCTCCTTCGCGCCCATCTCCAGCAGCTTGCTGATGGCCTCTCGCGCCTTACCGTGTGCCCTGGCCTCGAAATAGCGGCCCAACACCACGAACGCGATGATCAGCGCCGAGGTGTCGAAGAACAGCGGGCCACCGACCAACAACTGGTAGGTGGAGTAGACGAACGCGGTCAGCGTGCCCAGCGCCACCAGCGTGTCCATGCTGGAGGTCCCCGCCCGCGCCTGCCGCACCGCCCCCGCCAGGAACGGCCACCCCGCGACGAACTGCACCGGCACCGTCGCGGCGAAGGCCACCCACCCCGCCCACGAATATGCGCCGAACAACATCGTCGACGCCATCGCCACCAGTCCCAGCGGGAAGGCCAGCAACACCCGGCGCAGCCACGTGCGTCGCTCCCGCCTGCTCTGCTCGTCCGGCGGCAGCGACCCCGAGGTGACCGGTGGTGTGGAACCGCAGCCGCCGCAACTCGCGGCGTCGGCCGAACCCTCCGACGGGCGCTGCCGCAGGCCGAAGAGCGCCAACCCGATGCCGCTCGCCAGCCTGCGCAGCACGCCCGTCTTGGGGATGTCGGCCGAGTGCGGAGCGCGCACGGGCACGGCCTCCGCCGGGACGTGTTCGGCTTCGGCGATCGCCGAGAGCACGGCAGCGGTGTCGCACTGCCCGGGCGAGTACCAGATCACCACCGACGCGGTGCGCGGATAGGCTTGCACCGCCTGCACGCCGGCCACCTCGGCGACCGCCTCCTCGATCGCGACGGCCCGCACCGCGTCCACACCGAACCCGTTGACCTGCACGCGCATTCGCCCGGAAGCGTCGGATACGACCTTCAGGGCGACATCGACATCGCACAGGACAGCGGTCATTCGTCGTCGCCCGAACCCGCCACGGTCAGCGGCGCACCCTCGGACCCGGCGCGCTCCCTCGCCTCGGCCATCAGGTCGGCGACCGTCAGCCGAGCCTGCTCGGCGCTCCGGCCCGCCTTGCGCTCCGCCTCGCGGGCCACCCGGATGCCCCATGCGGCGGCCACCACGGTTGCCTTCCGCCACGGCGCCTTCGCCAGCGCCTCGTAGGCGGCGGCCCCCACCACGCCGGTCACCACCGTGGGCATCGCCTTAGCCGCGAATCCATGCAACGGCATGTCCTCACCAATCCCTTCGTCTCGTTGCCCGGTCGAAGCGGGCCGTCGCCGGCACCGCGAACCCCGTCGTCATCCCCGGCTTCCGGCGGTCGCCGGCTCGCCGTCGTCGGCGGCCTCGCCGACCGCCGCGCCGGTGAGCTGGGCCTGCGGTCCGGTCAATGCCGGCGTGAACTTGACCGCGTCGATCAGCTCCTCAATGGCGGCCTGACCGCGACCATCGATCACCGCGGCGGAAAAGCACGTCTCCAAATGGTTGTGCAACATCACCCGGTTCGCGCGTTCGAGCGACGACTGCACCGCCGATATCTGCTTCATCACGTCGACGCAGTACGCGTCCGACTCCACCATGCGGATGATCCCGTCCAGGTGGCCCCGAACCGTCTTGAGCCGATTGAGCGCCGCGCGCTTCTTGTCCGTGAGGTCCTCGCCCATACCGCTCTCCATCCGGTCGACCGTCTACACGGTACCCTACCCCACCCGGGGTGGGGTAGGGTACGGTCAAATCGCGCTGGGATGTGGACGAAGGGGTGGCCTCGTGGGCGACAGCCAACAATCCAAGTGGTCGTGGAGCGACGTCTGGTTGCCGGCAATCCTGCTGGCGGTGGCCGGTCTGGGCTGGTGGTGGTCGGTGGCCATGGCCACCATGCAAGGCGACTCGATGCCGATGAACGCCCAGTCCGCGATGTCGCTGGTCGCCTTCCTCATCGCGTGGGTGGCGATGATGGCCGCGATGATGCTGCCGGCCGTCCTGCCCGTCGTCCGGCGCTACGCCCACGCCGCCACCGGCAAGGTTGCGCCGGCGATCATGTTCGTCACCGGATACCTGGCCATGTGGGCCGCCGTGGGCCTGCCGGCCTACGTTGCGTCCGTCCGCCTGGACCCGGTGCTTCACGCGTGCTCGTGGGTCGGCCGCGTCGCCGGCGCGGTGGCGGTGCTCGCGGGTCTGCATCAGCTCACGCCCTTCAAGGCGGCATGCCTGCGGCACTGCCGCTGGCCGATCTCCGCGCCCGCCGGATCCGGCCGCCTCGGCGGGGCGGGCCGCGCATTTCTGGCCGGTGGCCGGTACGGCGGTTATTGCGTCGGTTCCTGCTGGTTGCTGATGTTGTTGCTGATCGCCTTCGGCACAATGCAATTGGCATGGATGCTGGCGCTCGCGGTCGTGATCTGGCTGGAAAAGTCGACCCCGTTCGGCGATCAACTCAGACGCGTGACGGCGGCGGCCCTGGTGCTTCTGGGCGTTGCGCTGTTGATCCACCCGACACTGGTCAGCCACCTCCTCTCGTGATCTCGGCCTGGCAGGCGCGGCGGGTCACACCCGGGGGGCGAGTGCCCGGGCCGGCGCTCGAAATGCAGCGAACGCGCTCGCTTCCTATGATGGAAACGCCCGGTTTGACGCTCGCGTCGAATCGCCTGCGCGGCATCGTTTTCAGTTCCTCACCGTCCACTTTCTCGAGCCACACAGAGGAGGGCTATCGGCCAGGTGAGCAGCTCAATAGATGATCACGACTACCGCAACCTGGCGGTGAACCGGCTGCGGCCCAGCGAACTTCGGTGGGCGCTGAACCATGACGCCGTGCACGGGATCGCGTACGCCTTCAAGAATCCCGTCGCCGTCGCCGAGTCGATCGACGATCCGGACGACGACCGGCTGACCTACCTGATCCGCGTCAAGCGCGACGACCTGGCCAACGCGCTGGGCAAGATCAACGACTGGATCACCGAAAACCCCGGGCCGGCCGGGATGCAGGCCTTCGGATTCGTCCGCGCGCTGTCCCGCGAGGGGCTCGCCGAACGCAGCGGCGGTGACGACGAGCCCCGGTGATCGGGGCCCACCGAATTTGCTGGCTTTCGCTATTCGCCGCGCCCGGCGGCCTGCGAAACCTTAGCCTTATGCCTGCGCACGGTCGGTGGCTGAGGAGTCGGGATGAGTGACACGACCGCGGATTCGCGGGAGGGTTCGCAGTTCGGTCCCTACCGGCTGCTGCGGCTGGTCGGCCGCGGCGGCATGGGCGACGTCTATGAGGCCGAGGACACGGTGCGCGAGCGGATCGTGGCGCTGAAGTTGATGTCGCAGACGCTGTCCAACGACCCCGTCTTCCGCTCCCGCATGCAGCGCGAGGCCCGCACGGCGGGCCGGCTGCACGAACCGCACGTCGTCCCGATTCATGACTTCGGCGAGATCGACGGCCAGCTCTACGTCGACATGCGCCTGATCGACGGCAAAGACCTGGCCACCATGCTGAGCCGGTACGGCCCGCTGTCCCCGCCGCGGTCGGTGGCCATCGTGCGCCAGATCGGCTCGGCGCTCGACGCCGCGCACGCCGCCGGGGTGCTGCATCGCGACGTCAAGCCGGAGAACATCCTGGTGAGCGGCGACGACTTCGCCTACCTCGTCGACTTCGGGATCGCCAGCGCCACGTCCGACGAGAAGCTGACGCAGATCGGCACCACGGTGGGCACCGTCAAATACATGGCCCCCGAGCGGTTCAGCGACGCCGAGATCACCCACCGGGCCGACATCTACGCCCTGGCCTGCGTGCTGTACGAGTGCTTGACCGGATCCCCGCCGTACACCGGCGACCAGGTCAGCGTCATAGGCGCCCACCTGCACCAGCCGATCCCACGGCCCAGCGCCGCACGGCCCGGCATCCCGGTCGCCTTCGACGGGGTGATCGCCCGCGGCATGGCCAAGGATCCCGCGGACCGCTACGCCACCTGCGGTGACCTGTCCGCGGCCGCCTACGCGGCGCTGGCAGAACCCGACCGGGACCGGGCCACCGACATCCTGCAGCGCAGCCAGGTGGCACGGATACCGGCCGCGTTCGCCAACCAGCACGCCGCCGGGATTGCCCAGGCCCCCCGGGCGCACGCCCCCGCGTCCGGGCCGACGCGGGCCGCGCCGGCGGCCCCCGGGGTTCCGGTCCCCCAGCCGACGGGCTGGGCGGGCGCCCCCGCGTGGGGATCCGCCGGGCCCGTCGGGGCGCCGCCCTGGGCCCAACCGCCGCGGCCGAGCCGCAAGCCCTGGCTGTGGGTCGGCGTCGCCGGTGTCGCGGTGCTGGCCGTCGCGGCCCTGGTCCTCGCGATACTCCGGCCGTGGGAATCGTCCCCGGCCGCGCCGACCCCGCAACCGCCCCCGCCGGACGCCGTCGCGCTGCGCGTCCTCGACGACGGCGTGTATGTGGGCAGCTCGGCGGCGCCGTTGACGATCGACATCTTCAACGAACCCATCTGCCCGCCGTGCGGCAGTTTCATCCGGTCCAACGCGGGCGACATCGACACCGCGGTGAACAACAAGAAGCTCGCGGTGCGCTACCACCTGCTGGACTTCCTCGACGACAAGTCGCACAGCAAGAACTACTCGACCCGGGCCGTCGCGGCGTCGTACTGCGTCGCCGCGCAGAACGACCCCAAGCTCTACACCGCCTTCTATTCGGGCTTGTTCGCCAGCAACTTCCAGCCGGCCGAGGACGCGCCGGAGGACCGCACCGACGGGGAGCTCGCCTCGCTGGCCAAGACCGTGGGCGCGGACGCCGACGTGTTGACCTGCATCAAATCGGGCGACGACCTCGGCGCGGGCAAGACGAAGTCGGCGAACGGCTACGCGACCCTGTCGGGACTGAACGCCAATTCCACCCCGTTCGTGTGGGATGGCACCGCGTCGGTGAACTACCAGGACCCCACCTGGCTGACCAAGCTGCTCGGGTAAGCCGGCACGGCCGCGCTATCGCGTCGCGGCCTCGCCGGCCTCCCGGTGTGCGGCGTCGTCGACCGTCAGGGGCAATGCCAGCTCTTCGAGCGGGCGCCGTTCGGCGGCAATGCCGAGCCACAACTCGACCAGACCCGCGATCGCCATGACGGCGGCGCCGGTCAGGAAGGACCACAGCACCTGGCCGCGCTCCCCCGAATTGATCAGCTGGCCGAACAGCAGCGGGCCGGTGATGCCGCCGATCGCGGTTCCCATCGCGTAGAAGAACGCGATCGCCAGCGCCCTGGTCTCCATCGGGAAGATCTCGCTGACCGTCAGGTAGGCCGCGCTGGCACCCGCCGAGGCCAGGAAGAACGCCACCGCCAGGACGCCGATGAACGCCCAGACGCCGCCGGTCTGCGTCACAAACAGGATCGCGAGCACGACGGCCACGACGGCGGAGCCGAGGTAGGTGGCCGTGATCATCGGCTTGCGGCCGATGCTGTCGAACAGGTGCCCGAGCGCCAGCGGGCCGATGAAGTTGCTCAGTGCCCACAGGATGAAGAACAGTGGCACCTTTCCCGACGGCACCCCGTAGAACCCGCTCAGCAGCGTGCCCAGGTTGAACGTCACCCCGTTGTAGAGGAAGGCCTGCCCGGTGAACAGCGCCAGCCCGAGGATCGCGCGCCGCGGGTAGAGCTTGAACGCCACCCGGGCGATCTCGCGGAACGAGATCGTCTCGCGCTGGCGGATCTTCAGCTTGCGCCCCTGCGGCTCGGGCAGCGGCTCGCCGGTTTCCGCCCGCACCGCTTCCTCGATCTCGCCGACGACGCGCTCGGCCTCCTCGTCGCGGCCGTGGATGAACAACCAGCGCGGACTCTCCGGGACGTTGCGCCGCACGAGCAGCACGAAGATGCCGAAGATGGCGCCGACGCCGAAGGCGAGCCGCCAGCCGACGTTGGGCGCGAAGTTCGACGTGTCCAGTAACACGAGCGCACCGGCGGCGCCCGCGGCGGAGCCGAGCCAGTACGTGCCGTTGATGATGAGGTCGACGCGGCCGCGCAGGCGGGCGGGGATCAGCTCGTCGATCGCCGAGTTGATCGCGGCGTATTCGCCGCCGATGCCCGCGCCGGTGAAGAACCGCGTGACGAAGAAATACCAGGGGGCGAAAGCGAACGCGGTCGCCACCGTGGCCACCAGGTACACCGCCAGGGTCAGCATGAACAGGTTGCGCCGCCCGAACCGGTCGGTCAGGTGCCCGAAGAACAGCGCGCCCAGGCACGCGCCCGCGATGTAGAACGCGGCCGCCAGGCCGATCTGCGCCGGGTTGAGGTCGATACCGCTGCCCTTTTCGGTGAGGCGAGCGGACACGTTGCCCACCATCGTGACCTCGAGCCCGTCCAGGATCCACACGCCGCCGAGCCCGATCACGACGCGCCAGTGGAATCGCGACCAGGGCAGGCGGTCCAGGCGCGCCGGCACGTGGGTGGTGATGGTCCCGGTTTGCACGCTTCCGCTCATCTGGCTCCTCTCTGAGTGATCTTCAGAATTACCCCAGCGAAGCGGATGGCAAGCCTCAGCCACGGTCGGCGCGCGACTCCTCGGGGGTCCAGGCCGCCGGCTGGCCCGGGTGGCCGGGGAACAGGAAGTCGATGAAAGCCGCCGCCGTGGGCTGGGGTTCGTGGTTGGCCAGCCCCGGCCGCTCGTTGGCCTCGATGAAGGCGTACTCGGCGCCGGTGACGTCGGGCACCAGCAGGTCGATGCCCGTCACCGGGATACCGATCGCCTCGGCGGCCGTCACCGCGACGCGGCACAGCTCGGGATTCACCACGGCGGTGACGTCGTGGATGGTGCCGCCCTGGTGCAGGTTGGCGGTGCGGCGGACGCGCAGGCGGCTGCCCTGGGGCAGCACGTCGTCTAGCGTCCAGCCCGCCTCGGCGACCGTCGCCTCGGTGAGGTCGTCGAGCGGGATGCGTGACTCGCCACCGGTGGCTGCGGAGCGCCGCCGGCTTTCGGCCGCGATCAGGTCCCGGATGCTGTGCTCGCCCGTCCCGATGATCTCCGGCGGCATCCGCAGCGCCGCGGCGACCACCCGGCCGTCGATCACCACCAGCCGAAGGTCGTCACCCTGCACCCGCTGCTCGATCAACACGTCCGGGTATTGCTCACGCGCGCGGGCCAGGGCGTCGGCGAGGTCCTGGAAACCGTTTTCGGCGGTGACGCCGACGGTGATGCCCTTCCCCTGCTCTCCGCGGGTCGGTTTGACGACCACCTCGCCGACCTCGGTGAGGAAGTTGTGGTCGCCTTCGTCGAACGTGGCCAGGCGGGCGCGCGGCACCGTGATGCCCGCCTCGGAGACGAGGCGGCGGGTGCGGCGCTTGTCGTCGCAGCGGCACATGGCGACCGCCGAGGTGTACTCGGACAGCGACTCGCGGGTCACCACGCTGCGGCCGCCGTGGGTGAGTCGCATCTCGCCGGTCTCGGCATCGAGCACCTCGACCCAGATCCCGCGGCGCAGCGCCTCGTCGGCGATGATCCGCGCGTAGGGGTTGAGGTCGTCGACCGTCTCGGGCGGCGGGCTGAACAGGGGCTCGTTGATCGCGTTCTTGCGCTTGATCGCCAGCACCGGGACGCGGCGGAAGCCGAGCTTCTCGTACAGGCCGATGGCGGCGGCGTTGTCGTGCGCGACCGACAGATCCATGTAGGCGCGGCCCGCGGTGCGGAAGCGTTCGGCCAGCGCCCGGGTGAGGGCCGCGCCGATCCCGGGCAGTCCGGCGGCGGGGTCGACGGCCAGGGTCCACAGGCTCGACCCCTGCTCGGGATCGGAGAACAGCAACTCGTGGTCGACGCCGGTAACTGTGCCCACCACGGCGCCGTCCGCGTCCCGCACCGCCAGCAGATAGGTCACCGCCGGCACGTTGAGGTGGTTGTTCCAGATGACGTCGACCCCGGCGGGCACCATGCCGCAGCGCACGTAGACGCGGTTCATGGCGTCGGCGTCGACCGGGTCGTTCAGCGTGCGCACGGTGATGCCCAGCGGCGGCGCCGACAGGTCCTCGGGTGTGGCATCGGCGAAGCGCAGGCGGTAGGTGTGGCTGGGGTCGATGAAGAGCTCGGTCGGCGCTTCGGCCACCACCACGTGGGATTCGCGGGCGTAGATGCAGATGTCGCGGCGGCCGGGCCCCTCCCGGCGCAGCGCCTCCACCAGCTGCTGCGAATCGGCGAACGTCTGTCCGAAAATGAGCCGGCCCCAGCCCAACTCGAGCTCGACGTCCTTGGCCATCGCCTCCACCAGCTCCGGCGGCGAGGCGTCGTGCAGGCCCATCGTGATCGCCTCGGTGTGGTCGCCGGGGGGATCGGCCACGGTCATGCCACCGGACCCGTGATGCCGTGCCGTTGCAGCCAGAGTTCCAGCAGGGCGATCTGCCAGAGTTCGTTGCCGCGCAGCGGTGTCAGCTTGCTGTTGGGATCGGCCAGCAGGGCGTCGACCGCCTCGGCGCGGAACAGGCCGCGCTCCTTGGCGACCGGCGCGTAGAGCGCGTCGCGCACCATGTCCAAGTACGGCCCCTCCAGGTGGGTGAGCGCCGGAACCGGGAAATACCCCTTGGGCCGGTCGATGACCGCCGATGGAATCACCCGCCGCGCGGCCTGCTTGAGGACGCCCTTGCCCTCGTGGGCGATCTTCAGCTCCGGCGGGCAGGTCGCCGCCAGCTCGACCAGCTCGTGGTCGAGGAACGGCACCCGGCCCTCCAGGCCCCAGGCCATGGTCATGTTGTCGACCCGCTTCACCGGGTCGTCCACCAACATCACGGTGGTGTCGAGCCGCAGCGCGCGATCGACGCCCGTCTCGGCGCCGACGCGCGCGAAGTGTTCGGTGACGAAGCGCTCGCTGGGGTCGCCGGGGGCCATGATGCCCGGCCCCAGCAGGCCGGCCAGCTCCGCCGAGTCGCGGTCGAAGAAGGCCCCGCGATACTCGGCGACCGCGCCCTGAAGCGACGCCGCGGCCGGCGAGCCCATCGGCGGGTACCAGTGGTAGCCGGCGAACACCTCGTCGGCGCCCTGACCCGACTGCACGACCTTCACATGCCGCGCCACTTCCTGGCTGAGCAGATAGAAGGCGACGCAGTCGTGGCTGACCATGGGCTCGCTCATCGCGCCGATCGCGCCGTCGAGCGCGGGCAGCATCCGGTCGGTGCCGATGCGGATCTGATGGTGGTCGGTTTCGAAACGCTTCGCGATGATGTCCGACCACCGGAACTCGTCACCCTCGACGCCGCCGGCCGCCTCGAAGCCGATGGAGAACGTCATCAGGCCGTGCTGGCCCGCCTCGGCGAGCAGGCCGACGATCAGGCTGGAGTCGACCCCGCCGGACAACAGGCAGCCGACCGGCACGTCGGCGACCAGCCGGCGCTTGACGGCGATGCGAAGCGCGTCGAGCACCGCCTCTTCCCAGTCGGTTTCCGACCAGCCGGCGCGGTCGGCGTGCCGGGTGAAGTCCGGGGTCCAGTACGTGGTGGTGGTGCGCCGGCCGTCGGGCTCGATGGCGATCAGCGACGCCGGCGGCACCTTGCGGACGCCCCGGAGGATGGTCAGCGGCGCGGGGACGACCGAGTGGAACGTCATGTAGTGGTGCAGCGCGATGGGGTCGATGCGGGTGTCCACGCCGCCGCCGGCCAACAGCGCCGGCAGGGCCGAGGCGAACCGGATCCGCTGGCCGTCCTCGGTCAGGTAGAGCGGCTTGATCCCCAGCCGGTCGCGACCGAGCAACACCCGGCCGCTGTCGCGCTCGACGATGGCAAACGCGAACATGCCGTGCAGGTGGCTGACGAAGTCGTCGCCCCAGCGGTGGTAGGCCTTGAGCAGAACCTCGGTGTCACTGTGTGAGAAGAACCGGTAGCCGTGCCCGGTGAGTTCGCTCCGCAGCTCCTTGTAGTTGTAGATGCAGCCGTTGAAGGCGATGGACAGACCCAGCTCCGGGTCGACCATCGGCTGCGCGCCGGCCTCGCTGAGGTCGATGATTTTGAGGCGACGATGTCCGAGCGCGACACGGCCCTGTGACCAGGCGCCGGACGCGTCCGGGCCCCTTCGGGTCATCACGGCGGCCATTGCCGACACCGCTGCTACATCGGGGACCCGCCCGTCGAGCCGTACCTCCCCGGTGACTCCGCACACTCCTTGGACCATACCGAAGGCGGCTGCGGCGCGCCCGTACGGCCACCGGGCAATGCATCGGCGGCGCCGCTTCGGGCGCGGTGAAAGCGTTGCGTTCCGGCCGCCCCGGTTCGCGGGCGGACCGACGACCGCGGCTGCACGGCACGGAATGGAGCGGGCGGGATTTCTCGCCGCGGGACGGGATTTGGCGCGCGGCGAGCCCCGCCCCGGTTAAATCTTCGTTGCGGTTTGCTCTCGCCGGCGGCGCCCGCGCCAGCCGGTCGCGACGCCCGCCCCCGCGGATTCCGCTCGGCGGCCGACCCGCGACTCGCCGACAGGCACTGGCAATCCCTGTCCCCCAATAGATTTCGACGTCCGCGCCGCCGCGCCCGTCCGGCCCGCCCGGACGTGAACCGCCGGCAGAGCCCCGCGATGCGCGACGAATGGTGTGAGGCGGCGCGGTTAACTCCGGCGAGAAAGATGCCGCGATTCTGGTTAACGTTCAGCCACCGTTGGCACTACGGAACCCAGCCGCACTTTGAGGAAGATCTTGACGCGAATGAATGGGCATTGCGGGAATTGGCCGGCGATCGGCGCGCTCGCCCTCACAGCCGCCGCGGTGGTTTTCGCCGCACCGGCGTCGGCCGATCAAAAGGACGATTCGTTCATCGCGGAGATTCAGCGACACGGAGTCGTCTTCGGCGACCGCGGCGCCGCGATCGCCGCGGGGCACAACATGTGCGCCGGACTCGACAAGGGCAGGACGCCGAGCTCGCTGGTGATGGGCGTCGCCAGGGCCACCGATCTGTCGGCCCATGAAGCCGCCTTCCTGCTCGGCGCCTCGGTGGCGTCCTATTGCCCCCAGCACAGGGCCACCCTCGCCGCCTCGACGTCCTGAGCGCCGCGTCGGGTTCGCTAGCCGGCGCGCTCCCCGGGCACCTTGCCCTCCCGCGACGCCGCGGTGTGCTGAGCGCCGTGGGCCAGTTCGAGCCGACGTTCGGCGAGGACCAGCAAACGCCTGAGCCGCTGCCCGTACAGGCCGACCGATTCGCTGGTCAGCATGTCGTCGTGCCCGCACTCGATCGCGTAGGTGAGGATCTCGCCGGAAACGTGCGGTCGCCAGGACCGCGACAGGAAGGCGCCGCGATCGCCGCCGTCCTGCGCGGCGGAGAACACGGTGATGTCCCCGGTGAAAACCTCGGGCCGGTGCGCCCGGTACCGCTCGACGTTCTTGCGGAGGTTGTCGGCGAGGAGATCGAACAGCCGCCCGGAGCGCGCGGCCTCCGGCAGCTGGCCGGCACCGAGGGCCTCTTCCGGCGGGGCCGCGCCGTCGTCCATGGCCGGCTGGGCGTCGAGCAGGACCAGGCGGGCGACCACGCACCCGCGCCGCTGCAGCTCGACCGCCACCGCGTGGGCGACGACCCCGCCGAACGACCAGCCGAGAAGGTTGTAGGGGCCGGAGGGGTAGGCCTCCTGCAGCCTGTCGGCGTAGGTCGCCGCCATCTCCGGGATGGACCGCGGTTCTCGTTCGGCGCCCCCGCGGACCTGTTGAATCCCGATGATCGGGCAGTCCAGATAGTTGCCGAGAACCTGGTACGGCCAGCTCACGCCGCCCGCCGGGTGGATGCAGAACACCGGGATGCCCGCGCCGCGCTTGAGGGTCTGGACCGGAACGACGTCCGGGCCGGACGGGGTGTCCGTGGTCAGTCGCCGGCTCAGGCTCCGCACCGAGGGTGCGTCGAACAGGGAGCGCACCGCGAGGTCGACGGCCAGCTCGGCGTTGACGGTGGCGATCAACCGCATCGCCGAGATGCTGTCGCCGCCGAGGTCGAAGAAGGAGTCGTCGACGCCGACCCGCTCGACCCCGAGCACCCGGGCGAAGACGCCGGCCAGGATCTCCTCGGTCGCGTTCGACGGGGCCCGGTATGCGCCGCCGGTGTATTCCGGTGCCGGCAGGGCGCGAGCGTCGAGCTTGCCGTTGGGTGTCAGCGGCAGCGCGTCGAGCCCGAGCACGGCCGTGGGCACCATGTAGACGGGTAGGCGTCCGGCCAGCGTGGTGCGCGCCTCGGCGGGGTCGGCCGTCCCGGTGATGTAGCCGACCAGTCGTTTGTCGCCGGGGCGGTCCTCGCGGGCGATCACCACCGCCTGATCGACGCCGTCCAGCCGGGCCAGCGCGGCCTGAACTTCGCCCAGTTCGATGCGGTAGCCGCGGATCTTGACCTGCTCGTCGGCGCGCCCGACGTACACCAGTTGCCCGTCGGCGCCCCACCGCACCAGGTCACCGGTGCGGTACATGCGGGTGCCGGGTTCGCCGAACGGGCAGGCCACGAACCGCGAACCGGTCAGCCCGGCCCGGCCCAGGTAGCCGGCGGCCAGCCCGGTGCCCGCCACGTACAGCTCGCCGATCGCCCCCGGCGGCACCGGCCGCAACCAGGCGTCGAGCACGAACAGCCCGGCGCCGGGCACCGGCGAGCCGATGGGGGGTGTCCCCGACCCCGCCGTCAGCGGGGCGCTGATCGCCACGCACATCGTGGTCTCGGTGGGGCCGTAGGCGTTGACCATCACCCGGCCCGGCGCCCAGCGATCGACCACCTCGGCCGGGCAGGCCTCGCCGGCCATCACCAACGCCACCCCCTCCAGCCCGGCCGGGTCCAGCATCGCCACCGCCGTCGGGGTCTGGGTCAACACGCTGACCCCTTCGTCGACCAGCAGGGCGCCGAAGTCCCGCGGGGAGCGCACCACCGCCTCGGGCACCACCACCACGCGCCCGCCGCGCAGCAGCGGCGCGAAGATCTCCCACACCGACACGTCGAAGGCATACGAGTGGCACTGCGTCCATACACCCGGGGCCGGCAGTCCGGCGTCGAGCGAGCCGATCAGCCGGGTCACGTTCTGGTGGGTGACCGCCACGCCCTTGGGCACGCCGGTGGTGCCCGACGTGTAGATGAGGTAGGCGACGCCGTCCGCCGCCGGCGCCGGCAGCGCGGTGTCCGGGCAGCCGGCGATCCGTGGGTCCTCGATGTCGATCACCCGCGCGTCGGACCCGTCCAGCCGCGACCGCAATCCCCCGGTGGTAACCGCGGCGACCGGCGCGGCATCCCCGAGCATGAAGTTGATCCGGGAGACCGGGGCGGCCGGGTCGATCGGCAGGTACGCCGCGCCCGTCTTGAGGACCGCCAGGATGGCCACGATCGCCTGCGCGGAGCGCGAGAACAGCAGGGCCACGGACTCGCCCGGGCCGGCGCCGTCTGCGGCCAGCAGGTGCGCCAACCGGTTCGCCGCCTCGTCCAGCTCCCGGTAGGTCATGGACACGTCGCTCCAGCTGATCGCCACCGCGTCCGGGTGGTGCGCGACCTGCGCGGCGAACAACTCCACGATCGAGGCGGGCGGGGTCGCCGGCCTGCTCAGCGCCGCCCGGTTGCCGATTGCGTCCAGACGGGCGTGTTCGGGCCCGTCGAGCAGGTCGACCGAGGAGAGCCGCCGGGCCGGGTCGGTGGTCATCGCCACCAGCACCCGCTCCAGCCGGTCGGTCAGGGCCCCGATGGTGCGCTGGTCGAACAAACCCGCGTCGTATTCGACGCGCAGGCCGAGCCGTTCGCCGGACAGGGCGGCTTGCATCGTCAGCGGGTAGTGGTTGCGTTCGAACATGTCGAAGTCGGTGATGGACAGCTCGTGGTCGACCGCCATCGCGGACGTTTCCAGTGGGTAGTTCTCGTAGGCGAACAGCGTGTCGAACAGCTTCTCGTGGCCGGTCATCCGGTGGATCTCGCTGAGCGACAGGTGTTCGTGCTCGACGGTGTCGTTGTGCGCGCCCTGCAGCTGATCGAGCAGGTCCGCGGTGCTGGTCGCCGGGGTGATGCGGGCGCGCACCGGGATGGTGTTGATCAACAAACCGACCATCGACTCGGCCCCGGGCACTTCGGCCGAGCGGCCCGAGACCGTGGTGCCGAACGCGACGTCGTGGTTGCCGGTCAGCCAGGTGAGCAGCTGCGCCCACGCGGCTTGCAGCACGGTGCTGACCGTGGTCTGGCGCGAGCGGGCCAGCTCGCCGACCGCCCGGGTGGTCTCGGCCGACACCGCGAACGTCTCGAGGCCACGCGCGCCCGGCGCCGTCTGGTGCGGGGGCGCGACGAGCGTCGGGGCGTCGAAGCCGGCGAGCACCTCGCCCCACGCGGCCCGCGCGGCGTCCAGGTCGCGGTCGGCCAGCCAGGTGACGAATCGGCGATACGGTGCCGGCGGGGCCAACTGCTGCCCGGTGAGGCTGGCGAACGTCTCGTTCACCAGGATCGGCACCGACCAGCCGTCGAGCACGATGTGGTGGATGGTGAGCACCAGCCGGTGCCGGTGCCGGCCGGTGCGGATCACGGCGACCCGGAAGGCGGGTTGGTCGGCCAGGTCGCAGACCGCGGCGCGTTCGGCGGCGCGCAGTTCGTCCACGCGGTCGGCCCGGCCGTCGACGTCGTCGAGCTCGACATACCGCCATGCCGGAACCGGGTGCGCGGGGATGATCTGCACCGGTTCGTCGGGCCGGTCCCAGAACCGGGCGACCAGGTGTGGATGCCGGTTCACCACGGTCTGCACGGCATCGCGCAGCCGGTCAGCATCCAGCGGGCCGGCGACGCCGATGTCCAGCTGCACCACATACAGGTCGCTGGAATCGCCGCCGCCGCCCCGCGTGGTGGTGGTGGTGGTGTGGAAGAGCAGCCCCTGTTGCAGCGGGGTCAGCGGCAGCACGTCGGCGATCGGGGCTTGCCGTTCGAGCTCGTCGATCTGCTGCTGAGCCAGCCGGGCCGGCAGGAGGTCCGACGGGGTCAGCCCGCCGCCGCCGGAGCGCACGTGGGCGCAGATGCCGGTCAGCGCCTCGAACCAGAGCCGGCTCAGCCTGCTCACCTGCTCGCGGTCCAGCACCGAGGGCGCCCACGTCCAGTTGGCGTGCAGCTGCGGGCCGGCCTCGGTGTCGGCGGTGCCCGCGTTGAGGTCCACCGTGTGCATCAGCGGCATCGGCACCGCCGTGCTGGTTTCGGTCACCGAGGAGCCGTCGCGGGAGATCCGCCACAGCTCGTCGGACAGCTCGGCCGCCGCGCCGCCCAGCCGGCCGAGGTAGTTGAACCCGATCGTCGGGTCCGAAGCATCCAGTCCCACTTCGGGATTGAGATAACGCAAGAGCCCGTAGGTCAGCGGGTCCGGCAGGGCGCGCAGCTGTTCCTTGGCCGCCTTGAGCACCGCCCCCAACGCCGGATCGCCGGAAACCACGCGCTCCCACGGCAATTCACCCACCGCCAGCGACACCGGGTATTTGGTGGTGAACCAGCCGACGGTGCGCGACAGGTCGACTCCGGGGGCGAGTTCCTCGTGGCGGCCGTGGCCCTCGACGTCGATGCCGATCGGCGCGGTATCGCCCAGGAACTCCGCCCAGGCCAGGGCGTAGCCGATCAGCAGGATGTCGTTGATGCCGGCATGGAACGCCGCCGGCGCCTCACCGAGCAGCGTGCGGGTGGTGTCCGCGTCGAGCTGAACGGAGAGGTGCTCGGCGGTCTCGTAGGTGTCCGCCTCGGGGCGCACCGGCGGCAGCGCGGGCGGGGTCGCCGCGACCCGCCTCCACGCCTCGGCCTGCTCGACCACCGCCGGGGTCTGCGCGTGCTCGCCGAGCAGGCCGGCCCAGCGGGCGAACGACGTCCCGCCGGGCGGCAACGCCACCGGCTGCCCGCCGCGATGCTGCGCCCAGGCAATATTCAAGTCCTCCAACAGGATTCGCCAGGACACACCGTCGACGGCCAGGTGGTGGATGATCAGCACGAGCCGGCGGGTGGAGGCGGCCAACAGCGCGCTCACCATCACCCCGTTGGCCGGGTTCAGCCTCGACCGCGCCTCGATCACCGCCGCGTCGGACAACGCATCCACGGTGTGCAGGCAGTCGGCGGCGTCCACCGACCCGGCCTCGGGCACCGTCAGCGCGCCCTCGTCGTCCAGGCGCAGCCGCAGCATGGCGTGGCGATCCAGCACGGCCTGCAACACCGCCAGCACGTCTTCCTCGCCGGCCCCGGCGGGCGCCTCCACGACCATGGTCTGGTTGAACTGGTCGACCGGGCCCTCGACGCCTTGCAGCCACCGGATGATCGGGGTTGCGGGCAGTTCCCCGATGCCCTCGTCGATGACGCCGGCGTCACCGTCGGCCGTTCCCACCACGCGGGCCAGCCGGGCCACGGTCTGCTCGACGAAGATGTCGCGCGTCCGGCACGTCAGGCCCGCGGCGCGGGCACGCGTCACCACCTGCATCGACGAGATGCTGTCGCCGCCCAGGTCGAAGAAGGAGTCGTCGACGCCGACCCGCTCGACGCCGAGCACCTGGGCGTAGATGCCGGCCAGGGTCTCCTCGACGGGATTGCCGGGGGCACGGTAGCGATCGGCGCCGGTGTATTCGGGTGCCGGCAGGGCGCGGGTGTCGAGCTTGCCGTTGGGTGTGAGCGGCAGTGTGTCGAGCGCCACCACGGCCGCCGGCACCATGTAGGCGGGGAGCCGGTCGGACAGGGCGGTGCGGAGCTCGGCGGGTTCCGCCGACCCGGCGACGTAGCCGACGAGGCGCTTCTCGCCGGGCCGGTCCTCGCGGACGACGACGGCCGCCTGCCGCACCCCGCGGAGCTCGGCCAGCGCCGCCTGGATCTCGCCCAGTTCGATGCGGTAGCCGCGGATCTTGACCTGGTCGTCGGCGCGGCCCAGGTACTGCAACTGCCCGTCGGCGCCCCAGCGGACCAGGTCGCCGGTGCGGTACATCCGTGCCCCGAGCCCGCCGAACGGGCAGGCCACGAACCGCGACGCCGTCAGCGCCGCCCGTCGCCAGTACCCGCGCGCCAGTCCGCCGCCGGCCACGTACAGCTCGCCGATCACCCCGGGCGGCACCGGCCGCAGGGACTCGTCGAGCACGAACAACGCCGCGCCGGCCACCGGGGAGCCGATCGGCACCGCCGGGGATCCGGGCGTGAGCGGCGCGCTGATGGCGGCGTACACCGTGGCCTCGGTGGGGCCGTAGGCGTTGATCATCACGCGGCCGGGCGCCCACCGGTCCACCAGGTCCGTCGGGCAGGCCTCGCCCGCCACGACCAGGGCGGCCGACTCCAGCCCCTGCGGGTCCAGCATCGCTGCGGCAGAAGGGGTTTGGCTCAGCACGCTGACCCCCTCCGCGATCAACAGGGCGTGCAGGTCCTCCGGGGACCGCACCACCGCGTCCGGGACCACCACCAGGCGCCCCCCGCGCAGCAGCGCGCCGAAGATCTCCCACACTGACACGTCGAAGCCGTAGGAGTGCCACTGCGACCACACCCCGGCGTCCGGCAGGCTGGCGTCCACGGAAGCCATCAGCTGCGTCACGTTGCGGTGGCTGACCGCCACGCCCTTGGGCCGGCCAGTCGTCCCCGAGGTGTAGATGAGGTAGGCGGTGTCCTCCGCGCCGGGGGCCGGCGGGGCGGTGGCGGGCCGGGCCTCGACGGCGGGATCGTCCACGTCGATGACCGCCACGTCGTGCTCGTCCAGCCGGTGGGCCAGGTCGGCGGTGGTGACCGCCGCCACGGGTTCGGCGTCGGCGAGCATGAAGCCGATGCGGGCCGCCGGATGGGCGGGATCGATGGGCAGGTAGGCCGCGCCGGTCTTGAGCACCGCCAGGATCGCCACGATCGCCTCGGCGGACCGCGAGAACAGCAGCGCGACGGCCTCGCCCGGGCTCGCGCCCTCGCTGATCAACAGGTGCGCCAACCGGTTTGACGCCTCGTCCAGCTCCCGGTACGTCCACGACCACCGACCGCAGCCCAGCGCCGGCGCGTCCGGTGTGCGCGCCACCTGGGCGGCGAACGCTTCGGGAATCGACACCGGCGCGGTGGCCGGTGCGGTCAGCGCCGCCCGGTTGCCGATCTCGTCGACGCGGGCGTGTTCGGCCGCGTCGAGCAGGTCGACCGATGACACGGTGCGGTTCGGATCGGTGGTCATCGTCGCCAGCACCCGCTGCAGCCGTGCGACCAGTGCCTCGATGCTGTCCGCGTCGAACACGTCGGTGCGGAACTCGACCCGCCCGCCGATCCCGGCGGGCTCGTTGCCCTCGGTCCAGCGCTCGGCCAGCGAGAACGTGAGGTCCATGCGGGCGACCTGGGCGTCGAGCGGCATCGAAGTGACCTGAACGTCGCCGAGCGCCAGTCCGGTCGCGGGGTCGTTGTCCTGCCCACCGAAGTTCTGCCAGGCCAGCATCACCTGGATCAGCGGATGATGGGTCAGGCTCCGGGCCGGGTTGACCCGCTCCACCAGCACCTCGAACGGCACGTCCTGATGCTCGAAGGCCTCCAGGCTGCGCGTGCGCACCCGGTCCAGCAGGTCGGCGAAGGTGGGGTCGCCGCCTAGCTCTTTCAGGTCGACCCGCAGCACCAGGGTGTTGACGAAGAACCCGACCAAGTCGTCGAGCGCGGGGTCGCGCCGCCCGGCGATCGGGAAGCCCACCGCCACATCGGAACTCGCACCGACCTTGGACAGCAGCACCGCCAGCGCGGCCTGCACCACCATGAAACTGGTCGCGTTGTGTTCGCGGGCGACCGCGGTGACCTGCTGCTGCAGGTCGGCGGGCCAGTCGATGGCCACCGTGGCCCCGCGCTGGTCGGCGACCTGCGGGTAGGGCCGGTCGGTGGGCAACTGCACGCGCTCCGGCATGCCGGCCAGGGTCTCTTCCCAGTAGGCCAGCTGAGCCGCGATGCGGCTGTCGCTGTCCTTCAGGTCGCCGAACTGGGCCCGCTGCCACAGCGTGTAATCGACGTATTGGACCGGTAATTCGGCCCACTCGGGGGGCTCCCCCGCGCAGCGGGCCGCGTACGCGATGCCCAGGTCGGCGGCCAACGGCCGCAGCGACCACCCGTCGGCGGCGATGTGGTGCACGACGGCCACCAGCACGTGCTCGTCCTCGGCGACGCGGAAGAGCCACGCGCGCAACGGGATATCGGTCGCCAGGTCGAAGGTGTCGCGGGCGGCGGCCTTGACGGCCCCGTCCAGTCGGCTCGCCGACCAGTCACGCGCGTCGATGACCCGCCAGCCGAAGTCGGCCCGCTCCGCGGGGATGACCACCTGCTGCGGCGTTCCGTCGGGTGCGGCGAACACGGTCCGCAGGCTCTCGTGTCGGGCCACCACGTCGGCCAGCGCCGCGCCGAGCGCCGGCTCGTCGAGCCGGCCGCGCAGGCGCATGGCCGCCGCCATGTTGTAAACCGGTGACGGGCCGTTCAATTGGTCGAGGAACCACAGTCTGGACTGGGCGAACGACAACGGCACCACCGCCGGCCGCGGACCGGCCACCAGCGGCTCCAGGCCGCCCGCGCCCTCACCGATCCGGGGCGCCAGCTGGGCGATGGTGGGCGCCTCGAAGATGGCGCGCACCGACAGGTACTCGTCGAGGTCGGTGTTGACCGCCGCGATCACCCGCATCGCCGAAATGCTGTCTCCACCAAGGTCGAAGAACGATTGGTCGATGCCGACCCGCTCGACGCCGAGCACCTGCGCGTAGATTCCGGCCAGGATTTCCTCGGTGGGATTGGTCGGGGCGCGGTACCCGGACGCGGTGTATTCGGGTGCGGGCAGGGCGCGGGTGTCGAGTTTGCCGTTGAGGGTCATCGGCAGTGACTCGAGGGCGACGATGGCGGCCGGGACCATGTAGCCGGGCAGCCGCTGGGCCAGCGCGGTGCGTACCTCGGCGGGGGCGGCGGTGCCGGTGAGGTAGCCGACCAGGCGCTTGTCGCCGGGACGGTCCTCGCGCACGATCACCACCGCGTCCTCGACACCGTCCAGGGCGGCCAGCGCCGAGCGGACCTCGCCGACCTCGATGCGATAGCCGCGGATCTTGACCTGCTCGTCGGCGCGCCCCACATACTGCAGCTGCCCATCGGCGCCCCAGCACACCAGATCGCCCGTCCGATACATCCGCCCGCCGGGCCCGCCGAACGGGCACGCCACGAACCGCGAGGCGGTCAACCCCGCCCGGCGCACATACCCCAGCCCCACCCCGCGACCGGCCACATACAACTCACCGACCACCCCGGCCGGCACCGGCCGCAACCAGCCGTCCAGCACGAACAACCCCGCCCCGGGCACCGCCGACCCGATCGCCGGCGCCCCCGATTTCGCGGCCAGCGGGGTGCTCATCGAGGCAAAGATGGCGCTCTCGGTCGGCCCGTAGACGTTCATCATCGCCCGCCCCGGCGCCCAGCGATCCACCAACTCCGCGGGCACCGGCTCGGCCCCGATCACCAGCGCCGTGGAATCCAGACCCTGCGGTGAGAGCATCCGCACCGCCGCCGGGGTCTGACTCAACACCGTGACCCGCTCGGCGACCAGCAACGCGTGGAAATCCTTGGGCGAGCGGGCCACCGCCTCGGGCACCACCACCAACCGCCCACCATGCAACAACGCACCCCAGATCTCCCACACCGAGAAATCAAAGGCATACGAATGGAACTGGGTCCACACCTGATCCGGCGCCAACGCCACCCCCACCGCCGGCGCGTCGAACAACCGCGTCACATTGGCGTGACTGACCGCCACCCCCTTGGGCACCCCCGTGGTCCCCGACGTATAGATGATGTGGGCGACATCCTCCGGATCGGGCCCCGGCAACGCGGTGGCCGGCTGGGTCTGCAGGGCCGGGCTGTGCACGTCGACGATCGGCAGCACGCGATCGGCCAGCTTCTCGGCCAGCGCCGCGGTGCTCACCGCCGCCACCGGCGCGGTATCGGCCAGCATGAACTCGATGCGCGCCGCCGGCAACCCCGGGTCGATCGGCAGATACGCCGCCCCCGACTTGAGCACCCCCAAGATCGCCACGATCGCCTCGGCCGAACGCTCCAACAGCACCGCCGCCGACTCCCCCGGGCCCGCGCCGCGGCCACGCAACGCGTGCGCCAACCGGTTCGACGCCTCATCGAGCTCCCGATACGTCATCGACCGGCCCTCAAACCTCACCGCCGTCGCCAACGGACTGCGGGCCACCTGCGCGGCGAACAACACCGGAATCGACACCGGCACCCACGGCCGGGTGAGCACCGCCCGGTTGCCGATCTCGTCCAGCCTGCGGTGTTCACCGGCGTCCAGGGCATCGATCGATGACAACGGGCGCGCCGGGTCGGTGGTCATGGCGGCCAGCACCCGCCGCAGCCGCTCGACCAACGTCGCGACGGCGCCCGGGCCGAACACGTCGGTGTCGTATTCGACGCGCAGCCGCAGCTGGTGCCCCGGCTGGGCCTGGATCGTCAGCGGGTAGTGGGTGGATTCGCGGCTGGTGATGTCGGTGATGGACAACTCCTGATCACCGGACAAGGCGGCCGCGTCGATCGGATAGTTCTCGTAGGCGAACAGGGTGTCGAAGAGCTTGTCCTGGCCGGTGATGCGGTGAATGTCGTTGAGCGCCAGGTGCTGATGGTCGAACGTGTGGTTGTTGGCGCCCTGCAGCTGCTCGAGCAGGTCGGCGGTGGTGGTGGTGGGGCCGATCTTGGCCCGCACCGGCACGGTGTTGATCATCAGGCCGACCATCGATTCCGCGCCGAGGAGTTCGGCCGGCCTGCCCGAAACCGTGGTCCCAAAGGCGACGTCGTGCTGGCCGGTCAGCCAGCACAGCAGTTGCGCGTAGGCGGCCTGCAGCACCGTGTTGACGGTGGTGTGGCGGGAACGCGCGAGTTCACCGACGGCGCGGGTGAGATCGGCTGGGAGACTGAGGGTTTCGACGCCTTGGCCGCCCGGCTGCAGCCGGTCCTGACGGCCGACCAGGGTCGGGGCGTCGAAGCCGGCGAACACCTCGCCCCAGGCGGTGCGGGCGGCGTCGCGGTCGCGGGCGGCCAGCCAGCCGACGAAGTCGCGGTAGGGCGCCGCGGCGGGGAGGCGCTGGCCGTAGTAGCCGGCGAAGATGTCGCCGAGCAGGATCGGCATCGACCAGCCGTCGAGCACGATGTGGTGGTTGGTCAGCACCAGCCGGTGCCGGTCGATCGCGGTGCGGATCAAGGCCACCCGGAAGGGCGGCTGGTCGGCGAGGTCGCAGACGGCGGCGCGTTCGGCGGCGCAGAGCCGCTCGATGTGCGCGTCGACGTCCTCGTCGCCGCCCAGCTCCAGGTATTGCCAGGCCGGCGCGGGGTCGGCCGGGATGACCTGCACCGGCTCGTCGAACTGGTCGAAGAATCGGGCCACCAGGTTCGCATGCCGGTGGGCCACCGCGTGCACCGCGTCGCGCAGGCGGTCGGGGTTCAGCGGGCCGGCGATGCTGATGTCGAGCTGGCCGGCGTAGAGGTCGCTGGCATCCCCGCCCGCGCCCCGCACCGTGTTGGCGTGGAAGAGCAGCCCCTGCTGGACGGGGGTCAGCGGCAGCACGTCGGCGATGCGGCATTGCCGTTGCAGGTGGTCGATCTGCTTCTGGCTGAGGCGGGCGGGTGCGACGTCCGAGGGCGTCAACCCGCCGCCGCCGGATCGCACGTGCGCGCAGATCCCGGCCAGCGCGTCGAACCACAACCGGCTCAGCCGGCCGACCTGCCCGTCGTCCAGCGCCGACGGCGCCCACGTCCAATGGGCCTGCAGCTGCGGGCCGTCCCCGGTGTCGACGGTGGCCGCGTTGAGCTCCAGGGTGTGCATCAGCGGCATCGGGATCGCCGCGGCCGCGGCGGTGACCGAGCCCGGCACGGGCCGCCACATCTCCTCGGTGAGCTCGGCGCCGCCCTGCCGTCCCAGGTAGTTGAACCCGATCGGCGGGTCGGAGCCGTCCAGGCCGGCCTCGGTGTTCAGGTAGCGCAGCAGCCCATAGGTCAGCGAGTCGGGCAGGGCGCGCAGCTGTTCCTTGGCGTCCTTGATCGCCGCCCCCAGCACTGGGCCGCCGGAAATGACTTGCGCCCAGGGCAATTCACCGGTCGCCAATGACACCGGGTACTTGGCGGTGAACCACCCGACGGTGCGCGACAGGTCGACGTCGCGGCCCAGCTCCTCGTGGCGGCCGTGGCCTTCGACGTCGATGCCGATCGGCGTCCCGCCCTCAGCGCGGGGGCTCAGGAACTCGGCCAGCGCCAGGGCGAACGCGATCAGCAGGATGTCCTGCACGCCGGCGTGGAACGCGGCGGGCACCGCACCGAGCAGCATGCCGGTGGTCTCGGCGTCCAGCTCCGCCGAGAGCTGCCCGGCGGCGGCGAAGGTGTCCGCCTCGGGGCGCACCGCGGGCAGCGCCGCGGGCGTCGCCGCCACCCGCGTCCAGGTGTCCAGCTGGTCCACCACGTCCGGGTCGTTGGCGCGCTCGGCCAGCTGCGCGGCCCACCGCGCGAACGACGTCCCCGCCGCCGGCAGCGCCACCGGCTGGCCCAGCCGGTGCTGGGCCCAGGCGATGTTCAAGTCCTCCAACAGGATTCGCCAGGACACGCCGTCGACGGCCAGGTGGTGGACGATCACCGCCAGCTGGGCGGTCGAGGTGACCCACAGCGCGCTGAGCATCGCCCCGGCGGCCGGGTTCAGCCGGGACCGCGCGTCGATCAGCGCCGCGTCGGACAACTCGGCCACGGTGTGCAGGCAGTCGGCGGCGTCCACCGCACCCGGCTCCGGAACCGTCAGCGACCAGCCGTCGTCGACACGCAGCCGCAGCATGCCGTGCCGATCGAGCAGGGCCTGCAGCACCACCAGCACGTCGGCCTCGCCGACCCCGGCGGGGGCCTGGACCAGCATCGCCTGGTTGAACTGGTCGACCGGGCCCTCGACGCCCTGCAGCCAGCGGATGATCGGGGTGGCCGGCACCGGGCCCACGCCCTCGTCGGCCACGTCGGCGGGGGTGTCGGCGACCTCGGCCACCCGGGCCAGCCGGGCGACGGTCTGCTCGACGAAGATGTCGCGGGTCCGGCAGATCAGGCCGGCGGCGCGGGCCCGGGTCACCACCTGCATCGAGGAGATGCTGTCGCCGCCGAGGTCGAAGAAGGAGTCGTCGACCCCGACGCGGTCCAGCCCGAGCACCTGGGCGTAGATGCCGGCCAAAATTTCCTCGACGGCGTTGTCCGGGGCCCGGTACCGGTCGGCGTCGGAGTATTCCGGCGCGGGCAGGGCGCGGATGTCGAGCTTGCCGTTGGGCGTCAGCGGCAGCGCGTCGAGCACCAGCACGGCGGCCGGGATCATGTACGCCGGCAACCGCTCGGCCAGCGCGGCGCGCACGCCGGCCGGGTCGGCGGATCCGGTGATGTAAGCGACCAGTCGCTTACCGCCGGGCCGGTCCTCGCGGGCGACGACGACCGCCTGCTCCACCCCGTCCAGCCAGGCCAGGGCCGCGCGCACCTCGCCGAGCTCGATGCGGTACCCGCGGATCTTGACCTGTTCGTCGGCGCGGCCCAGGTAGTCCAGCTGCCCGTCGGTGCGCCAGCGGACCAGGTCGCCGGTGCGATACATGCGGGTGCCGGGGCCGCCGAACGGGCACGCCACGAACCGTGAGGCCGTCAGGGGCGCGCGATGCCAATACCCGCACGCCACGCCGGCACCGGCGACGTAGAGCTCGCCGACCACGCCGACGGGCACCGGCCGTAACCGCCCGTCGAGCACGAACAACGCTCCCCCGGGCACCGGCGAGCCGATCGGCACCACGCCGGACTCGACCGACGCCGGCTCCAGGGGTTCGCTGACCGCCGCGTACACCGTGGCCTCGGTCGGGCCGTAGGCGTTGATCATCGCCCGGCCCGTGCCCCACCGGTCGACCAGCTCGGCCGGGCACGCCTCGCCGGCCACCACCAGGGCGGCCCCGTCGAGCCCGTCGGGTGACAGCATCGCGGCCGCCGAGGGGGTCTGGCTCAACACGGTGACCTGTTCGGCCACCAGCAGCGCGTGGAGGTCTTCGGGCGAGCGTGCCACCGATTCGGGCACCACGACCAGCCGGCCACCGTGCAGCAGCGCACCGAAGATCTCGTGGACCGAGACGTCGAAGGCGAGCGAATGCCACTGCGACCACACCCCGGCGCGCGGCAGACCGGCGTCCATGCGCGCCAGCAGTTGGGTCGCGTTCTGGTGTGTGACCGCGACGCCCTTGGGGACGCCGGTGGTGCCGGACGTGTAGATGAGGTAGGCGAGGTCCTCCGGTCCGGGCGCCGTCAGCGTCGCTTCGGGCCGGGCGGCGGGCTCGAGGTTGTCGACGTCGATGACCGGCACGTCGTGGCTGCGCAGCCGGTCGGCCAGGTCGGCGGTGGTGACGACGGCCAGCGGGGCGGCGTCGGAGAGCACGAATCCGATTCGGGACTCCGGCAGCGCCGGGTCGATCGGCAGATACGCCGCCCCGGCCTTGAGCACCGCCAGGATCGCCACGATCGCCTCGGCCGAACGCGAGAACAGCAGCGCCACGCACTGTCCCGGCGCGGCCCCGCGGGCGGCCAACACCAGCGCCAGGGAGTTCGCGGCCTCGTCCAGCTCGCGGTAGGTCATGGACCGGCCACCGCACACCAGCGCGACGGCCTCCGGTGTGCGGGCCACCTGCGCGGCGAACAGCGCCGGAATGGACACCGGCACCGCCAGCGGCGCGGTCAGCACCGCCCGGTTCCCGATCTCGTCGAGGCGGGCGTGCTCGGCGTCGTCGAGCAGATCCAGCGACGACAACGGTCGGGTGGGGTCGACGGTCATGGCCGTCAGCACCCGCTGCAACCGTCCGACGAGCGCCTGGATGCTGCCCGGGTCGAACACGTCGGTGCGGAATTCCACGGTTCCGCCGATACCGGCGGGCTCCCCGGCCCGGTTCCAGCGCTCGGCCAGCGAGAAGGTCAGGTCCATCCGGGCGGTTTGGGTGTCCACCGGCATCGGCGTGATCTCGACGTCGCCCAGGGACAGGCCGGCGGCCGGGCCGCCGCCGTCCTGCCCGGCGAAGTTCTGCCAGGCCAGCATGACCTGGACCAGGGGGTGGTGGGTGAGGCTTCGGGCGGGGTTGAGCCGTTCGACCAGCACCTCGAAGGGCACGTCCTGGTGTTCGTAGGCGGCCAGGCTGCGCCCGCGCACCTGCGACAGCAGGTCGGTGAACGTGGGATCGCCGGCCACCTCGACCCGCAGCACCAGGGTGTTGACGAAGAACCCGACGAGGTCGTCGAGGGCGGGGTCGCGCCGCCCGGCGATCGGGAAGCCCACCGCCACATCGGGGCTGGCGCTGAGCTTGGAGAGCAGCACCGCGAGGGCGGTCTGGACCACCATGAAGCTGGTCGCGTTGTGCTTGCGGGCCACCGCGTCGACTTGCCGCTGAAGCTCTGTGGGCCAGTCGATTTCGACGGTGGCGCCGCGTTGATCGGCCACCAGGGGGTAGGGCCGATCGGTGGGCAGTTGCACCCGGTCGGGCATGCCGGCCAGGGCCTCTTCCCAGTAGGCGAGCTGCGCGGCGATGGGGCTCTGGCGGTCGTCGAGGTCGCCGAACTGCGCGCGCTGCCACAGCGTGTAGTCGACGTATTGGACCGGCAGCGGCGCCCAGCCGGGGGTGCGGCCGGCGCACCGGCTGGCATAGGCCATGCCCAGGTCGCGCACCAGCGGGGTGATCGACATGCCGTCGGCGGCGATGTGGTGGACCACGGCGGCCAGCACGTGCTCGTCGTCGTCGATACGGAAAAGCTCTGCGCGCAGCGGGATTTCGGCGGCCAGGTCGAAGGTGTAGCGGGCCGTGTCGCCGATGGCCTCGTCGAGCTGGGCGGCCGACCAGCCGCTGGCGTCGACGACCTCCCACCCGAAGTCGGCCTTTTCGACCGGGGTCACCAGCTGGTGGGGGGTGCCCTCGGGCGCGGCGATCAGGGTGCGCAGGCTCTCGTGGCGGGCCACCACGTCGGCCAGCGCGGCGCCGAGCGCGTCGGCGTCGAGCGGCCCGCTCAGCCGCAGGGCGGCCGCCATGTTGTAAACCGGTGATGGGCCCTGCAATTGGTCGAGGAACCACAGCCGGTTCTGCGCGAACGACAACGGCACCACGGCCGGTCGCTCGGCGGCCACCAGCGGCTCCAGGCCGCCCGTGCCCTCACCGACCCGCAGCGCCAGCTGGGCGACCGTGGGCGACTCGAACACGACGCGCACCGGAAGGCCGACATTCAGGCTGCGGTTGATCGCGGCGACAAGGCCCATCGCCGAGATGCTGTCGCCGCCGAGTTCGAAGAAGGAGTCGTCGACCCCGACGCGGTCGGCGCCCAGGACTTCGGCGTAGATGGTGGCCAGGATTTCTTCGACCGCGTTTTGCGGGGCGCGGTAGTCACCGACCGCGTATTCCGGTGTGGGTAGCGCGCGGGTGTCCAGCTTGCCGTTGGCGGTCAACGGCAGGGTTTCCAGCCCGACGATCGCCGCGGGCACCATGAATCCCGGCAACCGCTCGGACAGCTTTGCGCGCAGCTTCGCCGGGTCAGCCGCGCCGGTCACATAGCCGACCAGGCGCTTGTCGCCGGGGCGGTCCTCGCGCGCGATCACCACCGCCTGCCGCACCCCGTCCAAACCGGCCAGCGCGGCCTGGATTTCGCCCAACTCGATGCGATAGCCGCGGACCTTGACCTGCTCATCGGCGCGGCCGAAGTACTGCAGCTGCCCGTCGTTGTTCCAGCGCACCAAATCGCCGGTGCGATACATCCGCGTTCCGACCCCGCCGAACGGGCAGGCCACAAACCGCGACGCAGTCAGGCCGGGCCGGCCGAGATATCCCACGGCGACACCGGATCCGGCCACATACAGCTCCCCGACCACGCCTTCGGGCACGGGACGCAACGACTCGTCCAGCACCAACAGCGCCGCCTCGGGCACCGGGAATCCGATCGGCGGCACGCCCGCCCCCGCCTCCAATGGGGCGCTGATCGCCACACACATCGTGGTCTCGGTCGGCCCGTAGGCGTTGACCAGCACCCGACCCGGCGCCCACCGATCCACCACCTCAGGCGGGCAGGCCTCCCCGGCCAGCACCAACGCCACCCCGTCCAGGCCGGCCGGATCCAGCATCGCCACCGCCGACGGCGTCTGGGTCAGCACACTGACGGCCTGGGCGACCAATACCGCGTGGAAGTCCTGCGGTGAGCGGGCCACGGACTCGGGCACCACGACCAGCCGCCCTCCGCGGAGCAGCGGGGCAAAGATCTCCCACACCGACACGTCGAATGCCAGCGAATGCGCATGCGACCACACCCCCGGCGCCGGCAGACCGGCGTTCAGCGACCCGATCAACTGCGTCACGTTACGATGCGTCACCGCAACACCTTTGGGCACACCGGTGGTACCCGACGTGTAGATCAGGTAGGCGACACTGTCCGGTCCCGGCAGCGGCAGGTCGGTGGCGGGCAAGGTGTCGAGGCGCCGATCGTTGACGTCGATGACAGGCACGCTGTGGCCTGCAAACCGTCTGGCCAGATCGGCGGTGCTGACCGCGACGACCGGCGTGGCGTCACCGAGCATGAACTCGATCCGGGTATCCGGGGAGGAGGGGTCGATCGGCAGGTAGGCCGCCCCAGTCTTGAGCACCGCCACAATCGCCGCGACCGCCTCGGCCGACCGCGAAAACAGCAGCGCCACAGTCTGTCCCGGACCCGCACCGTGGGCCACCAACAGGTGGGCCAACCGGTTCGACGCCTCGTCCAGCTCGCGGTAGGTCACGGACCGGCCCTCGCACACCAGCGCCACCGCCTCCGGCGCGCCGGCCACCTGCGCGGCGAACAACTCCGGCACCGACAACGGCGCCGTCGCCGGCCCCGTCAAAACCGCCGTATTGCCAAGCTCTCCCAGACGCGCGTGCTCGGTCGCGTCGAGCAGGTCCACCGAAGACAACACCCGCGACGGGTCACCCACCATCGCCACCAACACCCGCTGCAGGCGTTCGGTCAGCGCTTCGATGCTGTGCGCATCGAACACATCGGTGCGGAATTCCACCCGCCCGGCAATCCCGGCGGCCTCGCCCGTCTCGTTCCAGCGTTCGGCAAGCGAGAACACCAGATCCATGCGGGCCGAATCGGTGTCGACCGGCACGGAGCTGACCTCGAGGTCGCCCAGCGTCAGACCGGCGGCGGGATCGTCGTGGCCGGCGAAGTTCTGCCAGGCCAACATCACCTGCACCAGCGGGTGGTGGGTCAGGCTGCGGGCCGGGTTGAGCCGCTCCACCAGCAACTCGAACGGCACGTCCTGGTTTTCGAAGGCCTCCAGGCTGCGCGCCTGCACCCGCTCCAGCAGTTCGGAGAAGCTGGGGTCGCCGGCCAGGTCGACCCGCAGCACCAGCGTGTTGACGAAGAAGCCGACGAGCTGGTCGAGCGCGCGGTCGCGGCGCCCGGCGATCGGGAAGCCCACCGAAACATCCGCGGTGCCACCGATCTTCGACAACAGCACGGCGAGCGCGGCCTGCACCACCATGAACGTGGTCGCGTTGTGTTGGCGGGCAATCCGGCGGATCTGCTGCTGCAGCTCCGCCGGCCAGTCCACGACCACGCTGGACCCGCGCTGGTCGGCGACCGGCGGGTAGGGCCGGTCGGTGGGCAGTTGCAACCGCTCGGGCATCCCGGACAGGGCGTCCAGCCAGTAGGACAGCTGCGCCGCGATGGGGCTGTCGCCGTCGTCCAGGTCGCCGAATTGTGCCCGCTGCCACAGCGTGTAGTCGACGTACTGCACGGGCAGGTCCGCCCACGCCGGCGCCCGGCCCGCGGACCTCCCGGCGTACGCCGTGCTCAGATCCGCGGCCAACGGCGTCAGCGACAACCCGTCCGCGGCGATGTGGTGTACCACGATCACCAGCAGGTGTTCGCGCTCGTCGAGGGCGAACAGTCTTGCGCGCAAAGGTGTTTCGATGGCGAGGTCGAAGGCGTGGCGGGTCGTCGCTTCGATGGCGTCGCCCAGCTCGCCGTCGGCCCATCCGGTGGCGTCGACGACGTCCCAGCCGAAGTCGACGTCCTCGGCCGGGATCACCACCTGCTCGGGCGTTCCGTCGCGGGCGGGGAACAGGGTGCGCAGGCTTTCGTGGCGGCGCACCACATCGGCCAGGGCCGCGCACAGCGCGTCGGCGTCGAGGCGCCCGCCGAGCCGCAATGCGGCCGCCATGTTGTAGATGGGCGACGGCCCCTGCAACTGCTGGATGAACCACAACCGGCTCTGCGCGAACGACAACGGGATCACCGCCGGTCGCTCGCTTGCCACCAGCGGCGCCAGCCGGCCCGCGCCCTCGTCGATGCGGGGCGCCAACTGCGCGACCGTGGGCGCCTCGAACACGACGCGCACCGGGAGTTCGGTGTCCAAAGACGCGTTGATCGCCGAGATCAGCCGCATCGTGGACAGCGAGTCGCCGCCGAGGTCGAAGAACGAGTCGTCGACCCCCACGCGTTCGACGCCCAGCACCTCGGCGTAGATGCCGGCGAGGATCTCCTCGGTCGCGGTGGTCGGGGCGCGGTAGTTGTCGACGTCCCGATAGTCGGGCGCGGGCAGGGCGCGGGCGTCGAGCTTGCCGTTGACCGTCATGGGCAGGGCCGGCAGCGCGACGACCGCGGCGGGGACCATATAGGCGGGCAGCCGCTCGGCCAGCGCGGCGCGAGCCCTGCCCGCATCCACGGCGCCGGTGACGTAGCCGACGAGGCGTTTGTCACCGGGACGGTCCTCGCGGGCGACGACCACCGCCTGCTCCACCCCGTCCAAACCGCCCAGCGCCGACTGGATTTCGCCGAGTTCGATGCGGTAGCCGCGGATCTTGACCTGCTCGTCGGCGCGGCCCAGGTAGCGCAGTTGCCCGTCCGGGGCCCAGCACACCAGGTCGCCGGTGCGGTACATGCGAGCGCCTGGCGCGCCGAACGGGCAGGCCATGAACCGCGAGGCGGTCAGCGCGGAGCGGCGCCAGTACCCGACGCCGACCCCGTCGCCGGCCAGGTACAGTTCGCCGACCACCCCGGCCGGCACGGGCCGCAGCCATTCGTCGAGAACGAAGAAGGCCGCCCGGGTGACCGGGGAGCCGATCGGCGGGAAGCCCGATCCCGCTTCCAGCGGCGCGCTCTTGCACGCCCACATCGTGGTTTCGGTTGGGCCGTAGACGTTCACCATCACCCGCGCGGGTGCCCAACGGTCCACCAGCTCGGGCGGGCAGGGCTCCGCGCCGATCACCAGCGCGGTCCCGTCCAGTCCGTCGGTCGGCAGCATCCCGACGG
Organism: Mycobacterium europaeum; assembly: GCF_034555895.2. Lineage (NCBI taxonomy): Bacteria > Bacillati > Actinomycetota > Actinomycetes > Mycobacteriales > Mycobacteriaceae > Mycobacterium > Mycobacterium europaeum. Next base: position 2,269,497 of record NZ_CP157315.1, read on the forward strand.
CGGACGGGGTTTGGGTGAGCACCGTGACTCCCTCGCCGACCAGCAGGGCGTGGAATTCTTCCGGCGAACGGGAAACCGCCTCGGGCACGACCACCAGGCGCCCGCCGTGCAGCAGTGCGCCCCAGATCTCCCACACCGAGAAGTCGAAGGCATAGGAGTGGAACTGGGTCCACACCTGTTCCGCCGAGAGTTCGATGCCCAGGCGCAGGTCGTCGAAGAGTTGAGCGACGTTGTGCTGGGTTACCGCAACGCCTTTGGGCACACCGGTGGTGCCGGACGTGTAGATGATGTGGGCCAGGTCGTCGGGTGCGGGCGGCGGCGGCGCCGTGGCGGGTTGGTCGCCCACGGCGGGGTCGTCCACGTCGACGACCGCCAGGCCGAAGCCGTCCAGCCGGCCGGCCAGGGCGGCCGTGGTGACGGCGGCGATGGGCGCGGCGTCGGTGAGCATGAACTCCATCCGGGCCGCCGGCAGTGCCGGGTCGATCGGCAGGTAGGCGGCCCCGGATTTGAGCGCGGCCAGGATCGCCACGATCGCCTCGGCCGAGCGCGAGAACAGCAGCGCCACCCGCTCGCCCGGACGTGCGCCGTGGTGGATCAGCAGGTGCGCCAGCCGGTTGGCGGCCTCGTCCAGCTCCCGGTACGTCATCGACTTGCCGTCGCAGACCAGCGCCACCGCGTCGGGGGTGCGGGCCGCCTGCGCGGCGAACAACGCGGGGACCGACTTCGGCGTCGCCGGCCGGGTCAGCACTCCCCTGTTGCCCCACCTCTCCAGGCGGGCGTGCTCACCGGCATCGAGCAGGTCCACCGACGACAGCCGTCGGTCCGGTTCGGCGGCGACCACCGTCAGCAGCCGCTGCAACCGCTCGATCATTCGCTCGACCGTGTTTGCGTCGAATACGTCGGTGCGGTATTCGGCCGTCACGACGATGCCGGCGCGCGCGCCGGAGTCGGTAAAGCGCTCGGCCAGGGAGAACGTCAAATCCATCCGGGCGGTGTCGGTGTGCACCGGCATCGGCGTGACCTGTAGATCACCCAGGGCAAGTCCACCCGCCGGAGCAGTGACCTCCCCGGGGAAATTTTCCCAGCCCAACAAGACCTGGATCAGCGGATGGTGGGCCAGACTCCGAGCGGGGTTCAGCCGTTCCACCAACAGTTCGAAGGGCACGTCCTGGTGTTCGAAGGCGGCCAGGCTGCGCCGGCGTACCTGCGCCAGCAGGTCGGCGAACGTGGGATCCCCGCCCAGCTCTTTCAGGTCGACCCGCAGCACCAGGGTGTTGACGAAGAAGCCGATCAGTTCGTCGAGCGCCGGCTCGGATCGCCCGGCGATCGGGAAACCCACCGCCACGTCGTCCGCGGCGGCGATCCGGGACAGCAGCGCGGCGAACGCGGCCTGGATCACCATGAAGCTGGTCGCGTTGTGCTCGCGCGCCACGCGGCGAATCTGCTGCTGTAGCTCCGCCGGCCAGTCCACCGCCAGCCGGGCACCGCGGTGGTCGGCGACCTGCGGGTAGGGCCGATCGGTGGGCAGCTGCAGACGTTCGGGCAGCCCGGCCAGGGCGTCGGCCCAGAAGTCCAGCTGGGCCGCGATGCGGCTGTCGGCATCGTCGACGTCGCCGAGATGCGCGCGCTGCCAAAGGGTGTAGTCGACGTACTGCACCGCCAACGGCGCCCAGGCGGGGGCATGGCCCGCGCACCGGCTGGCATATGCCACCCCGAGGTCCCGCGCGAAGGGAGTGATCGACCAGCCGTCGGCGGCGATGTGATGCACCGCGACGACCAGGATGTGCGCGTCGTCGCCGAGGGTGAAAAGCTCAGTGTGCAAGGGGCTTTCGCTGGCAAGATCGAAGGTGTAGCGGGCCGCCGCGGCCATGCGCTCACGCAGCCGGTCTTCCGGCCACCCGCGGGCGTCGATGACCTCGCAGGCAAAGCCGATCCGCTCGGCGGGAATCACCACCTGCTGCGGGACCCCGTCGGCAGCCGCGAACACCGTGCGCAGGCTTTCGTGCCGGGCCACGACGTCGGCCAGCGCCGCACCAAGCGCGTCGGCGTTCAGATACCCGCGCAGCCGCAACGCCACGGTGACGTTGTAAATCGGTGAGGGGCCTTGGAACTGGTCGATGAACCACAGCCGGGTCTGGGCGAACGACAGCGGAATCACCGCGGGGCGGTCCCGCGCGACCAGGGGCTCCGGCCGGTTGGCTTCGTCGCCGACGAGACGCACCAACTCGGCGACGGTGGGCGCCTCGAAGACGGCCCGCACCCCGAGGTTCGCGTTCATGCTGGCGTTGACCGCGGCAATCAGGCGCATCGCCGACAGTGAGTCCCCGCCCAGGTCGAAGAACGAGTCCTCGACGCCGACCCGCTCCAGCCCGAGCACCTGTCCGTAGATGCCGACGAGGATCTCTTCGGCGGGAGTGGACGGGGCGCGGTAACGATCCACGTCCTGGTACTCCGGTTCGGGCAGGGCCCTGCGATCGAGCTTGCCCGAGGAGGTCATCGGGAATTCCTCGAGCGCCACGATGTGTGTCGGCACCATGTATTCGGGCAACCATGCGTTCAGTTGCTCGCGCACCTCACCGATCTTGGTGTTGGTGCGAGGGTCATTGGCATGGCTGGTGCGCTGGCGCATTCCCGCCGGAGGCAGGTACAGATCGGTCAAGGCTGCGGCAGGCTGGTCGTCGGCATCGACGAAAACCGCACTGAGGGTGCCGGTTTGGGTACCCCAGGTAACGGCCACACGATAGCCCGCGGAGTCGCCGATGCGATGCAGTTCTTCGGCGACGGTGACCGGCGCGTCGGGGCTGGCTTGGGCGAGCGCGTCCTTGACGGACAGGCCCGCAGCGAGCGCACCCTGGATGCGGACGTCGGCGATCACTCCGGCCTGCGGGATGTCGGTGACGCGGACCACGGCAGGACGCAGCGACATCAAGTCGTCGCGCAGTCCATCCAGGCCCGCGCGCTCGGTCCACGACCAGGTGGGTGCGGTCGCCACCGACCGCACGGCTGCAGGCGCCTTGTGGATGACGATGTCGTAGCGGTACCGGTTCAGCTCGTTGTCGGACACGCCACGTTTGACCTGGATGTCCAGTCCGCCCACCGACGGCCGGCTGACGGCCCAGGTGGTGAAAAAATCAGGAGCCAAGAGCAATTCGGTCTCACCGAGCATGGCGTGGCTGACCCGCTTGCGTATCTCGTCAGCATCGGCGGTGTCGGCGCTACGCGATAGGGCGATCCCGGTCTGGAACGCGCCCTGCAGCGCGTGGTTGCGGACGTCGCCGATGAACAGCGCCCCGCCCGGGGCCAGGAGCTCCATCGCGTGGTCGATGACCTCGGCCAGATATCCCGCGTTGGGGAAGTACTGGACGACGGAGTTGACGATGACGGTGTCGAAATGGCCTTGCGGCAACCGGTCCGTGACGTGGGCGGGCTGGGTGAACAACTCGACCCGGTCCCGCCAGGCGAACTGCGACTCCTCCAGCGAGCGGGCTAGGTTTTCGATTGCCACGGGCGAGAAGTCGGTGGCGACGTACTGCTCGCACTCCGGCGCGATCTGCGACAGCAGCAATCCCGAGCCCGCGCCGATCTCGAGGACGCGCCGCGGCCGCAGGGCCATGATCCGATCGACCGTGGCGGCACGCCATTCGATCATCTCCTCGAGCGGGATCGGCTCGCCGGTGTAACTGCTGTTCCAGCCGCGGAAATCCATGCCGAAACGGGATCCGAGGTCGGCGCCGTACAGGTCGTCGTAGAGGTGCTGCCACTCTTCGACGTCTTCCACGTCGTGGTCGGCGTTGGTGGTGTGGTCGAGGGTGACGTAGGCGACCAGATGAGATCCCGCGGCGCCGTCGCGCACGGTCACGGCGGCCTGGGTGACGTGCGAGCAGGCCAGCAGCGTGTTTTCGATCTCACCCAATTCGATGCGCTGGCCGCGCAATTTGATCTGCTTGTCGGCGCGGCCGACGAAATCCAGGGTGCCGTCGCGGGTCCAGCGCACCAGATCGCCGGTCCGGTACATGCGCGAACCGGCGCCGCCAAACGGGTTGGCTACGAACCGTTCCGCCGTCAGGTCCACGCGCCCCATGTAGCCGTGCGCCAGCGCGGGCCCGCTCACATACAGCTCGCCCACCACCCCGACCGGCGCCGGGTTCAGCCAGGCGTCGAGCACCATGGCACACACGCCCGGGATCGGGGTGCCGATCCGCACCGGCCCCTCGGCCGACAGGGGCGCGCTCATGGTGACCCAGATGGTGGTTTCGGTCGGACCGTAGACGTTGAACATGCGCCGGCCCGGCGCCCAGGCCGCCACCAACTCCGCCGGGCACGCCTCGCCGCCGACCATCAATCTGTCGAACTCGGGCAACCGGGAACGATCCAACGACGACAGCACCGTCGGGGTCAGGAAGGCCGCGTTGACGCGTTGGCTCTGCAGCAGCGCGGTCAGCGGCTCGCCCGCGTACACCCCGGCGGGGGCCACCACCAGCGCCGCCCCCGACACCGCCGCCAACAGCATCTCACCGACCGACGCGTCGAAGGTCGGCGAGGCCACCATCAGCACCCGGGCATCCGCGTCCAACCCACAGGACTCGCGTTGCGCGGCAGCCCATCCCAGCAGACCCGCATGCCCCACCACTACACCCTTGGGGGTGCCGGTCGACCCCGACGTGAAGATCACATAGGCCGCATCATGCGCCGTCAGTGGCGCCAACCGATCGGCGCCGGTGATCGGCTCTGCGCTGTGCCCGGACAGATCCAGCCCGTCGATACGCAGCACCGGCCGCGCGCCTGCCCCGGCTACTTCGTCTGCGCCACAAGTCAATACGCAGACCGCTCCCGCGGATTCCAGCACTGCGGTGATCCGCTCGACGGGGTGGTCCAGATCGACCGGTGCGTGGACGCCGCCGGCCTTGACCACCGCCCACCACGCGACCACCAATTCGAGGCAGCGATCCATCGCCACGCCCACAGCGCGCTCGGGACCCACGCCGGCGTCGATCAGCCTGCGGGCCAGGCGGTTAGACCATTCGTCGAGCTGGCGGTACGACAGCCGCCGCTCGCCGTCGACCGCGGCGACGGCGTCCGGGTCGGCCGAGGCCGCCGCCGCCAGCAACTCCGGCGCCACGCCCATCGGCGCGGCCGCACCGGCGCCGGATAGCTCCGCCAGCACCAGGTTGCGCTCGTCGCGGTCGAGCAGCTCCACGGACGAGAGTCGCCGTCCGGGATCAGACGTCATCGCCACCAACACCCGGCGGAAGCGTTCGACAAGCGCCTCAACACTTTCGACGTCGAACACGTCGGCGTCGAACTCGACGTGCAGGCCGAGTTCGCGGCCCGGGAGCGCCTCCATTGTCAGTGGGTAGTGGTTGTACTCGCGGTTGGTGAACTCGGCGATGGCCAGCCCGTCGGGGCCCAGCTGCATGCCGTCGCCGATCGGGTAGTTCTCGTAGACGAACAGGGTGTCGAAGAGCTGCTCGTGTCCGGTGAGGCGATGGATGTCGTTGAGCGCCAGGTGCTGATGTTCGAGGGTGTCGTTGTTGGTCTCCTGCAGCTGACGTAGCAGCTCCGCGGTGGTGGTGGTCGCGGCGATGTTGGCCCGCACGGGCACTGTGTTGATCAGCAGCCCCACCATCGATTCCGCGCCGTCGACTTCCAGCTGGCCCACGCGAGACCGCGGTGTGCCGAAGACGACATCGTGCTGGCCGGTCAGCGAGGTCAGGAGCAGCGCCCAGGCGCCGTGCAAGACGGTGCTGACGGTGGTGTGGCAGGAGCGTGCCAATTCGGTGACGGCGCGGGTGGTCTTCTCGGCCACCCGGAACGATGCCGCTCCGCGCCGCCCTTGGCCCAGGCGGTCGTTCGGGCCGACGAGCGTCGGCGTCTCGAAGTCGGCGAGCACGTCGGCCCAGGCCGCGCGGGCGGCGTCGAGGTCGCGATCGGCCAGCCAGGTGACGAAGCTGCGGTAGGGCGCGGCCGCGGGCAGCGGTTCGCCGTAGTAGCTGGTGAAGATTTCGCGGAGCAGAATCGGCAGCGACCATCCGTCGAGCACGATGTGGTGGTTGGTCAGCACCAGCCGGTGCCGGTCCGCTCCGGTGCGGATCACCGCCACCCGGAAGGGCGGCCGCTCGGCCAGGTCGCCGACCGCGGCGCGTTCGGCGGCGCAGAGCTCCTCGATCTGCTGCTCGGTGTCGAGTTCGACGCATCGCCACTCCACCACGGGATTGGCGGGGATGATCTGCACCGGCTCGTCGAACCGCTCGTAGAACCAGGCCGCCAGGTGCGGATGCCGGTTGATCACCGCGTGTACGGCGTCGTGCAGGCGGTCGGGGTCCAGCGGGCCGGTGAGCGTGAAATCCAGTTGCACCGCGTACATGTCGTCGCTGCCGTGCGCGGTGCTGGAGTGGAAGAGCAGGCCCTGTTGCAGCGGGGTAAGCGGCAGGATGTCGGCGAGGTCGTATCGCCGGTGCAGCTCGTCGATCTGCGGTTGGCTCAGGCGGGCGGGCGCGATGTCCGACGGCGTGAGCCCGCCGCCCCCGGCCCGCACGTGCGCGCAGACGCCGGACAAGGCGTCGAACCACAATTGGCTCAGCCGGCGGATCTGCGCTTCGTCGAGGGCCGACGGCGCCCAGGTCCAGTTGGCGTGCAGTTGCGGACCGGCGTCGGTGTCGACGGTGCCGGCGTTGAGTTCGACGGTGTGCGCCAACGGCATCGGGATCGCCGCGGCGGCGCCGGTCAGCGAGAGGCTCTCCGGGTGCAGCCGCCACAGCTCATCGGACAGCTCGGTTCCCGCGACCAGGCGACCGAGATAGTTGAAGCCGATCGACGGGTCGGCGCCGTCCAGCTCCGCGTCACCGTTGAGGTAGCGCAGCACGCCGTAGGTCAGCGGGTGCGGCACGGCGCGAAGCTGTTCCTTGCCTTCCTTGATCAGCGTTCCCAGCGCCGGCTCCCCGGCCTGCACCTGGGCCCACGACGTGGGGCCGACGGTCAAAGCGACCGGGTATTTGGTGGTGAACCAGCCGACGGTGCGCGAGAGGTCCACGTCGGGCGCGAGCTCCTCGTGGCGGCCGTGGCCCTCGACGTCGATGGCTATCGGCGCGGCACTGGCAATGTCGGGGCCCAGGAATTCCGCCCACGCCAGCCCGAACGCGATCAACAGGATGTCTTGCACGCCGGCGTGAAACGCCGCCGGCGCCTCGCCGATCAGCGTGCGGGTGACCTCGGCGTCCAGCGACACCGACAGGTGCCCGGCCGTGGCGTAGGTATCGACGTCGGGGCGCACCGCCGGCAGCGCGGGTGGGGTCGCCGCGGTCCGCTTCCATGCCGCGATTTGCTCGATGACCTCCGCGCGGCGCGCGTGCTCGTCGAGCAGCGACGCCCACCGGGCGAACGACGTCCCGCCCGCCGGCAACTCCACCGGCTGGCCGCCGCGGTGCTGCGCCCACGCGATATTCAAGTCTTCCACCAGGATTCGCCAGGAGACCCCGTCGACGGCCAGGTGGTGGACGATCAGCGCCAGCTGACCGGTGGGGGCGACCCACACCGCGCTCAGCATCGTCCCGGTGGCGGGGTCGAGTCGCGACCGGGCCGCCGCCAGCGCCTCGCCGGAGAGCACCTCCACCGACCCCAGGCAGCCGGCGGCGTCCACGGACCCCGGGTCGGGCACCCGCAACGACCATCCGTCGGCGCCGTCGCGATCGACGCGCAGCCGCAGCATGGCATGCCGATCCAGCAAGGCCTGCAACAGAATCGCCACGTCGGCCTCGGCCACGCCCGCGGGCGCCTGCAGCAACATCGTCTGGTTGAACTCGTCGATCGGGCCGTTCACGCTTTGCAGCCAGCGCATGATCGGGGTGGCCCGTACCGGGCCGAGACCCTCGTCGATCACGTCGGCTTCGCCGCCGGCCACCGCCGCCACGCGGGCCAGGCGGGCGACGGTCTGCTCGACGAAGACGTCGCGGGGACGGCACCTCAGGCCGGCGGCCCGCGCCCGCGACACCACCTGCAGGGCCAGGATGCTGTCGCCGCCGAGTTCGAAGAAGGAGTCGTGGGTGCTGACGCGGTCGGTGCCCAGGACTTCGGCGTAGATGGTGGCCAGGATTTCTTCGACTGCGCTTTGCGGGGCGCGGTAGGCACCGGTGGCGTATTCCGGTGTCGGTAGCGCGCGGGTGTCCAGCTTGCCGTTGGCGGTCAACGGCAGGGTTTGCAGACCGACGATGGCCGCGGGCACCATGAACCCCGGCAACCGCTCGGACAGCTGGGTGCGCAGCGCGGCGGTATCGGCGGCGCCGGTCACATAGCCGACCAGGCGCTTGTCGCCGGGGCGGTCCTCGCGGGCGATCACCACCGCCTGCTCAACCCCGTCCAAACCGGCCAGCGCGGCCTGGATTTCGCCCAACTCGATGCGGTAGCCGCGGATCTTGACCTGCTCATCGGCGCGCCCCAGATAGCGCAGCTGCCCATCAGCACCCCAACAGGCCAAATCCCCGGTCCGATACATCCGCTGACCGGCCCCGCCGAACGGACACGCCACAAACCGCGCCCCGGTCAACCCCGCCCGACCCACGTAACCGGTGGCCACCCCGGCGCCGGCCACATACAACTCCCCGACCACCCCGACCGGCACCGGCCGCAACCAGCCATCGAGCACAAACAAGCCCGCCTGCCGCACCGGCGACCCGATCGGCGCCACGCCCGTCCCCGCCTGCAGCGGGGCGCTGATCGCCACACACATGGTGGTCTCGGTCGGCCCATAGGCATTGACCAGCACCCGACCCGGCGCCCATCGATCCACCACCTCAGGCGGGCAGGCCTCCCCGGCCAGCACCAACGCCACACCGTCCAGGCCGGCCGGATCCAGCATCGCCACCGCCGAGGGCGTCTGGGTCAACACCGTCACCTCTTCGGCGACCAGCACCGCGTGCAGCTCCTCGGGCGCACGCGCGGTGTCCTCATCGACGATCACCACCCGCCCTCCACGCAGCAGCGGGGCGAAGATCTCCCACACCGACACATCGAAGGCCGGCGAATGACAATGCGACCACACCCCCGGCACCGGCAAACCGGCATCCAGCGACCCGATCAACTGCGTCACGTTACGATGCGTCACCGCAACACCTTTGGGCACACCGGTGGTGCCCGAGGTGTAAATCACATACGCCACACCCTCGGCATCCGGCTCGGGCAAAGCCGTCTCAGGCTCGCCGTCGAGGCGCGGATCGTCCACATCAATCACCGCCACGCCACGCCCGGTCAGACGCCCGGCCAGCTCCGCGGTGGTAACTACCGCCACCGGCGCGGCGTCAGCGAGCAGGAACCCGATCCGCGAATCCGGAGACACCGGATCGATCGGAAGATAGGCCGCCCCGGTCTTGAGCACCGCCAACATCGCCGCAACCGCCTCGGCCGACCGCGAAAACAGCAGCGCCACAGTCTGTCCCGGACCCGCACCCTGCGCCACCAAACGATGCGCCAACCGATTCGACGCCGCATCCAACTCGCGATACGACACCGACCGGCCCCCACACACCAACGCCACCGCCCCCGGCGCCCGCGCCACCTGCCCGGCAAACAACGAAGGCACCGACACCGGCACCGGCCCCGAACCAGTCAAAACCGCCCGATTACCAAACACTTCCAACCGGGCACACTCGTCATCGCCAAGCACATCCACCGACGACAACACCCGCGACGGATCACCCGCCATCGCCACCAGCACCCGCTGCAACCGCCCGGCCAAGTCCGAGACGTCGAAGTTCGAGAACGGTTGCCCGACACCGACGGTGCTCAGGAACTGCTGATCGCCGAAGCCGAGGAAGAACAGCCCGAAGTGACCGACCGGGCCGAAGGTGGTGTACGTGGCGGTCGCCGGAACGCCGGCGAGGCTGAGGGTGAGTCGGGCCGGAACGAAGTTGACGACGACCCGGCTGGACGCCTGAGGGGCGCCACGGAACCCGCCGTCACCGCCGAGCATGTGAACCGGAAAGCGCTGATGCCGCAACGCTTCCCGTGAGCGGGTGTCAACCTGCCGGAGGAAGTCGGCGACCGTCCCGTGCGGTGCCGCGGTCAAGACGAGCGGCACGACCCCGGCGAGCATGCCGGGATGCGTCTTCGATTCGGGATCCGTGCGGCGGCTGACCGGGAAGTCGAGCACCACCTCGTCGGAATTGTCGGTGCGGAACGCGCGCACCAAGAGCGCGCACGCAGCGGTGAGTACCGACGATCGGCGGATGCCCAGGGCCTTGGACAGCTGTTTGATCAGGCCGACCGCCGAGGAATCCAATTGGACCGGCGCAGAGGGTGCGTAGGGGTCCCGCTCGCTGGCGGTTTGGGTCAGCCGGTAATCGGCCCCGCTTGCGGAGGGAAGGTGCTCGGTCCAATAGGTCTGGTCCGCGACGTAATCGGCGGACGCCGCGTACTCGGCCTCGCTGTCGACGAGGTCGCGCAACGAGCCGAAGAAGGCCGGCGATATCGGCGCACCGGAGGCAAGTGCGGAATAGACGGCCGCAATGCGGCGGCCCAGCAGGGCGATGCCCAACCCGTCGATGGCGATGTGATGGCAGCAGGTGAACCAGTAGTACTCGTCGGGCGCCGTTTGGAACAGGTGGAAGTTGATCATCGGGCCGGTGAGCGGCATCGGCGTCCGTTGGATGGCCGACGCCCTCTCCCGGACCGCGCGCTCGGGATCGGGCGAACCGCTCACGTCATAGAAGCCCAGATCGATCTCGGGGTCCTCGAGCGCGGTCTGGAAGACTTCGCCGTCCACCTCGAAGAAGCTCGCCCGAATGCTTTCGGCCTCGCCGACCACGTGACGCATCGCCCGCTCGAACAAAACGCGGTCAACCGTGCCCTCGATCCGCACGAGCACCCCGAGCTGCCACGCCACATCGAAGTGACCCGTTTGCTGCGCGAGCCAGATGTCCAACTGCGCCCGCGTCAACGGCAATGCGCGGTCACTGCGTTCCACTAATTCCCCCCGAATACTTTCCCGACTCCTTCATACCTAGACCGTCTACACATCACAAACCAGGAGCGGACAACCTGTCACGCAGGCTTTTCGGGCGGATGTCGGGCCAATTCTGTTCGATGTAGTCGAGGCAGGCGGCCCGATCAGCCTCCCCGTACACCACCCGCCAGCCGGGCGGAACATCGGTGAACACCGGCCAAAGGCTGTGCTGTTCCTCGTTATTGACTAGGACGAAAAATTTGCCACTGTCGTCATCGAAGGGATTGTTCTGCAACGGACGACCTCCTCAGACCCGATGAAAATTGCATGACGAACCGCGCGCAGCACAAAAGCTGTGCCGCGCTTCAGGATTGGCCGTTAGTCTCGACCAGTGTGCCGATCTGCCCGCGGGCGCGAAGCCGGCGCCGGTGGGCTTGATTGCGGAAATCCCCGTCGTGACGTGACTGGCTGCAGTTCGGGCCCCAGTTCTTCCCCGGCTCGAATCGCAATACCGCCCGCAAGATCAACGGTAACCCGAAAATCGCGGAGGGTGCTCCGCGGGGGCGTTCCGTTGGTGCAGCAGCGGACCATCAGCATGCTGGCACTACGACTTTGGGTGTCGCGCTCCACGGCTCGCCGGTTACCCGCCGGTACCCGCCGTCAAACCTGTGAATTTCCTTCTTGCATAAGAGATTCGCACCCCCGGGTTGTTCGACGCGTGCCTCGCCATCCCACAAAACCAAATCTTTGTCCCCCACCCGCCGTCACCGTTCCGCACCGGGACGAGGCCGCGCGATTTCGGCGCCTCTCCGAACACGAGGGCGATGGTTTGCTGCCCCGGCACGCAGTCGTTGCCCGAACGACCGCGCGCCTTTTGCGGGCAGGCTTCGGTTCACCCCGGTGCAGCAAGCGTTCGGCAGCGGCTTGGCGGGAGGGAAACCCGGCATCTGCGCATCGTAATTGCTGATCGCGACGTGCGTGTGTGGTTTTGTCGACTTTCCCGAAGGCCACCTTGCCCCGACGGGCGAAACTCCTGGGGGAGCTTGCTACGCCGGAGGGTTGGGACGACTCCGAACGATACCTTGCGGGACAGCGTCTTCGCTGCGGACGGACCGACAGTCGCGGCGGCACCGCGCTCGACGGCCGCGTCCGCATTGGTCAGCGCCCGGGGTCGCTGCGGTTGGTCGCTCCGACGGCCGAGCCTTCTTTGTGATCGATCTCACCAGAGTTGCCCCGGTGGATGTTCACGCGGGCGTGGCGGGGCGTTCATCTGATTGCCGCGCGAAGAGCGTTTCGCGAACATGTTGTGCGCCTGTGACATTCGGCACTCCCGAGCCATCTCGGCCGACCGAGCACGTGCGGTCGTCGGCGGGGGCGCAACCGCCCGCCGGCGGTGTTTAGACACCCCCGGGCGCGGGTAGAGCTGCGCCAATGTGGGGGTCAGTGCTGGGGTTGGGAATTCTGGCGGCGCTCAATCCGGTGCGCCTCGGCCTCGCCCTCCTGATGATCTCCCGTCCGCGGCCGGGACCGAACCTGCTCGCCTACTGGGTCGGTGGCCTGACCGTCGCTGTGCCCGAGCTGCTCGCCCCCCTGATGCTGCTGAACTTCACGTCCGCGTTCGGCACATTCCGGCACGGCTCGCCCGGGCGGGCCGCGAGCTCCACGCTCCCGCACATCCAGATCGGCCTGGGCGTGCTCGGGTTGTCGATCGCCGCGCTGATGGCGGTGCGCTTCTCGACGCGTCAGCGGGCCCAGGCGCGGGCATCCGGCGGCGGCTCCCCGACCTCGACGCCAGGTCCGGGGGCGCCCATAGTGGTTCCACGATTCCTGAGCCGCGCGCAAGACCTTTCCCCCGAGGACCGTTCCGGAGTCCGGCGCCTGCTCCACCGGGCCCACCGCGCGTGGGAGAAGGGGTCGTTGTGGATCGCGTGGGTCATCGGGCTGGCATCGGTGCCGGTCGACGGGGTTCTCTTCATTCTCGCGATCGTCGTGGCGTCGAGGGCTGCGGTCGCCACGCAGGTCAGCGCCTCCATCGCGTTCGTGCTGCTGATGTATTCCGTCGTCGAAGTGATCCTGGTCGGCTATGTGGCCGCGCCGGCTCGAACCCATGCGCTCTTGCGCCAGCTGCACGAATGGGTGCGGGCTTACCACCGGCAGATCCTGGTGACGGTCTTCACGGTGGTCGGAGTGACGCAGTTGGCCCAGGGAATGCACATCCTCTGAGGAGGCGGTTACATCTCCGCCTGAACGGGTAGTGGCAACTCGATGGACAGCCAACGGCGGTTCGAAGTGATAGCCCGCGACATGGCCCAGAGCGCGCCGGGAGGGTCCCTCCTGCTCCTCGATTGCGATCTACGGATCCGTGCGGCGAGCGTCGCCTACGAGCGGGTCACCCTGCGCGAATCCGGCGAGTTGCCCGGGCAGTTGCTCTTCGACGCGTTTCCCGACAACCCCCACGATCCGCAGGCGAACGGCACCGCGAACCTCGCCGCATCCCTGGAGACGGTGATGCGCGACCTGCGCCCCCATCAGATGCGAATACAGCGCTATGACGTGCCCGATCCGGTCGCTCCCGACCGATTCGTGCCGAAGGTGTGGAGCCCGACCAACACTCCCCTGGTCGACCACGGCGAGTTGGTGGGCGTCGCGCACTGTGTCGAAGAGATCTCAGAAAGCGGGCAGATGCTCGCAGAGATGACCCGCGCAGCCGATCAAGGCGCTTCGTGGACGCCCACCGAAGTGCTCCATACCCTCGAGGCGATCAAGACGGCCGAAAGCGCCCGCCACCACGAACGCTTGCAGGCCCTGGTCGCCGAGAACGAACAACTGCGGCGCGCCGTCGAAACGCGCGACGTGATCGGCCAGGCCAAGGGCATGCTGATGGAGCGATTCGACGTCGACGCCGGTGCCGCCTTCGAGCTGTTGGTGAAGCTTTCGCAGGACACCAACGCCCGCGTGGAGCAGATCGCCCTCAAGCTGGTCGAGCTGGACCATCCGCCGAGCTGAACTTTCTGGTCGGCCCGACACCGCGCGGCATAGCCTGGTGTCCTGAACGCCCGTGCTTCTGCGAGAGGAAGCGACATGCCTGCACCATCAGCCCAAGTCTTCGACCGTTTGCGTCAGCTGGCCGCGATCAAAGACGTCTCCACCCGCGAGACCAGGACGATCGACGAGGTCTTCACCGGCAGACCGCTGACCACGATCCCCATCGGCACGGCCGAAGACGTCGAAGCGGCGTTCGCCGAGGCGCGCGCGGCCCAGGTCGAGTGGGCCAAGCGGCCGGTGACCGAGCGCATCGATGTCATTGCCCGCTACCGCGACCTGGTCTTCGAGAACCGCGAGTTCCTGATGGACCTCCTACAAGCCGAGGCGGGCAAGGCCCGATGGGCCGCGCAGGAGGAGATCGTCGACCTGATTGCGAACGCGAACTACTACGTGCGCGTGGCGGCGGACCTGCTGAAGCCTCGCACGGTGCAGTCGCTGCTCCCCGGAATCGGCAAGACCACGGTCGGTTACCAGCCCAAGGGCGTGGTCGGGGTGATCTCGCCGTGGAACTACCCGATGACGCTGACGGCGTCCGACTCCGTGCCGGCGCTGCTGGCGGGCAACGCGGTGGTGCTCAAGCCGGACAGCCAGACGCCGTACTGCGCGCTGGCCTGTGCCGAGCTGTTGTACCGGGCCGGCCTGCCGCGGGCGCTGTACGCGATCGTGCCCGGCCCGGGCTCGGTGGTCGGCACCGCCATCATCGACAACTGCGACTACATGATGTTCACCGGCTCCACCGCCACGGGCAGGCAGCTCGCGGAGCATTGCGGCCGCCGGCTGATCGGTTTCTCGGCCGAACTCGGCGGCAAGAACGCGATGATCGTCACCCGCGGGGCCAATCTCGACAAGGTCGCCAAGGCGGCCACCCGCGCGTGCTTCTCCAACGCGGGCCAGCTCTGCATCTCCATCGAACGGATCTACGTCGAGAAGGACGTCGCGGACGAGTTCATCGCCAAATTCGGTGCCGCGGTGCGGAATATGAAGCTGGGCACCGCGTATGACTTCACCGTCGAAATGGGCAGCCTGATCTCCGCGGGCCAGCTGGAGACGGTCACCGACCACGTCAACGACGCGAAAGCCAAGGGCGCCAAGGTGATTGCGGGCGGCAAGGCGCGGCCCGAGATCGGCCCGCTGTTCTATGAGCCGACGGTGCTGACCGAGGTCACGCCGGAGATGGAGTGCGCGGCCAACGAGACGTTCGGGCCGGTAGTCTCGATCTACCCCGTCGCCGACGTGGATGAAGCGGTCGAGAAGGCCAACGACACCGAGTACGGGCTCAACGCCAGCGTGTGGGCCGGCTCCTCCGCGGAGGGCGAGCAGATCGGCGCGCGGTTGCGGTCGGGCACCGTGAACGTCAACGAGGGCTACGCGTTCGCGTGGGGCAGCCTGAGCGCGCCGATGGGCGGGATGGGCCAGTCCGGGGTCGGCCGCCGGCACGGACCCGAGGGCTTGCTGAAGTACACCGAGTCGCAGACGATCGCGACGGCCCGCGTGTTCAATCTCGACCCGCCCCTTGGGATTCCGGCGACGCTCTGGCAGAAGTCGCTGCTGCCCGTCGTGCGCACGGTGATGAAGTTGCCCGGGCGGAACTGACAGCGGGACCGTCCGCCGATCCACCACAGCGTTGACCCCGTCCTACTACCGCGCGTAGTATTCGGGCCATCCCGCCGTGCACAAGGGGGTGCAACGTGAGGTGGAGTTTCGCCCAGATCGGGCTGCTGATCATTTGCGTCGTCCATGTCGTACAGGCGGTGATCGGCTTCGTCATGAATCCCAGCTTCGCGATCGGGCCCGGGGCACCGACGGTCCAGCTGCTCGGGATGGACTACAACGGCTGGCACGCCGTCGCCGGCCTCGCTCTCTTCGCTCCGGGCCTGGTGTTCGCCACGCGCAAGTCGTGGGCCGTGCTGTATTTGCTGCTCGCCGCGATAGCCGGTGCGCTGCCGGGCATTTGGGCCTTCTTCTCGCATCAGGTCGCCTTCGTCTTCACCTTTCCCAACAACATCACCGACGCGTGGGTGCACTTGGTGACCGCGGCGGTGATGGTGGCGGTGGCGGCCGTGCAGATCCGGATCGACGGTGGACTTCGAAACTCACTCGCCGATCTCCGGAAAGCGCGCTAGCGTTTCATCGCTTTGAGGCGGCAGCGTCCGGCCGTATGGACTTCTGGCCGTTTTCACGTGACCTAGGTCCCTAGCCGCCATACCGCACATATTCAAAACTCCCTTCATGAAACACCTCATTACCTGCAAGGTTGGAGGATTGCTCGCAGTCACAGCGGTGCTGGCGAACCCTGCATGCACCCATCGCGCACCAGCACCGTCACCGCAAACAACCAGCGCACCAACGACGACGTCGACGACTGCGCCTACGTCGCAAACCACCACGCCGACCCCCACCGTCCCGCCGGGTCCGCATTCCGCGTTGGCCGACATCGACTTGCCACCCGGATCGGTCCTGACGAAGACGGTCAATAATGTCGACAAGGCCGGACAGCCGATAACACAGGAGTTCTACTCCTACACGGTGCCCTACGACGTTGCCGTGGACTTTGTCGGAAAACAGTTGTCGCAGAACCAATCCCCCAACGGATGGTACAAAGGCAAGCTGCGGCCATGCCACGGCCGCGTCGCTCCCAACCCTGCCCTGGTACCCCCTCCATGGCACAATGAGAACTTGACCGAATGGCGGTGGGCCGACGACAACAGGGCATTGAATGTCGACGTCACCAATCCAGAAAGCAAGGTCATCAAACAGCCCACGATCTCCATCGGCGACCTGCCGATCAGCGCGGCCGGATGCCTGTAGACAACCTCAAACGGCCGGCAATCCCTAATCTCCTGAAACCAAGGGCAGCAGGTGATGTCACGCAAGTTGGCGGGTTTCCTAACTGCGGCACTCGGGGCTGGCGTGGTCGCGCTGGTGGCTGGATGCGGCGGCGGGCAGAGCGGCCACAGCACGAAACCGGTAACGCCTACGGTGGTGCCCACGCTGGCGCCCAGTGCGGTCGACTCGCTGATCTTGGCACCGGACGTGGTTGGCGACATCGTCGGGGCGAAACTCAACTGGGCGTCCAAGCCTCCGCCGGGCTGGACCTCGCCTCCCGTGGCCGAGATTGCCGACGAAGGCAACTTCGAGTGCGAACCGCTGCTCCGGCCGGACAATTACTCGATTGGCGTGGTTTACACCGCATGGCGGAACAACCAATACAAAGAGGACAAGGATACTTACGACCATTCGGTCTTCCAAGCTGTTGCGACGGTCGCCGACGCGAAAGCAGCGACGCAGTTGCTGGCCAACGCTTTTACCAAGCGCCTAGATCCCTGCAACAATACCGTCATCCATCTTAAAGACGACAAATTTCGCTGGAGACTTCAAAAGACCGATGCCACCGACACGAATGTGCGTTGGATGGCCACAGAGCTGAAGGACGACGAGGTCGTCGGTTGGGTCTGCGCCAGCGAGGGCCGAGCGAAGAACAACGTGGTGCTATATGCGCGGGTATGCCAATACGGCAACGGCGCTCCGGCCGCGGCGGCAATCCTCGACAAGATCTCGGCGAAGATCCCGGGATAGGGCTGTCTGCTCTTCAGCGAGGAAATGAAATGCGACTTCATCTCTTGGCTTCGGCACTCGGGGCCGGGGTCGCCGCATTCGCGGTGGGTTGTGGCGGCGGGCAGGGCAGCGGCCACAGCGCAAAGCCGGCGACAACCACGGTGGCACCCACACTGGCGCCTGATGCCATCAACTCGCTGATCTTGGCGCCGGACGTGGTTGGCGACATCGTCGGGAGGAAACTCAACTGGGCGTCCGACCCCCCGCCGGGCGCGACTAGGCCTCCACCGCCCTTTCTCACCGACGAGGGTAATCCCGAGTGTGGGGCTCTCAACTGGCCGAGCATCAGCACGTTTGGTGCGGTTTACACCGCATGGCGGGGCACTTCTTACAGAGAGGAGAAGGACGCTTCCGAACATGCGGTCTATCAGATTGTCGCGACGGTCGCCGACGCGAAGGCAGCGACACAGTTGCTCGACAACGCTTTCATCAAGCCCCAAGATTCCTGCGACAATGCCGTCGTCCATCGTAAAGACCATAAAGGTCGTTGGCGACTGCAAAAGGTCAACGCCATCGGTACGGATGTGCGGTGGACGGCAACAGAACTGTTCGACGGCCAGGCCGTCGGTTGGGTCTGCGCCGACGAGGCCCGGGCAAAGAACAATGTGGTCATATACGTGGAGGTATGCCAATACGGCAATGGCGCTCCGGCCGCGGCGACGATCGTGGACAAGATCTCCGAGAAGATACCCGGATAGACCGGGTCAACCCATGGCATACCACCGCAGCCGGGCCAGGGCAGGAAAGGTTCTCGGCGTTACCGTTTCGGGGGCTGTACGTGATGCGGGCTATCCGGCGTGCTCAGCGGTTGCCCGCCCGACATCGAGCTGATGGCTTCAGGGCTATCGGGCGTGCTCAGCGGTTGCCCGCCCTGGCCGGAGTCACACCGGGCGACCTGCGGACACGGAAGTAGGGGATCCGCCCGCGCCACCGTGTCTCCTAAGCCGCTGGAGGCCGCGGTGAGGGCGCCAACGATTGCCGCTCCTGCGGCCAAACGTGTCAATATCGCCATGAAATTCCGATCGAGCTGGACGGATAGAGGCTGACACCCCTGAAAAGTTAACGAGATGGGGTCTCAAACCTCAGCAAGACTGCCCATGTTACTCCTCCCGCCCCTGCAATAGCCTTCTGCTTCTTCCCGAGCTATCCGGGTATTTTCTCCGAAATCTTGTCCACGATTGCTGCCGTGGCCGGCGCGCCGTTGCCGTATTGGCAGGCCTGCACGTATATGACCACATTGTTCTTTGCCCGCGCCTCGTTGGGGCAGACCCAACCGGTGACCTGGCCATTCTGCAGTTCCGTTGCCGTCCACCGCACATCCGTGCCGGTGGTATCGACCTTTTGAAATCTCCAGCGAGATATGTCGTCTTTACGGTGAAGGACCGCGTTGTCGCAGGAATTCACAGGCTTGGTAAACGCATTGTCGAGCAACTGTGTCGCCGCTTTCGCGTCGGCGACCGTCGCAACAACCTGATAGGCCGCGTGTTCAAAGGTGTCCTTGTCCTCTTTGTATTGATTGCTGCGCCATGCGGTGTAGATCACGCCAACTGTGTTGGTGTTCGGCCCGAACAGCGGCTCGCACTCTGGGTTGCCCTCATCGATGACAGCAGGGCCTGGCGGCCTAGTCCAGCCGGGCGGGGGCATGGCCGCCCAGTTGAGTTTCGCCGCGACGATGTCGCCCACGACGTCCGACGCCAGGATCAGCGAGTCGATCGCGTTGGGCGCCAATGTTGGTGCCGCCGGTGGTGTGACCGTGGATGGCACTGGCTTTGCGCTGTGGCCGCCGCCCTGCCCGCCGCCACAACCAACTACGAAAACGGCCATTCCAGCCCCCACGGCTGAAGCCACAAAAAGACTCTTCATTTCGTCTCCTTGCTAAGGGGCGAAAGCCATCCCTTGCATTTCATCGGAGACTATGACCCGTGTGGGGCACGCGGACCGATTTTTCACCAAACTGATAGTTGCGTACGGCCGCCGCTATTCGGTGAACAGCGCATTCAGCTCGTCGAAGCTTGCGGCCCCCGCCAGTCCCTCGAATGACCCGTCGTCCTTCAGTTTCCGCGCGGCAGCCAGGAAGGCACCCCACGCGACCCGGCTGAAGGCCGAGCCGATGCTGATCCGCCGGACCCCCAGCTCCGCAAGGTCCGCTACCGTCAGCCCCGAGTTCGACGACATCAGTACGTTGACCGGATACGGCCGCACGGCGTCGACGAGGGTGGCGATGTCCGCTTTGGTACGGACGCCCGGGGCGAACAGCACCTCAGCGCCCGCCTCGGCATAAGCCTGCAGCCGCCTGATGGCCTCGGCGAGCGGATCGGGGTGGCCGTAGAGGAAGCATTCGGCGCGGCCGGTCAGCACGACGTCGGCCCCCGAGTCGTCGATCGCCGACCGCACGGCGCGGACCCGATCGGCGGCCTCGGCGGGGTCGAAGAGCGGCGCGTCGGCGATGCCCGTGCCGTCCTCGACGGAGAGCCCGGCTACGCCGGTGGCCACACAGCGCGCCACATTGTGCGCGAGTTCGTCGGTGCCGCGGGCATAGCCGGCCTGGAAGTCCGCGTTGACGGGCACGCTGACCGCACCGACGATTTCGGCGATGTTGTCCAGCGCCGCGTCGACCGAGAGCGCGGTCACCGTGTCCGGCAGACCGCGCGCGAAGCACAGCCCGGCGCTCGTGGTGGCCAGCGCCGGGAAGCCAAGCTTGGCCAGAGCGATCGCGGAGCCCGCGTCCCACGGGTTCGGGATGAGAAAGCACCCCTCTTGATGCAGCCGGCGAAACTGCGCTCCGACACCGCCGTCTGGGTCCACGACCCGATTATGCTCGCGCTGCCGCGGAGCTCGCCACGCCGCCGCCGGATCGGCCCGGGATGCGAAATGACTTGCGCTGCTGGGCTTCTTTGACCAGACCCGAAAGCAAGGCGAGTTGCCGAGCTCCGATCAACCGGCAGCGCCTTCGTTTGGAGACGGTAACCCGGCGGCGGTCGTCGGCGCTGCTGGACCCGCACCGGCGGGCCCGCTGGAAGCTCCACCAAGACGACTGGCCGCGAACGCCGCACCCTGGTCGATCACTGGCGCGTTGGTCGAGTACGTGTCATGGGCGGCGAAGTTCATCCCGTCGGAACAGATCGGGTCCCCGGCGGCGCATACCTGAATGGTCTTGGGCTGATAGAGCGGACCGATGGCGACCGGCGGCTCACCGAAGAAGTTCATCGCCTTGTCGTTCGGCAATGCGAAGAGCACGACCGAGGAGACGTGGTTGGCCACCTCGGGGTCCATCGGTTTGGGTACGCTCGCCGGATCGATCCCGGGCGGCACGGCAGCCGAGGTGACGAAGCCCATCACGGCCGCACCTTGGGAATAGCCGCCGAGCACCATCTTGGTGTTGGGGCAGTTGTGCGCCATTGAAACGACATGCGCGCCCGCGTCTCTGACGCCCGCCTCGCCCGCGTTTGTCCAGTCATGGGTGGCGGGGTAATCGACCGGATAGATGTCGAGCGATTTTGCGCCCACGCGTGGGCGCAGCGAATCGACGAATGCCTGTCCGGTCGGGCCAAGGCCCGGCGGGTCATCGGTACCGCGGGCGAACACCACCTGGACATCCGGACACGGATCGGCAGACGCAAACGGGATCGCGGAAGCGAAGACCGAAGCGCTGACGCCTGACACCCCGACGACCGCGGAGGCAAGGAAATGGGGGACGTGACGTGCGGTCATGGCGCTGGGTGCCCAACACACGCGGTTTCTAAACCACGAATTTTCGTGCGCTGACCGCGGTGGAACAGCACCGCAAGGGCGGTAACCGGCGCCGGGCAACTGCCGGGTAGCCGGTGCCGGCTGCGCCGTCGCATCGTGGGCTGGAAGCCCTTGTGTCGCTTTGGCTCTCGATTCAGAGCCCACTCGGGCTCGTAGCTGCTATCGGGGGTCAGCGACAGCGCCAAGGCGCTCGCTCACGCGGGCCAGTGCCTCGTCGAAGATCTCCACCTTTTCGCCGCGCTTTTCGTTGGCCGGCTGGGCGGAGCCGCGGGCACCCTCGGCCTCCACCCGAGCCGCGCCCTGGCGCCGCAACAGGCTGAAGTTCTTCTCGCGCGCTTGCCTGAGCCGGCTCTGCAAGTGCTTCAGCGATTCCTCGTCCATGCGTGCGAGAGCTTCGGGATGGCTTTCGCCGATCAACGAGCTTTCCTGCTGGGTCAGGTTCACGTGGTGGTTGCTCACCGTCATTTCATAGCCGCTACCGGCCACCCCTGCGCGTCGAATGCCTGGTGTCACGCCGAACCGTCATGCCAAGGCCATCTCATGTTTACGTCACCGGACACCGGGGAGCCACCAGGCCGTCTCGGTTCTTCAGTTGCGCCGCTGCGGGTAGTCCCTCGATCGAAGGAGGTTGCGATGGCCGAGCAGGAATGGCAGTAGCCGGGATGCCTCCCTCACGGCGAAAATGGACAGATGCCACCTGAGCAGGCGCCGCCCCCGCCGAAGTCGGCGCCGGGCTGGTACCCCGACCCCGCCGGGGTCGGCCACGGGCTGCAACGGTACTTCGACGGCACCAGTTGGACCAGCGAGTATGCGTTCTCCACCGAGCCGCCGAAGAAGAACACCTCCGAGAAGGCGGCCCTGGCCCTAGCGGTACTGGGTGCGCTGATCCTGCTCGCCATCATCGGCAAGAGTTGGGCTTTCGACTACAAGAAGGACGCCCCATCGAGCAACTCGGCCACGGCGGAATCGTCGGCATCGGCCGAGGCGCCACCCTCGACACCGCCCGCCCCCAAGAAGCCGGACGGGGTCACCTTCACCACCACCCCGGGCCCGAACGGCGACGTGGTCGACGCGCGATTCGCCATCCGCGACAACTACACCGAGCAGATGATCAGGGACGGCGCCCGAATGGACACCATCGACATCCTCAGGTACGCGAGAGCGACCTACCCTGACGCGTCCGCGGTCAACGTGCAGGGCACCTTCCCGATGACCGACCCGTACGGCAACACCGCGACTCACGTCGCCATTGACCTCACGTATTCGCGAGCGACGTTGAACAAGATCAACTTCGACGGCATCACCAAAGCCAGCATCTGGGAGATCCGAGATTCCGGCACCGTGCTTCCGGCCTTCGAGCAGTAGGCCCGCCACTCCCCCAAAGCTGAAACAATCGCGTCGTGCCCACCGAACCCACCGAACCCCCGCCCCCACCGCCGGCCGCCCCGAAGCGGCCGCGCATCACGCCGGAGGATTTGGAGCGCTTCGGTGACGAGGAGCAGATGCGCTCGGCGTCGGACGAGGGCCGGCTGCGCGACGAGCGTCCGCCGCACCACGGATAGGCCCCCGCGCCCTGGCCAGGCGCACCAACAGCAAAGCATCAACGACCTCGCCGGGGAATGCGGCTCCCCCCGCGGGGCGGATCGCCTGTCGTAGCCCCCAGGCCGCGCGGCCAGACTGTGAAGATTTGCTACACGCGTGTCAAGCGTTTGTAAAGTGCGTGGCCCATTCCTCGTCAAGCCAGCACTGTAAGAGCACGACGCTCCGAACGTGGCGTCGCTGAAAGTTGGCGTTCGCGATGATCTTCGAGTCTGGGCCGGCATCTGCCGGCGCCGCCGGTGCGGTGGTGACATGACCAGCCGAGTACCGCCCGGTGCCAACCAGCAAATTTGCCTTGTGCCAGGGGTCCTTTCGTGCCCGCACACCAAATGAAAGGAAGCATGTGTTCAAGCCTCTCGCGTCCGCAGTGATCCTTGCCGTCTGTGCTGTCGGACTGGCCGCACCGGCACAGGCCCAGGGCGGATACATCGTGATCGCGGGGTCGGATTCCACCCACGCCGTCGAAGTGACCGTCGGCGGCGGCCTCGCCAGTCTGAGTGACGTCGAGGCGTACGCGGTCAGTCATTGCGCCGGGAGGAACGGCGCAACCGACTGCCACGTTCTTGCCGAGGGCCGGGGTGGCTGTGTAGCCCTGTCGGATAACGGTCACGGCTTGGTCGGCGGCTGGGGTCCCACCCGCAATACCGCCGGTGCCGCGGCGGCGGCCAAGGTTGCGTCGGGGCAGGCCAATGTCGATGGCACTCGCTGCGTCGTTGACCCGGACCTGATCGCGACTGCTCGCAACTTCTCGTTCGTGGCCACGCAATAGCGGCGCCGCTCAGGCGGTGCGGCGATGGGTATCGGTCGACCAGAGATGGCCGCAATCCGAGCATTGCAGGTGCACCAGCGTCCCCTTGTTGCTGAGCAGGTACTGCCAGTGCGTATCGCAGTTTCGCGTCCTCCGGCAATCACCACATACGGCGCGGTGATCGCAGCGCGGGCAGGGCCGAGGCGGCCAGAACCTTGGCGTCCTCGTCGGCGAAGGTGTCCTCGAGCTGCAGCGGCGAGTAATCGAGGTCGATTTCCCTGGGTGGTCGCCCGCGAGCGCTCGAGATCGTGTCGAACCGGCGCGTCCTCTTGTCGCTCGCATCGTCAATTGCAGCTTCGCCTTCCGTTGACGACTACGGGAGCACGAAATATTAGCCAGGTGATGGGAAATGTCACGGTCGGAAATATCGATAGGGAAGTCAGCGTATTTGCGGACGTTGTCTTGTCTTCCCAACTCCTATTTGCAACAAAGAGGCCAAAGGGATTCAGATTTTGGAATCGCACGGGCCGGCTCACGCTGAGGCCACGCGCTGTAGCGGCCTCTTGAACAACGCTCAATTCTTCGGCTGTGAGGCAAATGAGACCGGCGAGGTGTTCGGGTGCCGGCTAGTCGAATCACCCAGAAATGCGGGGCTGGGTTCGTGGTTCGCCAGGGCCGGTGGCGGTGACGTGTGAGGCGGGCCCGACGAGGTTCGGGGTGGCCGGGATCCTGCTCATAGCCGGGTTGGTGTGTTTGGTCGCAGCGTCCTCGAAGTTGCAAGGTCCGAGTGAGGATCGGCTAAAGACTGATGCCCGCGATGCCCGATTGCTGCCACTTGGGTCAGGTGACAGAGGTAACGATTCCGAGCATCGAGCATGAGGCAGCCCCGGACCTCGTGCGGGCTCGCAAGGACGCCGGGACCTTGATGTCGGCCCGGCATCGCGTCTCGAAACCGCTTTCACGACAAGGGATCGTGCACTCCGGCGGGAAAACCTGGACCGGCAATCACCAGCTGGGGAAGCGGCCGCGCACCTTCCCCGCCAGGACGACAGCCGGCCTACGACGCGGCCTTCGACACCATGGTGTCCACCGTGGACCGCCGTGACCGCCGTGACCGCCTCGATAATGCGATCGCTGAGGTGGCCGCCGGGCCAAGGTTCAAGCGCGCAGATCCACCGGTCGCCCGGTAACTCCATCAGCAGGGGCCGCGGGCAAGGGCCACCCCTGGCTGACCCGCCTTCTTGGGCGCCCGCTGCCGGCGCCCAGCACGATGGCGCTGCAAGCAAAGCGCGATGGTGGCCACCGCCTCTTAAAAGGGCGGTGGTCGGCCGATATACGTACCTAAAGGGGACATGAATTCATTTCGGATTGACCAGCGGTATGTTCCCGACAAATCCGGCGCCAGCATCGTTTTTCCCGCACCCGCGGACGACTCACAGCAGACTTCCAGCGCACGGTCGCCAGGCTTTCATGTGAGTCGGGTTGGATCAACGCGTCCCTGTACTCCTTGAACTCATCGCCGCGGTCGACACGGAAACGAGGGAAAAACAGCATGGATTTCGGATTGATGCCCCCCGAAGTCACCTCCGGACTGATCTACGCCGGGCCCGGGCCTGGGCCCATGCTGGCCGCCGGGGCGGGCTGGAACGCGCTGGCCGCCGAGTTGGAGTCCACCGCTGCTGGCTACGCCAGCCAAATCGACGCGTTGACCGCCCAGGCCTGGTTGGGCCCCTCAGCCTCGGCGATGGCCGGTGCGGCCGCCCCGTATGTGGACTGGCTGCACACCAGCGCCGCCGCGGCCGCCCAAACCGCCGCGCAGGCCTACACCGCGGCCGCGGCCTACGAACAGGCGTTCGCCATGACCGTGCCGCCACCGGTGATCGCAGCCAACCGGGCGCAGTTGGCGGTGTTGGTGGCCACGAATTTCTTCGGGCAAAACACCCCGGCGATCGCGGCCACCGAAGCCCAATACATGCAGATGTGGGCCCAAGACGCCACCGCGATGTACACCTACACCACCACCTCGGCCACCGCCACCCAGCTGCAACCGTTCACCGATCCCCCCCAGACTGCCAACCCCACCAGCCAAACCACCCAAACCCAAGCCCTGGCCCACACCGCCCTGCAAACCACCACCAACACCACCCTCAACACCACCGGCTCCACCTACACCGTGACCGGCAACCAAACCCTGCCCAGCACCATCACCGCCATCGGCACCGGCGACCAATACACCTCCGTCGTGGTCGACCAGGGCGCCACCCTGACCATCAACCACGCCCTGACCATCGGCAGCGGCGGCACCCTGACCAACAACGGCACCCTGACCGTCACCGGCGGCGGGACCCTCAACGTCTCAGGCGGCGCCCTGACCAACACCAGCACCGGCACCCTGACCGTCGGCAACACCGCCACCGGCACCACCATCGTCAACGGCGGCTATGGCGCCCTGAACATCACCAGCGGCACCCTGACCAACTCGGGCACCCTGACCGTCGGCAACACCGCCACCAGCGGCGGCACCATCATCAGCAGCTCTGGAGACCTGAGCGTCTCTGGGGGCACCTTGTCCAACTCGGGCACCCTGACCGTCGGCAACACCGCTACCAGCGGCGGCAGCATCACCGGCGGCTCTGGCGCCCTGAACATCACCGGCGGCACCGTGACCAACTCCGGCACCCTGACCGTCGGCAACACCGCCACCAACGGCGGCACCATCGCGGGCCAGAGCTCTGGCACCGTGACCGTGAGCACCGGCGGCACCCTCACCGACAGCGGCACCCTCACCGTGAGCAACGGCGGCGCCCTGGACGACTACGCCACCGTCTCCGTGAGCAACGGCGGCACCCTCACCGACAACGGCACCGTCTACGTGAGCAACGGCGGCACCCTCACCGACAGCGGCACCGTCTCCATCCAAACCGGCGGCGCCCTGGACGCTTACGGCACCACCACTGTCGACCCCGGCGGCACCCTTACCGACAGCGGCGGCGTCTATCTGAGCACCGGTGGCACCCTCACCGACAACGGCACCTTCACCATCAACACCGGCGGCACCCTCAGCTACAACGGCGGCACCGTGACCGTCGGCCATAGCGGCGTCCTGAACGACTACGGCTCCGTCTCCCTGGGCCCCGGCGTCCTGAACGACAACGGCACCCTCACCATCCACACCGGCGGCACCCTGGACAACTACGGCACCGTCTCCGTGAGCAACGGCGGCACCCTCACCGACAGCGGCACCGTCTACGTGAGCAGCGGCGACACCCTCACCGGCCAACTCACCGACAGCGGCACCGTCTCCGTGAGCAACGGCGGCACCCTCACCGACAGCGGCACCGTCTCCGTGGGTAACGGCGGCGTCCTGAACGCTTACGGCACCGCCACCGTCGACCCCGGCGGCACCCTCATCTTCGGGCCCGGCCCCCTCGAAACCGTCGGGCCCGAGGGCCTCACCATCGACTCCGCCAACTCCGGCGGCGCCGTCGTCGGATCCCTCTCCGTCGATCACCTCGGCATTGTCACCACCCCCCTCGCCCCCAACATCCCGGCCGTCCCGACGGCGCCGCCGGGATTTTTCAGCTTCTTGGATGCACCGGGCTTGGCGGGAACCTCGGGAATCCAACCCCAGCTCAACGCGCCACTGCTTGCGGAATGGGCGAACAACCTCACTGGTGCCGAGTTCGCGGCGGGCCTGCAATAAGTTCCCGGCTCGACCTCGGGGGCCTTATCCCCAGCCCGGGGGCTGTCCCTAGGTGATCGCGAACGCGTTGAGTGCGGGCTTCCACCTCATTGCCCATCGTGCCCTGCCTCGGTCGATCCAGTGATCGGGTGACGGGATACAGGCATTTCATCGCGGCCTGACCAGTCGGGAAGTGCCCGCGGGCACGGATCGCGCGCCGGTAGCAGGCGTTGATCGACTCGATCGAGCGACTCAACAAGGAGTACACAAACGATTGGTTAGGACCGATGCCCTCAGTGAGGCTGATAAGGCTATGACGGGCATCACTTTGGCCGGTTGAGGTTCGTCACAATCGACCGAGGCGCACCGTTGCGGCTGCCAGGCCGTTATCCGCCCTGGCGGCAATAACGCGCTATTGCGTTGCGCTGCAACTCGGTTCCACATTACGGCGCCAAATCTCCCCCGTGGGTCCGGACGGTGCGTAGGCTCTCGGGCTATGGCCAGGGGGAAGAAAATCATGTTCGCAGTGCTGCTCGCGTTCGCCGTCTCGACGACGTCGGTGAGCTGCGTTCCCATCAACATTCCCAGCTGCCCAGCGGGCGGCGGCCCGGTCGGCTGCTGATCACCGGCGCTGCAGGGGCCGGAGCATCAGCTGCCGCCGGGTGGGACGGGACCTAACGCCGCAGCTTTTCCGCTGGTGGAAGCGCCGGGCTGACACGATTTGACCCTGCGCACACTTGACCCCGAGTAAGTAGCGACAACGTGTCTTCGCAGCTCGCGGGAAGCCTGCGGGCTTTTGGTCTCTCGCGTATGAGGTTCATTCACGCGCAGGCCGTTCAGCATCACGTATGACGTGTGGTCCCAGGATGGTCCCCAACCGGGGGCCCAGACGCGTCGACAAGATGTACAAGCCACTGATGTCCAAGATGGTCAAACGCCATCCCGGAAGTGGATCGATGACCTTCTCCCCTACCCAGGACGATGCGCAAGGCGCACGCTTGCGATGCAGTCGGTGCGTTACGCGCAATAGCCGCAAACGATCAGATTGAGGGGACAAATGATTGATTACGACCTGGACACCGCGCGCTCTATCTTGCTCGTGCGACCGGAGTCTCGGCTCGACAAGGACGACTTCGTCAAACTCGCGAACGCGGTCGATCCGCACATCGAGGCAACCGGCGATCTCGCCGGCGTCATCATCGATGCGCCATCGTTTCCCGGGTGGGCAGATTTTGGCTCGATGGTCAACCACTTCCGGTTTGTTCGGGATCACCAAAAGCACGTCAAGAAGGTCGCCGTCGTAACAGACTCGGCGCTAGGCGATGTCGCAGAGCATCTCACGTCACATTTCGTGTCTGCGGAGATCAAGCACTTCCCCGCCGGTCAGACCGAGGCAGCCAAACAGTGGATTGCAAGCGGGTCGTGACGCTTTGGGCTGCGCCCATTTGAAGCCCCAATGGTTCGTTGATAGCAACTCTCCACTGTGAGCACGACCGAGTTTCCCGGCGCATCCGATTCGTTGAGGACGCATGATGCGCTGGCGGGGTGTTCACCACGTGGAGTTCAACGTCGTGGAATACGACGAGTCGATCGCCTTCTACGACGCCATGTTTGGCTGGCTCGGCTACATCTGATACTCAAGGAGAAGTAACCGCTAGCGGCATGGAGAATTTCCCTGGCGAGTTGGACACTCTGCGTGCCGACAACGCGCGTTTGCGTCAACTTCTCCGGCTGACTGAGCAACAGGCACGCGCATTGCCGTTCATCGGCGCCGAGATGAATTTGCCCACCCCACGCCCGGTGTGTACATCCTGAGACGGGAACAAGCGGTCATAGCTACTCAGATGCATGCTGCCACGAAGCCGAAATGCCTCACCCAGCAGACTGATAGCGACGGTGCGGGCGACCGACGCCGAGATCGCATGAGCGAAGAAGATCCAGACGTGAGCTCCTCGTCCGGATTGTGATACCTCTAGCGCAGCCGGAATTCCATAGGAGCGAGCGGCTTTCATGTAGGCGAGCGCATCGAGCATCGCGGCTTCTCTGTCGAAATCGGCCGCTATCCACCAGCAAGTGTGATCATCGTTGAGCGGATACAGGCCGATGTGTGGCTCGCCCCGCAGGTGGGCGTCAATGACCTCTTCAGTCAGCGAAAGGTAAGGTGCGTCGGCCCGATTCATGCCCTTGCGCCAGTAGCCCTCGTTCCCTCGGCATCGGTATGGCAAAGCGATGTACGACATCGCATGCGGGGTCGTTGCCGCCTACACCACCTCGGCAGCGCCGCGCCAAGAAAGTGCATTCACCAGAGGGAGAGTACCGGCTGATCGAACGCTTTGAGGCGATCACCGGGTTGGGTCCACGCGGCTCGTATCCGCACGCCATCAACTACTTTCAGCACCACAGTTTCGGAGAAGCGTCCCAGCGATAAGGAGCCGATACGCTTCGACAGGCACCAACCTTCCCCATCACTTTGAGTATCACGTGGTGCTCGGCAACAGCGCCGACGGTCAAGTCAGCTCGGTTCGCTTGCCTGATCCACCTGAACCAGGCGCTGGGCCTCGTCGAAGAGTTCCCGTTCTGCGAGACCGGCGGCAGTGAGCGCGGAGAGCGCGGTGGCGGCCAACAGCATGTACATCACCACGATCTGGTAGCGAATCGCGGTGACCGGATTGACCCCGGCGAGGATCAGTCCGGTCATGGCCCCGGGCAGACTAATCAGCCCGACTACCTTGGTGGAGTCGATGGTCGGTATCAGCGCGGTACGCAGCGCGGATTGTTGATGTGGCAGGAACGCTTGCCGGCCGGACTGCCCAAGGCTCAATCGGGCTTCGATCTCCGGCCGCGCTTGCTGGGCTTCCTCGCGTAGCCGCCGCAGCGCTACGCCGGCGGCCAGCATGGCGGACGAGACGATCTGGCCGCCGACCGGGACGATCACACGGGCCTCGGGGGCGATAACCCGTCCGGCCAGCAGGGCACCCAGCGTGACAACGGTGCCTGTGACGACACCGCCGGTGGCGGCAACCTTGGCGCCGGGCAGGCCCGCGCCGCGGCGGCCAGCGACCTGCCCGGCGATCAACATCATCGCGATCACCCAACCGGCGCCGCCGGGTAGACCGGCTCGTTGGAACAGTAGGAGAAGGATGGCGCCGACCCCGACCAACTGCAACCCGGCGCGGGCCGCGGCGACGACGAGTTCCCGAGTGAGCCCCAGCCGCTGGCGGTAGGCCACCGCTGCGGCCACCGCGACCAGCGCCAGGGAAGTGGCTACCCCGCCCCAGCTAGGCACCAGCAGCGCGGATGTGGCCATGGCGCCGACCGGTGGGCGGAATCGCCGGGACGCCAAGCCGCGACCGGACGGCCCTGCTCGAGGACCGAAACCTATCAGCCGCCGCATCCATGGGTTAGCGCGGAAAACCAAGACCGTTGTCCCGCCAACTACGACAAGACCCAGCGGCCAAGCCAGGCGCGCCCACGGCCACGAACTCCGTAGCCCGTCCTGCGTCGGCTGGGTCGCCGGCTCGAGGTGATAGCCGAAACGATCCAGCGCCTTGCGCAGCCTCTCGATCTCCGGAGCAACATCTGGCCCGTCGTCGCGCGAACGCAACAGAGTTCGCGCCATCCCGCCGATGACTTTCTCCACCACGCCGCCGTTGCCGACAGCAGTCGAGTGGCGGACACGTGTGGGCACCGACGCGGCGGGAACGTGCTCCCCGTCGCCGATCGCCGTCAAGACGGCAGCGGTGTCGCAGTGCTCGGGCGAATACCAGATCACCACGGATCCCGTTCGCGGATAGGCGCGCACCGCGCGCACGCCGGTCAGGCCGGCAACCGTCTCCTCGATCGCGAGGGCCCGGGCGGCGTCGAAGCGAAACCCGTTGGCCTGCACACGCATCCGTCCCGCTGCAGCCGATACGATGGTCGGTTTGGGGCTCTTTGTGCCGCCCACGTCAGCGCTTGGCACCTCTAGCCTTGGGCGCAGCCTTGGGGACCGCCTTACGGGCCGGGACGTCTGCGGAGTTGGCCGGCGGCGGTTGGACTTCCTCCCCCGCGCGCTCTACTGCCTCGGCGACCACGTCGGCGACCGCAAGTCGGGCCCGCTCGGTACCCTCCTCGGCCCTGCGCTCGGCCTCGCGTGCAACGCGCAGCGCCCAGGCCGTAGCGGAAACGGATGCCTCCCGCAGCGGAGCCTTCGCCACCGCTTTGCGAAGCGCCTCGTATGCAGCAACCCCCACCACGCCGGTCACTACTGCCGGCGCCGCCTTCGCTAACAGTCCATGCCACATAATCGCGGACACTCCCTTTCCATCGTTCTTCCCATCATTCTCAGGTCACAGCCCGGACGCCAACGCGGTCATGCCGTGCCGTCCACGACGAGATGGCCGTGCTCCAGGTGCAGGACTCGCTCGGCGACACTTCCGATCAGACCGTGGTCGTGGCTGACGAGCACCACAGTGCCGCCCGTGCTCACATGCTCGCGGACTAGTGCGCCAATGACGGTGGCCGTGGGGCCGTCCAGCGCCGAGGTCGGCTCATCTAGTAGCAGGATCTCCGGTTCGACGGCCAACGCCCGGGCCAGACACAATCGTTGCGCCTCGCCCCCGGACAACTCCGCGGTAGTGCGGGTAGCGAATCGTGGCGCCAGCCCCACCCGCGCAAGCAACTCGCCCGCTCGGTCGTCGGGAAGGTCGGGGCGGCCGACACGGACCTCGTCGAGTACGCGGTCGGCAAGCAATACTGGGGCCTGCGGGACCAGTCCGACACGCCGTCGCAGTGCCAGCACGTCCAGCTCGGCAATGGGCACACCGTCGAGCAAGACGCGTCCGGTCGTGGGTTCGGTGAGCCGGTTCAGTAGCCGCAACATCGTCGTTTTTCCGGCGCCGCTCGCACCCATGACTGCGGTGCAGCGGCCAGCCGGAATACACGCATTGATCCGCGCAAGGAGGGTGGCCGGGCCGCGAGTCACAGCGACTTCGTCGAGGCGGAAGCCATGCACTCTAGGAACGCTACCGGGGGTCCGCAGCCCCGAGTGAGTCCATGCACCGGGCGGCCGCGCCAATCTCGCCGTGTCGGCCGTCGCAGGGCCGGTCCCCATCGGCAATTGCTGCACGTTGTCCCACACCTCGATCGTGCCGGCCCTCACATCGCTCATGTAGCCAGCCTGGCCCATGACCGCTGTGGGGATGCTGAGAAGTGGAGCAGTCGCGGCAGCCAGAAACGATTCGACCGCATGAATCCGGTTGGGTCGTGGTCACCATGATCGAGCCCACGGATGTCGTGGTATAGCGATTCTCCATACCGGCCGCTGATGCTGGGTGAAGCCGGTGGCGGCCCTGCGCCGGCACCGCGATCCGGACAACGACGACGGCAACGCGGTATGGCTGGTCGGCAGTGCCCAATATTCACTCTCAATTTGCGATTGTGAATTGCGTTCTTCGGCTTAGGCAACGAAACAAGCAGTCGCGCAGGGTCTTTCGTACGCAAACAAACTCGACCCTTCACCGCATTACAGGCATATTAGTTAGTTTGGGGTCGAGTCGTGATCTGGCCACGGCCGCTGCCTCATCGGCTGTTTGCGTCGAGGGTGATCGATGACAGCAATCCGGACAGCGAAGCGCGCTTTGTGAGCGGCCGCATTGTCGGTGGGGCGGTGCGCCGAGACTGGCATAATCGGGACGTGACATCGCCCGGTGCGGCGATCCTGCCGGAACGGGCTGGATCGCTAGGACCCAGCGAACTGGCGCAGGCATCGGTGATGGGCGCTCTGTGCGCCGCGATCGCGATTATTGCGGTAGTCCTCCCGCACCTTGGGGCACTGGGACTGCTGGGCGCGATGCCGATAGCGCTGCTGGCCTATCGCTACCGGATCCGCGCGGTGATCACCGCGACGTTCGCCGGCGGTGTGATCGGGTTCCTGGTAGTTGGTATCAGCGGCTTGGGGGCGGTCGTGCTGTCTGCCTACGTCGGTGGGCTGGCTGGAATCGTGAAACGCCGCGGCCGCGGCACGCCGACCGTGGTCGCGGCGTCCTTTGGCGCCGGTGTTTTGGTTGGTGCCGCGGTGGTCATCGCGCTGACCGTCCTGACACGGCTGCGGCTGCTGGTGTTCCGGACGATCACCGCCGCAGTCGACGGAATCGCGACGGTCATCGCGCGGATGCGGAGTCTGCAGGGGGCCGCACAGCAGCTCAACCGGTTCTTCGTCGATGCACTGGATTACTGGCAATGGCTCGTCCTGGGGTACGCCGTCGTCGCGATCATGGGTGTCTCGGTGATCGGCTGGTGGGCGCTGTCGCGGGTGCTGAGGCGGCTACGCGGCGTTCCCGATGTGCACAAATTGGACGCGCCGGTCGACATCGGGCCGATCCAGCCCGTCCCCGTGCGGCTGGGCAAGGTGCGCCTCCGCTACCCGCATACCGATCACGACGCGCTGCGCGCGGTGAGCCTGGACGTGGGAGCAGGCGAGCACGTCGCGGTGACCGGCGCCAACGGCTCGGGAAAAACCACGCTGATGCTGATCCTGGCCGGCCGCGAACCGACCTCGGGCACTGTCGAACGGCCCGGCGCGGTGGGCCTCGGTCGGCGTGGCGGCACCGCCATCATCATGCAGCACCCGGAAAGCCAGGTACTGGGCACGCGCGTCGCCGACGACGTGGTCTGGGGACTACCGCCCGGCGAGACTACCGATATCGACCGCCTACTTCGCGAGGTCGGGCTGGCGGGCCTCGCCGAACGCGACACCGGCGGCCTGTCCGGCGGTGAACTGCAGCGCCTGGCCGTGGCCGCGGCGCTGGCCCGGGAGCCGGCTCTGCTCATCGCGGATGAGGTCACCAGCATGGTCGACCAGCAAGGCCGAGAGGCACTACTGGCCGTGCTCTCGGGTTTGACCGAACGTCATCAAACCGCCCTGGTGCACATCACCCACTACGCCAACGAAGCTGATTTCGCCGAGCGCACGATCAACCTCAGCGGGTCCCTGGACAACACGGCGATGATCGAGACCGCGCCCGCGCCCGCGCCGACGGTTGCGGTGGGCCACAAATCCCACCTGCCGGTGCTCGAACTCGCAGGTGTCAGTCACGAATACGGCAGCGGCAGCCCCTGGGCGAAGACCGCCCTGCGCGGCATCAGCTTCGTGGTGCACGAGGGCGACGGGCTGTTGATCCACGGCGGCAACGGCTCCGGCAAGTCGACGCTGGCCTGGATCATGGCCGGATTGACGATACCGACCAGCGGCACCTGTCTGCTTGATCAGCGCCCCGTCTCTGGGCAGGTCGGCGCGGTCGCGCTCCAGTTCCAGGCGGCCCGGCTGCAGTTGATGCGCAGCCGTGTCGACCTGGAAGTGGCTGCGGCAGCGGGCTTTTCGCCCGACGACCACGCCCGGGTGACCGCGGCGCTGGCCGTCGTCGGGCTGGATGCGTCGCTGGCGAAGCGGCGCATCGACCAACTCAGCGGCGGCCAAATGCGTCGCGTGGTCCTGGCCGGATTGCTGGCGCGGTCACCGCGCGTATTGATCCTCGACGAGCCATTGGCGGGGCTGGACGCCGCCAGCCAGCGCGGTCTTGTGCGACTGCTCGTGGATCGGCGCCGTGACACCGGTCTGACCCTGGTGGTCATCTCGCACGACTTCGCCGGGCTCGAGGAGCTGTGCCCGCGCACCCTGCACCTGCGCGACGGTCTGATGGATCTGGCCGGGGCCGGGGCGAACGACGTGACCGCGACCTCGCCGGCAACACACCCGACCCGCCGTCCACGTCGCCCCGTTGTGCTGCTTCGCCCAGTGCCCGGAAGCTCTGCCATCCACCAGTTGTGGGCCGGCACCAAACTGCTTGCCGTTTTTGGCCTTTCAGCTTTGTTGACACTCTTCCCGGAATGGGCGGCGATCGGGCTGGTGGCCGCGCTGGTTCTGGCCGGAGCGTGGGTCGCACATATTCCGCTTGGCGTGCTGCCGTCGGCGCCACGCTGGCTTCCGATCCTGCTGGTCATCGTCGGCATCACCGCGACATTGGCCGGCGGTAGTCCGCACATCCAGATCGGTACGGTCTGGCTCGGCCTCGGCGGCCTGTTGAACTTCCTGCGCTTCACCGCGCTGTCGGTCGTGCTGCTCGGTCTGAGTGCGCTGGTGTCGTGGACCACCAATGTCGCCGAAATCGCGCCCGCGGTGGCCAGTCTGGGTCGCCCACTGCGACCGTTGCGGATCCCCGTCGACGATTGGGCGGTCGCGTTGGCGCTCGCGCTGCGCACCTTCCCGATGCTCATCGACGAATTCCGGGTGCTCTACGCCGCCCGCCGGTTGCGGCCCAAGCAGGCAGTGCGGACCCGCAGGGCCCAGCTCAGGCGCATGACGGCAGACCTGATCGACCTGATCGTCGCGGTCATCACCGTGACACTGCGGCGCGCGGACGAGATGGGCGACGCGATCACCGCTCGCGGCGGCGCCGGTCAGATCTCGGCGGCCCCATCGCGGCCGAAAGTTGCTGACTGGATTGCACTCTCGATCGTGTCGGCGGTGTGCGCGGCCGCCGTCGCGGCAGAGCTGGTGTTGGGCGGCTGATCCGGATCGCTCGCAACCGCACCGATGCCGGCCGCTATACCACCGGTTTCGGCCAGGGTGGTGCTCATTTCGGTGGACGCCAGATAGGTGGAAATCACGCGTGCGATGTCTAAGTTCTCGGTCAGGTGAGCGATGCGGGCGGCTGCTTGCCGATTCAGGAACTCGTCAGCAGCTGCGGTCGCCACGTCAACAGTGGTAGGGGTGTTCGCACATCGCCGGGCCTGCAGCTCCTCAACGTCTCGCCGGGTCCGCTGGAGGGCGAGGTGATAGCCGTAGAGGGCGACAACACCCCAGCCGGCAGTCCGTGACCAACGCTGGAGACTTGCTCTCCCGGCACTTACGGTCCCCAAATGGTCCCCAGCTTCGGGTGATTTCGTCTTGGACGAGCGTTCCTTCGTCGCAGGTCGAAGCCGTTTCGGCTTGGTCGGGCTGACAGGATTTGAACCTGCGACCACTTGACCCCCAGTCAAGTGCGCTACCAAACTGCGCCACAGCCCGGATGCCGCCCGAATCGGCGGCAGCAGGTCGAAAGCCTACCGCAGACGACCCCGAACGCAGCGATGCGGCCTCCGACCAAGCCGGCGACAGCTGCGGGCAGGGAAACCGCAAACTCCAATCCCCGTCGCCATCTAGAATCCTGCTCACGAACGCCGGCGGGCTGCTGTGCTCGCCCACACACTTCGGGGGACGACCGCAATGATGGCGAACGGTCCGGCGCGTGGCAGGTAGTGAACCGCCGCCGAATCAGGGCAATGCCCTGCCGCCGCCCGGCGGCTACCACGTCGGCCCCTCCGGCGCTCCATATGCGCCGGGACAGCCGTGGAGCGGCTACCAGCCGAGCACGGCCGGCCCACCGCCTCCGTGGCCTCCCCGCCCGAGGCCAGCCCCATCCCGTGGCGCCAAACGATGGCTGATGCTCACGACGGCCATTCTTACGGTCGCCTCGGCCGCGTTGGGCGTCGTCCTCATCAGCCGTGCGATCACCTCGGGTGCATCGGCGGCGGCGTCTTCACACCGTGAGCCGCCCGGGCTGTCGGTGCCCATGACACCGGGCTTGGTCCATCCGGAAGACCTGAAGAATCTTCTGTTGAGTCCCGCCGAGGCCGGCGACATCCTGCACGTGCCGGGAATGACGCTCTACCAGAGCAACAACGGCCTGTTCATGGATACCGCCGACCCGCCCGAATGCGCCGGCATCTGGGCCCCGGGCATGGCGCAGGTCTATCGCGACACCCGCTTCATCGACGCGCAGTCGGCCGAACTTCACGGACCGGGTGACGTGTACGTGAAGTTGACCCTGCAGTCGCTGGTGGCTTTTCCGACCGCGAAAGACGCCGGCGCCGTCTTCGAGGACCTCACGAGGAAGTGGGATCACTGCGCTCGAACCGAGGTTTTGGTGAACCGCCACGAGGGCGGCACCATCGCCGTCGGCGACCCCAAGGTCGTCGACAACACGCTGATGGTCTCCTGGGAGAAGACCGGCGGAACCGGCTGGGGTTGCCAGCGTGCCCTGATGCCGCGCAGCAACGTTGTGATCGACATGAGGGTGTGCGACTACGGCGGCAGCGATCAAGCCGTTGAACTCGTCAACAAAGTCGCCTCCCGGATCCCCACCTCGTGAACAGCACAGGGGGTAAGGCATGAGCGTTCCGGGCGACCGGGGCAGCGGCCCGGAAGGCAGGCAGGAAGCCACTTCCGGCGCGCCGGCCTATGCCGGTCACCCACCGTCGCCACCGGCAAGCCCGGGATATGCGCCACCGTTCGGTTACCAGGGCGCGCCCGGACACCTGCCTCCGCCCGGCCCCGGCGCCTTCTGGCCGAACCAGGCGGCGACCCCGGGCCGTTCCGGTGAGTCGCTCGCCCGGTGGTGGTGGCTGACGAGCGCCGCGGCGCTGCTGACGGTCGGGCTATTGGTCGCGGTCATCGTGTACCAGCCGACCCACCCGGGCGGCGGCACCGTGGCCGCCTCCGCACTCCCGGATGTTCTGTTGACTGCGGAGGAAGCTGCCCACGCTGTGGGCGCCGAAACGTTGTCCGGCGAACCGGTTCAAGACAAGCTGGCCGACACACCCATCGTTGACGAGGACTGCGTGGGCGTGTTGAAAGCGGCCGAGCAGAAGGCGTACGGGAAGACCGGTTGGACTGCGGTTCGGACGCAGGAGCTTGGCGACGCTCCCGCCAAGGGATGGCGATTGATTCAAGCTGTCGTGTCCTTCCCGGACGCGGAATCTGCGAACAACTTCGTCGGCAACGCCGCGACGGACTGGCAGAAGTGCGCCAATCGCGAGCTCAACACCCGAAACGTCAATAAGGATGATCCCCGCAACGTGTTTTGGACGACGGGATCGGTGTCGCGGGCCGGCGACATCCTCGCGATGGACATGGTTCAAGAGGCTCAGGGCTGGAACTGCCAGCGCGCCCTCAGCGCCCGGAAGAACGTCGTCATCGACCTTGATCTCTGCGGACGAAGCGTGTCGGGGTCGGCGGTGCCACAGTTCGTGAACGCAGTCGACAAGAAAATCGACGGCCGGGCTTCGTAGGCGTCGTAGCGGCGGACCGCTGCAACGGACAACCGGGGCCGGCCCGATTCATCCCTGCGCCGCCAACCAGGCGTTGACGTTCTCCACCCACGCCCGCAGCGCCTGCGCCAGTTGGGATTCGCGGCCGTAGAACCGCTGCGCAGGGACGGGCACGCTGACCGCCACCGCGTGCCCGGCCACGCCCTTGAGCACCGCGCCCACCGCGCAGATGCCCTCGGTCTGCTCCTCGCGGTCATAGGCGACGCCCTCGGCGCGCACCCGCTCGAGCTCGGCGCGCAGCGCCGCCGGGCTGGTGATGGTGTTGGGGGTGAGCCGGGCCAGCCGGCTCGGCAGCTGCTCGGGCGGCAGGCCGGCCAGCAGCGCCTTGCCGTTGGCGCAGCAGTGCAGGGGAAACGACTCGCCCACCGCGCTGATCGCCCGCAACCGGTGCGGCGACACCACCTGGTCCACGAAGGTCGCGCGGTCCCCGTCCAGGATCGACAGGTCGACCGTCTCCCCCAGCTCCCGCGACAGCTCCTCCATGAACGGGTGCACATCCATCACGATGCCGAGGCGCACGGTGTTGGCCATCCGCGCGATCTCCGGTCCCAGCCGGTACCCGCCGCGGCTCCCACGCGAGGCGACCAGCCCTTCGTCCTCCAGCGCGTTGAGGATCCGGCTGACCGTGGAGCGCGCCATGCCCAGCCGGTCGCCGATCTCGGCCTGGCTGAGCCCGCCCGGGTGCGCCTGCAGCAGCCGCAGCATCTCCGCCGCGCGGGCGATGACCTGAATCCCGCTGCCACGGGCCTCCTCTGCGACGACACTCATGCCGCCCGGCCCGTCTCGATGCGGTAGCTACCCGTGGGGTCGACGATCGCCACCAGCCGCACGATGCACCCGTCGCCGCCCACCCAGCGCCACGGGAACGCCGCAAACGTGACCCGCTTGCCGGTGACCTTGTCCAGGTCGCCGCCGACGTTCTCGAAGCCGTAAATCCCCTGGGACAGGATCGCCCGGTGACAGGGCTCCCACTCGGGAAAGTCGTCGAGCACCCTGCGTCCGGTCTCCTCCTCGTATTCCCTTACCGCCCAGGGCAACAGCCCGCCGGTGTGTTCGGCCGGCCCGTGCGGTCCGATCGAGGTGGCCAGCGGATGGTCCAGCGCCTGGGTGTCGGTGCCGACGGCCTTGACGCCCTTGTCGGCGAACCACTCGCCGGCCTCCCGGTAGAAGCCCGGGGAGTAGGCGTAGTACTCCGCGCTGTCGGCGTACTTGTGGTGCCAGCCGGTGTTGACGACGACGATGTCGCCCGGCCGGATCTCGGGCGTCGCCTTCTCCAGGTCCTCGGCGGTGACGACTCCCCACTTGCCCTTGGGGATCGAGACCACGACGCCGGTGCCGAAGAAGGCGCTCAGCGGGATCTCGTGCAGGAACGGCGTGCCCTCCACGACGTGTGCCGGCGCGTCGATGTGCGTGCCGGAATGCATGACGGTGGTGATCTTTTGGGTGAGCACCCGGCTTCGCGCCATGTTGTGCAGGCGCTCGATCTTGACGTCCTCGAAGTACGGCCACGCGGGCGCCCCGTGACCCCACGGGTGCGACAGGTCGTAGAACTGCAGCGTCGATTCGGCCTCGCCGAGCGGCCAGGTGATGCTCATGCCGGTTCCTTTCAGCAGGCGGTGTATCCGCCGTCCAGGTACATCACCTGGCCGGTGTAGAAGCTGGATGCGTCGCTGAGCAGATAGATCAGCGCGCCGATGAAGTCCTCCGGTTCGGCGAAGCGCCGCAACGGGATCCGGGCGAACACCGCTTCGCGGGCGGCGCGGCCCTTTTCGTCGTCGGCGTACATCCACTCCGTCAGCTGCGAACGGAACACCGTGGGCGCGAGCGCATTCACGCGAATGCCCGCCGCGCCCCACTCGGCCGCCAACGACTTGGCGAGCAGGTCGGCGGCACCCTTGGACGGACAGTAGGCGCTGTAGCCGGCGGGGCTGCCGAGGGATCCGCGGACCGACGAGACCAGCACGACGCTGCCGCCACTGCCCTGTTCGAGCAGGATCCGCCCGGCCGCCTGGCAGACCAGCCAGGCGCCCCGCGCGTTGGCGTCCATCACCCTGTCGAAGTCCTCGACGGCCATCTCGGTGATGGGCGCGACGTGATTCATGCCCGAGGCCACCAGCACGCCGTCGAGCCGGCCATGGCGGGCGAGTGCCGCCTCCACCATGGCCCGGGCGTCGGCGGGGGTGTCGGGGCGGCGGGCGACCACCGCGGCGTTGTCGATGCCGAGGGCGTCCAGTGCGGCGGCGTTGCCGCCCGCCACCGTCAGTCGCGCGCCGGCGCCGGCCAGCGCCCGGGCGGCAACGCTGCCCAGCGCACCGCTCGCCCCGGTGATCAGGATCGACTTGCCTTCGACGCTGAAGCGCGCGGCGGTGGGCGCCTCCCGTGTCACGTTCACTCTGCCTCCATGTCCCGCAATACGGGTCCTGCAACCCGCTATACGAGAACAATAGGTGCGTTG
This sequence comes from Mycobacterium europaeum, assembly GCF_034555895.2. NCBI lineage: Bacteria > Bacillati > Actinomycetota > Actinomycetes > Mycobacteriales > Mycobacteriaceae > Mycobacterium > Mycobacterium europaeum. The sequence goes on from NZ_CP157315.1 coordinate 2,310,451, forward strand.
AGGAGAGGAAGTCAACGTATATTCTTGTGATACAGCTTTCACATACCGCATCGTGGGATCACGTACCACCGCGGCAGTACGATGCGGCGATTCGCAAACGTGATATCGCCGGCGCTATCGGATTCGAGGGGGATCAATCGGTTCGGGAGAGCCGCGTCGCAACGCCCGGCCTCACGTCGCGTCAGCTCAGTTCGGAGAACGCCCCGTGGGAGTCCAAGTCGCGATAGGCAGTAGCCAGCCGGATATGGTTGGCGACGTTGATTTCCCATCCGTAATTCTCGATCGGAGTGGTCAACCATCCGATGCACAAGCACCATGCCGCGGCCAGGCGATGCTCGAAGATGAGTTCCTCGAGTGATGGCACATCGCTGACGCCCTCCTGGATGAGGCGGCGCCGGTAGTAATCGATCAAACTGCGCTCGTGTCGGCGACGCTCATCCACCGACAACCCGGTCAGCAGAATGTAGGTCACGTCATGCATGCAATAACCCCGCGCGGTCAATTGCCAGTCGACCAAACCCCTGTCCCCGTCGGGCAACAGATAGGTGTTGCCGGCGTGCGCATCGCCGTGCACGAGGGTCAACGGCAACGTAGCCTGGTGCGCCTGCGCGCGGGCAACGTTGCGCAGCAGTGATTCTGCCGTTTCATCGACCGATTCCACGAGCTCTCGCTTGAATTGCCGGCTCTGCACTTCCCAGTTGATCAACATCGGTACACCGGCCTGGTGACTGAACAGCTCATGAATGGGACCGCTGATGTGCGGAAGAACCCAAGCCAGGTCGGAGTCGAAACGCGGGGACTTCCAGTAGGTGGCGTGCAGCGCCGCGAGCTGGTCCAGCAGCTTCTTCATCCCCTCCGGTCCGATCGGGGTCGCGACGGAGGCGAACGAAACACCCAGGGGACGCAGATCTTCCAGCACCAGGCCGAAGCTGGCGGTAGCCGCATCGCGGCGCGCACCCAGGCAACGGGGGGTGTTCACGGGCAACTCGTCGCCGACTTTGGCGTACACGTTCACTTCGTTGTCGTACAACGGAATATCGCCCAGACCGGGCCGTGCGACTTTGATCATGAGTCGCCGTGGCAGACGTTCGCCGCCCGCGCCGTAGTCGGCCTCCACCGCGATCCTGCGGGCCGTCGACACCCGCTCCTCGCCATCGCTGGCGAGAGCCGCATCGACGACGCGGACCCGCTCCACGACCACATCGGGATGCTTGGTGTTGATCAGGCGCTGTACGAGCGGTGCGGTGAATTCCTCCGGCTCAATGGGGATCGCTTGGCGTTCCGGCATAGCGGCAACCGTAAAGCGGGTGCTTTATCCTGTCAACAAAGCATATGCTTTAATCAGTAGTCATGAACCGCCCTGCTCCGTGCCGAACGGCGCGGCCATGACGAGCGCATCCGCGGCACGCGAAACACTGATGGACACCGCCGAACGATTGATCGGCGAACGAGGCCTCGATGTCAGCGCGCGGGAGATCGCGGCGCAGTCTGGTCATGGCAACAACTCGGCGGTGATCTATCACTTCGGCAATCTCGACGGGCTCATCCAGGCCACCTTCGATCGGCGCATGACCCACCTCGAGCGGCGACGCGGCGAGCTCCTGCGAAATTTGGAAGGCCGACCGGACCGCACCGTCGCCGACGTCGTCGAGGCGATCGTCGCCCCCGCGTTGACCATTCCCTACCAGCAGGGGGCCACCCACTACGCGCGCTTCGTCGAACAAATTCAAACCCATCCCGTGATGGCACAGTTGGTTCCGCGTGGCGAGAGTTACCCCACGGTGATTGCGCTGACGCGACTTCTACGAAACTGCCTGCAGCCCATCGACCGTCGCAAGCAGGCTCACCGCATCCACCTGATGACCATCGCGATGTTCGCGTTGATGGCCGACTACGAGCGCCGCGGTGAACTCATCTCCTCGCGGGCGCGCACGCGGGCCACCCGGGAACTCGTAGCTGTCCTGTCTGCCATTGTGACCGCGCCCCTGTAGGCCCACGGGCAGGCATCACCCCATGGCGCTCAGCGCCGCTTGGCCCCACGCTTCTCGCGCACCCGCACGTTGATCCGGATCGGGCTGCCCTCGAAACCGAAGGCCTCGCGCAGCCGCCGCTCCAGAAAGCGCCGGTAACCGGCCTCCAGAAAGCCGGTGGTGAACAGCACGAACGTCGGCGGCCTGGCGGTGGCCTGGGTGGCGAACAGGATGCGCGGTTGCTTGCCCCCGCGCACCGGTGGCGGCGTCGCGGCCACCACCTCTTTCAGCCACGCGTTGAGCGGGCCCGTCGGGATGCGCGTGTCCCACGACGCCAACGCCGTCTCCATCGCGGGCACCAGCTTCTGCACCGCGCGTCCCGTCCGGGCGGAGATGTTGACCCGTTGCGCCCACCGCAGCTGCACCAGTTCGCGGTCGATCTCGCGCTCGAGGAGTTCGCGCCGGTCCTCGTCCACCAGATCCCACTTGTTGAAGGCCAGCACCAGCGCCCGGCCCGCCTCGATGACCATCGACAGCACCCGCTGATCCTGTTCGGTCAGCGGCTGCGAGGCGTCGATGAGCACCACGACCACCTCGGCCGCGTCGATCGCCGAATGCGTGCGCACCGAGGCGTAGAACTCATGCCCGCTGGCCTGACCGACCTTGCGGCGCAGGCCCGCGGTGTCGACGAATCGCCATACCTTGCCGCCGAGTTCGATGAGCGAGTCCACCGGGTCCACGGTGGTCCCGGCGACGTCGTGGACCACCGAGCGCTCGTCCCCGGCCAGCTTGTTCAGCAGCGAGCTCTTGCCCACATTCGGCTTGCCGACCAGCGCCACGCGGCGCGGGCCGCCCGGCGCGGGCGCGGCTTCGGACACCTCCGGCAGCGCGGCCAGCACCTCGTCGAGCAGGTCGGCGACGCCGCGACCGTGGATCGCGCTGATCGCGTGCGGCTCGCCGAGCCCCAGCGACCACAACGCCGCCGCGTCCGCTTCACCCTTTTCGCTGTCAACCTTGTTGGCGGCCAGGAAGACCGGCTTTCCCGAGCGCAGCAGGATCCGGGCGGCGGCCTCGTCGGCCGCGGTGGCGCCGACGGTGGCGTCGACCACCAGGATCACCGCGTCGGCGGTGCGCATGGCCACCGACGCCTGTTCGGCCACCAGTTGCTGCAGGCCCTTGGCGTCGGGCTCCCATCCCCCGGTGTCCTGCACGACGAACCGGCGGCCGGTCCACAGCGCGTCGTAGGACACCCGGTCGCGAGTCACACCGGGAATGTCCTGCACCACCGCCTCGCGCCGGCCCAGGATCCGGTTGACCAACGTGGACTTCCCGACGTTGGGCCGCCCGACGATCGCCACGACGGGCGCGGGGCCGGCCTCTGCTTGCTCTTCGAGCTCGGATTCGACCGACTCCCAATCGCTTTCGTCGGTCCAGGTGCCGTCGGAAGTCATCGCACCGCCCCGCTTCGCTGCTCGACCAGTTCCAGCAGGCGGTCGATCACCTGCGCCTCGGTCATCTCGCTGGTGTCGACCACCACCGCGTCGGCGGCGGCGCGCAGCGGCGACACCGCCCGGGTGGAGTCCAGGTGATCGCGCCGACGGACGTCGGCCAGCACCGCGTCGTAGTCGTCGGTCAGGCCGGCCGCGACGTTCTGATCGTTGCGGCGCCGCGCGCGGGTTTCGGCCGAGGCGGTCAGGAAGATCTTCACGGGGGCGTCGGGCAAGACGACGGTGCCGATGTCGCGGCCCTCGACGACGACGCTGCCGGGCCCCTCGGCCATCTCGCGCTGCAGCCCGACCAACCGGGCGCGCACGGCGGGGACCGCCGACACCGCCGAGACCGCGCGGGTCACCTCGTCGCCGCGGATCTCGGCCGAAACATCTTCTCCGGCAAGGAAGTACCGGTCGCCGTCGGCCTGATAGTCCACCGACAGCGGCGCTGTCGACCCGATGCGGCCGACGGCCTCGTCGTCCGTCGGGTTGATGCCCGCGCGCAGCACCGCCAGCGTCACCATCCGGTACATCGCCCCGGTGTCCAGGTAGCGGGCGCCTAGCGCACGCGCCAATCCCCTTGACACCGAGGACTTCCCGGTCCCGGCGGGCCCGTCGATGGCGACAACGACGTTCACAGCCCGACCGCCTGGTACAGCTGCCCAACCTCGCCGTGGCTCAGCGCCCGGATGCTGCCCGGCCGCTGCTTGCCCAGCGACACCGGCCCGATGTCGGTGCGCACCAGCGACTCCACCGGGAAGCCCGCGGCGCCCAGCAGCCGGCGCACGATGCGGTTGCGCCCTTCGTGCAACACCACCCGCACCAGCGTCTTGCCCGGAATGGCGTCCACCACGGCGAATTCGTCGACGCGCGCCGGGCCGTCGTCCAATTCGATTCCCGCCTTCAGTCTTTTGCCCAGCCCGCGCGGGACGGAACCGGTCACCGTAGCCAGGTAGGTCTTGGGCACCTCGTGTGAGGGATGCATCAATCGGTGCGCCAGCTCGCCGTCGTTGGTGAGCAGGATCAGCCCCTCGGTCTCGGCGTCCAACCGCCCGACGTGGAACAGGTTCTTGTTGCCGCGCACCTTGCGTTCTACCAGGTCGCCGATGCACGGGCGCCCCCGGTCGTCCGACATGGTGGAGTGCATGCCCCGCGGCTTGTTCAGCGCCAGATACACCAGCGACTCGTCGAGCACCACCCTGGCGCCGTCGACCCGGATCACCGAGGCATCGGGGTCCACCCGGGTGCCCAACTCGGTCACCACCTGCCCGTCGACCTCGACGCGGCCGTCGATGATCATCTTCTCCGCGGCGCGTCGCGACGCAATCCCCGCCTGCGACAACACCTTTTGCAGGCGGACCCCTTCGGTATCGACCATCAATCGTGGTCCACGTCGAACGTCATCGCCTGCTCGGGCGCCTGACCGCCCGACAGCTTGATGAAACGCGGCTCGCTGTCCAGGGATTCGCTCAGATCCTCGATCGTGTCGACGTCGGGAAGCAGCGGGGCGATGTCGGGCAGGTCGGCGAGCGACGTCAGCCCCAACCGCTCCAGGAACAGGTCGGTGGTCGCGAACGTCGCGGCGCCGGTGTCGCCGTCCACCCCGGCCTCGGTGATCAGGCCGCGCGCCAACAGCGTCCGCATCACGGCGTCCACGTTGACGCCGCGGACCGCGCTCACCCGCGCCCGGGTCACCGGCTGGCGGTAGGCCACCACGGCCAGGGTCTCCAGCGCGGCGCGGGTCAGCTTGGACCGCGCGCCGTCCAGCAGCAGCTTCTCCACGTACGGCGCGAACCGCGCGCGGGTGTACATCCGCCAGCCCTCGCTGGTCTGGCGCAGGTCGATGCCGCTGTCGCGTTCGGTGAGTTCGTCGGCCATCTGCTGCAGCCGGGCGGCGACCCGGTAGACGGGTTGCTGCGTGGCCGCGCCCAGCGCCTCGGCGGAGACGGGGGTGTCGACCACCAGCAGCAGCGCCTCCAGCACCGAGCCGAGTTCCTCGGCGTCCATGGGTGCCGCCTCGGCGATGTCCGGGATGCCGGCGTCGAGATCGACGTCAGGCACGTTTTCGCTCATCATTCGTCCCGCACTTCTAGCAAGGCTTCGCTGGCCGGACGTTCCCCGGTCCAAGAAATCTGGAGCACACCAAGCGGCTCCGACTGGTCGAATGCTACCGCCCGGCTCCGATACAGCTCGAGCAGCGCCAGGAAGCGCCCGACCACCTCCATCGGCGCCTCGCAGTCGGCGACCAGCTCGGAGAACGTGGCCCACTGGCCGCTGCCGCGCGACTGAAGAATCGCCAGCAGCTTCTTGGCCTGCTCGGGCACCGAGACCGCCACCTCGTGCAGGTGCCCGAGGCCCACCGTCGGCACGGGACGCGGGCTGAACGCGATCGCGGCGATCTGGGCGAACCGGTCGGCGTCGACACCCAGCATCACCTCCGGCAGCAGCTCGGTGAACCGGTCCTCCAGCGACACCGCGCGCGGGTAGCTGCGCAGCGCAGTGGCCTCCAGCTCGGCGAACATCTCCGCGACGTGCTTGAACGCGCGGTACTGCAGCAGCCGGGCGAACAGCAGGTCGCGCACCTCCAGCAGCGCCAGGTCCTCTTCGTCGTCGATCTGCCCGGCCGGCAGCAGCCGGGCGGCCTTGAGGTCGAGCAGGGTCGCGGCGACCACCAGGAACGCGGTGGTCTCCTCCAGGTCCAGCTGGGAGCCGATCTCGCGGGTGTAGGCGATGAAGTCGTCGGTGACCTGATGCAGTGCCACCTCGGTCACGTCGAGGCGGTGGGCGAAGATCAGCTGCAGCAGCAGGTCGAACGGACCCTCGAAATTGGTCAGGCGGACTTGAAAACCGTTCTTGGGTGGCGCCTCACCGTTTGCGCTGGCCGTCACGCGCCGAATCGGTCGATGAACTCGCGGGCCAGGGCGCGGTAGGCCATGGCGCCCGTGGACCGCGGGGCCCAGGTGGTGATCGGCTCCCCCGCCACGCTGGTCTCCGGGAAGCGGACGGTTCGGGTGATCACGGTGTCGAACACCAGATCGCCGAACCGCTCCACCACGCGGGCCATCACCTCGCGGGAGTTGACGGTGCGCGGGTCGTACCGGGTGAGCAGGATGCCGCTGATCTCCAGCTTCGGGTTCAGCCGGTCGCGCACCTTGTCGACGGTGTCGGTGAGCAGCGCCAGGCCACGCAGCGAGAAGAACTCGCATTCGGTGGGGATGACCACGCCGTCCGCGCAGGCCAGCCCGTTCACGGTGAGCAGCCCCAGCGACGGCTGGCAGTCGATCAGGACGTAGTCGTAGCGGTCCAGCACGGGATGCAGCGCCCGGCCCAGGGTCTGTTCCCGGCCCACCTCGTTGACCAGCTGGATCTCGGCGGCGGACAGGTCGATGTTGCTGGGCACCAGGTCCAGATACTTGACCCGGGTCTGCAGCAGCACGTCGTCGATCGACACCCGCGGCTCGACCAGCACGTTGTGGATCGTCTTCTCCAGCTCGTAGTGCGGGACGCCGAGCCCGGCGGACAGCGCACCCTGCGGATCCATGTCCACCAGCAGCACCCGCCGGCCGTATTCGGCGAGCGCGGCGCCCAGGTTGATGGTCGATGTGGTCTTCCCGACGCCGCCCTTCTGGTTGCACATCGCGACGACCTTGGCCGGGCCGTGCGAGGTGCGCGGCTGCGGTTCCGGGATCGCCCGCGGCGGCCGCCCGGTCAGGCCGAGCTCGACGCCGTTATCCGGCTGCTCGGTCATCATGGCGGGGGTGTTCGGGAGATGAACATCGACCGAAAGTCTAACGGGTTTGCGGGCGGAAGCCGGGCGACCCGCAGGCAATTCACCGGCCAATTTCGCCGGATTTGCGCTGGTAGCGCGCGTGGCGGCGGTGATCATTAACAGCAGTCACACCAGCATCACCGGGGAGGTGGTGGGCGGATTCCAAAGTTGATATCGCGGGCGATATCGCGGCGCCGACGCCGCGCCGAGATCGCCGTGAGGGTTGCGATTCCCGCCGCGGCGACGACCCTGGTGGCAATCCCGGCGCCCGCGGCCCGGCCGCCGCCCGCACTACTGTGGCGTCATGGATCTCAAGCGACGGATTCCCCTGCTGCGCTGGTCGGTCTGGCGGATGGCGACGGGGGTGCGCAACATCACCACGACGGGCCAGATCGGCGACGGACGGGAGGCCGCCGCGGTCGACTACGTCCTGGGAAACGCCAGGGCCGGCGACATCGACGACGTGCTGGCCACGATCGACAAGTTCGCCTACGAGAAGTCGATGCTGATCAACGTCGGCGACGAGAAGGGGCAGATCCTCGACGCGGCGGTGCGGCGTGCCGACCCGACCGTGGCGCTGGAGCTGGGCACCTACGTGGGATACGGCGCGCTGCGCATCGCCCGCGCCGCCCCGAGGGCGAAGGTGTATTCCGTCGAACTCGCCGAGGCCAACGCCGCCAACGCGCGGCGGATCTGGGCGCACGCCGGCGTCGCCGACCGGGTGACGTGTGTGGTGGGCACGGTGGGCGACGGCGGGCGCACGCTGGACGCGCTGGCCGACGAGCACGGGTTCGCCCCCGGCGCCCTCGACTTCGCGTTCCTCGACCACGACAAGGACGCGTACCTGGACGACCTGCACAGCATCATCGCGCGCGGCTGGCTGCGCCCGGGCGCGATCGTGGTCGCCGACAACGTCCGGGTGCCCGGCGCCCCGAAATACCGCGAGTACATGCGCCGGCAGCAGGGCAACGAATGGAACACCGTCGAGCACAAGGCGCACCTGGAATACCAATCGCTGGTGTCCGACCTGGTGCTGGAGTCCGAGTACCTCGGTTGACGGCCGCCGCTGCCTATTGCGCCCGCGGGTGGGCGCCGGCCCACACCTCGCGCAGCGCGTGCACGGTCACCATGGTGTAGATCTGCGTCGTCGTCACCGAGGCGTGTCCCAGCAACTCCTGCACCACGCGCACGTCGGCACCGCCCTCGAGCAGGTGGGTCGCGAACGAGTGCCGCAGCATGTGCGGCGACACCCCCGACGTGATTCCGGCGCGCTCGGCGGCGTCCTGCAGCACCTGCCACGCGCTCTGCCGCGACAGCCGCCCGCCACGCACGTTGAGAAAGATGGCCGGCGTCCCGCGTCCGCGGCGGGCCAGGTCGGGGCGGCCGCGCACCAGATAGGCGTCCAGTGCCTGCACCGCGGGCCGCCCGATGGGCACCAGCCGTTGCTTGCCGCCCTTGCCGCGCAGCAGCACCGACCTGGCCCGGGTGTCGATGTCGTCCACGTCGAGGCCGACGGCCTCCGAGATGCGCGCCCCGGTCGAGTACAGGAGCTCCAGCAGCGCCCGGTTGCGCAGCGTGAGCGGGCCGTCGGAGGCGCTGTCCCCGCCCGCACCCTCCAGCAGCGCCAGCACCTGGTCGACGGTCAGGCTCTTGGGGAGCCGGCGGCCCGGCGTCGGCGGGCGGACCGCCCGCGCCACGTCCAGTTCGGCCAGCCCTTCGGCCGCGGCGAACCGGTGCAGGCCGCGCACCGCAATCAGGGCGCGCGCCGCCGACACCGCGGACAGCGCCGTGGTTCCCGAGTCGGGGTCGCCGCGGCGCAGCGCGACCAGGAACTCGCTGACGTCGTTCTCGCCGACCTTGGCCAGGTCCTGAATTCCGCGGTCCGACAGGTGCTTGGTGTAGCGGCGCAGGTCGCGGCGATACGAGCTGAGCGTGTTGGCGGCGACGCCGCGCTCGATGGCGAGGTGGTCGAGGTAGCCCTGCAGTTGGGTGTCGAGCGTGAGCGCCGTCGTCATCGGGCGGCCTTCCGCGCGACGAACGCCGTCGGCCTATCGGGCCACGGGCTGTCCACCGGCCGCGGCTCGGCGATGCCTTCGGTCACCGCGTGGGCGGCCAAGATCCCGGCAATGGCAATGGAATTCACGATCTCGCCGCTGAACACCCCGCGCACCGCGTCGGCGACGGGAAACCAGCGCATCGTCATGTCCGCTTCCTCGTGATGCGCCTCGGGCCGGGCCACCTCGGTCAGCTCGGTCGCCAGGTACACCCGCACCGACTCGTCGCTGAAGCCCGGCGCGGAATCCAGGTCCACCAGCACCTGCCAGGTTCCGGCCTGCAGGCCGACCTCCTCCTGGAGCTCACGGACCGCGGTCGCCTGTGGCGGCTCCCCCACCATGTCGAGCAGCCCGGCCGGAAGCTCCCACAGCCGCCGGCCGAAGGCGTGGCGGTATTGGTACACCATTGCGATGTTGTAGTCCTCGTTCAACGCCACGATGGCGACCGCCCCGTAGTGCTCGACGACTTCACGAATCGCGGTGGCACCGCCGGGCATCCGGACCCGATCGCTGCGCAGCGCGAAAATCTTTCCGGTGTACAGCGTTTCGGATGACGCCGTCTCGAAGACGTGCTCAGCCACGGGCCGCGGGCTCGGGTAGCGACTGGCTGACGCCGTCCCGCTGCTGGTTGCCGTTGGAGGCGTGCTCGGGGATCTCCACCGGCAGCAGCTCGCCCGACTGGTAGTCGATGGCCGCCCCGACGAACGCGACGAACAGCGGGTGCGGCCGGGTGGGCCGGCTCTTCAGCTCGGGGTGGGCCTGGGTGCCCACGATGAACGGGTGCACCTCGGGCGGATATTCGACGAATTCCACCAGATGCCCGTCGGGCGAGGTGCCGGAGAACCGCAGGCCGCTCTCGGCGATCTTGTCGCGATAGGCGTTGTTGACCTCGTAGCGGTGCCGATGCCGCTCCGACACTCCGGTGGTGCCGTAGGCCTGGGCGACAATCGAATCCGCCTGCAACACGGCGGGATACGCGCCCAGCCGCATGGTGCCGCCGAGGTCGGCCTGACCGGCGACGGCGTCGACCTGATCGGCCATCGTGGAGATGACGGGATCCGGTGTGTCGGGGTCGAATTCGGCGGAGTTGGCCTGCGCGAGCCCCGCCGAACGCGCGGCCTCGATCACGATGCACTGCAGGCCGAGGCACAGGCCCAGCACCGGCAGCCCGCGCGTCCGCGCGTACCGGATGGCGCCGATCTTGCCCTCGATGCCGCGGATGCCGAAGCCGCCCGGGATCAGCACGCCGTGCACGTCGCCCAGCGCCGCCGCCGCGCCCGCCCCGGTCTCACAGTCGTCGGAGGCCACCCACTGCATCTCCACCTTGGCGTGGTGTTTGAACCCGCCGGCGCGCAGCGCCTCGGTGACCGAAAGGTAGGCGTCGGAAAGCTCAACGTACTTGCCCACCAGGGCGATTCGCACCGTCTCGTGCGGCTCGTGCACCCTGCGCAGCAGGTCGTCCCACTCGGTCCAGTCGACGTCGCGGAACGGCAGGTTGAGCCGGCGCACCACATACGCGTCGAGCTCCTCGCGGTGCAGCCGCTTCGGGATATCGTAGATCGACGGTGCGTCCGGGGTGGAGATGACGCCGTCGATGTCGACGTCACACATCAGCGCGATCTTGTTCTTCAGCGCTTCGGGGACGTCCCGGTCGCAGCGCAGGATCAGCGCGTCCGGGGTGATACCGATGCTGCGCAACGCGGCCACCGAATGCTGGGTGGGCTTGGTCTTGAGCTCACCCGAGGGCGCCAGGTACGGCACCAGCGAGACGTGCAGGAAGAAGACGTTCTCCCGCCCCAGGTCGTGACGGACCTGGCGCGCGGCCTCCAGGAAGGGCTGCGACTCGATATCGCCGACCGTGCCGCCGATTTCGGTGATGACCACGTCGGGACGGTTGCCCTGGGCGTCCGGCTCTGCCATCGCCATGATCCGGCGCTTGATCTCGTCGGTGATGTGCGGGATCACCTGGACGGTGTCGCCGAGGTATTCGCCGCGCCGCTCCTTGGCGATGACGGTCGAATACACTTGTCCCGTCGTCACATTCGCCGAGCCGGACAGGTCGCGATCCAGGAACCGTTCGTAGTGGCCGACATCGAGGTCGGTCTCGGCGCCGTCCTCGGTGACGAACACCTCGCCGTGCTGGAAGGGGTTCATCGTGCCCGGGTCCACGTTGAGGTACGGATCGAGCTTTTGCATCGTCACGTACAACCCGCGGGCCGTCAGCAGCTGACCGAGGCTGCTCGCGGTGAGACCCTTGCCCAACGAGGACGCGACGCCCCCGCTGACGAAGAGGTGCTTGGTGGCGGATTGCGGGTGCTTTCGCACAGGCGACCTCCGTGAAGACGGGCAGGGCGTCGAATTTTTGCTAGTGAATAACTAGTTGGGCCTGCCGACCCACGGAAACCCACCCTAACACCCACCACCGGGGTGTCGTGCCGAACACGCCCGCTACTGCGGCACGGTGATCGATGTGGCGCCGTGACCGGTGCCGTACTGCCCGGCGTGGCCGCCGTTGATCAGGTCGTGCAGGCCGAGCACCGCGGTGATGCGGCCCGGCGCGCTGTCGACGTCGTCGACGGTGCTGACCGCGGAGTTCATCCCCGCGTCGGCGCGCGTCACAGCGACGGCCGCGCCGCCGGTCGCCGAGCCGTCCCGCCCGGCGAGCAGGGTGCCCGACCCGTGCGGGGCCAGCGCGGCGGCGAACCGGGCGACGCTGGCCCCCTGATTACCGGCGTCCTGGGGCAGCGAGCCGCCGGTGATTACCAGCGCGGCGTTCGCCGCGCCCATGTGCTCGCTCGGCTGATAGGTGATGAACCCCGTGTCGCGCAGCGCGGCCAGCACGGTGTCGCGCTGCGGCTCGTCGACGGGCGGGACCGCGGGGTTGGCGTTGATCAGCAAGGCGATGCCCATCAGGTCGCCGGCCTGCGATCCCTGGTCGACGAGCTTGGTGCTCAGCTGTTGTCCGGCCGGCAGGATCGACGAGTTCACCACCGTCCGCAGCTTCTCCGCGGAATTGGCCTCCACGAATTCCTGGGTCAGCGACACCGTTCCGGTTACCGCGCCACCGGCCTGACCGATGAACTTCGACACCGCGGCCACGTCGTCGTCCTTGGCGTCCGGGGTGCGAAACAGCACCACCGACTTGCCGCCGAGCGTGTCATGCACGATGCGGCCCACCAGCTGGGTGTCGAAGTTGTTTGCCGCGCTGAGCTTTTCGTTCAGCACGTTGTTCCGGTCGTTGAGCCCGTCGATCTGGGTGTGCAGGTCCCGCTTCTCGGCACGCAGGCTGGACAGCAGCGTGTCGGACAGGAAACCCGAACCGAGCACGACTCCCACGGCCAGCGCCAGGAAGACGGCGGCCAGCGATATCGCGTGTTGGCGTAACGAGATCATCGAGACCCTAGGACACTAGGTGGGCAATCCAGAGGGAAAAGTGGTTCCAGTAGTCGGTGACCCAGTGCAGCACCACGCCATCGCTGCGGGACACCCACAGGGCGACGATGACGGCGATCAGCATCGTCAACGCCAGCAGGGCGATGGCCCCCGCCGAGATGTGGTTGCGATACAGGGTGGCCACGGCCTTGGCGTCCACCACCTTCTCCCCCACCCGAAGCCTGGTCAAGAACGTCGAGGGATTGCTGTGCGCGCGGGTGCGGTCGAAGAACGTCTCGATGTTGGCGGTGTGGCCCGCGGTCACCAGCAACGCCGCGCCGTGATGATCGGCCAGCAGCAGGGCCAGGTCGATCGCCGAGCCGGCGGCCGGGAACGTCATCGCCCCGACACCGAGGTCCTGGATGCGTTCCAGCCCGGGCGCGTGGCCGTCGGCGTCGGCGGGCAGCACGACCTGGGCGCCGCACTTGAGGGCGTCGGCGCTGATCTTGTCGGGGTCGCCGACGATGATCTGCGGGCGATACCCGGCCTTGCGCAACACGTCCGCGCCGGTGTCGACGCCGATCAGCACCGGCTGGTACTCCTTGATGAACGGCTTGAGCGACTTCAGGTCCTCTTCGGCGCTGGGCTCGTCGGCGACGATGACCACGTGCCGGCGGCGCAGGTCGACATCGATGTCGGGGATGCCGATGCCGTCGATCAACAGCGGGCTCTCGCTCTTGATGAACTCGATCGTGTTGCCCGCGAATGCCTCCAGGTGCGCGGACAGGCCGCTCTTGGCCTCCCGCATCAAGTCGGCGATGTCGTGATCGGTGCGCTCGGTGCCCCGGACCAGCCTGCGGTCGCCGGAGTACACACCGCCTTCGTGCAACCGGATCTTGGCGCCGTCCTTGACCTTCTTGAAGATGTCGGGTCCGGCCTCGTCGATCAGCGTGACCCCGTTGTTGACCAGCACTTCCGGCCCCATGTTGGGGTAGCGGCCCGACACCGAGGGCGAGGCGTTGACGACCGCGGCGATGTCCGCCTCCACCAGGGCGTCCGCTGTGATGCGGTCCAAGTCCAGGACGTCGAGCACCACGATGTCCCCGGGGCACACCCTGCGCAGCAGTCGGTCGATATTCCGGTCCACCCGCGCGGTGCCGACGAGGCCCGGCCGGGTGGTGTTACGGGTAAGCAGGCCTGACATCTTCATGGGGGCGATTCTGTCGGTGATGCCCGGAGGAGGCGTGGAGGCGCGCCGTAACATTAGCCCCAGAAGTTATCTAGAGTCCCATTAGTCACAAGCCCCTAACGGGTTGATCGCGCGAAGGTGCGCAGTTGCACGGGTCGGCCGGCGTGTCGCCGTGCGAACACGCACGCTCGCGCGCCGGGGGTGCCCCGGGGGCTTCGGGTTAGATCTCGTCGCGCTGGGCCGCGTCGAGCAGCTCGCGGGCGTGCGCGCGGCCGCTGTCGGACTCCCCCAGCCCGGCCATCATTCGGGCCAACTCGGCGACCCGCTCGTCGCCGGTGACGCGCCGCACGATGCTGGTCCCCTTGGGGCCGGCGCTGTGCACCACCAGGTGCACGTCGGCGTACGCCGCCACCTGCGGCAGATGCGTGACGACGATGACCTGGTGCGTGCGCGCCAACCGCGCCAGCCGCCGCCCGATCTGCACCGCGGCCCGGCCGCCGACACCGGCGTCGACCTCGTCGAACACCATGGTGGTGCCCGCCGCCGAGGCCGCCAGCACCACCTCCAGCGCCAGCATCACCCGGGACAGCTCGCCGCCGGAGGCGCTCTTGGCCAGCGGCAGCTGATCCATCCCGCGATGCGCGGCGAAACCGAACTCGACCTGGTCGACGCCGTCGGCACCGGCCCGGGCGAACTCGCCCGTCGGCAGCGCGAGGGCGGCCGGATCCTCGTCGGCGGCCACGTCGTTGCTCACGTCGATGCTGAACTGCGCGTCGGCCATCGCCAGCCCGGACAGCTCCGCGGTGACCTCCTTGGCCAGTCTCTTGGCCGCCTTGCGCCGGATGCCACTGAGATCGACGGCGGCCTGGGCCAATTCACGCGCGAGCTCGTCCACCCGGGCGGCCAGCGCCGTCAACCCCTCCTCGGAGACGTCGAGTTGGGCCAGCCGTTGGCGCGACTCCTGGGCCCACTGGAGCACCCCGTCGACGTCCGCGGCGTACTTGCGGGTCAGCGTGCGCAGCTCGGCTTGCCGGGCCAACTTGGCTTCCAGCGCGCTGGCATCGACCGGCAGCTCGTCCAAAAAGCCGCTCAGCTCGCCCGCCGCGTCGGCGACCACCGTCAGCGCCTCACCGACCTGCCCGGCCAGCGCCCGCAGCTTCGCGTCGTCGGTGGACTCCAACGCGGCCCTCGCACGCCCCAGCCCGTCGGCGGCGCTGTGCCCGGACGCCTCGGCGTCGTCGGGCGCCCCGGAGAGCGCGGCGTGCGCGGTCATCGCCGCCTCCCGCAGGGTGTCCAGTTCGGAGAGCCGGACGATGTCGGCGACCAGCGCGTCGTCCTCGCCCGGTTGCGGGTCGACGGCGTCAATCTCGTTGAGCGCGAAGTTGAGTCGGTCGGATTCCAGCGCCAGTTCGCGCATGCGGCTGCGGCGGTCGGCCAGGTCGTTCCGCGCGGTCAGCCAGGCGTCGCGCAGTTTGCGGTAGCGCTCGAGCGCGGGCCCGGCCTTCGCGAACCGGTCCAGGGCGCCGCGTTGCTCCTCGGGCCGCATCAGCCGCAACTGGTCGTTCTGCCCGTGCAGGGTGAGCAACCCGGCGGTGAAGTCGCCGAGCGACTTGGCGGGCACGCTGCGGCCCCCGAGATACGCCCGCGACGGCCCCTCGCGGCTGACCGAACGCAGCGCGATCACGCTGCCGTCCTCGTCGCGCTCCGCGCCGGACGCGTCCAGCATGTCGTCCAGCTGCCCCACCACGGCATCCTCGAGATCGGTTGTGGTGAAACGGCCTTCGACCACCGCCCGGTCGGCGCCCGACCGCACGCGGGTGGCGTCGGCGCGGGCACCGCCGAGCAGATGCAGCCCCGTCACCACCATGGTCTTGCCGGTGCCCGTTTCACCGGTCAGCACGGTCAGGCCACGGTCGAACTCCCCGACCGCCGCGCTGATCGCGCCCAGCGACTCGATGCGTATTTCGGTGAGCACCCGCCGTTTACTTCCCGCGCCAACCCGTCACCGGCAACCGGAATTTACGCACCAAGCGGTCGGTGAACGGGGCGCTGTCCAGCCGCGCCCATTTCACCGGTGTGTCGCAACGCCTCACCTCGATGCGGCTGCCGGCCGGGATCAGCATTTCGCGGCGGCCGTCGCAGAACACCAGGGCGTCGTGCCCGTCCGCCTCGATCTCGATGGCGATGGTGGCGTCGGGACTGGTGACCATCGGCCGGCCGAACAGCGCGTGAGCGTTGTTGGGCACCACCAGGATTGCCTCGAGGTCCGGCCACAGCACCGGCCCGCCCGCGGAGAACGCGTAGGCGGTCGACCCGGTGGGCGTCGACACCAGCACGCCGTCACACCCGAACGCCGACACCGGCCGCCCGTCGATCTCGACGACCACCCCCAGCACGCCCAGCCGCGGGCCCTTCTCCAGGCTGACCTCGTTGAGCGCCCAGCCGTTTTCGATCTCGCGGCCCCCCGAGCGCACGACCACGTCCAGCGTCAGGCGGTCCTCCACCCGGTAGTCCTTGGCGACGACGTGGTCCAGCACCTGGTCGATGTGCTCCGCTTCGGCCTCGGCCAGGAAGCCGATGCGGCCGAGGTTGACGCCCAGCACCGGGATGCCGGCGTTGCGGGCCAGTTCGGCCGCGCGCAGGAACGTGCCGTCGCCGCCGAGCACCAGCACCAGTTCGCAGCCGTCGGCGGCGCGCGGATCGGCGTCGACCACCTGGATTTCGACGCCCATCGCGCGGATGTCGTCGGGGGCCACCTGCAGCGAGCCGCGGTCGACCGCCTCGGCGGACAGGACGCGTAGAGCAATGTCGTTGTCGCTCAGGACCTTCTGCACGCGGGCCGCGGTTTCGGTGGCTTCCTCGCGGCCGGTGTGCACCACCATCAGCACCGTGCGATGTTCGATCACTGGGGCCCCTCGCTCACCGCGCGCCGCACCGCTGCCACCAACTCGTCATCCGCCAATCCCCGATCGGTCTGGGCGCGCAACCACAGAAAGTACTCGACGTTGCCCGACGGGCCCGGCAGCGGGCTGGCGGTGACGCCGACCGTGTGCCAGCCCAGCTCGCCGGCGCGGCGCGCCACGGCCACGACGGCGTCGGCGCGCAGGCCCGGGTCGTGCACCACCCCGCCGGCGCCGACCTGGCCCCGGCCCACCTCGAACTGCGGCTTCACCATGGGAACGATATCCGCAGTGTCCGAAGCACATCCAGCCAGCGCGGGCAACACGGTGGCCAGCGAAATGAACGACAGGTCGGCCACGACCACGTCGACCGGCCCGCCGATAAGCTCGCGGGACAGGTCACGGGCGTTCGTCCGCTCGACGACGACCACCCGGGGGTCGCACCGCAGCGACCACGCCAGCTGGCCGTACCCGACGTCCACGGCGACCACTTCGGCGGCGCCGCGGTCCAGCAGCACCTCGGTGAACCCGCCCGTCGACGCGCCGGCGTCCAGGCAGCGGCGGCCCGCCACATCGATGCCGAAGGCGTCCAGGGCGCCGATGAGCTTGTGCGCGCCGCGCGACACCCAGCCCCGTTCCCCGTCGTCGGCGACGGTCAGGGCCGCCGTGAGAGCGACGGCGGTGCCCGGCTTGCGGGCCGGCAGCCCGTCGATGCTGACCCGGCCGGCGCCGATCAACTCCGCGGCCTGTTGCCGCGATCGCGCGAGGCCGCGCCGAACCAGCTCGGCGTCGACGCGGGCGCGGCGAGACATGCGCGCACTCAGCCCTTCTCCGCCGACTCCAGCGCGGCCAGCAGCACGTCGTGCGCCTCGGACAGGCGACGCGCTATGTCTTCGAGCTCGGTGAGCGACGGGTCGCTGCCGGCGCCTTCCGGCGTCCCGGGCTCGGGTAGCCGGGCGAGCAGGGCGTCGATTTCCGCGCGAATCTGTTCAGGATCGATAGTCATTGCGCTTCTACGCTAGTCCAGAGACCAGCGCTGCAGCGCCTCGCGGGCGCGCGCGTCGCCGGCCTCGATGCCGATCGGTTCCCCGTCCGACGCGGCACTCCATACCGCGGCGGCGACCGCCCGCACGATAGCGAGCCCGTCGCCGTCGTCGGCTCCATCGCCGCTGACGGTCACCGCCCGCTCGCCGACGTCGACGCGCCAGCCCGGCTGGGGCCCGACCGCCAGCCGATCGCCGTCCTGATGCAGCGCCCGCAGGTCGTGGCCGATGTAGGTGGGCCGGTGGGCGGGTTCGGCGTACACCGCGTCCCGCGCTGAGCTGACGCCGGTGAGCACCATCAGGCTGGGCAGCTCCGCCGCGTTGGCGCCCTCGATGTCGGTGTCCAGCCGGTCGCCGACCACCAGGGGGGCGCGGAAATCGCCCCTGGCCGCCGCGTCGGTGAGCAATCCGGGTGCCGGCTTCCCCGCGACCTGGGGTTCGGCACCGGTGGCCGCGCGCAGGGCGGCGACCATGGATCCGTTCCCGGGCAGCAGGCCGCGCTCGGTGGGCAGCGTGGGGTCGACGTTGGCCGCAACCCACAGCGCGCCGGACCGGATGGCCAGCGCGGCCTCGGCCAGGTCCGGCCAGCCGATGGTCAGCGACAGGCCCTGGACGACGGCGACGGGGTCGTCGTCGAACCGGCGCACCGGACGCAGGCCCACGGTCGCCACCTCGTCGGCCAGGGCATCGGTGCCCACGATCAGCACCGGTGCACCGGCCGGCAGCTGCCCGGCCAGGAGCCGGGCCGCGCTCTGCGCGCTGGTGGCGACGTCGTCGGCGGTGGCGGTGAAGCCGAGTTCGGTCAGGTGCGCGGCGACCTCGGCCGCGCTGCGCGACGCGTTGTTGGTGACGAAGAACGCGCGGCTGCGCAGCTCGGCCAGCGCCTGCACCGCGCCCTCGGTCGGCCGGCGGCCGCGGAACAATGTCCCGTCCAGGTCGAGCAGCAGGCAATCGTATTGGCGCGCAACGCTCGTCATCTCAGCCCAGCTCGCTGACCCGGTCTTCGGCGTCGGTGACGCCTTCGACATCGGCGGCCGCCGAGCGTAGGAACCATTGCAGCGCTTCGTCATTGCGGTCCAGCGCCAGCAGCGTGTCGGCGTAGGCGTAGAACAACCGCGCCGCCGTCGAGCCCGTGCGGGCCGGGTCCAGTTGCGGCGTGGACAGGACGGTCAGCGCCTGCTCCAGCTGGCCGAGGTCCGCGCGGGCGCCCGCGGCGACGATGCGCAACTCGTCGGCGTCGTCGCCTTCCAGCCGGGCCGCCTCGGGCCCGCGCGCGAGCTCGATCGCCCGCTCCGGGCGGCCAAGCCCGCGTTCGCAATCCGCGATCAGCGCCAGCAGGTTGGACTTGCTGCCCATCCTGCGGGCGGCGCGCAATTCGGCCAGCGCCTGCGCCCAGTCGCCGCAGTAATAGGCGGCGATTCCGACGGCCTCGCGGATGGCGGCGATCCTGCTGGACCGGGCGCGGGCGGCGCGGGCGTGGCTCAGCGCCGCCTCCGGGTCCTCGTCGAGGAGCTCACCGGCGGCAACCAGGTGGCGCGCCACCGCGTCGGCCGTGGCGCGGTCCAGGGTGCTCAGTTCGCCCCGGATCTCGGGCGCCAGCTGGCGGGCGTCCACGCCGGGCGGTATCGGCGGGCCCGGCTCCGGCGTGCGGCGGCCTTCGGGCTGCTGCGGCTGGGCCGGGCGCGCACGGCCGGGACCCGACCAAGGGCCGGATGGGCGGGGGCGCCGTTCGCCCCGCTGCCGCTGCCTGTCGTCGACCACGCAGCCGAGGATACGGGGGCCCGTCCGCTAGTACGCCGTGAGCCGGTTCTGCAGCAACGGCGCTATCACCGCCGGGCAGTAGTTGGCCACGGCGACGATGGTGAACAGCCCGGCCGACTCGTAGCCCAGGCCGCTGCGGTGGGCCATTTCGTCGGCGACCGAGTCGAAGGACTGGCCCGGGGTGACCAGCATCGGGCACACCGACTGACCCAGCGCCAGGGCGCTCTCCGGGTGCGGATAGGTGATACCGGCGTTGCTCAGCGCCATCAGGAACGCGTTCCCCCGCATGTCGGCGCGCACCGGCGCGGCCAGGGGCGCGGCCAGCCCGGCCACGCACGCCCCCACCCCCAGCACACGCAGCAGGATCCATTCCACACGCCTGAGGGATATCACCGTGACCACCCTGGCCAATGCGGGTCACAGCCGCAACACGGTGCGGTAAAGATTTGCGCACCACCGCGTTTTGCGGGTGCGTTCTAGACCTTTTCGATCCCGGCGACGGTGCGCTTGCCGCGGCGCAGCACCAGCCACCGGCCGTGCAGGAAATCCGAGGGCTGCGGAGTCCATTCCTCGCTGTCGATGCGGACGTTGTTGACCGACACACCGCCCTCGTTGAGGGTGCGGCGCGCGGCCTTGCGGCTCTCGGACAGGCCGCTGGACACCAGCAGGTCGACGATCCCGTCCGGGCCGCCGGGTTTGAGCTCGGCGACCGACGCCTCGCGCAGCGCCGCCGCCAGCGTCGCCTCGTCCAGGCGGTCCAGTTCGCCCTGCCCGAACAGCGCGCGGCTGGCGTGCTCGACGGCCTCGGTGGCGGCCTCCCCGTGCACCAGGACGGTCAGCTCGCGGGCCAGCCGGCGCTGGGCGGCCCGCTGCTGCGGGCGCTCGGCCGTCGCCTGGTCCAGCTCGGCCAGCTCGTCGGCCGACAGGAAGGTGAACCACCGCAGGTAGCGGATCACGTCGGCGTCGGCGGTGTTGAAGAAGTACTGGTACCAGGCGTACGGGGTGGTCATCGCCGGATCGAGCCACAGGCTGCCGCCGCCGGTCGACTTGCCGAACTTGGTGCCGTCGGCCGCGGTCACCAGCGGCACGGTGAGCGCGTGCACCGTCGCACCCAGCTTCTGGCGGACCAGCCGGACCCCGGCGATGATGTTGCCCCACTGGTCGGAGCCGCCGATCTGCAGTGCGCAGCCGTACCGGCGGTGCAGTTCGACGTAGTCGTTGGCCTGCAACAGCATGTAGCTGAACTCCGTGTAGGAGATGCCCTCGCCGTCCAGCCGCCGCCGGATCGTGTCGCGGTCGAGCATGACGTTGACCGAGAAGTGCTTGCCGAGGTCGCGCAGGAACTCGATGGCCGACAACGGGGCCGTCCAGTCCAGGTTGTTGACGACGACCGCGCCGGTCGGGGACGTGTCGAAGTCGACGAAGCGCTCCAGCTGCCCGCGGATGCGCTCGGTCCATTCGGCGACGGTGTCCGCCTCGTTGAGGGTGCGCTCGCCGACGTCGCGCGGGTCACCGATCATGCCGGTCGCGCCGCCGGCGAGCACGATCGGGCGGTGGCCGGCGCGCTGAAACCGGCGCAGCGCCAGCAGCGGCACCAGGTGCCCCGCGTGCAGGCTGGCCGCCGTGGGGTCGAAACCGGCGTACACGGTCATCGGCCCGCGCTGCGCCTCGGCCGCCAGCGCGTCGAGGTCGGTGGACTGCGCGATCAGCCCGCGCCAGCCCAGCTCGTCAAGGATCCCGGAAGACATCGCCGCCGACTTTAGTCGCTCGCGCGGCCGGGATTCGCCCATGCGCTGCGGGATAAGGCAAGCTAACCGAGCGGCGCACCGCCTTCCCCGCTGAGCGCACCGACGACGTGGAGCGTTATGGACAACCGTTACTGGCCGCTGGTCGTCGTGGTGGTGATGCTCGCCCTCGGGCTGACGCTCACGGTCGCCGACTTCAAGCGGGCGGCCACTATGCGCAAACCGCTGACGGTGGCACTGATCTGCCAGTCGCTGCTGCTCCCGGCCCTGTGCCTGGCGATCGCCGAGGCCTTCCACCTCGAACCGCACCTGGCGGTCGGGCTGATGCTGATGGCCGCCACCCCCGGCGGGACGATGTCGAGCATCCTCAGCCACCTGTTCAACGGCGACCTGGCGCTCAACCTGACGCTGACCGCGATCAACGCCGTGCTGTCGATCGTCGCGCTGCCGGCGATCCTGGCGGTGTCGATGACCTGGTTCCTCGGACAAGGCCGGTTCCTTCCGCTTCAGGTGGACAAGTTCTTCACGGTGTTCGGCCTGGTGCTCATCCCGATCGCGATCGGGGTCGCCTTCCGCCACCGCTTCCCGGGGCTCGCCCAGCGACTGCAGAAGCCGGTCCGCATCGTCGCGTTGGTGTTGCTGGTCGTCGCGGTGCTCGGCGCGGTCGCCGGGGGGCGAAGAACGTTGTGGCAACACTTCGGCGTGCTCAGCGGGGCCGTCGTGGCCTTCTGCGCCGTGAGCCTGACGGTCGGCTACCTGGCGCCGCGCTTCATGCGGCTGGCTCCCCGGCAGGCCGTCGCGGTCAGCCTGGAGGTCGGGATGCACAACGCCGTGGTGGCGATGGGCGTCGCGTTGAGCCCGCAGCTGCTGAACAGCGCCGAAATGGCCATGCCGCCCGCGGTGTACAGCGCCGTCGCACCCCTGCTGGCGGTGACGTTCGTGTTCCTCGCGCGGCGGGTGGACCCGGCCTTTCGCGCCGTCGCCCGCGCCGACGCGCCCGCCGCGGCTTAGCTGCTAGTCGCTGGCCCCGGGGGCCGGTGCGCGCGGGCTGCGCCGGTACGCCGAGACTTCCGGCCGGCCCGCGAGCCAGAATCGCCACGGCCGGTCGGCGGCCTGGCTGACCCCGACGCGCGGGCCGGACGCGGCGGTCAGCGGCTCGTTGAGTTCGAGGGTCACCGGGCTGGCGGGGTCGAAAAGGTCGATGCCGTTGTCGTCCATGGTGATTCCCAGGGCCGAACACAGGTTGCCCGGGCCCCGCGCGAGCGCGGCCCCGCGCACCAGCTCGCCGCGCCGGGCGCGCGCCGTCTCGGTACCCTCGTCGAGGGCGGCGGCGCGCAGCAACACCGCCGCCGCGGTACCGTCCGGCCCGCAGGAAACGTTGGCGCAGACGTGGATTCCATGGCTGCGGTAGGTGTAGAGCCGCCCGGGCGGCCCGAACATCACCGCGTTGCGCCCGCTGATGCCGCGATAGGAGTGCGCCGCGGCGTCCGGCCAGGGACCGCCGGGAACGCCGCCGTAGGCCTCGACTTCGACGACGACGGCGCTGACGCCCCGCCCGGTGAGGGTGGCGCCGAGTAGCCGTTGGGCAGCAGCGACGGGGTCGACGAGCAGCTGGCGTGCGGCCACCCACCGAACCTACCGGCCGCGCTGCCATGGCAGTATCCCGGTGTCCTGGACCTGCGAAGGAGCACACGTCATGCATCCGATCGACCCCGCCGCCACCGCGTGGCTGCTGGCCAGCACCGCGCTGGTGCTGCTGATGACTCCCGGTCTGGCCATCTTCTACGGCGGCATGGTCCGCACCACCGGGGTGCTCAACATGATCATGATGAGCTTCATCTCCATCCCGCTGGTCACGGTGGCGTGGCTGCTGCTCGGCTACACCCTCGCGTTCTCCGACGACGGGACCAGCGGGTTGCTCGGCAACCTCGGGCACATCGGGATGCTGGGCATCACCCCGGACACCGCCCACGGGGCGGTTCCCGAGCTGCTCTACGCCACCTTCCAACTCACGTTCGCGATCATCACCGCCGCCCTGGTCAGCGGCGCGATCGCCGACCGCGCCAAGTTCGCCGCGTGGATGGTGTTCGTCCCGGTGTGGACTGTGGTCGTGTATTCGGTTGTCGCGCACTGGGTGTGGGGGCCCGGCGGGTGGCTGGCCAAGCTCGGTGTGCTCGACTACGCGGGCGGCCTGGTCGTGGAGATCGTGTCCGGTTCCTCGGCCCTGGCCCTGGCCCTGGTGCTCGGGCCGCGCATCGGCTTCAAGAAGGACGCCATGCGGCCGCACAATCTGCCGCTGGTGCTGCTCGGCGTCGGTCTGCTGTGGTTCGGCTGGTTCGGGTTCAACGCCGGTTCCGCCCTGGCCGCCAACGGCACCGCCGCCGCCATCTTCCTCAACACGCTCGTCGCCGGATGCCTGGGCATGCTGGGTTGGCTGTCGGTCGAACAGATCCGCGACGGCCGGCCCACGACATTCGGCGCGGCCTCCGGCGTGGTGGCCGGGCTCGTCGCCATCACGCCGTCGTGCGGAACCGTCAACACGCTCGGCGCGGCGGTCGTCGGGCTCGCTGCCGGCATCGTGTGCTCCTTCGCGGTCAGCGCGAAATTCCGCTTCAACTATGACGATTCGCTCGACGTGGTCGGTGTGCACTTCGTCGGCGGCGTCGTGGGGGTGTCGCTGATCGGGCTGCTCGCCACGGCGGTCATGACGTCGGGCCCGCGGGGCCTGTTCTACGGGGGCGGCTTTTCCCAACTGGGCAGGCAGACGCTCGCGATCGTCGTCGTCGCGCTCTATGCGTTCGCGGTGTCATTCGTGCTCGCGAAGGTGATCGACCGGCTGATGGGCTTCCGGGTCAGCGCGGAAGATGAGACCACCGGCGTGGACCTCACCCAGCACGCGGAGACGGCCTACGCCGAGGGCGTGCACGGGCACCTGCCCCAACGCCGCCCCGGTTCGCCCGAACGCTGAGCAGCTAGCGAGTCGAGGGCCCTTGACAACCCCCCATGGGGGAACGATTATTCATCGTATGATGAGTTCATCGAGTGATGAATTACTGCGGGACGGCGCCGCGCCCGCGGTCACCATCGAGCATCTGCGCGTGGTGCGCGGCAAACTGCCTGCGGTGCAAGATCTTTCCGTTCAGATTGCCCGGGGCACCATCACCGGGCTGCTCGGTCCCTCCGGATCCGGTAAGACCACGCTGATGCGCTGCATCGTCGGCACCCAGATCGTCGCCGGGGGCTCGGTGACGGTGCTCGGCCACCCGGCCGGGTCACGTCAGCTGCGGCGGCGGGTCGGCTACATGCCACAGGATCCGACGATCTACAACGACCTGCGGGTGATCGACAACGTCCGCTATTTCGGCCAACTCTGTGGAGCCGACGGTTCGGCCGCCGATGAAGTCATCGCATCGGTCGACCTGACCGATTACCGCACCACCCGCTGCGCCAACCTGTCCGGCGGGCAACGCGCCCGGGTGTCGCTGGCCTGCGCACTGGTCGGACGCCCCGACCTGCTGGTGCTCGACGAGCCGACCATCGGCCTGGACCCCGTGCTGCGCGTGGAGCTGTGGGAACAGTTCGTGGCGCTGGCGCGGCGCGGCATCACGCTGCTGGTGTCCAGCCACGTGATGGACGAGGCCGACCGCTGCGGCGATCTGCTCCTGATGCGCGAAGGCCGCCTGCTGGCGCACACCACGCCAGATCAGTTACGGAAGGAGACGGAATGCACGTCACTAGAGGAAGCGTTCCTGTCGATCATCCGACGCACCACCACCATGCCCGCAGCCGGCTGAGCCCGCAGAACTACGCGGCCACCACGACCAGAATTCTGCGTCAGCTGGCCGCCGATCACCGCAGCGTCGCGCTCGTCCTGATCGTGCCGATCCTGGTCATCACGCTGATGTATTTCATGTTCCAAAACGCCCCGCATCGCCCGGGGACGCCGTCCCCGTTCAACAACGCCTGCCTCATCCTGCTGGGACTCTTTCCGTTTTTCGTGATGTTCATCATCACCGCCATCACCATGCAGCGCGAGCGGGGCTCCGGGACGCTGGAGCGCATTCTGACCACTCCCCTGCGCCGGCTCGACCTGCTGATCGCCTATGGCACCGCATTCTCGATTGCCGCTGCGGCGCAAGCCGTCTTGGCCTGCATCGTGTCGTTCTGGTTGCTCGGCTTCGACACCGCCGGCAGCCCGGTGTGGGTGTTCGTCATCGCGATCGTCAATGCCGTGCTGGGCGTTGGGCTGGGCCTGCTGTGCAGTGCGTTCGCCCGCACCGAGTTTCAGGCCGTCCAGTTCATCCCGCTGGTGATCGTGCCGCAGCTGCTGCTGGCCGGAATCATCGTGCCGCGGGCGCTGATGCCGCACTGGCTGCAGTGGGTCAGCAACGCGATGCCGGCCAGCTACGCACTGGAAGCCCTGCAACAGGTGGGCACGCACCCGGGGCTGACCTACATCGCGGTGCGCGACGTCGTCGCCGTGTTGGGCTTCGCGCTCGCGGCGCTGTGCCTGGCGGCGGCGACGCTGCGGCGACGGACGCCCTAGTGGCGATCGCACGCGCGGGGCGCCGGCGACCCGGGCGGCCCGCCGGCAGCTCCGACACCCGCAACCGAATCCTGACAAGCGCTAGAGAACTCTTTGCGCGCAATGGCATTCGCAACACCTCGATCCGCGCGGTCGCGGCGGCGGCCGGCGTCGATTCGGCGCTGGTGCATCACTACTTCGGCACCAAGGAGAAGCTGTTCGCCGCGGCCGTCCACATCCCGATCGACCCCATGGACATCATCGGCCCGCTGCGCGACGTGCCGATCGAGGAAGTCGGCTACCGGCTGCCGTCGATGTTGTTGCCGCTGTGGGATTCCGACCTGGGCACGGGGTTCATCGCCACGCTGCGGTCCATCCTGGCCGGCTCGGAGATCAACCTGTTCCGCACGTTCATCGAGGATGTGATCGCGGTGGAAGTCGGCCCGCGCGTTGACCATCCGCCCGGAAGCGGGGTCATCCGCGTCCAGTTCGTCGCGTCGCAGTTGGTCGGCGTCGTGATGGCCCGCTACATCCTGCAGCTGGAGCCGTTCGCGTCGCTGCCGGCCCAGCAGGTCGCGGAGACCATCGCGCCGAACCTGCAGCGCTACCTCACCGGGGATCTGCCGGACGGGCTCGTGCCATGAGCCGGGCGTGCTCGTCGTCGTCGACGTCGCGGGCCTCGTCGACGAGCAGTACCGGGATGCCGTCCTCGATCCGGTAGGCGCGCCGCAGCCGCGGGTTGTACAGCAGCTCGTCGTCGATGAGCAGCAACGGGCCCCGGTCGGCCGGGCACACCAGGATGGCGAGCAGTGAATCGTCAATCATGTTCGCGCCCAATCAGTTCGGATCGCACGCCGGGGGTCAGCTTCCGGAAGAAGCTGCCCTCGGCGTCGAAGTACCAGACCTGGCGGCCCGGCTTCGGAATGCCCGCCGCGCGCAGGGCGCTGACGGTCGGACGGTAGGTCGCGCTCAATGTCATCGCCGGACACACGTGGACGATGTCAGGGCCGACGCCGATGGGGATCTTCGCCAGGGCGTCGGTGAGGTCGGCCGCGGTGATGCTGGCCCCCGGCAGCAGCGTCACCGCCGAGACCGCGACCTGGCGGTCACCCATCGGCACGTTGTAGGTCACCGCGAGATCGACGCCGTTGACGCAGCCGAGCACGTTGGTGACCGGTTCGTCGAAGACGGGGCCGCGCGCGGTGTGCACCACCGAGCCCCGCCGGCCCGCCAGCCAGTAGTCGCCGTCGTCGTCGCGGTAGAACAGGTACTCGGTCGAGATCCAGGTGTCGCCGGCGGCGAAGACGCCCCGCTTGACCGACGCGGTCGGGTCGATGGGACCGTTGGACGCGGCGAGCAGCACCCCGACTTGTTTCGGCTCGGCGACCTGGACGAAGCCGCGGTCGTTCTCCAGGATCAGGTCGTGGTCGACGTCGTAGGCGCCCAGCTCGATGCGCCCGGCGCCCGGCAGCGGGCGACCCTTGCTGCCGACCTTGGCGCCGGAGACGTTGGCCAGCACCGCTTGTCCGTCAGTGGTGGCGAAGAACTCGACGACGTGGGCGGGCGCGAAGGCGTCGACGACCCGCTCCCACAACCCGGTCGGCATGCCCGAACCGATGAACAACCGCACCGGGTGGTTGCCGTGCAGCACGAACGCGGGATCGTCGACGATCTCGCGGAGCATGGCCCAGGTGTAGGACACCACCGTGACCCCGTACTGCCGCACCTCTTGGACGAACCGGTCGCAGTCCAGGCCGCGGGAGAGCGCGATGCGGGTGCCGCCGACGACCGCGCCGCCCAGGCTCACCAGCAGCGCCGACTCGTGGTGCAGCGGGGTCAGGCAGTAGACGGTGTCCCGGCGGTCCAGTGCGGCCGTCGAGGCGGTCCCGAACGCCGACACCGCCCAGCGGTAGTTGGTGATCTGCTTGGCCACCAGTTCGCCGCCGGCCGCGCTGAACGCGATGAACGCCAGGTCCCGGGCGAGTCCGGGATTAGGCCGGTACCACCCCGGCAGTTCGACGGCGTCCGGGTCGATCTGTTCCATGTCGATGACGTCGCTGTCGTCGGGCAGGTGCAGATCCCGAGCCTCACCGCCGCCCAGCACCAGCACCTGTTGCAACCCCTGGCGGTCCGACGACAGCACCGACTCCAGGTTGGTGGGGTCGGTCAGCAGCTCGGTCACTCCGCCGAGCCGGACCGACGCGGCCAGGTCGGCGTCGGGTCGCATCACGACGGCGACGGCGCCGAGCCGGGACAGCGCGGCGATGGCGACCAGCGCGCTGGGCCGCGTCTCCATCAGGACGCCCACCCGGTCGCCCTGGCGCACCCCGACCTCGATCAGGCCCCGGACGACGTTGTTGACGCGCCGGTTGACGGCCTCGTAGGTGTGCACGCGACCGTCGAACAGCAGGAATTCGCCCTGCGGGGCGTCGTGCGCCTGCTCGTCGATGATGCGGCCCAGCGAGATGCGGGTGTGGTCGTTGATCTGCCCCAGCCGGACCAGGCGCGGCAGCGTGCGGGCCGTTTCGACGGCCAGGGTGCGCATCGACTTGTTGGCCGCGACCACCGTGTTGGCCGCGCCGCGCACCACGCCCAGCGCCGCCTCGGACACCTCCCCGATGCCGTGTGCGACACGGGAGCTCAACGCGACACCGCTGTCGGTGTGCTTCTCGGGCTGGTCGGCCATCAGGTCGATGCCATCGGGTTTGTCGCCGCCGGTGGAGAGCCACTTCACCCATTCGGCGACCGTCGGCCAACTCTGCTGCGCCGCCTTGGATCCGACCACCAAGCCGAAATGACCTGTGCGGATGAGCTTTTCGTAGACTTCGGCGTCCGGTGCCGCGCGCCTGATGCCGCGCACCGACGCCGGCTGCCCGATGTCGTCCACCTCGCCGACGAAGGCCAGCACCGGGCAGGTGATGTCGGTGAGGGTGACCATCTGGCCGTTGACGGCGAAGCCGCCAGTCATCATCCGGTTGTGGGCGATGAACTGTTTGAGCAGTTCGGAGATCGCCGGGCCGGACCAGGCGATCCAGCCCTCGCGTTCGAGGAATCTGCGCTGCTGTTCGCGCGGCAGCAGGGCCTCCCGGTCGTGCAGCTGACGGACGAAGTCGATGCGGGCCTTGGCGGTCTTGAGCGGGTCGAGCATCTGGAAGCCGGTGCGCGCCATCCAGCTGGGGATGGCCAGCCGGCTGAAGACGTGGTCGGCCATGAAGTTGGCGGCCGGCGCCGCGAAGTTCGGCGGGATGCCCATCGGCAGGGCGGCCAGGGTGTCCACCGGCGAGCCGAAGGTGACGATGCTGGCCAGGCTCTTCGACCGCCGGTAGGCGGCGACCTGGTAGCACCACATGCCGCCCTGGGAGTAGCCGACCAGATGGATGTCGCTGCCGGTGACGTCCTTGACGGTGTCGATGGCCTGGCTGAGCGCGACGATGTGGTCGGCCAGGGTGCGGCGCATGCCGCCTTCGACCTTGTCGGGTTCGCCGAAGTCGATGACCCAGGGGTCGAGCCCGTTGGCGTGCAGGATGCCGACCGCGCCGTCCTCACGGGTGACGTCCCACATGTCCGCCGACATCATCATCGGGTGCACCATCAGCACCGGCGGACCCACCGGCGGCTTGTCCGGCCGGTTGTCGGGCGGAAAATAACGCCGCAGCTTGTACATCGTCACGCTCTCGACGATTTGCGACGGCGACGGCACGCTACCCGTTTCCAGGCCCCCCAGCCGGACGACCTCCAGCCCGTTCTGCGCCGTAGCTATCAGGCGCTCCACCGGTCGCGTGACGATCGACAAGTTGAGATCCACGGCCGCTCCCCTATGTCTTGACAGCTCCGACATCATGGCACATCAGCGGGGTCCGCGGTTCTGGCCAGGCTATTTGCTCGAAGGTGGTCGGCCGTGCGGCTAATGACACCGCGCGAATCGGTTCTCGCAATACATCCCGACGGCGTTCGAGCCCACCGCCGGACCGTCTTCGTCGGCCGGGTCGGGAGCCAGCGCCGGAGTCGACGTGATGAGTTGATTGATGATGCCCGGCCCCGGTGGACCCGCCGGGTCGGAATCCGCGTGCGCCACGCCGGTGCCGCCCAAGATGGCCATGGCGGCAGCCGCCGCGGCGAGCAGTCCGAGAGCGCGGATGTGACTTCTCATCGTCTCCCTCTCTGCCGCTCCCGGGACGGTTGTCCAGGACAACGATTCTACCGGCCCGGCAAACGAGGTGGAGGCGGGAATTCCGGCCCGTTCCGGTGAGCGCGACCCGGCCCACTCAAGGACTCCCTGGCCCGTATCCCATAACGGTTACGAACGCACAACGACTTCGGCGGGCCGGCAAGCAAATTTCGCGTCGGCGCTCGGGCGGTACGTACGGTGTCGCACGTGTGGCCGGTACCCGTGGTCGTCCGTCGCGGTGCGATCGTCGCGTTGTGCGTCGCCTTGTCGGTGATCTCGGCGCCTCCGACGGCCGCCGATCCGGACGCCGAAAACGCGGCGGCGACCGTGGCGGCGCCCGACGAGGGGCAGGTGCCCTCGTCCGATCCGGTGACCTACACGACGCCGGAGGGCTGGAACCTGACCCTGGGCGCGAAGGACGAGTCGCTAGTCCCCATAGCGCCGTTGACGACCGCGGTCTCGTCTCGCGAATACCTCACCCGGGGAACGTTCTTCGGTTCGCTGGACGGGCTCGAACAGCCCCGCGGGCTCCTCGAGGTGGGTTACGAGATCGGCTGCGGGATCGACATGAGCACATCCAACGGCGTCACGATCGCGGGCAGCGCCGGCGTCAGCCCGGGCATTGGCATCGCGGGCCTGGGGGCCGGTACGCCCATAGCCGTGCCGTTGGTCACCGTCCCGCTGAACGGGGTGGTCACCGTGGGCCTCAAGCCCGGCGTCGTAGTCGTCGTACCGGTTGCCAGGAAGGACTTCAAGGGCGCGAATCCCCGGGTCATCGTCACCGGCTTCCACGTCAAGATCGACGGGTGCGTGGGCCAGTCCTTCATCCGGTCCTACGCGACGCTGACCCAGATGACCGACGAATCCGACGTCGTGCTTTCCTACGTCGGCGTCACCAAGACCGTCTGATCAGAACGGCGGGGGTTCGTCGTCCGGTGGTGCCGGGCCGGTTTGGGCGGTTTGAGCCGCCAGCCGGGCTCGGCGGTTGCGGTGGCGTTCGGTGGCGATGCGTCGGGCGCGGTGCTGGGCGCGGGTGCGGGTCCGCCGCGGCATCCGCGCGGTACGTTCACCGCTGCGCTCGCGCGGTGTCGGGGCGGGCACGTCGCCGGTGGGCGCGCACAAGCCGGGGAACAGCAACGCGCTGCCGGGTGTGGTGACGTAGCTGTGGCCGTCGGGCAGCCGCCAGATGACGGTTCCGTCGGGCAGCTGTTCGTCGTGCCAGCCCCAGAACGTTTTCAGCAGATGATGTTGGCGGCAAAGACATTTCAGGTTGGACGGATGCGTCAAGCCGCCCTCGGCGTACGGGATCGTGTGGTCGATGTCGCAGTCGGCGGCAGGCCGGTCACACCCCGGCGCCCGACAGGTCAGGTCCCGGCAGCGCACGAAGTCGGCCAGCCGGGCCGAGGGGGTGTAGCGCGGTTCGGGCTCGGTGGGGATGCTCAGCGGGACCAGTTTGGCCGAGCGGGCGAGCTCGGCGATCACCTCGGCCGGGATGAGTCCGTCGATGCCGGGCAGCGCACCCGGGGACGCTCCGCGGCCGGCGACCGTCGCCTGCTCGGCCACGACATGGATCACCACATTGCTCGGGGTGTGTCCGCCGCCGGCGCACTCGGGCGTTCCGCACAGGCACCTCAACCGATCCGCGCCGGCGGCCAGCGCGCCCAGTGCATCGGCCCGCCTCTGCCGGGGGGTGCGCGGGTCGGCAGCACACACGCTGCGCGCCATTTCCTCGAGCCGCCGATCCAGCGCATGCCCGTGGGCGCCGAGCAGGCTTCCGGTCAGCCAGGCCGTCCCCGACTCGTTGTCTTGCACATCGACGAACCGATCGGCGACCGCCTCCTTGGCCCGGCGCACCGCGTCGGCGTCCACCAGGGCCACCACTCGATCCACGGCAGCGCTCAGCCCGCTCCGGGTCAACGACGGGCGCCGCGACAGCAACGCCGCCAACCTGGCGTCCACGCGCGCCATGACGTCCGGGTCGGTGATCAGATCGGTGCGGTAGACGACGGTCTGAAAAGAGCGATAGTCGATCTCGCCCGCCCGGAACGCGTTACCGACCTCCGGTAGCCGCTCGCGCATCGCCATCGCATAACGCAGGTAGGTGTGCGCCATCGCCAGGCTGCATCCCAGCGCCGCGCCGACTTGCGCGGCAGCCGCCTCCCACGCATCGGCCGCCCAGTCCGCCCGCTCCCCCGAATCGCGGCACCGCAGCACCAGCAACTCACCCACTGCCACAAGGCGTTCCGCGGCGGCCCGCGCCTCGGCGCGCCCCGCCTCGCGCACCCGGGTCAGCAGCGCGGCCGACTCCGGCGTCGACCGCGAAGCGTCGGCGTATTCGAACATAGTTTCGATACTAGGTGGGGGGTCTGACCGCGTTGACTCGTCAGAAATGCGCGCGAAAGGGTGAGTCGTTGCCTCACTGAAAATGCGCGCGTACGCCCAGTGGATGGGGTTGACGTTGGCAGAGCGCAGAGCAATCACCGAGACGACCGCGACCCGCTACCAGCAGGCGAGCAAGCGCGCTAAGAGCCGGATCCTCGACGAGTTGTGCGCCAATACCGGATGGCATCGAAACCATGCCCGCAAGGCCCTCAAGGCCGCACTGGTGCCCACGGTCGTGACGCCGCGCAATCCACGGCCGGTGAAGTACGGCGATGATGTCATCGCTGCGTTGATCCGCTGCTGGGTGGTGCTCGAAAGGCCGGCCGGCAAACGGCTCGCACCCATGCTCACAGAGCTGGTGGCCGTACTGCGCTACTTCGGGGAGCTGATCATCGATGACGCCACCGCGGAGTTGTTGGTGTCGATGTCGGCAGCCACCATCGATCGCCGCCTGGCCGATCAGCGAGCCAAATACTCGCTGCGCGGACATGTGGGGACAAAGCCGGGATCGCTGCTCAAAAGCCAGATCCCGGTGCGCACCTGGGCCGAATGGGACGACGCTCGACCGGGGTTCGTCGAGATCGACCTGGTCTGGCATGACGGCGGCAACCGCGGTGGAGGCCATGCATTTACCTTGACCGTCACCGATATCGCCACCGGCTGGACCGAGAACCGCTCCGTGCCGGACAAGACCGCCAAATGCGTGCTGGCAGCCCTCAATGACATCGCCGGCAAAATGCCGTTCCCGATCCTGGGCGTGGACTCCGATAACGGCTCAGAATTCATCAACGACCACCTGCTGGGATGGTGTCAAGGACGCCAGATCACCTTCACCCGCGCACGACCGGGCAATAAGAACGACGGTTGCCACGTCGAGCAGAAGAACTGGGCGGTGGTCCGTACCGTGGTCGGCTACCACCGCTACGACACAGCTGCAGAACTGTTGCTACTCAACGAGATCTGGCAGTTGCAGTCCAAGCTGACCAACTACTTCTACCCGCAGCAGAAACTGATCTCCAAGGTCCGCAAAGGCGCCAAAGTGTCCAAGAAACACGACACCGCCACCACCCCATTTCATCGCGCGATCGATCACCCCGCCATCACCGTGGAACGCATCGTGGCGCTAACCCGGACCTACTCGCTGATCAATCCCGCCGCCACCCAGCGCCAGGTCCAAGCCCTCACCGCCCAGCTCCACACCCTCACCACCAGCAAAGCTGCACCCGGCGCCACAGCTCCAATCAACAAGCGCGCACGTTTACGTGAGGCAACGAATCCGCCTTCGCGCGCATCTTGACATGAGGCAACAGGCTGACACGTGCGGGAACCGGCGTCAACCGGCCGATCGCGGACGGTTTGCACCTATCCAAACCGGGTACGCACCGAATGCGCTTCGGTCACGGCGCGCCGTCGGGACCACCTCGGTTGAAACACACAGCTGGGCGCTCACCAGTTCTCTGGGCAGCCATCGCGAGTCGTCATCGCGGCATGGCTGCCTGAGCGTGTTTTCAGTCCAGAAATGAGGTGACGCATGGGTCTATCGGCCGCGGACCGTGACGCGATGGCGTCGGTCTCGGTGGGCGGGCGTCCGCTCGCTCGCGTCATCCCCTAACCCGGAACAACCAACGAGCCCACGAGCCAGGAAGGCAAATCAAATGTTGTTGTTAGGCAACGGCGGACGACGCAAGAGCGAGGCGATGCAGTTGGGCGAGCGGGCCCTGTACGACGTCGCGCACGGCCGCTTCGAACGCTCGCTGTCCGGGCTGACGGCCATGGCGGCCCTGGTCACCACGGCCGAGATCTATTTCGAGCACTACAAGGCGAGCTTCGGCAACAAGTGGATGTGGAGCCCGATCGTGGTCACCCCGCCGGTGGTGGTGGCCGGAGTCGGCGGGGTGTTCTCCCGGCGCTGGGCCAAACTGTGGCTGCCGATCACGGCCGGCATCTACACCGCCAACGGCCTCATGGGCGAGTACCTGCACGCCCGCGGGGTGGCCCGCAAGCCGGGCGGATGGAAGAACGCGTCCTACAACGTGCCCATGGGCCCGCCCATCGCGGCGCCGGGGCTGATGTGCATGGTCGGAGGGATGGGGCTGCTGGCCTCGATCCTGCGGCGCGAGCGGTTCCGGGGCTGAGCGCGATGGCAGACACCACCCGCCCCGACCACCTGCCCAACCTGCGAGCGGATCGCCAACCCCCGCACCCGTCCTGGCTGCCCAGCCAACGCCGCGGGACCACACCCCAAATGATCGGGCGCTACCCGGATTACGACGTGCTGGAGACGGTTGACACCTGGGACGAGGCCACCAAGAAGGTGGTGCTGGCGAGGCTGGAGCCGCCCGGGCCGCTGCGGTTCTTCACCACCGAGGAGGAGCCCTGCCTGCGCGCGTTCTGCGACACCGTGCTCGCCCAGGACGCCGAGCCGCGGGTACCTGTGCCCGAGTCGGTCGACTCCAAGCTCGCCGACGGCCGGCTCGACGGCTACCAGTACGCCGACATGCCCGACGACCGCGACACGTGGCGGCTGGTGCTGCGGGCGTTGAACGAGACCGCGTCCAGCCGCTACGGCAAGGCCTCGTTCGCCGACGCGGACCCCGGCACCCGCGAGGCGATCGTCGACCAGTTCTGCCAGGGCGACCTGGACGGCGGCGCCTGGGAGCGCCTGAACGTCAAACGCGCATGGTCGGTGTGCATGCGAATGGTGTTGTCCGGGTTCTACTCCCACCCCTGGGCGTGGAACGAGATCGGGTTCGGCGGCCCGGCCTACCCGCGCGGGTTCATGCGCCTGGGCGGCGCCACCGGGGACGCCGCGGCGCGCGAACCGTTCGAGACGAGGGGCGCCACGGACGAGGACCCGGTCCGCGTGGTGCAACGGGGCGAGCTGTGATGGGCGACCGACTCCGCGGACTGCTCAAGGGAGCCGTCGGGCCCAAGGACAACGAATCGCGGTTCCTGCTCGACGTGCACTCGCGTGACCTGCCCGGCGAGAAGACGATGCAGCGCTACGGCGACGACGACGAGGTCGACCTGGTGGTCGTCGGCGCCGGCGCCGGCGGGTCGGTGCTCGCCCAGCGCCTGGCGCGGGCCGGCTGGCGGGTCGTCATCCTCGAGGCGGGGCCGTTCTGGCACCCCGACGAGGACTGGGTGTCCGACGAGGCGGGTTCGCACCCCCTGTACTGGACGCAAAAGCGCATCATCGGCGGTGAAGACCCGATCGAGCTGGGCAAGAACAACTCCGGGCGAGGCGTGGGCGGCTCGATGGTCCACTACGCCGGCTACACGCCGCGGTTTCATCCCAGCGACTTTCACACCTACACCCTCGACGGTGTCGGGGCGGACTGGCCGATCCGCTACGAGGACGTCCGCCCGCACTACGAGCGGATCGAGCTCGAGTTGCCGGTGGCCGGGCAGAACTGGCCGTGGGGCTACCCGCACCGGTATTCCTTTTCCCCGCACCCGATCTCGGGCGCGGCCGCCAAGCTGTGGCGGGGCGCCATGCAACTCGGCATCGAGATGCGGGTCGGGCCCGTCGGCATCGTCAACGGCACCTTCGGCAACCGGCCGCACTGCATCTACCGCGGCTACTGCCTGCAGGGCTGCAAGGTCAACGCCAAAGCCAGCCCGTACGTCACGCACCTGCCCGACGCGCTGGCCCACGCGGTGGAGATCCGCGCCAACTGCATGGCCGCCCGCGTCGAGCTCGACGAGACCGGCGCCGCGCGCGGGGTCGTGTATTACGACGAGACGGGCGGCAGCGAACGGTTGCAGCGGGCGAAAGCCGTTGCCATCGCCGGCTACTCGATCGAAACGCCCAGGCTGCTGCTCAACTCCGTCAGCGAGCGCTTCCCGAACGGGTTGGGCAACAACGACGATCAGGTCGGCCGCTACGTGATGGTGCAGGGCGCCACGCAGTCGGCGGGCCGGTGGTCGGACGAGGTCAGGATGTACAAGGCCCCACCCCCGGAGGTGTCCTCGGAACAGTTCTACGAGACGGACCCGTCGCGCGGGTTCGCCCGCGGCTTCTCCATCCAGACCGTCTCGCCGCTGCCCATCGGTTGGGCCGAACACGTGCTCGCCGACGGGCATTGGGGCCGGCCATTGCGGGAGTACATGCGCGACTACAACCACTGGGCGACCATCGGCGTGCTCAACGAACTGTTGCCGCTGCCGGACAACCGGGTCACCCTCGCCCAGGAGACGGATCCGTACGGCATCCCGGTCGCCCGGTTCGACTACACGCTGTGCGACAACGACAAGGCCAACATGTCCTACTCCACCAAGGTGATCGGCGACATCCTGCACGCCGCCGGCGCCCAGGACGTGCTGACCATCCAACGTTTCGCCCACCTGATCGGGGGCGCCCGGATGGGCACCCGCCCGGACAACTCCGTGGTCGACTCCGACCACCGGGTGTGGGGCGTGCCGAACCTGTTCCTCACCGACGGCTCGGTGTGCCCGACGCAGGGCTCGGCGAACCCGGCGCTGACGATCATGGCGTTGGCCTCGCGACTGGCCGAACGGATGGCGACGGGCAAGATCGGCAGGGAAGCCCCGGCGAGCCGGCCGGCAAAGGCGGGGGTCCGTGTCTGACCGCAGGATCGATGTCGAGGCGACCTTCTCGCCGCGGGTGCTGCGCGAGTACGCGCTGCTCGCCGACGGCGAGCGGGGCGCCCTGATCGGCCCGCAGGGCGACGTCGCGTGGATGTGCGCGCCGCGGTGGGACTCCGACGCCGTGTTCTCCAATCTCATTGGCGGCGACGGGGTTTACGCGGTCACCCCGACCGATGTCCGGCACGTGTGGGGCGGCTATTACGAGCCCGGCACCCTGATCTGGCGCAATCGCTGGATCACCCGCGACGGCATCGTGGAATGCCGCGAGGCGCTGGCCTTCCCCGGCGATCCCGACCGGGTGGTGTTGCTGCGCCGGCTGATGGGCTGCCGCGGGACCACGCGGGTGCGGCTGCTGCTGCAGCCGAGCGCCGCGTTCGGCCGGCACGGCGTCGGCGACCTCAGCTTCGACGACGGGGTATGGAGCGGGACGTCGGGACGGTTGCGGTGGCGCTGGCGCGGCGGCTGCGACGCGCGCGCCGTCAAAGCGGCGCACGGCCACGGGGACCTGCTCGCCTGCGAGGTCACCGTCGACGAGGGCGGTCAGCACGACTTCGTCCTGGAGCTCTCCGAACGCGCGCTCCCCGACCAGCCGCCCGACCCCCACATCACCTGGGACGCAACCGAGGCCGCGTGGCACCGCAGCATGCCCGAGCTGAACGGCACCATCGCCCCGCGCGACGCGCGCCACTCCTACGCGGTGCTGCGCGGGCTGACCAGCAGCGGCGGCGGCATGGTCGCCGCCGCCACGATGAGCCTGCCCGAGCGCGCGCACACCAACCAGAACTACGACTACCGCTACGCGTGGATCCGGGATCAGGTCTACGCCGGCATCGCCGCCGCGACCGTCGGCGCGACCGAATTGTTGGACCGCGCAGTCGAATTCGTGGGCGCCCGGCTGCTGGAACACGGGCCGGACCTCAAGCCGGCCTACACGGTCACCGGCGGCACCGTGCCCAGCGAGGAAACCCTCGACCTGCCCGGCTACCCCGGCGGCACCGACAAGGTGGGCAATTGGGTCAACCAGCAGTTCCAGCTCGACGTCTTCGGCGAGGCGCTGCAGCTGCTGGCGTGCGCGGGCAACGCCGGCCGGCTCGACGTCGAGGGCTGGCGCGCCGCGCAGGCCGCCATCGGGGCGATCGAAAAGCGTTGGTGCGAGCCGGATGCGGGGATCTGGGAGACCGAGAACGAGCACTGGACGCAGTCCCGGCTGGCGTGTGTGGCGGGGCTGCGCGCCATCGCCAAGGTGGCGGGCGGCGGCCCCGAGGTGGCCGCCAGCGCCTCGCTCGCCGACGCGATCCTGGCCGACACCGCCGCCGGCAGCCTGCACCCGCAGGGCTACTGGCAACGCAGCCCGCGGCTGCCCGGGGTGGACGCCTCGCTGCTGCTGCCTCCCGTGCGCGGGGCCATACCCGCCGACGACCCGCGCACCCGGGCCACCCTGGATGCGGTCCGCAGGCAGCTCAGCAACGACGGGTTCGTCTACCGCTTCCGGCACGACGAGCGTGACCTCGGCGACGCCGAGGGCGCCTTCCTGCTCTGCGGATTCATGATGGCGCTCGCCGAACACCAACTGGGGCACGCCCATTGCGCGATGCGCTGGTTCGAACGCAACCGCGCCGCGTGCGGGCCCCCCGGATTGTTCTGCGAGGAATACGACATCAGGCAGCGCCAGCTGCGCGGCAACCTCCCCCAGGCCTTCGCGCACGCGCTGATGCTGGAATGCACGGCCACCCTCGCCGACGACGCCCACCATGACTGAACGAGAGGAGATTCCAGCGATGACACCGACCCCACAAACAGTTGTGATCACCGGGGCGAGCGCCGGCATCGGCCGCGCCACCGCCCAGCTGTTCGGTCAGCGCGGGGCGAACGTCGCCCTGCTCGCCCGCGGATCCGCGGGCCTCGAGGGCGCCGCCCGCGACGTCGAAGCCGGTGGCGGCAAGGCGCTGACCATTCCCACCGACGTGGCCGACCACGCGGCCGTCGTCGCCGCCGCCGACGAGACCGAGGCCGCCTTCGGCCCCATCGACGTCTGGGTCAACGTCGCGTTCACCTCCGTGTTCGCGCCGTTCCACGAGATCAGCGCCGAGGAGTTCAGACGCGTGACCGAGGTGTCCTACCTCGGGTACGTGCACGGCACCATGGCGGCGCTGGCCAAGATGCGGCCGCGCGACCGCGGCACCATCGTGCAGGTCGGTTCCGCGCTCAGCCAGCGATCCATCCCGCTGCAGTCGGCGTACTGCGGCGCCAAGCACGCCATCAACGGCTTCACCGAATCGGTGCGCTGCGAACTGTTGCACGAGCACTCGAAGGTGCGGGTCACCGTGGCCCAGATGCCGGCGGTGAACACCCCGCAGTTCTCCTGGGTGCTGTCCCGGCTGCCGCGCCATCCCCAACCGGTGCCGCCGATCTATCAGCCCGAGGTCGCCGCCCGCGGCGTCCTCTATGCCGCCGATCATCCCGGGCGCAAACAATATTGGGTCGGGGACAGCACCGCGGTGACGCTGCTGGCGCAGAAGTTCATCGCACCGCTGCTGGACCGCTACCTGGGCCGCACCGGTTACGACTCGCAGCAGACCGAGGAGCCGGTCAGCGCCGGTCGCCCGCACAACCTGTGGCAGCCGCTCGACGAGGAGCCGGGCAGCGACCACGGCGCCCACGGCGGGTTCGACGACAAATCCCACGCGCTGAGCCCGCAACTGTGGGCGTCGCAGCACGCGATGCTCAGCGGAGCCGGCGCGCTCGGCGCGGCGGGACTGGGCGGCTGGCTCGCCGCGCGCCGGTGGGCCCGATGAGCGTCGACGCACGCATCGACGACGTCACCGCCCAGGCCTACGAAATCCCCACCGACGCACCCGAGGCCGACGGCACCCTGCCGTGGTCGTCGACCACGCTGGTGCTGGCCGAGGTTGCCGCGGACGGGCGGCGCGGGATCGGCTACACCTACGCCGACGGCGCGTGCGCGGACCTGATCAACGGTCCGCTGGCCGGCACCCTCACCGGACACGGCGCCCTGGACATCACCGGCCGGTGGCAGGCGATGGTTCGGGCGATGCGCAACAACGGGCGGCCGGGGCTGGTGTCGTGCGCCATCTCGGCGGTCGACACCGCCCTGTGGGACCTCAAGGGCAAGCTGCTGGACCTGCCGGTGTGCCGGCTGCTCGGCATGGCGCACGACGCGGTCCCGATCTACGGCAGCGGCGGGTTCACCACCTACGACGAGCGTCAGACTCGCGCCCAGCTCGAACGCTGGGTGGACGAGTGGAAGATCCCGCGCGTCAAGATCAAGATCGGCGAGTCGTGGGGATCCGACGAGCGCCGCGACCTCGATCGAATCGCGCTGTCCCGCAGGGTGATCGGGCCGGACGTCGAGCTCTATGTCGACGCCAACGGCGCCTACCGCCGCAAGCAGGCGATCCGGGTGGCCCACGCCATGGCCGACCACGACGTCACCTGGTTCGAAGAGCCCGTCTCGTCCGACGACCTGGACGGGTTGCGGGAAGTCCGCGACCAGGTGCCCCCCGACGTCGCGGCCGGCGAATACGGCTATGACCTGGCCTACTTCAACCGGATGCTCGCCGCCGGGGCGGTCGACTGCCTGCAAATCGACGTCACCCGCTGCGGCGGCATCACCGACTGGCTGCGGGCCGCCGCCGTGGCCGCCGCCCACAACGTCGACGTGTCCGGGCACTGCGCCCCCAACCTGCACGCCCACGTGGCGAGCACCATCCCCAACCTGCGCCACCTGGAGTACTTCCACGATCACCACCGCATCGAGCACATGGTGTTCGACGGCGCGCTGTCCCCCGAGGGCGGCGCGCTGCGGCCGGATCTCCGCCGGCCGGGGCTGGGCCTCGAATTCAAACGCGCTGACGCGGAGCCGTATCGGAAAGCCTGATCCATGAATGGACTCGCGCAAAAATGGGCATTGATATGCGGAGGACATAGTTGCGGATCTGAAGGACAGCGACCGATGACCGTGAACTCCGAGGACGAAGCAGTGCGGGGGCGCGACGGGAACCGCCCCGATGACGACGCGGCGACCACCGCGTGCGAGGCGTTCATGTCCGACGCCGTCGACCAACAAGACCTCAACGCGGTCGACCTGGTCCTGGGCCTGGGCGAGCCGCAGAACGTCGGCCGGTTCCGGTTCTTCCTCGACGGCCACCGCTGGGAGTGGTCGGCCGCGGTCGCCCGGATGCACGGTTACCGGCCCGGCCAGGTGCAGCCCACCACGGAACTGCTGCTCAAGCACAAGCACCCCGACGACCGCGAACGCGTCGACGCCGTCCTGGACCGGGTGATGCGGGGCAAGCCGTTCAGCAGCCGCCACCGCATCATCGACACCGGCGGGCGCACGCACTGCGTCGTCGTCGCGGGCGACCGGATGCTCGACGACGACGACGGCAGCATGATCGGAGCGTC
This sequence comes from Mycobacterium europaeum, assembly GCF_034555895.2. NCBI lineage: Bacteria > Bacillati > Actinomycetota > Actinomycetes > Mycobacteriales > Mycobacteriaceae > Mycobacterium > Mycobacterium europaeum. The sequence goes on from NZ_CP157315.1 coordinate 2,351,855, forward strand.
GGGCTTCTACGTCGACGTCACCGACTCGCTGCAGACCGACATCAACAACGTGCTGTCGGCGGTGGCCGACGCCCGCGCCCGGATCGAACAGGCCAAGGGCGTGCTGATGGCCGCCTACGGCATCTCCGCGGAGCGGGCGTTCGACATCCTGGTGTGGCGCTCCCAGGAGACCAACCTGAAACTGCGCGACCTCGCCGGCCGCTTCCTGGACGCCCTTGCCAGCGAGGCGTCGGCGGAGACCCAGAGCCAAATCGACCGGGCGCTGCTGACCCTCCAGTAGCGGCAGTAGGGTCGGGCCGGTGGCGCACCTATTGGGGGCCGAGGCCATCCGCCTCGAATACCCGACCCAGCTGGTCTTCGAATCGGTCACGTTGGGCGTGAACGACGGCGCGCGCATCGGCATCGTCGGGCGCAACGGCGACGGCAAGTCGAGCCTGCTCCGGCTGCTGACGGGCCAGCTGCAACCCGACTCCGGCCGCGTGACCCGCCGCAGCGGCCTGCGGGTCGGCGCGCTCAGCCAGGCGGACACCCTGAAACCGGACCGCACGGTGGGCTGGACGCTGGTGGGCGAGGCGGCCGAACACCAGTGGGCCGGCGACGCGCGGGTCCGCGACGTGGTCGCCGGCCTGGTGTCCGACATCGCCTGGGACGCAACGATAGCCACGCTCAGCGGTGGCCAGCGCCGCCGGGTCCAGCTGGCGGAGTTGCTGGTCGGCGAGTGGGACGTCATCGCCCTCGACGAACCGACCAACCATCTGGACATCGAGGGCATCACCTGGCTGGCCGAGCACCTCAAACAGCGCTGGGCGCGCAACACCGGCGGGCTGTTGCTGGTGACGCACGACCGCTGGTTCCTCGACGAGGTCGCCACCACGACGTGGGAGGTGCACGACGGCATCGTGGAGCCGTTCGAGGGCGGCTACGCGGCGTACGTGCTGCAGCGCGTCGAGCGCGACCGGATGGCCGCCGCCACCGAGGCCAAGCGGCAGAACCTGATGCGCAAGGAGCTGGCGTGGCTGCGTCGCGGCGCACCGGCCCGCACCTCGAAGCCCAAGTTCCGCATCGAGGCGGCCAACCAGCTGATCGCCGACGTGCCGCCGCTGCGCAACACCGTCGAGCTGGCCAAGCTGGCGACGGCCAGGCTCGGCAAGGACGTCATCGACCTGCTCGACGTGTCGGTCGCGTTTGGCGGCCACCCGGTGCTGCGCGACATCGAGTGGCGGATCGCCCCGGGGGAACGCACCGGCATCGTCGGGGCCAACGGCGCCGGCAAGTCGACGCTGCTGGGGCTGATCGCCGGAACCGTCAAGCCGGACACCGGGCGGGTCAAGCGCGGCAAGACCGTGCGGCTGGCCGTGCTGGACCAGCAGGGCGACGCCCTGGCCGGGCTCACCGACGACCGGATCGCCGACGTGCTGGGCGGGTTGCGCGGCGGGTACGAGGTCGAGGGCCGGGAGGTGACGCCGGCGCAGCTGCTCGAGCGGCTCGGCTTCGGCGGGCGCAGGTCTCAGGGCCAGCTGTCCGCCCGGATCGGCGAACTCTCCGGCGGGCAACGGCGGCGGCTGCAGCTGATGCTCACGCTGCTGTCCGAGCCCAACGTGCTGCTGCTGGACGAGCCCACCAACGACGTCGACACCGACATGCTGACCGCGATGGAGGACCTGCTCGACTCGTGGGCGGGCACCCTGATCGTCGTCTCGCACGACCGCTACCTGCTCGAGCGGGTCACCGACCAGCAGTACGCCATTCTCGACGGCCGGTTGCGCCACCTGCCCGGCGGCATCGACGAGTACCTGCGGCTGGCCGCGCCGAAGGCCGGCGCCGGCGCCCAGCCGGCACGACCCGAGACGGCGGGGATGTCGGGAGCCGAACGGCGGGCCGCGGAAAAGGAGCTGGCCGGCCTCGACCGCCGGCTCGCGCGCCTGGCCGACCAGATCGCCGACAAGCACCGCGAGCTGGCCGAGCACGACCAGGCCGACCATGTCGGCATCGCGCGGCTGACCGCGGAGTTGCGTGCCCTGGACGACGAGGTCGCCTCGACGGAGGGCCGGTGGCTGGAGCTGTCGGAGATCCTCGAATAATGCGAGTGTGACTTCCGGCCCCACCGAAACCGTGGCCTGCGTCGGCTCCAGCACCACCGCGTCCAAGGGAACCTACCGCTGGATCGAAGAACTGCAGAATCGGCTGCGCAACAAGCGATTCCGGTTCGTGAACTTCGGCGTGGGCGGCGACCTGTCCTTCCACACGATCCGGCGGCTGCGCCGCGTGACCGCCATCCGGCCCGACCGGGTGATCGTCCTGATCGGCACCAACGACATGCTGGCCGGCGTCTTCCCCAACTTCCGCCGGGTGGTGCGAGTGTGGAAGGGGCTGCCCGCCGAGCCGACCGCGCGGCGGTTCGAAGAGAACCTCGAACTCATCACGCGCCGGTTGCGGCTGGAGACCGACGCCAGGATCGCGCTGAGTTCCCTCGCGCCCGTGGGGGAAGACCCGCAGTCGACGCACGCCGTCCAGGCTCGCCTGAACGACGAGTGCGCCGCCTACAACGACGCGATCCGGGCGGTGGCGGCGCGGGAGGGCACGGACTACATCGCCTTCTTCGAAGCGTTCCAGGACCAATTGGTCCGCGCGCAGACCGCCAAGCCGTTCACCCGGTTCTCGTTCCGGTCGTTCTACCGCGACTATCTGATCCGGGAGGCGGTGCTGCGCCGCAGCTTCGATGACATCTCACGGATGAACGGATGGGAGTTTCACATCGACGGCATCCACCTGAACACCCGCGGCGGCCGCATCCTCACCGAGGCCGTTCAAGGCTTCCTGGACTCGCCGGCGGCGGGCTGACCGGCTAGCGCCAGCGCAACAGCACGAGCTCGGAGCTGAACCCCGGGCCCATCGCGAGCATCAGCCCGGGGCCTCCGCCGGGCGGCGGCTTGGCGATGGTGTCACGCAGGATGTGCAGCACCGAGGCCGACGACAAGTTCGCGATCTCACCCAGCGAGCGCCAGGTCAGCTCGAGGGCGTCGGGCGGCAGCTCGAGGCTGTTGGCGATCGCGTTGATGACCTTGGGGCCGCCGGGATGCGCCACCCAGGCGCCGATGTCGTCCTTGGTCAGGCCGTGGGCGCCCAGGAATCGGCTGACGTCGCCGGCCAGGTAGCGGTCGATGAAGTCGGTCAGCTCCGGGGACATCACCAGGTGCAGCCCGGCCGGGCTGACGTTCCAGGCCATGACGTGCAGCGAATCCCGATACAGGCGGCTGCGGGAGTCGACGATGTCGGGCCCGCCGGGGTTCGACCGGTCGGCGCGACGGTCGCCGACGGCGACCACTGCGGCGGCCCCGTCGCCGAACATGGCGGTGCCGACCAGGCCCGACACCGTGGGCTTGACCGCAGGGAAGGTGAGCGAACACAGCTCGACCGAGACCAGGGCCGCGACGCCGTCCGGCGCCCCGCGCAGATAGTCGTGCAGCCGGCCCACGCCGGCCGCCCCGGCCGCGCAGCCCAGCCCGAACAGCGGCACCCGGCGCACGTCCGGGCGCAGCCCGAGCCGCCCGGCGATCCGCGCGTCGAGCGACGGCACCGCCACGCCGGTCACCGTGGTGGTGGCGATCATGTCGATGTCCTGGGGTCGCAGACCGGCCTCGTCGAGCGCGCCCAGCAGCGCCTGGCAGCCGAGCTCGACGGCGTGCTCGATGAAGATCTCGTTGGCCTCACCGAAATCGGTGAGCGACGGGTAGCGCTCCAGCGGCAGGACGAGGTGGCGGCTGTTGACCTTGGCGGCGGCGTGCAGCCGCCGGACGACCGCCTCGTGCTCCTTGAGGGCGGGCAATTCGACGAGCTGGTCGGTGATTTCGGCCTGGCTGTAGCGATGCGGCGGCAATACTGCGAACACACCCGCAATGACGCTCATGCCCAACCCTCTTGCTTGCATCCCAGCTCGAATGGGACTTTCACCGATCCCCGAAGCTTATGCGGTTCGCGACATCCCGGCAAAAGTTTGACGTATTCGACGTGTGTGTCATTGCTTTGGGGTTTCATCGTCCGTCGCTCTCGTCGTCACCCGCGTTGAGCGCCATCGCGATCAACGCGTCGGGGGTCAGGGAATCGATCTCATCGCCGGTGATCACCGGTTCGGCGGCAACGCTTTCCGGTCCGCCGGCGAGCAGCAGGAGCTTGTCGAGCAATCCGGTCCTGCGGAGCTCGGCGACGGGGATGCTGCGCAGCGACGACCACAGCTTGTCCTCGTCGGATCGGTCGTCCTCCCCGCGGAACAGTTGCTGCCGCAGGTGATCGGCCAGCGCCGCGGGGGTGGGATAGTCGAAGATCAGGGTCCGCGACAGAGCCAGGCCGGTCGCCGTCGTCAGCCGGTTGCGCAGTTCGACGCCGGTCATCGAATCGAACCCGAGGTCGGCGAAGGCGCGGTCGCGGTCGATGGCACTGCCGTCCGGGTGTCCCGAGACGGCGGCGACGTGCTCGCAGACCAGTTCGACCAGCCCCCTCTGCCGGTCCGCGGGCGCCAGGGCGTGCAACCGCTCGGCCAGGTCCGGCGACTGGCTCGCCTTGGCGGGCACCGCATCCCGCGCATCCCCCAGCCAGAATCGTTGCCGCGCAAAGCCGTACGTCGGCAGGTCAACCCGGCGGGTCCCGGGGGCGGCCAGCACGACCGGCCAGCGTACGTCCACACCGGCGGTGAACAGCCGGCCGGCCGCGTACAGCAGCGACCCGACCTCGGGACCGTCCTTGGGCATGGTCACCGCCGAGATCGGCCGCTGGGTGGTCAGCGACTGGTCCACCGCCGGGCTCAACCCACCGCCCGGGCCCATCTCGGCGAACGCCGTCACCCCCAGAGCCTCGGCGGCGCGCACGCCGTCGAGGAACCGCACCGGCCGGCGCACATGCTCGACCCAGTATCGCGCGGATCCGTACCCGGGGCCGGCGGGCTCGCCGGACACGTTGGAGATCAGGCAGATTCGGGGCTGGCGCGGTTGGATGCCGGAGATCCGATGCGCGAACTCGTCGAGCATCGGTTCCATCAACGGCGAATGAAAGGCATGCGAGACCGCCAATCGGTGCGTCCGATGGCCGGTGTCCGCCAGGCGGTCCGCCACCGCACCCACCGCGGCGCGCTCACCGGACAGCACCACCGCGTTCGGAGCGTTGACCGCCGCGATGCTGACGTCCGCGCCCAGCATCGGGGTCACCTCCGCCTCGCCGGCGTCCACCGCCACCATCACCCCGCCCGCCGGCAGCCGGGCCATCAATTCTCCGCGCGCCGCCACGATGCGCGCCGCGTCGTCCAGCGACAACGCCCCCGCCACACACGCCGCCGCGATCTCCCCCACCGAGTGGCCCAGCACCACATCGGGTACCACACCCCAGGACCGCCACAGCGCGGCCAGGGCGACCTCGAGCACGAACAACGCCGGCTGGGCGAATCCGGTGTCCCGCAACGACTCCGCGTCGTCGCCCCACATCACCTCGCGCAACGGCACCCGCAGGTGGGCGTCCATCGCCGCGGCGGCCTCGTCGAACGCGCGGGCGAACGCCGGAAATCGGTGATGCAGCCGGCGACCCATCCCGGGCCATTGCGAACCCTGGCCCGGGAACACGAAGGCCGTCTTGGCCGCCGGCCCGGCGTGGCCGACCACCAGCCCCGGGGCCGCCTCGCCGGCCGCCACGCCGGCCAGGTCGCGGGTCAGCGCCTCGCGATCGCGGCCCACCAGCACCGCCCGATGGTCGAACACCGAACGCGTGGTCACCAACGACCACGCCACGTCGGGCGCGGTCAGCTCCGAGTCGGCCACCCACGCCGCGAGCCGCCGCGCCTGGTTGGCCAGGGCCTGCGCGGAGCGCGCCGAGAGCACCCACGCAACCGGCCCGTCGGGCGCGTCGGCGGGTGTATCCGGTTGCGCGGGAGCCTCTTCCACGACGACGTGCGCGTTCGTGCCGCCCATGCCGAACGACGACACCCCGGCGCGGCGCGGACGCTCGGCCGCCGGCCACGGCAGGGCGTCGGTGTTGACCCGCAGCCCCAGGCGATCGAGCTCGGGGTCGGGGCCGGCGTGGTTGAGGCTCGGCGGAATCACCGAATGCCGCACGGCCAGCACGGCCTTGAGCAGGCCCGCGATGCCCGCGGCGGCCCCGGCGTGCCCGATGTTGGTCTTCACCGAGCCCACGTTCACCGGGCGCCCGCGCCCGCCGAACACCTCACCCAGCGCCTGCGCCTCCGCCGCGTCGCCGACCTTCGTGCCGGTGCCGTGCGCCTCGACATAGTCGATGTCGCCGCCGCCCAGACCGGCGGCGGCAAGCGCGCGGCGGATCACGTCGGCCTCGGCGGAGACCGAGGGCACCGTCTGACCCGCGGCGCTGTGCCCCGCATTGCCCACGGCGCTGCCCCGGATCACCGCGTGGATGCGGTCCCCGTCCCGCAGGGCCGCCGGCAACGGCTTGAGCAGCACCAGTCCGCCGCCCTCGCCACGGACGTAGCCGTCCGCGCGCCGATCGAACGCGTAGGTGTGACCCGAGGTCGACAGCGCGCCGAATTCGCGCTCCAACATTGCCGTTTCGTCGGCCAGGTTGAGGTGGACGCCGCCGGCGAGCGCCAGCGCCGACTCGCCCGAACGCAGGCTCTCGCACGCGAGGTGCACGGCGGTCAGCGACGACGATTGCCCGGAGTCGACGGTCATGCTGGGCCCGCGCAACCCCAGGGCATAGGACACCCTGTTGGCGATCATCCCCCGGCTGATGCCGGCGAACGAGTGGTGGTCGAGGTTGTCGGCCAGGTCGCGCAGCGTGAGGACCGCGTAGTCGTCGGCCATCGCCCCGACGTACACCGCAACCGACTCGCCTCGCACGGTTTCCGCCACCACGAACGCGTCTTCGAAGGCCTCCCAGGCCAATTCGAGGGCCAGCCGCTGGCGGGGATCCATCGCGCCCGCCTCACGCGGGGAGAGATGGAAGAAATCGGCGTCGAACTCCGCAATGTCGCCGGGCAGTCGCGCCGCCTCCCGCCCGTCGCGGAGCACACCCCAGAGGTCGCGCGGGTTCTCCGCGCCGGGAAATCGGCACGCGAGACCGATGATCGCGACGTCGGTCACGCTAAGGGCCCATCTCGTCGTCGAGGATGGCGAAGAGCTGGCTCTCGGTGGCGGTGGCGATGTCGTCGTCGAACGGGTCGTCGGGATGTTCGGGGTACGGCACGGGCGCGGGACCGGTCAGGCCGGTCAGCAGGCCCTCCAGCCGGGCGGCGAGCTGCGCTTTGTCGCCGGGGCTCCAGTCGGATTGGCCGAGCAGCGCCTGCATCTCGCGGAGCACGTCGTCGAAGCGGGCCATGCGATCCGGCGGCTCGCCGTTCGTCCCGGTGGACAGCTGCGCGTCGAGATGCTCGGCCAGCGCCGCCGGCGTCGGGTGATCGAAGATCAGCGTGGGCGAAAGGGTCAGTCCGGTCGCTATTTTGAGCCTGTTGCGCAGTTCCACGGCGGTCAGCGAGTCGAAGCCCAGATCGGCGAAGGCCTGCTCGGCGTCGACGTCGGCGGTGCTGTGACCCAACACGGTGGCGGCGTTGCCGCACACCAGCTCCACCAGCTCGCGGCGCCGCTGCTCGGGGGCCAGGCCGTCCAGCCGCGCCCGCAGGCCCGTCAACGACACCATGTCGGTCGGGTCGAGGACGCGCCGGGCCGGCCGAGATGCCAACTGGCTCAACAGCGGCGGCAGCGCGGCGCCGGCGTGCGCCAGCGCGGCGGTGTCGAGCCGGGTGGCCACCACGACGGGGGGCTCGGCCAGCAGCGCGGTGTCGAGCAGGTCGAGCGCCTGGCGGGTGGACAGCGGGGCGAGCCCGGCTCGGCCCATCCGGGCCCTGTCGCGGTCGCCGAGGTGCTGGGTCATGGCCGACGCCTGCTCCCACATCCCCCAGGCGATGGACAGGCCGGGCAACCGGTGGGCCCGGCGGTAGGCCGCCAGGCCGTCGAGGAAGCTGTTGGCCGCCGCGTAGTTGCCCTGGCCCGGCGCGCCGACGATCCCCGCCATCGACGAAAACACCACGAACGCCGCCAGATCCAGGCCCCGGGTCAGCTCATGCAGGTGCCACGCGCCGTCGACCTTGGACCGCAACACCGTGTCGATGCGCTCCGGGGTCAGCGACGCGATCACCGCGTCGTCCAGCACGCCGGCGGCATGGAATACCCCGCGCAGCGGCAGCTGCGCGGGCACCTGTGCCAGCACCCCCGCCACGGCGTCGCGATCGGCGACGTCGCAGGCCACCACCGACACCCGGGCCCCGGCGTCGCGCAGCTCGGCGACCAGCCCGGACATCCCGTCGGCCCGCTCGCCGCTGCGGCTGACCAACATCACGTGCGGCACCCGGTGGCGGTCGACCAGGTGACGAGCCACCGCCGCGCCCGCCATGCCCGTCCCGCCGGTGATCAGCACGGTGCCACCGCCCAGCCCGGCGGGCCCGTCGGGCATGGTGAGCACGACCTTGCCGATGTGGCGGGCCTGGCTGACGAACCGGTAGGCGTCCGCGGCGCGCCGCACGTCAAACACCTTGACCGGCAACGGCTTCAGCGTCCCGTCGGCGAACAATCGCATCAGCTCGGCCAGCATCTCGGCGATGCGGTCCGGTCCGGCCTCCATCAGGTCGAACGCGCGGTATCGGACGCCGGTGAGGGCCTCCGGGTCGCGCAGGTCCGTCTTGCCCATCTCGATGAAGCGCCCACCGGGGACCAGCAGCCGTAGCGAGGCATCGGTGAACTCGCCGGCGAGCGAGTTGAGCACCACGTCCATCCCGGCGCCGCCCGTCGCGACGGAGAACTCGCCCTCGAACTCCAGCGTCCGCGAATCCGCGATGTGTTCCTCGTCGAGACCCATGGCGCGCAGGGTGTCCCACTTGCCGCGGCTGGCGGTGGCGAAAACCTCGGCGCCCCAGTGCCGGGCCAGCTGCACGGCGGCCATGCCGACCCCGCCGGCTCCGGCGTGCACCAGCACCCGCTCGCCGGCCCGCAGGCCGCCCAGGACCGACAACCCGTAGTACGCCGTGAGGAACACCACCGGCACGCCCGCGGCGTCGGTGAACGACCAGCCGGGCGGCACCCGCGTCACCAGCCGCCGATCGACGGCGGCCTCCGACCCCGTCAGGCCCAGGATCCCCATGACCGGGTCGCCGACGGCCACATCGGTGATGCCGGGCCCGATCTCGGTCACCACCCCGGCGCCCTCGGCGCCCAGCTGCGCCGCGCCCGGGTACATGCCCAGGGCCACCAACACGTCGCGGAAGTTCACCCCGGCCGCCGCCACCGCCACCCGCACCTGACCGGCGGCCAGTTCGGCCGGCGGGGCGGACTGCACCGCCAGGTCCTCCAGCGTGCCGGCGTCGCCGGCGGCCAGCCGCCAGACCGACGGTGGCTCGGGCAACTGCAACACCGGCTGCGCCTTGAGCGGCTTGAGCCGGGCGCCGTAGGCGACGCCCTCGCGTACCACCAATTGCGGCTCGCCGCAGCCGATCACGGACCCGAGGTCGAGCGACCCGTCGGAGTCGACCAGCACCACCTGGCCCGGCTGCTCGGCCTGCGCCGACCGCACCAGCCCCCACACCGCCGCGCCGGCCAGATCCGACACGTCCTCGCCGGGCAGCGCGACCGCCCCGCGGGTCAGCACCACCAGCGGCGGGGCGCCCTCGGCCCGGGACTGCAACTCCCGCAGCGCCTCATGGGTGGCGCTGTACACCGACCCGACTACCCCCGCAGCGTCCACCGGCAGCCGCCACACCTCGGGTTCCGCCCCGAAGCCGTTGTCCGGCAACGTGATCGGGGACCACACGGCCTCCAGCAGTTCACCGCCGCCGGATCGCGCCGCCACGGCCGCCGACAGCTGCGCGGCCGAGACCGGACGCGTCACCAGCTCGCGCACCGACAGCACCGGCACGCCCGACGAATCGGCCAGTTCGACCGAGACGGCGCCCTCGCCCGCCGGGGCCAGCCGCACCCGGACCCGCGACGCCCCGGCCGCATGCAGGCACACGCCTTGCCACGAGAACGGCAGGACGGTTTGGCCCCGCTCGCCGGCGACCCCCAGGGCATGCAGGGCGGCGTCCAGCACCACCGGGTGAATCCCGAAGCCGCCCACCGTCACCCCGGCCTGCTGCGGGGCCTCCACCTCGGCGAAGGTCTCGGCGCCCCGGCGCCACACCCTGCGCAGCCCGCGGAAGGCCGGGCCGTACCCGTAGCCGCGCGCCGCCAGATCGTCGTAGGCGCCGGTCACGTCGACCGCGGTCGCCCCGATGGGCGGCCACACCGACAGGTCCGGCTCCGGTGCGGGTGTGCCTTCGCTCAACACGCCCTGGGCGTGCAGCGTCCACTCCGCGCCGGCCTGCGAATACACCGCGACGGCCCGGGATCCGGTGTCGCCGGCCGCGTCGACCACCACCTGCACGCGCACCGCGCCGGCGGCCGGCAGCGGCAACGGGGCCGACAGCGTGAGCTCCTCGATCACCGGGCAGCCGACCTCGTCGCCGGCCCGCAGCGTCAGCTCCACGAACCCGGCGCCGGGGAACAACACCGTCCCGGTCACCGCGTGATCGGCCAGCCACGGCTGGGCCGCGGTCGAGAGCCGGCCCGTCAGCACCACGCCGCCCGAATCGGGGCGCTGCACCACCGCGCCCAACAGGGCGTGCTCGGCCGGGACCAGGCCCAGGCCGGCGGTGTCCCGGGCACCCACCGACTCGGTCGATAACCAAAACCTGCGCCGCGCAAAGGCGTACGTCGGCAGGTCGACCCGGCCGGCAGCCAGGCCGGCGAACGCCGCGGCCCAGCCGACGTCGGCGCCGGAGGCGAACAACCGCCCGGCCGCCAGCAGCACCGAATCGACCTCGGGGCGGTCCTTGGGCATCGACACCGCCGACACGGCCGGCTCGGCCGCCAAGGACTCCTCCACCGCGGCCGTCAGCGCCGCGCCCGGTCCCACCTCCAGGAACGCGCCGGCGCCCAGCGCTTCGGCGCACCGCACGCCGTCGACGAACCGCACCGGCCGGCGCACGTGCTCGACCCAATAGTCGGCGGACCCGTACCCGGGCCCGGCCAGTTGCCCGGTCACGTTGGACACCAAGTCGATTCGCGGCGCGCGGGGCGACACCGCGGCCACCACCGCGGAGAACTCCGCGATCATGGGCTCCATCAGCGGCGAGTGGAAGGCGTGCGAGACGGCCAGTTGCCGCACCCGCCGCCCGCGGTCGGCCAGCCGATCCGCCACGGCCGTCACCGCGGCCCGGTCGCCCGACAGCACCACCGCGTCCGGGCCGTTGACCGCCGCGATGCTCACGCCACCGTTCAGCAGCGGCGCGACCTCGGCCTCGGCGGCGGTCACCGCCACCATCACCCCGCCGTCCGGCAGTGCCGCCATCAGCCGGCCACGGGCCGCCACCACCCGCGCCGCGTCCTGCAGCGAGAGCACCCCGGCCACGCAGGCCGCGGCGATCTCGCCGACCGAGTGGCCGATCACCACATCGGGTGCCACACCCCAGGACCGCCACAGCGCCGCCAGGGCGACCTCCAGCGCGAACAACGCCGGCTGGGCGAACTCCGTGCTCTGCAACAATTCCGGGTCGCCGCCCCACATCACGTCGCGCAGCGGCAGCCGCGCGTGGGCGTCCACCGCCGCCACCGCCTCGTCGAACGCCTCGGCGAACACCGGGAAGCGTCGATAAAGTTCGCGTCCCATCCCGAGCCGCTGCGCGCCCTGACCGGGAAAGACGAACACCCGCTTACCGACCGCGCGGGTGCGCCCGACCGCCACACCCGCGCCGGGCTCCCCGGACGCCACGCCCGCGAGCCCCGCCAGCAGCGTCTCGCGGTCGGCGCCCACCAGCACCGCGCGGTGCTCCAGGGCCGCCCGGGTGGTGGCCAGTGACCAGCCCACGTCCACCGGGCGCAGCCCCGGCTCGGCGTCCAGGTGGGCCGACAGCCGCGCGGCCTGCGCCGCCAGCGCGTCGGCCGACCGGGCCGAGAGCACCCACGCCACCGCCGCTTCGGGCGAATCACCTTGCGCCACAACGACGTCTGGCTCCGCGGGGGGCTGCTCGACGATCACGTGGGCGTTGGTTCCGCTAATCCCGAACGACGACACGCCCGCCAGGCGCCGGCCGTCGCGCGCCGGCCACGGCCGGGGCTCGGTCAACAGCGACACCGCGCCCGCCGACCAGTCCACATGCGGCGACGGCACATCCACGTGCAGCGTCCTGGGCATCACCCCGTGCCGCATGGCCTGCACCATCTTGATCACCCCGGCCACCCCGGCCGCGGCAGAAGTGTGACCGATGTTGGATTTGATCGAGCCCAGCCACAGCGGCCGGTCCGCCGGCCGGTCCTGCCCGTACGTCGCCAACAGGGCCTGGGCCTCGATGGGGTCGCCCAACACCGTGCCCGTGCCGTGGCCTTCGACCACGTCGACGTCCGCGGCGGTCAACCCGGCGTTGGCCAGCGCGGTGCGGATCACCCGCTGCTGGGACGGCCCGTTGGGCGCGGTCAGACCGTTGGAGGCGCCGTCCTGGTTCACCGCCGAGCCGGCCAGCACCGCGAGCACCGGATGCCCCAGCCGCCGCGCGTCGGCCAGTCGCTCCAGCACCAGGACGCCCCCGCCCTCCGACCACGACGTGCCGTCCGCGGCGCCGGCGTACACCTTGCACCGGCCGTCCGGCGCCAGCGCCCGCTGCCGGCTGAACTCGACGAACGCGGCGGGCGTGGCCATCACCGTGACGCCGCCGGCCAGCGCCAGATCGCACTCCCCCGACCGCAGCGACTGCGCGGCCAGGTGCATCGCCACCAACGACGACGAACACGCCGTGTCCACCGACACCGCGGGGCCTTCCAGACCCAACACGTAGGACACCCGGCCCGAGGCCACGCTCAGGGTCGAACCGGTCAGCCCGTAGCCCTCCAGCTCGCCCTTCACCTCGCCGCCGTAACCGGCGTGGATGACACCGGCGAACACTCCGGTCGCCGAGCCGCGCAGCGCGAGCGGGTCAATCCCCGCCCGCTCCAACGCTTCCCACGACATCTCCAGCATCAACCGCTGCTGAGGATCCATCGCCAGGGCCTCGCTGGGGCCGACCCCGAAGAAGCCGGCGTCGAAGTCGGCCGCGTCGCGCAGGAAGCTGCCCTGCCGGGTGTACATCTTGCCCGCGGCGTCGGGATCCGGGTCGTAGAGCCCCTCGACATCCCAGCCCCGGTCCGCCGGAAAGTCCGACACCGTGTCGCGGCCCTCATCGACCAACTGCCACAGGGCTTCCGGCGAATCGACCCCGCCCGCGTAGCGGCACGCCATGCCGACCACCGCGATCGGTTCGGACAGCTTGCCTTCCAGTTCCGCGACGCGTCGGCGCGCCCGCCTGAGATCCGCCGTCAGGCGCTTCAGGTAGTCGACGTGCTGCGAGGTGTCCGGCATCGTGGTCTCAGCGGCCGAGTTCTTCATCGAGGATGGCAAAGAGTTGGCTTTCGGTGGCGGCATCGAGGTCGGCGTCCAGGCCTTCGGGGTCGGGGTGATCGTCGGGGTCCAGGGCGGTGAGCAGGTTGTGCAGCCGGGCCCGCAGCGCCGACTTGTCGCCCGCGTCCCAGCCGGGCCGAGCGAGCAGCGCCTGCAGTTCGCGGGTGATGTCGGTGAAGCGCGCCATCAGGTCAGGCTGCTCGCCCGAGCCGGCGGCCAGCTGGCCGTCGAGGTGCTCCGCCAGCACCGACGGCGTGGGGTAGTCGAAGATCAGCGTGGGCGAAAGCGTAAGCCCCGTAGCAGTTTTGAGCCGGTTACGCAGCTCGACGGCGGTGAGCGAATCGAAACCGAGGTCACCGAACGCGCGGCCCGCGTTGATGTCGGCGGGGTTCGGCAGCCCCAGCACCGTCGCCGCGTTGCCGCAGACCAGGTCGACCAGCTCCCGCTGTCGCGCCTCGGGGGCCAGGCCGTGCAGGCGCGCCGCGAGACCGGTCGTCAGGGCGGTGGTGTCCACATCGTCGATGACGCGGCGGGTGGTGCGCGCGCCCAGCTCGCTCAGCAGCGGGGGCAGCGCGGCGGCGTTGTCGGACAAGGCGACCCGATCCAGGCGGGCTGCCATCAGCACCGGGGCCTCGACCAGCATGGCGGCGTCGAACGACTCCAGCGCCTGCTCGGTGGACAGCGGTGCGATCCCGAGCCGGCTCATCCGGGCCTTGTCGCGCTCGCCGAGGTGGGCTGTCATCGCCGACGTCTGCTCCCACAGGCCCCAGGCCAGCGACAGACCCGGCAGCCCGTGCGCGCGCCGGAACGCGACCAGCCCGTCGAGGAAGCTGTTGGCCGCGGCGTAGTTGGCCTGGCCCGGGGTGCCCACGATCCCGGCCATCGACGAGAACACCACGAACGCCGACAGATCCTGCTCGCGGGTCAGCTCGTGCAGGTGCCAGGCCCCGTCGACCTTGGCCCGCAACACCGCATCCACCCGATCCGGGGTCAGCGACAACACCAGTCCGTCATCGAGAATGCCGGCCGCGTGCACCACCGCGCGCAGCGGATACTCCCGCGGTATCTGCGCCAGCATCGCCGCGACCGCGTCGCGGTCCGCGACATCGCAGGCCACCACCGACACCCGGGCGCCCGCCTCCTGCAGGCCATCCACCAACTCCGCGATCCCCGGGGCCCCGGCGCCCGCGCGGCTGGCCAGCACCACGTGGGCCACGCGATACCGGTCGACGAGGTGCCGGGCCAGCGCCGAGCCGGCCATGCCGGTACCGCCGGTGATCACCACGCTGCCGCCGGCCAGCCCGCCGCACCCACTGAGTACCGCGCCGGGCCCGGACGGCAGGGTGAGCGCGACCTTGCCGATGTGCCGGGCCTGGCTGACGAACCGGTACGCCGCCGAGGCGCAGCGGACGTCGAAGGTCTTCAGCGGCAGCGGTTTCACCGCGCCCTCGCGCAGCAGTCGCACGATTTCGGCCAGCATCGCGGCGGTGCGGTCCGCGCCCGCCTCCATCAGGTCGAAGGCGCGATACCGGGCGCCCCGATACCGCTCGGCGACGTCGTGCGGATCGCGGACGTCGGTCTTGCCCATCTCGATGAAGCGCCCGCCGGGGGCCAGCAGCCGCAGCGACGCGTCGGTGAACTCACCCGCCAGGGAATTGAGCACCACATCGACGCCGGCCCCGCCGGTGGCCGCCGAGAACCTCTGCTCGAACTCCAGCGTCCGCGAGTCGCCGATGTGGTCGTCGTCGAATCCCATCGCGCGCAAGGTGTCCCATTTGCCGCGGCTCGCGGTGGCGAACACCTCCGCACCCCAATGCCGGGCCAGCTGGACCGCGGCCATCCCCACCCCGCCGGTGGCGGTGTGCACCAGCACCCGCTCGCCGGCGCGCAGGCCCGCCAACTCCGACAACCCGTAGAGCGCGGTGAGGAACACCACCGGCACGCCCGCCGCCGTCACCAGCGACCAGCCCTGCGGCACCGGGGTCACCATTCGCTGATCGACCACGGCTTCCGACCCGACCACCCCGAGCAGCCCCATCACCGCGTCACCGACGGCCAGCCCGGTCACGCCGGGACCGGCCTCGACGACCACACCCGAGCCCTCGGCCCCCAGCCGGCCACCGCCCGGATACATGCCCAGGGCGACCAGCACGTCGCGGAAGTTCACCCCGACCGCGGCCACCGCCACCCGGACCTGGCCGGGCTCCAGCTCCGCCGGCGGGCACGGGCTCACCACCAGGTCCTCCAGCGTGCCCCCGGCGCCGGCATCCAGCCGCCAGCCCCCCGGCGGCAGCCGGAGCACCGACCCCCTGCGCACCGGCCGCATCCGGGCCGCGTACGCCACGCCGTCGCGGACCGCCAATTGCGGCTCGCCGCAGCCGATCACCGCCCGCGGGTCCAGCGATCCGTCGGAGTCGATCAGCACCACCCGGCCCGGATGCTCGGCCTGGGCCGAGCGCACCAGGCCCCATACCGCCGCGCCGGCCAGGTCCGTGACGTCCTCGCCGGGGAGCGCCACCGCGCCGCGGGTCTGCACGGCCACCACCGGGGAGCCGGCCTCGCCCAGCCACGATTGCAGCGCGACCAGCGCCCCGGTGGTGGCCGCGTGCACCGAGCGCACCATGTCGCCGCCCTGCCCGCCCGGCTCCCACACCGTGACGTCGGGGTCGAAGGCGTTGCCGCTCAGGGATATCGGCGACCACGCCACCTCGAACAGGCCCTCGGCGGGCGTCGCCGCGAGCGACAACTGCTCGGCGGACACCGGACGCATCGCCAGCGAGCGCACCGACAACACCGGCAGCCCGGAGCCGTCGGCCAATTCCACCGACACCGCTCCCGCGCCGGACGGCGCTATCCGGACCCGCGCCCGCGATGCGCCGGCCGCGTGCAGCGACACCCCCTGCCAGGAGAACGGCAGGACGGTCTGGCCCGGCCCGGCGGCCACGCCGATCGCGTGCAGCGCCGCGTCGAGCAACACCGGGTGTATGCCAAAGCCACCGTCCGAGGCGCCCGCGTCGTCCGGCAGGGAGACGTCGGCGAAGATCTCGTCGCCCCGCCGCCACATCGCCCGCAGGCCGCGGAACGCCCGGCCGTACTCATAGCCGCGCTCCGCCAGCCGCGCGTACGCGTCGCCCACCTCCACCGGAGTGGCCCCCACCGGCGGCCACACCGACATGTCCACGGCCGGCGCCACGGCCGCCGCGCCCAACAGGCCCTGGGCGTGCAGCACCCACTCCGACTGCGCCCCGGCCGCATACACCGACACCTCGCGCCGACCCGCCTCGGTGGCCCCGCCGACCACCACCTGCACCTGCACCCCGTCCGCGGGCGGCAACACCAGCGGGGCCGACAGCGTCAATTCCTCGAGGACGCCGCACCCGACTTCGTCGCCGGCGCGGACGGCCAGCTCCACGAACCCCGCGCCGGGGAACAACACCGTGCCGCCCACCGCGTGGTCGGCCAGCCACGGCTGCGCGGCCGTCGACAGCCGGCCCGTCAGGACCACCCCGCCGGAGTCGGGCCGCGCCACCACCGCGCCCAGCAGCGCATGCCGTGCGCCCGCCAGCCCCAGGCTGGCCACGTCTCCCGATCCAGTGGCCCCGCCCGGCAGCCAAAAACGTTGCCGCGCAAAGCCATACGTCGGCAAATCCACGCGCCGCCCACCCAGGCCGGCGAGGGCGGCCCGCCAGTCCACCGGCACCCCGGCCACGTGGGCCTGACCCGCCGAAAGCCAGAACCGGTGCAGCGAACCGTCGTCGCGGCCCAGGGAGGGGACCACCACCGCGTCCCGACCGCAATCGGCCAGCGTCTCCTCGACGGCGGCCAGCAGCACGGGGTGCGGGCTGGATTCGACGAACACCCCGTACCCGGCGCCGCACGCGTTGCGCACCGCCCGCTCGAACTGGACCGTCTGCCGGATGCTGCGGAACCAGTAGTCGGCGTCGAGTCCCGCGGTGTCCAGCGGCTCGCCGGTCACGGTGGAAAACAGCGTGACCGAGGACGACCGCGGCTCGATTCCGGCCAGCGCCTCGGTCAGGGCGGCGCGGATCGCGTCGACGTGCCGGGAGTGGGAGGCGTAGTCGACGTCGATCCTGCGGGCCCGCACGTCGCCGCCCTCACAGCGCCGGATCAACTCGTCGAGCGCCTCCACCTCACCGGACACCACCACCGCGGAAACACCATTGACCGCCGCGACATTCAGCTGATCGCCGAACGCGGCGATCAGCTCTTCGGCCCGGCCCAGGCCGCAGGCCAGCGACACCATGCCGCCGGCGCCCGACAGCCCCACCAACAGCCGGCTGCGCAGCGCCACCACCCTGGCGGCGTCCTCCAGGGACAGCGACCCCGCGACATAGGCCGCCGCGATCTCGCCCTGCGAATGACCGATCACCGCATCGGGAATCACGCCCAGCGAGCGCCACAACTCCGCCAGCGACACCATCACCGCCCACAGGACCGGCTGCACCGCGTCCACCCGGTCCAGCCCGGGCGCTCCGGGCGCCCCGCGGATGACGTCGACCAGGGACCAGTCCACGTGTTCGGCGAGCGCCTTCTCGCAGCGCTGCAGGTGTTCGGCGAAAACCGGTGAGGTGTCGAGCAATTCGGATCCCATGCCGACCCATTGCGAGCCCTGCCCGGGAAACACGAACACCGTCTTGCCCACCGGTTGCGCCCGGCCCACCACCGCGCCCGCCCCCGGCGCGCCGGCGGCGTGGTCAGCCAGGCCTGCCAGCCCCGCCAGCAGGCGCTCGCGGTCCCCGACCAGCACGGCCCGGTGCTCGAACAGCGACCGCGTCGACACCAGCGACCAGGCCACGTCGACCACCCGCAGACCCGGTTCTGCGTGCAGCCGCGCCAGCAGCCGGGACGCCTGGTTGGCCAGCGCGTCGGTCGAGCGGGCCGACAGCACCCACGGCGCGGGCGCGTCATCGCCGGCCGGCGCGGGGCTTTCGGGCTCCAGCGGTGGTTGCTCGACGATGACGTGCGCATTGGTGCCGCTGATCCCGAACGACGACACCCCGGCGCGGCGCGGCCGGTCCTGCGCGGGCCACTCCCGCGCCTCGGTCAGCAGCGACACCGCGCCCGCCGACCAATCCACGTGCGGCGTGGGCACATCCACGTGCAGTGTCTTGGGCATCAGCCCGTGCCGGACCGCCTGCACCATCTTGATCACCCCGCCGGCGCCGGCCGCCGCCGAGGTGTGGCCCATGTTGGACTTGATCGACCCCAGCCACAGCGGCCGGTCCGCCGGCCGGTCCTGCCCGTAGGTGGCCAAAACCGCTTGCGCCTCAATCGGATCCCCGAGGGTGGTGCCCGTCCCGTGCCCTTCCACCAGATCCACGTCCGCGGCGCGCAGGCGCGCGTCGGCCAGCGCGGCCCGGATCACCCGCTGCTGCGAGGGCCCGTTGGGCGTCGCCAGCCCGTTGGAGGCGCCGTCCTGATTGACCGCCGACCCGCGCAGCAGCGCCAGCACCTGATGCCCCAACCGGCGCGCGTCGGACAGCCGTTCCAGCACCAGCACGCCGACGCCCTCGGAGAAGCCGGTGCCGTCGGCGGCACCGGCGTACGCCTTGCACCGCCCGTCGGCGGCCAGCGCCCGCTGCCGGCTGAACTCGATGAACATCGCCGGGGTGGCCATCACCGTCACGCCGCCGGCCAGCGCCAGGTCGCACTCGCCGGCGCGCAGCGACCGCGCCGCCAGGTGCAGGGCCACCAACGACGACGAGCAGGCCGTGTCCACCGACACGGCCGGGCCCTCCAGCCCCAGCGAGTAGGCCACCCGGCCCGACGCCACGCTCAGCGTCGAGCCGCGCAGCCCGTAGCGCTCCAGGTGCCCGGGCACCCGGCCCTGGCCGCCGTAGGAGCCGTGGAAGATCCCGGCGAACACCCCCGTCGCCGAACCGCGCAGATCGGCGGGGTCGATCCCGGCCCGCTCCAGCGCCTCCCAGGACACCTCCAGCAGCAGGCGTTGCTGCGGGTCCATGGCCAGCGCCTCGCTGGGCGCGATGGAAAAGAACGCGGCGTCGAAGTCGGCCACGTCGGCGAGGAAGCCCCCGCAGCGGGCGTAGGACTTCCCCACCGCGTCGGGGTCGGGATCGAACAGGCCCGCCAGGTTCCAGCCGCGGTCCGCCGGGAAGTCCGAGACCACATCGCGGCCCTCGACCACCATCTGCCACAGGGCCTCCGGCGAATCCACACCGCCCGGATACCGGCAGCCCATCCCGACCACCGCCACGGGTTCGGTTGCCGCGGCGAGGTATTCGCGGGCCTCCCGCTTCAGCCGCTCGTTGTCCTTGAGCGCCGCACGGAGGGCCTTGACCAGCTCGTCGGAATCGCTGTTCATCGGACGCGGCCGGATGTTTCGGACAACAGGGAACGCCTCAGCTGTCAGTGCCAGCGCAGCAGGACGAGCTCGGAACAGAATCCCGGACCCATGGCGATCATCAGGCCGGGGCTGTCGCTGGGCGGCGGCTTGGCCCGGGTGTCGCGCAGCACGTGCAGCACCGACGCCGACGAGAGGTTGCCGATCTCCCCCAGCGAACGCCAGGTCAGCTCCAGCGCATTGGGCGGCAGGCTCAGGCTCGCGTTGATCGCGTCGATGATCTTCGGGCCACCGGGATGGCTGACCCAGGCGCCGATGTCGGTGGTCGTCAGCCCGTGCGCCCCGAGGAACCCGGTGACGTCCCGCTCGATGTGCTCCTCGACCACCTGGGCCAGGTCCTTGGCCAGCACCAGCTCGAACCCGGCCGCGCCGACGTCGTAGCCCATGGTGCGCAGCGAATCGGGGTACAGGGTGCTGCGCGAGTCCAGGATGGCGGGCCCGCCGGCGGCCATCCGTTCGGCCCGGCGCTCGCCGACGGCCACCACCGCGCCCGCCCCGTCGGCGAACAGCGCGCTGCCGACCAGGCCGGGTAGCGACGGCTTGTACCCGGGGTAGGTGAGCGAGCACAGCTCGACCGAGATCAGCGCCGCGGCGGCGTCCGGCGCCCCGCGCAGATAGTCGTTGAGCCGGGCCACGCCCGCGGCCCCGGCCACGCAGCCCAGGCCGAACAGCGGAACCCGGCGGATGTCGTCGCGCAGCCCCAGCCGCCCGGCGATCCGGGCGTCCAGGGAGGGCACCGCCAGGCCGGTGACCGTCGTCGTGATCAGCACGTCGAGGTCCTGGGGCCGCAGGCCCGCCTCGTCGAGCGCGCCCGAGAGCGCCTCGCAGCCCAGGTCGACGGCGTTGTCGATGAAGATCCGGTTGGCCACGCCGAAGTCGGTCAGGGCGGGATACCGCTCCAGCGGCAGCACCAGGTGTCGGCTGTTGACCTTGGCACTGGCGTGCAACTGCCGGACGATGTCCTCGTAGCCCTCGAACTCCGGGATGCTGACGAAGAAGTCGGTGAGCTCACGCTGGGAATAGCGATACGGCGGCAAGGCACCGGACACGCCCGCGACGACGCTCATTGGTCCCACCCCTTGGTCACGAGGATTCGGTCTGACAGGTTCAGCCGCATCGCTTGAGCCGGAATTCTAGCCCGATTGGAATTGACCGGAGCGTAAACGGGCGTCCTCATTCCCGGCCGCCGAGCCGCGCCTTGAGCTCCTCGCTGCGGGCCAGGACGGCTTCGAGCTGCTCGGCGACCCGGACCGGCGCCGTGCCGCCCCGCCGGTCGCGCGACGACACCGAACCCTCGACCGTCAAGATCTCACGCACCTGCGGCGTCAGCTCGGGGCTGATGGCGGCCAACTCGTCGTCGGTCAGCTCGTCGAGCCCGACGGCGCGCCCTTCGGCCGCGCGCACCGCGGCCCCGGCGGCCTCGTGCGCCGCCCGGAACGGCACCCCGCGGCGCACCAGCCATTCGGCGATGTCGGTGGCCAGCGTGTACCCGGCGGGCGCCAGGGCCGCCATCCGCTCGACGTCGAACGTCAGGCTGGCCACCAGGCCGGCCATCGCCGGCAACACCAGCTCCAGCTGGGCGACCGAGTCGAACACCGGCTCCTTGTCCTCCTGCAGGTCGCGGTTGTAGGCCAGCGGCTGGGCCTTCAGCGTCGCCAGCAGCCCGGCCAGGTTGCCGATCAACCGCCCGGACTTGCCGCGGGCCAGCTCCGCGATGTCCGGGTTCTTCTTCTGCGGCATGATCGAGCTGCCGGTCGACCACGAATCGTGCAGCCGGACATAGCCGAACTCCGTCGAGCTCCACAGGATGATGTCCTCGGCCAGCCGCGAGATGTCCACGGCGATCATCGCGAAGATGAACGCGGCCTCGGCGGCGAAATCCCTGGCGGCGGTCGCGTCGATGGAATTGTCCGCGGCGGTGGTGAATCCCAGCTTGGCGGCGATCGCGTCCGGGTCCAGGCCCAGCGACGAGCCGGCCAGCGCCCCCGAGCCGTACGGGGACACGTCCGCGCGCCGGTCGAAGTCGACGATGCGGTCGACGTCGCGCAGCAGCGGATGCGCGTGCGCGAGCAGGTGGTGGGCCAGCAGCACCGGCTGGGCGGACTGCAGGTGCGTCTTGCCCGGCATGATCGCCGTCGGGTGCTCGGCGGCCTGGCCGGCCAGCGCGGCCACCAGCTCCAGCGCCCCATCGGCGACCCGGCGCACCGCGTCGCGCAGCCACATCCGGAACAGGGTGGCCACCTGGTCGTTGCGCGACCGCCCGGCCCGCAGCCGGCCGCCCAGGTCGGGGCCGACCCGGTCGATCAGCCCGCGCTCCAGCGCGGCGTGCACGTCCTCATCGGTCACCAGCGGCGTGAAGCTGCCGTCGGCCACGCCCTCGGCCAGGCTGTCCAAGCCGGCCAGCAGCCCGTCGCGCTGCTCGGCGGTGAGCAGCCCGGCGTGGAACAGGATCACGGCGTGCGCCCGCGAGGCGACGATGTCGTAGCGGGCCAGCACCCAGTCGAAATGGGTGGACTTACTGAGCGCCGCCAGCGCGTCCGACGGGCCGTCGGCGAACCGCCCGCCCCACAGCGACCCCTCGCGGGTGCTCACTTTCCCCCCGCGAACAGACATAAACTCGCACGCAGACGGACCAATTCATGCGATTTTGCGTCTGCTCGCCCAGAGGAGGTCACCGCAGGTCCCGGCGGGACGCGATCTTGGACGACAGCCCGTGCACGTAGACGAAGCCCTTGGCGGCCGACTGGTCGAAGCTGTCGCCCTCGTCGTAGGTGGCCAGGTTGAAGTCGTAGAGCGACTGCGCGCTGCGCCGGCCGTTGACCGCGATGTGCCCGCCATGCAACACCATGCGGATCTCGCCGGTGACGTGCTCCTGGGTCTTGGCGACGAACGCCTCCAGCGCGGTCTTCAGCGGCGAGTACCAGAGCCCGTCGTAGACCAGCTCGGCCCAGCGCTGGTCGGTGTGGCGCTTGAAGCGGCCCAGCTCGCGCTCCAGCGTGACGTGCTCGAGCTCGGTGTGGGCGGTGATGAGCACCATCGCGCCCGGCGCCTCGTAGATCTCGCGGCTCTTGATGCCCACCAGCCGGTCCTCGACCACGTCGAGGCGCCCGACCCCCTGGCTGCCGGCGCGGCGGTTGAGCTCCTCGATGGCAGCCAGCACCGACACCGGCTTGCCGTCGATGGACACCGGGACCCCGCGCTCGAACCCGACGATCACCTCGTCGGGGGTGTTCCAGTTGATGGTGGGGTCTTCGGTGTAGGCGTAGATGTCCTTGGTGGGCGCGTTCCACAGGTGTTCCAGGAAGCCGGTTTCCACCGCGCGGCCCCACACGTTCTGGTCGATGGAGAACGGCGAGCGCTTGGTGACGTTGATCGGGATGGCGTTCTCCTCGGCGAACGCGATCGCCTTCTCCCGTGTCCAGGCGTAGTCGCGGACCGGCGCCAGCACCTCCAAATCCGGTGCCAGCGAAGCGAATCCGACCTCGAACCGGACCTGGTCGTTGCCCTTGCCGGTGCAGCCGTGCGCGACGATGCTGCCGCCGTGCTCGCGGGCCGCCGCCACCAGGTGCTTGGCGATCAGCGGGCGGCTGATCGCCGACACCAGCGGGTAGCGGTCCATGTAGAGGGCGTTGCTCAAGATGGTGGGCAGGCAGTAGCCCTCGGCGAACTCGTCGCGCGCGTCGACGACGACGGCCTCCACCGCGCCGCAGTCCAGGGCCCGCTGGCGGACGACCTCCATGTCCTCGCCGCCCTGGCCGAGGTCGATCGCCACCGCGACCACCTCGCGGCCGGTCTCCTTGCCGATCCAGCTGATCGCGACCGAGGTGTCCAGACCGCCGGAATACGCCAGGATGACGCGATCTGACATGAACCAATCTCCTTAGGTTGTGGTGAGGCTTTCGAGCGTGCGGGCCAGCTCGGCGCCGGTCATCGGCTCTCGGGCCGCGACGAAGACCGTGTCGTCACCGGCGATGGTGCCGACGACGTACGGTAGCGCCGCGCGGTCGATCGCGCTGGCCAAATAGTTGGCGCCGCCGGGCGGGGTGCGCAGCACCGCGAGGTTCGCGCTGGCGTCGGCCGACACCAGCAGCTCGCTGAGTAGGCGGGACAGCCGGGCGGTGCCGCCGGACACGCCGCGCACCGGGCTGCCGTCCTCGGGGACGATGTAGACGCCGACGCCGCCGTCGGCGCCGCGCAGCTTCACCGCGCCCAGCTCCTCGAGGTCGCGCGACAGGGTGGCCTGGGTGACCTCGATACCCTCGTCAGCCAGCCGGGCCGCCAGCTCGCTCTGGCTGCTGATCGACGCTGACGACAGGATCGCCACGATGCGGTCCTGGCGGCCGGCCCGGGTGGTTTCGGGGGTGGTCTTGCTGCGGGTCATTGCGCCCGCTCCAGCAGCCACACCAGCAGCGCCTTCTGGGCGTGCAGCCGGTTCTCGGCCTCGTCCCACACCGCGCTGGCCGGCCCGTCCATCACCTCGTCGGTGATCTCGTCGCCGCGATGCGCCGGAAGGCAGTGCAGCACAATGGCTTCCGGGTCCGCCAGGCCCAGCAGCCGCTGGTTGACCTGGAACGGCCGAAACGGCGTGAGGCGGTCCAGCCCATCGCCCTCCTGCCCCATCGACGTCCAGGTGTCGGTCACCAGGACGTCGGCACCGGCCGCGGCCGCGTCGGCGTCGGGGGTCAGGGTGACCGAGCCGCCGGTGGTTTCGGCGCGCTCGGTGGCGGCCGCCACGAACGCGGGGTCGGGGGCGAATCCGGCCGGGGCGGCGACGGTGACGTGGATGCCGGCGGTCACCCCGCCGAGCAGCAGCGAGTGGGCCATGTTGTTGGCGCCGTCGCCGAAGTAGGACATCCGCAGCCCCGCGAGCGACCCCTTGCGTTCGGCGACGGTCTGCAGGTCGGCGAGCACCTGACAGGGGTGGAACTCGTCGGAGAGGGCGTTGACCACGGGCACCGTCGCCGCCTCGGCCATCGCCTCGAGCCGGTCCTGCCCGAAGGTCCGCCACACGATGGCCTCGACGTAGCGGGACAGCACCCGCGCGGTGTCGCCCAGCGTCTCGTCGCGGCCCAGCTGGGTGCTGCGGGCGTCGACGACGACGGCGTGCCCGCCGAGCTGCGCGATGCCCAGCTCGAACGAGAACCGGGTGCGGGTGGAGTTCTTGTCGAAGAGCACCGCGACCCCGCGCGGGCCCTCCAGCGGGCGGGCGCTGAACGGGTCCTTCTTCAGCTCGGCGGCCAGCTGCAGCACCTCGGCCTGCTCGGAGGGCGACAGGTCGTCGTCGCGCAGAAAGTGGCGGGGCGTCATGCCGCGGCCCTGTCCAGGATGGCCGGCAAGGCGGCGACGAAGGTCTCGAGCTGGGCCTCGGTGACGATGAGCGGCGGGGCCAGCCGGATGACGTCGGGCGCGGCGGCGTTGACCAGGAAACCGGCGTCGCGCGCGGCGCTTTCGGCGTCCTTGGCGCGCGGCGCGGTCAGCACCATGCCCTGCAGCAGCCCGCGGCCGCGCACATGGTCGACCAGCGGGTGGTTCACCGACTCGATGCCGTGGCGCACCGCCTTGCCCAGCACCTCGGCGTGCCGGACCAGGTCCTGGTCGGCGATCACCCGCAGCACCGCCCGCGCGGCGGCGGCGCAGACCGGGTTGCCGCCGAAGGTGCTGCCGTGCAGGCCGGGGGTCATCAGCTCGGCGGCCGGACCGACGGCCAGGCAGGCGCCGATGGGCAGCCCGCCGCCGAGGCCCTTGGCCATGGTCACGACGTCGGGGGTGATGCCGTCGTGCTGGTGGGCGAAAAACGTCCCGGTGCGGCCCATTCCGGTCTGCACCTCGTCGAGCACCAGCAGCGCGCCGTGCCGCGAGGTGATGTCGCGGGCGGCGCTCAGGTATCCCTCGGGTGGCACGACGACGCCGCCCTCCCCCATGATCGGTTCGAGGAACACCGCGGCGGTGGCGTCGTCGACGGCGGCGGCCAGCGCGTCGGCGTCGCCGTAGGGCACGTGGGTGACGAATCCGGGCAGCGGTTCGAACGGCGCCTGCTTGCTCGGCTGGCCGGTCAGCGCCAGTGACCCCATCGTGCGGCCGTGGAAACCTCCCTGCGCCGCAACGAGTTTCGTGCGCCCGGTCAGCCGCGACAGCTTGAACGCCACCTCGTTGGCCTCGGTTCCGGAGTTGCAGAAGAACACCCGCACCGCGGCTTCCGCACCCAGCAGGGCCACCAGCTCCTCGGCCAGCGCGATGCCCGGCTCGCTGGCATAGAGGTTGGAGGTGTGCCCCAGCGTCGCCAGCTGGTGCGTGACGGCCTCGATGACCGCGGGATGGCGGTGGCCGAGGACGTTGACGGCGATGCCGCCCAGCAGATCGAGGTACGTGTTGCCGTCCACGTCGGTGACCACGGCGCCGTCGCCGGCGGCCAGGGCCAGGGGCGGGGTGCCGTAGTTGTTCATCATCACGGCTTCCCAGCGGTGCTTGAGGGTGTCGGCATTGTTCACGAGCTCACCACCTTGGTCCCGGTGCCCGCGTCGGTGAAAAGCTCGACCAGCACACAGTGTTCGACCCTTCCGTCGATGACATGCGCGCTCGGCACCCCCGCCGTCACGGCCCGCAGGCACGCCTCGACCTTGGGAATCATGCCCGCCTCCAGCGTGGGTAGCAGTTGGGACAGGGTGGCGGTGTCGATCTCGCTGACCAGGGAATCCCGGTCCGGCCAGCTGGTGTAGAGGCCCTCGACGTCGGTGAGCATCAACAGCTTCTCGGCCCGCAGGGCCTCGGCGAGCGCCGCGGCGGCGGTGTCGGCGTTGATGTTGTGCACCACACCCTCGGCGTCCGGCGCGAGCGTCGACACCACCGGAATGCGGCCCGCCGCAATCAGATCCAGCACCGCGGCGGTGTTGACCCGCTCGACGTCGCCGACCAGCCCGATGTCGGTGGCCACCCCGTCCACGGTGACGCTGCGCCGCACCGCGGTGAACAACTGCGCATCCTCGCCGGTGATGCCGACGGCGTAGGGGCCGTGCGCGTTGATCAGGTTGACCAGTTCGCGCCCCACCTGGCCGAACAACACCATCCGCGCCACGTCGAGCACTTCCGGCGTGGTGACCCGGAAGCCGCCCTTGAAGTCGCCCTCGATGCCCAGCCGGCGCAGCATGGCGGTGATCTGCGGGCCGCCGCCGTGCACGACGACGGGGTGGATGCCGCAGTTGCGCAGGAAGGCCATGTCGGCGGCGAAGGCGTGCCGCAGCGTGTCGTCGGTCATGGCGTTGCCGCCGTACTTGATGACGATGACCTTGCCGTACAACTGCTTGAGCCACGGCAGCGCTTCGGCCAGCACCTGGGCCTTGACCGCGGTGGGCAACTCTTGAGTGTTGACGGTCATGAGCTGTACGCCGAATTCTCTTCGACGTAGGCGTGCGACAGGTCCGTGGTGCGGACGGCCGCGGAGCCGTCGCCCACGCGCAGGTCGACCGTGATGTCGATGTCGGCGCCGGACAGGTCCACATCACGCGCGCCGGGCGCCCCGACCCCGTCGACGCACACGGCGAAACCGTTGAACGACACCCGGATCCGGTCCGGGTCCAGGGTCACCGGCGCCATGCCGACCGCGGCCAGCACGCGGCCCCAGTTGGGGTCGGACCCGAACACCGCGGTCTTGACCAGGCTGTCGCGGGCGATCACCCGCGCCGCGGTCAGCGCGTCGTCCTCACAGGCCGCCCCGGTCACGGTCACGGTGACGCGCTTGGTGACGCCCTCGGCGTCGGCCTGCAGCTGCGCGCACAGGTCGTCGCAGACCGCCAGCACGGCGTCGTCGAGTTCGGCCTGCGACGGCGTGATCTCGCTGGCGCCCGACGCCAGCAGCAGCACGGTGTCGTTGGTCGAACAGCTGCCGTCGATGTCGAGCCGGTCGAAGGTGCGCGCGGTGGCGCGGCGCAGCGCGGTGTCGAGCGCGGCGGCGTCGACGGCCGCGTCGGTGGTGAGCACGCAGAGCATGGTGGCCAGCGAGGGCGCCAGCATGCCCGCCCCCTTGGCCATCCCGCCGACCGTCCAGTTGCCCGGGTGGTGCAGCGCAACCTGTTTGGGCACGGTGTCGGTGGTCATGATGGCGCGGGCGGCCTCGTCTCCGCCGCTCAGGCCGCCGGCCATGTCCTGCACGATCGCCCGGACGCCGGCCAGCACCTTGTCCATCGGCAACCGGTCCCCGATCAGGCCGGTGGAACACACCGCGACCTCGATCGCCCCCGTCTCGGTCCCCCACTCGGACAACGCGGCCGCGACGGCCTCGGCGGTGGCGTGGGCGTCCTGGAAGCCGCCCGGTCCGGTGCAGGCGTTGGCGCCGCCGGAGTTGAGGATCACCGCGCGCAGCGCCCCGGTGGTCAGCACCTGCTGGGTCCACAGCACGGGCGCGGCCTTGACCTTGTTGCGGGTGAACACGCCGGCGGCCGCGTAGTCGGGGCCCTCGTTGAAGACCAGGGCCAGGTCGCGGTTGCCCGACGCCTTGATGCCGGCGGCGATGCCGGCGGCCCGGAACCCGGCGGGCGCGGTGACGCCCTGTTCGCGCACCAGCCGCGCCTCGGTGGCTACGACAGATGGCGCCGCTCTCCCCCGCAAGCGGGAGGTACCCCCTCCTACCCCGGCTGCGCCGGCGTCATCGTCGCCGGCGCGGGTCACGGCGCGACTCCGACCACCGAAAGGCCTGCTGTCTCCGGCCAACCCAGCGCGAGATTCATGGATTGCACCGCCGCGCCGCCGGTGCCCTTGACCAGGTTGTCGATGGCGGCGATGGCCACGAACGCACTTGCGGCCTCGTCCACCGCGACGGCGAGGTGCGCGGCGTTGCTGCCGATCACCGATCCGGTGCGGGGCAGCTGGCCCTCGGGCAGCAGGTGCACGAAAGGCTCTCCGTCGTAGGCCTTTTCGTAGGCGGCCCGCAGCTGCGACAGCGGCGATCGGGTGCGCGCGGTGCAGGTGGCCAGGATGCCGCGCGACGTCGGGATCAGCACCGGGGTGAACGACACCGTGACGTCGCGGTCGGTGACGGCCCGCAGGCCCTGGGCGATCTCGGGGGTGTGCCGGTGGGCGCCGGCGATGTTGTAGGCCCGCGCGGATCCGATCACCTCCGAGCCCAGCAGGTCGGTCTTGGCGGCGCGCCCGGCCCCCGAGGTGCCGCTGACGGCGACCACCGTGACGGCCGGCTCGATCAGGTCCTCGGCGACCGCCGGCAGCAGCGCCAGCAGCGCCGCCGTCGGGTAGCAGCCCGGCACCGCGATGCGCCGGGCGCCGCGCAGCCGCTCCCGCGCGCCGGGCAGTTCCGGCAGCCCGTACGGCCAGCTGCCGGCGTGCGGCGAGCCGTAGAACCGTTCCCAGGCGCCGGCGTCGGTGAGCCGGAAGTCCGCGCCGCAGTCGATGATCAGCGTGTCGGGGCCGAGTTGTTCGGCCAGCGCCGCCGAATGCCCGTGCGGCAGGGCCAGGAACACCACGTCGTGCCCGGCCAGCACGGCGAGGTCGGTGGGCTCGACCACCCGCTGCGCCAGCGGCGTCAGGTGTGGATGGTGCTCGCCGAGCGTGCTGCCGGCGCTCGCCGCGGCGGTCAGCGACCCGATGGCCAGCCGGCCGTCGGCGTAGGCCGGATGTCCGAGCAGAAGCCGCAGGATCTCCCCGCCCGCGTAGCCGCTGGCCCCGGCAACCGCCACCCTCAATACGTCGGCCATTCCGCCGATTCTGCATGGTTATGCATTGGTTTGCAAATCCATTCCAGATGGTGTTAGGCGCGTAGTTCGGCGCCGACCGCGTCGGCGGCGCGCCGCACCGCGGCGTCGCGGGCCGCGCTGGCGTCGTCCTCGGTCAGCGTGCGGTCCGGCGCGCGGAAACGCAGCGCGAATGTCAGCGACTTGCGGTCCTCGCCGACCTGCGGGCCGGTGAAGACGTCGAACAGCTGCAGGTCTTCCAGCAGCTCGCCGGCGCCCTCCCGGACGGCGTCGGCCACCGCCTGGGCCGGCACGTGCGCGGGCACCACCAGGCTGACGTCCTGGAACACGGCCGGGAACGGCGACACCCGGGGCGCCGGCAGCGCCGCCGCGATCGGGATCGCGTCGAGGTTGAGCTCGATGGCGCAGGTGCCCTTCGGCAGGCCGGAACGCTCGATCACCGCCGGGTGCAGCTGCCCCGCGTGGCCGACGACGGTCTCCCCGACAAGCACCTCGGCGCACCGGCCCGGGTGCCACGGCAGGTGCCGGGCCGCCCGCAGGCTCACCTCGACCCCGCTGGCGCGGGCGATGATCCGGGCCGCCTCGAACGCGTCGGCGGCCTCGGCGCGCCGGCCGGGGCCCCACGGGCCGCGGCGTTCCCGCAGGCCCGCCAGGACGGCGGCCACGTGCTGGGGCTGGCGGGGCAGCGAGGCGTCCAGCTGGGCGATCTCGGCGTCGGTCGGCCTGCGGTGCACGGGGATGGCCTGCACGCCGCGGGTCTGCTCGGTCGGTTGCACCACCTGCGCCAGGGCGTACAGCGCGACGTCCACCAGCCCGCGCGACACGTTGCGCACCAACGCTTCCAGCAGGGCGGGCAGCAGCGTGGTGGCCAGGTGCGGGCGGTCGGCCTCGAGCGGGTTGAGCACCTGCGTGGTGGCGCGCCGCGGGTCGTCGGACGGCAGGCCCCACAGGTCGAACACGCCGGCGGGCAGGAACGGCGTCGGCAGGACCTCGACATAGCCGGACTGCGCGAGCGATTTGCCGATCGCGCGGCGACGCTTCTGCGCCGCGGTCAGGCCCCGCCCCGCGGGGGCCGCGGGCAGCACCGACGGGATGGCCTCCAGGCCCTCCAGCCGCAGCACCTCCTCGACGAGGTCGGCGGGCTGCAGCAGGTCGGGCCGCCAACTCGGCGGCGTCACGGTCAACGTGTCGCCCTCGACGCGCACCGACGCCCCGATCTGTGCCAGGCGCCGCGCGGCGGTCCCGGGCGGATAGGCCACCCCCGCGAAGCGGTCGGGCAGCTCCGCGGCGATCCGGATCGGCGGGAGCGCCCAGTCGTCCGTCGGCGGCTCGCCCCGCCAATCGGTCAGCCGGTCCGACACCGTTCCCCCGGCGATCTCGACGAGCAGCGCCGCGCACCGGTCCAGCGCGGCCACCGAGATGGCCGGGTCCACGCCGCGCTCGTAGCGGCGGGCGGCCTCGCTGGGCAGGTGCAGCCGGCGCTGGGTGCGCGAGACGGCGGCCGGGTCCCACACGGCGGCCTCGAGCAGCACCTCGGTGGAGTCGGCGCGCACCTCGGTGCTCGCCGCGCCCATCACGCCGCCGATCGCCGCGGTCGCCCGGTCGTCGACGATGAGGACGTCGGCGGGATCCAGCCGGCGCTCGATGTCGTCGAGGGTCACGACGGTCTCCCCGGGCCGGGCGAACCGCACCGCGAGGCCACCGGAGATGCGGTCGCAGTCGTGCGCGTGCATCGGGTGGCCGAGTTCGAGCATCACGTAGTTGGTGACGTCCACCGCCGGCGAGGTGGCGCGGACGCCGGCCAGCAACAGCCGGCGTTGCAGCCACCACGGCGACACCGCGGCGGGGTCGATGCCGGTCACGGGCCGCAGCGCGAAGCGCCGGACACCGGTCTCGGGCTCGACGGTCAGGGGCCAGGCCTCCCCGCCGGCCGGCGGCTGGGCCGCCTCCGCGCCGGCGGGGTCGACGAAGTCCAGGTCGTAGGCGCAGGCGACCTCGCGGGCCAGCCCGCGCACCGACATGCAGTAGCCGCGGTCGGGGGTGATGGCCAGGTGGAAGACCACGTCGTCGAGTCCCAGCACCGCGGCGCCGTCGGCGCCCGGTTCGGCGGTGCCGGGTGGCAGCACCAGGATCCCGGAATGGTCGGCGCCCAAACCGAGTTCGGCCGCCGAGCAGATCATGCCGTCGGAGTCGCGGCCGTAGGTCTTGCGCGCCGCGATGGCGAACCCGCCGGGCAGCGTGGTGCCGGGCAGCGCCACCACGACGAGGTCACCGACGGCGAAGTTGGTTGCGCCGCAGACGATGTCGCGGTCGCCCCCTGCGCCGACGTCGACCCGGCAGGCCCGGATGGGCTTTTTGAAGCCGGTGAGTTCCTCGATGCCGGTCACCCGCCCGACGGTGAGCGGGCCGTCGACCGGGCCGAGCGCGACGACCTCCTCCACCTCGTGGCCGATCCGGATCAGCGTTTGCTCGAGGTCGGCGGGCGTGGCGTCCCAGCCCGGAGCCCCGGCCGCCACCACTTCCCGCAGCCAGCTGTAGGGGATCCGCATCAGGCACCCACCCCGAACGGCAGCGAGAACCGGACGTCGCCCTCGACCATGTCACGCATGTCGGGGATGCCGTTGCGGAACTGCAGGGTGCGTTCCAGGCCCATTCCAAAGGCGAAGCCGGAGTACACCTCGGGGTCGATTCCCGCAGCGCGCAACACGTTCGGGTGCACCATGCCGCAGCCGCCCCACTCCACCCAGCCGGCGCCGCCCTTCTTGCCGACGAACCACACGTCGACCTCGGCGGAGGGTTCGGTGAACGGGAAGAAGTGCGGCCGGATGCGGGTGCGCGCCTCGGGGCCAAACTCGGCGCGGGCGAATGCGTCCAGGGTGCCCCGCAGGTGCGCCATGGACAGGCCGCGGTCCACCGCCAGCCCCTCGACCTGGTGGAAGACCGGGGTGTGGGTGGCGTCGAGCTCGTCGGTGCGGAAGGTGCGGCCGATCGAGACGATGTAGACGGGCAACTCCCGGGCGAGCAGGGTGCGCACCTGCACCGGCGACGTGTGGGTGCGCAGCAGCTGCCGGGAATCGTCCGGCGCGATGTAGAAGGTGTCCTGCTCGCTGCGCGCGGGGTGGT
Source organism: Mycobacterium europaeum (assembly GCF_034555895.2). Classification (NCBI taxonomy): domain Bacteria; kingdom Bacillati; phylum Actinomycetota; class Actinomycetes; order Mycobacteriales; family Mycobacteriaceae; genus Mycobacterium; species Mycobacterium europaeum. Next base: position 2,384,525 of record NZ_CP157315.1, read on the forward strand.
CCGCCGGGAAGTTGAGGGCGTCGAAGTTGAACTGCTCGGTTTCGACCTCCGGTCCCTCCGCCAGCTCCCAGCCCATCGCGACGAAGGTGTCGGCGATGTGCTCGGCCAACTGGGTGATCGGGTGGCGGGCCCCGGGTGGCTGGCGCGTCGAGGGCAGCGTGACGTCGATGCTTTCGGCGACCAGCACCGCCGCGTCCCGTTCGGCGCGCAGCGCCGCCAGCCGCTCGTCGTAGCTGCGCTGGACCTCGGTCCGCGCGGAATTGACCCGTTTGCCCGCGTCGGCGCGCTCCTCCTTGGGGACGCCGCCCAGCGCCTGCCGCGCCAGCGCCAGCGGCGAGCGGTCGCCGAGGTGCTCGGTCTTCACCCGCGCCAGCGCGTCCAGGTCGCCGGCGAGCGCGATGGCCTCCTGGGCGACGCCGACCGCCTTGGCCAAGGCATCCGGTGACAGGTCGACGGGCTGAGCACCCACGCGGCGACACTCTCCTTGCTGGATGAGGGGCTGGGAGGAAGTTGCCCAGCGGCAAGTGCCGATCATAGTGATGCGGTGCGCGCTGCCCGGCGGGCGCTTCGGGGTAAGGGCGGCCCGGTGTCTAGCCCGCGGTGGCAGGCTGCGGGACGGCCAGAGCGGCGTCGTCCAGCGCCGCCCGCCCGTTGACGAACTGCACGAGCTTGTGCGCCGCCAGCGCGCCCAGGACGCCGAATGCGGGCGCCGCGGCCATCGTCCCCCAGTGGTGGGCCAGCAGCAGGAAGCCGAAGCCCGACGAGGCGGCCAGCATCAGGATGCGCACCGGCGTCCAGTGGATGGGCTGACGGAACCGGGCGGACACCAGCACGCCCAGGACCACGGCGACGGTGTGCCCGGCGTCGGTGAAATCGCCGCCGATGATCGCGGAGGCGATGCCGGCCGCCACCCACCAGCCGACCCAGGCGGGCCGCCAGCGCTGGGGAATCACCGCTGTCATCGCTCCGAGCACGGCCAGCGCGCCGTAGCTCATCCCGACGTCGCTGGCCCGGGTGATCGACACCGGCATCCACTCGAACTCGACCGCCGCGGCCAGGGCGGCCGCCACCAGCAGCGTCGCGCCGATGTGCCCGACGAGGAACGCCACCACCAGGCGGATGGTGCGCAGGTGCAGCTCGCCGAGCGCGAGCAGGCAGGTCAGGAAGGGCAGCCAGAAGTAGAGCGGACCGGCGTCGACGACCAGCGCGCTGCCCAGCAGGGTGCCCACGTGGCCGTGGGCCAGGTTGTGCAGGTTGGTGCTGGCGCGCTCGACAAGCACGTCATGGGCGTGCGGTCCGAGCACCAGGATGACGCAACTGACGGCAAGCAGCGCAGCCACGTAACCCAACGTGAACTGGACCCGGGCCAGCCGGGCGAGGATGCCCCCAAACATTGCATCCATTATGTCGGCTGGTTTGTTTCCGTGCCGTGATCCGGCGCTGTCAACTCCCTATGAGTCCGCAAACGATATATCGCCAAGTCGGCCGGCACGCCCGTGGTCTTTCCCGAAAACACGGGTTTACGTGCGCGTTTGGCGACAACCCCCATCGCATCCAGTTCGCTCTGGGCGATCTGGTCGAGTGTCGAACCTGACACCATGACCCCGCCCTTGGTGGCGCGCTCCATCACCCGCGCGGCGATGTTGACGTCGACACCGAGCCAGTCCGCCGCCAGCCGCTGGGGCCGCCCGGTGTGGATGCCGGCCCGCATCCGCGGCGTGTAGCCGGCCACCTCGACCGACTTCAGCGCCTCCTTGGCGGCCAGGACGGCGCGCACCGCGACCGTCGGATCGCCGAAGACGGCCATCAGGCCGTCGCCCATCCGCTTGACGATGTGTCCCCCGGCGTCCAGCAGCGGCGGCTCGACGGCCCGGGCCACCTGACGCAGCAGGCTGAGCGCCGCGTCGTCCCCGGCCTGCAGGGACCACGACGAGAACCCGACCAGGTCGGTGAAGACCAGCGTCACTTCGGGATTCGCCGGACGCCGGGCAACCGACTCGGTCAACGCCTGCCACACCTGCAACACCCCGAGACTGACCTCCCGCGACACCGCGTCGCGGTCCCCCAGCAGCCGGTCGGCCGCCCGGGCGGCCGCGCGCGGGCCCCCGTCGCCGGCCGTGGAGAGCGGGTCGCCGAACTCGGGGTCGCCGGGTAGCAGCCGTCGCGCCCGGCGGATGAAGGCCACCGCGCCGGGGCTGTGGTTCCGGCTGTGCAACCACTGCGTCGCGTTGTGCACCGAAACCGGGGAGCGCCCCGGCGAATCGGATGCCGTCACCGTCGGCTCTTCGGGCTCGCCCGAGTCCGAACCGCGACGCGCGAGTTCCACCCGGCCAGGTTATTTCCTCCCGCCGGAGGCGGGCAATGAAGGCCACCCGCTGTGTGTCGGAGCTCGCACGTATCGCCTGATCACGGGGGCGCCACACCGGTGTTCACGCTCGATAACACCCACCGGCGCGCGGGCCCGAAATCGTAGACAACGCACGTTGTCAAAGTTATCGTGAGCGCAGGAGGCCGAGATGACTGTCACTCCAGCGAAATCCGACGATCCGCTCGGGCCAGATTCCCTGACCTGGAAGTACTTCGGCGATCTGCGCACCGGAATGATGGGCGTCTGGATCGGCGCGATCCAGAACATGTATCCGGAGCTGGGAGCGGGCGTCGAAGAGCATTCGATCCTGCTGCGCGAGCCCCTGCAGCGGGTGGCCCGCTCGGTGTACCCGATCATGGGCGTCGTCTACGACGGTGACCGGGCCGCGTCGACCGGGCGGCAGATCACCAGTTACCACCACACCATCAAGGGCATCGACGCATCCGGGCGCCGCTACCACGCGCTGAATCCCGAAACGTTCTACTGGGCGCACGCCACCTTCTTCATGCTGGTGATCAAGGTGGCCGAGTACTTCTGCGGCGGCCTGACCGAGGCCGAGAAGCGGCAGCTGTTCGACGAGCACGTGCGGTGGTACCGGATGTACGGGATGAGCATGCGGCCGGTGCCCGGCTCCTGGGAGGAGTTCTGCGACTATTGGGACCGGGTCTGCCGCGAGCAACTGGAGATCAACCAGGCGACCCTGGACATCTTCCAGATCCGGATCCCCAAGCCCAGGTTCGTGCTGATGCCCACGCCGGTCTGGGACCAGATGTTCAAGCCGCTGGTCGCCGGCCAGCGCTGGATCGCCGCGGGCCTGTTCGAGCCGGCGGTCCGCGAGAAGGCGGGCATGCGCTGGACGCCGGGCGACGAGGTGTTGCTGCGCCTGTTCGGCAAGCTCGTGGAACTGGCCTTCCTGGCGGTGCCCGACGAGATCCGGCTGCACCCGCGCGCGCTGGCCGCCTACCGCCGCGCCGAGGGACGGCTGCCCAGCGACGCGCCGTTGGTGGAGGCGCCGACGTTCATGGCACCGCCCCGCGACCGCCGCGGGCTGCCCATGCACTATTTCCCTCCCCGTTCCCGCCTCGCTCCCCGCTCGGCTCTCGACCCGGCCAAGGCGCTGATGGAGCGCGCCGGCTCGCTGGTGCACGGGACGCTGTCGCTGGCGGGCCTGCGCCCCGCCCGGGGGCGAGTCAGGGCCGCTTGAACACGCCCAGCGCCGCGGCGCTCTGGTAGAGGCAGATGGCCGCGGCGGAGGCCACGTTCAGGCTCTCCGCGCCGCCGGACATCGGGATGCGCATGCGATGGTCGGCCGCCGCCGCGATTTCGGTTGGCAGCCCCCGTGATTCAGGCCCGAACAACCATGCCGTCGGCTTCCCGAGCAGCCCGCCGGCCTCGTCGAGGCGCGTCTCGCCGTCCACGGTGCTGGCCAGCACCTGCAGCCCCGCATCGCGCACGGCTCGCAGCGCGGCGGGCGTGTCCGGCTCCTCGACCACCGGGATCGAGAAGATGCTGCCGGTCGAGGCGCGCAGGCACTTGCCGTTGTACGGGTCCACACTGTGGCCGCCGAGGATCACGCCCCGCGCGCCCATGGCGTCGGCGATGCGAATGAGCGTGCCCGCGTTACCCGGCTCACCGATCTCGACGGCGACGGCGATCAGCCGTGGCGAACCGGCCAGCACGTCCGCCAGCCGCGGCGCCGGCATCTCGCAGACCGCCACCAGCCCGGCGGGGGCGACGGTGTCCGACAGCGCCTTCGCGGCCCGCTCACTGACCAGATGGACCGGCGCCTGCTGCCCGCCGAGCAAGGAGGCATACCGCTGCCCGGCGGCTTCGGTGACGAAGACGTCGCGAACGAGGCCGCGGGCGGCGGCAGCCTCGACCAGGTTGGGGCCTTCGGCGAGGAACCGCCCCGCGCGGCGGCGGCCGACGTGGCGATGCAGTTTTACCGCCGCGGCGACCCGGGCCGAACGTTCGGTCAGCAGGGGCTAGGCGGCCTCTCCGGAATCCGACGGGGCGTTGACGTCCTCGGGCAGCGCCGCCCGGGCGACGTCGACCAGCGCCGTGAACGCCGCGGGATCGGAGATCGCGATGTCGGCGAGGTTCTTGCGGTCCACCTCGACGCCCGCGGCCTTGAGCCCCTGGATCAGCCGGTTGTAGGTGATGTCGTTGGCGCGTGCCGCCGCGTTGATCCGCGAGATCCACAGCTTGCGGAACTCGCCCTTACGCGCGCGACGGTCGCGGTAGGCGTAGTTCAGCGAATGCAGCTGCTGCTCTTTGGCTTTGCGGTACAGCCGCGATCGCTGGCCGCGGTAGCCCTTCGAGGCCTTGAGAATGCTGCGCCTCTTCTTCTGGGCGTTGACCGCCCGCTTCACGCGTGCCATGGGGGGTTCCTACTCTCGTTGAAAAGAAAATGGTGGGGCGCCGGGTCCGGCGCGATGGTCAGCCGTTCAGCAGCGCGTTGACCCGCTTGGTGTCGTTGGCCGCCACGGTGGTGCGGCCTTCGAGACGACGGGTCCGGGTGGACGGCTTGTGCTCCAACAGGTGCCGGCGATTGGCTTTCTGGCGGACGATCTTGCCGGTTCCGGTGCGCCGGAACCGCTTCGAAGCCCCGCTGTGGGTCTTGGCCTTGGGCATGTTTCCTCTACTTCTGCTTCATCAGTTCTGTGTCGTGCCGGTCAGTTGGGTGAAGGGGTGGTGTCGGCGGAGGCGTCGGTGTCCGGCGCCGTGCCGTCCCCGGGTCCCTCGGGGTGCCGCGCCCTGGCGCGGGTCTTCGCGCCGCGGTGCGGGGCCAGCACCATCGTCATGTTGCGGCCGTCCTGCTTGGCGGACGTTTCGACAAAGCCGTATTCGGCCACGTCGGCGCCCAGCCGCTGCAACAGGCGGTAGCCCAGTTCGGGCCGCGACTGCTCGCGTCCGCGGAACATGATGGTGACCTTCACCTTCGAACCCGCCTCCAGGAAGCGGATCACGTGACCCTTCTTGGTCTCGTAATCGTGATCGTCGATCTTCGGTCGTAGCTTCTGCTCTTTGACGACGGTCTGCTGCTGGTTGCGGCGGGATTCGCGCGCCTTTTGCGCCGCCTCGTATTTGAACTTGCCGTAGTCCATGATCTTGCAGACCGGGGGTCTGGCGTTGGGGGCGACTTCGACAAGGTCGAGATCGGCGTCCGCGGCGACGCGCAGTGCGTCTTCGATGCGCACTATGCCTACCTGCTCTCCCCCGGGGCCGATCAGTCTGACTTCAGGTACGCGGATGCGCTCGTTGACGCGGGTCTCAGTGCTGATGGGGCCTCCCTTGTTGGGCTTATACGTGTCGTGCCATCACGGCCAGCGCCTGGATCCGATTCGGAATGCAGCGGCGGAAACACCACACCACCAGCAGAAAAGCCCTGCACGTAGCAGGGCCCAATGCCGACCGATCACGGCCTGCCATTGGTCAAGCCGCCCGCGTCGCTCGCGGAACAGACATACGCGATGTCTGTGACCGGACCGCAAAGCCTTGAAGAAATTCGTGGCCCGCGGTGGGAGTGGGACTCCACTTAACTGTTCCTGGCCTTCGCCGGGATGGTCGCGGACGTCAGTTTAGCAGCCACGGGGCGGCTTTTCGTACTTAGCCCCCGCCCTCGTTCGTCCGGCGCCGGCCCACGCCCGCCACCGGGCGAATTATTGCTCGCCGCTCTTAGCGCTTCGCCAAGCTTTTCACGGACTGAGGGCATATCCTCGCGGTCTGTGACACTCGCTTCCTCTCGTTCGGGGTCGCGTTCGGGACCCCGCGGCCGGTCGCAGTCCCGGTATCGCTGGGTACCGGCGGCGGCCGGGTGGATCGTGGGCGTCATCGCCACGGTGTCGTTGCTGGCGAGCGTGTCCCCGCTGATCCGGTTTCTGATCAAGGTCCCCCGCGAGTTCATCAACAGCTACCTGTTCAACTTCCCCGACACCAGCATCGCGTGGTCGTTCGTGCTGGCGTTGCTGGCGGCGGCCCTGAGCGCGCGCAAGCGGGTCGCCTGGCTGCTTTTGCTCGGCCAGATGATCCTGGCCGCGGGGGTCAACGCCGCCGACATGGCCGCCGGGGACAACACCGCGGCCGAGACCTTCGGGGAGAACCTCGGATTCGCGGTGCACATCGTCGCGATCGTCCTGCTGGTGCTGGCCTACCGGGAATTCTGGGCCAAGGTCCGCAAAGGCGCGCTGGTCAAAGCCGCCGCGGTGCTGGTCGCCGGGGACGTGATCGGCATCCTGGTGTCCTGGGGCCTGGTGGAGCTGTGGCCGGGGACGCTGACCCGCCAGGACCGCCTGCCCTATGTGGCCAACCGGGTGGTCGGGTTCGCCCTGGCCGACCCGGACCTGTTCACCGGCAGGCCGCACGTGTTCCTCAACGCGATCTTCGGCCTTTTCGGCGCGCTGGCGCTGATCATGGCGACCATCGTGCTGTTCCAGTCCCAGCGCGCGGAAAACGCGCTCACGGGTGAGGACGAGTCGGCCATCCGCGGGCTCCTCGAGCTGTACGGCAAGAACGACTCGCTCGGCTACTTCGCGACGCGGCGCGACAAGTCGGTGGTGTTCGCGCGCAGCGGGCGCGCCGCCATCACCTACCGCGTCGAGGTCGGGGTGTGCCTGGCCAGCGGCGACCCGATCGGTGACCCCCGGGCGTGGCCGCAGGCCATCGACGCCTGGCTGGCGTTGTGCCAGACCTACGGCTGGGCGCCGGGCGTCATGGGCGCCAGCACGCAGGGAGCGCGGGTGTATCGGGAGGCCGGGCTGAACGCGCTCGAGCTGGGCGACGAGGCGATTCTGCGGACCGCGGACTTCCGGCTGTCCGGGCCCGACATGCGCGCCGTGCGCCAGGCCGTGACCCGGGCCCGGCGGGCCGGGCTGACCGTGCGCATCCGGCGACACCGGGACATCTCGGCCGAGGAGATGGCCCAGACGACCACCCGCGCCGACGCCTGGCGCGACACCCAGACCGAGCGCGGCTTCTCCATGGCGCTGGGCCGGCTCGGCGATCCCGCGGACGGGGATTGCCTGCTGGTCGAGGCGATGGACCGCGAGGGCACCGTGGTGGCGATGCTGTCGCTGGTCCCCTGGGGAACCACCGGCGTCTCCCTGGATTTGATGCGCCGCTCCCCGCAATCGCCCAACGGCACCATCGAGCTCATGGTCAGCGAGCTCGCCCTGACCGCCGAAAAGCTGGGGATCAGCCGCATTTCGCTGAACTTCGCGATGTTCCGCTCGGCCTTCGAGCAGGGCGCCCAGCTCGGCGCCGGACCGGTTGCCCGGTTGTGGCGCGGGCTGCTGTTGTTCTTCTCGCGGTGGTGGCAGCTGGAGACGCTGTACCGCTCGAACATGAAGTACCAACCCGAATGGGTTCCGCGCTACGCCTGCTACGAGGACGCGCGACTGATCCCCCGGGTCGGGGTCGCCTCCGTGATCGCGGAGGGCTTCCTGGTATTGCCGTTCACCCGCCGCGACCGGGTGCACACCGGCCACCACCCCGCCGTGCCGCCCAGGCTGGCGGAGTCGGGCCTGCTGCACCACGACGGCTCGGCGCCGGACGTGAGCGAGTTGCAACAGCGACGCGACGCCGCGGAGCTCGAAGAGTCGAGAGCCCGGCTGCCCGAACAGGTGCGGGTGCGGCTGGCCAAGCTGAAAGTGCTGCGGCGCAAGGGCATCGATGCCTACCCGGTGGGGTCGCCGCCCAGCCACACCATCGCCCGGGCGCTGGAGGCCGACGACCAGGAAACCATCTCGGTATCGGGCCGGATCCTGCGGATCCGCGACTACGGCGGGGTGTTGTTCGCGCAGCTGCGGGACTGGTCGGGCGAATTGCAGGTGCTGCTTGACAATTCACGTCTGGAGCATTGCCGCACCGCGGATTTCACCGCGGCCATCGACCTGGGTGACCTCGTCGAGATGACCGGGCACATGGGGTTTTCCAAGAACGGCACCCGCTCGCTGATCGTGCGCGACTGGCGGATGATCGGCAAGTGCCTGCGGCCGCTGCCGAACAAGTGGAAGGGACTGACCGACCCGGAGGCGCGGGTGCGGACGCGCTATGTCGACCTGGCGGTCAACCCCGAGTCCCACGAGCTGATCACCGCCCGCAGCAGCGTCCTGCGGTCGGTCCGCGAAACGCTGTTCGCCAAGGGGTTCATCGAGGTCGAGACGCCGATCCTGCAGCAGATCCACGGCGGGGCGACCGCCCGGCCATTCGTCACCCACATCAACACCTACGACATGGACCTGTTCCTGCGCATCGCTCCGGAGCTGTACCTGAAGCGGTTGTGCGTCGGGGGCGTGGAGCGGGTGTTCGAGCTGGGCCGGGCCTTCCGCAACGAAGGCGTCGACTTCAGCCACAACCCGGAGTTCACGCTGCTGGAGGCCTACCAGGCGCACGCCGACTACATGGTCTGGATCGACGGCTGCCGGGAGCTCATCCAAAACGCCGCGCAGGCCGCCCACGGTGAGCAGGTGGTGCTGCGGCCCCGCACCGACGGCGGCCACCTCAGCCCGGTCGACATCTCCGGCGACTGGCCGGTGAAGACCGTGCACGACGCGGTGTCCGAAGCCCTCGGGGAGCACATCGATCCCGACACCCCGTTGCCCGTGTTGCGCAAGCTCTCCGACGCCGCCCACATCCCGTATCGGGCGCAGTGGGACGCCGGCGCCGTGGTGCTGGAGCTGTACGAGCACCTGGTCGAGGACCGGACCGAGCGGCCGACGTTCTACATCGACTTCCCCACGTCCGTTTCGCCGCTGACCCGTCCGCATCGCAGCCGGCGCGGCGTGGCCGAGCGGTGGGACCTGGTGGCTTGGGGGATCGAGCTGGGAACCGCCTACAGCGAGCTCACCGATCCGGTGGAGCAACGGCGCCGCCTGCAGGAGCAGTCGCTGCTGGCCGCCGGCGGCGACCCCGAGGCGATGGAGCTCGACGAGGATTTTCTGCAAGCCATGGAGTACGCGATGCCGCCCACCGGCGGGCTCGGGATGGGCATCGATCGGGTCGTCATGCTCATCACCGGCCGCAGCATCCGCGAGACGCTGCCATTCCCGCTGGCCAAGCCCCACTAGCCGGCCCCGGGCGCGCGCCGTGTCCACGGAGAACATTGGGTGAACGTGTTCCGGGCCGGTTAACGATGCCTCACAATGAATGCCGTGACCGCGCCGACGACCGACCCCACGACGCAGTTGCTGGCAAGTAGTCACACGTCCCTCATGCACGGCTGGCTGCCCACCACGATCCAGGTGGTGACCGCGGTGGTGCTGACGCTGGCCGTCGGCTGGCGGACCCGGCGGTGGCGGACGGTGTGGTTGCCGGCGGCTGCGCTGGCCGGTGCCGTCGTCGCCTACCTGGCGCACTGGTACGTCGTGGACCGCGGCTTGTCCGACGATCCCGCGCCGCCCTCGCTGTGGCTGTGGATCACGTTGACCGGTGCGGCCGTCGCGGTCCTGGTCCTGGGGTGGCGCGGCGCTGCGAGCTGGCGGCGCGGGGCCGGGCTGCTGGCCGTCCCGTTGTGCGCGCTGTGCGCCGCGCTGGTGCTCAACCTGTGGGTCGGCTACTTCCCCACCGTGCAGGCGGCGTGGAACCAGGTCACCTCCGGACCGCTGCCCGATCAGACGGACCCGGCCACCGTCACCGCCATGGCCGCCAAACGGGCCCGACCGTCGCACGGCAGCGTGGTGCCCGTCGTGATCCCTTCCGACGCATCCCATTTCAAACACCGCGGCGAGTTGGTCTACCTGCCGCCCGAATGGTTCACCAGCAGCCCGCCGCCGGCGCTGCCCACGGTCATGATGATCGGCGGCCAGTTCAACACCCCCGCCGACTGGATGCGCGCGGGCAACGCCGTGAAGACGATCGACGACTTCGCGTCCGCCCACGACGGCAAGGCGCCGGTCCTGGTGTTCGTCGACTCGGGTGGCGCCTTCAACAACGACACCGAATGCGTCAACGGCGTCCGCGGCAACGCCGCCGACCATCTGACCAAAGACGTTGTGCCGTATATGGTTTCCAAATTCGGCGTCAGCCGTGACCGGACCCATTGGGGCATCGCCGGTTGGTCGATGGGCGGAACCTGCGCCCTTGACCTGACCGTCATGCACCCCGACATGTTCAGCGCTTTCGTCGACGTCGCCGGCGACTTCTTCCCGAATGCCGGGAACAAGGCCCAGAGCATCGCCCGGCTCTTCGGCGGAAACGCCGACGCGTGGGCGGCCTTCGACCCGACCACGGTGATCAGCCGGCACGGTCCGTACAGCGATGTGGCCGGCTGGTTCGCGATTTCCTCCGAGGGGCCGCCGGCGCCGCGCCGCGACCTGCCCGGCGCCGACATCGGCGCGATCCGTCTCGCCGGCCGGGAGGCCGCCGCCGACCCCGGCAACCAGACGGCGGCCGCCTATTCGCTGTGTGCGCTCGGGCGGGCGAACGGGATCGACTGCGCGGTGGTGCCCCAGCCCGGCAAGCACGATTGGCCGTTCGCGGACCGGGCGTTCACCGCCGCGCTGCCGTGGCTGGCGGGCCGGCTGGGCACGCCCGGAATCACGCGGACCGCGCTGCCCGGCACTCCCCCGCCCGCGCCGCCCACCCCGGTCGTCGTCCGGGCCGACCATTCCCCCGCCCGGCGGTAGCCGCCGGTGCTGTCCGTCGCGCGGGTTCGGCGTGCGATCTTTGCGCGGCACTGCAATCCGTGGAGTGCCTGGACCCGCTGGGCGAGCACCCCGCTGATCGTGGTGCCGCCGTGGACGCGGCGCTGGAGCCACGCGGCCTTGATTGCGCTGTGGCTGGCCGTCAACCCCTTCGTCTTCGGCAAGCCGGCGCACGAGCGGGCGTGGTCCACCCGGGCCATGCTGGGCGAGGAATTGTGGATCAGCCGTCGCCCCCGGGATGCGGCCACGGTGGTGAGCGCGCTGACGTCGGTGGCCGCGCTGGGCGCGGTCGTCGCCGCTTACCGCCGTCGCCTGCTGCCGGCGGCGGCCGCTATCGCCGTGCAGATGGCGTTGACGCTGCTGTACTGGGAGCAGATGGTGCGGTATTTCGAACGGGAGCGTGGCTATGTCCGATGAACCGACCCCACCCGATCCCGGGTACGACGCCGACGGCGTGCCGACCTTCGAATCCGTCCGGGAGAAGATCGAAGGCCGCTACGCCACGGCGGAGGGTGCCGCCGAGCTCGATGCCGAGTCCGCGCAGGGCCGGACGGTCGAGGAACAGTACGAGGAACGCGAACGCGCGGCCGCCGAGCGCTTGGCCCAGATCCGCGAATCCATGCGGCGCGACGGCCACGAAACATAAACGGCGGCGGTGCTTTTCGGCGTGTCGTGTACGACCTTTCAGTGTCGCGACGGACGCCGGGCTCAGGCGGTGACTTTGCGCCGCCGGCCGGACCGCTGCGGCGGCGCGGCGCGGCCGATGACCTCGGCGAGGAACTTCCCGGTGTAGCTCTCGGGCACCGCGGCGATGTCCTCCGGCGCGCCCTCGGCCACCACGGTTCCGCCCTCGGCGCCGCCCTCGGGCCCCATGTCGACGATCCAGTCCGACGTCTTGATGACGTCCAGGTTGTGTTCGATGACGATGACCGTATTGCCCTTGTCGACCAGGCCGTTGATGACGGTCAGCAGCTTGCGGATGTCGTCGAAGTGCAGCCCGGTGGTGGGCTCGTCCAGGATGTAGATGGTCCGCCCCGTCGAGCGCTTCTGCAGTTCGGCGGCCAGCTTGACCCGCTGGGCCTCGCCGCCCGACAGGGTCGGGGCCGGCTGGCCCAGCCGGACGTAGCCCAGGCCGACGTCGACGAGCGTGCGCAGGTAGCGGTGGATGCCGGTGATCGGCTCGAAGAACTCCGCGGCCTCCTCGATCGACATGTCCAGCACCTCGGAGATGGTCTTGCCCTTGTAGTGCACTTCCAGGGTTTCGCGGTTGTAGCGCGCGCCGTGGCAGACCTCGCAGGGCACGTACACGTCGGGCAGGAAGTTCATCTCGATCTTGATGGTGCCGTCGCCCGTGCAGGCCTCGCAGCGACCGCCCTTGACGTTGAACGAGAACCGGCCCGGTTGGTAGCCACGGACTTTGGCCTCGGTGGTGGCCGCGAACAGGGTGCGGATCTTGTCGAATACTCCGGTGTAGGTGGCCGGGTTGGACCGCGGCGTGCGGCCGATCGGCGACTGGTCGACCCGTACCAGCTTGTCCAGGTGGTCCAGACCCGTCACCCGGGTGTGGCGCCCCGGGACCAGCCGGGCACCGTTCAGCCGGTTGGCCAGCACCGTGGCCAGGATGTCGTTGACCAGCGTCGACTTGCCGGAGCCGGACACCCCGGTCACCGAGGTGAGCACGCCCAGCGGGAACGAGACGTCGATGCCGCGCAGGTTGTGCTCGCGGGCGCCGACGACCGTGAGCTGGCGCTTGCGGTCGACGGGACGCCGGATGGCCGGCATCGCGATGGACTCCTTGCCCGACAGGAAGGCGCCGGTGATCGACTCCGTGTTGGCCAGCAACTCGCTGTAGGTTCCGCTGTGCACGATCCGCCCGCCGTGCTCACCGGCGCGCGGGCCGATGTCGACGATCCAGTCGGCGTGCGCGATGGTGTCCTCGTCGTGTTCGACGACGATCAGCGTGTTGCCCAAATCCCTTAGCCGCGTGAGGGTTTCGATGAGCCGACGGTTGTCGCGCTGGTGCAGCCCGATGGACGGCTCGTCGAGCACGTACAGCACGCCCACCAGGCCGGACCCGATCTGGGTGGCCAGCCGGATGCGCTGCGCCTCGCCGCCGGACAGCGTGGCCGCCGCGCGCGACAGCGACAGGTAATCCAGCCCCACGTCGAGCAGAAAGCCCAGCCGCGACTGGATCTCCTTGAGCACCTGCCCGGCGATCGCCTGCTCGCGCGGCCCCAGGGTGAGCGCGTTCAAGAAGTCCGCGCAGTCCGAGATCGAGAGCTCGGACACCTCCGCGATGGACTTCGCGCCCCTGTCCCCCGCGGCCAGCGTCACCGCCAGGATCTCCGGCTTGAGCCGGGTCCCCTCGCATTCGGGGCACGGCACGTCGCGCATGAAGCCCTCGTAGCGCTCCTTCATCTGCTCGGATTCGGTCTGCGCCATCTTGCGCTGCAGGAACGCCAGCACGCCCTCGAAATCGGCGTAGTAGGAACGGGTTCGGCCGTAGCGGTTGCGGTAGCGCACGTGCACCTGGTGGTCGGAGCCCTCGAGAATCGCCTTGCGCGCCTTGGCCGGCAGCTTGCGCCACGGGGTGTTGACGTCGAAGCCCAGCTCGTCGCCGAGTCCGGCCATCATCCGGGTGAAGTACTCCGCGGTGTGACCGGTCGACCAGGGCGCCACCGCGCCCTCGGCCAGCGTGCGCTCCGGGTCGGGCACCACCAGGTCGGGGTCGACCTCCTTGCGGATGCCCAGGCCGGTGCACTCGGGGCATGCGCCGTAGGGCGAGTTGAACGAGAACGACCGCGGCTCCAGGTCGTCGACCGCCAGCGCGTGCCCGTTGGGGCAGGCCAGCTTCTCGGAGAAGCGCTGCTCGCGGTTGTGGGCGTCGTGTTCGTGATCGACGAACTCCAGCACCACGATCCCGTCGGCCAGGTTCAGCGCGGTCTCCACCGAATCGGTGAGCCGCTGCTTGGCCGAGGCCTTGACGGTCAGGCGGTCCACCACCACCTCGATGTCGTGCTTCTCCTGCTTCTTCAGCTTGGGCGGGTCGGTGAGCGGGTGCACCACGCCGTCGACCCGCACCCGGCTGTAGCCCTGCGCGTTCAGCTTCTCGAACAGGTCGGCGAACTCGCCCTTGCGCGTGCGCACCACCGGGGCGAGCACCAGGAACCTGGTGCCCTCCGGCATCGCCAGCACCTGGTCGACGATTTGCTGGGGCGTCTGACGGGCGATCCGCTCGCCACAGACCGGGCAGTGCGGCGTGCCGGCGCGCGCGTAGAGCAACCGGAGGTAGTCGTACACCTCGGTGATGGTCCCGACGGTCGAACGCGGGTTGCGGTTGGTCGACTTCTGGTCGATGGACACCGCCGGCGACAGGCCCTCGATGAAGTCGACGTCCGGCTTGTCCATCTGCCCGAGGAACTGGCGGGCATAGGCCGACAGTGACTCCACGTACCGGCGCTGCCCCTCGGCGAAAATCGTGTCGAACGCCAGCGACGATTTCCCCGATCCCGACAGCCCGGTGAAGACGATCAGCGCGTCGCGCGGCAGGTCGAGGTCGACGCCCCGCAGATTGTGTTCGCGGGCGCCCTTGACGATCAGGCGGTCAGCCACGCTGCCCTCTCTCAGTGGATCTTTTAGGTGCTGCAGCCGTTGATGCGCACGGCGCATTCCATGCTAGGTGCCCATACCGACAAGCAACGTTTGACCAGTAACGTGGCCGCTATGACTGCCCCCGACAAGGTGAGCGACAACTACACCGGACACGTCGACCCCGGTACCGCGGCGCGCCGGACCCTACCCGGCGCCACGATCCTAAAGGCATCCGTGGGCCCCGTGGACAACAACGCGTATCTGGTGACATGTTCCGCGACCGGGCAGACCTTGCTGATCGACGCCGCCAACGATGCGGACACCCTGGTCGGCCTGATCCGTGAGTACGCGCCCAAGCTGTCGCTGATCGTGACCAGCCATCAGCACTTCGACCACTGGCAGGCGCTGGAGGCCGTGGCGGCGGCCACCGGCGCCCCGACGGCCGCGAACGAGATCGACGCCCAGGGGCTGCCGGTCAAACCGGACCGTTTGCTGACCCAGGGCGACACCGTGGAAATCGGCGAGCTGCGGTTCGACGTCATCCACCTGCGCGGACACACGCCCGGCTCGATCGCCCTCGCCCTCGACGGCCCCGCGACGGGTGGGGTCACCCAGCTGTTCACCGGTGACTGCCTGTTCCCGGGCGGCGTCGGGAAGACCTGGCAGGCGGGCGATTTCACCCAGCTGCTCGACGACGTCACCACCCGGGTGTTCGACGTGTACGACGACTCCACCGTCATCTACCCCGGCCACGGCGACGACACGGTGCTGGGCGCGGAGCGCCCGCACCTGGGCGAGTGGCGCGAGCGGGGCTGGTGAGGCCGGGCCCGTGGCGATCGCGAGCGCGGCGTAGCCGGGCGACGCGGGTCGCCACCACCGGGTCAGTGGCGATCGCGAGCGCGGCGTAGCCGGGCGACGCGGGTCGCCACCACCGGGCCTCGAGCTAGGACGTGGTGTGCACGATCAGCACGTCGACCTTGGCACGGCGTGAGACGTTGGCCGGCACCGAGCCGAGCAGCCGGCCGGCGATCGTGCTGAGCCCGACGTTGCCGACGACCAGCAGGTCGGCCTTCTCGTCCTCGGCCAGCTTGACCAGCGCATCCACCGGGGCGCCTTCGATCGGGCGCTCCTCGACGTTCTTGGCCCCGGCCTTGTGCGCACGCTCCTTGGCGTCCTGCAGGATCGCGTAAATCGGCGCGGTGCCGGACACCTTGTAGCTCTCGTCGCGCAGCACGTCGGCGGCCCGGGTGTCCTCATGCTGGGGCAGGTACGCCGAGGCGACGATGAGCTTGGCGTCCGGCCCGGCGATCTGCGCCGCCCTGTCCACCGCACGCATTGACGAGTCCGAGCCGTCGGTTCCCACCACCACAGTCTGATAGGCGCCCATTTACCCTCCCAGTTTCGGTTGGTCAGCCAACCCAAGACAGTATCGCGTTTGCCCGTTACAGAGGGAACAGATTAGCGACACCGCGTGGCGCGGCGTGTCCACAATTTGCGGGGCAACGCCGCGTCAACGGACAATATCGCCGGTGACAAAACATTCAAATGTGCGGGTCCGGGGCGGAAAGCGTTGCATAACGCGGTTTTTCGCGGATTGGGGACGCCGGGGACAAATTGGCCGCCCACGATTCGTGACGCGGCTCCGCGATTCAGCTTTACAGTGACAATCATCATGTCCATGCCCACCGTCGAACAGCGCGTCGCGGACCGAGTCGAGGAGCCGGCGCCCCCGCGTCCGGCCGGCCGGTTGGCCGACCCGTGGGCGATCGCCGCGTTCGCGGCTGTGGTCAGCGGCGCCTGGGCCTGTCGGCCCTCCTTGTGGTTCGACGAGGGCGCGACCATCTCCGCCGCGGCGAGCCGGACGCTGGCGGAGCTGTGGCGCCTGCTGAGCCACATCGACGCCGTCCACGGGCTGTACTACGTGGTGATGCACGGGTGGTTCGCGTTGTTTCCGCCGACCGAATTCTGGTCGCGGGCGCCCAGCGCCCTGGCGATCGGCGCCGCCGCCGCCGGCGTCACGGTGTTCACCCGGCAGTTCTCGACCCGGCCGGTCGCGGTCTGCGCAGGTGTGCTGTTCGCCATCCTGCCGCGCACCACCTGGGCGGGCATGGAGGCGCGACCGTACGCCTTCGCGGCCGCCGCGGCGATCTGGCTCACCGTATTGCTGGTCGCCGCCGTCCGGCGCAACAGCACGCGCTTGTGGGTTTGCTATGCGCTGGCGCTGATGCTCTCGATTCTGCTCAACCTGAACATGGTGCTGTTGGTGCCCGTTTACGCCGTAATGGTGCCGCTGCTGGCGCCGCGGAAAGCGCGGAAAGCTCCGGTGATTCGGTGGGCGATCAGTTCCGCCGTGGCCGTCGCCGTCATGACGCCGTTCATCGTGTTCGCGCATGGCCAGGTGTGGCAGGTGAATTGGATCTACCCGGTCAGCTGGCATTACGCGTTCGACATCATCCTGCGCCAGTATTTCGACCACAGCGTTCCGTTCGCCATCTGCGCCGCCGTCCTCATCGTGGCGGCGGCCGCGGCCCGGCTGGCCGGGGTCCGCCCCCCGGCCGGCGACGTGCGCACGCTGCTGATCGTCTGCGCGGCGTGGCTGGTCATCCCCACCGCGCTCGTGGTGATCTATTCGGCCGTCAACGAGCCGATCTACTACCCGCGCTACCTGATCTTCACCGCGCCCGCGATGGCCGTCGTCCTGGCCGTCTGCATCGTCACCCTCGCCCGCAGACCGTGGCCGATCACCGGCGTGGTGCTGGCCTGCGCCCTTGCCGCGGTGCCGAACTACCTGTTCATCCAGCGTTGGCCGTACGCCAAGGAGGGCTGGGACTACAGCCAGGTGGCCGACCTGATCGGCTCCCACGCCGCCCCCGGCGACTGCCTGATGGTGGACAACACCGTGCCGTGGCGACCCGGGCCGATCCGCGCCCTGCTGGCCACCCGGCCGGCGGCCTTCCGGTCGCTGATCGACGTCGAGCGCGGGGCGTACGGGCCCAAGGTTGGGACCCTTTGGGACGGCCACGTCGCCGTGTGGCTGACGACCGCAAAAATCAACAAATGCCCCGCAATCTGGACCATCACCAATAAAGAATCGTCGCTGCCCGACCACCAATCCGGGCCGTCATTGCCGCCGGGTCCCGCTTTCGGGCGCGCACCCGCTTATCGATTCCCGAGTTACCTCGGGTTCCACATTGTCGAACGTTGGCAGTTCCATTACTCGCAGGTGGTGAAGTCCACGCGCTGATTTGCGGCTTTGCCGACGGCGTGAACCGCCATTTCCCGGGTAGTTGACGGGTATGCAGAGCTGGCTAGCCGACCGGCTGCGTCTCGCGCACGCCGCGGGTCGCGCCGTAGGACACCGCGACACCGGCGGCGCTCAGGGCGGTGAACACCGTGAACAGCCAGTGCGCCGCCATCCCGTCGCCGCCCTTGGCGGTGTTGACCACCACCCCGGCCAGCCCGGCGGCGATCGCCGCGGAGATCAGCTGCACGGTGTTGATCGCCGCCGAGGCGGCGCTCCCTTCGGCGGGGTCGTCGACCGAGGCCATCGCGCGCGCCGACAGATGCGGCCAGGCCATCCCGATCCCGGTCCCGGCCACCAGCAGCGCCACCGCCCAGAGCGCGGCCGTCCAGGGCGAGGCGTCGCCGCGCCGTGCGACCGCGGCCAGGGCGAGCCCCGAGGCGGCGACGATCGGCGCGGCCACGATCACCCGCCCGATCGTGCGCGGGCTCTCCAGCGAAGCGCTGAGGATCTCGCTGACCGTCCAGCCGAGCGCGAGCGTGGCCCCCAGGAACCCGGCCGCGATCGGGGTCAGATGCGCCAGCCGCTGGCCGAACAGCGGCACGTAGGTGTTGACCATCGCGGCGCCCATCAGTGCGCCCATGGTCAGATAGATCCACTTCAGCGGCCCGGGGCCGAACACGCTGGGCGGCAGGATCGCCGTGTGCATGCGCCAGTCGACGACCACGAACACGCCCACCAGCGCGATGCCGGCGGCGAGCAGCGCGAACGTCGCCAGGGTGTTGCGCGGGATCTGGGCGACGCTGACCGCGAGCGCGGCGGCGCCGATCAGCAGCAGCGAGCGCACCGGCACCTTCATCGGCGGCATGGCGGCGCTGGGCGTGAAACGGGTCAGTGCGACGGGCACCAGCATGGCCATCAAGCCGGTCAGCGCCGCCATCGCGACGAAGGCCCATCGCCACAAGCCGAGCTGGGCGAACAGGCCGCCCGTCGTGGGCCCGACCACCGTGGCCACGCCCCACATCGCCGACACCAGCGCCGACCCGCGGGTCCACAGGGTACGCGGCAGGGCGGAATTGATGACCGCGTAGCCGAGGCCGGCCAGCAGACCACCGGCCACCCCCTGCAGGGCGCGCCCAGCTATCAAAACCTGCATGTTCGGCGCCGACGCGCAAACCAGGCTGGACACCCCGAACACGGCCAGTCCGGTCAGGTAGGACGACCGCGCCCCGGCACGCAGCAGCATCGGATTGACCATTGCCGCCGCCACCACCGACCCGACCAGGTACAGGGTCGTCACCCAGGCGTAGAGCCGGCTCCCGCCGATTTCGGCGATGGTGTTGGGCAACAAGCTGGTGGTCAGGAACTCGTTGGTGGCATACAGCGCCACCCCACCGGCCAGCAGGATGGAGGTCCGCAGATACCTCGGCCCCAGCAGCTCATTCCAGCCGCCGGTGACGGTCACGGTGTCGGTCACCCTTCTACCGTATGGGGTGTCTTCGGGGCCGCCAATCCGAGATGTGCTGCCAGCAAACTCATTTCAGGCCGGCGGCGTCCATCCCCCGCAGTTCCTTCTTCAGGTCGGCGATCTCGTCGCGGAAGCGCGCGGCCAGCTCGAACTGCAAGTCACGCGCGGCGGCCATCATCTGCTCGGTCAGGTCCTTGATCAGGTCGGCCAGTTCGGCGCGCGGCATGCTGGTCGTGTCGCGGCCCTCGAAGACGCCGGCGCTGACGGCGCGGCCCGGTTCGCCCTGGGCGCGCCGGCCCCGGGAGGCGTTGCGCCCGGACCCGCCGATCCCGACCGTTTCCGTGTCGTCTGCCTCGCGATAGACCTGGTCGAGGATGTCGGCGATCTTCTTGCGCAGCGGCTGCGGGTCGATGCCGTGGGCCTCGTTGTAGGCGATCTGCTTGGCCCGGCGCCGTTCGGTCTCGTCGATCGCCTCCTTCATCGAGTCGGTGATCGAGTCGGCGTACATGTGCACTTCGCCGGACACGTTGCGGGCGGCGCGGCCGATGGTCTGGATCAGGCTGCGCGAGGACCGCAGGAAGCCCTCCTTGTCGGCGTCCAGGATCGCCACCAGCGACACCTCCGGAAGGTCCAGGCCCTCGCGCAGCAAGTTGATGCCGACGAGCACGTCGTACTCGCCCAGGCGTAGCTGGCGGAGCAGTTCCACGCGACGTAGCGTGTCGACCTCTGAGTGCAGGTAGCGCACCCGAACGCCCATCTCCAGCAGGTAGTCGGTGAGGTCCTCGGCCATCTTCTTGGTCAAAGTGGTGACCAGCACCCGCTCGTCGGCGTCGGTGCGCTTGCGGATCTCGCCGATCAGGTCGTCGATCTGGCCCTTGGTCGGCTTGACCACGACTTTCGGGTCCACCAGGCCGGTCGGCCGGATGACCTGCTCGACGAACTCGCCGCCGGCCTGGCTGAGTTCGTAGGGCCCCGGGGTGGCCGACAGGTACACCGTCTGCCCGATCCGGTCGGCGAACTCCTCCCAGGTCAGCGGGCGGTTGTCGCAGGCGGACGGCAGCCGGAACCCGTATTCGACCAGGTTGCGCTTGCGGGACATGTCGCCCTCGTACATGCCGCCGATCTGCGGCACCGTGACGTGGGACTCGTCGATGACGAGCAGGAAGTCCTCCGGGAAGTAGTCGAGCAGGGTCGCCGGCGGCGAGCCGGGGCCACGGCCGTCGATGTGGCGCGAGTAGTTCTCGATGCCCGAGCAGAAGCCCACCTGGCGCATCATCTCGATGTCGTAGTTGGTGCGCATCCGCAGCCGCTGCGCCTCCAGCAGCTTGCCCTGGCCCTCCAGCTCGGCCAGCCGCTCCGCCAGCTCCTCCTCGATCGTCGAGATGGCGTGGGCCATCCGCTCCGGACCGGCGACGTAGTGGGTGGCCGGGAAGATGCGCAGCGAGTCGACCTGGCGGATCACGTCGCCGGTCAGCGGGTGCAGGTAGTACAGCGCCTCGATCTCGTCGCCGAAGAACTCGATACGGACCGCCAGCTCTTCGTAGGACGGGATGATCTCGACCGTGTCACCGCGCACCCGGAACGAGCCCCGGGTGAAGGACAGGTCGTTGCGGGTGTACTGCACGTCGACCAGCAACCGCAGCAGCGCGTCGCGGGGCACCTCGGTGCCCACGCCGAGTTCCACGGACCGGTCCAGATACGACTGCGGTGTGCCCAGGCCGTAGATGCACGACACCGAGGCCACCACGACCACGTCGCGCCGGGAGAGCAGCGACGACGTCGCGGAGTGCCGCAGCCGCTCCACGTCGTCGTTGATCGAGCTGTCCTTCTCGATGTAGGTGTCGGTCTGCGCGATGTACGCCTCCGGCTGGTAGTAGTCGTAGTACGACACGAAGTACTCGACCGCGTTGTGCGGCAACATCTCTCGCAGTTCGTTGGCCAGCTGTGCGGCCAGCGTCTTGTTCGGCGCCATGACCAGCGTGGGCCGCTGCAGCCGCTCGATGAGCCAGGCGGTGGTGGCCGACTTCCCCGTGCCGGTCGCGCCGAGCAGCACCACGTCGCGCTCACCCGCCCTGATGCGGCGTTCCAGCTCGTCGATGGCGGCCGGCTGGTCGCCGGCGGGCGCGTACGGGCTGACGACCTCAAAGTGGCCGCCGACCCGCACGACCTCGTCGACCGCGCGGTATTCCGAATGTGCGACTACCGGATGTTCCGTGGCGAAAGCCATGCCACCAGGGTAGAGCCGTGTACCGACAAGTGTCGGGCGCTGGCCGCGGCAGCCACACCCGTCACATGAGTACCGGTTCGGAAGGACAAGACGACCGTCGAACGTGATAGCGCGGGCGGTATCACGTTCGCGAGTCACCTATTGGTAGCCAACTCCGCCGCCTATCCCCCCGGACGGGTCCAGGTCCGGGTGACGGGATCGCACTGCAGCAGATAACCGTCGTTCGAGGTGGTCATGGCGAACACCGAGGTGCCCGGCCGGTCGCAGGAGCTGCCGGCGGCGTGCACGCCCATCGTGATCGGGGCCTTGGCCCAGCTGTTGCCCTCGCAGACGATCTGCTCGCTGTTGGTGGGGTCGTAGGCCAGCTTGCCGACGTCGCCGCACACCGCGCCGAGGACGGGCGGCGCCGGGGCCGCTGCCGCCGTCGACGCGCTGACGGCCTGGGCGGGGTCGCCCAGGTTCACCCCGGCCGGCACGTCGCCGACCCGGGTGGCCACCACGGGCACCCGCACCACCGCGCCCTGCGCGCCGCACTCGTTGGTCAGCACGGTCTCGGTCACGGTGCCGCGCAGGCTGCCGTCGGCCTGCGGCGCCAGCGACCACGCCAGGGTCTCCTGCTGGCTGGCCTGGGTCTGCCCGTCGGGCGGGGTGCAGCCCAGCCGGTCCTGTTGCGGGGCGCCCTGCCAGTAGCCCCCGACGAAACGCAAGGTGTCCGTCTGGCCGGCGGCCGTCTGATGGGTGGCGTTGTCCAGCCGTCCCGCGGTGGCCGCGCATCCGTTGGCGGTGCACGCGGAACGGAAGGCCCACCACCCGGTGGCCGGGCCGTCGTGGCGGATCGCGACGCCGTTGGTGGTGCGCCTGCTCTGGTCGTAGTCCAGCTTGTAGGTCCCGTTGAGCACGGGTCCGCCGGAGCCGGCCGGCGCGGCGCTGGGCGCGGGGACGGACGGTTTGGACGCGAGCGCGGGGGTGCTCGGCGGCGTGTCCGGCTCGAATGAGTACAGCGCCGACCAGGTGGCCGCCACGGCGATGAGCATCGCGCACACCAGCCCGACCGCCCATCGTGTCCGCGCGGACAGCCGGTGGTGCGTCGTCGCGACGACGCCGCGCCGCGCCGCCGGCGACATCCCGCGCTGGCCGGCTGCGGCGACGTCGTCGAACGGCTCGCAGACGGCGGCGGCGAACGCACGGCACCGCTCGAACCGTTCTTCGGGGTGTTTGGCCAGGGCCCTGGCGAACACCCCGTCGAGGTGGGACAGCTCCGGTCGGTAATCGCTGAGCCGGGGCGGCTCCTCGTGCAGGTGCTGGCCGATCACCGCGATCGGATTCGAATGCTGAAACGGCGGCGCACCGGTGAGCAGATGAAAAGCCGTTGCGGCCAAAGCGTATTGGTCCGCGCGCCCGTCGATGTTGGACCCCGTCAACTGTTCCGGCGCGGCGTAGGCCACCGTTCCGACGGCGACGTTGGTCTCGGTGATCCCGCTGATGTCACCGAGGTGGCGTGCGACACCGAAGTCGGCCAACAGGATTCGGCGGTCACCGTCATCGGGGTGGGTGAGCAGGATGTTGGCCGGTTTGACGTCACGGTGCAGCAGCCCCCGGTCGTGGGCGTAATCGAGTGCGCCCGCGACGGCGTGCACGATGGCGCGCACCTCGTCGATCGGCATCCCGTCGCGGTGGCGCTCCTTCACCAGGCGGGAGGCGTCGGTGCCCTCGACGTAGTCCATGGAAATCCAGAGGTGACCGTTGAATTCCCCCCGGTCGTGCACGCCTACGACGTGGGGATGCCACAGCGTCGCGGCGAGATCGGCCTCCCGGTTGAACCTTTCGCGAAACTCGGGATCGGCCGTGACCGCCTCGGCCAGGACCTTGATGACGTCACGACGGGGCAACCGGGGATGCAGCGCCAGATACACCTCGGCCATGCCCCCGGCGCCCAGCTGGCGCAAGATCGTGTACCCAGCGAACGGCGCCCCGCCGGTGATCGCCGGGCGGGAACCGTCGCCGTTGCCGGCCCGCGCCGCCGCCTCGGCCGGCGCGCTCGGGGCCGAGCTGACCGGCGGGATGCGACGAAACAGGTGGGCGAGGGTGACCGCGGGCACGGAGTGAAGGCCCGCGCGCAGCGCCGCGCGGGCCTGACCCGGGTTGCTCAACAACCGGCGCCCGGCGCCGATGCGCCGGGTGGCGCCCTTGTCCTCGTCCATCGATCACTTCACCCCCTCGTAGCCGCCCCGGCGCGCGGGCAGTCTCCCCCTACGTTCAAGATCATGCCGGATCCCGGTGGGGGCTTCGCCTCACCAAGCTATGAAACGGCTATGAGTGCCCGCCGCCGAAACATAGCGAAATCACAGGCGCCTCAACGGAAAGCACCCACGCGCGCACCGATACTTGAATAGTGACCCGCCCCGCCCCGCCCATCCTGACGATCCGGCACGACGGGTACCAGCGATCCTTCGCCGCCGGCCACGAAGTGGTCGTCGGCCGCGACATGCAGGCCGACATGCGCATCGACGATCCGCGCATCTCGCGTGCCCACCTCATCGTGCGTTTCGATCAGGGCCGCTGGTTGGCGATCGACAACGGCTCGCTGAACGGCACCTACCTCAACGGTTATCGGATGCCGGTCATCGACGTCCACGACGGTCAGAGCATTCACGTCGGCAATCCGCGGGGACCGCGGCTGACCTTCGCCGTCGGGCCGCAACAGGGCTACACCGACCGGCCGGGCCGGACCCGGCCGGGCCCGCAGCCCGGGCCGCCGACGCTGGCGTGGTCGGCGTTGCCCGAGCAAACAAATCGCACCCGCCGGCCAGAGCCGGCCGGGCCGCCGGATCCCCCGCGCAGGCAGCGCATTTCACCGGCCCGCCAGGCGCCGCACAGCCCGCTGCGCGCCGCGCCCCCCGACGAGCGGACCACCGTCGTGCACGCCGGACCGCCGTCCCCGCCCGGCTCGACGCCGCCCGCCGAACTCACCGTGGTCGACGCCGAGACGGCCGACGTGTCGACCCTGTCGACGCGCTTTGTCAAGCTGCTCTCCCCGCGCTCGTCGGCGGCCGCGGGCACCCGCGCCCTGACGATCGGCCGCGCGGCCGAGTGCGACATCGTCGTCCCCGACGTGCTGGCCTCCCGCCGGCACGCGACGTTGGTGCAGACGCCGCTGGGCACCGAGATCCGGGACAACAGCATCAACGGAACCTTCGTCAACGGCACCCGCGTCGGGTCGGCGATCCTGACCGACGACGACGTCGTCACCATCGGCAACGTCGACCTCGTTTTCCGCGACGGCACCCTGGCCGAACGCAGCGAGGCCGCGACGCGCGGCGGCGGCCTGGAGGTGCGCAACGTCAAGTACGTCGTCGACAACGGCAAACAACTGCTCGACGACATCTCGCTGATCGCGCGCCCCGGCACGCTGACCGCCGTCATCGGCGGGTCGGGCGCCGGAAAGAGCACACTGGCCAGGCTCATCGCCGGCTACACCACGCCCAGCTCCGGCTCGGTCACGTTCGAGGGCCACGACATTCACGCCGAGTACGCGTCGTTGCGCAGCCGCATCGGAATGGTCCCGCAAGACGACGTGGTGCACCGGCAGCTGACGATCAACCAGGCGCTCGGCTACGCCGCCGAACTGCGCCTGCCGCCCGACACCGGCAAATCCGACCGGGCGAAGGTCGTCGCGCAGGTCCTCGAGGAGCTCGACCTGACCAAACACGCCGACACCCGGGTGGACAAGCTGTCCGGTGGTCAGCGCAAACGCGCGTCGGTGGCGCTGGAGCTGCTCACCGGCCCGTCGCTGCTGATCCTCGACGAGCCCACCTCGGGCCTGGACCCGGCGCTCGACCACCAGGTCATGACCATGCTGCGGCAGCTGGCCGACGCCGGTCGGGTGGTGATCGTGGTGACGCACATGCTGTCCTACCTCGACACCTGTGACCAGCTGCTGCTGGTGGCCCCGGGCGGCAAGACGGCCTACTGCGGCCCGCCCGACCAGATCGGCGCGGCGATGGGCACCACCAACTGGGCGAAGATCTTCACCCGGGTGGGCGCCGATCCCGAGGAAGCCAACCGGCGCTTCGTGGAGCGGCGGGACGCCGAGAAGCGGCCGTCGAAGCCGTTGCCGGACAAGGCCGGTGAGCCGGGCGCCCTGGGCGAGCCAGTGCATACCAGTGTGCGGCGCCAGATTTCGACGGTTGCCCGGCGGCAGGTCCGCCTGGTGGTCGCCGACCGTGCCTACTTCGCCTTCCTGGCGCTGTTGCCGTTCATCCTGGGTTCGCTGTCGCTGACCGTCCCGGGCGCCAACGGATTCCACCTGCCGGGCGCGAACGCCGGGACTCCCGACGAAGCGGCGCAGATCCTGGCCCTGCTGATGCCCGCCGCGGCGTTCATGGGCACCGCGCTGACCATTCGCGACCTGGTCGGCGAACGGCCCGTCTTCCAGCGCGAGCAGGCGGTCGGGTTGTCGACCACGGCGTATCTGCTCGCGAAGACCGCGGTGTTCTGCGGGTTCGCGATCCTGCAGTCGGCGGTCGTCACCGCGATCGTGGTGATCGGCAAGAGCGCACCCACGCGGGGCGCCGTGCTGCTCGGCCATTCGGCCGTCGGGGCGACCGCCGAACTGTTCGCGACCGTCGCGGCGACCTGTGTGGCCTCGGCGGTTCTGGGCCTGGCGATTTCGTCGCTGGTCCGCTCCAGCGAGCAGATCATGCCGTTGTTCGTGGTGACGGTGATGGCCCAGCTGGTGCTCTGCGGCGGCATGGTCCCGGTCACCGGCCGGCTGGGGCTGGACCAGCTGTCCTTCGCGATGCCCGCGCGCTGGGGCTACGCCGCGGCGGCGTCGACGGTCGACCTGCGGCACCTGGTGCCCGATTCGCTGCTGTCCCAGGACCGGTTCTGGCGGCACACGTCGAAGGTCTGGCTGCTCGACATGGGCATGCTGGCGGCGTTATCGCTGTTCTATGCCGCTTTTGTGCGCTGGAGAATCCGGCTGCGACGCTAGGATTGCCTCATCCATCCACCCAAGCGCGAGACGTTCGACCTCCTCGCCCGCACCAACACCGATCCCAAGGGCATCGTGCGGGCCGTGGACCACTATGCGGTCCGCCCGTGGGGCCTGTACGTGGCAAGGCCCACGCCCGGCCGCGTGCAGTTCCACTACCTCGAGTCGTGGCTGCTGCCGTCGCTCGGCTTGCGCGCCACGGTCTTTCACTTCAATCCCGGCCATGAACGTCAACTCGACTACTACCTGGACGTGGGTGAATACACCCCCGGTCGCGATGTCTGGCGTTCGGAAGACCACTACCTCGACATCGAGGTCCGCACCGGCGACGGCGCGGAGCTGGCCGACGTCGACGAACTGCTGGAGGCCGTCCGCCACGGCTTGCTGACGCCGGAGGTCGCCGAGCGGGCGGTGCGGTGCGCCGTGGCCGCGGTGGCGGGCCTGGCCGGCCACGGCTACGACCTTTCCCGCTGGCTGGCGGGCCAGGGGATGGAGCTGACGTGGCGCGCGACGTAGGGGCGGATCTGCCCGAGGCGGTGCGCCGGGCGCTGCACGACGAGCCGGTGCCCGACTGGCGGTCCCCCACGCTGGCCACCCTGACCGACAAGCGGTTCTCCGATCCGGGCTGGATCTTCGAGCGCAAGTTCGACGGCATGCGTTGCCTGGCGTTTCGCGACGGCGACCGGGTGCGGTTGTTGTCGCGGAACCGCCAGCCGCTCAACGGAACCTATCCGGAACTGGTCGACGCGGTCGCCGCCCAGCACAGCACGCGCTTCGTGCTGGACGGCGAGGTGGTGGCTTTCGAGGGGCGGCGCACCAGCTTCGCCCGGTTGCAGGCCCGCCTGGGCATCACCGACCCCGCGGTGGCCCGGGCGTCGCCGGTGCGCGTCTTCTACTACGTCTTCGACCTGCTGCACCTCGACGGCAAGTCCACCGTCGATGCGCCGCTGCGGTGGCGTAAGCGGCTGCTGCGCAAGGCGATCGAGTTCGGCGATCCGCTGCGGTATACCCCGCATCGGGTGGGGGACGGCCTGGCCGCCTACCGCGCGGCGTGCGAACGTGGCGACGAAGGGGTGATCGCCAAGCTCGCCGAGTCGAGGTATGACGGTGGCCGCTCGAGGAATTGGTTGAAGTTCAAGTGCGTGCGTGACCAGGAGTTCGTGGTCGGCGGCTACACCAGCCCCAAGGGCAGCCGCGTCGAGCTGGGGGCGCTGCTGCTCGGCTATTACGACGGCCGCGATCTGGTCTACGCCGGGAAGGTGGGCACCGGTTTCGACGACGCCACGCTGCGCCGACTGCACGAGCGGCTGTCGGCGATCACGCGGGACACGCCACCCTTCAGCCGCGGTCTGGTGCGGGAGCCCGACGCGCATTGGGCGCGCCCGGAATTGGTCGTCCAGATCGGCTTCACCGAGTGGACCCGTGACGGGAAGCTGCGCCACCCGCGTTATCTGGGAGTCCGCACGGACAAAGATGCCGCCGACGTGGTGCGCGAGACCGTGGCCTGACCGCCTGGTCCTGGGCACCCGGCGGGCGTAATGTCAGCAACCATGAGCTGCACCGGCCGCAGGTTGCTGCCGATCACCGTGGCGACGATCGTCGCCGTCGGCTCCCAGTTGAGCCCGGCGACCGCGCGGGCGGACCTGCACAACATCACCTACCGCGCCCGCATCGATGCGCTGACCACCGGCAGTCAGGCCACGTTCATCATCAACGGCGGCCAGACCAACACCACCAACCTGCCGTCCATGCCCGGCAACGTATTCGAGGCCGACACCGTGCTGCCCGACCCACAGCAGGCCGGGATGCGGATCGTGCTGCACTTCCCTTACTCGGCCAGCGTGCACTGCGAGATCGACGTCGACGACAACGTTTTCACCCAGACCGACCAGATGGTCAGGCCGGCACCCGGAAACGCCGATCCCAACAACGGTGCGCTGGCTTGCGGCGCTCCCCTGCCGGGCTAGGGCCGCCAGCCCGTGGAGTCCGCCCACGCCCACGCGCGCCGGTAGGCGTCGAGATACCACGGCTCCTTGACCGCCACATAAGCCGCCGTGTCGCCGGCGCCGGCCTCGGTCTCGGCTGACCGCTTGACGGACAGGTAGTCGTTGCGCGCCTTCGCGTCGGCCGACAGCCAGGCCGGGAACAACAGGGCGAACTGCTGATTGGGCCAGCCGCCCACCCGGATGTGCACGTTGGTGGGGCGGCCAGGATCCGCCGAGGCATGAATCCGCTTGTCCCACAACCCCTTATCGTCACTGTGGTCATAGCGCTCGATGAGGCTGCGGGCATCGGACTTGGCCACGTCGGAGGTGATGCTGTCGATGCGTGGGTAACCGGCGGCCAGCAGGGACTCGGCGAGTTCGTCGGCGACCGCCAGGGATTCGACGGTGATCTGCATGTCGATGACGTCCTTGGCGGGAAAATCCGGCACGGCGGTCGAACCGATGTGGTCCACCCGAATCGCCCGGTGCCCGCAGGCGGTCCGCAACCGGTTCGCGATCCGCCGGGCCTGATCCGGCCACTCCGGATCGGGCGGCACCAACCGCGTCGCCGCCCGGGCGACCCGACGCTGACTCAGGTTGTCCGCGAAGGGCCGTATCCGGTTGTCCCAGAGGTCATGCGCGCGCTGCACCAAGTCCTCCGGGCTGCCGGAGTTGTCCACCCAGACGTCGGCAACCGCGCGGCGCTGCTCGTCGCTGGCCTGCGCGGCGATGCGGGCGCGGGCATCCTCTTCGGGCATGCCGCGCTGGTCGACCAGCCGTCGCACCCGCACCTCGACGTCGGCATGCACCACGACGACGAGCGGGAACAGCGGCGCCATCCCCGACTCGACCAGCAGCGGGATGTCCTCGACGACAACCGAATCCTCGGGCACCGAGGCGATGATCTCGGCGCGGCGCTTGCCGACCAGCGGGTGCACGATGCCGTTCAGCCGTTGCCGCGCCTCGTCGTCGGCAAAGGCCTTGGCGGCCAATGCGGGACGATCCAGCGATCCGTCGGGAAGCAGGATGTCGTCACCGAACGCGTCGACCAGCGCCGCCAGCCCCTCGGTGCCCGGCTGGACCACCTCGCGCGCGATGACGTCACCGTCGACGATGACCGCACCGCACTTGGCGAAGGTGGCCGACAGCGCCGACTTGCCGGCGCCGATGCCACCGGTCAACCCGATACGCAGCATGCCTGGACGCTGTTAGGCGTTGCCGGCGAGCTTCTCCCGCAGCGCGGCCAATTGGGCGTCGCTGGCCAGCGACCCGCCGGCCGCCTTCTCCTCGCGCGCGCCGCCGTTGCCCGACGACTGCTCGGCGTGCCCGGCCGCCTCGGCCGCGGCGAACTTCTCCATCTGGGCGGTGTGCATCTTGTGCCGGCGCTCGGCCTCGGCGTAGCGGGCCTCCCACTCGGCACGTTGCTTCTCGAACCCCTCGAGCCATTCGTTGGTCTCGGCGTCGAAGCCCTCGGGGAAGATGTAGTTGCCCTGCTCGTCGTAGCTGTCGGCCATGCCGTACTTCGCCGGGTCGAACTCCTCGGTGTAGTCCTCGTTGGCCTGCTTGAGCGACAACGAGATCCGGCGCCGCTCCAGGTCGATGTCGATGACCTTGACCATGGCGTCGTCGCCGACGGCGACCACCTGGTCGGGCACCTCCACGTGGCGCTCGGCCAGCTCGGAGATGTGCACCAGACCCTCGATGCCCTCCTCGACGCGGACGAACGCACCGAACGGCACCAGCTTGGTGACCTTGCCGGGCACGATCTGGCCGATGGCGTGCGTGCGGGCGAAGTGCCGCCACGGGTCTTCCTGGGTCGCCTTCAGCGACAACGAAACGCGCTCGCGGTCCATGTCGACGTCGAGCACCTCGACGGTGACCTCGTCACCGACCTGGACGACCTCGGACGGGTGGTCGATGTGCTTCCAGGACAGCTCCGAGACGTGCACCAGGCCGTCCACACCGCCCAGGTCGACGAACGCGCCGAAGTTGACGATGGAGGAGACGACACCCTTGCGGATGGCGCCCTTCTGCAGCTGGTTGAGGAACTCGCTGCGCACCTCGGACTGGGTCTGCTCCAGCCACGCCCGGCGCGACAGCACCACGTTGTTGCGGTTCTTGTCCAGCTCGATGATCTTGGCTTCGATCTCCTTGCCGATGTACGGCTGCAGGTCGCGGACCCGGCGCATCTCGACCAGCGACGCGGGCAGGAAGCCCCGCAAGCCGATGTCGAGGATCAGGCCGCCCTTGACGACCTCGATGACGGTGCCCTTGACGGCCTCGTCCTTCTCCTTGAGCGCCTCGATGGTGCCCCAGGCGCGCTCGTACTGCGCGCGCTTCTTGGACAGGATCAGGCGGCCCTCTTTGTCCTCCTTGGTGAGAACAAGCGCCTCGACCTCATCACCGACGGAAACGACCTCGCTGGGGTCGACGTCGTGCTTGATGGAGAGTTCGCGGGCGGGGATGACGCCCTCGGTCTTGTAGCCGATGTCGAGGAGCACCTCGTCCCGGTCCACTTTGACGATCGTCCCCTCGACGATGTCGCCATCGTTGAAGTACTTGATCGTTTTGTCTATTGCGGCAAGAAAATCCTCGCTGGAGCCGATGTCGTTGACGGCTACTTGGGGCGAGGTGACGGTGGGACTCGGCATGTGGTGGGTTGCTCCGGACAGGTTGGGTCGTAGGGACAAAATTGGGATTTACCCGTTGAGGTTACTCGACTGCGTACACGCTGGCCAAACCCGGGCGGCGCGCCACCTGCGCCACGCTGGCGTTTGAGCGCGACGAAAGTGACGGCAGCACGAATTTCGCGCCAATTCTTTCGACCCGAATTGCCGCGCTAGTGCGCGGCGGCGTCCCACGAGCGCCCGTAACCCACCGATACCTCCAGCGGGACGTCCAGCGGATAGGCGCCGCCCATCTTCTCGCGGGCCAGCGCCTCGAGCCGCTCCCGCTCGCCGGACGCGACTTCGAACAGGAGTTCGTCGTGCACCTGGAGCAGCATGCGGGATTTCAGCCCGGCTTCCTGGATCGCCTTGTCCACCTCGATCATCGCGACCTTGATGATGTCGGCGGCGCTGCCCTGGATGGGGGCGTTGAGCGCCGCCCGCTCGGCGGCCTCCCGCACCTGGCGGTTGCTGCTGTCCAGCTCGGGAAGGTAGCGGCGGCGGCCCAGCACCGTCGAGGTGTAGCCGTCCTTGCGCGCCTGGTCCACGACGTTCATCAGGTAGTCGCGCACGCCGCCGAAGCGGGCGAAGTAGGCCTCCATCTGTTCTTTCGCCTCTTCGGTGGAGATCTTCAGCTGCTGCGACAGGCCGTAGGCGCTCAGCCCGTAGGCCAGCCCGTACGACATCGCCTTGACCCGGCGGCGCAGGTCGGCGGTGACCTCCTCGATGGGCACGCCGAACGCCCGGGAGGCGACGAACGAGTGCAGGTCCTCCCCCGTGTTGAAGGCCTCGATGAGGCCCTCATCCCGGGACAGGTGCGCCATGATCCGCATCTCGATCTGGCTGTAGTCGGCCGTCATCAGCTCGCTGTAGCCGTCGCCGACCACGAACGCGTCGCGGATCCGCCGGCCGGCCTCGGTGCGGATCGGGATGTTCTGCAGGTTCGGTTCGGTCGAGGACAGCCGGCCCGTCGCCGCGATGGTCTGGTTGAACGTGGTGTGGATGCGCCCGTCGGAGGCCACCGAGCCCAGCAGCCCGTCCACGGTGACCTTGAGCCGGGTGACGTCGCGGTGGGTGAGCAGGTGCTGCAGGAACGGGTGGCCGGTCTTGTCGAACAGCGACTGCAGGGCGTCCGCGTCGGTGGTGTAGCCGGTCTTGGTGCGCTTGGTTTTCGGCATCTCCAGCTCGTCGAACAGCACCGTCTGCAATTGCTTCGGCGAGCCCAGGTTGATCTGCTTGCCGATCACCGCGTAGGCCGCCTCGGCCGCGTCGCGGATCTGGTGGGCGAACTCGCTCTGCAGCTCGCCGAGCAGGTCCAGGTCGACTGCGATACCGGTGTGTTCCATCCCGGCCAGCACCCGCTGCACCGGCAGCTCCATGCCGCCCAGCAGCGAGGTGGAGTCGATGCGGGCCAGCTCCTCGTCGAGGGCGTCGGCGAGGTCGAGCACCGCCACGGCCCGCAGGATCAGCGTCTGCACCGCTTGGTCGTCCGTGCCGTCGGAGTCGTCGAGAAGCGAAAGCTGTTGCTGTTCAGAGGTTTCCGCGCGCAACTCGCGCCGTAGATAGCGCAGCGATAGGTCCTCGAGGGAGAAGCTGCGCTGCCCGGGGCGCACCAGGTAGGCGGCCAGCGCGGTGTCGGAGGTGACGCCGGCCAGCGTCCAGCCCCGCCCGGCGAGGTCGTGCATCGCCAGCTTGGCTTCGTGTAGCGCCTTGGGCGTACCGGGGTCGGCGAGCCAGGACGCCAGCGCCGCCTCGTCGTCGGGTCCCAGCGCCGCGGTGTCGATGTAGCGGCCCTCGCCGTCGGCGGACACGATGGCCAGCGCAGTGGCGTCGGCGTCGTAGGCCAGATGGGTACCGACGACAGCCAGGCCGAAGCGCTTGCCCGCGCTGTGCTCGGCCAACCAGGCGGCCAGCTCGCCGGGCTGCAGCGCGCCGCCGCGCACGTTGAAACCCTCGTCGACCTCGGGTTCCACGGCGGCCAGGGTGTCGAACAACCGGTCGCGCAACACCCGGAACTCGAGGTCGTCGAAGAGCCGGTGGATGTGGTCGCGATCCCACGGCTGCATGCGCAGCGTGTCCGGGGTCTGCGCCAGCGGCACGTCCTTGACCAGGTCGGTGAGCTCCCGGTTGCGGATCACGCCGGCCAGGTTGGCCCGCAACGCGTCGCCGACCTTTCCGCGCACCCCGTCGACGTTGTCCACCAGGCCTTGCAGCGAGCCGTATTCGGCGATCCATTTCGACGCCGTCTTCTCCCCGACGCCGGGAATGCCGGGCAGGTTGTCGCTGGGATCGCCGCGCAGGGCGGCGAAGTCGGGGTACTGCGTCGGCGTCAGGCCGTACTTCTCGACGACGGCCTCGGGCGTGAACCGGGTGAGCTCGCTAACGCCCTTGCGCGGATACAGGACCGTCACGTCGTCGCTGACCAGCTGCAGGGAGTCCCGGTCCCCGGTGACCACCAGGACGCGGAAGCCGTCCTTCTCGGCCTGGGTGGCCAGCGTCGCGATCAGGTCGTCGGCTTCGAAGCCCGGCTCGGCGAGCACCGTGATGCCCAGCGCGTTCAGCACTTCCTTGGTGATGTCGATCTGCCCGTGGAACTCGTCGGGCGTCGACGCCCGGTTCGCCTTGTACTCCGGGTACCGCTCGGAGCGGAAGGTCTGCCGCGACACGTCGAACGCGGCGGCCACGTGCGTCGGCGCCTCGTCGCGCAGCAGGTTGATCAGCATCGCGGTGAAGCCGTACACCGCGTTGGTGGTCAGGCCGCCGCGGGTCTTGAAGTTCTCGGCGGGCAGCGCGTAGAACGCGCGGAACGCCAGCGAATTGCCATCCAGCAGCATCAGCGTCGGCTTGGTCTGCTCCTCGGTCACGGCGGGCACGGCTATCACTCTAGGCACCGGTACCGACGATCCCGGCGCTGCCGCAGAACTGCAACACGTTTCAGTTTTATGTTGGCCCTGGGTAGTCTGGCCGAGTGCCAGAGGTCACCAGCCAAGAACCCGCGATCGACGGGTGGTTCGCCACCGATGACGCCGGCAGCCCGCATCTGATCGGCAGCAAGTGCCCCGAGTGCGGCACCTATGTCTTCCCGCCGCGCGAGAACAACTGCCCCAACCCGGGCTGCACCAGCGACACGCTGGAGCCGGTCGCGTTGTCGACTCGGGGAACGCTGTGGAGCTACACCGAAAACCGGTATCCGCCGCCCCCGCCCTACCCCGCCCCGGATCCATTCGAGCCGTTCGCCATCGCCGCCGTCGAGCTGGCCGAGGAAGGGCTCATCGTGCTGGGCAAGGTGGTGGAGGGCACGCTGGCCGACGACCTCAAGGTCGGCATGGAGATGGAGCTGACCACCATGCCGCTCTTCACCGACGACGACGGCGTGCAGCGCATCGTGCACGCGTGGAGGATCGCGAAATGAGTACTCCCGAACCGCTGTACATCCTCGGCGCCGGCATGCACCCGTGGGGCAAGTGGGGTCGCGACTTCACCGAATACGGGGTGGTCGCGGCGCGCGCCGCGCTGGCCGAGGCCGGCCTGGACTGGACACAAATCCAGCTGGTCGCCGGCGCGGACACCATCCGCAACGGCTACCCGGGCTTCATCGCCGGGTCGACGTTCGCCCAGAAACTCGGCTGGAACGGCGTGCCGGTCAGCTCGAGCTACGCCGCGTGCGCCAGCGGCTCCCAGGCGCTGCAGAGCGCGCGGGCGCAGATCCTGGCCGGCTTCTGCGACGTCGCGCTGGTGATCGGAGCCGACACCACCCCTAAGGGCGCGTTCGCCCCGGTCGGCGGGGAACGCAAGAACGATCCGGACTGGCAGCGCTTCCACCTGATCGGTGCGATGAACCCGGTGTACTTCGCGCTGCTGGCGCGCCGCCGGATGGACCTGTACGGCGCGACATCCGAGGACTTCGCCCAGGTGAAGGTGAAGAACTCCCGGCACGGCCTGCAGAACCCGAACGCGCGCTACCGCAAGGAGGCCTCGGCCGACGACGTGTTCGCCAGCCCCGTGGTGGCCGACCCGTTGCGACAGCTCGACATCTGCGCCACCTCCGACGGCGCGGCGGCCCTGATCGTCGCCAGCGCCGAGTTCGCCCGCAAGCACCTCGGCTCGCTCGACGGCGTCCCGTCGGTGCGCGCGGTCAGCACCGTCACCCCGCGCTACCCGCAGCACCTGCCCGAATTGCCGGACATCGCAACGGATTCCACGGCCGCCGTGCCGGCGCCGGAGCGGGTCTTCAAAGATCAGATCCTGGATGCGGCGTACGCCGAGGCGGGCATCGGCCCGGAGGACGTCAGCCTGGCCGAGGTCTACGACCTGTCCACCGCGCTGGAGCTCGACTGGTACGAACACCTCGGGCTGTGCCCGAAGGGTGAGGCCGAGGCGCTGCTGCGCAGCGGCGCGACCACCATCGGCGGCAGGGTGCCGGTCAACCCGTCCGGCGGGCTGGCCTGCTTCGGCGAGGCCATCCCCGCCCAGGCCATCGCCCAGGTTTGCGAGCTGACCTGGCAGCTGCGCGGTCAGGCCACCGGCCGCCAGGTGGAGAACGCCACGGTCGGCGTCACGGCCAACCAGGGCCTGTTCGGGCACGGCTCGTCGGTGATCGTCGCGCGCTGAGGCCGGCGCGTCGAGTCGCCCAGACTGCAAGCCGGCCCGTCGAATCGCGCCCCATCTGAGCGCAGCCGACGCGGCTCACCACACCGACTGTGCGATGACGGCTTTCGGTGTGCGCTCAGGGCGAGATTTTCGCGGTCTTATCGCCCTGGACGGACACGAAAAGCCGTCAACGCACACTCAAGTCACACTCAACGGCCGAGCGCTACTCGTCCGGAGTGTCCAGGGTCTCCAGGACGACTTCGGCGACCCGCTTCATGGTGGTCCGCCGGTCCATGGCGGCGCGCTGAATCCACTTGAACGCCTCGGGCTCGGTCATGCCCTGCTTGGTCTGCAGCAGGCCCTTGGCGCGTTCGACGAGCTTGCGGGTCTCCAGCCGGTCGGACAGCGTCGCCACTTCGCGTTCCAGCTCGGTGATCTCGCTGAAGCGGCTGACCGCCAACTCGATCGCCGGAATCAGGTCGCTGATCGTGAAGGGCTTCACCAGGTAGGCCATCGCCCCGGCATCGCGGGCTCGCTCGACGAGGTCGCGCTGGCTGAACGCGGTCAGCACCACGATCGGCGCGATGCGCTTGCTGGCGATCTCCGACGCCGCGTCGATGCCGTCGCGACGCGGCATCTTGACGTCCATGATCACCAGGTCGGGCTGGTGCCGTTCGGCCAACTCGACGGCTTCCTGCCCGTCGCCGGCCTCCCCGACGATCTCGTAACCCTCCTCTCGCAGCATCTCGGCGAGGTCCATCCGGATCAGCGCTTCGTCTTCCGCGATCAGGACCCGGCGCGGCACAGCGGCGTCGGTGTCGGTCGTGGGGCCTGTCATGACGGACATTGTGTCGTGAACGCGTCAGACCAGCGACCTCGGGGGCGGTCAGACGGCCGGCCGCGCCAAATCCTCTATGGTGGGAGGCTGCCTCTAAGGTAGGAGGCCGGACTCGAGCAGAATCAAGCCCTCGTATCCCAACTGGCAGAGGAAACGGACTCAAAACCCGTCCAGTGTGGGTTCGAATCCCACCGAGGGCACCATGGGCGGCTTGCGCGTCCCGGCCATCTGGGCGGCCGTGCGGGCCGCCGACGCACCCGGGGTGAGCCGGCAGAAATCGCAAAGTTTGTTGCTGGGGCGAAATGCGTGCCAAAAGTATGGACTCGCCGGATTTAATAAACTTTAAGCTATTCAAGAGCGACGTCGCATTCGACAAACCGCTACGAATACCTCATGAATTCATATTGTTCTCGGTACCCGAGATCCGCGCGCCGCGGAAAAAACCGGCGATGGCCTCCGTCGTGGCACCGCGAGGTCCCGATCGCTACCCACGAACCGCCGGGGATGAGCGAGGGGTCGCACGACCCACGGGCGTCGCCGATTCAGTCGCCGAACGATCGCGTGACGCAAACCTGGTCTGACGCAGAGACATTCAGCCCCGTGGCATCGTTGCCGATGGAGTCGCCGGCGACCCGGAGGAGCCAATTCGGCTCGCCGCAGCCGACGCCGCAGCCCGCCATGAGCACAGCGCTGACAGAGAGGATCAACGCAAGAACAAATCTCTTCAGACCCGCCATCCGGCACCCCTTAGTCGAGGCGAACACGTGTCCAACAGCCCTGTCAAACAGATGTCGAATAACCCATCCGAACATTCCGCAAACCCGATTACAACCCGATAACAAGAACAGTTATCAGACTCGGAACTTACGGGGGCGAAAACGCGGCATTTCATGGAGACAACCGGCGACTGTGCTGCTCAGCGGTTACGCTTTCACCGTGGCGGCTAAGAAGTGCGGGCCCCCACCTGTGTCAGATGGCTCGTCGAGAAGCCCGGACTGCGTAGCCGCGGTGCGGGCGCAAACGCGTGACCGCAATCAGCACTACGCCGCCAGCGCCGCGCGCCGCGCCAGGATCCTCACCATCACCTCGTGGCTCGCCGTGACGGTGAGCGTGAGCTTCGTGGTGGTGCAGATCCTCAGTGGACCCTGGATGTGGCAGGTGAGCTCAATCAACATCCTGGGCGCCATGGTCTTTGCGGTGGTCCCGTGGCTGCAGCGCTTCGGTGAATTGGTTGCGCCGCTCACCTTTCTGGGCACGGCCTACGTGTCGGTCTTCGCCAGCTGCGTGGCCGTCGGCACCGGGTCGGGGGCTCAGTTGTTCTTCCTGGTGGGCGCCTGCATCGTCGTGCTGTTGCTGGGGATCGAACACATCCTCTTGGCGTCGACGATGGCCGCGGTCGCCGCCGCCCTGATCGTCTCCGTCGAGTTCCTGGTCCCCCGCGACACCGGGCTGCAACCGGCCTGGGTCCAGTCGACGGGTTTCATCGTCACCACGATCTCCAGCGTCGTGATGGTGGTTGTCACGGTGTCGTTCGCCCTTCGCGACACCGCGCGCGCCGAGGCCGTGATGGAAGCGCAGTACGAGCGCTCGGAGGCGCTGGTGGCAAACATGTTGCCGGCCAGCATCGCCGAGCGGCTCAAGGAGCCGGACCGCGGCATCATCGCCGACAAGTTCGACATCGCCTCCGTGCTGTTCGCCGACATCGTCGGGTTCACCGAGCGGGCCAGCAGCACGGCGCCCGCCGACCTGGTGCGCTTCCTGGACCGGCTCTACAGCGCCTTCGACGCCCTCGTGGACAAACACGGCCTCGAGAAGATCAAAGTCAGTGGCGACTCTTACATGGTGGTGAGCGGGGTCCCGCGGGCTCGACCGGATCATGCCCAGGCGCTGGCGGACTTCGCGCTCGAGATGGCCAATGTTGCGGCCGGGCTGAAGGATCCGCACGGCAACGCCGTTCCGCTGCGAGTCGGCATGGCGTGCGGGCCGGTGGTCGCCGGTGTCGTGGGTTCGCGGCGCTTCTTCTACGACGTGTGGGGTGACGCGGTCAACGTCGCGTCCCGGATGGAATCCACCGACTCGGTGGGCCGAATTCAGGTGCCCGAGGCCATGTACGAGCGACTCAAAGATGAATTCGTGCTGCAGGAGCGCGGCCACATCGACGTCAAAGGCAAAGGGCTCATGCGCACCTGGTACCTGATCGGTCGCAAGGCGTCCGACGAGGCGACCGATCTGCTGGCCAAGCATCCACATAAGGCCCACGTATAGGCCCAAAGTGCCCTATACCAAGGCCGGTGTTTGTGTCAGACTGCGGCCATGCAAACCACACCTGGATCTCTCCCCGCTCCAAGTCTGTTGCCGCATCTGTGGAAATCGACCCTGTTATCGGGAATTCTGTCGCTGGCCCTCGGCGTGCTGGTGCTGGCGTGGCCCGGAATATCCATTGTGGTCGCCGCTGTCGCCTTCGGCGTTTACCTGTTGATCACCGGCGCCGCACAGGTGTTCTTCGCGTTCAGCCTGCATGTCTCGGCGGGAAGCCGGATCCTGTTGTTCATCAGCGGCGCCGCGTCACTCATCCTGGCATTGTTGGCGTTTCGCCATTTCGGTCAGGGTTACGCAATCCTGTTGTTGGCCATCTGGATTGGGATCGGATTCATCTTTCGCGGGGTGGGCACGACGATTTCGGCCATTCAGGATCCGCTTTTGCCGGGTCGGGGATGGGCGATCTTCATCGGAGTGATCAGCCTGCTCGCGGGCATCGTCGTCCTCGCGTCGCCGCTGGAATCCATTGTGACGCTGGCGCTCGTGGTCGGAGTCTGGTTCGTGGTTCTCGGCATCTTCGAAATCGTGTCGTCCTTCAGCATCCGCAAGGCCTCCAAGACCCTGACCGGCTGACGCCGCCCCCGGTCCCGCCCCCCTGACCCTTCTACTACACTGCGTAGTAGCCGCCAGTGTGGCTACGTAGTTCTGGGAGTGACAGATGAATGTCGTCGACCTTTCACGGTGGCAGTTCGGTATCACCACCGTCTACCACTTCATCTTCGTGCCGCTCACGATCGGTCTGGCACCCCTGCTCGCCGTCATGCAGACGGTGTGGGTGGCCACCGGCAACACCGCGTGGTATCGCCTCACCAAGTTCTTCGGAAAGCTGTTCTTGATCAACTTCGCCATCGGTGTGGCGACGGGGATCGTCCAGGAATTCCAGTTCGGCATGAACTGGAGTGAGTACTCGCGGTTCGTCGGCGATATCTTCGGCGCGCCGCTGGCCATGGAGGGCTTGTTCGCCTTCTTCTTCGAGTCCACGTTCATCGGGTTGTGGATATTCGGCTGGGATCGGCTGCCGAAGCTGATCCACCTGGCCTGCATCTGGATCGTCGCGATCGGTGTCAACATGTCCGCGTTCTTCATCATCGTGGCGAACTCGTTCATGCAGCATCCGGTCGGCGCGCACTACAACCCGGTGACGCATCGCGCCGAGCTGGACAGCATCACCGCGCTGCTCGGCAACAACACTGCGCGGTGGGCGTTTACCCACACGGTCGGCGGCGCGTTGCTGACCGCCGGGACGTTCGTCGCGGCCGTCAGCGCGTGGTTTTTGGTCCGCTCCCGCCGGGCGGAGACGGCCGCCCCCGCCGCAGAATCGGACGCCCGCACCATGTTTCGCCCG
This sequence comes from Mycobacterium europaeum, assembly GCF_034555895.2. NCBI lineage: Bacteria > Bacillati > Actinomycetota > Actinomycetes > Mycobacteriales > Mycobacteriaceae > Mycobacterium > Mycobacterium europaeum. The sequence continues at coordinate 2,424,798 of NZ_CP157315.1, forward strand.
GCCGCCATCCTGGGCTGCTGGGTGGTGCTGCTCGCGGCCGTCGGCCTGTTCTTCACCGGCGACCGCCAGGGCAAGCTGATGTTCGTTCAGCAGCCGATGAAGATGGCGTCGGCCGAGACACTGTGCGACACCCAAACCGACCCGGACTTCTCCATCCTGACGGTGGGCCGGCACAACAACTGTGACGGGGTCAGAGGTGTCATACAGGTGCCCTACGTGCTGCCGTTCCTCGCCGAGGGCCGCATCAGCGACGTCACGTTGCAGGGCGTGCGCGACATCCAGCACGACTACGAACAGCGCTTCGGACCGAACGACTACCGGCCCAACCTGTTCGTCACCTACTGGTCGTTCCGCGCGATGATCGGGTTCCTGGCCATTCCGGTCTTGTTCGCGCTCGCGGCGCTGTGGCTCACCCGCGGCGGGCGGGTGCCCGACCAGCGATGGTTCTCCTGGCTGGCGCTACTGACGATTCCCACACCGTTCCTGGGGAACATCTCCGGGTGGGTGTTCACCGAAATGGGGCGCCAACCCTGGATCGTCGCGCCGAATCCCACCGGCGACCAACAGGTTCGGTTCACCGTGCACGAGGCCGTCTCGCAGCACGTGCCGGGCATGGTCATCACCTCCCTGGTGACGTTCACGCTCGTGTATGCGGTGCTGGCGGTCATCTGGTTCTGGCTGCTCAAGCGGTACATCGCCGAAGGGCCGCAGGAACACGACGCCGAACCGGCCCCACCGCCGGCCCCCGGCGAGGAAGAAGTGGCGCCGCTTTCGTTCGCCTACTAGGCCCCGGCTCACGAACTGCAGAAAGGAGCTGACCGATGGGACTGCAGCAGTTGTGGTTCGGCATTATCGGATTGCTGTTCGTCGGTTTCTTCGTCCTGGAAGGCTTCGACTTCGGCGTCGGCATGTTGATGGAACCCCTTGCGCGCGTCGGCATCGGTGAGCCCGAACCGATCCGGCGGACGGCGCTGAACACCATCGGCCCCGTCTGGGACGGCAATGAGGTGTGGCTGATCGTGGGCGGCGCGGCCATGTTCGCCGCCTTCCCCGGCTGGTATGCCACCGTGTTCTCCACGCTGTACCTGCCGCTGCTGGCCATCCTGTTGGGGATGATCCTGCGCTCCGTGGCCATCGAGTGGCGCGGCAAGGTCGACGACACGAAGTGGCGGGGCTGGGCCGATTTCGGCCTCGCCGCCGGTTCCTGGCTGCCCGCGGTGTTGTGGGGCGTGGCGTTCGCCATCCTGGTACGCGGGCTGCCGGTGGACGGGGCCGGTCAGGTCCACCTGTCGATCACCGACGTGCTCAACGCCTACACACTGCTGGGCGGCTTGGCCACCGCCGGGCTGTTCCTGTTCTACGGCGCGGTCTTCATCTCTCTGAAGACCTCCGGCGCCAGCCGCGACGACGCGCACCGGCTGGCGGTGTGGCTGTCGCTTCCGGTGACCGGACTGGTTGCGGCCTTCGGCATCTGGACGCAACTGGCGCACGGCAAGGACTGGACCTGGCTGGTGCTCGGGCTCGCCGTGGTGGCGCAGCTGGCGGCCGTGCTGCTGGTGTGGCGGCGAGTGTCCGACGGCTGGGCGTTCGCGTGCACGGCGATCGTCGTCGGGTCGGTGGTGGTCTTGCTGTTCGGCGCGCTGTACCCGAACCTGGTGCCCTCGACGCTGAACCCGCAGTGGAGCCTGACGATCCACAACGCCTCGTCGACGCCCTACACCCTCAAGGTCATGACGTGGGTGACCGCGTTCATGGCCCCGCTGACGGTCGTGTACCAGGCGTGGACGTACTGGGTGTTCCGGCAACGGATCTCGGCGGATCGGATTCCGCCGTCCATCGGCCTGGCGAGGCGTGTGTCCTGAGCGCAACGGACTCGCCGCCCGCATCACGATCAGGGTCGCGGGGCCCCCTGGACCCGCGACTGTGGCGGGCGTCGAGCGCGTTGCGCCGCTACCTGGGGGCGACGGTCTGCTGCGGAGTGGTGATCTCCGCCTGCGCGATCGGCTCGGCGATCGTGCTGGCGGGCGTCGTTGCCCGCGCCGTGCGCGATCACTCGTCGCACAGCCTGCGGGCCTGGCTGGGGCCGCTGTCGATCCTGTTGGCGCTGTGGGCCGTTCGCACGCTCGCGCATTGGCTTCAGGCCCGGCTGGGCCAGCGGGGCGCGAGCGCGGTCATCGCCGATTTGTCCGGTCAGGTGCTGACCGCGGTGACGGCCCGCCAGCCGGCTGACCTCGCCGCCCAACGCGACGAGGCCGCGGTGGTGGTCACCCGGGGTCTGGACGGCCTGCGGCCCTATTTCACCGGCTACCTTCCCACGTTGCTGCTCGCCGGGATCCTGACTCCGGCGACCGTCGCCGTCATCGCGTTCTACGACCTGAGGTCGACGGTGATCGTGGCCATCACCCTGCCGCTCATACCGATCTTCATGGTGCTCATCGGCCTGGCGACCGCCGACCGGTCCGCGGCCGCCCTGGCCGCCATGACGACGCTGCAGGGGCGACTGCTCGACCTCATCGCCGGCATCCCCACGCTGCGGGCGCTGGGGCGCGTCCGGGGCCCGGAACGCCGGATCGCCGAACTGGCCGCCGCGCACCGCCGCTCGGCGATGGCGACGCTTCGGATCGCCTTCCTGTCCGCGCTGGTGCTGGAATTGCTCGCGACGCTGGGCGTGGCGCTGATCGCAGTGGGGATCGGATTCCGGCTGGTGTTCGGCGAGATGACGCTGGCGACGGGCCTCACGGTGCTGTTGCTGGCGCCCGACGTCTACTGGCCGCTGCGCCGGATCGGCGTGGAATTCCATGCCGCGCAGGACGGACGGACCGCCGCCGACAAGGCCTTCGCCCTCATCGGCGATCCGGCGCCCCCGAATCCCCAGGGCCAGACGGTCGCCGCCCGGGGCGCGGAGATCCGCCTCGACGAACTCAGCGTCGCCGGCCGCGACGGCCACGCACCCCGCGACCTCACCGCGGTCATCGCACCGGGCGCGGTGACGGTGCTGACCGGACGCAACGGCGCGGGCAAGACCACGACCCTGCAGGCGATCATCGGGGTCACCGCGCCGTCGTGCGGCCGGGTGACCGTGGGCGGAGTCGACGTCGCCGACCTGGAGCCCGGCGCGTGGTGGCGCCAGCTGTCGTGGCTACCGCAGCGCCCGGCGCTCGTTCCGGGCACCGTCCGGGACAACCTGGTGCTCTTCGGCGAGCTCGATGACCTCGAAACAGCCTGCGCGGCATCCGGTTTCGATACGGTGCTGGGCGACCTGCCCGACGGGCTGGACACCGTGCTCGGCCGCGGCGGCGTCGGCCTGTCACTGGGACAGCGGCAACGGCTCGGCCTGGCCCGCGCACTCGGATCGACGGCGGCCGTGCTGTTGCTCGACGAGCCCACCGCCCACCTGGACCCCAGGGCCGAGCAACGCGTGCTGCGGGCGATCGTGGAACGCGCCCGGGCGGGTGCGACCGTCGTGGTCGTCGGGCACCGCGAATCCGTTCTGGCCATCGGTGACCGGGTGGTCGAAGTGGTCGCCGACAGTGGGGCGCGTTATGCCCCGGTCTGATCCGCTGCTGGCGGCCGCGCCCCTGCTGCGGCCGCGACTCCCCCGCATCGCGGCGGCCATCGCGCTGGGCGTGCTGTCACTGGGCAGCGCGCTGGCGCTGGCCGGTGTGTCGGCGTGGCTCATCACCCGGGCCTGGCAGATGCCGCCGGTGCTGGACCTGTCGGTCGCGGCCGTCGCGGTGCGCGCGTTCGCGATCTCGCGGGGGGTGTTGCACTACTGCGAGAGGCTGGTCACCCACGACACCGCGCTGCGCGCGGCCGGCACCGCCCGGGCGGGGATCTACCAGCGGCTGGCCGAGGGGCCCGCGGCGGCGGCCGTTCGTCTGCACAGCGGCGAGCTGGTCACCCGCGTGGGTTCCGACGTCGAAGAACTGGCCAACGTGCTGGTGCGTGCCGTGGTCCCGATGGGTGTCGCGGCGGTGCTGGCCATCGCGGCGACCGCGGTGATCGCGGCCATCTCGCTGCCGGCCGCGGCGGTGCTGGCGGTCTGCCTGCTGGTCGCGGGCCTCGTCGCACCTCGTCTCGCGGGCAAGGCCGCCGCGAGCCAGGAAAGCCTTGCGCGCCAGCATCATTCCCAGCGCGACACCTCGGCGATGATCGCGCTGGAACACGCGCCCGAGCTCCGCGTCGCCGGCCTGCTGCCGCGGGTCATCGCCGAATCGCAGCGCCGTCAACGCGCGTGGGGCGCCGCCCTGGACGCCGCCGCCCGGCCGGCCGCCCTCGCCGAGGCCGCGCCCACCGCGGCCATCGGGGCCAGCGTGCTCGGCGCGGTGGTCGCCGGCATCGGGTTGGCCCCCACGGTCGCCCCCACCACGCTGGCCATCCTGATGTTGTTGCCGCTGTCCGCATTCGAGGCCATGACCCCGCTACCGGCCGCCGCCATCCAGTTGACGCGGTCGCGGATCGCCGCGCGCCGGCTGCTCGACCTGACGGCGAACGATCGCCCGCCCCGGCCGGAATCGGCCGTGGCCGCGCCGACGCCGAATCCCACCGGCGCGCTGTCGGCCGACATCCGGGCCGGGCACGCCGGGGCCGCCCGCTCCAACCGCATCACGCTCGACCTGCCGCCCGGTGCCCGGCTGGCTTTGACCGGGTCCAGCGGGTCCGGCAAGACCACGCTGTTGATGACCCTGGCCGGGCTGCTGCCCCCACTGGAGGGACGGGTGACCCTCGGCGGCACCGACCTGACCGACTTCCGGGAAGCGGACTTACGCGGCGCGGTCGGCTTTTTCGCCGAGGACGCGCACGTCTTCGCCACCACCGTCCGGGACAACCTGCTGGTCGCCCGCGGCGACTGCGGGGACGCCGAACTGGAGGGCGCGCTGGAGGCGGTCGGGCTCGGCGCCTGGCTCGCGGGTTTGCCCGAGGGCCTGTCGACGGTGTTGACCGGTGGCGCGCAGGCGCTTTCGGGCGGTCAGCGCCGGAGGCTGCTGCTGGCGCGGGCGGTGCTCGCACCCGCCCGGATCGTGCTGCTCGACGAGCCCACCGAACACCTGGACGCGGCCGACGCGGAATCGATTCTGCGCGACCTGCTGGGGCCCGGCTCGGCGCTGATGGCCGCCCACCGGACCGTGGTGGTGGCCACCCACCATCTGCCCGGCGACATGGACTGCCCCGAACTGCGCGTCGACGCGCTCAGAGGTGTCGCCGGCGGGGCATGAATTCCAGCGACAGCAACACGATCAGCAACGTGGGGATCTGCGTCATCGAAACCAGCGCGTAGCGCCGGGCGTGCAGCGCGTGGAACTTGCGCACGTACCGGTACAGCGATTCGAGCGCGATCAACGGGTCGAGGACATGGATCAACCGGTAGAACAGGCGCTGGGTGCGGCCGCGATTCTTCTCGTCGAAGATTTCCGGGAAGGCCGCGAAGGCGAGGGAAAGGCGTTGGGCGCCATTGTCTTTGCCCGCCATGATCATGTCGACGCTGAGCCGCTCGTCGATGCCGTTGGGGGCCCCGCGCCGACGCCACGGCACGTCGAGGGTGATGTCGCTGCCGCCGCCGGCCGTCGCGTAGCGGTGGAATCCCTGCACCTTGCCCGAGGCGTCCCTGGCGACGATCAGCTGGATGCCGGGGAATCGGCCCTCTAGCACCCCGTCGAGGTTCATGTGGAATCCGCGCTCGGTGTGGGCCGCCTTGCTCGACGCCCGCACCACCTCGGTCAGCTCGGCCAGCTGCTCGCGATTGAGTTCCTGCTCCCCGACGATCTCGGTGGTGATGCCGCAGTTGTGCGAGCGCTTGACCGCCTGGCGCAGGTTGCGGAACTTGCGGCCCACCATGTCGAAACCGGTGACGTCGATCACCACGTCGCGCCCGATCGGGACGGCGCGCAGCGACTGCCCGATCACCGCGGGGTCGTTCCACAGGTCGAGCCGCCGCTCGCCGCACCCCACCACCGCGATCCGCCAGCCGTGGGTGTGGCAGATGGCGGCGAAGTCGGCGATCAGCTCGGGGAATCGGGTCTCGTCGCCGATCGGGTCACCGCCGACCACGGCGATGCCCATACGCGTCCGATAGGCCAGCGCGGCGCTGTCGTCCGCGGTGAAGTGGTAGCTCTTGCCGGTCTGCATCGCGAACGGCGCCAGCGGATCGTCCCTGGTGGCCTGGATCAGCTTCCAGGCCCGGGGCAGATCCTCCGGATTCGGCCGCGACGACGTCGGCCACATCAGCACCATGCCGGAGCCGGCGATCACCACGTCGCCGAGCAGGTCAAAGGCCAGCACGTGCAGGCCCAGCCCCGCCAGCACGAAGAAGCCGGCGGTGACGGCGTGCGTCGCCGTCACGGGACGGCCCAGGAAGATGCCGCGCGCGATCCACGTCACCGCGACGAGCACCGTCAGCGACCACGCCAAACGATCGGCGTAGTGCCACGACGGCTGGTGGTGGTGGCGGACCAGGATCTCGCCCAGCCAGCAGGCGGCGCTGAGCAGGGCCAGCGCACCGATGAGCCGGGCCGCCCGCGAATCGACGGAGACCACGACGCGTTCGCGCGCGCGGGGCTTAGCTGAGACGTCGACCAAGGGCCCGCTCACAACCACCTCCCGATGCGCTGGCTGGCGGCGCATTGCCGCCTCCGCACCGAATACCCGGCTGCTGAAAATTTACGCGCGGGCCCCGCCCCTGCCGGGCCGGATTCAGCGCGATGTGCTGCGGGTATCCGACCTGTCTATCGGCGGGCGGGCGGAAAGTATTTCAGGACCCCTTCCTGGACCACCGTGGCGAGCACCCGCCCGGAGCGATCGAAGAAGTGACCGGTGCCCAGCCCACGCGAATCCGCGGCCACGGGTGACGACGTCGAATACAGCACCCAGTCGTCGAAGTTGACCTGCCGGTGAAACCAGATGGAATGGTTGGCGGAGGCGGCGAAGATGCGGTCGAACCCCCACGACAGGCCGTGGGTGGTGATCACCGAGTCCAGCACGGTGGTGTCCGAGGAGTACACCATGGTCGCGGTGTGCAGGACCGGGTCGTCCGGCATGGCGCCGCCGGCCTTCATCCACACCCGATTGTGCGGCAGCCGATCGCCCTTCTCGCGCATCACCCAGGCCGGATCGTTGGTGTAGCGCCACTCGATCGGCTGCAGGGCGTTGACGAAGTGCGGGACGGTCTCCTCGTAGCCGCGGAGCAGCTCGCCGATCGGCGGCTGCGTCTCCGGCTCGCCCACCCGCGGCGGGTCGACGGCGTGTTCGAGGCCGCGGCCGCCGGCCATGTAGGAGACCATCGCCGAGGACAACAGGACGCCGTCCTGCACGGCGTCGACGCGCCGATTGGCGAAGCGCCGCTCGTCGCGCAGCTTGATGACGTGGAACTCGATGTCCTTGGCGGTGTCGCCCCCGTTGACGAAGTGCACCGACAGCGCGCTGGGCGGCAGGTCATCGCGGACCAGCGTGCGGCTGCTCGCGACGAAGGACTGGGCCATGAGCTGGCCACCGAAGGTCCGCATCGGGTTCTTGCTGGGATGAGACCCGACGAAGAGCTCATCGGTGACGCGGTTGAGGTCGAGCGTCGCCAGCAGTTCCTCGAAATCAGAATTCGTGCTGATCGCGGGCTCTCCTTGGGTGTGGGCGCTAAACGTCGTCCTCCCCGATCCGGTGCACGTGGATCAGGTTGGTCGAACCCACTGTGCCAGGTGGCGCGCCGGCGACGATGACCACCAGGTCACCGCGCTTGTAGCGGCCGAGCTCGAGCAGCGACTGGTCGACCTGGCGGATCATGCCGTCGGTGGACGTCATCATCGGCACGATGAACGTCTCGGTGCCCCAGGTCATGGCGAGCTGGCTGCGCACCTCCGGCCATGCGGTGAAGGCCAGCAGCGGCAGCGGGGTATGCAGGCGCGCCAGCCGCTTGACGGTGTCACCGGACTGGGTGAAGGCGACCAGCGCCTTGGCGTCGAGCCGCTCGCCGATGTCTCGGGCGGCGTACGAGATCACCCCGCGCTTGGTGCGCGGCACGTGCGTCAGCGGGGGGGCGGCGGTGGAATTGTCCTCGACGGCGCAGATGATCCGGGACATGGTCCGGACGGCGGCCAGCGGGTACTTCCCCACCGACGTCTCGCCGGACAACATCACCGCGTCGGCCCCGTCGAGCACAGCGTTGGCGACGTCGGAGGCCTCGGCTCGCGTGGGCCGCGAGTTCTCGATCATGGAGTCGAGCATCTGGGTCGCCACGATCACGGGTTTGGCGTTCTCCCGGGCCATCTGGATGGCCCGCTTCTGCACCAGCGGCACCTCCTCGAGCGGCAGCTCGACACCGAGGTCGCCGCGGGCCACCATGATGGCGTCGAAGGCCAGCACGATCGCTTCCAGATTGTCGACGGCCTCCGGCTTTTCCAGCTTGGCGATCACCGGCACCCGCCGCCCGATCCGGTCCATCACCTCGTGCACCAACTCGACGTCGGACGGCGAGCGCACGAACGACAGTGCCACCAGGTCCACACCGAGGTCCAGCGCGAACGTGAGGTCCTCGATGTCCTTCTCGGACAAGGGCGGTGCGGACACGTTCATGCCGGGCAGCGAGATGCCCTTGTTGTTGCTGACGGGGCCGCCCTCTTCGACGGTGCAGATGACGTCGCCGCCGTCGATGCGCTCGACGACCAGGCCGACCTTGCCGTCGTCGACCAGCACCCGGTCCCCGACCGTCGCGTCCGCGGCCAGATTCTTGTAGGTGGTCGACACGCGGTCGTGGGTGCCTTCGCAGTCCGCGACGGTGATGCACACGGTTTCGCCGTCGGCCCAGTACGTGGACCCGGTCGCGAAACGCCCCAGCCGGATCTTCGGCCCCTGCAGGTCGGCGAGCACACCGACCGCGCGGCCGGTGGTGTCCGAAGCGGCCCGCACGCGCTCGTAGGCGGCTTTGTGGTCGGAGTAGTCGCCGTGACTGAAGTTCAACCGGGCGACGTCCATTCCGGCCTCGACCAGCGCCAGAATCATCTCATCCGAATTCGTCGCAGGGCCAAGGGTGCAGACGATCTTCCCGCGTCTACTCACGCCGACACAGCATAGTCGCGTGCGAGCAGCCCGGTCCGACCGAACGGTGTTCGCGCGATGGGCGCGTTACCCACTCTGAATCGCCGGAAACAGCGGGAAGCCGGGCAGGTTACGCACGACCGTCCACGCGATGACGGCCAGCGTCATCGCCAGCCAGGCCGGCGTCGACGGCGCCGGTTTGCCCCGGCCGCGGCGGATCAGCAGCCATCCGGCCAGCAGGGGGATGCCGATCAGCAGGAAAAGATTGTCGTTGACGGCGGCGGCCAAGTGGCCGTGCAGCAGGTCGTGCGTCATCCGCAGGCCACCGCAGAACGGGCAGTTCCAGCCGGTGAGCCATTTGAAGGGGCACTGCGGATACACCGAATGCGGGTTGTGCGGGTCGACCAGCCCGACGTAGCCCAGCGCGCCCCCCAGCGCCAGGGCGGTTCCGGCCGCGACGTACCGGTGCTGACGCCGTCCGTGACACTGTTCCACCGCGTGTCCGGCGGATTCGGTTTGCGTCACGTGTTCAGCATGCCAGACCGCGCGGTGTGCGGCCGGAAGTCGTGCCCGCTAACGGTTCCTCCGCAGCCTCCACCGGCCGCGGCTTGGCTTCTCCGGCTCGGCGGCCGAATCGCTTTCGGCCGGCTCGGGCTCGGGCTCAGCTTTTGGTTCGGGTTCGGGCTCGGGCTCGGGCTCGGGCTCGGGCTCGGGCTCGGGCTCGGGCTCGGGGTGATCATCCGCCTCGGCTTTCGGCTCTTCGGGCTCTTCGTGCTCCGCCTCTGCGGGCTCCACCTCGTCGGGCGCTTCGGGCTCCGCGGATTCGGGCTCGACCTCGTCAGCCGCTTCGGGCTCCGCCTCTGCGGGCTCCGCGGATTCGGCTTGGGGTTCTTCGCCTTCGGTTTCCTCGGCTTCGGCCGCGGGCTCTTCCGCCGCCTCCGCTTCGACCGTCTCCGGCTCGCCGGCGTCACCGGCCTCGCCCGTTTCCGCCGACTCGGCGGGCTCAGCGCCGTCTCCGCCGGCACCCGCCGCGACCACCGCAGTCGTCGCCGCGGCCGAGACGACGGGCGGCGACGCGGCCGCCGGCTTTACTGCCGGGGCTTCCCCGGCGACGTGATCGGTGCCCCGCAGGCTCTCGGGCGCCTCGCGTCCCTTCGGCGCCGCCATGATGTACACCACGGCGCCGATGAACACGAAAGTCGATGTGAACGAATTGATCCGGATGCCCGCGATATGGGTGGCGGTGTCGTCGCGCAGCAGTTCGACACCGAAGCGCCCGATGCAATAGCTGGCCACATACAGCGCGAACAGTCGTCCGTGCCCCAACGCAAACCGCCGGTCGGCGTAGATCAGGAAGGCGAAAACCAGGACGTTCCAGATCAATTCGTAGAGGAACGTCGGCTGCACGACGAGTGCGACCTGGCCCGTGGAGACACCGTCCAGAGAGTGGGGGTCGATGTATCCCGAGGGGTCTCGGCGGTAGAAGATCTCCAGACCCCACGGCAGCGTGGTTTCCCGGCCGTAGAGCTCCTGGTTGAAATAGTTCCCCAGCCGGCCGATGGCCTGCGCCAGGATGATGCCCGGGGCGACCGCGTCGGCGAAGGCGGGCAGCGGAATGCCGTGACGCCGGCAACCGATCCACCCGCCGACGGCACCGAGGGCCACCGCGCCCCAGATGCCCAGGCCGCCGTCCCAAATGCGCACCGCCGCACCCAAACCGGCACCGCCCGGACCCCAATAGGTCCGCCAGTCGGTGGCGAGGTGATAGAGCCGACCGCCCACCAATCCGAACGGCACGACCCACAGGGCGATGTCGTAGATGACCCCGCGCTGGCCGCCGCGCGCCTCCCAGCGCCGGTCGCCGATCAGCAGGGCCGCGACGATGCCGGTGATGATGAACAACGCGTAGGCGCGAATCGGCAGCGGCCCGAGGTGCCAGACACCCTGGGGCGGGCTCGGGAAATACGTCGGCAACGTCCTCATCGGCCGGACGCCCTCTGCCGAACGCCGGCGGCCAGTTCCCCGGTGAGCGCGCGCAGCGCGGGCAACCCGCCGTCGCCCAGCGCCGACACCAGGGCGGACCCGACGATCACACCGTCGGCGTAGCTGGCGATCTGCGCCGCCTGCTCCCGCGACCGCACGCCCAGGCCGACCCCGACCGGGATGTCCGACACGGCCTTTACCCGTCGCACCAGTTCGGGCGCGGCCTGCGACACCGCGTCCCGCGCACCCGTCACCCCCATCGTGGAAGCAGCGTAGACGAATCCCCGCGATGCCTCGACGGTCATCGCCAACCGTTGCGGCGTCGAGGACGGCGCCACCAGAAAAATGCGATCCAACCGATGCTCCTCAGCTGCCGCCAGCCACGGCCCGGCTTCGTCGGGAATGAGGTCCGGTGTGATCAGGCCGTGGCCTCCGGCGGCCGCGAGATCACGCGCGAAGGCGTCCACCCCGTACCGCAATACCGGATTCCAATAGGTCATCACCACCGCGCGGCCGCCGGCCGCACTGATCGCCTCGACGGCGGCCAGCGTGTCGCGAACCCGCACTCCCCCGTGCAGCGCGAGCTCGGTGGCGCGTGCGATGGTCGGCCCGTCCATACCGGGATCGGAGTAGGGCACACCGACTTCGATGATGTCGCAACCCGATTCGACCAGGGCCAGCATTCCGTCCACCGAGGCCCGCACGTCGGGGTAACCGGTGGGCAGGTAACCGATCAGCGCGGCGCGATCCTCCGCGCGGCACGCGTCGAAGACCGGCCCGAGCCTGCTGGCTTGCCGCTGTTCCACGCTCATCGTTCGCTGGGCCCCATCAGGCCGAACCATTTCGCGGCCGTCTCGACGTCCTTGTCGCCGCGACCCGACAGGTTCACCACGATAATGGCCCCCGGCCCCAGCTCGAGGCCGAGCTTGACCGCGCCGGCGACCGCGTGCGCCGATTCGATCGCCGGGATGATCCCCTCGGTGCGGCACAGCAGCGCGAACGCGTCCATCGCCTCGGCGTCGGTGATCGGCCGGTATTCGGCGCGCCCGGTCTCCTTGAGGTACGCGTGCTCGGGGCCCACCCCCGGGTAGTCCAAACCCGCTGAGATGGAATGCGATTCGATGGTCTGGCCGTCCTCGTCCTGCAGCAGGTAAGAGAACGACCCCTGGAAGGCGCCTGGCGAACCGCCCGCGAATGTCGCGGCGTGCCTTCCGGTTTCGACACCGTCTCCGGCCGCCTCGAAGCCGACCAGGCGCACCCCCGCGTCGTCGATGAACGGGTGGAAGATGCCGATGGCGTTGGATCCGCCGCCGACACAGGCCACGACCGCGTCGGGCAACCGGCCCGCCTGGGCCTGGATCTGCACCCGCGCCTCGAGCCCGATGATGCGCTGAAAATCGCGCACCATCGCCGGAAACGGATGCGGCCCCGCGGCGGTGCCGAAGCAGTAATAGGTGCGGTCGGCGTTGGTCACCCAGTCACGAAACGCCTCGTTGATGGCGTCTTTGAGCGTTTTCGAGCCGCTTTCCACGGAGACGACCTCGGCGCCCAGCAGGCGCATCCGCGCCACGTTGAGCGCCTGGCGGGCGGTGTCCACCGCGCCCATGTAGATGACACATTCGAGGCCGAGCAAGGCGCATGCGGTGGCGGTGGCGACGCCGTGCTGGCCGGCGCCCGTCTCGGCGATGACCCGGGTCTTGCCCATCCGCTTGGCCAGCAACGCCTGACCGAGCACGTTGTTGATCTTGTGAGAACCGGTGTGGTTCAGATCTTCTCGCTTGAGGAAGATGCGTGCCGCGCCGGCGTGCTCGGACAGCCGGGTGGCCTCATACAGCGGGGACGGGCGGCCGGCGTAGTTGGCCTGCAGATCGTCCAGGGTGTCCAGGAAATCGGGGTTGATGCGTTCCTTCTCGTAGGCAGCGGTGACCTCTTCGATCACCGCCATCAACGCCTCCGCGACGTAGCGGCCGCCGTAAACCCCGAAATGGCCTCCCGCATCGGGTTCGTGGCTGGTGGGTTCGGCGACGGCTGCACTCGGACGGGGAAGGTCCGGGCGGGACACGTTGACCATCACCAGCGACTTGACGACTAGCGAGACGGCTTCGGACAGGACGGGTGGGTGCCCGCGGTGACCAGGTCGGCGACCGCCGCGCGCGGGTCACCGCTTTTGACCAGACCCTCGCCCACCAGAACGGCGTCCGCGCCGGCGCCGGCATACGCCAACAGGTCACCTGTGCCGCGGACACCGGACTCGGCGATCCTGATCACCTTGCTGGGCAGGCCGGGGGCGATGCGCGCAAAGCAATCGCGGTCGACTTCCAGCGTCGCGAGATCGCGTGCGTTGACGCCGATTACGTTGGCGCCCGCCTGCAGCGCGCGGTCGGCCTCCTCCTCGGTGTGCACCTCGACAAGGGCCGTCATGCCCAGCGATTCGGTGCGGTCGAGCATCGACACCAGCGCGGACTGGTCCAGCGCGGCAACGATGAGCAACAACATGTCGGCGCCGTGCGCGCGCGCTTCGTGGATCTGATACGGCTGCACCACAAAGTCTTTGCGCAACACCGGTATCGAGACGGCGGCCCGGACCGCGTCGAGGTCGTCGAGCGACCCGCGGAACCGTCGCTCCTCGGTCAGCACGCTGATGATCCGGGCTCCGCCACCCTCGTACGCGCGGGCCAGTTTCGCCGGATCGGCAATGGTGGCCAGGGAACCCGCCGAGGGACTGGCGCGCTTGACTTCGGCGATGACCCCGATGCCGGGCTCGCGCAGCGCGGCCATCACGTCAAGCGGTGGAGGCGCGGCCGCAGCGGCGGCCTTGATCTCGGACAAGCTGATGAGGGCTTCGCGCGCGGCGACGTCGGCCCGGACTCCCTCGAGGATGGAGTCAAGCACGGTAGCCGGACTCATGCCTGTTGCTTCCCTTCGCGCTGTCAACCATCGTCACCCCACAGCCAACCTGACGAACCGGAGCCGATTGCGACGACGTGAATGAAGGGTAGCGGCCCCCGGCTCGCGGCCCGTCACCGACCCTCGGTGTCCGAGTCGCGGGCCCGATCGGTCGGGTCGCGACCCTCGTCAAGCGCGTCCCAGATCATCCGCTCCGACATTTCCGGCGTCTCCGGCTGCTCCAGCATCGCGCCATCGGCGTCGTCGCGTAGCGCATTCGAGCGGCGCGTCGCCGGGGCCGCATACTTTTCCGCGCTCAGCCTCGCCGACCCGGAATCGCCGGCCGACCGCAGCAACAGGACGGCCGCGACCAGGGTGCAGGCCGCGGCGGCCACCGCGATGCCCGCGCCGACGTAGCGCCGCTCGCTGCCCACCAGCGTCATCACCGCGACGTGCGCCAGATCGGCACCGCGCACGGCGACGTCGGGGAGCGCCCACAGACTGACGCCCAGGTATCCGACGGCCAGGCTGGCCACTGCCAGCAGCCCCGCCAGCGCCCGCAGTGGCCAGCCGCGCACCGCGATCGCCGCCACGGCCGCCGCCAGCATGAGCACCGCCAACGGCAGCAGCGCCGTCGACCACGACGCGCCGGACAGCGTCACCTCCCGCGGCGGCCCCAGCCCGTCGAACGACCGGATCACCACCCACGGCAGGCGGGACGCCGCCCACAACGCCGCCGCGGATCCCACCAGCAACACCTGGGCCACCCCGACGGCCAACCGGGCCCGCCGGGCGGGCCGGGCCTCAGTCATGGGGGCCGGCCTCCGGGGCGGTCAGCGTCTCGGCGGCGGCGATCGCGCCCAGCACCGCGCGCGCCTTGTTGGACGCCTCGGTGTACTCGTACGGGCCGTTGGAGTCGGCCACCACCCCGCCGCCGGCCTGCACATAGGCGGTGCCGTCGCGCATCAGCGCGGTGCGGATGGCGATCGCGAAGTCGGCGTTGCCGGCGAAGTCGAGATAGCCGACCACGCCGCCGTAGAGGCCGCGCCGCGTCTTCTCCACCTCCTCGATCAGCTCCATGGCCCGCACCTTCGGCGCGCCCGACAGCGTGCCGGCCGGGAAGCAGGCAGTCACCGCGTCCAGCGCCGTCCGGCCCTCGGCGAGCATCCCCGTCACCGTCGACACCAGGTGCATGACGTGGCTGTAGCGCTCGATGTGGCTGTAATCCTCGACCCGCACGGTGCCGGGCGCGCACACCCGGCCGAGGTCGTTGCGGCCCAGGTCGACCAGCATCAGGTGCTCGGCGCGTTCCTTCTCGTCGGCCAGCAGTTCCTTTTCGAGCAGCTGATCCTCTTCCTCGGTCTGCCCGCGCCACCGGGTGCCGGCGATCGGATGCGTCGTCGCCCAGCCGTCGTGAACGGTCACCAGCGCCTCCGGGCTGGAACCCACGACCGAAAAGTCCGTTCCCCCATGGCCATTGGGGACATGCAGCAGGTACATGTAGGGGCTGGGGTTGGTGACCCGCAGCATGCGGTACACGTCGATGGGGTCGACGTCGGTGTCCACCT
Organism: Mycobacterium europaeum; assembly: GCF_034555895.2. Lineage (NCBI taxonomy): Bacteria > Bacillati > Actinomycetota > Actinomycetes > Mycobacteriales > Mycobacteriaceae > Mycobacterium > Mycobacterium europaeum. The sequence continues at coordinate 2,440,256 of NZ_CP157315.1, forward strand.
CGAACCGCTGCGAGGGCACGACCTGGAAGGCCTCGCCGGCGGCGATCTGGTCGACGAGGTAGTCGACGATCTTCCCGTACTCCTCGACGCTGCGCTGCGCGCGGTACCGCGGCTCGGGGCGGTCGAACGTGGCGACCGTGGACGGCAGCGGCTGGCCGAGCGCCGAGGTCATCACGTCCAGGCGGGCGACCGCGTCGTCGTAGGCCTCGTCGACCCGCTCGTCGGTGCCGTTCCAGTTCACCGCGTTCGCGATGAGCGTGATGGTGCCCTCGTGGTGGTCGACCGCCGCCACGTCGGTGGCCAGCAGCAGCAGCATGTCCGGCAGGTGCAGGTCGTCGACGGCAAGTTCGGGCAGGCGTTCCAGGCGCCGCACCATGTCGTAGGCGAACAGGCCGACCATCCCGCCGGACAGCGGCGGCAGCCCCGGCAGGGTCCCGGTGGCCAGCAGCTCGAGGGTGGCCCGCAGCGCCAGCAGCGGGTCACCGCCGGTGGGCGCGTCCTGCGGCACGGCCCCCAGCCAGACCGCTTCGCCGTCGCGGACGGTCAACGCCGACGGCGCGCCGGCGCCGATGAACGACCAGCGCGACCAGGATCGGCCGTGCTCGGCGGATTCCAGCAGGAACGTGCCCGGGCGATTGGCAGCGAGCTTGCGGTAGGCCGACAGCGGCGTCTCGCTGTCGGCCAGCACCTTGCGGGTCACCGGAACCACGCGGTGCTCGGCTGCGAGCTGGCGGAAGGCCTCTCGTGAGGTCGTCGCGGCGAGGTGGGCGTGCACCGGACCATCCTCGCAGACGTGGGCCCGGGCGCTCGCGGGCGTGACGGGGCTGCGCTGGTGGGCCCGGGAGTCGCCGTGGCGTTACGCTCGCGGCATGAAACCCGGAGACACCGTCGCGGACTTCGAACTTCCCGATCAGGCGGGGACGCCACGCAAGCTCAGCGACCTGCTCGCCGGCGGACCCGTCGTGCTGTTCTTCTACCCCGCCGCGATGACGCCGGGCTGCACCAAGGAGGCCTGCCACTTCCGGGACCTGGCCGCCGAATTCGCCGCCGTGGGGGCCACCCGGGTCGGCATCAGCGTCGATCCCGTGCACAAACAGGCCAAGTTCGCCGACATGCAGAAGTTCGACTATCCGCTGCTGTCCGACCCCGACGGCACCGTCGCCGCGCAGTTCGGGGTCAAGCGCGGCCTGCTCGGCAAGCTGATGCCGGTCAAGCGCACCACCTTCGTCATCGACACCGATCGCAGGGTGCTCGACGTCATCTCCAGCGAGTTCAACATGGACAGCCACGCCGACAAGGCGCTTCAGACGCTGCGCGCCCACTGAGCGTCAGGGGCTGATGGCCAGGAACACGTACGCGGCCAACAGCACCAGGTGCACCTCGCCCTGCAGCCGGGTCGCCCGCCCCGGGACGACCGTCAGCATGCTGATGACCACCGTCAGCGCCAGTAGCACCAGCTGGATGGCGCCCAGGCCGAGCACCAGCGGCCCCTTCAGCCAGATCGACGCCAGCGCGATCGCCGGGATGGTCAGCCCGATGCTGGCCATCGCCGAGCCGTAGGCCAGGTTCAGGCTGATCTGGATGCGGCCCTGGCGCGCGGCGCGCACCGCGGCCAGGGTTTCCGGCAGCAGGACCAGGGCGGCGATCACGACGCCGACGAAGGACTGCGGGAATCCCGCCGCCGTCACCGCGCTCTCGACGGCCGGCGACTCCTCCTCGGCCAGCCCCACCACCGCGCCCAGGGCGACCAGCAGCAGCGCCAGGCTGCCCAGCGCCGCGCCGCGGCTCGGCGGGTCCGCGTGGCTCTCGTCCTCGAACAGCCGCTTCTGCCCCCGCTGTGCGACCGGCAGGAAGAAGTCGCGGTGCCGCACCGTCTGGGTGAAGACGAAGACCAGGTACAGCAGCAGCGAGGCGACCGCCGCGAAGGCGAGCTGCCCGGGCGAGAATTCCTTGCCCAGGCCGCTGGTCGTGAACGCCGGCAGCACCAGGCTCAGCGTCGCCAGGGTGGTGAGGGTGGCCAGCGCGGCGCCGCTGCCCTCGGCGTTGAACAGCGTGACGCCATAACGCCGGGAACCCATCAGCAGCGACAGACCCGCGATGCCGTTGGTGGTGATCATCACCGCGGCGAACACCGTGTCCCTGGCCAGCGTCGCGGCCTCGTTGCCCCCGGACGCCATCAGCTCGACGATGAGGGCCACCTCGATCACGGTCACCGCGGCCGCGAGCACCAGCGACCCGAACGGCTCGCCGACCCGGGCCGCGACCACCTCCGCGTGATGCACCGCGGCCAGCACGGCCCCGATGAGAAACGCCGCCGCCAGCACGGCCAGTGCCGGACTGAGCCGCTCGCCCCAGATCACGGCCAGCACGCCGACGGCAAGCAGCGGTACGACCGCGGTCCACGACATCCGTCTCAACATCGATCGCCATTCTCATCGACGGCACCCGATCGGGCGACTTCGGAGTTGTTTGAACCGAAAGTCCCCGGGCACTGGGACAAAAGCCCCTAACGCTGACCCGGCGGCTTTTCATACGGTCGCAACATTCGCCTCAGGTTTACACGGGCTGATCCGGAGGGAAGTCAAACAGGCATATCCGAACGCTGGTCTTTAGCTAGCCGGATCGAAGGGGGACACGGTGTTAGCTACCCGGACCACCGCACAAAGCGGCGCCAACAGCTCCATTCGCAACCATCTGCGCAGTGTGCAGGACGAGGATCGCAACGACTGGGTTTCAAAAGCCCTGTGTCGAACCGGCGACCCGGACGGATTGTTCGTGCGCGGCGCCGCCCAGCGAAAGGCCGCGGCGATCTGCCGGCACTGCCCGGTGATCCTGGAGTGCGGGGCCGACGCGCTCGACAACCGGGTCGAGTGGGGCGTCTGGGGCGGGATGACGGAACGCCAGCGCCGTGCCCTGCTCAGACGGCACTCCGAGGTGGCGTCGTGGGTCGACTTCTTGGCCGCCGCCCAGGGTCAGCGTCGCATCGGGAGCTAGTGCCGCCGAACGGATCGCCACACACCACGGCCCCGCTAACCCTCGGGTTGCAGCAGCACGTCGGCGTCGAAGCAGCTGTGGTCACCGGTGTGACAGGCTCCGCCCACCTGGTCGACCGTGAGCAGCACGGCATCCCCGTCGCAGTCCAGCCGCACCGAGTGCACATATTGGGTGTGGCCGGACGTCGCGCCCTTGACCCACTGCTGGCCGCGGGAGCGCGAAAAGTACGTCGCCTCACGGGTTTCCAGCGTGCGGGCCAGCGCCGCGTCGTCCATCCAGGCCACCATCAGCACGTCGCCGGTGCCGCGTTCCTGCACGATCGCGGTGAACAGGCCGTCGGCGTTGCGCTTGAGCCGCGCGGCAATCTGCGGGTCCAGCGTCATCGCACGGTGATCCCTTCGGCGGCCATCGCCGCCTTCACCTGGCCGATGGTCAGCTCCCGGAAGTGAAAGACGCTGGCCGCCAACACCGCATCGGCGCCGGCGGCGACCGCGGGCGCGAAGTGTTCGGCCGCGCCGGCACCACCGCTGGCGATCACCGGCACCGTGACCGCCGAGCGCACCGCCTGCAGCATCGCCAGGTCGAACCCGGCCTTGGTGCCGTCGGCGTCCATCGAATTCAGCAGGATCTCCCCCACCCCCAGATCGGCTCCGCGGGAAGCCCATTCGACCGCGTCGATCCCCGTGCCACGGCGCCCGCCGTGCGTGGTGACCTCCCAGCCCGACGGCGTCGGCACCGAATCCGGGGGCACGGTGCGGGCGTCCACCGACAGCACGATGCATTGCGAGCCGAACTGCCTCGCCATCTCCTCCAGCAGGTCGGGCCTGGCGATCGCGGCGGTGTTGATCGACACCTTGTCGGCCCCCGCGCGCAGCAAGACGTCGACGTCGGCCACCGTGCGCACCCCGCCACCGACGGTCAGCGGGATGAACACCTGCTCGGCCGTGCGGCGCACCACGTCGAGCATGGTGGCCCGCCCCGACGACGAGGCGGTGACGTCGAGGAAGGTGAGCTCGTCGGCGCCCTCGGCGTCGTAGGCCGCCGCGAGCTCGACGGGATCGCCTGCGTCGCGCAGGTTTTCGAAGTTGACGCCCTTCACCACCCGCCCGGCGTCGACGTCCAGGCAGGGAATCACCCGCACCGCAAGGCCGCTGTCGGGGGGCATCTCAGAAGTCCTCCGGTCGGCCCGTGCCCCGCAGGACCTCGAGGATCTCGGCGTGCGCGCGCGGTCCCGCGGCCAGCGCGGAATCCGACGCGGGGGTCCAGGGTTCACCGCGGACGTCGGTGACCACCCCGCCCGCGGCGCGGACCAGCGCCACGCCGGCGGCGTGGTCCCACACGTGGCCGCCGAAACTGATGGAGCCACCGAGCACCCCGTCGGCGACGTAGGCGAGGTCGAGTCCGGTGGAGCCGTGCATCCGCAACCGCGACGAGACGCGGCTGAGGTTCTCCAGCACCGCGATGCGGTAGCGCCCCGGGAACCGGCCCCGCGCGTCGGCGCTGAACGAGCCGGCACCGATCAGGGCGTCGGCCAGGTCGACGGGCGCCAGCGGGGGCTGGGCGACACCGTTTTTCATCAACGGCCCACCCACCACCGCGGTGTAGCGCTGGTCGACGAAGGGCAGCCAGGTCAGGCCCGCGACCGGGTCGCCGCGGTGCAGCAGGCCCAGCAGGATGCCCGCCATCGGTGAGCCGGCCGCGTAGTTGAACGTGCCGTCGACGGGGTCGAGCACCCACACCCATTCGGAGTCGACGTCGGTGCCGCCGAATTCCTCGCCGTGCACGCCGATTCCGGTTGCCTCGGTCAGCGCGTCGACCACCTGCCGCTCGATCGCGAGGTCCACGTCGGTGGCGAAGTCGTTGCCCTTCTTCTGGACCGCCGAGTCGGCGCGGTGGCCGGCAAGGAACGGCTCCGTGGCGTCGTCGAGGATCGCCGACGCCTGCTGAACCAACGCGTCCAGGTCCATCGCCGCCCTACCCCGCGACCGCGGCCAGCGCCTGCGGCAGCGTGAACCGCCCGGCGTAGAGCGCTTTCCCGACGATGGCGCCCTCGACGCCCCGGTCGGTCAGGGTGGCGATCGCGCGCAGGTCATCCAGGCTCGACACGCCGCCGGAGGCGATCACCGGGGCATCGGTCCGGTCGGCGACGGCGGCCAACAGGTCGAGGTTGGGGCCGCCCAGCGTGCCGTCCTTGGTGACATCGGTGACGACGAAACGCGAACACCCTTCGCGGTCAAGGCGTTCCAGCACCTCCCACAGGTCACCGCCGTCGGTTTCCCAACCGCGGCCCCGCAACCGGTGCTGCCCATCGACGATCTGGACGTCCAGCCCGACCGCGACCTTCTCGCCGTGCTCGCTGATCGCGCGCGCACACCACTGCGGGTTCTCCAACGCCGCCGTGCCCAGGTTGACCCGGGCGCAGCCGGTGGCCAGCGCCGCGGCCAGGGACTCGTCGTCACGGATACCGCCGGACAGCTCCACCTGGACGTCGAGCTTGCCGACCACCTCGGCGAGCAGTTCGCGGTTGGAGCCGCGCCCGAACGCCGCATCCAGGTCCACCAGGTGGATCCATTCCGCGCCGTCGCGCTGCCAGCCCAGCGCCGCGTCCAGCGCCGAGCCGTATTCGGTTTCGCTGCCCGCCTTGCCCTGGACCAGCCGCACCGCGCGGCCGTCGACCACATCGACCGCGGGCAACAAGATCAACACATTTCCTCCTTCGCGCCGAGACTGCAACTGACGACGCACCCTCTCGACGTTCGCGTAGCGGAATACAGTTTCGCGGAGGTGATCACAGTGCCTCGATCCAGTTGCGCAGCACCGCCGCACCGGCGTCCCCGCTCTTTTCGGGGTGGAACTGGGTGGCCGACAACGGCCCCTGCTCGACCGCGGCCAGAAACGGCACCCCGTGAGTGGCCCAGGTGAGCACGGCCTCGGGCGGGCCCTCCCATCGCTGTGCGGCGTAGGAGTGCACGAAGTAGAACCGGGTGCCGGCGTCCAGTCCCTTGAACAGGGTGCTGCCGGCCCCGGCGTCGACGACGTTCCAGCCCATGTGCGGGATCACCGGGGCTTCCAGGCGGGTGACCTCTCCCGGCCACTGGCCGCAACCCGTTGTCTGCACACCGAATTCGACGCCGCTGGCGAACAGGATCTGCATGCCGACGCAGACGCCGAGCACCGGGCGGCCGGCGGCGACCCGGTCGGCGATGATGCGGTCTCCGTGGACTCTGCGCAGGCCCGTCATGCAGGCCTCGAAGGCCCCGACCCCGGGCACCACGAGCCCGTCGGCGGCGGCCGCGGCGTCGGCGTCGGCGGTCACCTCCACCGACGCGCCCGCCCGCTGCAGGGCGCGCTGGGCCGACCGCAGATTGCCCGAGCCGTAATCCAGGATGACGACGGATGGTGTTGTCACAGAACACCTTTGGTGGACGGCACGTCGGTCACCCGGGGGTCGGGCTCGACGGCCTGACGCAACGCGCGGGCCACCGCCTTGTACTGCGCTTCGGTGATGTGGTGCGGGTCGCGCCCGTAGAGCACGCGCACGTGCAGCGCGATGCGGGCGTTCATGGCCAGCGACTCGAACACGTGCCGGTTGATGACGGTGTGATACGGCACGGAGCTGCCGGCGATGGTGGTGTGCTGCAGGTGATCCGGCTCTCCGGTGTGCACGCAGTAGGGCCGGCCGGACACGTCGACGACGGCGTGGGCCAGCGTCTCGTCCATCGGGATGTACGCGTCGCCGAACCGGCGGATGCCCCGCTTGTCGCCGAGGGCCTGCCCGAGCGCCTGCCCCAGCGCGATCGCGGTGTCCTCGATGGTGTGGTGACCCTCGATCTCGACGTCGCCCGTGGTGCGCACGGTCAGGTCGAAACTCGCGTGGCTGCCCAGCGCGGTCAGCATGTGGTCGTAGAACGGCACACCGGTGTCGACGTGGACCTGGCCGGTGCCGTCGAGGTCCAGTTCGATGACGATGTCGGATTCCTTGGTGCGGCGCTCGATACGCGCACGCCGGGTGGCACTGGTGGTCACGGGGCTCCTACTGGGGTGGCTGGGGCCAGTTCGGTGGCGGCGATCTGGGCGCTGGCCCGCAAGAACGCGTCGTTCTCCTCGGCCAGGCCCGTCGTCGCGCGCAGGTAGCCGGGAATCCCGACGTCGCGGATCAGGACGCCGGCGTCCAGGTAGCGCTGCCAGGCGGCCGGAGCGTCGGCGAACCGCCCGAACAGCACGAAGTTCGCGTCGCTCGGGATCACCCGGAAACCCATGGCGCTCAACGCTTTCGTGACACGTTCGCGTTCGGAGATCAGCGCGGCGACGCTGCTCAGGGTGTCGTCGGCGTGCCGCAGCGCGGCCCGGGCCGCGGCCTGGGTGACCGACGACAGGTGGTAGGGCAGCCGCACCAGCAGCATCGCGTCGATCACCGCGGGCGTGGCGATCAGGTAGCCGAGCCGCCCCCCGGCGAACGCGAACGCCTTGCTCATCGTGCGGGTGACGATGAGCTTGGTCGGATACTCGCGCACCAGCCCCACGGCGCTGGGCTCGGAGGAGAACTCGCCGTAGGCCTCGTCGACGATCAGGATGCCCGGGGCCGCGTCGAGCAGGCGCCGCAGGGCCGGCAGCGAAACACTCTGCCCGGACGGGTTGTTCGGGCTGGCGATGAAGACCACGTCGGGCCGGTGCTCGGTGATCTCGGCGACCGCCGCGTCGACGTCGAGGCTGAAATCGTCGGCGCGGACGCCCTCCAGCCATTCCGTGCGCGTGGCGTCGGAGATGATCGGGTGCATCGAGTAGGACGGGGCGAACCCGATGGCGGTGCGCCCGGGCCCGCCGAACGCCTGCAGCAGCTGTTGCAGGATCTCGTTGGAACCGTTTGCCGCCCAGAGGTTTTCCACGCCGAGCCGCACGCCGGTCTGCGCGGTGAGGTAATCGGCCAGGTCGCGGCGCAGGTCGACCGCATCCCGGTCGGGGTAGCGGTGCAGTTCGGCGGCGGCCTCGGCCACCGACCGCACGACGTCGTCCACCAGCGCCCGGCTGGGCGGGTGCGGGTTCTCGTTGGTGTTCAGCCGCACCGGGACCGCCAGTTGCGGTGCGCCGTAGGGCGATTTGCCGCGCAGGTCGTCGCGCAAGGGCAGGTCGTCCAGCGTGGGGTTCTCCGGCCCGGTCATCGCTCGAACCTCCGCCGGATCGCCTCGCCGTGCGCCGGCAGGTCTTCGGCCTTGGCCAGCGTGACGACGTGCCCCGAGACGTCCTTGAGGGCGGCCTCGGTGTAGTCGACCACGTGGATGCCGCGCAGGAAGGTTTGCACCGACAGGCCGCTGGAATGCCGGGCCGAGCCCGCGGTCGGCAGGACGTGGTTGGATCCGGCGCAGTAGTCGCCGAGGCTGACCGGCGAGTACGGCCCGACGAAAACGGCACCGGCCGAACGGATTCGCCCGGCGACCTCGGCCGCGTCGGCGGTCTGGATCTCCAGGTGCTCGGCGGCGTAGGCGTTGACCACCTTGATGCCGGCGTCGAGGTCGTCGACCAGGATAATCGCGGACTGGCGGCCCGCGAGCGCGGTGGCCACCCGCTCGCGGTGCACCGTCGTGCGCAGCTGGGCGGCCACCTCCGCGTCGGCGGCGTCGGCAAGCGCCGCGCTCGGGGTGACCAGCACGCTGCCCGCCATCTCGTCGTGTTCGGCCTGGCTGATCAGGTCGGCGGCGACGTGCGCCGGGTCGGCCGTGTGGTCGGCCAGGATGGCGATCTCGGTCGGCCCGGCCTCGGCGTCGATGCCCACGCGCGAGCGGCACATCCGCTTGGCGGCGGTGACGTAGATGTTGCCCGGGCCGGTGATCAGGTCGACCGGCGCCAGCTCGGAGCCGTCCGTGTCGGCGCCGCCGTAGGCCAGCAGCGCCACCGCCTGCGCGCCGCCGACGGCCCACACCTCGTCCACCCCGAGCAGCCGGGCGGCGGCCAGGATCGTCGGATGCGGCAGGCCGTCAAAGCGGGCCTGCGGCGGGCTGGCCACCACCAGCGAGTCGACGCCCGCGACCTGCGCCGGCACCACGTTCATCACCACGCTCGACGGGTAGACGGCGTTGCCGCCGGGCACGTACAGGCCCACCCGCTCGACGGGGACCCACCGCTCGGTCACCGTCGCGCCGGGCCCCAACGTGGTGGTGACGTCGGTGCGACGCTGGTCGGCGTGCACCGCGCGGGCGCGTTCGATCATCACCCGCAGGGCGTCGACGACGTCGGGATCCAGACCGGCCAGCGCCGACTCCAGCGCCGCCGCGGGCACCCGCACCGCCGCCGGCCGCACCCCGTCGAACGACTCGCCGTACTGCAGCGCCGCCTCGGCGCCGCGCTCGGCGACGGCCTCCACGATCGGACGCACCTTGGGCAACACGCTCTCCACGTCGGCGCCGCCGCGCGGCAGCGCCGTCCGCAACCGGGCAGCCGTCAGCGCCGCGCCCCGCAGGTCGATGCGGGCCATCACGGGTGCTGAAGTGGTACTCATCGCCTCCATTGTCCCAGAGCAACTCAAGTTGATATTCGACCGGTACAGTGCCCTTGAATGGCCGGGTACGACCCATCCGACTCAGGGAGCCGTCATGTCCGCGAAGGATCACCCCAACAACGCACCGGGCGTGCCGATGGTGTTCCCGCCCTGGTTCGAGCGCTTCCAGATCAGGTATTTCAACCCGGCGGTCAAGCCGATCGCCCGCTTTCTGCCCGGCACCGCCACCATCAAGCACCGCGGCCGCACCTCGGGCAAACCGTACGAGACCATCATCACCCCCTACCGCAAGGACAACGTGCTGGCGATCGCGCTGGGCCACGGCAAGACGAACTGGGTCAAGAACGTGCTGGCGGCCGGCGAGGCCGACGTGCAGTACAGCCGCAACCGCGTGGTGCACATCACCAACCCGCGGATCTTGCCGGCCGGCTCGGACGGCCCCGACGCCGAGCGCCTGCCGCGGATGGCCCGGATGCAGCTGCGACGGGTCGGCGTGTTCGTCGGCGACATCGCCTGAGGCCTCGGCGCCGCCGCTTTTGGTGTGCGTTGACGGCTTTCGGTGTGCGCCGACGGCGGGATTTCCGCGACCTTCCCGCCCTGGGTGCACACTCGACGCCCTGGGCGCCCACCGCTGCGCTCGTCCAAGGCCCTACATGTCCAGGCCGACGTCGAGCGCGCGCACCGAGTGCGTCAGCGCGCCGACGGCCAGGTAGTCCACCCCGGTGGCCGCGTAGGTGGCGGCGTTCTCCAGGCTGAGCCCGCCGGAAGACTCCAGCAGGACGGCGGGTGCGCGCGTGTCCCGGCGCTGCACGGCCATCTGCGTCTGCCATACCGGGAAGTTGTCCAGCAGGACCAGTTCCGGCTTTTCGGCCAGCACCTCGTCCAGCTGCTCGAGGGAGTCCACCTCCACCTCGCACGGCAGATCCGGCGCCGCGTCACGCACCGCCCGCAACGCGTCGACCACCGATCCCGCGGCCACCACGTGGTTGTCCTTGATCAGCGCCGCGTCACCCAGGCCCATCCGGTGGTTGACGCCCCCGCCGACCCGCACCGCGTACTTCTGCAGCGCACGCAGCCCGGGCAGGGTTTTGCGGGTGTCGCGGACCTTGGCCTTGGTGCCGTGCACGGCGTCGACCCAGGCCGCCGTCGTGGTGGCGATACCCGACAGGTGGCAGACCAGGTTCAGCATGGTCCGCTCGGCCGTCAGCAGGCCACGGGTGTCCGCGCGCACGGTCAGCACCGGCTCGCCGGGCTGCAGCCGGGCGCCGTCCTCGACGCGGTGCACCACCTCGTAGCCGCCGGCCAGGACGGCGTCGAGGACCAGCAGCGCAACCTCGACGCCGGCGATCACGCCGGCGTCGCGGGGCACCATCGACGCGGTGGCCACCGCGCCGGCGGGCACCGTCGCGAGGGTGGTGACGTCGGGCCCGTAGCGCAGGTCCTCCTCCAGAGCCCGCCGGATGGTGTCCTGAGCGGCGCTTCGTTCGTCGGGCAGCATCATCAGCCCACCGCCGCCAGCGCCTCCGCCAGCACCGAGTTCCGGTCGTCGGCCAGCCGCAGCACGCTGCTGCGCGCCTGGTCCGGCGCGGGCTCGGGGTGTTCCGCGCGGTGGTGGCAGCCCCGGCTCTCGCCGCGGGCCAGTGCCGCGGCGGTCACGGCGCGGGCGGCCACGGCCAGCGCGACGTCTTCGAAGTCGCGACGCCCGGCGATGGCCCGTACCGGCGCCGCCGACAGCGTCTCGGACAACCGGTTCAGCCCGGCGGCGTCGCGCACCACCGAGGCGTCGCGGCTCATCGCGGCCTGCAGTTCGCCGCGGTCCGGGGCGGTGTGGACGGACGGCTCGCGCTCCGCGGCGCGGACGCGCCCCGCCGCCAGCGCGTGCGCGGCCGCGGCCTTCCCCGCCCGTCCGCCGACGACCAGGCCCTCCAGCAAGCTGTTGGACGCCAGTCGGTTGGCGCCGTGCATTCCGGTGCGCGCCACCTCGCCGGCGGCGAACAGCCCCGGCAGTTCCGTCTGCCCGTACACGTCGGTGACGACGCCGCCGCAGCTGTAGTGCGCCCCCGGCACGACCGGGATGGGTTGGCGGACGGGGTCGATGCCGGCGGCCCGGCACGCGGCGGTCACCGTCGGGAACCGGGTGGCGAAACCCTCGATGCCGCGCGCGTCGAGGAAGACGCACGGGTCGCCGGTGGCCTTCAGCCGCGTGTCGATGGCCGCGGCGACCACATCACGCGGCGCCAGGTCGCCCATCGGGTGCACGCCGGCGGTGACCGAATTGCCTTGCCGGTCAAGCAGTATCGCGCCCTCACCGCGGATGGCCTCGGTGATCAGCGGACGCCGGCCGCCGCCACCACCGAAGAGCATCGTGGGGTGGAACTGGATGAACTCGAGGTCGCTGACCGCGACACCGGCCCACAGCGCCAGCGCGATGCCGTCGCCCGTGGAGCCCGCGGGATTGGTGGTCGCACCGTAGAGGTGCCCGAGGCCGCCGGAGGCCAGGATGACCGCCGGCGCGCTGATGATTCCGTACCCGTCCGCATTGCCGACTGACACGCCGGTCACGGCCGTGCCGTCGTGCAGCACGCGCAGCGCGACGTGGCCGGTCCGGATGTCCAGCAGCCGGGCGGCGTGGTCGAGCGCGCGCTGCACCTCGGCACCGGTGGCGTCGCCGCCGGCATGCACGATCCGCCGCCGCGAGTGCCCGCCTTCGCGCGTCACGTCCCAGCGGCCCGGGGCCGCCTCGTCGAATCGCGCTCCGGCACCGACCAATTCGGACACCGCCCGGTAGCCATCGGCAACGATCGAGGCCACCGCGTCGGGATCGCAGAGGCCGGCGCCCGCGGCCACGGTGTCGGCGACGTGAGCCTCGACGGAGTCGTCGTTGTCGGGCAGGACCACCGCGATGCCGCCCTGGGCGTAGTGGGTGGCCGTCGCCCCGCGCGCCTGGTCGGCCTTGCTCAGCACGACGACGCGGCGGCCCGCGCGGTGGGCGGCCAGCGCGGCGGCCAATCCCCCGACGCCGGTACCGATGACGACGACGTCGGCGCTGTCCGTCCAGCCCGGGCGGGCGATCATTCGCCGCCGCCCGGCTGACCGATCTCGATCATTCGCTGCACGCTGCGACGGCCCGCCGCCGCGACCTCGGGGTCGACATCGACTTCGTCGGCCCCGTCCACCAGGCAGCGCAACAGGGCCGCGGGCGTGATCATCTTCATGTACTTGCAGGACGCCCGGTCGTTGACCGCGCGGAAATCGACCTCCGGGGCCGCCCGGCGCAGCTGATGCAGCATGCCGACCTCGGTGGCCACCAGCACTTTGCGGGCCCGGGTCTCATGCGCGGCGTCGAGCATGCCGCCGGTGGACAGGATCTTCACCCGATCCGCCGGGACGGCGCCCTCCCCGGCGAGGTACAACGCCGAAGTGGCGCAACCGCATTCGGGATGCACGTAGAGGTCGGCGTCGGGGTTCGCCCTGGCCTGCTCGGACAGCTCGTCGCCGTTGATCCCGGCGTGGACGTGGCATTCACCGGCCCACACATGCATGTTCGCGCGGCCGGTCACCCGGCGCACGTGGGCCCCGAGGAACTGGTCCGGGCAGAACAGCACCTCGCGGTCGGGGTCGATCGAGTTCACCACGTCGACCGCGTTGGACGACGTGCAGCAGATGTCGGTCAGGGCCTTCACCGCGGCGGTGGTGTTGACGTAGGAGACGACGACCGCGCCGGGGTGCTCGTCCTTCCAGGCGCGCAGCTCGTCGGCGGTGATCGAGTCGGCCAGCGAGCAGCCGGCCCGCTGATCCGGGATGAGGACCGTCTTGTCGGGGCTGAGGATCTTGGCGGTCTCGGCCATGAAGTGCACCCCGCAGAACACGATGGTGTCCTCGGGCGCCTCGGCGGCGATCCGCGACAGGGCCAGCGAATCACCCACATGGTCGGCGACGTCCTGGATCGCGGGCAGCTGGTAGTTGTGCGCGAGGACGGTGGCGCCGCGCAGCTTGGCCAGCCGGCGAATCTCGGCGGCCCACTGCTCGTCGCCGTCCACGCCGCCGTAGCCGGTGGGCGAATTCGTGATGTCGGCCATCATGTCTTCGGCGAGCGTGTCCATGCGATTCACAACCGTCACGGCGGCTCCTTTCAGCCCAGGAGGTTTTCGACTTATAATCGAAAACATGGCCCATACTAGCACTGAACACGAGGTGCTTGCGGTGGTGTTTCAGGTTCGCCAGGTAACGGGCGGCCCGCGAATACAGAAACCGCAGCTTAACGTGCTGTTATGGCAGCGCGCCAAAGATCCGCAGCGCGGCGCCTGGTCGCTGCCGGGCGGACGGCTGCGCAACGACGAGGACATGATCAGCTCGGTCCGCCGACAGCTGGCCGAGAAGGTGGACCTCAAGGAGCTGGCGCACCTCGAGCAGCTGGCGGTGTTCTCCGAGCCGAACCGGGTGCCGGGCGCCCGGGTGATCGCCTCGACGTTCCTCGGCCTGGTGCCCTCCCCCGCCACCCCCGAGCTGCCGCCGGACACCCGGTGGCACCCGGTGAGCTGCCTGCCGGAGATGGCCTTCGACCACGGTCCGATGGTGACCCACGCCCACGCCCGCCTGGTCGCCAAGTTGTCCTACACCAACCTCGGATTTGCCTTGGCGCCAAAGGAATTCGCGCTCTCGACGTTGCGCGACATCTACGGCGCCGCGCTGGGCTATCAGGTCGACGCGACGAACCTGCAGCGGGTGCTGGTCCGCCGCGGCGTGATCAGCCAGACCGGCACCATCGCGCAATCCGGTCGCAGCGGGGGCCGGCCGGCGGCCCTCTACCACTTCACCGACTCCCGGCTGCGGGTCACCGACGAATTCGCCGCGCTGAGGCCTCCCGGCCACCCCGGCCAGGTTTGACCTCCCGCGCCGCTCCCCCCGGCAAGTTTGCGGAAAGCGCCGTCCGGGGACACGGATGAATCGGCAACTGTGACGCGTCTGACCCGCCGTCCCCGGCGAGAAGTCGCCCACCATGCGGCGATTGTGTTTTGGTTACCTGCCGTTCATGGGCGAGAATGCCGGGTGGCCTAGAAGGGAGCCTCAATGGCTGAGCTCGGCAATCTGGCAGGCACACGCGGGGCGGAGTGGATCGCCCGGCCACCGCACGAGGAACTGCAGCGCAAAGTACGCCCGCTGCTGCCGTCGGACGACCCGTTCTACCAGCCGCCACTGGGGTTCCAGCACGCCGAGCCCGGGACGGTGCTGCGCTCGCGCGATGTCGAGCTGGCGTTTCTGGGGTTGATTCCCCAGCCGGTCAAGGCCGTCCAGTTGCTCTACCGGACGATGGACATGAACGGCGAGCCCGAGGCGAGCGTGACGACGGTGATCGTCCCCGCTGAGCTCGCCCCGGAACGGCCCTGCCCGCTGCTGTCCTACCAGTGCGCGATCGACGCCGTGTCGTCGCGCTGCTTCCCGTCCTACGCGCTGCGGCGCCGGGCGAAGGCCCTGGGCTCCATCGGCCAGTTCGAATACTTCCTGATCGCCGCCGCCGTCGCCGAGGGCTGGGCCGTCTCGGTGCCCGACCACGAAGGCCTGCAGGGCCTGTGGGGCGCGCCGTATGAGCCCGGCTATCGCGTGCTGGACGGAATCCGGGCCGCCCTGGGTTCGGAACGCCTCGGAATTTCCCCACTGGCCCCGATCGGCCTGTGGGGCTATTCCGGCGGCGGCCTGGCCAGTGCCTGGGCTGCGGAAGTATGCGCCGACTACGCGCCCGAGCTCGACATCGTCGGGGCCGTGCTGGGATCACCCGTCGGGGACCTGGGCAACACCTTCCGACGGCTCAACGGCAGCTTCCTGTCGGGCCTGCCCGCCCTGGTGGTGGCCGCGCTCGCCCACATCTACCCCGAGCTGGACCGGGTGATCAAAGAGCACAGCAACGAGGAGGGGCGCGCCCTGCTCGAATCGCTCGAGAAGATGACCACCGTGGAGGCGGTCATCCGGATGGCCGGCAAGAACATGGGTGACTACCTCGACGAGCCGCTCGAGAGCATCCTCTCGACGCCCGAGGTCACCCACGTCTTCGAGAACATCAAGCTGGGGGCGGCCGTCCCGACGCCGCCGGTGCTGATCGTGCAGGCGGTCCACGACTACCTCATCGACGTCGAGGACATCGACGTGCTCGCCGACGCCTATTCGGCCGGCGGCGCCCAGGTCACCTACCATCGCGACGCGTTCAACGAGCACATGCTGCTACACCCGCTGTCGGCGCCGATGACGCTGCGCTGGCTCACCGACCGGTTCGACCGCCGGCCCGTGACCGAGCACCTGATCCGGACCACCTGGCCGACGATGTTCCACCCGATGACCTACGTCGGGATGGCCCGGCTGACCAAGATCGCCGCCAAGGTCATCTTCGGCCGCAGGATTCACCGCCGGCCGCTATGACACGGGCGCGTCCGGTGCACCGCCCGCTGCCACCGGCAGCGCGTCGGCAGGTCGGCCGCCCGGCGGGTAGGCCCCCAGGTCGTCGCGGGAGTCGGCGGCCGCAAACACGGCATAGAGCAGCGCGGCGATAGCGGCGGGCCACAGCAGCGTCAGCGCCACCGGCAGCGGATGGTCCGCGAAGAACACCGGGGGTGCCTGGATGACATACGCCACCGACGGGGCTTTGGACAGCGGCACCGCGTCGAAGTTCAGTGCGCCGTAACGGATCCGCGCCAACACCGCCCCGATTGCCGTCGCGGCCGCGGCGGCGGTCACCATGCCCGTCGAGAGCACGACGACCATCCCCGGTCCGCGGCGCGCGCGCCACTGCCACGCCAGCACCGTCGCCACCACGGCGAGCACGGTTAGCAAGCCCAGCATCAGGCACGGCGCGTCGAAGAAATGCTCCGACTCGGTGCCCAGATAGTCGTGCACCCGTTCACCCGCGCGGGTGAGCGCCACCACGGCGTGGATCGGCGGCGCGATCCACGCCCACAGCCCGCCGATCAGCACACCGATCAGCAGGGAGCCCAGCGCGGCGACCGCGATGGCACGGATCCCCGACGTGGACGGGACGGTTGCGGGCGGCGGACGTCGTGGACCTTCCGGATCTGCCACGGGCTGGGTCACCGTTGGGCCTCCAGGTCGACGGAGTCGACCTGACCGTGCCGCGAGCACCGCGCCCGCCAGCCGTCGGGGCGAACCTGCACCACCATCCGGCGGCCGCATTCCGCGCAGAACCGGGGCGGTTCCAGGCCCAGCTGCGCCGCCGTCGGCATTGCGGTGCCCCCCAATTCCCCGGTGTAGACGTTGTAGACGCCCGCGCTGACCGGAGCACCCAGATCACCAACCACAGTCGCCACGTTTCTTACAGGGTGGCGTTGAGCGCCTTGATGGGCATCTGCAGGTCGTCGAGCAGTTCCAGGTCGGCTTCGGCCGGGCGGCCGAGCGTGGTCAGGTAGTTCCCCACGATCACCGCGTTGATGCCGCCCAGCATGCCCTTCTTGGCGCCCAGGTCGCCCAGGGTGATCTCGCGTCCCCCGGCGAACCGCAGCATCGCGCGCGGCAACGCCAGGCGGAAAGCGGCCACCGACTTCAGCGCCTCGGCCACCGGCAGCACCTCGAGGTCGCCGAACGGCGTGCCGGGCCGCGGGTTGAGGAAGTTCAACGGCACCTCGTCGGGTCCCAGCTCGGCCAGTTCGGCGGCGAACTCCGCCCGCTGCTCGAGCGTCTCGCCCATGCCCAGGATGCCGCCGCAGCACACCTCCATCCCGGCGTCGCGCACCATCGACAAGGTCTGCCAGCGCTCTTCCCAGGTGTGGGTGGTCACGACGTTGGTGAAGAACGAGCGGGCCGTCTCCAGGTTGTGGTTGTACCGGTGCACGCCCATCGCCGAGAGCTGCTCGACCTGCTCGGCGGTCAGCATGCCCAGCGAGCAGGCGATGTTGATCTCGACCTCGTCGCGGATCGCCTCGATGCCGGCGGCGACCTGGGCCATCAGCCGCTCGTCGGGACCACGCACGGCGGCCACGATGCAGAACTCGGTGGCACCGGACTTGGCGGTTTGCTTGGCGGCCTCGACCAGGCTGGGAATGTCCAGCCGCGCGCTGCGCACCGGGGAGGCGAACAGCCCCGACTGTGAGCAGAAATGGCAGTCCTCCGGGCAACCGCCGGTCTTCAGGCTGATGATGCCCTCGACCTCGACCTCCGGGCCGCACCAGCGCATGCGCACCTCGTGGGCCAGCGCCAGCAGGTCGTCGAGCCGGTCGTCGGGGAGCTGCAGCACCTGCAGCACCTGCTCCCGGCTCAGCCCCTCACCGCGTTCGAGCACCTGCTCGCGCGCGACCGCCAGGATGTCTGCGTCGTGGGCGCCGGTCGCCGGTCGAGTGGCCGCTTGAGTCACCAGTTACTCCCCTGCATCTTTGTTGGCCGAGCATGCGGCCACCCCTGCCACCTGGTGGCAGCGCGAATAAAAGTGTTCAAAGTAGGGTAACGGCCGCAGCAGACGGCGCCCGCCGGGGTATCTCACCACCATGACCGATCCGCACACCGCATACGTCGCCCACCACATGCTCCTGCTGGCGATTCCGGCCTTCCTGCCGGCGGTGATTGTGGTGGCCGTGATCCTGTATGTCGCCTTGAGGGACCGCCGCGCCGGTGGCGACGACGGATCGCCGGACGGCTCGGAAGCCGCACGCGGCGCCGCCGACGAAAAGCGTGATTGACGACACGCCCGGTGGGGCATCCCGCGAACAGACACCGGCCCGCTAACTTACTAAAGAGTAAGTTAGCGATCGTCGGACCCGGCGCGAGTTTGGGAGGGCACAACGATGATGTCGACGGGGCTGATGCTGCTCGCGGAGCCACCGGCGCGGGGCGCGGGGCTGAATCAGGTGATCGGGCTGTCGGTCGCGGCGCTGGTGATCGCGGCGGCGCTGCTGTGGCTCGGCTACGCGCACCGCAACCATCGCATTCAGTGGCTGACCCGGTTCGCCGACAAGATGGGCGAGAAGTTCCACCGCCCCAATTGGGTCGCGCTTCCGGTCCTGATCTTCACCACCTCGATCATCTGCGCCCTGTTCGGGTTCATCTGGGACGTCAGCTGGCACATCGGAAACGGCCGCGACCCCGGGCCACTGGCCAACCCGGCGCACTACTTCATCATCATCGGGCTGTTCGGGATCTTCCTGGGCGGCATGACGGCGATCGTGCTGCCGTTCGACAAGCCCGGCCCGGCCGCGGTCCGCATCACCCGCAACTGGTACGCCCCGGTCGGCGGGGTGCTGATGGCCGGTTGCGGGATGTACGCGATGATCGGGTTCCCGCTCGACGACATCTGGCACCGCATCTTCGGCCAGGACGTGACGCTTTGGGGCCCAACACATTTGATGATGATCGGCGGAGCCGGGTTTTCGCTGTTCGCGGTGTTGATGCTGGAGCGTGAGGGTGAGGCCCACGAAGGCGCGGACGTCTACCACGGCGCCTTCATCAAGTTCCTGCGCTACCTGTCCTTCGGCGGCATGTTCATCGGTCTGTCGGTCTACCAGATCGAATACGACTTCGGCGTCGAGCAATTCCGCCTGGTGCTGCAGCCGATGATGATCGCCGCGGCGGCCGCGCTGGCCGCGGTGGCCGCCCGGATCACGATGGGTCGCGGCGCGGCCGTCATCGCCGCCGTCTTCGCCATCGCCCTGCGCGGGGCGGTCGCGTTGTTGGTCGGGCCGGTCCTGGGGGCACCGATCAACTGGTTCCCGCTCTACCTCGGCCCGGCGCTGATGGTCGAGTTGGTCGCGCTCACCCCGTTGTTCAAGCGGCCCATCGCCTTTGGCGCGGTCTCCGGCCTGGCCGTGGGCACCGTGGGGCTGTGGCTGGAGTCGCTCTGGATCGGCAGGGTGTACCACTACCCGTGGCCGATGAGCATGTGGGGTGAGGCGCTGGCGATGGCCGTGCCCGTCGCGATCTTGACGGGGACGTGCGGCGCGCTGTTCGGCATGGTGCTCACCGGCCGGCGCCTGCCGGGCCGCGCCACGGGGATCGCGGTGGTGGCGGCCACGGTGTTGGTGATCGGCGGCGCGGTGGCCAACGGGCTGCATATCGTCGTGCCACGTCAGGACAACGCCACCATCACGTTGACCGACCTGCCCAGCCCGCCCGGACAGCGCATGGTGTCGGCCGACGTGCGGATCACGCCGGCCGACATGGTGAGCCAACACCCCGAATGGCTGACCATCCTGTCCTGGCAGGGCCGGATGGAGAACGACCGCGGCCTGGTGATCGACCGGCTGCAGCAGGTCGGCCCCGGGCATTACCGCTCGACGCAGCCGGTGCCGGTGTGGGGTTCATGGAAGACGCTGCTGCGCGTGCAAGACGGTTACACGATGACCGCCGTACCGATCTGGGAGCCGGCCGACGACGCGATCCCGGCGCCCGAGGTTCCGGCCCTGGCGTCGTTCAACCGGCCGTTCGTGCAGGAGGTCACGATCCTGCAGCGCGAACGGGACCAGAGCGCGCCGGCCTGGCTGTTCACCGCGGGCTCGATCGTGGTGTTGTTCCTGACGCTGATGGTGATCGCCGGGCTGACCTGGGGTGCCGGCCGCCTCAACAACGCCGTCACCGAGCCGGAACCGGTCGAGGACAAGCGGCCGGTGCCGAGAGCGGCGTGAGCCGATGACGAGTCGCATCGCCCCGGCGTGGGTGGCGGCGCTGGTGTGCGCCCTGGTCGCCTGCGGCGGTAAAACACCGAGCCAGCCGCCGCCGGACGCGCTGGATATCAACGTCACGATCGCCCACGGCCAGGTGACCCCCACCAACGCCGACCTGCAGGCCAGGGTGAAGCAGCCGATCACCCTGCACGTCACCAGCGACGTCGCCGACGAGCTGCACGTGCACTCGACGCCCGACCACAAGTTCCCGGTGGCCGCCGCGCCCAACCAGACGTTCCAGTTCAGCGTCGACGTGCCCGGCGACGTCGAGGTCGAACTGCACCACCTGAACCGCACGATCGCGACCATCCAAGTCCAGCCGTGAGCGCCGGTGGCGCGACGGTGGTGCTCGCGCACGGTCTGGGCGGATCCGGCGACCTGCCGGTGCCCTACCTGTACGCGATGGTCGGCGCGGCGTGGGCGCTGACGTTCACCTTCGCACTGGTCGCGTTCGCCTGGCGGCGGCCCCGGTTCGACCCGCTCAAGCCGGGCCGCCCGCTGCCGGCGGTGGTGACCGCCGTGGTCGACGCTCCGGCGACCCGCTGGACGGCTGCCGGGTTGGCGCTGGTGTTCGCGGTGTGGGCGGTGGCGACCGGGGGGTGGGGTCCGCGATCGGAGACCAATGCCCTGCTGGGGGTGTTCTACGTGCTGCTGTGGGTCGGCCTGGTGGCGCTGTCGCTGCTGTTCGGGCCGGTCTGGCGGGTCCTCTCACCGATGCGGACGGTGTACCTGCTGCTGCGGCGCGGCACGCCCGAGCGCCTGCACCGGGCCCGGTGGTGCTATCCCGAGCGGTGGGGTTACCGCCCGGCCGCGCTCGGCCTGTTCGCGTTCGTCTGGATGGAGCTGGCCAGCCCCGACCCGGCGTCGCTGCCTGGGGTGCGGGCGTGGCTGGGCATCTATGCGGGGGCCATGCTGGTGGGCGCCTGGCTGTGCGGCGAGCGCTGGTTGGCGCGCGCCGACCCGTTCGGGGTGTACAGCATGGCGGTGTCCCGCCTCTCGCCGTTTCGCCGCGACCCGCAGGGCGGGAGAATCGTCGTCGGCAACCCGCTCGATCATTTGCCGTCGCTGCCCGTCCGGCCCGGCGTGGTCGTGCTGCTCGCGGTGCTGCTCGGGTCGACGGCGTTCGACAGTTTCTCGTCGTCGCCGACGTGGCGCGGCTTCGCCGACCGGCTCTCCCCCGGCGTCGGCCTGACGCCGACGCTATCGTCGTCGCTGCTGCGGACCGTCGGGCTGGTGGCCTTCATTTCCGTTGTGGCGGTGACCTTTTCGCTTGCTGCGCGTGCGACGGGCGGCGTGGACTCCGGGCAACGCCGAGCCCTGCCCGGCCAGATGGCGCATTCGCTGATCCCCATCGTGGTGGGCTACATCTTCGCCCACTACCTGACCTACCTCGTCGAGCGCGGGCAGCAGGCCGTGTTCGCGCTGGCCGACCCGTTCGGCCGTGGCTGGAATTTGCTGGGGCTGGCGCACCAGCAGGTGGCCTACGTGTTGTCCACGCACCCGCCGGTGCTGGCCGGGATCAAGGTGGCCTGCGTGGTGACCGGCCACATCGTCGCGGTGATCGCCGCGCACGACAAGGCGCTGCGGCTGCTGCCGGGCGGCCACCAGCTCACCGGCCAGCTGACGATGATGCTGGTCATGGTCGGCTACACCTTCACCGGCCTGTATCTGCTGTTCGGCGGCTAGCGGATCAGGTAGTCGTACTTCTGCTCGCCGTTCCAGTGCCGCAGGCCGGCGAAGCTGCCCTCGATCAGCGGCGGGCGCCCCGCGATGCGCAGCGCCCGGCCCAGCGCAGGTCCCCCGACGCGGCGCGCCAGCGTGACGTGTGGCGTCCACTGGCCCGGCAGGCTGGTCGGGGCCGGCGCGGGGGCCAGGTGTTCGCCGCACAGCCGGTGCACCTCCGCGTGGAATGCCAGCAGCTCGACCGTGGGCACGACGAGCCGGGCCAGGATCGCGTTGGACCGCCCGAGGAGCAGGGATGCACCGACGGCGCAGCCCAGCGGCAGCCGGCGGGTCAGCGGCCGCAGCGCTTCGTCGGCCGCCCCGGCGATGCGGTCGGCCACCGCGAGCGTGACGTGCGGCCGCCCGGCGGGCGCCTGGCTCGGGATCCCGGCGCCGGCCAGCGCCTCCCAGAGCCCGCGGATCGTCGCCTCGGTCTCGTCGTCGAAGAGCAGCTCGACGGAATGGACCATCAGCTGACCAGCGCGGTGACCCAGTCGCGGTCGAACGCCGCCGCGCTCATGGCCGCGAACGCGGCGGCGTTCATCAATCCCGCCCCGGCGGGCAGTGCCGCCCGCACCGGCGCGAGCCGGTCCAGGGCCGCGCGGTTCGAGTTCTCCACCGGCCCGGGGTGCGCCGGCCAGCTGCCGATCACCAGGCCGGCACACGAAACGCGATGGGTGGCAAGCGCTTCCAGAGTGAGCGCGGTGTGGTTCAGGGTGCCCAGTTCCGCGGTGACCGCGATCAGCGCGGCGGCCCCCAGCTCGACCGCCAGGTCGCGCAGGGTGACGCCGGCGTCGGCGAGTTCGACGAGCAGCCCGCCCGCCCCCTCGACGAGCGTCAGCCGGCCAGGGCGGTCCAGGCCGGCGATCAGCCGCAGTAGCCGTTCGCCGGTGGGCAGCGCCGCGCCGGCCTGCTCGGCCGCTGCGGCCGGGGCCAGGGGTTGCGGATAGCGGGCCAGCCCGGCGACCGCCGTCACTCCGGACAGCCGGGTGACCTCGGCGAGGTCGTCGTCCCCGGCGTCGGTGCCGGTCTGGACCGGCTTGCACACCGCCACGTCCATGCCGGCCTGGCGCGCATGACAGGCCAGCGCCGCGGTGACGATCGTCTTGCCGACGCCGGTGCCCGTGCCGGTGACGACCAGGACGGTCAAGGCCGGGTCGCAGCGAGCACGTCGGTGAGCACCCGCCGGGCGAGGTCGAGTTCGGCCGCGTCCAGCGACGCGCGCGCGGTCAGCCGCAGCCGGGAGGTCCCGGCGGGCACGGTCGGGGGCCGGAAGCAGCCCACCTTCACGCCGGCGTCCAGGCAGGCGGCCGCCGCGGCCAGGGCCACCTCCGGGTCGCCCAGGACCACCGACACCACCGCCGACTGGGCGACCCCGGGGACGTCGCACACCTCGGCCAGGGTGCGGGCGTGCCGCAACACCGCGGCGGGCCGCCACGGTTCGGCCCGCAGCACGCCGAGCGCGGCCCGGGCGGCGCCCGCCGCCGCGGGCGCCAGGCCGGTGTCGAAGATGAACGTCCGCGCCGCGTCGATCAGGTGCGCGCGCACCGCCGCCGGAGCGAGCACCACGCCGCCCTGGCTGCCCAGCGCCTTGGACAGGGTCGTGGTCATCACCACGTCCGGGGCGCCGGCCAGCCCGAGCTCGTGCAGCAGCCCGCGCCCGTCGCCGCGCACGCCCAGGCCGTGGGCCTCGTCGACGATCAGCAGCGCGCGGTGGCGGCGGCACACCTCGTGCAGCTCCCGCAGCGGCGCCAGCGCGCCGTCGGCGCTGAACACCGACTCGGTGATGACGACGGCGCGTTCCTCCGTGCGGGAGGCAAGCGCCGCCTCCACCGCGTCGACGTCGCGGTGCGGTGTGACCGTTACGCGCGCCCGCGACAGCCGGCAGGCGTCGACGAGGGAGGCGTGCGACAAGGCGTCGGACACCAGCAGCGCACCCCGGCCGGAGAGGCCGACGACCGCGCCCAGGTTGGCGGCGTAGCCGGAGGAGAACAGCAGGGCCGCCGACGCGCCGACGTAGTCGGCCAGTTCGGCCTCGAATTGCTGGTGCAGTTCGGTGTCGCCGGTGACCAGGCGGGAGCCGGTGGCCCCGGCGCCCCACATGCGCAGCGCCGCGACGCCGCCCTCGATCACGTCGGGGTGCTGTGACAGCCCGAGGTAGTCGTTGGAGGCCAGGTCGAGCTCCGTGGCGACCGCGGGCCGCGGCCGCAGCGACCGGCGCAGCCCGGCCTCGCGGCGCTGCCGCTCCACGGCCTCCAGCCAGGAAAGCGGCGACGTCTCGATCGGTGCCTTCATCGGGGATCAGCCTAGTGGCGACCGCGAGCGCGGCGAAGCCGGGCGCTGCGGGTCGTCACTGCTGGTGGACGAGCCGGGCGACCTCGACCATCGCGGAGGTGATCTGGGCGATCTCGGCGTCCGTGCAGACATAGGGCGGCATCGCGTAGACGAGGTTGCGGAACGGGCGCAGCCAGACGCCGCGGTCCAGTGCGGCCGGGGTGGCGATGGCCAGGTCGACCGGGCCGGCGCACTCGATGACGCCGATCGCGCCGCACACCCGCACGTCGGCCACGCCGCGCAGCGCGCGGGCGGGTTCGAGTCCGGCCGCCAGCGCGGAGGCTATCCCGGCGACCCGCGCGCGCCAGTCCTGGTCGAGCAGCAGCTCGACGCTGGCCACCGAGACCGCGCAGGCCAGCGGGTTGGCCATGAAGGTCGGGCCGTGCATCAGCGCGCCGGCCTCGCCGGCGCTGATGGTGTGCGCGATGTCGGTGCTGCACAGCGTGGCCGCCAGGGTGACATAACCGCCGGTCAACGCCTTGCCGACGCACATGATGTCCGGGCTCACGCCGGCGTGGTCGGCCGCGAAGAGCTCGCCGGTGCGGCCGAAGCCGGTGGCGATCTCGTCAAAGATCAGCAGCACGCCGTGCCGGCTGCACAGCTCGCGCAGGTCGCGCAGGTAGCGGGGGTCGTGGAAGCGCATCCCGCCGGCCCCCTGCACCACGGGTTCGACGATGACGGCCGCCAGTTCGCCCCCATGCCGGGCCAGTTGCTCCTCGAACGCCGCGCTGTAGGCGGGGTCGTAGTCGCGCGGCACCTGCGGCGCGAACACCTGGCGGGCCAGGATGTCGGTCCACAGCGAGTGCATGCCGCCCTCGGGGTCGCAGACGCTCATCGGCGTGAAGGTGTCCCCGTGGTAGCCACCCCGCCACGTCATCAGCCGGTGCTTGCCGGGCCGGCCGCGGCCGCGCCAGTACTGCAGCGCCATCTTGACCGCGACCTCGACCGACACCGATCCCGAATCGCTGAAGAAGACGGTGTCCAGCCCCGGCGGGGTGATCTCGACCAGCAGCTGGGCCAGTCGCGCGGCCGGTTCGTGGGTCAGCCCGCCGAACATGACATGGTTCATCACGCCCAGCTGCTTCGTCAGCGCCGCGTCCAGCGCCGGGTGGCCGTGCCCGTGGATGGCCGTCCACCAGGAGCTCATCGCATCCAGCGCCTCGATCGGCTCGCCGTCACGGATCAGGGTCAGCCAGGCGCCCCGGGCGGCGACGGCCACCACCGGCGCGACGGCTTCGCGGCCGATGGTGCTGTACGGGTGCCACACGTGCGCAGCGTCGATCGCGCTGATCTGCTCGGGCGTCAACCCGACCCTGGCCGCAGGCATAGTGATCGAGGGTAAAGCAGCCGAGTCGCACAAACTGCGCCCATCGGGGAGCATGGGACCCGATGGCTACGCCGCACCCGCCCGGTAACCCCGCCACCGGCCCCTATCCGACCCCGTATCCGACCAAGGACACCAATTCGCCCCTGGTCGACTACGACGACGAAGCGCCACGGGTCATCCGGCTGCGGCTGGCCGCATGGGACGTGACCTGCACGGTCGCGTTGCTGGCGCTGCTCATCGTGCTGGCCACCGCGACGACGTGGCCGAACCGCCTGTTCGGCTTCCTCGACCACGTGTGCGCCGACGAGACATGCGGGCCGGTGCCCTTCGGGATCGACTACTACATCCGCCCACTGGTGTGGGGCGGATGCGGGGCGGCGATCGCCGCCGCCGTGGTGGGCCCCCTGGTTTCCATGCTCAAGGGCTGGTACATGTCCTTCTGGCCGGTGCTGGCCCTCACCCTGATCATGGTGAGCTCGGTCGCCGGCTCCCTGCTGACGATGTTCAGCGAACGTTATTGGGTGTAGGCGGACCGCCGCCGCC
Source organism: Mycobacterium europaeum (assembly GCF_034555895.2). Lineage (NCBI taxonomy): Bacteria > Bacillati > Actinomycetota > Actinomycetes > Mycobacteriales > Mycobacteriaceae > Mycobacterium > Mycobacterium europaeum. Next base: position 2,466,321 of record NZ_CP157315.1, read on the forward strand.
GATTCGGCGACCAGGCGCCCCCGGCGTCGGACTGAGACCCAAATCACAACGGCGCATAGGGGATTCGACGGCCCAGTCACCTTCCGGTCACGGTACGACAAAAAATCCCGCCGGGCCCTGGCGGCTAACAATCGTTGTTGTCAGAGTGGTTGCAGTGACTGGTGTGAAAACAGGGGGCCCGCCCGCTGTTCACATCCGCAGAGGTCATGCAGCGGCGTCGGCCCCAACGTGGAGGCCCCCGCCCGGGTCATGCAACGGCGGCGGACGCGTGAAGTCACCGCGCTGAGGCCAGTGAGCCCTGAGAGGCCAAGGACATGAAACGCATCTACGCCTTCGCGATCGGTCTGGCGATCCTGGCGGCCCCGGCGGCCGCAGCCCCCGTGGTCGCGTCCGCCGACCCCGGCGCCCGGTCGATGGACTACCAGCAGGCCACCGACGTGGTGATCGCGCGCGGGCTGTCGCAGCGCGGCGTGCCGTTCTCCTGGGCCGGTGGTGGCATCAACGGCCCCACCCGTGGCACCGGGACGGGCATCAACACCGTCGGATTCGACGCGTCGGGCCTGATGCAGTACGCCTACGCCGGCGCCGGCATCAAGCTGCCGCGCTCGTCGGGGGCGATGTACAAGGTCGGCCAGAAGGTGCTGCCGCAGCAGGCGCGCAAGGGCGATCTGATCTTCTACGGCCCCGAAGGCACGCAGAGCGTCGCGATGTACCTGGGCAACAACCAGATGCTCGAGGTGGGCGACGTCGTGCAGGTCTCGCCGGTGCGCGCCAACGGCATGGCTCCCTACCTGGTCCGCGTGCTGGGCGTCCAGTCGGCGCCGGTCCAGCCGCTGCCGCAGCAGGTGCCCACCCAGCAGGTGCCCACCCAGCAAGCGCCCACCCAGCAGGCCCCGCTGCAACAGCCGCCGCTGCAGCAGCTGCCCACCCAGCAAGCGCCCGCGCAGCAGGCTCCGCTGCAGCAGCCCCCGGTCCAGCAACTGCCCACCCAGCAGGCCCCGGCGCAGCAGGTGCCCACCCCGCAAGCACCGGTCCAGCAGGCGCCGCTGCAGCAGCAGTCCGCTCAGGCCCCGCTGCCTCAGGCGCCGCTGCAGCAACGTCCGGTGCAGCAGGCACCGCTGCAGCAACGTCCGGTGCAGCAGGCACCGGTCCAGCAGGCTCCACTGCAGCAGGCCCCGCTGCAGCAACTGCCGACGCAGCAAGCGTCGCCGCAACAGGCCCCGGTGCAGCTGGTGCCGCCCCAGCAATCTCCGTTCCTGCCCCCGGCGGCCGGCACCGCCCGGTAAACCGCGGCGTCTTCCGGGGCCTGCCCACACCGCCGCCTGCTCCGGACCGGGAGCGGGCGGCGGTTTTCGGTAAATTAGCGGTCGATCATGCCGACCCTGTCCCTGCTGCCCCGACCGGTCGCGACCGCGAAACCGGTCACTTCCGGAGCGCCTAAGGCGGGGTTCTATCGGTACGACCTCGACGGCCTGCGCGGCATCGCGATCGCGCTCGTCGCCGTGTTCCACGTCTGGTTCGGCCGGGTCTCCGGCGGCGTCGACGTGTTCCTGGCGCTGTCCGGATTCTTCTTCGGCGGCAAGATCATCCGCGCGGCGCTGAACCCGGCCGTCACGCTGTCGCCGGTGGCCGAGGTGATCCGGCTCGTGCGCCGCCTGGTGCCCGCCCTCGTCGTGGTGCTGGCCGGGTGCGCCGTGCTGACCATCATGGTGCAGCCGGAAACTCGCTGGGAGACCTTCGCCGACCAGAGCCTCGCCAGCCTCGGCTACTACCAGAACTGGGAGCTGGCCAACACCGCGTCGGACTACCTGCGCGCGGGCGAAGCCGTCAGCCCCCTGCAGCACATCTGGTCCATGTCGGTGCAGGGCCAGTTCTACGTCGCCTTCCTGCTGTTGATCGCCGGGTGCGCGTATCTGTTCCGCCGCCTACTGGGCGCCCGCCTGCGCACCCTGTTCCTGGTGCTGCTGACGGCGCTGACGGTGGCGTCGTTCGTCTACGCGATCGTGGCGCATCAGGGCGACCAGGCGGCCGCCTACTACAACAGCTTCGCGCGCGGCTGGGAGCTGTTGCTCGGCGCGCTGGTCGGTGCGCTGGTGCCGTCGATCCGCTGGCCGATGTGGCTGCGCACGCTGTTGGCCACGGTGGCGCTCGCCGCGATCGTGTCCTGCGGGGCCCTGATCAACGGCGTGAAGGAATTCCCCGGCCCGTGGGCCCTGGTGCCCGTCGGGGCCACCATGCTGATGATCCTGGCGGGGGCCGGGCTCCAGGGCGATCCCGCCGCCAAGGAGCGGCTGCCGCTGCCCAATCGGCTACTGGCGGCCGGGCCGCTGGTCGCGCTGGGTGGGATGGCGTATTCGCTCTATCTGTGGCACTGGCCGCTGCTGATCTTCTGGCTGTCGTTCACCGGGCACCGGCACGCCGGCTTCGTCGAAGGCTCGGCGGTGCTGCTGGTCTCGGGGCTGCTGGCATACCTGACCACCCGGCTCGTCGAGGATCCGCTGCGCTACCGCACCACCGGGAAGGCACCGGCCCCGGTACCCGGCTGGCTGGCGCGCCTGCCCAGGCCCACGATGGCGCTGGGAACCGCGATCGTGCTGCTGGGCGTGACGCTGACGGCGACGTCGTTCACGTGGCGTCAGCACGTCACCGTCCTGCGGGCCGCGGGCAAGGAGCTCAGCGTGCTCAACCCGCAGGACTACCCGGGGTCCCGCGCCCTGACCGAGCATGTGCGGGTGCCCGCACTGCCGATGCGGCCCAGCGTCCTGGAGGTCAAGGACGACCTGCCGGCCTCCACCCGCGACGGCTGCATCAGCGACTTCGTCAACCCCGCGGTGGTGGTGTGCACCTACGGCGACCCGACCGCCGACCGCACGATCGCGCTGGCGGGCGGTTCCCACGCCGAGCACTGGCTGCCCGCGCTGAGCCTGCTCGGCCAGATGCACCACTTCAAGGTGACGACCTATCTCAAGATGGGTTGCCCGCTGTCCACCGAGGAAGTCCCGTTGATCATGGGCAACAACCTCGCCTACCCGCAGTGCCGGGAGTGGGTGGAACAGACGATGGCCAAGGTGATCGCCGATCGCCCCGACTACGTGTTCACCACGACCACCCGGCCGTGGAACATCAAGCCCGGTGACGTGATGCCGGCGACGTACATCGGAATCTGGCAGCAGTTCTCCGACAACAACATTCCGATCCTGGGCATGCGGGACACCCCGTGGTTGGTGAAGAACGGCCAGCCGTTCGATCCGGCGGATTGCCTGGCCAAGAAGGGCGGCACCCCCCAAACGTGCTCGGTCAAGCGCTCCGACATGTTGTCCGACCGCAACCAGACCCTCGACTTCGTCGCGCAGTTCCCGCTGCTGAAGGTGCTCGACATGTCCGACGCCATCTGCCGCGCCGACGTGTGCCGCCCGGTCGAGGGCAACGTGCTGATCTACCACGGCGCCCATCACCTGACCCCCACGTACGTGCGGACCATGGCGGGTGAATTGGGCCGCCAGATCGCCGCCAACACCGGTTGGTGGTGAACGCGCCCGGCGCCCACGACCGCGACTAAGGTCGAGAGGTGCCGACCGACTATCACGCTTCAGAAGCAGGCGTATCTGGTAACCAGCAGCCGAAACTGGCCACCGTGTGGCCGGGGAACCCCTATCCGCTCGGCGCGTCCTATGACGGGGCGGGAACCAACTTCTCGTTGTTCTCCGAGATCGCCGAGAGGGTCGAGTTGTGTCTGATCGACGACGCCGGGGCGGAGTCACGGATCCCGCTCGACGAAGTGGACGGCTTTGTCTGGCATGCGTATCTGCCGAACATCACTCCGGGTCAGCGCTACGGCTTCCGGGTGTACGGGCCCTTCGATCCAACCGCCGGGCACCGCTGCGACCCGAGCAAGCTGCTGCTGGACCCGTACGGGAAGGCCTTCCACGGCGAGTTCACCTTCGGGCAGGCGCTGTTCTCCTACGACATGAAGGCCGCCCACCCCGACGGGGATGACGCCGACCCCGGGACTCCCCCGATGGTCGACTCGCTGGGCCACACCATGACCAGCGTGGTGAGCAATCCCTTCTTCGACTGGGGCTCGGATCGTTCGCCGCTCACCCCGTACCACGAAACGGTGATCTACGAGGCCCACGTGAAGGGCATGACCCAGACCCACCCGGGCATCCCCGCCGAGCTTCGCGGCACCTATGCCGGCCTGGCCCACCCGGTCATCATCGATTACCTCAAGTCGCTGAACGTCACCGCGCTGGAGCTGATGCCGGTGCACCAGTTCATGCACGACGCGCGGCTGCTGGATCTCGGCCTGCGAAACTACTGGGGCTACAACACTTTCGGGTTCTTCGCGCCGCACAATCAGTACGCGGCCAACCGCAACTCCAGCGTCGCCGAGTTCAAGTCCATGGTGCGCGCCCTCCACGAAGCCGGCATCGAGGTCATCCTCGACGTGGTCTACAACCACACCGCCGAGGGCAATCACCTGGGCCCGACGATCAACTTCCGCGGCATCGACAACGCCGCCTACTACCGGCTGGCCGACGAGGACCTGCGCCTGTACAAGGACTACACCGGCACGGGCAACAGCCTCAACGCCCGCCACCCGCACGTCCTGCAGTTGATCATGGACTCGCTGCGCTACTGGGTCACCGAGATGCACGTCGACGGGTTCCGCTTCGATCTGGCCGCCACGCTCGCGCGCGAGCTGCACGACGTCGATCGATTGAGCGCGTTCTTCGATCTGGTGCAGCAGGATCCGATCGTCAGCCAGGTCAAATTGATCGCCGAGCCGTGGGACGTCGGCGAGGGCGGCTACCAGGTCGGAAATTTCCCGGGTTTGTGGACGGAGTGGAATGGGAAGTATCGCGATACTGTGCGCGACTACTGGCGGGGCGAGCCCGCAACCCTGGGCGAGTTCGCTTCCCGGCTGACCGGGTCGTCGGACCTCTATGAGGCGACCGGCCGGCGCCCGAGCGCCAGCATCAACTTCGTCACCGCCCACGACGGGTTCACGCTCAACGACCTGGTCTCCTACAACGAAAAGCACAACCTGGCCAACGGCGAAGACAACCGGGACGGCGAAAGCCACAACCGCTCGTGGAACTGCGGCGTCGAGGGGCCGACCGACGACCCGGAGATCCTGGCGCTGCGCCGTCGCCAGATGCGCAACTTCTGGGCGACCCTGATGCTCAGTCAGGGCACGCCGATGATCGCGCACGGCGACGAGCTGGGCCGCACGCAGAACGGCAACAACAACGTGTACTGCCAGGACTCCGAATTGTCTTGGATGGATTGGTCACTGGTGGACAAGAATTCGGACCTGCTGGCGTTCGCACGCAAGGTGAGCTCGCTGCGCAAGAGCCACCCGGTGTTCCGCCGGCGCCGGTTCTTCGAGGGTGAGCCGATCCGAACCGGGGACGAAGTGCGCGACATCGCCTGGATGAATCCGAGTAGCCGCGAGATGACGCACGAGGACTGGGGCGAAAGCATTCACAAGTGTGTGGCGGTGTTCCTCAACGGCGAGGCCATCACCGCACCCAATGCACGCGGTGAACGGGTGGTCGACGACTCATTCCTGTTGTGCTTCAACGCCGGTGAAGATCCGGTGGAGTTCGTGCTGCCGAACAACGAATATGCGCAGGAGTGGACCGTGGAACTGGACACCAACGACCCGGTGGGCGTCAAGGACGATGCCGATCAGGTGATGAACGCCGGGCAGCAGATCGTGGTGGGTTCACGTTCGCTTCTGGTACTACGTAAGACCATGTGACGCATGGTTTTTCCCATACTGTCGACCTACCGGCTGCAGCTGCGGGGTGAGGCCAGCGGGTTCGCGTTCACCTTCGCTGACGCGGAGAATCTGCTGGACTATGTGGACGAACTCGGCGTGTCGCACCTCTACCTGTCCCCGATCATGACCGCGGCCACCGGGTCCAACCACGGCTACGACGTCACCGACCCGACGACCGTCTCCCCCGAACTCGGCGGCCGCGACGGGCTGGTGCGGCTGTCGGCGGCGGCGCGGGAGCGCGGCATCGGCCTGATCGTCGACATCGTCCCCAACCACGTGGGGATCGACCAGCCCCAGCAGAACGCGTGGTGGTGGGACATATTGACGCACGGCCGGTCCTCGGACTACGCAACGTATTTCGACATCGACTGGGACCTCGACGAGGACGGCCGCATCGTGCTGCCCATTCTCGGTTCCGACGACGACGCCGCCGATCTCAAGGTCGACGGTGAGTTGCTGCGGCTGGGCGACCTGGCCCTGCCCATCGCGCCCGGCACCGCAGAGGGCACCGGACCCGAGGTGCACGACCGCCAGCACTACCGGCTGGTGGGGTGGCGCAACGGCGTGTGCGGCTACCGGCGTTTCTTCTCGATCACCTCCCTGGCCGGGCTGCGCCAGGAGGACCGCGCAGTGTTCGACGCCACCCACGCCGAGGTCGCCCGCTGGGCCGCCGAGGGACTCGTCGACGGCGTGCGCATCGACCACCCCGACGGGCTGTCCGACCCGTGCGGCTACTTGGCGTGGCTGCGCGAATCCGTCGGCCCGCAAACCTGGATCGTGATCGAGAAGATCCTCGCGGTCGACGAGGCCCTCGAACCCACCCTGCCCATCGGCGGCACCACCGGCTACGACGTGCTGCGCGAGGTCGGCGGCGTGTTCGTCGACCCCAGCGGCGCGCCCGCGCTCACCGAGCTCGTGCAGTCCGCGGGCCTGGACTACGGCGCGACGCCGGAGATGTTGGCGGGACTCAAGGTCCGCGCGGCCACCGACACGCTGGCCAGTGAACTGCGCCGGCTGCGCCGGGCCGTCGTGGCCGCGGCCGGCGCCGATCACCCGCGGTTGCCCGAGGCGGTGGCCGCGCTGCTCACCCATATCGGCGTCTACCGCTGCGATTACCCGGGGCTGTCGGCGATCATGCCGACGGCGCTGGCCGAAACACAGGCGCAATCACCGGAATTGGGGCCCGCGCTGCAGGTGCTCGCCGCGGCGCTGGCCCGCGGCGGCGAGCCGGCGACCCGGCTGCAGCAGCTGTGCGGCGCGGTCACCGCCAAGTCTGTCGAGGACTGCTACTTCTACCGCGACGCCCGGCTGGTGTCGCTCAACGAGGTGGGCGGCGAACCGCACCGGTTCGGTGTCGGCGCCGCGGAGTTCCATCACAGCGCGGCCGCCCGCGCCCGGCTGTGGCCGCAGACGATGACGACGCTGACCACCCACGACACCAAACGCGGCGAGGACGTGCGGGCCCGCATCGGGGTGCTGTCGCAGGTCCCGTCGCTGTGGGCCGAGTTCGTCGCCCGCTGGGAGGTCGCCGCGCCCTCACCGGACCCGGCGACCGGACAGTTCTTGTGGCAGAACATCTTCGGCGTGTGGCCGGTCAGCGGCGAGGTCAGCGCCGAGCTGCGCGAGCGGCTGCACGCCTACGCGGAGAAGGCCATCCGGGAAGCGGCCTGGCGCACCTCGTGGAACGATCCGGACACCGAGTTCGAGGACGCGGTCCACCGGTGGCTGGATCAGGTGTTCGACGGCCCGGTGGCGGGCCAGCTGACGGAACTGGTCACCCAGCTCAACCCGCACGCCGCCAGCGACGCACTGGGGCAGAAGCTGCTGGCGCTTACCGTGCCGGGCATACCCGACGTCTACCAGGGCACCGAGTTGTGGGACGACAGCCTGGTCGACCCGGACAACCGCAGGCCCGTCGACTACGCCGCTCGCCGCGCCGCGCTGAAGGCGTTGGAGCACCCCAAGATTCGAATCGTGACGACGGCGCTTCGGGTGCGCCGTGCGCATCCGGATACGTTCCTGCACGGCGACTATGTGCCGGTGCTGGCCGACGGCGACGCCGACGAGCACGTGCTGGCCTTCCGCCGGGGCGACGACGTGGTGGTCGCGGTCACCCGCTGGACCGTGCGGCTGGCCGAAACCGGCTGGGGCAACACGGTGGTGCCGCTGCCCGAGGGGACCTGGAAGGACGCCCTCACCGGGGCCGTGGCGGAAGGCGCGACGTCGGCCGCGCAGTTGTTCGCCGACCTGCCTGTCGTGCTGCTGGAGCGCCACCATGACTGAATTCCGCGTCTGGGCGCCCAAACCGGAGTCGGTCCGACTCGACGTCGAGGGCCGGGTGCACGCGATGACGCGTTCCGACGACGGCTGGTGGCACACCACCGTCGACGCGGCGCCGGACGCCAGGTACGGGTTCCTGCTCGACGACGATCCGACCGTGCTGCCCGACCCGCGCTCGCCCCGGCAACCCGACGGCGTGCACGCCCGCTCGCAGCTGTGGGACCCGGCCGGCGCGGCGTGGACCGACGGCGACTGGCAGGGCCGGACGGTCGAGGGCGCGGTGATCTACGAACTGCACCTGGGCACCTTCACCGAGGCCGGCACCTTCGACTCCGCGATCGAGAAGCTGGACTACCTGGTGGACCTCGGCGTCGACTTCGTCGAGCTGATGCCCGTGAATTCCTTTGCCGGAACGCATGGCTGGGGATACGACGGGGTGCTGTGGTACAGCGTGCACGAGCCCTACGGCGGCCCCGACGGCCTGGTCCGGTTCGTCGACGCCTGCCACGCGCGGGGGCTGGGCGTGCTGATCGACGCGGTGTTCAACCACCTCGGCCCGTCGGGCAACTACCTGCCGAAGTTCGGACCCTACCTGTCGTCGGCGAGCAATCCGTGGGGCGAGGGCATCAACATCGCCGACGCCGACTCCGACGAGGTACGCCGCTACATCATCGGGTGCGCGCTGCGCTGGATGCGCGACTTCCACGCCGACGGGCTGCGTCTGGACGCCGTGCATGCCCTGGTGGACACCACCGCCATCCACATCCTCGAGGAGCTCGCGGCCGAAACCGATTGGCTGGCACAGCAGCTGGACCGCCCGCTGTCGCTGATCGCCGAGAGCGATCTCAACGACCCGCGGCTGATCACCCCGCGTGACCGCGGTGGCTACGGCCTGACGGCGCAATGGGCCGACGACATCCACCACGCCATCCACACCGCGGTGTCCGGTGAGCGCCAGGGTTACTACGCGGATTTCGGCTCCCTGGCCACCCTGGCGCAAACGCTGCGCCACGGTTACTTTCACGCGGGCACGTATTCGTCGTTCCGGCACCGCCGCCATGGCCGGCCGCTGGACACCGCGGAGAAGTCGGGGATCCCCGGCACCCGGCTGGTCGCGTACACCTGCACCCATGACCAGGTCGGCAACCGGGCCCTCGGAGACCGGCCGTCACAGAACCTGACCGGCGGCCAGCTGGCGATCAAGGCCGCGCTCGCGCTCGCGACGCCCTTCACCGCAATGCTTTTCATGGGTGAGGAGTATGCGGCGTCGACCCCGTTCCAGTTCTTCAGCTCGCATCCCGAGCCAGAGCTGGCGAAGGCGACCGCCGAAGGGCGCAAGGCCGAGTTCGCCGAACACGGCTGGGATGCCGACGAGATCCCGGACCCGCAGGACCCGCAGACGTTCCAGCGCTCGAAGCTCAACTGGGACGAGGTCGACTCGGGCGAGCACGGGCGGGTGCACCGCCTCTACCGCGAGCTCATCGCCTTGCGGCACGGCGACCCCGACCTGGCCGACCCGTGGCTGGACCATCTCACGGTCGACTACGACGAGGACCAGCGCTGGATCAGCGTGTCGCGCGGCCGGTTACGCATTGTGTGCAACCTGGGACCCGGGGCGGTGAAGGTGCCCGTCACCGGTGACGTGGTCCTGGCCTGGGGCGACCCGCAGGTCGACGGCGAGCACACGGTGCTCGAAGGCCACTCGTTCGCCATCCTGGCTGCCCACCAGCGCGCGTAGCCTCGCGCCGGCCTGTGGATAACGGTGAGCCGCCGCGCGGGCAACCGTCGATGATTCGCCCATGAATCGATCCGCATTCGGCCGGTGTATCGGCTTGCTGAGGAAGAAGAGGCCGGCGCCGGCTTCACCCGTCACGCCCGGCGAGACGCCGCCGGAGCCCAGCGTGGAGCTGCTGTGGACGGGCCCGGGCCTGGGATCCGTGCGCGGCGAAGGCCGTTGACGCTGCGCTAGACGCTGGGCCGGCCCGCGCCGTGCACCGCTTCGGCGATCGCGTCCGCCAGCGGGCCGATCTCGTCGGCCGCCAGGTCCGCGACCGTGACGCGGATGCCGGGCGGGGTGGCGATCCGAAACCGCGTGCCGGGGGCGGCCGCCCAACCCGCGCCGAGCAGCCGGGTGATCGCAACGGTCTCGTCGGGCACGGGGACCCATACGTTGAGTCCGGAACGTGCGTGCGCCACAACGCCTCGCTCGGCCAGGGCGGCGGATAGCCGCCGGCGGGTTTCGCCGTATTGCCGCTCGGCCGCCGCGACCAGCCGCGCGGCCGCCTGATCCGACCACAGGCTGACGGCCAGGTCCTGCAGCAGGTGACTCACCCAGCCGGGCCCCAGCCGCAGGCGGCCGTGCACGCGCTCGACGGTGCGGCGGTCGCCCGCGAGCACGGCCACGCGCAGGTCGGGTCCGTAGGCCTTGGACGCGGACCGGACGAACGCCCAGTGCCGGGTTGCGCCGGCCAGCGTGCGCAGCGCGGCGCCGGATATGCCCGCGCAGTGGTCGTCCTCGACGAGCAGCAGGTCGTCGCCGCGGGGCGTCAGCAGCCGCCGCAGCGCCTCGGCGCGGTCCGCGGACAGTGCCGCCCCGGTTGGGTTTTGGGCGCGATTGGTGATGACGATCCCGCGCACACCGCGGTCCAGCGCCCGCGCCACGTCGGAAGGCAATGGCCCGTCGTCGTCAACCCGGACCGGCTCGGCCGAAAGCCCCAGGGCGGCAAGCAAATCGAGGAGGTTAGCCCAGCCAGGGTCCTCGACGGCGACCCGGTCGCCGGGACGCAGGTGCGCGGTCAGGACGCGCTCGATGCCGTCGAGCGCGCCGCTGGTCACCGCGAGGTGCTCGGCCGGCACACCATCGGCGCGCAGCGCCGCCCGGGAGAACTCGACCAATGCCGCCGACATCGCCGGCTCCCCGTACAGCACCGGGCGGCCCGCGACGGGTCCGGGCAGCGTGGCGCCCGCGAGGGGCAGCAGGGCGGGGTCCGGATTGCCGGTCGACAGGTCGCGCACCCCGGCGGGGACGTCGAGCGCCAGGAGGGATCGCGGCGTGGTCGCCGGGCGGTGGCGCACCCGGGTGCCGCGCCGGCCCGCGGTCTCGACGGCCCCGCGATGACGCAGCAGCCGGTAGGCCGCGGCGGCGGTGTTGGTGTTCACGCCGAGGCGGGCGGCCAGCTCACGGACGGGTGGCAGTGCCTCACCGGGCGCCAGGGAGCCCGCCGAGATCGCCTCTTCGATGCTGGCGGCTATGGACTCCGCGCCCGTCCCGGTTATGCTCCTTTGTACTGTCACACATAAAATTATGTACTAGTACGAAAGTCAAGGCCATGCAGACCGGATACGAGCCGACGCCGCGCACCACGCCCACGCGTTACCGCGAGCGGATGCACTACGACCGCGCGACGGTCCACCAGATCCTGGACGAGTCGCTGATCTGCCACCTGGGTTATCTCAACGCCGGCCGACCGGTGGTGCTGCCGACGACGCACGCCCGGCTCGGCGAGACGCTCTACCTGCACGGCTCCACGGGCGGCGGCCCCCTGCTCGCGGCCCGCGCCGCGCCGTCGGGGCTGCCAGTGTGCGTCACCGTCACCCTGGTCGACGGGCTGGTGCTGGCGCGCTCCGCCATGCACCATTCGGTGAACTTCCGCTCGGTGGTGGTACTGGGCGACGCCCGCGTAGTCGACGAGGCCGCGGAGAAGCGGCGGGCCCTCGCCGGCCTGCTCGATCACGTCGCGCCCGGGCGCGCCGCTGACTGCCGCGCCGCGAACCCGCGCGAACTGGCCGCCACCGGCGTTCTCGCGCTCGACCTCGTGGAGGTCTCGGCCAAGGTGCGCACCGGAGGGCCGGTGGACGACCCGGAGGATTGCGCGCTGCCGCACTGGGCGGGGGTGGTGCCGCTGAGCCTGACGGCCGGGGCGCCGATCCCGGCCGACGACCTGAGCGCCGGCATTCCGGTGCCGCGGTATCTCGACCGAGCGCGCGAGCGTGCGTGTCTGCACGGCGAGTGGCCGTAAAGCGCGTACGAACGCGCACCCTCGCGCGCGGAGGCCGGGCAGTAGGGCCTACAACAGCAGGTAGCGGTAGGCCGGTGAGCCCGGCTCGAGGCGTTCGATGTGCATTTCCGTCGCCCGCATCCGCGCCAGCAGGCCATCGAGATCGGCCGACGATCCCAGCTGGATACCGACCAGCGCCTCACCGGTCTCGCGGTTGTTGCGCTTGATGTACTCGAACAAGGTGATGTCGTCGTCGGGCCCCAGCACCTCGTCGAGGAACCGGCGCAGCGCACCGGGTTCCTGGGGGAAGTCCACCAAGAAGTAGTGCTTGAGGCCGAGGTGGACCAGCGAGCGCTCCAGCACCTCGCCGTAGCGGGACACGTCGTTGTTGCCGCCCGAGATCAGGCACACCACCGTGGAGCCGGGCTCGACGTCGGCCTCCAGCAGCCCCGCGACCGACAGCGCGCCGGCGGGCTCGGCGATGATGCCCTCGTTCTGATAGAGGTCCAGCATCGCGGTGCACACCGCCCCCTCGTCGATCGTGGTGATCGACACCATGTCGCCGGCGGCCGCCAGCGCGGCGTAGGTCAGCGTGCCCGCGCGCCGCACCGCGGCACCGTCGACGAACTGGTCGACGTGGTCCAGCGTCACCGGCTCGCCGGAGGCCAGCGCGGCCATCATCGCCGCGGCCCCGGCCGGTTCGATGCCCAGCACCGACGTGTTCGTCGTCCGCTCGGCCAGGTAGGTGGTGATGCCGGCGATGCAGCCGCCACCGCCCACCGGGACCACCACCAGGTCCGGCTCCCCGATACCAAGCTTGTCCAGTTGATCCAGCAGTTCGACGGCGATGGTCCCCTGCCCCGCGATGGTCCGCAGGTCGTCGTACGGCGGAACCAGCGTGGCGCCGGTGCGTTCGACGTCGGCCAGCGCGGCCTCGGCGGCCAGGTCATAGGTCGTTCCACCGACGATCAGTTCGATGGAGTCCCCGCCGTGGTAGCGGATGCGGTCCCGCTTTTGCTGCGGGGTCTTGGCGGGCACATAGACGCGGCCGTGCACCCCCAGCATCCGGCACGCGTAGGCGAAGCCCTGGGCGTGGTTGCCCGCCGACGAGCACACCACGCCGGCGGCCAGCTCCTCGTCGGACAACTGCACCAGCAGGTTGTAGGCCCCGCGCAGCTTGTAGGAGCGCACCACCTGCAGGTCTTCGCGCTTGAGGTAGACGTTCGCGCCGGTGATGGCCGACAGCCGGTCGCTCAATTGCAGCGGGGTCGGCGTGACCACCGCGGCGATCCGCTTGGCCGCGCCGTCGATGTCAGCCGCGGACAGCGGCGAGACGCTCGGGTGATGGCTCAGTTGGGCGGACACTGATCAATGGTGCCATGGCAGCCGGCCAACTCCGGAATTCAGCCGACCGGAGTCAGCACGAACACCGGGATTTGCCGGTCGGTCTTGTTCTGGTATTCGGCGTAGTCCGGCCAGGCCTGCACGGCGCGCTCCCACCAGACCGCCTTCTCGTCGCCGAAGACCTCACGGGCGTCGTACTCGCGGGTGACGGCACCGTCCTGCAGCTCGACCCGGGGGTTCTTGACGACGTTGTGGTACCAGACGGGGTGCTTCGGGGCGCCGCCGAGCGAGGCCACGATCGCGTACTCGCCGTCGTGCTCGACCCGCATCAAAGGCGTCTTGCGAAGCTTGCCCGTCTTGGCCCCGACCGTGGTCAGCACGATGATGGGTTTCCCCTTCATGTCGGTGGCTTCGGTCCCGCCCGACTGCTCGTACTTCTCGGCCTGCTCCCGGGCCCAACCCCACGGACTCGGCGCGTATTCCCCTGAAAGTGGCATGCCGCCAACTCTATGCCGGGGATCCCGGGGGCGCCGGGCCCGTCAGGCAGCGCGCGGGGTGATCGCCTACCGATGCGTCCCTAGCTGGGACGCCACGAACCGCCGGAGAGGGATCCGGGCCTGGTGGTCGGGCGACCCGGCAAGTCGCCCGGCCCGACGTGGCGGCGGACAGGGTTGCGGGGCGCTATGGACGGACTGTGGTTCTACCCGGCGTGACCGGCCAGCGCACCCTCAATTGCGCTAGCCGGTAGCTCCGACCAAGGCCGCGGGTCGGTGGGCTCCGCGGGCCGGTCAGCCAATGGGCGGTGCCACCAGCCGACGTCCCACCACTCTCCGTTCTTGAAGCCCACGCCGCCGAACACGCCGACACGCGCGAACTCCATCGACTCATGCAGGCCCACGCTTGCGGGATTGGGCAGCGCAATGGCGGCGTAGGCGTTCACGTATCCCTGTGCGGCAAGCAGATTGAACAATGCCGCGTAGACGCGCCGACCGTGGCCCTGCCGGTGGAGTGGCCTGGCCACGTACAAGGACACGTCCACAGACCAGCGGTAGGCGGCCCGCTCGCCGTGCGGGCTCGCGTAGGCGAATCCCCGCACCGCGTCTCCCTCGCTGACCACCAGCCAGGGCAGCTGGCCCAGCATGGCGGTCAGCCTCGACCGCATCTCGTCGACGGTTGGCGGCACCGATTCGAAGGAGATCACGGTGTCGCGCACATACGGCGCGTAGATGTCAGCGATAGCGCCGGCGTCGTCCGGCGTCGCCATTCGGATCATGAGAGGAACAGTTCTCGGTCGGCGTCTTCGGCGGGCCCGGAAGCACCGCTCATGATGGCGCGTTGGCCATTGCCCACCACGTTCGATCTTCGGACCCGACCCCACATGCGCGCCTCCATTGCTGTGCGTACCTGCCGTCTGCCGCGCTCGCCGACCGCGTCAATTGCTGCGGTCGGCCCAGCCCGGTGGAAGCTCGCCGGGGGCTACGTCGATCACCGATTCGTCGTCGGCGCCGACACGCTCGAACAGCGTGATGTAGGCGAATTCGGGCACGGCATAGATCGGGTAGGTCGGCCCCGCGTCGCGGTAGGCGCGCATCTCGTCGAGATGATCGTTCTGGAAGCACACCGTGCGTTCGCCGTGCTGCCGAATCCATTGCGGAAAGAAGATCACGCCATGGATTCGCCGCTTGCCGGGCATCACGTTGACGGCCACCGACGTGCCCGTCGGTTCGGTCCACGAGATCTTGTAGCTGTCGTCGTCGAGCTGCACCAGGTCCACCTCCTGGCCCTTGACCCAGCGGCCACCGACATGGCCGGAATGGATCCGATAGTCGATGGTGCGGTCGTTCTTCACGTACATCTCGTAGCGCCAGCCGTTGGCGTAGGTGTAGATGAACCGGTGCCCCACGATCCCCGACAAGTCCTGCGGCGGAATGGGATTGTCGACGGTGGTCATGGTGAGCTTCCGTTCGGTGGCCGGTTGATTGGACGTGTTGGGCGAGACGTCAACGGCGTTGGTCCTCCCACACCGTTGTCTCGGCGTGCACCACCCGGCCGTGCCCGGGTAGCAGGTGGGCGACGGGGAGCTTCTCCAGACGCTCGCGGGTGCGCGCGGCGGCGGCGCCGTCGACCGTTTCCGGCGTGTGCCATGCCCGCCCCCGCGCGCTCAGAACGGCGTCGCCCGCTATCAGGCTGCGGCTCAGCGGGTTCCAGAACGCGATGCTGTCGTCCGTGTGGCCCGCGGTCGCCAGGATCCGCCATTCGGGGGCACCGGGCAACGATTCCGCGTCGGCGAGCGGGCCGGCCGGTGCTGGACCGGACCATCGCATACCCGCAGCGGTCCCATAGCCGGCAGTGCGGGCACCCGAAATCAGCCCCGCCACCCCGACCCCGTCCAGCGGCTGGTCGATCAGCGTGGGCCAGATGCGGGCGACCCGCGCCGCGCCGGGAGTGCGCGGCCGCTCGCCCCCGAGATACCGCATCGTCACCGCGGGCAGATGAATCGGTGCCCCATACTTCGTCGCGAGCGCGGCGGCGCCGGCGACGTGATCACTGTGGCCGTGGGTGGCCACGATCGCGCCGACATGTCCGCCGAGCCGGTCCAGAATCGGCGCCAGATCAGCTGCGGCAGAGGGCATTCCGGCGTCAACAACGATAGCGTTTCCCTCGTTGTGGATGACATAGCAGTTGAACACCCACCGCGAAATCCTGGTGACACCAAGCTCGGGCATCGCATCGATTACCAGGCCCACCCATTGACCCTATGTCTCCCGACGCCGCCGCGACCAGGCGGTGGCCGGCGGAAATTGTGAACGGCTCCCGATTCCGACGGCGGTCAGTACCATACGGCGAAAGTACGGGTTAGGGGCGTCGCGGAATGCATTGGATCGGCGTGTGGTGGCGTCAGCCCGACCACTACGAGTGGTTCTCTGACTACCTCGGCGCGCGCGGATTGAAGCCCTTCGTCCGCTACCTGATGGTCGGAATCCTGGCCATCCTGGCCGCGGCGACGTTGCTGATGCTCAACAGCCCGTCGGGCCCGCAGACGCCCATCCGGCGCGCCATCGCGGCGGCGTTCATCGCCTGCCTGGCGGGCATGGCGCTGGTGTGGCTGCGGCGCTGGCCCGGCCGCGTTCAATCACAGGTGTTTTCGATTGTGGGCACACTCGGTATCGGCGCGATGGGCGTGATCGAGGGTGACCCGCGTAGCGGAATGCTGGCGTGCGCGGCATTCGGCGGCCTCGCGGGCTACGTCGCGTTTTGTCACTCCGCCCGCCTCCTGGTTTTCACGCTGGGCACCGCCCTGGGTACCGCGGCGGTGTGCGCCGGGCGAATCGCCGAGTCCGGTGACGCGGCAATGGCGGCGGCCAATCTGTTGTTGCTCAGCGCGGGAATACTGGCGGTGCCCTTCTGCGGACAGATACTCGTGCACTGGTTGTCCGTGGACGCCCTCAAGTCCTCGACCGATCCGCTTACCGGCCTGCGCAACCGCAGGGGCTTCTACCGGTCGGCGTCGAAACTGTCGGTCGCCGACCAACGCTCGCCGTGCCTGAGTGTATCGATGGTCGATCTGGACAATTTCAAGCGCGTCAATGACACCCACGGTCACGCCGCCGGGGACCGCATCTTGGTCGCCGTGGCCGGCAACCTGCGCCGCATCGGCGACGAGGGAACCATCATCGCGCGGGTGGGCGGGGAGGAATTCCTGGTCGCCCAGAGGATCGAAGCGGCCGAAGCATGTCGGATCGCGGAGGCCATGCGGCAGGCCATCGCCGCCACACCGTGGGGCGTGACCGCCAGCGTGGGCGTCAGCAGCCTCCGGCTGCCGACCGGCGGCGAAGCTCTCGACCGGCGGGTGATCGAACGCCTGGTGCACGCCGCCGACCTGGCGATGTATGAGGCCAAACGTGCCGGCGGGAACCAGGTTCGACACGCCGACCTTCCCGTACCCCCCGTGCGCTGACGACAGCGCGGGTCCGTTGGGGAGACGGGGTTTACCGCGCCCCGGCCAGCGCAGCGATGGCGTTGACCCGCCGCACGGCTGTGGCGATCTCGTCGGCGAACTCGCGGCGTCGCCGCGCGATATCGAGGTCCTCGAAGCCGTCCACCAGTTCGCGGTGCCGGGCCAGCCGCAGCGCGGTCTTGAACAGCTCCATCGACCTGGACTCGGCGCTGGCCATCCTGCGCTGCAGCTCCCACTGCTTGCCGACCTCGAGGCACTCGGTGAGAAACGCGTCCTCGTCGAAGGATTCGTCGTCGTAGGCGGCCAACCGGTCGGCGACGATGTGGTAGGCGTCCAGGAACGGGCGCAGCACGAGGTGCGCCAGCAGCAGGTCGGCCTTCTCCAGCAGTCCGCGGACGTCGGCCGCGCTGGCCGCCTTGCTGGTGTCCTCCACCCGCCCGATCAGGCGCACCTCGTCGGCGAGCTCTTTCTCGAACTGCGCCCGCCCCGAGAACAGGAACTCGAATTTCAGCAACTCCCGCAGGCTCAACGCCTCGTCGCGCACGGTCGCCGGTAAAACCAAGCCGTCGACGGAGTTTTCGGCCTCTTCGATGGCGGCCAGCAGGGCCGTCTCGGCGATGGCGCGATCGACCACGATGTGGATGGCGGTGTTGCGGTAGAACGCGGCGACCAAGTGCTGGTCGGCCCCGATCCCCCAGACCGGTTCGGTGCCGGCGTCGTAGACGCTGACCACACCGGAGGCGACGAGCTGGTGCAGCGTCCAGCGGATGGTCGAGCGATTCGTCAGGTCGGCGGCGCCGGCCACCGACCAGTTCCGCGCCGCGATGTAGCTGGCCAGCGGCCGCACGGTGGCCAGCACCTCGCTGATGGACAACGAACGGTCGGCACCCAGCAGCGCGAGGCTCACCACCGCGGTGGGGGTGACCGGGGTCGCGCGGTTGATCCGGTGCTCGACGTCGAGCGCGATGCGTTCGATCTCGGTGCCCGTTCCGGTCTCCTCGGCGCGCAGCTCCTCGAGGCGCTTGCGCAGCGGGAGCGGTTCGCCGAAGTCCAGGTAGGCGCGCCCCAGCCGCTCCCCCTGCTGGCGCGCCAACCGGACCAGGAAACGGAAGTCCTCGGGCCGCTTGGTCGCTCCGTAGGCCTCGGTGGTCATCGCCTCGACCTCGTGCAGCTGGTCGTAGACGATCGACGTGGGCACCAAATACACCTCGGGGCCGTCGATTTCGTCGACGGCGTCGCTGATGTAGCGCAGGATCCCGTATACCGGGGGCCGCAGCTTGCCGGTCCGGGTGCGGCCCCCTTCGATCGACCAGGTGAGGTTGGCGTGGTTTTGCACCAGCTGCGCGGCGTAGGCGCGCAACACGAAGCGGTAGACGGGGATGTCCTTGGTCTGGCGCCGGATGAAGATCGTCCCGGTGCGCTTGGCCCACGCCCCCATCGGGAAGAAGTTCAGGTTGGCTCCGCCGAAGGTGAGGGCGGGCGAGAGCCGGTTGGCCTGGATCACCTCCGGCAGCAGCAAGCCGTCCAGATAGGAGCGATGCGAAAAGGCGAAGGCCAGCGTCGCTTTGCGGTCCAGCTTGCGCAGCTGCGCTATCTGATCCTCGTCGACCAGCACGTCGTAGGCCCGCATCAGCCAGCAACTGAAGCTGCGCCAGGCCCGCACGGCCCGCTCGTCCAGCGAGGGGGCCATCTCCCTCAGGTAGGACGCGGCCTCGGCGCGCACGCCGGGCAGGTCGCGCCCGAGCTCGTCGGCCAGCGCGCTCAGCCGCTCGTCGTACCAGGGGGCGGCGAGCAGCTGGACAACCTCCACCGGGTCGGTCGTCAGTGGTGTCGTCGACTCCTCGACAATGCCGGTGCGCTGCAGCAGCTTTCGCGCCCCCACCCGGCCGAACTCACGGGCCGTCGCCCCCGGTCCCCGGCTCATGCCGGCTGCACCGTCGCGGCCGCCGAAGGCTCGTGCACGTCCGGGTGCAACTCGGGCGCGTAGAGTTCCTCGATCTCGCTGGCGTACTTCGCCATGATGGGCTTGCGCTTGAGTTTCATGGTCAACGTGATCTCGTCTCCCCCCGGCTCCCAGAGTGACGGCAATACCCGGAAGCGCTTGATCTGTTCCACCCGTGAGAGTTTGGCGTTGCCCTCGGCCACACCCGCGGCGATCCGGGCGATGACCTCCGGGTGCGCCGCCAGGGCGGCCGGCGAGGTGTCGGCCAGTCCCAGCTGGGCCGCGTAGGGACCGACCGATTCGGCATCGAAGACCATCAGCGCGGCGTTGTACGGCCGCCCGTCGCCGATCGTGATCATCACCCCCACCATCGGGCACGCGGCCAGCACGGTGTTCTCGATGTTGGCCGGCGACATGTTCTTTCCGGCGGCGTTGATGATCAACTCCTTCTTGCGGTCGACGATCCTGAGGTACCCCTGGTCGTCGACCTCGATGATGTCTCCGGTGTGCAGCCACCCGTCGGCGTCGATGGCCCCGGCGGTCTTGGCGGGTTCCTTGCGGTAGCCCTTCATCACCAGCGGACCGCGGACCAGGAATTCGCCGTCGTCGGCGACCCTGCCCTCCATCCCGGGGAGCAGCTTGCCGACGGTGCCCAGGCGCGCGTCGCGGGGATGGCTCACCGAGGCGACGCAGCTCAGTTCCGACATTCCCCACACTTCGGCAATCGGAATGCCGATCCCGAGGAAGAAGGCCAGCGTCTCCCTGGGGATCGGGGCCGCGCCCGACACCGCCCACCGCAGTTCCCCGAAGCCGAGCCGCTCGCGCAGCTTGGACAGGACCAGCTCGTCGGCCTGGGCCCATTCGGCGGACAACTCGGCGGACTCCGCGTCACCGGCCAACAGGGTGGCGGCCCGCTGGCCGGCCACCGACATCGCCCACTGCAGGGCCTGGCGCTTGACCTCGTCCGTTTCGGTGCTGACGGCGAATTCGATTCCGGCCTTGAGCTTTTCCCACACGCGGGGCACCCCGCCCCACACCGTGGGCCGCACGTCGGGCAGGGCGGCGGCGATGGCGCGGACGTCGGAGACGACCGTAACCTGGGCGCCGAACACCTCCAGGCCGTACAACCCCATCACCCGGTCGGCGATGTGTGCCGTCGGCAGATAAGACGTGACCCGGTCACCGAACTCGGACGGCAGGACGCTGTTGAGCGCATACGCCTCGAACAGCAGGTGCTCGTGGGTCATCTCGACGCCCTTGGGGTTTCCGGTGGTCCCCGAGGTGTAGATGAGCGTGACGACGTCGTCGGGCTGCACGGCCCGCCAGGTCGCCTCGAAGTCGAAATCGGGCGGGGCGGCGGCATACACGTCGTCGACCGGGATGGTGCCGGGCGGCGAACCGTCGATGCAGACGATGTGCTCGATGGGTGCGCCGCTGGCACGGATGCGGTCGACGTACTGCTCCTCGCAGATCGCGACCTTGGTGCCGGCGTTGTCGAACAGGTAGGTCAACTGCTCGGCGGGCAGCGTGTTGTACACCGAAAACGAAGTGGCGCCCAGGTGTTGGGCGGCGATCTCGAAGGGGTAGAACTCGATCCTGTTGGCCATCATCAGCGACACCGTGTCACCCCGGCCGACCCCCAGGCCGGCCAGGCCGGAGGTGACCTTCTCCACCTGCGCGGCAAGCTCGCTCCACGTCAGCGTCGCCGTGTCACCGGGGGTCCGCAGCGCGACGGCATCCGGCTCGATCGACGCGCTGCGCTGGAACGCCTCGCACAAGGTGACCGGGCGCTCGGCTGTCGTCATGTGTGTGAGCGTACGTGCGCGGGTTGTGGCGCGGAACACATCACGCGGTATCGGGGCGCCACAGCTGCAGCGTGCTCGAGATACCGGCGGGCAGTTCCAGTAGTTCGATGGGGGTGCCGTCGGGGTCGTAAATGAAGAACATGCGCACGCCGCCGATATCGACGGGCGGTTCGGCCCGCACGTCGGGGTGCTCGCGCCGGACGGCGTCGAAGGTGGCGTCGAGGTCGTCGACCCGGAACGAGACGTTGGTGTACCCCAGGTGCGGCCCGCTCGGGCATTCGGGCACCTGTCCCAACGACAGCAGCTCGACCATGGCGGCGCCGATCAGGCCCCCGACCATGCGGCCTCGCTGCGCCGCCCCGCCGGTCACCGAATCCAGGCCGGCCCCCTCGAGTTCGACGTCGAACACGACGTCCATGCCCAGCACCGCGGTGTAGAAGGCCAGGGCGGCCTCGATGTCGGAGACGCCGATGCACACGTGGGAGAAGTTCTGCACGGCGATGGTGGGTGGCCGGGTCATGGAAGCTCCTTTGCTCAGGCGGGCACAGCGGTATGAATTCCACACGTGCACGAGTCGATCGACGGACACGTGCAGCGCATCCCCCACTCGATGACGGCGCGCGCCCGGGCCAGCGACTCCAGCTGCGCATCGATCTCGGCGAGCTTGGCCTCGGCCAGCGCACGGCTGGCCGGACGACCCGGCGCGTCATCGGCGAACAGCAGCTGGATCTCCTCCAGCGCGAAGCCGGCCGACTTGCAGAGCCGGATCACCTCGAGCCGGGCCAGCACCGAGTCGTCGTAGCGGCGCTGACCGCCCCGCCGTCCCGGCGGCGGCACCAGCCCGATCTGTTCGTAGTACCGCAACGTGGTCGCCGCGACCCCGGCCCGGCGCGCCACCTCGCCGATCGTCAGCATCGGGCCTCCTTCGGCGCTTGACTTAGAGCCAACTCTAAGTCGTTGACTGGGGCGATGCACACACATTCACTCGACGGGCTGCGTGCGGCGCGCTACGCGCTGCTGCGGTCGTTCCGCCGCGACGGCACGCCGGTCGACACCCCGGTCTGGTTCGGGCTGGACGGCGACGCGCTGGTGTTCCGCACCAAGGAGGGGCCGAAGACCAGGCGGCTGACCGCACACCCCGGCGTCGAGCTCACCGCGTGCGACTATCGCGGGCGGGTTCGGCCGGGCGCCCCGGCGGTGGCGGGCCGCGCCACAATCCTTTCCGGCGCCGAGGCCGAGCGGGCCAACCGCGTCCTGCGCACCCGGTATGGCTGGCAGTGGAACATCGTGCCGCTGATCAAGGTCCCGGGTGTCACCAACGTCCACCAAGACCTGTGCGTGCGCGAGAAGCTGGCCCACGCGCGCGACCGCGCCGTGTGGCCCGACAGCGTCATCGTCCGGGTGGACGTGCCATGACGCCCGACCCGGTCCGCTCCCCCACCCTGCGCCAATGCTGCGCCGCGGCAACCGGATTGGTGTGGGGCGCGGTACGCCCGAGGCGGCCCGACGAGCGGTTCCTCCGCAGCGTCACCGACGCGGGGTTACCGACGCCCCGGCGCACCGTCACGGTGACGGCGCTGCCCCAGGTGCCGCGCTCGGTGCCGACCGCGGCGATCGTCGAGGGCACGTTCGGGCCGGCCCGCGTCGAGAACGCGATGACCTCGTTCGTCGTCAGCCACCCGGAAGCCACCTTCATCGTCGACCCGGCCGTGTGCCGTGACGTCGGGCACCGCGCGATCGCCCAACTACCCGCGGTGCTGCGGGTCGCGGTCCGCCCGCCCGCCGACACCATTCCCACCATCACGGCGCTGAACCGGCTGCCCGAGATGCCGGCGTTGGACTTCGCGCTGCCGACTCACGCGCACTGGGACCACGTGTCGGGTCTGCTGGACCTGCCGGATCTGCCCGTCCATCTGCACCGCACCGAGCGGGACTGGATCGGTTCCGGTCCGGTGGCGCCAGTCGGCGGTGTTCGCGATTCACTGCGCGGCCGGCCCGTCGTCGACTACGAGCTCGACGGGCCGCCGGTGCTCACCTTCACCCGCAGCCACGATGTGTTCGGCGACGACTCCGTGCTTCTCGTCGACCTCGCCGGACACACTCCGGGCAGCGTCGGGGTACTCGCCCACACGGGCCGCGGGTGGGTCTTGATCGCCGGCGACGCCGCCTGGCACGCGTTGCAGATCGAGAAGGTTCGCCAAAAGTCGAGCTACCCAGGTGTTCTGGTGGACGAGGATCGTGACGAAGCCTTCCGGACACTGCAGCGACTGCACCTGGCGCGGCATGCGGTGACGATCATCCCCACCCACGACCACCAGGCGGCGCTCGGGCTGTCCGCGTAGCCGCGCGCCGAGGGTGCGGCCGGCCGCAGATTCGGGATCGGTCGGGCACAAGATTTGCCGAACGCAGATGACTCGAGCGGTGTTACGGTTGTCTTTGGGTTATGCACTCTCGCTTCTACTTTGAGGTAGCGATCGTGGCGAATTCTGTTATGGGCGACTTGGTCAGCCAACTGCGCGTCGCCTTTCACCGGTTGCAGGACTGGGCTTACCCGGACGAGATCCATCACGATCGCTTCCGCGCCTTCATGAAGACGCCCCACGACGTGGGCGGCGAGCCGGACGCCCCGGCGGTCTTCGAGGAGAAAGAGGAAGAGCAGTGGGAACTCAACACGTTTGTCACATGTGAGGTTCTCGGCTGGCGAGGCATCTGGACATCGGAGGAGCGCAGACGGCTCGGCAACGTCGATGTCGGACGGATGCTCTATCAGGGCTTCCCCTACTACGGCCGTTGGGTTTTGGCGGTTGCCCGGTGCCTCATCGACAAGCGCCACATCACGCTCGGTGAACTGATCGACCGGGCGGCCGAAGTACGCGGGCGCGCGGCGGCCGGCGCGACCCCGTTGGAACCTGAGCCTCGCACTGTCGGCGACGCGGCGGCGGTGCCCAGGAACCGCCATCACGTTGAGGCGATGGGCAAGGGCGACCCGCAGTGCTTCGACGGCCTCGCCGGTGACGCGCGATTCGCGGTCGGCGACGCGGTGGTGGTGCGGGAGCTGCCCACCATCTTCTATACCCGCACCCAGGAATACCTGCGGGGCAAGCCGGGCACGGTCGTCCGGGTGTCCTACGAGAGCCCGGCGCCCGAGGACGAGGCGTTCGACCGCGAAGACCAACGGCCGGAGTGGTTCTACATCGTTCGCTTCAAGATGACCGACCTTTGGGAGCCCTACGCGGGCGCGCCGAACGACACGCTGCAAGCCGAGATATCGGAACGCTGGCTGCAGCCGGCTTCCTAAGCCGAGCCGACACTCATCACCAACCAGGATGGCGAGATGACAGAGCACACCGAGGCGGCCCACGAACCTGAACGCCACGCGGCACCGATGGTCGAGGAGGTCACCGACTTCGAAGTGCTGGAAATCGCGCTGCGCGAGCTGGCAATCGAGAAGGGGCTGTTCACCGCCGAGGATCATCGGCGCTACACCGAGTTCGTCGAGCAGATGGGGCCGGCGCCGGGCGCCCGGCTCGTCGCGAAGGCTTGGGTGGACCCGGACTTCAAACGGCTGGCGTTGCAGGATGGGATCGCCGCCAGCCGCGAGGTAGGCATCGACTGGCTCCATCCGACCGGCTTCGGGACACCCAGCGACTTCACGGCGCTGCACATACTCGAGGACACCGAAACGCTGCACCACGTGATCGTGTGCACGCTGTGCTCGTGCTATCCACGTCCGCTGCTGGGGAACTCCCCGGAGTGGTACCGGACGCCGAACTACCGACGCCGCATCGTGCGATGGCCCCGCCAGGTCCTCGCCGAGTTCGGCCTGTATCTCCCTGAGGAAGTCGAAATCCGGGTCGAAGACTCGAATTCCAAACACAGGTTCCTCGTCCTGCCGCTTCGGCCGGCAGGAACCGACGGGTGGAGCGAGGAGCAGCTCGCCGAGATCGTGACGCGCGACTGCATGATCGGCGTTGCCCTTCCCCGGCCGGGTGTGACCTCTAACATCGAACGCCCCGTGCACCCCGCGGTCCGCCCCGCCGAGAACTATTGAAGGCCTACCGATGCCCGCCGAGATCGACGTCACCGCCGTCCGAGTGCCGACGCTGGAGCAGGTCGCCGAACGCGACCAGGTGTGGGCACGGATGGCGGAGAAGTACGGCGTGAGCAATCCGGTCCCGCCCTGGAAGTCCAGCCTCGACGGGATGTGTGAAGCCCTCGACAGGCAGGGAACGGCGCTGGAGCTCTTGATGCGCCGGACCGACGAGGATCGCCTTGGAGAAGGGGTGTACGCGGCCCTGCCGTATCCGGAGAGCCAGCTCGTCGCGCTGGCGCACTCCCTCATCGCCCGCAACGTCATCGACGAGGCGGCGCTGGCCCAACGCATGGATGCCGTCCGTGCGCGGCTGCAGGCCGGCGACGCCTGACGTTCGGGGGTGACGGCCAGCCCGCGAGTGTGAAGCTGGTTTCACGCTCGGCCGCGAGTGTGAAACCAGCTTCACACTCGGCTCCGGCGAAGGGGACAGGCCGCGCCAGGCTAGCTGCCGAGGCACCCCGGGCCGAGCAGCTCCTTGAGGTCACCCATCAGCGCCGGCGAGGGCGTGACCCGCAGCGAGGCGTCCAGCTCCAGGGTGGTGATGCGGTCCCCGCTGATCAGCCGCAGATGCACCTGCGCGGTGCCGGGGTGACGCGCCAGCACCTGCTTGAGCGCGCTGACCTTGTCGACGGTGCACTGCCGGGTGGGCAGGCTGACCGCGATCGGCCGGTTCGGCTGGGCGTTGGAAAAGTCCGGCACCACAAGGTCGTTGGCGATGAGGCTGATGCGGTCGTCGCGGATGGCGACCTTGGCGTTGATCAGCACCACCGCGTCGTCGGCGATGTCGGCGCCGTAGGTGGAATAGGCGTGCGGGAAGAACATCACCTCGATGCCACCGGTGAGGTCTTCCAGTTGGGCTGAGGCCCAGGGCATTCCGTTCTTGTTGACCCGCCGGTTGACCGACGCCAGGATGCCGCCCACCCGAACCTGGGTGTCGTTGGGGACGTCGCCGTCGAGGATGGCCGGGATCTGGGTGTCCACCTGCGCCGCCAGCAGATGGGCCACGCCGTTGAGCGGGTGCCCCGACACGTACAGGCCCAGCATCTCGCGCTCCAGGGCCAGCTTGTGCTTGTCCTCCCACTCGTCTTCGGGCACCTTGATGGTGAACACCGCCTCGGTGCATCCGTCGTCGCCACCGAAGAGGTCGAATTGCCCCATCGCCTCGGCCTTTTTGGTGCCCAGCACCGAGTCGACGGCGTCGGTGTGCACCAGGAACAGGCCCTTGCGGGCGTGGTTCAGCGAGTCGAACGCGCCCGCCTTGATCAGCGACTCGGTGACCTTCTTGTTGCAGGCCGAGATGTCGATCTTGTTCAGGTAGTCCGAGAAGTCGGTGAACTTCCCCTTCTCGTTGCGGGTCTTGATCAGCGACCCGACCACGTTGGCGCCGACGTTGCGCACCGCGCCCAGCCCGAACCGGATGTCCTGGCCGACCGACGCGAAGTTCACCAGGGACTCGTTGACGTCCGGCGGCAGCACGGTGATGCCCAGCTTGCGGCAGTCGGCCAGGTAGACCGCGGCCTTGTCCTTGTCGTCGCCCACCGAGGTCAACAGGCCGGCCATGTATTCGGCCGGGTAGTTGGCCTTCAGGTAGGCCGTCCAATAGGAGACCAGACCGTAGCCCGCGGCGTGTGACTTGTTGAACGCATACCCGGCGAACGGAAGGATGGTGTCCCACAACGCTTTGACGGCCTTCTCCGAGAAGCCGTTGGTGGTCATGCCCTCGTAGAAGCCCTTGTACTCGGCCTCGAGCACCTCGAGCTTCTTCTTGCCCATCGCCTTGCGCAGCGCGTCGGCCTTACCCATCGTGTAGGAGGCGACCTTCTGGGCGATGAACATGATCTGCTCTTGATAGACGATCAGACCGTAGGTCTCCGACAGGATTTCGCGCAGCGGCTCCTCGAGCTCCGGGTGGATCGGCTTGATCGCCTGACGGTTGTTCTTGCGGTCGGCGTAGTCGTTGTGGGCGTTCATGCCCATCGGGCCGGGGCGGTACAGCGCGAGCACGGCGACGATGTCGTTGAACTCGGTCGGCTGCATGCGGCGCAGCAGGTCGCGCATCGGCCCGCCGTCGAGCTGGAACACGCCCAGGGTGTCGCCGCGGCCCAGCAGCTCGTAGGTGGGCTTGTCGTCGAGCGGCACCGATTCCAGGTCGAGGTCGATCCCCCTGTTGGCCTTGATGTTTTCCAGCGCGTCGCCGATGATCGTCAGGTTGCGCAGGCCCAGGAAGTCCATCTTCAGCAGGCCGATGGCCTCACACGACGGGTAGTCCCAGCCGGTGATGATGGCGCCGTCCTGCGGCCGCTTCCACAGCGGGATGGCCTCGGTGAGCGGCTCGCTGCTCATGATCACCGCGCAGGCGTGCACACCGGCGTTGCGGATCAGGCCCTCCAGGCCGCGCGCGGTCTGGTAGATGGTGCGGACGTCGGGGTCGGTCTCGATGAGGCCGCGCACCTCGGCGGCCTCCTTGTACCGCTCGTGCGCCGGGTCGGTGATGCCCGACAGCGGGATGTCCTTGGCCATGATCGGCGGCGGCAACGCCTTGGTGATCCGGTCGGCGATGGCGAAGCCGGGCTGGCCGTAGTGGATACGCGCCGAATCCTTCAGCGCCGCCTTGGTTTTGATGGTGCCGAAGGTGATGACCTGGGCGACGCGGTCCTGGCCCCACTTGTCGGCAGCGTAGCGCACCATCTCACCGCGACGACGGTCGTCGAAGTCGATGTCGATGTCGGGGGCAGACGGACGCTCGGGGTTGAGGAACCGCTCGAACAGCAGCCCGTGCGGGATCGGGTCAATGTTGGTGATGCCCAGCGCGTAGGCCACCAGCGATCCCGCCGCCGAACCGCGCCCGGGCCCCACCCGGATGTCGACCGACCGCGCGTAGTTGATCAGGTCCGCGACGATCAGGAAGTACGACGGGAAGCCCTTGTCGCAGATGACCTTGATCTCGTACTCGGCCCGGTCGATGTAGTCCTGGCCGACGCCCGACGGGAAACGCCGCCGCAGCCCGGCCATCACCTCGTGGTGCAGCCAGGACGCCTGGTCGTGTCCCTCGGGCACCGGGAAGATCGGCATCCGGTCCCGCGGCGCCCACACGTCGTCGTAGGGCTGCACCCGCTCGGCGATCAACAGGGTCGAGTCGCAGGCGCCGGGCACCTCGGCGTCCCAGATCTGGCGCATCTCGGCGGCGGACTTGAGGTAGTAGCCGTCGCCGTCGAACTTGAACCGGTTCGGGTCCGACAGCGTCTTGCCGGTCTGCACGCACAACAGCGCCTCGTGGTTGTGGGCGGCGTCGCGGGTGACGTAGTGGCAGTCGTTGGTGGCCAGCGGCGGGATGCCGAGCTTGCGTCCGATCTCGAGCAGCCCCTCGCGGACCCGCTGCTCGATGGACAGCCCGTGGTCCATCAGCTCGAGGAAGTAGTTGTCGGCGCCGAAGATCTCGCGCCACTTGGCGGCCGACTCCAGCGCCTCGCGGTCGTGCCCGAGCCGCAGCCGGGTCTGTACCTCGCCCGACGGGCAGCCCGTGGTGGCGATGATGCCCTCGGCGTGCTCGGCGATGAGCTCGGCGTCCATCCGCGACCACTTGCCGAGCTGGCCCTCGAAGGAGGCCAACGACGACAGCTTGAACAGGTTGCGCAGGCCGGTGGCGTTCTCGGCGACCATGGTCAGGTGCGTGTAGGAACCGCTGCCCGAGACGTCGTCGGACTTCTGGCCGGGGTCACCCCATTGGATGCGCCGGGTGTCGAAGCGCGAGCCGGGTGCGATGTACGCCTCGACCCCGATGATCGGCTTGATCCCCGCTTTGGCCGCCGCGTTGTAGAACTCGCTGGCGCCGAACATGTTTCCGTGGTCGGTCATCCCGACGGCGGGCATTCCCAGCCGCTCCACCTCGGCCAGCATCGGCGTGATCTTCGCAGCCCCGTCCAGCATCGAATACTCGGTGTGGTTATGCAGGTGCACGAACGACGACTCGCGACGAACGCTTGCGTGAGGAGGAATCGAACCTGTCATAGGGACGCCAGTCTATGACCGACTACCGACGCATCCTCGGCGTGTCGCGCAAGTGTGTTTGGTTTTTATCCGTACAACTCGACGAACTGCTCCAGCGACTTCTGCACATCCCCCTTGACGGCCCGGGCCGCCGCCGCGCCCACCGGGCCGAACAGCGGGCGCCCGCCCAGCTCGAGGCGCAGGCCCAGCGTCGACCCCTCTTCGGCGGCCCGCACGGTGAGCGTCACCGCGTACTTGGCGCCGCCCTTGCCGGACCCCGACAGCGCCACCTGGCGCGGCGGGTCCCACGTGGTCACCGTCCACGTCACCCGGTTGCGGAAGCCCTTGGCCCGGGCGACGCCCACGACTTGGGCACCCTCGCCGAGCTCCTCGGGCAGGTCGCTGCGCCAGCCCTCGTGCATCACCAGCCAGTCGCCCAGGTCCGACAGATCGGAGACGTGGTCCCACATGTCCTGCGGGCTCATCGGTACGTCGGCGGTCAGGTCAACAGCGGCCATGACCGGAGCCTAGCGCGAGGGGCCACCCGTGCGGTGAGGGCTTTCGGTGTGCACGGACGGCTTTCGGTGTGCGCTCAGGGCGGTGTTGCTCGGCGCGGAACCACCCAGGACGCACACTCGCCGCCACAGACGCACACTGTCCGCGACCGATGCCAGAACCGTCAGCGGCTGGGTCCCCCGCGGAAGCGGCTACCGATGCGGATCCCGGGCAGCAACAGGCCGCGCGGCGCGAACCTGCCGCCGGTGCTCACGACCTTCGGCACCACACCGGGTACGACGGTGCGCCGGCCGGCCAACATCCCGGCGATCGCCGCCTCGGCGACGTCGCGCGGCGAGACCTGCGCGATGGGAATGCTGAACCGCTCGGCGTTGGCGATCTCGGCCCACTCGGTCGGCACCGGCCCCGGACACAGGCACGTGACCGACACGCCCGTTCCGTGCAGCTCCTCGTGCACGGCCTCGGAGAACGTCTGCACGAACGCCTTGGTGGCCGAATAGACCGCCATGTACGGCACCGGCTGAAAGCCCGCGATCGACGCGATGTTCATCACCGCGCCGGCCCCGCGCTCGACCATGCCGGCCAGGGCCGCGTGGGTGAGTTCCATCAACGCCAGCGCGTTGAGGGTCACCTCCTCGCTTTCGCGCTCGAGCGGCAGCTCGTAGAAGACGCCGCTGGTGCCAAACCCGGCGCTGTTGCACAGCCCGGCGATCGGCTCGGCGCGCAGCCGGTCCGCCAACTTCGCGCGGCCCTTGGGGTCGCCGAGGTCCAGCGGCAGCACCTCGACCGCCACGGAGTACTCCTGGCCCACCTCGTTGGCCAGCTCGTCGAGGCGTTCGCGGCGCCGCGCGACCAGCAACAGCGGGAAGCCGCGGCGGGCCAGCCCGCGGGCCAGTTCGGCGCCGATGCCGGAGGAGGCGCCGGTGATGACGACGGTGGTCGCAATGTCGGGTTTGGGAAGGCTCATGATGTCACCAATGTATCCCGCGCGTCGCCCGCACAAACGTCTCGCTGCGTTTGTCGAATTGCGTTGAATCGCTTGGCGATTCGTCACCTCGGGCGGCATCGGAGTCGCCGAACATGGCGAACGCCCGGTTGCGCACCCGGTCCATCACCGCCGGGTTCACGGCGTCGGCGACGGCGGCGAATTGCCCGAACGGCGAGCTGGCCCGGCGGGGCCGGTGCACGATCGCGTCGGCGATCACCCCGGCCGCCTGATCCGGCGTCAGCGCCGGGAACTTGTCGTAGAGCGTGGTCGGGCTGATCATCGGCGTGCGCACCAGGGCCATGTGCACGGTGGTGAACTTCACGCCGTCGTTGACGGTCTCGGCCTGCAGGGAATCGCACAGGCTGTCCAGCGCGGCCTTGCTGGCGATGTAGGCGCCGAAGCGCGGCGCGCGCGTCTGCACGCCCACCGAGGAGACGTTGATGATGTGCCCGAAGCCGCGTTCGCGCATCCCGGGGATGAACTTGAGGATGAGCTGGACCGCGCCCAGGTAGTTCAGCTGCATGGTCCGCTGGTAGTCGTGGATCCGGTCGTAGGAAAGCTCCAGCGAACGCCGGATCGAGCGCCCCGCGTTGTTGATCAGGATGTCCACGCCCCCGAGATCCTTGAGCACCTGATCGGCCATCGCGGCGATCGCGTCCATGTCGGACAGGTCGCACGGGTAGACGTGGGCGGTGCCGCCGTTGCCTTCGATCTCAGCGGCCACCTTCTCCAGGTTTTCCCGGGTCCGCGCGACCAGCACGACCTTGCCGCCCGCTTCGGCGATCCGCTTCGCGGCGGCCTCGCCGATGCCCGACGATCCCCCGGTGATCAGGACGGTCTTGCCCCCGACGGCCTCGTCCAGCGTGCGGCCCTGGACGGCGTCCAGCAGGTTCCGCAGATAGAACGGTCGGTAGCGCCCCGCGGAGTTGGGCGTGTTGACGATGTGGGACACCGCCGCGATCGGCTTCTCCACCAGGCTCGCGAGCGGCTTTTCGACCAAGTTCGTTAAGTCACCAAGATTCATCGGCTTTGGCTCCTGATGATGTCGGCCCCCCGACCGCTACTGGCCTGCCCGTTGACCACGATCGCCTGGCGGGGCTGAGTGAATGATGTGACGTGCGTCATCAAGCCAACCTATGGCATCAATCCCCCGGCTCGGTGCAGATTTCGGGCACGTAACGCGGGCCGCACGCCTCACGGCCCGGCGCAGGCAACCGTCAAATGGGGGCAATCCGCTTGTTACGCAAAGACATCCGCGTGTGATCCCGAACTAACTGGCGAGCAATGCCGAGATGTTCCAATCGGAATTATGAAAATTCTGGCACGGTTCCGCAAACCCGAGCCGGTCGCCGTCTACGACCGGATCGGCGGGCACGAGGCGATCGAAGTCGTGGTGGAGGACTTCTACGTTCGTGTGCTCGCCGACGACCAGCTCGCGGGTTTCTTCACCGGCACCAACATGAACCGCCTCAAAGGCAGGCAGGTGGAGTTCTTCGCCGCCGCCCTCGGCGGCCCCGAGCCTTACACCGGCGCGCCGATGAAACAGGTGCACCAGGGGCGCGGCATCACCATGCACCACTTCAACCTGGTGGCCCGGCACCTGTCCGACGCGCTCGCGGCGGCCGGGGTCCCCTCCGAGACGGTCACGGAGATCATCGGCGCGATCGCGCCGCTGGCCCCGGAGATCGCGACGGGCGAGGCCAACAAGGCCACGGTCTAGCCCGTTCGCCGAGATTGCGGTGAGGGCTGCGGTCGCGGGCGCCGCCACGGCCGTGGCGGCAATCTCGGCGGGACGCGCCCAAGGTACGCCCGGCAGCCGCGCACGGTGCCTAGCATGCTCGGCATGGGCCGCACATTCGACGACCTCGTGGCGGAGGCCGACGCGGCCCCCGTCGACGGCTGGGATTTCTCCTGGCTGAACGGGCGGGCCACCGAGGAACGCCCGTCGTGGGGTTACCAGCGGCAGATGAGCCAGCGGCTGGCGAACGTGTCAGCCGCCTGCGACCTCGACACCGGCGGCGGCGAGGTGCTCGCCGGCGCCGAGGCGTTTCCGCCGACGATGGCCGCGACGGAATCCTGGCCGCCCAACGCGGCCCTGGCGACGCGACGCCTGCATCCGCGCGGGGTGGTGGTCGTGGTGACCGGGAACGAGCCGCGGCTGCCGTTCGCCGATGCGGCGTTCGACCTGGTGACCAGCCGCCACCCGATCGCGGTGCGGTGGCCCGAGATCGCCCGCGTGCTGCGGCCGGGCGGCACCTACTTCGCCCAGCAGATCGGGCCCGCGACGATGGCCGAGCTGGTCGAGTACTTCATCGGCCCGCAGCCGGAGAAGTGGGCCGAGTTGCACCCCGACGTCCAGGGCGCCGAGGCCCAAGCCGCCGGGATGGACGTGGTCGACATGCGCATGGAGCGGATGCGGGCCGAGTTCTTCGACATCGGCGCCGTCATCTACTTCCTGCGCAAGGTGGTTTGGACGGTGCCCGACTTCACGGTCGACGCCTATCGCGGGCGGCTGCGCGAGCTGCACGAGCGGATCGAGGCCGACGGGCCCTTCGTCGCGCACTCGGTGCGGCTGCTCGTCGAGGCGCGCAAACCCGGGTGATCAGCCCTCGGCGCGCAGCACGTCCAGCGCGTGCTGCAGATCGGCCGGGTACGGGCTGACGATCTCCATCCGCCTGCCGTCCGCCGGATGGGCGAACGACAGCGAGCGGGCATGCAGCCATTGTCGTTCCAGCCCAAGCCTTTTCGCGAGCTTCGGGTCCGCTCCGTAGACAAGGTCACCGCAGCACGGGTGGTGCAGCGCGGAGAAGTGCACCCGGATCTGGTGGGTGCGACCGGTTTCCAGGTGCACGTCGAGCAGGCTGGCGGCCTGAAAGGCTTCGATGGTGTCGTAGTGGGTGAGGCTGTGCCGGCCGTTCGTCGTGACCGCGAACTTCCACTCGCCGCCGCGGTGCCGCCCGATCGGCGCGTCGATCGTCCCGCTGGACGGGTCCGGGTGCCCCTGCACCAGCGCGTGATAGCGCTTGTCGACCGTGCGCTGCTTGAACGCCCGCTTGAGCGCGGTGTAGGCGCGCTCGGAGAGCGCCACCACCATCACCCCGGAGGTGCCCACGTCGAGGCGGTGCACGATGCCCTGCCGCTCGGGCACCCCGGACGTGGTGATCCGGTAGCCGGCGGCGGCCAGGCCGCCGAGCACGGTCGGCCCGGTCCAGCCCACCGAGGCGTGGGCGGCCACCGCCGCCGGCTTGTCGACCGCGACGATGTCGTCGTCGGAGTACAGGATCGTCATGCCCTCGATGTCGACGGGCGTGTTCTCCACCGGCGCCGGGGCTTCGGGCAGGCGCACCTGCAGCCACGCGCCGCCGGTCAGCCGGTCGGACTTCCCGGCCCGCACGCCGTCCAGTTCGACGCCCCCGTCTTCGGCCAGGGCCGCCGCGGCGCTGCGGGACAATCCCAGCAGCCGGGCCAGGCCCGCGTCCACACGCATGCCCGCCAGTCCCTCGGGGACCGGCATGGAACGGTCGGTCATCAGCTTCGGTCGGCCTTGCTCCGCCGGCCCACGGTGTCGAAGTCGTAGCCGAAGACCGACAGCACCACCAAGAGGATGGCGCCGCCGACCACCGACGGGTCGGCGACGTTGAACACCGGCCACCAGCCGACCGACAGGAAGTCCACGACATGGCCGCGCAGCGGGCCGGGCGCCCGGAAGAAGCGGTCGACCAGGTTGCCCATGGCGCCGCCGAGGATCATCCCCAGCCCGACCGCCCACCACGGCGACACCAGCCGCCGTCCCATCCAGAAGATGCCGACCACCACACCGGTCGCAATGAGCGTCAGCACCCAGGTGTACCCGGTCGCCATGGAGAACGCGGCGCCGGAGTTGCGCACCAGCGTCCAGGTCACCGTGTCGCCGATGATGGGCACCGGCTGACCAGGCGGCAGCAGTTTGACGGCGAGCACCTTGGTGACGATGTCGAGGGCCAGGACGATCGCGGCGACCGACAGCAGCAGGCGCAGCCGCCTGGGCGGACGCTGCGGGTCGGTGGCCGCGTTCTCGGCCTCGTCGGTTGAGGTCACGGGCTCAGTGGATCCTGCGGGTTCCTCGGGCACTCTCACATCATCCCCCAATGCGGCCGCGGGCCGGCCGATGTTCGCGGTTGGCGTGCGCGATGATCTCCCCATGGGCCGGCTCACCGTCATCGCCACCGGAGGCACCATATCGACCGGCACCGGCGCGGACGGCGTGCACCGGCCCGCCTATGGCGCGGCCGATCTGGCGGCCGGACTCGACGTCGACGGGGTCGACCTCCTGGCCGTGGACAGCTCGCAGCTGGTGCCGGCCGACTGGGACCGGATGCGCGGCGCGGTGCGGGCCGCGATCGCAGGCGGCGCCGACGGTGTGGTGATCACGCACGGCACCGACACCATGGAGGAGACCGCGCTGTGGCTCGAGCTCACCCATGACGGCGACGTTCCGGTGGTGCTCACCGGGGCCATGCGCAGCGCCGACGCCCCCGACGCCGACGGTCCGGCCAACCTGCGGGCCGCCCTTGCGGTGGCGGGCAGCTCCGCCACTCGCGACCTGGGCGTGCTGGTGTGTTTCGCCGGCCGGGTGCTGCAGCCGCTGGGGATGAGCAAGGTGGCGACCAACGACCTGAGCGGTTTCGCGGGCCGGCTGATCGGCACCGCCGACGGCGGCGTCACACTGGCCGGCACCAAGACGCGGCCCCAGCTCGGCGCCCTGAGCGCGGCGGAGGCGCCGCGGGTGGACATCGTCGCCGCCTACCTGGGCAGCGACGGGGTGGCCCTCGACGCGTGCGTGGCCGCCGGGGCGCGCGGCGTGGTGCTCGAGGCGCTGGGTTCGGGCAACGCCGGGGACGCGGTGGTCGACGCGGTGCGTCGCCACTGCCGGGCCGGCGTCGCGGTCGCGGTGTCCACCCGCGTCCCGGGCGGCCGGGTCGGGGCCAGCTACGGACCCGGGCACGAGATGGCGGCCGCGGGCGCGGTGATGGTGCCCAGCTTGCGGCCGCCGCAGGCCCGCGTGCTGATGATGGCCGCGCTGGCCGCGGGGCTACCCGTCGGCGATGTCATCGCCCGGTGGGGCTGACGCCGCATTCGCTTCCAGGTCCTGCATCGCGCCCAGGTAGTCCGGCCAGTCCAGCGAGTCGACCGGGTTGGCCTTGGTCAGCTCGGCGGTGTCGGCGGGAAAGGTCCGGGCCGGGCCCGGGCCCGAGCTCCGGGTCTCGAACCGCGCGGTGACCACGCCGTGGCCCGCGCCCTGCACCCAGCCGTGCCCGAGTTCGCGGTGCGCGACGTCGTCACCGATCCGCCACCCCGGGACCGCCTCCGGCCCCGGCGCGAACATGGCCTCGGCAGCGGTCTGGACGGCGTGTTCCTCCGACGTCTCCCCCGCCAGGTCCAGATCCGGGAACAGCGACTCCTGGCGCACGTCGCTCAGACCCGAAAAGCCCACGCCCAGCAGGCGGATCGGGCCGATCTCGCGCGGGTCGAGCAGCAGCCGCCGCGCCACCGCGACCAGCGCGCCGGGCTCGGTGGTGGCGTAGGGCAGCGTGGCCGAGCGGGTCAGCGTGCTCATGTCGGACTTCTTCAGCTTCACCGTGACGGTGCGCGCGCCGCGGCCGTCGCGCAGCAGGCGTTGGTGGGCGTGCTCGGCGATCGGATCGATGGCCTCGCGCAGCTGTTCCAGGCTGGTCAGGTCGACGGCGAAGGTGGACTCGGAGCTGATCTGCTTGGCTTCGGCGCGCTCGGCGACGGGGCGGTCGTCGACGCCCCGGGCCAGGCGGTGCAGCGCCGGCCCGATCGTCGCGCCCAGGATGTTGGCGGCCTCGGCGTCGGTCAGCGCGGCCAGGTTGCCGATCGTCTCGATGCCGAGCCGATTGAGCTTCTCCTCGGCGACCGGCCCGATGCCCCACAACCGCCGCACCGGCAGCCCGCCCAGCAGCGACCGCTCTTCGGCGCGCCGGACCACCCGGATGCCGTCGGGCTTCGCCAGACCGGAGGCGATCTTGGCGATCTGCTTGCCCGAGCCGGCGCCGACCGAGGCGATCAGGCCGGTCTCGTCGCGCACCCGCCGCCGCAGGTCCTCGCAGAACGCCTCGACCTCCTCGGCCGACGCGCCCGCAAGCTGCGGCGGCTCACCGAAGCCCTCGTCGAAGGACAGCTGCTCGACGACGGGCACCAGGCTGCGCACGGCGTCGAAGACCCGCCGGCTGGCCACGCCATAGACGACGCCGCGCGGTGGCAACACCACGGCGGTCACCCCGATCAGCCGGCGGGCCTGATGCATCGGCATGGCCGACCGGGCGCCATACACGCGGGCTTCGTAGCTGGCGCCGGCCACCACGCCGCGCCCGCCGAGGCCGCCGACCAGCACCGGCCGCCCCCGCAGGGTCGGCCGGGTGAGTTGTTCCACCGAGGCGAAGAACGCATCCATGTCCAGGTGCAGCACCCAACGGGACTCCACGCAATTGATGCTATGGGTCTAGCGTCATTTGGTATGGACGCCGAAGCACCGAAGTCTCGGTGGGAGCGGTTGCGTCACCAGTGGGACCAGCGGCTGCAGCCCGGTGAGCAGGCCACGGTCCTGGCCTGGACGTCGTTCACCCTCACGTTCGCCGGGCTGCGGGCGCTGACGCATTGGATCCGGGCGGGCCACGGCCCGTCCGGGGGCGGTGTGTCGTTGGGCGGCAAGCACTTTCACCACTACAACATCGGCATCGGGATGTTGGCGACGGTGGGCGGCGTGGGCCTGCGCGGAACCGAGAGGCAACGACGGCATCCCGTGGCGGCCATGGCCTACGGGGCCGCGAACGCCATGATCGTCGACGAGCTCGCGCTGCTCCTGGACCTCAAGGACGTCTACTGGGCACGCGACGGCCGCGAGAGCGTCGACGTGGCGGTCGGACTCATCGCCACCGGCGCGACCGTCGTGGCGGGAATGCCGT
Organism: Mycobacterium europaeum; assembly: GCF_034555895.2. Classification (NCBI taxonomy): domain Bacteria; kingdom Bacillati; phylum Actinomycetota; class Actinomycetes; order Mycobacteriales; family Mycobacteriaceae; genus Mycobacterium; species Mycobacterium europaeum. The sequence goes on from NZ_CP157315.1 coordinate 2,503,985, forward strand.
TCTGGCCGCACGCCCACCGGGCGCTGCGCTCCCGTTCCTCCGCGAAACTGTAACCAGCGACGAGTCTTCTCGAGAAACACGTTCCCCGTTGCAGTCTCGCGGTCAGCACGGACAGCCCCTCGCGGTAAGGGCACTCCGAGCCCGCTCCACGAGGACATCCGGCCGGTGTCTGAGCAGGTCGGCGCTGACGCGGATCAAGCGCCATCCGCGTCGCTCCAATTCCGCGGTGCGTTCGATGTCGTTGGCGCGGATGCGCGGGTCCGTCCAGTGTTGCGGGCCGTCGTACTCCACCCCGACCAGCCACTCCTCCCAGCCCATGTCGATCCTGGCCAGCACGGCGCCCCAGACGTTGCGCACGACGATCTGGGTCTGCGGCCTGGGTAGACCCCCGCGGATCAGCGCCAGCCGTGTCCTGGTCTCCTGCGGAGATTCGGCGCCGGCGTCGACGAGGGGCAACACGCGTCGCAACTGCCTCATGCCGCGGGCGCCGCGGTGGTCGTCCACCAGCGGCCACACGTCTTCGGCGGCAAGGCCCGTCGCTCGGGCCAGGGCGTCCATGCGGATCACCGCGACAGTCGACCCCGGTCGCCGTCCCAGGTCGAAGGCAGTGCGGGCCGCCGAGGTGACGGGTATGCCGTCGACCATCGTCACCTCTGCGGCGGCAAGCGTCTCGTTGCGGGTGACGATCAATGGCGGCGGACGCGTGCGATCGCAGACCAGTTCGGCCGGGGAGTGCGGATCGATCCACTCGGCGCCGTGCAGGGCTGCGGCCGAGGTGCCCGCCACGACGGCTTGCTTACCGGACCACAGCCACGCGGCGATCGCGCGGTCCCGCGCGGTCAGTTCGCCGCCGCGCCGCTGGTACACGTTGCGGTAGATCCGGGTGCACGAGCGCCGCAGCTCACGTTGCGTCCACGCCCCCGCGCGGATGGCGTCGGTACCGACGAATGGCTCTGTGCTCACGACGGCAGGGTGTCACGCCACGCCGACATGCCCGCGAGACTGCAACTAGCGACCGCTCGTCTCGGGAAATGCGTCGCGGAATACAGTTTCGCGGGTCAGGCTTTGGCGATGCTCACCCGCACGCCGTCGCCGATGTCGACACCGTCGGCGGGCGTGCCGAATTCGAAATCGGTGGCCAGGATCTCACCGGCGATCAGGTCGCGATGCGTGCGCGCCCAGTCGGCCCGCTCGGCCGGCACCGACATCACCACACAGATCCGGTCCGACACGTCCAGGCCGCTCGACTTGCGCAGCTCCTGCAACTCACGAATGCGGTCCTTGGCCCAGCCCTCGGCCTCCAGCTCCGGCGTCACCGTGCCGTCCAGCACCACCAGGCCCGCCCCGTCGGGCAGCGCCGCGGTGAATTCCGGGTCGGCGGCGACCAGCCGCGAGCTGTACTCCTCGGGCTGCAGCACCGCGGGTCCCGCGGTCAGGGTGCCGTCGGGGTTGACGACGCCCTCCCCCGCCTTGACCGCCTTGATGGCGACCTGCACGTCCTTGCCCAGCCGCGGCCCGGCGACGCGGGCGTTGACGGTCAGCTCGAACCGGCCGTAGGTGTCGATGGCGTCGGTCAGCTCGACGCTCTTGACGTTGAGCTCGTCGGCGATCAGGGCGGCGAACGGCTCCAGCCGCCGCGGATCGTCCACCGCCACAGTCAATTTCGGCAGCGGCAGGCGCACCCGCAGCTTCTTGGCTTTGCGCAGCGACGACGCCGCCGAGCACACGTCGCGGACCTGGTCCATCGCGGCGACCAGATCGGGGTCGGCCGGCAGCGGTTCGGCGTCGGGCCAATCCGTGAGATGGACCGACCGCCCCCCGGTCAGGCCGCGCCAGATGATCTCGGTGACCGACGGGAGCAGCGGCGCCGCCAGCCTCGCCGTCACCTCGAGCACGGTGTGCAGGGTGTCGATCGCGTCGGCGTCCTCCTCCCAGAACCGCGAACGCGACCGTCGCACATACCAATTCGTCAAAGCCTCGGTGAACTGCCGCAGGTGCTCGCACGCCCTCGAGATGTCGCAGGAGTCCATCTCACGGGTGAGGTCGTCGCGCAGCACGGCCAGCTTGGCCAGGATGTACCGGTCGAGTACATGCGGCGAATCGGTGCGCCAGGTGCCCACTTTCGGCGCGTAGAGCGCCAGGAAGCTGTAGGCGTTCCACAGCGGCAGCTGGACCTGGCGCACGCCTTCGCGGATGCCCTGCTCGGTGACGATGAGGTTGCCGCCGCGCAGGATCGGCGAGGCCATCAAGAACCACCGCATGGCATCGGAGCCGTCGCGGTCGAACACCTCGGAGACGTCGGGGTAGTTGCGCAGCGACTTGCTCATCTTCTGCCCGTCCGAACCCAGCACGATCCCGTGCGCGACACAGGTTTTGAACGCGGGCCGGTCGAACAGCGCGGTGGCCAGCACGTGCAGCGTGTAGAACCAGCCGCGGGTCTGACCGATGTACTCGACGATGAAGTCGCCCGGATAATGCGTGTCGAACCACTCCGCATTCTCGAACGGGTAGTGCACCTGGGCGTACGGCATCGAGCCCGAGTCGAACCACACGTCGAGCACGTCGGGGATGCGCCGCATGGTGCTGCGGCCGGTCGGGTCGTCGGGATTGGGCCGGGTCAGCTCGTCGATGTAGGGCCGGTGCAGGTTGGTCGGTCGCACCCCGAAGTCGCGTTCCAGCTCGTCGAGGCTGCCGTAGACGTCGATGCGCGGGTAGGCCGGGTCGTCGGACTTCCACACCGGAATGGGGCTGCCCCAGTAGCGGTTTCGCGAGATCGACCAGTCGCGGGCGCCCTGCAGCCACTTGCCGAACTGGCCGTCCTTGACGTGTTCGGGATACCAGGTGATCTGCTGGTTGAGTTCCACCATGCGGTCCCGGAACGCGGTGACGGTGACGAACCAGGACGACACCGCCCGGTAGATCAGCGGGTTGCGGCAGCGCCAGCAGTGCGGGTAGGGGTGCTCGTAGGTCTCGTGGCGCAGCAGCACCGCGCCGTTGGCCGCCGCCGGGCCGCTGCCGTTCTTCAGGTCGCGGATGATGTGCGGGTTGGCGTCGAAGACGCGCTGCCCCTGGTAATCGGGCACCGTGGCGTCGAAGCGGCCCCTGGCATCGACCGGCGTGACCGGCACGATGCCCACCTTGTCGGTGGTGGCCATGTCGTCCTCGCCGTAGGCCGGCGCCATGTGCACGATGCCGGTGCCGTCCTCGGTGGTGACGAACTCCCCGGGCAGCACCTGAAAAGCCTTGGGGCTGTCCATGAAATACGGGAACGGCGGCAGGTAGCGGGTGCCGAGCAGGTCGGCGCCGCGGTAGGTGGCCAGCACTTCGGGTTCTTCGCCCAGTTCCCGGGCGTAGGCGGCCAGCCTCGGTTGGGCGAGCACGAACCGGTGCTCGCCGGCCCGCACCTCGACGTAGGTCACCTCGGGGTTGACCGCGACGGCCAGGTTCGACGGCAGGGTCCACGGCGTGGTCGTCCACACCAGCAGGTGCGCGCCGTCCAGCGGGCCGCCGGCGACCTTGAATCCGACGGTCAGCGCCGGGTCCTGGCGACTCTGGTAAACGTCGTCGTCCATCCGCAGTTCGTGGTTGGACAACGGGGTTTCGTCGCGCCAGCAGTACGGCAGGACGCGGTAGCCCTCGTAGGCCAGGCCCTTGTCCCAGAGTTGCTTGAACGCCCAGATCACCGACTCCATGTAGGACAGGTCGAGCGTCTTGTAGTCGTTGTCGAAGTCGACCCAGCGGGCCTGGCGGGTGACGTACGCCCGCCACTCGTCGGTGTAGCGCAGCACCGAGTCGCGGCACGCGTCGTTGAACGCGGCGATCCCCATGTCGTCGATCTGCGACTTGTCGCTGATGCCCAGCTGCCGCTCGACCTCGAGTTCGGCGGGCAACCCGTGCGTGTCCCAGCCGAAACGGCGCTCCACCTTGTAGCCGCGCATGGTGCGATACCGCGGGACGATGTCCTTCACATAGCCGGTGAGCAGGTGCCCGTAGTGCGGCAGCCCGTTGGCGAACGGCGGTCCGTCGTAGAAGACGTACTCCGGGGCGCCGTCGCGGCGGGCGATGCTGGCCCGGAAGGTGTCGTCGGCGGCCCAGTAGTCGAGGACCTCGAGTTCGAGGGCCGGGAAGTCCGGGGCGCCACCGGCCAGCTTCGGGTAGGCCTTGGCGTCAGCGTTCTCGGTCACGGTGCGCGTCGTCTCCTGCGTGCCTATGGTGAGGCCGGGGACGACGACGCGCTGACTGCGCGAGCGCCGCGGTACCACCCCGCTTGCCACGCTGCGCGTGGCCGCTCGTTGAAGGCTGTGACGGGCCCACCCGTTCGGTTCTACTGAGCTGGTTCCGCTGGAGAAGCCGGCTGTTCTTCCGAAGGCTCCCCGGTGATGCCGGATCGACGCCAGTGGCCCGATTCTACTCAGGCGAAGCGCCCCAAGTGGCTACCTGGCCTCAGGAAACACCTGCGGCCGGGTAGCCCCTTGGAGCCATGGTTGGTCGCTGCACATCGGATCAGGCCTGGACTTCGAGCACGCCGACGCGCCACAGTGCCGCGTACACGTGGCGCAGCGGGACGCTGAGCAGCCGGGTGGCGCCCTCCACCAGCGGGTCGCCGGCGAGCACGGGCTGCTTCTGGACCTTGCGGGCGGCCTTCTTGGGCGCGGGGGCCGCAACGGCGGCCTGCGTCGTGTCGGCGTCGCGCACCACCCTCAGCTTGCGGGCGGGCGCTGCGGTCACCACTTCGTCGTGCAGGGCTACGGTCATGATCGCCTCCTAGGCGGGGTTCGTGAAAACGGGACTAACTGGACTGACGCGTCCCATCCCGTCGCGGTTCCGATCCGGAGAACGCTTGGCCGGCAAGCCATTAGCGTTGCGACGACTCAACCGAGAACGTCGTGCCGGAGATCGGCTCGGGACGAGACGGAGTTCGGACTTCGACCCGGACTGTCGCTGGAACTCATGTGTCCCTCACCTCCTCGCGGTCACGACGCATGCGGTGATCCGCACGCGATTTTTGCGCGCAGCATGAGGAGCAGAAACCCGGCACTCGCCGGCGATCCGCACCCCTCTCGTCAGAGCTTCGGCACCACACGACGTGTCCGGTACTCCGGAAGCCACCTGGGCTCAACCCTTAAGCCGGGAGGAGCTGTCCTGACCCGGGGCGTCTTTCGACGTTCGGGGTCAGTGGCCTGTATTCGTGTAGACGCCTCACCTAACGAGGTGCTTACGCGACCGATAATGCACGACGGGTCCGACGGGGTCAAACTCCGCGCCGCCGCGTTTCCCGATCTTTACGGCTTTCCGGGGCGAGCACACAGGGTTCGGTCAGGTTGCGGCCATGAGCTGGGCGGATAGCCAACCCCGAGGCGGTGCCGCTTGTTCACCTCGTGTTTGCCGGGCCGCTGTGAAAAGCCGGTGAACGGCCGCCCTTGACCGCCGATCAGCTCTCGACGAGTCCGTCGAGCCGCCCGACGGTGTCGATGAACTCCTCGACCATGTCGAGCACCACCGTTCGCGTAGGGCGAACGCGGTCGAGCGAGCCCACCACCTGGCCGACGAAGTAGGTGGCCAGCTCGCGCGCCTTGGCCCCGGGGTGCGCGGCCGCGGAGTTGATGCGCACCTGCGGCTCGGTGACCAGCGCGGTCTGCAGGGGCATGCCGAGCGGGTCGGGCTTGTCCGGCCGGTCCCATTCGTCGGTCCAGGCCGTACGCAGCATCCGCGCCGGCTTGCCCGTCATCGAGCGCGAGCGCACCGTGTCCGAGGAGGTGGCGGCCAGGAACTTGTCCTTAACCACCGGCGGCGTCTCGGCTTCTTCGGTGGTCAGCCACACCGACCCGCACCACACGCCTTCGGCGCCCAGGGCCAGGGCGGCCGCGATCTGGCGGCCGCGGGCGATGCCGCCCGCGGCGAGAACGGGCACCGGCGCCACGGCGTCGACGACCTCGGGGACCAGGACCATGGTGGCGACCTCGCCGGTGTGGCCGCCGGCCTCGGTGCCCTGGGCCACGATCAGGTCGACGCCGGCGGCGGCGTGCCGTTGCGCGTGGCGTGTGGTGCCGGCCAAGGCGGCCACCAGCACGCCGCGGTCGTGGGCGTGTTCGACGAGGTCCGCCGGCGGCGGGCCGAGCGCGCTGGCGATCAGCCGGATGTCGTGCTCGAACGCCACCTCCAGCAGCGGCTGGTAGCCCTTGGGCGAGATGTTGAGGCCGCCGGCGGAGGCGCGCGCCTCCTGGGCCGGCGCGGTGATCCCATAGCGGGCGAGGATGTCGTCGACGAACGCGCGGTGCTCCTCGGGCAGCAGCGCCCGCGCCTGCTTGGCGTCGATGCCGCCCTCGTCCGAACCGACGTACTTGGGCGGCAGCAGCAGGTCCACCCCGAACGGTTTGCCTCCCGTCTGCTCCTCGATCCAGGTCAGCTCGTTCTGCAGCCGCTGGGGACTGTGCGCCACCGCGCCGAGGATGCCGAACCCGCCCGCATTGGTCACCGCGGCCACCACGTCGCGGCAGTGGCTGAACGCGCAGATGGGAAACTCGACGCCGAGCATTTCGGCGACTCTGGTACGCATTGCCCGACGCTAAAGAGCCATCGATCGATATGTCAATCGACGACGGCCGGCGCGGGCGACCGGCCGTCCGGCGGCCAGCTGGACACGCCCTCTTCGAGCGGGACCCGCAGGCTGTGCAGCAGCGACGCGACCATCCGCCACGCACCGATCGCGGTGACGAGCTCGATGAGAACCGTTGGGTCACCGCCCAATTCACGCTCGCAGGCCGCCCAGCTGGCGTCGCTCACCGCGCCGTCGCGGACCACGTCGTCGGTGGCGGCCAGCACGGCGCGCTCCACGGCGCCGAATCCGGCGTACGTTTGCCAGTCACGCACGCCGAGCAGATCCTCGGGCGCGACGCCCAGCCGCGACGCGACCCGCCAGTGCTGCGTCCACTCGTAGTCGCATGCCGTGAGCCAGCCGATCCGCATGATCACCAACTCGCGCAGCCGCGGGTCGAGGGCACCGTGCCAGAGCATGGTGGCGAGCAGATCGTTGATCGCGCGCGCCAGCGGCGGGTGGTTGAGCAGCACCTGAAAGATGCTCAGTTCGGCCATGTAGTTGGGCACCGCCGCCTCGTCGGCGGCGGCGGTGGCCTCGTCGAGCGGCAATTTCGGCACGCGGGCTGTTGTCATGGTGAGCGCTTTCGTGTGCTGGCGGGACACCGTCACGATCACCGGTGATGGTAGTCAGGGTTTGCGCCGACGTGGCCGAAATGCCGGGCATTGCGTTCGGTCCGCGTGAAACCTGCTGCCGCTCAGTGCTTTACAGCAGGCCGAGCAGTTGCAGGTCGGTGACGTATTTGACGATCACCGGCGCCGTGACGTGCGGGATGTCCGGATCGTCGCCGTCGGCGCCGATCTTGGCTTCCTGAACCGCGGCCCGGAAGCGGTCGGTCGGGGCGAGCGACCCGCGCGCCGGCGCACCGGGCTCGACCAGCTCGGTGCCGGCCGACTGTAACAGCGGGAACACCGAGTGCTGGCGCTGCTGTTCCGGCAGTTCGCGCAGGGCGGCCTCGAAGCGCTGCAGCCACTCGCCGAAGTCGTCGATCCGTTCGATCGGATAGCCCGCCTCGATCAGCCAGTCGACGTACTCGTCGATGCCGACGCCGTCGTCGTGCGGGTTCATCACGTGATAGGTCTCGAACCCGTCCATCACCTGGGCACCCAGCGTGGTGACCGCCTCGGCGACGAACTCCACCGGCAGCGCATCGAAATGCGCACGCTGCCGATTGCCCTCGGCGTCCAGCTGGTAGAACGAGCGCGGCGCGACACCGGTCGCCGCCAGGCTCAACACCATCCGGGTGAACACGTCCGACAGGTTGAGCTGCCCCGCATAGCTGACACCGGCCAGCAGAAGGTCGCAGCGGAACACCGAGACCGGCAGGCCGCACAGGTCGTGCGCCTCGCGCAGCAGCACCTCGCCGGCCCACTTGCTGTTGCCGTAGCCGTTGGAATACCCGCCGTCGAGGGTCCGGGTGGGGCTGATGACCCGGATGTCGGCGTCCTCGGTGAACGCCGCCGGCTCCACCCCGTCCCCGACGTTGGCGGTCGAAACGTACGTGTAGGGCTTGAGTTTGGTGGTCAGGGCCACCCGGATCAGCTCGGCGGTGCCCGCGACGTTCGGCCCGAACAGCTCGCTGTAGGGCAACACACCGTTGACCAGGGCCGCCGAGTCCACGATCAGGTCGACAGTGTCGGCCAACCGCTGCCACGTCCGCTCGTCCAGACCAAGATTCGCCGCGCCCTTGTCCCCCGCGATCACCTCCAAGTGATCGGCGGCCAGATCCTGGAAATACCGCAACAACTTCGGATCACCGCTGTCGAAGGTCTTCTCCAGCCGCTGACGGGCCTCCTCGTCCGAGCCCGCCCGCACCAGACAGATCAGCCTGCCGTCCACCAACTCCAGCTGCTCGAGCCACTGCAACACCAGATAACGCCCCAGGAAACCGGTCGCCCCGGTCAACAACACCGTGCGCACCTGCGAACTCGGCCCGGGCAACGCCGGCGCGGTCCCCAGCGTCGCGGCGTCGATGAACCTGTCCAGCTTCAGATCACTCGCGTAGATCTCGGTGGCGTCGCGACCGTGCACCGACGCGAAGCCGGGGCCGGGCGTGCGTTCGGCCCCGAAATCCTGTGCGTGCCGGTCCAATTGCTGGCTCAGGCTGCGCACCGACGGGGCGTCGAAGACTGCGCGCACGGGCAGCTGGATGCCCAGGCTGGTGTGGATCGCCGCAATCAGGCGCATGGCCGACAGTGAATCGCCGCCGAGGTCGAAGAACGACTCCTCCACGCCCACCCGCTCCACGCCCAGGACCTGGGCATAGATGTCGGCCAGAGTCTCCTCGATCGGTGTGGCCGGCGGGCGGTAGCGGTCACGATCGGTGTATTGCGGGGCGGGCAACGCCCGGGTGTCGAGTTTGCCGTTGACCGTCAACGGCAGCGCGTCGACCGCCACCACCGCGGCGGGGACCAGGTAGGCGGGTAGCCGGTCGGCCAGCGCCGCGCGCAGCCCGGCCGGGTCGGCGGACCCGGTCACGTATCCCACCAGCCGCCTGTCGCCGGGACGGTCTTCGCGGGCGATCACCGCCGCCTGCCCGACGCCGTCCAGGGCGGCCAGGGCGGCGCGGACCTCCCCGAGTTCGACGCGGTGCCCACGGATTTTGACCTGGTCGTCGGCGCGGCCCACGTACTTCAGTTGCCCGTCGGCGCCCCAGCAGACCAGATCCCCGGTGCGATACATGCGCTGTCCGGGCACCCCGAACGGGCACGCGACGAACCGCGACGCGGTCAGACCGCCCCGGCGCACGTATCCGTACGTCAGGCCCGCCCCGGTCACATAGAGCTCCCCGATCACGCCGGTCGGCGCCGGCCGCAGCCGCCCGTCGAGCACGAACAGCGCGGCACCCGGCACGGGTGAACCGATGGGCGGGGTTCCCGACTCGGGCACCAGCGGCGCGCTGATCGCCACACACATCGTGGTCTCGGTGGGGCCGTAGACGTTGAGCATGGTCCGCCCCGGCGCCCACCGGTCCACCACTTCTTCCGGACAGGCCTCGCCGGCCACCACCAAGGCGGCCGAGTCGAGACCCTCGGGAGACAGCATTCCCGCCTCCGACGGCGTCTGGGTGAGCACGCCGACGTTTTCGGCGGTCAGGAGGGCGTGCAGGTCTTGCGGGGAGCGGGCCGTGGCGTCGGGCACCACCAGCACCCGCCCGCCGTGCAACAGCGCCCCGAAGATCTCCCAGACCGACACGTCGAAGACCAGCGAATGGCTCTGCGACCACACCCCGCCCGCCGGCAGGGGCGCGTCGAGCGGGGCGAACAACTGCGTGACGTTACGGTGCGTGACCGCAACGCCTTTCGGGGTTCCGGTGGTCCCGGACGTGTAGATGATGTAGGCGAGGTCGTCGGCCGTCGGCGCCGCCGGCGGCGCGCCGCCGGGCTGGGCGGGCAGGGCGGGATCGTCGACGTCGACGACCGGGCGTTCGAAACCGTCCAGCCGCGCCCGCAGACCGGCGGTGGTCAGCGCGGCGACCGGCGCGGCGTCGGCGAGCAGGAAGTCGATCCGCGCCTCGGGCAGCCCCGGGTCGATCGGCAGGTAGGCCGCCCCGGTCTTGAGCACCGCCAGGATCGCCACGACGGCCTCGGCCGAGCGGTCCGCGAGCAGCGCCACGCATTCGCCCGGTCCGGCCCCGCGGTCGACGAGCAAGTGCGCCAACCGGTTTGCGGCCAGGTCGAGTTCCCGGTAGGTCATCGAGCGGTCCCCGCAGCTGACGGCCACCGCCTCCGGGGCGCGGGCGACGTGCGTGGCGAACACCTCCAGGATCGACGGCCAGGTCACCGGGCGGCTGGAGACCGCGCGGTTGCCCCACTCGTCGAGGCGGGCGCGCTCGTCGTCATCGAGCACGTCGATCGACGACAACGGACGTCCGGGGTCGGCGGTGATGGCCAGCACCACCTGGTGCAGGCGTTGGACCAGCTTTTCGATGGTGCCCGCGTCGAACACGTCGGTGCGGAACTCGACCTGCCCACCGATCCCGGCGGGCTCACCGGTGCCGTCGAAGTGCTCGGCCAGTGAGAACGTCAGGTCCATGCGGGCGGTGTGGCTGTCCACCGGGAGCGGGGCGACGTGCAGGTCACCCAGGCTCAGCTCGGTCTGGTCGTTGTTCTGCCAGGCCAGCATCACCTGCACCAGCGGGTGATGGCTCAGGCTGCGGGCCGGGTGCAGCCGCTCGACCAGCACCTCGAAGGGGACGTCCTGGTGTTCGTAGGCGGCCAGGCTGCGCCCGCGGACCTGTGCCAGCAGTTGCGCGACGGTCGGGTCCCCGCCGAGATCCGTCCGCAGCACGAGGGTGTTGACGAAGAAACCCACCACGTCGTCGAGGCACGGGTCGCGGCGCCCGGCGATCGGGAAGCCGACGGCGACCTCGCTGCTTCCGCTCAGCGTCGACAACAGCACCGCCAGCGCCGCCTGGATCACCATGAAACTGGTCGCGTTGTGCGCCCGCGCCGCCTCGCGCACCCGTTGCTGCAACTCGGCCGACCACCGCACCCCCACGGTCGACCCGCGGTGATCGGCCACCAGCGGATAGGGCCGGTCGGTGGGCAGCACCAGTCGCTCGGGCATCCCGGCCAGCGTGTGCTCCCAGAACCGCAACTGCCCGGCGATGGGACTGTCCGGGTCGTCCGGGTCGCCGAGATGGGAACGTTGCCACAGCGCGTAGTCGGCGTACTGCACGGCCGGCGGCGCCCAGTTCGGGGCTTCGCCCGCGCACCGGCCGGCGTAGGCCACGCCGAGATCGCGCACCAGCGGCGTGAGCGACAGGCCGTCGGCGGCGATGTGGTGCAACACCGTCACCAGCACGTGCTCTTCTGTGTCGGTGCGGAAAAGCCAAGCCCGCAACGGGATTTCGGTTCTCAGGTCGAACGCGTAGTGGGCGACCGCCTCGACGGCCTCGGCCAACCGGTCCTGCGGCCAGCCGGTGGCGTCGAGCACATCGCATCCGACGTCGGCCTCCTCTGGTGTCTTCACGACCTGTAGCGGTGTCCCCTCGGCGGCGACGAAGACCGTGCGCAGGCTTTCGTGGCGGGCCACCACGTCGCCCAGTGCGGCACGGAAGGCGTCCGCATCCAGGCGCCCGTCCAGCCGCAGCGCCGCCGCCATGTTGTACACCGCCGAGGGCCCCTGCAACTGGTCGAGGAACCACAATCGGGATTGGGCGAAGGACAACGGGATCACCGCGGGCCGCTCGATCGCCACCAACGGGGTGCGGCCCGTGCCGTCCTTGCCGAGGCGCGATGCCAACCGGTGAATGGTGGGCGCCTCGAACAGCGACCGCACCCCCAGGTGGGCGTTGAGGCCGGTGTTGACGGCCGCGATCAGGCGCATCGCTGCCAGCGAATCGCCGCCCAGATCGAAGAACGAGTCGTCGACGCCGACCCGGTCGAGGCCCAGGATCTGGGCGTAGATGCCGGCCAGGATCTCCTCGGTGGGGGTGGCGGGGGCGCGGTAGCGGCCGGTGTCGCCGTAGTCGGGCGCCGGCAGGGCCCGGGTGTCGAGTTTGCCGTTGACGGTCAACGGGATCGCGTCCACGACGACGATGGCGGCGGGCACCATGTAGGCGGGCAGTCGCTCGGCGAGCGCGGCGCGGATGCCGGCCGGGTCAGCCCGCCCGGTCACGTACCCCACCAGCCGCCTGTCTCCGGGACGGTCCTCGCGGGCGATCACCGCGGCCTGCCGCACCCCGTCCAAACCGGTTAGCGCCGAACGGATTTCACCGAGCTCGATGCGGTAGCCGCGGATCTTGACCTGATCGTCGGCGCGGCCGAGGTATTGCAGCTGCCCGTCGGCGCCCCAGCGCACCAAGTCCCCGGTGCGGTACATGCGCCGCCCGGGCGCGCCCGAGGGGCACGGCACGAACCGCGACGCCGTCAGGCCCGGCCGTCCGAGGTAGCCACATGCCAACCCCCGGCCGGCCACGTACAGCTCGCCGACCACCCCCGCCGGCACCGGCCGCAACCAGGCGTCCAGCACGAAGAAGGCGAGGTGCGCCAGGGGAATTCCGATCGGGCTGGCGTCGCCGTCGACGTCACCGACGACGATCTCGCGGAGCGAGGCGTGCACCGTGGTCTCGGTGGTTCCGTACATGTTGATGATGCGTGGCCGTCCCGGATGGCTGTCCAGCCACGTGGCCAGCCGCGCGGCTTCGAGCGCCTCGCCGCCGAACACCAGCGTCTGCAGCTTGAGCTGTTGGCCGAGGTCTGGCGTCAGCGCATCGGCGGTTTGCAGCGCGTAGAACGCCGACGGCGTCTGGCTGAGGACGCTGACCTGTTCGTGAACCAGCAAGGCGTGCAGGTCGTCCGGTGAGCGGACCACGGAGTCTGGCACTACCACCAGGCGGCCACCGTGCAGCAGCGCGCCGAACATCTCCCACACGGAGAAGTCGAAGGCCAGGGAGTGGCACAGCGTCCACACCGTTCCCAGCTCCAACTCGGCGTCCAGGGACTCCAGCAGCCGGATGACGTTGCGGTGGGTGACCGCCACGCCTTTGGGGGTCCCGGTGGTGCCGGACGTGTAGATGACATAGGCGATGTCGTCGGGCGCCGGGGCCGGTGGCGCCGCGGCGGGGTGGGCGGCGTCGTCGTCGTGGGCGTCGACGACGGGCAGGCCGCAGCCGTCGAGGCGCGGCCGCAGGCCGGCCGTGGTGAGCACGGCGGCGGGTGCGGCGTCGTCGAGGACGAAGCCGACCCGCGCGGCCGGCAGCCCCGGATCGACCGGCACGTACGCCGCCCCGGTCTTCAGCACCGCCAGGATCGCCACGACGGCCTCGGCCGAGCGGGGCATCAGCAGCGCGACCCGCTCCCCCGGACCCGCGCCGAGCTGGAGGAGCCGGTGCGCCAGGCGATTCGCCTTGTCGTCGACCTCCCGGTAGGTCAGGCAACGGCCGCCGCAGGTGATGGCCACCGCGTCCGGCGCGCGCTCCACCTGGGTGGCGAACGTTTCCGGAATCGACCTGCCCGCCGGCGCGGGCCGGCTCAGCGCGGCGTGGTTGCCGATGACCTCGAGGCGGGCGTGCTCCGCCTCGTCGAGCACATCGATGGACGACAACCGGCGGGCGGGGTCGGCGGTCATGGCCGCCACCACCCGCTGGAGCCGCGCGACAAACGTTGCGACGGTGGCGGTGTCGAAGACGTCGGTGCGGAACTCCACCGCCCCGCCGATCCCGGCGGGCCGTCCGTCACCGGTCCAGCGCTCGGCCAGCGAGAACAACAGATCGGTGCGGGCCGTGCGGGTGTCCACCGGCAGCGCGGTGACCTGCAGATCTCCCAACGCCAGGTCGGCGGGCTCGGTGTTCTGCCAGGCCAGCATCACCTGAACCAGCGGGTGGTACCCGAGGCTGCGGGTGGGGTTGAGCCGTTCGACGAGGACCTCGAAGGGCACGTCCTGATGCTCGTAGGCGGCCAGGCTGCGCCGGCGCACCTGGGCCAGAAGTTCGGCGATACACGGGTCCCCGGCCAGGTCGACCCGCAACACCACGGTGTTGACGAAGAAGCCGACCACGTCATCGAGCGCGGGATCGCGACGCCCGGCGATCGGAAAGCCCACGGCCACATCGGAACTCGCGGTGAGCTTGGCGAGCAACACGGCCAGGGCGGCCTGGATCACCATGAAACTGGTCGCGTTGTGCGCCCGCGCCAGCTCGCGCACCCGGTCCTGCAGCTCGGCGGGCCACTCGACGTCCACCCTGGCGCCGCGGTGATCGGCGACCACCGGATACGGCCGGTCGGTGGGCAACTCGAGGCGCTCGGGCATCCCGGCCAACGCGTCCTGCCAGTAGCGCAGCTGCCCGGCGATCGGGCTGTCCGGGTCGTCCAGATCGCCGAGCCGGCCGCGCTGCCACAGGGTGTAGTCGGCGTATTGCACCGCCAGCGGCGCCCACCCCGGCGCCCGGCCCGCGCACCGGCCGGCGTAGGCCACGCCGAGGTCGCGCACCAGCGGGGTGAGCGACCAGCCATCGGCGGCGATGTGGTGCACGACGGCCACCAGGACGTGTTCGTCCTCGGCGATCGTGAACAGCGTTGCCCGCAAGGGAATCTCGGTGGCCAGGTCGAATGGGCGCCCCGCGCTCGCCTGGACGGCCTCCGCCAGCCGCGCCGCGGACCATTCGGTGGCGTCGACCACGTCCCAGTCGGCGTCGGCGCGCTCCGGCGGCAGCACCACCTGGTGGGGCGTGCCCTCGGCCGCGACGAACACCGTGCGCAGGCTTTCGTGGCGGGCCAGCACATCGGCCAGCGCCGCGCCCAACGCGGCGCGGTCCAGTTGGCCGCGCAGCCGCAGTGCCGCCGCCATGTTGTAGAGCGGCGACGGCCCGTGCAGCTGTTCGATGAACCACAGCCGGGATTGCGCGAAGGACAGGGGCAGCACCGCGGGCCGCGCGCCGGCCACCACGCGCGCCGGTCCGTCTCCGCCCGGTCCCACCAGCGGCGCCAGTCGGCGAACGGTGGGCGCCTCGAACACCGCACGCACCGACAGGTGGGTGTCCAAGGCCGCGTTGGCGGCGGCGATCAGGCGCATGGCCGCCAGCGAATCACCGCCCAGGTCGAAGAACGACTCCTCGACCCCCACCCGGGCCAAGCCCAGCACGCGCGCGTAGATCTCGGCGAGGATCCCCTCGATCGGCGTCGCCGGGGCGCGGTAGGACTCGGCGTCGTGGTACTCCGGGGCCGGCAGCGCCCGTTTGTCGAGTTTGCCGTTGAGCGTCAACGGGATTGCGTCCAAGACGACGACCGCGGCGGGCACCATGTAGGCCGGCAACCGTTCGGCGAGCGCGGTACGGATCGCGGCCGGGTCGACGGTTCCGGTGACGTAGCCGACCAGCCTGCCCTCGCGGGCGATCACCGCCGCCTGCTGCACGCCCTCGAAAGCGGTCAGCGCGGCGCGTATCTCGCCGAGTTCGATGCGATGCCCGCGGATCTTGACCTGATCGTCGGCGCGCCGCAGGTACCGCAGCCGCCCGTCGGCGCCCCAGCGCACCAGGTCGCCGGTGCGGTACATGCGGGTCCCTGTCCCACCGAACGGGCAGGCCACGAACCGCGACGCCGTCAAGCCGGACCGGCCCAGATAACCGCACGCCACACCGCGGCCGGCCACATACAACTCCCCGACCACCCCGGCCGGCACCGGCCGCAGCGACCGGTCCAACACCACGAACGCGGCGCCGGACACCGGCGATCCGATGGGCGCTCCGGCCCCCGCGGTCAGCGGCGCGCTGAGCGCCGCGTCCACGGTGGTTTCGGTGGGGCCGTAGGCGTTGACCATCACCCGGCCCGGCGCCCACCGATCGACCAGCTCGGGCGGGCACGGTTCACCGCCGATCACCAGGGCCACGGCATCCAGGCCCTCGGTCGACAGGGCGCCGGCCTCGGACGGGGTCTGACTCAGGACGCTGACGCGTTCACGAATCAGCAAGGCGCGCAGTTCTTCCAGTGCGCGGACCACCGATTCGGGCACCACGACGAGGCGCCCGCCGCCCAGCAGCGCGCCGAAGATTTCCTGGACGGAGACGTCGAAGGCCAGTGAATGCGAGTGCGACCAGACGCCCGGGGCCGGCAGCGGCGCATGCAGCGACGTCATCAGCTGGGTGACGTTGTGGTGCGTGACCGCGACGCCCTTGGGGACGCCCGTGGTGCCGGATGTGTAGATGAGGTAGGCGAGGTCGTCGGGGGCCGGTGCGGTCAAGTCCGCGGCGGGGCCGGTGTCCACCGGTAGGTGGTGCACGTCGATGACCGGCACGCCGGAGCCGTCGAGCCGCCCACGCAGGTCGGCGGTGGTGACGGCGACGATGGGCGCGGCGTCGGCGATCATGAACCCGATCCGCGCCGCCGGCAGGCCGGGATCGATCGGCAGGTAGGCGGCCCCCGTCTTGAGTGCCGCCAGGATCGCGACGACGGCATCGGCGGACCGCGAAAACAGCAGCGCCACAAAGGTTCCTGGTGCGGCACCGTGGGCGGCGAGCAGGCGGGCCACGCGGTTCGCGGCCTCGTCCAGCTCCCGATACGTCATGGAACGGCCTTCGAAGCTCAGCGCCACCGCCTCCGGGGCGCGGGCCACCTGCGCGGCGAACAGCTCCGGAATCGACGGCCCGGTCACCGGCTCGGCGAGCGCTGCCCGGTTGCCCCATGCGACCAGGCGAGAGTGCTCCGCCTCATCGAGGCCGTCGATCGCCGACAACGGGCGGTCGGGGTCGGCGGTCATGGCGACCAACACCCGGCGGAACCGTGCGATCAGGGTCTCGATGCCGGCCGCGTCGAAGACGTCGGTGTCGAATTCGACGCGCAGGCCCAGCTCGTCGCCCGGCACGGCCTGCACCGAGAGCGGATAGTGGTTGAACTCGCGGCTGGTGAATTCGGAGACGGTGAGTTCGTGGGCGCCGGCCAGCGCGGCGGTGTCGATCGGGTAGTTCTCGTACACGAACAGGGTGTCGAACAACTGGTCGTGGCCGGTGGCGCGGTGGATTTCGGGCAGCGCCAGGTGCTCGTGGTCGAGCGTCTGGTTGTGGGCGCGGCGCAACTGGTCGAGGAGACCGGCGGCCGTTTGCGCTGCGGTGATCGTGGCCCGCACCGGGACCGTGTTGATCAGCAAGCCCACCATCGATTCGGCGCCGGGCAGCTCGGCGGGGCGGCCGGAGACCACGGCACCGAAGACCACGTCGTCCTGGCCGGTCAGCCACGCCAGCAGCTGCGCCCAGGCGGCCTGCAGGACGGTGCTGACGGTGGTGTGCGACGCGCGGGCCAGCCCGCCGAGGGCCCGCGTGGTTTCGGCCGGCACTGCGAAGGTGGCGACGCCCCGCCGGCCCGCCCGGCCCGAGGGGCGGACCAACGTCGGGGTGTCGAAGCCGTCGAGCACCCGGCGCCACGCCGCTCGCGCGGCCGCCAGGTCGCGGTCGGCCAGCCAGGTGAGGTAGCTGCGGTACGGCGCCGCCGCCGGCAACCGCTCTCGGTAATAGCCGGCGAAGATCTCCTGGAGCACGATCGGCAGCGACCATCCGTCCATCACGACGTGGTGGACGGTCAACACGAAGCGGTGCCGGTCTTTCGCGGTGCGGACCAACGCGGTCCGGAACGCCGGGCGGGCGGCCAGGTCGCACACCGCGGCCCGTTCGGCGGCGCACAGCTGCGCGACCCGCTCGTCCGGGTCGGGGTCGTCGGCGTCGAGCTGGAGGTAGCGCCACGCCACGGCGGGGTCGGCGGGGATGATCTGCACCGGCTCCTCGAACGCTTCGCAGAACCGGGCCATCAGGTTGGGGTGCCGGATGAGCACGGTGCGGACCGCCTCGCGCAGGCGCTGGGGGTCGAGCGGGCCGCACACCGTGATGTCGAGCTGCACCGCGTACACGTCGTCGCCGGGGTCTCGTCCGGTGCCGGCGTGGAAGAGCAGTCCCCGCTGCAGCGGGGTCAGCGGCAACACGTCGGCGACGGGCTGTTGCCGGCACAGCGCGTCGATCTGCTGCTGGCTCAGCCGGGCGGGGGCGATGTCCGACGGGGTCAGGCCGCCCCCGCCGTTGCGCACGTGCGCGCAGATGCCGGCCAGCGCTTCGCACCACAGCCGGCTGAGCCCGCCGACCTGTTCGCGGGTCAGCGCCGAGGGCGCCCAGGTCCAATTCGCCTGCAGGCGTGGTCCGTTCGCCGTGTCCGTGGCGCCGGCGTTGAGTTCCAGCGTGTGCCCCAGCGGCATCGGCAGCGCCGCCGCCGCGGCGGTCAACGACAGGCTGTCCTGATCGAGGCGCCACAAGTCGTCGGACAGCTCGGCCGTCCCCGCGAGCCGTCCCAGGTAGTTGAATCCGATCGCCGGGTCCGAATCGTCCAGGCCGACGTCGGGGTTGAGATAACGCAAGAGCCCGTAGGTCAGCCCGTCCGGCAGGGCACGCAGCTGCTCCTTGGCTTCCTTGATCAGCGCGCCCAGCTCGGGGTCGCCCGCTTTGACCTTCGGCCAGTGCGGCGCGCCGAGCCGAAGCGCGACCGGGTATTTGGCGGTGAACCAGCCCACGGTGCGGGACAGGTCGACGCGCGGGCCGACGTCTTCGTGCCGGCCGTGGGCCTCGACGTCGATATAAGGCGGCGCGCCGGTGCCCAGGAATTCGTTGATCGCCAACCCGAGGGCGACCACCAAAATATCCTGGACACCGGCGTGAAACGCCGCCGGCACTGCCCCCAACAACATGCGCGTGGTGTCGGCGTCCAGCGACACCGACAACTGTTCGGCCGTCTCGTACGTGTCGACGCCCGGGCGTACCGCCGGCAGCGGGGCCGGGGCGGTCGCCACTTCGCGCCAGGCGCCGGCCCGGTCGACGACCTCGGGGCGCCGGGCGTACTCGGCCAGCATCGCCGACCAGCGGGCGAACGACGTCCCGCCGGGCGGCAGCGCCACCGGTTGCCCGGTGCGCTGCTGTGCCCAGGCGATGTTGACGTCTTCCAACAGGATTCGCCACGACACCCCGTCGACGGCCAGGTGGTGGACGATCAACGCCAACCGCCCGGTGGGCTCCGCCCAGACCGCGCGCAGCATCACCCCCGCGGCCGGGTCCAATCGCGATCGCGCGGCCACCACCGCCTCTTCGGACAACGCGTCGACGACGTGCAGGCAGCTGCGAGCGTCAACCGCGCCGGGCTCGGGCGCACGCAGCGACCAGCCGCCGGCGCCATCGTCGTCCACGCACAGCCGCAGCATGGGGTGCCGGTCGATCAGGGCCTGCAGCAGCACCACCACGTCGTCCTGGGTGACGCCCGCGGGCGCCCGCACCACCACCGTCTGGTTGAACTGATCGACCGGACCGTCAATCCGCTGCAGCCAGTGCATGATCGGTGTCGCGACCACCGGGCCGGTGCCATCGTCGGCCACGTCCTCGTCGGCGGCCACGCCGGCCACCCGGGCCAGCCGCGCCACCGTCTGTTCGACAAAGATGTCACGCGGGCGGAACAGAACACCGGCCGCCCGCGCGCGGGCCACCACCTGCATCGACAAGATGCTGTCCCCGCCCAGGTCGAAGAAGGAGTCGTCGATCCCCACTCGCTCGACACCGAGCACCTGGGCGTAGATGCCGGCCAGGATCTCCTCGACGGCGTCGCCGGGGGCGCGGTACTGCTCGGCGCTGTGGTAGTCGGGTGCGGGCAGGGCGCGGGTGTCGAGTTTGCCGTTGACCGTCAACGGGATCGCATCCACCGCGACGACGGCGGCGGGGACCATGTAGTTGGGCAGCCGGTCGGCGAGCCGGCTTCGGATGTCGGCGGGTGCGGCGGTGCCGGTGGTGTAGGCAACGAGGCGCTTGTCGCCTGGGCGGTCCTCGCGGACGACCACCGCCGTCTGTCCGGCGCCCGCCAAACCGGCCAGGGCCGTGCGGATTTCGCCGAGCTCGATGCGGTAGCCGCGGATCTTGACCTGATCGTCGGCCCGCCCCAGGTACTGCAGCTGTCCGTCGGCCCCCCAGCGCACCAGGTCCCCGGTGCGGTACATCCGTTGCCCGGCCGCCCCGAAGGGGCAGGCCACGAAACGCGAAGAGGTCAACGCCGACCGGCCGACATACCCGCACGCGACGCCGCGTCCGGCCACGTACAACTCACCGACCACACCGACCGGGACCGGCCGCAGCCAGGTGTCTAGCACGAACAACGCCGCGCCGGGCACCGGTGACCCGATCGGCGGTGCTCCGGTTCCCGCGGTCAGCGGCGCGGTCATGGCCACGTACATCGTGGTCTCGGTCGGACCGTACTGGTTGACCATCACCCGCCCGGGCGCCCACCGGTCGACCACCTCGTGCGGACAGGCCTCCCCGCCCATCACCAGTGTCGCGATCGAGTCCAGGCCGTGCGGCGACAAAGCCGCAACCGCCGAGGGGGTGTGGCTGAGGACGTCGACCTGTTCGCGAATCAGCTTGGCGTGCAGTTCTTCTGGTGAGCGGACCACGGCGTCGGGCACGATCACCAGCCGGGCGCCGCGCAGCAGCGCCCCGAAGATCTCCCACACCGAGAAGTCGAAGGCTAGCGAGTGGGATTGCGACCACACCCGCCCGAGCCTCAATTCGTCGTCGGCTGACTGCAGCAACTGGGTGACGTTGTGGTGGGTGACGGCCACGCCCTTGGGGACCCCGGTGGTTCCGGAGGTGTAGATGACGTAGGCGATGTCCTCAGGGTCGGGCAGCGGCGGCGCGCAGCGGGATTGGGTGGCCAGTTCGGGGTCGTCGAATTCGATGACGGCGATGTCCGACCCGTCCAGCCGCGACCGCACGCCCGCGGTGGTGACGGCGGCGACCGGTATGGCGTCGGTGAGCATGAATTCGATGCGTGTTGGCGGCAGTGCGGGGTCGATGGGCAGGTAGGCCGCCCCGGCCTTGAGCACCGCCAGGACCGCCACCACGGCCTGCGCCGAACGCTCGGCCAGCACCGCCACACACTCCCCCGGCCCGGCACCATACTCAACAAGCAAGCGCCCCAACCGAGTCGACCACTGATCAACCTCACCATAAGTCCACGACCGATCCCCATCGGTGATCGCCACCGCCTCCGGCGCCCGCGCCACCTGCCCGGCGAACAACTCCGGAATCGACACCCCCGCAGCCACCGGCGCACTCAACACCGCCCGGTTACCCAGCTCATCAAGACGAGCACGCTCACACCCATCGAGCACATCGATCGACGACAACCGCCGCCCCGGATCAGCCGTCATGGCCACCAACACCTGATACAACTGCTCGACCAACGCCTCCACCCGAGCGCAGTTGAACACATCGGTACGAAACTCCACCGCCCCACCAATCCCGGCGGGCCGACCATCCTCGGTCCAACGCTCAGCCAACGAGAACACCAAATCCATTTGAGCGCTGCGGGTGTCCACCGGCATCGGGGTGACGTGAAGACCACCCAGGGCCAGGTCGGCGAGGTCGACGTTTTGCCAGGCGAGGACGACTTGGATCAGGGGGTGGTGGCTGAGGCTGCGGGTGGGGTGTAGGCGCTCGACGAGGACTTCGAAGGGGACGTCCTGGTGTTCATAGGCGGCCAGGCTGCGCTGTTGGACCTGTGCCAAGAGCTCAGCCACGGTCGGATTTCCACCCAAATCGGTACGCAACACCAACGTGTTGACGAAAAATCCGACCAACTCATCAAGCGCAGGATCACGACGGCCGGCGATCGGAAAACCCACCGCAACATCCGAAGTCGCACCCAACCTGCCCAAAACCACCGCCAACGCGGCCTGGACCACCATGAAACTCGTCGCATTATGCCCACCTGCCACCTCACTGACTCGCTGCTGCAACTGCGCAGGCCACTCCACTACCACCCGCGCACCCCGATAATCAGCCACCAACGGATACGCCCGATCCGTCGGCAACTCCAACCGCTCCCCCATCCCCGCCAACGCATCCTGCCAATACGCCAACTGCCCAGCGATCGCACTGCGCGGATCCTCCAAATCCCCGAACTGCGCCCGCTGCCACAACGTGTAATCCACGTACTGCACCGGCAATTCGGCCCACCCCGGCACCTCACCAACACACCGGCTGGCATACGCCACCCCCAAATCACGCACCAACGGCGTGATCGACCACCCATCAGCGGCAATATGATGAGCCACCGCCACCAACACATGCTCACCCTCACCCACCCGAAACACCGTCGCCCGCAACGGAATCTCCACCGCCAAATCAAACGAATAACACGCCGCCGCCTCAACCGCCCCCTGCAACCGATCCGCCGCCCACCCGCCCGCATCGACCACCTCGCACTTGACGCGCGCCTGGTGGGGTGGCAGCACGATCTGTTGCGGGGTGCCCTCGGGCGCGACGAAGATCGTGCGCAGACTTTCATGCCGGGCCACCACGTCGTTCAAAGCGGCGCGCAGTGCGTCGGTATCCAGCGGCCCGACCAGCCGCAGCACCGCCGGCATGTTGTAGACGGGCGACGGGCCGTTCAATTGGTCGAGGAACCACAGTCTGGACTGGGCGAAGGACAGCGGGACCACGGCCGGCCGGGATCCGGCGACCAGCGGCGCCAGGCCGCCGCCGCACAGCCCTATGCGGGGGGCGAGCTGCGCCACCGTGGGCGCCTCGAACAACGCCCGCACCGAAAGAGCGCTATCGAAGCCATTATTGATGGCCGCGATCACCCGCATTGCCGAGAGCGAGTCTCCGCCGAGCTGGAAGAACGAGTCGTCGATGCCGACCCGCTCGAGACCCAGGACTTGGGCGTAGATTCCGGCCAGGATCTCCTCGACCGCACTGGTGGGAGCCCGGTAGTGATCGGTGTCGGCGTATTCGGGGGCGGGCAGGGCGCGGGTGTCGAGTTTGCCGTTGAGGGTCATCGGCAGGGACTCAAGGGCGACGATGGCAGCCGGGACCATGTAGCCGGGCAGCCGCTGGGCCAGCGCGGTGCGCACCTCGGCGGGGTCGGCGGTGCCGGTGAGGTAGCCCACCAGGCGCTTGTCGCCGGGACGGTCCTCGCGCACGATCACCACCGCCTGCTCGACCCCATCCAAAGCCGTTATCGCGGCTTGGATTTCGCCCAATTCGATACGGTAGCCGCGGATCTTGACCTGCTCGTCGGCGCGCCCCACATACCGCAGCTGCCCATCGGCGCCCCAGCACACCAGATCGCCCGTCCGATACATCCGCCCGCCGGGCCCGCCGAACGGGCACGCCACGAACCGCGAGGCGGTCAACCCCGCCCGGCGCACATACCCCAACCCCACCCCGCGACCGGCCACATACAACTCACCGACCACCCCGGCCGGCACCGGCCGCAACCAGCCGTCCAGCACAAACAACCCCGCCCCGGGCACCGCCGACCCGATCGCCGGCGCCCCCGCTTTCGCGGCCAACGGGGTGCTCATCGAGGCAAAGATGGCGCTCTCGGTCGGCCCGTAGACGTTCATCATCGCCCGCCCCGGCGCCCAGCGATCCACCAACTCCGCGGGCACCGGCTCGGCCCCGATCACCAGCGCCGTGGAATCCAAACCCTGCGGTGAGAGCATCCGCACCGCCGCCGGGGTCTGACTCAACACCGTGACCCGCTCGGCGACCAACAACGCATGGAAATCCTTGGGCGAGCGGGCCACCGCCTCGGGCACCACCACCAACCGCCCACCATGCAACAACGCACCCCAGATCTCCCACACCGAGAAATCAAAGGCATACGAATGGAACTGGGTCCACACCTGATCCGGCGCCAACGCCACCCCCACCGCCGGCGCGTCGAACAACCGCGTCACATTGGCGTGACTGACCGCCACCCCCTTAGGCACCCCCGTGGTCCCCGACGTATAGATGATGTGCGCGACATCCTCCGGATCAGGCCCCGGCAACGCGGTGGCCGGCTGGGTCTGCAGGGCCGGGCTGTGCACGTCGACGATCGGCAGCACCCGATCGGCCAGCTTCTCGGCCAGCGCCGCAGTGCTCACCGCCGCCACCGGCGCGGTATCGGCCAGCATGAACTCCACCCGCGCCGCCGGCAACCCCGGATCGATCGGCAGATACGCCGCCCCCGACTTGAGCACCCCCAAGATCGCCACGATCGCCTCGGCCGAACGCTCCAACAGCACCGCCACCGACTCCCCCGGACCCGCGCCGCGGCCACGCAACGCATGCGCCAACCGGTTCGACGCCTCATCGAGCTCCCGATACGTCACCGACCGGCCCTCAAACCTCACCGCCGTCGCCAACGGACTACGGGCCACCTGCGCGGCGAACAACACCGGAATCGACACCGGCACCCACGGCCGGCTCAGCGCATCTTGGTTGCCGAGGGCGCGCAGGCGGGCATTTTCGGATTCGTCGAGGACGTCGACGTCCGAGAGCGTGCGGGTCGCGTCGGTGGTCAACGAAACCAACACCCGCCGCAAACGGTCGATCAGGGCCGCGACGGTGCCGGTGTCGAACACATCGGTGCGGAACTCCACGGACCCGCCGATGCCGGCGGGCTGTCCGTCGTCGGTCCAGCGTTCGGCCAATGAGAACACCAGATCCATGCGGGCCGTGCGCATGTCGAGCGGCAGCGAAGTCACCCGGACGTCGCCCAGGTGCAATTCGGCGGGCCCGTTGTTCTGCCAGGTCAGCATGACCTGCACCAGCGGATGGTGGGTGAGGCTGCGGGTGGGGTTGAGCCGTTCCACGAGCACCTCGAAGGGCACGTCCTGATGCTCGTAGGCGGCGAGGCTGCGCTGCCGCACCTGCGCCAAAACCTCTGCGAGACTGGGGTTTCCGGCCAGATCGACCCGGAGCACCAGGGTGTTGACGAAAAAGCCCACCAGTTCGTCCAGCGCCGGATCCCGGCGCCCGGCGATCGGGAAGCCCACCGCCACATCGGAGGTCGCGCCGACTTTTGCCAGCAGCACCGCCAGGGCGGCCTGGAGCACCATGAAGCTGGTCGCGTTGTGCTCGCGAGCGATCTCGCGGACGCGCTGTTGCAGCTCCGCCGGCCACTCCACCGCCACGCTGGATCCGCGATGGTCGGCCTCCGGCGGGTACGGCCGGTCGATGGGCAGCGCGAGACGCTCGGGCAGTCCGGCCAAAGCCTTTTGCCAGTACCGCAACTGCCCCGCGATGGCGCTGTCAGGGTCGTCCAGTGCGCCCAGGCCGGCCTGCTGCCATAGCGTGTAGTCGGCGTACTGCACCGCCAGCGGCGCCCACGCGGGCGCCTCGCCCGCGCACCTGCTGGCATAGGCCACCCCGAGATCGCGCACCAGCGGCGTCAGGGACGACCCGTCGGCGGCGATGTGGTGGATGACCGCCACCAACACATGCCGGTCCGGGGAGACCCGGAAAAGCTTCGCGCGCAACGGTATTTCGGTGGCCAACTCGAAGGTGTGGCGGGCAGTGTCCTCGATGGCCTCGTCGAGGCGGCCGGCCGACCACTCGACGGCGTCCACCACTCGCCAGCCGAAGTGGGCGCGCTCGGCGGGGACGATGACCTGCCGGGGTGTCCCGAGCGGTGCGGCAAACACCGTGCGCAGGCTTTCGTGCCGGGCCACCACGTCGGCGAGCGCCATCCCGAGCGCCTCGACATCCAGGGGCCCGTCCAGCTGCATCGCCGCGGGCAGGTTGTAAACCGGCGACGGCCCCTGCAACTGATCGGTGAACCACAAGCGGGATTGGGCGAACGACAACGGCACCACCGCCGGCCGCGCACCGGCCACGATGCGGGTGGGGCGGCCCTCGCCCGCACCGAGATGCTGGGCCAACTGCCGGATCGTGGGCGCCTCGAACAAGGTTCGTACTTGGAGGTGGGCGCCCAGACCGGTAGTGACCGCCGCGACCAAACGCATGGCCGACAATGAATCCCCGCCGAGGTCGAAGAAGGACTCCTCGACCCCGACGCGCGGCAGCCCCAGGACCCGCGCGTAGATGCCGGCGAGGATTTCCTCCACTGGAGTCGCCGGAGGCCGGTATTCCCCACTTTCCTGGTAGTCGGGTGCGGGCAGGGCGCGGGTGTCGAGTTTGCCGTTCAGGGTCAGCGGCAATTCGTCGAGCGCGACGACGGCGGCCGGGAGCATGTAGTGGGGCAGTCGGTCGGCAAGCCGGGCGCGGACCTCGGTCGGGTCGGCGGTGCCGGCGATGTAGGCGACCAGGCGCTTGTCGCCGGGGCGGTCCTCGCGGACGGCCACCGCGGCCTGCCTTACGCCATCCAAATCGGTTAGCGCGGTATGGATTTCGCCGAGCTCGATGCGGTAGCCGCGGATCTTGACCTGCTCGTCGGCCCGCCCTAGGTATTGCAGCTGTCCGTCGGCTCCCCAGCGCACCAGGTCCCCGCTGCGATACATCCGTCGTCCCGGTGCTCCGAAGGGGCACGCCACGAACCGCGACGCGGTCAGACCCGCCCGGCGGACATACCCATGCGCCACCCCATGACCGGCCACGTACAACTCGCCCTGCACGCCGGCGGGCACCGGGTTGAGCCACCGGTCCAGCACGAAGAAACCCAGGTGCGGCAGTGGCACTCCGATGGGGCTGGCGCCGCTGTCGAGGTCGCCGTCGGCGATCTTCCGGAACGAGGCGTGCACGGTGGTCTCGGTGATGCCATACATGTTGATCAGGCGCGGCGCCCCCGGCCGGTGGCGCAACCACCCGGCCAGCCGCTGCGGTTCCAGCGCCTCGCCGCCGAACACCACGGTCCGCAGTTTCAGCTGTTGGCCCAGCGCGGGCGAGAGCGCGTAGAACGCCGAGGGGGTGTGGCTGAGGACGCTGACCTGTTCGCGAATCAGCGTGGCGTGCAGTTCTTCTGGTGAGCGGACCACGGCGTCGGGCACGATCACCAGCCGGGCGCCGCGCAGCAGCGCCCCGAAGATCTCCCACACCGAGAAGTCGAAGGCCAGCGAGTGGCATTGCGACCACACCCGCCCGAACGCCAGCTCACGGTTGACGGACTCGAGCAGCTGGGTGACGTTGCGGTGCGGCACCGCGACGCCCTTGGGGACCCCGGTGGTTCCGGACGTGTAGATGATGTAGGCGATGTCCTCCGGTGACGGCGCCGGCAGCCCGCCGCCGGGTTGGGTCTCGGTGGGGGGCTCGACGATGTCGATGAGGGCCAGGCCGGGCCCGTCGAGCCGGGGCCGCAAGTCGGGGGTGACAATCGCGGCGGCCGGCTTGGCGTCGGTGAGCATGAATTCGATGCGTGTTGGCGGCAGTGCGGGGTCGATGGGCAGGTAGGCCGCCCCGGCCTTGAGCACCGCCAGGACCGCCACCACGGCCTGCGCCGAACGCTCGGCCAGCACCGCCACACACTCCCCCGGCCCGGCACCATACTCAACAAGCAAGCGCCCCAACCGAGTCGACCACTGATCAACCTCACCATAAGTCCACGACCGACCCCCATCGGTGATCGCCACCGCCTCCGGCGCCCGCGCCACCTGCCCGGCGAACAACTCCGGAATCGACACCCCCGCAGCCACCGGCGCACTCAACACCGCCCGGTTACCCAGCTCATCAAGACGAGCACGCTCACACCCATCGAGCACATCGATCGACGACAACCGCCGCCCCGGATCAGCCGTCATGGCCACCAACACCTGATACAACTGCTCGACCAACGCCTCCACCCGAGCGCAGTTGAACACATCGGTACGAAACTCCACCGCCCCACCAATCCCGGCGGGCCGACCATCCTCGGTCCAACGCTCAGCCAACGAGAACACCAAATCCATTCGGGCGACCTGGGTGTCCACCGGCATCGGGGTGACCTCCACGTCGCCCAACGCCAGCCCCGCGGTGGGTCCATTGTGCTGCCAGGGCAGGTTTTGCCAGGCGAGGACGACTTGGATCAGGGGGTGGTGGCTGAGGCTGCGGGTGGGGTGTAGGCGCTCGACGAGGACTTCGAAGGGGACGTCCTGGTGTTCATAGGCGGCCAGGCTGCGCCGTTGGACCTGTGCCAAGAGCTCAGCCACGGTCGGATTTCCACCCAAATCGGTACGCAACACCAACGTGTTGACGAAAAATCCGACCAACTCATCAAGCGCAGGATCACGACGGCCGGCGATCGGAAAACCCACCGCAACATCCGAAGTCGCACCCAACCTGCCCAAAACCACCGCCAACGCGGCCTGGACCACCATGAAACTCGTCGCATTATGCCCACCTGCCACCTCACTGACTCGCTGCTGCAACTGCGCAGGCCACTCCACTACCACCCGCGCACCCCGATAATCAGCCACCAACGGATACGCCCGATCCGTCGGCAACTCCAACCGCTCCCCCATCCCCGCCAACGCATCCTGCCAATACGCCAACTGCCCAGCGATCGCACTGCGCGGATCCTCCAAATCCCCGAACTGCGCCCGCTGCCACAACGTGTAATCCACGTACTGCACCGGCAATTCGGCCCACCCCGGCACCTCACCAACACACCGGCTGGCATACGCCACCCCCAAATCACGCACCAACGGCGTGATCGACCACCCATCAGCGGCAATATGATGAGCCACCGCCACCAACACATGCTCACCCTCACCCACCCGAAACACCGTCGCCCGCAACGGAATCTCCACCGCCAAATCAAACGAATAACACGCCGCCGCCTCAACCGCCCCCTGCAACCGATCCGCCGCCCACCCGCCGGCATCGACGACTTGCCAGCCGAAATCAAAGCGCCCGACCGGGACAACCACTTGTTGCGGGGTCCCGTCGGGCGCGACGAAGACCGTGCGCAGGCTTTCATGCCGGGCCACCACGTCGGCCAGTGCCGCCCCGAGGACGTCGACATCCAGACGTCCGCGCAAGCGCAAGGCCACGGCCATGTTGTGCACGGGCGACGACCCGTGCAGTTGGTCGAGGAACCACAACCGGGACTGGGCGAACGACAACGGCACCACCGCCGGCCGGGGGCCGGCCACCACCCGCGGGAGGCGGCCCTCGCCCTCACCCAGGCGGGGCACCAGCCGGCGAATGGTCGGCGCCTCGAACAACGCCCGCACCGAAAGGTTCGCATTCAGAGCGGCGTTCACCGCGGCGACCAGGCGCATGGCCGACAGCGAATCCCCGCCCAGATCGAAGAAGGAGTCGTCCACGCCGACCCGGGTGAGGCCCAGGACTTGGGCGTAGATTCCGGCCAGGATCTCCTCGACCGCACCGGCCGGGGCGCGGTAGCCATCACCGGCGGCGTATTCCGGTGCCGGAAGCGCGCGGGTGTCGAGTTTGCCGTTGAGGGTCATCGGCAGCGACTCAAGGGCGACGATGGCGGCCGGGACCATGTAACCGGGCAGCCGCTCGCCCAGCGCGGTGCGCACCCCGTCGGGGTCGGCCGTGCCGGTGAGGTAGCCGACCAGGCGCTTGTCGCCGGGGCGGTCCTCGCGGGCGATCACCACCGCCTGCTCGACCCCATCCAAAGCCGTTATCGCGGCTTGGATTTCACCTAATTCGATACGGTAGCCGCGGATCTTGACCTGCTCGTCGGCGCGCCCCACATACCGCAGTTGCCCGTCGACGCCCCACCACACCAGATCGCCCGTCCGATACATCCGCCCACCGGGCCCGCCGAACGGGCACGCCACGAACCGCGACCCGGTCAACCCCGCCCGGCGCACGTACCCCAACCCCACCCCGGCCCCGGCCACATACAGCTCACCCACCGCGCCCGCCGGCACCGGCCGCAACCACCCGTCCAGCACGAAGAACGCCGCGCGCGCCACCGGCGACCCGATCGCCGGCGGCCCCGAGCCCGCCTCCAACGGCGCACTCTTGGCCACCCACATCGTGGTCTCGGTGGGCCCGTAGACGTTGACCATCACCCGCCCGGGCGCCCAGCGGTCCACCACCGCCGCCGGGCAGGCCTCCGCCCCGACCACCAGCGCGGCCCCCAGACCCTGCGGTGACAACACCGCCACCGCAGACGGTGTCTGGGTCAACACCGACACCCGCTGCTCGATCACCAACGCGTGCAGGTCATCCGGGCACCGCACCACCGCATCGGGCACCACCACCAGCTGGCCCCCATGCAACAACGCGCCCCAGATCTCCCAGACGGAAAAGTCGAACGCCAGGGAATGGCACTGCGACCACACCTGCCCGGCCGCCAGCAACCCGTCACCGGCCAACGCCTCGAACAACTGCGTCACGTTGCGATGAGTGACCGCCACCCCCTTGGGCACCCCCGTCGTACCGGAGGTGTAGATCACGTGCGCCACGTCGTCGGCAGCCGGCCCCATCACCCCCGCGCTCGACTGGCGCTCGATCGCCGGATCATCAACCTCGACCACGGCTCCCGAAAAGCCATCCAACCGCGGCCGCAGGCCCGCGGAAACGATCACCGCCACCGGCGCGGCATCGGCGAGCATGAACCGCACCCGCTCCGCCGGCGACGCCGGGTCGATCGGCACATAGGCAGCTCCCGCCTTGAGCACGCCCAGCACCGCGATCACGGCCTCCCCCGACCGCTCCACCAACAATCCGACATGCGTCCCGCGATGCGCGCCATGCCCGATCAGCCAGCGCGCCAGGCGATTCGACGCCTCGTCCACCTCCCGGTACGACCAGGACCGGCCACCGCACGACACCGCGGGAACGTCGGGCGCGCGAGCCGCCTGCACCGCGAACAGCTCAGGAATCGACGCCGCCGTCGGGCCACCGGGGCCCAAGGCTGCCCGGTTGCCCCAGCCGTCCAGGCGTGCACCCTCGGCCTCGTCGAGGACGTCGACGGACAGCAACCGTCGCGTCGTATCCGTGGTCAACGCCACCAACAGCCGCTCCAAGCGGCCCACCAGATAGGGGACGTCGAGGGTGGAGAACGGCTCCCAGGCGCCCGCGGTGCTGAGGAACAGCCGGTCGCCGTCGGTGGAAAAGATCAAACCGAAGCCACTCGCCTGCCCGGAGTTGGTGTAGGACGCGGAGGCGGTGACACCGCCGAACGGCAGGGTGAAATCCGAGGGGACGAAATTCACGCTCACCCGTTCCGGCGGCCCCACCGGGCCGCGGCTTTTGCGCTCGAGCGATTGCACCGGAAACCGTTGGTGCTCAACCGCTTCCCGAACGCACTCGTCGACGTGTCGG
The DNA here is from genome assembly GCF_034555895.2 of Mycobacterium europaeum. Classification (NCBI taxonomy): domain Bacteria; kingdom Bacillati; phylum Actinomycetota; class Actinomycetes; order Mycobacteriales; family Mycobacteriaceae; genus Mycobacterium; species Mycobacterium europaeum. The sequence continues at coordinate 2,535,043 of NZ_CP157315.1, forward strand.
CAGAACTCGGCGACCGTGAGCTCGGGCGAGACGCGTAACACCAGCGGCACCACACCGGCGACCATGCCGGGCAGGGTTTTCGACTCCGGGCGAACGCGCCTGTTGACCGGGAAGTCGAGGACCACCTCCGAGCCGTCTGCGCTCCACCGGCGCACCAACAGCGCGCACGCCGCCGTGACGATCGAGGTTTGGGACACTCCCCACACCTGTGCGAGCTTGTCGACCCGGCGAAGGAGGCCGGCGTCCAGCGCGACCGGGGCGCACGGCCATGGATCGCGCTCCCGCGCGGCGCGCGGCGCCCGATGCGGGGCGGCGTCGTTCGCGGGAAGGTGCTGCGTCCAGTAGGCCTCGTCGTCCCGGTAATCGCCGGACGCTTCGTAGGCGGCCTCGCAGGCGATCAGATCCTGCAGCGAGCCGAAGACGGCCGGAGGGACAGGCGCGGCGGAGACGATGGCCGAGTAGATGGAGGCGATGCGGTGCCCGACGAGTGCGACCCCGGTTCCGTCGATGACGATGTGGTGGCAGCAGGCGAACAGGTGAAATTGGTCGGTGCGGGTCTGGAAGAGGGCGAACCGGAACAGCGGGCCCGTGAGCGGCATGGGAGTCCGCTGGATCGACAACGCCATCCGCCGGGCTTCTGCGACGGCATCGTCCGAGCCGGTCAGGTCATGAAACGGGAGTTCGACGTCCGGGTAGTCGATCGCCCGTTGGAAGACCTCGCCGTCCGCCTCGATGAATGCGGCCCTGGCGGGTTCGGCTTCTTCGAGCGCTTGGCGGATCGCCCACTTCAGGGCGTCACGGTGAACCCTGCCGTCGATCGTGACGAAGAGACCGATCTGCCACTCGGTGCCGGAATGGCGGGTCTGCTGCGCGAGCCATATGTCCAGTTGCCCGCGAGTAAGCGGGAGTGCCCGGTCACCAAGCTCCATCCGACGTCCCAACCATAGGGTTCACCCTGAAACCCCCGGTTGACGGCGCCGCTCGACCGAACTCCTCCGCAATGCCTGTTCGGTTCCGCTTGATGTAGTGCATACGGCGCGGTCCGTGCCCGGATCCTCGCCGCTGTCGCCGCTCGTCGCCGCTAAGAAGGCGGATCTGCTGCGGTCGCCATGGGAGCGGACGCACAGCATCTCCGTCAACTGAATCGACATCAGTGCAACAGTCCGAAAGGTTAACGGAAGATCACGATCTTGCGCTAGGGGTTTTTAAAAAATGGCAGGAACCTGTCAGGGATCAGGGGAATGGCGTGTAAAAGATACGAGAAGGATCATTCTCCCGTTAAAACCCAACCATACGATTTGGGGCGGCCCCGGCGGGGCCGCCCCAAATGCAGGGATGCGGATTAGAGCAGACCGAGCAGTTGCAGGTCGGTGACGTATTTGACGATCACCGCCGGCGTGATGTGCGGGATGTCGTTGTCGGCGCCGATCTTGGCTTCCTGCACCGCGGCACGGAAGCGGTCGGTCGGGGCGAACGACCCGCGGGCCGGCTCCGGCGCCTGCAGTTGGTTGTACCCCGGGACCTGCAGCATCTGCAGGACCGAGTGCTTGCGCTGGTGTTCCGGCAGGTCGCGCAGGGCGGCCTCGAAGCGCTGCAGCCACTCGCCGAAGTCGTCGATCCGTTCGATCGGATAGCCCGCCTCGATCAGCCAGTCGACGTACTCGTCGATGCCGACACCGTCGTCGTGCGGGTTCATCACGTGATAGGTCTCGAACCCCTCTATCACCTGGGCACCCAGCGTGGTGACCGCCTCGGCGACGAACTCCACCGGCAGCGCATCGAAGTGCGCACGCTGCCGATTGCCCTCGGCGTCCAGCTGGTAGAACGAGCGCGGCGCGATGCCGGTGGCCACGAGGCTCAGCACCATCCGGGTGAACATGTCCGACAGGTTGAACTGGCCGGCGTAGCTGGTGTCGGACAGGATCATGTCGGAGCGGAACACCGAGACCGGCAGGCCGCACAGGTCGTGCGCCTCGCGCAGCAACACCTCGCCGGCCCACTTGCTGTTGCCGTAACCGTTGGCGTAGCTGCCGTCGATCTTGCGGATGGGGCTGATCAGCCGGATGTCGGCGTCCTCGGTGAACGCCGCCGGGTCGATCTGGCGGCCCACGTCGGAGGTCGACACATAGGCGTAGGGCTTCACCTTGCTGGTCAACGCCACCCGGATCAGCTCGGCGGTGCCCGCGACGTTCGGCCCGAACAGCTCGCTGTAGGGCAACACGCCGTTGACCAGCGCCGCCGAGTCCACGATCAGATCGACGCTGTCGGCCAACCGCTGCCACGTCTGCTCGTCCAGGCCCAGGTTCGCCGCGCCCTTGTCCCCCGCAATCACCTCCAAGTGATCGGCGGCCAGATCCTGGAAATACCGCAACAACTTCGGATCACCGCTGTCGAAGGTCTTCTCCAGCCGCTGACGGGCCTCCTCGTCCGAGCCCGCCCGCACCAGGCAGATCAGCTTGCCGCCGACCAGCTCCAGCTGCTCGAGCCACTTGAGCGCCAGATAACGCCCCAGGAAACCGGTCGCCCCGGTCAACAAGACCGTGCGGACCTCCGAACTCGGCCCGGGCAACGCCGGCGCGGTCCCCAGGGTCGCGGCGTCGATGAACTTCTCCAGCTTCAGATCACTCGCGTAGATCTGGGTGGCGTCGCGGCCGTGCACCGACGCGAAGCTGGCCGCCCCGCCCTCGGTTTCGTCGGCGCCGCTGGCGTCGTGCTCCGCCCGGTGGCCGAGGCGCCGCACCGACGGTGCCTCGAACAAGGTGCGCACCGAGAGGTTGGCGTCCAGGGCCGTGTTGATCTCGGCGATCACCCGCATGGCGGACAGCGAGTCGCCGCCGAGGTCGAAGAACGAATCCTCCACCGAAACCCGCTGCAGCCCAAGGACGTTCGCGTAGATGTCGGCCAGGGTCTCTTCCACGGGCGTGGCCGGGGCCCGGTATTCACCGCCGGTCTTCTGGTACTCGGGGGCGGGCAGCGCCCGCTTGTCGAGCTTGCCGTTGACGGTCAGCGGCAGCGCGTCCAGCACCACCACCGCAACGGGCACCATGTACGCGGGCAGCCGCTCGCCCAACCGGGCCCGGATGTCGGCCGGGTCGGCGGTGCCGGTGATGTAGCCCACCAGGCGCTTGTCGCCGGGGCGGTCCTCGCGGGCGATCACCGCAGCCTGCTCGACGCCGTCCAAACCGGCCAGGGCCGTTTGGATTTCGCCAAGCTCGATGCGGTAGCCCCGGATCTTGACCTGCTCGTCGACCCGTCCCAGGTATTGCAGTTGCCCGTCGGCGCCCCAGCGCACCAGGTCCCCGGTGCGATACATGCGCTGCCCGGGCGGACCGAACGGGCACGCCACGAACCGCGAGGCCGTCAGGCCCGAGCGGCGCACATACCCGGAGGCCACACCGCGACCGGCGATATAGAGTTCGCCGACGACGCCCTGCGGCGCGGGTCGCAGCCAGCGATCCAGCACGAACAGCGCCGCCCCCGGCACCGGGCTGCCGATGGGCGCGCCCGTGTCCGGGTTCAGCGGCGCGCTCATCGCCGCGTAGACCGTGCCTTCGGTGGGGCCGTAGGCGTTGATCATCACCCGGCCCGGCGCCCACCGCTCGACCACCTCGGGCGGGCAGGCCTCACCGGCCACCACCAGCGCCGTCGCGTCCAGCCCCTCGGGCGAGAGCATGCCCACCGCCGACGGGGTCTGGCTGAGCACCGTCACGTTCTCCGCGACCAGCAAGGCGTGCAGGTCCTTCGGGGATCCGGCCACGGACTCGGGCACCACGACCAGCCGTCCGCCGTGCAACAGCGCGCCGAAGATCTCGTGGACGGAGACGTCGAACACCAGGGAATGCCACTGCGCCCAGACACCCGGGTCGGGCAGGTCAGCGTGCAGCTTCTCCAGCAGCTGGGTGGCGTTGTGGTGGTTGACCGCCACGCCCTTCGGGACGCCCGTGGTGCCCGAGGTGTAGATCAGGTACGCGATGTCCTGGGCCGTCGGCGCGGGTAGCGCCGTGGCGGGCTGGGCATCCACCGACGGGTCGTTGACGTCGATGACCAGCAGATCGGAGCCGTCCAGCCGCGACCGCAGGTCGGCGGTGGTGACCGCCGCGACCGGCGCGGCGTCGGCGAGCAGGAACTCGATCCGCGCGGCCGGGACCGCCGGGTCGATCGGCAGGTAGGCCGCCCCGGTCTTGAGCACCGCCAGGATCGAGATGATCGCCTCGGCGGACCGGGGGAACAGCAGCGCGACGCTTTCGCCCGGGCCCGCGCCGTGCCCGGCGAGCAGGTGGGCCAACCGGTTGGCGGCCTCGTCGAGCTCGCGGTAGGTCAACGTGCGGCCCTCGAACGTCAGCGCCGGAGCCTCCGGAACGCGGGCGACCTGCCTGGCGAACAGGGCCGGGATCGACTTCGCCGCCCGCACGGGCGCGGTCAGCACCGCCCGGTTGCCCCACTCGTCGAGGCGGGCGCGCTCGCCGCCGTCCAGCACATCCATCGCCGAGAGCCGCTGGCTGGAGTCGGCGGTCATGGCCCCCAGCACCCGCTGGAACCGCTCGATCAGCGACTCGATGCCGGCGGTGTCGAACACGCTGGTGTCGAACTCGACCCGCAGGCCCAGCTCCCGGCCCGGGAGCGCCATGACCGAGAGCGGGTAGTGGTTGTATTCGCGGTTGGTGACGTCGGTGATCGCCAGCTCATGGAAGCCCAGCGGCACGCTGGTGTCGATCGGGTAGTTCTCGTACAGGAACAGCGTGTCGAACAACAGGTCGTGGCCCGTGACGCGGTGAATCTCGTTCAGCGCCAGGTGCTCGTGCTCGATCGTGTCGTTGTGGGCGCGCTGCAGCTGTTGCAGCAGCTCGGCCACGGTGGTGCCGGCGGTGACGTGGGCGCGCACCGGCACGGTGTTGATCAGCAGGCCCACCATCGACTCGGCGCCGACCAGGTCGGCGGGCCGGCCGGACACCGCGGTGCCGAAGGCCACGTCGTGCTGGCCGGTCAGCCGCATCAGCAGCTGGGCCCACGCCGCCTGCAGCACCGTGTTGATCGTGGTGTGGCAGGAGCGGGCCAGCTCGCCCAGCGCGCGCGTCGTCTCCGCGGGCAGCCGGTAGGACTCGACGCTGCGCCGCCCCACGGCCAGCCGGGCCGGCGGACCGACCAACGTGGGGGTGTCGAAGCCGGCCATCACCTCGGCCCACGCCGCCCGGGCGGCCGTGCGGTCCTGCGCCGTGAGCCAGGTCAGGTAGCTGCGGTACGTCGCGGGCGCGGGCAGCCGTTCGCCGTAGTAGCTGGTCAGGATCTCCCGCAGCATGATCGGCAGCGACCACCCGTCCATCACGATGTGGTGGTTGGTCAGCACGAATCGGTGCCGGTTGTCGGCGGTGCGGATCAGCGCGGCCCGGAACGCCGGCCGGTGGGCGAGGTCGCTGACCGCGGCGCGCTCGGCGGCGCAGAGCTGTTCGATCTTGTCCTCGGGGTCCAGGTCTTCCGCGCCGAGCTGGACGTAGCGCCATGCCATCACCGGGTCGGCCGGAATGACCTGGACCGGCTCGCCGAACTGGGGGCAGAACCGGGCCGCCAGGTTGGGGTGCCGGTCGACGACGGTGTGGACGGCCTCGCGCAACCGGTGCGGGTCGAGGTCGCCGGTCACGGTGATGCCGAGCTGTACCGCATACACGTCGTCGCCGGGGTCGTGCGCGAAGCTGGCGTGGAAGAGCAGCCCCTGCTGCAGCGGGGTCAACGGCAACACGTCGGCGACCGCGTACTGCTGGCACAGGTCGTCCAGCTGCTGCTGGGTCAACCGGGCCGGGGCGACGTCCGACGGGGTCAGCCCGCCGCCGCCGCTACGGACGTGCGCGCAGATCCCGGCAAGGGCCTCGAACCACAACTGGCTCAACCGGCTGACCTGCTCATGGTCCAGCGCCGAGGGCGCCCACGTCCAGTTGGCCTGCAGGTGGGGGCCGGCCTCGGTGTCCATGGTTCCGGCGTTGAGGTCGACGGTGTGCATCAACGGCATCGGCAGCGCCGCGCTGGCGGCGCCGGTGAACGACAGGCTGTCCTGGCTGATCCGCCACATCTCGCCGGGCAGGTCGGCGGCCGCACCCAGGCGGCCCAGGTAGTTGAAGCCGATCACCGGGTCGGACCCCTCCAGGTCCACCTCGGCGTTCATGTACCGCAGCAACCCGTAGGTCAGCGGGTCGGGCAGGGCGCGCAGCTGCTCCTTGGCCTTCTTGACCAGCATGCCGAGCGCGGGGTCGCCGGCCATCACCTGCGCCCAGTCCAGTTCGCCGACGGTCAGCGCGACGGGGTACTTGGTGGTGAACCAGCCCACGGTGCGCGACAGGTCGACGTGCGGGCCCAGTTCCTCGTGGCGGCCGTGGCCCTCCACGTCGATGCCGATCGGCGCGCCGGTCCCCACGAACCGCGCCCAGGCCAAGCCGAACGCGATCAGCAGGATGTCCTGCACACCGGCGTGGAACGCCGCGGGCACCTCACCCAGCAGCATCCGGGTGGTGTCGACGTCCAACGACACCGACAGCTGCTTGGCCGTCTCGTAGGTGTCGACGTCGGGGCGCACCGCCGGCAACAGCGCCGGGGTCGCGGCCACCTCACGCCACGCGTCGGCCTGGGCGACGACGTCGGCGCGCTGGGCGTGCTCCTCCAGCATCGCCGACCACCGGGCGAACGACGTCCCGCCCGTCGGCAACGCCACCGGCTGGCCGCTGTGATGCTGCGCCCAGGCGATGTTCAAGTCTTCCAACAGGATTCGCCAGGACACGCCGTCGACGGCGAGGTGGTGAATGATCAACGCCAGCTGGGCCGTGGATTCGGCCCACACGGCGCGCAGCATGATCCCCGCCGCGGGGTTCAGCTGCGAGCGCGCGGCCACCAGCGTCGCGTCGGACAACGCGTCGACGATGTGCACGCACGCGTCGGCCTCGACCGCGCCGACCTCGGGCGCGTGCAGCGACCAGCCGCCGGCGCCGTCGTCGTCGACGCGCATCCGCAGGGTGGCGTGCCGGTCCAGCAGCGACTGGAGCACCACCCGGACGTCGTCACCGGTGACCCCCGCCGGGGCCTGCACCACCATGGTCTGGTTGAACTGGTCGGTGGGGCCGTCGACCTGCTGGAGCCAGCGCATGATCGGGATCGCCACCACCGGGCCGATGCCCTCGTCGACCACGTCGTCGTCGGAGGCCACGCCGGCCACCCGGGCCAGCCGCGCCACCGTCTGCTCGACGAAGACGTCGCGCGGGCGGCACACCACGCCGGCTGCGCGGGCGCGGGCCACCACCTGCATCGACAGGATGCTGTCCCCGCCGAGGTCGAAGAACGAGTCGTCGACGCCCACCCGCTCCAGGCCGAGGACCTGGCCGTAGATGGCGGCCAGCGTCTCTTCGACGGCCGTGGTCGGGGCGCGGTATTCACCGGTCGTCTTCTGGTATTCGGGGGCGGGCAGGGCCCGCTTGTCGAGCTTGCCGTTGACGGTCAACGGCAGCGCGTCCAGCACCACGACCGCGGCGGGCACCATGTAGCTGGGCAGCCGCTCCCCGAGCCGGGCGCGGACCTCGGCCGGGTCGGCGGTGCCCGTGATGTAGCCGACCAGCCGCTTGTCGCCGGGGCGGTCCTCGCGGGCGATCACCGCCGCCTGCTCCACGCCGTCCAGCGCCGCGAGCGCGGTCTGGATTTCGCCGAGCTCGATGCGGTAGCCGCGGATCTTGACCTGCTCGTCGGCGCGCCCCAGGTACTGCAGCTGGCCGTCGACGCCCCAGCGCACCAGGTCGCCGGTGCGGTACATCCGCGTCCCCGGCGCCCCGAACGGGCACGCGATGAAGCGCGACGCCGTCAGACCCGCCCGGCGCACGTAGCCGGAGGCCACGCCGCGACCCGCGATGTACAGCTCGCCGACGACGCCCTCGGGCGCGGGCCGCAACCACTTGTCCAGCACGAACAGCGCCGCGCCGGGCACGGGCGAGCCGATCGTCGGCGCCCCCGACTCGGCGCTCAGCGGCGCGCTCATCGATGCGTACACCGTGCCCTCGGTCGGGCCGTAGGCGTTGATCATCACGCGTCCCGGCGCCCACCGGTCCACCACCTCGGCCGGGCAGGCCTCGCCCGCCACGATCAGCGCCGTCGAGTCCAGGCCGTCCGGCGACAGCATCCCCACCGCCGACGGAGTCTGGCACAACACGGTGACCTTCTCGGCGACCAGCAGCGAGTGCAGGTCGTCGGGCGAGCCGGCCACCGACTCGGGCACCACGACCAGGCGTCCGCCGTGCAGCAGCGGACCCCAGATCTCCCACACCGACACGTCGAACACCAGCGAGTGCCACTGGGACCAGACGCCGGCCTGCGGCAGTTCGGCGGGCAGCTTCTTCAGCAGCTGGGTGACGTTCTGGTGGGTGACGGCCACGCCCTTGGGCGTCCCGGTGGTCCCGGACGTGTAGATCATGTACGCGATGTCCTCGGGCGCCGGGCCGGGCAGCTCCGAGGTGGGCTGCTCGGCCACCGCGGGGTCGTCGACCTCGACGACCAGCAGGTCGAACCCGTCCAGCCGCGGCCGCAGCTCGGCCGTCGTCACCGCGGCGACCGGGGCCGCGTCGCCGAGCATGAACTCCATCCGCGCGGCCGGGACGGCCGGGTCGATCGGTAGGTAGGCCGCGCCGGTCTTGAGCACCGCCAGGATGGACACGATCGCCTCAGCAGACCGCGACTGGAGCAGCGCCACGCACGCGCCCGGACGGGCGCCGTGTTCGGACAGCAGGTGCGCGAGCCGGTTGGCGGCCTCGTCGAGATCGCGATAGGTCAGCGTGCGGCCCTGGAACGTCAGCGCGGGAGCCTCCGGAATGCGGGCGACCTGCTTGGCGAACAGTGCCGGAATCGAGACAGCACCCGTCGCCGGCGCGGTCAGCACCGCCCGGTTGCCCCACTCGTCGAGGCGGTCGTGCTCTCCGCCATCGAGCAAGTCGATCGACAACAATCGCCGCCCTGCACCGACGGTCATGACTGCTCCTCCACATCTGCGGTCATGGCTTCCAGCACCCGCCGGAACCGCTCTATCAACCTCTCGATTCTGCCCGTGTCGAAGACTTCTGTATCGAATTCGACGCGAAGACCCAGTTCATGACCCGGAACGGCTTGCACCGAAAGCGGGTAATGGTTGAATTCGCGGTTGGTAAAGCCATCGATGGCCAGCTCGTCGACGGCCGACAGCGCGGCGGTGTCGATCGGATAGTTCTCGTACACGAACATGGTGTCGAATAATTGGTCGTGTCCCGTTACACGATGGATTTCGTTCAGCGCCAGATGCTGGTGCTCCAGCGTGTCGTTGTAGGCGCTTTGTAGCTGGTTGAGCAGGTCGGCGATGGTGGTTTCGGCGCCGATCGTCGCCCGCACCGGCACCGTGTTGATCAGCAGCCCCACCATCTGGTCCGCGCCCGCCAAATCGGTGGGCCGGCCCGAGACCGCCGTCCCGAAGGTGACGTCGTGCTGGCCGGTCAGCCACATCAGCAGCTGCGCCCAGGCGCCCTGCAGCACGGTGCTGACGGTGGTGTGGCACGACCGGGCCAGCTCACCGAGCGCCCGCGTGGTCTCCGCCGACACCTCGAACGAGGAGACGGCCCGCGGGCCGAGGCTCATCCGGCCGGGCGGCCCGACCAACGTGGGGGTGTCGAAGCCGGCCAGCACCCGCCGCCACGCTGCCTGGGCGGCGCCGCGGTCCTGCGCGGCCAGCCAGTCGACGAACTTGCGGTAGGGCACCGGGGCGGGCAGCGGCACCCGGTAGTAGGCGGCGAAGATCTCCTGCAGCAGGATCGGCTTCGACCAGCCGTCGAGCACGATGTGGTGGTTGGTCAGGATGAAGCGGTGTCGGTTGTCGGCGGTGCGGATCAGCGCGGCGCGGAACGGCGGGCGCTCCGCCAGGTCGCACACCGCGGCGCGCTCGGCGGCGCACAGCTGCTGGATCTGCTCTTCGGGCTGGAGGTCTTCGGCGTCGAGTTCGACGTACCGCCACGCCAGCGGCGGGTCGACCGAGAGCACCTGCACGGGCTCCCCGAAATCTTCGAGGAAGTGCGCCACCACGTTGGGATGCCGCTTGATCACGGTGTGCACCGCGTCGCTCAGCCGGTGCGGGTCGAGCGCACCGCTCACGCTGATGTCGAGCTGCACCGCATACAGGTCATCGCTCCCGTGCGCGGTGCCGGTGTGGAACAGCAGGCCCTGCTGCAGCGGGGTCAACGGCAACACGTCGGCGATCGGGTAGCGCTGGCACAGCTCGTCGATGTCCCGCTGGGTCAACCGGGCGGGGGCCAGGTCCGACGGGGTGAGCCCGCCGCCACCGCTGCGGACGTGGCTGCAGATGCCGCTCAGGGCGTCGAACCACAACTCGCTCAGCCGGCCGGCCTGGACCTCGTCGAGCGCCGAGCGCGCCCAGGTCCAGTTGGCCTGCAGCAGCGGGCCGGCGGCGGTGTCCAGGGTGCCGGCGTTGAGCTCGACGGTGTGCGGCAGCGGCATGGGCACCGCCGTCGCGGCGCCGGCCGATGCCAAGCTGTCCTGATCCAGGCGCCAGAAGTCGCTGGAGAGTTCGGCGGCGCCGCCCAGGCGGCCGAGGTAGTTGAACCCGATCACCGGGTCCGGCGCGTCCAGCTCGACGTCGGGGTTCAGGTAGCGCAGCAGCCCGTAGGTCAGCGCGTCCGGCAGGGCGCGCAGCTGTTCCTTGGCGTCCTTGACCAGCGCCCCCAGCTCGGCCTCACCGGCGACGACCTGGCCCCAGGACAGCCCGCCGACCTTGAGCGCGACCGGGTACTTGGTGGTGAACCACCCGACCGTGCGGGACAGGTCCACGTGCGGGCCCAGTTCCTCGTGACGGCCGTGGCCCTCGACGTCGATCGCGATCGGCGCGCCGGTGCCCACAAACTGCGCCCAGGCCAACCCAAATGCGATCAACAGGATGTCCTGCACCCCGGCGTGGAACGCCGCGGGCACCTCGCCCAGCAACAACCGGGTGGTGTCGGCGTCGAGCGACACCGACAGCTGTCCCGCGCTGACGAAGGTGTCGATGTCGGGCGCCACCGCCGGCAGCGGCGCCGGCGTCGACGCGATCTGCCGCCACGCCTCGGCGGTGTCGACGACCTCCGGCCGACGCGCGTGCTCCTCCAGCATCGCCGACCACCGAGCGAACGACGTCCCGCCCACCGGCAAGGCCAGCGGCTGGCCGCTGTGATGCTGCGCCCAGGCAATGTTCAAGTCTTCCAACAGGATTCGCCACGAAACCCCGTCGACGGCCAAGTGGTGGATGATCAGCGCCAGCTGGCCCGTGGGGGGCACCCACACCGCGCGCAGCATCGCGCCGCTGGCAGGGTTCAGCTGGTCGCGGGCGGCCGACAGTGCGGCGTCGGACAGCGCCTCGACGGTGTGCACGCACCCCGCGGCGTCCACCGCGCCGACCTCGGGCACCCGCAGTGACCAGCCGCCGGCGCCGTCGTCGTCGACCCGCAGCCGCAGCATCGCGTGCCGATCCAGCAAAGCCTGCAGGATCAGCACCACGTCGCTCTCGCCGACCCCGGCCGGGGCCTGCACCACCATGGTCTGGTTGAACTGTTCGATCGGGCCGTCGACGCTGTGCAGCCACCGCATGATCGGGGTGGCGACCACCGGGCCGATGCCCTCGTCGACCACGTCGTCGTCGGAGGCCACGCCGGCCACCCGGGCCAGCCGGGCCACCGTCTGCTCGACGAAGATGTCGCGCGGGCGGCAGACCACGCCGGCCGCCCGGGCGCGGGCGACGACCTGCATGGACAGGATGCTGTCCCCGCCGAGGTCGAAGAACGAGTCGTCGACGCCGACGCGCTCCAGCCCCAGCACCTGGGCGTAGATGCCGGCGAGGATCTCCTCGACGGCCGTGCCCGGCGCCCGGTAGTGGTCGGCGTCGGAGTATTCCGGCGCCGGCAGCGCGCGGGTGTCGAGTTTGCCGTTGACGGTCAACGGCAGCGCCTCGAGCACCACCACGGCCGTGGGCACCATGTAGGCCGGCAGCCGCTCCCCGAGCTGGTTGCGGATCTCGGCCGGGTCGGCGGTGCCGGTCACGTAGCCCACCAGCCGCTTGTCGCCGGGGCGGTCCTCGCGGGCGATCACCGCCGCTTCGTTGACCCCGGCCAGGGCGGCCAGGGCCGCATGCACCTCGCCGAGCTCGATGCGGTAGCCGCGGATCTTGACCTGCTCGTCGGCCCGGCCCATGTACTGCAGCTGGCCATCGGCGCCCCAGCGCACCAGGTCCCCGGTCCGATACATCCGTTGTCCAGGCGCGCCGGCACCGACGAACGGGCACGCGACGAACCGCGTCGCGCACAGCCCCGACCGGCCCACGTACCCGTACGCGAGGCCCCGGCCGGCCACATACAACTCACCGACGACGCCCTCGGGCACCGGACGCAGCCAGCCGTCCAGCACGAAGAAGCCCAGGTGGGCCAGCGGCACGCCGATCGGGCTGGCGTTGCTGTCGACGTCACCGTCGACGATCTCCCGGAACGACGCGTGGACCGTGGTCTCGGTGATGCCGTACATGTTGATCAGCCGCGGCAGCCCCGGGTGGTGGTGCAGCCATTTGCCGAGCTTGTGCGGCTCGAGCGCCTCGCCACCGAACACGACGGTCTGCAGCTTGAGCTGCTGGCCGAGCTCGGGGGCGAGCGAGTCGGCGGTCTGCAGCGCGTAGAACGCCGACGGCGTCTGGCTCAGCACGCTGACCTGCTCGCGGACCAGCATCGCGTGCAGCTCTTCGGGCGACCGGACGACCGCGTCGGGCACGATCACCAGCCGGCCGCCGTACAGCAGCGACCCGAAGATCTCCCACACCGAGAAGTCGAACGCCAGCGAGTGGCACTGCGTCCACACCTGGCCCAGCGCCAGCTGCGCGTCCAGGGACTCCAGCAGCTGGGTGACGTTGCGGTGCGGCACCGCCACACCCTTGGGGGTGCCAGTGGTGCCGGACGTATAGATGATGTAGGCGATGTCCTCCGGCGACGGCGCGGGCAGCCCGTCGGTGGGCTGGCCGGCGACGGCGGGGTCGTCGAAATCGATGATGTCCAGGTTCGACCCGTCGAGCCGCGACCGCACGTCCGCGGTGGTGACCGCGGCGATCGGCGCCGCGTCACCGAGCACGAACTCCATGCGCGCGGCCGGCACCGTCGGGTCGACCGGCAGGTACGCCGCACCCGTCTTGAGCACCGCCAGGATCGCCACGACGGCCTCGGCCGTGCGCGGGAAGAGCACCGCGACGCGCTCGCCCGGGCGGGCGCCCCGGCCGGCCAGCAGGTGCGCCAATCGGTTGGCGGACTCCTCGACCTCGCCGTAGGTCCACGACCGGTCGCCGAAGGTGATGGCCACCGCCTCCGGCGCGCGCGCCGCCTGCGCGGCGAACAGCTCCGGAATCGACGCCAGCTTGGGCGCCGGCTCGGCCAGCACCGGCCGGTTGCCCCACTCGTCGAGCCGGTGGTGCTCGCCGGCGTCGAGCAGGTCGATCGAGGACAGCCGCCGCGACGGGTCGGCGGTCATGGCGACCATCACCTGCTGCAGCCGCTCGATCAGCGTGTCGATGGCGGCCCGATTGAAGACCTCGGTATCGAATTCGACGCGAAGGCTCAGTTCGTGACCCGGCGAGACCACCACCGACAGCGGGTAATGGTTGTACTCCCGGCTGCTGAAGTCGGTGACCGCCAATTCGTGGACGCCCAGCAGCGCGCCCGCGTCGATCGGGTAGTTCTCGTAGAGGAAGAGGGTGTCGAACAACTGGTCGTGCCCGGTGGCCCGGTGGATGTCGGGCAGCGCCAGGTACTCGTAGTCGACGGTGTCGTTGTGCAGGCGTTGCAGCTGGTCCAGCAGGTCGGCGACGGTGGTGGTCGCGGCGATGCTCGCCCGGACCGGCACGGTGTTGATGAGCAGGCCGACCATCGCGTCCGCGCCGTGCAGTTCGGTGGGCCGTCCGGAGACCGCGGTGCCGAAGGCCACGTCGTGCTGGCCGGTCATCCAGGTGAGCAGCTGCGTCCACGCGCCCTGCAGCACGGTGCTGATGGTGGTGCGGCACGAGCGGGCCAGCTCGCCCAGCGCCTTGGTGGTCTCGGCGGGAACGTGGAAGGCGGCGACGGCCCGACGGCCGATCTGCCCGGGCGGTCCGACCAGGGTGGGGGTCTCGAACCCGGCGAGCGCCTCGGCCCACGCCGTTTGCGCGGCGGCGCGGTCCTGGTTGGTCAGCCAAGTCACGAAGTTGCGGTACGACGGGGCGGCGGGCAGCCGCTCCCCGTAGTAGCTGGCGAAGACCTCCTGCAGCAGGACTGGTAGCGACCAGCCGTCGACGACGATGTGGTGAATGGTCAGCACGAACCGGTGCCGGTCGGGCGCCGTGCGGATCAGCATGGCCCGGAACGTCGGCTGATCGGCCAGGTCGCAGACGGCGGCGCGTTCGTCGGCGCACAGCCGCTCGACCTGCTCGTCGACGTGGCCGGCGTCCAGGTCGACGTACCGCCACGCCATCTGCGGATCGGCCGGGATGACCTGCACCGGCGCGCCGAAGTCTTCTGTGAACCGGGCGACCAGGTTGGGGTGCCGCTTGACGGCCGTGTGGACCGCCTCGCGCAGCCGCGCCGCGTCGAGGGCGCCGCTGACGGTGATCCCCAGCTGGACCGCGTACAGGTCGTCGGTGTCCTGCCCGAACGCGGTGTGGAACAACAGGCCTTGCTGCACCGGGGTCAGCGGCAGCACGTCGGCGACGCCGCCCCGCCGGCAGAGGGCGTCGAGCTGTTGCTGGGTGAGCTGGGCGGGCGCGATGTCCGACGGGGTCAACCCGCCACCGCCGGCCCTGACGTGCGCGCAGATCCCGGCCAGCGCCTCGAACCACAACTGGCTCAGCCGGTTGACGCGCTCGTCGTCCAGCGCCGAAGGCGCCCACGTCCAGTTGGCCTGCAGGTGCGGGCCGGCGTCGGTGTCCATGGTGCCGGCGTTGAGCTCCACGGTGTGCGCCAGCGGCATCGGCACCGCGGTGGCCACGGCCGCCACGGCCAGGCTGTCGTGGCTGACCCGCCACAGTTCGTCGGAGAGGTCGGCGCCCGCGCCGAGCCGTCCCAGGTAGTTGAACCCGATGACGGGGTCGGGCCCGTCGAGGTCCACGTCGGGGTTGAGGTAGCGCAGCAGCCCGTACGTCAGGCCGTCGGGCAGGGCGCGCAGCTGTTCCTTGGCGGCCTTGATCACCGGGCCGAGTTCGGTCCCCCCGGCCACCACCTGCGACCAGCTCAGCCGGCCGCCCTTGAAGGCCACCGGGTACTTCGTGGTGAACCAGCCCACGGTGCGCGACAGGTCGACCCGGGGGGCCAGTTCTTCCTGGCGGCCGTGGCCCTCAACGTCGATGCCGATCGGCGCCGCGCCGGTGCCCAGGAATTCCGCGAACGCCAGCCCGAAGGCGATCAGCAGGATGTCGCCCACGCCGGCGTGGAACGCGGCGGGCACCTCGCCGAGCAGCAATCGGGTGGTCTCGACGTCCAGCGAGACCGACAGCTGACCGGCAGTGACATAGGTGTCGGCGTCGGGTTGCACCGCCGGCAACGCGGCCGGGGTGGCCGCCACCTGCCGCCACTCGTCGGCCCGGGCCACCACGTCGGCTCGCTGGGCGTGCTCGGCAAGCAGCGACGACCAGCGGGCGAACGACGTCCCGGGCGCCAGCAGGGATATCGGCTGCCCGTTGTGGTGCTGGGCCCAGGCGATGTTGAAGTCTTCCAACAGGATTCGCCACGACACCCCGTCGACGGCCAGGTGGTGGATGATCAACGCCAGCTGACCCGTGGGCTGCGCCCAGGCCGCGCTGACCATCACCCCGGCGGCCGGGTTCAACCGCGACCTCGCGTCGGCCAACGATTCGTCGGACAACGCCTCGACCGCGTGCACGCAGCCGCGCGCGTCCACCGCGCCGACCTCGGGTACCTGCAGCGACCAGCCGCCCGCGCCGTCGTCGTCGGCGCGCAACCGCAGCGCGGCATGGCGATCCAGCAGCGCCTGCAGCACCGCCACCACGTCGGCCTCGGTCGCCCCCGCCGGGGCCTGGACCACCATGGTCTGGTTGAACTGCTCGATCGGCCCCTCGATGCTGTGCAGCCAACGCATGATCGGGGTGGCCACCACCGGCCCGACGCCGTCGTCGGCCGCACCGCCGGCGCCGTCGACCGCCACCTCGGCCACCCGGGCCAGCCGGGACACCGATTGCTCGACGAACACGTCGCGGGGCCGGAACAGGATCCCGGCCGCCCGCGCCCGGGCCACGACCTGCATGGAGAGAATGCTGTCGCCGCCGAGGTCGAAGAACGAGGCGTCCACCCCGACCCGGTCCAGGCCCAGCACCTGGGCGTAGATGTCGGCGAGGATCTCCTCGACCGGGTCCTCGGGCGCGCGGTATTCGGCGGTGGCGTATTCGGGTGCGGGCAGGGCGCGCTTGTCGAGCTTGCCGTTGCCGGTCAACGGCAGGGCCTCCAGCACCACCACCGCGGCCGGCACCATGTACGGCGGCAGCCGGTCGGCCAGCGCGGCGCGGATCGCGGCCGGATCGGCCGTGCCGGTGATGTATCCGACCAGGCGCTTGTCGCCCGGGCGGTCCTCGCGGGCGATCACCGCCGCCTGGTCCACCCCATCGAGGCCCTTGAGCACCGATTGGATTTCGCCGAGCTCGATGCGGTAGCCGCGGATCTTGACCTGCTCGTCGGAGCGGCCGAAGTACTGCAGCTGCCCGTCTTCGCCCCAGCAGACCAGGTCGCCGGTGCGGTACATGCGCGCGCCCGGACCGCCGAAGGGGTTGGCCACGAACCGGGAGGCCGTCAGGCCCGCGCGGCGGACGTATCCGATGCCGACGCCACGGCCGGCCAGATAGAGCTCACCGACCACACCGGCCGGCACCGGCTGCAACCACTTGTCGAGGACGAACATCGCCGCCCCGGCGATCGGCGAACCGATCGGCACCACGGCCGAGCCCGGGGTCAGCGGCTTGCTGATCGACGCGCACACCGTGGTTTCCGTGGGGCCGTAGGCGTCGAGCATCACCCGCCCGGGCGCCGCCCAGCGGTCCACCACGTCCGCCGGGCATGCCTCGCCGGCCACCACCAACGCGGTGGACTCCAGGCCCTCCGCCGGCAGCATCGCGACCGAGGACGGGGTCTGGGTCAGGACGCTGACCTTCTCCGCGACCAGCAGGTCGTGCAGGTCTTCCGGCGAGCTCGCCACCGACTCGGGGACGACCAGCAGCCGCCGCCCGCGCAGCAGGGCGCCGAAGATCTCCCAGACCGAGAAGTCGAAGGCCGAGGAGTGGCACTGCGTCCACACCTGGCCCTTGGGCAGGCCGGCGTCGAGCGACTCGATCAGCCAGGTGACGTTGAGATGAGGAATCGCAACGCCTTTGGGGGTTCCGGTGGTTCCGGAGGTGTAGATGATGTAGGCGATGTTCTCCGCGGCCGGCGCCGGAAGCGGCGTGGCGGGCTGAGCGTCGACGGCAGGGTCGTGGACGTCGACCACCAGCAGGTCGTGCCCGTCCAGCCGCGAGCGCAGGTCGGCGGTGGTGATGACCGCGCTCGGCGCCGCGTCAGAGAGCACGAACTCCATGCGCGCCGCGGAGTGCGCGGGGTCGATCGGCACATAGGCCGCCCCGGTCTTGAGCACCGCCAGCATCGCCACGATCGCGTCGGTGCACCGGGGGAACATGACCGCGACGCAGCCACCCGGACCCACCCCGTGGCCGGCCAGCAGGTGCGCCAGCCGGTTGGAGGCCTCGTCGAGTTCGGCGAACGTCAACGACTTGGCGGAGCAGGTCACGGCCGGGGCATCGGGCGTCCGCTGCACGTGTTCGGCGAACGCCGCCGGGATCGACACCGGGGCGGGCACCGGCTCGGTCAACGCCGCGCGGTTGCTCCACTGGTCGATCTTGGCCGGCTCGTCGGCGGCCAGCAGGTCGATGGAGGACAGCCACCGCTCCGGGTCGGCGGTCATCTCCTCCAGCACCTGCTGCATCCGGGCCGCCAGATCGGCGACGCCGAAGTCGGCGAACGGCTGCCCCGGTCCCGCGGTGCTCAGGAAGAGCTGGTCGCCGGAGCCGAGGAAGAACAGGCTGAAGTGCCCCACCGGCCCGTGGTTGGTGTAGGTGGCCGTCACCGGCGATCCGGCGAGGTCGAGGGTGAGCCGCATCGGGAGGAAGTTGATGCCGACCCGGCTCGCCGCCTGCCGCAGGCCGTCGCTTTCGAGGGTGTGCACGGGGAAGCGCTGGTGGTGCAGCAGCTCCCGGATTCGAATGTCGACGTGTTTGCAGAAGTCGGCGACCGTGCCCGTGGGTGGGGTGTCCAGCACCAGCGGCACCACCCCGGCGAACATCCCGGGAAGGGTTTTTGACTCCGGGCGGACCCGCCGGCTCACCGGGAAGTCGAGCGCGACCTGCGAACCGCTCCCCGACCACGCCCGAACCAGCAGCGCGCAGGCGGCGGTGGTGACGGAGAATCGGCGAATCCCCAGCTTCTTGGACAGCTCCTTGATCCGGGTGGTGACGGACGGGTCCAACTGGACGGAGGCGGACGGCGAATAGTGGTCCCGGCCGCTCGGCTCATCGGTCGGCCGATCAACCCACGCGGTCTCCGGCGGCAGGTTGTGACTCCAGTACTCCTTGTCCTCCTGATAGTCGGAGGACGCTTCGTACTCCGCCTCCAGGTCCACCAAATCCTGGGCCGAGCCGAAGTAGGCGTCAGGAATGGGTTTTCCGGCGACCATGGCGGTATAAATCGTGGCGACCCGACGGCATACCAGCGCCATTCCCAATCCGTCGATTGCGATGTGGTGGCAGCAACCGAACAAATAGAACTCGTCAGCCTGTGTCTGGAACAACACGAATTGGAACAGCTGACCGTTCAATGCCATCGGGGTGCGCTGGATAGACGACGCCATGGCGCGGGCTTCCTGCACGGGATCCGGCGAGGAAGTCAGGTCGTGGAAAGTGAGCTCGACGTTCGGGTAGTCGATCGGCTTTTGCACGACGTGCCCGTCGACCTCGAAGAACGACACCCGGCCGGCCTCGGCCTCCGCGACGGTTTGGGTGAGCGCGCGCTGGAGCGCATCGCGATCGAGCGACCCCTCGATCTTTATCAGTAGCCCGAGCTGCCACTCCGTACCGACGAAGCCCGTTTCCTGCGAGAGCCAGATGTCGAGCTGCCCGCGCGTCAGCGGAAGTGTGTGATCACCATCTCCCATCGACTCCCCCAAAGCTCCATCCGCCCCATACCCCGACTCGTTACTGCTCAAAACCCTGACCCGTTGCGAGCCTGTCGCGCAGACTCTTTGGCCGAATGTCCGGCCAGTTCTGCTCGATGTACTCCAAGCACGCAGCGCGGTCTGTCTCGCCGTACACCACTCGCCAGCCGGCTGGAACATCGGCGAAGGCCGGCCACAGACTGTGCTGCTCCTCGTCATTCACCAGGACGAAAAAGCTGCCGTTGTCGTCGTCGAACGGGTTGATGCTCACGGTTCTCCAGATGCCTAGTTGACACAAGTGGAACGGTCCAAACCCTACTGGAGGCACCAGCGTGCGTCCGAGATTTGGCAAAGTTCCCGGTGTGACCTGTCAGGTTCTTAACGCAACCTAAGAATTGGGCTGTGCGGGCTGCGCAGCTGCCGCCGTTGGTAGCTGTGACCTGCAACAAAGGCTCACCGGTGCGGTTAGCGATTGGGCGGGGTCGACCTTCAAGGACGATGCAATTTTGGGTGGTTATCACTGGCCAGGATACCGGCCCTGGAGCTAGCGCGAAAATCACTGCGAGGCGAGCCGGTGGCGGCGGCGAGAACATCGCCAAAACAGGTGCGCCTGTCGCGGGAGCGCGCCCTGCGGACCCATTGACTAAGACGGGTGATCGTCGTTAGCTGACTAGGGCTGCTGATCCCTCCGCAGGCTTCGGCCGCTGGGCGCACCGTGGGTGGGCGTGTGCCGTTCCGGCCCGAGTGGGCGCTCGGTGACAATCGGGTGAATCATCCGGGCTGGGAGGTCTAAAAAGTGCCGTTACGCACGCGATATGCATTACGATCCCGTATCTCGTTGCCGAAGGGCTGATACGGAGACCAATGGCGTGGTTTACTCATGAAGACTCGGTCGCGCTCCCCGGGGGCGGGGCTCGTATGAGGTGCCGAAGCACGACTAGTCTGCGACGTACACCGCATTTCGGAGTGCCCTCACCTGGCGTATCGCTTCCACCATGTAACAGCTTGCTAGGGCCGGCGGAATAACAAGACGACGTGAAACGGGTAGAAGGGGGTGCGGTGACCGAACCCGACGTGCGGGCCCGGCCCGGAGACGCGACGGACGGCCATGACAGTGGCCAGCCGACTGGTCGCCGACGTGGCTTTTTGGGCATTGGTCGCCAATCCCCGACTGGACCTCAGAGGCCAGTCGGACGTGAACACACTCATCCCCGCGGAAGTGGAATCATTGCCACGCTGAAGCGGCTTTGGATTCCGCTGCTCATTGTGGCCGTGGTCGCCGCCGGAGGCTTGACCGTGTCCCGACTGCACGGCATCTTCGGCTCCGAGAGGCGCGAGTCGTACGCCGACACCCGGATAAAAGACACCAAACCTTTCAACCCGAAGCACATCAGATACGAGATTTTCGGTCCGCCGGGGACAACCGCCGACATCAGCTATTTCGATGTCGACGGCAACCCGGTGCATGTCAACGGACAGCCCGTGCCGTGGTCCTTCGATATTTCGACGACGCTGCCGTCAATCCTGGGAAACGTTGTGGCACAGGGCAATGGCGACATGCTCGGCTGCCGCATCGTGGTTGACGGGGTTGTCAAAGCCGAGAGGGTTTCGCACGAATTGAACGCGTTCACCTACTGCATGCTGACGGCCACATGAGCGACGTGCAGAGCGACCTGCATATGGAGAATGCCCGGCAGTCGAGGCCGTTCATAGCGCGGATGGTCCATCGGCTTTCGATACCCATCATCTTGGGATGGTTGGGGATCGCCGTCATCGTGGCGGTCGGCGTACCTCCGCTGGAGCAGGTCGAGGCGGAGAACGCGGTCTCACTGAGTCCCGTTGCGGCGCCGTCGTTTCGGGCGATGGAGCACTTGGGGCAGGACTTCAAGGAGACCAACTCCGGCGCCTTGGCGATGATCGTCCTCGAGAGTCAACAACCTCTCGGCGACGCCGCGCACAAGTACTACAACCAATTGATTCATGAATTGCGGGCCGATAAGAAGCACGTGCAGAACGTCCAGGATTTCTGGGGCGATCCGGTCACGTCGAAAGCCGCGGAAAGTTCCGACGGAAAAGCCGTCTATGTGCAAGTCCAGCTTGCCGGAAGCCAGGGCGGGGCGTCGGGTGACGAATCGGTAGCCGCCATTCGGCAAATAGTGGCGAGGACACCCACGCCGAACGGATTGAAGGCCTACGTCACGGGCCCCGCGCCGACTGTTGCGGACATGAACATCGCCGGTCAAAAGACCGTCATGCTGGTCACCGTCACGAGCCTCGCGGTGATCTTCCTTACCCTGCTCATCGTCTACCGGTCGATCTTGACCGTCATTCTCTTGTTGCTGATGGTCGGCCTCCAATTGCAGGTGGCACGAGGGATAGTGGCCTTCCTTGGCCATCTCCAGTTGGTGGGTCTCACTACCTTTGCCGTCAACCTATTGGTCGCCGCGGTCATCGCGACGGGGACCGACTACGGGATATTCTTCGTCGGGCGATATCAGGAGGCGCGTCAGGCGGGCGAAGACCGGGAAACGGCCTTCTACACCACATTCGGCAGCGTGGCCAAGGTGGTCTTGGCTTCCGGCTTGACGATCGCTGGAGCCGTCTTCTGC
Source organism: Mycobacterium europaeum (assembly GCF_034555895.2). Taxonomy (NCBI): domain Bacteria; kingdom Bacillati; phylum Actinomycetota; class Actinomycetes; order Mycobacteriales; family Mycobacteriaceae; genus Mycobacterium; species Mycobacterium europaeum. The sequence goes on from NZ_CP157315.1 coordinate 2,556,891, forward strand.
CTCAACTTCACCCGGCTGCCCTATTTCCAGCCCCTCGGCATCCCGTGCGCCGTGGGCATCACTATCGCCGTCTTGGTTGCGCTCACGCTCGCGCCGGCGCTTCTCGTCGTTGCCGGCCGTTTTGGCGTGTTCGACCCGAAACGCGTGATTACGACGCATCGGTGGCGACGGATCGGCACGGCGATCGTCCGATGGCCCGCACCCATTCTGATCACGACCCTGGCTATAGCACTTATCGGTCTATTGACCCTGCCGAATTACAACCCGAGCTACGACGATCAGAAATTCATCCCCACTGATATTCCGGCTAGTGTGGGAAATGCTGCCGCGCAGCGACATTTCCCCCAATCGCGAACCATGATGCCCGAGATTCTGCTCCTCGAGAGCGATCATGATCTGCGCAACCCGGCCGACATGATCGTCCTGAACAAGGTGGCTAAGGGCATCCTTGCCGTTCCGGGCGTTTCCACCGTGCAGTCGGTCACCCGGCCCGAGGGCATTCCGCTCGAGCACACCACGATCCCCTGGATCGTGAGCATGTCGCAGGCGAGCCAGCAGGTGAACATGGCGTTCCAGAAGGACCGCATGGACGACATGCTCAAGCAGGCCGAAGAGATGGCAAGAATGATTCAGATCATGCAGCACATGTATGGCCTGATGAAGGAACTGGTCGCTACGACCCACCACATGGTCGGCAAAACGCACGAGATGCAAGAGATCACGAACGATTTGCGCGACAAGATTTCCGACTTCGAGGATTTCTTTCGGCCGATCCGCAGTTACTTCTACTGGGAACGGCACTGCTACGACATTCCTGTTTGCTTCTCGATACGGTCGATATTCGATGCACTCGACGGCGTTGACGAGATAACCGACAAGCTCAAAGAGTTGGTGGCGGACCTGGACCAACTCGACGTCCTGCTCCCGCAGATGGTCGTGCTGCTGCCACCCATGATCGAAAGCATGCAGAGCATGCGGACCATGATGTTGACGATGCACAGCACCATGTCGGGAGTCATGGGCCAGATGGAATCGCAGGGCAATAATTCGGCCGCGATGGGGCAAGCTTTCGACCAATCCCGAAACGAGGATTCTTTCTACCTGCCGCCGGGGATCATCAATGACTCGGAGGCCTTCAAACGGGTCGAGAAAATCTTCATGTCGCCGGACGGAAAAGATGTCCGGATGCTCATCTCGCAAAAGGGTGATCCGGCCACGCCCGAAGGGCTCTCCCGCGTGGAGCCCATCAAGACGGCGGCCGAGGAGGCGCTCAAGGGGACTCCGTTGGAGGATGCCAAGGTCTACCTCACGGGCACCGCGGCCATCACGAAAGACATTGTGGACGGCTCGAAATGGGACCTCTTGATCGCGGGGGTCGCCGCGATCTGCCTCATTTTCATCATCATGCTGATCATGACGCGGAGTTTCATCGCCGCGCTGGTGATCGTCGGTACGGTCTTGCTGTCAATGGGCGCGTCGTATGGGCTGTCCGTGCTCGTCTGGCAGTATCTCCTCGGCCTGCAACTGCACTGGACGGTGCTGTCGACGTCCGTGATCGTCCTTTTGGCGGTGGGATCGGACTACAACTTGCTGCTGGTTTCCCGGATGAAAGAGGAACTCGCCGCCGGGATCAACACCGGCATCATCCGGGCGATGGCCGGCACCGGCAAGGTCGTCACCAACGCGGGCCTGGTGTTCGCCTTCACCATGGCTTCGATGGGGGTCAGTGACCTGCGCAGCGTCGCCCAGACGGGCACGACGATCGGGTTGGGGTTGCTGTTCGACACCCTGGTCGTGCGCGCGTTCATGACGCCATCCGTCGCGGCGTTGCTGGGGCGCTGGTTCTGGTGGCCGCAACGTGTGCGCCCGCGGCCCGCTAGCTCATTGCTTCGGCCGCTAGGGCCCCGTCCGTTGGTGCGCTCGCTGTTGCTCAAGCAGCCGTTGTAGCTGCCGGACTTCCACTTTCAGCACAGGCATCGCGACCGTGGGGAACATCGTGACACAGGACAACGAGGACGGCATTCGCCGCCGCGCCGCAGTGGACGGCGCGGTCAAGGCTGTGAACGTCCCGCACCGGCTGCGCGCCACTGCGGCCTGGGCGTCGGCCACATGACCACCGAGCCCGCTCGGGCCCCGTTCTTCGCCCGGAGCATCCGCAGGCTTTCGGTGCTCATCGTGCTGGCGTGGGTGGCGCTGACGCTCCTGGTAACCTTCGGCGTTCCCTGGCTGGAGACGGTCGGCCGCGAACATTCCGTGCCATTGGCCCCTCAGGACGCACCGGCGGTCCAGGCCATGCAACGCATGGGCAAGGATTTCAAAGAGTCCGATTCGGACAGTATTGCGATGATCGTGCTCGAGGGGCAGCAACGCCTCGGGGACGACGCTCATACGTACTACGACCAGTTGGTTCGTGCACTCAAGGCCGACCCGAAGCATGTGGAGCACGTACAGGACCTGTGGGGAGACCGGCTGACGGCGGCGGGCGCCCAGAGTGACGACGGCAAAGCCGTCTATGTGCAGGTAAATCTGGCGGGCAACCAGGGCACCACCCTCGGGCAGGACTCCATCGCCGCGGTCCGCAATATCATCGCGCGGACGCCCCCGCCACCGGGAGTCAAGGTCTATGTCACCGGCCCGTCGGCGCTCCTGTCGGACATGCAGCAGGCCGGTGACAGATCCATCCTGAAGATGACCGCGGTGGGCGCGCTGATCATTTTTGTGGTGCTGCTCTTCGTCTACCGGTCGGTCATCACGGTCATTCTGCTGCTGGTCACCGTGGGGATCGAGGTCTTTGCCGCCCGAGGAATCGTGGCGTTCCTCGGCGATCACAGTCTTGTCGCGCTCTCAACCTTTGCCGTCAACCTCCTGGTAGCACTCGCCATGGCGGCCGGGACCGACTACGCGATCTTCTTCTTCGGCCGGTATCAGGAGGCACGCCAGGCCGGCGAAGACCGGGAGACGGCCTTCTACACCACCTACCGCGGCGTCGCTCCCGTCGTCTTGGGTTCAGGCTTGACGATCGCCGGCGCAATGCTGTGCCTGGGCTTCACCCGGATGCCCATCTTTCAGACCATGGGCGTGCCCTGCGCCGTGGGCATGCTCGTCGCCGTCGTCATCGCGCTCACCTTGGTTCCGGCGGTTCTCACCATCGGAAGTGGTTTCGGGTTCTTCGACCCCAGGCGGGTCCTCGCATTCGGCCGATGGCGCCGAATCGGCACGGCGATCGTGCGCTGGCCCGTGCCCATCCTTGCGGCGACCATAGCGGTCGCCGTGGTCGGGCTGGTGACACTGCCCGGCTACCAGACCAGCTACAACAACCGGTTCTACATGCCCAGCGACATTCCCGCCAACGTCGGATACGCGGCCGCCGATCGCCATTTCTCTCAAGCGAGAATGATGCCAGAAATCGTGATGATCGAGTCGGATCACGACATGCGCAATCCCGCGGACTTCCTAGTCCTGCACAGGTTGGCGAAGGCGATATTTAGGGTGCACGGCATTTCTCGGGTGCAGGGAATCACCCGGCCCGAGGGCACGCCGATCCAACACACGTCGATACCTTTCTTGCTGCAAATGCAATATTCGGTGATGCAGCAAGATCAGAAGTATATGAAAGACCGTTCGCAAGACATGCTCAAGCAGGCGGATGTACTATCGTATCAAATCGCGACGCTGAAGCGCATGTATGCTTTACAAAAGCAGATCACGGCCATCACGCACGATTCGATCACGAAAACAAAGCAGATGCGCGACACCATATCGGATCTCAGAGATCGCGTCTCCAATTTTGAAGACTTCTTTCGACCCCTCCGAAGTTACTTTTACTGGGAACGGCATTGTTACGACATTCCCATCTGCTGGTCGCTGAGGAATATCTTCGAAACGCTCGATGGAATCGACACACTGAGCGATAAGCTCGACGAACTTATCGTCGATCTGGACAAGATGGACGCGCTGCTGCCGCAGTTGCTCGAGATGTTCCCGCCGTCGATCGCAGTCGCCGAGGACGCCCGGAACATGCTGCTGACGGCCTACAGCACCATGAATGGCACGCTTGGCCAGATGGAAAACCAAAAAGAGAATGCCACCGCCATGGGGGCCACGTTTGACGCCGCAAAGGACGACGATTCGTTCTATCTTCCTCCCGACATCTTCCAGAACGAAGACTTCAAGCGCGCCATGAGTCAGTTCCTGTCCCCCGACGGGAAAGCGGCTCGATTCATCATTTCCCACAAGGGCGATCCCGCAGCGCCCGAGGGCCTGGCGCGTATCGATAAGATACGGACGGCGGCCGAGGAGGCTCTCAAGACGACACCCTTGGAGCCGTCCAAGATCTATATCGCCGGCACCGCATCGACGTTCAAGGACTTCCGCGACGGTTCCACCTACGATCTGTTTATCGCGGGCGTCGGTGCGCTCTGCCTTATTTTCATCATCATGCTGATCATCACGCGCAGTTTTGTGGCCTCACTGGTCATTGTCGGCACGGTGGCGTTATCGCTCGGATCATCATTCGGGCTGTCAGTCCTGATCTGGCAATATATTTTGGGCGTCAAGCTGTACTGGATGGTGCTGCCGATGTCGGTGATCGTCCTGTTGGCGGTGGGGTCCGACTACAACCTTCTGCTGGTATCCCGGATGAAAGAGGAAATAGCCGGCGGCATCAACACCGGCATCATTCGCGCGATGGGTGGCACCGGCAAGGTCGTGACCAATGCGGGCCTGGTGTTCGCATTCACAATGGCCTCGATGGCGGCCAGCGATTTGCGGATCATCGGTCAGGTCGGTACCACCATCGGCTTGGGCCTGCTGTTCGATACCTTGATCGTGCGCTCCTTCATGACACCGTCCATCGCCGCGCTGCTCGGGAGGTGGTTCTGGTGGCCGCAGATCGTCCGCCCCCGCCCGGCCAGTCAGATGCTTCGGGCGGAGGGGCCGCGTCCGCTCGTGCGGTCCCTGCTACTACACCGCGAGTTCAGCGACGATACGCCCACGACCGAGATCCCGAGACCATCTGTCTAGGATGGCCGGTCGCCACCGCAGAGAGCAGCAGCCTCTTGATGCCGCTGATGCTCGAACACGGCCAACTGCGGGCACCGACCGTGAAATACTCACTACTGTGAGACCACTGGCGATCGAGGTTCAAGGCCTCACAAAGACATTCGGGGGAAAGACGCAAGCGCTCGACGGCGTGAGCTTCTCGGTTCCGGCCGGTACGGTCTGCGGCCTCCTCGGCCACAACGGCGCCGGCAAGACGACCACCATCAACATCCTTTCCACCCTGATCCGTCCGACTTCCGGCCGTGCCACCGTCGCCGGATATGACATCCTCCGCGAGGCAGCCCGGGTGCGTGCCAGCATCGCGATGACCGGGCAGTACACCGCCTTGGATCCCTTGCTCACCGGCCGCGAGAATCTGGTGTTGTTCGGCAGGCTGCGAGGCCTACGTCGTCAGGAGGCGAAGGCTCGGGCCGCCGAACTCATCGAGCAGTTCGATCTCACCGCTGCCGCCGACCGAGGGGTCCTCACGTATTCAGGCGGTATGCGGCGGCGCGTCGACCTCGCCGCCGCCTTGGTGGTGCTCCCAAAGGTGTTGTTCCTCGACGAGCCGACGGTAGGGCTAGACCCACGCGGACGCCGCGATGTATGGGCGTTGGTGAGTTCGCTTGCCCTTCAGGGCACCACAGTGCTCTTGACGACACAGTACCTGGAAGAGGCCGACGTCCTGAGCGACTCGATTGTCGTCATCGACCACGGCCAGGTGATCGCCAGCGGCACCGCCGAGGACCTCAAGCGCAGAGTGGGGACCAGTTATTGCCAAGTGACGCCGGCCAACCCGGCCGACTTACCCCGGGTCGCGACGGCGCTCGCCGGTCTTAACGGGGTCGACGTCGACGCAGACATGAATTTCGTGTCGGTGTTCGCCCCGGATGGCGTCGCCACGCTGGGCGAGGTCTTCCGACGGGTCGACGCGGCCGGCATCGAACTCGCCGACATTTCGTTGCGCAAACCCTCGCTCGACGAGGCGTTCCTTCACCTCACCGAGCGGGCCGTCCACCAATCATGAGCGCCCTGGCCGCCCTCACCGAGCGTTCGCTGATGTCCTCCGCCCGCGATGGCGGGCTGGTCTTCGAAATCCTCTCCCCCGTCGCGTATTTGGCGGGGTTCAGCGTGGCCCTGCACGGCCTCGTCAACACGGGCAGCACCAGTTATCCGCAGTATCTGCTGCCGGCTGTGGTCGTGCAGTCGGTCGTCTTCGTCGCTCTGCTCACTGCGGACCGGGCGGCGCGCGATCAACTGCATGGGATGGCCAAACGCTTGGGGACGTTGCCGATCGCCGCGGCCGTACCCGTGACCGCCCGCATGACCGCCACCCTGTTACGGGGGGCACTCGCCCTGTCGGTGTCGATCGGCGCCGGCTATGCGTTCGGATTCCGCATGACGGGCGGGCTGGGCTATTCGGTCGCCTTCATACTCGTTGCGATGCTCCTGTGCCTCGCCGTTGCACTTGGGGCCGACGCGCTGGGATCCACCGCCAGCAGTGTCGAAGGCGCCAGTTACCTTCTATTCGTCCCTCAGTTGCTGCTCTTCATGCTGTCCACCGGGATTGCGCCCGAGAAGACATTTCCGGGTTGGTTGCGTCCGTACGTGCGTAATCAACCCGTATCGCAGATCTCGGAATCGCTGCGCGGTCTCGCCACCGGACACGTGGTCGCGGCCAATATGGCGGCCACGCTGGCCTGGTGTCTGGGTATGGCTGTAATTTTCGGCGCGATCACGCTGCGGATGCAAAGGCGCGGATGATGACGGCGCAGCCCGCGACACAGAGCTCCCTGCTTACCCAAACCTGGGTGTATGCCGGTCAATTCCTTACCCGGTGGCGGCGCGACCGAGCGGTGCTTTTGGGCTCGCTTCTCTTCCCCGTGTGTTTGATGCTCGTCTACCAGGTTGTCCTCGGCGAGCAGGTGCGCAAGGTCACCGGTGTCGACGGCCTTTACGGGTTGGTTCCCATCAGCGCGGTGCTGTCGGCGTTGTTCGGTTCGATGGGAAACGCGATTGGCATCACGACGGATCGCCAGTCGGGACTGCTCAGTCGGATGTGGGTGCTGCCGATACACCGGTCGAGCGCTGTCACCGGGCGGCTGACGGCCGAGGCCGCCCGCGCCTTGATCGGGACTGTGCTGATCACGGCGCTAGGTCTGGCCATGGGCCTGCGCTTCGCGCACGGTTGGCTCGCGGCATTGGTGTTCATTCTCATCCCCTCCATCGTGGTGGTGGGGTTCACCGCGCTGGTGATGGCGCTGGCGATCCGCGCTAATGCCCGCACGGTGATGACTTGGTTGGTGGGCATCATCGTATCGCTGGCGTTCGTCAATCCCGGGACCACTCCGATCGGGCTGTTCCCGGATTGGCTGCGACCGTTTGTCCGCGTGCAACCGATGTCGCCTCCGGTCGAAACGATGCGCGCACTGGCCTACGGCGGCCCGCTCTTGTGGCCCGTGGCGTTGACGCTAGTGTGGGCGGTCGGGCTGGTTGCAATCTTCACTCCGATAGCCCTCCACGGCTATCGGAAGGCCGCCGAGTCCGGTGTATGACAGGCACCTCGGCGGTAAATCCCAACGGGATTGACCATTCTTCGGCCAGTCCGCTCATCTCGGTCTGTGTACCGATGTACAACAACGGCGCGACGATCGAGCGATGTCTGCGCAGCATCCTCGATCAGGACGGCGTCGACTTCGAAATCGTCGTCGTTGACGACCAGTCGACCGACGATGGCGCGACCACCGCCGCGCCATTGCTCCGTGCGGAGGATCGCTTGTTACGCAACGAGTCCCGCCTCGGGCTGAATGGAAACCACAACCGGGGTTTAGAGCTCGCGCGCGGCGAGCTGGTTCAGTTCCTGCACGGCGATGACTGGCTCCTTCCCGGGGCCCTTCGTACTCTCGCCGGGTGTTTCGGCGATCCCAGCGTTGGCATGGCATTCGCACCCCGGCGTGTGCTGACCGAGGACTTACCGTGGAGCGAACGACGACGAGCGCCAAGCAAGCTCCATGTCTACTTCGTGAAACTTCGGGAACGCAATCGCGGGTCGTCATTAGTGCTGCAGATCGTCGCTTTGTGGGGTGCGAGCGCCAACTTGATCGGCGAACCGAGTTGCGTGATGTTCCGGCGCCAGCTGGCCCTGGACGCTGGGGGATTACGGAACGACATCTATCAGACCGTGGATTTGGATTTCTGGTTGCGCCTGATGCTACGGTCGGCGGTTTGCTTTGTGCCCCATGAACTCTCGGTGCGCCATCACACCGCGACCACGGAATCGGCGAATATCACCAAGGCTCATCGGCACTGGCTCGATCAGCTACGCATCCTCACCTGGATGGTCGTGGATCCGGCATCGACCACCGCCATCCGGATCGCCGCCGCCGCCTGGTGGATTGCTAGATGGTCGACGCTTCTCATTGCCGTCTCGATATTGGGCCCTGAGCGGCGGGCACGTCTGAGGATGCTGGGGTTGGCGCCAGTACGTGAATTCGCCCGCGCTCGCCGGTTCCGCATGGGACTGACAAATGAGCCGGGCAAACGACTGCGCGGAAAATAGTTCCCCTGCGGCGCGACGGTGGGTTCATGCCGGCAGCACGGCAGAAGTTCACTTCTGGCCGGTTGTCCCGAACGTCATGGCTGGCGGCGAGGTGTTGTCCTCCTTCCAACTCGGCCGATGCGGGAGTCGTACGGATGTGTCCCCGTCGCTGTGTCGACAGCGCGCTGAATGCTTACCGGGGAAACCAATCAGCACGACGATACGGCGGGCAGCAGATTCCACGGCGCCTGCTGATCGAGTCAGTGGAGCAGCGAGTTGTATCCATCCTTCCCACGCGGCGACTACTGGCCCTACGCTTACTCGTATGTCGAAGGCCACGCAACTGATTGGGTTCACGCTGAACTCATTCCGCAACAAGAAGTCGTTGGAACCCAATCGTTGGGCGGCTGCGTATGGCTGGATCCACGGCGAGTGCCTGGTTTCACCACCGGCAATCGCTAAACAGCGTCATCTGCTGACCGTCCTGGAGTCGCGCAAACACCGGATCTTTGTTGAAGCTGGCACGTATATGGGTGAGACGACCGCATTCTTCGCGCGACGGGTAGACCAGGTGTTCTCCGTAGAACTCCATGACGGGCTGTTCGCGGCGGCGGAAAAGCGGTTCGCAGGCCACGCCAATGTCACTCTGGTGCACGGCGATTCGTTGATCGAAATCCCGAAGATCGTTGCGAACTGCGTTACGCCTCCACTGGTCTTCCTTGATGGGCACTTCTCGGGCGCTGGGACAGCTCAGGGACTGGAGATGGAGCCGGCGGAGTCGACACTGCGCCAGCTCGCTGGCGTAACACCGCCAGGCACAACAATCGTCATTGATGACTTACGGCTATTCGGCTCAGGGCTTGCCGGATTTCCCCAATTAGACGAGCTGACGGCCGCCGCACGTGACGCTTTCCCGACTGCGATCATTCGTGTGGGTTTGGATTCAGTCGTGGTAGAAATCCCCGGAAAGACAGTAGCTTGATTGTGGTCTCTGAAACTACAGTGTGCCCCCTCTCAGTGCGTGGGACGCCTAATCTCGATCCCAGGGCTCCATCACAGTACGCGTCAATACATCCGCCATCAGGCGGGGCCCAAATTTCGCGGGCTACGAGCGTAAGGGCGGCCCCAACGAAGGTCTAACGTGCGGCTACGAGTCAGGGGAACTCTTAGGACAAATTTGGTGGAGTTGGGTAGCCGCTTTTTAAATTCCTTGTCCTCGCTGCTACTGAGGCCGCTCGTATCGTTGTAGTTGGCGACGACCAAGTCCATATAGTGGGTGACGAGTGCGGGGTTAGAGAAGCAGCGGATATTGAAGTCCCAGTCGGCCCAGAGGCGGTAGCGCAGGTTGTACGGGCCAATGCCAGCGAAAAGCTCACGGCGGTAGAAGATCGACTGATGGCAAATGTTGGTTTCAAATAGCAATCGGTCAAGGTCGAACTCCCCGGCATGGCGGGAGCCGGTTGAGCGCATGACCACATCGCCATATACCAGCTCGCTGTGCTTGTGATCGCCGATGAAGGCTGCCACGCGAGCTAATGTGTCGGCCTGGTACAGTGTGTCGTCGGCGCCCAGGAATAGCAGCCAATCCCCCGCAGCCATTCCAACACCACGGTTCATGGCATCGTAGGCGCCCTCGTCCGGTCCGCAGTGGATGATAAGACGCGCGCCTAGGCTGGCGGCAAAGCTGTTCGCCACGTCGAGTGTTCCGTCGTTCGAGCCGCCATCCACCAAAACCAGCTCAAAGTCGCTGCAGGTCTGGCGGGCGACGCTGTCGATGGACGCATGCAGTGTCGACGAAGCGTTGAATGTGGGCATGATGATTGAAAACATGGGCGCGGTCATGGCGTTAGCCACCTTAGCAGCGGTCGGCCCAGCACCCGACTCCGTCGACCATCCGATTTGGTAAACAATTTACCTGCGTTTTCGGGTCACTCACGGAAGAAGATACCGTCGGCCTGCAACATTCGACCATTGCGCGGATCGGTAAAACCGGGCAGCAAGCCGGTCAGCGTGAAGCCCAGCGAATATACGAGGTCAAGCGCCTCACGGATGAGCATGCCGCCTTCGTATAAGGGTAGGAACGAAAGTTCGAGTTCCATGCCGACGCACCGGTCGTTCACCGTCGACGTGCCACCCGCCAGTACCTGTTTCTCAAACCCTTGGACATCGATCTTGAGGAACGCCGCATCCGTTGGCCGCAAAACCTCGGGCATCACCGAATCGAGTCGGCGGATTAGCACCTCTTCGACCCCGACATAATTCGCTGGCGGAAAGGCATCCTGATGGCTTTTCAACATCGGCAGCACGGAACTGCTTGCGCCGGCGTTGCCCGCAACGTTTATCGATATTGTTCCGTCGGCATCGCCTAAAGCGCATTGTCGACAATCCCACAGAGGATCTTTCGAGGTATTGCGTTCTAGATCGGAAAATGGACCCGAAAGAGGTTCGAATGAGACGATGCGTCCCTTGTATGCCGCCCTGCGGAGGTCGGTGGCGTATTGTCCCGAGTTAGCGCCGATATCAAGGACGACGTTTACCTCACGCGACTCCAACTGCTTTACGAACTGGCGCTTCAAGCCGCCTTCAGAATAGGGGCGCGACACCTCGAAGGTAGTACTACGCGAGATCAGACCACCACGGCGGAAAAAATCCACCGCGTCACATTAACATGCGAACACAACGCCGACCACCGCCTCGGAGTGGCCCAGCGCGGCGGCACTGTGCCGCGAGGCTGTTCTGATGCGCAGGTTCATTGCCTCACCGCGTCGGTGTTCGCGCGATACCACGCCACAGTCGCCTTGATGCCGTCCCGCAGCGGGATTTGGGACCGCCATCCCGCGTCCTGTAGCACAGAAACGTCCAGCAATTTACGCGGCGTTCCATCGGGTTTCGTTGTGTCCCAGCGGGTTTCGCCCATATAGCCCACTGCAGTTGCGACCATCTCAGCGACCTCCTTGATGGTGTGGTCGATGCCGGTGCCTACGTTGACATGATTGGGACCGTCGAAGTGTTCCAGTAAGAATAGACATGCGCTCGCCAGGTCATCGACATGCAGTAGCTCGCGCCGAGGAGTTCCGGTGCCCCAGTTCGTCACCTCAGGTGCTCCGCTCGCCCTCGCCTCCTCATACCTACGGATGAGCGCCGGCAGCAGGTGCGAGCCCGACGGCGAGAAGTTGTCTTCGGGTCCGTACAGGTTGGTGGGCATTGCTGAGATCCATGCCAGGCCGTGTTGACGCCTGACGGCCTGGACCTGAAGGATGCCCGCGATTTTGGCGATCGCGTAGGCGTCGTTCGTTGGCTCCAGGGGACCCGTCAGCAGCGCACTCTCCTTGATGGGCTGCGGGGCATGCTTCGGGTATATGCACGACGAGCCTAAGAACAACAGGCGCGGTACCCGCGCGGCCACCGCAGCGTCGAGCAGATTGACCTGGATCTGTAGGTTTTCGGAGAGAAAATCGGCCGGGTAGCTGTTGTTGGCCATGATGCCACCAACCTTGGCCGCAGCATCGACGATAACCTGCGGCTTTGACTCGAGGATGAAGTCGAATGTCGCGCCGCGATCCGTCAGATCGAGTTCGCTATGTGGTCGCACCAGGACACTGGTGAATCCCTCCGCCTGGAACTTGCGTAGCAGGGCGGACCCGACCAACCCGCGGTGGCCCGCAATGTAGACGCGAGAGGTCCGGTCAAGGACGCCGACCGACAGGTCCATGCTTACTCAGCCCCAACCGGGCAGTGCGGGCTTGTCGATCCATGGCTTACCGTCGCACGCCAATGCTGCAATGTCCGCGTCCACCATGATCCGCGCGAGTTCGGCGGTGTGCACCGAAGCCTTCCACCCGAGCGTTTCGGCGGCCTTGGTCGTATCTCCCACCAGCGAATCCACCTCAGTCGGTCGGAGATAGCGCTCGTCGAACTTCACATGCTTCTCCCAGTCGAGCCCGGCGTGGTCAAAGGCGGTCTGGGCGAACTCGCGCACGGTGTAACCGCGCCCAGTCGCCAGGACGAAGTCCTCAGGAGTCGCGGCCTGCAGCATCCGCCACATCCCTTCGACGTACTCGGGTGCGTATCCCCAGTCGCGGACGGCATCAAGGTTGCCCATGTAGACATCGGACTGGATGCCGGCCTTGATACGTGCGACGGCTCGCGTGATCTTTCTTGTCACGAATGTCTCACCGCGCCGCGGTGATTCGTGATTGAACAAGATCCCGTTCACCGCGAAAAGCCCGTAGGCTTCCCGGTAGTTGCGGGTCGACCAGTACGCGTAGACCTTTGCCGCGCCGTATGGCGAGCGCGGGTAGAACGGTGTTTGCTCGTTTTGCGGTGGCGGAGAAGCGCCAAACATCTCCGACGAGGACGCCTGATAGAAGCGGCACTCGATGCGGGAAAGGCGAACGGCTTCTAGCAGTCGGATCGAGCCCATGCCCGTGGTATCGCCGGTGTGTACCGGTTCATCAAAGCTGACGCGCACATGCGACTGTGCTGCAAGGTTGTACACCTCGTCTGGGTCGATCGTGCTGAGCAAGGTAACCAGCCGGGTGCCGTCGGTGAGGTCGCCGTAGTGCAAGAACAGTCGTGCGTCTGGCTGGTGCGGGTCGACGTAGAGGTGATCGATCCGCGAGGTGTTGAAGGTCGAAGCTCGACGGATGAGTCCGTGGACCTCATACCCCTTGCTCAACAGTAGTTCGGCGAGATAGGAACCATCCTGTCCCGTGATGCCCGTGATGAGCGCTCGCTTCACTGGATTATTGCTTCCGCAGGTGAATACTGGTCACCACATTCCCGGTATTCCATCGTGGCTAGCTCACTCCTCGTTAGGCCACAACGGCGAAGCATCGCCCTCGGCTAGATCCTGCATCGCTCAGGTCGCAAGACCGCTTCTTGCCTGTGTTCAACGTACAGGAGATAGTCTCCGCGCGAACCGTGTCCCCAGGTAACGCCTTTAGCAGTCGCAGGAGAAAAAGGTCGACGGCGCTGCGCCGCTTCGCTTCCCGCACCGCGCGGCGTGGCCGGTTCGGTGGTCAAAAATTTGGATTGTAGTCAATAGGCGGTGAGTTTCGACTAAGATTTTGGGCGACCGATGGTAGGGGTACGCTCCGCGACCGCTGACGTTTGGTGCAGGAAAGGGGAGGAATGAACCGACCCCTCGAGGGGCTACGGCACTTACTCTCGAAACCCGACAAAACTGAAACCCGTTCCGCCAGTAGCCAATTCGACGGAGGCGTCGACAACACCGACGCCGTCGGAGCCACCGCCACGTCGTCCGGCCGGTTCGCGCGATTCCTCGATTTGTTCGCGCATCCGCGAGCGTTGTCCGTGGTCGTCGTGCTCACTGTGCTGATCACCCTTCCCACGTTGATGATCGGGTTCTACGCGGATGACTACAGTCTGATCGGCGAGATTGAGCACAACGTGCCGGGGAGTCCGCGCCCCTCGCCCTTCGACCTCTATCGATTCTCTACAAGTCGCAGCGAACTTGAACACGCAATCCAGGATGGGCCACTCCCGTGGTTCACCGATCCCAGCCTTAAAATGCACTTTTTCCGACCGTTGACGAGTGTGCTGTTCTGGCTCGATCACAGTCTCTGGGGCCACTTCGCCGTGGGCTACCACATCACCTCGATCCTCTTGTACGCCGCGCTCGTAATCTCTGTGGGCCTCCTTCTTCGCACAGCTCTCACATTGCGCCAATCGAGGTTCACCACAGCGACACCGGTATTCGCAGCCCTGCTGTTCGCGATCGAAGCAGTTCATACCGAGCCCGCCGGGTGGATCTCGTCGCGCCATGTCATAGTCGCCGCTATCCCCGCGGCACTTGCTCTCGCGGCGCATGTGAGATTTGTGCGTGAAGGATGGCGCCCGGGAGCATGGCTAGGACCGCTCGGCGTCATCGCAGCTCTCCTCGGCAGCGAGACCGGCCTAGCCGCAGTCGCTTGCTGGCTGTCCTTCGACGCACTCGGTCCGGCGCCAGCGGAGCGGTCATCTGCGCGTGCTCGACTGCTCGCCAGTGCGCCGGCACTCGTGGTTGGCGCAGCCTACCTGGGCATATACAGGTTCTTCGGCTTCGGCGCCGGCGGCGGCGCGTATAACGACCCCATTAACGATCCGCTCGGCTTCTTGAAGGTTGCGGCGGAAAAGGTGCCCACACTCGTTGGCTTCTCGCTGACAGGGGTTATCGCAAGTACGTCGCCAATAGTGGGTGTCGTAGTCGGGTTCGCCACTGCCATCTTGCTCTACGCGCTCTACCAGCTGGCACGGCCTCGCATCCCCGACGAGGAACGGATTACGCTGCGCTGGCTGCTGCCGGGAGCTGTGTTGTCGCTGGTCATCGCCTCGGCTGGCGATCTCAGCCCGCGGCTACTTCTGTTTCCTAGCATCGGAACCGCCTTTTTACTCGCTGTGCTGATTTATCGGGGTGGCCAACAACTCGTCTGCGGCGGCCGGCAGCTGGCGCTACGTGTCGGCCGGTGGCCAGTTGTGGTCTTACATCTTGTCCTTGCCCCGCTTGCGTTCGTGCTTGCGGCCGTCCAGCTAGCAGGTGCCGCCCGACTGGAGAGGCAAGTCTTTTTCACGGCCGACTTCGATCACTCCGCTAGAAGCCACGTGATGGTGCTGGCCGCCCCGGATGTGCAAACAGCGTTCTACCCCGCCATGGTGGGCCAGGTACTTGCACCCCAAGCAATCAGCGCCTGGCAAATTCTTTCCATGGCCAACGGGGACCATCGCTTCACACGGACTGGTGCGTCGCGTTTCCGCCTTGACGTAATCGGCGGCGCCGCAACGCACAACTCGATTGAAGACACCTTCCGTTCGCCGCGCACGCCGATCCGGGTTGGCGATTCGGTAGAGCTCACCGGCGCTACGGTGACCGTGCTCAAAGTGGATGGCCTTGAGCCCACGTCTCTTGACGTGACGGTCGGGGTCCCGCTAGATAACCCCACACTTGCCCTGTTGATGTGGCGCAACGGTCGCCTCGTCCGTTTCCTACCACCCCCAGTGGGCGCCAGCTTCCAAATTCCGTGGAGTCATTGAATTTCAGCAAAGCCGAGTTTCGGACGAAAATGTCGATATCGCCGTGAATCTGCTCGAAGTCCTTGCAAAGATAGCACTGTGACAACGACGCCGCCGGTAATCTTCACCATCTTCAACCGAACGGACACCGTCAGGCAGGTCTTCGAAGCGATTAGGGCCGCGAGACCGAGCAAGCTCCTAGTGATCGCCGACGGACCCCGCGCGGATAGGCCCGGGGAGGCCCAGCGGTGCGCTAAGGCGCGCGCCATCATCGATGAAGTCGACTGGGACTGCGAAGTCCACAGAAATTTCTCGGAGACCAACATGGGTATCCGCCTGCGCATCTCTTCCGGCATAACCTGGGCCTTCGAGATTGTGGATAAGGCGATCATCCTCGAGCACGACTGCCTACCCTCTTCTTCGTTCTTCCGATATTGTGCCGAGCTCCTCGACCGTTACGAAAGCGACGAGCGCGTCATGATGATCTCCGGACAAAACCATCTGTTCGGACATGCCCATACGGCGGAAAGCTATTATTTCTCACGGTATCCACACGTCATGTGGGGCTGGGCTACCTGGAGGCGCGCCTGGGCGAACTACGACCTCAATATGACGTACTGGCCTGAGTTCAGAGATCGGAAGCTCTTTGACCAGTACTTTCGGAGGGCGAGAGAACGGTACTACTGGGAGTCAGTGTTTCAGTACACCGTGTACAACGGCCGGCTGGATACTTGGGATTACCAGTGGTTCTACAGCATGTGGGCAAATTCCGGCCTCTGCGCAACTCCTGCCCGAAACCTCGTACGCAATGTTGGGTTGGATGCCGAGGCGACACATACACACACGAAGTACGACACCATCTACTCGTCGCTGCGCGCCGAGGACATCGGTCTGCCCCTCATCCATCCCAACACCGTCCTCGCGAGCTCGGACAAAGACGAGCTCGAGGCCAGACTCCGGTTTGCCTACCACACAAGGGGAATGCTGGGCGCCTTTTTTAGATACCTCGCGCTCAAGGTTTTCTTCGATAGGGCGGTGAGGCGCGTCCGGGCCGCGGCATAAGAGGTTGTCACGGTCCGGTAAGCGTCCGCGTTGGCCAATTCGCGGCAGAGCCCTTTGTCCAGCGAGTCGATGAACCAGATCGCGTTGGAAACCGCTACGCCCATGCGTATGTTCAAACCGGGAGCGTTATCAGGAGCACCCGAACACAGCCCAACCCGACAGGATGAAACAAGGGTGAAGTGACCAGCTCGCAGGAGAGTAACCAGAGATAACGGCCTCTGGCATCGTCCACCGACACGACAACTCGAAAGGCCGGATTCGTCGTGAAGTTCGCCCTGGCCAGCTATGGAACTCGCGGTGACGTCGAGCCCTGCACGGCGGTCGCCCGCGAACTGCGCCGCCGCGGGCACGACGTCGGCATGGCCGTCCCGCCCAACCTGGTCCCCCTCGTTGAATCGGCCGGGCTTCCGGTGGCCGCATACGGGCCGGATCAGCAGGAGGGCTTCTGGGACACCGACTTCCTCGCCAAGTTCTGGAACTTTCCCGAGGTTAAACGGCGATGGCGGGAAGCCCAGAACATGCTGGTCCGGTCCTGGGCGGAAATGAGCACGACGCTGACATCGCTGTCCGAGGGTGCCGATCTGGTGTTCACCGGCCCGGGCTTCCCGGGGATCGCGGCCGACGTGGCCGAGTACCTCGGACTTCCGCTGGCAACGATGCACTACTTCCCGATGCGGCCCAACGGCCAGCTCGCCCCGAACCTGCCGGCGCCGCTGGTCCGCTCGGGGATGGCGGCGCTGGACTGGGTCCAGTGGCGGGTGACCAAGAGGGCCGAGGACGCTCAGCGCCGCGCATTCGGTCTGCCCAAGGCAAAGGGGCCGGCGCCGCAGCGAATGGCCGCCCGCGGCGCCCTCGAGATCCAGGCCTACGACGAAGTGTGCTTTCCCGGGCTGGCCGACGAATGGGCGAAGTGGAACGGCCAACGACCCTTTGTCGGGACGCTGACCATGGAGCTGACCACGGACGCCGACGACGAGGTCGCCTCCTGGATTGCGGCGGGGACACCGCCGATCTGCTTCGGCTTCGGCAGCACAAGGGTCGATTCGCCGGCAGAGACGATCACCATGATCGGCGAGGCCTGCGCGGAGTTGGGCGAGCGGGCGTTGGTGTGCTCCGGCAAAACCGATTTCAGCGGCGCAGCGGATTTTGATCACGTCAAGGTGGTGGGCGTGGTCAACTACGCGGCGGTCTTTCCCGCTTGCCGGGCGGTGGTGCACCACAGCGGCGCGGGCACCACGGCCGCGGGGCTGCGCGCGGGAGTGCCCACCTTGAGCCTATGGAGCATGAGCGATCAAAAGATCTGGGCAGGCCAGGTGGATCGGCTGAAAGTCGGTGTCGCCCGGCCGTTTTCCAAAACTACGCGCGAGTCGCTGGTGGCCGACCTGCGCCGAATCCTCTCCCCCGACTATGTCTTCCGCGCCCGCGAGCTGGCCGCTCGGATGACCAAGCCCGCGGACAGCATCACCAAGACCGCCGACCTGCTGGAAAACTTCGCGCGCGTGGGACGGTTCGGCTGATCAGCGACGACACAGTGCCGCCAGCGGGGACCGGTACCCCCGACGTCGCCCGTGCACGGCAACTGCAAGGCTAGGACCCGTGACGAAATTCGTCCTCGCCGGATACGGAACCCGCGGCGACATCGAGCCTTTGGCAGCCGTCGGGCGCGAACTGCTGCGCCGGGGGCACGCCGTGGCCATGGCGGTCCCGCCGGAATTGGTGGGCTTCGCCGAGTCCGCTGGGCTCGCGGCGGTCCCGTATGGGCCCGAACTGCACGATTTTCTCGACGAGGAGTTCCTCCGCAACATGTGGGCGGAATTCTTCCGGAACATCTGGACGCTCCGCAGCCCGATCCGATTGATGCGCAAGGTGTGGGAGCCGCTCATCCGGCATTGGGCCGAAGTCAGCACGACCCTGACGTCGGTCGCGGCCGGCGCCGACCTGCTCTGCACCGGCCTGAATTTCGAGCAGGCCGCCGCCAACGTCGCCGAGTTTTACGGCATTCCGCTGGCGACACTGCATCACTTCCCGATGCGGGCTAACGGCCAGCTTGTTCCGCGCGTGCCGGCGCCGTTGTTCCGCTCCAGCATGAGAACGGTCGAGTGGTTGTTTTGGCGCTCGACGAAGCGGGTCGAGAATGAACAGCGTCGCGAACTCGGCCTGCCCGCGGCCACGAAACCCTCGCCGCGACGGATCGCCGAACGCGGCTCGCTCGAGATTCAGGCCTATGACGAAGTCTGCTTTCCCGGCCTAGCCGCCGAATGGGCGAAGAAATGGGGCGACCGACGGCCCTTTGTCGGTGCGCTGACGATGCAGTTGACCACAAACGCCGACGAGGATGTGGCGTCGTGGATCGCCGGTGGATCGCCGCCGATCTGCTTCGGTTCGGGCAGCATCCCACTCGAATCTCCCTCCGCCACAGTCGAGATGATCAGCTCGGCCTGCGCGGCCTTGGGCGAGCGTGCGCTGCTGTGTTTCGGCGGAACCGACTTCAGCGGAGTGCCACATTCCGACCACGTCAAGCTCGTGGGCGTGGTGAATTACGCATCGGTCTTCCCGACCTGCCGCGCGGTCGTTCACCACGGGGGTTCGGGCACCACGGCCGCAAGCCTGCGCGCCGGCGTCCCCACGCTGATTTTGTGGAGCTCGGCCGACCAGCCCTACTGGGGAAATCAGGTCAAGCGCCTCAAGGTGGGAACCGCCCGGCGCTTCTCGGAGACCACCGAAGGCTCGCTTGTCGCGGACCTCCGCGAGATCCTCTCCCCGGAGTATGCGGCCCGGGCCCGTGAACTCGCCGGCCGGATGACCACCCCCGCCGAGAGCGTCGCCAAGGCCACCGATCTGTTGGAGAAGGCCGCCCGGGAGAAAGCTTCCGGCTGAGGCGCCTTCTTATCGTGCCGGCTTGATGAGCAGGCCCTGGCCAGTGGGCAAAGCGCAGATCTTCACGCCCAGTTCGTCCGCCGCGGCGTCCATGGCGCGACGTTGCTCGTCGCGCCCTCGATTGGCGTAATCGTCCAGGAGCACGAACGCTCCCGGTGTGAGCCGCGGCCAGAAGTAGCGCAGGGCGGCGACTTCCGGTGGGGCGCAGTTCATGTCGATGTGCAGGTAGGCGATGGTGGTCGCGTCGACCTCGTCGAGCGTCTCCGGAACCGCGCCGACGATGATGCGGTGGTTGTGCCACTCCGCGAAATTTGCGCGGACGCTTTCGACTCCGCTGGCGTACATCCCGTTGCGCAGGTGGTCTTCGCTGATCTCCAAGGCCCCGGCCCGCCGTTCGTTCTCGGTGACGAAGCGCGGGTCGAGTCCGGCGAACGTGTCGAGCAAGTAGAAGGTTTTGCCCAGCCGGTCCCAGTCCAGGTATTCCATGATGGCACTGCTCAAGAACCCGTAGCTGACGCCGCATTCGACGAAGTCACCGTCGAGCTTACTGGCGCTGGCCGCCGCCCACAGCCCCACGTGCACGCGCCACTGCCACTGATACCAGTCCTCTTTGCCCAGCGAGCGGGCCCCGCGCCGGTAGGCGCGTTGGAAGTCCGGATCGTCCAGAAACGCGTGATAGTTGTTGAACGTGACCAGCGCGTCGTTGGCATAAACGTCGGGAAGGATGGTCCGCGCGAGCCAGTACTCGGTGCGTACCCACCACATCCGCAGGCGGGTTCCGGTTGTCAGCCCTGTTGCCACGGCGGCAACCATAACACTGGCGGACCGATCGTTTGCGACAAATACGAGGGGTTCACCGGTTCACCCGGTGATTCGGCAAAACTTCTGGCAGCCAGGGAATTTCACCCAGGCGCTCCAGCGCCCACACCGGGGACTAGATCGCGGTCTACTTGCGCCACAGCACCCCGGTGCCGTCGATCTCGACGATCTCGGAGGTCACGCCGTGCTTTGCGCGATAGTCCGTCACCGCTTGCTCGCACGCCTTGATCGCGTGGTAGTCGTCGACGATGCAGAAGCCACCAGGTGACAGCCGCGGATAAAGGGCATCGAGCGCCTGGATCGTCGACTCATACAGGTCGCCGTCCAGTCGGAGCACGGAGATGCGATCGATCGGCGCATCCTGCAGGGTGTCCTTGAACCAGCCGGGAACAAACCGAACCTGGTCGTCCAGCAACCCATATCGCTCGAAATTGGCGCGCACTTCGGCTTCGGGCACTCCCAGGATGCGCGCGTGCCGGTGCAGCGTAATCCCCTTGTCCTGCTTGTAGTTTGCGACGTCGGGTGGCGGCACGCCCGCAAACGAGTCGCACAACCACACACAACGCTTCTCGTCCCCGTAGGCGGCCAGCACAGCGCGCATCAAGATGGAAGCACCGCCGCGCCATACCCCGCACTCGACCAGGTCGCCGGGGATGTCCTCCTCCAGCACCGTCTCGACACAATGCTGCAGGCTGGTCAGCCGCTGCATCCCGATCATCGTCAAGGCGTCCGCCGGCCAGTCGAGGCCCAGGTCGCGCGCGTGCTTGTTGAACGGGCGCTTGCGCACCAGCATGAGATTGCGGGTGCTGAACAAGGGGCGCCCCAGCCGGTACCAGCCCACCGGCACCAACTCGTCGTTGCCATACCTGGTCAGGTCGCGTCGGAGCAAGTCGAGGTATGCAAACCGCGTGTCGTGATCAGTCACGGCCAAAGTTGCCCCTTAATCCGCAAGTCGATAGTCCCGGTCATGAGCCTAGACGCCCCGTGGAGGCGCTCAATGCGTTTCGCAGTCTATCCATCAACTTGGCGCGAGCCGCCAACATGGATGCCGAGTCACCGTGAAGCTCAGCCACAACGCTGCGGACCGACGGCACGATCGCAACGTCCGGAACGGGCAAAATTTTCCAGCAGATCAACTGCGCGCCCGGCGCTCTCGGAAGGTTTGCTCATCCGGCCGGCGATCTCGCGCGCACGAGCCGTGTACTCGGGCGCGAGGATCTTGCGCAGGTCCTTGACCAGCGTTTCGCGGGTGCTTGCCGAAAACCGCCGGGAAGTGCCGACCTTCAATTGTTTGATGTGCGAGCCCCAGAACGGCTGGTCCCCCGCTGTCCACAGGATCAACGTCGGTATTCCGGCGCGCAGACCCGCGGCCGTGGTGCCCGAGCCGCCGTGGTGGACGACCGCCCGGCAGGCGGGGAAGATCTTGGTGTAATTCACCACGCCCACCACCTTGACGTGGTCGGACTGCGGCACGCCACTGAAGTCACTCCACCCCGAGCAGACCAGCGCCCGCTCCCCCAGCTCCTCGCACGCCGCCCTGATCAGGGCGACCGTGTCCGCGGGGGACTCGGCGACCGGCATGCTGCCGAATCCGAAGCAGATCGGCGGCGTGCCCTTGGCGATCCACGACAGCACCTCGTCGTCGGCGTCGGTCGTCAACTCCATCGTCAGCGACCCCACGAACGGCCGTTGAGCACCCCATTTCGCCCACTCGGCGGCCAAGCCGGGGAAACACACCTCGTCATAGGCCTGGATTTCCAGTGACCCGCGTTCGGCGATCCGGCGCGGTGAGGCGACCGTGGCGGTGGGCAGGCCGAGTTCACGGCGCTGCCGATCCTCGGCCCTCTTGTTCATCCGCCAGCACATCCAGTCGTACACCGCCATCCCGGTACGGACCATCGGCCCGGGCAGTGCCGGAATCAGCTCGCCGTTGGGCCGCATCGGGATGTAGTGCAGCGTGGCCATCGGAATGCGGTAGTAGTCCGCGACGTTGATCGCCAGGTCCTGGTAGAGCTGGCCGGTGAAGATCAAATCGGCGCCCGCCCCGACCGACAGGAGTGACGCACTCATCTGTTGCCAGTTACGCAGCACCGGCTCCCACGCGTCGCGCATCAGCTTGACGGGCCCCCGCACGAAATTCTTCCAGAAGTCGCGGATGAACTCGTCACTCCAGAAGTCGTGCATATCGGGTCCGTAGCCGATGGCCGAAAGCCCCGCTTCCTCCGCGAGCCCAACAAGATTGGGCGGGACGGCCATCCGCACTTCGTGGCCTCGGCGCATCAATTCCCGGCCGATAGCGAGGCACGGCTCGATGTCACCGCGCGTCCCATAGCTTGCCACAGCAAATTTCATCGCGTTGTAACCTTAATCACTTTTCCGCTGCGCGGGCAACACTTCGGAGTAGGGTCTTTCGGCCCTGATTTCAGTCTCTCCCTTCCCGATTGGGATTGACCGTTTTCGTTGCATGGCATGGGGAGTGAGGTTCCGCGAGCGGGCTAACCGGCAATTGTCACCGGGCGCCGTCGGGTGTGACGAAGCCAATATCATCGGCCTATCCCCCCGACCATTGGACTGTGACGACCTTTGACGGCTTGACGCGGCGCCCAGGCATCGTCGGCTGACCAGATATCAGTCTGCCAGAAAGTGTGCTCGCGTGTCTCCAGAAGTGGAAACTTGCGTGGCGCTCGCGTAGGGGTCAGGACGTTGACCGCAGGGCACGCATTCGGGTTGTCGGCTTTGCCGATCAGGCGCGACTCCGGGAGCTGGCAAACTTCTCCACCACGTCGGCGGCCTTGACGACGCTTTCGGCGGGTTTGGTCATGTGCCGGGCGATCTCACGCGCGCGCACGCCGTAATCCGGATCGAGTATCCGGCGCAGGTCCGCCAACAGCGTTTCCCGGGTGGTGGCCGAAAACCGCCGTGTGGTACCGACTTTCAAACGTTTGAGCTGGGCTCCCCAGACGGTCTGATTGACATCCATCGAGAGGATCAGCGTCGGGACCCCGGCCCGCAGGCTTGCCGCCGTGGTGCCCGAGCCGCCATGATGTACGACCGCGCGGCAGGCGGGAAAGACCGCCGCATAATTCACCGCGCCCACCACCTTGACGTGCTCGGGAAGTGTCACCTCGCTGAAATCGCTCCAACCGGCGCAAATCAGCGCGCGTTCGCCCAATTCCGCGCAGGCCGCACCGATCATTTCGACCGTGTCGATCGGAGATTCGACCGGCATGCTGCCGAATCCGAAGCAAATCGGCGGCGTTCCCGCGGCGATCCATGACGCCACGTCGTCGTCGGCGCTGGTGGTCAATTCCATTGTCAGGGGGCCGACAAATGGCCGTAGGCCATCCCATTTCGCCCATTCGGCCGCCAGCCCGGGAAAGCAAACCTCGTCATAGGCCTGGATTTCCAGCGATCCGCGCTGGGCAATCCGTCGCGGCGAGGGACCCGTCGCCCGGGGCAGGCCGAGTTCGCGGCGCTGCGCATCCTCGACCTTCTTGTTCAGGCGCCAACTGAACCAGTCGAACGCCGTCATCGCCGAGCGCCCCAACGGCGCCGGGAGGATCGAAACCACTTGGCCGTTCGGCCGCATGGGGACGTGATGCAGCGTGGCCAACGGGATGTCGTAGTACTCCGCGACGTTGGCGGCGGGCTCCTGGTAGCTTTGCCCGGCCAGCAGCAGATCCGCACCGTCGGCAAGCGACACCAGGGTGGCGTTCATCTGCCTCCAGCACTGGTCGCTGAGATCCCACATTTCGCGCCACATCGACCTCATCTCCCGGACCCGCCAGAAAGCGCCGAAGAACGACGTCCAGAAGTTGCGATACAGGTCCAGCCACGCCTGCGATTCCAACCCGTACGAGACGGCCGCCAGCCCGGCCGATTCGGTGAAGGCGATCGAGTCCGGCGGGACCGCCATGCGCACGTCGTGGCCCCGGCGGACCAATTCACGGGCGACCACCACGGAAGGCTCGATGTCGCCGCGAGTGCCATAGCTTGCCAGCACCAATTTCATCGCGAATTCAAGCCCTTCACTCGTGCCGTCGGCGGCAATGATGCACCGACATCACCCTAAATATCGGCGAATGCCGGCATCGGTGCGGGCTAGTCGGCGACGGCGAAGCGGCTTGTCATTCCTTACGCCACAGCACCCCGGTGCCGTCGATCTCGACGATCTCGGCGGTCACTCCGCGCTTGGTCCGGTAGTCCGTGACAGCTCGCCGGCACGCCTCGATCGCGTGGTAGTCGTCGATGATGCAGAAACCTCCGCGCGAGAGCCGCGGGTAGAGCGCATCGAGGGCTTGGATCGTCGACTCGTACAGGTCGCCATCGAGCCGCAGCAGGGAGATGCGGTCGATCGGGGCGTCCTGCAGGGTGTCCTTGAACCAGCCGGGCAGGAAACGAACCTGGTCGTCCAGCAACCCGTACCGCTCGAAATTCGCGCTGACCTGAGCCTCCGACACGGCCAGCACGCCCGCGGCGTGGTGCAGCCGGATTCCCCTGTCCGCTTCGTAATGCGCGGTGTCGGGCGGCGGAACCCCCTCGAATGAATCGGCCAGCCAGACGCGTCGCGTCGTGTCGCCGTAGGCGCCCAGCACGGCACGCATGAGGATCGACGCGCCACCGCGCCACACCCCACATTCGACCAAGTCACCGGGGATGTCCTCGCTCAGCACCGTCTCGACGCAGTGCTGCAGACTGGTCAGCCGCTCCATGCCGATCATCGTCAAGGCGTCCGCGGGCCAATCGAGGCCCAGGCCGCGGGCATGCGGATTGAACGGGCGCTTGCGGACCAACATGAATTTGCGGGTACTGAGCATCGGCCGTCCGAAGTAGTACCAACCGACGGGCACCAACTCGTCGCTGCCGTACCGGGTGAGGTTGCGGCGCAGCAAGTCAAGGTACGCCGATCGCGTGTCCACGAATGAAGATCGCATGCCGCGATCGGCAACGGTCAAGACTGCCCCCCAGTTCGCACGAACTTTCTCCCGTTGATCAGCCTAGACGTAAGCCCTGACCGCCAATCCGTTTCGCATCTTTCCATCATTCTCGCCAACCCTCGCCCCCTCGCATGTGCCGGGTAGCCAACGAGTGACTTGCCGCCTGACCACCGGTCAGCCCCCTGCGGACCATCATATGCTTCGTACGGCCGCCGCCCCGCCATCACGAAGCCGCGTCGTTTGCTGGAGCGGCCCTTCGATGGTTGTCGACACGGCGAAGGCGGCTCTTTGGTTCGGTCAGCCGGAGGATTCGGATTGCTTGCCGATCCATTCGAGCAATGCACGCAGACCGTCGTCGAGCGTCCATTTCGGCTGCCAGTCCAGCTCGGCTTCGGCCTGTCCGATGTCGCAGCTGGCGGCGCGCACGTCACCGTCACGAAATTTGGCGACCACGGTCGGGGCGGGCGCGTCGCACATGGCGGCCACTTTGTCGGCCAGCTCGTGAATGGTGGTCCCGTTGCCCGACCCGATGTCGAGGCGGCGCGACCCGGTCGCGGGCCGCCGCACGGCCGCGTACAGCGCGTCGACGACGTCGTCGATGTAGACGAAGTCGCGCACGATCCGGCCGTCTTCGTACACCTCCAGCGATTGACCCTCGCGCGCCAACCGGGCGAACAACGCGACGATTCCGGTGTATGAATTCGTCAGTGACTGGCCCGGACCGTAGACATTCTGGAGCCGGAGCACGCTCACATTGGTGTCGTGGGCGGCCGCCCAGGCCGCCAGCAGATGCTCCTGAGCGAGCTTGGTCGCGGCGTAAACGTTGGTCGGCCGGGGTTCCGTCCCGCTCGCGCAGCTCGGCAGCGGCACCGCAGGTGCACCGTCGGGCCCCACAGGATCCCACTGGCCGGCCACGAGCTGCGCGTGGCTGCGCGGCGGCGGATAGAACACATGGCCGCCGCCCTGCCAGGCACCTTCGCCGTATACCGCCCGCGACGACGCCAGTACGAGCTGGTCGGGAACGATTCCGGAGCGGCTCAGGGCGTCGAGCAGCTGGGTGGTGCCCACCACGTTCACCGAACCGTGGCGCGTGGCTTCCGACAGGGACTGCGCCGTTCCCGTCTCGGCCGCCAGGTGGACGATCTGCGACGGCCGGCACAAGCGCAGCACCGCGTCCCAATCCGGGGCGTGGGTGACGTCGCCGGTGAGCAACCGCACCGACGGCGGCAGGTCGATCGGCCGGCCTCCCCCGTGCACCTGCGGGTGCAAGACATCCATCACCGCGACGTCGTACCCGTCCACCACGAGACGGTGCGAGAGCGCCGACCCGATGAACCCCGCCCCTCCAGTGATGAGCACGGAAGCTGACAAGAGCCGGGACCTCCCATTGATCTGCAGGTAGGAGAGCAAGTTGCCGCGATCGCGGTCCGGTCGATCATATCGGGCGCCCTCTCGGGGTCACCGGGATTGCCGATTCAGGCCCGCAGCGGCTAGGCCCAGGTGCCCCTGCGCCGGTGAGCTATCGCGAGCACCTCCATCACCGGGCCCGCGATCACCGGCGGGAAGACGCGAAACAGCATGCTGCCGGACAAGCCGTGAAAATCCTGGAATGCCTGACGGAAATCGCGCTCGCACGCCCGGTATGACCCGAAGACGCGATCCAATGTGGGCGCGTCCACGGGCTCGTCCAGCGCCGCCGCGGACATCGTCTCGTAGACCGCGGAAATCCAGTCGGTGCCAAAGAGATCCGCCACCGGACCGCAGTGTCGTTGGCGTCGCAGGTCGGGCCGCAGGAAGTCCTCGACCGGCTGTTCTTCGTCCGCGTTCAATTCGTCGGGGAGCGTCGTCGAGATTCGCTTCACCTCCCGGCGCCAGTCGTCGAGCAGGTTGGCGTATTCGACGAACACCCGCGGCACCCCGCGCGTGTGGCGCTCGGCCAACAGGTTGTATTTCACCCAGATCGCACTGGCCAGCGCCGCAGACACTCTCCAGGACGCCGCGATCGACTTGATGACCTCCTGCGGCTGACGCACCGCGATGACGGCCGCTACATCGAACCCGGCCACGCGTGCCGCCTCGAACCACAGGTCGGACAATGTGGTGATCCGGGGTTCCTTGATCACCACGAGCGGCGCCGCCGGCAGCTTGGTGAGGTAGTCCCCGATCTTGGCGATGTGGGCGGCCCGCTCCTGCTGGCTGAAGCCGGCGTCCGGCAAGCGCAGCGCCGGGTCGTACCAGCTGCTGCCGTGGCGACGCAGGATCGATTCGTTGAGCGTGATGGCGGCCCGCGGTTCCCAATAGCCCAGTGGGTTGTTGGCGTCCGCGCCCAGCATCCCGGCCGGAAGCGTGCCGCCGCACAGCGAGAGAACTCGCGTGATCGCCGACGTTCCCGACCGTTGTGGGCCCAATACGAAGACAATGACCGGGCGGTTCGCCGTCACGAGGTGACCCGGTTTCTCTGAGTGACGGTCGGCGCGGTGAGTAGTTCCAGCAGATTTCGCGATCCAGGCAGATCTCATTGCAAAAGCAAACCTTTCGGTGTACCTGGCTACATGCGGATTCGGTTGCCACCCATGACTTTTCGACTCCGCGCGCACAGCCCAGCTTTTGCGCACGGCAGCGCCGCCAGAGTCAAGACCGTCTTTGCCCGGTGTGCGCCAGGACGCCAAGATATGAAACTCGATGCATCTCAACGTCTTTGGCACAAAGACGACACTTCCCCCTGCACCTCTGCAGGATCAAGCTCTCCCCTGACGAGCGAATGATCGGATCATGGTGCGTTGAAGATTTTAGCGTGATCGCGGGTGACTAGGGCGTCAATTATGCATATTTGTTTTGTTTACTTCACATTTAAATGACCAGGGCGAGTCCACCCGGCGGGAGAAGGGAGCCTTCGGCGGCTAGGCCCAGGTCCCCTTGCGGCGGTGCGCCATCGCGATGACCTCGAGCACCGGCTGCACGATGGAGGGTCGCAGCAGCCTGGCCGTGAGGCTGCTGGAATGGCTGCGAGCGTCTTCCAGCGCGATTCGGAAGTCGCGCTCACTGGCCCGGTAGGCCTCGAACACGCGGTCCAGCGTCGCCACGTCCGGCGGCCCGTCCAGCGCCGCCGCGTGCATCGCCTCGTAGACCGTCGACATCCAGTCGGCGCCGAAGCGATCGATGACCGGGCCACTTTCCCGGTTGCGCCGCAGATCGGGCGTGAGAAATTCATCGACTGCGCATTCGTCCTCGGCGCGAAGGTCGATCTCCAGCGCCGTGGAAATCCGCTTCACCTCCCGGCGCCAATCCTCCAGAAGTTGCGTGTATTCGACGAACACTCGCGGCACGCCACGCGAGTGGCGTTCGGCCAGCAAATTTCCCTTCAGCCACAGCGCACTCGCGAGCTCCGGCGACGCCCCGGTGGCCTTCCCGAGCGACGCGATCACCTCCTGCGGGTGGCGCACCGCGATCACAACGGCGACGTCGAGACCCGCCTCGCGCGCCGCCTCCAACCACATCTCCCAGAGCACCACGATTTGCAGGTCCTTGATGACCAGCAGCGGCGCGTCCGGCAGCGACCTGAGGTAAGCCTCGATGTCGGCGGTGCACGCCGCCCGCTCCGCCGCGGTGAAGGCGCCTTCCTCCAGCACACGCAGCGACGGGTCCCACCAAGCGCTGCCGCGGCGCTCCAGGATCGACCTGTTGAGCAGGAGGGATGCGCGCGGCTCCCAGTAGCCGCGCTGGTTGGTTTCGTCGGCCCCCATCATTCCCGCCGGGAGCGTGGCCCCGCATAAGGAAAGGACCCGGGTGAGCGCCGACGTCCCCGACCGCCCCATCCCCAGGACGAACAAGGCGAGGGGGCGCGTCGCGGCCGAACGCTCGAGCAGATCCCCGGTGCCGGCAAAGCTTTCGGAGGGTCTAGTCATGCGGGCCCGTTTCATCAAGCTTCAGCCTTCCAAGTCGTGCGCGTCATCGACGCCAGGTCTATCGCGGGATTATTACCGATTCTTTGACTTTGCAGGCCGGTTCGATGAAACACATGTCAACTACGTAAAGACCGCGTAGACCAGGATTAATCGGACCGCTTAGCAACCTCGCTGAGCTGGGCTTTTCCGGTGCCTGCCAGCGTGGTGCTGTGCTTGAGCGCGGTCCGCGCAACCGCGCGCGAACGTTTGCCGGGTCAGCCGGTGGCGGCGCCCGGCTGGAAGTACGGCGCCCCGAATTCGGTGACCGGTTCGAAGCCACGCTTGCGTGCCTTCTCGGCGGCGTTGCGGATCAGCGCGTACAGGCCGACGAATGCCGCGTGATCGGTCATCACGAACGGCGTCAGCAGCCGGTTGTGCACCAGCGAGAACGCCAGCCCGCTCGCCGGGTCGGTCCAGCCGAGCGAACCGCCGAGCCCGACATGGCCGAAGCCGGGCATCACGTTGCCGATCGGCAGGCTGTGGTAGCCCAGGTGGAATGCCAATGGCATGAACAGGTTTCGGTCCGGCCGCAGGCTGCGTCGACCGGTCAGGCCGGCGACCATCTCCCTGGACAGGAACCGGATGCCGTCGACCTCGCCGCCGTTGGCGATGGCCCCGTACATCCGCGCCAGCCCGCGGGCCGTCGCCACCCCGTTGGCGGCCGGGATCTCGGCGTCGAGTAGCGGCGTGTCGCCCTGCACGGCGGCCACCATGCCCGGGAAGTACATGGACCGGAAACCGCCGGACAGCTCGTTGGCCACCTTGCGCGTCACGCAGCTGAGCAGCGGGTTCCGCACCAGGTTCTGCGGCGCGATGATCTCGGCGACCCGGGTCGGCGCGCCGGCCGGCGGGCGCCCCAGGTAGAGCCCGTCGGTGCCCAGCGGCTCCGCGAGTTCCTCGCGGATCAGCACTCGCATGCCCTTGCCGGTCACGCCCCGGGCGAGGCCGGACATCAGCCAGCCGAAGGTCAGCGCGTGATAGGCCGACTTGCCCAGCAGCCGCCCCGGCGCCGCCGCGGCCAGGCGCTCTTCCATGACCACGTGGTCCAGCAGGTCTTCGCTGCGGGCACCGCGCAAGCCCGACAGGCCGGCGGCGTGCCTCATCACCTCGCGCACGGTGAGGTTGCCCTTGCCGTTGGCCCCGAACTCCGGCCAGTACAACGCAACGGGCGCCTCGTAGTCGATCAGCCCGCGGTCGGCGAGCCGGTGAATCACGGTGGCGGCCATGCCCTTCGTCGCCGAGAAGACCATCGGCGCGCTGTCGGCCGACCACGACCGGTGACCGCCCCGGTCGGACCACCCGGTCCAGACGTCGACGACGGGCTGGCCGTCGAGATACACCGCCAGCGCACCGCCGCCGAACCGACGGGCGGGGAACATGGTCGAAAAGCTTCGAACGACGCATCCGAAGTGTGAGTCCGCCGCGCCGGACACACGGTGACCTGCGTCAAGGTCATCGTGGACAGGGACCGCGCGGCGATCGACTCGGGCTTCCACCGTCACAATTTCGAATTTACTTGGATTTCACACCTTCCCGGAGCGAAATCGGATTGTTTATCTATCTGTTATTCTGACGCAGCCGTTAATATTTGCTGTGCCGCCAGCGCGGGGGTCAGCTCTCCGGCCTTGACCCGGCGTTCGACGTCGGCGCGCATCGTGCGCACCTTCGGGTTGGACAGCACCCGGTCCAAGACGGCGTCGCGCACCATCTGCCACGTCCAGTCCACCAGTTGGGCCCGCCGGCGCGCCTCGAACTCGCCGGCCTCGGTGAGCACCTGGCGATGACGTTCGATGGTGTCCCACAACTCCTTCAGTCCGGTCCCCTCCATCGCGCTCATCGTGAGAACCGGTGGTCGCCAAAGTGTTTCACGGGGGTGGATCAACCTGATCGCCGAGGACAGCTCGCGCGCGGCCACCCGGGCCTCCGCCAGGTGCTCGCCGTCGGCCTTGTTCACCACCACGATGTCGGCCAGCTCCAGCACACCCTTCTTGATGCCCTGCAGCTGATCGCCGCCGCGCGCCAGGGTCAGCAAGACGAACGTGTCGACCATGTTGGCGACCGTCACCTCGGACTGGCCGACGCCGACGGTCTCGATGATGATCACGTCGAAACCGGCGGCCTCCAACAACACCACCGTCTCCCGGGTGGCCTTTGCCACGCCGCCCAGGGTGCCCGACGTCGGCGACGGCCGGATGTAGGCGTCGGGGTGCACCGCCAGGCGCGCCATCCGGGTCTTGTCGCCGAGAATCGAGCCACCGGTTCGCGTCGACGACGGGTCGACGGCCAGCACCGCCACCCGGTGGCCCCGCTCGATCAGGTGCATGCCGAGGGCCTCGATGGTGGTCGACTTCCCCACCCCGGGCGTCCCGGTGATGCCGACGCGGTGGGCGTTGCCCGAGTCCGGTGTGAGCTCGAGCAGCAGCCGCTGGGCCGTCTCGTGGTGGTCGGCGCGGGTGGACTCCAGCAGCGTGATGGCCCGCGGCAGCGCCGCGCGGTCGCCCGCGCGAACGGCCTTGGCCAGCTCGTCGACGGTGTCGCTCCTGCGGGACGCCATCTAGTCGAGCGCGTAACCCAGCCGGTCGGCGAGCTTGTGCAGCAGGCCGATCGCGGCATCGGCGATCACCGTCCCGGGCGGGAAGATGGCGGCGGCCCCGGCCGCGTACAGCTCGTCGAAGTCGCCGGGCGGGATCACCCCGCCGACCACGATCATGATGTCAGGCCGGCCCACCTCGGCGAGCGCCTCGCGCAGCGCGGGCACCAACGTCAGGTGGCCGGCGGCCAGCGACGAAACGCCCACGACGTGCACGTCGTTGTCGGCGGCCTGGCGGGCCACCTCCTCGGGCGTGGAGAACAGCGAACCGACGTCGACGTCGAACCCGAGGTCGGCGAAGGCCGTCGCGATCACCTTCTGGCCGCGGTCGTGACCGTCCTGGCCCATCTTCGCCACCAGGATTCTGGGCCGGCGGCCGTCGGCCTCGGCGAACTTCTCGACCAGTTCGGTGGCGGTGGCGATGTTGGTGGCCTTTCCGGCTTCGTCGCGGTAGACGCCGGCGATGGTGCGGATCTCCGCCTGGTGCCGCCCGTATACCTTTTCCAGCGCGTCGGAGATCTCCCCGACCGTCGCCTTGGCCCGGGCGGCGTTGATCGCCAGTGCCAGCAGATTATTACCCAGCCCGTCTCCCCCGCAGGCGGGAGGCGCCCCCACCCCCGCGCGGCCGTGCGCCGCGGCGGCGCGCGACAGCTCGGCCAGCGCGGCGTCGACCGCGGACTGGTCGCGGCTGGCCCGCAGCTCGGAGAGCTTGGCCAGCTGTTCGGCGCGCACCCGGCTGTTCTCGACCTTGAGCACCTCGACCTCTTGGTCCTCTTCGACCTGGTACTTGTTCACGCCGATCACCGGCTGGATCCCGGAGTCGATGCGGGCCTGGGTGCGCGCGGCCGCCTCCTCGATGCGCAGCTTGGGGATGCCTTCGTTGATGGCCTGGGCCATGCCGCCGTGCTCGGCGACCTCGGCGATGTGGGCCCGGGCCCGCTGCGCGAGCTGATGGGTCAGCCACTCCACGTAATAGGAGCCGCCCCAGGGATCGATGGGCCGGGTGGTGCCCGACTCCTGCTGCAGCAGCAGTTGGGTGTTACGCGCGATCCGCGCCGAGAAGTCGGTGGGCAGCGCCAGCGCCTCGTCCAGGGCGTTGGTGTGCAGCGACTGGGTGTGTCCCTGGGTCGCGGCCATCGCCTCGATGCAGGTGCGCGCGACGTTGTTGAAGGCGTCCTGCGCGGTCAGCGACCAGCCGGATGTCTGCGAATGTGTGCGCAGCGACAGCGATTTCGTGTTCTTCGGGTTGAACTGGGCGACCAGCTCGCTCCACAGCAACCGGCCGGCCCGCAGCTTGGCGACCTCCATGAAGAAGTTCATCCCGATGCCCCAGAAAAACGACAGTCGCGGCGCGAACTTGTCGATGTCCAGGCCGGCGTCCAGCCCCGCCTTGATGTAGTCCACGCCGTCGGCCAGCGTGTAGGCCAGCTCCAAATCGGCTGTGGCGCCGGCCTCTTGGATGTGATAGCCGGAGATCGAGATGGAGTTGAACTTCGGCATCTTCGCGCTGGTGTAGCCGAAGATGTCGGAGATGATCCGCATCGACGGCTTGGGCGGATAGATGTAGGTGTTGCGCACCATGAACTCTTTGAGGATGTCGTTCTGGATGGTGCCGGCCAGCTTCTCCGGCGGCACGCCCTGCTCCTCGGCGGCCACCACGTACAGCGCGAGGATCGGCAGCACGGCACCGTTCATGGTCATCGACACGCTCACGGTCGACAGGTCGATGCCGTCGAACAGCTGCCGCATGTCGAGGATGGAATCGATTGCCACACCGGCCATCCCGACGTCGCCCTGGACGCGGGGGTGGTCGGAGTCGTAGCCGCGGTGGGTGGCCAGGTCGAAGGCCACCGACAGGCCCTTCTGGCCGGCCGCCAGGTTGCGGCGGTAGAACGCGTTCGACTCCGCCGCGGTGGAGAAGCCCGCGTACTGCCGGATGGTCCACGGCTGGTTGACGTACATGGTGGGGTACGGGCCGCGCAGGAAGGGCGGCTCACCGGGGAAGGTGTTCAACGGGTAACCGTCGGCCACCGCGGCGGCCCGGTCGGCCCCGATGTACACCGGCTTGACGGCGATGTCTTCCGGGGTGTGCCACTCGAGCTGATCCGGCGTGTACCAGTGCGCCGCCGCGGCCGCGGCGACGTGCTTGTCGACGGCCGCTTCGGTGGGCGGCGGCAGCGGACGGTCGCCGACCAGCGGGACCTCGGCGAAGTTACCGATCACAGGTGCGGTTGTGGTCATCGGACTAGGCTCCCAATCGGGTGAGCAGGTTCGAAAGGGCTTCGACGGCATCGATTTTCGCGGTCAGGAAGTCGTCGGGCCGGTGCTCGGCGTCACCCACGGCCTTCTCCGGCCCGGCCAGGTAGACCGTCGACACACCGGCGGCCCGGGCCGACTCGACGATCGCCGCGGCCTCGTCCTGGTAGCGCTTGTCGGTGCCGCAGATCACGGCGGCCGCCGGCGATCCGGCGTCGGCGACGGCCTTGGCGACCGTGGTCGCGTCGACCGTTCCCGGGTTGACGGCCTCGATCCCGCCCGACGCCAGCAGGTTGGCGGCAAAGGTGGCCCGGATGTTGTGCTCGGCCAGCGGGCCCAACGGAAGCAACAGCGCCTGCGGACGCGCGCCGGTGCGGCTCAGGTGGGCATCCGAGCGGTCGCGCAGCGCCTCGAACGCGGCGGCGTAGCGCCGCAGGTTGCCTGCGGCCAGCGGCGTCGATGTCGAAACGTCCTGTGGCAGAGCGGGTTCGGTGAGGTTCGGGAATTCGTTGACGCCGGTGATCGCGGTGCGGCGGTGCGCGATGTCGTCGGCGCGCCGCGCGGCGACCTCGGCGATCTGGCCGGCGACGTAGTCACGCGCCACGACGAACCCGCCGCGCGCCTCGATCTCCTGGAAGTGCTCCCACGCCTTCTCCGCGAGCCGCGCGGTGAGGTCCTCGACGTACCACGAGCCGCCCGCGGGGTCCAGCACCCGGCCCACGTGCGACTCCTCCAGGAGCAGCAGCTGCGTGTTGCGGGCGATCCGGCGCGCAAAGCTTCTCGCCGTGCCGGGGAAGCCGCCCGGGATCGCCACGTCAAAGGGCAGCACCAGCACGGTGTCGGCGCCGCCGACGCCGGCGCCGAAGGCGGCCAGCGTGCAGCGCAGCATGTTCACCCACGGGTCGCGCTGGGTCATCATCGGCAGCGACGTTTCCGCGTGCACGGTGACGGCGCCGCCGTCCGGATCGCCGACGACCTCGGCGACCCGCGCCCACAGCTGACGCACGGCCCGCATCTTGGCGAGCGTCACGAACTGGTCGTCGTCGGCGGCCAGCCGGAAACTGATCTGCCGCAGCGCGTCACCGACGGACATGCCCGACTCGGTGAGCCGCCGCAGATAGACCACCCCGGCGGCGACGGTGCCGGCCAGCTCCCACGTCGCGTTGGCGCCGAGGTTGTGGAAGGCGGGCCCGTCGACGGTGACCGCACGCACGCCGCGTTCACCGGCCGCGCGTTGCGCGACCGCGACGACCTCGTCGAGCGCGGGCGCGGGACGGCCGCTCAGCGCCGCGGTGAGCGGGTCGCCACCCAGGTCGATCGACAGCAGTTCGCGCTGGTCGGCCTCCACCCGGGTCGCCATCGCCAACATGACGTCGGCCACGGCGGAGTAGTCGGCGCCGGCGTCGACGATCACCGACGCCATGCTCAGGTGCACGCCGTCCAGGGCGTCCTCGAGCTGATCCACGGTCACGCCGGATTCCCCCACGCGCAGCATCAGCGCGCTGGCCCCGTTGCCGAGGGCCTCGAGCACCGCGGAGTTGACGTCGGAGGCCGTGACCCCGGCGACGCGGTCGGCCGGGAAGGCCTCGGCCACCCGCCAGCCCGATTTGACGTCGCGCAGCGCGTCGGCACCCCGCACATAGGGCCATTCGCCCGGCAGCGGCGGTTCCGGCAGCTCGTCGAGCGCGGTGTAGAGCGCCCGGACGGCGATGCCGTCGTAGGTCGGGGTTTCCAGCAGGCGCTCGGGCTCGTCCCCGAGTTCCCCCGGGTCCTTGCGGGTGCTCTTCGAGAGCACTCCGGCGACCGCACTGCGCCAACGCCCGCGAACCTGTTCTAGTTCGGCGAGTTCGGGTACATCAATGGACACCGATTGCTCCCTTTTTGCCAGCAAATGGGGCCTGCGACTCACTAATGAGGCTAATTGATCGGGCCGGTTGGAAAAAAACCGCGCGACCCGGCGATCGGCTTGGGCCGGCGGTGAAACGCCAGCCTCGGGATACGAGTTATTCATCTGCGGCCCGTAACCTTTAGAGGCGTGACGGCTTCCGCCACCTGCAGAATCAACCGGACGTTGCGCGACCTCGGCGGCGCGCTGGGCGCGGCCGCGCGCATGTTGTCGCGGCCCCGGGCGATCGCCACAGTGGTCGGTATCACACTCCTGATCGCGGCGGCGTCCTGGCTGCCGCTGCCCACGCCGGTGCAGATGCGCGACTGGGCCGAGTCGGTCGGCCCCTGGTTCCCGTTGGCGTTCCTGGCCGCGCACGTCGTCGCGACCGTGGTGCCGGTCCCGCGCACGGCGTTCACCCTGGCCGCCGGGCTGCTGTTCGGCCCGCTGATGGGTGTGGCGATCGCGGTCGTCGCCAGCACCGCGAGCGCGCTGATCGCGCTGCTGCTGGTCCGGGCCGCGGGATGGCGGCTGAACCGCCTGGTCCGCCACCGGTCGATCGACACGGTGGACGAGCGGTTGCGGCAACGGGGCTGGCTGGCCATCTTGTCGCTGCGGCTGATTCCCGCCGTGCCGTTCTCGGCGATCAACTACGCCGCCGGCGCCTCGACGGTGCGGGTGCTGCCGTACACGCTGGCCACCCTGGGCGGCCTGTTGCCCGGCACCGCCGCGGTCGTCATCCTGGGCGACGCGCTCGCCGGTCACCCCAACTCGCTGCTGTACCTGGTGTCGGTGTGCACCGCGACGCTGGGCCTGATCGGCCTGGTCATCGAGGTCCGCCACTACCGCCGTCACCATCGCCGCACGCACGGTTCCGTCGGTGACGAGCCCTCCCCCGAGCCCGCCACGATCAGCTGACCCGCCCGCGCGAAATATCTGACCAATCCCCACAATTCAGCGGCCGAAAGCTGGCAAGCTGGGGCCTGCAGTACTCACCGGCATCGCGCGCTCAAAGGGGGGCTCTTGGCCGGGACCCACGTGTCATACCCGCTGCCGCAACGCTCCAGGACGCATTCGGCGTTGCTGGTGATCGCGTCGCTGTGTTGCGCCACCGCTCTCCTCGCCGTGGTGAACCTGCTGCCCAAGACCATCGCCCCGGGCCCTCAGCCCTCCCCGCCGCCGCTCCTGTCGCCGATCGATCTGCCCGCGTCGAGCGCCGTCGGGCCCGGTGCGGGCATCTACGTCGAGTACGCCGACGGGACGGGCGGGATGGGCTGCACCGCAGGGTTTTTGGTACGCACCAGCACCGGCGCGCCCGGTGTCCTGACCGCCGGCCACTGCAACCGGCCCGGCGAGGCCAGCAAGGTGACGATGAACCTGGGCGGGGTCCTGCCCTACGCCACGCTGGGCACGTTCACCCAGACGGTCAGCGAGGGCGTCCACAACGAACAGCACGACATCGGCCTCATCCTGCTCAACGGGGGCAACGTTCCCCGCAATCCGGCCATCGGGGCCACCCTGCCCGTCTCCGGCGTCGCCACCAACCTGCGGACCGGCCAGGAACTGTGCAAACTCGGCATCGGCACCGGCGAGGCCACCTGCGGGCAGATCACCGAGATCACCGACAGCAAGGTCGTGTTCCTGGCGCCCGGCCAATGCGGTGATTCCGGCGGCCCGGTCTATGTCAATGAAGCTGACGGCACGGTCCGCGCGGTCGGCATCCTCATCCGCGGGGGCGACCCCTACACTCCCATGCCGCGGTGCTCCGTCCCGGCGAAATTCTCGGTCGCCGAGCTCGTCCGGCCCTGGCTGGACAAGTGGCGGCTCACCGCCGTGACCGCGGAGACCGCGTCCGGCTGACGCTCCTTCAGGCTGGCTTCAGGCCAACTTCCTACTGTCGCGCATCGCGGCGACCCGCTGGGGGCCGCCGCGGACAGAGAGGAGAGATGGGCCGAGTGAAGATCAACCAACTCATCGCCGGGTCCTTGCTCGCGGGCGCCCTCGGGGCGGCCGCGGCCGGCTTAGGCGTCGCGGTGGCGAGCGCGGATCCGCCCCCGCCCCCGCCACCGGGGCAGCCGGGGCCGCCGCATCCGCCGGGTGGACCGTTCGGCGGGCCACCGGGACCGGGCGGGCCGGGTGGACCCGTTGGGCCGGTTGGCCCGGGCGGGCCGCCGCCCCCGGGGCCCGGCGACCCGTTCCGGCCCCCGCCGCCGGGATTCTGGCGGAGGGTCACCGTGTCGAGCGGTGACCGCCTCGCCCGGGGCGGTCACCGCTCATCGGTCCCGTTTCACCGCCTTCACCGTCGGAACCAACGGCAGCGTCAGCCGGAAGCCTGCCCCGCCCTCGTGTGGCAGACACACGAGCTCGCCGCCGTGAGCACGGGCGAGCGCCCGGGCGATCGGCAGGCCCAGCCCGGCGCCGCCGTGATCGCGGGCGCGCCCGGCGTCCAGGCGCACCAGGCGCTCGAAGATCCGTTCCCGTTCGTCGTCGGGAATGCCCGGACCGCTGTCGGTGACGGTCACCTCGGCGGCGTCGGTGCGCCCGCGAACGTCGACCGTGATGGCGCCTCCGGGCGGGGTGTAGCGGCGGGCGTTGTCGAGCAGATTGGACAGGATCTGCGCGATCCGGGTGGGGTCCCCGTCGAGACGCAGCTCGGTGGCGCCCGTGCGATTGATGGTCAGTTGCGGCGCCAGCATCGCGGCCCGGTCGACTTCGGCGTCGACGATCGCGGCCAGGTCGATGTCGTCGGTGTCCAACGGCAGGCCGGCGTCGATGCGGCTCAGATCGAGCATGTCGGAGACGAGCCGCCCGGCCCGCCGCGCGTCGGAGAGCAACAGGCTGGCCCGGCGATACTGACCGTCCGCCGCGTCGTCGCCTTGCCGCGCGTTGGTGGCGAGTTGCTCGGCG
The DNA here is from genome assembly GCF_034555895.2 of Mycobacterium europaeum. Lineage (NCBI taxonomy): Bacteria > Bacillati > Actinomycetota > Actinomycetes > Mycobacteriales > Mycobacteriaceae > Mycobacterium > Mycobacterium europaeum. The sequence continues at coordinate 2,595,757 of NZ_CP157315.1, forward strand.
GCGACCTGGATCCCGGCGATCGGGGTACGCAACTCGTGCGCGGCGTCGACCATGAACCGCCGCGTTGCCGTCTCGGCGCGCTGCGCCGCGTCGGCGGCCCGCCGGGCCCGGCTCTCGGAAGCCTCGAGAGCGTCCAGCATCCCATCGAAAGCGCTTGCGGCGCGGCCTAATTCGGTATCGGGGCGATCAGGGCGCAGCCGTCGCCCGCGGTCGCCGGTCCGGATGTCGTTGGCCAGCGCCGTCAGCCGGTCCAGTGGACGTAACGCCACCCGGCTGACCGCCACCAGCAACAGCGCGGCAACCAGCAGGGTCGCCACACCCGCCCCGATCATCAGCATCCGCAGCTGGCGTGTCACCTGGGTGGTTTGCGTGGTGTCGGCCACCAGGATGACCCGGGCGCCATCGGGCAGCGGACGCACGACGGCCGTCGCCGTGGCGTCCGGCGGGGGCGGCGGTGGTGGTGGCGGTGGCGGTGGCCAGGGCGGCGGGAAATCCGGGCGGGGCGCCATCGGCGGCGGCGGATAAGGCGGGGGCGGCGCCAGGAACGGCGGCAGGGGCGGCCGGGCCATCGGGCCGGTGACGGTATCGGGACTGATACTCCGGTCCCCGTACGTCGCGCCGTCGGCGGTGACCAGCAGGGCGCGCACCCCGCCGCCGTTGAGCTCGGCGGCCAGCAGATCGGGTGACGTGCGCGCGGCGTCCAGCGCCTCGGCGCGCGACGCGGTGGCCAGCAGCCGGTCGTGCAGGTTTCGACGGGCGAGAACACCCAGGCTGACGTCCACGGTGACGCCGAGCAGCACCAGCAGCAGGGCCAGCAGCGCCACCACCACCAGCGTCACCCGGCGCTGCAGGGACGGGGTCCGAGTCGATCCGGCCGTCATGATCGCTGGGGCTGCAGCCGGTAGCCGATGCCGCGCACGGTGTGCAGGATGCGCGGCCCGTGGGCTTCGAGCTTGCGCCGCAGGCCACTGATGTGCACCTGGACCAGGTTGGGGTCGTAGGCGTCGTACCCCCACACCGCGTTGAGGATCTGGCCGGCGCTGACGATGCGGCCGCGCTGCTCGACGAGGAAGGCCAGCAGCCGCAGCTCCGTCGCGGTCAGGTCGAGACGCTGACCGGCGCGCGCGGCGATTCCGGCGTCGGCGTCGAGGATCAGGTCGCCGACCTGGACGACTTGCGGCAGCCGTCCGCGCCGCCGCAACACCGCCCCCACCCGGGACACCAGTTCGGCCAGCTCGAACGGTTTGATCACGTAGTCGTCCGCCCCGCCGTCCAGGCCACGCAGCCGATCCTGCAGGCCGTCGCGCGCGGTGATCAAGACGATGCCCACGTCACCCCAGTCGCGGACCACGTCGATGAGGTCGAAGCCGTCGCGCCCGGGCAGCATGACGTCGAGCACCACCAGGTCCGGGCGCAGACCGTCCAGCGCCTCCTCCAGCCCGTCGCCGTCACAACGGCCGACGGCGTGGTAGCCGACGTCGGTGAGTGCCTCGCTGACCATTTCCCGGATCGTCTCGGAGTCTTCGACCACCAGGACCCGGGGCGCGCCGACGCTGAAGCGGCCGGCGGCGGCCCGCGGGCAATTCGTCATGCCTCCCATTGTCGGCGGCGGTGCTGAAACCAACCTGAAGCGGCGGCGCAGCTGTCTCGGGAGCCTCAGCCGTCACGAGAATGTCGGGATGTGCTCAAGTGCAACGCCGCTCACTAACCGCTGGTGGCAGGAGTGACGCGCGGGGCCCCAGTTTCTTCAGGTCCGCTTCAGTTCCGGCTCCTACCGTCCGGTGCCATGACCACAAATGAGGACATCGACACCCCGACGCCCGCCCCGCCACCGGCCGCCCCTCGACCAGGTGAGCCCCGCCGCCACTCCACCGGGGTGGTGGTCGGCGCCGGGCTGGCGGGCGTGCTGCTCGGCGCGGCCGGCACCATCGCGGCGATCGCCTTCGCCTGGATCGTCAGCGTCGGCCCACCCGGGCCACCGCCACCGCCCGGGCCGCCGCCGATGATGGCGCTGCAGCACGGACCACCTCCCCCGCCGATGGGCGGACCCATGGGAGGTTTCGGGTTCGCGCCACCACCCGGCCCACCGGGCCCGCCGCACGGCGCCTGGCCGTCGCCGCCCGGCGAGGTGCCCCCGCCACCACCGGCTCCGCACAGCTGACCGTCCTGCCGCCGTCACGATCCCCCAAATCGTGACGGCGGCAGCCGTCGCGCCAGTAGCGTCTCGGATGACCGACATCCGCCGACCATGGGGAGCCGCATGACCACGGACAACCTGGGAACCCGCCGCTTCCCGGCGGGCGTCGCCGCCATCGCCGGCCTGGTCGGCCTGCTGCTCGGCGCGCTCGCCACCTTCGCGATCACCGGGCTGGTCTGGACGGTCCGGGTCGAGCTTCCCCCGCCGCCATACCCGCCACCGCTGTCCTCGCAGTCGGGCGGCGGATGCGTCTACCCGTCGCCGCCGGCACCCACGTCCGCGCCGGCCGTCGTGCCCGCGCCGCCGTTGCCGCACGCCTGATGGCCGGGCAACGAAGGTCTTTTCTGCCCAGCGCCGGCGCACGCGTGCTGCGGTCGCGCCGACTCATGCGCGCACCGATCTGGCTTTACAACGCCCGCGCGGGCGCGCTGTTCGGATCCCGCATGCTGATGCTCGAGCACACCGGCCGCAAGTCCGGCACACCGCGCTACGTGGTGCTGGAGGTCGTCGGTCACCCGTCGCCCGACACCTACGTCGTCGCTTCCGGCTTCGGCCGAAAGGCGCAGTGGTTCCGCAACGTTCAGGCGGACCCGCGCGTGCGCGTCTACGTCGGCAGCCACCCGCCGCGGCGCGGCACGGCTCGGGTACTGCCCCAAGACGAGGCGGACCGCGCCCTGGCCGCCTACGTCAGCCGTCATCGCAGAGCGTGGGAGCAGATGCGGCCGGTGCTGGAGGAAACGCTCGGCGTTCCGATCACCGAGACCGACACCCCGCTGCCGCTGGTCGAGTTGCGCCTGGACTAGCTGCGGTCGGGCCCCTGGGCCGTCATCACGGCGAAGGTGGCCAGGAACATCGCCGCCGGCAGGGCGTTGACCACTTTGTCGCGGACCCGGATGTGCGCGCCGAGCGCCACGACGAAATAGATCGTCAGCATCGCCGTCGTCAGCCGCGCCAGGGCCGGGAAGCGGGTGACCGACAGCAATCCCACGGCGGCGGCGCCCTTCACTACGGGCAGCACCGGCCGAACGTTCTCCGGCAGACCCACATCGTCCAGGACCTTCTTGATCGGAGCGACCTGGACACCGCATAGCACCGCGTCCACGGCGTGGAAGGCGCCAAGCGCCACGTAGGTCTTGCGCGAAGTGAAAAGGCTCATGCGGCAATCCTATTGACCCAACTGCGGCGGCGTCCCCGGCGGTGTGCCGTCCACCGGCTGGCGGGCGCTCGCTTCGGCCTTGGCCACCGCCTGGGCGATCGCGGGATCGGTCTCGGTGGAGAACCAGTCGGCGATGTCCGCGTCGTCGGATTCGGCGGCGTGTTGGGGTGTGTCGTCGACCGGGGAGGGCTCGAACCGGAACACCCCGTCCTGGCCCGGGGTGCCCAGCATCCTGGTGAACCCCTGCAGGGCCGCATTGAAATCGCTCGGCACCACCCACACCTTGTTGGCGTCACCGCGCGCCATCTCCGGCAGGGTCTGCAGGTACTGGTAGGCCAGCATCTCCGGGGTGGGCCGGCCGGCCTTGATCGCGGCGAACGTCTTCTCGATGGCCTTGGCCTGCCCCTGCGCCCGCAGGTAGGCCGCGGCGCGCTCACCCTGTGCGCGCAGCATGCGGGACTGCCGGTCGGCCTCGGCGGCCAGGATCGCGGCCTGCTTGGCACCCTCGGCGGCCAGGATCTGCGCCTGCTTGGCACCTTCGGCCTGGGTGATCGCGGCCTGCCGGTTCCCTTCCGCGGTCAGGATCATCGCCCGCTTCTCGCGGTCGGCCTTCATCTGCTTTTCCATCGAGGCCTGGATGGACGGCGGCGGGTCGATGCTGCGCAGCTCGACCCGGGCGACCCGCAGGCCCCAGCGGCCGGTCGCCTCGTCGAGCACACCGCGCAATTGACCGTTGATCTGGTCTCGCGAGGTCAGCGTCTGCTCCAGCGTCATGCCGCCCACCACGTTGCGCAGCGTGGTGGTGGTCAGCTGCTCCACGCCGACGATGTAGTTGCTGATCTCGTAGACGGCCGCCTGCGGGACGGTGACCTGGAAGTAGACCACCGTGTCGATGTTCAGCGTCAGGTTGTCCTCGGTGATCACCGGCTGCGGCGGGAACGACACCACCCGCTCACGCAGGTCCACCCGGGCGCGCACCCGGTCGATGAACGGCACCAACAACGTCAGCTGACCACTGACCGTCCGGCTATAGCGGCCCAGCCGTTCGATCACCGCGGCCTCCGCCTGCGGGATCAGCGCAACCGACTTGGCCACCACAACGATGGCGAATATCACCAAGACCGCCAACAACACCAAACCAGCAACCGCACCTTGCACGCGAGTTCCTTTCTCTCACAGCGCCTCTCGCGGCCTTCACAGACCGCTCTTGAAGACCACCGCGGTAGCGCCGTCAATGTGCATGACGGTCACCGCCTCCCCCGGTTCGTAGATGTCGTCCTCGTTGAGCGGACGCGCCGTCCACACCTCGCCGTCGAGCTTCACCCGGCCATCGTCGCGGCTGATCCGCTCGAGCACCAGCGCTTTCTTGCCCTCCAGCGCCTCGATGCCGGTCTGCAGTATCTGGGCGGGCGTCAGGCGCCGCCGCAGCGGGGGCCGGACCAGCACCAGCAGCAGCACCGAGACAATCAAGAACACCGTCCCGTTCGCCCACACCGGCCAGTTCGTCAGCCAGCTGGTCACCGCCGCGGCCAGCGCACCGCCGCCCAGCATCACCAGGAACAGATGGCCGGTGAGCGCCTCGGCACCGGCCAGCACCAGCGCGAATATTAGCCAAAGCACCGCCGCGGGCATGCGGCCAGAATACGCGTGATCGGCCTTTGCCGGACAAAACAACTACACTGCGGAATCGTGTGGTGTCCCAGTGTCTCGCTGTCCCTGTGGGCCAACGCCTGGCTCGCGGGCAAGGCCGCGCCCGACGACGTCTTGGACGCGTTATCGGTATGGGCGCCAAAGCAATCGGTCACCGCGTATGATGCGGTCGCCGCGGGCCATACCGGGCTGCCGTGGCCCGATGTGCACGACGCCGGGACGGTGACGCTGCTGCAGACGCTGCGCGCCGCGGTTGGCCGGCCGTCGCCCACTCCGGGCGGCCCGGGCCCGCTGCGCGGAACGATCAACGTGCTTTTGCCCGTGCCCGGCGACGTGCGCGGGCTCGCCCCCGGAACGCAGTTCGAACGTGACGCCCTGGCCGCGGGCGAGGCGATCATCATCGCCAACCCGGCCAATCCCGCCACCGCCGTCGGGCTGGTTCCCGAGTTCTCCTACGACGATGAGCCGGACGACTTCCCCGAGCCGTACGCGCTGTCCTGGACGGTGTACTCGCTGCCGGGCGTGCCGGTGCTCGATCACTACGAGCTCGGCGATGCCGAATACACGCTGCGGTCGGCGGTGCGGTCGGCCGCGGACGCGCTCGGCGCCATCGGGCTGGGGTCGGCCGCGACCGATGTCGACGACCCCCGGGGCCTCGTCGAGCAACTGCTGGAATCCGCACGGCAGCACCGGGTTCCCGACCACGCGCCGACCCGCGCGCTGCGGGTGCTGGAGAACGCCGCGCACGTCGACGCGATCATCGCGGTCAGCTCTGGGCTCAGCCGCTCAGCCGACTCACCGGAGCGTTTCGCCGCGCCCATCGTCGCCGGCCCTGAGCCGTTCGGGACGCAATCGTCCTCGGAGGCGCGCATCGCCGGCGACGCGCTGCGGCCGCTGACCGCCGTGGTGCGTTCGGCGCGGATGGCCGCCGTCACCGCGATCCTGCACTCGGCGTGGGCTGACTAGGCCTCGTCGCGCCTTGCGCAGTGCGGTGGCCGGCACGGCGCGCCGTCGACACTGGCCAGACAGCCGGGCACCGGGTCCGGGCCGGCCACCCGGGCCGGCTCTCGGCCGGTGCGCAGTTCGTCGATCAGATCGGCGGCCAGCCGGGCGAATCGCCGGTCGGCGTTGGGCGTGGCGGCCCGCGCGAACGTCAGCCCGGCCGCGTCGGCCTGGGTGCGCAACTCCTCGTCGAGATCCCACACCACCTCGATGTGGTCGGCGACGAACCCGATCGGACAGACGATGACCGCCGCGGTGCCCGACGCGGCCAGCGCGGCGAGGTGGTCCTCGACGCTGGGCTCCAGCCACGGCACCTGCGGCGGACCCGAACGCGACTGCCAGGCCAGATCGTAATCGACGTAACCCGCCGCGGCCGCGACAAGCCTTGTGGCATAAGCGACTTGACGGCTATAGAGTCGTGGGCCGAGGCGCTGATCCGCGGCCACCGGGACCGAGTGCGCGGTGAACACCAGCCGGGCGCCGGCGGGCACCTTCTCGGCCGCGGCCGTGACCGCGCCCGCGAACATCTCGACGAAGAGCGGGTGGTCGAAGTAGGGCCGCAGCTTCACCAGCTCGGGCGCCTCGGGCCCCGCGGCCTTGCGCGCCCGGGCGATGTCCTCGGTGTACTGCGTGCAGCTCGAATAGCCGCTCCACGCCGAGGTAGTGAACACCGCGGCACGACGAACACCGTTGTCGCGCATGGCCTTCACGGTGTCTTCGACGTAGGGCTCCCAGTTGCGGTTGCCGAAGTAGACCGGCAGGCCCTGCACCGCCTCGAGCTCGGCGATCAGGGCGCGGTTGATGCCGTTGATCGGCGATACCCCGCCGAAATGCAGGTAATGCTGCGCGACGTCGTCCAGGCGCTCGGGGGGCACGTTGCGCCCGCGGGTGACGTTCTCCAGGAACGGCCGCACCTGCTCGGGGCCCTCCGGACCGCCGAAGGACAGCAGCAGGACGGCGTCGAATTCCATTGGGGCTAGAGCAATTCCGCTTTTAGAGCAACTGCGTACTGGCGCCACCATCGGCGAAGATGATGGTGCCGGTGGTGGCCGGCAGCCAGTCCGAGAGCACGGCGCACACCGTCTTGGCGACCGGCGTGGGGTCCTTCATGTTCCAGCCGATCGGTGCGCGCTGGTCCCAGCCCTCTTCCAGCAGTTGCATCTGAGCGCCGGCCTCCTCGCCGAGCGCGCCGCCAACGATCGCGGACATGGCCAGCGTCCGGATGGGGCCCGCCGCAACGAGATTCGAGCGCACCCCGAACTTGCCGGCCTCGCGGGCGACGAACCGGTTGACCGATTCCAGCGCGCTCTTGGCCACCGTCATCCAGTTGTAGGCGGGCATGGCCCGGCTGGGATCGAAGTCCATGCCGACGATCGACCCGCCGGGGTTCATGATCGGCAGCAGCGCCTTGGCCAGCGAGGCATACGAATACGCCGAGATGTGGATGCCCTTGGAGACGTCCTCATACGGTGCGTCGAAGAACGGGTTGATGCCCATCCCGGTCTGCGGCATGAAGCCGATGGAGTGCACCACGCCGTCCAGCTTGTTGCCCTCGCCGATCTCGGCGGTGACCCGCTCGGCGAGGGTGCTCAGGTGCTCCTCGTTCTGCACGTCGAGTTCGACCAGCGGGGCCTTCTCCGGCAGCCGGTCCGCGATGCGCTGGATCAGCCGCAACCGGTCGAAGCCCGTCAGCACCAACTGGGCGCCCGCCTCCTGGGCCACCTTGGCGATGTGAAACGCGATCGACGAGTCGGTGATGATCCCGGAGACCAGGATCCGTTTGCCGTCGAGCAGTCCTGCCATGTCCGTCCTTAAATGTCGTGGTTGAAGTCGTTGTGTCCCCGGTGGATTCAGTGGCCCATGCCCATGCCGCCGTCGACCGGGATGACCGCCCCGGCGATGTAGCTCGCATCCTCGGACGCCAGGAAGCTGACCGCCCCGGCGACCTCCTCGGCCGTGCCGACCCGCTTGGCCGGAATGAATTCCAGTGCACCCGCTTGGATCCGCTCGTCGAGCGCGCGGGTCATCTCGGTGTCGATGTAGCCGGGCGCGACCACGTTGGCGGTGACCCCGGCCTTGGACAGCTCGCGGGAGATCGAGCGCGCCATGCCGATCAGGCCGGCCTTGGCGGCCGCGTAGTTGGCCTGGTTGCCGATTCCCCACATGCCGGACACCGACCCGATGAAGATGATCCGCCCGAACCGCTTGCGCTGCATGCTGCGCGATGCGCGCTGGGCCACCCGGAACGCCCCGGTGAGGTTGGCGTTGATGACCTCTTCGAACCGCTCCTCGGTCATCCGGATGAGGAAGGCGTCTTTGGAGATGCCGGCGTTGGAGACCAGCACCTCGACCGGACCCTGGTGCTCCTCGACCTCTTTGAAGGCGCGGTCGACGGCTTCGTTGTCGGTGACGTCACACACGACGCCGAACAGCCCCTCGGGTGCCCCGGATCCGCGGTGGGTGACGGCCACCTTGTGGCCGTCGGCGGCCAGCCGCTGCGCGATCGCCAGACCGATCCCCCGGTTTCCGCCCGTCACCAGAACGGAGCGCGATACGAAGGCGGGTTTGCCGCCGGTGGCGGTACTTTCGGTGGTGTTCTCGGTGGCCGTGTCAGTCACCCCGTCAACCTATCGCCTCGGGTTGCCCGTCCCGTAATGTCCCCCCTTTCGCGCTCGCGCGCGTTGTCGGTGGTTGTCGGCACACTTCCGCCATGACAGACGCTTTCCTGGGCAGCGAGGCCCTGGCTGCCGGCTTGCTGACGCCCTATCGGCTGCGCAGTCGGTACGTCGCCCTGCACAAAGACGTCTACGTGCCGCGTGATGCAGAGCTCACCGCACGATTGCGTGCCCAAGCGCTGTGGCTACGCTCTCGTCGCCGCGGCATTCTGGCCGGTTACTCCGCTTCGGCGCTGCACGGCGCCAAGTGGATCGATGCGACTCTTCCCGCCGCCGTCGTCGACACCAACGCCCGCCGCGAACCCGGCGTCCAGGTCTGGGAGGACCGCATCGAGGCCGACGAGGTGTGCATCGTGGACGGCATGCGGGTGACCTCCCCGGAGCGAACGGCGCTCGATCTGGCCCGTCGCTTTCCCCGGGACCAGGCCGTCGCCGCGGTCGACGCCCTCGTTCAGGCGACGCATGTGAAACCAGCTGACGTCGAGCGATTGGCCGAGCGCTACCGGGGTGGTCGGGGTATGAAAGCCGCGAGGGCTGCCCTCGACCTGGTCGATGGTGGCGCGCAATCACCCAAGGAGACCTGGCTGCGCCTGCTGTTGATTCGCGCCGGGTTTCCGCGTCCGCAGACACAGATCGCAGTCCGCAATGAATGGGGTTGGGCCGAAGCATATTTGGACATGGGCTGGGAAGACCTCAAGGTCGCCGCCGAGTATGACGGAGATCAACATCGGTCGAGCCGCTACCAGTACGTCAAGGACATCCGGCGACTAGAAAAGCTGGAGCGGCTCGGATGGATCGTGGTCCGGGTCGTAGCTGAGGATCATCCCCAGGACGTCATCTACCGGGTGCGCGAGGCGCGGGCCTCGCGAGCCTAACCAGGCTGCGAAATCCGGCGCGGAAGATCGCAGCCAGGTTAGGCACGCGAGAAAAGAAGCCGTCAGGTCGGCAGGCGGCGGTTGATCAGCAACGCCGCCAGGGCCGCAAGCGCCAAGACCAGCGCACCCAACCGCACCCAGCCCATGCTGGCATCGCCTTTGATCGTCTCGTAGCCGATCTGCTGCTGCAGCGTCGCGTAGACGGACTTCAGCTCGGCCAGGCTCGCGGCATTGTACCAGCTGCCTCCCGAGAGTTCGGCGACCTTCTTCATCGTCGAGTCGTCGACGGGCACCGGCTGGCGCTGGTCGTTGATCTCGACGAAACCGTACGGCGTGCCGAAGGAGATCGTCGAGATCGGCACGCCCTGATCCTTGGCGGTGCGCGCGGCGGTGAAGGCGCCCTTGGGGTTGTCCGGATTGGTCGGCATCGTCTCCTTGCCGTCGGAGAACAACACGATGCGCGCCGGCGGCGGCGTGTCGCCGCCCCCGATCACCGCGCCCACGGTGGCGATGGCCTGCAACGCGGTGAAGATGCCTTCGCCGGTCGCCGTGCGATCGGCGAACTGCAGCTTGTCCAGCGCGTTCTTGGTCGCGTCCCGGTTGGTCGTCGGCTGCACCAGCACGGTCGCGGTGCCCGCGTACTCGATCAGCCCGAGGTTGATGCCGGGGGTCAGCTCGTCGGCGAACTGCTTGGCCGCATCCTGGGCGGCCGCCATCCGGTTCGGCTGCACGTCGGTGGCCCGCATCGACTGCGACACGTCGATCACCAGCATCACCACCGCTCGGTTGCGCGGGATCCGCACGTCGTGCGTCGGGCCGGCCATCGCGATCGTGAACAACACCAGCGACGCCACCAGCAGGACCGCCGGCACGTGCCGCCAGCGGGGAGGCCGCTCCGGGGCGACGCTTTCCAGCAGCTCCATGTTGGCGAACCGCAGCATGCGCCGCTGCCGCGCCAACTGCATCACGATGTAGAGCGCGGCCAGCCCGACGACGACGAGCAGGAAGAGGAAGAACCACGGATGTTCGAAGCCCGACAACGACATCGGGCCGAGGAGCGGCAACGTCACTGCCGCCCCGCCAATGCACCGCGCCGGCGGGACTCGACGAACCGGACGATGTCCGCGATCCAGTCGCGGTCGGTGCGCAGCGTCAGTATCGGGGCCCCGCAGCTGCGGATCGTGCGCGCCACTTCGGCGCGGTGCGCCGCGGCGGCCTTGGCGAAGTCGTCGCGCAGCTGGGCGTCGATGGTGAATTCGCGGGTGACGCCGGACTCGGCATCCTGCAGCACAACATCGCCGATGTCGGGCAGTTCGACGTCGCGGGGGTCCAGCACCTCGATGGCCAGCACCTCGTGCCGAGCCGCGATCGCGCGCAGCGGACGCATCCAGTTGATCGGGCCCAGGAAGTCGCTGATGATCACCGCCATGCCGCGGCGCCGCTCCGGGCGGCGCAACGCGTCGATGGCGGTGGCCAGATCCCCGCGCACCCCCACCGGCGCCCGGGGGGTGGTGGCGATGGTGCGCAGCAGCGTCTGTTCGTGCTGGCGCCCGGAGCGCGCCGGGACCCGCTTCATGGTCGCGCCGTTGGCGATCAGCGCCCCGAGCCGGTTGCCGCCGCCGCTGTTGAGGAACGTGATCGCGGCCGCGGCCGCGACCGCCAGGTCCCGCTTCTCGCAGCCGACGGTGCCGAAGTCGAGGCTGGCCGACATGTCGACGACCATCCAGGTTTCCAGCTCGCGGTCGGCGATCATCTGCCGGACGTGGGGGTGTGTGGTGCGCGCGGTGACGGCCCAGTCCATGCGCCGGACGTCGTCACCGGGCTGGTACTCGCGCGACTCCCCCGGCTCCGAGCCCGGCCCCGGGATCAGCCCCAGGTGGTCGCCGTGCAGGACACCGTCGAGCTTGCGCTTGACCGTCAGCTCGAGTTGCCGCAGCGCCGCTGCGAGCTTCGGGTCGACGATCTGCCCGCGCTGCATGGATGGCGGATGCGGGACCGCCGGCTGCTGGGGGTCGGTCACCGACCGCTGGCCGCGCCGGCGGGCTGCATCACCGGGGGCACCGACTGCCCTTGCTGCGGAACGGCGTTCACCTGCGGCAGGGCAACCGTCTGCAGCACCCGGTTGATGACGATCTCCGGCGAGATCTCGTCGGCGAGTGCGTCGTAGGTGAGCACCAAGCGGTGCCGCAGCACGTCGGGAATGACGTCCACGACGTCTTGCGGGATCACGTAGTCGCGGCCGCGCACCAGCGCCAGCGACCGGGACGCGGCGATGATGCCCAGCGAGGCACGCGGGGAGGCACCGAAGGAGATCCAGGACTTGACGTCGTTCATGCCGAGCTGTTCGGGGTGTCGGGTCGCGGTCACCACGCGCACCACATAGTCGACCAGCGCGTGGTGGACGAAGTTGTTGGCCGCGATGTCCTGCAGCCGCAGCAGGTCGCCGGTGGCCATGATCTGCTTGGGCTCCGGCGGGCGCACGCCCATCCGGTAGATGATCTCGCGCTCTTCTTCGGGCGTCGGGTAGCCCACGTTGATCTTGAACAGGAAGCGGTCGCGCTGGGCCTCGGGCAGCGGGTACACGCCCTCGTGCTCGATCGGGTTCTGGGTGGCCATCACCAGGAACGGGTTGGGCAGCGGGAAGGTCTTGCCGCCGATCGACACGTGCCGTTCCTGCATGACCTCCAGCAGCGCCGACTGCACCTTGGCGGGCGCGCGGTTGATCTCGTCGGCGAGCAGGAAGTTGACCACGACCGGGCCGAGTTCGGTGTCGAACTCCTCCTTGCCCTGCCGGTAGATGCGCGTACCGATGATGTCGGTCGGCACCAGGTCGGGGGTGAACTGGATGCGGGCGAACGTGCCGCCGACGACCTTGGCGAAGGTCTCGACCGCCAGCGTCTTGGCCACGCCGGGCACGCCCTCGAGCAACACGTGCCCCTTGGAGAGCAGGCCCACCAGCATCCGCTCGACGAGCTGGTCCTGCCCGACGATGATGCGCTTGACCTCGAAGATGGCCCGCTCGAGGGTGTGGACTTCGGCGGCCAGGCCGTTGCCGGCACCAGCCGACGGCGCTTCCTGCGCCGGCGGGCCGGACTGTCCGCCCGGGCCCGGGTAACCGCTGGCGCCCGGAGGCGGCCCACCTGCTGCTGTCATCAATAACCCTCCACAACTCATTCGGACACGACCGCTTGCAACACCACTGCCGTGGGGCCGCGACGTGCCCGCGTTCAACTATTCCAGGCCCGCCGGATTCCGTCGACGCTGGTGGTTCGCCCCGCGAACCGGCACGGCTGACCGCGCCTGGATCAGTACTCGATGATCCTAGTCAGGAACGGCGTCATGCCGGGCTTGCGAACCGGGCTGACGGTCACCTTGCCGGCGAGGCTGGACGCCTCCAGCATCTGCCCGTTGCCCAGATACATCGTGACGTGCTGGCCGCCGTTCGGGCCGTAGAAGATCAGGTCGCCGCGCCTGGCCTGGTCCGGCGGGATGTGGCGGCCGGCGTTGTACTGGTCCCCGGAGAACCGCGGGATCAGCACGCCGACGCCGGCGAAGCCGTACCGCATCAGGCCCGAGCAGTCGAAGCCGGTGATGTTGGCGCCGTCGCCGACGCCCTTGCTGGGACCGTCCAGCGAGCCACCACCCCAGGAGTAGGGAACGCCCATCTGCGATCCCATCCGCTTGATCACGTACTCGATGGCCTGCCGGCCGTAGACGCGGGGAATCTTGCCGCCGGGGTTGGTCGGGGCGGCCGCGGTGGGTGCGTCGTTGCCGCCGATGTTGATGCCGAGCCCGCCGAGGAATTGCCTGCCCAGATTGAACGTGGTCTGGGTGGCCTGCGCGGTGGCCTGCAGCGAGGCATTGGCGACCGCGAGCGGGTCGCCGGGAGCGCCGGCGCTGATCGTGGCGGGCAGCGTCGGGTCCCAGGCCCCGGGGTCGGCCGCGGCCGGGGCGGCACCGGAGTAGGCCACAGACAACATCAGCCCGGTCACCACGGTGGTGATCCAGGCGAAGTTGATCAGGCGAATCCGCTTGCAGCGCATGGTTTTCCGTTCACTTCTCATTCGTTCACCACTCGATGTAGCGGACCACGTAGGGCGTCATACCGCTGGTGCGCACCGGCGCAACGCGGACTTTCAGACCGATGTCGGGAGCCTCGAGCATTTGACCGTCGCCGAGGTAGATCGTCACGTGCTGGCTGCCGCCCGGTCCGTAGAAGATGACGTCGCCGCGGCGCATCTGCGAGGACGGGATCTTGCGGCCGAGGTTGTACTGCGACCCCGAGTAGTGCGGCAGCTTGATGCCCACGCCGGCGAACGAGTAGAGGACCAGGCCCGAGCAGTCGAAGCCGGTGATGCCGGCCCCGGAGTCGATGCCCTTGCTCGGCCCGGCCGCGTTGCCGCCGCCCCAGGAGTAGGGCACGCCGATCTGCGACATGCCGCGCCGGATCACGTACTCGGTGGCCTGCCGCCCGTAGACCCGCGGGATGCGCCCGGCCGTCGCACCGGGGGACGCGTTGGTGATGCCGGTGTCGTCGGGCTTGAGGATGCCGAGCTGCTGCAGGAAGTTGCGGCCCAGGCCGGCGGTGACCTGCGTCGAGGTGGCGGAGATGCCCAGCACCTGGTTGATGACGGCGATCGGGTCGCCCGGGACGTTGGCGCTGGGGATCATCGGCAGGGTGGGGTCCCAGGCGCCGTCCCAGCGGCGGGCGCCGCCCTGCGGTGCCGTCGCGCCCGGGGAACCGGTCTCCCACCGGTCACCCGACGCCGGAGCGGCGGGCCCGCCCGGAGCGAGAGACCATTGCCGTTTGGCCGCTTCGAGTTTCGCCTGCGCCTCGTCGCGTTCGGCGGCCAGGCGAGTGACTTGTTCGCGCTGCTCGTCGAACTTGCGCCTGGACTCGGTCAGCGCCGCCACCGCGGCGTCCTGGCTGCCCTTGGCGTCGGCGGCGGCCTTGTCGGCCTTCTGCTTGGCCAGCCGCGCCGCCGACTCCTTGTTCACCTGTTCGGTGCGCGCCCGCTGCAGCTTGGCCATCACCGTCTGGGAACTCGCGGACAGGGTCTTGGCGGCGGCCTCGGTCGCGATGATGTCCTCCGGGCTGCTGGCCGTCAGGTAACCGCTCGAGGGGCCGTTCATATAGGTGGCGGCCGCGAACGTGTCGAACCGCCGCTGCGCCGCGGCGATCGCGGCGTTGGCGTCGTTGACCGCCTGCTGGCTGGTCTCCAGGTCGTGCTGGGCCGCGGCGGCGTTGTCCCGGGAGGTCTCGACGTCGACCAGCGCCTTGTTGACGCTCTCCTGCTCGGTCTGGATTTCTGCGCTCAGGTTTTCCAGCCGCTGGTTGGCCCTGGCGACGTTGGCGATCAAACCGGCCAGGCTGTCGGCGGCGGTGTCGCCGTGTGCGAGCCCCGGCGTGCAGAGCAGAAAGGCCACGCTCAGCACCGACGGCACGACCGGCCGAGCCAGCCTCGCGACCGGCCAGGCAGCGGAGCCCCGGCGTATGCGTGTCATCCGACTCAGGTCTCCTACGGCTCAACGTGACGGGCGGCGCCGGCCACGAAGTTCACCAAGGGCGCCAAAGGCAACAGCAGCATCATTTGCACCGTACGTCACAGTTTTGGGCGCGCAAACGCTCCGCCGAAATCGCACTCTCTACGTGCGTTTAATGTGACCGAACGGTGACCTACGGGTTTGCCGCGCGGCGGCGGGGCGACCCGGGTGGGGAAGTTCCGGCCGAGCCGGACGCGCCTGGCTAGGCGGTGTTGGTGGGCGTGACTTCCTCCGCCCCCGCCGAACCCGCCGGGGGTGCGGAACGCTTGCTGCGCACCTGCAAGAATCGGGTCCCGACGGCCGCCGCGAGCACGGCGAGCAACAGGAAGATCGTCAGACCCGTCCAGGGGAATTCCGGGGAATTCAGCTCGTTCAGGAAGTGCTGCGCCGAGACCACCGGATTGCCCGTCTTGGCGATGTCCTCGCCGGCCTCCAGCGTGACGCGCGGAAATTGCGTGCTGTAGCTCCCGACGTAACTGGGGCTCAGCGTCAGGACGGTGGCGTCGTGATAGTCGGCGCCGACCACCGTGGAGATGTCGCGCAGTGGGGTGTCGTTCGGCGGGTTGTGGTCGAGCAGCACGATCTTGAGGTTGATGCCGTGCGCATGGGCTTCGTCGACGATGTGCAGCAGGCCCGGCATGTCCGCCGCCGGCGCGCTGACGCCCGTGGCGGCGACCTGAGCCTTGACCGCGGTCATGTCGACGTCCTGCGGGATGTAGACGGGTAGACCCGGGTGCAAGGTCATGATGTCCCTCCTGCCGTAGCGCTAGTGGCACCGTACGCGACTTCGTTGCGGGGGGTTTAAACCGTCGGCTCAGACGACAAGACTGGGACTACGGACGCCCCGCCTTAATGCAGGACAAGCGTACTGTTAAAGTGGCTGTACTCGTTTGACGCACCGCCGACACGGCCCGTCGGTGGAAGAACTTAATCCTCGGGAGTTGAAGTGAGCAAAGAAGATTCTGTGAACTCGTTCGGAGCACGCGACACCCTCGAGGTCGGCGACAAGAGTTACCAGATCTACCGTCTCGACGCCGTCCCCAACACCGAGAAGCTCCCCTACAGCCTCAAGGTCCTGGCCGAGAACCTGCTGCGCAACGAGGACGGCAGCAACATCACCAAGGACCACATCGAGGCCATCGCCAACTGGGATCCCAAGGCGGAGCCCAGCATTGAGATCCAGTACACGCCCGCCCGCGTCGTCATGCAGGACTTCACCGGGGTGCCGTGCATCGTGGACCTGGCCACCATGCGGGAGGCCATCGGCGACCTCGGCGGCAAGGCCGAAAAGGTCAACCCGCTGGCGCCGGCCGACCTGGTGATCGACCACTCGGTGATCGCCGACCTGTTCGGCACCGCCGACGCCTTCGAGCGCAACGTCGAGATCGAATACCAGCGCAACGGCGAGCGCTACCAGTTCTTGCGCTGGGGCCAGGGCGCTTTCCGCGACTTCAAGGTGGTGCCGCCGGGCACCGGCATCGTGCACCAGGTCAACATCGAGTACCTGGCCAGCGTGGTGATGGAACGCGACGGGGTGGCCTACCCGGACACCTGCGTGGGCACCGACTCGCACACCACCATGGTCAACGGCCTGGGCGTGCTGGGCTGGGGCGTCGGCGGCATCGAGGCCGAGGCCGCGATGCTGGGCCAACCGGTGTCTATGCTCATTCCGCGGGTGGTCGGCTTCAAGCTCACCGGTGAGATCCAGCCGGGCGTCACCGCGACCGACGTGGTGCTGACCGTCACCGAGATGCTGCGCAAGCACGGCGTGGTCGGCAAGTTCGTCGAGTTCTACGGCGAGGGCGTGGCCGAGGTGCCGCTGGCCAACCGCGCGACCCTGGGCAACATGAGCCCCGAATTCGGTTCGACCGCAGCGATTTTCCCGGTCGACGAGGAGACCATCTCCTACCTGCGGTTCACCGGCCGCTCCGAGGAGCAGCTGGCGCTGGTCGAGGCCTACGCCAAAGCGCAGGGCATGTGGCACGACCCCAAGCACGAGCCGGCGTTCTCCGAATACCTCGAACTCAACCTCTCCGACGTGGTGCCCTCGATCGCCGGGCCCAAGCGCCCGCAAGACCGGATCGCGTTGTCGGACGCCAAGTCCACCTTCCGCGCGCAGATCGGCGACTACGTCGGCGACGACCCCGACAAGACGGAGTACTCCAAGCTCGACGAGGCGGTCGACGAGACGTTCCCGGCCAGTGACCCCGGGGCGCTGGAGAACGGCCACGCCGACGACGCCCCGAAGGTGGAGTCGGCCGCCAAGCATGCCAAGGGCCGGGTGAGCACCCCGGTGACGGTGAAGTCGGCCGACCGCGGCGAGTTCGTGCTCGACCACGGCGCGGTGGTGATCGCGGCGGTCACGTCGTGCACCAACACCTCCAACCCCGAGGTGATGCTGGGTGCGGCGCTGCTGGCCCGCAACGCCGTCGAGAAAGGCCTGACCGCCAAGCCGTGGGTGAAGACGACGATGGCGCCCGGTTCGCAGGTGGTCCACGACTACTACGAAAAGGCCGGCCTGTGGCCGTATCTCGAGAAGCTCGGCTTCTACCTCGTGGGGTACGGCTGCACCACGTGCATCGGCAACTCCGGCCCGCTGCCCGAGGAGATCTCCAAAGCGATCAACGACAACGACCTGTCGGTGGCCGCGGTGCTGTCCGGTAACCGCAACTTCGAGGGCCGGATCAACCCCGACGTGAAGATGAACTACCTGGCGTCGCCGCCGCTGGTGGTCGCCTACGCGTTGGCCGGGACCATGGACTTCGACTTCGAGAACCAGCCCCTGGGCACCGACAAGGACGGCAACGACGTCTATTTGAAAGACATCTGGCCGTCGCAGAAGGACGTCTCGGACACCATCGCCTCGGCCATCAGCCAGGAGATGTTCACCAAGAACTACGCCGACGTGTTCAAGGGCGACGAGCGGTGGCGCAACCTGCCCACGCCGAGCGGCAACACCTTCGAGTGGGACCAGAACTCGACCTACGTGCGTAAGCCCCCGTACTTCGAGGGCATGTCGGCCGAGCCGGAGCCGGTCCGCGACATCACCGGCGCCCGGGTGCTGGCGCTGCTGGGCGACTCGGTGACCACCGACCACATCTCCCCGGCCGGGGCCATCAAGCCGGGCACCCCGGCGGCGCAGTACCTCGACGAGCACGGCGTGGAACGCAAGGACTACAACTCCTTCGGCTCGCGGCGCGGCAACCACGAGGTGATGATCCGCGGCACGTTCGCCAACATCCGGCTCCGCAACCAGTTGCTCGACGACGTCTCCGGCGGCTACACCCGCGACTTCACCCAGGACGGCGCGCCGCAGGCGTTCATCTACGACGCCGCGCAAAACTATGCGGCGCAGAACATTCCGCTGGTGGTGCTGGGCGGCAAAGAATACGGCTCGGGTTCGTCGCGGGACTGGGCCGCCAAGGGCACCCTGCTGCTCGGTGTGCGGGCGGTGATCGCCGAGTCCTTCGAGCGCATCCACCGCTCCAACCTGATCGGCATGGGCGTCATCCCGCTGCAGTTCCCCGAGGGCAAGTCCGCCAAGGAATTGGGGCTGGACGGCACCGAGGTGTTCGACATCACCGGCATCGAGGCGCTCAACGACGGCAAGACGCCCAAGACGGTGCGGGTGAAGGCGGCCAAGGAGTCCGGCGATCCGGTCGAGTTCGACGCGGTGGTGCGGATCGACACCCCGGGCGAGGCCGACTACTACCGCAACGGCGGCATCCTGCAGTACGTGCTGCGCAACATGCTGAAGTCCGGTTAGGAAGCCGGCCAACCCGGCCCATGCCAAAAGTCAGTGAGGGCCATCTGGCGGCGCGCCGCCGCCAGATCCTCGACGGTGCCCGCCGCTGCTTCGCCGAATACGGCTACGAGAGGGCGACGGTGCGGCGGCTGGAGCAGGCGATCGGGATGTCGCGCGGCGCGATCTTCCACCACTTCCGCGACAAGGACGCGCTGTTTTTCGCACTGGCGCACGAGGACGCCGAGCGGATGGCCGACGTGGCGTCGCGCGAGGGCCTCATCCAGGTGATGCGCGACATGCTCGCCGCCCCCGACCAGTTCGACTGGCTGGCCACCAGATTGGAGATCGCGCGCAAGCTGCGCAACGACCCCGACTTCAACCGCGGTTGGGCGGAGCGGTCCGCCGAACTGGCGGCGGCGACGACCGATCGGTTGCGCCGGCAGAAGGAGGCGCAACGGGTCCGTGACGACGTACCCGGCGACGTGTTGCAGTGCTACCTGGAGTTGGTGCTCGACGGCCTGGTGGCCCGGCTGGCCTCGGGCGAGGACCCGCGGCGGCTGTCCGCCGTGCTCGATCTGGTGGAAAAGTCGGTGCGCCGCAACGGATCCGGCGATGCGGCCCGCGAGCCTGACGCCGCTGTGAACAAGGAGGCGTGAGTCGCCGCGACGCTACGCTCGCGCGGTCCGCGAAGTGTGGTTGGGCCCACCCCGGCCGCGCAACGTGGTGCCCGCCTGAAGCAGCATGGCGTGAACCGAGCCGTACGATCTTCCGGTGCTGGCCGCCAGCGTGCGGATGCTGGCCCCGCCCTCGTAGGCGTTACGCAGCTCGAACAACAACTGCTCGCGGGTCTTCTTCGACCTCTGCAGCGTCCTTTTCATGGATGCCCTCCGCGCCCGAACACGATCGCAAGCACAAGAGTAGGAAGCCGCCGCCGCCCGCGGGCCGATTTGACCGAAGTCAGGCGAGCTCGATGAGATCCCGGTACTCGTCGGACCAGAAGTCCTCGGTGCCGTCGGGCAGCAGCACCACGCGCTGAGGGTCCAGCGCCTCGGCCGCTCCGGGATCGTGCGTCACCAGCACCACCGCACCCTGATAGCTGCGCAGCGCGTCGAGCACCTGTTCGCGCGAGGCGGGATCCAGGTTGTTCGTCGGTTCGTCGAGCAGCAGCACGTTCGCGGTGGAGGCCACCAGACCGGCCAGCGCGAGGCGGGTCTTCTCCCCACCCGACAGCGTGCCCGCCGGCTGGTCGAGTTGCGGCCCGCTGAACATGAACGCGCCCAACAGCCCGCGCAGGTCCTGCTCCCCCGAATCGGGTGCGGCGTGCCGGATGTTCTCCCAGACGCTGGCGTCATTGTCGAGCGTGTCGTGCTCCTGCGCGAAGTAACCCATGCGCAAACCGTGTCCGGGCTCCAGCCCGCCGGTGTCGGGCTGCTCGGTGCCGGCCAGCAGTCGCAGCAGCGTGGTCTTGCCGGCGCCGTTGAGGCCCAGCACCACCACCCGGGAGCCGCGGTCGATGGCCAGGTCGACGCCGGTGAACACCTCCAGCGAGCCGTAGGACTTGCTCAGCCCCTTGGCGACCAACGGCGTGCGACCGCACGGGGCGGGGGTCGGGAACTTGATGCGGGCCACCTTGTCGGCCACCCGCTCCTCGTCGAGCGCGGCCATCATCCGGTCGGCGCGGCGCAACATGTTCTGGGCCGCAACGGCTTTCGTGGCCTTGGCGCCCAGCTTGGCGGCTTGCGTGCGCAACGCGGCGGCCTTGCGTTCGGCGTTGGCGCGTTCGCGGCGGCGGCGCTGCTCGTCGGTGGCCCGGGCGTCCAGGTACTTCTGCCAGCCCATGTTGTAGACGTCGACCTCGCCGCGCACGGCGTCCAGAAACCAGACCCGGTTCACGACATCGGCGAGCAGTTCGACGTTGTGGCTGATGATCACCAGCCCGCCGGTGTGGGCCCGCAGGAAATCGCGCAACCAGCCGATCGAATCCGCGTCGAGGTGGTTGGTGGGCTCGTCGAGCAGCAGCGTGGTCGACGACCCCGCGCCGGTGTCGGACGCGGCGAACAGGATGCGCGCCAACTCCACCCGGCGGCGCTGCCCGCCGGACAGCGTGCGCAGCTTCTGCGTCAGCACCCGGTCCGGCAAGCCGAGGCTCGCGCAGATGCGGCTGGCTTCACTCTCGGCGCCGTAGCCGCCCAGCGCGACGAACTGCTCCTCGAGCTGCCCGTAGCGGCGGATCGCGCGGTCGCGCGCGTCGTCGTCGGCGACCTCGGCCATCAACGCCTGCTGCTTCTCCAGGTCGGTGAGCAGCACGTCCAGACCGCGGGCGGACAGAACGCGATCGCGGGCCAGGACTTCCAAGTCGCCCTCTTTGGGATCTTGTGGCAGATAACCGATTTCACCGGCGCGGGCGACGGATCCCGCATACGGTTCGGTCTCGCCCGCCAGGATGCGCAGGGTGGTCGTCTTGCCCGCGCCGTTGCGACCGACCAGCCCGATGCGGTCGCCGGGCTGCACGCGCAGATCCGGGCCATCCGGTGAGAGCAGAATGCGCGCGCCAGCGCGGACCTCGAGGTCCGTGGCCGTGATCACATTTGCTCCCTTGCGCTTCCCTTGTCGTGGCTACTTGTCGTCGGTGAACACCGCGGGGCGTCGCTCCGCGCGCGCGGCAACCGCCTCTTCGAAGTTGGCGGTGAGCAGACGAACGAACAGCTGACCCAAGCCTTCGGCTTGCATGTGCCCTTCCAGGCTACCGGCGTCCAGTCCACTCCACAGTGTGCGCTTGGTCAACTCGACTCCCGGCCGCGAGAACGCCGCGATGCGCGCGGCGACGGCGTAGCAGGTGTCCAGCAACTGCTCGTCGGGCACCTGGCACGACACCAGCCCGATGCGCTCGGCCTCCTCGGCGGTGACGTCGCGGCCGGTCAGCATGATCTCGAACGCCCGCGACGATCCGATGGCCCTGGGCAACAGGTAGCTCAGCCCCAGTTCGCTGGCGGTCAGGCCGTTGTTGATGCCGGCCGCGCGAAAGTACGCCCCGGTCGAGGCGACCCGGATGTCGCAGGCCAGCGCCAGGCACAGCCCACCGCCGATGGCCGGGCCGTTGACCGCGGCGATCACCGGCTGATGCAGGCGCCGCAGCCCCAGGATGACCTCGTCCAGGACCTCCATCGAGCGCAACGCGTAGGTCGGACGGGTGAGCCCCTCGACATGCGGCACCGAGCCCGCCGACTTGTGGTCGGCACCCGAGGAGAACCCGCGACCCGCCCCGGTCAGCACGACCACGCGCACGGAATTGTCGTACCGGACCTTCTCGAGGGCCTCTTTGAGCGGCACCATGACGTCGAACGCCATGGAGTTCATCCGCTCGGGGCGATTGAGCGTTATCAGCGCGACGCCGGGCCGCGGGTGTTCTACCAGTACCAAGCTCACCCAAGCAACCTAGCGCGTGGGGTCCGCAATCCCGACGCTGGCGGGATCCTCTAGTTTCGGGGTCGGACTTTGGAGAAAAATCCAAGTTTGTCGACCGGGGTACGCGGGTAAAGGACACCGCCCCCTCGTCTTAAAGGTTTAGGAAAGCTAATGCTCAGAGCGCGCATCAACGACTTCAAAGAAGCTTGTCTTCTGTTCCTGGGCACGCTGGCCGCTCTACCCGCCTCGCAATCGGGCCTCAGGTACCCCTTGCCCAAGCCAGGAGACAGGGACGCACCGCTTCGCGAGTCAGCTCTCGATGTAACGCCGCCGCCCGCCCCGGCGGCCGTGGGTGCGTGGGTCACCACCCCCACGAACACACCGACGGCGGCGTGGATGCGCCGTGATCCCGAACCACATGGCATACCTGCGCAAGGCCCGGCGCACGTCGCGCCGCCGGAAGGCACGCCGGTCGCGGCTCCCTGAACGTTCGCTTCGGCGATTCGCCCCGACGGCAGGCAACCGGGACCGGGGCCGGGGCTATTCGGCCTGGCCGGCCTGGGCCGCGTCCACGTCGAATGCCCTGATTTGCTGGACCAGGTCTTCGAGGGCCGCGGGCGGTAGCGCGCCGGCCTGGTTGAACAGCAGTTTGCCCTTCTTGAAGGCCATCAGCGTC
Organism: Mycobacterium europaeum; assembly: GCF_034555895.2. NCBI lineage: Bacteria > Bacillati > Actinomycetota > Actinomycetes > Mycobacteriales > Mycobacteriaceae > Mycobacterium > Mycobacterium europaeum. The sequence goes on from NZ_CP157315.1 coordinate 2,618,682, forward strand.
GGGATGGACCGGATCTGGGCGGCAGCGGCCAGCTGCTGTTCGGCCTCCGTGTCGACCTTGGCGTGCACGATGTCGGGATGCTTCTCCGACGACGCCTGGAACGTGGGTCCGAACTGGCGGCATGGTCCGCACCACGACGCCCAGAAATCGACGAGCACGATGTCGTTGCCCTCGATGGTTTCGTTGAATTTCTCAGCAGTGAGATCGACTGTTGTCACATTTGCTCACAACGCCGAAACCCGGCGTGATGTTCCCGGGCGGTGAGGCCCGGGCCGGGTCCGCCCGGTCGTCGTCGCCGCCTCGCCGAGTCGGCCTACCGCCAACGCAAGCGCACGCGTCGGTTCGGAACGACGACACCGGCGCGTAACCCGCCCGCGGCCCGCCGTAGGTTACGGTTGCGTACGTTTTCCCACGTCGGAGACACTGATGCGGACGAGCCGCCGCCTCGAGGACCAGTGAGGGAATCGCGTTGGGCCACTACATCGCAAACGTCCGCGACATCGAGTTCAACCTGTTCGAGGTCCTCGGTATGGGCAACGTCCTGGGCACCGGCCCCTACGCCGACCTCGACGAGGACACGGTCCGGACGATCCTCGACGAAGCCGCCCGCCTGGCCGAAGGCCCGGTCGCCGAAACCTTCGCCTTCGCCGACCGCAACCCCCCGGTGTTCGACCCGGCCACCCACACCATCAGCGTGGCGCCCGAGCTGGCCAAGACGGTGGAGACGATCAAGGAGGCCGGCTGGTGGCGGCTGATGCTCGACGAACAGATCGGTGGGATGGCCGCGCCGCCCCCGCTGGCGTGGGCGGTGAACGAAATGATCATCTGCGCCAACCCCTCTGCCAACTTCTTCTGCCTCGGCCCGTTGATGGCCCAGGCGCTGTACGTCGAGGGCAACGAACAGCAGCGGCGGTGGGCCGCCGAGGGCGTGGAGCGCGGATGGGCGGCCACCATGGTGCTCACCGAACCCGACGCCGGCTCCGACGTCGGCGCGGGCCGTGCCAAGGCCATCGAGCAACCCGACGGCACCTGGCATATCGAGGGCGTCAAGCGATTCATCTCCGGCGGCGAGGTGGGCGACACCGCCGAGAACATCTTCCACCTGGTGCTGGCCCGACCGGAGGGGGCGGGACCGGGCACCAAGGGGCTGAGCCTGTTCTACGTGCCCGAGTACCTCTTCGACCCGGACACGTTCGAACTCGGGCCCCGCAACGGCGTTTTCACCACGGGCCTGGAACACAAGATGGGGATCAAGTCCTCCCCCACGTGCGAATTGACTTTCGGCGCAACGGATGTGCCCGCGGTCGGCTACCTGGTGGGTGACGTGCACAACGGGATCGCGCAGATGTTCACCGTGATCGAGCACGCGCGCATGACGATCGGCGTCAAGGCCGCCGGGACCCTGTCCACCGGTTACCTCAACGCGCTGGCCTTCGCCAAGGAGCGGGTGCAGGGTGCGGACCTGACGCAGATGTCCGACAAGACCGCGCCGCGGGTCACCATCATGCACCACCCCGACGTGCGTCGTAGCCTGATGACGCAGAAGGCCTACGCCGAGGGCCTGCGGGCGCTGTACATGTACGCCGCCGCGCACCAGGAAGACACTGTGGCGCAACATGTTTCGGGTGCCGATCACGAGATGGCGCACCGGGTGGACGACTTGCTGCTGCCGATCGTGAAGGGCGTGAGCTCCGAACGGGCCTACGAAGTGCTGACCGAGTCGCTGCAGACGCTCGGCGGTTCGGGCTTCCTGCAGGACTACCCGCTCGAGCAGTACATCCGTGATTCCAAGATCGACTCCCTCTACGAGGGCACCACGGCGATCCAGGCGCTCGATTTCTTCTTCCGCAAGATCGTTCGAGACCGCGGCCAGGCGCTGCAGTTCGTGACGGCCCAGATCACCGCGACGATCGACTCCTGCGACGAGGCGCTCAAACCACAGGCCCAGTTGCTGCAGGCCGCGCTCGACGAGGTCACGGCGATGACGGCGGCGCTGACCGGATACCTGATGTCCGCCGCGCAACATCCGAGTGAAATCTACAAAGTCGGACTCGGATCGGTGCGGTACCTGCTGGCGGTGGGCGACCTGCTCATCGGCTGGCGGCTGCTGGTGCAGGCCGGCGTCGCCCACGCCGCGCTGGCGGGCGCGGCCGGCAACGACGTGGCCTTCTACCAGGGCAAAGTCGCGACCGCGGCGTTCTTCGCCAAGAACATGCTTCCCAAACTCGCCTCCCTGCGCAAAGTCCTCGAGTCCATCGACGACGAGGTGATGCGCGTTTCCGAAAACGCATTCTGAGCGCCCCCGCGATTACACACAGGTTAGGTACAGGTTCGGCGGGTAAACCCTTTCGTTGGTGCTGACCACGATTGGAGAAACGTTGATGTCTGCCGGCAGTCGTACGCCTCTGTTCACCCGCGTCGCGGTAGTCGCCGTCGCGGGAACCACCGCACTGTCCATCGCCGCCTGCGGCTCGTCCAACAAGTCCAGTCCGCCGTCGACGTCCACCTCCACCGTCACCTCGACCACCACGTCGCCGGTGCCCGCCGCCGGTGAGGCCCGCGTCAGCGGCCTGATCGCCTCGGTCGCGGGCAACTCCGTTCAGGTGACCCAAAAGGACAACGCCACCGCCACCGTGAACTTCACGGCCACGACCAAGGTCACCGAGGTCACCCCCGCCGCGCTCACCGACGTCACCGCGGGCAACTGCGTCACCGTCCGGCCCACAAACGAGGGGCAGGGCGGGCAGCCGGTGACCGCGGCGTCGGTGAAGGTCAGCCCGTCGGTCAACGGCACCTGCCCGAAGCCCAAGGCGGCCGCGCCCGGCGGTTCACCCGGCCCCGCCCCGTCTGGGGCGCCAACGCCACCGCCGGCAAAGCCCGCGCCCGTGCAGGGCTCGGTGGCCTCGGTGACGGGTAACACCATCAACGTCACGGGCACCGACCCGAGCGGCAACACCACTCAGACGGCCGTGACAGTCGACGACAAGACCAGGTACACCAAGCAGTCGTCGGCCACCACGGACGCGATCACGCAGGGCAAGTGCCTCACCGCGCGCGGCACCAAGGACAACAGCGGCGCGCTGCAGGCGACCAGCATCAACGTCCGGGCGGCCAACGACGGGAAATGCGCCGGCCCGGCCGGGCCGCCGCACGCCCACGGCTGACCGCCGCCGAACCCGCCGAGACAACCGTCACACCAGGCGAGCGCGGACGTGACCACCGCGCTCGCCTGGCTATTGCTGGCGATGGCCAGCCCGCATTCGGAGGTGTGTCGATGCCCGCGACTTCGGTAAACCCGCGGCTGGCGCGGCTCGCGCTCGTCGCCGTCGTCGCGGTGGTCCTGCTGGGCGTCGCCATGTGCCGGTCGAGCGACACGACGACCGGCCATACCGCCAAACCGACGGTGGCGGCCGCGGCCCCGCCCAGCGCGGCGCCGCCCAGCGCGGCGCCGGCGCCCCCGCCCGTGGGCAAGGATTACGTCGAGGGCCTGATCCAGTCGGTGTCGGACGGCACGATCCGGCTCAGGACACGGACCGGGAGCGCGACGGTGGACTTCGCCCCGTCGACGCGGGTCGTGCAGGTCACCCCGGCCAAGCTGGCCGACGTCACCCCCGGCAGTTGCGTCAACGTGCGCGCCACCCCGCAGAGCGCGCCCAGCCGTGGCGCGATCGAGGCGCAGGCGGTGACGATCACCTCCGCCGTCGACGGCAAGTGCCCGCCGCCGGCCGGCTTCTACGGCACGGTCACGTCGGTCTCCGGCGACACCATCGCGGTCAACGGCATGGGCTCGCAAGCGACCCCGACCAACGTGACGGTCGCGAACTCGACCTCATACCAACTGCAGACGGCGTCGGACGCCCAGGCCATCGCGAACGGAAAATGCATGGGAGCGCAGGGAATTGAGGACGCCGGCGTGCTGCACGCCACGACCATCAGCCTGCAGACCTGCCCGCCGATGGGGCGCCCGCACCACCACCTGCACCTGCCACACCTGCCCTTCCACCTCTAGCGGCGATCGCAAGCGCGGCGAAGCCAGGCGCAGCGGGTCGCCGCCATCTGGTCCAGCGGCGATCGCAAGCGCGGCGAAGCCGGGCGCAGCGGGTCGCCGGGGCAGCCTTTAGACGGTGAAACCGAGGGCGCGCAGTTGTTCGCGTCCGTCCTCGGTGATCTTGTCCGGGCCCCACGGCGGGTTCCACACCCAGTTGATCCGCAGGTCGTCGACCAGCCCGCTGCTGACGAGCGCGCTGCGGGACTGGTCCTCGATGACGTCGGTCAGCGGGCAGGCGGCCGAGGTCAGCGTCATGTCGAGCAGGGCGACGGTTCCCTCGTCGCCCTCCTCCACGTTGAGGCCGTACACCAGCCCGAGATCCACGACGTTGATGCCCAATTCGGGGTCGACGACGTCGCGCATCGCCTCCTCGAGGTCGGCAAGAAATTCGTCACCCGGTGCGGCGGTCTCGCTCATCCTTCTCCTCCTCGAAGTCCGCGTCCCTGTCCGCGCAAGCCTGGGCCAGGGCGTCCTTGAACGCCATCCAGCCCAGCAGCGCGCATTTCACCCGGGCCGGGTATTTGGCCACCCCGGCGAACGCGATGCCGTCGCCGAGGACGTCCTCGTCGCCCTCGATGGTGCCGCGTGAGGACACCATCTCGGTGAAGGCGGCGATGGTGTTGAGCGCCTCCGGCACGGTCTGACCGATCACCTGCTGGGTCAGCACCGAGGTGGCCGCCTGGCTGATCGAGCAGCCCTGGCCGTCGTAGGAGACGTCCGCGACGCGCTGACCGTCGTCGGAGAGCGCGACCCGCAGGGTCACCTCGTCACCGCAGACGGGGTTGACGTGATGCACCTGGGCGCCGAACGGCTCCCGCAGCCCGCGGTGCTGCGGGTGCTTGTAATGGTCGAGGATCACGTCCTGATACATCTGCTCCATGCGCACGGGTCATTCGCTCCCAAAGAAATCGAGCGCGCGTCGCACGCCGGCCACCAGACGCTCGACCTCGTCGAGGGTGTTGTACACGGCGAACGACGCCCGAGCGGTCGCCGCCACGCCGAACCGGCGGTGCAGCGGCATCGCGCAGTGATGCCCCACCCGCACCGCGACGCCGTCGTCGTCGAGCACCTGCCCGACGTCGTGCGCGTGCACGCCGTCCACGACGAACGAGACGGGCGAGCCCCGGTTCTCCATCGTGGTGGGCCCGACGATCCGCACGGCGTCGATGCGCGAGAGCCCGTCGATGGCCGCGGCGACCAGCTCGCGCTCGTGCGCCTCGACCGCGTCCATGCCGATGGCATTCAGGTACCGCGCCGCGGCGCCCAGCCCGACCACCTGGGAGGTCATCGGCGTGCCGGCCTCGAACCGTTGCGGTGCGGGCGCGTAGGTGGACGTCTCCATGGTCACCGTCTCGATCATCGACCCACCGGTGAGGAAGGGGGGCAGCTCCGAAAGCACCTCGCGACGGGCGTAGAGCACGCCTACCCCGTTGGGGGCCAACATCTTGTGTCCGGAGAACGCGGCGAAGTCGACGTCGAGCGCGTGCAGGTCCACGGGCTGGTGCGGCACCGACTGGCAGGCGTCCAGCACCGTCACGGCCCCCACCGCCTTGGCGCGGCCGACCAGTTCGGCCACCGGCGCCACCGCACCCGTCACGTTCGAGTGATGGCTGAAGGCAATGACCTTCACGCGCTCGTCGAGTTCCAGCGAGTCCAGGTCGATGCGCCCGTCGTCGGTGACGCCGTACCAGCGCAGCGTGGCACCGGTGCGGCGGGCCAGCTCCTGCCACGGGACGATGTTGGCGTGGTGCTCGAGCTCGGTGGTGACGATGACGTCACCCTGGCCGACGGCACGGTCAAACCTGTTGTCCCCCAGCACGTACGACGCCAGATTGAGCGCCTCGGTGGCGTTGCGGGTGAACACCAGCTCGTCTGCACCGGCACCGACGAACGCCGCGATGTCGGCGCGGCCCTGCTCGTAGGCGTCGGTCGCCTCCTCCATCAGCTGATGCGCCCCGCGGTGCACCGCGCCGTTGGAGGTGATCAAGAACTCCCGCTCGGCGTCGAGCACCTGCAACGGTCGCTGCGACGTCGCGCCGGAATCCAGGTACGCCAACTGCTTTCCGCCGCGCATCACGCGCTTCAAGATCGGAAAGTCAGCGCGGATGGCGTCGACGTCCAGTGCATTCATGCCTACGCCCCTGCGGCCGCCGCCGCTTCGGTGAAGCGCACGTAGCCGTTCTCCTCGAGTTCGTCGGCCAACTCCGGACCGCCGGATTCGACGATCCGGCCGCCGACGAAGACGTGCACGAACTGCGGCCGGATGTAGCGCAGGATCCGGGTGTAGTGGGTGATCAGCAGGATGCCGCCGTGCTCGGCCTCGGCGTAGCGGTTGACGCCCTCGCTGACCACGCGCAGCGCGTCGACGTCCAGGCCGGAGTCGGTCTCGTCGAGGATGGCGATCTTGGGCTTGAGCAGTCCCAGTTGCAGGATCTCGTGGCGCTTCTTCTCGCCGCCCGAAAATCCTTCGTTGACACTGCGTTCGGCGAACGCCGGGTCGATGTCGAGGTCGGCCATGGCGGCCTTGACCTCCTTGACCCAGTGTCGCAGTTTCGGCGGCTCGCCGCGGACGGCGGTGGCGGCGCTGCGCAGGAAGTTCGACATCGACACGCCCGGCACCTCGACGGGGTACTGCATGGCCAGGAACAGTCCGGCGCGGGCGCGCTCGTCGACGCTCATGTCCAGCACGTTCTGGCCGTCCAGCGTGATCGACCCGGACGTCACCCGATACTTCGGGTGACCGGCGATGGCGTAGGACAGCGTCGACTTGCCCGACCCGTTCGGCCCCATCACCGCATGCGTCTCACCGGAATTGACGGTCAGATTGACACCGTTGAGGATGGGGATCTCGCGGTTCCCCTCCGGGGCGTTGGGGTCTTCGACGCTGACGTGCAGGTCTTTGATCTCGAGTGTGGTCATGAGGCTGTTGTCTTCTCCGTGATTTCCAGTTCGTGTTCGATGGCGGCGGTCAAGCGTTCCCGGATGTCGGGCACGGCGATCTTGGAGATGATCTCGCCGAAGAAGCCGCGCACCACCAGCCGCCGTGCCTGGTCTTCCGGGATACCGCGCGCCCGCAGGTAGAACAGTTGCTCGTCGTCGAAACGCCCGGTGGCGCTGGCGTGTCCGGCACCGACGATCTCGCCGGTCTCGATCTCGAGGTTGGGCACCGAGTCGGCGCGCGCCCCGTCGGTGAGCACCAGGTTGCGGTTCACCTCGAAGGTCTCGGTGTCGGTGGCCTCGGCGCGGATCAGCACGTCACCCACCCAGACGGTGTGCGCATCGGGCCGCTCCGACGCCGGATCTCCTTGCAGCGCACCCTTGTAGAGCACGTTGGATTTGCAGTTGGGCTGCGCGTGGTCGACCAGCAGCCGCGACTCCAGGTGCTGCCCATCGTCGGCGAAGTACAGCCCGAGCAGCTCCGCGTCCCCGCCCGGGGCGGCGTACCGCACGTTGGCCGACATCCGCACCACCTCGCCGCCGAGGGTGACGGCGACGTGCCGCAGCACCGCGTCCTTGCCCAGCCTGGCGTGGTGCGCGGACAGGTGCACCATGTCGTCGGCCCAGTCTGCGACCCACACGACGGTGAGCCGGGCGGCGTCGCCGACGATGAATTCGACGTTGTCGGCGTAGGTTCCGCTGCCCCGGTGGTCGATCACCACGACCGCCTCGCCGAGTTCGGCGACGCTGATCTGCAGGTGCCCGTAGGCCACCGCGCCGGCCCCGGGACCCGTCACGGTGATGTTGACCGGCTCGGCGACCTGCGTGTCCCTGCCGACGCTCACCAGCGTCGCGGAATTGAACGACGAAAACGCTTGCGCGGCAACACGGTCGGTGGGCACGCCGCCGCGGCCGAGCCGCTCGTCACCGCGGCGGACGGTCTCGACCCGCACGCCGGGCTGTTCGCTGACGTCGATCCGCGCCGCGCCCGTGGCCCGGGCCGAGCCGTCGTGCAGGCCGCGCAGCCGCCGCAGCGGGGTGAACCGCCAGATCTCGTCGCGCCCGCTGGGTACCTCGAAGGCGTCCACGTCGAAGGACGCGAACAGCTCACCCTTGTTAGCTGCGGCGAGGGCCGAACCCTCAACCGCCTCAGTCAATCCCGTCACTAGCCGACCGCACCTTCCATCTGCAGCTCGATCAGCCGGTTGAGCTCGAGGGCGTACTCCATGGGCAGTTCCTTGGCGATCGGCTCGACGAAGCCGCGCACCACCATCGCCATCGCCTCGTCCTCGGTCAGCCCGCGGCTCATCAGGTAGAACAACTGGTTGTCGCTGACCTTGGACACGGTGGCCTCGTGGCCCATGGTGACGTCGTCCTCGCGGATGTCGACGTAGGGGTAGGTGTCGCTGCGGCTGATCGTGTCAACTAGCAGCGCATCGCATTTCACGCTGGAGCGGGAGCCGTGCGCGCCCTTGTTCACCTGCACCAGGCCGCGGTAGGAGGTCCGGCCGCCGCCGCGGGCCACCGACTTCGAGACGATGTTGCTCGACGTGTTCGGCGCCAGGTGCAGCATCTTGGCGCCGGCATCCTGGTGCTGACCCTCGCCGGCGAAGGCGATCGACAACACCTCACCCTTGGCGTGCTCCCCGGTCATCCACACCGCCGGGTACTTCATGGTCACCTTGGACCCGATGTTGCCGTCGACCCACTCCATGGTGGCGCCGGCTTCCGCGCGGGCCCGCTTGGTGACCAGGTTGTAGACGTTGTTCGACCAGTTCTGGATGGTGGTGTAACGGCAGCGGCCGCCGGGCTTGACGATGATCTCCACCACCGCCGAGTGCAGCGAATCCGACTTGTAGATCGGCGCGGTGCAGCCCTCCACGTAGTGCACGTAGGCGCCCTCGTCGACGATGATCAGCGTCCGCTCGAACTGGCCCATGTTCTCGGTGTTGATCCGGAAGTAGGCCTGCAGCGGGATGTCGACGTGCACGCCCGGCGGGACGTAGATGAACGAGCCGCCACTCCACACCGCGGTGTTCAGCGCGGAGAACTTGTTGTCCCCCGCCGGGATCACCGTGCCGAAGTACTGCTGGAAGAGATCGTTGTGCTCGCGCAGCCCGGTGTCGGTGTCGACGAAGATGACGCCCTGGGACTCCAGGTCCTCCCGGATCTGGTGGTAGACCACCTCGGACTCGTACTGCGCGGCCACACCGGCCACCAGGCGCTGCTTCTCGGCTTCCGGGATGCCCAGCCTGTCGTAGGTGTTCCGAATGTCCTCGGGCAGGTCATCCCACGTGGCGGCCTGCTTCTCGGTGGACCGCACGAAGTACTTGATGTTGTCGAAGTCGATGCCCTCGAGGTTGGAGCCCCACGTCGGCATCGGCTTGCGGTCGAAGATGCGCAGCGCCTTCAGGCGCGTCTGCAGCATCCAGTCGGGCTCGTTCTTCTTCGCCGAGATGTCGCGGACCACCGCCTCGGACAGCCCGCGCTGTGCGCTGGCGCCCGCGACGTCCGAGTCCGCCCAGCCGTAGCCGTAACGGCCCAGGGAGGCGATGGCCTCCTCCTGGGTCAACGGCCCGTCTGCCGTCCTGATGGCCTGCTGGGCCTCGGGGGTGAGGGTCATAGCGACGCTCCTTCGATGCTCGTGGGGTCGGGGCGCGGGCTGGGCGCCTTCGAACTAGGGACAGTAAGAGGCACGTGGGTGGTGCAGGCGCAGTTCCCGTTGACGATGGTCGCCAGCCGCTGCACGTGGGTCCCGAGCACCTCGGCCATGGCCTGCTGCTCGGCCTCGCACAGCTCCGGGAATTCCTCGGCGACGTGCGACACCGGGCAGTGGTGCTGGCAGATCTGCACGCCGTGGATCGGGCCGCCCACGCGTGCCGTGGTAGCGACGTAACCCGCCTTGGTGAGCGCGCCGGCCACCCGCTCGGCGGCGGCCTCGACTTCGGCGTCGTCGTCGCTGCCCGCGGCCGGCACGCCGCCCAGGATCGTGTCGATGCGCTGCCGGGCGAACGTGCGGACGGCGTCCTCCCCGCCGATCTCGCGGAGCTGCCGCATGGCCGCCGCCGCCAGGTCGTCATAGGCGTGCTCGAGCTTGGCGCGGCCCGCCGCCGTCAGCCGGAACCGCTTGGCGGGGCGCCCGCGTCCCGCCTGCTGCCAGGACGCGGCGGGCACCGATTCGGCGTCGCCCGCCTCGATCAGGGCGTCGAGATGGCGCCGCACACCGGCGGCCGCCAGCCCTAGCCGGTCGCCGATCTCACCGGCGGTGATCGTTCCGGACTCCAACAGCAGGCGCACGATGGCGCGACGCGTCTGACCATCCGGCACCGCAACGGACGCCGCGCTCACGGCGGCATCGTCGAGACCGGTCCGGAATTTCACAACACCAGTGTGACGCAATTCCGGGGATCGGTCTACCAAGGGTGCCCTGAGCGGTCCGTTGCGCTGGTCACATTACGCCCGTTGCGGAAGACCATTGGCAGCGACGATGGGGACCTTCGCCCGTAGTGCGCGGCCCGCCGCGCCGAATAGCGTCGGCGGCGCTAGTGAAAGAAACAACCCCAGGAAGGAACTGGCATGCCTGACACGACTGAATCGACGTCCGGCGCATCGCGTTCGACCGACCTGCTCGACGAGGTACGCGAATCGGCCAAAGCGGGCCAGCACGCCGCGGCGGAGGCGCTTCGCGCGTTCCACAAGACCCTTGACGAGGCAATCCCGGAGGCGGTGCAACCGCTGCGCACCAAGATTGTCGACGCCGCCATCGAACTGGCCGACAAGTTCGTCGCCGCCCAGTATCAGTTCAACCGCAGGCTGGTCGCGACCGCGGACCGGGCGCTGAGCAAGGCTGACGGCGAACAGAAGTAACCGGGGCGGGGTCTTGCCGGCTTGTCTTCAGCGTTGCAGATCAAGCCCTTTAGTCCGGGCCGTGTTCTCGATAGCCGAGTTCGCGGCCCGGGCTAATCCCGCTGTCGCCGAACGCAACTCGTCGGCAGATTCCAGCCGTGCGGGAAACCCGACCCGGGTGTAGGCCACACCGCGGGGGGTGTGCACCCGCAGATCCAGGCCATATTGGTCGACGCCGGTACACATCGCGGTGTCGGTGTCGGGGTAACCGCCGAAGATCCGGGCCATGGCAGCCAGGGAGTCGGCGTGGTCGGTGTTGAGATGCGCGAGGGCCCGGGCAGCCGTCGGCGCAACCGGGTCTGGGGAAGCGGCGGCATACTGATCGCCGGTGGCCGAGTCCATCCGGCCGTATCCACCTACCCATCGCAGCCGCTGAACCCGTAGCACCCACAGGCTGAAATCGCTGAAGTCCAGGTAGTGCCGGGCGGCGGGCACCGCCGCCAGGTATGCCGTCCGGGCGTCGTCGTGCTCCGAGCCCGTGGGCTTCGCGACCCGCCCGGCCAGGGTGATTCGACTGCCGGCCAGTGGGTCGGTGTCGCCGCTCGCCGCCACGATGGACAGGCTGGCCCTCGGGTCTCGCGCCAGGTTGCGGCCGTGCTCGGCCAGGCTCGAGACGCACAGCACTGGCATCCCGCCCAGCAGTCCATAGGTCACCAACGACGCCCACGGGTCGCCGTCAGCGGTCAACGTGGCCAGCGTGGCGGCATTGGTGGCGGCGGCGATGGTACGGGCCTGCTCCGCCGCGGACGGGCGGGCGTCGTTAGCCGGCGGGCACAGGGGTGGCGGCACGGAGGGTGCGTCCCCGGGGTCGCCATGGTCGCGAATCGCCACGAACGCGAGGCTACGCGTGAGCAATCCCGATCCGCCGTGGAGTCGTCTCAGCCGATCGGCCGCCACGCGACGATTACGGCGTCGCGGTACCAGCCGACCCGATCCCGGACCTGGACTCCGATGAGGTTCTGGGCGCTGACCCGGCTGTCGATGATGTGACCGTCGTCGACGTAAAGGACCACGTGCGAGGCCTGGCCGGGATTTCCGTTGGGGTGCAGATAGATCAAATCCCCGAGCTGGAACGGCCCCTCTGTCGGGATGCGTCGGCCCATCGGACCGGCGGTGCCGTCCGCTTGTTGGTGGACATTGCCGCCGAACTTGATGCCCAGACCGTAGTTGTAGATCCAAGCGGTGAAATTAGAACAGTCCAGACCTCGTCCGGGACCCCAGGCCGTCGGCCCGGGTGGTGCATCGGCATCGGGATTCTCTTCGGACACACCGGCATACGTCGAGGCCGGTGGCTCCCATACGGGGATGTGATGGTGGCGGTATTGCAGCCCCAGCGGGTTGCCGGGCGCGTAGATGTAGCGCATCGCCACCGCGAGGATCCGTTCCCGCTTCCAGGCGGCGGGATCGCAACGCGCGTCCTGCGGAATGCTCGGCGGCGGCAGGGCTTTCGCGCGTGGTCCCCATCCTCGGTTCACGTATTGACCTTCGGCGTCGGTGCGGTACCACCGGGCCGGGGGGTCGTCGGTTTGCGGCAGCGCGTCGCGGCCGGCGAAGTCCGCCGTCAATGAGCCCCAGGTGCAGGAAAAGCGGTAGGACGCCTCGCCGTGGTCGCCACGAGCCGGCCCGGCCGGCGTCCAGGTCGGAGCCGCGAGGCACAGCACCGACGTGATAGCGACGGCGAGCCGGCGGGCGGCGAGCCCCCGGCAGCTAAGCTGCACGGATGGCAGCCCGCCACCACGCGCTGAGCTCGTCGATCGCCAGCCTGCATGGCGACGAGCAGGCGGTGGGCACGCCGCTGAACGATACCGAGCTGACCGCGCTGCAGCGCACCCGCCTGTTCGGGGCGACCGGCACCATCCTGATGGCGATCGGCGCGCTGGGCGCCGGAGCCCGGCCCGTAGTGCAGGACCCCACCTTCGGCGTGCGGTTGCTCAACCTGCCGTCCCGGATCCAGACGGTGTCATTGACGATGACGACGACCGGCGCGGTCATGATGGCGCTGGCCTGGCTGATGCTCGGCCGGTTTGCGTTGGGCAGCAGGCGGATGTCGCGCGGCGACCTGGACCGCACCCTGCTGCTGTGGGTGCTGCCGCTGCTGATCGCGCCGCCGATGTACAGCAAGGACGTCTACTCCTACCTGGCCCAGAGCCAGATCTCGCTGGAAGGGCTCGACCCCTACCGGGTGGGTCCGGCGTCCGGCCTGGGCCTGTCGCACGTGTTCACGCTGTCGGTGCCCACCTTGTGGCGGGAGACGCCGGCGCCCTACGGCCCGCTGTTCCTGTGGATCGGCCGCGGCATCTCGGCGATCACCGGGGAGAACATCGTCGCCGCCGTGCTGTGTCACCGGCTGGTGGAGCTGATCGGCGTGGGACTGATCGTGTGGGCGACACCGCGGCTGGCCCGGCGCTGCGGCGTCGCCGAGGTCAGCGCGCTGTGGCTGGGCGCGGCCAACCCGCTGCTGATCATGCATCTGGTCGCCGGCGTGCACAACGAGGCGCTGATGCTCGGGCTGATGCTGGCCGGGGCCGAGTTCGCGCTGCGCGGCATCGACGCGCCGCGGCTGTTCCCCGCCTCCTGGCGGCCCGGCCCCGACTGGGAGCCGCTGGGCATGCTGCTGGCCGGCGCCGTCCTGATCACGCTGTCGTCGCAGGTGAAGCTGCCGTCGCTGCTGGCGCTCGGGTTCGTCACGATGGCCCTGGCCTACCGCTGCGGGGGGAACCTGCGGGCGCTGCTGCTGGCGGGCGGCGCGATGACCGCGCTGTCGTTGGCGGTGATGGCGGTCGTCGGCTGGGCCAGCGGGCTCGGGTTCGGCTGGATCTACACCCTCGGCACCGCCAACGTCGTGCGCAGCTGGTTGTCGCCGCCGACGCTGCTGGCCCTGGGCACCGGGCAGGTGGGGATCCTGCTGGGGCTCGGCGATCACACCACCGCGGTGCTGGGGCTCACCCGTTTTATCGGTGTGCTGATCATCACGGTGATGGTGGGCTGGCTGCTGGTGGCCGTCTTCCGCGGCCGCCTGCACCCGATCGGTGGCCTGGGCGTGGCGCTGGGCGTCACCGTGCTGTTGTTTCCCGTCGTGCAGCCCTGGTACCTGCTGTGGGCGATCATCCCGCTGGCCGCCTGGGCGACCCGCAGCGGGTTCCGGGCGGCGGTCATCGTCATCACCCTCGTCGTCGGGATCTTCGGCCCGACGGCCAACGGGGACCGCTTCGCGCTGTTCCAGATCGTGGACGCCACCCTGGCCAGCACCGTCATCGTGGCGGCGCTCATTGCGCTGACCTACACCCGGCTGCCATGGCGGCGGCTGCCGGCCGACGCCGCCGAAGCGCCTCCCGACGCCGTCGAGACCGCCCCGGCGGCCGAGACCACCCAGACCACCCGGGCCACCCCGCGTTCCGAGGCGGTGCCCGACGCCTACGCTGATTCCACGTGAGCTCGGACGTTCCTGAAACAGTCGTACGACTGCGCGGGGTGAGCAAGCACTACGGATCCACCACGGCCGTCGCCGATCTCGACCTCGAGGTGCACGCCGCCGAAGTGCTCGCCCTGCTGGGCCCCAACGGGGCCGGCAAGACCACGACGGTCGAAATGTGCGAGGGCTTCGTGCGCCCGGACGCCGGCACCATCGAGGTGCTCGGGCTGGACCCGATCGCCGACAACGCCCGCCTGCGTACCCGCATGGGCGTGATGCTGCAGGGCGGCGGCGGTTATCCCTCCGCGCGCGCCGGCGAAATGCTCGAGCTGGTCGCCTCCTACGCCGCCGACCCCCTGGACCCGGCCTGGCTGCTGGACACCCTGGGCCTCACCGACGCCGCGCGCACCACGTACCGGCGGCTGTCCGGCGGGCAGCAGCAGCGGTTGGCGCTGGCGTGCGCGCTGGTCGGCCGGCCCGAGCTGGTCTTCCTCGACGAGCCGACCGCGGGCCTGGACGCGCACGCCCGGCTGCTGGTGTGGGAACTGATCGACGCGCTGCGCCGCGACGGTGTGACGGTGGTGCTGACCACCCACCAGCTCAAGGAGGCCGAGGAACTCGCCGACCGGCTGGTCATCATCGACCACGGCGCGACGGTGGCCGCCGGCACACCGGCCGAGCTGATGCGCGCGGGCGCCAAGGACGAATTGCGGTTCACCGCGCCGCCGCGGCTCGACCTGTCGCTGCTGGCCGCCGCCCTGCCGGAGGACTACCGGGCCAGCGAGGTGACGCCGGGCGAGTACCTGGTCGAGGGCCCGGTCGACCCGCAGGTGCTGGCCACCGTCACGGCGTGGTGCGCGCGGATCGACGTGCTGGCCACCGACATGCGCGTCGAGCAGCGCAGCCTCGAGGACGTGTTCCTCGACCTCACCGGCAGGAAGTTGCGGCAGTGACCGAATCGAGCGTCTTCCCCACGGGAACCTTCACCCCCGACCCGCGCCCGGCCCCCGTCCCGCGGATGCTGGCCGCCCAGTTCCGCCTGGAGCTCAAGCTGCTGCTCCGCAACGGCGAGCAGCTGCTGCTGACCATGTTCATCCCGATCACGCTGCTGGTCGGGCTCACGCTCTTGCCGTTCGGGTCGTTCGGCCATAACCGCGCCGCCACCTTCGTCCCGGTCATCATGGCCCTCGCGGTGATCTCGACCGCGTTCACCGGGCAGGCCATCGCGGTCGCCTTCGACCGGCGCTACGGCGCGCTCAAACGGCTGGGGGCGACCCCGCTGCCGGTCTGGGGCATCATCGCCGGAAAGTCGCTGGCCGTGGTCACGGTGGTGTTCCTGCAGGCGATCCTGTTGGGGGCCATCGGGTTTGCGCTGGGCTGGCGGCCGGCCCTGGCCGCACTGGCGCTGGGCGCGGCGGTCATCGCGCTGGGCACCGCGGGTTTCGCGGCCCTCGGGCTGTTGCTCGGCGGCACGCTGCGGGCCGAGATCGTGCTCGCCGTCGCCAACCTGCTGTGGTTCGTCTTCGCCGGCCTCGGCGCGCTGACGGTGGAGAGCGGGATGATCCCGACCGGGGTCAAGTGGGCGGCCCGGCTCACCCCGTCGGGCGCGCTCACCGAGGCGCTGTCGCGGGCGATGGCGCTGTCGGTGGATTGGTTCGGGGTAGTCGTCCTGGCCGTGTGGGGGGCGCTCGCCGCGCTCGCCGCGCGGCGCTGGTTTCGGTTCACCTGACGCGGGCTCGGCTCGGCGGGGCTCGGCTCGGGGTCGGCTTGGTTTATGTCTGGTGACGGCAGGGCTTACTACAGGATGTAGTTTTCGTTGGCCTACCATCGGGCCATGCCCGGACGAACGCTGATGCGGTTGGTGGACCTGCTTCCCAACCCGAGCGTGCGCGCCCAGCGCCTCGTCGCCGCGGCCGTCGTCCTCACCCAGGGCACCATCGCCGTCACCGGGGCGATCGTCCGCGTCACCGCGTCGGGGTTGGGTTGTCCGACCTGGCCGCAGTGCTTTCCGGGCAGCTTCACCCCGGTCGCGCACGCCGAGGTGCCGCGCATTCACCAGGCGGTCGAGTTCGGCAACCGCATGATCACCTTCGCGGTGGTCATCGCGGCGGCGCTGGCCGTGCTGGCCGTGACCCGGGCCCGGCGGCGCCGGGAAGTCCTGATCTATGCGTGGCTCATGCCGGTGTCGACGGTGGTGCAGGCGGTGATCGGCGGCATCACCGTGCGCACCGGGCTGCTGTGGTGGACGGTGGCCATCCATCTGCTGACCTCGATGACGATGGTGTGGCTGTCGGTGTTGCTCTACGTCAAGATCGGCGAGCCCGACGACGGTGTGCCGCAGCGGCGCGTGCCCAAGCCGCTGCGCGCCCTGACCGCACTGATCGGCCTGGATCTGGCGGTGGTGCTGGTCACCGGCACGCTGGTGACGGCGGCCGGTCCGCACGCGGGCGACCGCAGCCCCACCCGGACGGTGCCCCGCCTCGAAATCGCGGTCGAGACCCTGGTGCACGCGCACTCGTCGCTGCTGGTCGCCTACCTCGCCCTGCTGGTCGGGCTCGGCTTCGGGCTGCTGGCCGTGCACGCCGCGCGGCCGATCCTGCGCCGGCTGATCGTGCTGCTCGCGCTGGTCTGCGCGCAGGCCGCCGTCGGCACCGCCCAGTACTTCACCGGGGTGCCCGCCGCCCTGGTCGCCCTGCACGTCGCCGGCGCCGCCGCGTGCACCGCGGCCACGGCCGCGCTATGGGCCTCGATGCGAGAGCGGGCCGAGCCCCAGCCGCTCGCAGGCTGACTCGACGGCGAGCGCGAAGTCGCGCTCGGCGCGCTCCCGGGTGGCGGCGTCCAGGTGCTGCCAGCCCAGCGGCGGCGCGACGAGGTCCAGCCGCACCAGCCCGTCCCCGCTCACGTCGGCGCGCGCGTACAGCAACTCGCGGACAGCGACTCCGGAGCGCTCGGCGGCCGACGCGATCGCGGCGTAACCGAGGTCCCACCACTCGAAGTCCGGGTCGACCGGCCAGGCGTGGGACTGCTTGCCGCCCAGGAAGATCAGCGCCGCCTGCGCCGTCCCGCCCGGGCGGGTCGGGACCCCGTCGTTATCGAGGTCACGCAGATACCGCTCGTCGAGGTTCCAGGCGACCGCGTCGGGCGGGTTGAGCAGGTGGCGCACTCGACGGGTCCAGGCCAGGAATTCGTCGCGCCGGCCGCCGTCCGCGGAGGCGCGCAGAATCACCAGGTCGGCGCGCAGCGTCTCCGGGTCGTCCCACGCCAGCCAGTGGGCGTGCAGCCCGCGGCCCCGCAGTCCGGGGACCAGGCCGGCGTCGCCGGGATCGCCGCCGGGCCCCGCCAGCACGATGCGGGGATGGAAGATGTCCGGGCGGGCGAGTTTCATGCCCGGGCATGATAAGCACATGCACGCAATCGAAGTCAGGGAAACCGGCGGCCCCGAGGTGCTGCGCTACGTCGACGCGCCACAACCGGTGCCCGGTCCCGGCGAGGTGCTGATCAAGGCCGGCGCGGTCGGCGTCAACTACATCGACACCTACTTCCGCTCGGGGCAGTACCCGCGCGAGTTGCCGTTCATCCTCGGTTCCGAGCTGTGCGGCACCGTCGCCGCGACCGGTGACGACACCGACGGCTTCAGCGTCGGCGACCGGGTGGTCAGCGCGTCGGCGTCCGGCGGTTACGCCGAGTACGCCACCGCCCCAGCGTTTTTGACCGCACACGTGCCGGACGGGGTGAGTTCCGACGTGGCGGCGTCGGTGCTGCTGAAGGGCCTGACGGCGCACTACCTGCTGAATTCGGTGTATCCGGTGCAGGCCGGCGACACGGTGCTGGTGCACGCGGGCGCGGGCGGCGTCGGGCTGATCCTGACGCAGTGGGCGCACCTGCTCGGCGCGCGGGTCATCACCACGGTCTCCACCCCGGAGAAGGCCCGGCTGTCCAGGCAGGCCGGTGCGGACGAGGTGCTGTCCTACCCCGAGGACGCCGAAGAGTTCGGCAGGCAGATCCGCGGGCTCACCGACGGCGCCGGCGTCGAGGCCGTGTACGACGGCGTCGGCGCCACCACCTTCGACGCGAGCCTGGCCAGCCTGGCCGTGCGCGGCACACTGGCGCTGTTCGGGGCGGCCAGCGGACCCGTTCCGCCGTTCGATCCTCAGCGTCTCAACGCCGCCGGCTCGGTGTTCTTGACCCGGCCGTCACTGGCGCACTTCATTCGCACCGGCCAGGAATTCAGTTGGCGGGCAGAGGAATTGTTCGACGCGATCGTCGGCGGGGCCATCACCATCGAGGTCGGTGGGCGGTATCCGCTCGCCGAGGCCGCGCGCGCCCACCGGGACCTGCAGGGCCGCAAGACCGCCGGCTCGATCGTGCTGCTGCCCTGAACGGCGGCGTCAGAACAGGTGCGGCAGCGCGATCACCGAGTCGACCGCCAACGCGCAGAACACCACCGCGAGGTAGTTGTTCGATTGCAGGAACAACCGCAGCGGCTTGACGGGCTCGCCGGCGCGAACCCCGGTGTACAGCTGGTGGGCCATCGCCAGGAACCAGACCCCGGCGACGACGGCGACCGCCGCGTACAGCCAGCCGGTGGCCAGGGCCAGCGCCAGCGTCGACAGCACCGTCAGCCACGTGTAGACGAGGATGTGCTTGGTGACCTGACGCTCGGTCGCCACGGCGGGCAGCATCGGCACACCGGCCGCCTTGTAGTCGTCCTTGTAGCGCATCGCCAGCGCCCAGGTGTGCGGCGGCGTCCAGAAGAAGATGATGGCGAACATCACCAGCGCCGGCCAGCCGATGGTGCCGGTGACGGCCGACCAGCCGATCATCACCGGCATGCAGCCGGCCGCCCCGCCCCATACGACGTTCTGCGACGTGCGGCGCTTGAGCAGCAGCGTGTAGACGAACACGTAGAAGGCGATGGTGGCCAGCGCCAGCAGACCCGACAGCAGGTTCGTCGTCCACCACAGCCAGAAGAACGAGCCCGCCGTGAGCGCCAAACCAAACACCAACGCGTTGCGCGTCGGCACCGCGGCGCGCGCCAGGGGGCGGCGCGCGGTGCGCTTCATCACCTTGTCGATGTCCGCGTCGGCCACGCAGTTGAGCGTGTTGGCTCCCCCGGCGGCCAGCATCCCGCCGATCAACGTGTTGAAGATCAGCAGCGGGTTCACCGCGCCGCGGTGGGCGAGCAGCATGGCGGGGATCGCGGTCACCAGCAACAGTTCGATGACCCGCGGCTTGGTCAGCGCCAAATAAGCCAGCACCGTGCCGTGTATTCGGCTCGGTATCCGGCTCGGGGCGACGCGCCCGCGAACGCTCACGCAATAACTCCTCGGGGTCGCAGCAGCGCGCAGCATCTACTACACACGATGGTAGACCGCGGGCCGGTGATGGCCCGCCCGCAGGGTCCATTCATCCAGGCTTCTCCCAGATTTCCGAACTGAATGTTACGGGTCGCGGGCCACCGCGTAATTTTCACACCAGCCGGCGGCGGGTACCCGAAACCTGCACTGCAAGAGCCGGCCATCCCGCACTAGGGTGGGATTGATCAGCTTGATGACCCTTAGGACTGAGTCTGTGACCACACTCGAAGAGATCTCTACGCTGACCCAACCGCACCTCCCCGACGACTGGTCCGAGCTCGACTCGGCCGCCGTCGACACCGTCCGGGTGCTGGCCGCCGACGCGGTCCAAAAAGTCGGCAACGGACACCCCGGAACGGCGATGAGCCTGGCTCCCCTGGCCTACACGCTGTTCCAGCGAACGATGCGCCACGACCCCAGCGACACCTACTGGCTGGGCCGCGACCGGTTCGTGTTGTCGTGTGGCCACAGCAGCCTGACGCTGTACATCCAGCTGTACCTGGGCGGGTTCGGCCTGGAGCTCGCCGACATCGAGTCGCTGCGAACCTGGGGATCCAAGACGCCCGGGCACCCGGAGTTCCGGCACACCAAGGGCGTCGAGATCACCACCGGCCCGTTGGGCCAGGGCCTGGCCTCGGCGGTGGGCATGGCGATGGCCGCGCGCTACGAGCGCGGCCTGTTCGACCCCGACGCCGCCCCGGGGACCAGCCCGTTCGATCACCTCATCTACGTGATCGCCTCCGACGGCGACATCGAGGAGGGCGTCACCTCGGAGGCGTCGTCGCTGGCCGCCGTGCAGCAGCTGGGCAACCTGATCGTCTTCTACGACCACAACCAGATCTCGATCGAGGACGACACCAACATCGCGCTGTGCGAGGACACCGCCGCGCGCTACGAGGCCTACGGCTGGCACGTGCAGAGGGTCGAGGGCGGCGAGAACGTCGTCGGGATCGAGGAGGCCATCGCCAACGCCAAGGCGGTCACCGACCGGCCGTCCTTCATCGAGTTGCGGACCATCATCGGCTTCCCGGCGCCCAAGTTGATGAACACCGGCAAGGCGCACGGCGCGGCGCTGGGCGACGAGGAAGTCGCGGCCATCAAGGAGATCCTCGGCTTCGACCCCAACAAGACGTTCGAGGTGCGCGACGAGGTCATCGCCCACACCCGCAAGCTGGTGGACCGGGGCAAGGAAGCGCACGAGAAGTGGCAGGCGGACTTCGACGCGTGGACGCAGCGCGAACCCGACCGCAAGGCGCTGCTGGACCGGTTGACCGCCGAGGAGCTGCCCGACGGCTGGGACGCCGACATCCCGCGCTGGGAACCCGGCGACAAGGCGCTGGCGACCCGCGCGGCGTCCGGCAAGGTGCTCAATGCCGTGGGTCCCAGTCTTCCCGAGTTGTGGGGCGGCTCGGCCGACCTGGCGGGCAGCAACAACACCACCATGGACAACGTCAAATCCTTTGGGCCGCCCTCCATTTCGACCAAGGACTACACCGCGGACTGGTACGGCCGCACGCTGCACTTCGGTGTGCGCGAGCACGCGATGGGCGCGATCCTGTCCGGCATCGTGCTGCACGGCCCGACCCGGGCTTACGGCGGCACGTTCCTGCAGTTCTCCGACTACATGCGCCCGGCGGTGCGACTGGCCGCGCTGATGGACATCGACACCATCTACGTGTGGACGCACGATTCCATCGGGCTCGGCGAGGACGGGCCGACGCACCAGCCGATCGAGCACCTCGCGGCGCTGCGCGCCATCCCTAAGCTGTCGGTGGTGCGCCCGGCCGACGCCAACGAGACGGCCTACGCCTGGCGCACGATCCTGGCCCGCGGCAACGGCAGCGGCCCGGTCGGGCTGATCCTGACCCGGCAGGGCGTGCCGATCCTCGAGGGCACCAACGCCGAGGGCGTGGCCAAGGGCGGCTACATCCTCGGTGACGAAGGCACGGAGGACCCCGACGTCGTGTTGATCGCCACCGGGTCGGAGGTGCAGCTCGCGGTGGAGGCGCAGAAGTTGTTGGCCGACAAGGACATCGTCGCGCGGGTGGTGTCCATGCCGTGCGTGGAATGGTTCGAGTCGCAGCCCGAGGACTACCGCGACAGCGTGCTGCCGCCGTCGGTGTCGGCCCGGGTGGCGGTCGAGGCGGGCGTCGCGCAGCCCTGGCACAAGCTGGTCGGCGACACCGGCCGGATCGTGTCGATCGAGCACTACGGCGAATCCGCCGACTACAAGACTTTGTTCCGTGAATTCGGTTTCACCGCAGAAGCCGTCGCGGCCGCCGCGGAACAGGTAGTGGACAACTGAGAAAGGGGGGTTCACATGACCCAGAACCCTAACCTCGCCGCGCTCAGCGCCGCGGGGGTTTCCGTTTGGCTGGACGACTTGTCGCGCCAGCGGCTGCAGTCGGGCAACCTGCAAAAGCTGATCGACACCAAGAGCGTCGTCGGCGTGACCACCAACCCGTCGATCTTCCAGAAGGCGCTGGCCGAGGGTGACTCCTACGACGGCCAGATCGCCGAGCTCGCCGAGCGCGGCGCCGACGTCGACGCCACCATCCGCACCGTCACCACCGACGACGTGCGCAACGCCTGCGACGTGCTCAAGCCCCAGTGGGAGGCGTCCGACGGCGTCGACGGCCGGGTGTCCATCGAGGTGGACCCGCGGCTGGCGGACGAGACCGACAAGACCGTCGCGCAGGCCGTCGAGCTGTGGAAGATCGTCGACCGGCCGAACCTGTTCATCAAGATCCCGGCCACCAAGGCAGGCATCCCGGCCATCACGGCCGTTCTCGCCGAAGGGATTTCGGTCAACGTCACGCTGATCTTCTCCGTCGAGCGGCACCGCCAGGTGATGGACGCCTACCTGGCCGGCCTGGAGAAGGCCCGGGAGGCGGGTCACGACCTGTCCAAGATCCATTCCGTTGCCTCGTTCTTCGTGTCCCGGGTGGACACCGAGGTGGACAAGCGGCTGGAGAAGGTCGGCACCGAGGAGGCGCTCGCGCTGCGCGGCCAGGCCGGTGTGGCCAACGCCCGGCTCGCCTACGCCGCCTACCAGGAAGTGTTCGAGGGCGGCGATCGCTACGAGGCGCTCAAGGGTGACGGGGCCCGCGTGCAGCGCCCGCTGTGGGCGTCGACGGGGGTGAAGAACCCCGACTACTCCGACACCCTCTACGTCACCGAACTGGTCGCGCCCAACACGGTGAACACCATGCCGGAGAAGACGATCGACGCCGTCGCCGACCACGGCGAGATCAAGGGCGACACGGTCACCGGCACCGCGCAGGCCGCGCAAGGGGTGTTCGACAAGCTGGCCGGGGTCGGGATCGACCTCACCGACGTGTTCGTGGTGCTGGAGAAAGAGGGCGTGGACAAGTTCGTGGAGTCGTGGACCGAGCTGCTGGAGGAGACGCAGAAGCAGCTGGGTTCCGCCTCGAAATGAGCCCGGCCCGTACCGCTGCAGAATGGCGAAACCCGTTACGGGACAAGCGCGACAAGCGGCTGCCGAGGATCGCCGGCCCCTGCGGGATGGTGATCTTCGGCGTCACCGGTGACCTCGCCCGCAAGAAGGTGATGCCGGCCATCTACGACCTGGCCAACCGCGGGCTGCTGCCGCCCAGCTTCTCACTGGTGGGCTTCGCCCGCCGGGACTGGGAGACCCAGGACTTTCGCAAAGTCGTCTACCAGGCCGTCAAGGATCACTGCCGCACGCCGTTCCGGGAGGAAAACTGGGAGCGGCTGGCCGAGGGATTCCGTTTCGTGCCAGGCTCTTTCGATGACGACGAGTCGTTCAGCCGGCTGGCCGAAACCCTGGACAAGCTGGACGCCGAGCGCGGCACCGGCGGCAACCACGCCTTCTACCTGGCCATCCCGCCGAAGTCGTTTCCGGTGGTGTGCGACCAGCTGCACCGGTCCGGGCTGGCCCGCCCGCAGGGCGACCGATGGAGCCGGGTCGTCATCGAGAAGCCCTTCGGGCACGATCTGGAGAGCGCGCAGGCGCTCAACCATGCGGTCAACGTCGTCTTCCCCGAAGAGGCGGTGTTCCGTATCGACCACTATCTGGGCAAGGAGACCGTCCGCAACATCCTGGCGTTGCGGTTCGCCAATCAGTTGTTCGATCCGATCTGGAACGCGCACTACGTCGACCACGTACAGATCACCATGGCCGAGGACATCGGATTAGACGGGCGCGCAGGCTATTACGACGGCATCGGGGCCGCCCGCGACGTCATCCAGAACCACCTGATGCAGCTGCTCGCGCTGACCGCGATGGAGGAGCCGGTCAGCTTCAACCCGGCGGCACTGCAGACCGAGAAGATCAAGGTGCTTTCCGCGACGCAGCTGGCCCAGCCGCTCGACGAGACCACCAGCCGCGGCCAATACACCGGCGGCTGGCAGGGCGGCGAGAAGGTCGTCGGGCTGCTCGACGAGGAGGGGTTCGCCAAGGACTCCACCACCGAGACGTTCGCCGCGATCACCCTGGAGGTGGACACCCGCCGCTGGGCCGGCGTGCCGTTCTACCTGCGCACCGGGAAACGGCTGGGCCGCAGGGTGACCGAGATCGCGCTGATCTTCAAACGCGCCCCGCACCTGCCGTTCGACGCCACCATGACCGACGAGCTGGGTACCAACGCCATGGTCATCCGGGTGCAGCCCGACGAGGGCATCACGCTGCGGTTCGGTTCCAAGGTGCCCGGTACTGCGATGGAGGTCCGCGACGTCAACATGGACTTCTCCTACGGCTCGGCGTTCGCCGAGGAGTCGCCCGAGGCCTACGAACAGCTGATCCTCGACGTGCTGCTGGGCGAGCCGTCGCTATTCCCTGTCAACGAGGAGGTCGAATTGGCCTGGGAGATATTGGATCCCGTCCTCGACAACTGGGCGGCCGACGGCAAGCCCGAGCCTTACGAGGCGGGGACGTGGGGCCCGGAGTCCGCGTTCGAGATGCTGCGCCGGACCGGTCGCGAATGGCGGCGGCCGTGATCATCGACATGCCGGACACCACCACCACCGCGGTCAACAAGAAGCTCGACGAACTGCGGGAGAAGGTCGGCGCCGTGACGATGGGCCGCGTGCTGACGCTCATCATCGCGCCGGACAGCGACGCCATCCTCGAGGAATCGCTCGAGGCGGCCAACA
Organism: Mycobacterium europaeum; assembly: GCF_034555895.2. NCBI lineage: Bacteria > Bacillati > Actinomycetota > Actinomycetes > Mycobacteriales > Mycobacteriaceae > Mycobacterium > Mycobacterium europaeum. The sequence goes on from NZ_CP157315.1 coordinate 2,643,478, forward strand.
ACGCCAGCCACGAGCATCCCAGCCGGATCATCGTCACGATGCGGGGCGACCCGTATGCCGACGAACCGCGCCTGGACGCGCAGTTGCGCGCGGGCGGCGACACCGGGGCCACCGAGGTGGTGATCCTGAGCCTGTCCGGGGCGCTCGCCGGGCACGCCGCCAGCGTCGTGACGCCGTTCCTGCTTCCCGACATTCCCGTGGTGGCCTGGTGGCCGGACATCGCCCCGGCGATTCCCGCCCAGGATCCGTTGGGCAAGTTGGCGATTCGGCGCATCACCGACGCCACCAAGGGAACCGACCCGCTGTCGGCGATCAAGGGCCGACGGTCCGGATACACCGCCGGAGACACCGACCTGGCGTGGGCGCGCATCACCTATTGGCGGGCGCTGCTCACCTCGGCCGTGGACCTGGCGCCGCACGAACCGATCGAGTCGGCACTGGTGTCCGGCCTGAAAACCGAACCGGCGCTTGACATCCTCGCGGGCTGGCTGGCCAGCCGGATCGACGGCCCGGTGCGCCGGGCGGTCGGCGAGCTCAAGGTGGAGCTGGTCCGCAAGAGCGAGACCATCGTGTTGAGCCGGCCCCAGGAGGGCAGGACGGCGACACTGAGCCGCACCGCCAAGCCGGAGGCCCTACTACCCTTGGCGCGCAGGGAGACCGGCGAGTGCCTCGCCGAAGACCTGCGGCGGCTCGACCCCGACGAGATTTACCAGACAGCCCTGGAAGGCATTGAGAAAGTGCAGTACGTGTGAGCACCATCATCGAAGTTTTCCCCGAGACTCAGGCCCTGATCGAGGCCGCGGCCAACCGGCTGGCCGACACCATCGGCGAGGCCGTGGCGGCCCGCGACCGGGCGCTGGTCGTGCTGACCGGCGGCGGCACCGGCATCGGCCTGCTCGAGTCCCTGGTGGGCCACGAGATCGAGTGGCCCAAGGTGCACCTGTTCTGGGGGGATGAACGCTACGTCCCCGAGGGCGACGACGAACGCAACGACAAGCAGGCGCGTGCGGCGCTGCTGGACCGGATCGACATTCCGTGCAGCCACGTGCACACGATGCCGGCCAGCGACGGCGAATTCGGAACCGACCTCGCGGCCGCGGCGCTGGCCTACGAACAGCTGCTGGCCGCCAACGCCGCCCCCGGCCAACGGGTTCCGAATTTCGACGTGCACCTGTTGGGCATGGGCCCGGAGGGCCACATCAACTCCCTGTTCCCCGACACCCCCGCCGTGCTGGAGGCCAGCCGCATGGTGGTCCCGGTCGAGGACTCCCCCAAGCCACCGCCCCAACGAATCACCTTGACCCTGCCCGCAGTTCAGCGTTCGCGCGAAGTGTGGCTGATGGTGTCCGGCGCTTCGAAGGCCGACGCGGTGGCCGCCGCGATCGGCGGCGCCCCGCCCGTCTCGGTGCCCGCCGCCGGGGCGATCGGCCAGGAAACCACGCTGTGGCTGCTGGACGAGGAGGCCGCGGCCAAACTCCCCTCCCGGCCGGGTCAGCCAAGCTAGCCCCCGCCCGGATCGTTCCGGGTGATAATGACGGTCATGGCAGACAGAACCGTGCGTGGCGGGCAAGAGCGGAACCGGCTCAAGACTCTCACCCAGGCAGCGCTGAATGCCGACAAGACGGTGGAGCAGGTCGAGGACGTCCTCGATGGCCTGAGCACCACCATGAAAGAGCTGAACGCGTCCCTTTCCGCCCTGAACGCCACGGTGGAACGGATGGAGAAAGGGCTGGATCACCTGGACGGCACGCTGTCGCGGCTGGACGACCTGGCGCGGCGACTGATCGTCCTGGTCGAGCCGGTGGAGGCGATCGTCGGGCGGATCGACGGCATGGTGAAGGTGGGCGAGACGATGATGACCCCGCTGTCGATGACCGAGAACGCCGTGCGCGGTGCGCTCGACCGGCTGCGCAACCGCTGACTGGCGCGGGGGCTACATCTTGGTTGACCGGGCCATCACGAAGCTGTAGAGCCCGTAGGTGATGATCCCGGCGCCGGCGGCGATCAACAGCGCTGCCCCGTAGTGCTGGGATCCGAGCGTCTTGAGCGCGCCGTCCAGTCCGGTCGCCTTCTTGGGTTCGGAGCGGCACGCGGCGACGATCACCAACGCGCCCGTCAGGGTGATCACCGCCCCTTTGCCGACGTACCCGGCCACGCCCAGCCGCCGCACCAGGTCACCGGACTTGCCCTGCAGGTCGTCGACGAAGTTGCGGCTGGCGCCCTTGTAGATGTGGTAGATCCCTACCCCGACGATGACCACGCCCGAGGCGACCAGGACGATGGTCCCGCCCGTCGATCCCATCAGCCGCGCGCTGATGCTCGAATTCTGTTGATCCGCGGGCCTTCCGGCGCCCCGGGCGAATCCGAACGCGGAGTACGCGAAGGCCAGGTACACCGCGGCGAGCCCGAGGGCCTTCGCCCGCGAGGAGACGTCCGACGGACGCTGTGACTCACGGTCGCTCGATCGGCCGAGCGCGGTCTCGACAAGCCGCCAGAGGCCCATCGCCAGGAGCGCGGCCGTGGCGATCCACAGCGCGAGCGGGCCGCCCGGTTTGGCCGCCAGCGTCGCCAGGGCGCCGGTTTGGTCAGCGGTGCCGCCGTCGCCGCACGCGACACGGATGGCGAGGTAGCCGACGATCAGGTGCAGGATCCCGTTCACGACGTAACCGACGCGCGCCAGGCGCTCGAAGACGCTGTTCTGGGCCCACTCGGCCGCGGCGACGGGGGAAGCGCTGTCGGACATGCCTCATGGATGCCCGTCACCCGCTGTTACGTAACGCGCTCGCCAATCCGTTCATCGTGAGCAGGATGCCGCGCTGCACCAGCTCGTCGTCGTCGCCGGAACGGTATCGGCGCAGCAATTCCACCTGCAAATGGTTCAGCGGCTCCAGATAGGGGAAGCGGTTGAACACCGACCGTGCCAGTGCGGGGTTATCGGCGAGCAAGTCCTCGTGACCGGTGATGAGCTTGTGCATCGCGATCGTCCGCCGGTGCTCGTCGACGATCTTGCCGAACACCCGATCGCGCAGTTCCTCGTCGGCCACCAGCTCCGCGTAGCGCGCCGCCAGGCCCAGGTCGCTCTTGGCCAGCACCTGCGCCATGTTGGACAGCACGCTGCGGAAGAACGGCCACCGTTGGTACAGCTCGTGCAGGATCCCCACCCGTTCGTCTTCGCTTTCGGGCCCCGCCGCGATCCACTGCTCGAACGCCGAACCGGTGCCGTACCAGCCGGGAAGCATGACCCGGGACTGGCTCCACGCCAGCACCCAGGGGATGGCGCGCAGGTCAGAGATCGACGAGGTGGGTTTGCGCGACGTCGGGCGGCTGCCGATGTTCAGCGAGCCGATCTCGCTGACGGGCGTGGAGGCGGTGAAGTAGTCGACGAAACCCGGTGTCTCGTGCACCAATTCGGCGTACGCGCGCTGCGCCAGGGTGGCCACCTCCTCGAGCACGGCGTAGGCCGGCTCCGCGGCGTCGCCCAGGCCCTCGACGTCGAGCAGGGTCGACTCCAGCGTGGCGGCCACCAGGCTTTCCAGGTTGCGCCGCGCCGACTGCGGTTCGGCGTACTTGGCGGCGATCACCTCGCCCTGCTCGGTGAGGCGCAGCGAGCCGTTCACCGCGCCCGGCGGCTGCGCCAGGATGGCCTGATAGCTCGGCCCACCGCCGCGGCCGACGGTACCGCCGCGACCGTGGAAGAGCCGCAACCGAATCCGGTTCTTGCGGGCCACCTCGACCAGGGCCAGCTCGGCGCGGTAGACGGCCCAGCTCGACGCCAGGTAACCGCCGTCCTTGTTCGAGTCGGAATAGCCGAGCATCACCTCCTGGCACCCGCCCTGCGCGTCGACGACCGCACGGTACAGGGGAAGCTCCAGCATCGCGTCCACGATGGCCGCGCCGTTGTGCAGATCGTCGATCGTCTCGAACAGCGGCGAAATCGCCACCGGGCAGTACGGTTCGGGCCCGGAGGCGTCCAGCAGCCGGCACTCCTTCAACAGGATCGCCACCTCGAGGACGTCGGAGACCGAGCGGCACATGGAGATGACGTAGTTCGGGACGGCGGCCGGGCCGTAGCGCCCGATGGCGTACGCCGCGGCGGTGACGACCTCGAGCTCCTTGCGGGCCAGCTCCGAAAGTTGTCCGCGATCACCGACGAGTGGACGGCGGGTGCCGAGTTCGCCGGCCAGCAGCGCGACCCGGTCCTCCTCGGGCAGGGAGGCGTAGTCCGGGTGCACCCCGGCCCAGGCCAGCAGCTCCCCCACCACCTCCTCGTGGACGTCAGAGTTCTGCCGCATGTCCAGACCGGAGAGGTGAAATCCGAAGACGCTCACGCCTTCTCGCAGCAGAGCCAGGCGGTCGTCGGCCAGCAGCGCGCTGCCGTGGGCGCGCAGGGACTCGTCGATGGTGTCGAGGTCTTGTTGCAGTTCTGCCGGGGTGGCATATGGCGGCAGGCCGAGGTCCAGCTCGTGCTGTGGCCGGCGGTCCAGGATCTCGGCGCCGGTCGCGGTGAGCCGGGAGCGGATCACCCGGACCGCCCGCCGGTAGGGCTCGTCGGCGCGGGCCTGTTCGCCGCAGCCCTCGGCCAGTTCGGCCAGCCCGGGTGTGACCGGGACGAGCCGCGCCGACATCGACAGGTCTTGTTCCAGGGCGGTGAGCTCGGCCAGATAGTGCGACAGCGCGGTGAACGCGGCGCTGCCGGTGGCCTGGCGCACCACCTCGCCCGTCACGTTCGGGTTGCCGTCGCGGTCGCCGCCGATCCAGGAACCGGGCGCCACGATCGGCGCGGCGAGCAGATCAGCGTCGGGCCAGCGCGCCCGCAACGCGTCCCTTACCTCGGCGTTGACCTGCGGGATGACCTGGAAGAACGCGGCCGCGTAATAGCGCAGTCCCACCTCGATCTCGTCGGTGATCTGCAGCCGGGACAACCGGAGCAGCGCGGTCTGCCACAGGGTGAGGACCTGACGGCGCAACTCGCGCTCGATGTTGCGCCCGTCGTCGGTCTCGGTGTGGCCCTCGGCGTGCAGCCGCATCAGCTGGGTGATCCGGTGCTGGGTGACGAAGACGGTGCGCCGCCGGGTCTCGGTGGGGTGGGCGGTGATCACCGGGGAGATCAGGGCGCCGCGCAGCGCGGTCGCCACCGTGGCCGAATCTAGTTCGGCGCCATCGAGTTTGGCGTAGGTTGCGGCCAGGCTGCTGTCCTGCGGCGGCTCACCCGCGGCGACGTGGATGGCGCGGCGGCGTTCGCGGTGGATGTCTTCGGCGACGTTGGCCAGCAGCGCGAAGTGGCTGAACGCCCGGATGACCGGGATCGCTCGGTGAATGTCGATGCCATCGAACATCCGCGCCAGGTCGGCCCGATCGATCTCGGAGCGGCGCACCCGGAACGATTCCACCCGGGCGCGTTCCACGAGGTCGAAGACCTCGTCCCCGTTCTGCTCGCGCACGGTGTCGCCGAGAATGGCGCCCAGCAGCCTGATGTCGGCGCGCATCGGCTCGGTCGCCTCGCGACCGACCAGCGTGCGTTGCACGGCGCCGATCGGTTCCAGCGCGATGTCGGAAACGTCAACCATGTGTCCCAGTATCGGTGCGGATCAGGTGGTCCGCCCGCCGACGGGTCACCGGTACTTGATCAGCAGCGCCACCCCGATGATGGAGACCAGCCAGATGCCGGTGATGAACAGCGTCAACCGGTCCAGGTTCTTCTCCACCACCGTCGAGCCGGAAAGGCTGGACTGCACACCGCCGCCGAACAGCGTCGACAGGCCGCCACCCTTGGCGCGGTGCAGCAGCACCAGCAACACCACCAGCACGCTGGTGACCACCAGGGTGATCTGCAGGGCCAACTCCATGACAGGCAGCTTACCGGTGGTGCGCTGCGCTCAGGGCAGGGGCCCGCCGGCCGCGATGGCCGCGAGCGTCGCGAACTGCTCACCGTCCAGGGACGCCCCGCCGACCAGGGCCCCGTCGATGTCGTCGCGGGCGATGAGGTCGCCGATGTTCTTGGCGTTCACCGAGCCGCCGTAGAGCACTCGCACGGCGTCGGCCACCTGGGGCGACGTCAGCGAGGCGAGTTCCGCGCGGATCGCGGCGCACACCTCCTGGGCGTCGGCGGCGCTGGCCACCCGGCCGGTGCCGATGGCCCAGACGGGCTCGTAGGCCACGACGACGGTCGCGATCTGTTCGGCCGACAGGCCGGCCAGCGAGCCGCGCAGCTGCTCCATGTTGTGCTCGACGTGGTTACCGGCCTCGCGGACCTCGAGGTGCTCGCCGATGCACACGATCGGGGTGAGCTCGTGCTTGAGCGCGGCGGCGGCCTTGGCGGCCACCAGCGCGTCGTCCTCATCGTGGTAGGTGCGGCGCTCGGAGTGACCGACCACGACGAAGCTGCAGCCCAGCTTGGCCAAAAACGCGCCGCTGATGTCGCCGGTGTAGGCGCCCGAGTCGTGCTGGGACAGGTCCTGTCCGCCGTACGTCAGCCGCAGCTTGTCGCCGTCGACCAGCGTCTGCACGCTGCGCAGGTCGGTGAACGGCGGCAGGACGGTGACGTCGACCTTGTCGTAGTACTTGTCCGGCAGCGCGAACGCGATCTTCTGCACCAGCGCGATCGCCTCGAAGTGATTGAGGTTCATCTTCCAGTTGCCGGCGATCAGCGGCTTGCGGCTCACGCGTCCCCTCCACCCGGCTGCGGCTGCCCGAGCACCTCGATGCCCGGCAGCGTCTTGCCCTCAAGGTATTCCAGCGACGCGCCGCCGCCGGTGGAAATGTGCGAGAAGTCGCCCTCCGGGATGCCCAGGGCGCGCACCGCGGCCGCGGAGTCGCCGCCGCCGACCACGCTGAACGCGCCCTTGCCGGTCGCCGCGGCGATGGCCTCGGCGACGCCGCGGGTGCCCGCGGCGAACGCGGGGAATTCGAACACGCCCATGGGGCCGTTCCAGAAGATGGTCTCGGCGTTGGACAACAGGGCCGCAAAGCGTTTGACCGAGCCGGGTCCGATGTCCAACCCGATCAAGTCGTCTCCGATGGCGTTGGCGGCCACCGTCTGCGGCGGCGCGTCGGCGGCGAACTTCTCCGCCACCACGATGTCCACCGGGAGCCGCAGCACGTCGACGTAGGTGTCCAGCAGTCGACGGCAGGTGTCGACCATCTCTTCTTCCAGCAGCGACTTCCCCACCGAAAAACCTTGCGCGGCAAGGAAGGTGAAGCACATCCCGCCGCCGATCACGATGCTGTCGGCCTTGGTGGCCAGCGACTCGATGACGCCGAGCTTGTCGGACACCTTCGATCCGCCGAGCACCACCGCGTACGGGCGGGTGGTCGAGCTGGTCAACTGCTCCAGCACCCGGATCTCGTCGGCCACCAGCGTGCCGGCGTAGTGCGGCAGCAGCGTGGCCACGTCGTACACCGACGCCTGCTTGCGGTGCACCACCCCGAACCCGTCGGAGACGAAAGCCCCTCCGGGCGAAACCAATTCGGCGAGCTCGCGGGCGAGGGCCAGCCGCTCGCCGTCGTCCTTGCTGGTTTCGCGCGGATCGAAGCGGATGTTCTCCAGCAGCAGGACGTCGCCGTCGGTGAGTCCCTCGGCGCGGGCCAGGGCGTCGCCGCCCACGACTCGGGAACGATCGGAGCCGGCCAGCTGGACGTGCCGGCCGAGCTGCTCACCGAGCGCGGCGGCGACCGGGGCCAGCGACAGCTTCGGGTCGGGCCCGCCCTTCGGCCGGCCGAGGTGCGCGGTGACCACCACCTTGGCGCCGGCGTCGACCAGCGCCCGCAATGTCGGCACCGACGCGGTGATCCGGCCCGGGTCGGTGATGGCGCCGTCGTCGAGCGGAACGTTCAGGTCGGAGCGCACCAACACGCCCCGACCCGAAACCCCTTCGGCCAGAAGGTCTTTCAGATTTGGAATCGTCACGATTGGCTGAACTTACAGCGTCTTGCCGACCAGCGCGACCAGGTCGATGAGGCGGTTGGAGTAGCCCCACTCGTTGTCGTACCAGGACACCACCTTGGCCTGGTTGTCGATCACCTTGGTCAGCCCGGAGTCGAAGATCGAGCTGTGCGGGTCGGTGACGATGTCACTGGACACGATCGGCGCGTCGTAGTACTTCAGGATGCCCTTGAGCCGGCCCTCGGCGGCGGCCTTGAACGCCGCGTTGATGTCTTCGGCGCTCGCGGCCTTGGTCAGCTCGGCGGTCAGGTCGGTCACCGAGCCGGTGGGGATCGGCACCCGCAACGCGTACCCGTCGAGCTTGCCCTTCAGTTCCGGGAGCACCAGGCCGATTGCCTTGGCGGCGCCGGTCGAGGTCGGCACGATGTTCAGCGCCGCCGCCCGCGCGCGGCGCAGGTCCTTGTGCGGGCCGTCCTGCAGGTTCTGGTCCTGGGTGTAGGCGTGCACGGTGGTCATCAGGCCCTTGACGATGCCGAACTCGTCGTTGAGGACCTTGGCCAGCGGCCCCAGGCAGTTCGTGGTGCACGAGGCGTTGGAGATGATGTTCTGGCTGCCGTCGTACTTGTCGTCGTTGACGCCCAGCACGATGGTGATGTCCTCGTCGGTGGCGGGGGCCGAGATGATCACCTTCTTGGCACCGGCGTCCAGGTGACCCTTGGCCTTGGCCGCGTTGGTGAACAGCCCGGTGGACTCCACGACCACGTCGACGCCCAGGTCGCCCCACGGCAACGCCGCCGGGCCCTCTCTGACCTCGAGCGCCTTGATCTTGTGCGGACCCACCACGATGGTGTCCTGGCCTTCCAGGCTGACGTCATAGGGCAGCCGGCCCAGGATCGAGTCGAATTTGAGCAGATGCGCCAGCGTGTGGTTGTCGGTGATGTCGTTGACCGCGATCACTTCGATGTCGGCCCCGGAACTGGCAGGGCCCTGCTCCTGTTGGGCCAGAAGCGCCCGGTAGAAGTTGCGTCCGATTCGACCGAAGCCGTTGATGCCTACTCGGACCGTCACTTGATGTCTCCCTGTCTGCTGATGTCGTTCGTGAGTCCGCTGATTACGCGCTCGTGGTCAGCCTAGATCAGCAGGATGCGCGGTTGCCGCCCCGGTTCCCGCGACCAATGTGAGTCAGCCGCGGCGCGGCTTCTTCAGCCACTTCAGCGCCGACTCGGCGGCGTGGTAACCGCACTGACCGTGGATGCCGGCCCCCGGCGGTGTGGACTGCGAACACAGGTAGACGCCCGGCACGCCCAGCGGGTAGGGATCGACGGCGATGCGGGGGCGGAAGATGACCTGCAGGCCGTCGTTGGCGCCGCCGATGATGTCGCCGCCGATGAAGTTGGCGTTGTAGGCCTGCAAATCGGCGGTGCCCTTGGTGACGGTCGCCAGGACGCGCTCGGAGAAGCCCGGCGCGAACCGCTCGATCTGGGCGACGACGGCCGCCGTGGCGTCGCCGTCGTAGCCGAACGGCACGTGCGCGTACGCCCAGATCGGGTTGACGTTGCCCGCCGAACGGGACGGGTCGGCCAGGTACTGCTGGCCGACGAGCACGAAGGGCCGGTCGACCGTCTTGCCTTGCGCGCGTTGGCGTTCGGTGTCCGCCACCTCGGCGAACGTGCCGCCCAGGTGCACGGTGCCGGCCCGCGCGCAGGCGGGGTTGGTCCAGGGGATGTCGCCCTCGATGGCGAAGTCGACCTTGAACGCCGACGAGCCCTCCCGATAGCGCCGATACGACCGCCTGATGCGGGCCGGCATCGCGTCGCCGTAGAGGGCGAGCGCCGCGGCGGGGCTGAGGTCGAGCATGACTATGTCGGCGTCCGGGATGTCCTTGCGGCGGGTGACCCGCACCCCGGTGGCTACCGAGCCGCCGTGCTCGACGAGCGCGGCGGCGAGCGCCCGGCTGATCGACCCGGATCCCCCTTCCGCAACGGGCCAGCCGTACCGGTGCCCGCTGGCCAGGATCATCAGCCCCAGGGACGCGGTGAGCGGGCGGTCCAGCCGGGTGTAGATGTGCGCGGCGGAGCCGCCGAACAACGCGCGGGCCTGCTCGGTGCGAAACCAGCGGGCCATCGTGGTGGCCGGCAGCAGCGCCCGCGGACCGAAGCCGGCCAGGCGGATCGGGTGCCGCGGGACGCCCAGCACCGGGCCGAGCAGATCCTCGGCCAGTTCGTCGAATCCCGCCGCGAGGTCCCCGATCGCCCGCCGCCATCTGCCGCCGTCGGGCCCCAGGGCGGCCACCGTGTCATCGATCGACTGGTAGAGCACGCCGGCGGTGCCGTCGTCGAGCGGGTGCGCGCAGTCGACCTCCGGCCACTTCCACCGCAGCCCATGGCGCTGCAGGTCGATCTGCTTCCACAGCGGCGACCCGACGCCCAGCGGGTGAAACGCCGAGCAGTGGTCGTGGATGACCCCGGGCATGGTGAGTTCGCCCGAGCGGGCTCCCCCGCCTACGGTGTCGCTCGCCTCGAGCACCTGCACGTCGACGCCGTTGCGCGCCAGGTGGATCGCGGCGGCCAGGCCGTTGGGGCCGGCGCCGACCACCACGGCCCGGGTCATCGGGCGCTGCGCCGCGTGGTCCGCGGTGATCGCGAGCGCGGCGAAGCCGGGCGCGGCGGGTCGCCGCCATCGAGGACATGGACCGGGTACTCGTCGCCGGGCTCGGGCCACGGCTGACGCGCCAGCATGCTTTCCACGTCGACGTAACCCTCTTCGATCAAGCCGGTCTTGGCGTCGACGATGCGGTACTCCTGGCGCTGGACGTGGATCGGCTGGCTTTCCAGAATGATCACCCGGACGTCGCCCTCGTCGAACTGGCAGCGCCGCTGCACCGCCGCGAGCAACTGCTCGTTGTGCAGGTGGCCTTCGCCGAAGTTCCACCCGATCAGCGGTCCGGCGATGATCTCACCGTCGCGCAGCTTGTAGTCCGCCTCGTCGCGCCCGTCCAGCGCGCGGGCCACCAGCCCGTTGAGCGTGCGCCCGTGCGTGTGCATGGACCGCCAGCCCATCAGCTTGTCGATCATCATCTCGGCGGTGTTCGGGTCATAAAGGCGGGCAAGCTGTTTGGGGACGAGCGCGGAGGCCTTGGTGATGTTCGCGTCGATCTTGTCCTCCGCGCCGTCCCGCAGGCACCACAAGCTGGTGGCCCAGTTGCCGGCGTAGTAGCGCATCGCGGGCAGAAACGAAACCTGCTTGGGGAACAGGTTTCCCACGATCGGCACCACCGCGAGCGCGGCGATCAGGATGACCAGCAGCAGCGGCGAGCTCAGCCCCGTGGCGGTGACGCCGGCGTAGTGCCCGAACAAGTAGAACAGCGAGAACAGGAAAAACACGTTCCACTCCAACGGAACCCCCATCGGAATGGTGGAGGTGATGTTGAGGTGGAAGAGAACCATGAACCCGATGAGGAACCATGCCCACTTGTGCCCGTCGGCGAAGAAGACCAGGACGAGCGGCACCAGGAATTCCGCGGTCGTCCCGCCGACATGGGCCATCACCTTCGGGATCCACGACGGGCGTAGGTCGTTGACCGGGTCAAGGTAGAGCCTGCGCTTGAACCAGTTGAATGCCCGGCTGCGCAGCACCGGGCTGTTGCTCATCATGACCGCCACGACGTAGGGGAAATGGTGGTTGAGTTTCGACGTCGCGGCCCCCCACCACAGCGCCAGCATGATGATCTTGAAGGCGGCGATCTGGTCGGTGAAGGGAAAGAAGAAGACCAGCAGGGTCAGTCCGTAGTGTTCGCCGCGGGCGGCGAGGAAGACGGTCTTGTCGCGCAGCCCGAGCAGGGCCAGCGCGGCGATGGTCGGCACCACCAGCACGGGATCGATGAGGCCGACGTCGCCGCCGGCGGTCACCGGCCCGCCCCGCCCGGGCGAGAGCAACGCCCAGGCGCCCGAGACCAGCACCACCAGGTAGAGCACCACGTCGACGACGGTGCGGTTGTCGCCACCGGTGAGCGGAACCTTGTCGGGCCATGGCGGCAGCCGAATCGTGTTGGGCCGCAACCAGTACAGGAAACCCCCGAACAACGGCCAGAACCGTGCGGTCAGCGGCCCGGATCCGCAGCCCAGGCCCAGGATCTCGAACAGGAGCGTGAAGATGACCACCTTCTGATACACGATCGGCTGCGTCCACCAGTCGCCGATGCGCCCGAGGCCGCCCAGGCCCGGCGTCAGGGAGATAATCGCGGCGGCGCCGGCGACGTACACCGCGATCTTGACGATGTAGAACAGGTAGACCGCGTATGGGGAACCGAAGCCGTGTTCGACCCAGTGCCGCGTCATGATCTGCCGCCTGGTCGATCGCGGCAAACCGGGCCAACTCTGCGGGTCGACGTCGGGAATGTCCGGGGTCATGAATCCCATGGGCGGCCTCGTTCGGTGTCGGAAGAACCCAGTTGGCCCGTCAAATGTATCGGGACGGCGATGCGGGCGTGGCCGATTCGGGTCGCTGCACCCTTCGGCGGTCTGCGCGGGAGACGAAAACCGCTGCGCCCCCGGTGGATTGATTCCGGCCGGGTCAGCGGATCGCGGCGCGCGGCCGCGCAGGCGGGGCCGGCGGCTGGCCCGGGGAGCTGCGGGCGAAGCGGCGGCGCAGCTTCTCGAGCATGCCGTCTACGCTGTCGCGGTCCTGTTCCTCGGTCCGCTCCATGCGCCGGAGGTTGCCGACGGCATCGACGTCGCCGTTGGCCTGTGCGGTGGCGATCGCCTTCTGATAGTCGTCGATCCGCTGGTCTATGAGCCTGCGGTTCTGCAAGAGCAGCCGGACGAAATAGTCGGCCTGCCGACGATCCGCCACGTCCGCGACGGCCGGGTCCACGTCACCGGCTCGCCGGTCGGCGGACGGCGCGGGGGCCGGGTTGGGGCGGGCCGAATCGGGGCGGGCCACGCCGGCGTGTGGTCCGTGAGCACGCCGGTCACGCAGGCCGACACCGCGACGGGAGCCGCGTTCGTGGGACAAACCCGCAACGTCCATCCGATCCCCGCTTCTCGAGATTTCACTTAGGGCGTCGTAACGATAGCGCCCGCGCCCGGCCGGCACCATAGCCGCGGACCGGCGAAGAGATAAGCACCATGACGGCGGTTGTACCCCGGTCGCTACCATCGAGAAACGCGACGCGGCACCCACACCTCGGGCGGCCTCGCGGGAGCGTCAAGGGAGGAACGTGACCGATAAGGATCGCCCCGATGCCGGTGACATCGGCAAATTCGACCCCGTCTTGACCCAGCGCATGGTGGGCGTGATGCGCCCGTTCCTCAAGGCGTATTTCCGGTCGGAAGTGCACGGCCTGAGTTCGTTTCCGCCCGGCGGGGCGCTGGTCGTGGGCAACCACTCCGGCGGCATGTTCCCGATGGACGTCCCCATCTTCAGCGTCCACTTCTACGAGAAGTTCGGCTACGACCGGCCGGTCTACACCCTGAGCCACGACATCCTGATGACCGGCCCCACCGGGGAGTTCTTCCGGCGCACCGGATACATCCGCGCCAACCGGGAGAACGCGGCGCAGGCCCTGCGGTCCGGCGGGGTCGTGATCGTCTTCCCCGGCGGCGACTACGACGCCTACCGCCCCACGCTCTCGGAGAACGTCATCGATTTCAACGGCCGGAAGGGATACGTCCGGACCGCCATCGAGGCCGGCGTCCCCATCGTGCCCGCCGTCTCGATCGGCGGGCAGGAGACGCAGCTCTACCTGTCGCGTGGCACCTGGCTGGCCGAGCGGCTGGGGGTGAAGCGCTTGCTGCGCAGCGCCATCCTGCCGTTGTCGTTCGGCTTCCCCTTCGGCTTCAGTGCGGTGATCCCGCCCAATCTGCCGCTGCCCACCAAGATCGTCACGCAGGTGCTCGAGCCGATCGACATCGCCGCCGAATTCGGTGACGACCCGGACGTCGACGAGGTGGACGAGCACGTGCGGTCGGTGATGCAGCAGGGCCTCAACGACCTGGCCGCCAAGCGACGCTTCCCGATCCTGGGCTGAGCCGTGGCTTCTCTGCTTGGTCCGGTCAACGACGCCCTCGGCGTCATCACCACCCTGAGGCGTGCAGGGATGATCGCGCCGATGCGGCCCGACCGCTACCTGAAGATGGCCGCGGCCATGCGCCGCGCGGGCATGGGGATGACCGTGGGCTTCGCCACCGCGGCGCAGCGCTGCCCGGACCGGCCGGGCCTGGTCGACGAACTCGGCACCCTGACCTGGCGCCAGCTCGACGAGCGGATCAACGCGCTCGCCGCGGCGCTGCAGGGATTGCCGTCGGGAACCCCCAGGGTCGTCGGGATCATGTGCCGCAACCACCGCGGCTTCGTCGAGGCGGTGGTGGCCACCAACCGGATCGGCTCGGACGTCGTGTTGCTCAACACGTCCTTCGCCGGGCCCGCGCTGGCCGAGGTGGTCAACCGCGAAGGCGTCGACGCCGTCATCTACGACGAGGAGTTCACCGAGACGGTGGATCGCGCACTGGCCGACAAACCGGACGCCACCCGCATCGTGGCCTGGACCGACGGCCCGCACGAGCTGACCGTCGAAGGGCTCATCACCGATCACGCCGGCCAACAGCCCGAGCGCGCCGGCCGCAAGGGCAGGATGATCCTGCTGACCTCCGGCACGACCGGAACACCCAAGGGGGCCAACCAAACCGGCGGCAACGCCGGCATCGGCACGCTCAAGGCCATCCTGGACCGCACGCCGTGGCGGGCCGAGGAGACGGTGGTGATCGTGGCGCCGATGTTCCACGCCTGGGGCTTCTCGCAGTTGGTCTTCGCGGCGTCGATGGCGTGCACGGTGGTCACCCGGCGCAAATTCGACCCGGAGGCGACGCTGGACCTCATCGACCGGCACCAGGCGACGGGCCTGGCGGTGGTGCCGGTGATGTTCGACCGCATCATGGAACTGCCGCCCGAGGTGCGAAAGCGGTACAGCTGCAAGTCATTGCGCTTCGCGGCGGCATCCGGGTCGCGCATGCGGCCCGATGTCGTCACCGCATTCATGGACGAGTTCGGCGACGTGATCTACAACAACTACAACGCCACCGAGGCCGGCATGATCGCGACCGCCACCCCGGAAGACCTGCGCGCGGCCCCCGACACCGCCGGCCGGCCCGCGGGCGGAACCGAAATCCGGATCCTGGACAGCGAATTCAACGAGCTGCCCACCGGCGAGGTCGGCACCATCTACGTGCGCAACGACACCCAGTTCGAGGGCTACACGGAGGGCTCCTCCGGCAAAGGGAAAAGCTTTCACGCCGGGTTCATGTCGTCGGGCGACGTCGGCTACCTGGACGGGGCCGGCCGGTTGTTCGTGGTGGGCCGCGACGACGAGATGATCGTCTCCGGCGGCGAGAACGTCTACCCGATCGAGGTGGAGAAGACGCTGGCGGCGCACCCCGACGTGGCCGAGGCCGCGGTCATCGGCGTCGACGACGAGCAGTACGGGCAGCGGCTGGCCGCGTTCGTGGTCTTGACCCCGGGCGCCGGGGCCACGCCCGAGACCCTCAAACAACACGTCCGGGAAAGCCTGGCCAATTACAAGGTGCCCCGCGAGATCGCCGTGCTCGACGAGCTCCCCCGCGGCAGCACCGGCAAGATCCAGCGCAACGAACTGCAATCGCGGGTCAACGGCTGATGCGCCGGTTGTCGCGCCGCCTGGTGCGTCCCCGCCCGCTGGCGCGCGCCGCGCTCGAACTGGCCAACGCCGCCAACGGATTACGGCCGCTGGCCCGCAAGGGCTACAGCACCGTGCTGGTCTTCTGGTTCGGCTGGCCGACGTCGGAGGTGCCGGGGATCTACTTCTCCGTCTCGCTGCTGGACGCGCTGCGGCGCGCGCGGCGGGGCCACTTCGCGGGACGGCGGGGCAAGGCTGCGCTGGCCATGACGGCCGCGTCGTGGGTGATCCTGGGGGTGATCCGCTACCGCGGCGTCACCACCCCGGGTCCGGTGCTGGAGGCGGGCCTGCGCGAGCAGCTCGGACACGACTACGCCGAGGCGGTGAGCAAACTGCCCCACGCCAAGCCGACCCGCAGCGGGCGGCGCAGCCTGCCGCTGGGCAACACCGTGGCGCGCCGGCGCTACGTCGAGAAGACCAACGTGGTGTCCTACGGCCCGAACGGCCGCGCCAACCTGGCCGACATCTGGCGCCGCCGCGACCTGCCGCGCGATGCCAAGGCGCCGGTGCTGCTGCAAGTGCCCGGGGGCGCCTGGATGATCGGGATGCGCCGGCCGCAGGCCTACCCGCTGATGAGTCACCTGGCCGCCCGCGGCTGGGTGTGCGTGTCGATCGGTTACCGCGTTTCGCCCCGCCACACCTGGCCCGACCACATCGTCGACGTCAAACGGGCGCTGGCGTGGGTCAAGGAGAACATCGCCGACTACGGCGGCGACCCGGACTTCGTCGCGGTCACCGGGGGTTCCGCGGGTGGGCACCTGTGCGCGCTGGCGGCGCTGACCCCCAACGACCCGTCATTCCAGCCGGGGTTCGAAGACGCCGACACGTCGGTGGCGGCCGCGGTCCCGATCTACGGCCGCTACGACTGGTTCTCCACCGAGGGCGAGGGCCGCCCCGAGTTCGTCTCGCTGCTCGAAAAGTTCGTGGTGAAGCGGGGGTTCAAGTCGCACCGCGACGTCTACGTCGACGCCTCGCCGATCCGCCGGCTGCGGGCCGACGCGCCGCCGTTCTTCGTCCTGCACGGCCGCGACGACTCCCTCATCCCCGTCGGCGAAGCCCAGGAATTCATCGAGGAGCTGCGCGCGGTGTCCAAGTCGCCGGTCGCCTACGCCGAATTGCCCAGCGCGCAACACGCTTTCGATATTTTCAGCTCACCCCGGGCGCATCGCGCCGCGGAGGCCGTCGCGCAGTTCCTGTCCTGGGTGTACGCAACCAACCCGCCCGACCGCGACTAGCCGGACCGCTCGTTCGTTCACGCGAATCCCTTGTGTCACTTTGGCTTCTGTGGTCACATTGTGGCCGTTTTTGTCGGTGGGGGTTTCTAGGGTTTGGGGTATGGGTGCGAGCAGTCGTGAGGAGATCGTCGAGGTGTTCGACGCGCTCGATCATGACGCGGATCGCCTGTGCGGGTTGTCTTTTGACGTGTTGACCACCTCGGAGCGGTTGGCTGCCCTGGAGCGGGTGGAGCGCGTGGCCCGCCGGCTGCGCGCACCCCAGCATGCGTTGATCAACCAGCTCGACGCCCAGGCCAGCCCCGAGGAGCTGGGCGGCTCGCTGCGTGCGGGGCTGGCCGACCGGTTGCGCATCACGAAAGCCGAGGCCGCCCGGCGCATCGCCGAGGCCCACGACCTGGGCGAGCGCCGGGCGCTGACCGGTGAGCCGTTGGCGCCGCGGTTGAGCGCGACCGCGACCGGACAGCGCGCCGGGCTCATCGGCGACGGCCACGTCAAAGTGATCCGCAGCTTTTTCGCCCAGCTGCCCGCCGAGATCGACGCGTTCACCCGCCAGGCCGCCGAGGCCGACCTGGCCGACAAGGCCACCGGGTATCGGCCCGAGGAGTTGGCCAAATACGCCCAGCGGGTGATGGATTGGCTGCACCCCGACGGGGATTTCAGCGACGCCGAGCGGGCCCGCAGACGCGGGATCATCCTGGGCGCCCAGGAAGGCGATGGCATGTCACGCCTGAGCGGGCTGGTGACCCCGGAGCTGCGGGCCGCGATCGAGGCCATGCTGGCCAAGCTGGCCGGACCGGGGGTGTGCAACCCCGACGACGAGACCCCGGTGCTCGACCAGACACCCGATGAGGACGGGGTGCGTCGCGACACCCGCTCCCAGGCTCAGCGCAACCATGACGCCTTCCTGGCCGGACTGCGCGGACTGCTCGCTTCCGGGGACCTGGGTCAGCACAACGGGCTGCCGGTGTCGATCGTGGTCACCACCACCTTGCAGGACCTCGAAGCCGCCGCCGGCAAGGCGCTGACCGCCGGCGGCACCCTGGTGCCCATGAGCGATGTGATCCGCTGGGCCAGCCACGCCCACCACTACCTGGCGATCTTCGACAAGAGCAGGTCACTGGCGCTGTGGCACACCAAACGCCTGGCCTCACCCGCCCAACGAATCATGCTGTACGCGAAGGACCGTGGCTGCACCAAACCCGGGTGTGACGCCCCCGCCTACCACAGCCAAGTCCACCACATCAAAGGCTGGCAGGCCACCCGCCGCACCGACATCGACGACCTCACCCTGGCCTGCGGCCCCGACAACCGGCTCGCCGAACACGGCTGGACCACCCGCACCAACGCCCGCGGCCAAACCGAATGGATCCCCCCACCCCACCTGGACCGCGGCCAACCCCGCACCAACAGCTACCACCACCCCGAACGACTCCTCCACCACGAAGACGACGACGAACCCGATTGACGCAACGCGCGCCAACTAGGGCCATAAGTCACAAAAGTAGTGGCTTTAGCCTGCGTGTATATCTGCCGCGCGGACGCAAAACTATAACGTGTTCTAGTAGGCCCGGTGAGCGGCTGGAGGCGCGAAGTGAGTATCGATACCGCTGGGATCGGCGTCCGGGAGATCGACGTCGGAACGTTGCCGACCCGGTTTGCTCGCGGCTGGCACTGCCTGGGCGTGGCCAAGGACTTCCTCGACGGCAAGCCTCACCCGGTCAACATCTTCGGCACCAAGCTCGTCGTCTTCGCCGACACCGAACACAACCTGCGGGTCCTCGACGCCTATTGCCGGCACATGGGCGGCGACTTGTCGCAGGGCACGATCAAGGGCGATACCGTCGCGTGCCCGTTTCACGACTGGCGGTGGGGCGGCGACGGCAAGTGCAAGGAGGTGCCGTACGCCAAGCGCACACCGCGGATGGCGCGCACCCGCTCGTGGCCTACCGAGGTGCACAACGGTCTGTTGTTCGTCTGGCACGACCACGAGGGCAACCCACCGTCACCGGAACTGCAGATTCCCGATATCCCCGAGGCCGCCAGCGACGAATGGACGAACTGGCGGTGGCGCAGTGAGCTCATCGAGGGTTCGAACTGCCGCGAGATCGTCGACAACATCGTCGACATGGCGCATTTCTTCTACATCCACTACGGCTTCCCGACGTACTTCAAGAACGTCTTCGAGGGCCATATCGCTTCGCAGTATCTGCGCACCGTCGGCCGGCCCGACGTGCTGCTCGGCGGTTCCCACTACACCGGCGAACAGACGCTGGACTCCGAGGCCTCCTACTTCGGCCCGTCCTTCATGATCAACTGGCTGCACAACAGTTACGGCGGCTACAAGGTGGAATCGATCCTCGTCAATTGCCACTACCCCGTCACACAGAACTCCTTCATGCTGCAGTGGGGCATCATCGTGCGGAAGCCCGAGGGCATGGACGACGCCGCCACCGAGAAGCTCTCCGAAGCGTTCACCGACGGCGTCAGCATGGGCTTCTTACAGGACGTCGAGATCTGGAAGCACAAGACCCGCATCGAAAACCCCTTGCTGGTGGAAGAGGACGGCCCGGTCTATCAGCTGCGTCGCTGGTATCAGCAGTTCTATGTGGACGCCGGCGACGTCACGCCGCAGATGACCGACCGCTTCGAGTACGAGGTCGACACCACGGCCGCGAACAAGCATTGGCACACCGAGGTGGAAGAGAACCTGCGGCCCAAGGTGGCGCAGCCCGGGTAGCAGCGCCCGTCAGTGCTGCACGGGGCACTTGCCGGTGTAATCGACCTGCCAGTGCTTGATCCCGTTGAGCCAGCCCGACCGGATCCGCTCCGGCTTGGCGAGGGGCGTGAGGTCAGGCATGTGGTCGGCGATGGCGTTGAACATGAGGTTGATCGTCAACTTGGCCAGGTTGGCGCCGATGCAGTAGTGCTCGCCGGTGCCGCCAAATCCCACGTGCGGGTTGGGGTTACGCAAGATGTCGAAGGTGAACGGATCGGTGAAGACGTCCTCGTCGAAGTTGGCCGAGCGGTAGAACATCAACACCCGCTGGCCCTTCTTGATCTTCACGCCCGACAGCTCGGTGTCCTCCTTGGCGGTGCGCTGGAAGGCGGTGACCGGGGTGGCCCACCGGACGATCTCGTCCGCCGCAGTCTCCGGGCGCTCCTTCTTGTACAGCTCCCACTGGTCGGGGAAGTCGGCGAACGCCATCATGCCCTGGGTGATCGAATTGCGGGTGGTCTCGTTGCCGGCAACCGCCAGCATCATCACGAAGAACCCGAACTCGTCGTCGGAGAGCTTCTCGCCGTCGATATCGGCCTGCAGCAGCGTGGAAACGATGTCGTCGCCGGGGTTTTCGGCCCTGAGCTCCGCCATTTTCATCGCGTAGGCCAGCACCTCCGCCGACGACGCCTTGGGATCGATATGCGAGTATTCCGGATCCTCGGCGCCGGTCATCTCGTTGGACCACCGGAACAGCTTGCCGCGGTCCTCCTGCGGCACGCCGAGCAGCCCGGCGATGGCCTGCAGCGGCAGTTCGCACGCGACCTGCTCGACGAAATCACCGGACGCCTCGGCGACGGCCGCCTTGGCGATCGCCTGCGCCCGTTCGTTGAGCTCGTCGCGCAGCCGGCCGATCGCGCGCGGCGTGAACCCGCGGGAGATGATCCGGCGCAGCCGGGTGTGGTGCGGCGGGTCCATGTTGAGCAGCACGAAGCGCTGCAGGTCGATGTCCTCACGGCTCATGTCGTCGGCGAAGCGCGGAATGGCGCCGTTGAGCCAGCTGGAGAAGACGTCGTTGCGCAGCGACACCTCCTTGACGTCCTTGTGCTTAGTCACCACCCAGAAGCCGCCGTCGTTGAAGCCGCCCTTGCCGATGGGCTGATCACACCACCAGATCGGTGCGTTGTGGCGGAGTTCGGCGAGCTCCTCGACGGGCAGACGCTCGGCGTAGATGTCCGGGTCGGTCGGGTCGAATCCGGGGGGAAGGTGCGGGCAGGTCATCGTTGGCTCCTCTGCGAGTCAGACCATCGTGTCGGCGGGCGGCAGCCCGAATTCGTGGTTGCCGAAGATCAGGTAGGCCCGCTCGGGATCGTTGGCGGCGTGCACCCGGCCGGCGTGCGCGTCGCGCCAGAACCGTTGCACCGGAGCGCTATTGGCCAACGCGGTGGCACCCGAGGCGTCGAACAACCGGTCGATCGAGGCGACCGCGCGGGCGGTGGCGCGCACCTGGTCACGACGGGCCCGGGTCCGCAGCTCGAACGGGACCTCCCGACCCGCCACCAGACACGAGTACTCGTCGCCGACGTTGCCGATCAGCTGTCGCCACGCGGCGTCGATGTCGCTGGCCGCCTCGGCGATACGCACCTTGGCGAACGGGTCGTCCTTGGACTTCTCCCCCGCGAACGCGGCACGCACCCGCTTGCCCTGATGCTCGACGTGGGAGTCGTAGGCGCCGTAGGCCATGCCGACGATGGGGGCGGTGATCGTGGTGGGATGCATTGTGCCCCATGGCATCTTGTAGACCGGGTCGGTGTTGGTCACCAGCCCACCGGCAGTGTGGTCGTTCATCGCCTTATAGGACAGGAATCGGTGCCGGGGCACGAACACGTCCTTGATCACCAGGGTGTTGCTGCCGGTGCCCTTCAGGCCGACGACATGCCAGACGTCGTCGATGCGGTAATCGCTTTTCGGGATCAAGAAGCTGCCGAAGTCGACCGGCTGGCCGTCCTTGATCACCGGGCCGCCGACGAACGTCCACGTGGCGTGGTCGCAACCCGACGACCAACTCCACGAGCCATTGACCAGGTAGCCACCGTCGACCACCCGGCCGGCACCCATCGGGGCGTATGACGAGGAGATGCGCACGTCTGTGTCCTCGCCCCAGAGGTCTTGCTGGGCCTGTTGGTCGAACTGCGCCGCGTGCCAGTTGTGCACGCCGAGAATCGATGCCACCCATCCGGTGGACCCGCACGCACTGGCCACGCGCCGGACGGCCTCGAAGAACACCGTGGGATCACACTGCATCCCGCCCCACTGCGCTGGCTGCAGCAGCCGGAAGAAACCGATATCCTGCAGCTCGCTGACAGTGGCGTCCGGTAGCCGCCGCAGCCCCTCGGTCTCCAGCGCCCGCTGCCGCAGTGTGGGCAAGAGATCGTCGATGGCGGCCAGCACGGACTGGGCGTCGACTTCTTGAATGGTCGTCACTGCTCACCTCCACGCGCACGCACCCGGTCACAGGACTAGAGCACATTGCGGTCTTGATCGAGTATTTCATTGTTTTCCCTGTACAGAAGCAATAAAACCTACCCTGTAACTTGTTCTAATTATGGCCGCGCGCCGAGTCGCAGCTAGGGCATAAAGTCCCACAGCCGTGACGCGGGTGCTGCCCGCGATGGGAATTGGCGTCGCTGATGAGTCCGTCCGCTGCGCCCGACTACGCCGCGCTTGCGATCACCGCTCGCCCCATGGCAGCGACCTGGGGGCACCTCCCGCTTGCGGGGGACTGCGCCCGAGTACGCCGCGCTTGCGATCGCCGCTTACTCCCGGGCGGCCGCCTTCTCGAGTTCGGTGAGCGCCGCCTCGATCCGGTCGGCCATGTCGTCGATGTCGTTGGCCACCTCGGGCGTCGTCACGAAACCGAAGTCCAGGTAGTCGGTGTAGGAGAAGCAAGTGATGTTCAGGGCGACATCCATGACCGGCGGGCCGAGCGGCACCAGCGAATCCAGTTTGGCGCCGGCCATATACAACGGGAATGGCGGGCCCGGCACATTGGACACGACCAGGTTGATCGGCGCCAGGTTCCGCGACAGCCCGCTGGCGGTGTAGGCCCGCGCGGCCAACTGCAGCAGTCCCGGGGGCGTGGTCTCGGTCAGGCCCATGATCTGGTGCGCCGACAACGCCTTGGCCATCAGCTTGGCGTTCTGGGTGCTTTCGTGGATGGCCCGCAGCCGCTCGGCGGGGTCGTCGACGTCGGTGGCCAGCGACACGGTCATCGAGCTCACCTTGTTGCCGACGTCGTCCTTATCGTCGTCGGTGCGGGTGGAGACCGGGATCTGGGCGATGAGCGGTTTGGCGGGCAGCTCACCACGCTTCTGCAAGTACTCCCGGGCGGCGCCGGCCACCAGAGCCAGCACGACGTCGTTGAGCTTGACACCGTAGGCGTCCTTGACGGCCTTGGCCCGCGCCAGCTCGACGCGGCAGCCGGTGATCCTCCGGTGCGGGGACACGGGCGCGTTGAACCGCGTCTTGGGCGCTTCGAAATACCGTGGGGGACGGCCGCTCACGCCCAGCGCGGCGATCTGCTGGCGCACGGTCTGTTCCACGAGCCTGGCAATGCGGAAGGGCGTCTTGACGCCGACGTTGATGAGCGCGCCCACCGCCCGCCGTTCGATGCCCGGGATCCGCGAGCCCACCAGCGATCCGACCGTTTCCCGTTGCGGCGGGCGCGGTTCCGGCGTGACGTCCAACAGGATCTCCCCCAGGCCGGCACCAGAGACGCCGTCGACGATGGCGTGGTGCATCTTGGTCAGCGACGCGACCCGGCCGCCCTCGACGCCCTCGATCACCCACATCTCCCACAACGGCCGGGCGCGGTCCAGCTTGTAGGACATCAGCCGGCCCACCAGCTCCTCCAGCTCGCGGCGGCCGCCGGGCGCCGGCACGGCGATGTGCCGGATGTGGAAGTCGATGTCCAACTCCTCGTCTTCGACGAACCACGGCCGGTCCAGGCCGAGCGGCGCACCGGTGACCCGCCACCGCAGCTGCGGCAGCTCGGGCAGCCGCTCGATGATCAGCTCGCGGAGCCGCTGGAAGCTGTACTCCGGCGAACCCTTCGGGTCGCAAATCGCCAGTGCGCCCACATGCATGTGCCAGCCTGAAGTCTCGGCCGACCAAAACGCCGCATCAACGCTCGAAAGCCGCTTCATCACCCGACCGTAGCCCCCACCCACCCGTTGCGAACAGCGATTGACGCGACCGGTTACGCGTCTTCCAGCAGATCCGGGGTCACCGCCGATTCAGTATCGGGGATGCCCTCGATCTTGGCCTTGCGATCGGCCATCGACAGCAGCCGCCGAATGCGGCCGGCGACAGCATCTTTCGTCATCGGGGGGTCGGCGAGCCGGCCCAGCTCCTCCAGCGAGGCCTGCCGGTGCTCGACGCGCAGCTTGCCGGCCGAGGCCAAATGGTCGGGGACGGTGTCGCCGAGGATCTCCAGCGCGCGTTCCACCCGGGCGGCCGCCGCGACGGCGGCCCGGGCCGACCGGCGCAGGTTGGCGTCGTCGAAGTTGGCGAGCCGGTTGGCCGTCGCCCGCACCTCGCGGCGCATCCGGCGCTCCTCCCAGACGAGCCGGGTGTCCTGCGCGCCCATCCGGGTCAGCAGCGCGCCGATGGCTTCACCGTCGCGCACCACCACCCGGTCGGCGCCACGCACCTCGCGGGCCTTCGCGCTGACCCCGAGCCGGCGCGCCGCGCCCACCAACGCCAGCGCGGCCTCCGGTCCGGGGCAGCTGACCTCCAGAGCCGACGACCGCCCCGGCTCGGTCAGCGAGCCGTGTGCCAGGAAGGCTCCGCGCCAGGCGGCTTCGGCGTCGGTGATGCTGCCACCCACCACCTGGGCGGGCAGACCCCGCACCGGGCGGCCACGGTTGTCGAGCAGGCCGGTCTGGCGTGCCAGCGCCTCACCGTCGTTGGCCACCCGCAGCACGTAGCGGGTGGTCTTGCGAATCCCGCTGGCGGACAACACATGCACGACGGCGCTATAGCCGTAGAGCTCGAAGATGTCCTTGCGCAGCCGCCGGGCGACGTTGCCCAGGTCCACCTCGGCCTCCACCACCACCCGGCCGCCGACGATGTGCAACCCGCCGGCGAACCTCAGCAGGGACGTCACTTCCGCGCGGCGCGCGCTGACCGACTTCACGACCAGGCGGCTGAGCTCGTCCTTGACTTCGGTCGTCATCGCCACGCGTCGTCACCCCTTGGTCCGCTGCCGGCCGGTCCGTTGCCACCGGTCTGTGGGCTTGCACCGTCGACCCGAATATCCGCGGTGGCCGTGACCGGGGGCGCTCCCGGACCCTTGTGGGCCGCCCGTACCCCGTCCAGGGCCGCCGCGAGCTTGCCCGGGTCATGTAAAGGTGTACCAGGTCGGGCCACGTCGACGAAGTGGACCTCGGCCGAAAGCAGCATCGCCGTGCGGCGCAGGTGTTCCCGCTCCCGCTCGCCGGGGACCCGCTCGGCATCGATGATGATGTCGTGCACGGTGAAACCCGGTGCGTGCTGGGCCAACACGTGCAGATGACGCTCGACCGAGAAGCCGGCCGTCTCCCCCGGCTCGGCCACCAGGTTGAGCACCAGCGCACGACGGGCGGTGGTGGCGCGCAGCGCGGCCGCCAGCCCGGGCACCAGCACGTGCGGGATCACGCTGGTGAACCACGAGCCGGGACCCAACACCACCAGGTCGGCGGCCATGATGGCGTCGACGGCCTGCCGGGTCGCCGGGGGGTCGGACGGCAGCAGCCGTACCCGCCGCACCTTGCCCGGTGTGGTGGCAACCGCCACCTGGCCGCGGATCAGCCGGAACATCCGCGGATCGGTCTCCAGGCCGGACACGTCGGCCTCGATCTGCAGCGCGATCGGGCACATCGGCAGCACCCGGCCCTTGACACCGAGGATCCGGCCGAGCTCGTCGAGGGCGGCCACCGGATCGGCCAGCACCTCGGACAGCCCGGCGAGCATCAGGTTGCCGATCGGGTGTCCGGCCAACGCACCGTTGCCGCCGAACCGGTGCTGCAGGATGGTCGCCCAGAGCCGCCCGTGCGGGCTGTCAGACGCCAAGGCCGCCAATGCCATTCGCAGATCGCCCGGCGGCACCACATCCAGTTCGCTGCGCAGCCGCCCGGACGAACCGCCGTCGTCGGCGACGGTCACCACCGCGGTGACATGGGGAGTCAGCCGGCGCGCCGCGGACAACGTCGCGTACAGGCCGTGTCCCCCGCCCAGCGCCACGATGCCCTGATTCGTCGGGGCGCTCATTCGCGCCCCAGATCCCGGTGCAGCACCCGCACCGACAGTTGAGGATTGCCCTTGAGCAGCCCCATCAGCGCCTCGGCGATCGCGACGCTGCGATGCTTACCGCCGGTGCAGCCGATGGCGACCGTCATGTAGCGCTTGCCCTCCCGGCGGTAACCGTCGACGACCAAAGACAGCAACCGATGGTAGGCGTCGAGAAAGTCCGCGGCGCCGGGCTGACTCAGCACGTATTGGCTGACGGCCGGGTCCTGTCCGGTCAGCGGACGCAGCTCGTCGACCCAGTGCGGGTTGGGCAGGAACCGCACGTCCATCACCATGTCTGCGTCCATCGGCAGGCCGTACTTGAAGCCGAACGATTCGACGGTGACGCTGATCGACGTGCTGACGTCGCCGCCGAACGCACGCTCGATGCTCTCCCGCAAGCCCCGCACCGACAGCGTCGACGTGTCGATGATCAGGTCGGCGGTGGCGCGCACCGGCGCCAGCATCCGGCGCTCGGCGGCGATGCCCTCGGCCAGGGTCTGATCCCCCTGCAGCGGATGGCTGCGGCGGTTCTGTTCGTAGCGGCGCACCAGCATGTCGTCGGATGCCTCCATGAACACCACCCGCGGCCTGATGTTGCGGGTGGCCAACTCGTTGCGCACCTCGTCGAGGTCGCCGGTGAAGCCGCGCGACCGCACGTCCATCACCACCGCCAGCTGGGTGATCCGCGAACCGGCCGCCAGCCCGAAATCGACCATCCGGGTTATCAGCTGGGGCGGCAGGTTGTCGGCCACATACCAGCCGAGGTCCTCGAGCACCTTGGCGGCGGTACCCCGCCCGGCGCCCGACAACCCGGTGACCAGTACGACGTCGATGCCGGCCCCACCATCCGGGCGGGCGTCCATCGGGCGGCCCTCAGCCAACTCACCCGTCATTCGGCTTCTCCGGGCCGCTCGGGCCGCAGCGCCTCGAGGACGGCCGTGGCGGTGGCCACACCGATACCGGGAACGGCCGTGATCTGGTCGACGGTGGCCTCCTTGAGGCGGGCTATCGATCCGAAATGGGTTACCAGCGCCTTGCGGCGATGTTCCCCCAATCCTGGCACCGAATCCAGCGCCGAGGCGGTCATTCGCTTGGATCGCTTGCTGCGATGGTAGGTGATGGCGAACCGGTGCGCCTCGTCACGAATTCGTTGCAGCAGATAAAGGCCCTCGCTGTTGCGGGGCATGATGACGGGATCGGGCTCCGACGGCACCCATATCTCCTCCAGCCGCTTGGCCAGACCGATCACCGCGACGTCGGTGATGCCGAGGTCTTCGAGCACGGCGCTGGCCGCGTTGACCTGCGGTGCGCCACCGTCGACGACGTAGAGGTTGGGCGGATAGGCGAACCGGCGCGATTTCCCCTCCGGTGAAAGCATATTCGGGTCGTTCTGCTCGCTCAGGTGCCGCGCGAACCGGCGCCGGGTCACCTCGGCGATCGAGGCGACGTCGTCGGAGCGGCCGTGCCCCGCGGCTTCACGGATCGCGAAGTGGCGGTAGTCCGACTTGCGCGGCAGGCCGTCCTCGAACACCACCAGCGAGCCCACCACGTCGGTGCCCTGCACGTGGCTGATGTCCACACATTCGATGCGCAGCGGCGCGTCGGCCAGGCCGAGGGCCTCCTGAATGTTCTGCAGCGCAGCCGATCTGGCGTTGAAATCGCCGGCCCGTTTCAGCTTGTGCTGCTGCAGCGCCTCTTTGGCGTTGCGTTGCACGGTTTCGGCCAGCGCCCGCTTGTCGCCGCGGCGCGGCACCCGCAGCGCGACCCGCGAACCGCGCAGACCCGACAGCCAGCTGGTCAACTCGTCGGAGTTGGACGGTAGGCAGGGCACCAGCACCTCGCGCGGAACCGGGTTGGCGGCTTCGTCTGTGGTTTGTCCCAAGGCACCACCGAGTTCGGCCTGCTCGCCGTAGAACTGCGTCAGGAATTGCTCGACCAACTGCTCCTCGCCGGAATCACCGGCCTCCGCCGACTTTTCGACGATCCAGCCACGCTGGCCGCGGACCCGGCCGCCGCGAACGTGGAACACCTGGACCGCCGCCTCCAGGTCGTCGTCGGCGAAGGCGACCACGTCGGCGTCGGTCCCGTCGCCGAGCACCACGGCCTGCTTTTCCATGGCGCGCTTGAGAGCGCCGAGGTCGTCGCGGAGGCGCGCCGCCCGCTCGAAGTCGAGTTCGTCGGAGGCGGCCTGCATCCGCTGTTGCAGCTCGCGGGCGTAGCGGTCGGTCTTGCCGGACAGGAAGTCGCAGAAGTCGTCGACGATCTGGCGGTGCTGCTCGGCGCTGACCCGCCCGATGCAGGGCGCCGAGCACTTGTCGATGTAGCCGAGCAGGCAGGGGCGATCGATCTGCTTGTGCCGCTTGAACACACCGGCCGAACAGGTGCGGGCCGGAAAGACGCGGGTGAGCAGGTCCAGCGTTTCCCGGATCGCCCACGCGTGGGAGTAGGGCCCGAAATAGCGGACGCCTTTGCGGCGCGGGCCGCGATAGACCATCAGCCGGGGGAACTCCTCGTTGAGGGTCACGGCCAGCACCGGGTAGGTCTTGTCGTCGCGGTAGCGAACGTTGAAGCGGGGATCGAACTCCTTGATCCAGTTGTATTCGAGCTGCAGCGCCTCGACTTCGGTGTTGACCACCGTCCACTCCACCTTGGCGGCGGTGGTCACCATCTGCCGGGTCCGCGGGTGCAGGCCGGCGACGTCGGCGAAGTAGGACGTCAGCCGGCTGCGCAGGCTTTTGGCCTTGCCGACGTAGATGACCCGCCCGTGCGTATCCCGGAATCGGTAGACGCCCGGCTCGACCGGGATGGACCCGGGCGGGGGGCGATAGGTGGCGGGATCTGGCACCCATTCAGGCTAGTAGCCGTCGCCGGGGTGGCCGAGAAGGCCGGGCGAGTGCGGGTGCCGGTCTAGTGTGGTGCACACCGGTCGGCACTACGTTCGGGGGTCACCGTCGAGTCTTCGCTAGCCTGGTTGCTGCACCCCGTCGGCGTTGATACCTTCCTCGACGAGATTTGGGCGACCAGCCACCACCACATCCAGCGCTGCCGGCCCGGCTACTTCGACAAGCTGCTTCCCGGGCCGTCGGCCGTCGACGTACTCCTGGAGCATGTGCAGCCGGAACCGTCGGCCATGCGACTGGTCAAGGGCGGGGCAGACAAGGATCCGGCGAGCTACCGCCGCGCCGACGGCGGCCTTGACCCGGTGCGGGTACGCGAGGGCCTGGCCGGCGGCTACACGATCGTCGTGAATGGGGTCGAGCGCTATCTGCGCACGATCGCTTCCCTGTCGCATTCCATCGAGGTCGAGCTGAACTTCCCGACCCGGGTCAATGCCTACGCCACGCCTCCGAAGTCGACCGGCTTCGTCCCGCACTACGACCCGCACGACGTGCTGGTCCTGCAGATCGAGGGGTCCAAGACCTGGCATCTGTCCGACGCGGCCGCGGTGCCGCCGCACGAGATCCAGCGACGCAAGGGGGTCGGGACAGCCGGGCTCACGTCGTCGACCGACGTGACCCTGCAACCCGGCGACGTGCTGTATCTGCCGCGCGGCCAAGTGCATTCGGCCGAGACCGGCTCCGAGCCCTCGGTCCATCTCACGATCGGGCTGCACGCGCCCACTGTGCTCACGCTCCTCACGCACGAGCTGCACACGCTGAGCCTGCGCGACCCCCGGATGCACGCGCGCCTATCGCCACGCCACCTGGATGACGCATCCGCCCGTGCCGGCCTGGGCGAGCTCGTGCGCGACAGCGTGCGGGCCCTCGAGGATCCCGAGATCCTCACCGAAAGCCTCGACGCGTTGGCCGACGTCTTGGTCCGGCGGGGCCGATGCCCTCCGGTCGGGAGGGTCAGCGACACCGTCGGGATCGACGGGCGAACGCTGGTTGCGAAGTATGAACCGCTCTATGCGCGGGTGGCGCACGTCGACGACCGCGTCGTGCTGCGATTCGCGCAGCTGTCGGTGGGCGCGGGCGCCGACCATGAGGCGGCGATGTTGTTCCTCGCCGGCAGCACGGAGCCGTTTCGGGTCGGCGAGCTACCCGGGCTGAGCACCGCGCAGCAGATCGGGCTGGCGCAGACATTGATCCTGAACGGATTCTTGGTCCGGCTGTCCAACGGCTGACAGTTACCTTCACGTCTCCGGTGAAAGAGGAATGCCTATCCTCGTTTGCGGTGGTTTTCGGCGTAATCTTCGGTACATGCGGCTTTCTGCCCGGTCAGCCGCTGGCTTTTCCGATCAGCTGGCCCGTCGCACCGCGTGGACGCGCCGGTTGACCCACGACGCGATATCGGCGCCCAGCCTCCGCCGAGACCGCGCAAGGTCGCATTGCCGAAACGCCGAACACCACTAGGAGGCCGGGACAGGCGGTTACTCGCGTGACTGACCGGGCCAGCGCCGGCCGGCCACGCGGGACCGCTGGCCGGTTTGTCGGGAGGAGCGCAACATGGCGGCACGGACGCACGCGGGGGGCCGCCGATGACCATGCCGATCTGGGCCGCCTTCCCGCCCGAGGTGCATTCGGCGGCGCTGTCCAGCGGTCCCGGGCCGGCATCCCTGCTGGCGGCCGAGCAGGCGTGGCAGGCGTTGAGTGCCGAATACGACTCGGCGGCCCAGGAACTCGGCGACCTGTTGGCCGCGGTGCAGGCAGGAACGTGGCAGGGCCCCAGCGCGGAGGCGTACGTGGCCGCCCATGTGCCTTACCTGGCCTGGCTTCTGCAGAACAGCGCCAACAGCACGGCGGCGTCCCTCGAGGCCGCGACGGTCGCCGCGGCCTATACCGCTGCACTGTCCGCCATGCCGACCCTGGAGGAGATCGAAGCCAACCACGCCGCTTTCGCGCAACTGGTGGCGACGAATTTCTTTGGCGTGAACACGATTCCGATTGCGCTCAATGAAATGGACTACCTGCGGATGTGGCTGCAGGCGGCCACCACGATGGCGATCTATGAGGCAGTGTCCGAGACCGCGCAGACGTGGGTCCCGCCGACCGCCCCGCCCCCGCCGATCCAGCTGGCCAACCCCCCCAACCAAGATGCGGGTGGCGGCGCAGACCAACTGAGCTGGTGGGTAACTCGCG
The DNA here is from genome assembly GCF_034555895.2 of Mycobacterium europaeum. Taxonomy (NCBI): domain Bacteria; kingdom Bacillati; phylum Actinomycetota; class Actinomycetes; order Mycobacteriales; family Mycobacteriaceae; genus Mycobacterium; species Mycobacterium europaeum. The sequence continues at coordinate 2,674,430 of NZ_CP157315.1, forward strand.
TGCAAGAAGTTGCCCAAGAACTCAACGGAGATCTCAGCCAATCCGGATCCAACCCGTCCACGGTCCTCAACACCCTGATGAGCGACCCGATGCTCGCCTCCCAGGTTCCACACTGGGCGGGCGAGGCGCTCTACACCTTCCTCCCCCAAGTGCCCCAATTGACGCAGCTTTCCGTCGGCCTGATTGCTCCCTTCGTCTCCCTCCCCGTCGCGGGCGCGGCGGGCCTGGCGGGTCTGGCCGGGTTGGCCGGCGTAGGCCAACCCGCACCCACGCTGCCCGCCGCCGCGCCGGCTCCGTCCCACACGGGAACGCCCGTCGCGATGGCACCCGGTCTCGGCGCCCCCGCTCCGACCCCCACCACCGCCCCGGTGCACGCGACCGCGCCCACCGCGGCGTCGGTGTCCGCCCCGGCGCCGGCGCCGCCCGCCCCCGGCGTCCCCGCTCTCAGCTATCCCTACGTCGTCGGCCCCCCCGGGCTCGGGGCCGGCACGGACATGAGCCTCGGCTCGCGCATCGCCCGGAAATCGCGCGTGCCCGACGCCGTCGCGGCGCCGACCGCCTCGGCCCGGCGGGAACGGAACCAGCAGCGCAGGCGCACCCGATGGGGCTTGATCGACCCCGGGCACCGCTATGAATACCTCGACCCGGACGACTACGCCGCGTCGCCGACGGCCTCGGCTCATGGCGCGGGAACGATGGGGTGGTCGGGCGCCGCGGACTCGGCCGGTGCCGGTCAAGCGGCCGGCCTGGCCACCCTCGGCGGCGACGAAAGGGGCGGTCCCAGCATGCCGATGCTGCCCGGCGACTGGGCGTCCGAAACCGGCGAACGCGGTCCCGAATAGCCCGATGACCAGCGCCGACGCCGTGCAGGCGCAGGTGTGAACGGTTTGGAGGGCTCCCATTTCGGCTACCAGAGGTGGAGCCGGACGTTACAGTGGGTGGTAATCAATGGAGGGAGTCCACAGATGTTCAAGCGCTCGTTGACCAGGCTCGCGATCGGGGTCGGCGGTCTGGCATTGGCGTCGACCGCCGCGGCCGGGGTCGCATCCGCTGCCCCCGACTACGGACCGATGATCCACACGACCTGCACCTACGACCAGGCGATGCGGGCGGTGCACGCCGAAAACCCGATGGCCGCTCAGTACCTCGACCAGTCGCCGCCGAACCAGCAGTTCCTGCAGCAGTACCTGGCGTCGTCGCCGGATCAGCGGGTGAACCTGCTCCACGCCATCGAGCACAACCAGGGCGCGCAGCAGGCGCTGCCGATCTTCCAGCAGATGATGACCGACTGCAAGAACTTCTGAGCCGTCCACCTGAAAGGGCTATCCGTGCGGGGGCACGGATAGCCTTTTCAGCGGGTGTGCAGGTCGGGCCGGTATCGCGCCAGCAATGACCGGACGGTATCCATCGCGTTGACCGCGCGGTCCTTGTCGACGGCCTGGATGGCCATCACGGGGATGTACTCGTCGTCGGGCAGGTCGATGCGCGCCCAGCGATTACCCGCCGGGAACGAGACACCGGCGACGTCTGGCCATTCGATCAGCCTGTCGCCCAACAGGTTACGCACCGATATTCCGGCCGCCCCGACCCGGAGCCGGGGCCGGGCGAACAGCAGGATCACGCCGGCGAGGACCACACCGAGCAGCGCCATCGCCACCTGGTCGCTGGTGTGGAACACCACGCCGGTGGAGCCGACCTTGAGCAGGAAGCCGATCGCGATGTGGACCACCACGATGACGACGGCCGTCACGTAAACGAATATCGGCGTGCGGTGGGGACGCAATTCGACGTCCCATTCCCCCGGCTCGGTCACGACCCAGAGCGCAGGTCACGCAGCGTCAGCGCGGTTTGCAGCGCCGCGCCGGTCGCCTGGGCGCCTTTGTCCTCGGCCGATCCGGGAAGGCCTGCGCGGTCCAGCGCCTGCGCCTCGGTGTCGGTGGTCAGCACGCCGTTGGCCACCGGTGTCGACGAGTCCAGCGAAACCCGGGTCAATCCCTGCGTCACCGCATCGCATACGTAATCGAAATGCGGTGTCTGCCCGCGGATCACCACACCCAGGGCGACCACCGCGTCGTGATTGCGGGTCAGTTCCTGTGCCACCACCGGGATTTCGATGGCGCCGATCACCCGGACCACCGTCGGGTTGTCGATACCGGACTCGGACGCCACCTTGCGTGCACCGGCCAGCAGGGCATCGCAGATCCCGGTGTGCCAGGTGCTCGCGACGATGGCCAGCCGCAGGCCGGATGCGTCCAGCGGTGGGAAATCCGGCACACCCGCCGCAGGACTCATCGGCGCCACTCCTCCTCATCGCTTCGTACCCCGCGACTCACAAAGCACCGCCGAATTCGCCTGGCAGATGGACGGATTCGTGAAAGTCGTCCAACCCCACCAGGTCGTGGCCCATCCTGTCGCGCTTGGTCATCAGGTAGCGGATGTTCTCCGCGTTGGCGCGCACCGGCAGCGGCACGCGCTCGATGATGTGCAGGCCGTAGCCGTCCAGCCCCACCCGCTTGGCCGGGTTGTTGGTCAGCAGCCGCATGGAGCGGACGCCGAGGTCGACCAGGATCTGCGCCCCGATTCCGTAATCCCTTGCGTCGGCGGGCAATCCGAGTTTGAGGTTGGCGTCGACGGTGTCCTCGCCGGCGTCCTGTAGCTGGTAGGCCTGCAATTTGTGCATCAGGCCGATGCCGCGGCCCTCGTGGCCGCGCATGTACAGCACGATGCCGCGACCCTCCCGCGCGACCATCGCCATCGCGGCATCCAGTTGGGGCCCGCAATCGCAGCGGCGAGAACCGAACACGTCACCGGTCAGGCACTCGGAGTGCACGCGGACCAGCACGTCGTCGCCGTCGGCGTTCGGCCCGGCGATCTCGCCACGAACCAGCGCCACGTGTTCGACGTCCTCGTAGATGCTGGCGTAGCCGATCGCGCGGAACTCGCCGTGCCGGGTGGGTATGCGGGCCTCGGCGATCCGCTCGATGTGCTTCTCGTGCTTACGTCGCCACTCGATCAGATCGGCGATGGTGATCAGCGCGAGGTCGTGCTCGTCGGCGAAGACCCGCAGCTCATCGGTCTGCGCCATCGAGCCTTCGTCCTTCTGGCTGACGATCTCGCAGATCGCGCCCGCCGGCTGCAGCCCCGCCATCCGGGCCAGGTCGACGGCGGCCTCGGTGTGGCCGGGGCGGCGCAGCACGCCGCCATCCTTGGCACGCAACGGAACCACGTGGCCGGGGCGGGTGAAATCGTTGGCGACGCTGGCGGGATCGGCCAGCAGGCGCATGGTGGTGGCCCGATCGGAAGCCGAGATCCCGGTACCCACACCGTTTCTCGCGTCGACGGTGACGGTGTAGGCGGTCCCGTGCTTGTCCTGGTTCACCGCGTACATGGGCAGCAGCCCCAGCCGGTCGCAGATCGCGCCGTCCAGCGGCACGCACAGGTACCCCGAGGTGTAGCGGACCATGAACGCCACCAGCTCCGGCGTCGCCTTTTCGGCGGCGAAGATCAGGTCGCCCTCGTTCTCGCGATCCTCGTCGTCGATGACGACCACGGCCTTACCGGCCGCAATGTCGGCAACCGCCCTCTCGACGGAGTCCAACCTCGTCATCGTCGCTACCTTGCTGTCTCAGGGGTCCGCGGGAAGAGCCCAAGTGTTGCATTCAGTATGAACCACCGCGCGGGACACGTTATTGCCGCTGCGTTCCCGCGGCGCGACCGGCACCGGTGACCCGCGCACGGGCCCGGACCGCCCCCGTGCGGCGGCAGGTCTCGCCGGCGCCCTGGCGCCGCCGGCGGCGTGCGCCCCTTCGACACCGGGCGAACCGGCACGCCGAAACGACTCCTGATCGGGCGCCAGCAATCTACGCTGAGCGGATGAAAATCACAGTGAGGCTTGCGGCACCGGCCGTGACCTTGATGTTCGCGGCGGGATTCGCGGCGGCGATCGCCCACCCGCAACCGGCGGCGGCCGACGCGTGCGCCGACGTCGGCGGCCGGCACGTGAGTGTCGGCGGGTGCACCGATCCGGGGCGCTGGGGTAACTGGGTCCTTCCGGCCGATGCGATGACGGCCCCGCCGCCCGACGCGCCGCCGCCGTGCTACACCCCGTCCGGCGAGCCGTACTGGACGCCGCCGGGCGAACCCTGCTGACCGGATCGGCACGGCGCGCGTCACCGAACGCGGCGTAGTCAGCGCGCGGTGAGCAACCTCTCCACGTATTTCGCGATGACGTCGACTTCGAGGTTGACCTGTGTTCCGACCGGGGCGCGACCCAGGGTGGTCAGCTCGCGGGTGGTGGGGATCAGCGAAACCTCGAACCAGTCCCCCGGCCCGTTGCCGAGCCCGGAGACCGTCAGGGAGATGCCGTCGACCGTGATCGACCCCTTCTCCACGACGTAGCGGGCCACGCCCGCGGGGATCTCGATGCGCACCACTTCCCAGTGCTCGGACGGCGTGCGGGCCACCACCTGGCCGGTCCCGTCCACGTGTCCCTGCACGATGTGCCCGCCCAGGCGGCTGTTGACCGCCGCGGCGCGCTCCAGGTTGACCGGGCTGCCGACCTGCAGCGCGCCCAGGTTGGACCGGTTGAGGGTCTCGGCCATCACGTCGGCGGTGAACTGGCCGTCGGGCAGCAACTCCGCGACGGTCAGGCAGACGCCGTTGACGGCGATCGAATCGCCGTGCCCGGCATCGGAGGTAACCACGGGTCCGCGGATGGTCAGCCGCGCCGCGTCGGCGAGCACGTCGCGGCCGGTCACCTCTCCGAGTTCCTCGACAATTCCGGTGAACATGGCATCAGGTTAATCGGCCGCCGCGAACCCGCGGCCGCGCTGGTGAGCACGCCAAAGGTTCGGCCCCGGCGCGACACCGCGCCCCCGCGTCCCCCAAGCCGGTCACCGGCACCCTCTACGATGCAAGGTATGCAGACCCGCCGCCGTCTATCGGCCGTCCTCGCATCCCTGACCCTCGCCACCGCCTTGGTCGCCGGCTGTTCGTCGGGCTCAAAGCAGAGCGGCGCCCCGCTGCCCGACGCCACCACCCTGGTCAAGCAGTCGGCCGACGCCACCAAGAACGTCAAGAGCGTGCACCTGGTGCTGACCATTCAGGGCAAGATCCAGGGGCTCCCCATCAAGACGTTGACCGGTGACCTCACCACGGCCCCGGCCACCGCGGCGTCGGGCAACGCCACGATCACCCTCGGCGGCTCCGACATCGACGCCAACTTCGTGGTGGTCGACGGCACCCTGTACGCCACGCTGACGCCGAACAAGTGGAGCGACTTCGGCAAGGCGTCCGACATCTACGACGTGTCGGTGCTGCTCAACCCCGACACCGGGCTGGCCAACGCGCTGGCGAACTTCACCAACGCCAAGGCCGAGGGCCGCGACACCATCAACGGCCAGAGCACCATTCGCGTCAGCGGCAACGTGTCGGCGGACGCGGTGAACAAGATCATGCCGCAGTTCAACGCGACGCAGCCGGTGCCGAGCACGGTGTGGATCCAGGAGACCGGTGACCACCAGCTGGTTCAGGCCAACATGCAGAAGAGTTCGGGCAATTCCGTCCAGGTCACGCTGTCCAATTGGGGCGAGCAGGTTCAGGTCACCAAGCCCCCGGTGAGTTCATGAGTTCGCAGACCGGGCGCCGCGTCGCGATCAGCGCCGGCAGCCTCGCGGTGCTGTTGGGCGCCCTGGACGCCTACGTCGTCGTGACGATCATGCGCGACATCATGAGCGACGTTCACATCCCGATCAACCAGCTGCAGCGCATCACCTGGATCATCACGATGTACCTGCTGGGCTACATCGCGGCGATGCCGCTGCTCGGCCGGGCGTCGGACCGGTTCGGCCGCAAGCTGGTGCTGCAGGTCAGCCTGACGCTGTTCATGGTGGGTTCGGTGGTGACCGCGCTGGCCGGGCACTGGGGCGACTTCCACCTGCTGATCGGCGGCCGCACCATCCAGGGCGTGGCCAGTGGCGCGCTGCTGCCGGTCACGCTCGCCCTCGGCGCCGACCTGTGGGCCCAACGCAACCGCGCCGGCGTGCTGGGCGGCATCGGCGCCGCACAGGAGCTCGGCAGCGTGCTGGGCCCGCTGTACGGGATCTTCATCGTGTACTTGTTCCACGATTGGCGCTACGTCTTCTGGATCAACGTCCCGCTGACCTTGATCGCGATGGTGATGATCCAGTTCAGCCTGCCCTCGCACGAGCGGGTGGAGGAGCCCGAGCGGGTGGACCTGGTCGGCGGTCTGCTGCTCGCGGTCGCGCTGGGCCTGGCCGTCATCGGCCTGTACAACCCCCAACCCGACGGCAAACAGATCCTGCCGAGCTACGGGCCGCCGCTGGTCATCGGGGCCGTCGTGGTCGCCGTGCTGTTCCTGCTCTGGGAACGGTTCGCGCGCACCCGGCTGATCGAGCCGGCGGGGGTGCACTTCCGCCCCTTCCTGGCGGCGCTGGGCGCATCGCTCGCCGCGGGCGCGGCGCTGATGGTGACCCTGGTGGACGTCGAGCTGTTCGGGCAGGGTGTGCTGCAGATGGACCAGACGCAGGCCGCCGGGCTGCTGCTGTGGTTCCTGATCGCGCTGCCGATCGGTGCGGTGCTCGGCGGCTGGATCGCCACCCGGGTGGGCGACCGCGTGATGGCCTTCATCGGGCTGCTGACCGCGGCCTACGGCTACTGGCTGATCCACTACTGGCGTCAAGACGTGCTGAGCCAGAAGCACGACATCTTCGGGGTGCTCAGCGTCCCCGTGTTGCACGCCGACCTGTTGGTGGCCGGTGTCGGCCTCGGCCTGGTGATCGGGCCGCTGACCTCCGCCGCCCTGCGGGTCGTCCCCTCGGCGCAGCACGGCATCGCCTCGGCGGCGGTGGTGGTGGCTCGCATGACCGGCATGCTCATCGGTGTGGCCGCGCTGAGCGCGTGGGGCCTGTACCGGTTCAACCAGATCGTGGCGGGGCTGACCGCGGCGATACCCCCCAACGCCTCCCTGCTGGAGCGGATCGCCGCCCAGGGCACCATGTACCTCAAGGCGTTCGCGATGATGTACGGCGACATCTTCAGCGCCACCGTGGTCATCTGCATCGTGGGAGCGCTGCTGGGCCTGCTCATCGGCGGCCGCAAGGAACACGCCGAGGAGCCGGAGATTCCCGAGCCGCAGACCGTGGCGCTCGGCGAGCACCAGCGCTGACCGCTCCTACTCGCCGCGCGGCACCAGGCTGAGCAACAGATCCGGCCCGACGCGGTCGACCCCGTCGAACTGCCAGCGCAGCGCCCGCGCGATCGTGGGCACCCCGACGTCGTCGACCGCGGAGACGGGACCGCCCAGCAGCATCGGCGCGACGTAGGCCAGGATGCGGTTGACCACCCCCGCCCGCAGGAATGCGCCCGCGAGGGTGGGTCCGCCCTCCACCAGGACGTCGGTGCGGTCCGAGAGCGCCTTGATCACCTCCATGGGGTCGTGCGTGCGAATCACCATGGTCCGCGAATCGTCGTTGAGAACCTTTGCCTCCGCCGGTATTTCGCGCATCCCCACGACCACGCGCAGCGGCTGCCGGTCGGCCAGCGAGCCGTCGGGCAACCGGGCCGTCAACGCCGGATCGTCGGCCAGCACGGTGCCGGTGCCGACCACGATCGCGTCGGCCGCCCCGCGGCGGCGATGCAGGTCCAGCCGCGAGGCCTCGCTGGAAATCCACTGGCTGGTGCCGTCGGCGGCCGCGCTGCGGCCATCGACGCTGCTGGCGTATTTCCAGGTCACGTGCGGCAGCCCGGTGCGCTGCTTGTGCAGCCATTCCCGCAACGGCCCACCGGCGACTTCGTCGGCCAGCACCCCGGCCGTCACCTGCACGCCCGCCTCGGTCAACCGGGCCGCGCCGCCGGCGGCGGCGGGGTTGGGGTCGGCGACGGCGTAGACCACCGCGCCCACCTTCGCGTCCAGCAGGGCGTTCACGCACGGCGGGGTCTTGCCGTAGTGGTTGCAGGGCTCCAGCGTGACCACCGCGGTCCCGCCGACCGCCAGTTGGCCAGCCCGCCGCAACGCCAGCACCTCGGCATGGTCGCCGCCGGCCGGTTCGGTGCCGCCCACACCGACGACCGCCCCGTCCGCATCCAGGATGACCGCGCCCACCGGCGGGTTCGGATAGGTGGTGCCCTTGACCTGGTTGGACTGCTCGATCGCCAGGCGCATGGCCGCGTCGAGCCCGTCGACGGCTGGGTTCATCGCAGGTGCGGTGACACCGCCGCCGCCTGTCTGCGCAGTGCCGCCACGGCGGCCTCCGGGTCCTGGGCGCCGTACACGGCCGACCCGGCGACGAAGCAGTCGACGCCGGCCTCGGCGGCCTGCTCGATGGTGTCGTCGTTGATGCCGCCGTCGATCTCGACCAGGATGGTCAGCTCCCCCGCGTCGATCAGCTTGCGCGCGGTGCGGACCTTGCTCAGCACCTCGGGGATGAAGCTCTGGCCGCCGAAGCCGGGCTCGACCGACATGATCAGCAAGGTGTCGAACTGCGGCAGGATTTCCAGGTACGGCTCCAGCGGTGTTCCCGGCTTGACGCTGATGCCCGCCTTGGCGCCCGCGGCGCGGATGTCGCGCGCCACCGCAACCGGGTTGTCGGTGGCCTCGGCGTGGAAGGTGACGTTGTAGGCGCCCGCCTCGGCGTACGGCGGTGCCCAACGGTCCGGGTCCTCGATCATCAGATGGCAGTCCATCGGGATGGCGGTGGCGGCCAGCAGGCTCTCGACCACCGGCAGGCCGATGGTCAGGTTGGGCACGAAATGGTTGTCCATCACGTCCACGTGCAACCAGTCGGCGCCGCGCACCGCGGCCGCCTCATCGGCCAGCCGCGCGAAGTCAGCGGACAGGATGGATGGCGCGATCAGCGGACGACCGGTATTGCCAGGCATGTGCGCCAGACTATCTGCGGCGCAGCGCAGCCGCGGCCCCGCCCGTCAAGTCGCGCCGCCCTACCCCGCTTCGCGGCGCAGCGCGGCCGCGGCACCGCCCGTCAGGTCGCGCCGCCCTACCCCGCTTCGCGGCGCAGCGCGGCCGCGAACATCGCGTCGGTGCCGTGCCGATGCGGCCACAGCTGCACATGCGGCCCGTCCCCCAACCCGGTGACGGGCTCGAACAGCGGCCGGGTGTCCAAGGCGCACACCGGGTGCCGGCGCAGCGCGTCGGCGACCACGCCGACGGTTTCGGCCAGGTGCGGCGAACATGTCGCGTACAGCACCACACCGCCGGGCCGGGTCAGCGCGATCGCGGCGCCCAGCAGCTCGCGCTGCAGCTTGGCGAGCACCGGCACGTCGGCCGGCTGCCGCCGCCACCGCGCCTCCGGCCGGCGCCGCAACGCGCCCAGCCCGGTGCAGGGCGCGTCGACCAGCACCCGGTCGAACGTCGGCTCGAGTCCGGTCTGCCGCCCGTCGACCCGCAGCACCTCGACGGGCAGCCCGCGGGTGTTCTCGGCCACCAGGTCGGCGCGGCGCGGGGCCGGCTCCACCGCCGTGACGCGGGCCCCCGCACCGGCGCCGATCGCGGCCAGCAGCGCGGTCTTGCCGCCCGGGCCGGCGCACAGATCCAGCCACCGCCCGGCGTCGTCCTCGACCGGCGCCAGCGTGAGCGCGCGGGCCACCAGCTGGCTGCCCTCGTCCTGGACCAGCGCCGCGCCGTCGCGCACCGGCGCCAGCCGCCCGGGATCGCCGCCCGGCAGGTACACCGCGTAGGGCGAATACCTGCCGACGGTGCCCCCCACGGCATCGGCCAGCTCCGCGGCGGTCAGCACCCCGGGGCGGGCCGCCAGGTGCACCTGCGGCCGCTCGTCGTCGCTGGCCAGCAGCGCGTCCAGCTCGCCCGCGGCGGGCCCCAGCGCGTCGGCGAAGGCCTGCGCGACCCAGCGCGGGTGGGCGTGCACGAAGGCGGCGTGCCCGACCGGGTCCCGCGAAGGGTCGGGCGCCAGTTCCTCGACCCAGGACTTCTCGTCTCGGGCGGCGATGGCCCGCAGCACGCCGTTGACGAATCCGGCTCGGGCCGAATCGAATTCGATTCCAGCCTGCTCGACCGTGGTGGACACCGCGGCGTAGGTGTCCACCCGTGTGCGCAGCAGCTGGTAGGCGCCGAGGCGCAGCAGGTCGAGCAGCACCGGGTCGATCGTGTCCGGCGAGCGGCCCGCGGCGGCGCCGATGACCGCGTCGAGCAGGCCCCGGGTGCGGCACGTGCCGTAGGCCAGCTCGGTGGCGAACGCCGCATCGCGGCCGGTGATCCCGCGTTCGCGCAGCAGGGCGGGCAGGGCCAGGTTCGCGTAGGCGTCGCGCTCGGTGACCGCCCGCAGCACGCCGAACGCCGCGGCCCGCGCGGGGTCGAGCGGCCGGCGCCGCTTGCCGCGCCCGCGGTTCGGCGGTCGGGGCGGGCTCATGTCGCCCGCGCCGCGGCGTCGAGTCGCGCGCCGCGGGCCCAGTCGACGGCGTTCATGAGTTTCTTTCCGGGCGGCTGGATTTGGCCCAGCCGCACGGCTTGCGAGCCCGTCCCGACCCAGACGCTCTTGCGGTCGACGTGAATAGCGCCGGGCGGCAACGCTTCCGGGGCGTCGGCCTCGATGTGCACCGGGCCAAGCTTGATGCGCAGGTCGCCGATCATCGTCCAGGCACCCGGGTTCGGCGTGACCGAGCGGATCCGCCGCTCCACCACCGCGGCGGGCAGGTCCCAGCGCACCCGGGCCTGCTCGACGGTGATTTTCGGCGCGACGCTGACGCCGTCGGCGGGTTGCGGGCGGGGCGTCAACGTCTGGTCGGCGATGCCGTCCAGCGTGGTCGACAGCAGGGCCGCACCCGAATCGGCCAGTCGCTCAAGCAATTCGCCGGCGGTGTCGGTGGGCCGGATCGTTTCGGTGACGACGCCGTAGACGGGGCCGGAGTCCAGGCTGGGCTCGATCCGAAACGTCGTCGCCCCGGTGATGGTGTCCCCGGCCGCGATCGCCGCCTGCACCGGCGCCGCCCCCCGCCAGGCGGGCAGCAGCGAGAAGTGCAGGTTGATCCACCCGTGCGGGGGCACCGCGAGCAGCGCGTCGCGCAGCAACGCTCCGTAGGCCACGACCGGGCAACAGTCCGGTGCCAGCTCCGAGAGTTCGGCGACGAATTCGTCGGAGTTCGGTCGCCCCGGCCGCAGCACCGGGATGCCGCGGTCGAGCGCTTCGCGCGCCACCGGCGACGGCTGCGGCTTGCCGTGCCGGCCGACCGCGGCGTCGGGCCGCGTCAGCACCGCGATCACCTCGTGACGCGGCGAGTCGATGAGGCGACGCAGGGCGGGCAGCGCGGGTTCGGGGGTGCCGGCGAAGACGAGACGCACCGGCCCAGTCTAGGAAGACACGGATGCCACCCGACCGTAAGTTGCGCACATAAATTATTTCTCATGCATACTATTGCTAAAGGTCACCATCTTCGCCGGGTGACCGCACTGCCGTGCTAGTGACAACGGGGTCGAGTGGGCAGCCCTTTCCTTATCTCCAAGGAGGTCTGATGACTCTCGACACGATGATCAGCGACGCCACTCCCCACCGCGCGATATGGGCCCTCGGCGACTACGCCCTGATGGCCGAGGAAGTGATGGCCCCGCTGGGCCCGGTCCTGGTCAAGGCCACCGGCATCGGGCCGGGCGTGCGGGTGCTCGACGTCGCGGCCGGCTCGGGCAACATCTCGTTGCCGGCCGCCGCCACGGGCGCCGAGGTGGTTTCCAGCGACCTGACCCCCGAGCTGTTGCAGCGGTCGCAGGCCCGGGCCGCGGCACGCGGCCTGACGATCGACTACCGGGAGGCCAACGCGCACGCGCTGCCCTTCGGCGACGGCGAGTTCGACGTCGTCATGTCCGCGATCGGCGTCCAGTTCGCGCCGGACCAGCAGCGGGCCGCCGACGAACTGGTCCGGGTCTGCCGGCCGGGCGGGACGATCGGCGTCATCAGCTGGACCCCGGAAGGATTTTTCGGTCGGATGCTCGCCACCATCCGGCCTTACCGGCCCAGCCTGTCGCAAGCCGTGCCACCCGCCGCGCTGTGGGGACGGGAAGGCTATGTCACTGGACTGCTCGGCGAGCGGGTCGGCCGGATGACCGCGGTGCGGGGAATGCTGGGGGTCAACCGATTCACCAGCGCCAAAGCGGTACACACCTACTTCAAGAACCACTACGGTCCGACGATCGAGGCCTACGCGAACATCGGCCACAACCGGGTCTTGACCGCTGAGCTGGACGCCCAACTCGTCGAACTCGCCGGGCAATACCTCGACAACGGCACGATGGGCTGGGAGTACCTGCTGGTCATCGCCGAAAGGCGGTGACCAGCCAAGGGTTCGGCTACAGGTCGATCTCGGCGTCGAGGTGCACGTCCGGCTCACCGCCAGCGGCGGTGAACGCGGTCAGCGCGCGCACCAGGCCGTGGCGCTCCGCCGGCGGCATCTGCTCCACGATGGCCGCGATTTCGGACCGCCGGTGCGCGGTCACCTGACGGACGACCTCGCGCCCCCGCTTGGTCAGGGCGGCGAGTAGCTCGCGCCGGGACGTCGGGTGCGGGAGGCGGTCGATCAGCCCCGCCGCGACGAGGCGATCGACCATCCGCCCGGTGGCGGAGGGTTGCACCCCCAGCAGACCGGCCAACGTGGCCAGGTTGACCGGACCCCGATTGGACAGGATCACCAACGTCCGGAACTGCGGGATGGTGATCGTCTCGTCCACCTGCCCGATTGAGCGCGCCGAGATGGCAACCAGCAGGCGGGAAGCCGTCAGCAAAGCGTCGGTGATCACATCGAGCGACTCGTCCGCCGTCGCCGGATTGTCCGCTGCCATCTCGACCCTTCCCCGGATCATCTCCGGCCTGTCGACGGCTGAAGAACAGGAAGTGTAACAACACTCCAATGAAGTAGTGAGGAACTATTTCCGACGCATACTATCCCTTCGCGCGGGATGTCGCGAGGTCACCCGATGTGCAGGGGATCGATCTGGACCCGCACCGGCTCGTGGGATTGACGGGCGGACAGCACACTCACGCCCCGGCGCAGCGCCGCGGCCAACGCCAGACCCTGATCGCGGCGGGCGCGCACCAACATCCTGGTCACCGGCACGCCGGCCGGCGTCCCCGGCGGGCGGCGCACGCCCGCCGGCAAATCCACCGGACCCAGCACGTCGGCCCCCTCGGGCAGCCCGGCCTCCTCGAGCAGCGCCGCCACCGCCTCGGCGGCGCCGTCCAGCGCCGCCATGTGCACGCTCGGGGGCAGGCCCAGTTCGGTCCGAGCCGCCAGGTCGGCCTCGGCGTGGCCCACCGGGTCCCATCGGATCAGCGATTGCACCGTCGGAATGGACGATTCGGCCACCGCCAGCACCACCCCGCCGTCGCCGCGGGCACGCACCAGCGCCGCGGCGCTCATCCAGCGCCACAGCGCGTCCTCGGCGGCGCGCAGGTCCTGTCGGCCCAGCAGCGCCCAGGTGTCCAGTAGCAGCGCGGCCCCGTAGCCGCCCGCCGCGGCGGGTTCCGCCCCCGGTGTCGCCACCACCAGCGCCGGGGCGGCGGCGACCTCCGGCACGACGCCCTCTCCCGACGAGGTGATCACCGCGGTGCCGGGAAAGGCGCGCCCGAGTTCTTCGGCGGTCCGACGCGCCCCGACCACAACGGCGCGCACCGCGTCGGACCCACAGCGCGTGCAGCGACGGGTCGGGTCGATGCGCCCGCACCACCGGCAGACCAGTGCGGCGCCGCCCTCCTGCGCCGACAGCGGCCCGGTGCAGTGCCGGCACCGGGCGATGGCCCGGCAGCGCGCGCAGGCCAGCGATGGGACGTACCCGCGCCGCGGCACCTGCACCAACACCGGCGCGCCCGCCTGCAGCGACGACCGGGCGGCGCGCAGGGCGATGGACGGGATCCGCGCGGTGCGCGCGGCCGGGTCACGCTCGTCCGCGTAGCCGGTGTCGTCGAGGGCGACCACCCGCGGCGTGCGGGCCCGCACCACCGCCCGGGCCGCGACGATGTCGTGCGCCCACCCGCTGCGCACCAATGCCTGCGCTTCCGCGGTGCGCGCGTACCCCCCGATCAGCGCCGCGCAGCGGGCCTGGTGCGCGCGCAGCATCGCCACCTCGCGCGCGTGCGGGTACGGCGCCCGCGGCTCCGACAGGCTGTCGTCGGCATCGGCCCAGACCATGACGAGGCCCAGGTCGCTGAGCGGCGCGAAAACCGCGCTGCGCGTGCCGATCACCAGCCGGGCCTGACCGCGCAGCGCCGCGAGCCACCGCCGGTAACGCGCGGCCGGCCCCAGCCCGGCCGATAGCGCCACCACGCCGTTCTCGTCGATCCGCTCGGTCGCGGCCCGCCACAGCGTGTCCAGGTCGCGCTGGTCGGGCACGATCGCCAGCACCGCCCGCCCGGCGCGGATGGTCTGCGCGGCGGCCTCGGCGAACCGGTCCGCCCACGACTCTCCGGGCAGCGCCTGCCAGACGGCCCGCGCGGCCCGCGATTCGGCCAGGGCGTCCAGGAACTGCGCGCCCCGGCCGTAGGACGCCCACGCCGCCGGGTCGACGGGCGCGGGGACCGGCAGCCGGTGGGCGGTCACCGGTTCCCGCTCCACCCGCGCGTGCCGGGCCGGGACCGCCAGGCGCAGCACGTCCGGCCGGGTGCCCGCGTAGCGCGCCGCCACCGCGTCGACCAATCGGCGGATCTCGGGGGTCAGTACCGGTTCGGCCGACACGACGCGGTCCAGCCACCCGAGCTTGCCGTGGTGGTCGGTGTCGTTGCGGCGCTCCAGCACGAACGCGTCGACCAGCCGGCCGTGAAACCGCACCCGCACCCGCACCCCCGGCTGGGCGTCGTCGGACTGCTCGGCCGACACCAGGTAGTCGAACTCGCGGTCCAGGTGCGGCACCGAGAGCATCGGCAGCACCCGGGCGATGGGTTCGACCTGAACGGGCGTCGGCGCGCCGGCGGTCAATGTTCCCGCCGGTATCGAAATGTGGTGTAGGCCAACACCTTCACCGTCCGGCTCGGAAGCGGTCAGCTTTCGTCCGATGCCGGGGGGCCGGCGTCGGACGGTGCCTCACGGCCGAAGAAGAATCCCGCCGTCATCAGGATCAGCGCGGCCGCGTAGGACCACCAGATCGGCACCGCCAGCGCCTCGTTGCCCAGGATGAAGCGGCCGATGGCGATCAGGGAGTCCGAAGCCGCGAAACACACCGCTCCCACCGCCGTCCAGATCGTCGGCAACCGCGCCACCAGCGCGGCACACACCATCGCGGTCAGCACCAGGATGTAGGCCGTCACCGGAAGCGTCAGCTTGTTCAGGTGCGGCCAGAACCAGGCCAGCAGCGCGGCGGTGGCCGCGCACATGGCAACCACCGCGGCGATGCGCGGCTTCGACGGGCGCCGCGCCGCCAGCGGCAGGAGCGCCCCCAGGTAACACAAGTGCGCCAACAGGAATGCGGCCAGGCCCACCACGAAGGACTGCGTCCACCACGGGATGGCCAGCGCCCAGTCGCCGACGGCCGACAGCAGCAGGGCGGGCATCAACCATCGCCGCTCGCGCACGATCGCGTGGCCCACCGCCGCGGCGGTCAGCAACAGCGCCATCGAGGCCTTGAACAGCGGCTGCAGCACCCAGTGCCCGGTCAGCTCGGTCCCCGGCGGCGATCCCAGCGCCAGCACCGTCAGGTAGACGCCGTAGCCGAGGGCCGCCCAGCCGGCCACCACCCAGCCGCCGGTCACCAGTCGAGGTGCGTACGGTACGTCCATGCCAAGCTTGGATAACACAGCCGACGAAAAGCCCGCGATCGACCCCATCCTGCAGAAGGTACTGGATGCGGTTCCCTTCCGGCTATCCACCGACGACGGCGTGGACGCGGCGCGGCAGCGGTTCCGCGACCTGCCGCGCCGGGCGCTGCATCCCGAGCTGCGCGTCGAGGACCGGGCCATCCCGGGACCGGCGGGATCGGTCGGCGTGCGGATCTATTGGCCGCCAAGCCATTCCGAAGACGCCGCGGCGCCCGTCGTGCTGTATTTCCACGGCGGCGGCTTCGTCGTGGGCGACCTGGACAGCTACGACGGCACGGCGCGTCAGCACGCGGTCGGCGCCGACGCGATCGTGCTGTCCGTCGACTACCGGTTGGCGCCGGAGCACACCTATCCCGCCGCCGTCGAAGACGCTTGGGCCGCAACGCTTTGGGCCGCCGAGCACGCCGTCGAGCTGGGCGGTGACCCGAATCGGATGGGTGTGGCCGGGGATTCGGCCGGCGGAACCATCAGCGCGGTCATGGCGCAGCGGGCTCGGGACAGCGGCGGGCCGCCGATCGCGTTCCAGCTGTTGTGGTATCCCTCGACGATGTGGGACGCCACGCTGCCGTCCTTCACCGAGAACGCCGGCGCGCCGATCCTCGACGTCAAGGCCGTCGCCGAATTCTCGCGTTGGTACGCCGGCGATGTCAACCTGTCGGCCCCGCCGGCGGGTATGGCGCCCGGCCGGGCCGAAGACCTGTCCAACCTGCCGGCCGCCTACATCGCGGTCGCCGGCTACGACCCCCTGCGCGACGACGGCATCCGCTACGGCGAACTGCTGGCCGCCGCCGGTGGGGCCGTCGAGGTGCACAACGCCGAGACGCTGGTGCACGGCTACCTCGGTTACGGCGGTGTGGTGCCGGCGGCGACCGCCGCGATGGAGCGCGGGCTGGCGGCCCTGCGAACCGGGCTGCGCGGGTGAATCCGGGGCGTACGGTGAATCCATGACGGAGCCCACCTTCGCCCGCCCGGGCATCGATCCGGCGTTCAAGGCGCTGCTCGACGCCTTCCCGATGACCTTCCGCGCCGACGACGGCGTGGAGGTGGCCCGCAAGCGGCTGCGGCTGCTCCAGGTGCCGCCCGAAATGCTCCCCGACCTGCGGGTCGAGGACCGCACGATCGGCCACGGCGAGCTCACCGACATCCCGGTGCGGATCTACTGGCCGCCCCTGGAGCCGGAGGAGGCGCTGCCCGTCGTCGTCTTCTACCACGGCGGCGGGTTCTGTCTGGGCGGCGTGGACACCCACGACCCGCTCGCCCGCGCGCACGCCGTGGGTGCCGAGGCGATCGTGGTGTCGGTGGACTACCGGCTGGCCCCCGAGCATCCGTTCCCGGCCGCGGTCGAGGACGCCTGGGCGGCGCTGCAGTGGGTCGCGGCGCACGCGGGCGAGCTGGGCGGAGACCCGGATCGGATCGCCGTCGCCGGCGACTCGGCCGGCGGCAACCTGGCCGCCGTGATGACGCACCTGGCCAGCGAGAACGCCGGGCCCACCCTGAGCTTCCAGCTGCTCTGGTACCCGGTCGTCACCGCCGACCTGTCGCTGCCGTCGTTCACCGAGAACGCCAACGCGCCGATCCTGGACCGCGACGTGATCGACGCCTTCCTGTCCTGGTACCTGCCCGACACCGACCTCAGCGACCCGACGTCGCTGCCGGTCACCCTCGCGCCGGCGAACGCGACCGACCTGTCCGGGTTGCCGCCCGCCTACATCGCGACCGCCGAACACGATCCGCTGCGCGACGACGGTGCCCGCTACGCCGAGCTGCTGGATGCCGCCGGCGTGCCCGCCGAGCTGAGCAACGAGCCGAACCTGGTGCACGGCTACGCCAGCTTCGCCCTGGTCATTCCCGCGGCCGGCGATGCCACCGACCGCGGACTGGCCGCACTCAAGAAGGCACTCCACTCCTAGGCGGGCGAACGATGGGCAGCACTCCCGATTTCCACACGCTGATCGTGGGCGCCGGCTTCTCCGGGATCGGCGCCGCCATCAAGCTCGACGACGCCGGGCTGTCCGATTATCTCGTCGTCGAGGCGGGCGACGGGGTGGGCGGGACGTGGCACTGGAACACCTATCCCGGTATCGCAGTGGACATCCCGTCGTTCTCCTACCAGTTCTCCTTCGAGCAGAGCCCCGACTGGTCGCGAACGTACGCGCGGGGACGCGAGCTCAAGGCGTACGCCGAACACTGCGTCGACAAATATGGCCTCCGGTCGCGAATCCGGTTGAACACCAAGGTGCAATCGGCCGAGTTCGACGACGGGCAATGCCTGTGGCGGGTGCAGACCGACCCCGGCGGCACGGTCACCGCCCGGTTCCTGATCAGCGCGTGCGGCGTCCTCACCGTCCCCAACCTGCCCGACATCGACGGGGTGGACACCTTCGGCGGCGTCACGATGCACACCGCGCGCTGGGATCACGGCCAGGACCTGACCGGCAAGCGCGTCGCCATCATCGGCACCGGCGCCTCGGCCGTCCAGGTCATCCCCGAGATCGCCCCGATCGTCGAGCGGCTCACCGTGTTTCAGCGCACCCCGATCTGGTGCTTCCCCAAGCTGGACGTCGCGCTGCCCGCGCCGGCCCGCTGGGCGATGCGGGTGCCCGCCGTCTTGGTCATGCAGCGGCTCCTCAGCCAGGCCTTCGTCGAAGTCACCTTCCCGATCTCCGCGCACTACTTCACGGTGGTGCCGCTGGCCAAACGGATGGAATCGGCGGGACTGGCGTATCTACGCAAACAGGTGCACGATCCCGCGGTGCGCGACCAGCTCACCCCGCGCTACGCCGTCGGCTGCAAACGCCCGGGTTTTCACAACGAGTACCTGGCCACGTTCAACCGCGACAACGTGCGGCTGGTCACCGAACCGATCGACAAGATCACGCCCACGGCGGTGGCCACCACCGACGGCGAAGACCACGAGATAGACGTGTTGATCCTGGCCACCGGGTTCAAAGTGATGGACCCCGACGACGTTCCGACCTTCGCGGTCACCGGAAGCGGCGGCAAATCGTTGAGCCGGTTCTGGGACGAGCACCGGCTGCAGGCCTACGAGGGGGTTTCGGTCCCGGGATTCCCGAACCTGTTCAACGTGTTCGGCCCGTACGGCTACGTCGGCTCCTCGTACTTCGCGCTCATCGAGACCCAGACCCACCACATCGTGCGGTGCCTGAAGCGCGCCCGGCGCGACGGCGCGACGCGCGTCGAGGTCACCGAAAAAGCCAACGACCGCTACTTCGCCGAGATGATGCGCCGGCGGCACCGGCAGATCTTCTGGCAGGACAGTTGCCGGCTGGCCAACAGCTATTACTTCGACAAGAACGGCGATGTGCCGCTGCGCCCCACCACGACGGTGGAGGCCTACTGGCGCAGCCGGCGTTTCGACCTCGACGACTACCGGTTCGCCGGTGCCGGCGCGCGCTAGACGGCGCGCTTGAGGTCGTCGACCTTGTTGAGCTGCTCCCACGGCAGCTCGACGTCGGTGCGGCCGAAGTGGCCGTACGCGGCGGTCTGCGCGTAGATCGGGCGCAACAGGTCCAGGTCGCGGATGATGGCGCCGGGCCGCAGGTCGAAGACCTCGGGCACGATCTTCTCGATCTTGACCGGGTCGACCGTGGCGGTGCCGAACGTCTCGACGAACAGGCCGACGGGCGCGGCCTTGCCGATCGCGTAGGCCACCTGCACCTCGACCCGCTCCGCCAGCCCGGCGGCGACGATGTTCTTGGCCACCCAGCGCATCGCGTACGCGGCTGAGCGGTCCACCTTGGACGGGTCCTTGCCGGAGAAGGCGCCGCCACCGTGGCGCGCCCATCCGCCGTAGGTGTCGACGATGATCTTGCGGCCGGTCAGCCCCGCGTCGCCCATCGGGCCGCCCAGGACGAACTTGCCGGTCGGGTTGAAAAGCAACCGCGTCGACGAGGTGTCCAGGGTGTCGTGCGCGAGGTCGTCGAGCACGGTGTTGACGACCTTTTCCCGCAGGTCGGGGGTCAGGGTCTTCTCCAGGTCGATATCGGCCGCGTGCTGGGTGGAGATCACCACGGTGTCGAGCCGGACCGGGACGTTGTCTTCGTATTCGATGGTGACCTGCGTCTTGCCGTCCGGACGCAGGTACGGCAGCACGCCGTTCTTGCGCACCTCGGTCAGCCGCCGGGACAGGCGGTGGGCCAGCGCGATGGGCAGCGGCATCAGTTCGGGGGTGTCCGCGATCGCGTAGCCGAACATCAGGCCCTGGTCACCGGCGCCCTGCGCGTCCAGCGGGTCCCGCTCCCCTTCGACCCGGGCCTCGTATGCGGTGTCGACGCCCTGGGCGATGTCGGGCGACTGGGCGCCGATGCCGATGTTCACCCCGCACGAGGCCCCGTCGAAGCCCTTGTCGGAGGAGTCGTAGCCGATCTCGAGGATGCGCTCGCGGACGGTGTTGGTGATGTCGGCGAACGCCTCCTTGGCCGTCGTCGTCACTTCGCCGACGACGTGGACCTGGCCGGTGGTGACCAGCGTCTCGACCGCGACACGTGAGCGGGGGTCCTGCGCCAGCAGGGCGTCGAGCACCGAGTCGCTGATCGCGTCACAGATCTTGTCGGGATGTCCCTCAGTCACCGACTCACTGGTAAACAGGCGACCCTTTTCGCTCACAATCTCAACCCTTCCGAATAGTTAGTTAACCGAATTATATCGGCTGGCATGGGGCCGGCCGGCAGCTGGCCTGGCGCCACAGGAAAACTGAACCGTGTTACCCGCCGCCGTGCAGGAACGCGCCGATCGCATCCACGATACGACTGGCCATCAGCGTCTTGGAACCGTGCTGCAGCGCGGACTCGGTGCCGTCCGCGGCGAGCAGCCACCCGTCGTTGTGGTCCACCTCGAAGGCCCTGCCGTCGCCGACGGCGTTGACCACCAACAGGTCGCAGCCCTTGCGGCGCAGCTTTGCGCGGGCGTGGAAGAGCACGTCGCCGTTGGCGTCGCCGGTTTCCGCGGCGAAGCCGACGATGGCCCGCATCTTGGGCAGCTCGCCGTGGGCGCGCGCCCGCACGGCGCCGGCCAGCACGTCGTCGTTGCGCACCAGCTCGATCGTCGGTGGGCCGTCGTCACCCTTCTTGATCTTGGCGGCGGAGACCTGCGCGGGCCGGAAGTCGGCGACGGCGGCGGCCATCACCAGCACGTCGGCCGCGGGGGCATGCTTGGCGACCGCGTCGCCGAGCTGCTCGGCGGAGCTGACGTGGACCACCTCGACGCCGGCGGGATCGATCAGCCCGGCGGTGTGCCCGGCGATCAGCGTGACCTCCGCGCCGCGCTGGGCGGCGACGCGGGCCACCGCATAGCCCTGCTTGCCCGAGCTGCGGTTGCCGATGAAGCGGACGGGGTCGATCGGTTCGCGGGTGCCGCCGGCGGTCACCAGCACCTTGCAGCCGGCGAGGTCGTAGGGAAGCGCGTCGTGGCGTTCGAGCAGCAGCTGCGCCAGCGTGGTGATCTCCTCGGCCTCGGGCAGCCGTCCCGACCCGCTGTCGCTGCCGGTGAGCCGGCCGAACGCGGGTTCGAGCACCACGGCGCCGCGCCGCCGCAGGGTGGCCACGTTGTCGACGGTGGCCGGGTGCAACCACATCTCGGTGTGCATCGCCGGGGCGAACAGCACCGGGCATCGCGCCGTGAGCAGGGTCGCGGTCAGCAGGTCGTCAGCGCGGCCGTGCACCGCGCGGGCCAGCAGGTCCGCGGTGGCCGGCGCCACCACGACCAGGTCGGCCTTCTGTCCGAGCTGAACGTGCGGCACCTCTGGGACGTTCTCGAACACCCCGGTGTGCACCGGCTGGCCGGACAGCGCCTCGAACGTGGCGGCCCCGACGAACCGCAGCGCGGATTCGGTGGGGATGACCCGGACCAGGTGGCCGGCCTCGGAGAGCTGGCGGACGACCGTGCACGCCTTATAGGCGGCGATGCCGCCGGAGACGCCGACGATGACTTTTTTCGCGACGTGATCGCGGTTGTCCACAGCGCGCCCGGCCCCAGCCCGTTACTCGCCCTCGGTGTGCTCGAGCAGGTCGGCGTGGATCTCGCGCAGCGCGATCGACAGCGGCTTCTCCTGCAGCCCGGGCTCGACCAGCGGCCCCACGTATTCGAGGATCCCCTCGCCGAGCTGGTTGTAGTAGTCGTTGATCTGCCGGGCCCGCTTGGCCGCGTAGATGACCAGGGCGTACTTGCTCGACACGCGGTCCAGCAGCTCGTCGATGGGCGGGTTGGTGATGCCCAGCGGGGTGTCGTAGGCGCGTTGTCCGCCCGCCGACGGGTCGAACCGGTCGGGGACGGCGGCCAATGCCGCGTCGGACTGCGGAATAGTCACGTAGGTCGTTCTCCTTGGCGGATTACAGCGGCTGGTACCGCCGGCGATTCGATGCTCAATCTCGATCGGATTTGGTCTGGCCAGGCGGGTCGTGCCGAGCCGGCGCAGTGTTCACCAGCAAGGATACCAATTCGGCGCACGCGGACTCCAATTGACTGTTGACCACGACCTCGTCGAAGTCGTCCCGGGCCGCCATTTCGATGCGCGCGGTCTCCAGGCGGCGCCGCATGGCCTCCGGCGTTTCGGTGCCGCGGCCCACGAGCCTGGCCTCCAGGTCCTGCCAGCTGGGGGGCGCCAGGAACACCGTGATGGCCTCGGGCATCGCCCGCTTGACCGCCCGGGCGCCGGCCAGGTCCACCTCGATGAGGACCGGGATCCCCGCGGCCGTGGCGTTGCGCACCGGCTCGGCCAGGGTGCCCGATCGGTGCAGTCCGCCGTGGATGTCGGCCCACTCCAAGAGCGCGCCGTCGTCGATGAGCTGCTGGAAGCGGGCGGGGGTGACGAAGTGGTAGTCGACGCCGTCGACCTCGCCCGGCCGCGGCGACCGCGTCGTGGCCGAAACGGAAAAATGCAGGTCCGGGATCCGCTCGCGCAGGCACCGGACCACCGTCGACTTGCCGACCGCGGAGGGACCGGACAGCACGACCACACGTCCCTTGCCAGGGGCGGGACGTGTCCCGTGCTGGACGTCCGGTCCCCCGCCGGCGCTCACTGGCGCTCCTGGGCCGGTGCGCCCACAGGGCGGGTTGGCCGAGGCCGGGTTAGGAGCCGAACTTTTCCAGCAGGGCCTTGCGCTGCCGATCGCCGAGGCCCCGCAGGCGGCGGGTGGGGGCGATCTCCAGCTCGGTCATGAT
Organism: Mycobacterium europaeum; assembly: GCF_034555895.2. Classification (NCBI taxonomy): domain Bacteria; kingdom Bacillati; phylum Actinomycetota; class Actinomycetes; order Mycobacteriales; family Mycobacteriaceae; genus Mycobacterium; species Mycobacterium europaeum. Next base: position 2,697,394 of record NZ_CP157315.1, read on the forward strand.
TTCCTGCGCTTTGACCTTGCCCACCTTGGGCAACGCCTCAAGCAGCGCGGAAACCTTCATCTTGCCCAGGACTTCGTCGGTCTCGGCGTCCTTGAGCACCTGGGTGAGGTTGGTGCCACCGCGCTTCAGCCGGTCCTTGAGCTCTGCTCGCGCTCGACGTGCGGCAGCCGCCTTCTCCAACGCGGCCGCGCGCTGCTCGTCGGTCAACTGGGGAAGGGCCACGATTCCTCCGTATCTGATCGATCACTGTCAATCGATCGCTTTTGTCTCTGCCGGGTACTTCAGCCAGCGGAGACGACCGTACTCAGGCCTCCTGACGAAATCTAACCCGACCCCCTGGTTAAGGGGACAAACTCCCAGCATGAGCCCGGCGTGTGGCCCGAAAAAGCGGGCCGGCGGGCGTCGCCGGCGGCGGGCGCGCCCGGCGGTGCGACGGCGGCGGCGCGGGCGCCTCGGGCCGCCGCGATGCCGCTCTGACCAGGGGTTTTAGCGTCACCGACCGCGGCGGGGCCGCCGCCGGGGCGGCTGTCGACGGCGGCGAAGGCGTGCCGAAACTGCTCATGCGGGGAATCACGCATTTTTCGTCGCGCGTCGCGCGTGTCGCGCCGCGCCGTTCAGCGGGGCGATCACGCGTGGATCGCTGGTACGACCGCCGGCTCACACCCGCGGGGTTAGGATTTAGCGGTGTCCAACCTGCGGATCCGTCAGGCCGCTGAACTGCTCGGGGTCAGCGACGACACGGTCCGGCGGTGGATCAACCAGGGGTCGCTGACGGTCGGTCACGACGCGGCCGGCCGCAAGGTCATCGCCAGCGAAGACCTGGCCCGGTTCTCCCGGACCAACGCGCCCACCCCGCCGCCCGACCCGCTGAGCATCGGCAGCTCGGCCCGCAACCGCTTCGTCGGGCTGGTCACGAAGGTCACCAGCGACACGGTGATGAGCCAGGTGGAGATGCAGTGCGGCCCCTTCAGCGTCGTGTCGCTGATGAGCACCGAGGCCGCCGAGGAGTTGCAGCTGCGGCCCGGCACGGTGGCCGTCGCGGTCGTCAAGGCCACCACGGTGATCGTGGAGACCGCCCGGCCCAGCACCGCCCTCACGTCCGACTAGCCGAGCCGTCCCGCGGGTGCGCTGGCGGCTATGCGTGTGCGCCGACGGCGGAAGTGCGGCCCTATTCGCGCCCCCGGCTCACACTGAAAGCCGAGAGTTCACCCGCGACGCGCCTACGGCGCGGCCAGGTAGGCGACGGCGTCCCGCATCCGCTCGCCGGCCGCCCGCAGCTCGGCCACCCCCGGCCCGGCGCGCAGCACCTCGCGGGCCACCGCGGGCAGCAGCTGGCCGGGATCCGCCCCACCCAGCCCGGCGAGAGTCTCGGGCCGTCCCCCCTGCACCCCCAGGCCCGGCACCAGCACCGGTCCGCCCAGCGCGCTCAGGTCGGGGGCCTGCAGGACGGTCGCGCCCACCACCACGCCGACGTAGCCGGGACCGGTCGGCGTGGCGGACTTGTTCACCACCGCCGCCTGGTCGACGACCAGCTGGGCCACCGTGCGGCCGTCGAACACGGCGCGCTGCACGGTCGCGCCCTCGGGGTTGGAGGTGGCGGCCAGCACGAACACGCCGCGATTGTGCGCGGCGGCGGCCTCCAGCAGCGGTCGCAGCGAACCGAACCCGAGGTACGGCGAGGCGGTCACGGCGTCGGCGGCCAGCGGCGAGTCACCCGCCCAGGCGGCGGCGTAGGCCCCCATCGTCGTGCCGATGTCGCCGCGCTTGGCGTCGGCCAGCACCAGGACCCCGACCGAGCGCAGCGCCGCGATGGTGCGTTCCAGCACGGCGAACCCGGCGGCGCCGTAGGGCTCGAAGAACGCCACCTGGGGCTTGACGACGGCGAACCCGGAGAAGGCCTCGACGCAGATGTCGCAGAACGCGGCCAGCCCCTCGGCGCTGACCGGCAGATCCCAGGCGCGCAGCAGCTCGGGGTGCGGGTCGATGCCCACACACAGCGGGCCGCGTCGCGCCTTGGCCTCGGCCAGCCGGACGCCGAAGCCCGTCACCGGGCGCCTTCGCCGGGCGCGGCACCCTGTCCCATCAGGCTGTGCAGCTCTTGCAGGGACCGGACGCCGATGTCGCCGCGGATGCCCGCCTCGATGCCCTGGATGGCGGCGGACGCGCCCTGCACGGTCGTGACGCAGGGAATGTTGACCGACACTGCGGCCGACCGGATCTCGTAGCCGTCGATGCGCGGGCCGGAGTTGCCGTAGGGCGTGTTGATCACCATGTCCACCTCACCGGCCTTGATCGCGTCGACGGCGGACACGGCCGGGCGGCCCGGCTGCGGCGGCTCGAAGTGTTTGCGGACCTCGTCGCAGGGAATCCCGTTGCGGCGCAACGTCTCCGCGGTACCCTCGGTGGCCAGCACGCGGAAGCCCAGGTCGGCCAGGCGCTTGACGGGGAACACCAGCGACCGCTTGTCCCGGTTGGCGACCGAGACGAATACCGTGCCCTGCGCCGGCAGCGACCCGTAGGCGGCGGTCTGGCTCTTGGCAAACGCGGTGCCGAAGTCGCGGTCGATGCCCATCACCTCGCCGGTCGACTTCATCTCCGGGCCCAGCAGCGAATCGATCGCGGCCCCGTCGGCGCGGCGGAAGCGGTGGAACGGCAACACGGCCTCCTTGACCGCGATAGGGGCGTTCTGGGCCGCGTGGGCGCCATCCCCGGTGGCCGCCAGCATTCCCTCGTCACGGAGCTGGGCAATGTTGGCGCCCAACATGATCCGGGCGCACGCCTTGGCGAGCGGAACCGCGGTGGCTTTGGAGACGAACGGCACTGTGCGGCTGGCCCTCGGGTTGGCCTCGAGGACATAGAGCACGTCGTCCTTCAGCGCGTACTGCACGTTGAGCAGGCCGATCACGCCGATGCCGTGCGCGATCGCCTCGGTCGCGCGGCGCACCTTCTCGATGTCGCTGCGACCCAGCGTGACCGGCGGCAGCGCGCACGCCGAGTCGCCGGAGTGGATGCCGGCCTCCTCGATGTGCTCCATGATGCCGCCGATGTAGACCTCGGTGCCGTCGCACAGCGCGTCCACGTCGATCTCCACCGCGTCCTCGAGGAAGCGGTCCACCAGCACCGGGTGCTCGGGCGAGAGCTCGGTGGCGCGGGTGATGTAGCCCTCCAGCGTCTCCTCGTCGTAGACGATCTCCATCCCGCGCCCGCCCAGCACGTACGACGGCCGCACCAGCACCGGGTAGCCGATGTCCTCGGCGATCCGGCGGGCCTGCGCGAAAGTGGTTGCCATGCCGTATTTCGGTGCCGGCAACCCGGCGCCGGTCAGCACGTCACCGAACGCGCCGCGGTCCTCGGCCAGATCGATCGCCTCCGGCGGGGTGCCCACGATCGGGACCCCCGCGTCGGACAGGCGCTGCGCCAGCCCGAGCGGGGTCTGCCCGCCCAGCTGCACGATGACGCCGACCACCCCGGGCCCGTCCCCCGCCGACTGCTGTTCGGCGTGGAACACCTCCAGGACGTCTTCGAACGTCAGCGGCTCGAAGTACAGCCGGTCGGCGGTGTCGTAGTCGGTGGACACCGTCTCGGGGTTGCAGTTGATCATCACAGTCTCAAAGCCGGCCTGGCTCAATGTCGTTGCGGCGTGCACACAGCTGTAGTCGAACTCGATGCCCTGCCCGATGCGGTTCGGCCCCGACCCGAGGATCAACACCTTGGGCCGCTCGGCCTGCGGGGCCACCTCCGTCTCGGCCGCCGGGTCGAGCTCGTAGCTGCTGTAGTGGTAAGGCGTCTTGGCCTCGAACTCGGCCGCGCAGGTGTCCACCGTCTTGTACACCGGGTGGATGCCGAGGCGCTCGCGCAGCGAGCGCACCCCGTTCTCCCCCGCCAATTCGGGCCGCAGCGCGGCGATCTGGCGATCCGACAGCCCGCTGTGCTTGGCCCGCCGCAGCAGGTCGGTGTCCAGCACCGGGGCCTCGACCAACTCGGCGCGCAGCGTGCCCAGCTCGCCGATCTGGGCGACGAACCACGGGTCGACGCCGCTGGCCTCGGCGACCTGCTCGACCGAGGCGCCCAGCCGCAGCGCCAGTTCGATGTCGTAGAGCCTGCCCTCGGTCGGGGTGCGCAGCCGGTCCAGCACCTCGCCGGCGTCCCCGTCCGGGTCCGGCTTGGTCCAGAAGCCTGCGCGGGTGGTCTCCAACGACCGCATCACCTTGCCGAGTGCCTCGATGAAGTTGCGGCCCAACGACATCGCCTCGCCGACGGACTTCATCGTGGTGGTCAGGGTGGGGTCGGCGCCGGGGAACTTCTCGAACGCGAACCGCGGCGCCTTGACCACGACGTAGTCGAGGGTGGGTTCGAAGCAGGCCGGCGTTTCCTTGGTGATGTCGTTGACGATCTCGTCGAGGCTGTACCCGATGGCCAGCTTGGCGGCGATCTTGGCGATCGGGAAGCCGGTGGCCTTGGAGGCCAGCGCGCTGGACCTCGACACCCGCGGGTTCATCTCGATGACGATGAGCCGGCCATCGACCGGGTTGATCGCGAACTGAATGTTGCAGCCGCCGGTGTCCACCCCGACCTCGCGCAGGATCGCGATGCCCAGGTCGCGCATCCGCTGGTATTCCCGGTCGGTCAGCGTCATGGCCGGAGCGACGGTGACCGAGTCGCCGGTGTGCACGCCCATCGGGTCGAAGTTCTCGATCGAGCACACCACGACCACGTTGTCGTTGCCGTCGCGCATCAGCTCGAGCTCGAATTCCTTCCAGCCGTAGATCGATTCCTCGATCAGCACGTTGGCGCTGGGACTTTCGGCCAGGCCGGCGCCGGCCATCCGGTCGACCTCCTCGACGGATCGCGCCATGCCCGACCCCAGCCCGCCCATGGTGAAGCTGGGCCGCACCACCACCGGGAGCCCGAGTTCCTCGACCGTCTCGCGAACCTCTTCCATGGTGAAACACACCCGGCTGCGCGCGGATTCGCCGCCGACCTTGGCGACGATGTCCTTGAACATCTGCCGGTCCTCGCCGCGCTGGATGGCGTCGATGTCCGCCCCGATCAACTCGACACCGTGGCGTTCCAGCGCCCCGTTCTCGTGCAGCGCGACCGCGGTGTTGAGCGCCGTCTGTCCGCCCAGCGTGGCCAGTAGCGCGTCGATCTTGTTGCCGCGCTCTGCCTGCTGGGCGATCACCCGCTCGACGAAGGCCGGGGTGATGGGTTCGACGTAGGTGTGGTCGGCGTACTCCGGGTCGGTCATGATGGTGGCCGGGTTGGAGTTGATCAGGCTGACCTGCAGGCCCTCCGCCCGCAGCACCCGGCAGGCCTGGGTGCCGGAGTAGTCGAATTCGGCCGCCTGGCCGATGACGATCGGTCCCGAGCCGATCACCAGCACGTGCTTGAGGTCACTGCGCCGCGGCACTAGCGCCCCCTTTCGCGTTGTTGGGCCTTGCGGGCGCTGCGGGCGTGAAGGTGCGCAGATGTACGCCGACTACGGCGCGTCGCTGCGCAGACACGCACGCTCGCGCGGGTAGGAGTGCGGGGAGTGGTCATCGCGGCGCGGCCATCAGCTCGATGAATTGGTCGAACAGGTATTCCGCGTCGTGCGGGCCGGCGGCGGCCTCCGGGTGGTACTGCACCGAGAACGCCCGCCCGTCGGCGAGTTTGACGCCCTCGACCACCCCGTCGTTGGCGCAGGTGTGGCTGACGACGGCCGGCCCGAACGGTGTGTCGAAGGATTGGCCCGCCTCGCCTTCCAGCGCGAAGCCGTGGTTCTGCGCGGTCACCGCCACCCGCCCGGTGGCGTGGTCGATGACGGGGATGTTGATCCCGCGGTGGCCGAAGACCATCTTGTAGGTGGACAGGCCCAGTGCGCGGCCCAGGATCTGGTTGCCGAAACAGATGCCGAACAACGGGATTCCGGCGCCCAGCACCTCGCGGGTGAGCGCGACGACGTCGTCGGCGGTGGCGGGGTCACCGGGGCCGTTGGACAGGAACACGCCGTCGGGTGCGATGTCGGTGATCTGGTCGAAGCTCGTCGACGACGGGAGCACATGGCTGCGGACGCCCCGGCGGGCGAAGTTGCGCGGGGTGTTGGTCTTGATGCCCAGGTCCAGCGCAACCACGGTAAACCGTTGTTGGCCTTCGGCTTCCACGATGTAGGGCTCCGGGGTGCTGACCTCGCCTGCGAGATCGGCACCCAGCATCGACTGCTGCCCCCGAACCCGCTCCACCAGCTCGGCCGGCTCGGCGAGCGCCTCGCCGGAGAACACCCCGGCCTTCATGGAGCCGCGGGTGCGCAGGTGGCGCACCACCGCCCGGGTGTCGATGCCGGCGATCCCGACGATGTGCTGGCGCACCAGTTCGTCCTCCAGCGTGCCGGTGGCGCGCCAGTTCGACGCCCGCGGCGACGGGTCACGCACCGCGTAACCGGCGACCCAGATCTTGTCGCCGCGGCTTTCGGCGTCCTCGGTGTTCCAGCCGGTGTTGCCGATCTGCGGCGCGGTGGCCACCACGATCTGCCGGTGATAACTGGGGTCGGTCAGCGTCTCCTGGTAGCCGGACATGCCGGTGGAAAACACGGCCTCGCCGAGGGTTTGGCCGATCTGGCCGAACGGCGTGCCGGTGAAGACCCGCCCGTCCTCGAGTACCAGTAGGGCCTTGTTGGTCACGCTGCTTCCTCTTTCAGCCACTCGGTGTAGTCATCACGGTGGTTGGCCCGGAAGCCGGTGTCGATCTCGACTCCCGACGGCAGCCGCCACCGAATCGCCAGAATCCCGATCCGGGCCGCGGGCCGGCCTCCCATGCCGCGCTCCATGCGGATGTGGGTGATCGAATCGCGTGGAATCCAAAGCGGTTGGGCGCGTAGGCGTTCCACCATGATTCCGCTCGCATAGCGGGTCAGCACCGCTTTGCTGCGGTAACCCAGATCGCCGACGGCGATCCGCTCGCTCCAGCCCGGGGCCATCATCGAACCGCAATAGTGGCCTTGGGTGGTGGTCGTCGCCGCGCCCACCTGGTCGGGCGCGTCGGGCAGCCGGCCGATCAGTTCGGACTGCCGTTGCGAGCGCCGCCGCCAGCTGCGCATCATCAGCTGGATGACCACCGCGATCACCACCACCAGCACGGCCGCGAAGATGAGCGACCCCACCAGCGTGCCGGAATTCATGCCGGGCACTTCCCGTCTCGAGCGGTGACCTTCCCGCGCAGCAGGGTGGCCGTCACGGTGGCGGGCAGCGCCATCGACTCGAAGGGCGTGTTGGCCGACCGGCTGGCCAGCTCGGACCCGGCGACGGTCCAGGTGGCGTCGGGGTCCACCACCGTCAGGTTGGCCGGCTCACCCACCTCCAGCGGGCGGCCCTGGTCGGGCAGCCCGACGATGCGCGCCGGGTTTTCGCTCATCACGCGGGCGACGCCCCGCCATGTCAGCAGCCCGGGCTCCACCATGGTCCGCACCACCACCGACAGTGCGGTCTGCAGGCCCAGCATGCCGGGACGCGCCGCGGCGAACTCCACGCACTTCTCGTGCTCGGCGTGCGGGGCGTGGTCGGTGGCCACACAGTCGATCACGCCGTCGGCCAGGGCCTGGCGCAACGCCACCGCGTCGGCGGCCTCGCGCAGCGGCGGGTTGACGCGATTGCGGCCGTCGTAGCCGGCGAGCCTGCTGTCGTCGAGCAGCAGATGGTGCGGGGTGACCTCGGCGGTGATCGAGATCCCTTGTCCCTTGGCCCATTTCAACAGCTCGACGGTGCCCGCGGTGGAGGCGTGGCAGATGTGGACGCGGGCGCCCGCATCGCGGGCCAGCAGCGCGTCCCGCGCGACGATCGACTCCTCGGCGGCCCGCGGCCATCCCGCGAGGCCGAGCCGGGCGGCGGCGGGTCCCTCGTGGGCGACCGCGCCGACGGTCAGCCGTGGTTCCTCGGCGTGCTGGGCGATCAGCACCCCCAGGCCCGTGGCGTATTCGAGCGCGCGGCGCATCACCAGCGGGTCGTGCACGCAGCTGCCGTCGTCGGAGAACATCCGGACCTGCGCGGCGCCGGCCGCCATCATGCCCATCTCGGTGAGCTCGGTGCCGGCCAATCCGACGGTGACGGCGCCGACGGGGTGGACGTCGACCAGGGCGACCTGCTGGCCGCGGTGCCAGACGTGGTCGGTGACCACCGGGCTGTCGGCGACCGGGTTGGTGTTGGCCATCGCGAACACGGCGGTGTACCCGCCCAACGCCGCTGCGGCCGAGCCGGTTTCGATGTCCTCGGCGTATTCGCGGCCGGGCTCGCGCAGGTGGGTGTGCAGGTCGACGAAGCCGGGCAGCAGCACCTGCCCGGTGGCGTCGATGACGTCGGCCGTGTCGGGAATCGCGAGCGTGGGCCCGATGTCGGCGATCTGGCCGTCATCGACCAGCACGTCGACCCGGTCGCCCTCGCCGTACAACCGGACCCCGCGGATCAGCACGCTCACGCCGCCCCCTCTTTCCCGGCGGATTCCGCACCCACCAGCACGTGGAACAGCACCGCCATCCGCACGTGCACACCGTTGGCAACCTGTTGCAGCACAGCCGATTGCGACGAGTCGGCCACCGACGACGCGATCTCCATGCCACGCAGCATCGGGCCCGGGTGCAGCACCACGGCGTGGCCGGGCAGCATGGCCTGGCGGCGATCGGAAAGCCCGAAGCGGGAGGAGTATTCGCGCACCGACGGGAAGAAACCGCCGTTCATCCGCTCGGCCTGCACCCGCAGCATCAGCACCGCGTCGGCGGCGGGCAGCTCGGCGTCGAAGTCGCCGGAGACGGTGACCGGCCAGCCGTCGACCCCGGCCGGCAACAGCGTCGGGGGCGCGACCAGCACCACCTCCGCGCCCAGGGTGTTCAGCAGCATGACATTGGAGCGGGCGACCCGGCTGTGCAGGATGTCGCCGACGATCACGACGCGCCGGCCCTCGATCCCGCCGAGGCGCTGGCGGATGGTCAGGGCGTCCAGCAGCGCTTGCGTCGGGTGCTCGTGCGTGCCGTCGCCGGCGTTGATCACCGAGGGGCCGGAATCGTTGTCGGCGCACGTCCAGTCGGCCAACAGATGGGCCGCGCCGGAGGCCGGATGCCGGATGATCAGCGCGTCGGCGCCGGCCGCGCGCAGCGTCAACGCGGTGTCGCGCAGCGATTCGCCCTTGCCCACCGAGGATCCGGCGGCGCTGACGTTGATCACGTCGGCGCTCATCCACTTGCCGGCCACCTCGAACGACACCCGGGTGCGGGTGGAGTTCTCGTAGAACATCGTGATCACGGTGCGCCCGCGCAGGGTCGGCAGCTTCTTGACCTCGCGGCCCACCAGCGCCTCGGCGAACCGGTCCGCGTCGTCGAGGATGGCGGTGGCCTCGTCGCGGCTGAGATCGCCGGCGGCCAGCAGGTGACGCGTCATCGCGAGATCACCACCGCGTCGCGCCCGTCCTGCTCGCTCAGCAGCACGTGCACGCTCTCGGTGCGGGAGGTGGGCACGTTCTTGCCGACGTAGTCGGCGCGCAGCGGCAGTTCGCGGTGGCCGCGGTCGACCAGCACCGCCAACTGCACCACCCGCGGGCGGCCCACGTCGCGCAGGGCGTCCAGCGCCGAGCGGACCGAACGCCCGGAATACAGCACGTCGTCGATGAGGATCACCAGCGCGTCGTCGATGCCGCCGGCCGGGATCGAGGTGACCTCCAGCGGTCGCGGCGGCTTCTGCATCAGGTCGTCGCGATACAGGGTGATGTCGAGGGCGCCGTGTCCGACGTCGACTCCGCTGTATTCGGCGATGTTGGTGGCCAGCCGCTCGGCGAGGATCACGCCGCGGGTCGGGATGCCCAGCAGCACCACCCGCGGCGCGTCGGGCCCGTCCAGCGCGGTCTTTTCGATGATCTGATGCGCGATACGGGAAATGGTGCGACTCACGTCGGCCGCCGACATCAACTCGCGGCCGGTGCCGGTGTCACCCGCTGCACCCATGCGAAACCCTGACCTCCTTCTCCGCCTCGCCGGACGGATCGTTAAAGGATGTCGACTGCCCGGCAGCGTAGCACTTCTTCGCCGGAGGGCGGCGCGAGGCACGACCGCCACCGCGCGGGATCACCCGACGCGCCACACGCGTCCCACGCGTCCCGGCTTGAGCGGACGCGGCACTACCCTGGCGGACATGACCGGCTCAGGCTTCTCCGGACTGCAGCGAATGGACTTCGACGCGCTCTACCGCGGCGAGAGCCCCGGCGAAGGCATCCCGCCGATGACGACACCGCCGTGGGACACCAAGGCGCCCAAGGACAATGTCATCGCGTGGCATGGCGGGGGCTGGGTCCACGGTGACGTCCTCGACATCGGCTGCGGGCTCGGCGACAACGCCATCTACCTGGCGCAGAACGGGTTCCAGGTGACCGGCCTGGACATCTCCCCCACCGCGCTGATCACCGCCGGGCGCCGGGCCGCCGACGCCGGCGTGGACATCACGTTCGCGGTCGCCGACTCCACCGAGCTGGCGGGCTACAGCGGCGCGTTCGACACCGTCATCGACAGCGGCATGTTCCACTGCCTCGACGACGAGGGCAAGCGCAGCTACGCCGCCGCGGTGCACCGCGCGACCAGGCCGGGCGCCACGCTGTTGATCAGCTGCTTCTCCGACGCGAACGCCCCCGACGAGCGCTGGCCCCGGCCGGCGGTCTCCGAGCAGACGCTGCGCGACGTCCTGGGCGGCGCGGGGTGGGACATCGCGGCGCTGGAGCCCGCCACGATGCGCCGCGAGGTGGACGGCGCACAGGTCGAGATGGCGTTCTGGTACGTCCGCGCCCAGCGCGGTCGCCGCTAGGCGCAGCGATACTGCCCGTTGAGCACGCAATTCGACGGTGGCGAATAGGTACCGCTCAGCACGCCCCGGAAGCCCCCCGTGGCCGAACCCCCGGGCGCGATGACGCGGTTCCAATTCGCCGGGGTGACCACAAAATGCGTGCCGGATTGGGTGACGGTGCTGTTCCAGCTGTGCACGACGGACTGTCCGGCCGGCATGTCGAATTCGAGCTTCCAATCGGGTAGCGGCACCATGTTCGGGTTGGTGACGGTGAAGCGGGCGATGAAGCCGGTCTGCCAGGTATGTTCGACCGTCAACGTCGCCGTGGCCGCGGCCGCATGAGCCGCGGGGGCGACCGCCAGCCCGACGAGGGCAACCGCCGACGCCGAGGCCGCTACGTGAAGCGCTGTGTGCCAGCGCTTCACGTGATTCTTCAGTCCAGCCATAGCAGCCAACACTAGAACCGGACCGGGGATGTCGGCCCGCGCCCCGCGGGTAAGCTGCCGTACCTTTGCCCAACCGAAACCGTCATGAAATTTCGGCCCCGGTGCACCGATCCCCACGTCGCGGGCGGGTGACGGGCCGGCCCCCACGTCGCGGGCGGGTGACGGGCCGGTTAACCGGCCGTGTTGAGAAGGCGATACGGTTCGGATCGTCATGAGCGAGGAGTTTTGGGTCAACCGCCGCGACGCCGGTGAGGCGGTGATCCTGGAGGTCAGCGGCGTCGTGGACATCATCACCGCGCCCTCGCTCGCCACGCACATCGACATCGCCCTGTCCGGCACGCCGGCCGTGCTCGTCATCGACCTCACCGAGGTGGATTTCCTGTCCTCGGCGGGCATCACCGTGCTGGTCGAGGTGCATCGCCTGACCCAGGACAGCCCGACGTCGCTGCGGGTGGCCGCCGACGGCTCGGCCACCAGCCGGCCGCTGCGCATCGTGGGCCTCGACGAGGTCATCGACCTCTATCCCACGGTGAACCAGGCGCTGGAGGGGCGAGAGTCCTAGTGTGACGTCGGTGCGCCCCGGGCCCGACGCTAACGTGATTCGGGTGAATCTCGACGCCAACGCGGCCTCCATCCGCGAAGTGTGCGACGCCGGCATGCTCGCCGGCGCGGTCACCATGGTCTGGCAGCGCGGAGAAGTGCTGCAGGTCAACGAAATCGGCCATCGCGATGTGGACGCCGGCCTGCCGATGCAGCGGGACACGCTGTTCCGGATCGCCTCGATGACCAAGCCGGTCACCGTCGCCGCGGTGATGAGCCTGGTCGACGAGGGCAAGCTGACGCTGAAAGACCCCATCGTGCGCTGGGTCCCCGAGCTGGCCGATCTGCGGGTGCTCGACGAGCCGCACGGCCCGCTGGACCGGACGCATCCGGCCCGGCGCGCCATCCTGATCGAGGACCTGCTCACCCACACCAGCGGCCTGGCCTACAGCTTCTCGGTGTCCGGGCCGATCGCCAAGGCCTACATGCGGTTGCCGTTCAATCAGGGCCCGGACGCCTGGCTGGCCGAGCTGGCCAAACTGCCGCTGGTGCATCAGCCGGGCGACCGGCTCACCTACAGCCATTCGATCGACCTGCTGGGCGTCATCGCGTCGCGCATCGAGGGCAAGCCGTTCCACCAGGTTCTCGACGAGCGGGTGCTCGGCCCGGTCGGCATGCGTGACAGCGGGTTCTTCGTCTCCCCCGAGGCGCGGCGCCGCGCCGCGACCATGTATCGGCTCGACGAGCGGGGCCAACTGCACCATGACGTGATGGGTCCGCCGCACATCAAGCCGCCCTCCTTCCCCAACGCGGGCGGGGGCCTGTGGTCGACCGCCGACGACTACCTGCGGTTCGTGCGGATGCTGCTCGGTGAAGGAACGATCGACGGTGTGCGGGTGTTGTCGGCCGAGTCCGCCCGCCTGATGCGGACCGACCGGCTGACCGACGAACAGAAACGCCACAACTTCCTGGGGGCGCCGTACTGGGTGGGCCGCGGCTTCGGGCTGAACCTGTCGGTGGTGACCGATCCGGCCCGCAGCGCGCCGCTGTTCGGCCCGGGCGGCGTCGGGACCTTCAGCTGGCCCGGCGCCTACGGGACGTGGTGGCAGGCCGACCCGACCGCCGACCTGGTTCTGCTCTATCTGGTGCAGAACCTGCCCGACATGTCCGCCGACGTGGCCGCGGCCGTCGCCGGCAACACCTCGCTGGCGAAACTCCAATCGGTACAACCGAAATTCGTTCGCCGCACGTATCAGGCGCTCGGCCTCTAGCACCGTGGCCGATTACCCACCCGACCGGATCACCGGGCCCCGGCTGGTGCTGCGCCGGCCCGTGCTCGACGACGCGGGCGCCCTGTTTCAGCGCGTCGCGCGCGACCCCGAGGTCACCAAGTATCTGATGTGGGCGCCGCATCCCGACGTCGCGGCGACGCGGCGGGTGATCACCGAGAAGCTCAACGCCACCCCCGACGAGCGGACCTGGGTGATCGAGTTGCGGCACAGCGGCGAGGTCGTCGGGCTGGCCAGCTGCCGGCGGGCGGCGCCGCACTCGGTCGAGATCGGTTACTGCCTGAGCCGTCGGTGGTGGGGGAAGGGTCTGATGGCCGACGTGCTCGACATGCTGCTGGCCACGCTCGACAGCGACCCGGCGGTGTATCGGGTGTGGGCCACCTGCAGCGTCGACAACGAGCGCTCGGCCAGGCTGCTGGAGCGCGCCGGTTTCGTGCTGGAGGGACGACTGGCCCGCCACGCCGTCTACCCCAACGTCGGCTCCGAGCCGCAGGACAGCCTGCTGTACGCCAGGATCCTGCGCTGATCGAGCGCACCCCGGATCGCCGGCTACCAGGCCGGGTCCGGCGCCCTGCGCGCGATCACGAAACGCCGATCACCTCGCGGTCACGCCCGGCTCCCGGTGACCCGGCACCGTCCGGCGCGCCCGGGTTCCGTGCGGAGGAGGGCACCAGCGGCACGGCCGCCAGCGGGAACAACGCGCACAGCGCCCACGCCGGCGGGTACGCGGCGGCCGCGATCAGCGCACCGAAGAGGGGCGGCCCGGCGGCGGCCATCAGCCGTTGCGCGGTGTTCTGCAGGCCCAACGCGCGACCGCTCCAGAACGGCCCGGCGAACTCGGTGATCGCCGTGGCCTCGAGTCCGTTGTCGAGCACCGCGATCACCGAGATGACGACCATGAGCACCACGTCGAAGCGTGAACCGGCGCCGTCGGTGAAGGCCAGCAGGAACAGGCTCAGCGCGGCGGCGACGGCTACGGCGCGGAGGGGCCGCATCCGCGAGCCGACGCGATCCGACCAGCGCCCGACCGCGACACGGCCCGCCGCCCCCAGCAGCTGACACACCATCACCAGGCCGCCGGCGGCGGCCAGCGACCAGCCCTGCCGATTGATCAGCCACACGAGCATGAACGTCACGGTCACCGTCTGCGGCATCATCAGCAGCGCGCTCACCGCGTGAAGTCGCCACAGTACGGAGGACCCTCGATAGGGGCTGGCCAGTTCGGCGTCGGTGGCCGCCTTGCGCGATTTCCGGGGCGGATCGACGATCCCCAGCGCGCTGGCGACCGCGGCCACCGTGCACATGAGCGCGAGGAACATCAGCCCCGAACGTGGGCCGCGCTCGGCCAGCTCCGGTATCACCAACGCGCCCAGGGCGATGCCCAATGGCTGCGCGGTCTGACGAATGCCCATCGCCAGGCCCCGCTGGTGCGACGGGAACCACGCGGACACCAGCCGCCCGCCGGCGGTGTTGCAGCTGGCCGCCGCCATCCCGCCGAGGACCAAGAAGACGCTGACGGCCAGCATCGAATGGGCCGACGCCGCCGCACAGGCCGCCGCCGCCGTGAGCGCCGAACCGACCGTCAGCACGACCCGCTCACCGACGCGGTCCAACACCCAGCCCCACAGCACCAGCGTCACCACCATGCCCCAACTCGGCATGGACGACACCAGGCCGGCCTCGGCCAACGGGATGCCGCGGCCCGCCTGCAGCGACGGGATCAGGAACGCGACGCCATTGATGAAGAGGAACGACGTCGCCGTCACCCCCAGGGAGACGACCATGACCGACCACCGCGCCCCCGCGCCGAGTCGACCGACGCTGCCGGCTTCCCGAGACATGAAATCCATGGTGACACGACGTTCGCCCGGGCGGTTGTCGCCGCGAGCACCGTAACGTATTGGATCCTAAGGCGATTGATAACCGATACTCAGAGTTGACGCCCCGGCCCCCGCGGTTCATCAGCGGAATCCGTTCTGCGCCTTGGGATTAGCGAAACGGCCGAGTCGCTATGCGACCCCGTGATTCACAGCGCGAACACAGCGCTCGCTTATGCGCGCACTCAGCGTTTTCTCAGCGCGACTACCCTAGAAAAGCACCAACGACGACACCGGAAGTTGACGGGGGATGACTGACGTTTCGCGGCAGGCGCTGACCAAGGTGCCCGCGGTCACCCTGGGCTTCTGGATCATCAAGGTCTTCGCCACCACGCTGGGCGAGACGGGCGGCGACACCGTCACGATGACACTGAACTGGGGCTACGCGGCGGGGGTCGCGCTGTTCGGCGTCGCGCTGGTCGTGCTGGTTGCCGCGCAGATCTTCGCCAAGCGCTTCCACGCGGCGCTGTACTGGGCGACGATCGTGGCCTCGACGACATTCGGCACGACGCTGGCCGACTTCGCCGACCGTTCGCTGGGCATCGGCTACACCGGCGGGTCGCTGCTGCTGTTGGCGTGCCTGCTGGCCACCCTGGGCCTGTGGCGCTGGTCGCAGGGCACGGTGTCGGTCACCACCGTCTCCACGCCGAAAGTGGAGGCGTTCTATTGGGCGACAATCACTTTCTCGCAGACCCTGGGCACCGCGCTCGGCGATTGGCTCGCCGACACCCGCGACTTCGGTTACGAGCGCGGCGCGCTGGTGTTCGCGGCCGGCCTGGCCGCGGTCGTGGCGCTCTACTACTGGACGTCGGTCTCGCGGGTGGTGCTGTTCTGGGTCGCGTTCATCTTGACCCGTCCGTTGGGCGCGACGGTGGGCGACTTCATCGACAAGCCGGTCGCCGACGGCGGCCTGGCCCTGAGCCGCCCGCTGGCGTCGGCGGTGATCGCCGCGATCATCGTGGCCCTGCTCGTCGTCCTCCCCCAGCGTCCGGGGCGCCACCCCGGCGCGGCCCACCACGAAGCATGACGACATGAGCGTGACGACATGAGGGTCCTTCTCGTCGAGGACGAAGCGCGGCTGTCGGCGACCCTCGCCCGGGGCCTGCAGGCCGAGGGGTTCGTCGTGGTGAACGTCGGCACCGGCGTCGACGGCCTGCGGGAGGCCATCGAGAACAGCTTCGACGTGGTGGTCCTCGACATCATGCTCCCCGGCCAGAGCGGATACGAGGTGCTGCGCCGGATGCGGGCGCGCAACGTGTGGACACCGGTGCTCATGCTGACCGCCAAGGACGGCGAGTACGACGAGACCGACGCGTTCGAGCTGGGCGCCGACGACTACCTGACCAAGCCGTTCTCGTTTCGGGTGCTCGTGGCGCGGCTGCGTGCGCTGGTGCGTCGCGGCGTGCCGGAGCGACCCGCGGTGCTGACCGCCGGATCGCTGGTGCTGGACCCCGCGCGCCACACCGTCCGACGCGACTCCACCCCGATCACGTTGACGCCCAGGGAGTTCGGGGTGCTCGAATTCCTGATGCGCAATAAGGACATGGTGGTGACGAAGGCCGAAATCCTGCGCAACGTGTGGGATGCGCACTACCACGGCCCCGACAACGTGGTCGAGGTCTACGTGGGATATCTGCGCCGCAAGATCGATATGCCGTTCGGCACCAACACCATCGAAACGATCCGCGGCGTCGGTTACCGACTGTTGTGCTGAGGGTCGCGGTGCGGCAGGGTCACGATCACTCGGGTCCCGCCCCCCGCCCGGTCGTCGATGGTGACCGTGCCGCCGTGAGCGGCGGCCACCTCGGCGACGATCGCCAGGCCAAGGCCGGCTCCCCCGCCGCTGCGGGCACGGTCGGAATCCAGCCGCACGAAGCGTTCGAACACCCGGGTCCGGTCGCCCGGAGCGATTCCGGGGCCGTCGTCGCCGACGGTGAGGATCGCCGTGCCGTCGCGGCTGCCGACCTCGAGGACAACCCGCGACGTGGCATGGCGGACGGCGTTTTCCACGAGGTTGCGGATCATCCGCGAGAGGGCCACCGGGTCGCCGGTGCAACGCACCGGGCACAGGTCGGTGTCGATTGCGCAGTCCGCCTCGCGGCGCGCGCGGGCGGCCTCGACGGCGGCGACGTCATCGAGAGCCAGTTCTTCCCTGCGCCGCAGCAGGCTCTGTTCGTCGGCCCGGGCCAGCAGCAGCAGATCTTCGACCAGCGTGCGCATGCGTTGCGCCTCGGGCAGCAGGGTGTGGACCGCCAGCTCCGCGTCCAGCAGATCGGGGTGGGCCTCGGCGACCTCCAGTCCGGAGATGATGGTGGCCAGCGGGCTGCGCAGCTCATGTGACGCGTCGCCGACAAAGCGTTGTTGCGCACGGTGGCCGGCTTCGATGCGCGACAGCATCTGGTTCATGGTGACCGCCAGCGCGGCGATCTCGTCGCGGCCCTCCGGCACCGGAACCCGTTCGGCCAGATCCGATGCCGAGATTTCGGCCACGTGCGCGCGGATCGCGTCCACGGATCGCAGCGACCGGCGAACCAGCCAGAACGTCGCGGCCGCGGCCCCGGCGATGACGACCGGCGCGCCGCACGCCAGCAGCAGGGCGACGGTCCGCGCGGTCGCCTCGACCGCGCGGCTACCGCCGCCCACCAGCACCGTGTAGTCGCCGGACGGGGTCGCGACCCGTTGACCGCTGACGCGCATGTCGTCACCGGCCACCGCGTCGTCGGACAATCCGCGACGCAGCTCGAAGCCGAACTCGCCGACCGGAACGAGCGGCGTGGTGGGCGCCGAGCGTGACCGCTTCACCACCTGACCGTCCGGGGCGATCACTTGAACGGCGACCACGCGTTGGTCGGTGGTCAACAGCGAGCTGTCGAGGCCGGCCGGCGGATCGGACTGCAGCGCCTTTTTCAGGTCGCGCACTCTCTCGGCGGAGGCGTAATCGACGCCCGTCAGCAGGGACCGATACAGGAACGCGTCCAGTCCCGCGCCGGCGATGGCGAGCGCGCAGAGCACGACGACCGCCGACACCGCGGCCGAGCGGGCGGGGATGCCCCAGTGCGGGAGGCGAGGCAGCTGCACACCTCCGATTCTGCAGGGCCGCCACCCGGGAAACACCGAGCTCAGCACGCTTCTCAGCGGCCTCTCAGCGACCCCCTCCTAGGCTGACCTCGTCATGTCAGGTACTGCACGCCTTGCGCGCCGCAACAACCGCGCGACCACACGAATGCTGGCCTATCTCGCCATCGTCCTGGGCTCCGGGCTGGTGGGGGCGGCGCCGGCCGGCGCCGACCCGAGCCCTTTCAACACCCTCAGCTGCAGCTGTCCGGAGACGGCTCGAGCCGGCAGCACCGCCCGCAGCGACGAGATCCAGCGGGGGATCCGGCGGGGCGAACTCGGCCGGCCGCAACCACAAGTCTCGGCCCAACCGGGGCATTAGGCTCAGGCGTCTTCGCTGACGGCTTGCGCGGCACCGTTGCCGTTGAGCGCGCCGTTGAGTCCCGAGGCGTCCGAGGGCAGCTCGAAGGCCGGGAACGCCGAACCGACCGCGGCCGTCGCCGCGCTGCGCTGCGCCTCCATCCGCGCCAGCGCCGCCTCGGTGAACACCGAGAGCCCCAGGTCGGGGTTGTAGCCGTGGATCTCTTTGACGTCGAGCTGGGCCAGGAAGTAGATGATCTCCTTGGACACCACCTGACCGGGGACCAGCACCGGAAAGCCGGGCGGGTAGGGCACCACGAACGTGGTGGACACCAGCGTCTTGCCTTCGGCCAACCGCCGCCCCGCCATGCCGATCAGGACATGCTCGCGGTCGGACTCCTCGTATCCGGCGTAGAAGGCCGACCGCATGTCGCCGAAGATGCACGCGTCGACCGGCCGGAAGGCGACGTCGAACTCGCTGAAGTCGGGAAGGTGCGGCAGGTCCTGGGTGATCTCCTCGACATGCCGCCGGTGCAGCGCCCGGTCGGCGACGCTGGCCGCGCTTTCGGCACGGTCGAAATCGGTTGCCACCCTGCGCAAGACATCGAGCAGATAATGCACGCTCGACCACGTGACACCGATGGTGAAGATCAGCAGCACGCTGTTGATCGACGTCTTGTTGATCTGGATGCCGAATCGCTCCATCAGGATCTTCTCGCGGAAGTCGTAGCCGTTCATCCCCGTCTTGCCGACGAACAGGGTCACCCGCGTCGCGTCCAGCACGAACTGGTCGGACCGCCACGCCTCGTTCCACTCGGCCAGCGCGCCCTGGCGGACCTCGCGGTAGGAACTCACCGACGACGCCCGGAACTCCTCGGGCACCAGATCCGACTCGTCGAGGATGCGAAACCACTTGCTGATCAACCGGTCTCGACGCACCCGATGGCGGAAGACCAGCGCCATGTCGTAGGTCTGCCGGACCAGCTGAAAACCCTCGATGTCGACCTGCCGGCGGGCCAAGTCCAGCGACGCCAGCAGTTGCTGGTTCGGTGAGGTCGACGTGTGCGTCAGGAACGCCTCACCGAACGCGTCGCGGGTCAGGGCGTTGAAGTCCTGGTCGCGGACGTGGATCATGGACGCCTGCCGAAGCGCGGACAGCGACTTGTGCGTCGAATGCGTCGCGTACACGCGGACCCGCGCGCGGGCGGGGTCGGGCAACAGCCGGCGGTCGACCCACTCCGACCGGTCCCCCTTTTTTTGCACCCGTTCCATTTCGGCCGCCCAATCCCGGTACTGCGCGGCGTATTCCGGCGATGCCAGCATCTGCTCGAGGCGCTCGGCCGCCACCATCGCCGTGCGCTGCCGGGCCCACGGCACGGCCGTGGCGAACGCGTACCATGCCTCGTCCCACAGGAAGCAGATGTCCGGCTTGATCGCCAGCACCTCCTGCATGACCTGCAGCGGGTTGTACACCACGCCGTCGAAGGTGCAGTTGGTCAGCAGCAGCATGCGCACCCGGTCCAGCTGACCGGCCGCCTCCAGGTCCAGCAGTGTCTGCTTGATCGTGCGCAGCGACACCGCCCCGTAGATCGCGAACTGCGGCAACGGATACGCGTCCAGATACAGCGGGTACGCGCCGGCGAGCACCAGCCCGTAGTGGTGCGACTTGTGGCAATTGCGGTCGATCAGCACGATGTCGCCCGGGCGGGTCAGGGACTGCACGACGATCTTGTTGGCGGTGGAGGTTCCGTTGGTGACGAAATACGAGTGGTCGGAGTTCCAGGTGTGCGCGGCCTTGTCCATCGCCTTCTTGATGTTGCCGTGCGGGTCGAGCAGCGAGTCCAGGCCGCCGGACGTGGTCGAGGTCTCGGCCATGAAGATGTTGCGACCGTAGAACTCCCCCATGTCCTGCAACGACTTCGAGTTGAAGATGCTGGCGCCGCGCGCGACGGGCAGCGCGTGGAATTGGCCCACCGGTGCCGCCGCATACGCCCGCAGCGCATCGAAAAACGGTGTGCTGTAACGGTTCCGCAGCCCGGCGAGGACGGTGCTGTGCAGGTCGGTGACGTCGTTGAGCCGGTAGAACGTCCGGTCGTAGACGTCGGGCTCGGTGTCGTCGCCCGCCGCGATCGACTCGTCGGTCAGCAGGTACAGGTCGATGTGGGGCCGCAGCTCGCGGATCCACTCGCCGCACTCCACCCAGTCGTTGGCACGGTCGGGGATGACGTCGCCCGCGTCCTCGTTCGGCCCCAGCAGCGTGTTCATCAGCGGCAGCCGGTCGCGGGACCGCAGGGGCAGGTCATCGCGGATGATCGCGGCCTGGATCTCCCCGTTCAGCGCGACCGCGGTGATGGCGTCTTCGACGCTGGGCACCACCAGGATCTCGAACTGCACGTCGTCGGACGGGTTGCGCAGGGTCCGCAGGCATTCGGCCAGGCAGTCGGGGGCCGTCGCGGGCGCGTCGTCGGCGAGCAACACGGTGTAGAACTGCTGCTGTTTGGCCTGGGCCACCAGCTCCTGGTCGGCCAGCGGCGCGGAGGTGTCGAAAAGGCCTGCGCGGTCGCCGTATTCGCTCAACAGCCGCACGGCCATGGACACCTCTTCGGTGAGCCGCACCGTCGACAGGCTCTCGAGGTGCGCACGGAAGACCGCCAGGTTCTGCGCCCCGGGGTACAGCCAGTACCGCTCGTAGGCGGCGATGCGGTCCATCAGGCGTTTCACCCGGGCCACCTCGTGGGTCTTGTCGAGGCCGGCCAGGTCGACCTCGGCGAGGTGGCGGCACGCGTCGTCGAGCAGGTTCCAGGTGTCGACGCGGGCGTAGGACGGGTTGGCCACCGCCGCCAGCGCGGAGACGCGGAGTCGTCGCGGCTGGGTGGTGTATCGAGTCATGACCTCACCTGTTCTTCTGTGCGACTTGTATTCTCACCCCGCCGCGGCTCCGGCGTGATCGTTTCGCGTGAGCGCTCCTCAGCCGTCCAGCTCGTCGTCGGCGTCCACGACGCGCCGATTCGCCCGGGTGCCGTCCACCCAGCGCAGCACCGGGAGGTCCCAGCGCCGGGCCGGCAACTCGGTGACGTCGGTCAGGGACCTGACCACCGACTGGGTCAGGCCCATGAGCGCGGCCATCACCGGCAGCAGCGGCTGCAGCGGCCTGGCGGCCGAGCGGACGGTGCTGATGCGGCGCGCCACGATCAGGCGCTCGACGCAGTGATACAGCCAGGCCCCCACGCCGAGCGCGTAGATGGACAGCGCCGACGCGACGATCGTCCAGCCGAAGGCGGCGCACACGACGGCGCCCAGCACCACCGTCGCGGCCAAAATTCCCGCGACGACGACGCGCAGCTCCAGCCGGGTCACCCGTCGGGGCCCTCGTTCTCCGGCCCGGTGGCGGGCGCGGATCGGACCGCCGCGGCGGCGGCCCGAATCTGCGGCGTCACCAGCATGACCTGGCCCAGCACGCCGTTGACGAAGCCCGGCGAGTCGTCGGTGGACAGCTCCTTGGCCAGCTGCACGGCCTCGTCCACGGCGACCGGCTCCGGGACGTCCTCGGCGTAGAGCAGCTCCCACACGGCCACCCGCAGGATCGCGCGATCGACGGCGGGCAGCCGGTCCAGCGTCCAGCCCTGCAGGTGCGAGCTGATCAGATCGTCGATGTGGGCGGCGTGCTCGCCGACCCCGCGGGCGGCCGCGACCGTGTAGGGCTGTAGCGGCGCCACGTCGGGATTGGTCTCGGCCAGCGCGGCCCGCACGTCGACCACTTCGGCCGCGCCCAGTCCGCGCGCCTCGGCCTCGAACAGCAGGTCGACGGCGCGCTTGCGGGCCTGGTGGCGTCCCCTGACGGGCCTGTTCACGCGTTGACGCGCCCCAGGTAGCTGCCGTCGCGGGTGTCCACCTTCAGCTTGTCGCCGGTGTTGATGAACAGCGGCACCTGGATCTCGGCCCCGGTCTCCACGGTGGCGGGTTTGGTGCCGGCGCTGGACCGGTCACCCTGCAGGCCCGGCTCGGTGTGGGTGACCTCCATCTCGACCGACACCGGCAGCTCGATGTAGAGCGGCGCCCCGTTGTGGAACGCCACCTGCACCGGCAGGCCCTCCAGCAGGAACCGGGCGGCGTCGCCGACCAGCGACTCCGGCAGCGGATGCTGCTCGTAGTCCTGACTGTCCATGAACACGAAGTCCGAGCCGTCGCGGTAGAGGTAGGTGGTGTCGCGCCGGTCGACCGTGGCGGTCTCCACCTTCACGCCGGCGTTGTAGGTCTTGTCGACGACCTTGCCCGACAGCACGTTTTTCAGCTTGGTGCGCACGAAAGCCGGGCCCTTGCCGGGTTTGACGTGCTGGAACTCGACGATCTGCCACAGCTGGCCGTCGATCACCAGCACCAGTCCGTTCTTGAAATCGGCGGTGCTTGCCACGGTTCGGTGTCTCTCCTAGGGAATGGACAGCCGTTCTCCGACTGTCTGCAATGTGTCCGTCAGTCTAAGTCGCGTCGCGCCCGGGACCCGCGGGTCGGGTGGCCCGGGACCGGCGGGAAGCCCGCCGCACGCGCTACGGGCCGGCCTCTTCCGGCTTGGTGGCCGAAGGGGGCATCCGCTTGATCATCGTCAAGAAGGGAACGCTCAGGCCTCGACCGCCGGTGAACGGCACGGGGACGGTGAAATAGACGATGTCGATCTCGAGCCGCATCTCCCGTAAGGGCTGGGCGTGGATGTCCCACCGGAAGTCCCGCAGGCGCGCCAAACCACGTTCGATTGGCTCCACCCCGCTCACGCTCCCCGACTCTACCCCGGGCCGCCGGTCCGCCAAATGCCCAGTTTGCCTAGTCGAGAACGGCGAGCTCCTTGGGAAACCTGGTCAGCAGTTCCGGTGCCTGCCCGCGGGCGGCGGCCGCTTCGTCGGGCACGACCAGGGTGTCCTCGATGCGCACGCCGCCGCGACCGGGCAGGTAGACGCCCGGCTCGACGGTCACCACCGAACCCGCCAGCAGGGTGCCGGTGGAGGTGGCCCCAATTCCCGGCGCCTCGTGGATCTGCAATCCCACCCCGTGCCCCAGCCCGTGGCCGAACTGCTCGCCGTAACCCGCGTCGACGATCATCCGCCGCGCAGCGCCGTCGACATCGCGCAGGCTCGCGCCCGGCCGCAGCGCCTCCCGGCCGGCCCGCTGCGCATCGGCGACCAGCTGATAGATCTCCAGTTGCCAATCGGCCGCCTTGCCGAGCACGAAGGTGCGGGTCATGTCGGAGTGATAGCCGGCCACCAGCGCGCCGAAGTCGATCTTGACGAAGTCGCCCGCCGCCAGCGGCGCGTCGGTGGGGCGGTGATGCGGGATCGCCGAATTCGCGCCGGCGGCCACGATGGTCTCGAACGAGATCGCATCGGCGCCGTGGTCGAGCATGAGGGCCTCCAGCTCCCGGCTCACCTCGCGTTCGGTTCGCCCGGGCCGCAGGCCGCCGCGCTCCACCAGCTCCGCGAGCGCGGCGTCGGCCGCCTCGCAGGCCAGCCGCAGCAGCGCCACCTCACCGTCGTCCTTGACCTCCCGCAGCGCCTCGACGGTTCCCGCGGCCCGCACCAGCTCGGTGTCCGCGTGGCGTTCGCCGAGCTCGCCGGTCAGGACGTCGAAGGCGTCGACGGTCACCACGTTGCTTTCGAAGCCCAGCCTCGCCACGCCGCCCTCGGCGGCCCGGCCGACCAGATGCCGCCCGAGGGCCCGCTCGATGGCGATCTCGAGCCCCGGCGCCTGTTCGGCGGCCTGGGTGCGATACCGGCCGTCGGTGGCCAGCACCGGGTCGCGATCGTCGGCGAACACCAGCAACGCGCCGTTGGATCCGGTGAAACCGGACAGGTAACGCACGTTGTGCAGGTCGCTGACCAGCATCGCGTCCAGTCCGACGGCCCCGATTTGCGCCCTCAGGTGGTCCCGGCGCTGAGAATGTGTCACGACCCTTGACGGTACTCGCTACGCTGATTGCCCATGAGGTCCTGGATGCTGCGCGGATTGGTCTACGCCGCGGCGATGGTAGTCGTTCGTTTGTTCCAAGGCGCGTTGATCAACGCGTGGCAGACGCAGGCCGGGCTCTTCAGCGCGGTGCTGCTGCTTCTCTTCATCATCGGCGTGGCCGTGTGGGGGGTATTCGACGGCCGGGCCGACGCCATCGCGAACCCGGACCCGGACCGCCGGCGCGACCTGGCGATGACCTGGCTGCTGGCCGGCCTGGTGGCCGGCGTCCTGTCGGGCGCCGTCTCCTGGCTCATCGCGCTGGTCTACAAGGGCCTCTACACGGGCGGGCTGATCAACGAGCTGACCACGTTCGCGGCGTTCACCGCGCTCTGCGTGTTCCTGCCCGGGATCATCGGGGTGACCATCGGCCGCTGGCGGGTGGACCGCAATCCCCCGCCCCGCCGGCCGGGCACGGACGAGGAGCGGGCGGACACCGACGTGTTCTCCGCGGTGCGCGGTGACGACGCGCCGACCGGGGAGATCCCGGCGGCCGCAGCGCAGCACGAGGAGCGGACCGCGGCGGTCGCGACGGCCGAGCGGGAGGCACCCGCGGAAGCGGCCGAGCGCGACGCGCCCACCGAAACGATCGCCAAGACCGAGGACGACCCCAAGACCGAGGTGATCCGCACGGTCGGCGACGAGCCCGCCAAGCCGGACCCGGACAAGGGTTAGCGCTCGGCGGCTTCGGCCAGATAGCGCAGGGCGAGCAGGTAGCCCTGGATTCCCAGCCCGACGATGACCCCCGTCGCGACCGGGCTCAGGTACGAGTGGCGCCGAAACTCCTCGCGGGCATGCACGTTGGAGATGTGCACCTCGATCAGGGGCGCGCGCAGCTCGGCGCAGGCGTCGCGCAGCGCGACCGACGTGTGGGTCAGGCCACCGGCGTTGAGGATGACCGGTTCGCCCGCGTCGGCGGCCGAGTGAATCCAGTCCAGCAGCTGGGCTTCGCTGTCGCTTTGCCGCACAACCGCTTTCAGGCCGAGCGCGGCGGCCTCCCGCTCGATCAGCGCGGCCAGTTGCTCGTGTGTGGTGTCCCCGTACACCTCGGGCTCGCGGCGGCCCAGCCGGCCCAGGTTCGGGCCGTTGATGACGTGCACGCTGCCGGTCATCGCTCACCCTCTTCACCGGACAGCCCGGCGTACGCCGCCGCCAGCAGCGACGGGTCGGGGCCGGCCAGCCGGCCCGGCTTGGCCAGCCCGTCGAGGACCACGAACCTCAGCACACCGGCGCGCGATTTCTTGTCCTGGGCCATGTATTCCAGCAGCTGCGGCAGCGCGTCGGGATCGTAGCCGACCGGCAGCCCGAGCGCCGACAGCACGGTGCGGTGGCGCTGCGCGGTCGCGTCGTCGAGCCGGCCGGCCAGCCGGGCCAGCTCCGCGGCGAACACCAGGCCCACCGACACCGCGGCCCCGTGGCGCCACTCGTAGCGCTCCCTGCGCTCGATCGCGTGCGCCAAAGTGTGGCCGTAGTTGAGGATTTCGCGCAGCTCCGACTCCTTCTCGTCGGCGGCGACCACCCGCGCCTTGACGGCGATCGAGCGCCGGATCAGCTCCGGCAGCACCTCGCCCGTGGGGTCCACGGCGGCGCGCGGGTCGGCCTCGATGAGCTCGAGGATCACCGGGTCGGCGATGAAGCCGGCCTTGACCACCTCGGCCATCCCGGCGACGAGTTCGTTGTGCGGCAAGGTTTCCAGGGTCGCCAGGTCGACGAACACCGCTAGCGGCTGGTGGAACGCGCCCACCAGGTTCTTGCCGGCGTCGGTGTTGATGCCCGTCTTGCCGCCGACGGCCGCATCGACCATGCCGAGCAACGTGGTGGGGACGTGGACGATGTCGACGCCGCGCAGCCAGGTCGCCGCCGCGAAGCCGGCGACGTCGGTGGCGGCGCCGCCGCCGAGGCTGACCACGGCGTCTTTGCGGTCGATCCCGATGCGGCCCAACACCTCCCAGAGGAAGCCGACGACCGGCAGGTCCTTTCCGGCCTCGGCGTCCGGGATCTCGATGCGGTGCGCGTCGACACCCTTGTCCGCCAGCCGGCTTCGGATCGCCTCGGCGGTGTGCGCCAGCACCGGCTGGTGCACGACGGCCACCCGGTGCCGGTCGCAGAGGAGGTCGACCAGCTCCTCGCCCAGGTCGGCGCCGATCACCACCGGATAGGGCGGGTCGACGGCCACCTGCACGGTGACCGGATCCGGGCGCGTCATGTGGCGGCCTCCGCGTGCGCGCCCTCGGGCGTCTCCAGCCGGGACACGATGTAGCGCACCACCGCGCCGGGATTGCGGCGGTTGGTGTCGACACGGATGGTCGACACCCGCCGGTACAGCGGCGCCCGCTGGGCCATCAGCGCCTTGTATTTCTCGGCGCGGTCGGGGCCGGCGAGCAGGGGGCGCACCGCGCCGCCGCCGGTGCGGCGCACGCCCTCACCGGCGCTGATCTCCAGGTAGATGACGGTGTGGCCGGCCAGCGCCGCGCAGACCCCGGGGCTGGTGACGGCCCCGCCGCCGAGCGACACCACGCCGTCGTGGTGGGCCAGCGCGTCGCGCACCGCGTCCTCCTCGATGCGGCGGAACTCCCGCTCGCCGTCGGCGGCGAAGATGTCGGCGATGCTGCGGCCGGTCCGCTGCTCGATCGCGGCGTCGGTGTCGAGGAACTCGACGCCGAGCGCCTTGGCCAGGCGCCGCCCGATGGTGGACTTGCCCGACCCCGGCAGCCCGACGAGTACCGCCCTGGGGGCCATCACGCGGTACCCCGCGCGGCCGGCGGCTCCCGGTCGGCGACCGCGCGCCGATACGCCTCGATGTTGCGGCGGGTCTCGGTGAGCGAGTCGCCGCCGAACTTCTCCAGCGCCGCGCGCGCCAGCACCAACGCCACCATGGCCTCGACCACGACGCCGGCGGCCGGCACCGCGCAGACGTCGGACCGCTGGTGGATGGCGACGGCCTCGCCGCCGGTGGCCATGTCGACGGTGGCCAGCGCCCGCGGCACGGTGGAGATGGGCTTCATCGCGGCGCGCACCCGCAGCGGCTGGCCGTTGGTCATGCCGCCCTCGAGCCCGCCGGCGCGGTTGGTCGAGCGGACGACGCCGTCGGGCCCGGGATACATCTCGTCGTGGGCGCGGCTGCCCCGACGGCGCGCCGTCTCGAAGCCGTCGCCGATCTCCACGCCCTTGATGGCCTGGACGCCCATGACCGCGGCGGCGAGCTGACTGTCGAGCCGGTTGTCGCCGCTGGTGAACGAGCCGAGCCCGACGGGCAGGCCCAGGGCCACCACCTCGACCACACCGCCGAGCGTGTCACCGTCCTTCTTGGCCGCCTCGATCTCGGCGATCATCGCCTCTTCGGCGGCCTTGTCGAAGGCGCGCACCGGGCTGTCATCGATGGCGGGCAGGTCTTGCGGCCGCGGCGGCGGGCCGTCGTAGGGCACCGACGCACCGATCGCGATGACGTGGGACAGCACGTCGACGCCGAGCGCCTGGCGCAGGAAGGAGCGTGCGACCGTGCCCGCCGCGACGCGGGCGGCGGTCTCCCGGGCGCTGGCCCGCTCCAGCACCGGCCGGGCGTCGTCGAAGCCGTACTTGAGCATGCCCGCGTAATCGGCGTGGCCGGGCCGCGGCCGGGTGAGCGGCTCGTTGCGCGCTGAGTTTTCCAGCTCGGCGGCTCGCGCCGGGTCGACCGGGTCGGCGGCCATCACGGTCTCCCACTTGGGCCACTCGGTGTTGCCGATCTCGATCGCGATGGGCCCGCCCAGCGTCACCCCGTGGCGCACCCCGGACAGCACGGTCACCGCGTCGCGCTCGAACTTCATCCGCGCGCCGCGGCCGTAACCGAGCCGGCGGCGGGCCAATTGGTCGGCGATGTCGGTGGAGGTGACCTCCACCCCGGCGACCATGCCCTCGACCATGGCCACCAACGCGCGGCCATGCGACTCTCCTGCGGTGATCCAACGCAACACCCGATCATCTTCCCATGTGCGCCCGGGTGGCCTTAAATCCGCGCGCCGCCGTCGGGGTCAGGCGAGCGCCAGCCCGATCGCGGCGGCGGTGGCCACGCACATCGACGGGCCGTGCGGCACCGCGGCCGCGCCCGCCCGGCCGGCGAGCCGGCCCCACGTCACGGTCAGCAGCGGCGCGGCCAGCGCCGCCAGGAACCACACCGGGGCGCCGAAGCAGCCGGCCAGCGCGCCCACGCCGATCGCCAGCTTGACGTCGCCGGCCCCCATCCCCGCCGGCGCCATCAGGTGCACCAGCAGATAGATCGCGGTCAGCGCGGCCGCGCCGGCCAGGGCGGGCCAGCCGCGCCCGGCCACGGCGGCCGCCAGCAGGATCACCCCGGCCCCGGGCAGCGTCAGCAGATTCGGCAACCGGCGCTCGCGGACGTCGTATCCGCTCAACACCGCCAGCCAGGCCAGCACCGCGACCGTCGCCGCCATCCGCATGCCGCGGACGCTAGCCGAGGGCCGCGGCCATTGCCTCTCGCGGCGCCGGGAGCCCTGTGAACAACTCGACCTGGGTGAACGCCTGGTGCAGCAGCATCTGCAACCCGCTGACGACACGGCCGCCCGCCGCGGCCACCGCGGCGGCCAGCGGCGTGGGCCACGGGTCGTAGACGGCGTCGAGCAGCACCGGGATCGGCGCGAAGGTGTCCGCGTACCGCGCCGCGACGTCCGCGGGGATGGTGCTGACCAGCACCTCGGCGGCGGCCACCGCGCCGGCCAGCCCGTCGCTGTCCAGGGCCACGAACCGCGTCGGCACCCCGGCGCCCGTGCCGAGGTCCACCAGCCGGGCCGCCTGATCGGGGTTGCGCGCGACGACGGTGATGGCGGTGACGCCGAGCTGGGCCAGCCCCAGGACGGCCGCCGGCGCGGTGCCGCCCGAGCCGCACACCAGCGCCGGGCCGGCCACTTCCCCTTGTGACGCCAGCGCCCCCGCGACGCCGTCGATGTCGGTGTTGTCGGCCCGCCAGCCCGCCGGCGTGCGGACCAGGGTGTTGGCCGACCCGACCCGCTCGGCCCGGTCGGTGCGCTCGTCGGCGAACCGCAGCGCGGCGAACTTGCCCGGCATGGTCACCGACACCCCGACCCACTCGGGCCCGAACCCGCCGACCACCGCGGGCAGCTGCTCGGCGTCGCACTCGATGCGCTCGTAGGTCCAGTCGTGCAGGCCCAGCGCCCGGTAGGCCGCCAGGTGCAGCTGCGGGGACTTCGAGTGGGCGATCGGCTTGCCGAGCACCGCCGCTTTCCGGGCCGCGCCCGGGACGGGCGCCCTACCGTGCGGAGTCGAGGACACCGTTGCGCTTAGCCAGCTCGATATTGGCCAGGTGCTGCTGATAATCCTTGGTGAACAGCGTCGTCCCCTGGGCGTCGATGGTGACGAAGTACAACCAGTCGCCGGGCTCGGGATGCTCGGCGGCGTGCAGGGCGTCGGTACCGGGCGAGCAGATCGCCGTCGCCGGCAGCCCCTGCGACACGTAGGTGTTCCACGGCGTCTTCTGGGCGCGGTCGGCGTCGGTGGTGGCGACCTCACGGCGGTCCAGCGGGTAGTTGACCGTCGAGTCGAATTCCAGCGTGTGGTGCGCGTGCAGGCGGTTGTAGATGACCTGGGCGACCTTGGCGAAGTCCTGGGATTTGGATTCCTGCTCCACCAGCGAGGCCACCACCAGGATGTCGTAGGGCGACAGGCCCATGGTTTGGGCGGTGTCCCCCAGCCCGGACTTCATGTACTCGACGGCGCCGGCGCTGATCAGCCCGGACAGGATGGTCTGGGCCGAGGCGGACGGGTCGACGTTGAAGGTCCCCGGTGCGATCAGCCCCTCGATCCGGCGATGGTCCTTGCCGAGCTCGGTGAACGGCTCGACGGCCCACGGCGGCACCGACAGCGCCGCGGGGGTGCTGTTGGTCGCCGCCGCCCGCAGCTCCTCCACCGCCACGCAGTGCTGGTTGCCATCCAGATCCACGCAGGTGGCGCGGGAGATCAGGGTGAAGATCCCCGGGTTCACCTTGTTGGTCTTCATGTCGGTGGTGTCGTCGAGCTGGCGGCCTTCGGGGATGACCAGCCGGCCGACCCGGTTGTTCGGGTCGGTCAGCCGCGCGACCGCGTTGGCCGCCGGGATTTCGGTGCGCATCCGGTAATAGCCGGGCTGGATCGAGGAGATCTTGCTGTTGCCGTGCGCGGCGTTGACGAACGCGCGGACGGTCTTGACCACCTGCTCGTGCTGCAGCGTCTCCCCGACCATGGTGGTCGAGTCGCCATCCTTGATCTGGATGACGATGTCGCGCTTGCCGTCTCCGGTGTAGTCGTCACCGGCCCCGAACACCGTGTGCCAGAGCTTGGCGCCGACGAACACCCCCACCAGCACGACGACGGCCACGACCGCGAGCACGATCTGGCCGGTGAACCGCCGGCGGCGTCCCCGCTGGGCCCGGTTCCGGGCGACGCGGCTCCCCTTTCGGGACGGACCGACCGCTTCGGGCTCGGCCCGTTGGCGCCGTGCGCTGTCAACCATCGGCGGGCTCCCCCGCCGCCAGGGTGGCGCGGCGCTGGTCGAGCCAGCTCTGCAGGATGGCCACCGCGGCCGCCTGGTCGATCACCGCCCGCTGCTCTTTGGCCCGGACACCGGCCGCGCGCAGCGACCGCTGCGCGCTCACCGTGGTCAGCCGTTCGTCGGCCAGTCGCACGGGCGTGGGCGCGATCCGCTGCGCCAGCGTGTCGGCGAGCTCCATGGCGTCGAGCGCCGAGGGGCCGGTGCGGTCGGCCAGCGTCCGCGGCAGCCCGACGACCACCTCGACCGCCCCCAGCTCCGCGGCCAGCTCGGCGAGCCGCCGCACGTGTTTGCCGGAGCGGTCGCGCCGCACGGTTTCCACCGGGGTGGCCAGGATGCCGTCGGGGTCGCTGCAGGCGACGCCGATGCGCACGCTGCCGACGTCTACGCCGATCCGTCGGCCCCGACCGGGGTCCTGGCCCGGTTCACCGGGCCGGTCGGGCAAGCGATGCTGTGCGGGAACCACTCAGCCGACCCGCGCTATCTCGGAGCGCAGCGCCTCGAGCGCCGCGTCGATGCGGGTCGCGTCCTTGCCGGAGCCCTGCGCCAAGTCCGGCTTGCCCCCGCCGCGGCCGTCGACGGTCGCGGCCAGTTGCTTGATCAGGTCGTTGGCGCGGATTCCGAGTTCCTGGGCGGCGGGGTTGGCGGCGACCGCGTACGGCACGCTGCCGCCCTCGCCCTCCGCGATCAGCGCCACCACCGCGGGATCGCTGCCCAGCTTGCCGCGAATGTCACCCACCAGGGAACGCAGGTCGCCGGCCGTCATCCCCGCGGACATCCGTTGCGCCACCACACGGACGTTACCGATACGCTCCGCGCCCGCCGCGGCGTTGGTCGCGGCGGCGCGGGCGCTCGCCAGCCGGGCGCGTTCGAGTTCCTTCTCGGCGGCCTTGAGCCTGTCGACCAGGTTGGCCACCCGGGTCGGCACCTCGTCGGACGGCACCTTCAGCGACGACGCCAGCCCGGCCATCAGCGCGCGTTCCTTGGCCAGGTGGCGGAACGAGTCCAGCCCGACGTAGGCCTCGACCCGGCGGACCCCCGACCCGACCGACGATTCGCCCAGGATGGTCACCGGCCCGATCTGCGCCGAGTTGTGCACGTGGGTCCCACCGCAGAGCTCCAGCGAGAACGGGCCGCCGATCTCCACCACGCGCACCTCGTCCGGGTAGGCCTCGCCGAACATCGCCATCGCGCCCATCGCCTTGGCCTTGTCCAGCTGCTCGATGAAGGTGTGCACCTTGAAGTCGGCCTGCACGGCCTGGTTGGTGACCTCTTCGACCTGGGTGCGCTGCTCGTCGGACAGCGGCCCCTGCCAATTGAAGTCGAACCGGAGGTAGCCGGGGCGGTTCAGCGATCCCGCCTGGACGGCGTTGGGGCCCAGCACCTGGCGCAGGGCGGCGTGCACCATGTGGGTGCCCGAGTGCCCCTGCGTGGCCCCGCGGCGCCATTCCGGGTCGACCGCCGCGACGACGGTGTCGCCCTCGACGAATTCTCCGGATTCGACGTTGACCCGGTGCACCCACAGGGTTTTGGCGATCTTCTGCACGTCGGTGACCGCCGCGCGGGCGCTCTCACTGGTCCCCGTCCCGCTGATGGTGCCCTCGTCGGCGATCTGCCCGCCGGACTCGGCGTAGAGCGGGGTGCGGTCGAGCACGAGTTCGACCTGCTGGGCGGCCCCTCCTGTTTGGGCGCCGTGGGCGACGACCGGCACCCGCTTGCCGTCCACGAAGATGCCGAGAACCTTTGCTTCCGAAGACAATTCATCGAAGCCGGTGAACTCGGTGGGCCCGGCGTCGACCAGCTCGCGGTAGGCGCTCAGGTCGGCGTGCGCGTGCTTGCGCGCGGCGGCGTCGGCCTTGGCACGGCGCCGCTGCTCGGCCATCAGTTCCCGAAAGCCGATCTCGTCGACCTGCAGGCCGGCCTCGGCGGCCATCTCCAGGGTCAGCTCGATGGGGAAGCCGTAGGTGTCGTGCAGGGTGAAGGCGTCCGAGCCGGAGATCGCCTTGGCGCCGGCGGCTTTGGTGGTGCCGGCGACCTCGTCGAACAGCTTGGAGCCGGCCGCCAGCGTGCGGTTGAAGGCGGTCTCCTCGGCCACGGCGATGCGCCTGATCCGGTCGAAGTCGGCGACCAGCTCGGGGTACGACGGGCCCATGGCGTCCCGCACGGTGGCCATCAGCTCGCCGACGATGGGTCCCTCGATGTCGAGCAGCTTGGCCGACCGGATCACGCGGCGGAGCAGTCGGCGCAGCACGTACCCGCGCCCGTCGTTACCCGGGGTGACGCCATCGCCGATCAGGATCGCCGCGGTGCGGCTGTGGTCGGCGATCACCCGGTAGCGCACGTCGTCGTCGTGGTTGCCGGAGTCGTAACCGCGCGGCGCGCGAGCGGCCACGACGTCGATGACCGGCCTCAGCAGGTCGGTCTCGTAGACGTTGTGCACGCCCTGCAGGATGAACGCGACCCGCTCGACGCCCATGCCGGTGTCGATGTTCTTGCGCGGCAACGGCCCCAGGATTTCGAAGTCCGTTTTGCCGGTGCCCTCGCCGCGTTCGTTCTGCATGAACACGAGGTTCCAGATCTCGATGTAGCGGTCTTCGTTGGCCACCGGGCCGCCGCCGACCCCGAACTCCTCCCCGCGGTCGTAGTAGATCTCCGAGGACGGGCCGCACGGTCCGGGGATCCCCATGGACCAGTAGTTGTCCTCCATGCCGCGGCGCTGGATCCGCTCGGCCGGCAGCCCGGCGATCTCCTGCCACAGCTGCACGGCCTCGTCGTCGTCGAAGTAGACCGTCGTCCAGATCCGTTCCGGATCCAGGCCGTAGCCCCCCTCGGACACGCCGTTGGTCAGTAGGGTCCACGCCAGCTCGATGGCGCGGCGCTTGAAGTAGTCGCCGAACGAGAAGTTGCCGGCCATCTGGAAGAAGGTGTTGTGCCGGGTGGTGATGCCGACCTCGTCGATGTCGGGCGTGCGGATGCACTTCTGGATGCTGGTGGCCGTCGAATACGGCGGGGTGCGCGCGCCCAGGAAGTACGGCACGAACTGGACCATGCCCGCGTTGACGAACAGCAGGTTGGGGTCGTCGAGGATCACCGATGCGCTCGGCACCTCGGTGTGGCCCGCCTTCACGAAATGATCAAGAAACCGCTTCCTGATCTCGTGTGTCTGCACTGTTGAGTCCGCTTCTTTCCTGTTTGCTGATTGCGTGGACGTCTGCTCCAGCCTATTCGCCGGACTGGTGGATGTAGCGGGCCGCTAGCCCTCCAGGAAGCTCAGCCGCACCGACCGCTGCGGGTTGTCGCGGTTCAGGTCGACCAGCACGATGCTTTGCCAGGTGCCCAGCATCGGCTCCCCGCCGGAGACCGGCACCGTCACCGACGGCGCGACGAGCGCCGGCAGCACGTGGTCGGCGCCGTGGCCCGGCGAGCCGTGCGAATGCCGGTAGCGGTCGTCGCGGGGCAGCAGCCGTTCCAGCGTGTCGACCAGGTCGTCGTCGGAGCCGGCCCCCGTCTCGATGATGGCGACGCCGGCCGTCGCGTGCGGGACGAACACGTTGCACAAGCCGTCGCCGCGCGACCAGCAGAAGCCGCGCACCGCCTCGGTCAGGTCGACGATGCGGCGCCGTGTGGTGTCCACGTCCAGCACATCGGTATGCATTCGGACCAGCCTACGGGCCGCCCGCCGGGCCTGCTCAAGACCGGCCAACCGTTTGTGAGCGCGGCCACATCAGGGCATTGCGGCGGGTAGCGGGCAGGAGGAAGGTAACTGGTGGGGCCGGTGGCGCCACCGGGGCCCGCTCAATTACCAGCCCCGACAGAGAGGGGTCAGCCGTGTACGCACGCTCTACCACCATCCAGGCGCAGCCCTTGTCGGTCGACATCGGAATCGCGCACCTGCGCGATGTCGTCATGCCGGCACTCGAGGCGATCGACGGCTGCGTCGGACTGTCACTGTTGGTCGACCGGCAGTCCGGAACCTGCATCGCCACCAGCGCGTGGGACAGCATCGACGCCATGCGCGCCAGCGCCGAGCGGGTCGCCCCGATCCGCGATCGGGCCGCGCTGATGTTCGACGGCAGCGCGCGCGTCGAGGAGTGGGACATCGCTTTGCTGCACCGCGACCATCCCTCCCGGCAGGGGGCCTGCGTGCGGGCCACCTGGCTCAAGGTGGTGCCCGATCAGCTCAGCCGATCGCTGGACTTCTACCGGTCCTCGGTGCTGCCGGAGATGGAGCAGCTCGACGGGTTCTGCAGCGCCAGCCTGTTGGTGGACCATCCCGCGTGCCGGCGGGCGGTGTCGTGCTCGACGTTCGACTCGATGGACGCCATGGCCCGCAACCGCGACCGGGCGACCGAGTTGCGCAGCAGGCGCGTGCGGGAGCTGGGCGCCGAGGTGATCGACGTCGCCGAATTCGAGTTGGCGATCGCGCACCTGCGGGTGCCCGAGTTGGTCTAACCGCGGGCTTTCGCCTCGAGTGTGCGGCCAAGGCTTTCGGTGTGTCTCTGTGGCGGGGATTCCGCGAAATCTGCGCCCCGGCTACACACTGAAAGCCGTCAGCTCACACTCGAATACCGCCTGCCGAGGCTGCAGCCGTGCCACTACCTAGGGCAGCGCGTCGCCGGGGAATCCCCGGCAGGGGTGCACCTGGTAGGTGAAGACATTCGCCGCGAGACCGGCAGCACCACGGCCAGCACGCCGTCGTCGCGCAGCCCGAAATTGCGCCGCCCGTGCTCCCAGATGATCGCCGGCGACGACTCGTCGCCGAACCGGGGACCCCGCTTGAGGATGACGACGCTGTATTCCCTGGCGCTGGGCAGCAGCTCGCCCATCTCCTGGTCGGTGAAGTGCTTCACGCCCGTCCCCGCTTCCCGCGGATGATCGCCCGCAACCGTTCCAGCCGCCCGGCCATCTCCCGCTCGCCGCCGCGGCCGGTCGGCCGGTAGTAGTCGACGCCCGCCAGCTCGTCCGGCGGGTACTGCTGGGCGACGACGCCGTCGGGATCGTTGTGCGAGTACCGGTAACCCTGCGCGTGCCCCAGCGCCGCCGCGCCGGAATAGTGCCCGTCGCGCAGATGCGGCGGCACCAGCCCGGCCTTGCCCGCCTTGATGTCGTCCATCGCCGCCGCCAGCGCGGTGGTGACGGAGTTCGACTTGGGCGCGGTGGCCAGGTGGATGGTGGCGTGCGCCAGCGTCAGCTGCGCCTCGGGCATGCCGATCAGCTGCACGGTCTGGGCGGCGGCCACCGCGATCTGCAGGGCGCTCGGATCGGCCATGCCGATGTCCTCGCTGGCCAGGATCATCAGCCGGCGGGCGAGGAACCGCGGGTCCTCCCCCGCGACCAGCATGCGGGCCAGATAGTGCAGCGCCGCGTCGACATCCGAGCCGCGCACCGACTTGATGAAGGCGCTGATGACGTCGTAGTGCTGGTCGCCGTCGCGGTCGTAGCGCACGGCGGCCTTGTCCAGCGACTGCTCGATGGTCCCGACGGTGACCGACTCGGTGGCCGCCTCAGCCGATTCCGCCGCCACCTCCAGCGCGGTCAGCGCCCGCCGGGCATCCCCGGCGGCCAGTCGGACCAGCAGGTCGAGGGCGTCGTCCGTCACCGCGACGCGACCGCCCAGCCCGCGGGGATCGGCGATCGCCCGCTGCACCACGGTGCGGATGTCGTCGGCGCTCAGCGGGCGCAATTGCAGGATCAGCGACCGGGACAGCAGGGGCGCCACCACCGAAAACGACGGGTTCTCGGTGGTCGCGGCCACCAGCAGCACCACCCGGTTCTCCACGGCGGACAGCAGGGCGTCCTGCTGGGTCTTGGAGAACCGGTGCACCTCGTCGATGAACAGCACCGTCTGCTCGCCGTTGAGAAGCGCGTGCCGCGCCTTCTCGATGACGGCACGCACCTCCTTGACACCGGCCGACAGCGCCGACAGCGCCTCGAACCGCCGGCCGGTGGCCTGGGAGATCAGCGCGGCCAGCGTCGTCTTGCCGCTGCCCGGCGGGCCGTAGAGGATGGCCGACGCCACGCCGGATCCCTCGACGAGGCGGCGCAGCGGCGAGCCGGGCGCCAGCAGGTGCTGCTGCCCGACCACTTCGTCCAGCGAGGCCGGGCGCATGCGCACCGCCAGGGGCGCGCCGGCCGACACACCCAGGCCGTGATTGCCCCCCGGCTGCGCCCCGGGCAGGTCACTGGGCATGTCAAACAGACCGTCGGACACGGCTTCAGGCATACCACGGAATTTAATCCGGGCGGTGGGGACACATCTTTGCTAAGTTCCCGTGTGCGCGTGCCCACAGGTTGAGTCAACAGCTAGGACGGACATGAGCCAGCCTCCCGAGAATCCCGGCACACCGGCCGACCCGCACGGCAGCGAACACAACCCGCCCGGCTATCCCCCGCCGCCCAACTACGGCCCACCCCCCGGCGGCGGCCCGCCACCCGGATACGGCCCACCCCCTGGATACGGCGCACCGCCACCCGGCTACGGCCCGCCCCCTGGATACGGCGCACCGCCGCCCGGCTACGGCCCACCCCCCGGCTACGGCGCACCGCCACCCGGCTACGGACCGCCCCCCGGCTACGGGGCCCCGCCCAAGCCCGCGTTCAGCGTGGGCGAGGCGTTCAACTGGGCGTGGAACACCTTCACCAAGAACGCCGCGGCGTTGATCGTCCCCGCGCTGGTCTACGGGCTGCTGATCGGGGTGGCCGTCGCGCTGCTCACGCTGAGCCAGAACATGGCCACCGCCACAAACTCCGACGACTACGACTTCACCTTCACGACCAACCTGACCGGCCCCGGGTACGGGCTGCTGACCCTCGGCTACCTGGTGGCCTACGCGGTGAGCGCGTTCGCGCAATCGGCGTTCCTGTCCGGCTGCCTCGACCTCGCCGACGGCCGCGCCGTGACCATCGGCTCGTTCTTCAAGCCACGCAACCTCGGCATGGTGTTTCTGGCCGTGCTGATCGTCGAGGTCCTCACCTCGCTCGCGTCGGTGTTGTGCTTCGTCCCGGGCCTGGTGCTGGGCATCTTCACCCAATTCACCGTCCCGTTCGTGATCGACCGCTCGGAGTCGGCCATCAAGGGCTTCACGTCCAGCTTCTCGCTCGCCGGGTCGAATTTCGTCAACGCGCTGCTGGTGTGGTTGGTCGCGCTCGCGTGCGGCATCGTCGGGGCGCTGCTGTGCGGCATCGGCCTGCTGGTGGCGGCGCCGGTCGCGTCGCTGGTGATCATCTACGCCTACCGCAAGCTCTCCGGCGGCCAGGTCGTCCCCGTGCCGCAGCCGGGTTACCAGCCCGGCCCGCCGCCGGGGCCGCAGCCGGCGTAACCGCCGGCATCAGCGCAGGCGGCGGCCGGTGTTACGGCGCTGTTAGCCGCGGCTGCGGTGCGCTGCGGCCGCGTGCCGCCTGTGATGAGATCACCTTGATATGAGCATCAAAGTGATATGAGCATCAAAGTCGCGCTGGAGCACCGCACCAGCTACACCTTTGACCGGCCGGTCCGGGTGTATCCGCACGTCGTGCGGCTGCGCCCGGCGCCCCATTGCCGCACGCCGCTGGACGCCTACTCGCTGCGCGTCGAGCCCGAAGAGCACTTCATCAACTGGCAGCAGGACGCGGTGGGCAATTTCCTTGCGCGCCTGGTGTTCCCGAACCCCATGCGGCGACTGACCATCACGGTCGGGCTGATCGCCGACCTCAAGGTGATCAACCCGTTCGACTTCTTCATCGAGGACTGGGCCGAAACCTGGCCGGAAGGCGGGTTGACCTACCCCAAGGAGCTGGCCGCCGACCTGGAGCCCTACCTGCGGCCCGTCGACGAAGACGGCGAGGGCTCGGGTCCCGGCGAGCTCTCCCGCGCCTGGGTGCGCAAGTTCTCGGTGCCCGACGGTACGCGCACCATCGACCTGCTGGTCGCCCTCAACCGCGCCGTCCACGCCGACGTCGCCTACAGCGTGCGGATGGAACCGGGCGTGCAGACACCGGATCACACGCTGCGGACCGGGGTCGGCTCGTGCCGCGACTCCGCGTGGCTGTTGGTGTCGATCCTGCGGCAGCTGGGCCTGGCCGCCCGCTTCGTGTCCGGCTACCTGGTGCAGCTGGCCTCCGACGTCGAGGCGCTCGACGGGCCCTCGGGTCCCGCCGCGGACTTCACCGACCTGCACGCCTGGACCGAGGTGTACATCCCGGGTGCGGGCTGGATCGGGCTGGACCCGACGTCGGGGTTGTTCGCCGGCGAGGGCCACATCCCGCTGGCGGCCACCCCGCAGCCGGCGTCCGCGGCGCCGATCAGCGGCGGCACCGAACCGTGCGCATCGGAGCTGGAGTTCTCCAACACCGTCACCCGCATCCACGAGGACCCCCGCGTCACCCTGCCCTACACCGATGCCGCATGGCGGACGATCTGCGAGGTCGGCTCGCGCGTCGACGAGCGTCTCGCGGCCGCCGACGTGCGGCTGACCATCGGGGGTGAGCCGACGTTCGTGTCGGTGGACAACCAGGTCAGCGCGGAGTGGACCACCGCCGCCGACGGCCCGCACAAGCGGCAGCGTGCCTCCGACCTGGCCGCGCGCCTGAAGACGGCGTGGGCGCCGACCGGGCTGGTGCAGCGCGGGCAGGGCCGCTGGTACCCGGGAGAACCGTTGCCGCGCTGGCAGATTGCGTTGTATTGGCGCACCGACGGGCGTGCGCTGTGGAACGACGACGCGCTGCTGGCCGATCCGTGGGGGGACCGCCCGGCCCCCGTCGACAACGACGCGGGCCGCCGGCTGCTCGCCGGGATCGCCGACGGCCTCGGGTTGCCGCCGTCGCAGGTGCGGGCCGCCTACGAGGACCCGCTGCACCGGCTGGCGACCAAGGTGCGGCAGCCCGACGGCGACCCGGTACACCGCGCCGACGACCTCGGTTCGGACGACCTCGGTTCAGACGACTTCGGTTCAGACGACTTGGGTTCAGACGACTTGGGCCCCGACGACACCGCGGACTCCCCCGCCGCTCGCGCCGCGCTGCTGGCCCGCCTCGACGAGTCCGTGAGCGCCCCAGCGGCTTTCGTGCTGCCGCTGCACCGCCGCGACGACGGCCTGGGCTGGGCCAGCGCCGACTGGCGCCTGCGCCGCGGCCGAATCGTGTTGCTGCCCGGCGATTCTCCGGCGGGCCTGCGCCTGCCGCTGGATTCCATCAGCTGGCGGCCGCCGCGCCCGTCGTTCGACACCGACCCCCAGACCGTCGGGGACGACGCGCTGGCGCCCGAGCCGGGCACCGCGGTCGTGGAGGACCCCGACACCGCGCCGCCCACCGCGATGGTCGCCGAGGTCCGCCAGTCAGGCCACGGCGACCTGCTCTACCTCTTCATGCCGCCCACCGAGGCGCTGGAACACTTCGTCGACCTCATTTCCCGCGTCGAGGCCGCCGCCGCCGAGCTCGGCTGCCCGGTGGTCATCGAAGGCTACGACCCGCCGCCGGACCCACGGCTGCGCTCGACGACGATCACCCCGGACCCAGGCGTCATCGAGGTCAACGTCGCGCCCACGGCCAGCTTCGCCGAGCAGAGCCAGCAACTCGAAACGCTGTACGAGCAGGCGCGATTGGCCCGGCTGTCGACCGAGTCCTTCGACGTCGACGGCACCCACGGCGGCACCGGCGGCGGCAACCACATCACGCTGGGCGGCGTCACGCCCGCGGACTCACCGCTGCTGCGGCGGCCGGACCTGCTGGTCTCGCTGCTGACCTATTGGCAGCGGCACCCGTCGCTGTCGTATCTGTTCGCCGGCCGGTTCGTGGGCACCACCTCGCAGGCGCCGCGCGTCGACGAGGGCCGCGCCGAGGCGCTGTACGAACTCGAGATCGCGTTCGCCGAGATCGCGCGACTGTGCGCGGGCGGCGCCCCCAAACCCTGGGTGATCGACCGCGCGCTGCGCCACCTGCTGACCGACATCACCGGCAACACCCACCGCGCCGAGTTCTGCATCGACAAGCTCTACAGCCCCGACAGCGCCCGCGGCCGGCTCGGCCTGCTGGAGCTGCGCGGCTTCGAGATGCCCCCGCATCTGCGCATGGCGATGGTGCAGTCACTGCTCGTGCGCTCGCTGGTGGCGTGGTTCTGGGACGAGCCGCTGCGTGCCCCGCTGATTCGCCACGGCGCCAACCTGCATGGACGATACCTGTTGCCGCACTTCCTGATTCACGACATCGCCGACGTGGCGGCCGACCTGCGCGCGCACGGCATCGCGTTCGAGACCAGCTGGCTGGACCCGTTCACCGAGTTCCGCTTTCCGCGCATCGGCACCGCGGTGTTCGACGGCGTGGAGATCGAGCTGCGCGGGGCGATCGAGCCGTGGAACACCCTGGGCGAGGAGGCCACCGCCAGCGGCACCGCCCGCTACGTCGACTCGTCGGTCGAGCGCATCCAGGTCCGCATCATCGGCGCCGACCGCCACCGCTACGTGCTGACCGTCAACGGCTACCCGGTGCCGCTGCTGGCCACCGACAACCCCGACATCCACGTGGGCGGGGTGCGGTTCAAGGCCTGGCAGCCGCCGAGCGCGCTGCACCCCACCATCAGCACCGACGTCCCGCTGCAGTTCGAGCTGATCGACCTGACGACGGGCACGTCCCGCGGCGGCTGCACCTATCACGTCGCGCACCCCGGCGGGCGGGCCTACGACGAGCCACCCGTCAACGCCGTCGAAGCCGAGGCGCGCCGCGCCCGCCGTTTCGAGGCGACCGGCTTCACCCCCGGCAAGCTCGACCTGTCCGCCATCCGGGAGAAGCAGGCCCGCATCTTCACCGACGTCGGCGCGCCGGGCATCCTCGACCTGCGCCGCGTGCGTACCGTGCAGCGGTAATGGTGTTTGCCGACAGGACATTCGGCGCCGGCGCAGCCCCGGCGGCCGCTGGCGGCCGCCACGAAGACGGCTACGAGGACCGCTACGATGCCGACCGCCTGCTGGCCGGGTACCGGGCCGCGCGCGCACAGGAGGCGCTCTTCGACGTTCGGCACGGCCCGGCCGCCGGCTACGACGAGTTCGTCGACCGGGACGGGAACGTGCGGCCGGCCTGGGCTGAGTTGGCCGACACCATCGCCGAGCGTGGCCGGGCGGGGCTCGACCGGTTGCGCTCGGTGGTGCGCGGCCTGATCGACAGCGACGGCATCACCTACACCGACGTCGATCCCGGCGAGCACGGGCTGGAGCCGCGGGCGTGGATTCTGG
Source organism: Mycobacterium europaeum (assembly GCF_034555895.2). NCBI lineage: Bacteria > Bacillati > Actinomycetota > Actinomycetes > Mycobacteriales > Mycobacteriaceae > Mycobacterium > Mycobacterium europaeum. Next base: position 2,739,480 of record NZ_CP157315.1, read on the forward strand.
ACACGCTGCCGCTCGTGCTGTCGGCCGCGGAGTGGGAGGGCCTCGAGGCCGGGCTGACGCAGCGGTCCCGGATACTCGACGCCGTGCTCGCCGACCTGTACGGGTCGCGCAGCCTGCTCACCGACGGCATCCTGCCTCCGGAGTTGCTGTTCGCCCATCCCGGCTATGTGCGCGCCGCCAACGGCATCGAAGTGCCCGGGCATCACCAGCTTTTCCTGCACGCCTGCGACGTCAGCCGGTTACCGGACGGCAGCTTCCGGGTCAACGCCGACTGGACGCAGGCACCGTCGGGCGCCGGCTACGCGCTGGCGGACCGGCGCGTCGTTGCGCATTCGATTCCCGATCTCTACGAACGGATCGTGCCGCGCCCGACGACGCCGTTCGCCCAGGCGTTGCGGCTGGCGCTGATCGACGCCGCGCCCGATGACGCGCAGGATCCGATGGTGGTGGTGCTCAGCCCGGGCATCTTCTCCGAAACCGCGTTCGACCAGGCGTATCTGGCCACGCTGCTGGGTTTTCCGTTGGTGGAGAGCGCGGACCTGGTGGTGCGCGACGGCAAGTTGTGGATGCGCTCGCTGGGCACCCTGAAACGGGTCGACGTCGTCCTTCGCCGGGTCGACGCCGACTACGCCGATCCGCTGGACCTGCGGGCCGATTCCCGGCTGGGCGTGGCCGGACTGGTGGAGGCGTGCCACCGCGGCACGGTGACCGTGGTCAACACGCTGGGCAGTGGAATCCTGGAAAACCCCGGGCTGCTTCGGTTTTTGCCGAAGCTGTCCGAGCACCTGCTCTCCGAGGCCCCCCTGCTGGAGACCGCGCCGGTGTACTGGGGCGGCATCGCCGCCGAACGTTCGCACCTGCTGGCCAAACTGTCGTCGCTGCTGATCAAGTCCACCGTCGGCGGGAAAACCCTTGTCGGGCCGACCCTTTCGTCTCATCAACTGGCGCAGTTGGCCGCCCGCATCGAGAAGATGCCGTGGCAGTGGATCGGCCAGGAGCTGCCGCAGTTCTCGTCGGCGCCCACCGACCATGCCGGGGTATTGTCGTCGGCCGGCGTCGGCATCCGGTTGTTCAACGTCGCCCAGCGCGGCGGATACGCCCCGATGATCGGCGGCGTCGGCTACGTGCTGGCGCCCGGCCCGGCCGCGTACACGCTGCAAACCGTTGCCGCCAAGGATGTTTGGGTACGCCCGACGGAACGCGCGCGGGCCGAGGCGGTGAGCCTGCCGTCGCCCCCACCGCCGGCGAAGACGGCCGCGGGCACCTGGGGCGTCAGCTCACCGCGCGTGCTGTCCGACCTGTTCTGGATCGGCCGCTACGGCGAACGCGCGGAGAACATGGCGCGGCTGCTGCTCGTCGCCCGGGACAGGTTCCACGTCTACCGGCACCAGCAGCACACCGAGGAAAGCGAATGCGTGCCGGTCCTGATGGCCGCGCTGGGCCGGATCACCGGAACCGGCACGGGGTCCGACGACAGGTCCGACGACGGCAGCGCCAGTGACGGGGCCAGTGACGGGGCCGAGATGATCGCCGTCGCCCCCTCGACCCTGTGGTCGCTGACGGTGGATCCGGACCGGCCCGGATCGCTGGTGCAGTCGGTGGAAGGCCTGGCGCTGGCCGCCAGGGCCGTGCGCGACCAGCTGTCCAACGACACCTGGATGGTGCTGGCCGGGGTCGAGCGTGCGCTCGCCCAGCGGCGGGAGCCGCCGGATTCGCTCGCCGAGGCCGACGCGCTGCTCGCGTCGGCTCAGACGCAGACGCTGTCCGGGATGCTGACCCTGGCCGGGGTCGCCGGCGAGTCGATGGTGCGCGATGCGGGCTGGACGATGATGGACATCGGCAAGCGCATCGAGCGCGGCCTCTGGCTCACCGCGCTGCTGCGGGCCACGCTGACCGCGGTGCGCGGCCCCGCCGCCGAACAGACGATCATCGAGGCGACGCTGGTGGCGTGCGAGTCCTCGGTCATCTACCGGCGCCGCACCGTGGGCAAGGTCAGCGTCGCCGCCGTGGCCGAGCTGATGCTGTTCGACGCGCATAACCCGCGGTCGTTGCTGTATCAGGTGGAGCGGCTGCGGGCCGACCTCAAGGACCTGCCGGGCGCGTCGGGGTCGTCGCGCCCGGAACGGCTGGTAGACGAGATCGGCACCCTGCTGCGCCGCTCGCATCCCGCCGAGCTGGAAGCCGTCAGCGCCGAGGGGCTGCGCGCGGAGCTGGCCGGCCTCCTCGGTTCGGTGCACACGGGACTGCGCGAACTCGCCGAGGTGATCACCACCACGCAGCTGGCGCTGCCGGGCGGCATGCAACCGCTGTGGGGCCCCGACGTTCGCAGGGTGATGCCCGCCTAGTGGCGCGCAGATGCGCTTCCCGTCAATCGGGTTCGTCGTCGTCTTCGTGGTGGAGGAGTCGTTCGGGGTGGTGGTAGCTGTTGGTGCGGGGTTGGCCGCGATCCAGGTGGGGTGGGGGGATCCATTCGGTTTGGCCGCGGGCGTTGGTGCGGGTGCTCCAGCCGTGTTCGGCGAGTCGGTTGTCGGGGCCGCAGGCCAGGGTGAGGTCGTCGATGTCGGTGCGGCGGGTGGCCTGCCAGCCTTTGATGTGGTGGACCTGGCTGTGGTAGGCCGGGGCGTCACACCCGGGTTTGGTGCAGCCACGATCCTTCGCGTACAGCATGATTCGTTGGGCGGGTGAGGCCAGGCGTTTGGTGTGCCACAGCGCCAGCGATCGGCTCTTGTCGAAGATGGCCAGGTAGTGGTGGGCGTGGCTGGCCCAGCGGATCACATCGCTCATGGGCACCAGGGTGCCGCCGGCGGTCAACGCCTTGCCGGCGGCGGCTTCGAGGTCCTGCAAGGTGGTGGTGACCACGATCGACACCGGCAGCCCGTTGTGCTGACCCAGGTCCCCGGAAGCGAGCAGTCCGCGCAGTCCGGCCAGGAAGGCGTCGTGGTTGCGCTGAGACTGGGAGCGGGTGTCGCGACGCACCCCGTCCTCATCCGGTGTCTGGTCGAGCACCGGGGTCTCGTCGTCGGGGTTGCACACCCCCGGTGCGGCCAGCTTGGCCAGCATCGCCTCGATCGCGGCCCGCAGCTCCGGGGTCACCAGCCCGCTCAGGCGTGACATGCCATCGCCTTCCTGGGCGCCCAGGATGATCCCGCGTCTGCGGGCCCGCTCGGCGTCGCTGAAATCCCCATCGGGGCGCAGCCAATCCATCACCCGCTGGGCGTATTTGGCCAACTCCTCGGGCCGATACCCGGTGGCCTTGTCGGCCAGGTCGGCCTCGGCGGCCTGGCGGGTGAACGCGTCGATCTCGGCGGGCAGCTGGGCGAAAAAGCTGCGGATCACTTTGACGTGGCCATCCCCGATGAGCCCGGCGCGCTGTCCGGCCGCGGTCGCGCTCAACCGCGGCGCCAACGGTTCACCGGTCAGCGCCCGGCGCTGCCCGAGGTCGTGGGCCTCGGCGATGCGCCGGGCGGCCTCAGTCTTGGTGATGCGCAACCGGTCGGCCAGCCCCGCACGCAGCGAACCGCCCAGCTCTTCGGGGCTGGCCTGGGCGTCGAGCTGGTTGATCAACGCATGTTGGGGTGCGCGCAGCCGGCGGGCCACGCGCTCCACCCGCTCCAGGGCAGCCAACCGCTCCGGGGTGGTCAACACGTCAAAAGACAACCCACACAGGCGATCCGCGTCATGATCGAGCGCGTCGAACACCTCGACGATCTCCTCACGACTGCTCGCACCCATACCCCAAACCCTAGAAACCCCCACCGACAAAAACGGCCACAATGTGACCACAGAAGCCAAAGTGACACAAGGGAATACAACGATGGGACCGCGATGCGACCAGCTGGCAGGGATCACACCTTCGACGTCGCGTGATCCATGGCGACCCCCTGGTAGCGGTGCGGGTCGGGCAGCCGCCGGCGACGCCGCATGTGCACCAGTACCAGGACCGACAGCACCGCGGCGTAGATGCACCACAGTGACGCGAACGCCTGCAGGTAGAGGATGGCGACCACGATCAGCCCCACCAGGTTCGCCCACCCGAACACCACGATGGAGCGATAGCCCCTCATCACGGCGGGCCCGATGACCGCGACGATGTAGAGCACCGCCCACAAGTAGCTTTCGTGAACGGCCGTCTGGTATTCCAGCGCGTGGGGCCACCTCTTCACCCCGATCGGTTCGGTGAGGACCACGACGGCCAGGTACGCCGACACGGCGGCGCCGAGCACCGCGAAGGGTGCCACCCGCAGTCGGGCGCCGCGCGGTTCCAGCATCAAGACGAACAGCGGGACCAGCGCGGGCAATAACGCGAATGGCAGCTCGCGCCAGTGCTTTACCTCACGCAGGGTCGCGACCGCGACGGCCAACAGGGCGGTGCCCACCACAAGGTCCGCCGTCATCGAAAAGCACACCGTGCAGCCCTAGCCTGCGATGGCGGCCGGCCCCCGCGATTCCGAGGTCACCTCGTCGATCACGGTGTAGATGAATTTCATCTTCTCCAGCACCGCGACCGGCAGCACGAACGGGTACAGATCGTCGTGGCCCATCGAGCGGTTCACCATGTTCAGCGACCACGACAACGGCAGCCACATGTCGATGATCGTCTGGAAAGCGCTGGGGCCCAGCGCGGGACGGTCGAAGGTCGCCGACGCCGACGCGAAGCCGCACCACGCCGAGGTGTCCAGGGTGTCGCGGATGTGCAGATAGTGCGCGAACGTCTCGGCCCAGTCCTCGGCGGGATGCATGGTGGCATACGACGACACGAAGTTTTCCTGCCACTCCTCGGGTGGCCCCTCGCTGTAGTGCCGATCCAGCGCCTCCTGATAGTCGGCGTCGGGATCGCCGAACAGCTCGTTGAAGCGCGCCAGGTATCCGCTGGACGGGGCGATCAGCCGGTAGAAGTAGTAGTGCCCGATCTCGTGCCGGAAGTGCCCCAGCAGCGTGCGGTACGGCTCCTCCATCTCCACCCGCAGTTGCTCGCGGTGCACGTCGTCGCCCTCGGCCAGGTCCAGGGTGATCACGCCGTTGTCGTGCCCGGTCATCACGTTCTCGTGCGCGCTGGACAGCAGGTGAAAGGCCAATCCCTGCTCGGGGTCCGCGTCGCGCCCGATGATCGGCAACTTCAGCTCGTGCAGCTCGGCGATCAGCCGCCGCTTGGCCGCCTCGGCCCGGGCGAACTCGGCCAGGCCGGCGGTGTCGGCGTCGTTGGGCCGCACCGTGGTCAGCGCGCAGGACGCGCACAACAGCCGCGGGTTGTTGACGGGCACCAGCCAATTGCATTCGGCCAGTAGCAGATTGGCACACAACTGATATTCGGCGGCGTCCACGAAGCCCGCGTGCTCGCCGGCGTTGTTCTCGGTGATCACCAGCAGGGCCATCTGCTCAAGCGAAAACCCCAGCGCGCTGCCGCAGCTGAGGCAGGTGGAGTTCTCGAACGTCAGGCGCTGCCCGCAGTTGGGGCAGTTGAAGTCACGCATGGAGCACGTCCCCCTCGAAGGGCACCACGTCGACGGCCACGTCGATCACGCTGTGCTCCGAATCGGTGTAGATGATGCCCCGCAGCGGCGGCACGTCCGCGTAGTCACGGCCGCGCCCGACGATGATGTAGCGCTCGTCCACCAGCTGATCGTTCGTGGGATCCAGACCCAGCCACTCGAACTGGCCGGGCCGCTGCGGTGTCCACACCGCCGCCCAGGCGTGGGTGGCGTCTATACCGATCATTCGATCCTTCCCCGGTGGCGGGTCGGTGGCCAGGTAGCCGGACACGTAGCTGGCCGCCAGACCGTTGGCGCGCAGGCAGGCGATCGCCAGCCGCGCAAAGTCCTGACATACCCCTTCCCGGGCCGCCAGAACCTCAGTTACACCGGTGGAAATCGTCGTCGACCCCGAGCGGTAGGTGAAGTCGGCGAAAATCCGCGACGCGAGGTCGCGCAGCACGTCGACCAGCGGGCGCCCAGGGGCGAAACTGGGCGCCGCGTACTCGCGCACGTCGTCGGTGATCTCCGGTGGATTGAGGTCCAGGGTGAATTCGGCGGCGAGCGCTCCCCCGCCTCCCGTCGGCCGGGCGGACTCCCACGGCTGCACCGCCGGTCCGTCGGTGTACAGCCCGGGGGCCGGCGGATACACGTCCACGATGGAGTCGCTGGTGACGCTCAGCGTGCGGTGCGGCTCGGTGACGTGGAAGTACGAGCTGATGTTGTCGTAGACGTCGACGCTGCTGGAGACGTCGGCGGGGGCCGGGTCGATGGTCAGCCGGTGCTCGACACAACGTTGCCGCAGCGAATCCCGCGGGGTGAGAAAGCCGCGACCGTAGGAGCTGGTCACGACGTCGGAGTACCGGTACTCGGTGCGGTGGGTGACCCGGTGGCGGCGGGCGGGCCCGACGTCGGCTTCAGACACAAGGCTGATCACATCACACCCGGGGCCGGTGCGCCGTCCGCGCCGCGAAAGCGTTTGCCGATACAGCGGCACGCGGGCCAAAACGGGAGCACAATCGAGAGGTGGCCACGTGGTACGACGTCGCCCGCATCGTTCGTGAGTTGGCACTCACCTCCGAGCCGTCACTGCATGACTGGCGAGTCGGCAAGAAGTTGCTGGCCTGGGAGCGGCCGCTGCGCCCGTCGGAGCGCGAGGCACTGGCCCGCGACGGCTCGGAACCGCCCGGCGGCGACATCCTTGGCGTGCGGGTGTCCGACGAGGGGGTCAAGTTCGGGTTGATCACCGACGAGCCGGACGTCTACTTCACCACCCCCCATTTCGACGGCTACCCCGTCGTGCTGGTCCGGCTGGCCGGGATCTCGGTGCGCGACCTCGAGGAGCTGATCACCGAGGCGTGGCTGACGCAGGCCCCGAGGAAGTTGGTCCAGGAATTCCTTGCCGAGTCCGGCTGAGCGGGCTCATTTCCGACGCAGCTCGATCACACGTTGCAGGTCATCCACGCAGGCGGCGACGGCGCCGGCCAGCAGTACCCCGGCCCGGTCGTGCGCGGCGGCCTGCAGCGTCGACGCGTCGCGGCACGCCGCCGCCGTGTATGCCGCGGCCCCGGCCGGGTCCGGGTCGGCGAGGGCCGTCGCCGCCGCGAGCTGGTCCAGGATGGCGGGCACGGGCGCGCGGAGCGGTTGGCAGCCGCCGTCGGCGGCGGGGACGACGGCGCGGGCCAACTGCAGCACGGAACCGGCCAGCTGGGCCACGTGTAGCGCCTGCCGGTCGGCGGCGGCGACCGCGGCGCGCGCCCCCCAGCGCCGCGGCGCGACGCGCACGACTTGGCGGGCGGTGGCGCGGGCCTCGATCAGCTCGCCCAGTTGCCGGTGCACGCGGTCGGCCATCGACAGCGGCCAGTCGTGCGCGGGCACTCGGCGCCCGGCGGCGACGTCCGCGGTGCGGGTCAGGACACCGTGCAGGGCGTCCAGCACGCCCATCCGCGCGCTGCGCAGCACCTGCAGCGGGTCGGCCGGGAAGAGCACGATCGCGAATACGATCGCCACGCCGCCGCCGACCAGGGCGTCGTTGATGCGTTCCCACCCGACGCCGCTGCGGAAGAGCGCCAGCACCAGGATCGCCGAGACGACGGTCTGGTTGGCGAACATCATCCCCTGGCCGATGAGGCCGTGGCCGACGAACACCGCTGCGCACAGCGCGATCAGCGCGGCGACGCCGATGGACACGGCCCCGGGCCCGAGCACGCCCTGGACCAGGGTGCCCATCCCGATGCCCAGGGTCACACCGATCATCATCTGGATGGCGCGCTGGGCCCGTAACACGTTGCTGATCGACAGCGACACCGCGGCGGCGATCGGCGCGAAGAACGGCTGGGGATGCTCGAGCACGTCGCGCGCGAGATACCAGGACAGGCCCGACGCGACCGAGGTCTGGACGAGGGTGAACCACACGGCGCGGAGCCGGTTGATGCCCGCCCGCGCCGCGTTCACGAAAGTCAGGCCGGCTGCAACTCGAACAACGGAATGACCCGGCTGGTCTTCGACTGGTATTCGGCGAAGCCGGGCGCGGCGGCGGTGACCTTCTCGAACAGCGCGTCGCGCTCGTCGGAGGGCAGCTCACGCGCCGTGACGGGGAACTGCTCGGTGCCGATCTCGACCCGGGCCCGCGGATTGGCCCGCAGGTTGTGCACCCACGCCGGGCTGACGGGCGAGCCCGCAAACGAGCCGATGATGATGAGCTTGCCGTCGATGCGGAAGTAGGCCAGCGGAGAGACTCGGGGTTGTCCGGACTTGGCGCCGGTCGTATGCAGCAGCAGCAGGTCGGCGTTGGCGAACTGGCCGCCCACCTTGCCGCCGTTGGTACGGAACTCGTCGATGATGCTCTTGTTGAACGCGTTGATCGTGTCGGTGTCGGGCATTTGCGTCATGCCCGGTCAACTTCCTTGGGCTTGGCGTCTATTCCGGATTCCTTGCGCTGCTGGGCGGTGATGGGCGCGGGCGCCTCGGTGAGCGGGTCGACGCCCCCGCCGGTCTTCGGGAACGCGATCACCTCGCGGATCGAGTCCACCCGGGACAGCAGCGCGTTGATCCGGTCCCAGCCGAAGGCGATTCCGCCGTGCGGCGGCGCACCAAAGGTGAACGCCTCCAACAGGAATCCGAACTTCTCCTCGGCCTCGGCGCGGTCCAGGCCCATCACGGCGAACACCCGCTCCTGGATGTCGCGGCGGTGGATACGGATCGAGCCGCCCCCGATCTCGTTGCCGTTGCAGACGATGTCGTAGGCGTCGGCCAGCACACCGCCGGGATCGGTGTCGATGACGTCCTCGAACTCCGGCTTGGGCGACGTGAACGCGTGGTGGACGGCGGTCCAGGCCCCCGAGCCGACGGCCACGTCACCGGCGGCGGTCGCCTCGTCGGCGGGCTCGAACAGCGGCGGGTCCACCACCCAGACGAACGCCCACGCGTCCGGGTCGATCAGACCCAGCCGGTCCGCGATCTCGCCGCGGGCCGCGCCCAGCAGCGCCCGCGAGGGCTTCGCCGGGCCGGCTGAGAAGAAGACGCAGTCCCCCGGCTTGGCGCCCACGTGCGCGGCCAGCCCGTCGCGTTCGGCGTCGGTCAGGTTCTTGGCCACCGGGCCGCCCAGCGTGCCGTCCTCGGCGACCAGCACGTAGGCCAGCCCCTTGTGCCCGCGCTGCTTGGCCCACTCCTGCCACCCGTCCAGCGTGCGCCGCGGCTGCGACGCCCCGCCGGGCATCACCACCGCGCCCACGTAGGGCGCCTGGAAGACGCGAAAGGTGGTGTCCTTGAAGAACTCTGTGCATTCGACGAGCTCCAGCCCGAACCGCATGTCCGGCTTGTCCGAGCCGAACCGGCGCATCGCGTCGGCATAGCTGATCCGCGGGATGGGCGTCGGGATCTGGTAGCCGATCAGCGCCCACAGCGCGGTCAGGATCTCCTCGGAGATCGCGATGATGTCCTCGGCGTCGACGAAGCTCATCTCCATGTCGAGCTGGGTGAACTCGGGCTGACGGTCGGCGCGGAAGTCCTCGTCGCGGTAGCAGCGGGCGATCTGGTAGTACCGCTCCATCCCGGCCACCATCAACAGCTGCTTGAACAGCTGCGGGCTCTGCGGCAGGGCGTAGAACGAGCCCGGGTGCAGCCGTGAGGGCACCAGGAAGTCGCGCGCCCCCTCGGGGGTGGAGCGGGTGATCGTCGGGGTCTCGATCTCGACGAAGTCGTGTCGCGCCAGCACCGAGCGGGCGGCGGCATTGACCTTGGAACGCAACCGGATCGCCGCGGCCGGGCCATCGCGGCGCAGGTCGAGGTAGCGGTACTTCAGCCGCAACTCCTCGCCGGCGGGCTCGTCGAGCTGGAACGGCAGCGGCGCGCTCTCCCCGAGGACGGTCAGCGACGCGGCGTTGACCTCGATGTCGCCGGTGGCGATCTCGGGGTTGGCGTTGCCCTCCGGGCGGATCTCGACCACACCGGTGACCGCGACGCAGAACTCGGCGCGCAACCGGTGCGCCTGGGCCAGCGCCTGTCCTTCCTGCAAGGCGTTGCGGAACACCACCTGCGCGATGCCCGAGGCGTCGCGCAGGTCGATGAAGATGACGCCGCCGTGGTCGCGGCGGCGAGCCACCCAGCCCGTTAACGTGACCTGCTGCCCGGCGTCGCTGCTTCTGAGCGAACCGGCGGCGTGGCTGCGCAGCACAAACACTCCCTTTCCCGCGGTTGGAACGAGTGCCCAGTCTAGAGGCAGGTAATTTCGGTCCTATCGTCACCAACATCGCACTCGTCGGTCCGGGCGCCGTCGGCACGACGGTCGCCGCGCTGCTGCACAAGGCCGGGCATCCGGTGCTGGTGTGCGGTCACACGCCGCGGGACCGTATCGAATTGCGGCCCGACGGCGCGGATCCGATCGTGGTGCCCGCCCCGGTGCACACCGATCCCCGCGAGGTGAACGGCCCCGTCGACGTGGTGGTGCTGGCGGTCAAGGCCACCCAGAACGACGCCGCGGCCAAATGGCTGGCCCGCCTCTGCGACGCGCACACGATCGTCGCCGTGCTGCAGAACGGCGTCGAGCAGGTCGAGCAGGTGCGGCCGCACTGCCCGTCGTCGCCCGTGGTCCCGGGCATCGTCTGGTACTCCGCGGAAACCCAGCCCGGGGGCTGGGTCCGGCTGCGCACCGAGCCCGCGCTGGTGCTGCCCAGCGGGCCGTCGGCGGAGGCGCTCGCCGAGCTGCTGCGTGGAGCGGGATGCCGGGTGGACTGCGACCCCGACTTCATCACCGCGGCCTGGCGCAAGCTGCTGACCAATGCGCTGGCCGGGTTCATGGCGCTGGCCGGACGGCGATCCGGGATGTTCCGCCGCGACGACGTCACCGCGCTGTCGCGCCGCTACGTCGCCGAGTGCCTGGCGGTGGCGCGGGCCGAGGGCGCCCGGCTGCCCGACGGCATCGTCGACGAGTTGGCGGACATGTTCCGCCGGACGCCCGAGGACATGGGGACGTCGATCCTGGCCGACCGGGAGAACGGCCGCCGGATGGAATGGGACATCCGCAACGGCGTGATCATCCGCAAGGCCCGCGCTCATCACCTGGCGACGCCGATCAGCGACGTCGTGGTGCCGTTACTGGCCGCGGCCAGCGACGGGCCAGGATAGATTCGAGCCATGTTCCCCTGCGACCACGTCGACCTGAGCTTCATCGACAGCGCGCCCTTCGTGTTCCGCAACAGCGTCGACCTGGCCATCACGCCCGAGCAGCTGTTCGAGGTGCTCGCCGACGCCGAGTCGTGGCCGCGCTGGGCCAGCGTGATCACCAACGTGACCTGGACCAGCCCCGAGCCGCGCGGTGTGGGCACCACCCGAGTCGTCGAGATGCGCGGCGGCATGGTCGGCAACGAGGAATTTCTGGCGTGGGAGCCGTTCAGCCACATGGCTTTTCGGTTCAACGAATGCTCCACGCAGGCCGTCGCGGCGTTCGCCGAAGACTACCGGGTCGAGGTCATCCCGGGGGGTTGCCGGCTGACGTGGACGATGGCGCAGAAGCCCGCGGGCCCGGCCCGGCTGGCGATGTACCTGGTGGGGCCGCTGCTGAACCTGGGCCTGCGCCGATTCCTGCGCAACCTGCGCAGCTACACCGATGCCCGCTACTCCGCGACCCAGCAACACTAGGAGCCTGCCATGACCTTCAACGAGGGTATGCAGATCGACACCAGCACCGCGTCGTCGTCGGGGGGCGGCATGGGCATGGCGCTCGGCGGTGGGGGCCTGGGTCTGCTCATCCTCATCGGCGCGCTGTTGTTGGGCGTCGATCCGGGCCGCGTGCTGAACCAGCAGGGAAACACCAGCGGCTACTCGGCGCCCGGGTTCGACCTGAGCCAGTGCAAGACCGGCGCCGACGCCAACAAGTACGTGCAGTGCCGCGTGGTCGCCACCGGCAACTCCGTGGACGCGGTCTGGCACCAGCTGATGCCGCGGTACACCCGCCCGCACGTGCGGCTGTTCACCGGATCGGCCGACACCGGCTGTGGACCCGCCACCACCGCGGTGGGGCCGTTCTACTGCCCGGTGGACCAGACCGCGTACTTCGACACCGACTTCTTCCAGGAGCTGGTCGACAAATTCGGTTCCAGCGGAGGGCCGTTCGCCCAGGAGTACGTGGTCGCCCACGAATACGGCCACCACGTGCAGCAGCTGCTGGGCGTCCTGGGCCGCTCCCAGCAGGGGGCCAAGGGCGCCGGCGGCAACGGCGTGCGCACGGAGTTGCAGGCGGACTGCTACGCGGGCATCTGGGCGCACTACGCATCGACGGTCAAGCAGGAGAGCACCGGCGTGCCCTACCTGCAGCCGCTGAGCGACCAGGACATCGCCGACGCCCTGTCGGCCGCGGCGTCGGTGGGCGATGACCGGATCCAGAAGGAAGCGACCGGGCGGGTCAATCCCGAGTCGTGGACGCACGGCTCGTCGGAGCAGCGGCAGCACTGGTTCACCGTCGGCTACCAGACCGGCGACCCGAAGCAGTGCGACACCTTCGACGCGCCCAGCCTCGGCTAGTTGTACTGGCGGCGGCCCGTCCCCCGCAAGCGGGAGGTGCCCCCATCACCCGGCTCCGCCGCGCTCGCGACCGCCGCTAACCTGATGGCGGCGGCCCGCTTCACCCGGCTCCGCCGCGCTCGCGACCGCCGCTAACCTGCCAGGAGTTTCTTCAGCTCGGCGCGGCCCTCTTCGTCGAGCGGCAGCAGCGGGGCGCGCGGGTCCCCGACCGGGAAGTCGAGCAGGTCCAGGCCGGCCTTCACGGTGGTGGCCAGTCCCCCGGCGACGATGAACTGCAGCAACGGCTTGAGGTCGTCGTAGAGGGTTTGAGCCTTGTCGAGGTCGCCGGCACGCACCGCCTCGTACAGGTCGATGCACGGCTGGGGACGCAAACATGGTGCGGCCGTGCACCATCCAGAAGCGCCGGCTTTGAGGGCGTCGAGCACCAGCGGGTTGCTGCCGTTGTAGAAGGGCAGCCTGCCGCCCGACAGCTCGGTGATGCGCTGCATCCGGGTCAGATCACCGGTGGATTCCTTCACCATGGTGACGTTGTCGATGGTCTCGAACATGCGGACCAGCAGCTCAGGGGGCATGTCGACGCCGCTGGTGGCCGGGTTGTTGTAGGCCATGATGGGAATCGAGATCGCGTCGCTGACGCTTTGGTAGTGCGTGACGATCTCCCGCTCGCGCAGCTTCCAATACGACACCGGCAGGATCATCACCGCGTCGGCACCGGCCCGCTGCGCGTACCGCGCGCGGCGAATGGTCTTGGCGGTGGTCACATCCGACACCCCGACGATCACCGGCACCCGGCCCGCGACCGTGGCGATCGTGGTGTCCACGACGGCGTCGAATTCGGGTTCGTCCAGGTAGGCCAGCTCGCCGGTGCTGCCCAGCGGGGCGATCGCGTGGACGCCGGAGGAAACGAGCCTCTCGACCAGCGCAGCCAGCCGTTCGGTGTTGATGCCTTCGTCGGCGAACGGAGTCACCGGGTAGGCGACGATGCCGTGGATGTCGGGCACGGGCGGACTCCTCGAATGTCGTTGAGCGTGGCGTCAATCGGTCAGCGCGTCGGGATGGCGGGCCAGGGCGCGGCGGGCGGAGTAGGCGAAGTTGGCGCGGCTGCGCTGCGGCGACAGCGTCCAGTCGTGGGCCTCGCGGGCCAGCTTCTCGGGCAGCTCCTGGACGGGGCCGGCGGCCATGGCGGCCAGCTGCAGCCGGGCGGCGCGCTCGATCAGGACCGCCAGCGAGCACGCCTCCTCGACGCTGGCGCCGGCGACCACCTGGCCGTGATGCGCCAACAGCACCGCCTTCTTGTCGCCCAGGGCGGCGGTGATGATCTCCCCCTCCTCGTTGCCGACCGGCACACCGGGCCATTCGGCGAGGAAGGCGCAGTCGTCGTAGAGCGGCGTGGTGTCCATGTGGGACACGATCAGCGGCACCTCCAGCATCGACAGCGCCGCCACGTGGAACGGGTGGGTGTGCACGATGCACTGCACGTCGGGGCGGGCGCGATAGATCCAGCTGTGAAAACGGTTGGCGGGGTTGGGGATTCCGTCACCGTCGAGCACGTTGAGGTCCTCGTCCACCACCAGCAGGTTGGCGTCGGTGATCTCGTCGAACCCGAGGCCCAGGCGCTGGGTGTAGTAGGTGCCGGCGGCCTCGGCCCGCGCGGTGATCTGTCCGGCCAGCCCCGAGTCGTGACCGGCATCGAACAGCGCGCGACAGGTCAGCGCGAGCTTCTGCCGGGTGGTCAGCTGCGAATCGGCGAGGTTGGCCGTCAACTGCTCGGCGGCGCGACGCATCAATGCGGACTTGGAGTCGGTGAACGTGCCAGCCATATGACACAATGTAACACGATAGGACACCTTGTGTCATCGCCGGCTCATTGGAACGTTCATCGGAGGCATCGCCAGTGACAGCACTACTGCGCGCGGTCCGCACCCAGCGCGGCCTGACCCTCGAGGCGCTGGCCGAACGGACGGGACTGACCAAGAGCTACCTGTCCAAGATCGAACGGCGGCAGAGCACCCCCTCGATCGCGGTGGCCCTCAAGGTGGCCAAGGCTCTCGACGTCGACGTCGGGCGGTTGTTCTCCGACGAGGAGGCGCAGGAGAAGATCGCCATCGACCGGCCGTCCGCCGCGGCCGAAAGCCAGCGCTATCGGGTGCTCGCGTCGTCGCTGCTGGGAAAGTCCATGTCGCCGTTCGTGGTTCGCCCGGCCGCGGGCCCGGCCGACGACCCGCACCCCGAGCACGGGGGCCAGGAATTCATGTTCGTGCACGCCGGCAGCGTCGAACTCGACTACGGCGACCGGACGATCAGGCTCGACACCGGCGACAGCGCCTATTTCGACGCGGCGGTCAGCCACACCATCCGGGCCGTCGGCGCCGATCCGGCCGAGGTCGTCGTCGTCGCCCACGAGCCGGGGATCCGGAACCTTCGGTGACGCCGCTCGATCGAGACCCGGTGTTCGCGATCGGCGAACACCGGCGACCCGCTCACCAGGGCCGCGTCGAGCAGGTGACCCCGGTGGTGGCGCTCTGCGTCACCACGACCTGGCCGTCGACGGCGATCTGGCACTGGATCTGCGGCGTGTTCGACGAATCGCAGTCCGGCCAGTGGCACCCGCCGCTGGCGTTGACGAACGCCCACTGATTCGGGTCGTTCAACGTCGTGTTGTAGACCAGCGGCTGATTAGCGGTGAACGCCGTCTGCACGCTGTTCAGATACTGCGAGGAGTTGGCGTTGAACGCCGCCTGGCTGGGCGGATCGGTGTTCATGTAGCGGACGTTGCCGGTGAGGTTGCCGGTGGCGGTGATCGTGTAGGTCACCTGGTGGCCGGCCGGGTCCGCCGATGAGGTCGCGGGCGTGACGGCCACCGCTGCGGCGGCCGCAAACGTCGCCGCCGCCACCCCCGTGATCACTATTCGCACGTTCGTCATATCGAAAACGCTACCCAATTCGTTACGGCGCTACGCACGAATCAGGTTCCCGACCATGCGTCGGTGCCCACGGCAACCACCCCCGGCGGGCGCCGTTCCGCCGACGTTCACCGCCGTCGGGTATGAAGCAGGAGTGGTCGACGATCCCGCTATCCCCCGCAGCGACGATCCGGCCCCCGCCATCAGCCGCCGCAGGCTGTTGACGACCAGCGCGGTTTCGGCCGCCCTCGGCGCGGGCGTCGGGGGCGGGGCCGCGCTGGTGTGGTCCCACCCCAGCGCGCCCGCACTCTGGTATCAGCCCAGCCGCAACGGTGCGCCGCCGGTGACCGGGCTGCACCTGCAATTCGGCCGGCACGCCGGCACCGAGGCGGTGGTGTCCTGGCACACCGTCGACGCGGTCCGCAACCCGCGCGTCATGCTCGGCACGCCGACGGCGGGCCTGGGACGCGCCGTGGCGGCCGAAACCCGCACCTACCGCGACGCCAAGTCCAACACCGAGATCCGCGTGAACCACGCCCGCCTGACGAACCTGACCCCGGACACCGACTACGTCTACGCCGCCGTGCACGACGGCGCGGAGCCCGAGATGGGCACCCTGCGCACCGCGCCGTCGGGGCGTAAACCGTTCCGCTTCACCAGCTTCGGCGACCAGTCCACACCCACGCTGGAGAGGATGCCCGACGGCACGTACGGCACGGACAACATCGGGTCGCCCGCGTCCGCCGACACCACCCTCGCGATCGAACGCATGGCGCCCCTGTTCAACCTCGTCAACGGCGACCTGTGTTACGCCAACCTCGCGCGGGACCGGATCCGCACCTGGTCCGCCTGGTTCGAGAACAACACCCGATCGGCGCGCTACCGGCCGTGGATGCCCGCGGCGGGCAATCACGAGAACGAATTGGGCAACGGCCCAATCGGTTACGCCGCCTATCAGACGTATTTCGCGGTGCCCGACTCGGGATCGAGCCCCGAGACCCGCGGACTGTGGTATTCGTTCACCGCCGGATCGGTGCGGGTGATCAGCCTGAGCAACGACGACGTGGCGCTTCAGGACGGCGGCAATTTCTACGTGCACGGCTACTCGGGCGGGGAGCAAAAGCGTTGGCTGGCAGCCGAACTCGCCGCCGCCCGGCGCGACCCGGAGGTGGACTGGATCGTCGTGTGCATGCACCAGACGGCGATCTCCACCGCCGACGCGCCGGCCAACGGCGCCGACCTGGGAATCCGCGAGGAGTGGCTCCCGCTGTTCGACCAGTACCAGGTCGACCTCGTCTTATGCGGCCACGAACACCATTACGAGCGATCGCACCCGTTGCGCGGCACGCAGCAGACCGACACCCGAACGCCGATGCCGGTGGACACCGGCACCGACGTCATCGACCCCACCAAGGGGACGGTGCACGTCGTCATCGGCGGCGGCGGCACGTCCGCGCCCACCAACGGCCTCTTCTTCGCCGAGCCGCGGTGCCGCGTGTTGACCGGGGTGGGCGCGTTCGACCCCGGGCTCGGGCGCAAGGCACCGATCTACGTTCTCGAGGACGCACCGTGGTCCGCCTTCCGCGACCGCGACCATCCCTGGGGCTTCGCGGCGTTCGACGTCGACCCGGGCCAACCCGGCGGCGACACCTCGATCAGGGCCACCCATTACGCGCTCAACGGGCCGTTCGGCGAAGTGACCGCGGTGGACCGGTTCACGCTGACCAAGCCGCGCCGAGACAAGCCGGCCTGACTCAAAACAACGTCGCCTGCCCGCTTTCCGGCTCCGGCCGGGGCGCCGCGACGGGCCGGCGGAACGAGCGGTGTTCGCCGCCCAGCCGGTACCTCGCGACCAACGGCGCGGCCCGCGCCCGCAGCATCTCGCGGTAGCCGGGCGGCAGGTACGCCCCGCGCCGGTACAGCTCGCGGTAGCGGCCCACCAGCTCGGGGTGCGAGCGTCCCAGCCAGGACATGAACCAGGCCCGGGTCGAGCCGCGCAGGTGCAGGCCGAAGACCGTGACGCCCGTCGCGCCGGCCGCCGCGATCTGGCCGAGCAGGCCGTCGAGGTGCTCGACGGAGTCGGTCAGGTACGGCAGCACCGGCGCGACCATCACGTGCGGATCCAGGCCCGCCTCGCGGATCGCGGCGATCAGGCCCAGCCGCGCCTGCGGCGTGGGCGTGCCGGGCTCGACGTCCCGGTGCAGGTCCGCATCGCCGACGGCGAGTGACACCGCGACCGACAGCGGAACCCGTTGCGCCGCATCGGCGATCAAGGGCAGGTCGCGCCGCAGCAGCGTGCCCTTGGTCAATATCGACAGCGGCGTGCCGGATTCGGCCAGGGCGCCGATGATGCCCGGCATCAGCGCGTAGCGCCCCTCGGCCCGCTGGTACGGGTCGGTGTTGGTGCCCAGCGCGACGGTCTCCCGCCGCCACGACGGCCGGCGCAGCTCGCGGCGCAGCACCTCGACGACATTGGTCTTGACGACGACCTGGCTGTCGAAGTCGTTGCCGCAGTTGAAGTCCAGGTATTCGTGGGTGGGCCGGGCAAAGCAGTAGCGGCACGCGTGCGAGCAGCCGCGGTAGCCGTTGACGGTGTACCGGAAAGGCAGGGCGGATGCGGCGGGCACCTTGTTGAGCGCGGACTTGCACAGCACCTCGTGGAAGGTGATCCCCTCGAACTGCGGCGCGCGCACGCTGCGAACCAGGCCGATCCGCTGCAGCCCCGGCAGCGCCCCGTCCTCGACCGGCTCCCCGTTGACCGCGACGGCCTGATCCGCCCAGCGCATGCCCTATTCGAACACTAGTTCGACGCGAGGTCAAGCGCCCTGGCCGGCGCAGTCAGAGCACCGCGTCGGCCAGGCGATCCACCTGGTCGAGCGCGGCGACGCAGGGATGAAAGACGAGCCCGTCGAAGCCGAGGTCTCGGTAGGCGCGAACGGTGGCCGCCGCGTCCTGCCGCGTGGTCAGCATGTCGGCGACATTGAGCGCCGCATACTCCGGGCTGAATCCGTAGTAGTCCTGCAGGTGCGCGCGGCCGAGGCGAACGGTCTCCTCATCCCCGAAGGCGAAGTTCACGCTGGCGTGTAGCCGCGGCCGCCCCGACCGGTCCGCCGTCCGCCACGCGTCACGTATCCGCTCGGCATACGCCGACTGGTTGGCGTAATCGCGCAGGGCGCCGGCCGACCAGCCGTCACCGACGGTCGCGACGCGGCGCACGGTCGCCTCCGACCTCCCGCCGAACAGGACGGGGATCCGCAGCGGCCGTGGACACAGCGGGCGGTCACCGATACCCGGCGCGGCGCGCCAGGTGTCGCGCAGCAACCCCACCGTGCGATCCAACACTCGTCCCCGTCGGCCGAAGTCCACGCCGGCCGCCGAGTAGTCGTCGGTCCGGTTGCCCACGCCCAAGCCCACGGTCAGCCGGTCACCGGTGGTGTCCGCGACGGTGGCGAGTTGCTTGGCGAGCACGGCTGCCGGATAGAGGGGCGCCAGCAGAACGTTGGTGACCAGGGCGATTTCAGCGGTCGCACCGGCAGCGACGGACAGCGCAACGATCGAATCGAGGCTCTCGTAGACGAGCCGGTCGATCGTGGCCAGGCTGGCGAATCCACGGTGTTCCGCCCGGCGGGCCCAAGGGACAGTCAACGGCCCGGGCACATGGGCGATGTGGGTCGGCAATCCGATTCCGAGTTGCATGGCGTCCTCGGCTATTTCGTTCTCGGGATGGTCGGGCAGTACGTCAGCGTCATGGTGCAAGGCTCGCAGTGCCGATTACGAAATACCCAACGCTGCGGTCCAAATGTGGAGAAATACTCACCGACCCCCGTTGAATGCTTATCATTGTTCATGATCGACCCGCTGGACGGACAGATTTTGCATGCCTTGCAGATCTCGCCCAGGGCATCGTTTCGGCGCATCGCGGACGTTGTCGGAGCGACCGAACAAACGGTTGCCCGCCGCTATCACCGACTCCGCCGGAACGGGGTCGTGCGTGTCATGGGGCTACAGAACCCCGGGGCCGACGGCAATGGCGATTGGGCGCATTGGGTCTGCCGGATACACGCCAAGCCCGACCGCATACCGCAACTGGCCGACGCACTGGTCCGGAACCCGGACGTGTCCCACGCGAACGTCCTCTCGGGCTGGACCGACCTGGTCTGCACCATCCGGGCACCGCTCGGCGAGAGTCGCGAAGACGTGCTGCTGCAGCGGCTTCCGCGCACGGGCTCGGTCATGGACATCGACATCGAGCTGGTGCTGCACACGTTCGGGCGACCCCCGACCGCGCCGTGGACGGGCTACGGCCACAAGCTCAGCGCCGAACAGGCCGAACGAATCCTCGACGGTGCCGAGGCGGTGACAACCGGCCGGCCGCCGCCGCCGGCTCTCGAGGACAGCCCCATGCTCAACGCGCTGGCCGACGACGGCCGCGCGCCCCTTTCGCGACTGGCTGCATGCACGGGGTGGTCGGTGGCGCGAGTGCGCAGGCGCCTGGCGGCACTCGAAGCGGCCGGGTCGTTGGTCTACGACGTGGACGTGCTTCCCGAGCGACTCGGATACCGCCTCAGCGCCATGCTGTGGCTGACGGTCGCGCCCCGGCACATTCAGCGCGTCGGAGAACAGATCGCGGCGCACGACCACGTCGCCTTCGCAGCGGCCGTCAGCGGCAGGACAAACGTGATGGCCGTGGTGATCTGCCGTGACGCCCGCGACCTCTACGCGTATCTCACCGACGGCCTCGGGGCCATCGAGGAAGTCCTCACCTACGAGGTCAGCACCCGCATCCAGCGTCTGAAGCAACACGGATCCGTGATCGCGCACGGACGACTGATGAACCCGAATCCCAGGACGCCGCGGCGGTCGTAGAGTGAGCCACGACCCAGTCGTACTACACCGGCGGCGAGGCACCATGACCGAACGCATCGAGGTTCAGCGCACCATCGCGGCGGGGGCGCCGGACATCTTCGCCGTACTGTGCGACCCGCAGGGGCACGTCGCCATCGATTCGTCCGGGATGCTGCAGGACGCCGAAGGCGATCCGGTGCGCGGCGCCGGTGATCAATTCGTCGTGCACATGGACCGCGAGGCGTTGAACGACTTTCCGCAATTCGGTAAGTACGACGTCACCGTCGACATCACCGAATTCGAACAGGATCGCCTGATCGCATGGACGGTTCTCGGTCAAATCGAGCCGCCGATCGGTCACGTCTACGGTTATCGGCTGGAGCCGGCCGAAGACGGCGCGGCGACCGTGGTCACCTCGTTTTACGATTGGTCGGACATCGACCCGAAGTGGCGGGCGGCGGGGATTTTCCCGATTCTGTCCGAGGGGGCATTGCGGGCGACGTTGGGAATTCTCGACCGCACCGTCCGCCGCGGTTATCCACGAAGATGACCGGTTTCCGGTAAGCGTCCATACCGGACTGCGGTTTTGCCGCGCATTCGGGCGGGTATCACGTCGGGGCCCCTCAAGAAAGGACCTGACATGTTGCACTCGGTGATTGTGGCGAGTTCGGACCCGGTTGCGGCGGGCTTTATCCTTCGCGGCATCAAGGGAATCTTCGTCGCCATCGGCAGCGTGATCGCGGCAATTATCTGCGCACTAATCGCAATGATGAAGGGGCGCAATCCACTGGGCTGGGGAATTCTGGGGCTGTTCTTCTCGATCCTCACGCTGATCGTCGTCATCGTTATTCCAAGCAAGAAAAGCTGACGCACGACCGCTTCCCGATGCAGTTCGGGAGAGGTATATTGCGGCATGCGGTTCGTCTATCTCGCCGCGGCGCTCGGCTTGACCACCGCCGGGCTGATTGTGGGCTCGCCGGCTCACGCCGACACCGGCGTCAATGGTTACGTCCGCTGCATCGGCGGCGACGCGAAGCCCCCGCCGCCGGGAGTGTCCGCAGAAGACTGGTTTCCCAGCGTCCACGTGATAGCGACGGATTTCGATGGCGGTGTGCCTTCCGCCCAAATAGTGCAGCGATTGGTGGATATGGGAGTCGCGCCCAACGACGCCGCCACCCAGGTGCGGTGCTTTGTGGCCAACCAGCCGCATTGACGCAGACACCCGGCGACATCGTCGCAGTGCGCATGCCCGCGTTAGCCGGTTAGCGGGCCGGTTAGCGGGTTAGCCGCGAAAGCACCTCGGGTACAACGGAATCCGTGGCCACGGGCACCTGCTGCCCGGTGGTGAGATCCTTCACCCCGACCGTGCCGGACTCGATGTCGCGGTCCCCGAGGACCAGCGCGAGGCGGGCGCCCGAACGGTCGGCCGCGCGCATCGCGCCCTTGAGGCCGCGGTCGCCGTAGGCCATGTCGACGCGGACGCCGGAGCCGCGCAGCTGCGCGGCCAGCACCGCCAGCCGCAGCTTTGCCTGCTCGCTCAACGGCACGCCGAACACGTCGCAGCGGGCCGTCTCCCCCACGCTCTTGCCCTCGGCGCGCAGCGCCAGCAGGGTGCGGTCCACGCCCAGCCCGAACCCGATGCCCGACAGGTCCTGCCCACCGAGTTCGTGCATCAGCCCGTCGTAGCGGCCGCCGCCGCCGATGCCGGATTGGGCGCCCAGGCCGTCGTGCACGAACTCGAACGTGGTCTTGGTGTAGTAGTCCAGCCCGCGCACCATGCGCGGGTTGATCACGTACGACACCCCGAGCGCGTCCAGGTGCGCCAGCACGGTGTCGAAGTGCTGCTTGGCGACGTCGGACAGGTGGTCGAGCAACACCGGCGCGTCGGCCGTCATGGCGCGCACCTCGGGCCTCTTGTCGTCGAGCACCCGCAACGGGTTGATCTCGGCGCGCCTGCGCGTCTCGTCGTCGAGGTCGAGCCCGAACAGGAAGTCCTGCAACAATTCCCGGTACTGCGGGCGGCAGCTGTCGTCGCCCAGCGAGGTGATCTCCAGGCGGAACCCGTCCAGCCCCAGCGAGCGGAAGCCGGCGTCGGCGACGGCGATCACCTCGGCGTCCAGCGCCGGGTCGTCGACGCCGATCGCCTCCACGCCGACCTGCTGCAGCTGCCGATAGCGGCCGGCCTGCGGACGCTCGTAGCGGAAAAACGGCCCGGCGTAACAGAGTTTCACCGGCAACGCGCCGCGGTCCAGGCCGTGCTCGATCACCGCGCGCACCACCCCGGCGGTGCCCTCGGGGCGCAACGTGACCGAGCGGTCGCCGCGGTCGGCGAACGTGTACATCTCCTTGGACACCACGTCGGTGGATTCACCGACGCCGCGGGCGAACAGGCCGGTGTCCTCGAAGATGGGCAGCTCGATGTCGCCGTAACCGGCCCGGCGGGCGGCGCCCAGCAACCCGTCCCGCACGGCCACGAACTGGGCCGAGTCCGGCGGGACGTAGTCCGGCACCCCCTTGGGCGCAGAGAACGCCGAGAAGCCCGTCACGGGCTCAGGCCTTCGATGAACGGATTGAACCGCCGCTCGGCGCCGATGGTGGTGGCGTTGCCGTGCCCCGGCAGCACCACCGTCTCGTCGCCGAGCACCAGGAGTTTCTCCACGATCGAGGTCAACAGGTCGCGGCCGCTGCCGCCGTGCAGGTCGGTGCGCCCCACCGAGCGCTCGAACAGGGTGTCGCCGGTGAACACATAGTCTTTGTCGTCCTTGTCGGACGACACCCGGAACACCACCGACCCGCGGGTGTGCCCCGGGGTGTGGTCGACGTTGACGGTGACGCTGCCCAGGTCGAGCTTGTCGCCGTCCCGGTCCAGCTCGACCACCTGCCTCGGTTCACGGAAGAAGGCGCCCGCCACCAGCTGCGCCACCCGCGGCCCGAGGCCGTAGATCGGGTCTTTCAGCATGAAGCGGTCCTCGGGGTGGATGTAGGTGGGGCAGCCGTAGGTGTCGGACACCTTCTGCGCGGACCACATGTGGTCGATGTGGCCGTGGGTGAGCAACACCGCGGCCGGGGTCAGTCGATTCTCGTCGAGGATGCGCCGCAACGGGCCCATCACCCGCTGCCCCGGATCCACGATGACGGCGTCCGTCCCGGGCCGCTCGGCCAGCACGTAGCAGTTGCACTGCAACATGCCGGCGGCGAATCCGGTGATCAACACGGTTCCCAGTTTCCCACGGGCCCCACTTGACACCGGTCGCGGCGCCCACATTAGCCTGAGCTGGCCACCGGCGCCTTTGCGGGCCCGCGACCGACCAACCATGGAGGCATACGGCCGTGCCGACCAACGAACAGCGACGTGCCAACGCCAAACGCAAGCTGGAGCGCCAACTGGAGCGCCGCGCCAAGCAAGCCAAGCGGCGCCGGATCGTGGTGATCGCCGCCGGCTCGATCGTGGCCGTGGCCGTGGTCGTCGCGGTGGTGCTCGCGGTCATCAACACCAAACACGAGCACAAGGGCAACAGCGCGTCGAGCACCACTTCCTCCGCCGCCACCAGCTCCCCGGAGTCGACGACGCCCGCCGGCCCGACGCCGCCCGTTCCGCCCTTGCCGGCGTTCAAGCCGTCGGCCGACCTGGGCGCCAACTGCCAGTACCCGGCGTCGCCGCAACCGGCCGTCAAGCCGGTCAAGCCGCCGCGCACCGGCAAGGTGCCGACCGACCCGGCCCAGGTGAGCGCGAGCATGGTGACCAATCAAGGCCGCATCGGGCTGATGCTGGCGAACAACGAATCACCTTGCACGGTAAACAGTTTCGCGAGCCTGATCGGCCAGAAATACTTCGACAACACCAAGTGCCACCGGCTGACCACTTCCCCGGACCTGGGCGTCCTGCAATGCGGCGACCCCAAGGGCGACGGCACCGGCGGCCCGGGCTACCAATTCGCCAACGAATACCCGACCGACCAGTACCCGCCGAACGACCCCAAGGCGCAGCAGCCCGTCCTCTACCCGCGCGGCACCCTGGCGATGGCCAACGCCGGCCCCGGCACCAACGGCAGCCAGTTCTTCATGGTGTACAAGGACTCCCAACTGCCGCCCCAATACACCGTGTTCGGCACCATCCAGCCCGACGGGCTGGCCACGCTGGACAAGATCGCCAAGGCCGGCGTCGCCGGCGGCGGCGAGGACGGCGCGCCGGCCTCCGACGTGACCATCACGTCGCTGCTGCTGGACTAGAGCCAAACACCGCAACGCCGGCGCGGATTCGCGCGACCCGCGGGCGGTCCACCGCTTAAGGTCGTCGGGTGGGGTCAGAGTCTTTCGGGCAATACCGATTGCTGGACGTCCTGGGGCGTGGCGGCATGGGGCAGGTCTATCGGGCCTACGACGCCGCCACCGATCGCGTCGTCGCCCTGAAGGTGCTGCCCCCGAACCTGGCCGAGGACCAGGAATTTCAGCAACGCTTCCGCCGCGAGGCGCGCATCGCGGCGAGCCTCAACGACCCGCATGTGGTGCCCATCCACGGCTACGGCGAGATCGACGGTCGGCTGTATGTCGACATGCGGCTGATCGAGGGCCGCGACTTGGTGCAGTACATCGACGAAAACGGCGGACGCCTGTCCCCCGAGCGCGCGGTCGCCGTGATCGAACAGGTTGCCGCGGCGCTCGACAGCGCCCACCAGGTGGGGCTCGTCCACCGCGACATCAAACCGAAGAACATCTTGGTCGCCAACGCGCGCGACTTCGTCTACCTGATCGACTTCGGCATCGCCCGCGCCGTGGCCGACACCGCGCTCACCCAGACGGGGCACACGATGGGCACCGTCGCCTACATGGCACCCGAACGATTCAGGGGCACAACCGATCACCGCGCCGACGTGTATTCGTTGGCCTGCGTGCTGCACGAGTGCCTGACCGGCAGGCGCCCCTATGGCGGCGACAGCCTCGAGGAACAACTCCACGCCCACCTGAACACCCCGCCGCCGCGGCCGTCGACCACGTCGGCCGGCGTGCCGCCGGCCCTTGACGCGGTGGTCGCCCGCGGAATGGCCAAAGACCCCGAACACCGTTACCAGTCGGCGATGGAACTCGCCGAAGCCGCCAGGGCGGCGTTGGCCGGCGCGGACGGGCCCGCGGCCCCGGGCCGCCCGGCGCCGGCGCCCCCGGCCGCCCCGCCACCGACGCAGGACCTCCCCGCGGCGGGCGCCCCGCCCGCGCCGCAACCGCCGTACCAACCGCCCACCCACTCCCGGCGGCTGCTGCTGGGCATCGTCGGCGCGTCGGCGCTGGCGCTGGCCGCGGTGGTGGCGTTGGTCATCGCGCTGGTCACCCAGAACGACGACTCCGCGAACAGCGCGGCGCCGGCCACCCCGACCCGCGCCCGGGTGCCGGGCAGGCAGGGACCCAACCCCGGCCCGTCCGCGCACGCGACGGCGGCGGTGCCGGCGCTGCCGGCGTTCGCGCCGCCGGCCGATCTGGGCGCCAACTGCCAATACCCGAGCGCGCCGGACACCGTCGTCAAGCCCGTCAGCCCGCCCCCGTCCGGCCGGGTATCCACCGACCCTCCGCAGATCCCGGCCACCCTCTCCACCAACTTCGGCGACATCGGCATCCAGCTGACCAACTACGAATCCCCGTGCACGGTCAACAGCTTCGTCAGCCTGGCCAAGCAGCAATTCTTCGACAACACGCAATGCGCGCGGCTGATCGACTCCACCGACGGGGGATCACTGCTGTGCGGCGGTCCGGAGTCCGACGGCTCCGGCGGCCCCGGCTATCAATTCGCCGACGAATACCCCACCGACCAGTACCCCGCCGGGGATCCCGCCCTCCGGGCGACCGTGATCTACCCGCGCGGCACCGTGATCATGGCGACCGACGGGCCCAACACCAACGGCAGCCAATTCTCCCTGGTTTTCCGGGATTCCGAACTGGCTCCGCAGAGCACGGTCTTCGGCACCATCACCGAGGCGGGCCTGGCGGTCCTCGACAAGATCACCCAGGCGGGCATCGCGGGCAATCGCCAGAGCGGGGCGCCCACCAACCCGGTCACGATCAACTCGGTGCGCATCGGCTAGAACCTCGCCGCGGTGAGCGCCGGCAGGCCGCCTCAGGCGGCGGAGGTCACGCGGTAGACGTCGAAGACCCCCTCGACGTTGCGCACCACATTGAGCAGGTGGCCGAGGTGCTTGGGGTCACCCATCTCGAAGGTGAACCGGCTGACCGCCACGCGGTCATTGGAGGTGGTCACCGACGCCGACAGGATGTTGACCTTCTCGTCGGCCAGCACCCGCGTGACGTCGGAGAGCAAGCGGTGCCGGTCGAGCGCCTCCACCTGGATGGCCACCAGGAACACCGACGACGGCGACGGCGCCCAGTGCACCTCGATGATGCGCTCGGACTGCTGCTGCAGCGACGCGGCGTTGGTGCAGTCGGTGCGGTGCACGCTCACTCCCCCGCCCCGGGTGACGAAGCCCATGATCTGATCGCCCGGCACCGGCGTGCAGCACTTGGCCAGCTTGGACAGCACGCCCGGGGCGCCGGGAACCGAGACCCCGACGTCGTCGCTGCTGCGTGGGCGCCGCAGCATGGTCGTCGGCGTGGACCGCTCGGCGAGATCCTCTTCCGCCTGGTCGATTCCGCCGAGCTCGGCGAGCAGCCGCTGCACGACGTGGCGCGCCGACACGTGGCCCTCGCCGATCGCGGTGTAGAGCGCGGACACGTCCGCGTAGTGCAGTTCGCGGGCCACCGCGGCCATGGATTCAGCATTGACCAAGCGCTGCAAGGGAAGTCCGCCGCGGCGCACCTCGCGGGCCATCGCCTCCTTGCCCGCCTCGAGCGCCTCCTCGCGGCGCTCCTTGGCGAACCACTGCCGGATCTTGGCCTTGGCGCGCGGCGACACCACGAACTGCTGCCAGTCGCGCGACGGCCCGGCGTTGGCCGCCTTCGACGTGAAAACCTCGACGACCTCGCCGTTTTCCAGCTTCCGTTCCAGCGCCACCAACCGCCCGTTGACCCGGGCACCGATGCAGCGGTGGCCGACCTCGGTGTGCACGGCGTAGGCGAAGTCCACCGGCGTGGACCCGTTCGGCAGGGTGATCACGTCGCCCTTCGGCGTGAACACGAAGATCTCCTGCACCGCAAGGTCATAGCGCAACGACTCCAGGAACTCGCCCGGGTCGGCGGCCTCCCGCTGCCAGTCGAGCAGCTGACGCATCCAGGCCATGTCGTCGATCTCGGCCGCGGCGTGCGGATGCGGAAGGCCGTTGCGGCCCTTGGCCTCCTTGTAGCGCCAGTGCGCTGCGATGCCGTATTCGGCGGTGCGGTGCATGTCGCGGGTGCGGATCTGCACCTCCAGCGGCTTGCCCTCCGGACCGACGACGGTGGTGTGCAGCGACTGGTAGACCCCGTACCGGGGCTGGGCGATGTAGTCCTTGAACCGCCCCGCCATCGGCTGCCACAGCGAATGCACGACGCCCACAGCGGCATAGCAGTCCCGGATCTCGTCGCACAGGATCCGGATGCCGACCAAGTCGTGGATGTCGTCGAAGTCGCGTCCCTTGACGATCATCTTCTGGTAGATCGACCAGTAGTGCTTGGGCCGGCCCTCGACGGTGGCCTTGATCTTCGAGGCGGCCAGGGTGTTGGTGATCTCGGCGCGCACCTTGGCCAGGTAGGTGTCCCGGGACGGCGCG
The DNA here is from genome assembly GCF_034555895.2 of Mycobacterium europaeum. Taxonomy (NCBI): domain Bacteria; kingdom Bacillati; phylum Actinomycetota; class Actinomycetes; order Mycobacteriales; family Mycobacteriaceae; genus Mycobacterium; species Mycobacterium europaeum. Next base: position 2,767,404 of record NZ_CP157315.1, read on the forward strand.
CGGCCGGCGACCAGCCGGACGATCTCGTCGTACTTCTTCGGGTGCAGGATCGCGAAGGACAGGTCCTCCAGCTCCCACTTGACGCTGGCCATACCGAGCCGGTGCGCAAGCGGCGCAATGACTTCCAGCGTCTCGCGGGCCTTGCGGGCCTGCTTCTCCGGCGGCAGGAACCGCATGGTGCGCATGTTGTGCAGCCGGTCGGCGACCTTGATCACCAGCACCCGGGGGTCGCGGGCCATCGCGGTGATCATCTTGCGGATGGTCTCGCCCTCGGCGGCGGTGCCCAGCACCACCCGGTCCAACTTGGTCACGCCGTCGACGAGGTGGCCCACCTCCTCGCCGAACTCCTCGCTCAAAGCCTCGAGCGTGTAGCCGGTGTCCTCGATGGTGTCGTGCAACAGCGCGGCCACCAAAGTGGTGGTGTCCATGCCCAATTCGGCCAGGATGTTCGCGACGGCCAGCGGGTGGGTGATGTAGGGATCGCCGGAGTGGCGCAACTGCGTGGCGTGCCGCTGGTCGGCGACCTCGTAGGCGCGCTGCAGCAGCGACAGGTTGGCCTTCGGATAGATCTCGCGGTGCACCGCGACGAGCGGTTCCAGCACCGGGTTGACCGCGTTGCGCTGGGCGGTCATCCGCCGGGCCAGCCTGGCCCGGACCCGGCGAGACGCGCTGCTGGGGGCCTTCAGCGTCTCGGTCGGCGGCTCCGGGGGCTCGGCGGTTTGCGCCGTCACCGGCTCCCCGACCAGCAGGGCGTCGCCGACGTCGGTGGGCGCGTCAAGCGCCTGCGCCGCGCTCTTGTCGTCCGCCACGGTGGTCACCTCCGACCTCGAGGATATCGCGCAGCGGGCCGGGCTCGGTTTGATCGCCCGGTTCGCCCCCTCGCCGCTTCGCGGCCCGGGGGTGCCCCACCTCACGCCGCGTGGCGGCGTGCATCGTCACCGGGCTAGACGCGACTCAGGCTGTGCACCGGCAACTCCGCCACGGCCTGACGGCCCCCGAGCGCGGTCAGCTCCAGGATCACCGCCGCCCCCATCACGGTGGCCCCGGTGCGCTGGAGCAACCGGGCCGCCGCGGCGAGGGTGCCCCCGGTGGCCAGCACGTCGTCGATGATCACGACGTGGCGTCCGCGCAGGTCGATGCCGTCGGCGGGAATTTCCAGCGTGGCGCTGCCGTACTCCAGGTCGTAGTGCTCGGAGTGCACCGGCGGCGGCAGCTTTCCGCCCTTGCGAATCGCCAGCACCCCCGTGCGCAGCCGGTCGGCGACGGCCGCCGCGGCCAGGAAGCCGCGCGAGTCGATCCCGGCCACCAGGTCGGCCCCAGAGGCGATCTCGGCCAGCGCGTCGGTGACCGCGGTCAAACCCCGGGGGTCGGCGAACACCGGGGTGAGGTCCTTGAACTGGACCCCCGGCTTGGGGAAGTCGGACACCTCGCGCAGCAGTGCGGCGATCACGCCGGCCACCGGCACGCCGCCGTCGACACCCGTCACCGGAGCCTCATTCGACCAGGGCCCATCGGTCCATGTTCCAGCCCGCGCCCCAGCGTGTCGGATTCTTGCTCACGGCGTACATCTTCTTCGACATCAACAACGTGCGTTGCTGCCGGTAGAGGGGCAAGGTCGGCATGTCACCCCACAGTATCGGCGCCGCCTCCCCCAGCAACCGGACGCGCTCGGCGGGATCGGCCGACACCGCCAGCGCCCCGATCACGCTGTCGACCTGCGGGTTCGCGTAGCCGGACAGGTTGTTGCCGTTGCCGCTGTGCAGGTCGTAGGCGTCCATCGCCGACGATCCCGTCGACCCGCTGCCGGTGGCGCCGCCGGTGCTGGCCAACAGCACGTCGATCTTGCCGTCCCTGAGCGCTTGGGGCCCCGAGGTGTCGAGGGAGACGTTGGCGACGGTGATGCCCGCCGCGGCGCAGGACTTGGTGATCACCCCGACATTGACCGCCAGCCGCGCGTTGGGTCCGTGGTAGCCGATGCGCACCGTCATCGGGGCGCCACCGAGCGCGTCGCGGGCGGCGGCCGGGTCCGCCTTGCCGAACTGGGCGGCCTCGGCGGCACCGTCGCCGGCGGTGGCCGGGTCGTCGGTGGCCGGGTTGAGGCGCGAATTGGCGATCGGCACGCCCGCGTCGCGGGCAAGCGTGTCGCGCGGCGTGCACAGCGCGAGCGCGCGCCGGGCCTTGGGCTGCGAGAGCGGCCCCTGCGGCGCGAAGATCAGCTGTTCGATGCCGGCCGACGGCGAATCGGCGCGGCCGTAGTTGTCCGGCGTGGTCAGCGTTCCCGACGATCCCGCCGCCACGTCGACCACGTCGACGCTGCGGTTGTTGACGCGGTCCTGGATGTCGGGCCCCTGGGGCCAGACCGTGATCCGCTTGGTGACCGCCTTGGGACCCCACCACCGGTCGTTGGCGACGAGCACCACCGCGCCGCCGTCCAGGATGCGTTCGATCTTGTACGGCCCCGACGACGGGAAGTTCTTCAGGTCCACTCCCGGCTTGAGGTCCCAGGTGGTGTTCCACACCCTGGCGATCTGCTGCACCAGCTGGGTGTTGTTGCTCAGCAGGGCGGCGGTCACGTCGACGTGGAGCTGGTCGGCGATGACGTGCGACGGCATCAGCGACGTGGCGGTGAACAGCTGGTTGTAGTCGACGATGCCGCGATCCGGGATGAACGACACCCGGGCCTTCTTCTGCCCGGGCATGCATTCGACGTTGGCGATGTCGACGTAACCGGCCTGGCTGGCGGCGTTGAAGTCGGGATAGCGGCCGGACTGGGCCGCCCACGTCAGCACCAGGTCGTCGCAGGTCACGGGCTTGCCGTCGGAATAGACGGCGTTGTCGGCGATCTGGTAGTCGAGCACCAGCGGTGAACCGCTCACCACCGCCACGGTGCCGAAGTCACGGTCGGCGACGGTCTGCCCGTCCGGGCCGTGGTAGCTGAAGCCGACGAGCGTGCGGGCGAACGCCTGCGCCCCGGCGGACGCGGCGCCGACGACGGTGTTGGTGTTGTAGGTGACCAGGGGGCCGTCGACCACGTAGTCGATCTGGGAGGCAGCGCTGCCGGAGCACGCGGACAGCGTGACGGCAGCCAGGAGCATTGCGGCCAACCCGATAGCGCCTGCAGCGAGGCGATACCTGCCGGCCATGGCGACTACCGCCGGCCGGCGTTTCGCTTGCCGCTCGGACGCCGGGTTCCGGTCGGGCGCACCGGACGCGCGCCCGGTGCCGGCTTGTTCGGCTTGTCGGAGGGTGCGGGCACCGCCGCGGCCGACTGCGGGGCCGCCGCGTCGTCCTCGGCGGGCTTGGCTTCCTCGGCGGGTTCGGGCCCGGCCTTGCGGCGCCGCGTGACGCGGCGAGTGTGCGTGCGCACCAGCTCGGTCCGCTCGCGCAGCGTGACCAGCAGCGGGGTGGCGAAGAAGATCGACGAGTAGGTGCCGACCAGGATGCCGACCAGCTGCACCAGCGCCAGGTCCTTCAGCGTGCCGACGCCCAGCAACCACACCGCCACGACCATCAGCGCCAGCACGGGCAGCACCCCGATCAGGCTGGTGTTGATCGAGCGCATGAACGTCTGGTTGATCGCCAGGTTGGCCTGCTCGGCGAAGGTGCGCCGGGTGGTGTGCTGGAAGCCGTGCGTGTTCTCCTCGACCTTGTCGAAGACGATGACGGTGTCGTAGAGGGAGAAACCCAGGATGGTCAGCAGGCCGATGACGGTGGCCGGGGTGACCTCGAAACCGACCAGCGAGTAGACGCCCGCGGTCACGGTCAGGTCGAAGACCATGGTCGTCAGCGCGGAGATGGCCATGTACCGCTCGTACCGCACCGTGATGTACAGGCTGACCAGCGCCAGGAACACCACCAACGCGATCAGCGCCTTGTTGGTGATCTGGTCGCCCCAGGTCTCCGACACCGCAGCGTCGCTGATGGCCTGCTTTGTGGGCTTGCCGTCGGCGCCCTTCGGCTGGAACGCATCGAACAGAGCGTTGCGCAGCTTGGACGTCTGGTCGTTGGACAGCGTTTCGGAGCGGATCTGCACCGTGGCCGAGGCGCCGCTGCCGACGATCACCACCGACTCCGGGTCGCGGCCGATGGCCTTCCGGAAGACGTCGGACACCGCGGCGGTGGTGACGGTGCCCGACGAGCCGGCGGTGGGCATCGACACCGTGGTGCCGCCGTTGAAATCGATCCCGAAGGTGAAGCCCCGCAACACGATGCTGACAAGGGCGACGGCGACGATCGCGCCGCTGACCCCGTACCAGAGGCGGCGCCGGCCGATCACCTCGAACGCGCCGGTGCCGGTGTAGAGCCGCGAGAGGAAGCTGTGCCGCGGCTGCGCGGTGTCGGAGGCCGGCTCCACCGCGCCGGATTCGGTGATCTCGGCCGCTTCGGCCGCGCCGGCCTGGCCCTTGCCCTTGGCGGCCATCACGCCCCCCGTCCCGTCTTGACGTGCGCCGAGGCCCGGCGCTCGCGGGCGACCTGCTGGATCGCGCCCAGGCCGTTGTACGCCGGTTTCGCCAACGTCGGCGACTTGGACGCCAGGTAGACCAGCGGCCAGGTCACCAGGAACACCACCACGACGTCGAGGATGGTGGTGAGGCCCAAGGTGAAGGCGAACCCGCGCACTTGGCCGATCGCCAGGGCGTACAGCACCGCGGCGGCCAGGAAGGTGACCGCGTTGCCCGACACGATGGTCTTGCGGGCCCGGACCCAGCCTCGCGGCACCGCCGACCGGAACGAACGGCCTTCCCGGATCTCGTCTTTGATGCGTTCGAAGAACACCACGAAGGAGTCGGCCGTGGTGCCGATACCGATGATCAGACCCGCGATACCCGCAAGGTCCAGGGTGTAGTTGATCTGCCGGCCCAGGATCACCAAGATCGCGAAAATCATTGCGCCCGAAGCGGTCAGCGACAGCGCCGTGAGCAGGCCCAGCACCCGGTAATACAGCAACGAATACAGCAACACCAGCACCAAGCCGATCGCACCCGCGATCAGACCCGCTCGCAGCGAGGTCAAACCCAGTGTGGCGGAGACGGTTTGGGCCTCCGACGCCTCGAAGGACAGCGGCAGCGAACCGTACTTCAACACGTTGGCCAACTGCTTGGCGGTCGCGGCGGTGAAGGGCGGATCACCGCCGGTGATCTGGGTCCGGCCGCCGGGGATGGCCTCCTGGATCATCGGGGCGCTGACCACCTGGGAGTCCAGCGTGAAGGCGGTCTGGGTACCGATGTGCGCGGCGGTGAAATCCGCCCAGGTGTTGGCGGCCGCCGGCTTGAACTGCACGTCCACCACGTAACCGATGCCACGCTGGTTCATCCCCGAGGTGGCGTCCTGGATCTGGTCGCCGCTGATGATCGACGGCGCCAGCAGGTAGGCCACCTTGTGGTCGGTCGAACACGTCACCAGCGGCAGGTTCGGGTCGTCGTTGCCGGCGAGGATGTCCTCTTTGTCGCAGCGGGTGGCCTGGAACTGCAGCGCGAGGAACTGAACGCCCTGACGGGTGCTCTGGCGCCACTTCTTCTCGTCGGCGATGCGCTCGGCGAGTTCCTTGCGCGGGTCGGGGGGCGCCGGCTGATCAGCCGGGGGGACGTCCGCCGGTGGCGCGTTGCCGGCCGGCGCGGGGCTGGGCGACGGCGGGGGGCTGGGCGACGGCGGGGGGTCCTGCGGATACGGCCGCGGCTGGGCCGGCGGCCGGCCGGCCGGCGGGGCGGGCTGAGCCGGTGCGGGCTGACCCGCCGGTGGCGCCTGGCCCGGGGGCGCCATCCCCGGTGCCGGCTGGCCCGACGGTGCCGGCTGACCCGGCGGCGCCTGGCCCGGCGGGGGCGCCTGCGGGGCGGGCTTGGGCTGGACCGCCTGCGCCGGCATCGAGTTGAGCACCGGGCGGATGTACAGCCGGGCCGTCTGTCCGAGGTTGCGGGCCTCGTTGCCGTCGTTTCCGGGGACCGTGATGACCAGGTTGTCGCCGTCGACCACGACCTCCGAGCCGGAGACGCCCAGCCCGTTGACCCGCGCGCTGATGATCTGCTGCGCCTGGGCCAGCGCGTCCCGGCTCGGGCGCGACCCGTCCGGCGTGCGCGCGGTCAGGGTGACCCGGGTGCCGCCCTGCAGATCGATGCCGAGCTTGGGGGCGGCGCGCTTGTCCCCGGTCAAGAACACCAGCAGATACACGCCGACGAGCAGCAACAAGAAGACCGACAGGTAGCGGGCAGGGTGCACCGGCGCCGAAGACGATGCCACGTTCCTTCTATCTCCTCGAGTATCGGTTCTTACCCCGGACAGAGCCTAGTGTCGTGCACGCGCCCGTCGCGCAAGCGGTCCGCCGCCACGGCGGCGGGTCGGGATTCGCGTCAGGAGTCCTTGGGCAGCCGGCCCTCGTCGAATTCCGCCACGTCGTCGGAGTCGTCGGCACCGGGCAGGTCCTCCTCGTCGGGCAGGATCCGGTCGCGGATGGCCAGCTTCATCCACGTCGTCACCACACCGGGCGCGATCTCCAGGTCGACCGTGTCGTCCGTGATCGCCACGATCGTCGCCTCCAGGCCGGACGTCGTGTGCACGCGGTCGCCCGGCTGCAACGACTCGTGCAGGTCGATGGTCGCCTGCATCGCGCGCTTCTGGCGCCGGGATGCGAAGTACATGAACCCGCCCATGATCAGCAGGAAGGGCAGGAACAGGATCAAACTCTCCATGAACGGGCCTGTCTTTTCGTAGTGGCATGCCGGGCGGTTGTCATCGGGTGCGCGCCGGGACGACCCCGCGGGACCGCACACCTCGTTACGGCCAGTGTGCCATTGCCGCAGGTCGCACCCGACCCCCGCGGTGCACGCGGGCCCCGACGGCGCCCGGCCGGATAGGCTTGGGTCGCGACGTGACAGGCGCGCCGCGGGGAGGAGAAAATCGTGGCCGGCCTCGAGCAGACTCGCCAGCTGGTCACCGAAATCCCCGGTCCCGCATCGCTTGAACTGACCAAACGCCGCGCGGCGGCGGTGTCGCACGCGGTGAACGTCTCGTTGCCGGTGTTCGTGGCGCGTGCCTCCGGCGGCATCATCGAGGACGTCGACGGCAACCGGCTCATCGACCTGGCCTCCGGCATCGCGGTGACCACCGTCGGCAACTCCGCGCCCCGGGTGGTGGAGGCGGTGCGCGCCCAGGTCGCCGAATTCACCCATACGTGCTTCATGGTCGTGCCCTACGAGCAGTACGTCGCCGTCGCCGAGGAGCTCAACCGGATCACGCCGGGCTCCGGCGAAAAGCGCACGGTGTTGTTCAACTCCGGCGCCGAGGCGGTCGAGAACGCCGTCAAGGCCGCCCGCTCGTACACCCGCAAGCCCGCCGTCGTGGCGTTCAACCACGCCTACCACGGCCGCACCAACCTGGCGATGGCGCTGACCGCCAAGTCCAAGCCGTACAAGAGCGGTTTCGGCCCGTTCGCCCCCGAGGTCTACCGGGCACCGATGTCCTACCCCTACCGGGATGGGCTGCTCGACAAGGAGTTGGCGACCGACGGGGAGAAGGCCGCCGCCCGGGCGATCGACGTGATCGAGAGCCAGGTCGGCGCCGACAGCCTGGCCGCCGTCATCATCGAGCCGATCGCCGGCGAGGGCGGTTTCATCGTGCCCGCCGAGGGATTCCTGCCCGCCCTGCTCGATTGGTGCCGCAAGAACGACGTGGTGTTCATCGCCGACGAGGTACAGACGGGGTTCGCGCGCACCGGCGCGATGTTCGCGTGCGAGCACGAAGGCATCGAGCCGGACCTGATCTGCACGGCCAAGGGCATCGCCGACGGGCTGCCGCTGTCGGCGGTCACCGGGCGCGCGCAGATCATGGATGCGTCGCACGCCGGCGGTTTGGGGGGCACATTCGGCGGCAACCCCATCGCTTGTGCGGCGGCACTGGCCACCATCGACACGATCGAGAGTGACGGACTGATCGAGCGAGCCCGACAGCTGGAACGGCTGATCACCGAACCGCTGTTGCGTCTGCAGGCCGGCGACGACCGCATCGGCGATGTGCGCGGTCGGGGCGCCATGATCGCCATCGAGCTGGTGAAGTCCGGGACCACCGAGCCCGACGCCGAGCTGACCCGGAAGCTGTCCGCCGCCGCCCACGCGGCCGGGGTCGTCGTGTTGACCTGCGGCATGTTCGGCAACATCATCCGGCTGCTGCCGCCGCTGACCATCGGTGACGAGCTGCTCACCGAGGGGCTCGACGTCCTGGGCGGGCTGCTCGGCGACCTCTAGAACTGGGGATTCGACCGTTCGGCGTGGCCAATCTCACAACACTGGCCGGGGCGCGGCCATGGTGGAATACCGTTACTTTAGCTAACGTTCTATCCGTCAGCGCATTGGGCGCCAAACTGACTCACTATTTTTCATTGCGAGGGAATTGTTTATGTCGACCATGAATCACGACGAGCGCCTCGAGCGCCGCATCGAGGTGCTCACCGCAACAGACCCGCAGTTCGCCGCCGCGCGCCCGGATCCGGCTGTCGAAGCGGCCGTCGGGAACCCGGAGCTGCGACTCCCGCAGGTCATCCGGACCGTGCTCGAGGGGTATGCCGACCGCCCGGCGCTGGCGCACCGGGTGGTGGAGTTCGTCGCGGACCCCGCGACCGGCCGCACCCGGCTCGAGCTGCTCCCCCGCTTCGAGACCATCACCTACCGCCAGCTGGGCGAACGGGTCGCCGCGCTCGGCCGCGCCTGGGCCGGCAACGAGGTGCACGTCGGTGACCGGGTCTGCGTGCTGGGCTTCAACAGCGTGGACTACGCCACCATCGACATGGCGCTGGCGACGATCAGCGCCGTCTCGGTTCCGCTGCAGACCAGCGCGTCGCTGACCTCGCTGCAGCCGATCGTGACCGAGACCGAACCCACGGTCATCGCGGCCAGCGCCAACCAGCTGCCCGAGGCCGTCGAGCTGATCCTGAGCGGCCACCGGCCCGCGAAGCTGGTGGCGTTCGACTACCACCCCGAGGTCGACGACGAGCGCGAGGCGCTGGAAACCGCCCGCGCGCGGCTGGCGGACGCCGGTGTGGCGGTGGAGACGCTGACCGAGGTGCTCGAGCGTGGCGAGGCGCTGCCGGACGCGCCGCTGCCGACCAGCGAGGAGGCCGACCCGCTGGCCCTGCTGATCTACACCTCCGGCAGCACCGGCGCCCCCAAGGGCGCGATGTACCCGCAGAGCAACGTCGCCAAGATCTGGCGCCGGGGCAGCAGGAACTGGTTCGGGGAAAGCGCCGCGTCTATCACCCTCAACTTCATGCCGATGAGCCACGTCATGGGCCGGGGCATCCTCTACGGCACGCTCGGCAACGGCGGGACCGCCTACTTCGCGGCCAAGAGCGACCTCTCGACGCTGCTGGAGGACCTCGAGCTGGTGCGGCCCACCGAGCTGAACTTCGTGCCGCGCATCTGGGAGACCCTGTTCGGCGAATTCCAGCGCCGGGTCGAGCGCCACATGACCGGCGGCGCCGATCGCGAGGCCGTGGCCGCCGAGGTGCTGGCCGAGCAGCGGCAGTACCTGCTGGGCGGGCGGTTCATCTTCGCGATGACGGGCTCGGCGCCCACCTCCCCGGACCTGCGCACCTGGGTCGAGTCGCTGCTCGAGATGCACCTGATGGACGGCTACGGCTCGACCGAGGCCGGGATGGTGCTGTTCGACGGCGAGATCCAGCGCCCGCCGGTGATCGACTACAAGTTGGTCGACGTGCCCGACCTGGGTTACTTCAGCACCGACCGGCCCCACCCCCGCGGTGAGCTGTTGCTGCGGACCGAGAACATGTTCCCCGGCTACTACAAGCGGGCCGAGACCACGGCCAACGTGTTCGACGAGGACGGCTACTACCGGACCGGCGACGTGTTCGCCGAGGTCGCGCCCGACAAGCTGGTGTATGTCGACCGCCGCAACAACGTGCTGAAGCTGGCCCAGGGCGAGTTCGTGACCCTGGCCAGGCTGGAGGCCGAGTTCGGCAACAGCCCGCTGGTGCGCCAGATCTACGTCTACGGCAACAGCGCGCAGCCCTACCTGCTGGCCGTCGTCGTGCCGACCGAGGAAGCCCTGGCCCGCTGGGACCTCGACACGCTGAAGGGAAAGATCGCCGACTCGCTGCAGAACGTCGCGCGTCAGGCGGGCCTGCAGTCCTACGAGGTGCCGCGCGACTTCATCATCGAGACCACACCGTTCAGCCTGGAGAACGGCCTGCTGACCGGGATCCGGAAGTTGGCGTGGCCGAAGCTCAAGCAGCACTACGGCGAGCGGCTCGAGCAGCTCTACGCCGAACTCGCCGAGGGGCAGGCCAACGAGCTGGCCGAACTGCGCCGCAACGGCGCCGACGCGCCCGTGCTGCAGACCGTGAGCCGGGCCGCCGCGGCCATGCTGGGCACGGCGAGCACCGAGTTGACCCCCGACGCGCACTTCACCGATCTCGGCGGAGACTCGTTGTCGGCGTTGACCTTCGGCAACCTGTTGCGCGAGATCTTCGACATCGACGTCCCGGTGGGTGTGATCGTCAGCCCGGCCAGCGACCTGCAGGCCATCGCCCGCTACATCGAGGGCGAGCGCGAGGGCACCAAGCGGCCCACGTTCGCCGCCGTGCACGGCCGGGACGCCACCGAGGTGCACGCCGGCGACCTGACGCTGGACAAGTTCCTCGAGGCCGAGACGCTGGCCGCCGCGCCCAGCCTGCCCAAGCCCGCCGCCGAGGTGCGCACGGTGCTGTTGACCGGCGCGACCGGCTTCCTGGGCCGCTACCTGGCGCTCGAATGGCTCGAGCGCATGGACCTGGTGGACGGCAAGGTGATCGCCCTGGTGCGGGCTAAGTCCGACACCGAGGCGCGGGCGAGGCTGGACAAGACCTTCGACAGCGGGGACCCGAAGCTGCTGGCGCACTACCGGGAACTGGCCGCCGACCACCTGGAGGTCATCGCCGGCGACAAGGGCGAGGCCAACCTCGGCCTCGATCAGCAGACTTGGCAGCGGCTCGCGGACACCGTCGACCTGATCGTCGACCCCGCCGCCCTGGTCAACCACGTGCTGCCCTACAGCGAGCTGTTCGGCCCCAACGCGCTGGGCACCGCCGAGCTGATCCGCATCGCGCTGACCACCAAGCTGAAGCCGTACGCCTACGTGTCGACGATCGGTGTCGGCGACCAGATCAAGCCGGGCCAGTTCGTCGAGGACGCCGACATCCGCCAGGTCAGCGCGACCCGGGCGATCAACGACAACTACGCCAACGGCTACGGCAACAGCAAGTGGGCCGGCGAGGTGCTGCTGCGCGAGGCGCACGACCTGTGCGGCCTTCCCGTCACGGTGTTCCGTTGCGACATGATCCTGGCCGACACCACCTACGCGGGACAGCTCAACCTGCCGGACATGTTCACCCGGCTGATGCTGAGCCTGGTCGCCACCGGTGTCGCGCCCGGTTCGTTCTACGAACTGGACGCCGAGGGCAACCGCCAGCGTTCGCACTACGACGGCCTGCCGGTGGAGTTCATCGCCGCGGCGATCTCCACGCTGGGCACGCAGGTGCTCGACAACGGCGAGGGCTTCCGGACGTACCACGTGATGAACCCGTACGACGACGGCATCGGTCTCGACGAGTACGTCGACTGGCTGATCGACGCCGGCTACGGGATCCAGCGCGTCGCCGACTACGGCGACTGGCTGCGGCGATTCGAGCAGGCGATGCGAACCATGCCCGAACGGCAACGCCAGTACTCGCTGCTGCCGCTGCTGCACAACTACCAGCAGCCGGAGAAGCCGATCAACGGATCGATGGCACCCACCGACCGCTTCCGCGCCGCCGTGCAGGAGGCGAAGATCGGCCCCGACAAGGACATCCCCCACGTCTCGGCGCCGATCATCGTCAAGTACGTCACCGATCTGCAGCTGCTCGGACTGCTCTAACTCATCAGACGACAATCGCCCAGTCCCGCGCGGGACTGGGCGATTGCTTTTCTCTCGCGAGTTACTGCTGCGGGTGCGGCCAGCGCAGGTACGCGGCATTGGCTCCCGACGCCGAGCGTTGCCGACGCCACCCCCGCTTCGGCTCCGGGTCGGCCGCCGAGCGCGGCTTGGTCAGCGCGCCCGAGGACACCTCGGCCGGCTCATACACCGGCTCCCGGTACGGCGCGACACTCGGCGCCGCCGTGGCTTCCGCCGGCGCCAACGGCTGCACGTCGCGCGCCAGGCGCACCGCCGTGCGCGCCAGCGCCACGCCGCCGACGAAGATGATCAGCGCGCCCAGTCCGGAGAAGTAGCTGACCTCGAGCACCGCGTGCTTGCGCTCCGTGGCGGCGACCGGGTCACCGGCGGAGCCGATGCCCAGCAGCGGCGCCAGCTGACCACCGACAACGAACCATGCGCCGGCCAGCACCGCCAGCCATCCGCCGAGCATCGCCGCCACCCGGTTTCCGGCGACGACCAACAAGAGACCGCCCAGCACGGTCGCGGCTCCCGGCAAGACCTCGAGCCACCCTCGAGCCGTACTCCACGCCCACTCCCGATCCGGTGTGTAGGCGAAATTGAAGCGCGGTCCGACAAACGGTATTAACGCCCCCCAAGCTCCCAGAATGACCAGAAGCAATCCGCTGACCGCGCCGCGCGAACGCGGCATGCTCAGTCCGCGGGTTTGGCCGTCTTCTGCGTATTTCATGACATCCCCTCGTTGAATACCGGGCCTGTTTCCGGCCCGCCATGGATACCCGGCGGTTTCTACTCGTAACCCATCTGGCGGCCGAAAGCCACCGCCGTCCGTGGCCTTTGGGGCTGGTGAGGCCGGTGTTACTAGTGGAGCGCGAGGAGCAACAGCACGATCGCGGTGACCGGAAAGGCGCCCTGGGTGACCGCCGCCCGCGCCTTCTCCGGTGCCGACAACAGCAGCACCACCGCGGCCGCGGCCATCGGCCCGACGCCGGCGAAAATCAGCGTGGTGCCAACGGCGTTGTGCCGCAACGCGATCGCGGCAATGCCCACGCCGCTCACGATCGCCAGGAACAAGTTGTAGAAGCCTTGATTGAAGGCCAGCAGCTTGGTGGTCTCGGCCTCCTCGGCCGTGGTGCCGAACGTGGCGCGGGTGCGCGGCGACGTCCAGGTCAACGATTCCATCACGAAGATGTACACATGCAATAACGCCGCGAGTGCGGCGAATATCAGGGCGGCCGTGAGCATCGCTCCTCCTCGTGGGTCGAGGCCTGCGCCAGCGTCACCATCCGGATGGCTCGGCGTGCCGGTGGACTCTACCGACCCGCGGCGGCCGGGACGGGCCGGGCGCGAAAAGAGGGCGCCGGCAGCCAACGCTGCCGGCGCCCTCTCCCGTGTCTCGTCGGCTACACGCCGGCGTGGTGGTGGCGGTGGAACAGGCCGCCGCCCGCGCGCCGGCCGAAGATGCCGCGCCCGCGGGGTTCGGCGTCCACCCGGTCCGTCCGCGCCGGGGTCACGCCGCGCGTCTCGTCGTACATGGCCGGTCCGGCCGCCGGCACGGCGTCGGCCGCGACCGCCGGTTCCGTCACGACGAGGTCGCGCGCGTGCCGAACGGCCAGGCGCCCGACGGCCGCCCCGCCCAGGAACACGATCAACGCGCCCAGTCCGGTGAAGTAGGTGATCTCGAGCAGGGCGCGTTTCGCGTCCGTCGCCGCCATCGGCTGACCGACGCCCCCGATGCCGAGGGTCGGCGCGAACGCGCGGCCGACGATGAACCAGGCGCCGCCGACGACCGCCAGCCAGCCGCCGAACACCGCGTTCGCGCGGTTGCCGGAGAACAGCACCAGCAGGCCGCCCACCGCGGCGGCGGCGCCGGGGAGCACTTCCAGCCAGCCCTTGGCCGTCGTCCACGTCCATGCCGGGTCGGCCATGTAGGACCAGTCGATGTTGGGCCCGAAGAACGGCACCAATGCGCCCCAAGCACCCAACAGAATCAGGAGTAGCCCGGTCAGCGCGCCGCGGGTGCGTGGCATGTACAGCGCGCGAGGGCGTTCATAGTCGTGGCGCGTGGTCCTCATCAGAATCTCCTTCACCAGGTATTGCTGCTGTGACGCTGGTTACCCGGCGGGGACCGCGCATAACCGACCGCGGGGCACCTAGGTGTTTGCTGTGCGACGGTTGGCGGCGCCCCCACGCGTCCTGCGCCGGGTTATCCGTGGTGGCGGAGGGCTGAGCTGGCCAAAGTCCACGGTCGGCAAACGGTCGGGGGCTTGCTCAACCGGCAGGTCACGATTTGGTAATGATCCGGGTTCGCTAGTCGAACAGGCCCGGTTGACCGAGGCCGGCCGCCCCCGCCGGCGGACTCATGCCCAGGTGCGTCCACGCCTGCGCGGTGGCCACCCGGCCGCGCGGCGTCCGCGCGACCATCCCGGCGCGGACCAGGAACGGCTCGCACACCTCCTCGACGGTGGTGGCCTCCTCGCCGACGGCCACCGCCAGCGTCGACACCCCGACCGGCCCGCCGCCGAAGCTGCGGGTCAGCGCCGACAGCACCGCCCGGTCCAGCCGGTCCAGGCCGAGTTCGTCGACGTCGTAGACCGCCAGCGCGGCCTTGGCGACGTCGCGGGTGATCACCCCGTCGGCGCGGACCTCGGCGAAGTCCCGGACCCGGCGCAGCAGCCGGTTGGCGATGCGCGGCGTCCCGCGCGAGCGGCGGGCGATCTCCTCGGCGGCCTCGGCGCCCAGCTCGATGCCCAGGATGCCCGCGGAGCGGGCCAGCACCCGCTCCAGCTCGGCCGGCTCGTAGAAGTCCATGTGCGCGGTGAAGCCGAACCGGTCGCGCAGCGGGCCGGTCAGCGCGCCGGACCGGGTGGTGGCGCCGACCAGGGTGAAGGGCGCCACATCCAGGGGTATCGACGTCGCGCCCGGCCCCTTGCCGACCACCACGTCGACCCGGAAGTCCTCCATGGCCAGGTACAGCATCTCCTCCGCGGGGCGGGCGATGCGGTGAATCTCGTCGATGAACAGCACGTCGTGCTCGACCAGGTTGGACAGCATGGCGGCCAGGTCACCGGCGCGTTCCAGCGCCGGACCGGACGTCACCCGCAACGACGACCCGAGCTCGGCGGCGATGATCATGGCCAGCGACGTCTTGCCCAGGCCGGGCGGGCCCGACAGCAGGATGTGATCCGGGGTGCCGCCGCGATTCTTGGCCCCCTCGATCACCAGCTGGAGCTGTTCGCGCACCCGCGGCTGGCCGATGAATTCCTGCAGCGAACGCGGCCGGAGGCTGACGTCGACGTCGCCCTCCCCGACGGACAGCGCCGGGGACAGCTCGCGATCCGCGTAGTCCTCGTCGTAGTCGCTCATTTGGCCTTACCCAGCAGCGACAGGGCGGCGCGCAGGGCGCCGGACGTCGTCGCGTCCCGGTCGGCGGCCAGCACCTTGTCGGTGGCCTCTTCGGCCTGTTTGACCGCGAAGCCCAGACCGACCAGGGCCTCCACCACCGGCCCCCGCACCGCGTGCCCGTTGGCCATCGACGCGCCGCCCGGTGCGCCCGCCGCGGCGGCGCCGACCTTGTCCCGCAGCTCGAGCACCATGCGTTCGGCGCCGCGTTTGCCGATGCCGGGAACCCGGGTCAGGGCGACGACATCGCTGTCGTGCAGCACCTGCCGCAGCGCCGCGGCGTCGTGCACCGCCAGCGTCGCCATCGCCAGCCGGGGCCCGACCCCCGACACCGTCAGCAGCGTCAGGAACAGGTCGCGGGTCTCGGAGTCGGTGAACCCGTACAGCGTCATCGAGTCCTCGCGCACCACCATCGCGGTGATCAACCGGGCCTCGGCGCCCGTGCGCAAGGTCGCCAGCGTCGACGGCGTCGCGTTCACCCGGTAGCCGACGCCGGCGGCCTCGATCACCGCGTGATCGAGCGCCACCTCGAGCACCTCGCCGCGCACCGAGGCGATCATCGGGCGGCCTTCAGCCGGGCCAGGTAGGCGTCCCGCTGCCGGGCGGCCAGCGCTTCGGCCGCGGCCATCCGGGCCATCATCGGCGCCCGCCAGCAATGACAGATCGCCAGGGCCAGCGCGTCGGCGGCGTCGGCCGGTGTCGGCTTGGCCTGCAACGCGAGGATTTTGGTGACCATCGCGGTGACCTGGGCCTTGTCCGCGGCGCCGTTGCCGGTGACGGCGGCCTTGACCTCACTGGGGGTGTGGAAGTGCACGTCGACGCCGCGCTTGGCCGCCGCCAGCGCGACGACCCCGCCGGCCTGCGCGGTGCCCATCACCGTGGACACGTTCAGCTGGGAGAACACCCGCTCGATGGCCACGACGTCCGGTTGATGGGTGGCCAGCCAATGCTCGACGGCATCGCTGATCGCCAGCAGCCTCTTGGCCAGCGGCGCGTCCGACGCGGTTCGCACCACGTCGACGTCCAACGCGACCACGCTGCGCCCGCGCCCGGTTTCCACGACCGACAGCCCGCATCGGGTCAGCCCCGGGTCGACGCCCATCACCCGCATTGCCCGCTCCCACCTCTAGAACAGCTGTTCGATACCCTAGCGGCCGGGACCGACGGCTCCGCGCAGGACACGCGGCGGCGCCGCCCATTCCCGGGCCGCGAGGTTAAAAACGCCGAACCCACCAGAAAGCTGTTAGCTTTACCCCACGTTCGCTCAAGCAAGGCGGCAACGGAAGGGTTCGCGTGGGATCACTCCTGGTCATGATCGCGATCGTGCTGTTCATCGCGTCCATCGTGGTGCTGATCATCGCTTTGCGGCGGCCCAGGCAAGCGGGCCCCCCGCCCGGACGCCAGGATCCCCTCTCGTTCAACGCGATGCCGCAGTTCGGGCCCCGGCAACTCGGCCCCGGCGCCATCGTCAGCTATGGCGGCGTCGACTACGTCGTGCGCGGCTCGGTGACGTACCGCGAGGGGCCGTTCGTGTGGTGGGAACACCTCCTCGAGGGTGGCGACCAGCCGATCTGGTTCAGCGTCGAGGAGGACGACGGGCGCCTCGAGCTGGCGATGTGGGTCAGCCGCAAGGACCTCAGCCTGCAGCCGGGCGACCAGCTGGTCGTCGACGGGGTGACGTTTCACGAGTCCGAGCGGGGTCGCGCCTCGTTCACCACCGAGGGCACGACGGGCCTGCCGGCGGGCGGCGAGATGGAGTTCGTCGACTGCGCCAACTCCGACGAGTCCGCGCTGCTCTCGTTCGAGCGGTGGGCGCCGGGCACGCCCTGGGAGGTGTCGACCGGCAAGCCGGTGCTGACCGGCGAGCTGACGGTGTATCCCGCGCCCCCGCCCTCCCCGTCCCCCTAGGAGCGCGTCGGTGCCGCTTCACCAGCTCGCCGTAGCGCCTTCGGACGTTTCCGGAGAAAACCTCGGGCTCGCGCTCAACGCGCCCGCGCCGCCGCCGCTGGCGACCTGCCTGCTGGCCCACCCCGCCGGCGGCTCGCTGCTGCTCGGGGTCCTGGGCGCCTCGCACGTCGTCACGGTCGAGCACGCCGCGGGCCGGTTCTCCGAGGAGGTGTCCTGCACGGCCCGCGGTCACGGCGTGGATTTGCCGGAGCGCACGGCCGCCGCCGGCTACTCTCTGCGGTCCCGCACCGACACGTACGGCGAGCCCGCCTTCCGCCGCATTGCGGGCGACCTTCGTGACCGGTGCGCGCGCGAAAAGGGTTGGCTCGGCGGCTCTTTCCCCGGCGACGACGCCGCGCTGACCGCGTTGGCCGCGCGGGCCGACGGCGCCGGGTGGCGTTGGCAGACCTGGCACCTGTATCCGGCCGGCGACGGCGGCATGGTGGTCCACACGGCGAGCCGATGGCGCCCGTGAGCCGCAACCGCCTGTTGGTGATCGCCGGCGCGCTCGCGGTGGCCGCCGTCGCCTGCCTGGTGCCCGGAATCATCTTGCTGCAGAAGAACATCGGCTCCTACATCGCCGGCCACTATCACGAGTACGCCCACGACGCGGACGGGACGCGCTACGAATGCAGCGGCTCCCCCGACGACGTGGCCGACACGCTCGCCGAATACCAGGCCCCCCAGGCCCGGGCCGCCAACGGCAACAACGAGTACCTGCGCTACAGCAACAACATCGTGATCATCGGCCCCGACGGCAACCGCCCGTGCAGCATCCGCCTGGAGGGCCTGAACGCCGGATACAGCCACGGCGCCTTCATCTTCCTCGGTCCCGGCTTCACCCCCGGCTCCCCCTCGGGCGGCGCCGGGGGCACGCCCGGTGGCCCCGGCGGAACCAAGTGACGGCCCACCACCACAAAGGAGAGAACAATGTACCTCGCCGTCGAGATCGGCACCGTCGACCTCAATCCCGTCCTCAAAGGCGCAGTCGCCACGATCCTGTACTTCGGTGTCGGCATGGCCGTACTTCTCGTCGGGTTCTACGCGGTCGACGTGTTGACCCCGGGCAATCTGCGCCGGCTGGTGTTCATCGACCGCCGCCCCAACGCCGTCGTCATCGCGGGCGCGATGTACATCGCCCTGACCCTCGTCATCGTCACCGCCATCGCCAACAGCTACAGCCAGCTGGGCCAGGGACTCGTCGGCGTCGCGGTGTATGGGCTGATGGGCGTGGTCCTGCTCGGGATAGCACTGGTGGCAATGCATCTGCTGATCCCGGGCAGCTTCCACGAGCACGTCGACGACCCGGAGCTGCATCCGGGATCGTTCGCGGTGGCGCTGATCCTGCTCGCGGTGGGGTGTGTCACGGCCGCCGCCGTGTCATGACGTCGGTCGATCTGCCGGCGCCGGAAGTGCGCCGGCCCGCGGAAACTTCGGCGCGCTGGAGGGCGGTGCTGCTGGCCGGCGTCGCGGCGTGCGCGGCGTCCGGCATCATCTACGAGCTCGCGCTGCTCACGCTGGCGGCGAGCCTCAACGGCGGCGGCATCGTCGCCACGTCGCTGATCGTCGCGGGCTACATCGCCGCGCTCGGCGTGGGCGCCCTGGTGGTCAAGCCGCTGCTGGCGCACGCGGCAATGGCGTTCATCGTGGTGGAGGTGCTGCTGAGCATCGTCGGCGGCTTGTCGGCCGCGGCGCTGTACACGGTGTTCGCCTTCATCGACGACGAGTCGATGTGGATGCTGGCGGTGGGCACCGCCCTGATCGGCGGGCTGGTCGGCGCCGAGGTGCCGCTGCTGATGACCATGCTGCAACAGGGGCGGATACGCCCCGAAAAAGACCAGGCTCCCGACACCGGGCGGACCCTGGCCAACCTCAACGCCGCCGACTACCTCGGCGCGTTGCTGGGCGGGCTGGTCTGGCCGTTCCTGCTGCTGCCGCAGCTGGGCATGATCCGGGGTGCGGCGGCCACCGGCATCGTCAACCTGCTGGCGGCGGCCGTGGTGGCGATCTTCGTGCTGCGCCGGCTCGTTTCGACCCGGCAGCTGGTGACGGCGCTGTGCGCGCTGGCCGCGGCGCTCGCGCTGCTGGCCACGCTGCTGGCGCGGTCGGCCGACATCGAGACGACGAGCCGCCAGCGGCTCTACGCCGACCCGATCATCGCCTACCGGCATTCGGCGTATCAGGAGATCGTGGTGACCCGGCGCGGGAACGACATGCGGCTCTACCTCGACGGGGGCCTGCAGTTTTCCACCCGCGACGAGTACCGCTACACCGAAAGCCTGGTCTACCCCGCGCTCGGGGCCGGCGCCCGATCGGTCCTCGTGCTCGGGGGCGGCGACGGCCTGGTCGCCCGCGAACTGCTGCGGCAGCCGGGCATCACCGACATCGTGCAGGTGGAGCTGGACCCCGCGGTGATCCAGCTGGCCCGCACCACCATGCGCGCGGCCAACGGCGGTTCGCTGGACAGCCCGCGGCTCAAGGTGGTGATCGACGACGCCATGCGCTGGCTGCGCGCACCGCACCCGGACTTCGTCCCGGCCGGGGGCTTCGACGCCGCGATCGTCGACCTTCCCGACCCGGACACCCCCGTTTTGGGCCGGCTGTACTCGACGGAGTTCTACGCGCTCGTCGGGCACGCGCTGGCCGCCGGCGGGCTCATGGTCGTGCAGTCCGGCAGCCCGTTCTCGACGCAGACCGCGTTCTGGCGGACCGCCGCGTCAATCCGTGCGGCCGGCTACGCGGTGACGCCCTACCACGTGTACGTGCCGACATTCGGCGACTGGGGTTTCGCGCTGGCGCGCCGCGGGGACAGCGCCCCGACGCCCGTCGTGCCGCCCAGCGCGCCTCCGCTGCGCTTCCTCAACCAGCACGTCCTCGACGCCGCCACGGTGTTTCCCGACGACACCCGGCCCCGCCCGCTCGAGCCCTCGACGCTGGACAATCCGCGCATCGTCGAGGACATGCGGCACGGTTACGACTAGTCCTCGTCGAGGGCGGCCAGAACTTCGTCGGACAAGTCGACGTTGGTCCACACGTTCTGCACGTCGTCGCTGTCTTCCAGGGCGTCGACGAGTTTGAACACTTTGCGGGCGCCGTCGACGTCCACCGGCACGCTGACCGAAGGCTGGAAGCTGGCCTCGGCGGATTCGTAGTCGATGCCGGCCTCCTGCAGAGCCGTTCGCACGGCCACCAGATCGGTTGGCTCCGAGATGATTTCGAAGCTTTCACCCAGGTCGTTGACGTCCTCGGCGCCCGCGTCCAGCACGGCGGCCAGCAGGTCGTCCTCGGTCAGGCCGTTCTTCTCGCACGTGACCACGCCCTTGCGGCTGAAGAGATACGACACCGAGCCCGGATCGGCCATCGTGCCGCCGTTGCGGGTCACCGCCACCCGGACCTCGCCGGCGGCCCGGTTGCGGTTGTCCGTCAGGCATTCGATCAGCACCGCCACGCCGTTGGGGCCGTAGCCCTCGTACATGATCGTCTGGTAGTCGGCGCCGCCGGCCTCCTCGCCGGCGCCGCGCTTCCGGGCGCGCTCGATGTTGTCGTTGGGCACCGAGGTCTTCTTCGCCTTCTGGATGGCGTCGTACAGCGTCGGGTTGCCCGCCGGGTCCCCGCCGCCGGTGCGGGCGGCGACTTCGATGTTCTTGATCAGCCGGGCGAATTCCTTGCCCCGGCGCGCGTCCTTGACGGCCTTCTGGTGCTTGGTGGTGGCCCACTTGGAATGGCCGCTCATCGGTGTCTCTTACCTCTTCTGTCTTCGAAAAGTTCGCCAGACGAGTCTACGTGCACGCTCGGGGCCGCCCGACGGTCCGCTCCCCTTGCGGCCCGGCCGCCCCAGCCGTCACAGGATCCCGGGCATATGCGCCGTCGCGAACGTGATATCGCCCGCGCTATCACGTTCGGTGAGCACAACACCCCCCGAAAGTTGGTGCCGGTGTGACCGGTGGGGGTCAGGCGACGCCGTTGACGATGTCGACGAAGAGCCGGTGGACGCGACGGTCGCCGGTCATCTCGGGGTGAAACGCCGTCGCCAGCTTGGCGCCCTGCCGCACCGCGACCGCGTGCCCCGACGCTTCGGCCAGCACCTGCACGTCGGCGCCGGCGCGCTCGACCCACGGGGCGCGGATGAACACCGCGCGCACGGGACCGTCCAGACCGGCGAACGGGATGTCGCCCTCGAATGAATCGACCTGACGCCCAAAGGCGTTGCGGCGCACCGTCATATCGATCGCCCGCAGGGGCAGCGCCTCCCGGCCGCCCGCGCCTGCGTCCAGGATCTCGCTGGCCAGCAGGATCATGCCGGCGCACGCGCCGTAGGCGGGCAGCCCGTCGGCGAGCAGCCCGCGCAGCGGCTCCAGCAGGTCGAGGTCGAGCAGCAGGTGGCTCATGGTGGTGGACTCCCCACCGGGAATGACCAGCCCGTCGACGTTCTCCAGCTCGCCGCGGCGCCGCACCGGCATCGACTCCGCCCCGGCTTCGCCCAGCGCGGCCAGGTGCTCGCGGGTGTCACCCTGCAGCGCCAGCACCCCGATTCGGGGAGCGCTCACGACCGGAATCCGCGCGGAAAGCGGGTCAGCCCCTCCTGCATGACCGCCGCCACCATCTCGCCGGACTGGGTGAAGATCTTGCCCTGGCACAGCGAGCGACCGCCGCTGGCCGACGGCGACGACTGGTCGTAGAGCAGCCACTCGTCGGCCCGGAACGCCCGCATGAACCACATCGCGTGGTCCAGCGACGCGACCTGCAGATGCTCGCGCACGTCGAGGTGGTTGACCTGCGCCGATCCCAGCAGCGTGAGGTCGCTCATGTAGGCCAGGGCGCAGATGTGCAGCACGGGATCGTCCGGCAGCGGGTCGCGGTGGCGAAACCACACCTGCTGCTGGGAGGCCTTGCCGGGCGACAGCCGCAGCTGGTCGCGCGGCACGATGCAGACGTCCCACTCCTCGAACTGCTTGAACCCCGCGTCGTCGAACACCTTGATCGAGTCCAGGCCGGGCAGCCCGTCGGGTGGCGGCGCGGCGGGCATGACGTCCTGGTGGTGGATGCCCTCCTGGTCGGCCTGGAAGGACGCCCCCATGCTGAAGATGATCTGCCCGTGCTGGATCGCGTTGACCCGCCGGGTGGCGAACGATCCGCCGTCGCGGGTGCGTTCGACGATGAAGACGGTGGGCTGGTCGGCGTCGCCGGGCCGCAGGAAGTAGCCGTGCAGCGAGTGCACCTGGTACCGCGGGTCCACGGTGCGCACCGCCGAGACCAGCGACTGGCCGGCGACGTGGCCGCCGAAGGTGCGCTGGAAATATCCCGACTCCGGGCTGAACACCCGACCGCGGTAGATGTCGACCTCGAGTTGCTCGAGATCGAGGATCTCTTCGATCGCCACCAATAGCCCCCGGCTTACCAGCCGCGTTCGGCGAGCCGGTGGGGCTGCGCGATCTGTTCGACGTTGATGCCCACCATCGGCTCGCCGAGGCCGCGCGACACCTTGGCCAGCACGTCGGGGTCGTCGTAGAACGTGGTGGCCTTGACGATCGCGGCGGCGCGCCGCGCGGGATCGCCGGACTTGAAGATCCCGGAGCCGACGAAGACGCCCTCGGCGCCCAGTTGCATCATCATGGCCGCGTCGGCGGGGGTGGCGATGCCGCCGGCGGTGAACAGGGTGACCGGCAGCTTGCCGGCCCGGGCCACCTCGACGACGAGATCGTAGGGCGCCTGCAATTCCTTTGCGGCGACGTACAATTCGTCTTCCGACAGCGAGGTCAGCCGGCGGATCTCGCCACCGATCGCCCGCATGTGCGTGGTCGCGTTGGAGACGTCTCCGGTGCCCGCCTCACCCTTGGACCGGATCATGGCCGCGCCCTCGCTGATGCGCCGCAGCGCCTCGCCCAGGTTGGTCGCGCCGCACACGAACGGCACGGTGAACTTCCACTTGTCGATGTGGTGGGTGTAGTCCGCGGGGGTCAACACCTCGGACTCGTCGATGTAGTCCACGCCGAGGCTCTGCAGGATCTGCGCCTCGACGAAATGCCCGATGCGGACCTTGGCCATCACCGGGATGGTCACCGCGGCGATGATGCCCTCGATCATGTCGGGGTCGCTCATCCGGGACACCCCACCCTGGGCGCGGATGTCGGCGGGCACCCGTTCCAGGGCCATCACGGCGACGGCGCCGGCGCCCTCGGCGATGCGGGCCTGCTCCGGCGTGACGACGTCCATGATGACGCCGCCCTTGAGCATCTCGGCCATGCCGCGCTTGACGCGCGCGGTCCCGGTTCGTCCGCTGCCGTTGGGTGAAGCGGCGGTGTCCACTGCTGATCTCCTTCAACCGTTGTCGCCCCAGTCTAGTGGGGGCCCGGAGACGGATTTTCCCGCCGCGGACTCACAAAGGGCCGATAGACCCTAGGCCGCGAAATCGGCGCCTTGCTAGACACTTTTTCGTTACTTCGCTCACATCTTCGAGCGGACGGGACGTGTAGTAGCGGGGCCAGCTGGTTGCGGAACGGCGGCCGTCGACCTGGAGGAGGGGTCGGGATGGTGCCGGATTTTGGGTTGCTGCCGCCCGAGATCAATTCAGGTCTCATGTATGCCGGTCCCGGCGCGGGCTCGGTGCTGGCCGCCGCCGGCGCGTGGGCCGGGCTGGCGGCCGAGTTGGGTTGGGCGGCGTCCTCCTATGCGACGGTAATCTCGGCGCTGACGAGCGGGCCGTGGCTGGGTCCGTCGGCCGTGGCGATGGCGGCGGCGGCCAGCCCCTTCGTCACCTGGTTGGCCGCCACCGCGCTGCAGGCCCAGCAGGTGTCGACCCAGGCGATGGCCGCGGCGGCCGCCTACGAGGCGGCGTTCGCGATGACGGTGCCGCCGCCCGTGATCGCCGCCAACCGCGCTCAGTTGGCCGCCCTGATCGCGACGAACTTCTTCGGCCAGAACACCCCGGCGATCATGGCCACCGAGGCGCACTATGCCGAGATGTGGGCCCAGGACGCCGCCGCGATGTCCGCCTACGATGCCGGCACGCTGGCGGCGGGCGCCCAGCTGCCGTCCTTCACCGAACCGCCCGGCAGCGTCGGCGGCGCCCCGCAAGCCCTGGACGCCGTGCAGAGCGCCGCGGGGTCGGCGGCGACCCAGACGCAGTCGATGATGTCGGACGCCCAGCTGATGTCGTCGCTGTTTCAGTCGTTCGGCCTCTCGCCGTCGTCGGCCGCCCCGGGTCTGTCGCCGCTGGACATGCTCTCGATGAGCGGGGAGTTCGCGCTCCAACCCATGAGCATGGTGGTGAGTCAGCTCATGGGCCAGTTCATGGGTGGCGCCAATCCGTTGATGAGCGGTGCCGTCGGCGGAATGCCGTCGATGGGTTCGGTTTTGGCGTCCGCCGGTTCGACCGTCGGGTCGACGAACCCATCGCAGCTGGGCGCTCCCGCGGTGTTGGCGAATGTGGGCAGGGCGGATTCCGTTGGGGCGCTCTCGGTTCCACCGAGTTGGGCCACCGAGGTTCAGGCGTCGACGCCATCCGCTCCGGTTGCCGGGCCGACCCCCGCCGGGGTGGGGCAGGCGACGGCCAGCCTGCCGAGGGTGCCGTTCAAGCCGCCGGTGAGCACGGCCGGACGCGGCCTGGGTGGTCTCACCCCGGCGGCGGAGGCGCCCCGCTCCGCCGTGTTGGCGCGCCCGGTGGTCGGCTAGTCAGGCGGCAGTGCGATGTCATTTGTGATCACCGCCCCGGAGACGTTGACGGCGGCCGCGGGCGATCTGCAGGGAATCGGTTCGGCGATCGCCGCCGCGGACGCCGCGGCGGCGACCCCGACGACCGCGGTGTTCCCGCCGGCCGCGGATGCGGTGTCCGTCCGCACCGCGTCGCTGTTCGCCGCGTACGGCCAGCGCTATCAAGAGATCGCGGCCCGCGCGGAGGCGTTTCATCAACAATTCGTGCAGACGCTGATCAACGGCAGCGATTCGTATGCCCAGGCCGAGGCCTCCAACGCGGCCGCCACACAATTGGCGCCGGCGCTGCCCGCGCAGCAGACGATGACCGGAAGCCTGAGCGTGGCAAGCCAGGTGCAAAGCGCCCCGACGACGACGTCGTCGACCAACGTGGCGTTGATCATGGGCGGCACGGGGAACCCACAACCCACCCCCACCTACGTGACCTCGGTCTACAACACCTACATCGCCCCGCACTACCCCGGCTACAGCCCGGTGGGGCTGACTACGCCGGAGGACTTCTGGCCCGTCACCGGCCTCACCAGCCAAACCTTCGGCCAGTCGGTCCGAGAGGGTGTGACGATACTGAACAATGCGATCCTGACCGAAACCGGCGCAGGCAATCACGTTGTCGTGCTGGGCTATTCGCAAAGCGCCACCATCGCCACCCTGGAAATGCGCTATCTGGACGCGTTGCCCGCGGCCATCCGGCCGAGTTCGGACCTGCTCTCGTTCGTGTTGCTCTCCGATCCGAACGTTCCGGGCACCGGCATCCTGACGCACTTCATCCCCGGCTTCGGGGCGTTTCACGTCGTGACCCCGGTGGACACCCTCTACCAGACCGCGATCTACACGCTGCAGTACGACCCCATCGCCTACTTCCCGCGGTCGATCTTCAACATCCCGGCCGACCTCAATGCCCTGTTGGGTTTCCCCTACCTGCACGGCACCTATCCGACGTTGAGCGCGGCGCAGGTCGCCACGGCCATCCAGACGCATATCGGCGTGACGACCTACTACCTGATTCCGACGCAGAACCTGCCGCTGCTGGACCCTTTGCGCATGATCCCGATTCTGGGCAACCCGCTGGCCGACCTGCTGCAGCCCTTCATCCGGCCGTTCGTCGACTTCGGTTACGCCACCGGCCTTCCCGGGCCGTTCCAGACCCTCTCGGTCACCGTTGCCGGTGGCCTGAGCCCGGTCGCCGTGCAGGCACTTCCGGAATCGCTGGCCGCGGGGTTGGGCCTGCCGCCCGACCTGCATGTCGCGATCGACGGGCTCTAGCGCCGTCAGCGGATGGATTGCAGCGGGCCCGGGGCCCGGCCACCGGCCAGCGCGGCCGCGTCGTTGAGCAGTTCGGACAGCTGCATCGGGTACACCGTCTCGCCGGCCGCCGCCAGTCGGAGAATGTCGGCGCCATCGCACCAGCGATGGCCGTGGATGTAGCTGTGTTCCAAGTCGGTTCGTCCCGCACCAGACGGCTCGAACCGCCGGGTGCGGTAGACGAAATAGAACTCTTCGCTGTCGATCAGGGCGCCGTTGAACTCGAACACCTCGTCGCGCCGCCAGACGGGCCCGACCATCTCGCCGGGCGCGACCCGCAGCCCGGTCTCTTCGGCCAATTCCCGCGCGGCGGCCTCGGCCAGCCGCTCCCCCTTGCGCACCTCGCCGCCGACGGTGATCCACCATTTCGGTGCGTTGGCGCGGCCGAGCGCCGGATCCGAACCACGCAGGAGCAGCACCGCACCCGTCTCGTCGAGCAGCACGACGCGCGCCGACGTGCGGTGGTTGAGCACCCCGTGGTCGCCGTGGGCCAACGCGTGGGGCCGTTCGACGATCTCGAAATAGCTCGGCAGCGCGGCGGTCCCGCCGAGGCGGAGGGACCGCACCAGGAATCGCTCACGCAGTGCGAGGGTGTCCCGGACCGCGTCGTTGTGGAAGCGGCGGGCCAGCAGCACCCGGGCCTCGGCGTCGGCCAGCTCGGCGATCAGCCCGGCCGGCAGCGACGCCGGGTCCACGATCGCCAGCGCGGCGGACAGCTGGTTCTCGCAGGACTCGCGCTCCTGCCGCGGCGCGGCCTCGGCGGCGTCGGCCAGCGCGGCCAGCCGCCTGCCCTCCGAGGCGCCGCCGTAGGCGTCGATGGCGACCGCCCGGGCGACCACCGCGCGCCGCGCCAGCGCTCCGTCGAGCGCCTGCCACGACAGGTCGTAGCGAACGTGCAGCCGGTCCAGCCGGTTCGCCGTCTGATAGGCCCAGGCACCCAAGACGGCCAACAGCCCGACGAGCACCGCGATGGCGACCATCAGCCACGTCATCAGCCGGCCACCTCGACTTTGGCGCCGGACGCGGCGACCGTCTCGTAGACCCGCATGATCTGGCTGGCCACCACCGACCAGTCGTAGCGCTGGACGGCCATCGAACCGGCGGCCACAAAGCGTTCGCGCAGCACATCGTTTTCTAGCACCGAAACCAGCGCGTCCGCGAGCGCAGCGCTGTCACCGACGGGCACCAGGCACCCCACCTCGCCGTCGAGCAGCACCCGCCGGAACGCGTCCAGGTCGCTGGCCACCACCGCGGTGCCGGCGGCCATGGCCTCGACCAGGACGATGCCGAAGCTCTCGCCGCCGACGTGGGGCGCGCAGTAGACGTCGGCGCTGCGCATCGCCGACGCCTTCCCGGCATCGTCCACCTGACCCAAGAAGCGCATGTGCTTCACCAATTCGCCTGCCTGGCCGCGCAATTCGTCTTCATCGCCGCGGCCGACGATGAGTAGTTGCACATCCGGAAAGCGCCGAACCACCCCGGGCAGCGCATCGAGCAGGACCGACATCCCCTTGCGCGGCTCGTCGTAGCGGCCCAGGAACAGCACCGTCTTGCCGGGCCGCGGGTAGCCGTCCAGCAACGGCGCGGAGGCGAACGAGTCGACGTCGACCCCGTTGGGGATCTCGACCGCGTCGGTGCCCAGCGCCTCCATCTGCCAGCGCCGGGCCAGGTCGGAGACCGCGATGCGGCCGACGATCTTTTCGTGCATCGGCCGCAGGATGCCCTGGAAGACGGTCAGCGTCAGCGACTTGGTGGTCGAGGTGTGAAACGTCGCGACGATGGGTCCCTCCGCGATGTTGAGGGCCAGCATCGACAGGCTCGGCGCGTTGGGCTCGTGCAGGTGCAGGACGTCGAAATCACCTTCGCCAAGCCATTTTTTCACCTTGCGGTGCGTCGCGGGACCGAACCGCAGCCTGGCCACCGAGCCGTTGTACGGAATGGGGACGGCCTTGCCCGCGGAGACGACGTAGTCGGGCAGCACCGCGTGCGGCGACGCCGGCGCCAGCACGCTCACCTCGTGCCCGCGCCGGCGCATCACCTCGGCCAGCTGCAGGACGTGCGACTGCACCCCGCCGGGCACGTCGAACGAGTAGGGGCAGACCATCCCGATGCGCATCAGGTCTCCCGGAGGCGCGCCTGTTTAGCGTCGGACAGGTCGGCCAGCCACTGGGGTTGCAGCATGTGCCAGTCCTCGGGGTGGGCGGCGATGTTCGTGGCGAACCGATCGGCCAGCGCCTGGGTGATGGCCACGACGTCGCCGCTGCCGCAATCCAGCGGCGGCTGCATGTTGCAGCCCCAGCCGTCGCCCTCGAACCAGCAGTGCGCGGGCAGCAGCGCCGCGCCCGTCTCGATCGCCAGCTTGGCCGGCCCGGCGGGCATCCGGGTGGGTTCGCCGAAGAAGTCGACCTCGACGCCGGTGCGGGTCAGGTCGCGTTCGGCCATCAGGCACACCACCCCGTTGCCGCGCAACCGCTCGCACAGCACCTCGAAGGGTGGCCGTTCGCCGCCGGACAGCGGCAGCACCTCGAAGCCGAGGCGTTCGCGGTAGGCGATGAAACGCCGGTACAGCGACTCGGGTTTGAGCCGCTCGGCGACGGTGGTGAAGGTGCCGCGGGTCTGCGCCAGCCACACCCCATTCACGTCCCAATTGCCGCTGTGCGGCAGCGCCAGGACAACGCCGCGGCCCGTGGCCAGCGCCCCGTCCAGGTTGTCTTGGCCCAGGACCGAATCGTCGATTTCCCTGGCGAGCCTGCGGTGGTCGACCGTGGGCAGGCGGAACGCCTCACGCCAGTAGCGGGCGTAGGACGCCAGCGAGGCCCGCATCAGCGCGTCGGGCACCTCGGCCGGCGGCACGCCGATGACGCGGGCCAGGTTCTTGCGCAGCTGCTCCGGGCCGCCGTGGCGGGCCGCATAGCGTGCCCCCGTGGCGAACGCGGTGCGCGCCGCGAATTCCGGCATCGCCCGCACCGCCATCCACCCGGCCGCGTACGTCCAGTCGGCCGCGGTGCCGGACACCATCCGGCGGGGCGCGCTGATCAGGTTCGTGCCCGGGATCACGGCATGCGCTCCGTCGCGCCGGGCGAGGTCCGCACCGTGTGCAGCCGCTGCACGCAGGTGAGGACGCTGGCCGCCGCCAGCAGCCACATCGCCACCGGCAGCGCGGGCGGCCAGGCCACGAACGGGAAGTCGGACACCCCGGCGCCGACCAGCACGATGATCAACCGTTCCGGCCGTTCGATGAGGCCGCCGTCACCGCGCAGCCCGCTGGCCTCGGCCCGGGCCTTGATATAGGAGATCACCTGCGACGTGACGAGGCAGATCAGCGTCGCCACCGCCAACAGCTTGTCGTGCAGCCCGAAGGCGGCCCACCACGCCAGCCCGCAGAACACCGCCCCGTCGCTGACCCGGTCGCAGGTGGCGTCCAGCACGGCCCCGAAACGGGTGCCTCCCCCACGCTCGCGGGCCATGGCCCCGTCGAGCATGTCGAACAGGACGAAGAACCAGACCACCAGCGTGCCGACGAACAGCTTGCCCATCGGGAACAGGGTCAGCGCCCCGGCCACCGCCACGATGGTGCCCAGAATGGTGACCGCGTCGGGTGTCAGCCCGATCCGCAGGCATGCCCGGGCGGTCGGCGTGGTGAGCCGCGCGAACGCCGCCCGCGACAGGAACGGCACCTTACTCATGTGCGGCGCTCTCCCCCGCAAGCGGACGGTACCCCCACTGAATCGTCACCGCCGCGACTCATGAGCGCTCAAGCCTCATGGCTGGCTGGCCCACTCCGCGGCCAGCAGCCGGCGGGTCTCGCGCAGCAACTGCGGGATCACCTTGGACCCGCCGATGATGGTGATGAAGTTGGCGTCGCCGCCCCAGCGCGGCACGACGTGCACGTGCAGGTGTTCGGCCAGCGACCCGCCCGCCGAGCTGCCCAGGTTCAGGCCGACGTTGAAGCCGTGCGGCCGCGACACGTTCTTGATGACGCGAATCGCCTTCTGGATGAAGGCCATCAGTTCCGCGCTCTCGTCGACGGTGAGGTCCTCGAGCTCGGACACCCGCCGGTACGGCACGACCATCAGGTGCCCCGGGTTGTAGGGGTAGAGGTTGAGGACGGCGTAGACGAGCTCGCCGCGGGCGACCACCAGGCCCTCCTCGTCGGACAGCTGCGGGATGTCGGTGAACGGCTGCTCGGTCTTGCCCGAAGAGTTCGGGTCGCGCTTCATCGGCGCTTCGGCCAGGTACGTCATCCGGTACGGCGTCCACAGCCGTTGCAGGTGGTCGCTCTGGCCGACACCGGTGTCCAGGATGGTGTCATCGGCGCGGTCCTGGGGATCACTCACCGCCGGCCACCTTCACCAGTTCGGCTGTGGGCAACGCATTTTCGCGATCCGCGATCCAGGCCACGATGGCGTCGACGGCACTGTCGCGGGGCACGCCGTTGATCTGCGTGCGGTCGCCGAAGCGGAAACTCACCGCCCCGGCCTGGACGTCGCGGTCACCGGCCAGCAGCATGAACGGCACCTTCTGGGCGGTGTGGTGGACGATCTTCTTGGCCATCCGATCGTCGCTGCCGTCCACCTCGACCCGCACCCCGTGCGATTTCAACTGCGCGGCAACGCTTTCCAGGTAGGGCAGGTGTTCGTCGGCGACCGGGATGCCGACCACCTGCACGGGCGCCAGCCACGCCGGGAACGCCCCCGCGTAGTGCTCGGTGAGGATGCCGAAGAACCGCTCGATCGACCCGAACAACGCGCGGTGGATCATCACGGGCCGCTGGCGGGTTCCGTCCGGGGCCGTGTATTCCAGCTCGAAGCGTTCCGGGAAGTTGAAGTCCACCTGGATCGTCGACATCTGCCAGCTGCGGCCCAGTGCGTCGCGGGCCTGCACGGAAATCTTCGGGCCGTAGAACGCGGCGCCGCCGGGGTCGGGAACCAGCTCCAGGCCCGACTCGGCGGCCACCTCGGCCAGCGAGTTGGTGGCCTGCTCCCACATCTCGTCGGTGCCGACGAACTTCTCCGGGTCCTTGGTGGAGAGCTCCAGGTAGAAGTCCTCCAGGCCGTAGTCCCCGAGCAACTCGAGCACGAACCGCAGCAGCGACGCCAGTTCGCCGTGCAGCTGCTCGCGGGTGCAGAAGATGTGCGAATCGTCCATGGTGAAGCCGCGCGCCCGGGTCAGCCCGTGCACCACACCGGACTTCTCGTAGCGGTAGACGGTGCCGAACTCGAAGAGCCGCAACGGAAGTTCGCGATAGGAACGCCCCCGCGATCGGAAGATCAGCGTGTGCATCGGGCAGTTCATCGGCTTGAGGTAGTAGTCCTGCCCCGGCTTGCGCACCGTGCCGTCGTCGCCCAGTTCGGCGTCGAGGTGCATCGGCGGGAACATCCCTTCGGCGTACCAGTCCAGGTGGCCCGAGGTGTGGAACAGCTGCGCCTTGGTGATGTGCGGGGTGTTGACGAATTCGTAGCCGGCCTCGATGTGCTTGCGCCGCGAGTACTCCTCGAGCTCCCGGCGCACCACGCCCCCCTTGGGGTGGAAAACGGCCAGCCCGGAACCGATCTCGTCGGGGAAGCTGAACAGGTCCAGCTCGGTGCCCAGCTTGCGGTGGTCGCGGCGTTGCGCCTCCGCGAGCAGCTCGAGGTGTCGGTCCAGCGCCTCCTGCGACTCCCACGCGGTGCCGTAGATGCGTTGCAGGCTGGCGTTCTTCTGGTCACCCCGCCAGTAGGCGGCGGAGCTTCGGGTCAGCTTGAACGCCGGGATGTGCTTGGTGGTCGGGATGTGCGGCCCGCGGCACAGGTCGCCCCAAACCCGTTGGCGCGTGCGGGGATTGAGGTTGTCGTAGGCGGTGAGCTCGTCGCCGCCGACCTCCATTATTTCGGCCATGTGCTCGGTTCCGACGGACTTGTCGTCCACCAGTTCGAGCTTGTAGGGCTCGTTCGCCAACTCCGCGCGGGCCTGGTCCTTGGACTCGTAGACGCGGCGCTCGAACAGCTGCCCGTCCTTGACGATCTGACGCATCCGCTTCTCCAGCGCCGCCAGGTCCTCCGGGGTGAACGGCTCCGCCACGTCGAAGTCGTAGTAGAAGCCGTCGGTGATGG
Source organism: Mycobacterium europaeum (assembly GCF_034555895.2). Classification (NCBI taxonomy): domain Bacteria; kingdom Bacillati; phylum Actinomycetota; class Actinomycetes; order Mycobacteriales; family Mycobacteriaceae; genus Mycobacterium; species Mycobacterium europaeum. The sequence goes on from NZ_CP157315.1 coordinate 2,799,773, forward strand.
GCGGCCCGATCCCCAACTTGGCTTGCGGGAACATCTCCTGGACGGCCTGGGCCAGCACGTGCGCGGCCGAATGCCGGATGACGCTGCGGCCCTCGTCGGTGTTGGCGGCGACGGGCACGACGTCGACGTCGGCGTCGGGCACCCAGCTCAGGTCGCGCAGCTTGCCGGCGGCGTCGCGCACCACCACGATCGCGTCGGGCGCCCCCCGGCCCGGAAGCCCCGCCTCGCGCACCGCGGCGGCCGCCGTGGTCCCGGCGGGCACCCGGATCGGGGCCTGCGGGTCGGCGCCGTCGGCCTGCGGCGATCGGTTTGCGGGGGCGCTCATCGCGTTGGGTCTCCAGGGCTCAGTCGTTCGGGGGGTGACTAACGATCCGTGATTAGTCGTTGCCATGCTATCGGGGCGGGCGAGCCAGGGCTCAAGCCATTACCGGCCCGGCGCCGACGGCGGGGCCGTCAGGGCTGACCGGGCTTGAGCCGCACGAACAGGGCGTCGGCTTCGGTCAGCAGCGTGTCGCCGTCCGTCAACCGGCCGGACACGAAGATCTTGCGCCCGTCCACCCGGTCGACGCCGGCGTCGAACCGCAATTCCTTCTCGATCGGCACGATGTGCCGGTAGTCGATCTTCAGGTAGGCGGTGCGCTGGTAGGGGCCCCCGGTGAGCACCGCGGACGTCAGCCCGAGCACGCTGTCGAACAGCATTCCCAGGCATCCCCCGTGCACGGCGCCGTTGCGGCCCAGGTGGAACCGGGCGAACCGGGCCGTGCCCTGGATGCGGCCGTCGTCGGTCTTGCGGGCCTTCATGGGCACGCTCAGGATGTTGCCGCGCATCGGCAGGTCCATCCGGCGGCCCGACGGCGACTCCCATTCGTCGGCGTCGAACGGGCTCAGCAGCGCCGACACCTTGTCCAGCAGGTCGGCGGCCTCGGTGATCACCGCGTCGGGCGCGTCGACGGCGCGGGCGTGGTCCTGCAGGGTGCGCACGGCGTCGATGAACCTGCCGTAGTCGGGGCCGCCCTTGGTCGTCGGCTCCGGCGGGTTGAACCCACCGCCGGGATGCCCGGCCCGTTCGCTGGTCATCCGGACACCGTATCCGGGCCGCGAGACTGCAACTACGGACGGGCCGACCCGCGAAACGCGTCGTGGAATACAGTTTCGCGGGCCAAGCCAGGGTCAGACCGTCTGTTGAGCCCCGGCCGCGGACAGGGTTTCGAACTCCTCGTCGGACAGCGTGATCTCGGCGGCGGCGACGTTCTCCTCCAGGTGCGCCACCTTCGAGGTGCCCGGGATCGGCAGCATCACCGGCGACCGCTTCAGCAACCAGGCCAGCGCCAGTTGCGACGGGCTCGCGTGGTGCTCGCCGGCGATGCGCTGCAGCGGGCCGTCGGCGGCGGCCAGCGGCCCGGCCGCCAGGGGGAACCACGGGATGAAGCCGATGCCCTGCTCGGTCGCGGCGTCCAGCAGCGGTTCGGCGCCGCGGGCGGACAGGTTGTACATGTTCTGCACCGACACGATCTCGGTGATCCGCTGGGCCTCCGCGAGTTGGTCGACGTTGACCTCCGACAGGCCGATGTGGCGGATCTTGCCCTCGTTCTTCAGCGCCAGCAGCTCGCCCACCTGGTCGGCCAGCGGGAAGTCGCGGTCGATGCGGTGCAGCTGGAACAGGTCGATGGTGTCGACGCCGAGGCGGCGCAGGCTCATCTCGCATTCCTGGCGCAGATAGCTCGGGTTGCCCAGCGGGATCCAGACGTCCGGTCCGGTGCGCAGCAGGCCCGCCTTGGTCGCGATGACCAGCCCGTCATAGGGGTGCAGCGCCTCGCGAATGATGTCCTCGGCGATGTAGGGGCCGTAGGAGTCGGCGGTGTCGATGAAGTTCACGCCGAGTTCGACGGCGCGCCGCAACACCCTGACCGCCTCGTCCCGGTCGGCCGGCGGTCCCCAGACGCCCTTGCCGGTCAGGCGCATGGCGCCGAAGCCGAGTCGATTGACGGTCAGGTCGCCGCCGAGGGTGAACGTTCCGGACGCTTCTGCAACGGTTTTCGAGTTCTGTGCGGTCACTTTTACGACCGTACGCCGCAAATGCCGGCGCGCATCCCGTCGTGGCAAGCTGGGCAGGTGGACTTAGCAGCGCTCGAGGGCCTCCCGCTGACGTACACCGAGGTGGGAGCGACCGCCTCCGGCGCGCTGCCCGCCGGCTACGGTCACCTGCACACCGAGACCCAGATCGGCGCGGGCCGGCAGCGCTTCGAGCAGGCCGCCCACGCGGTCATGCGCTGGGGGATGCAGCACGGGGCCGGCCTGCGGGTGCGGCCCAGCTCCGAGGTCGCCGAGGTCGACACGGTGGTGGTGGTGCGCATGGGTTTCCTGCCCGCGCCGTGCCGGGTGGTCTATGTCGTCGACGAACCCGATATCCGCGGATTCGCCTACGGCACCCTGCCGGGACACCCGGAATCCGGCGAGGAACGTTTCGTCGTCCGGTATGACCCCGTCACCTCCGCGGTGTTCGCGGAGGTGACGGCGTTCTCGCGGCCGGCCACCTGGTGGAGCAAGGCCGCCGGGCCGGTGGTCTCGGTGGCCCAGCGCGTCATCGCCAAACGCTATCTGCGCGGGGTCTGAGCCGACCCGTCATGGGCGCCCGATGGCGCCGCTGTGCACGCCCTGCCCCAGCCGGGCGAGGGCGATGGCGCCGACCAGCAGCCCGAAGTCGCGCAGCGCCACGTCGTAGAAGCCCGGCCCGGTGAGTAGGTCGACGATGATTCCGGCCAACCACGCCGCGACCACCCAGGCGCCGAACCGCGGGGCGACGGCGACCAGCACGCCGGCCACGATCTCGATGACGCCCACCAGGTACATGCACTGGTCGGCGGTGCCGGGCACCAGGTCGTCGATCCAGCGGGCCAGGTACATGCTCCAGTGATGTGGGTACGTCAGCACGTTGAAGAACTTGTCCAGCCCGAACGCGATGGGCGCGACGGTGAAGACCGTGCGAAGTGCGTAGTACGCCGACAACGCGGGATCCTTCAGCTGGGCCGCGAACGTGGGTGTCGTGTTAGTGGTGCTCATGGCCGCCTCCTTCTTCTAACGGATAATAATTTGAACGCTAGAATCAGTAGACTGTAGCGTCAAGAGTTTTATCCGTTAGAAATGGCGTGAACGTGGACGACGACTCCCTGGAACGCGACGCCGCCGGCATCGGGGCGCTCGCCGATCCGGTGCGCCGCGAGCTCTACCGATACGTGTGCGCGCAATCCGCCCCGGTGAGCCGCGACCAGGCGGCCGACGCGGTCGGGGTCGCCCAGCACCAGGCCAAGTTCCACTTGGATCGGTTGACCGCCGAGGGGCTGCTGGAAAGCGACTACGCACGCGTGACCGGCCGGTCCGGGCCGGGTGCGGGGCGGACATCCAAGCTGTATCGCCGCGCGCGCCGCGACATCGCCGTCAGTCTGCCCCAGCGCGAATACGAATTGGCGGGGCGGCTGATGGCGACGGCGATCGCGGAGTCCGCCAGCACGGGCGAGCCCGTGGTCGAGGTCCTCAACGGGGTCGCGCGCGCTTACGGACGGACCATCGGAGCGACGGCGCGCCGGCCCGCCAACGCGGCGGCCGGGCTCAGGGTCGCCGCCAAGGTCTTGAGCAGGTACGGCTACGAACCCCACACCGTAGGCCGCCGGATCGAACTCGCGAACTGCCCGTTCCACGCGCTCGCCCGGGAGCAGACCGAGCTGGCCTGCAACATGAACCACGCACTCATCACCGGCGTGGCCGATGCCCTGGCGCCGCACGGGCCCGACGCCCGGCTATGCCCCGGGCAGGACCGCTGTTGCGTCGTGCTGACCCCGGGCGACGGCTAGGTGTCGTGACCCGGAAGGTTGTTAACCGCGTGCCTGCTTGAAAGTGGGAGGACCTCCTGACGGAGTGGATGTGTCTGGCATTCACCCGTAGGAGGTCCTTGTGTCTCACGCTAACGCTCGTACCAATGTGTTCGCTCGTCGGCTGATCGTTGAGCGTGTCGCCGCCGGGTGGCCGGCTGCGCATGTGGCTGAGCAACTGGGGGTTTCGCGGGCAACGGTGTACAAGTGGCTGCGCCGATATGCCCAGGGCGGCGATGCGGCGCTGGCCGACCGTTCGTCACGGCCGATCCGGATGCCCAACCGCACGAGTCATCGGGTCGAGCAGAAGGTGCTCGCCGCCCGCCGGCGCCGTAAGCGTGGCGCTGTTGTGCTCGCTGCAGAACTCGATCTGAATCCCTCGACGGTCGGGCGGATTCTGGTGCGCCACCAGATGCCGCATCTGAGTGCCCTTGACCCGATCACTGGCGAGGCGCTGCGCTGCTCTCGGCGCAGCCCCAACCGCTACGAACACCCCACGCCGGGGGCCATGGTTCATGTCGACGTCAAAAAGCTCGGCCGTATCCCGTCAGGCGGTGGATGGCGGCTGCACGGCCGCGACGCCGCGATCTCCGTTGCCCACCGGCACAAGAAGACCAAGATCGGCTACGACTACGTCCACACCGCTATCGATGACTACACCCGGCTGGCCTACAGCGAAGTGCTCCCCGACGAGAAGGACCCGACGTGCGCTGGGTTTCTCCACCGGGCACTGGTCTGGTTCGCCGCCCACGGCGTGCGCGTGCGTCGGTTACTGACCGACAACGCGTTGGTCTATCGCCAGGGCACCGACTGGAGCTGGGTGTGTGCGGCCTGGCAGCTCAAACGCCGATTCACCCAACCCGGCTGTCCATGGACCAACGGCAAAGCAGAACGTTTCAACCGGACCCTGCTCAACGAATGGGCCTACGCCCGCCCCTGGACCAACAACACCCTGCGCAGCCGCGGTCTTGACCAATTCCTTCGCCGCTACAACACTCGACGAGGCCACTCCGCCCTCGGCGGACGACCCCCAATCAGCCGACTCGCTGCCTGACAACAACGTGTCAGGTCACGACAGCTAGGCGCGCGCCGAGCCCCAGCCCGCCAGCAAACGCTCTGCGCCGGAGCACATTTCGTCGATCACGGCGGCCACCGGCGCGTCGTCGCGGATCATCCCGACACCCTGACCGGCGTCCACCGGGGCGACCCGGCGATCGTCGGCCGCGATGGACGCCGCGAGTTCGTCGCAGGCCTGCGGGTCGAGCGCGTCCTCCTTGCCCGTCCAGCGCTCCACGAAGTCGTTGGTCAGCACCCGCGACGGGAATCGCGCGGGCCACGGCCGGGCCTGGGCGACGTCGAACGCCCGGGTGACCGCGGTGTCGGTGGCCCGGGCCGCGATCAGCGCGCGGCGGCTGCCGTCGCCGGAGAGCGCCTCCGGACACGCCGCCAGGCGGGTGCCCACCCACGCCCCGCTCGCACCGGCGGCGAGCACGGCGGCCAGGCTGCGCGCCGACGCGACGCCGCCGCCCGCGAGCACCGGCATCGACACGGCGTCCAGCACGGCGTCGAGCAAGGGCAGGGTCGCGAGCTTGGTCTCACCGTGCCCGCCGCCCTCCGAGCCGCGGGCCACCAGGATGTCGACGCCGGCGTCGGCCGCTCGGCGCGCGCCGAGCCCGTCGTACACCTGCGTGGCGGTGGGGATCCCGGCGTCGTGCGCCCGGGCGACCCAGGACCAGTCGGTGCCGAAGCTGACCGACAGCAGCGCCGGCCGCGCGGCCAGGGCGTCCTCCAGCAACCCCGCCTCGGTGCGCATCACCCAGTCGACCAGGCCGATCCCGAACGTTCCGCGCACGTGCTGCAGCTGGGCTCGGAGCAGCTCTCGCGTCGCGACGCTGCCCATGCCGACCATGCCCAGACCGCCGGCGGCGGTGACCGCCGCGGCCAACCGGCCACCGGCGACCCCGCCCATCGGCGCGTTGACGATCGGTACCCGCAGCCCGAAGTCCCGTGACCAGGGCGTGGACAGCATCGGCTAGTGGGCCGCGGGGACGGTCTTGAGCACGGTCAGCATGACCACCGAATCCTCGACCGCCTGCAGCGCGTGCCGTTCCGGGGGGATCGCGACATAGTCGCCGGCTCTGCCGACCCACGCGTCGGCGCCGGCGGTCAGGCGGACATGCCCCTGCAGCACCTGCAGCGTCGACTCGCCGGGGCTGTCGTGTTCGGAAAGTTCGTGGCCGCCAAGCAAGGCCAGCACGGTCTGCCGGAGCTCGCGGGTGTGGCCACCGTGGATGGTGTGGGCCGCCCGCCCGCTGTGCGATTCCTTTGCCTCCGCCAGCTTTTCGGACGCGAGGGTGGTCAACGAGATCGATTCCATAGCTGAGTCCTTTGCGGTTGAGCGGGGGCGATCAGGCCGTCAGAAGCAGTATCCCCGCCACGACGAGCGCGATGACCTTGACTACCTCGAAGGCCACGTACACGTAATGGGCCCGGGAGCGCGGTCCGTCCGACCCGGCGAGCACCGCGTCGGATCGGCGCGTCAATCGCGGACGCACCGCGATCAGCTGCAGGGCCAGCGCGCCGGCGGCGACGGCGATCGCCGCGACGATGCCCGGAGACGTCGGGCCGGCGACCACGATCGCCAGGACGACGAGGGCGAAGCAGACCTCGACGGTGTTGAGGGCGCGAAACACCAGCCGCCCGATGCCGAGCCCGATCTGGAGGGTCACGTTGGGCGCGCGGAACTTCAGCGGCGCTTCCAGGAACGAGATGGCCAGCACCATGCCCAGCCACACGAAGGTGACGGCGACGGCGATCGCCGGCCCGGTGCTCATGTGGCCGCCTTCTGCAACGCCAGGTGCGCCACGCACAAATCCGGTTCGACGAACGCGTCGAGCCGGTCGACGGACACCGGCGCCTCCCACGCCTCCATGGCGCCCTGCATCAGGCCCAGGTGCACCGGGCAGACGACGGCGGTCCGGTTTTCGGCCAACTCCAGGAAGGGGCAGTGCCGCAGGCCGACCTGTTGCTCCCCGTCGGCCACCCGGCGTTCGGGCGCGAAGCCGAGTTCGTCGAGCATGTTGACGAGGTGGTCGATGGCGTCGTCGGCGCTGGCGGGCGGGGTGGGGACCTCTTCCACGCTGGATTCCAGTTTGTGCCCCCAGGCGCGGCCCGCGGCCTGGGCCTTGGCGCCGGCATCGCGCTCTCCGGCGAACGCCGTGGCCAGGATCTCGGCGAGCAGGCGGTAGTGCCGCGTGCCGCCGCGGTCCATCTGCCTGACGGCGCGGAACATCAGCGGCGGGCGGCCCGGGCCCTTGCGGCCCAGCTCGACGTGCTCCACTTGCCCGTCGCCGACCAGGCTGTCGAGATGAAAGCGGACGGTGTTGGGGTGCACGCCCAGCATTTCAGCGATCGCGGCGATGCTCATGGGATCGGCCGACCGCCGCAACACCCGCAGCACCTCGCGGCGCCGGCTGGCGGATTCCCCGATCGACGCGGGCGGCAACTTCACGGGCCCTCACGCTCCTTCCGCTTGGTCGGCCCTCGGCTGGGCGGCCACCAAAGGCGTGTCTACACCCAGCGGGCCAATCTTGGCCGCCCCACCCGGGGACCCCAGGGGAGCCTCGCGGCCCGGCAGCGTTTCGGCGAAGAACGCCTCATTCTCGGCCAGGTACGGTTTGAGCTCCTCAGGCAGGTCGTCTTCGTAGTAGATGGCGTCGACCGGGCACACCGGTTCGCACGCACCGCAATCCACGCATTCGTCGGGATGGATGTAGAGCGCCCGACCACCCTCATAGATGCAGTCGACGGGACACTCCTCCACGCAGGCGCGGTCCATCACGTCGATGCACGGCTTTCCGATCACGTACGTCATGCGATAGAGTTTACACAATATCAGTTGTAAAAACGACCGCGTTGGGAGAACAGGTGAAGCAGATTCTGGAATGCGCTGCGGGGCGGGCAATCTGATGAGCAAGCCACGGGCCGACGTGCGGCCTTCCCTGCCTGCGGCGAGTCGCACCGACGCCGCCGTGGCGGGCCACTGGCTGTTGGCCCGCCTGGGCAAACGCGTCCTTCGCCCCGGGGGCGTCGAGCTCACCCGCACACTCCTGGCCCGCGCCGGGGTGGCCGACTCCGACGTGGTGGAGCTCGCTCCGGGCCTGGGCCGGACCGCCACCGAAATCGTGGCACGCCGGCCACGGTCGTATGTCGGCGCCGAGGGGGATCCGGACGCGGCCAACGTGGTTCGCGGCGTGCTCACCGAACTCGGTGTCGAGAACGGTGACGTCCGTGTCGCCGATGCGGCGGCCACCGGGTTACCCGACTCCAGCACCGATGTGGTCATCGGGGAGGCGATGCTGACCATGCACGGCGACGCGGCCAAGCACGCCATCGTCGCCGAGGCGTCGCGCGTGCTGCGGCCGCGGGGCCGGTACGCGATCCACGAATTGGCCCTGACACCGGACACGGTGCCGGACGAGGTCAGCACCGATATCCGGCGATCGCTGGCCCAGGCGATCAAGGTCAACGCGCGACCGTTGACGATCGCGGAATGGTCGCGGCTGCTGGCCGAACACGGGCTGGTGGTCGACCACGTCGCGACGGCCCCGATGGCACTGCTGCAGCCACGCCGGCTGGTCGCCGACGAAGGGCTGCTCGGGGCGCTGCGCTTCGCCCGCAACGTGCTCGTCCACCGGGACGCCCGCAGGCGGGTCCTCACGATGCGCCGCACGTTCCGCCGGCACCGCAAGCGGCTGGCCGCCGTCGCCATCGTCGCCCACAAACCGTGACTTCGATCGTCGTGGCCTAAATGCTCTGAGCCGACGCCGGTTTCGCGTCGTCGGGATGGGCGAGCCGGTAGACCTCGATCAGCCGCGCCACATCGGTGGGGGTGACGATGCCGACCACCTGACCGCCCTCGAACACCAGGGCACGGCTGTGCGGACCGGCGGGCGCCATCCGCTCCAGCAGGGCGGTCAACGGCTCCTGGGGGGCGCCGGACGGGACCTCGTGCAGCGGTTGCGCGACCTCCCCGACGGTGGTGGCGGCGCGGCGCCCGGGCGCGACGTCACGCAACTGCCGCAACGTGATCAGTCCCGAGACCGACCCGTTCTGGTCGACGACCGGGTACGCCGAGTGACGGTCGCCGAGCACGTAGCGCTGGACGAAGTCGTCGACGCTGATCCACCCGGGAGCGGTGTGCGGCCGGGCCGTCATGGCGTCGCCGACGCGCACCCCGGAAAACATCTGCTGGGTCGATATCCGCATCTCCTCTTCGCGACTGGCCGCGAAGATGAACCAGCCGATGAACGCCAGCCAGACGCCGCCGACGAGCCCGCCCAGCAGGAATTCGGCCAAGCCCAAGGCGATCAGGATGAACGCGACCACCCGGCCGGCATGCGCGGCCCCGATGCCGGCGCGCACGCTGTCGCCGTGGCGCCGCCACAGGTAGGCCCGCAGCACCCGGCCACCGTCCAAGGGGGCGCCCGGCAGCAGGTTGAACAGTCCCAGCAGGAGGTTGATGCCGGCCAGCCAGGAGGCGACGCCGACCACGATGGGTGCGGCGCCGACCGTCGGCAGCGCGGCGACGAGGCCGCCGAAGATGGCCGCCAGCGCGAGGCTGGTGGCCGGGCCGGCGATCGCGATCCGGAAGGCCGCCCGGGGTGTCTTCGCCTCGCCGCCCAGGGTGGTCACGCCGCCGAACAGCCACAGCGTCACGCTGCCCACGGAGACCCCGGCGCGGCGCGCGACGACGGCGTGCGCCAGTTCGTGCGCCACCAGCGAGGCCAGCAACACCAGCGCGCCGCACGCGCCGGCCGCCCAGTAGGCGACGGGCGAATACCCCTTGACGCTGCCTGGAAGCGTGCTCGCCAGGCTCCAGGTGAACAACCACAGAATGACCAGCACGCTCCAGTGGACTTTCACCGGAAAGCCGGCGATCCGCCCCAGCGGGATCGCATCGCGCACCTCAAACCTCCAAAGTCGTTGCGGCCTGGCGATTCGGCCGCGTCCTCTCCGAACGTAGGGCGGTGCCGCGGCCCCCGCTAGGGCCGTTCGACCCCCGTCGGCCCCACTTTGGACACGGTCAAAACTCGCACCGCCGTCCCAGGCAACCGCCGCTGAACGTGGCGTCGGCGGCGAGCAGCGCCTGGTCGGATCCCACGTAACTGAGCACCTGCCCGGCCCGGGTGCCGTAGCGGTAGACGGTGATGCCTTTCACCTTCGCCTTCCACGCGGCGAGATAGATCGCACGGACGTCCTCGACGGTCGACTCCGCCGGCAGGTTGACGGTCTTCGAGACCGCGGCGTCGACGTGCCGCTGCACCGCGGCCTGCATGCGCAGGTGCCATTCCGGGGCGATCTCCGCCGCGGTGGGGAACGCCGCACGAACCTCGGCGGGCACGTGCGGGTCCCCGCGCACGCCGCCGCACCGGGCGATTTCGGCGATCAGGTCGGGATGGTAGAAACCCCGGTCGCGGGCCAAGCGGTCGAAGCACGGGTTGACTTCGAGCAGGCGCCGCCCGATGACGGCACGCACATAGGCGATCGCGAACATCGGCTCGATCCCCGCGCTCGTCCCCGCGATCAGCGAGATCGTGCCGGTCGGCGCGATCGAGGTGAGTTGGGCGTTGCGCCGTGGCGCCGACCCCGCAAACCGGCTGTCGGGGAAGGCCGGAAACGGTCCGCGTTCCTCGGCCAGCCGCTCCGAGGCGGTGCGCGCTGCCCGGCCGACGGTGCGGGCGATCCGCCCGGCCAGGCGAACCCCCCGCTCGCTGTCGTACGGGATGCCCAGCACGGCCAGCAGCTCGGCCAGGCCCATGACGCCCAACCCGATCTTGCGCGTCGCCGTGGTGGCCGCCTCGATCTCCGGGAAGGGGAAGCGGCTGACGTCGATGACGTCGTCCAGGAAACGCACGGCGAGTTCGGCCACCGCGGCGAGCCGGTCCCAGTCGACGCCACCGCCGCTCACCATCCGGGCGAGGTTGATGGACCCCAGGTTGCACGATTCGTAGGGCAACAACGGGACTTCCCCGCACGGGTTGGTGGCCTCGATCCGGCCCAGCGCCGGCGTGGGATTGGCGCGGTTGATCGTGTCGAGGAACACCAGCCCCGGATCGCCGCACCGGTGCGCCGCCTCGCAGATCGCGGTGAACAGGTCGGCGGCGGAGACCGTCGCGACCGTCGCGCCGGTCCTCGGGTTGACCAGTCGGTGGCTGCCGCCGGCCCCTACGGCGCGCAGGAACTCGTCGGTCACCCCGACCGAGAGGTTGAACTGGTTGAGCTCGCTCGGGGCGCTGGATTTGGCGGTGACGAAGTCGTAGATGTCGGGGTGCGCTACGTCCAGTACCGCCATGGACGCTCCCCGCCGACGGCCGCCCATCGAGATGACCGTGGCGGCGTAGTCGAAGAGCCGGAGAAACGACAGGGGCCCGCTGGCCGTACCGCCGGTGCGGGCCACCAGGTCACCGGCGGGCCGCAAGTGGCTGAACGTGTAGCCGGTCCCTCCCCCGGCCTGGTGTATGTCCGCGCCCTGCGCGAGCGCGGCGAAGATCGAGTGCAGCGAATCCTGCACCGGGAGAACGAAACACCCGGACAGCATGCCCAGCTCGGTGCCGGCGTTCATCAGCGTCGGAGAGTTGGGCAGGAACTCGAGGCCGCGGAGCATCGCCGAAAACCGTTGGGACCACCTGGCCGAGGACCCGCGACGGTACTTCTCTTCGGCCCCCGCGACATGGTTCGCGACGCGGTCCATCATTTCGCCCGTCGACTCCACGGGCCTGCCACGGTCGTCACGCAGCAGGTAGCGTTCGCCCAGCACCGTCACGGCGGCCACACTCAACTTCAGGTCATCGCGCACGCCGATCAGTTCTTTGGTCGCGCGCAGTTCGGCGTGCTGCTGGCGGTAGACGACGTACGCGCGGGCCACGTCGTCGAGGCCGGCCGCCGCCAGCTGCGCCTCGACCAGGTCCTGGATGTCCTCGACCGTGGGGATTCCGCTCCGGGGCCGGCCCACCAGGGCGTCGGCCACCGACCCGGCAAGCACGCCGGGCAGGCGGGGGTCGCGATGCCCGGCCTCGCGCGCGGCCCGGGCGATCGCCGTTTCGATGCGGCCCACGTCGAACGGCACCAGCCGCCCGTCGCGGCGCCGGACGCTCGACGGCCACCGCGCGGACCGCGCTGTCCCGACCATCATCCGAGTATCCCCGCCGCGCCAAAAGTCGTCGCCGGAAACGGGATAAGGACTTCCGTCCCTACCCTGGCGCCGCCTCGCATGGTCGGATCGAAGATGTCCGTTTGAGGCAAGTGACACATCTGTAGGAGAAGACATGACCACCACGCTGCCCGCGGCCCAGAAGCCGCACACGTTGTTCCCCGAGTTCTTTTCGGGCTTCCCGTCGTTCGCCGGACTCCGTTCGATGTTCGACACCCGGCTCATGCGGCTGGAAGACGAAATGGTCGACGGCCGCTACGAGGTGCGCGCCGAGATTCCCGGCATCGACCCGGCCAAGGACGTCGACATCACGGTCCGCGACGGTCAGCTCACCATCAAGGCCGAGCGCAGCGAGAAGAAGGAATTCGACGGCCGATCGGAATTTTGCTACGGCTCGTTTGTCCGCACTGTCTCGCTACCGTCCAACGCGAACGAAGACGACATCAAGGCGACCTACGACAAGGGCATTTTGACTGTCTCCGTGCCGGTTTCGCAGCCCGCACCCGAGGAGAAGCACGTCAAAGTCGCCGTCAAATAGCCGGCTGAAGCGTGGGCCCGGGCAGCGTCGCCCGGGCCCCGCATGGCGATTGCGCAGTCGGATTCCGGTGATGACTTTGGGCCCTATCCGCAATCGGCGCGTGACGCAATAATGGTGACATCTGACGTAATTTTGCTGGTGCGATTTGCGGCCGAACAAAGGAGCATCACGGCTATGGGTAATAGCCCGACGATGTTGTTGACCGACTCTGACGTGGACGCCCTGGCTTCGGAATTCCTGCAGTCGCGGTATCTCGGCCCGATCTATGCCGACTGGTCCCCCGATCGACGCCTCGACACGTTCCTGCGGCGCCGCGGGCTGTCTCGCGTTGCCGACGACGGCGACCTGTCCAATACCGTCCTGGAACGCATCATGGTCCACGTCGGCCGCGCCTCGCGGTTGGCGCGAGGCTGATCGCTTCCCGCAACGCGCCACCTGGGGTCGGCCCGCCCCGGGCTCAGTGGTGTCCTTGCGAAGGCAGGTAACGCTTCTCGACCGCTTCCACCAGTTGCTGGCGTATTCGTTCCAAATCGGCGGCGCGACGGGCATCCAGGTCGTCCTCCCAGGCCGCGACCCGCGCCGCGAGTTCCTTGTCGGCGATGGTGCCTTCCAGCCAGTGAGAGAAGTCGCCCCGTTCGAGATGGTATTCGAGCGCTTGTTGGTCGAGGTGCCGCAACGCTACCGTGAAGTCGTGCATCGTTGCGGCCGGTGCGATGGGCAGGCCGTCGGTGCTGTGGAAGTAGAACCGCCGCTCTGCCGGAAGGTGGATGTCGGCGTATTTGTGGCGGTGCCGGACGTGCCTGGTGTGGCGTTCCCCGATGGTGAATTCGCGGGGTGGCCCCGAGCCGAATCGGATGGTGGCCCGGCGCCGGGAGGCCAGGTCTGTCGCGGTGTCGGACCTGGTGAGCGTCACCACGACGTCGCTGCTGTCGGCCTCGTGGGCGGGCAGCGACGCCGGGACGAACGAGCACAGGACGTAGCCGCCGCGGCGCGCCCAATGCGCTTGCTCCCCCATGCCCAGGAGGTGGGCCTCGTCGTAAACCACCCAATGCGGGAAGCCGTACCGTTCTCGGTGCGCCTCAGCGGTCGCCCGAAGCCGATGCACGTAGTCGGTCTTGCCCGGCTCGGCCAGTCCGGACAGATCGACCACGATGCCGGAGTCGGGGCGCAGGGCGTTGACCAGCTCGGCGGGTTCGGGCAGGTGATGACCGGCGTCGACGATCTGCACATGGCCGAGTTGCTGCAGCTGCAGGTGATCACCCTCGGGGTCGATGACGAGAACGCAGTAGCCGGCCGAGATCCATCGCTCCACCATCAGGCCGACGAGGTAGCTCTTTCCCGACGCGGCCGGCCCGGTGACCAGGATCCGTGCCTGGCTTCCCGGCAGTCTCGTGGGGGTTCCGTCCTCGAACGCTCCGATCTCGAGCCAGTGGCGCGACGGGCAGAATCGTTCCGCCCCAGAAAGATAGGGGCTGTTCAGCAGTCCGGCGACACCGGCAGCTCCCGGCTCGTCCAGCACCACGTCGGCGGATCGCCGAAGTGACGAGACGGCGTTGGCCACCGCCGCACCGACCTCGGCCACACCGAGCAACGACAGATCGTTCTCCGCGTCGCCCACCGCCACCGTGTTGTGTGGCGACAGGTTCATCGTCTCCAACAGCGAGGTCAAGCCGGTGCCCTTGGTGATCCCCGCCGGCAGCACCATCAGGGCGGCGCGATTTCGGACCAGCTGGTAGTCCATTTCCAGTTGACCGATCACCTCACCGACTGCCGCAACGTGCTCACCGTCGACGGCCACCAGCACCTGGCCCCGCCGGAACGGGATCCCCCGCTCGGTGAGCGCTTTGTCCAGCTCCGGACCCACCGCAGGTGCGAGCGCCCTGGCCTCTCCGTCGAACGACACCACGGCGCCGTTCTCGAGCACCAGCGCGTCGACGTGGCCGGCCAACTGGGGGAACTCGGCGTGCAATTCGGCCCCGATGCGGCCGGTGACGACCACGATCGCCAGGCCGTCGCTGCGCGCCCGGTCGATCGCCCGCAGGACCTCCGGGTCCAGTTTGCCGCCCGACGTGAGGGTGCCGTCGAGGTCGGCTGCGACCACCTTGAAAAACGCCACGCCCCCGCCCATCTGTATTCGCCGGTTTGCAATCCGAATGTTTCGTGCCGCGGCATCGGATCTCCCGATGCCATGCTGAACGTATGGCCCGTCGCCTGCAACCCTCTAGGGCCGTTCGTCCCCGTTCGGCCTCGACGAATGGCCCGGGCGCATCATGGTGCCGCCGCGGGTCAGGCGGCCCCCAGGGCATCCTCCAGCTCGGCCAGCGACTGCTCGGTCAGAGGTACCAGCGTCTCGATATCGGGCACCACGACGCGGCCGGCGGCGAAGCCGAAGCCGACCCGGTCGGCGTATGAGCACGTCGTGATGTTGAGCCCGTGGCCGTCGTAGACCGTCGAAACCGGATACATTTCCTCGATTCGCGCGCCGTTCCAATACATTTCGGCAGCCGGGCCGCGGACGTGGGAGATCGGCAGGTTGTACCCGGTCCGGATCTTCGGCGCGAACGGCAGCAGCGGGCCGATCGCCGTGGTCGCGATGCTTCCGGCGTTCGTCAGCAGTGACGCCGCCGCTCCCCGTTTGGCCACCCAGCGCTTTCCCTCCGACATCGAGCGGTGGATCGCGTTCAGTCGGGCCAGCGGGTCGTCCAGGTCGGTGCCCAGCGGGCACATCCAGAGCCCGAACCTGTTGGCATGCCGATCGTCTGGCATTTCCTGCTCGCGCTCGCGCACCGTGATGGGGCAGGCCGCCACCAGCGACCGCTTGGGCAGCTCCCCCCTGTCCCGCAACCAGCGGCGGACAACCCCGGCGGCCATCGCGGTGAGGACGTCGTTGACGGTCACGCCGGCCGCCTGCCGCACGGCGTGGATGCGGTCGTTTGTCCAGCTGCCCGCGGCGACCGCGCGCTCGGGGCCGAGGCGGCCGTTGAACCGGGTGTAGGGCGCCCCCAGGGGCAACGCGGTGGTGTGCCCGACCAGGGCGTCCAGCACGGTGGCGATCTCGCCGGTGGTCACCCGCCCGACCAGCCCCGCACCCGAGGCGGCGGCGCCGGTGAGCGACCGTATCGGCGACAGCAACCGGGAGATCAGCCCGCCCGTCGCCGTCGACCCCGTGGGCTCGCCGCGGGAGTCGGCGTAAAACGGTGGCATCGAGCGCCGATCCGGGTTGTCGCTCAGCGCATCGGTGATCATTCGGAAGCCGGCCACCCCGTCGACGACGGTGTGATGCACCTTGATGTAGAAGGCGAACCGGCCCCTGTCGAGGCCGTCGATCAGATACGACATCCACATCGGCCGTGCGGGGTCGAGGCCGAGCGCGTCCAACTCGCCGATCAGCCGCCACAGACCCTGACCGGAAACCGTGCGCCGCTGGCAATGCCGGCTCACGTCGACCGGATCCATGTGCCGCCAGACCCACATGCCACCGGTGTCGACACCGCGATGCGGGTACTTGCGCAGTCGCGGATCGATCGAACCGTTGCCGGCCAGTGTCGTTCGATGCAGCTCGTCGACGTAGTCGGGCCCGGCGTCGCCGGGCGGCGAAAGGATCAGCACGGCACCGACGTGCATCGGGTTGGACACCCATTCCGCGGTCATCATCGCCGCGTCGAGCGGATCCAGCAGATTCATCGCCGAACCTCCGCGGTTAAGCGGGGCGGTCGCGCTGGTCGACGGCGCTGTTCAACAGACCCGACTGCTGCAACGCCGCTTCGACGAACCGCTGCACCGGTCGCGCACGGAAGAATCCGGTGTGCCCGCCGCGGTACCACACGATTTCGGGTTTGCCCCAGTGTTCCCAGAGGCGGATGACCTGCTCCCGGGGATGCACCACCTGATCGGCGACGCCCGCGTAGATGAAGCGGCCGGGCATCGGCACGAGCGGCGCCAGTGACAGGGGCGACGTCATCCGTCCGATGGGCTCGGCGAGTTCGATCGTCTGCCGGCGGGGATCGCCGGGGGCGAGCCCGGAGTGCCGGCTCAGCAGGCCGACCAGGTCTGCGACCGGGACACCGAGGATTGCGCACGTCAGCCCGGGTTCGAGGCTGGCAACCAGCGCGGTGATGTAGCCACCCAGCGACAAACCGTTCAGCCCGATCTGCGATTCGGGCTCTTGCCGGCGTATCCAGGACAGCAACCGCCGGATGTCCCACACCGCCTGGCCGGTCGCGTGCACGTCGTCTAGGACGTCCTCCCCGGGAAAGACCGCGCCTTTCGGGAGACCCCTGGCGCGCGGGCCGTGCATCGGCAGCACCGGCATGACGACGTTCAAACCGAGGTCTTCGTGCAACCGCCAGGACCGGAACAGAGCGAGATCCAAAGCGGCTCGGCCCATTTCAGTTCCGTGGATGCACACCAACCACGGCCGTGGTTGCGGATGGCGAAGCAGCAGGGCGTATTCGCGGTTGTTTGCGGTGTAGCTCATCCACCGGTCCGCGCCCGGTTCGCCCGGCCGGGGCAGGTATCCGCTGTCGAAGGACATGCGGTAGTAGGAACGCTTGCCCTTTTTGACCTTTCGCACGGTGACGTCCGAAAGCGGCGGCGGGGCACCGAAGAATCTCTTGGGGTTGTCGAGCCATCCACGGTCGCCGTAGAACTTCAGCCCCGCGACCACCTCGCTGGTGATCCGTTCGAACTCCTCGGGGTGGCTGACCGGGCGTCGCGCCTTCAGGCCCAGCAGGACGACCTCGTCGCGAAACGCCTGGGCCGCCAGGGCGAGGGTGGGCCGCGCGATCGGAAGCTCGTCGGGCCCCTGCCTGAGGTAGTCGCGCCATGACTCGGCGACGTACCGACCGGTGCTGGTGAACGGTTTGACGGCGCTGCCCAGGCCGACGCCCCCGGGCGCGTTCAAAGGCAAGGGGCCGCGCCGGGGAGCTCCGCCGTTGGTCGATACCGCCATGGTGGCAAGTTAGCAGGCGCGCAAATCGGCGTGTTAGGGACTTACGGCCCGGTCACGGCCGCGAAAGTCCTTGGCCGGCAGGCCGACGGCAAGCGCACCGGCCGAGCTGGGCCGAACTCTCCGACGACGTGCTGGAATCGGTCGAGAACGGCCGCAAGCAAGCCATCGAGGCGGTCCGCAAGTTCGTCACCGCGCGTATCGAGTTCTTCCGGAACGTGGTCCCAAGCGCCGGTCAGGCCGGCAGCAAGCACGGCGAGTAAAACCTCGACGCCACGGCTGTCGGGTCATTCGACGTCCGGTTCCCCGGACAGCCGCAGGACGGCCTCTCGCACGGCGCGCTGTAATTCGACGGCCGCCGTCCAGCTGTTCCCGGAGGGGTTGATGGGCTCTCCGACGGTGATGTCGATGGCCCCGTGTCGCGGGAAGTGGTGCTCTGGACGAAGTATGGTCCGGGTCCCGCGAATGGCCACCGGGGCGACAGGCACCCCGGTTTGGGCGGCCACCACGAAGGCACCCATGTGAAACGGCCGCAAGCCGGGTGCGCGGGCCAGGCGGCCTTCGGGGAAGATGACGAGCGACTGGCCGGCACGCACCAGGCCGGCCAGCCGGTCCGCGTCCGCGACGCCGTGTTCGCGCTCGTGACGCTCGACGAACTGGTGGCCCAGCCGCTTCAGCACGAATCCGTTGATCCCTTGATGCTCAAGCACTTCAGCGGCGACGAACAGAAACGACTGCGGCATGACGGCAGCCAGCGCCAACGGATCGATCCAGCTGGGGTGGTTGGCCACCGCGATAGACGTGCCCGAGGGAAGGTGGTCCAGGCCGTGCACGGTGATCGCGGTTCCCGTGAGACGGGCCAGCAGCCGGACCGCGGCCCGCGCCACCCGCCACCGCCACCGCGCGCGTGGGAGCACCAGCAATAAAACCGCGACCGACAACCCGAGGATTGTGTACACCGCCCACGCGTAGCCGGCGAAGGCCACGTCCCCCGCCGCGCGCCCGGCGCGGCGCAGCGACGGTGCCGCGCCGCGGAAGCGGAGCCGGGCCAATTCCCACCACAGCGCGCGCGGTCGCGCGCCGATCTTGCCGGCCTGATAGAGGGCCCGGCTGGCAGACCGCCGGATCTTGCCGCTGGATGTCTTCAGAACCGTGCGCGGCGGCGCCAGCACCACATCGTCGGGCGCCACCCCCAGCAGATCGACTGTGGTTGCCGCGATTTCGGAGCGTAACGCGGCGCGTGCGTCGTCTCGGAGCACCCGCGTCTCGGCCATGACGACGAGTCGCTCGGGGCCTCCGGAGGGATCAGGAGAGGCGAACACCGCCACGCAGCCCTTGCGGACCCCCTTGATGTCACCCACCGCTTCTTCCAGTTCCGCGGGGTGCAAGTTACGTCCGGCCCGGATGATCATGTCCTTGATCCGGCCGGTCACGTAGACGTCGGCTTCGACCGTGTACCCGAGATCGCCGGTGTCGAGCCAGTCGTCGTGGAACAGCGCACGCGTCGCCGCCGGGTTGTTGAAGTAGCCCGCGGTCGCCGACGGTCCGCGAAACTCGATGCGGCCTTCGCGGCGATCACCCAATTCGTTGCCGGCGGCGTCGACGATGCGGATTTCATGTCCCGGCAGGGGCCGGCCGCAGGCGACGAATCGGAGGTCGCGCTCCCCGGGCCTGGCGGGCTCGGCCTGTCCGGACCGTGCGAAAACGTCTCGTCGAATCCGGTCGATCACCGGACCGCGGCCCAACGGCGGAAAGGCCAGCCCCACCGACGACTCCGCCAGCCCATACACCGGCGTGATCGCTTCCCTGCGAAAGCCGTACGGGGCGAAGCGATCACCGAAGCGCTCGATGGTGTCAGCGCTCACCGGTTCGGCGCCGTTGTAGGCCAAACGCCAGCTGCTGAGGTCCAGTCCCTCGATCTCGTCGTCGCGAATCTTCGAGAGGCAGAGTTCGTAGGCGAAGTTCGGGCCTGCCGACATGGTGGCGCGGTTGGCGTGAATCGCCCAGAGCCAGCGCGACGGGCGGATCAGGAAGGCCTGCGGGCTCATCACCACCAGCGGGACACCGAAGTACATGCAACCGAGCCACGCACCGATCAGGCCCATGTCGTGGTAGAGCGGCAGCCAGCTGACGAACGTGTCCGATCCGGTCGCCCCGGCGGCCTGACCCATCACCCGGATGTTGGCGAGCAGGTTGCGGTGCGTCAGTGCGACCCCTTTGGGCTGCCCGGTGCTGCCGGAGGTGTACTGCAACAGCGCGAGGTCCTCGGACCGCGGCCGGGGAAGGGGTGGTGTCGCGCCTTCGCCTGCGCGCGTGAGGGATTCGGGGACGACGACATGACGCAGGCTTTCGACATTCGAGCGCAGCAGGTGACCGAGGGTGACGGCCTCGGGGACCGTGACGAGCATCGTGGCACGGGCGTTGCTGAGAATGCCGGCGGTGCGGCGCAGGTGATCCGGGAGTTGGGAGGGGCGCGCCGGTGGATAGACCGGGACGGGCACGGCACCGACGAGGACCACGCCGGCGAAGGTCACGAAATACGCCCGAGAGGTGGGCAACATGATGGCGACCGCTTCGCCCGGCACCACATCGTGTGCGACCAGCCCGGCGGCTACGGCGGCCGCCTCCCGATGCAGGGCGCCATAGCTCATGTCGGAGTTGTTGGCGGGGTCGCCGGCGTCGTCGAGGATGCGGAGGTGGATCCGGTCGGGCGTGGCGCCGACGTGCCAGTTGAGCATGTCGTTGAGGCTCTGCGCGGACTCCGGCGTCGAGGCGGGCGGCGCGGTGGCCGGCAGCGAAACGACGCCGCGGCCCGTTCGCACCGCCGGGCGGCCGTGCGCCAGGGCCGGGTTGAGGGCCGCTACCAAATCGCGCGGTGTCTCCGCGCTGGCCAGGATATGGGGCGGCAGCGCCACCCCGAATTTGTCCTGGACACGCGACAACAATTCCGCCAGCTCCAGGCTGCCGATGCCGAGCGCGTCGAAAGGGCTGTCAAGCGTCACCGGAGGCGACGCGGCCTGCGGGTGAACCTCCTCGACGAGACCGCGCACCAAGGCCAGAACCGGAGAAGCGCAGTCTTGGGTCGCCATCGGTCACGAAGCGGCCGGGGATCCAGAAACGCATTCGATGAGCGACTCCATGGCACAACTCCTCGAACTGGCGAACAAGTCCTCATGGTGCGGGCGTACCCGGCTCTTCGGTAAGGGCGCAAAGCCATCAAAGCACGGGGCGTTTGTCACTCGCGGTCTAGTCGAATGCGTGGATCACCTGGCGGGCCACCTGCCGCATCTGCTGATACGTGGCGCGATCGAGTGGCAGATCGCGGAAACGCGGGATCTCCCCCGTCGTGGTGACCACGCCCGGTTCCTCGCGCGCCCAGCAGGCGTGCACCTTGTCGCCCAACGCGCGCGCGGGCGGATTGTCGGCCAGCACGCGGGCATGGAACCGCTTGATGCCGTCGACGCGCGCCGCGACCGCCAGCGCGCACAGCAGCAGCGTGCCGATTCCGCGCCCCTGGTAACCGTCGGCCACGGTGAGCGCGACCTCCGCCGAGACGGGATCGTCCTGATCACGGACGAACCGGGCGTCGGCGACGACCGGACCCGCCACGCCGTCGGTGACCACCCAGACGAAGTGGTCGACATAGTCGACCTCGAACAGATAGGTCAGCCGGGCATCGGTCGGAGTGCCGCCTTGGTAGCGCCGGTACAGGGTCTCCCGGGAGAAGGAACCACTGCTCTTGAACCGCTCGGCGTCACCGGGTAGGACGGGGCGCAGCGACAGCACGGCACCGTCGCTGGTCGGCACCGGGATGGGGGAGATGTAGGCGGCCAGCCGTTGCCGGGCGGTGCGCAGCATCCGGTCGGCGACTGCCGGCATGGCGAGCATGCAGTCGAAGGCGGCGCTGTATCCGATGTAGCCCCACACGTCGTCCCGCGCCGTCACGGTTGCCGTGCGGGTCGCGTGGCGCAGCAGCGCGATCTCGCCGACGATCGTCGTGGCCGTCAGCTCGGTGGTGGTGACGCGCGCCTTCGGGCCGACATGCCTGACCACGACGGAACCGGACGCGATGATCGCGAACGACTCGGCCCGCTCTCCTTGGCGCATCAAGACCTCGCCGGCGGCGGCGCGTAGGGGCTCGAGCAGGGCGGCCAACACCGCGAGTTCCTCGGCCGGGATGTCGGCGAACACGGGCAGGTCCGCGAGTTCCTGGGTGCTGACCACCCTCACGCCGGCCCGCCTGCCCGCCCCGGAATCCGGCCCGAATCACGCCCCGATTGCGAATCCATTGCTAATACGGTCATTTCGCCGATTTCGGAATCCAGGGCCCTTGAAACAAGTAACGTGGCGATACACCATCCCCGATGTACGGTACGCGACCGGCACCGCCATCGCCGGAGAAGTAAGTAGGTGACCGCAGTGACAAAAGACCCTGTCGGACTGGGACTTCGGCAGGCCGGAAGTAAGACCAAAGCCTTTCGGTAATCGTGCTCTTGTCCTCTACGGCCGGACCTTCGGGACTGGTCGGATGGATCGTTAAGGCTGATGGGGAGGGATCATGAATACAGCGAAGTGGCGGCAGCATTGGCCCCAGCGTAAGCCGACAGCCGCGATTTATCAGCTGACCGATCGCCTACACGAGGGACATGTCGCCCGGGTGCCCGCCAATCGGATTCCCGAGACCGTGTCCGCCTGGCTGGCCGAACTCGGTGCCCACAGCCCGTTGGTCGACGACCTCGAGCGCGCCGTCCGGGGCGGCGACTGGTCCACGGCACATGCCCTCGGCGAGTGCCTGTCCATCGAGATAGCCCCGGCCGACTGACGGCCACCGCCCGGCCGGACCCGGTCGCCAGGGACGTTCGCCGCTCCCGACGTGACTTTCGTCTCTATCGCCGGACGGCCACCCCCCGCAGGATCGAAGGGTATGCCGGTGCGCCACGTCATCGGTACGTGTTCGGGAACAATGGATTCGAGTGATGAAAGCATCTTTCGCCTCAACGGAGAGGCCTGATTTCCGCAAGATCGAGGGCCGCGCGCCGTCGGTGGCACAGATGTTCGTCAACCGCGTCGCCGCCACCCCGCAAGCGGAGGCGTTTCGCTACCCGCAGGACCACACGTGGGCAAGCGTGAGCTGGCAGCAGGTCGGCGAACGCGGCAACAATCTCGCCGCGGGGCTGATCTCGCTGGGGATCGAGCACGAGGATCGGGTCGCGCTCGCGTCCGCGACGCGTTACGAGTGGGTGCTCGTCGACTTCGCGATCATGTGCGCCGGCGCCGCGACCACCACCGTGTACCCGACGACGAACGCCGGCGATGTCGCCTACATCGTCGCCAACTCCGGCAGCCGCGTGGTGGTCGCCGAAAACCAGACCCAGCTGGACAAGCTGCTCGAGCACCGGGCCGAACTCCCCGACGTGCGCAAGGTCGTCATGATCGACGGCAACGGCGACGGTGACTGGGTGATCTCCCTCGCCGATCTGGATCTGTTGGGCAAGCAGCTGCTCGCCGACTCCCCCGAAGCCGTCAACGAGCGGATCGCCGCCGTCGGCCCCGAACAGCTGGCCAGCCTCATCTACACCTCCGGCACCACCGGGCGCCCCAAGGGTGTGCGGCTGACGCACGGGGCCTGGACGTACACCGCGGCAGCCATCGATTCGCTGGACATCCTCGGCCCCGACGACCTGAACTTCCTCTGGCTGCCGCTGGCACACGCGTTCGGCAAGGTGATGCTGGCGCTGCCCCTGCAGGTCGGTTTCCCCACGGCCATCGACGGGCGTGTCGAGAGGATCATCGACAACCTCGCGATCCTGCACCCGACCATCATGGGTGCGGCACCGCGCATCTTCGAGAAGGCGCACGCGCGCATCCAGGACATGGCGGCCGAGCAGGGCAGGCTCAAGAAGATTGTCTTCGATTGGGCGATCGGGGTCGGCCTGAAGGTGTCCAAAGCCCGGCAGGCCGGGAAGAATCCCTCGCTGGCGTCGTCACTGTCCTACAAGGTCGCCGACCGGCTGGTGCTCTCCACGATCCGGGAGCGGTTCGGCGGGCGCCTGCGGTTCTTCGTCTCCGCGGCCGCGGCGCTCGACCGCGACGTCGCGCAGTGGTTCGACGCGGTGGGCATCATCGTGCTCGAAGGCTACGGGCTGACCGAGACCGCCGCCGCATCGTTCATCAACCGGCCCAACGCATATCGCTTCGGGACGGTCGGCCGGCCGTTCCCGGCCACCGACGTCAAGATCGCCGACGACGGCGAGATCTTGCTCAAGGGGCCGGGTCTGATGACCGCCTACCACGAGCTGCCGGACGCCACGGCCGAGGCGCTCGACGGGGACGGCTGGTTCCACACCGGTGACATCGGGCAGATCGACGCCGACGGGTTCCTGCGGATCACCGACCGCAAGAAGGACATGTTCAAGACCTCGCAAGGCAAGTACGTGGCGCCCTCAGCGATCGACGCGCGGTTCAAAGGCTCGTGCCCGTACGTGAGCGAGATCGTCGTCTATGGCGAGGGCAAGCCATATTGTGTCGCTCTGGTCAGCCTGGACACCGAGGCGATCACCGACTGGGCCAACAAAAACGGTCTGGCGGGCAAGTCGTTCGCCGAGATCGCGCGTGACGACAAGACACAGGAGCTGATTGCCGGGTACATCGACGCCTTGAACGCCGAGCTGAATCGCTGGGAACAGATCAAGAAGTTCACCATCGCCGACCGCGAATTCACCGTGGAGTCGGGCGATCTGACGCCCAGCATGAAGCTCAAGCGCAAGGTGGTCATCGAGAAATTCGCCGACCGCCTCAACGCGCTCTACGACTGAAACGGCGTCTTTCGCTCTCGCCCCGGCCGGGCAGGCTACGGCTGGACCGACAAGACGGTGACGGTTCCCGACCAGTAGTCGCCGACATAGAGCCGGTCGCCGTCGGCGCTCACCGCCAACGCTTCGGGATGACCGCCGACATCGATGGTGTCGGTCACGCATTGGGCGATGGTGTCGACGATCGACACGCTGCGCTCACCGAAGTTGCTCACGTAGGCGTATTTGCCGCTCGGGCTGATCCGTACACAGCGCGGCAGGTCCGCGGCCGGCATCCGCTCCGCTTCGCCGGTGACCGTGTCGACCACCGACAACGAACCGCTGCTCACCACGTACGCCCGCAAACCGTCCGGCGTGATTTGCACCTCAATCGGCTTGTCCCCCAATGGGATCAACTTGACATCGAAGGACGCGAGGTCGATCGCCGAGACGCAGGAACGGTCATAGTGCGTCGCGTACGCCATCGACCCGCCGATGGTGATCGTGTCGGGCGCGCCGATCAGTCCGACGGTATGGCGCACCACATCGGTCGCGGCGTCGATGACGGCGAGCGAGCCGGCGTCGTATTGGTGGTAGTAATCGCTGCGTCGGCACAGCCCCACGTACAGGCGTTGGCGTCCGGAGTCTGCCACCAGGCTGGTGACGGCGCGGCCGTCGAACCCGGCCACGGGACAGCCGAAGGCGGTCCCCTCGCCAAGCACCCACACTCGCCCGCGATTGGCGGCATTGCCGGCCGCATAGATCAAGGCCCCGTCCGGGGTGTCGACCTGCTGCACGCAGCACGCGCCGGGAATGACACCGACGCGGTGGTCGGATATGTCGATCACCGACACCGAGCCGCCGTGATTGGCGGTGTACAGCCGGCTCCCGTCGGCGCCGATGGTCAGCGCCCGCGGGTGCCCGCCGGCCGGGATAACGCTGAGGATCTCGTAGTGGCTGCCGATGAATGCCACCGAGTCGCTCAGCGCCGCGTAGGCGACCGAATTGCCCGGGTTTACGGTGAGGTCGTGCAGTCGGTCGTCGAATGTCACCCGTGCGATGACGGATCCCCCGGTTCGTCGTTCCACCCATCCCATCGTTGGCAAGCCGGCGGCGACGAAGTAGGGAAGAAAGTCCTCTAAACCACCGCCGAGGTCCGCGAGGGGATGTCGGGTCCCGCGCGCTGAGAGCCTGGGACCTTAGACCCGCAGCCGAGGGCCAACGACTCTCGTGGCGTGGCCGTCGTGATCCATACGGTGGGACAAACCGCAATGACGACGCAAGCAGTGGAGGATGGCATGCACTCAGATCGCCTGAAATCGTTGGCGAAGGCGCAAGGTCCGTTCGCCTCGGTGTACTTCGACGACTCACACGACACTCTGGACGCCGTCGAGCAGCTCGAAGTGAAATGGGGCGACATCCGCAGGCAACTCGAGGACATGGGCGCGGACGCGAAGGTCCTGGGCCTGCTCGAGCAGGCCGTGCTGCACCATCGGCCCGCCGTCGGTCGGCGGGGCCGCGCCCTGATCGCGACGAACGATCAGGTCCTGGTCGACGAGCAGCTGATCACCCCGCCGGCGGCCACGGTGGTGCGCCTTTCGGATTACCCGTACCTCGTGCCGTTGATCGGCATGCAGGTGCAGCACCCGACGTACGTGTTCGCCGCGGTCGACCACACCGGAGCGGACATCAGCCTCCATCAGGGCGACGCCGTCACCTCGAAGACCGTCGACGGCGGTGGGTATCCGGTGCACAAGCCGGTCACGGCCGGCTGGAACGGGTACGGCGACCTCCAGCACACCACCGAGGAGGCGATCCGGATGAACTGCCGCGCGGTCGCCGACGAGCTCACTCGGATGGTGGACGAGGCGGACCCCGAGGTGGTGTTCCTCTGCGGGCAGGTGCGTTCGCTCGCGGACGTGACGGCCGAGCTGCCGGAGCGGGTGGCCGCGCGGGTCGTGCAGCTGCACGCCGCGGCCCGCAAGACCGGTATCGATCAGAACGAAATCAGCGAACTGACCGCCGCGGAGTTCGAACGCCGTCGCAGCGCCGAAACGACCAGCGCCGCCGAGCGATTCGAAGCGGAACAGGGGCGCGGCTCCGGGCTGGCGGCCGGCGGCCTGGCCGCCGTGTGCGCGGCGCTGCGCGACGGGAACGTCGACACGCTGATCGTCGGCGACCTGGGCGACGCCACCGTGGTCACCGGCAAGGCGCTGACGACGATCGCTCCCGATGCCGACGCGCTGTCCGACCTTGGCGAACCGGTGCAACGCGTGGCCAGGGCCGACGAGGCTTTGCCGTTCTGCGCCGTCGCGGTCGGCGCTTCCCTGGTGCGGGCCGACCACCGGATCGCCCCCGAGGCCGGGGCCGGCGCGTTGCTGCGGTATGCCGCGACCGACAGGCTCGCCGGTCGACGACCCTAGGGAGCAAACCATGAGGCGATTCATCGACCGCGCCGACGCCGGGCGCCAATTGGGCGCGCGGATGGGATACCTGCGCGGGCAGGATGTGGTGGTGCTCGGCCTGCCGCGCGGCGGAGTTCCGGTGGCCTTCGAGGTCGCCAAGGCGCTGCAAGCCCCCCTGGATGTGCTCCTGGTGCGCAAGCTGGGAGTGCCCTACCACCGGGAACTCGCTTTCGGCGCCGTCGGAGATGGCGGGGTGCGTGTATTCAGCGACGCCGTGGTCCGCGAGGCGCGGCTCACCCACCAGGAAATGGCTGCGGTCGAGGCCCAGGAGCTGGCCGAGCTGCAACGCCGGTCGGAACGCTTCCGCGGCGCGCGCCAACCGATTCCGCTGCGCGGACGGATCGCGCTGATCGTCGACGACGGGATCGCGACCGGCGCCACCGCACAGGCCGCCTGCCAGGTGGCCCGTGCCGAGGGGGCCAGCAAGGTGGTGTTGGCCGTCCCCATCGCGGCAACCGAGACCGCCCAGCAGTTCGCTCGATACGCCGACGAGGTGGTATGCCTGGAAACGCCGGTGCCGTATCTCGCCGTCGGCCAGGGATACCGCCACTTCCCGCAGACCTCCGATGACGAGGTCGTCGCCCTGCTCGAGAGCGCGCGCGACGGTTTCGGGGTGGTCGCCGCCGACACCGACGATCCGCCGCTGCGCGACGAGGAGATCTGGGTGCCGACCGGATCTGTTGCGGTGGCCGGGCACCTGACCATTCCCGAGCACCCGAAGGGTGTCGTGGTATTCGCCCACGGCAGCGGCAGCAGCAGGCACAGCCCGCGTA
Source organism: Mycobacterium europaeum (assembly GCF_034555895.2). NCBI lineage: Bacteria > Bacillati > Actinomycetota > Actinomycetes > Mycobacteriales > Mycobacteriaceae > Mycobacterium > Mycobacterium europaeum. The sequence goes on from NZ_CP157315.1 coordinate 2,827,366, forward strand.
ACCGCTTTGTCGCCGAGGTGCTCAACAACGCCGGCTTCGCCACGGTGCTCTTCGACTTGCTCACCCCCAAAGAAGAGCGCAACCGCGCCAAGGTATTCGACATCGCGCTGCTCGCCAGTCGCCTGATCGACGTCACGGGCTGGCTGGCGGCGCAGCCCGATACCGCCGCATTGCCGGTCGGTTACTTCGGCGCCAGCACCGGAGCGGGCGCGGCGCTCACCGCGGCCGCCCATCCCGGGGTCAAGGTGGCGGCGGTCGTCTCGCGCGGCGGCCGGCCCGACCTGGCCGGCGACGCCCTGCGCCACGTCGACTCCCCGACCCTGCTGATCGTGGGGGGACGCGACGAAATGGTGCTGGCGCTCAACCGGCAGGCCCAAGCGGCGATCCCGGTCGAGTGTGAGGTCGCTGTGGTGCCGGGCGCCACCCACCTCTTCGAAGAAGAGGGCGCCCTCGCCCGGGCGGCTGTGCTCGCCCGCGACTGGTTCACCGACCACCTCGCGCAGCTGGAGCACTGAATCCGTTCACAGCCCGAAGGTTTCGTTCACAGCCCGAAGGTTTGGGGCGGCGGTCCCGGACGGGGGGATGCCGGGACCGCCGCGGATTCAGTTGGTCTGTCGGTGTCAGCCGGCCGGTGTGATCAGGCCGTAGTGTCCGTCGTAGCGGTGATACAGCACGCTGCCACGGTCACGGGCGGCGTCGACGAAGAACAGGAAGGGCAGGCCGAGCAACCCGATTCGCTCGATGGCCTGCTCGACATCCAGCCGAGGCGCCGGCTGCGGACTGACGGTCAGCGGCAAATTCAAGGGCGCCAACTCATCGCCGGCGGTCGGATCGACCTGCGCCAGGCGGTATTCGGTCGGCCCGCCGCGATAGATCACGCTGTCCTGCCGTGTGACCTCCTCGGTGAAGAGGTGGAAGTCGTAGTCGAGCTGTTCCATCTCGTACGCGGCCTCTTCGACCGTGCAGGTCGGCAGGCTGTATGACTTGTGCCGCATGATGCGGCGTTCGCTTTCCGGCCTCGGGTAGTACTTCGGCCGGTTCGTCGGGTCGCTTTCGTGCCGCCATTCATGCGGACCGCGGCGGGGCACACCGCCCCGTTTGGCCTCCCAGTGCTCGGCGGCGCGCTCCAGTTGGCGGCGCAGTCGCGCCTCGAGCCGATCGATCGCCTCCCGCGCGGTGGTGCCCTCGACCTGCGCACGCACCGGCCGGCCGTTGACGTCGAGGTTCGCCTGAGCGATCACCCGGCGAGCCACGGCGGGGTCGCCGTGCTCGCTCAGTCTGACGTGGGCGTCCAGCACCGGTTCGTGGGTGAGAGGGCCGAGGTCGCCGATCTTGGTGCGCGCGTAGTCCTCGGCACCGGGCAGTTGACCGTGCGTCGTTACCCGGACCTCGAAGGTGGCCGGCAAATCGGGGCGTTGTCTCATGGTGACTTTCGTCTTCCGTCGCGTCGCTCAGTGATGCAGACCCGTGACGGGTTCGTGCGTACTGGCCTGAATATCGGTGGAGGTGGCGGCGAACAGCTGATTCGCCAGATCGGACAGCGCGCGGGCGATGGCCAGCTCGTCGCCGATGGCGGCCACCGGCGGGTCGGCCGGGTCGAGTCGCGCCAGGCCGATACCCACGAGCGTCTTGCCCGCCCAGGACAGTCGTGCCTTGGCCCGCGTGCGCTCGTCGCGCTCTTCGACCAGCACGTCGATGTGGCATTGCTTGGTGCCGTCGTCGCTGTTCGTCATCACCAGATCTCCTCGGATTGCCGATGGTTTCCTCGGCGCTATTGATGCGACCACTTCGCGCCTGTGCCCGAGTAGGGGCGGAAGTCCCGAATCGCCGGGCCGTTCGTCGGCGGCCCCGCGCGTTGCAGCGAGATCAGCAAATGCGCGGATGCCGGCGAAGAATGCGCCGACTTAATCGACATTATCGCTGGACTTAATCAACAGTTTCGTTCGTGTATATGGGCGTGCCCAACAGTTACGGGCGTGTCCGACCTCCCGACACAGACCAAATACCTGCATGCCTCGCGGGGCCGCCGGTCGTCGCCGCATTCGGGCGACGACCGCGAGCAGGCGATCCTGGCCACGGCCGAGCGCCTGCTGCAGGAGCGCCCGCTCGCCGACTTTTCCGTGGACGACCTAGCAAAAGGCGCCGGGATTTCGCGCCCCACCTTCTACTTCTATTTCCGATCGAAGAACGCGGTGGTGCTGTCGCTGCTCGACCAGATGAACAGCAAGGCGCATGCGGCCCTCAGGACGCTCGGCGGCATCTCGTCCGGCGACCCCGCGGAGCTGTGGCGGGCGCGCATCGAGGCGTTCTTCGAGGTGTCGGGCTCACACCCGGCGGTCGCCGTGGCGGGCGCCGCGGCGAAGGCGACCAATCCCGAGGTGCGGCAGTTGTGGTCGGCGCTGATGCAGCGGTGGATTTCGCTGACCACGGCGGCCATCAAGGCTGAGCGCGGTCGGGGCGCCGCCCCCGACACCATCCCGGCCGAGCAGCTGTCGGTCGCGCTCAACATGTTGAGTGAGCGGGTGATGTCCGCGACGTTCACCGCCGAGGACGAGTCGATGCCGGAGGACCGGGCGATCGACACCTTGCTGCACATCTGGTTGGCCAGCATCTACCAGCGCTGAGCGAGGGCGGCCCGGGCGCGGTCCAGGCTCTCGTCGATCAGTCGGTCGACCGCGCCGACGTAGGTCGGCGACGGCGGCTTGCCCGCCAGCCCGGCGATGGCGTCTTGCTCCCCCGAAACGTCTGCCGCGTCGAGGTTTTCGAACATCCGCTCGGCGTGCACCGTCAGCCCCGCCACAAGTTCGCCGCATTGGGATCCGGCCACGACGCTGCGCCGGGCCAGGGTGCGCAGGGCATCCCATTCGGCGTGCCAGGCGCCGTCGGGCCGCTCGTCGTTGGTCAGCGCCGCGGCGGTGTGCAGGGTGGCCGCCAGCTGGGGTGCGGACAGGGCGGCCCGGCGGATGAGGATGGACAGCACCGGGTTCCGCTTGTGCGGCATCGACGACGAACCCCCGCGGTGTGCGCCGCCCGGCTCGCTCAGTTCGCCGATCTCCGGACGGGTCAAGGTGACGACGTCCGAGGCGATCCGGCCCCAGCAGTCGGTGCAGCCGACGAACGCGTCGGCGGCCGCGGTGATCGGTGAGCGGGTGGTGTGCCACGGCGGCCGGAGGGCCAAACCCAAAGCCGTTGCGGCGGCGTGCACCAGGCCGGTGGAGACCGCGGCCGGGTCGGCGGCGGTGGTCAGCAACGCCGCCAGCTCCGTGCTGGCGGCCAATGTGCCGGCCGCCCCGCCGATCTGGATGGGGCAGACCACCTCGGCCAACCCCTCGACGGCATCGACGGCGCCGTTGCACCAGCCGGCCGCCTTCGCCCCGAACGTAGTCGGCGCGGCGTGCTGGGTGAGGGTGCGTGCCACCATGGGCGTCCCCCGGTGCAGGGTGGCCAGGGCGGCCAGGGTCGAGATTTGACCCCTGAGCTGTGCGGCCAGCTCCCCCACGACCTCGCGCACGCCGAGCATCAGGCCGGTGTCGAGCACGTCCTGACTGGTGAGCCCCCGATGAATCCACGGTGCCACGGCCGGCGCGGCGCGCTCCCGCAGCAGGGCGACGAGGCCGATGACCGGGTTGCCGCCGGCCTCGGCGGCAACCGCCAGGGACTCACCATCGTTGGGCGTCAACAGCATTGGCAGGTCGGCGCCGGCGCACTCGGGTGGGGCCAGGCCCGCGGCGGCCAGGGCGTCCAGCCAGGCGGATTCCACCGCGACCATCGATTCCAGCAGGGCCCGGTCGGTCATGTGCTCCCCGGCCCGATGGTCTCCGGGCCACAACAGGTTGGTCATCTCCCACCGTCCCGGTAGGCCAGGAACACGGTCTCGCGCGCGCCCTGCAGGTGGATGTCGAAACGGTAACCCGGGCAATCGGTTTCGGCTGCACACAGCAGGGTGGTGCGGCGTTCCGGATCGAGGCCCGCCAGCAGGGGGTCGGCGCCCAGGTCGCCGTCGGGCAGGTATGCGCGGGTGTACAGCCGGTCCAGCAGGCCCCGCGCGAACACGGTGAGGGCGAAGAACGGCGACCGGGCGGCGTTCGCAGGGCCGGGCGCCATGGTGGTGAAGCCGTACCGACCGGCGGCGTCGGTCGCACAGCGCCCCCACCCGGTGAACGTGGCGGGATCGCGGCGCAGTGAGCCGGGCCGACGGATGACACACCCGTCGGCGTCGGGCTGCCAGAGCTCGACCAGCGCGTCCGGGACGCCCTCGCCCGCGCCGTCGTAGACGGTGCCCCGCAGCCGGATGGCGCGTGGATGGTCCTGGCCGACCATTGCACAGTCGCCGGGATAGGCCAATCCGAGGTGGAGGAATGGGCCGACCGTTTGCCCTGGGGTGCAACAGGGTTCAGCCATCGTCGTCCTCCATCGGGGTCTTGCGCGCGCCGGCGAGCACGATGTCCCAGCGGTACCCGGTCGCGTACTCCGGTTCGGTGAGGTCGTGGTCGTAGCGGGCGATCAGCCGTCGACGCGCGGCGGGGTCGAGGACCGACTGAAAGATGGGGTCCAGGCCGAACAGCGGGTCGCCGGGAAAATACATCTGGGTGACCAGGCGTTGCGGGAGGGCGGTCCCGAAGACGGAGAAGTGGATGTGCGCGGGGCGCCACGCGTTGTGGTGATTGCGCCAGGCGTACGGCCCGGGCTTGATGGTGACGAAGCGGTACGAGCCGTCCGGCCCGGTCAGACACCGGCCGGCCCCGGTGAAGTTGGGGTCGAGGGGGGCGGGGTGCTGGTCGCGCTGGTGGCGATAGCGGCCGCCGGCGTTGGCTTGCCAGACCTCGAGAAGCTGTCCGGCAACGGGCTTGCCCGATCCGTCGAGCACCCGCCCGGCGACGATGATCCGCTCTCCCAGAGGTTGCCCCGGATGACCGGCCGTCAGGTCGGCCTCGAGCGGGTCCACGTCGCGGTGGCCGAAGCAGGGCGCCCAGCGTTCGACCTCTTCGGGGTCGACCGGCACCGGCGCGCGTGTGGGATGGCGCAGGGCGGTGCCGCGGTAGGGCGGGTAGTCGAGCCGGGGCTGCGCTTCCGGGCCGCGGTATTGGGCTGCGATGGCGGCGATCTCGGCCGTGATGTCACCCTGAGACGCGGCACACTCGGGGGTCATGAGCCGTGACGCTACTCTCGCCGGCCGCGTGCGCCGCGCATATGAGCGGCGCGATTGCGGTTAGAGGGAGCGCACCAGCGCCGCGCGCCCCTTGGTCCGCATCTTGTACACGGCGGACCCACGGTACTGCTCCATTTTCGCGGCCATCTTGTTGCCGAGCTCCTCGAGCTCGGCATCGGTGATCTTGACCTCGGGGGGCGCCGGGATCAGGTCGCGCTCCTCCTCGTCGGCGTGGGCCTCCAGCACCGTCTTGAAGGAGTTCCATTCGTCCTCGTAACCCGGCGCGCTCTGCGGGGTCTTGAGCAGCACGGAAAGCTGGTCGACCACCTGACGGTGCTCGGCGTGAGCCACCGCGATCAGTTTGGTGGCCTCTTTGAGGGCCGGGTAGTACAGGTCGTCCTCGATGCGGAAGTGGATGTCGAGTTCGATCAGCATCTCGTCGAAGAGGGCATGCCGCTCCTCGCTGTTGACCGGCGCCTCGCTGACCTTGCGGCCCAGGCCCTTGAGCAGGATGTGGTGTTCTTTCAGCACGTCGTAGGCGTTCACTTGCCCTCCCCTTCTCCGATTCCCGCCGCTGCGCCGAGCGCGGGCCCGGGTTGCGATCGAACCTCGACCATTCCGTTGACCAACCTCGCCTGATAGCACGGCAGCGGGGCCGCCGCCGGGCCGCGCAGCACCTCTCCGGACTCGGCCGCAAACCACGAACCGTGCCAGGGGCATACGAGCCGGCCACGGTCGATCCAGCCGTCGGCCATGGGCGCCGCCAAGTGGGGGCACAGCTCCCCGAACGCCGCGACCTCCCCCGGCTTGGTCTGGCAGACCACCAGGCCCACCCCGTCAACCTCGACCCGCACCGGCTTGCCGTTCAGCGAGCTCGCGGGCAGCACGGGCTTCCATTCGGTGGTGCGCAGCCGCGCGCCCGACTGGTCGATGCCGACGCCGGACTCGAACACCAACGCCCCGCCGAGGTAGCTGCCCGCGACGGTGATGCCGTAACCCAGGGCGGTGAGGGCGATGCCGCGGCCGTGGCGGCCCCGGCGCCGATCCCACCACGACTGCGCGTAGAGCGCGGTGGCGGCCAGGTTCAACAGGCCGTGCACGGCGCCGACCCGGCGGTCGGCCTCATGGGTGTGCTGCCAATCGGTGACACCGGTGACGGCGGAGCCGATGCTGGCCAGGATTCCCACGCCCAGCGCGCGGGACGCGAACTTCGACGCGTCACGTACCTCGGTGGCGGGTTGGCCGGGCAGCAGGCTGAGTGCGTCGAGCGCGACGGTGGTACCCAGCGCGCCGCTGGTCAGCGACGCCAGCGGCGGGTGAACCGGGTGGCCGAGCCACACCCCGTGCAAGGCGTTGGTGACGGTGTTGCGGGCGCCGCCCAGGCCGTTGATGGCGAAGCTCAACAGGTGTTCGAACCGATAGCTCGGCCGATCCAGCCACTCTTGACGCCCGATGGCGGACACCACTCGCGATCCGAGCTTTTGCAGCCGAGCATCCACTGACCGAGCGGTCATAGCACCAGCCCTCCCTCAGATACGTCGCCGATCGATGGCAACGCACGCAAAATCGAACGTTTTACCCCTTGGTTACCGCGCGCTCACATGCGCAGCGGAGCTGACGTGACCACCGTATCCCGGCCTTCCGGCCACATGATTGCCCGCAACCTGTGAATTACCACAAAGCATTCTTGTAAAAAGCTGGCCATGGATCCGGCCCGGTGACAGGCCCGGCAACGGCCGATTGACCGCGGGCGGGTGCATGCGGGATTCTATTGAGCGGAAGGTTTCTCTGCAGAGCAGACACGACAGCGTGGGATGGGGGCGCCGTGACAGTCCATCGCGCCACCCGCGACGGCGTTCTCGACCCCGTCTTGGCCAGCGTCCGCGAGGGCATGATCCCCGCGCACATCTACAACGACGGCACGCTGTTCGCGCTGGAGAAAGAGCGCCTGTTCAGCCGGGCGTGGACGTTCGTGGGGCACGAATCCGAAATCCCGCAGGACGGCGACTACGTGGTGCGCCGGGTCCTCGACGACTCCTTCATCATCGGTCGCGACTCGGATGGACAGGTACGCGCCCTGTTCAATATGTGCCTGCACCGCGGCATGCAGGTGTGCCGCGCGGAGATGGGCAACGCGTCCAACTTTCGCTGCCCGTACCACGGCTGGACCTACCGCAACGATGGCCGGCTCACCGGCCTGCCGTTCCACCGCGAGGCCTATGGCGGCGAGGACGGGTTCGCCAAGGATGCCCAAAGTTTGCTGCCCGCACCGAAATTCGCGAGCTACAACGGTCTGCTGTTCATCAGCATGGACGCGAAAGCCGAACCGCTCGAAGACTTCCTCGGCGACTTCAGGTTCTACCTGGACTTCTACACCAAGCAGAGCCCTGCGGGGCTGGAAGTGCGGGGGCCGCAGCGCTGGCGCATCAAGGCCAACTGGAAGATCGGTGCCGAGAACTTCGCCGGCGACATGTACCACACGCCGCACACCCACGCGTCGATCGTCGACATCGGCCTGTTTCGCGAACCGAAGGCCCAAAAACGCAAGGACGGCGCGACGTATTGGGCGCACCGGGGAGGCGGCACCACCTACAAGCTCCCGCCGGGCGGTTTCGACGAGCGCATGCGCTATGTCGGCTACCCCGACGACATGATCGCCCGGATCAAGGACGTGTGGACGCCGCGACAGCAGCGCCTGGTCGGTGAGGACGGTTTCATGATCTCGGCGGCCACCTGCTTTCCGAACCTGAGCTTCGTGCACAACTGGCCCAAGGTGCAGTCCGGTCGGCACGACCGGGAATCAGCGACCCTGCCGTTCATCTCGATCCGGCTGTGGCAGCCGATCAGCGCGAACGAAACCGAGGTGTGCTCGTGGTTCGCGGTGGACGCCGCCGCTCCCCCACAGTACAAACAGGATTCGTACAAGGCGTACCTGATGTGTTTCGGTTCGACGGGCATGTTCGAGCAAGACGACGTGGAGAACTGGGTGTCGCTGACCACCACCGCCGGCGGTGCCATGGCCCGCCGGCTGCTGCTGAACAGCCGCATGGGCCTGCTCTCCGACGGCACGGCGGTCGTCGAGCCGCTGACCGGTGAGGCGTTCCACGGGCCGGGCCGCGCGCAGGTCGGCTACAACGAGCACAACCAGCGCGCGCTGCTGAACATGTGGGCCGACTATCTGCAGGGGAACGGCGCATGAAAAAGCCGTTGGCCTGCTTGCCGTTTCATGACCTCCGGCATCAGCAGGCCCACCAGTTCCTGGTCGACGAGGCCTACCTGCTCGATGCCCAGCGGTACGAGGAGTGGCTGCAGACGCTGACCGACGACGTCCGCTACGTGATGCCCGTGCGGGTCACCACCGCCCGGGGTGCCGGGTTCGACGCGTCACCGGTTAGGGGCCCGGGAATGGCGCACTTCGACGAGGACAAGTATTCGCTGAGCCAGCGCGTCGCCCGGATGGCCACCGAACACGCCTGGGCCGAGGACCCGCCGTCGCGGCTGCGTCACTTCGTCACCAATGTGCGCACCTTCGAGGGTGAGGACCCCGTGCACCTGTGGGTCGAATCGGCCGAGCTGCTGTTCCGCAGCCGGGGTGACGTGAACGAGAGCGCGCTGCTGTCGTGCGGCCGCGAGGACCTGCTGCGCCGTAGCGGGGACGGCTGGAAGTTGGCCCGGCGTACCATCATCGCCGACGAATCGGTGCTGCGGATGCAAAACCTGGCGGTGTTCCTTTGAGCGAGGAACTGCAGCGGCTCCTGGACGGGACGGTCGGCGAACCCCTCGTCGTCGCAAACGAATTCACCGAGGTGGTGGTGCGCCGCGTCGACACCCGCAACGGGTCGAGATTGCTGATCAGCGCGCCGCGATCGGGGCAATGGATCACCCTGGACGCGCTGGAGGTGGAGGCCCTGACGCGGCAGAACAGTCGCACCCTGGCGGCGATGGTCGGTAATCCGCACGCCCCGCTGCTGCCGGACGAGGAGGCCCCGCGATGACGGGCTGGCTGGACGGCAAGCGGGCGCTGGTCGTCGGCGCCGGTTCCGGGATCGGCCGGGCCGCCCTCGACGCCTTCCGCGCCGAGGGCGCCAAAGTCGCTGCGCTGGAACGTGATCGCGAGAAGTGCGAGCGCCTGCGCGCGGAGTTGCCCGGTGTCCCGGTCGTGGAGGGCGACGCGGTCACCCGCGACGCCAATGAACGAGCGGTCGACGCCGCGGTCGATGCCCACGGCGGGTTGGACACCCTGGTCCACTGCGTCGGAATCTTCGACTTCTACCGGGGCATCGGCGACATCTGCGCCGACGACCTCCCCGGCGCGTTCGACGAGATGTTTCGCACCAACGTGCTGAGCCAGCTGCAGTCCGTCAAGGTGGCGCTCCCCCGGCTGCGATCCGGCACGGGACCCTCGATCATCCTGACCGCGTCCGCCTCGTCCTTCTATCCGGGGCGCGGCGGCGCGCTGTACGTGGCGTCGAAGTTCGCAGTCCGCGGCCTGGTGGCCGCCCTGGCCCACGAGCTGGCGCCGCGGATCCGGGTCAACGCGGTGGCGCCGGGCGGCACGCTGGGCACCGACCTGCGCGGGCTCGCCAGCCTGGGCCTCGAGGACGTCCGCCTGGACGACACCCCCGGTCGGGCAAAGGAGGTGGCCGCGCGCACACCGCTGAACGTCGCGCTCACCGGGTCGGACCACGCCTGGAGTTTCGTGTTCCTGGCCTCCGACCGCGCCCGCGGGATCACCGGCGAAACGGTCCGCCCCGACGGCGGATTCGGGCTGGCCGCACCGCGATGACCTCCCTCGATGAGCAACGCGCGCTGGTGGCACAGGGCTGCCGGGTGGCCGCGGCCCGCGGCCTGGTCGACGGCGTGCTCGGCCACCTGAGCCTGCGGGTCGACGACGAACGCCTGCTCGTTCGCTGCCGCAGCGACACCGATGCCGGGGTGGCGTTCACCCGGCCCAGCGACATCCGGCTGATCACCTTCGACGGTGGGGCGGGCGCCGACGGCGAACTCGACGGGTACCGCGTGCCCAACGAACTGCCCATCCACGTGGAGACCATGCTGGCCGATCCGGCGCACCGGGCCGTCGCGCACCTGCACCCGCCCGCCGTCGTCGCCGCCGACCTGGCCGGCATCGCGATCCGGCCGATCTACGGCGCCTACGACATTCCGGGCGCGCGGCTGGCCCGCGGAGGTGTGCCCGTCTACGAGCGTGCGGTGCTGATCCGCACGCCGGCGCTGGGCAGGCAGATGGTGGCGGCCATGCGCGGACGGCCGGTGGTGATCTGCCGCGGGCACGGGATCACCAGCGCGGCCGCCACCGTGCCGCAGGCGGTGCTGCAGGCCATCAGCGTCGACGCGCTGGCCCGAATGTCGTTGCGGGTGAAGGCTGCCGGCGGCAGCCTGCGGGACATCGACGACGCCGATTGGGACGACCTGCCCGACCTCGGGCCGTCACTGCACACCGGCGCCGCCTGGCGTCACGAGGTGGCCCGGTTGCCGGCCGACTGAGATCTTCCCTCCCGCAACCCGGCCCACACTTATGCTGACCTCGATGGCGAAAAGCGACCCCGATCCGACCACGCCGTTATGGCGTGCGGCGCAGGTGTTCCGGCTGCTGAGCTGCGTCTACGCCACCGGCTTTCAGATCGCCATCAACCCGGATCTGCGTCGGCCCGCGCTGGGCTGGGCGCTGTTCGCGGTGCTCATCGGCTGGAGCGCGGCGTGCGCGCTGGCGTACCTGCGCGGGTTCGGCCGCCGACCGGCGTGGGTGCTCGCCGAGATCGTGATCGCCGTGCTGCTGATGGCGTCGAACACCATCGTCACCACCCCACACTGGGCGTCCGAGAACCAGACCTGGCCGACCACGCTGTGGGCCAGCAACCCGACGATCTCGGCCGCCATCCTGTTCGGCCCCGCCGGCGGCATGCTCACGGGCCTGGTGGTGATGGCCACCAATTTCGGGGTCAAGAACTATTTCGCCCTCAACCTGGGGCACAACGCCACCGTCATCATCGAGCTGGCGATCGGCATGGCGATCGGCATGGCCGCCCAAACCGCGCGGCGCGCCCACGACGAACTCCAGCGGGCGGCCCGGTTGACGGCCGCGGTGCAGGAACGGGAACGCCTGTCCCGCCAAGTCCATGACGGTGCCATCCAGGTGCTGGCGCTGGTGGCCAAGAAGGGCCACGAAATCGGCGGTGCCACCGCGGAACTCGCCGAACTGGCCAGCGAGCAGGAACGCGCGCTGCGGCGGTGGCTGGCCGCCACGGACGTCGACCAGGACACCGACGGCGCCACCATCGACCTGCGCACCCTGCTGCGCAGCCGGGAATCCGACCTGGTGTCGCTGAGCCTGCCCGCCACGCCGGTGCCCTTGGGTCGCCGGGTGGGCACCGAACTGAACGCGGCGGTGGGCAATGCGCTGGACAACGTGGCCGCGCATGCCGGCCCCGGCGCGCACGCGTTCGTGCTCGTCGAAGACCTGGGCGATTCCGTGGTGGTCAGCATCCGTGACGACGGTGTGGGAATCGCCGCCGGCCGGCTCGAGGAGGCCGCCGGCCAGGGGCGCCTCGGCATCTCCCAATCGATCGTGGGGCGGCTGGCTTCGCTGGGCGGCACGGCCCGCCTGCGCAGTGAGCCCGGAGAAGGCACCGAGTGGGAGTTGTGCCTGCCACGCGGAAAGGCACACCATGGCCGGTGACACCCCCACGACGACGGTGATGGTCGTCGACGACCATCCCATCTGGCGCGATGCCGTCGCCCGCGACCTGGCCGAAGACGGCTTCACCGTGGTCGCCACCGCCGACAGTGTCGCCGCCGCCCGGCGGCGGGCGGCCGTGGTCAAGCCAGACGTGGTGGTGATGGATATGCAGTTGCCCGACGGCGACGGCGCGGAAGCGACCGCGGGGGTGCTCGCGGTCTCCCCGTCGTCGCGGGTGCTGGTGCTCTCGGCCTCCGACGAGCGAGACGATGTGCTGGAAGCCGTGAAGGCCGGCGCCACTGGGTATCTGGTCAAGAGCGCCTCCAAATCGGAACTGGCGCAGGCCGTGACGGCGACAGCTGAGGGCCGCGCCGTGTTCACCCCGAGCCTGGCCGGGCTGGTGTTGGGGGAATATCGGCGTATCGCACAGGGCAACGACGACGGTCCCGCCCGGCCCAGCCTCACCGAACGCGAGACCGAGGTGTTGCGGTATGTGGCAAAGGGGCTGTCCGCCAAGCAGATTGCGCAGAGACTGTCCCTGAGCCACCGCACGGTCGAGAATCACGTGCAGGCGACCTTCCGCAAACTCCAGGTCGGCAACCGGGTGGAGCTGGCCCGCTACGCCATCGAGCACGGCCTCGACGAAGAACCGTGACCCGCGGGGCGGCCGGCCGACCGCCCCGCGGGTCAACGAAGCCTCCACCTACGAGCGCGCCGTGGTGAGGTGCTTTGCCGGCGCGGCGGCCAGCACCCGGGCGCCGACCAGCGCGGTCACCATCACGGCCATGCACACCAGGCCGTCGTCTTTGAGCCCCCACCTGATCGCGGCGAGGATGGCCACGCCCGCCACGCACAGCAGGGCACCGATGGCCGCTCCGCGCCCGCGCGAGGTCACCGTGGGGGCGCCGTCCCAGCCGGCCAGCGGGTTGTTCTCCAGCGGCCGCAGCGCGACGAAGAGCGCTGCGACGGCGACGACCACGACGAGCAGCTGCGCGAGGCTGACGGCGAGGAAGTCCTGCGCGCCCGGATAACGGGGGCAGCCGAGGTAGTCGAAGGCCAGGTGCACGCCCAGCAGCACGGGCATGTGCCACAGGTACAAGGTCATGGCCCCGGAGTTGCCGATCGCCGTCCACCACCACACCCGCGGTCGCCGGGCCCAGCGTGCGATCGCCGGCGCGGCGGCGATCGCCAAGGCGCTCAGGATGATTGCGTGCCCGGCCAGCAGCAGCGACGGCGGGCTGGTGTTGGAGAGCTGGTGATCACCGGTGCCCACCATGCTGATCTGGTACGGGCCCCAGTGCACCAGGGCGACGTCGACGGCGAAGAAGGCGGCCGCGACCGCCAGCGCGGCGCGCCCGGTGAGCAGCCGGCGGCGATAGGCGATGCCGAACATGGCGGGGATGAGCCAGACGGCCAGGTTGAGGTAGCCCAGGGGCATCATGGCCGGCCAGTGCAACCGGACGGCGTCGATCGCCGCGATGGTCCCGTAGACACCGGCCACGGCCGCGGCGAGACGCCCCGCGGTGGTGATGCGGTACAGCACCGGCATGGCGGCCAGCACCAGCACGTAGGCGCCCAGGAACCACAGCAGCTGCGTGCTGACGCCGGCCACCGGCTCGTAGATATGTTGCGGCAGAGCGTGATACAGCATCGTCAGCGCCACCGCCCAGAACGCCAGGTAGTAGAACACGGGCCGGAACAGTCGCGTGCAGCGTTTCATCAGCCAGTCACCCCAGTTGGTGCCGACGGACCACGAGGACAGGCAGGCCGCGGCGCCGGCGAAGAAGAACAGGGGCATGATCTGCAGGATCCAGGTCGCCGCCTGGAACACCGCCGAGGTGGTCAGCAGGTTGTCCCAGATCAGGACGTGGTTGCGGATGATGCTGATGGCCATCACGGTGTGGCCGAGCACGACACCGATCAGCGACGTGATGCGGATGACGTCCAGGACACGATCGCGGTCAGCCGGAGTGGCCGCCGCGACTTGGGCGACGTCCGGGAATCTGGTGAGAGCTGCCATGGGAATGTTCCGATCCTTTCGTGAAACCTATTGTCGAAGCAGGGAATTGGGTGGCGCTGCGGTCCGGAGGTGCTGTGGCGGGTGCCATGGATGAAGCATCGCCGATCGCGCGGGGCCGGCACCCGCGCAGTTCTACGCGTCGGGCCTGCGTAGCACTACTCAGTTCGCGGCATTGAGCGGGTCGTAGTCGGCCAGCAGTTTCTCGATCCGGGCCTCGTCGAGTCGCACACGCACCGTGGCGGCTTCCTGTTGGTCGCGAATCACCTTGGCCAAGGTGAACGCGCTCGACACCAAGAACAGGAACGTGATGCCGAGGAAGGATCGCTGCCACAGGTCGAGCGGAAGCAGGTAGATGCCGCCCAGCGCGGTCACGAAGCTGATCGCGAACGCGACAGCCGCTTGAACGAAGAAGGCAGCGGTGGTTTTGGACATGCTATCGGGAACGGTCATGCCAATCAGCCTGCGGCAGGCCGCTACTCGCCGGAATCCGTAAGACTACTCAATTGCGGTGTGCGCCGAACGGAACCCACGGTGGCCGGCCGACTGCGACCGGAAGGCCCGCGCGGACGCGGCATCGCTCGGGCACCTCAGCCCAGCTGATCACCAATGTCCTTGGCGGCCTTGACAAGCGCGGCCGCCACCGCGCCATATCCGGAGCTGTCCAGCCGGTTTTGGGGCGCGGCGGCGTTGAGCGCGAGCCGCAAACCCGGGGCCCGTGTGGGTATGGGGACCGCGACCGAGGCCACGCCCTCCTCGCTCTCCTCGCGATTGATCGCGTACCCGCGCTCGCGGATGGCGGCGAGCTCGGCCTCCAGCTCGGTGCGGGTACCGATCGAGGACGGCGTGATGCGTTCCAGCCGCTCGTGCGGCAGCAGCTGGCGCAGCTCCGGTTCGGGCAGCTGCGCCAGCATGACCTTGCCCGTCGAGGTGCAATGCGCGGGCAGGGTGCGGCCCAACCGGGACGCCACCCGGACCGCCGCCGGGCCCTCCACCGCGGCGACAAAGCGGACGCCGGCGCCGTCGAGCATCCCGACGTGAACGGTTTCGCGCAGCTGTTCGCTCAGGCGTCGCATGATCGGCATGGCGGTCCGCTGGATGTCGACGCGGCCGAAGATCGCGAACGCCACCCCGGTCAACGACGGCCCCGGCAGATAGGCCTTTGACACCGGGTCTTGCCGGACGAACCCGCGGTAGGCCAGCATCGCCAGCAGCCGGTGCGCGGTGGACGACGCCACGCCGAGGTAGCGGGTCGCCTCGCTCAACCGGATCTCGGGTCGTTCGCCCAACAGCAGCAACAGCTTGAGGGCGTTGTCGACGGACTCGATCGGGTACTGGGGCGCAAGCGAGTCGGCGGCGGGCACCTCGGCGTCCCGGTCACGCTTCCTCGGCATGACAGTGAACGTACCGAAGGACCACCCGCGCGGGTCGCGACTCACAGCAAGCTGAGGACGCCCGCCCCGAGCAGTCCCGCCGCGATCACCACGGCCGTCGTGGTTGCGACGGCGCGCCAGCCGAAGCTGCGGGCGACCATGGCGGCACCCGGAGCGCTCACCGCAGGGAGGGTGATCAGCAGCGCGCCGATCGTCCCCGACGACGCGCCCAGCAGGGCCAGCCCCTGCAGGATCGGAATCTCCCCCGCCGTCGGGATGACCATCAGCGTCCCGGCGACCGCGACGACCAGCACCAGCACAAGGCCCGGGAGCAGTCCGTGGTGCGCCGGCTGGCCCAAGCTGAGCAGCCAGCCCCGCAGCGCCCCCGCGAGCAGCACCAGCACGGCGTACTCGGGCAGCAGGAACAGGCACAGAGACAGCAGGGCCCGCACGAACCTGCGCGCCCGCCCCGCGGGCTCGTCGTCGTCAGCCGCCGCGACCGTTCCCGCCGGGATGGGCTCACCGCCGGACCTGCGCGAGACCCATCCCACCGAAGCCGCGACGCCGAGCACCGTGGCGACCCCGACGACCATCCTGGTCAGCGTCCATTGCCAGGGCGCGACGAAGAACAGGAACACCAGCACCGCCGGGTTGAGCAACGGGTTCGCCAGCCAGTAGGCGACGGCCGCCGCGGGCGAGATGCCGTTGCGCCGCAAGGTGACGGCGACCGGCGCGGTGCAACACGCGCACATCATCGACGGCATGCCCGCAAGCCCGCCGGCCAGCCCGCTGGAGACCGCCCCTCGACGGTTCAACGCGCGCGGCAGCCATGACCGGGGCAGCAACGCCTGCACCGAGGCGCTGATCAGCAGCGCCACGATCAGCGCCGGCCAGATCGACGACACGTACGCGTGGAAGAACGTCGCGGCGGCGTGCCAAGTCGGGCGGTCCCCGGCGTGCACGCCACCTGCGGTGAGGATGCTCGATCCGGACCAGTGGCGGCTCCGGTGAGCGGCGGCGGCCTTCGCCGCGTAGGGCGCCCACTTGGCCCACAGCAACCCCGCCGCGGACACGGCCAGGGCGACGAAGACACCGAACGCGACGCTCGCCCGACGACCGATGCGAATCCCGTTGCCCTTCAAAGGCATAGCCATGCTCAACGACGCTAGTCCACCGGCCGCGGTTCTGAGCAGGAGAGTGGGTGGCCATGCTTCCCACACCGGGGCGGCTATGGCTATTATTCTCGGCTTCGTGCGCGGGGCTATTCCGTTCGGGTATCGCCGTTACGTCGCCATCGGGGACAGCCAGACCGAGGGCCTGTGGGACGGCGACGACGTCGTGGGCCTCCTGGGATTCGCCGACCGGCTCGCCGTCATGCTCGATTCGCTCTATCCGGGCCTGCACTACGCCAACCTGGCGATCCGCGGCAAGCGGATCGCCGACGTCCTGTACGAGCAGGTCCCGCAGGCGCTGGCGATGCGGCCGGACCTGATCACCGTGTGCGCCGGGATGAACGACGTCATTCAGCCGGGCCGCTCGTTCGGCCCCGCCCTGGCCGACCTGGAGTACGTCTACGCCGCGCTGGCCAGGTCCGGTGCGACGGTGGTGACGACGACCTTCCCGAACGTCGCGCAGTTCCTCCCGCTCGGGCGGCTGGTGTCGGGGCGTCTGACCCGCATCAACGCCGCGATCACGGCGGCCGCCGACCGCTACGGGTTCGGGCTGGTCGACCTGTACAACGCGCCGTCGATGCGCGAGCTGGACACCTGGGCCGTCGACCGGGTACACGCCTCCAGCAAGGGGCACATGCTGTTCGCCGCCGCGGCCGCCGAGGCCCTGAATCTGCCTGGAAGCAACCATGATTGGGCCCACGCCAGCCCCGGCGCCAGGAGGCGGTCGCTCAGTAGCGGCGCTTACGAGCAGCTGCGGTGGACGCAGGACAGCTTCTTCCCGTGGATCTGGCGGCGGCTGCGCGGCATGTCCTCGGCCGACGGCCGGGAACCCAAACGGCCGCGACTGGAGAGCCTCAGCGCGCCGAGCAGACCGGCCGGCGCGAACCGGAGGGTTTAGGGCGCGTTCCGCCGGGCGGTCAGGCATCCTGGACGCATGGATGTGGAGGTTTTGCTGCACGCGATCCCGCCGCTCGCGGTCTACCTGGTGGTCGGCGGTGTGGTCGGGCTGGAGAGCCTGGGCATCCCCCTCCCCGGAGAGATCATCCTGGTCAGCGCCGCGCTGATGTCGTCGCACGACGACCTGCCGGTCAACCCCGTCGGTGTCGGGGTCGCGGCGGTGATCGGCGCCGTCATCGGCGACTCGATCGGCTACGCGATCGGTCGCCGGTTCGGCATGCCGCTCTTCGACCGCCTGGGCCGGCGGTTCCCCAAACATTTCGGTCCCGGACACGTCGCGTTGGCCGAAAAGTTGTTCAACCGCTGGGGAGTTCGGGCGGTCTTCTTCGGCCGCTTCATCGCGCTGCTGCGGATCTTCGCCGGGCCGCTGGCCGGAGCGTTGAAGATGCATTACCCGCGCTTCCTGGTGGCCAACGTCTCGGGCGCCATCTGCTGGGCCGGCGGCACCACCGCACTGGTGTATTTCGCCGGGATGGCCGCGGAGCGCTGGATGGAGCGGTTCTCCTGGATCGCGCTCGTCATCGCCATCGTCTTCGGTCTGATCGCCGCCTTCGCACTGCGCGAGCGCACGTCGCGGGCCATCGCCGAACTCGAGGCCGAGCACTACCGCAAGGCCGGCAGCACCGCGGCCGACGCCGCGTGACCGCCGGCGGCTAGCTGGCCGCCTCGCCGACGTCCTCCGGCGCGACCGGCCGGTGCTCTTCGATCAGGGCGACCGCCATCCTGCGGGCACGCAACGCCGCATCCGAATCACCCACGGCCGCCAGCACGATGGCGCCCTTCATCAGGATGTGCCACGACGAGGCGAAGTCCTCGACGTCGGCCAGCCCCGCCGCGACGGCGCGGTGACGCAGGATGTCGCGGACGTGCTCGATGTGGGTGATGCAGGCCTGTCCGGCGGGGGATTCGGGTCCGAGCTCGAGCAGCACGTTGATGAACGAGCAGCCTTCGTAGCCGTCGCGCAGCTGGATCCACTCGTGCATGACGTCGAAGATCGCCAGCAACTGTTCCTCGGGCGTCTCGCCGCGCTGCCGGGACTGTTCGTCGATCAGCCCGTGCGTCCACAATTCCTCGCGCCGCTGCAGCACGGCCAGCACCAGGTCGTTCTTGGTGGCGAAGTGGCGGTACAGCGTGGCCTTTGCGACCCCGGCCCGCTCGATCACTTCTTCGGTGCCGACAGCACGGACCCCGCGCCGGCTGAACAGGTCATATGCCGAGGTCAAGATGCGCTCGCGAGCCGACGCGGCGGGCCTTCCGAGGTCGGAAGCTGTCATAACAACCCACAACATACTCTTAGCCGGGACAGGTAGACAGACCGACCTGTCTTGTTATAGAAATGAGATTCGCACTTCCGCGAAGAGTCTGTCTTCAGAGGGCAGGACGGGCATCCATCGCAGCGTCGTAGACGCCGGTCGATTAGGAGTCCACGATGTGCTCGGCCATTGCAGAACCTATGACAACTACCCACTTGATGCTGAGCACGAAGCTGGTGTACGAGCTGGGCGATCCGAACAGCACGCTGCGCGCGACGGCCGATCGCAGCGGCCCGGCGGTGCTGGTCTACGCGGGCGGGGAGATCGACGCCTGCAATGAGCACACCTGGCGCCAGCTGGTCTCCGAGGTGGCCGGCATCGTCATCGCTCCCGGCCCCCTGGTGATCGACGTGACCGGCCTCGAGTTCATGGGCTGCTGCGCCTTCGCGGTGCTGACCGACGAGGCGAAGCGCTGCAAGGAGCGCGGCATCGAATTGCGGCTGGTGAGCTGCGAGCCGATCGTCGCCCGCATCGTCGACGCGTGCGGCCTGTCCGGGCTGCTGCCGATCTACCCGACGGCCGATTCCGCCCTGGCGTCCGCGGCCCGTTGGTGACGGGGCGTCCCGGCCGCTGATCGCCGTCCCCCGGCCGGATGAGCGACCCGCCCACCTTCGGCGCGAAGGAGGAATTCCTCCTCGTCGACCCGCGCACCGGTGAACCGGCTCCGCGAAACTGGAGCTGAGCAGCTGCCAGGTGGAAACGACTTCCAGCGTCGTGGCAACCAGCTCCGGGCTCGGCGAGGGACTGGCGCGGAGCCGTGCCGGCGCGCGAGCAGCTGGGCGCGCTCGTGCGGCGGGTGCGGCCGGCGCTGGAGTCGCTCGGTGAATATGACCGCGTCGCAGCCGAACTCGACCGCGTCGCCGAGCAGGGCAACGGGGCGATGCGCCAGCTGCGGGCGTGGCGCAGACGGGTGAGGCGGTGGACGTGATCGAGGAGGCGGCCGCTGCCACGCTGAGCTGGAACCCTTTGGGCCCCAGCCTTTTCCGTCACGCGACGGCGACCAGTCGATACAACCCGATCAGGCCGACCACCACGATGGTGGCGCGTAGCGCGTTGCCCGACAACCGGCGCCCGTAGCGGGCCCCGACCACTCCCCCGACCAGCGAGCCGGCCGCGATCAGCCCCGCGGCCGGCCAGCTGATCCGGTCGAAGGCCACCCACGTATAGGCCACCGCCGCAACCACATTCACCACCAGTGTCATGAGGTTCTTGGCAGCGTTCATCCGCTGCACCGATTCCGGCAGCAGCGCACCCATCACGCCGACCAGCAGGATGCCCTGCGCCGCGGTGAAGTAGCCGCCGTAGACGCCCACGGCGAACGTGCCGAGCACCAGGACGGCCATCCGGGCGGGCGTGACGTGCTCGGCCGAACGGCCCGCCGCCTCGGCCCGCCGGCTCGTCCAGGCCTGGATCCGCGGCCCGGCGACCACCAGCGTCAGCGCCAGGACCAACAGCACCGGCACCACCTCGGCGAAGACCTTTTCCGGCAGATGCAGCAGCAGGAACGCGCCCAGCACCGCGCCGGCCAGTGACGCCGGGATCTGCCAGCGCAGCCGGTCCCACTGGCCACGCAACTCGGCGCGGTAGCCCCAGGTGCCCGACACGCTGCCGGCGACCAGACCGATCGCGTTGGACATGGTGGCCGTGACCGGCGGGAAGCCGAGGGCGACCAGCGTGGGGAACGTGATCAGGGTGCCGGACCCAACGAGCGCGTTGATGGCGCCGGCGCCGAACCCGGCCAAACAGATCAGAAGCATGTGGGAAGGCGACACTGAAGAAAAACCCTAGCCTGCCGCCGGTTTCGGCTCGCGGGCGACCGGCGGGGCGAGGTTGTCGTCAGGCGGGTGGCGCTTGGGCCCCGCGGTCGACGCCGGTGCGGAGCTTCACCGACGCCGAATACGCGAGCGTGCGGAAGCGCAGGACCGGATCGTCGGAGGGCTCGATGCCGTCGGTCACCCGCATCGGGTCGAACACCACGATGTCGCCGCCATGCTCGCGCTCGGTCTCCAGGCCGGTGATCTCCAGGGTGCCGACGGTCGCGATCTGCGTGCTCTGCCAGGGCGCCGACGGGTCGACCGTCGAGTCGGTGGGCCCGCCGATCTGCACCCGATAGTTGAATCGCACCGGCCCGCCCTGCAGGCGCGCGTTCAGCTCGTCGGTGAGAAAGTCCGGACCCTCGCTCCGGGCGGCCGACGCCGACAGGTAGTTCTCGGTGGCGGCCGGAACCATGTGGTAGCGAACGAATCTGGCGCTGCCGTCGGCGGCGACCCAGCGGAACGCGTGCAAGCCGTGGTACTCGGTGGTGGCATAGCTGGCCGGGATCCTGTTCGCGTCCCGCAGCACCGGCAGCGCGCCGAGCAGCCGGGGATGGGTCAGCAAGTGGGTGGCCATGCGCAGCGGTGTGGTCAGGCCGGGCCGCATCGCCTTGAGCAGATCGACGAATCCGTCCGGTGTGCTCGAGGCGAACAGTCGTGCGGTCTGGGCGGACACGTCGGTGGTGGAGCCGTCGGGCAGCGTGAACTTCACCGCCATGCCGCGGATCCCCGGCACGTTGTCGCGCTGCTTGGGGTTGCCGGCTCCGTTGGAGAAGCGAATCAGCGCCGGGATCGTCGAACCGTCGAGATGCTTTGCGCGCGTGAGCATCACCGCATCGGGTGTCGCGGTGAACGTGCCGCGGTAGAGCGTGCCCTTGGCGTGCAGCGCGCGGCAGCCCGGCTGCGCACCGCCGGTGCCCCGAATCGCCTCGATCGCCTCGTCGGGAGTGACCATGCGCGAATCTTAAGGCGCTAGGAGGGAAAGCCGAAGAGTTTGACGACACCGTGGTCGCGGCCGGCGGTGTAGCCGCCGTCGACGGCGATGGCCTGGCCGCTGACGAAGGAGGCGTCGGGCGACAGCAGGAACGCCGCCATGGCCGCGACCTCCTCCGGCCGGCCCAGCCGCTGCAGGGCGTGCTCGGCGGTGATCGATTGCAGCGGGCCCTCCATGCCGGGGAGGCCGAAGACGTTCTGGGCCATTGGCGTGTCGATGAAGCCGGGACAGATGGCGTTGGCCCGGATGCCGCTGGGCCCGTAGTCGAGCGCGATGTTCTTGGTGAGCAGCACGACGCCGCCCTTGGCCGCGTTGTACGAGCTGCCGCCCGCCGTACCCTCCAGGCCCTCGACGCTGGCGACGGTCACCAGCGAACCGCGTTCGCCGTCCACCCGGGGTTGCTCGATCATCCGCGCCAGCGCCGCCTTGGCGACCAGGAACGTGCCGGTGAGGTTGGTTTCGATCACCCGCTGCCATTCGGCCCGGTCGAGCAGATGGACCGGGCCTCCCCCGGCGACGCCGGCCGCGTGCAGGACGCCGTCGAGGCGATCGGGCACGGCGGCCAGCACCGCGGCGACCGCGGCCTCGTCGGTCACGTCCGCGGTCACGAACTCGAACCCGGGCCCGAGGTCGGGCGGGTCGGCCAGGTCGGCGCCGACGACCGTGCCCCCCTCGGCCAACAGGCGCCTCGCGGTCGCCAGGCCGATTCCGGATGCGGCGCCCGTCACGACGAACGTGCGTGAGCGGGCACGGTCAGGGTTCACCACGCTTGGTCCCCTCTGCTGAAGGATCGTGTCAGGCCGCAGACATGTTGACACACCGCACCGCTCGCACGTGGGCAAACTCTGCGATGGCGCCGGAGACGGTCAGTTTGATAGCAGAGAGCTATCGGCAAATAGCGGCCCGGTCTTGAACAGCGCCCGTCCGCGGGGACATGGTGAAAGCCAGCGGGCGCATCACCCCCTTCGCCCAGGGCCGGATTAGGAGCCAACACATGTTTACGTCGACACCCGAGCCGCTACGTCCGCGGCGGGTCGCCCCCGTCGCGGTGATCGTGGCCACCGCCGTCGCGGCGGCCATCGTCGTGATCGGAACCACCACCTCGCCGCCCTCGGTGCGGCTCACCTCGGGCGAGCCGATCGCCATCGCCCAGGGCGTCTCGATCGTTCCCGCGCCCGGCTGGACACTCGGCCACCGCGGGCCGAATTGGGTGGCGCTCAGCAACGCCGACCGCAGCGCGCAGATGCGGGTCACCGTCAAACTGGCCGGCGGAACGGATGTGGTGGCCGTCCTGCAAGCGGACAAAGATCAGTTCGCCAGCACCGCATCGGCCGTCCTGGGCAACGTGCGGGAAGTCAGCGAGCCGCGCACCAGGACGCTGCCGGGGCCGAAGTTCCAGCAGGAGGCCTCCATCGACTACACCGCCGACGTGCTGGCACCCGAGGGCGCGATCCCCGTCATCGGCACCTTCACCGAACTGCTGAACACCTCGACTCAGCAGTCGGCGTTCGTCGATTACCGTCAGGACAACAACGCGACCCCCCAAGCCGCAGGCGATGGCGGCATGATGATCCGGTCGATGGAATGAGCGCGCTGCGGCTCGGCTTTGCGTGGGTATCCAGGGCTTTGCGTGTGAGTCCACGGAGGGAAAATCGCCTAGCTCCCACCCTCAGTGCACACTCAACGGCCCCAGTGCACACTCAAGAGGAACAAACTCACCTACCTGGGGGAATCAATGCCACCAGCCGACACCGCGGCGAACACGACCGAGACACTGGCCGGGTTCGTCGATCGGCACGCACAGCAGCGGCCCGACGCCGTGGCCATTCGCTACGGCGAACAGCAGTGGTCCTGGGCTGACTGGGCCGCGCGGATCCGCCGCGCGGCCGGCGCGCTGCGCGCCGCCGGGGTCCAGCGGGGGCAGTGCGTGGCGTTCCTGGACAAGAACCACCCCGCCTGCCTCGAGGTCCTCTTCGCCGCCGCGTCGATCGGGGCGGTGACGACCATCGTCAACTGGCGCGTCATCGGCGACGAACTCGTGCACGTGCTCGACGACAGCGGGGCGCGGCTGCTCTTCGTCGGCGCCGAGCTGCAGTCGGCGGCCGAGGCGGCCGCCGCACGGGTGCCGGGCGTGCAGCGCATCGTCGCGGTGGGTGACGAGTACGAATCCCTGCTCGCCGCGGCGGCGCCCACCGAGGGCGACGCGGGCGTCGACGAGGGCGAGACCGCGCTGGTGATCTACAGCTCCGGCACCACGGGGCGACCCAAGGGCGTGCTGCTGAGCCAGCGCGCGCTGGTCAACCACGCCGCCAACCTGGCGCCCGCCTTCCCGTTCGACGACGAGGACGCCAACCTGGTGGCCATGCCCCTGTTCCACGTCGGCGGAATCGGCTACGCGCTCTTCGGAATTCGCGCGGGGGTGCCGACGATCATGACCCGCGAGCCCGACGCTGCCGCCCTGATCGGCGCGGTGCGGGCCGGCGCGACCCACGCGTTCTTCGTCCCACCGGTGATCGCCCGGTTCCTCGACGCCGGCGAGGCGGCGCATGCCACGGTCGCGGGCTTGCGCTACATCGTGTACGGGGCGGCGCCCATGCCGCTGCCGCTGCTGCACCGGGCGCTGTCCACCTGGCCTGAGACCCGATTCGTTCAGGTGTACGGGCAGACGGAACTGTGCGGCGCGGTCACCGCGCTCAGCGACGCCGATCACCGCGACTCCGCCCGTCCGCACCTGCAGCTGGCAGCCGGAAAGGCGGTGCTGGGCACCGAGATTCGTGTGGTCGATCCCGAAACGGGCGTCGAGGTCGCCGCCGGGGAGCCCGGCGAGATCTGGGTGCGCAGCAACCAGAACATGAGCGGCTATCTGAACCGGCCGGAGGCGACGGCCGAGACGATCACCGGCGACGACTGGGTGCGCACGGGCGACGTGGGGCGCCTGGACGCCGACGGCTACGTCTACATCGAGGACCGGCTGAAGGACATGATCATCACCGGCGGGGAGAACGTGTACGGCCCCGAGGTGGAGAGCGTGCTCATCGAGCATCCCGCCGTCGCCGACGCCGCGGTGATCGGGGTGCCCGACGACTTCTGGGGGGAATCGGTCAAGGCGATCGTGGTGCCCTCGGGTGAGGTCGACGCCAACGACGTCATCGCGTTCTGCCGCCGGCACCTCGCCGGCTACAAATGCCCGCGAACGGTGGAGTTCGTGGAGTCACTGCCCCGTAACGCGAGCGGCAAGATCCTCAAAACCGAGCTGCGCCAACCATATTGGCGTGGCCGGACACGAGCGGTATGACCGCGCCGGTGGACGCGCGCCGGCGCGAATGCGCGATCAGCGTGCTGGGCGGCCCGACCACGGTGGTCGACATCGCGGGCCACCGGCTGGTGATCGATCCGACGTTCGACCCGCCCGGCGTGCACTCCTACCTGACCAAGCTGACCGGGCCCGCGGTGAGCGCCGAGGCGCTGGGCCGGGTGGACGCGGTGTTGATCAGCCACGACCAGCATCCCGACAACCTCGACGACGCCGGCCGCCGGATGGCCCTGGCCGCCCCCTTGGTGCTCACCCACCCCGGGGCCGCGGGCCGGCTGGGCCCGCCGGCGGTGGGGGTGGCGCCCTGGCAGACGTACGAACTGTCCGGATCGCTTGACGTGCAAGCCGTTCCGGCGGTGCATGGCCCGGCCGACGGGCAGCGCGACGAAAGCGGCCACGTCAACTGCGAGGTGACCGGCTTCGTGCTGTCCGGGCCCGGCCTGCCCACCGTCTATCTCAGCGGCGACAACGCCTCGATGGCGGCGGTCAAGGACGTGACCGACCGGGCGGGCGTCATCGACGTCGCGGTGTTGTTCGCGGGGGCGGCCAGCGTGCCGGTCAAAGAGCGCGGGCGACCGCTCACCCTGACCGCGGCCCGCGCGGCGGCCGCCGCCGAGATCCTGGGCGCCCGGGTGGTGATCCCGGCCCACGTCGACGGCTGGGCCCACTTCAGCGAGGGCGTCGACGAGTTCGCGGCGGCGTTCGATCGGGCCGGGATCAGCGACCGGCTCCGGGTCGCTCCCCGAGGCGAGTGGCTCGACCTGTGGTGATCACAACCGCCCGTCGACCCGCAGGTCCGGGTGCACCCAGTCGGGCGAGCGGCGCTCCTTGAACGCGCGGAAGCCCTCGCGCGCCTCGGCGTCACTGAGGCTGCTGGTCATGCCGATGCGGTCGTAGAGGCCCAGATAGCTGTCGATGCTGGACTTGATGACGCCGCGGGCGCGCGGCGCGGTGCGGCAGCATTGCGCAAGCAGGTCTTTCGCCTCGGCGAGCAGGTCGTCGTGCGCGACCACGCGGGTGACCAGGCCCCAGTCCAGCGCTTCGGCCGCGGTGAGCACCCGTCCGGTGAACATCAGGTCGCGGGTGCGCACCGGCCCGATGACACGGGTGAGCATCTGGCTGTAATAGGTGTCGGCGTAGCCGCGGAACAGCTCGGGCACGCGGAAGGTCGCCCGCTCGCTGACCACGGCCAGGTCGCTGCACAGCGCGATCTGGAATCCGCCGCCCTGGCACAGTCCGTTGACCGCGGAGACGACGGGTTTCGCGGAGGTGCGGACCGCGTCGAACGGGGTGACGTCCATGCCCAGCGCGCCGCCGAAGGTGATCCAGTTGTCCGTGGCTCCCCCGCCGCCCATGTCGCCGCCGGGCGCGAAGACGTCTCCGGTCCCGGTGAGCAGCAGCCCGGCCAGTTCCCTGTCCTCGTTGACACGGCCCACGGCGTAACGGATTCCGAAGTACATCGCGGGTGTCAATGCGTTGCGCGCCTCGGGCCGGTCGATGGTGCACACCGCGATCGATCCCTGGCGCTCGAAGGTCAGATAGGGGGTGCCGAGCCAATCGCCCTCCGGCGGTCGGGGCGTGCTCTGCGATGTCGTCGGTGTCTGCGCCACGGGACTCCTCGTGCGTCGGTCGCTACTGTCGCTCTTACAGTAGCGGCGGCAGCCGGTCAGACATACGGCAGCGTCGCCGTGGCGCTGGTGGCGGATG
Source organism: Mycobacterium europaeum (assembly GCF_034555895.2). Classification (NCBI taxonomy): domain Bacteria; kingdom Bacillati; phylum Actinomycetota; class Actinomycetes; order Mycobacteriales; family Mycobacteriaceae; genus Mycobacterium; species Mycobacterium europaeum. The sequence continues at coordinate 2,853,872 of NZ_CP157315.1, forward strand.
CGTCGTCGAGCAACGTCGCGAGTGCGCTCTGCAGCGTGGCCGTGGCTTGTGCCACCGGCTTCTCGCAGTATCTGCAGGTCGTCTTGAACTGCGGCTGGTCGCCTTCGTCCGGCCAGAACCGGCGCGGCCCCGCCTGGGCGCCGGGGTCGTAGGCGACCGCCTGATGGGGGGCGTCCTTGAGCAGCCTGCCCACCGGATGACCCTGCGGGCATTCGAGTTTCAGGATGCCGATGCCCTCTTGGTTTCCTACCATCGCCACCGTCCTTACCGGGATTGGTTGCACACCGATTGTCACCCGCCGGTCCGTCCCGGGGGTTTCATTGCAAAATCTGGAGCACTCGACCGACAAGCGGCTCGGGAAGTGGGATGCTCGGTGTCAGGCGAAGAATTGAGGTCGATATGCCAGCCGCCATGGCGGACACCGAACTCGTTGAGGACGCGGTGCGGTCAGCATGCCGCGCGCCGTCCCTGCATAACAGCCAACCCTGGCTGTGGACGGCCGGCCGCGGTCAGCTGCAGCTCTTTCTCGATTCAAGCCGGGCGATGGTCTCCGACCGGTCCGGCCGGGAGGCGCTGATCAGCTGTGGCGCGGCGCTCGACCACCTTCGAGTGGCGCTCGCCGCAGCGGGGCGGCAAGCCCGGATCTCCCGCCTCCCCGATCCGAAGGATCCCAACCATCTGGCGTCCGTCGACTTCACCTCGGTGGGGAGCGTCACCGACGCCGAGCGGCGGCGCGCCGGCGCGATCTGGGCACGCCGAACCGACCGATTGCCATTCATCGCACCGATGAACTTCGAAGCGCTCGAGCAGTCCCTGCGTGGTGCCATCGACAACGATGCCGTGCATCTGGACGTGATGGCCAACGACGTACGCGACAGGCTGGCGCGGGCGTCGTGGATGGCCGAGTCGCTGCGCCTGTATGACACCGCGTACCACAATGAGCTGCATTGGTGGACAACGCCGTTCGAGGGAGCAGAGGGCGTTCCGTACAGCGCTCTGGTCTCGCCGGCCGAGAGCGAGCGCGTCGACATCGCGCGGACGTTCCCGATGACGCATAACCGGGAACGGCGCACCGAAATCCCCGAAGACGAGTCGACAATTGTGATGCTGTCCACCGACGGCGACACTCGACTTGACGCGCTGTTGTCCGGCGAAGCGCTCTCGGCGCTGTTACTGGAGTGCACGATGGCGAACCTGGCGACGTGCCCGGTAACTCACGTCACCGAGCTCAAAGTCACGCGCGAGATGATCGCCGAACTCCTGGAAGAGGGCAGGAGGCCGCAGGTTCTGGTGCGGGTGGGCGTGGCGCCCCCGGCGGCCGAACCGCCGAGGTTTACGCCCCGTCGACCGCTCAGCGAGGTTTTGCGGTTCGCAGGTTGAACACGGTCCACCCGATCCACTCCGTTCAGCGCGACGGCCGCGACAGAATGAGGATCGCTTGTTCTGACAGCTCGCGTGCCGCAGCGGTGGTTTCGGCGCAGGCCAGCAATTGCACGCCCCGCCCGGCCTCGATCTCGACCGGGCTCAAAAGGATGACGCCCTGTTCCCGGTTGCCCGGTTTGAAGAGCAGGTCGTCAAGACCACGAACAGCATCGGCGAACGGCCGCGGCGCTTGGCTCTCTCCAATGCGTTGTGCCACTACGAATTTCGTGCGGCTAGGATCCCGGCTCAATCGGTTCACGATGGTCATCGGAATGGAGACACCGCCCCAGCGACCGTTGCACTCAATCCAGTGTAAGTCCGCGGATTCGAAGCTCTGCCCTACCAGTAGCGCGTCGAGACTACATCGGCCAAAGTATCCGACCAGTTGCAAGACCGCCGCCAGACGCATCGCCTCATTGGCCAGTTGGTTTCGCCAGCGCTCCGGAAGCTCCGCTGGCGCTGACCCCACAAAGGTCCCCTCGCTACCTAGCAATTGCTGCTCGAACAGGCCCTCGATGAGAGGCGGGCCATCGTCGATAGTGGGGATCCACAACTGGACGGAAGGACTGCTCAACGCCGGCGCCTCCCATAACCCGACAAGCAGCGGATAAACGTCGTACCAGCCGAGCGCATGCAGGGTGTCGAGAATGTATTCCTTGATGTCCGCCAGCGAAGCCCCAGCCACCTGATTTGCGGCAACACTCACATTCCCGGCCCCACCTGCGCTGTAGGGCACCTTGACTACCACTCGCGCCGCCGATCGGGCGAGCGCGCGAATGCGATTTGCGAGCGCGGCTGGACCATACGCGGCGCACGTTGGAGGCAAGGCATCGTCACCGAGCACCTCGCTGATCAATGTTGCGAACCAAAGCTTGTCGTTGACGCACCGCGTGAGCCGTGGAGGCGGGCTCGCAATGTGAACGGCGACGTTCGCCGCCTCAGCGACGGCTGCGCCGAGTTGCCATGTGCTGCCCATGCCGATATGCGGGAGGATAGTCAGACCGCCCTTGCGCCTCGTCGCTTCCACGATGCGCTCGAACGCCTCAGCATCGAGTCGACAACGCACCGCCAGTGGGCGCAAAGGGTTGCCCTCCCCGGAGGACAAATTGAGGGTGACGACCGGTCCGGTCCCGAGGACATGCGAGCGGTAATTCTCGAAATCGGGGTGGGGCTCACCGCCGAAAGTGACCAGGTCGCCGCGGCGCGCGAGAAGTGAGAGCCGATATTCGTAGGTCGGGGCCTTTTGCGGTGTGGAAAGGCCGATTTCTCGCGTGTCACCGATGACCAGCCACGGGCCCGCCGCCATACCCGGCCGCACACGGTCTCCAAACGCACTGGTCGCCGCCAGCGCCGCATCCTTCGCGGCTGTCTTCTGCGCTACCACCTGGACATGACGCAACTCGCGCTCGTCCAGCGTTGCGACGATCCGCGGGACTAACGGAAGCAGCTGCCTGTCCATTGCCGGTCCTGAGACCAAGTACCTGTCCTATTCCCCGCACAGGGTGGGTGACCCGAGTCTACCCGCCGCGATTTGTTCGCATTCTGCTACCGTGTCCGCGCTATGGCGACCGAACGCCTTGGGAGCCAGCAACTTACAGCGGCTCAATGTCAAAGCAGAAATCCTCGGTCACCCGATACACAGAGCGTTCCGGGACCTGGCGCCAATGCTCATGGCTGATCGGTTCGGAGGCGACGACGACCGCTCGGTAGAGCCGGTCGGTGTGATGACGAATATGCGGGAAGCCACAGATTTCGCAATCGTGCACGCCTTCGCGCTGGACATAGTAGAGCGTACGTCCGATGCGGCTGCCGACCATTTGCTCGCCGTCCGTCAGGATGACGTTGAGACCGATCGGTGCGGTCGGCTCAATTTCGCCGCACCACTGTGCGATCTGACGGATCCCTTGGCGTAGCACCTCCAGCAGCGGAAGGTCCGGCGAACGCGCTTGCAGAGTGCGCAGGTAGTGGAAGACATGTTCGCTGTCCGTGTCACCGCGAATCGCGTCGCGTCGCTCCTTTGGCAAGAGCTCAAGCAGCCGGGGGCGCAGTCGGTCAAAGCCGGGAACCGTGCCGTTATGGATGAAAGACCAAGGGCCATCGACGAACGGATGGGTGTTTTCGATCTTCGGAGCACCAACGGTTGCGCGGCGCACGTGGGCGAGCACCTGCTGCGAGAAGATTCGCGAGGCTGCCCGCCGGAAATGCTCTCCTTGATAGGCAGCCCAGGCTTGCCGCTCGACATGCGGACAATGGTCTTCATAGGTCGCAATACCCCAGCCATGTGCGTTCCCTCGGCCGGTCACGTCTTCGCGGCTCTGTACCATCAGGGCGTTTTGCGCATAGACGAGTGTGCACTCCACCTTCGTGGGCTCATTCGCGCGAAAACCATATAGGCGACACATTTCTTGTGATTGCCTTTCCCGAGCACAACTATACTGTCGTCAATGTCGACGAAGTTTGTTCAATGACAAACGCTTGGGGCCCATCGGATCTGGCCGATGCTTTCAAGGAGGACCACGCTGTCCTCGGCCGCGGCCTGCACGAGGTCTCCGAACATCTCAGGGCGGGCGACGATCGGGCGGCCAAGGCCCGTGGCGAGCGCCTCGACCGCGAAGCCGGCGCGCACATCGCCTTCGAGGAGCAATTCTTTTATCCGGCGTTGCGTCGCATGCTCGGCGATGCCGAGGTCGACGATCTTTACGGAGAGCACCGCGAAGGCCTGTCGGTCATCAAGGCCCTCGCGGAATTGCCGGAAGGTGCGGAGCTGAGCGAAACCGACCGTCAGACTCTGCTGCACGCCTCGGAGTCGACCGAGGTGCACGTCGCCGAATGCGGCGAATTGTTCGGCGTCATGGGCCGCATTCCGCTCGAAGAGCAAAAGGCGCTTTATCGAGAACTTGTCGCCTTGCGGGAGAGGGCGCCGCGCTGGACCGAGTTCGCTGCCGCCAGGGAATAACAAAGCCTGAACCAGGCGCCCCGACGCCGGCACGAGCGCACGGCTCGCGAGTGGCGCGTTATCTCACTACTCAACTTGTCACCTGCCAGAAACCGTATGTGACTTGCGCGCGTGTGATACGTGATGTATCGACACAATTGTGGCACACCGCACGATCCCGGACTGCCCGACGCGGTACATGGGTGTCTTCACCGAGCTGACGACACGGCCACAAGAGCTCAGAGCGCTTCGAAATCCGGTGTGCGAGCGGCGAATTTGTAGCCGGCTATCGGTTTCGTTTCTTCCCGGGTCGCGGCAACGGCACCTCCGGGTCGATGCGGACGCCGCGGTCGCGGAGGTGATGGTCGATAATCAGCCAAGCGTGAAGCACAAGCCGATCGACCAGTGCCTTGCGGGACTCGGTCCGGCGGTTCAGCCAAGCCAGAATCCCCGCGTCGACAAGCCCGCTGAGCTCGACGACGATGGCGAGGGCAGCGTCGGGATCGTCCGCGAAATGCGGAAAATAGCGCGCACCGATCGCGGTGAGTTCGGCGGCGAAGTCGGCCTGATCCGCCTTGTAACGCTGGGAACTCGGCTGGTACCCGCGGCTGACGAGGAATCGATACAGGTTGCGGTTACTGTCCGCCCAGAAGACCTGGCTCTGGATCGGCGCACGGATCACGTCAAGGGGCGTATTGCACAACTCCAGCCGGCGCACGATGTCGGCTTGCAACTCCCGATAGGCGGTGCGCGCCACCTCGAGATCGAGCTCCTCCTTACTGGCAAAGTGTCGATAAACGTTGGGACGAGCCAGCCCGGCGCGCTCGGCGATTTGCTCGGTCAACGCGTCGGGACCGTGCTCGTCGATAACGGCTCGAGCCGCCTCAAGAATTTGCTCGCGCCTCGGGAGCGCGCGGGCCTCCTTGCCGCGCGTAGGTGATGCAGCCACTGGTTAATCCTATCGGCCGAAATATCGATAATGCATATATCGTTTGCGGGGGAGAAGGACGGATGGGATCGGACGCCGCCTCATTGATGTCCAACCCGGCCGAGCTTACCCCAGGACGGCGCCCGTAAAACGCGGTTTCGCACGGTGTCCGCGGGATGCGCGGAGCAATCTGTCGCCCTTGAGCCCCAAGAGGTCGTCACCGGCCATGGCGTGGGCCCGTTCGTATTCGGCTGAGCTCATCACGGATGTCGCCGACGAGGCCCGGGCTGACGACGAACCCGCCGCGGCGAGACGCCGCGCCGCGTTGCCGTCGTCCGATAACGAATCGGCCCCTCGCCCGACTACGCCCGGCGCGGGACGGTTGGATCGTAACCGCGCGAGGGGTCTTGGACGACAGCGGCAACCGGCGACTTGGAGGACCGGCTGCTACGGTGACCTCGGTGACGAAAGCTCCAAGCGCCAAGGTCCTTCTGGCATAGCTGGAACGCACCCGGTCTTGCCGGAAATGGGCCTGTCGGCTGATGTTGTCTCGCCGCTGCCTTCCGGTTTGCGGCTGAGTTGAGGAGTCGGCGATGAACGACGCCGTGCGGGATTCACTCGAGGGGTTGCAATTTGGGCATTATCGCCTGAAAAGGCTCCTGGGCCATGGCGCAACGGGCGAGGTGTATGAGGCCGAGGACACCCTGGAGCAGCGGATTGTTGCACTGAAGCTACTGCCGCTGGTGTTTAGCCACGACCCGGCTTTCTGTGCGCGACTTCAGCGGCAAGTACACGCCGTCAGTCGGCTGCACGCACCGCACATCGTGCCCATCCACCATTGCGGCGAGATCGACGGGCAGCAGTTTTTGGAAATGCGCCTGATCGAGGGCGATGACTTGTCCAGGCTGCTAAGGCGGCCGGAGACGCTGACCGCACCGGGGGCGGTCAGCATTGTGCGCCAGATCGCGTCGGCATTGGATGCGGCCCACGCAGCGGGGGTCATCCATGGCGACGTCAAGCCGGAAAACATTCTGATCGCCCGAAACGATTTCGCGTATCTGACCGACCTGGGCATCACGGACGTCGCCGCCCGCAAGGGGGTAGCCCGGATAGTGGGAAGCGCTATCGGGACCTGGAAATACACAGCGCCCGAGCGATTCAGCGCTCCCAGGGAGAACCACCAGATTGATATTTATGCGTTGACCTGTGTGCTCTATGAGTGCTTGACCGGGTCGCCGCCATACTGTGCCCATACCCCGGGCGCACTGATCAGCGCGCATCTGGCGGAGCCGATCCCGCGGCCCAGCCAGTTGCACCCCGAAATCTCGCCTGCGTTCGACGAAGTGATCGCGCGGGGCATGGCCAAGGACCCGATAGAGCGCTATTCGAGCGCCGGTGATCTGGCGCTAGCCGCATACGACGCACTCGGCGCAGCGGATCAGGCCCTGGTGGCCGAAATCCTGACCCTCAGCGAGCAGGCCGCCGGGCCCGACGCCGAATTGGCAGTGCCGCCTTCTCTTTCCGCGCCCTCCGCCCCTACGGTGCCTACGCCATCTGCAGTGTCCATGTCCGCCACCGGGCCCGCGCCGCACCCGTCAGCTGACCCGCCGTTTCTCAGCGTGGCGGAGTCAGTGACCGAACGGTTGTCAACGGCCGAGTCCACCGGGACGCCGGGGACCCTCCCCAGGTTTGGGCTGGGCGGTACCGAGTGGCCCAGCGAATTCGGCGCGGGCCCGTCAAGTCCGCGTCCGGCCTCGGCAAAACCCCGCAACCCGAGACGACGACTTCTGTTTGGCGCCGCGGCCGTGGTTGCTGTGGTTGTCCTCGGCGGGGTGGCCAGTTGGCTGATTCGTCCGTCGCACCCCGCGTCAACCGTTTCCGGCGCGCACAGCAGCACATCGCCCGCGCCGGTGCCGGCTTCGTCTGACACCGAGATCCAGGCCCGGCTGATCGGCATGCTCCCTCGCGGCTACCCGCCGGGGACATGCAAGCCGATCGCTGCGCCAAGTGCTGCGCTGGCTAAGGTTTCGTGCGGCACGAACTCCGACCCTGACGGCCCTGTGTCGGCGACATACCTGCTGTTCCCGGATGAGAACTCGGCCCGCGCCGCCTTCGATCAAATCGTGCAGGCCGCCACCGTCGTTGAATGCCCAGGGCGAATCCAGTCGCCGGGCCCGTGGCACCGCAACGCCACCCCGGATAAGACCAGCGGAATGCTGGTGTGCGGGACCCAACAAGAAAATCCGATGGTGGCGTGGACCGATGACGCCGAACTGCTGGTCGGCGTCGTCAACGGGCAACCCCAGGGCCCCACCCTCGACCAGCTGTACGCGTGGTGGATGTCCCACTCGTGACGGCCCGGCCGGGATGCCGCCAAGCGGCGCAAGCGGTTTGAAGCTCGATGGCGTGGCGGGTTTCGGCGGCGGCGCTTTCCAATCCCGACAAGCATCGTCGGCCGACGCCGGAGTGGCTGCTGCGGATTTCATGCTGGGATATCGCTATAAAAATCCCACCAGCGATGATACGGTTTGTATCGCCGGGCGATGCAGCGTCCGCTCGGGGTGAAACAGACACTACAGGAGTGAACGGCAGTGAAAGTTTCCGGCACAACTAGCACAACCACCGCAATCGGCGCCGCCCTTACCGCGAGCTTCGTCGGCATGGCCGGCGCGTCGACCGCTTCCGCCGATCAAGCCACCACGGCCGCCACCCACGGATTCGGCTCTCAGGCAACCATTGTCAATGGCGATGTCGTCCAGGGATGGACCATTAGCGACCTCAAGCCAAGCAGCGACGCCATCCCGTATCCCGTGAAGGGCACTCTCTGGGAAGCCACCGCCACCGATGAAGCCATCAAAGGCTCCGCTATCCCGATCGTGCCGAATTTAGACGCTCGTACGCCAAACGGCCAGACGTACCCGGCGCTCTTCCAAGTGGCCACTGCCCAGGGAGTCAACCCGGCCACCCTCCCCCAAGGCCAAAAGACAACCGGCAAAGTCTATTTCGATGTCACCGGTGACAAACCCACCGGCGTCGTGTATGACACCGGAGGGCAAGACCTGGCCTCCTGGACCGAATCCAAATCGCCGCAACGCCACTCGGACAGCACAACGACGACCATTTCGGCGAGCGGTCCGGGGGTCACGCCCACACCCGCAGCAGCGCCCGTTGCCGCCGCGGGTCAACAAGCCCCCGTCGTCAAGCCAGCGACACCCGCCCCCGTGGCCGACCAAGGGACACCCGCTACTGGTAGGCAGGGGATACCTATGCCGGTGAACAGCCCGACACCCGCCCCAGAGGCCGGTCCGGCGACGCCCCCGCCTGCGGGCGGTCCGGAGACGGCCGCCCCTGCAAGTCCCCCGGCGGCCACCGGTCCCGCAAACAGCCAAGGATCAGCCGGCAGCCCGGCAACACCCGCACCCGACGCCGGCCCCGCGACACCCACTCCCGCGAGCCCCCCGCCAGCCACCGGTCCCGCAAACAGCCAAGGATCAGCCGGCAGCCCGGCAACACCCGCACCCGACGCCGGCCCCGCGACACCCGCACCCGCGAGCCCCCCGCCAGCCACCGGTCCCGCAAACAGCCAAGGATCAGCCGGCAGCCCGGCAACACCCGCACCCGACGCCGGCCCCGCGACACCCGCACCCGCGAGCCCCCCGCCAGCCACCGGTCCCGCAAACAGCCAAGGATCAGCCGGCAGCCCGGCAACACCCGCACCCGACGCCGGCCCCGCGACACCCACTCCCGCGAGCCCCCCGCCAGCCACCGGTCCCGCAAACAGCCAAGGATCAGCCGGCAGCCCGGCAACACCCGCACCCGACGCCGGCCCCGCGACACCCACTCCCGCGAGCCCCCCGCCAGCCACCGGTCCCGCAAACAGCCAAGGATCAGCCGGCAGCCCGGCGACACCCGCACCCGACGCCGGCCCGGCCACACCTAACCCTTAAGGTCCCCGTCACGGCGCAAATGGGTGCCATCGAGACGCGCTGTCGCTATGCGCACATGATGTTCAACCATTCCACCATGGCCACCGCCGCCGTCCCGTGACGAGCTTCACCGGACTTCCACGGCACCGGTGAACAGCCGGCGCCACGATCCACGTGGATCGAATTCCAGATTCCGCAACGCTTTCGGCACAAACCGTTGCTTCGCCCCGCCCTCGCGCCGCGCATCATAGCCTCGCGCTGTGGACGTCTCGCTTCAACGCCGGGCAACCGTGCTGTACCGCAGCTCTTTTGGTGCACATCGGCGGAACGCTGGGAAATGGCCGCCCATTCGGGTCTAACCGCTGTCGGGCTGCCCGCGGTCGACCAGCAACACTTTCGTCGAATGTCGCTCCGTCAAGGCGCGGCCGCCACTTCGGATTACAACATCGGATTACTGCTTCGGTAAAGTTCACGAACTCGCAATAGCACGTATCCCATCGCTTACCGCGCGGCCGGATAAAGTACCTAATCCGCAGCGATACTAGCTGTATCATCGCGAGGACAAAGAAGCACACCGGGACGGGGCAGCGATGGATGGGCTACCGCGATCGTGAATGTTGCTTTGTCAGGAACGCGGTCCACGGAAGAAATCGGGGCCGGTTTGAAGACACGCGTCATCAGATCCTTTGGGGGCACGAACGGAGTCGTCACGACCGGGGGCCTGATGTTCGCCTTCACTATGGCGCCGTTGGGCGTCAATGGCCTGCGCCCGATTGCCCAGGGCGACAACGCCCCCGGCTGCCTGCGCCTGCTGATCCGAGATCGGCCAGATGGGTGGCGCACATGGTCAAGGCCGCGCCGATGAAGACCTGCGCCATCGTCGATGGAGTGTCATCGGGCAGCCTGCTGGCAGCGGAGTTCAGTCGGCGAGGATTCCGGGTCATTAACGTGCGCAGCCATGAGTACGCGTCGCTCGTGGCGCACAGCTTTCACCGCGAGGATTACGTTTTCGACATCCCCGCAATGGCTCTCGAGCACCAGGCTCGGATTCTTCGCGACCATGGCGTGCGTTTCATCATCGCCGGCGCCGAGTGCGGGGTGGAGCGGGCTGACCTCCTCAACGCTCGGCTGGGCCGGCCAGGAAATGACGCGAACTCCTGGGCGGACCGCCGCCACAAGTACGAGATGGTGGAGGCAGTACGGCGCGCGGGGCTACCCGCCCCACGGCAAATCAAGACGGCCGACGTTCGCGAAGCGCTCGCCTTCGCGGCGGGTCTGTCGCATCATCGGGTGATTCTCAAACCGCAACGCAGCTCGGGATCCCACCTGGTGTTCGCCGCCGACACCGCCACCCGGATACGCGATGCCTTTGCCCAAATTCTTTCGCGAACCACCATGTTCGGTGAGCACAACAGCGAAGTGTGTGTCCAGGAGTTTATTGAAGGGCGCGAGTACATAATCGATACCGTTTCGCGAGACGGTGCAGTGGTGGTCACCGATATGTGGGAGTACCACTTTGCCGATCGTAACGGTGTACCGTTCCTCTACGATCGCACCGAGCTTCTGGCTTCCGATCATCCGCATGGGGGCGAGCTCGAGGACTACGCGATGCGGGTCGTCGACGCATTGGGAATCCGCTGGGGCCCAGCGCATTGCGAAGTGATGCTGACTGATGCCGGACCCAAAGTTATCGAAGTGGGCGCGAGGCTTGCCGGTGCTGCGATTCCCAGGTATGCACACGCCGCCGGCGAAATGAGTCAAGCCGCCGTGACCGCCGACGCCTACACCGATTCGGCGGCCTTTGCCGCGGCGCGGTCATATCGTCCTCCTCATGACCAGACGTGCTATGTGGTTCAGCTGACTTCACCGACGAATGGTGTCTTCTTCGGCCATTCCCGATTATCGGAAATCGAGCGGCTCCCCTCCTTCTTCGCTGCCGACCTCTGGCTGGAGGACGGGGACCCTGTCTGCCGCACAGTCGATCTCGTCACCTCCCCGGGGCACATCGCGCTCATCCACCCCGATCCGAACGTTCTCGTGGAGGACTACGCGGCGATACGGCGCTGGGAGATGTCAGGCGTCTATGGCACTGTTGATGACCGCTCCCCCACGGCGGACTTGAGTCTCACGGCGTTGGAGCACAATAGATCATGAAGATATCGCACGCGTTTGGTTTGCTCGTGCATTGTCAGACCCGTGCATCGGCGTCGGGGTTTAGAAGCTGATGGCGTTGCTGCGCCGTATGGGCGGTCACCCACGAGAATTGGCGATGGAGATGCCGATCGATCGAAAGCCCGCCAGGATGGAATCGGCGACGTCACCCGGCTTCCCTAGCCCGCAGTTGAGCTCAAAACAATGCAGCGATCCGGACAAGCTCGACGCCTCGATACTGCGAATCACCGCCGTATGTGTCCTGAGCATGATGATGCCCTTATGCGACGTCACCGTTGTCATTGTCGCCCAACGCACTTGGATCACTGCGTTCGACACCACCCCGGCGGTCGTCGCCTGGACGATGACCGGCTACACGCTGGCGTTGGCCGCGGTGATCCCCCTGGCCGGATGGGCAGCCGACCGATTCGGCACCAAACGGCTTTTCATGGGCTCGGTCGTCGCATTCACACTCGGATCGCTATTGTGCGCGATAGCGCCCAACATCGCACTGCTGATCGCGTTTCGGCTGGTCCAGGGCCTCGGCAGCGGCATGCTGATACCGCTGGTCACCATCATCTTGACCCGCGAGGCAGGTGCGAAGCGGCTGGGCCGGATCCTGTCTGTGCTGGGTGTGCCGACGCTGCTGGCCCCGCTCTTCGGTCTCGTACTGGGCGGATGGCTCATCGACACCAACGGCTGGCCGTCGATCTTTTGGATCAACCTGCCGATCGGGCTGATCGCCTGCATCCTCGCCGCGATCGTGTTCCCCAACGATCATCCGGCGCCCTCAGAAACCTTCGACTTCAAAGGCATGATGCTGCTGCTGCCCGGGCTGGCAGCATTCCTCTACGGGGTTTCGCTCATCCCCAGCTGTGGCAGCCTCGCGAAGCCCCGCGTGTGGATACCGGTGATCATCGGCTTGGTGTTGATCACGGCGTTCGCCTTTCACGCTCTTGGCCGCACGCAACATCCGCTGATCGATCTGCGGCTGTTCACTAACCGGGTGGTTGTGCTGGCCAATGCGGCGACGCTTTTGTTCTACCCCTCGTGCGTGGGCGTATTGGTCCTCCTTCCCAGCTATTTCCAAGAGGTGCTGCACGAAACACCTTCACAGGCCGGGATGAGCATGGCTCCCCGTGCGCTCGGTGCCATGCTGACCATGGCGCTGGCCGGAGCGTTGATTGACAAACGCGGGCCGGGCAAGGTCCTGCTGTTGGGTAACGCGCTGCTGGCTGCGGGCTTGGCCATCTTCGCCTATGGGGTGGCGGAGCGGGCCGACTACCTGCCCACCTTGTTGGGGGGGCTCACCATCATGGGCCTGGGCGCCGGCTGCGCCATACCGTCGTTGTCTGCATCGGCGATGTATGCCCTGACCCCGCATCAGATCGCGCGTGGCTCAACGCTTTTCAACGTGAATCAGCATGTAGCCGCCTCGCTGGGTACCGTGCTGATGTCGGTGATCCTGACCAGCCAGTTCAACCGCACGAGCATGTTCGCCAACGAAAAGATCGCGAGCCTGCAACACGAAGCGGCCCGGCACGGGGCGTCGATCGACACCGCGGCGGTACGGCAACGGAGCCTTCACCCCGATTTCCCCGTCAATCCGCTGCACGCCCTTGCGCACGCGTACACCGTCGCGCTGGGCGTTGCGGTCGTGTTGATGGTGTTGGCTATCCTGCCCTCGGTATTTCTGCCGTACAGGCCGTCGGCGTCAGCGAGGAATGCGGGCAGCGACGAGCGCCAGACCGCGAACTTTGGACGAGAAGTATCGCCGCGCAGATGATACAGTTTGTATCGGCGCGGCTGTTTACGACGAATCAGTGGTGAGCGAAGTGGAAGCACTCGGCGTACGCGAACCTGAAACGACGTCAGTTGCGGCGATCGCCGCGATTCAGAGCCGTGAGGGTCAAGACAAACCAACGCACGTGACTGCTTAAGATCTAAGAGTTTTCTCGCATTCCTGAGAGGGAATCCCGTGCCGCCTCGCTTCCATTTCATCTCCGGGTTGCCGCGCTCTGGATCGACGTTGCTGGGCGCGATCCTCACGCAGAACCCGCGCTTTCACGCTGGAATGAGCAGTCCGCTTGGGGGGATGTTCGAGCGAATGCTCGAAGAGATGAGTGCGAAGAATGAGTTCTCGGTCGGTTTCGATGACGGTGCCCGCCAACGTGTGCTGCGCGGCTTGTTCGAGAACTACTACGCCGACCGCCACGCCGAGATAGTTTTCGACACGAACCGAATTTGGTGCGCTCAGATGCCCGCGCTGGCGGAAATATTTCCGGAGAGCTGCGTGATCGCCTGCGTGCGCGATCTGCCGTGGGTGCTAGACAGCATTGAACGGGTGGTCACACGAAACAGCCTTAGCCCGTCATCGATCTTCAACTATGTGGCCCAAGGCACCGTATATACCCGCGCGACCGGGTTGATGAGCAGTAGTGGCTTGATCGGCTACGCCTACGATGCATTGAAGCAGGCCTATTTCGGCGAACAGGCGCACCGGCTGATCCTTGTGCAGTACGAGACGTTGGTCCGCGACCCGGCCCACAGCCTCAGGGCGATTTACGACTTCCTCGATGAGGAGTACTTCGGGCACGACTTCCAACACGTCGAGTTCGACGACCACGGCTTCGACGTGAACATCGGCACGCCGGGTCTGCATCGCGTACGACCACGCGTGTCCCCTCATACGCGTCCAACATTGCTGCCTCCTGACTTGTTCGATCTTTTCGAAAACCGGTCGTTCTGGCGCGATCCACAAAGCAATCGGGGCAGCGTGCGCATCGTTTGAGTCCACATCGGGGCGCCTTCTTGCCATCTTGAACCGTCCCGGGTTTGATGCCGGCTTCATTGTTGTAGACATCGCCGGCTGGGACGTCTGAGCTTGAGCGTAGTAGGCGGCTTCGTATTCGTCGGGCGTGACGTGGGTGCTTTGGCTGCGTTGCGGAAATCCGGTCACGTTTTGAAGGTTCTGCCGAAGCCATTGGGTCGGTCAGCGCGGTGGACCGAGGATAATTTGCCCGTACTGTCGTGATGCTTCGGTGAGACGTTCCGGCGGGATCTCAAAGCCTTCCGGGCGCGGTGCTGACTTATCACGACCCGCGTAGCGGAACATGCCTTCGATTCCCGCCGGGGTATTAATCATCAGCAGATCAGCCTTACGAGAAGTGATGCGGTACGCGTGTGGAATATCCTTGGGTAAGTAAATGATTCCGCCCTCGGACAGCTCCATTTCCTGGTCATCGCACCAGACCAGAGCGGTGCCTTTGATCAGCATGAACACCTCATCCTCGCGCGTGTGCTTGTGGTAGGGCGGCGCTTCGCCCTCGCTGACATCGAAGCGTCCGATCATCAACTGGCCATTGGTTGCCTTGCCGTCGAGAAGGATCGCGAGTGTGCTGCCATCGAGCCATTCCAGTTGTTGCTGCTGCGCTGGTTGCGCGAGATAGGCCATGCTCATAGTCGTTCTCTTTTCGTGTTCGAGGTCGGCGTTCTTGAGTCTGCCGTGTCGAGGACGACGATGCGCGGCACCCTAGAAACACTTGACCTCGCCGTGCGCCGATGATGCTGGCTTCATTGAGGCGTCGCCCACTAGGACCTCAGGTGGTGAGCGTAGTGGGCGGCCTCGTGTTCATCGGGTGGGATGTAGTTGAGCTGGCTGTGTAGGCGGCGGTTGTTGTACCAGTCGACCCATTCCATGGTCACGTATTCGACGTCGTCGATCGTTTTCAGCGGCCCGGTGAGGAATGGGCTGTGCCGGCCGACGGCTTCGGGTTTGAACAGGCCGATCGTTGTCTCAGCCAAGGCGTTATCGTAGGCATCGCCGATGCTGCCAATTGATGCCGCAATCCTTTCGAGCACAAGGGTTTCCGCGAAGGCGATCGACGTGTACTGCGCGCCGGCGCACGTCGGTCAGATGGGCGTCAGCCATCGTACGTGCCGACGGGGCGGCGGTCTTCCCGTTGCGGTACGTGCGTGGGGCGACCTGCACACCCTGCTCACAGAGCAACGTGGCAGACCGACTCCCGAAAACCGCGGGCCCGCATCTGGTCGATGAATCCGCAGATCAGCGGTGGCGCGGGTCGAGTTCCCGCGCGAAGAAAATCGAGGTTGCCTTCAGGATCTCGTTGGCCTCCTTGAGATCTCGAACCTCGCGTTCGAGGTCTTTGATCCGCTGCTGCTCAGCACTCGTGACGCCCGGGCGCTGGCTGGCATCCACCTGGGCCTGCAGCACCCACCGGCGCAGCGACTCCGCACCAACCCCGACTTTCGGCCCAATCACCCGGCAGGCCGCATACACCGATCGATACTCACCAAGGTGATCAAGGACCATCTTCACCGCGCGCTCACGGTGCTCCACCGGGTAGTGCTTCGTCATGATCCGCATCCTTCTGACAGAAGGAAGCGGCATCAAACCCAGGACGGTTCATCTTCACCATCCTGGGCGCGTTCCGCCCTCAACCGAGGCCGGCGTCGATCAGCAGCCGCGGCAAGCCGTGTTCGGTGCACAGGGCGCGAACCGCCGCGATGTCGTCGTGCGCGTCGGCGGCGCGTCGCGCGGCGGTGAGCGTTTCGACGAGCAGCAGGCGGGCCTGCAGGGCGGCCAACGACCGGGTGGCCGGGTCAATTCCGGCTAGCAGGGCGCCGGCACGCCGGCACGCCTCGTCCCGGTCTTCGCTGGCGTGGCTGCGGGCGAGCAGCCGGATGCCCGAGGCGGCGTCGAGCTCGGCGGTGAGGATCGCGATGCCGTCGGCGCCGTGGGGAATATCGCCTCCGGCCCGCAGCCGGTCGGCCTCCGCGGGGTCGATGGGTAGCCCCAGCCTGATCCGCTCGTGGGTGATGGCGGCCGCCAGGCGCGGCAACCGCAGCCTGTCGGCCACCGCCATGCCCGCGTCGAGGCGGTCGACCGCCGCCTCTCGATCGCCCTGCACGGCTTTGATTTTGGCGCCGACGACGTAGCGCGCCACCAGGTAGTCGACCCCGCCGCCCTCGGGCCCCAGGTGATAGCTCTCCTCGAGCAGTTCGGCGGCCTCGTCCAACTCGTCCGTCTCGTAAAGCATTTCGCCGAGCACCGCCCCGGCGATGCGCGCTGCATACGAGTGCGCTCCCGCCGCGGTGCCGGTCTCGAAGGCCTCGCGGAACCTGCGCAACGCGTGCGGGATGTCGAGCTGCTGGCGGGCGGCGATGCCCGCCCAGCTGCGGGCGTAGACGGCGCCGACCGCGCCGACCTGCTCGTTGAAGGGCTCGGCCCATTCCAAAAGTCTTTGCGCGGTGGGGAAGTCGAAGCGGTGTATCGCCGCGAACGCCAGGGCGGTGGCGGCCGCCTGCGGCAGCACCGGACGCAGTTCGTGCGCCCGCGACATCACCTCGGCCAGCAGGTCCTCGAGGCCTTCGATCCGGTCGGCGTAGATCTCGGCCACCGCCCGCACCACGCTGGATTCCAGGCTCAGCTCCGCGCGGCGCGCCTCCGGCAGGTCGGCCTTGGCGATGGCGGCGGCGAAGCGGTCGAGCGCCACCTCGGTGGCCTGGGTGCGGTGCAGGAGAATATTGGCCCACGACATCGCCAGTTGCAGCAGCGGTCTGGTGGTCACCAGCTGTGGGGGCAGCTTCTCGACCAGGCCGAGAAAGGTCGTCATGCGCGACTGGTTGATCAGGGACCTGGTCTCGATGTCCTCGACCAGGTCGACCGCCCGGGCGGTCTCCCCCGCCGCCAGGGCGTGGTCGACGGCCTCGCTGATGTAGCCGTGTTCGGCGAACCACACCGACGCGGCGCGGTGCAGGTCGTGGTGGCGGCCGGGGTTGTCGCGTTCGAGCCGGCGCCCGAGGAATCCGGCGAACATCTGGTGGTAGCGAAACCACTGCGGCTCATGGTCGATGTGGCGCAGGAACAGGCCGCGGCGCTCGATGTCTTCCAGCATGGCGTGTCCGCCGTCGACGCCGGCCAACACCGATGCCAGCTCGCCGCAGATGCGCTCGGTGATCGAGGTCGCCATCATGAAGTCGACCAGCTGCGGGTCGAGGATGTCGAGGACGTTCTCGGCCAGGAATTCGCCGACCTCCTCGCTCTCGCCCGACATCCGACTCACCAAAGCGCCCGGATCACCGCCGCCGCGCAGGGACAGCTTGGCCATCTGCAGGCCGGCGACCCACCCGTCCGTCGACGCGGTCAGGGCCGCCACATCGCTGCCCGCCAACTGCAGCCCGACGGTCTCGTTGAGCAGCGACCGCGCCTCGTCGGCGTCGAACCGCAGCTTCTCGCAATCGATTTCGACCAGCTCATCGCGAACTCGTAACTTGCTCACCGGCAATCCAGCGCGCGACCAGCTGGTCACGATGATCTGCAGGTGATCGCCACCATGGCCGATCAAAAACCGCAGGGCATCGCCGGTTTGGGCATCCGAGACCCGCTGCCAGTCGTCGATGACCAGCGTGACGGGTTCGCCGGCCTCGTCGATCGCGTCGATCAGCGAGGTCAACACGTAGCGGGTTGCCTCGTCGCCGCGCTGCTCGACGATCTGCTCGAGCGGTTCGGCGAGGGCGGGACGCACCCGCCGGATGGCCGCGAGCAGGTGGGCCAGGAACCACACCACGTTGTTGTCGTCGTCGTCGACGGTCAGCCAGGCCACCGCCACGCCGGAGGCGGTCAGTTCCGCGCGCCATTGGGCCACCAGGGTGGTCTTGCCGTACCCCGACGGCGCGTACAACAGGATCAACCGCCGCCGCCCGGCCGCGCGCAGCAGCGCCATCAACCGGTCGCGTGGGACCAGCGATTGAATCGACGCGGGGGGACGGTATTTCGTCGACGGCGCCGGGGGTGTCGTGGTGGCCTCGCGCCGGTGATCCGAGGACGCTGCTGGCGGCGAGCCCGCCCGCTTGAGCTCGACCGGCACCACCATGTCGTCGACCGGCAGGTGGTGGCGGCGCTGGACCTCGCGCAGCTGCTCGCCGTATTCGAGAGCCGAGGTCGGCCGGCGGGAGGGATCGCGGGTCATGGCGGTTTCGATGACGGCGATGACGTCGTCGGGCACGCCGCGCTGGGCCAGCATCTCGTGGACCGACCGGCCCATCGGCGGGTTGCCGGTCAGTCCGCAGAACAGCGTCGCTCCCAGCGAGTAGACGTCGGATCCGGTTGTGGGCGTTGCGCCTTCGAGCAGTTCGGGGGCGATGAACGCCGGTGAACCGATGACCACACCCGAGCGGGTCTCGAAGCTGCCGGAGATGCGGGCCAGCCCGAAGTCGGTCAGCTGCGGTTCCCCGTAATCGGTCAGCAGGACGTTGCCCGGTTTGACATCGCGGTGCAGGATGCCGGCCCGATGCGCGGCCTCCAGCGCACCGGCGAGCTTGACGCCGATGCTGAGCGCCTCGCGCCAATCCAGGGGCCCCTGCCCGCTGACCAGCCCCCACAGCGACCCTTTGCCGTGGTAGGGCATCACGATGAAGGGCCGGCCGCCGCGGGTGGTGCCGACCTGCAGGACGGTGACGATGTGCGGGTGTCCGGAGAGCCGGCCCATCGCGCGCTGCTCGCGCAGGAATCGGTCCAGGTTTTCGGGGTCGAGGTCGTTGGTCAGGACCTTGACGGCCACCCTGCGGTCCAGCTGAGGCTGCGCGCACCGGTAGACCACCCCGAACCCGCCGCGCCCGATCTGCTCGACGCCCGCGAAGTCGAGTGCCGCGGCGACCCCGGCGATCAGATCCTGCTGGATCGCCTCTGCATCCACGTCGGCCATCGACGGTCACTGTCCTCGCGCGTAAAGAGGGTGGCCAACCCACCGGTCGTGTCACCATAGCGCGGAATGACCTGGGCCGATGGCGGTATTTTCTTGCATCCGGGCTAGTCGACGGATGCTTGGCTGCCACGATGTGGTGGTCCCGGCTGGGATCGAACCAGCGACCTTCCGCGTGTGAAGCGGACGCTCTCCCACTGAGCCACGGGACCGGCGCCGAGAGGCGAACGACGTCGAAGACTAGCACGAGCCTGGCCTCGACAGTACCGGCCGCCTGCGGGTCGCCGATACGCCGCGCTAGCCTGGACACGGCTCGTACCGAGAAATTTGTATGTGCCCGCTCACGTGGACTATCGTCGTGCTTCGCACCGGGCGACGATCTCGTCCGAGGCGCGCGGATGTAGCGCAGTTGGTAGCGCATCACCTTGCCAAGGTGAGGGTCGCGGGTTCGAATCCCGTCATCCGCTCGAAGGTGCAAGTGGCATCAATCCCAGCGGTGGAGTGGCCGAGTGGTGAGGCAACGGCCTGCAAAGCCGTGCACACGGGTTCGATTCCCGTCTCCACCTCCAGCTTTGGACCCCGGCGCGATTAGCTCAGCGGGAGAGCGCTTCCCTGACACGGAAGAGGTCACTGGTTCAATCCCAGTATCGCGCACCAGAGTTATTCCAGCTCAGAGGCTATTTTTTAGAATCTGAGCGGGCCTCGTGCCCAATACGTGCCCAACTGGTCAGGCAGCTCGGCATCGCGAATCGCGATACGAAAGGTTTGCCAGCATGGCTGCACCCATTCCCCCTGACTGCCCCATACCCGCCGGCGCCGTCGCCGGCGACTGGTTCGACGTCGGTGATCCCGACGCCCACCGTATGCTCACCTGGTCGCGCCATGACGTCATTCAGGTGCGCATCACCGTCGAAGGCACCCAGTACGTTGACGGCCGGGTCGAGCGCCGAGTAACGCTCTACCCCAACAGCTCTGACGTCGACCTCACCGCAGCCGGCGCCCGCCAGCTGGCCGCCGCCTTGCTCAACGCCGCCGACGCCCTCGACATGCTGTAATGCTCGCTGCACCATAAGGTAGCGGCTCGCCATCAAGTACTGTCGCGGCGGTGAACGACCAGCCATCCGACGGCCCTCGCCCCCATCCTGTGTCGCCTGAGCCGCCCACTTTCCTCCGATACCGCGCCTTTCAGGCCTTTAAAAACGTGCTTGAAGCCGAGCCCTGCATGGCTGTGTTCGCTGACCTCGAGGGATTGCTTCGGCTGCTCGACTCCGGCCTCGCCGCGACCTACGGTAGCCCGCCCCACCATTGGTTCCCGAACAATTTCGCAGCGACCGGCCTCTTCACTCGGGCATACCAAGGGCTCCAAGCTGCCGCTAACCTGTGCGCACTTGGCTTCTATGTAGAAGCGAAGGCGACCTTGCGTGGCGTTTACGAGTCAGCAGGGCTGGCGCGAACACTCGCCCACAAGCCGGACCTGGCCGAGCGATGGCTGCACCAGAATGAATGGTTCAAGGACAACGTTTCGAGGCAATTCGTGCAGGGCGCCAGCCAGCAGCGCGTCCCCCACTCGGACCTTTATAGGCATATGAGCCAGCACGCACACCCGAAGGCTGTCAGCACCTTCGATTTCGTCTTCACACGCGACCTCGAATATCGTCCATCTCCCTATCCCGATTTCGACGCAGAATCGTTCGAAGAGTGCGCGAGATACATCACTGCCGTGGCGCTGTTCGTCGCGTGGGCTTTCCGCAATGCTGCGGCACATGTGGACAACATTCCTAGCTGGTGGCGTCAGCAGTTGACCGAGCTCTCGGAGAAAATCACCGGAGAGCCTCACAACCATCTTGATAAGGACTGGGACGCCCAGCAGAAGCGCTACGAGACATTGGCCGCTCAAGTTCGTCACGCCGACGAACTCGATGACGCACTCGACGCAGACCCGAATAGCACCCGAAACAAGCTCAGGCGACTAGCAGCGGATTCAGATTCTGCTGATGGGTAGCGCGCGGCTCACGCCGTGACTCGCTCGGCTAAGCCGGCCAGCCCCGCTGGTTTCAGTAATGCGGCTGGGGTGGTTCCTCGGCTGCACCGAGCCCGTGCCGCCGCCGGTAATACTCGCCGAGGCGGCGACGCGCGCCGCGCCGCTTCCACGGGTTTGTGAAAGTCTCTGCTGGTGACACCCGAAATTGCGCAGCACGGACCAGCGCGCCGACGCTCTTGTTGAACGCTTCCGCGCAGTTAGCCAGGTCCGCGATGTATTGCTCGATTTCGTCGAGGGATCGCATTTCAGTTGCGCCGCCGTAGCGTAGCGAGCGGCTCACCGCATCGAACTCGATGTAGGCCGCTCCCATCGCTTCCCAGCATGGCGGATCGACGATAGTCAACGTTCCGATCGAAAACGCGCAGTCGACGTCGAGCAGCGCGGCGCCCATCGCGGCCATAGCAGTTTGAAGGCGCTCACCCATTGCCTTGGTGGCCTCAATGACTTGCTCCGAGTCTGCCGCTTGTCCTTGCGTCATCAGATGGCGAATGTGCTGGGCCAACTCGGTCATGGCCGTGCGCGTATCGAGCTCACGCAACATAAACGAGTTCGTGGCGGTGCGGATTTGACCGATGGCTTCGCGCTGGGGCGCCCGGTATGCGTCGCGGGTGCGTCGGCGTTCGCGCGCCCAGGTCAGCAAGTAAGCACCGATTGCGCCGCTGCCGATGTACTTGACGGCGTCTGGAACGTGCTCGAGGGCCTCGTGGAGCCATGTCATCAGCAGGCGAGCCTTTATAGCCTTGGCGGTTTGTTGCCGCGCCATCGCCGCGGCTCGTCTGACAAGTCTGCGCGGCGGTACCAGGTGACCAGGACGTCATTACTTGCTCCCATGTGCCTGGTGGCGAAGAACTCCGCCGAGCTGCGACCGTCAATGCGGTCGACGGTCTTGGGTTGCAGCACACCTCCGCCCTCTATGCGCACGCCGAATTTCGTTGTCTCCGTTATGTTCCACAAGTCACATAGGTCACCTTCGCGGTGCCTGATCTGCCACGGCACACCCTCGGCTTGCTCGGCCCGCTGCTCGGCCACGCGGTTCTGTTCCTCGATGGCCTTGGCAACACGGCCGGCCTCGGTTGCCGTCTGGCGCTGCGCGGTGGCGGCCTCCTCGGCCGCTTGCGTAGCCCGTTCTGCGTTCTGCTCGGCCCTAGCCTGGTAGTGCGCGGCCGCGTCCTGGGACGCCTTGGCGCGCCGCGCCTGCAAGAACGCCACGAATGCCGATACTGCGGCCGCAACGAAACTGCCCAGGCTGATCCATTCGGCTGCTTTCACAACGCAGAGACTAGAACGCTGTAGCGCGTCAGCCGCTCATTGTGTGGACACCTAGGCGGCTGGTGTCGCGTCCGGTGTGGCGCCCAGGGCGACAGGGCACGTTATGAGCGGGGGTACACTCGCGGTTGCGGGAGGGGCACTACCACGCTCCATATGGCCGGCAATCTCTTTTGGGCGCGCAGCTCGTGTGCGTCGAACGGAGGTGGTCAAATGCACATCTATTTGTGCGCCGGCCGGAGCCGCGCCCCTTCCATTATCCAATTCCCACCACTAGGCCGAGGTGTCGCGCAGCGCGACCGCGCAGGCGATGACGCGCTCGGCCAAGCCAGGCCGTTCGGCCCGCGGGGCGGCGTAGATGCGGGCGGCCAGGCCGAGCAGCTCGGCCGCCGGCTCGAGGTCGTCCCCGGCGGCATCGTCTGGCGCCGGCGGCGGGTCAACGGGCAGGGAGAACGATGCGCCCACAACCTGGTACACCCTCGCGCCGGCGCCGTCGATGCTCGCCTCAAGGTCGACGTTCGCGAACGACACCACCCGTTGAGTGACAAGTGTTTTGACGTACTCACCCATCGGAGTCGTCGACCATAGCCCGCGTATCCGCGGGTTGCCCTTGTGGTCGATGAACGCGCGCCCCCACCCGACCACATGCGAGACGCCACCGCGGTCCACGGTGACGGGCACACGATCCGGGCATTTCCATTGCCCTGGGCCGATTGTCAGGCCGCCGCGCTCACGGTGGTGCTCGTTGAGGACGACGTCGAACGCGGGAGCGCCTTTGACCGGCTGGCACCGGCCCCGACGTGTCGAGCTCGCCGGCGCCGGCGCCGACACCCCTACTCGCCCGCGGCGAGCGTGGGCGCCTGGTCGCCGACCTCGTCGGGTGACGGGGTCGGCTGGCCCCGGTTGGCGCGAGCCTCGATCGCGGCGGCGATGTCGGCTTTGGCCCGCTTGGCGGCCGTGTCGGCCGGCTCTACCCATTCCGAGCGCAGCCAGTGCGTGCCGATGTGGTCGGGCACCTCGGCGGTCTCTCCTGGCCGGTAAATGGTGCCGTCGTGGCTGACCTGGAACGGTTGCAGCACTTTCACTTTCATAAGCTTGCGCTCCTGTCAGCTCGTGGGTAAGCCGGTGATGGCCAGGAGCGCCGCCGGCCGCTCGACGGCCAGCGCCAGGCGCTCCTCGCCGACGAACCGCACCAGGTTTCTGGTGAAGTCGTCGTTGTTGGTGCCCGTCATCAGCGACAGGCCCTCGCGCACCAGCACCTTGCCGAACTTGAGAGTGTCGATCAGCAGGCCGGTGCCGGCGGTCTGCTCGGTGGTGACCAGCACCTCGACGCCCCACAGTTGATTCGCCTCGTCTTTGGTCGGGTCGGCCGCAACCAGGTAGCGCCCGTAGCCGTCTTTGGTTCGGCGCATCGCCGACCAGGTGTTCGGATGCAGGACAAACAGATTCGGTTCAGCCAGGGCCGCGCCGGTGCGCATGATGGCGATGGACTGCTCGACGTCGTCGAGGGTGTTGGTCGTGCCGTTGGCCACCGCGTGGGTCAGGATGCCGCTGGTGTGCAACAGCCCGGTCAGGTGCCCGCTGGTCCCGTCGCCGGTGGTGCCGAGCAGCTCGGCGTTCTCGACGTCGATGATCTGGCGGAACAGCTCGCCCTGGACGTAGCCGACCCAGTTGGCCCAGTCGTTGAGGGCCTCCCAGCTCGTCGCGGTGTGGGCCGCGATCTTCTGCGCGGTGGCGGTCAGCGTGTCGGTGTTCAGCACGAGCTCGGGCTTCGGAGCGCCTTCGGCGACAACCGCGGCCGCGCCGGTCGTCGAGTTATGCCGGATGTACTCGTAACTCGGCGAGCCGATGGCCTGGGTGGGCAGCCGATCCAGCAGCCGGTTCTCGTGGACCGGACCGATGACCTGTGGCGACAGCTGAGCCGGCAGCTGTGTGTCGGGGCTGCTGAAAGCCTTGATCCGCAGCTGCTGGCGGTTGGACATCGCCTGGTGCATCAGCTGCAAGTCGGACTCGGCGAACGCCAGCGGCGCCGTTTCCCGTCCCTTGGGCAGCGCTGCCTTGGTGATCACCTGGGCGCCAGCACCGCCGCCGGCGGCGAGGTCGCGCATCCAGCCGGCGCCGCCGGCGGCTTTGGCCGTGGGCAGCAGTTCCTCGAGCGCGTCGATAGCCGCGTGCTTCTCCGAATCGCTGAGCGACTTGTCGATGAGCACGCCGGCGGCGGCGCTGCGGTACACATGTGGGGTCTTGCCCTGGCCAAAGTGCTTTACCCAGAAAAATTTGTCTTTCACTGAAATGGCCTCCAAACGCCGTGCGCGACAACATAATCCGCGCAGCAAAAATAGGAATGCCCGAAAACGGGCGATTCGGCGGCGGCGACGTCGCTGGGGCGGCGGCCGATTCCCCGGCGGCGGCCTTTCGGCGGCGGGCGGTCCTCGGCGGCAGGCCAGTTCAGTGGCGGGCACCTCACCGCGGTGATGGCGGCCGATCACTCGGCCGGCGTCACCACGGCTGCCACCAAAATTACACTGCTGGCATTCACGCCGGCAAGATGCTAGGCGCCACCAATGTCCGGGAGCGCGTTTTTCGATTTCGCTCTATTTTCGACTTCGTATGCAGTACGTTTGCGGCAGCTGGCGCAGGTTGAACGCCCTGGTAAAGCAGGCGCTTTTGATTGCGCGCTCGTTTCGTCGATTGGAGGCGAACTGAAATGCCATGTCGTCGTAATCGTCCCGGCTGTAACGGTTTTAAGATTTGCGGGAGCTGCATGGGATTCGGCTACCACTACGGGAACAAACCCGGTGTGCGCGATCAAGCGTGTGTCGGGTGCGGGACGAGTGGTCGGGTCCCCTGCGGTCACTGATCCGCATTAAACTCGGCCGCCAGTGTGTCGCAGTGGGCGCGCCGCGCCGCCAGGAACCGCAGAATCAGCAGCGGGTTGGTCGAGTCCCAGCACCACTGGTCGACGACGTCGGTCAGCTCGAGCAGCGCCAACGATTCGGCGTCGGTCTCGTCGATCAACTCGACGGCCAACATGCGCGCCAACCGCAGCAGCTCGTCGATTTTGTACAGCGGCAAGCCCGTTGGCTCGTTGAGCTTGATTTCGCCGACCGCGGCCAGGAACGCATCGGCCACCCACCGCTGCCCCGACCTCATGAGGCACACTCGCATTCAGCGACTTTCACGAACATAACCGCAGCTACCTCCCTTTTCTGACGTTTTGGGCCGAATCCCACAAAAAATCTGCGCATTTTGCCGAAACTCGAGACCGCTTGGCAGAACGGTCGGCAGTGCCGATCGGTCGGGATTGAACCCTCCCCCGCCCCCTCATGGCAGGGGACTCTCAAGGCATCGCACGCGCGGACGGCCGCGCGTGCGGGGTGGCTCGAGGTCTACGGCCACGACGCTGTGGACGCCGATGCACTGATGTCCGCATGTCGGTGTTGCGAGTTGCGCGAGGGGCAGAAGCCGCCTCGTCGCGGTCACGCCAGTAGGTGAACTCCGATGTGGCAGTGAGGCGGAAGCAGACCAGTGCGGCGCACGCGGCGCGGCGCCCTTCGCCCCGCGGGTGTCTCTTAAGAGACACACCCGCTGGGGCAGGTTTGGGCGCGCCCGCAGCCGCAAGCTGCCCCGACCTGCCCCCAGCGCGTTGAACTGCACTGATGTCGGTGCCCCCGAATTTTGTTGGGGCAGTCACGAAAACAGCCCTCCAAAGCTGCCCCCATCGGCTTCGGGGCAGTTTTTCGCTGCCTTGCGCGCCTTCACCGCGGCCATAACGGTGTCGCTGCGAACTTTGTAGCCGGCCTCTCGCAATGCCTTGAGCGCCTTCGGCCGGCCGACGTCAGCCGGCAAGCCAAGTAGCTTCATTGCCTCGATGCACTCGCCCACGCGCTGCTGTTCGCTGGCGGCCAGCGGCGCATCCTTGGCGACGTGTCGGAGCCGCGGCGTAACGTCGCGCAACACGTTGATTTGCTCAGGGTGTGCACTTCCGCGCTGACGCTCGAGTCGCAGCGTCACATACGCTTCGCCGTCCGGTCCAGGCGATTGGTTGAGCTGCCAGACGACGTCAACGTCGTCGTTTTTCGCCGATGAGCCACGCGCGCCGGCGTTGACGCCCTTACCGCGGTGATCCAGCCGCACCACGGCACGCTGTTGAGCCTTGAGCGGCTGCAATGTGTAGCGGTACAGGTTGCGGTAGGTATCGGCGGAGTTTTCTTCGCCAGCGACCACTCTGGCGATCGTGTCGATGACGACGAGCGCGACGTCGTGGTGCTCGGCCAGCGCCGCGGCTTCGGCGCCGCCGGCGGGGCTGTCCAGTGCCGGCAGCGACGGAAAGGACAGGTAGCGAAGCGCGGCCAGGTCGTGGGGTCCGTAGCCCATGTCGCGTAGTCGTTCGACGAGGTCATCGCGGGAGTTCTCGCAGTCGACGTAGAGCACGCGCACCGGCGGTTGTGCTGGATGGCCAAGCGGTGAGCGTCCAGCGGCGATCGCGGCGGCGACGTCGAGCATCAACAGCGATTTGCCGGCCTTCGCGGGTGAAACCAGCGAGTAGGACTGGCCGCGGGCGATGAAATCGGGCACTAGCCAGTCGATGTCATCTGGTGCGCCGTCGAATACCCGTTGCCAGTCCAGCGCCGGGTAACGCAGATGCGCGGCTGGCGCGCTGGGTCGGGCAGTCTCGCGCGGTGCCTCGTAATCGTCGGGCTCAGACGGGCCGGGGTCCTCGGGGTCTGCCTCGTCTAGTGCAGCGAGGCGAAGGTCGCGCCGGCCCTGGCGGTCTGCGCGTTCCACTTTCGCGGCCATGTCGGAGGGTTTGTCGGCGAGAGTCACTATGCTGCCTCTCCCCCGCAAGCGTCGTGGAGCAGTTCTGCGAGTACGCGGTCGGCACCGCCGCGCCGCCACAGGGCGCGGCGAACTTCTAACGGCACCAGGGGAATTAGCTCAGCTCGGAGCAGTGTCATTGCGGCGTCTCGCCAGCCGTCTAGAGCGCGTTCGGATAGCGGTGGCTCGGTGCAGCGGCACGGCCAGGGGTCGGGGCAGCCGCAGTCGAGCGGTACCAGGCGCCGCGCGGCGTCGCGCCGGCGGCCGAGCTGCGCGAGCAATGTCGCGGCTTGGCCTACGCAGTTTCGCCAGCCAACTCCGATAGGGTTGCTGTCAGCGATCTGGCTGGTCGTGTTGGGAGCCGCTCCGTTGCCCGCGGGGCGGCTTCTGTCATTCGGGGTCATGCTCGCGCTCATGCCGCGCCACCGAACGGCTTCATGGCGGCATCGATTTCGTTGAGGTCGACGCGCACCAGGCGGTAGCTTGCGCGGTAGCCGGTGAGCCGGCCGTCGGCGATCATCTGGCGGATGGTGCGCGCGGTTACGCCTAGATATTCGGCAGCTTCGGCGAGCGTGACGTAGCGGCGTCGATGTGTTGGAGCGTCGGACATTCCGGGCCTCTTTTCGGCATCAAAACGATGCCGCACACCCGGTTGGAAGCGACGCCAGCGAGATTACCCGACGCCAGACCCCAAGCGGCGTATTAACACACCAAGAGGAAGAAAATGCCGTTGCTCGATCATCGACGGGTCGGTGGGGTCTGGCGTAGGCACGTAGGGCAGCTGGTCGCGGGCCGTGACGAGCTCGTCGGCGATGCCCGACAGTGTTGAGTCACTGAGTTGCGCCCGGTCGGGACAGTGTGGGCAGTTGATTGCCCAGCCGGAACGCCCAGTGTCCCAGTGTGTTTCGCTAACGGTGCTATCGGCCCACGCTGCTGCAACCGTCTCGTGAGTCGGTGCTGGCAAGTCATCCATCATCCGGTTGCCGATAATCACCTGACCGGCGTTTGGGGCCGACCTGACGGTCACCTGCCCACCGGCCGGCCGCTCGTCGTCGACCCACGCCAGCGGTTCGGCCTCGCCTGTGCAGGTGCACACGACCACGTAGCGGATCGGTTCGGCCATCATGCGTCGTTCGCGGCGAGTTTGGACAGCAGCGCAGCTATCTCGCGGTCGCGGCCCTGGGCGGCGTGTTGGTAGCGCATCGCTGCGGTGGGTGTCGAATGACCGAGTCGGCCCATGAGCTCGGCCAGGCTGGCGCCGGTCGCGGCGGCCAGCACGGCGCCGCTGTGACGCAGATCGTGCCAGCGGAGATCCTCGCGGCCGGCCGCTTTGCGCGCCCGGTACCAATGGCGCATCAGCGTCGACGGCTGTAGATGGCCGCCGTTCTGGGCGGCGAACAGAAGCGAATCACGAGGTTTAGCAACGTATTTCGCTAGATGTTCCTCGATCTGCGGGATGAGGTGAGGTGGTATCGCGACGTCGCGGACGCCGGCGTCAGACTTCGGCGTGGTGGTCAGGTAGCCGCCGTTGGTTCTGACGGCCGCCCGGCGCACGCGAATTACCTCGTCGGACAGGTCGATATCGCTGCGGCGTAGTTCGACGGTTTCGCCGAACCGCAGTGCGCACCAGGACGCCAGAGTGACCATCAGGCGCAGCCGTTCGGGCATCTCAGCGGTCAGCGTGGCCAGCTCGGCGACCGAGGCCGGCCGGATTTTATGCACGCGCTTGGCGCGGCCGGCGCCGACGATGCGACACGGGTTGGCGTCGATCAGCTCGTCGTTGACAGCGCTGCCCATGATGGTGCGCAGCAGCGAATAGGCGTGACTGCGCATCGTGGGTCGGTCGACGAGCGTAGCGGCGTGCCACTCGCGCACGTCTTTCGGCGTGATTGCGCCGAGCAGACGCGCGCCGAACGTATCGAGTAGGTGGTCGTCGAGGATCGACTGGTAGTGCTCGCGGGTGCGTTCCTTGATCGGCCGGCCGGCGACCTGGCGCCCCTCGAGCCACGACACCGCATACACACCGAACGTGACAGCATCGCGCTTGACCTCCGCGGTGGCATCCCACACGCCGCGGTCGATCTCGCGGCGCTTGGCAACAATGAACGCCTCGGCGTCAATACGGGCGCCGAACGTCGACGGCGCGTTGTGTCGCACACCGTCGGGCCCTGTGTAGCGCACTTGGTAGCGGCCAGACGGCAGCCGCCGGATGGTGGCGAATGAGCGCTTGTCGCGCGTGCGTGCCATGGCTCTCCGTGGTGGTTAGTATCGCGGCCGGCGTGCCCAATACATGCCCAATGAGGCTACAACATGTTCCGCTTGCTTCCGCGTCACTCACGCGATACTGTCCCACATGTCGCCAGCTCAGAGGCTTTCTGTGCAGGTCAGACACCGATCCGCGATAGCCGCACTTCGCCTACTTCAATCCCAGTATCGCGCACCAGAGTTCTAGTAGCTCAGAGTTAGTTTTCAGAGCCTCAGCTGATTTTCGTGGACTCCCCGTGGACTCCCGCGCGGCGCAACCATCGGCCGCAACAGAGGGGAACCTGCCTGACACCGACAACCTCCATGCTGTGTTGCGACGAGTGACCGCCCATGAACGGCGGCGGGGGCTAGCTTGGGGCATGGTAGGCGAAGACTACGTCAGGGGAGTCGTAACGACGGTGCTGCAAGACTATGTAGTTCCAATCGGCGGCAACGTGTGGAGCGTTAAAGCCGGCGACGGCAAGCCTGTGATTATCAAGTCATCCTTCGACATCCCGAACAAACTCAAGCAGAAGATCATCGACGCCTTGGCGAAGACAGCGTCTCCTGCCGAGCCAAACGGTGTCACCGACGTGAGGTTTGAACAGGAGATCCTCTACCGCAACGGAGTCCCTGACGCCAGGTACGAACCGTAGACCCTCTATCGCACCCCCGACGCCTCACGGCGCTCGCCAAAGAGCGTTATCGATCTATGGTCTCAGCCCTCCTGCGGCCTCAGATACGGGAGACCTTGCAGGTCAAACCCATAAAGCCGTGAAACACTCTTTGTCTTCGACGCGTGGCGATTCGCGGGGACGGGGCCTTTCCAGCGCCGTCGATCAAGCCGCGCGTGCACGCGAGGATTAGGTAAAATTTGGCCCACAACGACAAGCCGAAACACGACGGACGTGTCCGCTGCGACTGGCGTCACAGCGCTGACGATGGCAGCCATCGTTAACCAGTGGATGGACCACGAGGGTTTCCTCGCGGTCTTCGTGATCACGGAGATGATTCACCTGCTGTCAGCATCGGCTAGGAAGGGAGGTGGGGTTATGGCAAGAGTCGCACGCACCCTGAAGAACCTCGCCATCACAGCCTGGGACGCTGCCGCACCGTACAGGGTCACCCTGCTGATGTGTCCGTGAATTCGGGCGAAACGGCGTTGATCTCGGCGCATCTTGCCACCATGGCGCCGAGATCGACGGCGATCTTTGTCGGCCGGCCGCAACAACTCGGGGGACGCCAATCAAAGTCGTGAGTGAATAGTGTCCCTCCGGGGATCGGCTTACGATCGTCAGATGGGATCGGACGGACTGCAGGTCGTTCTGGACCAACTAGCCGCGACGGCGGGGCAATGGCAGGGACTGGGCGCCCAGCTCATCGCGACCACGCCACCGTCGCCAGGGCAACCATTTCAACCCACCGCCGCCGCGGTCAGCAGTATCAACGCAATGATCAGCACTGACGCAGCAGCGTTCGCGTCACGTACCCAGGAGACTGCGGGACAGGTGACTAACGCCGCCGGCGGCTACGGCAGCCAGGAGGCTAAATCTGCAGGGGAAATGGCTAACGTGCCAAAAGTGACGATGGTCTGATGGCCGCCGCAACCCTCTCACAAATCCGTGCATGGAGCACCGCGCACTTGACTGATGCGGCCAGCTATTGGAGCAAGACCGCCGACCAGTGGGAAGACATATTTCTGACAATGCGCAACCAGTCCCACTCCATCGCGTGGAAAGGCGCCGGGGGTGATGCGTTGCGGCAACGCACCGCAGCCGACCTATCCACCGTCAGCAGTAAAGCTGACCAGCTCCGCCAGGCAGCCGGAATAGCGCGCGACGGGGCGAGCGACATCAGCGCAGCCCAGCGAAGTGTGTTGAATGCCGTCGCGGACGCCGAGAATGCGGGATTTGATGTCGGAGAAGACCTGTCGGTCTCTTACACCGACCATGGCGGCGCACCGGCACAGCAGGCCGCTCGTCAGGCGCAAGCAGAAACGATGGCTAGTGAAATCTGGTCTCGAGCGAAACAACTCGACGGAACCGAAGTCAAGGTCGCCGGTCAACTCACCGCCGCCACGACCGGTCTGGGGAACGCCACCTTTGCACATAACGGAAAAGGCACCGGTATCCGACTCGTGGACAACACCCAAGGCGGCGACAACTCGAACGGTGACATTCCGCAACTGCCACGGCGCGATCCGCCCGCCGGCAGGTGGGACGGACCGCCGCCACCCGGCTGGCACCCCGGCACCGGCTACTGGGCGCTGGACCCAGATCATCCATCGGATAGCCCTAACGGGTTGCCAGACCCCTCGCTGTATCAATCGGACCCACCCTGCGTGCGGCCCGATCTGCTGACCGGCCCATCGACCGGCGTGACTTCAATCGGCGGCGGGTCTGACAATCCGCAGAGGGCGAAGGCCTGGGGACTAGATCTCCAGGGCACATCAAAGGTGCGGATTAGTGGTACTGAATTCAACGGCATCACTAAGGCGGTTCAAATCAACGGCCGCTGGTATCAGGCGCAATGGCAGGAATACCAGTACGAACTCAACACCATTCCGGTCTGGCAAGGTGTTGGAGGACCGTTCGGCGATTTGACACTTCCAGATATGAGCGAAGCCCACACTTGGAAGCCCGTTACCCTGGGACAACTCATGCAAACGTCTTCAGTATATCCAGAAGCGACCATCCACCTACCCGACCTCAACGGCGGCAGCATCGACATCAAAAACGGCTGGTGGGCCGGCGGCCTACCGTCGACCGGCATCCCCAGCCCACCAGTGATGACCCGTGGCAACTAGGCGCACCGTCATCACCACGGCGGCCGCTGCCGTGCTGGTCTTGGCCATAGCCGGGATTTCGGTGTGGCTGTATCTGAGGCCAAGTCCGAACTCGGATTGCGCGGTCGTCAACGACATGCTCAAGTACTCGAGATCCGAGAGCGCGCGAATGCGCGATCTCATCCCGACCAGCATCGACGACCCGCAGAAACTAGTGGATGCGTACCAAACTCGCGAAACCCGACTGCGAGAGTACGCCGAGCAGATCCACGATCCTGGTTTGCGTGAAAAGGCTTACGCTTTAGTCAATCTCGATGACAGGATGCTCGCAGTGTGGCGCCAGACGATTCCGGGACAGTCACAGAACGGATCGGACGACAGCTCAGCAGCAAGTCAGAACTTCCAGCGCGCTTACACCGACTACGCCGCACAGAGCCAAAACGTCGGCAAAGCCCTACAAGCGGCGTGCCCAGCATGATGACCGCGATTCTCGGATTGGTCGCGATGGTGGCCTTGATGGCTCTTTTCACCATCTTCTTCTACTGGTATTGCCGCTGGATCCGAGACCGCCGAATCGACCTGTATACGGACCCGGAATGGACGTCGGTCACGGGGCCGGCGTCACCGCGTCCCTTGGTTGATCCCAACAGGATCATGGGGAGTCGCCCAGAGTGCGACGGCGACCACGTCCACTACCGACCGGAAGAGTGAACCCGCGCGACGCGAAGCGACATGGCAGTTCGAGCCAGCAAGCAAGGGATAACAATGAAGTACGCCAAGGGATACGGCCCTCGCAAGCTGAGTTGGAGCCGCGACAAATGGCTCCGCCGACCCTCCCAAGCGTTGGTTGACAACTACGACCCGCGAGTCCCTCGGACCGTCGACGGCGCTAAAAAGCAGCGCCGCACGTGGCTGCTAATCCTCAGCCACGCGACCATCAAGCAGGGCTACCACCGCCGCGAAATGGACCCGAATACAGCAAGAGCGGCGTTTCGGGTGGCGTCATGAATCTGGGCGATGACGGGTCGAGGTGAGGCATTACCAGCTTGGCGGGGTCAACCCGGTGATGGTGCAGGCCGAGGCCGGGTACCGGACGGCGATCGCGCATTAGCTCCACAATTGGATGAGGACAGTCAACGTCGAGGCCAGCGGCTCCGGAAGCACCCGCACACGCGGCCCGCTGCGGTACAAAACGATGTCCTGCGCTCGAAGCACGAGAATCTGATCTCCGGAACGCAGCATCGTTGATGGAATCCGCGCCGTACCGTGCCCCCAGCCACGCTCCCGTTTGACCCGAGGGTCTCCGGTTCGGGCCGAACAGGTGCGGGATCAACTCCAGGCTGGAGCCGACGCGCTGGGTGATGCCGTGTTCTTTGAACTCTGCTGGTGTTGAGATCGTGCAACGAGCAGCGGCTAGCGAAAGGAGCGCAACGATGACATCCGCATTTATTGCTGCGGCGTTGGTGTTGGCGCCGTTATCGCCGGCGCCGGGGGATCAGTGTCCGTTGGGGGCGCCTCCCACGACGGATGGGCAGGGCAAGACGATGGTGTGTGTACATCACCATGAGTTGAACCATACGAACATTTGGGAATACCCCGCTGAGTAACCATTCAGGTGTACCGCCCGCGCGGCTAGCAGCCCTTTAACCAAGTCACGAAATAGCGCTTGGATCCGCGCTTTGGCTTTACACATCATCCGCACGAAGTGCTCAGGATCTGCGAACTTGAAGAACGCCATGCACCGCCGGACCTGCGTGTGAATCACCCCAGCATCCAGCACATCGACGCTTTCGCTGCCTTCGCCGTGGGAGTAGCGATTGTGGATGCTTAGAGTTCGGTCGCCGGCATCTGTTGGGTGGCGGCCCACGACGCTAGTAGCGCTAGACCGTCGGCGGTCGGCGTGCCTGCGGCAGCGGTGGTGTTGAGCATCGAACACATGGTTGTCGGTGATAGATCCTGGCGACCGCTCCCATTCCGGGTCAATGACCGCCGGCGTGTGCGGACCGATGGTGACCGGGGGCAGGCCCGGGATTCTGACCTGTACACCCCCGAACGAATGGCGCTGTTCGGCTGTCATGCCGTCGGGTTGGAGCTGGTCGCCGTGGCCGGAAACGATGTCGGCCATGCCATAGAGGGCTTCGCTGCCGCGGTGGTAGTAGTACGAGTGGTCGTGCGGGTTGATGCCGTCGGACCCAGGAACCTCGGCGCGGAAGCGCACCGAACCGAACCCGTCCACGGCGGGGTCGACACCCAGGCTGGGGTTGGTGCCAAAGAAGTTCTCGCCGAACAACTTCTTGCTCGCCCCATCGAGGTGACCGAGCATGCCGACCGGATCGCGGAATCAGCCCTGACCAGCCATGAGCGTCAATCACCGCCCTCGAATCGCTCAGATACTCTGTGCGGCAACGGCCTTCGTCCTGCGGAAGCGAGGTCGGCGAAAACGCCAGACCCGTACAGTACCCGAGCCACGTCCGCGGACAAGCTCGAGCCAAGCCGAGACGTCACCGCCCGACAAAACCCAGACGTTCACCTCTGGGCCATTTCGGGGTTCGATACCGCGCCTTTTGCATGTGAATTGACGGTGCGATCGGCGGTAGTAGCGTTACACCCGCTCAGAAGGGGTGGCGATGTCTGTTGACGGTGATCGAACGCGGATCGGCAGTCGCGGACAGCTCGCGGTGCGATGCAGCTCAAGTACATAAGTATCCCGGCGTTGATCGCCTTCGCTGGCGGTGATCCGTGGGCGATCGATCGGAGCTTGCAAGCCGGCAGCCCGCTGCAGATTTCCAACCTGGCGAATGCGTTTAAAGCCGCGGGCCATTCGACCGCCGAAGCTGACCATGCCTTCGAGCAAGCGCGCTCCCGCTTCGATGCCGCCTGGAATCACCAGGACGGCGATCATCCGATCAACGCCTCCGCTGAAGTGCAGCGGGTGACGAAATCCCTTGGGGCGCAGTCCGTGCAACTCCCCAAAATCGGCGCGGACCTGGAAAACATCGCCGCATCCTTGGCCGAGGCGCAAAAAACGGCCGCCGGCCAGATAGCCTCGCTGGAAGCGCAGCTGAAGGGGCTCGACGACATGATCGCCGAGGCCGTCGAGTTGGAAAACGAGCACCCCAACCTCAGCACGGCCGACCGAAATGCGCTCAATGGCTACATCACCTCACTCGAAGACGACGCCATTCGCGACACGAAGGCCGCACTGGGCCAGCTGCAAGCAACACGCGACGGCTACTCGAACACGTTGCAGAACGCGCTGGGCACCCTGAAGAGTGATGGATACGACCCGGCAGGTATCAGGGCGCAGGAGGGGCCGCTGTCGCCGGCGCCCCCGCTGCCGGATGACCCCAATCAGTTTGCGCAGGTATGGAATTCGCTCACCCAAGAGCAAAAAGACGCGGAATACGACCGCGATCATTTCATCGGCAACCACGGCGGCATGCCCTTCACCGACCGTGACCACTACAACCGCATGCATCTCGACGAATTACAGAGGTCCAATCAAGCCGATTTGGACCGCCTGCGTGCCGAGCATCCAGACTGGGCCAGCGGCTTCACGCCCGGAATCATGACCAGTACCTACCGCGACTGGAGGAAACAGTGGGACGCCGCCAACCGGACACACGACGGGTATGCGGATGTGAAGAATTCACTCGGGCCACCGCCGGACCAAGTTGCGCCAGGGGGCAAAGTCGACCCACGCAACCCGCCCAAGTATCTCGGGATCATCGACGACAAGGGCCACGCCGCGGTCTCCATCAACAATCCCGATACCGCCAAACGCGACGCCACCTTTGTGCCCGGAACGGGTCAGGATACGACACGATTCAGCGGCAGCCAGGATAAATCTCTGCGGATGTATCAGGCCGCGAGGGACGCCGACGGCAGGCTTGCGCCCGGTGACGTTTCTGTGACGACCTGGATGGGTTATGACCGGCCAATGGACGTGTTCCAAGCTGCGTCAACCAGCTACGCCCACAATGGCGCCGCCGCATTAGATGACTTCCAAGCCGGGTTGCGGGCGTCTCACAACGACGCTCTTACCGGCGGGCCATCGGTCAACACGGTCATCGGACATAGCTACGGCTCGACTGAGGTCGGGGCGGCGGCGCTCGGGGGCCACCACCTCGACGCCAACAACGTCATCGCGGTAGCCAGTCCCGGCGTGCTCACCGACCATGCCGGCGACCTCAACCTCGCCCCCGGTGCCCACGTGTACGCGACGAAAGCACAAAACGACATCATCGGCGTCGCGACCGGATGGACACTCGGCCCAGACCCGACGGGCGCAGATTTTGGCGCTACGACTTTCCAGGCCGCACCCGGACCCACCTGGCCGTTCGGGCTGCCCTCGATAGCAGCACACAGCAGCTACTGGGACAGTGGCAACCCTGCGCTCGATAACATGGGACGCATTATCGCCGGACGAACCGATGTGACACCACCGAAGTGACGGCAAAAGGATGACGAAGACAAAGACTCGCGAATTGCTCGACGTGTTCGCTGTTCTGTTGGCAGCGGCTGCACTTGCAGCGTGCTCATCGACCAATCCAACTAAGCACACAGGGTCGGGGCCATCAGCTCCGTCCGGCGCGACAATCATTCCAGGAGGGCCCATGGAACCCACACCCATTGCGCCGTCACCGAAGATCCCGAAAAGCCAACAAGAGGCCCAGGACTCAGTGCTCCAGTACCTCCAGAAAACGGTCGACGGGTTGCCGCCGGGCACCGTCCTCGACACGAGCGACACCATCGGCGGCAGCAACCTCGGGTGCGACGACAACTACACCGGCCCCGGCCCCGGCCCCACCGAGTTTTCGTTGTTCGCCAAAGTGATCGCGCCCGCCGGAACGAAGTCTGCAGATCTCGTAGCGCGCGCCGGAGAGCTTTGGCGAAGCTGGGGTATCACGGTGATGGAGCGCGACGGATTTGAAAAGCCGAACCAATTCGGTTACTTCCCGGACGGATACCGCATACAAATCAAGGCGGCATATCCCCCCGACTATCCACCGACCATCGTCGCAACGTCACCATGCTTCCCCGGCGAGCTACGTCGAGATGGCCTACCGGTTCCCAAGGTCATTCGCCAAAGTGCACCGGGAAGCTAGTTGATGCTCGAGCCGGATCAATTTCGCATCACCAGCGTCTGAGGTAGTCACTCAGCTCCCCTCGCCACCCGGACCTGTCGCCGCGGGAACATCGTCAGCCGGGTCGATCGACTCAGACCGGACGGCCGGGGACGACAGCACCCGGTGCGACGAAGATGCGAATCGTGACCGGCTCGCGCAATCGCGAAGCGCGGGTCCCACACGCTGCGGGCAGGCACCTGTGCGCAGCGTTTCCGGGTTGACCCCACGAGGCTTTTCATGCCGGCATCGCGCAAGGCTCAGAAGAACGGCGCCTTGGGCCATAGGCTGGATTCGCGGCGCAGGAAGATCCCGTCCACTTGGAGCAGCGCGCCGGTCGTCGGGATGCGTGAGACCGGAAACACGTCGAATAGCGAGAAACCCTGCTCGCCAAGCCATCTCATCACCTCCGCGATCAGCGGGGCGCCTCTGTTGTATTCGAGCAGGGACAACTCGATGACAATGGCCTCGACGCCCGCAAGCGTCTGTGCGCCGCCGCGCAGCACGTCGATTTCCGCGCCCTGCACATCGATTTTCAGCAGGTCGAATTCGCGGCCAGGCAGCTCGGTCAGCACGTCGTCCAATCTGCGCATGGGCAGCGAGATTGTGTCGCGCGGATAGGAGGTCTGCTCCTCGTAGAGCGATGAGCCGGAGGAGTTGATCGCAGCATTCACCTGATGGAAAGCGACATGCTCGTGGTTTTCCGCTCCTAGCAACACGATGCGATAGTCCACATCCGGTAGCTGCGCGGCGACAGCTTTGAGTTGCATCTCCTTGCTGGGCTGAGCTTCGAGCATCAGGATCGGAGATTGCCCGAAGAAATACCGCGCCGTTCGCGCGAAAGTCCCCTCGAATGCGCCGATATCGAGGATGCCCCTGGGCCGAAAACCTAGGACGTGCAGCACGTGCAATCCGAAGGGAGTTTGTGTCGGCACCAGGTTGCCGTGCAGCCATTCCACGGCCGACTGGTAGGCGGCAAGCGCTTCGGCCGCCCGGCCTTGCGCGGACAGCGCCGCCGCCAACACGTGCAGCGCCTGGGGATTCGCTGGTTGCGCGTTCAGAATTTCGCCGGCGATGGTTTCGGCCCGCGCCATGTCGTTTGCAGCCAGCGCGGCGGCGGCTTCATCCAGTGCTGTCACGGCGCGGATGTGTGTCCGCTGAAGCGCGGCGACGTGGTTGTCGTGCGATGCATCTTCAGCACTGTACGGCTTCGATACCGGGACGCTGAACGGTCTCAGATAGCGTGCGGGCGCACGGACATTGCTTCATTGAGATCTGGTGCTGGTCCAGCACCTCATGTTTGACCGTCCGGCGGTGCCGTCGGGACACATTCAGACGCGCTCGGCCTTCATGTCCATGTCGATGGTTCCCTGGCACGCGCCGCTCAAGATGTCGGTGTGCATGAGGCCGTCAAGCGACCCGTCGGGCTGGGGCGTGTAGCGCACGGTGGCTCGGGCCGGATTCCACTCGATCGAGGTGTCGGGCATCATGCAGTCCCACTGGAAATCGTTGGTTTGCGACCAGGATTTCCCGTCCCAGGTGAACTGCACCGGCTGCGGAACCGTCGGGTTAGTCGGCGGCGGGCCACTGACGATCGTGGCGACGCACTTCCCGTTCGTGCAGCTCGAGCGGAAACCGTAGACCTCGGTGTGCTGCACCTCGGGATTGCCGACCGCCATGCTGGTGCCGGCCTTCGGACCCACCATGAACGTGATCGCGTACTGGCCGTTCCACGACGGATTGTCGGCAAAGGCGGTCGAGGGATGCGACATGGCAATCGGCAGCGACGCGGCGCACAATCCGACGAAGCATTTCACGCGGTGCGACATCATCAATTCTCCTCTGAGGCCGTACCCGTTCAATGGTGATATGCCGATCGCCTCGCGGGCAAGAGTCTGGCGGGATGCCTCACCAACCCCACTCGTCATCGTCGAGGACATCCACGGTGAGAGCATTATCGGCCGCGTGTTTCGTTCCATAGAAAAAGGTCAGCATGGTGCGCTCGTCATCGAGGGGTTCAGTCGCTACGACGGTGGCATGCCCGATCTTCATGCGGATCTTGTCACCGGGCTTCAATTCGTCAACACGTTTAAGGGGCACGCTTTACCCATCAGCAGCACTGAAATTGCCAATGCTACCCACGGTGTGCTGATTCATCGCCGTCCTGTAGGGCCGGTTATGAGGCCCCCAACTTTCCTTTCGACCACGGCCGAGCAGCGAACTACTCCGAGGGGCTGCGGGCTTCCTCGTAGCGGGCCGAGGCCACCAACGCGACGCCGAGCAGGACCAGCAAGGGCACGAACACCAGTGGGTAGGTGGCGACCGCGGCGATGGCGATGATTGCGCTGGGCACGATCAACGCCACCGCGGCCGTCGGATGCCGCTCGCCCAGGCTGACGATCCGTGCCGGCGCCGCGAACGCCGCCGCCGCCTGCGGACGCCAATCTGGCCGATCACCATATGAGCGGTGGGTTGGCAGACCGCACCCCATGCAGGCGCGCCCGTAGGAGTAGCGAGTTTGCAGCCCGCAACCCAAGCAGGTGTGGGTGGTCATCCGCCCATGATCTCATCGCGCCGAGCGGCCGTCGCGGCTGGCGCGTCCGCGCGCCCGCCGCGTCCCCATTCCTCGACGCCCGCGGGGACGGTGCGCGTGTCGGCTACTTCACCGTCCGACGCGACGACGCCCTGTTTCGGTGCCCACCAACCTAATCCGAGTCCTCGTCGTCGTCTTCGTCGTGTCCGTCGTGTTCGTCGTCGTCGGCGTCTTCGTCGTCTTCGTCCTCGTCGGAATCCCCGGACTCCTTGGATTTCTCGGAGTGATCGAGCCTGTGGGCGAACTTCGTCAGAAGCTCAGCTAAGTCGCGCGCCTCGTCAGACGTCAGCGCCTCGTCGAATAACCGCTCGTCGTCCTCCGATACCCGCTCGAGGTAAACCGCGTTGTCCTTGATGCTGACGTCCCACCGGCCGCCCTGCTCACGAACCATCCGATGCCGCCTTCCGAGTAGTGACCTGATCGCTCAACCGACGCGTCCCGGCGCGTTACCGGCTTGGTTACCCACTTGAGCGGGTCGCGCCTCAGCGAAGTTTCACGCCGGCGCCGCGGCCCGGTTACGGCGCGATCGGCCGCTTGAAGAAGCATGCGACGGAAAAGGCTCCCCGGTGGTCGGCGTCGAGCCCGACCATCTCCCACCCCTGGCGGCCCAGTTCATCCGCCTTCAGCTTCATCTCGTCCATGGCGGTGTCCCCCTCGCGGTAATCCCACGTGTATTCCCACTGCTGCGGATACCACTTGCCGTCTGAGGCCAGCCACCAACCCGGGCCCGGTGAAGGATTGTCCATGTGGTCGTGAGTACCACAGATTGCCCAGGCCACCTACGGCGCGTAGGCCCACCCGAGAAAGATGTTCTGCGAATCGTACGGACTTGGTCGTATTTCCCGGATATGCGGCGGCGTGAAGTAGTTGGCGGTGAGGTATTGGCCGTTGCCCTCGCTGAGCATCACGTGCCCAGTGCCGTGATCGAATCCCGGATTGCTCGTAAAGACGAGTGCCCCCTCCGGAATGTTCTCGGCGTTGGTATGAATCAGGCCTTTGCGGTTGAAATCGTTGAAAGCGTCCATCGCCGACGGATATCTGAACGCGTGGTTGTAGGCCTGCTCGACGAACGCCTCGCACTGGACCGTGTTGTCCGGATCCGCGGCCATCTGGCCACGCGCCCAGGCCATCGCACGTGCCGCCTTGTCTTCCACGGTCGCCGCCGCGGGGGCCGCTCCCCCACCGCCGCAGTCCGGGCCCAGGGCATCGAGGGTGCGCGTATCGACGTCGACGTCGGCGACGTAGTGACCGTCAGATGTCTTGTACCACAGGCTGTCCCAACCGCCGTCGGCGATCTGGTAGCTGAAGAAGCCCTTGACCGGCTCACCCGCGGCGTGGCACACCAGGGTCAGGACCTGGCCGGCGTCGTACACCCCGTCCTGGCCCGACTTCAGGTTGGCGCCATTCATGCGCGGGGTGGTCGGCGCTTTGACGGTGCCGGTCGTGTCGGCGCGGGCCGGCGCGGCAGTCGGCAGACCTAACGCAAAAACGGCTGCCGCCGCGACCGCGATTGCTGCTTTCATTGCCCGGTCTTTCTGCCACGCCCGCTATGAAATTGATCGGGACGCTACACCGGAAACAATGGCCGTGTCTCAGAAATGGTCCTAAGAATTCACGGGTCAGCAGTGGTCGGTCCAGCACCGCTGCAGCGGGCAATAGGTCGCGTGCGCCAGCGTCACCATGGAATGGACGTCCCCGAACGTCACATTCCTGGGGTCCAGGTTGGCGTGGACGCTCTGGGCAATTTGGTCGTACGTCCAGCCCCACCCGAGATCGTCACAGATGAGGCGCCCCATGCCGGTCAGGGCGGCGTCGTGGTCCGGCGGCCAATTGAAGCCCGCAGCCCGGAGTTGAGCGAGGTAGGCGTCGTCCGCCGCGTCAGCGCTCGCGGTCGCCGGACCGGTGAGAAGGGCGGCGCCGGCAATGACGGGGACGGCCAGTCGCGCCAGCCAGCGAGATGGGGGCATTTGCTCCGCTTCCTTTCCTCGTGCCGTTGACGACGCCCGCAGGATGCGGCTCTAATGCGGCAGGATACGAAGAATAGGAAAACCAGGGAAAATGGAACTTATCGAGAGTTGAATAATCCGCTTCGCTGGCGACGATTGCTCAATCCGGTGACGGCCACCGCACGGGCGGGGGTGTCGGACCCGGCGACGGCGGGTCGGCGTGAGCGGCGGCCCCGCTGAGCATTACGGATGCCGGGGCCCCGCCGACGACGGGATCGCTCCGGACGCAGTCGATTTGCAGCGGGTCAGTACCGGCTGACCGTTTGCCCGCGGCTATGGCCAAGTAGACCCGCAGTTCTGCAAATTTTTCTGCCCCGCAATGAATTTCGCCACACGGGTAGAGTCGCGGGCATGAATTTCATCGAGTGGCTGAGAACCCCGCACTATCTGCGGACCCGTTTGATGATGGAACGGCAGCCGATCAGGAACATCGAGATCGAGACCGTGTTCCTCGAAATCTCCCACCGCGACGCGCTGCTGCGGTTCCCGGTGATGCTCATGTTTCTCCCGAGGCGCGCTCGCCCCACGCGCGACCGCACCCCGCGCCCCGATCAGGACAAGTGACCGCGCACGTCAGGTAGCCCGGCGATGTCGATTCCGCCCGGCCCGCGCCAGTGCCCGCCCACGGCCGTCCCGGGCGCGCAACCGGGTTGGGTGCCGGCGACCGATGGGGCATGCTTGCCCTATGCACATCGTCAACGGCGTCCGTGATCCCGCGGCAAGTTTCCCTCTCGACACCGTCACCGACGATGCGGGCGAGCGTCGGCAGGCCAACCGGGCCGTCGCCGTCAGCGCCATCGGACTGGCGCTGACCGGGCTCGTCGAATTGGCCATCGCCTTGCTCTCCGGCTCGGTGGCCCTGCTCGGCGACGCTTTACACAATCTCTCCGACGTCTCCACCAGCGTCCTGGTTTTCGTCGGGTTCCGGGCTTCGCGCAAGGTCCCCACCGAGCGCTATCCCTATGGTTACGAACGCGCCGAGGACCTGGCCGGCATCGGTGTGGCACTGGTGATTTGGGGTAGCGCCGCCGTCGCCGCCTACGAGAGCGTCGAGAAGCTGCTCCGGCACGGCGGCACCGGATATGTGGGCTGGGGCATCGCCGCGGCGATCGTGGGAATCGCGGGCAACCAGCTGGTGGCCCGCTACAAGTTGGTGGTGGGCAAGCGAATTCGCTCGGCGACCATGGTGGCCGACGCCAAGCACTCCTGGCTGGACGCGTTGTCGTCGGCGGGGGCGATGCTCGGGCTGGTCGGCGTGGCGCTCGGCTGGGGTTGGGCCGACGCCGTCGCCGGGATCGTCGTCACCGGGTTCATCTGCCACGTCGGCTGGGAGGTGACCGCCGACATCGCTCACCGCCTGCTCGACGGCGTCGACCCCGAGATCGTCACGACCGCGGAGGCCGTCGCCGCCACCGTGCCGGGCGTCACGCACGCGCACGCCCGGGCCCGGTGGACGGGCCGGACCTTGCGCGTCGAGGTAGAGGGTTTCCTCGATCCCGACACTCCCCTGGCCGCGGCCGACCGGATCGGCCGCCTGGTCGCCGCCGCGCTGGCGCCACGGATCCCCGAGATGCACAACTTCGCCTGGACGGCACGGGCCGCCTGAGCCACGGCCTGGGCGTCAGCCCCGGCGGAACCGCTCGCGCAGCTCCGGATCGTTCTCCCACCACAGTCCCGACGGCGCGGCGCTTCCGTCCTGGCCCCCCTCCGCCGTGTCGAGCTCGGCGTCGACCCGCACCGCATGCGCCTTCTCGTCGCGGGACAGGGCGCGCATCAACAGCAGCACGAACGGCCATCCGACCAAGTCCCCGAGAATCCACAAGACGCCGGCGCCGATCGTTTGGTCAAGCCGCTGATCGGGACCCCAGGATCGGTGCAGATCCGCGTAATACGCCGAGCCGATCAATGCGCCCTGCCAGATGACCAACCCCAGAATGCCGTCGCCGAGGGCCTCGCCGACGGTGATCAGCAGCGAGATCGACTGCGGGTACCTGCGGGGCACCGGGTCTTCCTGCAGTCGAGCATAGAAATACCCAAAGCCGATGGCCACCAGCGCGATT
Source organism: Mycobacterium europaeum (assembly GCF_034555895.2). Lineage (NCBI taxonomy): Bacteria > Bacillati > Actinomycetota > Actinomycetes > Mycobacteriales > Mycobacteriaceae > Mycobacterium > Mycobacterium europaeum. The sequence continues at coordinate 2,897,897 of NZ_CP157315.1, forward strand.
CGAGTCGGGGTGCCCACCCATTCGTTTTCCAGGGCCGCGGTGTACCAGGAAGTCAGGTAGAGCAGCCACGGCGTGGCCAGCATCGCCACCGACGTGGTTGCGGGGTGCGCGACCACCCGGGCCAGGCGCGTCGCCAGCAGCCGATCCACCCGGTCGCGACCGCCCGGCCCCAGCGCGGCGCGCAGGACGGTGATCGGCTTGCCTTGGGCGATCAACAGCGGCACGACGTAGAGGAGCAGCACCACCTGCAAGGCCCGCACCCAGAACAGGACGTACGCGTAGGCGCCGATCGCGCTCGTCGTCGCCAGCAACCATACGACCGCACCCGCGGCGAACCACGCGGCTTGAGCGTGCCGGGCCGACTGCTCGGTGTCCCGCGCCCGTCGGTAGCACCAGACGTATACGGCGACGAGCAGGGCGATCACCGCGACGGAGACCGGGTCGGGTCGCCACTCCTGGACTGCGGCGCCCCACGTCAACGGTCCGGGATCGGCACGCACAGCTACCAGCGTAGTGCCGGGCACAACTGGGGCGATCGGCGCTCAGTTGCCCGTCGCGCCCTCGGGCTTCGGCCCGCGGTCTTCGCCGGTGATGTACTTCGGGCAGTAGTGCGCTGCCGAGAGGTAGGTGAACTTGGCGGCGCTGGCCCCGTGAAAATCCGGATTCTGGTTGCGCAGGTCGGTCACGATCTTCGCATCCGACTGCCCGTCGTCGAGCAGGTCGCACACCGCCTTGCCGATCGTGATCGCGTTGCCGCCGTCCTGGTAGGTGATGCCGGCATCGCGCAGGTCTTTGAGGAAGTCCTGATCGTTGTCGATGTCGGCGTGCGCGGGCGCGGCCAGGCCGATCGCGGCGGCGGCGCTCGCCAGAACCAGTAGGGATCGCATAACGCAGCGATTCTCGCAGACCCGCCGGCGAATGGCATCTCGTCGGGCAAACGGTGGGTGAACTCTTGCCGGCCGGCTATGCCGCCGGCGCCCGGGAGAATCGCGGCGCCGGGCGGCGCATCGTCAACGATTCCGGCAGCGCGCCGACCTGCCGGCGCTCCGCGGGTTCCCAGATGTCGCCGTCGAGCACACCCGGCAGGGCCGCCTCGCTGGCGACGAACACGGGCGCCCGGCCCTGCGCGAACTGCCGGTGATAGTCCTTGAGCGCCGCGAACGCCCACTTGCCCAGCAAGCAGATCGTAACCAGGTTCGCGATGGCCATCACCGCCATCGTCAGGTCGGCGAGCGCCCACACCAGCGTCAGCTTGGCCAACGCGCCGAAGACGATGGACACCAGCGTGACCACCTTCAGCACGTTGGCCGCCAGGCGCCGCCCGCCCAGGTAGAACAGATTGGCCTCCGCGACCACGTAGTTGCTCAGGACCGACGCGAACGCGAAGACGAACACGACAGCGGTCACCAGCAACGTGGTCCACGAGCCGAGGTCGGCCGCGATCGCGGACTCGGTCAGGCTGGCGCCGGCGACCGCCCCCAAGCGGGCCGGGTTATAGGTTCCGGGTCCCGACAGCAGCACGATGAACGCCGTCGCCGTGCAGATCACCATGGTGTCGACGAACACGGCGAGCGACTGAATCAGGCCCTGTTCCACCGGATGCCTCACGGTCGCGGCGCCGGCGATGTTGGGCGAGCTGCCCATCCCGGCCTCGCAGGCGAACAGCCCCCGTTTGACACCGGTGAACATCGCGGCGAGCACACCACCCGCGAAACCGCCTGCCATTTGGCGGATTCCGAAGGCCCCGCCAATGATCTCCCTGATCACCATCGGCAGCTCGGTGATGTTGACGGCCACGATTCCCAGCGCCAGCAGCGTGTACGCCAGCGCGACCACCGGAAGCACCGATCCGGCGAATTGGGCGACCCGGCGCACGCCGCCGAACAGCACGGGCGCCGCCAGCACCGCCAAAACGACTGTGGTCCAACCGACTCCGACGCCGTGCGACGACTGCAGCACCCCGCTGATCGCGTTGGTCTCCACCATGTTGAACGCGGTGGAGAACGTGACAACCAACAGCATGGCGAAGGCGATGCCGCCCGCCCGTGACCGCAGCCCGCGTTCGATGTAGAACGCGGGACCGCCACGGAACGCGCCGTCGTCCGACCGGACTTTGAAGATCTGGGCCAGGGTGGCCTCGATCAACGCGGTGGCCATGCCGACCGCCGCCACCACCCACATCCAGAAGACGGCACCGGGCCCGCCGACCGTCAGCGCGATGGCGACGCCCGCGATGTTGCCGGTGCCCACCCGCGACGCCAGACCCACGCAGAACGCCTGGAACGACGAGATACCGCCGTCGTCATGGTGCGCCCGCCGCAGCTGCCGAAGCATACGCCCGAAGTAGCGGATCTGAATGAAGCGGGTGCGCACCGTGAAATAGGCACCGCCACCGATCAGCAAATAGATCAAAACGTGTGTACTGAGGAGGTTGCTCAGGGGTTCGACCAATTGCTGCTGAAGGAAGTCCAAACCCTGCTCGCTTTCGACTACGGCCGCTGTCCGTCGCCGAAATGGTATGGAGCAATTGTTGATTACACGTTTCGTTCACCCGCCGTTAGGGCGCGGATATGTAAAAAGCGGATCACATCATCACCGCGGCGCCGCCGCCGGGAGGCGGCGTCGGGCACCCAAAGCGCCTGGGGGCAATACGAGTTGGCCGCGGTCGGCAAACCGGTTGGCGACGTCCCGCTGACGGCCCGCCACCGGGGCCGTCCCGGGCGGCTAGGAGCTGGCGGTGGTGGTCGCCGGGGTGGACGACGAAATCGCGTCCGGGCAGTAGGCACTGGCCGCGATAGCGGTGAACTTCTCCGCTTTCTCCTCCGTCAGCGCGGCGGCCTTCGATGTCATCGCCTTCGCGATGTCCGGCATCGCCGTGCCACCGCCGGCCGCCGAGCACACGTAGTGAGCGGCCTGGATGACTTGGCCCGGATCGGTATAGGTGAAGCCGGCCGAATCCAGCGACGCAAGGAAGGCGTCGTCGGTGTCATCGGCGTGCGCGGGCACAGCCAGGCCGATCGCGGCCGCAACGCTGGCAATTGTCAGAACGAGCTTCATAAATTCGAAATCGTTCCAGACCCGGCCGCAGGTCCGCAGCCGGCGAAACAATTCTTAACGATCGTCAACCCTTGGTTGACACCTGCGCGGCGTCAACCTATCGTTGACGACATGTCCGACCCGACCCGCATCGCCTACCCGGTCCGCCTCGACGAACTGATCACCGCCATCAAATCGGTGCACACCGACGCGCTGGACCAACTGGCCGACGCCGTGCTCGCCGCCGAGCACCTGGGCGAGGTCGCCGACCACCTGATCGGGCACTTCGTGGATCAGGCCCGCCGCTCCGGGGCGTCGTGGACCGACATCGGCAAGAGCATGGGCGTCACCAAACAGGCGGCGCAGAAGCGCTTCGTGCCGCGCGCCGAGCCGACCACCCTGGACCCCGAACAGGGCTTCAGCCGCTTCACCCCGCGGGCGCGGGGCGCGGTGGTGGCCGCCCAGAACGCCGCGCACGACGCGGCCAACGACGAGATCACCCCCGACCACCTGCTGCTCGGCGTGCTCAGCGATCCTTCCGCCCTGGCCACGGTGTTGCTGCACCTGCAAAAGATCGACACCGAGGCGTTGCGCGCCGCCGTGCAGCTACCCCCGGCGGGCCCCACGACCCCCGACCTGATCCCGTTCAGCGGACCCGCACGCAAGGCACTCGAGCTGACCTTCCGGGAAGCACTTCGCTTGGGCCACAACTACATCGGGACCGAGCACCTGCTGCTGGCGCTGCTCGAGCTCGAGGACTCGTCGCCCGACGAAGGCCCGCTGCGCCGATGCGGCGTGGACAAGGGCCGTGTCGAAAGCGATTTGATCAAGGCGCTGGAATCGCTCGGGGCGGGAACAAGCGCCCGCGCGCAGCGCTGACCGGGGTGTGGTCGACCCCTCCCGACCGCTCGACCGGGTGTGCGATCATTCGAAGGTCCCCTTCCCAGGGTGCCTAGGAGGCAAGACATGGCGAAGACGCACCGGTGGTTGATCGTCTGGTCCGCGTTCCTCGTCGCCGCGGCGAGCGTCACCGCCGTCGCCGTTCTTCCCGCTCCCCGCGCCTGGGCCGGCGACGCCCCGATCGGCCACATCGGTGACACGCTGCGGGTGGACACCGGCACCTACGTCGCCGACGTCACGGTCGCCGGGGTGTCACCCTGCGACCCGCCGCCCGGCTTCGGCTACACCCGCGAAGGCACCTACAAGGGCTTCCCCGGCAGCACCGTCGAACGCGCCGACGTGGTCGTTCATGCCGTCCGGGTGCCCAATCCGTTCATCATGGCGACGAACTTCAGCTTCGACGGGGTGACGCCGTTCGCCGACGCCTACAAGCCGCGGGCCTCCGATGCGCCCGACGCGCTGGACAACGTGCTCACCAACGCGCCCAACGGTGCGGTGGTGCGCGGCGAAGTGTATTGGGACGCCTACCGCGATCCCGTCTCCACCGTGGTGCTGCTGGACAAGAAGACGGGCTACCACCTCGCGCAGTGGAACCTCTGACAAGCACCGTACGCGTCGTCACGACGGATTCCGTCGACGTCCGGCAGCTGGCCGATATCGCCGCGCGCACCTTCGCATTGGCCTGCCCGGCGTCCGTGCCGCGCGAGAACGTCGCGGCGTTCGTTGACGCCAATTTGTCGGCCGCGCGCTTCACCGAGTACCTGACCGACCCGCGACGCGCGATCCTGGCGGCGACGATCGACGATCGAATCATCGGTTACGCCATGCTAATTCGCGATGCCGGCAACGACACGGCGGAACTGTCCAAGATCTACGTCGCGGCCGAGCACCACGGGACCGGGGTGGCGGCCGCGCTGATGGACCTAGCGCTGGCCACCGCCGCAGAATGGGGAGCGGCCCGCGTGTGGCTGGGCGTCAACCAGGCCAACCAACGCGCACAACGCTTCTACGCCAAGAGCGGCTTCACCGTCACCGGCACCCGGACCTTCCAGGTGGGCGACAGCGTCGAAGACGACTTCGTCATGACCCGTGCGGTTCGTTGACCGTCAGCGCCACAAGCCGAGACATGGCCCGCAGATACTTCTTTCGATAGCCGCCGGCGAGCATCTCCTCGCTGAAGACGCAGTCCAACCTGTCGCCGGAGGCGACCACCGGAATGCCGGCGTCATACAACCGGTCGGTCAGCGCCACCAGCCGCAACGCCACGTTCTGGTCGTCGATGCCGTGCACGGCGGTCAAGAACACTGCGGTCACCCCTTCGATCAGGGTGAGGTACCGCGACGGGTGCATGGTGGCCAAATGCGCGCACAGCGCGTCGAAATCGTCGAGCGTCGCCCCGTCGACCCGCGCGGCGCGCGCGGCGACCGCTTCGTCCGACAACGGCCGCGGCGCGGGCGGCAGCCCCCGGTGCCGATAGTCGGGACCGTCGATCCGCACGGTCGTGAAAATGCTTGCCAGGGTGTTGATCTCACGCAGGAAGTCCTGGGCGGCGAACCGGCCCTCGCCGAGCTTCTCGGGCAGCGTGTTGGAGGTCGCGGCCACCGACACCCCCCGCTCGACCAGCGACGAGAGCAGCCGCGCGATCAGCGTGGTGTTGCCGGGGTCGTCCAGCTCGAACTCGTCGATGCACACCGCCGTGTAGTCGGCGAGCAGGTCCACGCATTCGGCGAAGCCGAACACTCCGGCCAGCTGCGTCAGCTCTGCAAATGTCGCGAACGCCTTGGGAGTTGACGACTCCGGCCCGTCGCCGGGCAGCTCGTAGTAGGCCGACGCCAGCAGATGGGTCTTGCCCACACCGAACCCGCCGTCCAGATACAACCCGACACCGGGCAGCACCGCCCGCCGGCCCGACAACTTTCGCCGACCGGCGCGGCGTTGCACCGCCTGGCGGCAGAAGTCCCGGCACGCCGCGACCGCGGCCGACTGCGTCGGCTCGGCCGGATCGGGCCGGTAGGTCGCGAAGCTCACGTCGGCGAACGTTGGGGGCGGCCTCAATTGGGCGATCAGCCGCTCCGGCGACACGGTCGGATGCCGGTCCACCAGCCGCGCCACCCGGCGCGAAAGGGACCCGTGCATGCCAGAACTGTAGCGGCGTGTTGCAATCAACCTCATGGGCCTTCCCGAGACGCCGCTGTCGCTGCTCGGATCGCAACGCGAACTCACCGACGGTGAACTCCGCCGGTTTTACGACTATCCCGAAGGCGACGGGAGGTGGGTGCGGGCCAATTTCATCGCCAGCGTGGACGGCGGGGCCACCTCCGGCGGCAGCAGCGGAACGATGGGCGGCCCCGGCGACCGGTTGGTGTTCAACCTGCTGCGCGAGCTCGCCGACGTCATCGTCGTCGGGGCGGGCACCGTGCGGGTCGAGGGCTACTCGGGCGCGCAGCTCAGCGCGGCCCAGCGTCAGCGACGCCAGGCCCGCGGGCAAAGCGAGGTCCCGCAGCTGGCGATCGTCACCAAGTCGGGTCGCCTGGACCGCGACATGACGGTGTTCACCCGGACCGAGGTGCCGCCGCTGGTGCTCACCTGCGCGGCGGCGGCGGCCCCGGCGCGCCAAGTGCTCACCGACCTGTGCGAGGTCATCGACTGCTCGGGCAGTGACGCCGGCGAGGTCGACGAGGCCGCCATGCTGGGTGTCCTCGGCGATCGCGGACTGCGCCGCATCCTGACCGAGGGCGGACCGATGCTGCTCGATTCGCTGATCCAGCGCGACATGCTCGACGAGCTCTGCCTGACCATCGCGCCGTACCTCGTCGGCGGGCTGGCCCGACGCATCGCGACGGGACCCAGCCAGCTGCTGACCCGGATGCGCTGTGCCCACGTTTTGACCGACGACGCCGGTTACCTGTACACCCGCTACGTCAAGGCCTAGCTACTGTGGTCGACATGAGTCGGCAGATCACGCTCGCCACGGTCTTGGTTGCGGTGACCACCGTGATCGCCGGCTGCGTCCCGGGGCTGGCCGCCGACCCGCGCTTCGCCACCAATTCCGGTGCCCGGCCCCAAGGGGCGACCACCGCCAAGCCGCCCCCCAAGGGCCCGCCGCCGCTGGCCGCCCCCAAGAACGACCTGCCGTGGCACGACTGCACGTCGAAGGTGTTCGGCGACGCCGCAGTCCCGCCCGCCGCCGGCGTCCAGCTGGACTGCGCGAACTACGACGCGGACCTGGACCCGAACGGCGGTGGGACCGGCAACGTGAGCGTCGGCGTGGTCCGGGCGCGCTCGAACCAGACGCCCCGCGACGCCGGCCCGCTGGTGTTCACCACCGGCTCGGACCTGCCGTCCTCGGCGCAGCTGCCGGTCTGGCTGTCGCGCGGCGGCGCCGACGTGCTGCAGACCCACCCGATCGTGGCCGTCGACCGTCGCGGCATGGGCATGTCGAACCCGATCGACTGCCGGGACACCTCCGACCGCCAGATCATGCGCGACCAGGCGCAGTTCCAAACCGGCGACGATCCCGTCGCCAACCTGTCCGAGGTCGCGAACACGGCCACCACCAACTGCACCGACGCCATCGCGCCCGGAGCGTCCGCCTACGACAACGCCCACGCCGCCTCGGACATCGAGCGGCTGCGGACGCTGTGGGACGTCCCCGCCGTCGCGCTGGTCGGGATCGGCAACGGCGCCCAGGTGGCGCTGGCCTACGCCGCGGCGCGCCCCGACAAGGTCGCCCGGCTGATCCTTGACTCGCCGGTTGCGTTGGGCGTCAGCGCCGAAGCCGGCGCCGAACAACAGGTCAAGGGCCAGCAGGCCGCGCTCGACGCGTTCGCCGCCCAGTGCCTGGCGGTCAATTGCGCGCTGGGCCCCGACCCCAAGGGCGCCGTCAGCGGGTTGCTGGCCGACGCCCGCGCCGGCAAGGGGCCCGGCGGTGCGTCGGTGGCACAGCTGGCCGACGCCATCACCGTCGCGCTGGGCTTCCCCGCGGGCGGCCGCGTCAACGCCACCACCAACCTGGCCAACGCCCTGGCGGCCGCCCGGTCCGGCGACACCAACCAGCTGACCAACCTGATCAACCACGCCGACGCCACCCGGGACACCGACGGCCAATTCGTCAACACCTGCAGCGACGCCGTCAACCGCCCCACCCCGGACCGGGTGCGCGAGCTGGTCGTCGCGTGGGGCAAGCTGTACCCCCAGTTCGGCACCGTCGCGGCGCTCAACTTGGTCAAGTGCGTGCACTGGCCCACCGGCTCGCCGCCGGCGCCGCCGAAATCGTTGAAGGTCGACGTCCTGCTGCTGGGCGTGCAGAACGACCCGATCGTTGGCACCGAAGGGGTCGCCGCGACGGCGGCCACCATCATCAACGCCAACGCGGCCAGCAAGCGGGTGATGTGGCAGGGCATCGGCCACGGCGCCAGCATCTACTCGAATTGCGCGGTCGCCCCGCTGATCGGCTACCTCAACAGCGGCAAACTGCCCGGCACCGACACCTACTGTCCCGCCTGACTTTCCGGGCCGGCCCCGGTGTACGGTGCGCTGGTGACCGCAGCTGAATCGACCCGAGCCGGCTTGCGCGACTGGATCCTGGCCGCCTTCCGCCCCCGCAGCGGCCCGCCGAGCACCGCCACGATATTGCGGTCCGCGCTGTGGCCGATCGCCATCTTCTCGGTACTGCACCGCAGCATCATCCTGCCCCTCAACGGCAACATCACCGACGACTTCAAGCCGGTCTACCGGGCGGTGCTCAACTTCCGGCACGGCTGGGACATCTACAACGAGCACTTCGACTACGTCGACCCGCACTACCTGTATCCGCCCGGCGGCACGCTGCTGATGGCTCCGTTCGGGTACCTGTCCTTCACGCCGTCGCGGTACCTGTTCATCCTGATCAACACCATCGCCATCCTGGTCGCCTGGTACCTGCTGCTGCGGCTGTTCAAGTTCACGCTGTCCTCGGTCGCCGCGCCCGCGCTGTTGCTGGCCATGTTCTGCACCGAGAGCGTGACCAGCACGCTGGTCTTCACGAACATCAACGGCTGCGTCCTGTTGGCGGAGGTGCTGTATCTGCGGTGGTTGCTGGACGGCCGGCCCAGCCGCCAGTGGTGGGCCGGATTGGCGATCGGCCTGACGCTGACACTCAAACCCGTCCTCGGGCCGTTGCTGCTGCTGCCCCTGCTCAACCGCCAGTGGCGTGCCCTAGTTCCGGCCGTCGCCGTGCCCGTCGCCGTCAATGTGGCCGCGTGGCCCCTGGTCAGCGACCCGATGGACTTCGTCACCAAGACGCTGCCCTACATCCTGGGCACGCGCGACTACTTCAACAGCTCGATCGAGGGCAACGGCGTCTACTTCGGCCTGCCCACCTGGTTGATCGTGTTCCTGCGGGTGCTGTTCACGCTGCTGGCGATCGGTGCCCTGTGGCTGCTGTACCGCTACTACCGCACCCGCGATCCGCTGTTCTGGTTCACCGGATCGTCGGGGGTGCTGCTCCTGTGGTCGTGGCTGGTGCTGTCGCTGGCCCAGGGCTACTACTCGATGATGCTGTTCCCGTTCCTGATGACCGTGGTGCTGCCGAACTCGCTGATCCGCAACTGGCCGGCGTGGCTGGGCATCTACGGCTTCATGACGCTGGACGACTGGCTGATCTACCGGTGGATGAGATACGGCCGCGCGCTGCACTACCTGAAGATCACCTACGGCTGGTCGCTGCTGTTGATCGTGGTGTTCACTGTGCTGCTGTTCCGTTACCTGGATGCCAAAGCCGAGAACCGGCTGGAAGACGGCATCGATCCGGCGTGGCTGACGCGCGAGCGTGAGGGCGTGCGGTGATCGTAAGCGCGGCGGACCCGGCGCCGGGGGTACCTCCCGCTCGCGGGGGGCGGGGCACCGCGACTTTCGCTAGCGTGGATGCATGACAACCCCGAAGCTGCGGCTGACCGAGGACGAGTGGCGGCAGAAGCTCACGCCCGAGGAGTTTCATGTGCTGCGTCAGGCCGGCACCGAGCGGCCCTTCACCGGTGAGTACACCGACACCAAGACCGAAGGCGTCTACCAGTGCCGGGCCTGTGGCGCCGAATTGTTCCGCAGCACAGAGAAGTTCGAGTCGCACTGCGGCTGGCCGTCGTTCTTCGACCCGGCGAACTCCGACGCGGTGATCCTGCGGTCCGACCGCTCGCTGGGGATGACGCGCACTGAGGTGCTGTGCGCGAACTGCCACAGCCACCTGGGCCACGTCTTCACCGGCGAGGGCTACCCCACCCCCACGGATCAGCGCTACTGCATCAACTCCATCTCGCTGCGCCTGGTGCCGTCGGGTTCGTAGCCGCCGGGTTCGCTGGCCTTCACGACGGCGCGCCTTGCTCCCGCGACACGCGGGTGGCGTGCACTTCCCAGAACGGGGCGTGCACCCGGCCGTCGACCAGCCACGGCTCCATCAAGCGGAACTGCTCCAGCAGTTCCTGGACTTGATCGGCCATATCCGGGTTTCGCGCGGCCATCATCTCCAGCGACTCGGTGCTCATGTTGACCAGATAGGTGGTCGGGCCCAGGTAGGTGATCTCCCAGCCGCAACGGGGAAGCACGTCACGAAAAGCCTTGTCGGACAACGTCCGCAGCATTTTGAAGCCGTTGACGTTGTGTTCGCCGAACTCGAACATGTACAGCCGCGCACCGGGTTTCGTCGCACGGTGCAACGCGTGCAGGTAGGAGTGCTGCAGGTCGGGGTCGGTGCTGAAGGTGTGGTAGAAGGCGCAGTCGACGACGGTGTCGAACCGGCCGTCCATGCCGTCCAGCTTGGTGGCGTCGGCCAGTTCGAAGTTGACCGAAACCCCGGCCTTACGGGCGTTTTCGCGGGCCCGCTCCAGCGCGCCCGCCGACCCGTCGATGCCGGTGGCCGAGTAGCCCTGAGCGGCGTAGTAGATCGCGTGGTGGCCCGGCCCGGTGCCCGGGTCGAGCACCTCGCCCTTGATCGCGCCGAGCGCGACCAGCCGCTGGACCACCGGTTGCGGCCCGCCGATGTCCCACGGCGTGGCGGCGGGCAATCCGTGCGACGTCCGCTCGTCGCGGTACATCTCCTCGAAGCGGGCGGGATCGGTGACGTCCGGCTGGCTCATGGCAGGGAGTTCACCAGCTGCTCGACCGCCACCCGCGGGCCGGTGAAGAACGGCGTCTCCTCACGGGTGTGGCGGCGGGCGTCGGTGGCGCGCAGCTCCCGCATCAGGTCGACGATGCGGTGCAGTTCGGGGGCCTCGAAGGCCAGGATCCACTCGTAGTCGCCGAGCGCGAAGGCCGGCACGGTGTTGGCGCGGACGTCCTTGTATTCGCGCGCGGCCATGCCGTGTTCGGCGAGCATGCGGCGGCGCTCCTCGTCGGGCAGCAGGTACCACTCGTAGGACCGCACGAACGGATAGACGCAGATGTAGTTGCCGGGCTCCTCACCGGCCAGAAACGCCGGGATGTGGCTCTTGTTGAACTCGGCCGGCCGGTGCAGCGCCACGCTGCTCCACACCGGCGAGCTGGCCTGCCCCAGCGCGGTGGTGCGCCGGAAGTCGGCGTAGGTGGCCTGCAGCGCCTCGACCCGTTCGGCGTGGGTCCAGATCATGAAGTCGGCGTCGGCCCGCAGGCCCGCGACGTCGTAGAGGCCGCGCACCACGACGCCGCGCTCCTCCTGCTGCTTGAAGAACGTCGACGCCTCGTCGATGACGTCGTCGCGCTGGTCACCGAGTTCACCGGGCTCCACGGAGAACACCGAGAACATGAGGTAGCGGATCGTGGAGTTGAGCGTGTCGTAGTCGAGCTTGGCCATGGAACCTATCGTGCCACTTCCGCCGCGAGGGCCTCGACCGCGCGGCCGGCCGCCCCGACGCATGCCGGCACGCCGATGCCGTCGAGGTAGCTGCCCGCCACGGCGAGCGTCGGCGGCAGGCCCGCCCGAATCTCGGCGACCAGCTCGGCGTGGCCGGGACCGTACTGCGGCATCGCCTCGATCCAGCGCTGCACGCGGGCATCCACCAGCTTGACGTCCAGACCGAAGACGGTGGCCAAATCGTCCACCGCCCACTCCAGCAGCTCGTCATCCAGCGCCGTCTCGGCCAGGGCGTCGCCGCACCGACCGAACGACAGCCGCAGCAGTTGCGTGTCCCCCCGCGCGCCCCACTTGCGCGACGACAGGGTGATCGCCTTGCTGTGCAAGGCTTCCCCGCTGGCCACCAGCACGCCGGAGCACTGCGGCAGGGCGGTGTCGCCCGGCACCGCCAACGCCACCACCACCGACGATGCGCTGGTGATCCGGCCGGCGGCGGTCGCGCTCGCGGGCGCGACGTCGGCGATCAGGCGCACCAGCCGCGGGGCGGGGAGGGCGAGGATGACCGCGTCGGCGTGCCAGCGGGTGCCGGCGTCGTCCAGCAGCGACCATCCCGGCCGGGCCGGCTCCAGCCGCTGCACCGCGGCCCGTACCCGGCGCGGCCGGGCGCGCTCGACGAGCGCGTCGAGCAGGACCTGGTAGCCACCGTCCAACGCCCCGAACAGCGGGCCGCCGGTCGCCGGGGGCAGCGCCTGCCGGACCGCCTCGGTCAGGCTGGTGGCGCCGCGGTCCAAGGCCGCCGCGACGCCCGGGGCCGCCGCGCGCAGGCCGATCGTGGCCGCCGAACCCGCGTACACCCCGCTCAGCAGCGGGTCCACCGACCGGGCGACGACCTGCTCGCCGAACCGCTCGCCCACCAGGTCGGCCGTCGCGGGATCGCTGCCGGGCCGCCAGTCCAGCGGGCGGCCGGGCTCGGCTTCGATGCGCGCGACGGTCGCGTCGTCGACCAGCCCGGCCATCGAGGCGGCCGACGACGGAATCCCGACCACCGTGCCGGTGGGCAGCGGATGCAACGTCCGCCGGCTGTAGATCAGCGGCCGGGCGCCGGTGGACTCCAGCCGGCGCTCCGACAGACCCAGCTCGGCCAGCAGCGCCGGCATCTCGGGCCGGCGCAGGATGAACGCCTCGGCGCCGACGTCCATGGTCTGCCCGCCGACCCGCTCGGTGCGCAGGATCCCGCCCAGCCGGTCGCCGGGTTCGAACAGCATGATGGCCGCGTCGTCGCCCACCGCCGCCCGCAGCCGGTACGCCGCCGTCAACCCCGAAATTCCGCCCCCGACAACGCAATACGAGGGCGACGTCATAGCGAGTGGACCAGCGACACCAGGTCGGTCAGCACGCCGGGGTCGGTCTCGGGCAGCACGCCGTGGCCGAGGTTGAAGACGTGACCGATCGCGCCCGCGTCGACCGCGCGGCGCCCGTCCTCGACCACCGCCCGGGCCGAGCGTTCCACGGCCGGCCACCCCGCCATCAGCACCACCGGGTCGAGGTTGCCCTGTAGCGCCGTCCCCGGCGCGACGCGGGCGGCCGCGTCGGTGAGCGACGTCCGCCAGTCCACGCCCACCACCGTCGCGCCGACGGCCGACATGGCGCCCAGCAGCTCGGCGGTGCCGACCCCGAAGTGCGTCATCGGCACGCCGTGCTCGGCCAGCGCGCCGAACACCCGGGCGCTGTGCGGCTGCACGTAGGTGCGGTAGTCGGCGAGCGACAGCGCGCCCGCCCACGAGTCGAAGACCTGCACGGCGTCCACCCCGGCCTCCAGCTGCGCCCGCAAAAAGCCGACGGTGATGTCGGTGAGCTTTTCCATCAGCGCGTGCCAGGTGGCCGGCTCGGCCAGCATCATCGCCTTGGTGCGGGCGTGGTGTCGGCTGGGGCCGCCCTCGATCAGATAGGACGCCAGGGTGAACGGCGCACCCGCGAACCCGATCAGCGGGACGTCGCCGAGCGCCGCCACCAGCAGCGTGACGGCCTCGGACACCGGCTGGATCCGTTGCCGGTCAAGGGGTTTCATCGCGTCGACGTCGGCGGCGGTGCGCACCGGCGACGCGATGACCGGCCCGACCCCCGCGACGATGTCGAGGTCGACGCCCGCGCCGAGCAGCGGCACCACGATGTCGGAGAACAGGATCGCCGCGTCGACGTCGTGGCGGCGCACCGGCTGCAGGGTGATCTCGCAGACCAGCTCTGCGTCGAAGCAGGCCGCCAGCATGTCGGTCTGGGCCCGCAGCGCCCGGTATTCGGGCAGCGAGCGACCCGCCTGCCGCATGAACCAGACCGGGATTCGGTTGGGTTTCCCACCGGTGACGGCGGCCAGATACGGCGACTCGGGAAGGTCGCGGCGAGTACTCATTGTCCTCAATGCTGCCATGACGGTGCCGCTGCGTAATATCGACGACCGTGCCAGTCAGCCAGCCGCCGGTCAGCTACGACGAGTTCCCCAGTCTGCGCTGTGAGGTGGGCGACGACGGCATCCTGACGCTGGTGCTCGATGCGCCCGGCCTCAACTCGGTCGGGCCGCAGATGCATCGCGACCTCGCCGACGTCTGGCCGGTGATCGCCCGCGATCCGGCCGTGCGGGTCGTGCTGGTCCGCGGCGAGGGCAAGGCCTTCTCCTCCGGCGGCAGCTTCGACCTGATCGCCGAGACCATCGGCGATTACGAGGGCCGCATCCGCATCATGCGGGAGGCCCGCGACCTGGTGCTCAACCTGGTCAACTTCGACAAGCCCGTGGTCTCGGCGATTCGCGGCCCGGCCGTCGGGGCGGGCCTGGTGGTGGCCCTGCTCGCCGACATCTCCGTGGCGGGCCGCACCGCCAGACTCATCGACGGGCACACCAAGCTGGGCGTGGCCGCGGGTGACCACGCCGCGATCTGCTGGCCGCTGCTGGCCGGCATGGCCAAGGCCAAGTACTACCTGCTCACCTGCGAGACGTTGCTCGGTGAGGAAGCCGAGCGCATCGGCCTGGTGTCCACCTGCGTCGACGACGACGACGTGCTGGCGACGGCGACGCGCATCGCGGAGGATCTGGCCCGCGGCGCCCAGAACGCGATCCGCTGGACCAAGCACAGCCTCAACTACTGGTACCGCATGTTCGCGCCCGCCTTCGACACCTCGCTCGGCCTGGAGTTCCTCAGCTTCAGCGGCCCCGACGTGCAGGAAGGCCTCGCCGCGCATCGGGAGAAGCGGCCCGCCCGATTTACCGCGGAACAGGGTCCTGAGCTGGGTCGATAGGCTGCCATGGGGTCTTATAACGGCTTGATCGCGGTCGGCGCGCCTGATGCCGCGCGTCCGCCGATGGGTCTACCGTCGGACCCTGTGACCCGTGCCGTGACGACGCAGGACTGCGCAGATGGGGCGGGGGCACCACCCGCTTGCGGGGGAGAGTGGCGCTCATGACCTACGCCGCGCCGCCGCGAAGTGGCCTGGATGAACAGGAGCGGCGCCAAGTGACCTCAGCTGAACCGGAGCCCTTCCGCGAGGCGGTCGCGGCCATGAACGGCGTCACCGTGCGGCCGGAGATCGAGCTGGGCCCGATCCGCCCGCCGCAACGCCTCGCGCCCTACAGCTACGCGCTGGGAGCCGAGGTCAAACATCCCGACCGCGAAATCGTCCCCGAGCGATCCGACGGCGACGCCTTCGGCCGCCTGATCCTGCTGTACGACCCGGAAGGCGCCGACGCGTGGGACGGCACCATCCGCCTGGTCGCCTACATCCAGGCCGACCTGGACCCCAGCGAGGCCGTCGACCCCCTGCTGCCCGAGGTGGCGTGGAGCTGGCTGGTCGACGCGCTGGAATCCCGGATGGAGCAGGTCACCGCGCTGGGCGGCACCGTCACGGCCACCACATCGGTGCGCTACGGCGACATCTCCGGGCCGCCGCGCGCCCACCAGCTGGAGCTGCGGGCGTCGTGGACGGCGACCACGCCGCAAGTCGGCGTCCACGTCGAGGCGTTCTGCGAGGTCCTCGAACACGCGGCGGGGCTCCCGCCGACGGGCGTGACCGACCTGAGCTCGAGGTCGCGCGCCTGACATGTCCGAACCGGCCGCCGACGGGCAAGGCAGCACCGAGCCCGGCAGCAGCGAACCCCAGCCCACCCCGCTGCTGCGCCCGGCCGAAGGGATCCCCAACCTCTCCGTGACCGTCCGCCAGATCGAGGCGGCGGCCGAACTGCTGGAGCGTGGGCGTGGACCGTTCGCGGTGGACGCCGAGCGCGCGTCCGGTTTCCGGTACTCCAACCGGGCCTACCTGATCCAGATCCGGCGGGCCGGCGCCGGCACCGTGCTCATCGACCCGGTGAGCCACGAGGCCGACCCGCTCGAGGCACTGCGGCCGGTCGCCGAGGTGCTGCGCGACGACGAATGGATCCTGCATTCGGCCGACCAGGACCTGCCCTGCCTGGCCGAGGTCGGCTTGCAGCCGCCGGCGCTCTACGACACCGAGCTCGCCGGCCGGCTGGCCGGGTTCGAGCGGGTGAACCTGGCGACCATGGTGGAGCGGCTGCTGGGGTCCGGTTTGGCCAAGGGCCACGGCGCGGCGGACTGGTCCAAACGCCCCCTGCCCGAGGAATGGCTCAATTACGCGGCGCTGGATGTGGAACTGCTCATCGAGCTGCGCACCGCGATCGCCGACGTCCTGGCCCAGCAAGGCAAAACGGATTGGGCCGCAGAGGAATTCGACTATCTGCGGGCGGCGGGCACGAAGGAGCCCGCGATGCGGCCGGACCGGTGGCGGCGCACGTCGGGGATCCACCGGGTCCGCGACCGGCGCGGCCTGGCCGCGGTCCGCGAGCTGTGGTTGACGCGCGACCGCATCGCCCAGCGCCGCGACATCGCGCCGCGGCGCATCCTGCCGGACTCGGCCATCATCGAGGCCGCCCTGGCCGACCCGAAGACGGTCGAGGAGCTCACCGCGTTGCCGGTGTTCGGCGGGCGCAATCAGCGTCGCAGTGCCGCCACGTGGCTGGGGGCGCTGGAGGCGGCCAGGCAAACCAAGAATCCGCCCGTGGACGCCGAACAGTCGAACGGGCCGCCGCCGGCGGCGCGGTGGAGCCGGCGCAAACCGGAGGCCGCCGCACGGCTGGAGGCGGCGCGGGCGGCACTGTCCCAGGTGTCGGAGCGGGTCAACGTCCCCACCGAGAACCTGGTCTCCCCGGATCTGGTGCGACGGCTGTGCTGGGACTGGGAGCCCGCGCCCGATCCGCTCGAGGCGGTCGACGCGTTTCTGCGCGCCGGTCAGGCGCGGCAGTGGCAGCGGGAACTGGTGGATCCCCCGCTGGCCCGGGCGTTGCAGCCGCCCGCCGCACCCGAGGAGACCTAGGGCGGAGCGGAGCTATTCACTCGGCGGCACGGGTGATCTTCGCTGCCGCCATTTCCTCGATGAGAGGCGGTCGGTAGCAAACCGCGACTAACGCCTGGATTGCCACAAAATTGGTGCTCTAGCCACCGTCTGGCAGCTGTTAGGCTCGACGCAAGGCGCGAACTCCCTACTCGCAGAAGGGATCATGGAAATGGTCGTTGCCGCATCCGAAATCGGCGGTCTGGTAGGGAGCCTGGCCGGCATAGGAAAGAACGCCGCCGCAAAGGACTGGGTTGCGACCGGAATCGGCGCCGGCGCATTCGGCATGGAAACGACCAAAATTGTCGTCAAGGGGATCGCTGAGCGACGCATAAAGGCCGAGATAGAACGCGGTCTCGAGGAGCGAACAAATCCCTGGGCGGCGGAGGTGCCGATCATCGAATGGGGCATCGTCGCCATCACGGTTTTCGAGTATTTCCTTGGCCTTGGCGACGCCACCAAGGGAGCGGAGTTCGACAACGCCCGTTCCAAGCTCGATTCGCCCAAGAAAGACCTGGAGTCCGCCTTCCCCGACAGCAGATGGGAGGGCTCAGCGTCGGAAGAGTACGCCAAACAGAACCAAACCCAGCTGGACCGCGTGACCCTGATGCGAAATCAGGACCAGGCAATGATGAAAATCCTGGAGGCCGAAGTCGATCAGCTCACCGAGGTCCGCCGTGCCATCGCCGGAATAAAGGACGGCCTCACCGGCTGCATCTTTGTCGCCCTCCTGATCAAAGCCCAAGGGAGTGAAGCCTCGTCCCTGGTGTTTCAGAAAGCCGTCACCATCGTGGCGATCACCGCGACGGTGAGCGCCATTGGCTTCATGGAAATCTTCTCTGGCACGGAGACCCGGCCGAAGGTGCAGGAAGTAGTCCGGGAGTACGAGAAGATCATCGCGGAGATGAAAGAATATCTGTCGACTTCTCGGATTGCGCCGTCCGCTCACATGGCGTCCTCGGCGACGTCCACCATCTCCGATTTCTCCACCGAGTTCACGTCGTCCGAGGCTCCCGGCACATCCCTGCCGGCCGGTGCGGCCGCACCCGCCAGCCCGGCAACGGCTCCTCGCCTGAGCGAACTGATCCAGATGTCGGGCCAGCAGGTGAGGGGCATGCCCGCCCCGACTCAGCCGGCGGGGGCGCCCAGTCAAGCCGGCCAACCTGCAGGACAAACCTCGGCCCTGACCGGCCCCGGCTACCCGCAACGGTCGGCCTCCACCGCCCGGGAGCGCAAGGGGCCCGCCACCGCCGCCGACGGGACCCCGATAGCGGGTGCCGTCCCCGAGGACGTCACCGCGAGCGACGGCGCCGCAGTGGCGGGCGCGGCCGCGGGCGCCGCGGCGACCGAGCGCGCACCCGCCGCCGTCGCGGCGCTCGAAGCCGACCAGGCGGGAGAGCCGCGCCGGCCGCAGTCCGCCGTGTAAAGCACATTGACAACCCGATCTCTCTGCGGCGCAATCGAATCCAACGAGGAGGTTCCATGGCGAACTTGAGCGTCACGTCGAAGTACCTTGACGAAGTGCTGGCGCGCGCGCAGGACGCGACCAAGGAGGATTTCAAGTCGTCCGCCGGGGCGGTCGACGGAGTCGGCGTCAACGTGTGGGTCAACCATGGTCTGGCCTGCGGACCCGGCAATGATGCCGTCGTGGGAGTCGAGGTCCGCCGCGCGGAGGCGATCGGACTCATGATCGAGGTCGCCACCGACCTCGCCGCCAACCTGCGTGCCGCCGCCAAAGCGTACGACGGCATCGACCACGATGCCGCCCGAAACCTTGACAAACAGGTGCTTCCCGGCTGAGCTACCGGCTAGCCGAACAGGGGATGAATGCGAGAGAGGGACGTCGTGGCGCAGCTTCCGAATGGTAACGAAGACCCCACCGATCTTTTCGCCGCAATGAACTTCGCGCCCACCGGCGACACCGCGGCCGACCGCGAACCCGACGCGCTGACTGCCCTCAGCTTCGCCGCCGCCGAGGACGGTGGCGACGACTCCCCGCTCGAGCCGGCGCCGGAGTACGCGGCCGCCGAGCCCGTAGACACCGCGACCGTACTCGCCGCACAGGCTGGGGCTCCCGAGGAGGACGACGAGGAGGACGTCATCCCGCTGTTCACCGTGACCAACCCGCCCGGGACGGTATCGGTGTCGGCGCTCGGCGACGGCGGAATCGAGCAAGTCGCCCTCTCGGAGAAGGTGGCCAGCATGACCGAAGCCGAACTGGCCGAGGAGATTATTGTGATCGCGCACCTGGCCACCCAGAAGGGGCAGGCGGCCCAGCACGACTTCCTGCTGCAAAACATGCGCGAATTGGGGGCGGATGATCCCGATGCCGTGCGCGACCTCCTGGAGTACGGCATGGAACTCACGTCGCCGGAGCGGGCCGCCGAGACCCAGGCCCACGTGTTCGCCACCCGATACGCGACCGAATGACGGTTTTGGCCCCGGCAGCGGAACCGTTGCCGCCGTTGGGAGCTCGGCTACGCCAGGCCCAGTGACTCCGTCATCAGCGTGGCGATGCCCGCCAGTGACTCGACGAGCTGCCGATGCTGGGCTTCGTTGGCCGCGTTCACCTCAGCCGCCGCGTTGCGCAGGGCCTCGTTGACGCGTTGCTCGACCGTTTCGGCGCCCAGCCGCAACAGGCCATCCTCGATATGGAGATCGGTGATCCCGCGGCGCCCGTTCAGCGTCACCTCGACGGTCTTGCCTTCGTCTGTCGCGGTGAAGGTTTCGGTGTTGGTTCGGTGCATCTGATCTTCGAGGGCGGACTGGAACCGCTGCCCGAACTCCATGGCCTCGGCCAGCTGCGGGTGCATCCCTGCGGTCATGTGATGTCCTTCGTCCTCGGGTGACGGCATGGCCCACTACCGCTCCCAGTCTAAGGCGAGCTGCGCTGGCTCACGTCACCCATTTTCCGGCCTCGACCTGAGCGTCGCACCGCCGAAGCAGCACGCCTAATCCAGGTGCTCGCGGATCTCCGCCTCGGTGACCGCGCTGCCCAGCGCGGCGACCCAGCCGGTGATGCGGCGGGCCACGTCCTGATCGGTCAGCCCCAGCTCGGCCAGCAGTTCGCCCCGCGAGGCGTGCTCGTAGAACCGCTGAGGCAGGCCGACATCGCGGCACGGCACGTCGATGTCCGCGGCGCGCAGGGCCGCGGACACCGCCGACCCGACGCCGCCGTTGACGCCGTTGTCCTCGCACGTGACGACCAGTTTGTGCCGGCCGGCGAGCTCGAGGACCGCCTCGGAAACCGGTAGCACCCACCGCGGGTCGATCACCGTCACGCCGATCCCCTGGTTGTGCAGCCGCTTGGCGACCTCCAGCGCCATCGGGACGAACGCCCCGACGCCCACCAGCAGCACGTCGTGGTTCAGCCCCTCGGCCGGCACGGCGAGCACGTCGATAGCCGAGGTGCCGGCGCCCCGCCGCTCGATGGCCGGAATGTCTTCGCCCACATCACCTTTGGGGAACCGGAGCGCGGTCGGGCCGTCGTTGACGTCGAGCGCCTCACCGAGTTCCTCGCGCAGCCGGGTGGCGTCGCGCGGCGCGGCCACCCGCATGCCGGGCACGATGCCCAGCATCGACATGTCCCACATGCCGTTGTGGCTCGCGCCGTCCGAGCCGGTGATGCCCGCCCGGTCGAGCACCATGGTGACCGGCAGCTTGTGCAGGGCCACGTCCATCATGATCTGGTCGAAGGCCCGGTTGAGGAACGTCGAATAGATGGCCACCACCGGGTGCATGCCGCCCATCGCCAGGCCGGCCGCCGACGTCAGGGCGTGTTGCTCGGCGATGCCGACGTCGAACAGCCGGTCCGGGAACTGTTGCCCGAACGCGCTCAGCCCGGTGGGGCCGGGCATTGCCGCGGTGATCGCCACGATGTCGCGGCGTTTCCGGGCGTAGCCGATGAGCGCATCGGAGAACGTGGCGGTCCACCCGGGCCCGGCGACCTTGGTGGCCTGCCCGGTGACCGGATCGATGACGCCGCAGGAGTGCATCTGCTCGGCTTCGTCGTCCTCGGCCGGGGCGTAACCCATGCCCTTGCGGGTGACGACGTGCACGATCACCGGCCGGCCGAAGCCGCGCGCGTGGCGCAGCGCCGCCTCCACCGCGCGCTCGTCGTGGCCGTCGACCGGTCCCACGTACTTGAGCCCGAGGTCGGTGAACAGCAGCTGCGGGGACAGCGAGTCCTTGATGCCGGCCTTGACGCTGTGCATGAACCGGTAGGCGAGCTCGCCGAGCAGCGGCATCGAGCGCACCGCGTCGCGGCCCTTCGCCAGCGCCTGCTCGTAGGCCGGTTGCAGCCGCAGGGTGGCCAGGTGATCGGCGACGCCGCCGATCGTCGGCGCATAGCTGCGGCCGTTGTCGTTGACCACGATGATCACCGGGCGCTTCGACGCCGCGATGTTGTTCAGCGCCTCCCAACACATGCCGCCGGTGAGCGCGCCGTCCCCGACCACGGCGACCACGTGCCGGTTGCGGTGACCGGTCAGCTCGAACGCCTTGGCCAGCCCGTCGGCGTACGACAGCGCCGCGCTGGCGTGGCTGGACTCCACCCAGTCGTGCTCGCTCTCGGCGCGCGACGGATAGCCCGACAGCCCGCCCTTCTTGCGCAGACCCTCGAAATCCTGCGCGCGCCCGGTCAGCATCTTGTGGACGTACGCCTGATGGCCGGTGTCGAAGATGATCGGGTCGTGCGGCGAGTCGAACACCCGATGCAGCGCGAGGGTCAGTTCGACCACCCCGAGGTTGGGCCCGAGATGCCCACCCGTGGCTGCGACCTTGTGGATCAGGAACTCGCGAATCTCGGCGGCGAGTTCACGCAGCTGTTGTTGGGACAGGTGTTGCAGGTCAGCGGGCCCGCGAATCTGTTCCAGCATCCCGATAGTCTACGCAGCGAGCGCCGGAACAACAGGGAGCCGGAGGTCGCCGGCCTACGGGGGCCCGAAAAGCTCGACCAGGGTGTCGTGCAGCTCGGGGTCCGCCAGCACGACGACCTCGTCGCCGGCCTCAAGTTCGGTGTTCCCTCGCACCGGCACCAGGCCGGTGGTGCGGACCACGATGCTCACCCAGATGTCGCCGACACGGTCACTGAGCCCCTCTACCGTGCACCCCTCGGCGGCGGACCCCTTGGCGACGCTGAGGCGATGGACCCCCTCCGGTTCGTCCGCGAGCCGCACCCCTATCTCCCACGGCTGGGTCTCCACCGTGCGCATGGGCAGCCGCAACAGATTCGCGACGCCGGGCACCGAGCTGCCCTGCACCAGAACCGAGAAGATCACGACGACGACCACGATGCCGTAGAGGCGTTCGGCGTTGGGAACGTGCGCGGCCCGCAGCAACTCGCCGAGCAGAATCGGCACCGCCCCTTTGAGGCCGGCGAACAGGATGAAGAGGCGCTCGTTTCGCTCGAGTTGCACGCCAAGCAGGCAGGCGCTCACCGCCAGCGGGCGAATCAGCACCGTCAGCCCCGCGCCGACAGCGAGCCCGGGTATCCACACGTCGGGGTGGGTCAGCGCGTTGAGGTCGACGGTCAGACCCAGCACGACGAACGCGACGATTTCGGCCAGACCGGCCAGGGCGGCGTGGAATCGCTTGATCTCGGGCTTGTAGGGGGCGCGCGCGTCACCGATCACGATGCCGGCGACGAACACCGCCAGAAATCCCGACCCGTGCGCAAGCGTGGCGATGCCGTACAGCATCAGGCTCGAGGCCAGCGTTCGCAGCGGGTAGAGGCCTTCGCTCGGCAGCGCGACGCGGCGCATGAAGACGAGCAGGGCGCGGCCGCCGATCACCCCCACGGCCAGGCCGATCGCCATCTGCAGAGCGAATTGGGTTCCGACGCTGGCGAATCCGGCCGCACTGAGGCCACCGGCGGCGATCAGGCTGGACATCAACGAGATGCCGACCGGATCGTTGGCGCCGGACTCGCCCTCCAGGATGGTGCTGCTGCGGCCCCTGATTTCGCGTTTGCCCAGGACCGAGAACACCACGGCCGGATCGGTGGGAGCCACCGCGGTTGCGACGAGCACCGCGGGAAACCAGCTGATTCCGCAGGCGTAATGCAGCACCAAGGCGGCGCCGGCGGCGGTGAGGCCGGTGCCCAGGACGCCGACCGACAGGATGGGGGCAACCGCCCTGCGGAACCGGGCAGGCCCGATATGCATCCCGCCGTCGAACAGCACCAGCACCAGCGCGACGGTGATGACCTGTTGCACGATCCGCTCGGTCGGAGGCTGCACCGCCGGTACCGAGTGCACCACCGCTGCCGTTCCGACGAGCACGAGCAGGGGCACGGGGACCTTGACCCGCTCGGTCAGACGGTTCGCCAGCACCGCGACCAGACCGACCGCGCTGGAGAACAAGATGATGAGCGCGAACCGAAGATCGTCGTTCACGATTGCGGCACCCGGAGACGGGACGGCGTCTTGGCGGTAGGCACTCATGCCTTTCGGTTGGTCGACAGGGACATCGAGGACATCGCCGACCAGACTTCCCGGCACACCGCGACGGAGTCTATCCGCTCCCGCGAAACAGCACCGGCGAACGCGTTGCGATGACGGCGGTCTGGTCGCCCTATGACGCCGCTACACCCGGGTCAGCAGGGCGACGCATTCGGTGTGATGGGTGAGCGGGAACGCGTCGAACACCTTGATCTTTTCGACGGCATAGCCGTGGCGGAGGTAGAGGCCGATGTCGCGCGCGAAAGACGCTGCCTCGCAACCGATGTGCACCACCCTCGGCACGGCGGCGGCGGCCAGTTGGTCGATGATCTCGCGCCCGGCGCCCGCCCGCGGCGGATCCAGCACGGCCACGTCGGCGCCCGCCCGTTGCGTACCCAGCACCCGCCGCACCGAGTCGGTGACGACGTGCACCTGTGGCAGGTCGTCCAGCGCGACGCGGGCGGCGCGCGTGGCCGCGCGCGAGGTGTCGACGGACAGCACCCGCCCGGACTCCCCGACCGCGGCGCCGAGCGCGGCGGCGAAGACGCCCGCGCCGCCGTAGAGGTCCCAGGCGGTCATGCCGGGACCGGGCTGCGCCCAGTCGGCGACCAGCCGGCTGTACACCGCGGCCGCGCCGCGATGCGCCTGCCAGAAGGCGGTCACCGGGATCTGCCAGCTGCGCCCGCCCACCCGCTGCACGGCCTCGTAGCGGCCCTCCACCACCTTGGTCGCCGTCTTCCTGCCCTGCCGCAGGGTGCGCACCACGTGGCGCGCACCGTCATCGTCGACGGCGACGTGCAATTGGGCGGTCGGCGGCCACGGGGAGTCGGCGAGCCCGTCGAGCATGCCGGCCGGCAACTGCGCGCAGCGCAGATCGGTCACCAGCTGGTCGCTGTGATACCGGTGAAAGCCGGGGCGCCCGTCGGCGCCGACATCGAGCCGGACGCGGGTGCGCCAGCCCGTCGGCCCCGAGTCCGACAGGGGTTCGGCCGCACCGTCCCAGCGGTGTCCGCCTAGTCGCTCCAGCTGGTTGGCGACGACCTGCGCCTTGAGCGCGCGGGCCGCCTCCGGGGCGGCGAAGGCCAAATCGCAACACCCGGCGCCGTCCACCCCGGCGATGGGGCACAGCGACTCGATGCGGTCCGCCGACGGCTCGAGCACCTCGACAACCTCGGCGTGCCAATAAGATCCGCGGTCGGCGATGACCCGGGCCCGCACCCGCTCGCCCGGCAGCGCGTAGCGGACGAACACCACGCGCCCCTCGTGGTGCGCGACGCAGCTGCCGCCGTTGGCCGGGGCGCCGGTGACCAACGTCAGCTCATCGCACGGCGGCAGCACCCCGTGGGGCGGGCCGGGTGATCCGCGGGTCAATCGAAGATTCCCCGGCGAGCGTCACCCGGTGCCGCATGCGGCTGCAGCGCCTGCAGCCGCTCCGACGAAGTCAGTTGCCACGGAACAGAAGTCACCATCACGTTGGGCATGAACAACAGCCGGCCCTTGAGCCGCAGCGCGCTCTGGTTGTGCAGCAACTGCTCCCACCAGTGGCCCACCACGTACTCGGGGATGAACACGGTGACCACGGTGCGCGGCGACTCTTTGCTGACCCGCTTGACGTACTCGAGGATGGGGCGGGTGATTTCGCGGTAGGGCGAGGCGATGACCTTGAGCGGCACACTGATGTCGCTCTCTTCCCATTGGTGCACCAACTCGCGGGTCTCCCCCTCGTCGACGCTGACCGTGAGCGCCTCGAGCGCGTCCGGACGGGTAGCGCGGGCGTACGCCAGGGCGCGCAGCGTCGGCAGATGCAACTTGGACACCAGCACCAGGGCGTGATTGCGGCTGGGCAACACCACGTCGTGCTGGGCGGCGGCCTGCTCCTCCAGCTCCCGGCTGACGGTGCCGTAGTGCCGGTGAATCATCTTCATCATCACGAACAGCAAACCCATGGCGAACAGCGCGATCCACGCGCCGGCGAGGAATTTCGTGACCAGCACGACCAGCAAAACCGCGCCGGTCGAAAGCAATCCGACGGTGTTGACGACCCTGGAACGCATCATCTTGCGCCGCGCCCGTGGGTCGGTCTCGGTGCGCAGCAACCGGGTCCAGTGCCGCACCATGCCGATCTGGCTCAACGTGAACGAAATGAACACGCCGACGATGTAGAGCTGGATCAGGGCGGTGACCTCGGCGTGGAACGCGATGATCGCCAACAGGGCCGCCCCGGACAGGAACAGGATCCCGTTGGAGAACGCCAACCGATCCCCGCGGGTGTGCAGCTGGCGCGGCAGGTAGCTGTGCTGCGCCAGCACCGAACCGAGCACCGGGAAGCCGTTGAACGCGGTGTTGGCCGCCAGCACCAGGATGAGGGCGGTCACCGTGGCGATCAGCAGGAAGCCGATGTGGAAGCTGCCGAACACCGTTTCCGCCAGCTGGGTGACCAGGGTCTTCTGGTAGTAGCCCGGCGGGGTGCCGGTCAGTTGCCTGGCCGGATCCTCGACCAGCTGAACCCGGATCTGCTGGGCCAGCACGATGATGCCCATCAGCAGGGCCACCGCGATCCCGCCCAGCATCAGCAGCGTGGTCGCCGCGTTGCGCGACTTGGGCTTCTCGAACGCCGGGACCCCATTGCTGATCGCCTCCACACCGGTCAGCGCCGCGCAACCCGACGAAAACGACCGCGCCACCAGAAACGCCAGCGCGAAGCCGACGACCTGGCCGTGCTCCGCGTGCATCTGGAAGCCGGCCGACTCCGCCCGCAGCGGATTACCCAGCACGAAGATCCGGAACAGCCCCCAGCCGATCATCACGAACACGCCGACGATGAACGCATACGTGGG
The DNA here is from genome assembly GCF_034555895.2 of Mycobacterium europaeum. NCBI lineage: Bacteria > Bacillati > Actinomycetota > Actinomycetes > Mycobacteriales > Mycobacteriaceae > Mycobacterium > Mycobacterium europaeum. Next base: position 2,924,302 of record NZ_CP157315.1, read on the forward strand.
GATCGCGAACGCCACCCCCGACTCGCGGATGCCGCGCAGGTTCAACGCCATCACCAGCAGGATCGAGGCCACACAGAACCACACCTTGTGCTCGGCCACCAGCGGGATGGCCGAGCCGATGTTCGCCATCGCCGACGCCGTCGAAACGGCCACGGTGAGAACGTAATCGACCATCAGCGCGCTGGCCACCACCAGGCCGGCCGTCCCGCCCAGGTTGGTGGTGACCACCTCGTAGTCGCCCCCTCCGGACGGGTAGGCATGCACGTTCTGCCGGTAGCTGGCCACCACGACCAGCATCACCGCGGCCACGGCCAGCCCGATCCAGGGCGTCAGCGCGTAGGCGCTGACGCCGGCCACCGAGAGCATCAGGAAGACTTCCTCGGGTGCGTAGGCCACCGACGACAACGCATCGGAGGCGAACACCGGCAAGGCGATCCGCTTGGGCAGCAGGGTGTGACTGAGCCGGTCGCTGCGAAAGGGCCGGCCAATTAGCAACCGACGCGTTGCGGTTGAAAGTTTGGACACGAGAGCCAAGAGTAAGCCCACAAGGGTTTGGCGGTAGCTTCGTAGGCGAGAATGTTTGCCGACGCGAAATCGGCTGGCCGGCGTGGGTTGCCGATTTCAGAACACAGGGCGCAGCCGAGAGGATCGGAAAGTGCGAGTAGTGGTGATGGGCTGCGGCCGCGTCGGTTCCTCGGTGGCCGACGGGCTATCGCGGATCGGCCACGACGTCGCGGTCATCGACCGCGACAGCACCGCGTTCAACCGGCTCAGCCCGGAGTACGCCGGCGAGCGGGTGCTGGGCCAGGGATTCGACCGGGACGTGCTGCTGCGAGCCGGCATCGAGGAGGCGGACGCGTTCGCCGCCGTGTCATCCGGGGATAACTCGAACATCATCTCCGCGCGGCTGGCCCGCGAGACCTTCGGCGTCAAGCGCGTCGTCGCCAGGATCTACGACGCCAAGCGCGCCGAGGTCTACGAACGCCTCGGCATCCCGACCATCGCCACCGTGCCCTGGACCACCGACCGCCTCCTCAACGCGCTGCTGCGGGAAACCGAGACCGCCAAATGGCGGGACCCGACCGGCACGGTGGCCGTCTCCGAGGTCGTCCTGCACGAGGAGTGGATCGGGCATCGGGTCACCGATCTCGAACAGGCCACCGGCGCCCGCGTCGCGTTCCTGATCCGGTTCGGCACCGGCGTCCTGCCGGAACCGAAGACGGTGATCCAGGCCGGCGATCAGGTCTACGTCGCCGCGATCTCCGGCCGCGCCGCCGAGGCCGTGGCCATCGCGGCCCTGCCACCCAGTGAAGATTCGTAAGGAGCGGCGAAAATGAAGGTAGCTGTCGCCGGGGCCGGCGCGGTGGGCCGCTCCGTCAGCCGCGAACTCATCGGCAACGGCCACGACGTGACACTCATCGAGCGCAACCCGGACCACGTCGACGTGGACGCCATCCCCGCCGCCCACTGGCGGCTCGGCGATGCCTGCGAGCTGAGCCTGCTGGAGTCGGTGCACCTGCACGAGTTCGACGTGGTGGTGGCCGCGACCGGCGACGACAAAGCCAACGTCGTGCTCAGCCTGCTGGCCAAGACCGAGTTCGCGGTGCCCCGGGTGGTGGCCCGGGTCAACGACCCGCGCAACGAATGGTTGTTCACCGACGCCTGGGGCGTGGACGTGGCGGTGTCGACCCCACGGATGCTGGCCTCGCTCATCGAAGAGGCCGTCGCCGTCGGTGATCTGGTGCGCCTCATGGAGTTTCGCAGGGGCCAGGCCAACCTCGTCGAGATCACCCTGCCCGATGACACCCCCTGGGGCGGCAAGCCGGTGCGTCGACTGCAGCTGCCCCGCGACGCCGCGCTGGTCACCATCCTGCGCGGCCCCAGGGTGATCGTGCCCGAGGCGGACGAGCCGCTGGAGGGCGGCGACGAGCTGCTCTTCGTCGCGGTCGCCGAGGCCGAAGAGGACCTGCGCAAGCTGCTGCTGCCGGACGGCCCGGCGCTGACCGACTAGTCGGAGCCGGCCTCGACCCCGACGCCGGCGTCACCGGTCGCGGACATGGCCCGCAGCGCGGACTTGATCGCCAAATACGTCGCCAGCGCGGCCGCCACGGTCAGCGGCCACCCCATCGCGATGCGCGCGACGGCCAGCCAACCGGTCCGGTTGGCGTCGTAGAGCATGCCCTGCACGACGAATCGGGCGGCGAAGACGAGCACCCAGCATCCCGAGGCGATGTCGAAGGCGTAGACGGCCCGAGGGACATCGCGCCAGCCCTGACCGCGCCCGGTGGCCCAGCTCCACACGTAACCGACCAGCGGCCGGCGGATGACGACCGAGACCGCGACGACTACCGCCCACAGCAACGACATCCAGATGCCCACCAGGAAATAACCCTTGGACTCCCCCATGACGTAGGCGACGAGGCCGCAGATGGCGACGCCGAAGAATCCGGAGAATGCCGGCTGCGGGGATTCCCGCCGAATCAACCGCCACACCAGGACCAGTGCGGCCGCCGCGAGCGCGGACACGATCGCCGCGAACAAGCCCGACACCGACGAGGCAATGACGAAGATCACAACGGGCAGCGACGAATAGATGACGCCGCTGACCCCACCCGCCTGCCGGATCAGACGTTCCACCGTGATGCGGTCGACGGTCGCGCGGTCGGGCGAGCCCGACTCGTGGGCTTCCGCACCCGCCCCCGGATCACCGGGTCGTGTCACCGCTGAATTTCGTAGTGCGGGTTGTAGATGGCCTTGCTGCCGTTCTCCAGCGTGCCCAGCCGGCCCCGCACCCGCAGCTTGCGGCCGGAGTCGATGCCGGGTATCCGGCGCTGCCCCAACCAGACCAGGGTCACGGTGTCGCTGCCGTCGAACAGCTCGGCGCGGACACCGCCCGCGCAGGCCTTGCCGTTACATTCCACGCTGCGCAGCGTGCCGATCATCGTGACCTCTTGGCCGCGCTCGCAATCGATCGCCCGTTGCGCGCCGGCGCTCTCTACCTCGTCGGACAACTCTTCGGAGTCGCGTTGCTCCGGAGCCTCCGTCAATCGGCGGCTGAGCCGGCGCAGATATCCCTGGGCCCCCATGGCCCCTCCTGACAATGCTGATAAGCCTTGGCGCTTCCATTTATGCCAACGGACACCGTAGACCCCTTGGTTCCCCCGCGCCAACCCAATCAAACGTCGTGTTGGAGCGCAGGTGAACACCGGGGCACTATCTGGGGGTGGCTGTGGATCTGCGGGGTGTCACCATCGTGTTGTTGCCCGGTACCGGCTCCGACGACGACTACATTCGCCGGGCCTTTTCCGGTCCGCTGCGCGACGCCGGCGCCGTGTTGGTGGCGCCGCCGCCCCACCCGGACCGGTTGATCGACGGCTACCTGTCCGCGTTGGATGCCGCCGCGCAAACGGGCCCGATCGCCGTCGGCGGCGTGTCGATCGGCGCGGCGGTGGCGGTCGCCTGGGCTCTAGCCCACCCGGACAAGGCGGTCGCGGTGCTGGCCGCGCTGCCGGCCTGGGCCGGTGCGCCCGAGGCGGCGCCCGCGGCCCTCGCGGCGCGCCACACCGCATCGCAGCTGCGGGCCGACGGGCTGGCGACGACCACCGGCCAGATGCGGGCGTCGAGCCCGCCATGGCTGGCCGACGAGCTGGCGCGGTCGTGGCGCGCCCAGTGGCCCCAATTGCCCGACGCCATGGACGAGGCCGCCGCCTACGTGGCGCCGAACCGAGCGGAGTTGGCCGGGCTCGCGGCCCCGCTGGCCGTGGCGGCCGCGGTCGATGACCCCATCCATCCGTTGCGGGTGGGCGTGGAGTGGGTCGACGCCGCGCCGCGGGCGGCGCTGCGGACGGTGACGCTCGACGAGATCGGCTCGGATCCGGCCGCGCTGGGCGCGGCGTGCCTGGCCGCCCTCGCCGAGGCTTGATGGTGGCGACCCGCAGCGCCCGGCTACGCCGCGCTCGCGATCACCACGAGGCTTGATGGTGGCGACCCGCAGCGCCCGGCTACGCCGCGCTCGCGATCGCCACGAGTCCACTAGCCCCCGGTGGTGGTGCGCAGCTGCTGCATGGCCGAGCCCTCGGCGCTGCGCCGCGCCGCCGGCTCATTGGCCCCTTCCTGCGGCTCTTGTTGCGCCTGGGCTTGCTGGGCGGCCGCGGCTTCCCGCAATTGCTGCGCCATGGCCTCGGGCAGCTGCACCGTCAACGGCGTACGCACCGGAAGCGGTGTGTCACCGCGGCGAACCACGGTGTCCGCCAACGCGGCTCGCGCCTCCTGCTCGAGCGCTTCCATGGTCTCGTGCGGGCCGTTGATGACGCAGCGGATCATCCACCGGTAACCGTCGACCCCGATGAAGCGCACCGCGCCGGAGGCGGAGCCGACGACCTCGCGGCCCCAGGGTCCGTCCTTGATGCTGACTTGGGCCGAGTCCCTGCGCAGCGATTCGGCGAGCTCGCCGGCGACTTCGCGCCACAGGCCGCCCGTCTTCGGTGCCGCGTAGGCGGCGATGGTGAAGCGGCCGTTGGGCGTGACCACCCACACGGCGCTGGGAACTCCCGTCTCGGTCAGTTCGACCTGCAGCTGACCCGCCTCGGGCATGGGAATGAGCACCGACCCCAGGTCCAGGCGCGCCAGCTCGGCGACCGACGGGTCGTCGAAATCGTCGATGTCGAACGGTCCCTCGAGTTCTTCGACCTCGGAGGCCGCGTCGCCGGGCGATGTGACGATGTCGCCGGCCGGGCCGGCCGCGGTCTCGTCCTTGTCGTCTTTGCGTGCGCGCTTACCGAATCCAGCCATCAGCGCCGCCCTCCCCCGCAAGCGGGTGATTCCCCCACCTCATCGCGGACTCCTCTCTGCATGGTCGCCGGCGCGCTCACAAACTCGCATGTCCGCCGGAGGAACCGTGGCCACCATCGCCACGGGAGGTTTCGGCCAGGCCCGCCTCGTCGAACGACGACACCTCGACCAGCTCGACCAGCTCGACCTGCTGCACGAGCAGCTGGGCGATGCGGTCGCCGCGATGCACCACGATGGGCTCGGCCGGATCCAGATTGATCAGTGCGACCTTGATCTCGCCGCGATAGCCGGCGTCGATTGTGCCCGGACTGTTGACGATCGAAAGCCCCACGCGAGAAGCCAATCCCGAACGCGGGTGAATCAGGCCGACCATTCCGAAGGGAATCGCGACGGCCACGCCCGTGCGCACCAGGGCGCGTCGTCCCGGCTCCAGCTTGAGGTCTTCCGCGCTGTAGAGATCGACGCCGGCGTCGCCCTGATGGGCGCGCGTGGGCAGTGGCAGCTCGGGATCGAGGCGAACGATGGCCAGACTGGTTGACACGGGGCCACAGATTACCCTTGACTGCGTGTCCGGTACGCGCGTCGCACCGCACAGCGTGCGATATCGCGAACGACTGTGGGTGCCATGGTGGTGGTGGCCGCTGGGCTTCGGCCTGGCGGGGCTCATCGCTTTCGAAGTCAACATGGGTGTGGCCCCCCGGCCGTCCTGGCTGCCGTACGCGACGCTTTTCGCGGTGGCGGCCGGCACGCTGTTGTGGCTGGGCCGCATCGAGATCCGGGTGACCGCCGACCCGAGCGCCCCGGGCGGGGTGGAGCTATGGGCCGGCGAGGCGCACCTGCCGGTCACCGCGATCGCCCGCTCCGCCGTGGTGGAACCGCCGGCCAAGTCCGCCGCGTTGGGCCGCCAGCTCGACCCGGCGGCCTACGTGCTGCATCGGGCATGGGTCGGGCCGATGGTCCTGGTGGTACTCGACGATCCGGACGACCCGACGCCGTACTGGCTGGTGAGTTGCCGCCATCCCGAGCGGGTGCTGTCGGCATTGCGAAGCTGACCCCGAAAACGGTCAAGCCGCGCAGTCGGTACAGATCATCAGGCCGTTCTTCTCGCTGGCCAGCCGGCTGCGGTGTTGCACCAGAAAACAGCTCGAGCAGGTGAACTCGTCAGCCTGCTTCGGGATGACACGCACCGACAGTTCTTCCCCGGACAGGTCGGCGCCAGGCAACTCGAAAGACTCAGCGGTCTCGGATTCGTCGACGTCGACGACGGCCGACGCCGCCTCGTTGCGTCGTGCTTTGAGCTCCTCCAGCGAGTCTTCCGAGACGTCGTCGGTCTCGGTGCGCCGTGGAGCGTCGTAGTCGGTAGGCATACCTGTTCCCCTGCCCTGTTGCCTCTTCATGCCTCTAATGCCAGGCATCGCTTTGTACCAGCGTCGAACGCATCCACCAAATGATTCGTGCCCGTATCGCGGCCCATTAACGTGTGATTTACGTCACAGCACCATTGTGGGCCTTGCGTTCGCCTTTGAACAGTGCGTTTACCGTGCGACTAGAGTGCACCTGTGGTCGCACAAATCACCGAGGGTACCGCCTTTGACAAGCACGGTCGGCCCTTTCGGCGCCGCAACCCCCGGCCCGCGATCGTCGTGGTGGTCTTCCTCGTCGTGGCGACGGCCGTGGCGTGGACCATCGCGCTGACCCGGCCGGCGAAGGTGCACGAGGTCGCGGTCTGCAACCCGCCGCCGAAAGCGACCGGATCGGCGCCCGCCCAGCTCGGTGAGCAGGTGTCGCGAAGCGCGATGATGGACGTCACGCCCGCCAAGCTCAGCGACACCAAGGTCCGCGTGCTCAACGCCAGCGGCCGCGGCGGACAGGCCGGCGACGTCGCCGGCGCGCTGAAAGACCTCGGGTTTGCTCAGCCGACCGCCGCCAACGATCCCCTCTATACCGGCACCCGGCTCACCTGCGAGGGCCAGATCCGGTTCGGCACGGCCGGGCAGGCCACCGCGGCAGCGGTTTGGCTGGTCGCGCCCTGCATGGAGCTGTTCAACGACAGCCGCGCCGACGACTCCGTCGACCTGGCGCTGGGGACGGACTTCACCGCACTGGCCCACAACGACGACATCGACGCCGTGCTGGCCACTCTGCGCCCCGGTGCCACCGAGCCGTCCGACCCCGCGCTGCTCACCAAGATCCACTCCAGCAGCTGCTGACGCGGCTCAGTCGAGAATCGGGTCCAGGCCGTCGATTTCGTCCAGGGCGGCCAGCAGCTGCTCGGCGATCCCCGGCGCGGCGGCCAGCACCAGCCCCGCGCCGTCGATCTCCGGCGGCGGCAGGAAGACCCGGGCCCCCGCCTCGGCCGCGATCAGCGCCCCCGCGGCGCAATCCCATGGCTGCAGGCCGTGCTCGTAGAACGCGTCGAGCCGGCCCGCCGCGACCATGCACAGATCCAGGGCCGCCGAACCGATGCGCCGAACGTCGCGCACCACCGGCAGCAACCGCGCCAGCAAGTCGGCCTGCGCCGCCCGGCGCTGGCGTGCGTAACCGAAACCGGTGCCCAGCAACGCCATCGACAGGTCGTCCACCGTGGCGCACCGCAACGGCCTAACCCCGTTCTGGTCGATGACGTGCGCGCCCAGTCCGGTCGCCGCGGAGTAGACAAGGTCGCCGACGACGTCGGCGACCGCGCCCGCGACCGACACGCCGCCCACTTGCACACCGATCGACACCGCGTACGCCGGAATGCCGTAGACGAAGTTCACCGTGCCGTCGATGGGGTCGAGCACCCAGGTGACCGCGTCCGCGGGCTTGCCCGCGGGATCGGTCGGCCCGCCGCCCTCCTCGCCCAGAATCGGGTCACCGGGCCGTAATTCGGCCAGCCGGTCCCGCAGCAGGTGCTCGGTCTCGGTGTCGACGACGGTCACCGGATCGGTGGGGGTGGTCTTCGACCGCACCGCGCCGTCGCCGGAAAGTTTCGACCCCGCCGCGGCTTCGCCGAACACCTCGGCCCGGCGACGCCGCACGAACGCGGCGGCTTCCGTGGCCAACGTCTCGGCGACCGTGCGCAGCCGGGCGGGGTCGTCATCAGCTCGGGTCACCGGTCTATCGCATCACAGCCGCCACGGCCCCGCAGATGCCCCGTGGCCACACCGGCGCCGGGCTAAGGTGGGCGCACAGTCCAAGTCACGCGCAGGAGCTTCGATGACCAGCACCGACTCGACCACGGAAACGCCCGGCACCGGCACCGCCGTCGGCACCCCACAGCGTCGGGGATTCGGCGTCGATGTCGGCGGCAGCGGCATCAAGGGCGGCATCGTCGACATGGACACCGGGCAGCTCATCGGCGAACGGTTCAAGCTGTTGACCCCGCAACCGGCGACGCCGCAGGCGGTCGCCAAGACCATCGCCGAGGTCGTCAACGCGTTCGGCTGGACCGGCCCGCTCGGCGTCACCTATCCCGGGGTCGTGACCCACGGCGTCGTCCAGACGGCCGCCAACGTCGACAAGTCATGGATCGGCACCAACGCGCGCGAGATCATCAGCGGCATGCTGGACGGGCAGGACGTCACGGTGCTGAACGACGCGGACGCCGCCGGGCTGGCCGAGGAGCACTACGGGGCCGGCAGGAACCAGTCCGGCCTGGTCGTCCTGCTGACCTTCGGCACCGGAATCGGCTCCGCGGTCATCCACAACGGCACCTTGATACCCAACACCGAGCTGGGGCATCTCGAGGTCGGCGGCAAAGAGGCCGAGCAGCGGGCGGCGTCGTCGGTCAAGGAGAAGAACAACTGGAGCTACGAAAAGTGGACCACGCAGGTCACCCGGGTGCTGGTAGCCATCGAGAACGCGATGTGGCCGGACCTGTTCATCGCCGGCGGCGGCATCAGCCGCAAGGCCGACAAGTGGCTACCGCTGCTCGGGAACCGCACCCCGGTGGTGGCTGCGGCCCTGCTCAACACGGCCGGGATCGTCGGCGCGGCGATGGCCTCCACCTCCGACGTGACCCACTGATTTTCCCCGGCAGAGCCGTTCGACGGCTCGCTGTCGTTACAATGGTCATCGGCGACCGCCCGAACGACAGCGTGCAAACACGAACGCTGATCCAACGCCGACATCGACATAGCAGACACTTTCGGTTCACCATGCCCTTACCCACCGAAGGTGAGCCCAAACGAAGGGGTGTAAGTGGCAGCGACCAAGGCCAGCCCGGCAACCGACGCGCCGGCGAAACGGACCGCCACCAAGTCTCCGTCCTCCCCCGCTAAGCGCCCGGCGGCCAAGGCCGCCAATGGCGCTGCCCCCGCCAAACGCGCCGCGAAGGCGCCGGGACGGACCACCAAGGCCGAAGGCGAGGCCGGCGCCGAGCTGAAGAAGACCCGCGCCGCCAAGGCCCCGTCGGGCCGTGGGACCAAAGCGGCCAAGGGCGCCCCGGGCGATGCCGACGTAGAGCTGGAGGTCGTCGAGGACCTCGACGACACCGAAATCGACGCCGAGCCCGGCGAGGATCTCGAGATCGACGCCGGCGACCTGAGCCTGGACGACCTGGAAGACGACGTCGCGGCGGACGGTGAGGACGCCGACATCGAGCCGGCCGACGCCGACGACAGCGAAGAAGAGGGAGCCGCCCCGGCCGCCGCGGCCGGCGAGGCCGCCGACGCCGAGGACGAGGAGATCGCCGAGCCCTCCGAGAAGGACAAGGCGTCCGGTGATTTCGTCTGGGACGAGGACGAGTCCGAGGCGCTGCGTCAGGCGCGCAAGGACGCCGAGCTCACCGCGTCGGCGGACTCGGTCCGGGCCTACCTCAAGCAGATCGGCAAGGTGGCGCTGCTCAACGCCGAGGAAGAGGTCGAGCTGGCGAAGCGGATCGAGGCCGGCCTGTACGCGACGCAGTTGATGGCCGAGATGGCCGAGCGGGGCGACAAGCTGCCCGCCGCGCAGCGCCGCGACATGATGTGGATCTGCCGCGACGGGGACCGCGCGAAAAACCACCTGCTGGAAGCCAACCTGCGCTTGGTGGTGTCGCTGGCCAAGCGCTACACCGGCCGCGGCATGGCCTTCCTCGACCTGATCCAGGAAGGCAACCTGGGCCTGATCCGCGCGGTGGAGAAGTTCGACTACACCAAGGGCTACAAGTTCTCCACGTACGCCACGTGGTGGATCCGCCAGGCCATCACCCGCGCCATGGCCGACCAGGCCCGCACCATCCGCATCCCGGTGCACATGGTCGAGGTCATCAACAAGCTGGGCCGCATCCAGCGCGAGCTGCTGCAGGACCTGGGCCGCGAGCCCACGCCTGAAGAGCTGGCCAAGGAGATGGACATCACGCCCGAAAAGGTGCTGGAGATCCAGCAATACGCCCGCGAGCCGATCTCGCTGGACCAGACCATCGGCGACGAGGGCGACAGCCAACTCGGCGACTTCATCGAGGACAGCGAGGCCGTAGTGGCCGTCGACGCGGTGTCGTTCACTCTGCTGCAGGACCAGCTGCAGTCGGTGCTGGAGACGCTGTCCGAGCGCGAGGCCGGCGTGGTGCGGCTGCGCTTCGGCCTCACCGACGGCCAGCCCCGCACCCTCGACGAGATCGGACAGGTCTACGGCGTCACCCGCGAGCGCATCCGCCAGATCGAGTCCAAGACGATGTCGAAGCTGCGCCACCCCAGCCGTTCCCAGGTGTTGCGCGACTACCTCGACTAAGCGCGCTTTCGCGCGTCCTCTCCGGAGGTGTTGCGGCGTTGCCGCGCAAGGATTTCCGGCCTGCCCGGAAAATCCGTCGCGCAGCCGGCGGCGGCGTCGTACGGTGACTGCCATGTCAGCCCAACGCACCCTGGTCTCGTCCGACTCCGAGTTCGAAGCGGCCGTCGGCTATTCGCGCGCGGTCCGGGTCGGCCCGCACGTGTCGGTGGCCGGAACGACCGGCGCCGGACCGGCCGGAGATATCGCGTCGCAGGCTCGAGACGCCTTGCGCCGCATCGAGATTGCGCTCGGGCAGGCGGGCGCGGCGCTCACCGATGTGGTGCGCACCCGCATCTACGTCACCGACATCTCGCGCTGGCGCGAGGTCGCCGCGGTGCATGCGCAGGTCTTCGGCGCCATCCGTCCCGCGGCGACCATGGTGGAGGTGTCGGCGCTGATCGCACCCGAGTTCGCGGTAGAGATCGAGGCCGACGCCTACGTGCCGTCCCCCGCAGGCGGGAACGCGCCGTCGGGCCCCGGCCGGTAGTCGGTGACCCGGATCACGGCGTTCGCGGGCAGCGGGCCGTACAGGTGCGGGAACAGCATCGACGCGGGATCCGTTGCTACACCTGGTTCCCAGCGCACCTCGGAGTCCAATCGGGCCGGATCGATGTGCAGCAGAACCAAGTCACCGCGACCACGGTAGAGCCGGTTGGCCGGCAGATGAACCTGGTCGGGCGTCGACAGATGGATGAACCGCCCGCCGCCGGACGCGTCGGGGCGAATCTCACCGCACTTGCGGGCACGGGACCACTCGTCGCGCCCGCACAGATGTACCAGCAGGTCAGGAGCGAAGGCCACGAATGATCACTGTAGAGAGCACTACGAAACGAAACGTTTACAGCCCGTGAGAAACGACACACCCGATAACGATCAGGGAACAACGCGAAAACCCCATACGTCTGAGAGAGTGAATGAAAGCAAGAACGGAGAAGCCATGAATGCAACTCTGACCAGTCCCGAGCTAACCCGTGCGGACCGCTGCGATCGCTGCGGTGCCGCTGCTCGAGTCCGCGCCAAGCTGCCTTCTGGAGCCGAGCTTCTCTTCTGCCAGCATCACGCCAACGAGCACGAGGCGAAGCTGACCGAGCTGTCTGCCGTGCTGGAGGTCAGCGGAAGCTAGTTCCGCCAACTCACCCGTCGCCAATGTGGGCGGCGGGGGCGGTCTTCGGTAATGCTGGACGGGTATGAGCGATCAAGTCGCAAGACCGTCCCGCCATCACATCCGGCGACTCAGTCTGAGGACCCTCGCGAAAAGCTGGGATGACTCCATCTTTTCCGAGTCGGCGCAGGCGGGTTTCTGGTCGGCGCTGTCGCTACCGCCGCTGCTGCTGGGGATCCTGGGCAGCCTGGCCTACGTGGCGCCGCTGTTCGGCCCGGACACGTTGACGGCGGTCGAGAAGAGCATCATCTCCGCGATCCGCAGCTTCTTCTCGCCCAGTGTCGTCAACGAGATCATCGAGCCGACCATCCGCGACGTCACCGCCAACGCCCGCGGCGAGGTGGTGTCGGTCGGCTTCCTCATCTCGATGTGGGCCGGATCGTCGGCGATCTCGGCCTACGTCGATGCGGTGGTGGAGGCGCATGACCAGACTCCCCTGCGCCACCCCGTGCGCCAGCGGCTCTTCGCCTTGTTCCTCTACGTGGTGATGCTGGTCTTCGTGGTGTGCGCCGCGCCGGTGCTGGTGGTCGGTCCGCGCAAGCTGAGCGAGCACATCCCGTACAGCCTGGCCAACGTGCTGCGTTACGGCTACTACCCGGCGCTGATCCTCGGCCTGCTGGTCGGGGTGGTCATTCTGTACCGGGTGGCGTTGCCCGAACCGCTGCCGACGCACCGGCTGATCTTCGGCGCCGTGCTCGCCACGGCGGTCTTCCTGATCGCCACGCTGGGGCTGCGGGTCTACCTGCGGTGGATCACCAGCACCGGCTACACCTACGGCGCGCTGGCCACCCCGATCGCGTTCCTGCTGTTCGCGTTCTTCGGTGGTTTCGCGGTCATGCTGGGCGCCGAACTCAACGCCGCCATCCAGGAGGAGTTCCCGGCGCCCAAGACGCACGCGCACCGGCTGCGCAAGTGGCTGGAAGCCCGCCTGACCGTGCGGAAGCGACCGACTGGTTCCTCGCCGGAGCGGGCACCCGCCGACAACGCGACGCTGTGACGGCGGGCCTAGCCCTTCTTCATCCGGTCGTAGATCCGCTTGCAGTCCGGGCACACCGGCGATCCCGGCTTGGCCGCCTTGGTGACGGGGAAGACTTCCCCGCAGAGCGCCACCACGTGGTTGCCCATGACCGCGCTCTCGGCGATCTTGTCCTTTTTGACGTAGTGGAAGTACTTCGGCGTATCGCTGCCGGTCCCGTCGTCGACGCGTTCGTCGGTCTCGGTGCGTTCGATCGTCTGGGTCTGCATGCCTCACATTGTGCCCCGTGACTCGCCTCTGCCGGAATCGGCCGGGTGTGGGAGAGTGGAGAAATGAAGCGCGAATCCGATCTGGGGTTCGACGATGAGGGCCGACCGGTGCTCATCACCGCCGCAGCACCCTCCTACGAGGAGCAGCACCGCGCGCGGGTCCGGAAATACCTGACGCTGATGGCGTTTCGGATCCCGGCCCTGATCCTGGCGGCGCTGGCGTACGGCGCCTGGCACAACGGTCTGATCTCACTGGCGATCGTGGCCGTGTCGATCCCGTTGCCATGGATGGCGGTCCTGATCGCCAACGACCGGCCGCCCCGGCGCCCGGACGAACCCCGGCGGTTCGACGACGCCGAGCGACGGACGCCGCTGTTCCCCAGCGCCGAGCGGCCGGCGCTCGAGGCGCACCCGCATCCGCACTCGACCTGGCCCATGGGACCGCAGGGCTGGGAATAGTCCGCAGTTCTTAGGACATTCTCAGGTCGGCGGGACATTTGTGCACGTCAAGACGTGTGAGATGGAATGGGGCTGGGAACTCTCAGGGCTGATCTGTCGTTGAACTCAATGACAGTACAAGCCGAACGGGAGGTCGCTATGGCGAACGCCAGCACGAGCAGATTTGATGGCGATCTGGATGCTCAAAGCCCCGCCGCGGACCTCGTGCGCGTATATCTCAATGGCATCGGTAAGACGGCGCTGCTGAACGCGGCGGGCGAGGTTGAACTGGCCAAGCGCATCGAGGCCGGGCTCTACGCCGAGCATCTGCTCGAAACTCGCAAGCGCCTCGGCGAGAACCGCCGACGCGACCTCGAGGCCGTGGTGCGCGACGGCGAGGCCGCGCGCCGTCACCTGCTGGAAGCCAACCTGCGCCTGGTGGTGTCGCTGGCCAAGCGCTACACCGGTCGCGGGATGCCGTTGCTGGACCTGATCCAGGAAGGCAACCTGGGCCTGATCCGCGCCATGGAAAAGTTCGACTACACAAAGGGTTTCAAGTTCTCCACCTACGCCACGTGGTGGATCCGCCAGGCCATCACCCGCGGCATGGCCGACCAGAGCCGCACCATCCGGTTGCCGGTGCACCTGGTCGAGCAGGTCAACAAGCTGGCCCGGATCAAGCGGGAGATGCACCAGAACCTGGGCCGCGAGGCCACCGACGAGGAGTTGGCGGCCGAATCGGGCATCCCGGTGGAGAAGATCAACGACCTGCTCGAGCACAGCCGCGACCCGGTAAGCCTCGACATGCCGGTCGGCTCCGAGGAGGAAGCCCCGCTGGGCGACTTCATCGAGGACGCCGAGGCGATGTCCGCCGAGAACGCGGTGATCGCCGAACTGCTGCACACCGACATCCGCAGCGTGCTCGCCACGCTCGACGAGCGCGAGCACCAGGTGATCCGGCTGCGGTTCGGCCTGGACGACGGCCAGCCGCGCACGCTGGACCAGATCGGCAAGCTCTTCGGCCTCTCCCGCGAGCGGGTCCGGCAAATCGAGCGGGACGTAATGTCCAAACTCCGCCACGGCGAGCGCGCCGACCGGCTACGGTCGTACGCGAGCTAAGGCTCCCGGAACTAGTAGCAAGACGGTATGCCCGCCGCGGACGCGGCGGGCATACTGCTTGTCGGGGAAGCGTTACACCCATTCACGCAGCTGGCCAAGTAGACTCGGCGTCGATGGAGGGTGCTGAATGAACGACCTGGTTGACACCACCGAGATGTACTTGCGGACCATCTACGACCTCGAAGAAGAGGGCGTTACGCCGCTGCGCGCGCGCATCGCCGAGCGCCTCGAGCAGAGTGGGCCGACTGTCAGCCAAACCGTATCCCGCATGGAGCGCGACGGGCTGCTCCACGTCGCCGGCGACCGCCACCTGGAACTCACCGACAAGGGCCGGGCGTTGGCCATCGCCGTGATGCGCAAGCACCGCCTTGCCGAACGGCTGCTCGTCGACGTCATCGGCGTGCCCTGGGAGGAAGTGCACGCCGAGGCATGCCGGTGGGAACACGTGATGAGCGAGGACGTCGAGCGGCGGCTGGTGAAGGTGCTCAACCACCCGACCACCTCCCCCTTCGGCAACCCGATCCCGGGGCTTCTGGACCTGGGCGTGGGCCCCGAATCCGGGGCGGAGGAAGCCATGCTGGTCCGGCTGACCGAGTTGCCGCCCGGCTCGCCGGTGGCCGTCGTCGTCCGCCAGCTGACCGAACACGTGCAAGGCGACATCGACCTGATCACCCGTCTGAAGGATGCCGGCGTCGTGCCCAACGCCCGGGTGACCGTCGAGACGGGGCCCGCCGGGGTCACCATCGTCATCCCCGGCCACGAGAACGTCACCCTGCCGCACGAGATGGCGCACGCCGTCAAGGTCGAGAAGGTCTGACCCGCTCGCCGTCGGGCTAGCACGCCCTGCGGCCCAGCCGGCGCGGCGGTATCCGCACACCGAGCTGTTTGGCCAGCCGATAGCCGGTGAGCGCCAATTCCCGAATGTCCTCGGGCCGTAGCCCCGACTGCAACGCCGTGTCCAGCATGCCCGCCATCCGGTGGTCGGGCCGGCAACGCAGTGCGGCCTCCAGCGATACCCCGGCCAGCGGCCCGTCGCCGCGGGCGTAGGCACTGAACGCGAGCAGCACCAGGGCCTCCACCCGCCACGGTGGAGGCAGGGTGCGGGCCAGCAATGCCCACAATGACTCCGCCTCGCCGGCGTTCTCGCCGACGGCCAGGGCGTAGAGGATGTCGCGCACCTGCGCGTCGCTCAGGGCGCAGGCCAGCTTCGCCAGCTGGGCGTCCGACGGCACCTGGCCGGCGGCCGCACGCGACGCCACCGTCATGGCGAGCCGCACGTCGCCACGCACGCAGCGGTCCGGGTCGGTGCGGTGGGCCGCCCGGCGTCTGGTCGCCTGCCGCTCGATCACCCCGGTCAGCCCGGCGCTGCGCGCCGCGTCCTCGGGCGTGATGACGGCCTGCAGGTCAGCGCGGCGCGCGTAGAGCCGCCTGCCGTCGAGCACCGCCGCGGCCGCCAGCGGCGACGCCGAGGGATCGTCGACCGGGCCGCTCGAACCGCAGCCGTCCACGCAATGCCAGCGCCCGCCGAGCGCGACGCGGTCGACCACATGGGCCGCCCACAGCTCGATACCGTGCTCCGACAACGACTTCGCCAGCGCGTCGCACACCCGCCGGTAGTCCTCGTTACAGGATGGACAGTGCGCCCCCTCCGCGTCGACGATGACCGCGATCGCGGCGTCGGGCCGGGCCGCGGCGGCGACATCCGCGAGGTGCCCGACCCCGGCGGCGAGTTCTTCGGAGAGGTCGACGCGCAGCACCGCGCCGAGGTCACCAC
This sequence comes from Mycobacterium europaeum, assembly GCF_034555895.2. Classification (NCBI taxonomy): domain Bacteria; kingdom Bacillati; phylum Actinomycetota; class Actinomycetes; order Mycobacteriales; family Mycobacteriaceae; genus Mycobacterium; species Mycobacterium europaeum. Next base: position 2,940,561 of record NZ_CP157315.1, read on the forward strand.
CATCCAAAGACACCAGTACCAATGAGTTTTCGGGGACGAAGCCGAGAACGGCCGGCAGGGCGGCGATGAGTGCGCCGGGGCGGTTCAGTTTGAAGTCAGGTCGATGCGTCGTCATGGGCACCACGGTGACGGGCCCCGCCGTCAACCGGCGCTCGCGAGAACGGGTGTAATTGGGCACCTGTGCATGAACCCAGCACTGTGAGTTCTGCTGCTCTACTGTTTACCCATGAGTTCGGCGCAAGAGTACGACATGGTGGTCATCGGTTCGGGGCCCGGCGGGCAGAAGGCCGCCATCGCCTCGGCCAAGCTCGGCAAGTCGGTCGCGGTCGTCGAACGGGGCCAGATGCTCGGCGGCGTGTGCGTCCAGACCGGCACCATCCCGTCAAAGACGTTGCGCGAGGCCGTCCTTTACCTCACCGGGATGAGCCAGCGCGAACTGTACGGGGCGAGCTACCGGGTCAAGGAGAAGATCACCCCGGCCGACCTGCTGGCCCGCACCCAGCACGTGATCGGCAAGGAAGTCGACGTGGTGCGCAACCAGCTGATGCGCAACCGCATCGATTTGTTGCTGGGCCACGGCCGCTTCGTCGACCCGCACACCATCGAGGTGGAAGACCCCTCCCGACGCGAAAAGCTCACCGTCAGCGGCAAATACATCGTCATCGCCACCGGCACCCGACCGGCGCGGCCGTCCGGCGTCGAGTTCGACGAGGAGCGGGTGCTCGACTCCGACGGGATCCTCGACCTCAAATCGCTGCCCACCTCGATGGTGGTGGTCGGCGCCGGGGTGATCGGCATCGAGTACGCCTCGATGTTCGCCGCGCTGGGCACCAAGGTCACCGTCGTGGAGAAGCGGAGCGACATGCTGGACTTCTGCGACCCTGAGGTCGTGGAGGCGCTGAAATTCCACCTGCGCGACCTGGCGGTGACGTTCCGGTTCGGCGAGGAGGTGACGGCGGTGGACGTCGGCTCGGCGGGCACCGTCACCACCTTGGCCAGCGGCAAGCAGATCCCCGCCGAGACGGTGATGTACTCCGCGGGGCGCCAGGGCCAGACCGATCACCTCGACCTGCACAACGCCGAGCTGGAGGCCGACGGCCGCGGGCGAATCTTCGTCGACGACTTCTTCCAGACCAAGGTGCCGCACATCTACGCCGTCGGCGACGTGATCGGCTTCCCCGCCCTGGCCGCGACGTCCATGGAACAGGGCCGGCTGGCCGCCTACCACGCCTTCGGGGAGCCGACCGACGGCATCACCGAGCTGCAGCCGATCGGCATCTACTCCATTCCCGAGGTCTCGTACGTCGGCGCCACCGAGGTCGAGCTGACCAAGGACGCGATCCCCTACGAGGTCGGCGTAGCCCGGTACCGGGAACTGGCCCGCGGCCAGATCGCCGGCGACTCCTACGGCATGCTCAAACTCCTGGTATCCACCGATGATCTCAAGCTGCTGGGCGTGCACATCTTCGGCACCAGCGCCACCGAGATGGTGCACATCGGGCAGGCCGTGATGGGCTGCGGCGGCACAGTCGAGTACCTGGTCGACGCCGTGTTCAACTACCCGACGTTCTCCGAGGCCTACAAGGTGGCCGCGCTCGACGTGATGAACAAGGTGCGCGCGCTCAACCAGTTCCGCCACTAGCAGCTGTCGTCGGGGTCACCCGGGATCGGGTCGCCGGGGCCGCCCGCGTCGGCGCGGGCCAGCAGCTGCGCGGTCTGCGCGTCGAACGGCGCCGAATACGAGACGTTTGCGGCGCACCCGCCGCGCTCGAAACCACCGATCACCCCGGTCAGCGTCGTGCCGTTGACCCAGGGGGCGCCGCTGGTGCCGTCCACCAGCCCCTCGCACGGAAACGAGGGAAACCCCGCCTCGGTCAACGACGTGCTGGCCTGGCATCCGATGGGCGCCCCGCCCACGCCGGCCGGGTAGCCCATCACGGTGATGTGACTACCGGGCGGCGGGGTCGTGCCCAGCGTCAGCGCCAGGCCGGCACGTGCCTCGACCGAGCTTCCCGCGTCGTTGCTCATGCGCGCGATCGCGTAGTCGGCGTTGGGGTCCTTGCTGGCGGTCCAGCGGGGGTCGAGGTAGACCGCGTCGGCCTTCCACACATCGGTCGGGGGCGGGGGCGCGTCGCCGGAGAAGCCCGGCACGAAGGTGATTTTGGACGCCCCGGCCAGGCAGTGCGCCGCGGTGATCATCAGGTTGCCGCCCGCGGAATGCACCACCGACCCCGTGCACACGTGCAGAAGGCTGCCGTCGATGAAGATGGCGCCGACGCGCTTGTCCGGGTCCACCGGTCCCGCGACCGCCTTTTGCTCGGGCTTTTGCTCGGGCTGACTGAGCCGTTGCGCCGGCGCACCGCTTCGCGGAGGCGGCGGCGGCGGAGCCGACGCACGATCGCCCGGCGGCCGCTTGCACGACGTCACTGACGTTGCCACGGCGACCACCAGGCACAGCATCACGGTCGGTACGCGCATCGCTGTCATCATGCCTGACGCCTGCGCGACGGGCCGACTCCAACGCGCGTCCCCCCAGACCCGCCGGCAAGGCGCATTCGCCACCCCCACGATGTTCTCTTCTGGATTAAACGCGAACTTCACACCGCTGTTCGATATTGGCGCCCACCGATTCGGGGGACACTGGTAGGGCACCCTGGAGAGATCCCCGAGAGGAGGCGGTCGGTGATGGCTCACGGTCAGGATCCGCAGGAACCGGACTACCAGCCGGGACAGGCCGGCATGTACGAGCTCGAGTTGCCCGCGCCGCAGCTGTCGACGTCGGACGGTCGAGGCCCGGTGCTGGTGCACGCACTGGAGGGCTTCTCGGACGCCGGTCACGCGATCCGGCTGGCCTCGTCGCATCTGAAGGCGGCCCTGGACACCGAGCTGGTCGCGTCCTTCGCCATCGACGAACTGCTCGACTACCGGTCGCGGCGGCCGATGATGACCTTCAAGACCGACCACTTCACCAGTTATGAAGAACCCGAGCTGAGCCTGTACGCCTTGCGCGACACCATCGGGACCCCGTTCCTGCTGCTCGCCGGCATGGAGCCCGACCTGAAGTGGGAGCGCTTCATCACCGCGGTCCGCCTGCTGGCCGAGCGCCTGGGCGTGCGTCAGACGATCGGCCTGGGCACCGTCCCGATGGCGGTTCCGCACACGCGGCCCATCACGATGACGGCGCACTCCAACAACCCGGAGTTGATCGCCGAGTTCACCCCGTGGATCTCCGAGATCCAGGTCCCGGGCAGCGCGTCCAACCTGCTGGAGTACCGGATGGCCCAGCACGGTCACGAGGTCGTCGGCTACACCGTGCATGTGCCGCACTACCTGACGCAGACCGACTACCCCGCCGCCGCCGAGGCGTTGCTCGAGCAGGTGGCCAAGATCGCGTCGCTCGAGCTGCCGCTGACGGCGTTGACCGAAGCGGCGGCGGTCATCCGCACCAAGATCGACGAGCAGGTCGAGGCGAGCGCGGAGGTTGCTCAAGTGGTGACCGCGCTCGAGCGCCAGTACGATGCCTTCATCGACGCTCAGGAGAACAGGTCGTTACTAGCAAGAGACGAGGACCTGCCTAGCGGCGAAGAGCTTGGCGCAGAGTTCGAGCGATTCCTCGCCCAGCAGGCGGAGAAGAAGCGCGACGACGACGACGACCAGGCCTGACCTTTCCCCCGGCCCGCATCCCGGCCCGACACCAAGGTTGGCGACATGACCGAGCGGAAGCGCAAGAGCACTCTCCGCCCGGTGCGTGAGGTCGCCGCCCCGCGGCTGGAATTCCGCACCATCCACGGATACAAGCGGGCCTACCGGATCGCCGGTGACGGGCCCGCGATCCTGCTGGTCCACGGTATCGGCGACAACTCCACCACGTGGAATACCGTGCAGGCCAAGCTGGCCCAGCGGTTCACCGTCATCGCCCCCGACCTGCTGGGCCACGGGCGATCCGACAAACCACGCGCGGACTACTCGGTCGCCGCCTACGCCAACGGGATGCGCGACCTGCTCAGCGTGCTCGACATCGAGCGGGTGACCGTCGTGGGCCATTCGCTGGGCGGCGGCGTCGCCATGCAATTCGCCTACCAGTTCCCGCATTTGGTCGACCGGCTGATCCTGGTCGCCGCCGGTGGCGTCACCAAGGATGTCAACGTCGCCCTCCGGCTGGCCTCGTTGCCGATGGGTAGCGAGGCCCTCGCCCTGCTGCGGCTGCCCCTGGTGCTGCCGGCGGTTCAGCTGGCGGGGCGCATCGCGGGCCTGGCGATCGGATCCACCGGGCTGGGGCGCGACCTGCCCAACGTGTTGCGGATCCTCGACGACCTGCCGGAGCCGACGGCCTCGGCGGCCTTCAGCCGGACCCTGCGCGCGGTGGTGGACTGGCGCGGCCAGATCGTCACCATGCTCGACCGGTGCTACTTGACCGAAGCGATCCCGGTGCAGATCGTCTGGGGCACCAAGGATGTGGTCGTCCCCGTTCGGCACGCGCGGATGGCTCACGCCGCCATGCCCGGCTCCCGCCTGGAGATCTTCGAAGGCTCCGGCCACTTTCCGTTCCACGACGACCCGGCCCGCTTCATCGACGTGGTCGAACGCTTCATCGACGGCACCGCGCCCGCCGAATACGATCAGGCGGCCCTGCGCGCGTTGCTCCGCAGCGGCGGCGGCGAGAAGGCCGTCAGCGGCCCGGCGACCACCCGCGTCGCCGTGCTCAACGCCATGGGCTCCGACGAACGCAGCGCTACCTGAACCACCTTGATCGGTGCGCCCGGGTCCGGGGCCGTACAGTCGGGCCATGGGTATCGACGTCACCGTGTTGCGGGTGTTCACCGATCAGGACGGCAATTTCGGCAATCCGCTCGGCGTCGTGGATGCCGGCCGGGTCGAACCGGCGGACCGGCAACGGCTGGCAACTGAATTGGGTTACAGCGAAACGGTTTTCATCGATATTCCGGCCGCCGGGTCAACCACCGCGCACGCCACCATCTACACCCCGCTGATCCAGATTGCGTTCGCGGGGCATCCCACGGTCGGCGCGGCGTGGTGGTTGCGGAAGAACGGCACGCCGATCAACACGCTGCAGGTGTCGGCGGGCCTGGTACAGGTGAGTTACGCCGACGACCGCACCGGCATCAGCGCCCGCTCGGAGTGGGCGCCCGAGGTCGCGCTGCACGAATTCGGTTCGCCCGACGAGCTTCTGGCCGCCGACCCGGGGGATTTTCCCGACGACACGGCGCACTACCTGTGGGCCTGGACGGACCAGGCCGCCGGTTCGCTGCGCGCCCGCGTGTTCGCCGCCAATCTCGGCGTGCGGGAAGACGAGGCGACCGGCTCGGCGGCGATGCGCATCACCGACTACCTCAGCCGCGACCTCCACATCACCCAGGGCAGGGGATCGATCATCGAGACGACGTGGAACGCCGAGGGCTGGGTGGGGGTGGCCGGCAGCGTCGTCAACGACGGTGTCCGCCATCTGAACTGACCCCGGCCGGCCCGGGCGCTCAGCGCTGGCGGTGCAGCACCGCGGCGAGGTGGTGCTGCAACGGTTGCCCGACCGCCCCCATCCGCACCGAATACGACAGCTCATCGCCGTCGATGCGGAAAGAGCGGCCCAGCGAGGTGACCTCCTTGGCGGTCGGGGTGAGCCCGACGTCCGTTGTGGAGAGCTCGATTTCGATCAGGCCGCCGCTGACCGTATACGTGCCCACCTCGATTTCGGTGATGCCGCTCGGATGGGCCAGCACCAGCTCGAGGTGACCGGGTTGCGGCACGCGCAGGTAGCCGGTCTCGGCGTGCAACGGCTTGCCGTCGGCCGCCGCCTTGGTCTTTTGCGCGTACGCCAGAAACGGCTTGCCGACGTGAGAGAACACCACTTCTTCGAGGTAGTCGAAGGGCTCGATCGTCGGGTACTCCCCCGCTCCCCGGCCGGCCCAGGTGCCCAGGAGTGGCGCCAGGGCGTCGAGATCGGGATGCAAGTCCATGGGCATGAAAACGAGCCTAGCCGGGCGAGGATGGGGACCGGCACGGCCCGCCGGCGCTCCGGGCCGGGGTCAGCCCGGCGTCGTGACCTGACGGTGTTCGCGCAGCGCCTGGATCTCGCGTTCGAAATCCTCGGCGGACTCAAAGGACCGGTACACCGACGCGAAGCGGAGGTAAGCCACTTCGTCGAGGTCGCGCAGCGGGCCGAGGATGGCCAAGCCGACCTCGTGACTGGGGACCTCGGGCGAACCCGCGGCGCGCACGGTGTCCTCGACCTGCTGGGCCAGCAGGTTCAGCGCATCGTCGTCGACCTGGCGGCCCTGGCAGGCCCGGCGGACCCCGCTGATGACCTTCTCCCGGCTGAACGGTTCGGTGACACCGCTGCGTTTGACCACAGCCAGCACCGCGGTCTCCACGGTGGTGAAGCGCCGTCCGCACTCGGGGCACGATCGGCGGCGCCGGATGGCCTGCCCTTCATCGGTTTCCCTCGAGTCGATCACCCGGGAATCGGGATGACGACAGAACGGGCAATGCATGACCGCTCCTTCGCCGTGCCGACAACCAGGTACCGCAGCACTTCGAGCGTACCCGTGCGCCCACCTGCGCGGGCGAGGCCCGGGTGTCAGCCGACGGGGGCGATCAGCGTCTGGCCCGCCACCACATTCGGCGAGTTCATGTCGTTGAGTTCACGAATGCGGTCGGCGACCTGCCGGGCCGGAGCGTCCGGAGCCACCCGGTGAGCGACGTCTTGCAGCGACTCGCCCGCCTCGACGCGTACGACGGCCAACCGGTCCGGTAAGTGCGCAGCCGAGCTGCCGGAGTCGCCGTTGAGCACCTGGCCGACGTTGCCGACCAGGCCCAGCCACAGGGTGATCGCGCCGGCGGCCAGCGCCAGCCAGATCGTGGTCGCCACCGTGACGGGCCGCCTGCGGTGCGGCGCGCCCGACATCGCGACGCCGGTGCCGCGGTAGCGCACGGGCGCGCCCGCCGGCCGCGACGGGCCGGGGCGGCGCAGACGATCCAGCCCGTCCCGGCCGTAACGAAGGCCCTGGACCGGTCCGTTGACCGGACGCCGTGGGCTGCCGGTACGCGGCGCCAGCGTGTGGATGATTGTCATCTGCGTTCCTCCGGTCAACTAAATTCGCTCAGCTGTTCGACTGTATCGCTCGTGTGTTCGAACACCGAACATGTGAGCGAAGCGTGTCGCACGAGCCGAACGCTAGACCACCCCACCGACAAGTTCGCGGGCGCTAGCGCTGACATGCGGCTGAAATACCCGATCCGCCGAAGAGTTACACCTTTGTGATTTATGACTTCGGCGTGTTTTTCGCGCGCGGCGGAGCGGTGGCGACACGCTAGTCGAACACATGTTTGATTCTTGGGCGCGCTGGGGTTACATTCAGTGCCATGAGCGACAGCAACGACACCTCATCGGCCGGCGCGGACAGTCGGCTGCACGCCGTCGATTCATCGCTGACCGAACGCCAACGGACCATCTTGAACGTCATTCGCGCGTCGGTCACCAGCCGTGGCTATCCGCCGAGCATCCGGGAGATCGGTGACGCCGTCGGTCTGACGTCGACGTCGTCGGTGGCGCATCAGCTGCGCACACTGGAACGCAAGGGATACCTGCGTCGCGACCCGAACCGCCCCCGGGCGGTCGACGTCCGCGGCGCCGATGACAACGTGGCGGCAGCGACCACCGAAGTCGCCGGCTCGGACGCGCTGCCGGAGCCGACGTTCGTTCCGGTCCTCGGGCGCATCGCGGCCGGTGGCCCCATCCTCGCCGAGGAAGCCGTCGAGGACGTCTTCCCGCTGCCGCGCGAGCTGGTCGGCGAGGGCACGCTGTTCCTGCTCAAGGTCGTCGGCGACTCGATGATCGAGGCGGCGATCTGCGACGGCGACTGGGTGGTCGTGCGACAGCAGAACGTCGCCGACAACGGCGACATCGTCGCCGCCATGCTCGACGGGGAAGCCACCGTGAAGACCTTCAAGCGCGCGGGTGGTCAGGTATGGCTGATGCCGCACAACCCGGCGTTCGATCCCATTCCCGGCAACGATGCGACCGTGCTCGGCAAGGTCGTCACGGTGATCCGCAAGGTCTAGCGCCGTCGCGGCCGCCGGCCGGCTCAGTCCGCCTTGACGAAGCCGTTGGCCTGCGCCACTTCCTCACTGGACAACCAGATTTCGGCGAGCGTGTCGTGGTAGAGCTCGCTGCCCGGCGTGTAGTACAGCCCGGAGCGGGCGCTCGCCTTGATCGGGTATCCGTCGGGCGCCTGGTAGGGGTCGTCGAGGGGTAGGTGGATGGTGGGGCGCCCGCCCGGGCCGGTCGCCACGCCGCTGTCCTCGTCGTCGGCGGCCGCGTGCCGCCCGCCGCCGCGCTGCTCGGACGTGCCGGCGGCCGCGACCTCGGGCGCGATGGCCTCCGGGGCGGCTGCCTCGGCCTCGAACACGTCCGCCGGGACGTGCGGTGCCGCGACGTCCGGATGCTCGGGCTCGGGGGCGGGAGCACCTTCGTCGAACCCGGCGTCGGGAGGCGTGTGGGGAACGGCGACATCGAGGTATTCGGCCTCCGCGTACTCGCCGTCGGCGCGGTCGGTGTCGTCGTAGGCGGGCTCGGGCTCGTCGTCGGCGTATCCGGCTTCGGCGTAATCCGTTTCGGCGTAATCGGATTCCGCGTATTCGGTTTCGCCGTACTCGGCTTCGGCGTATTCGGGTTCGGCAAAGCCGGCTTCGGGGTGGCCGGCCTCGGCTTCGGCTGCGGGATAGCCGGCCTCGGAGAGGTCCGCCGGCGAGACGGCGGAGAACGAGTCGGTGTCGACCGCGTCGGGGTCCTCCTGCTCGAGGTCGAACGAACCCTCCTCCGCGCCGCCCCGCCGCCAGCTCACCCGTCCGGCCGCCCCGGCATCCGGGGCCGCCTCCTGGCGGGCGAAATGCTCGGTGGTCACGTCGTCGTGTCCCCAGGGCTGGTCGCCCGCGGTGTCGTAGCCGAGATCGAAATCGCGGCTGGGCTCGTAGCCGGCGTCGTCGGCGGCGCGACGCCGGCGCCACCGGAAGGCCAGCAGCCCCGCCAGCACGATCAGCGCCAGCACCGGAACGACGGCCAACAACCACCACGACTGCCAGGTGAACTTCTTGGCATGGGTGGGCATCGCCGAGCTGCTCGGCTGATTCTGCCCCGACACCTGCAGGCCGGAGAGCAACGGCGCGAGGTTGGCCGGATCCGTGCTGAACGTGTTCTTCGCCCGGTTCCACGAGATCTTGCCGCCGGCGAACTGCTGGGAGACGACGTCGCCGTCGACGGCCTGGTCGCCGACCGGCGCGCCCAGCTTGCCGGTCGGTCCGCGGAGCTTGTCCCACGCGGCCTTCATCGCCCCGCGGACCACGAACGCGCCGTGCTCCGAGGTCCAGAAGATCACCGGCTTGTCGGCGCCGGAGAACGTGACGACGCGGCTGGACGGGATGCCGCCGTCGGACTCATTGGTGGTGGGGAAGCCCAGGTCGCTGCCCGCCGGTCCGCCGAGCGACTCGTACTTGGCCAGGATGTTGGTTTCGACGGCGTTCGCGCCGGTGGCGGGGGTGAAGTACACCTTCCCGTTGGCGAAATCCTGGACGATGCCCTCGCCGCCGACCGGATACTGCGCGCCCTTCTTGACGCCCAGGGGGCCGTTGGGGCCGCCGGCCGCGCGCCAGGCCATGTTGATGGCCGCGGTGGGGTCGATCGCCACCTGCAGGCCCTTCAACTGGTCGGCCAAGGCCGGCGGCTCGGTGGTGAACTGCTTCGTCTGCCTGTTCCACGAAACCTGGCCGCCGCTGAACTTCTGGGCGGACACCTCGCCGTTGTATGTCTCGTCGCCGATCGGCACGCCGAGCACGCCGCCCGAACTGCCCAGCTTGTCCCACGCGGCGTTGATCGCGCCGCGTACCACGAATGCGCCGTGCTCGGGTGTCCAGAAGATCACCGGCTTGTCGCTGGCCGAGAAGGTGCTCACGCGGCTGTCGGGGCCGGCGAGGCCGGGCACTTCGTTGATGGCCGGGAAGCCGAGGTCGCTGCCGGCGGGGCCGCCCAGCATCTCGTATTTGTCCAGGATCGGCCCGTAGATGAACTTCGCGCCGGTCGCCGGCGTGAAGAACATCTTGCCGCCGTCGAAGTCCAGCACGAAACCGTCCCCGGCGGGATAGACATCGCCCTTGCGGGCGCCCAGGGGTGAAGCGTCGCCGCCGGCTTTCTCCCAGGCCGCCATCATGGCCGCCTCGGCGTCTCCGATCGGAGACGCCGCCGCCGGCGGCGCCAGCAAGGCAGCGGCCATTGCCGTAGCGGCCAAGCTGACCAGCGCGCTCCCGACCAGCCTGCGCATGTGACCTCTCTGCCCGTTCACCCAGCCTCCCAGCCGACGGCTATTCCCCTATCAGCGGCCATGCCCGTTTCCGCACAGCCGGCGAGCGGGCCGCAGTCCGACCGCGGAGAAACGACCGCGTACCGAACCGCATTTGCGCCGGGCTCGCATAACTTTGCTCCAGCCAACGAAAAATGCGAAGTCAGATCAGGAATATTACAAAAACGGATACCACGCCGATGTCGAAATGATGCCGAGCCACGCTCAAATCGCGACTGGGCGTCCGGTCGCGCGCGCCCGATTGGGCTAATCGCGCCGAAACTCGACGACGACGATCGCCTGTGCAATGGGGCGTCCGTGCCGTCGCACGCAGCCATTCGGCATTCGCCGGAGTTGGCGACCGTGACCAGGCGCTCGGCGCCGTCATGCTTTTCGGCGTGACGATGCGCCATTGCCCGGGCGGCGTACCCAAAACGCATGTGCCGACGGTACGTGAAGCCATTAACTCCGCAACGATCCACCCGAGAATTCGGCCCCGCGGCGGGCACTGATCCGGTTTGCCGACGAGGTGCGAATTGGCCGGTCCGACGGCGCTTCCGGCCAATGGCGCGGGCTAGACCCCCAGGCTGCGACCGATGATCTCCTTCATGATCTCGGTCGTTCCGCCGTAGATGGTCTGCACCCGCGCGTCCAGATAGGCACGGGCAACGGGGTATTCGCGCATGTAGCCGTAACCGCCGTGCAGTTGCAGGCAACGGTCGATGAGATGCACCTGCTTTTCGGTGGAGTACCACTTGGCCATCGCCGCTTGCTCCGCGGTCAGCTTCTTGTCCAGGTGCAGCCGGATGAACTCGTCGACCATCATGCGCACCACGGTGGCCTCGGTCGCCAGCTCGGCAAGCACGAAGCGGCTGTTCTGGAAGCTTCCGATCGGCTTGTTAAATGCCTTGCGCTCCTTGGTGTATTGCAACGTGTGTTCCAGCACCTGCTCCATCGCCGCGGCGGCCATGATGGCGATCGAGATGCGTTCCTGCGGCAGGTTCTGCATCAGGTAGATGAACCCCATGCCCTCCTGCCCGAGCAGGTTCTCGGCGGGCACCTTCACATCGGTGAACGACAACTCGGCGGTGTCCTGCGCGTCCAGCCCGATCTTGTCCAGGTGGCGGCCGCGCTCGAAGCCCTCCATGCCACGTTCGACGACGAGCAGCGAAAAGCCCTGCGCGCCTTTGTCGGGATCGGTCTGGGCGACCACGATCACCAGGTCGGCGTTGATTCCGTTGGTGATGAACGTCTTTGCGCCGTTGAGCACGTAGTGGTCGCCCTGCTTGACCGCGCGGGTCTTGATGCCCTGCAAGTCGCTGCCGGTTCCCGGCTCGGTCATCGCGATCGCGGTGATGATCTCGCCGCTGCAGAACTTGGGCAGCCAGCGCTGCTTCTGCTCCTCGGTGGCCAACGCCAGCAGGTACGGCGCCACGATGTCGTTGTGCAGGCCGAAGCCGATGCCGCTGTAGCGGCCGGTGGTGGTCTCCTCGGTGATGATCGCGTTGTACCGGAAGTCGGGGTTGCCGCCGCCGCCGTACTCCTCCGGCACCGCCATGCCCAGGAAGCCCTGCTTACCGGCCTCGAGCCACACGCCGCGGTCCACGATCTTGGCCTTCTCCCAGTCGTCGTGGTGCGGCGCGACGTGACGGTCCAGGAAGGCGCGGTAGGACTCACGGAACAGGTCGTGCTCCGGCTCGAAAAGAGTGCGCTGGTACTTGACGGCACTGCCCATGTGAATGACCTCCGGCGACGGGGAACTCTGTCGCCCAACATATACCAACCAGACGGTTGGTCGGCAGTGGGCGGGGTTCGACCGCCGACTAAATCAGTGGGCCGCGAACTCTTGCAGCCGGCCGGCCAAGGCCACCGGAACCCGGGCCTTGATCCGGGTGCCGTCGGGGTTGTGCTCCTCCTGCTGCACCCGCCCATCGGCGTGCAACCGGGCGACCAGGTCACCGCGGTGATACGGGATCACCACGTCCACGGCGGTATCGGCGGGAACGGCCATCTCGCCCATCCGGCGCCGCAGGGCGTCGATGCCCTCACCCGTGCGGGCCGAGACGAACATCGCGCCGGGCAGCGCGTGCCGCAGCTTGGCCAGCGTCAGGCCACTCGCGGCGTCGACCTTGTTCACCACCAGCAGCTCGGGCGGTGGGTCACCATGATGGTCGGCGATGACCTCCGAGATCACCTCGCGCACCGCGTTGATCTGGGCCAGCGGGTTGACGTCCGAGCCGTCGACCACGTGCAGCAACAGGTCGGCGTCGACGACCTCCTCCAGCGTGGAGCGGAACGCCTCGACCAGTTGGGTGGGCAGGTGCCGGACGAACCCGACGGTGTCGGTGAGCACCAGCGGGCGACCGTCTTCGAACTCGGCGCGGCGGGTGGTGGGCTCCAGCGTGGCGAACAACGCGTCCTGCACCAGGACCCCCGCCCCGGTCAGCGCGTTGAGCAGGCTCGACTTGCCGGCGTTGGTGTAGCCGACGATGGCCACCGAGGGCACGTCGCTGGCCAGCCGGCGGCTGCGCTGGGTGTCGCGGACCGTTTTCATGTCCTTGATCTCGCGGCGCAGCTTGGCCATGCGTTCGCGGATGCGGCGGCGGTCGGTCTCGATCTTGGTTTCACCCGGACCGCGCAGGCCCACGCCTCCCCCGCTGCCGCCGGCGCGACCACCGGCCTGCCGGGACATCGACTCACCCCAGCCGCGCAGTCGCGGCAGCATGTACTCCATCTGGGCCAGCGATACCTGCGCCTTGCCCTCCCGGCTGGTGGCGTGCTGGGCGAAGATGTCCAGGATCAGCGCAGTGCGGTCGATGACCTTGACCTTCACCGCCTTTTCCAGCGCGGTCAGCTGCGCCGGGGACAGTTCACCGTCGCAGATCACCGTGTCGGCGCCGGTCGCCAGCACCACCTCGCGCAGCTCCTGGGCCTTGCCCGAGCCGATGTAGGTCGACGGGTCGGGCTTGTCGCGGCGCTGGATGAGCCCTTCGAGCACCTGGGAGCCGGCCGTCTCGGCCAGGGCGGCCAGCTCGGCCATGCTGGCCTCGCTGTCGGCGGCGGTGCCGTCGGTCCAGACACCGACCAGCACGACGCGTTCCAGCCGCAGCTGGCGGTACTCGACTTCGGAGACGTCGGTGAGCTCGGTGGACAGACCGGCGACGCGGCGCAGCGCCGACCGGTCTTCGAGAGCGAGCTCGCCGGTGCTTGGCTCCGCGACTGCGGGAGCGGGATTTTGAAATTCAGGCTGTGTCATAGGCAATACAAGATGATGCACGGCGAATCGGCGCCGTGCACTCGAATTAACGCTCCTGCGCGTCCCACCATTCCTCGCTGACCTCCCCCCGGGCCACCAACACCGACGGCCCCCTCAAGTAGCTGGTGGCGTCGGTGATCGTGACGACGACGTCACCGCCCGGCACCCGCACGGTCAGCGTGCCGGTGGCCGCACCGTCGGCGGCCAGCGCGGCGACGGTGGCCGCGACCGTGCCGGTGCCGCATGAGCGCGTCTCGCCCACGCCCCGTTCGTGTACCCGCATCCGCACCTCGCCGTCGACGGGTGAGGTGAGGACTTCGATGTTGACCCCGTCGGGGAACTGGGCGCGGTCGAAGCTGACCGGTGCGGCCACGTCCAGCCCCGCCAGCTCCTCGGCGGTCAGGCCGGGGTCCACGCAGGCCAGGTGGGGGTTGCCCACGTCGACCGCCAGGCCGGAAAACCGGCGGCCGCCGACGACAGCGCTTCCGGGACCCAGCGTGTTGGCCTTGCCCATGTCGACGCTGATGTCGGCCCGGGTGGCGTCGGCGCGGTGCACGGTGATCGGCCGCGGGCCGGCCGGTGACCCCACCACGAACTCGTCGCGAGCCTCCAGCCCGCTGGCGCGCAGGTAGTGCGCGAACACCCTGATGCCGTTGCCGCACATCTGGGCGAGCGAGCCGTCGGCGTTGCGGTAGTCCATGTACCAATCGGCCGAGGCGACGCCGTCGGGCAGCCGGTCGAGCACGCCTGCCGCCAGCGCGGCGCCGGCGGTGGTGACGCGCAGCACCCCGTCGGCGCCCAGCCCGCGCCGCCGGTCGCAGAGGGCGGCCACCCGGGCGGCGGTGAGGTCGAGCGCGGCGTGCTCGTCGGGTAGCACCAGGAAGTCGTTCTCGGTGCCGTGGCCCTTAGCGAATTGCACCTGCTCAGGATACGTGGCGCCAGGCGTGCAGGGCTTCGTCGACGAGCCGGGCGCCGTCGCTCGCGTCCAGCCAGCGGACCCGGTGGTCGCGGCGGAACCACGACCGCTGGCGCCGCACGTAGCGTCGGGTGCCCACGTACGTCTGCTCCCGGGCGTCGCGCAGTCGATCGGCGCCACCCCCGGCGTCGAGCGCCTCGATCACCTGCGCGTAGCCCAGGGCGCGCGACGCGGTGACCCCGTCGCGCAGGCCCCTGCCAAGCAGCGCGCCCACCTCGTCGACCAGGCCCTGGTCGAACATGGCGTCGGTGCGACGGGCCAGCCTCTCGTCGAGAGTCGTTGTCTCGCAATCGAGTCCGATGATGACGGTGTCCCACCTCGGTGCGCCGATGCGCGGTGCGGACGCGGCGAACGGCCGTCCGGTCAGCTCGACCACCTCGAGCGCGCGCACCGTGCGCCGCGCGTCGGTGGGCAGGATGGCCGCGGCCGCGGCGGGGTCGCGACGGGCCAGCTCGGCGTGCAGGCCGCCGACCCCGACCTCGGCCAGCCGCCGTTCCCAGCGCGCCCGCACGGCCGGATCGGTGGCGGGGAACGACCAGTCGTCGAGCAGGGACTGCACGTAGAGCATGGAGCCGCCCACGATGAGGGGCACGGCGCCGCGGGCCGCGATCGCCTCGACGTCCGCGGCGGCTGCGCCCTGGTAGCGGGCGACGGTCGCGGTCTCGGTGACGTCGAGAACGTCGAGCTGGTGGTGCGGGATGCCGCGGCGTTGGTCGACGGGCAGCTTGGCGGTGCCGATGTCCATCCCGCGGTACAGCTGCATCGCGTCGGCGTTGACGATCTCGGCGCCGCCCTCGAGCCGTTCCGCGATGTCGAGGGCAAGCTGCGACTTGCCGGTTCCGGTGGGGCCGATGATCGCCAGCGGTCGCACGGTCACCTCAGAGCTGCCAGGCACCGGCGAAGTAGCCCACGCCGTAGGGGGCGCCCCGGTACAACTCCTTGGCCGATCGCGGTCCGGGTTCGGCCAGCCCGGCCAGGACCTGGAAGGCGGCCCGGCCCAGGATCTGCCGCGGCAGCCGCGTCAGTGCTGCGACGTCACCGGTGGCCAGCGCGTCGTCGAGGGCCTGCTGCGCGTCGGCGTTCCCCGGGTCGTAGCCCCCGGGGGCGGCGGGGGTCAGGGTGTTGGCGCCGTCGGCCACCACCAGCACGCCGATGGGCTCGGGTGAGGCGTCGATCTCGGCGCGCAGCAAACGCCCGCGGTCCAGCGCGGTGCCGGCGTCGTGGTCGGCGGAGTAGACCCGTGCCCGCGCGGTGGCGTCGGGGCGGACCTGGCCGCGGAGCCAGGCGGCGAGCAAGACGCACACGGGCAGGTCGGCCGGCGACTCGTCGTTGGCCGACGGGGACAGCCGCACGCGGAGGTCCACCCCGAAACCCGCGAAGGTGCCGGCCGTGTGGGGACCGCACGCCTCGTCACGCGCGGCGGTCCCGATGACGCTCCAGCGCGCGGGCAGCAGGGCGGCCGCCGCCAGCACCGCGGCCGCCAGGTCGGTCACCTCCGCGGCGGCGGCTCCGGCGAGCTCGGGCACCAGCAGCGGGGCCGACGGAACGATCGCAATGCCGCTGAGCACGCCACCAAACTAACGTTTCGCCGGCGCGGCGTTTTCAGGCCTCGGCCGTCGCCGCCATGATGTGACCGCTAACAGGGTCGGCCTCGTCGTGGCCGGGCGACCACGTGCCCGGCGCGATCTCTCCGGCGTCACGGCCGACCTGCGCGACCATGGTGGCGGCCTCGCCGCGGGCCAGCGCGATCGTCGCCACGATCACCACGGCCACGGCCGCGACCAGCACGAAGGCCTTGGGCCCGGTGGCGTTCAGCGTTTCGCCGAGCACGAAGATGCCCAGCAGGCCGGCCACCACGGGCTTCGCCACGGTCATCGTGGGCATGGAGGCCGTCAGCGCGCCGGCACGGAACGCCGACTGCTGGAAGATCATCCCGGTCAGCGCCAGCAGCAGCCAGGGCACGAACTCGGGTGCGGTCAGCACGGCCAGTGGGCCGCCCTCGGACACCTCGACGATGCCCTTGGTCAGCACCGCGAACAACGCCAAGGCCGACCCGGCCACCACGGCCAGCAGCGCGGCCGCCAGCGGGCTGCCCGACCAGATCCGCGCGGCCACCACGCACGCCACCAGCAGTGGCACCGCCACCGCGGCCACGACGGCCCACGTCCCGACCGCCGCGCGCTGATTGCCGGAGGCCGGGTCGCCGACGAGGATGACCACGGCCAGGGCGCCGGCCAGTATCACCGCCCAGATCCACTCCCAGCGGGTCACCCGCCGCTTGGTCAGCCGCGCGTAGATCGGCAGCGCGAACAGCAACGCGGTCACCTGCAGCGCGGTCACCAGCACCACCGAGCCCCAAGCCAGCGCGCCGGCCTGCAGGCTGTAGTTGACGATCGCCGCCAGGCCCCCCAACCACCAGCGGGTGTCCCGCAGCGACATGCGGAACAACTCGAGATGGCCGACATCTTTGTCCGTGATTTCCTGCGCCGAGCGCTGGCGGATCACATCGCCGACCGCGGACGCCATCGCCGCGCACAATGCGATCAACGCCGCGACATCAACCTTCGACATAGCGACCCCTCACCTCAAAAACTGCCCCGACCAGCTTTCCCTCGCGCAATGGCAAATACACTCAAAATTCGCCTTCAATTCAGCAACAACCGTATGACGTTGCCCACGCCGCAGGCGTTCAGCGAATCACCCTCGTCGTTCATACGTCATCAACCTATGGAAGTGCTGTGGGTAACACTGCAATCGGGTAACGCCGGCAAGTCACGCGGGCTGGGCTGCGGCGAGTCCGAGCCGCGCCGCGACCCGGTCCCGCGTCGCGCAGGCGTCGACCCGCGCGCTGCCAGCACCGGTGCCAGGACCGCCGCCACGGTGGCCCACGTCCGTAGCGACGCCGTCGCATGGCCCGCCTGCGGGTTGCCGACCGTCACGACCACCGTCACCGCCGCGGTCAGCACCACCGCCCAGGCCCACTCCCGCGCGGTGACGGAGCGGCCTGCCGACCTGGCGCTGATGGGCAGCGCGAACAGCAGCGACAGGACCAGCAACGCCTGCACCAGCAACACCGAACCCTGGTTCAGTGCGGCCGCCTGCAAGCCGATGCTGACCACCGGCATCACGGCCCCGCACCTCCACCGCCGGTTGCCGAGCAACCTGCGGAACAGTTCAAGGTGCCCGACCGACGTGTCGGTGATCCGGTGTGTCGCACGCTGCTGCAGCACGTCGCCGATCGCGACGCAGAGCGCCGACGCCAACGCGAGCAAAGCGGCGATGTCCGCCTTGGCCATGGTTTCTCCGCCCGAGTCAGGGTACGGAGAACTGTCGTACCCGCTGCGTCTGCGGCGATGCATCCCGCGCGAAAGGATCACCGGTGGCGGCGCACGGGCCGCCAAGCTGCTTGAATACTGGTGAGTAGCTGTTGGGAGAGCCGCGATGCCGACCCACAGGTACAGCAGACGGTGCCGCTACGCGCGGCAGGTGCGCGGAACAGCAACCGCGCGAAGGGTAGGTGACCAGCGCATGACGGCTGACGAACCCCACGGCGCAGAGCCGGCCGGGCCGGCGCCCCAACCGGTTCCGGGCCCGGTCCCACGCCCGGGACCACGCCCGGGTCCCCGGCCGCAGGGCCCGGGGCCGCGGCCCGCCGTGCACCCGGTGCCGGCACCGCCCACCAGCGATCCGCACCGGTTCGGCCGCGTCGACGACGACGGCACGGTGTGGCTGATCACCGCCGGCGGCGAGCGCGTCGTCGGCTCCTGGCAGGCCGGTGACCCCGAAGCCGCCTTCGCCCACTTCGGCCGCCGCTTCGACGACCTGAGTACCGAGGTCACGCTCATGGAGGAGCGGCTCGCGGCGGGCACCGGCGACGCCCGCAAGATCAAGGCGCACGCCTCCGAGCTCGCCGAGACCTTGCCGACGGCGGCCGTGCTGGGCGACGTCGACGCGCTCGCGCGCCGGCTGACCAGCCTCGTCGAACAGGTCGAGGCCACGGTCGCCGCGGAGCGATCCCGTCGCGACGAGCATCGCGCCGCCCAGACCGCGCGCAAGGAGGCGCTGGCCGCCGAGGCCGAGGAGTTGGGCGCCAACTCCACGCAGTGGAAGACCGCCGGCGACCGCCTGCGGGCCATCCTCGACGAGTGGAAGACCATCAACGGCCTGGACCGCAAGGTCGACGACGCGCTGTGGAAGCGCTATTCGGCGGCCCGGGAGGCGTTCAACCGGCGGCGCGGATCCCATTTCGCCGAACTGGACCGCGAACGGCTGGGCGTTCGCCAGGCCAAGGAACGACTCTGCGAACGGGCCGAGGAGCTGTCCGATTCGACGGAGTGGGCCGCCACCAGCGCGGAATTCCGCAAGCTGCTCACGGAGTGGAAGGCGGCGGGCCGAGCGGCCCGCGACGTCGACGACGCGCTGTGGCGGCGGTTCAAGGCGGCCCAGGACGTCTTCTTCACGGCCCGCAACGCGGCGACGGCGGAGAAGGACGCCGAGCTGCGGGCCAATGCCACCGCCAAGGAGGCGCTGCTGGCCGAGGCGGAGAAGATCGACACCGGCAACCACGACGCGGCCAGGGCGGCGCTGCGCTCGATCGCCGAGAAGTGGGACGCGATCGGCAAGGTGCCGCGGGAGCGGTCCGCCGAGTTGGAGCGTCGGCTGCGGGCGGTCGAGAAGAAGGTGCGCGAGGCGGGCGAGGCCGACTGGTCGGACCCCCAGGCGCAGGCGCGCGCCGAGCAATTCCGCACCCGCGCCGAACAATACGAGCAGCAGGCCGAGAAGGCCGCGGCTGCGGGCCGCACCAAGGAGGCCGCAGAGGCCAGAGCCAACGCCGAACAGTGGCGGCAGTGGGCCCAGGCGGCCGCCGAGGCGCTGACCCGTAAGCCCTAGGCTTCGGACCCCCGGGACATCGGGTCGGGGCGGTTCGGAATGTCGGCCCTGGGGCCGCCGCCCAGGCTGTCGAGCAGCGTCATCGACTGCTGCTGCGCCGCGACCCGGCGCCGCTCCTCCTCGGCCGCGAGTTGCACGATGGTCCGCGACCACACCACCCGGGTCCACTGATAGGTCAGTACCAGGACGACGATCCACGCCGCGATCAGCCCCACCCCGGGGCCCGGATGACCCGCGGCCACCGTCTGGCGCGACCAGATGGCCAGCAGCCCCGCCGCACCGGCGAGCGCCGAACCCGCCAGCGCGACCCAGGCCAGCGCCCAGCGGCGGGTCACCAACGCCAGCATCGAGAACCCGACGCCGAACACCAGCGTCAGCCAGCCGAAGACGCGCGACGGCAGCGCCACCGCGGCCGCGCCGGCCCCGCGGCTGCTGAACAACACGTCCCAGCCCCGCACGGAGCCGGTGTGCGGCAGGATGAACGATCCCAGCAACACGAAGACCAGGATCGCCACGACGAAACCGCGCGGGCCCGGGTCGAATCCGCGCGCGACCCGGCGCTCGGCGGCCTCGATTTCGCTCCGCAGGACGTGGTAATGCGGGTGTTCTTCATTCATCGGGCACATCCAAGGGGTTGGGTGGATTTCGTGGGGCCGGGCGGTCCCACGGCGGGCATGCCGAGACCAATGCCGCCGGGGCGGTGCCCGGCGGCGTGCGCGTCTCCCGCGCGGGTCTGGCGGTGGCTGAGGATGCCGGCGTCGGCGATGAGGTGGTGCGGCGCGGCCTGGGTGATCACCGCGGTGACGACGTCCCCCGGTCGCACCCGGTCGTCGGCGCCGAAGTGCACCAGGCGGCCGTCGCGGGCACGGCCCGTCATCCGGGCCGTGCGGATGTCCTTGCGCCCCTCGCCGGCGGCGACCAGCAATTCCACGGTCTGGCCGACCAGCGCGCGATTACCCTCCAGCGAGATCTGCTCCTGCAGCTCGACCAGCCGCTCATAGCGTTCCTGCACAACGGCTTTCGGGAGCTGCCCGTCGAGTTCGGCGGCCGGGGTGCCGGGCCGCTTGGAGTACTGGAAGGTGAACGCGGCCGAGAACCGGGCCTGGCGCACGACCTCCAGGGTTTGCGCGAAGTCCGCTTCGGTCTCGCCGGGGAACCCGACGATCAGGTCGGTGGTGATGGCGGCGTGCGGCATGGCCGCGCGGACGCGGTCGATGATGCCGAGGTAGCGCTCGGCGCGGTACGAGCGCCGCATCGCGCGCAACACCCGGTCGGAGCCCGACTGCAGCGGCATGTGCAGGGCGGGGCAGACGTTCGGCGTCTGGGCCATGGCGTCGATGACGTCGTCGGTGAATTCGGCGGGGTGCGGGGAGGTGAACCGCACGCGTTCCAGGCCGTCGATGTCGCCGCAGGCCCGCAGCAGCCGCGCGAAGGCGCCGCGATCGCGGGGCAGCGTCGGGTCGGCGAACGACACCCCGTAGGCGTTGACGTTTTGGCCCAGCAGCGTGACCTCGAGCACGCCGTCGTCCACCAGCGCCCTCACCTCGGCCAGGACGTCGGCCGGGCTGCGGTCGACCTCCTTGCCCCGCAACGAGGGGACGATGCAGAAGGTGCAGCTGTTGTTGCACCCGACGGAGACGGAAACCCAAGCGGCGTAGGCGGATTCGCGCGCGCTCGGCAGCGACGACGGGAACTCCCGCAGCGACTCGGCGATCTCCACCTGGGCGGTCTTGTTATGCCGGGCCCGTTCGAGCAGCGTGGGCAGCGACCCGATGTTGTGCGTGCCGAACACGACGTCGACCCAGGGCGCCTTGCGCAGCAGCGCGTCCCGGTCTTTCTGCGCCAGGCAGCCCCCGACCGCGATCTGCATCTCGGCGTTGGCCCGTTTACGCGGGGCCAGGTGGCTGAGGTTGCCATACAGCTTGTTGTCAGCGTTTTCGCGGACGGCGCAGGTGTTGAAGACGACGACGTCGGCGTCGGCGCCCTCGACGGCCCGCCGATAGCCGGCCGCTTCCAGCAGACCCGCCAACCGCTCGGAGTCGTGCACGTTCATCTGGCAGCCGTAGGTGCGGACCTCGTAGGTGCGCGCGGGCCCCGCGTCGCCGGCCGCACCCGCAGCGTCCCGCACCACCATCGAAGTCACGGAGCCATGGTACGGCGACCGGTCGGCCCGCGAGAAACCGCACGTCAGCGGGCTAAACTCGGCGGCGCTCCCGTTCGGCGGCCAGCTCGGCCAGGACCACTTGGCACGCGAGGTTCTGGCTGTAGCCGCGACGCGCGAGCATTCCGACCAGCCGGCGGGTCACCCGCGCGTCGTCGCCGTCGAGCGTTTCCCGGCGCAGCTTCGCCCGCACCAACTGCTCGGCCCGGCCCCGTTCGGCTCCCGCGTCGATTTCGGACAGCGCCGTGGCGATCACGTCCCCGTCGACGCCCTTGGTGTGCAGTTCGGCGGCCAGGGCCCGGCGGCTTTTCGCCCGGCGGGACTGCACCCACTGTTGTGCGAAGTCGGTGTCATCGACCAGGCCGACGGCGGCGAGCCGGTCGAGCACCGAAGCGCTGACGTCCTCGGGGTAACCGCGTTTCGCCAGCTGGCCGTGCAGCTCGGCCCGGGTGCGCGCCCGCGCGGTGAGCAGGCGCAGGCACAGCGTCCGCGCCTGCTCCTCGCGGGAGGGCTCAGAAATCGACGGGGGCGGGCAGGACGCTGTCATCGGACAAGCCATCGGTCACGACCGCACCAATGCCGAGCTTTTCCTTGATCTTCTTCTCGATCTCGTTGGCCACCTCGTCGTTTTCCATCAGGAAGGTGCGGGCGTTCTCCTTGCCCTGACCGAGCTGCTCGCCTTCGTAGGTGAACCAGGAACCGGACTTGCGGATGAAGCCCTGCTCCACGCCCATGTCGATCAGCGAGCCCTCCCGGCTGATCCCCCTGCCGTAGAGGATGTCGAATTCGGCCTGCTTGAACGGCGGCGACACCTTGTTCTTGACGACCTTGACGCGGGTGCGGTTGCCGACCGCGTTGGTGCCGTCCTTGAGCGTCTCGATCCGGCGCACGTCCATGCGCACCGACGCGTAGAACTTCAAGGCCTTTCCACCAGTGGTGGTTTCCGGGCTGCCGAACATCACCCCGATCTTCTCGCGCAGCTGGTTGATGAAGATCGCGGTGGTTCCCGAATTGTTCAGCGCGCCGGTCATTTTCCGCAGCGCCTGGCTCATCAGCCGGGCCTGCAACCCGACGTGGCTGTCACCCATCTCGCCCTCGAGTTCCGCGCGGGGCACCAGGGCCGCCACCGAGTCGATGACCAGGATGTCCAGCGCGCCGGAGCGGATCAGCATGTCGGCGATCTCGAGGGCCTGCTCCCCCGTGTCGGGCTGGCTCACCAGCAGGGAATCGGTGTCCACGCCAAGCTTTTTGGCGTAATCGGGGTCCAGGGCGTGCTCGGCGTCGATGAACGCCGCGACGCCACCGGCGGCCTGGGCGTTGGCCACCGCGTGCAGGGCGACGGTGGTCTTACCCGAGGATTCCGGGCCGTAGATCTCCACGACCCGGCCGCGGGGCAGCCCGCCGATGCCCAGGGCCACGTCCAGTGCGATGGATCCGGTCGGGATGACCGAGATCGGCTGACGCATCTCGTCGCCGAGACGCATCACCGAGCCTTTGCCGTAGCTCTTTTCGATCTGGGCCATCGCCAGCTCGAGAGCCTTCTCGCGGTCGGGGGCTTGCGCCATGGTGCCTCTCCTATGGTTCGGTGTGTTCGGTGACCGGTGTCGGTCGGTTGGCCGTGACACTAGAGAAGGCCACCGACAAGTTGACTCACCGAACGTTCCCCACAGTAGCCGAACACGTGTTCGATTCAAGTGGACACGCCGGGCCCGGCAACCCCATGTGGCAACATCTGCTGCCGAAAGGCGCCGACAGGGCCGATGAAGCCCGACGGGGCCGATAAAGCCCGACGAGCCTGAGGAAACCGGCGTGAATCCGGTGCGGTCCCGCCCGACCGGGGTCCGCCCCGTGAGCCGGACACTCGCCGTCGGCGCTCCCCCAGGATGTCGGGGCGGATCTCCCCTTGAAGGAGGCTTGGTCGCGCACACATGGACATCTCTGCTGAGCTGGCCGAAATCTCTTCCCTCCATGGGTTTTTCGCGTTGACCGTGGGTGGCGACGCGGCCGGATGGCACCCGGTCGGTCGGTCGTACGCCGACGGCTTCACCGACTTGGTCGACGCCACCGCGAGGCGCTATCGCACGACGGACCTGCGGATCGCGGCCTCGCTGGTCCAGCTCGGTCACGCCACCCGCCTGTGGTCACCGGTGCTCGCGTGCGCGCTGGGCCATGGGGTCGTGCCCGACCTCGACGACCTGCAACGCGCCGACGAGGGGGCGCAACTGCGGTTGCCCGCACCCGTCGGGCGGCCCGTCGACCGGCCGTCGGCGGGATTGCTCTACCGCATCGTCGTCGAACAGCACCTGCGGCCGCTCGCCGCCGGACTGCGGGTCAAGCTGGCGCCGGCCCTGCTGGCGGGCAACATCGCCTCCGCGCTGGTCGGGGCGTCCCGCGCCCTGCTGACGGCGCGGCCCGGCCTGCGCGGCC
The DNA here is from genome assembly GCF_034555895.2 of Mycobacterium europaeum. NCBI lineage: Bacteria > Bacillati > Actinomycetota > Actinomycetes > Mycobacteriales > Mycobacteriaceae > Mycobacterium > Mycobacterium europaeum. The sequence continues at coordinate 2,964,617 of NZ_CP157315.1, forward strand.
CGATCGTAGAGGTGACGAACTCGCTGCTGGACACCGGCACGCTGGCCGGATCCGGCGCCGTCACCGGCGCCCTTCTCGACTTCAGGCGGCGCAGTTGCTGCCTGTTCTACCGCGTGCCCGGCGGATCGGTGTGCGGCGACTGCGTGTTGCGCCGAACACCGCGCCGCACCCGCGGATAGCCCGGATTCACCACTGGTCGCGCGGCACGTCGAAGTCGACGCACAGGGCCCGCCACACGTCGCGGGGCTCGACGCCGTCCTCGATCGCCTGGTTGGCGGTGCGGCCGTCGAATCCGGTCAGCACGTGGTCCGCCAGCACCGAAGAGCCGTACGCCGCGCCGAAGCGCAGCACGACCCGCTCGTTGAATTCCGTTAACCGCACGCCAGCAAGATACCCACCGGTGCAGTGATCAGACACCGGCCCCGTCACCGCCAGCTGGCCGGCAGGTCGGCCCAGTGATTCGGGCAGTAGTCCTGAACGGCCTCGGACATGATGGTCCGCGCGCGCTCCGCCGACATCCTGGAACGCAACTGCATGAAGGCGTATTCGACCGGCTCGAATCCCTGCTGAGCGGCCGCCGGGTCGTCCATCAACTGGCAGGCCTGCTGCTCGTCGCCGCTGTCGGCGTGCGCGATGCCCGAGCCGAACACCAGGGCCAGAAGCAGGCCGCCGGCGGCGATCGTCCTCATTGCCATTGCCCTCCCGTCGCGAACCGGCCAATCATCCCGCAGGGGCGAGCGCTTCGTGGCACACGCGGACCGGATCGGCCACGCTGGCGATGCTAGCGGCGGCGGCCCGGGCGGCTGCCCGGTATCCGGGCGAGCACAGCACCTCGTTGACCGCGGCGACCAGCGCCTCGGGGGTCAGCGGCCGGATCAGCCGCCCGCTGCCCTGCCGGACCACCCGGTTGGCCATCTCCCATTGGTCCCCGCCCCCGGGCACCACCACCAGCGGCACCCCCGCCAGCAGCGTCTTGGCCACCATGCCGTGCCCGCCGCCGCAGACCACCACGTCGGCGTGCGTCAACAGCTCGGCCTGGCTGCCCAGCCCGACCACCGCCCACGGCGGCACCTGCAGATCCGCCCCGCCCAGCCGCGAGACCACCAGCCGCGATCCGGCCGGGAGCGTCTCCCCCGGCCGCAGGTGAGCCAGCGCGACCTCGGCCAGCCCCTCGGTCCCGGTCAATGCGGTCGACGGCGCGACCACCACCACGGGCCCCGAGCCGGCCGGGATGTCCAGCACCCGATCGGTCGGTTCGAAGTGCAGGGGCCCCACCAGCACGGCCTCCGGCGGCCAGTCCGGCCGCGGCACCTCCAGGGCCGGCAGGGTGGCGATCAGGCGCCGCAGCGGCCCGGGGTCACGGGCCGGCAGCCCGATCTCGACCCGCGCGGCGGCGCGCTGCCGCAGGCCCGCGCGCCAGGACCGCGCGGTCAGCGCGCGCATCGCGGCGTCGCGGAGCCGGCCGCGCAGGCCGGTGCCCGGCGCCAGTCCGCTGCCGATCGGCGGCAGCCCCTTCGACGGCAGGTACAGCGGATGCGGGTCGAGCTCGATCCACGGGATGCCCAGCAGCTCGGCGGCCATGCCGCCGCCTGCGGTGATGACGTCGGAGACCACCAGGTCGGGCGCCAGGTCGCGCAGCGCGGGCGCGTTGAGGACGGCCATCCGCGCCGCGCGCCGATGGATGCGGGCCCCGGCGTCGACGTCGTCGTCGGTGGCCACCAGACCGTCCAACGCGACGGCGTCGACGCCGGCGGCGCGGGCGGTGTCGAGCCACTGACCGCCGGTGAACAGCGTGGGCTGGTCGCCGGCCTCGGCGAAGCGTTGGCACAGCGCGATCGCGGGAAACGAGTGACCGGGATCCGGCCCGGCGACCACAGCGACACGCATCGGCCTCACCCTGCCACAGCGCGCGACCCGCACGCTCGCCTACGCTGGCAGTCATGACCGAGCTGACCGGTACCGCCGTTGCGAACACCCGCACGGTCGAGGGCTTCCTCAACGCCCTGCAGGACGCGGACTACGACGCCGCCGACGCGGCGCTGGACGACAACCTCGTCTACGAGAACGTCGGGTTGCCGACGATTCACGGCCGCGTCCGGGCTATGAAGCTGTTTCGCCAGATGGACGGCCGCGCCGCCTTCGAGGTGAAGATCCATCGCATCGCCGCCGACGGCGGGGCGGTGCTCACCGAGCGCACCGACGCCCTCATCTTCGGCCCGCTGCGGCTCCAGTTCTGGGTGTGCGGGGTGTTCGAAGTCCACGACGGGCGAATCACGTTGTGGCGCGACTACTTTGACTTCTTCGACATGTTCAAGGCCACCCTTCGTGGCCTGGCGGCCGTGGTGCTGCCGTCGCTCAGGGCGACGTTCTAGCCCGCGGTCATCAGCTGGCGCCGCGCAGCCCGCCGAGTTCGTCGAACGCCTGCGCCCAACCGACCAGGCGGTCGGTCGCCCCGGCCAGCTCGGCGCGGTAGCGCTGCGAGGCGGCCAACTGGTCACCGTTGGCCGACGACACCAATTGGGCTGCGGCGGTGACCATTTCGTTGTACTGGCGAACGCCGGCGCTCAACTGTGCGGTGAACGCGTTGATGGTCGGCACCAGATACGACCGTGACGATTCGCTGGACTGCGCCGCCCGCTCCATCGACACCACCTCCGCGGCGGTGGCCGCCATGGCCGCCGAGGTCTTGTTGGCCGCCGCGCTCAGGTCGCGGATCTCGGCCGTCGGCAACATCGAGCCCCGTTCGATCACGTTCAGCAGGGAGAGGAAACCGCGTTCGGAGGCACCCAGCGCGTACATCGCGGGGCGCGCCGCCGAGCCGGGCGGCGGCAGCCGACGGACGTTGGTGGGGCGCGGTGTGGGCAGCGGCTCGGAACGCAGCCACCGGTAGCGGAACAACAGCAGCGTCGCCGGGACGGCCATGACGACCGCGACGGCGCCGGTGATCTCCAGCAGCAGCGCGAACCAGCCCCAGGCGGCCAGCAGCATCGTGACGGCCGCCCAGAACACGCAGCCGGCGCTGAAGATCAGGCCCCATCGCAGCGCGCGGCGGCGGCGCCGCAGCAGCCGAGCGCGGGGATCCGCGGCGGCGCTGATCTTCTCGGCCACCAGGCCGGACAGGTCGGCGGCGGTGGCCATCCCACGCCCGAGCAACGTGCGCCAAAGGCCGCGCCGCGTCTCGCTCACCGCCGACACCGCGTTACTGGCCAAAAGGCTTCTCGGTGGTCGCGCCCCCGCTGGTCTCCGCGGGCGCGGCGGTCGCCTCCGGAGTGGCCCCGGCGGCCGGCGTCGCTCCGGTCGGCAAGGCTTCGCCGCGCATCGAGGCGCGGATCTGCTCCAGCCGGGAATGGCCGGCCATCTGCACACCGGCCTGCTCGACCTCGAGCATGCGCCCCTGCACCGAGCCCTGGGCCAATTCGGCGGCACCCATCGCGGTGGCGTAGCGGCGTTCGATCTTGTCGCGCACCTCGTCGAGGCTGGGAACGTTGCCGGGCGCGGCGATCTCGCTCATCGACCGCAGCGATGCGCTGACCTGTTCCTGCATCTTGGCCTGCTCGAGCTGGCTGAGCAGTTTGGTGCGCTCGGCGATCTTCTGCTGCAACACCATGGCGTTCTGTTCGACCGCCCGTTTGGCCTGCGCCGCCGCGTTCAGCGCCTGATCGTGCAGCGTCTTGAGGTCTTCGACGCTCTGCTCGGCGGTCACCAGCTGGGCCGCGAACGCCTCGGCGGCGTTGTTGTACTCGGTGGCCTTGGCGGCGTCACCGGCTGCGGTGGCCTGGTCGGCCAGCGTCAGCGCCTGACGCACGTTGACCTGAAGCTTTTCGATGTCGGCGAGCTGCCGGTTGAGCCGCATCTCCAGTTGCCGCTGGTTGCCGATCACCTGCGCCGCCTGCTGGGTGAGCGCCTGATGCGTGCGTTGCGCTTCCTCGATGGCCTGCTGGATCTGCACTTTGGGGTCGGCGTGCTCGTCGATCTTCGCGTTGAACAGCGCCATGAGGTACTTCCACGCTTTGACGAACGGATTGGCCATGAGTGAGCTCCACCTTCGCTTCTTGTGGGCCGGACGGCCCCTGGATGGGCCCGTCGCCTGTCGCTCAATTTAGTGGGTCGGCGCCGATCGCCCTACCCCTGACGCGGGATCCCGGGTGCGGGCCGCGTTCAGGCGATCGCCAGGGACGCCACCGGCGGGATGACGACCTTGGTGTCGGCGTCGATGCTCGGACCGCGCAGCCCGTCGGCGGGCGTCCGCTCCACACCGGCCATCCGCTCGCCCGCGTCGATCAGGACCGACGACAGCGGCACCCGCAAGGCGTCGCAGATGGCGTTGAGCAGCTCGCTGGAGGGCTCCTTGCGCCCGCGTTCGACCTCGGACAGATAGCCGAGGCTCACCCGCGCCGAATCGGACACCTCGCGCAGCGTCCGGCCCTGTGTCATCCGGGACTCCCGCAGCACGTCGCCGATGACCTCGCGCACTAATGGCGGCATGTTCCGCCCTCCTTCGTCCAGTCAGCCCGCGCCCGGAGCGAAACGGCCCCGTCCGGCAGGCGCTCATTAGGTGGAACGCGGCCGGCGGGGTCTTGGTTCCCGTTCCGCGGGACAGATTCAGTCGGTGGTGCGGCGCACTTCGCGGACGGTCGACACGACGTAGTCGATGCCGGTGACAATGGTCAGGAGGATGGCCGCGCCCATCACCACCGCGGCCGTCACGCGGAAGGGACCGGACAGGGGCAGGATGAACAAGCCGATCGCCACGGACTGCACCACCGTCTTGATCTTGCCGCCCCAACTGGCCGGGATGACGCCGCGGCGAATGACGGCCAGGCGCAGCACGGTCACGCCGAGCTCGCGGGCCAGGATGACCACCGTGACCCACCAGGGCAGGTCGCCGAGCATCGACAGCCCGATCAGCGCCGACCCGATCAGCGTCTTGTCCGCGATCGGATCGACGAACGCGCCGAATTCGGTTGCCATTCCGTAGTTGCGGGCCAGCAGGCCGTCCAGCCGATCGGTGATGACCGCGAGCGTGAAGATCACGAACGCCACGATCCGAAAGGCGATCTCGTGGCCGTCCTTGGCGAACAGCGCGAGCAGGAAGACCGGGACCAACACCAGCCGGAGCAGCGTCAGCGTGTTGGCGAGGTTTGCGATGTGGACGCGGCCTGGGGGTCCCATCACCGGACCCGTTTGCGGCTGCCCCGACACGGCAACAGAATAACTGTTGGTCAGCACGCCCGTCCCGGATGCCGATACTGTTAGCCGTGACCGAAAGCTCGCAGGACTGTCTGGTGCGACGCGCGCGAACGTCCGATGTCCCCGCCATCAAGCGACTCGTCGACACCTACGCCGGCAAGATCCTGCTCGAGAAGAACCTGGTGACGCTGTACGAGGCGGTCCAGGAGTTCTGGGTGGCCGAGCGCGAAGGCGACGTGGTGGGTTGTGGCGCGCTGCACGTGATGTGGTCCGACCTGGGCGAGATCCGCACGGTCGCCGTCGACCCGGCGATGACCGGCCACGGCATCGGCCACGCGATCGTCGACCGGCTGCTGGCCGTCGCGCGCGAGCTGCAACTGAAGCGGCTGTTCGTGTTGACGTTCGAGACCGAGTTCTTCGGCAAGCACGGGTTCACCGAGATCGAGGGCACGCCGGTGACCGCGGAGGTGTTCGAGGAGATGTGCCGCTCTTACGACATCGGTGTCGCCGAGTTCCTGGACCTGAGCTACGTCAAACCCAACATCCTCGGCAACTCCCGGATGCTGCTGGTGCTGTAGTCCCGCGAGCAGACGCAAATTCTCATTGAGACGGCCCTACACGTGCGATTTTGCGTCTGCTCGCCAAGCTACTCGTCGGGGTCGCCGCCGTCGGCGTCGCTGCCGCCGCGGATCAACGCCAGCGTCCCGGCCAGCTCGTCGGGCTTGACCAGCACCTCGCGCGCCTTGGATCCCTCGCTGGGCCCGACGATGCCGCGGGTCTCCATCAGGTCCATCAGCCGGCCGGCCTTGGCGAAGCCGACGCGCAGCTTGCGCTGCAGCATCGAGGTGGAGCCGAACTGGCTGGACACCACCAGCTCGACGGCCTGCAGGAAGACGTCCATGTCGTCGCCGATGTCGGGGTCGACGTCCGTGCGCTCGCCGGTGGGCTTGGCCGTGGTGACGCCCTCGGTGTACTCGGGTTCGGCCTGGTCCTTGCAGGCGGCGACGACGGCCTGGATCTCCTCGTCGGTGATGAACGCACCCTGCAACCGGATCGGCTTGCCCGCGCCCATCGGCAGGAACAGGCCGTCGCCCATGCCGATCAGCTTCTCGGCGCCCGCCTGGTCCAGGATGACCCGGCTGTCGGTCAGCGACGACGTGGCGAACGCCAGCCGCGACGGCACGTTGGTCTTGATCAGGCCGGTGACCACGTCCACCGACGGGCGCTGGGTGGCCAGCACCAGGTGAATGCCCGCCGCGCGGGCCTTCTGGGTGATCCGGACGATGGCGTCCTCGACGTCGCGGGGGGCGGTCATCATCAGGTCGGCCAGCTCGTCGACGATCGCCACGACGTACGGGTAGGGCCGGTATTCGCGCTGGCTGCCCAGCGGCGCGGTGATCGCCCCGGAGCGCACCTTCTCGTTGAAGTCGTCGATGTGGCGCACCCGGGAGGCCTGCATGTCCTGGTAGCGCTGCTCCATCTCCTCGACCAGCCAGGCCAGCGCGGCCGCCGCCTTCTTGGGCTGGGTGATGATCGGCGTGATCAGGTGCGGGATGCCCTCGTACGGCGTCAGCTCCACCATCTTCGGGTCGATCAGGATCATCCTGACCTCCTCGGGGGTGGCCCTAGTCAGCAGCGAGACCAGCATGGAGTTGACGAAGCTGGACTTGCCGGACCCGGTGGAGCCGGCGACCAGCAGGTGCGGCATCTTGGCCAGGTTGGCCGAGATGAAGTCGCCCTCGATGTCCTTGCCCAGCCCGATCACCAGCGGGTGGTGGTCGCGGCGGGTCGACGGCGCGGTCAGCACGTCGGCCAGCCGCACCATCTCGCGGTCGGTGTTGGGCACCTCGATGCCCACGGCGGACTTGCCCGGGATCGGGGCCAGCATGCGCACGCTCTCGGTGGCCACCGCGTAGGCGATGTTCTTCTGCAGCGCGGTGATCTTCTCCACCTTCACGCCGGGCCCGAGTTCGACCTCGTAGCGGGTGACGGTGGGCCCGCGGGTGCAGCCGGTGACCGCGGCGTCGACCTTGAACTGGGTCAGCACCTCGCTGATGGCGTCGGCCATGACGGTGTTGGCGGCGCTGCGCTTCTTGGGCGGGTCACCGGCGACCAGCAGGTTCAGCGAGGGCAGGGTGTAGGGGCCCTCGACGACCCGGTCCAGCACCTCGGTCTGCTTCTTGGGGCGACGGCGGCTCTTCCCGATGGCCGGCTCCGGCGTGGTGGGAATGTCGTCCTCGTTGTCGCGCAGGGCGGGGGCCGGGTCGACCGCCCAGGCCGGCGGCTCGTCGCCGGGGGCCGGCACCGTCTCGTCGGGGAAGCCGTCGGAGAAGCCCTCGGCCGCAAGGGGATCGGCGTCGTCGTAGTCGCCGTGGTCGTCGTAGTCGTCGTAGTCGTATTCGTCGTCGCCGAGCAGTCGGGCGCCGAACATGGCGCGCACCGCGTCGGGCACCTCCCGGATGGTCGTCCCGGTCAGCAACAGCAGGCCGAACATGAAGCCGATGAACAACAGCGGCGCGGCGATCCAGGCGGTCAGCCCGTCCGAGAGCGGGCCCCCGATCGCGAAGCCGACGAATCCGGCCGCGCGGCGCCGGGCCTCCGGGTCCTCGGGCGAGCCGGACCACAGGTGGCGCAGCCCGAGCACGGAAAGGGCGATCAGGGTGGCGCCCAGGATCAGCCGCGGCCGCGCGTCGGGATTGGGCTGGGTGCGCATCAGCGCCACCGCCACGCCGGCGGTGACGACCGGGAGCGCCAGAACGCCCGCCCCGATGAAGGTGCGCAACAGCGTGTCGACCCACGCGCCGACCGGCCGGGCGGCGTGGAACCACGAGCTCGCGGCGACCACGACGGAAATCGCGAGCAGCATCAGCGCGATGCCGTCGCGGCGGTGTCCCGGGTCGATGTCGCGGGCCCGTCCGATCGACCGCGCCGCGCCCCCGGTGCTCCGCGCGGCCATCAGCCAGGTGGCGCGCAAAGCGCGGCCGCCGGTCAGTCCGGCGGCCACCAGCAGCGAATGGTTACGCCGCCTGGCAGGCCTGCTCGGCCGTTTGCGGGGCGCCGCCGGCCGCGCGCGACCCGACCCACTCCGCGCAGGGGCCTTTGACCTGCTCGTTCTGGCCTTGGAGCGGGCGGCGGTCTTGTTAGCCATATCGGCCAGGGTAGTCGCATCGACATCATCTGCACCACCCGCCACACGGGTAACGATTCGGCCCGTGCGCCATCTGGCGGGTCCTCCGCCGGACCGCGTGAGTAGGGTAGACAAGCGGTGATTTAGATAACAGAAGTCATGCGCGTCACCCCCACCCGTTGCCCCAGGAGGCCCCAGCATGCCCGTCGTCGTCGTTGCCACCATGACCGTCAAACCCGAGTCGGTCGACGCAGTCCGCGACATCCTCACGCAGGCGGTGGAGGAAGTGCACAACGAACCGGGCTGCCAGTTGTACTCGCTGCACCAATCGGGCGAGACCTTCGTGTTCGTCGAGCAGTGGGCCGACGAAGAGGCGCTCAAGGCCCACAGCACCGCGCCGGCCATCGGCAAGATGTTCGGCGCGGCCGGCGAGCACCTCGCCGGGGCGCCCGACATCAAGATGCTGCAGCCGGTTCCCGCGGGGGACCCGGACAAGGGTCAGCTGCGGTCGTGATGACCCGGCCACTCGAAGGCAAGGTCGCCTTCATCACCGGCGCGGCGCGCGGGCAGGGACGCGCGCATGCGGTGCGGCTCGCCGCCGACGGCGCGAACATCATCGCGGTCGACCTGTGCGAGCAGATCGCCAGCGTCCCCTACCCCCTGGCCACCGCGGAGGACCTGGCGGAGACCGTCAAGCTGGTCGAGGACACCGGTGCGCGCATCGTGGCCGCTCGCGGCGACGTGCGCGAGCGCGCATCACTGTCGGCCGCGCTGCAGTCGGGCCTGGACGAGTTCGGCCGGCTCGACATCGTCGTGGCCAACGCCGGCATCGCTCCGATGCAGTCCGGTGACGACGGCTGGCGCGACGTCATCGACGTCAACCTCACCGGCGTCTACAACACCATCAAGGCCGCCATCCCGACCATGGTCAAGCAGGGCACCGGCGGCTCGATCGTGCTGATCAGTTCGAGCGCCGGCCTGGCCGGCGTCGGAAGCCCGGACGCGGGTTCGGTCGGCTACGCCGCCGCCAAGCACGGCGTGGTGGGGCTGATGCGAGTGTACGCGAATCTGCTTGCCACGCAGTATATTCGAGTCAACTCGATCCACCCGTCCGGAGTCGAAACGCCGATGATCAACAACGAGTTCACCCGGGAGTGGCTGGCCAAGATGGCCGCCGCGACCGACACGCCCGGGGCCATGGGCAACGCCATGCCGGTGGAGGTCCTGCAAGTCGAAGACGTCGCCAACGCGGTGGCGTGGCTGGTGTCCGACCAGGCCCGCTACATCACCGGCGTGACATTGCCCGTCGACGCCGGATTCCTGAACAAGTAGCGGCCCATGGCCCGAAATCCCGCCGCCCAGACCGCCTTCGGACCGGTGGTGTTGGCGGCCGTCGAACACAACGAGCCGCCGGGCCGCCGCCTGGTGGACGACGATCTCGCGGAGCTGTTCCTGCCGGCGCCGCTGCGCTGGCTCGTCGCGGCGACCCGCGCGGCGCCGGTGCGCCGCTTGATGATGCGCGCATCGGAGTGGTCCGGCCGCGGCCTGTGGGCGAATCTGGCCTGCCGTAAGCGATTCATCGGCGACAAGCTGGCCGAAGCGCTGGACGGCATCGACGCGGTCGTCATCCTCGGCGCCGGATTGGACACGCGTGCTTACCTTTTGACGCGGCAGGTCCGCATCCCCGTCTTCGAGGTCGACCTGCCGGTCAACATCGCCCGCAAGCTCAAGACGGTCCGGCGGGTGCTGGGCGGACCGCCGATGTCCGTGCGGCAGGTGGCACTGGACCTGGAGCGGGACGACCTGCTCACCTCCCTGGCCGAGCACGGCTACCACACCGACTACCGGACGTTCTTCATCTGCGAGGGCGTAACCCAGTACCTCAGCGAGAAGACCGTCCGGCGAACCTTGGAGGGGTTGCGCGCGGTGGCGCCCGGCAGCCGTTTGGTCTTCACCTACGTCCGGCGAGATTTCATCGACGGCACCAATCGATACGGCACCCGCACGCTCTATCGCAGCGTGCGCCAGCGGCGACAGTTGTGGCACTTCGGCCTGCAGCCCGACGAGGTCGGCGGGTTCGTCGGCGAGTACGGCTGGCGGCTGCTCGAGCAGGCCGGCCCCGACGAGCTGGTTGCGCGTTACGTCGCACCCACCGGCCGCAAACTCACTGCCTCCCAAGTGGAGTGGTCGGCCTATGCGGAGAAGGTGTGACGGCGCACGTTCCGCGGAACTGCGACGCGCAGCCACCAACACGTCATCTCTTGCTGTGGTACCGGGTGGCGAACACCTCAGCCTGCGCCACAGCGGCCGACTCCGGTGATGTTAAACCGAGGCCCTGCTCCATGAACTCTTGTACGGCGTCGGCGCCGTCAGACCCCACCTCACGCATGACTTCCGACAGGGAAGACCCGTCCAGCCAATAGCTTTGCTGCGCAGCCAATCCCTGCTGCCGGGCCAGGGCGGCAATGACCAGTATCTCGTCCGCGAGCTCGGCTTCGGTCATGCCCGTCACCTTCGGTGACAACCCGACACTTTCCATGGTGCCGTCCAAGAGCACCGACACCGACACGGTCCCGGGCGGGTTTGTCACCGTGACGACTTCGACGGCGTCCTTCTGCGGTTCCCCGGAAGCCGGACTCTGCGAGTTGATCGCGTCCAAGTCGGTTGTGGTATCGACCGGCTCGTTCGGCGAGAACTCGCCCAATGCCTCGATGACCGACTCGCTGCCTTTGCCGTCTTTGGGAGCTGAAAAGTCCAACGCATCCGATGGCGCCGGGTCGCCGGAACCGGACATGTCCGCGGTGAAATTCAGGGCGGCCAAAGCGTCGTCGGTGGGCTGCGACATGGCTCCTCCTTTGCAAAGAATGACGTCAATGGTCGGCGGATCGAGCCCCGGTCAGATGCTTCCCCCACTCGACGCGATCAGCGCTCGAGCACCTGCGCGTCGATGTTCCTGCTTGTTTCGTCGTCGGCGCTTTGGTAAACGGCTCTCGCGGTGCGCAACTTGCCGGAGAGCTCGGTCGACGCCTTGCTCATGGCCTCGGCCGTGCTCTTCCGCGCGGCCGCGGCGTTGGTGAAGGCCACGTTGGACGCCCCGCTCACGATGCCGTGGGTGACCCAGACGGCAGCCTTGATGTTGTCGCCTGCCGTACCGGCGGTCGAGGCTTGGGTAGCCGCTTGGTCTTGTGCTGTTGCCAGCTTCTTGAGGTGTTCCGGCGTGACGATCAGGTCGGCCATAAGTCACTCCTCCTTTGCCCTGGACTGCTGTATCCGGTTGTGCCACAACATGGTCGGCTGGAAAATCGGCATCACACGGCGCGCTCGACTCCACGTGGCGCCTGCGCCGTGGGGGCGTCGGCCGGTGCCGCCTCGACGGGCGCGCGCTCAGCGCCGAGTGTTCCCAGCCCCGCCCCCGTGCCCTCGACGTCGCCGTCTGCGGCGCGGACCTCCTCGGCGGTCGCCGCCGGAGTTTGTGCCACCTTGCCCTGCCGGGCCGCTTGAGCGAGGGTGCGCAACTGGCCGCGGGCCTGGTTGACGAGGTCTTCGTGGCTGGACAGGTTCGTGGCCTGCCCTGTCGTTGCCGCCAGCTGCACCAACGTGGGCATGTTGGCCGTCGACGTGGACGGGGCCGTTTGGTCGGGTGCGCTCTTCGCGGGTCCGTCGGCCTCGCCGGCCCGCGAGGCGACGCTCGGCCCGCCGACGGCGGCCGACGTACCGGACATACCGGCCGATATCGCCTCGAAGCTGGCCACCGTGGACTCCGTCGCGGTGGCTACCCCCGTCTCGGTGAACGCACCGTTTTGAACGATCGCACCCGCCAGCTCCGAGTACGTGACGGCCAAAGCATCCGCCTTTGTGGCGTGCTCGATGGAATATCCGAGCAACGTGCCAAGGAAGCTCACGGCAGCACCAATCCCGAGGACCGCAACCGTGATTGCGAAGGCTTTCGCCGCGACGGGACCGGCCGGGGCGGGCACCGTAAACGTAATGGTCATCTCGATGACGAGGGCCACCAGAAGAAAATCCTTCAATATGCCGAACGCCAATTGCATATGGCCGACCCACTCGGCCTGCGCTTTCACGAGGGCCGCCAGCTGGTCATCAAGACCGGCCATGGTCTGGGCGGCGTTACGGAGCGCCGTGTCCAGCCCGGCATAGGCGTCCGAAGCGCTGCCCTCCCAGCCGGTGTCCGGAAGGGCGGACTTCAGCTGCTCGGCGAGCGTCGTGAATTGCTGCGATCCGCCTTTGAGGGAATCGCCCTCGTACGGTGTACCGAATCCGGCCGTCAGCGCCAATAATTCGACGGTAGTAATCGTCCAGGAGATGATGCTGAGTCCTTGAGCGTGTTGTTTTGCGCCCTTCAAACCTCCAAGCTGCCCGAAAAATTGTTCTTGAGCATCTTGGGGGAGCGACTTGATGTACCCGGAGATCATGTACCCGGCAAAAGGATTCAATACCAGGGACCCGCCGTCACCCGCCATATTCAAGCCGGTCACGGCCTTGCCTTCGGCGCTCGATTCCGAGCCGCTCCAGCCGCTGCTGTCGAGGCCCAGGCCCGCGCCTTGTTGCCCCAGGGCGGCCAGGCTGGCGATCAACTTCGCGGCTGCGGCGAACACAGACATCGGCAATTCCCTTCGTGCTTTCGGGCTTGGTGGACGTTGGGCCTGAGCACCGCGTTCACCCGTTGAGCGTAACGCCGCTCCCAGCATCCCCGGCGCACGAATTATGGTCGGAGCCCCGACCGCAACTGTTAACTGGATTCCCTACAAAGAAGGCGGGTCCAATTCAGCACAAGCCGATGGCATGGCTAAACGCATACGGTCGGCGGGCGAATCGAATTACACTGACGGTTGCCGCCGGACCCGCAGCGCTCCCGGAAGTAAGGACGCCCATGACCGCCGAAATGCACCCGCAGGTCGCCGAGGCGCTGCGGCAGGCCCAGCAGTTTCAGTCGGTCCTCGACGACCACATGCACCGAACGCACACGGAAACGGTGACGGCGACAGACGAAAACGAGAGCGTCGAAGTGACCCTGGATCCGCACCGCGGGTTGACCGCCCTCACCATCGAACCGGGCCTGCTGAGGCTGGGCGCCGCGGTGGTGGAAGAGCGCATCAACGAGGCGCTGCGGAACGCAGTGGCCACCGCCACCGCGGCCACCGACGGCGAGGACGAACGACTGGTCGCGGCGCTGGCTGAGATCGCGGGATCTCTCAAGAACAGCCTGGGCTTGACCTAGGCGGGCCGAGCGCCTCAGACCTCGATGACCGTCGGCACGATCATCGGCTGCCGGCGGTAGGTCTCGCCCACCCACTTGCCGACGGTGCGGCGCACGGCCTGGGCGATGCGCCCCGGGTCGGTGATGCTGTCGGCGGCGAGCAATTCCAGCTCCGCCTCGACCCGGCGCACGGCGGGTTCCAGCGCCTTGGGATCTTCGGAGAACCCCCGCGAGTGCAGGTGTGGGGCGGCCGCCGGGCGCCCGGTGCCGCGATGGACGACCACGGTCACCGCGACGAAACCCGACGACAGGATGAGCCGTTCGCCCAACGTGATGTCGCCGACGTCGCCGCCGATCAGTCCGTCGACGAACATCTTGCCGACCGGCACCGCCCCGGCGATCGACGCCGTGCCGGCGACCAGGTCGACGCTGACGCCGTTCTCGGCCAACAGGATTGACTCCTCCGGCACACCGGTGCTGGCCGCCAGCTTCGCGTTGGCGCGCAGCATCCGCCAGGTGCCGTGCACGGGCATGACGTTGCGCGGGCGCACGCCGTTGTAGAGGAACAACAGCTCACCGGCGTAGGCGTGACCCGAGACATGCACGCGCGCTTGGGCGTTGGTGACGACCCGGGCCCCGATCTTGGCGAGCGCGTCGATCACGCCGTAGACGGCCTCCTCGTTGCCGGGGATCAGCGAGGAGGCCAGCACCACCAGGTCCCCCGCGGTGAGCGTGATGCTGCGATGCTCGCCGCGCGACATCCGTGACAGCGCCGACATGGGTTCGCCCTGGGTGCCGGTGGTGATCAGCACCACCCGCTCGGGCGGCATCAGCTCGGCGGCGCCGATGTCGATCACGTCGGAATCATCGACCCGCAGGAATCCCAACTCGCGGGCGATGCCCATGTTGCGCACCATCGACCGCCCGACGAACGACACCCGCCGGCCCAAAGCCACGGCCGCGTCGATGATCTGCTGGACGCGGTCCACGTTGGAGGCGAAGCACGCCACGATCACGCGCCCCTCGGCGCCCCGGATCAGGCGGTGCAGCGTCGGCCCCACTTCGCTTTCCGACGGCCCCACGCCGGGGATCTCGGAGTTGGTCGAGTCGCACAGGAACAGGTCCACCCCGGCGTCGCCGAGCCGCGACATCCCGGGCAGATCGGTGGGCCGGCCGTCGAGGGGCAGCTGGTCGAGCTTGATGTCGCCGGTGTGCAGGACGGTGCCCGCGCCGGTGTGCACGGCGATCGCCAGCGCGTCGGGGATGGAGTGGTTGACGGCGAAGTACTGGCACTCGAACACGCCGTGGGTGCTCCGCTGTCCCTCGGTGACCTCGACGAACACCGGCTTGAGCCGGTGTTCGCGGCATTTGGCGGCGACCAGCGCCAGGGTGAACTTCGACCCGACGACGGGGATGTCCGGGCGCAGCTTGAGCAGGAACGGGATGCCACCGATGTGGTCCTCGTGCGCGTGGGTCAGCACCAGCGCCTCGATGTCGTCGAGCCGGTCCTCGATGTGGCGCAGGTCCGGAAGTATCAGGTCCACTCCCGGCTCGTCGTGGGTGGGGAACATCACCCCGCAGTCGATGATCAGCAGCCGGCCGAGGTGTTCGAAAACCGTCATATTGCGGCCGATTTCGCTGATGCCGCCCAGCGCGGTGACCCGCAGCCCGCCAGTGGTCAAGGGACCGGGAGGGGCGAGGTCTACATCCACTTACGGGCCCCTTCAGCTCACCGGAGCACCGATGCCGCGCGCATATCGGCGGCCAGCGCATCCATCTGCTCGGGCGTTGCGGGCATCTGCGGCAACCGGGGATCGCCGACCTCGATGCCCTGCAGGCGCAGACCCGCCTTGGACATCGTGACGCCGCCCAGCCGGCTCATCGCGTCGCACAGCGGGGCGACGGTGACGTTGATCTTGCGCGCGGTGGCGATGTCGCCGGAAGCGAAGGCCGCCAACATCTCTCGGAGCTGGCCGGCGGCCAGATGCGAGATCACGCTGATGAAACCGGTGGCGCCCATGGCCAGCCACGGCAGGTTCAGTGCGTCGTCGCCGGAGTAGTAGGCCAGCCCGGTCTCGGCGATGATCTGGCCGCCGCTGTGCAGGTCGGCCTTGGCGTCCTTGATTCCCACGATGTTGGGGTGGGCGGCCAGCGCACGAATGGTTTCGGTCGCGATCGGGATCACCGAGCGTGGCGGGATGTCGTAGAGCAGCACGGGCAGCTCGGTGGCGTCGGCGACGGCGGTGAAATGCGCGATCAGCCCGCTCTGCGGCGGCTTCGAGTAGTAGGGCGTGACCACCAGCAGTCCATGGGCGCCCTCCGCGGCGCAGGCCCTGGCCAGCCGGACGCTGTGGGCGGTGTCATAGGTGCCCGCGCCGGCGATGACCCGGGCGCGGTCACCCACCGCCTCCAGCACGACGCGCAGCAGGTCCCGCTTCTCGTCGTCGGTGGTGGTCGGCGATTCGCCGGTGGTTCCGGAGACCACCAGGCCGTCGCAACCGGCATCGACCAGGTGGTTGGCCAATTGTGCCGCGGCGGCGGTGTCGAGCGAGCCGTCGGGAGCAAACGGTGTCACCATCGCGGTCAGCACGGTTCCCAACCGTGCCGGGGCGTCGAATCCGACCGTGCTCACGGTCTTTAGGTTACCTGGCGGCGGCAAGGGCTTGAGTAACGGCGCGGAGGTCCGGCGGGAAACTCAGGCCTCGGTCGCCAGCGGGCTGGTGGCCACCTCGGTCCCGTCGGCCAGCGTCGAGATCTCGAAGTCGGCGAACACCGCCGGCGCGGCGCCGGCGAGCTGGCGCAGGCACTCGATGGCCAGCCGCCGGATTTCCACGTCGGCGTGCTCGCTGGCGCGCATCGCGATGAAGTGCCGCCAGGCCCGGTAGTTGCCGGTCACGACGACGCGGGTCTCGGTCGCGTTGGGCAGCACGGCGCGGGCGGCCTGGCGCGCCTGTTTGCGGCGCAAGACCGCGTTGGGCTGGCCCGCGGCGAGTTTCGCCTCGAGCTTGCCCAGCAGCTCGGTGTAGGCGGCCCGGCCGGCGTCGGCGGCCTCGGTCAGGATCTGCCGCAGTTCGGGGTCGTCTTCCATGCCCGGGGGCACGACGACTCGCGAATCACCCTCGGGCACGTAGCGCTGTGAGAGCTGTGAGTAGGAGAAATGCCGGTGCCGGATGAGCTCATGGGTGAGCGATCTGGAGATGCCGGTGATGTAGAACGACACGCTCGCGTGCTCGAGCACCGAGAAATGCCCGACGTCGATGATGTGCTTGATGTAGCCGGCGTTGGTCGCGGTCTTCGGATTGGGTTTCGACCAGCTTTGATAGCAGGCCCGGCCGGCGAATTCGACCAGCGCCGGGCCGCCGTCGGCGTCGGTGGTCCACGGCACGTCCGGCGGCGCCAGGAACTCGGTCTTGGCGATCAGTTGCACGCGTAGCGGCGCGGTCTCGGCCACGGCGCTCACCTTAACGCGGTGACCGCACCGACAGCTCACCCGATATCAACACCGGCAGCAGCGCGTCGCGCAGCGCGGCCAACCGCACGCTTTCGGTGCGGCGCGCGTGGCACAGCGCTCCCAGGCCGGTGATGGTTTGCCGGGCACCGGCGGGCAGGCGCCGGACGTCCGGGACAGCAACGTCCAGCAGCTCGCGGGGCTGGATCCGCTGATGGCTGCCCGACGTTCCGGCGACCCGACGTTGCAGTCGTTCGGAGACGTCCGGCTGCCGCACGGCCGCCCACAGGGCCGACGCGTCGAGGCCGCTCGGGGTAAGGACGACGAACTCGCTGCTGGCCAAGGCCATTTCCGAGGGCAGGCTGACCACGTTCCAGATCCGCGGGATCCGGGGGTTCAGTTTCGCGAACAACACACACGGCTCCGACAACAGGAACTTGCCGCTCCGGATGGACTCGGCGGGCACGACGCGCGGGTTCGCCCCGTCATCGAACGCGGGAAGGCTGAAGTGCGCGACCACCTCGTCGAACTCGGCCACGTTGAGGAACTCCGTGGCGCGGCTCGCCAGGGCGGACAGCGGCACGCGCTCGCGGGCCGACCCCGCGATGGCCACCATCACGTTCTCGGCGGTCTCGATCACCCGCGCGTTGGCGGATACCTTGTCGTCGAGGGAACCGAGCAACTCGGCGACGGCGCGGCGCCGCGGCGCCCCCACGCTCCGCACGGCCACGGCCCGCAGGGTCCGCTGGCTGAGCAGCGGCTGCCCCGATCCGCAGCGGTGATCGCCGAGCCGGCAGGTGTGCAACGCGTAGTACCAATACCGCGTCTCGCGTGGGTCTTTCGCCCGGCATACCACGGCGTTCTCGGTGACCCAGACGTCGGTGTCGCAATACCGCAGGCTTCCGCACTGCGCCCCGACGCGTCCCAGGATGATCAGCGGACCGGCCGCGTTGGGTTCGTTGCAGTAGCCGATGGCCCCGTTGGCGCCATAGACGCGAAAGCGTCCGCGCGGGGCGCGCCGCGGTGCGCTGCTGCCGTTGCTGAAGACCAGGTGGTCACCCAGCGTGGCCGTCACCGCAGGCGCTCCAGTTGCCGGCGCACGACATCGTCCAGACGGGCGGATTCGTCGAGCGCGGCCAGCAGGTCGCCGGTCAGCCGGGTGATCTTGTCCGCTACCGGCTCGCCGTCGTCGGCGGCGGCGGGCGCACCGACATAGCGGCCGGGCGTGAGGGTGTAGCCGGCCGCGGCGATGTCGTCGAGGCATGCGGAGCCGCAGAACCCCGGGACATCTTGGTAGCCGAGGTTTTTCGCGGCGGCCGCGCGCGATCCGCGCCAGGCGTGATAGGTGTCGGCGAGGCGGGCGACTTCCCCGTGCGCCAGCGCGCGCTCGGCGCGGTTCACCAGGTGGCCGAACCCACGGGCGTCGATGAACAGCACCTGCCCGGACCGCTCGCCCTTGTCCGTGTCGAAGATCCACAGGCACACCGGAATCGACGTGCTGCGGAACAGCTGGGCGGGCAGCGCGACCATGCACGAGACCAGGTCGGCGTCGACGATCCGGGCGCGAATGTCGCCTTCGCCGAGCGTGTTCGACGACATCGAACCATTGGCCATCACCACCCCGGCCTTTCCGCCGGGGGCGAGTTTGGACAGGATGTGCTGAATCCATGCGTAGTTGGCGTTGGCGGCGGGCGGGACGCCGAAGCGCCAGCGCGGGTCGTCTTCGTCGCGTGCCCAATCCCTGATGTTGAACGGCGGGTTCGCCATCACGTAATCCATCTGCACGCCGGCGTGCTGGTCCTCGAGGAGCGTGTCACCCCAGCGCTCGCCCAGGCCGGTGTTGTCGATGCCGTGCACGGCGAGGTTCATTCGCGCGATCCGCCAGGTCTGCTCGACGCTTTCCTGTCCGCAGATGGTGACGTCCGCGGGGGCGCCGGCGTGCTGCGCGACGAACCGTTCGGTCTGCACGAACATCCCGCCCGAGCCGCAGCATGGGTCATAGACCCGCCCGCCTGCGGGTTCCAGCATCTCGACGATCACCCGAACCACGCTGGGCGGGGTGAAGAATTCGCCGCCGCGCCGGCCTTCCGCGCGCGCGAAATTGCCCAGGAAGTATTCGTACACCTCACCCATGAGGTCGCGGCCGCGGCCCCGTTCGCCGAATCGCGCGGAGTCGAGCAGGCAGACCAGCTCACCGAGCCGGCGCCGGTCGAGCCCCTCGCACAGCCGCGGCAGCGCGAGGGTGTCCATCGCGTCGTCGACGAGCCGGCCGATCGCCGGCGATTTCGCGTTGCGCCTCAACAACTCCCACTGCGCGTCGCACGCGTGCTGGAGAAACACCAGCCCGAGGATGACGTCCTTGTAGTGGCTCGCCGGCAGGGAACCGCGCAGCTTGTTGGCCGCCTTCCAGAGCGTGTCTTTGAGCTCCTTGTCCGTTGCCCGCATCAGCCGGCCGCCCGCAGGTCGGCGGCCAGGTCGCCCCGGGTCGCGACGCTGAACCCGCCCAGGCCCAGCCAGGACGCCATGGACCGCAGCTCGCCGGCCATGGCCTCGACCACGCGCGGTCGCGGGGTGTCGGGTTCGCCGAACGCGCCGACGACGCGCAGCGTGTCGCCGGCCCGGTCCGCCTTCAGGTCGACGCGGGCGACCAGTTGCCCGTCCATCAGCAGCGGCCACACGTAGTAGCCGTACCGGCGTTGGGCGGCCGGGGTGTAGATCTCGATGCGGTAGTGGAACCCGAACAGCCGCTCGACGCGGGGCCGGAAGAAGATCAGCGGGTCGAACGGGCACAGCAGCGCGGTGCCGCGGTCGGTGCGCGGCACCGCCCGACCGGCGCGCAGGTAGGCCGGCGCGGGCCAGCCGGCAACCTCGACCGGCTCGATCTCCCCCGCGGCCACCAGGTCGGCGACGGCCGGTTTGACCTGCTGGGCCGACAGGCGGAAGTAGTCACGAATGTCGGCTTCGGTGGCCACGCCGAGCGCGGTGGCGGCCCGCAGCGTCAGTTCCCGGACGGCCTCGGCGTCGTCGACCTCGCGGGCCAGCACGCTCGCCGGCAGCACCCGCTCCACCAGGTCGTAGTGGCGGGCAAAGCCCACTCGCGTGGCGGTGGTGAGCACGCCGGCGGCGAACAGCGCCTCCGCGACCCACTTGGTGTCGCTGCGGTTCCACCATGCGCCCTTCTTCCGGCGCGGCGCGGCGTACTTGGAGGCCAGGTGCGCCTCGATCTGCCCGGCCGTGCTGGGGCCGAGTTCGGCGACGGCGGCGACGACGTCCTCGGCCAGTCGGGGATTGGCCTTGACGACGTGGGTGCCCCAGCGGCCGTGCCGGTACTGGTGCATCCGCCAGCGCAGCAGCGGCCAGTCGTCGACCGCCATCAGCGCGGCCTCGTGCGCCCAGTACTCGGCCAGCAGCCGCGACGACCGCGGGCCCCAGGCGGCGCGGTCCAGCACGTCGCGGTCGTAGGGGCCGAGTCGGCTGAACACCGGGGCGTAATGGGCGCGCACCGCGACCGACACCGAATCCAATTGCAGCACTTGGATTCTCGATATCAGCCGCTTCAGGTGGGCACGGGTGATCCGGCCGGACGGCGGCGGCTCGCTAAAGCCTTGGGCCGCAACGGCGATCCGCCGGGCTTGCGCGGCCGACAGCCTGGGGGTCCGGACAGACACGGCGCCGAGAATACCGCTCGGGTGCGACAGCGGCCGGCGGCGACGCGGCTAGGCCGTGTTGACCTTCCCGTCCAGCGGCACCACGACGCTGGCTTCCGGCGCGTTCTTCTGCTCTTGGTAGGCCGACTCGAGCGCGGCCGGGACCGCTTCGAGGTCGCGGTACACGCCCATCAGCTGCTCGAGGACGTTGATCCGTTGTTGGATCGCCTCGTCCGCCGCGCGCCGCGCCTGCTCCCGGTAGTGATCGGCCTCCCGCTGGGCGTCGCGCCAGGCCTTGTCGACCGCCGCTTCGGTCTCGGCGCGCATGCCGGCCAGCTCGGCCTCGAGCTGCTTCTTGGTTTCCTCGTAATCGTTTTCCATGGCTTTTCGTTGGGCGGCCATCTCCGCCAACTCCTCTTCGTGCTTTCGCTGCGCCGCTTCGATCTCCGCCTGGGCCGCCGCGATCAGCGCGTCCGCCTCGCTGCGCGCCTCGGCCTGCATCTCGGCCACCTCGTCGACCGCGCGGTTGAGCATCTTCGCCATCCGGCGCTGCATCGCGTGCGGTGAGGGCGAGGTGTCGGTGAGGACGGCGACCTCCTTGCGCAACGCGGCCGTCTCGTCGCCGGCCTCTTTCAGCCGGGTCCGCAGGTTCTCCACGTCGTCGAGCAGCAACTGCTGCTTGGTGGCCAACATCTCGATGTGCGCGTCCACCGCGGCCGGGTCGTAGCCCCTGAACATGCGGTTGAACGTTTTTGCGGGTTCGGTTATCACTGCCAATTCCCCCTTCTGGCAACGTGTGGTGACCTCGTGAGACCGACCCCGCGTCCGAGTATGTCACGGTCGCGGGGACCGGGGCTCATGCCCGACGGTAGCTGTGCAGCCGGTACCGCAGCCCGGTGCGGCTGACCTGCCACTCCCCCGTCTCACCGATCCAGCTGTCGTCGAGCACCGGCGCCAACGCGTCGTCGTCGTCGCGCCGCAGGTCGACTTCGACCTCGGTGACCTCGCACCGGGTGGCGCGCGGCAAGGCGAGCAGATAGACCTGCTCGCCGCCGATCACCCAGGTCTGCGGCTCGTCCTCGGCACGGGCGAGGGCGGCCTCGAGCGAATCGACGACCTCCGCCCCGTCGGCCACGAAGTCGCTCCGCCGCGAGAGTACGACATTGCGGCGGCCCGGCAGCGGCCGCACCTTCGCCGGCAACGACTCCCACGTCCGCCGCCCCATCACCACGGTGTGCCCGAGCGTCAGCTCCTTGAAACGGGCCAGGTCCTCGGGCACTCGCCAGGGGATGTCGCCACCGCGGCCGATGACGCCGGACGTCGACTGAGCCCACACCAGACCCAGACGCGTCATACGGCGACGGGGGCTTTGATCGCCGGGTGCGGGTCGTAGTTCTTCACCACGACGTCGTCGTAGGTGTAGTCGAAGATCGAATCACGATGCGCCAGTACCAGTTCCGGGTAAGGTCGCGGTTCGCGGCCGAGCTGGGTGCGCACCTGCTCGACGTGGTTGTCGTAGATGTGGCAGTCACCGCCCGTCCAGACGAACTCGCCGACCGCCAAGCCGGCCTGGGCGGCCATCATGTGCGTGAGCAATGCGTAGCTGGCGATGTTGAACGGCACCCCGAGGAACAGGTCGGCGCTGCGCTGATAGAGCTGGCAGCTCAGCCGGCCGTCGGCCACGTAGAACTGGAAGAACGCGTGACACGGCGGGAGCGCCATCTGCGGGATCTCCCCGACGTTCCACGCCGACACGATGATGCGCCGGGAGTCGGGATCGGTGCGCAGCAATTCCAGCGCCGCGCTGATCTGGTCGACGTGCTCGCCCGTCGGCGTCGGCCAGGACCGCCACTGCACGCCGTAGATCGGCCCGAGATCGCCTGTCTCACTTGCCCATTCGTCCCAGATGGTGATGCCGTGCTCGTGCAGCCAGGCCACGTTGGAGTCACCGCGCAAGAACCACAGCAACTCGTAGACAACCGACTTGAGATGCACCTTCTTGGTGGTGAGCAGCGGGAAACCGGCCGACAGGTCGTAGCGCAACTGCTGGCCGAACAGGCTGCGGGTCCCGGTGCCGGTGCGGTCGGATTTGGCCGTGCCCCGCTCGAGCACCAGGCGCAGCAGGTCCTCGTAGGGCGTCGGGATCGGCACGCGGCCAGCTTAGCTCTCGGGGCCAGGAGTAGAACGGGTGCCATGCCGAAGATCATCGACACCATCACCACCGCTGACGGGGCCTGCACGGTCCACTTCTTCACACCGGATGGCCCGGAGGGCCGGGTCCCCTGGCCGGGCGTGGTCATGTACCCCGATGCCGGCGGGCTGCGCGGCACCTTCGACCAGATGGCCGCGAAGCTGGCCGGTTTCGGTTACGCCGTGCTGCTGCCCGACGTGTATTACCGCAGCGGCGACTGGGCGCCGTTCGACATGGCCACCGTGTTCGGCGACGAGCGGGAGCGCAGGCGGCTGTTCGGCATGATCGGCAGCGTCACCCCGGACAAGATGGCCGGCGACGCCGGCGCCTTCTTCGACTACCTGGCGGCCCGGCCCGAGGTGTCCGGGGAGCGCTTCGGCGTGTGCGGCTACTGCATGGGCGGGCGCACGTCGCTGGTGGTCGCCGGCCGGGTGCCAGAACGCGTCGCCGCGGCGGCCTCGTTCCACGGCGGCGGCCTGGTGACCGACGCCGCGGACAGCCCGCACCTGCTGGCCGACCGGATCAGCGCCACGGTGTACGTGGGCGGCGCCAAAGACGACGCGTCCTTCACCCGCGACGACGCCGAGCAACTCGACAAGGCGCTGACGGCGGCCGGCGTCCAGCACACCATCGAGTGGTATCCGGCTGGTCACGGGTTCGCGGTTCCCGACAACGCGCCGTATGACCCGGCGGCCGCCGAACGGCACTGGCAGGCCATGACCGAGGTGTTCGGTTCGGCGTTGCCGCGCTGAGCCGCCCGGCGGCGCAGGTCTCGCCTAGCTCGGCGGCAGGTCGACCAATTCGGCCAGCCGGGCGCGGTGACGGTAGGCGGTGCCGAAGATCAGCTGGTCGCTCTTGGCTCGCTTGAGGTAGAGGTGCGCGGGATACTCCCACGTCATGCCGATGCCGCCGTGCAGCTGGACGCATTCCTCGGCCGCGTGCACGGCGATGCCGCTGCAATAGGCCTGGGCGAGGGCGGTGGCGACGGCGGCGTCTTCGTCGTCGCGGGCGCACGTGTCGGCGGCGTAGCGGGCCGCCGCCGTCGCCGCCCCGACCTCGAACCACAGGTCGGCCAGCCGGTGCTTGACCGCCTGGTAGGAGCCGATCGCGCGGCCGAACTGCTTGCGCTGCTTGACGTAAGCCAGGGTGGTGTCGAAACACCACTGCGCCACCCCGAGTTGCTCCGACGCGAGCAGGGCCGCCCCGGTGCGCAGCGCCTCGGCGACCGGCCCGTCCGCCGGCCCGACGCGTGACGAGGCCGCCGCCGAAAAGCTCACGTCGGCAAGGGGTCTCGTCATGTCCAACGCGACAAGCGGGGACACCCGCACACCGGCGGCCGCGCGTGGGACGGTATGCAGCTCCAGCCCGTCCGGGCCGGCGACCGGCACCACGAGCACGTCGGCCTCGGCGGCGCCGGCGACGCTGGTGACCGATCCGCTCAGCCCGTCCGCGCCGCCGCTCACCGCGGTCGTGGGATCGCCGGGTGCGGTCGACAGCGGCACCACCAACGCGGCGGTGAGCTCGCCCTGCGCCAGGGCGGACACGGTCTCGGTATCGCCGGCGCGCAGCAGCGCGACGGTGGCCAGCACCGCGCTGGACAGGAACGGCACCGGCGCGACGGCCCGCCCGATCTCCTCCATGACGACCGCGGCCTCCCGGGCACCGGCGCCCGCCCCGCCGAGTGACTCCGGGACCAGCAGCCCGGCCACGCCCAGGTCGGCGGCCAGCGTCCGCCAAACACCCGAAAAGTCCTGCGGTTCCGGGTCGTAGGCGCGTGCCACCGATTCGGGCGGGCAGCGGTCGGCCAACAACTGCCGGACGCTGTCCCGCAACGCCTCCTCGGTGTCGGAATAGAGCAGGTCACTCACCGGTCCAAATCCTTCCAGGCGACGTCTTTGTCGACCCGGTGCTCGCCGGGCAGGCCGAGGATGCGCTCGGAGATGGTGTTGCGCAGGATCTCCGAGGTGCCGCCCTCGATCGAGTTGCCGCGGGCACGCAGGTAGCGGTACCCGGGCTCGCGTCCGATCAGATCGACGACTTCGGTCCTGCGCATGGTCCAGTCGTCGTACTGCAGGCCGGACTCGGCGTGCAGCTCGATGTCGAAGCCCGAAATGGCTTGCGCGAGCCGGGCGAAGGCCACCTTCATGCCCGCGCCTTCCGGTCCCGGCTGGCCGGCCTGGGCCTGCTGTCGCAGCCGCTCACCGGCCAGGCGGAGGACCTCGGTGTCGACCCACAGCCGCATCAGCTCGTCGTGCATCCCGGGGTTGCGCAGCCCCGGCTCATCCCGCCACACCCGGGCGACCTTCCCGATCATCCCGCCCTCGCGCGGTGTCCCGGCGCGGGTGCCGATGGCGACGCGCTCGTTGTTGAGGGTGGTGGTCGCGACCCGCCAGCCGCCGCCGACCGGGCCGAGCCGGTTGGCGTCGGGCACGCGGGCGTCGGTGAGGAACACCTCGTTGAACTCCGCCTCGCCGGTGATCTGCCGCAGCGGTCGCACCTCGACGCCGGGTTGCGTCATGTCGCACAGGAAATACGTCAGGCCCGCGTGTTTGGGCACGGTGGGGTCGGTGCGGGCGACCAGGATGGCCATCTGCGCGTGCTGGGCCATCGAGGTCCACACCTTCTGCCCGTTGACAATCCAGTCGTCACCGTCGCGGACCGCCCGGGTGGCCACCCCGGCCAGGTCCGAGCCCGCGCCGGGCTCACTGAACAGCTGGCAGTAAACCTGCTCACCGGTGAACAAGGGACGCAGGAACTTTCGCTTCTGGTCGTCCGTCCCGAATGCCGCGATGGTGGGGGCCGCCATGCCCATCCCGATGAAATTCTTCGCCGTGCCGCCCACCGGCGCGCCCGCGGCGGCCAGTTGGGCGTCGACGATTTCCTGGGCCTTGCGCGGCAGGTCCAGCCCGCCGAAACCGTGCGGCAGGTGCACCCAGGCCAGGCCCGTGTCGTATTGCGCGCCAAGGAACTCGCGCGGGTCGGTGGTGGCCGGGTCGTGCTCGTCCAGCAGCGCCTGGACCCGCGCCTTGAGGTCCACCGCCAGGTCTTCGGAGCTCATCGCTAGCCCTGCGGCCGTACCTGGAAGCCCTGCGCGGCGCCGAGCAGCAGGCCACCGTCGATGACCATGGTCTCGCCGGTGATCCAACTCGCGGCGTCGGAGACCAGGAAGGCCACGGCGCCGGCCACGTCGGCGGGCTCACCGATGCGTCCGAGCGCGATCGAGGCGGCCAGCGGATCCTCGTGGTCCTTCCACAGCGCCTCGGCGAGCCGGGTGCGCACCACCCCCGGGGCGATGGCGTTGACGCGGACGCGCGGCGAGAGCTCCAGGGCGAGCTGCTTGGTGACGTGGATGAGCGCGGCCTTGGTGGCGTTGTACATGCCCATGGCCGGGGACTGGTGCAGGCCGCCGATGGAGGCGGTGTTGACGATCGCGCCGCCATGCTCGCCCATCCACGCTTTGACCACGAGCGACGTCCACAGCAGCGGCGCCCACAGGTTGACGTCGAAGATCTTGGTGAACCGGGCGTGGTCCTGGTCGATGAGCGGGCCGTAGGCGGGATTGGTACCCGCGTTGTTGACCAGGATGTCCGCGCTGCCGAAGCGCTCCAGCGTCAGGTCCACGCAGCGCCGGGCGGCGTCCTCGTCGACCGCGTGCGCGCCGACGCCCAGGGCGTTGCCGTCCACCTGCGCGGCGGCCTCGTCGGCGGCCTCCTGCTTGCGGGCGGTGAGCACCACGTTGGCCCCCGCGGCCGCGAGCTGCTGCGCGATCGCCAGGCCGATCCCGCGCGAGGCGCCGGTGATGATCGCGGTGCGGCCGGTCAGATCCAGTGAGGTCATCGTGATGCGCCTTCCGTTGCGCGAATGCCAACGGTTGCCCGTTCGCTACATGGATGTTTTACACGCGTATGCGCGTGGTATGCGACCCGCATGTTCTCGAAATTAACCCTCGCGAAAAGACTGGTGGTGGGCGGGACGGCCGCCGCGGCAATCGCGGTCGCACCAATCGCCATGACCGATTCCCACGCCTCGGCGCCCGCGCCGTCGGCGGCCCCGACGCACGTGGTGTTCAAGGACGATCCGGGCGGTGGCGGCTGTGACGCCAACGGCAACTGCGGTTCCGGCGGCCAGTTCAACGGGCCCGGCGGCGGTCCGGGCGGCCAGGGCTGCGTCCCGGGCGTCGGCTGCGGCTCCGGCGGCCAGAACGCGGGGCCCGGCGGGATCCCCGGCGGTCAGGGCTGCCTGCCGGGTGTCGGCTGCGGTTCCGGCCACGCCTGATCGGGTCGACCCGGCGATTCCCGGAGCCTGGCGATCCAGGCCCGGGAGTCCGCGGGGTCGATGACGTCGTCGAGTTCGAACGTGGTGGCCGCCCGCAGCGCCTTGCCGTGCTCGTAGGCCGCCGCCACCAGCTTGTCGAACAGTTCCTGGCGCTTCGCCGGGTCTGCCTCCGCTGCCAGTTCCTTGCTGAACCCGAGGCGTACCGCGCCCTCGAGGCCCATCCCACCGATCTCGCCCGTCGGCCAGGCGACGGTGAACTGCGGGGCGCGGAACGAACCACCCGCCATCGCCATGGCGCCGAGCCCGTAGCCCTTGCGCAGGATGATCATCCCGACCGGCACGGTCAGCCGCGCACCCAGGACGAACATGCGCCCGAACCGCCGGACCGCCGCCTGGGTCTCCGCGTCGGGGCCGACCATGAAGCCCGGGGTGTCGCACAGCGAAATCACCGGCAGCCGAAACGATTCGCAGAGGGCCAGGAAGTCGCCGGCCTTGTCGGCAGCCTCGGCATCGATGGCGCCGCCGAGGTGATGGGTGCTGTTGGCGATCAGCCCGTAGGGCGCCCCTTCGACGCGGACGAGCGCGGTGACGATCCCGACGCCGTAGTCGGGCCGCAGCTCCAACGCCGAGCCGGAGTCGACGATCGCCTCGATCGCCCGGTGCACGTCGTAGGCCCGTAACCGGTTCTGCGGCACCACATGCCGGGCCAACCGCGGATCCGGTGCGGCCCAATCGCCCACCGTGCCCTGGAAGTACGACAGGTACTGCTTGGCCAGCGCGACCGCGTGCGCCTCGTCGCGGGCGACGAGGCTGACGACGCCGTTGCGCCGCTGCAGGCCGATCGGCCCGATCGCCTCCGGCGGATACACCCCGAGCCCGCCGCCCTCGATCATGGCCGGGCCGCCCATGCCGATGTTGGCGTCCGGGGTCGCGATGATGACGTCGCACACCCCGGCCAGCGCGGCGTTGCCGGCGAAGCACCGGCCCGACACGATCGAGATCAGCGGGACCCGGCCGCTCAGCGCCGCGAGCATCCGGAAGGTCGGCACGTCCAGCCCGGCGGCGCCGCCGACGTCGGTGTCGCCCGGCCGGCCGCCGCCACCCTCGGCGAACAGCACCACCGGCAACCGCTTTCGGGCGGCCAGGTCGAACGCGCGGTCGGTCTTGGCGTGGTTGCGCATGCCTTGCGTGCCGGCCAGCACGGTGTAGTCGTAGGACACCACGACGGCCTCGGCCGCCGCTCGCCCGAAGCGGTCCGCGCCGATCGTGGCCAGGCCGGCGACCAGGCCGTCGGCCGGCGTGTTGGCGATCAGGTCCTCCTCCGAGCGCCTGCTGCGCTGCGCCGCGATCGCCAGCGCGCCGTACTCGACGAAGCTGCCGGGGTCGATCAGGTCCGCGATGTTCTCCCGGGCGGTGCGACGCCCTTGCTTGTGCCGCTTGGCAACCGCCGCCTCGCGACCCTCATCGAGGGTGAGCAGATGCCGCCGGTGCACCTCGTCGAGGTCGGCGCGCGGCCGGTCGAGATCCGCTGCGGCCGTTGCCGAATCGCCACCGCCGGCGGTGCCGGTGCGGGTGAAGACCAGTAACGGATCACCGGTTCCGACCACCTGCCCGGGGGCAACCAGGTTGCGCGCGGTCCGCAGCGCATCCGGCGCGACGAGCACGTGCTGCATCTTCATCGCTTCGAGGATGACGAGCTGGCCGCCCGCGTGAACCTCGGCGCCCTCGGGCGCCACCTCGACCACGGTGCCGGCCAGCTGCGCCCGCAGCACGTCCTCGCCGGGGTAGAGCTCGACCGGCGCAACGGGGACCTCGTGGTGGTGCGCCGCCGCGGCCGCGGCCAGCTCGGGCAGCTTGTCGTCGACGAAACCCGTGCTCACGCAGCCGGATTCCACCGCGGGGTCGCTCAGCAGCTCGCGCAGGAAATCGATGTTGGTGCGGACGCCCTCGATGCCGAACTCGGCCAGCGCGGTCCGGGTTTTGCGCAGCGCGGCCTCGGTTGACGGTCCGTGCACGTGGGTGACCACCTTGGCCAGCAGCGAGTCGTAGTGCGGGTTGACAGACAGTCCCGCCCGGCCGTAGGTGTCGACCCGGATCCCCGGCCCGCTCGGTGGCGCGAAGGCGGTGAGCGTGCCGGCGGAGGGGACGACCGAGAGGTCGGCGGCGAAGGTCTCCGCGTTGACCCGCGCCTGGATCGCGATGCCGCGGTGCGCGGCGGGCTCGCCGATGACCTCGGTGCCGTCGGAGGCGATTCCGGCCGGCAGGCCGAGCTGGTAGAAGGAGGCGCCGGCGGCGATGCCCAGCTGGACGGCCACCAGGTCGACGCCGGTCGTCTCCTCGGTGACCGTGTGCTCCACCTGGATTCTCGGGTTGACCTCCAGGAACACGAAGTCCTCACCGGTGACCAGGAATTCGACCGTGGCCAGCCCGCGCAGCGCGACGCGCGCGCACAGCCGGGCCGCGGCCTGGTGTAGGTCCCGCCGCAATCGGTCGGAAAGCCCTTGCGCGGGCGCTATTTCGACGAGCTTCTGATAGCGCCGCTGGATGCTGCAGTCGCGGTCGCCGAGCGCGAGCGCGCGAGTCTGGTGCCCCGCCGGGGCGGCGACCACCTGGACCTCGATGTGCCGGGCACCGTCGAGCAGCGCCTCGGCGAACAACGCCGGGTCGCCGAAGCCCAGCCGCGCCTCGGCGGCGCACTGTTGGTAGGCGTCGCCGATCCGATCGGCGCTGCGCACCGTGCGCATCCCCCGCCCGCCCCCGCCGGCCAGCGCCTTGATCATGATGGCGCCGCCCCGGGCGGCGAAGAACGCCTCGACGTCCGCGATGCTGCTGGGCCCGTCGGTCGCGGGCAACACCGGCACCCCGGCGGCGACGGCGGCGCCGCGGGCGGCGGACTTGTTGCCCACCAGCTCGAGCGCGTCGGCGTCCGGCCCCACGAACGTGCACCCGGCGCCGGCGCAGGCGCGGGCGAATTCGGCGTTCTCACTGAGGAACCCGTAGCCCGGGTGGATCAGCTGGGCGCCGGCAGTCTTTGCCGCGGCCAGCATCGCCGGCTGATCCAGGTACGTTCGCGGTCCGGCACCGGGCAGGCCGATCGCCTCGTCGGCGGCGTGCACGTGCGGGCTCTCGGCATCGTCCTCGGCATAGACGGCCACCGTGCGCATGCCCCGTTCGGTTGCCGTGCGGATGATGCGGAGCGCGATCTCGCCGCGGTTGGCGACCAGCACGGTCGAGCTCATCGCAGCGGGTCCCCCCACCGCACCTGCTCACGGAGTTTGCCTTTGAGCAGTTTGCCGCCGGCGTTGCGCGGCAGCGCACCATCGACCACGGTGACGTACTGCGGCACTTTGAAGTCGGCGAGCTGCGAGCGGCAGTGGTCGAGCACCGCCGGCACGTCGATCTCGTCCGCGCCGCCGAAGAGCACCGCACCCACCTTCTCGCCCATGATGTCGTCGGGAACCGCGAGCACGCACGCGTCGGCGACGTGCGGCGCCGCCAGGAGCACGGCTTCCACCTCGACGCTGGAGACGTTCTCACCGCCGCGGTTGATGATGTCCTTGAGCCGGTCGACGATGTGGACCCGGCCGGCGTCGTCGACGCGCACCACGTCGCCGGTGTGCAGCCAGCCGTCCACGATGGTGGCCGCGGTCGCCTCCGGGCGGTTCCAGTAGCCGGCGGTCACGTTGGCGCCGCGCACCACCAGCTCGCCGACTCCCGGCTCGTCGCCGCCGAACGGGACCAGGCCCAGGTCGACCGACGGCACCGCGTAGCCGACCGAGTCGGCGTGCTCGACGGCGTCGCGGCTGGGCAGGACGGTCATCAGCGAGGCCGTCTCGGTCATGCCGTAGCCGTTGAACACCGTGGCCTGGGGGAAGGCGTTCTTCACCGCCCGCACCAGAGACGGGGCGATCGGGGCGCCGCCGTACCCCACCCAGCGCACACCGGAAACGTCGGCGTCGGCGAAGCTGTTGTGCCGCAACATCAATGCGTAGATCGCCGGGACGGTGACCATGACGGAGATGCGCTCGGCGCTCAGCGTGGCGATCAGCCCCGCCAGGTCGAGGGCGGGCATGATCACCGAGGCGCCGCCGAGCCGGGTGGCCGCCAGCAGCTGCGAGTTGCACCCGGTCACGTGGAACAGTGGCACGGAGATCAGCGTGCGCATCGCTTCGCCGAGATCCCGGGGCTGGTCGAGGCAGCGAATGGCGTTCTCGGTGTTGGTGAGGAAGGCCTCGTGGGTGGTCGGCACGCCCTTGGGGTGGCCGGTGGTGCCCGAGGTGTAGAACAGCGCGGCCACGTCGGCGGGACCGAGTTGCTCGGTCACGTACGGCCGGCCGTCGGGCAACGGCGTGTCGGCGGCCAGGTCAAGCATCGCCCCCGAGTCGGAGAGCACGAACTCGACCTCCGGTTGCGCCGAGCGCGTATTGACCGCGACCGCGACGCCGCCGGCCATCACCGTGCCCCAGAACGCCAGCACCCAGTCGATGCCCGCGGGGTAGCGCACCGCGACGCGGTCACCCGGTCGCAGTCCGGCCGCGCGGAGCCCGCCGGCCACGCGCGCCGCCCGGTCCCACAGCTGGCGGTAGGTCAGTCGCCCGGCGCCGAGTTCGACCACCGCCTCGCCGTCCGGGCGCCGCTCGACGTGTTCGGCGAGCATGCCCAGCAGGGTGGCCGGGAGATCGTCGTAGCGCGGGATGCCGTCGGCGCCGCGAATCACGCCGGTCGTGGGGAACGGGTTGTTGGCCCGGGAAATGTCGAGGACTGCGCCCCGCTGCGTCACGTCTCGACCTCCGTCACAAAGAACAGTCACGTTCCGCTGCGAGCGTAGTGGGCGGTCCGTCCCCAGGGCCCGAAACGGGGCGACCGGATCAGCGCGGTGGTCCCGGCGGCCACCCGGAAAGACCGTCCGCGATCCCGCGGTCGATGTCGTGTTGTTGAACCGGGCCGCCGCCTGAAGGCCTGTCCGCGCAGGCGCAGCCCAGGGTGCCGAAGACGCTGGGGTCGGCGCGGACCGGCGCCCCGCCACCGCAGCTCAGCGCCAGAGCGGCGGCGAGCAGTATCTCGACGATCACCTGACGGCTCCTCCTCACCCGGCGGC
Organism: Mycobacterium europaeum; assembly: GCF_034555895.2. Taxonomy (NCBI): domain Bacteria; kingdom Bacillati; phylum Actinomycetota; class Actinomycetes; order Mycobacteriales; family Mycobacteriaceae; genus Mycobacterium; species Mycobacterium europaeum. The sequence continues at coordinate 2,996,811 of NZ_CP157315.1, forward strand.
TGCCCGCCCCATACATAAGCGGACGGCGACGCGCACTACCGGGTTCCACTGACCAGGTCGGGTGTGCGGTCGACAGCGGCCTCGGCCGCCTCTGACCGCAAGAGCATCCCGTCGAGCGCCAAGAACGTCAGGACGGCCCCGGAGCCCGCCATCATCGGCGGCAACACCAGCACACACAGCTCCGACAAGCCCAATCCGGTCAGCCGAACTCCCGCCGACAAGACGGCCGCGTTGAAGGCGAGCGTCTCGGCCACGTGGAGCACGGACCTCGCCAGATACCGGCCGCCCGCGGCGCGGATACTGGCCGGAGAAGCGGTGGTCGTCTTCATGACCCCAGGCTCACGCGCCGCCGGGTCGGTGTCGTCGGTGCTGACACCCGTCTTGCGGGACGGCCAGCCTGACCGCGGCCGTACCCGCTGGCTGCAATTACGCTCGGCACAGCCGGTGCGGATCAGACGAGAGGACCGGGATCAGGTGGAGTCGGACAAGCCGGGCGTGCGCGTCGTCCTCGCCGACGACGACGTGCTGTTGCGGGAGGGGCTGGCCAGCCTGCTGACGCGGTCGGGCTACCGCGTCGTCGGCCAGGCCGGTGACGCCGCGAGCCTTCTCGAGCTGGTCCGCCGGGAAAAGCCGGAGCTGGCGATCGTCGACATCCGGATGCCGCCGACGGGCACCACCGAAGGACTCGACGCCGCGATGACCATCCGCGACGAGCTGCCGGCCGTCGGACTGGTGATCTTGTCCGCCCACGTGGACGTCGAGCCCGCGACGCGACTCCTGGCCAGCGGCCGCGGTGTCGGTTACCTGCTGAAGACGCGGGTCACCGATGTCGACGACTTCCTGGACACGCTGCGCCGGATCGCCGACGGCGGGTGTGTGGTCGATCCCGCGCTGGTCCAGGAGTTGGTCGAATCGCGCACGCGCAACGATCCGCTGGCCGTGCTGAGCCCACGGGAGTTGGAAGTCCTTGCCCTGATGGCGGAAGGGCGCTCCAACGCCGGCATCGCCCGCCGCCTGTGGGTTACCGAGGGCACCGTCGAAAAGCACGTCCGCAGCATCATGACCAAGCTGGAGCTGCGCGAGACCCCGGACGATCACCGGCGGGTTCGTGCCGTCGTCACCTTCCTGAAGGCCCGCTGACCGGTGCCGAAAGCCAAGTCGGAGAACCTGTCCCGCCTCGGCTCGAGGTTGCTGTCGCGGGACCCGCTACCCACGCCGCTGGGCGTCGCGGTCGCCGCCGCCTGCATTGCGGTGGAAACCTCCGTGATGCTGCTGCTGAAGACACTCGCCGAAGAAAACGCCTTCGGCGTCCTCTACCTGATCGGCGTCCTGATCGTCGCTACCGGCTGGGGCGCCGGACTGGCCGCCGCCACCGCGGCCCTCAGCGCGCTCGCTTTCGTCTACTTTCGCAACTGGCCGGACAGCACGATGGTGCCGACCCAGCCCCAGGACTGGACGGCGTTGCTGGTCTTCGTGGTCGTCGGCCTGGCGGCAAACGCCCTGGCGCGCACCGCACGAGCGCACGCCGCAGACGCCGAACAGCGGCGGCGAGACGCCGAGGCGAGCCGCGATGAGCTCGGTGCGCTGGCCGACCGACAAGCCGCGCTGCGCCGGGTCGCGACCCTGGTCGCGCGCGGCGTTCGGCCATCGGACGTCTTCCCGGCCGTCGCCAACGAGCTGGCCAGATCGCTCGGCGTTGCCAATGCCGCACTCTGGCGCTACGAGAGCGACGGCACCGCAACGCTTGTCGCGGGCCGCGACGACCCGGTTCAGGTGGCGCGGATGCCCGTCGGTAGCCGCTGGTCGTTGGACGGGCAGAACATCGGCGCGATGGTGGCCGATTCCGGTCAACCCGCTCGAATGGACAGTCACGACACGGCGGTTGGTGACGTGGCAGCGCTGATTCGCCGCCTCGGATTGCGCAGCGGCGTGGGAGCGCCCATCGTGGTCGAGGGCAGGCTGTGGGGTGTCGCCGTCGTCGGCTCCTCCGCGGAGCCGCTGCCGCCCGACACCGAACAGCGAATCGGCGAGTTCACCGAACTCGTTGCCGTCGCCGTTGCCAATGCCGAAGCCCACGCGGCGCTCACGGCGTCCCGAGCACGGATCGTCACGGCCGCCGACGACGCCCGCCGCCGCTTGGAGCGTGATCTGCACGATGGGGCACAGCAGCGGCTGGTATCGCTTGCCCTGCAACTGCGCTCGATCGAGGCCGGGGTCCCGCCCGAACTGGGTCCGCTGAAGGACGAAATCTCGGCCGTCGTGACGGGTTTGAACGCGGCATCTGCCGATCTCCAGGAGCTCGCCCGGGGGATCCATCCGGCGATCCTGTCCAGAGGCGGGCTCGGCCCGGCGCTCGAGGCGCTCGCCCGCCGCTGCCCCGTACCGGTCACCGTTCGCCTGGCCCTGGACGAACAGATTCCCGAGTCTGCCGAGGTCGCGGTGTATTACGTTGTGGCGGAGGCACTTACCAACGCCGCCCGGCATGCGCACGCCTCACTCGTCGACGTCGACGCCCGAACCGACGAGTCGCAACTGACGGTCGCCATCCGCGACGACGGAGTCGGCGGCGCCGACAGCCGCAACGGATCCGGGCTCGTCGGATTGACAGACCGGGTCGAAGCGCTTGGCGGTCACCTCGACATCGCCAGTCCGCCCGGTGGCGGGACCGCGCTGTGGGTGGCGATCCCCACCCGCGCCTGACGCCCGCGCAGGTTTCACCGTGGGAGTGTCCTATCGTCATAGCGGTGACGAATGATTCCGCCGTTACGCCCGAGGCATTCTTCACCGTCGACGGCGACTCGTATGTCCCGGGCGCGATGACCCGGGGGCCGTGGGGCGCCGCGATGGGGGGCCAGATCGTCGGCGGCCTGTTGGGTTGGGGCATAGAACGATCCGGCATCGGGCCCGACTTCCAGCCGGCCCGCCTCACGGTCGACCTGCTCCGTCCGGCGTTGCTCGAACCCGTGCAGATCCGGACCTCGGTGCAGCGGGAAGGCCGGCGGATCAAGCTGGTCGACGGCGCCTTGGTGCAGAACGGAAACACCGTCGCGCGGGCCAGCGCGCTGTTCCTGCGGCGCGGGGAACATCCCGACGGTGCGGTGTGGTCGGCACCCCTGACGATGCCGCCGCTTCCGGCCGACTCCGAGGGTTTCCCGGCCGAGATGCCGTTTCTGATCTGGGGTTACGGGGCCACCGCGGCGGGAAGTCCGGGCATCGCGGCCGGCGAGTGGGAACAGTCGCATTCCCAGAAGTTCGCCTGGACGCGGCTGTTTCGCCCGATGGTGCAGGGCCACCCACTGACCCCGTTCACCCGCCTGGCCTTCGTCGGTGACGTCACCAGTTCGCTGACCCATTGGGGCACCGGCGGATTGCGCTACATCAACGCCGACTACACGGTCACCGCCAGCCGCCTGCCCGACGGTGAGTACCTGGGCCTGGCCGCGCAAAGCCATTACGGCATGGCCGGGGTGGCCACCGGCGCCGCCACCTTGTTCGACCGGCACGGCCCGATCGGCACCAGCTCGGCCCTGGCCCTGGCCCAGCCGGCCGAGGCGTTCCGGCCGGAATTCTCCTAGTCCATCAGCTGGGCGGCGACCGTCGCGCCGAGTTCCCAGCAGGCCTGCAGGTCGCCCTTGTCCGGCTTGCCCGAAACCACCACGGTCTCCGCGGCTTTCGTCCAGCCCAGGCCGGTGGTGATCGACATGACGCCGCGCTCGGCGCCCTCGGTGCCCTCGTTGCCGTGCAGGTAAAGGCCGAACGGGCGCCCGCGCGTCGAGTCGAGCAGCTGGTAGTAGGCGCAGTCGAACGCGTGCTTGAGCGCCCCGCTCATGTAGCCCAGGTTGGCGGGGCTGCCCAGCAGATAGCCGTCGGCGCTCAGCATCTCGGCCGGCGACACGGTCAGCGCGGGTCGCCGGACGACCTCGACACCCTCGATCTCCGGATCGGTGGCTCCGGAGACGACCGCCTCGAACATCTCGTGGCAGTGCGGGGACGGTGTGTGGTGGACGATCAGCAGCGTCTTGCTCATGGGCGGCCCTGCAATTCGAGCGCCGTCTTCATCGCTGCCCGCGCCCGGCGGCGATCCCCCGCGTAGTCGTACGCGCGGGCGAGCCGGTACCAGCGCCGCCAATCATCGGGGTGGTCTTCGACTTCGGTGCGCACCTCGGCGAACAGTGCGTCGGCGGCGTCCCGCTCGATGCGGCCCGAGGCCCGCCGTGGCAGCGCGCTGGTGTCGAGCTCCATGCCGTCGGCCGCGATCAGGTGGGCCAGCTTCTGGTGGGCGAACCCGTTGCGCAGGGTCGCGATCATCGCCCACAGCCCGATCACGGGCATGATCAACACCGCCAGGCCCAGCCCCACGGCGGCCGCCCGGCCCGAGGCGATCAGCGCGACGGCCATCCGCCCCAGCAACACGAAGTACGTCAGCATCGCGACGCACATGAACGCGATGAGCAACTGGGTGCGCAGTGCGGCGCTCATCGCCGGTTCACTGCAGGTCGAGCAGGGGCTCGAGCCCCACGGTCAGGCCGGGCCGTTCCTTGACGCGCCGCACCGCCAGCAGCACGCCCGGCACGAACGAGGTGCGGTCCAGGCTGTCGTGACGGATGGTGAGCGTCTCCCCCTCGGTGCCGAACAGGATCTCCTGGTGGGCGACCAGCCCGGCCAGCCGCACCGAGTGCACCGGGATGCCGTCGACGTCGGCGCCGCGCGCGCCGGGCAGGCTGGTGCTGGTGGCATCGGGGTTGGGCGGCAGGCCTTTTCGCGCTTCGGCGATCAGCTTCGCGGTGCGCGCGGCGGTACCGGACGGGGCGTCGGCCTTGTGCGGGTGGTGCAGCTCGATCACCTCCACCGACTCGAAGAAACGCGCCGCCTGCTTGGCGAAATGCATCGACAGCACCGCGCCGATCGCGAAGTTGGGCGCGATCAGCACCGAGGTGTCGGGCTTTTTGTTGAGCCACGCCTCGACCTGCTGCATGCGCTCGGCGGTGAAGCCGGTGGTGCCGACGACGGCGTGAATCCCGTTGCCGATCAGGAACTCCAGGTTGCCCATCACCACGTCGGGATGGGTGAAGTCGATGACCACCTCGGTGTCCGAGTCGGTGAACAGGCTCAGCGGGTCGCCGGCGTCCACCTCCGCGGACAGCGTCAAGTCGTCGGCGGCCTGCACGCCGGCCACCATCGCCGAACCGACCTTGCCCTTGGCTCCCAAGACGCCTACCCGCATGAGGTTCACCCTAGACCGGGCCGATTCATCCACAGTCGGGTGTTTATCCACAGCGGTCGCTTTCTCGGTGGTGCTCGGCGGAGGCCCTCGATAGTGTTCGAACATGAGTTCGATCGAGCTTCCGTCGGAGGTGGCCGCCGCCCTGGAGGCGCGGGACGCGGCCGACGCGGCGGTCCGCGAGCTGAACTTTGACGCGCTGAGCCCGGTGGTCAGGCTGCGGGTGCTGGAGTGTCTCGAGACCTCGCGCCGGCGGCAGGTCGCGACGAGTCATGACCTGATCGCGGGGCTGGCGCGCGAGGATCCCGGCGACCTGGGCGGGCCGGTTCACAAGGTCATCGGGGATTGGTTGCGGATCAGCTATGCCGAGGCATGCCGTCGAGTTCGGGACGCGAGACAGCTATCGACGCGCCTGACCCTGACCGGCGAGGCGCTGCCGCCGGAGTTGCCGGCCACCGCCCGGGCGTGGCGGAACGGTCTCCTTAATGGTCAGCACCTGCGGGTGATCCAGACCTTCGTACGCGACCTGCCAGACGCCACACCCGCCGATCAGGTGGATGCGGCCGAGCGTTTCCTGGCCAGGCAGGCGGTGGGCCTGCGTCCCGACCAGTTGCAGAAGGTCGCGAACCAGTGCGCGGTGCGGATCAACCCCGACGGAAAATTCTCCGACGCCGACCGCGCCCGGCAGCGCGGATTCACCTGGAGTGGCCAGCGCATCGACGGGATGAGCATCGGCAAACTGGTCGCTTCCCCGGAGTTGCGGGCCAACCTGGATGCCTGGCTGGCGCGGTTCGCCGCGCCCGGCGCGTGCAACCCGGACGACGAAAAGCCCTGTGTCGACGGCGAACCCAGCGACGAGTCGGCGAGCGGCGACGTGCGCAGCCACGCGCAGCGCCAGCATGACGCGCTCAACGCGTTGGTCCGCGGCCGACTGGGCGATCCGAAACTGGGCGCGCACAACGGGTTGCCGGTCACCGTCATCGTCTCCACCACGCTGCAGGAGCTGACGGCGGGCACCGGGCGGGCGGTCACCGGCGGCGGAACGGTGCTCCCCATGCGCGACGTGATCCGGATGGCACGCCATGCCTACCACTATCTGGCTGTCTTCGATCAACACTCCGGGCGCCCGCTGTATCTCGGCCGGACGCGGCGAATCGCCACGCCGGACCAGCGCATCGTGTTGTACGCGAAGGACCGCGGCTGCACGCATCCCGGCTGTGATGCGCCCGGCTACTGGTGCGAGGTCCACCATCTCGACGACTGGGCCACCGGCGGCCCGACCAACGCCGACAACATCGCGTTCGCCTGCACGCCGCACCACAAGCTGATCGACAGGGGCTGGCGGACAAGGAGACTCCCGAACGGGCGCACCGAATGGATACCGCCGCCGCAACAGGGCCGCGGCCCGGGCACCAACGACTACCACCACCCGGAACGGCTTGCGGACCCTTGACCTAGATCTTGAACCGCCCCGCGAACCCGCGCAGTGGCAGGTCGGCGCTGGTGATGAGTCCCGGCGGCGCCGCGACGACCGATTTGATCGAGGCCAGCGCCGGCATGCCGGTGACGGTCATGCCGATGGAGGCGAAGCTGTCCGGGTTGGACAGGTCGACGCCGGGCTTGGGGAAGATCATGTGTTTGTTGTAGATGCAGGGGTCGCCCTTGATCTGGGTGATGTAGCAGCCCTTGATGTTCCAGCTCGGGTCGGTGTGCGGGGTCATCTGCCATTCCAGGTGCGTCTCGACCCGGGGCACGCCGTCCACCATGCCCTGGTACTTGATGTAGTTGCCGCCCAGCGAGCCCTTGGGCAGGGTGTACCAGCCCAGATCCACGTCCTTGGTGCAAGCGCCGAGCTCGTAGCTGAACTTCACCTCGTCGAGGGGCAGGTCGAAGCAATCGGCCATCATGAGCACGCTGTCGGCGAACACGCGGGTGTACTTCTCCAGCTTGGCCGGGATTTCCGGATCGTCGACCGGCTGGCCATAGCCCACCTCGATCCAGGTGTCCTTGGAGTGGTGGCATGACACGTCCACGGATTCGATCGTGGTGACGTTCTCGATGTCGGCGACGTCGGCCGAACACACCACGCCCAGAATCTGGTTCAGGCCCGGGTTCATCCCGGTCCCGTAGAACGTCGCGCCGCCCTTTTCGCAGGCCTCGGCCAGTAGCCGGCTCACCGGCTTGCCCGACGGGTGCGGATGGTTTTTGTCGCGGTGCCAGCCGGTGATCCAGTCGGCGGTGGTGACGACGTTGATGCCCGCCTCGAGCACCTTGACATAGAGGTCCTCGTCGGGGAACACGCCGTGGAAGGTGAGTACGTCCGGCTTGGCGGCGATGATCTCCTCGATGGTGCCGGTGGCCTTCACCCCGTTGGGCGCCACACCGGCGAGCTCGCCGGTGTCCTTCCCGATCTTCTCCGGCGAATAGCAGTGCACGCCAATGAGTTCCAGGTCGGGCTGGGTCGCGATCCGCTTGATCATCTCCGAACCGACGTTTCCGGTGGCCACCTGGAACACGCGGATCGGTGCGCTGGTCATTGCATTGAGCCTTCCTGTGCTGCGAACGCCTCGGGGTAGAACTGTTTGGCCCACTTGCGAATTGCGGTGAAACCCTGGTACTCGTCGGTGGCCAGTGCCGGCGGGTCCGAGTAGCGCTGGTGCCGCCAGATCTCGATGTCCTGCTCGAACTGCCGGATCACTTCGCGGCCGAACTCGGCCGCCTTGCGCTCGGCGCGGTCGGGGTCTTTACCCGGCGTCCGGCCGATGTAGACCATGAACCGGACGTCGGAGGTGAACTCGTCGACCGGGGTGACCGCGGAGATGGTGCGGTTGTCGATCATCCCCCAACTCTTGGTCACCGCGATGCCCAGGCCGCCGTTGATGGCCTCGACGCCGCTGTTGACGTCCTCGATCTTCTGCCCGTCGTCACCTTCGAACGTGATGGTGAAGTCGACGAACGACACCGGTTCGGCGAAGTCATGACGGGTGAACACGGGCACGATGGGCGTGTTGTGCACGAATTTGAAATGCGCGAAGTCGACCCCGTTTTCGAGCACGTACTGGGGATGCAGCTCCAAGGCCTGCCGATACAACCGCTGCTGCGGGTAGTAGTCGTCGGCGCTGCTGCCGTCGCCGAACGCGGCGAAGACGTCCGGCGCGTCGAAATAGGGCTCACGGCGCTCGACGTCGTGCCAGATGTAGACCGAGGCGTTGCGCTCCACCACGGGGTAGGTGCGGATGCGACGGCCCCGGTTGGGCCGGTCCTGGTAGGGAATGCAGACGTTGCGGCCCTCCTGGCTCCATTGCCAGCCGTGGAACGGGCACTGCAACACCTCGCCGACGACCGTGCCGCCATAACCCAGATGCGCACCGAGGTGCTCGCAGTAGGCGTTCATCACGGTGAGCTGACCGGACTCGGCCCGCCACGCGACCATCTCCTGCCCGAAGTACTTCATCGTGTGCACGTCGCCCACGCCGATCTCGTCGGACCAGGCGACCTGGAACCAGCCGGTTGGTGTCATCGACAACGGCGGCTTAGCCATGCGGGATCCCTCCTTGGCAGAAATGATAGGCGGGACGCTCGCCAAATCAAAGTACCCTCTATGAAACCCTGGGGCGCGATAGGCTCGGCAGATGACTCGGCAGGTTAGCCCGGCCGGAACCGCGAGCCGGCGCCCCAATCGGCGTGGCAACGCCACGCGAGAAAGCATGCTCGAAGCCGCGCTCAAGTCGTTGGCCTCCGGCGACCCGGGTTCGGTGTCGGCCAACCGCATCGCCAAGGAGATCGGCGCCACCTGGGGCGCCGTGCAGTACCAGTTCGGCGACACCGACGGTTTCTGGGCGGCCGTGCTGCACCGCACCGCCGAACGGCGCGCGGCGACATTCTCGACCCTGTCGACCCCGGTCTCACCGGACGCGCCCCTGCGCGAGCGGGTCGGCGCGATCGTCGACACCCTCTACGACGGGTTGGCGTCGCCGGATTCCCGGGCGATCGAGAACCTGCGGGCGGCGCTCCCCCGCGACCCCGGCGAGCTCGAGCGCCTGTTCCCGCGCACCGCCGCCGAGCTGTTCTCCTGGGGCAAGAGCTGGCTGGAAACCTGCCAGAACGCCTTCGCCGGCCTGGACGTCGACCCCGATCGGGTGCGCGAGGTGGCCGCCCTGATCCCCGGCGCGATGCGCGGCCTGGTGTCCGAGCGGCAGCTCGGCTCCTACGCCGACCTGGACATGGCGCGGCGCGGCCTGACCAACGCGCTGGCCGCCTACCTGGAGCAATCACGTCCGTGACGACCGGCGACATCCCGTGCGACATCGCAATCCGCCGAGCCGCCCCGAGCGATCTCGCCCGGGTTGCCGAGATGCACTATCCGGTCTGGCGTCAGTCCTGGGCCGGCGTGCTGCCGGACGCCACGCTCGACCTCCTCGGATCGCCGCGGCGCTGGGCCATCCTGGCGTACCCGGGCATTCTGCGGCGCAGGCGCTGGAGCATGTGGCTGGCCGAATCCGGTTCGCGGACAATCGGTATGACGATCTTCGGCCCCGACCCCGCGAACCCCGAGCAGATCGAACTCGATTCGCTCTACATCGCGGCCGACTGCCAGCGCCACGGTGTCGGAATGCGCCTGCTGGCCACGGCCTTGACCGAGAGCCCGCCCGGAGACGTCGTCCTGTGGTGCGCCGAACACAACACTCAGGCGCGACTCTTCTACGAGAAGAACGACTTTCGCGCCGACGGGCGCACCCTGGACTGGGAGCCGCTGCCCGGTGTCAAGATCGCCCATCGGGGCTATCGGCTCCGTCGGCGTTAGCTTCGCCGGCCGCCGGCTACTCGGACTCGGCGCGCTGCTTGAGGCGCTGCAAGGTGAGCCGGATGTGTTCGGTGTTGGCGGCCACGCGATCCGGAACACCGGTGGCCCTGCCGGCGAGCTTGCGGAACCAGCGGGGCCTGCGGTCCCAGGTACTCTCGGTGACCCGGCAGCCGCCGTCGGCGGCCACGATGTCGTATTGCCAGCGCGCGATCGGAAGGACGGTGTGTCGCACATCGAACGCGAAGACGCGGCCCGGTTCCGCGTCGGTGACGGTGCACGTGGTGCTCCAGCGTCGTTTGCCGCTTTCGTTGTGACCGGTGAACACGGCCCCGGGCCGCGCGGCATCGCCTTTGCGCCACTCCATCGCCACCGCCTCCTCGGCGAACGAGGTCAGCGTCGGCAGGTCGGTGAGGAGCCGATACACGACCTCGGGGCGGGCGTCGACCTGCACGGTGGCCGTCACGCACGGATCAGTCATCCGCCGATCATAGCCAGCACGCGCCGGATCCCACCGTGATTGCGGCCCCTCCGAACTTTCTCCACACTTGAGTGCGAACCGTCCAGAGCGAGGGGCAAGCATGCGAGTCGGCGTACCGACCGAGACCAAGGTCAACGAGTTCAGAGTGGCCATCACCCCTGCCGGCGTCGCCGAACTGACCCGCCGCGGCCACGAAGTGCTCGTGCAGGCCGGCGCCGGGGACGGGTCGTCCATCCCCGACGACGAGTTCAAGGCGGCGGGCGCCCGATTGGCCGACTCGGCCGAACAGGTGTGGGCCGAGGCCGACCTGCTGCTCAAGGTGAAGGAACCGATTGAGCCCGAGTACGGCCTCCTGCGCCGGGATCAGGTGCTCTTCACCTATCTGCACCTGGCCGCCTCCCGCACCTGCACCCAAGCGCTATTGGCTTCCGGCACAACGTCGATTGCCTACGAGACTGTGCAGGCGGCCGACGGCACGTTGCCGTTGCTGGCGCCGATGAGCGAGGTCGCCGGCCGGCTCTCGGCCCAGGTCGGCGCCTACCACCTGATGCGCACGCACGGCGGCCGCGGCGTACTGATGGGCGGGGTCCCGGGCGTCAAGCCCGCCGACGTCGTGGTGATCGGTGCGGGTACGGCCGGCTACAACGCCGCCCGGGTCGCAAACGGCATGGGCGCGAACGTGACGGTCCTCGACGTCAACATCGGCAAGCTGCGCCTGCTCGATGCCGAATTCGGCGGACAGGTCCGCACGCGCTACTCGTCGGCCTACGAGCTGGAGGGCACCGTCACGCGCGCCGACCTGCTGATCGGCGCGGTCCTGTTGCCGGGCGGCAAGGCACCGGAGCTGGTTCCCAATTCGCTTGTGGCACAGATGAAGCCGGGCGCGGTGTTGGTGGACATCTCCATCGACCAGGGCGGCTGTTTCGCGGATTCCCGGCCGACCACACACGACGACCCGACGTTCGCCGTGTACGACAAGCAGTTCTACTGCGTGGCGAACATGCCCAGCGCGGTGCCCAAGACGTCCACCGTGGCGCTGACCAATGCGACCATGCCGTACGTGCTCGAACTGGCCGACCGCGGCTGGCGGACGGCGTGCCGATCGGATCCCGCTCTGGCGAAAGGCCTTTCGACGCACGACGGCGGGCTGCTGTCCGAACCGGTGGCCACCGACCTGGACTTGCCGTTCACCGATCCGGCGGGCCTGCTGACCTAGTCGCGCTCCACCAGGCTGTCGATGATGTCGGCCGCCTTCCCCGCCTTCGCCTCCTTGAACGACGTTCCGGCCCACAGCGGTATCCCGTTCGGGTCCTCCAGGGCGGCGGCCGCCTCCCGGATCGGGGTGGTCATCTGGTTGACCTCCGGGTAGCCCAGCGGCGCCACGTTGTCGAGCAGGCGGGTGAAGTTGTTCTCCAGGCCGCGCGCGTAGCGGCCCGAGAAGGCGCGCGTGACGACGGTGGTGCCGAAGACCGGATTCTTCAGGGCGGTGCGGTGCGCGGCGCTGGTGCCGGCTTCGTCGCTGAGCAGCAGCGCGGTGCCGACCTGTGCGGCAACGGCGCCCCGGTGCAGCACCGCCGCGACGTCGCGCGCGGTGCCCAGCCCGCCGGCCGCGATGACCGGGACGTCGTGCGCATGGCGGATGCGGTCGATCAGATGGTGCAGCGATTCATTGCTGGGCTCCATGTCGGGGGCGAACGTGCCCCGGTGCCCGCCCGCGTCGGGGCCCTGCACAATCAGGCTGTCCGCGCCGGCGGCGACGGCCACGCCCGCCTCGTACACCGACGTCACCGTGACCATCACCAGCAGGCCCAGCGCCCCCAGTCTCCGGATGACGTCGGGCGGCGGGACACCGAAGGTGAACGAGACCAGCTCGGGCCGCACGTCGGCCACCACTTCGAGCTTGCGCTCCCAGTCGTCGTCGTCGCCGTATTGCGGGTGTCCGACCTCGACCTGGTAGTAGTCGGCGATCTCCTCGAGTTCCTCGGCGTAGTAGTCCAGCGCCACCCAGTCCGCGACGCTGGGCTGGGGAACGAACAGGTTGACGCCGAGCGGGCCGGTGGTGGCCGCGCGCGCGGCGGCGATGTCCTCGGCGAACCGCTCCGCGCTGCGGTGGCCGCCGGGGACGAAGCCGAGCCCGCCCGCGTTGGACACCGCCGCGGCCAGCTCGGGCGTGCCCGGTCCGCCGGCCATCGGCGCACCCACGATGGGCACCATGATGTCCCAAAAGCCCAGTACCACGGAGCTAATTTACCATCGCCCGAAGTTGTTGGGGCAGTGACCGTTTGGAGGCATAGGGCCCCAGGACGGCGGCGCCGTAGGGCTGGCTCAGCAGCCGGCGGGCAACCGCGTTGACCTCCTCGACCGTCACCTGGTCGATTTGCCGCAGGGTGTGCTCGATGCTGCGATGCTCGCCGTAGTTCAGTTCGTTGCGGCCCAGACGGCTCATCCGCGAACTGGAATCCTCCAAACCGAGGACCAGCCCGCCGCGCAACGACCCCTTCGCGATGCGGCACTCCGCCTCGGTGATGCCGTCGCGGGCCACCGACTCGAGGACCTCGTTGGTGACCTGCATCACCTCGGCGAACCGCTCGGGCTGGCAGGCGGCATAGATAGACAGCGCTCCACTGTCGGCAAAGATGTCCACCGTCGAGTAGACCGAGTAGGCCAACCCGCGCAACTCGCGAACTTCTTGGAACAGCCGGGAACTCAGGCCGCCGCCCAGCGCGCTGTGCAACACCGACAGCGCCCAGCGGTGCCGCCAGCTACGCCCCGGGGTACGCACGCCCAGCGACACATGGGTCTGCTCGGCGTCCCGGTTGCCCAGCATCAACCGGGGCTGTCCGGTCACCCGTCCGGCGCCCTTGCGCGGGGCGATGGGCCGGCGCCCGCGGACCAGGTGCGGCCCGAAGTGCATACGCACCAGCGCCACGACCTCGTCGTGGTCGACGTTGCCGGCCACCGCGACCACCATGCGGTCCGGCGTGTAGCGGCGCACGTGGAACGAGTGCAGCTGCGTCCGGGTCATCGACGACACCGACTGCGCGGTGCCGATCACCGGCCGGCCCACCGGGTGATCGCCGAACATCGCGCCCAGGAACATGTCCCCCAGCGCGTCCTCGGGGTCGTCGTCGCGCATCGCGATCTCTTCGAGCACCACGTCGCGCTCCAGCTCGACATCTTCGGCGGCGCAGCGGCCGTTGAGCACGACGTCGGCCACCAGGTCGACGGCCAGCTCCAGGTCGCTGTCGAGCACGTGCGCGTAGTAGCAGGTGTGCTCCTTGGCCGTGAAGGCGTTCAGCTCCCCGCCGACGGCGTCCATCGCCTGCGCGATGTCCACGGCACTGCGGGTGGGCGTCGACTTGAACAGCAGATGCTCGAGGAAGTGGGCCGCGCCCGCCACGGTGGCACCCTCGTCGCGCGAGCCGACGCCGACCCAGACGCCGACGGACGCGGAGCGCACCGATGGCAGGTACTCGGTGACGACCCGCAGACCGCCCGGAAGCGTGCTGCGCCGCAGCGCGGACTGGCGGTCCGGTTCCGCCGTGGCGGTGTGCTTGCCGCGCCGCAACGCGGCGACAGCCGCTGGCCTTCCTGGGTCAGCTAGCGGCATCGGCTGGCGTGGCCTCCTGAGGAGCCCCGGCATCGGCCGGGGCCGCGGCGTCTTCCTCGACCAGCACCAGCGAGATCTTGCCGCGCTTGTCGATGTCGGCGATCTCGACCCGCAGTTTGTCGCCGACGTTGACGACGTCCTCGACCTTCGCGATGCGCTTGCCCTTGCCGAGCTTGGAGATGTGGACCAGGCCGTCGCGTCCCGGCAGCAGCGACACGAACGCACCGAAATCGGTGGTCTTGACCACGGTGCCGAGGAACCGTTCGCCCACGGTGGGCAGCTGCGGGTTGGCGATGGCGTTGATCCGGTCGATCGCCGCCTGCGCCGAGGGGCCGTCGGTGGCGCCGACGAACACGGTGCCGTCGTCCTCGATGGAGATCTGCGCGCCGGTCTCCTCGGTGATCGCGTTGATGACCTTGCCCTTGGGCCCGATCACCTCACCGATCTTGTCCACCGGGACCTTGATGGTGGTCACCCGCGGCGCGTAGGGGCTCATCTCGTCGGGCTCGTCGATGGCCTCGGCCATCACCTCGAGAATGGTCAGCCGGGCGTCCTTGGCCTGCGCCAGCGCGCCCGCCAGGACCTGGGACGGGATGCCGTCGAGCTTGGTGTCCAGCTGCAGCGCGGTGACGAACTCCTTGGTGCCGGCGCACTTGAAGTCCATGTCGCCGAACGCGTCCTCGGCGCCCAAAATGTCGGTCAGGGTGACGAATCGGCGCTCGGCCTTGCCGTCCACCTCGACGTCGTCGGAGACCAGCCCCATCGCGATGCCGGCGACCGGCGCCTTCAGCGGCACCCCGGCGTTGAGCAGCGCCAGCGTGGACGCGCACACCGATCCCATCGACGTCGAGCCGTTGGAACCCAGCGCCTCGGACACCTGGCGGATCGCGTACGGGAACTCCTCGACGCTGGGCAGCACCGGGATCAACGCCCGCTCGGCCAGCGCCCCGTGCCCGATCTCGCGGCGCTTGGGCGAGCCGACCCGGCCGGTTTCACCGGTCGAATACGGCGGGAAGTTGTAGTGGTGCATGTAGCGCTTGCTGGTCTCGGGCCCCAGCGAGTCGATCTGCTGGGCCATCTTGACCATGTCGAGGGTGGTCACTCCCAGGATCTGGGTCTCGCCGCGCTCGAACAGCGCGCTGCCGTGCGCCCGGGGCACGATGGCCACCTCGGCCGACAGCGCGCGGATGTCGGTGACACCCCGGCCGTCGATGCGGAAGTGGTCGGTCAGGATGCGCTGGCGAACCAGCTTCTTGGTCAGCGAGCGGAACGCGGCGCTGACCTCCTTCTCGCGGCCCTCGTAGGTCCCAGAGGCGCCGGCGAGCCGCGTGAGCACCTCGGCCTTGAGCTCGTCGGTGCGCGCGTCGCGCTCGGCCTTGCCGCCGATGGTCAGCGCCTTGGCCAGCTCGTCGGTGGCCACCGAGGCCACCGAGTAGTAGACGTCTTCGCCGTAGTCGGGGAACGTCGGGTAGTCGCCGGTGGGCTTCGCGGCCGCGTCGGCCAGCTCCTGCTGCGCGGTGCACAGCGCGGCGATGAACGGCTTGGCGGCCTCCAGGCCCTCGGCCACGACGGTCTCCGTCGGCGCCTGGGCCCCGCCCTCGACGAGCTCGATGACGTTCTCGGTGGCCTCGGCCTCGACCATCATGATCGCGACGTCGACGTTTCCGGGCGCACCGCCCTGTTCGCCGACGATCCGGCCCGCCACCACCATGTCGAATACGGCCCGCTCGAGCTGCTCGACCGTGGGGAAGGCGACCCAGGTGCCGTCGATCAGCGCCACCCGCACGCCCCCGATGGGACCGGAGAACGGCAGGCCGGCCAGCTGGGTGGAGGCCGACGCGGCGTTGATCGCCAGCACGTCGTACAGGTCGTTGGGGTCCAGGCTCATGATCGTCACCACGACCTGGATCTCGTTGCGCAGGCCGGAGACGAACGACGGCCGCAGCGGGCGGTCGATCAGCCGGCAGGTCAGGATCGCGTCGGTGGAGGGGCGTCCCTCGCGGCGGAAGAACGAGCCGGGGATGCGGCCGGCGGCGTACATCCGCTCCTCGACGTCGACCGTCAGCGGGAAGAAGTCGAAGTGCTCCTTGGGGCTCTTGCTGGCGGTGGTCGCCGACAACAGCATGTTCTCGTCGTCGAGGTAGGCGACGACGGCGCCGGCGGCCTGCTGGGCCAGCCGGCCGGTCTCGAAACGGATGGTGCGGGTGCCGAGGCTCCCGTTGTCGATAACGGCGGTTGCCTCGAACACGCCTTCTTCAATTTCAGCGACAGACATAGGTGTCCGTACGGCCTCTCTGGGTATTCAGCTTTTTCGCGTGGTCACGCGCAGGTAACCCGAGAGCTTCCTAAGGAGAGGAAAGAGTCTGAATGCGGCTACGGCCATCGATCGAAGCTGCCGACCTGCCCCAGATCCGGAGAGCCCGGCAGCCACTACCGAAGACCGCCCGATGCAGACCGGGCTGCTCCCTGGTGACGTGCGCAGTGACACGCTGGAACGGCGCACGCGGATCTGCGTGACCGCACCGTTTGCTCGGGCCGAACCGGCCCAGAACGCTCCTACTCTACATGGCGAACTTGCGCCGCCGGCAGGGCTTCGCCGATTGGCGGTTTCCGAGCGTCAGCGACGCAGACCCAGACGCTCGACCAGCGAGCGGTACCGTTCCACGTCGATCTGAGCGACGTACTTGAGCAGCCGGCGCCGCCGACCAACCAGCAGGAGCAGGCCCCGCCGGGAGTGGTGATCGTGCTTGTGCACCTTGAGGTGCTCGGTCAGGTCGGCGATCCGTTTGGTCAGCAGCGCGACCTGGGCCTCCGGGGAACCGGTGTCGGTGTCGTGCAGGCCGTAGTTGCCCAGGATTTCCTTTTTCTGCTCGGCTGTCAGCGCCACGAAACATCTCCATCAATTGGGTGCCGCGAAAAAACGTGTACGTGGCCGCCGCGGACTGCAGCACACGCCATTCGGGGGGCGAGTCTATCAGCGGCTGCGACGCCCGCCGAAATCCCAGGCCGGCGCCGCCCCGGATCAGTCCCGCGCCGAGAGCATCGCGCGGGCCCGCTCGGTGTCGTTGCCCATCGCGTCGATCAGGTCCTGCACCGAGTCGAACTTGGTTTGCCCGCGGATGCGGCCGACGAAGTCCAGCGCCACGTACTGGCCGTAGAGGTCGGCGGTGGTGTCCAGCACGAAGGCCTCGACGGTGCGGGTGCGTCCCGAGAACGTGGGGTTGGTGCCGACGGACACCGCGGCGTGGTAGCGCTCGCCCGGGACGACGGTGCCGGTCACCGGCCCGTGCCCGAGCAGGGTGAACCACGCGGCGTACACGCCGTCGGCCGGGATCGCCGAGTACATCGGGGGCGCCACGTTGGCGGTCGGGAAGCCCAGCTCCATGCCCCGGCCCTCGCCGCGGACGACGACGCCCTCGACGCGGTGCGGGCGGCCCAGCGCCTCCATGGCCGTCACCACGTCACCGGCGTCCACGCAGGACCGGATGTAGGTGGAGGAAAACGTCACCGTCTCGTTGCTGTGGTGCTCGGACAGCAGCGACATGGACTCGACCGCGAACCCGAAGCGCTCCCCGGCGCGCCGCAGGGTCTCGACATTGCCGGCCGCCTTCTTGCCGAACGTGAAGTTCTCCCCGACCACGACCTCCACCACGTGCAGGTGTTCCACCAGCAGCTCGTGGACGTAGCGCTCCGGGGTCAGCTTCATGAAGTCGCTGGTGAACGGCATCACCAGGAAGACATCGATGCCCATCTCCTCGACCAGCTCCGCGCGCCGCGTCAGCGTCGTCAGCTGCGCCGGGTGGCTGCCCGGGTAGACCACTTCCATCGGGTGCGGGTCGAAGGTCATCAGCACGGTCGGCACGTTGCGCGCGCGCCCGGCCTTCACCGCATGCGCGATCAATTCGGCATGGCCCCGGTGCACACCATCGAACACGCCGATGGTGAGCACGCATCTGCCCCAGTCCGTGGGAATCTCGTCTTGGCCGCGCCACCGCTGCACGAGGGCAAGCCTACGGCCACCCGCCGTCCGCCGGGAGATCCGCCGCCGCGAGGGTGGCGAGGAGCACACGATCGGGTCTGGGTTGCCTAAACTTTGTCGTTGTGAGGGCTGACGAAGAGCGTGGCGGTCTCACCGCCGTCGGCCAGGACTACCTCAAGGTCATCTGGAACGCCCAGGAGTGGTCGCCCAAGGACGCGCCGCAAAAGGTCAGCACCAAGATGCTCGCCGAGAAGATCGGGGTGTCGGCCAGCACCGCGTCGGAGTCCATCCGCAAGCTCGCCGAGCAGGGCCTGGTCGACCACGAGAAATACGGGGCCGTGACCCTGACCGAGGCGGGCAGGCGGGCCGCGCTGGCGATGGTGCGCCGGCACCGGCTGCTCGAGACGTTTCTGGTGAACGAGCTCGGCTACGGCTGGGACGAGGTGCACGACGAGGCCGAGGTGCTCGAACACGCGGTGTCGGATCGGCTGGTGGCCCGCATCGACGCCAAGCTGGGGTTCCCGCAGCGCGACCCGCACGGGGACCCGATCCCGGCCTCCGACGGACAGGTGCCCACTCCGCCGGCGCGGCAGCTGTGGGCGTGCGGCGACGGAGACACCGGAACCGTGGCCCGCATCTCCGACGCCGACCCGGAGATGCTGCGCTATTTCGCCGATGTCGGCATCAACCTCGACTCGCGGCTGCGCGTCCTGACGCGTCGCGAGTTCGCCGGCATGATCTCAGTGGCGATCGACGACGGCGACGGAGTCGAGACGACCGTCGACCTGGGCAGCCCGGCCGCCCGGGCGATCTGGGTGGTGGGCTAGCCGCCGGTTGGCTCGGGCTAGCGTTCGGCGCGCTGGTAGGCGGTGACGACGGCGGCCCCACCGAGTCCGATGTTGTGTTGCAGCGCGGCGCTGACACCCTCGACCTGACGCTTGTCGGCGGTGCCGCGCAGCTGCCAGGTCAGCTCGGCGCACTGCGCCAGCCCGGTGGCACCCAACGGATGTCCCTTGGAGATCAGGCCGCCGGACGGATTGACCACCCAGCGCCCGCCATAGGTGGTGTCGCCGTTGTCGATCAGCTTGGGCGCCTCACCCGGCCCGCACAGCCCCAGCGCCTCATATAGCAGCAACTCGTTGGCCGAAAAACAGTCGTGCAGCTCGATCACCTGGAAGTCCTCGGGCCCCAACCCGGACTGCTGGTAAACTTGTTGCGCCGCTTGAACATTCATGTCGTAGCCGATCAGATTTTTGGCGCTTCCGTCGAAGGTGGAGGCGAAGTCGGTGGTCATGGCCTGACCGACGATCTCCACCGCCTGGGCGGCCAACCCGTGGCTGTCGACGAAGCTCTCCGAGGCCAGGATCGCCGCGCCGGAACCGTCGGACGTGGGCGAGCACTGCAGCTTGGTCAGCGGGTCGGAGATCATCCGCGCGGCCAGGATGTCCTCGAGCGTGTAGGACTCCTGGAACTGCGCGAATGGGTTGTTGACGGAGTGCTTGTGGTTCTTGTAGCCGATCTTGGCGAAATGTTCTGCGGTGCTGCCGTATTGCCTCATGTGTTCGCGGCCGGCGGCGCCGAACATCCAGGGCGCGACGGGCATCGCGAACTCGTCGATCTCGGCCATCGCCTTGACGTGCTTGCCCATCGGCGATTCGCGGTCCTGGGCTCCCCCGCCCAGCGAGCCGGGTTGCATCTTCTCGAAGCCGAGCGCGATGGCGCAGTCGACCAGCCCGCCCCGGATCGCCTGCGCCGCCAGGAACAGTGCCGTCGAGCCGGTCGAGCAGTTGTTGTTGACGTTGACGATCGGGATGCCGGTCATGCCCAGCTCGTAGAGCGCCCGCTGCCCGGACGTCGAGTCGCCCGCGACGTAGCCGACGTAGCCCTGCTGCACCTCGCGGTAGTCGATGCCGGCGTCGGCCAGCGCGTTGGTTCCGGACTCGCGCGCCATGTCGGGGTAGTCCCAGCCCTCGCGGCGGCCCGGCTTCTCGAATTTCGTCATGCCGACGCCGACGACGTAAACCTTGTTCGACATAGCGCGCCCCTTCTTCGACAGGGTTGAGGAGATCCGCGTCACAGCCTATTCCCCGAGCGTCGCCGGGCGGACCACGACCACCGACTTGGTGCGCGCGCCCTCGTCGCGCAGCAGCGCGATGACCCGCCCGCCGGCGTCGCAGGCGGCATAGACGCCGTCGATGCCGGCCGCCGCAAGCGGCCGCCCGTTGGCCGTCGCCTCGGTCTCCTCGGCGGTCAGGTCGCGGCGAGGAAAGATCAGCAGGCACGCCTCGTCCAGCGTCAACGACAGGCCCGGCCGCTCGGCCAGGTCGTCGAGCGAGCGGGCCCGGTCCAGCGTGAAGCGACCGACGCGGGTGCGCCGCAGTGCCGTCAGATGCCCGCCCACGCCCAGCGCGGCCCCGACGTCGCGGGCGAGCGCGCGCACGTAGGTCCCCGACGAGCAGTCCACCTCCACGTCCACGTCGACGAACTGGCCGGCGGGCCGGACGTCGAGCACCTCGAACCGGTCGATGCGCACCGGGCGGGCCGCGAGCTCGACGGCCCGGCCCTCGCGAACCAGCCGGTAGGCGCGCCGCCCGTCGACCTTGATCGCGCTGACCGCCGACGGCACCTGCTCGATGTCGCCGCGCAGGGCGGCCACCGCGGCGGTGATGGCCTCACGCGTCAGGTGCGCGGCCGAAACGCTGTGCAGCACTTCCCCTTCGGCGTCCTCGGTGGAGGTGGTCTGGCCAAGCCGGATGGTGGCGGTGTAGGACTTGGGGGCCGCCGTCAACAGGCCGAGGATCTTGGTGGCGCGGTCGACGCCGATCACCAGCACGCCGGTGGCCATCGGGTCCAGCGTTCCCGCGTGCCCGACCCTGCGGGTGGAGAAGATGCGCCGGCAGCGCCCGACCACGTCGTGACTGGTCATCCCGGCCGGCTTGTCGACGACGACTATGCCCGGCCCGCTGGGGCTTTGACTCATAGCACGATGGCGGTCAGCACCAGTCCCCGCTCCACCGACCACCGGCCCCTCAGCGCGGTCAGCGGCGGGCCGTCGAGCGTCTGCCCATCGATCAGGATCTTGGACACGAACACCCCGGTGGAGCCCCCGTCGGGCGGGTCGAGGTCGAACACGATGTGGGCGTCCTCGAAACCCAGCCAGCGCTTGGTCAGCGGGAACCACGCCTTGTACGTCGCTTCCTTGGCGCAGAACAGGATTCGGTCCCAGTGCAGGCCGTCGGGCAGGGTGCTCATCTCGTGCCGCTCCTCGGGCAGGCTGATCGCGTTCAGCACGCCGTCGGGCAACACGTCGTGCGGTTCGGCGTCGATGCCCACCGAGCGCACCGCGTCGGTGCGCCCCACGACCGCGCCCCGATAGCCCGTGCAATGGGTGAGGCTGCCCACCACGCCGTCGGGCCAGCACGGTTCGCCCTTCTCGCCCTTGAGGATCGGCACCGGCGGCAGGCCGAGCTCGCCGAGCGCGACCCGCGCGCAGTGCCGGACGGTGATGAACTCGTTGCGGCGCTTGGCCACCGACCTCGCGATCAGCGGCTCCTCTTCGGGCAGCGGCGCGAGGCCGGGCGGATCGGTATACACCTCCGAGTAGGCCAGGCCGTCCGCCGTCGGCAGCACCGAGGAAACCAGCATGTCCTCGGTCATCGTGATTGCCGCTGCCGCAACCGTTCCCGGAACTGCGCGGCCTGCTGCCGCATCTCGGGAGTGATCTCGAAGTGGCCGCCGAAGTCGTTGAGGTAACCGGGCGCGTACTCCGGATCGGGCAGCACCTGGCGCAGCCAGTGGTGCGGTTTGCGGCGCCGCCACTCCCGCGGGTAACCGACCGACACCTCCTCGAAGCGCACATCGTCATACCAGGTGGTACGCGGGATGTGCAGGTGACCGTAGACCGAACAGACGGCGTTGTAGCGGGTGTGCCAGTCGGCGGTCTTGGTGGTTCCACACCACAGCGCGAACTCCGGGTAGAACAGCGCGTCGCAGGGGTCGCGGACCAGGGGAAAATGGTTCACCAGGACGGTGGGCGTCATCCAGTCGAGCTTCTCGAGGCGGGCCCGGGTGGCGGCCAGCCGCTCCCGGCACCAGGCCTCCCGGGTGGGATAGGGCTCCGGCGACAGCAGGAATTCGTCGGTGGCGACGACGTTGCGCTCCCGCGCGATGGTCAGGCCCTCGGCTTTGCTGGCCGCGCCCTCGGGCAAGAAGCTGTAGTCGTAGAGCAGGAACATCGGCACGATGGTCGCCGGCCCGCCGCGCTCGGTCCACACCGGGAAGGGATGCTCGGGCGTGACGATGCCCATCTCGTCGCACATGTTGACCAGGTAGTCGTAGCGGGCCTTGCCGAAGATCTGCACCGGGTCACGCGTGGTCGTCCACAGCTCGTGGTTGCCCGGGACCCAGATCACCTTGGCGAATCGCCGGCGCAGCAGGTCCAGGGCCCAACGGATCTCGTCGGTGCGTTCGGCGACGTCCCCGGCGACGATCAGCCAGTCGTCCGGCGAGGACGGGTGCAGCGATTCGGTGACCGGCTTGTTGCCGAGGTGGCCGGTGTGCAGGTCGGAGACGGCCCACAGCGTCGGTTGCCCACCATTCGCCGATTGTTGCCCCGCATTTTGACCAGCCACGATTAACCAGACTAATGACCCGGGGCCGTGCGCCGGCCGGGACCGGCCCTTGCCCGCGGCATTAGAACGTGTTCTTGTTTGTCTGTGGCCGTGGCGACGCGACTTGTACACTCCCGGGCAAGGGCCGCCGAGCCGTCAGGGGGTGTCGTGTTCGCGAAGGTGCGTCTGATCGGGGCGGTCGGTGCCCTCGTCGCAGCGGCCGTAGCTGGCACGGTGGGGTGGCAGGGCGCCGCGCCGGGGCCGGCGGGGCCCGGGCGCGTGGAGCTGCGCTCGACGGCGGCGCCGATGGAAACCACCATGAAGAGCCCGATCGTGGCGACCACCGACCCGCGGCCGTTCGACGCGTGCGAGGACATCCCGTTCGATGCGGTGCAGCGGCTCGGGCTGGCGTTCACCCCGCCCGAGCACGAAGACGGCTTGCGCTGCCACTTCGACGCGGGTAACTACCAGCTGGCCGTCGAACCCATCATCTGGCGCACCTACGAGGAGACCCTGCCGCCCGACGCGGTCGAGACCACCATCGCGGGACACCGCGCCGCGCAGTACTGGGTGCTCAAGCCGACCTATCACAACAGCTACTGGTATTACTCCTGCATGGTCGTGTTCAAGACCAGTTACGGCGTGCTGCAGCAGGCGCTCTACTACTCGACGGTCTACTCCAATCCCGAGGTGGATTGCATGTCCACCGACCTGCAGCGCGCCAACGACCTGGCGCCGTACTACAAGTTCTGACCGGCGGCCCGGGCCTTAACCTGGCACCGTGAGTATCACCTCGACGCGAGCCGCCCAGCCCACGCTGCACACCCTGCGACACCTCGGCGGCAGGGCGGTGGGGCGGCTGCTGCGCCTGCCGCCGGCGACCGCCGATTACACCGTGCACCGGGTCCGGGTGCCGATGCGCGACGGCGTCGAGCTGGTGGCCGATCACTACGCGCCGACCACCTCGGCGGCCGTCGGCACCCTGCTGGTCCGGGGACCGTACGGGCGCGCGTTCCCGTTCTCCCTGGTGTTCGGCGCGTTCTACGCGAACCGGGGCTATCACGTCGTGCTGCAGAGCGTCCGTGGCACGTTCGGGTCGGGCGGGGATTTCGAGCCGATGGCCAACGAGGTCGCCGACGGCGCCGACACGGTGGCCTGGCTGCGCGAGCAGCCCTGGTTCACCGGCCGGTTCGCCACCATCGGCATGTCTTACCTCGGGTTCACCCAGTGGGCGCTGCTGCAGGATCCGCCCCCGGAGCTGGCCGCTGCGGTCATCACCGTGGGGCCGCACGATTTCAACGCATCCGTGTGGGGCACCGGCTCGTTCGCCATCAACGACTTCCTGGGCTGGAGCGACATGGTCGCCCATCAGGAGGACCCGGTGCGCGCCCGGTCGGCGCTGCGGCAGTTGCAGAGCCGCAACCGGGTGACACGGGCGGCGCTCGGGCTGCCCGTGGGCGACACGGCCCGCGCGCTGCTCGGCGCCGGCGCGCCGTGGTTCGAGTCGTGGGTCGAGCACACCGACCCGAACGATCCGTTCTGGGACGCGCTGCGCTGCGGCGACGCGCTGGACCGCGTCGACGTGCCCGTCCTGCTGATCGGCGGCTGGCAGGACATCTTCGTCAGGCAGACGTTGCAGCAGTACCGGCATCTGCGGGCCCGGGGGGTCGACGTCGCGCTGACCATGGGCCCGTGGACGCACACCCAGATACTGACGAGCGGGCTGAGCACCTGCGTGCGGGAGTCGCTGGATTGGCTGGACACCCACCTGGGTGGCGCGCCCGGCCCGCGCCGGTCCGGCCCGGTCCGCGTCTACGTCACCGGGCAGGGCTGGCGGACCGTGGCCGACTGGCCGCCGGCCACCAGCGAGCGCGTTCTGTACCTGCGGCCCGGCGGCCACCTGGGCGAGACCGCGCCGACGGACCTGACGCGGCTGGCGCCGGCGACCTTCCGCTACGACCCGGCCGACCCGACCCCCACCACCGGTGGCCCGCTGCTGTCGCCGAACGGCGGCTATCGCGACGACGGCCGGCTGGCGGCGCGCGACGACGTGCTGGCCTTCACCAGCCTCACCCTCACCCACGACTTGTCCATCTACGGCAACCCGGTCGTCGAGCTGGCGCACGGCGCGGACACCCCGCATGTCGACCTGTTCGTCCGGGTGAGCGAGATCGACGCCAAGGGCCGGTCGACGAACGTCAGCGACGGCTACCGGAGGCTGGACGCCCCGGTCAAGAACTCGGCCAAGAACTCGAGGAAGACGGTCCGCGTCGAACTCGACGGCATCGCCCACCGGTTTCGCGCCGGCTCACGTATCCGCCTGCTGATCGCCGGCAGCTGGTTTCCGCGCTACGCACGCAACCTGGGCACCGACGAGCCGATCCTGACGGGCCGGCAGTCCAGGCCGGCCACCCACAGGGTGCGCTACGGACGCTCCCGGTTGCTGCTGCCCGTCGGCCCGCTGGACCTGTCAGCCAACGGCGCGGCGGACGCGCGCGGCGACCTCGCTTAGCGCGGCCCCGTCCAGCGCCGGCGGCGCCAACGGCGCGCGCACCGGCAGCTCCACCCAGCTCTTGCAGCCGCCGTACTCGGGCGTCCGGTCGATCTCCACCGGCTCGGTCAGCGGGTGCACCGACACCACCAGCACGGCCAGCTTGTGCTTGGGCCGGAAGTCGAGCCGGTCGGCGCGCACCGACTCGGCGGTCCAGATGTGTAGGTCCTCGATCGCCGCAAGGCCCTCCGGCCGGTCGACCTCCACGGCGGCAACGACTTTCGCGGCGGCCCGTATCACCAGGCGATCGTCGGTGCTGTCGGCGGCCGCCGCTTCGAGCAGATCGCGATGTTCGGGCCGGACGCGCTCGCGGTGGCTGTGCGCGACCGTCGGGAACAGCAGGAACTCGCGGGCGGCCAGGTCGAACCGCTTCTCCCCGATGCCGCCCTTGCGCAGCAGCACCCGCTGGCGGCCGTCGAGCAGGGCGTGCACTGCAGCGCTCCACTCCTTGAGCGCGGGCGTCGTGGTGGGGCTGGTCGCGGTGGCGGTCATCGCGCACCGGCCAGCCGGGCGACCACGCCCCCGCAAGCGGGTGGTACCCCCACGGGCCGGCGCAGCGGCGGCACGGTCTTGGGCGGCTGCCTGCGCGCGGGCAGCGCCGCCAACAGCCGCGCGGTGGTCTCGGTAACCTCGGCCACCGCCGCCTCGAAGGCCTCGGCGTTCGCCGCCGAGGGTCGGCTGATCCCGCTGACCTTGCGCACGTACTGGCGCGCCGCCGCCGCGATCTCCTCGGCGGTGGCCGCCGGTTGAAGCCCGCGCAGCTCGGTGATGTTCCGGCACATGCCTCAACGATAGGCGCGGCCGGCGACCCTTTACGGTGATGTCATGACCGACGACATCCTGCTGATCGAAACCGACGAGCGGGTGCGCACGCTGACCCTCAACCGGCCGCAGTCCCGCAACGCGCTGTCCTCGGCGCTGCGGGACCGGTTCTTCGGGGCCCTGGCCGACGCGGAAACCGACGACGCCGTCGACGTCGTCATCGTCACCGGCGCCGACCCGGTGTTCTGCGCGGGACTGGATCTCAAGGAGTTGGGCGGTACCTCGGCGCTTCCGGACATCTCCCCGCGCTGGCCACCGCTGAGCAAGCCGGTCATCGGCGCGATCAACGGCGCCGCCGTCACCGGCGGGCTGGAGCTGGCCCTGTACTGCGACATCCTGATCGCGTCGGAGAACGCCCGGTTCGCCGACACCCATGCCCGCGTCGGCCTGCTGCCCACCTGGGGGCTGAGCGTGCGGCTGCCACAGAAGGTGGGCGTCGGCCTGGCCCGGCGGATGAGCATGACGGGCGACTACCTGTCCGCCGCGGACGCGCTGCGCGCCGGGCTGGTGACCGAGGTGGTGCCGCACGATCGGCTGTTGGCCGCCGCCCGCGGGGTGGCGGCGTCGATCGTCGGCAACAACCAGGACGCGGTCCGCGCGCTGCTGGCGTCCTATCACCGGATCGACGATTCGCAGACCAGCGCGGGGCTGTGGCTCGAAGCGATGGCGGCCCGCCAGTTCCGGACCAGCGGCGACGACATCGCCGCCAACCGTGAGGCGGTGCTGCAGCGCGGGCGGGCCCAGGTCCGGTAGGCGTCGCGGTCCGGCCCCGTAGTTCGCGGTCAACCAATACGATCAGCTGATGCGTGCTGTCGTCGATGTCATCGTGAGGGTGTTCGCGGGCGCCGTGACGCTCGCGGTGGCCGCGATCGCGGGACTCGCGCCGCGTGCGGCCGCCCTGCCGCCGCCGGGGTTTCCCAACCTGGACGGTTTCACACCCGTCCCGGCGGATGGCTTTGTCACCAGCGCCGGTCCGGGCACCTCGCCCCGGATCAGCTTCTCCACGCCCTACACGCTGGTGTGTGACTTCTACGGCGGGCCGGCGCCCGCGCCGCAGCCGTCACAGGACATCAAGTGCAAGGGCGACATGCCCGGCATCGACGACGTTCCCGTGCTGGGCGGACGCCCGCATCCGGGCGATTGTCTGGTGGGTTCGGCCGAATTCAAGGGGCCCGGCTACCAGTTGAGCCGGATGTCCTACGGCGGCTGCGACGGCAACCCGGCGACCCTGCCGCCGGGTGGCAAGCTGTTGAGCGCGGGGCAGAAGTTGACCTACCTGAACGTCACATGCGCCGTCGGCGCCGACAACCTCGTCGCCTGCCTGGACACCACCAGCGGAGACCACGGGTTCGTGCTGCAGCGCTCCGGCAGCTGGGCGTTCTAGCCCAGCGCCTCGCGCAGCGCGGCCACGACGTCGACGATCGGGCCGCTCGCCGAATAGCCGGCCGCCAGCCGGTGGCCGCCCCCGCCGAATCCGGAGGCGACGGCCGCGAGATCCACCTCGCTCTTGGCCCGCATCGACACCGACCACCGCTGCGGGCCGACCTCCTTGAACACCGCGGCCACCTCGGCCTGCTGCGTGGTGCGCACGACGTCGACGATGCTCTCGACTTCCTCGGGACGCGAAGTCAGCCAATCCCCGTGCCCGACAACGGCATACACCAGACCACGGCCACCCGCCGCGTCCGGCAGCAACTGGGCCGAGCCCAGCACCCGGGACAGCAGCGGCAGCCAGGCGAACGGGTGGCTGTCCATCAGGGTCCGGCTGATCGCGGCGTTGTCGACGCCCGTATCGACCAGCCGGGCCGCCAGCCGAAGGGCGCGGGCACTGGCCCAGCGGAAGGACCCGGTGTCGGTCGTCAGCCCGGCGTAGATGCAGTGGGCGACGTCAGGGTCGATCGGCTTGTCCCACGCGTCGAGGATGTCGGCGATCATCATCGTGGTCGAATCCGCCGACACGTCAACGAAGTTGGCGGTCCCGAACATCCCGTTGGAGGCGTGGTGGTCGATGACCAGCAACTCCCGCCCCGCACCGGCCAGATCGCTCAGCGCGCCCAGCCGCTTGAGGCTGGGAACATCCACGGTGACAACCAGATCCACGTCGCGCCGCATCGCGTCCGCATCGACCAGCAGCCGGCAACCGGGCAGCGACGACAGCGACTCGGGCAGTGTCGCCGGCTCGGCGAAGCCGACCTCGACGGCCTTGCCGCACCTGTCCAGCACCAGGGCCAGCGCCAGGCCCGCGCCGATCGTGTCGGCGTCGGGGTGGACATGGGCGACCACCGCGACAGTCGCTGCGGCGGAGAGCAATTCGACCGCGCCGCGGACGTCGACCCGGGCTCCGGCTGCCGCGGCGCGGGACGGCTCAGTCTTGGCGTCGGTCGTCGTCACCGGCATCCCCGTCGCTCGGCCCGCTGGCACGGTAGGGATCGGCCTCGCCGGCCGGCTTGGCCCCCGAGCGCACCCGCGCCAGGTCGGCGTCCGCGGCCCGGGCGCGGGCCAGCAACTCGTCCATCCGCTGCACGGTGTCGACCGTGGTGTCGCGGGTGAAGGTCAGCGTGGGCGTGAAGCGCACGCCGGTGCCGGCCCCGACCATGGTGCGCAGCGCGCCCTTGGCCCGCTCCAGCGCCGACGCGGCGGCGTCGTAGTCCGGTTCGTCGTCGAGAGTGCGGCCCATCACGGTGTAGAACACCGTCGCATCGTGCAGGTCGGCGGTGACCTTCGTGTCGACGATGGTCACCCCGTCCAGGCCGGGATCCTTGATCTCGAACTCGATCGCCGAGGCGACGATCGTGTTGATGCGTTTGGCCAATCGGCGCGCCCGGGCCGGATCGGCCATCAGGCGCGCTCCTTCTCGACGAGCTCGTAGGACTCGATGATGTCGCCTTCCTTGATGTCGGAGTAGCCCAGCGTCATACCGCACTCGAAGCCCTCGCGGACCTCGGTCACGTCGTCCTTCTCCCGTCGCAGCGAAGTGATCGACAGGTTGTCGACGACCACGATGTTGTCCCGCAACAGCCGGGCCTTGGCGTTGCGGCGCACCACGCCCGAGCTGATCATGCAGCCGGCGATGATGCCGACCTTGGAGGACCGGAAGATGGCGCGGATCTCCGCGCGGCCCAGCTGGTTCTCCTCGTAGATCGGCTTGAGCATGCCGCGCAGGGCCTTCTCGATGTCGTCGATCGCCTGGTAGATCACCGAGTAGTAGCGGATCTCGACGCCCTCGCGGTTGGCCAGCTCCGTCGCCTTGCCTTCAGCGCGCACGTTGAAGCCGATGATGATCGCATCCGAGGCCGACGCCAGGTTGACGTTGGTCTCGGTGATGCCACCGACACCGCGGTCGATGACGCGCAACATCACCTCGTCGTCGACCTGGATGCCCATCAGGGCCTCCTCGAGCGCCTCGACGGTACCGGCGTTGTCGCCCTTGAGGATCAGGTTCAGCTGGCTGGTTTCCTTCAGCGCCGAGTCCAGGTCCTCCAGGCTGATCCGCTTGCGCGACCGTGCCGCCAGCGCGTTGCGCTTACGCGCGCTGCGCCGGTCGGCGATCTGGCGAGCGATGCGGTCCTCGTCGACGACCAGGAAGTTGTCGCCGGCGCCCGGCACGGACGTGAACCCGATGACCTGCACCGGCCGCGACGGCAGCGCCTCCTCGACGTCGTCGCCGTGCTCGTCGACCATGCGGCGGACACGGCCGTACGCGTCGCCGGCGACGACGGAGTCACCGACCCGCAGCGTGCCGCGCTGCACGAGCACCGTGGCGACCGGGCCTCGGCCGCGGTCCAGGTGCGCCTCGATCGCCACACCCTGGGCCTCCATGTCGGGGTTGGCCCGCAGGTCCAGGGCGGCGTCCGCGGTCAGCAGCACCGCCTCCTCGAGCGCCTCGATGTTGGTGCCTTCCTTCGCCGAGATGTCGACGAACATCGTGTCGCCGCCGAAATCCTCCGCGACCAAACCGTATTCGGTGAGCTGAGCCCGGATCTTGGCCGGGTCGGCGCCCTCTTTGTCGATCTTGTTGACCGCCACCACGATCGGCACGTCGGCCGCCTGCGCGTGGTTGATCGCCTCCACCGTCTGCGGCATCACGCCGTCGTCGGCGGCGACCACCAGGATCGCGATGTCGGTGGCCTTCGCGCCGCGGGCACGCATGGCGGTGAACGCCTCGTGACCCGGGGTGTCGATGAACGTGATCAGCCGCTCGCTGCCCTCGAAGTCGACGCCCACCTGGTAGGCACCGATGTGCTGGGTGATGCCACCGGCCTCGGCCTCGCGCACGCTCGCGTTCCGGATGGTGTCCAGCAGTCGCGTCTTACCGTGGTCGACGTGACCCATCACGGTCACCACCGGCGGCCGCGTCTGCAGGTCCTCCTCGCCGCCTTCGTCCTCGCCGTAGGTCAGGTCGAAGGATTCCAGCAGCTCGCGGTCCTCGTCCTCCGGGCTGACGACCTGGACGACGTAGTTCATCTCGCTGCCCAGCAGCTCGAGCGTCTCGTCGCCGACGGACTGGGTGGCGGTCACCATCTCGCCGAGGTTGAACAGCGCCTGCACCAGCGAGGCCGGGTTGGCGTTGATCTTGTCGGCGAAGTCGCTCAGCGACGCGCCACGGGCCAGCCGGATCGTCTCGCCGTTGCCGTGCGGCAACCGCACGCCGCCGACGACCGGTGCCTGCATGTTCTCGTACTCGGCGCGTTTGGCCCGCTTGGACTTGCGGCCACGCCGGGGCGCGCCACCGGGACGGCCGAACGCGCCGGCGGCGCCACCGCGCTGCCCGGGACGGCCACCGCCGCCACCGGGACCGCCGCCGGGACGACCGCGGAAGCCGCCGCCACCCCCGGGCGGGGCGCCGACGCCGCCGCCAGCACCACCGCCGCGGTAGTTGCCACCGCCGCCGTCACGACCGCCGGGCCCGCCGGGCCGGCCGCCGCCGGGTCGAGGGGCGCCGGGCCGGGCCGGGCGGCCCTGACCGGCGGCACCGCCGGGACGCGGCGGCATGTTGCCGGGCGACGCGCCGGGACGCGGGGCGCCGGGCCGGGGCGCGCCGGGGCGCGGCGCCATGGGACGCGGGATGGGCCGGTCGACAGGCTGCGCCGACGAGAACGGGTTGTTGCCGACGCGCGGGGTGCGCACGCCGGGCTTCGGCGCCGGACCGGGGCGCGGACCCGGCGTCATGCCGGGATGGGGACCGGGCTGAGCGGGGGGCTGACCGGTCGGCTGCCCGGGAACGGGCGGCTTCGGCTGCCCCGGTGCGGGACGGCCGGGCACGGGGCCGGGGCGCGCCGGCGCTTCGGCGGGCGCGGCCGGGGCCGCCTCGGCGGCGGCGGTGGTCGTCCCGCCAGCGGGCGCGGCGGCCGATTCGCCGTTACCGATGGCCTTGTCGAGCGCCTGGTCAAGCGACTTGTCCGGCCCCTTGACGGGAGCCTTCGCGCCCGGCTTGGCCGCGGGCTTCTGGGGAGCCGGCTTGCCGCCCCCGAAGGATTCGCGCAGCCGACGTGCGACCGGCGCCTCCACCGTCGACGATGCGGATTTTACGAATTCGCCCTGTTCATTCAGCCGGGCGAGAACTTCCTTGCTGGTAACACCGAGTTCCTTGGCCAACTCGTGTACGCGGGCCTTACCTGCCACTACATCTCCTGTCTGAGAGGCGACAGTCGTGGGGCCGCGCCTCGGGAATTAGCTGTAACGCATAGGAATGCGAGTCATCGGGACTTCACGGTGTGCTCATGTTCTTTGCTGCCTCTTCTGTTGCCGGGCAAGTCGAGCGCTTCTAGAGACTCTAGGTGCTCGACCAGCGCGGAGGTGTCCGGTGGACGGTCGATGCGCAGCGCTCTGGTGAAAGCTCGCCGCCGAATCGCCTGTTGCACGCATTGCGGCACGGGATGCAGCCACGCACCCCGCCCCGGCAGGCTGTTCTTGGTGTCAACGATCACGGCATGTTCGCCGTTCCCGTCCGACACAGCCACGACGCGAAGCAGTTCGACGGCCAGCTCTCGCTTCCGGCACCCGACACACGTCCGGACTGGTCCGTCCACACGCCTGTGCGCCGAGACCGAAGGCTCACGCTGGATCACGGCTCAGTCTAGCGTCACTTATCCGATGGTCAGAACCGGCCGCGCTAGCGGTCGTGCGCCATCCCGCGGGTGGCCCCGTGTTCGGGGTGGCCCGACGAATGCGCCTCGGATCCGCCGGGCGTGTCGCCGCGGATGTCGATGCGCCACCCGGTGAGCCGGGCGGCCAGCCGCGCGTTCTGGCCCTCCTTGCCGATGGCCAGCGACAGCTGGAAATCGGGCACCACCACGCGGGCGGCGCGGGCGTTCGGGTCGATGATCGACACCGAGACCACCTTGGCCGGCGACAACGCGTTGGCCACGAAGCGGGCCGGGTCTTCGTCGTAGTCGATGATGTCGATCTTCTCGCCGGACAGCTCGCTCATCACGTTGCGGACCCGCTGGCCCATCGGGCCGATGCAGGCCCCTTTCGCGTTCAGGCCGGGGACGTTGGATTTCACCGCGATCTTGGAGCGATGGCCGGCCTCCCGCGCCACGGCCACGATTTCGACCGACCCGTCGGCGATCTCGGGGACCTCCAGGGAGAACAGCTTGCGCACCAGGTTGGGATGCGTCCGGGACAGCGTGATCAGCGGCTCCCGCGCGCCGCGGGTCACCCCGATCACGTAGCACCGCACCCGGTTTCCGTGCTCGTAGCTCTCGCCGGGGACCTGTTCGGCCGCCGGGATCACGCCCTCGGAGGCTTTGGTCTCGGTGCCCATCCGGACCACGACCAGGCCGCGGGCGTTGGCGCGGCTGTCCCGCTGGATGACGCCCGCGACGATCTCGCCCTCGCGGGTGGAGAACTCGCCGTAGGTGCGCTCGTTCTCCGCGTCCCGGAACCGCTGCAGCATGACCTGACGGGCGGTGGTGGCGGCGATGCGGCCGAAACCCTCGGGGGTGTCGTCCCATTCGCTGATCACATTGCCGTCTTCATCGGTCTCGCGGGCGACCACCTTGACGACGCCGGTCTTGCGGTCGATATCGATGCGCGCGTCGTTCTGATGGCCCTCGGTGTGCCGGTAGGCGGTGAGCAGCGCCGACTTGATCGTCTCGAGCAGCTCGGTGACCGAGATGCCCCGATCGACCTCGATCGCATGCAGCGCGGCCATGTCGATATTCATGCTCCGGCCTCCGTCCTGTCGGCCTGGCCCGCCAGGTCCAACTCCGCTTGAGCTGGGGGCGAAAACTCCACCTGGACAACGGCTTTGGCGATATCACCGAGCGGGATCCGGCGCAACCCATAGTCGCGGCCCGCGCGGACCACCAGCGCGACGGCGCCACCGCCCGTCTCGCCGACCCGGCCGGTCAGCCGCGTACCGTCGGCGAGGACGACGTCGACCCTGCGGCCGCGGGCGCGGCGGAAATGCTTTTCCGTGGTCAATGGGCGGTCCACGCCCGGCGAACTCACCTCGAGCACGTACCGGTCCCCGATGTCGTCGAGCTCGTCCAGCAAAGCCGACGCCGAATGCGACAGCGTCGCGATGGTGTCCAGGTCGAGGGCTTTGTCGCCGTCGGCGATCACCGTGATCCGCGGCGGGCGCGTCCGGGCGTCGATGACCACGTCCTCGATCTCATATCCCGCGCGCGCGAACTCATCACCGAGTAGCTCGATCACCTGCGTCTGCGAAGGTAGCCCGGTGGTCACGGCGAGCTCCTCATCTTGAGTTGTCCGGTCAGCTGGAGGGCGTCGCCGCCCCGCTGGCTTGCGGGCGGCTCCAGTGTCCCGGCGGAACGGGAAGGCTGTCGTCCCGCGAGAGCCAGCTATCAACGATACGCCAGGATTCGCGTCTGACGGCCGGATCGCGTCCTGGCTTCGTGCCCACCTCCGTACCGATGGCAGGATGTGTTTGTGTCTAGCGCAGATCCCGTCGTCAACCGGCGGGGTGTGCTCGTCGGCGGCGCGGCCCTGGCTGCGCTCGGGGTGGTCGCCTCCGCCTGCGGCGAGTCCCCGCCCAAGCCCCCGGCCGTCGAAGAGCTGCTGGGGCCGTTGGACCAGGCCCGCAAGGACAGCGCGCTGGCCGGCGCGGCCGCGGCGGCCGTCGGCAATCCGCCGCAGATCGCCGCCGCGTTGACGGTGGTCGCGAGCCAGCGCGCCGCGCACGCCCGCGCCCTGTCCACGGAGATCTCGCGGGCCGCCGGCAAGATCACCACGTCGTCGACGAGCGAGACGACCGCCCCCTCCCCCAGTCCCGCCGAACCGGCCGGCCCGCCGCCGCCCCCGCCGCCGGTGTCCGACGTGATCAACGCGCTGCGCGCCTCGGCGGACAGCGCCAACCGCCTGGTGGCCGGCGAATCGGGCTACCGGGCGGGGCTGCTGGCCTCGATCATCGCGTCCTGCACGGCGTCGTACACGGTCGCCCTGGTGCCCGGGGGGCCGTCGATATGAGCTCGGGCAAGGACGCCGACAACGCGGCGCTGTGCGACGCGCTGGCCATCGAGCACTCGACGATCTACGGCTACGGCATGGTGTCGGCGCTGTCGCCGCCCAGCGTGAACGGCCTGGTGGTGGAGGCCCTGGGCCAGCACCGCCAACGCCGCGACGACGTGATCGCGATGCTGACGGCGCGCAAGGTCAACGCACCCGTCGCCGCCGCCGGTTATCAGTTGCCCATGCTGGTGGGCAGCGCGGCGGATTCGGCGCGCCTGGCCGCGCGGATGGAGAACGACTGCGCGTCGGCCTGGCGTGTGGTGATCGAGCATGCCGAGACGGCCGACGACCGCGCGTTCGCCGCGACGGCCCTGACGCAAAGCGCCGTGATGGCCGCCCGATGGAACCGCGTGCTGGGCGCCTGGCCGATCACGACGAGTTTCCCGGGCGGAAACGACTAGCGCCGCAAGGCTTTTGGCCCTATCCGGCCAGGGCGGCCGCGAGGTCGGTGGCCAGCGACGGCCCGGTGGCCAGTTCGCGGGTCTCCCCGGTGAAGCGGTCACGCAGCTCCACCACGCCGTTGCCCCAGCCGCGCCCCACCACCAGGATCCAGGGCACGCCCAGCAGCTCGGCGTCCTTGAACTTGACCCCCGGCGACGCCTGCCGGTCGTCGAGCAGCACGTCGACCCCCAGCCGGTCCAGGTCGCCGGCCAGCTCGGTGGCCCCGGTGCGGGCGTCCGCGTCCTTGTTGGCGATCACCAGGTGGACGTCGAACGGCGCGATCGCCGGCGGCCAGCGCAGGCCCAGCTCGTCGTGGTGCTGCTCGGCGATCACCGCCACCATCCGCGACACCCCGAGGCCGTAGGAGCCCATGGTGAGCCGCACCGGCTTGCCGTCCTCGCCGAGCACGTCGGCGGTGAACGCGTCGGTGTATTTGCGGCCGAGCTGGAAGATGTGTCCGATCTCGATGCCCCGCGCCGAGACCAGCGGGCCGGCGCCGTCGGGAGACGGGTCGCCGTCGCGCACCTCGGCGGCCTCGATGGTGCCGTCGGCGGTGAAATCGCGGCCGGCCACCAGGCCGACGACGTGCCGGCCCGGTTCGTCGGCGCCGGTGATCCAGCTGGTCCCGTCCACCACCCGCGGGTCGACGAGATAGCGAACACCGTTCTCGCACAGCGCCTTCGGCCCGATATACCCCTTCACCAGGAAGGGGTACTTGGCGAAGTCGGCGTCGTCGAGGAGCGCGTAGTCGGCCGGTTCCAGCGCCGCGCCCAGCCTCTTGTCGTCGACCTCGCGGTCGCCGGGCAGGCCGATCGCCAGCAGTTCCCAGTCCCCGCCGGGCTGGCGCACCTTGAGCAACACGTTCTTCAGCGTGTCGGCCGCGGTGACGGTGCGACCGAGGTCGGCCTGGTTGGCCCAGTCGACCAGGGTGGCGATGGTCGGGGTCTCCCCGGTGTCGTGGACCACCGCCTCGGGCAGCCCGTCGGTCGGACGCGCCTCGGGGCGGGCGGTGATCACGGCCTCGACGTTGGCAGCGTAGCCGGACTGCAGGCAGCGCACGAAGGTGTCCTCGCCGACCGGACTTTCGGCCAGGAACTCCTCGGAGGCGCTGCCGCCCATCGCTCCCGAAACCGCGGACACGATCACGTACCGCACCTGCAGCCGATCGAAGATGCGCTGGTAGGCCTCGCGATGCGCGTGATAGGCGGCTTTGAGTCCGGCGTCGTCGATGTCGAAGGAGTAGGAGTCCTTCATCAGGAACTCGCGCACCCGCAGGATGCCCGCGCGCGGCCGCGCCTCGTCGCGGTACTTGTTCTGGATCTGGTAGAGCAGCACGGGGAAGTCCTTGTAGGAGCTGTATTCGCCCTTGACGGTGAGGGTGAACACCTCTTCGTGCGTGGGCCCCAGCAGGTAGTCGTTGCCGCGGCGGTCCTTGAGCCGGAACACGCCGTCGCCGTATTCGGTCCACCGGTTCGTCGTCTCGTACGGCGCGCGCGGCAGCAGCGCGGGAAACAGGATCTCCTGCCCGCCGATCGCGTCCATCTCTTCGCGGACGATGCGTTCGATCCTGCGCAGCACCCGCAAGCCGAGCGGCAGCCAGCTGTACAGCCCGGGCGCCACGGGCCGGATGTAGCCGGCCCGGATGAGCAGCTTGTGGCTGGGCACTTCCGCGTCGGCGGGATCGTCGCGCAATGTGCGCAAGAACAGCTGGGACATCCGGGTGATCACAGCGGGCCAGCCTAGCGGTGACCGCGAGCGCGGCGAAGCCGGGCGCGGCGGGTCACCGCCATCGGGCCCAGCGGTGACCAGCGGCCCGGCGACGATGCGGGCCGCGTCGGCCCGTTGAGGAGCCGGGCAATTCAGCACGGCGCGGAGATCAGGACCATACGAGGCTTCGAGAATGAGATATCGCGGGCGCTATCACACCCGGCGAGCACCAAATGGTTCCCGGCCCGCCACGGCCGTAATGCGGTGAAATCCGCGAGCTACAGCTCGCCGGCGTCGATCGCTTCCTTGACCTCTTGCGCGTGGGCCACCTGTGCCGGCGTGTAGCCGATCAACAGCGCCGCGCCGCCGACAACGACCGCCACCCCGGCCACCCACAGCAGTCCATAGGTATAGCCCTGGTCGAGCGCATGCAATTGGAGGTTGTTCATGATCTTCACCGGGCCGGTGGTGCCGCCCAGGTACAAGGTGCGCGAGGTGATCACGGCCTGGATGACGGCCAGCACCAGCGGCCCGCCCAGGCTCTGCAGCATCAGCGCGATCGCCGACACCGGGCCGATCTGGTCGAAACCGACCCCGGCGATCGCCGACAACGTCAGCGGGACGACGCAGATGCCGATGCCGATTCCGCCGACGATGATCGGCAGCACCAGGTTGGGGAAATAGGGCACCCCACGGTGCATGAACCCCCAGCCGTAGATCATCGCCCAGAAGAGCAGGAGTCCGCCGCCGATGGTCAGCACCCGCGGCGAGAACCGGGACACCAGCTGGGAGGAGACGCCCAGGCCGATGCCCATCGCGATGACGAACGGGATGAAGCCGACGCCCGCGCGCAGCGCGCTGTAGCCGAGGATGTCCTGCACGTACAGGCCGATGCAGACCGTCAGGCTGAACATCAGCCCGCCGGCGAGGAAGATCGCGGCGAAGGTGACCAGCCGGTTGCGGTCGCGGAACAGGTCGAACGGGACGACGGGGTTTTCGGCGGTGCGCTCCACGATGATGAACGCCAGCGCGGCGGCCATCGCCACCACACCCGAGCCGACGGTCGTGATCGACACCCAGCCCTTTTCCGGCCCCATCGAGAAGGCGAACACGGCGGCGGTGCAGGCCAGCGTGGCCAGCATGGCCCCGGTCGCGTCGAGCTTCATCCGTTCCCGGTTGGTCTCGCGCAGCGCGGTGCGGGCCAGGTAGATCATCACCAGCCCGATCGGCACGTTCACCAGGAACGCCAGCCGCCAGGACACCTCGGTCAGCGCTCCGCCGACCACCAGGCCCATCACCGAACCGATGGCGGTCATCGCGGCGAACACCGCCGTCGCGAAGTTACGCGCGGGCCCCTTGGGGAATGTGGTCGCCACCAGCGCCAGGCCCGTGGGCGAGGCGATGGCGGACCCGACGCCCTGGGAGAGCCGCGCGATCACCATGGTCGCCTCGTCCCACGCCACCGCGCACAGCACCGAGGAGATGGTGAACAGCGCGACGCCGACGATGAAGGTGCGCTTGCGCCCGATGGTGTCGCCGAGCCGGCCACCCAGCAGCATCAACCCGCCGAAGGTGAGCACGTACGCGGTGATCACCCAGCTACGGCCGGCATCGGACAGGCTCAGCTCGTTCTGGATCCTGGGGAGCGCGACGATGGCGACGGTGCTGTCCATCGTCGCCAGCAACTGCATGCCGCCGATGGCGATCACGGCCGCGATGAAGCGACGCGAAGGCAGCCACGCCGGGTAGTACTTGCTGATGCGAGTGGAGGCGGTCTCCGCCGGGCGCGTGGCGCGCACCGGGGCCGGACGATCGGGGCGCGCAGAAGTGAAGTTTCGCACCGCGCGCTCACTGTCGTTGAGAGCCGTCATAAAGGGTTACCTTACAGTAATCTTAAGATCCGTTTAAAGCCCGAAACCGGCCACCGGCCCGATCACGATGATCGCGGGAGGTCGGATGCCCTCGGCGCGAATCTTTTCCGGCGTGTCGGCCAGGGTAGCCCGCAAAGTTTGCTGAGCCGCCGTCGTGCCGTGCTGCACCACCAGCACCGGCGTATCCGCAGGTCGGCCACCTTTTATCAAAGCATCGGCGAAAAGTTCGATGCGTTCGACGGCCATCAGCAAAACCAGCGTGCCGGACAAGGCGGCCAGCGCATTCCAATTCACTAACGATTCGGGGTGATCGGGTGGCAGGTGGCCGCTGACCACCACGAATTCGTGATTTACGGCCCGATGCGTGACCGGCACGCCGGCCAGCGCGGGCACCCCTATGGCACTTGTCACACCCGGCACGACGGTGACCGGGATCCCGGCGTCGACGCAAGCGAGCACTTCCTCGTACCCGCGGGCGAAGACGAACGGGTCGCCGCCCTTGAGGCGGACGACGAACTTTCCGGACCGGGCCCGGTCGATCATGACGTCGTTGATCGCGTCCTGTGCCATCGCGCGCCCGTACGGGATCTTCGCCGCGTCGATGACTTCCACGTGCGGCGGCAGTTCGGCCAGCAGTTCCGGCGGCGCAAGCCGGTCGGCGACCACCACGTCGGCGTGGGCCAGCAGGCGGCGCCCGCGCACCGTGATCAGTTCGGGGTCGCCGGGCCCTCCGCCCACGAGCGCCACCCCACCGTGCACGACGTCGGAGCTCGCGGCGCTGTCGGTGGTGATGATCCCGGCCTGCAACGCCTCGCGGATGGCCGAGCGGATCGCTGCCGACCGGCGGTGCTCGCCGCCGGCCAGCACCCCGACCGACAACCCGGCGTAGCCGAAGGACGCCGGTGTCACCGCGGTCCCCTCGACCGCGATGTCGGCGCGGACGCAGAACAGGTGGCGGCGCTCGGCCTCGGCGACCACCGCGGCGTTCACCTCGGGATCGTCGGTGGCGGCGATCGCGTACCAGGCGCCGTCCAGGTCGCCGTCGCGGTACTCGCGCAGAGACAAGGTGATTCCGGTCATCGCCTCGACCGACATGGTGGCACTGCGGGAGATGACGTGGACGTCGGCGCCGCTGGCGATGAGGAGGGGCAGCCGGCGCTGGGCAACCGAGCCGCCGCCGACCACCACAACCTTCTTGCCGGCCAGCCGCAGTCCAGCGAGGTAGGCGTTCTCGGTCACCGGGCAAGCCTAGTGGTTGGCGTTCGCAGCGCCGGCGCGGCGGTCGGCGGCGTGCGCGACGAACCGCGCGACCGCGGTGGGCGCCGCCGCCGGATGGGTGTGCAGGTAGGAGGCGTGCACGCCGGCGTGCACGACGCCATCCCGCACGGCATCGGCGTCCGCGCCCCGGTACACCCACGCCGGCTGGTAGCTGTCGCTGAAGCTGACCGCGGTCCGGTGGAACTCATGCCCCACCGCCCGTTGCCCGGCGGAATACAGCGGCGAATCGGCTACCGCGACCGCGTCGCGGTAGGCCAGCGTGAGGTGCGGGGTGAACCGCGCCGACCCGGCGAGCACTCCGCACATCGGGTAGCCGTCGAGTTCGGTGGCCAGATAGATCAGGCCGGCGCATTCGGCGTGTACCGGCGCGCCGGCGGCGGCCAGCGCGTGGATCTGTCCGCGCACGGCGACGTTGGCCGAGAGTTCCGCGGTGAACTGTTCCGGAAAGCCGCCGGGCAGCAGCACCGCGTCGGTGCCATCGGGCAACCCCTCGGCCAGCGGGTCGAATTCGGCCACGTCGGCGCCGGCCGCCCGCAGCAGCTCGGTGTGCTCGGCGTAGGCGAAGCTGAACGCCTTGCCGGCCGCCATCGCCACGGTGGCGCGCCCGCCCCGCGTCTCCCCTATCGCCGTCGCCGGGTCCCACGCCGGGGCGGCCCGGCTCGCGGCGACCGCCGCCACGGCCGCCAGGTCGACGTGACGCGCGACCAGGTCCGTCATCGCCTCGACCGCCTGCCGCGCCCGCCGCCCGTATTCCACAGCGGTGACCAAGCCCAAATACCTTGTCGGAAGCTCTAATTCGGCCGCACGCGGAATGGCGCCCAGCACCGCGACGCCGGCCTGCTCGCAAGCCTGCCGCAGCACGTGTTCGTGCCGGGCCGAACCGACCCGGTTGAGGATCACGCCGCGGACCCGCGTCGCGGCGTCGAACGTCGAAAAGCCGTGCAGCAGCGCGGCGATGCTGTGGCTCTGGCCGCGCGCGTCCACGACCAGGATGACGGGTGCACCCAACAACCCGGCGACGTGGGCGGTGGAGCCCTCCGCGGGGCCGCCCGCCGCGGGCCCGATCCGCCCGTCGAAGAGGCCCATCACCCCTTCCACCACCGCGATGTCGGCGCCGCCGGCCCCGTGGGCGTAGAGCGGGCCGACGAGGTCCTCGCCGACCAGCACCGGGTCGAGGTTGCGGCCGGGACGCCCGGCCGCCAGGCCGTGGTAGCCGGGGTCGATGAAGTCGGGGCCGACCTTGAACGGTGCCACCACCCGACCCGCGCGCCGTAGGGCGCCGATCAAACCCGTTGCGACGGTGGTCTTTCCGCTGCCCGACGCCGGCGCGGCGACGACGACCGCGGGCACGCTCACCACTCGATGCCCTTCTGTCCCTTGCGGCCCGCGTCCATCGGGTGTTTGACCTTGGTCATCTCGGTGACCAGGTCGGCGGCGTCGATCAACCGTGGCGGGGCGTCACGCCCGGTGACCACGACGTGCTGGTGGCCGGGCCGCGCCAGCAGGACGTCCACCACCTCGTCGACGTCCACCCACCCCCACTTCAGCGGGTAGGTGAACTCGTCGAGCACGTAGAAGTCGTGGCGCTGCTCGGCCAGCCGGTGGGAGATCTCGGTCCACCCGTCGGCCGCGGCCGCCGCGTGATCGACTTCGCTGCCCGCCTTGCGCGACCAGGACCAACCGGACCCCATCTTGTGCCATTCGACGGGCCCGCCGACGTTGTGCTGCTGGTGCAATTGGCCGAGTTGGGTGAAGGCGGTCTCCTCGCCCACCTTCCATTTCGCGCTCTTGACGAACTGGAACACCGCGACGGAAAGCCCGGCGTTCCAGGCGCGCAGCGCCATCCCGAACGCGGCCGTCGACTTCCCCTTGCCGGGCCCGGTGTGGACAGCCAGCACGGGGGTGTTGCGCCGGGCCTTGGTGCTCAGTCCGTCGTCGGGCACCTGAAGCGGGCGGCCTTGGGGCATGAGCGATCGCCTTTCTCAGGCCGCGTCGCGCACGGCACGGGTCAGAGAGTCCGCGTGCAACTGCTCCAGGCGCACCGCGGGCGCGCCGAGCTGGCGGGCCAGTTGCCCGGCCAGACCCAGCCGCACGTAGGACGTTTCGCAGTCGACCACCACCGCGGCGGCGCCCTCGGCCGCCAGTCGGGCGGCCGCGGCCCGGCTGCGGCCCAACGGGTCGGGCCCGGCGGTGGCCCGGCCGTCGGTGAGCACCACCACCAGGGCACGCCGGCCCCGGTCGCGCGCCTTCTCGCGGATGATCAATTCCCGCGCGGCCAGCAGGCCCTCGGCGAGCGGGGTCTTGCCGCCGGTGTCGAACCGGGCCAGCCGCCGGCCGGCGATGTGCGCCGACGACGTCGGCGGCAGCAACAGCCGCGCCTCCTGCTGGCGGAACGTGATCACGGCGACCTTGTCGCGGCGCTGGTAAGCGTCGCGCAGCAACGACAGCGTGGCGCCGCTCACCGCGGCCATCCGGTCACGCGCCGCCATCGAGCCCGACGCGTCCACGACGAAGATGACCAGGTTGCCTTCCCGTCCCTCGCGGATCGCCCGCCGCACGTCGTCGGGCCCGGGCCGCAACGGGCCGGCCCCGGCGCGCGCGGCGGCCGACAGCAGGGTGGCGAACAGGTGCAGCCCGTGCGCACCCGCGCCGATGTCGTTGCCGTCGGCGGCCGCGATCACGCTGCCGGCGGCGTTGCGGGCCCGCGACCGCCGCCCCGGCGCGCCCGCGCCGACGCCGGGCACCGTCAGCGCCTTGGCGCGGAAGGTCTTCGACGGCGGCGCGCTGGGGCGCGGTGGCTGCGGCCTTGGCGATCTCGACGGGTTTGATTGCGCCGCAGGGTCTTCCGCGGACTGGCCGCCGCCGGGCGGCCCGGGGTCGGGGTCGGGCTCGGGTCCGCCGTCGCCGGCTTGCGCCAGCGCCTGGTCCAACTGGTCGCGGTCGATGCCGGGGTCGTCGAACGGGTCGCGGCGGCGGCGGTGCGGCAACGCCAGCTCGGCGGCCACCCGGACGTCTTGCTCCTCGACCGACACGGCCCCGCGCCAGGCGGCGTGCGCGGCGGCGGTGCGGGCCACCACCAGGTCGGCCCGCATCCCGTCGACGTCGAACGCCGCGCACACCGCGGCGATGCGACGTAACTCGTTGTCCGGCAACATCACCTGGCCGACCAGCGCCCGCGCGTCGGCGATCCGGCGGGCCAGCCGGGCCTCGGCGTCGGCGTAGCGCTCGGCGAATGCGTCCGGGTCGGCCTCGTAGGCCATGCGCTGGCGGACGACCTGGACCCGCACGTCGACATCGCGCGACGCGTGCACGTCGACGGTGAGACCGAACCGGTCCAGCAGTTGCGGGCGCAGTTCGCCCTCTTCGGGATTCATGGTGCCGATCAGCACGAACCGCGCCTCGTGCGAATGGGAGATGCCGTCGCGTTCGATGTGCACCCGACCCATCGCCGCGGCGTCCAGCAGCACGTCCACCAGATGGTCGTGCAGCAGGTTGACCTCGTCGACGTAGAGCACGCCACCGTGGGCGCGGGCCAGCAGCCCGGGCGAGAAGGCGTGCTCGCCGTCGCGCAGCACCCGCTGCAGGTCGAGCGAGCCGATTACCCGGTCTTCGGTTGCGCCGAGCGGCATTTCGACGAGGCCGGTCCCCGCGCTGCCGTTGGCGGCGGACAGCAGCGCCGCCAGGCCGCGCACGGCCGTCGACTTGGCCGTGCCCTTCTCGCCCCGGATCAGCGCGCCGCCGATCTCCGGTCGAACCGCGCACAACAGCAGCGCGAGGCGCAGTTGGTCGTGTCCGACGATCGCGCTGAACGGATAGGGCTTCACGGTAGCTCCGCCAGACCCGAGCCCGGCCGCAGCATCGGCACGTGCGGGATGCCGTCGTCGACGAAATCCTCACCGGCGCGCACGAAGCCGTGCTGGGCGTACATGTCGGCCAGATAGGTCTGCGCGTCGATCCGGCACGGGTACTCGCCGACCTCGGCCAGGGCGGCACGCAGCAGGCGGGTGGTGTGGCCCTGCCCGCGGGCGCTGCGCTTGGTGCACAGCCGGCCGATCCGGAACGTCTTGTGTCCGCCGGCGTGCTCCTCCATCAAGCGCAGCGTGCAGATCACCTCGCCGTCGGGCGTCTCGAGCCAGAAGTGCCGCGTCTCGGCGAGCAGGTCGCGCCCGTCGAGCTCCGGGTAAGGGCAGGCCTGCTCCACCACGAACACCTCCACCCGCAACTTGAGCAGCTCGTAAAGGGTCCGCGCGCCAAGGTCTTTGGCCCAGGACCGACGCAACGCTTCACTCATGACCGCACCCCCGAATCGGACCTCAACCCCAGCACCTCGGTGCTCCAGGACCACACCTCGTCGTACAGCGCCGGCTCGCGGGACAGCTCGACGCCCAGCGACGGCACCATCTCTTTGAGCACGGGCAACCAGGCGCGATAGTGGTCGGCGAAGCACCGTTGCAACACCTCCAGCATGGCCGCCACCGCGGTCGACGCTCCCGGGGACCCGCCCAGCAGCCCGGCGATGCTGCCGTCGGCGGCGGCCAGCACGGTGGTGCTGAAGTCCAGCACGCCGCCCTTGCGCCTGTCGCGCCGGATCACCTGCACGCGCTGACCGGCCACCGTCAGCTGCCAGTCGGAAGCGGATGCGCTGGGCGCGAATTCGCGCAACACGTGGATGCGGTCCGGTTCGGACAGCCGCAACTGGCCGATCAGGTAGTTGACCAGTTTCAGCTGGGTCAGGCCGACCCCGAGCATGGACAGGGCGTTGTCGGGCCTGACCGAGCGGGGCAGGTCGCTGAGGCGGCCGTGCTTCAAGAACTTCGGAGACCAGCCGGCGTACGGCCCGAACACCAGCCACGGCTTGCCGTTGACGAACCGCAGGTCCAGGTGCAGGGCGCCGAGCGGCGGGGCTCCCGGT
Organism: Mycobacterium europaeum; assembly: GCF_034555895.2. Taxonomy (NCBI): domain Bacteria; kingdom Bacillati; phylum Actinomycetota; class Actinomycetes; order Mycobacteriales; family Mycobacteriaceae; genus Mycobacterium; species Mycobacterium europaeum. Next base: position 3,041,570 of record NZ_CP157315.1, read on the forward strand.
GCCGGCACCCCGTACACCTTGGCGCGGTGGCCGGCGACCAGCTGCGGGTTGTCGGTGCGCAGGAACCGGCCGCCGATGGGAAACCCGGCGAAGCCCCTGACCTCTTTGATGCCGGACTTCTGCAGCAGCGGCAGCGCGTCGCCGCCGGCGCCGACGAAGACGAATTTGGCGTTGAGCCGGTGCTTTTCGCCGGTGCGCCGATTGCGCAGCAGCAGCGTCCAGGTGCCGTCGGATTGCCGGGTCAGATCGCGGACCTCGTGGCCGAACAGCGCGGTCGCGCCGCCCCGCACGCAGAAGCCGACGAGTTGGCGGGCCAGCGCACCGAAGTCGACGTCGGTGCCGTGTGGGGCCCAGTTGAGCGCGGTCGGCTCGGAGAAGTCGCGCTTGGCGGCCATCAACGGCAGCCGGCGGGCGAACTCGCGCGGGTCGTCGATGAATTCGGTGCCGGCGAACAGCGGGTTGGCCGCCAGGGCCTGCTGCCGTCGACGCAGGAACTCGACGCGCCGCGCGCCGCGCACGAAACTCACGTGCGGGAGCGGGTTGAGGAAGCCGGTGTCGGTCAACATCCCGTTCTCGACGGCGTACGCCCAGAATTGGCGGGTCACCTGGAACTGCTCGTTGATCCGCACCGCCTTGGTGATGTCGATCGAGCCGTCGGCGTTCTGCGGGGTGTAGTTGAGTTCGCACAGCGCGGAGTGCCCGGTGCCTGCGTTGTTCCAGGGGCTGCTGCTTTCCGCAGCGACGGCGTCCAGTCGCTCGACGACGGTCATCGACCAGTCGGGTTGCAGCCGGCGCAGCAACGCGCCCAGCGTGGCGCTCATGATGCCCGCGCCCACCAGCACGACGTCCGTCCGTGCGGTTCTGGCTAGCGACGACACCTGCTCCTTGGTCCTTCCCTCGACTGCGCCGACACTCAGGCTATCCCGAGCCAAACCGGCCACGAACGGCGTGCGCCCCCCGGTGGCCAGCAAAACCTCTAAGCTGGCCTCGTGACTGGCTGGGAACCCGATGTCCTGCCCGGTTATTGGCAGCGCACCATCCCCCTGGGGCCCGACCCGGTGGGCGAAGGGGAGATCGTCGCGACGCTGGTCCGGCGCGGCGAGCCCGCCGGGCCGCCCGGCGCTTCCGGCACGGGCCACGCGGTGCTGGCCGTGCACGGCTACACCGACTACTTCTTCAACACGGCGCTGGCCGATCACTTCGCCGCCCGCGGCTTCGCCTTCTACGCGCTGGACCTACAGAAATGCGGCCGGTCGCGGCGCGACGGGCAGACACCGCACTTCATCACCAACCTCGACGACTATGACGCCGAACTCGAACATGCGCTGACGGTCATCCGCGAGCGGGACCGGTCCCCCAGGGTTCTGGTGTACGGCCATTCCTCCGGGGGGCTCATCGTGTCGTTGTGGCTGGACCGGCTCCGCCGGCGCGACGCGGGGGCCCACGCCGGCGTCGGGGGGTTGGTGCTCAACAGCCCGTTTTTGGACCTGCACGGCCCGGCGGCCCTGCGCCTGCCGGTCACCTCGGCGCTGATCGCCGGCCTGTCCCGGGTGCGCTCCAAGGGGGTGGTCCGCACCCCCACCGACGGCGGTTACGGCACCACCCTGCACCGCGACTACCACGGCGAGTTCGATTACGACCTGCAGTGGAAACCGGTGGGCGGATTCCCCATCACGCTCGGCTGGCTCAACGCGATCCGCCGCGGCCACGCCCGGTTGCACCGCGGGCTCGACGTCGGGGTGCCCAACCTGATCCTGCGCTCGGATCACACCGTGCGGGAGACCGCCGACGCGGCGTCGATGCAATGCGGCGACGCGGTGCTCGACGTCACCCAGATCGCCAGGCGGGCCGGCTGCATCGGCAACCACAGCACCATCGCCCCGATCATCGACGCCAAACACGACGTCTTCCTGTCGTTGCCGCAGCCTCGTCGGGCGGCCTACCGCCAGCTGGACCTCTGGCTCGACGACTACCTCGACACCGATCGCACGGACGCCTCGCCGTCGTCGAGGAAGGGCTGACGGGGTGGAGGCGTACGACATCGCGATCATCGGAAGCGGGTCGGGCAACACACTTCTCGACGATCGCTTCCTCGCCAAGCGCGCGGCGCTGTGCGAGCATGGCACGTTCGGCGGCACCTGCCTGAACGTCGGGTGCATCCCGACCAAGATGTTCGTCTACGCCGCCGAGGTCGCCACGACGATCCGCGCGGCGGGGCGCTACGGGGTCGACGCACGCATCGACCGGGTGCGCTGGGACGACATCGTCTCGCGCATCTTCGGCCGGATCGATCCGATCTCGATGAGCGGGGAAGACTACCGCCGCGCGTCACCCAACGTGGACGTGTACAGCCAGCACACCCGGTTCGGGCCGGTTCAGCCCGACGGCCGCTACCTGTTGCGCACCGACGCCGGCGACGAATTCACCGCCGAGCAGGTGGTGATCGCTGCGGGCTCGCGCCCGGTGATTCCACCCGCGATCGCCGAATGCGGCGTCACCTATCACACCAGCGACACGATCATGCGGATCCCGGAGCTGCCCGAGCATCTCGTGATCGTCGGAAGTGGCTTCGTCGCAGCCGAATTCGCCCACGTCTTCTCCGCTCTCGGCGTGCGGGTGACGCTGGTGATCCGCGGCGGCACCATGCTGCGGCACTGCGACGACGCCCTGTGCAAACGTTTCACCCGCATCGCCGCGGCCAAATGGGAGCTGCGCACCCATCGCAACGTCGTGGGGGGCACCGACAGCGGCTCCGGTGTCTCCCTGCGCCTCGACGACGGGTCCACGCTGAACGCCGACGTGCTGCTGGTCGCGACCGGCCGCATGTCCAACGCCGACCTGCTGGACGCCGAACAGGCCGGCGTCGACGTCGAGGACGGCCGGGTGCTGGTCGACGAATACCAACGGACCTCCGCCCGTGGCGTTTTCGCCCTCGGCGACGTCTCCTCGCCGTACCAGCTCAAGCACGTCGCCAACCACGAGGCCCGCGTCGTACAACACAACCTGCACTGCGACTGGGACGACACCGATTCGATGGTGATGACCGATCACCGCTACGTGCCGTCGGCGGTGTTCACCGATCCTCAGGTGGCGACCGTCGGCCTGACGGAAAACCAAGCCACCGCAAAGGGGTTCGACATCTCGGTCGCGATACACGACTACGGCGACGTGGCCTACGGCTGGGCGATGGAGGACACCACCGGGATAGTCAAGCTCATCGCCGATCGGGACACCGGCCGCCTGCTGGGCGCGCACGTCATGGGCGCCCAGGCGTCGTCGATCATCCAGCCACTGATCCAGGCGATGAGCTTCGGGCTGACCGTCCCGGAGATGGCCCGCGGCCAGTACTGGATCCATCCGGCGCTGCCGGAGGTGGTCGAGAACGCGCTGCTGGACCTGTACTAGTGGCGATCGCGAGCGCGGCGAAGCCGGGCGAAGCGGGGCGAAGCGGGTCGCCACCATTGGGCGAAGGTCAGCGCCGCTGGCACTCGGGGCACAGGCCGTGCAGCGTCAGGCCCGCGGCCTCGGACAGCGCGAAGGAACTGCCCGCCATCGCGTGTTCGAGCGCCGAACTGAGCTGCCGGGCGGGCACCTCGATGATCGAGCCGCACGCGGTGCATACGGCGTGGTGGTGCGGCGCCGTGGCCATCCCGTAGGTGGTGACGCCGCCGTCGAGGGTCAGCGCGTGCAATACCCCCTGCCCGACGAGGGTGGTCACCGTCCGATAGATGGTGGCCACGTCGGGAGCGTGCGCGCCGTGCGGCAGGCAGTCGCGCAGCCGCTGGTGGATCTCCGCCACCGGCAGATGCCCGTCCACCGGCTCGAGCACGGCCAGCACCTGGATCCGCGACGACATGCGCCGCAGCCCCTTGGCGCGCAACAGATCGCCGATCCGGGCGGTGACGGAGGGATCCAATGCCGACGGCTGGGGCGTCACCCGTTCAGTGTCGCGCCGCCGCCCGGGGGCGCGCCAGTTTTCCGCCGAATTCGGCCCCTGCGCCGGCCGTGGCGATTCCTGCAACCCACTTGCATCTAGTTGACCGCGGCGCGCACCGGCACATACATTCGTGCCGGTTGCTTTCCTCCCGATGCTGGAAGGACCCCGGTGACCAGTACCGAGCCCGGCCGGCGCCCGTCATGGGTGACCAGGCTCCGCAGCGCGTTGACGCCGGCGGAGTGGTGGCGGCTCGCGGCCATGCTGACGGTCATCATCGGGTTGCACGTGGTCGGCTGGTTCACCCTGGTGGCCTTGGTTGCCCCCGCGCAATTCAGCTTCGGCGGCAAGGCATTCGGTGTCGGGATCGGGTTGACGGCCTACACCCTGGGCATGCGGCACGCGTTCGACGCCGACCACATCGCGGCCATCGACAACACCACCCGCAAACTGATGAACGACGGGCAGCGCCCCCTGGCCGTGGGATTCTTCTTCTCGCTGGGTCATTCGACGGTGGTCTTCGGGCTGGCGGTCCTGCTGGCGTCGGGGGTCAAGACCATGGTCGGGCCGGTCCGGGACGACTCCTCGAACCTGCACCACTACACCGGGCTGATCGGCACCGGCGTCTCGGGCGTGTTCTTGTACGCGATCGCCCTGCTCAACTTCGTCGTGCTGGTCGGCATCCTGCGGGTGTTCGGCCGGCTGCGCCGCGGCGACTACGACCCCGAGACCGACGGGGCCGAGCTGGAACGGCAGCTGGACAGCCGGGGCCTGATGAACCGGATCCTCGGCCGCTTCACCAAGTCGATCACCAAGTCGTGGCACTCCTACCCCGTGGGGCTGCTGTTCGGGCTCGGCTTCGACACGGCCACCGAGATCGCGCTGTTGGTTCTGGCAGGCACCAGCGCGGCCGCCGGGTTGCCGTGGTACGCGATCCTGTGCCTGCCCGTGCTGTTCACCGCCGGCATGTGCCTGCTGGACACCGTCGACGGCTCGTTCATGAACTTCGCCTACGGCTGGGCCTTTTCCAACCCGGTGCGCAAGATCTACTACAACATCACCGTGACCGCCCTGTCGGTGGTCGTCGCGCTGCTGATCGGCAGCGTCGAACTCCTCACCCTGCTGCAAGCGCAGTTCGGCTGGCGCGGCGCGTTCTGGAGCTGGATCGGCGCGCTGGACCTCAACGTCGTCGGCTATTTCGTGGTGGGCGCGTTCGTCGCCACCTGGGCGGTGGCCGTGCTCGTCTGGCGTTACGCGCGCCTGGAGCAGAAGTGGACGTCCTCCTGACACCGCTGCGCGGCCGGGGCGTCCGGGTGTAGAACGGTGCTCATGAGCCTCGCTGGACGCCGGTGACCGCCGGTGCATGAGCTGTCGCTGTGCGAAGCGATCGCCGGGGTGGCCAAGACGCATGCCGACGGCCGGCACGTCGACGTGGTCCGCGTGCGGATCGGGGCGCTTCGGCAGGTGGTGCCCGAATCGCTGTCGTTCTGCTGGACGCTGGTGCGCGACGCCGAGGACATGCCGGAGGCCGAACTCGAACTCGAGTGTGTGGGCGCCGAGGTGCGCTGCCGGGCGTGCGGCCGGCAATCGGAGATCACGTCGGCCTGGTCGATCTGGTGCCCGGAGTGCGACAGCTCCGACGTCGAGGTGTTGCGTGGCAACGAATTCTTGGTGACGTCGCTGGACGTCTCGTGACAATCGATCGCTCCGAACGGATTTGACCATGGGCAGATTTCATCGGCACGACGACGGTACCGTGCACACCCACGACCACGACGATGTCGACCACCGGCACGGCGATCACGGCCAGTACCGAACGGGCAAGCAGCGCGTCGATGTGCTGGAGGCGATCTTCGCCGAGAACGACATCCTCGCCGACGCCAACCGGGCGGCGTTCGACAACAACGGGGTGCGCACCCTGAACCTGATGAGCTCGCCGGGATCGGGCAAGACCACCGTCCTGCAGGCGACGCTCGACGAGCTCGCCGGTGAGCTCGCCATCGGGGTGATCGAAGGCGACATCGCCACCGATCTGGACGCGGCCAAGCTCAGCGGCCGGGGCGCCCAGGTGTCATTGCTGAACACCAGCAACGGTTTTGGCGGTGAGTGCCACCTGGACGCGCCGATGGTCAACCGCGCCCTGCCGGGGCTCGACCTTCCCGCGCTGGACCTGGTGATCATCGAGAACGTCGGCAACTTGGTCTGCCCGGCGGAGTTCGACGTCGGCGAACACGCCAAGGCCATGGTGTACTCCGTGACCGAGGGCGAGGACAAGCCGCTCAAGTACCCGGTCATGTTCCGGTCGGTGGATGTGGTGCTGCTCAACAAGATTGACCTGGTCCCCTACCTCGATGCCGACGTCGACACCTACATCGAGCACGTGCGCAAGGTCAATGCGGCGGCAACCATCCTGCCGCTCAGCGCGCGCACCGGCGCGGGGATGGCCGCGTGGTTCGGCTGGCTACGGCGCTTTGCCGGGGAGCCGTCGGCCTAACGATCCGTCTTGGAACGCTTTTGCATGACCCCGGGGCTCCCGGGCCACCGATCGCCGGCCCGGCGGCACGAAACACGATGCAACGCTTGTCTAAGTACTTGGTTCCGCGGAACCGTTGACACGCCCGGCGGTGAGGAGTAGACCCGGAAATTAGCGCTGCGCAAGTGGGCCGACGGTCGACTCCGGCGGCGCAGGGGTCTCAGCCCGGCCCCGGAAAGCTGCAGCATGTCAACAGAAGCAGCAGTCAAAGCAGAAGAGACGTTGATTCACGTTCTATGGATCAATGCGGGGCTCAGTTGTGACGGCGATTCGGTGGCGTTGACTGCCGCCACCCAACCCACAGTCGAGGAGATCGCCCTGGGCGCTCTGCCCGGGCTGCCGAAGGTCGCCGTGCACTGGCCGCTCATCGATTTCGAGTGCGGACCCACCGGGGGGGCCGACGACTTCCTCTCGTGGTTCTTCAAAGCCGACCGCGGCGAGCTGGAGCCCTTCGTGCTCGTCGTGGAGGGTTCGATTCCCAACGAGAAGATCAAGGACGAGGGGTACTGGTGCGGGTTCGGCAACGACCCGGCGACCGGCCAGCCGATGACCACCAGCGAGTGGCTCGACCGGCTGGCGCCCAAGGCCACCGCGGTCGTCGCGGTAGGAACCTGTGCAACCTACGGCGGCATCCACGCCATGGCCGGCAACCCGACGGGGGCGATGGGGGTGCCCGACTACCTGGGCTGGGAATGGAAGAGCAAGGCCGGCATTCCGATCGTGTGTGTGCCCGGTTGCCCGATCCAGCCCGACAACCTGTCGGAGACGCTGACGTATCTGCTCTACATGGCGACCGGTCAGGCGCCGATGATTCCGCTGGACGACGCGCTGCGGCCCAAGTGGTTGTTCGGCGCCACCGTCCACGAAGGCTGTGACCGGGCCGGCTACTACGAGCAGGGCGACTTCGCCACCGAATACGGATCACCGAAATGCATTGTCAAGCTTGGCTGTTGGGGCCCAGTCGTCAAGTGCAACGTGCCCAAGCGCGGCTGGATCAACGGCGTGGGCGGCTGCCCCAACGTCGGTGGGATCTGCATCGGGTGCACGATGCCGGGCTTCCCCGACAAGTTCATGCCGTTCATGGACGAACCGCCCGGCGGCAAGGTTTCCACCACCGCATCGGGCCTGTACGGCACCGTGATTCGCAGTTTGCGGGGTATCACGGCGCGCACCGTCGACAAAGAACCGCGGTGGCGCCACAACGGTAACCAACTCACTACCGGAGCGCGCCGCACCTGGTAGGTCACCTACCAGGTCGGCGCGCTTCGTCCTCACCACCTGAGCCGTCAGGCCGAAGAGCCCACAGCGGGAAGAAGTAGCGCGATGACAACCATCATTCCGGAGCCCACCCACGCCAACCGGGAACCCGGCCAACTGGTCGACATGGCCTGGGACCCGATCACCAGGATCGTGGGCAGCCTGGGCATCTACACCAAGATCGACTTCGAGAACCGCGAAGTCGTCGAGTGCCACAGCACCTCGTCGATCTTCCGCGGCTACTCGATCTTCATGAAGGGCAAGGATCCCCGCGACGCCCACTTCATCACCAGCCGCATCTGCGGCATCTGCGGCGACAACCACGCCACCTGCTCGTGCTACGCGCAGAACATGGCCTACGGTGTCAAGCCGCCGCATCTGGGCGAGTGGATCGTCAACCTGGGTGAGGCCGCGGAATACATGTTCGACCACAACATCTTCCAGGAGAACCTGGTGGGTGTGGACTTCTGCGAGAAGATGGTCTCCGAGACCAACCCGAGCGTGCTGTCGCTGGCGGAGAAGACTCCCGCGCCGCAGGCCGGCGCGCACGGGTACCGGACCATCGCCGACATCATGCGCTCGCTGAACCCGTTCAGCGGGGAGTTCTACCGCGAGGCGCTGGCGGTCAGCCGCTGGACGCGAGAGATGTTCTGCCTCATGGAAGGTCGCCACGTGCACCCGTCCACGCTGTACCCCGGCGGGGTCGGCACCGTGGCGACCATCCAGCTGATGACCGACTACATGACCCGGCTGATGCGCTATGTGGAGTTCATGAAGAAGGTCGTGCCGATGCACGACGACCTGTTCGACTTCTTCTACACCGCACTGCCCGGGTACGAGAAGGTCGGGCTGCGGCGCACCCTGCTCGGCTGCTGGGGCTCCTTCCAGGATCCCGAGGTGTGCAACTTTGCCTACCAGGACATGGAGCGCTGGGGCAACGCCATGTTCGTGACCCCGGGCGTGGTGGTCGACGGCAAACTCGTCACCCACTCGCTGGTGGACATCAACCTCGGCATCCGGATCCTGCTAGGCAGTTCGTATTACGACGACTGGACCGACCAGGAGATGTTCGTCAAGACCGATCCGCTGGGCAACGCGGTGGACCGGCGGCACCCGTGGAACCAGCACACCAACCCGCACCCGCAGAAGCGCGACATGGACGGCGGCAAGTACAGCTGGGTGATGTCGCCGCGCTGGTTCGACGGCACCGACCACCTCGCGCTGGACACCGGCGGCGGCCCGCTGGCCCGGCTGTGGGCGACCGCGCTGGCCGGCCTGGTCGACATCGGTTACGTCAAGGCCACCGGCAACAGCGTCAAGATCAACCTGCCCAAGACCGCGCTCAAGGGCCCGGTCGAGTTCGAATGGAAGGTCCCCAAGTACGGCAGCAACACGATCGAACGGGACCGTGCGCGCACCTACTTCCAGGCCTACGCGGCGGCGTGCGCGCTGCACTTCGCCGAGAAGGCGCTGGAAGAGATCCGGGCCGGCCGCACCAAGACGTGGGAAAAGTTCGAGGTGCCCGACGAGGCCATCGGGTGCGGCTTCACCGAGGCGGTGCGTGGCGTGCTCAGCCACCACCTGGTGATCCGCGACGGCAAGATCGCCAACTACCACCCCTACCCGCCCACCCCGTGGAACGCCAACCCGCGCGACAGCTACGGCACGCCGGGACCCTACGAGGACGCGGTGCAGGGCCAGCCGATCTTCGAGGAGAACAGCCGGGAGAACTTCAAGGGCATCGACGTCATGCGCACGGTGCGCAGCTTCGACCCGTGCCTGCCCTGCGGCGTGCACATGTACCTGGGTAAGGGCAAGACCCTGGACAGACTGCACACGCCGACGCAGTCGCCCGTCGGTACGTGACGCATGGCGGATCGCCCGGAGGCACCCCGATGACCTCAGACAACGACGCGCAGTGGCGCATGGCGGGCGATCGGATCCAGACCCTGCTGGATTCCTGCGCGGCAAGCGGAGCGGCCGCGTATGAACGCGCGAGCGAGCTGGTCCGCGAGGTGGTCGGGCTCTACGGGGCCGGGCTGGAACGGATCATGCTGTTGGCTCAGGACGGTCCAGGCCCGGGCCTGGCCGAGCGGCTGGCCACCGACGACCTGGTGGCCAGCCTGCTCCTGATTCACGGGCTGCACCCGCACGGCGTGGGCCGCCGGGTGTCCGACGCGCTCGACCGGGTGCGGCCCTACCTGGGCTCGCACGGCGGGGACGTCGACCTGCTCGGCGTCAGTGACGACGGGGTGGTGCGGCTTGCCTTCACCGGCAGTTGCAAGAGCTGTCCGTCATCGGCGGTGACGCTGGAGTTGGCGGTGCAGGACGCGGTGCTCGCCGCGGCACCCGAGGTCACGTCGATCGAGGTGGTAGCGGCCGAACCCGGCGCCACCGGCGTCATCCCGGCCGAATCCCTGCTGGCGCGTGTGCATTCCAACGGGCCGAGGGGCTGGCACCCGGTCCCCGAGCTGGCCGAGCTGGCCCCCGGCGACGTCGCGGGCTATCGGGTCGACGCAACCACCGTCCTGGCGTGCCGGGTGGGCGACCAGGCGTTCGCATACCGCGACCACTGCCCGGTGTGCGACGCCACCCTGGCCGGTGCGGAACTGCATGGGGCGCAACTGCGTTGCCCCCGCTGCCAGACGGACTTCGACGTCGTCCACGCGGGGGCGGCCGTGAACGGCACGCACCTCGATCCGCTGCCGCTGTTGGCCCGCGACGGCGTGCAGTCGGTGGCGATACCGGCCCGGGAGCCGGCACAGACGATGGGCGCCCCGGCATGACGACCCCGTACGAGGTCCTGACCCGGATCCGCAGCAACCGGCCGGCCCCCGAACCGGCCGGTGAGCGCTGCGAGATGTGCGCGGAACCGGTCGCCGACGAACACCAGCACGTGGTCGATGTGGCCGACCGGCAGCTGATGTGCGTATGTCGCGCCTGCTACCTGCTGTTCACCGACTCCCGGGCCGAACTGCGCTACCGCGCGGTGCCCGACCGGTATCTGTCCTTCCCCGGCTTCGCGCTGGACCGGCGCGCCTGGGAGGCACTGCAGATCCCGGTCGGCGTCGCATTCTTCTTCACCAACTCCGCCCTGGGGCGCACCGTCGCCTTCTATCCCGGGCCGGCCGGGGCCTGCGAATCCGAGCTCGCCCTCGACGTGTGGGACGCGCTCAGCGGCGCCGACGCGCGGGTGGGCCTGCTCGCGGACGACGTGGAGGCGCTCCTGGTCCGGGTCCCCGAATCCGGTCCGCCGCAGAGCTATCTCGTTCCCATCGACGCCTGCTACGAGTTCGTCGGGCGGCTGCGCCTGCTCTGGCGCGGGTTCGACGGCGGGCAGCAGGCCCGCGAGTTCATCGACGGCTTCTTCGCCCACCTCGACGCCCGCGCGGTCAAGAGACCGCCATGATGGACATCGAGTTCTCCGTCCTCGACGTGGCGCCCGAGCCGTACACCGTGAGCCCGGTGCTCGCCGCACGCGTCGCCGTGGCCACCGGCGGCGCTGACGGCGGGGACCCGGTGCACGCGATCGCCCTGCGCTGCCAGGTCCGCATCGAGCCGCTGCGGCGGCCCTACTCCGACGACGAAGCGGCCGGCTTGACGGACCTGTTCGGGCCGCGCGAACGCTGGGCGAGCACCCAGCGCACCTTCCTGTGGCAGCACTGCACCGCGATGGTGCAGGGCTTCACCGGAAACACGACCGTCGCGCTGCCGCTGGAGTGCACCTACGACTTCGAGGTCGCCGCCGCCAAATATCTGCACGCGCTGCGTGACGGCGCCCTGCCCCTTCAATTCCTGTTCAGCGGAACGCTTTTCGTCCGATCCGAGCGCGGGTTTTCCGTCCAGCAGATCCCGTGGGACTGCGAAGACCGCTACGACATGCCGGTCGCGGCCTGGCGGCAGCTGATCGCCCAGCACTACCCGAACGCCGGGTGGCTGCGGCTCAGTCACGAGACGATCGCCGCGCTGGCCGCCTACAAGTCGGCGCACGGGCTGCTCGACCTCGACCACGCGATCACCGCGCTGTTGGACGCGGACCGGGAGACGGCGCGGTGACCGCGCATCGGGACCGGGCCCGCGCCGTCGCCGACGCGGTGCTCTACGAGGGCTACCTGCTCTACCCGTACCGCGGAACGTCGAGCAAGAACCAATCGCGCTGGCAGTTCGGCGTTCTGGGACCGCCCGGGGCCGCGGACGCGGGCCTGGGCGAGGACGCCACCCTGGCGGCGCAGTTCCTCGTCGACGGCGCCCGGGAACTGCACCTGGTGGTGCGGTTCCTGCAGTTGCAGCACCGCGGGGCCGAGCAAGAGATCGCCCCGGGCGAATACCGGCCCGTCGACCAGCTGAGCACCCCGGGCGGGTCGTGGCTCACCTGGGACGAGGCGGTCGAATGCGAAAGGTCCTTCGGCCCTGTCGCACTGGACGGCCGGCCGTGGACACTGTCGGTGACGGCGGACCCGGGTACCGACATCGAATTCCTCGAGGACGGTCGCCTGGTACGCCAACGGCGGGAGGTACGCGGAGTGCTGACGGTCGCCGGTGAGGCGGACGGTGACCTGTGCCGGGTGTCGGTGCGGCTGAGCAACGTCGGCGACCGCGCGGCGGACAAGAACGACGCGATCGCGCGGTCCATGATCGGAACACACCTGATCGCCGAACTCCAGGAGGGGCAGTTCGTCTCGCTGCTCGAGCCGCCCCCGGCGGCGGCCGACGCCGTGACCCGGTGCGGCCAGCATCGCTGCTTCCCGGTGCTCGCCGGCCCACCCGGCGCCCGGGACCTGCTGCTGATCTCGCCGATCATCCTCTACGACCACCCAGAGGTCGCCGAACAAAGCGACACCGCGCTGTACGACTGCACGGAGATCGACGAGATCCTCACCCTGCGGGTGATGACCATGACGGACGAGGAGAAGGCGCAGGCCCGGGCCACGGATCCGCGAGCGGCGCGGATCATCGACGAGTGCGACGCCATGTCGCCCGAGGCGATGGCGCGCCTGCACGGCGTGCTGCGCGATCCCCACGCGATCTCGGGTCTGGTCCCGCAGATCCCCGAGGGGGTCGACTGGTGGGATCCGCTGGCCGACAACGCCGTCCGGCCGGAAGTCGACGCGGTGCTGGTGAACGGGATCCGGGTGGCGCGCGGCAGCAGGGTCCGGTTGCGGCCGCGGCGCAACGCCGACGCGCAGGACATCTTCGTGGCCGGCAAGACCGCCCGCGTCACCTCCGTGCACTCCGACGTCGAGGGCAACACGCACGTCGCGGTCGTCGTCGACGACGATCCCGCCGCCGACCTGCACGACTGGTACGGGCGTTACCTGTACTTCTCCCCCGACGAGATCGAGCCCCTGGAAGCTCAACGCAGCCCCGCAAACTCGTGAAAGGAGTTTTCAGATGGAAATCCTCGGCTGGATATTCCTCGCTATCATCGCGCTGGTGCTGGTGATCGGATTGGCGCTGGGGGTGGTCTCCATCCCCGATGCCCGCCGCTACCTCAAGCTGAGGCGGATGTAACTTGCTCGGGCGACGAAGATGACAGCGCGCATCCTGGTAGCGGGCATCGGCAACATCTTCCTGGGCGACGACGGGTTCGGATCGGAGGTGATCCGCAACGCCGAGATCCCGCGGGACGACCCGAGGGTACGCGTCACCGACTACGGCATCAGCGGCATGCACCTGGCCTACGACCTGCTCGAGGGATGGGACACGCTGGTGCTCGTCGACGCGGTGCCCAACCGCGGCAGCCCCGGCACGTTGCACGTGTTCCAGGCCGACCATGAACCGGATTCGGCCGCAACAGGTTTCGACGCCCACAGCATGGATCCGGCCGCGGTGTTCGCCAGCCTGCGGGCGCTGGGCGGCACTCCGCCCTACACCGTCGTCGTCGGATGCGAGGCGGGCAGCGTCGAGGAGGGCATCGGCCTCACCGAGCCCGTGGCCGAGGCGGTTCCCCGCGCCGCGCGCGCCGTCGAGGAGATCGTCGCGGCGTTGCACGCCCACCCGGGCGCCAGCACGGAGGGGACCGCTGAGCCATGTGTCTAGGAATTCCCGGTCAGGTGATCCGGATGCTGGACGGCTTCGAAGGGCAGCTCGCGCTGGTGGACGTCACCGGCGAACAGCGCCGGGTCAACGTCGGCATGCTGCCGGAAGAGACCTTCAATCCCGGCGACTGGATCATCATCCACATGGGCTTCGCCGTCGAAAAGACCGACCGCGCGGGCGCCGAGGAGGCGATGGCCGGCCTCGAGCTGATGGGACGCGGCCGCACGGACACGACTGACTTCCCGGAGGGCGGCTGAAATGACCCCGTCCCCCCTGCTGCTGCGGCATGACCCCTCTTCCCGGGTTCGGCAGCGCTTCACCGTGACCGGTGTTGTCCAGGGGGTGGGCTTCCGGCCCTTCGTCCACCGCATCGCGACCGAGCTCGGCCTGTCCGGCTTCGTCGGCAACGACTCCGGCGCCGTCTTCCTCGAGGTGCAGGGCGAACCCGCGCGCGTGGCCGAATTCGGCCGGCGCCTGCGCGCCGACGCGCCGCCCCTGGCCCGGATCAGCAACGTCAGCGTCCACGAACTCGCCGCCGACGCCGGCTGCCAGGGCGGGTTCTCGATCGTGGACAGCCGGTCCGTCGCCGGCGCCACGACACCGATCCCGCCCGACATCGCGGTGTGCGACGACTGCGTCGCCGAACTCTTCGACCCGCGCAACCGGCGCTACCGCCACCCCTTCATCACCTGCACCAACTGCGGACCGCGATTCACCATCATCCGCGAGCTGCCCTACGACCGCCCGGCCACCACCATGGCGGGGTTCGCCATGTGCGAGCGCTGCGCCGCCGAATACCACGACCCGGCGGATCGCCGGTTCCACGCGCAGCCGATCGCCTGCCCCGACTGCGGCCCGTCCCTGTGGTTCCGGTCGGCGGCCGAGCGCATCGACGGGGCGGACGCCGCGCTGGCGGCCGCCCAGCGCGCGCTGGCCGCGGGCGCGGTGGTCGCCATCAAGGGCGTCGGCGGCTACCACCTGGCCTGCACGGTCAGCGACGGCGCCGCGGTCGGCGCGCTGCGCACCCGAAAGGCCCGCGGCGCCAAGCCATTCGCCGTGCTGGTCCGCGATCTCGAGGTGGCGCGCCGCTACGCCTACATCGGCGACGCCGAGGCCGCGGCGCTGCTGGGTCCCGCCCGCCCGATCGTGCTGCTGCGGCGGCGGACCGGTGACGACTCCGCGCCGGTGGCCCACGCCGTCGCGCCCGGCAGCCCGCTGCTCGGCCTGATGCTGCCGTACTCCCCCCTCCATCACCTGCTGCTGGCGCCCGTCCCCGGCGCGGCCGGCCGGCCCCCCGACGCGCTGGTGCTCACCAGCGCCAACCGATCCGACGAGCCCATCTGCTTCACCGATGACGATGCCGCACAACGCCTTCCGGCGCTGTGCGATGCGGTCCTCGACCACGACCGCCCGATCCATGTCCCGTGCGACGATTCGGTGGTGCGCATCGTCGGTGACGCCGAACTGCCGATCCGTCGGTCCCGCGGCTATGCGCCGCTGCCGGTCGACCTGAACGTCGCGGGCCCGCCGGTGCTGGCCGTCGGCGGGGAGTTGAAGAACACGTTCTGCCTGACCGACGGCTCGCGCGCCTACCTGTCCGGGCACATCGGTGACATGTCCAGCTGGGAGACGCTGCGCGCGTTCGAACGGGCGGTGCGCCAGCTCAGCGAAATTCGCGGTGAGCCGGCGCGGTTGGCCGCCGACCTGCATCCGGGGTATCACACCCGAAGCTGGGCGGAGCGCCACGCGGACGGCCGGCCGCTGGATCTGGTTCAGCACCATCACGCGCACGTGGTGTCGCTGCTGGCCGAGCACGGGCGTATCGGCGAACCGGTCATCGGGGTCTCCTTCGACGGCACGGGTTACGGATGCGACCAGAGCGTCTGGGGCGGTGAGATCCTCCGGCTCGGCGACGACAGTCACCGATTCGTCCGGGCCGGCCACCTGTTGGCAGTGCCACTGCCCGGCGGCGACGCGGCGGTCCGCAACCCATGGCGGATGGCGTTGTCGCAGCTGTGGTCCGCCGGCATCGACTGGACCGCCGACCTGGCCCCCGTCGCGGCGGCCACCCGCGACGAATTACGGTTCACCCGTGCCCAATTGGAGACGGGAACCGGCTGCGTGCCGTGTTCGAGCATGGGCCGCCTGTTCGACGCGGTCGCCTCGCTGCTCGGCGTCCGCCACCGCATCGACTACGAGGGTCAGGCCGCCATCGAGCTGGAGACGCTGGCGGAGTCGGCCGCGACCAAGGCCGGGCCGTCGCTGCCGCTCACGGTGCGCGGCGACGGGGTGATCGACCCGGCCCCCATGGTGCAGGCCCTGGTGTCGGCGCTCTACGCCGGCACGCGGCCCGCGCTGCTGGCGGCGGCGTTCCACGAGGCCGTCGCGGACGCCGTCGCCAAGGTGGTCGCTCAGGTGGCCGGCGCGACCCGGCTGGTGGGCCTCACCGGCGGGGTATTCCAGAACGTGTTGTTGCTGAACGCGTGTCGTCAGCGGTTGCAGCTGGCAGGATTCGAGGTGCTGACCCACCGGACCGTGCCGCCCAACGACGGCGGGCTGGCGCTGGGGCAGGCCGCGATCTCCGTGCTGAGCGCGTCGAGGGGGACCGAGTCATGACCACCACAGCCATCGATCGGGGCCTGGGCGCCGAATTGGCCGACGACCTCGCCGCCACCGCGTTCACGCTCGCCAAGCGGTTCGCCGCCGGCGCCACCATGTGGTCGATCGCGCCGTCGTGGGAACCGCATGCACTGCACATCGCGGTCGAGTTCGTCCACCCGGTGATCATGGGCAAACGGGCCCTGCCCGCGGTGGCGCTGACCGGACCGGACCTGGTGGACCTGGTCCGGGTGTCCGTGCGGCCGGGTGACATCGTGGTCGCGGTGTCGGGTGCGGACGAGGCGCAGGTCCGCTCGGTGATGCGGCGCGCCCCCGCATGGGGCGCCACCACCATCTGGATCGGCAGCGGCGAACACCCCGCGCCGGGCATGGCCGATCACGTGTTGTGGCTCGACGATCCCGACCCGCGGGTCCCCGCGACGGGCGGCTTCGTGCTGTTCTATCACCTGCTGTGGGAACTGACCCACGTGTGTTTCGAGCACCCCGGCCTGCTCAAACCCGAATGCGCCGAATCGGTTTGCGTCACCTGCAGCGACGAGGGGCGCCCGGCCGAGGCGGTGACGGCGTCGGCCGACGGGCACGCCACGGTCCGCACCGCGCGCGGCATCGAGAACGTGGTGACCACGCTGCTCGACCCGGTGGATGCCGGGGACCTGATTCTGGTGCACGCGGGCATGGCGATCGGCAGACTGGAAGACGAGGAGGGCGAACAATGAGCCCCGAAGACCGCGACGAACCCACCAACTTCCTGTACCCGTTCATCGACGCGCAGGAGGACGATCCCGGGTCGCTGCTGGCCGACCTGGCCGCGTCGGCTCAGGCGAAAGCGGCCGAGAGCCTGGCATTGCGGCGCTCGACGCTGGAGGCCAATGCCGCGGTGCTGGGGCAGGCCGCCGCCGAGGTGGCGCGGCGCTTCGCGGCGGGCGGACGCATGTTCACCTTCGGAAACGGCGGCAGCTGCACCGATTCGACCACCCTGGCCAGGCTGTTCGCCCGGCCGCCGGTCGGCAAGCCGTTGCCCGCGTGGCCGTTGACCACCGACCAGGCCATCCTGACCGCCCTGGGCAACGATGTCGGGTTCGAGTTGGTGTTCGCCCGGCAGCTGATCGCCCGCGCCGGGGCCGGTGACATCGCGATCGCCATGTCCACCAGCGGCGGCTCACCCAACCTGCTCGCCGCGCTGGCCGAGGCGCGGCAACGCGGCCTGTACACCATCGGGTTCGCCGGCTATGACGGTGGCGCGTTCGCGAACAACCCGAATGTGGACGCCTGCTTCGTCGTTCGCTCGCAAAGCGTGCACCGCATCCAGGAATCGCAGGCGCTGCTCGGCTATCAGCTGTGGCTGAGCGTGCATCAACACCTCGGCGGCGAGCAGGGCCTGGGGGCGGCATGAACAAGCCTGCGGGTGAGTACCTGTCGTCGGGGCCGCGGTTCGCCGAGGGCGAGGTGATCGAGCGCATCGAGTCGTTCCGCAGGCGCCGCCCACGCCTGCTCGACAATCACGTGACGCTGGCGCACGGCGCCGGCGGCAAGGCCTCGGCGGCGCTGGTGGACGCGGTGTTCGTGGAGGCGTTTCGCAACCCGCTGCTGGAATCGCTCGGTGACAGCGCGGTCCTGCCGCTGCCCGGCGGCCAACGCCTGGCGATGTCCACGGATTCGTTCGTGGTGCAGCCCAGGCGGTTCCCCGGCGGCTCGCTCGGCGCACTCGCCGTGCACGGCACCTGCAACGACCTCGCGATGGCCGGCGCCGTGCCGTCGTGGATCTCGGCGGCGTTCGTGCTCGAAGAGGGCTTCCCCATCACCGAATTGAAGGAGATCGTCGCGGACATGGCGGCCGCCGCCGCCGACGCGGGCGTGCGGATCGTGACCGGTGACACCAAGGTGGTGCCCCGGGGCGCCGCCGACGGCGTGTTCGTCACCACCGCAGGGGCGGGCGTCATCCCCGCCGGACGCGCGCTGTCCGCGGCGTCGGTGCGGCCGGGCGACAAGCTGCTGTTGTCGGGTTCGATGGGCGATCACGGCATGGCGGTCATGCTGGCGCGGGGCGACCTGGCCATCGAGGCCGACATCGCCTCCGACACCGCGTGCCTCAGCCCGCTGGTGGAGCTGTTGATGGCCGCGGCGCCGTCCACCCGCTGGATGCGGGACGCGACGCGGGGCGGGGTGGGCACCGTCTGCAACGAGCTGGCGCAGGCCTGCGGCCTGGGGGTGCTCCTCGACGAGGAGCGACTGCCGGTGGCGCCCACGGTCAACGGCGCCTGCGAGCTGCTCGGCATCGACCCGCTCTACGTCGCCAACGAGGGCAAGTTCGTCGCCGTCGTCGCGCCGGAGGAGGCGGCGGCCGGGCTCGAGGCACTGCGCTCGCATCCGTTGGGTGCCGACGCGGCCGAGGTTGGGGAAATCGTCGCCGAACCCGCCGAAAGCGTGGTGCTGCGAACAGGATTCGGTGGAACGCGGATCGTCGACATGCTGGTCGGTGACCCGCTGCCGCGGATCTGCTAGGGCGTAGCGGGGTCGCCACCAGAAAGGAAGGGAGGCCGCACATGTGTCTGGGGATTCCAGGCCGGATCGTTGAGATCACCGATCCCGCCAACTATTTGGCGAAGGTCGATGTCAGCGGCGTGCAGCGCACCATCAGCGTCCGGCTGCTCGAGGACGACATGCCCGAGCCCGACGACTGGGTCCTGGTGCACGTCGGGTTCGCGATGGCCAAGATCGACGAGACCGAAGCGCTGCTCACCCTGGCCGCCGTCAAGAAACTCGGCGACGCCTACGACACCGAGATCCAAGCCTTCGACTCGTCGGCCATCATCTAGGAAGGCGCACAATGAAATTCGTTGACGAGTTCCGTGACCCCGCCGCCGCCCGCAAGCTGCTGGGCGCCATCGGGCGGCTGGCCGGCAGCGACTCCCCCGGCGGTGAGCAGTTCAAGTTCATGGAGGTCTGCGGCGGCCACACGCACACCATCTACCGGCACGGCATCGAACACCTGCTGCCCGACAATGTCGAACTGGTGCACGGCCCCGGGTGCCCGGTCTGCGTGATCCCGATGGGCCGCATCGACGACGCGATGTGGCTGGCCGGCCAGCCCGACGTGATCTTCACCTGCTTCGGCGACATGATGCGGGTGCCCGGGTCCAACGGCAGCCTGCTGGACGCCAAGGCACGCGGCGCCGACGTCCGGTTCGTCTACTCGCCGCTGGACGCGCTGAAGATCGCGCTCGACAACCCCGACAAGCACGTGGTGTTCTTCGCCATCGGTTTCGAGACCACCGCGCCGTCGACGGCCGTGACGCTGGTCCGGGCGCGCGAGCAGCGGCTGACCAACTTCAGCGTGTTCTGCAACCACGTGATGATCGTGCCGCCGATCAAGGCCATCCTGGAGTCGCCGGACCTGCGGCTGTCGGGGTTCATCGGGCCCGGGCACGTCTCGACGGTGGTGGGCAACCGGCCCTATCGGTTCGTGCCGGAGGTGTACCGAAAGCCGTTGGTGGTGGCCGGTTTCGAGCCGCTGGACATTCTGTCGGCGGTCGCGATGCTGCTCACCCAGATCCGCGAGGGCCGCTGCGAGGTGGAGAACCAGTACAAGCGGGTGGTGCCCGAGGGCGGCAATCCGGCCGCCCTGGCGCTGATGGGCAAGGTGTTTGCGCTGCGTCCCCACTTCGAGTGGCGCGGCCTGGGCTTCATCTCCCAGAGCGCGTTGCGGCTGCACGACGACTTCGCGGAGTTCGACGCCGAGCTGCGGTTCTCGATGCCGGGGGTGCGCGTCGCCGACCCCAAGGCGTGCCAGTGCGGCGAGGTGCTCAAGGGTGTGCTCAAGCCTTGGGAGTGCAAGGTTTTCGGCACCGCGTGCACCCCGGAGACCCCGATCGGCACCTGCATGGTGTCTCCCGAGGGGGCGTGCGCGGCCTACTACAACTTCGGCCGGCTGCACCGGGATGCGGTCAAGCTGGTGGGGCGCCCTTGACCCACACCGGCGGCCCGGTCAGCGGCGTGGAGATGTTCGCGCGCTACGCGTACGCGCCCAACGCGCTGGGCTACTGCGGTCCCCCGCTGGGCGCCACCCTGCGCGACGGTTCGGCCGACGAGGTGCGCACGGCCGTGACGCGGTTCTCCGGGGCGTGGCCGTACCTGCGGGTGTTGTCGGCGCTGACCGGGATCGCGGACCCGCTGGATTACCGACTGGTGGAGTCGTACTGGCTGGGCGGTGGCGTCGGCGCCGGGCTGGACCCGCGGGACTTCTTCGAGGCGTTGTTGGAGATCATCGGCCCGCAGGCGGGCCGCTACTGGTCGCACCTGACGCCCGAGTTGGCCCGCGAGGCCGCCGCCAACCACAGCTTCCACGTGTTCGGCGTGTATCCGTGGACGCGGTTCCTGGGCCGGGGCATGGACGAACATCCCCTGACGGTGCTGGACAACTGCCGCATCACCTGGGGGACCGTGGTGTCGCGCGACCACGACCGGATCGAGGTGCTGCGCCGCCCGCTGGCCTTCGACGGCGGGGCGCTGGCGCTGTCCGAACCATCCTCCGGCGTGTTCGACGTCTGGACCGACGGGTACAGCGCGGTCCCCGACGTGGCCGCCGGCGACGAGGTCGCGCTGCACTGGGGGCGGCTGTGCGGCCGGTTGTCGCCGCGACAGGTTCGCGCGCTGGCCGACGGGACCGAGCGCCAGCTGCGGCTGACGAGCCGCCGACTGGCGCACGCCTGGCGGTGATCGCCACAGTCCAGCGGAAGCCGCGCGACGTCCCCCTGGTCGCCGCCATTGGCGGTCGGCTCATGCCAGACTGGCCCGGTGCCCGGTTCCCTCTGCGACGTGCTGCCGTCCGTCGCTGCACTGCTCGGCGCGCCGGGCGCCGCCGACAGGCTGGGTTTGGCCGACTGGCTCGGCGGGACCGATCAACTCGATCGTGTCGCGGTCGTCCTGGTGGACGGACTGGGCTGGCACCTGCTCGACGAGCTGGCCGGCAGCGCCCCGCTGCTGGCCGCGGTGCTGGCCGGGCAAACCGGGCGCCTCATGGAGCTGAACTGCACGTTCCCGTCGACCACCCCGACGAGCCTGGTTTCCCTGGGCACCGGTGCGCAGCCCGGCGAGCACGGGATTCTGGGCTTCACGCTCAACGTTCCCGGCACCGACCGGGTGCTCAATCACATCCTGTGGCGCGACGACCCACCGCACGCCCAGTGGCAGCCGTTACCGACCTGGTTCGGGCGGCTCAACGAGGCCGGTGTGAGCGCGCGCGCCGTGTTGCCGGCCGCGTTCATGGGCAGCGGGCTGACCGACGCGGCGTACCGCGGCGCCGAATTCCGCCCGATCCAGCCGGCGGACGACAACGCGCAGAAGGTGGCCGACGAGGTGCACGCGGCGCCGGGCCTGGTCTATGGCTACACCGCCGCCCTGGACACCGCGGCGCACGCCTTCGGGGTCGGATCCGCCCAGTGGCACCAGGCGGCGGCCCAAGTCGACGCGCTGCTGACCCGGCTGGTCGAGACGCTGCCGCCGGGTGCGGCGCTGCTGGTGACGGCAGATCACGGCGGTTTCAACGTGCCGCCGCACGCACGGGTCGACCTCGACACCGACCCGCGGCTGGGCGCGGGAGTCCGCGTGGTCGCGGGCGAGCCGCGGGTGCGATACCTGCACACCCAGCCGGGCGCCGCGGCTGACGTGCAGGCCACCTGGAGCGAAGTGCTCGACGGCAGGGCGAATGTCTACAGCCGGGAGCAGGCCGTGGCCACCGGGATGTTCGGGCCGGTCAGTCCGGCACATCTGGCGCGAATCGGCGACGTCGTCGCCGTCTGCACGGGCGATGCCGCCGTCCTGGCCACCGGGCACGAACCGCCGGAAACGGCCCGCCTCGTCGGCTTTCACGGCGCGGCGACACCCGCCGAAATGGCCATCCCGCTCATCGGCTTCAGGTCCGCCGCCGCTTAGCGCTGCCGATGGGCAGGGCCACCGCTGACGCACGCCGGATTTTGACCGTTTTCACAGCTCGTTTGGACTTGCGGTCCAAGCTTCGCGTTGTAGGTTCGGGCCACTGTGACAGTCGGAGGCGCCTGCCGGGTTTCGCGATGGCCGTCAGCCATCGCGATCACTGCGGCGATCTGCCTGTTCGGCGCGGTCACCGCGGGCTGGTCGTCGGGCGGGACCGCGGTGGCCGGTGTGGGAGTGCCGCAGGCGTCGGCGCTGTCCACTCAGACCGTCCACGCCGGCGCAGACGCGGCGCCGGTGCAGGCGCACGGCGCCAGCGCTGTCGCACCGCGTTTTTCGTCCGGCTCGGCTCCGACACATCACAACAAATTCACCAAGCGCGCGTGGATGACGCGGGACCGGCCGCCGACGTGGGCGCGTTTGATACCTCCATCAATCGGGTCCCCGTTGCCGGATTCGTTTGCGGCCGCGGCATTTTGGGCGCCCGGCACACCCTCCCGCGATCCCGGGGCGGTTCCGCCCGACCGGGACCTGCTGACGCGGCTCTGCATCGCTCGCTGCTGAGGGATCCGTCGCCGGCGGCTGCCGCCGTCGTTGCACTGCCGCGCGTGCAGTGAGGCCCGTAACCCTTCGGCCTACGTCCCAACAGAAGAGTCCACATGCTCGCACCGGCCCCATTGGGCGCCGATACCGCCGTCGTTAGGCAGAGATCAATGAATTTCACGACGCTCCCGCCGGAGATCATCTCCGGGCAATTGCATGCCGGTCCTGGACCGAAACCGATGAAAGAAGCAGCGGCGGCCTGGGCCCTGCTGGCCAACCGACTGCACGCCGCGGTCGCGGACTACCGGGCGGTCACCTCGAAGCTGCTGGCCCGATGGGAGGGCCCGCCGGGCGCGATCCCCTACACCGAGTGGCTCAACACCACCGCGATACGCGCCGCGCAAGCGGCCACCCAGGCCGCCGCGGCGGCGGAGGCCGCCGAAACGGCTCTGGCGGCGACCGTTCCGCCGTCGGAGATCGGCGCCAACCGAGCGCTGCGCGGCTCGCTGGTTTCGGCGGATGCGCTGGGGCTGGCCGGCCCGGCGATCGCCGACACCGAGGCCGACTACGACCGGATGTGGGCCCAGGACGCCGCGGCCATGTACGCCTACGCCGGGGCCTCGGCGCAGGCCGCGGTCCTCACGCCGTTCACCACGCCGCCCGGCCGCGTGACCGAAGGCACCTGGGCGCTCAAGTCCGCGCCGGAGGTGGTGTCGGCCGGCCGGCAGCTGATCTCGGCCGTTCCCACCGCCCTGCGCGCGCTGTCGGAGTCGCCGCTGACCACGTTCGACGTCTCGCTCGCGTCGGTGACGTGCCCCCTGTCCAAGCTCAGCTCGCTGACGGCGCCCTCGGGTGTGGCGATCGCCTACCTGAATTCGCTCAACAAGGCGGCGGCAGTGCGGTGCCTGCTGCCCGACCGGCGTGGCGGCGGTCGGGCGGGAACGACCGCGCGGCCCGGCGGCGCGACGTCGGTCGGGGCGCTGTCGGTGCCCCCGGCCTGGGTGGCGGCCGCCGCACCGGCGGCCGTCTACCACGGAACGGTCGCCTAGCGCCGACTCAGCCCCGCGTACGCCCGCGCGGCGCCCACCACGGCGGCAAAGAGGCGCAAGTCGTCCAACGACTGTTCCGGATGCCACTGCACCGCAAGCACAAACGCGTCCCCGGGCAGCTCCAGCGCCTCGACCACGCCGTCGGGATCCCAGGCGCTGACCACCAGGCCCGCACCGACTTCGTCGATCGCCTGGTGGTGGTAGCACGCCGCGTCGGCGGACTCCCCCACCAACGCCGCCAGCCGGGTGCCCGCGACCGTGCGCACCGGCAACCTGGTGAACACCCCTTCGCCCGCGCGATGCCCGTCGTGCCCGAGCACGTCGGGCAGGTGCTGGTGCAGGGTTCCGCCGAGCGCCACGTTCAGCACCTGCGCGCCGCGGCAGATGCCCAGCACCGGCAGCCCCCGGTCCAGCGCGCCGCGCAACAGCGCGAGTTCCCAGGCGTCGCGGGCGGCGCGCGGCTCATCGGTGGCCGGATGCGGTTGCTGGCCATACGCGGCGGGGTCCAGGTCGTAGCCGCCGGTGATCACCAGACCGTCCAGGCGATCGAGCACCCGGTTGGCGATGTCCGGGTCGACCGGCTGCGGGGGCAGCAGCACCGCGATGCCGCCGGCCATCGTGACGCCTTGAAAATAGTTGGCCGGCAACACACCGGCGCAGATATCCCATACACCCATCTGCGCACGATCCAGGTAGGCCGTCAGCCCCACGATCGGTCCCGGACTAGAGGCGTTCAAAACCACGCATCCTCTCCCAGTCGGTGACCGCCGAGTTGAAAGCCGCCACCTCCACGCGAGCGTTGTTCAGATAATGCGCGACAACGTCGTCGCCGAAGGCCTCGCGAGCAAGCGCCGATTCGCCGAATAAGGCGGCCGCCTCGGCAAGGGTACTGGGCAGCCGCTCAGCGCCGGTCTCCTCGTACGCGTTGCCCGCGCAAGGCGGGGGCGGCTCGAGGCCTCGCTCGATACCGTACAACCCTGCGGCGATCAGCGCCGCCACCGCCAAGTACGGGTTGACGTCGCCACCGGGGACCCGGCACTCCACCCGGGTATCGCACCCGTGGCCGACGACGCGCAGGGCGCAGGTGCGATTGTCCAGCCCCCATGCCACAACCGTCGGCGCAAAGCTGCCATCAGCAAATCTTTTGTAGGAGTTGATGTTCGGCGCATAGAACAGCGTCAGCTCACGCAGCGTGGACAGCACACCGGCGACGAAACTGCTGAACGTCGCGGACATGCCATGCGGCCGGCCGGCGTCGGGGAACGCCGCCGAGCCGTCGTGGTTGCGCAGGGAGAGGTGGATGTGGCAGCTGTTGCCTTCCCGCTCATCGTATTTCGCCATGAAGGTCAGACTCTTGCCGTGCTGACCGGCAATCTCTTTGGCGCCGTTCTTGTAGATGGTGTGGTTGTCGCACGTGACCAGCGCTTCATCATAACGAAAGCCGATCTCCTGCTGTCCCTTGTTGCATTCGCCTTTGACGGCCTCGAATTGCAGGCCCGCGCCCTGCATGCCCTGCCGGATGTCACGCAGCAGCGGCTCCATGCGCGACGAAGCCGAAATCGCATAGTCGACGTTGTAGTCGCTGGCCGGGGTGAGCCCGCGGTACCCGCAGGCCCACGCCTGGCGATACGGCTCGTCGAACACGATGAATTCCAGCTCTGTCGCGACGTTGGCGAGAAATCCGTGCTCGCCCAGTCGGTCGAGTTGGCGACGCAGGATGGCGCGGGGTGACACGGTAATCGGGCCGCCGTCAACCCGACTCAGGTCGGCCATCACGAGACCCGTGTTGGGCAGCCAGGGAACCAGGCGAAGCGTGGACAGGTCCGGAGTCATCACCATGTCGCCGTAGCCGGTGTCCCAGCTCGACATCGCGTAGCCGCTCACCGTGTTCATGTCGACGTCGACGGCGAGCAGATAGTTGCAGCACTCGATTCCCCGTGTGGCCACTTCCTCGATGAAGAACCGGGCGGCCACGCGCTTACCGACGAGCCTGCCCTGCATGTCGGCGAACGCAACGATGACCGTGTCCAACCCGCCGACACCGACGAGTTGTTCAAGCGCGGCCAACGAGAGCGTAGGCGAAACCTGGGTCACAGCGACTTCCTTCCTGGCCATGACCGCAAGTCGACCAGGGCCCTACCAGGTACTGGTGCGCAATACGATCTCGGCGGCCAACTGTGCGGTCGACTCCTGCACGGTGCGCCTGCCCAGGTGCACCACGCGGTATTCGGCGTAGACGTATTGCTGGCTGGCGCGCGCCACCGCGCGCGCGGCCGGCGAGCTGAACAGCACCGTGGTGCCGATCTCCACCGGCGGGCAATGCTCGTCGCGAACGACGCCCTCGCGGCCGGCCACCCGCGGATGCCCGCGGTCGATCACCACCAGGCCGACGAAGCGGCCCAGCTTCGTCGCCGCCAGCTCCCAGGCCAGGTCGCCGCCGGCGCGGTCGCCCACCACCACCGCCCACCCGATGGCCAGCGCGTCGAGGATGCCGACCACCGACTTCGGGGTCAGGCGCGGGTCGAGACCGATGACGACCGTGCGAAGCGACGCGGTGTGCAGACGCTCGCAGACCGCGTCGTACGCGGCGGGGGCGCGTTCCTCGTCGCCCAGGATGACGACCACGACGCCCTGCTCGGGGCCGGCGACGGACACCGGCACGGGAAACCCGTCGAGCGTGGTCATCATGGAGGGCACCTACGCACGCTACAACCGATCGGCCTGCGCGCGCGACGATTTCTTCAACATCCGTGCGCGATCAACGGGATTGCGTCGCCGTCAATTCCGCTTCCGCCACGCGACAACACGACGAATACCTCAGGGCCGCAACCGAGTTGCGAGGTGCGGCCGACGCGGCGGCGGACCGTCGAGCAGCCCGAGGACCGCGTCGACGTCGAGGTGCGCAACCAGCAGATCCGCGATGCGGTCGAGTTGGGCGTCGCGTCGCGCGGCCACGTCGGTGTCGGCCACGACGAACCCGCCGCGGCCAGCCGCGGCGGCGACCCGGGTCAGCCACGCCCGGCGGAAGTCGTCGTTGTCGAGCAGCCCGTGCCAATGCGTGCCGAAGACCGCGCCGCGCGCAACGCCGTGTGGTTGACAGTCTCGGCCGCCCTCCACGCCGAACCAGGTCTGTTCGGCGCACCGCGTCACCCGGCCATGGTGGATTTCGTATCCGGCGAGCGGCGGCGGCCACCGGCGCAGAATCTTGGCCTCGCCGAAGGCGATGTCGGCGTCCAACAGCCCCAGCCCGGCGACCTCGCCGGCCCGCGATTCCACGGTGTCGTCGATGCGCCGGCACAGCATCTGGAAACCCCCGCAGATACCCAGCACCGGCTTGCCGGCCGCGGCGTGCGCGGTGATCGCCTCGGCCAGGCCGCGATCCCGCAACCAGGCCAGATCGGCCACGGTCGACTTGCTCCCGGGAAGCACGATCAGGTCGGTCCCGGCCAGGTCGGCCGGGTCGGTGCTCCAGCGCACCAGGACGCCGGGTTCGCAGGCCAGCGCCTCGACGTCGGTGGAGTTGGAGATCCGCGGCAACCGGATCGCGGCCACCCGCAGCCAGTCACGCCCGCGCGGCGGCGCCGGGGTGCCGACGACCCGGTGCGCGACCACCGACAGCGAGTCCTCGGCGTCCAGCCACAGCTTGTCGGCGTAGGGCAGCACCCCGTAGGTCGGGCGGCCGGTCATCTCGTGCAGCTGCCGCAGCCCGGGCTCCAGCAGCGCGGGATCCCCGCGGAACTTGTTGACCACGAAGCCCGCGATCAGCTCTTGGTCGCCGGGCTCGAGCACCGCGACCGTCCCGAACAGGTGCGCGAGCAGCCCGCCACGGTCGATGTCGCCGACCAGGATCACCGGCAGGTTCGCCGCCCTGGCCAGGCCCATGTTGGCTAAATCGGTTGCCCGCAGATTGATTTCGGCTGGCGAACCGGCACCCTCACAGATGACTGCGTCGAATTCTTCACGCAGGCACGATAATTCGGCCGCAACGATCCCCGCGAGGCGATCCCGATGCCGCACATAGCTTGCCGCGGTCACCGAATCGGCGACCTGGCCCCGGATCACCAGCTGCGACGTCCGGTCGCTGCCCGGTTTGAGCAGGATCGGGTTGAACCGCACGCTGGGCTCCAACCCCGCCGCCCGCGCCTGCAGCGCCTGGGCCCGGCCGATCTCGCCGCCGTCGACGGTGACCACCGAGTTGTTGGACATGTTCTGCGCTTTGAACGGCGCCACCCGAACGCCGCGGCGCGCCAGCAGCCGGCATAGGCCCGCGACCACCACCGATTTCCCGGCGTCGGAGCTGGTGCCGGCGACCAGCAGCGCCCCGCTCACCCTATTTCGGCCACCAGACACAAACTCGCATCAATCAGGCGGAAAGCATGCGAGTTTGCGTCTGCTCGCGGTGGGCGTGTCACGCAACCGTGAGGATCTCGACGCCGGTGTCGGTCACCAGCAACGTGTGCTCGAACTGCGCGGTCCACTTGCGGTCCTTGGTGACCACCGTCCAGCCGTCGTCCCAGATTTCGTAGTCCAGGCCGCCGAGGTTGATCATCGGTTCGATGGTGAATGTCATCCCCGGCTGCATGACCGTCGTGACCGAGGGCTGGTCGTAATGCAACACGACCAGCCCGTTGTGGAAGGTGGTGCCGATGCCGTGTCCGGTGAAGTCACGAACCACGTTGTACCCGAACCGATTCGCATAAGCCTCGATGACGCGGCCGACGACCGACAGGGCGCGGCCCGGCTTGACGGCGTTGATCGCACGCATCGTCGCCTCCCGGGTCCGCTCGACCAGCAGCCGGTGTTCCTCGGAGACGTCGCCGGCCAGGAAGGTCGCGTTGGTGTCGCCGTGCACCCCGTCGATGTAGGCGGTCACGTCGATGTTGACGATGTCGCCGTCTTCGATCACGGTCGAGTCGGGGATTCCGTGGCAGATGACCTCGTTGAGCGACGTGCAGCACGACTTCGGGAAGCCCTTGTAGCCCAGCGTGGACGGGTAGGCGCCGTGGTCGATCATGTAGTCGTGGGCGATCCGGTCCAGTTCGTCGGTCGTCACCCCGGGCGCCACCGCTTTGCCCGCCTCGGCCAGCGCGCCGGCCGCGATCCGGCCGGCGACCCGCATCTTCTCGATCACCTCCGGGGTCTGCACCCACGGCTCGCTGCCCTCGCGCACGGTGGACTTCCAGGCGTATTCCGGACGGGCGATACGGCTGGGCACCGGCAGAGTCGGGGACAACTCTCCGGGGGAAAGCGCGGTGCGAGCGGGCATGCCGACCAGCTTAATCACGCCGCGCGACGCCGGCTCAGCCGAAGCGGCCGCGCAGCAACGCGCGCCGCTGCCCCCGGATGGTCACCGAACCGCACACCACCCGCCCCGTCAGCACGACGTGCGGCCGCCCTTCGCCCGGCGCGTCTTTGCGGCGGTCGCTGGCGCTGCCCACATAGACCTCCACGTCGTCGATCGACGCGCTGGCACCGTCGGGCAGTCGGATCTCCACCGAGCCGAACCGCATGTCGAGTTCGATGACCACCACCGGGCCCGCGAACCGCGCCTTGGTGAGGTCGAGTTCGATCGAGCCCAGCCGCCGGACCAGCGCAAGGCGGGTCGGCACCATCCACTCCCCATGCCGTTTGAGTGAGCCGGCCCAGCCACGCAACTCGACCCGGTCGGCCGCGGAGGTGACGATGGCGCCGGGACCGGGCAGGTCACCGACCAGCCCGTCGAGCTCGCCCCGGGTGCGCGCGTAGGACACCTGCGACGAGCGCTGCTCGAATTCGTCGATGTCGATCAGGCCCAGCGCGACGGCGTTGTGCAACCGCCGCATCGTGCCGTTGCGGTCGGCGTCCGAGACCCGCAACGCGACCATGTCGCCGCCGGTATCCGTCATGCTCGCAATTTACCGCCGAAGCGGCATCGGGGACCGGCTCAGGCCAGATGGCGCCGCCCCGCTGCGCGCGGCGCCGGCGCCGCGCTTGCGAACGGAGCTAGGCCAGAAAGTCCGGGGGCAGCGACTCGAACATCACCTTGGTCATCCGAACCGCGTATTCCGAGCTGCCACCCCCGACGATCAGCGACGCGAACGCCAGGTCGCCGCGGTATCCGGCGAACCAGGAATGCGAACCGCCCGGGAACTCGGCCTCACCCGTCTTCCCGTAGACCGCGCCGCAGCCGGCGATCTCCTTGGCGGTCCCGTTGGTCACCACCAGCCGCATCATGGGCCGCAGCGCGTCGACCATCTTGGGACTGATCGGCGTGGTGTCGCCCTGAACCGCGGTGGGCCGCCCCGCGATCAGCTGCGGCGTCGGGGTCTTACCGGCGGCGACGGTCGCCGCCACCAGGGCCATGCCGAACGGGCTGGCCAGCACCTTGCCCTGGCCGAAGCCGTCCTCGGTGCGCTCGGCGAGGTCGACCGTCGGCGGCACCGACCCGGTCACCGTGGTGATGCCGTCCACCTGATAGTCCAGCCCGATCCCGTATCGGCTGGCGGCCTGCGTCAGGCCCCGGGGCGGCATCTTGCTGCTCAGCTCGGCGAAGGTGGTGTTGCAGGAACTGGCGAACGCCCGCGACATCGGCACCACCCCGAGGTCGAAGCCCCCGTAGTTGGGGATGGTGCGGTGCCCGATGTCCAGATGGCCCGGGCAGCCCAGCATCGTGTTGGGGGTGGCCATGTCGCGGTCGACGGCCGCGCCCGCGGTCACCATCTTGAACGTCGACCCCGGCGGGAACAGGCCGGTGGTCGCCAGCAGGCCGTCGGCGTCGGCGCCCCCGTTCTGGGCGATCGCCAGGATCTCCCCGGTCGACGGCTTGATCACGACCATCATGGCCTTGCCGCCACGGGTGTCCACCGCACGCTGGGCGGCGTTCTGCACCACCCGGTCGAGCGTGATCGAGATCGACGGCGCCGGCGACCCCGGCACCTCGTGCAGGACTTCGACTTCGACGCCGTTCTGGTTGACACTGACCACCCGCCAGCCGGCCTCGCCGTCGAGTTGGTCGACGACGGCCTTCTTCACCTCTGACATGACGGCCGACGCGAAATGCGGGTCGGTGGGCAGGATCTCGGGCTGCGGCGTGACCACGACGCCGGGCAGCCGGCCGATCGCCGGGAAGACCTTGTCGTTGTCGTCGGGGTGCAGCGTCACCAGGTCCACCTGCTGTGTCGCGGAGCTGGCCTGCTCGGCGAGCAACTGCGGGTCGTTGAGCGCGCCGTTGAAGGGGCGCAGGACGTCGACGATCGCGTGTGCCGTCCCGAACAGGGCGGCTCCGGATCCGGCCTGGGTGGCGTCCAACGTGTAGTGGTACAGGTAGCCGGGCACCAGCACATCGCTGCCGCCGAGCTCGTTCACCGAGGCGCGCCGCGGGGCATCGGCCCGCAGCGCGAACGTCTGATGCTCGCCCAGTTTGGGGTGCAGGTCGGTGGTGGTCCAGCGGACCTCCCAGCGACCCTCGTCGCGCGCCATTTTCAGCTGGCCGTCGTAGGTCCAGAGGCGGTTTTTGGGCAGGTGCCAGGTGAAGCGGTAGCCGACCGTGCCGGTGTCCTCGGCGTACTTGGCGTTGAGGATCTGCGCGTCGAGGTGACTGGCCTGCAGCCCCGCCCACGCCGCGTTGAGCGCCTCACGGGCGTCGTTGGGGTTGTCGCTGAGCTCGGCGGCCGTGGCGGTGTCGCCGACGGCCAGGGCGCCGAAGAACTTCTCGGCCGCCGGCCCGGGGCCGTCGGGCCGCGGCGTGCACCCGGACATCGCGACGGCAGCAACGAGTGATCCGGCCGCCACGATTACCAGTGGGGTTTTTGTGACCATTGGTACAGATGTTATGAAGTCTGGCTGCCCCACCGGCATCGACACACCGAGACGCGATCGTTATGCATGCGCACGTAACGCCACGGCGAAGAAGACCGCCGAAAATCGCCGCCCCGTTAGGCGCGCGAACGCGCGGGGCGCCTTAATCCAGCAGGACCGTCGCGAAGGTGCCGACCTCGGCGAAGCCGACGCGGGCGTAGGCCGCACGCGCGACCGTGTTGAAGCTGTTGACGTACAGGCTGGCGGTGCGCCCGCTGCCGACGACCACGGCGGCCACGGTCGCGGTGCCGGCCGTGCCCAGGCCCAGGCCCCGCCACTCCGGGTGCACCCACACCCCCTGTATCTGGCCGACGCCCGGCGACTGCGAACCCACCTCCGCCTTGAAGACGACCTGGCCATGCTCGAAGCGGGCCCAGGCGCGGCCGGCCGCGATCAAGCTCGCCACCCGCCGCCGGTAACCGCGACCGCCGTCGCCGATGCGGGGGTCGACGCCCACCTCGCCGATGAACATGTCCACCGCGGCCACCAGATAGGCGTCCAGCTCGTCCGGCCGTACCTGGCGCACGCCGGGGTCGATGTCGCAGTCGGGGTGTCTGGACAGCGCCAGCAGCGGCTGGCTGTCGCGCACGTCGCGGGCCGGGCCCCACGCGGACTCGAGCCGCTCCCACATCCGCATCACCAGGTCCGCCCTGCCCACCAACGACGAACAGCGCCGAGTCCCGCTCATCGCCTCGTCGGCGAAGGCGTCCATGTCCGCCGGTGTGCCGCGCAGCGGGATCAGGTTGGCGCCGGCGAAGCACAGCGACTCGTCCGCGCCGCGCAGGGTCCACAGTTCGCCGCCGATGGAGTTCGGGTCGATGCCGTGGTCTGCCACCCGGGCCGCGACCATGCAGGAGCCGACCGGATCCTCGTCGAACACTCGCCAGACGGCGGCGGCGTCGCGCACCACGGACACCCGTCGCTCACCGACAAGGCGGAACAAGGGCGGAGCCGACATCTGGCGAACTCTCTGTGCAGCGAACTAGAGGACCGGCACGGGGAAGCCGGCCCCCATCAGCTTACGGTCACGATCGGCGAACCGCTGGATGTTGTGTCAGGACCGTGATCGGTCCCCATCTCGGAGGCGAGCCGCATGGCTTCCTCGATCAGCGTCTCGACGATCTGGGCTTCCGGCACGGTCTTGATCACTTCGCCGCGAACGAAGATCTGCCCCTTGCCATTTCCGGACGCGACGCCCAGGTCGGCCTCGCGCGCCTCGCCCGGGCCGTTGACGACGCAGCCCATCACGGCGACCCGCAGCGGCACGTCGAGGCCGTCCAGCCCGGCGGTGACCTCGTTGGCCAATTTGTAGACGTCGACCTGCGCGCGGCCGCACGACGGGCACGACACGATCTCCAGCCCGCGCGGCCGCAGGTTCAGCGACTCGAGAATCTGGATGCCGACCTTGACCTCTTCGACCGGCGGCGCGGACAGCGACACCCGGATGGTGTCGCCGATCCCCCGCGACAGCAGCGCGCCGAAGGCCACCGCGGACTTGATGGTGCCCTGGAAGGCCGGGCCGGCCTCGGTGACGCCGAGGTGCAGCGGATAGTCGCACCGGGCGGCCAGCTGCTCGTAGGCGGCGACCATCACGACGGGGTCGTTGTGCTTGACGCTGATCTTGATGTCGCCGAAGCCGTGCTCCTCGAACAGCGAGGCCTCCCACAGCGCGGACTCGACCAGCGCCTCAGGTGTGGCCTTGCCGTACTTCTCCAGGAAGCGCTTGTCCAGCGAGCCGGCGTTGACGCCGATGCGGATCGGGATGCCCGCCGCGGCGGCGGCCTTGGCCACCTCGCCGACCCGACCGTCGAATTCCTTGATGTTGCCGGGGTTCACCCGCACCGCGGCGCACCCGGCGTCGATGGCGGCGAAGATGTACTTCGGCTGGAAGTGGATGTCGGCGATCACCGGGATCTGGCTGTGCCGGGCGATCTCGGCCAGCGCGTCGGCGTCCTCCTGACGCGGGCAGGCCACCCGGACGATGTCACAGCCGGCGGCGGTCAGTTCCGCGATCTGCTGCAGCGTCGTATTGACGTCATGGGTTTTGGTGGTGCACATCGACTGCACCGAAATCGGATAGTCGCTGCCCACCCCGACGTCGCGGACCATGAGTTGGCGCGTGTTGCGCCGGGGGGCGAGCGTGGGCGCCGGAGCGTCCGGCATGCCGAGGCGAACGGTCATTTGCGGCACTCCTCCGCATCGCTTCGTCCCCCTCGCCGCTTCGCGGCTGGGGGTGGCCCCACTGCATCGTCGCGGGCGCGGGTCACTGTTCTAGTCCTTTGGTCGATTATTGGAAGAGCCTGATCGGATTGACCAGATCGGCGGTCACGGTCAGCAACATGTAGCCGACCACGAACACCAGCACCACGTAGGTGGCGGGCATCAGCTTGAGGTAGTTCACCGGCGCGGCCGCGACCATGCCGCGGGCCGACCGGACCAGGTTGCGGAGCTTCTCGAACACCGCGATGGCGATGTGGCCGCCGTCGAACGGCAGCAGCGGGACCAGGTTGATCGCGCCCAGGATGAGGTTCAGCTGGGCCAGGAAGAACCAGAACGCCACCCACAGCCCATGGTCGACGGTGTCGCCGCCGATGATGCTGGCGCCGACCACGCTCATCGGGGTCTGCGGATCGCGCTGCCCACCACCGATGGCGTGCACCAGCGCACCCACCTTGGTGGGGATGGTGACCAGCGCCTTGCCCACCTCTCCGGTCAGGTCGGCGGTGAACGCGAAGGTGGCCGGCACCGCCGAGAACACGCCGTAGTGCACGGGCGCGAGCCTGACGCCGGCGACGCCGATGGCGCCGACCGTCGAGGGCGCCGCCTGACCGCCGGGGCCATTGGTCCCGTTGGTCAGGTAGCGCTGGGTGGGCGTGACGTCGACGTAGGTGGTGATTGTCTTGCCGTCGCGCTCGACGACGACCGGAACGGTGCCGTGCATCTTGCGGACCGCGGCGGCCATGTCGTCGAACGTGGACACCGGGGTGTCGCCGACCTTGACCACGACGTCGCCGGCGCGGATTCCGGCCAGCGCCGCCGGGCCGGGACCGGTGCAGTCGGCGATCTTGCCCGGTGCGACTTCGGGTGCGACACAAGCCGTTTCACCGATCACCGCCTTGGTGGGCGGGTGCAGGTTGGGCAATCCCCAGACCAGTGCGATGCCATAGAGCAGCACCAGGCAGATGACGAAGTTCATGGCCGGGCCGGCGAACAGCACCGCGACGCGCTTCCACGCGTCCTGCTTGTACATAGCCCGGTCGGTCTCGTCGGGAGCCAGCTCCTCGACCGAGGTCATCCCGGCGATGTCGCAGAAGCCGCCCAGCGGCACCGCCTTGAGGCCGTACTCGGTCTCACCGCGGCGCGTCGACCACAGCGTGGGCCCGAACCCGACGAAGTAGCGGCGCACCTTCATGCCCGTGGCACGGGCGACCCACATGTGACCGCACTCGTGCAACGCCACCGACACCAGGATGGCGAGGGCGAACAGCACAATGCCGATAACGAACATCATCTCCGCTGCAGGACCTTTCTCACA
Organism: Mycobacterium europaeum; assembly: GCF_034555895.2. NCBI lineage: Bacteria > Bacillati > Actinomycetota > Actinomycetes > Mycobacteriales > Mycobacteriaceae > Mycobacterium > Mycobacterium europaeum. Next base: position 3,076,843 of record NZ_CP157315.1, read on the forward strand.
CCATTCCGGAGGCGTTGACGGAGGCCTCGGCGGGCCGTGCGTGTGCGACGGCGCGTCGCGCCCGCTCCCGCGCCCAGCGCTGCGCGTCCAGTACCTCATCCACGTTAGCGGGTGAATGCGCCCATTGGTCTGCGGCGTGCAGCACGTCGGCGATGGATTCCACGATGACGGGGAATCCCACCCGGCCGTCCAGGAACGCCGCGGCCGCCTCTTCGTTGGCCGCGTTGTACACGGCGGTCATGCAGCCGCCGGTCTGGCCGGCGTACCGGGCCAGTTCGACGGCGGGGAAAACCTCGCTGTCCAGCGGTTCGAACTCCCAGCTGGAGGCGGTGCTGAAGTCGCAGGACGCGGCCACCCCGGGGACCCGGTGAGGCCAGCCCAGGGCCAGCGAGATGGGCAGCTTCATGTCCGGCGGGCTGGCCTGGGCGATGGTCGAGCCGTCCACGAATGTGACCATCGAGTGAACAATCGACTGCGGGTGCACGACGACCTCGATGCGGTCATACGCGACGCCGAACAGCAGGTGCGTCTCGATGAGTTCGAGCCCCTTGTTGACCAGCGAGGCCGAGTTCAGCGTGTTCATCGGCCCCATCGACCAGGTCGGGTGGGCGCCGGCCTGTTCCGGGGTGACGCCCTCGAGCTGCGCGGCGGTCCAGCCGCGAAACGGCCCGCCGGAGGCGGTCAGCACCAGCTTGGCGACTTCCTCGGGGGCACCGCCGCGCAGGCACTGGGCCAGCGCGGAGTGTTCGGAGTCGACCGGCACGATCTGCCCCGGGCGCGCCGCGCGCAGCACCAGCGGACCACCGGCGACCAGCGACTCCTTGTTGGCCAGCGCCAACCGGGCGCCCGATTCCAGCGCGGCCAGCGTCGGTCGCAGCCCCAGGGCGCCCACCAGCGCGTTGAGCACCACGTCTGCGTCGGTGTCCTCGACCAGCCGGGTCACCGCGTCGGGACCGCGGTAGGGGACGTCGGCGATCTGCGCCGCGCGTTCGTCGGCGACGGCGATGTTGGTGACACCGGTGTCGGCGCGCTGGCGCAGCAAGGTGTCCAGGTTCGCGCCCCCCGCGGCCAGGCCGACCACCTCGAAGCGGTCGGGGTGGGCCGCTATCACCTCCAGCGCCTGGGTGCCGATGGAGCCGGTGCTGCCCAGCACCAGCACGCGCAGGCGGCCTTCGGGTGTCGCGTTTGTCACTCACCCATTGTGCCCCGCCATCGGACCCCGCAATGGCTGCGGGACCGCGCCGCGGGTATGCCAGAATCGCTGCAGAAGCGACGAAAGGGATCAACCGTGGCCAGTACCGAGGTGGAGCAGTTCACCGGTGTCGACACCGTCGAGGTGCCGTCGGCGGCGTGGGGTTGGAGCAGGATCAATCACCGCACCTGGCACATCACCGGTCTGGTCGTCTTCGGATTCCTGCTGGCGATGCTGCGCGGCAACCACGTCGGCCACGTCGAGAACTGGTACCTCATCGGGTTCGCCGCGCTGGTGCTCGTCGTTCTGGTCCGCGACCTGTGGGGCCGCCGGCGCGGCTGGATCAGGTAGCCGGCTACCCGCCTGCTACCTCTTTTCGAAGGCCAGCTGTCCGCAGGCGGCGCTGATCTCGCGTCCGCGCGTATCGCGGACCGTGCACGAGACCCCTTGGGCGCGGACCCGCCGGACGAACTCCCGCTCCACCGGCTTGGGGCTGGCGTCCCACTCGCTGCCCGGCGTGGGGTTGAGCGGAATCAGGTTGACGTGCACCAGCGGGCCGAGCGCCCGATGCAGGCGTTTGCCGAGCAGATCGGCCCGCCACGGCTGGTCGTTGACGTCGCGGATCAACGCGTACTCCACCGATACGCGGCGACCGGTGACGTCGGCGTAGTAGCGGGCGGCCTCAAGCGCCTCGGTGATCTTCCACCGGTTGTTGACCGGCACGAGCGTGTCGCGCAGTTCGTCGTCCGGCGCGTGCAGCGACAGCGCCAGCGTGACCCCGAGCCGTTCGTCGGCCAGTTTGCGGATGGCCGGGGCCAGGCCGACGGTCGACACCGTGACCGAGCGGGCCGAAATCCCGAAGCCGTGGGGTGGCGGTTCGGTGATGCGACGCACCGCGGCGACCACCCTGGCGTAGTTGGCCAGCGGCTCGCCCATGCCCATGAACACGATGTTGGAGAGCCGATCGCCGAAGTCGTCGCGCAGGGCGGCGGCAGCCGAACGGACTTGCTCGAGGATCTCCGCGGTCGACAGGTTGCGTGTCAGTCCCCCCTGCCCCGTCGCACAGAACGGGCAGGCCATGCCGCAGCCGGCCTGCGACGAGATGCACACGGTGTTGCGCTGCGGGTAGCGCATCAGCACCGACTCGAACGTCGTCCCGTCGGTGCCGCGCCACAACGTCTTGCGGGTCTGCCCGGCGTCACAGGTGACTTCGGCGGCCGCGGTGAGCAGTCGCGGGAACATCGCCTCGGCGACCCGGTCCCGCACGGCGGCCGGCAGGTCGGTCATCTCGCGGGGGTCGGCGATCAGGCGGCCGTAGTACTGATGCGCGAGCTGCTTGGCGCGGAACGCCGGCAGGCCCAACTCGGCGACGGCCGACGCGCGGCCTTCCGCGTCGAGGTCGGCGAAATGCCGCGGCGGCCTGCCGGGGCGGGGTTCGGTGAAAACGAGTTGTTGGACCATGACCAGTCCAGTATCGGTCCTCCGTCAGGGGACCAGCGTCAGCACCGTCCACGCGGCGACCGCCGACGGCAGCACGCCGTCGAGCCGATCCATCAGACCGCCGTGGCCGGGCAGCAGGCGGCCCATGTCCTTGATGCCCAGATCACGCTTGATCTGGGATTCGACCAGGTCGCCCAGCGTGCAGGTGAGCACCAGGACGACGCCCAGCAACGCGCCGATCCAGGGCGGTTTTCCGGCCAGGAACGTGGCCGTCAGGATCGCCGCGGTGATGCCGAAGAAGAGCGAGCCCGCGAAACCCTCCCAGGACTTCTTCGGGCTGATCGCAGGAACCATCGGGTGCTTGCCGAGCAGGACGCCCACCGCGTAGCCGCCGACGTCGGAGGCGACGACGGTGACCATCAGGCAGAACACCCGGCCCGCGCCGTCCTTCGGGTAGACCAGCAGGGCACCGAACGAGGCGAACAGCGGCACCCACGCGGCCAAGAACACGGTCGCCGACGCGTCACGCAGATAATTCGCCGACGGCGAACCGGCGAACGGCTCGGGCCGCTTGCTGTTGTCCTGCATGAACAGCCGCCACACGTTGCAGACCACCACGGTGGCGCCGAACCCGGCCAGGGCTCCGGCGGCGTGGAAGGGCCACGTCAGCCAGATCGTGACCTGGCCGCCGATCAGCAACGGGATGAGCGGGATGACGTATCCGGCCTCCCGCAGGCGGCGCGCCACCTCGAGGGTGGCCACGAAGATGGCGAGCGCGACGATGGGAACCCAGTAACGCGGCGCGAACACCAGCGTCACGATCAGCACGCCGCCGATCCCCGCACCCACCGCGATGGCGGCGCGCAGGTCGCGTCCCGCGCGGGACGTCTTCTTGGCGGGCTGCTGCGCGGCGTCGGTGGCCTCCCGCGGCGGCTCGTCGGGCGGGCTGGCTGCGCCGGTATTAGCCACGGACCTGGGTGAACTCAGCTGCTGGACGGCCGCTAGACCTCCAGCAGCTCGCCTTCTTTGTGCTTGACCAGGTCTTCGATCTGGGTGATGTACTGGTGGGTGGTCTTGTCCAGGTCTTTTTCGGCACGGCCGACCTCGTCCTCGCCGGCTTCGCCGTCCTTGCGGATGCGGTGCAACTCCTCCATCGCCTTGCGGCGGATGTTGCGCACCGACACCTTGGCGTCTTCCCCCTTGCCCTTGGCCTGTTTGACCAACTCCCGGCGCCGCTCCTCGGTGAGCTGCGGCACCGCCACCCGGATGAGGGTGCCGTCGTTGGTCGGGTTGACGCCCAGGTCGGAGTTGCGGATCGCCGTTTCGATCGCGCCGAGCTGACCGGTCTCGTAGGGCTTGATGACGACGAGCCGCGCCTCGGGCACGTTGATGCTGGCCAGCTGCGTGATGGGGGTGGTAGCGCCGTAGTAGTCGATGACGATCCGGGAGAACATGCCGGGGTTGGCGCGGCCGGTCCGGATGGTTGACAGGTCGTCACGGGCCACCGCCACGGCCTTCTCCATCTTCTCTTCGGCGTCGAAGATAGCCTCGTCAATCATTGCGCCGCTCCTCTTCGTCACTGCGTTGCGCATCGTCGCCAGCGCGGATCATGATTCGCTCTTCCCCTCAGGTGGTGACCAGTGTCCCGATTTTCTCACCGGCGACCGCGCGGGCGATATTGCCATTGGTCAGCAGGTTGAACACCAGGATCGGCATGCCATTGTCCATGCACAGGCTGAACGCCGTGGCATCGGCCACTCGCAGGCCCCGGTCGATGACCTCGCGGTGGCTGATCGCGGCGATGAGCTCGGCGTGCGGGTTCTGCCGAGGATCCGCGGAAAACACCCCGTCGACCGCCTTGGCCATCAAGACCACCTCCGCGCCGATCTCCAGCGCCCGCTGCGCGGCCGTGGTGTCGGTGGAGAAGTACGGCAGTCCCATGCCGGCCCCGAAGATCACCACCCGGCCCTTCTCCAGGTGGCGCACGGCGCGCAGGGGCAGGTACGGCTCGGCGACCTGACCCATGGTGATCGCGGTCTGCACCCGGGTCACGATGCCTTCCTTCTCCAGGAAGTCTTGCAGCGCAAGGCTGTTCATGACCGTGCCGAGCATGCCCATGTAGTCCGAACGGGTGCGTTCCATGCCGCGCTGCTGCAGCTGCGCGCCGCGGAAGAAGTTGCCGCCACCGATCACGACGGCGACCTGGACGCCGTCGCGAACCACCTCGGCTATCTGGCGGGCCACCCGCGCCACGACGTCGGGATCCAGGCCGACCTGGCCGCCGCCGAACATCTCGCCGCCGAGCTTGAGCAACACCCTGGAGTACTTCGGCCGCGTTCGCGCCTGCCCGGCAGCCGATCCGTTCTCCGGTGCCATGTCCTCCGTCTTCGGAGCCGCCGCGCCGGCGGCTTGGGGCTCGCTGGACTCCGTCATCAGGCTCCTCGCATGAGAGTGCCATCCCGGCGTGATCTCATCCGGAACGGCATTTCACATCCTGCCTCATCGCAGCACAACGCGGCCTCGGCGGGGTGCATTATGCGCAGAGTTGGCGATGCGGACGGCTTTTCGAGTCGATCGGCCCAGGTGAGCCGACGGCCGCGTCGGTTCCGCCGCCCTCGGCGAGCCAATGTTTGAGCGGTGGCCGACAGGGGGAATCCGCACCATCGGCGGCGGGAATTCACGGTCTTGAGAATAAGGACCAATCCGCCGTGTGACAGGACCGATCGCCCCGGCGATCGGCATTGAGCGATCGCTCAAGGTACGCCTACGAGGAGGAACTGACCCATGGCGGACAACAACTCGGGACCTGCTGAAGCTGTCAAGGGCGTCGTCGAGGACGTCAAAGGCAAGGCCAAGGAGGCCGTTGGTGCGGTGACGGGTCGCGACGACCTGACCCGCGAGGGCCAGGCCCAGCAGGACAAGGCTGAGGCGCAGCGCGACGCGGCGAAGAAGGAAGCCGAAGCCGAGGCGGCGCGGGGCGGCGCCGAGGCCGCTGAGCAGCGCCAGAAGGCCAATCAGTAGCTTGCTGGAAGGATGGGTCCGGTCTGTGCAAACGGACCGGGCCCATCGACTTTTTCCGGTCAGGGCACTCACGCCGAGTTAGCCGGGCCGACGCGCTCCGCCACCTCGTCGAAGCAGTTTGCTTAAGTTCGTGCTGAGCGGGTAATCATCGCTGCGCGTTGGCAGACATCTCTTTCGCGAGATGCCTGCGGGGCCGGGGCCAGAACCACGCGAAGTGTTCGGGAGATGCCGTTGGACGTTCTATTGCTGACCGACGCGGACGACTTCGATCGGGCCCTCCCGCCCCTGCCGTCGTTCGCGCGAATCACGCGGCGCGAGCCCCTCACCGGTGACCGCGGCGCACCCGACGATTCCGGTGACGTCGCGATCGTCGATGCGCGTGGCGACCCCGCGGCCGCCCGGGAGGCCTGCCGTCGGCTCACCACCGCAGCCCCCGCCACCGCGGTGCTGGCCCTGGTGGAAGGGGCCGAAGGAGCGCCGGTAGGCGGCGACTTGGTCGTTGACGACGTCATGGCGTGCGGCGCCGACGCCGACGAGGTGCAGGAGCGGCTGCGGCGCGCAATTGCCCAGCGGCGCAGCGCAATCGACGGCAGCCTGCGATTCGGGTCCCTGCTCTTGCACCCGACCAGCTTCACCGGGTTGCTGGAGGGCAAGGATCTGGGTTTGACGCTGACCGAGTTCAAGCTGCTGAGTTTCCTTGTGCAGCACGCCGGCCGGCCCTTTACCCGGACCCGACTGATGCACGAGGCGTGGGGTTACGACAGCAATGGTCGAGTCCGTTCGGTCGACGTCCACGTCCGCCGGCTGCGCGCCAAGCTCGGGCCCCGCCATCAGTCGATAGTCGACACCGTCCGGGGCGTCGGCTATAGGGCGGCCACCCCACCGTATCCGGAGTGGATCGTCACTGAATCGCCGCTGACACCGATGTGGACGGACTCCGCTTCGAACCCGGTGCCGCACTGATTCTGCGGAATCGAGTGATGTTGCAGGACAGAGACTTTCGCATCCATCAGCCGAACAGTGGGAAGGCTCGCTTACGGGCCAGCGCATCCATGCCTTGCTGGATGGAGTCCTGGATCTCGCGGTACTTGCGGTCGATGTAGGCCTCGTCCTCCGCGCGCGCGGGATCGTGGTCGAGTTCCACCGCCGGCATGAACCGGGTCCTGATCTTGGCCGGCAGCGGCAGCTGGGGAAGCGCCGCCGGCGCTATCCCCCACGGCAGTGAGATCGCCAGCGGGAACACCTTGAGGCGCAACAGCCGGTCCAGCTGCAAGGCCTTCGACAGCTTGTCACCGCGGATTAGCACGGGCATGGCGTCGGCACCGCCCACCGTGGCGATCGGCACCACAGGGACGCCCGCCCGGATCGCCATCTTCACGAACCCTTTTCGCCCCGCCAGGTTGGCCTGGTCGCGCTCGGTCCACGGACGCAGCGAGTCCACCTCGCCGCCGGGCCACAGCGCGACGTCACGCCCCTCGGCCAGGGCGGTGGCGATTGCATCCGGGGCGGCCGGAAGGACGCCCATGGACCGGAAGTACCGCCCGATCACCGGGATCGCCATCAACGCGTCATGCGCCGTGCCGTGGAGCGGGCGTTCCTGACCGAAGCGCCGCCACCACTGCAGACCGACGGTCCAGGCGTCCCAGACGAACGGAGCGCCGGAGTGGATACCGACCAGCAGCGCCGGCGGCGGCGGGACGTTCTCCCAGCCGTCGATCTCCATGCGAAACCAGTAGTCCACCAGCACGTTCCAGAGATACTTCTGTCGTTGCAGGGTGGTCTCGTCCTGCCCGCTGAGATCCCACTTGCCGGCGCGCTCGGCGACCCAACCGCTCAATCCGCCGCCCTGATCGCTGCGCCGCTCCTCCATCGTGGCCCGCGCCCGCTCGGCATGGACCTGCGCCTGTTCGCGAATGTCGGCTGGCCTGTGATCCGGGTTACTCATGGGTGCCGGGTACCCGATTGATGCCCGCACGATGCAACACGGCCATAAAAACGGAATCTCCCCGCGTCGCACGCGACACGGGGAGATTTCCGCGAGCCGGACTACGTGTGGGCCGGGGCCGGCGGAGCGCCCGGTGCCGGGCTGGCGTTGGGAGCGCCGGGCGCCGAGCCACCCTGCACGTTCGAGGTCCAGATCAGAATGTCTTGCATTCCGTCGTTGTAGACCACGCCGTTCGGCGGCGCACCCGTCACGTCGAAGTACAGCGTGCCGGTCGACTCGCTGCCCTGCGGGATCGGCGCCGGGTTGAGGCCATTGGGGACCCCCACCTTGTCGATCACCCGGTAGTTCTGGCCATTGGGGCCGCGGGCGATGAAGTCGTTGACCATCGGGGTGACGACCCCGCCGTCCGACCGCGCGGTGATGTCAGCCTGGTAGAGCGTCCCCTTGGGCGTGTAGCCGGGAATCGCGGCATTGCTGGGCTGCAGGTTGCTCACCGTGTAGTCCGTGATCAGCGGCCCGTCGACGAGTTTTTCGCTGGTGCCGAAGCCCTGAATGTTGGGCGGCGGCGCGGCCGAAGCCGGCGTCGCGGCGAAGATACTCGCCACCGCTATGCCCCCGGCTGCGGCGGCTGTCTTGACGGCCGTCTTGGTGACCTTCATTGTTCATTCCTTTCGTGTTGAACAATCGCCCCCCAGAAGGGCAATACGCACATATGGCGCCAATAGCCATTTGTCATCCGCTTTAAACATGTCCGCGCGTCGAAATTGCGAAATAGGCGGCGCTTACTGCCGGAACGGATTTTTTTGCCGGACAGCACCTTTCGTATCATTTCTTAACATCTGTATCGCTATTCACGTCGTATCACTGATATGCCCGCGCTCCGCGTCGGCGCCAGCGGGCGATTAGCCACCGTGGTGGCGGGTAGTCGGAGCCAGACGAAGCAGCCGATGAGGAAAGGGCCGTCCATGGAACGCGGAAGTTCGAAGCACAGCTCGCGCGAGGACGACGAACTCAAACACGAGTTGGACGGCACGCTACGCGGTAACCGCCCCAGTCGCGCCGAGGAATGGCGTGATCCCGAGCCACCGGCCGACGACGACGCCGACATCCCGACCGCCGGCCCGGTACCGCGGAAATCCTAGAGCCGCTTGTCCGCACCAGTGCATGGCGGACCTTCGATCACGAAAGAGAAATCGGATGGGTTTTGCCCCTCAGCAACAGGACGTCCCAGGCGTGCCATCGCGAATTTCTCGGCCAGCCTGGCACAACTGCTCGGCGAGAAGGGAATCCGGGTCAACAGCGTGGCGCCCGGCCCGATATGGACGCCACTGATTCCCTCGACCATGCCGCCCGACAGCGTCGAATCCTTCGGGGAGAACGTGCCGCTGGGGCGCGCCGGTCAGCCGGCCGAACTCGCCCCCATCTATGTGCTGTTGGCCTCCGACGACGCGAGCTATATCTCCGGCGCACGGGTCGCGGTGACGGGAGGGCGACCGGTGCTGTGAGCCGCCCGGGCGCCCGGTCACGGCCGGAACGGGCACGCCATGCCGGGCGTCCAGCCGAGCGGAACCGCCGGGTTGGCGGGATCCGGCGGGCAGACGCGGTAGCACCGGGTACCGCCCGAGGGTGACCATCCGCCCTGGCATGCGGCCGTCGGCAAGTTGTCGACGGGCCCCAACGGGTTGTCCGGCAAGGGGATTGGCCTGCCGGGCTCGGCCGCGGGCGCGCAACGCGCCGGGCTCAGGAACCCCTGTTCTCGCCCAGCTCGTCGACGATCGGGCTCTGGACGGGGATGTCCTTACCGTTTTCGGCGAGCCCGGGTTTGGTGTGGGAGCGACGCGCCGCGGCCTTGTCGCCGTCTTGGACGTCGTGTTCGTCGGTGATCGTGACCGACGCGGCGACCTGGGCGGCGTTGTTGTAGGTCTCGGGGGGAATGCCCCGCAGGGCGCGGATCGTGTCGTCGTTGCAGCCATTGCGACCGGCGGCGTCAAGCAGATCCTGCTTGTTGGCCGGAAAGTCCACATCGTTGAGGCACTGGCGCAGCTGACTAGGGGTGGTGGACGCAACCATGGCTGTCGGGATGCCCGGTGGCCACTGGTCTAAACGAGGCCACCGGGTGCCGACTGGGTCACATCGGCGCGACCGCCGGTGCGATGCTCAGCGGCCACGGACCCGCCGGTTGTGCTTCACGATCGCGTCGACCAACTCCGGCTTGCTCATCGTCGAGCGGCCCCGGACGTCGAGCCGACGGGCCAGGTCAAGCAGGTGTTTCTTGCTCGCGTTGGCGTCCACGCCCTCAGCGGTCGCCCCGGAGGCTTGCGGGCCGCCGCTCGTGGCGCGCTCGTCGGACGGACCCTTCTCCTCCTTGGGTTCCCAATGGTCGCCGACTTTTTCGAAACTGTGCTTGAGGGCCGAATACGCCACCCGGTGGGCGCGCTCTTCGCTGCCGTATTCGTCTGCGGCCGCATCGTGCGTCTTCGCGAACGTGCGTTGCGCCTTGGCGCTGGAACGCTGCAACGTGCTCGGCAGTTCGTCCTTCTTCGGCTTGCCGCCCTTCGTCGTCTTCGGCATGGAAAAACCTCCTGATCAAACCCGCGCGATGGGGGGCCACCCACCGGTGGTCGGTTACCCCCTTGACGGGCCGGCAATCACGACTTCGCCGCGCCGAATCCACGTCCGGACCGCCGAAATATGTCAATATCGTTGACATGGTTCTGGCCGAAGACGCCCCGCTCGGTTACCTGCTCTACCGGGTAGCGAGCCTGCTGCGACCGGAGGTGTCCGCCGTGTTGGGCCCGCTCGGTCTGACGCTGCCCGAATTCGTCTGCCTGCGTATGCTTTCCATGTTTCCCGGCACGTCGAGCGCCGAACTGTCCCGGCAGGCGGGCGTCACACCACAGGCGATGAACACCGTGCTGCGCAAGCTGGAAGACATTGGCGCCGTGGCGCGCCCGACGTCGGTGTCCAGCGGCCGCGCGCTACCCGCCACGCTGACCGGGCAGGGCCGGGCCCTGTTGAAGCGCGCGGAAGGCGCGGTGCGGACCGCCGATGCCCGCATCCTGGCCAAGCTGACCGAACCTCAGCAGCGCGAGTTCAAGCGGATGCTCGACAAGCTCGGGTCCGACTAGGTCGAGGTGTGGATCTTGGCCCAGGGCCGGGCCTCTTCGAGTTCGTAGGCCAACTCGAGCAACAGCGCCTCCTGCCCGACGGCGGCCGAGAACATCATGCCCACCGGCATGCCGTCGGCGGACTGGGCCAGCGGGAGCGAGATCGCCGGCTCCCCGGTGACGTTCTGCAGCGGGGTGAAGGACACCCAGTCGATCAGCCGCTCGATGACCTGGTGGTAGTCGGTGGGTGCCAGATACCCGATGCGGGGCGTCTCGTCGGCCAGCGTCGGGGTGAGCACGACGTCGTAGGTGCCGAAGAATTCCGCGGTGCGCCTGCGGATTCGGCGCAACCGCATGATGGCCAGCGGCAGTCGGTGCATGTTGCGGGCGGTGTTTCGCTCCAGACCCAGCGTCAGGCTGTCCAGCCGGCCGCGGTCGAACGTCTTGCCGAACATGTGCCGCCCGCTGCGCACCTGGGCCAGCGCGAGAAATCCCCAGTAGAGGACGAAATCGTCGACGAAGCTGGCCGGCACCGGGGGCTCATCGAGGTATTCGACGCGGTGCCCCAACTCCTCGAGAAGACCGGCGGACTTCAGCGTCAGCTCGCGTACCTGGGGGCTGCAGTCGCGTTGCACCGACCGGGTCAGTACGGCGATCCGCAGCCGCTGCCTGCCGGGGCCGGTGACGTCGCCGACAGGCGCCAGTTTCGGGTTACGCCAGATGCGTTCGGCCTCCCGGTAGAACGCCGCGGTGTCACGCACCGAACGGGTCACCACACCGTTGGCGACGATGCCCACCGGCATCCGGCGCAAATGGGCGTCCAGCGGCAGTCGCCCGCGCGACGGCTTCAGCCCGACGAGCCCGTTGCAGGCGGCAGGGATGCGGATGGAGCCGCCGCCGTCGTTGGCGTGGGCGATCGGCACCACGCCGGCGGCAACGAACGCACCCGAGCCCGACGAGGATGCGCCGGCGCTGTAGTCGGTGTTCCACGGGTTGCGGACCGGCCCCAGCCGCGGGTGTTCGGCCGACGCGCTGAACCCGAATTCCGACAACTGCGTCTTGCCCACGGGGGCCAGCCCGGTGGCCAGAAACAGCCGGGTGAATTCGCCGTCGGAGGTGGCATTCGACGGCGTCCACGCATCGGTGCCGTGCATCGTCGGCTGGCCGGCGATGTCGACGTTGTCCTTGAGGAACGTCGGGACGCCGTCAAAGAAGCCGGTCGCCGGGGCGGCGGACCTCGCCTGATGGAACGCCGCGTAGGCCAGACCGTTGAGGATCGGGTCGACGGCCTCGGTGCGGGCGATGGCGGCCTCGACGACCTCCGCCCTGCTCACCCAGCCGGCCTGGATGGCGTGGGCGAGGCCCACCGCGTCCAGATCACCGAGCGCGTCGTCGCCGAACGCGTGCACGTGTCGCATGTGTCGACGCTAACGCGCCCGGTCCCGCGGGTTAAGCCTGGCCCACCTCGAAGCGAACGAACCGCGTCACCGTGACGCCGGCGTCGTCCAGGAGGGCCTTGACCGTCTTCTTGCTGTCGGACACCGACGGCTGCTCCAGCAGCACCGCGTCCTTGAAGAATCCGTTCAGCCGCCCCTCGACGATCTTGGGCAGCGCCTGCTCGGGCTTGCCCTCGGCCTTGGCGGTCTCCTCGGCGATGCGGCGCTCGCTGGCCACGACGTCCTCGGGGACGTCGTCACGCGACAGGAACCGCGCCTTGAGCGCGGCGATCTGCAGCGCGACCGTGTGGGCGGCGTCCTTGTCGGCGCCCTCGAACTCGACCAGCACTCCGACGGCGGGCGGCAGGTCGGCCGCGCGCTTGTGCAGGTAGGCCTCGACGGTGCCGTCGAAGTACTGCACGCGCCGCAGTTCCAGCTTCTCGCCGATCTTGGCCGACAGGTCGGCGATGGCCTGCTCGACCGTCTTAGTCGCCGATCCTGAAGAAATCGGAGCCGCCTTGAGGGTCTCGACGTCGGTGGCCTTGGCGGCCAGCGCGGCGTCGACGACCTGGTCGGCCAGCGCCTGGAACTCGGCGTTCTTGGCGACGAAGTCGGTCTCGGAGTTCAGCTCGATCAGCGCGCCGCCCTTGGCCGCGACCAGGCCCTCGGCCGTGGCGCGCTCGGCGCGCTTGCCGACGTCCTTGGCGCCCTTGATGCGCAGCGCCTCGACGGCCTTGTCGAAGTCGCCGTCGCTCTCAGCCAGCGCGTTCTTGCAGTCGAGCATGCCGGCGCCGGTGAGCTCCCGAAGCTTCTTGACGTCGGCGGCGGTGAAGTTGGCCATATCAGCCTTCCGTGGTTGGTTCGGGTGCGCCCGCAGCGGCTTCGGTGGGGGCGCCGGTGGCAGCAGCGGAGGCCAGCAGTTCCTGCTCCCATTCGGGCAGCGGCTCGGCAGCCTCCACCTCGGGCTTGCCGTCGCCCCGGCCGACTCCGGCGCGCGCCTGCAGGCCCTCGGCGACCGCGGAGGCGATCACCTTGGTCAGCAGCGCGGCCGAGCGGATCGCGTCGTCGTTGCCGGGGATCGGGTAGTCGACCTCGTCGGGGTCGCAGTTGGTGTCCAGGATCGCGATCACCGGGATACCCAGCTTGCGGGCCTCGCCGACGGCGATGTGCTCCTTGTTGGTGTCGACGACCCAGATCGCCGACGGCACCTTGGCCATGTCGCGGATACCGCCCAGGCTGCGCTCCAGCTTGTTCTTCTCCCGGGTCAGCATCAAGATCTCTTTCTTGGTGCGGCCCTCGAAGCCGCCGGTCTGCTCCATCGCCTCGAGCTCCTTGAGGCGCTGCAGCCGCTTGTGCACGGTGGAGAAGTTGGTGAGCATCCCGCCCAGCCAGCGCTGGTTCACGTACGGCATGCCGACGCGGGTCGCCTCGGCGGCCACCGATTCCTGCGCCTGCTTCTTGGTGCCGACGAACAGCACCGACCCGCCGTGGGCGACGGTTTCCTTGACGAACTCGTATGCCTTATCGATGAAGGTCAGCGTCTGCTGCAGGTCGATGATGTAGATGCCGTTGCGGTCGGTGAAGATGAACCGCTTCATCTTGGGATTCCAGCGACGGGTCTGGTGCCCGAAGTGGGTGCCGCTGTCCAGCAGCTGCTTCATGGTTACGACGGCCATGGTGGTGCCTTACTTGTGTCGGTTGTCGCCCGGCATCGGGTGAGGCCGGGCCCTGGCGCCTGCTGCGATGCCGGACCCCGTCAGGAAAAGCCCTGGCGGGGACCGCCCGGCACGCGGTGCGAACTCCTAGTGGAACGGGAGACGCGGGGCGGACGCGCGAAGTCAGCCCGCGAACGAGCTGCGACCAGGAGTTTACACCGACTCAGCAGGTGGTTTTGCACAGCACCGGCGGGCCTGAGTGGTGCCGGCGTCGGCGGCGCAGTGAACTGAGCGGATGCGACGGGCCCTCTGGCTGGCGGTATGCGCGACGCTGCTCGGTGCGGCGCCCGCGGCCGCGGACGACGTGCGCCTGGACTGGCCGTTGCGCCCGCCGCCGGCCGTACAGCGGGGATTCGACGCCCCGTCACCGGACTGGAAGCCCGGGCATCGCGGGGTGGACCTGCCCGGCGCCCCCGGTCAGCCGGTGTACGCCGCGGGCGCCGCCACCGTGGTGTTCGCCGGGCTGCTGGCGGGACGGCCGGTGGTGTCCCTGGCCCATCCCGGCGGGCTGCACACCAGCTACGAGCCGGTCCGGGCCGCGGTGCGCACGGGCCAGGCGGTGACGGCCCAGACGGTCATCGGCGCGTTGCAGGCCGGGCATGCGGGCTGCCGGGCCGCGGCGTGCCTGCACTGGGGCGCGATGTGGGGCCCGGCGTCCGGCGCCCACTATGTCGATCCGCTGGGGCTGGTGAAGTCGACGCCGATCCGGCTCAAACCGCTGCACGGGTGAGCGCGCCTCACGGCTTTTTGCGCGTGTGCACGCGGCTTTTTGCGCGTGCGCTCAGGGCTTCCCGTGTGCGCCCTGGGCGCGGCTTTCGCGGATTTCCCGCCGTCACCGCACACTCAGCGCCGTCGACGCACACTCACGCCCGCGGGTGGGCCTGATCGTGCACCGCCCGCAACCGGGAGACGGCGACATGGGTGTAGAGCTGGGTGGTCGCCAGGCTGGAGTGGCCGAGCAGCTCCTGCACCACCCGCAGGTCGGCCCCGCCTTCGAGCAGGTGCGTCGCCGCACTGTGCCGCAGCCCGTGCGGCCCCATGTCGGGCGCGCCGTCCACCGCGGCGACCGTCTGGTGCACGACGGTGCGGGCCTGGCGCACGTCGAGGCGCCGCCCGCGCGCACCCAGCAGCAGCGCCGGGCCCGACGCCGCGGTCACCAGGGCGGGCCGTCCCTCGTCCAGCCAGGCGCGCAGCGCCTCGGCGGCCGGCGTCCCGAACGGCACGGTGCGCTGCTTGTTGCCCTTGCCCAGCACGCGGACCAGCCGATGCCCGGTGTCCACGTCGTCGACGTCCAGGCCGCACAGCTCGCTCACCCGGATTCCGGTGGCATACAACATCTCGACGATCAGCCGGTCCCGCAACGCCATCGGATCCCCTTGTTGGGCACCAGATTTCGCGGCGGCCATCGCGTCGAGCGCCTGGTCTCGGCGCAGCACCGCCGGCAGGGTGCGGTGCGCCTTCGGCACCTGCAGCCGGACGGCGGGGTCCCCGGCCAGCAGGCCGCGCCGCACCGCCCACGCGGTGAACGCCTTGACCGCCGAGGTGCGACGCGCCAGCGTCGTGCGCGCCGCGCCGGCCGCGGCCGCGGACGACAGCCACGCTCGCAGCAGCGGCAGGCTCAGGGTGTCCAGCCCGGCGCCGCGGTCGTCGAGGAACGTCAGCAGCGCGCGCAGGTCGCCGAGGTAGGCCCGACGGGTGTGCGCCGAGCGCCCGCATTGCAGCGCCAGGTACTCGTCGAACTCCTCGAGGATCGGTTCGCTGTCCGGCACTCCCCCACGCTCGCAGACACCGGCGCGCCGCGGTCAGTCGACGCGCCGAAGCGTGTCCGGGGTGAGATCTTGGCGGGTGGGATACCCGTCGACGGCCATGATGAGGTCGGCTTCGGCGAGCATCATCCGCAGCACGTGCACGATGCCGTCGACCCCGCCGAGGGCCAGGCCGTACGCGTACGGGCGGCCGATGCCGACCGCGGTGGCGCCCAGCGCGAGCGCCTTGATGATGTCGGCGCCGCTGCGGACCCCGGAGTCAAACAGGACGGGAAGGCCGTCGGCCGCCTCCACCACCCCCGGCAGGCAATCGAGGGCGGGCAACCCGCCGTTGGCCTGCCGGCCGCCGTGGTTGGAGCAGTAGATGCCGTCGACGCCGCCGTCCCTGGCGCGCCGGGCGTCGTCGGGATGGCAGATGCCTTTGACGAGCAGCGGCAAGTCGGTGAGCGACCGCAGCCACGGCAGGTCGTCCCAGCTCAGGGCGTGGCCGAAGACCTGCACCCAGCGCAGCACCGCGCCCTGGGGGTCCTCCTCGGGCGGGCGGGCCAGGCCGGCGCGGAAGACCGGGTCGCTGGTGTAGTTGGCCAGGCAGTGCCCGCGTAGCTGCGGGAAGTTCGATGTGCTCAGGTCGCGGGGGCGCCAGCCCGTCACCCAGGTGTCCAGCGTGACCACGATGCCCTTGAAGCCGGCCGCCTCCGCGCGCCGCACCAAGCTGGCGGCCAGCTCGCGGTCGTTGGGCGTATAGAGCTGGAAGAAGCCCGGGGTGTCGCCCAGGGCGGCGGCGACGTCTTCCATCGGGTCGACGGTCAGCGTGGAGGCGACCATCGGGACGCCGGTGGCCGCGGCCGCCCGCGCGGTGCCCAGGTCGCCGTGGCCGTCCTGGGCGCAGATGCCGATGACGCCGATGGGCGCCATGAACACCGGCGCCGGCAGGGTCATCCCGAAGAGCTCGACCGACAGGTCGCGCTGGGCGGCGCCGACGAACATGCGCGGCATCAGCCCCCACCGGTCGAAGGCTTCGCAGTTGGCGCGCTGGGTGCGCTCGTCGCCGGCCCCGCCGGCCACGTACGACCAGACCGACGGCGGCAGCGCGGTGGCCGCCTTGGCCTCCAGCTCGGCGAAGGCCATCGGCAGGGGCGGCACCACGCCGCCCAGGCCGCGCAGGTAGATCTCGTTCTGGTAGTCCCCGAAATGCGCCATGGGATAAGAGGATGCCAGCCGGCACCCCGGGCCGACGAACCCGCTACGAGGCGCCGGCCTCCGCTTCGGCCAGTTCCCTCTTCCATTGCCGGAACGTCTCTTCGGTGCGTCCGCGCCGCCAGTAACCCGAGATGGACGACGCCCACTTGGCGTCCACGCCCCGCTCCTTGCGGATGTAGGGCCGCAGGTTGTGCATGACGCTTTGCGCCTCGCCGTGGATGAAGACGTGCACCTGGCCGGGCAGCCACGGCGTGGTGGTGACCGCCTCGATCAGCGGGGCGTGGTCGCCGGCGCGGTCCTCGGGAACCAGGTCCGCGCGGCCGCCGCGATAGACCCAGTGCACCTCGACACCGTTCGGCGCGGCCAGCGGAATCTCGTCTTCCTGGCCGGCCACCTCGATGAACGCCTTGCCGACGGCGTCGCGCGGCAACGCTTCCAGCGCCGCGGCGATGGCCGGCAGCGCGGATTCGTCGCCGGCCAGCAGGTGCCAATCGGCGGCCGGGTCGGGTGCGTAGGCCCCGCCGGGACCCATCAAGAAGATCCGCTGGCCGGGCTGGGCGGCGGCCGCCCACTGGCCCGCGATCCCGTGCTCGCCGTGCACGACGATGTTCAGCGTGATCTCGCCGGCCGCCACGTCGACGTGCCGGACGGTCATGGTCCGGACCGACGGCCGCTTCTCCGGGGGCAGCTCGGCGAAGCTGTCCAGGGTCAACGGCCGGGGCAATCCCGCGACGTCGACGTCATCGGCGACGAACACCAACTTGACGTAGGAGTCGGTGAATTCGCTGGGCACGAAGGCGTCGAAGTCCTTGCTGCCCAGCACCACCGCCACCATGTGCGGTGTGAGTTCCTTGGTATCGACAACCTCGAAACGTTGCAGAGGTCGACCCGCCACTTGTCCTCCCGTCCAGACCCCGCCCCCCGTAGGACTATACGAGCCGCGTCGTCGAGCTAGCTTGGCCGCCCGCGACCCGGACAAGGCGCCACCGACCGTCCTGGCGCTGCACCAACCCGGCCAGCTCGAGGATCGCCAGCGGCCCCAGCACGCGCTCGGGCGCCAGGCCCGACGCGACCGCGAGCTGCTCGACGGTGGCGGCGCCGCGGCCGGGCAGGGCCTCGTAGACCCGGCGCTCGGCGCCGCCGAGCCCGTCGAGCGCCGTAGCCGGGCGCGGTTCGTCGGCGGCCAACTCGCCGATGCGGCCGATGAGCTCGACGATGTGGTCGGCCCTGGTCACCAGCTCGGCGCCGTTGCGCAGCAGCGCGTGGCATCCGGCCGACGCCGACGAGGTCACCGGCCCGGGCACGGCGGCCACCACCCGTCCGAGCGCCCGCGCCCAGGCGGCGGTGTTCGCCGCGCCGCTGCGCAGCCCCGCTTCCACCACCACGGCGGCCCCCGCGACGGCGGCCACCAGGCGATTGCGGGTCAGGAATCGGTGGCGGGCCGGCCGGACACCGGGCGGGTACTCGGTGAACAGCAGCCCGTGTTGGCCGATGCGATGCAGCAACGCCGAGTGGCCGCTGGGATAGGGGACGTCCAGCCCGCCGGCGAGGACGGCCACGGTGATCCCGTCGGCGTTGAGCGCCGCGCGGTGCGCCGCGCCGTCGATGCCGTACGCGCCGCCGGAGACGACGGCGACCTCGCGTTGGGCCAGGCCGTCGGCCAGGTCGTCGGCCACCTGCTCGCCGTATGCCGTCGCGGCCCGAGTTCCCACCACGGCGGCCGCGCGATGCGCCACCTCGTCGAGCCGGCTCGGGCCCTGCGCCCACAGCACCATCGGCGTCCCGCCCCGCGCCTTTGCCGAAGCGCCGCCGAACGCGGCGAACGCCAGCAGCGGCCACTCGTCGTCGTCGGGCGTGATCAAACGTCCGCCGCGGTTGGCGAGGAGCTCGAGGTCGGCTGCTGCGCAGTCGATTTCGCGTCTCGCCACGGTGTGGCGCGCCAGCTCGTCGTCCACCAGGCCGCGGCGGACCCGGTCCGCCGCCTCCACCGGGCCGACGGACCGCACCAGCGCGCTGAGCCCGGCGCAGGGCGGCTCGGCCACCCGCGACAGGTATGCCCAGGCCCGCAACGCGGGATCGTCTACCGCGGTCAGCATGGCCGCGGCCGGAGTTCTGCCAGCCGACCGGGCTCGCCATCCTGGTGAACGCGGCGATCGTGGTTCGGGGCGGCCACAACGACTGGCTGGCCAAGGCGTGCTGGTGATCCGTTGGCCCTCATCGGCCCGCCCCCGGTTGCCGGAAGCTGAGCGCGGCCGCGACCTCGTCGGGTCCCGGCGAGGTCCCGCCGGCCAGGTCGGTCAGGCTCCACGCGACCCGCAGGGTGCGGTCCAGGCCCCGGATGCTGAGCAGCCCCCGGTCCAGCGCTTTCTGCAGTGGGGTCATCGTGGTGTTGCCGGGGCGGAACTTTCGCCGCAGCAGCGTCCCGCTCACTTCGGCATTGGTGCGGAACCCGTGCGGTCGCCACCGCTCGGCCGCCGCCGCACGGGCCTGTGCCACCCGCCGCCGGACCTGTGCCGTCGACTCCGCTTCGGTGCCCGAGAGCGCGCCCGCGCGCACCGCATGCATCTGCACCCGCAGGTCCACCCGGTCGAGCAGCGGCCCGGACAACTTCCCCAGGTAGCGACGCTTGACCGCCGCCGCACAGATGCAGTCCTGCGGATCGGCGGGTGCGCACGGGCACAGGTTGGCCGCCAGCACCAGCTGGAACCGGGCCGGGTAACACGCGACCCCGTCGCGTCGGGCGAGGCGAATCTCCCCGTCCTCCAAGGGCGTTCGCAGCGCTTCCAGCGCACGCACGTTGATCTCGGCGCATTCGTCGAGGAAAAGCACGCCGCGGTGCGCGCGGCTGACCGCGCCCGGGCGCGCCATGCCCGAACCGCCGCCGACGAGCGCCGCCACGCTGGAGCTGTGATGTGGCGCCACGAACGGCGGCATGGTGATCAACGGCGTGTCCCCCGACAGCAGGCCGGCCACCGAATGGATCGCGGTGACCTCCAGTGACTCGCTCTCCGACAGCGGCGGCAGCAAGCCCGGAAGTCGTTGGGCCAGCATCGTTTTCCCGACGCCCGGCGGCCCGGTGAGCATGAGGTGGTGCGCCCCGGCGGCGGCCACCTCCACCGCGAAGCGCGCCTGCGTCTGCCCGACCACATCGGCGAGGTCCACCGCGGGCTCCGGCGCCGTGGCCGTCGCGGTGATCCTGTGGTCCAAGGCGACCGACCCGCTGAGCCACTTCTGCAACTGCCCCAGCGTGCGCACGCCCCAGACATCGATGCCGTCGACCAGGCTGGCCTCGGCCAGGTTGTCCACCGGGACGACGACGGCCGGCCAGCCGTCACGCTTGGCGGCCAGCACGGCCGGCAGCACGCCGCGCACGGGGCGGACCCGGCCGTCCAGCGACAGCTCGCCCAGCAGCACCGTTTTCTCCAGGCGCTCCCACGGGTTCTTTCGTTGCGCCGACAGGACGGCCGCGGCCAGGGCGATGTCGTAGACGGAGCCCATCTTGGGCAGCGTCGCCGGGGAGAGCGCGAGCGTGAGCCGCGCCATCGGCCAGCTGTTGCCGCAATTGGCGACCGCCGCCCGCACCCGGTCGCGGGACTCCTGCAGGGCGGCGTCGGGCAGACCCACCAGGTGCACGCCCGGCAGACCGGAGGTGATGTCGGCCTCGATCTCCACGATCTGCCCGTCGACCCCGCGCACGGCGACCGAGAACGCGCGCCCCAGCGCCATCAGCCGATCCCTTGCAGGTGGGTGATTTCCGGGGTACGGCGGCGCCCGATCCGCACCTGGATCACGTCGATGCGAAGCCCCGCCCAGCGGGTGTCCTGGGCGGCCAGCCACAGCCCGGCCAGCCGGCGCAGCCGGCGCACCTTGCGCTCGGTGACCGCGTACGGCAGGCCGCCATAGCCGTCGCCGGTACGGGTCTTCACCTCGACAAACACCACCGTGCCGGTGGCCCCGTCGCAGGCGATGACGTCCAGTTCGCCGTAGCGGCAGCGCCAGTTGCGGTGCAGGATCCGCAGCCCCATCCTCGTCAGGTGGTCCACGGCCAGCGCCTCACCCATCGCCCCGAGCTGGACCCGGGTCATCGTCATTTCGGTCGTCATGGGGCCACTGTGCGGAACGGCCACGACAAGCCCGGCCGCGGCGGTGCGGGCACGCCGCCCGGGACGGCCGGTTATCCCCAGTGCCGCGTTCGTCCACAACCGGCGGGAAACGGCTAGCTGATTCGGTCCGCCCGGGTGTAGACGTTCATCGAGTCCTCCCGCAAGAACGCCACCAAGGTGATGCCCGACTCCTCGGCCAGCGACACCGCCAGCGACGACGGCGCGGACACCGCGGCGAGCACCGGAATCCCGGCCAGCACGGCCTTCTGCGTCAACTCGAAGGAGGCCCGCCCGCTGACCAGAAGCACCGAGCCCGCCAGCGGCACGCGCCGATGTTCCAGCGCCCAGCCGATGACCTTGTCGACCGCGTTGTGCCTGCCCACGTCCTCCCGCACGGCCAGCATGGTGCCGTCGGCGCCGAACAGCGCGGCGGCGTGCAGCCCGCCGGTGCTGTCGAAAACCTTTTGCGCGGAACGTAGTTGGGCGGGCATCGCCTGAAGCGTCGCCGCCGCGACGGTGGCGGGGTCCGCGCCGGGCGCGAAGCGGCCGATCAGCCGCACCGCGTCCAGCGACGCCTTGCCGCAGACCCCGCACGACGAGGTGGTGTAGAAGTTGCGGGTGACGTCGAGGGTGGGCGCCGGGACGCCGGCGGCCAGCGTCACGTCGAGGACGTTGTAGGTGTTCGCGCCCTCGACCGCGCCGCCGCAGTACCGGATGGTCAGCACGTCGTCGCGGCCGGCGATGATCCCCTCGGTCAGCAGAAAGCCTTGCGCCAGTTCGAAATCCGCTCCCGGCGTGCGCATCGTGACGGTGACCGCGGCGCCGTTGACCCGGATCTCCAGCGGCTCCTCGACGACGAGCGTCTCCGGCCGGCTGATCGCGGTCCCGGCGCTGAGATGCTTCACCCGCCGGCGTGCAGTTACGTGCCGCACTAGGCGATTTCACCGCCGGGCGGGCTGGCGGCGGGAAGGGGGGACCTCACCCAGTCAACCTACCTCGGCGGCCGGCCGGTCGCCGGCCGTCACACCGCCGAAGCCAGCGCCGCGAGGGTCTCCGCCGACGAGTGCAGCGGCCGCCAGCCCAGCTGGGTGCGCGCTTTGGTGGTGTCCATGACCATCGACGTGCGCGCGGTGTGCAGCCACTCCAGCATCGACGGGACCAGCGGGACCCGCGACAGCGCCGCCGACGCCGCCGACGCCGCGACCGCCGGCACCCGCACCGGGCGGCCACCCAGGGCCCTGGCCACGTCCCCCACCGTCACCACGCCGTCACCGGCGATGTTGTAGGCCCCGGGCGGGGCGGGGGCGGTGGCCGCCAGCGCGATCGCGCTCGCGACGTCGTCGTGGTGCACCAGCTGCAACGGGATGCCGGGATCGGGCACGACCGGCTTCAGGACCG
Source organism: Mycobacterium europaeum (assembly GCF_034555895.2). Lineage (NCBI taxonomy): Bacteria > Bacillati > Actinomycetota > Actinomycetes > Mycobacteriales > Mycobacteriaceae > Mycobacterium > Mycobacterium europaeum. The sequence continues at coordinate 3,099,166 of NZ_CP157315.1, forward strand.
GCACCGCCTTGACCACGGCGCGGATCGGGCCGGGCAGCTGGTTCCAGGGCATCGCGTCGGCCAGGACGGTGGCGTTGGGCCCCGCGACGATGCACGGCCGCAGCACGAAGACCTCGAGCGGCGAGTCCTTGGTGATCTCGCCGAGCAGCGCCTCGCACGCGGCCTTCTGCGCGGAGTAGTAGTGCTCGTCGGAGCCGCGGGCCGGGACGTCCTCCGTCAGCGGGTCGGGGTTGTCGGCGTGGTAGCCGTAGGCCGCCACCGACGAGGTGTACACCAGGCGGCGCGTGCGCTCGCTGGCCACCGTCGCGTCGAACACGTTGCGGGTGCCCTGCAGGTTGATGCGGGCGCTCTCTTCCCGCGAACCCATGATGATGAACGCGAGGTGGATCACCACGTCGGCCTGCGCCACCAGGGCGTCGACGGCCTCGCGGTCCAGGATGTCGCCCTGCTGGTAGCTGGTCTTGAGCCAGCCGCGCGACGACGGGTCGAACGGCCGGCGCGCCATGCCGACGATGGCGTCCACGGCGGGTTCGCGCTCCAGCGCGGTCACCGCGGACATCCCGATCTCGCCGGTCGGCCCGGTCACCGCGACGGTAATTCCCATCCCAGGGCTCTTGCCCGACTCGGCCTCGCCGAAACCACCGGGTGGGAAACATCACCTGCGGGACCGCCGCGGGGCGCCGCCTTTCGTGAACGGCGAACGCACGGGTATCCCGTATTGTCAGCGGATTCTGTTTGCTGGCCGGTGGCCGGCAGCCCGGGCGCAAGGATTTCGGCGCAATCGCACCGAACATCGTGTGAGGCTCGCGCCGAGGAACGATAATCTACGGCGATCAAGCGCGGGTCACACGGCGACTGCGCGGGGAATGAGGCACAGCATGGGGGACGAATCGACAGCCGACGGCGCAACGCCCGGCGGCGACAAGGCCGATCCGGGCACCGTTTTCGCCGCGTTGGCCGAGATCATCTACCAGGGCTCCGACGCCGGCCAGATGTATGCGGCGATCTGTGTCGCCGCCACCCTGGTCGTCCCCGGATGTGATCACGCCAGCCTGTTGGTGCGCGACGGCGACCGCTACGTCACGGTGGGCGCGAGCGACCGGCTGGCGCAGCGGGTCGACGAGCTGGAACGGCGTTCGGGGGACGGACCCTGCATCGACGCGATCGAGGAGGAGACGCCCCAGATCGAGCCGGACCTCACCACCCCGTCCCTGTGGCCCAAGCTGGCGAAGATCCTGGTGGCCGAGACCCCGGTACGCGGGGCGATGGGCTTCCGGTTGCTGGTGGACAAGCGCAAGGGCGCCGCGCTCAACCTCTTCAGCGATGCCGCCAACGTGTTCGACGCCGAGTCGGCCGGACGCGGGGCGCTGCTGGCCGCGTTCGCCAGCGTGGCCATCAACGCGGTCGCCAAGGGTGAGGACGCCACCAGCCTTCGCCGGGGGCTGCTGAGCAACCGCGAGATCGGTAAGGCCGTCGGCATGCTGATGCTGCTGCACGACATGACCGAGGAGCAGGCGTTCGACCTGCTGCGGCGCCATTCCCAGGCGCTGAACATCAAGCTGGCCGATGTGGCGCGGGAGGTCATCGAACGGCGCGGCGAACTGCCGCCCGCGGAGGGCGGCTAGCGGCGGCTATTCCGGCAGCCGCAGCTCGGGCTTTTCCACCTCTTCGATGTTGACGTCCTTGAACGTCACCACCCGCACCTGCTTGACGAATCGCGCCGGCCGGTACATGTCCCAGACCCAGGCGTCGGACAGTCGCAGCTCGAAGTACACCTCGCCGTCGGCGTTGCGCGGCACCATCTCCACGCTGTTGGCCAGGTAGAAGCGCCGTTCCGTTTCCACCACGTAGCTGAACTGGCCGACGATGTCCTTGTATTCGCGGTACAGCGAGAGCTCCATCTCGGTTTCGTACTTTTCGAGATCCTCGGCACTCATCTGCTCAGACGTCCTTCTCGGAGAAACACTGCCCCGGCGTTGCGCCCGGGGAATCTTCGACCCATCTTTCCTCACCGATATCCCCCGCGCGCGGGCGAGGGCCCGGCCCGCATTCCGCCAGCACGCGGCCCACCCTCTCCGACCCTAGGGCCACGCGCCGGACGTTGATGAACGAATGGCGATGTTCGGGGCAGGGACCCAGCCGGGTGAGCGCCGCGCTGTGCGCCGGCGTGCCGTAGCCCTTGTGCTCGGCGAAGCCGTAGCCGGGGTGCTCGGCGTCCATGGCCACCATCAGCCGGTCCCTGCTGACCTTCGCCAGCACGCTGGCCGCGGCGATGCACGCCGCCACCGCGTCGCCGCCGATGACCGGCAGCGACGGCACCGGCAGCCCGGGCACCCGGAACCCGTCGCTGAGCACATAGCCGGGCCGCAGGGACAGGCCCGCCACGGCGCGGCGCATGCCTTCGATGTTGGCGACGTGCACGCCGCGCAGGTCCACCTCGGCCGGCGGAATGAACACCACGTGGTAGGCCAGCGCGTAACGACGGATAAGCGGGAACAACTTCTCCCGGGCGCTCTCGGTGAGCTTTTTTGAATCATCAAGCGCGGCAAGGCTTTCCAGTCGTCCCGGCCCGAGTACGCAGGCCGCAACCACCAGTGGACCCGCGCAGGCGCCGCGGCCGACTTCGTCGACCCCGGCGACCGGCCCCAAACCGCTGCGGTACAGCGCCGATTCCAGGGTCCGCAGCCCCCCAGCCTTGCGGATCACCGTCCGCGGCGGCCACGTCGTGGCCATGGCTACTGATGCTGCTGCGGGTTCACCGAAGACACGCCACCCCATCGCCCGGGCGGCCACACGATGAACCTCGCCTTGCCGATCACGTTGGACACGGGAACCGTTCCCGACGTCGGATCACCCGTGCACAACACCCCTTTGAGCGCCTCGGCCGGGACGCTGGTGCAATGCGCACGCGAATCCGCCGAGTGCGTCCGGTTGTCCCCCATCACCCACAGCCGGCCCTGCGGGACGGTGACGGGCCCGAACTCGCTGCCCAGGCACGGGTAGACCGCGGGGTCGGCCATCATGGTGGCCGGGTCCAGGTAGGGCTCCTTGAGCGGCTTGCCGTCGACCGTCAAACCGGTGTCCGCCCGGCACTGCACCGTCTGCCCCCCGACGGCGATGACGCGCTTGACCAAGTCGTTCTCGTCGGGCGGCACGAAGCCGATGAAGGACAGCGCGTTCTGCGCCCAGCGCAGCACGGTGTTGTTGGAGCGGATCGACTTGTACCCGAGGTTCCAGGACGGCGGTCCCTTGAAGACGATGACATCGCCGGGGCGCGGTCGCTCGAAGCGATAGGTGACCTTGTCGACCATGATCCGGTCGCCGACGCAGCCGGAGCAGCCGTGCAGCGTCGGCTCCATCGATTCCGACGGAATCAGGTAGGGCCGGGCCACGAACGTCAGCATGACGTAGTAGAGCCCCACCGCGATCACGGCCAGGAGCGCGAATTCCCGCAGTGCGGATCGCTTGGCGCGCTCCGGCGCGCCGTCCTCCGACGCCTCCGCCGGTTCGGGGACCGGCTCGGCGTCCTTCGGCGACTCGCCTTCGGGCGTGTCCGGGATTCGGGTGGAGACCTTCGGCTCTGACTGGGCGGGCTGGGGCGCAGATGAGTCCGTGGGTTCGGTCACGAGATCAGAGTAGCCAGCACAGATTTTGGCGCTGTAAACCGACCGGAACTGCCGCCCGGGCGCACCGTCTCAGCGCTTTTCCTTGATCTTGGCCTTCTTGCCGCGGAGCTCCCGCAGGTAGTACAGCTTCGCGCGGCGGACATCGCCACGGGTCACCACCTCGATGTGGTCGATGTTCGGCGAATGCACCGGGAAGGTCCGCTCGACGCCGACGCCGTAGCTCTCCTTGCGCACCGTGAAGGTTTCGCGGATGCCGCCGCCCTGCCGGCGGATCACCACGCCCTTGAACACCTGGATACGCTCCTTGGCGCCCTCGATGACCTTGACGTGCACGTTGATGGTGTCGCCCGGGCCGAAAACCGGGATGTCGTCGCGCAGCGACGCTTGGTCGACGAAGTCCAGGCGGTTCATCTGAGAAGGCACTTCCTTGCGGTCGCGGCCTGCGGCAACAGCCCTCACCGCGGGGTGAGGCGGTCGCCAAGCCGATGGTTTTGGGCAACTTGCGCGTATCTCGCAGCAGGCGGAAAGCGGCCCGGCCGGCCTGCAACCGCTGGAGACAACTGGTCAATTGTGCCAGACGGGACGCGTGCGGAGAAAATCACAGGATCGGACGCGGTTCGCAGCCTGCCGAAAAGGCTGGTGAATGGTACATATGAGCTGGGTTGGAACGCGCTGACCGCGCGATCCGGTCCCGCGTTCGAGCAGGTTGGGGACACCGGAGGAGAGGAATGCGCGTTCGGCCGCTGTTCTTGCTCACCGCCACCGCGGCGGTGGCGTTGGTGGTGGCCGCCGGATGTGAGGCGAAGGTGCAGGCCAAGGGATACAACCTCCCGGTGTACGTCACCCCCGACCGCGGCCTGCGCCCGCAGGCGCCCCCGCAGCCGGCCGAGCTGATGCTCGAAGCGGTCAAGCCCGCCCAGCCCGAACAGCAACCCGCCGGCGCGGGCTCGATTGGCCTGCAGGCGCGGGTGCAGCAGGCCACCGACGAGGCCGCCGCCAGTGGAGCCGCCCTATCGGTGGCGATTCTCGATCGCAAGACCCACCAACTGGTCTCCACCGGTAACACCCAGGTCATCGGCACCGCGTCGGTGGCCAAGCTGTTCATCGCCGACGACCTGCTGCTGCACGAATCCGAGGGCAAGGCCGCGCTGAGCGCGGACGACCGCCAGGCGCTGGACATCATGTTGCAGTCGTCCGACGACGGCGCCGCCGAGAGGTTTTGGGCCCAGGGCGGCGCGAACGCCATCGTCACCGCGGTCGCGGCCCGCTACGGGCTGACCTCGACCACGCCGCCGAGCGACGGACGGTGGTGGAACACCATGAGCTCGATGACCGACCTGATCCGCTACTACGAGATGCTGCTCGACGGATCGGGAGGGCTGCCGGCCGACAAGGCGAAGGTCATCGTCGACGACCTGGCCCGGTCCACCCCCAACGGGCTCGACGGCTACCCGCAGCGCTTCGGCATCCCCGACGGGCTCTACGCCGAACCGGTGGCGGTCAAGCAGGGCTGGATGTGCTGCATCGGCAGCGACTGGATGCACCTGTCAACCGGGGTGATCGGCGCGGACCGCCGCTACATCATGGCGGTGCAGTCCCTGCAGCCCTCCGACGATGCCACCGCCCGCGAGACCATCACCCGCGCGGTCAAGACGATATTTCCCGAGGGCCGGATCGACCCGCTGGGGCGCGGGCTCTAGTCCGATTGCCCGGCGTGCCCCCTCGCCGCTTCGCGGAGCGCATCGTCGCCGGGCGCATCCGGCCGCGGATCCAGCAACTCCGGGCGCCGTTCGCGGGTGCGCTGCAGCGAAACCTCCCGCCGCCATGCGGCGACGCGCGCGTGGTCGCCGGACAACAACACCTCGGGAACATCGAGCCCGCGCCAGCTCGGCGGCCGGGTGTAGCTGGGCCCCTCGAGCAGCCGGTCCAGGGCCGGCGAGTGCGAATCCTCGCGGTGCGACGCCGGGTTGCCCAGCACCCCTTCGAGCAGGCGCACCACGGCTTCGATCATCACCACCGCGGCCGACTCGCCGCCCGGCAGCACGTAGTCACCGATCGAGACTTCCTCGACCCGCATCCGCCGGGCGGCATCCTCGATGACCCGTTGGTCGATGCCCTCGTAGCGGCCGCACGCGAACACCAGGTGTTCCTCGGCGCTCCAGCGCTGGGCGTCGGCCTGGGTGAACAACGCACCGGCGGGCGTGGGGACGACCAAAACGGTTTCTTCCGAACAGATTTCGTCCAGCGCCTCGCCCCACACCGGCGCCTTCATCACCATGCCGGGCCCGCCACCGTAGGGCGCGTCGTCGACGGAGCGGTGCACGTCGTGCGTCCACCGGCGCAGGTCGTGCACCCGCAGGTCGACCAGGCCGGACTCAATCGCCCTGCCGGGCAACGACTGCCGCAGCGGATCCAGGAAGGCCGGGAAAATGGTGACGACGTCGATTCTCATGCCAGGTCCAGCAGGCCCTCGGGGGGATCGATCTCGACGACGTGATCGTCGAGCGACACCGACGTGACGATCGCGCCCACGAACGGCACCAGCACCTCCCCGCCGTCGCCGCGGCGCACCGCCAGCAACTCCCCGGCGGCCGTGTGCAACACCTCGGCGACCACGCCGACGTCCTGGCCCGTGACGGTCCGGACGTGCAGCCCTTCGAGCTGGTGGTCGTAGTAGGTGTCCGGCTCGTCGATCGGGGGCAGGTCGGCGGAGTCGACGACGAACACGGTGCCGCGCAGCGCGTCGGCGGCGGTACGGTCGGCCACGCCGGCCAATCGCACCAGCAGCCGCCCCCCGTGTTCGCGCGCGCTCTCCACGACGAAGTCGCGTTCCCCGCCACCGCGGGAGGCCTTGCCGCGCAGGGTGTTACCCGGGGCAAACCGGGTTACGGGGTCGTCGGTGCGGACCTCGACGACGACCTCGCCGCCGATCCCGTGCGCCTTCGCGATGCGCCCGACGGTCAACTCCAACGGAGTTCCCTCACCGGCTACTGGTCGGTGTCCACCACGTCGACGCGGATGCCGCGGCCACCGATGCCGGCGACCAGGGTGCGCAGGGCGGTCGCGGTGCGTCCGCCGCGACCGATGACCTTGCCCAGGTCGTCGGGGTGGACGTGGACCTCGACAGTTCGGCCGCGGCGGCTGGTCACCATGTCCACCCGGACATCGTCGGGGTTGTCGACAATTCCGCGGACCAGATGCTCCACCGCGTCAACGACGACCGTGCTCATGCCGGTCAGCTTTCGGTGCCCGGTGCGGCCTGCTCGCCGCCCTCGGCAGCCGCCTCCGCGGGCGCGGCCTGCTCGGCGGCCTCCGGCTCGGCGGCCTTGGCGGCCTTCTTCGCCGGCGCCTTCTTCTTCGGCTTCGCGGCCTCGGTGGTGGGACCGCCCTCGGCCTCGGCCAGCGCGGCGTTGAACAGCTCGAGCTTGCTCGGCTTGGGCGGGGCCACCTTCAGGCTTCCCTCGGCGCCGGGCAGGCCCTTGAACTTCTGCCAGTCGCCGGTGATCTTGAGCAGCTTGAGGACGGGCTCGGTGGGCTGGGCCCCCACGGACAGCCAGTACTGGGCGCGCTCGGAGTTGATCTCGATGAGGCTCGGGTCTTCCTTCGGGTGGTAGCGGCCGATGACCTCGATGGAGCGACCGTCGCGCCGCGTCCGCGCGTCGGCGACGGCGATGCGGTACTGGGGATTGCGGATCTTGCCGAGCCGGGTGAGCTTGATCTTCACAGCCATGGTTGAGCGGATTCTCCTGTGTGTGTCACGCTGCAATTCAGCGAACCGGGCGGGATGCCCGGATCCGGTTTTGCCTCGCGTGTCTGACCACGAAGCGATGCGTGATCGCTCGGCGGACAGCGGTCCATTGTGCCAGAACGGGCGGCCCGGCCCGAAATCGCGGCGGAGCCGCCGCGCCTACATGACCTTCTGGAAGACCTTGGCCTCGGCCCGCCGGGTCATCCGCCAGCCTTCGGGCGTGCGGACGAACTCGTCGTCGTACCACAGCCCGCAGAACAGCACCTGATCCCTGTCGCCGCCCAGCACCATCGGGTTGAAGCAGATCACCCGCGACGAGGCCTTGTCCCCGTCGATGCGCACCGAGAAGTTGCCCAGCATGTGCGCGTACACCGGGAAGTTCGGCAGCACCTCCGACAGCCACTTCTTGACCTCGGGATAGCGGCCCTCGATGCCGCCGAGGGCGGTGTAGTCGATGTACGCGTCCTCGGTGAACACCCTGTCCAGGTCGTCGAAGCGGCGGTTGTCGATGGCGGTGGAGTAGTCCACCAGCAGCTGCTGGATCTCTAAGCGGTCGGAAATCTCGGCCAGGCTCAACATGCATCGGACAGTAGACGAAAATCGTCGCCGAACAGGCCCGGAAGCTAGACTTTCGGCCCATGCGCAAGGTCATGGCCCTCAGGGTCGGCGTCGCGGCCCTGCTCGCGATCGGCGCCACCGCCCCGACGTCCTGGGCCGACAGCATGCAGCCGGTCGGCTCGGTACCGATCCCGGACGGTCCGGCGCAGACCTGGATCGTGGCCGACCTCGACAGCGGTCAGGTGCTGGCCGAACGCGACCAGAACGTGGCCCACCCGCCGGCGAGCACCATCAAGGTGCTGTTGGCGTTGGTCACCCTCGACCAGGTGAGCCTGGATTCCACCGTGGTCGCCGACGTCGCCGACACCCAGGTGGAGTGCAACTGCGTCGGCGTCAAGCCGGGCCGCACCTACACCGCGCGCCAGCTTCTCGACGGCCTGCTGCTGGTGTCGGGCAACGATGCCGCCAACACGCTGGCGCACATGCTGGGCGGCGCCGACGCCACGGTCGCCAAGATGAACGCCAAGGCCGCCTCGCTCGGCGCGACGAACACCCACGCGGCGACGCCGTCCGGGCTGGACGGCCCCGGCGGGTCGGGGGCCTCGACGGCCCACGACCTGGCGGTGATCTTCCGCGCCGCGATGGCCAACCCGGTGTTCGCCCAGATCACCGCCGAGCCGTCGGCGATGTTCCCCGGCGATAACGGCGATCACCCGATCACCAACCAGGACGAGCTGTTGCAGCGCTATCCCGGCGCGATCGGCGGAAAGACCGGGTTCACCGACGCGGCCCGCAAGACCTTCGTCGGCGCGGCCGCCCGCGGTGGCCGGCGGCTGGTCATCGCCATGATGTACGGGCTGGTGAAGGCCGGCGGGCCGAGCTATTGGGACCAGGCGGCGACGTTGTTCGACTGGGGTTTCGCGCTCAGCCCGCAGTCCAGCATCGGCTCGCTATAGGCCCGCGCCCGGCGCCGCCGCGGACAGCAGCGTCATCAGCATCGGGATGCGTTGCTCGGCGATCTGCGGTTGCGGCAGCACGCCCTCCACCACCGCGGCGCCGTCGAACACGTTGGTCAGCACCGCGACCAGCACCGGGAACGTCTCCTCGGGGAAGCTCTCGGCCCCGGGCAGCGCGCGGGCGGCGTCGTGAATCTTGGTGGAGTACTGCCGCAGCTCGTGTTGCAAAGTGGCCCTGAGCTTTTCGTCGGTGCGTGCGGCGACCAGCAGCTCGTAGAGCACGGCGTTGCTCGGGGCGGCGGTGAGGTCGCGCAGGATCGCCAGCGCGGCTTCGAGCGCGGGCCGATCGGGCGGTATCTCGGCCACCCGCTTGGTGAAGGTCTCGAGCTGGCGACGCAGCACCTCCGACGCCGTGGCCGCCATGAAGTCGCCCATCGTCTCGAAGTGCCGGAACAGGGCGCCCACCGAGACGCCCGCGCGCTTGGTGATCACGGCGGCGGACGCCCGTGCGTAGCCGACCTCGATGATGGTGGCGATGCAGGCGTCGAGCAGCCGCCCCACGGTCTCTTCCCGACGCTGCTGCTGGGTTCTCGCCATGTCAGGCCCCGATTGTGAGGGCGCTGCGGCCCCGGTTCCGCTGGCCGGCGCGCAGGTAGCGGCCCGACTTGACGGTCCGGCCGTAGCCGTCGCGGAACTGGCCCGCACGGAAGACGACGGCGCCGCCCACGCCGGTCGCGACGACGGCGTCGTCGTTGCGGTTGACCATGCGCCGCAGGCCGCCGTAGAACGGCACCTCGTCCTCGTAGTAGCCCTCGACCGCTTCGCCCAGGCCGGCCGGGTCGATCACCACGAAGTCCGCGCGGTCGCCCTGGCGCAGCGTGCCGGCGTCGACGCCGAACCACTCCCCCAGTTCGCCGGTCAGGCGGTGCACCGCCCGCTCGGTGGACATGAACGGCGCGCCGGCCCGCTCGGCGTCCCGGACACGCTTGAGCAGCTTGAGACCGAAGTTGTAGAAGGCCATGTTGCGCAGGTGCGCACCGGCGTCCGAGAAGCCCATGTGCACGCTGCCCTCGTTGGCGAGCGCATCGAGCAGCTTGGGGCGGTGGTTGGCGACGACGGTCGTCCACCGGACGTTGCGCTCACCGTTTTCGACGAGCACGTCGAGGAAGGCGTCCAGCGGGTGCAGCTTGCGCTCGTCGGCGATGGCGCCAAAGCTCTTGCCGATCAGCGACTCGTCGGGGCATTCGACGATGACGGCGTCGTGGAAGTCGCGGTGCCACAACGACGGTCCGAGCTTGACGCGGTCGAACTCGCGCCGGAACTTCCGGCGGTATTCCCTGTCGGCCAGCAACTCGTTGCGCTCCAACTGATCCCGCAGGTGCAGGGCGGCCGTCCCGGCGCCGAACTCCTCGAACACCGGCAGGTCGATTCCGTCGGAATACAGCTCGAACGGCACCGGCAGATGCTGGAACCGCACCTGAGAGCCCAGCAGCTTGTTCAGCAGGCGCGTTCCCGGGCCGAACACATATACCGACAGCGGCATCGACTTGGCGTCGGCGGAGACCAGCATGCTCATCCGAACGCCCTTGCCGCGGTTCAGGATTCGGCTGCTGGCCAGGAAGAACAGCATCCCGGTCGACGGCTTCGCCACATCCGGGGCGCTCTGCAGCAGGCGGCCGCGCTTGCGCAGCACCTTGATCAGCCTGCGCCGCTCGCGCCAGGTCGCGAAGGTGGACGGCAACGCCCGCGAGCGGAAGCGTTCACCGTCGAGCTTGTCGATGGCCGCGTCCATGCCCGACATGCCGAGCATCCCGGCGTCCAGCGCCTCGTCGAGCAGGCCCGCCATCTTCTCCAGTTCGGCGGGGGTGGGTTGGACGGCGGGGTCGGTGGCCCGGTCCAGCCCCAGCACCGCGGCCCGCAGGTCCGAATGCCCAAGCAGCGAGCCGATATTCGGCCCGAGTGGCAGGGCGTCGATCGCCTTGATGTAGTCCGCCGGGGTGGACCAGGTCTTGCCTTGCAGGGCGCCGTAGACGTATTCGCGCGGCACGGCCTCGACCCGACTGAACAGGTCGGCCGCGTCCTGGGCGCTGGCGTAGACCGTGGACAACGAGCAGTTGCCCAGCAACACCGTCGTGACACCGTGGCGCACCGACTCCCGCAGGCCCGGGTCCAGCAGCACCTCGGCGTCGTAGTGGGTGTGCACGTCGATGAAGCCGGGCAGGACCCACTTGCCGGCCGCGTCGATCACGTCCGGGCAACCGGTCTCGTCCAGCGGCCCGTCCGACACCGTGGCCACCACGCCGTCGCGGACGCCCAGCGTGCGGGTCTGCGGCGCGCGGCCGGTGCCGTCGAACCACAGCCCGTCGCGGATGATCACGTCGTAAGCCACTTCTGCCTCCCGGTCGTCGTGGTGACACGGACCGTAACATAGATAGCAAGCACTCGCAATCTTTTTGACCACGGGCGTGTCGACCCGGGGCCCGGCTACGCCTGCGGGCGAAACGCCCTGCCCCGCAAGATCACCAGGTCGGGGTCGCGCAGCACGGCCGGGCCCGACCGCGGGTCCTGCGCGTAACACAACAGGTCGGCCGACGCGCCGTGATCGAGGGCGGGCCGGCCCAGCCAGCGGCGCGCGTCCCAGCACGCCGCCCCCAATGCCTCGGCCGGGCTCATCCCGATGCCCTTGAGCGCCTCCACCTCGTCGGCGATCCGTCCGGGCGCGACCATGGTGCCGGCGTCGCTGCCGGCGTAGATCGGCACGCCCGCATCGCGGGCGGCGGCGATCCGCGACGGCCCACGGGCGTGCAGGTCGCGCATGTGGGCGGCGTAGGCCGGATACTTCGCCGCCGCGGCGTCGGCGATGCCGGGGAAGTTCTCGACGATGTTGACCAGCGTGGGCACCAGCACCGTCCCGCGCTCGACCATCAACGCGATGGTGTCGTCGGTGAGACCGGTGCCGTGTTCGATGCAGTCGATGCCGGCGTTGATCAGCCCGGGCAGCGCGTCCTCGCTGAAGACGTGGGCGGTGACGCGGGCGCCATGGGCGTGTGCGGTCTCGATCGCGGCCTTGAGCACGTCATCGGACCACAGCGGGGCGAGATCGCCGACGCCGCGGTCGATCCAGTCACCGACCAGCTTGATCCAGCCGTCCCCGCGGCGCGCCTCTTCGGCGACCGCGTCGGGCAATTGCCACTCGTCCTCGAGCTCGCGTGAGAAGCCGGCCGCATAGCGCTTGGGCCTGGCCAGATGCTTCCCGGCGCGGATGATGCGGGGCAGGTCGTCGCGGTCGTCGAGGCTGCGGGTGTCGGTCGGCGAGCCGCAATCACGCAGCAGCAGCGCCCCGACGTCACGCTCGGTCTCGGCCTGCGCGACCGCCTCCTCGAGCGGGATCTCGCCGCCGTTCCCGAGGCCGACGTGGCAGTGGGCGTCGACCAGGCCGGGGATGATCCAGCCGCCGTCGAAGACGGTGTCGGCCCCGGCGACGGGCTCCGTGCTGATGCGGCCGTCGACGATCCACAGTTCGGTTGGCGTCTCGTCGGGCAGCCCCACACCGCGCACGTGCATGCGCACGGCGGGTTACTTCCGTCCGGTCCGATGGTGACGACCCGCTTCGCCCGGCCCCGCCGCGCTCGCGATCGTCACCGTCCCATGGTGACGACCCGCTTCGCCCGGCCCCGCCGCGCTCGCGATCGTCACCGTCCCATGGTGACGACCCGCTTCGCCCGGCCCCGCCGCGCTCGCGATCGTCACCGTCCCATGGTGACGACCCGCTTCGCCCGGCCCCGCCGCGCTCGCGATCGTCACGGCTTGCCTGGGAACTTGAGTTTGGACAGGTCGAAGTCGGCCAGCCCGGGCGGCAGCTCGTTGAGGCCCTCGGGCATCTGCGACAGGTCGGGGAACCCGGCCGGCATGCCGGGCATGCCCTGCATGAGCGGGTTCCTGCCCTTGGGCGGCGTCGGGCCCCGTCCACCCTTCTTGCCCTTCTTACCCTTGCCGCCCTTGGCTTTCCGGGTCGCGGACTTGCGGCCCATGCCCGGGATGCCCATGCCGCCCAGCATCGACGACATCATCTTGCGGGCCTCGAAGAAGCGGTCGACCAGCTGGTTGACCTCTGACACGGTCACGCCAGAGCCGTTGGCGATGCGCAGCCGCCGCGACGCGTTGATGATCTTCGGGTCGGCCCGTTCTGCGGGCGTCATGCCGCGGATGATGGCCTGCAGCCGGTCGAGCTGTTTGTCGTCGACCTGGGCCAGCGCGTCCTTCATCTGCCCGGCCCCGGGCAGCATGCCGAGCAGGTTCCCGATCGGGCCCATCTTGCGGATGGCGAGCATCTGCTCGAGGAAGTCCTCCAGCGTCAGCTCGCCGGTGCCGATCTTGGCGGCGGCGGCCTCGGCCTGCTGGGCGTCGAAGACCTGCTCGGCCTGTTCGATCAGGCTCAGCACGTCGCCCATGCCCAGGATGCGGCCGGCCATCCGGTCGGGGTGGAAGACGTCGAAGTCCTCCAGCTTCTCGCCGGTGGAGGCGAAAAGGATTGGGACGCCGGTCACCTCGCGGACCGACAACGCGGCGCCGCCGCGGGCGTCGCCGTCGAGCTTGGTCAGCACCACCCCGGTGAAGCCGACGCCCTCGCGGAACGCCTCCGCGGTGGTGACGGCGTCCTGGCCGATCATCGCGTCCAGGACGAACAGAACTTCGTCGGGGTTGACGGCGTCGCGGATGGCCGCGGCCTGCGCCATCAGCTCGTCGTCGATGCCCAACCGGCCGGCGGTGTCGACGATGACGACGTCGTGGTGCTTGGCACGGGCCTCGGCGAGCCCCGCCGCCGCCACCGCGACCGGGTCTCCGGGCCCCGATTCGGGGGACTCGCCGGGGTGGGGCGCGAACACCGGGACGCCGGCGCGCTCGCCGACGACTTGCAGCTGGTTGACGGCGGCCGGCCGCTGCAGGTCACACGCCACCAGCAGCGGGGTGTGTCCCTGGCCGCGCAGCCAGGCGGCCAGCTTGCCGGCCAGCGACGTCTTACCGGAACCCTGCAGGCCGGCGAGCATGATCACGGTCGGCGGGGTCTTGGCGAAGGCCAGCTGGCGGGTCTCCCCGCCCAGGATGCCGATCAGTTCCTCGTTGACGATCTTGACGACCTGCTGCGCCGGGTTGAGGGCACCCGAGACCTCGGCGCCCCGGGCGCGGTCCTTGATCCGGGTGACGAACGCCCGCACCACGGGCAAAGACACGTCGGCTTCCAGCAGCGCCAGCCGGATCTCGCGGGTGGTGGCCTCGATGTCGGCGTCGGTCAGACGACCCTTGCCGCGTAGTCCCTGAAGGGCACCGGTCAACCGGTCGGACAGCGATTCAAACACCCCGCCAGCCTAGTGGTCAGCGCGCGTCCCGCGCCGCGGGGCGCGGTGCCCCGCGACACATAACCGTCTGCGACGACACGCCGGGACCGGTCGCAATGCTCGATGTTCCGGCGAGCGGCCCCGGCCGCCGGCCGCGACACTGCAACTACACACACGACACGCTGACGGTGTGCGTCATTGCAGTCTCGGCGAGACGGTGAGCGGGTTTGAATGGTCCCATGCTCGAGGTGATCGACAGGGGGTCCTGCAGCCGGGACCATCCGGTTCCGCTGCTCTTCGTGCACGGCGGCTGGCACGGCGCGTGGTGTTGGGAGCACTTCCTGGACTTCTTTGCCGACGCCGGCTACCGCGCCGTCGCGGTGAGCCTGCGCGGGCACGGCGCCAGCCCGACGGCGAAGCCGTTGCACAAGGTTTCCATCGCCGACTACATCGAGGATGTCCGCTCGGTGGCCGACGACCTGGGCGGCCCCGTTCTCATAGGCCACTCCCTGGGTGGCTTCGTGATCCAGCGCTACCTCGAAGACCGCCGCGCCCCGGCGGCCGTGCTGGTGGGCTCCGTCCCGCCGCAGGGCGTGCTGAGGTTGGCGGTGCGCGTCTGGCGCCGCCGGCCGTCGATGACCATGGAGGCCTGGACCGACCGCACGCTGCTGAAGTTCCTCGCCACCCCGGCGCTCACCCGCGAGTACCTGTTCTGCGCCGACACGCCCGAGGCCATCGTCGAATCCTGCATGCGGCGCGCCGGGGCCGAAAGCGTGCGCGCCGCCATGACCGACCCGATGGTCCGCCGCGTCCGGACCCGGCGGGTGACCACGCCGATCCTGGTCCTCGGCGCCGAGCACGACGGCTTCGTCAGCGTCGGCGACGTGCGCGCCACCGCGCGCGCCTACCGGACGCAACCGGAGTTCTTCTCGATGGGCCACAACATGATGCTCGAGCCGGGATGGGCTGACGTCGCCGAACGCATCCACGCCTGGCTGGAAATCCACGACCTGGCAGGCGAACCGCGCTAACCGCGCTCGAGTCGTTACTGCGCCGAAAAGCGTTGGCGTGCTACATTTCACGTCCGCCACTTAACCGGGGCCGTCCGCGTCGACAACTGCAACTACGGGGGGAAATGTCCGTGCAACCGGTCGCTCGCACGGAGTCCTCCGTCGACGGCGGCGGCCGGGTGCTGCGCGGCTGGCAGCGCCGGGCGTTGGTGAAATACCTGGCCGGCCAGCCGCGTGATTTCCTGGCCGTGGCCACCCCGGGATCGGGGAAGACGACGTTCGCCCTGCGGGTCGCCGCCGAACTGCTGAGCCAGCGCGCCGTCGAGCAGATCACGGTCGTGGTGCCCACCGAGCACCTCAAGGTGCAGTGGGCGCAGGCCGCGGCGCGGCACGGCATCGCCCTGGACCCGAAGTTCTCCAACACCAGCGCCCGCACGTCGGGCGAATACCACGGCGTGATGGTCACCTACGCGCAGGTCGCCGCGCACCCGACGCTGCACCGGGTGCGTACCGAGCAGCGCAAGACCCTGGTCGTCTTCGACGAGATTCACCACGGCGGCGACGCCAAGACGTGGGGGGACGCCATCCGCGAGGCCTTCGGCGACGCCACCCGCCGGCTCGCCCTGACGGGCACGCCCTTTCGCAGCGACGACAGCCCCATCCCGTTCGTGGACTACGAGGCGGGCTCCGACGGGGTGCGGCGTTCGCGGGCCGACCACACCTACGGCTATGCCGAGGCCCTCGCGGACGGGGTGGTCCGGCCGGTGGTGTTCCTGGCCTACTCCGGGGAGGCGCGCTGGCGGGACGGCGCCGGTGAGGAGCATGCCGCTCGCCTGGGCGAGCCGCTGACCGCCGAGCAGACGGCGCGGGCCTGGCGGACCGCGCTCGACCCCGCCGGCGAATGGATGCCCGCGGTCATCGCGGCCGCCGACCAGCGCCTGCGCCAGAAGCGCGCGCACGTGCCCGACGCCGGCGGCATGATCATCGCCTCCGACCGCACCGCGGCCCGCGCCTACGCCGCACTGCTGACCAGGCTGACCGGCGAGGAGCCGACGGTGGTGCTGTCCGACGATCCCGGATCGTCGGCGCGCATCAGCGAATTCGCCGCGAGCGCCAGCCGGTGGCTGGTCGCGGTGCGGATGGTCTCCGAAGGCGTCGACGTGCCCCGGCTCGCCGTCGGCATCTACGCCACCAGCGCCTCGACTCCCCTGTTCTTCGCGCAGGCTATCGGCCGGTTCGTGCGGTCGCGCCGGCCCGGGGAGACCGCGAGCATCTTCCTGCCCTCGGTGCCCAACCTGCTGCAGCTCGCCAGCGAGCTGGAGGCCCAGCGCAACCACGTGCTCGGGGAGCCGCACCGCCCGGACGACGATCCCCTCGACGGTGACCCCGCCGTCCGGACGCAGACCGAGAAGACCGAGATCGACAACGGCTTCACCTCGCTGGGCGCCGACGCGGAGCTGGATCAGGTCATCTTCGACGGGTCGTCGTTCGGCACCGCCGCCCCCGCCGGAAGCGACGAGGAGGCCGACTACCTGGGCATCCCGGGACTCCTGGACGCCGATCAGATGCGGGCGCTGCTGCACCGCCGCCAGGACGAGCAACTCCAGCGACGGGCCGCGCAAGGGGTGCCGGCCCCGGTGTCGGCGCCGCCGTCGATGCACGGCCAGCTGCGCGAGCTGCGCCGCGAGCTCAACACCCTGGTGTCGGCCACCCACCACCGCACCGGCAAGCCGCACGGCTGGATCCACAGCGAACTTCGCCGGCGCTGCGGAGGGCCGCCGATCGCCGCCGCCACCCGCGAGCAGATCCAGGCCCGCATCGAAGCGCTGCGACAGCTCAACGTCGAGCACTCCTGAGCCGCCTAGTCTCCGACGGGCTCCTCGAGCACTTCCACCGCGGGGCCGCCCAGCACGGCCAGCAGGTTCTGTTCGATCGCGGCCCGCGCCCGGTGCTCGGCGTGCGCCGGCACCGTCACGCAGAAGACGTCGGCCGCCGTCGAGCCGAACGTGTTGACCTTGGCCCAGGCGATGTCCGCGTCCGCGCGTTCCAGCGCGCTCGTCAGCAGCGCAAGCAGACCCAGGCGATCCATCGCGCGGACCTCGAAGATCAACTGCCCGGCGGTCGACGTCTCCAGCCACAGGATGCGCGGCGGAGCGGTCGACCGGGTGACGGGCACCCCGGCCTGAATCTCGCCGGCCCGCGCGGTCGCCGCGCTGATGGCGTCGGTGTCGCGCCGCTCCAGTGTGCCGAGGACGTCGAGGTCGCCGGCGAGGGCGCCGTTGAATTGCTGACGCAGCAGGCCTGATTCGGGCGGCGAGCCGAACACGGGCGACACGACGAACTCGACAATCGCGACGCCCTCGTGAATGTTGGCCAGCGCCGAGTGGATGCGCAGCGAGTTCAGCGCCAGCACCGCGGCGGCTTTCGACACCAGCCCACGCTGGTCCGGCGCCAGCATCACCGCGGTCAGCCGCTCCCGGTCGCCGGGGCGGATCTCCACGTGCACGCCGCGGTCGGCGGCCAGCGAAACGTAATGCGGCGCAATGGGTTCGGCTTCGGGAAGCGGCTCCCCGGCCATCACCAGCCGGCAGCGGCGGACCAGGTCCTCGATCAGCGAGGCCTTCCAGTCGCTCCACACCCCCGGCCCGGTGGCCTTCGAGTCCGCCTCAGCCAGCGCGTGCAGGAGCTCGAGGAGTTGCGGGTCGCCGTGCAGGGCCTCGGCGACGGACTCGATGGTCTTGGGATCGTTGAGGTCACTTCGGGTGGCGGTGATCGGCAGCAGCAGGTGGTGGCGGACCATGCCCGCGAGCGTGTCGGCGTCCTGCGCCGACAACCCCAGCCTGTTGGCGATCGGGATCGTCAGTTCCGCGCCCAGCACACAGTGGTCGGTGCCGCGCCCCTTGCCGATGTCGTGCAGCAGCGCACCGAGCGCGAGCAGGTCCGAGCGCGCCACGCGGGTGGTGAGCGGGGCCGCGTTGACGGCGGTTTCGACGATGTGACGGTCGACGGTCCACTTGTGCGAGACGTCGCGCGGCGGCAGGTCGCGGACGGCGTCCCACTCCGGGAAGATCCGGCCCCAGAGGCCGGTGCGGTCCAGCGACTCGATCGTGTTCACCGTCGTGGGCCCGGCCAGAAGCACCACCAGCAGGTCGTCCAGCGCCTCCCGTGGCCACGGCGACGGCAGGTCTCCGACGCTGTCGGCCAGCCGTTTGAGGGTGCCGGCGCCGATGGGCAGGCCGGTGTCCGCCGACGCGGCCGCCACGCGCAGCACCAACCCGGGGTCGGCCTGGGGCTGCGCGTCGCGGGCGAGGACCACCTCGCCGTCGTACTCCACCACGCCCTCGTCCAGTGGCCGGCGTTTCGGGCGCCGCACCAGGGCGGTGAGGCCGCGCCGGGGCAGCGCGTTCTGGGCGGTCCGCAGGCCGGTCTCGGCGTGGTAGGCGATGGTCCGGCTGACGCTGGAGAGCATGCGGGACAAGGCGAATCGGTCCCCGACGCCCAGCGCGGCGCTGACCTCGTCGGCAAACTGCGCCAGCAGTTGATCGAGTCCGCGTTTGGATACCCGGTGCAGTTCGGTGCGGACGTCGAGCAGCGTGAGGTACGCGGCGTCCAGCGAGCCGCCCGGCGCGTCGGGATGGCCCATGCCATGGCGGTCGATGAGCTGCGCGACGCCCAGCGCGTCGAGCAGTTGGACGTCGCGCAGGCCGCCGCGCCCCGACTTCAGGTCCGGCTCGGCCCGCTGCGCGATGCGCCAACACCGTTGCCAGCGTTCGTATGTCAACGCGACGAGCTCGTCCATGCGGGATCGGATCGCGCTGCGCCACTGGCGTCGCGCCCCGTCGATGAGTTCGGCCGACAGCCGCTCGTCCCCGGCGATGTGCCGCGCGTCCAGCATGCCCAGCGCGGCCACCATGTCGCTGTTGGCGACGCCCAGCGCCCCCGACACGGTGCGCACGCTGTGGTCGAGGCGAACGTTGGCGTCCCACAGCGGATACCACAGCCCGTCGGCGACCCGCTGCAGCACCTCGTCGGACTTGTTGTCGTGCAACAGCATCAGGTCCAGATCGGAATACGGCAGCAGCTCGCGGCGGCCCAGGCCGCCCACACCGACGATCGCGAAACCGCTGCCGTCGGCGATGCCGATCTCGCCGGCCTTGGCGGCCAGCCAGGACTCGTGCAGTTCCAGCCAGGCTTTGCGCAGCTCGGCCGCGCCGAGATGACTTCCCTCGGACAACAGACGGCGCCGCGCGGCAGCCAGATCGCTTGCGCCGCCGTCGCTTTGAGCGCCCGCTCCAGATGACCCGGACGGGCCGGGTGGGTTTGTCATACCCTCCCGGCCCGTCCGGCCTGCTTCAGCAATGTGCGGCTGGCCTCAGAGGGCATCGGTTCCGCGTTCACCCGTGCGCACCCGCACAATGGTTTCCACGGGGGTGACCCAGACCTTGCCGTCACCGATCTTGCCGGTGCGCGCCGCCCGGACGATGCTGTCCACGACCTTGTCCACGATGGAATCGTCGACCACGACCTCGATTCGCACCTTCGGCACGAAGTCCACCGAGTATTCAGCCCCCCGGTAAACCTCGGTGTGGCCCTTCTGCCGCCCGTATCCCTGGATTTCGCTGACCGTCATCCCCAGGACGCCCGCGTCCTCGAGGCTGGTCTTCACGTCATCGAGGGTGAACGGCTTCACTATTGCGGTGACTAGCTTCATGCCTGCTCTGCCTCCACCTTGTCGCCCACTCGAGCCTCCTGTAGACCGTTGCGGTCATCCACGGGAGTCCGCGCCACCGGAAGGACGGAACCTTGTCCACCGATCGTTCCGAAATCGTAACCGCTCTCCGCGTGCTCGGACTCGTCGATACCGGTTGATTCTTCTTCGGCGCCGACCCGCAACCCGATCGTGTACTTCAGGATCAACGCCAGGATCAGCGTGACGATCCCGGAGTAGAACAGTACCGCGAAGGCGCCGACCGCCTGGCGCTCGAGTTGGGCCCAGCCGCCGCCGTAGAACAATCCCTTGGACACCCCGGCCACGCCGTTGATCGCCGGCGACTCGGGTGCGGCGAGCAGACCCACCAGCAGGGTGCCCGTCAAACCACCGATCATGTGCACCCCGACCACGTCGAGCGAGTCGTCGTAGCCGAATTTGAACTTCAGCCCGACGGCCAGCGCGCACACCACCCCGGCCACCGCTCCGACCGCCAGGGCGCCCAGCACGTTGACCGACGAGCAGGACGGCGTGATCGCGACCAGTCCGGCGACGATGCCCGACGCCGCCCCCAGCGTCGTGGGCTTGCCGTCGCGGATGCGCTCGGTGAGCAACCACGCCAGCATGGCCGTGGCGGTCGCGATGGTGGTGGTCATGAAGGTGGTACCGGCCGACCCGTTGGAGCTGGTCGCCGAACCGGCGTTGAACCCGAACCAGCCGAACCACAGCAGGCCGGCGCCGAGCATGACGAACGGCAGGTTGTGCGGCCGGAACAGCGTCGTCGGCCAGCCGCGGCGCTTGCCCAGGACGATCGCCAGGGCCAGGCCCGCCACACCGGAGTTGATGTGGACCGCTGTCCCGCCGGCGAAGTCGATGGCGTGCAGCTTGTTGTTGATCCACCCGCCGTGCTCGGAGGCGAAGCCGTCGGCGGCGAACACCCAGTGCGCGACCGGGAAGTAGACCAGCGTCGCCCACAGCCCGGAGAACACCAGCCACGCAGTGAACTTGAGCCGGTCGGCGACCGCCCCGGAGATCAGCGCGACGGTGATGATCGCGAACATCAGCTGGAAGGCCACGAACACGGTAGCGGGCATGGTCCCGGCCAGCGGGATGTCGACCTGCGTGACGCCCTTGCTCGGGTCGGCCTTGACGGCGTTGCCGCCGATCAGCTTCGCCAGGCCCCAGTAGTCGGTCGGATTGCCCACGACGCCGCCCCGGTCGTCGCCGAACGACATCGAGTAGCCGTAGAGCACCCAGAGCACGGTGACCACGCCCATCGCGCTGATGCTCATCATGATCATGTTGAGCACGCTTCTGGTGCGCACCATGCCGCCGTAGAAGAACGCAAGGCCCGGCGTCATCAACAGCACAAGCGCGGAACTCGCCAACATCCAGGCGGTATCGCCGGTATCGGGTTGGCCCAATTGCGGGAATGCCACTCGCTCACCTCCGGTCGGACATGAATGGCCGTCAGGCGACGCCTGTGACCTGATCCAGAACCTTGCGCAATGGTTGTTTCCGCGGTGGAGCCACCGTGTTTCGCGCGGATTAACGTCGCGCGCGGCGTGTAAGGGCCTTTCAGCCCAGCAGGGCGTCGACGAAAGCGGCCGGCTCGAACGGCGCCAGGTCGTCGGGACCCTCCCCGAGCCCGACCAGTTTCACGGGCACCCCGAGCTCCTGTTGGACGCGGAATACGATGCCGCCCTTGGCGGTACCGTCCAACTTGGTCAGCGCGACGCCGGTGATCTCGACGACCTCGGCGAACACCCGCGCCTGGGCGAGCCCGTTCTGCCCGATGGTGGCGTCGAGCACCAGCAGCACCTCGTCGACCGCGGCGCGGCGGGTTATCACGCGCTTGACCTTGTCGAGCTCGTCCATCAGCCCGACCTTGGTGTGCAGCCGGCCCGCGGTGTCGATGAGCACCACGTCGGCGCCCGAGGCGATGCCCTTGTCGACGGCGTCGAACGCCACCGACGCGGGGTCGGCGCCTTCGGCTCCGCGCACCACCTCCGCGCCCACCCGCGACGCCCAGGTCTGCAGCTGATCGGCGGCGGCGGCCCGGAAGGTGTCGGCGGCGCCGAGCACGACGCGCCGCCCGTCGGCCACCAACACCCGCGCCAGCTTGCCGACCGTCGTCGTCTTGCCGGTGCCGTTGACGCCGACCACCAGCAGCACCGACGGGTGATCGGCGTGCGGCAGGGCGCGGATCGAGCGGTCCATGTCGGGGTGCAGCTCCCGGATCAGGACGTCGCGCAGGACGGCCTTCGCGTCGGCCTCGGTGCGCACGGCGCCGCCGGCCAGGCGGCTGCGCAGCTGCGACATCACCGAATCGGTGACCACCGGCCCCAGGTCGGCGACCAGCAGGGTGTCCTCCACGTCCTGCCAGGCGTCCTCGTCGAGATCGCCGCCGCCGATCAGCCCCAGCACGCTGCGTCCCAGCGCGTTCTGCGACCTGGCCAGGCGTCCGCGCAGCCGCTCCAGCCGGCCTTCGGGCGGCGCGATGGCCTCGATCTCCGGGGCCGCCGGCGGCTCGGGGGGCGCGGGCGGCTCGGGGACCGTCGGCTGTGGGGGCGCCGGGGCGGCCGGTGGCGGCGGGGCTGCCGGTGGCGGGGCCGCGGTCCCCGGGGCCGCCCCCGGTTCGGGGAGCTCGACCTCGGAGATGGTGCGCCGCGACGCGTCGCGCGGGATGGTGGCGTCGTCGCCCACCGCGGGCAGACCCGTGGTGTCCAGCCGGTCGGCCGGCGCGGTCTGGGTGAAGGTGATGCCGGACGACGCCGTGTAGCCGCCCGACCGGTCGATCGCGCCGGGCTCGGGCTTGGTCGTGAAGCTGATCCGCCGGCGGCGGTATCGCATCAGGCCCAGGACCAGCGCGGCGACGAGAACCAGGACGGCTATGACCGCGACGGCGATCCAAAGACCTTGTGACACGCTGACATTGTTTCAAGCGGGACAGCGATCCCCCGGCGCGGGTCTACGACTGCGAGACCAGCTGCTCCACCTGCTGTCCGCGCATCCGCTGTGAGATGACCGCGGTGATGCCGTCGCCCTGCATCGTCACGCCGTAGAGCGCGTCGGCGACCTCCATCGTCGGCTTCTGGTGGGTGATGATGATCAGCTGCGATCTGGCCCGCAGCAGCTCGAACAGGCTGATCAACCGGCGCAGGTTGGTGTCGTCGAGCGCGGCCTCCACCTCGTCCATGATGTAGAACGGCGACGGCCGGGCGCGGAAGATGGCCACCAGCATCGCCACCGCGGTCAGCGCCTTCTCGCCGCCGGACAGCAGCGACAGCCGGGTGACCTTCTTGCCGGGCGGCCGCGCCTCCACCTCGATGCCAGTCGTGAGCATGTCGTCGGGATCGGTGAGCCGCAGCCGGCCCTCGCCGCCGGGGAACAGCACGGTGAAGACTTCCTGGAATTCGCGTTCCACGTCGACGAACGCATCGCTGAACACCTGCAGGATGCGGGCGTCGACGTCGGCGACGACGTCGAGCAGGTCCTTGCGGGCCGCTTTGACGTCCTCGAGCTGGGTGGACAGGAAGTTGTAGCGCTCCTCCAGCGCGGCGAACTCCTCCAGCGCCAGCGGATTGACCCGGCCCAGCTCGGCGAGCTCCCGCTCGGCGCGTTTGGCCCGGCGCTCCTGGGTGGCGCGGTCATACGGCATCGGTGCGGGCGCGACGACCTGCTCGCCGCGTTCGCGGGCCTGCTCGAACTCGGCCATCTCGAGCTCGGTGGGCGGCAATGCCACGTCGGGCCCGTACTCGGCGATCAGGTCGGCGGGCGCCATGCCGAACTGCTCCAGCACCATCTGCTCGAGCTGTTCGATGCGCATCGCCGCCTGCGCGTTGGCCACCTCGTCCCGGTGCAGCGAGTCGGTCAGGGTGGCCACCCGGGCGCTCAACGCGGTCACCTCGTCGCGCACCGCCGCCATCGCCGCCGCGCGCTGCTGGCGTTCGGCCGCCAGGGCGTCGCGGATCTTCGACGCCGCCCCGACCACCCGGTCCAGCCGCTGCGCCAGCAGCCGTCCGGCGTCGGCCACCGCCGCGGCGACGGCAGCCGCGCGCAGCCGCGCCTCACGCGCCTGCTGGGCCCGCAGCCGCGCCTCGCGCTCCGCGGCCGCGGCGCGGCGCAGGGAATCCGCGCGCCCGCGCACGGCGTTGGCCCGCTCCTCGGCCGTCCGCACCGCCAGCCGGGCCTCCACCTCGGCGCTGCGGGCAACCTCGGCGGCGGCGGCGATCCGCTGGCGGACCTCCGCGTGGTTGGGCTCTTCGGCATGCACGTGCTGAGTCTCTTGCGCGTTGCGCAGCCGGGTCTCCAGCGCCGTGACTTCTTCGACCGTCTGCGTGCGGCCCGCTTCGAGCTCCTCGCGCTGCCGCAGCAACCTGTTCCACTCGTCTTCGGTGGTGCGGGCTTCCTGCCCGAGCCGGCCCAGCTGCTCGTACATCGCCGAGATCGCGGTGTCGGATTCGTTGAGCGCGGCCAGCGCCTGCTCGGCGGAGTCCTGGCGGGCGGCCTGTTCGGTCAGGGCCCCGGACAGCGCCGCGGTCAGCTGGGCGACCTGCGATTCCGCGGCGACCAGCTCGTTGCCCGCCTTGTCGATTTCCGACGTCACCTCCAGCGTGGACAGCTTGCGGTCGGAGCCGCCGCTCACCCAGCCGGCGCCCACCAGATCGCCGTCGCGGGTGACCGCGCGCAGCCGCGGCCGGGCCGCCACCAGCTCGAGCGCCTGGTCCAGGTCGTCGACCACCGCGACGCCCGAGAGCATCGCCGTGATGGCGCCCCGCAGCCGCGCGGGCGCGTCGATCAAGTCCAGCGCCCACAGCGCGCTGCCGGGTAGCGCATCCCGCGACGCGGCCTGATCGGCGGGCCAGTCGCCGAGCACCAGCGCCGCGCGCCCGCCGTCGGCCTGTTTGAGCGCGGCGACCGCGGACCGGGCCGCGCCGAAGCTCTCGGCCGCCAGCGCGTCGGCCGCCGAACCCAGCACCGCGGCCAGCGCCGCCTCATACCCGGAGCGAACCTTGACCAGCTTGGCGATCGGCCCGAAAAGACCCGCGCCCGCATGGTTTTCGGTGAGCCAGGCCGCGCCGTCCTTGCGCTCCAGACCGACCGAGAGCGCGTCGATTCGGGCCCGCAGCGACGCCACCCGGCGTTCGGCGTCGCGTTCGGCGGCCTGCAGTTCGGCGACGCGTTCGTCGGCCAGCCGCAACGCGGCCACCGTCCGCTCGTGGTGCTCGTCGAGGCCCACCTCGCCCTGGTCGAGCTCGCCGACGCGACCCTGCACGGTTTCGAATTCGGCCTTGGACTGTTGCGCGCGGGCGGCGGCCTGTTCGATGCGTTCGGACAGCCGCGCGACACTGTCGTCGATCGATTCCACGCGCGCCCGCATGGTCTCCACCTGACCGGCCAGCCGCGCCAGGCCCTCGCGCCGGTCCGCCTCGGCCCGCACCGCGGCCAGGTGGGCCCGATCGGCCTCGGCGGCCTCGCGCTCGCGCTCGCCCAGTTCGGCGCGGGCGGCCTCCAGGCGGGTGCGCGCCCCGGCCAGTTCGCCCAGTAAGTGCTGCTCGGCGACCGCAACCCGCTCGGCCTCGGCCTCCAGCTCTTCAGGCTTTCTGGGGTCGGTGTCGCTGGGCGGCGCCGGTTCGGTGTCGAGGTGCTGCGCGCGTTCGCTGGCGATGCGCACGGTGGCCGCCACCCGTTCGGCCAGCGCGGACAGCCCGAACCAGGTGTGCTGGACCGATTCGGCCCGGGCCGTGAGTTCGGCGACGGCCGCCTCGTGCGCGGTGAGCTCCTCCGACGCCACCGCCAGCCGGGCGGCGGCCTCGTCGTGCTCGCGGCGGATGGCGGCCTCGGCTTCGAAGATGGCATTCCGTTCGACCTGCCGATTGACCAGGTCGTCGGCGGCCAGCCGCAGGCGGGCGTCGCGCAGATCCGCCTGGATGGTCTGGGCGCGGCGGGCCACCTCGGCCTGGCGGCCCAGCGGCTTGAGCTGGCGGCGCAGCTCGGTGGTCAGGTCGGTCAGCCGGGCGAGGTTCGCCGACATCGCGTCGAGTTTGCGGAGGGCCTTTTCCTTGCGCTTGCGGTGCTTGAGCACACCGGCGGCCTCCTCGATGAAGGCACGGCGGTCTTCGGGGCGCGACTGCAGGATCTCGTCGAGCTTGCCCTGCCCGACGATGACGTGCATCTCCCGGCCGATCCCGGAGTCGCTCAGCAGCTCTTGCACGTCCATCAAACGGCAACTGGCGCCGTTGATCTCGTACTCGCTGGCGCCGTCGCGGAACATGCGGCGGGTGATGGACACCTCGGAGTATTCGATGGGCAGCGCGTTGTCGGAGTTGTCGATGGTGACGGTGACCTCGGCGCGGCCCAGCGGGGCCCGCGACGAGGTGCCGGCGAAGATGACGTCTTCCATCTTGCCGCCGCGCAGGGTCTTTGCCCCCTGCTCCCCCATGACCCAGGCCAGGGCGTCGACGACGTTGGATTTCCCCGAACCGTTGGGCCCGACGACCGCGGTGATGCCCGGCTCGAAACGCAGAGTCGTCGGCGATGCGAAGGACTTGAAGCCCTTCAGCGTCAGACTCTTGAGGTACACGGCGAGCCAGACTACCGCTCAAATCGCCCCTGCCACCCTCACCGCGGGGTGTCGCCGCGGCCGAAATGTCGGCGCCGGACACACCCCGACGCACGGGTCACAGTGGTCACATCAGTCACGGCGGGGAAGCGGGCCGGAACGCGTCAGCGCTCGACGAAACCGTCGAACCGCTCCTGCGGCTGCGACCAATCGGCGACCACCTTGTCGACGCGGCCCGGCCTGGGCGGCCACGCCTCGGCGCCCTCCAGCAGCGCCAGCAGCTTCTCGCCGGCTCCGCGCGGCCCCTGGGCGACCACCAGCACGCGGCCGTCCGCCTGGTTGGCCGCGTATCCGGCGAGGCCCAGCTCGAGCGCCCGGGAGCGGGTCCACCAGCGAAAGCCCACGCCCTGGACCTGCCCGTGCACCCAGGCGGTGAGCCTGACGTCAGGATCCGACATCGGCCACCTTGACATCGATCCGGGTGCCGGCTTTCAGCGTGCGCCCGACGGTGCAGGCCAGGTCGATGGCCCGGTCCACGACGGTCAGTACGCGCTCCTTCTCCTCCGGCGACAGCCCGGACAGGTCGAGCTCGAGCGTCTCTTCCAGCCGCGGATAGACCTCGTTGTCACGGTCGGCGTCCCCGGAGACCCGCACCACCGCGTGGTAGTCGTCGCCGAGGCGGCGGGCCAGCGGCCGGTCGCTGGACATCCCACTGCACGCGGCGAGCGCGATCTTGAGCAGCTCGCCGGGGGTGAACACGCCCTCGACGTCCTCGGAGCCGATAAGCACCTGCGCACCGCGCGAGCTGTGCCCGGTGTAACGGCGCGATCCCGTGCGTTCCACCCATAGTTCGGTCATGCCCTACTTTTTACCGGGCGGCGCGCCCCGCGCCGCGGGCATACTGCGGTCATGGCCACCGTGGTCGCCTTCCACGCCCACCCGGACGACGAGGTGATCGCGACGTCCGGCTGGGCGAATTGCGCCGCAGCGCAGACATTTTAGGAGCGCACCGGGTCGAGTGCCTGGGCTATGCCGACAGCGGCTACGACCCGCTGTTCTACCCGGACCCGCCGGGACGGGTCCGGTTCGGGCGGGCGGATGTACGGCGCCCTGCTCCGGCTGCCGCCGCAGGCCTTCGGCCTGCTGTTTCCCCGCGAATGGTTTGTCGACCCCGCCTTACCCGCCGGGGTTTTCCCGGCGCGACATCTTCGATTGAGTGCCCAATTGAGTGCCCCTGAGCCCTGAATCGAGTGTGCGTCCTGGGTGATGCCGCCCGGCGTGTCGCCGCCCTGAACGCACACCCGAAGCCCCGAACGCACACTCGACGACCGAGGCGCCCGTCGCGCCCTCAGCGGACTATCAACGACAGCAGCTTCTTGCCGAATGAGATTGCGGGCGAACCGCTTTCGGACAACACCAGCACGTCATCACCGGCCCGCGCCCGCAGTTCGCGCTCGAATACGTCACGCAACGTGGATGACGCGGCCGGACACCCGTCGCAGGCGCCCATCATTCGCACCGTCACGGTGCGGCCGGCCACCGAGACCAGCTCGATCGACCCGCCGTGCGAAGCGGCGAGCGCGCCGACGGGGCCTGCGAGCAGTTCCGCGGCAACGCTTTCCAGGCCCGGGGCCGACGATTCGTCGACCACCCACTCCTGCGGGTCCACCAGCGCTTCGCTGAGCGCCTCGCGAACGTCGTCTCCCAACTCGCGCCAGCTGTGACCCGCGCCGGTTGTGATCAGGATGTCGCCGGCGCCCACCAGAACCTCGGCGATCGTCCCGCCGTCCAGCAGAGCGCCCAACCTGCCCGGGGCCTGCCGAACGGTTCCGCGCGCCGGCAGCCGGTCGGGTGGAACCACCCAGCGCAGCTGCTGAGGATTCGCGGTGGCCGTGGCGTGGATCGGGATCATGCGCCCGCGGCTATCGCGATCGACCGGGCGGCAAAGGCCATCGTCCAGGCCAGGACGAACATGTAGCACCAGGCGAAGGCGGGCCACCGCCACGAGTTGGTTTCGCGGCGCATCACCGCGACCGTGGACATGCATTGCAGCGCGAAGATGAAGTACGCCATCAGCGCGATGACGGTCGACGAGGTGAACACCTTGTGGCCGTCGTCGTCGGTCATGGAGACCAGCGCCTCATGCGGATCCTCGGGGTTCGTCGCCGCCGAAACCTGCCCCAGGGTCGACACGAAAACTTCACGCGCCGAGAACGATCCGAGCAGCGCGACGTTGATGTGCCAATCGAACCCCAGCGGTTTGAACACCGGTCCGATCGCCTTGCCGATGTCGGCGGCGTAGCTGTGGTCCATCACGTAGGCGGTGGTCTGCGTCGGCGACATCTGTGCGGTCTCCGCCTGCCGGGCGGGCAGGTTGAGCAGCACCCACAGCACCACGGACGTGCCCAGGATGATGGTTCCGGCCTTGCGCAGGAACACCTTCGCCGAATCCCACATCGTGATGAGCACGTTCTTGGCCGACGGGAAGCGGTACGGCGGAAGCTCCATCGTGAACGGCAGCAGATCGCTGCGCAGGATCGTCGACTTGAACAGCGAGGCCGCGATCAGCGCCGAGGTGCCGCCGCACACATACAGCAGGAACATCGCGACGCCCTGCGCGCTCAGGCCCCACCACTGGGTCTGCGGCGACACCAGCAGCCCCACCAGCAGGGTGAACACCGGCAGCCGCGCCGAGCATGTCATCAACGGCGCCGTGATGATGGTCGCGATCCGGTCGCGCGACGACGGCAGCGTCCGGGTGGCCATGATTCCCGGGATCGCGCACGCGAAAGAGGAAAGCATCGCGACGAACGCACGGCCCTCCAACCCCGTCGCGGCCATCACCCGGTCCATCAAGAACGCGGCCCGGGCCATGTAGCCGACGTTCTCCAACAACGCGATCAACAGGAACAGCAACACGATCTGCGGGATGAACTGCAGCACCGTTCCCACGCCGCCGATGAGTCCCTGGCCGAGCAGGCCGCGCACCACGTAGTTGCCGACGTGGTCGCTGACCAGCGCGCCGAGCCAGCCCAGCCCCTGGCTCACCCGGTCCTGCAGTGGCGCGGCAAGGGTGAAGACGACTTGGAAGAAGCAGAACATCACCCCGAAGAAGATGACGGTGCCCCAGAGCGGATGGAGCACGATCGCGTCGATTCCTCGGGTGCGCCGATCCGGTTGCGGCGCAACGTATCCGGCGGCGCGTAGCACCGACTTGCCCCAGGCGTCGACGGCGTCGTCGTGGTGCGGGGGCAGGATGGGGGGCCGTTGCCACCGGTCGAAGGACGCCAGTCGGGCGCGCAGGGTGTCGATCCCCGCGCCGCGGTGCGCGATCACGGGGATCACCGGGATGCCCAGCGCCGTCGACAAGGCGTCGATATCGACGGCGCCGCCGCGCGCGGTCAATTCGTCGGTCATGGTCAGCGCCAACAGGCACGGCACGTCGAGCCGCAGCACCTGGGCCACGAGAGTGATCGAGCGGTGCAGCGTGGTGGCGTCGGCCACCAACACGATCGCGTCGGGCCGATCGGCGTCGGCCATGTTGCCGGCCAGCAGGTCGGCCACGACCTGTTCGTCCGGGCTGATCGGCTGCAGGCTGTAGGTGCCGGGCAGGTCCTCGACGGCGATCTCGACGTCGTCCACCTTGGTGATGCCCACGCTGCGGCCGACGGTGACGCCCGGGTAGTTGCCGGTCTTGGCGCGCAGTCCGGTCAGCTGGTTGAAGACGGAGGTCTTGCCCGCGTTGGGGCTGCCGACCAGCGCGACGCGCGCCATGCCCGCGACCGCGAGCGCGGTGCCGCCCTCCTCGTGGCAGGACGTCATGAGCCGCTTTCCGTGTCGACTTCGATCAGGCGGGCCTCGCGCCGGCGCAAGCACAGTTCGGTGTCTTGAACCCGGTAGATGGTCGGGTCTCCCATCGGGGCGCGGCGAATGACCTCGACGTGGGACGCCGGCCGGAATCCCAGTTGCCGCAGCCGGCCCGCCACCACGGGCGGCGCCGCCGGCGCCACGCCCACGATGGTTGCCCGCTGGCCCGGCGTGAGCTGAGCCAGCACGGTCGGCGGACCCGACACCCGAACTGAATCCCGCATTAGTAGTCCCGACGCCGAAGGTTCACCATGCCACCCAGGATAACGATGCTAGGTGAGGATAACCTCACCTTTCCCCGAAACGTTGCGGGCCTCCCCGCACGACCTGACCCGCCCTCAACGCCGTGGGCGGGGCTGGCATTTCGGGCAGTAAAACGACGACCGGTTCATGAACTTCTCCCGGTGCATCACCGCGCCGCAGCGCCGGCAGTTCAGGCCTTCGCGGCCGTAGGCGTCCAGCGACCGGTCGAAGTAGCCCGATTCGCCGTTGACGTTGATATAGAGCGAGTCGAACGACGTCCCGCCTTGCGCGAGCGCGTCGCGCATCACGTCGGCGGCGGCGTCCAGCAGGGCGCCCAGCCGGGCCCGGCTCAGCGTCGCGGCGATCCGGGCGCCGTTGACCTTGGCCCGCCACAGCGCCTCGTCGGCATAGATGTTGCCGATGCCCGAGACCACGGTCTGGTCGAGGAGCTGGCGCTTGATCTCGGAATGCTTGCGTCGTAAGACGTTCACCACGGCTTCGCGGTCGAAGAGCGGATCCAGCGGGTCGCGCGCGAGGTGCGCGACGGGAGCAGGCACCACGCTGCCGTCCACGCCCACCAGATCCGCGAGCATCCAGCCGCCGAAGGTGCGCTGATCGGCGAAGCTCAGCACGGTCCCGTCGTCGAGCAGCGCGGAGATGCGCACGTGCTCGGCGCGCGGCACTTCCCCCAGCAGCATCTGTCCGCTCATCCCGAGGTGCACGACCAGGGCCGTGTCCGATTCCGAGGGCGCGGGTTCGGTATCGAGCAGCAGCCACAGGTACTTGCCGCGCCGGTCGGTGCCGGTGATCCGGGCGCCGAGCAGCCGGGCGGTGAGGTCGCCGGGCCCGGCCTCGTGCCGGCGCACCGCGCGCGGGTGGTGCACCCGCACGGCCGTGATCGTCTTGCCCACGACGCGGGCCTGCAAGCCGCGGCGGACCACCTCGACTTCGGGTAGTTCGGGCATCTATTCGCGCATCTAGGCCGGCGTTTTCCCCGCCGTGTCGAGCGCTTCCAGCGTCTTCCAGGTCGCCGCCGCGGCCTTCTGCTCGGCTTCCTTCTTGGAGCGGCCCACCCCGGACCCGTATTCGGTGTCCATCACGACGACGACGGCGGTGAACTCCTTGTCGTGGTCGGGGCCGGTGGAGGTGACGACGTAGGACGGCGCGCCCATGCCCCGGGCCGCGGTCAGCTCCTGCAGGCTGGTCTTCCAGTCGAGCCCGGCGCCCAGCGTGGGCGCGGCGTCGAGCAGCGGGCCGAACAACCGCAGGATCACCTCGCGGGCGGTGTCGATCCCGTGCTGCAGGTAGATGGCGCCCAGCAGCGATTCCATGCCGTCGGCCAGAATGCTCGACTTGTCGGCGCCGCCGGTGGTGGCCTCCCCGCGCCCGAGAAACAGGTGCGCGCCCAGGCCGTCCGAGCACAGCTTGCGCGCGACGTCGGCCAGCGCCTGGGTGTTGACGACGCTGGCCCGCAGCTTGGCCAGGTCCCCTTCCGAGCGGTCGGGGTGGCGGTGGTAGAGCTCGTCGGTGATGGTCAGGCCCAGCACGGCGTCGCCGAGGAACTCCAGGCGTTCGTTGGTCGGCAGCCCGCCGTGCTCGTAGGCGTAGCTGCGATGCGTCAACGCCAGCGTGAGCAGCTCCTCGGGCAGCTCGACGCCCAGCGCGCCGAGCAGGTCCTGTCGCGACGTCATTGCTCGCCCCGCGGCGCGTCGGGTTCGGGGAACATGCCGGCCAGTTTCGCCCAGCGCGGGTCGATGCGGTCGTGGTGGTGCCCGGGCTCGGCGGCGAGGGAAACGCCGCATTCGGGGCACAGCCCCGGGCAGTCGGGAGCGCACACGGGCGAGAACGGCAGCTCGAGTACCACCGCGTCGACGATCGACTGCTCGAGGTCGAACGCGTCGTCGACGATGTGCCCGACCTCGTCTTCCTCGGTGGTCGCCTCCGTCGTGCTGTCGGGGTAGGCGAACAGTTCGGTCAGCTGGACCCGCACGTGACCGTGGACGGGGGTCAGGCAGCGTGAGCATTCGCCAACGCTGGGCGCGTCAACGGTGCCCGTCACCAGTACGCCCTCGGAGACCGACTGAACTTGCAGGTCCAGCTCCAACGGGGCGCCGGCCTCGATCGCGATCATGTCCAGCCCGATGCGCGAGGGGCTGGGTACGGTCTTCCGCAGGGTCACCATCGCCCCGGGGCGACGCCCGAGCCGGGTGATGTCGACCGTCAACGGCGAGCTCAGGCGGCGCTGGGAGGTGCTGCTGTGCTGCCGCGTCATAGGACAAATCCTACGGCGCGAACCGCACAATTCCAGGGCGCGGCCGCCCGGCTGCCGCGTTAGCGCACCGCGTAGTCGTGCGTGCCGGCCGCCGTCCGGAGCTGATGACGACCGCGGCCCACCGAGCGCAGCGTGCCGTTGAGGAATTCCTCGAACTCGGCCAGCTTGTTGTCGACGTAGATGTCGCATTCGCCGCGCAGCCGGTCGGCCTCGGCGTGCGCCGAGTCGATCAGGCGGGTGGCCTCGGCGTTCGCCGCCTCGACCACGCTGTTCTGCGAGACCAGGCGCTGCTGTTCCTTGATGCCCTCTTGCACGGCCTTCTCGTAGGAGATGTTGCCGTTCTCGAGCAGCCGGTCGGCCTCGGCCTGGGCGCGGCCGACGCTGGCCTCGTACTCCCGCTTCGCTGCCGTGGCGATGCGCATCGCCTCCTCGCGCGCCTCGCCGACCATCCGCTCGCTGTGCTGGCGCGCCTCGCTCACCATGCGGTCGGCCTGCGCTTTTGCGTCGGACAACAGCCGATCCGCCTCCGCGCGGGCGTGGTTGAGCATCGACTCCGACTCGGTGGTCGCCGAGGAGACCATGGAGTCGGCGTGCGATTTCGCGTCCTGCAGCATCGAGTCGCGCGCGTCGAGCACGTCCTGGGCGTCGTCCAACTCGCCGGGGATCGCATCCTTGATGTCGTCGATCAGTTCCAGCACGTCACCTCGTGGCACCACGCAGCCGGCCGTCATCGGAACGCCGCGTGCTTCTTCAACGATGGCGCTCAACTCGTCGAGCGCTTCAAAGACTCGGTACACGGCCATATCCTCCTGGCTTCTGCAAACGTGTTGTTACCAGTGTGCCTGGTGTTGCCTCTGTGACAGCGGTGGCAAGGCCGGTGTGTCGGACATTCACTGGTTGCGCCTGTTGCGGCCATTCTAGGGACCAGGGCGGCTCTCCGCCCTGGCCAGGACGCTTTGCTACGGTTGACGCATACCCCTATGGGGTATACGTTGGGTCGAAGCCAACCGAAGGGGGTCGAGCACTCGTGCTAGCGGCGGTCGGACACGCGTTGACGGTGGCGGGGTTGATGACATGGGAAATCCTGTGGGCGCTGATCCTGGGATTTGCGTTGTCGGCGGTGGTGCAGGCGGTGGTGCGGCGTTCGACCATCGTGGCGCTGCTCGGCGACGACCGGCCACGCACCCTGGCGCTGGCCGCCGGACTCGGCGCGGCATCGTCGTCGTGTTCGTACGCCGCCGTGGCGTTGGCCCGGTCGCTGTTCCGCAAGGGCGCCAGCTTCATCGCCGCCATGGCATTCGAGATCGGTTCCACCAACCTGGTGGTGGAACTGGGCATCATCCTGGCCCTGCTGATGGGTTGGCAGTTCACCGCCGCGGAGTTCGTCGGCGGCCCGCTGATGATCGTGGTGCTCGCCGTCTTGTTCCGGTTGTTCGTGCGCTCGCGGCTCATCGATGCGGCCCGCGAGCAGGCTGACCGCGGGATCGCCGGCTCGATGGAAGGCCATGCCGCCATGGACATGTCCATCAAGAAGCAGGGCTCGTTCGTTCGGCGGCTGTTTTCCCCCGAGGGCTTCACCTCCGTGGCCCACGTGTTCGCGATGGAGTGGTTGGCCATCCTGCGCGACCTCGTGCTGGGCTTGCTGATCGCGGGGGCCATCGCGGCCTGGGTGCCCGAAACGTTCTGGCAGGCTTTCTTTTTGGCCGATCATCCCGGCTGGTCCGCGATCTGGGGGCCCTTGGTGGGACCGATCGTCGCCATCGTGTCGTTCGTCTGCTCGATCGGCAATGTTCCGCTGGCGGCGGTGCTGTGGAACGGGGGCATCAGTTTCGGCGGGGTCATCGCGTTCATCTACGCCGACCTGCTGATCGTGCCGATCCTGAACATCTACCGCAAGTACTACGGCACCAAGATGATGCTGGCGCTGCTGGGCACGTTCTACGCCGCCATGGTGACCGCGGGGTATCTGGTCGAATTGATCTTCGGCGCAACGAGTCTCATCCCGAAGCAGCGCAATGCCACGGTCATGGAAGCGGCGATTTCGTGGAACTACACGACCTGGCTCAACATCGCCTTCCTCGTCGTCGCCGCCGTCTTGGTCGCCCGGTTCGTCGCAACGGGCGGAATTCCGATGGCGCGGATGATGGGCGGCTCCCCCGACGGGGGGCACGAGCACGCGCACGAGTGTCACTAGTGGCGTCGGAAATCTTTTGCGCGAGTGTGCATCTATGGCGGTTTCCAACGCCCCTCAAATTCCCTGCTAGCGCGTTGGCGGTCTCGCGCACCGACATGTGAGGGTTAATCGCGCGGCGGTCCGGTCAATGCGCGATGGCGTAGTCCCGTTGGCTTCCAGGGTCGTCGTCATCATCGTCGGGCGTATCGAATGGTTGTGCCCACCCTTTGAGAATGCCCGCGATATCGGCCACACCAAGCACGCCTTCGGCAGCATCGCCGGTAAGTCCGACCACCGCGCCGGCTTCCGCGTACAGGTTGTATCCGTTGACCATATAGAACATAGCTGTCGCAACCCACGCGGTGCGCTTATTGCCCGTGATGAACGGATGGAACCGTGCTAGCCCGTGCAGAAGTGCCGCCGCCTTCTCATGGATGCTGGGGTAGGCGTCTTCGCCGCCAGCGCTTTGCATTGGGCGAACGGTTGCAGCATCCAGCAACCCGTACTCGCGCAACTGATTCGGCCCACAAAGCCTCTCGTTGATGCGCTGCACATCGTTGGTCGAGAGGTAGATCGGCACCTACATGTCCTTGAGCTTGTCCAGCGCTACGGCGTGCTGGCGCAGCACTTCGTCGAAAGCGGTTTGCATCATCTCAGCGCGCCCATGCGTCTTGAGGTATTCGGTTAGCGCGAGCTTGATCACTTCGTTGGCCGACGTGCTAGTTAAGAACGCATAGTTGCGCAACACGTCAGCCAACTCCGCGGGTAGCCGAACCGTGAGCCCCGTCGTACGCTGGGCGTCCTGCTTAACCTGTGCCTTCATGACACCATGATGTCATAGTTACGCACTATCGCGCCACAGCTGCGCGGATATGAGCAGGCCCAAGGACCGCGGCCGCGCCGCGCCGCCTACTTGTCCGAAGTCATGTCACCGACTGGCCCAGTGCCCGCCGCACCGACATCGACAACTTCGCCTTCGCCTGCGGACCTAAAACCGCCTGCTCAACCCGACGCTTGGACCACCCGCAAAGACGCCAAAGGGGCACTGAATGGCCAACGCCCACCACCACCAGAGAAAAACTCCTACGGGACGACGATGACGACGAACCCTAGCCACTAGCATGCGTTGCAGCGCAAGGCTTTACGAGCAACGGGCGAGCTTCTCGCGCAGCCGGCGGTTGACCGGTTCGGGCAGTAGCTGCGAGACGTCGCCGCCGAACGTCGCGACCTCTTTGGCCAACGACGACGACACGAACGAGTACCGCGGTGTCGTCGCGACGAAAAACGTGTCGACACCGGCGATGTGCTTGTTCATCTGCGCCATCTGCAGCTCGTACTCGAAGTCGGTGCCGGTGCGCAGCCCCTTCACGATGGCGGTCATCCCCTGCGACCTGACGAAGTCCACCACCAGACCCTGCCCGGCCTGAACACGCAGGTTCGGCAGGTGTGTCGTCGACTCGGTGATCATCGCGATCCGCTCGTCGAGGTCGAACATGCCCTCCTTGGCGGGGTTGGTCAGGATCGCCACCACAACCTCGTCGAACTGGGCCGACGCCCGCTCGAAGACGTCGATGTGGCCCAACGTCACTGGATCAAACGACCCGGGGCATACCGCGCCACTCATGACGCAAGACGCTACACGCCCGCCTCAGAGTCGTTCGGCCATCTCCAGCCGGGTGTCGCCGTACACGCGCGGCGGCCATACGGACCAGCCGGCCGGCCAGGTCAACGGCGCACCGGTCGCCGCCCGCTCCACCACAACCACGGTCCCGGCGTCCGCCCAACCGTGTGTGACCAGGGCGGCGAGCATGCCTTCGACCTCGGCGGCCTCGACGTCGTAGGGCGGGTCGGCCAGGACGAGGTCGACCGGCCTCGCCGCGCCGCCGGCCAATACGGTTGCGACCGCGCCGCGGCGCACTGCCGCACCGTTCAAACCCAGGGCGTCGATGTTGCGGGCGATCACCGAGGCGCTGCGCTGATCCGATTCGACGAACAACGCCGAGGCGGCCCCGCGTGAGAGCGCCTCCAATCCCAGTGCGCCCGAACCGGCGTAGAGGTCCAGCACCGCGGCGCCGGTCAGGTCATGCCGCGCGGTCAGGATGTTGAACAGCGACTCGCGCACTCGATCGGTGGTGGGTCTTGTCCCCCGCGGCGGGACGACGATCCGCCGGCCACCCGCCGCGCCGCCGATGATCCGGGTCACGTGCCAACACTTACAGCAGCGTCGACCAATAGTCCCAGAACCGCGCCATGATCAGCAGGAACACCGCGGTGAACCACAGCGCGGTGACCGACCAGCGCCATTGGTACAGCGCCGAGGCCACACCGTGTCCGCGGCGTTGCAGCGCCGGACGGCACGCGATCGACGCGACGACCACCAGCAGGGTGATGGTGGCCGCCCAGACGACCATGCAGTACGGGCACAACGCACCGATGCGGTACAGGCTCTGGTAGATCAACCAGTGCACGAACGCCGCACCGATCAGCAGACCGATCGTCAGCCCGATCCAATACCATTGCGGCAACGCCAGTTTGGTCACCGCCAGCAGCCCCGTGACCACCACCACGGTGAACGCCACCAGACCGAGCAACGGGTTGGGGAATCCCAGCAGCGAGGCCTGCGGGGTGACCATCACCGAGCCGCACGACAGGATCGGGTTGAAGTTGCACGACGGCACGTACGCCGGGTTGAGTAGAAGATCGATCTTCTCCACGGTCAGCGCCGCGGAGGCGACCAGGCCGATCACGCCGGCGATCAGCACCCACCACGCGCTGGGCGCCGGTACGGGCGCTTCGGGACGCGATTGCGGTGTCAGGTCATCGGTTTGGGCTGACACCGGGGTGGTCACGCGGCCGCGGGGGCCACGGCGCCGTCGATGCCCGGCACGTCGCCGACGATGCTCTTGATCTTGGCGACCAGGGCGTCGGGTGTGGACGGGTCGTAGTCGTCGCCGTTGATCTTGATGGTCGGCGTCGCGTTGATCTTCGCGGCCGACGCCTCGGCGGTGACCTTGCCGATGTACTTGCCGCTGTTGATGCAGTCGGGCACCTTGCCGACGACACCGGACTCCCGGGCGATCTCGATCAACCGGGCGTTGTCCGGAAAGCTACTCCCGCGCTCGCTGGGCTGCAGGTCGGTGGTGAACAGCGCGGTGTGGAACCGGCGGAACGCGTCGAGGGATTCGTCGGCCACGCACAGGGCCGCGGCGCCCGCCCGCGACGAGTAGTTCTGGTTCCTGGCGTTGTCGAGGATCGACACCATCGAGTAATCCGCCGCGATGGCGCCGACGTCGATCAGCCTGGATACCGTCGGACCGAACGTGCGCTCGAAGTTGCCGCACGCCGGGCACAGGAAGTCCTCGTAGAACGTGACCACGGCCTTGGGGTTGCTGGTACCGGGCTGGGTGACCAGTTTGCTCGACGTCACGCGCACCGTGTCGCCCGCGCCGATCGCAGCCGTCTTCTTGTGGTGCGTGACCACGATGTAGGAGACGACGGCGACCAGGAAGATGACGACGAGGGCGGTCCCACCGATCTGGATGAGCCGGCCGGATTTGCCGTCGGCGGCCTTCATGTCAAAGCGCGGGGGGCGTTTGGGTTTGTCGGCCACAGTCTGCGTGATTCCTTCGGTGCTCGGGTGGTCATTCGTCGGTTAAGCGCCTCTAGGTTACCGGCGCCGACCGCGCGACAGGTCAGACTCGGCTCAGGTGGGCACGCAGAGCTGAAATCAGCTCGGTGGTGGCGGCGGCGCTGCCGCCGCCGAGCTTGAACAGATTGGCGAAGCCGTGCGTCAGCGACCCCATGCATCGCAGGTCGACCGGGGTGCCGGCGGACTGCAGGGCCGCCGCGTAGCTCTCACCCTCGTCGCGCAGCGGATCGAAACCGGCGACCGCGATCAGCGCCGGGGCGAGCCCGGCCAGCGACTCGGCCAGCAGCGGCGACACCCGCGGATCCGACCGGTCGACGCTCGAACGCCGCAGGTATTGCGACTCGAACCAATCGATGTCCCGCTTGGTCAGCAGAAACCCGCGCGCGAACAGGCTCAGTGAGCGTGTCTGCGTGGTGAAATCCGTGCGCGGGTAGATCAGCCACTGCAGCACCGGGGCGGGCGCGCCCTCGTCGCGCGCCAGCTGGCAGACGACGGCGGCCAGGTTGCCGCCCGCACTGTCACCGCCGACCGCGACCCGGCCGGGAGCGGCGCCGAGCTCACCGGCGTGGTCGTGCGCCCACCGGAAGGCCGCGTAGGCGTCCTCGACCGCGGCCGGGGCCGGATGCTCGGGGGCCAGACGGTAGTCGATCGACAACACGTGGATGCCGGCATCGCGGCACGTCAACCGGCACAGGGCGTCGTAGGAATCCAAGTCGCCGATCGACCACCCACCGCCGTGATAGAAGACCAGCAGCGGCGCGGACGCGCCGTTGGCGGGGCGATAGTGCCGCGCCGGGATGTCGCCGGCCGGCCCGGGCAGCGACAGGTCCTCGACGTCGACGTGGATCTGTGGACCGGGAAGTTCCAGCGACAGCTGGCGCATCTGAGCGCGCGAGGCAACGGGGTCGTCGTCGACGACCAGGCCGTCGATTCCGACGGCGCGCAGACCGGAGAGCATCAGCTGAAGCGTGGGATCCAGCGTGTTGCCGTCGATGGTCACCGAGCGGCCCCCGAACAGCGCACGCTTGGCGGGCGTCGGGATCCACGGAATGACCTTGACACCGATGGTGGATACGGCGCCCTGCATGCGAGTGGCCAAGCGCATGGGCGCGTGTTTCACACCGAGGTGAAGGTCTGGCGCGGGCACGCTCTTGGTCATGGGCACTCCCTCGAATGAACGTCTTTCGGGCCCCGGCGGCCGCCGAGCAGGTGCGGCTCGTGCCGGTCACCGACAGGGCGGTTACCGGTTCCGGTGTGCGGTGTGACCAACTCTACGTGGTGACGAATTCGCCAAATGCAGACCAGGGCCGATAATCACCGCCCCCCGCCGCCGCGCCAATGAGGTGGTATTTTCCAGCCCAGTAATATCGTGATCCCCAAGCGGAACCGCCTAACGGATTGCGAGCAGCTTCGACGTGTCCAATTTTGAGCTCAGCGCCTCGAACTCGGCGCCGGTGCAATGTCGATCTCCTCGCTCGATGACGGCGTCCGGTCGGGTCCACGATCCTTCAATTTCACAGGCAGGTGAATGACATTGGCTGGCGAGTCGGGCGCTGCCGTGCCCTCTGTAGCGCTTAATGACGAAAACACGATGCCGGTCCTTGGCCTGGGCGTCGCGGACCTGTCGGAGGACGAGGCCGAGCGCGCGGTCTCGGCGGCGCTGGAGATGGGCTGCCGGCTGATCGACACGGCCGCCGCCTACGGCAACGAAGCGGCCGTCGGCCGCGCGATCGCGGCCTCGGGGATCCCGCGCGCCGAACTGTTCGTCACCACCAAACTGGCCACCGCCGACCACGGGTTCCTGCGATCCATCGAGGCCTGCAAGGAAAGCCTCGAGCGCCTCGGCCTGGATTACCTGGACCTGTACCTGATCCACTGGCCCGTGCCGTCACGGGGTGAATACGTCAATTCGTTCGGCGGGCTGATCCAGTGCCGCGCAGAGGGGCTGGCCCGTTCGATCGGCGTCTCGAACTTCACCGAGGTGCATCTCACCGACATCATCGACCTGACGTTCGTCACGCCGGTGGTCAACCAGGTCGAGCTGCACCCGCT
Organism: Mycobacterium europaeum; assembly: GCF_034555895.2. Lineage (NCBI taxonomy): Bacteria > Bacillati > Actinomycetota > Actinomycetes > Mycobacteriales > Mycobacteriaceae > Mycobacterium > Mycobacterium europaeum. The sequence goes on from NZ_CP157315.1 coordinate 3,139,929, forward strand.
GCTCAACCAGGCCGAGATCCGCAAGGCCGACGCCGAGCACAACGTCGTCACCCAGTCCTACACGCCGTTGGCGCTGGGCAAGCTGACGGACAACCCGACGGTGACCTCGGTCGCCGGCGAATACGGCAAGACGCCCGCGCAGGTGCTGCTGCGGTGGAACCTGCAGCTGGGCAACGCGGTGGTCTTCCGGTCGGCCAAGCCCGAGCACATCGCCGGGAACCTCGACGTGTTCGACTTCGAGTTGGCCGCCGAGCACATGGACGCGATCAACGGGCTCGACGACGGCACCAGGCTGCGCCCGGACCCCAACACCTTCGAGGGCGTCTGAGTCAGCCCGCCGGGCAGGTGGCCGCCGCCTGACGCAACACCCCGGTCGACGGCTGGTCCACCGGTAGGGCGTAGCCGCGCAGCACGGCGATGAACTGCATGGCGTATTGGCAGGCGAACGCGGCGTTCGGCGGCATCCATTGTGCCGGGGCCGCGTCGCCCTTGTCCTGGTTGGCCTGCCCGTCGACGGCCAGCAGGTTGGCCGGATCGTTGGCGAACCGCAGCCGCTCGTCGGCCGGCCAGGCGTAGGCGCCCATGTCCCAGGCGTAGGCGAGCGGGACGATGTGGTCGATCTGCACGGCCTCGCCGACCCTGGCGCCTCGCTGGAACGCGATGGTCTTGTTCGTGTACGGATCATGCAGCGTGCCGGTGGCCACCGCGTCCGGGCATCGCTTGGTCGACACATACGTCTTGTCGACGAGGTCGCGGTTGAGGATGTCGTCGCGGGTGTCGCAGCCGTTGTGCCCCATCGGGGCGTCGTTGTCGTCGGTCCACGCGTCGCCGAACGCGGCCCTGCGGTAGTCATACCGGTGCGCCCGCAGCGGCAGCACGGCGATACCCGCGAGCACATCGGTGCCCGGCTGCACCGTCGGGACGTCGGCGCGCGCCGCGTATTCGGCGGAGTGCCTGGCCGCCGAGGACCCGACCGTCTGGTAGGCCACCACCAGTGCCAGGCCCGCGACCACGCACAACCACAGCAGCACCTTGCGGTTCACGACTTGTCCAGGTATTCGATGCGGTCGGTGGTGACGAAAGGCGCTGCCAGCAAAGCCAATTCGGGACTTGCCGGGTCGTCGGCGTACGCTCGGACGCAGAAGTCGCGCGCGGCCTCGATGACGTCGCGGTGATCGGCCAAAGACAGCAGCCGCAGGTTGATGGCGCGGCCGGATTGGTTGCGGCCCAGCACGTCTCCCTCGCGGCGCTCCTTGAGATCCAGGTCGGCGAGGGCGAACCCGTCCAAGGTGGCGGCCACGGCGGACAGGCGCTTGCCCGCCGGCGACCCCGGCGACACCCAGCTGGCGAGCAGGCACAGGCTGGGATGGCTGCCGCGGCCGATGCGGCCGCGCAGCTGATGGAGTTGGCTGATGCCGAAGCGATCGGCATCCATGACCAGCATCACCGTGGCGTTGGGCACGTCCACGCCCACCTCGATGACGGTCGTGCACACCAGCACATCGACCTCACCGGCCCGAAACGCCGCCATCGCGGCGTCCTTCTCGTCGGCGGACAACCGCCCGTGCATCAGCCCGAGCCGCAGGCCGGACAACTCGCCAGACCGCAACCGTTTGTACAGTCCCTCGGCGGTTTCCGACGGTTTGGTGTTCTGCTCCTGCTTGTCCGAATCGTCGGTCTCGTCGATCCGGGGCGCCACCACGTAGGCCTGGCGGCCGGCGGCGACCTCTTCGGTGATGCGCCGCCAGGCCCGCTCGAGCCACGCCGGCTTGTCCTTGACGAAGATGACGCTGCTGGTGATGGGCTGGCGTCCGCGCGGAAGCTCGCGCAGCGTCGAGGTTTCCAGATCGCCGTAGACGGTCAGCGCCACCGTGCGCGGTATCGGCGTGGCCGTCATCACCAGCAGGTGCGGCGTGACACCGGGACGGGCCTTGGCCCGCAACTGGTCTCGTTGTTCGACGCCGAACCGGTGCTGCTCGTCGACCACCACCATGCCCAGGTTGTGGAATTCCACCGCGTCCTGCAACAGCGCATGGGTGCCGACGACGATGCCGGCCTGACCGCTCGCCACCTCGTCACGGACCTGCTTCTTCTGCGCCGCCGTCATCGAACCGGTGAGCAGCGCGACGCGCGTGGCGTTATCCGCGCCACCCAGCTGGCCCGCCATCGCCAACGGGCCCAGCACGTCGGTGATCGACCGCAGATGTTGGGCGGCAAGGACTTCCGTGGGTGCGAGCAGCGCACACTGGTACCCGGCGTCCACCAATTGCAGCATCGCCAGCACCGCGACGATGGTCTTTCCCGAGCCGACCTCGCCCTGCAGCAGGCGGTTCATCGGCCGGGTCGCCGACAGCTCCTCGGCGAACACGTCGAGCACGTCGCGTTGTCCCGCGGTCAGCTCGAACGGCAACCTGCCCAACAGTTCCGCGCACAGACCGTCGGAGCGCGGCGGTGCCGGCGGCCCGGATTCCGACAGCTCGCTGTGCCGCCGGGCCACCAGCGCCCACTGCAACCCGACGGCCTCGTCGAAGGTCAGGCGCTCCCGGGCCCGCATGCGTGCCGTCTCGTCCTCTGCCAGATGGATGTCGCGCAACGCCCGATCCTCGGAGACCAGGTGGTAGCGGCCGCGCAGGTCGTCGGGTAACGGGTCGTCCACCGGATCCAGGACGTCGAGCACCAGGCGCACGCACCGGAAGATGTCCCAGCTCTGCACCTTCGTGGTCGCCGGGTAGATGGGAAAGAAGGCCCGCTCGAATGCCTCCATCTGCAGCTCGCCGGTGGTGGCCTGCGAGGCGATGGCGATGTTCTTCAGCGAACTCGTGCCGCGACTCTTGCCGTCCGGTGAGTCGAGGATGAGGAATGCCGGATGCGTCAGCTGCATGACGTTCTTGAAGAAGCCAACCTCGCCGGACAGCATCACCTTGGCGCCCTTGGTCAGGTCCTTCTTCAGGTAATTGGCGTTGAAGAAGGTCGCGGTCACCTTGTTGCGGCCGGAGCCGAGGGTGATGCGGTGGCAATCCCTCTTCGGGGTCTTCTTCATCGGCCAGGTCTTGGTTTCGGTGATCGTGTCGACGATCGTGATGTGCTCACCGGCCGGCGGGCGCTGGTCGTCGGAGTCCCAGCGGGTCGCGCCCTCGGTGTAGCTGCGCGGATAGTGCCGCAGCAGGTCGTCGACGGTGCGGATGCCCAACTCCTCGTCGAGCTGATCGGCGGCCTTGGCGCCCACCACGAAATCCAGCCGGTCGCGCAGGGTGGCCACGGCTACTCGACCCCGATCAACAGCGCGTCACCGCGATGGCCGGTGCGGTAGGTGACCAGCTCGGTTCCCGGGTGGTGGTCGTGCATGTGCTCTTCGAGGCTGTCGCCCAGAGCCGCCGCCGCTTCGTCCGTTTCGATGCCGGCGCCCACCAGCACCGTCACCAAGTCGCCGCCGGAGGCCAGCAGCAGATCGAGCAGGCCGATCGCCGCCGCGGTCGCGTCGGCCGCCACGATCAGCACCTCGTCCCCCGCGATACCCAGGCCGTCGCCCGGCTGGCAGCGCCCTGCCCAGGTCAACGCGCTCTCGGTCGCGATGCGCACCGAACCGTGCCGGGCCGCGCCGGCGGCGCGCGCCATGGTGTAGCCGTCGTCGACCGCCTGCCGGCCGTTTTCGTGCACGGCCAGCGCGGCCAGCCCCTGCACCATCGACCCCGTCGGGATCGGGACCACATCGATACCCCAGCCGATGGCCGCGGTGCACCCGGCCACCAGTTCCTCGGCCGGCACGTAGCCGTTGGGCAGCACCATCACCTGCGCGGCACCGGTGTCGACCACCGCCCGCATCAGCTGGTGCGCGCTGATGTAGCTGACCGGGTCTCCCGCGGCCGGATCGCACTGCAGCACGCAGGCGCCTTCCCCGCCGAACAGCTCGGCGGCACCCTCGCCGTCCACGACGGCCAGCACCGCGCGTTCCCGCGTCCAGCCACCGGCCGGCAGCCCGGTGGTTCCGGAGCTCAACGCCGAGATCACGATGCGGCTCAGCCGGCCCACCGCCAGCCCCGCCTCGACCGCGGCGCCGGCGTCGTCGGTATGTACATGCACCGAGTACGCGCGCCGCGCCGACGACTGCGCGGCCGCGATACCCACGGAGTCGCCCAGCTCCCCGAGCCGGTCCCGCAGCGCGTCGGCCGCGGCATGCTCGCAGCCCTCCAGCCGGTACATCACCTCGAATTGCGGCGCGGGGCGTTCCGCGACGGCCTGCGGTTCCGGCGCGCGCGGTGACAGCTCGTACACGGTGCGGGCGGGCGCCTGGCCGGTGACGGTGGTGCGCAGGGCGTCCAGCAGCACCAGCAGGCCGCGCCCGCCCGCGTCCACGGCGCCGGCGTCGGCCAGCACGTCGAGCTGCTCGGGCGTCTTCTCCAGCGCCACGACCGCCGCGTCGCCGGCGGCGATGATCGCCGAGCCGAGGCCGTCCCCGGCCTGGGCGCACTCCGCAACGGCGTCGGCGGCGGCGCGCAGCACCGAAACGATGGTCCCGGGGATCTCCTGCCCGCCCATCGACGTGATGACCAGGTCCACCCCCCGTCGCAGCGACGCCCCGAGGAGGGCGGCGTCGATCCGGGGCAGCTCACCGCCGGAATCGGCGGCCGCGGCCGCGGTGACGTCGGCGATGCCGCGCAGGATCTGGGACAAGATCACGCCGGAGTTGCCGCGGGCGCCGTTCAGGGCACCGGCCGACATCGCTGCGGCGGCCTTGGCGACGCACGCCGACCCGCCCTCGGAACCGACGCCGGCGCTGGCCTCGGCCAGCGCCGAACGCATGGTGAACAGCATGTTCGCGCCGGTGTCGGAATCGGCAACCGGGAAGACGTTGAGCCGGTTGATCTCGTCGATGTGGGTGATGAGATCGCTGACCGCGGTGTGCGCCCAGTCCCGCAGAGTGACCGCGTCCAGTAGACGCTCCGACGGTCGCAGTGTTACCCACCTCCTCGGTGCCTCCCGGGACCCAGCCCCCGGTGGGCGCCAGCGTAACTCGGCGGCTCGGGCGACGACTGCCCGTGACCACCACCCGCCGGCGGGGCGGGGCGGCCCGGCCCAATGAGCCTAGCCAGGCGCGGCGACAACGGTGCTGATCGTTTTGGTGGTTGCCGCGACAGTCGGTATCCTGGTTGGGCCCGGGTCAACCCGGGCTGTCCCGGCCACGTGTGAGACCGCCGAGCCGGACCCCCGAGATTTGAGGAGCTTGAACAATGGCCGCTGTGTGCGACATCTGCGGGAAAGGCCCCGGCTTCGGCAAGTCGGTGTCGCACTCCCACCGCCGCACCAGCCGCCGGTGGGACCCCAACGTCCAGACCGTGCACGTTGTCACCCGCCCGGGCGGCAACAAGCAGCGCCTCAACGTCTGCACCTCCTGCATCAAGGCCGGCAAGGTCGTCCGGGGCTAGTCCGCAGCTACATCACGATGTGCCCGGCGTCCACGGGTATGGACACGCCCGTCACGTAGCGGGCGCGGGGACCGACCAGCCACAGCACCGCTTCCGTCACGTCTTGCGCCTCGACCAGCGGCACGTCGGGCAGCAGCATCTGCGAGACGGCCGGGTTCGGGTTCTCCAGCATCCGGTTGACGACGAAATCGTTGAGGATCATCGGCGTCATGACGCCGCTCGGATGCACCGAGTTGACCCGGATCTTATGTGGCGCATAGGCATTGGCCGCTGAGCGCATCAACCCCACCACCCCGTGCTTGGACGCGGCGTAGGCGAACATCGCCGCACTGCCGTCGCCGCCCCGGCCCGTCAGCCCCTGCGAGGAGCTGACCAGCACGATCGACCCGCCCTGGCCCTTGCGGATGATCGACGGCACCGTCGCCAACAACGTGTGCCACACCCCCTTGAGGTTGGTGTCGACGATCGTGTTGAACACCGGCTCGGAATGCGCTTCCGGGTCACCGATCGCCACCACCCCGGCGTTGGCGACGACGATGTCCACCTCGCCGAGGTCGTCGATGCCGCTTTGCACCGCGGCCTCCAATTGCGGCAGGTCGCGGACGTCGGCGACCACGGGCACCACCTTGCCGCCCGCGGCTTTGACCAGCCGCGCGGTCTCGTCGAGATCCGATTTGGTCCCCAGCGGGTAGGGAATCGCGTCGATATCGGTGCAGATGTCGACCGCGATGATGTCGGCGCCCTGTTCGGCGAAGGCCACCGCGTGACTGCGGCCCTGGCCGCGCGCGGCACCGGTGATGACGGCGACCTTGTTGTCGAGCTCACCCATGGCTATACCTCCAGCTTCGTGCCGGTCTCTTGTTCGGCGAAGGCCACCAGGCGGGCGGCCGCGTCGTAGTCGCAGGCGACCGGCGAGCGGCCGATCAGCACCGGCCCGCCGCGCAGGCCGAACCTGCCGGTGACCCCGACGTAGCTGCCCGGCGGCAGCGGTTCGCTGATGCAGTACAGCGTGGGCGCCGCGCCCTCGTCGATGTCGTTGGCCAACCGGTCGGCCACCACCTTGACCACTCTGTGGGCCACCGACATCACCGGCGAGTCGCCGAGCTGCGACAGGTTCGAGGCCACCCAGCCCGGATGGGTGAGCTGGGTCTCCACCGGTGACCGGGCCTCCCGCAGCCTGCGGTCCAGCTCCAAGCCCCACAGCATGACCGCGAGCTTCGATTGCGCGTACGCGCCCAGCCGGGTCCACTTGTGCCGGCGCAGGTGCAGGTCGTCGAGGTGCAGCGTCGCCGACCGGTGCGCGTCTGAACCGACGTTGATGATCTGTGCCCGCACCTTGGGCAGCAGCAGATTGGTCAGCGCGAACGGGCCGAGCAGGTTGGTGCCCAGCGTCTTCTCGAATCCGTCCACCGTTTCGGTCCGGCGCTCGGTCAGGGCGCCGGCGTTGTTGATCAGGATGTCGATGTCGTCGGCGATCGCCGAGGCGAACGCCCGCACCGAGGACTGATCGGCCAGGTCGACCCTGGCGACTTCGGTCGACCCGCCCATCTCGGCCGCGCGTTGCTCGCCCAACCCGGTGTTGCGCACCGCCAGGATCACGTGCGCGCCGGCTTTAGCCAACGCGCGGGCGGTGCCCAGCCCGACGCCGTTGGTCGCTCCAGTCACGATGATTCGTTTGCCGGTCAGGTCGCCGAGCCGGCTCGGGGTCCAAGGTAACGTCACGGCGATCAAGAGTAATGGTCGGTTCTATGTAAATTGGACCGGTTCTGCCACCATTGTTCGCGGACGCGGAGGAGATGGCTCGACAGGTGGTTCCACATGAGTGACAGCGCGCAAGAAATCACCAATCTGATCTACACCTACGCCGAGCTTCTCGACGGCGGCGACCTGGACGGCGTGGCCGCGCTCTTCGAGCACGGCCGCATCTGCGGAGTGGAGAACGGTCCACCGGAGACGGTGTTCGCCGGGTCCGCCCGGGTGCGCGAGATGTACGAGATGGCCACGCGCATCTACGAGGACGGCACCCCGAAGACCAGGCATAACACGACCAACGTGCAGCTCTACATCGACGAGGCGGCAGGGACCGCCCGCAGCACGTCCTACTACTGCGTCACACAGGCCACCCCCGAGCTGCCGCTGCAGGTGATCGTGACCGGCCACTACAAGGACACCTTTGCACGGGTGGACGGCGCCTGGCGGTTCGACACCCGCACCATGTTCGTCGACCAGGTCGGCGACGTCAGCCGGCATCTGAAGTTCTGAGCCGGTGGCCGAGGAGCAGCGCATGCCTGAAGACCCCGTCGCGACGAAATCCCAGCACGAACAGGAACTGGCCGCCCTCGACCTGATCGAGCACCCCACGGTCAGGGCTGCCTATCGGACGGTGGCGCAGACCTGGCTGGGCCGGGCCAAGGCGTCGGAGGCGATGCGGGAGCGGTTCGACGACGCGTTCGCCGAGGTGATGTTCTCGGCGGCGATCTGGTCGTCCAACCAGGACAAGCTGCGGCCCAAGGTCAGCTGCATCACCCGGCTGGCGCACCCCGTCGACGGCCGGCGCATCCCCGGATCACGCTGGGGCATCGACAATCCCGACAGTGTGTACCGGGTGATCCCGATCTCCGGCGACGAGCGCTACGAGATCCGCGGCCGCGTGGGCGAGCACCGGATGACGGAGAACTACTTCACGCTGTGGGATGCGCACATGGGCACCGTCGACGTGCTCAACGGCCGCACCATGCGGGTCGACGCCGACGGCAGCTTCACCATCACGGTGGACGCCGACCCCGCCGGCGGCCGGCCCAACCACGTGCGGACCTCCCCCGCGGCGCACGAGTTCTACATCCGCGACGTGCTGCTGGACTGGGACCGCGACGACCCCAATCACCTTGAGGTGCAACGGCTCGGCGGGCCGCCGGTGACGCCCGCGCGCACGCTCGACGAGCAGGCCGAGGCCACCGCGGCGATGATGGATTACTTCGCCAACTTCACCGGCAAGCTCAGTCACGGCGTGTACAAGATGCCGGCCAACCACTTCAACCTGGCCTGGTCGGCCGACAAGGTTGGCGCCATGCGCAACCAGGTCTACGTCATGGGCCGCTTCGACCTCGCCCCCGACGAGGCGTTCGTGGTGGACCTCAACGACGGTGGCGCCGAATACTTCACGGTGCCGCTGAGCAACATCTGGGGCACCACGCTGGACATCCTCGACCGCACCGGCAGTCTCAACAAGGCGCAATCGGTGGCCAACGAGGATGGCGGTTACACCTACGTGATCTCCCCGACCGATCCGGGCGTGGCCAACTGGATCGACTCCGACGGGCTGCGCGAGGGCATCCTGACGCTGCGGATGGCGGAATTCGGCGAGGCCGGCCCGCGCGAAGACCTCGGCGCGCGCGGACGCGTGGTCAAGCTGGACCGGCTCGACGCCGAGGTGCCGCACCTGCCGCGGGTGGATCCGGGGGCCCGGGCCGACCAGCTCGCCGAGCGCCGCGCCGCGTATCTGCGGCGGCTGCCCGAAGGGGCGGCCTGAGATGGCGCGCTGGCTGATCACCGGATGCTCCACCGGCTTCGGCCGTGAAATCGCCCGCGCGGCACTGGAAGCGGGCCACGACGCGGTGGTGACGGCGCGGCGGGCCGACGCGGTGCGCGACTTGGTCGACGAGTTCGGCGACCGCGCCCTGGCCGTCGCGCTCGACGTCACCGACCCCGAGCAGATCGCGGCGGCGGTGTCGGCGGCCGAGGCGGCGTTCGGCGGCGTCGACGTCCTGGTCAACAACGCCGGTCACGGCTACCTGTCCGGCGTGGAGGAAGGCGAGGACGCCGAGGTCCGGAAGCTGTTCGAGGTCAACTACTTCGGCGCGGTCAACATGATCAAGGCAGTGCTGCCGGCCATGCGCGCCCGCGGATCGGGGCACATCATCAACATGTCGTCGATGACCGGCCTGGTCGCCAATCCACCCAACGCGTATTACTCGTCGACCAAGTTCGCGCTGGAGGCGGTCACCGAGGCGCTCGCCACCGAGGTGCGGCCGTTGGGCATCAAGGTGACCGCCATCGAACCGGGCGCCTTCCGCACCGAGTGGGCGACGCGGTCGATGAAGGAAACCGGCACGCCGATAGCCGATTACGTCGACGTGGCGGCGCGCAAGGATCTGATCAAGCAGTTCGCCGACCACCTCCCCGGTGACCCGAAGAAGGTCGCCGCCGCGGTGCTGATGGTGACCGCGCTCGACGAGCCCCCGCTGCGGCTGCTGCTGGGCCGTGACGTGCTCAAGGCCATGCGCGACAAGATCGCCGCGCTCTCGTCGTCGATCGAGGAGTGGAAGTCCGTCACCAAGGACGTCAATTTCGAGGGTTCGTAAGTTCAGTCGTCGAGGAACACGGCGTGCCGGTCGACCGCGTCGCGCCCGATGCGCAGGTTGTTCGCGGGGAAATCGGGATCGGTGTACCCGATCGCCAGGCCGCACAGGATGTTCAATTCCGGCGGGATGTTCAGTTGCTCGCGCACGACGTCGGGATAGCCGGCGATCGCCACCTGCACGCAGGTGCCCAGACCGCGCGCGGTCAAGGCCAGCAGCAGCGTCTGCAGGAACATGCCGACACCCATGCTGTCGGCGTAGCCGAGATCGCGGTGCATGCACACGATCCCGCCCAGCGGTGCGCGGAAAAACTCCCAGTTGCGCAGCACGGCGATGCGCCGGGCCTCGCTGTCGTGGCGGGCTATCCCCATCGAGCCGTACACCTGCGCGCCCGTATCGCTCCGGAAATGGGCGAACGCCGGGGGCAGCTGCGGCACGTTGGGCGGTTCGGAGCGGGCCTTTTCCAGCATGGCGGCGACCAACCGGTCGCGGGCCGAACCGGAGACGAACACCATGTGCCATGGCTGCACGTTGGAGTTGGACGGCGCGCGCACGGCCAGTTCCAGTGACTCCTCCACCAGGTGGCGCGGTACCGGGTTGGGCAGGAACAGCCGCGTCGAATGCCGCTGCCGGATGGTGTCTTCGAGGTCGTACACGGCCCTCCCCTTGCCCTCAGTCCCGGACCACGGCCGGGGCCGGCACGGGCGCCCGCAACGCCGTCGTCTCGATCAAGGCAGCCGCCAATCGATCGGGTCGGCGCCCATGCCCGTCAAGAGTTCGTTGGCGCGGCTGAATGGACGCGACCCGAAGAACCCCCGCGACGCCGACAGCGGCGACGGGTGCGGCGACTCGATCGCCACGCAATTACCCTCGGCCAGAATCGGTTTGAGGGCTGAAGCGTCGCGCCCCCACAGGATCGCCACCATGGGCTGCGAGCGCGCCGTCAGCGCGCGGATCGCGCACTCGGTCACCACCTCCCAGCCCTTGCCCCGATGCGAGGCGGGATTGCTCGGCCGCACGGTGAGCACCCTGTTCAACAGCATCACCCCACGCTCGGCCCACGGCGTCAGGTCACCGCACGAGGGCAGCGGATGGCCGAGGTCGGCGGCGTATTCGTCGAAGATGTTGGCCAGGCTGCGCGGCAGCGGACGCACGTCAGGGGCCACCGAAAAGCTCAGTCCCACAGCGTGTCCCGGCGTCGGGTACGGGTCCTGCCCGACGATCAGCACCCGGACGTTGTCGAATGGAAAGGTGAACGCCCGCAACACGTTCGGGCCCGCCGGCAGGTACCTGCGCCCGGCCGCGATCTCGGCCCGCAGGAACTGACCCATCTCGGCGACCCGCTCGGCCACCGGCTGCAGCGCGGCCGCCCAGCCCGGTTCGACGAGTTCGGTCAACGGCCTCGCCGTCATCGGGCTCCTCCCCTGGCATCGATCACCCTAGTCGTCATAGGACTGCCAGCCCGCATACCCGGTCCACTCCTGCCCGTCGACGAGCACTCCGGCCTTCCCCTCCAGCACCCGGCCGATGATTCGCCATCCGGCGGGCGCGGGGCCGGCGAAACACGCCACCAGGGCATGGTCTTCGCCGCCGCCCAGCACCCACGACCACGGGTCGGCGCGCACGGCGGCGGCCGCGGCCGTCAGTGCGTCGTGGTCCGCACCCAGCGCCGCCGTCGACAGATCCATCGCCACCCCCGACGCCTCGGCGACGTGCCGCACGTCGGCGACCAGGCCGTCGGACACGTCGATCATCGCCTGCGCTCCCCCGGCCGCCGCCGCCACGCCCTGCCCGTAGGGCGGTTGCGGCACCAGATGCCGGCGGCGCAATGTGTCGAAGCCCTCGATCCCCTTGTCCAACAACGAGAAACCGGCGGCCGAGCGGCCCAGCTCACCGGCGACCGCGATCACCGAGCCGGCCTTCGCCCCGGACCGCAGCACCGGGGCGCGGCCGTCCAGGTCACCGAGCGCCGTCACCGAGATCACCCACTGCGGGCAGCTGACCAGGTCGCCGCCCGCGATGCCCGCGCCGATGCGCTGCGCCTCGTCCCACATCCCGGCGACCAGCGCGTCGGCGTCGGCCGCCGACGTGTCACCGGGCGCGCCGAAGGCGACCACGAAGGCCGTGGGCCGCGCGCCCATCGCCTCGATGTCCGCGGCGTTCTGGGCGATGGCCTTGCGGCCGACGTCGTGCGGGGTGGACCAGTCCAGCCGAAAATGCCGGCCCTGCACCAGCATGTCGGTCGACACCGCAACGCGCCGATCCCGGGCGTGCACCACGGCCGCGTCGTCGCCCGGGCCGACCGCCACCGCGGCCGGCTGGCGGCGGCCGCGCACCAGGCGATCGATGACGGTGAACTCGCCCAGCTGTTGCAGGGTGGGGTTTGTTTCCTCGTCGCCCACGCCACCTCCTTCGGCGCGTCCTCGCCCTGTGCGGGCCTCCATCTCGGTCGCCGACCTGCGGTAAGTTGGGTTACTGCCCGCGCGAGCGGCCCGCGCCAGTGTAGAGGCCCGTGATGTCGTGCCAGAGATAGGAGGTGCGCGGGCGGTGACGACCGACGCCGAGACCGGCCCCCGTGGCGACGGGGGGCCGCCGCCCGCGGTGATCATCGCCGCGGTCGCCCTGGCCGTCGTGGCGATCGGCGTGATCCTGGTGATAGCGGCGAACCGAGCGGCACCGCCGCAACCGGTGGCCATACCCGCCGCCCCGGCGCCGCAGGCCGACAGCGCGGCGTGCCGGGCGCTGGCCGGGGCGCTGCCGCAGCGGCTCGGCGACTATCAACGCGCGCCCGTCGTGCAACCGGCACCCCGGGGCGCCGCCGCGTGGCGGGCCGGGCCCGACAGCGAGCCGGTGGTGTTGCGCTGCGGGCTCGACCGCCCCGGCGAGTTCGTGGTGGGATCTCCGATTCAGGTCGTCGACCGGGTGCAGTGGTTCGCCGTGCGCCCCCAACAGCAGTCCGCCGGAGACGCGGGCAGATCCACCTGGTACACGGTGGACCGGCCGGTGTACGTGGCGCTCACGCTGCCGTCGGGATCGGGTCCCACACCCATCCAGCAACTGTCCGAAGTGATCGACCGCACCATCGCGGCGATCCCCATCAACCCGGCGCCGGCCGGTTAACTATGGTGGCGACCCGCTTCGCCCGGCTACGCCGCGCTCGCGATCGCCACTGACTCTATGCTGGCGACCCGCTTCGCCCGGCTACGCCGCGCTCGCGATCGCCACTGACTCTATGGTGGCGACCCGCTTCGCCCGGCTGCGCCGCGCTCGCGATCGCCACTAGCGCAGGCCCACCCCGCGGGCCAGCGCCGTTTCCACCATCGTCGCCAGCAGGGTGGGATAGTCGACGCCGCTGGCCGCCCACATCCGCGGGTACATCGAGATCGTGGTGAACCCGGGCATCGTGTTGATCTCGTTGAGCACCGGCCCCTCGTCGGTGAGGAAGAAGTCGACCCGGGCCAGGCCCTGGCAGTCGATGGCCTTGAACGCCCGGATCGCCAGCTGCCGGATGGTGTCGGCGACGTCGTCGTCCACCTTGGCCGGAACGTCCAATTCCGCTGCGTCATCGAGATATTTGGTGGCGAAGTCGTAGAACGAGTCCTCGCGCCCCCGCACCCCGGCCACCCGGATCTCGCCCAACGTGCTGGCTTCCACTGTCCCGTCGGGCATTTCGAGGACACCGCACTCGACCTCCCGGCCGGTGATGGCCGCCTCCACGATCACCTTCGGGTCGTGCCGGCGGGCCACCGCGACCGCCGCGGGCAGGTCCTCCCAGTCCGTCACCCTGGTGACGCCGATCGACGATCCGCCGCGGGCGGGTTTGACGAACACCGGCAGGCCCAGCCGCTCGCACTCCTCGGGTCGCAGGGCCGACCGTGACGGGCGCAGCACCGCGTACGCGCCGACCGGCAACCCTTCGGCGACGAACAGCTTCTTGGTGAACTCCTTGTCCATACCCGCCGCGCTGGCCAGCACGCCGGCCCCGACATAGGGCACCCCGGCCAGCTCCAGCAGACCCTGGATCGTGCCGTCCTCCCCGTACGGACCGTGCAACACGGGGAACACCACGTCGACGGACGCCAGCACCTCGCCGGCCCCGGGCGTCAGGGAGACCAGCTGGCCGCTGCGGCGCGGGTCCGCCGGCAGCGCCAGTTCGGTACCCGACTGCGCGGTGACCTCAGGCAGCCGCCGGTCGCTGATGGCCAGCGCGGCCGGGTCACCGTCGGTGAGCACCCAGGACCCTTCCGGGGTGATGCCGATCGCGACCACCTCGAACCGCTGGGGGTCGAGGTTGCGCAGGATGCTGCCCGCGGACACACACGAGATGGCGTGCTCGTTGCTGCGCCCGCCGAATACGACGGCGACGCGCACGCGGCTTCCGTTGGCACTCACAACTTAAAGAGGCTACCGGTTGCGCCCGACTCGGGCCGGGTGGCGGGCCGCCAGCTGGGGTTTCGGCGACCGCGCGGAGTCACTCGGGCTTGGTCCTGCGCCCCAGCAACAGGGCCATCGCCTCGTCCACCGACAATCCCTTGTGGCAGACCCGGTGCACGGCGTCGGTCAGCGGCATCTCGACGTCGTAACTCGAGGCGAGCGCCAGCACCGACTCGCACGAGGTCACGCCCTCGACGACGTGTCCCTCCCGGGCCTGCATGGCCGACTCCATCGTTCCGCCGCGGCCCAGGCGCTCGCCGAACGACCGGTTGCGCGAATACGGCGAGGTGCACGTCGCGACCAGGTCGCCCACCCCCGCCAGCCCGGCCAGCGTGGCACCCTTGGCGCCGAGCGCGATGCCCAGCCGCATGATCTCCGCAAGACCTCGGGTGATGATGGCCGCCGCGGTATTTTCCCCGAGGCCGACGCCGGCCGCCATGCCACAGGCGAGCGCGATGACGTTCTTGCACGCCCCGCCGATCTCGGTGCCGACGACATCGCTGTTGGTGTACGGGCGGAAATACCCGGTGTTCAGCATGCGCTGCAGGGCGACGGCGCGGCCGGAGTCGTTGCACGCGACCACGGTGGCGGCGGGCTGACATTCGGCGATCTCGCTGGCCAGGTTGGGCCCCGAGATCACCGCGACCTGCGCCGGGTCGACGCCCGTCACCGAAACGATGACCTGGCTCATCCGCATCAGGGTGCCCAGCTCGATGCCCTTGGCCAGGCTGACCAGGGTGGCGCCCTCGCGCAGCACCGGCGCCCACCCCTCGAGGTTGGCGCGCATCGTCTGCGCGGGCACGGCCAACAGCACCGTCGACGCGCCGTCGAGCGCCTCCGCCGCGTCGGTGGTGGCGCGGACGCCCGCCGGCAGCACGGTGCCGGGCAGATAGTCGGGGTTGGATCGGGTGGCGTTGATCCGGTCGGCGACGTCGGATCGGCGGGCCCACAGCGTGACCGCCGCCTCCGCTCCGCCGGCCTCCACGAGCACCTTGGCCAGTGCGGTGCCCCACGCCCCGGCACCCATGACCGCGACGGCGCCCGTAGAACTGGCAGGTGTGCCGGCCATCCACCACCCCCGTGTGTCGTCTCCAGCGTGTTGCAGCCGCTACACCCTAGATCAGTGACGGACCGGCCGTCACGCGAGCTAGCGCGTCCGGCGCGGACGCTCGCTGGCAGGATGGCATGTCATGAGCGGCACACGGGCCGACGGCACGGCAAAAGACATCGCCCTGATCATCGCCGTGAAACGGTTGGCGGCGGCCAAGACCAGGCTGGCCCCGGTGTTCTCGGCGCGCACGCGGGAGAGCGTGGTGCTGGCCATGTTGATCGACACCCTGACCGCTGCGGGACGCGTCAGCTCGCTCGGTTCGATCACCGTGATCACGCCCGACGAGGCCGCGGCCGCGGCGGCGACCGAGCTGGGGGCGGATGTGCTGGCCGACCCGACGCCCGAGGGCCACGGTGACCCGCTGAACAACGCCATCGCCACCGCGGAGCGGACGGTTGCCCAGTCTTTCCCGAATGTCGTTGTGCTGCAAGGTGATTTACCGGCACTGCAGACGCAGGAGCTGGCCGAGGCGATCGCCGCTGCGCGGCATCACCGGCGCAGCTTCGTCGCGGACCGGCTGGCGACGGGGACCGCCGCGCTGTTCGCCTTCGGCGCGCCACTCGATCCGCAATTCGGAGCCGATTCGTCGGCGCGGCACCGACGTTCGGGCGCGATCGAACTGACCGGCGCGTGGCCGGGCCTGCGCTGTGACGTCGACACCCCCGACGACCTCGCCGCCGCCCGCCGGCTCGGGGTGGGGGCGGCGACCGTCCGGGCGCTCGCGCATCAGTGACCCCGACCGCGACGCGGTACACCTGTCCTGGGGGTGAACGTCGCCCCAACGGCGAACGGATGTCCGTCGAGCGCTAGCAGCATGGGCGCGTGATGAGCAATGATCGCAGGGTGACTGAAACCGAAGCTGAGGCGCGCCCCGACGAGAACTTCTGGCATCACGGCGACTCGGCCGTGACCGCGCCGCCCGCCGCGACGCCGTCAGCGATCCCCGACCTGCCGGAGGACCGCTACCTCAACCGGGAGCTGAGCTGGCTGGACTTCAACGCCCGCGTGCTGGCGCTGGCCGCGGACACCTCGTTGCCGCTGTTGGAGCGAGCCAAGTTTCTGGCGATCTTCGCCTCCAACCTCGACGAGTTCTACATGGTGCGCGTCGCCGGCCTCAAGCGCCGTGACGAGATGGGACTGTCGGTGCGTTCGGCCGACGGGCTGACGCCGCGCGAGCAACTCGCGGTCATCGGCGAGCAGACTCAGCGAATCGCCACCCGGCACGCGCGGGTGTTCCTCGATTCGGTGCGCCCGGCGCTCGCCGGGGAAGGCATACATATAGTCACGTGGGCCGATTTGGACCAGGGTGAGCGCGACGAGCTGTCGACCTATTTCCACGAACAGGTCTTTCCCGTGCTCACGCCGCTCGCCGTCGATCCCGCGCACCCCTTCCCCTTCGTCAGTGGGCTGAGCCTGAACCTGGCGGTCATGGTCCGCCAGCCCGAGGACGGCAGCCAGCACTTCGCGCGGGTGAAGGTGCCCAACAACGTGGACCGCTTCGTCGAACTGGCGGTGCGCGAGCACGCCGACGACTCCGACGGGCATCCCATAATCCGCTACCTGCCAATGGAAGAGCTGATCGCGGCCTTTTTGCCGGTGCTGTTCCCGGGCATGGAGATCGTTCAGCACCACGCCTTCCGCATCACCCGCAATGCGGACTACGAGGTCGAAGAGGACCGCGACGAAGACCTGCTGCAAGCGCTGGAACGGGAGTTGGCGCGCAGGCGGTTCGGATCGCCGGTGCGACTCGAGGTCGCCGACGACATGACCGAGAGCATGCTCGAACTGCTGCTGCGCGAGCTCGACGTGAACCCGGGTGACGTCATCGAGGTGCCCGGCCTTCTCGATCTGTCGTCGCTGTGGCAGATCTACAGCCTCGACCGGCCGGCGCTCAAGGACCCGGCGTTCGTTCCGGCCACCAGCCCGGCATTCGTCGACCGCGAGACGCCCCGGAGCATCTTCGCCACGCTGCGCGAAGGCGATGTGCTGCTGCATCATCCGTACGAGTCGTTCTCCACCAGCGTCCAGCGATTCATCGAGCAGGCCGCCGCCGACCCCAATGTGCTGGCCATCAAGCAGACGCTGTACCGCACATCCGGTGACTCGCCCATCGTTCGGGCGCTCATCAACGCCGCCGAGGCCGGCAAGCAGGTGGTGGCGCTCGTAGAAATCAAGGCGCGCTTCGACGAGCAGGCCAACATCCGCTGGGCGCGCGAGCTGGAACAGGCGGGCGTGCACGTCGTCTACGGCTATGTCGGGCTCAAGACGCACTGCAAGACCTGCCTGGTGGTCCGGCGCGAGGGTTCGGCGATCCGCCGCTATTGCCACATCGGGACCGGCAATTACAACGGAAAGACGGCACGGCTGTACGAAGATGTCGGCCTGCTGACGGCCTCTCCCGAGATCGGCGCGGATCTGACCGATTTGTTCAATTCGCTCACCGGCTATTCGCGCAAGGTCTCCTACCGCAACCTTCTGGTGGCCCCGCACGGAATTCGCACCGGCATCATCGAACGCGTCGACCGCGAGATCGCCGCCCACCGCGAACACGGCGGCGGCCGGATCCGCCTGAAGATGAACGCCCTCGTCGACGAGCAGGTGATCGACGCGCTGTATCGCGCGTCGCGGGCGGATGTGCGAGTCGAGGTGGTGGTGCGCGGGATCTGCGCGCTGCGCCCCGGCGCGGAAGGGTTCTCGGAGAACATCACGGTCCGGTCCATCCTCGGCCGCTTCCTGGAGCATTCCCGCATCATGCATTTCAACCGCATCAACGAGTTCTGGATCGGCAGCGCGGACATGATGCACCGCAACCTCGACCGGCGCGTCGAGGCGCTCGTTCAGGTGAAGGACCCGAGGCTGACCTCATACCTGGACGACTTGTTCGAGTCCGCACTGGACCCGTCCACCCGCTGCTGGGAGCTGGGAGCCGACGGGCAATGGACCGCGTCGCCGCAGGACGGCCACAGCGTGCGCGACCACCAAGTGTCGTTGATGGAGCGGCACCGCACTCCGTAACCCCCTGTGTGGTGATTTACGGTTGTTTCCGGCCGCACCGCACCATGCGCGCGACCCGACCGAATTGACCTGCAGGAGTTGAGTTGCCGACCAAGAGCTCGTCTACCGCTCGGCGTCCGGGAAGCCGCATCGTGTATGCCGCCGGGGCGGTCCTGTGGCGGCCGACCGATTCGTCCAACCCCGGCCTGGAGATCGCGGTGATCCATCGCCCCCGCTACGACGACTGGTCACTGCCCAAGGGGAAAGTCGACCCCGGCGAGACGGCGCCCGTCGCCGCGGTCCGCGAAGTGTGCGAGGAGACGGGCCAGCACGCGCTGCTGGGCAGGCGGCTGGACATGGTGAGCTACCCGATCGAGGCCGGCGTCAAGAAGGTCTACTACTGGGCGGCGCGCAGCACCGGCGGCGACTTCACCCCCGGCAACGAGGTCGACCAATTGGTGTGGGTGCCGGTGCCGGAAGCGCTGAACATGCTCACCTATTCGCATGATCGAAAAATGCTGCGCCACTTCATGAAACATCCCGCTGACACGCATACCGTGCTGGTGGTCCGGCACGGCACCGCCGGCCGGAAATCGCGTTTCAAAGGCGACGACACGCAGCGACCGCTGGACAAGCGGGGACGTGCGCAAGCCGAGGCGCTGGTTCCGCAGCTGCTGGCCTTCGGCGCCACCGACGTGTACGCGGCCGATCGCCTGCGTTGCCATCAGACGGTGGAGCCGCTCGCCGCGGAATTGGGCGTCCCCGTGCACAATGAGCCCGCCCTCACCGAGGAGGCCTACGCCAAGAGCCCCAAACGCGCCCGCCACCGGATGCTGGCCATCGCCGAGCAGCAAGGGACACCGGTCATTTGCACACAGGGCAAGGTGATCCCGGACCTGATCGCCTGGTGGTGCGCACGGGACGGGGTGAGCCCCGACAAGGCGCGCAACCACAAGGGCAGCGCCTGGGTGCTGTCACTGTCGGGCGGCCGACTGGTGGCGGCCGACCACATCGGCGGCGCGCTGGCCGCCAACGTGCGCGCATAACACGCGAATACCCTTCGGGTGCATCGCTGCCACCCGAAGGGTATTCGCGTCTAGAGTTGGGCTGCTGCCTTAACGGCGACCGCGCCGCGCGGTGGCCTTCTTGGCCGGAGCCTTGCTGGCCGGCCTCTTTGCCGCGGCCTTCTTGGCGGGAGCCTTGGTAGCGACCTTCTTCGCCGCGACCTTCTTCACCGGAGCCTTGGTCGCGGCCTTCTTGGCCGGAGCCTTGGTCACGGCCTTCTTGGCCGGAGCCTTCGTCGCCGCCTTCTTGGCCGGAGCCTTGGTCACGGCCTTCTTGGCCGGAGCCTTCTTGACGGGCGCAGCCTTCTTCGCTGCGGCCTTCTTGGCTGGAGCCTTCTTCGCCGCGGTCTTCTTGGCCGCGCCGGTTGCCACTACACCACGCTTCACTGCAGGTCCTTCCGACGGGAGACGCTGTGCGCCAGACACAACCGCTTTGAATTGAGCACCGGGCCGGAACGCCGGGACGGAGGTCGGCTTCACCTTCACCGTCTCGCCGGTCCGCGGGTTGCGGGCCACCCGGGCCGCGCGGCGCCGCTGCTCGAACACACCGAACCCCGTGATGGTGACGCTGTCGCCCTTGTGCACCGCACGCACAATGGTGTCGACGACGTTCTCGACGGCGGCGGTCGCCTGCCGACGATCGGTGTTCAATTTCTGTGTGAGCACATCAATGAGCTCTGCCTTATTCATCCAATCCCTCCGACGCTAGTTGGTCCTCGATTTGAACCGACTGAGCACACGGTAAACCCTCACCCAGCAAATTTCCAAGAGCCACGCGCAATTTCAGGGTCGGACAATCGGCGGTTTCGCAATCCGGTTGCCCCCCTTGACCGGTGGCGGTACTCGAAAATCGGCCCGGTTTAGTTAGGTGAGCGAGAAGAAATTCCGGCCTTCTCGACCGTTCAGGAGGCGGGCAGAGTGCGCGGTTTCCACTGCGGATAGGCGGCCTCGTAAGACTCGATTTTTTCGAGTTTCCGCAGCGTAAGGGCTATATCGTCGAGTCCTTCAAGGAGCCGCCAGGCCGTGTGGTCGTCAATCTTGAACGGCAACACCGTCGTTCCCGCGGCGATATTTCGATCTTGAAGATTGGCAGTGATTTCCAGTCCCGGGCTCTGCTCGATGAGCTTCCAAAGCAGTTCCACGCCGTCTTGAGAGACTTCTGCCGCCAGGAGCCCCGCCTTGCCGGCGTTGCCCCGGAAGATGTCACCGAATCGAGACGAGATGACCACCCGGAATCCGTAGTCCATCAGCGCCCACACGGCGTGCTCACGCGACGAGCCGGTGCCGAAATCGGGCCCGGCGACCAGGACCGACCCCCGGTCAAAGGGGCTGAGGTTGAGGATGAATGAGGGATCCGAGCGCCAGCTGGCGAACAGCCCGTCCTCGAAACCGGTTCGGGTGACCCGCTTCAAATACACCGCGGGAATGATCTGATCGGTGTCGACATTGGACCGCCGCAACGGCACCCCGATACCGGTGTGGGTGTGAAATGCTTCCATGGTCATCCGTTCTTCTTGATTACGTCAGTTCAAATCAGCCGGTGAGGACAATGTGCCGCGAACTGCGGTCGCGGCGGCGACGGCCGGAGACACCAAATGCGTGCGGCCGCCTTTCCCCTGGCGCCCTTCGAAGTTGCGGTTGGAGGTCGCCGCGCACCGTTCCCCCGGCGCCAGCTGGTCCGGATTCATCCCCAGGCACATCGAGCAGCCCGCCTGCCGCCATTCGGCGCCCGCGGCGGTGAAAACCTCGCCCAGCCCTTCGGCTTCGGCCTGAGCGCGCACCCGCATGGACCCCGGCACCACGAGCATCCGCAGGCCGGGGGCCAGCTTGCGGCCGCGCAGCACGTCGGCGACCACCCGCAGGTCTTCGATACGACCGTTGGTACACGAGCCCACGAACACGGTGTCGACCGCGATGTCGCGCATCGGAGTGCCCGGCCGAAGGTCCATGTAAGCCAACGCTTTCTCGGCGGCCTGTCGCTCGGCGTCGCCGGTCATCAGCTCCGGGTCGGGTACGGCCGCGGCCAGCGGCACGCCCTGCCCGGGATTGGTTCCCCACGTCACGAACGGGCTCAACGATGCGGCGTCGAGGTGGACCTCGGTATCGAAGACGGCGCCGGGGTCGGTGTGCAGCTGTTCCCAATAGCGCATGGCCGCGTCCCACAGCGCACCCCGCGGCGCGTGCGGCTTGTCGCGCAGGAATTCGTACGTGGTCGCGTCCGGGGCCACCATGCCCGCCCGGGCGCCGGCCTCGATGCTCATGTTGCAGATCGTCATCCGGCCTTCCATCGACAGTGATTCGATGGCGCTGCCGCGGTATTCGATGACGTGCCCCTGCCCGCCGCCGGTGCCGATCTTGGCGATCAACGCGAGAATGACGTCCTTGGCCGTCACGCCGGCGGGCAGGTCCCCGTCGACATTGACGGCCATCGTCTTGAATGGCCGCAGCGGCAACGTCTGGGTGGCCAGCACATGCTCGACCTCCGAGGTGCCGATGCCCATCGCCAGTGCGCCGAACGCGCCGTGCGTCGACGTGTGACTATCACCACAGACGATCGTCATTCCCGGTTGGGTGAGGCCCAATTGCGGCCCGACGACATGCACGATGCCCTGCTCGATGTCGCCCATCGGGTAGAGCCGAACACCGAATTCGGCACAGTTCCGGCGCAACGTCTCGACCTGGGTGCGCGACACCGGGTCGGCGATCGGCTTGTCGATGTCGATGGTGGGCACGTTGTGGTCCTCGGTGGCCAGCGTCAGATCGGGCCGTCGCACCGGTCGGCCGGCCAGGCGCAGTCCGTCGAAAGCCTGCGGGCTGGTGACCTCGTGCACCAGATGCAGGTCGATATAGATCAGGTCGGGAGCGTCACCGCCCCCGCTGTCCACAACATGGTCGTCCCACACCTTTTCGGCCAGGGTGCGCGGCTTGCCGGATCCCATCTGAAATTCGCCTCGATTCGCCTCACGCGCGGCTCGCCGATCGACCATGGGCTGTGATCTCAGAATGCGAGACGCTAGTATCTCTTTGTGAGACAGCATAGCGGCATCGGCGTTCTCGACAAAGCCGTGGGCATCCTGCACACGATCGCCCAATCCCCCTGCGGGTTGGCCGAACTGTGCGAACGGACCGGATTGCCCAGGGCCACCGCGTATCGGTTGGCCGCCGCGCTCGAAGTCCATCGCCTGGTGGCTCGTGACGACGAGGGGCGCTGGCGACTCGGTCCGGCCGTGACCGAGCTCGCGGCCCACGTCAACGACCCGCTGCTGGCCGCCAGCGCGGGGGTACTCCCCCTGCTTCGCGAGACCACTGGGGAGAGCGTGCAGCTGTACCGCCGCGAGGGCACCGCACGGGTTTGTGTGGCGGCCCTGGAACCCGCTGCCGGCCTTCGCGATACGGTCCCGGTCGGGGCGCGCCTGCCGATGACTGCGGGCTCGGGCGCCAAGGTGCTGCTGGCTCACAGTGACGCTGCCACGCAAAAGGCGGTGCTGCCGTCGGCGAAGTTCACCGAGCGCACCCTGGCCGAAGTGCGGCGCCGCGGCTGGGCGCAAAGCGTGGCCGAGCGAGAGCCCGGGGTGGCGAGCGTGTCGGTTCCCGTGCGCGACGGCCGCGGTGCCGTCGTCGCCGCGATCTCGGTGTCGGGACCCGTCGACCGGATCGGCAGGCGTCCGGGCGCGCGCTGGGCCGCGGATCTCATTTCCGCGGCCGAAGCGCTCACCCGCCGGCTCTAGGGCCGCCGAGTGTGCATCGATGGCGTCGCGAGTGCAACTTCGGCGGTGGCATCGCCAAAACCCCGCCGCACACGCACACTCGAAACCATCGGCGCACACTGAACGCCACCAGTGCACAGCCGACCTGACGCGGCCTGACAGACTGACCGCCATGGGAACCAATCAGCGCGCGAGCATCGTCATGTCCGAGGACGAGATCGCCGACTTCGTCGTGAAGAGCCGGACCGGCACGCTGGCCACCGTCGGCCCCGACGGCCAGCCGCACCTGACCGCGATGTGGTACGCCGTCGTCGACGGCGAGATCTGGCTGGAGACCAAGGCCAAGTCGCAGAAGGCGGTCAACCTCAAACGTGACCCGCGGGTGAGCTTCCTGATCGAGGACGGCGACACCTACGACACGTTGCGCGGAGTGTCGTTCGAAGGGGTCGCGGAGATCATCGACGATCCCGACGTCTCGCACCGGGTGGGCGTCAGCGTGTTCGAGCGCTACACCGGCCCGTACAGCGACGAGATGAAACCCTTCGTCGAGCAGATGATGAACAAGCGCGTCTGCGTGCGCATCGTCGCCCGGCGCAGCCGCTCGTGGGACCATCGCAAACTCGGATTGCCGGCCATGCCGGTGGGGGGGTCGACGGCACCAGCCGTGCTGGGGACCGGTCAGTAGTTGTTTGTAGCCCCGATGGGATTCGAACCCACGCTACCGCCGTGAGAGGGCGGCGTCCTAGGCCGCTAGACGACGGGGCCAGACACGATCCGGAGTGCCAGCATAGCTCACACTCGAAAGCCCACCTAATCGCTTGAGGTGGTGCGGTTTTGCTGGGGTACCAGGACTCGAACCTAGAATGGCTGAACCAGAATCAGCTGTGTTGCCAATTACACCATACCCCATCGGCTGCCTAAAACCGCTGGTCAACGCTCATCCGGAGCGATATCACGCTGCCCGGAAGACCGCCGCTGCCAGCCGTTGTCGGCTTTGTGAGCCGCAGTGCAGACTACCAAAGACTCGGCACACAATCCGCACGCGAGGTCCTCGCCTATCCGCCGACCGATTCCCGCGCGGCGCGCAACCGCAGCAGGCTGCGGTCACGGCCCAGCAACTCCAGTGATTCGAACAACGGCGGGCTGATTGTCGTTCCCGTGGCGGCAACCCTGATCGGACCGAACGCCTTGCGTGGTTTGAGGCCCAACTTTTCGATGAGCGCCGCCTTGAGCGCGGACTCGATCTGGGCCGTGGTCCAGTCCGTCGCGCCCTCGAGCGCGGCCAGCGCGGCGTCGAGTACCGCGGCCGCGTCCGCGCCGAGTTCCTTGGCGGCGGCCTTGGGGTCGATGGCGTATTCGTCGTCGTTGAGGAACTTCAGCAGGTCCCACGCGTCGGCGAGCACGACGATGCGGGTCTGCACCAGGTCGGCGGCGGTGGCGAACGCGGCGTCATCCAACCCGAGCCGACGGCCGTGGGCGTCGAAGTAGTCGCGCAGCCGGCCCGCGAAGTCCGCCGGCTCCAACATTCGGATGTGCTCGGCGTTGAGCGCGTCGGCCTTCTTCTGGTCGAACCGCGCCGGGTTGGAGTTGACGTCGACGACGTCGAAGGCGGCCACCATCTCGTCGAGGCTGAACAGATCGTGGTCGTCGGCGATGGCCCAACCCAGCAGCGCCAGATAATTGAGCAACCCTTCGGGGATGAACCCCCGGTCGCGGTGGGCGAACAGATTCGACTGCGGGTCGCGCTTGGAGAGCTTCTTGGTGCCCTCCCCCAATACCGTTGGCAGATGGGCGAACTCCGGGACGCGCTCGGCGATGCCGATCCGGATCAGCGACCGGTACAGCGCGAGCTGGCGCGGCGTCGAGGGCAGCAGGTCCTCGCCGCGCAGCACGTGGGTGATCTTCATCAGCGCGTCGTCGCACGGGTTGACCAAGGTGTACAACGGATCTCCGTTGGCGCGGGTCAGCGCGAAGTCCGGCACGCTGCCCGCGGCGAAGGTCGTGGTTCCGCGCACCAGGTCGTCCCAGGCGAGGTCCTCGTCGGGCATCCGCAGCCGCACCACCGGCTTGCGCCCCTCGGCCAGGAACGCGGCGCGCTGGGCATCGGTCAAATGCCGGTCGAAGTTGTCGTACCCCAGTTTGGGATTGCGGCCCGCCGCGATGTGGCGCGCCTCAACCTCTTCCGGGGTCGAGAACGCATAGTAGGCCTCGCCCGCTTCGAGCAGCTTGGCCACCACGTCGCGGTAGATCTCCTTGCGCTGCGATTGCCGGTAGGGGCCGTAGGGTCCGCCCACTTCGGGGCCTTCGTCCCAGTCGAGGCCGAGCCAGCGCAGCGCGTCGAGCAGGGCCAGATAGCTTTCCTCGCTGTCGCGTTCGGCGTCGGTGTCCTCGATGCGGAAGACGAAGGTGCCGCCGGTGTGCCGGGCGTAGGCCCAGTTGAACAGCGCGGTGCGGACCATGCCGACGTGCGGGGTGCCCGTGGGAGACGGGCAGAACCTGACCCGGACCTTCGTGGCGGCGGTCACGGCTTTCCCTTACGGACCACGGGATTGGTGAGGGTTCCGATCCCTTCGATGGTGATGGAGACGGTGTCGCCATGCTCGATCGGGCCGACTCCTGCGGGCGTTCCGGTGAGGATGAGGTCGCCGGGGAGCAGGGTCATCACGGCCGAGATCCATTCGACGATGGCGCCGACGTCGTGGATCATCAGCGAGGTCCGGCTGTGTTGCTTCACTTCGCCGTTGACCTCGGTTCGTATCTCGAGATCCGCCGGGTCGATGTCGGTGACGATCCACGGCCCCACCGGGCAGAAGGTGTCGTGCCCTTTGGCGCGGGTCCATTGACCGTCCGACTTCTGTTGGTCGCGGGCGGACACGTCGTTGCCGATGGTGTAACCGAGGATGCTGCCGGCGGCCTCCGCGGCGGTGACGTCCTTGCAGGGCCGCCCGATGACCGCGGCCAGCTCCCCCTCGAAATGCACCGGTGATGCGTTGGCGGGCAGCCGAATCGGCACGTTCGGGCCGACGATGGCCGTGTTGGGCTTGAGGAAGATGATCGGATCCGGCGCCGCCGGGCCGGTGAGTTCGGCCATCTCCGCGATGTGATCGGTGTAGTTCTTGCCGACGCAGACCACCTTGCTCGCCAGTATCGGAGCCAGCAGCCGCACATCGGCCAGCGGCCACGACCGGCCGGTGAAGTTCGGCGTGCCGAAGGGATGCTCGGCGATCTCGCGGGCGACCATCGCGGCGGGATCGGCGAGTTCGCCCTCGATGCTGACGAAGGCGACACCGTCCGGGCTGGCGATTCGACCAAGGCGCATTTCGTTGAGCCTAGTGAGGGTTGCGATCGCGGCGTTGGCCGGGCGCGGCGGGCCGTCACGACGAACCTTGTGATGGGCGCCCTGCCCCCGTGGCCGGTCATCGCAACGGGAAGGGCGGCGCGAGGATTACCAGCGGTTTCCGGTGCGTGTGCGAGCATGAGGAATGCACACGGGGCCGGCCACCGCGCGTGAGCTGGGTGCGGGCGCGCGCTGGTCCATCGTGGTGGTATCGCTGGTCGCCACGGCCAGTTCCTTCCTGTTCATCAACGGCGTCGCGTTCCTGATCCCCTCGCTCCAAGCGGCGCGCGGGATCCCGCTCGGGGAAGCCGGTCTGTTGTCCTCGATGCCCAGCTGGGGCATGGTGGTCACGCTGGTGCCGTGGGGGTACGTGCTGGACCGGGTGGGCGAGCGGGAAGTCATGGCAGCGGGTTTGGCGCTCACCGCGGTGGCGGCATACGCCGCGGCATCGACGCATTCGATGATGCTGATGGCCGTCTATTTGTTTCTCGGGGGCATGGCCGCGGCCAGCTGCAACACCGCCGGTGGGCGGCTGGTGTCGGCGTGGTTCCCTCCGCAGCAACGTGGCCTGGCCATGGGTGTCCGCCAAACCGCCCAGCCCCTCGGAATAGCCCTGGGAGCGCTGGTGATTCCCGAGCTGGCCGAACACGGGCCGAGCGCGGGTCTGAAATTCGCGGCCATGGCGTGCGCGTTGGGAGCGGTGGCGAGTGCGGTCGGCGTCATCGACCCGCCCCGCAAGCCGCGGGAGAAGGCCAGCGACACCGAACTCGCGAGCCCCTACCGAGGGTCGTTGGCACTGTGGCGAATTCACGCGGTGGCCGGGCTGTTGATGGTTCCGCAGACGGTGACCGTCACCTTCATGCTGGTGTGGCTGATCAGGAACCTGCACTGGTCGGTGGCGGCGGCCGGTAGCCTGGTCACCCTGTCGCAGTTGCTCGGCGCGATCGGCCGGGTCCTGGTGGGCCGCTGGTCCGACCGCGTCGGCTCTCGAATGCGACCGGTCCGGATCATCGCGGCGGCCGCCGCCCTCACCCTCTTCCTCCTGGCCTGGGCCGACTTTCTGAATTCGAGTTACCAGGCGCCCCTGATGGTCGCGATCTCGGTGATCGCCGTGCTCGACAACGGTTTGGAGGCCACGGCCATCACCGAATACGCCGGCCCCTTCTGGAGCGGGCGGGCGCTGGGCATTCAGAACACCACCCAGCGGGTGTTGGCGGCCGCCGCGCCGCCGGTGTTCGGCGCCTTGATCACCGCCGCGAAATATCCGAACGCGTGGATACTCTGTGGGCTGTTCCCGGCGGTCGCGGTACCGCTGGTGCCGGCGCGGCTGCTGCCGCCGGGCCTGGAAACTACAGCCCGGCGGCAATCCTTTCGCCGACTGCGCTGGTGGCGAGCCGTTCGTTCCCACGCGTCGCCAGATAGGCCTCGACAGCCCGGTCCACCCGACTAGCGGCGTCGTCCTCGCCGAGATGGGCGAGCAGCAGCGCCACCGACATGATCGCCGCGGTCGGATCGGCGATGCCCTGACCGGCGATGTCGGGCGCGCTGCCGTGCACCGGCTCGAACATCGACGGGTTGGTCCGGGTGGCATCGATGTTTCCGCTGGCGGCCAAGCCAATTCCGCCGCACACCGCCGCCGCCAAGTCGGTGATGATGTCGCCGAACAGGTTGTCGGTGACGATCACGTCGAAGCGTCCGGGGTCGGTGACCATGAAGATGGTGGCGGCGTCGACGTGCTGGTACGCCACCTCGACGTCGGGGTAGTCCGCCCCGACCTCGGCCACGATCCGCGACCACAACTTCCCGGCGAAGGTCAGCACGTTGGTCTTGTGCACCAGCGTCAGGTGTTTGCGCCGGCGCTGGGCGCGCTCGAAGGCGTCGGCCACCACGCGGCGCACGCCGAAGGCGGTGTTCAGGCTCACCTCGGTCGCCACCTCGTGAGGCGTCCCGGTGCGGATCGCGCCGCCGGTACCGGTGTAGGGGCCTTCGGTGCCCTCGCGGACCACCACGAAATCGATGTGCGGGTTGCCCGCCAACGGGCTGCTCACGCCGGGATACAGCCGGCCCGGCCGCAGGTTGACGTGATGATCCAGCTCAAAACGCAGGCGCAGCAACAGACCCCGCTCGAGCACACCGCTGGGCACCGACGGGTCGCCGATCGCCCCGAGCAGGATGGCGTCGTGCTGGCGCAGTTCGGCGAGCACCGATTCCGGCAGCAGCTCGCCGCTGGCGTGAAAACGCCGCGCGCCCAGGTCGTAATCCGTCTTCTCCACGCCGGGCAGCACCGCATCGAGGACCTTGAGCGCCTCGGCCGTCACTTCCGGCCCGATACCGTCGCCGCCGATAACCGCCAGTTTCACGACAGATCGACCACCTCGAGCTTGTTGGCGCCCACCGCGGCACCGATCGCCGAGCGGACCTCACGCGGCACGTCCTGATCCAGCCGCAGCAGGATGGTCGCTCCGGGACCCTCGGCGTCCTCGGAGAGCTGGGCGGCATGGATGTTCACGCCCGCCGAACCGAGCAGGGTGCCGATCTTGCCCAGCGCCCCGGGGGCATCGACGTAGTTGATCACCAGGTTGGTCCCCTGGGCGCGCAGATCGAAGTTGCGGCCGTTGATCTGCACGATCTTCTCCGCCAGCTGCGGGCCGGACAGCGTGCCGGCCACGTTGACGGCGGCGCCGTCGGAGGTGACGGCGCGCACGTCGACGACGCTGCGGTGGTTCGGGCTCTCCGAGGCCGTGGTGAGCTCGGCGGTGACGCCGCGCTCTTCGGCCAGCGCGGGCGCGTTGACGAAAGTGACCGGGCCCTCGACCACCGCCGAGAACAGCCCGCGCAGGGCCGAAAGCTTCAGCACCTCAACGTCTTCGGAGGCCAGCTCGCCGCGCACCTGCACCGACACCGAGACCGGCGGACCGTCGGACAGCGACGCCGCCAGCACCCCGAGCTTGCGCACCAGGTCCAGCCAGGGCGCCACCTCTTCGTTGACCACACCGCCGCCGACGTTGACCGCGTCGGGAACGAATTCGCCCGCCAGAGCGAGTTTCACGCTCTCCGCGACGTCGGTGCCTGCCCGGTCCTGCGCCTCGGCGGTGGAAGCACCCAGATGCGGTGTGGCCACCACCTGCGGCAGCTCGAACAGGGGGCTGTCGGTGCACGGCTCCTTCGCGAAGACGTCGATGCCGGCCGCGCGGACGTGTCCGCTGCTGACCGCTTCGGCCAACGCGGCCTCGTCGATCAGGCCGCCGCGGGCGGCGTTGACGATGATGACGCCCGGTTTGGTCTTCGCCAGCGCCTCTTTGCCGATCAGGCCCGCCGTCTCAGGCGTCTTCGGCAGGTGCACCGAGATGAAGTCGGCGCGGGCGAGCAGGTCGTCGAGGGACAGCAGTTCGATGCCCAGCTGCGCGGCCCGGGCCGGCGAGACGTAGGGGTCGTAGGCGACGAGATGGGTGCCGAAGGCCGTCAGCCGCTGCGCGACCAACTGCCCGATCCGGCCCAGCCCCACCACGCCGACCGTCTTGCCGAAAACCTCGGTGCCATTGAACGACGACCGCTTCCAGGTGTGCTCGCGCAGCGAGGCATCGGCGGCCGGGATCTGCCGGGCGGCGGCCAGGAGCAGCGCCAGCGCGTGCTCGGCGGCGCTGTGAATGTTGGAGGTCGGGGCGTTGACCACCAGGACGCCGCGCTCGGTCGCGGCCGCCACGTCGACGTTGTCCAGCCCGACCCCGGCACGGGCGACGATCTTCAGCTTGGGGGCGGCCGCCAGCACCTCGGCGTCGACCGTGGTGGCCGAGCGGACCAGCAGCGCGTCGGCTTCCGGCACCGCGGCCAGCAGCTTCTCCCGGTCGGGCCCGTCTACCCAGCGCACCTCGACCTGGTCTCCCAGGGCGGCGACGGTCGATTGGGCGAGTTTGTCGGCGATCAATACAACAGGCAGATTCACCCGGCCAGCCTATCGGCTGGCTTTGGCGGGCATTGACGGGCTCGCCACTGCCGTAACCTGCGCCGACGCGTGCTTGGGGCGGGGTCCGTCGCGGCCATACGATGCGCTCGTGACCAAACTCGCGATCATCTACTACTCGGCCACCGGCCATGGCACCGCGATGGCGCGACGGGTCGCCGCCGCGGCCGAGTCCGCGGGCGCGCAGGTCCGCCTGCGGCACGTCGCCGAAACCCGCGACCCGGAATCGTTCGCCCAGAACCCTGCGTGGACGGCGAATTACGAAGCGACCAAGGACCTTCCGGCGGCCTCGGGTGAGGACATCGTCTGGGCCGACGCGGTGATCTTCGGTTCACCGACTCGCTTCGGCTCCCCCGCCGCGCAACTGCGCGCCTTCCTCGACTCGCTGGGCGGGCTGTGGGCCGAGGGCAAGCTCGCGGACAAGGTGTACGCGGCGTTCACGTCGTCCAACACCCTGCACGGCGGCCAGGAGACCACGCTGCTGTCGCTCTACATCACGCTGATGCATTTCGGCGGCATCATCGTGCCGCCGGGATACACCGACCCGCTGAAGTTCGTCGACGGCAATCCGTACGGGGTGAGCCTGGTCTCCACCCACGACAACATCCACGAGTTCGACGAGGCGACCGGCAATGCCCTGGATCACCTGGCCCGCCGCGTGGTGCTGACGGCCGGCCGCCTCCGCGACACCTAAACGCACACGACACGCCGTAAACGGTCGCCGTGGTTTATGTCTCGCGGCGGGCGGCCGGCGGCGAGCTACGCCGTCTCGGTGATCGGCCGGTCGACCCAGCTCATCAGGTCACGCAGCTTCTTGCCGGTCACCTCGATGGGGTGCTCGGCGTTCTCCTTGCGCAGTTGCTCCAGCTGCTTGTTGCCGCCCTCGACGTTGGCGACCAGCTTCTTGACGAATTCGCCGTTCTGGATGTCGCGCAGGATCTCCCGCATCCGCTCTTTGGTGCCGGCGTCGATGACGCGCGGTCCCGACAGATACCCGCCGAACTCCGCTGTGTCGGACACCGAGTAGTTCATCCGGGCGATGCCGCCCTCGTACATCAGGTCGACGATCAGCTTGAGTTCGTGCAGCACCTCGAAGTACGCCATCTCCGGCGGGTAGCCGGCCTCCACCATCACGTCGAAACCGGCCTTCACCAATTCCTCTGTGCCGCCGCACAACACGGCCTGCTCACCGAACAGGTCGGTCTCGGTCTCGTCCTTGAAGGTGGTCTTGATGACGCCGGCGCGGGTGCCTCCGATGGCCTTGGCATAGGACAGCGCCAGCGCCTCACCCTTGCCGGTGGGGTCCTGGTCCACAGCGATCAGGCAGGGCACACCCTTGCCGTCGACGAACTGGCGGCGCACCAGGTGGCCGGGACCCTTCGGGGCGACCATCGCGACGGTGACATCGGCCGGCGGCTTGATCAGGCCGAAATGGATGTTGAGCCCGTGCCCGAAGAACAGTGCGTCGCCGGGCTTGAGGTTGGGCTCGATGTCGTTCTTGAAGATGTCCGCCTGCGCGGTGTCGGGCGCCAGCAACATGATCACGTCGGCCCACTTGGCCACCTCGGCGGGGGTGTCGACCTCCAGACCCTGCTCTTCGACCTTGGCCCGGGACTTCGAACCCTCCTTCAGACCGACGCGCACCTGCACACCCGAGTCGCGCAGGCTCAGCGAGTGCGCGTGACCCTGGCTGCCGTAACCGATCACGCCGACCTTGCGGCCCTGGATGATCGTCAGGTCTGCGTCGTCGTCGTAGAACATTTCTAGTGCCACTGTTGAATCTCTCCTTGTGTGTTACTTGGCCGTGGTGATGCCGCGCGGACCGCGGGACAACGACACCACGCCGGACTGGACGATCTCGCGGATGCCGAAGGGCTCCAGCACCCGCAGCAGCGCCTCGATCTTGCCGCGGTCACCCGTCGCCTCGATCGTGAGCGCCTCGGGTGAAACGTCAATCACCTTGGCGCGGAACAGGTTCACCGCTTCGATGACCTGGCTGCGGCTACCGGCGTCTGCGCGCACCTTGATCAGCGCCAGCTCCCGGGACACCGCGGCCCCGTCGTCCAGTTCGACGATCTTGATGACGTTGATCAGCTTGTTGAGCTGCTTGGTGATCTGCTCGAGCGGGGTCTCCTCGGCGCTGACCACGATGGTCATCCGCGACATGTCCTTTTGCTCGGTGGCACCGACGGCCAGCGACTCGATGTTGAACCCGCGCCGGGAGAACAGCGCCGCCACGCGGGCGAGCACACCCGGCTTGTCCTCCACCAGCACCGACAGCGTGTGGGTGTTCATCAGGCGTGCCCTTCGCTCTCGTCGTCGAACAGCGGGCGAATGCCGCGGGCGGCCTGAATCTCGTCGTTGCTGGTGCCGGCGGCCACCATCGGCCACACCTGCGCGTCCGCGCCGACGATGAAGTCGATCACCACCGGGCGGTCGGTGATCGCCCGCGCCTGATTGATCACGTCCTCGACGTCTTCCTCACGCTCACAACGCAATCCGACACACCCCAGCGCCTCCGCCAGCTTCACGAAGTCCGGGATGCGATGCGAATGCGTGGCGAGGTCCGTCTGCGAGTACCGCTCCTCGTAGAACAGCGTCTGCCACTGGCGCACCATGCCCAGGTTGCCGTTGTTGATCAGCGCCACCTTGATCGGCACGCCTTCGATCGCGCAGGTGGCCAGCTCCTGGTTGGTCATCTGGAAGCAGCCGTCGCCGTCGATGGCCCACACCTCCGCCTCCGGGCGAGCCATCTTGGCCCCCATGGCCGCCGGGATGGCGAATCCCATGGTGCCCAGCCCGCCGGAGTTGATCCAGGTGCGCGGGTTCTCGTAAGAGACGAACTGCGCCGCCCACATCTGGTGCTGACCCACCCCGGCGACGTACACCGCGTCCGGACCGGCGATCTGACCCAACTTCTCGATGACGTATTCGGGACCCAGGCTGCCGTCGCTCTGCGGGTCATAGCTCAGCGGATAGGTGGACTGGACCTCGTCGAGGTAGCTCCACCATTCGGTCATGTCGACATTGCCGGGAATGTCGTAGTGGCGCAGCATCGCGATCAGGTCGGTGATGACGGCTTTGACGTCGCCGACGATCGGCACGTCGGCGTGGCGGTTCTTGCCGATCTCGGCCGGGTCGATGTCGGCGTGAATGACCTTGGCCTCCGGTGCGAAGGTGTCCAGTTTCCCGGTCACCCGGTCGTCGAAGCGGGTGCCCAGCGCGATCAGCAGGTCGCTGCGCTGCAGCGCCGCCACCGCGGCGACGGTGCCGTGCATGCCGGGCATGCCCAGGTGCTGGCGGTGGCTGTCGGGGAACGCGCCGCGCGCCATCAGGGTGGTCACCACCGGGATGCCGGTCAGCTCGGCCAGCTCGTGCAGTAGCTCGGTCGCGTCGCCGCGGATGACGCCGCCGCCGACGTAGAGCACCGGTTTGCGCGCGTCCGCGATCAGCCTGGCGGCCTCGCGGATCTGCCGGTTGTGCGGTTTGGTGGTGGGCTTGTAGCCGGGCAGGTGCATGCGCGGCGGCCAGTTGAACGTGCACTGGCCCTGCAGCACGTCTTTGGGGATGTCGACGAGCACCGCACCGGGACGCCCCGAGGCGGCGATGTGGAAGGCCTCGGCGAGCACCTGCGGAATCTCGTCGCCCGAGCGAACCAGGAAGTTGTGCTTGGTGATCGGCATCGTGATGCCGGAGATGTCAGCCTCCTGGAAGGCGTCGGTGCCGATCAGCGTGCGACCGACCTGTCCGGTGATCGCGACGACGGGAACCGAGTCCATCTGGGCGTCGGCCAACGGCGTGACCAGATTGGTGGCGCCGGGCCCCGACGTCGCCATGCACACCCCGACCTTGCCGGTCGCGTGGGCGTAGCCGCTGGCGGCGTGGCCGGCACCCTGCTCGTGGCGGACCAGCACGTGGCGAAGCTTTTTCGAGTCGAACAGCGGGTCGTAGACCGGCAACACGGCTCCGCCGGGGATGCCGAAGATCACCTCGACGTCGAGTTCCTCCAGCGACCGGATCACCGATTGGGCGCCGGTAAGTTTCTCGGGCCCAACACGTTTCGGCTTGGCCGCGGAGGACTTCCCGGCGGGCTTGGTCGCGTCGGAGGCGACGTCGGCGGCACTCTGTGGCTGTGTGCCGTGCTGCCTGGTGGGTGCGCTCACTGTCCTTAGTCCTTATTCACTCTGGGAATCTCGCTGGGGGCAACAAAAAACCCCCGACAGCTCATCTGCTGCACGAGGGTTGCGCGTTGGTCTGGATAGCTTCAAATGCCGAGAGGCTAGTCAGGCACCAACGCGCCGACCAATTACTACGAGCATCCCGGGCTGTCCGGCGGTATCCATAACGTCCGACGGTAGCCTTCGCACAGCTCAGCAGTCAAATCCGCCGCCTCGGCCCGCGCGGAGATCCGGCCCTCCTGACGGGTGAAATGATGGTCAGGTGGCTACCGCTTCGTCTTCGCACACGCCCGTCGTGATCAAGGTCTCCCCGATCGCGCACCTGGC
Source organism: Mycobacterium europaeum (assembly GCF_034555895.2). Taxonomy (NCBI): domain Bacteria; kingdom Bacillati; phylum Actinomycetota; class Actinomycetes; order Mycobacteriales; family Mycobacteriaceae; genus Mycobacterium; species Mycobacterium europaeum. The sequence continues at coordinate 3,174,823 of NZ_CP157315.1, forward strand.
CGTCGGATTCGTGACCCTCGGGTTGCTGATACCGGTGATGCTGTGGCCGCTCTCGGCGCCGCTGCTGGTGATCCCGGTGGTGCTGTCGGCGCTGATCGTCCGCCAACGCACCGTCGCCGACGAGCGGGGGGTCACCGTCCGGACCCTGCTGGGCAGCCGGTCGGTGGCATGGGACGAGATCGACGGGCTGCGCTTCCACCGGGGTTCCTGGGCCCGCGCGCACCTCAAGAGCGGCGCGGACGTGCGCCTGCCCGCGGTGACGTTCGCGACGCTGCCGCAGCTGACCGAAGCCAGCTCGGGGCGCGTGCCCAACCCCTATGCGTGAGGGTCAGGCGATCGGGTTGACCCCGTTGAGCAGGACCCACACCGCGATGCCGGCGGCGATACCGACCAGCAGCGCGACGAACGACCCGATGAAGGGCCGGTGGGCCCAGCCGCGGCGCGCGTCGAGGCCGTAGCGGCCCGGCCCGCACAGGATGACGGCGACCGCCAGGACGATCAGGGTGATCTGGTATTCGTGTCCGTCCGGCAGGAAATACGTGAAGGTGTGCGGATGCGGCCGCGCCGTGATGGTGGCCAGCATGCCGTTGATCAGGAACGCCAGCGCACCCGCCGCGGCGACCGGGGTGAACAGTCCCAGCACCAGCAGCACGCCCGCGACGAGCTCACCGCCCGTGCTGACGTAGGCGAGGATGTCGGCGTGCTGGTAGCCGACGTCGGACAGCGAGTTCTTGAACCCGCCCACCCCTGAGCCGCCCCCCCAACCGAAGAGCTTCTGCAGCCCGTGGGCGGCCAGCACGACACCGAGGCCCACCCGCAGTACCAGCAAACCCAGGTGCTGGGTTCCGCGCCGGCCGACCTCGTGCAGCCGGTCGTGGTGTTCGTCCGCATCGATCTCGACGGGCTCGGCGGCCGCGTGCCGGGATGACTGCGGCTGGACGTAGGGCAGGGGCTCCTGCTGGTCGAGCACGTGGTAACCGGTCGCACTGGACCCGCCCACGGCGGCGTGGTCGCCCATGTACGGGATGACGGTGGTGGTTCCGGTCGAGGGGTTGAAGTCGCCGGGGTAGCCGACGGGCGTCAGATCGTCTTCCGGGTCAACCACGCGCGCCGTCGCGGGGCGTCCCGGGGCGGGCGCCGGGGATTCACCGGGCCGCTGCCAATGTCCGTCATTCGCTTGACTGGTCACGCGTGTCAGGGTAAGGGCATTTGGCGCCGAATTGGGGATTTGAGCGGCGCTTTCGCCAGGCAATCGACGGTTTTCCCGCCAAACCGGCCCGGATCGGCCCGAAATGACCTCGCGCGCCGCTCCGCGGCGTTCGAAACGGGCGCACCGGCGCCGCGGGACGCGGCCCGCGGCGAGCATGGGAAGCGTTCCGATCCTGTCACGTCAGGCGGCCAGGCGCGGGCGTGTGGCGGCGGCGGCCGCCCTGTCCGTAGCCTGTCGGTCATGCGACTACGGCGCTCGGTTCGGTGCGGCTTTGCCGCGCTCTGCGCGGTGGTGCTGCTCGCGAGCGGGTGCGCACGGTTCAACGATGCCCAGTCGCAGCCCTTCACCACCAACCCGGAACTCAAGCCCCAACCCAGCTCGACGCCTCCCCCTCCGCCGCCGCTGCCGCCCACGCCATTTCCCAAAGCGTGCCCGGCGCCGGGCGTGATGCAGGGCTGCCTGGAGAGCACCAGTGGGCTGATCATGGGGCCGGACAGCAAAACCGCGCTGGTCGCCGAGCGCACCACCGGCGCCGTCAAGGAGATCTCGGTCAGCGCCGAGCCGAAGGTGAAGACCGTCATCCCGGTCGACCCGTCCGGCGACGGCGGCCTGATGGACATCGTGCTGTCGCCGACCTACACGCAAGACCGGCTGATGTACGCCTACATCAGCACGCCGACCGACAACCGGGTGATCCGGGTGGCCGACGGCGACGTCCCCAAAGACATCCTCACGGGCATCCCCAAGGGCGCCACCGGTAATACCGGAGCGCTGATCTTCACCAGCCCCACCACGCTGGTGGTCATGACCGGCGACGCGGGCGACCCCGCGGCGGCCGCCGACCCCAAATCGCTGGCGGGCAAGGTCCTTCGCATCGAGCAGCCGACCACCATCGGTCAGGCGCCGCCGACGACTGCGCTGTCAGGCGTCGGCTCCGGCGGCGGCCTGTGCATCGACCCCGTGGACGGGTCGCTCTACGTCGCCGACCGCACGCCGACGGCGGATCGGTTGCAGCGCATCACCAAGACGTCCGAGGTCTCCACGGTGTGGACGTGGCCGGACAAACCCGGCGTGGCGGGCTGCGCAGCGATGGACGGGACCGTGCTGGTCAACCTGATCAACACCAAACTGACGGTGGCCGTGCGGCTGGCACCGGCGACGGGTGCGGTCACCGGGGAACCGGACGTGGTGCGCAAGGACACCCATGCGCACGCGTGGGCGTTGCGGATGTCGCCGGACGGAAACGTCTGGGGGGCAACGGTCAACAAGACCGCAGGGGACGCGGAGAAGCTCGACGATGTGGTGTTCCCGCTGTTCCCCCAGGGTGGCGGCTTCCCACGCAACAACGACGACAAGACGTAGGTCTTATCAGCGGGGCTGATTATCCCGGCCGAGTGTGCGTTTCACGACGGGTGAGCGGCGCGTCGCGTCGTGAAACGCACACTCGGTGGTGGCGCGGGCGATCGGCGTGGCGTCGTCAACTCTGTCCGCAGGCGGCCAGCACCAGTTCCCGCACGCGGGCGGCGTCGGCCTGCCCGCGCGTGGCCTTCATCACCGCGCCGACGATCGCGCCGGCCGCGGCCACCTTGCCGCCACGGATCTTCTCTGCCACATCGGGATTGGCGGCCAGCGCCTCGTCGACCGCGGCCTGGGTCACCGAATCGTCGCGCACCAGTTCCAGGCCGCGCGACGTCATCACCTGCTCGGGTTCGCCCTCGCCGGCCAGCACGCCCTCCACGACCTGGCGGGCCAGCTTGTTGGAGAGCTTGCCCCCATCCACGAGGGCGATCACGGCGGCCACCTGGGCCGGGCTGATCGCCAGTTCGTCCAATCCGACGTTGGCCTCGTTGGCCTTCTGCACCAAGAAGTTTCCCCACCAGGCGCGCGCCTGCTCGCTGGCCGCACCGTGCTTGACGGTCTCGATCACCAGCTCCACCGCGCCGGCGTTGACCAGATCGCGCATCACCTCGTCGGAAACGCCCCACTCCTGCTGAATCCGCTTGCGGCTCAGCCACGGTAGCTCCGGGATGGTCTGGCGCAGTTGCTCGACAAGTTCCCGGCTGGGCGCGACGGGCTCCAAGTCGGGCTCGGGGAAATAGCGGTAGTCCTCGGCCGTTTCCTTGACGCGGCCCGGGCTGGTGTATCCCGCCTCGTGGAAGTGCCTGGTCTCCTGGGTGATTCGGCCACCTGACGCGAGGACGGCGGCCTGCCGCTGCATTTCGTAGCGCACGGCGACCTCGACGCTCTTCAGCGAGTTGACGTTCTTGGTCTCGGTCCGGGTGCCGAACTCGGACGCGCCCTTCGCCATCAGCGACACGTTGGAATCACAACGCATCGAGCCCTGGTCCATCCGGACGTCGGATACGCCCAAGGCGCGCAACAGGTCTCGCAAGGCCGTGACGTAGGCGCGGGCGATCTGGGGCGCCCGTTCGCCGGCGCCCACGATGGGCTTCGTCACGATTTCGATCAGCGGCACACCGGCGCGGTTGTAGTCCAGCAGCGAGGTCGTCGCGCCGTGGATGCGGCCGGTCTCGCTGCCCAGATGGGTGAGCTTGCCGGTGTCTTCCTCCATGTGCGCGCGCTCGATCTCGACCCGCCAGGTGCTGCCGTCTTCCAGCGGGGCGTCCAGGTACCCGTTGATGGCGATCGGCTCGTCGTACTGGGAGATCTGATAGTTCTTGGGCATGTCCGGGTAGAAGTAGTTCTTCCGGGCGAAGCGGCACCACGGCACGATCTCGCAGTTCAGCGCGAGCCCGATCCGGATGGCCGACTCCACAGCGGCGCGGTTGAGCACCGGCAGCGAACCGGGCAAGCCGAGGCAGACGGGGCACACCTGGGTGTTGGGTTCGGCGCCGAAGGCGGTGGAGCAGCCGCAGAACATCTTGGTGACGGTCGACAGCTCGACGTGCACCTCGAGGCCGAGTACGGGGTCGAAGCGCGCGATGACGTCGTCGTAGTCCATGAGATCGGCGCTGGCAGCAACACTCATGCCGTCGATCGTAGTGGTGACCGCGAGCGCGGCGGAGCCGGGCGAAGCGGGTCACCACCAACAGGCGTAGTGGTGACCGCGAGCGCGGCGGAGCCGGGCGAAGCGGGTCACCACCGACAGGCGTAGTGGTGACCGCGAGCGCGGCGGAGCCGGGCGAAGCGCCCGCTTGCCTGGGGACCGGCGAACTCAAGGCCAGTGCGGCGAGCGCGGCACCGGGAACCGATTGCGGTCCCCTCCCCTGCCCGGGAACATGTCGGCCAGCACGGCCGCCATCTCGAGGTAGCTGCGGCGACTTTCCTTGCTCAGTCGGTCCAGCTGGATCTGTTTGCCCTCGTGGATGTGGCGGTCGAACGGCAGCACCACCGTCGCGGCGACACGCGCGGACAGCCGCTCGAGCTCCCTGGCGGCCAGCAGGTCCAACTTGGCCGGCTCGACGTGGTTGATCGCAAGTACCGTCGACCGCACCAAGGATTGATAGCCGTTGTTGCCCAACCAATCCAGCGTGGTCGCGGTCTTGCGTATCGCGTCGATCGAGGTGCTGGTCACCACGACCAGCGCCCGCACCTCGGGCAGGACCGCTTCCATCACACCCGAATTGAGCGCCTTGGCGCAGTCCACCAACACCACCGAATAGTGGTTGCGCAACAGCGAGAATGCCCTGACCACGTCGTGCCGCTCCAGCCGCCAGTCGGTGTGCGCGTAATCGGGCAATCCGAGCACTTCCAGGCCGAAGCTGTTCATGTAGGTGTGCGCCCGGACGTCCGAATAGTTCGTGACCGCCTTTTCGGCGAGCAGCTCGGGCATGCCCACGGAGTTGGGGCGGCCATGCCGCTCCGGCAGGTCGCCGGCGTCGATGTCGACGGCGATGACCCGGTCGTGACGCACATCGGCGAACGTCGACCCGAGCGCCTCCACCACCGCGGTCTTGCCGACGCCCCCCTTGAGGTTGAGCACGGCGATGGGGAACGCCCCGCCCACGGCCGCCCGGATGCGGTGGCGCAGCCCGTCCTTGTACTGCGCATCTTTGCCGGGGCCGAGGTCGACACCGATCACGCGATGGACCACTTCCCGCCAGCTGAAGCCCGAGGAGCTTTCCCGCGCCTGCTGGTCAAGCCCGTCCAGCGCCATCCCGCCCGGTAGTGGCGCCCGCCGCGGCCGCGAAGGGGCGCGCGATGCCGGGGCGGGCGCAGGAGGGGGCGGGGCCGGCGGTGGCCTGAATGGCGGCCTGCGGCCCGATGGGTCCGCACGCGGGGGCTGCGGCACCGTAGCGGCGGCCGGATCGGCGTCGATCCTCCGATCGGCGGAACGCGGCGGACGCACCGGCGGGCTCGGTGGCCCTGCCGACCCGGCGGGGTGCTGAACGACTCCGCGACTCGAACCGCGGTTGCTCACATCTCAGGTATAACCGCTGGGAACCGGTCGGGAAACCACGAATCTTCGCTGACGGTGTCGCAGCAGGTCAACGCCGGGCAAATTCAGGCCACCGTCAGGCCGGGGTCACTCGCCGTTTGCCGGATCCGGGGTCACCCGAAGAAGGCGGCGGCGTCGTCGTAGCGGCTTTCGGGTACCAGCTTGAGCTGGCGCACGGCGTCGGCCAACGCCACCCGGCCGATGTCCTGGCCCCGCAACGACACCATCTGACCGTATTCCCCCGCGTGCGCGGCGTCGGCCGCATTGACGCCGAACCGGGTGGCCAGGACCCGGTCATAGGCCGTCGGGGTCCCGCCGCGCTGGACGTGGCCCAGCACGGTCACCCGGACGTCCTTGTTGATCCGCTTCTCCACCTCGGCGCCCAGTTGGGCCGCGACGCCGGTGAACTTTTCGTGACCGAACTCGTCAATTCCGCCTTCGCGCAAGGAGATCGAACCCGGAACGGGTTTTGCTCCCTCGGCGACCACACAGATGAAATGCGAATCCCCGCGCTGGAAGCGGCGTTTGACCAGCCGGCACACCTCCTCGATGTCGAAGGGCTGTTCCGGGATCAACGTCATGTGCGCGCCGGAAGCCAGGCCGGCGTTCAGCGCGATCCAGCCGGCGTGCCGGCCCATCACCTCCACCAGCATCACCCGTTGGTGGGATTCGGCGGTGCTGTGCAGGCGGTCGATGGCCTCGGTCGCCACCGTCAGCGCGGTGTCGTGACCGAAAGTGACGTCGGTGCAATCGATGTCGTTGTCGATGGTCTTCGGCACCCCGACAACGGGAACGTTCTCCTCGGACAGCCAGTGCGCGGCGGTCAGGGTGCCTTCCCCGCCGATCGGGATGAGCACGTCGATGCCGTTGTCGTCCAGGGTCTGCTTGATCTGGTCCAGGCCGGCCCGCAATTTGTCGGGATGCACGCGCGCGGTTCCCAGCATCGTGCCGCCCTTGGCCAGCAGTCGGTCATTGCGGTCGTCGTTGTGCAGCTGGATGCGCCGGTTCTCCAGCAACCCGCGCCACCCGTCCTGAAAGCCGACCACCGACGAGCCGTACCGGGCGTCGCAGGTGCGCACCACCGCCCGGATGACGGCGTTCAACCCCGGGCAGTCCCCGCCTCCGGTCAGAACTCCGATCCGCATGCCCTTATCTTGCCCTGCGGCGAGCCCGCCGCGCCGGGCAGACGGCTAGATCGCGCTCGGCAACGGTCCGCGCGCGGCCTCGTAGGCGGCGCCCACCCGGTACAGGCGGTCATCGGCCAGCGCCGGCGCCATGATCTGCAGGCCGACCGGGAGTCCGTCGTCCGGCGACAGCCCCGACGGCACCGACATGCCGCAGTGGCCGGCCAGGTTCAGCGGCAGCGTGCACAGGTCGAACAGGTACATCGCCAGCGGATCGTCCACCTTCTCGCCCAATGGGAAGGCGGTGGTCGGTGTTGCGGGCGACACGACCACGTCGACGGATTCGTAGGCCCTGTCGAGGTCTCGGGCGATCAGTGTGCGCACCTTCTGCGCCTGGTTGTAATACGCGTCGTAGTAACCGGCCGACAGCGCGTAGGTGCCGATCATGATGCGCCGCTTGACTTCCGGCCCGAAACCGGCCGCGCGCGTCAGCGCCATCACCTCCTCGGCGCTGTGCGTCCCGTCGTCGCCGACGCGCAGCCCGTAGCGCATCGCGTCGAAGCGGGCCAGGTTGCTCGACACCTCCGACGGCAGGATCAGGTAGTAGGCGGCCAACGCGTATTCGAAGTTCGGGCAGTCGACTTCGCTCACCTCGGCACCCAGCTCGGTGAGCCGCCCGACGGCCGCCTCGAACGAGGCGAGCACACCCTGCTGGTAGCCCTCCCCGCGCAACTGCTTGACGACGCCGACGCGCACGCCGGTGAGGTCACCGGCCGCGCCCGCCCTGGCGGCGGCCACGACGTCGGGTATCGCCGCCTCCACGGAGGTGGAGTCGCGGTGGTCGTGCCCGGCGATCACCTGGTGCAGCAGCGCGGTGTCCAGCACGGTGCGCGCACACGGGCCGCCCTGATCCAGCGAGGACGCGCAGGCCACCAGCCCGTAGCGCGACACCGTGCCGTAGGTCGGTTTGACGCCGACGGTCGCGGTCAGCGCCGCGGGTTGCCGGATGGAGCCGCCGGTGTCGGAGCCGATGGCCAGCGGCGCCTGAAACGCCGCCAGCGCCGCCGCGCTGCCGCCCCCGGAGCCGCCGGGCACCCGGTCGAGGTTCCACGGGTTGCGCGTCGGGCCGTAGGCGGAGTTCTCCGTCGACGAACCCATCGCGAATTCGTCCATGTTGGTCTTGCCCAGGATCGGGATGCCCGCGGCGCGCAACCGCGTGGTGACGGTGGCGTCGTACGGGGACCGCCAGCCCTCGAGGATCTTGGAACCGCAGGTGGTGGGCATGTCGACGGTGGTGAAGACGTCCTTGAGCGCCAGCGGAACCCCCGCCAGCGCCGATGGCAGCCGCTCGCCTGCGGCCACCGCCTCATCGACCACCGCCGCCGCCCCCAGCGCCTCGTCGGCGGCGACGTGCAAGAAGGCGTGGTACCGGTCGTCCGTCGCCGCGATCTGGTCCAGGCACGCCTGGGTGACCTCGACCGATGACAGCTCCCTGGCGGCGATCCGGGCGGCCAGGGTCGCGGCGTCGGAGCGGATGATCTCGTTCACTCGCTGTCCCCCAGGATCTGCGGCACCGCGAAGCGGCCATCGGCGGCCTCGGGCGCCGCGGCGAGAGCCTCGGCCTGGGTCAGGCAGGGTGTCGGCTCGTCCGGGCGGGTGACGTTGACGTCCTTGAGGGGGTTGCCGGTCGCTTCGATGCCGGTGACGTCGACGGCCTGCACCTGGCTGACGTGGGTCAGGATGGCGTCGAGCTGACCGGCGAAGCTGTCCAGCTCGCTGTCGGTCAGCGCCAGCCGGGACAGCCGGGCCAGGTGCGCCACCTCGTCGCGGGAGATCTGAGACACGACAGGAAAGCCTAGCCGCGGGCGTGCGGGCGGGTTCAGGGCCGCCGGATATCCGCGAAAATGCAGTCCACGCGCCGCTGTGTCACAGTGTTGGCCGTGCCGTCCTATCTGTTGCGCATCGAGCTGGTCGACCGCCCGGGCAGCCTGGGCTCGCTGGCGGTGGCGCTCGGTTCGGTGGGCGCCGACATCTTGTCGCTCGACGTGGTGGAGCGCAGCTCGGGCTACGCGATCGACGACCTGGTGATCGAGTTGCCGCCCGGGGCGATGCCCGACACGCTGATCACTGCCGCGGAGTCGCTTTCCGGTGTCCGGGTGGACAGCGTGCGTCCGCACACCGGGCTGCTGGAGGCGCATCGCGAGCTGGAGCTGCTCGACCACGTCGCCGCGGCCCTCGACAAGGCGTCCCGGTTGCAGGTCCTGGCCAATGAGGCGCCCCGGGTGCTGCGCGTGAGCTGGTGCTCGGTGCTGCGCCGTGCCGGTGACGAGCTGCAACGCCTGGCCGCCAGTCCCGGTGCGCCGGAGACGCGGGCGGCTACGGCGCCGTGGCTGCCGATCGACCGAGCAACGACGCTCGACGGCAGCGCCGAGTGGGTGCCGCAGGCGTGGCGCGACATGGACACCACGATGGTGGCGGCGCCGCTGGGCGATACGCACACGGCCGTGGTGCTGGGCCGTCCGGGACCCGAGTTCCGGCCCTCGGAGGTGGCCCGCCTGGGATATCTGGCCGGGATCGTGGCCACCATGCTGCGCTAGCTACTGCCCGCCGGCGCCTTGGACCCCGCCCCCACCACGGGATCGTCGTCCTCCCACAGCAGCAGCTGCCGAACCGCCGGCCGCGGACCGTACGGCCGCAGCATGGTGCTGGCCGGGCGCGGGCGCACCCGTTGGGGCCACCAGAACCATCGCCCGAGAAGCGTTGCGACCGAGGGTGTCATGAAGGACCGCACGATCAGCGTGTCGAACAGCAGCCCGAGACCGATGGTGGTGCCGATCTGGCCGAGCACCTGGAACCCGCTGAAGACGAACGCGCACATGGTGACGGCGAAAACCAGGCCGGCCGAGGTGACCACCGATCCGGAGCCGGCCATCGCCCGGATGATCCCAGTCTTCAGGCCGGCGTGGATCTCCTCCTTGAATCGCGAGATCAACAGCAGGTTGTAGTCGGAACCGACTGCCAGCAAGAGGATTACGGCCAGCGCGAGCACGACCCAGTAGAGCTGAATGCCAAAGATGTACTGCCACACCAGAACCGAGAGCCCGAACGAGGCGCCCAGGGACAGGGCGACGGTGCCCACGATGACCAGGGCGGCGATCAGGCTGCGCGTGATGATCATCATGATCAGCAGGATCAGGCTCAGGGCCGCGAACGCGACGATCAACAGGTCGTATTTGGCACCGTCCTGAATGTCCTTGTAGGTTGCCGCGGTCCCGCCGACATAGACGCGGGCGTCGGCCATGGGCGTGCCCTTGAGGGCCTCGTGCGCGGCCTTGGTGATCGGGGCGATGTGCGCGATGTCCTCGGGCGTCGCGGGATCGCCCTCATGGGTGACGATCATGCGGGCGGCCTCGCCGTCGGGCGAGAGGAACAATTTGAGCCCGCGCTTGAAGTCGGGGTTGTTGAACACCTCGGGCGGCAGGTAGAAGGTGTCGTCGTTCTTGGCGGCGTCGAAGGCCCGCCCCAGGGCCGTGGCGTTGTCGATCGCGGCGGCGGTCTGCGCGTAGATGCCCGACAGCGTGGCGTAGTTGGCCAACGTCAGGTCGCGATTGGTCTGCTGGCTGGCGATCTGCGGCGGGATCAGCGCCACCAGTTTCGGCTGCAGCGCGTCGAGCTTGTCCAGGGTCGCCGTGAGGTCCTCGAACTTCTCGGTGAGCTGGTCGATGCCGTCGAGCGCGTCGAACAGGGATCGGAACGCGAAGCACGCGGGGATGTCGTAGCAATGCCTTTCCCAGTAGAAGTAACTGCGCACCGGCCGGAAGAAGTCGTCGAAGTTCGCGATCTTGTCGCGCAGGTCCTGGATCGTGGCGATGGTGTCGTGAAAGTTCTGGGCCTCGCTGTGGGTGGTGTCGGCGAGCTGCTGCTGCAGGACGTACTGCTGCTTGAGAATGTTGATCGTCTTCGCCAGTTCGTCGGCCTGCTTGCGCAGGTCGTCCGCCCGATCGCGTTGGTAGGTCAGGTTTTCCTGCTGGGCGGCGCTCTGGTTGCTGACCACGAACGCCAGCGAGCTGTGGTCCAGCGGGGTGCCCAACGGCCTCGTGATGGCCTGCACCTGGGCGATGCCGGGCACGTGGAACACCGCCTTGGCCACCCGGTCCAGGATGAGCATGTCGGCCGGGTTGCGCATGTCGTGATCCGTTTCGACCATCAGCAATTCGGGCTCCAGCCGGGCACGGGAGAAGTGGCGCTCGGCCGCGGTGTACCCCACATTCGCCGGGGCGCTCGCGGGCATGTAGGGCCGGGTGTCGTAACTCGTCTTATAACCGGGCAGCGCGAGCAGGCCGACGAGCGCCAGCGCGCACGCGGCGGCGAGAACGGCTCCGGGCCAGCGGACGATCGCGGTGCCGATCCGCCGCCAGCCGCGAGTTCTCATCGCGCGCTTGGGGTCGAAGATCCCCACCTTGGCGCCCAGGGTGAGGATCGCCGGGCCCAGCGTGAGCGCGGCGAAAAGCGCGACGAGGATGCCCAGCGCGGCGGGAATGCCCAGGCTCTGAAAATAGGGCAACCGGGTGAAACCCAGGCACGCCACCGCGCCGGCGACGGTGAGCCCCGAGCCCAAGACGATGTGGGTGGTGCCGTGATACATGGTGTAGAACGCCTTTTCGCGATCTTCACCGGCCGCGCGCGCCTCCTGATAGCGGCCCGCGAAGAAGATCGCGTAGTCGGTTCCGGCGGCGATCACCAACAGCGTCAACAGGTTCGTCGCATAGGTCGACAGCCCGATCACGCCGGCGTTGCCGAGGAGGGCGACCAGACCGCGGGCGGCCGACATCTCGATCAGCACGGTGGCAAGGACCAGCAAGGTGGTGAGCACCGAGCGGTAGACGAAGAACAGCATCACGGCGATCACGCCGACGGTGATCGCGGTGACCTTTGCGGTCCCCTTGCTGCCGACGTCGAATTGGTCGGAGATCAGCGGCGCCGCGCCGGTGACGTACGCTTTGACGCCCGGCGGGGGCGTTGTGTGCTCGACGATGTCGCGGACCGCGCCGACGGATTCGTTGGCCAGCGCGGAGCCCTGATTGCCGGCGAGGAACACCTGAACGTAGGCCGCCTTGCCGTCGGAACTCTGGGATCCGGCCGCGGTCAGGGTGTCGCCCCAGAAGTCCTGGACGTGTTCGACGTGCTTGCGGTCCCGCTCGAGCTTGCGAATCATCGCGTCATAGAACGTGTGCGCGTCCGCGCCGAGCGGCTTGTCGCCTTCCAGCACGATCATGGCGGAGCTGTCGGTGTCGAACTCGTGGAACTTCTCCCCGATCCGCTTGATCGCCTTGAGCGACGGGGCGTCGGGTGAGTTCAGCGCCACGTTGTGGGTCTTGCCGACGTCCTCCAGCTGCGGCACCGCGATGTTCGTGATCGCGGCCAGGGCCACCCAGAAGAGCAGGATCGGCAAGGCCAGCCGGCGGATGGTGCGCGGCACGAAGCCCCGCGACTGTTGGTCGTTGCTCATCCCGATTTGTCCAGACAGAACGTGTAGGCGTCGACTTTGTTAACGGTGCGTTGGTCTTTCACTTCGCCGTTGACGGTGATGCGGCAGCCGAGGGTGTCCCCGTTGCCCTGTGCGACGACGTTGCCGAGTACCGCGGGCTCCGTCGTGGTGATGGTGAACGACCACGGCAGCGGCGCGTCCTTGACTTGTTGCGGCTGGGCGTCGACATCAAGGTAGTTGATGGTCGCGGTGGCGCCTGGCGCACCGAACACCTCCAGCACCACCTGCTTGGGGTTGAAGGGGACGATCTCGTTCGAAAGGCCGCTGTTGGCCGAGGTGCTGGCGTTCGAGCCGAAGATTCCGTGCAGGCGATAGATGGCGAACCCGGCAAGCGTGACGACCAGCACCGCAACCAGCACCATCCATCCTCGCTTGACCAGCGATGCCACCGAAATCCGCTTCACCCGTTCACCTTTCGATCATCGGGCGACACCCTCACCTGCTCGGCGACGACGGGTGCCGACGGGGTCGGGCGTGATCGACAGCTATGACAGTACGGTACGGGACCGTACTGTACAAGAGACGCGCGCGTACACATTCGACGAAAGACGGCCTGCCCGTGGGCGGCCGCGCCGTTAGCCGATGGTTCTGGTCAGCCCCGGCACGAGGAAACCGTCGACCAGCGCTTGCACGGTGCGACGGGTGGGCGGCCGGTCCGGAATGATGGACCGGAAGATGAGGTAGCCGGGCAACAGGTCCCAGAGTTCGTCGGTGATCGCGTCCGGGTGAACCTCGCCGCGGTCCACCGCCTGCTGCAAGACGTGCTGGATCAACGCCTTGCGCTGGTCGAGGAACTGATGGTGCATGGCCTCGTTGAGCGCGGGATGGCGCGACACCTCGACCATCACCGCGCGGATGGTGCTCGCGTGCCGGCCGCCCTCCTGGCAGATCGTCTCCCCCAGTCGCAGCAGATCGCCGCGCAACGTACCCGTGTTCGGCGGCACCGCGACCTGGCGGACGCCTTCGATGAACGCGGCCAGCACCAGTTCGGCCTTGGAGGGCCAGCGCCGATAGACCGTGGCCTTGCTGGCGCGAGCGGCAGCGGCGACGGCATCCACGGTCAGCTGGTCATAGCCGTGTTCCTGCAGCAGGCGCAGGGTCACCGCCAGGATCTCGGCCTCCCGGGGGGACCACGGGGATGCCTGTGCGCGGTCCGCCGTCTGGGTCATAGCGCCCACGATAGAGGCGCGTGGGCGGTGCAGCCCAATTTCGGATGAAGCCGTTGTCGCCTAGTCCGCGGGAGTTGCCGGCGGCCCCTCGGCCAACAGTTTCCGGAAGCCGTCCTCGTCGAGGACCGGGACGCCGAGCTCGACGGCCTTGTCGTACTTGGAACCCGGCGCGTCGCCGGCCACGACGTAGTCGGTCTTCTTCGACACCGAACCCGCGGCCTTTCCCCCGCGCGCGATGATCGCCTCCTTGGCGTCGTCGCGGGAAAAGCCCGCCAGCGAACCGGTGACGACAACGGTGAGCCCTTCCAGCGTGCGGGCCACGCTGGCGTCGCGCTCGTCGGCCATCCGCACCCCGGCGGCCCGCCACTTGTCGACGATCGCGCGATGCCAGTCGACGGTGAACCACTCGGTGAGCGCGGCGGCGATCGTCGGTCCCACGCCCTCGACCGCGGCCAGCCGCTCGGTCGACGCCGCCATGATCGCGTCCAGGCTGCCGAATTCGGTGGCCAGGGCGCGCGCGGCGGTCGGTCCGACATGCCGGATCGACAGCGCCACCAGGACGCGCCACAACGCCACCGACTTGGCCTTGTCCAGGTTGTCCAGCAGCCGCCTGCCGTTGGCGGACAACGCGCCGGCCTTGGTCCGGAAGAGCTCGGTGCGCAGCAGGTCGTCCTCGGTGAGGGTGAACAGGTCACCCTCGTCGGCGATCACCCCGGCCTTCAGCAGCGCGGTGGCCGCCTCGTAACCCAGCCCCTCGATGTCGAGCGCCCCGCGGCCGGCGACGTGAAAGACGCGCTCCCGCAGCTGCGCCGGGCAGGACCGGGCATTGGGACAACGGATGTCGGCGTCACCCTCTTTGGCGGGGGCCAGCGGAGTACCGCATTCGGGACACGTTGTGGGCATGACGAATTCGCGTTCGGACCCGTCGCGGAGGTCGACGACAGGGCCGAGCACCTCGGGGATCACGTCGCCGGCCTTGCGGATCACCACCGTGTCGCCGATCAGCACGCCCTTGCGTTTGACCTCGCTGGCGTTGTGCAGCGTGGCCAGCCCTACGGTCGAGCCGGCCACCTTTACCGGCGTCATGAAGGCGAACGGCGTGACGCGCCCGGTGCGCCCGACGTTGACCCGGATGTCGAGCAGCTTGGTCTGCGCCTCCTGGGGCGGGTACTTGTACGCGACGGCCCAGCGCGGCGCCCGCGACGTCGTCCCCAGCCGGCGCTGCAGCGAAAAGTCGTCGACTTTGATTACCACACCGTCGATTTCGTGATCGATCTCGTAGCGGTGCTCGCCCCAGTAACCGATTCGCTCCTCCACGGCGGCAAGACCACGCACCCGCGCGGTCTGGTCGGCGACGGGCAGACCCCAGGCCTTCAGCGCAGTGTAGGCGTCGTGCAGGGTCTTGGGCGCGAACCCGTCGGTGCGGCCGATGCCGTGGCAGATCATCCGCAGCTTGCGCCGCGCGGTGACCGCCGGGTTCTTCTGGCGCAGCGAACCGGCCGCGCTGTTACGCGGATTGGCGAAGGGCGCCTTGCCCTCCTCGACCAGGCTGGCGTTGAGCGCCTCGAAATCGGCGAGCATGAAGAAGACCTCGCCCCGCACCTCGAGCACGGCGGGAATCGGCAGATCCGCACCGGCGGTGAGCCTCTCGGGCACATCGTCGATGGTGCGCGCGTTGAGCGTCACGTCCTCGCCGACCCGGCCGTCGCCGCGCGTGGCGGCGCGTTCCAGCCGACCGTCGCGGTACACCAGCGACAACGCCACCCCGTCGATCTTGAGTTCACACAGGTAGTGGGGATCGCGGCCGATCTCGGTCTCGACGCGATTGCTCCAGGCGACCAGCTCGTCGCGGTCGAAGACATCGTCGAGGCTCAGCATCCGCTCGAGGTGCTCGGCCTCGGTGAAGTCGGTCGCGAAGCCGGCTCCGCCGACCAACTGGGTCGGGGAATCGGGGGCGCGCAGTTCCGGATACCGATCCTCGAGCGCGAGAAGCTCGTTGAACATGGTGTCGAATTCGGCGTCGGAGACGATCGGCGCGTCCTTGATGTAGTAGCGGAACTGGTGTTCACGCACCTCGTTGGCCAGTTCCTGCCACTGCCGCCGCACCTCGGGCGACACCGAATCAGCTTCTGCTGAGCTCACCCTCGCAGGCTATCCGAGCCCGCCGACACCGTACCCATGCGCGCTGCCGCCGCCTGTTCGCCGCGCGTCAGGCCGGTTGTTCTGCCGTCCCGGTGTAGCCGCCACAAAGGGGCGGTGAGCTGCGGTTCCAGCCGCATCCAGGCTGCCCTCGTCATCGACTCTCACCGCATGGCTAGATGGCGTCGGGGTCGCCTGCGAAGGCCTCGGCCGCCTTACGGGCCAGCCCGATCGCCAGGCGGGCCCATTCGGGCGTCGCGCCGGCCAGGCCGCACGCCGGGGTGACGCCGATCCGGTCGCGCAGCGCCGAGCGACCGAACCCGAGGCGATCGGTCACCGCCACCACGGCGGCCGCCACCTCTTCGGCCGACGGCCGCCGCTCCGGAGCGCTGCTGGGCACCACCCCCAGCACGATCGTGCGGCCCGATTCGAGGAAGCCGGCCATACCGTCGAGATCCGCCGCGACCAAGGTGCCCGCGTCCACCGACACCGCATCGATCTTGCTGTCCTGCAACATCTTCCACGGCAGCCCCGGGGAGCAGCTGTGTAGCAGCGTCGCGCCCCCCGCCGCGGCGACACAGGCGTCGAGCAGACCGACGGCCACCGCTTCGTCGAGCGGCGCCACTGGGCTCAGCGCGGTCACGCCGGTCAACCGGCCGCCCAACGCCTGCGGCAGCGAGGGCTCATCGAACTGCACCACCACCGGCGTCTCGAGCCGGCGCGCCAGGGTCGCGCGGTGGGCGGCGACGCCTTCGGCCAGCGACGCGGTCAGATCGCGTACGGCCCCGGGGTCGGTGATCGCCCGATGGCCGTTGGCCAGCTCCAGCTCCGCCGCCAGGGTGATCGGTCCGGGGGACTGCACCTTGACCACGCGGTCACCGCCGCGCAGTCCGGCCACCTCCCAGGCCTCTTCCAACGCGTCCATGTCCTCCTCGAGGAGACTGGCGGCGCGGCGGGTGACCGCGCCCGGCCGCGTGACCACCCGATAGCCCCGCGGCACGGTGTCGATGGCCACGTCGATCAGCAGCGCGCCGGCCCGCCCCAGCATGTCGGCGCCCACTCCCCGGGCGGGCAGCTCGACGATGTGCGACAGCCCGTCGGCCAACTCGCCGACGACGACCTCGGCGGCCTCCCGTGGCTTGATGCCGGGCCACGACCCGATGCCGCTGGCCTTCGCGAAGGAAGGCGGGAAAACACTCACCCGCCCAACCGTATTCGACGTCAACCACCACGCCGTTGACCAGGGGTGTCTGTCACGCCACCGCACGGGTAGGTTCGACCCGAGAAGGATGCGAAACGTGTCGCGGACGGCAAGATGGGGGCGGCCGCTGCTGCTGTGGGCGGTAGTGGTGCTGGTTGCCGCGTGCACCCGGGTGGTGGACGGCGCGGCGGTGGCCGGATTCGGTTCCGCGCGCAGGTCCGTGCGCGGGGTGAACGTCGACACGATTCTGTTGGACCAGTCGCGGATGCGCGCGATCACCGGCGCCGGTGAGCACCTGACGATCATCCCGTCCATGGACGGCACCAGCCCGGTGGACATCGACGCCCTCGCCGACACCACGCCCCGCGAATGCCGGTTCATCTACGCCGAGACGGCCACGTTCGGTCCCGATGTCGAGGAGTTCCACAAGACGACGTTCCAGGACCCGCCCGACGGCGCGCTGATCTCCGAAGGCGCCGCGGCCTACCGGGACGTCGACACCGCGCGGCGCGCATTCGGCGCGTTGGTGACCACGGTCGGGAATTGCGCCGACGGCTCGGGTGGCCAGCAGTACGTCGGCGACTGGAAGGCCGACGCCGGCTCGCTGCGCCTGCGGCCCGGTGGCTGCGGTCGCGACTACCGGCTGCGGTCGGTGGCCCTGCTGGAGGTCACCTTCTGCGGTTTTGCGCAATCGGTGTCCGACATCGTGATGACGAACATCGTCGCGAACGTACCGGCCTAACGCGCGGTCCCGGCGATGGTGGCGCTGCCGAGCACCTCGTCACCGTCGGGGTCCGGGCGGTACAACACCAGCGTCTGGCCGGGGGCGACGCCGCGCAGCGGGACGCGCAACCGCACGACCAGCTCGTCGGCGACCAATTCCGCTACCGCGTCCGCGGTTTCACCGTGCGCCCGGACCTGCACCGCGCACTCGACGGGGCCCGCCGGCGGCCGTCCCGCGGTGAAGACCGGTTCGCGCCCGCGTAACTGGCGCACGTCGAGGTCGGCCGCCTCCCCCACCCGAACGGTCGCGGTGTCGGCGTCGATGGCCGTCACGTAGCGCGGGCCGCCGTCGGGCCCCGGGCCGGCGATGCCCAGGCCCTTGCGCTGGCCGACGGTGAAACCGTGCACGCCGTCGTGCTCGGCGAGCACCGCGCCGTCCGCGCCGACGACGGCGCCGCGGCGGACCGCGATCCGCTCGCCGAGGAAGGCCCGGGTGTTCCCCGACGGGATGAAGCAGATGTCGTGACTGTCCGGCTTCTCCGCGACCGCGAGGCCGCGGCGGGCGGCCTCGGCGCGAATCTGAGCCTTGGGGGTGTCCCCGATGGGGAAGGTGGCGTGGCGCAACTGCTCGGCGGTGAGGACGGCGAGCACGTAGGACTGGTCCTTGTCGTGATCGACCGCGCGGCGCAGCCGCCCACCGGACAGCCTGGCGTAGTGGCCGGTGGCCACCGTGTCGAAGCCCAGCGCAAGCGCTTTCGCCGACAGGGCGGAGAACTTGATCCGCTGATTGCAGCGCACGCACGGGTTGGGCGTTTCGCCGCGGGCGTAGGACGACACGAAGTCGTCGATCACGTCGGCCTGGAACCTCTCGGCGAAATCCCAGACGTAAAAGGGGATTCCGAGGACGTCGGCGACGCGGCTCGCGTCCGAGGCATCCTCTTTCGAACAGCACCCGCGCGAGCCGGTCCGCAGCGTGCCGGGCGTGGCCGACAACGCCAGGTGCACGCCGACCACGTCGTGGCCGGCGTCGACCATGCGGGCGGCGGCGACCGACGAGTCGACGCCACCACTCATCGCGGCGAGGACCTTCACTTAAGGGGCCCCCGCAGCGGCCAGTGCGGCACGGCGCGCGCGGTCCACCGCGGCGGGCAGCACCTGCAACACCGCATCCACATCGTCATCGACGCTGGTGTGCCCCAGGGACATTCGCAGGGAACCGCGAGCGCTGATGCGGTCGGCACCCATTGCGAGCAGCACGTGCGACGGCTGCGCGACGCCCGCGGTGCACGCCGATCCGGTCGAACACTCGATGCCGTTGGCGTCCAACAACATCAACAACGCGTCGCCTTCGCAGCCGCGAAAGGTGAAGTGTGCGTTGCCGGGCAACCGCATGGGGTCGCGGGCGCCGTTGAGGCTGACGTCCTCGATGCCCGCGAGCACCCCTTCGATCAGCCGGTCACGCAACGCCCGCAGCCGCGCGGTTTTCGCGTCGATTCCGTCCACCGCGATCCGGGCCGCGGCCGCCATGCCTACCGCACCGGCGACATCGGCGGTGCCGGAACGGATGTCACGCTCTTGTCCGCCACCATGGGCCAGCGGCACGCACGCCACGTCGCGGCGCACCAGCAGTGCGCCCACACCCGGCGGGCCACCGAACTTGTGCGCGGCCACGCTCATCGCCGACAGCCCGCTGGCGGTGAAGTCCACCGGCAACTGCCCCACCGCCTGCACGGCGTCGCTGTGCATCGGAACCCCGAATTCGGCCGCGATGGCGGCGAGGTCGGCGACCGGCATGACGGTGCCGACCTCGTTGTTGGCCCACATCACCGACACCAGCGCGACATCGTCGTGGCTGCGCAGTGCCTCGCGCAGCGCGGTGGCCGAGACCGAACCGTCGGCGGCGGTCGGCAACCACGTCACCTCGGCGCCTTCGTGTTCGACGAGCCAGTTCACCGAGTCCAGGACGGCGTGGTGTTCCACCTCGCTGGTGATGATGCGCCGGAGCCGCGGTTCGGCGTCGCGCCGCGCCCAGTAGATGCCCTTGACCGCCAGGTTGTCGCTCTCGGTGCCGCCCGCGGTGAAGACGATCTCGGACGGGCGGGCGCCCAGCCGGTCGGCGATCAGTTCGCGGGATTCCTCGATGCGACGCCGCGCCGCCCGGCCGCTGGTGTGCAGCGAGGAGGCGTTGCCGACGGTGCCCAGCACGGCCGTCATCGCCTCAACGGCGGCGGGGTGCATCGGCGTGGTAGCGGCGTGATCAAGGTAGACCATGACGCGACCCACGATACCGGCAGGTGGACGGCCTTCCGCCTACGAGGCCACCAGCAGGGGTCCGCGACCGGCGGGCCGGACGGCTGTGCCGCCCACCACCGACTGGCATCGGCTGGCCAGCGCTCGCCGATCCGTCCCTGGGAGCTGCAGAGATTCGACGTGCACCCGCGCCAGCGTGCGTCGCACGGTCAGCAGCCGGCGGATGGACCCGACCAGGGTCTCGTCACCGACGAAGGCCGGCACGGTCGAGACGCTCCCGTCGACGTGGTGGTAGGTCAGCCGAAGCGGCTGCACCGGCCGGCCGGCGTCGATCGCCGCCTGGAACATCGCGGGATAGAAGGCACCGCCGTCCCGACCGCACCAGGTGGTGCCCTCCGGGAAGCACACGACCGTCTGACCGCCGCTCAGCCGGCGGGCGACGGTGTCGACCACCGCGGGCAACAACCGCAGACTGGACCGCTCGATCGGGATGATCTTCAGGATGCGGGCCACGATCCCCGTGGCGGGCCCGGTGAACATGTCGGCCCGGGCGACGAACGACCCGGGCAGCACGGAGCCGATGGAGAAGACGTCCAGCCAGGACATGTGCGGGCTGACCACCAGCACCCCGCGCAGGTTGCGAATCGGACTGCCGGTGACCGTGATCCGGATGCCGAAGCAGCGCAACACCATCCGGCAGTAGATGCGCTGCACGCGCGTCCGGCCGGGCAGCGGCACCGCCAGCAGCACCACCCCCGGCGCCAGCAGCAGGGCCAGCATGACGCGAAGCGTGACCCGCAGCGCCGTCACAAGTCTCGATGACGCGGCCACGTCGCCGCAGCCCACGCAGCCCGCGTCACACGTCGCGCGCGGTAGCCAGGAGTGCCCGGCGCGAGCGGGGGCGCTCATCGGTCGCCGCCGGCCATCTGCGCGGCGGCCGATACGGACCGCAGGCGCTTCAGATATCGCGTATCGGCGCGGCCCTTGTCGAGCAGGACGCAGAAATCGCCAACTCCGAAATCGGGGTCGTGCGCGGGCTCGCCGCACACCTGGGCGCCCAGCCGCAGGTAACCGCGCATGAGCGCCGGGACCGACGGGCGCGCGGGCGCCGGGATGTCGTCGAGGGACTTGCCGTCCACCACCACCGGCCGGTGCGGGCGCACCCGGTACTGCGGCGGTGCGGCGTGACGGCCCAGGATGAAGTCGCGGACGCCGCGCAGCTGGCGGCCCGGAACCCGGTTTTCCGGGTCGTCGGAGTCCCCGCAGACCGGCACCGACACGCAACCTGTCACGTAGTCGTAGCCGTAGCGGTCCAGGTAGGCCAGGATGCCCGCCCACATGAGCAGCACGACGCCGCCGTTGCGGTGGCCCTCGCGCACCACCGCGCGCCCCATCTCCACCAGCGACGGCCTGAGCGGGTCGAAAGCGCGGATGTCGAACTCCGTCGCGGTGTAGAGCCCGCCTGCCGCGATCGCGCCCGCCGGCGCCAGCATCCGGTAGCAACCCACCAGTTCACCGGTGCTGTCGTCGCGGACCAGCAGGTGGTCGCAGTGCTCGTCGAACCTGTCGACGTCCCGTCGTTCGTCGTCGTTCGTGGGCAACGCGAAGCCGGGCGTGCTCGAAAAGACGTCGTACCGGAGCCGCTGCGCCGCCTCGATCATGCTGGCGTCGGTGGACAACAGGAGTGAGTAGTGCGGCCCGGCGGGCGACGCCGTCGTCGCCCCTTCCGGCTTGTCGCTGGGAATCAGGACAGAAGCAATGCTCATGTCAACCAACGTTGCGTAGCCGATGAGCGAGCCGGCATCGTGGCTGTGACGTGTCCGTGCACGTCAGGTGACGAAATGTGGTTGCGAGTGCCGGCCTGACCCGGGCTCCCCCTCAGAGCCCGGGTCAGGAATTCTGCAGCGGCGCGCTCCAGCGGACCCGGGTACCGCCGCCAAGCGGACTGGTGATCGCGCAGTCGCCGCCGAGGTCTTTGGCGCGGCGGACGATGTCGTCCAGACCGCCCGCACGTTGGCGGTCGGCGGGAATCCCGCACCCGTCGTCGGTGATCTCGAGGAGCAGCTCATCGGTGACGGTGACCTCGACGGCGATGGTCGCGGCGCGCGAGTGCCGCACCGCGTTGCTGAGCGCTTCGTTGACGACGGCCTCGGCGTGTTCGGCGAGTTCGTCGCCCACCGCGGTCATCGTCCCGGCCATGCGCAGCACCGTCGCCTGGTTGTCGTCGTCGGTGAGGCGCGCGATCGCGTCCTGGACACGCTCGGCGAAGGTGCGCCGCCGGGCTGGTGGCCGCTGCAGATCGAAGACGGTGCGCCGGATGTCGTTGATGACGTCCTGCAACTCGTTGACGGATTTGGTCAGCCGCGAAGCGAGTTGCGGTGAGCGAAGCCGGGCGACGACGCCTTGCAGGTCCATCCCGACGGCGAAGACGCGGCTGATCACTTGGTCGTGCAGATCGCGGGCGATGCGTTCCCGGTCGACCAGCACGTTCAACTCCCGTGCGTTCCGCCGTTCGGTGGCCAGCGTGAGGGCGATCGCCGCATGGTCGGCGAAGTCGCGAACGAGGTCCAGATGCGCTTCGTCGAAGGGCTCCGCGTCCGTGCTGCGGGCCACCACGATCACGCCCAGCGTCTGCTGGTCGGATCTGAGCGGCATCAGGATCGCGGGTCGCTCGCCCACGTCGGTGAACGCCGGGATGGGACGCCGGAATGTCTCGGTGAGCAGGGGCCGACCGGACCGAAACACTTCGCCGGTGGTGGACCCGTCGACCGGGATCTCTTGCCCCAGAACCTCATCGGCGTGCAGGCCGACCGCCGCGGACACGACCAGGCGTTCGTCATCGGGTTGGTCGGGGTCGATCGGAACGAGGACGATCGCCTGCTCGGCGTCCGTCAACTCGGCGGCGCGTTCGGCGATCAGATGCAGCGGCCGCAGGTCGGGGCAAGACTCGGAGAGCAGGGTGGTGCTGATCTCGCGGCTGGCGTCGGTCCACCGGGCGCCCGCGCGGACCCGGTCAAACAGGCGGGCGTTGTCGATGGCCACCGATGCCGCCGACGCGAGCGCCCGCACGGTGATTTCGTCGGCCTCGCGGAAGCAGCGCCCGGGCCGGTCGTCGGTGACGTACAGGCTGCCGAACACCGCGCCGCGGATGGTGATGGGCATTCCGAGGAAAGCCCGCATCGGCGGGTGGCGCTCCGGGAAACCCACGGCGGTCGGATGGTCGGACAGGTCGCCCAGGCGCAGCGGCTCGGTGCGGTCGCGCAGGGCGCCGAGCAGACCTTTGCCCACCGGCAGATGACCGACCCGCAGCACGGTCTCCGCGTCCATCCCGCTGTGCACGAAGGACGCCAGGGTTCCCTCCGGTCCCCATACCCCGATGGCGCCGTAGCGGGCACCGGTCATGCCTATCGCAGCGGCGACGATGCGGTGCAGTATCGCGTCGAGTTCGAGGTCGGAGCCGATCTCGATCGCCACTTGGAGCAGCTGCGCCATCTGCTGGCGTTCCGCGGCCAATTCGTCGAGCTGCTCGTGCATCCGGCTCAGAAAATCAAGCCGGCGGAGCCCAAAAGTCGATCCACACTCGTCTTCGCGCATCTCCCGACCTTCTCCAGAACTGATGCCCGGCGGCCAGGCAGTGAAGGCGAGAACCAACTGCGGGAATGTTTGCTGACGAGCGGAACTGTCGTTGGGGTCAAGCCTTGATCTGCCGGTAGAGGTCACCTTACCAGCGCGAAGTCGCCATAGCGGATTTGTTGCTGAGCGTCACGATTAGTCGTAACATTCCGTTATGGCCGCTTGCCGGCTGCAGTGCTGGGAATGCGGCACGGTCTTCCATGGCCGCGCCGACGCGCACTACTGCAGTGCGGCGTGTCGGCAGAAATCCCACCGCGCCCGCCTCCGGCGCCGCGCCGCCGACGAGGCGGTGCCGGCGCCCGTGCTCGGAGACGCCATCGCGCAGGCGCGCGAAACGCGTGAGTCGGCCCGCGTCGTCCGGCAACGCGCCCAGGATGCGCGCCGCGCGGCATCGGAAGCCCGTGCGGCACTGACATTTTCGAGCGGTGATCCAAATCCCGGCAACCGGCCCGCGCGCCGGGCGTCGATGCCCGATTGACACCTGCCCCACGATCGTTAAGTTGGTGATCAGATCGTTCGGCTACCGCGGCCACCCCGCGGCCCGTCCGGTACGCCGTTCCGACTTCGCGCCCGCGAGCTGTCCTCTGGTGGAAGACATTTCGGTTTTGATGAACGCACTCCGACTCCGGTGGCCGGCATGAGCACCGCGCTGCGCCGATGGTGTTTCGCCGACCAGTTGGGAACGCACTTCCTGGACCATCCGGACCAACCGGTCTTGCTGATCGAGTCCAGGGCGGTGTTCGAACGCCGGCGGTTCCACCGCCGCAAGGCCCACCTGGTCCTTTCCGCGCTGCGTCACCGCGCGGCCGAACTCGGCGACCAAGCCATCTTTCTTCCGACCCGGACCTATCGCGAGGCGTTGGACCGAGTGAAAGACCGCATCAGCGTGTGTCAGCCCACCTCGCGCGCTGCGGACAGATTCGTGCGGTCGATGCCAGACCTCGAAGTGTTGCCCGCGCGTGGATTCTGCACCGCGCGTACCGAATTCGAAGAGTGGTCCCGCCGGCAGCGGACCTTGCGGCTGGAGAACTTCTACCGTGACGCCCGTCGTCGGTTCGATGTGTTGATGGAGGGCGACCAACCCGCCGGGGGTCGGTGGAATTTCGACGCCGACAACCGGCAACCGGCACCCAAGAACGCCGACGCCCTCTCCGTGGCCCCGCCCTGGCAACCGGAAGAGGACGAGATCGACGAGCGGGTACGCGCGGACCTGGATCGTTGGGAACGAGACGGAAGCGTGGCGTTCGTCGGCCGCGACGGCCCGCGCGAATTTCCGGTCACCGCGACCGAAGCGCAGGCCGCGTTCCAGGTGTTCCTCCGAGATCGCCTGCCGTACTTCGGTCCTCACGAAGATGCCATGCTTTCCGGTGATCGCTACATGGCGCACAGCCTGCTGTCGGCACCCATGAACCTCGGCCTGCTGGACCCGTTGGCATGCGCCTACGCGGCCGAGGACGCCTACCGGGCCGGGCGTGCACCGCTCGCCAGCGTCGAGGGGTACATCCGCCAGCTCATCGGGTGGCGCGACTACATCTGGCACGTCTACTGGCATTTCGGCGAGGACTACCGCCGCCGCAACGCGCTCGACGCCCACGCCGGGTTGCCCGACTGGTTTACCGACCTGGATGCCGACGCGGTGCGGGCGCATTGCCTCAAAGACGTGCTGGCCCAGGTGCGCGACCACGGCTGGGTGCACCACATTCCGCGGTTGATGGTGTTGTCCAATTACGCGCTGCAGCGCGGATGGAACCCCACCGAGGTCGCCGACTGGTTCCACCGCTGCCTCGTCGACGGTTACGACTGGGTGATGGTGGCCAACGTCGTCGGCATGTCCCAGCATGCCGACGGCGGTTTGATGGCCACCAAGCCGTATGCCGCCGGCGGCTCCTACATCAATCGGATGAGTGACTACTGCGGCCACTGCCCCTACCGGCCCACCGTGCGGGTCGGCGAACGCGCCTGCCCGTATACGGGCGGCTACTGGTGGTTCCTGGACCGCAACAAGCGGCAACTCGCTGCCAACCGGCGGATGAGCCAACCGCTGGCGGGGTTGCGACGGCTCACGGATCTGGACGACGTGGTGGAGCAACAGCGGCGACTCGGTGGGGCGGCCCCGTGATCGGCGGCGGCATGATGCTCACCGTGGACCGCGTGGTCGCGGCACCTCCAGCGGCGGTCTGGGGCGTGCTGGTCGACCTGGATGCGTGGCCGAAGTGGGGCCCGACGATCCGGGGCGCCCGGCTCGACGAACCACATACCGAGTTGGCGTTGGGTGTGACCGGCACGGTCCAGACGTCGCTGCTGGTTCCGGTGCCGTTCGTCGTCACCGATTTCGAGCCGGGGCGTCATTGGGCCTGGACGGTGGCGGGCGTTCCCGCAACGCGTCATTGGGTGGAGCCGATGGACCACGGGGCGCGAGTCGGCATGGCCGTTCCGTGGTGGGCGGCGCCGTATCTGACGGTGTGTGCGATCGCGTTGCGGCGCATCGACGCGATGCTGACCGGGGCGCGGTAGTCGGCTTCAGAACCGCTCGGCGACTTTGAAATTCGATAGCGCCCGCGGTATCAAATTCCAGCGATGGTGCACCCTGCGCACTCAGACGCGACGCGACCCTCGAGACGCAAGTGCCCCCGGCACCGGGGTGCCGGGGGCCGCTGAGCCGAGGGAACTCAGCCCTTGCGTGCCTTGATGGCGTCGGTCAGCTGCGGGGCGACCTTGAACAGGTCGCCCACCACGCCGTAGTCGGCGATCTCGAAGATGGGCGCCTCTTCGTCCTTGTTCACCGCGACGATGGTCTTCGACGTCTGCATGCCGGCGCGGTGCTGGATGGCTCCGGAGATGCCGAGCGCGATGTAGAGCTGGGGCGACACCGTCTTGCCGGTCTGGCCGACCTGGAACTGGCCCGGGTAGTAGCCGGAGTCGACCGCGGCGCGCGACGCGCCGACGGCGGCGCCCAGCGAGTCGGCCAGCGCCTCGACCACGCTGAAGTTCTCCGCGCTGCCCACCCCGCGGCCACCGGACACCACGATCGATGCCTCGGTGAGCTCCGGGCGGTCACCGGCGACCGCCGGCTCGCGGGCGGTGATCTTGGTGGCGTTCTCGGCGGGCGCGGGCACCTCGACGGTGACCTGCTCGCCGGCACCGGCCTGCGGTTCGGCGTCGATGGCGCCACCGCGCACCGTGATGACCGGGGTGTCGCCGTTGGCCTGCGACTCGACGGTGAACGCGCCACCGAAGATGGAGTGCACCGCCTTGTTGCCCTCCTGGACACCGACCACGTCCACCAGCAGGCCGGATCCGATCCGGGCCGCGAGCCGGCCCGCGACCTCTTTGCCGTCGGCGTTGGCCGATAGCAGGACAGCGGCGGGCGCGTTCGACTCGGCGAGCGCGGCCAGCACGTCGACCACCGGGGTGACCAGGTAGTTCTCGGCGTCGTCGGACTCGGCGACGTAGATCTTGGCGGCGCCCGCCTCCTTCAACCCGTCGACCAGCGGCGCGGCGGTGCCGGGCTTGCCGACCACGACGGCGGCCGGCTCACCCAGCGCGCGGGCGGCGGTGATGAGTTCGGAGGTGACCTTCTTCAGGGCGCCTTCGGCGTGCTCAACGAGCACCAAAACTTCAGCCATGGTTTCTTCGCTCTTCTCGTCTATGGGATGGGTGCTCGGCTAGATGATCTTCTGGGCGACCAGGTACTGGGAGATCTGGTTGCCACCCTCGCCCTCGTCGGTGACCTTCTCACCCGCGGTCTTCGGCGGCTTCGGCGTCGACGACAGCACCTTCGACCCGGCGTTCTCGAGGCCGACCTCGTCGCTTTCGACCCCGATCTCGGCGAGGGTCAGCACCGTCACCTCTTTCTTCTTCGCGGCCATGATGCCCTTGAAGGAGGGGAAGCGCGGCTCGTTGATCTTCTCGGTCACGCTCACGACCGCGGGCAACGAGGCCTCGAGCGTGAACACGCCGTCGTCGGTCTCCCGCTCGCCGGTGACCTTGCCGCCCTCGATCGACAGCTTGCGCAGGTGGGTCAGCTGCGGAAGGCCAAGGTACTCGGCGATGATCGCCGGCACCGCGCCGCCGGAGCCGTCGGTGGACTCGTTACCGGCGATGACAAGCTCGGTGCCCTCGATGGTGCCCAGCGCGCGCGCCAGCGCCCAGGCCGTTTGCACCACGCAGGAACCGCGCATGCCGTCGTCTTTGAGGTGGACGGCCTTGTCGGCGCCCATCGACAGCGCCTTGCGGATCGCCTCGGTGGCACGTTCGGGGCCCGCGGTCAGCACGGTCACCGACCCCTCGCCGCCCTCGCGCTCACGAATCTGCAGGGCCTCTTCGACGGCGCGCTCGTTGATCTCGTCCAGTACCGCGTCGGCGGCCTCTCGGTCCAGCGTGTAGTCGCCGTCGTTCAGCTTGCGTTCCGACCAGGTGTCTGGGACCTGCTTGATCAGGACCACGATGTTCGTCATGAGTGTGGTTCGTCCTCCTCGAAGGAGTCTCGCAGCAGTCGACCACGAGACTTTCAGTACGCGTTTCGCAGGGCACGGTCGTGTTACTACCGGGTAACTTTGTGCGGCCTGCATTCACACCATAGCGGGTCGTACTGCAGGTTCTTGCGGCGTGTCTACCGTCGGCAAGCGGGGGCGCCTCGTCCCCGGTTCGCGAATCCGACACTTCGCGTTAGCCTGCCTATGCGATGAGCGCAACCGTCCCCGACGTACCCCGGCACAGCCTCGGCGATCCCACGCCGGCGGCTGACCCCGTCCTGACGTTGACCGGCGAGCGCACCATCCCGGACCTGGACGTCGAAAACTATTGGTTTCGCCGCCACCAGGTGGTTTACCGGCGACTGGCCGGGCTCTGCGCGGGCCGCGACGTGCTCGAGGCCGGCTGTGGCGAGGGGTACGGCGCCGACCTGATCGCCGGCGTCGCCCGTCGGGTGGTGGCCGTGGATTACGACGAGGCCGCCGTGGCCCACGTGCGCGCCCGCTACCCCCGCGTGGAGGTCATGCGGGCGAACCTGGCCGAGCTACCGCTGCCCGACGGGTCGGTGGATATTGTGGTCAATTTCCAAGTCATCGAGCATCTGTGGGATCAGGCACAATTCGTGGCCGAATGCGCCCGGGTGCTGCGCCGCGGCGGGCTGCTGATGGTGTCCACACCCAACCGGATCACGTTCTCCCCGGGCCGCGACACCCCGATCAACCCGTTCCACACCCGCGAACTCAACGCCGGCGAGCTGACCGGGTTGCTGATCGGCGCGGGCTTTCGCGACGTGTCGGTCTCCGGCTTGTTCCACGGTCCGCGGCTGCGGGAGATGGACGCCCGCCACGGCGGCTCCATCATCAACGCGCAGATCGAGCTCGCGATGGCCGGCGCGGCCTGGCCGCCTGAGCTGGCCGCCGACGTGGCCGCGGTGACCACCGACGACTTCGACGTCGTCGAGGACGGCCGTGACATCGACGACAGCCTCGATCTGATCGCAATCGCGGTAGCGCCGTGAACGATTCGCATGACCGGGTGCCCGGCATGTTCACCCTGGTCCTGCACACCCACCTGCCGTGGCTGGCCCACCATGGCCGGTGGCCGGTCGGCGAGGAGTGGCTCTATCAGTCGTGGGCGGCGGCCTACCTGCCGCTGATGCGGGTGCTGACCGCGCTCGCCGACGAGGACCGTCGCGGGCTGGTGACCCTCGGGGTCACTCCGGTGGTCAACGCGCAACTGGACGACCCGTACTGCCTCGACGGCATGCACCACTGGCTGGCCAACTGGCGGCTGCGGGCGGCCGAGGCCGCCAGCGTGCGGTCCGCAGCCCGGTCGAAGTCGGCCGGTTTCCAGTCATGCACACCGGAAGCGTTGCGGGCCTTGGGGATTCGGGAATGTGCCGAAGCGGATCGGGCGCTCGAGGAGTTCGCCACCCAATGGCGGCACGGCGGGAGTCCGCTGTTGCGCGGCCTGATCGACGCCGGCACGGTGGAGTTGCTCGGCGGCCCGCTGGCCCACCCGTTCCAGCCGCTGCTCGCGCCGCGGCTCCGCGAGTTCGCGCTCAGCGAGGGGCTGGCCGATCCCCAGCAGCGGATGGCGCATCGCCCGAGCGGCATCTGGGCGCCCGAATGTGCGTACGCCCCGGGCCTGGAGGACGGTTACGCGGCGGCGGGTGTCACCCATTTCATGGTCGACGGGCCGTCGCTGCACGGCGACACCGCGCTGGGCCGTCCCGTCGGCGACACCGACGTGGTCGCGTTCGGGCGCGACCTGCAGGTGAGCTACCGGGTCTGGTCGCCGAAGTCCGGCTACCCGGGGCACGCCGCCTACCGCGACTTCCACACCTACGACCACCTCACCGGGCTGAAGCCGGCGCGGGTGACCGGCCGCAACGTGCCGTCCGAGGGGAAGGCACCCTACGATCCCGAGCGCGCCGACCATGCGGTCGACGTTCATGTCGCCGATTTCGTCGACGTGGTCCGCAACCGGCTGGCGAGCGAATCGGAACGGATCGGGCGGCCCGCCCACGTGGTGGCCGCCTTCGACACCGAGCTGTTCGGCCATTGGTGGTACGAGGGCCCGACGTGGCTGGCGCGGGTGCTGCGCGCCCTGCCCGCCGCCGGCGTGCGGGTGGGCACGCTGAGCGACGCCATCGCCGACGGATACGTCGGGCGCGCAGTGGCTTTGCCGCCCAGTTCGTGGGGGTCCGGCAAGGACTGGCAGGTGTGGGCCGGTGACAAGGTGGCCGATCTCGTCCAGCTCAACGCCGAAGTGGTCGACACGGCGCTGAGCACCGTGGACAAGGCGTTGTCGCAGCGGGCCTCGCTGGACGGGCCGCTCCCCCGCGACCACGTGGCCGACCAGATCCTGCGCGAGACGCTGCTCACGGTCTCCAGCGACTGGCCGTTCATGGTCAGCAAGGACTCGGCCGCCGACTACGCGCGCTACCGCGCGCATCTGCACGCCCACGCCACCCGCGAGATCGCCGGGGCGCTGGCGTCCGGGCGGCGGGACACCGCCGGCCGGCTGGCCGAGGGTTGGAACCGCGCCGACGGCCTGTTCGGCGCGCTCGACGCGCGCAGGCTGCCCCGATGAGGTGGTTGGCCGCGTGAAGATCCTGATGGTGTCGTGGGAGTACCCGCCGGTGGTGATCGGCGGCCTCGGCCGGCACGTGCACCACCTGTCCACCGCGCTGGCCTCGGCCGGCCACGAGGTCGTCGTGCTGTCCCGTCGCCCCTCGGGCACCGACCCCAGCACCCACCCGTCGTCCGACGAGGTGGTCGACGGTGTGCGCGTGATCGCGGCCGCACAGGACCCGCACGAATTCTGCTTCGGCGCCGACATGATGGCGTGGACGCTGGCCATGGGCCATTCCATGGTCCGCGCCGGGCTGTCGCTGAAGAAGCGGGGCAGCCACCGGCCGTGGCGCCCCGACGTGGTGCACGCGCACGACTGGCTGGTCGCCCATCCCGCGATCGCCCTCGCCCAGTTCTACGACGTGCCAATGGTTTCCACCATTCACGCCACCGAGGCCGGGCGGCACTCCGGCTGGGTGTCCGGTTCCATCAGCCGGCAGGTGCACGCCGTCGAGTCGTGGTTGGTGCGCGAATCCGACTCGCTGATCACGTGTTCGGCGTCGATGGCCGACGAGATCACCGAACTGTTCGGCCCCGGGCTGGCCGCAATCACGGTCATCCGCAACGGTATCGACGCCGCGCGCTGGCCGTTCGCCGAGCGCCGGCCGCGCACCGGTCCCGCCGAACTGCTCTACCTCGGGCGCCTCGAGTACGAGAAGGGCGTGCACGACGTCATCGCCGCCCTGCCGCGGATCAGGCGTACCCATCCCGGGACCACACTGACCATCGCCGGGGAGGGCACCCAGCAGGAGTGGCTCATCGAGCAGGCCCGAAAGCATCGGGTGCTCAAGGCAATCCGGTTCGCCGGCCATCTCGACCATGCCGAGCTACTCCCGGTGCTGCACCGGGTCGATGCCGCCGTCCTCCCCAGCCACTACGAGCCGTTCGGGATCGTCGCGCTGGAGGCCGCCGCGGCGGGCACCCCGCTGGTGACGTCGAACATCGGCGGCCTGGGCGAGGCTGTCATCAACGGCCGGACCGGGGTGTCGTGTGCGCCCCGCGACGTCGCCGGACTGGCCGCTGCCGTACGGGTGGTGCTCGACGATCCGGAAGCCGCCCAGCGGCGCGCCCGCGCCGCCCGCGACCGACTCACCTCGGCTTTCGACTGGAAGACCGTGGCCGAGGAAACCGCGCAGGTGTATCTGGCGGCCAAGCGGGGCGAGCGCCAGCCCCATCCGCGCATGCCCATCGTTGAGCACGCCTTGCCCGACCGCTAACCTGCAGTATGGGGTTGGAATATTCGAGCGTGGTCGACGCGCCGATCGCTGAGGTCTTTGCCTGGCACGCCAGACCGGGCGCTTTCACCCGGCTCTCGCCGCCGTGGCAGCCCATGCGGCTGGTCACGGAGGCCACCTCGCTCAAGGACGGTCGGGCGACGTTGGCGCTTCCGGGCGGCCTGCGCTGGGTCGCCGTGCACCAGGCCGACGGATACGACCCGCCGCGGCGCTTCGTCGACGCGATCGGTGGTGACGGGCTGGCAGCGCTGCCGGCGCGAACCGCGGTGCGCTGGCGGCACACCCACGATTTCGAAGACGTCGGCGACGGCCGCACCAGGGTCATCGACCGGGTCGACACGCCGGTGCCCGGCTCGTTACTGCGCCCCATGTTCACCTACCGGCACCGTCAGCTGGCCGATGATCTGGCCGCGCACCGGCTGGCCGCCGAGAACGGCCTGTCGCCGCTGACGATCGCGGTCACCGGGGCGTCGGGGTTGGTGGGTTCGGCGTTGTCGGCGTTCCTGAGCACCGGCGGCCATCGCGTCATCCGGTTGGTCCGCGGCCCCGCCCGCGGCGGCGGCGAGCGGGAGTGGAATCCCGACCGGCCAGACCCCGGCCTGTTCGAGGGGGTAGACGCGGTCATCCACCTGGCCGGCGCCTCGATCGCCGGCCGGTTCACCGAGAAGCATCGAAACGCCATCCGCGACAGCAGGATTGGCCCAACCCGCCGACTCGCCGAGGCGCTGGCCCGCACCCCGCGGCGGCCGGCCGTGCTGGTCACCGCATCGGCGATCGGCTACTACGGATACGACCGGGGCGACGACATCCTCACCGAGGACAGCGGCCGCGGTGACGGCTTTCTCGCCGATGTCGTGGCCGACTGGGAGGCGGCGACCGCGCCCGCGCAACAGGCCGGAGTGCGGGTGGTGCCGGTGCGCACCGGCATCGTGCAGTCGCCGCTCGGCGGCACGCTGAAGCTGATGCGCCCGTTGTTCGGCGCCGGGCTGGGCGGCCGGCTGGGCGACGGCCGGCAATGGCTCTCGTGGATCGGGATCGATGACCTCGTCGACGTGTATCACCGCGCGCTGTGGGACAACGCCCTGTCCGGGCCGGTGAACGCCGTTGCGCCGCACCCGGTTCGCAACAGCGAATACACCGCCACCCTGGCCCGCGTCATGCACCGGCCCGCGGTGTTGCCGGTGCCCTCGCTCGGGCCCCGGGTGCTGCTCGGCGAGCAGGGCGCCCGCGAGCTCGCGTGCGCCAGCCAACGGGTGGCTCCGCAGAAGCTCACCGCGGCCGGACACCGGTTCCGCCACCCCGACCTCGAGCAGGCGCTGCGGCACCTGCTCGGGCGCGAGGGCTGATCGGAACATCTCGGGCAATCGCGCCTGATCATGCCCGACCGGCATCCAGAAATGATTCAATTTCTTAATGATCTCAGGAGCGCTGGCCCGGCACGCCCGCCGGACCGGCGCGGTCGTGATGGGCGTGGTCGCGGTGGCCGCGATGGTGCTCGCCCCGCGCTACGCCCGGGCCGAGTCCACCGAGGCCGACAGCGCGACCGACATCGCCTGCGCAAGCACCACCCAGGCGGCGCCGACGACGTGGTATCTACCCAGCACGCCGCCCACGGGACTGGTTTGGCTACAGCACGGGTTCGTCGAGGGCAAGAAGGTGTGGTCCACGTTCGGGGCCGAACTCGCCGACCGCGGGTACGTCGTCGTGGCAACCACGCTGCCCACCCTCAGCGCGTTCGGCTGCACCGTGGAGCACCTGATCGACAACAGGGGCTTCCTGGACAACATCGCCGACGTCTTCGCCCACAAAGACGACCCGAACGGCGCGTTGGCGACGTCCTTCGCGAGGGCGGCGGCTGACGCCGGCCGACCGGTGACGCCGTTGCCCGACAAGGTGGTCTTCGTGGGACATTCGGCGGGGGCCGAGGCCGTTGAGTATGTCGCCGAGCGCCTGCACAGCACCTACCCGGCCGCCTTCGCCCAACTGCGCGGCATCGTCAGCGAGGACGGCGTGAAGTCGTTCATCGGTTCCAATACCGATGAGGCGCTGGCGGGCCTGGCAGGCACCCCACTGCCCGTCTACGCCACGGCGTCGCCACATCTGCTCTGCAACTACTTCCAACGTGGCACCAAGGCGATCGAGCGGTATCTGGCGGACCGGCCGTTCCACGGGGTGAAAGTCACGACCGGAGCGCACGGTGACGCGCTCGGTCCCTCCTCACCCCTTTACGAAAACCTGGTGTGCGGCCGTCCGAAGCCGGCCAACATCGAGGCGGTGTGGGGCCTGACCCGGGGCTGGATCGCCGACATGGTCGCGGGCACGACCACACCCGACTTCTACCCGGGCGGAAGCTATTACACCGAGCTCGAGACGGCCGGCACCATCACCACGCTGCCCTGACAGGTCACGGCATCCCGCCGCGCGGTGAGCGGCCCCCGGGGCGACATCGCGCCTCCTAGTCCGCGTCTCTGCCGTGCCGGCTGCGCCGGTACGCGCGGGCGCGCAGATCGGCGAGCCACCGCGGATGCAGGCTTACGCCGGGCGCGGTGTTGATGACGGGGTCGAACGACACGTCCGGTGCGCGTCGGGGGTCGACGACGCGGGTCAGCGTGAGCCGGCCCAGCGGGGTGAAATCGGCTCCGCCACAGGCCTGGTCGAGCGAGACGTCGATCGCGTCGTGCTCGAGTCGCCTGCGGATGCCGTCCAGCGAAAGGCCCGAACCGCCGATCTCGCTCTCGATCCGGGCTCGCAGCCACCAATTGGCCCCCTGATAGTGCAGCGGCATCAGGGTGGTCAGGGTCTGGCCGCTCCACGAGAGGGCCGGCCGCAGTGCCAGCGCCCGGGACAGCATCCCCGATCCCGACGAGACGACCAGGATGTCCCATGGGCCCGTCGCCTGCGGCGGTGCGACCCGGAAGGCCAGCCCGATGAAGTCGGGCAACGCCCCCGGGGTGCCACTGGCCTTCGACACCCGCGCGACGACCTCGCAGGACGAGATGGGCAGCCCCTCCCCCGCGGGAGCGGCGCGCTCGATGAAGCCTTCGGCCAACACTCCGACGGGATGGAACAACCGTTTGCCCCGGAGGGCCGAGCCCCACTGGAAGGGCAACGCGACAAGATCGGAAACGCTCACCGGCGGCGGATTCCCCTTTCCCGCCGAGGAAAACACCCGGCCGCGGCTCCGATATCCGAAGTCCGCTCCGGCTCTTGCGTTTCAGCCGCGCGTCACGGCCGGCAGACCGTTCACGCGGCCCACCGCCGGCCGATCATCTGCGCTTCCCCGCCCGGTTGTTGCTACTGGTTCTGCGCGCGGCCGTCGATGTCGACCGACCTGAGATCGCCGGTCAACGCCCTGCGGCGCCCAGCTCGCCCTGAAATCGCCGCATCGCGCAGATCAGCGCGGCGAACACCCGATGTGCGGCGATCAGGTCGGCGTCGGGTAACTCCTCGAGGGCGACGCGGGTGTGGGCGGCCAGTGGGCTGAAGAACGACCGGGCGGTGGAAAGGCCGGATTCACCGTGCCGCAGGATCACCTTGCGACGATCGTCGGGATGGGAGTCGCGCCGAATGTGGCCGGAATTGATCAACCGGTCCACCAGGTAGGTGATGGCCGAGCCGGACAACCCCATCCGATGGCTGAGGTCACCTGAGGTCATCGGCCGCCCCGCCGTCTCTGCCACCATGATGTACATCAACGCCCGGAAGTCGTTGGGCCGCAGGCTATGTGATGTCGCGAACTGACGGCCGATCTGGTCGGATTCGGTAGAAATCTCCCGCAGATCGGCCGAGATCAGCGACTCCAGCGCGTCTCGGCGCCCGCGCTGTTCGTCAGCGTCCATAACGGTGTGCAGCATATCCCTAAACGCAGTCTTTCATTCAGTTTGTTAACGGTTAACAGATTGAACTGCGCGCGACGCCGCCTCGTTCCAACAACCGTGAGGACGGGACGGGCCGCGGCCGCAGCTCACCAAACCATGCGCCACGGCTGGCCAAGAACGATGAAGTTCAGTAAGTTAACGTTTAAGTTATTGAAGGTAGTGGCATCCCAGAACGGGGTCGACGGGCACGATCGCGGGCGTTTGAGCGGTTCTTGCCTGGGAATGCCAAGCCGTCCAGGAGGAAGCGCGTGGCCAAGATGGGTGCTTTGTCGTTGACGCCCGCCACCGAGTCGCCGGTGATCGCGACCGAATCGACCGGCACGGCCAACTTCACCGAGTGGCGAACCGGGGTGCGGCAAGCGGTGCTTGCCCACCTCGTCGACTTCGTCGGCCCGCGCCGTGCGGAACTGGACGACACGCGCATTCATGCCGCGGGCGAGATCTTGACGGCGTTCGTATCCGGCGGCAAGTGCCTGCGGTCGATGTTCGTGTACCTGGGATGGCTGTGCGGTGCCGCACCCGACGAGGCGGCGTTGCGGGCGGCGGCCAGTTTCGAGTTACTCCATGTCTTCGCCCTGTTGCAGGACGACGTCATGGACGGGTCGACCGAGCGGCGGGGACGTCCGGCGGCGCACCTGCAATTCGCCCGATGGCACCGCGAGCGCGGGATGTCCGGCTCGTCACGGCGGTTCGGTGAGTCGGCCGCCGTCCTGCTCGGTGACCTCTGCCTGATCTGGTCCGAGCAGATGCTGCGCGAAAGCGGTGTCGAACCCCGGCGGCTGCAGCGGGCGTGGCCACGCTACGACACGATGAGGACCGAGCTGGCAGTGGGGCAGTTCGCGGACCTGACCAGCGATGTCCGGCAGATGCCGTCCCTGGAGACCGTGCTGGACGTGGCGCGGCGCAAGTCCGGCAACTACACCGTGCGGCGACCGCTGGAGATCGGCGCGGCGATGTCCGATTGCGACGACCGAACGCTGACACAGCTCGGCCGCTACGGCGCGGCCGTCGGCGAGGCGTTCCAACTTCGCGACGACGTCCTCGGCGTCTTCGGCTCGCCGGCGACCACCGGGAAGCCCTGCGGCGGTGACCTGCTGGAACGCAAGGCGACCAGCCTCGTGGTGACCGCGCACCAGCTGGCCGCTCCGCCGGCCCGGGCCGAGCTGACGGAGCTGATGACCGCCCGCGTCCTCGACGCCGAGGCCCTCGACCGGTGGAAGGCGCTGATCGTCTCGACCGGGGCCGTCGACCTGATCGAGGAGATGATCAGCGACCGGGTCGCGGCCGCACGGCAACACCTTGGCGACGCGTCGATCGACGAGCAGGTCCGTGCCACGCTGAACGACATGGCGACCGCATGTACGGATCGCGTCGAATGAAGGCCACAAGTTTGGGAGCATGCTGACATGCGGACCATCGAAGGACGCAGCGAGCGCGTGGTGGTGATCGGCGCCGGCCTGGCGGGGCTGTCCGCCGCGTTGCATCTGGCCGGCCGGGGGCGCGCGGTGACGGTGGTCGAGCGCCAGCCATGGCCGGGCGGGCGCGCGGGCCGGCTCGACATCGACGGCTACCGCATCGACACCGGGCCGACGGTGCTGACGATGACCGACATCATCGACGAGACTTTCGCGGCCGTGGGCCGCAGCCGATCGGGCCGACTG
Organism: Mycobacterium europaeum; assembly: GCF_034555895.2. Lineage (NCBI taxonomy): Bacteria > Bacillati > Actinomycetota > Actinomycetes > Mycobacteriales > Mycobacteriaceae > Mycobacterium > Mycobacterium europaeum. The sequence continues at coordinate 3,212,102 of NZ_CP157315.1, forward strand.
GAGCTGCTGCCGCTTGATCCGGCCTACCGGGCGGTGTTCGCCGACGGCAGCGCGCTCGACGTCCACACCGATGCGGACCGGATGGCGACCGCCATTGAAGAATTCGCCGGCTTCGGGCAGGCTGCGGGTTACCGTCGGTTGCGCGAGTGGCTGAATCGGTTGTACCGGATCGAATTCGACGGGTTCATCGCCGCCAATTTCGACTCCCCGCTGTCGCTGCTCACGCCGCAATTGGCGCGGCTGGCCGCGATCGGCGGGTTCCGCAAGTGGGATCGGATGGTCAAGCGCCACATCAGCGATCCCCGGCTGCAGCGGGTCTTCACGTTTCAATCGCTGTACGCGGGGGTGGCGCCGCGGAACGCGCTGGCGGTGTACGCGGTCATCGCCTACATGGACACCATCGCGGGAGTGTTCTTTCCGCGCGGCGGGGTTCGCGCGCTGCCCGACGCGCTGGCCGGGGCGGCCGCCGAGGCCGGGGTCCAATTCCGCTACAACGCCACGGTGACCGGATTCGATCGGGTCGGGTCGCGGGTCAGCGCGGTGCGAACGGATCGCCTGGACCCGATCGCGTGCGACGCGGTGGTGCTGACCACCGAATTGCCGCAGACCTACGCGTTATTGGGCCGCACCCCGCGTCGGCCCCTGCGGCTGCGGCCGGCGCCGTCGGCGGTGGTGGCTCATCTGGGCTGTCGCCGGGTTCCGTCGGAGACCGCGCATCACACCATCCTGTTCGGTGATTCCTGGGACCAGACCTTCACCGACATCATCCGCGACGGACGGCTGATGCGGGACCCGTCGCTGCTGGTCACCCGCCCCACCGCCAGCGACCCGACACTCGCCCCGGACGGGCACGATCTGCTCTACGTGCTTGCCCCGGCGCCGAACCTGGATCGCGGGGACATCGACTGGGGCAGTGCGGGCAAGCCGTATGTCGACACCCTCATCGACGACGTCGCGGCCCGGCTGCTGCCCGGCCTGCCCGACAGCGCAACGGTATTGGACGTCGTCACGCCGGCCGACTGGGCGCGGCAGGGCATGGCCGCGGGCAGCCCCTTCGCGCTGGCCCACACCTTCGCGCAGACCGGTCCATTCCGGCCGGCCAACATGGTGCGCGGCGTCGACAACGCGGTGCTGGCCGGGTCGTCGACGGTGCCCGGCGTCGGCGTCCCCACGACCCTGATCTCGGGCCGACTCGCCGCCGACCGCATCACCGGCCCGGGTAGTGGCCGCGCCAACCGAATGCCGAAACATCACGACATGGGAGCCGGGCTGACATGATCCGCAGCGAGTTGGGCGCGGCCGGAATCGACGATCCGCGGCTGCGCGAGGGATATCGGCGGTGTCGCGAACTCAACGCCGCGCACGGCCGCACCTTCTTCCTGGCCACCCGGCTACTGGCGCCCGACCAGCGGCCGGCGGTGCACGCCCTGTACGGTTTCGCCCGCTACGCCGACGACATCCTCGACGACCTGGATCCCGGGCTGAGCACCGATATTCGCGGCATGAGGCTCCAGCAGTTGGCCGACAAGTTCTTCGCGGGCGGAGACCATCTCGACGATCCCGTGCTCGCCGCGGTCACCCACACGGCGCGCCGCTACCGGATCGACACCGGGCTGTTCGACGACTTCCTCGCCTCGATGCGGATGGATCTCACGATCACCGACTATCCCGACCGCGCGGCGCTCAACCTCTACATGCGCGGATCCGCCGAAGCCATTGGCCTGCAAGTGCTTCCGGTACTGGGCACGGTGACGCCGGTCGAGGAGGCCGCACCCTACGCCGCCGCGCTGGGCAGGGCGTTTCAGCTCACCAACTTCCTGCGCGACGTCGACGAAGACCTGCTGCGCGGGCGGGTCTACCTGCCGGCCGACGAACTCGCAGCCCACGGGGTCGACCGCGAGCTGTTGACCTGGTGTCACCAGAATCGACGCACCGACCCGCGGGTCCGCACGGCGCTGGCCGCTCAGCACGAGATCACCAGGGAGACTTACCGATTCGCCGACGCTGGCATCGCCATGCTCAGCCCCCGCTCGCAACCGTGCGTGGCGGCGGCGGCGACGCTGTACTCCGAAATCCTGGACCGCATCGAACAAAGCGATTTCGCCGTGTTCAGTCGCCGGGCCACGGTCGGCAGGGCTCGAAGGCTGCAGGTCGGCGGAATCGGGCTGATACGGTCGTGGCGGGCGCGCAACAGTTCGCCCGGTGTTTCGGATCCTCCGGGGGCCGCATGACCGATCGCTGGCAATATCTTTTGGTCCTGGCCGCATGCCTGGCGATCACCGCCCCCCTGGAGATGTTCGGTCCCGGCGTCTACCGGCAATGGCGCCGCCTCGTGATCGCGGTCTTCCCCGTGGCAGTGGTGTTTCTGGTCTGGGACGAGATCGCCGTGGCCGCGCGTGTGTGGACCTACAACAGCGCCTACATCACCGGCCTGAGCATCCCGTTCCGGGTGCCGATCGAGGAGGTGCTGTTCTTCATCGTCATCCCGATCTGCGCGCTGCTGACCTACAACGCCGTGACCACCATCCTGGATAGGGTGAACCGGCGATGACCGGGCTGGGTTACACGGTTCCGGCCGTGGCGGCCGTGTTCGCCGTGTGCGCACTGGAATTGGCGGTGTTGCGCACCGGGCTGTTCCGGCGTCCGGCCTATTGGCTGTCGATGTTGATCGTTCTCGGCTTCCAGGTCCCCGTCGATGGCTGGCTGACCAAGCTCAGCTCGCCCATCGTCAGCTATGACCCTCGTCAGATCACCGGCCTGCGCTTCCCGTTCGACATTCCCGTCGAGGACTTCTTGTTCGGCTTTGCGCTGGCGACCGCGGTGTTGCTGGGATGGGAACGCCAACGTGCGCGTCGGTGAGGCCCGGCCCAGCCGCGGCCAGTTGTCGGCCGCCTTCGACGCCGGAGCGACGGCATACGACCGCTTGGTGGGCGCCAGCCCCGGGTACCACGAACAACTGCTGCTCTCGGCCCGCCGCATGCGAATCCGCGACCGCGGCAAGGGTTTACGGCTGCTCGACCTGGGATGCGGGACCGGGGCCTCGACGGCCGCGCTGCTGACCGTGGCCCCCGAGGCCCAGATCGTCGCCGTCGACGCCTCGCGGGGCATGCTCGAGGCAGCGGCCGCGAAGGACTGGCCCCCGTCGGTCCGGTTCGTGCACACTCCCGTCGAGGAGCTGGCCGAACACGGCATCACCGGACCCTTCGACGGCATCCTGGCCGCCTACCTGATCCGCAACCTCGCCGACCGGGACGGCCAACTGCGAAAGTTCCGGGCGCTGCTGCGGCCCGGCGCCACCCTGGCCGTGCACGAATACTCGGTGCGCGACTCCCCCGCCGCCACCCTGATCTGGCACGCCGTGTGCTGGGGCATCATCATTCCCGCCGGGTGGTGGCGCACCCGGGACACCGCGCTGTACCGCTACCTGTGGCGCAGCGTGCTGAAGTTCGACGGCGCGGCGCGCTTCCGGGCCCGCCTCGCCGATGCGGGCTTCACCGCGGTGCACAGCGAAACGATGCCCGGCTGGGAGGCCAACATCGTCCACACGTTCCTGGCGGACGCGCCGTCATGACCGGATCGGGCCACGCTCAGCAGGCCGATCCCCGGCGCGAAACACACTTCGCCGCAATAGGTTTGCCGGACGCGGGGGCGCTGACCGCGCGTCCCCGGGTGGTCGTCGTGGGCGGCGGCATCGCGGGCCTGACCGCCGCGACCGGCCTGGCCGAGCGCGGCGTCGCCGTCGAGGTGGTCGAGCGCGAGCATTACCTCGGCGGTCGGGTGGGTGGCTGGACCGAGCACGACGACGGGGCCGACCTCGCCATGAATCGGGGCTTCCACGCGTTCTTCCGGCAGTACTACAACCTGCGGGCCCTGCTCGGGCGCATCGATCCCGACTTGGGGATGCTGACGCCCGTCGACGACTACCCGCTGATCGATGGGGAGGGCCGGCGCGACACCTTCCGGGGACTGCCGCGCACGCCACCGTGGAACGCGGTGGCCTTCGCCGCCCGCAGCCCCACGTTCCGGCTTCGCGACTTCCTCGAGATCGACGCTCGCGCGGCCGCGCCGCTGGCCGCGGTGTCGGTGCCCGACATCTACGAGCGCCTCGACCATGTCGACGCCGCGACCTTCCTGGAGAACATCCGGTTCCCGCCGGCCGCAAGGCATCTGGCATTCGAGGTGTTCTCCCGCAGTTTCTTCGCCGACCCGTCGAAGCTGTCCGCGGCGGAGTTGGCGACCATGTTCCACATCTACTTCCTCGGGTCCTCCGAAGGCCTCATCTTCGACGTCCCGACGTCCAACTACGACACCGCGCTCTGGCAGCCGCTGCGGTCCTACCTCGAGGCGCTCGACGTGCACTTCCGGCTCGGCACCGGCGCAGCGCGCATCGACCCGGGCCAGACGGCGCCCTTCCGGGTGCAGACCGATTCCGGCGAGCACGTCGAGGCGGACGCCGTCGTGCTGGCCACCGACGTGGCGGGATTGCAGCGGGTGGTGGCCGCATCGACCGAGCTGGCCACCGATGACTGGCGCGGACAGATCGCCCGGCTGCGCACCGCCCCGCCTTTCGCCGTGCACCGGCTGTGGCTGGATCGGCCCGTCGCCGCCCGGCGACCGGCGTTCCTGGGTACGGCCGGCCACGAGCCGCTGGACAACATCAGCGTGCTGGAGCGCTACGAACGCGAGGCCGCCCAATGGTCCCGCAGGCACCACGGGTCGGTCGTCGAGTTGCACTCCTATGCCCTCGACGCCGCGCCGTCCCGCGCGGCGGCGCTGCGTCAACTGCACAAGGTCTACCCGGAAACCGCGGCGGCGCAGGTTGTTTCCGAGCGACTGCTGCATCGCAGCGATTGCCCGCTGTTCTCTCCGGGGTCCTACGCGGACCGGCCCGCCGTCGTCACGCCGCAGCCCGGACTGGTGCTGGCCGGCGACGCGGTGCGCATCGACTTGCCCGTCGCTCTGATGGAGCGCGCCGCCACCACGGGGTGGTGCGCCGCGAACCATTTGCTGAGAAAATGGGGACTGGCCGGACACGCGTTGGTCACCGTACCCACCCGGGGCCGGTCACCCGTGCTGCGATGGCTTGCCACCCGCGAAGGACGTGCCCGACGATGAACATTCGCGAACAGCTGCAACACCTGTGGCCGGCGACCCGGTCCAAAGACTGGCCCCTTCAGGTGATCCCGCGCGCGTCGTGGGCCGACCAGCGACCGACCTACCGGGAGGCACAGCCCGCCATCATCGACGCCGCCCTGGAACGGGCCCGGCAACGGCCCACCGGAAACTGGTTCGCTTTCGCCGGGAGTGCCGACGTGCGCCCCGGCCGGCCGTTCGGCGCGCGCGTCGCCGGGGTCGAGATCGTCGCCTGGCGCGACGAAGAACGCCGGCTCTGTGTGGGCCCCCGCAGTTGCCCGCACCTGGGGGCCGATCTGGCCACCGGGGCCGTACACCGCGGCACGCTGATCTGCCGGTGGCACGGATTGGCGCTGAACGGCCATTCTCGTGAGTTCGGGTGGAGCCCCTTGCCCGGTCACGACGACGGCACGCTGGTATGGGTGCGGCTCGACGAGGTGGGCGGGGAAACGCCGTTGGAGGAGCCGGTGATTCCCGCCAGGCCGACCGGCGAGACGCTGGCCGCGGTCGCCCGCATGGCCGGCGTGTGCGAGCCCGCCGACATCATCGCCAACCGGCTGGACCCCTGGCACGGCGCATGGTTTCACCCCTACTCGTTCACCCGGCTCGAAGTGCTCACCACGCCGACCGAACACGCCGATCGCTTCTTGGTGGCGGTGACCTTCCGGATGGGCCGTCTGGGCGTTCCGGTCGTCGCGGAATTCAGCTGCCCGGAGGCGCGCACCATCGTGATGCGCATCGTGGACGGTGAGGGAACCGGCAGCACCGTCGAGACCCACGCCACCCCAATCGGTTTGGGCCCCGACGGACGTCCCCGCACCGCGGTGCTGGAAGCCACCCTCGCGTATTCGGACCGGCCGGGGTTCCAGCGGGCCTCGGGGGCCGCGCCTGTGATCGCGCCGCTCATGCGCTTTGCGGCCAACAGGCTCTGGCGTGACGACCTCGCCTACGCCGAGCGCCGCTATCAGGTCCGTAGCGGCCTCGGCTGAAGGGCTTGACCGTGCGGAAAGGGTATGTCGCCGCCGTCGTCCTCACGGTCGGCATGCACCTCGCCTACCTGGCGTACCTGCCGGTGGGCGGCTTCCTCGCCCTGCGCTGGCCACGCACCATCACGCTGCACCGTGCCGCAGTCGCCTGGGGTGTCGCCGTCGTCACGCTCGAGCTGCCATGCCCGCTGACGGCTCTGGAATCGTGGGCGCGCCGCCGCGCAGCCATGAATCCCTTGCCCGCCAACGGGTTCGTCGACCGGTACGTCGAGGGGTTATTCGTCCCCTCCGGCCGCGTCGGCGCGGCCCAGTTCCTCGCGTTCGCGTCGGCCGCCGTCTCCTGGGGTCTGTTCGCGGGGCGCGTCAGCCGCTCAGGCCGGCCGGTGCCCCCGGCGCGCCGGCCACCGACGAATCGGTGACGGGCGCCGCCGTGTCGGGTTGACTCCGACGAGAGTTGCGGTGCCACACGGCCCACGCGGCCGCCGACAGCAGCACCGCTGACAGGATCACGGCGGGCCAGAGGGCCAATTGCGCAAGCCACAGATCGCGCTGGAGCCGCATCACCTTGCGTCGGCCGCGCCAGACACGCTGCGGCAGCTGTTTCACAGTCATCGGACGCCAGGTACCCCCCACCCGGCGGTTTAAACGGCGCGGAGCGGCAGGGGTTTCGCGGTCCCCGGGTGTTTGGCGCGCGCCCGTGCGGGCTAGTCACCAGCATGAGCACTGAGCCGCGCGTTGCCCCCGAGCCGTCGTCGCGATCGTTCACCCGGCTGGCGGCCGCGTGGTGGGCGCTGGTCGTCGGGCTGGTGATCCTCATCGTTCTGCTCACCTTCGTCGCGCAGAACACCGAATCGATCGCCGTGCATTTCCTCGTCTTCCGCTGGAACTTGCCGGTGGGCGTGGGCTACCTGCTGTCGGCCGTGGCCGGCGCGACCACGACGGTGCTCGTCGGCGCCGCCCGGATCATCCAGCTGCGGCGCGCCGCCAAGAGGCAACTCAGGGCCCTCTGATCCCGGCCTAAGCGGGACCCCAAAACCCTTGCCAGGCAGGCGTTCACGAGTATATGACCATGGCCGCACCCGCCTCCCCCGAGTAAATTAAATATCAATTTTCTTAACTAAAACGAGCCCGTCGGAGGGTTCGGCCCGGATTCGGGTGGGAATGCCACAGCGAGCAAGGGGGAAGATCATGGGCGAAACGCGCGACGGGGTCGCGGAGGCGGTCGGCAAAGTCACCGAGGCCCTCGAGACCGTGGAGCGGGCCCGGGGACACCTGTACTCGTTTCATCAGCTGACCGGGCACGCCGACTTGCAACTCGATGCCGCCGTCGCCCGGCTGCGCGAACTCGGACATGCCGACCTGGCGCAACACATCAGCGACGAGCTGGTCGGGCGCAACGTCTTACCGGGCCGATGGACCTTTCAGGTTGTCGACGAATACGACGACGGCTATTACCGATGCTTCCGAGAAGTCGAGCGCCTGGTACGAGACCGCCTCACCGGCGGACGCCGTCACGTCCACGAAGCGCAGCTGAAAGAGAGCCGGCGCACGCCCGCGCATCCGGCCCATACCGCCACCCCCGACGACGACTCGGCAAAGGAGTGAATTGATGCACTGCGTCGTGTTCGGCGCCACGGGATACCTGGGCACGCGGCTCGTCCCCCACTTGCTCGCGAACGGTCACACGGTGCGGGTGCTGGCCCGCGATCCGGCAAAGCTGGACGGCGTCGCCTGGCGGGGCCGGGTGGAGGTCGTGCGGGGTGACGTCGCCGACGCGACGACGGTGCGGCGGGCGCTGGAAGGTCAGCACGTCCTGTACTACCTGGTGCATTCGCTGATGCGCTCCGACTTCGTCGACTTCGACGAACGCGCCGCGCGCACTGTGGCCGAGTGCGCGGGGCAGGCCGGCCTGTCCCGCATCGTCTACGTTGGCGGCATCACGCCCGACGGGCAGCAGCTCTCCGACCATCTGGCCTCACGCGCCCAGGTGGGGCGCGTGCTCGGGACCTCCGGCGTCCCCTGCGTCGAGTTGCGCGCGGCCGCCATCATCGGGGCGGGCTCGGCCAGCTTCGAAATGCTGCGCTATCTCACCGAGCGGCTGCCCCTGATCCCCGCGCCGCGCTGGTTGCGTACCTGCGTGCAGCCCATCGCCGTTCGCGACGTGCTCTACTACCTGGTCCGCGCGGCGGGGCTGCCCGCCGAGGTCAACGGGCCATTCGACATCGGCGGGCCCGACCGCTTCACCTACACCGAAATGATCCGCAAGTACGCGGTGATCGCGGGCCTGCCCAGGCGACCCGCGGTACCGGTGCCGTTGCTGACACCGCGACTCTCGGCGCCGTGGGTAGACCTGCTCACCCCCATTCCCCGCCAATTGGCCGGTTCGCTGATGGAGTCGCTGGAAAGCGACGTGGTGTGCGCCAACCATGACATCGCCCGCTACATACCCGATCCCGACGGTGGGCTGACGCATTACGAGGAAGCCGTCGAACTGGCCCTCGCGCACGCCCGGGAAAAGGACCTGCGCACCCGATGGTCACGCGCCGATACCAACGGCGCACCGTCCCAACCGCTGCCCACCGACCCGCAGTGGGCCGGTGGATCGCTGTATGAGGATGTGCGCCAACGCCGTAGCCGCTCCGACCCCGATACGCTGTGGCGGGCCATCCGCACCGCCGTGGCCGCGCGCAATTGGTCGGCATTGCCGTTGGAATGGCCGCTGCGCGGCTGGCTCAACGGCGCGCTCGGGATGGTCCGGCCGTCGCACCGGCCACTCGACGGGCAGAACTTGCACGAGGGCGAGGCACTGGACTGGTGGCGGGTGGAGCACATCGACGCGCCACGACTGGTCCGGTTACGTGCCGACATCCCGCTGCCGGGGCGCCTGTGGCTGGAGCTGTCCGCGAGCCCCCACGACGACGGCGGCTCGCGCTACCACCAGCGGGCGCTGTTCCAGCCGTACGGGCTTGCGGGCCAGCTCTTCTGGAGCGCGTCGGCACCCTACCGCGATGTGGTGTTCGGCGGTATCGCGCGCGACGTCACGGCCACCGCACGCGCCGGCGCGAGTCGGGCGGCGGCCCCGTCGCACTGTTGAGAGGAGGACCGACATGGGTGAGCGGAGATTCCATGACGGCGACAAGGTGGAATGGCGGAGCCACGGCAACACCGTCCGGGGCACCGTCGAAGGAGAAATCACCTCCGACACCGAGACCGCCGGGCGCACCGTCCGGGCGTCCGAAGACGAGCCTCAGTACCGGTCCGCAGCGACAAGTCGGGTGCGGACGCCGTGCACAAGCCGAGCGCGCTGCGCCCGGTCGACTAGGGCCGCAACCCGACGAAGTCCTGACCAGACGGTGCGCGAGACCGCTCGGCTTCGCCGATAAACCGCCCGATCGGACAGAAAAGCGCGACACTTGTCGGGGTTCGTGGGGCGCGTGAAGCGGTCGCCGATACGCTGGTCGGCGAATCTTGCAGAAGGACACAGCTAAGTGACCAAGCGCGGCGCCGCTGATCGGCGACTGGACCGAGCCGAACTCGAGAAGTTGATGTCGGCCGACATGCGCGCGCTCACGGCGCAATCGGACCGCATCGGCAGGCACTTCGCCCGTCAGAACGACGTGGGCGGCACCGACTTGCACGCCTTGCTGCACATCATGGTCGCCGAAACGGCAGGGACGCCCTTGACGCCGGCGCAGCTGCGCCAACGCCTGGATGTGTCGCCCGCGGCGATCACCTACCTGGTGGACCGCATGATCGACTCCGGCCACCTGCGGCGTGAGCCCGATCCCGACGACCGGCGCAAGACGCTGCTGCGCTACGAGGAATCCGGCATGGCGCTGGCCCGCTCGTTCTTCACCCCCCTGGGGGCGGAGCTGCACGCGGCCCTCGCCGGCATCTCCGACCGCGACCTGACCGCCGCACACCGGGTTTTCCTGGCGATGATGGAGGCGATGTCGACCTTCGAGTCGCAACTCGACGGAGCGGCCCCCCAACCGCCGGCGGCGAGCGGGAAGCGCCCGCCTGCCAAGGGCCGGGGACGTGCGGTGAGCAAGACCGGCGAGCGCCCGGCCTAACGCACCGGCCGCCGGGCCGCGGAGCCGAGTACCCGCTGCTCGATCAGGTCCGCCCCGCCCTGCACGCCCCCGGTCGCGGCGAATCCCGCCGCCACTCGACGCGCGCCGTCCGCCATCGTCATCGCCGCGCGCACCTTCGTCCTCAGCCGGGCCGGGGTGAGGTTTCTGGCGGCCAGGCGGGTGCCGCAACGGGCGACCTCGACGCGCCGGGCCACTTCGGCCTGGTCGCGCGCGAACGGCACGACGCAGACGGGGACGCCGCGATCGAGGGCTTTCAGTGTCGTCCCCATACCCCCGTGCGTGATGGCGCAGCTGGCCCGCTCGAGCACGGCCGCGTGCGGGACGAAGCGGCATATGGTCGCGTTGGGTGGTCGCGGGAGATCCGGCGGTATCCCCGCCGGAAATGTCGCCACCACGTGGACGGGCTCATCGGCCAGCGCCCGCAACGCGATCCGCCCCAAAGCGGCGTCGGCCTGCCTGATCGAGGACGTGTTCACCAACACCACCGGCCGCTTGATCGCAGCGACCCAGGCCGGCGCGGCCGTGGTCGGCTCGAACGCGCAGGCACCGATGTGGTGGACCAGCCCGCCCCAGCCAGGGTGTGGGTACTCGAAGGGCTCGCCCCCGACGGCCAGCAGCAGCGGCGCGCGGCGCATGAAGTCGTCGACCGAAGCGACCGGCGACACGCCCAGTTCGGCGCGAATGGCGTTGACGCGCGGGAGCATTGGCCGGTCGAACAGATGGCGGACGATCGGCCGCACCGAGGCGTCCCGGATGTCGCCGAGGATGCCCGGCAGGGGGCGAAAACCCGGGCCGAAGGGCGGCACCCCGCGGGATCGCAGGTAGGGCGTGAACGGGGAGAACACCAGCCACGGAGTATGCCCCGCCTCCGCCGCCGACATCGCGCCCCAGCAGTTCGCGTCCACGATGACCGCGTCCGGCCGGACCGTATCCACCGCCCGGCGCAGGTCTGAGACCTCGAGCACCGCTCGCCGGCAGAGCACGTCGATCGTCGACTTCAGGACTCCCAGGGCGTTTGGCGCTCGCCAGTCCTCGCCGGCGATCGCCTCGATGGCGGGATCGACCGGCTCGGCGTGTACACCGACCGCGCGCATCGTCGCGACGCCGTCCGCCATGGTGCGGGCGTGAACCTCGTGACCACGGCCGGCGAGCTCGGCCAGCAGCGCCCCGACCGGCAGCAGGTGGCCCAGGGCCGGCGACCCGTAGGCCAGTATCACCGCCATGTCACACGCAGCTACGAGGCGGGCGTGAGGTCGAGCGCGCGCAACGCCGAAACGCCCGCGGCGCCGCAGCCGTGCAGGCAGACCCGGAGCTCGTCGATGAATGGCTGCAACCAATCAACCACGGCCGCAGCGGATTCGATCGCGGCCGGCAGCAGGGGCCGAGCCACCGCCACGACATCGGCACCCAACGCGATCGCCTTGGCCGCGTCCATGCCGGTGCGGATACCGCCGGAGGCCACCAACGGGATGTCCGGCAGCACCTCGCGCACCTCCACAATGGCCCTCGCGGTCGGGATGCCCCAGTCGGCCAGGTGCGGGTAGCGAAGCTCGCCGTAGCGGACGAACTGCTCGACCCGCGACCACGAGGTGCCGCCGGCGCCCGCGACGTCAATTCCGGATACCGGCAAGTCGCCTTCGGCGCCAACCAGTTCCGCGGCCGCCACGCCACCGATCCCGTGGCCGACCTCCTTGAGCAGTATCGGGCGATCTATGGCGTCGGCGGCGTCCCGCAGCCTGTTCAACGAGCCGGAGAAGTCGGTGTCCCCGTTGCGCTGCATGGCTTCCTGCAGCGGATTGGTGTGCACCGCAAGCACGTCGGCGCCCACCCGGTCGAGAGCCTTCGCCAGGTCGGGCACGGCGGCCCTGGTCAGCTGGGCCAGGCCGATGTTGCCGAACAGCAACACATCCGGGGCCACCTCACGGACGGTGAAGCTGGCCGCGGCCCGTTCCCCCAGCGCACTGTCCAGCATTATCCGCTGCGATCCGAGCATCATCCCGATGCCGAGTTGTTGAGCGGCCGAGGCCAGGTTCCGGTTGATGGTGCCCGACAACTCAGCACCGCCGGTCATCGCACCGATCAGAATCGGCGACCGCAGGTTCGCCCCGAAGAACCGGGTCGACAGGTCGATGTCGCCGAGGCTGGTCTGGGTCAGGGCGTTGTAGGGCAGTTGGTACCGTTCCAGGCCGGTAGTGAGGTGCTCATAGTTGACCTGCTCGCCGAGGCACACGTCGATGTGCCGCCGTTTGCGGGTGGTCATCGGCGCGCCGTCGACGGTCACGGCAGGATCCCCGGCGCGACCAACCCCTGGCCCGTCACATCCATAATGTCCATAGTGCCCCTTTGTTGCGTGCCGTCGGCGCGTATTGCGTGACGATGCGTAATTTCAGTTGATTAATGTTTAATATACTGAAAGACTTCGATTCGTGGTGTGGGATGGCGTGGCCGCGGCCGTGACGGGACGACGGTCGTGGCTGTACGCGCTGGGGGCCCTGCTGTTGGGCATCGTCTTCATGGCGGCCGTCGGCGCCAACGCGGCCGCCGGGCAGGCGCCGCTGTCGGTGCCGACCGGTTCCGATTCGGCCCGCGTCGACGCCCTGGCCCGCCAATTTCCCGGCGGGGACCGCGCTCCGCTGATCCTGGTCATCAGCCGCGCCGACGGCGCGCCACTCGGCCCCGCCGGCCTCTACGCCGCCCAGGCGGCCCGCGACCGCATGCAGGCCGCCGCACCGCAGGGCGGACCCGCCGTCGCGGTGCCGCCACAGGTGTCAGCCGACGGCAAGGCCGCCATCGCGGTGGTGCCCGTCAGCGCCGACCTGTCGGGTCTCACCCTGACCGACGCGGTCACCCACTTGCGCGCGGCCGCCTCGGCCGGCCTGCCGACGGAACTGCGGGCCCACGTGACCGGCGGCCCGGCGTTCGGCGCGGACATCGCCGGGGCGTTCACCAACGCCAACGTCACCCTGCTCGCGGTGACCGCGGCGGTGGTGGCGCTGCTGCTGATCGCGACCTACCGGTCCCCGGTCCTGTGGCTGGTGCCGCTGCTGGTGGTCGGGTTCGCCGACCGGGTCGCGGCGGCGGTGGGCACCGCCGTGGCGCCGCTGACCGGGCTCAGCTTCGACGGCGCCACATCCGGGATCACCAGCGTGCTGGTATTCGGCGCCGGCACCAACTACGCGCTGCTGCTGATCTCCCGCTATCGGCAGGAACTGCGGCGCCATCGCGAGCACCGGGACGCCTTGCGTCGCGCGGTGCGGATGGCCGGGCCGGCGATCGTCGCCAGCAATGCCACCGTCGTGCTGGCGTTGCTCACCTTGCTGTTCGCCTCGACCCCGAGCACGCGCAGCCTGGGCGCGCTGGCGGCGTGCGGGTTGCTGGTCGCGGCGGTGTCGGCCCTGGTGATACTGCCGCCGCTGCTCGCCCTGTGCGGCCGTCGATTGTTCTGGCCCTTCATCCCCCGCCCCGGCGACGCCGCAACCGCGGATTCCGGTGCCTGGCACCGCGTCGGGGAGTGGGTGAATCGGCGCCCGGCGCTGGTCGCGGCGGCCGCCATCGCCGCTCTGGCGGCGCTGGCCACCGGACTGCTCGGCACGCGGATCGGCCTGTCGCAGACCGAGCAGTTCCGGGTGCACGCGGACTCGGTGTCCGGCTATGAGGTTGTGGCCGCACACTTTCCGGCCGGCCTGACCAACCCCACGCTGGTCATCGCGCCCACCGCTTCGCGGGTCCCGCAGGCCATCAGGGCCACTCCGGGCGTGGTGTCGGCGACAGATTCCGCGCGCTCGACATCCGGGCTCACGAAGTGGTCGGTGGTGATCGACGCGCCACCGTCCTCCGACCGGGCGTTCAAGACCATTGCGGCACTGCGTGATACGACGAAGGCCATCAGCCCCGCCGCGCTGGTGGGCGGGCCCGATGCGCAGGCTCTCGATGTCCGCGACGCCGCCACCCACGACCGCCACGTGTTGATCCCGGCGATCCTCGCGGTCATCCTGGTGGTTCTCTATATCCTGCTGCGATCCGCACTTGCGCCGCCCACGCTGTTGTCGGCCACCATTCTCGGGGCGCTGGCCGCGCTCGGCATGGGCGGCTGGGCCAGCAGCCATCTCTTCGGTTTCCCGGCGCTGGACAACAGCACCCCGCTGTTCGCCTTCCTGTTCCTGGCCGCGCTCGGCGTGGACTACACCATCTTCCTGGTCACCCGCGCCCGCGAGGAGTCGGCGCAGCGGGGCGCACGCGCCGGAATGGTGGCCGCGGTATCGGCCACCGGCGGCGTGATCACCAGCGCGGGAATCGTGTTGGCCGCCGTCTTCTGCGTGCTGGGCGTGCTGCCGCTGATCGTGCTGACCCAGCTGGGAATCATCGTCGGCCTGGGCATCCTGCTGGACACCTTCGTGGTCCGCACACTGGTCATTCCCGCGCTGTTCGCCCTCATCGGGGACCGCATCTGGTGGCCCGCCACACCCACACCCGCCAAAGCCGTTGCAGCACAAGCCGAAATACAGCAAGAACGGAGCATCCCATGAACAAGTCCACGTTGGCCGCCACCAGCGCCGCCGTCGCCGTCGCCGCCGGCTCCGGCAGCATCGCGAGCGCCAAGGCCGTTCCCGCCTGGTACGCGCGGCTGCGCAAGCCGCCCTACCAGCCGCCCAACGCCGCCTTCCCGGTGGCGTGGACCACCCTCTACGGTGACATCGCGGTCACGTCCGCGGTGGCCATCGACCGATTCCGGGCGGCGGGACAGCACGACAAGGCACGCCGCTACGCCGCCGCGCTCGGCGTGAACCTCGTCCTCAACGCCGGATGGAGTTGGCTGTTCTTCCGCTTCCACAAGCTGGGCGCCTCGGCAATCGGCGCCGCCTTGCTCGCGGCGAGCAGCGCCGACCTCACGCGCCGCACCGCGCAAGCCGACCCGCGGGCCGCGCTGGCGCAGTCGGCGTACCCGCTGTGGTGTTCGTTCGCCACCGTCCTGGCCACCCATGTTTGGCGCCTCAATCGCTGAGGAAACCCTCGAATCATGCCGACACTCTTGTGGTTTCGTCGCGACTTACGGTTGAGCGATCATCCGGCGCTGAATGCCGCGGCCGACGACGGGGAGGTGCTCGCGTGCTTCGTGCTGGACCCGAAGCTCGAGGCCTCCGCCGGCCGGCGCCGCCTTCAGTTCCTGGGCGACTCGCTGCGACGGCTGCGCGACGACCTGGGGGGACGGCTCCTGGTGACGCGGGGCGACCCCGAGAAGCGGATCCCGCGCCTGGCGAGGGAGATTGGCGCGTCGGCCGTGCACGTCTCCGAGGACTTCGCGCCGTACGGAAAGCGCCGTGACGAACGCGTCCGCGCCGCACTGGGTTCGGTGCCCCTGGTGGCCACGGGTTCGCCGTATTTGGTCTCGCCGGGGCGGGTCACCAAGAACGACGGCTCCCCCTACCGGGTGTTCACCCCGTTCCTGCGCCAGTGGCGCGAATCCGGTTGGCGCGCACCGGCTCAGTCGAGCGCGAAGTCCGCGCGCTGGCTGGATCCGGCGCGGCTGCGGGTCCGCCACGCCGAGATCCCCGATCCCGGGGCCCCGCTCGACCTCGCCGCCGGTGAGGAGGCGGCCCGCAAGCAGTGGAAGTCGTTCGTCGACAACGGCTTACGGCACTACGCCGAGGAACGCAATCGGCCGGACCGGCACGGCACCAGCCGGATGTCGGCGCACCTGAAGTTCGGCACCATCCATCCCCGCACCATGGTCGCCGACCTGGACCTGGGCCAACCCGGGGCGCAGGCATACCTGCGCGAGTTGGCGTTTCGCGACTTCTACGCCGACGTGCTGCATCACTGGCCGGCGAGCGCCTGGCGCAACTGGAACAGTCAGTTCGACGGCATCCGCACCGACACCGGGGCCGAGGCGAAGCGCCGCTTCGAGTCCTGGAAGGCCGGGGAAACCGGCTACCCGCTGGTGGACGCGGGGATGCGTCAGCTTCGCGAGACGGGCTTCATGCACAACCGGGTGCGGATGATCGTCGCGTCGTTCTTGGTCAAGGACCTGCACCTGCCCTGGCAGTGGGGCGCGGAGTGGTTCCTGGATCAGCTGGTCGACGGCGACATGGCAAACAACCAGCACGGGTGGCAATGGTGCGCGGGCTGCGGCACCGACGCCGCGCCGTACTTTCGGGTGTTCAACCCGACCACGCAGGGCGAGAAGTTCGACCCGTCCGGCGAGTACATCCGGCGATGGGTGTCCGAGCTGCGCTCCGTCGACGACCCGCACCTGCGCAAGGGGGAACGGCCGGCCGGCTACCCCGCCCCGATCGTCGACCACGGCGCCGAGCGCGCCGAGGCGCTGCGGCGCTACCAGAGCATCTGACCCGCGCGTCGGCAACCTCGCACAGCAACGAGATTATCGGCGGCGTGGTTGTTTGCTCAATTCCCCGCCCGAAGCTGTTTGGCATGCGATTATCAGCCGATTCACAGTTGTCGGGCCGCTCGGGAGGCACCCATGGCACACACCATCGTTCGGGCATTGCTGGTTTCCGGCGCCGCCGCCGCGTTGCTGGCCGGGGTCAGCGCCTGTTCGTGCTCCGTTGGCTCGTCGCACACGGTCAGCAAGAGTGACGTCGCCGGCCAGATCACCTCGAAGATGACCGACGCCGCGGGTAACAAGCCCGACTCGGTGAACTGCCCGAACGATCTGCCGGCCAAGGTTGGGGCGCAACTCAATTGCGAGATGAAGGTCAAGAACCAGACCTTCAACGTCAACGTGACCGTGACCAGTGTCCACGGCAACGACGTCAAATTCGACATGGTCGAGACGGTCGACAAAAACCAGGTGGCCAGCATCATCAGCGACAAGCTGGCCCAGCAGGTGGGCAAAAGACCGGATTCGGTGACCTGCCCGGACAATCTGAAGGGCACTCGGGGCGCGACGCTATGGTGCCAACTCGTCGACGGCCCCGACAAGTACGGCATCGAGGTGACCGTCACCAGCGTCGACGCCGGCGACGTCAGGTTCGAATACAAGGTCGACGACCACCCCGGACCACGGAGCTAGCACCGCCATCTGGCTAGCGGTGATCGCGAGCGCGGCGAAGCCGGGCGCTGCGGGTCACCGCCATCTGGCTAGCGGGCGGCCTTCTTGCGTTCGATGTCGGCCAGCGCGGCGGCCAGTTCCGCCCGCTGGGCGGCCGTACTCTCCCAGGCGAGCTGGCGGTTCTTGACCACCTTGGCCGGCGCCCCGACCGCGATCGAGTAGTCCGGGATCACACCGCGGACCACCGCGTGCGACCCCAGCACGCAGCCGCGGCCGACGGCCGTGCCGCGCAGCACCGTCACCTTCACCCCGACCCACGTGTCGGGGCCGATCCGCACGGGCGACTTGACGATGCCCTGGTCCTTGATGGGCATGTTGATGTTGTCCATGCGGTGGTCGAAGTCGCAGACGTAGCACCAGTCGGCCATCAGGACCGAATCGCCCAGCTCGATGTCGAGGTAGGCGTTGATGACGTTGTCGCGGCCCAGCACCACCTTGTCGCCGAACCGCAGCGAGCCTTCGTGCGCACGGATGGTGTTCTTGTCACCGATGTGCACCCACCGGCCGATCTCGAGCTGCGCCAGTTCGGGCGTCGCGTGGATCTCCACGTCCTTGCCCAGGAACACCATGCCCCGGGTGATGATGTGCGGATTGGCGAGCTTGAACTTCAGCAGCCGCCAGTAGCGGACCAGGTACCAGGGCGTGTAGGCCCGGTTGCGCAGCACCCATTTCAGCGAGGCCAGCGTGAGGAACTTGGCCTGCCGTGGGTCCCGCAGGTTCGATCCACGCCAGCGGCGATGGACCGGGGCACCCCACATGCTCGTCATGGCCGGACAGCCTAGCTCGCCGACGCCCCGCGCCCGGCGGGCGGGCTGAGAAGCGCGGGCAATCCCCCGGCGCCGAGTCGCGACGGGTTACCCTCACCTGTACTCACTCGCCGCTCGTGCCGAACGCCGTGGAAGAAGGATCTGGGAATCGAGGTGCTTGACCGACATCTCCCGCGCGGGCTTCGGCGGTGGTCATCCGCGTTGCTGGCGGCCGGAATCGCGGTTGGACTCGGCGGCTGCGCCAACACCGACTCGTGGGTGGAGGCCTCCCCCTCGGCCGGCTGGCCCGCGCAATACGGCGACGCCGCCAACAGCGGCTACACCGCCACCACCGGGGCTTCCAAGCTGTCGTTGCGGTGGACGCGCTCGGTCAAAGGGAGCCTGGCCGCCGGTCCGGCGCTGAGTGCGCGCGGTTACCTGGCCCTCAACGCGCAGACCCCGGCCGGATGTTCGCTGATGGAATGGGAGAACGACGACAACGGCCGGCAGCGCTGGTGTGTGCGGCTGGTCCAGGGCGGCGGCTTCGCGGGCCCCTTGTTCGACGGGTTCGACAACCTATACGTCGGCCAGCCCGGCGCGTTCCTGTCCTTCCCGGTGACGCAGTGGACGCGGTGGCGGCAGCCGGTCATCGGAATGCCCGCCACCCCAAGGTTTCTCGGGAACGGGCAGCTGCTTGTGGTGACCCATCTGGGCCAGGTGCTGGTCTTCGAGGCCCACCGCGGCGCGGTGGTCGGCAGCCCGATGGACCTGGTGGACGGCGTCGACCCCACCGATGCCACGCGCGGGCTGGGCGATTGCGCGGCGGCGCGGCAGGGCTGCCCGGTGGCCGCCGCACCCGCTTTCTCGGCGGCCAGCCAGATGGCGGTGCTGGGCGTCTGGCAGCCGGACGCGCCGGCGGCGGGGCTGGTCGGCCTGAAGTACCACCCCGGGCAGACACCGCTGCTGTCCCGGGAGTGGACCAGCGACGCCGTCGGCGCCGGTGTCATCGCCAGCCCGGTGCTGTCCTCCGACGGGTCGACCGTCTACGTCAACGGCCGCGACGACCGACTGTGGGCATTGCATGCCGCCGACGGCAAAGTGAAGTGGTCGGCGCCGCTGGGGTTCCTGGCCCAGACGCCGCCCGCGGTCACGCCGGATGGCCTCGTCGTGTCGGGCGGCGGTCCCGACACCCGGTTGGTCGCCTTCAAGGACGCGGGCGATCACGCCGATCAGGCGTGGCGCCGTGACGATGTCGTCCCGCTGTCGTCGTCGAGCCTGGCCGGCGCGGGCGTCGGCTACACGGCCATCAACGGCCCGGCGGCAAACGGCGCTCCCGGCATGTCGCTGCTGGTCTTCGATCCGAGCACCGGCCACACGCTGGGCAGCTACCCGCTTCCGGCGGCCACCGGCTATCCGCTGGGGGTGTCGGTGGGCGCCGATCGCCGGGTGGTGGCCGCGACGAGCGACGGCCAGGTGTACGGTTTCGCACCGGCATGACCGGGCCATACTGACCCCATGGCCACCGATGACAACGAGACGCATTCCGCGGTCGCCGCATACTCCGAGAAAAACGAGCGCAACCTGGCGGTGGACCGCGCCGCGACCGTGGTGCTGCTCGCCGTCCAGGCGTTCCTGGTCGCGGCCACAATCGGCCTGCTGAGCCTGTTCGTCATGGGCACCGACCCGTGCGGCTACCGAAAGTGCGGCGACCCGGCATGGATCGATCGCGCCATGTTCCTGGGCCTCGGCGGCGGCGGCATCGTCTTCGTCACCGCCCTGATCCTCGCCGTCCGCCGCCTCTCCCGGCGCCGGACCGCCTTCTTCGTTCCGCTCCTCGGATGCGTCGCCCAGGTGGCGCTGGCGACCGGTGCGGCGGCGATGGAGACGCTGGCCGGTCCCGTCTAGACCGTCGATGGCGACCCGCTTCGCCCGGCTACGCCGCGCTTGCGATCGCCACTCAGACGGCCAGCGGCGGGATCGCGTTGCGCGGGACATCCGCCTGCACCGGCCCGGCGAACGCCGGCAAGATCTCACCGGGCGCGAAGTAGAAGATCAGCTGGTCGTCGGTGATCGCGAAGTTCTGGTAGTGCGTCGGGTCGTGCCCGGTCGAGGGCAGAATGGCCGCGCCCAGTGGGGTTTGGCGGGCCAGGTCGCGCTGCACGATCGGGAAAATGCTGTCCAGCGGCGCGGTGCCCGGCGCGAAAAGGTTGTCGAATGTGATGGGCTGCTTCGTCCCGAGGTTGTAGTTGAATGCCTTGTACCAGATCGACGGGTGCGCTCCCCCGAGATCCTGAAAGAACTTGAGCACCACGCTGCGGGTGTTGTGCGGCGGCTGACCGGAGGCGTGCTGCTCGGTCGTGGCCTCCAATTGGTAGGGCTGGTCGCGCGGCCCCGAACTCTGGGCGACGTTGACGAAGCCGTCCCGGTTCTGCGCGATGTAGTCGGTCAGCGCCTGCTCGTCGGGGTAGTCGGCGGGAAACACCAGGTTCAGCGTGTAGGTGGGGCCGGTGGCGCGGATGCGGCACATCTGGCCGCCCTCGAGGGTGCCGCCCAGGTCGGCGCACGACGGTGGTGCGGCGGCCGCCGGCCAACCCCACAGGGCCGCCGATGCGAGCACCACGGCCGCGATCAGATAACGCATTCTTCGATTGTCCTTGCAGGAATTAGGCGGGGCTGGCGCCTGAAATAGCGATCGCACCAGCCTACCGGGCGCTATCGCGACGCCCGGCAAACGAATGCCGTTGCCCCTCCGGCGGCCCGCGACCCGAGGCGGGTGATGACCACCGACAGGGGCCGGCCGCCGCGCAGCCGCATCCGGCGCCGCAGCGCGTCGGGGTCCACCCGCACCCCGCGGACCAGGATCTCCAGCGCCCCGCAATCGAGCGTCGACAACGCCCGACGCAGCCGTCGCTCATCGAACGCCAACTGCTCGAGCACCTCGAAGCCCCGGACCGCCGGCGGCAGCTCATCCCCCGACAGGTAGGCGATGTCTCGGTCGAGTTGCCACAGCCCGTGCCGCGCGCCGTAATGGCGCACCAGACCGGCCCGGACCACGGCGCCGTCGGGGTCGACGATCCACCGCCCGGCCGGGCGCACCGGGCAGTCGTCCGGGTCGCTGTCGGTGATCTGCTCGCCGCGATCGAGGACGCTGGCGCGCCGGCGGATGCCGGGCTGCGTCAGCCTGGCCGGCCACAGGCACGCTTCGCGCACCGACCCGCGATACGAGGTCACCTCGATCTCGCCGGCGAAGCCAAGCCTCCTCAACTCGTCGAAATCTATTCCGGGAGAACACTTCACGACGAGGTCTCGATCTCGGTAGGTATCGATCAGGGCGGCCAGGCCGGGCCGGTAGTCCTCGATGCGGAAGCGACGGCGCCCGTCGAGGCGTCGCGCCGGGTCCACCAGGACCGCGGCGTTGCGGGTCACCGGCGCCAGCGCATCCGCGCGGCACAGCACGGCGGCCTCCCCCAGGTTGTGCCGCGCCATGGCCAGCCGCACCGCGTCGAGGTCACTGCCGACCGCGCGGACGCCCGCACCGCGCAGCGCGGCCAGCTCGGTGCCGATCGAACAGGTGGCGTCGTGCACGACGGCCCCCGCCTCGGCCAGCCGCTTGGCCCGGTGCACGGCCACCGGGGCCGCGGTGGCCTGCTGCAGCGCCTCGTCGGTGAACAGCCAGTTCGACACCGGCACGGGGCCGCCCAGCCCACACAGTTTCTCGGCGGCGCGCCGGCGCAGCAGCGTCGTCTCCACCAACAGCGGCGCCCGGTCGCCGAACCGGGCGCGCGCCGCGGCGATGTCGGCGACCCGGCTGGCGCCGGTCAGCTCGAGCTCGGCGACCGCGGCCAGCGCCGCGGCGCCCGATTCCGATCGCAGATAACGGACGTCCTCGACACCGAACGTGAGGCCGTCAGTCAGGAGGGTTTGACCCCGGTGATCATCACGTTGTAGAACCAGCCCTTCGGCGCGACGTGACGCATGACGTTGGCGTCCAGCCAGCTCAGCGTCTTCCAGCTGTTGAACGCGAATTTGGCCCAGCCCCAACCCAAGCGGCCGGGTGGCACGGCGCATTCGAGGGTGCGCAGCGGCCAGCCCAGCATCGCGGCGGTGAATTCCACGGTGGCCGTTTGCACATCGGTGGCGCCGGCGTTGCCGGCCAACCGCTCCAGGTCGCCCGGGGTGAAGGTGTGCAGGTCGACGACGGCCTCCAGCGCCGCGGCGCGGGAGGATTCGTCGAGCTCGGCCTGCGGCCGCCGCCAGCCCTGCAGCCCGGGCAACTTGGTGACGTTGGTCGCCAGCCGCCAGGTCAAGGTGGACAACGTGCGGGCGTAGGTGTCGCCGACGGTGGTGGGCTCACCGGCGAACACGAAGCGGCCGCCCGGCCGCAACACCCGGACGACCTCCCGCAGCGCCAGCTCGACGTCGGGGATGTGGTGGAGCACGGCGTGCCCGACCACCAGGTCGAAGGTGTTGTCCTCGTAGGGGATTCCCTCGGCGTCAGCGACCCGGCCGTCGATGTCCAGCCCCAGCGACTGCCCGTTGCGGGTGGCGACCTTGACCATCCCGGGCGACAGGTCGGTGACCGAGCCGCGCCGGGCCACCCCGGACTGGATCAGGTTGAGCAAGAAAAACCCTGTGCCGCAGCCCAATTCGAGGGCCCGATCGTAGGGAAGCTCGCGCTGGACCTCGTCGGGCACGATGGCGTCGAAGCAGTCCCGGGCGTAGTCCACGCAGCGCTGGTCGTAGGAGATCGACCACTTCTCGTCGTAGGACTCGGCTTCCCAGTCGTGGTAGAGGACCTGGGCCAGCTTGCTGTCATGGCGAGCGGCCTCCACCTGCTCGGCTGTGGCATGGGGCGTCGGAGCCGCGTCAGCGGCGACATCCTTCCCGGGAACGGCATCGGTCGAACTCGTCGTCATGCAGGGCAGCCTAACGGGCGCCGGATCCGGAGTCCTCCTCGCCGCTGTGACCAGCGGCGAACACGTCGATGTAGCGGCGCCGCTCGGCGGCGGCCCGCTCGGCCGGGCCCAGCTCGAACACGTCGTTGATGCCGGCCTTGGCGGCGGCCAGCGCGTGCCGCGGGCCGTCGAGGAAGCGCCGCGCCCACCCCGCGGCGGCGTCGTACACGTCGTCGGGGGCCACCATCTCGTCGATCAGGCCCAGCGTCAGGGCCTCCTCGGCGTCGAAGAACCGGCCGCTGAACACCAGCTCCTTGGCCCTGCTCGCCCCGGCCGCGCGGGTCAGGCGGGCCATGCCGTCGCCGCCGGGGATCAGGCCGGCCAGGACCTCGGTCGCGCCGAACTTCACGTTGTCACCGCTGACGCGCCAATCGGCGGCCAGTGCCAGCGTGAGCCCGGCGCCCAGCGCGTATCCGGTGATCGCGGCCACCGTCGGCTTGGGGATGCCCGCCACGGCGTCGATGGCCTGTTGCCGCGCCCGGGCCGCCGTCTCGGCCTCCGGCGCGGTCAGCGTCCGCAGCTCGGGCATGTCGTCGCCGGCCGAGAAGATCTCGTGGCCACCGAACAGGATGACCACGGCCACGTCGTCGCGCTCGCCGAGTTCGGCGGCCGCGGCCACGATCTCCCGGTAGACCTGGCGGGTCATCGCGTTGGTCGGCGGCCGCGACAGCAGCAGCATGGCCAGTCCGGCGTCCCGCGAGCCGTCGCTGACCACCGTGCTGACGAACTCGCTCAATGCCGCCATCCCATCCCGCCGGCCTCGCGTGCCCGGTGGTAGCGGTCGGAGTCGAAGAACTCGAAGACCCAGTTGTCGCCCTGGATCTCCAGGTGCGGCTGCACGGTGACGATCTGCCGCTCGACGGCCAGCACGTCCGCGACGGTCCGCCCGGCCAGCGAATCCAGCTGGGTCCACGTCGGCGGCAACAGGAAGCAACGTCCGGTGGAGAAGTCCTCGATGGCGGCCTGCGGCGTCGTCCAGCCGGCGCGGTCCGATTCGGTGTTCTCGCCGTCGGCCCGCTGCCCCTGCGGCAGGGCTCCGACAAAGAAGTAGGTGTCGTAGCGGCGGGTGCGCTCGGCTTCCGGCGTGACCCAGTTGGCCCACGGCCGCAGCAGGTCGGAGCGCAGCTCCAGGTTCTCGCGGCGCAGAAAGTCCGCGAACGACAGCGTGCCGTCGGCGAGCGCGCGGCGCGCGTCGGCGTACACCGTGGCGTCCCCGACGATGCCCTCCGGATCGCCGGCCGGCCCCGCGAACAGCACCCCCGATTCCTCGAACGTCTCCCGGGCCGCGGCGCACACCAGCGCCTCGGCCAGGTCGGGTTCGATGCCGAACCGCTGCGCCCACCACTGCGGTGGCGGGCCGGCCCACGCGATGTCGGCGTTGCGGTCGCGGTCGTCCACGCCGCCGCCGGGAAACACCATGGTTCCCGCGGCGAACTCCATCTTGGCGTGCCGGCGCATCAGGAAGACGGCGATGCCGCCCGGGTCGTCGCGGACCAGCATCACGGTCGCCGCCGGGCGCGGGACCAGCGGGGGCGGTTCGGGGGTGGACGTCATAGTTGCCTCCGGTGGGCTGCGCGGGTGCGGACGCGGCGGGCGAAATACCGCCCGTCGACGACGTCGAGGGCGATCGCCTGGCCGAACGCGGTGGACAGGTTCTCGGCGGTCAGCACGTCGGTCAGCAATCCCGCGGCCACCACCTTCCCTTCCGACAGCAGCATGCAGTGGCTGAAGCCCGGCGGGATCTCCTCGACGTGGTGGGTGACCAGCACCAGCGCGGGGGCGTCCGGGTCGGCGGCCAGGTCGGCCAGGCGCGCCACCAGCTCCTCCCGGCCGCCCAGGTCGAGGCCCGCGGCGGGTTCGTCGAGCAGCAGCAGCTCCGGATCGGTCATCAGGGCGCGGGCGATCAGCACCCGCTTGCGCTCGCCTTCCGACAACGTTCCGTAGCTACGATCGGCGAGGTGCTCGGCGCCGAGGCTCTCCAGCATGTCGATGGCGCGGCGGTAGTCGACGTCCTCGTAGCGCTCCCGCCAACGGCCCAGCACCGCGTAGCCGGCCGAGACGACCAGGTCGCGCACCACCTCGTCGGTGGGCACGCGCTGCGCCAGGGCCGACGAGCTCAACCCGATCCGGGACCGCAAATCCGAGACGTCGACCCGGCCCAGCCGCTCGCCGAGCACGAACGCCACGCCCGACGAGGGGTGCTCGGCCGCCGCGGCGATCCGCAGCAGCGACGTCTTGCCGGCACCGTTCGGGCCGACGATGACCCAGCGCTCGTCGAGTTCGACCTGCCAGTCCACCGGCCCGACGAGGACGCGTCCATCCCGCAGCAGTGAGACGTCGCGGAAGTCGATCAGCAGATCGGGGTCGGCTGCCTCCGTACCGATTTCGGGCACCCGACCATCGTGCCGTACCGCGACCGCTAAGCGTCGGGCGGGATCTCCACCCGGCGCACCTCGCCGTCCACCGCGTCGGCGGCCTCGATCTCGCCGCGCGTCACGCCCAGCAGAAACAGCACCGTGTCCAGGTACGGGTGGCTCAGCGAGGCGTCGGCCACCTCCCGCAACGCCGGCTTGGCGTTGAACGCCACCCCGAGCCCGGCCGCGGCCAGCATGTCGATGTCGTTGGCCCCGTCACCCACGGCGACGGTCTGGGCCATCGGCACCCCGGCCCGCTCGGCGAAGTCCCGCAGCGCCGTGGCCTTGCCGGCGCGGTCGACGATCGGGCCGAGGACCCGCCCGGTGAGTTTGCCGTCGACGATCTCCAGGTCGTTGGCGGCGACGTAGTCCAGCATCAGCTCCTCGGCCAACGGCTCGATGATGCCGCGGAAGCCGCCGGAAACCACTCCGCAGTGAAAACCCAAGCGCCGCAACGTCCGCAGCGTGGTCCGCGCCCCGGGCATGAGCTCGAGCTGGGCAGCGACCTCGTCGATCACGGTGGCGGGCAGACCCTCCAGGGTGGCCACCCGTTGTTCGAGCGACTGCGCGAAATCCAGCTCGCCCCGCATGGCGGCCTCGGTGATGGCGGCGACCTGGCCCTCGGCACCCGCGCGGGCGGCCAGCATCTCGATGACCTCGCCCTGCACCAGCGTCGAGTCCACGTCGAACACGATCAGCCGCTTGGCCCGCCGCTCCAGGGTGTAGTCCTCGACCGCCACGTCGACGCGCTCGTCGGCGGCCACCTGGTTCAGGGCGGTCCGCAGCGCGCCGTCCGAACCCGGCGGCACCGAGACCCGCAGCTCCAGGCCGGTCACCGGGTAGTCGGAGACACCGCGGATGAGGTCGATGTTGACGCCCAGGCCGGCCGCCGCCCGGGCCACCGCACCGAACGCGCCCGCGGTGATGGGCCGGCCCAGCACGAAGATGGTGTGGGTGGACGGATCCCGAATGATCGGCACGTCGTCGCTGCGCTCGATCGTGACGTCCAGGCCGACCCGGCGGATGGCCGATTCGACGTCACGACGCAACTCGGTTCCGTCGGCGACGTCCGCCGGGCAGCACACCAGCACGCCGAGGGTCAGACGGTGCCGAATCACCACCTGTTCGACGTTGAGCAGCTCGACGCCGTGCCGGGAGAGCGCCTCGAAAAGGGCCGACGTGACGCCCGGTTGGTCCACTCCGGTGACGGTGACCAGCACCGACACCTTCGGTGTGCTCACTCGCGATAGCCGCCGCTCAGGCCATCAGCTGCGAACCTGGACGTCGTCCAGCCTGGTGACGTCCTTGTCCGTCGGCCCGTGGGCCCGGCCTACGTGCGCCTCGGCGCGCAGCCGCTCCACCATGTGCGGGTAGTGCAGCTCGAAAGCCGGACGCTCTGAACGGATCCGGGGCAGCTCGGTGAAGTTGTGCCGCGGCGGCGGGCAGCTGGTCGCCCACTCCAGGGAGTTGCCGTAGCCCCACGGATCGTCGACGGTCACGACTTCGCCGTAGCGCCAGCTCTTGAAGACGTTCCAGACGAACGGGAACACCGACACGCCCAGGATGAAGGCGCCGATCGTGGACACGATGTTCAGCCCCTGGAATCCGTCGCTGGCCAGGTAGTCGGCGTAGCGGCGCGGCATACCCATGTCGCCCAGCCAGTGCTGCACCAGGAACGTGGTGTGGAAGCCGATGAAGGTCAGCCAGAAGTGCAGCTTACCCAGCCGCTCGTCGAGTAGCCGGCCGGTCATCTTCGGGAACCAGAAGTAGACGCCCGCATAGGTGGCGAACACGATCGTTCCGAAGAGCACGTAGTGGAAGTGCGCCACCACGAAGTAGGAGTCGGTGACGTGGAAGTCCAGCGGCGGGCTGGCCAGTATGACGCCGGTCAGGCCACCCAGCAGGAAGGTCACCAGGAAGCCCACCGAGAACAGCATCGGGGTCTCGAAGGTGATCTGCCCCTTCCACATCGTGCCGATCCAGTTGAAGAACTTGATCCCCGTGGGCACCGCGATCAAATACGTCATGAACGAGAAGAACGGCAGCAGAACGGCTCCGGTGGCGAACATGTGGTGCGCCCACACGGCGACCGACAAGGCGGCGATCGACAGCGTCGCGTACACCAGCGTGGTGTAACCGAAGACCGGTTTGCGCGAGAACACCGGGATGATCTCGGTGACGACGCCGAAGAACGGTAGGGCGACGATGTACACCTCGGGGTGGCCGAAGAACCAGAACAGGTGCTGCCACAACAGAACCCCGCCGTTGGCCGCGTCGTAGACGTGCGCCCCCAGATGCCGGTCGGCGGCCAGCCCGAACAGCGCGGCGGTCAGGATCGGGAACGCGATCAGGATCAGGATCGACGTCACCAGGATGTTCCAGGTGAAGATCGGCATCCGGAACATGGTCATGCCGGGCGCGCGCATGCACACCACGGTGGTGATCATGTTGACCGCACCCAGGATTGTGCCCAGACCCGCGACGATCAGGCCGGTGATCCACAGGTCTCCCCCGGCTCCGGGCGAGTGCACGGCGTCGGAAAGCGGCGTGTAGGCCGTCCAGCCGAAGTCGGCCGCGCCACCCGGGACGATGAAGCCACCCATCGCGACCAGTCCGCCGAAGAGGAAGAGCCAGAACGAGAAGGCGTTCAGCCGCGGGAACGCCACGTCGGGCGCGCCGATCTGCAGCGGCAGCACCAGGTTGGCCAATCCGAACACGACGGGCGTCGCATACAGCAGCAGCATGATCGTGCCGTGCATGGTGAACAGCTGGTTGTACTGCTCATTCGACAGGAATTGCAGCCCCGGCGCCGCGAGCTCGGTGCGCATCAACAAGGCCATCAGTCCGCCGATGAAGAAGAAGACGAAGCAGGTGACCGTGTACATGATGCCGATCAGCTTGTGATCGGTGGTGGTGATCAGTTTGTAGACGAGGTTCCCTTTGGGGCCGGTCCGGTCCGGGTACGGACGAACGGCCTCGAGTTGTCCCAACGGGGGCGCTTCGGCTGTCAACAGCTTCTCCAAACATCCGGATAGAACGAGGGCCCAAAACGGAGCTGACACGAATACTAACCGTCGATCCTGTCGACGTCAGGGTTGGTCCTACAAACTGTCGTAATTGGCTCGGCGCTGCGGCGTGTCGTTTCAGCGTGCCGGGCGCGGGGCCGGCAGGTGTTAGCGTTCGACCCGTGCTTTTCGGCGTGACCCGACCCGCGTTCCGCGCGGCCGCCGCGCTGGCGGCGGCGGTCGCCGTCGCGTGCAGCGGCTGCGGATCCGGCAAGCCGGGCGGCAACGCGGCGGGCCCCTCCCTGGTGACCCCCACCACCCAGATCGCGGGCGCCGGTGTGCTCGGGAACGACCGCCGCCCGGACGAGTCGTGCGCGCGGGACGCCGCGGCGGCCGATCCGGGGCCGAAGACGCGGGAGGCGCACAACGCGGCCGGCGTCACCCCGGACGTGGTGCCGGTGCCCGCGGAGCCGCAGCGGATCGTGGTGCTGTCCGGCGATCAGCTCGACGCCCTGTGCGCGCTCGGCCTGCAGTCGCGGGTGGTCGGGGCGGCCCTGCCGGACGGATCGTCAGGCCAGCCCGCCTACCTGGGCAGCGCGGTGCACGACGTGCCCGGCGTCGGGAGCCGCAGCGACCCGGACCTGGCTCGGATCGCGGCGACCCACCCGGACCTCATCCTGGGATCGCAGGGCTTGACGCCGAAGTTGTATCCGCAGCTGGCCGCGATCGCCCCGACGGTGTTCACCGCGGCGCCCGGCGCGGCCTGGGAGGACAACCTGCGGGGAGTGGGCGGCGCGACGGCGCGCGGTGGCGCGGTGGACGCGCTGCTCAGCGGCTTTTCCCGGCGGGCCGCCGACGTCGGCGCCCGGCATGACGCATCTCACTTCCAGGCGTCCATCGTGCAGTTCACCACCGACACGATCCGGGTGTACGGCACCAACAACTTCCCGGCCAGCGTGCTGGGCGCCGTCGGCGTGGACCGGCCGGCGTCACAGCGGTTCACCGACAAGCCGTACCTCGAGATCGGGGCCACCGACGACGACCTGGCCAAGAACCCCGACCTCTCCGCCGCCGACGCCGACGTCGTCTACGTGTCGTGTGCGTCACCGGCGGCCGCCCAGCGCGCCGCCGCGCTGCTCGACAGCAACCCGTGGCGCAAGCTGTCCGCGAACCGCGACAACCGCGTCTACATCGTCAACGATGAGATCTGGCAGACCGGCGAGGGCCTGATCGCGGCCCGCGGCATCGTCGACGACCTGCGCCTGCTGAACGCCCCGATCAACTAGCGACGCGGCGGGCGGGTACCCGTCGCCTTAAGGTGATGACGTGCGGCCACCGGTTGGCCCGGGAACATTACCTTAGCTAAACTTTTGACGACGCGACCACATCGAAGAGGGATATTCATGAGCACTGTTTCGGCCTACGCCGCCACGTCGGCGACCGAACCGTTGACCAAGACCACCATCGAGCGGCGTGACCCCGGTCCGCACGACGTGGCGATCGACATCAAGTTCGCCGGGATCTGCCACTCCGACATCCACACCGTCAAGGCCGAGTGGGGCACGCCGAACTACCCGGTGGTGCCCGGCCATGAGATCGCCGGCGTGGTGAGCCAGGTCGGTTCCGCGGTCACCAAGTACAAGGTCGGCGACCACGTCGGCGTGGGCTGCATGGTGAACTCCTGCGGTCAGTGCAGCAGCTGCAAGGCCGGGCTCGAGCAGTACTGCAAGCCGGGGGCGACCTTCACCTACAACTCCATCGACAAAGACGGCACCTCCACGCAGGGCGGCTACAGCCAGGCGGTCGTCGTCGACGAGAACTTCGTCGTGCGCATCCCCGACTCGCTGCCGCTGGACAAGGCGGCGCCGCTGCTGTGCGCGGGCATCACGCTGTTCTCGCCGCTGCGGCACTGGAAGGCCGGCGAGGGCACCCGGCTGGCGATCATCGGCCTGGGCGGGCTGGGACACATGGGCGTCAAGCTGGGCGCGGCGATGGGCGCCGAGGTGACGGTGCTGTCGCAGTCGCTGAAGAAGATGGAGGACGGGCTGCGCCTGGGCGCGAGCCACTACTACGCCACCTCCGACCCCGACACCTTCAAGAAGTTGCGTGGCAGCTTCGACCTGATCCTGAACACCGTCTCGGCGAACCTGAAACTGAACGACTACCTCAACCTGCTCGACGTCGACGGCACCCTGGTGGAATTGGGCATTCCGGAGCACCCCATGGAGGTGGGGGCGTTCCCGCTGGCGCTGGCGCGGCGCAGCCTCTCCGGGTCGAACATCGGCGGGATCGCCGAAACCCAGGAGATGCTGGACTTCTGCGCCGAACACGATGTGACACCCGAAATCGAGCTGATCGACCCGGATTACATCAACGAGGCCTACGAGCGGGTCCTGGCGAGCGACGTCCGCTACCGGTTCGTCATCGACATCTCGAAGCTATGAGGCGACGCCCGACGGTTCTTCGGGCGCGCGGTGACGGGCAACCAGTTCGGCCGCCTCGGCGTGCTCGTCGTCGGGAACAACCTCGCTGACGTCGATGCCGGCCAACGGCCATCCGGCCGCCGCCAGCGTGGCGGCGACCCGGATGACGTTTTCCTTGCCGGCGTCGAACTGCGTCATGTCGGAGATGAATTCGGCGATCTCGTCACGATCGATGGGGTGCCCGATCGTCTCCGGCGACCCTTCTTTGGCAGTGATGTGGCGCACCACCTCGCGGATCTGGTCTTCGGTCAGCGGTGTGCTGCGCAGTAAGGCCATCAACGGCACGCGGTCCGGGCCGGGAACGCCGTTCGGGTAGCCGACCTGCAGCCACTGAATCACTGAGCGGCAGAAATGGCGGCGGTGATCCTGCTCTGAAGAGGGGGGTTTCGTCACCAGAACAGTGTCGGGCAGCGCCATCGGCCGCGCTAGCGAGGCATCGTTCCGTCCCCACAATTCACATGTCGTTCACTGCCCGAACATGTCGGAGGCTGGTTTGTCGCCGCCCATCCCTACCATCGAGGCGTGCTCAAGGCGCTCGTCGTCATCCCGCTGGCGTGCGGGCTGTTGGTCGGCGTCGTCGAGCACAACCCAGGGGCGGCATTCGTGGCGTTCTACCTGACGGTGCTGCTCGAGGTGCTCGTGGCCTGGTCGACCAATCGTCGGTGGCCGCGCGCGGGCCGCGCCGTGTTGGCCGCCGTTGACGCCATGGACGGGCTCGAATTCGAGCGCTATGTCGCCGCGCGGCTGCGCCGGGCCGGCTGGCGGGTCACGCTCACCCCGCCGGTCGGCGACTACGGCGTGGACCTGATCGCCGAGAAGGACGGCCACTCCGTGGCGGTCCAGTGCAAGCGCTACGGCCAATCGGTGGGCGTCGCGGCCGTCCAGCAGGTGGTGTCCGGCGCCCGCCACCACGGGTGCACCCGGAGTATCGTGGTGAGCAATCGTGAATTCACCAGGGCCGCAAAGCAATTGGCGCACACCCACGGCTGTCAGTTGATCGGCCGCAAGGTCCTGCTGGGGTGGGTGCCGCCGCCCCCGGGCAGCGCCAAAGATCCCGCGGGAAGAAAATCGGCGCAGCCGGTGTATGAATAAGGGATCGGGCCGGCCCCAGTCCCTCCCCCCCGACAGTGCGGCCGGCCCGATTCTCAATCCATGTGCGGCTTTAGAAGTCCCAGTCCTCGTCCTCGGTGACGACGGCCTTGCCGATCACGTAGCTCGAGCCCGAACCCGAGAAGAAGTCGTGGTTCTCGTCGGCGTTGGGTGACAGCGCCGACAGGATCGCCGGATTGACGTCGGTCTCGTCGCGCGGGAACAGCGCCTCGTAGCCGAGGTTCATCAGCGCCTTGTTGGCGTTGTAGCGCAGGAACTTCTTGACGTCCTCGGTCAGCCCGACCTGGTCGTAGAGGTCCTGGGTGTACTCCACCTCGTTGTCGTAGAGCTCGAAGAGCAGCTCATAGGTGTAGTCCTTGAGCTCGGCGCGCTTGGCCGCGTCGACCAGCGCCAGCCCGCGCTGGTACTTGTAGCCGATGTAGTAACCGTGCACGGCCTCGTCGCGAATGATCAGCCGGATCATGTCGGCGGTGTTGGTCAGCTTGGCCCGGCTCGACCAGTACATGGGCAGGTAGAAGCCGGAGTAGAACAGGAAGCTTTCCAGCAGCGTCGAGGCCACCTTGCGCTTGAGCGGCTCGTCGCCCTTGTAGTACTGCATGACGATCTCGGCCTTGCGCTGCAGGTTGGGATTTTCCTCCGACCAGCGGAAGGCGTCGTCGATCTCGGCGGTCGAGCACAGCGTGGAGAAGATGTTGCTGTAGCTGCGCGCGTGCACCGACTCCATGAAGGCGATGTTGGTCATGACCGCTTCCTCGTGCGGGGTCAGCGCGTCGGGAATCAGGCTGACCGCGCCGACGGTGCCCTGGATGGTGTCCAGCAGCGTCAATCCGGTGAACACCCGCATGGTCAGCTGCTTCTCACCGGCCGTCAGCGTGGCCCACGACGGGAGGTCGTTGGACACCGGCACCTTCTCGGGCAGCCAGAAGTTTCCGGTCAGCCGGTCCCAGACCTCGGCGTCCTTCTCGTCCTGCAGCCGGTTCCAGTTGATCGCCGAAACGCGGTCAATCAGCTTCATGTTCTCGGTCACCAGAACCCCACTTCACACGCCGTTTTGCCTGCGGTTGACTAGAGCTCAAACACTACCCCTGGGGTACGACAAGCCGCGGCAACACAACAAGTTGTGTTTTCCGTGTCGTAACCCGTTCCTTGGCCCAGTTTCGCCTCTCACCAGGTGCGCGCGAGCCCTGGTCAACGCGATGCAGCCCGATGTACCATTTGGTACATGTTTACCGAAGACAGCATCGAGATCGACGCCCCGCCGCAGCTGGTGTGGGATGTCTTCAGCGACGTGCAGCGCTGGCCCGAGTGGACCGCCTCGGTGAGGTCGCTGGTCGGACGGGACGGGCCCGCACTCGAGGTGGGCAGACGGTTCGCGATCAAGCAGCCCGGCATGGCGACGCTGGTGTGGCAGGTCACCGAGCTCGATCCGGGCACGTCGTGGACCTGGGTGCAGCGCTCCCCCGGTGCGCGGGTGAGCGCCCGGCACGACGTGATCGCCCAGCCCGGCGGCCGCACGGTGGTGCGTCAGCAACTGGATCAGCGCGGTGTGCTCGGCGCGCTGGTCGGCCGGCTGATGGCCGGCAAGACGAAACGATTCCTCAAGCTCGAGGCCCAAGGACTCAAGGCCCGGTCTGAGCAGCTCAGGCGCGCCGATGGCCCGCACTCCTGACTCACAGCGGCGTCGCGAACTACTGCATGCGCTATTCGATGAGTTCGCCACAAACGGCATCGGCAACCGTTCGCTCCGCGATGTCGCAGTCGCTGTCGGCACCAGCCACCGGATGTTGTTGCACCACTTCGGTTCCCGCGACGATTTGCTGATTGCGGTCGTCGAGGAGGCCGAGCGCCGCCAGATGGCTCTCGTTCCCGGCTTGCCGGAGGATCCGGCCGAGGGCTTCGCCGCGATGTGGGCCGACCTTCGTCGCCCGGAACTGCGCCAGTTAGAACGGCTCTTCTTCGAGTGCTACGCGCGCGCGGCCCAAGGCGAGAAGCCTTTCACACGAATGGTTCCCGGGGCGGTCGACGGCTGGCTGCGTGAGGTCGACACCGCCGCCGCCGGCGTCCCCTACGACGGCGCGATGGCAAGGCTCGGGCTGGCCGTCACCCGAGGCCTGCTGCTGGATCTCGTGGCCACCAACGACGACGCCGGCGTCGACGCGGCCGCGAGTGCCTTCGTCAGGTTGCTAAGCGGTGGCGGCCCGGCGGCCGCCCTCTGAGCCCGCGCCGAAGAACTGATACTCCTCGGGCTTGATCGAGCGGGTGTCGCGCCAGTACTCCCAGGTGTAGCCGCCCCACAGCACCGTGTTCTTGCCGTGCTCGTCGAGGTACCAGCTGCTGCATCCGCCGCTGTTCCACACCGAATGCCCCAGCCTGCGCTGCAACTCGTCGTTGAACGCGTCCTGGGCGGCGCGCGTCGGCGCGAGCGCCTGGGCGCCGCGCTTGTCGCAGGCCCTGATCGCGCTGGCGACGTAGCGGATCTGGGACTCGATCATGAAGACCACCGAGTTGTGGCCCAGGCCGGTGTTCGGGCCCAGCAGGAAGAACAGGTTGGGCATGTCGGCGACGGTGATGCCGCGGTGCGCGGCGATGCCCTCCCGGTTCCAGCGATCGACCAGGTCCTCGCCGTTGTGCCCCTTGATCTGGACGTAGGTGTAGGAGTCGGTGACGTGGAAGCCGGTGCCGTAGACGATCACGTCGACTTCGCGTTCCTTGCCGTCGGCGGTGACGATGCCGGTGGGCGTGATCCGGGCGATGTGGTCGGTGATCAGTTCGGTCTTCGGGTCGGCGACCGCGCGATAGTAGGTCGAGGAGTTCAGGATTCGCTTGCACCCGATCCGGTAGTGCGGGGTGAGCTTGCGACGCAGCTCGCGATCCTTGACCGATCGGCGGATGTTGTATTTGACGTAGGCCTCGATGAACTTCAAGGCGTCGGGGCGCTTGGTCATTCCAACGGCCAGGGCCTCTTGGCCCCAGTAGATCACCGCACGCACCAGCGCCCGCAGGCCGGGCACGTTGGCCATGGCGCGCCGCAGCGCCACCGGGATCTCGGGGTTGGAGCGCGGCACCACCCAGGGCGGAGTGCGTTGGTAGAGCTGCAGTTCGGCGACCTGCCCGACGATCTCCGGCACGATCTGGATGGCGCTGGCGCCGGTCCCGATCATCGCCACCCGCTTTCCGGTCAGGTCGACGGTGTGGTCCCACTCCGCGGAATGGAAAGCGGGGCCACGGAATTCGTCACGGCCCTCGATGTCGGGCATGGCCGGGATGTGCAGCGCACCCGCGCCCGAGATCAGGAACTGCCCGACGAACTCGCGGCCGTCTTCGGTGAAGACGTGCCAGCGCTGCTCGTCGTCGTCCCAGTGGGCACGATCCACGTGCGAATCGAACTCGATGTAGCGGCGCAGCCCGTATTTCTCGGTGACTCCCTTGAGGTAGTCCCAGATCTCGGGCTGATAGGAGAACGGGTTGCGCCAGTCGGGCTTGGGCTCGAAGGAGAACGAGTACAGGTGCGACGGGATGTCGCAGGCGCAACCGGGATAGCTGTTGTCGCGCCACGTGCCGCCGACGTCGCCGAACTTCTCCAGGATGACGAAGTCCACGCCCAGCTGCTGCAGCTTGATCGCCATCCCCAGGCCGGAGAACCCGGTCCCGATGATGATGGCGCGCGCGTGGACGGGTTGGTGCATGTTGGTCGGCTCGGCTTGTGTCACGACGTCGGTCACGGTGGATCGGTCTTCCTGTCAGATTGCGCAAAATACCCAGTACCCAGGGTATCGAATGGCACGAGTGTCGACGATCGCCGCAGCGATGTCAACGTGCCAAAAGTCCTCAGCTCGCCGCGGGGCTGCTGGGCATCACGCTGTGGATGGGCTGGTCGGGGTCCATGGTGATGCCGAGCACCTCGGCGGTGCCGACGATGACCCCGACCATGATCGTCGTCAGATGGGCGACGAACCGCTCGCGCGGCATGCGGCGTGGGCTGTCGGCGTCGGGCCCCAGCCACCACTCGGTGGCCGATGCCGCCGACCCGAAGGCCGCATTCCCGGCCAGTTCGAAAGCCGCGTGGTCCAATTCCATCTCGCGCAGCTCGTTGTCGAACATGTCGGCCACCGCCAGGGTGATCCCGCGGCCCTCGTTGAGGATCTGCGGGCTCGCCGCGGAGCGCCCCTGGATGAAGACCCGCAGCACGTTCGGGTGCTGGTCGACCAGGTTCACGTACTCCTCGACGGCGCGACGGATCACCTCGCGCGACGAGTCGGTTTTCAGGTCGATCGACGGGAAGATGGCGGCCCACAGCATGTCGCGCAGCCGTTCCCCGATGGCCTGGAACAGGTCGGCCTTGTCGTGGAAGTGCCGGTAGATCTTCGGCTTGGCGGTGCCGGCCTCCTCGGCGATCTCCCGCACGCTCAGCTCGGGGCCCAGGCGGTCGATGGCGCGGAAGGCCGCGTCCACGATTTCGCCGCGCACCTTCTTGCGGTGTTCGCGCCACCGCTCGCTGCGCGCGTCGACCTTCGCCCCCGGCGGCTTGACGCTGGGGTGGGGTGGTCGCGGAATTCTCACCACGTCAAGCACCATACCCCTCTGACGACCATTCGAGCCGCTGACCTGGGCAGACTGCGCGACGATCGAGGATGACATCCACTGAACCGCCACATCATCGTCTGTACCGTTGGGCGTACTCGCCGGGGCTGCAGCCCAACATCGACCGGAAGTCGTTCGTGAAGTGCGCCTGGTCGTACCAGCCGAGTCGCACTGCCAGGTCGGCGAGGTCGACGCACCGGTCAGTCTCGAGCGCCAACGCGGCGTGCTGCAAACGGTATCGACACAGCACCCATTTGACGGAGACGCCGACGTAGCGCCGAAATACCCGCTGCGTGGTTCGCGCGCTCCACGGCGAGTACGCCATAACCTGGTCCACGCTGTGCAAAGCCTGCTCGTCGCGCATCCGTTGAAGCAGCGTTGCGAGGGCCGCATAGGTTGGATCGGGCCGGGTCGCAGCACCGATCGCGGCATCGAATTGCGCCGTGGCGGCGTCGATATCGTCGTCGAAAGACACGGAGCCGCCGAACAGCTCGCCGTCCGCCCGCATAACGCGGCCCGCCACCGCGGCGGCGTCGCGCCCGAATCGGGCGGTGAACCCGCCCGGCTTGAAACGCGCACCGACTACCGCGCCCCGTCCGGACAATGTGATGCTGAAGACCCGTTGCACCACGCCGTGCACCAAAGTGGCAGGTAAGGCATGGCCGTGACGCGGCGAGTCGGTCCCCCACTCGTGCGTGAGGTGCATCGACGGGAAGGTGATCACCAGGCTGTCATGCGGCGGTCGCCCGGTCAGGTCCCAGCAGACCGACCAGTAGTGTTCGACGAATTTGCCCGCGAGTTCCGACGGCGCCCTGCGGACGAGGTCGAACACCGCCGCGCTGCCCGCCCGCCCGACCACGCCCAACTCGGCACCGTGGATTGGTGGCGCGTTTTTCCAAGCCAACACGTGACGAATGTAGCGAAGGTGGACGCCATGACCCCCACACCCATTCCCGCCGGCTACACAAGTTTGACCCCGTTCCTGGTCGTCGACGGCGCCGCGGCAGCCATCGATTTCTACCTCGACGTGTTCGGCGCCGTCCTGGTCGAGAAGATGACCGGACCGGACGGCACGATCGCGCACGCGGAATTGGATTTCGGCCACGGGAGGCTGCAATTGTCCGATCCCAACCCCGATTACCGGCTCGTGGCTCCCGCCGCGCACAACGGGTCCGTGACCCATTCGGTCGCGCTGTATTGCGCTGACGTCGACGACGTACTGGCGCGCGCCGAGCAGGCAGGGGCGACGATTCGCGAGGCAGCCCAGACCTTCGTCACCGGTGACCGGTTCGGTTCCATCGTCGACCCGTTCGGGCAACGCTGGTCGATTATGACGCGGGTCGAAGAGGTCGACGCCGCCGAACGCGAACGGCGCCTGGCGAGCTGGGGACAAACGAATCTGTGAGGGTCCGTCCTACAGCATGCAGGACACGCAGCCCTCGACCTCGGTGCCCTCCAGCGCCATCTGCCGCAGCCGGATGTAGTAGAGCGTCTTGATGCCCTTGCGCCAGGCGTAGATCTGCGCCTTGTTCACATCGCGCGTGGTGGCGGTGTCCTTGAAGAACAGCGTCAGGCTCAGTCCCTGATCCACGTGCTGGGTGGCCGCGGCGTAGGTGTCGATGACCTTCTCGTAGCCGATCTCATACGCGTCCTGGAAGTACTCCAGGTTGTCGTTGGTCATGTAGGGCGCCGGGTAGTAGACGCGGCCGATCTTGCCTTCCTTGCGGATCTCGACCTTGCTGGCGATCGGGTGGATCGAGCTCGTCGAATGGTTGATGTAGGAGATCGACCCCGTCGGCGGGACGGCCTGCAGGTTCTGGTTGTAGATGCCGTGCGCCTGCACCGACTCCTTCAACCGCTTCCAGTCGTCCTGGGTCGGGATCCGGATGTCCGCGTCGGCGAAGAGCTGACGCACCTTGTCGGTCTGCGGCTCCCACACCTGGTCGGTGTACTTGTCGAAGAACTCGCCCGAGGCGTACTTCGACCGCTCGAAACCGCCGAACGCCCTGCCCCGTTCGATGGCGATGCGGTTCGACGCCCGCAGCGCGTGGTAGAGCACCGTGTAGAAGTAGATGTTGGTGAAGTCGATGCCCTCTTCGGACCCGTAGAAGATGCGCTCGCGCGCGAGGTAGCCGTGCAGGTTCATCTGCCCCAGGCCGATCGCGTGGGATTCGTTGTTGCCCTGCTCGATCGAGGGCACCGACGTGATGTGGGTCTGGTCGCTGACCGCGGTCAGGGCGCGGATGGCCACCTCGATGGTCTGCGCGAAGTCCGGTGAGTCCATCGCCTTGGCGATGTTCAGCGAACCGAGGTTGCACGAAATGTCTTTGCCGACTTTGGCATACGAGAGGTCGTCGTTGAACAGCGACGGCGTGGACACCTGCAGGATCTCCGAGCACAGGTTCGAGTGCGTGATCTTGCCCTCGACCGGGTTGGCCCGGTTCACCGTGTCCTCGAACATGATGTAGGGGTAGCCGGACTCGAACTGCAGCTCGGCCAGCGTCTGGAAGAACTCCCGCGCCTTGATCTTCGTCTTGCGGATGCGCGCGTCGTCGACCATCTCGTAGTACTTCTCGGTCACCGAGATGTCGGCGAACGGCAGGCCGTAGACGCGTTCGACGTCGTACGGCGAGAACAGGTACATGTCCTCGTTCTTCTTGGCCAGCTCGAAGGTGATGTCGGGGATCACCACGCCCAGGCTCAGCGTCTTGATCCGGATCTTCTCGTCGGCGTTCTCGCGTTTGGTGTCCAGGAAGCGGTAGATGTCGGGGTGATGCGCGTGCAGGTACACCGCGCCGGCCCCCTGGCGCGCGCCCAGCTGGTTGGCGTAGGAGAACGAGTCCTCGAGCAGTTTCATGATGGGGATGACGCCCGAGGACTGGTTCTCGATGTTCTTGATCGGCGCGCCGTGCTCGCGAATGTTGGTCAGCAGCAACGCAACGCCCCCGCCGCGCTTGGACAGCTGCAGGGCGGAGTTGATCGATCGGCCGATCGATTCCATGTTGTCCTCGATGCGCAGCAGAAAGCAGCTCACCGGTTCGCCGCGTTGCTTCTTGCCCGAGTTCAGAAACGTCGGGGTGGCCGGTTGGAAGCGGCCGTCGATGATCTCGTCGACCAGCTTCTCGGCCAGCCCGGTGTCACCGGCCGCCAGCGTCAGCGCCACCATGACCACGCGGTCCTCGAAGCGCTCCAGGTAGCGCTTACCGTCGAACGTCTTCAGCGTGTAGGAGGTGTAGTACTTGAACGCGCCCAGGAACGTCGGGAACCGGAACTTCTTGGCATAGGCGCGGTCCAGCAGCTCCTTGACGAAGTTGCGCGAGTACTGGTCGAGAACCTCGCGCTCGTAGTAGTTTTCGCGGATCAGGTAGTCGAGCTTCTCGTCCTGATTGTGGAAGAAGACCGTGTTCTGGTTGACATGCTGCAGGAAGTACTGGCGCGCCGCCAGCACGTCCTTGTCGAACTGAATCCTGCCGTCGGCGTCGTACAGGTTCAGCATCGCGTTCAGCGCGTGGTAGTCCGTTTCACCGGGCAACGCGTGCGCGCCGGACGTTACAGGCTCTGCAGTGACGGTTGGTGGCACGTCTGTTCCTTCCAGAAATCTTCCAAGCCCGCGCGGACGGCTTCCACGTCGTCCGGGGTGCCCATCAGTTCGAAGCGGTAAAGGTAGGGGACGCCGCATTTGCGCGAGATCACGTTGCCCGCATAGGCGAATTCGGCGCCGAAGTTGTTGTTGCCCGCCGCGATGACGCCGCGGATCAACGACCGGTTGTGCTCGTCGTTCAGGAATGCGATGACCTGCTTGGGAACGTATCCGCCGGCGTTGAGGTCAGGGGTGGCCCGGCCGCCGCCGTACGTGGGCACGATCAGGACATACGGCTCGTCGACCTCGATGCGGCCATGCAGCGGTATCCGCGTGGCGGGAACACCCAGCTTCTGCACGAAGCGGTGGGTGTTCTCCGACACGGAGGAGAAATAGACCAGGCTGCGCCGCGTGATGTCCATAGCACCGCAACCTCCTTCTTACCTATCGTCCGCCGCTGGCCACTCAGGCGCTGAGGGCCGCTTCCGCGAGCGCCTTGATGCGGTCCGGCCGGAACCCCGACCAGTGCTCGTTCCCCGCCACCACCACGGGCGCCTGCAGGTGCCCCAGCGCCATCACGTAGTCGCGCGCCTCGTTGTCCAGCGTGATGTCGACCTTCTCGTAGCCGATGCCCTGCTTGTCCAGGGCCTTGAACGTGGCGCTGCACTGCACGCATGCCGGCTTGGTGTACACGGTGATGCTCATAGAAGCCGCTCCTTTGCGGAAGGTGGGACTTGTCACGGACTGGCAACTACTCGGTACTACGTCTTCGCTGTGTTTCAGCGGCCCGCCAAGCCCCCACATTCCCGTCGTGCGGCCGTCGGGGTCGAATGACCCATTGAGCCGATTTCGGGTGGTGAACCAGGCCCCGGTCGGGCTGGTGAACCTGGGATCTGCCGGTGCTCGAAACACTACACCTAGTGGCAGACAAGATGACCAGATACAAGATGTTCGGAATGACATTTTTGAAATTCGCTGGTCGTACGCCGTTCGGGCGACACGCGCCCGGCGTGTCGCAGGTCACATTCTTCGACGAAGCCGCCCATGCGAATCGTTGTATCACCGGCCACCGACATCTCCCCGTGGCCCGCGCCCAAACCGCCGCGTTCGGCCTCCCCGGCCGACCGCCAGCAAAGCCGCCAGCCGAGGGCTGGCGGCTTTGGCTATCCGGTTGCCACAACCTCGCTGGTCACCCGGTGACCAGCTTGTGGACTTCCCCCAATCAGCCGACTTCGGCGACCAGCTTCCCGACCGCGTCGCGCACATTCCCCGAGAGCTCGGCGTGCTCCGCGGGCGCTTTGCCCTCCAGCGTCTTGAACGGCACGGAGAGTTTGATCGAATCCACCACGCGCGCGCCGGCGATGCCGAACGACTTGCGGGTTTCGTCGTGCGCCCAGACCCCGCCGTACTGACCGAAGGAGCCCCCGATCACCGCCAGCGGCTTGCCCTTCAGCGCGCCGTCGCCGAACGGGCGGGACAGCCAGTCGATCGCGTTCTTGATGACGGCCGGAATGCTGCCGTTGTATTCCGGGGTGACCACCAGCGCGGCGTCGGCGTCGGCCGCCGCGGCGCGCAGGGCGACCACCGGGGGCAGCGGCGGGGCGCCGGTGGTCATCGCGTCGTCGATCTCTTCGTTGTAGAACGGCAGCTCTGCGAGCTCCTCGAAGATCGTGACGGTCACGCCGTCGGGGGCCACCGCCGCCGCCAGTTCGGCGATCTGCCGGTTCACTGACGCCGCACGCAGGCTTCCCACGAACGCCAAGATCTTGGTTGTCACTGTCGGAGTCCCTTCGGTCGTTGGTCTACATCCTCGCATGCCCAAACCGGACTGCAGTCCGGTTTATTCCGGCGGCGTTAAAGTGCAGTCATGAGCGAACGGTTGGGCGAGCTGCCCGTGTGCGCTCCGCAGGTGGTCCACCAGGAGCGGGGCGACGCGGCGCGCAACCGTGCCCTGTTACTCCAGGCTGCCCGAAACCTGGTCGCCGAGCGCGGCGCCGATGCGGTCACCATGGACGACATCGCCGCGGCCGCCGGGGTCGGCAAGGGCACGCTGTTCCGCCGTTTCGGCAGCCGCGCCGGCCTGATGATGGTGTTGCTCGACGAAGACGAGCAAGCAAGTCAGCGGGCGTTTCTGTTCGGGCCACCGCCCTTGGGCCCCGGCGCGCCGCCGACGGATCGGCTGGTGGCGTTCGGCCGCGAGCGGATCCGCTTCGCGCACACCCACCGCGAGCTGCTGTCGGCCGTCAACCGCGACCCGCAAAGCCGTCACAACGCGCCGGCGATGGTGCAACGCACGCACGTGCGCGTCCTGCTGAAGGCCGCCGAGTCCACCGGCGACCTCGATGTGCAAACCGACGCGTTGCTGGCGCTGCTGGACGTGGACTACATCGAGCACCAGCTCGCCGAGGGCGGCCACACCCTGCAGACCCTCGGCGACGCGTGGGAAAGCTTGGCGCGCAAGCTTTGTGGGCGGTGACCCGGCGTGATCGCGCCGACGCAGAGCTGGGTCCTGCACGTCGACCTCGATCAGTTCCTGGCGTCCGTGGAATTGCGTCGCCACCCCGAGCTGGCCGGGCTGCCGGTGATCGTCGGCGGCAACGGCGATCCGTCCGAACCGCGCAAGGTTGTCACCTGCGCGTCCTATGAAGCCCGGAAATTCGGCGTGCACGCCGGCATGCCGTTGCGGGCCGCCGCCCGCCGCTGCCCCGAGGCGACGTTCCTGCCGTCGGACGCCGAAGCCTATGACGCGGCCTCCCAGCAGGTGATGGGGTTGCTGCGCGACCTGGGGCACCCGGTCGAGGTGTGGGGATGGGACGAGGCGTACGTCGGGCTGGCGGGGACCGACCCGACGGAAGTGGCCGACGAGATCCGGGCGGTCATCTCGGCGGAAACCGGGCTGTCCTGCTCGGTCGGCATCAGCGACAACAAGCAGCGCGCCAAGGTCGCGACCGGCTTCGCCAAACCGGCGGGCGTCTTCGCGCTCACCGACGCGAACTGGATGACCCTGATGGCCGACCGCCCGGTCGACGCGTTGTGGGGCGTAGGCACCAAGACCGCGAAAAAGCTTGCCGCGCTGGGGATCACGACGGTGCGTGAGCTCGCGGACAGTGAGGCCGAGCTGCTGATGTCCGCGTTCGGCCCGCGCACCGGGCTGTGGCTGCTGCTGTTGGCCAAGGGCGGTGGTGACACCGGCGTCAGCGCCGAGCCGTGGATCCCGCGCTCGCGCAGCCACGTGGTCACCTTCCCGCGCGACCTCACCGAACGCGCCGAAATGGATTCGTCCGTCACGCAATTGGCCGAACAGGCGTTGGCCGACGTGCTCGCGTCGGGCCGGATCGTGACCCGCGTGGCCGTCACCGTGCGGACCGCGACCTTCTACACCCGCTCCAAGATCCGCAAGCTGGACGCCCCGACCACCGATCGCGACACCATCGTCGCCGCGGCGCTGCGCGTCCTGGACCTATTCGAGCTCGACCGCCCGGTCCGGCTGCTGGGGGTGCGCCTCGAACTGGCCATGCCGCACTAGCGGCGCCGGGGCCGGCCGCAGCGCCCGGGTGAACACCACGTTCACCTGACGCATCGCCACGCTGTAGGGCCACCAAGCCAGCCGCTTGAAGGCGTACAGCGCCCGGATGTCCGCCGAGGTGTAGATCAGGTAGCGGTTCTTGGCCACTCCGGCCAGGATCTTCTCGGCCGCCCTCTCCGGCGAGACGGCGTGGCCGCTGAAGCGGTTCACCCAGCGGGCCACCTTGGGGTCTTCGCGGTCCACGCCGGCGATCTCGACGGTCTGGACCAGCGGGGTGTTCACCGCGCCCGGCACCACGACCGAGACCCCGATGCGGTGCCGCGCCAGGTCGAAGCGCAGCACCTCCGACAGCCCCCGCAGCCCGTACTTGCTGGCGCTGTAG
Source organism: Mycobacterium europaeum (assembly GCF_034555895.2). Lineage (NCBI taxonomy): Bacteria > Bacillati > Actinomycetota > Actinomycetes > Mycobacteriales > Mycobacteriaceae > Mycobacterium > Mycobacterium europaeum. Next base: position 3,256,166 of record NZ_CP157315.1, read on the forward strand.
GCCGCATGCCACGGGAGGGCGACCAGCCCCGCGGCCGACGACACGTTGACCAGGTGCCCGCCGTTGCGGGCCGCCACCATCGGCGGGACGAATGTTTCGATGACGTGGATCGGACCCATCAGGTTGATCGCGATCATCTTGCTCCACTGCTCGTGGCTCAGCCGGTCGACGGTGCCCCACGCCGACACACCGGCGATGTTGAGCACGACGTCCATGCTCGGATGGTCGCGATGGATGTCGGCGGCGAACGCGGCCACCTCGTCATAGCTGGCGATGTCGAGGGCCCGATGCTCGGGCACCCGCCCGCCCAACGCGCGGGCGTCGGCCACGGTCCGCTCGAGGCCGTCCCGGTCACGGTCGGTGAGATAGAGCTCGGCGCCGTGGGCGGCCAGCCGCAGCGCGGTGGCGCGGCCGATGCCGCTGGCGGCCCCGGTGACCAGACACCGTTTGCCCGCGAAGTATCCCTGCTGCCCCATTGCCGTGACGATACCGGCGGTAACGCCTCGGCCTAGGGACGCCCGCCCCAAAGCGCGTGCAGCCACAACCGCTCCAGCACGCGCACGCGGCGGTCGCGGTCGCTGTCACGGCCGGCCAGGATCGGGTCGCCGGTCAGCATCAGCGCGGTGGTACCGGCGAGGGTGCGGATCAGCGTCGGCAGGTCGTCGCTGATCGGGCTGGCGGTCCCGGCCTTCATCTCCGCCTCGACGATGGAGACGATCTGCCCCAGCACCACCTCGAACTGCTGGTCGAGGAGATTACGGATCTCGACGTCGGTGGTGCGCGCCTCGTTGCACGCGGTCATCACCGGGTCGTTGTGCGCGTACACCGCGGCCGCGCTGCCGACCATGCGTTGGGCGAACTGCTCCGGCGACTCGCCGGGCTGGCGCGGGGCGAAGTCCTGCGTGAGCTCTTCGAGTTCGGCGGCGGCCTCGGCCATCAACTGGGCCAGCACCGCGTATTTCGAGTCGAAGTAGAAGTAGAAGCCGGAGCGGGCGACGCCGGCCCGAAGGCTGATGGTGCTGACGGACAGCTCGGCGAATGGCTGCTCCTGCAACAGTTCCCGCACCGCCTGCAGGATCGCCTGGCGTTGCTTGTCGCCGCGCCGTTGCCCGACGGGCTCCGGGGTGGCGGGGTGGCTGCTCACTCCCTGACCTTGCACCACGCCGCGCGAAAAGCAAACTTGACAGCCGTCAAGTTTTTTCCGAAGGTTATAGAACAGTGACGGCTGTCACCTCGGAGGGAACGCAAAGGAGCGTCTATGACCGCCACGATCAGCACCCCGCAATACCTGCTGGACCAGGCGCGGCGCCGGTTCACCCCGACGCTGAACACCATCCCCGGGATGGGTGCGGTCGAAAAGCGGCTGCTCGCCCACGACTGGGACACCAAAGTCCTGGCCGAACCGCCCGCCGGCAGCGGCCTCAAACCGGTGACAGGCGATGCCGGCCTCCCGATCCTCGGGCACATCATCGAGATGTTCCGGGGCGGGCCGGACTACGCGCTGCACCTCTATCGCACCCGGGGCCCCCTGCACTTCCTCGACTCGCCGATCATGCCGGCGGTCACGGCGCTGGGACCGGACGCCACCCAGGCCGTGTTCTCGAACAAGAACAAGGACTTCTCGCAGCGGGGCTGGCACCCGGTGATCGGGCCGTTCTTCAACCGCGGCCTGATGATGCTGGACTTCGACGAGCACATGTACCACCGGCGGATCATGCAGGAGGCCTTCACGCGCAGCCGGTTGACCGGCTACGTCGAGCACATCGACCGCGTGGCCAGCGACATCGTCGCCAACTGGCCGACCAACGACGCGCGTTTCCTGTTCCACCCGGCGATGAAGGAACTCACCCTGGACGTCGCCTCCCTGGTGTTCATGGGGCACGAGCCCGGCACCGACCACGATCTGGTCACGAAGGTCAATCAGGCGTTCACGATCACGACGCGCGCGGGCGGCGCGATCATCCGGCAGCCGCTGCCGCCGTTCAAGTGGTGGCGGGGGCTGCGGGCCCGCACACTGCTCGAGGAGTACTTCGCCGAGCGGGTCAAGGAGCGCCGCCAGGCCACCGGCAACGACATGCTCACGGTGCTGTGCCACACCGAGGACGAGGACGGCAACAGCTTCACCGATGAGGACATCGTCAACCACATGATCTTCTTGATGATGGCCGCCCACGACACCTCGACGTCGACGACCACCACGATGGTCTACAACATGGCCGCCAACCCGGAGTGGCAGGAGCGGGCGCGCGAGGAGTCGGCCCGGCTCGGCGACGGGCCGCTGGACATCGAGGCGCTCGAGAAGCTCGAAACGCTCGAACTGATCATGAACGAGTCGCTGCGCATGGTGACGCCGCTGCCGTTCAACATGCGGCAGGCCGTTCGCGACACCGAGCTGCTCGGCCACTACATCCCCGCCGGCACCAACATCACGATCTGGCCGGGCATGAACCACCGCCTGCCCGAATTGTGGACGGATCCAGACAAATTCGACCCCGAACGCTTCGCCGAGCCCCGCTCCGAGCACAAGAAGCATCGGTACGCGTTCGCGCCGTTCGGCGGCGGCGCGCACAAGTGCATCGGCATGGTGTTCGGACAGCTCGAGGTCAAGACCGTCGTGCATCGGCTGCTGCGCCGCTACCGGCTGGAGCTGGCCCGGCCGGGCTACCAGCCGCACTGGGACTACGGCGGCATGCCGATACCGATGGACGGCATGCCGATCGTGCTGCGCCCGCTCTGACTCGCCGCGAGCAGACGCAAAATCACGTAGTGCGGCTGCTCGGCGTGCGATTCTGCGTCTGCTCGGCCAACCCGAACTACGCGATCAGGCGGTTGGCACACGCGATCACCGCGCGCAACGCCGACTGGGCCGGTTCCTCGGACCAGCCCATCGCCCATTCCACACGGGCGCCGTTGCCGCCTTGGACGAACGTGGCCGTGCGCTCGCAGGAGCGCAGCTGATGGAACTTGAGAATCTCCACCGGGATGCCGCGTTCGTGCAGCATCGCGCTGAGCGCCGCGATCGGGCCGCCGGCCGCCGCCGTCGACACGCTGATGCGCTCGCCGACGGCGATCATGGCCCGAAAGTTGCGCGGCTGCGGGCCCGGCCGCCGCTGGTCGTCGGTGCACTCCCAGTTGCGCAGGCGGATCGGTCCGGTCATCTGGCCGTAGGTCGCGACGAAACGCTGCCAGGACATCGCGCCCGCGGGCTCTCGCAGGCCGCTCGGTAGCGGCGCGCCGAACTGTCGGGCGAACCACTCCGTGGCGAGGCACGGGCTGGCCGGGTCGGTGTCGGAATCGAGACGCTCGGGAAAAGTTTCGGGAACGGTCATGGTGCCGGTCTTCTTCGGTCGAAGGATTGACCGACGGCAGTAGCTTCCGACCCACAGCGGGGGGTCGGTCTGGATCAGACCCCGCTGCGGGTGCTAGCTACTACGACACGCTCGAGAAGACGCACGAGCGACGACCTTAGTCGCGTACCCGCCTGACGTGCAAGTTTCGGGCGAGCGGCATATCGCGCCAACCCGTCTCGAAATTAATCGAAGATTTTGGTTTACCCGCGCGAGCCAGCGGGTATGGGGCGGGGGCATGTGTCGTTCAACGGCTGTGCAATTACCCCTCGAAGGATGATGAAAGAAGGCTCATCATGAAGGCGAAGCGCACCATGAAAACCCTCAAAGCCGCTGTAGCGGCCGCGGGCCTCGTCACGGTGTTAGTGGTACCGACAGGATGTGCCTCCTCGACGGCCGGCAGCGGCGGACTCGTCGGCGGGGCTAGCGGCGGCTGTGTGATCAGCGCGCTCGGTGTCTGCGTCTAACTGATTTCGACCGAGCAACCTCCGGGACCGGTGCGTGGGGGACGGGTTTCCCGGGGGTTGCTCGGCGTTCAGCCCGTCGGCCCGGCCGACGGCTCGAACCGCAGGTAAGCCTGGATCGTCGTTCCGCTGGCCGTGGTGTGCGTGCGTACCAGGTCCGAGATGGCGTTGACCAGATACAACCCGCGGCTGGCGGGGCCGCACGGCCCCGGGTCCAGGCGACCCACCAGCGGATCCTCGAAGCAACCGGTGTCGCGCGCCTCGCACACCAGGTACCCGTCGTCGCGCCAGAAGGCCAGCTGGCAGGCGCCGTCGGTGTACATCAGGCTGTTGCTGGCCAACTCCGTGGCCACCAACTGGAGGTCCTCGATCGCGTCCTCGGATAACCCGACCCAGCCCGCGTAGTCGACGGCGAACGAGCGCGCCGGGCGAAGGTCCGCCGACTTGCGGACCACGTAGGTCACCGCCCCCGGATTACCGGGCAGCGGCCGGTTGCAGCGCTGCAAGGCGGCATCGGGCGCGTAGTCCGCGCTGCGTCGCAGGCCGCCGCCGCCCCACAGCCAGGGGTGGGTCGCGTGGGCGTCCGCCAGCACGTCGTCGTCGAGCCGGCTCCCGTCGTAGAGGCACAGGCCGGTCACCTGGTAGCCGTCCATGGCCCCGTTGACCAGCGCCTCGTGCTCCACGCACGCGATCAGTTCCTCGTCGGTCCGTCCGGGCCAGGCGAGTTGGCTGACGATCCGCACGCGCCGGTCGGGATGGTCGTCGACGAAGGCCCCCTCCATCGCCATGAGCCGGCTCGGGTTGCGGGCGACCTCGGTGATGTCCACCATGCGCAGATCGTCCGGCGCCGTGCCGTCCGCGCCCAGCGCGTCGTGCAGCAGCGCCAACATGTCGGCCGGGACCGCGACGAGCACGGCCTCGTCGAGGTCCAACCCGTCCCGCACGAAGCGGGTCACGACATCCAGATACTCGTGCTGGGATTGGTAGATGAGCGCGGAATGGACGAAGCCGAGCTTCCCGATTTCTGTGCCCGCGGTCACTCCAGCACGCTCACCTTCGATCACTAACGCCAACCCCCTGCTGGACCGGCCGTCTGCCTTCTCCCTCCCCAGTACCCGCGGCGGGGCTTGGCTATACCGCGCTGCAGATCACATCTGCGAACTCAGTACTTGTCACAGCCACCAGGAGGCGGCGGCGTCCAGGTGACGGCGGACGCGATAGCGGGCCAGGCTGTCGTCGCCTGCCTCGATGGCATCCGCGATCCGCAGGTGAGCGTGGTGGACGGCCAGGACGTCCGCCCAGGTCGGCGGGGCCTGCCCGGTGCTTGTCCAGTGCCGCCGGAACAACTCGACGATGATCCGCAGGAACAAGTCGAGCAGGGCGTTGCCGGCCAGCTGCGCCAGTCCGACGTGGAACCGGAACTCCTCCGCGGTTGCGTCGCCCACATCACCGGACGTTTCGTCGACGTCTGACCGATGCGCGGCCAGGAAGGCGGCCACCTCGGATTCGCCCCGCCGCTTGACCACCTTGGCGACGTTGTCGATCTCGATCGCGTCCCGGACGCAACGGAGGTCCTCGCGGCTGGGGTCGCGGTACTGCAGATACAAGGCGATGGTGTCGATGCTGGCCTGCGCCTGGGGTTTGGCGATGACGAGCCCGCCGCCGGGGCCGCGACGCATGTGGGCGATCGAGTGATATTCGAGCAGCCGCACCGCTTCGCGGAACACGGCGCGGCTCACCCGGTAGCGCTCCAGCAGGGCGGTTTCGGTGCCGAAGACCGAACCGACCTGCCAGCCGCCGGCCGCGATGTCGTCGCCGATCGTGGCGGCCAGCATCTCGGCGAGCTTGCCGGGGGGCACCTCGGCGGTGAGCCGCCGCGGCTTGCGCCGTCGGCTCACCGTGCCCGGATGATGGCGCTGCAGCCAGGCCGTGACGGCCTCGATGTGTCGTTCGCTGAGCATCTTGGCTTGCGCCGAGTCACCGGAAGTGACGGCCGCGACGATCTCGGAGTGGTCGATGTGCATCCGGTCGAGCGCCTCGATGGCCTCGCTGGCCGTGTCGGTCCGCGACTGCAGCGCGTATCGGGTGGTGAGCCGCATCAGGACGTCGATAAACAGTTGCAGGACAGGGTTTTTGGATTGTTCCGCCAGGGCGATGTGGAACTCGTCCCGCGGCGTCGGCAGCCCAGGTCTCCACTCTTGTTCACCGGCCAACACCGCCCGCAGCCGCGCGATACCCGCTTCGTCGATACGTTCCGCGGCCAGCGATGCCGCCAACGGTTCGAGCACCAGGCGGGCATTGAGTAGGTCGCCCAGGGTGGTGCCGAGGTGTTCGAGATAGATGACGACGGCCCGGGTGGCGGGGCCGGCGTCGGGCTCGCAGATGATCAGCCCGCCGCCCGGCCCGCGGCGCATCCGGGCGACCTGATGGTGTTCGACGAGGCGGACGGCTTCGCGCAGCACCGAGCGGCTCACCCCGAAGCGCTCCTGCAGGGCGTGTTCGGATCCCAGCGATTCACCGGTGGCCCAGCCGCGGCGGACGATCTCCACCTCGAGGTCCCGCGCGATCCTGGCGGCCAGCTTGCTCTCGCGGTCGGTACTCATGTCAGGCCCGACAATGCTCTCCGGCAAGCGCTTTCAGCATGTGAGCAGCATGCAGCCGGCGACGGGCCCGCCCCCCACGGACACCACGCCGACGTCCGGGCGCTGCGCCACCTGCCGCTCCCCCGCCTCGCCGCGCAACTGCAGGCATCCCTCGTGCAGCGCCCAGTAGCCGTGCATCCGCCCGGCCGACAGCTGGCCGCCATACGTGTTCAGCGGAAGCGCACCGTCGCGGGCGATCCGCGCGCCGCCGTCGACGTACGGCCCGGCCTCGCCGTCGCCGCAGACGCCCAGCGCTTCCAGCCACGCGAGGGTGAGGTAGGTGAACCCGTCGTACAGCTCGGCGACCTTGAGATCGGACGGCTTGAGGTCCGTGCGCGACCACATCTGCGCCGCCGCGTCCGACATCGCCATCTTCGGATAGTCGGCACGGTGGAACCAGCCCCCGGCGCCGTCGGCCCCGCCGACCGCCTCCACCGCCACCGGGCGGTGCGGGCAGTCACGCGCGTACTCGGCATGCGAGACCACCACGGCGATGGAGCCGTCGATCGGAACATCGCAGTCCAGCAGCCCGAACGGCGTGGACACCGGCCGAGCGCCCAGGTAGTCGGCCATCGTCATCGGGTCGCGGTAGACGGCGCGCGGATTCAACGCGGCGTTGCGCCTGCCGTTGAGCGCCACCCAGCCCAGCTGTTCTTTGGTGGTCCCGTAGAGCTCCATGTGGCGCCGGCAGTTGAGCGCCAGCCAGTTGGCCGCGGAGTACGCGTTGGCCGCCACCAAGTCGTTGACGTCGTCCATCGCGCCGACGGCGGGGCGTTCGGCGCCCTCCGGCGTCTCGAACATCCGCGCCAGCGGCGGCGCGGGCGCGTTCTCCTGCGGCTTCACCGGGACCGTGCCCCCGAGCATCTGGATGGTCCGGTACACCACCACGTGGCGGGCGCGGCGCTCGGCGACCGCGCGGCACGCCGACATCACCGGGCTGAGCAGGCCGCCGGTGCCGAACCCGGACCCGCAGTCGGCGGCCTCGATCCGCAGTTGGGCGTTCACGTCGGCGGCGGGGGTGTCGCCCAGCGTCGCGATGCCGTCGACGTCGGAAGGGACCAATCCGGCGTCCTCGATGGCGGACCGCACCGCTTCCATGGTCAGGTCCAGCCCCGCGATGCCGGTGCGACGGCCGATCCGCGAGATGCCGATACCGGACAGGATCGCGTCCTTCTCGAAATGCGTCATGCACACCGCCCGTCAGACCATGCGTCGAAACCAATTGAGTGTACTGTATTCGTCGTGCCGGACGCGCCGCTGCTCATCGAATACTGCGACGATTGCGCGCGCTGGGTACATCCGGCGACCGGCGAATGCCGCGCCTGCGGCGGCCCACTGGTCGCGCGGCCCGTCTCCGGGCGCGGCACCGTGTTCACCTACACGGTCAACCACCACCCGTACAACCCGGAGATCCCGGTCCCGTACGTGATCGCCATCGTCGAACTCGCCGAGCAAGAAGGCCTACGGGTGGCCGCCAACATCGTTGGGTGCGAGCCGGATTCGGTCACATGCGGCATGGCCGTCGGGATCCTGCCGGAGAAGGGCAGCGGCGGGGCGCCGCTGTTCGCGCCCGCTAGTTGATCAGCGGGTCGCGCGGCATGCCGAGGATCCGCTCGGCGATCTGGTTGCGGGTGACCTCCGAAGTGCCGCCGGCGATCGCCATGCCGCGCGCTCCCATCGCCAGCCGGCCCACGATCGCTCCGGGCCCGTCCATCAGTGCGACCTCGGGGCCCGCCAGCGCCGCCCAGATGGCGGCGCCGTCCACCATGTGTTCGGCCAGCTTCAGCTTGGTGATGTTGCCTTCCGGGCCCGGCCCCGCGCCCTCGACGCTGCGGGCGGCGCGGCGCAGGTTGAGCAGCCGCAGCGCGTGATCGTCGGCGAGGAAGGACCCGATCCGAATGGGCGCCCCCGCCAAGCGATCTGACTGCTGCTGCGCGAGTTGCACAAGGGTGGGCGCCAGGGCCTCGTAGAACGACCCGCTGCCGCCGATGCTGACCCGCTCGTTGCCCAGCGTGGCGCGCGCGACCGTCCATCCCGAGTTGGGCGCCCCGACGACGTCCTCGTCGGGGACGAACACGTCGTTGAAGAACACCTCGTTGAATTCCGAGCCGCCGGTGATCTGCCGCAATGGCCGCACCTCGACGCCCGGGCCCTTCATGTCGATGATGACGGTCGTGATCCCGGCGTGCTTGGGGGCTTCGGGGTCGGTGCGCACGGTGGCCAGGCCACGCGCACAGTACTGGGCGCCGCTGGTCCAGACCTTCTGCCCGTTGATCTTCCAGCCGCCGTCCACCCGGGTGGCGCGGGTCTTGACCGACGCCGCGTCGGAGCCGGCCTCGGGTTCGGAGAACAGCTGGCACCAGATCTCTTCCTGGCGGAGCGCCTTCTCCACGAATCGTTCGATCTGCCAATCGGTTCCGTGCTGGATCAGGGTCAGGATCACCCATCCGGTGATCGAGTAGTCGGGCCGTTTGATGCCGGCCGCGCGGAACTCCTCCTCGATCACCAACTGCTCCACCGCGTCGGCGGCGCGCCCCCACGGCTTGGGCCAGTGCGGCATCACGTAACCGGTCTCGATCAGTTTGTCGCGTTGCGCCTCTTTGTCCAGGGCGGCGATCTCGGCAGCGTCGGCGTGGATCCTGGTGCGCAGCTCTTCGGCCTCGGGCGGCAGGTCCAGGCTGTTCTCCCGCGTGGCGCCGGTGGCGGTGCGCTCGAAGACATCCCGGGCCGGGGCGTCACCGCCGAACAGCGCCTGTATCACCAGCGCGCGGCGCAGGTGCAGGTGCGCGTCGTGCTCCCAGGTGAAACCGATGCCGCCGTGCACCTGGATGTTCAACTCGGCGTTGCGCGCATAGGCGGGAAAGGCCAGGGTCGCCGCCACCGCCGCAGCCAGCTGGAACTGGGCTTCGTCCTCGGAGGCCGCGCGCGAGGCATCCCACACCGCGGCGACCCCGGACTCGGCGGCCACCAGCATGTTCGCGCAATGATGCTTCACCGCCTGGAAAGTGGCGATGGTGCGCCCGAATTGCTGCCGCACCTTGGCGTAGTCGACGGCGGCGTCGACGCAGTCCGCTGCGCCACCCACCGCCTCGGCGGCCAGCAACGTCCGCGCGCGCGCCAGCGCCGACGCCCGCGCGCCCGACAGGACGTCGTCGGCGCTGACATTCACGTTTTCCAGGCGAACCCGTCCGGAGCGCCGGGTCGGGTCGAAGTTGTTCGGCACTTCTACCGACACGCCGGCGCGACCGCGCTCCAGCAGCAGCACGTCGTCGCCCGCCGCGATCACCAGCAGTTCGGCCAGTCCGGCACCCAGCACGATTCCGGCGTCACCATCGGCGATCCCGTTGGTGACCCGCACCTGGCCGTCCAGACCGATGCCCGCGGTGACGGTCCCGTCGATCAATCCGGGCAACAGCCGCGACTTCTGTTCGGCCGAGCCGTCTTTGGCGATCACCGCCGACGCGATGACGGTCGGTACGAACGGTCCGGGTGCTACCGCGCGGCCGAGTTCCTCGACGACCACCACGAGTTCGGGAAGCCCGAATCCCGAACCGCCGTGCTCCTCGTCGATATGCAGGCCGAGCCAGCCCAGCTCGACGAGGTTCTGCCAGAACGGCGGACGGGACTCCTCGGCGGCGTCGAGCAGGGACCGCGCCGCCCAGCGCGCCTTCTGCGAGGTCAAAAACCCCCGGGCGACTTCGGCGAGTTCGCGATGGTCGTCGGTCAGTGCGATACCCATGAGGCGCCCTCCTCGCTACCGGCTGGGGTGCCGGCCCCGCTTCGAGGGGAAGCGGGGCGGCTGCCTAAAGAGTGTACTTAATGCGAGGAGGGCGACCCGTGGGGGTGGTTACTTGGGCGCGAACCGCTGCCCGGCGTCCAGTCGCAGGCACTGCCCGTTGAGCATCGGGTTCTCCACGATGGCCGCCACCAGCTTGGCGTACTCGATCGGCCGGCCCATCCGCTTCGGGAAGGCGGCGTCTTTGACCAGGTTGGCCGCCATCTCGTCGGGGACCATCGAGGTGATTCCGGTCAGGAAAAGGCTGGGGGCGATGGCCAGCACCCGGATGCCCATCGAGCCCAGGTCGCGGGCCATGGTCAGGCACATGCCGGCGATCCCGGCTTTGGCGGCGGTGTAGGCCACCTGCCCGATCTGGCCTTCGAAGGCCGCGATCGATGCGGTGTTGATGATGACGCCGCGCTCTTCGTCCTCGGGCTCGTTCTTGGCCATGTGCGCGGCGGCCAGCCGGCTGATGTTGAAGGTGGCGATCAGGTTCAGGTCGATCACGGATTGGAAGGACTCGAGGTCATGCGGACCGGACTTGGTCAGCGTCCGCTTGGCGATGCCGCCGCCTGCGGTGGTGACCGTGACGTGCAGGCCGCCCAGCTTGTCCACCGCGGTCTGCAACGTCTCCTCGGTGCCCTTGAAATCCGTGACGTCGACCGGATAGAACGCGCCGCCGATCCCTTCGGCGACGGTCTTGCCGTCGGAACCCTCGCGGTCGAGCACCGCGACGTCCGCGCCCCGCTCGGCCAGCAGCTCCGCGGAGGCGCGACCCATCCCCGACGCACCGCCGATGACGACGACCTTCTTCCCGTTGATCTCCATCCGGACCTCTCCCTTTGGGTTGTCAGATTTCTTGCATTCTGTAACGTTACGTAGGCACGCTAGCGTGTCCATCTTTCAGGATTGTCGGCGAGCCGTGCCAAGCTGGCTCCGTGCTGCTTCTCGACGTGGCGACTACCTCGTTTGACGTGGGCGGTACGTCGTCGCGGCTGAGCAAGGTCGCCCACATCGCCGACCTGTTGCGGCGCGCGGCAGGCGACCCCGACGGTGTCGCGACCGTGGTCTCCTGGCTCTCGGGTGAGCTGCCCCAGCGCCAGATCGGGGTCGGCTGGGCATCGCTGCGGTCGCGGCCGCCGGCGGCGTCGCAGCCGACGCTGACCGTCGCCGGCGTGGACGCCCGCTTCTCGGAGATCGGAGCGGTGTCGGGCAAGGGAGCGCAGGCGCGGCGCGCCGAGCTGGTCGCCGACCTGTTCGCCGCCGCGACCGATGCCGAGCAGACCTTCCTGCTGCGGTTGCTCGGCGGCGAGCTGCGCCAGGGGGCGCTGACCGGAGTCATGGCCGACGCGGTGGCCAAGGCCGCCGAGCTGCCCGTCGCCGCGGTGCAGCGCGCCGCAATGCTGGGCGGGGACTTGCCGTCCGTGGCCGCCGCCGCCCTGGGCGGCGGGGCCCGGGCGCTGGACGCGTTCGCGCTGCGAGTCGGCCGGCCGGTCGGCCCGATGCTGGCGCAGACGGCGACCGGGGTGGCCGACGCGCTGGAACGCCACGGCGGCACAACGATTTTCGAGGCGAAACTGGACGGCGCACGGGTGCAGATCCACCGGGCCGGCGACCGGGTCACCGTCTACACCCGAAGCCTCGACGACGTCACCGCGCGGCTGCCGGAAGTGGTGGAGGCGACGCTGGCGCTGCCGGTGCGCGACCTCATCGCCGACGGCGAGGCGATCGCGCTGCGGCCCGACAACTCACCGCATCGCTTCCAGGTCACCGCGTCACGGTTCGGCCGATCGGTCGATGTTGCGGCAGCCCGTGCGGCCCAGCCACTTTCGGTGTTCTTCTTCGACATCCTGCACCGCGACGGCGCCGACCTGCTCGACGCGCCGACCGCCGAGCGGCTGGCCGCCCTGGACGCTTTGGTGCCTGCCGCGCAACGGGTCGATCGGCTGCACACCTCGGACGCCGCCGAGGCGGCCGCATTCCTCGACGCGACGCTGGCCGCCGGCCACGAGGGCGTCCTGGCCAAGGCGCCGGATGCGCCGTACCAGGCGGGCCGCCGCGGAGCGGGGTGGCTGAAGGTGAAGCCCGTCCACACGCTGGACCTGGTGGTGCTCGCGGTCGAGTGGGGATCCGGGCGCCGCACCGGCAAGCTCTCCAACATCCACCTCGGGGCGCGCGATCCGGCGACGGGCGAATTCGTCATGGTGGGAAAGACTTTCAAGGGCATGACCGACGCCATGTTGGATTGGCAGACGGCGCGGTTCTGCGAACTCGCGGTCGGCGGCACCGACGGTTACGTGGTGCGGCTGCGGCCGGAGCAGGTGGTCGAGGTGGCGCTGGACGGCGTCCAGAAGTCCTCGCGCTACCCGGGCGGCCTAGCGCTGCGCTTCGCCCGCGTGGTGCGCTACCGCGACGACAAGGGCCCGGCCGAGGCCGACACCATCGACGCCGTGCGCGCGCTGTACTAAACACGCAGCAGCAGTGGTGACCGTGGTCGTCGCGGGAATCATCGCTGCACTCAAGTCAATTCGCGGTGGCGGGCGGCCGCTGACCGAGGACTACCCGGTGCCGTCGAAGATGTTCGCGCCCGCCGGCCTGATCCCCACCGCCGGTGAGCGGGGATTGCAGAAACGGTGGGATGCCTGGGCCGAAGCGGCGTCGCAACCCTGACGAGCTCGACGCCGCCTCACTGCGAATCGGAATTCCACCGCCAGTCCGGCAGATGGACGTATTGCAGCGCCTCCGCGACCGTCAGCCCGCTCATCGCGCGGGCGCGGTTCTGCGCACAGTGACGCTGAAAGGTCGCCATCTCGGCCTGGCTCGGCGGGTGCGGATCGCGATACGGCACCTTCTGCCCCACCAGCATCACCAAATATCCTTCGAGCCCGAACTGATTGTCCTGCCCGATCGTGCTGGTCACAAAATGCCGAAGGAAACCCGTCGGCCCGTTCTCGTGATAGAAGTCCAGCAGCGGCTGCACCGGTGTCACGTCCACCTCGTTGCGGCACGCGGTCCAGAACTCGTTGTCGAGGCGCGTGTTGAACCGGTAGTGGATCGACAGGAAGTCCTTGATGCCGTCCCACCAGTCGACGAACAGCGTGTTGTAGAGCTCCTGCAGGCTCGGGGTCGGCTCGAGGTGCGACTCCACGAGCATCTCGACCATCGCCTTGATCTGCGACGACGAGACCATGAGCGACGTCGCCTCGAGCGGCTCGACGAAGCCGCACGCGTTGCCGATCGCGAAGACGTTCTTGACCCAGCCCTTCTCGTAGCGCCCCGAGCGGAACTTGATGACGTGATCCCACGCCGTGGCCTTCGGGTTCTTCTTCAGGAGCTCGTCGCGCGCCTGGTCGTCGCTGAGGAACTGTGACGAATAGACGTAGCCGCGATTGATCGAGTTCTCGTGGTCGATCTGCCAGCACCAGCCGGCCTCCATCGTCTCGGCGACGGTGTAGGGATAGATGAACTCGTCCGTCCGGTCCCAGCTGCCGACGATGGCGCGGTCACAGAACAGCGAGCGGTCGTACGGGACGAACGGCGTCCCCAGCGCGCGGCCGAGCAACTCGGAGCGAAAGCCGCTCGCGTCGACGTACAGGTCGGCCGAGAACGTGCGGCCGTCCTCGAGGATGATGGACTGCACGCCCTGCTCATCGACGGGCACGCCGGTGATGCGGGCATCGATCAGCTCGATGCCGCGTTCGACGGACGCTTTCTCCAGCGCCTCGACCAGCGCGGGATTGAACAGGTGCAGCGCCGTGTCGGCCGTGATCATCGGCCCCTGGCCGCTCGGGTGCCTCTCGAATGCCTTGCCCTGAGCCATCAGCGCGGAGTTCATGTTGACGCTGTCGAACTCGTCGCCGCAATAAAAGCCGTTGTAGCGCGTGAGGTCGGTGTAGAACGCGTCGAGCTGGAACTGGAACCCGTAGTCGAACGACTCGCGTGGCCCCCAGAGGAAGTGGATGCCCATCTTCCAGGTCGGCCGCACGATTGAATAGAACTCCTTCTGCGGCAGCTTCAGATAATCGAAGAGCAGGCTGATGAGCTGCGGTGTGGTGCTTTCGCCGACGCCGATCACGCCGATGTTCTTGCTGCGCACGACGCGGACCTGGAGCTGCGGGGCGTGTTGTTTGAGCGCAAGCGCCGTCAGCAGGCCGGCGCTGCCGCCGCCCACGACGAGTACGGATTCGATCATCCCGCTCCCTTGTTTCCTGTCCGCACGACCGCGCGTCTACACCTGGCCCCTAACAGAGCGGAACCCATTCAAACAGATCGCCCCGGCATCCGCTTGCTGGCCGTCTTCGTCCAGGGCACCCGTTCCGCCGACAAGAATTGACGCCCTAAACCGGATCGAAACCGGATATCAACCAGCGACCCCCGACCTTGTCCAGCGTGACCCGGACGCTGGATGCCGTGTACGCGGGCGCGTCGGCGCCGACGACCGTGGTCTGGTTGACGAACAGCAGGACGACACCGTGGTCGGGCCCCGCTGACACCGACGCCGCAGACTGGACGGTGGCCAGCGCCGAGATGTGCCGCTGCTTCGAACCGGGGATCACCACGTCCCGGGTCAGCGACGTGTAGGCGTCCTTGAACCGCCCGGTCAGCCGGTCACGCGCGGCGGCCAGATCGCGCTCGACCGTGTCGGGCCGGTAGGTCAGCAGGGCGGCGGTGGCATCCCGCGCCGCCTGGGTGGCCTCGATGCGGCCGCGGTCGGCATCGGCGATCGACGAACCCTGCCACTTCAGGACGGCGGCCGTCGACGCAAGCGCCAGCGCCAGCCCCGGTATCACACCGTATGCCAGCACCCGCGACCAGTTGATGCGGTGCGCGCGTTCGGGCACGCCGTCCGTGGGCCCGTCGACTTCGCGGTCTGAGCGCTTTCTCATGGCACGAACTCCACGTTCGACACCTTCGCCTCGCCGCCGACCTTCACCACGGAGAGCCGCATCCGCCAGGCGTGCGGCTGCTGTTCGGCCGCGGCGGCATTCGACGTACGGACTGTGACGGCGACCAGGACTTCGGCGCGGTCGCCGGACTGGGATTCGATGCCCGCTTCCGTCACCGTTCCGACGGACTTCGACTGGGTCCGCAACACCACGTCGATAAACGGCTGCGAGCGTGTGGAGAAGTTGTCGTGCAGCTGCCCGGTCGCACCCGCCAGGATGCGCCGCACGTCCGCGTCGGCTTCGCGGAAGTCAACCGTGGTGAGGTTGACCGCGCTCTGGCGACCGGCCTGCAGGAAAAGCTGGCGCTGCTCCTGCTCTTCATGCGCCCGGTGGGCGCGCAGCCCGACCCAGCCGATCAGCCCGATCAGCGCCGCGACGATGGCCAGCCCGACGGTCAGCGTCAACCGGACGGGAGGGCGGTCGCGGGACGGCTCTTCGTCTTTCGTGCGGTCCTCGAGTTCCATTGGGAGTTCGGTCAATTCGGCGGTAGCAACATCGTCTGCCATGTGCGCTCCTTTCCCCCGGCGGTCGCCAAATCCGATTGCGTGTGGACATGCCCGTCGGGGCCGACGTAGGTGCCGGTGGCCGGGTCGTACTCGGCCGCCGGGATCGGCACCGGGACGGGAGCCGGCACGGCTGGTGCCGGCGCCGCCGGGGTGCGCGGCTGCGGGACGGGCTGACCCGAAAGCGTCGCGTTCGGGTCGCCTTTCCAGTTGTAACCGTCGTTGAGCGGAATGTAGCTTTCGTCGCTGTCGCACATCTGCACCGTCGGGGCGCGTTTGCCCGGGCGGCCCACGCACGGGGTGTTGCGGACGCCGCGGACGTTTTGCGCGGAGTCCTGCGGCACCCGGCAATACAGGTCGCCCGCGGGTCGGTCCGGGTAGTCCTCCCAGGACGGAACCCGCTGCTGCTGTGCCGGCAGAAAGCCGGTCAGACACGGCGGCGGCAGGTTCAGTCGCAGGTTGAAGCTGAGGAAGGCGCCCTTGTAGCCCTGCTTGGTGTTCCTGTTCGGGACATTGATCGCCTGAATCGTTGCCACCGCCTGGGGAAGCAGGACCAATAGCTGCTCGAGGCCGGCGTGATAGGTGAGCGCCACCTGCCCGACGCCGACCAGGTTGGCGAGTATGACCGGTAGCGTCGGGTCCACCCGGTCCAAGAGCTGACGGATTTCCCCGATGGCCGGCGCGCCCTGCTCCAGCACCTGCCTGACGGCGGCGTCGCTTTTCCGCACCCCGCCCGTGAGGTCGGCGAGGTGCGCGGCCCACGCCTGCACCGCGTCGGGGGTGTCGCTCTGCGTGTCGAGCACCGGCTTGGCGTCGTCGATGAGGGTGAGCAGCGCACCGAGGTTCTTTCGCGCGTCGATGGACAGTGAGCTGGCACCGGCCACGAGCCGGGAGATGTCCGGACCGAGCCCACCGACGGCGGTGGACGCCTCGTCGACCAGCGTCTTGAGGTCCGCACGCGGGACCGACTGCATGCCCCGGTTCGCCGCATCCAGCATCGTGTCCAGGTCGGGCGGCACCGACACGCGATCGGCCCGGATCACGTCGCCGTCCCGCAGCGGCGGCGAATTCCTGCGTGGCAGCAGGGCGACGTATTGCTCCCCCACCGCCGACTGACTGTGCACCTGCGCATCGAGGTCCGACGGGATATCGATCCCGGACTTCAGCGAGAGCACCGCCGCGACGCCGGTGGTGGTGAGACGCACGCTGTCGACCCGGCCGACTTCGGTGCCGCGATAGGTGACGTTGCCGCTGGGGTACAAGCCCGCGGCCTGCGGCAACTCGACGGTGACCCGATACCGTCCGATGCCGAACATGGCCGGCACCTGGATGTAGCCGAACACCATCACTGCGCCACCGACCAGCGCGACGACGACAAAGATCGCCAGCTGGATGAGGATTCGTCTCGGCAAGGGCGGCATCTCAACGGCCCTGGTCCCAATGATACGGCGCGACAAGCGGATTGCCGGCGGTGTACGGGCTGGGCATCTGGCCGATGGTGCGGCCCCACTGCAGTTCCAACTCCGTCAGATTGCCCTCGAACCGGGTGCCGGTGAGGAATGATGCGTCGAGTCGGCTCAGCGTCAGATCGATGATGGCCGTCAGATTGGCGTAGTCCCCGCGGGCCCACTTGCTGATGGTCTCCTTCGGGAACGGATAGGTGGCGAGCAGGCTCAATGCGCGGGTCATGGCGGGACCGGCGTTGGCCAGCGATTCCAGCACCGGCGCCAGGTCGTTGAGCTCTTTGACCAGAGCGTCCTTGGTCTGCCGTGTCGAATCGGCCACCAGCGCACTGAATTTGCCGAACTGATCCAGCGCCTCCACCAGAGTCTGCCGCTCGTCGGCCAGGGTGCGAAGTGCGGCAGGGATGGCCGTCAGCGCCCTGTCCACCACCGGCTTCTGATCGGCGAACTGGCCGACCAGGGTGTTGAGGCTCTCGGCGGCGGCGATGATGTCACCAGTCTGGTCGACCACGTGGCCGGTGAAGGTGTCGAGCTGGGCTATCAGGCTGCGGAGGTCATCGGCGCGGCCGGCCAGCGCGGTGCTCAGCGACTGGGTGATGTCCTGAATCTGCCCGATCCCACCCCCGTTGAGCAACAACGAGATAGCGGCGAGCGTCTGCTCGGTCGACGGGTAACTGCCGGCCGACGACAGGGAAATCAGCGACCCCTCCCTCAACCTGCCGCGGGGCGGGACGTCGGCGGGTGGCGCGAGCTCGACGTGCAGGGAACCCAGCAGGCTGGTTTGGCCGATCGTTGCGGTCGCGTTCGCCGGCAGGTCGACATCGCCGTCGAGCCGGATGGTCAGCAGCGCATGCCAGCCCTGCCGCTCGATCCGGGTGACGTTGCCGACCGTCACGTCGCCGACCTGCACGCGCGAGTTCTGTTCCAGGGTGCCCACGTCAGGCAGTTGCGCCTGAATCGTGAACGCCCCGGGGCCGCGTCCGGCGGTTCCCGGCAGCGCCACCGAGTTCAGGCCGCGCCAGCCGCACCCCGCCGGCGCCACCATCGCCAGCGCCACCAGCAGGCCCACCACGCCGCGGCGCGGGCGCGCGCCCGTCATGATCCGCCCTCGGTCGGCAGCATCAACCCGCGCAAGCCGTCGGCGGGATTGGTCGGGTGCGCCCGGGCCGGCGCGGGCGCAACGCCCGGGCTTCCGACCGGATTCGGCTGCGGCGGAACGTAGTCCGGCCGCAACCAGTCCTCGCTGTAGGTCACCTCGTTCGGGCGCGCGGTGGCGCCGACCACCAGGTTCTCGCCCAGCGGGGGGAAGTTGTACTGACGGTTCTTGATGATCGGCGCCAGGTACTGAACGCACAGCTTCGCCGACTGGTCCCAGCCCAGGCGCGACGCCGCCTGTATCGCCCCGCACAGGAAGGCGACGGGATTGGCGAAGTTGGCGAACGCCGGCGCACCGCTCAATGTGCCTTGCGCGGGCTGATAGATGTTCATGAAGTTCTGCAGCTCGGTGGGGGCGATGTGCAACACCTGCCTCAAGTCGTCGAGGCTGTTGTTCAGCGCCGTCGACACCGACGCCAGCCTGTCCGACGTCGTGCCCAGCGCTTCCCGGTTGTCGGCCACGAAGGTCTGCACGTCGCCGACGACGTCGGAAAGTGCCGTGAGCGCGTTGGCAACCTCGTCGGGATCGTTGGTCAACAGGCCGGTGACCGAGGCCAGGTTCTGATTCAGCTGCCGCATCAGGTCACCACTGCTCTGCAGCGCCGAAACCAGGATCGACAGGTTCTTCACCGTGCTGAATAGATCGTTGCTGTGATCGCCCAGCGCCGAAACCGCTTGGGAGAGTTTGACGAGGGTGTCGCGGATGGACGCTCCCTGGCCGCGCAGGTTGTTCGCGGCGGTCGTGAGCAGTGAGCCGAGGGGGCTGAGGCCGCCGTGCGTCGGCTGCAGCATCTGGGTGAGCTTTTCGAGGTCCTGACGCAGGTCGTCCCACTCCACCGGGACCGCGGTGCGCGTCTGCGGGATCACGGCACCGTCTTGGAGCTGCGGCCCACCGGTGTAGGCGGGAGTCAGCTGAATCGCTCGGGCCGTAACCAGCGACGGCGACAGGATCACGGCCTTGGCGTCGGCGGGCACCTGATACCGGGCCTCATACCAGAAGGTGATCTTGACGCGCTCGGGCTGCGGCTCGATCTTTTTGATGTGGCCGACCGCCACACCCAGGATGCGCACCTCGTCGCCCACGAAGATGCCGTTGCTGTTGGTGAAGTACGCGACCACCGTCTTCGTGCGGCTCACCGCGGACGAGTGCCAGACCGCCGCGGCACCGGCGAGCAAGGTCAGCACCAGCGCGGCGGCCAGGGCGATCCTGGCGTTGCGGCGGTTCATCTTTCGCCGGCTTTCGGTGGTGACGGCGGTTCACCCGGCGCCGGCACGTACACCGGCGACGGCGAAGGAGGCGCCGGGGGCAGGGCCGTCTGCCCCGGGGCGAGCGGTGGTGGCCCGGGCGGCGGCCCACCCGGCGGCGGCGCGGGGGGCGGCTCACGGTAGGGGTAGCGCGGGTCACCCGGGTTGCCGGTGATCGCGTCCGGAAGGTTCAGCCTCGGCTCGCCGCCCTGACCCGTGCGCGGGAACGGGACCGGCAGGGCCGGTGTCCCCGGCTGACCGACCTGCGGATCGGTGAGTTGCGACGGCAGCAGCACATTCGGGTCCAGACCCAGGTCGGAGAACGCGGCGTCGACGAAGGGTTGGATGAACTGCCCGGGGATCAGGTTGGCGATGTAGAAGTTGAACCACGGGCCCGTGGACATCGATTCGCCGAGCGACAGCGCATAGTCATCGAACTTCCTGATCGCCTGCCGCACGCGTTCTTTGCGGTTGTCGACGATCGCCAGTACCTCGTTGAGCTTGTCCAGTGCCGGCTTGAGGGTCTGACGGTTGTCGGAGATGAGCCCCTTCATCTGCCGGCTCACCGCGGCGATGTTGCCGGAGATCTGGTCCAGCGCGCGGCTCTGGCTTCGCAATTCCGCGAGCAGCGCGTTGGTGTCGGTGACCAGCCGGGCGATCTGGTCACTGCGCTCGGACAACACGGTGGTGGCTTTGTTAGCGTTGGCCAACAGATTTCGCAATTGCGTGTCGCGGTCGCTCAACGTCTGTGAGAACCGCGCGACACCGGCCACCGCGATCTTCAGGTCGGCGGGGGTACCGGAGAAGGTGTCCGCCAGCACCGCCAGCGATTCGGATAGCCGGTTGGTGTCTATCCCGCTGATGGCGGCGCCGAGGTCGCCGAGCGCGTCGGGCAGTTGGTAGGGCGCGTGAGTGTGCTCGAGCGGGATCGGCCCGGACAGCCTGCCGTCGCCGCGGGTGGTGATCTCCAGGATCTTGGCACCCAGCAGGCTCTTGGTCTTGATCGACGCCTCGCTGCGGTCACCGAGCCGGATGTGCTTGTCTACCTCGAACGTGACGAGCACCCGGGCGCCGTCCAGCGCGATGCTGTCCACCGTGCCCGCCTTCAGACCCGAAACCTGCACGGCCGCACCGGTTAAGAGCCCACCCGCTTCGGCGAAGTATGCCGAATACTGCCTGCCCGATTTGAACACGGGCAGCTTGTCATAGGTCAGCGACACCGCCACGGCGCCCGCGACGACCACGACGCCGATCGCGCCGACAACCAGAGGATTGCGTTCGGAGAAATACTTCATCGCGGCGTGCACCTGCCCGAGGGTTGGCCGATCACTTTCACGTAGACCGGCTGCCCGCCTTTGCCATTCAGCTTGAAGAGCATTTCGCAGAGATAAAAGCTGAAGAAGTCGCCATACAGGCCCTGCCGGTTCAGCATCTGGTAGGCGTCCGGCAAGGTGTTGAGGAAGTCGTCGAAGTAATCGCGGTCGGCCATGATCAGTCCGCCCACCCGGTCCCCCTCGCTGAGGATCTTCGCCAGGGGCGCACGGCCTTTAGCGAGCAGATCGGCCATCGAACCGGCCGCGGCATTGGCGTAGGCGATCCCGTTGCTGATGTCTCGCTTACGGTCGGCGAGCGTTGCCAGCAGCCGGGACAGCGAGTCGACGGTCTTCGCGAACTGGGCGCTTTGGTCTCCGAGCGAGCCCAACACCGTGTTGAGGTTCACGATGACCTGCCCGATGAGCTGGTCCCGGTCCGCCAGGGTGTTCGTCAGGGCGGCGGTGCGCGCCAAGACGGAACCGATCGTTGGGCCCTCTCCCTGGAACGCCTTGATGAGTTCGCTGGACAAGGTGTTGACCTGATTGGGATCCAGCGCGCGGAACAACGGGCGGAAGCCGCCGATCAGCGCGTCCAGGTCGAGCGCCGGCGACGTCCGGCCCAGCGGAATGGTGTCGCCAGGCCGGAGTTGCCTGGTGCCACCGGGGCCTTCCTGTAGCGCCAGGTAGCGGCCGCCGATCAGGTTCTGGTAGCGGATGACCGCCTTGCTGCCCTCCGTCAACACCACGGTGTCGTCGGCGCTGAAGTCGACGAGCACGGTGCCGTCGTCCTGCACCGAGATCTTGCTGACCTTGCCGACTTCGACGCCCGCGATGCGGACGAAGTTGCCGGCCTCGAGCCCGGACACGTTGCTGAACCTGGCCTGGTAGCGCAACTCGTTGCCGAACCGCAGCTGCGCGAAGATCGCCAGCATCGCAACCAGGCCCAGGGTGCACACGACCAAGAAGATGGCCAGGCGCCAGATGGCGCCCGACAGGTTCTCCTTCATGGCGTGCTCCTCTTACGTGGGTTGGCTGGTCGTCACGGCGGTGGCGGTGCGGGGGTGGGCTGCAGCTGCGCGGGGGCGGGTATCACGGCCGGTTCCGACCCGGGCGGCGGGGGCCCCGGTTCGGGCGGCGCGCCCGGCGGTGGCGCCGGCGGCAGGCCCGGGTATAGCGGTGTTCCGTCCGGGGCGTATTGCGGGGCGCCGTAGGGCGGCGCCCCCGGGTACGGGATCGGCCCGGGAGCGGGACCCCCGGGGTAGCGGATGCTGGGCGGTTCTGGGATTCCGCGGGTCACGGGCAGGTAGTCGGCGTATCCCGGGAACGCGATGCCGGGGTTGGGCCGGATATCCAGACCGGTTCCCCACCCGGTGTTCGTAATCAACTCACGCAGTGGCCAATTCGCTGCGACGTCCGGGAGCGATCCGCAGCCCGGCTTACCTCCGGGCCCGCCCCTGGCGCCGACGATCGGAAGGTTCTGCGGGTAGCGGTATTGGTCCGCGCCGAACAGCGGCGTGCTGTCGATGATCAGCGAGTAGCCGTTGGCGCCGCCCATCGCGTCCCGGTACCCGGTGTCGAGGGCGGTCTTCGCGCCGACGAGCATGCACGTCAGTGCGGGGTTGTATTTCATCAGCAGGCTCGTCGTGGGCTCGAGCAGGTTCACCGCCTTGATGAGGTTGTCCTTGTTGGGGCCAACGAGATTGATACCCGCGCGAGACAGGCCGATGACGCCGGCGAGCAGCGCGTCGAGGGCGGCTGAGTCGTGGTCGATCGTGCCGCTGGTAACGCTGGCCGCGTCGAGCACCCGCAGAATGTCCTGCGCGGCAGGGCTATAGGTGTCGTTGACGCGCTTGACCGCGCGAATGTCCGCCCTGACCGTCTCGGCGCGCGGATTGATCGCGCGCAGCACCTCGTTGGCGTCGGTGATGCCCTGCCCGATGACTGCGCCCCTTCCGCGCAAACCCTCGGCCAGGGCGGACAGGACGGCCTGCAGCTTGGCCGGGTCGACCTCGTCCAGCACCTTGACGAGATTGGCGAACATGGTGTTGACCTCGGTGCCGACGTTGTCGACCCGGATCACCGCCCCGGCCGCCAGGCGCTGGGGGCTGGGCTGGCTCGGATACACGAGGTCGACGTATTTCGCGCTGAAGAAGGTGGTCGCCCTGATGCGGGCACGCACGTTCGCCGGGATGTATTGGATCTGGTTGGGGTCCAGATCCAGCCTGAGGCTCACGTGGTCCTTGGCGGTGGCGATCGCGGCGACCCGGCCCACCTGCACCCCGCGCATCTTGACCTTCCCGCCGCGGTCCATCACCAGGCCGGCCCGGTCGGATATCGCCGTCACCGGCACGTAGGACTTGAACGACCCGGAGAAGAAGGCGGACGTCAGCACGATGGCGGCGAGCGTGGCGACGGCCGAAATCAGTGTCCACCACGCGGGATGCATCCCCTCCGAGCGCGATTCCGACATGGCCCTACCCCGAGAGATTGAAGTGGCCGGACTGGCCGTGTACGGAAAGGGAGATCGCCAGCACCATGAGCGTCAGCACGATGAGAGAAGTGCGGACGGAGTGGCCGACCGCCCGGCCCACGCCGGCGGGACCGCCCCACGCGTTGTAGCCGTAGTAGGTGTGCACGAGCATGACGGCGATTGCCACGGCGATCACCGTGACGAAAGACCACAGCAGGTCGGTCGAATTGAGAAATGTGCGGAAGTAGTGGTCGTACACACCGGTGGACTGGCCGTAGATGCCCGTCGTGCCGAACCGGGCCGCCTGAAACGCACACACCACCGCCACGCAGTACAGCGGGATGACCACGACGACGCCCGCGACCACCCGGGTGGAGACGAGATAGGCGATCGATCGCACCGCCATCACCTCGAGCGCGTCGATCTCGTCGGCGATCCGCATCGCGCCCAATTGCGCGGTCGCGCCCGCGCCGATGGTCGCGGCCAGGCCGACCCCGGCAACCGCAGGGGAAATGATGCGTACGTTGACATAGGCGGAGATGAATCCCGTCATTGCCTCGACGCCGATGCCCGACAGCTGGTTGTAGCCCTGTACCGCGATGACCGCGCCGGTCGACAGGGTCAGGAAGCCCACGATCACCACGGTGCCGCCGATCACCGCCAGCGCGCCGGTGCCCAGGCTCATCTGAGCGACCAGTCGGATGATCTCCTTCCCGTACCGAAGGAAGGCCGTCCGCATTTCGGTGATCGCCATCGCATAGAACTTCACCTGCGCCCCAACGTGATTCCAATCAGCGGCGACGCGGTCGGCCGCGTGCTGCAGCCAGTCGAATCGCCGGTGCATCGCGCTGTCGGCGGTCATTGCGGGCCCGTGTAGTAGACGGCTGTCGCCACGATGTTGATGACGAACAGCGCGACGAACGAATAGACGACGGTCTCGTTGACGGCGTTGCCGACGCCTTGCGGGCCGCCGCCGACGGAAATGCCTTTGTAGCAAGCGATCAGAGCGGCCGCCATCCCGAACAGTGCCCCTTTGACCAGCCCGAGGACGAGGTCGGACAGGTGGGTGAGCAGCGTCAGACCCGCGGCGAAGGCGCCCGGGGTGACGTGTTGCACGAAGACCGAGAAGAAGAACGACCCGGCCATGCCCACCAGGGTCACCAGCGACACCAGGGACACCGCGACGACGGTGGCCGCCAGCACCCGCGGCGCGGCCAGCCGGCGAACCGGGTCGACGCCCATCACCCGTAACGCATCGAGTTCGTCGTGGATGGCGCGCGCTCCCAGGTCGGCGCACATCGCCGTGGCCCCGGTGCCCGCGACCACCAGGACGGTCACGACCGGCCCGATCTGGGTGACCGAGGCGGTCGCGGCGCCGGTGCCGGAGAAGTCGGCCGCCCCGAACTCGACCAGCAGGATGTTCATGGTGAACACGACGAGCACGGTGAACGGGATCGTCAGCAACAGCGTCGGAATGATAGACACCCGGGCCACGAACCAGGTTTGCAACAGAAACTCGCGCCACGGAAAGGGCAGCTTGAACATCGCCACGAATGTGTCGAGCGACATCGCGAAGAAATCGCCGACCGATCGCAGGGGTTTGGTGACCGACTCTGCGGAAATCACGGCAAACCCCTCCTGCGGCCTGTAAATACGGCCGTTGTCGCGACGCCCGAACGCCTGACATGGGGCCGCTTGTGGGGAAGCGTACGACAAGTGTCCACGACGCAACGGCACATTCGCAATCTTTGCCGCCCCAACGCGAAATGCACCTGGCCCGAACAACATCCACAACAATACGAATGGCTGAGATATCCGACCGGTGTTGTCATCGCGGCGCGGCCCCGGGGGGAAGATATCCGGCGGCCGATTGCCGTAATTGCCAGATCTGCGCGGGGCACAATTCACCGACGGCCTGGCTGATCAGATACGACGCCTGATACTCGTCGGAGTTGCCGAAGTCCGCTTTGACCTCCGCCATGATCTGCGCGTAGCGCTCCCCCGCCCGCACCTTCTCGCAAATGCCGTTCCCGTACGCCAAGGCGGCGTCGGCGTTGGCGAAGTTGTAGCCCGGGCGCACCGTCACGTTGACGAGGTAGGCCACCGCATCGGCCCGCGCCGGGGGTGGCCCGCCGCCGCACAGCAGGACGGCAGCCGCGGCAGGACCGGTCAGCCGGTGAAGGTTCATCTCGGCGCCCGAGCGCCGGGTGCGCCGTACATCGCCACGACGACACTGCGGTCCAGGCTGTTCTCCGACCACACCCCCATCTGCGTGTAGGAACAATTTCGCATGATCGCCAGGTAGGCGGGGTTGGAGTACCACTGGTTGATCACCTCGAGCCCGCTGATAGCCAGCGCCGGGTTGATCGCCACGGTCTCGGCGACGCTGCCCCCGTAGCCCGCGGCATTCGCCCGATCCTGCGGTGTCGAGCCGTCGGAGCCGATGTCGCCGTCGAGCGCGCGGTTGGTGAGCACATCGTCGGTGTGCCATTGCGCGGCGAGCTGCAGTTGCGGGTTGATCCGCACGTCGTTGGTGCAACCGGCGTTGTGTTGGACGGTGTAGACATTGGCGACGACTCCGTCGTTGAGCCGCTTGTTATCCGCGTTCGCCAGTGGCGGGCGGGCGAGTACCGCGCCGGCCAGCAGACCGGCCAGGATCGCCGTGCAGCAACAAATGGAGTCGCGCAGTTTCATGCGGCCCCGCGCCTACCGCCGGGTTTGGAAATCCATTGGCGTGCCTTTTCGGCCTCGGCGTTCGAAAAGGTTCGGTACCTCCCGGGCCATAGGAATCCGAGGAGTTCAGTCAGTTTCGCCACATGCTTCACCCATGGCAGGTCACTGACGACCGCGCACCGATCCCAGTCGAAGTAGTGGTCCACTCCGAACTTCGAATCCGCCCACACCGCGCTCGGCCCGAGAAGGGTTAAATCAGATGCGATTTCGCAATAAATCCGAACCTTTTTGTGCCGGGTCAGTTTGTCTTCGAAGCTGGGTATCAGCACCGCGTCGTAATCGGCCTTGGTCACGTGCCCATGAATGGCGAACGCGGCCACGTCGTCGGGAAAGCCGCGAAGCATCTCGATCACGGTGCCTCCTGGAAACAAACGCAAATCTTCTTCGATCCGGTCATCGTCTCCGCGCCGAGCGCGGCGGCCTAGGGGCCAAAGTCATCGGAAGATGCGACCGGTGGCCGCTCACTCGAGGACCCGTCGGGCCGCGGCGCGCCGGGCAGAAAGCTTGTTTCAGGCCCCCGGCGCGGTCCTAAAATTGCGCGATGAGGGTCGGCATCGACTTTGGCACCACACACACCGTCGTCGCGGCCGTCGACCGGGGCAACTACCCCGTCGTCTCGTTTGACGGAGTCGATACCTGGCCTTCGCTGATCGCCGCCAACGCCGCCGGTGAGTTGCGGTTCGGTTTGGACGCCGCCGCGGTCCGCCACGAGTCGGGATGGTCGGTGCTCCGATCGTTCAAGCGCCTCCTCACCGAGGCCGGGCCGCAGACCGAAGTCAGCCTGGCCGGCCGCAACCATCGACTGGCCGACCTTCTCACCGGCTTGCTGGCCCAGCTGAAAAGCGACCTACAGCGTCGTTCGAATGCCGGCCTTGCCCCGGGCGAGACCATCGAGGCCGCGATCAGCGTGCCGGCCAATGCTTCCAGCGCCCAACGCCTGCTGACACTGGACTCCTTCGTTGCCGCCGGTTTCCACGTCGTCGCGCTGCTGAACGAGCCGTCGGCTGCGAGCCTGGAATATGCCCACCGGTACCGCTCCACGATCACCGCCAAGCGTGAGTACGTCTTGATCTACGACCTCGGCGGGGGCACCTTCGACGCCTCGCTGCTGAAGATGACCGGCCACGCGCATGAAGTGGTGATCAGCGAGGGCATTCAGCGGCTCGGCGGCGACGACTTCGACGAGGCGATCCTCGGGCTCGTCGTCTCCCGGTCGGATCTGCAGACGGCGGATCCCGCCACGCTCGACTTGCTCAGAGAGGAATGCGTGGCCCGCAAGGAGGCCATCGGGCCACAGACGCGGCGCTTCCTGGCCGACCTTTCCGCCGTGGACCGGCCCCCGTTCTCCTGCCCCATCGACGACATCTATTCGGCCTGCGCGCCGCTCGTCGACAAGACGGCGGAATTGCTCGATCGCGTCCTGTACGACGTGACGTGGTCCGAGGTGGCGGGCATCTACGTCGTGGGCGGCGCCGGAGCCTTCCCGCTGGTTTCGCGGATGCTGCGCACCACCTTCGGCGATAAGCGGGTGAAGCGTTCGCCGCACCCGTTCGCCGCGACGGCCATCGGGTTGGCGGTCTTTTTGGACAAAGCGGCCGGTTTCGCCCTGTCCGAACGCTTCTCGCGCAACTTCGGGGTCTTCCGCGAGGCGGAGGCCGGTGCCGGCGTCGTGTTCGACCCGATCGTGTGCAAGGACGTCTCACTGCCGGCCGACGGCCAGACCCCGCTGGTGGTCAGGCGGACCTATCGGGCGGCACACAACATCGGACACTTCCGGTTCGTCGAGTGCAGCCGCGTCGTCAACGGCCGGCCCGACGGGGACGTGACGCCTTACGATCCGGTGCTCTTCCCCTTCGACCCGGCCCTGCGCGATCAGGAGGACCTCGGGCGCCAGCCGGTCGGCCGGTGGAAGGACGGCCCGGACGTCGAGGAGCGTTACGTCATCACTCCCAGCGGGGCCGTCGAGGTCACCCTGACGACGCGCCCCGCCGGCTTCGAGCGCACCTTCCGTTTGGAGCGCTGCGCCTCCGTGAGCGCGTGACGCGGCCATGGAGCTCTATGACGTCATGCGAACGACCTTCGCGGCGCGGGAATTCACCGACGACACGCTGCCCGACGAGGTGTTGTGGCGCATCCTCGACAGCGCCCGGTTCGCGCCGAGCGGCGGCAACCGGCAGGGCGCCCACATCACCGTGGTGCGCGACCCGGACGTCCGTCGCCGACTCGCCGAGCTGGGTACGGCCGCCGCCCGCCGCTACTTCGCCCAGCTCCAGGCGGGTGAAAACCCCTGGAATTCGATCCATCCCAGCGGCGTGCCGCAGGACATCATCGACCGAACGGAAATCCCCGAGACGTTCGTCGCGCCGATCGTGAAAGCGCCGGTCGTGCTTGTCTTTTCGGTCGATTTGACCGTGGTCGCGGCCGTCGATCAGGATCTGAGCCGCGTCGGCCTGGCCAGCGGGGCATCCGTATATCCGCTGGTATGGAATGTCCTGCTGGCCGCCCGCGACGAGGGCTACGGCGGGACGATCACCACGATGGCCATCGCGGCCGAGGCGCACGTTCGCCAATTGCTAGGCATCCCGGATCAGCACGCGGTTGCCGCGATCGTGCCGCTCGGCAAGCCGGTGCGGCAACTGACGAAGCTGCGGCGGCGCGCGGTTGCGGAGTTCGTTACCCGTGACCGTTTCGACGGCCCGGCGTTCGACGGCTGAGGGCCCGTCCCTGGGCCGGTCCGTCCTTATCCGATGACATCGGCATAGATGTCTAGGAGCCGGAACCTTGTCGCATCGAGATACTCTCCGAGAACCGCGATCACACGCTTCTGCAGCTCGTACCCGAGTTCGTGGTCCTCTTCGCACTTGTCGCGCAGGCACTTGCCGTCGAAACCGATGGCGCGCGTCGTCTCGACGGCGCGCGCGTCGAACCGCGAGTTGTACGGCGGCACCAACCACGACCATCCGAGGATGTCTCCGTCTCCGAGTGTCTGCACCGTCAAGCTGCCACGGCCCAGAACGGCGGTTTCGAGCGCGATCCTGCCGGCGCGGATGAGGTAGAAGTGATCAGCGGGGCGGCCCTCGCGGAAGATCAAGTCACCCGCGGCGAAGCGCATGTTTGCCGCACACCCGACCGCCAACTCCAAATAGCGCGGGTCCATCCCGCGGAAGAACGGGTGTCTGGCCAGAACGCCTTCAAGCGTCCGCACTGCCTGCTTCCTTCACCGGTGCCTGATCAGTTCCTCGAGTCGGACGATAGTCGATTATGAAGGCCTCGTCCCGGGATCGAAGGGAAGAATTGCCCGCCGAAAGCCGACGCCGGGTGTCGGACCACCCTCGTACGATGCTTTCGTCATCCCCCGCGACTTCCCGACGAGGGATGTAGTCGACGCGATCGAGTTGGACGACGATCGGAACCCACCTTGGGTACCCGACGTCGGGGGCCTATCACCGGTTAACGCTGCCCTGGCGTACACGCGGGCGAGCTGGTACGTCCTGCCGACCGACCCCGCTGATATCAAGAACCCCGGCAGCGTCGTACATGGCCACCGGCAGGACCAGTCAAGCCGCGGCCCCCGGCAGATACGCGCATGGTGGCGCGATTCGCACGCCTGAAGTGGCGGCCATATCGACGGCCGCACGACGAGTGACCTGTCCAAGTCAGTACCGTAGTCTGACAAAACATTTCACGGTACCAGTTGCGTCTCGGCGAGAAGGAGCCATCCCGTATGTCCACCTGGCTGATCACCGGATGCTCGACCGGACTCGGTCGCGCGCTTGCCGAAGCCGTCATCGGGGCCGGCCACAACGCGGTCGTCACCGCGCGCGACGTCGCGAAGGTCGCCGACCTGGCGTCTGCCGTGCCGGACCGGGTGCTGGCGGCGGCTCTTGACGTCACCGACCCCGCACAGGTCGCCTCGGTTGTGCGGCAGGCCGACGACCGGTTCGGCGGCGTCGACGTACTGGTGAACAACGCCGGCTACGGGTACCGCGCCGCGGTCGAGGAGGGCGACGACGCCGACGTGCGCGCCCTGTTCGAGACGCACTTCTTCGGCACCGTCGCGATGATCAAGGCGGTCCTGCCGGGCATGCGGGCGCGCCGCAGCGGCGCGATCGTGAACATCTCCTCGATCGGCGCAACGGTAACCCCGGTGGGCTCCGGCTACTACGCGGCGGCCAAAGCCGCGGTCGAAGGCATGAGCGGCGCGCTGCGCGGTGAGCTTGCCCCGCTGGGCATCTCGGTGACCATCGTCGAGCCGGGTGCGTTCCGCACCGATTTCGCCGGGCGGTCGCTCGTCCAGTCGGCCACCGTCATCGACGACTACGCGGGCACCGCGGGGCAGCGCCGCAAGGAGAACGACACCATGCACGGGAACCAGGCGGGCGACCCCGCCAAGGCGGCCACCGCGATCATCGCGGCGGTCGAGTCGAGCGAGCCGCCCGGTTTCCTGCTGCTCGGACCCGACGCGCTGGCCATCTACCGCTATGTCGCGGACACGCGCGCCACCGAGATCGCGAAATGGGAACAGCTGACGAGCGGCACTAACTTCGGGCCGTAACCGCCTGCCGCAGCTGGTTTTTGGCCAGTTTACCGGTCGGCGTCCGGGGCAGGTCGTCGACGAACTCGACCGAACGGGGCGCCTTGTAGTGGGCGATACGATCGCGGACGTACTCGATGAGCTCTCTTGCGAGGCAGTCCGTTCCGCTCATCCCGGGTGTCAGCTGGACGAAGGCTTTGACCTCCTCGCCCATTTCGGGGTGGGGCACCCCGATGACCGCGACGTCGAGCACTGCGGGGTGCAGCGCGAGGGCGTTCTCCACTTCCTGGGGATAGATGTTGACGCCACCGGAGATGATCATGAACGACTTGCGGTCGCTCAGGTACAGAAATCCCTCGGGATCGAGGTAGCCGACGTCGCCGACGGTGGTCCAGAACCGATGTTCGGGGTGGCAGGCCGCGGCGGTCTTGTCGGGATCATTGTGGTACTCGAACGGTAAGTGGTCGCGTTCGAAGTACACGGTGCCCACCGCACCGACGGGTAGCTCGTTTCCCTCGTCGTCGCAGATGTGCAGCGTGCCGAGCACGCTTTGTCCCACCGACCCCGGGTGGGTGAGCCAGCGCTTCGAGTCGATGTAAGTCAGGCCGTGGGCTTCGGTGGAGCCGTAGTACTCGTAGAGAATCGGGCCCAGCCACTCGATCATCGCCCGTTTGACATCGGCGGGACAGGGCGCGGCGGAATGCATGAGCATCCGCAGGCTCGACAGGTCGTAACGGCCGCGGATGGTCTCGTCGAGTCTGAGCAGCCGGACGAACATGGTGGGGACCAACTGGGCGACGGTCACCCGGTACCGCTCGATATACCGCAGGGTGGCCTCGGCGTCGAACTTCTTGGCCAGCACCACCGTTCCGCCGAGCGCCTGCACCATGCCGCACCATCGCAGGGGTGCCGCATGGTAGACGGGCGCCGGAGACAGATAGACGTCGGTGACGTCGATCCCGTAGACGTGGCTCGCCATCGCGACGATCGGATCGCCCGGTTCGTCGACGCGACGGTCCGGCAGCGGGGGCTTGACGCCCTTGGGGAATCCGGTTGTGCCGGAGGAGTACAGCATCACCGCCCCGGACGGCTCCTCGCGCAGGCGCGGGCCGGCCCCCGCGAGACCGGTTTCGTAGCAGGCGAAACCGGGGACGGCGCCGCCGAATGCCAGCCGCAGTCCGGGGCCGCCGGCCCGGGCGGCGACTTCGGCCGCCAGGTCGGCCAGCGCAGCAGAGGCGATCAGCGCGCGTGCACCCGAGTCACGCACGATGTAGGCGGCCTCCTGCGCCGTGAGGTGGTGGTTGACGGCGGTGATGTACAGGCCCGATCGTTGCGTCGCCCAGTACACCTCCAACACCTCGGCGGCGTTGTCGGACAGCAGCGCGACGACATCGCCACGGCGGAGCCCGGCGTCGTAGAGCAGCCGCGCCAGCGCGGCGGAATTCTCGTCGAGTTGCCGGTAGGTCAGCACCTCCCCGGTCTCGGCGAGGACGACGGCGGGCCGGTCGGGACCGTTCTTGGCGTGGGCGGCCGGGTACATCGATCAGGCCGTTGCGGGGGCGGACACGACAACGGCGTAGACCCGCTTGGCGCGGTCGTTGGTCATGTCGACGTGCACGAACTTCTGCTCGGTGTACTCGTCGAGGGCGGTGGGTCCCAATTCCCGCCCCAGACCGCTTTGCTTCACACCGCCGAAGGGGAACATCGCGTTGACCATGTGCCAGTCGTTGATCCACACCGTGCCGGACTCCAATTCGCGCGCGATCGCCAACGCGCGTTCGTTGTCCGTGCTCCACACGCCCGCGGACAATCCGTACTCGCTGTCGTTGGCGATCGCGACCGCCTCGGCGTCGTCGGCGCACTTGATCACGACGAGCACCGGCCCGAAGATCTCCTCCCGGGCCACCCGCATGTCGTTGGTGGCCCCGGTCAGGATCGTCGGCCCGACCCAATGACCGTCGGCCCACCGCGCGTCGGCGGGAACCGTGCCCTGGAAGGCGATCTTGCATCCCGCCTCTTGGCCGAGCGCGATGTACTTCTCCACCCGCGCTTGCTGTTTGGCCGAGATCAGCGGGCCGACGTCGGTGGCCGGGTCCATCGGATCGCCCACGACAAGGGTGGACGCGCGGGCGACCAGGCGTCGCACGAACTCGTCGTGAATCGACTCGTGCAGCAACAGCCGCGTACCGGACTCGCAGGCCTGACCACACATCAGCAGGAATCCGAACAGCGTGCCGTCGACCGCCAGGTCCAGATCGGCGTCGTCGCAGACGATGTTGGCGCCCTTGCCGCCCAGCTCGAGGGTGACCCTCTTGACGTTGCCGGCGGCGGCGCGCATCACGGCCTTGCCGACTTCGGTCGAGCCGGTGAAGGCCACCTTGCGAACATCGGGGTGTTCGGCGAGCCGGGCGCCCACGACCGGGCCGGGCCCGGTGACGACGTTCAGCACCCCCGCCGGCAAACCGACGTCGTCTGCCGCCCTGGCCAGTTCGAGCAACGTCAGCGGAGTCTGCTCGTCGGGCTTGAGCACTATCGTGTTGCCCGCCGCCAACGCGGGGCCCAGCTTCCACACCGCCAGCAGCAACGGGAAGTTCCACGGCACGATGCCTGCGCAGACGCCGACCGGCTCGCGGCGAAGCACACCGGCGGCCAGCGTCGGCGCTTGGATCAACGGTCCGGTTTCCTCGAATGCATACGAGCGCGCCAGGGAGGCGAAGTATTTCAGGTGGGCGATCGAGTAGCCCAGCAGGAACGCGCCCGCCGACCGTGCGGTCGCACCGTTTTCGCGTACCTGCAGCACGGTCAGCTCGTCGAGCCGCGCGGCGAGGTTGTCCGCGATCGCGTCGAGGATGCGGGCGCGTTCGGCCGGGGGCGTCAACCGCCATACACCGCAGGCATGTGCCGCGTGCGCCGCGGCGACGGCCTCGTCGGCCACGCTGACGTCGCCGCGGGCAACGGTCGCGACCACTTGACTCGTCGCGGGGTCGCGCACCTCCGACCTGCTCGAGGTGTCGCGCCACCGCCCGTCGATGTACATCGGATAGTGCGGAATGCCAGTCATGTCGTCCTCGCTCTCGTCATCGGATCCGTCGGCGCCATCGCGCGAGACCACGCCATCCGTCGGCGGCGTGGTGCGCGGCGCTGACCCCGGCCGGGATGCCGAGCGGGGCAGCGAAAATGGCGACGATGGTGATCAGGCCGATCATCGGTGGCCCGGTTCAGAACCGGATCAACCCGCGCAGATTCACGCCGGCATGCATGTCGGCGTAGCCGGTGTTGATGTCGTCCAGGGTGTACTCGCGGGTGACGAGTTCGTCGAGCTTCAATCGACCGGCCCGGTAGAGGTCGAGCATCCGGGGTATGTCGTGGCGCGGATTGGACGATCCGAAAAGCGATCCACGGACCTGCTTTTCGTACAGGGTCAGATCGAACAACGACATGTCGACGCAGGTGTCGGCCGGGTGCGGGATCGCGGTCATCACCACCCTGCCGCGCTTGCCGACCAGGCTCAGCGCCTGCGCGACATAGGCCCCCTCGGCCGAGTCGGCGCTGACCACGCAGACGTCGGCCATCTGGCCGCGCGTCAGGTCGGCGATCAGCTCTTGCGCCTCGGCCACCGTCGCCGCCGTGTGGGTGGCGCCGAATTCAAAAGAGCGGCTGCGCTTGTACTCGACGGGATCGAGGGCGACGATGACGCGGGCTCCGGCGATCCGCGCGCCCTGCACCGCGTTCATTCCGATCCCGCCCACCCCCATGACCACCACGGCATCGCCGTCCCGCGCCTCACCGGTGCGGACCATGCTGCCGTAGCCGGTCGTGACCCCGCAGCCGACCAGCGCGGCGGTGTCCAGCGCGGTGGACGGGTCCACCTTGATCACCGAGGCCAGCGGCACCACCGTGTATTCGGAGAACGTTCCCAGCACGCACATTTGGCCGAGCCCTTGGCCTTTGGCGTGGAACCGGAACGTGCCGTCGAGTTGCGGTCCGGCGATGATGGCGGCCCCGAGCACGCACAGGTTGCTCATGCCGCGCGAACACGGTTCGCATCGACCGCAGGCCGGGATGAAACTCAGCGCCACCGAATCGCCCGCGGCGACGTCGGTGACGCCCGGGCCGACCTCGACGACCACGCCGGCGCCCTCGTGACCCCCCACCACCGGCAACTGCATCGGCATGTCCCCGGTGATCAGGTGGTCGTCGGAGTGGCACAGGCCCGCGGCCGCCATCTTGACCAGGACCTCGTTCTCCTTGGGCCCGTCGAGGTCGACCTCTTCGACCTCCCACTTCTGGTGCAGCCCCCACAACACCGCGGCTTTGGTCTTCATCGAAAACTCCTCGAGGTCAGCGCTTCTCGGGCGTCCAGGTCGCCGGCAGGCTGTTGACGCCGTTGATGAAGTTGGCCAGGGCGTATTGCGGCTCCGGCGCCGAGATGTCCGGGATGCGGGTGTAGACCTCGGTCAGCAAGGCCTTGAGCATGGTGCGCGCCAGCGCCGCGCCCAGGCAGAAGTGCGGCCCACCACCGCCGAAGGCGATGTGCGGGTTCGGGTTTCGCAGGATGTCGAACGAATGCGGATTGTCGAAGACGTCCTCGTCGCGGTTGCCGGAGTAGTACCACAGCACCACCTTGTCGCCGGCCTTGATCTCGGAGTCGCGGACGGTGATGTCCTGGGTGGCGGTGCGGCGCATGTGCAGCAGCGGCGAGCCCCAGCGCAGCACCTCCTCCACGGCGGTGCCGACCCTGCCCTCGACGTCCTCGACCAGCAGCGCGCGCTGCTCGGGGAACTTGGAGAGGGCGGCGATGGCATGTGCGGAGGCGTGGCGGGTGGTGTCGTTGGACGCGACGCCCATCAACACGAAGAACGCCTTCAGCTCGTCGTCGGTCATCTTCTTGCCGTCGAACTCGGCCTGCACCATCCAGGTCATCAGGTCGTCGCCGGGATTGGCCCGCCGCTGCGGGATCAACACCGTCGCCACCTCGTGCAGGTCCATCACGGCGCCCATGAACAGTTCCAGTTCGCTCTGCTCGCCGCGGATGTTCGGGTCCGTCCACCCCACCAGGCGCTGGGCGGCCGTGACGGCCTTGTCCCGCAGATCGCCCTCGGGCAGCCCGAAGAAGCTGCCGAAGATGCGGCCCGGCAGCTTGACCGACACGAGTTGGACGAAGTCCCCTGCACCGAGGTGCGCCATCTCGCTGACCAGGTCGTGGGCGTGGCCCCGGATCCAGCCTTCCAGGCGGCGCACGTTCTTGGGCTTGAAGGCTTCCGTCGTGATGCCCCGCAGCTGGGTGTGGCGCGGGGCGTCCATCGCGATGAACGACTGCGCGATCTCCACCGCCTCGGGGGCGAAGTCCTCCATCGTGATGCCCTGGGCCGAAGAGAAGATCTCCGGGTGGCGGCTGGCCATCCGGATGTCGTCTTGCTTGGTCAGCGACCAGAATCCCCTGGTGTTGAGTTCGGGGGGCAGCAGGTCAGACTCCGCGGGACGGCTCCACGGCACGGGGTTCTCCGCGCGCAGGACCGCGAAGGCGGCGTCGCGCTCTTCCGGGGGTTTCGCCCAGAACTCGCGGGCGCTCAGGTCGATGTCCTTGTGGGTGGGCGCGGTCGTGGGAGCGGTCATCGTGGGGGCCTTTCTGGCGGTGTGCTGTGGTGCACGTCACCGCCGCTTCGCACCCATGCTGGCCAGCGCGAGGGCGGCGCGGCACTGACCCGAGTGCCAATCGCTGGCCTGCGCGGGCCAGCGCGCGGGACTGCCCGGTCAGGCGATCGGCGCGCGGAAGGTGGCGATCAGGCCGCCGCCGTCGCGCGCGGCGAAGTCGACCCGGCCACCCATCGCCTCGGCGATCTGCTGCACGATCCACAGGCCGAGGCCCGCGGTGCCGCGTTGGCCGCCGGCGCTGACGTATTTGGCGGTCAGCTCGCCGAGGTTTTCGGCCGGGATACCCGGGCCCCGGTCGGCCACCGTGAAGACCACCTCGTCGCCGTCGCGTGAGCAGGTGACGTCGACCGGTTCCCGGCGGCCGTGCCGGGAGGCGTTCTCCAGGAGGTTGGTCAGCAGCCGGCGCAGCCCCTGGGCGTTGACGGTCACGGCGCCGACGTCGCCGCCGACGCTCAGCCGCAACCGCGGTGCCGCGAGGCCGACGGCGTCGGCGGCGGCAACGATGAGGTCTGCCACGTCGACCCGGCGGACCCGGCCGGCCGAGAACGTCGGCCGGCGACTCAGCGCGACATCGGAGAGGGCATCGAGCATGTCGCTCAGGTGATGCACGTGCCGGGCCACCAGCTGCAGACTGGTGTCCCGATCCGCCTGCGACATCGGCGGCTTCGCGGTCAACGCCTCGGTCAGCGCCTCCAAAGACGTGACGGGAGTGCGGAATTCGTGCACCAGCACCTGCAGGCCGTCCTGTTGGGACTGGTAGGACCGCAGCAGGCGGGCCCGCAGGTCACGCTCCTCCTCGGCGGCGGCGTGCTCGGCCTCGGCTTCTACGAGCGCGCGCACCCGGGAGCGGTGTTCGCGTTCGGCGAGCGCGGACAGCCCCGCGGTGATGATCGCGACGAAGAGCAGGTACACCGCCCACCAGCCGGCCTGTAGCGCCGGAGCCGGGCTGACCGGCCGTTCGGGCGACGAGATCAGCGCCACGAGGATGTAGGCGGCGCCCAACAGCAGCGCGACCAGCAGGGTCTCGCCGAAGGAAAGGCGCGCCGCCGAGGCGATGACGGCCAGCGCCAGCACCGCGACCACGGGGCTGTAGACGCCCCCGCTCAGGGCGATCAGCGCCAGCGTGAACGCCGAGTCGAAGGCGGTGACCAGCCACGAGTACCGGGTGCGCCGGACCTCCAGCTGCGGATAGGCCATCACCACGGCCGCGTAGACCATCGCGCCGGCCAACACCGCGACGGTGGCCGCCGTGTGCTGACGGACCCACTGGGGCCCGATCGCCAGCAACACGCCGATCGAGATGACGACGGCAACCCGTACCGCCACCACGGTGCGGGCCAGGCCGTAGTCCTCGCCGTCGAAGTCCACCGTGGTCCTGAGCTGATCGAGCGGTCTCACCCGGCTGACCATAGAGTTCGCGCTAGCATCGCGGCAATGACTCGCTCGCCGTATGTCGTGGTCATCGTGGACGACCATGAGCTATTCGCCCAGGGCCTCGCCCTGTTGCTCACCCGCGAGTGGGGCGAGTTGTTCACCGTGGGCGGCCAGACGACGTACGTGGAAGAGGCCGCCGACCTGGTGGCCCGCTGCGATGCCGATGTCGCGATCATCGACCTGTCGATGCCGCCGCTGGGCGGGGTCGCCGCCATCCGGCACATCAAGGCGCGCCGCCCCACGACCCGGATTCTCGCGCTGTCGGGGACCGAGGACCTGGCGCTGGCCGAAGAGGCGTTACGCGCCGGCGCGGACGGCTTTCTGCCGAAAACCGCGAGGCCCGAAGCGCTGGCGGGACCGTTGTGGACGATCGCGGAGGGCTTGCGGGTCGTCGACGGCGCACTGCTCGACGCGCTGCTGAGCAACACCCGCAAGCCGCCGTCCGAACTGCTGGACAGCCTGTCCGCCCAGGAACTTCAGCTTTGGACGCTGCTGGCGACCGGCGTGGAAACGGGCGACATCGCCCAGCGGATGCTGGTGTCGGAGCGCACCGCCAAACGTATGGTGGCCGCGCTGCTGCACAAGCTCCGGGTCAGCAACCGGGTTGCGGCCGCCGCGTTGGCCGGGCGTTACCGGCTGCTCGATGACGTCGCCGAAACCAACCGGATCAGTTGAGGATTCGGATCGCCTGCGCGGGGCACATCGCCGCCGCGCGGATCAGCCGCTCCCGATCGGCTTCGGGCGGGTCCGGCTGCAGAACCACCACTTGTTCGGCACCATCGGGAATGTCGAAAACGTCGGGGGCGGCCAGCAGGCACTGCCCATGGCCCTCACACAGGCCGAGGTCGACGGTGATGTGCATGGGCGCCAGTATCGGCGATCGCCATGCCCCGCCGGCGGCCCGCTTGCGCCAGAGTTGGCCTGCGCGGGCCAGTTGGTCGAGGGCCTTTCAGCCCTAGGCGCACGGCGTCGCTTCTGCTCATTCTGGAGCCCTCCGTGTCCCCCATCGAAAACGCGATCATGACCACTACGCCAACCCAGCCCACCTCCTCAGTCGCAGACCCCTTGGTCGGCGAGCAGCGCAGACACGAAGTCGACGCGATCGTCGGCAGGGCGGCCACGGCGGCCCGCGCCTTCCGCAACCTCGACCAGCAGCAGGTCGATGCGATCGTCGAGGCGATGGTGCGCGCCGGGGTACGGGCCGCGGGGGAGCTGGCGAGCGTCGCGATCGAGGAGACGGGTTTCGGCGTCTTCGAGGACAAGGTGGTCAAGAACTATGTGGCCACCGAGTTCCTGCACGACTACCTGCGTGGCAAGAAATCGGTGGGGGTCATCGACGAGGACGTCGA
Organism: Mycobacterium europaeum; assembly: GCF_034555895.2. NCBI lineage: Bacteria > Bacillati > Actinomycetota > Actinomycetes > Mycobacteriales > Mycobacteriaceae > Mycobacterium > Mycobacterium europaeum. The sequence continues at coordinate 3,295,197 of NZ_CP157315.1, forward strand.
GCACAACATCACCTACGTGGCCGAGCCGATCGGGGTCGTGCTGGCCATTACCCCGGTGACCAACCCGACGTCGACGGTGCTGTTCAAGGCGATCGTGGCCGCCAAGACCCGCAACGCCATTCTCTTCCGGCCGTCACCGTATGCGGTGCGCTGCTGCGAACGCAGCCTGGAGGTGCTCCGCACGGCGGCCGAAGCGGCCGGGATGCCACCGGGGGCGCTGCAGGTCATCCCCGACGCCGCACACGAGGTCACCCACTATCTGTTCAAACACCCCGGAGTCGATTTCATCTGGGTGACCGGTGGACCGAAGATCGTCGCGCTGGCGAATTCGGCCGGAAAGCCGGGCCTGTCGGTCGGTCCCGGGAACGCACCGATCTACATTCACAAGACGGCGGACCTCAAGGGCGCAGTCGTCGACATCCTGATCTCGAAAACCTTTGACTCCTCGGTCATTTGCCCGGCAGAGCAAACCTGCGTCATCGACGACGAGGTGTATGACGAGATGATGGCCGAGTTCCAGCGGCTGGGCGCCCAGGTGCTCACACCGGACGAGGCGAAGGCGTTGGCGGAGTTCGCGTTTGGCTGCGGTGACAAGATCTCGCTCGACGCGGTCGGACAGAAGCCGTCGGAGCTGGCCGCCCGGGCGGGCTTCAGCGTGTCGCCGACCGTGAAGGTGCTGCTGGCGCAGCTGCCCGCCGACTTGGACGAACTCGCTTCCCATCCCCTGTTGCGGGAGAAGCTGATGCCGGTGCTCGGGGTGGTGCGGGCACGCAGCGTCCAGCACGCCATCGACGTCGCCGTCCTGGTCACCGAGCACGGGGGTCTGGGCCACACCTCGGCGGTCTACGCCAACGACGAGGACGTCATCGACGCATACGGCCTGGCGGTCCGGACCGGTCGCATCCTGGTCAACGCCCCCACTGCGGTCGGGGCCCTCGGTGGGGTCTACAACAACCTGACCCCCACCTTCTCGCTGGGTTGCGGCACGTGGGGCGGGTCCAGCACGACGGAGAACGTGAACTACCGGCAGCTGCTGAACATCAAGACGGTCTCGCGGCGCCGCACCCCGCCGCAATGGTTCCGCGTCCCGTCCAACACCTACTTCAACGAAGGCGCGCTGGACAACCTGCGCGAACTCGACACAGAGACCGTCGTCGTCATCACCGATGCGCTGACCGAGGAGCGCGGCGTGGTCGAGGCGTTGCGCGGCAAGTTGCGCGCCCAGCACGTGCAGGTGTTCAGCGAGGTGACGCCGGAGCCCGACGAGGCGACCATCCGCCGTGGCGTCGCGCTGCTACAGCGGGTCCAGCCCGATCTGCTGATCGCCGTCGGCGGCGGCTCCGTGCTCGACGCCGGCAAGGCGATCCGGCTGTTCTACGAGCACCCGGAGAAGAGCCTCGACGAGTTGACGATGCCGTTCCTCGATCCCCGCAAGCGCGTGGCCGACTATCCGGTCGACCGGCATCGCGTCCAATTAGTCGCCGTCCCGACGACGTCGGGCACCGGGTCGGAAGTCTCGCCGGCGGCGGTGCTGACGGTACGCGGCAAGAAGGAAACGCTCGTCGACTACAGCCTGGTGCCCGATCTCGCGATCGTCGACCCGGTCCTGACGTCCTCGATGCCGCAGCAGCTGACCGCCGACACGGGCATCGACGCGCTGACCCACGCCCTGGAGGCCTGCGTCTCGATCTTCGCGTCGCCCTATACGGACGCGTTGTGCGCCCAGGCGGCACGGCTGATCTTCGACGCGCTGCCGCGATCGTTCGAGCATCCGGACGACCTGTCCGCGCGAACCGACATGTCCAACGCGGCAACCCTTGCGGGGCTTGCCTTCTCGAATGCCTTCGTCGGGACCAACCATGCGCTCGCCCATGCCGTCGGCGCCAGATTCGGGATCTCGCATGGCCGGGCGAACGGGATATTCCTGCCGCATGTGCTGCGCTACAACGCCAGCCTGCCGAGCAAGTTCATGCCCGCGCCCGGCTACTCCGCCTACGTGGCGCCGGACAAATACGCGCAGCTCGGCCGGCTGATCTTCGGTGGCCATGAACCAGACGAATGCCGCAGTCGGTTGTTTCGCGGCGTCGACGATCTGCTGAACCGGCTGAACATGCCGCGATCGCTGCGCGAACACGGCGTCGACGAGGGGGAGTTCCTGGCGGCACTGCCCGCGTTGGCGATGACGGCATTCGAGGACCTGAGCAACCGCACCAATCCGCGGATGCCGTTGGTCAGCGAGATCACCGCGTTGCTTCGGGCGGGCTTCTACGGCGATGCCCAAGCGGAGGCTCAGCCGCGGACCTGAGGCAGCACGTCGCGCTCCCACACCGCGAAGAAGCCGTCCTTGTCCGGCCCGATCTGCTGCACGTACACCTCGTCGATGTCGGCGTCGAGGTACTTGCGCACCCTCGCGACATGTGCGTCGGGGTCCGGTCCGCAGACCACGGCTTCGGCGACCTGCTCGGGCGTGACGAGCGACATCAGCGCGGCAAAGTCCTTGGGGCGCGGCAGGATCTGGGCGGACTGTCCGGGCAGGGCATCGTTGCCCCACAACCGGTGCGCCGTCGTGAGCGCGGCGTCGGCGTCGTTGTCCCAGCTGACCTTCATGCCTGCCTGAACCGGCTTGTCCCCTCCGCCGGCCTCCCGAAAGGCTTTCACCAAGTCAGCCTCGGGCGTCACCAAGACGAAGCCGTCGCCGATGCGCCCGGCCAGCTCGGCGCCCTGCGGCCCGAAGCCGGACACGTAGATCGGCACCGGCCGCTCGGGCCGCGTGTAGATGCGGGCCTCCTGCACCTCGTAGTGCTTGCCGTGGTGACTCACCTCGTCCCCGCGGTGCAGCAGGCGGATGACGTCGACCGCTTCCTCCAGCATTTCCTGGCGCACGCCCACCGACGGCCAGGGGTCCCCGAGGATGTGTTCGTTGAGCGCCTCGCCGCTGCCGACGCCCAGCACGAAGCGGCCGTCGAGCTGAACGGCGGCGGTCGCCGAAGCCTGCGCGATGATCGCCGGGTGCGTCCGGATCGTCGGGCAAGTCACGGCGGTGCTGACCGGCAGCGACGTCGCCTCCGACAACGCGCCGATCACGCCCCATACGAACGGGCTCTGCCCCTGCTCGTCGTTCCACGGGTGGAAGTGGTCGGAGATCCACAGCGCGTCGAACCCGGCGGCCTGGGCGCGCTTGGCCTGGTCCACAAGTTCTTTCGGGCCGTACTGCTCACTGGAGAGGAAGTATCCGATCTTGGTCATGCGGTGCGGGCTACCCGATGCGCGCCGGCTTATGCGCTGCTGCCCACCCGGCGAGAATAGCTTCGCCAATTTGGAGAAGGTAGTTCTCCACAGCCGAGAGACGAATTACGATACCGGTGATCCGTGAGGTCATCGCCCCCGAACGATGGGAGTCCGTCATCGACGCCTGGATCCTCGATGCAGTGCGCACGCCCCGCGGCCGAGGCCGCCCCGACGGCGGACTGCACGCCGTCCATCCGCAGACCCTGTTCGCCCGTTGCCTCACCGCGCTGGCCGAGCGGATCGGCTTCGAGCCGGCCGACGTCGATGACGTGGTCGCGGGCAACGGCATCCTCAGCGGCGACCACGGCGACGACATCGCGCGCCTGTCGGTTCTGCTCGCGGGGTGGCCCGAGACCGTGCCGGGGATGACGCTGAACCGATTCTGCGGATCGGGCCAACAGGCCGTCACGGTCGCGGCGTCGTCGATCGCGGCCGGCAACGAGAATCTGGTGATCGCCGGCGGAGTCGAATCGATGTCCCGGTGGGACGCCACCGTGGGAATCCCGACGATCGACGGCCACAACCCCGACTTCCGGGCGCGGTACCCTACTGTCCCCCAAGGCATTTCGGCGGACCTGATCGCCACGCTGGAGGGCTTCACCCGCGAAACGGTCGACGCCTACGCCGCGCAAAGCCAGAGCCGCGCCGCCGTGGCGATCGACGAGGGAAGGTTCGCGCGTTCGCTGGTCGACGTCCCCACGCCCGATGGCCCTTTCGGACGCGACGAACATCCCCGCCCCGGCACCACCACCGAGACGTTGGCGCGCCTCAAGCCTGCCTTCGCCGCGATGGGCGACACCCGCGCCGACGGTGAGCAACGCACCTTCGACGAGATCTGCCTTCAGCGCTACCCCGGCATCGACCACATCGATCACGTTCACCACGCGGGCAACTCTTCCGGGGTGGTCGACGGGGCCGCCGCGGTGCTGGTCGCCTCCTCCAACTGGATGCACGCCCATGGCGTCACCCCGCGCGCTCAGGTGCGCGCCGCCGCGACGGTCGGCAGCGAACCGATCATCATGCTCACCGCGCCCGGACCGGCGGCCCAGCGATGTCTGGAACGCGCCGGCATGACGGTGGCGGACATCGACCTCTGGGAGATCAACGAGGCCTTCGCCGCGGTTCCGCTCAAGACGGTGCGCGATCTCGACATCGATCCCGAGGTGGTCAACGTCAACGGTGGCGCCATTGCCCTGGGCCACCCCATCGGCGCCACCGGGGCGATGCTCATCGGCACCCTGCTGGACGAACTCGAGCGCCGCGACCTGTCAACGGGTCTGGTGACCATGTGCACCGGCGGCGGAATGGGTACCGCAACCATCATCGAGCGAGTGTGACCATGCCGAGCGCGCTGGAGCTCGAGCGGCCGTGCGACGGGGTCGCCGTGCTGCGCCTGAACCGCCCGAAGCAACTCAACGCCATCAACGAGGTGATGCAAACCGAATTGGGCCAGATGCTGGCCGATTTCGCCACCGACCACTCGGTGCGTGCCGTCGTGCTGACCGGTGCCGGGCGCGGCTTTTGCGCCGGGATCGACGTGCGCGACTTCGGCCCTTCGATGCTGGAGGCCACCGCACCCGCGCTGGATCGGATGCGCTTCCAGGAGCGGATGGCCGCCCTGGCGGAAGAAGTCCGGGCCTTGCCGCAACCCGTCGTCGCCGCGGTCAACGGCCCCTGCGTCGGAGCCGGACTCGCGCTGTGCCTGGCCGCCGACATCCGAATCTGTTCGCAGAACGCATCGTTCGGCAATGCCGCCATCCTGCTCGGGCTCTCCGGCGCCGAGATGGGGATGAGCTACCACCTGCCGCGCATCGTCGGCACCAGCGTGGCCGCCGACTGGATGCTCACCGGCCGCACGGTTTCGGCCGCCGAAGCCGATCGGCGCTGTCTGGTCAGTGAGGTGGTCGAGCCGGATCGGCTGGCCGAACGCGCGGTCGAGTTGGCGGCGCTGATAGCGAGCCATTCGCCGCTCGGAGCGCAACTGACCAAGCGTGCGCTGCAGGTCAACACCGACGCCGCGAGCCTGTCGGCGGCTCTGGAGCTGGAGAACCGCAACCAGGTGATCTCGCACGCCACGGACGAGGCGGCCGAGCGCCGCAAGAAATGGTCGTCGTGACCGGACCGCTGCGCGGCGTGCGCATCGTGATGATGGGCGGCCTGGGGCCCGCCCCGTTCTGCGGAATGCTGTTGGGCGACTTGGGCGCCGACGTCATCCGCGTCGACGGCCTTCCCGGTGTGGACGGTCCGCTCCCCATCGATTACTCGGTGCGTCGTAGCCAGCGGTCGCTCGCCGCCGACGTCAAGGATCCACGCGGCAGGGACCTGGTTCACCGCCTGGTCGCCGACGCGGACGCCTTCGTTGACGTGTACCGGCCCGGAGTGGCCGAACGACTCGGCATCGGCCCCGATGCGCTGTGCGAGCGCAATCCCCGCCTGGTGTACGCCCGCATGACCGGGTACGGCCAGGACGGGCCGCTGGCCGGGCACGCCGGCCACGACATCAACTACATCGCCCTGGCAGGTGCCCTGCACGGCATCGGCACCGCCGAATCCCCGGTGCCGCCGCTGAACCTGGTCGGGGACTACGGCGGCGGCGGCATGCTGCTGGCGGTCGGCCTGCTGAGCGCGATCCTCGAGGCCCGCGAATCCGGCACCGGTCAGGTGCTGGATGTCGCCATGGTCGACGGGGTCGCCACGCTGCTGGCGCCCTATTTCGGGATGGTGCCCGCCGGCACCTGGCGCGACCGACGCCACGACAACCTGCTCGACGGCGCCGCCCACTTCTACGGCGTCTACGCCACGGCAGACGGCGGTCATTTCGCCGTCGGCGCGATGGAGCCGAAGTTCTACGCGGAGCTGTGCGATCGTCTGGGCGTCGACGTGCCCCACGATGAAGACGCACCGCAGACGTGGGCCGCCCACCGGGCCACACTGGCCGCCCGCTTCGCCGAGAAATCGCGTGAGGAGTGGGCGCGGCTCCTCGATACGCCGGGATGCTGTGCGACACCGGTCCTTTCGCTGTCCGAGGCGCCGCGGCACCCGCATCTTGCCGCGCGGAAGACGTTCATCGACATCGATGGCATCACCCAACCGGCGCCGGCGCCCCGGTTCTCCCGTACCTGGCCGGCGACCCCCACTTCCCCCTCGCTTCCCGGTGACCACACGCGCACGCTGCTGCGCGAAATCGGGTTGGACGACAACGCCATCACCGCGCTCGAGCGCGCGGGCGTGGTGGCCCAAAGCGGCTCAGAGTCAACAACCTAGAGAGGACGGCGCATGTCGTGGGACTTCTCCACCGACCCCGAGTGGGCGCGGCAACTCGAGTGGGTCGAGGACTTCGTGCGCGAAGAATGCGAGCCGATCGACATGATCGTCAAGGAGTCGCACGATCTCAACGACCCGGTGCGCCAGGCGCTGATCCCGCCGCTGCAAGACATCGTCAAGGAGCGCGGCCTCTGGGCCACCCACCTCGGACCGCACCTCGGCGGACCCGGCCACGGTCAGGTGAAACTGGCCCTGCTCAACGAGATCCTGGGCCGCTCGGAGTGCGCGCCGATCGTCTTCGGCTCCCAGGCTCCCGACTCCGGCAACAGCGAAATCCTGGCCCACTACGGCACCCCCGAGCTCAAGGCCCGCTACCTGGAGCCGCTGCTCGACAACCGCATCGTTTCCTGCTTTTCGATGACCGAGCCGCAGGGCGGTGCCGACCCGAAGGTCTTCCGCACCACCGCCGTGCCCGATGGGGATCACTGGATCATCAACGGGGAGAAGTGGTTCTCCTCGTTCGCCTCGATGGCGTCGTTCCTGATTGTGATGGCCATGACCGATCCCGACGCGCCGCCCTACCAGCGTTATTCGATGTTCGTCGTTCCGGGCGACACTCCCGGCATCAACGTGCTGCGCGACGTCGGGCTGGGTTACCAACCGCTGGGCGGAGGGCGCGAGGGCTACGTCCGCTACGAGAACGTCCGCGTTCCGGCCGATCACATGCTGGGCCCGCGGGGTGGCGCGTTCGTGGTCGCGCAAACCCGCTTGGGCGGTGGGCGGATTCACCACGCGATGCGCACCGTCGGCCTGGTCCGCCGAATCTTCGACATGCTCTGCGAGCGCGCCGTGTCGAGATACACCCAGGGCGAGGTGCTGTCCAACAAGCAACTCGTTCAGGAGATGGTCGCCGACTCGTGGATGGAGATCGAGGCCTTCCGGCTGCTCACCCTGCAAACCGCTTGGAAGATCGACCAATTCAACGATTATCAGGCGGTGCGTGCCGATATCTCGGCGGTGAAGGCGATGATGCAGAAGGTCCTGCACGACGTGTCGGCGCGGGCGCTGCAGCTGCACGGGTCGCTCGGCACCACCCACGAGATGCCCTTTGTGCAGCACTTGGTGGAGTCGTTCGTGCTGGGCCTTGCCGACGGCCCGACCGAGGTGCACAAGGTGACGCTGGCCCGGCTGCTGTTGAAGGACCGTGAGCCCGCGCCCGATCTGTTCCCGTCCGAACATTTACTGCGGTTGCGCGCGGCCGCGGAAGCGAAGTTCGCCGACAGGCTGGCCGGCATCCCCCGCGGCGTGGCGATCGCTAGCGCGGCGGAGCCGGGCGAAGCGGGTCGCCACCATCGGCCTTAGACCGATTTGGTGACGCCGACGTACGACAGCACCACGTCGGACAGGTCGGTCATTCGGGTCAGCACCGCGTAGGAACGGATGAAGGACTGGCCCACGCACCCGTCGATCTTGATGTGGAAGTTGCTGATCATCACCCAGGGATTCGCACCCTTGAAGTTCTTCTTGATCACCGGCACCGTGAGGACGAGGCCCGGTTTCATTCCGATGCTCATCACGCCGTTCATCGGAGTCGAAACAAACGGCAGCAGGGGCGGCAAGGTACCGGTGGTGTCGAAGGTCGGGCTGACGCCCGGGATGATGCCGGCACCGCCCTCCATGATCACGCCGTTGGAGGTGCTCATATCGATCCCGCAGCCGATCTGATAGCCCACTTCCAGGATTCCGTGGGGCTCTTCGGGTCCTTTCAGGAAGCCGACGTAGATGCCGCTGGCCATGTATTCGCGCGACGCGATGGACGTGGTCAGCGGCGCCACCGGAACTTGCGCCTCGTCCTTGGCGCCCAACCCCAGGGTCCAGCCGTCGGGAGTGTTGAGCATGACGGGGGGATTCGAGGGCACCGCACCCCCGGCCGGTGCCGAAGCTGCAGCGGCAGGCTCGATCTCGGGACCGTCATCGGGATCAGCGGTCGCCACCGGCGCCGCGACCACAGCCATGACGAGGCAAACGGCGACCACCAGCGCGCGACGAACGACCACGGCTACCGGCCTCACGCACGCCAAGGTACGCACTTGCCGATTCGAGTCGCGAAATTTGCTGGGCGGCCGATCGAAGTTGTTGTGTGTTCGTGACCCTTATGCGATATGGACACCGTAGGTAGAATTAGGCGCAGTTAGCCAGCATTTCAGGCAGACGACCGAAGGGCCAGATGATGAAGCGTAGGTATGCTGCTCTACTCATCGTGGGATTGACGGCCCTTGCAGTTTTAATAGGCGGCAGCGGATTTTCGGTCGGAAGGGCCCTCGCGTCTCCGGACCCAGGCCAGGTGGACGACATCCCGACGATCGACGAATGGCAGATCCAGTACCCGACCACAATGACGAACCCATACGAAGATTCGGTCGGCACGTCAGGTGATTGGGGTGGCGTCGGAATGTGGTGCCAAAATCTCCACGCCAACTGCAGCTGATCGGGTGCCCCGCTAACCCAGCAGTGACCGCGCCCGGGCCAGCAACCTCGGGAGCGTTGCCGCCATGGCCTCCAATTCCGGCCGCGGACTGCGCCGTCGCCGGTTGTGTTTGACGATCAGGGACCACGTCGCGGCCGACTTGAAGCACGCGAGCGCCTCGAACCAGCCCAGGTCGGTGACCTCGCGGCCCAGCCCTTCTTGGTAGATCTCGGCGAGTTCGGCCACGGACGGCACCATGCCGGTCGACCCGGAAAAGCGCCCGTAGGTGTCGGGGTTGCAGTTGATCAGAAACCAGCCGGCGTCGATGCGCGGATCGCCCACCGACCAGATTTCCCAGTCGATCACCGCGTTGATGCCGGATCCGGCGGCCAGCAGGTTGCCCAGCCGGAAATCACCGTGGACCACGCTCGGCCGCATCGCCCTTGGGGCACAACTCAACAACGCGTCACCTACCGTCGGCCAATCGGGCACCAGCGTCGCGTCCACCGTTCGCAGCGTTTCGGACCACCGCCGGACCTCGGCGCCCGCATCGACGGTCGGTTCGTCATCCAGGCCGAGCTCACTCGGCGACAGGCCGTGCAGGACGGCCATGGTCCGGCACGCGTTGCGGTACCGCTCGGGAAGCGTGGGCGAAGCGGCGCAACCGTCGAAAAGTGGTTCCACACAGTCGCCTTCGACGTGCGACATCACGAACAAAGGCGGTATGCGCGGGGGGTCCGCCGGGTCCTCCCGCAGCACCTCCGGCACCGGAACTCCCGTTCCGGCAAGCGCCTTGATGATACGGGCCTGACGCAGTACGTCGCGGTGACCGACCGGGTCGACACCGGGTGGAGCGACCTTGATCACGACCGGTCGCCCGCCAAGGTCCCCGCTGAACGTCAGGCTGGAGGCGCCGCCGGTCAGTGGGGCAATGCCGGTGACGCCGGCACCGCCCAAACGCCGCCGCAGCTCGTCCGAATCGAGCTCGGCCATTCAGTCGGCGGACTTTGTCCAGCCCACCTCGGCGAGGAAGGGCTGGGTGTGCGCGATGCGGCCGGTCAGGATTTTCGGATCACCGGTACACAGCCGCAGGGCGGTCTCGGTGATCAGTTCGATGTCCTCGGTGTCGGTCTTGGCCAGATCGAGGGTGCCGGCCCCGGGTGTGGCCACGGGATTGCTGGGCGCGGCGGCGTTGACGGCGATTCCGTCGTCGTACAGCTCGGCCGCAAGGCTTTTCGTCAGCCGGTTCAGCGCGGCCTTGACCGTCCCGTAGATGCCGAAGCCGGCTGTGCGGTCGAACTCGGAGAACGGCGGCCCCGGCGGCAGGTCGCCGCCCACCGAGGTGAGGTTCAGGATCCAGCCCCTCCCGCGCTCGCGCATCGCGGGAATCGCCAGCTGGCTCAACTGCAGAGGACCGAGGACGTGCATCTCGATCATCAGGCGGGCCCGCCGTTCGGGAAATCCGTCCAGGGAACGCAGGAAGGTCACCGCCGCGTTGTTGACCAGAATGTCCGGAGGCCCGACGGCGCTGACCACCTCGGCGAAAAGCCTTGCCCGCTCCTCGGATTGGGACAGATCGGCCTGGACCGCGACGGCCTTGCCGCCGCCGGCCACGATCTCGTCCAGGGTTTCCCTCAGCGACCCCCGGTACTTGGGGTCAGGGTCCATCGTGCGGGCGGTCAGCGCGACCGTGGCACCGTGTGCGGCGAGCCGTGCGGCGATCGCCTTGCCCAGCCCGCGGCTGCTGCCGGTGACGAGAGCCACCATCCCCTCGCAGCTTTGGTCGACGCTCATCTTCGGCCCTCCTATGGAAATAGCTTCTCCGTATCAGAGAATGCCATTATCGAGGCTTGGCCGAAAGTGCCGTCCTGGCGCGCACCGCGTCGATCGAGTAGTTCCCGCCCCCCGCGAAGACCAGCAGCAAGAACGCGAAGCAGAACAGGATCGCCAAGGCCCCACCGTTGCCGGCCGGCGGATCGGCGACGGGCCACAGCGCTTGGGGTTGGTGGATCCAGAAGTAGGCGACCGCCATCTGCCCCGAGGCCACCAACGAGACGGCGCGGGTGAACAGGCCCGTGCCGATGAGCAGACCCGCGACGACTTCGATCAACCCGGCATACCACCCCGGCCAGGAGCCGAACTCGACGCGAACCGGCGAACGGACGGGCCAATCGAACAGGCTCCTGGACCCGTATGCGGCGAAGAGCAAACCGTAGACGACCCGAAACACACTCAGCACCGCCGGGGTGTGGCGATCCAGTCGCCGGCCCAGATCCGCTGTCACGACTGCGAGGTTACGGTCGCGGCCCAGTCGAGCAGGCGCCGCCAAAGCCGATGGCGGCTCGAGGCCATGTTGTGGCAGTGCGCGCTGTCGGCCAGAACCAGCGTGGTGATGTCCGGGCAACTGCGATACAGGGCGGCTTCGCCGCGCGGGTCCGGTGAGACGTCGACGACGCCGTACCCGATCAACACGGGGACGTCGATCAGTGCGGCGTGGTCGGCGACGACCCCCGGGACCATGGCGGTGCCGAACACTCGCGGCACCATCGACTTGGCGACGACGCAGTCCGCCGCCACGACGCCGGCCGGAACGTCGGCCAGGTGGAACCAGCTCTGCAGGTGCTCACGGGGTCCCTCGAAGTAGGGCTCCGGCAGGGCGGACAGGATCTCCCGGGCGAGTTCGGCGCGTCCCCGCGCGGTTGCCGACCGGGCGATGAACGCCGGATCCAGGTTCAGCGGCGCGACGTGCTGATTGGTGCACCCGAGAAGGGCCAGTGCGGTGAAGCTGGAGAACAGCGCCTGCTGCGTGATTGCCAGGTAGCCGCCGAGGGAATGGGCCACCGTCACCGGAGGTGCCTGGATTCCGGTCCTCTCGGGCAACGCGGAGACGGCGTGGGCGAGCGCCGCAGCGATGTCGCGGAATCCGAAATCGCCTGCGGGTTGGGAGCTCTCACCGGTGCCCAGCGGGTCGATGGTTAGCACGGCGTAGCCGTTTCCGGTGGCGAACTCGGCGAAGCTGTAGCCGTGATGGCCGGGAATGCACAGGTCCCAGTAGTCGCGGCTGTAGGTGCCGCCCGGCAGACAGACCAGCAGGCCCACGGTCGCCCCGCCGGTGCGCGCGGGATAGTAGGTCGCCGCCAGGGATGCTTGCTCCCCGACCGCTTCGCTGACGTCGAACCGCAACGCCCGAGCGGGAGAGTTCATAGGGCGCTCATGTCCTCGTCTTCCTCTGCGTGCCGGCCAGACCGGTCACCACGCGATGCGGTCCGTGGTTGCGCCATTTCGGCGTAACGTCATACTCGCGTACATCGGGTGATCAAGACGCCAACTCGTGGACTCTGGTGGATGGAAATGTGGTGATGGCCGAGACTTCCCCCGATCGGCGATCGGACCCTTCGGAGCGGGCCGCCAAGGTCCAACAGCGGGTGAAAGAGCTCAACCAGCGAAGGGCGGAATTGGCCGCGGGCGAGCGCCCGACGCCTGAGTCGGTGGAGCTGGCGCACCGCCGCGCCGAGGAATCCTTGCTCCGCGCGCAAGCGGCTCACCACGCCGCGGCCCAGCGGCACGAACAGTTGGCCCGGGTGCACGAGCAAACGGCGAACAGCTATCAACGGGCCGCACTGCAAGGGCTGGGGCCCACCGCTCGGCTGCAACAAGCGGCCGATGATCATTGGCAGGCCGCACAAGAAAGCCGGCTGGAGGCCCTGGAGGACGAGGCGAAGGCCCAAGAACCCAAGGAATCCTCATCGGGTTAGCTCCCGAACCAGTCCGCCCGTCGCCCGTCCAAGGAGACTCCTTGACATACGTCCTTCTCCTCTGCGCCATCCTCGCGGAAGTGGCCGCCACCAGCCTGCTCAAGAGCACGGAGGGCTTCACCAGGCTGTGGCCGACGGTCATCTGCCTGACGGGTTACGCCATCTCGTTTGCGCTGCTGGCGCTGTCGATCTCGCGCGGCATGCAGACAGACGTCGCCTACGCGCTGTGGTCGGCAATCGGTACGGCCCTGATCGTGCTCATCGCGGTGCTGTTTCTCGGCTCGACGGTCTCCGTCGCCAAGGTGGTCGGCGTGGGGTTGATCATCGCCGGCGTGGTCACGTTGAACCTGTCCGGCGCCCACTGACGTCAGGCGCGGGCGGCTAGCGGCGCACTCAGCCTCGAGCGAATTCATCCAGCCCAGGTATTCGGCTTCCAGCGCGGTGTCGAAGCAGCCGAGCCTTCGATAGCGGGTCAGTGCCAGATGGTGCAGCGCGGCCAGCGGAAGACGGTGTGCGGCATCAGACAGCGCCGGGTGGGTCGCGATCCAGCGTTGCCCCCGGGAAAAGCGGTAGAACCCCGGGCGAAAGATGCCATGCGCACGGGTGTTCAAGAGAGCAAGCCGCAGCACTCGCTCGGCATGGCGGATGGCATAACCGAGTCCGATGAAGCCCCCGTAGTCGTGGGCGCACAGGTTGAACCGTTGCCACCCCAACTCCGCCACGAATCGTTCGAGCCGCTCTACCTCGTTGTCGTAGGTAGGCACGGTCGACGGCGGATCCGACCGGCCGAAGCCGGGCCAGTCCGGCGCCACGACATGATGGCCGCCGGACAGCGCCGTGATCTGATGGCGCCAGCAGGATGCGCTCTGCGGGTAGCCGTGCAGCAGCAGGACCGGCTCTCCCCTGCCAACGGATTCTCCGAACACGTTGCGTCCGTCGATGTTCCACACGGTCGAAACATATGCGCATCCGGCGCCGTGCCACCCCTCGCTTTGAGACACACGACGCTCCATTCGCGCCACCGCAAGATCCCGCGGCCCGACGGCCGCCCGCGCCGATTCGTCGCCGGCCCGTGAGCTGGTGTTTACGTAAGAGCCTTCAGCTGCGCTCCTCGTGTGCAAACATCACTGCCAGACTGACGGTCTGCCGTCCCCGGACGACAGGTTGATTTGCGGCAACCTCGAGGGAGTAGGACTCACGATGACCGATGTCGATCAGCCGCCCACCGACGGAATCGCCCCCTCAAGTCCCGCGAGGGCCGATCTGGTCGAGCACTCTCGCACCGGGATGAGCGCGGCCGCGCTGCAACGGGCCATCAACGACCACCTGCGCTACTCGATCGGCCGGCCCGCCGCGGCCCGCCGGCCCGAGCATTACTACCGGGCGCTCGCACTGGCCGTGCGCGACCGCATGCAGGACCGCCGCGTGGTGTCGACCCAGACCTCGCTCGATCTCGGCCGCAAGGTGACCTGCTACCTGTCGGCGGAATTCCTGATGGGTCCGCAACTGGGTAACAACCTGCTCAATCTCGGCATGGAGCGGGCAGCCCGTGAAGCGCTGACGGCGATGGGGCAGAACTTGGACACCGTCCTGGCATGCGAGGAGGAGCCGGGCCTGGGCAACGGCGGCCTGGGCCGGCTCGCGGCGTGCTACCTGGACTCGCTGGCCACCCTGGAGCGGCCGGCGATCGGCTACGGAATCCGTTACGAGTTCGGCATTTTCGATCAGGAGATCCACGATGGCTGGCAGGTTGAGCAGACCGACAACTGGCTGGACCACGGGAACCCCTGGGAGATCGCTAAACCCGATGTCAACTACTTGGTCAAGTGGGGCGGTTACGCGGCGCACTACACGGACGACGCCGGCAAAGACCGCGTCCGATGGGTGCCGGGGCGGGTGCTGAAGGGCGTCGCCTACGACACCCCAATCCAGGGCTACGGCGTCAACACCTGCAACGTGCTGACATTGTGGAGCGCGCGCGCCGTCAAGTCGTTCGCGTTGGAAGCCTTCAACACCGGCGATTACTACGGGGCGGTCGAGGACGAGGTGATGTCGGAGACGGTCACCAAGGTGCTCTACCCGAACGACGAGCCAGAGGCGGGCAAACAGCTGCGCCTGCTGCAACAGTATTTCTTCGTGTCGTGCTCGCTGCAGCATGTGCTGCACATCATGGACGATCTCGCCGACGTGTCCGTCAAGGAACTTCCGCAACGTTTCGCCCTGCAGCTCAACGACACCCATCCCTCGATCGGCGTCGCCGAGCTCATGCGGTTGTTGGTCGACGAGCGCCAGCTGGACTGGGACGAGGCGTGGCAGATCACGGTTGCGACGTTCGGTTACACCAACCACACGCTGCTGCCCGAGGCGCTGGAGACCTGGCCACTGGACATGTTCGCCGAGGCACTGCCGCGCCACCTGGAGATCATCTACGAGATCAACCGCCGGTTCCTGGACGAGGTGCGCGCCCGGTTCCCCGGCGACGACGAGCGGGTCGGCCGGATGTCGCTCATCGGCGAGAACGGCGGCAAGAGCGTCCGGATGGCGCACCTGGCCACCGTCGGCAGCCACGCCATCAACGGCGTCGCCGCACTGCACTCGGAGCTGCTGAAAAGCAGTGTGCTCAAAGACTTTTACGAGATGTGGCCCGAACGGTTCAGCAACAAGACCAACGGCGTGACGCCGCGCCGCTTCCTGGCGCTGGCCAATCCGGGGCTGCGCGAACTGCTGGACCGCACCGTCGGTGATGGATGGCTGACCGATCTGAGTCGCCTGCGCGGACTCGAGCCGTTCGTCGACGACCACACGTTCCGGCGGGAATGGCGCGACATCAAACGCAACAACAAGGCGCGCCTCGCCAAGTACATCCGCTCGGTAGCCGGCGTGGACCTCGACCCGGACTGGATGTTCGACGTCCAGGTCAAGCGCATCCACGAGTACAAGCGTCAGCATCTCAACGTCCTGCACGTGGTGGCGCTCTATCGCCGCCTCAAGCAGGACCCCGGCCTGTCGACCCCTCAGCGGGCCTTCATCTTCGGCGGGAAGGCCGCCCCCGGCTACTTCATGGCCAAGCGGATCATCAAGCTGATCAACGCCGTCGGGGAGACCGTCAACGCCGACCCGGACGTCAACCGGTTCCTGAAGGTGGCGTTCGTGCCGAACTTCAACGTGCAGAACGCGCACATGATCTACCCGGCCGCCGATTTGTCCGAGCAGATCTCCACCGCGGGCAAGGAGGCGTCGGGCACCGGGAACATGAAGTTCATGATCAACGGCGCCCTGACGGTCGGCACGCTCGACGGCGCCAACGTCGAGATGCGCGACGAGGTGGGTCCGGAGAACTTCTTCCTGTTCGGCCTGACGGAGCAGGAGGTCGAGGCGGTCAAGGCCGGCGGATACCGCCCGGCCGATTACATCGACGGCAACGACGAGCTGCGCGCGGTGCTGGATCTGATTGCGGCCGGAACGTTCTCGCACGGCGACACCGAGGTGTTCCGCCCGCTGGTCGACAACCTGCGCCATGACGACCCCTTCCTGGTGTGCGCGGACTTTGCGTCCTACGTCAACTGCCAGGAGCAGGTGAGCGCCGCGTGGCAGGACAGGGAGTCGTGGACGAAGATGTCCATCCTCAATACCGCTCGCAGCGGCAAGTTCTCGTCGGATCGCGCGATCACCGAATACTGCGACGACATCTGGAACGTGTGGCCGCTGACCGTGAAGATGTAAGAAGCATCGCAACGCCGGTAGGTCCGGCACTCCGCCCGCGGTCAGCCATCCATCGCCGCTCGTCGCTGCGTATCGCCACAGGCTAAGGCTGAACCGGCGCTCGACAGTGGACGTTTTCCCGCTCCGCCGCAAGGATCGACACAGTGACCCCTGGCAGGAGGAAAGTGACCCTACGATTCCGTCGGCTTGCGCTGGCCCCAGTGACCATGGCGCTGGCGATGCTGCTCGCGCCGTCCGCGTCGGCCGACACCTATACCGATCAGCTGGTGGACAAGTTCAACGCCCAGACGCACGTCCTGGCCGACCCGGCGGCGAATCCGCCGCTGCGGGACCCCGACGGGCTCAACGACCAGATCCTGTCCAGCCGATGGACCTGGAGTTCCACGCCGCCGGTCTGGGTGGCGGCGGTGGCCCGCAGCCAGACCGGAGTGACCACCGCGGACGCCGTCCACACCGCCATGCTCCGCCGGGATCCCACCTTCAGCGGCGTCATTCTGGTCATCGACGCCAGGGGCTACCACGTCCGCGCCTACAACGTGCCCAAGGCGGTCGCGGACAGCGTCGACCCGCTCATGAGCCAGTCGGCCAGAAACCACCGGAACGACCCGTACGGCGCGACCAGCGAATTCGTCGGCAGGCTCGCCAGAGTGGACGTGTCCTCGGGTGGACCGGCGACGACGTCGCCCGTGGTGCACAGGAACCCCGACCGGTGGTCGTGGCTGTGGACCCTGCTGGTCTTTCTCGCCGTCGCGTTGAGCGTCATCAGCTTGGTCTGGTTCGTGGCGAGCCGAAAGCGCAAGCGCCGCACGGACGCAGAGGCGCGCGAGCAGATCAAGCAGGAATTGATCACCGCCACAGCGGATGTCGGCGACCTCGACAACGCGGTGCTCACCAACAGCGAAACGGACGTCAGCGCGGAGTCCACCAAGGCGAACGCCAGCCTGTATGACGCCAGGAAGGCCTATGAGACGGGGGACTACGGTGCGGCGCGGGCACACCTGAGCGTGGTGCAGTCGACGGTGGCCAAGGCCAACCAGAAGCTCAACCCAGGTCACCCGGCACCCAACGTCGCCGCCGTCGACTCGGTGCCCGAGGACGACCGCAAGCAGGCCTCGGTGCGCACGAAAAACCCCGACACCGGGGAGTACGTGACGATCAACAACAACAACTACAGCACCACCCCGCAGCCCGGCTATCCCCACTACTACGGGGGTGGCTACTACAACGGGATGTTCTTCTACCCCGGGTATTACCCGTACGCGTTCTGGGGTCCGGGCTGGGGTTGGGCGCTGACCGACGTCCTGCTGATGGATGCGCTGCTGGACGACCACTGGGGCGGCGGCTACGAACGCGGCTTCGAAGCCGGCCGCGATTCGGCGTACACGGACGCCGGCTATGACGGCGGGCAAAGTGGCGGTTATGACAGCCCGCAGGGCGATGTCGGGTTCGGCGGCGGCTATGACTCCGGCGGCGACACCGGCTTCGCAGGCGACGGCGGCGCGTACTCCGGCGGTGGCGACGTGGACTTCGGCGGCGGCTGGGACTCGGGTGGTTGGGACTCGGGCGGCGGATCCGACTTCGGCGGGTCCGATTTCGGCGGCGGTGGTTCGGATTCCGGAGGCGGCGACTTCGGGTTCTGACTCCCGAGAAGTAAGGTTTCCGGAGATGAGCACCGGCCGGGCGCCTTTCTGGTGGGGCCCGTCGTCTGTGACGTCGTCAACGACCGGAAGCGGTGGCTCCGAAGGAGTGTGATCGTGACTGAGGGGTTGTTCGGCCTGCTGACCGTGGTCGCCTTGGGCCTGGCACTGACACTTGCCGCCATTGGCGCCGTGTACGTCAGGCGGCTGGAGAGGCGGACGACCAGCCCGATAAGCGAGGAAATCGGCAGCGCCAAAGAGGTCGTGCGCAAATTGCGCAAACGCGAACCCATGTCTGCGGAAGAGCTGGATTACGCCCGGCAGGTCGTCGCCGACCGCGGCTCCCTCATGGCGCTCTGCATCCCGGGCGCGTTGTTCATGCTGGGCTGCTTCTACGTGTTCGGCAGCCTCTACCACCTGCACGGAGCGACACCGTCGGAGCGCACATTTCTCGGGGTGATTCCCATGCTGACGTCGACCAACCTGGCTCTACGGCTTCGAAGTAGCGCACGGCTGAAGAGGCGGCTGCGCGGCGCGCCCATCGCAGCATGACGGTTCCGCGACCCAGGTTCGACACACCGAGATCGCGCCGACGGCCCGGCTGCAGTAATCTCTTTACCGACATATGTCAACCTTCTTGATATATGACGGGCTCCTGGCGGCCCTTCGGGGGGCGGAGCTGAGGCGGGAACGTTTGTAGGACTGGGTCGCGAAAGGTGAGGGAGTGAGCCGTCGTTCAGTCGGCAGGACTGCCTTGGAGCGGGGCTGGATGCCGTTGGTCACCGTTGTTGCGGTCGGGGTGGGCCTGCTGTGCATGTACAAGGTGCACCAGTTCTCCGAACCCGAGCCGGTCATCACCGTCAACGGCCCGCAGGCACCCGAGCAGTTCAATCTCAAACGGATCACCTACGAAGTGTTCGGCAATGCCGGCAAGGGGGGAAAGCTCGTCTACATCGACATCGACGGCCATCCGCACCAGGTCGATTTCACGAGTCTGCCGTGGTCCCACACGGAGACCACGACGCTCTCCGTGGCGTCCGGCAGCATCTCGGTGCATGTTCGTAGCGGTCAGGTGAGTTGCCGGATGCTGGTGGATGGCGTCGTCCGCGACGAGCAGTCGGACGACCATCCGGATGCCGACGTCGAGTGCCGGGTGAAGTCGGCATGACCGAGCATCGCCTCGACGAGCCCCGGGCCAAACGCCCGTTCATCCCCAGGATGGTGCGGGCTTTCGCCATACCGATCATCTTCTTCTGGGGCCTTCTCGCGGTCACCACGAACACGTTCATGCCGCAGGTGGAGCGGGTCGCAGAAGAGCTCGCCGGGCCGATGGTCCCGCACTACGCTCCCTCGCAGCGGGCGTTGCTGCACATCGGCGAGAAGTTCCACGAATCCAACTCGACCAACTTGACCATGGTGGTGTTCGAGGCGAACCGGCCGTTGGGAGACCAAGACCACCGGTACTACGACGACCTGATGCGCCGCCTACAACAAGACACCCAGCACGTGCAGTACGTGATGGACCTGTGGGGTAAGCCGTTCACCGCGGCGGGAGCGCAGAGCGTGGACGGCAAGTGCACGTATGTGCTCCTTCGTCTCGCCGGGGACATCGGCCAGATTCAAGCCAACCAGTCGGTGAACGCCGTCCGCGACATCATCAAGAACGACCCGCCCCCACCGGGTCTCAAGGTCTACGTCAGCGGCGCGGCTCCGCTGGCCTCGGACACGCTGGCCATCGCGAACGCGAGCCTGAACAACGTCACGATCGTCACGATCATCCTCATCGTCGTGATGCTCCTGCTGGTCTACCGCACCCCTTCCACCCTGCTGGTGCCCTTGCTCGGCGTGCTCATCGAGATGCTCGTGGCGAAGGGAATCATCTCCACGCTCGGGCACCTCGGATACATCGAGCTCTCGTCGTTCGCGGTGAACATCGTGATCGCCCTAACCCTGGGTGCGGGAACGGATTACGGCATCTTCCTGATGGGCCGCTATCACGAGGCCCGGCAGGCCGGGGAAAGCCGGGAGGACAGTTTCTACATCGCGTACAAGGGTGTCGCGCCGATCATCATCGGCTCCGGGCTGACGATCGCCGGCGCGTGTTACTGCTTGACGTTCGCGCGCCTGAACTACTTCCACACCATGGGGCCCGCCGTCGCGATCACCATGCTGTTCACCATCGCCGCGGCGATGACGCTGGGCCCGGCTGCGCTGACCGTCGGCAGCCTGTTCGGGATGTTCGACCCGAGGACCAGCGCCAAGGGATATCTGTATCGGCGCATCGGGGCGAGCGTCGTGCGGTGGCCGGTGCCGATCCTGGTGGCCAGTTCCGCCGTCGTCATGCTCGGGGCGGTCTTTGTACCGACTTACCGGCAGAACTACGACGACCGGCAGTACCAGCCGGCCAGTGCGCCCGCCAACCTGGGTTTCCAGGCGGCGGATCGGCACTTCCCCAAGAGCAAGCTCTTCTCCGAGATGATCATGGTCGAAACCGATCACGACATGCGCAACTCGGCCGACTTCATCTCGCTGGACCGGGTCGCCAAGGCCCTGATCCGCCTGCACGGCGTGGCGATGGTGCAAGGCATGACCAGACCCTTGGGCCGGGCGCTCGAGCACGCCAGCATCCCCTACTTGTTCACCACGCAGGGCAGCGGCAACGGGCAACAGCTCCCCTTCAGCAAGGAGCAGAACTCCAACACCGACGCGCAGGCCGACATCCAGGCGCACTCGGTCGCGGTGCTGCGGAAGGAGATCGGCTTTTTCCAGAAGGTGTCCGATGAGCTGCACCAGACGGTTCTCACCGTCGAAGACCTCCAACGGGTCAGCGACGACATCAGGGACGAGGTCTCCAACGTCGAGGATTTCTTCCGGCCGATCAAGAGCTACTTCTATTGGGAGAGGCACTGTTTCGACATCCCCATCTGCTGGACGTTCCGTTCGCTGTTCGAGGCGATCGATCAAGTCGACAAGTTGGCCGACGACATCGCGGACGCGAAGCTGTCCCTGGAAGAGGTGGACAAAGCCTTCCCGCAGATCATCGCCCAACTCAAGGCCACCGCCGACGACACCGAGGCGCTGCAGTCGAAGCTGGTGAACAGCTACGGATCCGCCGACCTGCAGACCATTCAGACCGCGCAGACCTTCGATGATCTGATCAACGTGGGCAACGACTTCGACAAGTCCCGCAGCGACGACTACTTCTACATCCCGCACGAGGGCTTCGACAACGACGACGTCAAGACGGGCATGAAGCTGATGATGTCGCCGGACGGCAAGGCGGCCCGCTTCATCGTCACCCACGAGGGCGACGCCATGGGCCCCGAAGGCGTGGAGCACGTCCAACAGTTTCCCGACGCGATCAAGACGATCCTCAAGGAGACTTCGTTGGCCGGCGCGCGCATCTACATCGGCGGTTCGGGCTCCAACGACAAGGACATCAAGGAGTACGCGATGTCCGACCTGATGATCGCCGCGATCGCCGCCTTCGTGCTGATCTTCTTGATCATGATGTTCATCACGCGAAGTCTGGTGGCGGCCTTGGTGATTCCCGGCACCGTGGCCTTCTCCTATGCCGGCGCCTTCGGGCTGTCCATCCTTTTTTGGCAGCACCTGGTCGGCCTGCACCTGCACTGGCTGGTCCTGCCGCTGACGTTCATCATCCTGGTGGCGGTGGGTTCGGACTACAACCTGTTGCTCATCAACAGGGTCAAGGAGGAGCTGCACGGCGGCATTCACACCGGGCTGATCCGGGCGCTCGGGAGCACGGGCGGTGTGGTGACGTCGGCCGGTTTGGTCTTCGCCTTCACCATGCTGGCGATGCTCACCAGCGATCTGCGCACCATCGGTCAGGTGGGTTCCACCGTGTGCATCGGCCTGCTGCTCGACACGCTGATCGTGCGGTCGTTCGTGGTGCCGTGCATCCTGCGACTCCTGGGGCCGTGGTTCTGGTGGCCGACCCTGGTGCGCGCCCGCCCGCTGCGGCAGAGCATAACGAGCTAGCCGGCACCCTTGCCGTTGTCGACGCGATAGACGGCGCCGTGCACCGCGGCGGCGGCATCGCTGGCCAGGAAGGCGATCACGTTCGCGACGTCAAGGGGCCGCATCATGCCGCGCGGCGATGCCGTGCGCATGATCAGGTCGTAGTTGGGGTTCTCCGGTGCGCTGAAGCGTTCGATCTGCGGCGTCAGCATGCCGCCCGGGCAGATCGCGTTGACGCGCAAGCGATCCGCGGTGTACTCCACCGCCAGGGCGCGGGTGAGCCCGATCAGCCCGTGCTTGGCGGCGCAGTAGCCGGCCGAGTACGCCTGGCCCTCGACACCGGCGATGGAGGCGACGTTGACGATGTTGCCGCCGCGCTCCAGCAGCCGGGGCAGTGCGGCCCGGCAGAGATAGAACGGCCCGTTGAGGTTGACCGCGAGATCGTGCGCCCAATCCTCCTCGGTCATCGACTCCGTCCGGCGCATCTGGTGCTGTCCGGCGACGTTGACCAGGATGTCGAGCCCGCCGAACTCGCGCACACACCGTTCGACCGCATCGCGACACGCCTGCGCGGAAGCGAGATCCACCGATGCGTACGAACCGTTTTGCACATCGGAGAACACCTCGGCCAGGCGTGCGGTATCGCGACCGATCCCGAAAACCGTTGCGCCCTGGCGGGAAAAGAGCCGGGCCGTCTCGGCGCCGAGGCCTGACGACGCTCCGGTCACGAACGCGACCTTGTCCTGCAGTGCCGACATGGCTGTCCTCGTGGTCAGTAGGGGCGAATCCGTGCCACGCTACCGCGGAGCAGGACCAGCGGCGCAACACATCTCGGCCCCCACAGGGTCATCGCACGGCGCGCGGTGAACAACACGAGCAGGCTGATCGCCATCCGGCCGAGGGCGACCCTACTGGTTCGTCTCTTCCAGGTCCGCGGCGCCGATCCCGCGCGCCGACCCAGGTAGTAGCCGAGGCAGGTTGCCACCGCGAGAGCCGCGATTCCCGCGAGCACCGTCATGATGATGAGCGTTTCGCGTCATCGTCGCGGCGAGGTCACACGCGCGACACACCTTGGCCACTACGCGCGACGAACGCGCGTCAAACGGTCTCGCTCACGACGTAGACCGCGACATACCCGATCGGGATGCCGGTCCAGGTGGCGATGCATTCGCGCGCCGCCAACTCCACGGCATTCCGGCGGCCGGCGCGGGTGACCCGGCCGATCTCCGGGATCTGGATCAGCCAGCCGTCGCCGTCGCAAGTGATCTCGATATCGAAGCACTGGCCGACCATGGGGCACTTCACGCGGGGGGCGACCCGCGACGCACGGGCGCTGCGCAACGATTGACGGCGCAGCAGGGTGGGCTGAATGGGCATGGCTGCTTTCGGAGAGTCGCAATCAGAACCGCGGGCAAGAGTAATGCGCATTCAGGCGAAAACCTAATCGGCGGCCATGTCGACGCATGCCCGCTGCCCAGTCTCCACCAAGTCGTTGCCGGGACTTAATGTTTGGGTCCGCGCGCGACCGAGGCAGAAGGAGCCGCTGTCGCCACGGTCAGCGGCCACGCGTGCGCGGGGCCGCCGAGCGGGCCGGCCGGGCGCGCATGTGATCGCGCGCGCGACCCATGATGTCGCCGAGCGCGCGCACGTCCTCGGCCGAAAGCGCATCGAACAGTTGGTCGCCCACCACACGGATGTGGCCCGGCAGGACCTGGGCAAGACGCGCGTGGCCGGCGTCCGTGATGCGGACGACCGTGGCCCGCTGGTCGGCATCGCTGGCCTCGCGGGCGATCAGGCCCGCCCTCTCCAGCAGAACGGCCTGATGCGTCAGGCCACTGCGGCTGTACACCACGCCGTCGGCCAGCTCGGTCATGGTCAGTTCGCGCTGCGCGTCGGCGAGCTTGGCCAGGATCTCGAACTGCACATAGCTGAGGTCGCCCTCGGCCCGAAGCTGTCGCTGCACGGCGTACTGCAGCAGGCTGACGGCCTCCATCAGGGCGAAGTAGGCGCGCATCTGCTGAGGCTGGAGGGTTTCGGCCATGCCGCGATCCTAAAGCTTCGACCTCGAAGCAATGTGGCAGTTGTCACCCCCCGATCAGGAATCGCTTCGATCTCGAAGCGGGTTGTACCGACCGCAACTGCTTCGATATCGAAGCACCTATCGAACGGAGATGACCATGAAGGCTGTGCAGTACCACCGTTACGGCGACAGCGACGTTCTGCAGTACGAAGAGGCCCGCCGGCCGGCGCCCGGACCTGGCCAGGTCTTGGTGCGGGTCGCCGGGACCTCGTTCAACCCGGTCGATGCGGGCATCCGCGGCGGCTACCTGTCCGAGGTGTACGCGATTTCCTTCCCGCACATCCCGGGCGTTGACGTCGCAGGAACCGTCGCCGGGCTCGGTGACGGGGTGACGGGCTGGACGATCGGCGATGCCGTCGTGGGCATGCTCCCGCTGGATGCTCCCGGCGCGGCCGCCGAGTACGCGCTCGCGCCGGCCGCGGTGCTGACCGCCGCGCCCAGGTCGGTGCCGCTGGCCGACGCCGCCGCGCTGCCGACCGTGGGCTTGACGGCCTGGCAGGCCTTGTTCGACGTCGCCGAACTGGCTGCGGGGCAGGCGATTCTGATCAACGGCGCGGGCGGAGCGGTCGGCGGCTATGCGGTTCAGCTGGCCAAGCAGGCCGGAGCCGTCGTCACCGCGACCGCCTCGACCCGAAGCGAGGCGCGGCTGCGCCGCCACGGCGCCGACCGGATCATCGACTACATCGACTACGCCGCCACCCCGCTCGCCGTGGCCGGACAGCCGTTCGACGTGGTGTTCAACCTGGTCAGCACCGCGCCGGAGCAGACCGCGGCCCTGGTCGGCCTCGTCGCCGACGGCGGGTCCTACGTCGGCACGATGACGTCGGGCGAGGGGGACCCGGCACGGCGGGTGCGCGCGCAGCGCGTGTTCGTCCGCGGCGACGCCGGCGAGCTGGCCGGACTCGTCAGCCGCGTCGACGCCGGACAGCTGGTGATCGACGTGGCCGATCGCCGCCCGCTGACCGACGTGGCCGCCGTGCACGACGACTCCGACGCCAATCGGCTGCCGGGGAAGACGATTCTCGTTCCTGGACAGTGACTTTCGCCGTCCACCGCTTGTCCCGCCGGCCACCCGCCGGCGGGACTTCCTAATCCGGTCGGCCCGGCGGGAATTCGGCTCGCTTCTCGATGGCCTCGCGATAGGCATGCACCCGACCGGGCATCGTCCCGAGCACCGCGATCGTGCGACCGCCGCGCCCGTAGGCGGCGACGAACTCCCCGGAGTTCTGGTCGCCCTCGACGACCTCGACGGCGTCGTAATCGGCCGGCACGCCCAGCATCTGCAGCTTGACGTCGTAGTGGTCGGACCAGAAGTACGGCACTTCGTCGAAAACTTCGGCGCGCTCGGGCTCGGCCAGCAGGGTGCGCGCCGCGGCCGCGCCCTGACGGCCCGCGTCGTCCCAGTGCTCGGTACGCAGGTGCCGTTCGTACAGCGGGTGCCACCAGCGTGCGACGTCACCGGCCGCGACGACAATGCCATCGCCGTCGTTGCCCTCGGCGACACCTTTCGCATCGCAGACCACTCCGTCATCCAAGCGCAGTCCCGAGCCTTCCAGCCAGCCGGTGGCGGGTGTGACGCCCAGGCCGACGATGACCACATCGGCCGGCACCTGCGAACCGTCGGTGAGTCGGACGGCCTCCACGTGCCCGTTGCCGACGAATCCGTCGACGCCAACGCCGACGCGCAGGTCCACACCGTGCTCTCGATGCAATTTCGCCCAGCACGGCGCCAGCTCCGCGCCCAATGCTTGAACCAGCGGCCCGGATGCCTTCTCGACGAGCACCACATCCAACCCCAGCAATCGGCAGGTCGCGGCGACCTCACTACCGATGAATCCGCCTCCGACCACCACGACACGGGGACGCGAGCCGAGTCGTTCCCGAATCTTCAGACAGTCCTCGACCGTCCGCAGCAGGAACACGCCTTCAGGAGCTTGGCCGGGCCACTGGCGTGGCTCGGCGCCACTGGCGATGACGACGCCGTCGAAGGCCAGGGACAGGGTCTGACCCTCGTCGCGGACCCGGACGGTGCGGGCGGATAGGTCGAGCCCGACCGCCGTGGCACCTCGAAGTACCCGCGCATCCATGTCGAACTGCGGCGCCATGTCGATGCCGGCTCGGTGCACCTGCCCGCTGAGCAACTTCTTCGACAGCGGCGGTCGATGGTAGGGGGCGTGCCGTTCGGCGCCGACAATCGTCAGGGCACCGTCATAGCCGTCCCGTCGTAGCGTCTCCGCCGCACCCATCCCGGCCACGCCGGCACCGACGACGACGACCTGGTTCAGTTGCCCGGGCATCGCGTCAGTCCTCCACCACGATCGCCCCGGTGGGGCAGGACACTTCGGCAGCCTTCAACGGTCCGCGTAGCTCCCGTCGCGGCTGGTCTTGGAGCAAGTGCAACCCATCCTCGCGCACGTCAAAAACCTCGTGGCACAGGCTCATACAGACGCCGTTGCCGTCGCAGGTGTCGAGGTCGACCGAAACCTTCATCGAACCGCGGCCTTTCCCTCTAACTGGGCCCGTTCGCGGGCGGCCTTTGCCGCCGGCGACTTCTTGATGTATTCGACCGCCATCTCCGTGACCGCTTCGGGACCCGGGTGATGATGGGGTCGCATGTACCTGGCGGGTTGCGTCACCATCAGCTGCCAGGGACCGGGCAACTTGTACTCGCGGGCCGCACGAAGCCAATCGCGCCAGCGCCATTTCTGATCGATGGTCGGGTCATGAGCCATCAGGTATTTGGCTCCGGCGATCCACCACCCGTAAAACAGCGGGGTGGTCATCACCATCGAGAAGGCCCTGATGAAGTAGTTGCCACACACATGCTGGTAGACGTCGAACACCAGCGAGCGGTGTTCGACCTCCTCGGCGCCGTGCCAGCGCAGCAGATCCAGCATCATCGGGTCAGTGCCCGCATAATCCAGGCCTCGGTTCTGTAGCACCCATTGCCCCAACATCGCGGTGTAATGCTCCAGCGCCGCGACGTCCGCCAACCGGCGATACAACCACCAGCGCTTCATCGCCGGCGGGAAAAATTTCGGCGGATCACCCAGCGCAACCGACAGCATCTTCCGGAGCCGGGAGGTGTACGGCTTGGTGTCGATGCCCTGTTCGGCCAGGTGGTCGAGCACCACTTGGTGCGCCCACGCGTGCCAGGACTCCTGTTGGATAAACGGTTTGATCGCCGCCTCCAGCTCGGGGTCATCAACCAGCGACGACGCTTCCAGGACGGCCTTGATGAAGTGCCGCTCGCCCTCGGGGAGCAGCAGATGCAGAACGTTCATCATGTGCGTTGCGAAAGGGTCGTCGGGCACCCAGTGCAGTGGCGTCTCGGACCAGTCAAATCGCACCATCCGGCGATATCGTGGGTGTCCGTCGTGATGAAGTTGGACCTCCGGCATCGAAAGCTCCCTCGCGACTCGCTGCGAACAACCGTTCACTCGGCCGCGTACCCACACTGGTCCCCGGTTATGCGTACCGGCGGTACGAGGTTTCTGGGACTTCCGTCTGCGCTTCAGCCATGGACTCGACACGGTCAACCGCGGAAACCGATTTGATATCGACTGCTACGCGCCACTTCTGTTGACAAAAGTCACAAATTTAACATCACGCGATGCAGAAATTGCCGGCGAATGTGCGTCGGCCGCGCCCCATTCCCCGGCGCGACTTGTTGCGCTACGCCATTCCCGTGGTCGCACTTCCAGGGTTGTATGCCGCATCGACCCGCGTTGGCGTTCCCGCGACGGCTTCCGTACCTCCCCGACTGATCGACTTCGCCATGCGCCAGATTCCGGCGGACCACATTCGGGCGGCCGGCTACTCCGGGGTTATCAACTACGTCTCGCAATCACGTCCCGGCTCGTCCATGGGCGCCAAGCCCATCACGCGGCCCTACGCCGAGCAGCTGACCGCCGCCGGGCTCGTGATCGTCAGCAATTACCAATACGGCAAGCCGGGCGGAACGGCACCGTCGGACTTCAGGCGCGGGTTCGAGGGCGGCGTTGCCGATGCGCGAACCGCCTGGGAACTGCATACCGCCGCGGGTGGCGGTCAGAGCGCCCCGATCTTCTTCAGCGTCGACGAGGACATCAACCGCGACACCTGGAATAACCTGGCGCTCAAGTGGTTTCGCGGAATCAATTCGGTGCTGGGCGTGCAGCGCACCGGCGTCTACGGCGGTATCGACGTGTGCCGATGGGCCGCCGCCGACGGCGTCATCGGCAATTCCCGTACCCCCGGCCACCGGTGGGCCTGGCAAACCAAGGCGTGGTCCGGCGGCAAGGTCGACCCCGCCGCCGTCCTCTATCAACGCGTGGTGAGTACGCCGTCGAATCCGGGCCCGGAAGTCGGGGGGCTGCAAGTCGACGTCAACGACGTTCTTGCAGCCGATTGCGGCCAGTGGAACCTACATCGGTGAATTGACCACCTTCGGTGCGCTCGCAGCCTTTCGGCAGGATAGACAGGATGAGCGGTGACGGCAGTGTGGGTGCGGCAGACTTCCGTCGCGCATTGGCACTCATTCAGCACGGTGAGCGCGGCGACGAAGCGGGCATGCGCGTCATCGTCGACGACGAAGTCATCCCGGCCAACCGGCTGCCACAGCTGATCCGCGCCACCATCTCGATCTTGTGGCAGCTGGTGGCTCAGCTCTGCGAACCGGATGAAGTCGCCGAGATCGGCGAAACCTTCACCTTGGCGGCCACCGACGAGGAGATCGGCCTCGACCGCGACAACCGGCTCGTGGCCCGGATGGCCATGGCACAACACTCGCGAGATACCAGCGCGGAGTACGAGGTGCTCAGCGAAGCAGACACGGCGCCCGACGGTCTGGTGCGTCTTGCGCTCACCGCCGCAGGTGTCGTCTCCGCAATGCTGCCCGTGTTACGCACCGCCGAGGGCCGGCAGTTGATCAACAACTTGGCGATGCAAGCCTCGCGCGAGGAGAACAGCGCTTAGGGTAAAACGTCCCGGGTGGAGCTAAGGGGACTCGAACCCCTGACCCCCACACTGCCAGTGTGGTGCGCTACCAGCTGCGCCATAGCCCCAAGTCGTGCTCATCGAAGTTACACCACTGCCAACAGGCGTTCAAAGTCGCAGTTCAGGCCGCCTCGCCGTCCGCCTGGGGTTCCGCCATGCCGTGCTCCGGATGAATCAGGGTCCGCGTTTCCGGCGCCAGCACCCACCCGGCGGCGGCGATCAGCAAGACGACTCCGCTGATGCCGAAGCCCCAGCCGAAGCTCAGCTTCTCGGCGGCCCAGCCGACCGTCACCGAGCCGACGATGGCACCCAGGTCCGACAGCATCTGCACCGCCGCCACCGGAAGGCCGGCGCGCGCCTCGTTGCCGAGGATGTCCGCCACCGCGGCCTGCATCGGCGACATGAAAATGCCTGTGGTGGCGCCGGATACGGCCGCGGCGACCATGAACGCGGGCAACGTCGACACGACCCCCAGTGCGGCGGTCGCCGCGCCAGACGTCGCCAGGCCGATGATCAAGAGCGTGCGCCTGCCCATCCGATCGGACAGGTAACCGGCGGGGACGACAGCCAGGGCGTTACCGGCCGCGAACGCCGCGAGGGCCACGCCGATCATGCCGACGCTTTCCCCCATCACGTCGGAGAGAAACAGCGGCACCAGCGCGACGCGCAGACCGAACGCCGCCCAGCCGGTCGCGAAATTGGCCAGCAGCGCCGCCCAATACGCGCGGAAACGCAGCGCTTGGCGCATCGTGACCGTCGACCGTGTCGGCGGCGGGGGCGCGGCCAGCTCCGAATGCCGCAGGCCGTAGAACAGCACCACGCAAACGCCCAGCATCGCGACGCCGTACACGATGAACGGCGCGGTCAGCCCCCACCCCGCGGTCAGGCCGCCGATCGCCGGACCGCCGACCGCGCCCACCATGAACGACGTCGTGAACAGCCCCGCGATCCGGCCGCGCGCGTCGGGCGGGCTGATATGGATCATCAACCCCAGCGCGGAGACATAAAACATCGTCGAGCCGATGCCGCTGATGGCCCGGAAGGCCAACAGTTGCCAGTAGGCCTGCGAATACGCGCACGCGATGGTGGACAACGCGACGATCAGCAAACCACCGATGTAAATCCGCCGCTCGCCCAGCCGCTGCACCAGCGCCCCGCTGACCGGTGCGAAACACAGCCGACTCAACGAAAAGACGGTGACCAGATAAGTCACCGCCTTGATGCTGACCCCGAAGGTATGAGCGAACGCGGGCATCGCGGGCGAGATGACGCCGTAGCCCAGCGCGACCATGACATTCGCCCAGCTGAGGATCCAGACTTCGCGCGGCAGCGGGGCGGAACGGGACCTGCTTTCCCCCGAGCGGGCAAGGCGGAGGGAAATGGTCACCCAATGACTTTATTAACCACCTCGCGCGCGGCTTCTTGCACCTCCGCCAAATGCTCCGGTCCGTTGAAAGACTCGGCATAAATTTTGTACACGTCCTCGGTCCCCGACGGCCGCGCGGCAAACCACGCGTTCGCGGTCGTCACCTTCAATCCGCCCAGCGCGGCGCCATTGCCGGGCGCGGCGGTGAGTTTCGCGATGATCGGCTCGCCGGCCAGCTCGGTGGCGGTGACCTCCTCGGCCGACAGCTTGGCCAGGCGGGCCTTTTGCTCGCGGTCGGCGGGCGCATCGACGCGAGCGTAGAACGGCGTGCCGTATTCGGCGGTCAGCTCCTGGTAGCGCCGGGACGGACTCAAACCGGTGACGGCCAGGATCTCCGAGGCCAGCAGCGCGAGGATGATGCCGTCCTTGTCCGTCGTCCACACCGAGCCGTCGCGCCGCAAGAACGACGCCCCGGCCGACTCCTCGCCGCCGAATCCGATGGCGCCGCCGATCAAACCGTCGACGAACCATTTGAAGCCCACGGGCACCTCGACGAGCTTGCGGCCGATGCCGGCAACCACCCGGTCGATGATGGACGAACTGACCGCGGTCTTGCCCACGGCGATGCCGTCCGGCCACGACGGCCGGTGCGTGTAGAGGTAGTCGATGGCCACCGCCAGGTAGTGGTTGGGGTTGAGCAGCCCCCCGTCGGGCGTGACGATGCCGTGGCGGTCCGAGTCGGCGTCGTTGCCGGTGGCGATCTGATAAAGGTCCCGGTTGGCGATCAGGGAAGCCATCGCGTCGGGCGAGCTGCAGTCCATCCGGATCTTGCCGTCGTGGTCGAGCGTCATGAACCGCCAGGTCGCGTCGACCAGCGGGTTGACCACCGTCAGGTCCAGACCGTGCCGCTGGGCGATCTCACCCCAGTAGTCCACGCTCGCTCCGCCCAGGGGGTCGGCGCCGATCCGGACCCCGGCCGCTCGGATCGCGTCGATGTCCACCACGTTGGGCATGTCGTCGACGTAGTTGCCCAGGTAGTCGTGGCGCTGGACCGTCCGCAGCGCCCGGGCCAGCGGCACCCGCTTGGCCCCCGCGCCGCCGCGCAGAATCTCGTTGGCGCGCTTGGCGATTGCGTTCGTGGCCTCGGTGTCCGCCGGGCCGCCGTTGGGCGGGTTGTACTTGAAGCCGCCGTCCGGCGGCGGATTGTGCGACGGTGTGACGACGATGCCGTCGGCCAGCGCTTCGGTGCGGCCCCGGTTGTAGCCGAGGATGGCGTGGCTGACCGCCGGCGTCGGGGTGTAGCGGTCGCGGGAGTCGATCATCGCGACGACGTCGTTGGCGGCCAGCACCTCCAGCGCCGACACCCACGCCGGCTCGGAGAGGCCGTGCGTGTCACGGCCGATGAACAACGGCCCCGTGGTGCCCTGCGCAGCGCGGTATTCGACGATGGCCTGGGTGATGGCCAGGATGTGGGCCTCGTTGAACGCCCCGTTCAGCGCCGAACCGCGGTGACCCGACGTGCCGAACACCACCTGCTGGGCGACGTCCTCGGGATCGGGCTGAATCGAGTAGTAGGCCGTCACCAGGTGAGGCAGGTCGACGAGGTCTTCGGGCTGGGCCGGCTGACCGGCGCGGGGGTGGGCCATGGTGGTCAATTCTGCCCGTAATCAACTGTTCCGACTCACCAGGCACGTTCCCGACTTCTCAGCTACTTCCTCGGTTCACCCACTGGCCAATCTCCCCCTAGGCTGCTAACGACCGGGCGCACACCGAAGGGATCACGCGTGGCACAGGATTATCGGGAACTGGGAGCGATCTTTGTGGGCGGGGGCCTCGGAACGCTCAGCCGCGTGGCACTGGACACCGCTATCGTGCGCGACCCGCATCACTGGCCCTGGCCGACGTTCATCGTCAACATCGTGGGCGCTTTCCTGGTGGGCTACTTCACCACCCGATTGCTGGAGCGCCTGCCGCTGTCGAGTTATCGGCGCCCGCTGCTGGGCACCGGATTGTGTGGTGGTTTGACCACGTTCTCGTCGATGCAGGTCGAGACGCTGAGGATGATCGAGCATGGCCATTGGGTGTTGGCCACGAGCTACACCGTCATCAGCGTCGCGGGCGGCCTGCTGGCGGTGCACCTGTCCACCAAGCTGGTGCGGCGGGTCAGGGTGCGCGGATGACGGCTTCCATAGTCACCACGGCCCTCGTCTGGAGCGGTGTCGTTATTCTCGGGGGGCTCGGGTCGGTGCTGCGGTTCACGGTCGACCGTGCGGTGGGCCGCCGGATAGCCCGGTCCTTTCCGTTCGGCACGCTGACCGTAAACGTCAGCGGTGCAGCGCTTCTCGGCTTTCTCGGTGGCCTTGCGCTGAGCAAAGGCGCCGCGTTGCTGGCCGGCACCTCATTCGTCGGCGCCTACACCACGTTCTCCACCTGGATGTTGGAGACCCAGCGACTCGGCGAGGAGCGGCAGGTCCGCGTGGCGGTCGCCAACCTGATCGTCAGCATCGTGCTCGGTGAAGCCGCGGCGCTTCTCGGACAACAGATCGCCGAACACCTCTGAATCAACCACCGGGAACGTCGCCCGGCGTGCGGGGCAGCACGTAGAGCGCCATCCGCCGATTCGTCATGTCGTGCTCGCCGAGGAAGACGCAGCCGCCCCGCTCGCAGAACGTGCGCGCCAGGACGTTGCGGTGGTCGGGATCGAACATGATGCGCCGGCATTGCGGATCAAGGCCCAGGATGCTGCCCACCAGATAGGGCAGCAGGTAACTCACGTGCCCCCGCTTGATGTAGTCCAGATCGGCCACCGCGACATGCAACCCCAGATCGTGGGGATCATGCTCGTATCGAGTAGCGATGGAATCCTTTGCCGCCCGGTATAATTCGATGTAGGCGCGGTCCGTTCCGTAGAGCGTGGCGATGAATGGGCGGGAGAAAGTGCCCTCGAGTTGCGCCCGCAGATAACGATGCCAGCGCGCCACCGGCCAGGCGGACTCCCACGCTTCGACCAAGTGCGGCCGGCTCATCCACTCGGCGATCATCTCCGCGTCCGCGTCCGGGTCGGCCAGCCGCAACCCGTACGGATCGGGCAACGCGGGGATCGGCGGCGGCGGGACTGCGCGAATCTCGTCGGAGATGTCAGTCAATTCCCGCGGCAGGAGCGGGTCGGCCTCACTCACGCGAGCGCCGCCTCCATCCACCGCTCGGCCAGCGCCGCAACCCATTCGGCCGCCGCCTCGGGCCGGTCGGGGGGTGATTCGACGAGAACCAGTTCGTCGATGCCCAAGTCGGTGAGGACGCCGACGTCAGCAACGCTCGGATCGCGCAGTGCGACCGACAGCCGCAGCTGGGCACGATCGCGACCCGAGTTGGCGCATAGCCGCTCCAGCTCGGCGACCCGGCCCCGCACGGCCTCCAGCCCGTCGATGTTGAACCCGTACCAGCCGTCGCCCCAGGCCGCCGCGCGGCCCAGTGCCGAATCGCTATTGCCCCCAAGCACGATCGGGATACGACGATCCCGTGCCGGCTTGGGGTTGACCCGGATGGAGTCGAAGCGGACGAAGTCGCCATCGAACGAAGCGACGTCATCGCGCCACACCGTGCGCATCGCGGCCGCGTATTCGGCGGTGCGCGCACCGCGACGAGCGAAGGGCACTGAGAGCGCGGCGAATTCCTCCCGGGACCACCCGACGCCGACACCCAGCGTCAGCCGCCCACCGCTGAGTCGATCCAGGCTGGCGGCCTGCTTGGCCACCACCACCGGGTTGTGTTCGGGCAGCAGGAGCACGCCGGTCGCCAGCCCGATCCGGGACGAGGCGGCTGCGGCGAAGCTCAGGGCGATCATCGGGTCAAGCCAATCCGCTTGCGCGGGAACGGCAATGACGCCGTCATCGGAGTAGGGATAGCGCGAAGCGGGTCGGTCGACCATCACGACGTGTTCGCCCACCCACAGCGTGGCGAAGCCGCAATCGTCGGCGGTCGACGCGACGGCATCGATCACCGCGCGGTCGGCGCCGGCACCGATCCCCAGCGCATGCAATCCCAGCCGCATCGCACGATCGTCTCACGGCGTTCAGCGGCTTTTCAGCAACTCCGCAAGGACGGCCGCCTGGCTGATCTCCACGTCGCGAGTCGCGGTGACCAGGGTGACGGCACCGTGCCCGGCCAGTTCGCGGAGTTCGTCCAGCGCGGGGCTGTTCCGCAGCTCGGCCTTGTAGCGTTTGGCGAACTCGCCGAACCGTTCGGAGCGGTGTTGATACCACTCCCGGAGTTCCTTCGACGGGGCGACCTCCTTGCACCAGGTCCCCACCCTCGGGTCGTCCTTGCGCACTCCCCGCGGCCAGACGCGGTCGACCAGCACCCGCGGACCCTCGTCGGCGGTGACGTCGTCGTACACCCGCGCCACCTTGATCCTGCTCTTGGCGCTCATATCGCCAGCGTAGGCGCGTGTCGGACCCTCCACCTAGTATCGAAACTATGTTCGAAGAACTGACGAACGTCGACCCGGCGGCCGGCGAACCGGCGCTGATCGAGCGCATCGCCGAGCTGGAGACGATCAAGTGCGCCGCCGCCGCGGGTCAGGCCCGGGCCACGGCCGCGTTGGACGCCGCCCGCCGAGCCGGCGAGGCAGCCGCGGGGGTGCCCGCCGCGCGGCGCGGGCGCGGCGTGGCCGCCGAGGTAGCCCTGGCCCGGCGCGACGCACCCGCCCGGGGCGGCCGTCATCTGGGCTTCGCCAAAGCGCTGGTGAACGAGATGCCGCACACGCTGGCGGCGCTGGAATGCGGGGTCCTGTCGGAGTGGCGAGCGACGTTGATCGTGCGCGAGAGCGCCTGCCTGGACGTGGAAGACCGTCGCGCTCTGGACGCGGAGCTGTGCGCCGAGCCGGCCGGCCTGAACGGCATGGGGGACGCGCGAGTTGCGGCGGCGGCCAGAGCGATCGCCTACCGGCTGGATCCGCATGCCGTCGTCGAGCGGGCGGCCAGGGCCGAGAGCGACCGCACGGTCACCATTCGGCCGGCACCGGACACCATGGCGTACGTCACCGCGTTGTTGCCCGTGGCGCAAGGCGTTTCGGTGTACGCGGCGCTGCGCCGCGAAGCGGACACCCGGGGGGACGGGCGCTCACGCGGGCAGCTGATGGCCGACACCCTGGTCGAACGGGTCACCGGCCGTAGCGCCGCGGCCCCCAGCCCCATCGCGGTCAACCTGGTGCTGTCCGACGAGACGCTGCTCGGCGGTCACAACGGGCCGGCCGATCTCGATGGCTACGGGCCCATCCCCGCGGCGGTCGCGCGCGCCATGGTGCGCAGCGCTGTCACCGACCGACGTTCGCGCGCGACCCTGCGCAGGCTGTACGCGCATCCGCGGTCCGGGGCGCTGGTGGCCATGGAGTCACGGGCGCGCATCTTTCCCCGCGGGCTGGCCGCATTCATCGGACTACGCGATCAGCGTTGCCGCACCCCGTACTGCGACGCCCCGATCAGGCAGCGCGACCACGCGCGACCGTGGGCCGACGGCGGCCCGACCACCGCGGACAACGGTCTGGGGCTGTGCGAGCACTGCAACTACGTCAAGGAGAACGCGGGATGGCGAGTGAGCACCGCGGTGGACGAAAAGCACACTCACACGGCGTTATTCAGGACGCCAACCGGCAAGACCTACCGGTCGACGGCACCGCCGCGCGCCCCCGCGATCACCGTCAGCGAGCTGGAGATCCGGATCGGGGTCTGTCTCGCGCGACACGCGGCCTAGGTCTCCTGGCCGGTGAGGCGCTCGACATCGATGACTTCGCCGCGGTTGATGCTGACCCAGTCACGCCCGTCCAGGTAGGGACGCAGGCTTCGGCCGATGAGCTCGACATCGGCGGGCGATTTGGGCCGCTGCAGCTCGTAGACGTGGTGCAGCTCGGCCATGCCGGTGACGACATTCCACAGCGTCAACGCCTGGGGACCGGTGGGCGGGTCCACCAAGACCGGCCCGAACAGGCACTGCCCCGCCAAGAACAAGGTGGGCACCCCGTAGCCGCCGGCATCGACGACCCGTTGATGATCCTGGCGTATCTCGTCGTGAGTGGTCGGGTCGTCCAGCGCCGCGTCGAAAACCGACGCGTCGACGCCGATGTCGCTCAGCAAACGGCGGGCAACTACCGGGTCGTGCGGTTTGCCGCCCAGCGTGTGCAGTTCGTGGCCGATGGCGCCGTACCACCGATCCAGCAGCGCCATGTCCATTCGGCGCAGCAGCGCCCCGATCCGCATCAACGACCATCCATAGGACCACTCCCGCTCCCACGGGTGCTTCTGGCCCTCGGACCGGTTGATCTCTTCGAGGCTGAAGAAGCGCCAGTCGACGGTGATGCCGAGTTGCTCGCGCACGTCGCGAATCCACACCGACGTCTGGTAGGCGAACGGGCACATCGGGTCGAAATGGAACTCCACCGCAACGCTCATGTTGGACCCGCTTCGCCGCTCAGTAGTGATAGGTGTCCGACGGCGCGGGCGAATGATCGCGTTCTTCGTCGTCGAAGTCCGACGGTTCGATGCCGTAGGCGCGAGCCAGCTCGAGAATCTTGGTGGCCCGGGCGATGCGCGGCAGGTCGGAACCGTTACGAATCTCTCCCCCGTCACGTTCGAACTCGGCGAAAAACTCCTTCGCCCAGGATATTTCGTCGTGCGATGGCGACAGGCCCTCGTTCACCACCGCGCACTGGTCGGGCGTCAGGCAGATCTTGCCCGTCATCCCGAACTCCACGGACACGGCCGTGGCCTCGATCAGCTTCAACGCGTTCGAGCCGATCGTGGGCCCGTCGATGGCGCTGGGCAGGCTGGCCGCCTTGGCGGCGATCGTGAACCGCGACCGGGCGTATGCCAGCGTGCTCGGGTCCTCCCCGAAACCGGTGTCGCGGCGGAAGTCTCCGATGCCGAAGGCCAGCCGGAAGGTGCCCTTGGCCGCGGCGATTTCGGTGATGCGCTCGAGCCCGCGGGCCGTTTCCACCAGCGCCACGATCGGCACGTTGGGCAGCCGTTGCGCGGTCTCGGTGACGTGGTCCACCGATTCCACCATCGCCAGCATCACCCCGCCGACCGGCGTTTCCGCCAGCGCCGCGAGGTCGTCCGCCCACCACGGCGTGCCGAAGCCGTTGACGCGCACCCAGTCGGTGTTGCCGGCGCCCAGCCAACTCACCACGTTGTCGCGGGCGGCGTGCTTGTCCTTGGGTGCGACGGCGTCCTCGATGTCGAGAACGACGATGTCAGCCCGGGAGTGCACCGCGGACTGGAACCGGTCGCCGTGCGCGCCGTTGACCAACAGCCAGCTCCGGGCCAAAACGGGATCGATGCGGTAGCCGATGGTGTCGTCGGGCTCCGTCGCGGTGGTCTCGACCTGGTCGTACATTTCGCTGATCTGTCGTCTTTTCGTGGTTATCGGTGGTGGGCGTGCCCCATAACCGTAGCGATATCCGGCAACGGGCGGTCGGGCATGCCCCCATCGGGGGGTTCAGCCTTTCGAAACGGCGCGGCCGCCCGGATCGAGACGGGAAGCCTCGTCCGGGCGGCCTTGCTGTCGAGCCCGCGGTTCGACTAGTTGATGCCGACGACCTCCTGCGCGATGGCGGCAACGCGCGTTTGGGCGGCCGACACGACCCGCTGGCGGTTCTTGTTGGCCTCCTCGTAGGCGATGATCGTCCGCACGTCGCTCGGGTTCGCGAGGTCCTTGATCTCCGCGACGGCCTCGTTGACGTTGAGCTCGTCATAGTTGGCGATCGGCAGCTCGTCGGCGTCGAGGACCCCCACGGAGGCGCGGGCCGCATGCAGGGCGTTGGCGGTCTGCCGGGCCCCCTCGTTGCGGGTCACCCGCTCGGCGGCTTCGAGGGCGGCGTTCCGGGACGCGGCGAGCGCCCGGGTCGCCACGTCACCCGCGTGCGCGCCCCTGCTGACCAGTTCGTTGAACGTCGGGCGGGCGGAGCGCAGCGCGTCCGCGGCGCGGTCGACCCCTCGGACCGACCACTCCATGGGCAGGTTGACCAGTTTCACCGCGGTACCGGCCGCCGCCTGCAACGGTGTGCGACGCAGCGCGGCCGGGCCGCCGAGCGCATCCTCGGCAAGCACGGTCGTCAGCCAGTCGACGGTCGCCGAGTGAGCGGTGATCAGCCGCGTGGCCAGGCTTTCGACCTCGCGCAGCTCGGCGGCCACCGCCAGCGCCTTGAGGTAGCGGGCGCGGTCGAGCAGTTGATCCTCGAGCGCCAGGTCGCCCAGCAGGGCCTCGTCGAACGGTTGCGCCTGTTCGGTCAGCGCCTTGACGGCCGCCGCGGCACGGCCCAGGAAGGGGCCGACGATGTCGGGGACGCCGCCCAGCTCGCGGATCGCCTTCTCGATCGCCTCGGAGCGCTCGCGCGCGTTCGAGGCGTTTTGTGTCAGTTCACGCTCGACGGCCTCGGTACGCGCCTGCGCGATGCGGGTTTCGGCAACCTGGATCTCGGTGTTGGTCAGCTGGTGCAGGGCGCGCAACTGCGCCAATACCGTCGTCTTGTCCGATGAAGTCATTGAAAGACTCGCCTCCTGCGTTGATTGTCTGGATCGGCACGAAAGCGCCTTCCGATCGGCTACCCGTTCGGGGGGGAACGGATAACATCGGCGCCCGGCGTGTGACCCAGATCGCTTTCTGGCGCACAACACCCTCGGTGCTGCCGCGAAACACCCTGCGGTGCAAGGCGGCAGCGCGGGCGGACACCGGCACCCCGCCCGCGTCGTTTAGCCGCTTGTACAGGGGGTACGCCTCGACGAACCGCACACAAGCCCACGGTGCGAGCTAACCAATTCCCGAACACTGGAGGTATCGCGATGGCCGACATGATGGTGCAATCGCCCGACGAGGTCGTCGCTTTCCTGAAGGCGCAACACAACCTCATCGAGGACATGTTCGACGAAGTCCTGCACGCCTCCGACCCGCAGGCCCGGGAGAAGCCGTTCGTCGAATTGCGTCAATTGCTGGCCGTCCACGAGACGGCCGAAGAAATGGTTGTGCATCCGCGGGTGCGCCGCGAGACCGACGACGGGGATACCATCGTCGACGCCCGGCTCGAGGAAGAGCACGAAGCCAAGGAGCTGCTGTCGCAGATCGAGGACCTCGACATCGCCTCGCAGCAGTTCGTCGACGCCGTCACCAAGCTGCGCGACGCCGTGCTCGAGCACGCGCGGCACGAGGAGGAAGACGAGTTCCCCGTGCTGCTCCGGGAGGTCGACGAGGGCGATCTCAAGCGCATGGGTGCGGCGGTGCGAGCGGCCGAGGCGATCGCGCCGACCCGCCCGCATCCGGGCGTCGAATCGGCGAAGCTCAATTTCGCCCTCGGGCCATTCGCGTCGATGCTCGACCGCGCCCGCGACGTGATCAAGCAGGCCATCGGCGTCGGCTAGGCCGGCGACCCCGAACTTTCCGTAGGCTCAACGAGGTGAGTGTCGCTCCGGATATGACGGTTGCTCTGCAAGACCGGTTCTTCCGCGAGCTGCCGGAGATGGCCGTGCGCTGGCAGGCGGAGGCCCCGGCCGAGCTGACGCTACTCGCGTTCAACGAGGCGCTTGCGGCGGAACTCGGCCTGGACGCCGACTGGCTGCGGAACGCCGACGGGCTGCGCTTCCTGGTGGGCGACTTGGTGCCGAGCACCGCCGTTCCGGTGGCGCAGGCCTACGCGGGCCATCAGTTCGGCGGCTTCGTCCCGCGGCTGGGCGACGGGCGGGCCCTGCTGCTCGGCGAGCTCGTCGACGCCGGCGGCGGTCTGCGCGACATCCACCTCAAGGGCTCCGGGCCGACGCCGTTCGCGCGCGGCGGCGACGGGCTGGCGGCGGTGGGTCCCATGCTGCGCGAGTACATCGTCAGCGAAGCGATGCACGCGCTCGGAGTGCCGACGACGCGGTCGCTGGCCGTCGTGGGCACCGGCCGCCCGGTGCTGCGCGAGGCGGAACTGCCCGGGGCGGTGCTGACCCGCGTGGCCAGCAGCCATCTGCGGGTGGGCAGCTTCCAGTACGCCGCGTCCGCCGGCGACATCGAATTGCTGCGCCGACTCGCCGACCACGCGATCGCCCGCCACCATCCCAGCGCCGCACAGGCCGAACGCCCCTACCTCGCGCTGTTCGAGGGCGTGGTCGCCGCGCAGGCGTCGCTCATCGCCCGCTGGATGCTGATCGGATTCGTGCACGGGGTGATGAACACCGACAACATGACGATCTCCGGCGAGACGATCGACTACGGACCGTGCGCCTTCATGGAGGCCTACGACCCCGACACGGTCTTCAGTTCGATCGACTTCTGGGGGCGCTACGCCTACGGCAACCAGCCTCTGGTCGCGGGCTGGAACCTCGCCCGTTTCGCCGAGACCCTGCTGCCGCTGCTCGCCGAGGACGTCGAGGAGGCGGTCGCGCTTGCCGAGGCATCGTTCGGTGTTTTCCAGCGCGAGTACGACGCCGTGTGGTCGTCCGGCATGCGCGCCAAACTCGGTTTGCCCGCCGACATCGAAGCCCGAGACTGCACGGCGCTGGCCGACGAGTTGCTTGCCCTGCTGAAGGCAAGCCACGTCGACTACACCTCGTTCTTCCGCCACCTCGGCCGAGCGGCCCGTGGCGATGCCGAACCCGCGCGCGGATTGTTCATCGACCTCGCCGGGTTCGACGCCTGGCTGTCGCGCTGGCAGGGCCTGCGCCCCGACGCCGACGTCATGAACCGGGCCAACCCGATCTACATTCCGCGCAACCACCTGGTCGAGGAGGCCCTGGCCGCCGCGACGGCCGGCGAGCTGGGACCCGTCGAACGGCTCCTCGCCGCGGTGACGGCGCCTTTCGACGAGCGGCCGGGCCTGGACCGCTATGCCAGCCCGGCCCCGGAGGACTTCGGCAAGTACCAAACGTTCTGCGGCACTTAGCCTTACGCGAGCTTTGCGACCTCGGCCCAGAGCCCGGCCGGAATGTGTGAATGCTCAGCGAGGAACAGCGACTCGAAGCCGTGCTGCTCGAGCGCCTGCACCAGTTCCACCGGATTGATGCCCGCGTCCATCACCGGCCCGGGTGGTACGTCGCGCCGCGCCCCACAGCCCGACCCCGATGCCGACGACGGCGCCACCGAGCCCGACGATGCGCTGCGAGGGCTTCAGCTGGTCGTGGACGCTGATGCCACCGAACAGGTCGGCCGCGTCCGCACCGCCGGACGCCAGGAACCAGCCGCGGGTGTTCTTGCCGCGCAGTGCCGCCGCCGCGAGCATGCCGCCGATCAACGCGTCGCGATATCCCATGGAGCGCAACAACAGTCGCGCTGTCGGTGGCGGGTCGCCCGGGTCTCCCCAGAATCGGTTCGCGCTCAACGGGTCCACGAGGAACCAGACGCCGGAGGTGAATCGGATGCTGCCCGCCACGAGAGCGGCCCGGTCGATCGACATGGTTTGCCAGCCTAGGAGCAACCCGCGCTCTCGCGCACCGGTTTGCCCCAAGGGGCGGTCACGGCGCCGGGCACGCGTGCGCGATCGGTATGGAGGCCGGCCACAACGCGGCGGTCAGGCCGAAGGCGACGGCGTCGGCACCCGCGGGCAGCACGGCTTCCACCCGGGCCTGGATTCGCCGGGTCTCGTCACCGTGCAGCACGGTCCACCCGAAACCGACGCACAGATAGGGAATCGCCAGCCACAGCGCCAATTCGATCAGCGCGCCCACCCGGACCCGATGGCGCAGGGTGCGGCGCAGTAGATCCATGACCGCACACTCGCACACGGCCGTCGTCACCG
The DNA here is from genome assembly GCF_034555895.2 of Mycobacterium europaeum. Taxonomy (NCBI): domain Bacteria; kingdom Bacillati; phylum Actinomycetota; class Actinomycetes; order Mycobacteriales; family Mycobacteriaceae; genus Mycobacterium; species Mycobacterium europaeum. The sequence goes on from NZ_CP157315.1 coordinate 3,337,493, forward strand.
CAAAGGTGCAGCGGCCTTCACTCCAGCGCGGGGTCGGGCAGCCCGCATAGCTTGCACAAGGCGGCAAGCCCTTCGGGTGTGCCGGGCCAGTGCTTGGCGAGCGCGTCGGGTCCCGCCGTGCGGCTGACCCAGCGCAGCCCCAGGCCGACGATGATCACGTCGTCGGCGAATCCGATGACCGGGATCGCATCGGGAATCAGGTCGATGGGCGACACGACAAAGCCGATCAGCGCGACCAACGCGATCCGGATCCGGCGCGGCAGCTCGCGGTCGGCGGCGAGGCGCTTCAACAGCCGGAGCACGTCGGGCAGCAGGCGCACCAGGTCCTGCATGTTGGCCTTGGGTTTCATCAGCCAGAAGGTGATCGCGAGGATCACCCAGATCACCGCAAACGCGCACATGAGGCCGATCGGAATCATCCACCAGTCAGACCACATCATTCGATCTTCCTGGACGCGCCTGGTGCCTTACGCGGCACCCGGCGCGGGCCACGGAAACATGGGCCACATGCCCGTCGGCGGCAACGTGGGACTCGGCGGGGGCTCGGTGGTCGGTTCCCCCAGGTGCTGGGGGCAATAGGCGGCGACCGCGCTGACCGTGAACTTGGTTGCGTCGTCCACCGAGAATCCCGGGTTGCTCGCCGACATGCTTTGGATCACGTCGGCCTGCGAGTGGCCCTCGTCCATCAGCTGGCAGGCCTTCTTCGCGACCCCGATCGCGACGGGCCCGCTCTTATAGGGCACCCCCTCCTGATTGAGCGCCGCCAGGAAACTCCCATCGGGGCCCGATCCGTTGCCAGCGGGATCGGCCTGCGCCGGGGCGGCCACGCCGATGAGGGCGGCGAAGCTCGCCAGCACGAGAAGTATCCGCACCGCTTCATCCTGGTACAGGAAGTCGGTGTTGTCCTGTTGGCTGCGTCGCCCGCGATTCGATGTGGGTTGAGGGGAACTCGGCTTACTGTGGGTGCGGGATGAAGGACGAGTGCCAATGAACATCGACGACGAGCCCGTCACGACGCTGGAAGACCTGCGGGGCGACCTGGCGCAGCGGTACCGGCGGACGCGCAGCGGCGGGCAGTCGGTGGACACCGCCGTCGTCGACGCGGACATGGCGGCCCTCGACCGCGATGGGTACGTCGTCTGGGAGAACCTGCTCACCGCCGAGCAATGCCGCGAGATCCGCGAGGTGGTGCGCCCGTGGCTCGCCCACACGGGACGCAACTCCTTCGAGGGCCGGCGCACCCAGCGCGTCTACAGCCTGCTGAGCCGGACGCGGCTCTGCGACGGACTCGTCGACAACCCCCGCGTGCTCGCGGTGCTCGATCGGCTGCTGATGCCCAACTACCTGCTTTCGGCGTTGCAGGCCATCAACATTCAGCCCGGCGAGGCCGCGCAGCTGGCGCATCACGACGACGGGTTCTACCCCGTTCCGCGGCCGCGAGAGCCGTTGGCGGCGGCCACGATCTGGGCCATCGACGACTTCACCGCCGACAACGGCGCCACGGTGCTCTACCCGGGCAGCCACCGGTGGGGCAAGCGCCGGCCGGGCCCGGACGATGCGGCCCTGCCCGTGGTGATGCCCGCCGGGTCGTGCGTCTTCTTCGTCGGCACGCTGTGGCACGGCGGGGGCGCCAACAGCACCGACCGCGACCGCCTCGCCGTCACCGCCCAGTACTGCCAGCCGTGGCTGCGGCCGATGGAAGCGTTCACGCTGTCGATCTCGCGCGACATCGCCCGGACGGTGTCCGACGACATTCGCCGCATGCTGGGCTACAGCATCCACCCGCCTTTTGTCGGCGCGGTCGACGGTCTGCACCCGCTGCGACTCCTGGAGACCGCGCAGGACTCGTAGGGCCCACTCCCGGGTGAGGACGGCTCGCGCGCCGGATGACTTTGCACCTCGATCGCCTGGCTGCGGCTGAGGGCCGGCGACGTTAACTGCGCGCGCGGGCCGGTCCACGGACACGGCGCGGACCCGCTGGTGTGTGACGCACCGCACATCTATGCTGGTGGTGTATCGCGGGTCACAACCCTAGGAGCTCTCATGGCGGCAACCCACAGCTCGGGCAAACCCGTCGTTGTCGTACGACGTTCCGGCGGGGCGATCCATCCGCACCGGACATTGCTGGCCGTGGCCATCGTCGTGGCCCTGATCGCCGCGATCACGGCCACCGTCGTCGCCGCATCGACGGGGCACACCACCACCGCGCTCATCATCGCCGTCGCGGCGGGCGCGTGGTTCTCCGCCGCCCTCTGCTGCTAGCGGCCTGCTAGCTGGCGACAGCGCCGGGGCAGTACTTGATCCGGCCCAGGTCGACCCACATGTTGGCGGTCTTGGCGGCCTGCTGCGGGTTCAGCCCGGTCACGCTCTGATTGTTGGCTTGTTGCATCGCACCGACGATCTGGGCGCGTGACCAGCCCTGTGCCATGGCCCTGCACATCGTCTGTTCGGTTTGCATCTCGTAGAAGGGCCAATCCGGCGGAAAGCCGATCGGGTCGGCATGGGCCACAGCGAGTGTGGGCGGCAGCGAGGCCGAAGCAACGAACGCGATCACGAACGACACGGCGGTGAACAGCCTTCTCGTGACGGACAGGGGTGCGAGCGACAGTTGCACGGACACTTCTCCTCGATTCAGCGCCTCGATGACCCGGAGGCTCGGCAAACGACAGCCCCCGCTCGTCAATCGTAGGGCTTGGGCGCTCCTTGCGTGGCCCCCTCCGAGGAGGTCGGTAGTGGGCGACGTTTCCGCTGTGCGCCGTGCGGTGCGGGGAAGCAATGGCCCACGCGACCCACTCGGTGCCTTTGGTCCTTCGGCTTACATCTCTTCGGCCCTGACACTGACGGCCGCCCCGGGCGATCCTTCGCGGTGAGCACACGGCAGACGGAGCGAGCTGAGATGTGGCAACCACCACCTGGCGCGATCTTGGTGGGCGTTGACGGCTCCGCCGCGGCGCTGGGCGCCGTCCGCTGGGCGGCGCTGGATGCGGCGCTGCGGAAGGCGCCGCTGACCCTCGTCCATGTCGTCGACGCCGTCTTACCGGAGTGGTTCGAGGTCGCCGCGCCGGCGGGATTCAGCCAATGGCAGCAACACCGGGCACGCGAGGTCATCTCCGCGGCGGTCAAGGTGGCCGAGGCGAACACCGGTGACTGCGATCCGGTGCGGATCGATGGCAAGGTGTTGCATTCGGCCACCGTCCCGACGCTCGTCGGCCTCTCGCAAGCGGCGGACATGGTCGTCGTCGGCCACCGCGGAAACGGCGGCGCCCTGGCCGGCAGCTTCCTGGGCTCGGTGAGCTCGAAGTTGGTTTACCACGCGCATTGCCCCATCGCCGTGATCCGCGACAAAGAGATGACCGGCGATGGCGCGCGGGCCCCGGTCCTGGTCGGCATCGACGGCTCACCGGCATCGGAAACGGCCACCGCCCTCGCGTTCGAGGAAGCCTCCCGGCGTGGTGTCGGCCTGACGGCCTTGCACGCCTGGACCGATCCGCGGGTTGCCGGCTCCAAGGCGTTGTTCCAAGACGCCAAATGGGACGCTCAGCTATCGCAGGAGGAGGCGGTGCTCGCGGAGCGGCTGGCGGGCTGGCACGAACGCTATCCCGACGTGGCGATCGATCGCAGGATCGAGATCGGCGACCCGGCGCGTTGGCTGATCGAGGCGTCCGAACGGGCGCAACTGGTCGTGGTCGGCAGCCACGGCTGCGGCTGGTTCAGGGGCAGGCTGCTGGGCTCGGTCGGGGCGGCGGTGGTCAACAAGGCCAAGGTCCCGGTGATCGTGGCTCGCCGGCCCTGACTGCGGCCGAGTAGCGTGTCCCGGGGCGCGTCGGCCTAACGGCTCATCACGGCGGTGGGGATGCAAGAAGCAAGCGGCGAGGACTCATCCCCGTCGACACCTTTCGAGCGGCGACGTCCAGCGGCGGCGGGAGCGCTCGCCGCATGTCTCGTGCTGGTGGCGTGCACCGCCGGGCAGCGGGCGCCATCGCCGTCTTCCACGCCGTCCCCGCCGGCCGTCGCGTCGTCGGCCGGTGTGCCGCCGGCGCCCGCCGGCGCAACGGTGGAGCCGGTCACCGAGGAAGAGCTGGGCGCGAGCTGGCGGCCGGGTTGCCCTGTCGAGCCGGGGCGGCTGCGACGGGTCACCGTCGACTACATCGGCTTCGACGGCCAGGCGCATCGAGGCGCGCTGATCGTCCACGAGGACTTGGTGCAGGACGTCATCGCGATCTTCGAGAGGCTTTCCCGGCTGCGCTATCCGGTCGAGAGGATCCGAACGGTCGGCCACTATTCGGATGCGGATGACGAATTGTCCATGGAGGACGACAACACTTCGGCGTTCAACTGCCGGCGCATCCCCGGAACCGACGAATGGTCTCCGCACGCGTACGGCCGGGCCATCGATGTCAATCCGCTGGTGAATCCCTGCCTCTACGCGAGCGGGTATTTCGAACCGCGCAACGCGGCGGCCTACCTGGACCGCAGCCGCACCGATCCGGGGCTCCTACACGACGGCGACGCGGCGGTTCGGGTCTTCACGGATCGAGGCTGGATGTGGGGCGGCGCGTGGGCGCGTCCCCTCGACTATCAACACTTCGAGCGGCCCTAGAGGCCCAGGGCGCGTGCGGTCGCCGTGGCAATCTCACCTCGCAGATTGGATATCGGCGGGCTGCCTCGGGTGTGAATCGAATTCGACAGCACAACGACGTAGGTGTCCGACCCGGGGTCCAGCCAGATGGAGGTTCCGGTGAAGCCGGTGTGGCCGAAGCTACCGATGGGGAAGAGCAGGCCCCGTGGCGCGGACTGACCCGTGTCGATATCCCAGCCGAAGCCGCGCAGGTTCTGCCCCGCGATCGCCGGATAGCGTGGGGCGAGCAGCGGATCTGTCCTGTTCGGTCTCGTTGCGAGGGCCGCCCGCGCGGCCGCGTTGGCCGCCGTGAGTTGCGCGGGCGTATGTCCCGGCTGCTGCGGGGTCGTCATCAGCTCGAGAGTCGTTTGCGCCAAGGGGAATTCGCTGGGGCGGCCCGCGAGCCGGTCAAGCAGTGCCTGCGCGAAGACGCCGACGTCGTGGGCCGTCGAGAACACGCCGGCATGCCCGGCCACCCCGCCCATGCGCCGCGCCGTCGTGTCCTGCACGGTGCCCCGCAGCAGGTGATCGAGATCGGGATTCTTGCCCGGATCGGTCCTGCCCTCTTCGTCACGCGCCGTCGGTGCGATGCGCGGCAGCAGACCGGTGCTCCAGGCACCCGCGGGGCAGGCGTCCGGCGCCCGGTCCTGCGGCGCGGGAGCCCAGGCGATCGCTGCGCCCAGCGTCGTGTGGGGACCGCACGCTTGTGCGGGCGGGAGGTAGCGCGTGTCTGTCATGCCCAGTGGCTCGAACACGTGTCGCTGAACGTAGACGTCCAGGGCCTCGCCGGTGACCTTCTCGATCAGCGCGCCGAGCAGGATGAAGTTGATATCCGAGTAGCGGAAGACGCCGCCGGGCGCAGATTCCAGCGGCGTGGTGAGCGCACGGCGGATGCCCTCGTCCTTGTCGGATTTGTCCAGTCCCCACGGGTCGCCGAGATTGACGTCCCCCGTTTCGCCGGAGGTGTGGGTCAGGAGCATGCGGACGGTCACTTGCGCTCGGCGCGAATCGTTGCCGGTGTTGAAGTCGGGTAGGTATTGCTGCAGCGGGTCGTCGACGGCCACCTCGCCGCGCTCGTAGAGCTGCATGACGGCGGTCGCCGTCGCGAGGCTCTTGGTCAGCGACGCCAGGTCGAAGATCGTGTCCTCGGTCATCAGCTCGGCCGGCGTCGGCGACCCGTCCAGCCCGGGTTCGCCCGCAAGTTTGCGCATGCCGTAGGCCTGGTGGAAGGCGACCTTGCCGCCGTGACCGATGACCACCACTGCGCCCGGCAGCTTGTTCGCCGCGATCGCGTCGTTGATCAGCTGGGAGACTCGCGCGAATTCAACCAAGCTTGCGGCATCGGGCGGCTTGACGACGGTCGCGACCTCCGGCCTGGGAGCCGGCGTGCTTGCACCCAACGCGGGGCCGCCCGCGTCGCCACGCGAGCAAGCCGCAGTCAACGCCAGGAAGGCGGTCCCGGCGGCGAGGGCGGTTCGCACCGAGCCGCGCAAGCCTGCGGCGACCGGTCGATTCATTGTTGGGCTCATCTCGTTACCTGCGATCTTGTTTTCGGGTCCCGGCGGCGTCAAGAGAGGGCGACGAAACGCATCCGCCCCCTCGGATCGCGCCCGTATCGTGAGGGCGGTGTGCGAGCCTGCGCCGGGCCGGCCCCATGAACCGCCCGGCGTTGTCAGCCGCCGCCGGCTGCTAGGGGTGGCCGGCGGCCTAGGCGTGGCCTCCCTGATCGGCGCCTGGTCACCTTCGGCTCAGCCTCCTTCCCCGACGTCGACGACCAGCCTCGGCCTGACGGCGACCAGTTCGGCATTGTTGATCTGCCGGGACGCCTGGGGCGCGCGCCCGGCGCGCCCTGGCGGAAAGCGTCACACCATCACCCGGATGACCCTGCACCACGAGGCCGTCGTCCTTGGCGAAAACCGTAATGCCCCCGGCCATCTCCGACAGGACCAGCGGTACCACCAGGACCAGCACGGGTGGATCGACATCGCCTATCACGTCGGCGTCGACCGCAACGGCAACATCTACGAACTCCGGAGCACCGAGATTGCGGGCGACACCGCGACGGATTACGACACGGCGGGCCATTTCCTGGTCCTCTGCGAAGGGGACTTCGATCGAGAGGCTGTGCCGGAGGCCCAGCTCCAGGGCGCAGCGCGCGCGTTCGCATGGGCCGCCCAGAATTTCCGGATAGCGAGCGCCACGTTGGCGGGCCATCGCGACCTGGCCCAGACCTCTTGCCCGGGTGGAAACCTGTATGCCCACCTTTCCTCGGGTGACCTGAAACGCCGGATCGACGACCTGCTGGCCGCGGGCGGAGTGGACCTCCAGCGTTTCTGCGGACCCGAGGCGGCCGCAACAGTCGCGGCAATCGAGGCCGGCAACTGACCCCAGCGCGAATTTCTACAAGGGCAATAGTGCAAAGCGGTTTCGCAGGTATAGACTTCGAGGACGCTACTACCTCAATTCGGCTGGACGTGGGCGTCCGGAGTTGAGTCTAAGTCGGACGGGACGTGGGCGTCCGCGGCATATATGGCCAATGTCAAGCCCTTTCAAAGCCAGAAGGCTCCCATGGAACAACTGTGTGACGACCTAACCCGATTCGCTATCCAGGTGCGTCAGATCGGGTACTCGGTCAACGGCGGTGTCGGAGAGCGGGAATGCCTGGATCTGAGCACTCGCATGCTCGCCGCGGTTAAGCAGGCTCGGGCCAGATCGCTCGCCAAATGTCCCGAGTGACCTGGCGACTGCGGACAAGTCGGCCAGCGGGGACGACTGACAGCGCCGATTCGAATCAACTCTGGCCCGGAGAGCTCATCGCCCAAGCCACGGACATCATCAGGGACCGCTTCCAACTCGACGGCGCGCAAGCCTTGGAAGTGCTCCGCACGATGTCACGCGAAACCAGGACGCAAATGTGCGCGGTCGCCGAGCAGCTGATCAACCACCCTGAGGCGGACTCGTGGGACTCGTTGAGGTCGCGGGACTCGTCGGGGTCGCAGCACTCGTCGGGGTCGCGGGACTGGTAGTCCGCACTGGACTCGTGGGGGTCGTAGGCGTCGTAGGCGTCGTAGGCGTCGTACTTGCCAGGCCTGGGCCTTCGCCGCACCACTCGGCCACATCTTTGGGGTACTGCTCGAGCGGCGGCGGACAACGCTGGCCCGGCGGGAAATTGGCGCCGGCGTTGAGCAGATCGCAGGGCACGTAGACCTGCTTGCCCTTGGGAGTGTTGGTCAGACACTTCGTCGGCGGCTCGCCATGGGCCTCGACGGGGATGATGGCCGCCGCCGCCACCGCGGCGAGCACCCAGGCAAGACGGCGATAGGTCATGAGTGCTCCTCACTCCGGCCGCCAAGGTTCATCACCGGAGCTGGCCAGTGGTGATCCCGAGCGAGCGAAATAACTGCGGTGTCCGGCGCGCACGACGTGGCATCGCCGTCGTATCACGATTAAAGCCGCTCACCCCGGGCACAATCCAACCCACAGGTCTGGCGAGCAGTCGCGGCGCATACCCAGCTTGTCGCGTTGAACAGCACATTCTGTAGTGGAGCTGCCGGGAATCGAACCCGGGTCCTACGGCATTCCCTCAAGGCTTCTCCGTGCGCAGTCCGCTATGCCTCTGCTCGGATCTCCTGGTCACACGGACTAGCCAGGATGACGATCCCAGTCGCTGTTGGTGTCCCGACGAGTCCCGCGACCGGACTCATCGGTGGATCCCTCTAGCTGACGCCAGGCTCCGGGTCGAGGGCTTTCCCGGTCTGACGGACTAGCTGTCGCTTAGGCAGCGAGAGCGTAGTCGCGCTGATGTGAATCGGCGCTTATCTGGTTGCAACGACGCTTACGGTGGTCTCTTGCCTGCACCGGCACGCTTCCCTTGATTCGATGCGCGAAGTCGAAACCGTTCAGCCCCTCGCATCCCCGCCGATTTTCGGCAGGACAATCAATGGTACGCCGCTATCAACGCGGGGCAACCGAGTTATCTTCCCGGCCGGTACGGCGGTCAGATCACGAAATTGAGATGCTCGATGACCTGGGCGGCGACCTCCTTGTCGCCGTCCACCTCGATGTCCTGCGAGCGTGCGGAGCACATCGGGCGCCCGCCGGCGAGCCGGGTGAACTGCAGCCCGTCCAGCCGGATCGACACCGTCGGCTCCCGACCGCCGAAGTCGTCGACCACCTGGGCCCGGCCGTCGACGGCGACGCGGATGCTGCGGGAAAGCGGCCCGGTGAGCTCGAGCAGGACACGCGAACCCTCGGGTGCTTTGGCCCGCTTGCCCACCACGTAGCCCATCGTCGCGGCGATCTCGTCGAGGGACAGCTCCGACGCGGGCCCGCCTAGCTGATCATCGGAGGAGGGCCGCCCCAGCGCCTGGCGAATGTCCTGCTCGTGCATCCAGCAGTCGAACACGCGGACCCGCATGAACCGCCCGTAGCTCTCCGGACCGACCGGTGTCAGCGTCACCGCGTCCCACTCCCCGACGGGCATGCCCGTCAGTGCCTCGCGCCGCTCGTCGGTGATGTGCTTGAACCGTTTCAGCACCTCCGCACCGGGCTCCGCGGCCAGGTGACGCACCCAGCATTCGTTCATCACGCCGATGTCGTTGCGGACGTGGTCGAGCGCCGAGACGTCGACGTCGGGCTGGGGCGCGGGGACGCCGGCGAGGAAGCATTCGGTGCCGATCATGTGCGCCACCAGCGCCTTGACGTCCCAGCCTGGCAGCGGACTGGCCGTCTGCCAGTCCGCTTCCGCCAGCCCGCCCAGCAGCGTGGTGATGTCGTCCCACACCGCGAACAGACCAGTGAGGACCTCGGACTTATCCAGCTTGGTTACGGGGCGATCGGCCATGTTCGGATAGTAGGCCGGTCATTTCCCGATGAAGAGTCCGATCCGAATAATGACCAGGGCGCTGACGGCCAGCAGTCCGCCGATGGCGATCATCGCCGGGGGTCCGGGGTAGACGGTGATCCAAGCGCCCGCCGCGATCGCGACCAGCGCGTGGATGGCGCGGGCAGCGGAGAATCGCTGCTTGCGCAGTACAGACAGCAGCACGCCGCGCGGGATCGCGCGCAGCAACCACCACAGCACGGCGATCAGGGCCCCGGTGAGCAACCCCACGACCACTCGCGCTACGGCGGTCGGACGCCCATCGTTGTGAGCCCCGGCGGTGATGGCGAGCACCACACTCAACAGACCGGCGCCGACCGTCACGCCGGTGAGCACCTTTTGCAGCACCACGCCGATGTTTCGGCGTGCCAGGTCCGCCAGATCCGGATCGCTCCCCGCGCCGAGAAATCCGCGTAGGGCGCGACCAAACTTGTTGCGGTCTAATCCGTGGACGGCCAGATCGTTGAGCGCCTCGGCGTTTCCGGGATCCAGCTGCAACGCCTGCCGATAGGACGCATCGGACTCGACCAGCCGGCCCAGCCGGTGCAGGGTCGCGCCCCGCAGGATCAGTGCGTCCACACTGTTGGGTTCGAGCTGCAGCGCTCTGTCGATCACGTACAGCGCCGTGGACTGTTGTCGCGACCTCAGCAACAGACCGGCGTAAAGGCGGTATTGGGATGCCTGGTTCGGATGGGCGACGACTCCTCGCCACGCCATCCACATCGCGTCGTAGTTGCGACCTAGGCCCTCGAGCGCGAGCGCGTACACCCGCATCGCGAATTCGTGCTGAGGTGCGGCGGACAACGCTCCATACGCGCTGTTGGCTGCAGGCCAATAGTTTTGGAGCGCGTGTTCGGTCGCGGCGTGCAGGGCCAGCAGGTCGGGGTCATTGGGATTCTGCGACAACGCGACCCGCGTGACGTCTCGCGCCCGCTCGTAATTCTTGGTTTCGTAGTACGCATGGGCTAGCCGCAGGGCACCATCGGCTCGATTGACGCCGGCCTCCGAGGTCACTGGCAGCTACCGAAACTTCTTGCGCCGCAGATACTTCGCCAACTCGTCATAAGTGCCGTCACCGTTGGCGAATTCGACGACATTGCGAGCCGTCTCGAACCACGGCCCGGTGCTGGGCCGGATCTGGGCGAGGGCGTTGTCGATATCGGCCATCAGCACCGGCCGCACCTGGCCGCTGCGCATTGAATCCGCCATAGCCAGCTGCGTCGCGATCTCGCACACGTAGGCCAGGTCGGCGCCGGAGAAGCTTTCGGTGCGGTTGGCAATCGTCTTGAGATCGATGCCGGAAGCGGGCCGATCCTGCAGGTGCGAACGGACAATGCCCGCTCGGGCCCCGACATCGGGCAGGCCGACGAAAATCATCCGGTCGAAACGGCCCGGCCGCCTCAACGCCGGGTCGACATCCCAGGGCGCGTTAGTGGCGCCCAGCACGTACACGCCGTCGTTGGCCGACCCCGCAGAATCCATCTCCTCCAGCAGCGTGTTCACCACCGGCCGCATCCCCGAGCTACCGCTCAAGGCCGAGCGCCGGTGGCCCAACGCGTCCACCTCGTCGAAGAACAGCACGCAGGGCGCGTTGCGCCGGGCGGTGTCGAAGACGGCGCGGATGCTGCGTTCGCTGTCGCCGAACCAGTGGTGCAGCACGTCGGCGATCCCCACTTGGTAGAAGTTCGCACCCAGCTCGCCCGAAACGGCTTTGGCAATGAACGTCTTGCCGCAGCCCGGTGGACCGTAGAGCAGCAGACCGCCCCGCGCGGTCACCTTGTACGCCTTCATCAGCTCGGGATTTTTGATCGGGCCGAGCAGCGAAAGGTCCAACTGCCTTTTGACGTCCTCCATGCCGGCGACGTCGTCCAGTCCGACGCGGACGCGCTGCACGACGTCGAAGTCGTCCTCGTTAACGGCGTCCGGAGGCGGGTCAACGAACGCGGGCTCGATGATGTCGGCGACTTCGCGTTCGGCGCTCGACCAGTCGAAACACTCTTTGTCTGCGGACCCCTCGTCGGCCGGCGCCGAACCCTCCGACGACGGCGCCCCCAGCGCCGCGCTGCACCGCTGCAGCAGGCTCAGCGCCTGGGTGTTGCCCGGTTGCTGGGTCAGCGCCGTGCTGCAGTGACTCAGCGCCTCGGCGTAGCGCCCTTTGTCCGTCAGTAAACCGGCGAGATGCAACCGCAGCTCGATCACGTCTGGGCTGCGCTCCACCGCGCCCGACAACTCCCGGATGACCGGGTCCTCGGTATCGGATGCCCCCACCGTCATCTCCCCGCGTATGAGTGCTGGCAGCCCAATACTAAGGGGGCGCAGCCGTCAGCTGGCGGCGATCATGGCCACCGACCCCATGGCCATCACCATGCCGAAGCCCTGCCAGCGGGTCAGCCGCTCGCGCAGCACCACCATCGCCAGCACGACGGTCGCCGCCGGGTAGAGCGAGATCAGGATGCTGGCCAGCGACAGGAGCCAGGTGTGCAGGGCCAGCAGCATGGTGACGTTGGCGCAGATGTCCAGCAGCGCCACCGCCCAGGCGAGCTTCATGGGCTTCCCGCGCGGCACCCGGAAGTTGTTGCTGGCCGCGGCCATCACGAAGATCACCACGGTGGCCGAGAGCCGGGCGAAGACCAGCGGCCACAGCTTGCATGCGTGCGGCGCCTGATGGAGAAACACCAGGTTCAACCCCATCGCCGAGCCGGCCAGCAGCGTGAGCCACGCCACTTTCGGGGTGAATCGATACGGTGTGACCTCCTGTGCGGTGGCCTCCCGGCTCACCAGCATGACCGCGATGAGGGCCAGGACAACGCCCACCGAAGCCCCCGGCCCCGGACGCTCCCCCAGCGCCACGCCGACCGCCACCGGCACGGCGGCGTTGAGGACCGCAGCCAACGGCGAGACGACGGAGATCGGTCCGGCGCCCAGCGCCGCGAAGAACGCCCACATGCCGACCGCCATGCCGACGCCGTACAGGCCGCCCCAGAAGATGGCGCCGCGCGTGATCGGCCCGCCCACGACGACGGCCAGCACGCCCAGCAGAAGGGTCTCGATCGGGTAGACCACCAGCATCACGCGCAGCGCGGCCACCCGTCGAGCGGCTACACCGCCCACAAAATCGCTGACGCCGTACGTGACGGCCGACAGCTGGGCGTAAGCGGCCCCGATCAGTTCATGCCCTTGGCTCGGCGACCCAATTCACGGACCACTTCGCGCTGGGCATCGCGGCGGGCCATGTCCTGGCGTTTGTCGTGCGCTCGCTTGCCGCGCGCCAGCGCGAGCTCGACCTTGACCTTTCCTTCGGAGAAATACAGAGACATCGGCACGAGGGCGAGGTTACCATCTCGTATCTTTCCGATCAGCCGGTCAATTTGTTGCCTATGTAACAACAACTTTCGATTGCGGCGGGGTTCATGGTTGGTCCAGCTACCGTGCTGATACTCCGGAATGTACAAGTTGCGCAACCACACTTCGCCGTCGTCGACGGTTGCGAACGCGTCGGCCAGCGACGCGTGGCCCTCGCGCAGGCTCTTCACCTCGGTACCCTGCAAAGCCACTCCCGCCTCGAATTCCTCGAGGATCGAATAGTTGTGCCGCGCTTTGCGATTGGTGGCCACGATCTGTTTGCTGCCGCGCTTGCCGCCCGCCGCCTTGGCCCGGCCGGGATCTTTGGCCATAGCTACCGCCGTATGTAGAGGCGCAATGTCGCGTAGGCGGTCAGCCCGGCCATCGACACGCCAAGCAGGAACAACCACGGCGCGATGTAGAGGATGTCGGCATAGTCGACCTTCGCGATCAAATGAGCTTGGTAGAACTGGCTGAGCGCGTTGTCCAGGAACCACGCCCGCACCAGGACCAGGCCGGCGATCGCGATGGCCACACCGATGGACGCGGCCAGCATCGCCTCCACCAAGAAGGGCAACTGCGTGTACCAGCGACTGGCGCCGACCGAGCGCATGATCCCGATCTCGGTGCGTCGCGTGTAGGCCGCGACCTGGACCATGTTGGCGATCAGCAGGATCGCCCCGACGGCCTGCACCAGGGCGACGGCGAACGCGGCGTCGCGCAAACCGTCCAGAACGGCGAATAACCGGTCGATCAAATCTTTTTCGTTGAGGATGCTGCGCACCCCGGGCTGACCCTGCATCGCGGCGTCGAACTCCGCGTGCTGTTCGGGGTTGTTCAGCTTGACGATGAACGACGCGGGAAACGATTCCTTGCCGGCCACGTCCTTGAACTCGGGAAACTTCTTGATCGCGTCGTTGTAGGCGTCCTGCCGGTTGACGAAGCGCACCGATTTGACGTCTTGTCGCGCATTGATCTTGTCCCGCAGCGCTTTACACGGAGGGGACGCACACGTCGCGTCGTTGGCGGAGATGTCGTCGGTGAGGAACACCTGCGTCTCGACGCGGTCGAGATAGATCTCCCGCGAGTTGTCGGCCAACCGGACCACCAGCAGACCGCCACCGAACAGGCCGATGGAGATGGCCGTGGTGAGGATCATCGCGGCGGTCATCGTGACGTTGCGACGAAGGCCGGTCAGGACCTCGTTGAACAGGAAGCCAAAGCGCACTTAGCGGTCCATCCCATAGATGCCGCGTTGCTCGTCGCGAACCAGCCGCCCCAGAGACAACTCCACGACGCGCTGACGCATCGAGTCGACGATGTGGTGGTCGTGCGTCGCCATCACCACCGTCGTGCCCGTGCGGTTGATCCGCTCCAACAAATCCATGATGTCCTTACTGGTGTCCGGGTCGAGATTGCCAGTCGGCTCGTCGGCCAGCAGAACCAGGGGCCGGTTGACGTACGCGCGTGCGATCGCGACGCGTTGCTGCTCGCCGCCGGACAACTCGTGGGGCAGCCGGTTGGCTTTGCCGGACAGGCCGACGGTTTCCAGCACCTCGGGGACCACCCGGTTGATCGCGTCGGTCCGTCTGCCGATCACCTCCAGCGCGAAGGCGACGTTCTCGTAGACGGTCTTCTGTTGCAGCAGGCGGAAGTCCTGGAAGACGGTCCCGATCACCTGGCGCAGCTTCGGGATGTGACGCCCGCGCAGCTTGTTGACGTGGAACTTCGACACCCGGATGTCGCCGGACGTCGGGTTCTCCTCGCCGAGCAGCAGCCGCATGAACGTCGACTTGCCGGAGCCCGACGGGCCGATCAGGAAGACGAATTCACCCTTGTCGATCTTGACGTTGACGTCCTCCAGCGCCGGGCGGGCCGACGTTTTGTACTTCTTGCTGACATGGTCCAGGGTGATCATCACGGCACGCCAGTGTAGCCGTGAATTTCGCTGGCAAGCCAAGTCAAGGGGCCGGTGGCGGTGAACTGGGCGCCGGACCGGGCTCCGGCTGCGGTAGCTGGGGCGGCGGCGTGGTGGGGCTGGTACTGGACGGGCAGAAGGGCGGCGGCAACAGACAGGGCAGCTGCGGAAGTTGCACCGGCGGCGGCGTCGTGGTCGTGGTCACCGGCGGCGGTGGCGGAGGTGGCGGCGGCGTGCTCGTCGGGGTCGGCGTGTACGTGTTGGTGGCCGGCGGCTGCTGCAACCGGCTGCGCGGCACCCACGTGTAATTCGGGTCGGGAACGAAGCCGGGCGGCACCACCTGCTGCGCCGGTGGCTTGGGCGCGGGTACCGGACGGTAGGTGTCGTAGACCCACCAGACGGCGAAGAAGGCGATGATCAACACGATGGTCGACGTGCGGACTCGGCCGCCGAACATGTAGCGCGGCCAGTGGCGATCCGCATCCGAGTCGGCGCTGCGCTTCTCGAAGATGCTCAGGGTGAACTTCAACGCTTCTGCACCGCACCTTGCACGTCATCGCCGGCCCGGTCTTCGGCGGCCTGGGCGGCCGGGACGGAGGGGTCTTCCACCAGGCCCACCTTCGCGTCCGCCGCGGTCACGATGCCGACGCGGGCCAACGCGCGAATCACCAGGACTCGCAGCTGGCGGCCCGCCTCGAACTGCTTGCCGGGCAGGGTACGGGCCACCAGACGCAGGGTGACGGTGTCGAGCTCGATGCTTTCCACGCCCATCACGGTGGGCGCATCGAGCAGCAGTTCGCCCAGCACGGGGTTATCCATGGCGTGGTCGCATTCCTGGTGCAAGACCTCGTTCACCCGATTCAGGTCGGCGGTGGTCGACACCGGGATGTCCACCACAGCACGCGCCCAATCCTTGGACAGGTTCACCACTTTGACGATCTGCCCGTTGGGAATGGTCACCACCTCGCCGTCGGGTGACCGCAACCGGGTCACCCGCAGCGTCACGTTCTCCACCGTGCCGCTGGCCTCCGTGGACGCCACGACGGTCAGGGTGACCAGGTCCCCGAAGCCATACTGCCGTTCCGCCAGGATGAAGAAACCGGACAGCAAATCCCTGACCAACTGCTGCGCGCCGAAACCGAGGGCGGCGCCGACCACGGTCGCCGGCGCGACCAGCCCACCGACCGAGAACTGCAGCACGTCGGCGATCTGCATGACCACCCAGATGCTGATGAGGACCACCGACACCCAGGAGATCACCGACGCCAGGGCCTGGCGGTGCTTGGACGCCTCCGAGCGCACCAGCGCGTCGCTTTCGGCGAACCCCAGGTTGAGCTGACGGGTCACCTGCTGCGCCACCCAGTTGACGAACCGGGCCGCCAGCACCGCCACGATCAGCACCATGACGATCCGCAGACCGCGGGTGATGATCCACTGCCCGACGTCGCCGCGCCAGAATTCGTGCCAGCCGAGCGCCTTGGCCAAGGCGGGTGAGGCGAGAAGAGTTGTGTTAGTCGTCATCTTTTCGGTTGCGCCACCGGATTCCCGCTTCCAGGAACCCGTCGATGTCCCCATCCAGGACGGCCGCCGGATTGCCGACCTCGTACTCGGTCCGCAGATCCTTGACCATCTGATACGGGTGCAGGACGTAGGAGCGCATCTGGTTGCCCCACGAACTGCCGCCTTCGCCTTTCAACGCGTCCAGCTCCGCGCGTTCTTCGGAACGCTTGCGCTCCAACAACTTTGCCTGAAGCACTCGCATCGCCGAAACCTTGTTCTGCAGTTGCGATTTTTCGTTCTGGCAAGTCACGACGATACCCGTTGGGATGTGGGTTAAACGAACAGCCGAGTCGGTGGTGTTCACCGATTGGCCACCGGGACCGCTGGAGCGGTAAACATCAACGCGCACATCGCCTTCCGGAATGTCGATGTGATCGGTGGTGTCGACCACCGGAAGAACCTCGACTTCGGCGAACGACGTCTGACGTCGATTCTGGTTGTCGAAGGGGCTGATCCGCACCAACCGATGGGTGCCCTGCTCGACGGACAACGTGCCATAGGCGAACGGGGCGTGCACCGCGAACGTCGCGCTCTTGATGCCCGCCTCCTCGGCATAGGACGTGTCGAACACCTCGACGGGATACTTGTGCTGTTCGGCCCACCGTATGTACATCCGCATCAGCATCTCGGCCCAGTCGGCGGCGTCCACCCCGCCCGCGCCCGAGCGGATGGTCACCAGCGCCTCGCGTTCGTCGTACTCACCGGAGAGCAGCGTGCGCACCTCGGTGGCTTCGATGTCGGCACGCAGCGCCTTGAGCTCGGCGTCCGCCTCGGCGAGCGCTTCTGTTTTGCTGGCGGCACCTTCCGCTTCTTCGGCCGCCAGCTCGTAGAGCACGGGCAGGTCGTCGAGGCGCCGGCGCAACTCCTCGATCCGGCGCAGCTCCCCCTGAGCGTGCGACAGTTCGCTGGTCACCCGCTGCGCGCGGGCCTGGTCGTCCCACAGCTGGGGATCGGACGCCTCGTGTTCGAGCTTCTCGATGCGGCTGCGCAGACCGTCCACGTCGAGCACCCGCTCCACCGTCGTCAGGGTGGAGTCAAGGGCGGCGATATCGGCTTGACGGTCGGGTTCCACAGCCGACAACGTTACCGGGGCCCGCCGGGCACCTCGTCTCCCGCCGAGTGCCCGGGCCACGACCAGCGGTCATGCGTTTAGCATCGAATCACGATCATGCGCACCCCGCGCTGCGCGCCGACAGCCCCCCGCGCGCTGACCGGGCACGAATAGAAGGTCGAGTATGCGCCCCTACCACGTTGCAATCGTCGGCTCCGGACCGTCGGGATTCTTCGCCGCGTCCTCCCTGCTCAAGGCGGCCGACGCGGCCGAGGGCTTCGACATGGCCGTCGACATGCTGGAGATGCTGCCCACCCCGTGGGGGCTGGTGCGCTCCGGCGTCGCGCCCGACCACCCGAAGATCAAGTCGATCAGCAAGCAGTTCGAAAAGACCGCGGAGGATCCGCGCTTCCGGTTCTTCGGCAACGTCGTGGTCGGTGAGCACGTGCTGCCCAGGGAACTCGCCGAACGCTACGACGCCGTCGTCTACGCCGTCGGGGCGCAGTCCGACCGCGCGCTCAACATCCCCGGTGAGGACCTGCCCGGCAGTGTCGCCGCCGTCGACTTCGTCGGCTGGTACAACGCGCACCCCAACTTCGAGCAGGCCACGCCCGACCTCTCGGGCGCCCGGGCCGTGGTGGTCGGCAACGGCAACGTGGCGCTCGACGTGGCACGCATCCTGGTCACCGATCCCGACGTGCTGGCCGCCACCGACATCGCCGACCACGCGCTCGAATCGCTGCGGCCGTGCGGCGTCGAGGAAGTGGTGATCCTCGGCCGGCGCGGCCCGCTGCAAACCGCCTTCACCACGCTCGAGCTCCGTGAGCTGGGCGAGCTCGAAGGCGTCGACGTGATCGTCGACCCGGCGCAGCTGGAGGGCGTCACCGACGAGGACGAGGCCGCCGCGGACAAGACCACGAAGCTGAACGTCAAGGTGTTGCGCGATTACGCCGGGCGCGCGCCGCGGCCCGGCCATCGTCGCATCGTGTTCCGGTTCATGACCTCGCCGATTGAGATCAAGGGCGACGGCAAGGTGGAGAGCATCGTGCTGGGCCGCAACGAACTGGTCACCGACCAGAACGGGCGGGTGTCCGCCAAGGACACCGGCGAGCGCGAGGAGCTGCCGGTTCAGCTGGTGGTGCGGTCGGTCGGCTACCGCGGTGTGCCCACCCCGGGGCTGCCGTTCGACGACAAGTCCGCGACGATCCCCAACATCGCCGGCCGGGTCGAGGGCAGCCGCAACGAATACGTCGTCGGCTGGATCAAGCGCGGACCAACCGGTGTCATCGGCACCAACAAGAAGGACTCCCAGGAGACCGTCGACACCCTGCTGGCCGACCTGGACCGCGCGAAAAGCGGCGATCTGGCGGACTTCCCCGACGACCACGCCGACAAGCTGGCCGATTGGCTCGCCTCACGCCAGCCGAAGCTGGTCACCTCGGCGCACTGGGAGATCATCGACCGTCACGAGCGCGCCGCCGGTGAGCCGCACGGGCGTCCGCGCGTCAAGCTGCCCAACCTGACGGAGCTGCTGCGCATCGGCCACGGCTGATCAC
Source organism: Mycobacterium europaeum (assembly GCF_034555895.2). NCBI lineage: Bacteria > Bacillati > Actinomycetota > Actinomycetes > Mycobacteriales > Mycobacteriaceae > Mycobacterium > Mycobacterium europaeum. Next base: position 3,356,420 of record NZ_CP157315.1, read on the forward strand.
GAAGCGGCGGTGGGCCGCCATCCCATTCCCGCCGTCACAGGTTGCCGGACCGTATCGCCAGCACGGAATGGGTCCCGTCGCAAAGCCGCTCGGCGGTATGACCTTCGGTGACCAACAACTGTCCCGCTTCCGGGTTGGCGCGCAGGTACTGCTCCACACTGCCGCGCGCGATCGCGGACTCCGCCCGCACGTCGGGGTACAGCCGCGTCCAACGCGCGAGGCGTCGAGTCAATTGCGCCCGTGCCGAGCGCGTTCCGTCGCCGGCGCCCTCGGCGTCCTCGCCGCGGCACACCCAGAGCGCGCGCAGCGTGGCTCCGCGCAGCCTCGCCTCGTCGAACGCATGCCGCAGCACCACGCCGTTGCCGGCCTCGACCAGCACGGTGTTGACCTTCGGCGCCGCCGACCGTTTTGCCGGCTGCCGGATCACGGCGACCGGGCACCGGGCGGAGCGGGCCAACACCTTCGCGACGGAGGTTGCGCCTTGGCGGGCATGGTCGAGTCCGATGGAACCGATGCACAGCATGGCCGCCGAACTCGACGCCTCCAGCAGCTTGGCGAGCGGTCGTCCGCACAGGATCTCGGTTTCGACCTTGACCGGGGCGCCGGTGGCTTCCACGGACCGATGGGCGTCGGCCAGCGCCGTCCTCGCGGCGGCGAGGCTCGCCTCGCAGGCGTTCGCGGTGGTGGCCTCGCGCGGGTCGACGACGTAGACCAATCGCATCGGGATGTCGCGGCTGACCGCCTCGTCGATCGCCCACAGGACGGCCTGCTCGGCCGCCCTCGAGCCGTCCACACCGACGACGACTTCCGGAGCCGGGAAGCTATTGCCCATCGCGGTCTCCTCTGCTGAGGTGTAAAGCGGGAAACTTTCGCGTCGCTCAGCCACACGTTATGGGCGGGAAACCACTCTCTCCCAGGGGCATTGGTCCCGAAAACAATGCCATTGGCCCCCTGGGACGTGCGACGGCGAACATGCGTTCCCCGTGACGACAACCGAATACAAGCTGTTTGCGCAGACGGACAGCGGGGCACCACCACCCATCACCGGAGACGGGAGACTCGCCCATGGCCGCTCAACAGACCGCCCGACCGGCTTCTTCGCAGCCCCTGGTGGGCAAAGGCTGGATCCAGGGCGTCGCCCTGGTGATGATCTTCGGCTTCCTGGTCATGGGCGTCCTGGCCTACCGCACGTACTCGGCATCGATGCCGATGCCGGACAAGGTTGTCGACGAGTCGGGCCAGCTGCTCTTCACGGGCGACGACATCACCCGGGGTCAGGAGCTCTACCAGGCTCGCGGCCTGATGGAATACGGTTCGGTGCTGGGGCATGGCGCATATCTGGGGCCCGACTACACCGCGGAATACCTGCGCATGGCGACGCAGGACGTCGCCGACCAGCTGCGGGGTCAGGGGGTGGCCGACCCGCACGACCGCGTGGTCACCGAGTTCCGCACCAACCGCTACAACCCCACCACCAAGACGCTGGTGTTCACCAACCGGCAGGCCGCGGCGTTCGACCACATCCAAAGCCACTACGCCGCCTACTTCGGCGAGAACTCGACGAAATACGGCCTCTTGCCCCAGATGATCACGGACAAGGCACAGATTCGCGACCTGACGGCGTTCTTCGCATGGACCGCCTGGGCGGGCGCGGCCGAACGCCCGGGCCACAAGTACACCTACACCAACAACTGGCCGGCCGAACCGCGCGTCGACAACGGCCCCACCGCACCGGTGATCGTATGGTCAGCGCTGTCGCTGATCGCGCTGCTGGGTGGCATCGGCGTCATGTTCGCGGTGTACGGACGGTGGAGCCAGAAGGTGGGCTGGCACAGCGCCGAGTCGTCCACGCTGTCCTTCCGCCAGCCCGGCGAGGTGAGCCTGACGCCGGCGCAGCGGGCCACGATCTGGTTCTTCGCGATCGTGTCGGTGCTGTTCCTGGCGCAGACGCTGCTGGGCGCGGCGGCCGAGCATTACCGGGCCGACTTGTCGACGTTCTTCGGGCTGGATCTGGCCCGGGTGCTGCCATACAACCTGGCCCGGACCTGGCACGTGCAGCTGGCGCTGTTCTGGACCGCGGCGGCCTTCCTGGCCGGTGGCATCTTCCTGGTGCCGTTCATCGCCCGCCGGGAGCCGCGCCGCCAGGGCCTGCTGGCCTATGTGTTGCTCGGAGCGGTCGCGGTGGTGGTGTTCGGTTCGCTGATCTGCGAGGCGCTCTCCATCTACGGAGTGATCCCGCATGGGCTGCTGTCTCAGCAGTGGGAGTATCTCGACCTGCCGCGGCTGTTCCAGATCCTGCTGATCATCGGCATGTTCGTGTGGATCGCGATCATCTTCCGGGGCATGCGCGCCCGGCTCAAAGGCGAATCGAAGATGAACATGCCGTGGTTATTCTTCTTCTCCGGATTGGCGATCCCCGCCTTCTACACCGTCGGGCTGTTGGCCAGCAGCGGCACGCATTACACGGTCGCCGAATTCTGGCGGTTCTGGGTGGTGCACCTGTGGGTCGAGGACTTCCTCGAACTCTTCACCACCGTGATGGTGGCCTACATGTTCGTGTTGCTGGGAGTGGTGCGCGAGCGGATCGCGCTGGGCGTGATCTTCCTTGACGTCATCCTGTACTCCGCCGGTGGCGTCATCGGCACCATGCACCACCTGTACTTCTCGGGCACCCCGGTGGAACACATGGCGCTGGGCGCGTTCTTCTCGGCGGCCGAGGTCATTCCGTTGACCTTCCTCACCGTCGAGGCGTGGGCGTTCCTGCAACTGGGTTCGCGACAGCAGTCCGGCGACGCCAACCCGTTCCCGCACCGGTGGGCCGTCATGTTCCTGGTCGCCGTGGGCTTCTGGAACTTCTTGGGCGCGGGCATTTTCGGGTTCCTGATCAACCTGCCGATCGTGTCCTACTACCAGATCGGCACCGCGCTCACGGCCAACCATGCGCACGGCGCGATGATGGGGGTCTACGGCATGCTCGCCGTAGGCCTGGCGATGTTCGCTTTCCGCTACGTGATCCCGGCCGACAAATGGCCGGAGAAGTTGGCGCGAACCTCGTTCTGGTGCATGAACATCGGCCTGGCCTGGATGGTGTTCGTCACCCTGCTGCCGCTGGGCGTCCTGCAGCTTTACCACTCGGTCAACAACGGCTACTTCGAGGCGCGCTCGCTGGGCTACATCACCAGACCCGGCAACGCGGTGATCGAATGGCTGCGGATGCCCGGCGATCTCATCCTCATCGTCGGCGGCGTCCTGCCGTTCGTGTGGATCGCCTGGATCGCGCTGCGCAACTTCCGCACGGGCTCGACGGTTCAAGAGCTGCCCGAACATCCGCTGTACGTCGAGGCCCCGACCGAGCCGGAGGCCGGCGCCACGGTGTCGGCGAAGGACTGAGCGGTGACTCAACCGGCCGCCTCGGTATGGCTGATCGCCGGGTATTCCCTCGCCCTGCTGGCCATCGGCTGGAGCTTCGACTCGATGGCCCGACGGGCGTCGGCGCGCGCCGCGCGTTGGCGCACGGGACACTTCACCTACCGGCCGGATCACGATGCCTGGGTGTGTCCACGGGATCACTGGCTGTGGCCGACGTCGTTCGATCCACGGCACCGGGTCATGCGATATCGCGCCCAGCCGGTGGTGTGCAACAGCTGTCCCATCAAGTCCAGCTGCACGACGTCCGACCACGGCCGGGAGATCAGCCGCGAGGTGGACCCGTGGCCGCATTCCGACGCGGGGCGATTCCACCGCGGGATCGCTTGTTGCGTAGCGGGATTCGGGATCGTGCTGCCCCTGGCGACGATGGTCGCCAATCACTCGGGCGCTGACGTGCTGGTCCTGGCGGGCACCATCTCGATCGTCGCGCTGCTCGGCCTGCCGCTGATCCGCCACCTGTGGAACACGCCGTCCAACGCACCCGAGCATCTGCCGCATCGCACCGCGCTCGAGGACCAGGCGGCCGCGGCGATCGACAGGTATTCCACCCGCTGGGGCAGCTGGGAAAGCAAGGAGGGCAACGCAACATGACCGCCGTGGTGATCGTCGCCGTCATCGCCGGGGTCGTCGGGCTCGCCGTGCTCGCGGTGTGGTCGCTGGCCGTGCTGCGCGAGTACGAGCGCGGAGTCGTCTTCCGGATGGGGCACGTGCGCCCGCTGTACGGTCCCGGTCTTCGCTTCCTGATCCCCTTTCTGGACAGGATGATCCGCGTGGATCAGCGATTGGTGACACTGACCATTCCCCCGCAGGAGGTGATCACCCGCGACAACGTACCGGCCAGGGTCAACGCCGTCGTGATGTTCCAGGTGATGGAACCGCTCAAAGCGATTCTGGCGGTGGAGAATTACGCGGTGGCCACCTCGCAGATCGCCCAGACGACACTGCGTTCGCTGCTGGGACGGGCCGACTTGGACACCCTGCTGGCCCACCGCGAGGACCTCAACAGCGACCTGCGCACGATCATCGAAAAGCAGACCGAACCGTGGGGCGTGCAGGTCCGCGTCGTGGAGATCAAAGACGTCGAGATTCCCGAATCGATGCAGCGGGCGATGGCCCGCGAGGCCGAAGCAGAACGCGAGCGCCGCGCGAAGGTCATCAACGCGCGAGGCGAACTGCAGGCGTCCGAGGAGTTGCGCGAAGCCGCCGAGACGCTGTCCAAGAGCCCGGCTTCCCTACAGTTGCGCTATCTGCAGACGCTGTTGGAGCTGGGGGCGGACCAGAACTCGACGGTCGTCTTTCCACTGCCCGTGGACATCATCACACCGTTCTTGCGGCATCCGGAGGTGCTGCAGGACGTGGTCGACAACCTCAATCACCGAGGCTGAGAAAGCCCCCAGTCGAGCTCTGGAGTTCATTCAGACCTGTCAGGAATTCACCTGATCCCACGCGGCACACGTAGATCTCTGCCAGTTTTGAGGCACCCAAGACAGAGGTCTGCTAAAGATGCCCGGTGCGCGTGCCGTAAGGCCACCTCGATCGGAGATCAAGTCCTTCACGGGATCTCGCGACCCGGCAGACCGAATTAACGTCGCCCGTCCACGAAGTAAATCTCCGGTTAACTCTGCACGCCCTACCGCCACGAATTCAGCGGAAAATCCACGTTTTGCCGCCGCGCCTGCGAGTTTGAACACGTCAGAGAACCGAAGGTCGCTTGAGATGTTCCGTGCACACGCCCCACCGACAACGTGCGCGAGGCTGCCCGGCCAGACGTAGACGGCGACCGTCCGCCGTCATCGCCGTCCGCCCGCATCACCAGACTCCCCGCGCTTTCCCGTCCGCGAGCGGCCACCGCCGAAGCGGCGGCCATCCGACATCGCGCCGTATGCCGCGCGACCTAACACTCAATCTACCTAAGGAGCTGTGACACAATGGATTTCGCCTTCTTACCCCCAGAGATCAACTCTACCCGGATGTACGGTGGCCCCGGGTCTGGCTCGCTGCTCGCCGCCGCGGGCAGCTGGGACTCGCTGTCGGCCGAATTGGCCACCACGGCCGACTACTACGAATCGGTGCTCTCGACCCTGAGCTTGCAGTGGGGCGGCGCGGCTTCGGAGGCGATGGCGGCCGCCGCCGCCCACTATGTGGGTTGGCTGCAGACGGCCGCCGAGCAGACGAAGCAGACGGCCATGCAGGTCCGGGCGGCCGCGGCGGCCTATGACCAAGCGCACGCGATGACGGTCCCCCCACCAGCGGTCACGGCCAACCGCACCCAATTGTCATCGCTGGTGGCGACCAACGTGTTGGGCCAGAACACCGCGGCGATCGCGGCCACCGAGGCGCAGTACGCCGAGTATTGGTCCCAGGACGCCTCCGCGATGGCCGGGTACGCGAGCTCCTCGGCGGCGGCAACACAGTTGCCACGGTTCGCCTCCCCGAGCAACTCCACCAACGAAGCGGGGCTGACCGCTCAGAAGGCCTCGGTCACCCAGGCCGTCAACACCGCCGCGGCCACCACCCCGGTGTCACAGGTCATTGCCGCGGCGCCGAATCTGCAGGCGACCGCCACCCTGCCGACGAACCCCATCATCCCGGAGGACTTCACCGTGCTCGACGGCATCCTGGCCAGCTACTCGACGATCAACGCCACCTACTACATAGAGGCATTCGCCTCCGGCATCATCGGGGCCGAGAAAAACCTGGGCATCTTGCCCAAACTGGCCACGGCATCCGATGTAGCCCCGGCGTTGACCGCGGCACCGCAGATCACCGGAGCCGCATCGACCCTCGGCGGTGGTGCGGGGCTGGGCAACATCACCGCAACCCTTGCCCGCGCCAACAACATCGGGCCGATGTCCGTACCGGCGAGCTGGTCCGCACCGGCAACCACCCATATCGCAGAGCTGCAACCCGCCGGCCTGACGACACTTCCCGGCACCGACGAGGTCGCCGCGTCCGGTTATCCGGGTTATCCCGGAATGCCCGGGGGCGCGCTGTCGCGCTCCACCGGCGTGGGTGTCCCGCCCCGATACGGCGTCCGGCTCACGGTGATGCCACGCCCGCCCGCGGCCGGGTGACACACCGCTAGCCCGATGACGGGTCGCTCGGCACGAATGTCGAGTCGACCCATCGCACTCGCGTTCCGGTATCTCGCCGCATACCCAGCCAAGGAAAGTGACGCAAGATGGATTTCGCTTTCGTGCCGCCGGAGATCAACTCTGGGCGGATGTACAGCGGGCCCGGCGCCGGCCCGCTGTTGGCGGCCGCGGGGAGTTGGGACTCGCTGTCGGCCGAGTTGGATATCACCGCCGCGACCTATGAATCGGTGTTGTCGGGCCTGACCCGTTTGCACTGGCGCGGCCACGCCGCCGAATCGATGTCGGCTGCGGCCGCCCCTTACATGGATTGGCTGTATGCGACCGCTGATCTGACGAAGCAGACGGCCATGCGGGCCCGGGCCGCCGCGGCGGCCTATGAACAGGCATTCGCGATGACGGTGCCGCCAGTAGCCGTCACGGCCAACCGCACCCAGCTGGCGATGCTGGTGGCGACCAACTTCTTCGGCCAGAATGCCGCGGCGATCGCCGCCGCCGAGGCCCAGTACGCCGAATATTGGGCGCAGGACGCCGCCGCGATGTCCGGCTACGCCGTCTCCTCCGCGGCGGCCACCCAGTTGCCGGCGTTCTCCTCCCCCCGCCAGAGCACCACCCCGACCGCGATGACCGCCCAGAGCGCCGCGGTCACCAAAGCGGTCAACAGCGCCTTCGCCCCGGTGTCGCAGCCGGTTTCGGCGACATCAACCCTGCCGACGAACCCGATCCTCCCCGAGGACTTCACCGCGCTCGACGCCATCCTCACTTTTATCTTCACCATGAAAGCCGTCGACTACGAGCAGGCACTCGTCACCGGCATCATCGGCGCCGAGAGCGATTTGGGCGTGCTGCCCAACCTCGGAGCGGCCGCGGCGCCCGCGCTCGTCCCGGTGCTCGCCGCGGCCCCCCAGTTGGGCGGTGCCGCCTCGGGGCTCGGGGCGGCGAGCCTGGGCGACGTCACCGCGACTCTTGCCCGCGCCGGAACCATCGGCTCGATGTCGGTGCCCGCGAGCTGGACCGCACCCGGCAGCCCCATCACGGCGCTACCCGGCGCCGGCTATCCGGTACTTTTCGGGATCGACCAGCCAGTCGCTTCCGCAACCGGCATGCCGGGAGTCCCCGGGATACCAGGCGGGACGGCCTCGCGAGCCACGATGGTCGTCCCGCGGTACGGCGCCCGCATCACGGTGATGGCGCGGCCGCCGGCCGCCGGATAGCGGACGCTACACCGGGGGCGGCTCGGCCGGCGCCATCCTCCAGTTGTCCGGATTCTTCGGCGAATACACCACCGGGAACAACTGGCCCATGGTCGGCCAGTGGTCGACGTCGACCGCCATGCGCTGATACACCGCATGCTCGCTGACGGTGGGTCCGTTGATCACCCCGGCGATGGTGACGAACTGTTCACCGGTGGCCTCCGGCCGCGGGCTCACCCCGGTCACCAGCAGCGTGCCGTTGAGCAGTTCACCGCGAGGGCCGCGAGGGAGGAACCGCTGGGCCAGGAACACCGCCAGGACGGCCACCAGCAGGATCAGCACACCGAATTCCCACACGCCGCCATGGTAGGGCCGTGATAGGACTGCGTCATGAGCCGGGACGATCTGACGTTGGCGCTGACGCTGGCCGACCGCGCGGACGCGCTGACCTCCGCCCGGTTCGGGGCGCTCGACCTGCGTGTTGACACCAAACCCGACCTGACGCCGGTCACCGACGCCGACCGCGCGGTCGAGATCGGGCTGCGCGAGGTGCTGGGACGCGAACGACCGCACGACAGCATCGTCGGCGAGGAGTTCGGCGGAACCACCTCCTTCACCGGAAGGCAGTGGATCGTCGACCCCATCGACGGCACCAAGAACTTCGTGCGGGGGGTGCCGGTCTGGGCCAGCCTGATCGCGCTGCTCGAAGACGGGGTGCCCACGGTCGGCGTCGTCAGCGCACCCGCGCTGCAGCGGCGCTGGTGGGCGGCACGGGGCCAGGGCGCCTTCGTCTCGGTCGACGGCGCGCCGCCGCGCCGGCTGGCGGTTTCCTCTGTGGCACAACTGGATTCGGCCAGCCTCTCATTCTCCAGCCTGTCCGGCTGGGCGCAGCGCGGACTGCGCGAGCGCTTCCTCGCGCTGACCGACGCGGTGTGGCGGGTGCGCGCCTTCGGCGACTTCCTCTCCTACTGCCTGCTGGCCGAGGGCGCCGTCGACATCGCCGCCGAGCCCGAGGTGTCGGTGTGGGACCTCGCCGCCCTCGACATCCTGGTGCGCGAGGCGGGCGGGAACCTGACCGGGCTCGACGGCATCGCCGGGCCGCACCGCGGCAGCGCCGTGGCGACGAACGGGCCGCTGCACGCGCCGGTGCTCGGCATCCTCGCCGGTGCTGTGAATTAGTTAACAGGTGTTCTCGGTGATCTTACTCCGGAGTAAGATAGGGTTATCCGCATCGCCCCAACAGCAGAGGCTGCCGACATGACCGACACTCGTTCCGGTTCACCACAAACGCCCAAATCCGCCCGCTCACGCAAGCGCAAAGACCGGCAGAGCGGGATCGGGCTGCAACCGCACAAGCGCACGGGCGTCGACATCGCCATCGCGCTGCTCACCCCGCTGATGGGGCAGGAGTTCCTGGACAAATACCAACTGCGCGACCCCGTCAACCGCGGCCTGCAGTACGGCACGAAGACGATCTTCTCCACGGCCGCCGCGGCGTCCCGGCAGTTCAACAGGCTGCAGAATCTGCGCGGGGGGCCGACCCGGCTCAAGTCGAGCGGCAAGGACTACTTCGACCTGACACCCGACGACGACCAAAAGATGATCGTCGAGACGCTCACCGAATTCGCCGAGGAGGTGCTGCGGCCCGCGGCTCACGACGCCGACGAGGCGGCGACCTACCCGCCCGATCTGATCGCCAAGGCCGCCGAGTTGGGCATCACCGCGATCAACATCCCCGAGGACTTCGACGGCATCGCCGCCCACCGCTCCAGCGTCACCAACGTGCTGGTGGCCGAGGCGCTGGCCTACGGCGACATGGGTCTCGCGCTGCCGATCCTGGCCCCCGGCGGCGTGGCCGCCGCGCTGACCCACTGGGGCAGCGCGGACCAGCAGGCCACCTACCTGCACGAGTTCGCCGGCGAGAACGTGCCCCAGGCCTGCGTCGCGATCGCCGAGCCGCAGCCGCTGTTCGACCCCACCCGCCTGGCGACCACCGCGGTGCGCACCCCGAGCGGCTACCGCCTCGACGGTGTGAAGTCGTTGGTCCCGGCGGCGGCCGACGCCGAGCTGTTCGTCGTCGGGGCGCAACTCGACGGCAAGCCGGCGCTGTTCATCGTCGAGTCGTCGACGAAAGGCCTTACCGTCAAGGCGGATCCGAGCATGGGCTTGCGCGCGGCGGCCCTGGGCCACCTGGAGCTGTCCGGCGTGACGGTACCGCTGACCGCGCGGCTCGGCGAGCACGAGGCAACCGATGACGACTACTCGGAGGCGATCGCGCTGGCCCGGCTGGGCTGGGCGGCGCTGGCGGTGGGCACCTCGCACGCGGTGCTCGACTACGTCGTCCCCTACGTCAAGGAGCGCGAAGCCTTCGGCGAGCCGATCGCCCACCGCCAGGCCGTCGCCTTCATGTGCGCCAACATCGCCATCGAGCTCGACGGGCTGCGGCTGATCACCTGGCGCGGCGCGGCCCGCGCCGAGCAGGGCCTGCCCTTCGTTCGCGAGGCGGCGCTGGCCAAGCGGCTCGGCACCGACAAGGGCATGCAGATCGGCCTCGACGGCGTCCAGCTGCTCGGCGGCCACGGCTTCACCAAGGAACACCCGGTCGAGCGCTGGTACCGCGACCTGCGGGCCATCGGCGTGGCCGAGGGTGTCGTCGTCATCTAAGTCGTTTCGTCAACTCAAGCCGAAAGATCAATCATGGCAATCAATCTCGAACTGCCCCGCAAGCTGCAAGCGGTGGCCGTCAAGACCCACCAGGGTGCCGCCGAGCTGATGCGGCCGATCGCCCGCAAGTACGACCTCAAGGAGCACGCTTACCCCGTCGAGCTCGACACGCTGTACAATCTGTTCGCGGGCGCGTCGGAATCGCTCGAATTCGCCGGGGCCGACAAGCTGGGCGACGAAAACCAGGACCGGGACCAAAACCACAACGGCGCCAACATGGCCGCGCTGCTGCAGACCTTGGAGGCCTGCTGGGGCGACGTCGCGATGATGCTCTCGGTGCCCTATCAGGGCCTGGGCAACGCGGCCATCTCCGCCGTCGCCACCCCGGAGCAGCTGGAGCGCCTGGGCAAGGTCTGGGCGGCGATGGCGATCACCGAACCGGGCTTCGGCTCCGACTCGGCGGCGGTGTCGACCACCGCCAAGCTGGACGGCGACGAGTACGTGATCAACGGCGAAAAGATCTATGTCACCGCCGGCTCGCGCGCCACCCACATCGTGGTGTGGGCCACGCTGGACAAGTCACAGGGGCGGGCGGCGATCAAGTCGTTCATCGTTCCCCGCGAGCACCCCGGGGTCACCGTCGAACGGCTCGAGCGCAAGCTCGGCATCAAGGGCTCCGACACCGCGGCGATCCGGTTCGACAACGTCCGCATCCCCAGGGAGAACCTGCTCGGGAACCCGGAAATCGAAGTCGGCAAGGGCTTTTCCGGCGTCATGGAGACCTTCGACAACACCCGTCCCATCGTGGCCGCCATGGCGATCGGGGTGGCCCGCGCCGCCCTGGAGGAAATCCGCAAGATCCTCACCGAGGCCGGGGTGGAGATCTCCTACGACAAACCGTCGCACGCCCAGAGCGCCCCGGCCGCCGAGTTCCTGCGGATGGAGGCCGACTGGGAGGCCGCGTACCTGCTGGCGCTGCGGGCGGCCTGGCAGGCCGACAACAAGATCCCCAACTCCAAAGAGGCCTCGATGAGCAAGGCCAAGGCCGGCCGCATGGCCAGCGACGTCACCCTCAAGTCCGTCGAATTGGCCGGCACCGCAGGCTATTCCGAGCAGTCGATGCTGGAAAAGTGGGCCCGCGACTCCAAGATCCTCGACATCTTCGAGGGCACCCAGCAGATTCAGCAGCTGGTGGTCGCCCGGCGCCTGCTGGGCCTGTCGTCGGCCGAGCTCAAGTAGCGATCGCGTCCAGCCGCTCGCGGGTGTCGTCGTCGAGCTGGATGGAGGCGACGTCGAGGTTCTCCTCCAGGTGGCGCACCGACGAGGTGCCGGGGATCAGCAGCACGTTGGGCGCCACGCTAAGCGTCCACGCCAGCGCGACCTGCGCCGGCGTCCGCCCGAGCCGCTCGGCGGCCTCGACCACCAGTTCGTGGGTGAGCACGGGATTCGGCTGGATGAAGGCCGCCCCCAGCGGGAAGAACGGAACGAACGCGATACCCCGCGCCGCGCACTCGTCCAGGACGGGCCGCGATGACCGGTCGACGAGATTGAAAGCGTTTTGCACACAGACGATTTCGGTGCGGTCGAGGGCGTGCAGCAGGTGTTCGCGGTTGACGTTGCTCAGCCCGACGCCGCCGATCAGACCGTCGTCGCGCGCTTGGATCATGACCGAAAGCTGGTCGTCGAAGAGCTGATCCGGGCCGTCGCTTTCGAACACGCGCAGGTTGACCGCGGCCAACTGGTCGACGCCGAGCGCGCGCAGGTTGGTCTCGATGTCGCGGCGCAGGTCGGCGGGGTCGTCGACCGGCAGCCAGCCGCCGCGGTCGTCGCGGCGCCCGCCGACCTTGCTCACCAGCGCCAGGTTCTCCGGGTACGGATGCAGCGCCTCGCGGATCAGCTCGTTGGCCACGTCGGGGCCGTAGAACTGGGCGGTGTCGATGTGGTCGACGCCGAGTTCGACCGCCCGCCGCAGCACGGCCAGCGCCTCGTCGCGGTCCCGCGGCGGGCCGAACACGTTCGGGCCCGGCAACTGCATGGCGCCGAAGCCCACCCGGGAGACCGAAAAGCGACCGAGTGGAAAGGAATCCATACGGTGAGGTTAGCGTCGAGGGATGGACACGTTTCAAGCGCTCGTCGCTCGGGAAGATGGTGACCGGATCACCGCGTCGGTCGAGACGCTGAGCCACTCGGACCTGCCGCCCGGCGAGGTGACGATCCGGGTCCTGTATTCGAGCGTCAACTACAAGGACGCGCTGGCGCTGACCCCGCGCGGCGGCGTGGTGCGCAGCTACCCGGTGGTGCCCGGCATCGACCTGACCGGCGAGGTCGTCGAGTCCGGGTCACCCGACTTCACCGTCGGCGAGCAGGTGCTGGCCCACGGATACCAGATCGGCACCGGCCACCACGGCGGCTACGCCGAATACGCGCGGCTGCCGGCCGACCAGGTCGTCGCGCTCGGGGCGTTGAGCCCACGGGAGGGCGCCGCGATCGGCACCGCCGGCTTCACCGCCGCGATGAGCGTGCAGGCGCTGATCGACTGGGGCGTCCAGCCCGGCGCCGGGCCGGTGGTGGTCACCGGGGCCTCCGGCGGCGTCGGCTCGGTCAGCGTGGACCTGCTGGCCGCCGCGGGCTATCGGGTGGTCGCCTCGACCGGCAAGGAGTCAGCGGCCGGGCTGCTGAAAGAGCTTGGCGCCGCGGACGTTATCGGCCGGCTGCCGGAGGACCCCGACGCCAAGCCGCGGCCGTTGGCCAAGGCGCGCTGGGCGGCCGCGGTGGATTGCGTGGGCGGCGCGACGCTGGCCGACGTGCTCAGCGCCGTCGACTACGGCGGGGCGGTGGCCTGCAGCGGCCTGACGGGTGGTCCGGCTTTGCACACCACGGTGATGCCGTTCATCCTGCGCGGCATCGCGCTGTTGGGGATGGACTCGGTGCAGATGCCGATCGACCGGCGTCGCAAACTGTGGGCGCTGCTGGGCGATTCGCTGCGGCCCCGCCATCTGGACTCGCTCACCAGCGACGTCGACGTCAGGGACGTGGTCGATGTGCTGGACCAGGTGCGCGCCGGCAAGTTCACCGGGCGTGCGGTGGTGCGGGTGGCCGACGGATTTTGAGCCGGCAGTAGGCTGTCCGACCATGCGAGCTGCACGGGTGACCCGGCTGGACGGGCCGGACGCGATAGAGGTGGCCGAGGTCGACGAACCGTCGGGTGACGGCGTGGTCGTCGACGTGTACGCCGCCGGCGCCGCCTTCCCCGACGCGCTGCTGACCCGCGGCCTCTACCAGTACCGCCCCGAACCGCCGTTCGTGCTGGGAGCCGAGATCGCCGGCGTGGTGCGCTCGGCGCCGGACGGCGCGCACGTTTCGGCCGGCGACCGGGTCGTCGGGCTTACGATGCTGTCCGGGGGCATGGCCGAGGTCGCGATCCTGCAGCCCGACCGGGTGTTCAAGCTGCCCGACAACGTGAGCTTCGAGGCGGGCGCCGGCCTGCTGTTCAACGACCTGACCGTGTACTTCGCCCTGACGGTGCGCGGCCGGCTGGCCCGGGGCGAGACGGTGCTGGTGCACGGCGCCGCCGGCGGCATCGGGACGTCGACGCTGCGGCTGGCGGGGCTGCTCGGGGCGTCGCGCACCATCGCGGTCGTCAGCACCGGAGCCAAGGCGGACGTCGCGAGCGCCGCCGGGGCCACTGATGTGGTGCTGGCCGACGGGTTCAAGGACGCGGTCAAGGAGCTGACCGGCGGGCGCGGCGTCGACATCGTGCTCGACCCGGTCGGCGGCGACCGGTTCACCGATTCGCTACGCTCGCTCGCCCCGGGGGGCCGGCTGCTGGTCGTCGGCTTCACCGGCGGTGACATCCCGACGGTCAAGGTGAACCGGTTGCTGCTCAACAACATCGACGTGGTGGGCGTGGGCTGGGGCGCGTGGACCGCGACGCATCCGAACGCGTTGGCCGAGCAGTGGGCGGGCCTCGAGGAGCTGCTCAGTTCGGGCCGGCTGGCGGCCCCCAACCCGGAGGTCTACCCCTTGGCGGAGGCCGCCGCCGCGGTGGCGTCGCTGGAGAACCGCACCGCCAGAGGCAAGGTCGTGGTGCGCGTCCGCGACTGACGCGATGGGCCGCGCCGGCGGCTCCTGGTCATGTGGCCTTCGCAGGATTTGATAGCGCGGGCGATATCAAATCCGGTAAGCCGGGCCTGGTCGGCGGATCCGCTCACCCTTGTGCGCGCCCGAAACAAAAAGTAATGTCACTTTCAGTTTTGTCCGTCGCCCGAACCGGGGGTCAGCCATGGAATCCTTCGTCCACCTGCGAAGAGGCAGGACACCGCGACGCCTGCACGCCGATCTCGACGGCCTCAAGGACGACGAGCTGGGCCGGGGCGGGTTCACCGGCCGCACCGCCAACCTCTACCGCCGCCATGACCCGACCGCCTACCGGTCGGCCGGGCCGCTGCGCCCGATCGACGTGCTGGCCGGCGAGCTCAAGCCCGGCGACGCCACCGACGCCCGCGGCGGTCCCCTGCTGATGTTCGACAACGCCGACTGCCGAATCCTGTTGAGCCGCCGGCACGAGCCGATGCCGTTCTACACCCGCCATGTCGACGGCGACCTGCTGTGCTTCGTCCACCGGGGCGCGGGCCTGCTGGAAACCGAGTTCGGCCCGCTGCGCTATTCCGAAGGCGACTGGGTCTACCTGCCGAAGGCGTGCACCTGGCGTCAGCTGCCGGACAGCGAGACGACCCTGCTCATGGTCGAGGCGACCGACGAGTTCCGGGTGCCGCCGCCCGGACCGCTGGGCCGCCACTTCCCCTTCGACCCGTCGCAGGCCATCATCCCCGAGCCGGCGCCGATCGACGACGACGGCCGCGACGAGTACGAGGTCCGGCTCGTCCACCGGCCCATTCACGATGAGGGCACGACAACGCTCGTCTACCAACACAATCCGCTCGACGTCGAGGGCTGGCGCGGCGACAACTTCGCGTTCACCTTCAACATCGCCGACTACAACGTCGTCACCTCCGACAGCGTCCACCTGCCTCCGACGGTGCACTTGTTCATGCAGGCCACCGGCGTCTACGTGATGAACTTTCTGCCCAAGCCGGCCGAAGGCGTGCAGGGCACCGAGCGCACGCCGTGGTATCACCGCAATGTCGACTATGACGAGATCGCCTTCTTCCACGGCGGCTCGCTCTACGGCATCCCGATGCCGCCCGGACTGATTTCCCATGCGCCGCAAGGTGTTCACCACGGCGCACCGGAGAAGGCGCGGGAACGGGCGCGCCGCAAGTTCGACGAGTACTCCCGCGTCGATTGGCAAGTGATCGCCGTCGACACCCGCCGGCGACTGAACCCGTCGGCCGAGGTGCTGGCGCACGACCTAGGACAACACTGACCATGACGAACCGTCACGAATACGAGCGAATCCCCTATCTTGTTGCCTTCCAGAACAATTCCGGCGTCCGCGACGTGTACGGCGGCCTGGCCGAGATCACCGTGCTGGAGAGCTACCTGCTCAAGCCGAACGACAAGCCGTCGGACACCGTGCTGGTGTTCATGCACCCGATCGGCGGCGGCGCCTACCTGCCCATGATCAACGCGCTGGCCCGGGCCGGCCACCACGTCATCTACTGCAACAGCCGCTTCCGCGGTACCGACTCCGCGCTGCTGATGGAGAAGGTGGTCGAGGACCTCGGCGAGTGCATCAAGGACGCCAAGAAGCGGCTGGGCTATCAGAAGGTGGTCCTGGCGGGGTGGAGCGGTGGCGGCTCGCTGTCGATGTTCTACCAGCAGCAGGCCCAGCACCCGACCATCACCTCGAGCCCGTCCGGCGACGGCCCCGACCTGACCGCCCTGGACCTGATCCCCGCCGACGGCATCATGCTGCTGGCGGCGCACATCAGCCGGCACGGCACGCTGACCGAATGGCTCGACGCGTCGATCCTCGACGAATCCGACCCCACCCAACGCGATCCCGAGCTGGACCTGTACAACCCGGACAACCCGAACCAGCCGCCCTACACCCAGGAGTTCCTGGCCCGCTACCGCAGCGCCCAGGTGGAACGCAACCGGCGCATCACCGCGTGGGTCAAGGACAAGCTCGCCGAGCTGAAGGCTGCCGGACGTCCGGACGACGAGTTCTGTTTCGTGGTGCACGGCACCATGGCCGACCCGCGATGGCTGGACCCCACCGTCGATCCCAACGAACGCACCCCCGGAACCTGCTACCTGGGGGATCCTCAGGTGGTGAACATGAGCCCGGTCGGGCTGGCGCGCTTCTCCACGTTGCGGGGCTGGCTCTCGCAATGGAGCTACGACGACGCCCGGGGCGACGGGGTCGCCTGCGGGGCCGACATCGCGGTCCCGGCGCTGGTGATCGGTAACCTGGCGGACGACGCCTGCACGCCCAGCCACACCCGGCGGCTCTTCGACGCGATCGGGCGCGATGACTCTCATGACAAGGAGATGCACGAAATCCCCGGCGCCACCCACTATTACGCGGGCCCCGACCAGCGCGACAAGCTGCGCGCGGCCGTCGACATCGTCACCGACTGGCTGGTCCGCCACGACTTCGCGGGCAAAGAGTGACGCCCGCCGGCCCGCTGGACGGGATCCGGGTGCTCGAACTCGGCACCCTGATCGCCGGGCCGTTCGCGGGCCGGCTGCTGGGCGACATGGGCGCCGACGTCATCAAGATCGAACCCCCCGGCGCCCCCGACCCGCTGCGCACCTGGGGCCAGGCGGAGGTCGACGGGGAGCACGTCTTCTGGACGGTGCACGCGCGCAACAAGAGGGCCATCACCCTCGACCTGCGCCGCCCGCGCGGCCGCGAGCTGTTCTGCGACCTCGTCGAGAAGTCCGACATCATCGTGGAGAACTTCCGCCCGGGGACGCTGGAGAAATGGGACCTGGGTTACGACGTGCTCAGCGCCCGCAATCCGGGCATCATCCTGGTTCGGGTGTCCGGCTATGGACAGACCGGGCCCGACGCCCACAAGGCCGGCTACGCCTCGGTGGCCGAGGCGGCCAGCGGGCTGCGACACCTCAACGGCTTCCCCGGCGGCCCGCCGCCCCGCCTGGCGCTCTCGCTCGGCGACACCCTGGCCGGGATGTTCGGCGCCCAGGGCGCGCTGGCCGCGCTGCACCGCCGCGGCGTCACCGGGCGCGGCCAGGTGGTGGACGTCGCGCTGACCGAATCCTGTTTGGCCGTCCAGGAATCCACCATCCCCGACTATGACGTCGGCGGCGTGGTGCGCGGACCGTCCGGCACCCGGCTCGAGGGCATCGCGCCCTCGAACATCTACCGCAGCGACGACGGCTCGTGGGTGGTGATCGCCGCCAACCAGGACACCGTCTTCGCCCGGCTGTGCAAGGCGATGGGGCGCCCGGAACTCGCCACCGACGACCGGTTCGCCACGCACGTCGCGCGCGGGCGCAACCAGGACGAACTCGACAAGATCATCGGCGCGTGGGCCGCCGAGCGCCAGCCCGGTGACATCATCGAAACCCTCAGCGCCGCAGGGGTGATCGCCGGGCCCATCAACACGGTCGCCGAGGTGGTCAACGACCCGCAGTTGCGGGCCCGCGGCATGCTGGTCGAGCATTACGACGAGCGGGTGCGGCGCAACGTGCTGGGCCCCGGCGTCGTGCCCGTGCTCTCGGAATCCCCCGGCCGGGTCCGCGCGGCCGGGCCCGCCCGTCCCGGCCAGCACAACGACGAGGTCTACCTCGGGTTGCTGGGCAAGACCGGCGAGGAGCTCGAGGCGCTGCGGGCCGAGGGGGTGGTGTGAACACACACGTGACCATCCGTGAGGTGGCGCTGCGCGACGGGCTGCAGATCGAAGCGCCGATCCCGTTGTCGGCCAAGCTCGAGCTGCTGGCGGCGATCGCCGCCACCGGGGTGCGCGAGGTGGAGGCCACCGCGTTCGTCTCGCCGTCCAAGGTGCCGTCGATGGCCGACGCCGCCGAGCTCGCCGCCCACCTGCACGACTATCCCGACATCGAGTTCTCCGCCCTGGTGGCCAGCCCGAACGGGGCCAAGCGGGCCGTCGCGGCGGGGCTGCGCTCGGTCGAGTATGTGGTGGCCGCCGACGACACGTTCAGCAAGGCCAACGTCGGCCGGACCAGCGCCGAGGCCACCGGCCAGATCGACGAGATCGTCGCCATCGCGCACGGCAGCAACGTCACCGTCGAGGTGGTCATCGCCACCGCATGGGACTCCCCGTTCGAAGGCCCCACCCCGCCGCAGCGGGTGCTCGAGATCGCCGCGACCGCCCGCGACCGCGGCGTCGACCGCCTCTCGATCGCCGACACGATCGGCACCACCACCCCGGGACGCGTGAGTTCGCTGATCGCGCAATTGCGCCCGGTGATCGGCGACCTGCCGCTGGGCGGCCACTTCCACAACACCCGCGGCTCGGGGCTGGCCAGCGCCTACGCCGCGGTCAGCGCCGGGGTGACCCGGCTGGACGCGTCGGTCGGCGGCCTGGGCGGTTGCCCGTTCGCGCCGGGAGCCACCGGCAACATCGCCACCGAGGACCTGGTGTACCTGCTGCGTGACAGCGGCATCGGGGTCGACGTCGACCTGCAGGCCGCCATCGCCGCGGCCGGGGTGGCGAAATCCGTCGTCGGGCACGACCTGCCGAGCGCGCTGCTGCGCGCCGGCGACCGGATGCGCAGCTGATGCCCGCCTCGGAGGCGCCGACCGCCAAGGGCCGCCAGACCAGGCAGGCCATCGAGCAGGCGGCCCGTAAGCTGTTCGCGGAGCGCGGTTTCCACGGCACGACCCTGGCCGACATCACCTCGGCGGCGGGCAAATCGCCCGCGGTGTTCTACCGGTATTTCGCCGACAAGGAGGACCTGCTCGCGGCCCTCGCGGAGTCGTTCCTGCACGACGTCGTGACACCGTCGGGGCTGAGCCTGGAGCTACCCGACTCGCCGGACGACGACGCCTTCTTCACCGCGGTGGTCACCGGGTATTGGAACATGTTCAAGCAGAACATCGGCATCATGATCGCGGTGGCGCAGCTGGCCGCCACCCAGCGCCGATTCGCGGCCGTGCAGAACGAATTCCGCCGCTTCGGCATGGACATCGTGGCCGCCTCGGTGCGCCGCGCCCAGGAGCAGGGCTACGGGACCGAGCTCGACCCGCAGCACACGGCGGCGGCCATCGCCCTGCTGTTCGAGAACTTCACCACCGTGTTCGTCGGCCCCTCCAACCTGGGCATCAAGATCAGCGACAAGGACGCCATCGCCACCCTGTCGACGATCTGGAAGAAAACTCTCTACGGCAGCGGCAAGCAGACATAGGAGACAAACTGTGGATTTCACGCTCCCCGAACACCTTCCGGGCCTGCTCGCCGAGATGGACGAGTTCATCGAGGCGGAGATCAAACCCCTGGAGCGCGACCACATCCAGTTCTTCGACAAGCGCCGCGAACACGCCCGCACCGACTGGGACAACGACGGCATCCCCACGCGCGAGTGGGAAGACCTCCTCGCCGAGATGCGCAGGCGCGCCGACAGGGCGGGGTGGCTGCGCTACGGGCTGCCGTCGTCGCTGGGCGGCCGGGACGGCACCAACGTCGACATGGCCGTGATCCGGGAACACCTGGCGCACAAGGGTCTCGGCCTGCACAACGATCTGCAGAACGAGTCCTCGATCGTCGGAAACTTCCCGCAGGTGATCATGATGGAGCGGTTCGGCACCTCCGAGCAGCGCCGGTTGTGGTCCGAAGCGCTGATCACCGGGGAACGCTCGATGGCGTTCGGCCTGACCGAGCCGCAGCACGGCTCGGACGCCACGTGGCTGGAGACGCGCGCGCAGCCCGACGGCTCGGGCTCTGGGGGCTGGGTGATCAACGGCGCCAAGCGGTTCAACACCGGGGTGCACCGCGCGACCCACGACCTGGTCTTCGCCCGCACGTCCGGTGAGCCGGGCCAGGCGCGGGGCATCACGGCCTTTTTGGTGCCGACGGATGCGCCCGGCTTCGACGTCCCCTACTACTGGTGGACGTTCAACATGCCGACCGATCACGGCGAAGTCCTGCTGACCGACGTCCGGGTGCCCGCCGACGCGGTGCTCGGCGAGGTGGACCGCGGCCTGGAGGTCGCGCAGACGTTCTTGCACGAGAACAGGATTCGGCAGGCAGCCAGCAGCCTGGGCGCGGCGCAGTACTGCATCGACCGGGCCGCCGAATACGCCGGTCAGCGGACCGTCTTCGGCAAGCCGCTGTCGGTCAACCAGGCCGTGCAATGGCCGCTGGCCGAATTGCAGACCGAAGCCCAGATGGTGCGGCTGCTGGTGGCCTACGCCGCCTGGCACCTGGACCGGGACCACCACATGGAGGTCTCCGACAAGGTGTCGATGGCCAACTATCGTGCCAACCGGCTCGTCTGCGACGCCGCGGACCGGGCCATGCAGATCTTCGGCGGCCTGGGCTACAGCCGGCACGAGCCGTTCGAGCACATCTATCGGCACCACCGCCGCTACCGGATCACCGAGGGCGCCGAGGAGATCCAGATTCGCCGGGTGGCCCAGCGGCTGTTTAAGTTTGGCAAGTGACGTCGACCGAGGAGCTGGCCTCTCGACTCGCCGCCGAACTGGCGCCCGTCCTGGGCGCCGGGGTCGCGGTGGAGAACCTGCGCGCCCTGACCGGCGGCGCGAGCCGCTCCACGTGGGCGTTCGACGGCGTCACCGGCGACCGGCGCCGAGCGCTGATCCTGCGCATCGGCGCGCCCGACGACATGCACGCCGGCATGGAGCTGGAGGCGAACGCCCAGGCCGCCGCGGCCGCCGCCGGCGCACCGGTCCCCCACGTCCTGATCGCCGATGATTCGCCTGCGGCCCTGGGCAATCCGTTTCTGATCTGCGACGAGGTGGCCGGCGAGACCATCGTCCGGCGCATTCAGCGCCAGCTCGACGCGGCGGGCGGCCAGCCGGCCCGCGCCGGGCTGCTGCGGCAGTGCGCGGCCGCCCTGGCGGCCATCCACCGAGCCGACCCGCGCATCCCCGGCCTGGCCCACGAGGACCCGCTCACGCAGTGGCGCGAGCGGCTCGACGCCATGGGCGACACCACCGCCACCTTTGAATGGGCGTTTCGCTGGCTCGAGGCCCGCCGCCCGGAGCCTTCGGCCGACGTCCTGGTGCACGGCGACTACCGGATGGGCAACCTCATCGTCGACGGCGCCCGCCTCGCCGCGGTCCTCGACTGGGAGCTGGTACACCGCGGTGACCCGTACGACGACCTCGCCTGGTTTTGCATCCGGGCCTGGCGCTTCGGCGCCCCGGCCAGCCTCGGCGCCGGCGGCCTCGGCAGCATCGAGAGCTTCCTTCGCGCCTACGAGCAGGCCGGCGGGACTAGCGTCGACCGGGTGGCGTTTCACTGGTGGCTGGTGCTGGCCACGCTGCGTTGGGGCGTCATCTGCCGCTACCAGGCGGAGCGGCATTTGACCGGCCAGTTCCGCTCGGTGGAGCTGGCCGCGATCGGTCGCCGGGTGTGCGAGACGGAGTGGGACCTGCTCGACCTGCTCGACGAGGTGCCGGAGTGATCGGCCCGTACGGCCGTCCGCTCGCGGCCGAGCTGGTGGCCGCGGTGGCCGAATTCCTGGAGACCGACGTGCGGGCGGCGACCAGTGGGCAGGTCAACTTCCACGCCCGGGTGGCCGCCAACGCGTTGCGCATCGTCGAACGCGAACTGCTCGACGAGAGCGAGGCCGAGTCCGTCGCCGCGCTGGCCGACCTGGGGTTCGCCGACGAGGAAGAGCTGGCCGCCGCGATACGGGCGGGTGAGCTGGACGGACGGACCCGGGAGGTCATCGCCTGCCTGCGCACGCTGGTGCGGCGCCGGCTGGCGGCCGCCCACCCCGGATACGAAGCGGACGACGGCGAATAGCTCGGCGACGATGCGGGCCGTGCAGCGGCCCGAGGAGGAGCCGGGCCACCAGGAGAGGAGCGAGATCATGCCCGCTGCGAGCAAGGAAATCGTCGCCGACTCCGCCGATCGCCTGTTCACGGCGATCGAACAGGGTGACTTCGCGGCGGTCGAGCGGATGTGGAGCGACGACATCGCGGTGTGGCGCGTCGGCGCCCGCCGCGACCCCTCCAAGCCCGATGGCAAGGCCCGCGCGCTGCGGGTCATCGGCTGGTTCATCTCCGCGACCACCGAACGCCACTACGAGGTTCTCGATCGGCGGTTCTTCGACGGCGGCTTCGTCCAGCAGCACGTCCTGCACGCGACCGGCCATGCCGGCCAATCGATCTCGATGCGGGTCTGCATCGTGATCAGGGTGGGCGGCGACGGCCGGCTCGAGCGGATCGACGAGTACTTCGACCCCGCCGAGATCGCGCCACTGCTGGACTAGGCGCTAGATTCGCCACGAGAGATGGGGTGACGATGACGACTCTGGAAACACTGCTGAACGATCCCGACGTGGCCGGCGTGTGGCACCTCGTCCCGGACCGCTCGGCCATCACCTTCAAGATCCCGAACATGTGGGGCCTGCTGCGCGTCAAGGGCCGGTTCACCGAGTTCAGCGGCGACGGCCAACTGACGGGCAAGGGCGCGGTTTTCGGCCGCCTGGACATCCGCGCCGCATCCCTGGACACCGGGATCGGCCGCCGCGACAAGCACCTGCGCTCGGCGGACTTCTTCGACGTCGAGCGCTTCGGTGAGATCAGCGTCGTCGTCACCGGCGTGCAGCCGACCAAAGGCAACACCGGCGAACTGCGGGCCGCCTTCACCATCAAGGGCATCACCGCGCCGCTGCCCCTGACGGCCACGATCACCGAGCTCGACGACGGCTCGATCCGGATCGCGGCGGAAGCCAAGATCGAGCGCACCCAGTTCGACCTGGGCTGGAACCGGTTGGGCATGATCGGCTCGACGGCCACCGCGGGGGCCGAAGCCGTCTTCGCGCGGGCTGCCCAGTGAAGCCGGGGCGACACCAGTAGCATCTGCACCGTGTCGGACTCCAGCCCCGAATCCAGCGTCGCCCTGCGGATCCTGGTCTACAGCGATAACGCCAGAACCCGCGAACAAGTGATACGGGCATTGGGCAAGCATCTGCATCCGGATCTGCCCGAGCTGACCTACCTCGAGGTGGCGACCGCCCCGATGGTGGTCCGGCAGATGGACGAGGGCGGCATCGACTTGGCCATCCTGGACGGCGAGGCCACGCCCACCGGCGGCATGGGAATCGCCAAGCAACTCAAGGACGAACTCGCGACGTGCCCACCGATCGTGGTGCTCACCGGCCGCCCCGACGACGCGTGGCTGGCGAACTGGTCGCGCGCCGAGGCCGCCGTGCCGCATCCCCTCGATCCCATCGTGCTGGGCCGCACGGTGCTCGGACTGCTCCGCACCCCCACCCGCTAGGCCCTCCACCTGCGTTGATACCGCGACCGCCGGCCCACCGGCGGCCGCGAAGCGTGCGCGCGTGCGCCGCGGGCCGCGCCCGGCGGCGAACCGCCCGGTTGCGGCCACCCAAAAACGAGGCGAATACCCCCACCCCGACAAAACACACCCGCCTTCGCGACGCTATGTTGTGAAGGTCACTGTGATCGCCCGCGGCCCGGGTACGTCACAGCAGCCCGGCCCCCCGCCCGGCCGCCGCACCGGCGACCCGTACGAGGAGATCTTGGAGCGAGTTGAACGTCTACATACCCATCCTGGTGCTCGGAGCGATCGCCGCGGCCTTCGCCGTGGGTTCGGTGGTGATCGCGAGCCTGGCCGGCCCATCGCGCTACAACAAGTCGAAGATGGCCCCCTACGAATGCGGCATCGAGCCCACCGAAACGGCGGTGAGTGGCCCGCATGCGACGCCCGGCCAGCGGTTCCCGGTGAAGTATTACCTGACCGCAATGCTTTTTATCGTCTTCGACATCGAAATCGTGTTCTTGTATCCCTGGGCGGTCAGTTACGACGCGCTGGGAACGTTCGCGTTGGTCGAGATGGTGGTGTTCATGCTCACGGTTTTCGTGGCGTACGCCTATGTGTGGCGCCGCGGCGGCCTGACGTGGGATTGAGGTAGACGTGGGTCTCGAAGAACAGCTGCCCGGTGGGATTCTGCTGTCGACGGTCGAGAAGGTGGCCGGCTATGTCCGCAAGAACTCCTTGTGGCCGGCGACGTTCGGGCTGGCGTGCTGCGCCATCGAGATGATGGCAACCGCCGGGCCGAGATTCGACATCGCGCGGTTCGGCATGGAGCGGTTCTCGGCGACGCCGCGGCAGGCCGACCTGATGATCGTTGCCGGGCGGGTGAGCCAGAAGATGGCGCCGGTGCTGCGGCAGATCTACGACCAGATGGCCGAACCGAAGTGGGTGCTGGCCATGGGCGTCTGCGCCTCGTCCGGCGGCATGTTCAACAACTACGCGATCGTGCAGGGCGTGGACCATGTCGTCCCGGTGGACATCTACCTGCCCGGGTGCCCGCCCCGGCCGGAGATGCTGCTGTACGCAATCCTCAAGCTGCACGAGAAGATTCAACAGATGCCGCTGGGCGTCAACCGGGAGACCGCCATCGCCGAAGCCGAGCAGGCGGCGCTGTCGGCCCGGCCCACCATCGAGATGCGCGGGCTGCTGCGATGAGCTCACCGGACCACGACCCGAAGGAAGCGGCGACCGAAGGCGGGGGGCCGCCCCGCGCCGACGGCGAGGTGATCGGCGTGCGGCGCGGCATGTTCGGCATCTCCGATTCCGGCGACACCACCGGCTACGGACGGCTCGTGCGGCAGATCGCCCTGCCGGGCGGCAGCCCCCGGCCCTACGGCGGCTACTTCGACGACGTGGTGGACCGGTTGGCCGGGGCGCTGGAGGCCGACGGTATCCAATTCTTTGACGCGATAGAGAAAGTCGTGGTTTATCGCGACGAACTGACGCTGGACGTGCGCCGCGAGAAGCTGGTGGCCGTCGCGCAGCGCCTCCGGGACGAGCCGGAGCTGCGTTTCGAGATGTGCCTGGGCGTCAGCGGGGTGCACTACCCCAACGAGACCGGCCGCGAACTGCACGCGGTGTACCCGCTGCAGTCGATCACGCACAATCGCCGCGTCCGCCTGGAAGTGGCTGTGCCGGATGGCGATCCGCACATCCCGTCGCTGTACGGGGTGTATCCGACGTGCGACTGGCACGAACGCGAGACCTACGACTTCTTCGGCATCATCTTCGACGGACACCCATCGCTGACCCGCATCGAGATGCCCGACGACTGGCATGGCCACCCGCAGCGCAAGGACTATCCCCTCGGCGGCATCCCGGTGGAGTACAAGGGAGCGCAGATACCCCCGCCCGACGAGCGGAGAGCGTACAACTGATGAGCACAATCACTGACTCGACGCACGACGGCGGCGCCTCAGAAGGCCCCGAGACCGTCTTGGTCGCGGGCGGCCAGGACTGGGACCAGATCGTCGACGCCGCCCGCAACGCGGACCCCGGTGAGCGGATCGTCGTCAACATGGGTCCCCAGCACCCGTCCACCCACGGGGTGCTTCGGCTGATCCTCGAGATCGAGGGCGAAACGGTCACCGAGGTGCGCTGCGGAATCGGCTACCTGCACACCGGGATCGAGAAGAACCTCGAATATCGGTACTGGGCCCAGGGTGTCACCTTCGTCACCCGAATGGATTACCTGTCACCGTTTTTCAACGAGACCGCGTACTGCCTGGGCGTGGAGAAACTGCTCGGCATCACCGACCAGATACCGGAGCGGGTCAACGTCATCCGGGTGATGATGATGGAGCTCAACCGGATCTCCTCGCATCTGGTCGCGCTGGCGACCGGCGGCATGGAACTGGGCGCCATGACCCCGATGTTCGTCGGTTTCCGCGGCCGCGAGATCGTCCTGACCCTGTTCGAGAAGATCTCCGGGTTGCGGATGAACAGCGCCTACATCCGGCCGGGGGGCGTCGCGCAGGACCTGCCGCCGGGCGCGGAGACCGACATCGCCGAAGCCCTCAAGCCGCTGCGCCAGGTGCTGCGCGAAATGGGCGATCTGCTCAACGAAAACGCCATCTGGAAGGCCCGCACCCAGGACATCGGCTACCTCGACCTGACGGGCTGCATGGCGCTGGGCATCACCGGCCCCATCCTGCGCGCCACCGGGTTGCCCCACGATCTGCGCAAGAGCGAACCGTACTGCGGATATGAAAACTACGAATTCGACGTGATGACCGCCGACACGTGTGATGCTTACGGGCGCTACATGATTCGCGTCAACGAGATGTGGGAGTCGATCAAGATCGTCGAGCAGTGTCTGGACAAGCTGAAGCCGGGCCCGATCATGGTCGAGGACCGCAAGATCGCGTGGCCGGCCGACCTGAAGGTGGGGCCGGACGGCATGGGCAACTCAGAAGAGCACATCGCCAAGATCATGGGCGGCTCGATGGAGGCCTTGATCCACCACTTCAAGCTGGTCACCGAGGGCATCAGGGTGCCCGCGGGCCAGGTGTACACCGCGGTGGAGTCGCCGCGCGGTGAGCTGGGCGTGCACATGGTGAGCGACGGCGGCACCCGGCCGTACCGGGTGCACTACCGGGACCCGTCGTTCACCAACCTGCAGTCGGTGGCCGCGATGTGCGAGGGCGGGATGGTGGCCGACCTGATCACCGCGGTCGCCAGCATCGACCCGGTCATGGGCGGAGTGGACCGGTGACCGGCCCGCAAGGACAGCCGGTCTTCATCCGGCTCGGGCCGCCGCCCGAGGAGCCCAACGCCTTCGTCACCGAGGGTGCGCCGCAGACGTATTCGCCGGAGGTGCGGGCGCGGCTCGAGGTCGACGCCAAGGAGATCATGGGCCGCTACCCCAACAAGCGCTCGGCGTTGCTGCCGTTGCTGCACCTGGTGCAGGCCGAGGACTCCTACCTGACCCCCGCGGGATTGGAGTTCTGCGGCGAGCAGCTGGGGCTGACGGGCGCCGAGGTGTCGGCGGTGGCGAGCTTCTACACGATGTACCGCCGCGGACCCACCG
Source organism: Mycobacterium europaeum (assembly GCF_034555895.2). Classification (NCBI taxonomy): domain Bacteria; kingdom Bacillati; phylum Actinomycetota; class Actinomycetes; order Mycobacteriales; family Mycobacteriaceae; genus Mycobacterium; species Mycobacterium europaeum. The sequence goes on from NZ_CP157315.1 coordinate 3,383,751, forward strand.
GCGACTACCTGGTGGGAGTCTGCACCAACACGCTGTGCGCGATCATGGGCGGCGACGCCGTATTCGACGCCCTCAAAGAGCATTTGGGCATCGGCAACGACGAGACCACCCCCGACGGCTCGGTCACCCTGCAACACATCGAGTGCAACGCCGCCTGCGATTACGCGCCGGTGGTGATGGTCAACTGGGAGTTCTACGACAACCAGACGCCGGAGTCCGCGCGCGAGCTCGTCGACTCGCTGCGCTCCGGGCAGCCGAAGCCGCCCACCCGCGGCGCCCCGCTGTGCGCCTTCCGCGAGACCTCGCGCATCCTGGCCGGCCTGCCCGACCAGCGCCCCGACCAGGGCCAGGGGGGCGCGGGCGAGGCCACCCTGGCGGGCCTGAGGGTGGCCAAGGAACTCGGCATGGCCGCGCCGACTCCCCCGGTGGGCCGGTCATGACCAGCTCGCAGGCCACGCCGCTGACCCCGGTCATCAGCCGATTCTGGGACGACCCGCAGTCGTGGACGCTGGAGACCTACCGGCGCCACGACGGCTACGAGGCGATGAAGAAGGCGCTGGCGATGGCGCCCGACGACGTGATCGCCGCCGTCAAGGACTCCGGGTTGCGCGGGCGTGGCGGCGCCGGCTTCTCGACCGGGACGAAGTGGTCGTTCATCCCGCAGGGCGACACCGGAGCGGCCGCCAAGCCGCACTACCTGGTGGTCAACGCCGACGAGTCGGAACCCGGAACGTGCAAAGACATTCCGCTGATGCTGGCGACGCCGCACGTCCTCGTCGAGGGCGTCATCATCGCCGCCTACGCGATCCGGGCCAGCCACGCGTTCATCTACGTGCGCGGCGAGGTGCTACCGGTGCTGCGCCGCCTGCAGAACGCGGTGGCCGAGGCCTATGCGGCCGGATACCTGGGCCGCGACATCAACGGCTCGGGCTTCGACCTGGAGCTGGTGGTGCACGCGGGGGCCGGCGCCTATATCTGCGGCGAGGAAACGGCGCTGCTCGATTCGCTGGAAGGCCGGCGCGGCCAGCCGCGGCTGCGGCCGCCGTTCCCCGCGGTGGCCGGGCTCTACGGCTGCCCGACGGTGATCAACAACGTCGAGACGATCGCCAGCGTGCCGTCCATCATCCTCAACGGCGTCGAGTGGTTCCGGTCGATGGGCAGCGAGAAATCCCCTGGCTTCACGCTTTATTCGCTGTCCGGGCACGTCGCCCGGCCCGGTCAGTACGAGGCCCCGCTGGGCATCACGCTGCGCGAGTTGCTCGCCTACGCCGGCGGGGTGCGGGCCGGGCACCGCCTGAAGTTCTGGACGCCCGGCGGGTCGTCCACCCCCCTGCTGACCGACGAGCACCTCGATGTTCCGCTGGACTACGAGGGTGTGGGCGGCGTCGGGTCGATGCTGGGCACCAAGGCGCTGGAGATCTTCGACGAGACCACCTGCGTGGTGCGCGCGGTGCAGCGCTGGACGTACTTCTACAAGCACGAATCGTGCGGCAAGTGCACGCCCTGCCGGGAGGGCACCTTCTGGCTGGACCAGATCTACGAGCGGCTGGAAAGCGGCAAGGGCACCACCGAGGACATCGACAAGCTGTTGGACATCTCGGATTCGATCTTGGGAAAGGCGTTCTGCGCGTTGGGAGATGGGGCCGCCAGCCCGGTGATGTCGTCGATCAAGTACTTCCGCGACGAATACGTGGCTCACGTCGAAGACGGCGGCTGCCCGTTCGACCCCCGGGACTCCATGCTGACGCCCAACGGAAAGGCTTGACGCGCCCATGACCCAGGCGGCCAAAACCGAGACCGGCGACCCCAAGGACGGCCCCGAGAAAGACGGGGCGCGTCCGCCGGACATGGTGACGTTGACCATCGACGACAACGAAATCAGCGTGCCCAAGGGCACATTGGTGATCCGCGCGGCCGAGCTGATGGGCATCCAGATCCCCCGGTTCTGCGACCACCCGCTGCTCGAGCCGGTCGGAGCGTGCCGGCAGTGCCTGGTCGAGGTCGAAGGACAGCGCAAGCCGATGGCTTCGTGCACCACCGTCGCCACCGACGACATGGTGGTGCGCACCCAGCTCACGTCGGAGGCCGCCGACAAGGCCCAGCACGGCGTGATGGAGCTGTTGCTCATCAACCACCCGCTGGACTGCCCGATGTGCGACAAGGGCGGCGAGTGCCCGCTGCAGAACCAGGCGATGTCCAACGGCCGAGCCGATACTCGCTTCACCGATGTCAAGCGCACCTTCGCCAAGCCGATCAACATCTCCGCCCAGGTGCTGCTGGATCGCGAACGCTGCATCCTGTGCGCCCGCTGCACGCGGTTCTCCGAGCAGATCGCCGGGGACATCTTCATCGACATGCAGGAGCGCGGTGCCCTGCAGCAGGTCGGCATCTACGCCAATGAGCCGTTCGACTCGTACTTCTCCGGCAATACCGTGCAGATCTGCCCGGTGGGCGCGCTGACCGGAACCGCCTACCGCTTCCGGGCCCGCCCCTTCGACCTGGTGTCCAGCCCCAGTGTCTGCGAGCACTGCGCGTCGGGATGCGCCCAGCGCACCGACCACCGGCGCGGCAAGGTGCTGCGGCGGCTGGCGGGCGACGACCCCGAGGTCAACGAGGAATGGAACTGCGACAAGGGCCGGTGGGCGTTCACCTACGCGACGCAGCAAGACGTCATCACCACTCCCCTGATCCGCGACGCCGACGGCGAGCTGGTGCCCGCCTCGTGGTCGCACGCGATGGCGACGGCGATCCGGGGCCTCGACGCGGCCCGCGGGCGCACGGGAGTGCTGGTCGGCGGCCGCGCCACCCTGGAAGACGCCTACGCCTACTCCAAGTTCGCCCGAATCGTGTTGGACAGCAACGACATCGACTTCCGCGCCCGCCCGAGCTCGGCCGAGGAGGCCGATTTCCTGGCGTCGCGGATCGCCGGCCGGCGTGACGTCAGCTACGCGGATCTGGAAACGGCGCCGGTGGTGTTGCTCGTCGGCTTCGAACCGGAGGACGAGTCGCCCATCGTGTTCCTGCGGCTGCGCAAGGCCGCGCGCAAGCACCGGCTGCCGGTGTACGCGGTCGCGCCGTTCGCCACCCGGGCGCTGGAGAAGATGTCCGGACGGCTCATCCCCACCGCCCCCGGGGCCGAGGCGGCGGCGCTGGACGGGCTGGCCACCGGTGAGGTGGGAGACCTGCTGTGCACCGCCGGCGCGGTCATCATGGTCGGCGAACGCCTGGCCACGGTGCCCGGCGGGTTGTCCGCCGCCGCCCGGCTGGCCGACGCCACCGGGGCGCGGCTGGCCTGGGTGCCGCGGCGGGCCGGCGAGCGCGGCGCGCTGGAGGCCGGCGCGCTGCCCGCGCTGCTGCCGGGCGGCCGCCCGCTCGACGACGAGACCGCCCGCGCCCAGATCGCCGCGGCGTGGAACGTGTCCGAACTGCCCTCGGGCGCCGGGCGGGACGTGGACGGCATCCTGGCCGCCGCGACCGACGGAACGCTGGGCGCCCTGCTGGTCGGCGGTGTGGAACCCGATGACTTCCCGGACCCCGAAGCCGTGCTGGCCGCGCTCGATGCCGCGGGCTTCGTGGTCAGCCTGGAGCTGCGGCACAGCGCCGTGACCGAGCGCGCCGACGTGGTGTTCCCGGTCGCGCCGACGACGCAGAAGGCCGGGGCCTTCGTCAACTGGGAGGGCCGCTATCGCCCGTTCGGGCCGGCGCTGCACGGCAGCACCCAGCGGGCCGGCCAATCCGACCACCAGGTGCTCGACGCGCTGGCCGACGAGATGGGCGTCTACCTGGGGCTGTCGACCGCCGAAGCGGCCCGCGCCGAACTGTCCTCGCTGGGTACCTGGGACGGCAACTGGGCCGCCGGGCCCGCCGTCCCGACGCCGGAGCCGGCCCAAGCCGGGAACCGGCCCGAAAAGGGACAAGCGGTGCTGGCCGGCTGGCGGATGCTGCTGGACAACGGCCGGATGCAGGACGGCGAGCCGCATCTCGCCGGGACCGCACGCAAGCCGGTGGTGCGGCTGTCGGCCGACACGGCCGCCGAGATCGGCGCCGGCGACGGTGACGCGGTCACCGTCAGCACGCCGCGCGGATCGATCAGCCTGCCGCTGGTCATCACCGACATGCCCGACCGGGTGGTGTGGCTTCCGCTGAACTCGCCGGGCTGTGCCGTGCACCGGCGGCTGGGTGTAACGCTGGGCAGCACAGTGCAAATCGGAGTGGGATCATGACGACGAACTCCTTGACCGCCTTCGGACACGACACCTGGTGGCTGGTGCTGGGCAAGGCGCTCGCCATCTTCGTGTTCCTCATGCTCAACGTGCTGGTCGCGATCCTGCTCGAACGCAAGATCCTGGGCTGGATGCAGCTGCGGCCCGGGCCCAACCGGGCCGGGCCGTGGGGCGCCCTGCAGAGCCTGGCCGACGGAATCAAGTTGGCGCTCAAGGAAACGATCACCCCGGGCGGCGTCGACAAGTTCGTCTACTTCGCGGCCCCGGTGATCTCCACCATCCCCGCGTTCACCGCCTTCGCCTTCATCCCGTTCGGCCCGGTGGTGTCGGTGTTCGGCCACCGCACACCGCTCCAGCTCACCGACCTCCCCGTCGCGGTCCTGTTCATCCTGGGGCTTTCGGCGATCGGGGTGTACGGCATCGTGCTGGGCGGCTGGGCGTCGGGGTCCACCTATCCGCTGCTGGGTGGCGTCCGCTCCACCGCCCAGGTCATCTCGTACGAGGTGGCGATGGGCCTGTCGTTCGCGGCGGTGTTCCTCTACGCCGGCACCATGTCGACGTCGCAGATCGTCGCCGCCCAGGACCGGGTCTGGTACGTGTTCCTGCTGCTGCCGTCGTTCGTGATCTACCTGATCTCGATGGTCGGCGAAACCAACCGCGCGCCATTCGATTTGCCCGAGGCCGAGGGCGAGCTGGTCGCCGGGTTCCACACCGAGTACTCGTCGCTGAAGTTCGCGATGTTCATGCTGGCCGAGTACGTCAACATGATGACGGTGTCGTCCCTGGCGACGGCCCTGTTCTTCGGCGGTTGGCACGCGCCGTGGCCGATCAACATGTGGGCGGGCGCCAACACCGGGTGGTGGCCGGTGCTGTGGTTCACCGCCAAGATGTGGACCTTCCTGTTCATCTACTTCTGGCTGCGCGCCAGCCTGCCGCGGCTGCGCTACGACCAGTTCATGGCGCTGGGCTGGAAGCTGCTGATCCCCGCCTCGCTGGTCTGGGTGCTGATCGCGGCGGTGATCCGCACGCTGCAGAACCAGGGGTATGCGCACTGGACCCCGGTGTTGGTGGTCAGCAGCATCGTGTTCGCCACGGCGCTGCTGCTGTTGCTGCGAAAACCGTTCGCGACGCCCGGCATTCGCGCGCTGGAGCGCCAGCTGCGCCGCCAGGCCAAACAGCTGCCGGCCGGACAGGCCTCCACACCGGTATTCCCGACACCGCCGCTGCCGATGAAGTCCCTGGCGGCCGCGAGCAAGGAGAAAGCACATGGCTAGGTTCCTGGACGCCGTGGCCGGATTCGGCGTGACATTCGGATCGATGTTCAAAAAGAACGTCACCGAGGAGTATCCGGAGAAGCCGGGCCCCGTCGCGCCGCGCTACCACGGCCGCCACCAACTCAACCGCTACCCAGACGGCCTGGAAAAATGTATCGGCTGCGAGTTGTGCGCCTGGGCCTGCCCGGCCGACGCGATCTACGTCGAGGGCGCGGACAACACCGAAGAGCTGCGGTACTCGCCGGGTGAACGCTACGGCCGGGTCTATCAGATCAACTACCTGCGCTGCATCGGCTGCGGCCTGTGCATCGAGGCCTGCCCGACCCGGGCGCTGACGATGACCAACGACTACGAGCTGGCCGACGACAACCGCGCCGACCTGATCTACGAGAAGGACCGGCTGCTGGCGCCCCTGCTCCCCGAGATGACCGCGCCGCCGCACCCCCGGACACCCGGCGCCACCGACAAGGACTACTACCTGGGCAATGTCACCGCCGACGGCCTGCGCGAACACCAGAAGGCCGGAGACTCCCGGTGACCGGGTTCACCGGCCAGCTCCTGGCGTCCAGCCTGGCTTCCGACACCATCGTCCGCACCTCCACCGGCGAAGCGGTGGCGTTCTGGGTGCTGGGCGCGCTGGCGCTGATCGGCGCGATCGGGGTGGTGCTGGCGGTCAACGCCGTGTACTCGGCCATGTTCCTGGCGATGACGATGATCATCCTCGCGGTGTTCTACATGATCCAGGACGCGCTGTTTCTGGGTGTCGTCCAAGTGGTGGTCTACACCGGCGCGGTGATGATGCTGTTCCTGTTCGTGCTGATGCTGATCGGCGTGGACTCCGCGGAATCGCTGAAGGAGACGCTGCACGGGCAGCGCATCGCCGCCGTGCTCGCCGGCGTCGGGTTCGGCGTCCTGCTGATCGCCGCCATCGGCTCCGCCGCGACCGGGGGCTTCGCCGGGCTGACCACCGCCAACGCCAACGGCAACGTGGAAGGCCTTGCGGCGCTGATCTTCTCCCGCTACGTCTGGGCGTTCGAACTCACCAGCGCGCTGTTGATCACCGCGGCCATCGGGGCGATGGTGCTGGCCCACCGCGAGCGCTTCGAGCGCCGCAAGACGCAACGGGAGCTGGCCCAGGAGCGGTTCCAGCCCGGCGGGCACCCGACCCCGATGCCCAGCCCCGGCGTCTACGCGCGCCACAACGCCGTCGACGTGGCCGCGCTGCTGCCCGACGGTTCGTATTCGGAGCTGTCGGTGCCGGCGATCCTGCGCAGCCGCGGCGCCGACGGCAAACAGACTCCCTCCCGTCAGGCCATCAAAGGCGGTGCGTCGTGAATCCGGCCAACTACCTCTACCTTTCGGCCCTGCTCTTCACCATCGGCGCCTCGGGTGTGCTGTTGCGGCGCAACGCCATCGTGATGTTCATGTGCGTCGAGCTGATGCTGAACGCGGTCAACCTGGCATTCGTCACGTTCGCGCGGATGCACGGGCACCTGGACGGGCAGATGATCGCGTTCTTCACGATGGTGGTGGCCGCGTGCGAGGTCGTCGTCGGCCTGGCGATCATCATGACGATTTTCCGTGCCCGCAAATCGGCCTCGGTCGACGACGCGAACCTACTCAAAGGCTGACGACGCCAACATGACTCACTACACCTGGCTGCTGGTGGCGCTGCCGCTGGCGGGTGCCGCGATCCTGCTGTTCGGCGGACGGCGCACCGATGCGTGGGGCCACTGGCTGGGCTGCGCCACCGCCCTGGCGGCGTTCGGCGTGGGCCTGAGCCTGCTCAACGAGCTGCTCGGCCGCGCCGCGGAGGACCGGGTCATCCACCAGACGGTGTTCAGCTGGATCCCCGTCGGCCAACTGCAGGTGGACCTCGGCCTGCAGATCGACCAGCTGTCGGTGTGCTTCGTGCTGCTGATCACCGGGGTCGGGTCGCTGATCCACATCTATTCGGTCGCCTACATGGCCGAAGACCCGGACCGCCGGCGGTTTTTCGGCTACCTCAACCTGTTCCTGGCCTCCATGCTGCTGCTGGTGGTCGCCGACAACTACGTGGTGCTCTACGTCGGCTGGGAAGGCGTCGGCCTGGCGTCCTACCTGCTGATCGGCTTCTGGTACCACAAGCCCACGGCGGCCACGGCGGCCAAGAAGGCGTTCGTGATGAACCGCGTCGGGGACGCCGGACTCGCGCTGGGAATGTTCCTGATGTTCAGCACCTTCGGGACGCTTTCCTACGCCGGGGTGTTCGCCGGGGCACCCGCCGCCGGCCGGGGCGCGCTGACCGCCATGGGGTTGCTGCTGCTGCTGGGTGCGTGCGCCAAGTCCGCGCAGGTCCCGCTGCAGGCCTGGCTGGGTGACGCCATGGAGGGCCCCACCCCGGTGTCGGCGCTCATCCACGCCGCCACCATGGTGACCGCCGGCGTGTACCTGATCGTGCGGTCCAACCCGCTGTACAACCTGGCTCCGGATGCGCAGACCGCGGTGGTCGTGGTCGGCGCCGTCACGCTGCTGCTCGGCGCGTTCATCGGCTGCGCCAAGGACGACATCAAGCGCGCGCTGGCGGCGTCGACGATGAGCCAGATCGGCTACATGGTGCTGGCCGCCGGCCTCGGCCCGGCGGGCTACGCGTTCGCCATCATGCATCTGCTCACCCACGGCTTCTTCAAGGCGGGCCTGTTCCTGGGCTCCGGCGCAGTGATCCACGCGATGCACGAGGAACAGGACATGCGCCGCTACGGCGGCCTGCGCGCCGCGCTGCCGATCACCTTCGCCACCTTCGGGCTGGGGTATCTGGCGATCATCGGCGTGCCGCCGTTCGCGGGTTTCTTCTCCAAGGACGCCATCATCGAGGCCGCGCTGGGCGCCGGCGACGTCCGCGGCTATGTGCTGGCCGGGGCCGCGCTGCTGGGCGCGGGCGTCACCGCGTTCTACATGACGCGCGTGATGCTGATGACCTTCTTCGGCCAGAAGCGTTGGGCGCCGGGCACGCATCCGCACGAGGCGCCCGGCCTGATGACCTGGCCGATGATCCTGCTCGCCTTCGGCTCGGTGTTCTCCGGCGGGCTGCTGGCGTGGGGCGGCACCCTGCAGCGCTGGCTCGAGCCGGTGGTCGGGAAACACGAAGAGGTGACGCATGCGTTCCCCGCCTGGGTGAGCACCGCCCTGGCGCTGGGCGTCGTCGCCATCGGGATCGCGGTCGCCTACCGGCTGTACGCCACCGCGGAGATCCCCAGGGTGGCCCCGCTTTCGGTGTCGCCGGTGACGACGGCCGCCCGACGGGACTTCTACGGCGATGCCTTCAACGAGGAGGTGTTCATGCGCCCCGGCGCCGAGCTGACCCAAGCGCTCGTCGACGTCGACAACGCGGGTGTGGACGGCTCGGTCAACGCGCTGGCCGCGCTGGTGGGCCGCACTTCGAATCGCTTGCGCGGGCTGCAAACCGGCTTCGCCCGCAACTACGCATTGTCGATGCTGACGGGCGCGGTCCTGGTGGTCGCGCTGATCCTGGCGGTGAAACTGTGGTGAATAACCTCCCGTGGCTGAGCATCCTGTGGTTGGTGCCGCTGGCCGGCTCGGTGCTCGTCATCCTGCTGCCCCCGGGGCTGCGCCGGCTCGCCAAGTGGACCGGCCTGGTCTTCGGCGTCGCGACGCTGGCGATCGCGATCGTCGTCACCCTGGGCTTCAAGACCGGCGGCAGCAATTACCAGTTCGTTGAAAGCCATTCCTGGATACCGGCGTTCGGCGCCACCTACTCCCTGGGCGTGGACGGCATCGCCGTGGTGCTGGTGCTGCTGACCGCCGTGCTGATCCCGGTGCTGCAGGTGGCCGGCTGGAACGACGGTGGCGATGCTGACGACCCGCTGCGCCCGGCTCCGCCGCGCTTGCGGTCGTCAGGTGGCGAAGAACGCAACCGCGGTGTGCACGCCTACGTCGCGCTGACGCTGGCCATCGAGTCGATGGTGCTGATCTCGGTGGTCGCGCTGGACGTGTTGCTGTTCTACGTCTTCTTCGAGGCCATGCTCATCCCGATGTACTTCCTGATCGGGGGCTTCGGCGGCGGGCCGGGCCGGTCCCGCGCCGCGGTGAAGTTCCTGCTGTACAACCTGTTCGGCGGGCTGATCATGCTGGCCGCGGTGATCGGGCTCTACGTGGTGACCGCCGAGCACGGTTCGGGCACGTTCGACTTCCGTGAGATCGTCGCCGGCGTCGCCTCCGGTCGCTACGGCGCCGACTCCGCGGTGTTCAAGGCGCTGTTCCTGGGCTTCATGTTCGCGTTCGCCATCAAGGCGCCGCTGTGGCCGTTCCACCGCTGGCTGCCCGACGCCGCGGTGGAGGCCACCCCGGCGACCGCGGTGCTGATGATGGCGGTGATGGACAAGGTCGGCACCTTCGGCATGCTGCGCTATTGCCTGCAGCTGTTCCCTGGCGCCTCAACGTATTTCCGCCCCCTGATCGTCGTGCTGGCCGTCATCGGCGTCATCTACGGGGCGGTCGTGGCGATCGGGCAGACCGACATCATGCGCCTGATCGCCTACACCTCCATCTCGCACTTCGGGTTCATCATCCTGGGCATCTTCGTGATGACGAGCCAGGGCCAGAGCGGGTCGACGCTGTACATGCTCAACCACGGCCTGTCCACGGCGGCGGTGTTCCTGATCGCGGGATTCCTGATATCCCGGCACGGCAGCCGGGCGATCGCCGATTACGGCGGCGTGCAGAAGGTGGCGCCCATCCTGGCCGGAACGTTCCTCGTCTCGGCCATGGCCACCCTGTCGCTGCCCGGCCTGGCGCCGTTCATCAGCGAATTCCTCGTCCTACTGGGCACTTTCAACCGATACTGGCTGGCCGCCGCGTTCGGTGTCACCGCGCTGGTGCTGTCCGCCATCTACATGCTGTGGCTCTACCAGCGCGTCATGACCGGTCCCGTGGCCGCCGGCAACGAGAAGATCGGCGACCTGCGGGCGCGCGAATTGCTGGTCGTCGCACCGTTGATCGCGCTGTTGCTCGTTCTCGGCGTCTACCCCAAGCCGGTGCTGGACATCATCAACCCGGCCGTCGAGAACACCATGACCACCATCGGTCAGCACGATCCCGCGCCGAGCGTGCCGGCAGTCAACCGCGTACCCCGGACAGCCGAAGGACCGCGCCCATGACCCTCCCCACCCCCAGCATCGAGTACTTCCTGCTCTGCCCGACGCTGATCGTCTTCGGGGTCGCCGTGGTCGGCGTCCTCGCGGAGGCGTTCCTGCCCAGGCGAATCCGCTACGGCGCCCAGGTGACGCTCGCCCTGGCCGGCCTGGTCGCGGCATTCCTGGCGACCGTGGAAGTGGCCGAGTCGCTCCCGGCCTCCGGCCGCGCGGCGGTGCTGGGCGCGATGGCCATCGACCGCCCGACCCTGTACCTGCAGGGCACCGTGCTGCTGGTCGCGGTGCTGGCCGTCATCTTCATGGCCGAACGCACGCAAACCAAGGCGGAGACCAAGGTCGCCGCGGGGGTCGGCGCCGGCGGATCGGCCGGCCTGGACTCCTTCACCCCGCAGGCGTCCGCGGTGCCCGGCAGCGACGCCGAGCGGGACGCCGAGCGGGCCGGGGCCGCGCAGACGGAGCTGTTCCCGCTGGCCATGCTGTCGGTCGGCGGCATGATGGTCTTCCCCGCCTCCAACGACCTGCTGACGATGTTCGTTGCGCTGGAAGTTCTTTCGCTGCCGCTGTATCTGATGTGCGGGCTGGCCCGGCACCGGCGCCTGCTGTCGCAGGAAGCGGCGATGAAGTACTTCCTGCTGGGCGCGTTCTCGTCGGCGTTCTTCCTGTACGGCGTGGCACTGCTGTACGGCGCGACCGGCACGCTGCTGCTGACCGGCATCCGCGACGCGCTGGCGGCGCACGGAGACACCTCGATGGCACTGGTGGGCGTGGCACTGCTGTCGGTCGGCCTGCTGTTCAAAGTGGGTGCGGTGCCGTTCCATTCGTGGATCCCGGACGTCTACCAGGGCGCCCCCACCCCCGTCACCGGGTTCATGGCCGCGGCCACCAAGGTCGCCGCCTTCGGCGCCCTGCTGCGGGTGGTCTACGTCGCGCTGCCACCCCTGCACGATCAATGGCGGCCGGTGCTGTGGACCATCTCGATCCTCACCATGGCGGTGGGCACCATCACCGCGGTGAACCAGACCGACGTCAAGCGCATGCTGGCCTACTCGTCGGTCGCCCACGTCGGGTTCATCCTCACCGGCGTCATCGCCGACAACCAGGCCGGCCTGTCGTCCACGCTGTTCTACCTGCTCGCCTACAGCTTCAGCACCGTCGGCGCGTTCGCCATCGTGAGCCTGATCCGCGACGCCGACGGCGTCGAAGACGCCACCCTGGCCCATTGGGCGGGGCTCGGGCAGCGTTCACCCATTGTGGGCGTGATGTTTTCGATGTTCCTGCTGGCCTTCGCCGGCATCCCACTGACCAGTGGTTTCGTCAGCAAGCTCGCCGTGTTCAAGGCCGCGGCCCAGGGCGGCGCGGCACCCCTGGTGATCATCGGTGTGGTCGCCAGCGGAATCGCCGCCTACTTCTACGTGCGGGTGATCGTGTCGATGTTCTTCACCGAGGCCACCGACGACACCCCGCACGTGGTGGCGCCCGGCATCTTGAGCAAGGCCGCGATCGCGGTCTGCGCCTTGGTCACCGTGCTTTTGGGCATCTTCCCGCAGCCGCTGCTCGACCTCGCCGACCACGCCGCCCAGCTGCTGCACTGACCTCAGCTCAGGAACGGCCGCACAGCCAGCACGTAGGCGGCCAGCGCCGCCAGCGGCGCGGCCAACGGCAACCACGGCAACTGCAGCGGGAACGACGCCGCGACCCACCCCGCGAGGGTGAAGCTTACGGCCCCAACGACGGTCGGCACGCTGCCCAGCACCGCACCGGCCCCCGCCCCGGCCGCGTGCCGGCAGACCAGGTACGCGGTGGCGCACAGCCCGGAGAGCGCGACGAACACGAGCGGCGGGTCGGACAGCACGATGGTGATCACCGACAGCAACACGGCAAGCGTCGCCGCGGGGCGAAATGCCACTCCCCCGACCACCGCGATCAGGGCCGCCGCCCAAGCCGCCACCGCGGGTCCGTGCGAGCCGTCGGCGACCAGGCCCACCATCAGCAGCCCGAACGCGACGGAGAACACCGGGGCCCACAGCCGCGGCAGCGCCGCCCCGCCGCCGCTAGCCACGGAGCCGCCCCCGCACCCGCCGGCGGCGGTCCGGCAGCACACCCATGGACTGCTCCAGCCCGCTGTCCCCTTCCCACGACACGATGTCGACGCCGACGGTGGCCATGTCGCGATACATGGCCGAGCGCTGCAGCGACCACATCCGGTCCACCAGGGGATCCAGGCGGCCCGCGAACGGCGAGCTGTCGAGGACGTCGACGGCGATGACGACGTGGCCGCGCCTGCGCAGGTCGATCAGCGCGAGCGCGAACTCGGTGTCGAGCAGCGTGGAGAACGCGATGACGATCGCGCCCGCGGGCATGGCCGCCCGCGGCGCTAAAGTCCCCGTCGTGCCTTCGAATCGATCGCCGGCGGCGAGCACCGTGTCCAGCACGCGATAGAACTGGCGCTGCCCGATGTCGGCGCCCAGCCAGCGCGGGTGGTTGCCGCCGAGGGCGACGATCCCGGCGCGGTCGCCGTGCCGCAACGCGGTCTGCACGACTTGCGCGGCACCGCGGACGACGCGCTCGGTGGCCTCGGTTGCCGGGCCCGCCGGTTGCCGATAGGTGTCGATCAGCACCACCACGTCGGCGGCGCGGTCGGTGAGGCGCTGCGTGACGTGCAGCTGGCCGCGACGCGCGCTCACCGGCCAATTCACCGCCCGCAGTTGGTCTCCGGGGACGTAGGCGCGGATGTCGGCGTATTCCACGCCGGGACCGACGTGCCGGGTCAGGTGCGCGCCCAGCCGGTCGAGCAGCTCGGTCTGCGGGATGGGCGTCGACTGCGGGGGCGTCAGGGGAAACACGATCACCTCGGCGGCGTCCACGGTGGCCGTCCCCGACAGCAGCCCACCGCGCGCGATCACATCGACGCGCGCCCCGATGAAGTACCGGCCCCACCGTTGCGCCGTCGCCGCAACGGTTTTGGCGTGCGGCGACGCCGAGTCCAGGATTTCGAGCTGCATCCCCTCGACGGCCGGCACTGTGAGCTCTGCCGCCGAAAACCCGGTCGCCCCGCCCTCTTCCGTCATCCAGATGCGCAGCCGCGCCCGGTCGTTCTCGAAGCACCGCTGCGCGTCGGGATCGCCGTGTACGCGGATCGCCGGCACGGGGCGTTGCCAGCTGATCGAGCAGAGCACACCGAGCAGGGGCGCGGCGAAGGCGATCAACTGCCACCGCACGGCGATCACCGCGACCGCCACCGCCAGCCCCGCGCAGGTCGCGACGGCCCGCGTCAAGTGCGATGCGCGCCAGCAGAACTCGGCCTCACGCCCGGTCACACCGGCCTCATCCGCCGCTCGGGTGGCCCTCGCCGGTTCGCGGCACCGGCAGGCGGCGCAACAACTCCCCGACGACGTCGGCGCCTTGGATCTTGCGCACCCACATCTCCGGGCGCAGGGTGATCCGGTGCGCGACGGCCGGGACGGCGAGCGCCTTGACGTCTTCGGGGATCACGTAGTCCCGGCCGAGCAACAGCGCGCGGGCGCGGGCCAGTTGCACCAGGTCGAGCTCGGCCCGGGGGCTGGCGCCGACGGCGACCTGCGGATGATGCCGCGTGGCGTTGGCCAGCGAAACCACGTAGCGCAAGACGTCTTCGTGCACGGTCACCTGCTCGACCGATTCCCGCATCGCGAGCAGGTCGTGCGCATCCACCACCTGGTTGACGGCCGGCTCGACCGACCCGCGTTCGAGCCGCCGCCGCAGCATCGCGGCCTCGTCGCGCTCGGAGAGGTAGCGCAGCTCGAGGCGGATCGCGAACCGGTCGAGCTGCGCTTCCGGCAGCGGGTAGGTGCCCTCGTACTCGATCGGATTGTCGGTCGCCAGGACGATGAAAGGTTGTGGCAGCTGGTGGGTTTCGCCGTCGATGCTCACCTGGCCCTCGGCCATCGCCTCGAGCAGCGCCGCCTGCGTCTTGGGCGGCGTGCGGTTGATCTCGTCGGCCATCAGCAGGTTGGTGAAGATGGGCCCGGGCCGGAAGGCGAACCGGCCCGATTGCATGTCGTAGATCGTCGAGCCGAGCAGGTCCGCGGGCAGCAGGTCCGGGGTGAACTGCACGCGGGTGAACTGCAGCCCCAGCGCGGCGGCGAACGATCTGGCGATGAGCGTCTTGCCCAGCCCGGGCAGGTCCTCGATCAGGACGTGGCCGCGCGCGAGGACCGCGATGAGGATGAGGGTGAGCGCGGAACGCTTGCCCACCACCACGCGCTCGATCTCGTCGAGCACCGCCTCGCAGTGCGCTGTGGTTGTTGCCGCCGGCAGCGTCATACCTGTTCCAACTTTCGCAGAATCTCTTCCAGCACCGCACGGCCGGGCCCGGGCCGCCGGTCACCGGTCCGTGCGACGTCGTTCGGGTTGACCCATTCCCACAGTTCGTCCCCGAAGAGCATCTGGCCGCCCGCCTGATACGCCACGGGGTCTTTGGAACGTCGTTGGCCGGTCGTCATCTCGTAGCGGCGCGCAAGCATGGGCCGCAGGTGGCGGTCCCAGTCCACCCGGGTGGACTCCGACCATCGGATCGTCGTCTCGGTGCTGGACAGCCAGCGGCGCAAGGAATCCCCGAGATCGTCGGGCTCCGCGTCCGCCTCGGGTTGCAGCCCCCGCCCGAGCACGCGACGGACGGTGAACAGCACCAGGGCGAGTGCGCCGCCGGAGGCGGCCAACACGACCCGGCGATCGTGCGGCAGCAGCGCGAGCAGCTCGATGCCGAGGATGAAGCAGACGCCCAGGGCCAGTGTCTTTTTCATGCAGCACTCCTGGTGCCCAGCTCGTCGAGCACCAACTGCAGAACACGCACCGCCACGTCGCGGTGACCCTCGTTCATCACGTGCGGGCTGAACCGCGCCTCGGCGAACAGGTTCACCAACTGCACGGCGTTGTCGGCATGCAGCGCGCGGTGTTCCACCGCGCGGGCCAACACCTCGGTCGGGGTGTCGAAGTCCTGCGGGACGGCGCCGGGCACGTGGGCCAGCTCGCGTTCCATCGCCGCGTAGCAGGCGATGATCGCCTCGCGAGGTTCACGGCTTAGGTCGGCCATCTCGGCCAGCCCGCGTTCGGCCGCCCGCGCCAAGGATTCCGAACGTGACGGCGGCGCCGGGGGTTCGGCGTGATCGTCCGCGACGGCGCCGGGCGCGGCCGCGCGCCACCGCCGCCGCGACATGACGACCGTCCCGGTGACGATCACCAACAGCATCGGGACGGTGGCCGCGAGCAGGATGCCGAACACGTCGCCGTTGCGCGCGTGCGGTTGCGGCGGCGGGGCGTTCGCCTGCTCCGGTGACGCGGCACCGGTCGCCGGAGCGGGCGGCGCCTGACCGACGTGATGGGGGGCCAGCAGGTGGGTGGCCACCCACACGATCAGCAGCCACGCCGCGATGACCGCCAGCCCGATCAGCAACACCCGCCAGCTCGGCCGGCCCCTGCCGGTGCCCAGCATCTCGGACAGCTGACCGGCTCGGGGCGCCGCCGCCCGCGGGTCCCGCAACCGCGCGATGACCGCGATCGTCACCAGCGCGAGCGTGACCCCGAGGGTCGCCACCACGAAGATCAGCGCCGCCGGCCCGCCGGTTTCCTCCCCGCGCGCGGCGGGGTGGGGGGACGGCAGGTAGCCGCGCAGGGCGGCGGAGAGGACGAGCAGCAGCGCGATCAGGGCGACGGCCCGCCCCGTGGGCTTGTCCATACCGGGCATCGGCATACCACTCGACCGGTTGTTGCGGCACTGCTTTGCCTCATCCTGGCACGTCAGGCGGGAGGTTATCCACAGTCGGCGATTCATCCACCGATCGCGACCCGGACGACCGCGCCTAGTCGGGCTCGAAGGGCCGGAAGGTGCCGTCGAGCACCTGCAGGTGACCGATCGTGCGACCGGTGACCTTTTCGGGATCGACCAGAGTCAATTCGACTGCGGCCCGGGCGAATTCGTCGGCCGCGGCGGTCTCGTCGAACTCCCGGGCATAGTAGGCCAGCCCGGGGGTGAGGATCGGTTTCGACGGCGACAGGGCATTCACCGCGATGTGGTGATCGGCGAGGTCGAACGCCGCGCACTGGGTCAGGTGCTCGAGCGCCGCCTTGGATCCGCCGTATCCGGGCAGCACGCTGCCGCTGCGGTCCGGATACGGACCGTTGCCGGGGATCCTCGATGCCACCGAGCTGACGTTGATGATCGACCCGCGGCCCGCCTCGATCATGTCGGGGCATACCAGCTGCATCAGCTCGTAGGCGGCAAAGACGGCGATGTCGAAATGCCGGCGATAGGCGGCCAGCGGGATGCTGACGAAACCCGGCCACCCGGGCTTGGCGGCCCCGGCCGCCGGCTTCGCGGACGGGGTGCGCGGCTCGCCCCCGGGCGCCCGGGGGCGGCCGGGCGCGGTGAAGGCCGCATTGTTCACCAGAATCGTGATGGGCCCCAGGGCTTCTCGCGCCGCGACCACCAACCGGGCGATGTCCTCGCGTTCGGTCAGGTCGGCGCGGATGGCCACCGCGCGCCCGCCGGCCGCCTCGATGTCGGTGACCGTCTCGCCGATGGTTCCCGGCAGCCGCTCGTCCCACACCTGTTCGGTGCGCCCCGCCACCGCCACGGCGGCGCCCTCGGCCGCCAGCGCCAGCGCGATCGCCCGGCCCAGTCCCCGGCTGCCCCCGGTGACGATCGCGGCCCGCCCGGCCAGCCGGGCCGTCATCGCCTCACCCCGTGCACCACGATGGCGGTGGTCTGCTCCACCCACCCGTCGTCGAGTTCGTCCTCCGGGCGCAGCAGCATGCGCAGCATCGTGGCTCCCCCAATCAATTCGATCAACCGGTCCGGGTCCACGTCGGGATGCGCCTCGCCGCGGTCGACGGCGTCACTCAACCGCACCCGAACGGTCGCGAACAAATCCGCGAACCGGGACATCACCCGGGCGTTGAGGGCGGGATCGGCGGTCATGTCGGCCACCAGGCCGGGCAGGGCGGCGCGGACGACGGGCGTGGTGAACACGTCGCGGGTGGCCTCGATCATCATGCGGACGTCGGCGGCGAAGTCCCCGGCGGGCGCCTGCAGCGCGGTGGGCGCCACCGGGAAGGCCGCCTCGTGGACCAATTCGGCCTTGCTGGACCACCGGCGGTACAGCGCCGATTTGGTGGTTCCCGCGCGCTCGGCGACCGCCGCCAGGCTGAGATTGGAATAGCCCATTTGGACAAGCAGTTCCGCGGTGGCCGATAGGATGGCCGAGTCGATGCGCGGGTCCCGCGGGCGGCCGGCACCGGGGGCCTTGTCAATGGCGGATGGGTCTGCTTTCATAACGCTACCTACCGTATCGTAATTGCCGCGAAGAAGTCTCAAAGAATGGAGGCACCCGTGGCCAATGAACCCGTGCTCGACAAGGTCGACCGGCTTCAGCGGTCCAGCAGAGACATCACGACGCTACCCGCGGTGATGTCGAATTGGCTGTCGACCGTGCTGCCCGCCGGGGCGGCGCCGGAGGTCACCGTCGAAAGCGGCGTCGACTCGACGGGGATGTCGTCGGAAACCATCATCCTGACGGCCCGGTGGCAGCAGGACGGCAAGCCCACCGAACAGAAGCTGGTGACCAGGGTGGCGCCGGCCGCCGAGGACGTGCAGGTGTTCCCCACCTATCGGCTGGACCACCAATTCGAGGTCATCCGCAAGGTCGGCGAACTCACCGACGTCCCCGTCCCGCCCGTGCGCTGGCTCGAGCCCACCGGCGACGTGCTGGGCACCCCCTTCTTCGTGATGGACTACGTCGACGGCGTGGTGCCGCCGGACGTGATGCCCTACACGTTCGGCAACAACTGGTTCGCCGACGCCCCGGCCGAGCGGCAGCGCGAGCTGCAGGACGCAACCGTCGGCGTGCTCGCCAGGTTGCATTCGATCCCCAACGCGGAGAAGACGTTCGGCTTCCTGTCCGACGGCCAGCAGGGCGACACCGCGCTGCGCCGGCACTTCAACTGGGTGCGGTCCTGGTACGACTTCGCGGTGCCCGACATCGGGCGCTCACCGCTGCTGGAGCGGACCTTCGCCTGGCTCGAGGACCATTGGCCGGCCGAGGCCGCCACGCGGGAACCCGTGCTGCTGTGGGGCGACGCGCGGGTGGGCAACGTGTTGTACCGCGACTTCGCGCCGGTGGCGGTGCTGGACTGGGAGATGGTCACCCTGGGCCCACGCGAACTCGACGTGGCGTGGATGATCTACGCGCACATGGTGTTTCAGGAGCTCACCGGCCTGGCGGGGCTGCCGGGCCTGCCCGCGGTGATGCGCGAGGACGACGTCCGCGCCACCTACGAACGGCTGACCGGCGTGGAAGTCGGCGACCTGCGCTGGTTCTACGTCTACTCGGGCGTCATGTGGGCCTGCGTGTTCATGCGCACCGGCGCGCGCCGGGTGCACTTCGGGGAAACCGAGAAACCCGAGGACGTCGAGTCGCTGTTCTACCACGCCGGGTTGATGCGAAGCCTGATCGGCGAGGGCCCCACGGGAGAGGACCACTGATGCTCGGACCGCTCGACGAGTTCCCGGTTCACCAGATTCCGCAGCCGATCGCATGGCCGGGATCCTCGGACCGGAACTTCTACGATCGCTCCTACTTCAACGCACACGACCGCACCGGAGACATCTTCGTCATCAGCGGCATCGGCTACTACCCCAACCTGGGCGTCAAGGACGCGTTCTTCCTGGTGCGGCGCGGGGACACCCAGACCGCGGTGCACCTGTGCGACGCGATCGACTCCGACCGGCTCAACCAGCATGTCAACGGCTACCGGATCGAGGTGATCGAGCCGCTGCGCAAGCTGCGGTTGGTCCTCGACGAAACCGAAGGCATCGCAGCCGATCTCACCTGGCAGGGCCTGTTCGACGTCGTGCAGGAACAGCCGCACGTCCTGCGGTCGGGCAACCGGGTGACGCTGGACGCCCAGCGGTTCGCCCAGCTCGGCAGCTGGAGCGGCCGCATCTCCGTCGACGGCGAGGAGATCGCCGTCGACCCCGCGATCTGGCTCGGCAGCCGCGACCGGTCGTGGGGCATCCGGCCGATCGGCGAGCCCGAGCCCGCCGGGCGGCCCGCCGACCCGCCCTTCGAGGGCATGTGGTGGCTGTACGTGCCGATGGCGTTCGACGACTTCGCCATCGTGCTGATCATCCAGGAGGAACCCAACGGCTTCCGCTCGCTCAACGACTGCACCCGGATCTGGCGCGACGGACGCGTCGAGCAGCTGGGCTGGCCCCGGGTCAAGATCCACTACCGCTCCGGCACCCGCATCCCCACCGGGGCGACCATCGACGCCACCGCCCCCGACGGGACGCCGGTGCGCTTCGACGTGGAGTCCAAGCTGCCGGTGCCCATCCACGTCGGCGGCGGCTACGGCGGCGACTCGGACTGGCTGCACGGCATGTGGAAGGGCGAGAAGTTCGTCGAACGCCTGACCTACGACATGACCGACCCGGCGATCGTCGCGCGGTCCGGATTCGGGGTCATCGACCACGTCGGGCGCGCGGTGTGCCGCGACGGCGACGGGGAGCCCAAAGAGGGCTGGGGCCTCTACGAGCACGGCGCGCTGGGCCGCCACGACCCATCCGGGTTCGCCGACTGGCTCACCGTCGCCCCCTAGGCGGCCCGCGAACGTCGGCCCCCTTCCGAGATGAAACCGGGGCGGCGTTTGGCGCACGAAACCGCGAAAATTGGGGTTGACTGGTGCGCGTGCCAAACCCGCCGTGGATTGTCGACGTTGTCGTGGTCGGCGCAGGCTTTGCCGGACTTGCCGCGGCGCGCGAGCTGGCCCGCCAGGGCCACGACGTGGTGGTCTTCGAGGGCCGCGACCGCGTCGGGGGCCGCTCCTTCACCGGCAGCGTGGCGGGTTTGCCCGCCGATCTCGGCGGCACCTTCGTCGGCCCCACCCAGGACGCGGTCCTGGCGCTCGCCGCCGAACTCGACGTGCCGACCATCCCCACCCACCACGACGGCAAGAACGTCATCCACTGGCGCGGCTGGACGCACTCCTACCGGGGCACCATCCCCAAGCTCTCGCTGACCGGGCTGCTCGACATCGGCCGGCTGCGTTGGCAATTCGACCGGCTCGCCCGCAGCGTCCCGCTGTCGGCGCCGTGGGAGGCGCGCCGTGCGCGCGAGCTCGACGACGTGTCGCTCGGCGGCTGGCTGCGGTCCGTGCGCGCCACCGCCTCGTCGCGCGACCTGCTGGCGATCGTGGCGCGGGTGACCTGGGGATGCGAACCCGACGACGTGTCGATGCTGCACGCGGCCCGCTACACGCACGCGGCCGGTGGCCTGGACCGGCTGCTCGACGTCGAAAACGGCGCCCAACAGGACCGTTTTCCGGGCGGCACGCAGCAGATCGCCGAGGCCGCGGCCGCCGAGCTGGGCACGCGCGTCGTGCTGGGCGCGCCGGTCCGGCGCATCGACCGGCACGGCGCCGGGGTGACGGTCACCACCGACGTCGGCCAGGCGGAGGCGGGGTTCGTGGTCGTCGCGGTGCCGCCCGCCCATCGGGCGTCGATCGAGTTCGCGCCTCCGCTGCCCGCCGAATACCACCAACTGGCCCAGCACTGGCCGCAGGGCCGGCTCAGCAAGGCCTACGCCGCCTATTCCACGCCCTTTTGGCGGACCAACGGCTTCTCGGGTCAGGCCCTGTCCGACAGCGGGCCGGTTTTCATCACCTTCGACGTCAGCCCGCACGCCGACGGGCCCGGTGTCCTGATGGGGTTCGTCGACGCGCGCGCGTTCGACTCGCTCTCCCCGGAGCAGCGCCGCGACGACACGCTGCGCTGCTTTGCGACGCTGTTCGGCGACGACGCGCTCAAACCGCTCGACTATGTCGACCATTGTTGGGGCGCGGAGGAATTCGCGCCCGGCGGACCCACCGCCGCGGTCCCGCCGAGGTCGTGGACCCGGTTCGGGCCGTGGCTGCGCGAGCCGGTCGGCCCCATCCACTGGGCCGGCACCGAGACCGCGGACGAATGGACCGGGTTCCTCGACGGGGCCGTGCGGTCCGGCCAGCGCGCGGCCGCCGAGATCACCGCCCTGCTATGAACTGATCCGCACGTCCTTGGTCACCGATTCGGCGAGCGCCCTCAGGTGGCGGTTGACCTCGCGCGGGTGTTCCAGCATCGAGCAGTGGCCGCCGGGCAGCTCGACCAGACCGACCACGTTGGGCGCGGTGCCCGCGATGCGGCGGGCCTGGCTGATCGGGGTGAGCCGGTCGCGTTCGCTGCCGATGACCAGGGTCGGCACCGTCAAACCGTCCAGCTCCAGGTGCCGCGACCCCAGCGCGGCGACCAGCATCCGCGCGCAGCCGGCGCGCCCCGCGGGTGAGGTCTGCTCGAAGAACCGGTGGACGATCCTGGCCACGTTCGGGTCGGCGTCCCGGCCCACCGCCAGCATTCCGACGATGTAGCGGCTCGGGATGCGGGCCGCACTCGGGATCGGGAACCCACCGAACGCGTGGATCAGCGCGCGGGCGGCGGCCACCCGGGCCGGGGACAGCCCGCGTGGCACCGACAGCAGTTGCACCTCGCGGACCAGGTCCCCGGTCGTGGTGTTGATCAGCGCGACCGCGTCGGCGCGCCGGGGCACCATGTGCCGGTACCGCGCAGACCACGCGGCGATGGTGATGCCGCCCATCGAATGTCCGGCCAGCACCGCGCGCTCGTGCGGCGCCAACGTCGCATCCAGCACCGAATTCAGGTCGGAAGCAAGGTGTTTCAGGCTGTATTCGTTGCGCCGGGGCATGTCGCTGCGCCCGTGGCCGCGGTGATCGAAGGCGATCACCCGGTAATCGTTGGCCAGGTCGGCGATCTGGTAGGCCCAGGCCCGGATGGCGCACGTGATGCCGTGCGTCAGGACGATCGGGTAGCCGTCGGGCGGCCCGAAGACCTCGGCGTGCAACCGGGTGCCGTCGGTCGCCCGGACCGCGACGGTCTGACTGGGCGGCAAAACGTCGGGGTAGGGGTCGACCGCGCGAGCCGATCGTCGAGCGCTCATGACCGCACCCCCCCTTCCAAACCCGGCCCCGTCGCCGCAGTTAAGGACTTTGGGAAGTTTATCCGCAAGATCCGTTCGGATTCGGTAAATCCGGCAAACGATTCTGATGTGAGACGCTAACACCCGTGTACCCGATGTCCCGTCGGGAATTCATCGCGGCCACCACGGGTTTGGCCGGTGGCGGGCTGATGGCCGCCTGCGCCCACCGCCCGCCGGCGCAACCGTCGCGGCCGGACACCCGGTCGGTCCTGGTCATCGGCGCGGGGATGGCGGGTCTGTCCGCCGCGCGCAGCCTCGCCGACGCCGGATGGCCGGTTCGGGTGATCGAAGCCCGCGACCGCGTCGGCGGCCGGGTCCACACCGACCGCGACTGGGGCGCCCCGCTGGAAATGGGCGCGTCGTGGATCCACGGAACGGCCGGCAACCCGCTGGTGGCGCTGGCGCGGCAAGCCCGGGCGGAGCTGGTCACAACCGACTATTACAGCTGGACCAGGCTCGTGATCGATCCCGACCTTGCGCCGCTCGACTACGACCCGACGCTATGGCGCGCCTTTGTGGAGCGGGCGCGTTACCAAGCCGGCGGCGGCAGCCTGGCCGCCGCCGTCAGCGCCGCGGTCGGCGGCGCAGCACTGTCCACCTCCGACCGCGCCCAGCTGGCCTTCTACCTCACCACCGAGATCGAGGACGAGTTCGCCGCCGACGCGGATCAGTTGTCGGCCATCACCTTTGACGAGGGCGACTACACCGGCGGCGATCAGGTTGTCATCACCAACGGCTACGACGCCCTGCCGAGGCTGCTGGCCAACGGCCTTCGGATCGAGCTGAACACGCCGGTGACCGCGATCGCGCAGCGGGACGACTCCGTCGTCGTGCGGGCAAAGAATCGGTCGTTGCGGGGATCCGCCGCCATCGTCACGGTGCCGCTCGGCGTGCTCAAAGCCGGGGCGATCGCGTTCGATCCGCCCCTGCCCGACCACCACGGCCGCGCGGTGGAAGCCCTGGGATTCGGGGTGCTGTCCAAGAGTTTCTTCCGGTTCGACCGGCGCGGCTGGACGGCGGACAACGCCTTCTACCAATACCTCGCGGCCGACGGCGGCCGGTGGGCCCAGTGGTTCACCATGCCGGCCGCGGCGGGCCCGATCGTGTTGGCGCTCAACGCCGGTCACCGCGGCCGCGCCGCCGAGGCCGCGCCACCGCGCGAGCTGATGGCGAGCGCGCTACCCGTCGCTCGCCGGCTGTTCGGCGACGTCTCGCCGGTGGCGGTCAAGACGTCGAACTGGAGCGCCGACCCGTATGCGCGCGGCGCCTACTCTTTTCACGCTCCGGGTTCGGGCCTCGACGACCGCCGCCGACTGCAGGACCCCGTCAGCGACCGGCTCTACCTGGCGGGCGAGGCGGTAGGTGTCGACAATCCGGGCACCGTGCACGGCGCCCTGGCCAGCGGCCGGTACGCCGCCGAGCAGTTGATGCACCGGTTGGGCCCCTAGGACGCCAGTCCCCGAAGCCGCGCCGACGTGTGGCGCTGCGGCTCGTGTTGGCGGGCCGGGTCCGAAACCAGCCGACGCCGGGCCGCCGTCGCGCCCTCGATGTGCGCAAGGGCCGCGGCGACCGAATCGGCGATCGGCAGGCCGTGATCGGTCACGACGCGGGTGAGCCGGCGCAACGCCGGCCCGCTGACGACGCTGGACCGCAGCTGGGCCCGGCGGTGTTCCTCGTTGAGCACCAGCAGCGCGCGCAGGCCCGAGCCGGCAAGGAAGTCCAAGCCACTGAGGTCGAGCACCAGCGGGGCCTTCAGCCGCGAAAACCGGCGAATCGCCTCGGTGATCAGCTCGGCGTTGGATGCATCGACTTCACCGTCGATGCGCAAGACGGTGGCCACGCTGCGGGCGTGGACATGGATTTGCGCTGCGGCGCAATCGATTCGGTAGCGGCTGCGCGGTTGGCCAAGCAGCTCGGGGGCAGGTGCCCGGGGTGTACATAGGTCGGGTGAAGCAGTCATGGGTTGTGCGCCCTTCAGGCTTGATAGTGAGCAGGGCGAGCGACGACGGTGTCCGAGTGGCGCCCGTTGATAACGGCAGCTGGGGACTCAACCTGACCAAAGCTTACCGGCTACGGCGGCCGCCGGCGCACCTCGGCGCCGGCTGGCAACTTCCGTTCTACCCGTAATCGGCGGCCGACCAGGGGTTACCCCGACGACACGGGGTGGGAAAAAACAACTTTCGGCGTGTTCGCGTCGCGGCCGTGGCGCGAAGGTGACGCACGGTGAACGCGACGTTGCTGACCTGCGGCTTGACGGCGTGTCGCTACGACTGCGGGGTCATGTGCCGCAGGGTGGTGTGCGGGCTCTGGCCGTACGTCTGCCGATACAGCACCGCGAACCTTCCGGTGTGCGCGAACCCCCACCGCTGGGCGATTTCGGTGACGGTGGTTTCGGACGGCGCCCCCGCCAGCAGCTCTTGATGGGCGCGGCTGAGGCGCACGCGGCGAATGTATTCCGTTGGCGTGGTGGCGAGCTGGCGGCGGAAGAGGTACTGCACCGCCCTGGGCGTCAGATGCACCGTGGCCGCGACATCGTTGATGCTGACGTCGGCGGCGGCGTGACGATGGATGAAAGACACTGCTTCCTTGAGCGTTTCGGGCAACGCCGGCTCGTCGACCAGATCCTGCTCGGTGACGCTGGACGGGAAACATTCCAGCAGCGCGCCGGCCAGCAGCGGAGCCAGCCCCGCCACGATCAGCGGCTGGTGGGCCGTGTCCGGCGCGTCCAACATCCCCACCACATAGTCCAGCGCCCGATGCCACGCCCGCACGGCGGCGCGCGAGCGCGGGCGCCAGTCCCGGAAGTGGATCTGCTGGGGTAACGGCGCGCGCCAATCCGCGGCGACCCTGTGCAGCACCTCGGCGGGGATGCTCACCACATCGAACCGCGACTCGTTGCACTGCAACACGCACGGCATCTCGGGAGCGACCAGCACCGGGAAGTCCACCGCCGTGAGGGGGCCGCCGGCAACGCTCGTCGACCCCGCGCGGGGCTGGATCACGACGACGCCCTCGGAGGCCGGAATCTCCAGCGCGACGCGCCCCTGGATCGTCACGTCGTCCACCGTCATGGAGCCGGCTTCGCAACGGCGATGGGAGACGGCCGAGCGGCCCATCAGCCCGGTGATGCGCCAACCGGGGGTGTAGACGCCGGCAAAGAATCGCCGCGCGGCCTGCGCGTCGACGGTGCGGAACTGGTCGAACCGAACCGCCCAGTCTGCAACGCCTGCCCGTAGTCCGGCATCACCGGCAGCAGGCGGGGGGTCGGGTTGGCCCGGCCCGGGCCGTCGACCGGTGGCACCGGTGACCCCGCCGGGGCCGGTGCTGTCCGTGGTGCTCGTCATGGCGGTCATAGTCTGCGGCCCCTCCAAGGGTTTCGCGCTGTCATCATTGCATCACCGGACACCGGATGACTGCAAGCGCGCCGGCGTCCAGCGTAGCGCCGCGACCTGGCGGTAGATGTTGAGCGCGTCAAGCGCGATCCGGTCCCAGGCGTAGCGCGACACGGCGCGACTGCGGCCCGCCGCGCCCATGCTCTCACATTGAAAGCTTTGCGGCAGAATGCTTCTCAACGCGGCGGACAATCCGACGGACGATTCCGGCGACACCAGCAGGCCGGTGACGTTGTCCACCACCGCGTCTTTGAGCACCCCGGCCCTGAACGCCGCCACCACCACGCCGCTGGCCATCGCCTGCAGCACCGCTGTGGCACGCGGTGGCCGCCGGGGCGTGCACGCGACCACGTCGGCGGATCTCAGCAGCATCGGCAGCTCGTCACCGGCGACGGTGCCCGCGAAGCGAACCCGGTCGTCGACCCCCAGCCTGGCGGCCAGGTGGTGCAGCCGGGCCCGCGCGTCGTCGTGCGCCCGGTTGGTGGCGGCGGTCTCGGCCACCACCAGCTCGGTGGCGGGAACCCTGCGCAGCGCGTCGATGGCGATGTCGAAGCCGTTGTGCGGCAGCGGGTTCGGCGCCAGGCAAAGGACACGCTGCAGGTCGGTTCGGGCCGGCGCCGGCCCGCTCGAGTTGAATCGCTCGACGTCGACACCGCTGGTCAAGGCCGACACCCGGGCGCGGCCCCGGCGCAGCCGGCTCAGCGCTTCGACGTCATCGGAGCTCTCGCCGGTCACCCACGTCGCGCTGCGCGCCAGCAGCGGTTCGATGCGAAGCCGTTCGCCCTCCTCCTGCGGCGCTCCCCCGGCGGCGTCGGCCCGGTTGGGGGCGGCCAGTCCCAGGAAGGTCTGGACGGTGGGCACGGCTTGCCGCCGCGCGGCCAGTTGCGCGGCCAGACCGCCGAGCCACCCGTAGGCGTGCACGACGTCGGGCGGCTCGGCCGCCCACTGGCCGGCGAGTGCGGCCGCCCAGTCACCGACGTAGGGCAGCACGTCCGGGACGGACTTTGCCGCCCGGGGGCCCGCGCCGACCGATACCGTGCGACCGTCCGCGCTCGTCCCCGCAGCCCGGCGGCCATTGTGGCGGACGAACCGGGTGACCTCGTGGCCCCGGGCGGTGAGCGCGGCGGACAGTTGCTGTGGGTCGTCACCGACGATGTCGTCGCCGCTGACGATCGCAATCCTCACATCGACCCCTTTTCGTCGCTGTTGGCGTGGGGCGTACCCGGCCCGGTAGGGGCAAAAACTCGGCGGCGCGGCCGCTTCGCCTGAGGCGCGACCATTTCGCATTGCGGACAACCCTTCGGGGCCCGGCCCGAACGGATCGCTCGCGGGACTGTGCCGCGTCCGCCGATTTGGAAGACTGGACGGGTGGCGAGCGACGCGCACCGGCCCGTCGTCGAGCTGGTAATCCTGCTGGCGTCGGCGGGTGGCCTGGACGCGCTGTCCCGAGTTTTGGCGGACCTGCCGGCGGAGCTTCCGGCCGCGATCGTCGTGCAGCAGCACCTCGGCAACCACGACAGCGTGCTGCCGACGATTCTTCGCCGGCAGAGCGCGCGGCGAGTCAGTTGGGCGCGCGACGGGCAGGCCCTGGCGGCGGGACACGTGGTCGTCTGCCCCCCAGGGATGTCCCTCGAGTTGACGCCGGGCGGCCGTTGTCGCCTGCGGGCCGCGAACACCGTGGGGGTGCGGCGCTTCGATGCGCTGCTGCGGTCGGTCGCCGAGTCCTACGGGCCGCGCAGTGTGGCGGCGGTGTTGTCGGGCTCCGGGCAGGACGGGGCCGCGGGCACCGCGGCGATGAAGCGCGCCGGCGCCATCGTCATCGCGGAGAGCCCGGAGACCGCCCTGTATTCGTCGATGCCGCTGGCGGCGGCGCGGGCCGGGGCCGACCTGGTGTTGCCGATCCAGCAGATCGGCCGCATGCTCGCGGACATCGTCGAGGGGGCGCCGCTGCCCGCGCGGCTGTCCCACGGCGGCGGGGTGTGCTGGGGACCGTCAACGCAGGACGCGGGCGCGGACACGCCGGAGCCGGGAGTCGCGGGGCTGGTGCGCGACGAGGTCGTCAACAGCGCGGCGGGCCGCGCCGAAATCGCCGCCTCGCGCGCCGCCGAGCTCCGCCGCAGGCGCCGGGACCTGTCCGCGGGATTCGGCGCCACCGCAGAATCGGTGGAGACGGCGCGGCGCAGGGCCGCCGAGTCGCGGCGCCGCGCGCAGCTGGCCCACCAGGCGGCCGAGGAAGCGGCCGCGCGGTGGGGGCACTGAGGCGGCTAGACCAGCGCCTCCATCAGCAGCAGCGCGCCCCGGACCGTCCCCTCGCCCGACCGGAACGGTGTGCACATGACGCGCACCCGGGTGGGCCGCCCCCGCCGGTTGACCGCGTCCACTTCCGTCTCGCCCGAGCTGTCCGCGTCCACGAACGCGTTGCCGATCAACGGCCGCACGGTCTCCAACGACAGCCCGATGTCCAAGTCGGTCAGCCTCGTTCCAATCGTCTCCTCGGAGCGCAGCCCCCACAGCTCCTCACAGCCGCGGTTCCACAGGATCACCTTCATCTCGCGGTCCACCACCACCATTCCCATGCGAACGGAGTCGACCAGCGAATCCAGGAAGCTCTTCGCCTCGTCCAACTCCAGGCTGCGCTCCCGCAGCATGTCGTTGATGGTGTGCAGCTCGTCATTGGTGGACTGCAGCTCCTCGTTCATGGTCTCGAGTTCTTCGTTGGTGGATTGCAGCTCCTCGTTCGTGGTCTCCAGTTCCTCCACGGTGGACTGCAGTTCCTCGTTGGTGGTCTCGAGTTCCTCGTTGGTGGACTGCAGCTCCTCGTAGGCCGCTTCCAGCTGGCGGTTGGTCTGAACGACCTTGTCCAACAGGGCGCGCGTCGCGCTGACGTCGAAGAACACGATCGACACGCCGAGCAGCCCGTTCTCGGCGTCGACCAGCGGGTTGACGTGGATCTCGAACCACACCGTCTCGGCGCCGGGCCGCTGCCATTTGACGTCCTGGATCCGCGCCGACCGGCGCTCCACCTTGGCCTGCTCCAGATAGGCCCGCAGCTCCACCGGACGGTAGGACACCTCGAGGTCACGCAGCAGCCGGCCGATGTCGCGCGCCGAGAGCCCGAACAAGGTCTCGGCCTGTTGATTGATCATCGCCACGGTGTCCTCGCCCGTGACCACGATCTGAGCCACCGGGCTGGCACGAAAAGCCAAGTCCCGCACCGTCGTCAGGCCCGTCAGGTCGACGTTGCGTTCGTAGAACGCCCCGGCGGGGTCGTAGCGCTCGAGGCCGAGGTGGCTGCCGATCGCCTTGCGGAAGATCCGGTATTTCAGGTTCAGCGGGGTGAACCGATCGCCGTGGCTGAGCAGCATCTCGGCGTGCCCGAGGAACAGCGTCCCCTGCGGCGCAAGCGCGAAATGTAAGCGGCTCACGACGTTTCGTTGCGTCTCGGCGTTGAGGTACATCAGGGTGTTGCGGCACACCAGCAGATCGACGCGGGAGATGGGCGCATCCTTGACCAGGTCGTTGCGGCCGAAGATCACCGCGCGGCGCAGATCCTTGTGAAAGACGTAGCGGCCGTTGACCTGTTCGAAATAGCGCGACAGCAAGTCAGCGGGCACGGACTCGACGGCCTTGGCGTCGTAGGATGCGGCACGCGCCTCGGTCAGCGCGTCCTCGTCGATGTCGGTCGCGTAGATCTTGACGCGCTGGCGGAACGCCTCGGGCCCCAGCGCCTCGGCCAGCAGCATGGCCAGCGTGTAGGCCTCCTCCCCGGACGCGCATCCCGCGCTCCACACCCGGATCGGGTCGCCCGGCCCGCGCTCGGCCAGCATCCGGGGAATGACGTCGGCGGCGATGTATTCCCAGGCGTCGGGGTCGCGGAAGAACGCGGTGACGTTGATCAGGATGGTGTTGAAGAGCGCCGCGAATTCGTCGGAACTGGCCTGCAGGAAGTCCAGGTATTCCTCGAAGGAGGTGTAGCCCGCCTGCTCCATCCGGTGACGGACCCGGCGCATCAGGGAGGTGCGCTTGTAGCCGGTGAAGTCGAAGCCGCGCGAGTCCCGCATATAGCGCAGCAGGGCCTCGAAAGCCTCGTCAGTGGTCCCGTCCATTCCAGTCCCGTTCGCCTCGAGCGTGGCCGAAGGACTTGAACACTACTCGCGTGATCAGAGTCGATTCTCAAGGCCGACCAGCGCCCACACCGTCTTACCCGACGGCGTTGGGATGCTGCCCCAGACCCGGCACAGGGCGGAAACAATGGCCAGGCCGGACACGATCTCGGCGCCGCGTTCGGCGTCTTCATGGCGACCCGGCAACCGGTCGCTGCAATCCTCCACCGCGACCGTGACGGCGTGCTCAAAGCTCTCGACGATCAGCACCGGCGCGCTGTCGGTGTGGTCGAGCACGTTCTCGACGAGCACGGTGGTCACCGTCGCGGCGACGGGAATCACCTCTCGGCTGCCCCATTCGGTCAGCCAATCGCTGACGACCCCGCGGGCCAGGCCGAGGCTGCCGCGCGAGCGCGGAAGCTCGGTGCGAGCCCGCCTGCGGACCCGCAACGACCGGCTGCGGAGGGCGCTGAGCGCCGACTCCCGGGTGGGGTGCACCGGCACGTACCGGGACACGCCACCGGCGGCGATCGCCCGCCGCGTCTCCGGTTCCGAGCACACCAGCAGGATCGGGACGTCCGGCCAGACGCTGACATGCCAGCGCGCGCTCGTGAAGACCGTCCAGGCCGAGGCCGTCGGCACGGCGAGCCGGTTGACGTCGACGATCACCGCCCGGGGCTCGTCCAGGGCCGCCTTGATCACCGCATCGCGGAGACCGCGGTACGTGCAGCCGTCCAGCAAGCCCTCGACCACCAGCACCGGCACCTCATGCTGCGCGTCGGTAGCGATGCGGAGGGCGGAGCGCGGTTCAGCCACCGGCCCCACCGCCACGCGGAGCATTGTTCGGCGGCCGCTCGCCGAGGACCTTCAGCGCCCGTTCGGTTTCCTCGGCGAGGTTGGTGTAGCGCCGGTTGAGCAGACCGGTCTCGGCCCGGTCGGCCAGATGTCCGACTTCGTCGTCGCGCGCGGCCAGCAACGCGTCGGCCGTCCACGCGTGACCCACCTGGCAGCGAAAGTTGCCCTCGTCGATGGAAACCAGGGAGCCATTGCAGTCCGGACAGGTGTATCCCGACGGCGCACCCAGCTGCTGGGTGTCGAAATCGGTCGAGAATCGCGACATCATGGCGATGCGGTTCTCCAATTCCATTGCGGCGCCGGGCTCCATCTCGGGATCCTCTCGCTCTTGGTGCGACAACTCTTTGAGCAGGCCGCCGATGTCGGCGGCCGCGGCCTGATGATCCAGCAGGCCGGCGTCGCGCGCGTTGGTCGGCAGCGACGGGAACAGCGCGTCATCGGGTGACTGACCGATGGTGACGCCGCCGCGCGAGCGGATCGCGGCCAGGCCCAGCACCCCGTCGTCGAGCACGCCGGAGAGCAGGACGCCCACCGCGCGGTGGCCGTATGCCAGGGCGACCGAGCGAAACAGCGCGTTGATCGCCGGGCGGTGCCCGTTCTCGGTGGGCCCCGGCGACAGCACCACGCGGTGGTCTGCGACCAACAGGTGGTGGTCGGGGCGGGCCACGTAGATGCGCCCCGGTTCGAGCTTCGCGCCGTCTTCGGCCGCGGCGGCCGGCAGCGGGCCGGAGCGGTCGACGATGCGGGCCAGCACGCTGGGTGCACCGGCCGGGATGTGCAGGGTGATGGCGTAGGCGTAGGGGATGTCGCGCGACAATCCCGCGGCCAGCCTCGACAGCGCTTCCACTCCCCCGGCGGAGGCACCGACCGCCACCACACCGCGCAATTCGCCGTTGCCGCCGATCGACCCGATCATCACCCCGGACTACCCGCATCAATGCCAGGTAACCCAGGCGGCGAGGGATAGCTGAGCGCATCGGCCGCTGCGGCCTCGCGGGCAGGCGTTTTCACCCCGGCCGGGGCGGGCATCCTGACTTCGACTCTTCGGACGGAAGGATGGATGATGCCGAATTCGTCGATCAAGAACGAGAAGTTGTACAAGGACCTCCGCAAGCAGGGCGACTCCAAGGAGAAAGCGGCCCGCATTTCCAACGCGGCCGCCGCCCGGGGCAAGTCCTCGGTCGGCCGCAAGGGCGGCAAATCGGGCTCGTATCAGGACTGGACCGTCCCGCAGCTGAAGAAGCGCGCGAAAGAGCTTGGCATTTCCGGGTATTCGAGCCTGACGAAGGACAAGCTGGTAGCCAAGCTGCGCAATCACTGACCGTCGCGACCACCGGTGAGGCCGAGTCGCTCGACCAACACCAGGAAGGCGACCGCGTAGTCGTTATCGGCGGTGTGCGTCCTGATCCGATCCCAGTCCAGCCGTTCGCGAACCGCGCGCACGGCGGGCAGCAGCCTGGCGAAGTCACAGTAATGCTCGCCCAGTGACCGCAGTTGCTGGATCAATACCATGGTGGGCGGCAGCACGGGCATCCTGACGGCCAGCACGTCGTGCTGCTCGGCACAGTCCAGGGTCGGCGTTTCCACCCGCACGCCGTTGAGGCGATGCAGGACGTCGACGACCGTGTCGCCGGTGCGCGCCTTGAACAGCCAGTCCTCGGGCGGCCGTTCGACGGCGAAGCCCGCCCTGGTGAGGGTCGCCACGGCGTCGTCCACGTCCGACTCGGCCACCACCAGGTCCACGTCGTGGGTGGGCTCGGGCGCCCCGTAGGCCCACAACGCATAGCTGCCGGCCAACGCGAAACGGGGCCCGTTCTCCTTGAGCGCCGAGGCCGCACTCCGCAGCGCCTCCCGCAGCGGCGTGCTGGACGCGGGTGGGTCGACATGGGTCTCATGGGCGGTCATCGTGCCTAGGTCATACCCCGCCCGCGGCGGGTGGAACCTGCGCGGACGCGGCGCCGGGGAGGGTAAGCCGTTTAAGTTGCGGCCGTTTGGGCAAATCTTATGGTTATGTCAGCCTCCTGGCTCCATGCGCGTGACGCCGCAGCCACTCCGATCTCCGCCCGCATCCAGTGGGCGGGCCACCCCCTTCACCGCGTCACCGAATCGTTTGTCATCACGTCGGCGCGAACCCGGGCTCGGGCGCCACACGGGTTCGCTGACCGCCTCAGGCAACTGGGGGGATCGGTGGCGGGTGATTGCGCGTGACGGCGGGTTTGGTCAGGCATTGGCTGGACGCCGGTCGGCTCGAGCTGCCGCTGCCCGCCTCCGGACGCACCGCCGAACGCTGGCAGCGCCTGGCGTCGCTGGCCGAAGAGAACATCGTGGCGGCCAGGGTCGCCGAAGCCCACGCGGACGCCGTCGCGATCCTGCACGAACTGGGCGGTAAACCCCCGGAATCCGGCCAACTGTGGGGCGTCTGGACCGCCGAGTCGCCCGATGCGGTGTTGACGGCCACCGACGTCAACGGCGCGTTCACCCTCACGGGCACGAAGGTGTGGTGCTCGGGCGCCGGGTTTTGCACCCACGCACTGGTGACCGCCCGACTCGAAGACGGAACGCCGGGCCTGTTCGCCGTTCAGGTGACGGATCCGGGGGTCAAACCCCTGCCCAGCACCTGGTGGAACGCGGGAATGGCGGGCAGCGACACCCGGCCGGTGCAGTTCACGAATACCCACGCGGTCGCCGTCGGCGATCCCGGCGACTATCTGAACCGGCCCGGGTTCTGGCACGCGGCGATCGGCGTGGCCGCCTGCTGGCTCGGTGGCGCGCGCAGGGTTGCCGATCCCCTGTATCGTTGCGCCGCAAGCGAATCCGCCGACGCCTACTCGTTGGCGCACCTCGGCGCCGTGGACGCCGCGTTGGCCGCCGGCGACGCGATCCTGGCCGTCGCGGCGACCCAGGTCGATTCCGATCCGTTCGACCGGGCCGGGACCGCGCAGCTGCTGGCCCGCCGCGTCCGCACGGTGGTGGAACACGCGGTCGACGAAGCCATCACCCGCACCGGCCGCGCGCTGGGACCCGGCCCGCTCTGCCAGGACGGGCGGCACGCCCAGCGGGTCGCCGACCTGAGCATCTACATCCGGCAAAGCCACGCCGAGCGGGACCTCGCCGAACTCGGGCAGCTGGCCGGCCGGCGGCCCTGAGGCGCGCCATGCGAACCGCATCGACCAGCAACCGCGACCGGTTTGCCGCCAAGCCCCTCACCCACGGCGGGACCCCGGCGCCCTTGTGGCTGGCCGCTTTCGAGCGCAGCCCCGTGCCGCCGCTCGACCTGAGCGAGTGCCCGCGCCTGATCGTCGTCACCCCCCACCCCGACGACGAAACCCTCGGCCTGGGCGCGACGATCGCTCAACTGGTCGCCTCGCACGTCGACGTCCGGGTGGTCTCGGTCAGCGACGGAGGCACGGCCCAACCCGGCGCCACGCGGTCCGGCCGGATTCGTCTGGCGACCACGCGTCGATACGAATTGCGCAGGGCCAGCCACGTTTTGGGAGTCAGTCCACCCGTTTCGCTGGGCCTGCCCGGCGGCGAGCTGGCCGACCACGAGGACGCGATCGCCGAGTCGCTCGCCGGCATCCTGGCGGCCGCCGGCCCCGACACCTGGTGCGCGGCGACCTGGCGGGGAGACGGGCACCCCGATCATGAGGCCGTGGGACGGGCGGCGGCCGCGGCGTCTGCGCACACCGGCGTCGCGCTGCTCGAATATCCGATATGGATGTGGCACTGGGCCGCTCCCGCCGATCCGACGGTGCCGTGGGACCGCGCCCGCTCGGTGCCCGCATCGGGCTGGGCCGTCAACCGCAAACGCCTTGCGGCGCAATGCTATCGGAGCAGGTTGGGGCCCAGCCGTGCCGGACGGACGACCGTCCTGCCGCCATTCGTCCTGCAGCGGCTGCTCGCCGTGGGAGAGGTCGTGTTCCGGTGAGGGCGCATCCTTCGCGGTCATGACTGCCCGCCCGGGAAAGTGGGTAGGAGAAGCCCTATGCGCGTGGCGACCTTCAACATCCTGCACGGCCGCACCGTCGGCGACGGGGTGGAATTGCAGCGGCTGCGCGACTGCGTGCGCCGCCTCGATCCCGACGTGTTGAGCCTGCAAGAGGTCGACTGCGATCAGCCCCGGTCCGACCGCGCCGACCTCACGGCGGTGGCGGCCGAAGCCATGGGGGCCGTCGAACACCGGTTCGTGGCAGCGATTTCCGGCACCCCGGGGGCGACGTGGATGGCCGCCACGGGTCACGAGCAGCCCGGGACGGCGGCCTACGGAATCGCATTGCTGTCGCGCTACCCGGTGGCCAGCTGGCAGGTGGTGCGGCTGCCCCGCATTCCGATGCGTTTTCCCATGTACCTGCCGGGGCCCAACCGGGTGATGATCGTCGACGAGGAGCCGAGGGCGGCGGTCATCGCGCAGCTGCACACCCCGATGGGCGGGCTGACGGTGGCCAACACGCACCTGTCGTTCGTGCCCGGCTGGAATCGGCGCCAGCTACGCAGGCTGGTGCACGACCTGCGCGGCTTCCCGGGGCCGCGGCTGCTGACCGGCGACCTGAACATGACTCCCGAAACGGTGCGGCGCTGGTCGGGCATGCGGGCGTTGGCCTCGGCCGCGACGTTCCCGGCGGAGACCCCCGACCGCCAGCTCGATCACATCTTGACCGACGACCGCGGCTTGCGCGGCAGCGCCGTCGAGGCCGAGCCCATGGGCATCTCCGACCATCGGCCGCTGGTCGTCGACCTCGCACACGGGTGAATCGCGGCGCTCAGGCCCCGGGGCGCCCCACCCATCCCAGCGCGTTCAGCCGGTGGCGGACCCGCTCGATCTCATCGACGGAGGGCAGCTCGTCGGTAACCCGGGTGATCGCCACTCCGACGTCAACGTTGGTGATCGAAGGAGGTTTCGGCGCGGCCAATTTCGTCGCGATGGTGGTGACCTCGTCGTCGGACACCCGGCGCGGCAGCAGCGCCAGCAGCGGCGCGTATCCGAGCGCCGGCGCCCCGCTCGGGTAACCCGCGCGCAGGAACGCGAGAAGGCTCGAGACCCGTTCGGTCAAGCGCATCTTCCACCTCGCTAATCCACCGCACGCTACCCCGGCGATCGGCTCTAGCCAGGGATAACCCCGCCCCCGGGTTTGAACCGCGGAGCGGACAGGAGGGGCCCGGCCCTCAGCCGGACCGGACCCCTTCGCCGGCGACTTACTGGTTTTCCTTCTCGCGCTGCTCGGCGGCCTCCGCACCGGCCCGCGCGGACTCGGCTTCGGCCTCCTTCTTGCCCGCGTCGCGCTGGGCGTCGGCCTTGTCCTGCTGGGCCTGCCCCTCCTTGACCATGTCATCGCGGCCGAGCACGGCCCCGCCGACCTCCTTGACCTTGCCCTTGACGCCCTCGACGGCGCCCTGGACGGCTTCCTGCGGCCCGCTCTTGTCGTCCCCCATGGACTGACCTCCCTTTGGTTAACTGAGCAACTCGTCCCTACGGCGTTCCCACCGGCCGACCCGCCAAACGCCGCCGCCGGTGTGCGGGCGATCACGGGGTTGGGGCCGCGGCCCAATCGGGCCGTTTCAACCGCAAACGAGTGGGTAAAGCTGAGCGACCAACGAAAGAGGGGGAGGCTTCTGACCACCATCGCCGTGATCGGGGCGACCGGCACCGCCGGGTCGCGCGTCGTCGCCAGGCTCAGGGCCCGGGAGGTCGCCGTCGTCGAGATCTCCCGCGCGCATGGCATCGACCTGCTCAGCGGGGAGGGCCTGTACCGGGCGTTCAAGGGAGTCGACGTCGCGATCGACGTCTCCAACCCCGCGCCGCACGATGGGCAGCCCACCGTCGTCGAGGCTCTGGTCACCGCCGCGCGCAACATCATGGGTGTGTGCGCAGCCCGCGACGTCCAGCGACTGGTCGTCTCGACCATGGCCGGCATCGACGACCCGGCTTTCGACGGCGCACCCTATTTCGAGGCTAAACGGGCGGCGAAGGAGATCCTGCTCGACGGCCCCGTCCCGACCACGGTGGTGAAGTCGACCCCATGGTACGAATCCGCCACCGGCCCGCCGGGGCCGGTGCACGGTGACGGCGACCAGGTGATCGTCGAGGACTGGCTGATTCAGCCCATCGCCGCCGACACCGTCGCCGACGTGCTCGTCGAGACGGCCCTGGGCCAGACGCCGACGCCGCGCACCATCACCGGCCCGGAGACCATCCGCCTGCCCGAGCTGACCTCGAAAGTGCTTGCCCGTCAAGGCGATAGCCGTACCGTGCGGCCGGTGAAGCCCGCCGTTCCCGCGCTCGCCGCGGGGGCGCTGCTGGCCACCGAACGGGCGGTGGTGGTCGGGCCCGACGTCGAGACCTGGCTGCGGTCGCTGCCCCCGGCCGGTGCCGACGGCCACGCGCAGGACGGCGACGGTGCCCACGCATTGTCGCACCGACCGGACTTGTCCCGGATGTGAGCGGGTCTCCCGAAGCCAGGAAACGAAGAATTCTCGGCCCGCCTCGGCGCGGCCGGCCCGAACCCGCTGGTTGACGGGGCTTTTCGGAGCAGTACACCGCGGGGCGAAGTCATTCCCGTATCCTGGCGGCCGCATTGACGCTATGGTCATCTCAGGTTGAATCCACAGCTGCCCTCATTCGAGCGGCCGCGCGGACACCGGGTCGCTCGCCACCATCACGACATCCGACGGGCGACGACATGACTGCTCAACCGTATCGAGTCGAAGAACGACTCCACTGCTATGAAATCGATTGCGCCGGCGCGCGACTGCGCGTGCAGGCGCACCGCCTCGCCACCGTGCTGCGCATCACCGGCGAGATCGACGCGTCCAACGCCGATCTGGTCGCCGCGGCGATCCGCCGTTTCCTGCGGCTGCGGGCCCCGCTGGTCCTCGACCTCGGCCGGGTGGATTACCTGGGCAGCGCGGCCCTGAACGTGCTGCTGCTGGTCGGCGACGACTGTCAGCTCGCCGGCGTGCCCTACGGGGTGGTCAGCGGCGTCGCACTGCGCCGGCTCACCCGGTTGGTCACCGGCCTCGGCTTGCCCCTGGCGGATTCGGTCACCGACGCGCTTCGACGGATCCAGGGCGCCGTGTGCACCCCGTGAAGGCTGCAAAGGCGCCGATTTCAGGTCACGATTCCGTCACGATGTCGATCACGGTTTCTTAAGAACCACCCTGGGGTCCTTAAGAATTCTCAACGTTGCCGTCAGGAATTGATGATTCGCTTAGTGAACGCATACGTTCACTGGCCGCATTGATGGATTTCCGCTCCCCCGCCCGGCGCGAGCGAACTCGACCCATTTCGACTTCCGCTACTTTGGTTTTCGAGGATCGGGAGCCTCTGTCGAGAATCGATTGCAATTTCTGTAAGGACACACTGAACCATGAAAATCAGCAGTATTGTCGCGCGCCGGCGACTGGCCGGCATCAGTGCCGGTTGCTTGCTCGGGGGAATCACCATGGGCGTCGTCGCGCCCTCCGCGGCCGCCGCGCCCGACTGCAGCCCGGGCGGGGTGCACGCCACCGTCTCGTCCGTGCAGGGCTCGGCCGAGCAGTACCTGTCGGCACACCCGGGCGCCAACCAGGTGGTCACGGCCGCCTACGGCCAGCCGCGCCCGGAGGCCGCGGCCAACCTGCGGAGCTACTTCACGGCGCATCCGCAGGAGTACTACGACCTGCGCGGCATCCTGGCGCCGATCGGCGACACCGAACGGCAGTGCAACGTCCAGGCCCTGCCGCCGACCCTGGAGTCGGCCTACCAGGAGTTCATGGCCGGCTGATAGCGCGCGATAGGCCGAACGACCCGCCACGACGCTGTGGCGGGTCGTTTCCTTGCAACGTGTGAACGGCCATCGCGACGGGTAATTGTCCGGTCAGCGAACGTCACTGGAGGGAAATGATGCGGCTGCGTCGCAGCGTTCTCAGCAAGCCGGGCATCACGCGCAAGCGTCGCGGGAAAGGCTTCGCGTATTACGGGCCCGGCGGCGACCTGCTGTCCGACCCGCAAACCCTGCAGCGCATCAAGGATCTGGTGATTCCGCCGGCCTGGAAAAAGGTGTGGATCTCACCGCATCCCAACGGCCACATCCAGGCCGTCGGCGTGGATGCCGCCGGCCGCCGCCAGTACCTCTACCACACCGCGTGGCAACAGGAACGCGCCGAGGAGAAGTTCGACCGCGTCCTGGAGCTGTCCACCCGGTTGCCCCAGTGGCGCGCCGCCATCGCGAAAGACCTGGCGCGCAACGGGTTAACCCGCAAGCGGGTGTTGGCGCTGGCCCTGCGCCTGCTGGACCGCGGCTACTTCCGCGCCGGCGGGGAGCAGTACGCCGAGGAGCACGAGTCGTACGGCCTCGCGACCCTGCTGTGCGAGCACGTGGTGGTCCGGCGCGGCGCGGTCGAGTTCGACTTCCCCGCCAAGAGCGGCGTGCGCCGCACCGTGGAGATCGAGGACCCCGAAGTGGTCCGCGCGGTGCGCGCGCTGACGCGCCGGCCCGAGCGCAGCGAACGACTGCTGGTGTGCCGCACCGCGTCCGGCTGGGTCGAGGTGCGGTCCGACGACCTCAACGCCCGATTCAAGGAGCTCGTCGGCGACGAGTACACGGTCAAGGACCTGCGGACCTGGCACGGCACGGTGTTGGCGGCCACCGCTTTCGCCGACGCCGACCCGGCCGTTTCCCGGCGGGTGGCCAAACGCGTGGAATCCGCCGTCATGAAGGAGGTCGCCGAGGAGCTGGGCAACACCCCGGCGGTGGCCCGCGGCTCCTACGTCGACCCGCGCGTCGTGACCGGCTACGAGCAGGGGCTGACCGTCGCCGCGGCCACGCGGCGCGCCGAACGCGCCCGTGACCCCGACGCGGCCCAGGAGATCCTGGACAAGGCCACCCGCATGCTGATCCGGCGGGTGGCCAAGGGCCACAGCGCGTCCGGGTCATCCGAGCTGGCCAGGACCGCGTGACCCAAGCCGGGTAGGTCCCGGCGAAACCGCTCCGGCAAACCGCCTCTCACCCCTGCCTCCTCGCGTCCGCAGCCCGCACCCTCGACCGGCACCCGAAGCGCCGTTGGCTTGGATGTAAAACCGACGAATAACGGCGGCGATCCGGGGTATGCCCCGACGTGTGGGATGCGCGCTAGCCGCCCATTCGCGCCAGACTGCGGTCGAAACAGACGGCCGCGGGCCCTCGCAGCAAACCACGCGCGTCGCCGTGGCTCCCGCGTCGGCCGGCGTACGCAGCGACATCATCGAACCGTCTGTCGAGGAGGGACATCAATGGCCAAGCAAGAGGTCTCCGACTATCTGCTGGATCGATTGCGGGCGTGGGGCGTCGAGCACGTGTTCGGCTACCCCGGCGACGGCATCAACGGGCTACTCGCCGCGTGGGGCCGCGCGGACAACAAGCCGAAATTCATCCAGTCGCGCCATGAGGAGATGAGCGCATTCGAGGCGGTCGGCTACGCGAAGTTCACCGGCCGGGTCGGGGTCTGCGCGGCCACGTCGGGGCCCGGGGCCGTCCACCTGCTCAACGGACTCTACGACGCCAAACTCGACCACGTCCCGGTGGTCGCCATCGTCGGGCAGACCAACCGCACCGCGATGGGCGGCAACTACCAGCAGGAGATCGACCTGCTGGCCCTGTTCAAGGACGTCGCCAGCGACTACGTCCAGATGGTCACCGTCCCCGAACAACTGCCCAACGTGCTCGACCGCGCGATCCGGATCGCGATGACCCAGCGGGCACCGACGGCCCTGATCATCCCCAGCGACGTGCAGGAGTTGCCGTACTCGCCGCCCGAGCACGCGTTCAAGATGGTGCCCTCCAGCCTGGGCATCGAGTACCCGGAGATCTCCCCCGACGACGCGGCCATCGCGCGCGCGGCCGAGGTGCTCAACGCAGGTAAGAAGGTCGCCATGCTGGTGGGCACGGGCGCCCGCGGGGCGCACGAGGAGCTGAGCCAGGTGGCCGACCTGTTGGGCGCCGGCTCGGCCAAGGCGCTGCTGGGCAAGGACGTGCTCTCCGACGAATTGCCCTGGGTCACCGGCTCTATCGGCCTGTTGGGGACGCGGCCGAGCTACGAGCTGATGCGGGACTGCGACACGCTGCTCACGGTCGGGTCCAGCTTCCCCTACACGCAGTTCCTGCCCGATTTCGGGCAGGCCCGCGCGGTGCAGATCGATGTCGACGGCCGACTCATCGGGATGCGCTACCCCTACGAGGTCAACCTGGTGGCCGACGCGAAAACCGCGCTGCGGGCGCTGATTCCGCACCTGCGCCGCAAG
Organism: Mycobacterium europaeum; assembly: GCF_034555895.2. Lineage (NCBI taxonomy): Bacteria > Bacillati > Actinomycetota > Actinomycetes > Mycobacteriales > Mycobacteriaceae > Mycobacterium > Mycobacterium europaeum. Next base: position 3,425,062 of record NZ_CP157315.1, read on the forward strand.
GAGGACCGGTCGTGGCGGGAGACCATCGAGAAGAACGTGGCGCGCTGGTGGGAGACGATGGACAAGGAAGCGAACGTCAGCACCGACCCGATCAACCCGATGCGGCTGTACTCCGAGCTGTCCCCGATGCTGCCCGACGACGCCATCGTGACGGCCGACTCCGGGTCGGCGGCCAACTGGTATGCCCGCAACCTGCGTTTCCGCGGCAACATGCGGGGCTCGCTGTCTGGCACGCTGGCCACGATGGGACCCGGTGTGCCGTACGCGATCGGCGCCAAGTTCGGCCAGCCGCGCCGGCCCGTCATCGCGTTCGTCGGCGACGGCGCGATGCAGATGAACGGCATGGCCGAGCTCATCACGATCAAGCGCTACTGGCAGGAGTGGGAGGACCCCCGGCTGATCGTCGCGATCCTGCACAACAACGACCTCAACCAGGTCACGTGGGAGATGCGGGCCATGGCGGGCGCACCGAAATTCCATGAGTCCCAAGCACTTCCCGACGTCGACTTCGCCGCGTTCGCCGCGAGCCTGGGCCTGAACGCGATGGCCATCAAGGACCCGAATGAACTCGGGGGCGCGTGGCGCCGCGCCTTGTCGGCCGACCGCCCCACCGTGCTCGACGTGTTCACCGATCCCGACATGCCGCCGATCCCGCCGCACGCCACCTGGGAACAGTTCAAGTCGTCGGCCACCGCGGTGCTCTCCGGCGACGAGGACCGGGTGGGCTTCATCAAGGTCGGCCTCAAGACCAAGGCGCAGGAGTTCATGCCGCACAAGAAGGGATGAGTGTCAGCGGCCGGCCACGACTCCTGAACGCGCGCTGCGCAAATCGTCGACGAAGAGCCGGTAGGACTCGTTGCGCCGCTCGCTGCGATCGCGCAACACGGCCGACGGATGCACCGTCGCCACCACGACCGGCTCGGGCTCCAGGTCGACGACGGATGGAGGCAGCCGCACTTCTTGACCCCGCTGGGTGGATACCCGAAAGGCCGCTCCCAGAAGGGATTGCGCGGCCGTCGCGCCGAGGCACACGATGACCTGCGGCCGCACCGCCTCGATCTCGGCGATGAGCCAGGGCCGGCAGGCGACCACCTCGGTGCGGCCCGGCTTCTGGTGGATCCGTCGCTTGCCGCTCTTGCGGCTGAACTTGAAGTGCTTGACCGCGTTGGTCTCATACGTCGACGCCGGATCGACGCCGGCGTCTTCGAGGGCCCGGGCAAGCAGCCGCCCCGCGGGCCCCACGAACGGCTCGCCCGCGCGATCCTCCTGGTCGCCCGGCTGCTCGCCCACCAGCATGATCGGCGCGCCGGGACGTCCGCGGCCGAACACCGTTTGGGTGGCATCGGCGAAAAGCGGGCAGCCGCGGCAACATTGCGCCGCCGCCCGCAGCGCGTCCAGCCCGTGTTCGGCGGGCAGATACCGGGCGGCGCCGGGCGCCTCAGCGGCGGTCATGGCGTTTCCCCTCAGCGCGGGCCGGGGTGTCCCCACTCCCCCTCGAGTGGGGACACCCCGTAAGTGTGGTGCTAGCCCTTGCCGACGATGGCGTCGCGGGCGCGGTCCAGCATCGCCGCGAACGGTCCCGCGGCGAGGTTGGCCGCCTGCGACTCCACACCGGCGTGCGGCCGGGTCGGCGCGATCGCCTCGGCGAGCTTGGCCGCGCGGCCCATCCGTTCGAGCTCGTCGTCGCTCAGTTCCTGGCCGAGCTTGGAGAACTCGTCGTGCTCCTCGTGCTCGGCGTGCTCGACGACCGCGTCACGCAGCTGCGTCAGCATGCTGGTGAACTCCGCGCTGTCGACGTCGAGCTTCTCCAGCTTCTGCAAGACGGTCTTGGCCTCGTGCTCTTCGTGGAGCCGCTCGTCGACCACCGCGGCGCCGCCGGACAGCTTCCGCTTGGCGCGCGGGTGCACGATCTCCTCTTCGGCCGTCTCGTGGACGGCCAGCAATCGGCGGAGTTCGACGAACGCCTTCTCACGTTCTTTCCCCGAAGCCGCCAGCGTCGTGGCGAACAACGTCTTGATCTGCTGGTGTTGACTGACGAGAAAGTCGACCACATCGGTGGGCGACTTGATGGCACTCTGAGCCATGGTGTCCTTCCCAACTCTGATTCGGCGCGCGGGCTGTTGCGCGCTCCCTTTCGGCTACCCGACGAAATCCGGCACCAAACGGGTACGGGCGCCCACCAGTGGGTAGTTCCTCACCAAGTCGCGAGAGGGAGGTCGCTCATGGCCGGCCGTGTCCGCACCCGGGCGGCGATGCTGGGCGCGCTCGTCGTCACGGCGGGCTGTGCCGCGCCCGGCGCGTCGTTGGAAAGCGCCCCCGACGTCGTGCTGTGGTCGGTCGCGACGCCCCTGCGCGCGCCGGTGTGGTCGTATCACGCGCACGCCCTCGTCGGGCTCACCGACGATAGCCGGGTTGCCGAGGTGACCGCCGGTGACCGCCCGGGCGACGCGCACACCCGGTTCTCGGCGCCGATGGCGGCCGGACGCAATCTCCAGATCAGCCAGAAGAACGATCGTGTCGTGTTCGTGCCGCAGCCCGAGCGGGGCCGGGTGGCCGAGGTCGACCTCGAAAGCCTGCGCCAGGTCGGCGATTTCGATGCCGGACCCGCCCCGGCTTACCTGTCCGAGGACGCCGGATTGCGGACGCTGCTGGCGCTGTCGTCGGACGGGACGTCGGTGACGCCGGTGGACCAGTACGGCTTGCGGAAGCTGCCCACCGCCCGAATCACCGGTGATCCCGCGGACAGCATCGACGGCGCAAACCGCGGCCGCGAGATCGAGTACCACGCCTACGCGCCGTCGGGAATCCGCCATTACCAAGGGCCGTCGTCGCCCGCCGCGGAGCGCGGGTCGCTGCGCATGAACGTGGCCGTCTCGGCGGGCGACGGCGCGGCCGTGACGCGCAGCTACGTGGCCGGGCGTGACGACGCCACGCTGTACGCCGTGGACGCGCGCCGGGGCGGTGAGGGCCTGACGGTGCTCGCGAGCACCCGGCTGCCGTCCCCGATCCGCGAACTGGGCACCGACGACACCCGGATCTACGCCGCCACCGACCACGAGGTGGTGGTGCTCGAGACGGCCAGTTTCACCGCCTTCCCGACCCGGACGATCCCCGTCATCCGCGTCATCGGCTACCGGGCGGGGCTGCCACCGACGGCGCAGTCGGCGGCGCTGTCCGGCATGGCGATCGGGCCGCACCGGGTGTACCTGACGTTGGCCGGCCGGCCCTACGTGGTCAGCGTGGCCAAACCGCGCCTGTGACGCTCGGTCGCTTCGTCGGCTACATTGCGGGCAGGTTTGGCCGGTAAGGAGGCGCTGGCGTGACCGACCCGCAGGACCGGTATTGGCAGAACCCGTACACCTACGACCCGCTGGGCCGGGTGCCTCCGGCCCCGCCCCCGCTGGAGCCGCCGCCCCTGACGCCCCCGCCCGCGCCGCCGTACCGACCGCCGGTCAACGTGCTGGCGACGCTGTCGCTGGTGTTCGCGTTCGTGTTCGCGCCGGTCGGGGCCATCCTGGGACATGCAGGGCTGGCGCAGATCCGCCGCACCGGCGAGCTCGGCCGGGACCGCGCCCGGGCGGGGCTGGCGCTGTCGTATGCGTTCATCGCCGTCGGTGTCGTCGCCCTGGTCGCGTGGGCCACCCTGGGCGGCGCGCCGCCGCCGCAGACCGCCGCGCCGGCCACCACCTCCGCGGGCCCGGCGACCCCGGCGGGCCCGGGCCCGGTCGCGCCGGACGCGCTGGCCGCGCTGCTGCCCGGCGCCGACGCCCTGAAGAACATCACGGCCGACCAGAACCTCGAGGCCGGCCAGACGTGGGACAACCCGGGCCGCCCGGGCGCGGCGGGAGCCATCGACCGGCCGGAATGCTGGGGCAGCGTCGCCCCCGGCACTCCGGACGCCTACACCGGCGACGTGGCCGGATACCACGCGGCGGAGTACCGCGACACACACAGCTTCCTCAAGTCGACGCAGGTCATCCAGGCGGTCGTGGCCTTCCGCGACCCGGCGGCGGCCCAGTCAGAGTTGGCGGCGCTGCTGTCGGGATGGCGTCGATGCGGTGGGCTGACCGTGACGCTGACACCACCGCGCGGGGAAGCGCTGCCCTTCGAGGTGGGCGCGCCGGCCGATGCCGGCAACGGCATCACCACGCTGGATTTGACGCCCCGGGGTCTGCAGATCCGGTCGGCCCGGGCGATCGCGGCCAAGGCCAACGTCATCGTCGACCTGGAGGTCTCCTGCAGCGGCACCACCGACCCCGGCCAGCCGCGGCTGGCCGCGGTGGGCATCGCCGGCTACGTGCTGGGCAAGATCCCTGGCTAGGGTGGGCGCATGAAGTATCTCGACGTCGAGGGAGTGGGACGGGTCAGCCGGATCGGCCTGGGCACCTGGCAGTTCGGGTCCCGGGAATGGGGCTACGGCGAGGGCTACGCCTCGGGCGCCGCGCGTGACATCGTGCGCCGCGCCCTGGCGCTGGGGGTGACGCTGTTCGACACCGCCGAGGTGTACGGGCTGGGCAAGAGCGAGCGGATCCTCGGTGCGGCGCTGGGCGACCAGCGCGCCGACGTCGCGGTGGCCAGCAAGATCATGCCGGTCGCGCCGTTCCCCGCGGTGGTCAAGCAGCGCGAGGGCGCCAGCGCGCGGCGGCTGGGCCTGGACCGCATCCCGCTCTACCAGATTCACCAGTCCAATCCGCTGGTGCCCGACACGGTGATCATGCCGGGCATGCGCGATCTGCTCGACAGCGGCAAGATCGGCGCGGTCGGCGTCTCCAACTACTCCCTGCAGCGCTGGCGCAAGGCCGACGCGGCGCTCGGCCGGCCGGTCGTCAGCAATCAGGTCCACTTCTCCCTGGCCCACGCCGGGCCGCTGGAAGACCTGGTGCCCTTCGCCGAGCGGGAGAACCGCATCGTGATCGCCTACAGCCCGCTCGAGCAGGGGCTGCTGGGCGGCAAGTACGGCCTGGACAACCGCCCCGGTGGGGTCCGGGCGCTGAACTCGTTGTTCGGCACGGAGAACCTGCGCCGCGTCGAGCCGCTGCTGCAGACGCTGCGCGACGTGGCGACCACCGTCGGCGCCAAACCGGCCCAGGTGGCGCTGGCATGGCTGATCAGTTATCCGGGGGTGGTCGCCATCCCCGGCGCGTCCAGCGTCGAGCAGCTCGAATTCAACGTCGCCGCCGCCGACATCGAACTGCCGCCGGACGCCCGCGAGGCGCTCACCGGCGCGGCCCGCGCCTTCCGCCCGGTGTCGGCCGGGCGGTTCCTGACCGACCTGGTCCGCGAGAAGCTGGGGCGCTAGGCCCTACGGCGGCGACCCGCAGCATTCCTCAGGACTGCGCGGAATCCGCGAACGCCGCGGGGCTGGCGGGCGCGCCCCTGGCCACCACCACCGGCATCGACGTCGCGGCGTTGGTCCGCAGGATGGTGTGCACCACGTCGATGAGGTCCTCGACCGGCATCAGCTTGCCGGGCATGCAGCCACGGGAGGCCCACAGCGGCACGGCCTTCATCGCGAGGTCCATGTCCCAGCCGATGTTCATTCCCGTCGCCGCGTCCCCCTCGCCGCCCGGGCATTCGCCGACGATGAGGGTGGTGAAGCCGATGTCGGGGTGTTCGGCGCGCCAGGCGTCGACCATCCGCTCGAGGGCCGCCTTGCTGACGCCGTACGCGCCCAGGCCCGGCCACGGCGGCCCGAACGTGCCGGCGTCGGAGGACAGGTAGACCGCCTTGCCCGCGGAGACCGTCAGGTGCGGCACCGCGGCGGCGGTCACCAGCGCCGCGCCGACGACGTTGGTGTCGAAGATGCGCCGCCAGGTGGCGGCGTCGGTGTCGACCATGCGAACCAGTGGCCCGACGGCGGGGGTGTAGACGATGTTGTCGATACCGCCCAGGGCGTCGGCGGCGGCGACGATCGCCGCCCGGCACGACGCCTCGTCGGTGACGTCGCATTCGATGGCGATCGCGCCCGGGCCGGCGTCCTTGGCCGCCGCCTCGATGCGTTCGCGGCGCCTTGCCAACAGGGCGACCTGGTCGCCGCGCTGGGCGAGACCGACGCCGATGCAGCGACCGAGTCCACTCGAGGCGCCCACCACCACTGTCCTTGACATATTTGCCCTCTCTTGTAACGAGCTGCCGTCGGCAAGAACCTACCGGATATCGCCCGTCAGGTGGTGAGGGTTGGGCTGCTCAACTCGCGACGACGGTGTTGCGCTCCCCGAACTTGGCCTGGTACATGGCCGCATCCGCCCGGGCCGTGACCGTGTCGACGGAGTCACCCGGAAGGGCGAGGGTGGCGCCGATGCTCAGCGTCGCGGAGAACGTCCTGCCCGTGACGTGGATGGGTTCGGCGGCGCGGCAGCGAATCTTCTCGGCGATCTGGGTGAGCTCGTCGATGCTGCGAACGCCGGGCAACAGGACGAGCATTTCGTCGCCCCCGGTCCGGCCGACGGTGTCCCCCCGGCGCACGCTGCCCCGGACCCGTGCGGCCAGCGTTGCGAGCACGAAGTCGCCGATGCCGTGTCCCCACGTGTCGTTGATTTCCTTGAAACGGTCGACGTCGCAGAACAAGACCCCGACATACGTTCCCACCGGCTGCGGCTCCTCGAGCGCGGAGGCGAGCCGGTCGATCGCCTCGGCCCGGTTCACCAGGCCGGTCAGCGTGTCGAACCGGGCCAACCGTTCGAGTCGCTGCTCGGCCTCGACCTGATCGTCGACGATGCGCAGCGCCGCGATCAGTCCGTCGGTCCTGCCGTCGGCGTCGACGTACGGTTTTCCGTGGCCCTCGAACCAGTGGTAATCGCCGCCGGCGGAGCGGATCCGGAACCGTTGCAGGACCGATTCGCCGGCGGCGACCTTACCCAGCGCGGCGATGACCGTGTCGAGGTCGTGCGGGTGGATGTGGCGATACAGGTCCGAGCGGGTCCAGTCCTGGGGTGGCCGGCCCAACACGGCCTGCACGGACGGCGAGACCCACGCGACCTCGCCGTCGCGCAGGTGCACGACGATGTCGACCGCGTTGTCCGCGAGGATGCGATAGCGCATCTCGGCGTCGGCGCGTTCGTTGCTGACCAGCTCCTTCTCGATCAACAATTTCTGCTCGCGCTGGATGAAGTAGAAGGTGATCGCCCCGACGACGGCGGTGCCCAGCAGTATCGAAAAGGTCCAGTCCGCGTGCTCGCCCAGACGAAGCCGCAAGAAGAAGGGCCGCGACAGCGCGACGACGACCGGAAGGGCGGCGAGCAGGACCGCCAACCGCAGCAGCGACTTCTTGTCGGGCCGGGCGAGCAGCCAGGCGACCGGCGACCGATCGGGGCGTGCCAGCGTCGTCGCGGCGGCCAGCAGCAACAGAGCGACGGCCGTCATGAGCGCCTGGCCGGTCGTGGGCGAGAAGCCCACCAGCGCCAAAGCGCCGAACAGGTAGGCCCCGACCGTGACGAACGGGATGGCCCCGCCGGCCAGCATGCATGCGGGCCAGACCACGCGGGTGCCCCGATCCACGCGGATCAGCGCCGCGGCCACCGCCAGGGGCAGGACCGACGACGTCGTCTGTGCGCTGGGACGCCCCGGCCACGTCTGTTGCGACGTGCGCACCGCGTCGGAGAACCAGACCAGGTCCAGGGCGGTCGACGACCCGCCGGCCACGTACTCCACGGTGGTGATGGCCGCGAGGGCGGCTACCGTCAGGGCCAAGCCCCGCCCGGCCCACACCCGCCCACGCGAGGGGTGACCCGACTGGAGCAGGATCGCCGCAGCCAGCCCCAGCAGCCACAACGCCGTCCACGGCATCATCTGCGGCCAGGTTGGATCGATGCGGGTCAGCCAGTCGATACCGGCCGCCCAGCCCACCCATGTGGTGGCGGCGAGGGCGAACACCACCAGCAAGGCGATCCGCCTGCACCAGGCCACGTCGTTCAGGCACGAGTCGGGGCTCGTACTTCCCATCGGCTGCCCCTTTTCTCCCCTGTGGCGGCGCAACCGACAGTGTGCGCGAACGGGCGACCGATGGCCGAGGGCACAAGGTAACCAATCCGTGGGCGAAAGTCACCGACGGCGCTCGATCGCCGCGCCGCGACGCGGGTGAGGGTCAGCCCCCGTCGGGGGCCTGCAACACCACGGCGGTGTGCGCGTCCACGGTGAGCGTGCCTCCCCCGGGCACCTCCTCCGCGGGCGTCTCCTCGTCGGGACCGGTGAACACCACGAGCTGCCATGCGGCGCCGAATTCCTTTGCCGGCAAAGTGAATTCAATCGGCTCGTAGTGAGCGTTGAAGCACAGCAGGAAGGAGTCGTCGAGCACCCGCTGGCCCCGCGCGTCGCGGTCGGGGATGCCGTGCCCGTTGAGGAATACCGCGACGGACTTCGCGAACCCCGCGCCCCAGTCCTCCTCGGTCATCTCGGTGCCCTCGGGGGTGAACCAGGCGATGTCGGGCAGCCCGTCCTGGCCGCGGCGGCCCAGCGGCTTGCCGGAAAAGAAGCGGCGCCTGCGGAAGACCGGATGGCCGGCGCGCAGCGCCGACACCACCCGGGTGAACTCCAGCAGACCGTTGTCGGCGTTCGCCCAGTCGATCCAGGTGAGCTCGTTGTCCTGGCAGTAGCCGTTGTTGTTGCCGTGCTGCGTGCGGCCCAGCTCGTCGCCGTGGCAGATCATCGGCACACCCTGCGACAGCAGCAGCGTGGTCAGGAAGTTGCGCTGCTGGCGGGCGCGCAGCGCGTTGACGTCCGGGTCGTCCGTCGGCCCCTCGGCGCCGCAGTTCCACGACCGGTTGTGGCTCTCGCCGTCGTTGTTGTCCTCGCCGTTGGCCTCGTTGTGTTTCTCGTTGTAGGACACCAGGTCGCGAAGCGTGAAGCCGTCGTGGGCGATGACGAAGTTGATCGAGGCCACCGGCCGGCGCGCGGTGTGTTCGTAGAGGTCGGCGGAACCGGACAGCCGGTAGGCGAACTCGTCGAGCGTGGACGGCTCGCCGCGCCAGAAGTCGCGGACGGCATCGCGGTACTTGCCGTTCCATTCGGTCCATTGCGGCGGGAAATTGCCGACCTGGTAGCCGCCCGGCCCGACGTCCCACGGTTCGGCGATGAGCTTGACCTGGCTGATCGTCGGATCCTGTTGCACCAGCTCGAAGAACGTCGCCAGGCGGTCCACGTCGTAGAATTCGCGGGCCAGCGTTGCGGCCAGGTCGAACCGGAAGCCGTCGACGTGCATCTCGAGAACCCAGTAGCGCAGCGAGTCCATGATCAGCTGCAGCGCGTGCGGGTGCCCGACGTTCAGGCTGTTGCCGGTGCCGGTGTAGTCCATGTAGTAGCGCTTGTCGTCGTCGACCAGCCGGTAATAGGCAGCGTTGTCGATGCCCCGCATCGACAGCGTCGGACCCATGTGGTTGCCCTCGGCCGTGTGGTTGTAGACGACGTCCAGGATGACCTCGATGCCGGCCTCGTGCAGCGCGCGCACCATCGCCTTGAACTCCTGCACCTGCCCACCCGCGGACGTGGCGCTGGAGTACTTGAAGTCGGGAGCGAAGAACCCGATCGTGTTGTAGCCCCAGTAATTCGAGAGGCCCTTGTCCACCAGGGTGGAGTCGTTGGCGAAGTGGTGCACCGGCATCAGCTCGATGGCGGTGACGCCGAGGTTCTTGAGGTGGTCGATGATCACCGGGTGCGCCACGGCCGAATAGGTGCCGCGCAGCTGCTCGGGGATGTCCGGGTGGGTCTGCGTCAGGCCCTTGACATGTGCCTCGTAGATGACCGTGTCGGCGTACTGGTGGTCCGGCGGCCGATCGTTGCCCCAGTCGAAGTAGGGGTTGATCACCACCGATTTGGGCATGAAGGCGGCCGAGTCGTCGTCGTTGCGGCTGTCCGGGTCGCCGAAGTTGTAGCTGAACAGGGCCTGGTTCCACTCGAAGCTGCCGTCGATGGCCTTCGAGTACGGGTCCACCAGCAGCTTGTTCGGGTTGCACCGCAAACCGTTCTGCGGGTCGTACGGGCCGTGGACGCGGTAGCCGTAGCGCTGGCCGGGCTCGATGTTGGGAATGTAGGCGTGCCAGACGAATCCGTCGACCTCGGGCAGCGTGACCCGGCTCTCGGTGCCGTCGGCGTCGAACAGGCACAACTCCACGCGTTCGGCCACCTCGCTGAACACGGCGAAATTTGTGCCCGCGCCGTCGTAGGTCGCGCCCAGCGGGTAGGCCCGGCCCGGCCACACCTCTCCGGTGGGCGTGGGGGCGGGTGTTTCTGCGGAGGTCATGGCGCATCAATACCCTACCGGCGCCACCCCCAAACGGATGACCGGACGGCCTTGTGGCACAGCGGTTTTCAGGGTCTCAACATGACCTTAACCGCACCGTCCTGCTTCTTCTGGAAGATCTCGTAGGCGTGCGGCGCCGCGTCGAGGGGCAGCACGTGGGAGGCGAAGGTGTCGACGCCGAGGGGGTCGTCGTCGGTGAGCAGCGGCATGATGTCGTCCACCCACCTCTTCACGTTCGCCTGGCCCATCCGCAGCGTCACCTGCTTGTCGAACAGGGTGAGCATCGGCAGCGGGTCCGCCATCCCGCCGTACACCCCGATCAGCGATATCGTGCCACCGCGGCGCACGATGTCGATCGCGGAATACAGCGCGCTGAGCCGGTCCACCCCGGCGGTCTGCATGAGCCGCTTGGCGAAGACGTCGGGCAACATGCCGGTGGCCTGCTGGACCAGCCGGGCCGCGGGGGAACCGTGCGCTTCCATGCCGACCGCGTCGATCACCGAGTCGGAGCCCCGCCCGTCGGTCAGCTCCCGGATCGCATCGCCCAGCGAGCAATCCAGTCGCCCCAAATCGATGGTGTGGATGCCGCGTTGCGCGGCGCGCCCCAGGCGTTCGGCCACCAGGTCGACGGCGAACACCCGGTAGCCCAGGTGTTGCGCGATGCGCGCGGCCATGTCGCCGATGGGCCCCAGGCCGAGCACGGTCACCGTGCCGCCGTCCGGGATGTCGGCGTAGGCCACCGCCTGCCACGCGGTCGGCAGCACGTCGGACAGATAGACGAATCGCGAATCCGGCGGCCCCACAGGAACTTTGATGTGGGTGAACTGCGCCTGAGGAACGCGCAGGAGCTCGGCTTGACCGCCGGGGACCTCGCCGTAGAGCTCCGAGTAGCCGAACAAGGCCGCGCCCATGCCCTGCTCGCGGACCTGGGTCGTCTCACACTGGGTGTAGAGCTGGTGGTCGCACATGTAGCAACTGCCGCAAGAGATTTGGAAGGGGATGACGACGCGGTCGCCGACGCGCAGGTCGCCCGTTTCGCCGCCGACCTCGCGCACGATACCCATGGGTTCGTGCCCCAGGATGTCACCGGGCTTCATGAAGGCCCCGAGAATCTCGTAGAGATGCAGGTCGGATCCGCAGATGTTGGTCGATGTGACTTCGATGACGGCGTCGGTCGGCTTCTCGATCTTCGGGTCGGGCACCGACTCCACCCGCACGTCGCGCTTGCCGTGCCACGTGACAGCTTTCATGTGGATGGCACATACCCCGCTGGGCACGCGCGAAACGCCGGCCCGCGGGGCCGTTAGCGACGGCGCTTGAGTGGATGCTCGCTGTCGATGAGCCCTCGGGCGATGTCGATGAGCCTGGTGTTGGACTGTTGCGAGAGGCGGGTGAGCAATTCGAACGCCTCGACGGCGTCGAGATTGAAGCGCTCCATGATGATTCCCTTGGCCTGACCGATCATGTCCCGGGAGGCCAGGGCGCTGCGGAACTGATCCTGGCGGCGCAAGATCGACCACGCCAACGCGATGTGCGCGGCGTAGACGGCACCGAGCTCCACCGCGTCGTCGGGGAACGCGTGCGGGGATTCGGCATAGAAGTTGAGCGCGGCCATGCTGCCGCTATCGACGAACAACTCGTACGACAGGATGGATCGGATGGGGGTCTGCTCCAGCGCGTACCGCCGATACCGCGGCCACCGCCCCTCTGCGCCGAGGTCCTCGACGTGCATCACGTGGTGCCGCCAGGCCGCCTCCACGCACGGCCCCTCACCGTACTGATTCTGGATCTCGTCCAACACGATCGGGTATTGGTGCGTGGCGGCCACGTTGGTGACGGACTTGCTGCGCTCGGCGAGGGTGATCCCCGCGTACTGCGAGCCCGCCACGTGCAGAACGCCGTCGCCGATGAGTTCGTTCAGCCCCGCCACGGTGTCGGTCTCCCGGCGGTCGAGGTTCGACACCATCTCGGCGAGCTGGGCGACGACCACCGCACACCCGTTTCGCACAGCATCCCCTTTCGAAGCTCCCGCCCTGGGCGACCACCCTGGGCGGGACATCAGGCACACTTCGGCTTCAGGCACACTTATTCTCGAGAGCCACGCCCCGCAGTTCGATCGTTGAAAATGTGAATTCGGTGTGTCAACCCCACCCAGCGAAGTCTATAAGCCAATAAGCGAAACGTAACCTCCCGGGGCCGAGCGCTCCGCTCGGCTCGCGTGCCACCAGTGCATACACGCAATGCCCTGGCAATAAACACTTTTCGCATCCACCGCGGCGGGTCGCCCGTCGACGCCGTCGGCCCCGCGCCCCGGCAGCGGCCGTCCTGCACTCGGATTGGTGGCTTCCATAGTGATCGTGGGCAGCGGCTTCAAGCGAGGGCATCCCGATGCCGAAGACCGGGCGCTCAGCCTTCGGCCGACTGCTGGGCCATCGCGTAGGCCAGCTGCAGGAAGTCGGCGCCGGCCAGCACCGTGAAGACGCCCGCGACCAGGCGGGTGAACCGCGGCGCGAACACCAGGCCGATGGCGAAGCCGGTCGCCACCCACATGTCCAGGCAGAACGGGCAGGTCAGCAGCTCGCCCAGGCTGTGCCGCAGCTGGCTCTCGTTCCTGACCTCCTCGTGGACCTCCGCCGGGCCGCCGGTGCCCGCGTAGCGGGTGAACGGTGCGCGCAGCGGGCTCGTCACCGCATCCTTGGTCAGCGTCCGCGAGAGCTTGTGGGTGCCCAGGGTGACGGTGACCAGGTCCTGGATTCGCCAGCGGTTCGGCAGCGTGCGCCCGCTGAGCAGCGCGGCCGCGGTCGCGGCGGCCACCACGGCGCTGTAGATCACCAGCACCGCCACGTAGCCGCCCAGCGGCCGGGGCGCCTCGCCACGATATGCGTCCGCTTCGCGCCGTGCGCCGTCGACCACCTGGGCCTTGGCCTCCGCCACCTCTGCCATTGCATCTCCTTCAACTCAGGGGCACAGCAGGCTGGATACCCGTTGGCGGTGAGCGCAATCGGGCGACCGTGGGCCGCGGTCAGGCGTCCTGCTCGCCGGACCCGCTGGCCGCGTCGGCGAACTTCGCGGTTCTGGCGGCCTTGCGCAGGGTCCGGTTGGTGGAGCGCAGGTCGGTGTTGGCCGCCGAGAGCGACGCGTTGTGGTCCTCGAGGTCGAGGATGCGGGCGACCCCGGCCAGGTTGACGCCGGCGTCGACGAGCTCGCTGATGCGCTTGAGCCGGGCCAGGTCGTCGGCGCTGTAGCGCCTCGTGCCGCCATCGCTGCGCGCCGGCGTGACCAGTCCATGGCGTTCGTACAGGCGCAACGACTGCACCGCGATGCCCGAAAGCTCGGCGGCCACCGAGATGCCGTACACGCCGTGATCGGGCGCCGGGGCGCCGGAATCGCCGCGTTGGTCGGTCATCACGCGTCTCCTCGAAGCTAGCTGGCTGAAAATCTATTTATCACACTTGCACGACTGTGTCGACGGTGCTATACAAAATCTATGTCATTGGACATAGGTATCTACCAGACCACCACAGCCTAGATTGGAGTGAGAGGTGACCACCATGCTGATGCGTAGCGACCCCTTCCGTGAGCTCGACCGCTTTACCCAGCAGGCGTTCGGCACGGCCGCCCGGCCGGCGGTGATGCCGATGGACGCCTGGCGCCAGGGCGAGGAGTTCGTCGTCGAGTTCGACCTGCCGGGCATCAACGCCGACTCGCTGGACATCGACATCGAGCGCAATGTGGTGACCGTGCGCGCCGAGCGGCCCGGCCTGAACCCCGACCGCGAGATGCTGGCCACCGAGCGGCCGCGCGGAGTGTTCAGCCGGCAACTGGTGCTGGGCGAGAACCTCGATACCGACAAGATCGAGGCGTCCTACCGCGAAGGCGTTCTGCGCCTGCGCATTCCGGTAGCCGAACGCGCCAAGCCGCGCAAGATCAACATCGAGCGCGGCGATTCACAGACCGCCATCGACGAGAACGCCAAGCGGCACGAGGTCATCAACGCCTGAGCGGAGCGGGGCGGCGGCCCGGGCCCGTTCCGGGCCCACGGGCCGCCGCCCCGCCCGGCTCAAGGCACCCAGGGAGTCCAGGTGCGAGATGAAGTGGGAACTCGACGGCCAAACGGCTGACGTCGAAAGGGCATTGGCCGGCGGCGCCGAGCAACCGGCCGGCTGGTTTCGCTTCTACTTCGCCGACCAGCGCTGGGAGTGGTCGGAGCAGGTGCAACGGATGCACGGGTATGAGCCCGGCAGCGTCACCCCCACCACCGAACTGGTGCTCTCGCACAAGCATCCGGACGACCGCGGACACGTCGCGGCCACCATCGATCAGATCGTCAACACCCGCCAGGCGTTCGGCACCCGCCATCGCATCATCGACACCGCCGGCAACGTGCGCGAAGTCGTGGTGGTGAGCGACCGCCTCTTCGACGACGACGGCGACGTGATCGGAACCCAGGGCTTCTACATCGACGTCTCGCCGGCACCGCGACAGGCGAACGAGGACATGGTCAGCGCGAGGCTGGCCGAGATCAGCGAGAACCGGGCGGGCATCGAACAAGCCAAGGGCATGCTGATGCTGGTCTACGGCATCGGCGAAAGCGCGGCCTTCGAGCTGCTCAAATGGCTTTCGCAGCAAGCGAATATCAAGCTCCGGCCACTCGCCGAGCAGATCGCCGAAGACTTCCGCAACGCCGGCCTACCCCTCGACAACCGGCCGGCGTTCGACCATCTGATCCTCACCGCGCATCAACGCGTCGCCCAGACCGACGGGTCATGACGACTTGCGGCGGGTACGGGCCGCCCCGACCAGATGCGCAATCCCCTTCTCGATGCCGGCGGCGAGCGTGTCGATGTCGGGAGCGGTGTCGTAGTCGGCGGTGATGCCGAAGACGAAGGTGTCGGCGTAGCTGAGCATCGCGATGCCGGTGCGCACCTGCAGCGCGATCGGCGGAATCGGCAGCAGCTCCAGCACCCGTCGACCCATCAGTCGCTGACGGCTGCGTGGGCCGGGGACGTTGGTGGCCAATGCGACCACCGCCCGCTGGGGCAGCCGGGAGAGCAACCGAATCGCCCACGCGGACAGGGCGAACGGGCTGCGTTGGGCCGCTACCACCACCGCGCTGCCACCCTCGCTCTGGCCGCTCGCCTTGGCACGGGCGAGCCGGTCGTGCACGAGCTTGAGCTGCCGCACCGGATCCGGCTCGTCGACCGGCAGCAACGGCAGCATCGCCGAGACCCGGTTACCCGCGACATTGAAGTGGTCGACCGCGCGCACCGAGACGGGAACGAGGGTGCGCAGCGAATCCGGGCCGGGCCGCTCGCCGCGCGCCAACAAGACGGTCCGATAGCTGTGCGTGATCGCCGCCAGCGCAACGTCATTCAGCGTGACGTCGAAGGCCCGGGCCGCCTTGTTCATGTCGGCCAACCGGGCGCGTGCGGCACTGTACCGCCGCATCGTGGTGACCGGCCCGTGCAGCGACGATTCCGGGGCGGGGCGCAGCAGGCCGGCCGCCAGTTCGGCCACCCCGATCGCCGCGTGTTCGGCCGCGGCCACCGCGCCGAACGCGCTCCGACCGATTCCGCCGGCCCAGCTCAAGGGATTGAGGCTCACCTTCGGGGCGGCCGCGGGCGCGGGCTTTCTCGCAGCGCCGACGTCGGCGGCGAAGGTGTCCCCGTGGCCGTCGTCGCTGAACTTCGCCAACAGCTGGGTGGTCGCGATGCCGTCGGCGATGCAGTGGTGGATCTTGGTCAGCACCGCCCATCGGCCCTTGCTGAGCCCCTCGATGATCCAGCATTCCCACAGCGGGCGCTCGCGATCGAGCCGGCGCTCCATCAGCGTGGCGATCATGTCGAACAGCTCCCGTTCGCCGCCGGGGCGCGGCAGCGCGACCCGGTGCAGGTGACGCGCGAGGTCGAAGCGCGGGTCGTCCACCCATTCGGGCGGCCGCAGGTCGAGCGGGTGGGTCCGCAGGACCTGCCGGCAGCGCGGGATGGTCTCGACCCGTTTGGCGAACGACGCGGCGAACTCCTCGTACGTCGGGGCCGGTCCCTCCACGATCGACACCCCGCCCACCGCCAGGCTGACGTGCGGGTCGGAATCCTCGACCTCGAGGAAACCGGCATCGAGCGCGGTCAATCGCTCCATGGCCGCTACTTTCCGCGCCGCGATGGCCTGCTGGCAGGGTCGTAAGTCCTCAACTACTGAGGCCAAACGGCGGCTGCGGCGGGGCGCCCCCGGCCATATCGTAAGGGGGGTGCAGGGACAGCAATTGAGCAGCGAGGCAGATGCTTTCGCCGCCGCGTCCCGCACCGACCTGACCGCACTGCCCGACCTCCTGCACGGGCGGCCGCGCGCGGGCCCGGTCCGCGAACGCCGCCCGATCTACGTCGATCTGCTGCCGCCGTGCAACGCCGGTTGCCCCGCCGGCGAGAACATCCAGGCGTGGCTCGCCCACGCCCGGACCGGACGCTTCGAGCAAGCCTGGCGGCAGCTGACCGCCGACAACCCCTTCGCCGCGATCCACGGCCGCGTCTGCTACCACCCCTGCGAATCCGTCTGCAACCGGGCGCATCTGGACTCCTCGGTGTCGATCCACGCGGTGGAACGGTTCCTCGGCGACACCGCGCGCGCGCAGGGATGGCGGTTCGACCACCCGCCGCAGCCGACGGGCAAGCGGGTGCTGGTGGTCGGCGCCGGCCCCAGCGGGCTGTCGGCCGCCTATCACCTCGCGCGGCTCGGCCACCTGGTGGAGGTCCGTGACACCGGTGCGCAGCCGGGCGGGATGATGCGCTACGGCATCCCGAAATACCGGCTGCCCCGCGACGTGCTGGACGCCGAGATCGACCGAATCGCCGCGCTTGGCGTGGAGTTCACGTGCGGGCACCGGGTGGAGGACCTGGGCGCCGAGCGCGACGCCGGGGGTTTCGACGCGGTGTTCGTCGCAGTCGGTGCCCACCTCGCCAAGCGCGTGGACATCCCGGCCGCCGATGCCGCTTCGATGCTGGATGCGGTCTCCTTCCTGCGCGCCGTCGCCGTCGGCGAAACACCCGAACTCGGCCGCCGCGTCGCCGTGTACGGCGGCGGCGACACCGCGGTGGACGCCGCGCGCGTCGCGCGCCGGCTCGGCGCCGAGGACGCCGTCATCATCTACCGCCGCACGGCGGCCCAAATGCCCGCGCACTCCCACGAGGTGCAGGAGGCCGAGCGCGAGGGCGTGCGGATCCACTGGCTGCGCACGATCACCGCCTTCGACGGCCCCGAACTCCAGGTGGAGCTCATGCGACTCGACGAATCCGGACGTCCGGTGCCGAGCGGGCAATTCGAGACGCTGGCGGCCGACACCGTGATCATGGCCCTGGGGCAGGAGACCGAGTCGGCGTTCATGCGCAGCCTGCCCGGCGTGGAGTTCGACGACGACGGTTCCGTGCGCGTGTCGTCGTCGCTGATGACCGGCTGCCCGGGGGTGTTCGCCGGCGGCGACATGGTGCCCTGCGAGCGCACCGTGACGGTCGCCGTCGGGCACGGCAAGAAGGCGGCCCGGCACATCGATGCGTGGCTGCGCGGCGTCGACGGGCAGCGCGCCCCCAAAAATCCGACCGCGGAGTTCGACCTGCTGCACCCGTGGTACTTCGGCGACGCCTCCCGGCGCACCGAGCCCGAACTTCCCGCCGCACAACGCATTAGCGGGTTCGACGAGGTGGTCGGTGGCCTGTCGGCACCGGCCGCGACGTTCG
This sequence comes from Mycobacterium europaeum, assembly GCF_034555895.2. Lineage (NCBI taxonomy): Bacteria > Bacillati > Actinomycetota > Actinomycetes > Mycobacteriales > Mycobacteriaceae > Mycobacterium > Mycobacterium europaeum. The sequence goes on from NZ_CP157315.1 coordinate 3,443,023, forward strand.
AGGCCGGCCGGTGCCTATCGTGCGGCAACTGCTTCGAGTGCGACGGCTGCCTGGGCGCCTGCCCGGAGGACGCGGTGATCAAGCTGGGACCGGGTCACCGCTACCGCTTCGACTACGACCGCTGCACCGGTTGCGCCACCTGCTACGAGCAGTGCCCGGTGCACGCCATCGAGATGATCCCGGAGCCCCGGTGACGCGCGCCACGATCGACGGCAACGAGGCGGCGGCGTCGGTGGCCTACCGCCTCAACGAGGTGTGCTGCATCTACCCGATCACCCCCTCCTCGCCGATGGCGGAGCTGGCCGACGACTGGTCGAGCCGGCACCGGCCCAACGTCTGGGGCACCGTGCCCACGGTGGTGGAGATGCAGAGCGAGGGCGGGGCCGCCGGAGCGCTGCACGGCGCCCTGCAGGGCGGCGCGCTGGCCACGACGTTCACCTCGTCGCAGGGCCTGTTGCTGATGATCCCGAACATGTACAAGATCGCCGGCGAGCTGACTTCCGTGGCGATCCACGTTGCGGCCAGGTCGATTGCCGCGCAAGGTCTTTCGATTTTCGGTGACCATCAGGACGTGATGGCCGCGCGCCAGACCGGCTTCGCGCTGCTGTCGTCGGCCTCGGTACAGGAGGCCCACGACCTGGCCCTGGTCGCGCAGGCGGCCACGCTGCGCACCCGAATCCCGTTCGTGCACTTCTTCGATGGCTTCCGCACCTCGCACGAGCTGAACACCATCGAGCTGCTCGACGACGACGACCTGCGGGCCCTGGTTCCCGAGGAGCTGGTGCTGGCGCACCGGGAGCGCGCCCTTTCCCCGGAGCGGCCGTTCATCCGCGGCACCGCGCAGAATCCCGACACCTATTTCCAGGCGCGCGAGACCGTGAACCCGTTCTACGCCCGGGTGCCCGAGGTGGTCGAGGACCTGATGGCCGAGCTCGGCCGCCGCACCGGGCGGCCGATGCGCATCGTCGAGTACACCGGTCACCCGCAAGCCGAACGGGTGGTCGTGCTCATGGGATCCGGCGCCGAGACCGCCGCCGCGACGGTGGCGGCCCTGGTCGCGCGCGGCGAGCGGGTCGGGGTGCTGCGGCTGCGGCTGTACCGGCCGTTCCCGGTGCGGGCGCTGCTGGCCGCCCTGCCGCCGACCGTCCGCGCGGTCGGCGTGCTCGACCGGACCAAGGAACCCGGCTCGCACGGCGAGCCGCTGTATCTGGACGTCGTCGCCGCCCTCGCCGAGGCGTATGTGAGCGGCGAACGGTCGGCGCTGCCGATGGTGTGCGGCGGGCGCTACGGGCTGTCGTCGAAGGAATTCACCCCGGCCATGGTCGCCGGCGTGTTCGCCGAACTGGCCCGCGACCGGCCCCGGCCCCGCTTCACCGTGGGCATCGACGACGACGTGAGTCGGACGAGTATCGAGTACGACCCGGCCTTCGACATCGAGCCGGCCAACACGGTGCGCGCGGTGTTCTTCGGCATCGGCTCCGACGGCACCGTCGGCGCCAACAAGAACACGATCAAGATCCTCGGCGGCGAGGAGGACCTCTACGCCCAGGGCTACTTCGTCTACGACTCGAAAAAATCCGGCTCGCAGACGGTTTCGCACCTTCGGTTCGGGCCCGAGCCGATTCGCGCGCCCTACCTGGTGCAGCGGGCCTCCTTCGTCGGCTGCCACCACGAGCGGTTCCTGCACAAGCTGGACGTGCTGGGTGGCGCCGCCGAGAACGCCGCGCTGTTGGTCAACACGAGACGTCCGCCCGAGAAGGTGTGGGACGCCCTGCCGGGCAGCGTGCAGCGCCAGATCCTCGACAAGCGCATCCGGCTGTACGTCGTCGACGCCAGCGGCATCGCCCGCGAGGTGGGGCTCGCCGGACGGATCAACATCGTCCTGCAGACCTGTTTTTTCGCCATCTCCGGTGTGCTGCCGCTGGAACAGGCGCTCGCCCGGATCAAGGACAGCGCGGCCAAGACGTACGCCGGGCAGGGTGCCGACGTGGTGGCCCGCGAGGCCGAGGCCGCCGACCGCGCCCTGCAACGGCTGCACCAGGTCGACGTCCCGGACACCGCGACGTCGGTCGTCGCGCTCGAACCGCCGGTCGGACCCGACGCCCCCGAATTCGTGCGGGCGGTGACCGGCGAGATGATCGCCGGCCGCGGCGACGCGCTGCCCGTCAGCGCCCTGCCGATCGACGGCACCTACCCCAGCGGCACTGCCGCCTACGAGAAGCGCAACATCTCCGACCTCGTCGCCGTCTGGGACCCCGACACCTGCATCCAGTGCGGCAACTGCTCGTTCGTGTGCCCGCACAGCGTGATTCGCACCAAGTTCTACGACCAGGAACACCTCGAGGACGCGCCCGCGACGTTCCCTTCGGCACCGCTCGACGCGGTCGGCCTGCCCAACGCCCGCTACACCCTGCAGGTCTACGTCGAGGACTGCACCGGATGCGACCTGTGCGTCCAGGCCTGCCCCGCCGTGGTGCCCGGCACGCCGGTGATTAAGGCGATCAACCTGGCGCCGCGCGAACCGCTGGTCGCCCCCGAACGTGAGAACATCGCGTTCTTCGAGACGCTGCCGGTGGCCGACCGCTCGAGGGTCGATTTCGGCACCGTCCGCGGCACGCAGTTCCTGCAGCCCCTGTTCGAATTCCCCGGCGCGTGCGCCGGTTGCGGGGAAACGCCCTACCTCAAATTGCTGTCGCAGCTTTTCGGGGACCGGTTGGTGATCGCCAATGCCACCGGCTGCTCGTCGATCTACGGCGGCAACCTGCCCACCACGCCCTGGACGGCCAACGCCGAGGGGCGCGGGCCCGCCTGGTCGAACTCGTTGTTCGAGGACAACGCCGAATTCGGCCTCGGGCTGCGGCTGGCCGCCGACACCCATCTCCGCCAGGCCCGCCAGCGGCTGACCGAACTGCGTGACGCGCTGGGCCCCGACCTCGTCGACGCCGCCCTGGCCGCCCCGCAGCGCCGCGAATCCGAACTGGACGAGCAGCGCCGCCGCGTCGCCGAGCTGCGCGGCCGGGTCGACCGGCTGCAGGTCGGCGACGAATTGCAAAGCGTAATCGAGCATCTGGTGCGCCGCAGCGTGTGGATCGTCGGCGGGGACGGGTGGGCCTACGACATCGGCGCCGGCGGGCTCGACCACGTGCTCGCCAGCGGGCACAACGTCAACGTGCTGGTGCTCGACACCGAGGTTTATTCGAACACCGGCGGACAGATGTCGAAGAGCACACCGCTGGGGGCGGTGGCCAAGTTCGCCGCCGGCGGCAAGACCGTGCCGCGCAAAGATTTGGCGTTACAGGCTATTTCGTACGGCAACGTGTATGTCGCGCGCGTCGCCATGGGCGCCGACCCGCAACAGACGCTGCTGGCCTTCCGCGAGGCCGAGGCCTACGACGGGCCGTCGCTGATCATCGCCTACAGCCACTGCATCGCGCACGGCTTCGAGATGCGCAACGGCCTGGATCAGCAGCACCGCGCCGTCGCCAGCGGGCACTGGCCGCTGATCCGCTACGACCCGGTGCTGCGCGCCACCGGAGACCCGCCGTTCTTGCTGGATTCGCACCGGCCCCGCATTCCCCTGGCCGACTACCGCAACCGCGAGCTGCGCTACCGGAGCCTGGCCAACACCGACCCCGACGAGGCCGAACGGCTTGCGGCGCTGGCGCAGGAGTCCATCGACCAGCACTGGAACGTCTACGAGGACATGGCCTCCCGCGACCCGCACGACTTTCCCGCCAAAGCGGGATCCCCTCCGACGCCGCGGAGGGAGGGCTGATGGACCTGACCACCCACTACCTGGGCCTGAGGCTGCGCAACCCCCTGCTGGCATCGGCATCCCCGCTGAGCACCACGGTCGACGGGGTGCGCCGGCTCGCCGACGCGGGCGTCGGGGCGGTGGTGCTGTACTCGCTGTTCGAGGAGCAACTGCGCCGCGAGGCGGCGCACAACGAGCGAATGGCGTTGCAGGGCAGCGAAGGCTACGCCGAGTCGCTCAGCTACTTCCCCGCCACCGTCGAATCGTCAGGCAACGGCGGGCCCGAGCGCTACCTGCGCCAGCTCGAGCGAGCGGTCGCCGCGGTCGACGTCCCCGTGATCGGCAGCCTCAACGCGTCCACGCCCGGCAACTGGGCGCACTACGCCCGCCGCATGCAGGACGCCGGCTCGGCGGCGATCGAGTTGAACATTTATTACCTCCCCGGCGACGCCGGCGTGGACGGCCGCGCGGTGGAGCAGCGCCACCTCGACGTGCTGGCCGAGGTCAAAAGCGCGACCGGCATCCCGGTCGCAGTCAAACTCAGCCCGTACTTCAGCGCGACCGCCGAGATGGCGCACCGGCTGGACGCGGCGGGCGCCGACGGGCTGGTGCTGTTCAACCGGTTCCTGCAGCCCGACATCGACCCCGAGACGCTCACCGCGGTGCGCACCGTGACGCTGTCGACGGCGGCCGAAACGCGCGTGCCGCTGACCTGGATCGCGTTGCTGAGCGGCCGGATTCGCGCCTCGCTGGCCGCCAGCACCGGCGTGGAGCTCGCCGGCGACGTGGTCAAGTACCTGCTCGCCGGGGCGGACGTCGTGCAGTCGGCGTCCGCGCTGCTGCGCCACGGTCCAGACTACGCGGGCGTGCTGCTGCGGGGGCTGTCGGAGTGGATGGCCCGCAAGGGCTTTCAGTCCCTCGCCGAGGCGCGCGGGCTGCTGGCCGCGCCCGACACCGAGCACTCCGGACTCCGCGAACGCGCGGATTACGTCTGGGCGGTCCGCAAGGCGAACAACGGTATCTACGAAGCATATTGACGCGGTAACTACAGGGAGGAAAGAGACGATGAGCGGCTTGACCTACATTCGCTTCTTCGAGGAGGTCGGCATCAGCGACGTCCCGCTGGTCGGCGGAAAGAACGCCTCGCTCGGCGAGATGTTCCAGAAGCTGTCCGGGCAGGGCATCCGGGTGCCGCACGGGTTCGCGACGACCGCCGGGGCCTACAAGCACGTCCTGGACAGCGCCGGGGCATGGGACGCGCTACACGCCGAGCTCGACGATCTGGACCCGGGCGACGTGGCCGCGCTGGCGCGCAAAGGCAAACGTGCCCGCGAGATCGTCTACGGCGCAGGCCTTCCCGACGACCTGGCCGCCGAGATCGTGGCCGCCTACCGGATGCTGCAAGACGAGTACGGCGAGGATGTCAGCCTGGCGGTTCGCAGCTCGGCCACCGCGGAGGACCTCCCGACGGCGAGCTTCGCCGGCCAGCAGGAGACCTTTCTCAACGTCACGGGGGCCGAGAGCCTGCTCGACGCGTGCCGCCGCTGTTTTGCCAGCCTGTTCACCGATCGGGCCATCCACTATCGCATCGACCAGGGCTTCGACCACTTCAAGGTCGCGCTGTCGATCGGCGTGATGAAAATGGTGCGCTCCGACCTCGCCTCGTCGGGCGTCATGTTCACCATCGACACCGAGTCGGGCTTCAACGACGTCGTGTTCATCACCGGCGCCTACGGGCTCGGCGAGAACGTGGTGCAGGGCGCCGTCGACCCCGACGAGTTCTACGTCCACAAGCCGACATACCTGGCCGGCCACCGCGCCGTGCTGCGCCGCCTGGTCGGCGACAAGGCCGTGAAGATGGTCTTCGTCGAGGGCGGAACGAAGCACACCACCCGCAACATTCCCACGCCCAAGGCCGACCGCGCCCACTTCTGCATCACCGATGAGGACGTCCTCGAATTGGCCGGCTACGCCTGCGCCATCGAACGGCATTACGGGCGGCCGATGGACATCGAGTGGGCCAAAGACGGTCTCGACGGGAAGCTCTACATCGTCCAGGCCCGCCCCGAGACGGCGGCCTCCCAGCGCAGCCTGACGACGGTGGAGAGTTACGTCCTGGAAGGCAGAGGCGAGGTACTCGCCGAGGGCCGGTCGGTCGGCGAGAAGGTGGCCACCGGCGTGGCGAAACGGATAGAGCACCTCGATCAACTGTCGGAGTTCCAACCCGGCCAGGTTCTGATCGCCGACATCACCACGCCGGACTGGGAACCGGTCATGAAGACGGCGGCCGCCGTCGTCACCAACCGGGGCGGGCGCACCTGCCACGCGGCGATCATCGCGCGCGAACTCGGCATCCCGGCCGTGGTGGGGGCGGGCGACGCCACCGCGAGCGTGCCGGACGGCGAGGTCGTCACGGTGTCCTGCGTGGAGGGCGACACGGGGCGTGTCTACCGCGGCGAGGTCGGCTTCCACGTGGACCGCACGGAAGTGGCCGACCTGGCGCGGCCCCGCACCGAGATCATGATCAACCTCGGCAACCCCGACCTCGCCTTCAAGACGTCGTTCCTGCCCAGTGACGGTGTCGGGCTTGCCCGGATGGAGTTCATCGTCAGCGAATACATCAAGGTTCACCCGCTGGCCCTGCTGCATCCCGACAAGGTCCACGACCCCGAGGCCCGCCGGACGATCGCCCGACTCACCCAGGGCCATGCCGACGGGGGCGAGTTCTTCGTGCAGCGGCTCTCCGAGGGGATCGGCACCATCGCGGCCGCCTTCTGGCCCAAGCCCGTGGTGGTGCGGATGTCGGACTTCAAGACGAACGAATACGCCAGCCTGATCGGCGGGACCGCCTTCGAGCCCGTCGAGAGCAACCCGATGATCGGATTCCGCGGCGCCTCGCGCTATGCGCACCCGGCCTACGCCGAGGGATTCGCGCTGGAGTGCCGTGCCATGAAGCGGGTGCGCGAACAGATGGGCCTGACCAACGTCGTGCTGATGTTGCCGTTCGTGCGGCGGGTGGCCGAGGCCGACCTGGTCCTGGCGGAGATGGCCAAACACGGTCTGCATCGCGGTGAGAACGGGCTCAAGGTGTACGCGATGTGCGAGATCCCCAACAACGTCATCCTCATCGACGAGTTCGCCAAGCGCTTCGACGGCTTCTCCATCGGGTCCAACGACCTCACCCAGTTGACCCTCGGCGTCGACCGGGACAGCGAGATCGTGGCCTTCGACTACGACGAACGCGACGAGGGCGTCAAGGAGATGATCCGCCTGGCCGTGGAGGGCTGCCGCCGCAACGGGATTCACTCCGGGTTGTGCGGTCAGGCGCCGTCGGACTACCCCGACATGGCCGAGTTCCTGGTTCGCTGTGGCATCGACTCGATCAGCCTCAACCCCGACGTGGTGGTCAAGACCACGCGGCAGATCCTGGACCTCGAGCAGCAGGTGGCAGCTGCCCGCTGAATCGACCGATTGCCACCGCGGCCCGGCTGGGTCATTTGTGAGTTAATGTTCGATTCGAGTGCGCGGGCGCAAGGGTTGTCGGCACCGGTGTCCGCGACTCGACAGGTAGCCAGCCAGCCAGCCAGCGCTGAACGAATCTTGCGATGGCCCAATGTCGTTGGGCTTCGATCCCGGGCCCCCCGGTAACCGGGCTAATTGGTCGTCGGTGGTGGTTGGGGCTGGAAGGGTTCGTACCACCACCAGTCGGCGCGCTCGCCGGTGGGCCCCGGGCACGGCGCGACAGCCGGTGGGGGCCCAGTGGGTGGGTGCGCCAGCGATCCCGGGCTCAGTGCGCGGCCGGCGCTGTCGGTGATGACGAGAGCCTCTGGGCTCCCGGTGATGGTGATGACGCCGCGGTGGTGCAGCCGGTGGTGATACGGGCAGAGCAGCACCAGATTGGCCAGCTCGGTGGGGCCGCCGTCTTCCCAGTGCCGGATGTGGTGGGCGTGCAGACCGCGGGTCGCGCCACAGCCGGGAACCGCGCACATGGGGTGGCGATACTCCAGCGCGCGGCGAAGCCGCCGGTTGACGGTGCGGGTGGTACGGCCCGCGCCGATGGGCTCGCCGTGCCGTTCGAACCAGACCTCACAGGTGGCATCACAGGTCAGGTAGCGGCGTTCGGCGTCGGACAGCAGCGGACCCAGATGCAGCGCGGCCGCGCGCTGCTCAACGTCGAGGTGCACCACCACCGTGGTGTGCTGCCCGTGCGGCCGCCGTGTCGCCTCGGCGTCCCACCCCGCCTCGACCAAACGCAGAAACGCCTCGGCGGTGCCAGGCAACGGGGGCCGCCGATCTGAATCGCCACGGCCCGCGCCGTGATCGCGCTTCCACTCGGCGATCAACGCCTCACGATGCGAGGCCAGCGCCGCGTCGAACTTGGCGGCGTCCTGGCGGGGAAGTGCGATCCGGTAGCAGCTGCCCGCCTCGGTACGGGTCGTGGTGATCGAGCACTCAGGCTCGGGCCGAGGATCGGGGCAGGGTCGCGGTTCCAGCCTGACCGCGGTGCGCAGCTGGTTGACCGTGGCCACCTGCGCCAGCTGCGCATAGTGCTCATCGGATCCCCGCCCGCCGCGCGCGGCGATGACGCCGACCTGATCCAGCGACAGCCGCCCATCCCGCAAGCCCTCCACGCAGCGCGGGAACTCCTCCAGCCGGCCCGCGACGGTGGCGATCGTGTGCGCGTTGGCCGGCGAGCAGCCCAGCTTCCAGGCCACCAACGCCGGCACCGAGCGCGCCCCGGTGACCCCGCCCAGCTGGTCGCGATCGATCTCGGCCACGATCTCCACGATGCGCCCATCGATCGCGTTGCGCTGACCGGCCAACTCCGCCAACTCCTCGAACAACACCTCAAGACGCTCGCCGGGACTTACCACCACGGCGCCAACAGATGCGGTCGAAGACATAACACCATTCTCGCGGCCGGGTACGACAAGTGCGCCGCGACTACCGCTCGCGGGCGCGATCTCAGCCGCGCGGTGGCTGGCGATAGAGGGCGGCGCCGGCGACGACGTCGGCCCCGGCCGCGACGAACAGGACCCGCGCGCCCGCCGGCAACCGCTCGGCCCGCTGACCGAACGCGGCGGCCAGGGCGGCTGTGTGCATGCGTTCGTCGTCGGCGACGCTGATCGCCTCGGCCGGCACGCCCAGCCGGGCGCCCAGCGCGGTGCGGTATCCGGGCCGGGCGGGGGCGGCGACGATCGCGTCGACGTCGGACAGCCGCACCGACTGCTCCTGTAGGCACGCCGCCACCGCCCGCCCGGCCGCCGCGGCGAACCGCTCGTCCCTCGCCGCCGACTGACAGAAGCGCAGGACGTTGCGGGAATCAGCGAAACCCACTGTGGCGCTGAATGTTTCGTCGCCGGTTTCACTCGGGTCGTTCACCCAGGAGACCCGGCTGAGGCCGTAGTCGTCGTCGGACCAGCCGCACAGCATCGCCGCGCCGGCCGCCGAGAACGGGAAGTGCTCGCTCATCCCGTGTCCGGGGTCGGCGTCGCTGGCGACCACCAGCGCGCGCCGGATCGCGCGGCTGCGCATGAACCCGTCGACGATCTGCAGCGCCGTCAGCAGCCCGCACGTGCCGTTGGCGATGTCGAAGGAGAAGGTCCCGTGGGCGCCGGCGTGCGGGTCCTCCGGATTGGCGCCGATGTCGTCCTGGATCAGCGCGGCGAGCGCCGGCTCACCGAGGTTGCGGTCGCGGTAGATGCCGGCGTTGACGACCAGGTCGAGGTCCGAGGCATCGCATCCGGCCCGCTTCAGGCAGTCCTTGGCGGCGACGACGGCCAGGTGCAACGCGCTGTGGCGCCCGCGCAGCCGCGAATGCGAGACGTCGATCCTATCAATCACCGTGCCCATAGCGGCTCACCACATCCTCGTCCAGGGTCAACAAGACCACACCGATCTCCAGCCCGGAGGCCAAGGCCAGCAACGCAATTCGCTCCCCGGGCCTGATCCGCCCGGCCTCGAGTTCCTCGACGAGCGCCACCGTGTGGGTCGTGGAGGCGGTGTTGCCGTAGCGGTCGACGGTGATCACCGCGTCGTGGCGAGGGCTGTCGCCGAACACCTCCGACATCCGGGCCATTCCCTTGCGGATGGCGCGCGCGGACGTCTGGTGGGTGATCACGTGGTCGATGTCGTGGATCGAAAGGCCAACGGTGTCAAGCACTTCGCTCAACAGCAGCGGAGTGTTGGCGATCGCGGCCTTCTGGATGGCGCGGGAGTTGGTGAACATCCGCGCGCCCGGGTCGCCCCCCTGCGGATACGCCAGACAGAGCCGGCTGTAGTCGGCGACGGTGGTGAAGCCGGCCAGGGCGATGCCGGCCGAACCGGCCGGCGCCCGCTCCAGCAGCAGCGCCGCGCCGGCATCGCCCAGCGTCAGGGAGGCCAGCTCCTTGCTCATGATGTTGCGGATGTGCCGGGCGGCGTTGTTACCGAGCTGCGAGATGTACTCGCCGCTGACGACCAGCCCGCGCTCGACGACGCCCTGGCGGATCCAGTTGTTCAAAATCGTCACGCCCGTAAGCATTCCGGCGCACGCGTTGGACACGTCGAACGTCATCGCGTTCACCGCCCCGATCCCGCGCGCCACGGCGCTGCTCATGGTCGGCTCGAGCCACTGGGTCAGCCCGTCGCGGAACTTGGTGATGCTGCAGCTGATCACCACGTCCAGCGCCGCCGGATCCTGCTGCGCGGTGGCCAGGCAATTCAGCGCCGCCGAGCTGGCCAGGGTGTAGGAATCCTCGTCGCCCACCGACACCCGGCGTTCGCGGATCCCGGTCAGCCGTTCCAGGTCGATGTGGGTGCGGTGGCGGGTGGACGCCATCAGCTCGTCGGTCGTCAGGTGGGTTCCGGGCAGATGCCGGCCCGCGGCCGCGACCCGCGCGACGAAGGGCGCCGCACCGCCCGTCCCGGTTGTTTCCATCACCAGCCAGTGCCTGGTCATCGATGGCACCTCCTTGGCATCGTCCTTGGCATGTCGGTCACCCACGCATCTCGAGGACTTCGGTCACCGGACGCCGGGCGGTGGGTTTCGCGTGTGGGTCCTTGGCCGGTGACCGGCCGACCCGGATCAGCAGCTGCGGCTGGCCGGAGCCGCCGGTGATCTGCCTGATGATGTCGCGGCTCTGCGACATCTCCGTCATGTGGGTCAGCGTGCAGGTGGCCATGCCTGCCAACGTGCATTCGAGCAGCACCGCCGACAGCGCCTCACCGCAGCGCAGCACTTCGGCCGGCGCATCGTCGTGAGGGGTGGACAGGACTACGATCTTGGAGTGGTCCACCTCGATCGCGGCGCGACGGCTGCCCCCGCCCGCCGGCGGGAACGCGCGGGCGATGTCGACGCGCGCGGCCTCGGAGCTGGACAGCAGGGCGCTTTCGGGCACATGGTCGGCGTTCGCCTCGAAGGGTGATGTCCACCAACGCAATTCGGTGAGGTAGGACGTATCGCTTCGGCGCAACTGCTCGGTGAGCCGCGACGCCTCGGCCAGCCTCGGCCGCTCGTCGTCGTCGACCACGTCCAGCGACACGTCGTACGGAGTCACCGCGCGGCTCAGGGCCGAATACAGCGTGGGCCACGCGGTCGGTGCGCCCAGGGGCAGCCGGTCGGTGCGGCGGCGAAGGATCGCGTCGGCCCGCAGCCGGCACTGCGCCGTCACGTTCTCGACGGGCAGAAAGCCCACACTCGCGAGGTGATCCGGTCTGCCCTCGGTGGGAAAACGTTCGGTGACGCTTTCCCAGCCCGCGGCGGCCATGGCGACCCGCAGGTGGTCGAGGACGGCGCCGCAGCTCAGGATCAGCTCCCGGCCGGTGTGGTCGGTGGCGTGCATCGCGTGGCGCGGGTCAGCCCACAGATGCAGCCTCGTGCCGTCGGCCACCCACCGCCAGGGCTGGCTGTTGTGCAGCGAAGGCGCACGGCACGCGAGCGTCACCGCGTCCCGGATGACCTGCTCGGTCGGCACTTTCGCGTCCATCTCCACCATTTCGTCGACTTCGGTGAGGCAAACTGTATGCCCGTGCGGCGGGTGCGGGCAGGGCCGTTGGTCCCCGACGGCCGGGACGTTGGAACCTCCTGAGGGCCGTCACGTCGCGCGTACCCAGAGCTCGTGCGCCTCGCGAACGACCACGTCCGGGCGCCGCGAGGTGTCGATCCGGTGCGCGCCGTCCCAGTCGGCGTGCCCGGCAGCCAGGGCGGCGGCGATCTCCGGGGTCACCTCCGAATTGCCCGCGGGCCTGGTCTTGATCCGGTCGGCCGCCACGTCGGCCGTCGCCGAGCACACGAATTCGACCAGCGCCGAGTGGGTCTCGGTGGCCAGCCGGTGAGCCGCCTCGCGCGTCCGCGGATCGCGCCAGGTGCCGTCGAGGATCACCGAGTGCCCCTCGCCCAGCAATTGCCGCGCGCGGCTCAGGGCGGTCTCGTAGACCACCGCGACCTGGTCAGGGCTGTAGAGCCCGGCGTTCAGCACGCCGGGCTCACCGGCGATGGCGCCCGAGTCCCGAAGCTCCCGGCGTACGTCGTCGGTGGAAATAAGCCGTGCACCAAACGATTCGGCCAGACCGCGGGCCACGGTGGACTTCCCGGTGCCCGGGTTGCCGCCGACAAGCACAAGGCGAACGGTGCCGCTCTGCAGGTGCCGCGTGGCGATGGCCAGGTGGCGGGCGGCGTCGTCGGACGCCCCCGGGCTGCCCTGCGAAACGCGGACGCAGTCCACCTTCGCCCGCACCGCGGCCCGGTAGGCGATGTAGAAGTCGGACAGCGCCGGTGGCGCCGCCCGACCCGCGTGCTCGGCGTAGCGCTGCAGGAAGTAGTCACCGAAGTCCTTGTGGCCCAGAAACTCCAGGTCCATCGCGAGGAAGGCGGCGTCGTCGATGCAGTCGACGTGGCGCAGCCGGTCGTCGAACTCCAGGCAGTCCAGCAGCGCCGGGGTGCCCCCGACCCAGAAGATGTCGTCGGCGAGCAGGTCACCGTGCCCGTCGACGATGCACCCCTCGCGGATGCGCCGCGCGAACAGCGACGCGCGCCCGGCGACGAACTGGGCCACCAGGCGCTGCAGATGGGCTACCTCACTTTCGGCTACGCCCGGGATCGGTTGCTTTGCATACCGTTCCAATTCGGACAGGTTCTCCTGCCAGCGCCCCTCGATCGCGGCCGCCCGGCCCTGGGCGTCGATCCGCTCGCCGCGCTCGGCGCGGTCGTGGAACCGGGCCAACACGGCCGCGATCGCGTCCAGCACGCGGTGCACGGACTCTGAAGTGTCGTGGGCCACCAGGTGCGCGAGGCGGTCCTCGTCGCGGTAGCGCCGCATGACCACGACCGGCTCGGCCGGCCCGCCGAGCGGGTCGGTGAGGTGGGCGACGCCGAGGTAGCTTTCGGGCGAGAGCCGGCTGTTGAGTTCGACCTCCCGGCGGCAGGCGTGCTCGCGCTGCTGCGGCGCGCGGAAGTCGAGAAAGTCGGTCAGCACCGGCTTCTTGGCTTTGTATGCGCGGTCGCCGGCGAGAATCACGACGCCCGTGTGGGTTTCGTGCAGCTCGAGATACGGCACGGCGGCGCGGCGGCTCTACGAGGGTCGCGCCACGATGACGGGCATGCGCACCGAGTGCACGACGGCGTTGCTCACCGACCCAAGCAGCATGCCGGACAGCCCGCCGCGGCCGTGGCTGCCCACGACCACGAGTTGCGCGGACTCCGATTGTTCGATGAGCTGGCGGGCCGGCCGGTCGGCGACGACGATGCGTTGCACGGTGACGTCGGGATAGCGTTCCTGCCAGCCGGCCAATTGCTCGGCCAGGCTCCGCTCGGCCTCCGACCTCACCGCCGACCAATCCACCCCGGGCAGTTCGAAGACGTCCACGTCGCTCCAGGCGTGCACGGCGGTCAGCTGCACACCGCGACGCGACGCTTCGTCGAACGCCACGCCCACCGCGGCCTCCGAGGCGGGTGAGCCGTCGATGCCCACCAGCACCGGGGCCTGCTGGGGATGCTCCATGAGCGGATCCTCGTCGCGGATCACTGCGACCGGGCAGCGCGCGCCGCGCACCACGGCGCTGCTCACCGAACCCAGCAACAGCCTGCCCAGCGCCCCGCGCCCGTTGCTGCCCACGACCACCATCTCGGCCTCTTTGGACATCTCGACCAGGGTGGGCACCGGGGGTGCACACCTGAGCTCGCTGCGGACGTCGACCTTGCGGTCGGTGGTGACGGCCTCCTCGGCGATCTTGACGGCCTGCTCGAGCACCTCGCGGCCCTGCTCCTCCTGCCACACCGCCACACCGGTCGACAAAGGCAGGGCGGGATACATCGGCACGGTGGCGTTGACCATGTGGACCACGGTCAGCGGGACGTGCCGCAGGGCCGCGTCCCGGGCCGCCCAGCAGACGGCGGCGTTGGAGGCCGGCGATCCGTCGATCCCGACGACGATGCCGTGGCGGTTTGCAAGTGCAGACATGATGTTCTCCCTCTCCTCGCCCAAAACGCTATGGCGCGAACCACCGTCGATCATGAGGCTTTAGTCACCAACCGCATGGCCATGAGGCCTCGCCTGCGCCGACGGCCCTTGATCGGCGCCCGCGCTGTGGCATCGTCACAGGCGTGTCCGAATCGCCAGTCACCGTCGACAAGCGCTACCACGACGCGGTGATCCTCGGGCTCGACTGCGTGATCGCCCAGGCGGCACCGGGCGTGGTCGAGGCCCGCGATTCCACCGCTGCATTCCTGCAGCGGTCGCGCGACGCCGGCGTGGCCACCGCCGTCTATTCGTCCAGCCGAGACTGCGCCGCCCTGTTGCGCGCCGCGGGAATCGAGGAACTCGTCGGCGTCGCCGTCGGCGCGGCCGACACGGCCGAGCAGGTCGACGCGGCGCTGATCATGACGTCGACACGACTGGGCGTGCGCCCGGTGCGCTGCGTCCTCATCGACTGCGACGAGGCGGGGGTGGCGGCCGGCCGGGACGCCGGCTTCGGCCTCGTCATCGGCCTCGAGCGCAACGGCGGGGGCGACGGGTTGCTGTCCCGCGGGGCGGACGCCGTCGCCGCCGACCTTGCGGAGATCTCGGTGCGGCGCGGGGGCGCCCCGTTGTCGAGCATCGCCGACGCGATGGGGGTCTACAGCCAGCTCAAAGAGCTGGTGGCGAGCCGGCGGCCGGCGGTGTTCCTGCACTTCGACGGCACACTGTCCGAGATCGCCGCCCGGCCCGAATCCGCCACCCTCGTCGAGGGCGCCCGCGAAGCGCTGCGCGCGCTGGCAGCGCAATGCCCCGTCGCGGTGATCAGCGGCCGCGACCTGGGCGATCTGCGCGAACGCGTGCAGGTCGACGGGATCTGGTACGCGGCCGGTCACGGCTTCGAACTCGTCGCACCCGATGGGACCCACCAGGAGAACGCCGGCGCCGATGCGGTGGACGCCCTGACGCGGGTGGCCGACCGGCTTGCGGAGCTGCTCACCGACGTCTCCGGAATCCACTTGGAGCGCAAGCGGTTCGCGGTCGCGCTCCACTATCGCAACGTCGACCCGACCGAAGTCGACCGCGTGATCGCGACGGCGCGCAAACTCGGGCGGTCGCACGGCCTGCGGATCACGATGGGCCGCAAGGTCATCGAGCTTCGCCCCAGCCTCGACTGGGACAAGGGCAGAACGCTGCGCTGGATCCTCGAACAGATCGAGGGTGCCGGCTCGGGCACCATGTTGCCGATCTACATCGGCGACGACATCACCGACGAAGACGCTTTCGACGCGGTGCAGTTCGACGGGGTGGGAATTGCATTGCGGCACAACGAGGACGGGGACCGCACCTCCGCCGCGTTGTTCAGCCTCGCCGACCCGCCCGCGGTGTCCGACTTCGTCCGGCGGCTGGCCGACGACCTGCGCGACGCGGCGGCCGCGCCCCACGATCCGTGGGAACTGGTCTACGAGGGCTATAACCCCGCATACGAGCGGCTGCGCGAAACGCTGTGCACCGTCGGCAACGGCTACGTCGCCACCCGGGGCTGCGCTCCGGAGGCCACGGCAGCGCAGGCGCACTACCCGGGCACCTACGCCGCGGGCGTCTACAACACGCTGTCCGACCGGATCGCCGGCCGAATCGTCGAGAACGAGAGCCTGGTCAACCTGCCCAACTGGTTGTCGCTGACATTCCGGATCAACGGCGGTCCGTGGTTTCACATCGACGACGTCCACCTGTTGTTCTACCGCCAGACATTCGACCTGCGGCATGCGACGCTGACCCGCACGCTGCGATTCTCCGACGGGGCGGGGCAGATCACGAGGATGACCCAAGAACGGTTCGCATCGATGGACCAGCCGCACCTGGTCGCCATGCGGACCACGATCGTTGCGGAGAACTGGTCGGGCACCCTGGAATTCCGGTCGCTGCTGGACGGCAGCGTGCGCAACACCATGGTGGAGCGCTATCGCTCGCTGTCGAGCACCCACCTCTCGTTGCCGGTGATCGACGAATCCGCGGACGGCGCGGTGGTGCTGCGCACCGAAACCACGCAGTCGCGCATCGCCATCGCGGTGGCCGCGCGCAGCACCGTGTGGTGCGGCGATGCCCGGGCCGTCGCGCAGTACCAGAGCGTGCGGGAAGGCGGCCGCGGCGGTCATGACATCGCGGTGGAGCTGGCCGCGGGGCAATCGGTCACCTGCGAAAAGATCGCGACGATCTTCACAGGCCGGGACAGCGCGATCGCCGAACCGGCCAGCACCGCCCAGCTGCACCTCGACGCCGCGGGCCGGTACGCCGAGCTGCATTGCCAGCACGCCCGGGCCTGGGACCTGCTGTGGGAGCAGTGCAGCATCGGCCTGACCGACGGCCTCGACGCGCTGCGCATCCTGCGGCTGCACCTGGTGCACCTGCTGCAGACGCTCTCGCCGCACACCGCCGAACTCGACGCCGGGGTCCCCGCGCGCGGGCTGCACGGCGAGGCCTACCGCGGACACGTCTTCTGGGACTCGCTTTTCGTCTCCCCGGTACTGAGCGTGCGCATGCCCAATGTCGCGCGCTCACTGCTGCTCTACCGCTACCGTCGGCTGCCCGAGGCCCGCCGGGTGGCGCGGCGAGCCGGCTACCTGGGCGCGATGTATCCGTGGCAATCGGGCAGCGACGGGCGCGAGGTGAGCCAGGAACTGCACCTCAATCCGCAGTCCGGCCGGTGGAATCCGGATGCCAGCGCGCGTGCCCACCACGTGGGCCTGGCCATCGCCTACAACACCTGGCAGCACTACCAGGTGACCGGGGACCGGCAGCTCCTCGTCGACTACGGCGCGGAGATGCTGGTCGAGATCGCGCGGTTCTGGGTGGGGCTCGCCGGCTTCGACGAAGCTCGCGGCCGGTACACGATCAACGGCATCATCGGCCCCGACGAGTTCCACTCGGGCTACCCGGGCAAGGAATACGACGGGATCGACAACAACGCGTACACCAATGTCATGGCGGTCTGGACGATCCTGCGGGCGATGGATGCCCTGGACCTGCTTCCGCTGCGGGACCGCCTCGACCTGGTCGGCAAGATCGACCTCACCAGCGACGAGCTGAGCCGGTGGGAGCACGTGACCCGGCGCATGTTCGTCCCCTTCCATGACAACGTGATCAGCCAGTTCGAAGGCTATTCCCAACTGGCCGAGCTGGATTGGGAGCGATACCGGCAGCGCTACGGCAACATCCAGCGGCTCGACCGGATCCTGGAGGCCGAGAACGACAGCGTGAACAACTACAAAGCGTCCAAGCAGGCCGACGTGCTGATGCTGTTCTACCTGCTGTCGTCGGACGAGTTGTTGGCCCTGTTCGGCCGGCTCGGTTACCGCTTTGCGCCCGAGCGCATCCCGGAGACCGTGGACTACTACCTCGCCCGCACCTCGGACGGATCGACGCTCAGCGCGCTCGTCCATTCGTGGGTGCTCACCCGCGCCAACCGGCACCACGCCATGAAGTACTTCGTGCAGGTGCTCGCCTCCGACATCGTCGACATCCAGGGCGGCACCACGTCGGAGGGGATACACCTGGCCGCGATGGCCGGCAGCATCGACCTGCTGCAACGCTGCTTCACCGGGCTGGAAACCCGCGACGACCGGCTGATCCTGAGCCCACAGTGGCCGAAGGCGCTGGACCCCATCGGGTTCCCCTTCGTCTATCGCGGCCAGCGACTGCACCTGCGGGTCAGCGGGCGGGAGGCCGATCTCACCTCCGAAGCGGGCAACACCGCGACGATCGCGGTGGAATGCCGAGGCCGGGTGCAACACCTGGCGCCCGGGCACACCGTCGGAGTCGCCTGACGCCTGGTGACAAATTCCCGGCAAGGGGGGTCGAAGGGCCCTGCTGGACCACGCCCCCTGCCCATAACGTGGGCAGTGACGGGCCTTAACGCCCCGGCAGCCAGTCACACAGGAGGACTCGATGAGCAATCCGCAGTCGTTGCAGCGGATCGTGGTGGGTATCGACGGCTCGGACGCCGCGATCAACGCGGCCAGATGGGCCGTCGCCGAGGCCGTCAGCCGCAACATCCCACTGCGGCTGATCCACGCCATCCCCGAGCGTCGCGCGGGCGCGGCCGGCGACGACAGCCTGGACCTCCAGTACGCCCAGACGTCGTTGCGCGCCGCCGACGCGGCGCTTCAGGCCATGGGTCAGCCGGTCAAGATCGAGTGCGACGTCGTGCGGGGCTCCTCGGAAAGTGCTTTGATCGACGAATCCCGCTGCGCCGCAATGGTTTGCGTGGGATCGGTGGGGACCGGCTGGGTGGCCCGCAAGGTCCTCGGCTCGACCGCGGCCACGGTGGCGCAGAAGGCGCTCTGCCCGGTGGCCGTCATTCGCAGCAGCCCCGACGTCACCCTGCCGGACGGCGGGTATGTCGCCGTGGCCGTCGAGGAGTCGGCCGCCAACGACGCGGTGCTCGAGCACGGCTTCCGCGAGGCGCGCCTACGGGAAGCCCCCATCCTGGCGATGGGAGTCTGGCGCTGGGGCCTGGGCGAGATCCCCTACCACCAGCTCGACCACCGGCTCCGCCCCTGGGTGTCGCAACACCCCGAGGTACACGTCCAACCCGCCGCGGCGCGGCGCGGGGCCGCCGAATTCCTCACGCACACCTCCGAACCCGTCCAGCTGGCGGTGGTGGGCAGCGAGGACGCCGACAAGGTCGCCCGCATGGTCGGCCCGATCACCACGCACCCGAACGGCCACCCCGGGTGTTCGGTGCTCGTCGTACGCGAGTGAGCGGGTGGGCTATCCGGCCGCCCAGGCCTTGGCGCGGTCGAGCTCACCGAGCCCGAAGACGGCGATCTCGCCCGGCACCATCCACGCCAGAGCGTGCAGGACGGGCGCGACCCACTCCTTGTCGGAGACCACCGCGATCCGCTTGAACGCCGAATGGTGCGGCAGGACGGTGCCGAAGCCGAGCTTGAGATCCTCGAGGAATCCACCGGGCCCGAATCCCTCGTAATCGGATTCGATCACCTCGACGATCCTCACCTCGCCGGCCTGTAGCACCCGGTCGATTTCGGGCTTGACGCCGCGCAGCTCGTCACCGCGCAGCCGGCCCGACACGCGAATGCCGATCACCTTCTCCGGCATGCCTTCGAGCAGTTCGATCATGACCAGCCTCCTGCAACTCCAGCGATTCTCTTCGTCAACGGACGACCAGCACGGGGACGCGGGCCGACTGCGCCACCGCGGAACTCACCGAGCCGAGCAACATCCCGGGGAATCCGCCCCGGCCGCGGCTGCCGACCACCACCAGTTGAGCGTGTTCGGATTCCTTCAGCAGCCACTCGGACGGCTTGTCGCAGAACAATTTCCGCTCGACATGCACGTCGGGATAGCGTTCCTGCCAACCGGCCAGGCGCTCGGCGAGGATCTCCTGCCCCTCCTTCTCGCGGTCATGCCAGTCCATTCCCAGGATGGGAAACACCCCCACATCGCTCCACACGTGCAGCGCCACCAGCCCCACTTTCCGGTGCGACGCTTCGTCGAAGGCGATCGCGGTCGCGGCTTCCGAGGCCGGTGATCCGTCGACGCCCAGCAGCACGGGCGCGCCGGAGTCGGGTTCCCCGCCCTCGCCGGAGTGGATGACCGCCACCGGACAGTGCGCGTAGTGGACGAGCCCCGTCGTCACCGAGCCGAGCAGCAGGCGCCCGAGGGCACCGAGCCCCTGGCTTCCGGCGACGAGCATCCAGGCGTCCCCGGAGGCCTCGATCAGTGCCGGGACGATCGCCGAATACACGGTCCGGGTGCGTATCTCGGGCGGTTCGGCGCCCCCCAGGCTGGCGGCGAGCGCCGCGCGGGCCTGGTCGATGACGTGCTGGGCGCTGTCCTGCTGCCACTCGGGCATGTCCGCGTACAGTTGGCCCACCGGCCACCCGACCACGACCGGCGGGACGGCGTGCATCAGCGTGATGGGCATGCCACGCATGACCGCCTCGCGGGTCCCCCAGGCGACGGCGGCGTCGGACGCCGCCGACCCGTCGACACACACCAGCACCCCGTGCTTCTTCCCGCTTTCCGCCATCTTCTGCTCCTTTATGCCGGCGCCTCGTCGAATTCCGGTAGCTCGATCTCGAGGTGACGAATCGATCCGTAATCAATCGGCCGGCAGGGCCAGCCGAGATCGAAGAAAACCGTGAGCATGAGGTGATTCTCGCCGAGGACGTCCGCGACGAACCGCGCGATCCCGTGAGCTCGGGCGATGGGAGCCAGATGCTTGAGCAGGGCGGTGCCCACGCCCATCGAATGGTCCTCGTGCGCCACCACGATCGCGACCTCGGCGACCTTCGGGTCCTCGAGGACGACGCAGTGGGCCACGCCGATCAGCCGCCCGGCGTCGAAGGCCCCCAGGGCGTACAACCCGTCCGCGGGCTCGGTGAGCATGGCGACCAGGTCGTGCAGCGGCGACAGCTGCAGCGTGAAGAAGCGGAAGTAGCGGTCGTGGTCGGAGAGGTGTTCGTGCAGCGCCAGGACGGCGTCGGCGTCGGTGGCCGCGAGGGGCCGCAACGTCACCAGCCGCCCGTCGAGCAGCCGGGCCGTAACCGCGACGTCCACCACCGGCCGATCAGTCACCCGCCCGAGGTTAATCGTCAGGCGACGCGGTTGGGCAGGGTCGTTAGACCCCCCGGCCCCTCCCATTGGTCCCGGCGCGAAACGATCGCTACCGGTCGATGATGGGCGCCACCCAGTGGACCCGGGTACCGCCCTCCGGCGGCTGGGTGATCTCGCACGCACCGCCCAGTTGTTCGGCGCGGCGCTTCATGTTGGCCAGACCGCTGTGGCGCGTGTTGCCGGCGGGTATGCCGGAGCCGTTGTCGATGATGTCGAGGACGAACATGTCGGCGACGCTGATCTCGACGGTCAGCCGCGACGCACCGGAGTGGCGCAGGGCGTTGCTGACGGCCTCCGTGGTCACCGCCTCGGCGTGGTCGGCCAGCTCGCCGCCGACGGCGGTCATCGGTCCGTGCATGCGCAGGGTGGTCACGATGTCGCGGTTCTCGGTCAGGTCGGCGACCACCTGCTGGATGCGGTGCCGGAAGTCGTTCTTCCCCGGCGGGGATTTCAGCTGGAAGATCGTCGTGCGGATCTCCTCGATGATGGTTTGGAGGTCGTCGAGCGTGCGGTTGAGCCGGTCGGACACCTCCGGGTTGCGCGCCCGGGCCAGCGTTCCCTGCAAATCCATGCCGGCGGCGAAAAGCCGCTGGATCACGTGGTCATGCAGGTCGTGCGCGATGCGTTCGCGCTCGGCCAGGATAGTCACCTGGCGCGCGTCGTCACGAGCCGATGCGAGCACCAGGGCAATCGCGGCGTGGGTGGCGAAATCGCTGACCAGGTCCAGGTAGCTCTCGTCGAAGGGTGGCTCGTGGCTGCCGCGGGCGATGGCGATCACGCCGACGACCTCGTCGTGGGCGCGCAGCGGCATGAGGATCGCCGGGCGCTGCCCGACGTCGGTGAAGGCCTGAATCGGGTACCGCAAGCTCTCGGTGATCAGCGGTTCACCGGAACGGAAGACGGCGCCGCTGGTGGAACCGTCCACCGGGACCCGCTGGCCGACCACCTCGGCGGCGTGCAGCCCCACCCCCGCCGAAACCACCAGCGTGTCGACC
The DNA here is from genome assembly GCF_034555895.2 of Mycobacterium europaeum. Classification (NCBI taxonomy): domain Bacteria; kingdom Bacillati; phylum Actinomycetota; class Actinomycetes; order Mycobacteriales; family Mycobacteriaceae; genus Mycobacterium; species Mycobacterium europaeum. Next base: position 3,464,847 of record NZ_CP157315.1, read on the forward strand.
TCGTCCTCGGGCAAGTCGGGATCGGCGGGCACCAGGACGATCGCCTGTTCGGCATCGGTCAGGGCCCGGGCGCGTTCGGCGATCAACTGCAGGGGGCGGCGGTGCGGCTCGGCGTTCGACAGCAGCGCGGTGGTGATTTCGCGGCTGGCCTCCATCCACTTGGCGGTCGTGCGCTCCCGTTCGAACACCTGCGCGTTGTCGATCGCGATCGCGGCGGCGAACGCCAGGGCCCGGCCGGCCACCTCGTCGGAGTCGGAGAACACCCGGCCGGGTTCGACGTGGGTGAGATAGAGGTTGCCGAACACGTTGTCGCGGATGGTGATCGGCACCGCGAGGAAGGCGCGCATCGGGGGGTGGTGTTCGGGGAAGCCGACGGCGGCCGGGTGGGTGGTCAGGTCGTCCATCCGCAATGCCGGCGTGTCCAGCAGCGACAGGCTCAGCAGGCCCTTGCCCACCGGCAGGTGCCCGATGCGGGACGCCGTGTCGGCGTCGATGCCCTCGTGGACGAAGGAGAGCAGGTTGCCCTCGGGGTCACGGACGGCCAGGGCGCCGTAGGGGGCGGACGTCAGCGTTCTGGCCGCCGAGATGATCCGGTGCAGGGTGGCGTCGAGGTCGAGTCCCGCGCCGATCTCGACAATGACCCGCAGCAGCTGCTCCATTTGATCGCGGGCCGCCAGCAACTCGTCGAGTTGCTCGTGCATCCTGCTCACCAGCCCCCGCTGGCCCAGTCCGGCGAACGCCGAGCCGCTATCGTGGGTCGTCACCCGACAAACCTCCCGATACTTCTGACCCGACGTTGACAGATGGCATAGAACAGCCTAATCGCTACCTGTCAAGTACCCAAGCGAACAGTTGTCGGCGGGGCGTTTGCGGCCGATCGTCACTCGGGCGGCGCCGCCGGCGGCTGAGACTGGCCGGACTGTTGGTCCAGCTTGGACGCGAATACCGCCGCCTGGGTACGACGCTCCATACCCAGCTTGGCCAGCAGCCGCGACACGTAGTTCTTCACCGTCTTCTCGGCGAGGAACATCCGGGCCGCGATCTGCCTGTTGGTCAGCCCCTCGCTGAGCAGCCCCAGCAGCGTTCGCTCCTGTTCGGTGAGCCCCGACAGCGGATCTTCGCGTTCGGCCGCGCCGCGGAGCTTCGCCATCAGCGCCGCCGCCGCCCGGTTGTCCAGCAGGGATTTTCCGGCGCCGACCTCCTTGATGGCGTGGGCCAGCTCCATCCCCTTGATGTCCTTGACGACGTAGCCGCTGGCCCCGGCCAGGATGGCCTCGAGCATCGCCTCGTCGGAGGTGAACGACGTCAGCATCAGGCAGCGCAGGTCGGGATGATCAGACACCAGGTCACGGCACAGCTCGATGCCGTTGCCGTCCGGAAGCCGCACGTCGAGCACGGCGACGTCGGGTTGCAGCGCCGGTATCCGCGCCTTGGCTTCCGAGACGGAGCCCGCCTCGCCGACGATTTCCAACTCAGGGTCCGAGGCCAGTAGGTCGGCGAGGCCGCGCCGGACGACTTCATGGTCATCGACCAGGAAAACCTTAACCATTACGAGCCCTTTCGCCGGTCATACGACGTGGATATCACATCTCCATCATCGTCCAGGCTCACAAGTGTTGCCGATTTACCACCAACAGCGAACAGTTGGCGTCCTGCATCACCGAGCTGCCGACCGGTCCGACGAGCTCGGCCACATGCGCACGATTGTGGGCGCCGACGATCACCAAGCCGACCGGCCCGCGGGGGCCGGCCAGGTATTCCAGCAGGCCGACGTGCACGGCGACCGACTCGACGCGCAGCTGCGGATGGCGCCGCTTCCACCGGGCCAGCCGGCGATCCAGGTCCGCGAGCGCCCGGCGATCGGCCTCGCCGGCCCCCACACCGCGCTCCGCCGGGCCGATCCGTCGCGAGATGAGCGCCTCGAGGGTGGCGCCACGCAGCAGGGCCTCGTCGATGGCGGCATCGAGCAGGTGCGGGTCCACGGACGCGTCGATCTCGACGACGGCCTTGTCCCCGGGTTGCGGGCGGTGACCGTCCCGGCCGCGGACGATCCCCACCGGGCAGCGCGACGATATGGCCAGGGCCGCGGCGGTCGAGCCGGCCCGGCCCGGTTGGAAGTGGCGCAGTCCCACGGCTCCCACGCACACCATGGCCGCCGACGCCGACGCGCGAATCAGCGACCCGACCGCGGGTCCGGCGACGACTTCCGTCTCGATCTGCACCGGCTTGCCCGTCGCCCGGATCGCCGTCACCGCCTGCCGAACCGCCAGTTCCGCGTGTTCGGGGCCGCCTTCGGGCTCGGTCGCGTGCAGGAGGCGCAGCGGAACGCCACGGCTGATTGCCTCGTCAACCCCCCACAGGGCCGCACGGACCGCCGCCTTGGAGCCATCGATACCGGCGACGATCGACTGGGTCCTGGCTGACTCGGTCATCGGTCTTCTAGTGGCGGACCACGAGCACCGAGCAGTCGGGGTAGCCGACGATCGGATGGCAGTTCGGGGTCGCCAGCCCCACGATCTCGTCGGCATCGACGCTGCCCACCACCGCCAATTCGATGGCACCACCGGGCTTTTCGCCGTGCTTGGTGCCGGTTCCGGCGGCGACGGTCTGGACGTGGACATCGGGGTAACGGCGGACCCAGCTGTTCAGGCGGCGGTCGATCTGGCGCACAGTGGCGTGCCTGCGCCGCCCTTCCTCCATGGCCTGGTGCACGACCTCGTCGTTGTCGGGGTCATCATTGAGCACCACGGCGATCACACCGAGCTCCGTCGGCGATCCGTCGGGATTGGTGCGGATGACGGCCACCGGGCAGTGCGCGTGTGCCACCAGGCCGGCCGCGGTGGGGCCCAGCAGCCCGTCGGAGGCCCAACCCCGCCTGGCGGTGCCGACGCAAACCAGCGCCGCGTCCTGCGACTGGTCCGCCAGCACCTGCGCCGGGTCTCCCGAGAGGATCGCCGTCTCCACCTCGACCGGCCTCGACGCCCGCTGCAGGGCCCACTCCGCCTGGGACAGAGCCGTTTCCGCTCGCTCGAGCTCCCACTCGGAGACGGGCACCACCACGCCCGTCGCCTCCCGGCCGGCGATGACATAAACAAGGCGCAAGGGCAGCTGCCGACTCACCGCCTCGTCGACCGCCCACCGGGCGGCGTTCACCGCGGCTTGCGAGCCGTTGATGCCCACGACCACTGACTTGGCGTCCAGCTCCGTCATGTCGGCTCCTGAGAGGATTTCCATCGCTGCCCGCCAGGATATTGCGCCCGTCGCCGTTGCGGAGGGGCCGTTAGGCCTCAGCCCGGATGCCGTTCGTCCCAACGTCACTGACGTCGTAGCCTTCTCCGACGAGGTCGAAAAGCCGCTCCACGTCCGCGCGTTCGCAGACCGCCGTCCCGGGCGTCATCAGCATCGCCGTGCCCGCGGCGATGCCGAACCGCACGGACTTCGCCAGCGGCCATCCGCGGCTGAGCGCCACCGTGATTGCGGCGACCATCGCGTCGCCCGCACCGACGCCGCTCCCGCTCGGCATGGGTATGGCCGAAAACCGCTGGCTGGTATGGCCTGTGGCCAGTAGCGCACCGTACGAACCCAGGGAGACCACCACCACCTGCGCCACGCCGCGGTCGATCAGCTCATGGGCGGCGGCGAACTGCTCGGGCTCGGTGGCGAGCCGGCGCCCGACGCATTCCCTCAGTTCCCGCACGCTCGCCTTGAGGAGGTACACCCCCGACGAGATGTGCTGCAGTCCCCCGCCGGAGGTGTCCAAGATCAGCGGCACGCCCAGCTGGCGGCAGATATCGGCGACGCCCTGGTAGAAGTCGGCCGGCACACCCGGCGGCAGGCTGCCGCTTGCGACGACGAATCCGGCCGATTCGGCCGCGATCCGCAGCAGGTCGAGGCAGCGCTCCTGTTCCGCACCGGTCAACTGCGGGCCCGGCAGGACGAACCGGTATTGCTGGCCGGTGCTGGTCTCGTTGACGGTGAAGCTCTCCCGCGTCTGCGCGTCGATCGGAATCCGCCGGAACGGCACCCCCGCGTCGCCGAGCAGGGTCGTCAGGAGACCACCGTGCGAGCCGCCCGCGGGAAACAGCGCCAGCACCGAGGCGCCCAGGACCCGCGCGACCCGCGCGACGTTGATGCCGCCGCCGCCCGGGTCGTAGCGCGTCGCCGAACAGCGCAATTTGTCGGTCGGCCGCACGACGCCGACGCTGGTCGTGATGTCGAGCGCCGGATTCATGGTCAGCGTCACGATCTGCGTGCGGCGCGTGTCCCCCTCGGCTGGCATCTCCATTGCTGTCGGCGCCCCCTAGAGACCGCTCGGGTACGTTTCCGGCGTTTCACCGGCGACCCACACGCTGGTGACCTCCAGCGGTTCCAGCGCCCGGGTCCTGTCGATGTGGATCATCGCGTCGAACTGGTCGGCCGGCCGGACGTGGAAGTAGTGACTCTGCCGCTCGGTCTCGGGCCGGTAGATCACGCCGATGGCCCGCCCCAACCGGACCGCACTGAGCGGCTCGGCGGCCCCCGAGCCGATGTGCGGCGACACCAGGAACTCGCCGCGGCCCGTCTCGTGCAGGAGTTCTTCGATGCTGCCGTTGAGCGCCGGACGGACGACCTTTCGTTCGGCGATGCCACCCCAGTCGCTGGCGGCGGTGACCGTGCCCGAGTACGTGCTGAAGCCGATCAGGCGCGAGTCGTCGCCGTGCCGCTGCCGGACCAACTGCCCCAGGGTGAGTTGACCGTCCGACCACACCTCGGTGGCGCGCGCGTCGCCGACGTGGGAATTGTGTGCCCACACGACAATGCGCGCCGACGGGACATCCCGGTGGCGGTCCAGGTGCTTGAGCAGCGCCTCGAGCGTCTGCGCCATGTGCTTGTCCCGCAGGTTCCACGAGGTGACCCGCCCGCTGAACATCGCCCGGTAGTACACCTCCGCGTTGTGCACCGTCTGGGCGTTCTGGTGGGCGTAGAACAGTTCGTCCTCGGCGAGCAGCCCGTCGCGGCGCGCGTAGGCCAACGCGTTGCGCTGCATGTCGACCAGCTGATCGATCGCTTCCTTCTCGCACGACGGTCCGGCGCCGAACGCCGCCGAGAACCCGTACGCCTGGCCGTCGTCCGCCGACGTGTGGTCGAAGCACGCGTAGCGCTCCCGCGCCCGCGCCGCCGCCCGAGGGTCGATCTTGTCCAGGTAGCCGATCACTTCGTGCATCGACCGGTGCAGGCTGTAGAGATCCAGGCCGTAGAAGCCGGCCTGGCGCTGACCGTTGTTCTCGTGCAACCGGTTTCGGGTGCGCAACCACTCGACGAAGTCACGGACGACGGTGTTGCGCCACATCCAGGCGGGAAACCGCTCGAATCCGCTCAGCGCCCCGTCCGCGCTGGTGTCGTCGCCGATGCCGCGGACGTAGCGATTCACCCGATACGCGTCGGGCCAGTCGGCCTCCGCCGCGACGGCACAGAACCCCTTCTCCTCGATCAGCCACTTCGTGATCTGGGCGCGGGCCTCATAGAACTCGTGTGTGCCGTGCGAACTTTCGCCGATCAGCACGATGCGCGCATCACCGATCAGCTCCTCGAGCGTCTCGCGGGGCGGGACGCCCGCGGGCGCGTCGACGGCCGCCCGGCCGATCAGTTCGGCGGGCGTGCGCGCCGCGGCGGGCGCCGAGACCCCGACGGTCGGGGTGGCGAGCAGCCGACGCACCTCGTCGTCGCTGACCTGGCGGAAATCCCAGAACGACTCCCCCACGGCGAGGAACGGGGTGGGCATGCTCGCGCAGACGACGTCGTCGACCAGCCCGGCGAATTCCCGGCACGTCGACTCCGGCGCCGCCGGCACGGCGACGACGATGTGCGCGGGCTCGGCTTCGCGCAGCGCCTGCACGGCCGCGGACATGCTCGCGCCGGTGGCCAAGCCGTCGTCGACGAGGATGACCGTCTTGCCGGCGACATCCACGGGCGGACGGCCGTCGCGATACGCGGCCTCGCGCCGGATCAGTTCCCGGCCTTCGCGTTCGGCGACGGCGCGCAATTCCTGCGGGGTGATGCGCAAGCCCCGCACGACGTCGTCGTTGACCACGACGCGGCCCCCGCTCGCCAGTGCGCCCACGGCGAACTCCTCGTGGCCGGGAGCGCCGAGCTTGCGCACGATGAAGGCGTCCAGCGGCGCATGCAGCGCCGCCGCCACCTCCCAGGCGACGGGTATGCCGCCCCGCGCCAGCCCCAGCACGATCACGCCGGGCCGATCGCGGTAGGCGCCGAGAAGGTTCGCCAGCACCCGGCCGGCTTCGGCGCGGTCGCGGAACACACGCCGCGGCGAGCGCCGGGTGGCATCAGCTGCTCGGGTCATCACACACCTCTTCTCGACCATTGACCAGTCCATCCGACCAGCACCCGCGTAATCGGCGGTAGGGACCGAAGTCCCGGGCTTGCGGGTCGTTCGTCGGCTCAGCGTCGTCGACGCAGCTCGCCGATATAGGCCATGACGCGGTTGAGGATGAGCCCGTACGCGTCGCCGTCTTCCACCAGACGGACCAATCCGCGGTGCCGGAGAAAGCCGTCCAGACGCTGGTCCAGGCGCCAGTCGACATAGGTGTCGCCGGCATAGGGCGAGTGCAGGAACTCGTACGCGAGCTCGTCGACGGCGGAATCGGTCAACGACGGGCATCCGTCTGTGGCGAAGGACATTTGAGCTTCCTATCCGCCCCGGGCCCGGTTCCTGATGGCGGCCTGGACGGCGGTGATCCGCGACAGCGCCCGCTCGTCGGCGGCCTTCTGCTCGGCGGCCGTGACGACTATCGCGTCGGGGCCGGGGAACACGGTCGCTTCCTCCCCGGTGGCCATCCACCGGACCCGGTAGGGCGGTTCGCCGTTCGGCGCGCCCACCGAGGTGATCAGTCCCCGCAGATCCGGGCGGCCGATCGTGCCGCTCTTGATGATGAGCCAGTCCCCCGTGTCGGCGTGCATTTGTCGTCGTCTCCCTTCGGAACAAATTGGGGTGCAACCGGACTCGTTATTGACGCAGCTCCAGGACATCGTGTATCCGGCGCCGCGGTGTCGGTTCGGGAGCGCCCCGGCCCGGCAGTGCGGTGCCGACCCGGATCAGCACCTGCGGTACCGCTTCGGCGTCGGGTATCAGCTGGGAGATCATGGCGCGGCTGGGCCGCAGCTCCGTCACGTGCGTCACGGTGCAGGTCGCGAACCCGGCCATGGTGCACTCCAGCAGGATCGCCGACAGCGCCTGCCCGCACCGCAACGCGTCGGCGCGGGCCTCCCCGGGTGTGGACAGGACGAGGACCTTGGCCTGATCCTGGGGACCCGAGGAGCTTGCCCGGAGGTGCTCGTCGACGGGAAACCGGCGATTCACGTCGACGCCGCGCTGCTGGTTCACCAGCGCTTCGGGTATGCCGTCGTCGTGCCTGCCCGGCGCCGTCCACCAACGTAATTCGTGCTGATACACGTCGTCGTAGCGGCGCAACGCCTCGTTGAGGCGGGCGGCCTCCACCAGCCGCGGCCGCGCGTCGTCGGCCAACACGTCGAGGCGGGCCAGGCCGGGATCGAAGGCGCTGCGCAGCACCGGCTCGAAGGACGCCCAGCCCTTCGGGGCGCCGAACGGGCGGCGGTCGGTCCTGCGACGCACGATCGCCGCCGCGCGGTCCCGCCGGGCGACGGCGACGTACTCGGCGGAGACGAAGTCGATCGACGCCAGGTGGTCGAGGTTGTTGGGATTGGGAAACTCGTCGACCATGGTGTCCCACCCCTCGGCGGCCATCGCCACCCGGAAGTGGTCGAGCACCGCGCCGCAGCTGATGATCGACTCGCGGCCCGAGCTGTCGGCCGAGGGCACCATGCGGTGCGGGTCGGCGAAGAGGTCGACGGTCGGGCCGCCGGCAATCCATCGCCACGGCTGGCTGTTGTGCAGCGAGGGTGCCCGGCACGCCAGCTCCACCGCCCTGGTGAGCACTTTGGTGTCGACCATCGTTGGGGTCATTGCTCGTCGCCTCCTGTCTCTCCTTGGACCCTCTGGCATGCGGGCAGCACGCGCCAGGGTCCTTGGTCCCCAGGGGCGCGTCATTGGGCCCGCGGCCCGGTGCGGCTGATGGCCACTGATGACCTTGGTCTCTATTGCGGGCTCGCGGCGCGGCAAACGATGAAGTCGACCACCTAACCGAGGACTTGTCATGGACGTCATCCACAAAACCGCCGCCGATTCTCGTGTTCGGCCCAACCTCACCGACTACGAGCACGAGCGGGCCCGCTTCGAGTGGTCGGACGTACCGAACCTGTGCGAGGGCATGGGGCCGGGCCTGTGCAACATCGCCTACGCCGCCCTGGACAGGCACGCCGACGGCCCGGCGGCGACGCGCCCGGCCCTGCGGTTCGTCACCGACAGGCCGTGGGACGGCGCGATCACCACCCAGGACCTCAGTTACGCGGAGCTCGGCCGGCTGGCAAGGCGGTTCTCCAGCGCGCTGCGCTCGCTGGGCATCAACAAGGGCAGTCGCGTGTTCACGCTGATGGGCCGCAGCCCCGAGCTCTACATCGCGATGCTCGGCGCGCTGCGCAACGGAAGCGTCGTCTCACCGTTGTTCTCGGCCTTCGGACCCGAACCGATCGCCACCCGCGTCAACATCGGCCAGGCCGAGGTTCTGGTGACCACCAGGGCGATCTATCAGCGCAAGGTCGCCAAGATCCGCGATCGGCTGCCGTCGGTGAAGCACATCTTCGTGGTCGACGACGGCCAGGCCGACGGCGCGCCGCCGGGCACGCTGCCCTTCCGGCAGTGGGTGGAGGCGGCCGACGAGAATTCACCGATCGAGCCCACCACCGCCGACGACCCGTCGCTGCTGCACTTCACCAGCGGGACCACGGGTACCCCCAAGGGTGCCATCCACGTGCACGGCGCCGTCACCATGCACTACGTCACCGGGCTGTACGCGCTCGACCTTCATCCGGACGACATCTATTGGTGCACAGCCGATCCGGGCTGGGTGACGGGCACGTCGTACGGCATCATCAGCCCGCTGCTGCACGGCGTCACCTCCATCGTCGACGAAGCGGAGTTCGACGCCGAGCGCTGGTACCGCATCCTGCAGGACGAGGCGGTGTCGGTGTGGTACACCGCGCCGACCGCCATCCGGATGCTGATCAAGGCCGGCCCGGAACTGGCCGCGCAATACCGCTTTCCGCGGCTGCGCTTCATCGCCAGCGTGGGCGAACCGCTCAACCCGGAGGCGGTCTGGTGGGGAAAGCGGGTGCTGGGCTTGCCGATTCACGACAACTGGTGGCAGACCGAGACGGGCGGCATCATGATCGCCAACACGCCCGCGTTCGACATCAAGCCCGGCTCCATGGGCCGGCCACTGCCCGGCGTGGACGCCTTCATCGTGCGGCGCGACGACGACGGACCCGTCGAGGTGATCGACGAACCCGGCGTCGAGGGCGAGCTCGCGCTGCGGCCCGGCTGGCCGTCGATGTTCCGCGGCTATCTCAACGCCGAGGAGCGCTACCGCAACTCCTTCGCCAACGGCCTCTATCTGAGCGGGGATCTCGCCAAAAAGGATGCCGACGGCTATTTCTGGTTCGTCGGGCGCAAGGACGACGTGATCAAGTCCGCGGGCCATCTGATCGGCCCGTTCGAGGTGGAGAGCGCGCTGACCGACCACCCCGCGGTCGCCGAGGCGGCCGTCATCGGCATACCCGACCCGACGGTCGGGGAGATGGTCAAAGCCTTCGTCACGCTGAAGAACGGGGTCGTGGCCGACGAAGACCTGCGGCTGCAGCTGCTCGGCCATGCCCGCAAACGGCTGGGGGCCACGGTGGCGCCCAAGGAGATCGAATTCGTCGACTCGTTGCCGCACACCAGCAGCGGCAAGATCATGCGGCGCCTGCTGAAGGCCCGCGAACTCGGGTTGCCCGAAGGCGATACGTCCACCATCGAGCGACAACCCGCCGAGCGAGCCCAGGGGGTGCCGTCATGAGTGATACGAAATTGGCCCACGAGCTGTTGTCCGACATGATCCGCGTGCGGCGCATGGAGGAGAAATGCGCGGAACTCTACAGCGCGGCCAAGATTCGCGGATTCCTGCATCTGTATGTCGGCGAGGAGGCCGTGGCCGCCGGGTCGCTGCGCGCGCTCGCCGACGACGACGCGGTGGTCGCCACCTACCGCGAGCACGCGCATGCGCTGCTGCGCGGCATCCCGATGCCCTCGATCATGGCCGAGATGTTCGGCAAGCAGGAGGGCTGCTCCCGCGGCCGGGGCGGTTCGATGCACCTGTTCGACGCGGCCAAACGGTTCTACGGCGGTAACGCGATCGTGGCCGGCGGCTTGCCGCTCGCGGTGGGCATCGCGCTGGCCGACGCCCAACTGCAGCAGAAGCGGGTGACCGCCTGCTACTTCGGCGACGGCGCCGTCGCCGAGGGCGCGTTCCACGAGTCGTTGAACATGGCGGCGTTATGGAACCTGCCGGTGCTGTTCTGTTGCGAGAACAACCTTTACGCGATGGGCACCGCACTCGACCGCGCCCAGTCGCAGACCGACCTGACCGTCAAGGCGGCCTCTTACCGTGTTCCCACGCTGGCCGTCGACGGCATGGATGTCGAGGCCTGCCATGCGGCCGCGCAACAGGGTGTCGATCACGTCCGCGACACCGGCGGTCCGTTCTTCATCGAGTTCCGCACCTACCGGTTCCGCGCGCATTCGATGTTCGACCCGGAGCTGTATCGGGACAAGGCCGAAGTCGAGCGGTGGCGCGAGCGCGACCCGATCCAGGCGTTCACCGAGAAGTGCCTGGGCGACGGCACGCTGTCCGACACCGACGTGCGGGAGATCGAGGACGCGGCCGCCGCCGAGATCGAGGAGGCGGTGGCCTTCGCGGAGGCCGGAACATGGGAGGACGTGGCGGACCTCGAACGCGACGTGTTGACTCCGGAGGGGGCACGATGAAGACCAGTTACCGGACCGCCGTTCACGACGCCCTGCGCGACGCCCTGCGCGACGACGCGCGGGTGGTGGTCATGGGCGAGGACGTCGGCCGCTACGGCGGCACCTACGCCGCGTCCAAGGGTCTGCTGGAGGAATTCGGCCCCGACCGGGTGCGCGACACGCCGCTCTCGGAGCTGGGCTTCGTCGGCATCGGGATCGGCGCGGCGCTCAACGGGTTGCGTCCGATCGTGGAAGTCATGACGGTGAACTTCAGCCTGTTGGCGCTCGATCAGATCGTCAATACCGCTGCAGCCCTGCGTCATATGTCCGGCGGCCAGTTCTCGGTGCCGCTGGTCGTCCGGATGGCGACGGGGGCCGGACGCCAGCTCGCCGCCCAGCACTCGCACAGCCTGGAGCCGTGGTACGCCCACATCCCGGGCATCAAGGTGGTGGCCCCGGCCACCGTCGAGGACGCGTACGGCATGCTCGGTCCGGCCCTGGCCGACCCCGACCCGGTGGTGATCTTCGAACACGTCCAGCTCTACAACACCTCCACGGACGTCGACGTGCTCAGCCCCACCGACATCTCCCGGGCGGCGGTCCGCCGCAGCGGCGGCGACGTCACCCTGATCACCTACGGCGGCAGCCTGCCCAAGACGCTGGACGCCGCCAACGAGCTTTCGCTGGCCGGAATCGACTGCGAGGTCATCGATCTGCGGGTGCTGCGGCCACTCGACGACGCCACCATCCTGGAATCCGTCCGCAAGACCCATCGAGCGGTGGTCATCGACGAGGCGTGGCGGACCGGCAGCCTGGCCGCGGAAATCACCGCGCGCGTGATGGAGGGCGCCTTCTACGACCTCGATGCACCGGTGGCCCGGGTGTGCAGCACCGAGGTGCCGATGCCCTACGCCAAGCACCTCGAAGAGGCGGCCCTGCCGCAGGCCGGCAAGATCGTGGCCGCCGTGCAAGGCCTGTTCGGAGAACGGTCGTGATCGAATTCAAGATGCCCTCGCTCGGGTCCGACATGGACGAAGGCACCCTCAACGAGTGGCTGGTCAAGCCCGGCGACAAGGTGACTCGCGGCCAGGTCGTGGCGATCGTCGAGACCACCAAGGCCGCGGTCGAGGTCGAATGCTGGCAGGAGGGCATCGTCGACGAGCTCGTCGTGCCGGTCGGCGAAACCGTCCAAGTGGGAACGACATTGGCCACGCTGACCGCACCCGGCGAGCAGGCGGAGAAGCAGCCCACGCCACGGCCGTCGGCGAAGGCCGCCGCCGCGAAGGCCGCCGCCAGACCGGCGACCGCGCCGCCGAAGCCGCCGCCGGTTCCCAGCGCGCCCCCGGCCGCCCCCGGGCGGCGCCGCTGGGTGTCACCGGCCGCGCGTCGGTTGGCGACGTCGCTGGGCGTCGACATCGACGCGGTGACCGGCACCGGACCGCAGGGCGCGGTCACCATCAACGACGTCGAGCACGCGGCCGCAGCCAAGCCGCCCAAGCCGGTCACCCAACCGGCCGCCAAACCGACCGCGGCCGACCGCGCGGCGCAGATGCGCAAGTCGATCGCCGCGGCGATGAGCCGGTCGAAGCGGGAGATCCCGCACTACTACCTCGCCCAAGAGATCATGCTGGAAAAGGCGCTGTCCTGGCTGACGGCGCGAAACGCGCAGCGGTCCATCGACGAGCGGGTGCTGCCGGCCGTCCTGCTCTTGAAGGCCGTCGGCGTGGCCGCGCAGCGGTTCGCCGAGTTCAACGGGTTCTGGCGGGAAGAGGGGTTCGAGCCGGCGAATGGCGTTCATGTCGGCGTCGGCATCTCCCTGCGCGGCGGCGGCCTCGTCGCGCCCGCCATCCACGACGTCCCGGAGAAGAAGCTGGACGAATTGATGGAAGACCTCACCGATCTGGTGGCGCGGGCGCGGTCCTTCTCGCTGCGCAGCTCGGAGATGTCGGACCCGACCATCACGGTCACCAACCTCGGCGACCAGGGCGTCGACGCCGTCTTCGGTGTCATCTACCCGCCGCAGGTGGCGATCGTCGGTTTCGGCCAGCCGGCCGAGCGGGTGTGCGTCATCGACGGCGGGATCCGGGTCGTCACCACGGTCCAGGCCACGCTCGCCGCCGACCACCGCGCCAGCGACGGACACCGGGGCGCACTCTTCCTTGCCGCGATCAACGAGCTGCTCCAGCAGCCCGACCTCCTAGAAAAGTGATGTGAAATGACCAATGAAGACACTCGCGCCGTGGTGCTGTCAGTCCTGACGACCATCGCTCCCGAGGTTGACCCGGACGAGATTCGCGACGACGCCCTGCTGCGCGACCAGGTCGACCTGGATTCCATGGACTGGCTGAGCTTTCTGCGCGGCATTCACAAGCGACTGCACGTCGACATCCCCGAATCGGATTACGCGTCGCTGCGCACGCTGGCCGACGTGGTCGGCTATGTGGAAAAGAACGCATCGGCGGTCTGAGCCGCGAAACGCGACGCGGGCCGCGCCTTTCGGTGCGCTCGGCAGGGGGTTGGCATGATGGCTGGTGTGCAGGGCAAGGCACCGGACGTCGACGTGCTCGAACGGGCGGTGCTACTCGCCTGCCGCGCGCCCTCCGTGCACAACAGCCAGCCCTGGCGCTGGCTGATCGAGGGCGGCGCCCTGCACCTGTTCGTCGACCGGCGGCGGGCGATCGCGGCCACCGACTATTCCGGCCGCGAAGTAATCCTGTCCTGCGGGGCCGTCCTGGACCACCTGTGCGTCGCCATGACGGCCGCGGGCTGGGAGCCGAGAGTCGCGCGGTTCCCCGACTCGGATGACCCCGACCGGCTGGCCTCCATCACGTTCGGCCCCTTGGAGCGCGTCACCGAAGCCCAGCGTCGCCGGGCCGAGGCCATCCTTCAGCGCCGCACCGACCGACTTCCGTTGGGGCGCCCGACGTATTGGGACCTGTTCGAACCCACGCTGCGTGGCACCTTCGATGACACCGAGGTCGCTCTCGACGTCCTCGGCGAGGACGTGCGGCCGCTGCTGGTGCAGGTGTCGCAACTCACCGAGGAGATCCGCCGCGACGACTCTTACTATCACGCCGAACTCGACTGGTGGACTTCGTCTTTCGCGCTGGCCGAAGGGATGCCGCCGAGCGCGCTGGCCTCCGACAAGGAAGGCTGGCGGGTGGACGTGGCCCGCAGCTTCCCGATCAGGAGCCACGCGGACCGGCGCGGCGAGGTCAAGGCGGATTGGGCCAGGATCCTGGTGCTGTCCACCCCGCACGACACCAGGTCGGACGTGTTGCGGTGCGGCGAGGTGTTGTCGACGGTGTTGCTCGAATGCACGGTGGCCGGGATGGCGACGTGTCCGCTCACCCACCTGATCGAAGTGGACGAGAGCCGCGACATCGTGCGGCAGCTCATCGGCGGGGTCGGCGAGCCGCAGGTGTTGATCCGGGTGGGGATAGCGCCGCCGCTGGAACACCTCCCGGCGGCGACGCCGCGACGCCCGTTGAGCGATGTGCTGCAGATCCGCTAGCGGCGCAACGGTGCTGCCGCGCGGCCAGACAACCTTGGTCCCCGCCCCGCGGGACTTTCGGCCGACGCTGTCGGTGGGCCTGCGCAATACCATCGAGGGTGTCGTGCTGCCGATGAAGGGATGACTGATGTCACTGACCGACGACGGGGTTTCCATCCTGCCGGTGAACGAATGCTGGGATCTGCTGGCGGGCGTGACGCTGGGCCGGTTGGTCACCAGCGTCGGCGGTCAACCCGAGATCTTCCCGGTCAATTATGTTGTCCAGCGCCGTACCGTGCTGTTTCGCACCGCGGAGGGCACCAAGCTGGTCAGCACCGCGATCAACAACAAGGTGCTCTTCGAGGTCGACGACCACAACGTGGCCGAGGGATGGAGCGTGATCATCAAGGGCACCGCGCGCTCGCTTCGCACCGACGAGGAAATCGAGGAGGCCGAGCGCGCCCAGGTCATGCCCTGGACGTCCTCGGAAAAGTCGCACTACGTGCGGATCGTTCCCGAGATCGTCACGGGCCGCCGGTTCCGCTTCGGCGGGCAGTCGGACTGATCCCGCCGCTACCCGGGCCGCACGTGGCGGGGGCGGGGGATGAACTCCAGCGAGAGCAGGACCAGCAACGCGGCCGGAATATGGTGGGCGCACAGCACCACGTAGCGCCGCTGCGACAGGGCGTGGAACTTGCGGAGGTAGCGGTAGAGGGACTCCAGCCGGATCAGCGGGTCCAGCAAGTGGATCAGCCACAGCGCGATCCGCTGTAGCGGGCCCGGCCGCGCGGCCTCGAAGATCTCCGGGAACGCCGCGAATGCCAGCGAAAGACGCTGTCCTCCAGAGTCTTTCGCGTGAGCGATCATGTCGACGCTGAGCCGCTCGTCGACACCGTTGGGGGCATCCGGGCGGCGGAACGGCACGTCGAGGCTGACCTCCGACCCCTCACCGGCGGTCAGGTAGCGGTGAAACGCGACCACTCGCCCACTCCGGTCGCGCGCGACGGCCAGGTGGACGCCGGGATAACGGCCCTGCAGCGCACCGTCGAGGTTCATGCAGAACCCGCGGTCGGTGCGCGCCGCGCGGTGAGCGGCGTACAACACCTCGGTCAATTCGGCCTGCGTCGCACCGTTGAGCCCCTGCTCGTCGACGATCTCGGTCGTGACTCCGCAGTTGTGCGTGCGCTGCACCGCCTGGCGCAGATTGCGAAATCGCCGCCCCCTCAGGGTGAAGTGGCGGATGTCGACGACGACATCGCGGCCGATCGGCACCGACAGCATGGGCTGGCCGACCGTGTCCCCGCGCCACAACCGAAGGTGGCGTTCGCCGGCCGCCAACACGATGATCTGCCATCCCCGGCTTCGGCACATCCGGACGAAATCGGCTGCCAGATCCTCGAATTGCGCCACGTCGCCGATCGGGTCGCCGCTGACCACCGCGAACCCCAGCCGCGTGCGGTAGGCGATCGCCGCGGTCCCGTCCGCGTTGAGGTGATAGCTCTTGCTCGAATGCATCGCGAACGGGGCCAACGGGTCCCCCCGGGTCGCGTTGACCAGCCCCCACACCCGGCCCAACAGCTCCGGCTGCGGGCGGGCCGCGGTCGGCAGCATCAGCGCCAGTCCACTGACGGCGATCAGGGCATTGCCCAGCACCGCCCAGGACACGACATGCGCGCCCACTCCGGCACCCACCGTGGCGGCCGCATACATCGCGTGCGCGGTGGTCACCGGGCGGCCGAGAAAGATGCCGCGCGCGATCAGGGCGGCCGCGCCCAGCAACGCCACCGACCACCCGAACCGGCCCGGGGCGACGCTTTCGTAACCGAGGCGCTCCCGCGCGACCAGCACCGTCAACCAGACCAGGACGCACAGCAGCAAAGCCACGCTGACGATGCGCGCCGCCGGGACGTCGGCACCCACCAAGACCCGCTCCCTGCCGGCTCGGCCGCCTCCGGGACTGATCTTCACGGCGCCCGCTAGCGCACGACGAGCACGGAGCATTCGGGGTGACGGAAGAGCGGATGCCCCTGCGGCCCTACCAATTGCGCGAGCTGGCGGGCCTCGTCGGCACCGATGACGGCCAGAAGGACTCGTTCGTCGTTGGCGCTGAGGTAGCCGGCGATGCCCTGCCTGGTGGTGATCGGGTACACCCGCAGCTCGGGATTGTCTTCCCGCCACTGCGCCACCCGGCGTTCGAACGCGCCGTCGGCATGCTCGGTGAGCTCCTCGGGGCGGCCGCCGAGCACCAGCAAGGGCGCTCGACGCAGCTTCGCCTCCGCGGCAGCATAATTCACGACGGTGTCGTTGCCGGGGGCGTCCGTCATCCGGACCACGATCCAATTGACATCCGGCGGTGGCTGGTCGGAGCCGGTCCGCACGACCGCGACCGGGCAATGCGCCTTCTCGGCGAGTTCCGTCGCCGTCGAACCCACGATGGAGCGTGCGTAGCGGCCGATGCCGACGCACCCGACGCAGATCATGTCGGCCGCCGTGGAGGCTTCCACCAGCAGCGACCCGGCGGGGCCCCGCGGCATGTCCGTTTCTACCGCGACCGACTTGCCCGTGGCCTCGACCGCGAGCCTTGCCTCGCGGAGCGACTTCTCGGCGTGCGCGACGTCGCGCTCGTAGTCTTCCGGGGACTCATGCGTCGGCTTGACAACGGAGACGAGACGCAACGGCACACCACGGGTGATCGCCTCGTCGACGCCCCACAGCGCGGCCGCGATCGCCGCCGACGAACCGTCGATTCCCACGAGGATGGATTTCATCGTCCGACCCGCCCCGTCACCTTGTCCCGGCGGACGAGCCGACCGGCCGTGTCAGGTCGAGGCGCTCCGCACCGCGCTTGACCGCGAGCAGAAGCGCACGCGTCCCCAGAGCTATCGCCGGCCTGGCCAATTCCAGGACGAACACCTCGCCCGGATAGCGCAAGCCGATTCGGGCGCGCGCGAGCAGTCGCACCCGGTCCTGCCAGTGCGGCTGCAGGTGAAAGGACAAGACCGCATTCCAGCGTGGGTCGGGCCGCGAGGCGTTGAGCACGACGTACTTTTCCGGCACGATCTCCGCGACACGTAACGTCACCCCGTCGGGCAACCCCAGCCATCCTTCGGGGGCCAGGCGCACCGCGTCCCCCACTCGGAGCCCCTCGGCACCTTGTCGCACAGGGCTTCTCAGCCCGTCGACGTCGTCGCGTTCGCTCCTGTCCTGGGCCATCTGCAGCAACCGGGACCAGACCGCGGGGGCGGACGCGTCGACGTCGGTCGCCTCGGTGGTCTGAATCGCCGGATCGCTCACCAGCGCGTCACCCGGAAATCGCATCTGCGACTCCGCCTTGGTCGCACCCCAGTTGCGGTAGTACCTGCGCGCACCGTACAGCACGGCGAGCAGTGCGGTGGTCTGGACGATCCGCTTCGTCATGTTGGCCATGACGCCAGTCTGCGCGGAACGCCGCCACACCTGCGAGGGTCCTTGGTCCCCGGTGAGCGCGCCGATGTGCTCTGCACACCGCGGCCCGTGCACCTAGCCCGCCGGGGTGATCAGGCCGTAATGCCCGTCGTAGCGCAGGTACAACACGCTGGCGCAGCCGTAGGCGGCGTGGATGAAAAACAGGAACGGCAGGCCGAGCACGGCCAGCCGGTCAGCCGCTCCTTCCTCGGTGAGACACGGCAGGGGTTGTCGGCTGATGGTCACGGGAAGCGCATGCTCACTCACCTGGCCGGCCAGGTCAGGCGCCGCCAGCGCCAGGCGGTAGCCCGTGGGTCCGGCGCGATACAGCA
This sequence comes from Mycobacterium europaeum, assembly GCF_034555895.2. Taxonomy (NCBI): domain Bacteria; kingdom Bacillati; phylum Actinomycetota; class Actinomycetes; order Mycobacteriales; family Mycobacteriaceae; genus Mycobacterium; species Mycobacterium europaeum. The sequence goes on from NZ_CP157315.1 coordinate 3,483,034, forward strand.
CACCGGCAATGCCCGTGCCTTTCTCCGTGAACAAGTGGAAGTCGTAGTCGAGCAGGTCCATTTCGTACGCGGCATCGTCGAGGGTGCAGGGCGCCATCGTGAATGACTTGCGCCGGATGACGCGGCGCTGACCCGCCGGCCGGGGGAAATAGCTTGGCCGGTGCGCCGGCTGGGATTCGTGGCGCCATTCGCCGGGACCCGCCGGTCGCTCGCCACGGCGGGCCTCCCAGTGCGCGGCGGCGTGTTCGAGGCGGCGCCGCAACCGCGCCGCCAGGAGATCGACCGCTTCCCGCACCGTATCGGCCTGGACCTGGGCGCGCACCGGCCGGCCGTCGAGGTCGAGGTTGGCCTGCGCGACGACGGGGCGCTGCACCGCCGGATCGCGATGCCGGGTGAGCCTCACGCGGGCGTGCCGCACCGGCCGGCTCGCGTAGCGGGTGAGTTCACCGACCTTGCTGCGGGCGTATTCGGCTTCTGTGGGAAGCACGTCGCCGGTGGCGACCTGGACGTCGACATCGGGTGTTGGTATGCCGTGGCGCATAACTCAAGTGCTACGCCACTAAACCGGTTGCGGGACAGGGTCAAAGGTCACCGGAGCGCACCGGCAGGTCCACGTGGTCAGGCAATTGGGCCGCTTTCAGCCGCAGCGCCGGTTTCTCGATGACGAACCAGCTGGCCGCCGCGAGCGGCAGCGTGGCCGTGGTCGCCACCACCGCGAAGATGAGCGGATTGAGGTGTCGCAGACCGCTGATGACGAGAAGCTGCTGGGTGGGCCATGCGTAGATGTACACGCCGTACGAAAGATCGTTGTGGAGATGAAAATTGTGCAACATGATGCCGGATGCGATGATCCCGTAGGCCAGGGGCAGCGCGGCGATGATCCGGTAGTCGGGCAGCAGCAGGCCGGACACCGCGACGATCGCCAAACTCGCTGCGACCCAAGACCATCGAGCCGGTATCACATCGCGGAGCTGATAGAGCACCGCGCCGGCGGCGAACATGATCGTAAAGCGGGCAACACATTGCGGAATCGTCCACGACCATGGGTCGGCCATGGGTCCCAACAGCAACGCCGCGGTGACACCGCCGGCCAACATGGCCGAGGACATCCAGCGGTAGCGTGCCAGACCGGCAGCGCCGATGGCGAGTACCGCCAGGTAGCAAATCACCTCGTACACCAACGTCCACAGCGACGCATTCCACGTCCGGGGATGGGGGACGCCTTGTGGTGTGCCGCCCACGTCGAGTTTGAGCTGCGCGATCGCGCTGTTGAACAGAACGAACTTCACGGGTCCGCTGGTACGCAACAGGCCCAGCGCAGAACCACCTTGCAGCGCGACGCCGATCGGCGCGCAGACGAAGGCGGTGACGATCAAACAGGTGTAGAAGCCCGGGAGGATGCGCAGCGCCCGCGCTCGCAGATACTGCCTCGGTTGCGGTGTGTGCAACCAGCTCGCGGTGACCAGGAAACCGGACACCGCGAAAAAGCCGTCCACACCCACAGAGAACAAGAGTCGTTCCGCGACCGGTGACGAGACATGATGGCCCGTCACCGGAAACGAATGCCATACGATCACCTCGACGGCCAGGATCAGCCGCCACAGGTTGAGGGCGTTGTGGTGCCGGTCGAATGCCTGCCCAATCACAATTCCTCCCCTCCGCGGCGATCAGTGCAGGGCGGCCGCCCGCAGCGGGCTGTTTTCGGGTTGGTCGCCGCTGCTGGCCGCGCCGGTCTCACGCGCCAGGAAGGCGGTGAGTTCTCCGATCGCGGTCATCAGCGGAGCGGGGAACACGATGGTGGTGTTCTTCTCGACCCCCAGTTCGAGCAACGTCTGCAGGTTGCGCAACTGCAGGGCCAGCGGGTGCCTCATCATGGTGTCCGAGGCGTCACCGAGCGCGGCGGCCGCGCGCGCCTCCCCCTCGGCTGCAATGATTTTGGCCCGCTTCTCGCGCTCGGCCTCGGCCTCGCGGGCCATGGCGCGCTTCATGCTGTCCGGTAGCTGAATGTCCTTGAGTTCGACCAGGGTGACCTCCACACCCCATTCCACCGTGGTGGCGTCCAGGATCTGGCGGATGCTGCCGTTGATCTTCTCGGTCTGGGCCAGCACCTCGTCGAGGGAATGTTGTCCGACGACGTTGCGGAGGGTGGTCTGCGCGATCTGGTCGATGGCCGCGTTGACGTTTTCGATGACGACGACGGACTTGCGGGCGTCGACGACGCGGAAGTAGGCGACCGCGGCGATGTCGACGCTCACGTTGTCGCGGGTGATGATGCCCTGCGACTGGATGGGCATGGTCACGATGCGCATCGAAATCCGCCACAGGCGGTCGATGACCGGAACGATGAGCCGAAGACCGGGTTCGCGGACGCCGATCACCCGGCCGAGCCGGAAATGCACACCGCGCTGGTATTCCTGCACCACCCTGATCGACGCCAGGGCCAGCACCACCGCCACGACCACCGCGGAGATCACCACAGTGGCAGCAATATCGGTCATCAAGACCACCTCAACTCATTCGTTCGTCAGGAAGCGGCCTGAGCGCCCGCGGCGCGTTTGCGGACGCGGGCGGCGAACGCGGCGGCCCGATCGAGGTCATGCTCGTTGGGCCGCCCCCTGTTGATGCCACCGATGAATCCGAACGGCCCGACCGTGTCGAACCCCCGGCAGGAGAACGATCCGATCACGTCGAAGCCCTTCTGCTCGAGGGTCTCCCGGATCGGCCGGTGATAGCCCAACAGCGGAACCTCGCGCGCGCCGCTGGTGAAGAACGTGAACGCCGCGGTGTGGTGTTCGGCGGCGGGCAGCCGGCGGATCAGTTTCCGCAGCCGCGCATCCATCATCATGTAGTAGATCCCCGAACCAAAACCGACCAAATCGTAGTCGCCGACGGTCCCGGGATCGACGGACTCGGGCGTGACGACCTCGGCATCCAGCACCCCGGCCATCCGATCGGCGACCAGGCGGGTGTTGCCGTGGGACCTTGAAGCGCACACGATCAGCGACTTCATAGCCAACTCCTTTGCGACGGGCGGCTCGGACACTCCATGCTGGCGCAGATTGGGTCGCGGGGTAAGGGCGCAAAGGCACCACGGCCCGGGGCCTTGGTCACTTTGCGGAATCACCCCTGGTAAAGCCCGCGAACGGGGACGAACGGAGGTCCTTCGCGGTCGGGACTTCGGTCCCTATCCACTCGTCCGGCGAAGGGCTGGAATAGGGGTTGTGACTGTGACAGCTCCCGCAGCGGAGCGAACCACCGTGGCGTCGGCTACCGGCGCGCAAGTGATCATCCTCGAGTCGCACCCCGCCTGGATCTCGGCGCGACGACACGCCGCCGAGCTCGTCGCGGCGATGCACCGTCATCCGTCATCGGTGGGCCGCCCGGCCTGTGCGGCTCACGCCCCGCTGCTGCGGCCGCTGCCATGACCGGAGCAGTAGTGGGTGGGCCGGTCCGGAGGACGGTCGGACGGGCGCTGGCATTGTCGGCGGCCGCGCTCATGCTGTGGGCGGGTGCGCCGGGCATGGCCGCCGCCGACGGCGGCCGCCCCCAAGTCAAACCGGAGGAGCGGGCCGCGGCCCTGATCCGGCCGTCCATCATGTACCTCGCCGCCGAGGGCTACGGCCTGGTCCGGCTGCCCAACGGTGAGATCCTGTCCCAGTTCGGCCGGGGCTCCACCATGCCCTTCCTGGCCACCTGGAACTGCACGGCTTTCGTCGTCAACCCCGACGGCTGGGTCGCAACGGCGGGCCACTGCGTCGACCCGGCCAGCGCCAAGGAACTGATCTTCAAGCGCGCCGCCGAGGAATACCGGAGCGAGTTTCCCGACGCGCCCGAATCGAGCGATCCGGCAACCACTGTCGAGTGGCTGCAGAAGAACGCGAGGGTGGAAGGCGACACGCCCGGTCAGGGCCCCCACGTGGGCATCACGCTGATGTCCGGCACCGGAACGAAACTCCTCGACAAGGTGGTCGCCAACGTCGTCGATTTCCGGCCGCTCGGCAAGGGCGACGCCGCTCTACTCAAGGTGGCCAAGCGCAACCTCCCGTCGTCCGAACTCGACATCGACGCCGACGTCACCATCGGTACGCCCGTTCTCGCGGTGGGCTTTGCCGAGAGCACCCAAAACGTCACCGGCGCTTCGCTCGACCCGACCTACAAGAGCGGCAAGGTCAACAAGAAGACCATCGCGGGATCGAACCCCGCGTATGAGATCGACGCCGCGATGACCGAAGGCATGAGCGGCGGCCCGACGATCGGGCTGAACGGCAAGGTGATCGGCACGAACAGCTTCGCGCCCGCCGGCGAGACGCAGCCGTTCAACTTCGTCGCGCCGGCCGACGGCCTGGCGTCGATATTGGCGAGCAAGGGCGTCAAGCCGATGCTCGGACCCGCTGACCGGATCTATCGCAACGGGCTCGCCGACTTCTACGCGGGCCATTACACCGACGCGATCAATGAATTCGACCAGACGCTGGCCATGTCGCCCGGCTACCCCGGCCTTGACGACCTCAAGACCAACGCGGCCAACCTGCGCCAGCAGTACGGCGATTCCTCCTCGCTGAGCGGCCGGAATCTGTTGTGGTACATCGTCGTCAGCGTCGTGGCCGTGCTGGGACTCGGTGCCGGGCTGACCTACCTGGGACTCAAGACGCATCGCCGGATCCCCCCGGCACCCGACGTCCAACCCCTTCGCCTGATGCCCAGGCCCGAGCCGGCCGACGACGAACCCCACTTCTGCGCTCATTGTGGGGCCGAGCACCATCCGAACGAACGCTTCTGCCCGAACTGCGGCAAACACATCGACCTCCCCACGTCGGCGCGGGGAACCGGTCTCAGCTCTTGACCGACGCCCACATCGCGACGAACGCCGGATTGTCGACCAGACTGGCGGCCGGGTTCGACGACACGGTGGCACACACCCGGACCGCCCTGGCGCAGCACGGGTTCGGCGTACTGACCGAAGTCGACGTCAGGGCGGCGCTGCGCGATCAGCTCGGGGTGGAGATGGAGGACTACCGGATCCTCGGCGCGTGCAATGCGGCGGTGGCGCATCGAGCTATCAGCGTGGATCGGGAGATCGGGCTGCTGTTGCCGTGCAACGTGTTGGTGCGCGCCGACCCGCGGGCCGCGGGAACCGTGATCGTCGAGGCGATGGATCCCAGGCTCCTGGTCGAGGTCACCGGCGAGCCGGCCCTCATCACCCTCGCGGCCGAGCTCACCGTGCACCTGCGCGCTGCGATCGCCTCGTTGACCGAAAGCCGTTGATCTCGGCGGCCACCATGTCGACCAGTACCGGCACGGCCGCGGCGACTCGTGGGGTCAGCCCGGTGCCGGGGCCGGTGTCCGCCGCCTCGACGGCGAAGACCACAACCGCGTCGGGCACCCGTCCGAGCGCTCGAGCCAACGCGTGAGTGCGGCCGACGTCGACGCGGTGCGAGCTCAATCCCTCGGGCTGGTCGGGCACTTCGGTCAGGTCATAGCGATGGATGCGACCGGGGCTGGCCGGATCGGCGACCGCCGCGTCGATGACCACGGCCAGCGCCGCACCCGTCCACGCCTCGAGAAGACCGGTCGGCTCCGCGATGCCGGTCGTGACAACGACATTCGGCCAGGCCAGGCCGTCCAGCGCGGTGGCGGCGGCGACACCGACACCGTCGTCGCGCCGGAAGCAGTTGCCGAGTCCGATCACGGCAACCGGTCGGTCATCCTCGGTCACCGTCGCTGCACCGTCAGCGTCAGGAAGTGCGCCGAACAGGAGATGCAGGGATCGTAACTGCGAATCACCCGCTCGCACAGGGCCGTCAGCGCGGCATCATCCAGGGCGAGGTTGTCGGACACCACGCGGGCGAGGTCCGCTTCGATGGCGGCCTGGTTCTGCGACGTGGGCGGGATGATCGTCGCCGCGGAAACCAGCCCGCCGTGGTTGATGTCGTAGCGGTGATACAGCAGGCCGCGGGGCGCCTCGCTGACGCCGTGTCCGGTTGCGGGGCGCGCCGGGACGTCGACGAAGGGCCGCGGCGGCCGCTCGTATCCGTCGATGATGCGCAGCGCCTCCTCGATCGCGTAGACGACCTCGACGGCGCGAACGATGATGCTGCGAAAGGGGTTTCGGCATTGGCCCGAGAGCCCGGCCGCCGCGGCCGCCTGGGCCGCGACCGGTGAAAGCGCCGACGCGTTCAGGCTGTAGCGCGCCAAGGGGCCGGTGATGTAGAGGCCGCCGTCGAGCGTGGCGTGCAGGGCGGTGGAGTGGGGTACCTGCGACTCACGCACGTGCTCGGTGAAGTCGGCCACTGCGAACGCCTCCCCGGCGCTGCGCGCGATGGCGCCGTTCTCGATCGGATACTGGCCGTTCTGGGTCAGCGCCAGCATCTCATGGTCGAGCTCGAGGTCGGGGAAGTCGAAACCGGCCACCCACTCGACCGTCGCGACCGCGTCGTCCAGCGCGCGGCGCAGCTGCTCGGCCAGCGGCGCTAACGCCGACCGGGTGGGCACCGAGTAGAACCCGCCCAGGCGCACGTTGATCGGGTGGATCGAGCGCCCGCCGACGAAGTCCATCAGCGCGTTGCCCGCCTTCTTCAGGCGCAGCCCGCGTTCGACGATCTCGCGCTCGTCGCGGGCGAGCGCGATCGCGTCGGGGTAGCCGAGGAAGTCGGGTGCGTGCAGGAGATAGATGTGCAGCATGTGGCTGTGGATCCATTCGCCGCAGTACAGCAGCCGGCGCAGCGCGACGAGCTCTGGATCCACCTCGACGCCGCAGGCGGTTTCGATCGCGTTGCAGGCGCTCACCTGGTAGGCGACGGGGCAGATTCCGCATACCCGGGCGGTCAGATCCGGCGGCTCGGTGTGGGCGCGCCCCCGCAGGAATGCCTCGAAAAATCGTGGCGGCTCATAGATGTTCAGCTCGACGCTGTCCAGCGCGCCGTCCTTGAGCGTGACGTGCAGCGCCCCTTCACCTTCGACCCGTGTCAGCGTGCCGACGCTGAGCGTGCGGTTGTCGGGGTTCATTGCTTGCCCCGTTCGGCGGCGAACTTCGCGACGTTGAACGTCGAGAACACCCTGTCGACGTCACCGTCGGACATGCCGTCGCGGCGCAGCAGCGGAATCAGCGTCCCGATTTGCGGCGTCGCGGCCGGGCCGAAACAGCCGTAGCAGCCACGACGATGACTGGGGCACAACGCCCCACAGCCGGCGTGGGTGACCGGCCCCAGGCACGGGGTTCCGTCGGCGACCAGGACACACGTCACCCCGCGCATTTTGCATTCGGTGCACACCGTCTTGGCCGGCAGCCGCGGCTTGCGCCCGATCAGCAGCGCGGCAAGCGTGTCCAGCAGCTGGCCGCGGTCGATCGGGCAGCCCTGCACCTGGTAATCGACCTTGACGTGCGCGGCCGCCGGGGTGGACGTCGCCAGCGTGTCGATGTAGTCGGGCCGGGCGTAGACGACGGAGGCGAACTCGTCGACGTCGGCGAAGTTGCGCAAGGCCTGCACTCCCCCGGCCGTGGCGCACGCACCGATGGTGACCAAAACCTTGGACTGGTCCCGGATTTCGCGGATCCGTCGCTCGTCGTGGGGGGTGGTGATGGAGCCCTCGACGAGCGACACGTCGTAGGGCCCGCCCACCATCGAGCTGGACGCCTCGGCGAAGGTGGCGATCTGCACCTGGTCGGCGAGGGTCAGCAGCTCGTCCTCGCAGTCCAGCAGCGTCAGCTGGCAACCATCGCAGGACGCGAACTTCCACACGGCCAGGCTCGGACTCATCTACAGCTCCTTGACTGTCAGCAGCGGGCCCGCGACGTCGTAGCCGACGACCGGCCCGTCGCGGCACACCAGCAACGGGCCCAGCTGGCAGTGGCCGCACGTACCGATCCCGCATTGCATGTTGCGCTCCAGCGATACCCGGACATCAGGGGCGGCCACGCCTTTGGCCAACAACGCCTCGGCGGCGAACCGCAGCATCGGCTCCGGGCCGCACAGAAACGCGGTGGTGCGGTCGGGGTTCAGCGCGAGTCGCTTCAGCGGCTCGGTGACCAGGCCGACCTCGCCGTGCCAGCCGTGGACCGGGACGTCGACGGTCAGGTGCAGGTCGATCTGCGGGTCCTCGGCCCATTTCTCGAGTTGGGCGGCGAACACGAAGTCGTCGCGCGAGCGGGCGCCCGCGATCACCGTCAGCTTGCCGTACCGCGACCGCCCCGCCAGCGCGCCCAGCACCGCCGGGCGCAGCGGGCACAACCCGACGCCGCCGGCGACCATGACCAGATCCCGCCCGGCGGCTTCCTCGAGCCCCCAGGTGGTGCCGAAGGGTCCCCGCACCCCGATGACGGCGCCCGGCTGCGCGTCGTGCAGGGCGCGGCTCACCGCCCCGACCGCGCGGATGGTGTGCGTGATCGAGCCGTCGGTGACCGTGGGGTCGCCGCTGATCGAGATCGCCGCCTCGCCGACGCCGAAGGCGTAGAGCATCATGAACTCCCCGGGCTGCGGGGCGCGCAAGACTTCGCCGAGCGGTTCGAGGCACAGGGTAGCCGAATCGGGGCTTTCCACGTCGCGGCTGCGTACCCGGTAGGGGATGGGCGCCATCGACGACGGTGGTGTGCCCTCAGTCATCGCGGGCCATCTTGTTCATTTCTTCGGTGATGTCGATCCCGGTGGGGCACCAGGCGATGCAGCGCCCGCAGCCCACGCAGCCGGACATGTCGAACTGGTCGTGCCAGGTGCCCAGCTTGTGGCTGATCCAGTGCCGGTACCGCGATTCGGGCGACTGGCGCACGCTGCCGCCGCCGTGCACGTAGGTGAAATCGAACTCGTAGCAGGATGCCCAGTGCTGCCAGCGCTCGGCGTGCTCGCCGGTCAGGTCGCTGACGTCCTCGGTGCTGGTGCAGTAGCAGGTGGGGCACACCATCGTGCAGTTGCCGCACGTCAGGCAGCGGCTGGCGACCTCCTCCCACTGCGGGGATTCGCGGTGCTCGATCAGCAGGTTGCGCAGGTTGGCGTCGGGCATCGCGCGGCCCATCCGGTGCGACGCGGCCTCCACCGCGGCGTGCGCCGAACCGATCTCCGCATCGTCGGCAACCCGATGGGGAACGGCCGCAAGGACATCGGCACCCTCTTCGGTGCCCACCTCGACCACGTACGTCACGCCATCGCCGTCGGGCCGCTCCGTCAGGGACAGGTCGTAGCCCGGTCCAGCCGCGGGGCCGGTGCCCATCGAGGCGCAGAAGCACAGGCCGCCCGGCTCCGTGCAGTTCACCGCCACCACGAAGATCTGCCGATGCCGGCGGACGAAGGAGTTGTCGGGGAATTGGCCCCGGCCGAGGACCCGCTCGAGCGTCGCGATGGCGGCCAAGTCACACCCGCGCACCCCCAGGAAGGCGTACCGCGGAACCTCCTCGTCGGAATCGGCGGTGCTGGACCCGTTCCGGCTGCCGGACCACAACCGGCGCCGCGGCGGGTGCAGGAACTGCTTCCAGGACTGGGGCCCCGACGAATGCCCGAACGCCGCGCCGTCGTCGCGCGCGCGTACCCGGTAATGGCCCGGGGCCACGTCGACGCCCCACCCCCACGGCAGGTCCGCGGCGGAGTCCAGTTGGTCGAGGACGATGGCGTTGTCCCGCAACGTCGGGCCGACGACGCGGTATCCGCGCTCGATCAGGACCTCGACCAGGCGGTGCAACCCGACGGTGTCCAACGATGCGGCACCGGAATTGTCGCCGTCTCCGCTCATCGCCACATCATCCGCCAATTCGACTGTGCTGTGTAGGGGTTGACAACGGGGCGATCGGCTACCACGTCTCGGCGAACAACTCGAGTTCACGCTCCCAGAGGGCGTCACGAGTGCGATCCAGCCGCGACCGGACGACGGCGACGATCGTCGCCATCACCATGGTCGCCGCCAGCGCGGTCACCACCGCCACGCCGACCGCCTCGCCCGCGGCGAGCCAGGTCGGGGTGGGTGCGACTACCGGACTCCCGCCCCGGTCCACCCAGATTTCCACGGTTCCGCCGGCCTCGGCGCGCTGGGTGAGTTCCACTGTCCCGCTGCGCTCGCCACTCGGTCCGGGCCACTTCGCCTGCACGACGGTCAGACCGAAGTCCTCGACGCGGGCGTCGGTGACCCGTGCCGTCACGAGGTGGCGTTCGTGCGCCTCTCGGGTGTACACCCGATCCCGCGCCTCGTAGGTCACCGCGCCGACGACGCCGGCGACGGGGACGGCGATCAGGGTCACGATCAGCGCGACCAGGACGACCAGGGCTTCGATGCGGTCCGTGCGGCGCAGCAACGGGTTACGACCAACGAGGCGGGTGACCCGCCAGCGACGTGGGTCCAATGTGAACGTGTCCATGCTGTCCTTTGCGCCGCAACCGTTTTCAGTACGTTCGCCGTCTCAGTAGACGGGCTGGTGTTCGTGCTCGACGGCCCACTCGACGAAGTCCGAGAGCTCGCGCCGCGGTGTCGCCGGCAGGGGGTCGGCGTTGATGGGCGCCCAGCCCACCCGGAGCAGCATCTGCGGATAGTTGCTGTCGCCGAAGATGTCGGACTGGATCGCCGCACGGGTGCCCGGCGTCTCCAGCGGTTCGGTGACCGGGCAGCTGGCCAGCCCCAGCGACGTCGCGGTGAGGAGCACGACGCTGGTGGCCTCCCCGGCACGCAACTGGGCCAGGCGGTCGTCGTTGCGAGTGCCCAGCGCGAGGACGACGGCGTTGTCGTCGGCCGAGGAGGAGTCCGGGGGCATGGACAGCACCGGCCCGGCGAAGAACCGGCTCGGGATCTTCGCGGCGGGGTCCGGTGCGGGCGTATTGCGCGCGGGGACGCCGGCCAACGACGCGTAGCGGCCGCTCCAGGCCGTGAGTTCGGCGAGATAATCCTGGTTCAAGTGGTCTTGGACGGACTGCGCGACGATGTTGCGCAGGTTGTCCAAGTCCTCGACCTGGCACAGCGTCACCCCGCTGCGCGCCGCCCGCGCCGCCATCAGGGCGACATCGCCCACGGGCACCGGCCAGGAGCTGTAGTAGCGCCGGTCGGTTCTCCGCCGCGGTATCGCCGCGGCCAGCGCGATGTCGACGGTGTCGGCACGGTGCGGCGAAAGTTCGATCGCCGCAAGGTGGGTGGGGTCGGCGGGATTCGGCAGCCGCGTCACCTTGGACAGCCACCCGACCGCCGCGAGTGCGACGACGCAGTGGTGCAGCGCCGCACCACAACTCAACATGAGGTCCCGGCCGTCCGGGTCGGTGTTGGGCAGTTGCCGGCTCGAGTCCGAATAGAGATGCAGACTCGCCGCGTCCACGCGCCACCGCCACGGTTGGGTGTTGTGCACCGAAGGTGCCCGGGATGCCAAACTCAGGACCGTCCGGATCGTGCCGGCATCCGGAAAGCGCGTGTTCATGGCGGTCGTTCCCTTCGACATTTCTTCGTCTTCTTTACGATCGCCGATTGCCGCCTGTCCGACGAGAGCCTGACGGCTCTAGCTCGAAGGACTTTGGGCCAATCGCGCGATCACGCGGCCGCCGAAATCGCCACGTCCACCGACAGCTGGTCGCCGATGGCGTAGGCCATCGACCAGTCGCCCAGGCACGCCGCCCGGGCCAGCTCGTCGACCAGGGGGCTGTGGGCACCCAGCTCCGCCAGCCATGCGGACACGATGGATGCGATCTCGTGACCGGGCACCCGGACGGTGCGTCCGCCGTGCAGACGATCGGTAACGCGGAACATCGTTGCGGCCGGTATGTGTCGCAGGTGGTGGTGGCTTCGTGTGGTGAACCTCATCACGGCCTCCTCGATCGAGCTTGGAGTCCATCCGACCACTCCCCCGCTTCCGGCCACAGGGCCGAATGCAACGGGCGGCGAGTGCTTCAGTCGTGCTTTCGAGGATGCGGAGGTCCCGCGGCGGAAGGGCCTTTGGTCATTTGCTTGCGTGACGCGAGAGCCCCCGCAATCGAGGTGGCCGCGATGGTCAGCAAGGCGCCGAACATCAGGGCGGACGCTTCGCCGGCGACCAGCAGGTGTTCCTGGGTACCGATGGTGGCGGCGGCCACCGGCACGCCGAGCTGAGCCGCCGAGAGCACCGCCAGGGTGAACGGCTGGCCGAGCAGCCTGCCCGCGCAGTGCGCCAGCACGGCTCCCAGGCCCAGCCCGGCGCCGAGCAGGATGAGCTTCGGGTGCGAACCCAGCTCACGCACCTGCAGTGACGCGCCCAGCCAGACGAAGAACAGCGGGCTGAAAAACCCCTCGGTGATCCCGAACAGCTGGCGGGCCAGCCGTCGCGGTTCGCCGACCATGCCGACCACCAGGCCCACCGCGAAGCCGGCCAGCATGACCGACACGTGCGTGCTGACGGCGAGCGCCGCCAGGGCGAACAGCACGACGAGGTTGGTCCGCAACTCCAGCGCGAACCGGCGCCTCTCGGAGTAGACGTGCAGTCGGCGGCGCAGTCCCCTGGCGTCGGAGGCGCGCAGCAACACGAACAGCACCGTCGCGCAGCCGGCCACCGCCAGCGCGCCCAGTGCAGCCGTCGGCGCGCGTTTGAGGTCAATCACCAACGGCAGCAAAACGATAGAGGCCGCGTCGGCGACCGCGATCTGCGCCGTAACAGCGATCACCTGTGGGCCCTGCAATCGCAGTGAGTCGATCACCGGCAGTGCCAGCGCCGCCGACGACGAGGCCATGAGGACCGCGTACATCGCCGCATGGCCGGTTCCGAACACCGCCGCCAGTGCGGCACCGAGCGCCGCCGCGACGGCGCCGGCCAGCGCGGCCCGCGCCAGGGCCTGCGGTAGCGAGGAGCGCAGCGCGCCGGCGCCGACCGGAACATGGGTGCCCACCACGAACATGACCAGCGCGAAACCGACGTTGGCGAGCAGCTGCAGCGTCGGGTTGGTGACATCGAGGACACCCAGGCCGGTCCGGCCGACGACGAGGCCGGCGAGCAGTTCACCGATGATCACCGGTATCCGCAGGCCCGGCAGCGCGGCCAGCAGCGGACCGGCCAGGCCGATGGCCGTCAGCAGGGCCAGGGTGTGGAAGCCAAACCCCGCCACGTCAGCGGTCCCTGCGCGCCGGCACGAAGACATTCTGCATTCTCGGCGGCACCCTTCTAGGGATTGATCGTGTTATCCCCGACCTGTCGGCCCCAGACGTACTCGATCGCATACGGCGATCCGGTGTCGAGGTGGTTGTACGGCGCGATGCTGTTGCCGGTGTCCATCACCAATTCGGGTGCGGGCCACAGGTGACGGGTGATGGGCTGCCAGCAGCCCGGGGCGCCGCCCGGCCCGCCGTGCGCGTTCACCCGCGGCAGGTTCTCCGGGTAGGTGTACGGGTTCGGCGCGCCGCCGACGACCCCCGCCAGGCCACCGACCAGGCTGGCCAGGGTGGCCACCGCCGACACGGGGTTGGCCAGCAGGCCCAGCCCGGACAGCGCCTCGGTGTTCATGTTCAGCGAGTAGCCGTTGAAACCGCCTTCGGACGCTCCGGTGAGGGGCACGACGTCGTGGTAGTTGCGCAGCGTGCAATAGATGGCGGGGCTGTAGGCGTCCAGCAGCTGCGCGCTGGGCACCAGGTCTTGCGCGCCGCGCGCCAGGAACGGGCCACCGCGGTTGAAGATGTCGGCGCCGGTGTTGCCGAACCCGGCCGCCGACAACAGCGCCTGGTCCAGATCCTTCTGCTGGGCATTGACGGTGCGCGCGGTGATCACCGCGTTGTTCAGGAAGTCCAGCAGGTCGGGGGCGGCGTCGGCGTAGGTGTCACCCAGGCCCGCCAGCAGTTGAATGTCGCGACGCGCCTGCGGCATCTGCGGGTTGACGTCATCGAGGACCGCGTTGGCGTTGACCACCGACTGCCCGAATTTGTCGCCCAGCCCGGTCAGCGCCTGCGCGGCCGCGCTCAGCGTCAGGTTCAGCTTGACCGGATCCACCTTCTCCGCGATCGAGGTGACCGTCTGGAACAGCGTGTTGATCTCGGTGGTCACCGACCGCGCGTCGATCACGGTGTGCGGGTTGAGCCTCTGCGGGGAGGGGTGTTGCGGCGTCGTCAGGGACACGTACTTGCCGCCGAACACCGTGGTGGCCTTGATGTCGGCGTTCACGTTGGCCGGGATCAGCGACAGGTACCGCGGATAGACCTCCAGCGTGAACTTGGCGGCCGGCTTGCCGTCGCGCACGGTCTCGGAGATGTTGCCCACCCGGCCGATCTCCACCCCGTTGTAGGTGACCTTCGACCCCGGATCCATCACCAGCCCCGCCCGCGACGCCAGCATCGTCAGCTTGGTCTTCGGGGTGAAACCGCCGCGGAACTGCACGTAGACGAGCGTGAACACGATGGCCAGGGCCACCAGGACGGCGACGGCGATCCAGCGGTACGGGGGGACGCGCTGAGAGTTGACCTGTACCGGGGAAGACGTGGTCACCAGCGCCCCTCACCTCTGCGCCGCGTCCCGGTGCCGCGGCGGTGCCTTCCCCGTATCACGGGCTGTACACACACATGCAATAACGAAGCCCCCAGGAATGTACCTTGGCGGTCATTCACAGGCGAACCGCCGTTCGCACAAATCAATCCGGCCCGTCGCCCGAGCTTGCGTTAGCGTCATGAGCGTGACCCTCAAAGACATCGCCCTGACCACCCTCGACGGCCGGCCGACCACGCTGGCCGAATTGTCCGATGGCGCAACGCTGGTCGTGAACGTCGCCTCCAAATGCGGACTGACCCCGCAGTACACGGCGCTGGAGAAGCTGGCCGAGGACTATCGCGGTCGCGGCCTGACGGTCGTCGGCGTGCCCTGCAACCAGTTCATGGGCCAGGAACCGGGCACCGCCGAAGAGATCCGGGAGTTCTGCTCGACGACGTACGGGGTGACCTTCCCGCTGCTGGCGAAGACCGACGTCAACGGCGACGACCGCCACCCGCTCTACGCCGAGTTGACCAAGGCCGCCGACTCCGCCGGTGAGGCCGGAGACATCCAGTGGAACTTCGAGAAATTCCTCATCTCCCCCGCCGGTGAGGTGGTTCAGCGGTTTCGGCCCCGCACGGAGCCCGACGCCCCGGACGTCATCAGCGCCATCGAGGCCATGCTGCCGCGATAGGCGGCAGCAAACGGCTCGGCGGGCCGGAATCCACCCCGTTTCGCCCCCGCATATCGCGGCAGCGACGCTCACCATCAGGTTCAGCAACTGGCCCTACCGGCTTCGTCCATTTCCGGCGAGTGGCCGAAAGTCCTCCGGCGCGGAGTCCATCGCCACTTTTTGCCTCCGTCGCACCGGAGTTGAATGGTCACTGCCTGAGATCATCCGATATCGACCCTGGGAGGTCATCATGTCAGGAGGCACCGTCGCTCGCGTCACCGAGATCAGCGCGAGGTCCGACACCAGTTTCGAAGATGCTGTGAAGACTGGCCTCGCCCGGGCCGAGGAGACCTTGCGTGGTGTCAAGTCGGCCTGGATCAAGGAGCAGTCGGTGGATGTGAAGGACGGCGGGATCGTGGCCTACCGCGTCAACATGCTGGTCACATTCGTCCTCGACTAGAGCCGGAGGTAACCATGTCGACGAAAACCAAGGTCACGGCGCTCGATCACGCAATCGACTCCGCGCACACCTGGATCAACGATGTGGCCAGGGAGTTCGACACCGAGGATCGCGAGTTCGCCTACCGAGTCCTGAGGGCTTGGCTGCACACCCTGCGCGATCGGCTCACTGTCGAGGCGACCGCTCACTTCGCGGCCCAGCTTCCCGACCTGATCAGGGGCGTCTTCTACCAGGCATGGAATCCCACTGTCGTCCCCGACAAGTACGACGCCAAGGCCTACGCCGTCCGATTCGCGCGGGAGGCGAACATCGCGCTCGAAGACGTCGGCAAAGCCGCCGCCGCCACTACCGCGGCCGTCTCGCACCACCTGCCGGGTGCCCAGATCGACAAGGCGCTGGGTCAGCTCCCCATGGAAATTCGCAAGATGCTGCAGCCCCAGCAGTGAATCGATGCGCGTCACCTAATTCCTAGTCGCTTAACGAGAAAAGCAGGGGAACGACATGTCCGGGCACGAAACCCATCGTGGCATCTTGGTCGGCGTTGACGGATCAGCCTCGTCGCTGGCGGCGGTGGACTGGGCGGCGCGCGATGCGGCGATACGCAATGTTCCGCTGACGCTCATGCATGTCATCGCACCGGTCGTGCCGGCGGTTGCGCCGTGGCCGGCGATTCCGATTCCTGAAGACTATTTTGAGCGGCAGGACGACAAGGCACGGCGAATTCTCGAGGACGCGCGCAAGGTGGTCGCCGACAGCACCGGCGACCATGGCCCGCCGTTCGTGTACAGCGTGGTGGTACGTGGCCCGACCGTTTCCACGCTCGTCAACGAGTCCAAGATCGCGGACATCATGGTCGTGGGATGCCGGGGCGAAGGCGCGTTCAGCCGGGTCCCGTTCGGCTCGGCCAGCACCGGCCTGGTGAACTATGCGCATTGCCCGGTCGCGGTCGTCCATGATGAGGCCCCGCCGCGCCCGCAGGCACCGGTGCTGGTGGGAATCGATGGTTCGGCCGCATCAAAACAGGCGGCGGAGATCGCCTTTGACGAGGCCTCTCGCCGGGGCGTGGAGTTGGTGGCACTGCATGCGTGGTCGGACGTCAGCATGTCGGAAGTGCCAGGTCTGGATCTCGAGATGATGGAAGCGCAGGCGCAACAGGCGCTCGCCGAGTGGCTCGCCGGATTTCAGGAGCGGTACCCCGATGTCAGGGTGCGACCGGTGGTGGTGTGCGATCAGCCGGCTCGTCAACTCATCGAGCACTCGGAGTCCGCACAACTCGTCGTCGTCGGCAGTCACGGTCGCGGCGGATTCGCCGGCATGCTGCTGGGCTCGGTGAGCACAGCCGTCGCGCATGCGGCGCAATCGGTGGTGATCGTCTCTCGCGAGTCGTAGCGGCGAACGGGGGCACTTGCGCTGGGCTACCTCATCGCGATCGCCATGGCGGGAACCCAACTGTGGAAAACGGCCCCCGAAGAGATCTCCGGGGGCCGTTTCACTTGGTAGCGGGGACAGGATTCGAACCTGCGACCTCTGGGTTATGAGCCCAGCGAGCTACCGAGCTGCTCCACCCCGCGTTGGTGAATGACAGGTTACCGAACCGGAGCGAGCGCGACCAAATCGCGCGGTCACCGGGCCCGCGGCGGCGAGATTGCCGCCATGGTCGTGGGTTATGCGACGACCACAGCCATGACGGCAATCTCGGCGTAGAAGGCCGGGCCAGTCCGCTTATTCGGGCCAGCTGTTGTTGAGGATCGCGTCGACGAAGTCGACGCGCTCGAAGGCGGGATCGAAGTGGGCCAGCACGTCGGCGTTCATGGTGCCGGCGGTGGTCAGCGGGCGGTGCTTCATCCCGTCGTTGAAAGCCGCGAGGATCCGCTCCTTGAAATCGGGGCGCGGGTGGGCGGCCGTCACCGCCGCGAGGGCATCGGGGGCAAGGGACTCGCGGCAAACGCCGACCACGTCGACCTCGACACCGGCTTGCAGCAGAGCGACTTCGGGGCCGAGGAACTCCGGCACGCCGGGCGTCGTGTGCAACGCGATCCCGAGCCACACCTTGTCGGCGGCGGCTTTGTCGACACCGCGGGCGGTGAGGAAGTCGCGGGCCGCGTTTGCGCCGTCGACCTCGAAGCGGATCGTGGAGCTGCGGTAGCGCTCGGTGAGCCCGAGGTCGTGGAACATCGCGCCGACGTAGAGCAGTTCCAGGTCCGGCCGCAGCCCGCGGCGCATGCCCTGCAGCGCGCCGAACAGGAACACGCGCCGCGAATGGTTGAACAACAGGTCGTCCTCGACGTCGCGGATGAACTCGGTCGTCTCGCGCGCCAACGACGAGTCGGGGATGCGGACGCCGGCGATGGTGTCGATTGAGCTGGTGGTCATGGTGTTGTCTCCTTCGGGTCACCGTGACAGCCAGTGTGCGGCCGCGCACGCGAACCGACCGTGGGCGTTCGCGCCGTCCTGTCCACAGAAAGCGACAATGTCTTGCGTGGGTGAAGCGGCAGCGCGTTCGCGAACGGTGGTGATCGTCGTCTTCGACGACGTGACGCTGCTGGACGTCGCGGGGGCCGGCGAAGTGTTCGTCGAAGCCAACCGGTTCGGCGCCGACTACCGGCTCAAAATCGCGTCGGTGGATGGACGGGACGTGACGACATCGATCGGGACCCGACTGGGCGTCACCGACGACCTTTCGTCGATCCAGTCGGCCGATACGGTGCTGGTGGCCGGCAGTGACCACCTGCCCGCGCGGCCGATCGATCCCGCGCTCGTCGAGGCGGTCAGGTCGGTCGCGGCACGGTCGCGGCGGATGGGATCCATTTGCACGGGGTCGTTCATCCTCGCGCAGGCCGGGCTGCTCAGCGGCCGGCGGGCCACCACGCACTGGCACGACACCCGGGTGTTGTCCCGGGCCTTCCCTGACGTCACCGTCGAGCCCGACGCGATCTTCGTCCGCGACGGCGAGGTCTTCACCTCGGCCGGCATCTCGTCGGGCATCGACCTGGCGCTGGCGTTGGTCGAGATGGATTACGGGACCGAACTGGTTCGCAACGTAGCCCGCTGGCTGGTCGTCTACCTGAAACGCGCGGGGGGCCAGTCGCAATTCTCGGTGCTGGTCGAGGCCGACCCGCCGCCGCAGTCGCCGCTGCGGGCGGTCATCGATGCGGTCGCGGCCGACCCCGCCGCCAACCACAGCGTGAAATCCCTTGCCGCGCGGGCGTCGCTGAGCACCCGTCAGCTCACCCGGCTCTTCCAATCCGAGCTGGGGATGACCCCGGCCCGTTATGTCGAGCTGGTTCGGATCGACTTTGCCCGTGGCGCATTGGAATCCGGCCGGTCCGTCAGCGAGACCGCGGGCTTGGCCGGCTTCGGCAGCGGCGAAACGCTGAGACGGGTGTTCGTCAGCCACCTGGGCATCAGCCCGAAGGCGTACCGGGAGAGGTTCCGGACGGCCGGAATGGCCGGGGCCTGAGGGCTATTTGGTGTTGTTGTACTTGGTGATCGCGTCGTCCAACCGCTGCAGCGCGGCCCCGTAGGCGGCGAAGTCGCCCTTCTTCTGGGCGTCCTTGGCCGCCCCGAGCGCTGCCTGAATCTCTTGCAGCGCAGCGGATTTGGCCGGGGACAGTGCCACCGATCCGTCCGGTACCTGCGGCGCGGCGGCCGGCGGCGGCGCCCCCGGTGCCGCTCCCGGCGTACCGGCAGGCGGGAGTGGGCTCGCCGGCGGGGCCTGCGGGGCGCCGGCCTCGGTGGGCTGAATGCCCGTCGCGGCCGCGCCCGCGCCGGGACCGAACAGCCCGGTCAGGGCGTCGCGCACGGTGGGGCCGTAGCCGATCTTGTCGTTGTACATCATCGCCACCCGGATCAGCCGCGGGTACGACGAGGCGGCGTCGCTGGCCCCCGGGGAGGCGTACACCGGTTCGACGTACAGCAGACCGCCCTGGCCCACCGGCAGGGTGAGCAGGTTGCCCCAGCGGATGCGGTTCTGGTTGTCGCGCCCGATCACGCCGAGGTCCTGGGACACCGCCGGATCGGTGGTGATGGCGTTGTTGGCCAGCTTGGGCCCGTTGACCTGACCCGGGATGGTCAGCACGGTGATCTTGCCGTACGTCGCCGGGTCGGAGCTCGCGCTGATGTAGGCCGCCAGGTAGTCCCGCTTGAACCTGTTCATCGCGCTGGTCAGCTGATACGAAGACGAATTATCGTTCTTGGCAATGTTTTTCGCGACGATGTAATAGGGCGGCTGATAGCTGCTCGCGGTCGGGTTCGGGTCCAGCGGCACATCCCAGAAGTCCGAGGTGGAGAAGAACGTCACCGGATCGTTGACGTGATACTTGGCCAGCAGCATGCGCTGCACCTTGAACAGGTCTTCGGGGTAGCGCAGGTGCTCGGCGAGCTCGGGGGTGATGTCGCTCTTGGGCTTGACCGTGCCGGGGAAGACCCGCATCCATGCCTTGAGCACCGGGTCCTGCTCGTCCTGCTGATACAGCGTGACGGTGCCGTCATAGGCGTCCACCGTGGCCTTGACCGAGTTGCGGATGTAGGAGACCTGCTTGTCGGGGGCCAGCTTGTTGAACGCCACCTCGTTGGAGTCGGCGGTGGCCGATTCCAACGAGGTCAGTTCGGAGTACGGGTAGTTGTCCAACGTGGTGTAGCCGTCGATGATCCACACCAGTCGCTTGTTGACGATCGCCGGGTACACCGAGCTGTCGGTGGTCAGCCACGGCGCCACCGCCTCCACCCGCCGGGCCGGGTCGCGGTTGAACAGGATTCGACTGTTGGAGCCGATCACGTTGGAGAACAAGAAGTTTCGCTCCGCGAACTTGGCGGCGAACACGCTGCGCGACAGCCAGTCCCCGACGGGCACTCCCCCGAGCCCGGTGTAGGTGTAGTTCTTGGTGTCGGCGCTGGTCTCGTAGTCGTATTCGCGGTCGGCGCCGTTGCGGCCGACGATCGCGTAGTCGGCGGACGTGCTGGAGATGACCGGACCGTAGTAGATGCGCGGCTGGTCGAGCTGCGCCGGGCCGTCGGAGATCACGTTGCCGTTGGCGCCCACGACGTTGACCAGGAATTCGGGATAGCCACCGTTTTGGTTGGGGTCGTTGGCGATTCCGCGCACGGTGTTGGCCGGCGAGGCGATGAACCCATTGCCGTGGGTGTAGACGGTGTGCCGGTTGATCCAGTCCCGCTGGTTGTCGATCAACCGGTCGGGGTTGAGTTCGCGGGCGGCGACGACATAGTCGCGCAGCGAGCCGTTGCGGTCGACGTAGCGGTCGATGGACAGCTGGTCGGGGAAGTAGTAGAAGTTCTTGCCCTGCTGGAACTGGGTGAACGCCGGGCTGACGATCGTCGGGTCCAGCAGCCGGATGTTGGAGGTGGTCGCCCGGTCGTCGGCCACCTGCTGGGCGGTGGCCTGCGTGTCGCCGGCGTAGGTCCGATAGGTCACCACGTCCGAGGTCAGGCCGTACGCCTGCCGCGTCGCGGTGATGCTGCGGCCGATGTATTCGCTTTCCTTCTGGGCGGCATTGGGTTTGACGCTGATCTGCTCGACGATCAGCGGCCACCCGGCGCCCACGATCAACGACGACAGCAGCAACAACACCAGGCCGATCGCGGGGATCCGCAAGTCGCGCAGGACGATCGCGGAGAACACCGCGGCCGCGCAGATCAGCGCGATCGCCATCAGGATCAGCTTGGCCGGCAGCACCGCGTTGATGTCGGTGTACCCGGCGCCGGTGAAGGGCTTCCCGCCGCGGGTGTGTGACAGCAGCTCGTAGCGGTCCAGCCAGTAGGCGACGGCCTTGAGCACCACCAGCAGCCCGACCAGGCTGACCAGCTGGATCCGGGCCGAGCGGCTCAGCGCGCCGGTGCGGCCCGACAGCCGGATTCCGCCGAAGATGTAGTGCGTCAAGAGGTTGGCCACCAAGGCGAGGAACACCGCCACGAACAGGTAGCTGAGCAGCAGCCGGTAGAACGGCAGGTCGAACGCGTAGAAGCCGAGGTCCTTGCCGAACTGCGGATCCCGGATGCCGAAGTCCCCGCCGTGCATGAACAGCTGGATCCGCACCCAGTAGCTCTGCGCGATGATGCCGGCCAGCAGGCCGATCGCGACCGGGACCCCGATGCCCACCAGCCGTAACCGGGAGAGGACGACGGCGCGGTACCGGGCCACCGGATCGTTGTCGTTGCTGGGCACGAACACCGGGCGGGTGCGGTAGGCCACCGCGAGGCCGGCGAACACGATCCCGCCCACCAGCAGACCGGCGACCAGGAAGACCACGAACCGGGTGACCAGCACGGTCGTGAACACCGAGCGGTAGCCGAGCTCGCCGAACCACAGCCAGTCCACGTACGCGTCGATCAGCCGCGGACCGGCCAGCAGCAAAGCGATCACACCCAGTGCGATCAGAATCAGAATCCGGCTACGCCGAGTCAGCTTCGGCATCCGTGCGGTGGGCCGCATCCCCACTGGCTACGCTCCCTGCTCGATTGATCGACGGTGACAACTCTACGCATCGCGCGACCTGCGATCCCGGCCGTGCTTCAGCAGCTCGGCGGCTGGCCCCCGGACGTGATCGCGTGCAGCGCGTCGACCGCCTGGCTGAGGGTCTCGACCTTCACCAGGCGCAGGCCGGACGGATTGTCCGAGTTCGCCTCGTAGCAGTTTTTGGCCGGCACCAAGAACACCGTGGCGCCGGCGGCGTGGGCGGCGACCATCTTGTGCGTGATGCCGCCGATCTGGCCGACCTTCCCGTCGGCCGAGATGGTGCCGGTCCCGGCGATGAACTTGGAGCCGGCCAGGTCGCCGGTGGTCAGCTTGTCGACCACCGCCAGGCTGAACATCAAGCCGGCCGAGGGGCCGCCCACGTTGGCGAGGTTGAAGTTGACCACGAAGGGCGCCCAGGGCGCGGTGAGCACGGCGACACCGAGGAAGCCGTAGTCCCGATCCTTGTTCGCGCCCAGCGTAATTTGCGTGACGCCGGCCGGTTCGTTCTTGCGCCGGTAATCGATCGTCACCGTCTGACCGGGTTTGGTGCCCTTCAGCAGCCCCGTGAACTGGTCGACGTCGGCCACCGGGGTGCCGTTGACGGCGTCGATGGCGTCGCCGTCCTTGAGCTTGCCCGCCGAGGGACCCGGGTCGGTGACCCTCGCGACGGTCACCGCGGCCGGGTACTTGAGGTAGCCCAGGGCGGCGTACTCGGCGCTGTCCTCGGAATCCTTGAAGTCCGCGTTGTTGGCCTTGTCCACCTCGTCCCGCGACTTGCCCGGCGGGTAGATCAGATCGCGCGGTACCAGCTGCTCCTGGTCCGAAAGCCACAGCGTCAGCGCTTCGCCCAGGGTCAGCTCGTCGCGCTGAGACACCGTGGTCATGTTCAGGTGCCCGGTGGTCGGATGCGTCGCTGTGCCCTCGATCGCCACCACCTGCTTGCCGTCGACCTCGCCGAGCGTGTCGAAGGTGGGGCCGGGCCCCAGCGAGACGAACGGGACCGTCACCACCGCGAGCAACACGCCGAAGACCAGGATCGGGACCAGCGCGACCATCAGGGTCAGAATCCGCCTGTTCACGCCGATCACACTAGACGGCGCCCGCGGCGGCCGGTTCAGCCACAAGCTGACCCGAGAGCGCCCGCCCCGTTTCCGCGGTGAGTACCGTTGACGGTATGGCTGACCTGCCTTTCGGCTTCTCCCCCGGAGAAGACCCCGACAAACCCGGGAAGAAAGACCCCCACTCGGGCTCCGGCGGCTCCGATCCGTTCGGGGCGTTCGGGATGGGCGACCTGGGACAGATCTTCACCCAGCTCGGTCAGATGTTTTCCAGCGCCGGCACCGTGATGGCCGGCGGGGAAGCGTCGGGACCGGTCAACTACGAGTTGGCGCGCCGGGTGGCCACCAACTCGATCGGGTTCGTGGCGCCGATCCCGGCCACCACGCAGTCGGCGATCGCCGACGCGGTGCACCTCGCCGAAACCTGGCTGGACGGCGCCACCGCGTTGCCCGCCGGCACCAGCAAGGCCGCGGGCTGGACCCCGGCCGACTGGGTCGACAACAGCCTTCAGACGTGGAAGCGGTTGTGCGACCCGATGGCGGAGCAGATTTCGACGGTGTGGGCGTCGTCGCTGCCCGAGGAGGCCAAGAGCATGGCCGGCCCGCTGATGGCGGTGATGTCGCAAATGGGAGGCATGGCCTTCGGCTCCCAACTGGGGCAGGCGCTCGGCCGGTTGTCCCGCGAGGTGCTGACGTCGACCGACATCGGTCTGCCGTTGGGGCCCAAGGGTGTTGCCGCCATCCTGCCCGACGCCGTGGAGTCGTTCGCCGCCGGACTCGAGCAGCCCCGCAGCGAGATCTTGACGTTCCTGGCCGCGCGGGAGGCCGCCCACCACCGGCTGTTCAGCCACGTGCCCTGGTTGTCGAGCCAGCTGCTGGGCGCCGTCGAGGCCTACGCGCGTGGCATGCAGATCGACATGAGCGGGATCGAGGAGCTGGCCCGCGACTTCAACCCGGCGACGCTCTCCGACCCGGCTGCCATCGAAAACCTTTTGGGCCAAGGCGTTTTCGAGCCCAAGGCGACCCCGGCGCAGACACAGGCGCTGGAACGCCTCGAGACGCTGCTGGCGTTGATCGAGGGTTGGGTGCAGGTGGTCGTGACCGCGGCCCTGGGCGACCGGATTCCGGGGGCGGCCGCGCTCAGCGAGACGCTGCGCCGCCGCCGCGCCACCGGCGGTCCGGCCGAGCAGACGTTCGCGACGCTGGTGGGCCTGGAGCTGCGGCCCCGCAAGATGCGCGAAGCCGCCGCGCTGTGGGAGCGCCTCACCGAGGCCGCCGGCGTGGACGCCCGCGACGCCATCTGGCAGCACCCCGATCTGCTGCCCGACGCCGAGGACCTCGACGAGCCGGCCGGCTTCATCGACCGGGTGGTCGGCGGCGACACCAGCGGCATCGACGAGGCGATCGCCAAGCTCGAGGAGAACCCCGAGGATCCCGGCGCCGGTCCTGTGGACAACTGACCGGGGCGCCGGCCCGCGGCGTGGCACAGTGCACCGGTGTCACCGACCCCGCTTGCCACCTATGCCCTGGACCCGGCCATGCCGGTGCTGCTGCGGCCCGACGGCGCCGTCCAGGTCGGTTGGGATCCCCGCCGGGCCGTGCTGGTGCGCCCACCGGGTGACTTGGCCGCGGCCGAGCTGGCCGCGTTACTACGGTCCATGCGATCGCCGATGCCGCTCTCGGAGTTGCGCCGACGGGCCGCCGACCGCGGCCTGCCGGACGCCGAGGGGCTGAGCGACCTGGTCGCCCAGCTGGTGGGCGCGGGCGTCGCCACCGAATGCGCGAAGTCGCGCGGTCGCGCGCCGTCCATCCGGATCCACGGCCGCGGGCCGCTCTCGGAGCTGCTCGTCGAGGCGTTGCGCTGCTCGGGCGCGCGGATCGCCCACAGCAGGCAGCCGCACGCCGCCGTGTCGGTCTCCGCCGTCGACCTGGTGGTGCTGTCCGATTACCTGGTCGCCGACCCCCGGATGCTCCGCGAGCTGCACGCCCGGCGTGTCCCCCACCTGCCGGTCCGGGTCCGCGACGGTGTCGGGCTGGTCGGTCCGCTGGTCATCCCCGGTGCCACCAGCTGCCTGGGCTGCGCCGACCTGCATCGGCGCGACCGCGACGCGGCGTGGCCGGCGATCTCTGCGCAGCTGCGGGAAACCGTCGGCGTCGCCGACCGGGCCACGCTGCTGGCGACCGCGGCGCTGGCGTTGAGCCAGGTGAACCGGGTAATCGCGGCGGTCCGCAACCAAGAGGCCGTACCCGAGCCCCAGACGCTGAACGCCACACTGGAATTCGACCTCGACGCCGGCGCCATCGTCGTGCGGCAGTGGACCCGGCATCCGCTGTGCCCCTGCGGGAACTAACCCAGCCGCCCCTGCTCCGGGACGTTCGCCGACACCGACTCGTAGGCGGTCGCGAGCTGGTGCAGGATCTCCGCGGTCAGGGTGCGGTCGTTGCGGTGTTTGTCCAGTGTTTCGATGATCGCCCTGAACAGGGAGTCCGCGGCGTCGTGCTGCGATTGTTTGGCTGACATGGCCTGGCCGGTACCGCCTTTCGGATGAGCCCTTCGCGGGGCCGCCGGATGGGACCCGCAAGGACAACCTAGGGCCCGGAGCCGACGCCCGCGCGGGGACGAGTTGTTGTGAAGATCAAGCGCGAGCCACACCGGCCGTCGTGGATGATGGATACGTGGCAGACATCAAACGTGGCCGTGCGGCGCGGAACGCGAAGCTGGCCAGCATCCCGGTCGGCTTCGCCGGCCGGGCGGCGCTCGGCTTCGGCAAGCGGCTGACGGGCAAGTCGAGGGACGAAGTCCAGGCCGAGCTGATGGAGAAAGCCGCCAACCAGCTGTTCACCGTCCTGGGCGAGCTCAAGGGCGGAGCGATGAAGGTCGGTCAGGCCCTGTCGGTCATGGAGGCCGCGATCCCGGACGAGTACGGCGAGCCGTACCGCGAGGCGCTGACCAAGCTGCAGAAGGACGCCCCGCCGCTGCCGGCCAACAAGGTGCATCGGGTGCTCGACGGCCAGCTGGGCACCAAGTGGCGGGAGCGGTTCAGCTCGTTCGACGACAAGCCCGTCGCCTCGGCCAGCATCGGCCAGGTGCACAAGGCGGTGTGGGCCGACGGCCGCCCGGTGGCCGTCAAGATCCAGTACCCGGGCGCCGACGAGGCGCTGCGCGCCGACCTCAAGACCATGCAGCGGATGGTCGGCGTGGTGAAGCAGCTCGCCCCGGGCGCCGACGTCCAGGGCATCGTCGACGAGCTGGTCCAACGCACCGAGATGGAGCTCGACTACCGGCTGGAGGCCGACAACCAGCGCGCCTTCGCCAAGGCCTACGAGGGCCACCCGCACTTCGCGATCCCCCACGTCGTCGCGAGCGCGCCCAAGGTCGTGGTCCAGGAGTGGATCGACGGCCTGCCGCTGGCCGAGATCATCCGCAGCGGCACCCGCGAGCAGCGCGACCTCATCGGCACCCGGCTGCTCGAACTCACCTTCGACGCGCCGCGCCGGCTGGGGATGCTGCACGGCGACGCCCACCCGGGCAACTTCATGCTGCTTCCCGACGACCGGATGGGCGTCATCGACTTCGGCGCCGTCGCGCCGCTGCCCGGCGGCTACCCGATCGAGCTGGGGATGACGATCCGCCTGGCCCGCGACAAGAACTACGACCTGCTGTTGCCGACGATGGAGAAGGTCGGCTTCATCCAGAAGGGCCAGCAGGTGTCGGTCCGCGACATCGACGAGATGCTGCGCCAGTACGTCGAACCCATCGAGGTCGACGAATTCCACTACACGCGCAAGTGGCTGCAGCGCATGACCGTGGGCCAGATCGACCGGTCGGTGTCGCAGATCAAGACGGCCCGGCAGATGGACCTGCCGCCCAAGCTGGCCATCCCGATGCGCGTCATCGCGTCGGTGGCCGCGATCCTGTGCCAGCTGGACGCCCGGGTGCCGATCAAGGCGCTGTCCGAGGAGCTGATCCCCGGCTTCGCCGAGCCCGACAGCGCCGTCGTCTAGGCCGCGGCCTCGTCTTTGCGGGGCCGCCCGCGCGGTCGTTTGAAGCTCAGGATCGAGCCCCGGTCGAGAATCTCGCCGCCCCACACCCCCCAGGGCTCGGCCCGCTCCAGCGCCGATGTCAGGCACTGCCGCCGGATCGGGCAGCCCGCGCACAGGGCCTTGGCGCGCTCCAGGTCGGCCGGGGTCTCGGCGAACCAGAGGTCGGGGTCGCCGGCGTGACACGGCAACGCGGTTGACGGCTGTCCGGGGACTGTCAGTACCGCCATGTCCTGCTCACCTGCTTCCTGGTCGGGGCTTCCTTCTTCTTCCGAATCCGGGCCAGGTAGCGGGCTTGGAAACTGACGCCCTCAAAACTGTGGCCACGGATCCTATGACTTCGGGTCCGTGGCCATTTCGGTGAAAACCGGGCTGTCAGGCGGCCATTCGGCGGACCTCGAGTCGCGCGGACGCGTGCGGCGCGGCGGCGGCGCGATGCTTGAGCGCGGCCGCCGGCATAGCGGTGTGGGCGGCCTGGAGGGCGCGCGCGGACAGCGCCGCAGCGGCCACGCCGACACCGAACGCGTCGTTGATCATCGCGGCCACCCTCCTTTCCGTCAGCGCGCAGAACGCGGTTTCGAGGGTAGATGGTCGCCGGCGTTCCCCACAACCGATTTTCTGACCTGCGCCTTTAGCGGTCAGCGGCCGCGCACCAGCTCCAGCACGTCGGGCCCGTACTGTTCCAGCTTGCGCGCGCCGATGCCGGGGATGGCGATCAGCGCGTCCTCGTCGTCGGGTCGCAGCTCGGCGATCGCGATCAGGGTGTTGTCGGTGAAGACGACATACGCCGGCACCTTCTGCTCCTTGGCGATGTCCAGCCGCCACGCCTTGAGCCGCAGCAGCAGCTCCTCGTCGACGTCGGCCGCACACGTCTCGCAGCGCCGCAGCATGACCGCCGCCGGGGTGGTCAGGTCCTTGTTGCAGATACGGCAGCGCGCCGCGGCGCCCCGGTTGCGACGCGGTCGGCCCGGCGCGGTGTCCGCGCGCGCCTGCGGCGCGATGCCGTTGAGGAACCGCGACGGCTTGCGGCCCTGCCGCCCGCCGGGGCTGCGGGCCAGCGCCCAGCTGAGCGCCAGATGCGTTCGCGCCCTGGTGATCCCGACGTAGAGCAGCCGACGTTCCTCTTCGACGGCCTCGCTGTCGGGGCCGTGCGCCAGCGCGTGCGAGATGGGCATGGTGCCGTCGGCCAGCCCGACCAGGAACACCGCATCCCATTCCAGGCCCTTGGCGGCGTGCAGCGAGGCCAGCGTGACGCCCTGCACCACCGGTGGGTGCCGCGCGTCCGCGCGCAACCGGAGTTCGGCCAGCAGGCCGGTGAGCTCCAGCTGCGGCCGCTGGGCCACCTCGTCGTCGACCAACTCGGCCAGCGCGCTCAGCGCCTCCCAGCGCTCCCGGGCGCGGGTGCCGACCGGCGGCTCGGCCGTCAGCCCCAGGGGTTCCAGGACCGCCCGCACGACCTCGGGCAGCGGCCCCGCCAGACCATTCTCGGAGCCGCGCTCGGCGGCCCGCTGCAGCGCCAGCAGCGCCTGCTTGATCTCCTGGCGGGTGAAGAAGCCCTCGCCGCCGCGGACCTGATAGGGGATGCCCGCCTCGGTCAACGCCTCCTCGTAGGCCTCCGACTGCGCGTTGACGCGGTACAGCACGGCGATCTCCGACGGCGGGGTGCCCGATTCGATCAGCCGGGCGATCGCGGCCGCGACCGCGGCGGCCTCGGCCGGTTCGTCGGGATGCTGGTGAAACGACGGCGCCGGGCCCGGCGGGCGCTGCCCGACCAGGTGCAGCTTGCTGCCGGCGACCCGGCCGCGGGCCGCGGCGATCACCTGGTTGGCCAGCAACACCACCTGGGGGGTGGATCGGTAGTCACGTTCCAGGCGAACCACGGTGGCGTCGGGATACCGCCGCGAGAAGTCGAGCAGGAAGCGCGGTGAGGCCCCGGTGAACGAGTAGATGGTCTGGTTGGCGTCGCCGACGACGGTCAGGTCGTCCCGGTCACCGAGCCACGCCGTCAGCACCCGCTGCTGCAGGGGGGTGACGTCCTGGTATTCGTCGACGACGAAGCAGCGGTAGCGGCCCCGGAACTCGTCGGCCACGGCGGCGTCGTTTTCGATCGCGGCGGCGGTGTGCAGCAGCAGGTCGTCGAAGTCGAGCAGCGTGACCGATTCGTCGCGGACCTTCAGCGCCTCGTAGGCGGCGTACACCGTCGCGACCCGGGCGGCGTCCAAGGGGATGTCCCGTCCGGCCGCCGCCACCGCGGCCGGGTAGTCCTCAGGACCGATCAGCGACGCCTTGGCCCACTCGATCTCCCCCGCCAGGTCACGGACGTCCTCGGTGCTGGCGTTGATCCGGGAGCGGCTGGCCGCCCGGGCCACCACCGCGAACTTGGTGTCCAGCAGCTGCCAGCCGGTGTCACCGACCACCCGCGGCCAGAAGTACCGCAGCTGCCGGTGCGCCGCGGCGTGAAACGTCAGGGCCTGCACCCCGCCGACGCCGGTGTCCGTGCCCGCGGCGGCGTCCAGCGCGCGCAGCCGCGAACGCATCTCCCCCGCGGCCCGCTGGGTGAAGGTGACCGCCAGCACCTGCCCGGCGGCCACGTGACCCCCGGCCACCAGCTGGGCGATCCGGTGCGTGATGGTGCGGGTCTTGCCGGTTCCGGCGCCCGCGAGCACACAGACCGGGCCGCGCGGAGCCAGCACCGCCTCGCGCTGCTCGTCGTCCAGCCCGGCGGTCAGGGCATCGGCGACCGTCGGCATGGCGTCCATCTTGGCAGCGGCGGCCGACAAACCGTGGCGCCGCCCGGTGCGCGTCGGCGAGTTGTCCTGACACGCCGGGATGCGCGGGGCGGCCACCGTCCCCCAACTACCGGCGCCCGCGGCGCGGAACACAGTGCCGCCCGGCTACGTTATCGAGCTATGACCTCTGCCCCGATCACCGTCTACACGACCTCGTGGTGTGGCTACTGCCACCGCCTGATGACCGTGCTGAAGTCCAACGGAATCGCTTACCAGGCGGTCGACATCGAGCAGGACCCCGCGGCGGCCGAGTTCGTCGGTTCGGTCAACGGCGGCAACAGGACGGTTCCCACGGTGAAGTTCGCCGACGGGTCGACGCTGACCAACCCCAGCGCGGCCGAGGTCAAGGCCAAGCTCGCCGAAACCGGAGCCTGAGCGTCCCGGCGCGTCGACACGCGCCCGGCGTTGGTCAAGTACTCATCGGACTCGCTGCGGCGGCCCTAACATTGGTGACCATGCCGTCGAGTCCGCGGTCGAGCCGTTTTCTCCGGCGCCTGTCGGTGCTGGGCAGGGCGTCGGCCGT
The DNA here is from genome assembly GCF_034555895.2 of Mycobacterium europaeum. Classification (NCBI taxonomy): domain Bacteria; kingdom Bacillati; phylum Actinomycetota; class Actinomycetes; order Mycobacteriales; family Mycobacteriaceae; genus Mycobacterium; species Mycobacterium europaeum. The sequence goes on from NZ_CP157315.1 coordinate 3,513,424, forward strand.
CGTCGCGTGCTGCGCCTTGGTCGTGTCGGCGTGCGCGCACGCGCCGAGCAAGACGGCGACGGCTCCCAAACCCAGCTACGCCGAATCATTGGTCATCAGCCTCGAAGAAGCGCGTCGCATCGCCAATTTCGAAGGGCTGCAACCATATTCGTACGCCGACCGGCACGATCCGCCGCGGGAGAACACCGGCAACCCGCCCGGCCCGTGCCGCGCGGTCGGGTCCACAGACCTCACGTTCGCGGAGGGCTGGAAGGAATATCGTTCGGTGGCCTACAGCGGCTCGACCGACGATTTGCGGCCCGGCGGCATCGCCCCGATCAACGAGATCACCAACACCGTCGCCGTCTACCCGGACGCGACCGCCGCGCGCGGGGCGCTCAACCAGCTGCACGCCACCCTGGACCAGTGCGTTTCGCTGCACCACTCGGCCTACGACTTCGTGCTGAACAAGCCGGACACGCAGACGCTCAAGCTCGGCTCCGACGGATGGATTCACCTGTACACGGTGAAGTCATCGGTGCTGGTGTCGGTCGGCGTGCTCGGGATCGAACCCACCGAGCAGGTCGCCAACACGGTCCTGCAGACGGTGACCGACCGCATCAAGTAGGGGTCAGCCGATCGCGGCCCAGGACTCGATGATCACACGCGCGATCGAGATCGACCCGGGCAGCAGAAATTTCGACTCCGCCGAACTGGACCAGTCGCCCGCGGCCAGCGCCGCGCGCACCTCGTCGCGGGTGAACCAGGCCGCCTCGACGATCTCGCCGTCGTTGAACGAGAAGTCCTCCGCCGGGTCGGCGACGGCGTGGAAGCCGACCATCAGTGAGCGCGGGAACGGCCACGGCTGGCTGCCCAGGTAACGCACGTCGCGGACGGACAGGCCGATCTCCTCGCGGATCTCGCGGGCGACGCAGACCTCGAACGATTCACCGGCCTCGACGAACCCGGCCAGCAGCGAGAACAGCCGCTCCGGCCACGCCGCCTGGCGGGCCAGCACCGCGCGGTCGCCGCCGTCGTGGACCAGGCAGATCACCGCCGGGTCGATGCGGGGGAACTCCTCGTGACCGGTGACCGGGTTGACCCGCGCCCAGCCCGCCCGCGCCGGCCTGGTCGGTGAGCCGTCCACCGAGCTGAACCGGGCGGAGTCATGCCAATTGAGCAGCGCGAGCGCCGACGACACCAGCTGACTGCTGGTGTCGTCGAGGATCGAGCCGAGTCCGCGCAGGTTCACCACCTCGGCGTGCACGTCGGGGTCCTCGGGCGCCTCCAGCGCGCCGCGGATCGCCCACACGTGGCGGCCGTTGTCGATGCGGCCCAGGAACACCGCTTCCGGTGGCGGCTTGTCGCCCAGCCTGGCCGCGGCGCCGAGCACCACCCGGCCGTCGGCGACCAGCACCTGGCTGCGCGAATCCACCCGCAGCAGCGCCGCGTCCGCCCACCCGGCGGCGGCCGCTTCGACGTCGGTGCGCAACTGGTCGGCGCGGTCGGCACCGACGCGCGACAGCAGCGGAACGTTGTGCAGCTGAAAGTCCGCAATACTCACGCGATCCGATTGATGGCGACCCGCTTCGCCCGGCTCCGCCGCGCTCGCGATCGCCATCAGTGCCCGGCCTGTCGGATGTAGAGCAGCCGGTCGTTGGCCTCGACGGCGTCCACCTCGGGGGCGCCGATGCGCAGCAGGTGGCCGTCGCGCACCACACCGAGCACGATGTCGCGCAGATGCCGCGGGGAGCCGCCGACCTCGGCCGGCTCGACCTCGCGTTCGGCGATCGCCAGCCCGACGTCGGGGGTCAGCAGGTCCTCGATCATCTGCACGACGCTGGGTGTGGTGGTGGCCAGGCCGAGCAGGCGACCGGCGGTGGCCGAGGACACCACCACCGAGTCCGCGCCCGATTGCTGCAGCAGGTGCTGGTTTTCGGCCTCCCGGATGGACGCCACGATCTTGGCGTTGGGCGCAATCTCCCGCGCGGTCAACGTCACCAGCACCGCGGTGTCGTCACGGCTGGTGGCGACGATGATCGAGGCCGCGTGCTGCGCCCCGGCCAGCCGCAGCACGTCGGCCTTGGTCGCGTCGCCGTGCACGGTGACCAGGCCGGCGCTGGCGGCGTGCTCGAGGGTGGTCCGATCCGTGTCGACGACGACAACGTCACCCTGGGCGGCCTCGTCACTGAGGATGGCGGCGACCGCCGTCTTGCCCTTGGTGCCGTAGCCGATCACGATCGTGTGGTTGCGCACTCTGCTCCTCCAACGCTGAATCTTCCACCCCTGCCGGGACCGCTCGGAGAGCACTTCGAGGGTCGTACCGACCAACACGGCCAGGAACGCGATCCGCAGCGCCGTGAAAATCAGCGTGTGCACCAGCCGCGCGGTTTCGGTGTAGGGGGTGATGTCGCCGTAGCCGGTCGTCGACAGTGACACCGCCGAGAAGTACACGCAGTCCAGGAAGGTCAGCGGCTGGCCCCGCACATCGCGGTACCCGTTGCGGTCCGCGTACACGATGACGGCAGCGGCGAACAACACCACCAACGCGATGGCCACCCGGCGGGTGATGACGCGGATGGGGCTGGCGTGCTCCTCGGGGATGCGCACCACGCCGACCAACTGGTGGCCGCGCTGGGCGGTCAGCGTTTCGTCCAGACCGCTCACTTGCCGGGACTTACCGTTGCGCACGGCGGCCCGTCATCGGCTCGACGCCAGCGCACAAGACACGCACGCCTCAATGAAACCATGATCGCGATCCCGCTGGTCGGGCAGCGCGGGTCACCCGGGACCGGCCAGCATCTCGGCCAGTTCGGCGGGCGCGGGCAGATCGTCGGGAGCGACCGTGGTGCGGGCGCGCACGTAGTAGAAGGCGGTCCGCACCGACGATTCCGCGACCCCCGACAGCGCGGCCCACGCCAACCGGTAGACGGCGAGCTGGACGGCGGCGTGCCGGATGGCCTCCGGACCGCGCGGCGGTTCGCCGGTCTTCCAGTCCACGACCGTGGCGCCGCCGTCGGGGTCGGCGAACACCGCGTCGATGCGGCCCCGCACCAGGGTGTCGCCGATCGGCATCTCGAACGGCACCTCGACGGCGATCGGGGTGCGCGCCGCCCACGGCGATTCGGCGAATGCGGCCTGCAGCGCGGCCAATTCCCGGGTATCGCCGACGCCGGAGTCCGCCGCACCCGGCAGGTCGGCGAGATCGAACAGGCACTCGGCGCCGTAGAACTGCTGGACCCAGGCGTGAAAAGCGTTGCCCAGCAAGGCATGCTGGTCCGGGCGGGTCGGCAGCCGATGCCTGAGGCGTTGCGCCGCGCCGTCGGGGTCTCGGGCCAGGTCCACCAGGCCGCTGACCGACAGCTGGCTGGGCAGTACCGCGGCGGGTGGCGCCGCCAACCGCGCGCGCTCGGCCAGCAACGCCTCGACGTCGGCGGCCCAGCCCTCGACGTCGGCGCCCTGCCCGCCAGCCTGCGCCGACATCGCGTGGGTGACCAACGCCGCACCGCGCTCGACGTCGACACGCCGGGCGGCCAGCGGATCGGCGGGCCAGACCGCTTCGATAGTGTTGTCGCGCAACGGGTTCCGGTCGCCTTCGGCCGGTGCGGGCGCCCACCGGTCCACCACCCCGCAGGGCTCGCCGGCCGCGGCCGAACGGTCGATGACCTCCTTGATCTCGCACAGGAAATCCGACGGTCCGCGCGGTTTGATCCCGGTGGCACCCCAGTGGTGGCCCGACACCAGCAGGGTGTCCTCGGCCCGGGTGATGGCGACATACAACAGCCGGCGCTCCTCGTCGACGCGCCGCTGGTCGAGTTGGCGACGATGCTCGGAGATCTTGTCGGACAGCTGCTTTCGATTGGTGACGTCCGAGACGTCCAGTACCGGGATGCCCAGTGCGCCCTCCGATGCGCGGTCGCCCCGCAGCAGCGGCGGCAGCTCGGCCGCGTCGGTCAGCCAGGAACTCCTGGATGCGCTCGACGGGAAGACGCCGCCCGACAGGTGCGCCACCGCCACCACCTGCCACTCCAGGCCCTTGGCGGAGTGCACCGTGAGCACCTGGACGCGGTCCCGCGCGGCCACCAACGGGGCCGGCGGCAATCCGTTCTCGACGGACTCCGCCACGTCGAGGAATGCCAGCAGCCCCGACACCGATGCGGTCGCGCAACGATCCGGTGCGCCGGCGGCGTCGGCCCGCTCGGCGTAGCCGGCGACGACGTCGGCGAACGCGTCGAGGTGTTCGGTGCCGGTCCAGCCCGCGTTCGCGCCCGCCGCCGCGCGCACCTCGCAGTCGACGCCCAGCGCGCGGCGCACCTCGGCGACCAGGTCTGGCAGTGAATGGCCCAGGTGGCCGCGCAGGGCGCGCAGCTCGGCGGCCAGCGCGGCGACGCGCTGGTATCCCGCGGCCGAATACGCTTCGGCCGGGCCGGGATCGGCGATGGCGTCCGCCAGGCACGGGGTGTCGGCGTCCGCGCCCGCGGCCTTCGCGATCGATTCCGGCGCGGCCGCCCCGCCCGCGGCGGGGCCGTCGGCGAGTTGGCGGGCGCGCCGCCAGAGCGCGGCGACGTCCCGGCCCCCGATGCGCCAGCGCGGCCCCGTGAGCACCCGCATCGCCGCCGCCCCCGCGGTCGGGTCCGCGACGAGCCGCAACATGGCCACGACGTCGGCGACCTCGGGGATGGACAGCAGTCCCGCCAATCCGACCACCTCGACCGGGACTCCCCGGGCGCGCAGGGCGTCGGCGATCGGGGCGGCGTCGGCGTTGCGGCGCACCAGGACCGCGGCGGTGGGCGGGCTCACGCCGTCGGCCCGGGCCGTCCGGTAGCGCGCGGCGACCTCGTCGGCGATCCACTCCCGTTCGGCCTGCACATCGGCGAGCAGGGCGCAGCGGACGGTGCCGGGCGGGGCGTCCGGGCGCGGGCGCAGCGCGTGCACGGCGACCGATCGGCGCCGCGCCTGCGCCGATATCGCGTTGGCCAGCCGCAGGGTCCGCGGCGGGTTACGCCAGCTGGTCCGCAGCTCCAGAACGGGCGCGGGAGTGCCGTCGGAGCGCGGGAAGTCGGTGCTGAAGCGCGGCAGGTTGGTGGCCGAGGCGCCGCGCCAGCCGTAGATCGACTGGATCGGGTCGCCGACGGCCGTCAGCGCCAGCCCGTCGTCGGCGCCGCCGCCGAACAACGCCGACAGCGCGACTCGCTGAGCGTGCCCGGTGTCCTGGTACTCGTCGAGCAGCACCACCCGGTAGCGGCCCCGCAGGTCCTCACCAACCTGCGGAAAGCTCGCCGCCAACCGGGCCGCGCAGGCCATCTGGACGCCGAAGTCCATGGTCTTCGCGGCGCGCATGCGCTCGTGCAGCGCGTCGAGCAGCGGTACCAGCTCGGCGCGCTGGGTCTGGGTGGACAACAGCCGCAGCAGCCACTGGCTGGGGCCGCGGTCCCGCTGATAGGGGCCGGCCGGCAGGGCGTGGATCAGCCGCTCGAGCTCCACATGGGTATCGCCGAGCTGCCGGGTGTCCACCAGGTGTTCGGCGAGCTGGCCCCACAACCGCAGCACCATCGACGTGACCGCCGCGGGTGTCTTGTCGGTGCGCAGCTCGCCGCGGTACCCGCTGACCACGTCGAAGGCCAGCTGCCACAGCTCGGTCTCGCCGAGCAGCCGGGTGTCGGGCTCGATGGGCAGCAACAGTCCGTAGTCGCGGATCAGCGAACCCGCGAACGCGTGGTAGGTGCTGACCGTCGGCACGCCCGCCGGCTCGGTGGCCGCCGCGCCGCCGGCACCCAAGCCGACGCCGGCCAACCGGGCCAGCCGCGACCGGACCCGGCGCAGCAGCTGGCCGGCGGCCTTGCGGGTGAACGTCAACCCCAGCACCTGGCCGGGCTCGGCGTAGCCGTTGGCGACCAGCCACACCACCCGCGCGGCCATGGTCTCGGTCTTTCCGGCGCCGGCGCCCGCGATGACGACCAGCGGCCCGGGCGGTGCCGCGATGACCGCGGCCTGCTCGTCGGTGGGCGGGAAAAGACCGAGGGCACAAGCCAATTCGGCGGGACTGTAGCGCGCGTTCACTGCGCCGCCCCGTCGGCGTGGGCCGGGCACGAGGGCCGTACCGGGCAGTGCGAGCACCCGTCGTTGCGCCGGGCGACGAACCGGGGCCCGGCGGTCGCCCCGGCCGCGCGCCGGACCAGCCGGCGCCATTCGTCGCGGGCGGCCGGCGTCAGCGGATCCTGCTCGCGTTCGGTGGCGCCCGAGGCTCCGGCCTTGCCGAGGTAGACCAGCCGCGCGCCACCCGGTTCGGAATCGGTCGGCTCCCCGGTCACCATTCCCTCGGCCACCGCCAGCTGATACATCGCCAGCTGGGCGTGTTGTTGGGCATCGTCCTTGCTGACCGGCGTCTTGCCGGTCTTGATGTCGACGATCACCAGCCGGCCGGCGGCATCGCGCTCCAGCCGATCGACCCGCCCGCGCAGCCGGACCTCGCCGCCGCCCTCCTCGGACGCGCCGAGGGTTCCGTCGATCTCGACTTCGACGCCGACCTCGGTCAGCTCGCCACGGGTCTGCGCCCGCCACTCGACGAAGGCCTCGATCATCGCGCGGTGCCGCGCCAACTCATTGGCCGAATGCCACTCGGCCTCGAACGGCAGGTGCCGCCACGCGCGGTCCAGCTCGGCCAGCAGCTCGGTAGCGCTCCGATGCGGCTCGGCGACCAGGGCGTGCAACACCGAACCGATGGTGGAGCGCAGATCACGCGGGCTGGTTCCACCATGCCGTTCGGCCAGCCAGCGCAGCGGGCAGTCGTCGAGCATCTGCAGGGTCGACGGGGTCAACGTGACGGCCTCGTCGTCGCCACGCAGCGGTTCGCTGGTGCTGACGGGGATCAGCCCGTGCCAGGAGGCCGGGTCGGCGCCCGGGACCCCGGCCCGGGCCAGTCGCGCCAGTTGCGTTGCCGCGCAAGCGCGCTCGGCGTCGTCGACAGCGCCGTCGGGTGCGCACACCACGCCGCGCAGCCGGCCCACCAGCGCGGGGGCCGACAGCACCCGGGGCGCCCAGACGGGTTGCGCGGCCGTGGCGTCGCCTCGGCCGTCGCTGGCCCACTGTGCGAGTTCGTCGCAGAAGGCGGACGGGAGCGCGGCCTCGCAGTCCGCTCCGCCCGTGTCGCTGTCCACGGCGGTCACCAGCACTCGGCGGCGGGCGCGGCCCAGGGCCGCGACCAGCAGCCGCCGTTCCTCGGCCAGCAGCGGCGCCCGCACCGACACGTCCCCGGAGACGCCGTCCAGCACGTCCAGCAACCGCTGGGTGCCCAGCACGCCGCCACGTGGAACGGTGTTGGGCCACAACCCCTCTTGCAGCCCGGCGATCACCACCAGGTCCCATTCGTGACCCAGGGCGGCGTGCGCGCTGAGCACCCGCACCTGATCCACGGCCGAGACCGGCTCCTCGTTCACGCCCGGCAGGTGCAGCGCGGAGACGTGCCCGACGAGGCCGCGCAGCGACGCGCCCGACGTCCGGGACACGTATTGGTCGGTGAGGTCGAACAACGCGGTCACCACCTCCAGGTCCCGGGTGGCCTGCGCGCCGGCGGGTCCGCCGCGGTCGGCCGCCGCCAGCCAGCGCCGCTGCAGGCCGGAGCGCTGCCAGGCGGCCCACAGGGTGTAGCGCGGGTCTTGGCCCGCACGATGGCAGCGCACGGCGGCGTCCAGCACGGCGCGGACGCGGTGCACCGGGCGAAACTGCGGGCCCGGCGGCGGCGCGTCACCGGTCAGCGCGTCGACCAGCAGGTCCGCGAGGTCGTCCGGTGCGCGATCGGGGTGGGCGCGCTGCAGTGTCCGGCGCAGCTGCCGCAGCGATACCGGGTCGACGCGACCGATGGGACCGGTCAACAGGGCGAGCGCGCGGTCGCCGTCGAGCCCGTCGGCGGTGGCCGACAGGACGGTGAGCAGCGCCCGGGCCGCGGGCTCGTCGGACAGCGGTCCGCTTGCCGCGGGCGCGGCCACCGGCACCCCGGCGGCGGCCAACGCGCGCGGCAATCGGGCGCCGGCCCGCGGCACCGACCGGACGATGACCGCCATCTGCGACCACGGCACGCCCTCGACAAGGTGCGCGCGCCGCAGCGCGTCGGCGATCATCGCCGCCTCCGCGTGCGCGGACGCGGCCAGGCGCACCGTGACCGAGCCCTCCTCGGCCCCGGTGCCCTCGATCCGTCGACCCGCACGTCCGCCGGGCAGCCGGCCCGCGACGCCGCTGACGGCCCGCGCCACCGCGGGCGCGCAGCGATGCGAGACCGTCAGCGTCACAGATGGTGAATCGCCCCCCAACAGCCCGGCGGATTCACCGCCGCGAAAGCCGAACACCGCCTGGTTGGGGTCGCCGGCGATCAGGGCCACGTCGGCGCCGGCCGCGAGCACCCCGACCAGCTGCGCCGCCTGCGGGTCGAGCTGCTGGGCGTCGTCGACCAACAGGACCCGCACCCGCGCCCGCTCGGCGGCCAGCAGGTCGGGATCGACGGCGAAGGCCTCCAACGCGGCGCCCACCAGCTCGGCGGCGCCCAGCGCGGGCGTCGTCGCCTGGGGGGCCGCCGTCCCCACCGCCGCCCGTAGCAGCATCACCTGCTCGTACTGCCGGGCGAACCGGCCGGCGGCCGTCCATTCCGGACGCCGGTGACGACGGCCCAGCCGCTCCAGCTCCTGCGGGTCGACGCCACGTTCGGCGCAGCGCGCCAACAGGTTTCGCAGTTCGGTGGCGAAGCCCGCGGTGGTCAGCGCGGGGTGCAGGTGGGCGGGCCACGCCGTGGCCCCGCGCGGGCCGTCCTCGAGGTCACCGGCCAGCAACTCCCTGATGATGGCGTCCTGTTCGGCGCTGGTGACCAGCCGCGGCGGCGCATCGCCGGCCCGCTCGGCGGCCCGCCGCAAAACCGCATACGCGTAGCCGTGCACCGTGCGTACCAACGGTTCCCGGACGGCGGTCCGGCAGGGGCCGGTGGCGCGGGGCCGCAGCAACGCCGTCGTCAACGTGCTGCGCGCCGTGGTCCCCAGCCGGCCGGAACCGGTAAGCAGCAGCACCGATTGCGGGTCCAGGCCGGCGTCGATGTGAGCGACCGCGGCATCGATCAGCAGGCTGCTCTTGCCGGTGCCGGGCCCGCCCAGCACCCGGACCGGCCCGCGTGCGCCGGGCAGCAGCAGAGCCCGCGCCTCGCTGTCCCAGGTGTACGACATGGCTGCATGCAATCACCAGGGTCTGACAAGTCGGCCCGACCCGAACCGGCGGCGACCCCTACGCTGGAGGCCGCGAACAGCCCGACCAACGGTGAGGAAGGTAGGTAGTCGTGACAGACGTCGAACGCGGCTTTCCCAGCGACGAAGCGCCCGAAGGCGACGCCGCCGAACAACTGCAGCCGGTCGACTTCGATGACGAGGCCGGCTTGGACACCGAATACGTGACCGCCGCGGACCGCGAGGCGAACGAGGCCGACGTGATCGAGCAGGCCTACGTCGTCCCCACCGACGACGAGTGGGAGGACGAACGCTGAGCCGCCCGCGAGCGGCCGTGGCGACGGTGCACCGGTGACCGCCGATCTCCACGTGCACCGCTACGGACCGCCCGGTCCGGTGCGGGTGCTGGCGCTGCACGGGTTGACCGGTCACGGGCAGCGCTGGCAGCTGCTGGCCGGGGTGTTGCCCGAAACCGCTTTCGCCGCACCGGATCTGATTGGCCACGGCAGGTCGTCGTGGGATGCGCCGTGGACCATCGACGCCAACGTCGCGGCGATGGCCGCGCTGCTCGACGACACGGCCGAGGCGCCGGTCCTGGTGGTGGGCCATTCCTTCGGCGGCGCCCTCGCCATGCAGCTGGCCGCGGCGCGGCCCGATCTGGTGGGGTCGCTGCTGCTCCTCGACCCGGCCGTCGGGCTGGACGGCGGGTGGATGCGCGAGATCGCCGACGCCATGCTGTCCGCGCCCGACTACCCCGACGCCGACGAGGCGCGGCTGGAAAAGCTGCACGGATCCTGGTCGGATGTCGACCCGGCCCTGCTCGACGCCGAGATCGACGAGCATCTGATCGGGCTGCCGGGCGGTCGGTACGGCTGGCGGGTCAGCCTGCCGGCGATGATGTCGTACTGGAGCGAGCTGGCCCGCGACATCGTGTACCCGCCGGCCGGGACGGCCACCGTGCTGGTGCGGGCCAAGCGGACTTCGCCGCCCTACGTCGGCGACCACTTGATCGCCGGGCTGCAGGACCGGTTGGGGTCGGACTTCCGGCTGCTGGATCTCGACTGCAACCACATGGTGCCCTACGCGGCGCCGGCGGACGTGGCGGAGCTGACGCGCGGGCTGCTGGGGGCCGGCTGATCGTGTCGCCGGTGACCGACGAGCAGGTCGAGCGGGTGCGCGCGCTGGTCGCGGCGATTCCCGCTGGCAGGGTCGCGACCTACGGCGACATCGCCGACGCCGCAGGGCTTTCCAGCCCGCGCATCGTCGGCTGGATCATGCGGACGGACTCCTCGGACTTGCCGTGGCACCGGGTGATCACCGCCTCAGGGCGGCCGGCGCGTCACCTGACCACCCGGCAGCTGGAGCTGCTGCGCGCCGAGGGGGTTCTGGCCACCGACGGCAGGGTCGCGTTGCGCGAGGTCCGTTACGGCTTTTCCCGCTAGAGCACCAGCCGGACCAGCGCCGCGGTGCGGGCCAGGCCGGGGAAGGCCTCGGCCGTCGACCGCGGGTGCAGCGCGTGGACCGCTAGCCGAAACATCAAGGCGCGCAACAACATCTGCGGCCACTCCGGTAATGCGTTCCAGCGTTCGATGAGTCCGTCGTCGGCCTCGCCCCAGGACAGGGCGTCGACGACGACCACACCGGCCGCCCACGACGCGGGCCGCCAGTACGGGGTGATGTCGGTGATGCCCGGGGCGGCGGTGCCCACGAAAAGCACTGTGCCGTAGAGGTCTCCGTGCACCACCTGGTTCGGGCTCTTGGTCGGTCGGCGCAAGGTGGCCAGCTGGTTGATCAGCTCCACCGACCGCTCGGCGTCGGCCGTCGGCGGAGCGGTCCGCGCACCCGGGGGCACCGAGGCCAGCGGCCGTTCCTCCCACGCGGCGCGGTCGGCGGCGATGAAGATGTCGACGTCGCCCCACGGCGCGGTGGGCCCCTGGGTCAGGAACCGGGGGCGTTCCAGTTTGCCGGTCGCCTCGTGCAGGCGCACCGCCGCCGAGACCACCTCGTCATGGCGGGGCTCGGGCGTTCCGGCGACGAAAGTGTCCGCCCGCCATCCCGAAACCACGTACCGACCGTCCGTCGAGCGGACCGGGCGGGCCAGCCGAACGCCGTCGACGAACAGCGTCTCCCGCACCCGGGCGGACCAGGCCGCCCGGGCGTGGTCAGCCACCAGCGACAGGACGACTTCGCCGCAGCGCCAGCCGCCCTCCCAGCTCGCGCCCAGATAGACGGGCTGCACACCCGTCAAGCCAAACGCCGCCAGCACATGCTCCGGCGGTGGCTCGACATTCACACGGGAAGCTTAAACGAGGCCAGCTGCGGCGATCGCGAGCGCGGCGAAGCCGGGCGCGGCGGGTCGCCGCGCACACACACGGCGATCGCGAGCGCGGCGAAGCCGGGCGCGGCGGGTCGCCGCGCACACACACGGCGATCGCGAGCGCGGCCAAGCCGGGCGCGGCGGGTCGGCTCAGTACATGACCATGTCGGGCTGCATCTGCTGCGCCCACGCCACGATGCCGCCCTGCAGGTGCACGGCGTCGGAGAATCCGGCCCTGCGCACCGCCACCAGCGCCGCGGCCGAACGCACGCCCGTCTTGCAATACAGCACCGGCATCCGGTCCTGCGGCAGCTTTGCCAGGCCCTCACCGGAGTCGATCGACGACTGCGGGATCAGCTGCGCCCCGTCGATGCGGTTGATCTCCCACTCGGCCGGCTCGCGAACGTCGATCAGCGCCAGCTTCCTGCCCGAGTCCAGCAGCTCCCGCAGCTCCCGCGGGGTGATCGTGGAGCCGGTGACGGCCGAGTCTGCGCCGTCGGCCGCCGCGCCGCAGTACTGGTCGTAGTCGATCAGCCCGGTGATCTTCGGCGACGCGGGATCCTTGCGGATCGCGATGGTGCGGTAGGACATTTCCAGCGCGTCGTAGAGCATCAACCGGCCCAGCAGGGACTCGCCGATGCCGGTGATGAGTTTGATCGCCTCGGTGCCCATTACCGACGCGATCGAGGCGCAGACGATGCCCAGCACGCCACCCTCGGCGCAGGACGGCACCGTGCCCGCGGGCGGGGGCTCCGGGTAGAGGTCGCGGTAGTTGAGGCCCCGCCCGCCGGGCGCGTCCTCCCAGAACACCGAGACCTGGCCCTCGAACCGGTAGATCGACCCCCACACGTACGGCTTGGCGGCCAGCACGGCGGCGTCGTTGACCAGATACCGGGTGGCGAAGTTGTCGGTGCCGTCCACGATCAGGTCGTACTGCTTGAACAGGTCGACGGCGTTGCTCGAGTCCAGCCGGGATTCGTGCAGGCGCACCCGGACCAGCGGGTTGATCGCGGCGATCGACTCGCGCGCGGACCGGGCCTTGGGCCGGCCGACGTCGGCGACGCCGTGGATGATCTGGCGTTGCAGGTTCGACTCGTCGACGACGTCGAAATCGACGATGCCGATCGTGCCGACGCCGGCCGCGGCCAGGTACAGCAGCGTCGGCGCGCCCAGCCCACCGGCGCCGATCACCAGCACCCGCGCGTTCTTGAGCCGCTTCTGCCCGTCCACGCCCAGGTCGGGAATGATCAGATGGCGGCTGTAGCGGGCCACCTCCTCGCGGGTCAGCTCCGTCGCCGGCTCCACGAGAGGCGGCAGCGCGGTCTGGGATGTCGACACGCCCGAACATCTCCTCGGTCTCGATTTGCGGTTCGTCGTACACCCATCACATCAGTCGCCGAACGGCACGGCAATGAATTCAACCGCGGGTCAGGCGATCGGGAACGGCCAGGGGTTGAATCGGCAGGTCTTCCCGTCGGCCTTGACGAAGTCCGGGTCGAACTGCGCGGCATCGTCATTCGACGTGGAGAACGTCTGCTGCATCATCACCGGCGCCAGAGCGCCCTGCTGCTCGCAGGGCTCATGGCGCACGTACCCGATGGCGTGGCCGACCTCGTGGTTGATCACGTACTGGCGATACGAACCGATGTCCCCCTCGAACGGGACGGCCCCGCGCACCCAGCGCGCCTCGTTGATGAAGACCCGCGGCTGCCGGTCCTTGCCGAACGACGGGTTGTAGCAGGACGTCTCGAGGCGAAACTCGTAGCCGCAGCCCTCGCGGACCGTCACCGGCGACACCAGGGAGATCCGGAAGTCGGGGCTTCCCCCAGTGGTTCCGTCGATCCGGATGAACGCGAACTGCGGGTTGTGGGTCCAGCCCTTCGGATTGGCCAGCGTCTGGTCCACCATCTGGGCGAAAGCGTCGTCGCCGCCGAACATCGTGGGGTCGATGCCGTTCTCCACCTCGACGGTGTACCGGAACACCTTGACGGTGCCCTGGCCGATCTGCGGCGTCGTGCCGGGCACCACATGCCAGGTCTTGTCGCCCGCCTCGGTGAACGGGCCGCCGTCGGGCAGCGTCCCGGCCGGCAGGTTGGCGTCGAACGCCGCCAGCCCGCGTGGCGGCGCGTCGATGATCGACGTGCCCACCGCGCCGATCGCCTGCGGGCTCTGGATGGGCTGATTGGCCGTCGCCTTTTTCGCGCTGGTGCCGGTCACCGTCTGGTAGATCACCATCACGGTGACCACCGCCAGAACGGGCAGCGCGTACGCGCGCCAGCCGTAGGTGGACACGAACCGCCCCAGCCAGGTCTGTTTGCGCCATTGCCGCGGCCGCTCCCGGTCGGCCCTGGCCCGTCCGGCGTCGCGGGCGATCGGGTCGCGCAGGGCGCGCAGCGGTTCCCGCCACTCGTCCCGCAGCACCGGAACGCGACCGGTGCCGCGCGAAGGCGGCTGGGACGTCATTTCCCCAGGATTACACAGGGACGCGGCGCGGTCGTCCTTGGCGCGCCCGAATGCCCCGCCCGGCACCGCTTTCTGCCTGCGACGACGGCGGCGACGACACCGGCGGGAATGGCACGGGTAGTAATGTCTGTCGCAACGATCCGCGCGCGGCCGGCCCAGTGGTGCCGGCGGCCGGTTGCCCACACATCAGATGAGGACTCGATGAGCGAACTCGCCAAACCCGCGGCGCGGCGTGCCGTCAAGTCGGCCGACCGCGGTCGGCCCGGGGACGGCATTGCGGCCTCGAACCGGCGCGGCAACCGGCTGCCCCGGGACGAGCGCCGCGGCCAGCTGCTCATCGTGGCCAGCGATGTGTTTGTCGATCGCGGCTACCACGCCGCCGGGATGGACGAGATCGCCGACCGCGCCGGGGTCAGCAAACCGGTTTTGTATCAACACTTTTCGAGCAAACTCGAGCTCTACCTGGCCGTGTTGGCCCGGCACGTCGAGAACCTCGTCTCGGGGGTGCAGCAGGCGCTGAGCACCACCACCGACAACCGCCGGCGGTTGCACGCGGCGGTCCAGGCGTTCTTCGACTTCATCGAGCACGACAGCCAGGGTTACCGGCTGATCTTCGAGAACGACTACGTCACCGAACCCGAGGTGGCCGCGCAGGTGCGGGTCGCCACCGAATCGTGCATCGACGCGGTGTTCGCGTTGATCAGCGCGGACTCGGGCCTGGACCCGCACCGCGCCCGGATGATCGCGGTGGGACTGGTCGGCATCAGCGTCGACTGTGCCCGCTACTGGCTGGACTCCGACCGCCCGATCTCCAAGGCGGACGCCGTCGAGGGCACCGTCCAGTTCGCCTGGGGCGGGCTGTCACACGTGCCGCTTACTCGCCTTTAGCGCCCTTCCCGGTGAGTTTGCCGACTTCGGCGCCGATACCGAAGCCGACCCGGCGCGCATCAGCGGGTCCGATCTCGACGTAGGCGATCTTGCTGGTGTGCACGAGGAAGCGGCGCCCCCGCTCGTCGTTCAGCCTCAGCAGCCCCGGTCCCTCGCTCAGCGCGGCGCTGACCAGCTCTTCGACTTCGGCCGGCGTCTGCGCGCTGGAGAGCATCAGTTCGCGCGGACTGTCCGTAATACCGATCTTGACCTCCACGGTCACCCCTTCCGTTGGTATTGAAGTCGACAGACCTGTCAGCAGCAGGCTAGTGGACGGGGGCGGGGCCGCACCCCCGACGGTCCCCGCCGCGCGGTTCGCGGCGAGCGAAACCCCGGTCGCGAGCGGATAACGATTCGCTTGCAGCTGTGTGCAGAGCGGGGTTCGACGACCGTTCTGTGCTTTCACATCGCTAACTTCGGCACCATGGGTACCACACTGGCCGATCTCGACAGGGTGCGGGACTACCCCGACGACGAGACCGATGAGCTCTACGAAGCCGACTCCTACCCCGAGGGCGACTACACCTGGACCGGCTGGCCGGCCGAGCTGCGCTGGCGCCCGGCCACGGCGATCCTGGGCGCCGTGGTGGCCGTCGGCGCGATCGCGACCGCGGTCATCATCAACAGCGGCGACAGCGCCTCGACCAAGGCCACCGTGGCGCCGGCACCCCAACCGGTGACGTCCGCACCGGCGACGACGAAGAGCTCGGCCGCGCCCAGCGCGCAGCCCGGCCCCTCGCGCACGGCCCAGCTGCCGGCCGAAACGTTCACCACGGTGACCCCGCCGCCCAGCGCATCGCCCACCCTGGCGCCCACGGGAACGCCGACCGCCGCTCCGCCGCTGACGCTGACGCCGCCGCCGTCGGCCGCGCTGAACCCGCGCACCGTCGTCTACAGCGTCACCGGCACCAAGCAGCTGCTGGACTTGGTCAACATCGTCTACACCGATGGGCAGGGCTACTCCCAGACCGAGTTCAACGTGTCGCTGCCGTGGACCAAGGCGGTGATCCTGAATCCCGGCGTGCAGAACCCCTCCGTGGTCGCGACCAGCTTCTACGGGCGGCTCAACTGCTCGATCGTCAACGCCTCCGGTCAACTGGTGGCCGCGTCGGCCAACAACTCGAGCCTGGCGACCTGCACGCGCTGAGGCCGATGGCCGTGACCCGTCCCCCAGCTCCGCGGGGGTGCCCCCAGCGCCCAGCTGCGCCGCGCTTGCGATCACGGCTGAGCCTCAGCTCAGGCCCAGTTCCCGCATCCGCCGGTCGTGCGTCTGCTGCAGCCGGTCGAAGAACGCGCTGAGCTGGCCCAGGCTGCCGGCGCCCGTCACCACCAGGTCGACCAGCTCGTCGTGGTCGGCCAGCAGGTACTGTGCCTGCGTGATCGCCTCGCCGAACAGGCGGCGCGACCACAGCGCCAGCCGGCTGCGCTGCTTGCCGCTGGCGGTCACCGCGGCGCGCACCTCGGCGACGACGAACTGCGAGTGCCCGGTCTCCGACAGCGCCGCGCGCACCACGCCGGCGATCTCGTCGGGCAGCCCGTCGGCGATCTCCAGGTACAGGTCGGCGGCCAGCGCGTCACCGACATAGGTCTTCACCAAGGCCTCCAGCCACGTGCTGGGCATCGTCAGCCGGTGGTAGTTCTCCAGCGCCGAGACGTACTTCGACATCGCCGACACCACGTCGACGCCGCGGGCCTCCAGGGCGTCGCGCAGCAGCTCGTAGTGCTGCATCTCGGCGGCCGCCATGCTCGCCATGGAGATCCGTCCGCGCAGGTCGGGGGCCATCCGGGCCTCGTCGGTGAGCCGATAGAACGCGGCGATCTCGCCGTATGCCAAGACCGCGAACAACTCGTTGACGCCCGGGTGGTCGGCGGGCAGACGAGGGCCGGGCGACCGGTCCCCCGGGTCGGCTTCCAGGTCGGCTTCAGAGGGCTGCCAAGAGGGCCGGGTCATGGCAACACTGTAGTCGGCGGGCCCGGCGCAAAATGGGGCCCAGCCGTCGACCGGCTATCATGTATGGAGATAGCTGCTGTCTTGCTCCAACTGATGCTGCTATCGGCGAAATGTGCGTGCACAGCTGGCCCGCTCAGAGCGGGGCCCGCGACTCGGCGACGTATTCGGAGTCGGAACTCGTGCGCGCGTGACCGCGACAGAGAAACACCGACACAAACCGATATGTCACCGAAAGGCTTACTACCCACGCATGAGCACACTGACCAGCACAACTGAATTGACCTTTGCCAGCCTGGGAGTCCGCGACGAGATCGTGCGCGCGCTCGCGGAGAAGGGCATCGAGAGCCCCTTCGCGATCCAGGAACTGACCCTGCCCATGGCGCTCGCCGGCGATGACCTGATCGGCCAGGCGCGCACCGGGATGGGCAAGACCTTCGCCTTCGGGGTTCCGCTGCTGCAGCGCATCACCGCCAGCACCGCCACCCGGCCGCTCAACGGCACGCCCCGCGCTCTGGTCGTGGTGCCCACCCGCGAGCTGTGTCTGCAGGTCACCGACGACCTGACGCTGGCGGCCAAGTATCTGATGGCCGACGGCGGCCGGCCCCTGTCGGTGGTCCCCATCTACGGCGGACGCCCCTACGAGCCGCAGATCGAGGCGCTGCGCGCCGGCGCCGACGTCGTGGTCGGCACACCGGGCCGGCTGCTCGACCTCAGCCAGCAGAACCACCTGCAGCTCGGCGGCCTGTCCGTGCTGGTGCTCGACGAGGCCGACGAGATGCTGGACCTGGGCTTCCTGCCCGACATCGAGCGCATCCTGCGGCAGATCCCGACCGACCGGCAGTCGATGCTGTTCTCGGCGACCATGCCGGACCCGATCATCACGCTGGCCCGCACGTTCATGAGCCAGCCCACCCACATCCGCGCGGAGGCACCGCACTCGGCGGCCACGCACGACACCACCGAGCAATTCGTCTACCGGGCCCACGCCCTGGACAAGGTGGAACTCGTGAGCCGGGTGCTGCAGGCGCAGGGCCGCGGCGCCACGATGATCTTCACCCGCACCAAGCGCACCGCGCAGAAGGTCGCCGACGAGCTGGCCGAGCGGGGCTTCAAGGTGGGCGCCGTGCACGGCGACCTGGGTCAGGTGGCCCGCGAGAAGGCGCTGAAGGCCTTCCGCTCCGGGGAGATCGACGTGCTGGTCGCCACCGACGTCGCCGCGCGCGGCATCGACATCGACGACGTCACCCACGTCATCAACTACCAGATCCCCGAGGACGAACAGGCCTACGTGCACCGCATCGGCCGCACCGGCCGCGCCGGCAAGACAGGTGTCGCGGTCACCCTGGTGGACTGGGACGAGCTGCCGCGCTGGTCGATGATCGACAAGGCCCTCGGTCTGAACTCCCCCGAGCCCGCCGAGACCTACTCGAGCTCGCCGCACCTGTACGAGGAACTGAGCATCCCCGCCGAGGCCGGCAGCACCGTCGGCACGCCGAAGAAGCCGCAGGGCCCACGCCGCACCACCGAGCGCGACGGCCAGAAGGCGGAACGGTCCGGGCGTGCGCGTTCCGGCGCGCCGCGGCGGCGCACCCGCGGCGGCCAGCCCGTCACCGGACATCCTGGCGGGAACGCCGCGGCCGGCGCCCCGGCCGGTGAAGCCGCCGCAGAGGCGTCCGGCAACACGGAGACCAGGCGGCGCCGGCGTCGGCGCCGCAAGCCCGCCGAAGCCGGCGCCCACACCAACTAGAGCCGCGCGCTCCACGGATGGTCAGACCGGAACGCCGCACCAAGGGCGACGTCTTGGCCGCCGCGGCGATCGCGGTCGTGGTCGCCGCCGTCGCCTCGCTGATCTGGTGGACTAGCGACGCCCGGGCCACCATCAGCCGCCCGGCCGCCGTTGCGGCGCCCAATCCCAACCCCGCCCGGCGGGTGCCGGCCACGCTGCGTGAGCTGTGGACCGCGCCCAGTCCGGCCACCACCGCACCGGTGGCGGTCGGCGGCACGGTCGTCACCGGCGACGGCCGCCGGGTCGACGGCCGCGACCCCGGCTCCGGGCAGTCCCGCTGGAGCTATCAGCGCGACAGCGACCTGTGCGGGGTCTCCTGGGTCTACCACTTCGCCGTCGCGGTCTACCGCGACGACCGCGGGTGCGGCCAGGTCAGCACGCTCGACGGGTCCACGGGCCGGCGCGGGCCCGCCCGCAGCGGCTACGCCGACCCGCGCGTGCGGCTGTCCTCCGACGGCACCACGGTGTTGGCGGCCGGCGACACCCGGGTGGAACTGTGGCGCTCGGACATGGTCCGGATGGTGGCCTACGGCGACACCGACGCACGCGTGAAGCCCTCGACTCGCGGGCTGCACTCCGGCTGCAGGCTGGTCTCGGCGGCGGCCAGCTCGTCGGCGGTGTCGGTGCTGGAGAGCTGCGTGAACCAGGCGGACCTCCGGCTGGTGTTGCTGCGGCCCGGCAAGGACGACGACGAACCCCAGCAACGCATGGTCGCCGAACCCGGGGTCAGGGCGGACTCGGGCGCCCGGGTGCTGGCGGTCTGGGAGAACAACACGGCGGTGTATCTGCCCGCTCCGCAGCCCCGGGTCGACGTCGTCGACGAGACGGGCACCACCGTGTCGAGCACCCTGCTGCCCGAGCGGCCGTCCGGCCCGGGGGCGGTTACGCACGCGGGCAGCCTGATCACCTGGTGGACCGGCGATTCGGTGATGGCTTTCGAGACGGGCAACCTGACGCTGCGCTACACCATCGCCGCCGGCCCGGCCACCGCGCCGTTGGGCCCGGGCGCGATGATGGCGGGCCGGCTGCTGGTCCCGGTCACCGGCGCGATCGGGGTCTACGACCCGATCAGCGGCGCCAACGAGCGCTACATCCCCGTGAACAGGGCGCCGGGCCCGCCCGGACGGGCGGTCGTCCCGGCCGTCGCGGGATCCCAGGTGTTCGAGCAGCGCGGCGACACCGTGGTGGCCCTGGGCTGATCCCGCGACCCGTGTGCGCTCAGGGCGTTACCTGTGCGCACGGGGCGGCGACGCGCCGATGCTCCGCAACCTGGGCACACACTCAAAGCCGTAGGCGCACAACCAAAGTCGCTACACCTCGACGGCGAACGTCGGCAGCGGCTTGCCGGTCTTCCAGTGTTTGAGCAACGCCTTCGCCAGATCGGCGTAGGCCGACGCGCCCTTGTTCTTGCGACCCGACATGACCGAGGAGCCCGAGGCGCTGGCCTCGGCGAAGCGCACCGTCCGCGGGATCGGCGGGGCCAGCACCGGCAGGTTGTAGCGGTCGGCGACGTCGAGCAACACATCGCGGGTGTGGGTGGTCCGCGAGTCGTACAGCGTCGGCAATGCGCCCAGCAGCCGCAGATCCGGGTTGGTGATCTGCTGGACGTCGGCGACCGTGCGCAGGAACTGGCCGACGCCGCGGTGCGCGAGCGTCTCGCACTGCAGCGGCACGATCACCTCGTCCGCGGCGGTCAGGCCGTTGAGGGTGAGCACGCCCAGCGACGGCGGGCAGTCGATGATGACGACGTCGAAGTCGTCGGCGAGCTTGGCCAGCGCCCGTTTGAGCGCGTATTCGCGGCCGGCGCGCATCAGCAGCATCGCCTCGGCGCCCGCCAGGTCGATGTTGGCCGGCAGCAGCGTCATTCCCTCCATCGTCGCGACCAGCGCGGCGTCGGGCTCGACCTCACCGAGCAGCACCTCGTGCACGGACACCGGGAGTTTGTCGGGATCCTGGCCGAGCGAGAACGTCAGGCAGCCCTGCGGATCGAGGTCGACCAGCAGCACCCGCTGACCCTCGTCGACCATCGCCGCGCCCAGCGAGGCAACCGTCGTCGTCTTGGCGACGCCGCCCTTCTGGTTGGCCACCGCCAACACCCGGGTCTTACTCACCAGCGCCCGCCCCTCTCGTCGCCTGGCACAAGCATCATTGCCGCCATGCGGTCAACAGTGCCCATCCTGGCACGTTCGCTCGCCGTGCGCTGCGACCAGTGACTCCAGCGGGGCCCCGGCATGTCGTCAGGCAGAATCGGTCGATATGGGCTTGCACAACCATCGACTGGTCCTGCTCCGCCACGGGGAGACCGAGTGGTCGAAATCGGGCCAGCACACGGGTCGGACCGACCTCGAGCTCACCGACACCGGCCGCGTCCAGGCCGAGCTCGCGGGCCGCGTCCTGCGCGAGCTGAACCTCACCGACCCGTTGGTGGTCAGCAGCCCGCGCATCCGCGCGCTGACCACCGCCAAGCTGGCCGGGCTGGCCGTCGACGAGGTCTCTCCGCTGCTCGCCGAATGGGATTACGGTTCCTACGAGGGCCTGACGACACCGCAGATCCACGAATCGGTCCCCGATTGGCTGGTCTGGACGCACGGGTGCCCCGGCGGGGAGAGCGTGGCGCAGGTCAGCGAACGCGCCGACCGGGCCGTCGCATTCGCGTTGGAGCACATGAGTTCGCGTGACGTGGTGTTCGTGGGGCACAGCCACTTCTCCCGTTCGGTCATCACGCGCTGGGTGGAGCTGCCGCTCGTCGAGGGGAGCCGCTTCTGGATGCTGGCCGGCTCGATCGCCGTGTGCGGCTTCGAGCACGGTGTGCGACAGCTCGCCGCGCTCGGCCTGACCGCCCAGCCGCAGGCGATCAAGCCCGGGTGAGCGCCGAAGACGGCGATGCGCGCCGCGCGGCCGCGCGAGGTGGGGGCACCCCCAGCCCCGCAGGGGCGAGGGGGCGAGTCGAGAATCTGAACCACGAACCGCCGTTCGCGCTGTGCGGACCGACGCAAACCCTCGTTGCCGACGGGGTGCGGCAGCGCTACCGCGACGTGGTGGCCGCGCAGGACGCGCTGCGCTCGGGGGCCGCACCGATCGTGTTGGGCGCGTTGCCGTTCGACGTGGATCGGCCCGCAGCGCTGCTGAGTCCCCACGCCGTGCACCGCACCGACGCCCCGCCGGACTGGCCGGACGGCCCGCTGCCGGCGGTGCGTGTCGCCGCCGCCGACCCGCCGCCGGCCGACTACCGCCGCCGCATCAGCCGCGCGCGTGACCGACTCACCGCACCCGGCAGCGAGCTCAGCAAGGTGGTGCTGTCCCGCGCGCTGCGACTGGTCGCCGACGCGCCCCTGGACGCCCGCGTCATCCTGCGCCGGCTCATCGCCGCCGACCCGGCCGCATACGGCTACCTCGCCGACCTGACCGGCGCCGGCGACGACTACGCGGGCGTGGCGCTGGTGGGGGCCAGCCCGGAGCTCCTGGTGGCGCGCTCCGGGGACCGCGTCACGTGCCGGCCGTTCGCCGGTTCCGCACCCCGCGCCGCCGATCCCGAAGCCGACGCCGCCCACGGCGCCGCGCTGGCCGGTTCGGCCAAGGACCGGCACGAGCACCAGCTGGTCATCGAGACCATCCGGGCCGCGTTGGAACCGCTGTGCGACGAGCTGACGATCGCCGCCGAGCCCGAGCTGAGCCGCACCGCGGCGGTATGGCACCTGTGCACACCGATCAGCGGGCGCCTCCGTCAAACATCTACCACGGCAATCGATTTGGCGCTGGCCCTGCACCCGACACCGGCCGTCGGCGGGGTGCCGACCAAGGCCGCGGTGGAACTCATCGCCGAGCTGGAGGGCGACCGCGGGTTCTACGCGGGGGCGGTGGGCTGGTGCGACGCGCGCGGCGACGGGCGCTGGGTGGTGTCCATCCGCTGCGCGCAGTTGTCCGCGGACCGCCGCACCGCAATCGCCCGCTCCGGTGGCGGCATCGTCGCCGAATCCGACCCCGACCAGGAAGTCGCGGAAACCACAACGAAATTCGCGACCATCCTCAACGCATTGGACGTCGAGCAATGACCATTCGCCGCGCCACGCCCGGCGACACCGGCGCGATCACCGCAATGATTCATGCGCTGGCCGAATTCGAAAACGCCGCGGATCATTGCACGGTGACCGAAAAGCAAATCGCGGCAGCGCTTTTCGGCGCCACCCCGGCGGTGCACGGGCACGTCGCGGAGGTCGACGGCGAGATCGCCGCGATGGCCCTGTGGTTTGTCAACTTCTCCACCTGGGACGGCGTGGCGGGCATCTACCTCGAAGACCTGTTCGTGCGGCCGGGGTTTCGCCGTCGCGGGCTGGCCCGCGCGCTGTTGGCCACCCTGGCGGCCGAATGCCTCGACAGGAGCTACACGCGGTTGTCCTGGGCGGTGCTGAACTGGAACGCCGATGCCATCACGCTGTACGACGGCGTGGGCGGCGAACCGCAGCGCGAGTGGACCACCTACCGGCTGTCGGGTCCGCGGTTGGCCGAGCTGGCCGAATCGCGCTGATCGCCGCCGGCGGCCCAGCGCAGGCCTCCCGGGCTGAAGAGCAGCCCCAACACGGCCAGCGCCACGACGCCCGCGGGAATCCCGACGGCGGGCCGGTGCGAGTCCACCGTCAGGTACCAGGCCACCGGCAGTAGCAGCAGCTGGGTGATCACGGCCAGCCCTCGGCCCCAGCGCTTCCCGAGCGTGAGCGCGCGACCGGCGGCCAGCACCACCGCCCCGACCACGACGAAAAACACGGCGGTGCCCAACCCGTTGACCACGTGCTGATCGGCCCCGGCGATGCCGCGCACCACCAGCACGACCGCCATGACCAGCGCGGCCACCCCCTGCACCGCCACCAGGAATCCCGCGGCGCGCACAGCGGACGGGGCGGCCCCCGGGTCGCGGCGCATACCTGTCACCCGCGTCAGCGTAGTCACCCCCGCCGGCGGCGGCGTTCCCCACAGCGTCGCCTTAAGGCGCCCGCATAAGCTCGTGCCTCATGCGCGCCGTGCTGATCGTCAACCCCACCGCCACGTCCACCACCCCGGCCGGGCGCGATCTGCTGGCGCACGCGCTCAAGAGCCGCCTGCAGCTCACCGTCGAACACACCAATCACCGCGGTCACGGCACCGAACTGGCCGAGAAGGCGGTCGCGGACGGGGTTGACCTGGTCGTGGTGCACGGCGGCGACGGCACCGTCAGCGGGGTGGTCAACGGCCTGCTCGGCCCTCCCGGGGCCGCTTCGGAACCGAGGGGCCCGGTGCCGGCCGTCGCGGTGGTGCCCGGCGGTTCGGCGAATGTGCTGGCGCGGTCGCTGGGCATCTCGCGGGATCCGGTGGCCGCCACCAACCAGCTCATCCAGCTGCTCGACGACTACTACCGCCACCACACCTGGCGCCGCATCGGGTTGATCGACTGCGGTGAGCGGTGGGCCGTGTTCAACACCGGGATGGGCGTCGACGCCGAAGTGGTCGCCGCGGTCGAGGCCGAACGCGACAAGGGCGGGAAGGTGACCCCCTGGCGCTACATCCGCGCGGCGATACCCGCCGTGTGGGCCTACACGCGCCGCGAACCGATGCTCACCCTCGAACTGCCCGGCCGCGAACCCATCACCGGGGTCAGCTTCGCGTTCGTGTCCAACTCCAGCCCCTGGACCTTCGCCAACGACCGGCCGGTCTGGACCAATCCCGGCTGCACCTTCGAGACGGGGCTGGGCGTGTTCGCACCGACCACCATGAAGACCTTCCCCACCCTGCGCATCGTGCGGCAGATGTTCGCCAAGCGGCCCAAGTTCGAGTTCGACCACCTCATCACCGCCGACGACGTCCCCTGCGTGCGCGTCACCTCGACCGGGGGGCCGGTCGCCTGCCAGTTCGACGGGGATTACCTCGGGGTGCGGGAGACCATGACGTACCGGGCGGTACCGGACGCGCTGGCGGTCGTCGCGCCGCCCCGGAAAAATCCGCTCTGAGCTGCGCCGACGAGGCGGCTGCGGGCGACGGGGCCAAACTTTTCCGCAAGAGTGGCCCGTCAGTGTAGTACAACTGTGTAAGGGCTCGGCTACGGAATGATCAAAGTGAGATAGCCCACGAGCTAACTCGGTGCTATTGACTTCTGTTGAGCCTGTGAAACGATCAAAAGGTTGCATGCAGAAATTTAGATAGGGGTACGGACCCTTTTCTTGTGCACGCATTAACAGCCGAAGAAAATTGGCCGTGCGCCTTGCTGCGCACTCAGTGAGGAGTAAGAACGTATGGATTGGCGCCACAAGGCGGTCTGTCGCGACGAGGACCCGGAGCTGTTCTTCCCGGTAGGGAACAGCGGCCCGGCGCTCGCGCAGATCGCTGACGCGAAACTGGTCTGCAATCGGTGCCCGGTGACCACGGATTGCCTGTCCTGGGCCCTGAACACCGGCCAGGACTCGGGCGTCTGGGGCGGCATGAGCGAAGACGAGCGGCGCGCACTCAAGCGTCGCAATGCCCGGACGAAGGCCCGTAGCGGAGTCTGACCCAGTCAGAGCAAACAGTGCGGCCTCGACGAAAGTCGGGGCCGCGCTGTTGTGCAGGGCCCGGCCATGACCGAAGGCGCGGGAGTGTCATGCCTACATCGCCAACCGGGTCCGCCGACCGATCGGCACCCGCAGCACCACGTCGGTGCCGCGGGACGGGGCTTGGCGCATGCCCAGCGTGCCGTCGAGTTCCGCCGACACCAACGTCCGCACGATCTGCAGGCCGAGGCTGTCGGACGTCTCCAGGCTGAAGCCCTCGGGCAGCCCGCGGCCGTCGTCGTGGACGACGACGTCGAGCCAGCGCGCCGACCGCTCGGCGCGGATGGTCACCGACCCCTCCTCGGCCGCCGGGTCGAATGCGTGCTCGATCGCGTTCTGCACCAGCTCGGTGATCACCATGATCAGGGCGGTCGCGCGGTCGGAGTCCAGCACGCCCAGGTCGCCGAGCCGATTGATCCGGATCGGCCGGTCCACCGACGCCACGTCGTTCATGATCGGCAGGATCCGGTCGATGACCTCGTCGAGGTTGACCTGCTCGTCGACCGACATCGACAGCGCGTCGTGCACCAAGGCGATCGACGAGACCCGGCGCACCGACTCCATCAGGGCTTCGCGCCCCTCGGCGTTGACCGTCCGGCGGGCCTGCAGCCGCAGCAGCGCCGCGACCGTTTGCAGGTTGTTCTTCACCCGGTGGTGGATTTCACGGATCGTGGCGTCCTTGGAGATCAGCGCCCGGTCGCGGCGCTTCACCTCGGTGACGTCCCGGATCAGCACCGCCGCCCCGGCGCCGGCGCCGTCGACCACCAACGGCAGCGTCCGTAGCAGCACCGTGGCGCCGCCGGCGTCGACCTCCATCCGCATGCTCTTCCCGCCGGCCAGCAGGTCGAGCACGTGCTCGGCGAGCTCCTGAGCCTCGAAGGGGTCGGAGATCAGCGGGCGCGTCACCTTGACCAGGTTGCGGCCCTCCAGCTCGGTCGTCAGGCCCATCCGGTGGTAGGCCGACACCGCGTTGGGGCTGGCGTAGGCGACGACGCCGTCGACGTCCAGCCGGATGAAGCCGTCCCCCGCCCGGGGGGTCGAGCGGGACATGACCACGTCCCCCACGTCGGGAAACGTGCCATCGGCGAGCATGTGCACGAGATCGCTCGCGCACTGCAGGTACGCGGTCTCCAGTTGGCCCGACGTCCGGTCGGCCGCGACCGCGGTCTGATGCCGGGTGAGCACGGCCACCACCCGGCCGCCGTACCGCACCGGGGAGGCCTCCACATGCGGGCCCGGCAGCAACGAATCCCCTTCGGCCGCACCGTAATCCCGTTGCGCGGTGCCGGATTCGAAGGCGTCGGCGACCAGCGGCAGCCGGTCGGCATCGACGACACTGCCCACCGAGTCGGTGAGCAGCACCGTGGGCGCGGTGTTCGGCCGGCACTGCGCCACACACACCAACGTGCCGTCGTCGCGGCGAACCCACATCAGGTAGTCGGCGAACGACAGGTCCGCCAGCAGCTGCCACTCCCCCACCACCGCGTGCAGGTGGTCCACCGCGCTACCCGGCAGCACGGTGTGTTCGGCGAGCAGATCACCGAGAGTCGACATCACTCACTCCCCGGGCATCCCCGGCAACGGACGGGTGCAAACTGATCCGGGGGCTAGCTGATCACGGCAATCAGGTCGCCGGCCTGGATGACATCGCCCACCGAGACGCTCACCTTGCTGATGGTGCCGTCGACCTCGGCGAGGACGGGGATCTCCATCTTCATGGACTCCAGCAACACCACGACGTCGCCTTTGCCGATCTGGTCACCCTCGCTCACCACGACTTCGAGCACGCTGGCCACGATCTCGGCGCGGACATCCTCGGCCATCTTCACCCCACTCGTTGCGGCCATTGCGCAGGCCGGCTGCTGGTCATCAAGCTTCCGTCAGGCTCGGGTATATCGAACCACAGGACCGCTTCCGGCCGCGGCGCCCGGGCCGTTATGGCCGCGGTCGACTTCCGTGAGAGACTGTGCGGCAGGCTCACGGGCGCCGCGCGCCCGGATCAAAGACCAATCAACGGAGGGTTCGACCAATGGCCAAACGGGGCCGTAAGAAGCGCGACCGCAAGCACAGCAAAGCCAACCACGGCAAGCGGCCCAACGCCTGAGGACCCGCTACTGCGTCTCGCGGATGATGGTGGTCCGCCGGATCTCCAGCCGCAGCCGCTCGCGCAGGCCTTCGGGGGCCTTGTCGCCGCTGCATTTGGTGCCGATCAACGCCTTGATCCGCTCCTCGAGGCCGTAATGCTTGAAGCAGCCGGGGCACGCTTCGAGGTGGCGACGCAGCTGGTCCCGCGATTCGGGCGTGCACTCCCCGTCGAGCAGGAGCCAGACCTGCCGGATCACCTCGGCACAGCCGACGGCGCCGTGCGCGTCATCGTTGGGGCACGTGTCGCTCGGGCTGGAGACGTCGCCCCATGCGCGCCGCTCTCCCCCGCTAGCGGGAGGTGCCCCCACAGCATCGCTTCGTTCTGCATCGTCGCCGGCGCGGCTCATGACGACACCTCCTCGTGTGCCTGGTGGCCGCGGTTGAAGCCCCGCTCCTTGGCCACGTCAGCCAGCAACCCACGCAGTTGACGGCGGCCGCGGTGCAGCCGTGACATTACCGTCCCGATGGGCGTGTCCATGATCTCGGCGATTTCCTTGTAGGGGAAGCCCTCGACGTCGGCGTAGTAGACGGCCATCCGGAACTCTTCCGGCAACGCCTGAAGCGCTTCCTTGATCTCGGTGTCGGGCAGCGCCTCGAGCGCCTCGACCTCGGCCGAGCGCAGCCCGGTGGACGAGTGCTCGGCGTTGGACGCCAGCTGCCAGTCGGTGATCTCCTCGGTCGGGTACTCGGCCGGCTGGCGCTGCCGTTTGCGGTAGCTGTTGATGTAGGTGTTGGTCAGGATCCGGTACAGCCACGCCTTGAGGTTGGTGCCGGCGCGGAACGAACGAAACCCCGCGTACGCCTTCACCATCGTCTCTTGTAGCAGGTCTTCCGCGTCGGCAGGATTACGCGTCATGCGCAGCGCGCCGCCGTAGAGCTGGTCCAAAAGGGGGATCGCGTCGCGCTCGAAACGCGCCAGCAGCTCCGCGTCCGTCTCCGGCGGGGCGGGATCGGGGATCTCGCGTGCTGTCGCGCCGTCAGTGTCGGCCATGTCGATAACCCCGGTCCCTTCTGCTGCGGTGTCGCCGGAGGGCGCCGAAAGCGCCACCGGGCTTGCAGGAAAGCAAGCCAACTGATCGGCACCCATTGGACGGTCCAACAGGCTCGTCGCCGCTGACACCAAACCGCTCCTCCCAATCTAGAGGCTGGCACCGACAGTGTCTGCCCGGGTGCGCTCCGCAACATCAGAGACCGCTTGCTTCAACAGCGGCGCCCGACGTGCTCATTCCCGCCGAAGCCGGCGCCGCCCGTCCCCCGGTCGGGGCGGGCGCGGCCGGACGTTAATGTGACGCCATGTCCCTGAATGGCAAGACCATGTTCATCTCCGGCGCCAGCCGCGGTATCGGCCTGGCGATCGCCAAACGCGCCGCACAAGACGGCGCCAACATCGCCTTGATCGCCAAGACCGCCGAGCCGCATCCCAAACTGCCGGGCACGGTGTACACCGCCGCCAAGGAGCTCGAGGAGGCGGGCGGACAGGCGCTGCCGATCGTCGGGGACGTCCGCGACCCGGAGTCCGTCGAATCCGCGGTGGCCAAGACCGTCGAGCAGTTCGGCGGCATCGACATCTGCGTCAACAATGCGTCGGCGATCAACCTGGGGTCCATCACCGAGGTGCCGATGAAGCGGTTCGACCTGATGAACGGCATCCAGGTGCGCGGCACTTACGCCGTGTCGCAGGCCTGCATCCCGCACCTCAAGGCCGCGCAGAACCCGCACATCCTGACGCTGTCCCCGCCCGTGCTGCTCGGCAAGGAATGGCTGAAGCCGACCGCGTACATGATGGCCAAGTTCGGCATGACGCTGTGCGCGCTGGGGATCGCCGAGGAGATGCGCGAGGCGGGCATCGCGTCCAACACGCTGTGGCCCCGCACCCTGGTGGCCACCGCCGCGGTGCAGAACCTGCTCGGCGGCGACGAGGCGATGGGACGCGCCCGCAAGCCCGAGGTGTACTCCGACGCGGCCTACGTCATCCTCAACAAGCCCGCCCGCGAGTACACCGGCAACACGTTGCTGTGCGAGGACGTGCTGGTGGAGTCCGGGGTCACCGACCTGTCGGTCTACAACTGCGTGCCGGGTGGCGAGCTCGGCGTCGACTTCTGGGTCGACGGCGTGAATCCGCCGGGATACACGGGTCCCTAGCGGGGCCTAGCGGTGGCCCGTGCCGCCACGCCGGCGCTGGCGGCGCTGACCAAAGCCGGTGTGCCACACCAGGTTGTCACCTTCGATCACGATCCGCGGCAACGGTCGTTCGGTGACGAGGCGGTGCACGCGCTGACCACGGAGCGCGGCATCGCGGCCGAGCAGATCTACAAGACCCTCGTCATCGCGATCCCCGGCGGCCTGGCGGTCGCGATCCTGCCGGTGCCGGCCCGGCTCTCGCTGAAGGCGGCCGCCGCGGCGCTGGGGGCGGCCAAGGCGAGCATGGCCGAGCCGGCCACCGCCGAGCGCGCGACCGGCTACGTGGTGGGCGCCGTGTCGCCGTTCGGGCAGCGCAGGACGCTGCCGACCGTCCTGGACGCGGGCGCGCTGGCCTGGGATCGGGTGTACTGCAGCGCCGGTCGCCGAGGCTGGGACGTGGGGGTGTCACCGCGGGACCTGGTCCGGTTGACCGGCGCGATCACCGCCGACATCCGCGCGTAGCGCGCGGGCGTAACGCCACGGTGAAAACCGGGCCGATTTCTCGCCATGGCGTTACGCTCGCGCCATGACGACGAAGCGATCCCGCGGCGCGACGATTGTCGCCGCCGGTGTGCTGGCTTTTTCCGGGTTGATCACCGCCGGTGTGGGCATCGCCAACGCCGACACGATTCAGACCGAGGGCAACTATCCGACCCGCCAGGCCTGCCAGGACGCCGGGCCGGGCGTGAAGGCCTCGACGCCGGGAAACTGGAACAACTTCTGGTGCGTTCCGGACCGCAACGTCAACGGCAACTGGAAGCTGGTCCTCAGCAACTAGAGCAACCTCGCCTGCTCGGGCTCCGGGCCGACCGGCTCGAGTAGCTGCGGCCCGTTGTTCCGGACGTTGTTGACCAGCGTCGAGATCTCGCGCATGCGGATGCCGCGCACGTCGGGCGGACGGCTGAGCAGCTCTTCGTCGGCTGCAGCGTCGGGGTCCAGCCAGCGGTCCCACTCCTTCTCGGGCACCACCAGCGGCATCCGGTCGTGGATCTCGGCCAGCTCCCCGGGCGCGTCGGTGGTGATGATGGTGCAACTCAGCAGCGGCGAACCCTCTTTGGCGAATTGCCCCTTTGGTTTCCATACCGACCACAGGCCCGCCATGAACAGCGGCTCGCCGTCCTCGCGGTACATGAAGAACGGCGTCTTGCGGGACTTCTTGCCGGCGGCGGCGTCATTGACCCGCCATTCGTAGTAGCCGTCCATCGGGATCAGGCACCGCTTCGACTTGGCGGCCGACCGGAACGCGGGCGAAGTCGTGACCTTGTCCGCGCGCGCGTTGATCAGCATCGGCCCCTTCGTGTCGGGCGCCCCGTCCGCGCCGGCCTTCGCCCACGGGGGTACCAGGCCCCAGCGCATCAGCCGCACCCGGCGGGTGGGCTCGTCGTCGGGGTCGGTGTGCCGGCTGACGACCGTCGCGATGGTCGAGGTGGGGGCGACGTTGTAGTTGGGCGCCCCGACGGTTTCGGAGGCCCCGGTGGCCTCGTCGATCGCCTTGATCTTCTGGGCCAACAGCGCCGGATCGGTGGTGACCGCGAACCGTCCGCACATACCTTCCATGGTGGCAGAGCCACCGACTCCCATTGGGGGCAGAGCCACCGACTCCCATTGGTGGCAGAGCCACGAACTCCCATTGGTGGCAGAGGACCCCGACACGCGATGATGGACCGGTGACTATGTGGACGGCCCCGACCGCGACCCAACCGGTGCACGCGACCGTGACCGTTCCGGGCTCGAAGTCGCAGACCAATCGGGCGCTGGTGCTGGCCGCCCTAGCCGCCGCGCAGGGAAACGGCGTCCCGACCCTCAGCGGGGCGCTGCGCAGCCGGGACACCGACCTGATGATCGGCGCCCTGCGCGCCCTGGGCCTGCGCGTCGAAGGCACCGGGTCCGAGCTGACCGTCAGTGGCCGCATCGCGCCCGGGCCCGACGCGCGCGTCGATTGCGGCCTGGCCGGCACGGTTCTGCGCTTCGTCCCGCCGCTGGCCGCGCTGGCCGAGGCGGTGGTGGAGTTCGACGGCGACGAGCAGGCCCGGGGGCGGCCCATCGCGCCGCTGCTCGACGCCCTGCGCGGCCTGGGCGTGCCGATCGAGGGCGCCGGCCTGCCCTTCCGGGTCCACGGCAGTGGATCGGTCACCGGGGGCACCGTGGCCATCGACGCCTCGGCCTCGTCGCAGTTCGTGTCGGGGCTGCTGTTGTGTGCGGCGTCGTTCGCCGAGGGGCTGACCGTGCGGCACACCGGCGCGACGCTGCCGTCGGCGCCGCACATCGCGATGACCGTGGTGATGCTGCGGCAGGCCGGGGTGGACGTCGACGACTCGGTGCCCAACCGCTGGCGGGTGCGGCCCGGCCCGGTGGCGGCCCGGCACTGGGAGGTCGAGCCCGATCTGACCAACGCCGTGCCGTTCCTGGCGGCGGCGGTGGTCAGCGGCGGGTCGGTGCGCATCACCGGCTGGCCGGCGGCCAGCGTGCAGCCCGCCGACCACATCCTGACCGTGCTGGGTAAGCTGAACGCCGTTGTCTCCCAGGGCGATTCGTTTCTCGAGGTGCAGGGCTCCACCGACTACGACGGCTTCGACGTCGACCTGCGCGCGGTCGGCGAACTGACCCCGACGGTGGCGGCGCTGGCCGCGCTGGCCAGGCCGGGATCGGTGTCGCGCCTCACCGGCATCGGCCACCTGCGCGGCCACGAGACCGACCGGCTCGCCGCGCTCCGCGCCGAGATCAACCGCCTGGGCGGGGACTGCACCGAAACGCCCGACGGCCTGGTGATCACCGCGACGCCGCTGCGGCCCGGCATGTGGCGCGCCTACGCCGACCACCGGATGGCGATGGCGGGCGCGATCGTCGGGCTGCGGGTATCCGGGGTCCAGGTGGACGACATCGGCTCCACCGCCAAGACGCTGCCGGAGTTCCCGCAGCTGTGGGCGCACATGTTGGAGTCCGATATTTGAGGCCCGGCGATTACGACGAGTCCGACGTCAAGGTCCGCTCCGGCAGGGGCTCGCGACCGCGCACCAAGACTCGTCCCGAGCACGCCGACGCCGAGGCCGCGATGGTGGTCAGCGTCGACCGCGGCCGCTGGGGATGCGTGCTCGGCGGTGACCCCGGCCGGCGGGTCACGGCCATGCGGGCCCGGGAACTGGGCCGGACCCCGATCGTGGTCGGCGACGACGTCGACGTCGTCGGCGACCTGTCCGGGCGGCTGGACACCCTGGCCCGCATCGTGCGGCGCGGGGAACGGCGAACGGTGTTGCGGCGCACGGCCGATGACACCGATCCCACCGAACGCGTGGTGGTCGCCAACGCCGACCAGTTGCTGATCGTGGTGGCGCTGGCCGACCCGCCGCCGCGCACCGGGCTGGTCGACCGGGCGCTGATCGCCGCCTACGCGGGCGGGCTGACGCCGATCCTGTGCCTGACCAAGACCGACCTCGCCCCGCCGGAACCGTTCGCCGCCCATTTTGTGGACCTGGACCTGACGGTGGTCGCCGCGGGCCGCGACGATCCGCTGCTCGCGGTCGCCGACCTGCTCGCGGGCAAGATCACCGTGCTGCTCGGGCATTCCGGCGTCGGGAAGTCCACGTTGGTGAATCGCCTTGTGCCCGAGGCGGAACGGGCCGTCGGCGAGGTCACCGACATCGGCAGGGGCAGGCACACCTCCACCCAATCGGTGGCCCTCCCCCTGGAAGGATCCGGCTGGGTCGTCGACACCCCGGGCATCCGCTCGTTCGGGCTGGCGCACATCGCGCCCGACGATGTGCTGATGGCCTTCTCGGATCTCGCCGGGGCGATCGAGGACTGCCCACGCGGCTGCGGACACATGGGTCCGCCGGCCGACCCCGAGTGCGCGCTCGACGCGCTGTCCGGCCCCGCCGCCCGCCGCGTGGCCGCCGCGCGCCGGCTGCTGGCCGCGCTCAATCAGACTTAGCCAGCCGCACACCCAGCTCGTCGGGTGGCACCAAATGTCCTTCGGTGCAGCGTATTTGGACCTCCGCGTCGGCACCGCAACCCAGATGGGTCAGGCGAAGGCGATGGCGGCCGGGCAAGTGGCGCCGGCCCCACTCGAACATCGCCCACACCACCGGCATGAACTCGATGCCGGCCTCGGTGAGCACGTATTCCTCGCGACGGCGCTGACCGGGCTCGTGGTACGGCTGGCGCTTCAACAACCCCAGCTCGACCAGCTCGGACAGCCGCGCGGACGTGGCGGCCTTGGTGATCCCCACCCGGCGGGCGAAGTCGTCGAAGCGCGTCGTGCCGTAGTAGGCCTCGCGCATGATCAGCATCGCGGACTTGGTGCCCACCACCGCCATGGTCTTCTCGATCGCGCATTCGCCCACGGCCGACCACGCGTCGCGGTCGGCCAGCGGACCCTGCAGCAGTGTCATAGATCACCTCCGCCTCTGGGTTGCTTTTAGTGTACCTAGGTGGTTACCTGGGTACAGCGGTCTATACCTAGATCCGTGGGACTCGAGGAGGAGCCATGAACCGCGACGCCGTCATCGTCGGAGCCGTCCGCACCCCCATCGGCAAGGGCAAACCCAGCGGCGCGCTGCATGACGTGTTGCCCGCCGACCTGCTCGCCCACAGCCTGCGCGAACTGCTCAGGCGCACCGGCGCGGACCCGGCGCAGGTCGACGACGTCATCGCCGGTGCGGTCGCGCAGGTCGGCGACCAGGCGGTCAACATCGCCCGCAATGCGTTGCTGGGCGCCGGATTCCCCGAGTCGGTCCCCGGTGTCACGATCGACCGGCAGTGCGGCAGCAGCCAGCAGGCCATCAGCTTCGCCGCCCAGGGCGTCATCTCCGGCGCCTACGACCTCGTCGTCGCCGCCGGCGTGGAGTCGATGGGCCGCGTCCCCATGGGCACCTCGGTGCTGCCGGGCAGCAACCCGTTCGGCGACGACATGACCCGGCGCTACCCCGAAGGCCTGGTGCCGCAGGGCATCAGCGCCGAGCTGATCGCGGCGAAGTGGGGATTCTCGCGCGCCCAGCTCGACGAGTTCTCCGCCACCAGCCACGACAAGGCCGCCCGCGCCACCAAGGACGGGCTCTTCGACAACGAGCTGATTCCGATCGCGGGGCTGGCCGCCGACGAATTCATCCGGCCCGGCACGACGGTCGAGACGCTGGCCGGGCTGCGGCCCGCCTTCTACAGCGAGGCGATGAGCGCCCGCTTCCCGCAGATCAATTGGGAGATCACCGCGGGCAACTCCTCGCCGCTGTCCGACGGCAGCGCCGCCGTCATGATCACCAGCAGCGAGGTCGCCGGCAGGCTGGGACTGCGCCCGCTGGCCCGCATCCACACCACCACGGTGGTCGGCTCCGATCCGCTCTACATGCTGACCGGGGTCATCCCGGCGACCGAAAGGGTGTTGCAGCGGGCCGGATTGACGCTGGCCGACATCGACCTGTTCGAGGTGAACGAGGCCTTCGCGCCCGTCGTGCTCGCCTGGGCGCACGACACCGGCGCCGATCTGGCCAAGACTAACGTCAACGGCGGTGCCATCGCGATCGGTCACCCGCTGGGCGCCAGCGGTGCCCGCATCATGACCACGCTCGTCAACGCGCTCGAGCAGCGCGGCGGCCGGTACGGGCTGCAGACGATGTGCGAGGGCGGCGGCATGGCCAACGCGACCATCATCGAGCGGTTGGGCTGACGACGATGGCGTCGCCCAGCATCTCGAAAGTCTTCGTCATCGGCGGCACGGGCGCCCAGGGCATGCCCATCGTCCGCGCCCTGGTCGCCGACAAGAAATACGCTGTTCGATTCCTCAGCCGCGACCCCGGCTCCCGGCGAGCGAAGGAACTGCTCGCCCTCGACAACGTGTCCGTATTGGAAGGCTCATTCGCCGACGAAGACGTCCTGCGGGAAGGGCTCCGCGGCTGCGACGGGGCGTACATCAACCTCGACGGGTTCAACGCCGGTGAGAAGACCGAGACCTATTGGGCCATCCGGTGCTACGAGATCGCCATCGAAGAAGGCATCCAATTCTTCGTCTACGGCAACCTGGACTATGGGCTGAAGAAATCGGGATACGACTCCCGATTCCGGACCGGCCACTACGACGGCAAGGGCCGGATGGGTGAGTGGATCCTGTCCCAGAATCAGGTGAATGGCGCTCGGATGGGGGCGGCGGTCTTCACGGCGGGTCCGTACATCGAGATGGTGATCTCACCCGGCACACCCATGACGCCTACCCTCGAGGACGGTGTCGTGACGTGGCGGGTCCCCCTCGGTGAGGGCGCGGTGCCGCATGTGGCTCTCGAGGACTGCGGGCATTACGTCCGCTGGCTCTTCGACCATCCCGAGCGCGCGAATGGCCTCGATCTCGGAGTCGCCGTCGACCACATCGGCTATGCGGATCTTGCCGCGGCGTTTGAGAAGGTGACCGGACACCCGGCGCGGTACGTCGACACCGATTTGGACACCTACTGGAGGGAGGGTCCGCTCAGCAGGATCGCAGATGCGCCCGCCGGGTACAACGCGGACCCAAATGACAAGAGCACCATGAACGTCCGCGACAACTTCACCGGATTCTGGAACCTCTGGAAATACGGAGTGATTGAACGTGATTACGGCCTGCTCGATGAGGTGCATCCGACCCGGATCAGGAGCGCCGAGGAGTGGTTCCGAAGAGAAGACGAGCGGGGAAGAGCGCTCGGAAAGGGCGGCCTTTGGGAGCGGGTCCAACCGGAGAACCGGACTCCGATCCTGAAGATCGGCGAGGATATGAGGACGGGGAAATTATGACCGAGATCCGCTTCACCGGCGTGCGGGTGCGCTACGACAGCACCAAGAGCTACGACGAGCTGTTGGCCGCCCTACTGGGCGACATCGGCGAGCAGCCTGTCCCCATCAACGACATCGCGACGAGCGCCGGCGACTGGGAGTCCTACCGGCAGCGGGTCGAACCCCACGTCGGGCCAAGCGGATTCATGCTTTTCGGTGTCGTCGACCACGGCGCGTGGATCACCAAGGCGGGCATCGACCGCAGGGCGGTCCGCGTCATCCTCGGCAACCCGTTGATCGCGATCACGATGCTGCGCCACGACGTGACCGCGGGCCTGTTCGCCCCCGTCGAGCTGCTGATTGCCGACGAGGGCGCCGGCAGCAGCCTGACCTACGTCAAGCCTTCGTCGCTGATGGTGGTCGCACCCAATCCCGAGTTGCTCGGCGCCGCAGAACAACTCGACGCCAAGCTGGCAACGCTGGCCGAGACGGTGACCGGCTAGAGCCAGCCGGTGCGGGCCGCGGCCACCGGCGCCGCGGGCATCGGGGCCAATGCCCCGTCGCGGACGCCGTCGAGCATCCGTTTGACCGCGGCGACGATCTCCGGGGCCGCGGCGGCGAGGCCGGCCTTGTCGGCCTCGCTGACCTCGTCGGGATCGACGCCCGCGCGGGCCAACACGGCGGCCGGGTCGGCCAGCTGCCCGGCCAGCCAGGACACGGGGTCGGCCGACAGCTCGGGGACGAAATGCCGGCGGCCGGGTTCCCAACCGTCGAACCGCGGATGGTGATGGGCCCGGTCGAGCGTGCCCGGCGGGCTCTCAGTGGACCCGAACAGGTCCACCCGCCACACCGGGCGGTTGAAGCAGATCGGAACCCCGGCGTAGATCGACCCCTGCGGCTCGTCCCGGTCGACGAGGCGCAGTTCCAGCCTGACTCCCCGCTCCGGGGTTTCCTGACCTTCGAGCGGGCGCGGGTCGACGAAGAACATGTCCCCGACGACGACACCCATGGTTTCGAATCCGAACGCTGCGAGCATGTTTTCGAGCGTAGTCCGGCCGTCGCGTCAGGCGCCGACCTTCTTGGCCGCGCGCTCGGGCACGACCACCTCGTAGTCCGCGAGCACCGCGGTCCGGGTGCGGCGCTGGTATTCGTGCACCAGGCCGGGCCAGTTGGTGGTAACGCGGCCGGAGGCCGTGCGGTACCAGGAGTCGCAGGTGGTCCACACGCCGGCATCCAGGCGGGACTGAACCTCCGCGTCGTAGGCCTGCTCCACCGCACGCCGGACCTCGAACGCGCGGGCCACACCCCCGCGGGCGAGCTCCTCGGTGAGCTGGCGGA
Organism: Mycobacterium europaeum; assembly: GCF_034555895.2. Lineage (NCBI taxonomy): Bacteria > Bacillati > Actinomycetota > Actinomycetes > Mycobacteriales > Mycobacteriaceae > Mycobacterium > Mycobacterium europaeum. The sequence goes on from NZ_CP157315.1 coordinate 3,550,997, forward strand.
TGTAGCGGGCCTGCTGCTCCATCATCAGGATGATCGAGCTGCTGCCGAGGTTGGTGTTCGGGCCGTAGATCAAGAACATGTTCGGGAAACCGGGCACGGCCATGCCGAGGTGGGCGCGCGCCCCCTCGGCCCACTCGGCCTGCAGGTCACGCCCGGCGCGTCCGGTGATCGTCATGGGCGCAAGGAATTCGGTGGCCTTGAACCCGGTGCCGTAGATGATCACGTCGACGTCATGCAGCCGGCCGTCGCTGGTGCGCACACCGGTGGCGGTCACCTCGGCAATAGCGTCGGTCTCGACGTCGACGTTGTCGCTGGCCAGCGCCGGATACCAGTCGTTGCTGAACAGCACGCGCTTGCAGCCGACCGGGTAGTCGGGCGTGAGCTTGGCCCGCAGCACCGGATCCTTGATGTGGTGCTTGAGGTGCGCGGACGCGACGACGCCGATCAACCGGGCGAGCGGGGCCACCTTGGTCAGCGCGAGGCCGAAGAACTCCGAGATCTCCCAGATCAGCCCGCGCATCGCGGCGGCGAACCCCGGCACGCCGCGGAAGGCGGCGTGGTGCGCGCCGGTGTAGGCGCGGTCGGGCTTGGGGATGATGTAGGGGGCGGAGCGCTGGAAGACGGTGACGCGCGCGGCGGTTTCGCGGATCCGCGGGACGAACTGGATCGCCGATGCGCCGGTGCCGAGCACCGCGACGCGCTTGCCGGCCAGGTCGACGTCGTGGCGCCACTGCGCCGAGTGGAACGACGGTCCCTCGAACGCGTCGAGCCCCGGGATGTTCGGCAGCGCCGGCCGCGACAGCTGGCCGACCGCGGGCACCAGCACGTCGGCCTCGAACGCGTCGCCGGCCGACGTCTCCACTCGCCAGGTGGCGGTGCCGTCGTCATAGCGGGCCGAGGTCACCTCGACCCCGGTGCGCACCAGGTCGCGCAGGCCGAACCGGTCGGCGGTGTCGTGGATGTAGCGCAGGATGTCGGGCTGCTCGGCGTACCGGCGCCCCCAGTCGGTCTTAACGGAAAAGGAGTAGGAGTACAGGTTGGACGGGACGTCGCAGGCCGCCCCGGGGTAGGTGTTCTCCCGCCACACGCCGCCGATGTCGTCGGCCTTCTCCAGCACGGTCACATCGGCCAGGCCGTCCCGGGACAGCTCGTAGGCGGCGGCCAGGCCACCGAAGCCGGCGCCGATCACCAGCACGCGAGGCTTGCTCATGGTCGAAGTCATGAGGCCCACGTTAGGGGCGAACTGCACCCCGCCGGCAGCCGATTGCGGTCGGCAAATCCATCATTCCGGCCACGCCTCTCTCAGCCGGCGGCCAGCCGGGCCCGCGGCGCGACCGAACGCTGGTAGCGCGCCGGGGTGGTGCCCGTCCAGCGTTTGAACGCGGCGATGAAGCTCGTCGACTCGGCGTAGCCCAGCCGCAGCGCGACGTCCTCGACCGACAACGCGCCCGTCGCCAGCAGCTCCTCCGCGAGGACCCGGTGGACCTCCTCGGCCAGATCCCGGAACGTGGTGTTCTCCTCGGCCAGCCGCCGGCGCAGCGTCCGCTCGCTCATCGCCAACTGCCGCGCGACGGCCGCGATGGTGTGGGGTTCGCCGTCGATCGACGCCAGCCGCTCACGCACTCGGCGCGAGACACCGGTCCGCAGCCGGCGGCGCTCCAGCAGGGCGCGGCACTGCTGCTCGCACATGGCGACGCTGCTCGCGCTGGCCCGCGGGAGCGGGTTGTCGAGCAGCGCGGCCGGCCAGCGCGCCACGTTGGCCGGCGCGTCGTAATTCGGCATCACGCCGAATTCCTGGCAAGCCAGGGCATCCCCCGACGACGGCGCGGGGCCCGCGAACTCGATGGAGGTGAACGGGACGGGTCGGCCCAGCATCTCCGCCATGACCCGGGCGATCGCGACCAGGTCGCGCCGGACCAGGAATTGCGCGACCGGACCGGTCAGGTCGGGCAGGTCCAGCCGCATGGCCGCCACCGGCCCGTCGACCGTGACCGTGGGCAGGCCGAAGCCGTAGCTGAGTTCGTAGAACCGGGCCGCGAACCGGACGGCGTCGCCCAGCGTCGAACTGGTGAGGCAGGCGAAGCCGAAGATGCCCAACGAGCCGACGTGATAGCTGCCGCCCACCCGCACCCCGAGGTCGGCAGCGTCGCCCAGCAGGTTCACCAGGTTGGTCGCGGCGGCCAGCTCCTGGCGCCCGACGATCATCCGGTCGTGGTCGCGCAGGTCGGCCTCCGACAGCCCGGTCCCTGCGAGGACGTCCGCGAGGGCAAGCCCGTTGCGGGAACCGAAGTCGGCCATCAACGCGACGCTGGCCGTGCTCCGCGGGAAATCCCAGTGGGAAACCTGCGACCCGACGAAGACCTGCACGCATCCCAGTATGGCGAAGGACGGTGCGCCGGTTGGCGCGAAAACGCTAGGCCGCGAGGCCGTCGGCGCCGCCGGTGGCCCGGCGCGCATCGCGCTGCGCGCGCCTGGCCCGCCGCCACCCCCGCACGGTCTCGATGGCGGTCTTGAGCCCGCGCCGCCGGCCGGTCTCCGGGTCGGTGCCCAAGAAGCCGGGCTCCAACTCGGCGAACATGCGCTCGCTGCGCGTTTCCGGCGCATCGTCGGCGCTGTCGCGCAAATACCGGTTGGGCAGCGACAGCTTGGCCAGCGTGCGCCACGTCTTGGCGTACTGCACCAGGAACGAGCCCGTGGTGTAGGGCAGGTCGTACTTGTCGCACACCTCGCGCACCCGCACCGCGATCTCCTCGTACCGATTGCTGGGCAGATCCGGGAACAGGTGGTGCTCGATCTGGTGGGACAGGTTGCCGCTCATGAACCGCAGCACCGGCCCGGCCTCGAAGTTGGCGCTGCCCAGCATCTGGCGCAGGTACCACTGGCCCCTGGTCTCGCCGATCATGTCGGTCTTGGTGAATTTCTCCGCGCCGTCGGGGAAATGGCCGCAGAAGATGACGGCGTTGGCCCACACATTGCGGATCACGTTGGCCACCGCGTTGGCCTTCAGCGTCGAGGTGTACGTGGCCCCGGGTGACAACGCGGTCAGCGCCGGGAACGCGACGTAGTCCTTGAGCACCTGCCGGCCCGCCTTGGCCAGGAACTCGTCGACCCGCTGCCGGGCGTCGTCGTGGTCCATCCGCCTCTTGGCGATCTTGCCGAGTTCCACGTGCTGCAGGCCGACGCCCCACTCGAACAGGAGCATGAGCATGGTGTTGTAGACCAGGTTGAACAGGTTGAAGCGCTTCCAGCGCTGGTCCCGGGTGACGCGCAGCAGGCCGTAGCCGACGTCGTCGTCCATCCCGAGGATGTTCGTGTACTTGTGGTGCACGTAGTTGTGAGTGAAGCGCCAGTGCTTGGACGACCCGCTCATGTCCCATTCCCACGTCGAGGAGTGGATCTCGGGGTCGTTCATCCAGTCCCACTGGCCGTGCATGACGTTGTGGCCGATCTCCATGTTCTCGATGATCTTGGCCACGCCCAAGGTGACGGCCCCCGCCCACCACGCCGAGCGGCGGGAACTCGCGGTCAGCATCAGCCGACCCGATACCTCCAGCGCGCGCTGCGCTGCGATGGTGCGGCGAATGTAGCGGGCGTCCCGCTCGCCGCGAGAGTCTTCGATGTCCTGGCGGATGGCGTCCAGCTCAACGGCCAGGCTCTCGATGTCGGCGTCCGTCAGATGGGCGAATACGTCGACGTCGGTGATCGCCATCGTCTTCCTCCCTGCGGTCGATTTGTCGGTTCGAAAACCAGATCCAGACCTACGCTATCGTAACCTACGAATCCGTAGGTTACCTGTGAGTAGCAGTTAGATGTCGAGCACACAATCGCCCGAGGCGGCAGACACACAGGTCTGAATCCGCGTCCCCGGGTCGTGTTCCGCGCCGGTGCGCAGGTCACGAACGTGGCCCTCCACGAGGCCGACCACGCACGACTGACATATACCCATCCGGCAGCCGAAAGGCATCTGCACGCCGGCGCCCTCACCGGCGTCCATCAACGACGTCGCGGCGTCGGCGGCGACGGCGCGACCGCTCCGGGCGAAGGTGACCGTGCCGCCGGCGCCCGCGGGCGCGGCCTTGGACACGGCGAACCGTTCCAGGTGCAGCCGGTCGCCGATGCCCGCCGCCGACCAGAGCTTCTCCGCCTGGGCCAACATGCCCTCCGGCCCGCAGGCCCAGGTGTGGCGGTCGCGCCAGTCCGGCACCTCGCGGTCCAGCAGCGCAAGGTCGAGCCGGCCCTGCGAGCGGGTCTCCCGAATCCTCAGGCGATATCCCGGATGCTCGCCGGCCAGCGCCGCCAACTCCGCGCGGAACAGCACGTCGGACTCGGTGGGCGCGGAGTGCACGTGCGCGATGTCACCAATCTGGTTGCGGCGCACCAAGGTTCGCAGCATCGACATCACCGGCGTGATCCCCGATCCGGCGGTGAGGAACAGGATGGACGGCGGCGCCGGGTCGGGCAGCACGAAGTTGCCCTGCGGGGCGGCCAGCCGGACGATGGTTCCCCGCTCGACGCCCGCCACCAGGTGGGTGGACAGGAACCCCTCGGGCATCGCCTTCACGGTGATGGTCACCGTGCGCGCCGAGCCGGATCCGGACGTCTCGGCCGGGCTGGACGTGAGCGAATACGACCGCCAGCGCCAGCGTCCGTCGATCAGCAGGCCGATCCCGATGTACTGGCCGGGCTGGTAATCGAAGTTGAAGCCCCAGCCGGGCTTGATCACCAGGGTGGCGGAATCCTCTGTCTCGCGGCGCACCTCGAGGATGCGGCCCCGCAGCTCGCGCGCCGACCACAGCGGGTTGGCCAGATGCAGATAGTCGTCGGGCAGCAGCGGCGTGGTGATGCGTGCGACCAGCTTGCGCAGCGCGTGCCAGCCGGGGTGCCGCTCGGCGCCCGCGACCACCGGCCGCTTGGTGTCGACGACGTTGCCCGTGATCGATGGGTTACGTCTGCCCAGTGGAAGCTCCTGCTCACGATGCTGCGTCTTGCTTGCGCTCACCATTGTGGTCGACTCTGTGGGCTTCACGAAACCTACGGTACCGTAACCTACGGTTGCGTAGCCAGTGTTCGGTGGGCGCGATCACATGCCCCGCCGGCCGCGGCGTGCCCGATCACCGCGGTGCGCGCCGGCGCCTTGTGGGGACCGACCTAGCCGGCCGCACCGGCGGCGAGCGTCAACGCCCGGATCACGGCTTGGCGGGCGAGGTCGATCTTGAATGCGTTCTGGCTCAACGGTTGCGCACCGGACATGGCGGCCCGGGCGGCGGCCCGGAACGCCCGGGGACCGGGCGCCTTCCCGACCAGAGCGGCCTCCGATTCGACCAACCGCCACGGCTTGGGCGCCACCCCGCCGAGCGCCATGGCCGCCGACGCGATGACACCGTCGGACAGCACGACGCCGACCGCCACCGACACCAGCGCGAACGCATAACTGTGCCGGTCCCGCACCTTCAGGTACCAGGATTTCGCCGGGTACGGCGAGGGCGGGAGCTCGACGCCCACGATCAGTTCGGCGGGCTCGAGGGCATTGTCGATCTCCGGTGTCGCGCCGGGCAGGCGGAAGAACTCCCCGATCGGAATGCGGCGCGCGCCGCCGGGGCCCGCCACATGCACCACGGCATCGAGGATCGTCAAGGCCACCGCCATGTCGGAGGGATTCGTGGCCACGCACCCCTGCGCGGCGCCGAGAACGGCGTGCTCCCGGTTGAAGCCATTCAGTGCCGCACACCCCGAACCGGGTGCGCGTTTGTTGCACTGCACGAAGTCGGTGTCCATGAAGTACGGGCAACGGGTGCGCTGAAGCAAGTTGCCGCCCGCGGTCGCCATGTTGCGTATCTGGACGGTCGCGCCACTCAGAATGGCTTGGGACAGAACAGGATAGCGGGTTCGGATCAGCGTGTGGTTGGCCAGCGCACTGTTGGTGACGCCCGCCTCGATGTACACTCCACCCGCCTCGGTGGCCGTCACCGATGTCAGACCTAGCCGGCCGAGATCGATCAGCGCCGGCGGCTGGGCGACGCCGTACTTCATCAGGTCAACGAGATTGGTGCCGCCCGCGAGATAGGCGCCCCCTGTTTGGACCGCCGCGTCGATCGCGTCGCTCACCGAACTGGCGCGCCGATAGTCGAACGTCTTCACTGTGACCTCGCCTCCGCGACCGCCGCGATGGCGTCGACGATGTTGGCGTACGCCCCGCACCGGCAGATGTTTCCGGCGATGCGTTCCTTGATCTCGTTGTGCGTCAGCGGGATCGAGCCGTTCAATGCCGCCTGGCGGTCACCGTCGAAGGAGACCGCGGACAGGTCGCCGCGCGCGTGTTCGCGCAGCAGCGCGCGCGCCGACGAGATCTGGCCCGCGGTGCAGTAGCCGCATTGAAAACCGTCATGCTCGAGGAACGCCTCCTGAAGCGGATCCAGATCGTCGCCGTCGGCGATGCCCTCGATGGTCAGAACTTCCGCGCCGTCGATCGAGACGGCCAGCGTCAGGCAACTGAGCACCCGCTCCCCGCGCACGGTCACCGTGCACGCGCCACACAGCCCGTGATCGCAGCCCTTCTTGGTGCCGGTCAACCCCAGCCTCTCGCGCAGCAGGTCGAGCAGCGTGGTGCGGACGTCCACGAGGAGCCGGTGAGTCGTACCGTTGACGCACAGCGCGATCTCGCATTCGGCGGCTGCATCCGTCAACGGTTGCCCTCCGGCGCCTCGAACGGGGTCATGAGATGTTCGACGGTGATCGGCAGCTCGCGCAACCTGCGGCCGGTGGCGTGAAAGATGGCGTTGGCGATGGCCGCGGGCACACCGCAGACCCCGATCTCCCCGATCCCGCGAACGCCGAGCGGATCCAGCCCGAAATCCGGTGTGTCCACGAAGGAAATGTCGAAGTCGGGAAGGTCCGCGTGGGTGGGCACGTAGTACTCCCCGATCAACTGTGCGGTGGCGGCGTTGTAGGGGACCTGCTCCATCAGGGCCATGCCCAGGCCGAACGTGATGCCGCCCATCACCTGACTGCGCGCCAGTTTCGGGTTGAGGACGCGGCCGCAGTCCAGCACGGCGACCCAGCGTGTCACGGTCGCGCGGCCGATCTGCTCGTCGACTTCGACCTCACAGAAGTGCGCGCCGAAGGACTGCGAGATCGTGTCGCGTTGATCCCCCGCGCCGGAGGACATGTCGAAGCTCAGCTCCCTTCGGTACCGCTCGCCCCCGCGGTCGAGTAGCGCCGTGACCGGCATCCGGGGCGTGCCACCGGTGCCGACGACGTCGCCGTCGGCGACGTCGAGGCGGTCTGGCGCCACGCCGTGGAAAGGGGTCCCCTCGTCCCCGCTGACCAGCCCGAGCAGCCGTCGCTTCCATTCGGCCGCCGCCGCGAACACGGCCGAGCCGACCGTCGCGGTGGTCTGGGAGGCGCCGCTGTAGGGCGCATCGGGATAATCCGAGTCTCCTGATGCGAAGATCAACTGCGACAACGGTAGTCCGCATGCGTCGGCGGCAACCTGGCTCATCGCCGTGCGCACCCCGGTGCCGAGCTCGTGGGTCGCCGAGGCGAATCGCACCAGCCCGTCCGGTGTAGTGGCCACGCGGCAGGACGCCGGCATTCGCCGGCCAGGGTAGGTCGCGGTGGCCATTCCCCAACCGATCTGTATTCCCCGGTCCGACAACGAGCGGGGCGCCAATGGCCTTTTGTCCCAACCGAATCGTTCGGCGCCCAGGGTGTAGCAGTCCCGCAGGTGCTCACCGGACCAGCGCTTGCCGCTGGGCTGGTCGAAGCCCACGTGGTTGCGGATACGCAGCGACAGCGGGTCCACCCCCAGCTCGTAGGCCAGCTCGTCCATGGCCGACTCCAGGGCAAACAGGCCGGGCGCCTCGCCCGGTCCGCGCATGAAACACGGTGTGGGCGCGTTGATACGCGCGACTCGGTGCGAGACGACCAGGCGAGGCGAGTGATACAAGAACCTGCTCGACAGCCCCGTCGGCTCGCAGAAGTGGGCCACGGTGGAAGTCTCGGTGACGGTGTGATGTTCGGTGCTGCCCAGCAGTCCGCCGGCAGCGGCGGCGAGCGTCACGCGCTGCTCGGTGCGCGGCCGGTGCCCGGTCGAGGAGAACACCTGTTTGCGGGTCAGCACCAGCTTGACCGGTCTACCGACCGCGCGGGCTGCGACCGCGGCCAGCGCCACGTGCATCCACAGGAAGCTCTTCGACCCGAACGCCCCGCCGACCAGTGGGGCGATCACCCGGACATTCGCCTCGGGTATGCCGAGGTACCCGGCGAGCACGGACCGCTCCCCGGTGATCCACCGGGTGGTGTCGTGGACGGTGAGCCGGTCACCCTCCCAGGCGGCGATGGTCGACGACAATTCGATGGGATAGTGCGCATTGCGCGGGGTCGCGTAGTGGGAGTCGATCCGGTGCGGCAGGCGCGGCTCGTCGGGCTCACCGCGGCTGTCCTGCAGCTTCTCCTCCTCCAGCTTCACGAAGTGGTCGGGCAGGTAACTCCCGTAGCGAATCCGGCCGTCCTGTTCGTCGGGGGGCTGCGGCCCGGTCAGCGTCTCGGCGGCGCTCAGCGTCGCCGGACGCTGCTCGTATCGCAGATCGAAGAGCGACGCGGCGTATGTCGCGCGCTCCGGGGAGTCCGCGACCACGAGCGCGATGTGCTGCCCGACATGCTGGACCGTCAGATCCGACAGCGGTGGCCGCCGCTCGATGGGTAGGTCGAACGTGAGGTCGCTTGGAAGCGTTTGCAGTGCAGGGCAATTCAACGGCGTCAGCACGTGCAGGACGCCCGGTGCCGCCGCGGCGCGGTCGGCGCTCGCGAGCAGTGACTCGACGGTGACCGCCCCGCGGGGGATCTGCGACTGGACGAGGGCCGCATGCGCCACGGAATCGACGACCGTATCGGCGGTGTAGCGGGCACGGCCGGTGACCTTGGCACGACCCTCCACGCGGTCGACGGGCAGTCCGACCTGTCGCGCCGGCGGCCGGGTCATCGAGGCGATGCGGCGTCGGCGGGGCGGCCATCGTGTCGAATGCCCTGGCTCATTGCTGCATGTTAGGCCGAGAGCCGAGCCGCGGCCGTGCACACCTGTGGGCCCTACAGCAGCTCGAGCAGGAACGGCAGCTCCTGGTTGGCGTACCACGCCAGGTCGTGGTCCTGCGCGTCGCCGACGATCAACTCGGCATCCTCGTCGCCCAGATCGGCGGCGTCGATGGCCTCGATCGCCTTCGTCACCGCCGGCTCGGCGCCGGGGTTGTCGACGTACGCGGCGATCACGTCTGCGAGCGCGACCGGCCCGCCGAGCCGCACCACCGCGTCGTCGAGGTCGGGCCGGTAGCTGACGTCGCCGGCCTCGGCGGCCAGCACCGCGCGCCGCGGCGGCAGGGAGCCGGTGGCGCCGGCCCCTTCGGCTTCCGAGTCCGCCAACAGGCGCAGCGAGGCCAGCGCCGCCTCGCGCAGCGCGACCTCGGCGAGCTCGTCGTCGTCGCCCTCGGCGTACGCCTCGCGCAAGGTCGGGGTCACCGCGAACGCGGTGCCGTTGACGGGCCGCAACGAGCCGTCGGCGACCAGCCGCTCAAGCATGGCCAGCGTCGCCGGAATGTAGACGACCGTCATGTCACGAATTCCCGATCAGTGTGGCCGCGTAGTCGTCGACGTATTTGGACAGCTCGCGTGGCGGGCGCCGGTAGTTGCCGCTCACCACCGGGTTCTTGGGCAGTTTGACCCGAGGCCGTTCGACGTCGTGATACGGGATGGTCGACAGCAGGTGCGCCATCATGTTCAGCCGCGCGTGCTTTTTGATGTCCGATTCCACGACATACCACGGGCTGACCGGGGTATCGGTGTGCACCATCATCTCGTCCTTGGCGCGTGAGTAATCCTCCCGCTTGTACAGCGATTCGGTGTCCATCGGGCTCAGTTTCCATTGCCGCACAGGGTCGTTCAGCCGCGCCTTGAACCGGCGGAGCTGCTCGCCCTCCGAAACCGAAAACCAGTATTTGCGCAGCAGGATCCCGTCGTCGATGAGCATCTGCTCGAAGATCGGGGTCTGCCGCAAAAACAGCGCATGCTCCTGGGGCGTGCAGAATCCCATGACCTTCTCCACGCCGGCGCGGTTGTACCACGACCGGTCGAACAACACGATCTCCCCTTTGGCGGGCAGGTGGGCGATGTAGCGCTGGTAATACCACTGGCCCCGCTCCCGGTCGGTCGGCGAGGGCAGCGCCGCGATGCGGGCGACCCGCGGATTGAGGTATTCGGTGATCCGCTTGATGGTGCCGCCCTTGCCCGCCCCGTCGCGGCCTTCGAAAACGACCACCAGGCGCTGGCCGGTATGGCGCACCCATTCTTGCAGCCTCACCAATTCCGTTTGCAGCCGGAACAATTCAGCCTCGTATACCTCATCGGAAATCCTGGGCGCGTTTGCCGCAGTTGACTTCGCCTTGGCGCTCTTCGTCGCAGTGCTCACATCAACGCATGATAGAACCGGCCACCGATTTTCACCGTGACTAATTACCGGGAAGCTTCCAGCAATTCCTCGAGCGATTGGCTCAACAGGCCGGGCAGCAGCTCGACGTCGCTCATCGCTTCGCGGTCGGCGTTGATGCCGAAATACAGCATGCCGTTGTAGGACGTCACGCTGATGGCCAGCGCCTGGTTGTGCAGCAGGGGCGGGACGCCGTAGGTCTCCAGCAATTTGGTGCCGGCGATGTACATCTGCGACTGGGCCCCCGGCGCATTGGTGATCAGCAGGTTGAACGTCCGCCTGGAGAAGCTGGGGAAACTGGTGGCGACCCGGATGCCCATGGCGTGCAGCGTCGGCGGCGCGAATCCGGACAGGGTGACGATGGTCCTGGCGTCCACCAGGCGGGCGGCCGTCGGGTTCGACTCGCTGGCGTGCGCGATCTGCGACAGCCGCACCACCGCGTTCGGCTCCCCCACCGGCAGGTCGACCAGGAACGGCATCACCTGGCCGATGGCCTGGCCGGGGCCGGTCGCGTCGAGCTGGCTGTCGGCGTAAATGGACAGCGGCGCCATGGCGCGCACGGTCGCGGTCGGCGACACCGCCACCCCGCGTGACATCAGCCAGTTGCCCAGGGCGCCGGCGATCACCGCGAGCACGACATCGTTGACGTCGCAGTCGTAGCGCGCGCGCACGGTGCGGTAGTCGTCGAGGTTGCAGCTCGCGACCGTGAATCGCCGGTGTCGGGACACGTTGGCATTGAGCGGGCTGCTCGGCGCGGTGCCGCGCGCCACGGTCCGCGCGAAATCGACGACCCGGCGACCCGCGGCCAGGAGTTCGCCATGGTTGGTCACCAGGCCGCCGATCGTCGACCCGACGGCCTGCAGCTGGGTGGTCGGCCCCACGAACCAGTCGCCGATGGCCCCGAAGATCAGCCGCGCGTTGCCCGGGTCGCGTTCCGGGACCCAGATGTCCTCGACCAGGGCCGGCGGGCGCCTGGTGCGATCGGCGATGACGTGGTTGATCTCCAGTGCCGCCATGCCGTTGATCAGGGCTTGATGCGACTTGGTGTAGAGGGCGACCCGGTTCTTGGCCAGGCCCTCGACCAGATACATCTCCCATAGCGGCCGCGACTTGTCCAGCGGCCGGGCGGCCAGCCGGGCGATCAGCTCGTGCAGCTGTTCGTCGCTGCCCGGGGAGGGCAGCGCCGAGCGCCGCACGTGATAGGTGATGTCGAAGTCGGCGTCGTCGATCCACACAGGCCGGGCCGGGCCCACCCGCACCTCGCGCACCTTCTGCCGGTAGCGCGGGATTTGCGGCAACCGCCGTTCCACCGTGGACAGCAGCGTCTCGTAGCTCAATCCCGCGCGCGGACGGCGCAGGATCGACAGCGATCCGACGTACATCGGGGTGGCCGTGTTCTCCAGCCGGTAAAACGCCGCGTCCGATGGGGACAACCGGGTCACCATAGGGCGCTGTCCTCCTCGTCGAATCATCGCCGGCGTCGCTAAGGGAGATTTCCCGCCCACGGTAATCGCCGGGCCGGGGCCCGGCCGAGCGCGGGTACGCGCGGGCGCGAGTTGTGCCATGATGACCACTGCCTGCCACTCTCCAGCGGGCTCTGAGGTCCGGCCGTCGAGTTGGAGAGTGCGCGTTGAACACCAGTCCCGTCGTGCGTCCGCCCGACGCCTTCGCCGTCTCGCCCGTCGTCGACTACGAGCCTCCGGCGCAAGACGTACCGCGCAATGCCCCGGCCTGCCGGCGATCGCCCCGCGCGCCGTCGCTGCGGCGCAGCACCCACGCGCCGCGCCGGCCCCACCCGCCCGGAAGGCCGGCGGCCGAGGCCCGCGCCGCCGTGTCGGCGCCGATGCGGCAGGCCGCGGCGTTCGCCGACGCGGCGCTGCGCCGGGTCCTGGAAGTCATCGACCGCCGCCGGCCGGCCGCCCAGCTGCGGCCCCTGCTGGCGCCCAGCCTGGTGGATTCCGTGCTCGCGGCGGGCCATTCGGCCACCGGTCAGCGGGGCGCCGCGGTGCTGCGACGGATGCGGCTGCAGCCGGCCGGGCACCGGGACCCCGACTCCGCGGCGGAGGTCTGCGGCTCGTACAGCCGCGGGAACCGGATCCACGCCATCGCCTGCCGCGTCGAGCGGGTCCCCGCCGATTCCGGGACAAGGTGGCTCGTGGTGGCCCTGCACATCGGTTGACCCGTCGGGTCAGCGCACGGGACCGGCGCTGGGCGCCAGCGGGCCGCCCGTGTAGCGGGCCAGCACCGGCCCGGCGATCGCCATGACGAAGACGTACGACGTCGCCAGCGCGGCGACCGCGGGGATCGACGTGCCCGCCAACCCGATGATGATCAGCGAGAACTCGCCCCTGGCGATCAGCGCGGTGCCCGCGCGCAGCTGTCCGCGCCGCGCCACCCCGTCGCGCCGGGCGGCGAAGACCCCGGTGGCGACCTTGGTCGCCGCGGTCACCGCGGCCAGGATCAGCGCCGCCGGCAGCATCGGGATCAGCTCCTTGGGATCCACCGAAAAGCCGATCGCCAGAAAGAAGATGGCGGCGAACAGGTCCCGCAGCGGACCCAGCACCTGGCGCGCCCGGTTCGCCGTCTCCCCGGTGAGCGTCAGGCCCACCAGGAAGGCGCCCACCGCGGCCGACGCGTGCAGGGATTCCGCCACGGCCGCCACGATCAAGGTGATGCCCAGCACCCTCAGCAGGAGCTGTTCGGACTCGGGGTGTTCGACCAACCGGCCCACGTGGTGGCCCCAGCGGTAGGACGCGGCGAACGCCGCCAACAGCGCGGCCACCGCCGCCACCATGCCCACGACGGCGTGCGGCCAGCCGCCGCCCGAGGCCAGGACGGCGAACAGCGGCAGGTAGGCCGCCATCGCGAAGTCCTCGAGGACCAAAACGGAGAGCACGGCCGGGGTCTCCCGGTTACCGAGCCGGCGCAGGTCCTCCAGCAGGCGCGCGATGACGCCCGACGAGGAGATGTAGGTGACCCCGGCCAGGCACAGGATCGCCACCCCGTCCAGTCCCAGCAGCCAGCCGGCGATCGCGCCGGGCGTGGCATTGAGGACGACGTCGACGCCCGCGGAGGGTAGGTGGTGGCGCAGGCTGGCGGCGAATTCCGCCGCGGAGAACTCCAGGCCCAGGGTCAGCAGCAGCAGCACCACGCCGATGGGCGCGCTGGTCGTGATGAACTGGCCCCCGGCGTCGAGCGGAAGGATCCCGCCCTTTCCCAGCGACAGGCCCGCCAGCAGGTAGACCGGGATCGGGGACAACGCGAACCGGCGCGCGACGCCGCCCAAGACGGCCAGCGTGGCCAGGAGGGCGCCGAGCTCGAGCAGCAGCGCCCACGAAACCTGCACCGGCTCAGCCCTTGTCGATGATCTGTTCGACGCCGGCGATGCCGTCATGGGTGCCGATGACGATCAAAACGTCTCGGGCGTGCAGCGTTTCGGCCGGGCCGGGCGAGGCGAGCACCTCCTCGTTGCGCACGATCGCGACGATGGAGGCGCCGGTGCGGGTGCGGGCGCGGGTGTCGCCCAGGGGGTGGCCGACGAACGGGCTGCCGGCCAGGATGTGAACCTGACCCGTCTCGAGTCCGGGTATTTCGCGGGCCAGCTCGGTGAACCGCTCGGCGATCCGGGGCGCCCCCAGGATCTGGGCCACCGCCTCGGCCTCTTCGTCACTGAGTTGCAGGAGCGGCCGGGCCTCGTCCGGGTCCTCCCGGGCATAGACGACGACCTCGAAGTCGCCGCTTCGCCGCGCGATGATGCCGATGCGATCGCCCTTGTGGTCGGTGAATTCGTAGCGAAGGCCGACGCCCGGCAGCAGCACCTCCTTGACATCCATGCGGTCAATCCTGACAGGTCGGCCGGTGGCGCGGTCGCCGGATCGCGGGGCTCCTAGAGAACTGCTGTGAATCAGCCCTGCCGGGGCACGCCGGTGGGCTGCCGGCGCGGAATCGGCAGCAGCATCGACACCTCGCGGCGGTAGTCGCGGTACTGGGGACCGAGCGTCGCGACCAGGTCACGCTCCTCCAGCTGCGTGGCGACGAGGACGTAGATCGTCATGCCCGTCGAGAACAGCAGGTGCCCGGCCGTCATGACGGGCGCGGCCCAGAAGGCGATGACCATGCCGAGCATCAGGGGGTGGCGCACCACGCGGTAGAGCAGGCGGACGCGGAATTCGACGCTGGTATAGGGCTCTTGGCGCGAAGCCAGATACACCTGCCGGAGCCCGAACAGGTCGAAATGGTTGATCAGGAACGTCGAGAGCAGCGCTATGGCCCAGCCGAGCCAGAACAGCGCCCACAACACCGCGCGGACGGCCGGCTGCCGCACGTCCCAGATGACCGTCGGCATCGTTCGCCATTGCCAGTACAGCAGGGCCAGCACCGCGCTGGACAGCAGCACGTAGGTGCTGCGTTCGATCGGTGACGGCACGACGCGCACCCACCATCGCTTGAATGCGGGGCGGGCCATCACGCTGTGCTGCACCCCGAACGCGGCCAGCAACGCCGCGTTGATCAGTACGGCCGTGGCGAGGGGCGCGGCCAACCCATGATCGACGCTTCGTGGCACCGCGAAGTTTCCCAGGAAGCCGATGAGATACAAGAAGGCCGCGAGGAAGAGCAGGTACGCCGCGGCGCCGTAGCCAAGCGTCAGATATCGCTTCATGGGCTAAGTGTCCGCCGGGCGGGCGCGCTCGCCTATAGGTCGATTGCCTCATCTTCGCGAAGGCGGGCGCTAGGCAATTTTGACCAGTCCGAGCGTGAAGCTACCTTCACGCTCGGCGCCGAGTGTGAAGGTGGCTTCACGCTCGGCGGAAAGCCCTAGCGGCGCTTGACCGATTTGGGCGGCTTGGCGCCGCGGCCCTGCTGCCTGGCGGCGGCACGGCGCTCGCGCCGGGAACCTCCCCCCGCCACGCCGGCCGGCGTCTTCTGGCCGTCGCCGCCGTTGCGCTGCACCTGCGCCGAGCCGTCCTCCGACGGGCCGGAGTAAGTCATGGCCGGCGCGGCGTTGTCAATCCCCTTGGCACGCAACTGCGGCGGGGCCTCCTCGCGGGCAGCCGCGGGTGTGGCGGGCTGCTCTTCGGCGGCCCCGAGCTCCGCCAGCCCCTCCGGCGTTTCCATCGGCGCGATCTGCGGGGACGGCACCGCCTCGACGGTGACGTTGAACAGGAACCCGACCGACTCCTCCTTCATGCCGTCGAGCATCGCCATGAACATGTCGTAGCCCTCGCGCTGGTATTCCACCAGCGGGTCGCGCTGCGCCATGGCGCGCAGCCCGATGCCCTCCTTGAGGTAATCCATCTCGTAGAGGTGCTCGCGCCACTTGCGGTCGATGACGTTGAGCAGCACGTTGCGCTCCAGCTGCCGCATCGCGCCCTCGCCGGCGATCTCCTCGAGCTCGGCTTCCCTTGCGGCATAAGCGTTTTCGGCGTCTTTGAGCAGCTCGTCGAGCAACTCCTCGCGGGTGAGATCATCGCGCTCGGACTCGGCGTCCAGGCGCATCAGCGTCTCGTGGTCGATGCCGACCGGGTACAGCGTCTTGAGCGCCGTCCACAACGCCTCCAGGTCCCAGTCCTCGGCGTAGCCGTCGGACGTCGCGCCGTTGACGTAGGCGGTGACCACGTCGCGGACCATGTCCAGCGCCTGCTCCTTGAGGTTCTCGCCCTCCAGGATGCGGCGGCGCTCGGCGTAGATCACCTTGCGCTGCTGGTTCATCACCTCGTCGTACTTGAGGACGTTCTTTCTGACCTCGAAGTTCTGCTGCTCGACCTGGGTCTGGGCGCTCTTGATCGCCCGGGTGACCATCTTGGCCTCGATCGGCACGTCGTCGGGCAGGTTCAGCCGGTTGAGCATCGCCTCCAGCGCGGCGCCGTTGAACCGGCGCATGAGCTCGTCGCCCAGCGACAGGTAGAAGCGGGACTCGCCCGGGTCGCCCTGCCGGCCGGAGCGGCCGCGCAGCTGGTTGTCGATGCGCCGCGACTCGTGCCGCTCGGTGCCCAGCACGTATAGGCCGCCGGCCTCGATCACCTCGGCGGCCTCCTTGCCGGCCTCCTCCTTGACCTTGGGCAGCTCCTCGTGCCAGGCGGTCTCGTACTCGTCGGGCGTCTCCACCGGATCGAGGCCGCGCTCGCGCAGCCGCTGGTCGGTGAGGAAGTCGACGTTGCCGCCCAGCACGATGTCGGTGCCGCGGCCGGCCATGTTGGTGGCCACCGTCACGCCGCCCCGGCGGCCGGCCACCGCGACGATCCCGGCCTCCTGCTCGTGGTACTTGGCGTTGAGCACGTTGTGCGGGATGCGGCGCTTCTGGAATTGCCGCGACAGGTACTCCGAGCGCTCGACGCTGGTGGTGCCGATCAGCACCGGCTGGCCCTTCTCGTAGCGCTCGGCGACGTCGTCGACCACCGCGATGTACTTGGCCTCCTCGGTCTTGTAGATGAGGTCGGAGCAGTCGGTGCGGATCATCGGCTTGTTCGTCGGGATGGGGACCACGCCCAGCTTGTAGATCTCGTGCAGCTCGGCCGCCTCGGTCTGGGCGGTACCGGTCATGCCGGCCAGCTTGTCGTAGAGCCGGAAGTAGTTCTGCAGCGTGATGGTGGCCAGCGTCTGGTTCTCGGCCTTGATCTCGACGTGCTCCTTGGCCTCGATGGCCTGGTGCATGCCCTCGTTGTAGCGGCGGCCGTAGAGCACGCGGCCGGTGAACTCGTCGACGATGAGCACCTCGCCGTCGCGGACGATGTAGTCCTTGTCGCGGTTGAACAGCTCCTTGGCCTTCAGCGCGTTGTTGAGGTAGCTGACCAGCGGCGAGTTGGCGGCCTCGTACAGATTGTCGATGCCGAGCTGGTCCTCGACGAACTCGACGCCGAGCTCGTGCACGCCGACGGTGCGTTTGCGCAGGTCCACCTCGTAGTGGACGTCCTTCTCCATCAGCGGCGCCAGCCGGGCGAACTCGAGGTACCAGTTGGAGGCGCCGTCGGCGGGCCCGGAGATGATCAGCGGGGTGCGGGCCTCGTCGATCAGGATGGAGTCGACCTCGTCGACGATGGCGAAATTGTGCCCGCGCTGCACCAGGTCGTCGAGCGAATGCGCCATGTTGTCGCGCAGGTAGTCGAAGCCGAACTCGTTGTTGGTGCCGTAGGTGATGTCGGCGTGGTAGGCCACCCGGCGCTCGTCGGGCGTCATCTGGGCCAGGATCACCCCGACGTCCAGGCCGAGGAAGCGGTGCACGCGGCCCATCCACTCGCTGTCGCGTTTGGCCAGGTAATCGTTGACGGTGACGATGTGCACGCCCTTGCCGCCGATGCCGTTGAGGTAGGCGGGCAACACCGAGGTCAGGGTCTTGCCCTCACCGGTCTTCATCTCGGCGACGTTGCCGAAGTGCAGCGCCGCGCCGCCCATCAGCTGCACGTCGAAGGGGCGCTGGTCGAGCACCCGCCAGGCCGCCTCGCGGGCCACCGCGAACGCCTCGGGAAGCAGGTCGTCGAGGCTCTCGCCGTCGGCGTGCCGCTTCTTGAACTCGTCGGTCTTGGCGCGCAGCTCCGCGTCGGTCAGCTTCTCGACCTCGTCGGACAAGGTGTTGACGTAGTCCGACACCCGCTTCAGACGCTTGAGCATGCGACCTTCGCCGAGGCGCAGCAACTTCGACAGCACAGCTATGTCCCCTGTTGGTAGGAGTCTCTATAAGGCGACTCCCATGGTAGGTGACAACCCCGCGGGGGCCGTCCAACCTCAGGAGGGCCTGCTCAGGCGAGCCTGATCAGCCCGTAGTCGTAGCCGTGGCGGCGGTAGACCACGCAGGGCCGTTCGGTCTGCTTGTCGTGGAACAGGAAGAAGTCGTGCCCGACGAGCTCCATCTCGTAGAGCGCGTCGTCGACCGTCATCGGCGTGGCCGGGTGCTCCTTGGTGCGCACGATGCGCCCGGGCTCGTGGTCGGTCTCGGCGCCGTCATGGTCGAGGGGCGGCTCCGGCAGGGGTTCGGCCGGCGGCGCCGGCACCACCGCGGTGGCGGCGGCCAGCGACACCGGCGTCTTGTCGCCGTAGTGGACCTTGCGGCGGTCCTTGGCGCGGCGCAGCCGGTTCTCCAGCTTGTCGACCGCGGACTCGAACGCCGCGTAGAAGCTGTCGGCGCAGGCCTCGGCCCGGCTCACCGGCCCGCGGCCGCGCGCGGTGATCTCGACGCGTTGACACGATTTGCGCTGGCGCCGGTTCGGCGCGTGTTTGAGCTCGACATCAAAGAGGTAGATGGAGCGATCGAACCGCTCGAGGCGGGCGAGTTTCTGGGAGACGTAGAGGCGGTAGTGATCGGGGACTTCTACATTGCGGCCCTTGAAGACCACGTCGGCGCTGGTCGTCGGTTGAGCTTGGCCGTCGGTGTGCGTCGGCGGTTGGTCGAGAATCTGACCGGAATCCACGGATAGCCTTGACATACGTGACAACTCGTTTCTCTTTCACGTCGCACGCGCCCTGCGTGCCCGGCTTACTACGACGCGCCGACGAGGTGGGAGAGCGGTCCTTTCAACAGGTAACCGCCGCAGGCTGCTCGCCGATGCAAGGTGTCGAATACTCACCCCTTCCCGCGAGTGGGGTCTCAACCTGGGAACGTCGCGACCAGTGAAGTCAGCCCAGTGAGTCGATTGATGTTGTCCTCGACGTTAGCTCTTGTTCGCCTCGCCATGCCACTGATTTCGCGGAGGTGTTGCGAGTTCTTCACATACTCTTGGCGGCCGCACAGCCTCACGCGACCGCGACCGTCAGCACGGCCGCGACCCGCACGCCGGCGGCGCTCAACACCCGCACCGACTCGCGCGCCGTCGCCCCGGTGGTGACGATGTCGTCGACGATCAAGGCCTCGCTGACCGGCCGTGTTCCCCGCAGCAGCACCCGGCCCGCGACGTTGCGCTCGCGGGCGGCCGTCCCCAGGCCCACCGAGTCGCGAACCAGCGCCCTCATCCGCAGCGCCGGGACGACGCTGATGGCCGGGTGGCCGGCCACCGCGGCGCGCGCCAGCCGGGTGACCGGATCGCCCCCGCGCCGGCGCGCCGCCGAACGGCGCGTCGGAGCCGGCACGACCGTCAGCGGCGTTTCGACGATCCCCCACGACAGCAACCGGTGCACCCCGGTGGCCAGCGCGGCCGCCAACGGCCCGACGAGGTCGGCGCGGCCGTGCTCCTTGAGCTCCAGGATCGCCTGCCGGCGCGCGCCGGCGTAGCGGCCGAGCGCGAACACCGGCACCCCCGGGTCGACCCGCGGGTTCACCACGTGCGGCTGGTCGGGCGCCACCGACAGCTCCCGGGCGCAGACGTCACACCAGCGGGTCGACGGCGCCCCGCAGCCGCCGCACTGCAGCGGCAGGATGAGGTCGAGCACGGGCGCCAGTCTGGTGCGCGGGACCGACAACGCCGGTGGGGTCAGCCCGGCAGCACGGGGGCCGCCCCGAACACCGCTAACCCCGGCACCTCCGACCAGCCCTGCTGGCTTTCGGCCGCCGACGCCGAATACTGCAGCACCCCCTGCGGGGCCCCGACGTAGATCGTCGACGGGTTGGCCGCGACGGTCAGCACCGGCATCTGCAGGCCGCGGGCGGGCGCGTCGGAGTTCACCCCGTCGAGGTTGACGTAGGACACGGGATGGCTGGCATCGGTACGCGTCACCACGATGTCGTCGCCGGTGCGCCAGGACAACGAGACCACCGAGTTGCCCAGCCCGAAGCCGAGCCGCCGCGGGTAGGTCAGGGCGAACTGGCCGGCCTGGGTCTGCTCCACGCTGGCCAGGATCACCTGGCCGCCGATCACCATCGCGGCGCGCGTGCTGTCGCGGGACAGCTGCAGGTCGGTGATCGGCCCCGGGAAGCGGCTGGCCACGGCGACGGAATCGACCGGGATGCGGGCGGGTTGCCCCGACGCCGGCTCCTGGATCGCGCGCAGCACGTTGTTGCCGTCCACCACCGTCCAGACCGCGTCGTCCAGCGACCAGCTGGGCCGCGTCAGGCTGTGCCCGTCGGCGGACTGGACCGCCTCGCCGCCGAGGTCGCCGATCCACAGCGACGCCGCCTCGTCGGGCGCGCCCCGGTGCAGCGTGACGACGGACGCCACCTGCCGCCCGCTGCGGGACAGCGCGGCGCCGGTCTGGTCGCCCATGCGGCCGAAGGCGCCGGGCACGTTGCCGAAGCGCTGGCCGTCCAGCGACACCAGCGAGCCGTTCACCAGCGCGTGCAGCCCGGCGCCCGCGCCGTCGGCCACACCCGGGTCGGTGGCCGCCACATCGGAGGTCGTCCAGCCCTCGGCGAACCGGTCGTCCAGCGGCGCGCCGTCGGCGTTGATCACATACGGGCCCCGGATGTCGGCCCTGGCCAGCGTCCAGATGATCTGCGCGGCGAGCAATTGCCTGCTGTGCGGATCGGTGGTGGACAGCTTCTCCAGGTCGACGCGCGCCCCGCCGTAGCCGCGCCCGGTCCCGTTCTTGCCGCCATCGGCCCGGGTCACCGGCCCGCGCAGCCGCAGCGGCGGGGCGAGCAGGTTGCGGACGGTGTGCGCCATCTCGGGCCGCGGGCCGGCGATCAGCTTGGAGACCAATTCGGTGGCCAGCTGGTCGTGGTCGGCGACCGCGACGTAGCGCGGATCGGGAACCACCGTCTTGCCGGTGGGGTCGGCGAAGTACAGCGTGTTGCGCTTGTAGGTCGCCTGAAACTGCTGCCAGTCCAGGAACACCCCATTGGGCAGCCGGTCGATGCGCCACCCGCCCGACGTCTTGACCAACTCGATCGGGCCCGGGTCGGGCAGCACCCCCTCCGCGGTCTCGAACACCCCCATGTCCGACAGCGACCCGAGGATGTCCGCCCGCATGTTCGCCGAAACACGTTCGGCCGCACGGGTTTCCACGAACACCACGTGGTCGATCAGCAGGGCGCTACCGGCGTCGTCCCAGGCGTTGGACGCCGACTGGGTGAGGAACTGCCGGGCCGCCAGATGCCGGTTCGCGGGATCGGCTGTGGCCTTGAGGAATTCGCGCAGCAGCACATCGGGATCCATGCCCGGCGTCGGCTTGGGCAGGTTCGACGGGGCCGGCCGTTCGACGGTGCCGATGGCCTGCGGGGCCGACGAGCTGGGCACCCCCGCGCAACCGGCCAGCACCACCGCGAGAAACGCCAACCCGAGCAGGCGCCGCATCACCCGCTCCTCTCGGCGTGTTCCCGTTGCCGCGACCGGTCTTTGGTCGGTTGCGGCCCCGTGTTTGTCGTCGCGGTGGGCGGAATGGGCTTCATGGGCAGCGGGCTGGTGGTCACCTTGTGGCCGCGGACCAGCGGAAGCGTCAGCCGGAAGCAGGATCCCTCACCGGGTTCGCCCCACGCCTCCAGCCGGCCCTGGTGCAGGCGGGCGTCCTCCACGCTGATCGCCAGGCCGAGCCCGGTGCCGCCGGACCGGCGCACCCGCGACGGGTCGGCCCGCCAGAACCGGCTGAACACCAGCTTCTCCTCGCCGGGCCGCAACCCCACCCCGTAGTCGCGGACGGTGACGGCCACGGTGTCCTCGTCGGCCCCCATCCGGATCTGCACCGGCTTGTGTTCGGCGTGGTCGATCGCGTTGGCGATCAGGTTGCGCAGGATCCGCTCCACCCGCCGGGTGTCGACCTCGGCGATCACCTCCTCGTCCGGCAGGTCGACGAGCAGCTCGATGCCGGCGTCCTCGGCCAGGTGGCCGACGTTGCTCAGCGCGCTGCGCACGGTGGTGCGCAGGTCCACCGCCTCGACGGACAACTCGGCCACCCCGGCGTCGTGCCGGGAGATCTCCAGCAGGTCGTTGAGCAGCGACTCGAACCGGTCCAGCTCGTTGACCATCAGCTCGGTGGAGCGCGCCAGCGTGGGATCCAGGTCGGCACTGTGGTCATAGATGAGGTCGGCGGCCATCCGCACGGTGGTCAGCGGGGTGCGCAGCTCGTGGCTGACGTCCGAGGTGAACCGGCGCTGCAGGTTGCCGAACTCCTCGAGCTGGGTGATCTGGCGGGACAGGCTTTCGGCCATGTCGTTGAACGACACCGCCAACCGGGCCATGTCGTCCTCGCCGCGCACCGGCATCCGTTCGGACAGGTGTCCCTCGGCGAACCGCTCGGCGATCCGCGACGCCGACCGCACCGGCACCACCACCTGCCGGGATACCAGCAGCGCGATCCCGGCGAGCAGCACCAGCAGCACCGCGCCACCGGTGATCATGGTGCCGCGGACCAGCGCAATGGTGGACTGCTCGTTCTTCAGCGGGAAGATCAGGTACAGCTCCAGGTTGGCCACCTGCGACGACGCCGGCGTGCCCATCACCAGCGCCGGGCCGGAAAAACCGTCGGTGTGCACGGTGGCGTACTGGTACGCCGCCTGCCCGGCCTTGACGAAGCCGCGCAGCGCATTGGGCACCTGGTCGACCGGTCCGGCCGTGGTCGCCGCGCGGGGCCCGTCGCCCGGCACGATCAGCACCGCGTCGAACGCACCGGCCAGCCCGGCGCCCGACGCGGAGTCAGTCTTCGACGTCAGCGTGTTGCGGGCCAGCTGCAGACTGCTGTCCAGCGAGCGCGTCTCCTCGCCGCTGACGATCCCGCCGACGGTCGTGCGCGCGCGCTCGATCTGCTCGATGCCCGCCTTGACCTTGACGTCGAGCACACGATTGGTGACCTGAGAGGTCAACACGAAGCCGAGCGCGAGGATCACCGCCAACGACATCCCGAGCGTCAGCGCGACGACCCGCAGCTGCAACGACCGGCGCCAGGCAACAGCAACGGCGCGACTCACCGCACCCATGCCGCGGGTCATGGGACCGGAGCGCCCCCAACGGCTCCGAGTGCGTCGCCGAGAGCCCCAGATCAATGGCGCCCCCGGATCACGGAGGTCCGGCCTTGTATCCCACTCCTCGAACGGTCAGCACCACGGTCGGGTTCTCCGGGTCCTTCTCAACCTTGGCCCGCAGACGCTGGACGTGCACGTTCACCAGGCGGGTGTCCGCCGGGTGCCGGTAGCCCCACACCTGTTCGAGCAGCACATCACGAGTAAACACCTGCCGCGGTTTGCGCGCCAACGCGACCAGCAGGTCGAACTCCAGCGGAGTCAGGGAGATCTGCTCGCCGTTGCGCGTCACCTTGTGCGCCGGCACGTCGATCTCGACGTCGGCGATCGACAGCATCTCGGCGGGCTCGTCGTCGTTGCGCCGCAGCCGCGCCCGCACCCTCGCCACCAGCTCCTTGGGCTTGAACGGCTTCATGATGTAGTCGTCGGCGCCGGACTCGAGGCCCAACACCACGTCCACGGTGTCGGTCTTGGCGGTCAGCATCACGATCGGCACACCGGAATCGGCGCGCAGCACGCGGCACACGTCGATGCCGTTCATCCCCGGCAGCATCAGGTCCAGGAGTACCAAGTCGGGGCGCAGTTCGCGCACCGCAGTCAGGGCCTGGGTACCGTCACCGATGACCGCGGTGTCGAAACCCTCCCCACGCAACACGATGGTGAGCATCTCGGCCAGCGAAGCGTCGTCATCGACGACTAAGATCCTTTGCCTCATGGCATCCATGGTGTCACCAGATCGGGACAAAACTGGCGCGCCACACGGGCGTTTCTTGGGCCTGGCCGCAAATATAGCGGCAATTCGGGTCAAAAACCCCTGCCCGGCGCCCCCGGTGTGCCCTCCCGGACGGTCGGGGGCACCTCCTTGGCGCCGATGAGGGTGGCGGCCAGCCGGGCCGGATCGACGTCGGCGTCGGCGACCAGCCAGGGCCCGCCCCAGCCCGCCGCGGCCAGCTCGGCGTAGACCGCGCCGGTGCGCAGCTGCAGTTCGTCGTCGCGTTCGTAGCTGTCGCGCGCCCGCCCCGGATCGGACTGCGCCCGGCTGCGCGCGCGCTGCCCGGCCAGCTCCGCCGGCACCGCGAGCAGCAGCTGCCAGTCGGGTGCGGGCAGCCGCAGCCGCCGGTACTCCAGCTCGAGCACCCAGGCGGCGGCCGCCCCGCCCGCGCCCTCGTGCAGGCGCGCGGCGCTGTAGGCGGCGTTGGACGCGACGTAACGATCCAGGATCACCACGTCGTGGTCAGCGCACAGCGCCTCGATGTCGTCAACGGCCCCCGCCCGGTCGAGCGCGAACAGCATCGCCATCGCGTAGACCGACGACGCCAGGTCGCCGTGCTCGCCGTGCAGGGCCTCGGCCGCGACGTCGGCGGTCACCGACTTGCCGTAGCGCGGGAAGGCCAGGA
This sequence comes from Mycobacterium europaeum, assembly GCF_034555895.2. Classification (NCBI taxonomy): domain Bacteria; kingdom Bacillati; phylum Actinomycetota; class Actinomycetes; order Mycobacteriales; family Mycobacteriaceae; genus Mycobacterium; species Mycobacterium europaeum. The sequence continues at coordinate 3,575,682 of NZ_CP157315.1, forward strand.
TCGCCACGGACTTCCCGGCCGCCTCGAAGGCCTTGCGCAGGCCCTCGGACAGCGTCCGCTTGCCCGCCCCGTCGACCCCTTCGATCGCGATCAGCACCGCGCGAGCCTATCCCGCGCACGAATGTGCGGCTGGCCGCACACTCGGCATGAGGACCGAGGACTCAGTAGCGGTAGTGGTCGGCCTTGTAGGGACCGTCGACGTCGACGCCGATGTACTCGGCCTGCTCCTTGGTCAGCTTGGTCAGCTTGCCGCCGAGCGCCTCGACGTGGATGCGGGCCACCTTCTCGTCGAGGTGCTTGGGCAGCCGATACACCTCGTTGTCGTACTCGTCGTTCTTGGTCCACAGCTCGATCTGGGCGATCACCTGGTTGGAGAAGCTGTTGCTCATCACGAACGACGGGTGCCCGGTGGCGTTGCCGAGGTTCAGCAGCCGGCCCTCGGAGAGCAGGATGATCGACTTGCCGCTGTCGGGGAACGTCCACACGTCGACCTGCGGCCGGATGTTGGTCTTGGTGGCGCCCGAGCGCTCCAGCGCGGCGACCTGGATCTCGTTGTCGAAGTGCCCGATGTTGCCCAGCACCGCGTAGTCCTTCATCGCCTTCATGTGCGCCAGCGTGATGATGTCCTTGTTGCCGGTCGCGGTGATGACGATGTCGGCGGCGCCGATCGCGTCCTCGACCGTCTCGACGTCGTAGCCCTCCATCAGCGCCTGCAGCGCGTTGATCGGGTCGATCTCGGTGACGACGACGCGCGCGCCCTGCCCCTTGACCGACTCGGCGCAACCCTTGCCCACGTCGCCGTAGCCGCAGACCAGCACCTTCTTGCCGCCGATCAGCACGTCGGTGCCGCGGTTGATCCCGTCGATCAGCGAGTGCCGGCAGCCGTACTTGTTGTCGAACTTGGACTTCGTCACCGAGTCGTTGACGTTGATCGCCGGGAAGGCGAGGTCGCCGGCCGCGGCGAACTGGTAGAGGCGCAGCACGCCGGTGGTGGTCTCCTCGGTGACGCCCTTGACCGACTCGGAGATCTTCGTCCACTTGTCCTTGTCGGTCTCGAAGCGCTTGCGCAGCAAGTCCAGGAAGACCTTCCACTCGGTGGGGTCGTCCTCCTCAGCGGGCGGCACCACGCCGGCCTTCTCGTACTGCGCGCCGCGCAGCACCAGCATGGTGGCGTCGCCGCCGTCGTCGAGGATCATGTTGGCCGGCTCGTCGGGCCACGTCAGCATCTGCTCGGCGGCCCACCAGTACTCCTCCAGCGTCTCGCCCTTCCAGGCGAACACCGGGACGCCCTTGGGCTCCTCGGGCGTGCCGTGCGGGCCGACGACCACGGCGGCGGCGGCGTGGTCCTGGGTGGAGAAGATGTTGCAGGACGCCCAACGGACTTGCGCGCCCAGCGAAACCAGGGTCTCGATGAGCACGGCGGTCTGCACCGTCATGTGCAGCGAGCCCGAGATCCGCGCCCCCTTCAGGGGCTGCACCTCGGCGTACTCGCGGCGCAGCGACATCAGACCCGGCATCTCCTGCTCGGACAGCTCGATGTCCCGGCGACCGTATTCAGCCAACGACAGGTCGGCGACCTTGAAATCGATGCCGTTGCGGACGTCGGCGGTCAACGAACTTTCGGTCGTCGTCATAAAAGTCTCATTCCTTCTGCGGCTTAGGTTCCAAGCGGATTACTTAGCTTAGGTATACGCTCTTGCGCCACTGTAGTCGGCGGCCGCGGGAGGGCGTCAGGGGACGTTGACGACGCCGTGGCGCTCCGCGAACGGCGTCATCAGCCGCGCCAGGTCGGCCGCCACGTCGTGGTCGGCCTCCGGCGGCATCGACACGTAGCTCATCGCCAGCCGGACGATCGCCCGGGCCAGGACGCCGGCGTCGGAGTCACTGGTGGCCACCCAGCTCTGGGTGAAGGCCGCGCTCAGCCGATCCGACGCCCGGGTGATGATGGGGCCGCTGTCGGTGGTGATGATCTGCAGCAGATCCGGCTTGGCGACGCCGGTCAGCAACGAGATCACCAGCGGGTCCGCCGCCGACTCGGCGAAGAAGGCGCGAAAGCCCTGCAGGAACGCCTCATAGATGTTGCCGACGTTGGCGTCGATGGCGGCCTGCACGGCGTCGACCAGCCGGTCGGCCAGGCGCAGGGCGTAACCCTGCGCCAGGCCTTGCCGCGAGCCGAACTCGTTGTAGATGGTCTGCCGGCTGATGCCCGCGGCGCGGGCCACGTCCGACAGCGTGACGGCGGACCAGTCGCGGGTCAGCAGCAACTCCCGCATCGCGTCCAGCACCGAGTCGCGCAGCAGCGCGCGCGACGCCTCGGGGAACGGCATCCGCTTCACAGGCGCGACAATAGCCGCTTTCGAGCCGCTTTCGCGCCGATCACGAACGAGCAATCTCCACCATCTCGAAGTCGGATTTCGCCGCGCCGCAGTCCGGGCAGCTCCAGTCCTCGGGGATGTCGTCCCAGCGGGTCCCGGGCGCGATGCCGTCCTCCGGCCAGCCCTTGGCCTCGTCGTATTCGAATCCGCACTGCACGCAGACGAAGAGTCTGTAGTCGCTCACCGGTTCACTCCTAAACACTCGAAATCGGCCTTCTCCCGCACCGCACAGTCCGGGCAGCACCAGTCGGCGGGGATGTCACCGAACGGCGTGCCCGCGGGAAATCCTTCCCGCGGAGCACCTTTCGCCTCATCGTAGGTGTAGCCGCAGCCCGGGCACCGGTAGGCGGTCACGCCCGCGCCCCGTAGCGCGCCAGCACCCGCTCCCGCACCCGCGGGTGGATGTTGACCTTGGTGATGTCGCCGTCGTAGTGCTCGAGCACCCGGTGGTCCATCACCTTGCGCCACAGCGGCGGGAGGTAGGTCAGCGAGATCATCGACGCGTACCCGCTCGGCAGGTTGGGCGCGCCCTCCATGCTGCGCAGGGTCTGGTACCGGCGGGTCGGGTTGGCGTGGTGGTCGCTGTGCCGCTGCAGGTGGTACAGGAACAGGTTGGTGACGACGTGGTCGGAGTTCCAGCTGTGCACCGGGGTGCAGCGCTCGTAACGGCCGTTGGCCTGCTTCTGCCGCAACAGCCCGTAGTGCTCGAGGTAGTTGACGGACTCGAGCAGGCTGAAGCCGAAGACGGCCTGGATGACCACGAACGGGATCAGCGCCGGGCCGAAGACCGCGATCAGCACCCCCCACAACACGATCGACAGCAGCCAGGCGTTGAGCACGTCGTTGGACAGGTACGTCCGGGGGTCCCACGGGCTCCGCCCCTGCCGGCGCAGCCGCTCGGCCTCCAGCCGCAACGACGAGCGCAGGCTGCCGAAGACGCTGCGCGGCAAGAACTCCCAGAACGTCTCGCCGAAGCGCGCCGACGCCGGGTCCTCAGGGGTGGACACCCGCACGTGGTGGCCGCGGTTGTGCTCGATGTAGAAGTGGCCGTAGCAGGTCTGGGCCAGGGTGATCTTGGACAGCCACCGCTCCAGGGAGTCCTTCTTGTGGCCCATCTCGTGGGCGGTGTTGATGCCCACGCCGCCGAGCACGCCCACCGACAGCGCCACCCCGAGCTTGCCCGCCCAGCCCAGCGCGCCGTCATAGCCGAGCCAGCTCAGGTTCGAGGCGGTGAACAGGTAGGCGCCGAAGACCACGCTCAGGTACTGGAACGGGATGAAGATGTAGGTGCAGTAGCGGTAGTACTTGTCGTTCTCCAGCTGCTCCATCACCTCGTCGGGCGGGTTCTGGCCGTCGGGCCCGAAGCGCAGGTCCAGGATCGGCAGCAGGACGTAGACCAGGATCGGCCCGATCCACAGCAGCGCCTGCGAGCCGGTCTGCCAGCCGAGTGAGTTCATCGCCCAGACCAGCGGCAGCACCACGAACAACGCCGTCGGCGCGATCAGCCCCATCAGCCATAGGTGCCGCTTCTTGTCCCGCCAGACCGGCGGCTCGGACGCCTCCGGGTGTACCTGCCGTTCCAGTGTGGTCATATGCCAAACCTCCTTGTGAGTCACACCACGCTTGAGTTTGACAATATCGCCTACTGCGTCTCGTGTCTAGACACGAGACGTACTTTTGTAAACCGGCCGCTACGGAACGGTGTCGGGTTCCGCGCGCGCGGGCGCCTCGATCCCGTGGGCCTCGCGCCGGCCCTGCACCGAGTGCCGGTATCCGTAGCCGACGTAGATCGCGGTCCCCACCGCCAGCCAGACGGCGAACCGCACCCAGGTCAGCGCGGTGAGGTTGACCATCAGCCACACGCACGCGGTGATCGAGGCGATCGGCAGGACCGGCACCCACGGCGCCCGGAAGCCGCGCTCCAGGTCCGGGCGGGTGCGCCGCAGCACCATGACGCCGGCCGAGACCAGTACGAACGCGAACAGGGTTCCGACGTTGACCATCTCCTCGAGCTTGTCGATGGGGAACACCGATGCCGTCGCGGCCACCACGACCGCGACCAGCACGGTGATCCGGACCGGGGTGCCGCGCGTGCCGGTCTTGGCCAGTTGCCGCGGCAAGAGGCCGTCGCGCGCCATCGCGAACAGGATGCGGCACTGGCCGAGCATCAGGACCATCACCACGGTGGTCAGTCCGGCCAGCGCGCCGATGGCGATGATCTTGCTGGCCCAGTGGATCCCGTTGGCCGTGAACGCCGTGGCCAGGTTCGCCGGCCGGTGGCCCGGGGCCGTCTTGAGCTGGGTGTAGGAGACCATGCCCGACAACACCACCGAGACGGCCACGTAGAGCACGGTCACGATGGCCAGCGACGCGAGGATGCCCCGCGGGACGTCGCGCTGGGGCCGCTTGGTCTCCTCGGCCATGGTGGCGACGATGTCGAAACCGATGAACGCGAAGAACACGATCGACGCGCCCGCCAGCACGCCGTACCACCCGTAGTGGCTGCTGTGCGCCCCGGTCAGCAGCGACAGCACCGACTGGTTGACGCCGGAGGCCTCATGCCCGGCTTCGGGCTTGGGAATGAACGGCGAATAGTTGGAGCCCTTGATGTAGAAGGCGCCGACCACGACCACCAACAGCACCACCGACACCTTGATACCGGTGACCACCGCGGAGAACCGCGACGACAGCTTGGTGCCCAGCGCGATCAGGGTCGCCACCCCGGCGACGATCACCAGCGCACCCCAGTCCAGGCTGATTGACCCGAATTCGGTTGTGCCACCGGCGAACCCGAACACGTTGCCCAGGTAGCTCGACCAACCCTTGGCCACGACCGCGGCGCCGATCGCGAGCTCCAGCAGCAGGTTCCACCCGATGATCCAGGCCAGGAACTCCCCGAAGGTGGCATAGGAGAAGGTGTAGGCGCTGCCGGCGACCGGGAGCATCGAGGCGAACTCGGCGTAACACAACGCCGCCAGCGCACAGGTGATCGCCGCGATGACGAACGAGATCCCGATGGCCGGGCCGGTGATGTCGCCGGTCGTGGACGCTGTCACCGTGAAGATCCCGGCGCCGATCACCACCGCGACGCCGAAGACGACCAGGTCCAACCAGGTCAGGTCCTTGCGTAGCCGGGTGTCGGGCTCGTCGGTGTCGGCGATCGATTGTTCGACCGACTTCGTCCGCCATCGGTTGGCCATCCGTCGCCCTTCGGAATCAACTGGGACCCATTGGTCCGCCACAGTACTGGGTACTCTGCCGAGATGCCGGACACCAAAGCAAACACCCGGGAGCATGCGGCGGTCATCGGGGGCAGCATCGCAGGCCTGTGCGCCGCGCGGGTGCTCGCGGATTCGTATGCCCGCGTCACCGTCTACGAACGCGACGACTTGCCGGCCACACCGTCGAACCGGGCGACGGTCCCGCAGGACAGGCACCTGCACATGCTGATGGCCCGCGGCGCAATGGAGTTCGAGAGTTTGTTCCCCGGACTGCTGGACGACATGGTGGCCGCCGGCGTGCCCATGCTGGAGAACCGGCCCGACTGCATTCACCTCGGCGCGGCCGGCCACGTGCTCGGGACCGGGCACACGCTGCGCGACGAATTCACCGCGTACGTGCCCAGCCGCCCGCACCTGGAGTGGCAGTTGCGCAAACGCGTCCGCGACACCGACAACGTCGCGATCGTGCGCCGCTCGGTGGCCGAACCGCGGTACGACCCGGCCCGCCGGCGGGTGACCGGGGTGCTGTTGGACGCCGCCGGCAGCGACGGCGGGGAGCCGGAATTCGTGGCCGCGGACCTCGTCGTCGACGCGGCCGGGCGGGGCACCCGGCTGCCGGTCTGGCTGGAGCAGTGGGGGTACGAACGCCCCAGGGAAGACGCCCTGGACATCGGCATCCACTACGCCACCCAGCAGTTCCGCATCGCGGACGGACTGATCACCGAGAAGGTGGTGGTCGCGGGCGCCTCGCACGACAAGTCACTCGGGCTGGGCATGCTGTGCTACGAGGACGGCACCTGGGTGCTGACCACGTTCGGCGTGGCCAACGTCAAACCCCCCCGGACCTTTCCCGAGATGCTGGCGCTGGCCGACGAACTGCTCCCGGCCCACTTCAGCACCGCCCTGACGCACGCCGAACCCCTGGGGGAACCGGCTTTCCACGCCTTTCCGGCCAGCCGTTGGCGCCGCTACGACAAGCTGGACCGCTTCCCCGCCGGGATCGTCCCGTTCGGCGACGCCGTCGCCAGCTTCAACCCGACCTTCGGGCAGGGGATGACGATGACCTCGCTGCAGGCCGGTCACCTGCGGCGCGCGCTGTCCTCCCCCGACGAGCAGCTGGCGGCGGAACTGAGCCGGGCCACCGCCAAGACCACCTTCCCCGTCTGGATCATGAACGCCATCGGCGACGTCACCTTCCACCACGCCGGCGCCAAGGGGCCGATCCCCCGGTGGTGGCGGCCGTCCGGTGCGCTCTTCGACCAATTCCTGGGGGCCGCCGAGACCGATCCCGTTCTGGCCGAATGGTTTTTGCGCCGGTTCTCGCTGCTCGACAGCCTGTACATGATCCCGCCGCCGCGCATCATCGGGCGGGCGATGGCCCACAACCTGCGGCTGTGGCTGGGCGAACGCCGTCAGGCCGCCAGGGACCGGCATGCCGCCGTTACAGCCCTACGGTCGCCCTGAACAGCTTGGTGGGTTCGCGCGCGACCAGCCGGATCGGGGCGTCGTCGGCCGCCACCCAGGCGGCCATCCCCCGCTGCAGGGTCAGCGACCCGGACTTGCCGTGCACGGTCGTGCAGCCCTCGGTGCACAGCAGGATCTGCGGGCCCTCGTGGCTGCAGGTGGCGTCGACCTCGTGGCCCAGGTAATCGCCGTCGAGCTCGAGCAGCGCCACCGCGAACTCCTCGGCCGGGGTCTCGTAGATCAGGCCGAAGCCCTCGCGGTGGACGCGGGGCCGCACCTCCGCCTCGGTGGTCGGGGTGAAGTCGAGCACCCGCAGCAGCTCGGGCACGTCCACGTGCTTGGGGGTCAGGCCGCCCCGCAACACGTTGTCGGAGTTGGCCATCACCTCCACCGCGAACCCGCGCAGGTAGGTGTGCAGGCTGCCGGCCGACACGAAGATCGCCTCGCCCGGGGCCAGCGTGATGCGGTTCAGCAACAGCGCCGCCAGCACGCCGGCGTCGCCGGGATAGCGTTCCCCGAGTTCCAGCACCGTCTTGACCTCGCCGGCGAATTCGGTTGCCCCGGAGCTGATGTACTGGATGGCGCCGTCGAGCACCGCGGGCACCAGCACGTCGATGTCGGGCTGGGGTGCGGTGATCCAGGTGGTGAACAGCGCGCGCAGGCCGTCGGCGTCGGACTGGTCGTTGAGCAGCTCGATGTACGGGTCGAGGTCGGAGACGGCCAGGGCCCGCAGCAGCTCGACGGTGCGGGCGACCTGACGGAAGCCGGCGAGCGCCTCGAACGGCTGCAGCGCCACCAGCACCTCGGGCTTGTGCGAGGTGTCGCGGTAGTTGCGCACCGGGGAGTTCAGCGGGATGCCCAGCCGCTCCTCGCGCAGGTAGCCCTCGGCCGCCTGCGCCGCGCTCGGGTGGGCCTGCAGGGACAGCGGCTCGTCGGCCGCGAGCACCTTGACCAGGAACGGCAGCATGTCTCCGAAGCGGGCGCGCGCCCCGGGGCCGAGCTGGCCCTCCGGGTCTTCGACGAGCGCGTCGAGCAGCGTGATCTCGCCATGGTCGGTCTCCAGCCAGGCGGGGTCGCCGGGGTGGGCGCCGAACCAGAGCTCGGCCTCGGGGTGGGCGGCCGGGACCGTCCGCCCGGTGAATTCCGCGATGGCGGTGCGTGATCCCCAGGCGTACGTCCGCAAGGCTCCGCGAAGCAATTCCACTGTTCTATCTATCCCCGCACCAGTCGCGCATAAACCGCGGCCATCTCCAGCCGGACGGCCAATACTGCCAGTTGCTGCTCGGCGCTGATGGCCCCGCCCAACGCCGGCGCGACGGTGGAGCCGGCCGAGCCGCCGGGTCCGTCGGGCACGTCCTCGGCGGCCAGCAGGTACACGTCGTCGAGCCCCGCGGTGCGGGCCGCCACCACCGGCTGTTCGGCGGACAGGGTCAGCACCAGCACCAGCAGCCGCCGGGGCAGCGGGCCGTCGATCTGTTCGTCGTGGAACAGCGCCTCGGCGGGATCCACGAACCCGGCGGACGCGCCTGCGCGCAGCGCGACGACGGCGTCGGACAATCCGGCGGCGGCAACCGCCTGATGAGCGATCCGCAGCAGCACCGAACTGCCGTGCCGGGCCAGCGCCAGCGTCGCGGCGCAATCGCCGGCCAGCGCCACCTGACGGTCGGCCAGGCGCGCGGCGATCGTCTTGGCCGGGTTGGTGAACAGCTCGCGACCCGCGCTGTTGCGCAGCGCCTCGGCGTCCAACTCGTCGGCCAGCGCCCGCAGGTCGATGCCCGGTCGCCGGTCCACGGTTTGCAGGACGGCCACGCCCGCGGCCAGGTACCGGCACAACCCGAACTCGTCGGGGACGGCAAGGCGCGGCGCCAGCACCGCCGCCCGCCCGGCCGTGGAATCCCGCATCGGCCCCTCGTACGGCGCGGCGACCACGACCCGCGCCCCGCGCCGCGCCCCGGTCGCCGCCGCGCTGACCAGCGCGGGGTCGCCCGGGTCGTCGCCCGCGACGATCAGCACGTCGAGGGGGCCGATCCACGGCGGAACCTCCGCGGTCAGCGCGATCGGCTGGGAGGCCGCACCGCCCACCGTCGCGGCGAGCATGGCACCGGCGGAGTCGGCGGCCCCGCGGCCGGCGACCCAGATCAGGCTGCGCGGCCGGTCGTCGGTCCGCAGCGAATCCAGCGCGCCCTCGTCGACCGCCGCGGCGATCGCGCGCACCTGCGCGCCGGCCGACGACGCCGACCGCAGCAGGCCGTCCCGGTCGGCGGCCAGCAGACCGTCGGTGTCCTCGAGATCGATCGCCCGCACGGCGCTCACGGGGCGGCCCCGGCGGGCGCCGACTGCGCCTCGATCTCCGCGCGGACCTGGGCCACCACCGCGCCGACGTCCTCGGTGGTGCGCCCCTCCACGTTGAGCCGCAGCAACGGCTCGGTGTTGGAGCTGCGCAGGTTGAACCAGCTGCCGTCGCCCAGGTCGACGGTCACCCCGTCCACGTGGTCGATGGAGTGGATCCGGCTGCCGAAGGACTTCAGCACGGCCTCCGTGCACAGCGCCGCGTCGGCGACGGTGAAGTTGATCTCGCCGGACGACTCGTACCGCTGGTAATCGGCGGTCAGCTCCGACAACGGCCGGTCCTGTTCGCCGAGGGCGGCCAGCACGTACAGCGCCGCCAGCATCCCGGAGTCGGCGCCCCAGAAGTCGCGGAAGTAATAGTGCGCCGAGTGCTCCCCGCCGAAGATGGCGCCGGTGTCGGCCATCATCGCCTTGATATAGGAGTGTCCGACGCGGGAGCGCAGCGGCGTGCCGCCGCGCTCGGCGACCAACTCCGGCACCGCCCGGGAGGTGATCACGTTGTGGATGATGGTCGCGCCGATCTCCCGGCCCAGCTCGCGGGCGGCCACCAGGCTGGTCACCGTCGAGGGCGACACCGGCCGGCCGCGTTCGTCGACGACGAAGCAGCGGTCGGCGTCCCCGTCGAAGGCCAGCCCGATGTCGGCACCCGTCTCGCGCACGTAGGCCTGCAGGTCGACCAGGTTGGCCGGGTCCAGCGGGTTGGCCTCGTGGTTGGGGAACGAGCCGTCGAGCTCGAAGTACAACGGCAGCAAGGTGATCGAATCGATCGCCCCGAGCACCGCGGGCGCGGTGAGACCGGCCATGCCGTTGCCGGCGTCCACGGCCACCCGCAAGGGCCGCAGGCCCGACGTGCTCACCAGCGAACGCAGGAACACCCCGTAGTCGTCGAGCACGTCGCGGTCGGTGACGGTTCCCGGCTGCCCGGCATACGCCGGCACCCCGGCGATCACGTCCTCGCTGATGGTGCGCAGGCCACTCTCCGCGCCGACCGGCTTGGCGGCCGCCCGGCACAGCTTGATCCCGTTGTAGGCGGCGGGGTTGTGGCTCGCGGTGAACATCGCGCCGGGGCAGTCCAGCGACCCGGAGGCGAAGTAGAGCTGATCGGTGGAGGACAGGCCGATCCGCACCACGTCCAGGCCCTGGCTCAGCACCCCGGAGGCGAAGGCCTCGGCCAGCGCGGGCGAACTGTCGCGCATGTCGTGGCCGATCACCACCTGCCGCGCACCCTCGCCGCGCATCAGCCTGGCGAATGCCGCCCCCAGGGCGGTGACCAGCGGCTCGTCGAGCTCTTCACCGACCAGCCCTCGCACGTCGTAAGCCTTGACGACACGGTGTACGGTCGCGGCGAGCCGAGACATGCGGGGGCCTCCTGACGCCTTGAACGGGTTCGCGTTCCTTCGCCTCTTGGCCGTCAGCCTATCGGCCCGCGGGAAACACCGACCGCAGCGGTGGGCGCGGATCGCGGTCGCCTAGTCACTGGGGTCGGGCAACACCCGCAGATGCCCGCGGCGCCGGCCGGACCGATGCTCGGGCGGCGCGAGCACGCTGCTGCTCGGCGCGGTGGCCTGCGACCCGCCGTGATGAAGGTGCGGGTCGGCGAAGCCGTTCACCGGGGTTGCGGCGTACGGCACGCCCCGATCGCCACCTTCGCGCACCGCGTCGGCCAGGGCGACCAGGTCGTCCTCATCGGGATGCGTGGGCTCGGACAAGAGGGGCCCGGCGTGGCGCACGAGGTCCCACCCGCGGGGCGCGGTGATCCGGCCGGCATGGCCGACGCACAGGTCCCACGAATGCGGCTCCCGCGCGGTCGCGAGTGGCCCGACGACCGCCGTGGAGTCCGAGTAGACGAACGTCAGGGTCGCTACGGCGTAGTGCGGACACCCGGGCCGGCAACAGCGACGGGGAACGTTCACGCCGAAAGGCTATCGTGCGCAAACGCTCGTGAAGCGCCGGACACGCGCAACCGGCGGACCGCCGATGTTCAACCGTTACCATCGGCGCGTGGGCGATTCGCGCAGCTCCCCGCGGAGGGGTCGGTCCCCGGGCCGATTCGCTTCCCACCGGTCCAGCCGGCGGGGCCGCGACGTGCGCGGCCCGCTGCTGCCGCCGACGGTGCCCGGGTGGCGCAGCCGGGCCGAGCGGTTCGACATGGCGGTGCTGGAGGCCTACGAGCCCATCGAGCGGCACTGGCAGGCCCGCCTCGCCGAGCTCGACGTGGCGGTCGATGAGATCCCCCGCATCGCGGCCAAGGATCCCGACAGCGTGCAGTGGCCGCCGGAGGTCGTCGCTGACGGGCCGATCCCGCTGGCGCGGCTGATCCCGGCCGGCGTCGACGTCCGCGGCAACGCCACGCGGGCGCGAATTGTCCTGTTCCGCAAGCCTATTGAGCGACGGGCCAAAGACACCGTCGAACTCGGTGATTTGCTGCACGAGATACTGGTGGCCCAGGTGGCCATCTACCTCGATGTCGAGCCGTCGGTCATCGACCCGACGATCGACGACGAATAACCCTGGCGCGTCGGCGCCTTCGGCGCCTTAGATGATGCCGCGCTTGAGGCGACGACGCTCCCGTTCGGAGAGGCCGCCCCAGATGCCGAAGCGCTCGTCGTGCTCCAGGGCGTACTCCAGGCACTCATGACGTACCTCGCACCCCAGGCAGATCTTCTTGGCCTCGCGGGTGGACCCGCCCTTCTCCGGGAAGAAGGCCTCGGGGTCGGTCTGGGCGCACAGCGCCCGGTCCTGCCATTGGTCCGCAACTGGCGCCGGCAACGGCTCGGGCTCGAATGCGACTGGCGCATCAGGAACCACGGTCAGGTGCGGCCGAACGGGTCGGACCGGCGCCGAGCCGATAGGGGTGTGCGGCGTGCTCGCCATGACTCCTCGAAGATGTTCGTAAGACATACGGTCGTCCGCCTCCTCAGATCGATTGAGAGAGTGAGTGGTTCCCACTTTTCTGATGTGTACAGACAATTCGAACAAGTGATCGAATCTCGGTCTGCGACACCGGAACCGGCCGGCCAACCGGGAAATGACACTGTTGTGATTAGACACGGGTTGATCTGCCGGGTCAAGCATTACGGCGCATTTCCATACCATCTCGTGACCGAATTACGGCGTTTCCGTTGTTTTGCGCATTCGGCGTGTCGATCACACTGTCCGCGACTACGCTTAAGGGCCGCGTAACGGGGCGGCCATCACACGGTCGTCGGGCAGTACTGTCGTGCACGTGAAGGTCACCGTTCTGGTCGGTGGGGTTGGCGGCGCCCGCTTCCTGCTGGGGATTCAACAGTTGCTCGGGCTGGGTCAGTTCGCAACGCAACAGCACCCAGACGCGGGAGCCGACAACCACGAACTTAATGCAATCGTCAACATCGGCGACGACGCCTGGATTCATGGACTGCGGGTCTGCCCGGACTTGGACACCTGCATGTACACCTTAGGTGGAGGCGTAGACCCCGAGCGCGGGTGGGGTCACCGCGACGAAACCTGGCACGCCAAAGAGGAATTGGCGCGCTACGGCGTGCAGCCGGACTGGTTCGGCCTCGGCGACCGGGATATCGCCACCCACCTGGTGCGCACCCAGATGCTCAACGCCGGCTACCCGCTGTCGCAGATCACCACCGCGCTGTGTGATCGCTGGCAACCCGGTGCCCGGTTGCTGCCGGCCAGTGACGACCGCTGCGAGACGCACGTGGTGATCACCGATCCGGACGACGGCACCCGGCGCGCGATCCACTTCCAGGAGTGGTGGGTCCGCTATCGGGCCGGCGTGCCCACGCACAGCTTCGCCTTCATCGGCGCCGAAAAGGCCACCGCCACAAGTGAAGCTGTCGCGGCCATCGCCGACGCCGACGTCATCCTGCTGGCGCCGTCCAACCCGGTGGTGAGCGTCGGCGCCATCCTGGCCGTGCCCGGCATCCGCGCGGCGTTGCGCTCGGCGGCCGCTCCGGTCGTCGGCTACTCCCCGATCATCGGCGGAAAACCCTTGCGAGGCATGGCCGATGCGTGCCTGTCGGTGATCGGGGTGGACTCCACCGCGGAGGCGGTCGGCCGGCATTACGGGTCGCGCGGCGGCACCGGGATCCTGGACTGCTGGCTGGTGCACGAGGGCGACCACGCAGACATCGACGGCGTGGCGGTGCGCGCCGTGCCGCTGCTGATGACCGACCCCAAGGCGACGGCCGAGATGGTCCGCGCCGGGCTCGACCTCGCGGGTGTGAGCCCGTGACTGAGCACGGCACCGGCGCGGCGGTCGAGATCCTGCCCGTCGTCGGGCTTCCCGAGTTCCGCCCCGGCGACGACCTGAGCGCGGTGCTGGCCGCGGCCGCACCCTGGCTGCGCGACGGCGACGTCGTGGTGGTGACCAGCAAGGTGGTGTCCAAGTGCGAGGGCCGGCTGGTGCCGGCGCCGCGGGACGCCGAGGAGCGGGACCAGCTCCGGCGCAAGCTCGTCGAGGAGGAGGCGGTGCGGGTGCTGGCGCGCAAGGGCCGGACCCTGATCACCGAGAACCGGATCGGTCTGATCCAGGCCGCCGCGGGCGTGGACGGATCCAACGTGGGCCGCGACGAACTCGCGCTGCTGCCGGTCGACCCCGACGGCAGCGCCGCGGCCCTGCGCGCCGGCCTGGCCGACCGGCTCGGTGTCGACGTCGCGGTGGTCATCACCGACACGATGGGCCGCGCCTGGCGCAACGGCCAGATCGACGCGGCGGTCGGGTCGGCCGGTATGGCTGTGCTGCACGGCTATTCGGGGACCGTCGACCGCCACGGCAACGAACTGGTGGTCACCGAGATCGCGGTCGCCGACGAGGTCGCGGCGGCGGCCGATCTGGTGAAGGGCAAATTGACCGCGATGCCGGTCGCGGTGGTGCGCGGCCTTGCCGTGTCCGACGACGGCTCGACGGCGCGGCAACTGCTGCGGCCCGGCGAGGAAGACCTGTTCTGGCTCGGCACCGCCGAGGCCCTCGACATGGGGCGCCGCCAGGCGCAGTTGCTGCGCCGATCGGTGCGCCGGTTCACCGCCGAGCCGGTGGCGCCGGAGCTGATCGAAGCCGCCGTCGCCGAGGCCCTCACCGCGCCGGCCCCGCACCACACGCGACCGGTCCGGTTCGTCTGGCTGCAAACACCTGGCGTCCGCACCCGGCTGCTGGACCGGATGAAAGACAAGTGGCGCGCCGACCTCGCCGGCGACGGCAGGCCGGCCGACTCGGTGCAACGCCGGGTGGCGCGCGGCCAGATCCTCTACGACGCACCCGAGGTCGTCATCCCGATGCTGGTGCCCGAAGGCGCGCACTCGTATCCCGACGCCGCCCGCACCGACGCCGAGCACACCATGTTCACCGTGGCGGTCGGGGCGGCCGTGCAGGCCCTGCTGGTCGCGCTGGCCGTGCGCGGGGTGGGCAGCTGCTGGATCGGCTCGACGATCTTCGCCGCCGACCTGGTGCGCGCGGAGCTGGAGTTGCCTGCCGACTGGGAGCCGCTGGGCGCCGTGGCGATCGGTTATCCGGAGGACCCCGCCGGGGCACGCGACCCGGCGGACGCCGGGGACTTGTTGATCCGCAAGTGATACTGGGCTGATGAAGTTCGCGGGCAAGGCGGCGGCGTCCGCCGAGAAGGCCCGCGGCGGCTACTACACGCCGGCGCCGGTGGCCCGGTTCCTCGCCCGGTGGGTGCGCGAAGCCGGGCCCCGCGTCCTGGAGCCCTCCTGCGGCGACGGGGCGATCCTGCGCGAGCTGGCCGCCCTCGGCGGTGGGGCCCGCGGCGTCGAGCTCGTCGCCGAAGAGGCGGCCAGGGCACGCGAATTCGCTCCCGTCGACACCGCCAACCTGTTCACCTGGCTCGCCACCGCCGAGCCCGGCGGCTGGGACGGGGTCGCGGGCAATCCGCCCTACATCCGGTTCGGCAACTGGGCGGCCGAGCAGCGCGCCCCCGCGCTGGAGCTGATGCGGCGCGCGGGCCTGCGACCCACCCGGCTGACCAACGCCTGGGTTCCCTTCGTGGTGGCCGGCTCGATGCTGGTGCGCGACGGCGGCCGGGTGGGGCTGGTGCTGCCCGCCGAATTGCTACAGGTCACCTATGCCGCGCAGCTGCGCGAGTTCCTGCTGAGCCGCTTCAGTGACATCACGCTGGTGACGTTTGAGCGGTTGGTGTTCGACGGCATCCTGCAGGAGGTCGTGTTGTTCTGCGGGGTCGCCGGCCCCGGCCCCGCCCGGGTCCGCACGGTCCAGCTGGCCGACACCGACGGCCTCGCGGGGGCGGACCTCGGCGTCGAAGCGGCGCCGGCGCTGCTGCACGAGAACGAGAAGTGGACCACCTACTTCCTGGACCCGGCCGCGATCCGGCTGCTGCGCACGCTCAAGGCGTCGGCGGCGATCACCCGCCTGGGGTCGGTCGCCGAGGTGGATGTGGGCATCGTGACGGGGCGCAACAGCTTCTTCACGTTCACCGATGCGCAGGCCCGCGCTCTGGGGCTGCTGCCCCACTGCGTCCCGCTGGTCTCGCGCAGCGCGCAGTTGTCCGGCCTGGTCTACGACACCGATTGCCGGGCAGGCGATATCGCCGCCGGGCACCGCGGCTGGCTGCTCAACGCGCCGCGCGACCCGGCCGACCCCGCCCTGGCCGCGCACATCGACGCCGGTGCGGCCGCCGGGGTGGACCGCGGCTACAAGTGCTCGATCCGCAAGCCGTGGTGGAGCACGCCCTCGCTGTGGGTTCCCGACCTGTTCCTGTTGCGCCAGATCCACCTGACGCCGCGGCTGACCGTCAACGCCGCCGCGGCGACGAGCACCGACACGGTGCACCGGGTCCGGCTCGCCGCCGGGGTGGACCCCCAGACCGACCCCGCCGCGCTGGCCGCGGTGTTCCACAACAGCGCGACGTTCGCCTTCGCCGAGATCCTCGGCCGCAGTTACGGCGGGGGCATCTTGGAGCTGGAGCCCCGCGAAGCCGAGCAGCTGCCCATTCCCCCACCGGCGCTCGCCGGCCCCGAGCTCGCCGGTGACGTCGACCTGCTGTTGAAGGCCAACGAGATCGACAAGGCGCTCGACCTCGTCGACCGCCACGTCCTGATCGACGGGCTGGGGCTCGCGCCGGAGGCGGTGGCGCGGTGCCGCGCGGCGTGGGTCTCGCTGCGGGACCGCCGCAAGCGACGGGGTTGCCGATGAGCGTGCGGGAGTCGGCGATCGCGTTGCTGTCCGACTGGCAGGCCCCGGATCCGGCGCAGGACGCGTTGCGGCACGCGGTCCTGGCGTTCGTGCTCGCCCGTCCCGACGCCTGTCGCCGCGAATGCGTGCCGGGCCATGTCACCGCCTCGACGCTGGTGCTCGACCACACCGGCGACCGGGTGCTGCTCACCCTGCACCCCCGCCTGGGCCGCTGGGTGCAACTCGGCGGCCATTGCGACGACGACGACGGCGACCTCCTCGCCGCGGCGCTGCGCGAGGCCACCGAGGAGTCCGGCGTCGAGGGCCTGCGCATCGAGCCACGGCTGGCGGCCATCCACGTCCACCCGGTCACCTGCTCGTTGGGCGTGCCCACCCGCCACCTGGATCTGCAGTTCGTCGCGCACGCGCCCGCCGGCGCGCGGATCGCGATCAGCGACGAGTCGGAGGACTTGCGGTGGTGGCCGGCCGACGCGCTGCCCGACGACGCCGACCACGCGCTGGCGTATTTGGTCTCGCGGGCCCGCGTTTAGCCGCCGAGCGTGAAACTAATTTCACGCCGGACGTCGAGCGTGAGATTAGTTTCACGCTCGGGCGCCACAACACGCCGAGTGCGCCTAGACGTCGCTGGAATACCGGATGCCGCCATCGGGGATCGAGACGCCGGGCCAGACCCGGGCGCCGCGCAGCAGCTCGCAGCGCGCGCCGATGTCGGCGCCGTCGCCGATCACGCCGTCGCGGATCAGCGCCCGCGGGCCGATGCGGGCACCGAAGCCGATGATGGAGCGCTCGATCACGCTGCCCGCCTCGACCTTGACGCCGTCGAAGATCACGGCGCCGTCCAGCCGAACGCCGGGTCCGATCTCGGCGCCCCGCCCGACGACGGTTCCGCCCACCAGCACCGCGCCCGGCGACACCGCCGCGCCGTCGTGCACCAGCTGCTCGCCGCGGTGACCGTGCAGGGCCGGCGACGGCGCGATGCCGCGCACCAGGTCCGCCGAACCGCGCACGAAGTCTTCCGGTGTGCCCATGTCCCGCCAGTAGGTGGCGTCGACGTAGCCGCACACCTTGACGTCCGGGTCGGAGAGCAACGCGGGGAACACCTCGCGCTCGACCGACACCTCGCGCCCGCGCGGGATGCGGTCGATGATGTCGCGCGCGAACACGTAGGTGCCGGCGTTGATCTGATCGGTGGGCGGGTCCTGCGTCTTCTCCAAAAAGGCCGTGACGCGGCCGTTTTCGTCGGTGGTCACGCAGCCGAAGGCCCGCGGGTCGCCCACCCGGACCAGGTGCAGCGTGACGTCGGCCCGGTTGCTGCGATGAAAGTCGAGCATCTGGCCCAGGTCGGCACCCGAGAGGACGTCGCCGTTGAACACCATCACGGTGTCGTGGCGCAGGTGGTCGGCGACGTTGGCGATGCCCCCGCCGGTCCCCAGCGGCCGGTCCTCGGTGACGTATTCGATCTGCAGGCCCAGCTTGGACCCGTCGCCGAACTCCGCCTCGAACACTGCGGCCTGATACGAGGTGCTCAGGATGACGTGCTCGATGCCCGCCGCGGCGACCCTCGACAGCAAGTGCGTCAGGAAGGGCAGCCCCGCGGTGGGCAGCATGGGCTTGGGCGCAGACAGCGTCAGCGGCCGCAGCCGGGTCCCCTTGCCGCCGACCAGGATCACGGCATCGACTTGCGGGTTAGCCATCTCAGCGCCGCCCTTCCGCCAGTTTCCGTCTCCGACTGCGCAGCGCCCCGCGCACCATCAGGCGGGAACGCAGCGCCAGCGCGGCCCGCAGCACCCAGCGCAGCGGCGCCCGCCACCAACCCGAATGCCGGTCCGCCAGGAACATATAGGTGCTCTCGTGATGCGCCGCCAGGTGGCTCGCCGGGTCGTCCCCGGTGGAGTGCCCCTTGTGGTGCAGCACCTCGGCCGACGGCACGTAGACGCTCAGCCAGCCGGCCCGGCCGAGCCGGTCCCCGAGGTCGACGTCTTCCATGTACATGAAGTAGCGCTCGTCGAATCCGCCGACCTGGGCGAACGCGGACCGGCGGACCAGCAGGCAGGACCCGGACAGCCAGCCGACCGCGCGTTCGGTGGGCTCCAGCCGCTCCTGGCGGTAGGCCGCCGTCCACGGGTTGCGCTTCCAGATCGGGCCGACCACCGCGTGCATGCTGCCGCGGACCAGGCTCGGCAGGTGGCGCGCCGACGGGTACACCGAGCCGTCGGGATCGCGGATGAGCGGGCCCAGCGCCCCGGCGCGCGGCCACCGGGTGGCGGCCTCCAGCAGGGCGTCGATGCTGCCGGGGCCCCACTGCACGTCCGGGTTGGCCACGATCACCCAGTCGTCGTCCACGTCCGGCGTCTCGGCGAGCTGCGCGACCGCGCGGTTGACCGCGGTCCCGTAGCCGAGGTTGGCCCCGGTGTGGAACAGCCGCACGTTGGGGTAACGCTCGATCGCGGCCTGCGGGGTCCCGTCGGTGGAGCCGTTGTCGGCCATCACCACGCACACGGGCCGCTCGGTGGCCAGCGACAACGACGCCAGGAAACGCTCGAGGTGCGGGCCCGGCGAGTAGGTCACCGTCACGACCGGCAGGACGTCAGTCACGCGTAGAGGGTAACGGTCGATCGGCGGCGAGCGTGGTTGCCGCGTTGGTGTTCGGCGCGGCCAGCGCCGCGACAAGTGCGGCGCGCCACGGCCTTAGCGGCCGCAGTCCCGCCGCGGCGGACTCCCGTCCCGACAGCGCGGAGTAGCTGGGCCGCGGCGCGGGGCGGGGGAACTCCGCGGTGCTGACCGGCTGCACCCGCTCCGGGTCGGCGCCGCATTCGGAGAAGATCGCCCGGGTCTGCTCGAAGCGGGACACCGCGCCCTCGTTGGCGGCGTGCAGGATGGGGCCGGGCACGCGGTCGTCGGCGACCTGCAGCAGGGCGGCCGCCAGGTCGCCCACGTAGGTCGGCGACCCGACCTGGTCGTGCACCACCCGCACCGGGTCGTCGCCCGCGGCCAGCCGGCGCATGACGGCGACGAAGTCCTTGCCGTCACCGCCGGTGTAGACCCAGGCGGTGCGGACGACGACAGCCTCCGGCAGCGCCTCCAGCACGGCCTGCTCGCCGGCGAGCTTGCTCCGGCCGTACACGCCCGCGGGGGCGGTCGGGTCGCTGGGCTCGTAGGGGCGCGGGTCGGCGCCGCCGAAGTCCCCGTTGAAGACGTAGTCGGTGGAGACGTGGATGAACCGGGCGCCGGCGCGGGCGCAGGCCTTGGCGATGTTCTCGGGTCCGGTGGCGTTGACCGCGTAGGCGCCGGCCTCGTCGCTCTCGGCGGCGTCGACGTTGGTGTAGGCCGCGCAGTTGATCACCACGTCGCCGCGCCGGACGATCCGCTCGGCCGCGGCGGGGTCGGTGATGTCCCACTGCGACGACGTCAGCGCCAGGACGTCGCGGCCCTCACCGGTCGCCAGCGAGCTCAAAAAGCCACCCAGCTGCCCTCCGGCACCGGCGATCACGATCCTGCTCGACATGGTCTGAGTCTGGCATGCCCGGGAGAGCACGGGCGAACGCCCGGGGCACGCGGGGCTTCGCTACCCGCGAAGCGCGTGGGTCGCAAGTAATCTAGTGGGATGCCTGTGCATCGTGTGATTCGTGTGATTGCGACCGTGCTCACGCTCGCGGTCGTCCTCGGCACCGGGCTGGCGTGGAGCAACGTGCGGTCCTTCGAGGACGGCATCTTTCACATGTCCGCACCCTCGCTCGGCAAGGGCGGCGACGACGGCGCCATCGACATCCTGCTGGTCGGCCTCGACAGCCGCACCGACGCCCACGGCAACCCGCTGTCGCAGGAGGAGCTGGCGACCTTGCGGGCCGGCGACGAGGAAGCCACCAACACCGACACGATCATCCTGATCCGCATCCCCAACAACGGGAAGTCGGCGACCGCCATCTCGATCCCCCGCGACTCCTATGTCACGGCCCCCGGGCTGGGCAAGACGAAGATCAACGGGGTCTACGGCCAGACCCGCGAGGCCAAGCGCGCCAACCTGGTCAAGGCCGGCGACTCGGCCGAGGACGCGGCGGCGCAGGGCACCGAGGCCGGGCGCGAGGCCCTGATCAAGACCGTCGCCGACCTCACCGGCGTCACCGTCGACCACTACGCCGAGATCGGCCTACTCGGCTTCTCCCTGATCACCGACGCGCTCGGCGGCGTGGACGTCTGCCTCAAAGAGCCGGTGTTCGAGCCCCTTTCGGGCGCCGACTTCCCGGCCGGCCCCCAGCGGCTCGACGGGCCGGAGGCGCTCAGCTTCGTCCGCCAGCGCCACGAGTTGCCGCGCGGCGACCTCGACCGGGTGGTGCGCCAGCAGGTGGTGATGGCCTCGCTGGCCCACCGCGTCATCTCCGGCAAGACGCTGTCCAGCCCCACCACGGTCAAACGGCTGGAGGCGGCCGTGCAGCGCTCGGTGGTGATCTCCTCGGGTTGGGACGTCATGGATTTCGTCCAGCAGATGCAGAAGTTGGCCGGCGGCAACGTCGCGTTCGCCACCATTCCGGTGCTGGACGGGGCCGGCTGGAGCGACGACGGCATGCAGAGCGTGGTGCGCGTGGACCCGCGCCAGGTCCAGGACTGGGTCAACGGGCTGCTGCACGACCAGGAGCAGGGCAAGACCGAGGAGATCGCCTACACCCCGGCGAAGACGACCGCCAGCGTGGTCAACGACACCGACATCAACGGCCTGGCATCGGCCGTCTCGGAGGTGCTGAGCGCCAAGGGGTTCGGCGCGGGGACCGTCGGCAACAACGACGGCGGCCACGTCAAGGGCAGCCAGGTGCGGGCCGCCAAGAGCGACGACCTGGGCGCCCAGGAGGTGGCCAAGGAGCTGGGCGGGCTGCCGGTGGTCGCCGATCCGTCCGTCGCGGCGGGCTCGGTCCGGGTGGTGCTGGCCAACGACTACACCGGCCCCGGCTCGGGCCTGTCCGGCACCGGGTCGGTGATGCCCGCCAAGGTGTCCAACGTCGGTGCGGTGGCGCCCGACCCGAACGTGCCCGCGCCCTCGCCGATCCTGACCGCCGGTTCCGACAAGCCCGAGTGCATCAACTGAGCACGCTGTCCGGCGCGATCCTCGACCCGATGCTGCGGGCCGACCCGGTCGGCCCGCGGATCACCTACTACGACGACGCGACCGGCGAGCGGATCGAGTTGTCCGCGGCGACGCTGGCCAACTGGGCGGCCAAGACCGGCAACCTGCTGCGCGACGAGCTGGGCGCCGGGCCGGGCGGCAGGGTCGCGATCCTGCTGCCGGCGCACTGGCAGACCGCGGCCGCGTTGTTCGGGGTGTGGTGGATCGGCGCCGAGGCGGTGTTCGCCGGCGAGGCGGAGATCGCGCTGTGCACCGCCGAACGGCTCGACGAGGCGGACTCCGCCGTGGCGGCGTCGGGGGGTGAGGTGGCGGTGCTCTCGCTGGACCCGTTCGGCCGCCCGGTCCCCGACCTGCCGATCGGGGTCACCGACTACGCCACGGCCGTGCGGGTGCACGGCGACCAGATCCTCGCCGAACGCCATCCCGGTCCCGCGCTGGCCGGCCGATCCGTCGACGAGGTGCTGGCCGATTGCCAGACCTCAGCGGCGGCAAGGGATTTGACGGCCGCCGACCGGGTCCTTTCCACCGCCGCCTGGTCCGGGCCCGCGGAGTTGGTGGACGGCCTGCTGGCGGTCCTGGCCGTCGGCGCGTCGCTGGTGCAGGTGGCCCACCCCGACCCGTCGGCGCTGCCGCGCCGGATCGAGACCGAAAAGGTCACCCGGGTGCTGTAGCCCCAGACCGGGCCCGATTCATATTGATATCGCAATATTTCGATGTTAACGTCGAGCGAGCATGAGCTGACGCTGCGACGACGAGGAGGTCCGGGCAATGGCGGGATACGCGCTCTTGGCGAAGGCGGCATCGACGGTGCTGACCGGCCTTGTCGGCGTGACGGCCTACGAGGTGGTGCGCAAGGCCGTGGCCAAGGCCCCGCTGCACGAGACCGCGGTGTCGGCCGCCGAACTCGGGCTGCGCGGGACCCGCAAGGCCGAGGAGGCCGCCGAGTCGGCCCGGTTGAAGATCGCCGACGTGATGGCCGAGGCCCGGGAACGCATCGGCGAGGAAGCCCCCACGCCCGCGGTGACCGACGTCCACCAGCACGACCACTGATCGCCGCGCAGATGGCGCTCGCCCCCGCCCTGGAGCCGGTCTCCTCGAAAGACCCTGCGCTGCAGATCGTTTCCGATGCCGCCGGACGGATGCGGGTGTCCGTCGAATGGGTCCGGGGCAGCTCCCGGCGCGCGGTCGCCGTCGAGGAGGCCGTCGCCCAGCAGGACGGCGTGCGGGTGGTGCACGCCTACCCGCGCACCGGATCGGTCGTCGTCTGGTATTCGCCGCGGCGCTGCGACCGCGCCGCGGTGCTGGCGGCGATCGGCTCCGCCGCCCACGTCGCCGCCGAGCTGATCCCCGCACGCGCGCCGCATTCGTCGGAGATCCGCAACACCGACGTGTTGCGGATGGTCGTCGGCGGCGCGGCGCTCGCGCTGCTCGGCGTGCGCCGCTACGTCTTCGCCCGGCCGCCCCTGCTCGGCCCCAACGGGCGGGCACTGGCCACCGGGGTCACGGTCTTCACCGGCTACCCGTTCCTGAGCGGCGCGCTGCGCTCGCTGCGCGCCGGCCGGGCCGGCACCGACGCCCTGGTTTCGGCGGCGACGGTGGCCAGCCTGGTGCTGCGCGAGAACGTGGTGGCGCTCACCGTGCTGTGGCTGCTCAACATCGGCGAGTACCTGCAAGACCTCACCCTGCGCCGGACCCGGCGGGCCATCTCGGAACTGCTGCGCGGCAACCAGGACACGGCCTGGATCCGGCTGGCCGACGGAGCCGAGGTGCAGGTCCCCATCGACGGCGTGCAGATCGGCGACGAGGTGGTCATCCACGACCACGTCGCGATACCGGTGGACGGCGAGGTGGTCGACGGCGAGGCGATCGTCAACCAGTCCGCGATCACCGGTGAGAACCTGCCGGTGTCGGTCATGGTCGGCGCGCACGTGCACGCCGGGTCGGTCGTGGTGCGCGGACGCCTGGTGGTGCGCGCCCAGGCCGTCGGCAACCAGACCGCGATCGGGCGCATCATCACCCGGGTCGAGGAGGCCCAACACGACCGCGCGCCCATCCAGACGGTCGGCGAAACCTTCTCCCGCCGTTTCGTTCCCACCTCGTTCATCGTGTCCGCTCTCACCCTGGCGGTGACCGGCGACGTACGCCGCGCGATGACCATGCTGTTGATCGCCTGCCCCTGCGCGGTGGGCCTGTCCACCCCGACGGCGATCAGCGCCGCGATCGGCAACGGCGCGCGCCGCGGCATCCTGATCAAGGGCGGCTCGCACCTCGAGCGGGCCGGCCGGGTGGACGCGATCGTGTTCGACAAGACCGGGACACTGACCGTCGGCCGCCCGGTGGTCACCAACATCGTTGCCCTGCACAAGGATTGGGAACCCGAGCAGGTGCTGGCGTACGCGGCCAGCTCGGAGATCCACTCGCGGCACCCGCTCGCCGAGGCGGTGATCCGCTCGACCGAGGAACGCCAGATCACCATCCCGCCGCACGAGGAGTGCGAGGTGCTGGTGGGCCTGGGCATGCGGACCTGGGCCGACGGCCGCACCCTGCTGCTCGGCAGTCCCGGGCTGCTGCGCGCCGAACAGGTCAGCGTGTCCAAGAAGGCGTCGGAGTGGGTGGACCGGCTGCGCCGCCAGGCCGAGACGCCGCTGTTGCTTGCGGTCGACGGCAAGCTGGTCGGGTTGATCAGCCTGCGCGACGAGGTGCGGTCCGAGGCGGTCGAGGTGCTGAAGAAGCTGCGGGACAACGGCGTTCGACGCATCGTCATGCTCACCGGCGATCACCCCGACATCGCCCGGGTAGTGGCCGAGGAGTTGGGCATCGACGAGTGGCGCGCCGAGGTGATGCCGGAGGACAAGCTCGAGGTGGTGCGCGGGCTACAGGACGACGGCTACGTGGTCGGCATGGTCGGTGACGGCATCAACGACGCACCGGCGCTCGCGGCGGCCGACATCGGGATCGCCATGGGCCTGGCCGGAACCGACGTCGCCGTCGAGACCGCCGACGTGGCGCTGGCCAACGACGACCTGCACCGCCTGCTCGACGTGCGCGATCTCGGCGCCCGCGCCGTCGACGTCATCCGGGAGAACTACGGCATGTCCATCGCGGTCAACGCGGCGGGTCTGATCATCGGCGCCGGCGGGGCCCTGTCCCCCGTGCTGGCCGCGATCCTGCACAACGCGTCGTCGGTCGCGGTGGTGGCCAACAGCTCACGGCTGATCAGGTATCGCCTTTAACCGCCGCGAAACTGCAACTGGCGACGGCATTACTCGGCGAACGCGTCGCGGAATGCAGTTTCGCGGCGAAAACCGGTGGTAACACCACCGTGTCAAGCCTGGCTGTTCAGCACCCGCTTGAGCACCTTGCCGCCCGCGTTGCGCGGCAGCGCGTCGACGAACAGCACATCGCGCGGGATTTTGAAGCGCGCCAACCGCTCTCGGACGTAATCCTGGACGTCGCGCTCGGTCAGCGCCGCGCCCGGCCGGACCACGACATAGGCGCGCAACCGCTGGCCGAACTCCTCGTCGTCGACGCCGACGACCGCGACGTCGACGATGTCGGGATGATGCGCAAGCGCGTCCTCGACCTCGCCGGGGTACACGTTCTCCCCGCCCGAGACGATCATCTCGTCGTCACGGCCGTCGATGAAAAGCCTGCCAGCGGAATCGAAATGGCCGACGTCGCCGGTCGACATCAGCCCCCGGATCGATTCCTTGGTGCCGCCGCCAGTGTATCCCTCGAAGGCCAGCACATTGCCGACGAAGATCCGCCCCGGCGTCCCCGGCGCCAGCTCGCCGCCGTCGTCGCCGAGGATCTTGACGACCGATCCGGGCACCACCGCGCCCACGCATCCGGGCGCGACGGCCAGGTCGGCGGGCGTGGCGATGGTGGCGTAGGCGACCTCGGTGGACCCGTACATGTTGTAGACCACGGGGCCCAGCGCCTCGAGCGCCCGGGTGGCCAGCGCGGCACCGAGCTGGGAACCGCCGACGAACACGATGCGCAGCGAGGAGAGGTCGGGCCCGGAAAGGGCCGCCGGCCCCAGGTCGAGGATGCGCCGCAACATGATCGGGACGACGATCATGGCGCTGGCCCGGTGCGCGGCCACGCTCGCCAGCGCCTGCCGAGGGTCGAAGTGGCGGCGGACCACCAGGGTCGAGCCCAGCACCATCGCGTACATCGCGTGGCTGAAGCCCATCGAATGAAACAGCGGCACACAGCATTCGGTGACTTCCCGGCCGCGGAACGGCACCTTGCCGAGCAGGCCGCCGACCGGTATCAGCGAACTGGGTTCCGAACGCGCGGCGCCCTTCGGGGTGCCGGTCGTCCCGCTGGTCGAGATGACGATCCTGGGCCGCCCACCCGACGGCGGCGGCGGGCCGGGATCGCCGCGCTCGATCAGCGCGTCGAGGCTGTCGGGGTCGGGCGTCTGGGTCCAGGCCCGGATCCGGCCCAGCCTCGGGTGCACGTCGGCGACGACGGCGTCGTACTCCTCGTCGTAGACGAGCAGGTCGGCGCGTTCCCGGGACAGCATCCCGGCGAGCTGCGCGGCGCCGAACCCGGTGTTGAGCAGCAGGACGCCGGCGCCGCACTTGGCGGCGGCGTACACCGCCTCCAGGAAGCCGCGGTGGTTGCCCACCAGGATGGCCACGGCGTGGCCCGGGCCCAGGCCGCGCCGCCGCCACTCGTTGGCCAGGGCGTTGGTCCGCGCGTCCAGCTCACCGAACGTCAGGGGGCCGCGCTCGTCGATCAGCGCCACGCCATCGGGGTCTCGTCCGGCGGCGATCGCCGTCGCCGCCCCCAGCAGGCCGTAGCGCCGCAGGGCGCGCAGGACCGAGAAGACTTGTCCGGGCGCGACCAACCGCAGGCTCCCGGAGCGGGCATAGAGCAGGAGCGACCGGGCCTCCAAGCCCGCACGCCCGAAAAGTCGCAGGGTCTGCACACGTCGATGCTGCCGCCCGCCGCGGTCCCGGATAAGGGCGCAACGCCACTACCGGGTGGGGCCTTTGGTCACCATCGTTATTCTGGCTAACGACTCGCCAGAAAGGGGCAATGCCGATGACGCGCACTGACAACGACACCTGGGATCTGGCCACCAGCGTGGGGGCCACCGCCACCATGGTGGCGGCCGGACGGGCCCGGGCCACCCGGGACGGGCTGATCGACGACCCGTTCGCCGAGCCACTGGTGCGCGCCGTCGGCGTCGACTTCATGACGCGATGGGCCGCCGGTGAGTTGAGCTCCGCCGACGTCGACGAGCCCGGCGCCCCGTGGGGCATGCAGCGCATGACCGACATGCTGGCCGCGCGCACGCGCTACATCGACGCGTTCTTCGCCGAGGCCGGCGCCGCCGGCATCCGCCAGGTGGTCATCCTGGCCTCGGGTCTGGACGCGCGGGCCTACCGGCTGCCGTGGGCGTCGGGCACCACGGTGTTCGAGATCGACCAGCCGCAGGTCATCGAATTCAAGACCGCCACCATCGCCGAGCTCGGCGCCGAGCCCACCGCCACGGTCCGGGCCGTCCCGATCGACCTGCGCCACGACTGGCCCTCGGCGCTGCGCCAGGCCGGCTTCGACGCGGGGCGGCCCGCCGCCTGGGCCGCCGAGGGCCTGCTCGGCTTCCTGCCGCCCGAGGCGCAGGACCGGCTGCTCGACGACATCACCGCGCTCAGCGCCGATGGCAGCCGCCTGGTCGCCGAGGTCTTCATCAACTCCGGCACCAACGGTGACGCCCTGAACGCCGCCAGCCAGAAGTGGCGGGACAATGGCCTGGACATCGCGCTGGGCGACCTGGGCTTCCCGGGCGAGCGCACCGACGCCGCGACACACCTGGAGCGGCACGGCTGGCGCACCGTCCGCACACCCCTGAATCAGCTGTTGGCCGACAACGGGTTACCTTTGCAGCGCACCGACCCCGGTGCGCCGTTCGCCCAGAACTACTACTGCACTGGGGTCTTGACCAAGGCCGAATGACAGGAAGGCCACCCATGGCAGACAGCACCCCCGCCAAGCCCCTTGACGGATTCCGGGTACTCGACTTCACCCAGAACATCGCCGGGCCGCTGGCCGGGCAGGTGCTGGCGGACCTGGGCGCCGAGGTCATCAAGGTCGAGGCACCCCACGGCGAGGCCGCCCGGCAGATCACCGCGGTCCTGCCCGGTCGCCCGCCGCTGCCCACCCTGTTCCTGCCGCACAACCGCGGCAAGAAATCAGTGGCGGTGGACCTCACCGACGAGGAGGCCAAGCAGCAGATCCTGCGGCTGGTCGACACCGCCGACGTGGTGCTGGAGGGCTTTCGTCCCGGCGTGATGGAACGCATGGGCCTGGGCCCCGACGACCTGCGCGCCCGCAACCCCCGGCTCATCTACGCGCGGCTGTCGGCCTACGGCGGCAACGGCCCGCACGGCAGCAGGCCGGGCGTGGACCTGATGGTCGCGGCCGAGTCGGGGATGACCACCGGGATGCCGACGCCGAGCGGCAAACCGCAGATCATCCCGTTCCAGCTCGTCGACGCCGCCAGCGGGCACGTGCTGGCCCAGGCGGTGCTGGCCGCGCTGCTCAACCGGGAGCGCCACGGGGTGGCCGACGTGGTGCGCGTCGCCATGTACGACGTCGCGGTCAACCTGCAGGCCGGCCAGCTCACGATCCACCTGAACAAGCCGGCCCAGGCGCCCGGGCCGAAGCCGGACTCGGAGCCGAAAGCCAAGAAGCGCAAGGGTGTTGGCTTCGCGACCCAGCCGTCGGACGCGTTCAAGGCCGCCGACGGGTACCTGGTGATCAGCGCGTACGTGCCCAAGCACTGGGCCAAGCTGTGCCAGATCATCGGCCGGCCCGACCTGCTGACCGACGAGCGGTTCATCGACCAGCGTTCGCGCGCAATGAATTACCCCGAGCTGACCGAGGAACTCGAGGCGGCGCTGGCCGCCAGGACCGCGGCCGAATGGGTCGAGCTGCTGCAGGAAGGCGGCCTGATGGCCTGCCTGGCCAATACCTGGAAACAGGTGGTGGACACCCCGCTGTTCGCGGAGAACGAGCTCGCCCTGCGGGTGGGCAGCGGCGACGAAGGCGTCACGGTGGTGCGCATGCCCGCGCGCTACTCGAGTTTCGACGCCGCGGCCATGGATGCCCCGCCCGCCGTCGGGGAGCACAACGAGGAGTTCCTCACCCCGCAGACCACCTCGTCACCTGTCACTGGCTAGGCAGCCGCACCACCTGGACGAAGAACTCGTCGATCTGTCGGACCGCCTTCATGAACTGGTCCAGGTCGACCGGCTTGGTCACGTAGGCGTTGGCGTGCAGCTTGTAGCTGCGCAGGATGTCCTCCTCCGCCGAGGAGGTGGTGAGCACCACGACCGGGATGCGGGCCAGGTCCGGGTCGGACTTGATCTTCTCCAGCAGCTGGCGGCCGTCGTATTTCGGCAGGTTCAGGTCCAGCAGGATGAGGTCGGGCCGCGGCGCATCCTCGAACCTGCCGCGCTGGTAGAGGTAGTCGAGGCCCTCCTCCCCGTCGTGCGCGACGTGCAGCCGGTTTTGGAGTTTGTTGTGCTCGAACGCTTCTCGCGTGATGAGCTCGTCTCCCGGGTCGTCTTCGACGAGCAGGATGTCGATCGCTCTACCGGCCGATGTCATTCATGCGCTCCTTCCAAAGCGGCTGGGCGGTCCGCGTCCGCGTCGGGCTCGGGCTGCGGCTCGGGCTCGGGCATGGGCAGGGTGAATTCGAATCGCGTTCCCTCGGTGCGGGACGTGTCGATGCGAATGGTGCCGCCATGGTGCTCGACGATCTTCTTGACCAGGGCCAGCCCGACGCCGGTCCCGGCGTACACGTCGCGGCCGTGCAGGCGCTGGAAGATGACGAAGACCTTGTCGGCGAACTCCGCCGGGATGCCGATGCCGTTGTCCGACACGGTGATCACCCATTCGCCGTCGTGATCGCCGGTGCCCGGCGCGCACTCGATCACGACGCGGGGCCGGCGATCCTTGTGCCGGAACTTCACGGCGTTGCCGATGAGGTTCTGCCAGAGCATGGTCAGCAGCGTCGGGTCGCCCTTGATCCGCGGAAGCGCGTCCGGGCGCACGATGTCGGCCTGCGACTCCTCGATCGCGACGGCCAGGTTGGCCAGGCCGGAATCCAGCGCCGAATCGAGGTCCACGTCGGTTTCGGTGGTGCCGAGCCGGCCGACGCGGGAGAAGGTGAGCAGGTCGTTGATCAGCGCCTGCATCCGCTTGGCCCCGTCAACCGCGAAGCCGATGTATTCGATGCCGCGCTCGTCGAGCTTGTCACCGTAGCGGCGCTCCAGCAGCTGACAGAACGAGGCGACCTTGCGCAGCGGCTCCTGCAGGTCGTGGGAGGCGACGTAGGCGAACTGCTCGAGTTCGGTGTTGGACCGGCGCAATTCGGCGGCCTGCTCGTCCAGCTGCGTCTGCGCCGAGCGCGATATCTCGAGTTCCTCGACCATCCGTTTGCGCATGTTCTCCACGTCGATCGCCATGTCGCGAACGTCCTTGGGCCGCCTCGGCGGTGTGATGCTCTCCTCGAAGTTGCCCTGAGTGATCCGCCGGCACGCCCCGGCCAGCGCCGCGAGCGGGCGGGCGACCGTGTCCCGGATCAGGAACCCCAGCAGCCCGGCCGTGGCGAAGAACAGCAACACCATCGCGCCGAACACCCGGTCACGCCAGGCGTCCGTGCGCTTGAGTTCGGCCGCACCGGTCGCCGCCGCTGCCGACAGGTTCGCGTTCTGCCTCTCGAAAAGTGTTCGGAGATGGTCGAATTCGGCTTTTCCGCGCTCAGCCGACGGCTTGCTCGCGACGTTCTTGCCGGTGGGCATCACCGTGGCGATGACCGGCTCGGCGTAGTTCGCCCGCCAGTTCGCCGCGGCATCCTCGATGGCGGCGAGGTCGGTGCTGAGGTCCGGGCGCTGGCTCAGCCGCCGCCGGATCTCTTGCGCCGCGGCCTGTTCGGCGTGTTGCCCGTCGTAGTACGGCATGAGGAATTGCCGGTCCCCGACCAACAGGTAGCCGCGGATCCCCGTTTCCTGGTCACGCAACGCGGACTGCAGCTGGAAGGCCGCCACGCGTGCCGGCTGAATGCTGTCGACGAGCTGGTGGGTCATCTCGTCCGTGCGGTTCAGCAGCAGCGCGCCGACCACCGCGCCGGCCAGCACCATCACGCCCATGCTGACCAGGACCAGGGCCTGCCATCCGCGCACGGTGAGCTCCGACAGCCGCAAGCGGCGCACGCTGGGGGTCACTCGGCGGTCCTCTCGACCCGCAGCACGGCGATGTCGTCGGTCAGTCCGCCCCGGGGGCGAGCGAGTCGCTGCGCGCCGTCGATGAGCGCGTCGACGAACTCCGGACCCGGCCGATTCGCGTGCGACCGGGCCAGCTCGAGCAGGCCCTCCTCGCCCAGGCGCCGGGTGCCCTCACCCGAATACCCCTCGAACAGCCCGTCGGTGAGCAGCAGCAGGCCGTGCCCCGGCGGCAGGTCCAACTCGTGCCGCGGCCAGTCGTCGTCGGCGCGCAGACCCAGTGCGGGGCCACCGGGCGGCTCCAACCACTCGACGGTGCCGTCGCGCTGCAACAGCATCCCGGGATGGCCGGCCCGGATCGCGGTGATGCGGGAGCCGCCGGGCGGGATCTCGAGGCTCAGCACGGTCGCGAAAACCCCTGTGCCCGTTCGTTCCGAGTGCAGCACCCGCTCGAGTTGCCGCATCAGCTCCACGCCCCGCACGCCGGCGAAGGTGAGCGCGCGGAAGGCGATCCGCAGCGCAGCGCCCAGGGCGGCCTCGTGCGGCCCGTGCCCGGCGACGTCGCCGATCAGGACGTGGATCACCCGGTCGGGCGTCTGCACCACGTCGTAGAAGTCCCCGCACAGCAGCGCGTCCTCGCGGCTCGGCCGGTACCGGGCGACGATGTCGACGCCCGGGTTATCCAGCAGCAGGGGGGACGGCAGCAGCCCGCGCTCCAGCAGCGCGTTCTCGCGGGCCCGCAGCCGGGTCGCGTGCAGGTCGGCGGCGATCAGCTCGGCGCGCTTGCGCTCGATCGCGTACAGCAGCGCGCGCCGCAGCATCTCCGGCTCGACGCGGCCCTTGACCAGGTAGTCCTGGGCGCCGGCAGCGACCGCGGAAGCCCCGAAGTACTCGTCGTTCAGCCCGGTCAGCACGACGATCGGAACGGTGGCGTCGCGCTCGGCGATGCGGTTCAGCGCGTCGATGCCGCTGGCGTCGGGCAGGTGCAGGTCCAGCAGCACGCAGTCGGGCCGGGCCGAGGCCAGTTCGCGCTCGGCGTGGGCCATCGACTGCGCCCAGACCACCCGGATATCGGCGACCGCGTCGGCGATCAGCTCCTCCACCAGCACCGCATCGGCGCGGTCGTCCTCCACCAACAGCAAAGACAAGGACTGCCAATTCGCCGCCGGGATCACGGGAGCGCGCGCTGGCATCAATTCCGGGTCATCCCCGGATGCGCGGAGGTAGCCACGCTGTTCACTCCAGCCCCCCTCCGCCGGTAAGACCCATTCGCACGACTCTACGTCCGGCCCGACACCGCAGAGTGGTTAACCGTCGGAGATCCTATCGGTCAGCGCAGCAGTGCCCGTGACATCACCACGCGCTGAATCTGGTTGGTGCCCTCGTAGATCTGGGTGATCTTGGCGTCGCGCATCATCCGCTCCACCGGGAAGTCCTGCGTGTAGCCGTAGCCGCCGAAGAGTTGCACCGCGTCGGTGGTCACCTCCATCGCGACGTCGGACGCCAGGCACTTGGACGCCGCGGAGATGAAACCCAGGTTGGCTTCGCCGCGCTCGGCGCGGGCGGCCGCGTGGTAGACCATCAGCCGCGCCGCTTCCACCTTCATCGCCATGTCGGCGAGCATGAACTGCACACCCTGGTTGTCGCTGACCGGACGGCCGAACTGCTTGCGGTCCTTGGTGTAGGCGATCGCCGCGTCCAGCGCCCCCTGCGCGATGCCGACCGCCTGGGCGCCGATGGTGGGCCGGGTGTGGTCCAGGGTCGCCAGCGCGGTCTTGAAGCCGGTGCCCGGCTCGCCGATGATCCGATCCCCCGGGATGCGGCAGTTCTCGAAGTACAGCTCGGTGGTCGGGGAGCCCTTGATGCCGAGCTTCTTCTCCTTCGGACCCACCGTGAAGCCCTCGTCGTCCTTGTGGACCATGAACGACGAGATGCCGTTTGAGCCCTTGTCCGGGTCGGTGACCGCCATGACCGTGTACCAGCTCGACTTGCCGCCGTTGGTGATCCAGCACTTGGCCCCGTTGAGGATCCAGTCGTCGCCGTCGGCCTTGGCGCGGGTGCGCATCGAGGCCGCATCACTGCCGGCCTCCCGCTCGGAAAGCGCGTAGGACGCCATCGCGGTGCCGTCGGCGATCTGCGGCAGCACCTGCTTCTTGAGCTCGTCGGACCCGCGCAGGATCAGCCCCATGGTGCCCAGCTTGTTCACCGCCGGGATCAGCGACGCCGACGCGTCGACGCGGGCGACCTCCTCGATCACGATGCACGCCGCGACGGAATCGGCGCCCTGCCCGCCGTACTCCTCGGGCACATGCACGGCGTTGAAACCCGACGCGTTCAACGCCTCGAGCGCCTCGTCCGGGAACCGCGAGTTCTCGTCGACGTCGGCGGCGTGCGGGGCGATCTCCTTCTCCGCCAACGCGCGGATCGCCGCCCGCAACTCCTGGTGTTCCTCGGGCAACTGAAACAAATCGAACGTGGGGTCTCCGGCCCAACCAGCCATCACGAGCCTCCTCTAGCGCTTGGGCGAACTGCCCGGCTCCTCTTCCGGCCGCTGCGCGGCCGCATCGTCGCCAGGCTACTCGCCGGTAACTTTACCTTGACGCTGTTGCAGCGCCTCATCCTTGGCCCGCACGCTCTCGGCCAGCTGGTCGGAGAACTCGACGATGCGGGCGCGCAGCGCCGGGTCCGACGAGCCGAGCATGCGCACGGCGAGCAGGCCCGCGTTGCGGGCACCCCCGATCGACACCGTGGCCACCGGGACGCCCGCCGGCATCTGCACGATGGACAGCAACGAGTCCAGGCCGTCCAGCCGCGCCAGCGGCACCGGCACCCCGATCACCGGCAGCGGCGTCGCGGACGCGACCATCCCGGGCAGGTGGGCGGCCCCGCCGGCCCCGGCGATGATGACCTCGATGCCGCGGTCGGCCGCCCCGCGCGCGTAGTCGAACATCACCTGAGGCGTGCGATGCGCCGACACCACCCGGACCTCGGCCGGTATGTCGAACTCGGCCAGCGCGGCCGCGGCGTCGGCCATCACCGACCAGTCGCTGTCGCTGCCCATGATCACGCCGACCCTGGGGTTGCTAGTCATGGCCATTGATGCCGCTTCTCCCGCCTTTTCCTATCGCACTGCTCTGTTTATCGTCGCCGGCATGCGGATCCCATCCGTCCGTCCACTGCGCGTGTGACAACCAGTGTGCCGCCAGCTGGGCGCGTTCCCGCAGCGCGGCCACCTCCGCCATGTCGGTCCCGAGGAAGTTGACGTGGCCGACCTTGCGGCCGGGCCGCTCCTCCTTGCCGTACAGGTGCACCCGGGCGTCGGGCATGCGCGCGAACAGGTGGTGCAGCCGCTCGTCCACCGTCATGGCGGGCCGCTCCGGCGCGCCGAGCACGTTCGCCATCACCGTCACCGGCGCGACGGCGTCGGTGTCGCCGAGCGGATAGTCCAGCACCGCGCGCACGTGCTGCTCGAACTGGCCGGTGCGCGCGCCGTCCATGGTCCAGTGCCCGGAGTTGTGCGGCCGCATCGCGAGCTCGTTGACCAGCACGCCCCCGTCGGCGGTCTCGAACAGCTCGACGGCGAGCACCCCGACCACGCCCAGCTCGGCGGCCAGCCGCAACGCCAGCTGTTGGGCGGCGGCGGCCACGTCGTCGGGCAGCCCGGGCGCGGGGGCGATCACCTGCACGCAGATGCCGTCCCGTTGCACGGTCTCCACCACGGGCCAGGCCGCGCCCTGGCCGAACGGGGAGCGGGCGACCAGCGCCGACAATTCGCGGCGCAGGTTCACCTGCTCCTCGGCCATCACCGGCACGCCGTCGGCCAGGAAGGCGGTCGCGATGTCGCGGGCATGCGAAGGGTCACGGGCCATCCGCACTCCCCGCCCGTCGTAACCGCCGCGCACCGCCTTCACGACCACGGGGCCGGCTATCCGCCGCGCGA
Source organism: Mycobacterium europaeum (assembly GCF_034555895.2). Classification (NCBI taxonomy): domain Bacteria; kingdom Bacillati; phylum Actinomycetota; class Actinomycetes; order Mycobacteriales; family Mycobacteriaceae; genus Mycobacterium; species Mycobacterium europaeum. Next base: position 3,610,551 of record NZ_CP157315.1, read on the forward strand.
AGGCATCGAGGTCGTCGATGGTTCCGATCTCGGCATAGCGGGGCACCGGAACCCCGAGTGCCTCCAGCCGCCGGCGCATGACCAGCTTGTCCTGGGCGTGCACCAGCGCCTCCGGTGGCGGCGCGACGTTGACGCCCTCGGCGACCAGCTTCTCCAGCAGCTCGGTCGGCACGTGCTCGTGGTCGAACGTCAGCACGTGGGCCCCGGCCGCCACCCGGCGCAGGTCCTCCAGCTCGGTGTGCGAGCCGATCACCACGTCGGGGGTGACCTGCGCGGCAGGCTCGCCGGGGGCGGTGGCCAGCACCCGCAGGGTCTGCCCCAGCGCGATCGCGGCCTGGTGGGTCATCCGGGCCAGCTGACCGCCGCCGACCATGGCGACCAACGGCGGGACGGCGGGGACGGCTCCGGGCGGGGGTGTACTCGGCACGGCCATCATGGTGTCACGGCGCCGGCGGCGTGTTGACCGGCGGTGACGCCGAAATGTTATGTACGATTTTGCGTCGATTTTGTGTGCGTCCGTACACTGACGACTTGTGCCCTTCGCCGAAGCCGCAATCGAGCGCCTACCCGGGTTTATTCAGCCCTATTTGTTGCGCCACCACGAACTGATCAAATTCGCCATCGTCGGCGGAACGACGTTTGTGATCGACTCGGCGATTTTCTACACCCTCAAGCTGACAATTCTGGACTACAAGCCGGTCACCGCGAAGGTCATCGCCGGCATCGTCGCGGTCATCGCGTCCTACGTGTTGAACCGCGAATGGAGCTTCCGCGATCGCGGCGGCCGCGAGCGTCACCACGAGGCGCTGCTGTTCTTCGCGTTCAGCGGGGTGGGCGTGCTGCTGTCCATGGCGCCGCTGTGGTTCTCCAGCTACATCCTGCAGCTGCGGGAGCCGATGGTGTCGCTGACCGTGGAGAACATCGCCGACTTCATCTCGGCCTACATCATCGGCAACCTGCTGCAGATGGCGTTCCGCTTCTGGGCGTTCCGGCGCTGGGTCTTCCCGGACGAGTTCGCCCGCAACCCCGACAAGGCGCTGGAGTCCGCGCTGACCGCCGGCGGCATCGCCGAGATGCTCGAGGACGAGATCGAGGGCGGAAACGTCACGCTGTTGCGGGCCTGGCGCAACCGCGCCGGCCGGCCGACTCAGCCGGGCGACTCCTCCGAGCCGAGGGTGTCGAAAACTTCGTGATAGAGCAGCGCGTGCACCTCGCGCAGCCGCGGAATGTCGTAAAACTCCAACGGATCCTGTGACGCCGATTCGATAATCAGCGTCCCGGTCCGAAACATCCGCTCGGTAATGCGGTCACGGAATTCCACGCTGTTGATCCGCGCCAGCGGGATATCGATCCCGGTGCGGGTCAGCACCCCGTGCCGGAACATCACCCGCCGGTTCGTGACCACGAAATGTGTGGTCAGCCAGCTCAGGAACGGCCACAGCGTCAGCCAGCCGACGATCACCAGCCAGATGGCCCAGATGACGGCGTAGATGATGTTCTTGGCCGGCTGGCCCCAGTGCGTCGAGTTGAGGTATCCGGACCCGAACGACGCCAGCGCGGTCGCCAGCAGCAGGGCCACGACCGGCCAGATCAGCCGCTTCCAGTGCGGGTGGCGGTGGACGATCACCTGCTCGCCGGCGGCCAGGACGTTATCCGGGTAGCTCATGCTCGCCGAAGCTACCGCAAATGCACCACGTCACCAGCGGAGACGACGACGGTTTCCGACCCGGTCTCGATGCACAGCCTGCCCTGGTCGTCGATGGCGCTCGCGGTCCCGACGACTTCCTTGCCGCCGGGCACCTGCGCGCGCACGCGGTTGCCGATGGTCAGGCTGCGCGCCCGGTAGTCGGCCGCCAGCGCCCAGTCCGCCCCGCGGGCGGCCCGCCACGCGACGATGCGCCGCCCGAGCTCGGCCAGCAGCGCGCACACCAGCCGGGTGCGGTCGGGCTCCCGCACGCCGAGGTCGCGCAGCGAGGTGGCCCCCTCGACGCCGCCGGGGGCCTCGAAGACGTTGAGCCCCACGCCGATCACCACGACCGGCTTCGCCACCTCGGCCAGGATGCCCGCGAGCTTGCCCGGCGACTCGGAGGGGCCGGCCAGGACGTCGTTGGGCCACTTGAGGCCCACCACCCGAACCCCGTCGAGCAGCGGGGCAACCGCATCGACCACCGCCACCCCGGTGGCCAGCGGCAGCCAGCCCCACCCGGCGGTCGGCACGTCGACGATGCTGACGCCGACCGACATCGTGATCTGGGTTCGCGGGGTGGCCGACCAGCCGCGGCCGTGCCGCCCGCGGCCGGCGGTCTGGTGCTCGGCGATCAGCACGGCCCCGGCCACGTCAGCCCCCGAGGCGGCCTGCGCGAGCAGGTCGGCGTTCGTGGAGCCGGTCTGTTCGACGACGTCGAGCCGGCGCCAGCCGAGCCCCGTCCCGATCAGTTCGGCGCGCAATGCGGTCGCGTCCAGCGGTGGCCTGAGCTCATCGGTGTCCATCACCGCCCAGCCTAAAACTGCGCCGCAGCGGCGGCCGATACCATCGGATCCCATGACAAGCGTTACGGACCACACCGCGGAGCCGGCCGCCGAGCACACCATCGACATCCACACCACCGCAGGCAAGCTGGCCGAGCTGCACAAGCGGCGGGAAGAGTCGCTGCACCCGGTGGGCGAAGAGGCCGTCGACAAGGTGCACGCCAAGGGCAAGCTGACCGCCCGCGAGCGCATCCTGGCCCTGCTGGACGAGGACTCGTTCGTCGAGCTCGACGCCCTGGCGCGGCACCGCAGCAAGAACTTCGGCATGGAGAACAACCGCCCGCTCGGCGACGGCGTGATCACCGGCTACGGCACCATTGACGGCCGCGAGGTGTGCATCTTCAGCCAGGACGCCACGGTGTTCGGCGGCAGCCTCGGCGAGGTGTACGGCGAGAAGATCGTCAAGGTGCAGGAGCTGGCGCTCAAGACCGGCCGCCCGCTGATCGGCATCAACGACGGCGCCGGCGCGCGGATCCAGGAGGGCGTCGTCTCCCTGGGCCTGTACAGCAAGATCTTCCGGAACAACATCCTGGCCTCGGGCGTGATCCCGCAGATCTCGTTGATCATGGGCGCCGCCGCCGGTGGGCACGTCTACTCCCCCGCGCTGACCGACTTCGTGGTGATGGTCGACCAGACCAGCCAGATGTTCATCACCGGGCCGGACGTCATCAAGACCGTCACCGGCGAGGACGTCACGATGGAGGAGCTCGGCGGCGCCCACACCCACATGGCCAAGTCGGGCACCCTGCACTACGTCGCCTCCGGCGAGCAGGACGCCTTCGACTGGGTGCGCGACCTGCTGAGCTACCTGCCGCCCAACAACGCCACCGACGCGCCCCGCTACCAAGCGGAGGCGCCAGCGGTGCCAATTGAAGACAACCTCACCGAGGAGGACCTCGAGCTGGACACGCTGATCCCCGACTCGGCGAACCAGCCCTACGACATGCACGAGGTGATTACCCGCATCCTCGACGACGACGAGTTCCTGGAGATCCAGAACGGCTACGCCACCAACATCATCGTCGGATTCGGCCGCATCGAGGGCCGGCCGGTGGGCATCGTGGCCAACCAGCCCACGCAGTTCGCCGGCTGCCTGGACATCAACGCCTCGGAGAAGGCGGCGCGGTTCGTGCGGACCTGCGACTGCTTCAACATCCCGATCATCATGCTGGTGGACGTCCCGGGCTTCCTGCCGGGCACCGGCCAGGAGTACAACGGCATCATCCGCCGCGGCGCCAAGCTGCTGTTCGCCTACGGCGAGGCCACCGTCCCCAAGATCACCGTGATCACCCGCAAGGCCTACGGCGGCGCGTACTGCGTCATGGGCTCCAAGGACATGGGCTGTGACGTCAACATCGCCTGGCCGACCGCGCAGATCGCCGTGATGGGCGCCTCCGGCGCCGTCGGGTTCGTCTACCGCAAGCAGCTCGCGGAGGCGGCCAAGGAGGGCAAGGACGTCGACGCGCTGCGGCTGGAGCTGCAGCAGGAGTACGAGGACACGTTGGTCAACCCGTACGTCGCCGCCGAGCGCGGCTACGTCGACGCGGTGATCCCGCCGTCGCACACCCGCGGCTACATCGGCACGGCGCTGCGGCTGCTGGAACGCAAGATCTCGCACCTGCCCCCCAAGAAGCACGGGAACATCCCGCTGTGAGCGACGAGATGAACGACGAAAACGGTTCCGAGGCAACCGAAACCGCCCACGAGCCGCACATCCACATCCTCAAGGGCCACCCCACCGACGAGGAGGTGGCCGCGTTGGTCACCGCGCTGGGCCTGGTCGGCGGGGGCGTCCCCGAGCCCACCGAGCCCGAGGCCACCCGCTGGGGCCTGCCGGTGGACCGGCTGCGGTTCGCCATGTCCAACTACCAGCGGCTCACCATGCAGCAGATGACACACATGAAGCGTTGACCCGCCTGGTCCTCGGGTCGGCCTCGTCGGGCCGCCTGAAGGTGCTGCGCCAGGCCGGCGTCGATCCGCTGGTGGCGGTGTCCGGTGTGGACGAGGACGCCATTGTGGCCGAGCTGGGGCCCGGCGCCCCGCCGGCGGAGGTGGTGTGCGCGCTGGCGGCCGCCAAGGCCGAACGCGTGGCGGGCGAACTGGACGGCTCCGTCGCCGCGGATTGCCTTGTCCTGGGCTGCGATTCGATGCTGCACCTGGACGGCGAACTGTGCGGCAAGCCCGGCTCGGCCGACGCCGCGATGGCCCAGTGGCGCGGGATGGCCGGCCGGGCGGGCCGGCTGCACACCGGGCACTGCCTGCTGCGGCTGAGCGACGGCGTGATCACCGGCCGCGAAGCCGAATCCGCCTGTACCACAGTGCGTTTCGCCTCGCCGACGGACGCGGATCTGCGGGCCTACGTCGCCAGCGGCGAGCCCCTGCGGGTGGCCGGCGGGTTCACCCTCGACGGGCTGGGCGGCTGGTTCATCGACGGGGTCGACGGCGACCCGTCGAACGTGATCGGCGTGAGCCTGCCGCTGCTGCGGTCGATGCTGGGCCGCCTCGGCCTGTCGGTCGCCGCCCTGTGGGCGGGCTAGCGCCGGGCCGCTCCACGAGACATCAACCGCTGCGACCCGCGGCGTGTCGTCGCAACGGTTTATGTGCCGCGGGCAGGGCAACGGCGCTGGGTGACCGGTTACCCCTGGCGGTAGGCTCGGTCGCGTGGCATTACCCCCCGATCCGAGCCCGACACTGACCGATTACGCCCACCCCGAACGGCTGGTCACCGCCGACTGGCTCTCCGCCCACCTGGGCAGCCCCGGCCTGGTCATCGTCGAATCCGACGAGGACGTCCTGCTCTACGACGTCGGCCATATCCCGGGCGCCGTGAAGATCGACTGGCACACCGACCTCAACGATCCCCGGGTCCGCGACTACATCAACGGCGAGCAGTTCGCCGAGCTGATGGACCGCAAGGGCATCGCCCGCGACGACACCGTGGTCATCTACGGGGACAAGAGCAACTGGTGGGCCGCCTACGCGCTGTGGGTCTTCACGTTGTTCGGCCACCCCGACGTGCGCCTGCTCAACGGCGGCCGCGACCTGTGGCTCCGGGAAGGGCGGGAGGTGACGCTGGACGTGCCGACCAAGACCTCCACCGGCTACCCCGTCGTCGCGCGCAACGACGAACCCATCCGGGCCTTCAAGGACGACGTGCTGGCCGCCCTGGGCAGCCAGCCGCTGATCGACGTGCGCTCGCCCGACGAGTACACCGGCAAGCGCACCCACATGCCCGACTACCCCGAGGAAGGTGTGCTGCGCGGCGGCCACATCCCGACCGCCCGCTCCATCCCGTGGGCCAGCGCGGTCGACGAGAGCGGGCGATTCCGCAGCCGCGAGGAACTCGAGGAGCTCTACGACTTCATCACCCCGGACGACAAGACCGTCGTGTACTGCCGCATCGGCGAGCGGTCCAGCCACACCTGGTTCGTGCTCACCTACCTGCTGGGCAAGCCCGGCGTGCGCAACTACGACGGGTCGTGGACGGAATGGGGCAACACCGTGCGCACCCCGATCGTCGGCGGCACCGAACCGGGGGACGTTCCCGCCCGATGACCCTGCCCGCCCCGCTGGCTGAGGTGGTGTCCGACTTCGCCGAGGTCGAGGGCCAGGACAAGCTGGCCCTGCTGCTGGAATTCGCCAACGAACTGCCCGCCCTGCCCGCCGAGCTGGAAGAGCGGGCCATGGAGCCGGTGCCGGAGTGCCAGACCCCGCTGTTCCTCCACGTCGACGCCAGCGACCCGGAGCGGGTGCGGTTGCACTTCAGCGCGCCGGCCGAGGCGCCGACCACCCGGGGGTTCGCCGCGATCCTGGCCGCCGGCCTCGACCAGCAGCCCGCGGCCGACATTCTGGCGGTGCCCGAGGACTTCTACACCGACCTGGGATTGGCCGCGCTGATCAGCCCATTACGGTTGCGCGGCATGTCGGCGATGCTCGCCCGCATCAAACGGCGGCTGCGCGAGTCGGGTCGAAATACCGGCACCGCCTCATCGGCCTGACGGCGCGGCGCTTAGACTTCCCAGGAGTTGTAAGAAACTCTCTTAAAGAAGCCCACGGCGGAAACACGTCCGCTTCAGATCTGCCAAACAGGAGGCGCAGTGGCTAGTCACGCCAGCTCGAGGATCTCCAAAGTGCTTGTCGCCAACCGCGGCGAGATCGCTGTCCGGGTGATCCGGGCGGCCCGCGACGCGGGCCTGCCCAGCGTGGCGGTGTACGCCGAGCCCGACGCCGACGCGCCGCACGTGCGCCTCGCCGACGAGGCCTTCGCCCTGGGGGGCCAGACCTCCGCGGAGTCCTACCTGGACTTCGGCAAGCTGCTCGACGCGGCGGCCAAGTCGGGCGCCAACGCCGTCCACCCCGGCTACGGCTTCCTCTCGGAGAACGCCGATTTCGCGCAGGCGGTCATCGACGCCGGGCTGATCTGGATCGGCCCCAGCCCCCAGTCGATCCGCGACCTCGGTGACAAGGTCACCGCCCGCCACATCGCCGCCCGCGCCCAGGCCCCCCTGGTGCCGGGCACCCCGGACCCCGTCAAGGACGCCGACGAGGTGGTCGCCTTCGCCAAGGAGTACGGCGTGCCGATCGCCATCAAGGCGGCCTTCGGCGGCGGCGGCCGCGGCATGAAGGTCGCACGCACCATCGAAGAGATCCCGCACCTGTACGAGTCGGCGGTCCGCGAAGCCGTCGCCGCCTTCGGCCGCGGCGAGTGCTTCGTCGAGCGCTACCTGGACAAGCCCCGCCACGTCGAGGCGCAGGTGATCGCCGACCAGCACGGCAACGTGATCGTCGCCGGCACCCGGGACTGCTCGCTGCAGCGCCGCTTCCAGAAGCTGGTCGAGGAGGCGCCCGCGCCGTTCCTCACCGACGCGCAGCGCAAGGAGATCCACGAGTCGGCCAAGCGCATCTGCAAGGAAGCGCACTACTACGGCGCCGGGACCGTCGAGTACCTGGTCGGCCAGGACGGCCTGATCTCGTTCCTGGAGGTCAACACCCGCCTGCAGGTCGAGCACCCGGTCACCGAGGAGACCGCGGGCATCGACTTGGTGTTGCAGCAGTTCAAGATCGCCAACGGCGAGAAGCTGGACCTGACCGAGGATCCGACGCCGCGCGGCCACGCCATCGAGTTCCGGATCAACGGCGAGGACGCCGGACGCGGCTTCCTGCCGGCCCCCGGTCCCGTCACCCGATACGACACCCCCAGCGGCCCGGGCGTACGGCTGGATTCCGGCGTCGAGGCCGGCTCGGTGATCGGCGGCCAGTTCGACTCGATGCTGGCCAAGCTCATCGTCTACGGCGCTGACCGAGATGAAGCACTGCGCCGCGCCCGCCGGGCTCTTGATGAATTCCACGTCGAAGGGCTGGCCACCGTCATCCCGTTCCACCGCGCCGTGGTGTCGGACCCGGCGTTCATCGGCGACGGTGAGGGCTTCTCGGTGCACACCCGCTGGATCGAGACCGAGTGGAACAACACCATCGAGCCCTTCACCGGGGGCGAGCCCCTCGACGAGGAGGACACCCGGCCCCGCCAGAAGGTGGTTGTGGAGGTCGGCGGCCGCCGGCTCGAGGTGTCGCTGCCCGGTGACCTGGCGCTGGGGAACGGTTCGGCCGCCGACCCGGCCGGTGTCATCCGCAAGAAGCCCAAGCCGCGCAAGCGCGGGGCGCACGGCGGCGCCGCCGCCTCCGGTGACGCGGTGACCGCGCCCATGCAGGGCACCGTGGTCAAGGTCGCGGTCGAGGAGGGGCAGCAAGTCGTGGTCGGCGAGCTGGTGGTGGTCCTGGAGGCGATGAAGATGGAGAACCCGGTCACCGCGCACAAGGACGGCGTGATCACCGGACTCGCGGTCGAGGCCGGCGTCGCCATCACCCAGGGCACGGTCCTCGCCGAGATCAAATAGCCCGCGGAAACCCTATTCGTGGGAAACAGTTGTCGGCCCGGTCCGGCGGGGGTAGCGTTCGGGTCAGGTTGAGTTCACAGCCGTGCGGATCAGATGAACGGGCGCGGGAAGACGAACTCTCTGTACTTTTCGGTTCAGTACACGCCTGGCACCTTCCGCAGCACATCCTCCTCTACGGATGGAGTCAGTAATGTCTGTGGCCCAATCTTGGCAACACAGCCGCGCGGCACAGTTCACCGCGCGCTGGGACTCGTCGGGCACGCTGATCACGGTGGACGGTGAGCTCGACGCCGCCAACGCCGACCAGCTTGCGGCCTACGTCCGACAGGTCACCGGTCGTTCGCCGCGCATGATCCTGGACCTTCGCGGGCTGAAATTCATTGGCACGGCCGGCTTTTCGGCCCTGCACCGGATCAACGTCGGGTGCTCGGGCGCCCAGGTGGACTGGGCCATGGCGCCCAGCCCGGCGGTGTCGCGGCTGCTACGCATCTGCGACCCCGACGGCACCCTGCCCGTGACGACGCCGTCGGCCGAGCCGCTCCTGGAACCGCTGCGCGCGGAAGGCGAACAGCCCCTGTCCCTACTGCAATTGGTCGCGCAGCCGCGTTAGCGACTTCGCCAGCAGCCGGGAGACGTGCATCTGGGAGATGCCGACCCGTTCGGCGATCTGTGTCTGCGTCATCGACTCGAAGAACCTGAGCACCAACACCGTTCGTTCCCGTTCGGGCAGCGCCTCGAGCAGCGGGCGCAGCGACTCCTGGTCCTCGATCCGGTCCAGGCCGGTGTCCACGTCGCCCAGCGTGTCGGCGATGGCGCGGGCTTCGTCCTCGTCGCTGCCGCCTCCGCTGTCGATGGACAGGGTGTTGTACGAGCTGCCCGCCACCAGGCCCTCCACCACCTCCTCGCGGTCCATGCCGAGTTCGGCGGCGAGTTCGGTCGCGGTGGGCGCCCGGCCGAGCCGCTGCGACAGATCGGCGGTGGCGGTGCCCAGGCGCAGATGCAGTTCCTTGAGGCGCCGTGGCACCTTGACCGACCAGCTGTTGTCGCGGAAGTGCCGGCGAACCTCGCCCATGATCGTGGGCACCGCGAACGACACGAAGTCGGAGCCGGTCTCCACGTCGAAGCGGACCACCGCGTTCACCAGTCCCACCCGCGCCACCTGGACGAGGTCGTCGCGCGGTTCGCCGCGTCCCTCGAACCGGCGGGCGATGTGGTCTGCCAGGGGCAGGCAACGCTCGACGATCTTGTCCCGTTGACGCTGGAATTCCATCGAGTCGGCGGGCACGGTCGCCAACTCACGGAACATGTCCGGGACATCGGCGTACTCGTTCGGGCGCGAGACCGAACCGCCGGCAGCTGGTGGTGTCACCTGCTGGAGGCCGCCCGTCGCGCCGTCAGCGTGATACCGAAGACACTGCCGGTTTGGTTGGGTTCGCGACCATCGTGGAAGGTCTGGACGTCGTCGGCCAGCGACGTCAGCACGTGCCAGCTGAAGCTGCCGGGCGCCACCACGTCATGGGTGTCGCACGCCGCCGACGCCTCCACCACCAGTTGGTCGTCCTGCGGGTCGACCACCACCACCAGGACGGCGTCGGGGGTGGCGCAGCGGATCAACCGGGTGCACACCTCGTCGACCGCGAGCCGCAGATCCGCCACGGCATCGAAGTCCAGATCCTCGAAGGTGCCGATCGCACCGACCAGCGTCCGCAGCATCGCGAGGTTCTCCAGGCGCGCCGCGACGTGCAGTTCGACGGCGCGATGGCCGCGCTGACGCTTGCTGGTGCGCAATCCCGCATCGTTCATCTGGTCTCCCGGCAACGTTTGACTGACATTACTACCGCCCCGCACACCGCCGTGGACCGTACGTTCGAGTCGATTAGTCACGTTTGCCGCCGGGTATTGGGCCCAGTATGGAGGGTCCAAAGGCCAGCGAAGCGGTTCGGGCGCGACCGCTCGAGCGCGCGGCGGTAGCAGCCGGGATCGCGCTGGCCGTGTTCGTGATTCTGGCGGTAAGCATCTACGTCGGCGTCCTCGTGATCGTGTCCCCCATGATGGGATGACCACGCTGACGCAACCTTTCCGGCACTCATCATGGTGCACACCTGATACCCACTCGACGGGGCCGGTAACCCCCCACACCCGCTTCCCCGAAAAATGATTCGCCGCTTGCCGGAGCGCGGCGTGCGTGCCCCTAGCTGGCGGGCCGCTGGCGGTGTGCCTCGGGGTGTTCGGCGTACCAGCGATCCGCGAGCCGGCGGATCCGCCAGTGTTCTATCGCCACCCACACCAGTCCCAGAACCGCGGCGATGATGGCGAGCACGCCGGCGGTCATGCCCTCGTGATGATGTCCGGTGCCGAAGGCCGCCAGGCTCCCGCTGGCCCCGATCACGCCCCCCATCACCAGCAAATAGCCGGGCCAGTGCAACACGTCGATCAACGATTCGCCGGCAAGCGGCCGCGTGGTCCTCAGGTGGTCGACGGGGTCATGAAAGGTGTCTCCCATGGCTGCTCCTAGTGGAAACTTCGTGACTTGTGCGCAGCTCAATACGGGTTGCACCTTCAACGGTAGATCCCCCGGAAGGGTTTTGGCGAGACCCTCCTCAGAGGGCCAGCGACTGGCCGGCGATCGGGGCCACGCCGAGGGCCCCCATGAACACCATCAGCGTGAACAGGAACCAGCCCGCGCCGTGCCATCCCCACCAGGTGCCCTGCGCCTTCCACACGCGGTAGGTGCGCAGGAATGCCCAGAGCCCGCCCGCCAGCAGGATCAGCGGCCCACCCAGCGCCAGCAAAGTGCGCTGCGGAGCGCCGCAGGCCACGGTGTCCACGCTGTTGCCCGGGCAGGTGCTGACCCACAACGCGGCCATGACCAGGAAGCCGACCGCCGCGGCCGCGACCAACACCGCGAACCGGACGGCCGCGCGCACCTCGCCGTCCTCCTGCCCCAAGCGATCACCACCCGACCGCTCATCCGCTTTGTGCATCCGCGCCCCTCATGTCCCCCACGTGGTTGTGCCCCACCCGATCATTGTCTTGTTCATCGTTTGCCGCGTCGCAATGGTTACCGCGCGACGGCTAATGGCCGACGATCTTCGGACCCCGATCGCGCCGGCACCAGCGGTGTGCGCACGGGAACACATACCCAACGGAAAAACCGGTAAACCGCCCGGGTCGCGCGGTGGGCCGGAATCCGGGGCGACGGGCGGGCGGCTCCGGGTGCCGCGCCACTGACAACACCGTCAATTACACCTATGAATCACCGCTGGCACGGGGCGTGAACGCCGGATAGACACAAACTCATTGGTGTCTCAGCACCGATGAGTACTATCTCTCACATGCCGACAGCCCGAAGGCGGTTATCCCCCGAGGATCGACGCGCTGAGCTGCTCGCTTTGGGGGCAGAAGTCTTCGGAAAGCGACCCTACGACGAGGTGCGGATCGACGAGATCGCCGAGCGCGCCGGAGTGTCCCGGGCGCTGATGTATCACTACTTCCCCGACAAGCGCGCCTTCTTCGCCGCGGTGGTCAAGGACGAGGCCGACCGGCTCTACGAGACCACCAACATGGACGACGCCAGCGGCCTGACCATGTACGAAGAGGTGCGGATGGGGGTCATGGCGTACATGGCCTACCACGAGCAGAACCCGGAGGCCGCGTGGGCCGCCTACGTCGGCCTGGGCCGGTCCGACCCGGTTCTGCTGGGCGTCGACGACGAAGCCAAGAACCGCCAGCTCGAGCACATCATGAGCCGGATCCACGACCTGGTGGCCAACATCTCGGGCGCCAAGCTGGAGGCCGACGTCGAGCGGGACCTACGGGTGATCTGCCACGGCTGGCTGGCGTTCACCTTCGAGCTGTGCCGCCAGCGCATCATCGACCCCACGATCAACGCCGAGCGCCTCGCCGACGCCTGCGCGCACTCGCTGTTCGACGCCATCGCACGGGTGCCCGAGATACCCGCGGAACTGTCCCACGCGATGGCCACGGCCCGCATCGAACCGCGCTAGCCCGCACGCATGTCGGTGCGACTTGGCACCATGGTCAGGTGAGCACCCGTGACCCGTTAGGCCGGTTCAGCGCGACCGCCCGCGAATGGTTCACCAGCACGTTCGCCGGTCCCACCACCGCGCAGGCCCAGGCCTGGGACGCCATCGCCGACGGCGACAACACGCTGGTGATCGCGCCGACCGGATCCGGCAAGACGCTCGCGGCGTTCCTGTGGGCCCTTGACTCCCTGGCCGCCCTCGCCGGTTCGGCGGAACGGCCGGCCGGCACCCGAGTGCTCTACGTGTCGCCGCTCAAGGCGCTGGCGGTCGACGTCGAGCGCAACCTGCGCACCCCGCTGGCGGGCCTCACCCGCATCGCCGAGCGCCACGGCCTGCCGCCACCGGACATCAGCGTCGGCGTCCGCTCCGGCGACACGCCGCCCGCCGAACGCCGCCAGCTCATCGCGCGGCCGCCCGACGTCCTGATCACCACGCCGGAGTCGCTGTTCTTGATGCTGACGTCGGCGGCGCGCGAGACGCTGGCCGGGGTTCAGACGGTGATCGTCGACGAGATCCACGCCATCGCCGCGGGCAAGCGGGGCGCGCACCTGGCGCTGTCGCTGGAGCGGCTCCAGGACTTGTCACAAGACCTGCGGGAGGGCCGGCCCGCGCAGCGCATCGGGCTGTCGGCGACCGTGCGCCCACCCGAAGAGCTCGCCCGGTTCCTGTCGGGAGGAGGCCCCGCGACTCGGACAAGGGTGGTCGCCCCGCGGGCGGCCAAGACCGTCGAGCTGACGGTGCAGGTGCCGGTGCCCGACATGGCCAACCTGGCCAACAACAGCATCTGGCCCGACGTCGAGGCGCGGCTGGTCGACCTGATCGAGGCGCACCGGTCGACCATTGTGTTCGCCAATTCGCGGCGGCTCGCCGAGCGGCTGACCGCGCGGCTCAACGAGATCCACGCCGAACGCTGCGGCATCGCGCTGACGCCGGACGCCAACCGCGGGGTGCCCGGCGGCGCGCCCGCACACATCATGGGCAGCGGCCAGACCTACGGCGCCGAGCCGCTGCTGGCGCGCGCGCACCACGGTTCGGTCAGCAAGGAGCAGCGCGCCCTGGTCGAGGAGGACCTCAAGCGCGGGCTGCTCAAGGCGGTGGTGGCCACGTCGAGCCTGGAGCTGGGCATCGACATGGGCGCGGTCGACCTGGTGATCCAGGTCGAGGCGCCGCCCTCGGTGGCCAGCGGCCTACAGCGCATCGGGCGGGCCGGCCACCAGGTCGGCGAGGTGTCGCAGGGCGTGCTGTTCCCCAAGCACCGCACCGACCTGATCGGCTGCGCGGTGACCGTGCAGCGCATGCTCGCCGGCGAGATCGAGACGATGCGGGTGCCCACCAACCCGCTGGACATCCTGGCGCAGCAGACGGTGGCGGCCGCCGCGCTGGAGCCGTTGGACGCCGACCGCTGGTTCGACACGGTGCGCCGGGCCGCCCCGTTCGCGACGCTGCCGCGCAGCGTGTACGAGGCCACCCTCGACCTGCTGTCGGGCAAGTACCCGTCCACCGAGTTCGCCGAGTTGCGTCCGCGGCTGGTCTACGACCGCGACTCCGGCACGCTGACCGCGCGGCCCGGCGCGCAGCGGCTGGCCGTGACCTCCGGGGGCGCCATCCCCGACCGTGGGCTGTTCGCCGTGTACCTCGCGTCGGAGGCCGAAAAGCCCACCCGGGTGGGCGAACTCGAAGAAGAGATGGTGTACGAATCCCGGCCCGGGGACGTGATCTCGCTGGGCGCCACCAGCTGGCGGATCACCGAGATCACCCACGACCGGGTGCTGGTGATCCCCGCGCCCGGGCAGCCGGCCCGGTTGCCGTTCTGGCGCGGCGACGGCGTGGGGCGGCCGGCCGAGCTGGGCGCGGCGCTCGGCGCGTTCACCGGCGAGCTGGCCGGGCTGGACCGCGAGGCGTTCGACGCCCGGTGCGCCGGCCTGGGCTTCGACGCCTACGCGACCGACAACATGTGGGCGCTGCTGGACGAGCAGCGCACCGCGGCCGGGGTGGTCCCCACCGACACCACCCTGCTGGTCGAGCGGTTCCGCGACGAGCTGGGCGACTGGCGGGTGATCCTGCACTCGCCGTACGGGCTGCGGGTGAACGGGCCGCTGGCGCTGGCGGTGGGCCGGCGCCTGCGCGAGCGCTACGGCCTGGACGAGAAGCCCACCGCCTCCGACGACGGCATCGTGGTGCGCCTGCCGGACACCTTTTCCGATTTCGCGTCCGACACCGTCGAGAACCCGCCCGGCGCCGACCTTTTCGTCTTCGACGCCGAGGAGATCGACCCGATCGTCACCGCCGAGGTGGGCGGCTCGGCGCTGTTCGCGTCGCGGTTCCGCGAGTGCGCGGCCCGCGCCCTGCTGTTGCCCCGCCGGCACCCCGGCCGCCGCTCGCCGCTGTGGCAGCAGCGCCAGCGGGCCGCCCAGCTGCTGGAGGTGGCGCGCAAATACCCCGACTTCCCGGTGGTGCTGGAGACCGTCCGCGAATGCCTGCAGGACGTCTACGACGTCCCGGCCCTGACCGCGCTGATGGCCGGCATCGCCCAGCGCAGGGTGCGGGTGCTCGAGGTCGAGACGCCGCGGCCGTCACCGTTCGCGGCGTCGCTGCTGTTCGGCTACGTCGGCGCGTTCATGTACGAGGGCGACTCGCCGCTGGCCGAGCGCCGGGCCGCCGCGCTGTCGCTGGACAGCACCCTGCTGGCCGAGCTGCTGGGCCGGGTCGAACTCCGTGAATTACTCGATGTCGAGGTGATCGCCGCGACGGGCCGCCAGTTGCAGCACCTGACGCAGGACCGGGCCGCGCGCGACGCCGAAGGGGTGGCGGACCTGCTGCGGCTGCTGGGCCCGATGACCGAGGACGAGATCGCCGCCCGGGCCGGCGGGGCCGGGGTGGGCGGCTGGCTCGAGGGCCTGCTCGCGGCCCGGCGGGTGCTGACCGTGTCGTTCGCCGGCCGCAGCTGGTGGGTGGCCGTCGAGGACATCGGGCGGCTGCGCGACGGGGTGGGCGCGCCGGTTCCGCTGGGTGTGCCGGCCGCGTTCACCGAGGCGGTGGCCGACCCGCTGGGCGAGCTGCTGGGCCGCTACGCGCGCACCCACACGCCGTTCACCACGGCCGAGGCCGCCGCCCGGTTCGGGCTGGGGCTGCGGGTGACGGCCGACGTGCTGGGCCGGCTGGCCGACCCGTCCAGTTCTCAAGGCCGGCTGGTGCGCGGTGATTTCGTCGCCGCGGCGGCATCCGGGGTCTCCGGCGCGACCGGCGGCGAACAATGGTGCGACGCCGACGTGTTGCGCGTCTTGCGGCGGCGCTCGCTGGCGGCGCTGCGGGCGCAGGTCGAACCGGTGAGCATCGCCGCGTACGGGCGGTTTCTGCCGGCCTGGCACGGGGTGGCCTCCCCCGGTTCGCCCGCCCACTCGGGGCTGGACGGGCTGATGTCGGTGGTCGACCAGCTGGCCGGTGTCCGCTTGCCGGCGTCGGCGCTCGAACCGCTGATCCTGGGCCCCCGGGTCCGGGACTACTCCCCCGCCATGCTCGACGAGCTGCTCGCCACCGGAGAGGTGACCTGGTCGGGCGCGGGGTCGATTTCGGCCGGCGACGGCTGGGTCGCACTGCACGTGGGCGATTCCGCGCCGTTGACGCTGGCCGGCCTGACCGCGCCCGCCGAGATCGACGAAACCGACGCCCATCGCGCGATTCTGGACACCCTGGCCGGCGGCGGCGCGTACTTCTTCCGTCAGCTGGCCCAGAGCGGAATCCCCGAGGGGGAGCTGAAAGCCGCGCTCTGGGAACTGATCTGGGCCGGCCGCGTCACCGGTGACACGTTCGCGCCGGTGCGCGCCGTGCTCGGCGGCGCGGGCAGCCGCAAACGCTCCGCCCCGGCGCACCGGTCGCACCGGCCGCCGCGCCTGAGCCGCTACAGCGTCGCGCACGCGCAAACGCGCCCCGCCGACCCGACCGTGGCCGGCCGCTGGTCGGCCCTGCCGGCCCCCGAGCCCGATTCCACGGTGCGCTCCCACTACCAGGCGGAGTTGCTGTTGGGCCGCCACGGCGTGCTCACCCGCGGCGCGGTGGCGGCCGAGGGCGTCACCGGCGGGTTCGCCACGCTCTACAAGGTGCTGAGCGGCTTCGAGGAAGCCGGCCGGTGCCAACGCGGGTACTTCGTCGAGTCGCTGGGCGGCGCCCAGTTCGCCGTCGCGTCGACCGTCGACCGGCTGCGCAGCTACAGCGACGGCATCGATCCCGAGCGCCCGCAATACCGGGCCGTGGCGCTGGCCGCCGCCGACCCGGCCAACCCGTACGGCGCCGCGCTACCGTGGCCCGCCTCCGGCGCCGAGGCCGCCGGGGCGCGGCCGGGCCGCAAGGCCGGCGCGCTCGTCGTCCTGGTGGACGGCCACCTGGCCTGGTTCCTGGAGCGCGGCGGGCGGTCGCTGCTCACCTTCGGCGACGACCCGGCGTCCCACCACGCGGCGGCCGCGGCGCTGGCCGACCTGGTCGCCTCCCGGCGCGTCGCGTCGATCCTGGTGGAACGCATCGACGGGGTGCCGGCGCTGCAGCCCCAGGATGGGCCGACCCGGGTGGCGAACGCGTTGCAGGAGGCCGGGTTCGCCCGCACACCGCGCGGACTGCGGCTGCGGTGAGGCGGCGAGCACCATGCCCGAAGGGGACACCGTCTGGCACACCGCGGCCGTCTTGCGCGAGCACCTGGCCGGCCGCACCCTGACGCGCTGTGACGTTCGCGTCCCGCGGTACGCCACCGTCGACCTGACCGGGCAGGCGGTCGACGAGGTGCTCAGCCGGGGCAAGCACCTGTTCATCCGGGTCGGCCGGGCCAGCATCCACTCGCACCTGAAGATGGACGGCAGCTGGCGGGTCGGCGACCGGCCGGTCCGGGTCGACCACCGGGCCCGCATCGTCCTGGAAGCCGGCTCCGTCCGCGCCGTCGGCGTGGACCTCGGCGTCCTGGAGATCCTCGACCGCGACCGCGACGGCGACGCCGTCGCCCACCTGGGGCCGGACCTGCTGGGCCCAGACTGGGACCCCGCGCTGGCCGCCGCAAACCTGGCGGCCCAGCCGGACCGGCCCCTGGGCCAGGCGCTGCTCGACCAGCGGGTGCTGGCCGGCATCGGCAATGTCTACTGCAACGAGCTGTGTTTCGTCAGCGGGCATCTGCCCACCGCGCCGGTGAGCGCGGTCTCCGACCCGCACCGGCTGGTGTCCCTCGCACGAGACATGTTGTGGCAGAACCGATTCCGTTGGAACCGATGCACCACGGGCGACACCCGGACGGGGCGGCAGCTGTGGGTCTACGGGCGGGCCGGGCAGAGTTGCCGGCGTTGCGGCACCCGCATCTGCTACGACGGCACCGGCGAACGGGTCGCCTACTGGTGCCCGTCGTGTCAGCGCTGACGCGGCCAGTCCCACGGCGGCAACCCGCAGCGCCCGGTCCCCCGCAAGCGGGAGGTGCCCCCAACGCCCTCGCGATCGCCACTAGTCGCGGGCGTGCGCCAGGAAGAACTCCGCGATCGCCTCCGACCCGTCGAGCGAGCGGGTGGTGGGGCCGATGATCGCCTTGGGCAGGTATTGCCTCCCGCCCGGCCAGGTGTGCCCGCCGCTGTCGATCCGGTAGAAGGTCACCTCGGTGGACGCCGCACACGCCGGGGAGTCGAAGCGGTGCACGACGGTGCCGTCCCCGACGTTGGGCAGCGCCTGCACCGCAGGATCGCCCTGGCAACCGTCGGCGACGCGCCACTTGTTCACCATGGCGTCGGCGGAGATGGAGTGGCTCACCCCGCCGCGGCCGCGCACGACACCGCCGTTGAACGGCACCAGCGGGTCGGCGGTGCCGTGCGCCTCCCACACCGACACGGGCCGCGACGGATTGCACGCCACGCCCACGCCCAGGGTGCCCGCCACCGGCGCCGCCGCCGCGAACACGTCGGCGCGGTCACACGCCAGCCGGTTGGACATGAAGCCGCCGTTGGACATTCCCGTGACGAAGACATGTCCGGGGGCGATGCCGTAATCATTCTGCAGCTTGCCCACCAACCCCACCAGGAAGCCGACATCGTCGACATGCCGGCGATCCGCCGGCGACGCGCCCCGCCCGTCGGCCCAGCTCTTGTCGTAACCATCGGGATAAACCACCAGCAGGTCGTGGGCATCGGCCACCTTGTCGAACGCCGTGAGGCCCCGCTGCCCCTTCCCGGTGCCGCCGCCGCCGTGCAGGCTCAGCACCAGGCCCACCGGGCTACCCGGCGGCAGGTGCAGCAGGTAGGTTCGGTCCATGCCGGCGGAACGGAACGTCCCGGAGGCATCCCGAGCACTGGCCGCCGACACATGCCGCACACCACAGGCCGCCAAGGACACCGCCACGACGGCCAGCGCCAACCAACGCACGTACGGCATCCCGTCAGTGCACCGACGGGATCGGGGCCGCAGCAAAACGGGGTGTGGCGATGGTCGCAATATGATTGATCCTGCACCGTGCGACACCGCAACGTGCAACTATTCCGGCAGCCCCCGCTGTCAACGAGCAATGGCACTTCGATGTCACGGGAGTATCAGAAATGACGAGGACCCAGATCCGCAACCCCAGCCTGGCGCTGTTGTTGTCGGCTGCCGTTGTCGTCCCGGCGGTCGGGCTGCTGGGGCTCCTGGGACCGACCGCGACCGCCCACGCCACCGCCACCGATGACGCTTTCCTGGCGGCGCTGACGGCCAAGGGCATCAACTACGAATCTCCCGAGACGGCGATCCGATCCGGTCACTTGGTGTGCCAGGAACTCGACTCCGGCGAACCGCCGGAACAGGTGGCAAACGACGTCATGAACAACAGCCACCTCGATGGCTACCACGCCGGCTACTTCGTCGGGGTCAGCATCCGCGCGTACTGCCCGAAGTACGGCAACCACGGCTGAAAGTTAACAGCTAGTTGACAGGCTCGTGACACGCGCGCCGGTAAAATTGATGGCGATCCAATTTCGAGAACTCGAAGGCCAAATGATTCCTAGACTTTTGGTCGGCGTTGCACTCATTCTCGGCGCTGCAAGTTGGTCGGCAGCATCGGCGAACGCCGACCCAAGCCCCTTCAGCACCCTCAGCTGCGCATGTCATGAAACGGCGCCGGCGGGCAGCAGCTCCGTGATCGACAACGTCGACTGGGGAATCCAGCAAGGTCTTTCCGATCTGCCGACCCTCCAGGTCGAGCGCTAAGCCGCGTTCCGCCTCCGCATCCGCCGCTCGATGTAGTGGTAGCGCGCGGCCCGGCGCCGGATGCGGAACGCGCTTCCGCGGACGCGATGCGGCTGCCCGTTGAGGTGAATGGGCTCGCTGTAGAAGACCAGCTTGGCCAGCTCCACCAGAATCAGGTAACTGACGACGAAGGCGCCCAGCGCGGCGAAGAACTGCCACGGCAACGGCGTGAAGCCCAGGGTGCGGGCCAGCGGTGACACCGTCAGCCCGGCGCCGACGGCGACCACGGTGAGACTGGTGGCGGTGAGCAACACGCTGGGCCGGCTGCGCAGGAACGGTACCTTGCGGGTGCGAATGACGAAGATGATCAGCGTCTGCGTCGCCAGCGATTCCACGAACCACCCGGTGCGGAACTCGATCGCCCCGGCGTGCAGCACGCCCAGCATAAGCCCGAACGTCAGGAAGTCGAACAGCGAACTGATCGGGCCGAAGATCAGCATGAACCGGCGGATGAACGCGACGTTCCAGTGCGACGGTGCGTGCAGCTGCTCGGCGTCGACCCGGTCGGTCGGGATCGCCAGCTGGGAGGTGTCGTAGAGCAGGTTGTTCAGCAGGATCTGGCTCGGCAGCATCGGCAGGAACGGCAACAGCGCGGATGCGGCCGCGGCGCTGAACATGTTCCCGAAATTGCTCGACGTGCCCATCAGCACGTACTTGATGGTGTTGGCGAAGATGCGCCGGCCCTCGGCCACCCCGGTGGCCAGCACGCCGAGGTCCTTTTCCAGCAGCACCACGTCGGCCGCGTCCTTGGCTACGTCGGTGGCGCTGTCGACCGAGATGCCCACATCGGCGGCGTGCAACGCCAACGCGTCGTTGACGCCGTCACCCAGAAACCCCACCGATCGCCCCTTGCGTCGCAGCGCGGTGATCAGCCGGGCCTTCTGCTCGGGGGAGATGCGGGCAAAGATGGTGTGGTTTTGCGCGATGTCGGCGAAATCGGCGTCGTCCACCGCGTCGAGCTGTGCGCCGGTGATGGTGCCCTTCGAAGCCAAACCCAGTTCGTCACAGACCTTTTCGGCCACTCGCGGGTTGTCCCCGGTGGCGATCTTCAGCTCGATGCCCAGGTCGGCCAGGTCGGACAGCGATTGGCGTGCGGCGGACTTGGGCTCGTCGGCGAACACCAGGAACCCCGCGAGCGAAAGCTCGCATTCGTCCGCTCGGGTGAGCGTCGTCATCCCCGGCGCGGGTTTGGTGGCCACGGCCACCACCCGGCGCCCGGCGGCGAACAACGCCGCGAGGGTGTCCTCCGCCGCCGGCGGGACGGCTCGGCACTGCGCCAGCACCTGCTCGGGCGCCCCCTTGACCACCAGCACCCGGTTGCCGTCGTCGTCGACCAGTGCCGACGTCGCCCGGCGTTCATGGTCGAACGGCAGCAGCGCGACCCGGCGCGCCGCGCCGTCCATCAACTCGCGCGCCTGCGGGGACTCCCAGAGCGCGGCGTCGAGCGCATTGCCGCTCGCCCCACCGGTTTCGGGGTCCACATCGGTGGCCAGCAGTCCCAGCCGGCAAACCGCGCCGGTGTGCGCACCGCCGGGATCGCACGACTCCACCAGCCGGATCCGGCCTTCGGTCAGGGTTCCGGTCTTGTCGGTGATCAGGATGTCGATGTCGCCGAGGTCTTCGATGCACACCAGCCGCTTGACGAGCACCTTCGCCTTGGCCAGCTGCCGCGACCCGGTCGCCAGGCCGGTGCTGACGACGGCGGGCAGCAGCTGCGGCGTGATGCCGACCGCGATCGCCAGCGAGAACAGCACGGAGTCGATGATCGGCTTCGCCAGCAGCAGGTTGCTCAGCAAGATGATCACCATCAGCGCGACGGCGACCTGCAGCAGCAGGTAGGAGAACTGCCGCAGCCCCACCTGGAAGGTGGTTTCGGGCTGACGTTCGTCCAAACCCGAAGCGATGCGCCCGAATTCGGCGTTTCGTCCGGTCGCGAACACCACCCCGGTGCCCTCGCCGGCGCTGACGATGGTGCCCATGAAGGCCAGGTCGGCCGCGTCGGCCAGCCCGGTCCCGGGCGGCACCGGATCGGGCGACTTCTCCGAACCGGTCGATTCCCCGGTCAGGATGCTCTCGTTGCATTCCAGACCCGTGACGTCGATGAGCCGGACATCGGCGGGCACGGCCTCCCCCAGCGACAGCCGAATCACGTCGCCCGGCACGAGCGCGGTCACGGCGAGCGAGACGAATTCGCCGTCGCGGCGCACCACCGCGTTGTGGTGCACGCTGGCATGCAGGTCGGCGGCGGCCCGCTCGGCGCGGTATTCGTTGATGAAGCCCAGGCCGATGCTGGCCGCCAAAATGACGCCGATGATGACGGCCTGCATGCTGTCGCCCAGAAAGTACGAGACCACCGCCGTGCCGGCCAGCAGGATGAGCACCGCATTGCGCAGCTGCCGACCCAGCACCGCGAAAGCATTGACGTGGTGGGTCCGCACCGCGTTGGGTCCGTAGCGCGTCAGCCGGGCGGCGGCCTCCGCGCCGGACAACCCGGCGGCCGAGCTGTCGAGCCGGCGCAGCACCTCCTCGACGGGGGCGGCGGCGACCAGCGCCGCGTTCGGGGCCTCGGCGCCGGCCAACAGGTCAACGGTCATAGCCAGTCCCGTCGTTTGAACATCACGTAGATCACCACCATCAGGACGCAGATCAGGGTGGTGCTGGCGAGGAAGCCGGCGACGTGACCGAAGCCCGGGTAGGGGACGTTCTGGCCGTAGAAGCCCGTGATCGCGGTGGGGACGGCGATGATGGCCGCCCACCCGGTCAGCTTCTTCATGATGGTGTTCAGCCGGGCGTCCTGCAGCGACAGGTTGGTCTCGAAAATGGTGGTGACCATGTCCCGCAACGACTCCGTCCACTCCGACACGCGAAGCACGTGGTCATACAGGTCGGCGTACAGCGGGTCGAGTTCGGCGGCGGTACCCACCTCGTAGCGGTGGTGCTGGATCGAGTTGACGACCTCGCGCATCGGCAGCGCCACCCGTCGCAGCGCCACCAGGTCCCGCCTCATCTGGAACGTCCGGCGCTGAAAGCTCGCCTGGCGCGGCGTGCCGTCGAACAGCTCGTCCTCGATGTCCTCGACGCAGTTGTCCAGGGCCTCCACCGCGGCGAAGTGGCTGTCCACCACGACGTCGAGCAACCCGTGCACCAGGGCGCCCACGCCGTACTGCTGGGCGCCGATCTCGTCCCAGCGCCGGGTGAACCGGGTAACGTCGAAGTCCGGTGTCAGGCGCACCGTGATCAGTCCGCGGGGCAGCACGAACGCCGAGATCCGGTGCATGGACAGCATGCGCCGCGGCTCGTCGGTCGCCTCCGCCGCGACCTGAACGGCGTAGACGGTGAAGAAGGTGTGCGTCTCGTACGCGGTGGCCTTCACCCGTTCGGCCGCCCCCACGGCGTCCTCCACCGCCCACGTGTTGAGCCCGAGTTCGGCCGCCAGGCCGCACAACGCGTCGTGGTCCGGGGCGCACAGGTCCACCCAGACCAGGGTGTCGGGCTCGCACAGGTATGTCGAGATGCGGTCGAACGCGAAGTCTTCCTGCGGCTTACCGTGGCGCCAGACGCGGCCCTGGATGTCCGATGTGCCCTGCACGACGTCATCTTCCCAGCCCGGCCCCACCGGCGCCGCTCAGTAGGTCGAGATCTCGTCCGGCGTGGGCAGATCGCCGCTGACAATGAAGACGACGCGGCGGCCGACCTCCACGGCATGGTCGGCGAAGCGCTCGTAGAAGCGGCCCAGCAACGCGCAGTCCACGGCGATGGGAATGTTGTCGCGCCAGTCCTCGTCCAGCAGCGCGCTGAACAGGTTCCGGTACAGCTCGTCCATCGCGTCGTCCTGCTCGCGAAGCCGGGCGGCCTGCTCGGGGTCGCGGGAGATCAGCACCTGTTTTGCGCTGTCGCCCAACGTGATTGCCACCCTGGCCATGTCGGCGAAGCACGCGCGGAGGTCGTCGGGAAGTATCCGGTTCGGGTGCTCGCGCCGGGCGATCTTGGCGATGTGCACCGCCAGCGCGCCCATGCGTTCGATGTCGGCGATGATCTGGATGGCGCTGAAAATCGCCCGCAACTCACCGGCGACCGGTTGTTGCAGCGCGAGCAGGGCGAACGCCTCCCGTTCGGTGTGCGCCCGCATCGCCACCATCCGGTCGTGCCCACGGATCACCTGCTCGGCGGCGTCTAGGTCGGCCTGCAACAGGGCGTCGGTGGCGCGCCTCATCGCGTCGTTGGCCAGGCCGCACATCTCGCCGAGCTGGACGGTCAGCTCCGCCAGCTGGCGGTGGTAAGCGCTTCGCATAGCGCAACGGTGGCGAATGCGGGGGCTTTCCACAAGTGACCAAAGCCACCCCGATAAGAGCCTGAATGACTTTTCCCGCGCGCGTTACCGCCCGTTAAGCTGCCGCTGTAACCCTTGCGGAACCGGGGACATTTAGACACTCGGCCCGAGCCCGGAGAACACGGTGAGCACACGACGCGGCCTGCCCGGACTGGACTTGCTGACGGCACCGTTGCGCCTCGCGGCGGTGGGCACCGAACTCGCGGCCGGCACCGCCCTGTTGGGCGGGCATGTCGCGGTGAGCGTGGGCCGGTCCCTGGTGCAGGCCACCCCGGATGTTCCCGCACTGACCCGTGCCGCGGCGGGCGCGGTGATCGAGGCGGTGGGTGGCCCGCCGGCCCGGCGCGTCAGCGGCAACGGGCCGAGGCGCTGGATCGAGGTGCGCGGCCTGGACGGCGCACATGGCCCGGCGATCGCCACCGACGTGTTGGCGGCCGTCCGGGCGCTGCCCGGGGTGCGCCAGGCCTACCTCAACCGCACGCTGGCGCGGGTGGTGGTGACCGTGGCCGACGACGGGCCGTCGCCGGCCGCGCTGTGCCGGAGCGTCGCCGACGCGGAACGGCGCGGCGGAAGGCGCGCGGGCCGCGCCCTGCCCGCCAGCCTGCCGGGCGACGACGCGGTGCTGATGGGCCGGATGGTGGCGGCCACCGCCGCCTCTGTGGGCTTCGGCCTTTCGTTGACCGGCAGCCTGCTGCGGCTGCCCCGGCTCCCCGACCTGGTGGCCGTGCCGCCGACCGTGGCCGACCATCTGCCGCGGGTGCGCCGCGAATTGGAGCGGCGCCTCGGGCCCGAGGGCACCGATGTGTTGTTCGGCATCGTCAACGCCACCTCTGCCGCCCTGACGCTATCGCCGACGGCGGCGGCCGCCGAGGCCGCCACCCGCACCATGCTGGCGGCCGAGGCGTGGAACGGCAGGCTGGCGTGGATGCGGCACGAGCCCGTGTTGGCCGACCGGCCGGTGCGCGACGACGCCGGCTCGGCCCCCGTCGGCAACCCGGCCCCGCCGGACGGGCCCGCGGAGCGCTACGCCAACCGCGCCGGCCTGGCCGGCGTCGGCGCCGCCGCCGCGGTCGGCCTGCTCACCCGCAACCCCGACGCGGCCGGCGCCGCCGCGCTGGCCGCCGTCCCCAAACCGTTGCGGACCGTCCGGGAAGCGTTCGGCTGCACGATGAACCGCGGCCTTTCCAGCCGCCACGACGCGCTGGTGCTGCGCCCCCGGGTGTTGCGGGCCCTCGACCGGATCGACGCGATCATGATCGACCCACGGGCGCTCTACACCGACCAACTGACGGTCAGCCGGGTGCTCGGGGTGGAGAATTCCGCCCGCGCCCACGCCTGGGAGGCGGTTCGGGCCGCGCTCGACACCGACGGCCTGCAGCCGGGATGGCACCCGCTGGCCGACATCCCCGGCGCCGGCAGCGTCGGCGAGGCGCTCATCAGCCCGGTCCGCGACCCGCTCGCCGCGGCGGTGCTCACCGAGGCGCGGCGGTCGCAACCGCGCGTCTACTCCCTCGACGACGACGGATTACGTTCGCTGGCACAGGGTTTCGACCAGCTCTATCCGGCGGACGGGTCGGTCGACCACGCGGTGGCGGCGGCCGTGGCGGAGCTGAAGGCCGCGGGGAACACCGTGGCGCTGCTGACCACGTCGGACATGCGGGCCGCGCACCGGTCCGACGTGACGATCGGCCTGCTGCGGCCCGGGCAGTCCCCGCCGTGGGCCGCCGACGTGATCGCGAACGACCTGACCGGGGCATGGCGCCTGTTGCACGCGCTGCCCGCCGCGCGCGCGGCCACCGCCGGTGCCGTCCGGCTGTCGGCCTCCGCGTCGGCGATCGGCGCGCTGATGCTGATTCCCGGTGTGCCCGGCCGCAGTTCGGCCTCGGTCAACGTCGGCATGGTGGCCAGCCTGTGGTTCGGGTACCGGGCGGCCGTCAAGACGCTCCGTGATCCGCTGCCGGAGCCCGAGACCAGCCACGACTGGCACGCGTTGCCGGTCGCCGAGGTGCAGCGGCTGCTGCCCCGCCCCACCGGGGATGCCCCCAAGGAGGCGGCCGCCGCGTGGTGGCAGCAGGTGCCGCCGCTTCGCGCGCTGCACGACGCGGGCGCGGCGTCGTGGGGGAACGTCCGCGACTTCGCCGACGAGATGCGCGGCGACCTGGCCGACCCGATCACCCCTCTGCTGGCCACCGGTGCGGCGGCCAGCGCGCTGCTCGGCTCCGCACTGGATGCGGTGCTGGTCGGCAGCGTGCTGCTGGTCAACGCCGCCTTGTCGGCCGAGCAGCAGCTGCACGCCGAACGCACCCTGGATCGCCTGCTGGCCGTCCAGGATCCGCCGGCGCGCCGGCGGGTGGGCCCGCTGGACGCGCAGCGCCGCGAGAAGGTGCCGACCAAGCGGCTGCGCCCGGGCGACATCATCGAAGTTCACGCCGACGAGGTGGTGCCCGCGGACGCCCGGTTGCTGCACGCCTCGAACGTCGAGGTCGATGAGTCGACGCTGACCGGCGAATCCCTGCCGGTGGCCAAGCAGACCGAACCCACGCCGGGAGCCCCGCTGGCCGAACGGACCTGCATGCTCTACGCCGGTACGACGGTGGTCGCGGGCACGGCGGTGGCCGTGGTGACCGCCGTGGGTTCGCGGTCGGAGATGCGCCGGGCGCTGGCGATGGCTCCCAGGAAGCTGCAGGAGATCGGCCTGCAGCGGCAGTTGCGGCATATCACCCGCCGGGCCTTGCCGTTCAGCGTGGCCAGCGGCGCCCTGGTGGGACTGCTCAGCGTGGCGCGGGGCACCGGGTTGCGCGAGGCGGTGTCCAGCGCGGTCACCCTCGTCGTCGCCGCGATCCCCGAGGGCCTGCCGCTGGTGGCGACGCTGGCCCAGCTGGCCGCCGCGCGCCGGCTCACCGGCGAATCGGTGCTGATCCGCAACCCGCACTCGGTGGAGGCGCTGGCCCGGCTGGACGTGGTGTGCTTCGACAAGACCGGGACGCTGAGCGAAAACCGGCTGAAGGTCAAGGCGGTGCGCCCGATGCCGGGCCATACCCCGGCCGCGGTGCTCGATGCGGCGTTGGGCACCAGTTACGCCAGGCACACCCACCGCGTCGACCACGCCACCGACGATGCGATACACCGGGCCGCCGACGATCCGGCGCTTCGCGGTGACGGCTCCGAGCCGCAGCGGCTGACCCGCGACGCGTTCCTGCCGTTCCAGTCCGGCCGCCCGTTCGCGGCCGCACTGGTCGGGACCCGGCTGACCATCAAGGGTTCACCCGAGGTGCTCGCGTCGGCGCTGCTGCACGACGACCACCCGTTGACTCAGCAGGTCGATGAGATGGCGGCCAAGGGGTTGCGGGTGCTGGCGGTGGCCGAGCGCGAACTGAGCGCAGACGAGGCGGCGGCCGCGGCGGCCGACCCCGACCGGCTGGAAGCCCTGTGCACCTCCGGGCTCACCCCGATCGGGCTGCTCGGGCTCGCCGACACCCCGCGGGCCGAGGCCCCCGGGCTGCTGAAGGAACTCGGCGAGCGCGGCATCGGCGTCCGGTTGATCACCGGTGACCACCCGGCGACCGCGGCCGTCATCGCCCAGGAGATGGGCCTCGACGTCACCGCCGACCAGGTGATGACCGGCAGCGAGTGGGAGGCGCTGTCCGCCGACGAGCGGGCCGCCGCGGCGGCGTCGCGGGTGGTCTTCGCGCGGATGACGCCCGAACACAAGATCGACGTGGTGCAAACGCTCGAGCGGGCCGGGCTGGTGACCGCCATGGTCGGCGACGGCGTCAACGACGCCGCCGCGATCCGGGCGGCCAGCGTGGGCATCGGCGTGGCGGCCCGGGGCAGCGACGCGGCCCGCACGGCCGCCGACGTGGTGCTGCTCGACGAACGGATCGAGGCGCTGCTGGACGCCCTCGACGAGGGCGAGCAGCTGTGGCGGCGCGTGCAGTCGGCGGTGTCGATGCTGCTGGGCGGCAACCTCGGGGAGGTGTGCTTCGCCCTGATCACCACGATCCTGACCGGGCGTTCGGTGCTCAACGCCCGCCAGATGTTGTTGGTCAACATGCTGACCGACGCGCTGCCCGCCGCCGCGCTCGCCGTCAGCCGCCAGACCGGCACCGACGACGTCGACCGCGGAGAGGCGGCGATGTGGCGGGCGATCGGCATCCGCGGCGCCGCGACCACGATCGGCGCCACGGCCGGGTGGGCGATGGCCAGCGTGACCGGCCCGCCGCGCCGCGCGGCGACGGTCGCCCTGGTCGCGCTGGTGGGCGCCCAACTCACCCAGACCCTGGTCGACTCGCGCGCGCCGCTGGTCGTGCTGACATCGGTCGGCTCGATGGGCGCGCTCGCGGTGGTGATCAGCACCCCGGGGCTCAGCCAGCTGTTCGGATGCACGCCGCTGGACCCGTTGGCGTGGGGCCAGGGCCTGCTCGCCGCGGGGGCGGCCAGCTCCCTGTCCGCCGTCGCGCCCGACCTGCTGCTGCGCGCGTCACACAGCGTGCAGAGGCGCTGGCTCGGCATCGAGCCGGGGAGCGGTCCAGAAAGGGCACAAAGTCCCGGCCCCTCGGTGCGACAGACCCTGTCGGGTCCCGACCACGCCGACCACGATTGAGAGCGTGCACATGGAAAATCGCTTACAGCTCAAGCCCTATCGGTCCGTGGCGGAGCACGTCGACGGCGCCTGGTGGCCGCGGACGACGAACCTGGTCGACGAGTTGCCGGCCCTGCTGACGTCGGTGGCCGAGCGGCTCGGGCCGGTCGTGATGGTGGGCTACCGCCGCAATGGCTGGGAAGAGACGCCGCCGCTGCTGGAGATCGGCGGCCACACGGTCGAGCTGCTGGGTTTTACCAGCGACGAGCCGTCCACCGTCATCCTGATCGGTGCGGACGGCCACCACCTCACGCTGCACGTCATCCGCCCGGACGCCGGCGAAGAGGTCGCCCGGCAGGCGCTGGAGCAGGTGCGGGCGCCCGCCGAAGACACGGCGCCGCAGCAGCCCCGCTCGACGGTGGCGCGGTCGGTGGCCGACGTCGCCGAGAAGCTGGCCCTCCACGAGGGGCTCGACGACGAGGAACGGACCGCCCAGATCAAGCGCTGGTCCGAGGAGGCCGCCGAGCAGTTCGTCGACGCGCCGGTCCAGACCTTCGTGCCGGTCCTCGTCGAACACATCGTCCGCAACCGCATGATCGAATCCCGCAGGGAAGCCGCCTCGCCGCTCCCGGCGAACCACGGCTGAACGGCTGAGCGCGCTCGGTGGACGCCGCACTGCTCGACCCCGACCCCGCGCTCCTCGACGCCGCAGCCGTCGTCGAAAAGCTGTGCACCGACCCCCAAGCGGGATTGACCGCGACGGAAGCCGCCCGGCGGCTCGTCATCGTGGGCGCCAACGACATCGAGAGCGTCCCCCCGCCGCCGGCCTACCGGAGACTGCTGGTGCAGTTCCGCAGCCCGCTGATCTACCTGCTGCTGGCCGCGCTGGTCGCCTCGCTCGCGGTCTGGGCGGTCGAGGGGGCCGGCGGCTGGCCCGTCGACGCGGTGGTGATCGCGGTCATCCTCGTCCTCAATGCGCTGCTGGGGTACGCACAGGAAGCCCGCGCCGAGCGCGCGGTCAGCGCGTTGGCGCGGATGGCCGCGACCTCGGCGACCGTCATCCGCGGCGGGGCGCGGGACACCGTTCCGGCGAGCGAAGTGGTGCCCGGCGACGTGCTGCTGCTGGCCGAGGGCGACGCGGTCGCGGCCGATGCCAGGCTGCTCTCGTCGGCGGGGCTGGAGGTGTCCGAGGCAGCGCTGACCGGCCTGAGCGAACCGGTGCTCAAAGATGCCCGGACGCTGCCCGAACCGGCGGCGCTCGGGGACCGGGCGGACATGGTGTTCAAGGGCACCGCGGTGACCCGGGGCGCCGGGCGGGCGGTGGTCACCGCGACCGGGATGGCCACCCAGACCGGTCAGATCGCCGGCCTGGTCCGCACGGTCGACCACGAACCGACACCGTTGCAGCGAGAGGTGGCCCGGGCCAGCCGGCTGCTGGGGATCGCCGTGCTGGTGATCGCGGCGGTGGTGATCGCGACCATCGTCGTGGTGTTCGGCATCCACGACGCGCACGACGCGGTGACGGCGGCGCTGCTGGGTGTCTCGCTGGCCGTGGCGGCGGTACCCGAAGGCCTGCCCGCCATCATGTCGGTGGTGCTCGCCCTGGGCATGCGGCGGATGGCCGGCCAGAACGCCGTCGTCAAGGAGCTGTCGTCGGCCGAGACCCTGGGGTCGGCGTCGGTGGTGTGCTCGGGCAAGACGGGGACGCTCACCACCGGGGAGTTGACGATCGTGCGGGTCGTCACCCCGCTGGGCGAGGTGAAGGTCACCGGCGCCGGGTACCGGCCCGAGGGCCGACTCGAGCGCGGCGGGGCGGCGCTGGACGAGGGCGACCCCATGTGGCGGCAGGCGGCGCTGGTGCTCGACGCGGGCGCCGCCGCCGGCGGCGATGCCGCCCTCGAGGAGCGCGACGGTCGGTGGAGCGTCGGGGGCGATCCCGTGCAGGCCGCGTTCCTGGTGGCCCGCCGAAAGCTCGGCGACGGGGTGCGCCAAGCCCTGGCCGGCGTGACGACGGGCGACCCCGACGAGGTGCTCGGCCGCTGCGCGTACCTGCGGGCCGGCGATCGGCTGGCGCCGCTCGACGACGCGGCGCGGGCCGCGATCCGAAACGAAGCCGAGCGGCTGGCGCTCGACGCCCTGCACCCCGTGGCGGTCGCCTACCGGTCCGACGGGCACCTGGTTTACCTGGGCATGGTGGGGATCACCGACCCGCCCCGCCCTGAGGTGGCGGCGGCCATCGCCGAGGCCCGCCGCGCGGGCGTCCGGGTCGTGATGATCACCGGCGACCATCCGCGGGCGGCCGCGCGCATCGCGCGGAAGCTGGGCATCGAAGACAGCGAGTCCGCCGTGTCCGGCGCCCAACTGGCCACCCTGGACGACGAGCAGCTGCGGGAGACGGTGCGCCTGCACTCGCAATACACCCAGGTCGGTCCGGCGGACAAACAGCGCATCATCGACGCGCTGCACGCCGACCATGAAATCGTGGCCGTGACCGGCGAGGGCATCAACGACGCGCCGGCGCTGAAATCGGCCGACATCGGCATCGCCATGGGCCGCACGGGCACCGACGTCGCCAGGGAAGCGGCGAACATGATCCTCGCCGACGACAACTTCGCGACCATCGTCCAGGCGATCCGCGAGGGCCGCGGCATCTTCTCGAACATCAAGAAGTCGCTGCGCTACCTGCTGTCGTCGAACATGGGCGAAATCTTCACGGTCTTCTTCGGGGTGGTGCTGGCCGGGGCGGTCGGCCTCGCCCAGGGCGACACCGTCGCGCTGCCGCTGCTGGCCACGCAGATCCTGTGGATCAACCTGCTGACCGACGGCGCGCCGGCGCTGGCGCTGGGCGTCGACCCCCAGACCGAAGAGGTGATGAGCCGCCCGCCGCGCGCTCTCTCGGACCGGGTGATCGACGCGCGGATGTGGAACAACATCATCGTGATCGGCGCGGCGGTGGCGGCCGCCACGCTCGTCACGATCCGCCTCTACGCGCCCGGCGGCCCGCTGCCGTCGTCGCTGGACACCGCGCGCACGGCGGGCTTCACCGTGCTGGTGATCGCGCAGCTGATCAACGCCATCAACGCCCGCTCGGAGACCCGGTCCGCGTTCCACCGCTTCTTCGCCAACCGGTGGTTGTGGGCGGCGATCGGGCTGTCGGCGCTGCTGCAGGTCGCCGTCGTTCAGCTGCCCGTGCTCAACACGGCCTTCACCACCAAACCCCTGTCGCTGAGCCAGTGGCTGGTCTGCATCGCCGTGGCCAGCACGGTCCTGTGGGTCAGCGAGATCCGCAAACTCATCCTGCGCCGGTGGACATCGCGGCCGTGATCGCCTCGCTGTCGGCCGGGCCGGGCAGGCCCCAGCCGGGTCGGTAGCCCAGCAACTCGTCGACCGGCACCGTCTTCATGTCGATGTCGAGAAGTTCGATGGCGTCCAGCGGCACCAGCGCCGGATGGACGTAGCCGCAGGTGCGGGCCAACTGCAGCAGTTCGAACCGCAAGGTGGCCAGGTAGTTGGCGCAGCGCACCGCCTTCAGGCCCGGGTCGAGGCCGCGCTGCAGCCAGGGCGACTGGGTGGCCACGCCCGACGGGCAGCGGCCGGTGTGGCACCGCTGCGCCTGGATGCAGCCGATGGAGAACATGGCGGTCCGGCCGACGTTGACCATGTCGCAGCCGGCGGCCAGGGCCAGCAGCGCGTTCTCCGGGATGCCCAGCTTGCCCGAGCCGACGAAGACCACGTCGTGGTGCAATCCCCGTTCGGCGAAGGCCCGGTAGACCCGGGGGAAGGCCCACTTGAAGGGCAGGGCGACGTGGTCGCTGAAGACGAGCGGGGCCGCGCCGGTGCCGCCCTCCCCGCCGTCGACGGTCACGAAGTCGACGCCCGTGCCGGTGGCGGCCATCCGCGCGGCGAGGTCGAGCCAGAACCGCCCCTCCCCCACCGCCGACTTGATGCCGACCGGCAAGCCCGTCTCGGCGGCGATGGTCTCCACGAGTTCCAGCAGCCCGTCGACATCGCCGAACGCGGAGTGTCCCGCGGGGCTCCGGCAGTCCACCCCGGCCGGTACGCCGCGGATCGCGGCGATCTCGGGGGTGACCTTGACGCCCGGCAGCACCCCGCCCAGGCCGGGCTTGGCGCCCTGGCTGAGCTTGATCTCGACGGCGCGGATAGACGGCGTGGCCGCCACCCGGTCCGCCAGCCGGGGCAGGCTGAACCGGCCGTCGTCGTCGCGGCAGCCGAAGTAGCCGGTGCCGATCTGCCAGACCAGGTCGCCGCCGTTCAGGTGATACGGCGACACCCCGCCCTCGCCGGTGGTGTGCAGCGCGCCGGCCAGCGCCGCGCCCTTGTTCAGGGCGGTTACGGCCGCGCCGCCGAGGGCGCCGAAGCTCATCCCGGAGATGTTGACCAGCGACGACGGGCGGAAGGCCTTGGCGCGGCCCCGCGCGGCGCCGAGCACCTTGGCCGCCGGCAACGGCACCGCCGGGTCCGGATGCTCGGCCTCGCCGGTGGGCGCCGCGACGGGGAACGCGGCGTGCTTGACGATGGGGTAGTTGTGCACCCGCTCCAGGTCGTTGTCGGTGCCGAAGCCGAAGTACCGGTTGGCCAGCTTCGACGAGGTGTACACCCAGCGGCGCTGGTCGCGGCTGAACGGGCGCTCGGCGTCGTTGTCGGTGACGATGTACTGGCGCAGCTCGGGGCCCACCGCTTCCAGCAGGAACCGCAGGTGTCCGACGATCGGGTAGTTGCGCAGGATGGCGTGGCGGCGCTGCAGCAGGTCCCACCCCGTCAGGCCGGCCAGGCCGCCGCCGACCAGCGCGGCAACCGCTCGCCGTCTCAAGAATCGAAGTCCGCGTAGACGCCCAGCAGGTCGCGGGCCGAGACGATGCCGACGAGCGCGCCGTCGCGCTCGACCAGCACGTGCCGGATGTAGCGGTCCATCATCCGGGCGGCGACCTGGTCCACCGAGGCTTCGGCGTCGCACCACACCAATTTGGTGCTGGCCACCTCGGAGACCGGGGCGGTCGCGGGGTTGCGCCCGGCCGCCACGGCCCGCACGATGTCGCGCTCGCTCACCAGCGCGGCCGGTCGCGGGTCGTCTCCGACCGCGATCGCTCCCACGTCGCAGGTCACCATGGCCCTGGCCACGTCGGCGATCGTGGCGTCGGCGGGAACCCGGGCGACCGGGTCGCCGGTGATGGTGTGGATGGGCAGGGAACCGGCGGAGAGACTCTCAGTCACGTCATCATGTTGACCGGGGCGAGCCGCCCCCTGCTAGTGACCTGAGTCCCCAATCCGCGTCCATCCGGCCCTAGCCATCGCCCCGATGTCGGGGAAGGCTGACAGGCATGGATGCGGGGGCGCGCGAGCGGCGGATACGGCCCGTCCAATGGGTTGAGCCGACCCTGGCCGCGGTGACCGCCCTGGCACTGGCGGCCGGCGGGACCGCCTGGCTGGCTGGTGCGCGCCGGCTGGCCGACGGCTGCTGGATCGCGGGCACGGTGGTGGCAGTCATCCCCGCGGTGGCGTGGGTGCTCGCCGCGCTGCGCCGGGGCCGGTTCGGGGTCGATCTGATCGCGGTGCTGTCGCTGGTCGGCACCCTGCTGGTGGGCGAATATCTCGCCGGGGCGTTGATCGCGGTGATGCTGGCCGGCGGGCGTGCCCTGGAGTCCGCGGCCGAACGCCGCGCGTCCCACGACCTGCGGGCGCTGCTGGAACATGCGCCCCGGTTCGCCCGTCGCCGCGTCGACTCGGCGGTGGAGGTCATCGCGCTGGAGGACGTGGCGATCCACGATCTGCTGGTGGTCGGCCCGGGCGAGGTGGTGCCCGTCGACGGGCGCATTTCCAGTCCGGTCGCGGTCCTGGACGAGTCGGTCCTGACCGGCGAACCGCTGCAGGTGGAGCGCAGCGCCGGCGAATCCGTGCGCAGCGGGGTGGTCAACGCGGGCAGCGCGTTCGAGATGCAGGCCGCGGCCACCGCGGCCGACAGCACGTACGCCCAGATCGTGCGCCTGGCCGCGGAAGCCGGGGCGGAGAACGCGCCGGTGGTGCGGCTGGCCGACCGGTATGCGGCGTGGTTCCTGCCGTTGACGCTCCTGGTGGCCGGTGCGGCATGGCTGGCCACCGGCTCACCGGTGCGGGCGGTGGCCGTGCTGGTGGTGGCGACGCCGTGCCCGCTGTTGCTGGCCGCACCGGTCGCCATCGTGTCGGGGCTGTCGCGGGCGTCGCGGCGCGGGGTGGTGATCCGCGGCGGCGGCGCTCTGGAAAACCTCGGCCACGCAACCACTTTGGTGATGGACAAGACCGGCACCCTGACCATGGGGCGCCCGGTGGTCATCGACGTCGCCGCCGCCCCCGGGCGCGACGCGATCGCGATCCTGCGGATGGCGGCCTCGGTGGACCAGATGTCCCCGCATGTGCTGGCCGAGGCGATCGTCACCGCCGCGCGGGACCGCGATCTGCAGCTGTCGCTTCCCACCGGGGTGGTCGAGGAACCCGGTCGCGGCGTCACCGCCACCCTGGACGGTCACCGGGTGCACGTCGGCAAACTCGCGCACGACATTGCGAACACCGAATGGGCCAGGACGGTGGTCAATCGCGCCCTGCTCGACGGCGCCGCCGTCGCCTGGGTCTGCGTCGACGGGCGGCCGACGGGCGCGGTGCTGCTGCGCGACCCGCTGCGTCGCCACGCCCCGCGCACCCTGCGCCGGTTACGCGAGGCGGGGCTGAACCGATTGGTCATGCTCACCGGGGACCGCACCGAGCCGGCCCGCGAGGTCGCGGCCGTCCTGGGATTGGACGACGTGTACGCCGAACAAAGCCCGGCCGACAAGGTGGCCGCCGTCCGCGCCGAGAAAGACCGCGCGGTGACCGTGATGGTGGGCGACGGGGTCAACGACGCCCCCGCGCTGGCGGCGGCCAGCGTCGGCGTGGCGATGGGCGCGCGCGGCGCCACCGCATCCTCGGAGGCGGCCGCCATCGTGTTGACCACCGACCGACTGGAGCGGCTCGCCGATGCGATGGACATCGCCCGGTGGTCACGGCGCATCGCCGTGCAGAGCGCGGTCGTCGGCATGACCCTGTCGCTGGCCGCGATGGCCGTCGCCGCCGTGGGGTGGCTGCCACCGGCCGTCGGTGCGCTGGTGCAGGAGGGCATCGACGTCGCCGTGATCCTCAACGCGCTGCGCGCCCTGCGCGGCAATCCCGACCTCGAGGTCGATCTGCCCGCGACCACCGAGCAGCTGCTGCGGCGCTTCGACGCCGAACACGACGAGCTGCGCGACGCCGTGGATCTGTTGCGCGGCGCCGCCGACCGGCTGGCCGACGGGGCCGATCAGCCGGCGATGGAAGCGGTCCGCCACGCCCACACCGTGCTCACCGAGCGGATCATCCCGCACGAACGCGCCGAAGAGTCGGAGCTCTATCCGGCGCTGGCGCACCCGCTGGGCACCAGCGAAGCGACCGCGCCGATGAGCCGGACCCATGCCGAGATCCAGCGACTCTCCGACCGGATCGGCGCGCACCTGGCGTTGGCCCAAAGCGGCGGAGGGATCGGCCCCGACCAGGTCGACGACCTGCTCGCGTGCCTATACGGGCTGCACGCCCTGCTGCGCCTGCATTTCCTGCAGGAGGAGGAGAGCTACTTCGCCCTGGCCGAGGAAGAGCCCGCTCCGGCACGGCCGGAGAGCCGTCAGGCCTTGGGGCACAAGCTATCCCGCTGACGGCGGTCGCTTCATGACCGTGCCGGGAAGCTCCGCGCCGATCTCGATGTCGTCGTAATCCCGGCCTTCGCCGCGGCCACCTTTGGCACCCAGCGGCGGCCGCATCGGGGCCACCGGGATCGCGGGCGGCTGCGCTGCGCCCGGCGGAAGCGGGGACACCGCCGAGACCAGCTGCACCGGCGGCTGGACACCGGGCAGCATGCCCACCGTCGCGGGCGGCATGCTCAGCTTGCCGACCAAGACGGAGACCCCCAGCGCGCCGCGCGGGGCCAGCAACGAATTGGCGGAGCCGAGGGCGCTCACGAATCTGGCCTCCGCGGAGGCCAACGCGGCCGAGCCCTCCGCCAGGCCCTGCCCGATGTCGGTGCTGACCCCCTGAAGCGCCTGGGCGGCCGTGACCTGCGCGATGTAGCTGAGCAGGTTGACGGGGAGACCTCCCGCGATGGTCTGGTTGCCCCACGTGCTGAAATACCCGAACCAGCCCTTGTTGGGGTCGAACGGGGTGACGCCGAGCGCGTCGAGCACCGACCCGGTGCCGGTGGTCGACGAGCTGGTCAGCGCGTTCGCGGTGGGTGCGATCGGGGCCTGCACGGACACCGCCGAGGGGTTGGCCACCTGCGGCGGTGACGAGAGCTGGGACAGCTTGACGGCGTTCAGCGACGTCGCGCCGTACCGGTACATCGCGGTGGAGTTGTTCACCCACATCGCGTTGTACTCCGCCTCGGTCTCCGCGATCGCCGGAGCGTTGACGCCGAAGAAGTTGGTGGCCAGCAGCAGCGCCAACCGCGCCCGGTTGGCCGCCACGACGGAGGGATGCACCACCGTCCAATGCGTCAATTCGAATGCGGCGGTGACGATCTCGACCGATGTGGCGATTTCCTGGCATTGCACCGCGGTGGCGCGCAGCCAGGCGAGGTAGGGCTCGAACGCCTGGGCCATGGCCAGCGCGGACGGGCCGCGCCAGGTCGCCGTCGTCGACGCCAACTCCGAGGCATAGCTGCTGGCGGCCGCCTCCAGCGCGGCGCCGAGCTCTTGCCACGCGCCGGCGGCGTCGATCATCGACCAGGCGCCGGGTCCGGCGTGGATCAGCGCCGAGGTGATCTCGGGCGGCAGCAGCCCGAAATCGATCACGGGTCACCCGACCCGACAGGGCGCGCGGGTGGTGTCGCGCGAGCGCGATACAGGGCTCGCGCCGCCATTGACCTATCCGGCGGCGAAATGCGGCTTCCGGAGTGGTGAGGAACCATCGTCGCCCCTCATCCGCCACTGGGGGGTCGGTGAATCACCTTCTTCGGGAGTTCCGCCCCGTATTCCTGATCCTCGAACTTCTGCTGTTTACGCTTGCGCCAGCCGCTGCCCGCCGAGTTCGTAGCCGGCGCCATCATCGGCATCAGCGGCATTCCGGTCAGCCCGGCGTCGGCCGGCAGGGGCGACACCGACGAGGCCAGCTGCACCGGCGTCTGCGTCGCCGGGAGCAGCCCCACCACCGCGGGCGGCGCGGTCAGCTTGCCCAGCGAAACCCCGACCCCCATCGCGGCCGCGGGTGCGCCGCCCGGAGCGGCCGAGATCGCGCCGGCCAGCCGGGTCATCGACGCCGCCAGCGCCCCCTCGCCCTCCGAGAGCCCGAGGCCGATGTCGCTGCCCACGCCCTGCAGAGCCTGGGCGGACGTGTTCTGCGCCAGGTAGCTGAGCAGGTTGACGGGAAAGCCGGACGAGATGAACTGGTTGCCCCAGGTGCTGACATAGCTGAACCAACCCGCGTTCGGGTCGAACGGGGTGACGCCGAGCTGGTCGATGGCGTTCCCGGTGGTGCCCGCCGTGGTCAGCAACGAATTGGACACTGCGGCATTTTGGTTGACCGCGGCCGTCGGGCTGCTGATGGTCAGCGGCGAATTGAATTGAGACAGCTGGCCCGTCGCCTGTGAGGAGGTGGCCTGGTACCGGGTCATGGCCGCCGAGTTGTTCGCCCACATGGTCTGGTATTCGTCTTGGGTCGCGGCGATCGCCGCGGTGTTCTGCCCGAAGCGGTTGGTGGCCAGCAGCTGCGCGAGCCGCGTCCGGTTGGCGGCCACCACCGCCGGATGGACTACCGCCGCGCGGACGGCGGTGAAGGCCACCGCGGCGGATTCCGCCGAGGCGGCCGTTTGCTGGGCCTGCTGGGCGGTCTCGCGCAGCCAGATGAGGTAGGGCTGGACGGCCTGGAGCATCGCCATCGAGGAGGGGCCGTTCCACGACTCGATCAACGACGAAAGAGCGGACGCATACACGGCAACCGAGTTCTCCAGCTCGACGGCCAAGTTCTGCCACGCGCCGGCGGCCTCGATCAGCGAACCCGCTCCCGGCCCGGAGTGGATGAGCGTCGAGGTGACCTCAGGCGGCGCGAATAAGTCCATCACATCTCACATTGTCTACGTCGAGTACGCGGCCGGAAAATTATGCTTACCAGGTTGCAAACTGCCCGGAAATAATAGGCGTTCACCCCCCAGGGTGGCCCCCAGATCCTTCCGCGTCGAGTCCCGGACGGGACGAACGATATACCCCTGCCGTTAGGGTAACCAAAGCATTAACCGGGTGGGCCCGTTCCAGGCAGCCGATCAGCCCCCGCGACGGCTCTTTCAGACGGTCACCGCGGTGCCGCGGGCCGGCCGGCGGCCGGGTCCCGCCCAGGTGCGGCACGCCGACGTCGATGGGGTCGAACCGCGGCGGGATCTCGTTGAGTTCCTCGACGAGCAGGGTGTCGCCGGAGATGTAGAGCCGGCGCCCCGGCGCGTGCCTTCCCGGCAGCGACGTCAGGGTGAGGGTCGTGCCGCCCGGGGTGATCTTGTGCTGTCCCCACGTCAGCCGGCGATGACCTCCCGGCCATCGCTACCGATCCAAAAGCCGGCAGGAAAGCGGTAGCGTCACTGGTTGCTGGCTGGGTTGTCGACGGCACTGCCACCGCAAGCACTCGGCACCGCCCAGCCGTGGGGTGACGGGAGGCAAGCATGAAGCTCGGCATCGTCGGAGCATTGGCCGCCCTGCTGATGGCCGCGGGGCTGATCGCCGCCGCGCCGCCGGCCGGCGCCGGCTGCCAGTACGGCGGACCCGTCCTCAGCAAGTGCGATGGACCCGTCCAGCCGGACGGCACGTGGCAGCGGTGCGTCGCGGTGGCCCGATTGATTCCCAACGGCGCCAGTTCCTACCTGGTGCCCGACGGGCACTGCGACACGATGGGTCCCGACCATCCCCCTTCGGATTTCACCTTCGCCGACCCGCCGACGCACATCGACGGCTGAGGCCGGCAACGACTCCACACCCGTGGCTCACGCGGGCCCGGCCGTCAAAACGGTGGTGGGTCATCGGGGTCGATGGGTGGGGCGGGTCTGAAGTAGTTGGGGGTGGCGGCTTTTCGGGCGGCGCGGGCTTGGCAGTTGTGTGTGCGTTCGGTGGCGATGCGGGTGGCGCGGTCTTGGGCGCGAGTGCGGCGGCGTCGGGGCATCATGACGGTGCGTTCGGCGCAGTAGTCCTGCGCGGCTGGGTCGGCTGCGGCGGCGGGCAGCGCCGCCGTGGGTGCGCACAGGCTGGGGAACAGCAGGGCGCTGCCCGGGGTGGTGACGTAGCTGTGCCCGGTGGGTAGCCGCCAGATCACACTGCCGTCGGGCAGTTGTTCTTCGCGCCAGCCCCAGAAGGTCTTGAGCAAACGATGTTATCGAAAGCCGAAAGAACCTTTCGAATCCCTAAAAACGGATGGCGGGTCTTCCAGTACCTTCTCGATGGCGTCGTCCACTGCCTGCCGCCTGGCATGAATGGTCGGTCCATCATCGAGGTCCTGCATGACTGCTCCGACTTCGATTTCGAGCCGAGACACGGCTTCCGCCGGGGCGGTTAGCCCATGCATCTTCAAGTTCTCCATGACCAGCGGTAGGCGGTCCGGGACGTTCAGCTCCCGGAACTCTCGAAAGGCCGCGTTTAAGCGGTCCTCCTCGTCGGGATCGACGCCCTCGCGCATTGCGTATGTGTGTCCGATGCTTTCTAGTCTTCGAGCGATATTCCCCGCTTCTAGGACCAGGTCCAGCACTTCTCGCCGTCGCATCTTGGCCCAGTCCGCCGCACGGTTCTTTTGCTGTTCGGCCGCTGTGGCGTC
This sequence comes from Mycobacterium europaeum, assembly GCF_034555895.2. Lineage (NCBI taxonomy): Bacteria > Bacillati > Actinomycetota > Actinomycetes > Mycobacteriales > Mycobacteriaceae > Mycobacterium > Mycobacterium europaeum. Next base: position 3,651,003 of record NZ_CP157315.1, read on the forward strand.
GATCTGCTTCTGCACGTTCTCGGCGTTCGCCTTGATCTGACGCGTGACTGCGCGGTAGGCGATGGCCGCCGCCATGACGGCCAGGGCGCCCGCGATGACGGTGGCTAACGGTTGAAGCCAGACATCGGCGGCGACGAAGACGGCGTTGACCGCGTCAGCCATGTCGTCTCCTACGTCAATTGGATCTGGGATCACGACGACGATTGTGACCGAAGGCGCTCGGCGGGCGGGGTAAACGGCCCAGACACGGCGCCGCTCCACCGTATTACGGTATGTAATACACTAGTGGTGTGGCGGATTGGACCCACCGACGCGACTACATCGCCGCCAAACACAGCGTGACCGCAGAGCAAGCCGACGAAGCACTAGACGACCCCAATGCGGTCACGTTCGACCCCGACTACAACAGCACCAGCGGCGAGTCAGTTCGCACCATCGGCTACTCCACCAGCGCCCGCGCCGTCCTGGCGGTCATCACCGTCGAAGACGACGGCATCGTCTACGGCGCTAACGCGTGGAAAGCCAACAGCCGTGACCGCAGCTACTACTACCCAGGAGGCCAATAGTGAGCAAGAAGACAGAGCGGCTCTCTGACCGACTTGCCCGCATCGGCGACGAGGCCGAAGCCGGTGAAGCCGACCAAACTCCGCACCCAATCGGCGAGCACACCAAGGTAAGTCGCGGCAACCCACGAAACAAGGTGCTGCAAGTGCGGCTCAATCCCGACGAATACGCGGCCATCGAACGCATTGCGGAAGCCCGCGGCCTGCCATCGTCGACAGTCGCGCGTGAGGCACTGATGAAACTGATCGCCGATGAAGCGCGAGACCCCCTCGTGGGGTTGCTCGCGCTGGTAACCCAAATGCTGACAGCCGTCGAAGCTATTGCCGCACAGGAGGATCTGAAACGGGTTGGTCGCGGTGAGCCCTCCCGGGCTGACTCGGCGGAAGACCGGCGAAACTAAGGGCCCGGTCGTCGGCTGACGAAAACGCGTCGCTCGCCCGTCATCGGATCGTCGAACTCGATGCGCTGCGCCAATAGCCGCAGCGGCGTGCTGAAGTCGCCAGGCGGCACGTCAATGATGTTGGGATACAGGGGATCCCCGTCGATCGGCAGGCCGAGGGAGGCCATGTGCACGCGCAGCTGGTGGGTCCGCCCGGTGCGCGGGGTCAGCCGGTACAAACCGTCCGGGGAAACGAGCTCGACGAGGGTCTCCGCGTTGGCCGCGCCGGGTTCGCTGACGGCCTGTAAAACCCCGCGCCGCTTGATGATCCGGCTGCGCACCACGCGCGGCAACACCACGGCGGGATCCACGGCCGCGCGCGCCAGATAGGTCTTGCGGACCAGGCCACGCGAGAACAGCGTCTGGTACGCGCCGCGCACCTCGCGGCGCGCCGTGAACAGCAGCACCCCGGCGGTCAGCCGGTCCAGCCGATGGGCCGGGCTCAGCTCCGGCAGACCCAGGTCCCGGCGCAGCCGCACCAGCGCCGTCTGGGCCACGTGCCGTCCGCGGGGCATGGTGGCCAGAAAGTGTGGCTTGTCGACCACCACGATGTCCGCGTCGCGATGCAGCACCGGGATGTCGAACGGCACCGGAACCTCATCGGGCAGCTCCCGGTACAGAAACACGTGTGATCCGGCGGGCAACACCGTGGCTTCGTCGACCACCGCACCGGCCGCGTCGACCACCTCGCCGGCCAGCACCTTCGACCGCGCCGGCGCACCGAACCGGTCGGTCAGCTCGGCCATCACCGGGCCCCCGCGCAGGCGCACGCGCGCCGGGCCGAGCCCGTCCCGCACCGGAAGGGGTGCGGGCCTCACCACGCCCTCAATTCAAAGGCACCGGCTCGAGGATCTCCGCGCGGGCCTCCGGGGCGCTGGCGCGCAGCTCGTCGGCCGACACGTCGTCGGGCTGGGCCTGCGACAGGATCTCGGCCTCCACCCGCGCGGAGTAGTTCGACACCTCGCGCTCCACGTCCGCCACGCTCCAGCCGAGCACCGGGGCGACCACGTCGGCCACCTCGCGCGCGCAGTCGACGCCGCGGTGCGAGTATTCGATGGAGATGCGCATCCGGCGGGCCAGGATGTCCTCGAGATGCAGTGCGCCCTCGGCGGTGACGGCGTAGAGCGCCTCCACCTTGAGGTAGCCGGGCGCCTCCTTGATCGGGCTGAGCAGGTCGGCGTTTCCGGCCGCCAGCGCCAGCACGTCGCCGATCATCGAGCCGTAGCGGTCCAGCAGGTGGCGGACCCGGTACGGGTGCAAACCCTGCAGCGCCGCAACGTGTTCGGCCTGATTGACCAGCGCGAAGTAACCATCGGCGCCCAGCAGGCTGACCTTCTCGGTGATCGAGGGCGCCACCCGGGCCGGGACGAACTGCGCCGCGGCGTCGATCGCGTCGGCCGCCATCACGCGGTAGGTGGTGTACTTGCCGCCGGCGATGGCCACCAGGCCCGGCGCGGGCACGGCCACGGCGTGCTCGCGGGACAGCTTGGAGGTCTCCTCGCTCTCCCCGGCCAGCAACGGGCGCAGCCCGGCGTACACGCCGTCGATGTCGGCATGGGTCAGCGGGATGGCCAGCACCGTGTTAACGGTCCGCAGGATGTAGTCGATGTCGGCCTTGGTCGCCGCGGGGTGGGCCAGGTCCAGGTTCCAGTCGGTGTCGGTGGTGCCGATGATCCAGTGGCTGCCCCAGGGGATGACGAACATCACCGACTTCTCGGTGCGCAGGATGATGGCGACGTCGCTGACGATGCGGTCGCGCGGCACCACCACATGCACGCCCTTGGAGGCGCGCACCTGAAATCGCCCGCGCTGCTTGGACAATGCCTGAATCTCGTCGGTCCACACCCCGGTCGCATTGACCACGACGTGGCCGCGGACTTCGGTGGTCGACCCGTCCTCGGAATCGCGGACCCGCACGCCGGTCACCCGGTCGCCCTCGCGCAGCATCGCCACCACCTGGGTGGAGGAGCGCACCACCGCGCCGTAGTGGGCGGCCGTGCGCGCGACGGTCATGGTGTGCCGCGCGTCGTCGACGACGGTGTCGTAGTAGCGGATTCCCCCGACCAGGGATGTCCGCTTCAAGCCGGGACTCAAGCGTAATGCGCCGGCGCGGGTCAGATGCTTTTGCGCCGGAACGGATTTCGCGCCGCCCATCCGGTCGTAGAGGAAGATGCCCGCCGCCACGTAGGGCCGCTCCCACACGCGGTTGGTGAGCGGGAACAGGAACGGCATGGGCTTGACCAGATGCGGCGCCAACGTGGTCAGCGACAGCTCCCGCTCGTAGAGCGCCTCGCGTACCAGGCCGAACTCGAGCTGTTCGAGATAGCGCAAGCCGCCGTGGAACATCTTCGACGAGCGGCTCGAGGTGCCGGACGCGAAATCGCGCGCCTCGACCAGCGCCACCTTGAGCCCGCGGGTGGCGGCGTCCAGCGCGCAGCCGGAGCCCACGACGCCGCCGCCGATGACGACGACGTCGAACTGCTCGGTGCCGAGCCGCTCCCAGGCCACCTTGCGGTGCTGCGGTCCCAGCACGGACGCCGGCGAGCCGAGCTCGCTGGGCGCGTGAATCGGATCGATCACAGCCGAGCACTCCTCACCGGAAACTCCTGTCGGTTACTCGCCAGTAGGACGGTGTCGAACCAAGGCTAGTCCAGATCGTCGTGCGCCATCAGCCGACGAGCGGCCTCGGTGATCGACCCGGACAACGACGGGTAAACGGCGAGCGTCTGCGCCAGCTCGGTGACGGTGATCCGGTTCTGGACGGCCACCGCGATCGGCAGGATCAGTTCGGAGGCGATCGGGGCCACCACCACGCCACCGATCACCACGCCGGTGGATTTGCGGCAGAACATCTTCACGAAGCCCTGCTGCAGCCCCGACATCTTGGCCCGCGCGTTGGTGCGCAACGGGAGCATGATCGTGCGGGCCGACACCGAACCGTCGTCGATCATCGTTTGCGGCACGCCGACGGCCGCGATCTCGGGCCTGGTGAACACCGTCGCCGCCACCGTGCGCAGCCGGATCGGGCTGACGCCCTCGCCCAGCGCGTGATACATCGCGATCCGGCCCTGCATGGCGGCGACCGACGCCAGCGGCAGCAGGCCGGTGCAGTCGCCGGCGGCGTAGATGCCGGCCACCGAGGTCCGCGACACCCGGTCCACGGTCAGGTAGCCGCCGCGGCCCAGCTCGATCCCGACCCGGTCCAGGCCCAGGCCGCCGGTGTTGGGGACCGACCCGATGGTCATCAGGGCGTGGCTGCCCTCGACGGTGCGCCCGTCGGCCAGGGTGACCAGCACGCCGTCGGCGGTGCGGGTGACCGACTGGGCGCGGGCGTTCTTGACCAACTGAACGCCGCGCTCGGAGAAGGCCTCCTCCAAGACCAGGGCGGCGTCGGCGTCCTCGTAGGGCAGCACCCGGTCCCGGCTGGCGACCACCGTCACCGGGACGCCCAGCTCGGTGTAGGCGTGCACGAACTCGGCGCCGGTGACGCCGGACCCGACGACGACGAGGTGCTCGGGCAGCGCCTCGAGGTTGTAGAGCTGCCGCCAGGTCAGGATCCGCTCGCCGTCGGGCTGGGCCGACGGCAGGATCCGGGGACTGGCGCCGGTCGCGATCAGCACGACGTCGGCCTCGAACTCGCTGGTGACGGGGCCGTCGGGCCCCGGATCGGAATGGGTGGCCTTGACGCGGTGGCAGGCCAGCCCGGGTGTGGGGTCGATCAGCTCGCCGCGCCCGGTGACCACGTGCACGCCCATGGTGAGCAGCTGATCGGTGATATCGGCCGACTGCTCGGTGGCCAGTTGCTTCACCCGGGCGTGGATCTGCGGCAGGGAGATCTTCGCGTCGTCGATTTCGATCTCCAACCCCAGCCGCGGCGCCCGGCGCAGCTCGGTGCGCAGCCAGGTGGAGGCGATGAAGGTCTTGGACGGCACGCAGTCGTCGAGCACGGCCGCGCCGCCGATGCCGTCGGAGTCGATGACGGTGACGTGGGTGCTGTCGGGGTGGGAGGTGGCGGCCACCAGGGCGGCTTCGTAACCGGCCGGGCCTCCACCGAGGATCACGATGCGGGTCGCCACAGCCCCAACCTAGCGGGGCGACCCGCCACCCCGCAGCGCGGCGACGATGCACGCCGCGCCGCGGCGTGACGAGAAGCCGCGCCATCGGACACCGCGGCGACGATGCACGCCGCGCCGCGGCGTGACGAGAAGCCGCGCCATCGGACAGCGCGGTGACGATGCACGCGGGAGAAGACCGCCCGGGCATGCGACGTCTAAGCTTTCCCCGTGCCGCTCTACGCCGCCTACGGGTCGAACATGGATCCTGAGCAGATGCTCAAGCGCGCACCCCATTCGCCGATGGCCGGGACGGGCTGGCTGCACGGCTGGCGCTTGACGTTCGGGGGCGAGGACATCGGCTGGGAGGGCGCGCTGGCCACCGTGGTCGAAGACCCGGATTCCAAGGTGTTCGTCGTGCTCTACGACATGACCCCGGCGGACGAGAAGAACCTCGATCGGTGGGAGGGCTCGGAGTTCGGCGTGCACAAGAAGATCCGGTGCCGGGTGGAGCGCATCTCGTCGGACACCAGCACCGACCCGGTGCTGGCCTGGCTGTACGTGCTCGACGCCTGGGAGGGCGGCCTGCCCTCGGCGCGGTATCTGGGCGTGATGGCCGATGCGGCCGAAATCGCCGGCGCCCCAGCCGATTACGTGCACAACCTGCGGACCCGGCCGGCCCACAACGTCGGCCCGGGAACCAGCGCCTAGGGCCCACCGCGAGTGTCGATCCTGTCCGCGCCGGTGGTCGCCGACGCCCTGGCGCGTGCGTTCGCCGCCGTCGTCAACCCCGCCCCCAAGCCCGGTGTGCGCTTCCCGGAAATTTCCAGCCGAACCTCTGCGGCCACCATCCCCACCCGGCACGGCCCGGTATCGGCGACCGTTTACCACCCGCCGGCGGACCGCACGAGTCCGCCCGTGTACGTCAACGTGCACGGCGGCGGCTTCGTGGTGGGGCACCCTGAGCAAGATGACCCGTGGTGCCGGTACCTGGCCGTCAACGCGGGGGTGGTGGTAGTCAACCCGGACTATGTGCTGGCACCGCGTCACCGCTTTCCGGCGGCACCCCTTCAGGTCTACGACATAGTGCGCTGGGCGGCCGGCCCCGACCGTGACTGGGACGGCAGCCGCCTCTGTGTCGGCGGCCAGAGCGCGGGCGGCAACCTCAGCGCCGCGGCGGCCCGGCTGGCGTTGGAGAACGGCGGCCCCGACATCGCCCTGCAAGTGCTGCACTACGCGCCCCTCGACCTGGTCACACCCGCCCGCGACAAGCCATCCACGGTGGGCGACCGGGCGGTGATGAAGCCGTGGATGGGCGAGGTTTTCGACACCGCCTACGTGCCCGACCCGGCGCAGCGCAGGGACCGTTTGGCGTCTCCCGCCTGGGCCGGCAACGCCGACCGGCTCGCCGGCATCGCGCCCGCGCTGGTCGTGACGGCCGAACAGGACCGGCTTCGCGACGAAGCCCGCCGATACGCCGAGAAACTCGACGCCGTCGGGGCGTTGGCCGAGTACTACGAGGTGGCCGGCGTCGATCACGGCTACAACATCATGAGCGACGCCACCGACGTCACGTTGCGAAGTTATGCCCACATCGCCGAGCACGTGGTGCGGGCGACGCGCTAGGGCGAGGAGAACGCGGCCGACTGCTCGACGATGTTGACCATCACGCGCAGCCCGATCGCCAGGGCGCGCTCGTCGAGGTCGAACGTCGGCTGGTGCAGGTCCAGCTGCGGGCCCTGACCCGACCACACTCCCAGGCGCGCCATCGCGCCGGGGATCTCCTCGAGGTACCAGGAGAAGTCCTCGCCACCGCCGGACTGGCGGGTGTCGGCCAGCGCGTCGGGGCCGATGGCCTCGATCGCGTGGGTGAGGATGCGCGTCGAGACGTCCTCGTTGACCACCGGCGGCACGCCGCGCCGGTACTGCAGCGTGTGTTCGATGCCCAGCGGCGCCAGCAGCGCCGACACCGTCTCCCGGATGATCTCCTCGAGCCCCACCCAGGTCTGCCGGCTGGCGGTGCGGACCGTCCCGCCCAGCACCCCGCTCTGCGGGATGGCGTTGGCGGCCACCCCCGCGTTGACCGCGCCCCACACCAACACGGTGCCGTTGCGCGGGTCGATGCGCCGCGAGAGCACCCCGGGCAGCCCGGTGATCAGCGTGCCGAGCCCGTAGACCAGGTCGGCGGTCAGGTGTGGGCGCGACGTGTGCCCGCCCGGGGAATGCAGCGTGATCTCGATCTGGTCGGCCGCCGATGTGATGGGGCCGTGCCGGACCGCGACCTGCCCGACCTCGAGCCGCGGGTCGCAGTGCAGGGCGAAGATCCGCGACACCCCCGAGATCGCGCCCGCGGCGATGGCGTCGATCGCGCCGCCGGGCATCAGCTCCTCGGCGGCCTGGAAGATCAGCCGCACCCCCACCGGCAGCTGCGGCACCGAGGCGAGGGCGAGCGCGGTGCCGAGCAGGACCGCGGTGTGGGCGTCATGGCCGCAGGCGTGCGCGACGTTGGGCATGGTGGAGGTGTAGGGCGCGCCGGTCCGTTCGGCCATGGGCAGCGCGTCCATGTCGGCCCGCAGCGCGATCCTGGGCTCGTGTTCGGGGCCCAGGTCGCAGACCAGCCCGGTGCCGCCGGGCAGCACCTTGGGGTTGAGCCCCGCATCGGCCAACCGCTCGGCGACGAACTGGGTGGTGGCGTACTCCTGGCGGCCCAGTTCGGGATAGCGGTGGATGTGCCGGCGCCATTCGACCAGGTCGTCGTGGTGGGCGGCCAGCCAGGCGGTGGCGGCATCGGCGAGGCTCATGCGCGCGCCCGCCGTTCCAGCGCCGCCAGCACCCGGTCGCGTTCGGCGGGCGTCTGGGCCAGTTGAACGACCGTGCGGGCCAGCATGATCGCACCCTCGACGACGGCGCGGTCGGCGCTGGGGCTGGCGGCGGCGGTGGTGAACGCGCGCTGGTGAACCATGGCGCCGCCGGCGTCGACCCCGACCACCGGATGGATGCCCGGCAGCACCTGGGTCACGTTGCCCATGTCGGTGCTGCCCATGGGCAGCGCCGCCTCGAACTCGCGGGCCACCGGCTCCCGTCCCAGCCGGCGCATCTCCTCGCGGAAGGTGTCGGCCAGCCATTCGTCGGGGGTGAGCTCGTCGTAAGCGGGTGCCGGGTTGTCGATTTCGTATTCGCAGCCGGTGGCCAGCGCACCCGCGGCGAAGCACGCGTACATCCTGCCCTCCAGCTGTCTCAGCGACTCCGACTCGACGGCCCGCATCGCGTACTGCAGCGTCGCGTGCCCGGGGATGACGTTGACCGCCTGCCCGCCGTCGGTGACGATCCCGTGCACCAGTTGGCCCGGGGCCAGCTGCTGGCGCAACAGCCCGATGGCAACCTGCGCGACGGTCACCGCGTCGGCGGCATTGATCCCCTGATGCGGCGCGACGGCAGCGTGGGATTCCTTGCCACGGTAGTGCACGGTCGCCTCCGACAGTGCCAGCGAGCGGGCGGCCGCGATGTCGGCGGGCCCCGGATGCAGCATCACCGCCGCGGCGATGTCGTCGAACACCCCGGCCGCCAGCAGCAGCGCCTTGCCGCCGCCCGCCTCCTCGGCGGGGGTACCGATCAGCGCCACCCGCAGGCCCAGGTCGTCGGCCACTTCGGCCAGCGCCAGCGCGGTACCCACCGCGGACGCCGCGATGATGTTGTGGCCGCAGGCGTGCCCGATCTCGGGCAGCGCGTCGTATTCGGCGCAGACCCCGACGGTCAGCGGGCCGCTGCCGAAGTCGGCGCGAAACGCGGTGTCCAGGCCACCGGCGGACGCGGTGACCTCGAAGCCGCGCTCGGAGACCAGCGCCTGGGCCTTGGCGCAGCTGCGATGCTCGGCGAACGCCAGCTCGGGCTCGGCGTGGATGGCGTGGGACAGCTCAACCAGGTCGGAGCCACGTCGCCGCACGACAGCCTCGACCCTGTCTGACGGGTTGTCCAATGCGGAGGTGGGCATTCTCGCAGTATCCCACCGCGATGTCGGGGCCCGGGCTATACCAGTCCGGCGATGAATCCCGCCGCCTGCCCGGGGTAGGGCGCCACCCCGTAATCGTGGTGGGCCTCCCGGTCGCGGCCACCGACGACGCACACCGGATCACCGGGGCTGCAGATGTCGATGGCGCGGCCGGCGAACAGACCGGTCGTCGACAGGGGAGTGTTGAAGCGGTTGCCGGGATTGCCGAACACCGCAACCGCCCTGACCTTGTTCGCCAGGCCGGGATCCAGCTCGGGCGCCGATCCGAAGTTGCCGACGGTGTTGCCCAGCGGCGGCACCCCGGCCAGCATCGAGACCGCGGCGGCGCCCTGAGAGAAGCCACCGAGCACCAGCTTCGTCGCCGGGCACTGGTCGACCATCTGCGCGATGTGGTCGCGCGCGTCGTTGGCTCCGTCGGCGGTCTGCAGGAAGTTGTAGCTGGCCGGGTAGTCCACCGCGTACGCGTCGACGTTGCGCGAGCCCAGGTCGTGCTGCAGCGCGGCCAGCAGCGCGTCCCCGGCGACGCCCAGGCCGGGCGGCTCGGCGGTGCCGCGGGCGAAGATCAGCTGCACGTTGGGGCACCCGTCGGCGCGCGCCGATGGCAGCGCGCCGCTTGTGATCGAAAACACTGACACCGCAACGGCGACGGCCAGGCCGACGATCGGCCACCTACGAAGACTCATGCGGCAGATTTTCACACATTCCGGCGGTCACCATCACGGCGCTAACCCAAGGTGACCCGCACTATGCTCGCCGACTGTGAGCGACGTCGCATCCGACCCCGCCGAACTGGCCCGGCGGGCGGCGCACTTCATCGCCGAACGCACCGGCGTGCCCCGGCACGACGTCGCGGTCGTCCTCGGATCGGGGTGGCGCCCCGCGGCGGACGCCCTCGGCACCCCGACCGCCGTGCTGCCCCAGGCCGACGTGCCCGGCTTCGCGCCCCCCACCGCCGTGGGGCACACCGGCGAGCTGATGTCGGCGCGCGTCGGCGAGCGCCGCGTGCTGGTGCTGGTCGGTCGCGTGCACGCCTACGAGGGCCACGACCTGTGTCACGTGGTGCACCCGGTGCGGGCGGCCTGCGCGGCCGGCGCGCGCATCGTCGTGCTCACCAACGCGGCCGGCGGCCTGCGGCCCGACATGGCGGTCGGCCAGCCGGTGCTGATCAGCGACCACCTCAACCTGACCGCGCGTTCGCCGCTGGTCGGCCCGCAGTTCGTGGACCTGACCGACGCCTACGCGCCGCGACTGCGCGAGCTCGCCCGCGTTGTCGACCCCGGGCTGACCGAGGGCGTCTACGCGGGGCTGGCGGGGCCGCACTACGAGACGCCCGCCGAGGTGCGGATGCTGCGGACGCTGGGCGCCGACCTGGTCGGCATGTCGACCGTGCACGAGACGATCGCGGCCCGGGCGGCCGGCGCCGAGGTGCTGGGGGTGTCGCTGGTGACCAACCTGGCCGCGGGGATCGGCGGCCAGCCGCTCAGCCACGCCGAGGTGCTCGCCGCCGGCGCCGCGTCGGCAAGCCGGATGGGCGCCCTGCTGGCCGACGTCGTGGCCCGGTTCTAGGCCATGACGCCCGAGGAGTGGCGGCGACCCGCGGCCCCCGGCGACGCCGGGCTTGCGATCGCCGCGCAGGAGTGGATCGCGCACGATCCCGACCCGGCGACGGCCGCCGAGCTCGCCGCCTGCGGCCCCGACGAACTGGCCGCACGCTTCGCCCACCCGCTGAGGTTCGGCACCGCGGGGCTGCGCGGCCCGGTGCGCGGCGGACCCGACGCCATGAACGTGGCGGTGGTGTCGCGCGCCACCTGGGCGGTGGCCCGGGTGCTGGGCGGGCGCGGCCTGGCCGGCTCGAACGTGATCGTCGGGCGCGACTCCCGGCACGGCTCCGCCGTCTTCGCCACCGTCACCGCCGAAATCCTTGCTGCCCAGGGATTTTCGGTGACGCTGCTACCCGGTCCGGTTCCCACGCCGGTGGTGGCGTTCGCCGTGCGCCGCACCGGCGCCGCCGCCGGGATACAGATCACCGCGTCACACAACCCGCCGACCGACAACGGCTACAAGGTCTACACCGACGGCGGCATCCAGATCGTCTCCCCCACCGACCGCGAAATCGAGGCCGCGATGGCCGCGGCTCCCCCGGCCGACGAAATCGACCGGGCGCCCGTGCAACCCGCCGCCGGCGACCTGGTCGAGCAGTACATCGGGCGGGCGGCCGGCGTGCGGCGCGGCACCGGCTCGGTGCGGGTGGCCCTGACCCCGCTGCACGGGGTCGGCGGCGTGGTGGCCGTGGAGGCGTTGCAGCGCGCCGGCTTCGAGCAGGTGCACACCGTGGGAGCGCAGTTCGCGCCCGACCCCGACTTCCCCACCGTCGCCTTCCCCAATCCCGAGGAGCCCGGCGCCGCCGACGCGCTGCTCGCCCTCGCGGCCGACGTCACCGCCGACGTCGCGATCGCGCTGGATCCCGACGCCGACCGCTGCGCGGTCGGCATCCCCACCGAATCGGGATGGCGAATGCTGTCCGGGGACGAAACCGGTTGGCTGCTGGGCGATTACATCTTGTCGCATATCCCCGATCCGCGGACGGCGGTGGTGGCCAGCACCGTGGTGTCGTCGCGGATGCTGGCGGCGATCGCGGGCCACCACGGGGCCACCCACGTCGAAACCCTCACCGGCTTCAAGTGGCTGGCCCGCGCCGACGCGAACGTGCCCGCCGGCACCCTGGTGTATGCCTACGAGGAGGCCATCGGGCACTGCGTCGACCCGGAGGCCGTGCGCGACAAGGACGGCATCAGCGCCGCGGTGCTGGTGTGCGACCTGGTGGCCGCGCTGAAGGACCAGGGGCATGCGGTGACCGACGCGCTCGACGACCTCGCCCGGCGACACGGCGTGTACGACGTCGCCGCGGTGTCGCGCCGCGTCGCCGACCCCGCCGAGGCCGCCGGACTGATGCGGCGGCTGCGGGCGACACCACCGCAGACGCTGGCCGGCTTCGGCGCGACCCTCACCGATATCACCGACGCGCTGATCTTCACCGGCGCCGACGGGGACACGTCGGTCAGGCTGGTGGTGCGCCCTTCGGGGACCGAGCCGAAGCTGAAGTGCTACATCGAGGTTCGCTGCGCGGTGACCGGGGACCTGCGCGAGGCGCGGGGGCGCGCCCGCGCGTTGCGCGACGAGCTGGTGTCGGCGGCGCGGCAGCTCTAGGGGCTAGCGTGGCCCGTACTGGCGGTCGCCCGCGTCGCCGAGACCCGGCACGATATAGGCGTTCTCGTTGAGCCCGTCGTCGACCGCCACGGTGAACAGCCGCGCGTCGGGCGCCGCTTTCTCAAGCGCGGCAATGCCTTCCGGGGCGGCCAGCGCACACAACACCGTGATGTCGGTGGCGCCGCGGGCAAGCAGCAGCCCGACGGTGTGCTTCAGCGACCCGCCCGTGGCCAGCATCGGATCCAGCACCAGCACCGGCAGGCCGGAAAGCTGGTCGGGCAGCGACTCGAAATATCCACTCGCCTGATGGGTTTCCTCGTTGCGGGCGACGCCGACGAATCCGACCCGGGCGTGCGGCAGCAGCGCAAGCGCCTGATCGACCATGCCCAACCCGGCCCGCAACACCGCGACCAGCAGGGGCGGCTTGGCCAGCCGCTCACCGAGAGCTTCGGCCAGCGGCGTGTGCACCGGGAAGGTCTCTCGGGGCGCGTCGCGGGTGGCCTCGTAGAGCAACATCGCGGTCAAATCACGCAACGCAGCCCGGAATCCGTCGTTGTCGGTGCGCTTGTCGCGCATCGTCGTCAGCCGGGCGACCGCCAGCGGGTGATCGACAATGCGCACCTCCACGAGGTTCGACCCTATATAACGATCCGGCCGCGATTCGTTAACGCCCCGCCGAAACGGCCCGCGTCGGGGTCTCCGGCGCGCGGGGCCTACCCGTATGCTCCCGTGGTGCTGAGCGGAATCGCGGGGGCAACCCGCTTGGTCGGCAGGGTATTTCGGGCACTCGCGCTCCTCGGCGCGGCGGCCGTGCTGGGGCTGGCGGCCAGCCCGCCGGCCCCCCAGATAATTTTTGCGACCGGGGCGCTTCCGCAGCCGGCGCACATCGTGATCGTGGTGGAGGAGAACCGCTCGGCGGCCAACATCATCGGCAACAGGTCGGCGCCCTTCATCACCGCGCTGGCCGCGGCCGGCGCGAACATGACCCAGTCGTACGCCGAAACACACCCGAGCGAACCGAATTACCTGGCGCTGTTCGCCGGCGACACCTTCGGGGTGACCAGCGACCGGTGCCCGGTCAACGCCGGCGCCGCGCCCAACCTGGGTTCGGAACTGCTGGCCGCGGGTTACACGTTCGCCGGCTTCGCCGAAGGCCTGCCCGCGGTCGGCTCCCCGGCGTGCACCGCCGGCAAGTACGCGCGCAAGCACGTGCCGTGGGCCAACTTCACCAACGTCCCGGCGGGGAATTCCCTGCCGTTCTCGGCCTTCCCGATGGGCAACTACGCCGCCCTGCCCACCGTGTCGTTCGTCATCCCGAACAACGACGACAACATGCACGACGGCTCCATCGCGCAGGCCGACGCCTGGCTGAACCGCGAGCTGTCCGGCTACGCCAACTGGGCCGCGGCCAACAACAGCCTGCTGATCCTGACGTTCGACGAGGACGACGGCGGCAGCCGCAACCAGATCCCGACGATCTTCTACGGGGCCCACGTGCGCCCCGGCAGCTACAGCGAGCAGATCAACCACTACAACGTGCTTTCCACGATCGAGCAGATGTACGGGCTGCCCAAGACCGGCCACGCGGCCGGCGCGCCGCCGATCACGGATATCTGGGGCTAGTTCGCGGCCACATCCGATCGCCCGATTCCTTACTCGCGCCGTCCCAGCGCTCGCCGTCACCGGGCCACATCCGATCGCCCTGTTCCTTACTCGCGCCGTCCCGGCGCTCGCCGTCACCGGGCCAGCCGGGCCAGCCGCGCCGGGCGCCTTCCCCGGTCGTCGCTATTGTGTGCCGCATGGCTGCTGACCTCGTGCCCATCCGCCTGAGCCTGTCCGACGGTGACCGCTACACGGTGTGGGCACCCCGCTGGCGCGACGCCGGCGACGAGTGGGAGGCGTTCCTGGGCAAAGACGAGGACCTGTACGTGTTCTCCTCCGTCGCCGACCTGGTCGCCTTCGTGCGCTCCGACACCGACAACGACCTGGTCGACCACCCGGCGTGGAAGGACCTGACCGCCGCGCACGCGCACAAGTTCGCACCGGCCGAGGACCAACAGTTCGACCTGGTCGCGGTGGAGGAGCTGGTATCGGAGAAGCCGACCGAGGAGTCGGTGGCCGGGCTGGCCCGCACGCTGGCGGTGGTCTCGTCCATCGGATCGGTGTGCGAGCTGGCGGCGGTGCTGAAGTTCTTCAACGGCAACCCGACGCTGGGCACGGTGTCGGGGGGGATCGACCACTTCACCGGCAAGGCCGGCCTCAAGCGCTGGAACGCGATCGGCGAGATCATCGGGCGCGGCTGGGACGACGTGCTCAGCGCGATCGAGGGCATCGTCGCCACGCCCGAGGTCGACGAGAAGCTGTCGACCAAGGCCGCCGACGAACTCGCCGAGGAGCCCGACGAGGAAGACGCCGAGGGCGTCGAGGGGACCGAAGCCGCCGCCGAGGACACCGAAGACGTCGAGGAGGCGGACGAGTCCGAAGAGGGCGCCGACGAGGAGGACGGCGACGAGCCGCGCGCGGCCGGTGACACCGTGATCCTGGGCAGCGACGAGGATTTCTGGCTGCAGGTGGGCATCGACCCGATTCGGATCATGACAAGCTCGGGCACCTTCTTCACGCTGCGCTGCTACCTGGACGACCGCCCGATCTTCCTGGGCCGCAACGGGCGCATCAGCGTGTTCGGCTCGGAGCGGGCGCTGGCCCGCTACCTCGCCGACGAGCACGACCACGACCTGGCCGACCTGAGCACCTACGACGACATCCGCACCGCCGCCACCGACGGTTCGCTGGAAGTCAGGGTCACCGAGGACAACATCTACGTGCTCAGCGGGCTCGCCGACGACATCGCCGACGGTCCCGACGCCGTGGACCGCGACCAGCTGGAGCTGGCCGTCGAGCTGCTCCGCGACATCGGCGACTACTCGGAGGAGAGCACGGTCGACAAGGCGCTCGAGCCGGGCCGCCCGCTGGGCAAGCTGGTGGCCTACGTGCTCGAGCCCGGGTCGGTCGGCAAGCCCGCCGCGCCGTACGCCCCGGCGGTACGGGAGTGGGAGAACCTGGAGCAGTTCGTCGACGGGCGGCTCCGCAGAGAATAGGCCCGCGTTTGACGGGCCGGTGAGTCTCCTCTTTACTGGCGGGTGTCGCTTCCCGGGATAGGCCCGTTACCGCTGTACGGCTTTCAACGCCCGGGCATGCTGTTGTTCGGTTTGCTCCCGCTGGCTCTGCTCGCGGTGTACGTCCTGGTGCAGTCCCGCCGCCGGCGCAGGCTGCGCCGGTTCACCGAGGCGGACGTGCCGCAGTCGCCGACGCGGCACATCCCGATCGCCGTCTCGCTGCTCAGCCTGATCCTGCTGACGATCGCGCTGGCCACACCCACCCACGACATGCGCATCCCGCGCAACCGGGCGGTGGTCGTGCTGGTCATCGACATGTCGCAGTCCATGCGGGCGACCGATGTCCCGCCCAACCGGCTCAAGGCCGCCGAGGAGGCGGCCACCCAGTTCGCCACCCAGCTGACGCCGGGCATCAACCTCGGGCTGGTCGGCTTCGCGGGGACGCCGTACCTGCTGGTGCCGCCCACCCCGCAGCACCAGGCGACCATCGATGCGCTCAAGAAGCTCGACTTCGCCGACAGCACCGCCACCGGCGAGGCCATCTTCACCGCCCTGCACGCCGTCAGCGCCACCGCCATCACGGGGGGCGACACCCCGCCGCCGGCCCGCATCGTGCTGCTGTCCGACGGCAAGGAGAACAAGCCGACCAACCCCAGCGACCCGCATGACGGGGCCTACACCGCGGCGCGGCTGGCCCGCGACGAGGGGGTGCCGATCTCGACCATCTCGTTCGGCACCAAGACCGGGGAGATCGAGATGGACGGGCAGCGGGTCGCCGTCCCGGTCGCGACGGACCAGATGAAGATGATCGCCAAACTCTCCGGCGGGCAGTCCTACACCGCCGGCAACCTCGCCGAGCTCTCCAAGAGCTACAACGCCATCGAGAAGGACATCGGCTACCGCACCGTGCCCGGCCCGGGCAGCGCCGGCTGGTTGCGCCTGGGGGTCCTCACCGCCCTGATCGCGACGGCGCTGGCGCTGCTGATCAACCGGCGGCTGCCGGTCTGACCGCTCAGGAGGGCAGCCGGCGGTTCAGGACCAGGCCGGCCAGGATGGCGCCCGCCATGGCCGCGGCGCCCAGCAGCATCCAGGCCAGGCTGGCGTCGCCCTTGACGGTCTCGTAGCCGATCTGGCGCTGCAGGGTCGAGTAGACGTTCTTCAGCGACTCCAGGCTGTCCGCGTGGAACGACTCGCCGCCGGTGATATCGCAGATCTTCTGCAGCGTCTGATCGTCGACGGGGACCGGAATGGTCGCGCCCTCGTACTCGACGGTGCCGTACGGCGTCCCGAACGAGATCGTCGAGATCTGCACGCCCTCGGCCTTGGCGGCGCGGGCGGCGGTGAAGGCGCCCTGCGGGGCGTTGGGGTCCAGCGGCACGTTCTCGGCGCCGTCGGACTCAAGCACGATACGCGCCGGCGGTGGGCCCTCGCCGCCACCCATCACCGAGCCCACCGTCGCGATCGCCTGCAGCGCCGTGAAGAGCCCTTCACCGGTCGCGGTCTTGGGGGCCGGTTTGAGGCTGTCGATCGCCGCCTTCACCGCCTGCCGGTTGGTCGTCGGCGAGACCAGCAGCGAGGCGTTGGCCGCGAACTCCACCAGCCCCAGGTTGATCGCGGGGGTGAGCTCGTCGGCGAATTGCTTGCCCGCCACCTTGGCCGCGGTCAGCCGGTCGGGCGCGACGTCGTTGGAGGCCATGGATTCCGACACGTCGATCACCAACACGACGACCGCCCGGTTCAGCGGGATCCGGACATCGGAGGTCGGCCCGGCCATCGCGGTGGTCAGCAGGACCAGCGAGGTGGCCAGCAGGATCGTCGGTAGGTGCCGCCACCGGCTGGGATGCGCCGGCGCGACCCGCTCCAGCACCTCCATGTTGGCGAAGCGCAGCACCCGCCGGCGGCGGGCGAACTGCAGCACGACGTAGATGCCCAGGACCAGCAGGACGGCCAGCAGGAACAGGAAGAACCACGCGTTCTGGAAGCCGGTGACCGACACGGGGCCCAGCAGGGGCAACTTCATGTCCAGCCACACTATGCGCCCGGTGTGGAAGGCGCACGGCCCGCCGGATCAGCCGGCGACGAGGTCGCGGCGCTGCGTGAACTTGATGTCGAGGCTGCGCAGGTGGGTCTGCAGCCCGGCGTCCTGGATGGGGATTAGGTGCGCGGGGTGGTCGGTCTCGTTGTAGTGGGCGTGCCACATGCCCGGCGGGGTGGTGAAGGCGCAGCCGGCCCGCCAGTCCACCCGGGTCGGATCGACGATGTCGCCGCGCTCGTCGAGCCGGGTGCCCAGCAGCGTGTAGCAGCCGTCGGCCGGCGCGTCGAGGATCAGGTCGAGGGCGACCGACTGGTGCCGGTGCGGGCGCTGCACCTGGTTGGGGGGCAGCACGCCGAACATGGCCCACAACACGTGGGTGATGGTCAGGGTCTGTTCCTGGTTGGCGTTGGCCAGCAGCACGCTGACCCGGCTTTTCTCGTTGGCGCCCGGCCGGGAGGCGATCTCCTCCAACTTGGCGACGGCATCCGTTCGGCGGAACTTGGTCGCACGGAACCGCGGCCGGGTGGCGTCGGCACCCAGGTAGCGCATGAGCGGCTCGTCGTGCACCCAGTACATGGCCGTGTCGGCGGCCGCGTAGAACACCGAGTGGGTGCCCGCGGGCAGGGTCAGGAAGTCACCCTTCTCCCACTCGACGAGGTGGCCGTCGACCGCGGCGAAGCCCCGGCCGTAGAGCACGTAGTACAGCTGCGAGGTGGCGTTGGGGCTGGTGTCGATCTGTTCGCCCGGACGGATGCGCAGGAAGTTGGCCAGCAGCGCGGGGCTCGTCGCCGCACCGGTCTCGATGCGCAGCTCCTTGGACAGGTCGAGCGGGATCACGCCGGTCGGCTGGCCGGTGTAGACATCCGGATCGAAGCGGGTAATCGGCACCTGCGGGACATGTCCCGAGCCGATGGGGTTGGCGGCTTTGGAGTACTCGAAGTACTCCGCGTCCTCGGCCCAGTCCTGGAAGCGGCCTTCGAACCCGTACTCGGCCACGTTGATCATCGGGGCGGGAATCGTCGGATCGAGGTTCGGGGTCAGGGCTTGTTCCGTGCCGGGCATTTCGCGTCTCCTTCGCACTGCTCGAGCGCTTCCTGAGTGCATCTCATGTCTTTCTCGTATCTATCTTGTATCTCAGTTGGCCCGGTTGTCAATGCCACCACGGAAGATGTCCCGATATCCGCCGGCCGAGGCCGCGGCACGGGTACCGTCACCACACTGCTGGGATACGACTGAGCTACAGGAAGGGCTGCGGTGGCAACGGGTGAGCCCCGGGCGGGCACAGCAAAGGACCGCGCGCTGGATTACGTCAAGACGCGGGTGCTCACCGGCGCGTTCCCCGGCGGGGAGTTGATCAGCGAGGGCGACGTCGCCACGGCGCTGGGGATGTCGCGCACACCGGTGCGGGAGGCGTTCCTGCGACTGGAGGCCGAGGGACTGCTGCGGCTGTACCCCCAGCGCGGCGCCCTGGTCGTCCCCGTGTCGCCCGACGAGGTCCGGTCGGTGATGGAGGCGCGCCTGGTGCTGGAGCAGTTCGCCGCGACCAAGGTGGTGCGCCGCGGAGCTGCCGCATGCGCCGCCGTTTTCGAGCGGTTGTCGGGCGAGCTGGAGCGGCAGCGGACCGCCGTCGACCGCACCGATTGGCCCGAGTTCCTCGATGCCGACCGCGCCTTCCACGCCATCACGCTGGCCGAGTCGGGGAACGCCATCTTGTCGGGTTTCTATGCCTCGCTACGCGATCGGCAGATGCGGATGATCGGCGAGTCGTCGCTGCGCGACCCCGACCGGGTCACGACGATCCTGGCGGAACACCGCGCCATCGCCGAGGCGCTGCGTGACGGCGACGGCCCGCGGGCGCTGGAGGCGGTGCAAACCCACTTGCTCAGCACGGTGCGCGCCATCGGACTCGCCGCCGACGCGATCTGACGTCCGCGCGAATTGTGTTAGAAGTCGGTCTCTTAGGGGAAATCCCTGTCGAAGATGGCGCCCACCCCGGGAGCCGCTATGACAGGAGCTGAAATGGTCGGATCCATCATCCTCGCCATCATCGTGGGCGCGATAATCGGTGTCGTCGCCCGTCTGGTGATGCCGGGCAAGCAGAACGTCGGCATGATCATGACCGTCGTGATCGGCGCCGTAGGCGGCTTGATCGGCTCGGCGGTGGCCAGCCAGTTCGGATATCACAATGCCAACGGTGGCATCGCGTGGATTCCGTTTTTCATCGGAGTCGCCGCAGCTGTCGTCCTCATCGCCCTCTACGAGGCGCTGACGGGTCGCCGCACCGGCACGCGGCTCACCCGCTGAGCCGAAAGCTGCGCCGCTCGCCTGCTTTTCGGGTGAGCGGCGTCAGCCTGCGATCAGCACCGCGTAGCGCGGCTTGATGACGTCGTCGATAATGGCCAGCCGCTCGTCGAACGGCAGGAACGCCGACTTCATCGCGTTGATGGTGAACCGCTCCAGGTCGCTCCACCCGTAGCCGAAAGCCTGCACCAGCCGGTGCATTTCGCGGCTCATCGAGGTATCGCTCATCAGCCTGTTGTCCGTGTTGACGGTGACCCGGAACCGCGTTCGGGCCAGCAGGTCGAACGGATGGTCCGCGATGCTTTTCACCGCACCGGTTTGCACGTTGGAGCTGGGACACAGCTCCAACGGAATTCGCTTGTCCCGCAAGATGGACGCCAGCCTGCCCAACCTGACCTCTCCGTCGGCGAGGACGTCGATGTCGTCGACGATGCGCACCCCATGGCCCAGGCGGTCGGCACCGCAGAACGCGATCGCCTCGTGGATGGAGGGCAGCCCGAACGCCTCACCCGCGTGAATGGTGAAGCGCGCGTTGTGGTCTCGCATGTACTCGAAGGCGTCCAGGTGCCGCGTCGGCGGGTTGCCCGCCTCCGCGCCGGCGATGTCAAAACCCACAACTCCTTTGTCCCGGAACCGAATCGCCAGCGCGGCGATCTCCCGGGACACCGCGGCGTGGCGCATGGCGGTGACCAGCAGCCGCACCACGATCGGCCGGCCCGCGGCGGCGCAGGCCTTCTCACCGTCGGCGAAACCGGCCAGCACGGCGTCGACGATCGCGTCGAAGGACAGCCCACGGTCGATGTGCAACTCGGGCGCGAACCGGACCTCGGCGTAGACGACGGAGTCGGCGGCCAGGTCCTCGACGCACTCGTAGGCGACCCGGTGCAGCGCGTCGGCCGTCTGCATCACCGCCACGGTGTGCGAGAACGGCTCCAGGTAGCGCTCCAGCGAGCCGCTGTGCGACTGGGTGCGAAACCAGGTGGCCAGCTCGTCGACGTCGCTGGTGGGCAGCCCGTCGTAACCGGTCTGTTCGGCGATCTCCACCACGGTCGACGGGCGCAGCCCCCCGTCCAGGTGGTCGTGCAACAGCGCCTTGGGCGCCTTGGCGATCTGCTCGAGGCCCAGTGGCGTGGTCACGTGACGATCCGATCGATGATCAGCGGCCGCGAGGCCGGCGGTGTGTCGCCCACGCTGTAGCCGCCGTCCAGCTCGGCCAGTGCGGCGCCGAAGCGCTCCGGGGTGTCGGTGTACAGGGTGAACAGCGGCGCACCGGCCGAGACCGGCTCGCCGGGGCGGCGGTGGATCCGGATGCCGGCGCCGGCCTGCACCCCTTCGCCCGGACGGGACCTGCCCGCGCCGAGCCGCCATGCCGCCAGCCCCACTGCCATCGCGTCGATATCGCCCATTGTGCCGCCCCGGGCCGCGGTCACGGTCTCGGAATGCGCACCGATCGGCAACGGAACCGACAAATCGCCGCCCTGGGCGGCGATCAGCCGGCGGAATCGGTCCATCGCGGTGCCGTCGCACAGCGTGTCGGCGGGGTCGCGGGCGTCGACCCCGGCCAGCTCGAGCATCTCGGACGCCAGCCGCAGCGTCAGCGCCACCACGTCAGGCGGCCCGCCGCCGGCCAGCACCTCCAGCGACTCGGCGACCTCGAGGGCGTTGCCGACCGTCGCGCCGAGCGGGCCGTTCATGTCGGTCAGCAGCGCGTGGGTGGGCACCCCGTGCGCGACGCCCAGCTCCACCATGGTGTGGGCCAGCTCGCGACACCGCTGCGGTGAGCGCAGCAGCGCCCCGGAGCCGACCTTCACATCGAGCACCAGCGCGCCCGCCCCCTCGGCCAGCTTCTTGCTCATCACCGAGCTGGCGATCAGCGGTAACGACTCGACGGTGGCGGTGACGTCGCGCAGCGCGTACAGCTTGGCGTCGGCCGGCGCCAACTCCCCGGCGGCGAAGATGGCCGCGCCGACGTCGCGAAGTTGGTCGCGCACCCGCCGGTTGGACAGCGTGGCGGAAAACCCGGCGATGGACTCCAGCTTGTCCAGCGTGCCGCCGGTGTGCCCGAGCCCGCGCCCCGACGCCTGCGGCACCGCGGCGCCGCAGGCGGCGACGACGGCCACCAGCGGCAGGGTGATCTTGTCCCCCACTCCCCCCGTGGAGTGCTTGTCCACGGTGGGCGTGCCCAGATCGCTGAAGTCGAGCCGGTCCCCGGACGCCAGCATCGCCGCCGTCCAGCTGGCGGTCTCGCCGCGGTCCATGCCGCGCAGGAAGATCGCCATCAGCAGCGCCGACATCTGTTCCTCGGCGACCCGGCCGTGGGTGTAGGCGTCGACGACCCACTCGATGGCGGCGTCGGACAGCCGGCCGCCGTCACGCTTGGTGCGGATCACCGTCGGCGCGTCGAAGCCCAAGTCGGTCAACGGGGTTCCCGCGGCAGGTCGGCGGTGAACGCGTCGGGCAGCAGGTCGCCGAGGCGGCGCGGGCCGTCCGGATGGTCGATCAGCAGCTCGGGGCCGCCGTGCTCGAGGAGCAACTGGCGGCAGCGCCCGCACGGCATCAGCGGCGATCCCCGCCCGTCGACACAGGCCAGCGCGATCAGCCGGCCACCGCCGGTCGTGTGTAGGGCGCACACCACACCGCATTCGGCACAGAGACCAAGGCCATATGAGACGTTCTCCACATTGCAGCCGGTGATCACCCGCCCGTCGTCGACCAGTGCGGCCGCTCCCACCGGGAACCGGGAGTAGGGCGCGTAGGCCCCCGCCGCAGCACCGATCGCCTTGTGGCGCAGCGCGTTCCAGTCGACATCAGGCATACCCAACCCCGTTCAAAACCCGGCTCACCGACGGGCTCGTGCGACTGCCACCCTAACTCTGGCACGACGCTTCGCCTCGCGGACTGTTCGGCACGGGCCGTCCTTCGGCCGGGTTAGGCTGAACTGCCCTAACGATGTCAGAAGGCGGTGAGGACTGGGTGACCACACAGGCGACAACCGCGGATCCGGCAAGAGAATCTGCGCCCGCGCGTAAGCGGCGACCGCCCCGGACGCTGTATCGGGGCGACCCGGGCATGTGGTCGTGGGTGTTGCATCGCATCAGCGGCGCGACGATCTTCTTCTTCCTGTTCGTCCACGTGCTGGACGCCGCGATGCTGCGGGTCAGCCCGCAGACCTACAACGCGGTGATCCACGACTACCAGACCCCGGTCGTCGGCCTGATGGAGTACGGGCTGGTGGCCGCGGTGGTATTCCACGGGCTGAACGGGGTCCGCGTCATCCTCATCGACTTCTGGTCCGAGGGCCCCCGCTACCAGCGGTTGATGTTCTGGATCGTCGGCGTCGTCTTTTTGCTGCTCATGGTTCCGGCCGGCGTGGTGACCGGGATCCACATCGCCGAGCACCTGCGATGAGCTCCCCCGACCTGCAGCTCGGCCGGGGCCAGGTGGCACCGGTGCTTCAGCGCAGCCACGACCGGCCGCCCAGCCTGGACAACCCGCGCTCGCCGCGGCGCCGGGCCGGCATCCCCAACTTCGAGAAGTTCGCGTGGCTGTTCATGCGGTTCTCCGGCGTCGCGCTCATCGTCCTGGCCGTCGGCCACCTGTTCATCATGCTGATGTGGGACGACGGCGTGTACCGCATCGACTTCAACTACGTGGCGCAGCGCTGGGCTTCGCCGTTCTGGCAGTTCTGGGATCTGGCGTTGCTGTGGCTGGCGCAGCTGCACGGGGGCAACGGGCTGCGCACCATCATCGACGACTACAGCCGCAAGGACAGCACCCGGTTCTGGCTCAACAGCCTGCTGCTGTTGTCGATGGGGTTCACGTTGGTGCTCGGCACCTACGTGCTGGTGACATTCGACCCGAACATCGGAGGCTGACCAGGTGATCTCCCACCACCGATACGACGTCGTCATCGTCGGCGCCGGCGGTGCCGGCATGCGCGCGGCGGTGGAGGCCGGTCCGCGGGTCCGGACCGCGGTGTTGACCAAGCTGTACCCGACCCGCAGCCACACCGGCGCCGCCCAGGGCGGGATGTGCGCGGCGCTGGCCAACGTCGAGGACGACAACTGGGAATGGCACACGTTCGACACCGTCAAGGGCGGCGACTACCTCGCCGATCAGGACGCGGTGGAGATCATGTGCAAGGAAGCCATCGACGCGGTGCTCGACCTGGAGAAGATGGGGATGCCGTTCAACCGCACCCCCGAGGGCCGCATCGACCAGCGCCGGTTCGGCGGGCACACCCGCGAACACGGCAAGGCCCCGGTGCGCCGGGCGTGCTACGCCGCCGACCGCACCGGCCACATGATCCTGCAGACCCTCTACCAGAACTGCGTCAAGCACGACGTGCAGTTCTTCAACGAGTTCTACGCGCTGGACCTGGTGCTCACCGAGACGCCGAGCGGGCCGGTGGCCACCGGCGTGGTGGCCTACGAGCTGGCCACCGGCGAGATCCACGTCTTCCACGCCAAGGCCGTGGTGATCGCCACCGGCGGTTCGGGCCGGATGTACAAGACCACCTCCAACGCCCACACCCTCACCGGCGACGGCATCGGCATCGTCTTTCGCAAGGGACTTCCGTTGGAGGACATGGAGTTTCACCAGTTCCACCCGACCGGCCTGGCCGGCCTGGGCATCCTGATCTCCGAGGCCGTCCGCGGCGAGGGTGGCCGGCTGCTCAACGGCGAGGGCGAGCGTTTCATGGAGCGCTACGCCCCGACCATCGTCGACCTGGCGCCCCGGGACATCGTCGCCCGCTCGATGGTGCTCGAGGTCCTGGAGGGCCGCGGCGCCGGCCCGCACAAGGACTACGTCTACATCGACGTGCGCCACCTGGGCGAGGACGTGCTGGAGGCCAAGCTGCCCGACATCACCGAGTTCGCCCGCACCTACCTCGGTGTGGACCCGGT
Organism: Mycobacterium europaeum; assembly: GCF_034555895.2. Taxonomy (NCBI): domain Bacteria; kingdom Bacillati; phylum Actinomycetota; class Actinomycetes; order Mycobacteriales; family Mycobacteriaceae; genus Mycobacterium; species Mycobacterium europaeum. The sequence goes on from NZ_CP157315.1 coordinate 3,675,633, forward strand.
GCACGAGCTCGTCCCGGTGTACCCGACGTGTCACTACGTGATGGGCGGCATCCCGACCACCGTGACCGGACAGGTGTTGCGGGACAACACCTCCACGGTGCCGGGCCTGTACGCGGCGGGCGAGTGCGCGTGTGTGTCGGTGCACGGCGCCAACCGGCTGGGCACCAACTCGCTGCTGGACATCAACGTCTTCGGCCGCCGGGCCGGCATCGCCGCCGCCAACTACGCGCGCGGGCACGACTTCGTCGCCATGCCACCGAATCCGGAGGCGATGGTCGTCGGCTGGGTGGGCGATATCTTGAGCGAGCACGGCAACGAGCGGGTGGCCGACATCCGCAGCGCGCTGCAGCAGTCGATGGACAACAACGCCGCGGTGTTCCGCACGGAGGAGACGCTCAAGCAGGCGCTGACCGACATCCACGCGCTCAAGGAGCGGTACTCCCGAATCACCGTGCACGACAAGGGGAAACGCTTCAACAGCGACCTGCTGGAGGCCATCGAGCTGGGCTTCCTGCTGGAGCTGGCCGAGGTCACGGTGGTGGGCGCGCTGAACCGCAAGGAGTCCCGCGGCGGGCACGCCCGGGAGGACTACCCCAACCGCGACGACGTCAACTACATGCGTCACACGATGGCCTACAAGGAAATTGGGGCCGACAAGCAGGGCCCCGACCTGCTGAGCGACATCGCGCTGGACTTCAAGCCCGTCGTGCAGACCCGCTACGAGCCCAAGGAACGGAAGTACTGATGTCTGCAGGCGAAGCTGTCGAACCCCGCGTCGAGCCGCCGTCCCCCGCAAGCGGGAGGGACCCCCACCCGCCCGTCCCCGAGGGCGCGGTGCTGGTGACCCTCAAGATCGCCCGCTTCAACCCCGACCAGCCCGACGCCTTCGCGGAAACCGGCGGCTGGCAGAGCTTTCGGGTGCCCTGCCTGCCCAGCGACCGACTGCTCAACCTGCTGATCTACATCAAGAGCTACCTGGACGGGACGCTCACCTTCCGGCGCTCGTGCGCCCACGGAGTGTGCGGTTCGGACGCCATGCGCATCAACGGCGTCAACCGGCTGGCCTGCAAGGTGCTGATGCGCGACCTGCTGCCCCAGAAGAAGGGCAAGCAACTCACCATCACGGTGGAACCGATCCGTGGCCTGCCGGTCGAGAAGGACCTGGTGGTGAACATGGAGCCGTTCTTCGACGCCTACCGCGCGGTGAAGCCCTACCTGGTCACCAGCGGCAATCCGCCCACGCGGGAACGCATCCAGAGCCCCACCGACCGCGCCCGCTACGACGACACCACCAAGTGCATCCTGTGCGCGGCCTGCACCACCAGTTGCCCGGTGTTCTGGCACGAGGGCAGCTATTACGGCCCGGCGGCGATCGTCAACGCGCACCGGTTCATCTTCGACAGCCGCGACGAGGCCGCCGCCGAGCGCCTCGACATCCTCAACGAGGTGGACGGCGTGTGGCGGTGCCGCACCACGTTCAACTGCACCGAGTGCTGCCCGCGCGGCATCCAGATCACCAAGGCCATCCAGGAGGTCAAGCGCGCGCTGATGTTCACGCGCTGACCGGGCGCGGGGTCAACCCCGTCGCCACCATGAAACGATCCGCGAAGTTGATATCGCGGGTGATATCGAGTTCGAAACTCGCCTATTCGTCCGGGAAGCCCGTCACACTTTGCCGCCCCGTCTCGTCTTCAGGGGTATGACACAGAAAACCCGCATCGAGCCCCTGCCCCCCGAGCGCGCCGGGCTGCTGACCCGCGCCATGTACCGGATCGCCAAGCGGCGCTACGGCCAGGTTCCCGAACCCTTCACCGTGGCCGCCCACCACCGCAAGCTGATGGTGGCGAGCGCCGTGCACGAGACGATGATCGACCGCGCGTCCACGCGGCTGCCAGTCGGCGTGCGCGAGCTCGCGGTGCTGTGGACCGCGCGCAGCATCGGCTGCTCCTGGTGTGTGGACTTCGGGTCCATGCTGCAGCGCCTCGACGGCCTCGACGTCGAGCGACTGAAAGAGATCGACAACTACGCCGCCTCAACGGCGTTCACCGACGACGAGCGCGCCGCCATCCGCTACGCCGACGCGATGACCACCGATCCGCACACCGTCACCGACGAGCAGGTCGCCGACCTGCGGGCGCGCTTCGGTGACGCCGGGGTGATCGAGCTGACCTACCAGATCGGCGTGGAGAACATGCGGGCCCGGATGAACACGGCGCTGGGCATCACCGAGCAGGGCTTCAGCTCCGGCGACGCCTGCCGCGTGCCGTGGGCCGGCGAGGCCGCAGCGGAGAGCCGGTGAACTTGTCCGGGTTGGCGATATCCCAAAGGGCGCAGACCTTTCCGTCGCGCACCGTCAGCGCCGTGATCCGCGGCAACATCTCGCGATAGCCGTCGGAGGCGGGACAGCCGGCCGTGTAGATGCCGAGTTCGCCGTTGACCAGCCCCAGCTGGTACGAGGTGAACATCGCCGGTCCGTAGCGCTGCGCCAGGCCCAGCATGAACCGCACCACTTTGTCCGGGCCGTGGATGACCTGAACGGCCGTGGGCGCCTTGCCATTCGAATCGCCGGTGAACGTGACGTCGGGATGCAGCAGCGAGACCACCGTGTCCAGGTCGCCGGCGGCCATGGCGGCCATCAGCCGGCCGACCACCTCGTCGTGCGACGGGTCGGGCTTGGGGGGCGGTTGGGCCGCAACCGCCTTGCGGGCCCGCGAGGCCAGCTGACGGGCGCCGGCCGCACTGGTGCCCAGCACGCCCGCCACTTCGGCGAAGGGCACCGCGAACCCGTCGTGCAGGACGAACGCGACCCGCTGATCCGGCGACAGACGTTCCAGCACCACCATCGCCGCGAACCGGGCGTCCTCGCGGGAAACCACGGCCGACAACGGATCGGCGCCGTCGAGGCGGGTGACCACCGGCTCGGGCAACCAGTTGCCGGTGTAGGTCTCGCGCCGGTGCGCGGCCGAGCGCAACTTGTCCAGCGCCAGCCGGCTCACCACGGTGGTCAGCCAGGCCCGCAGGTCGGTGATGTCGGCGTCCTGTCCGTCCCAGCGCAGCCAGGCGTCCTGCACGATGTCCTCGGCGTCGGCCACCGTGCCGGTGAGCCGGTAGGCGACCGCCATGAGGTGCGGCCGCAGGGCTTCGAATTGTGAGACCTGTTCGGTCCCGGTCATATCGCGAGCCTAGCGCGGCTAGGCTCACGGTCGAGATGACAGATCACCTGTGGCTGCACTTCGCCCGACACGGCGCCGGCATCACGCCGCCCGTCATCGTCCGCGGCGACGGCGTGCGGATCTTCGACGACCGCGGCAGGAGCTACCTCGACGCGCTGTCCGGGCTGTTCACGGTGCAGGTTGGCCACGGCCGCGCGGAACTCGCCGAGGTCGCCGCGCGGCAGGCCGGCACGCTCGCGTACTTCCCGCTGTGGGGGTACGCGCACCCGACGGCGGTCGAGCTCGCCGAGCGCCTCGCGCAGTACGCCCCGGGGGACCTGAACCGGGTGTTCTTCACCACCGGCGGCACCGAGGCGGTCGAGACGGCCTGGAAGCTGGCCAAGCAGTACTTCAAGCTGACCGGCAAACCCGGTAAGCACAAGGTGATTTCACGTTCGATCGCTTACCACGGCACCACGCAGGGCGCCCTGGCGATCACCGGCCTGCCGTCCTACAAGGCGCCCTTCGAACCGGTGACGCCGGGCGGCTTCCGGGTGCCCAACACGAACTTCTACCGCGCACCCGACCCGTTCGGCAACGACCCCAAGGCATTCGGGCAATGGGCCGCCGACCGGATCGCCGAGGCGATCGAGTTCGAGGGGCCGGCGACCGTCGCCGCGGTGTTCCTGGAACCGGTGCAGAACGCGGGCGGCGCCATCCCGCCTCCCCCCGGCTATTTCGAACGGGTCCGCCAGATCTGCGACTCCTACGACGTGCTGCTGGTCTCCGACGAGGTGATCTGCGCGTTCGGCCGGATCGGGTCGATGTTCGCCTGTGACGACTTCGGCTACGTGCCCGACATCATCACCTGCGCCAAGGGCCTGACGTCGGGCTATTCGCCGCTGGGCGCGATGATCGCCAGCGAGCGATTGTTCGAGCCGTTCAACGACGGCGTCACCGTCTTCCCGCACGGCTATACCTTTGGCGGGCACCCGGTTTCGACGGCCGTGGGGCTGGCCAACCTCGATATCTTCGAGCGCGAGGGCCTCAACGACCGGGTCAGGCAACACGCGCCCGCCTTCCGCGCCACGCTGGAGAGGCTCTACGACCTGCCCATCGTCGGCGACGTCCGCGGCGAGGGCTACTTCTACGGCATAGAACTGGTCAAGGACAAGGCGACCAAGGAAACGTTCAGCGATGCCGAGTGCGAGCGGCTGTTGCACGGCTACGTCTCACCCGCACTCTTCGAGGCGGGCCTGTACTGCCGCGCCGACGACCGCGGCGATCCCGTCGTGCAGGTGGCGCCGCCGCTGATCAGCGGCCAGGACGAGTTCGACACCATCGAATCCGTCTTGCGGGACGTGCTCGGGGAAGCGTCCCGGCGGCTCTAGGCGCGCTTCACCGCGTCGGCCGCGACCAAAACCTCCCGGGAATGCGCGGCGGTGGGGCTGGCGACCATCCGCGAAACCGAGTTGCACAGCCATGTGAGCGCTTCGCGCAGGCCGGCGTCGGAGGCGGCGTCACGATGCTGCCGCAACTCGGCGAGCACGCCCTCGAGGCCGGAGCGGCGCACCTGCGTCGCCTTCTCGACCTCCTTGAGCAGCTGTGGCAGCGATCGCGGAGCGTCGCGGGTCCGCCGTAGGCGGGACAGGAACCGGTTGTCGGGAATGGCAGGCCCTCGCGGTTGGGCGGGAAGATTCGGCGCCGTCACGGCGACGGCATGCTCAGCGTAGTGGCCCGGCCGCATTCCCGCCGTCCCGCGGCTTAGCAACTTCCGTCTCACCAGTCACAGCGCGGCTCCCCCGAATCGGTCCCGCGATCGCCTAGTCTGCACAAGCAATGAACTTCCTACGCCCCGCATCGTGCCTGGCAGCGGCCGTTTTCCTGGTCGCCGCCCCGGTGACGCTGGCCGCCCCCGCGGCGCTGCCGGTCGGACGGGCCGAGCCCGGCGCCGCCGAGCCCAACGCCGCGCCCGCGAACTGCCCGTTCAGGGTGAACACGCCGCCCGCGGTGGATTCGTCGGAGGTTCCCCAGGCCGGCGACCCGCCGATCCCGCTGGCGGTGCCCGCCAAGCCGGTCGGCGGCGAGGCGCTGGGCGGATGCGGCATCGTCACCGCCCCCGACACACCGCCGCTGCCCACCGACGTCTCCGCCGACGCATGGCTGGTGGCCGACCTGGACAGCGGCGCGGTGATCGCCGCCAAGGACCCGCACGGCCGCCACCGCCCCGCCAGCATCATCAAGGTCTTGGTCGCGATGGCGTCCATCAACGCGCTCAACCTGAACAAGTCGGTGCCCGGCACCGCCGAGGACGCGGCCGCCGAGGGCACCAAGGTCGGCGTCGAAGAGGGCGGGGTGTTCACCGTCAACCAGCTGCTGCACGGCCTGCTGATGCACTCCGGCAACGACGCCGCGCACGCGCTGGCCATGCAACTCGGCGGGATGCAGCAGGCGGTGGAGAAGATCAACGTGCTGGCCGCCAAGCTCGGCGGCAAGGACACCCGGGTGGCGACGCCGTCCGGGCTGGACGGGCCGGGCATGAGCACGTCGGCCTACGACATCGGCCTGTTCTATCGGTACGCCTGGCAGAACCCGACCTTCGCCGACATCGTCGCCACGCGGACGTTCGACTTCCCCGGCCACGGCGACCACCCCGGCTACGAGCTGGAGAACGACAACCAGCTGCTCTACAAATATCCGGGCGCCCTGGGCGGCAAGACCGGTTACACCGACGACGCCGGCCAGACGTTCGTCGGCGCGGCCAACCACAACGGCCGGCGCCTGATGGCGGTGCTGCTGCACGGGACCCGGCAGCCGATCGCCCCCTGGGAGCAGGCGGCGCACCTGCTGGACTACGGATTCAGCACGCCGCAGGGCACCCAGGTCGGCAACCTGATCGAACCCGACCCGTCGCTGGCGCCCGCCAAACGCGACAGCGCCGCCGACCGGCAGGCCAACGGCGCCCAGGCCGCGGGCCTGCTCCCGGCGGCGGACGCGCTGCCGATCAGGGTGGGCGTCGCCGTCATCGGGGCCATCGTGGTGTTCAGTTTGATCATGGTCGCGCGCTCGATGAACCGCCGACCGCAGCACTGAACCACGGCGCGGTGCCGCGCCCGCATAACGATTGACTGAAACCCAGGATGCATTTGTCCGTCGGCGGTAGCGTCTACGTCGCCAACGCACGAGGCATGAGACTGCTACGCACGCCGAAGATTGGGAGATCGAGCGACAACATTGCGACACGGGGGCAAAGCACGAGGGTAAAAGATGACTTCGGTTACCAGGGTCGCGAAGCGAATGTGGTTGCTGCTGGCCGTCATCATCATCGGCAGTGTCGCGGGGCTCGGTATTTATCGTCTCCACAGCATGTTCGGCGTTCACGGACACCCCGTTGTCAGGGTCAAGGCCGATCTCGATGATCCCTTGTTCGACCCGAAGCGGGTGACCTATGAGGTCTTCGGCCCCGCGGCGACCGCACGGATCGCCTATTTGGATCCCGACGCGCGCGTGCAACGCCTGGAAAACATTCCGCTGCCCTGGTCGGAGACGGTAACGACGACCCTGACGTCGGTCACCGTCAACCTGCTGGCGCAAAGCAACGGCAGCGAGATCGGCTGCCGCATCAGGGTGAACGACGCAACCAAGGACGAGAGGTCCGAGACGGGACCGAAAGCCCTGACGTTCTGCCAAGTGAACGCCGGATGAGCGAAACCGCCGCCACACCGGCCTCTGGCCCACCGTTCTTGCCACAAATGATCCGCCGGTTTGCGGTGCCGATCGTCCTGTTATGGATCGGGATCACCGCCGTTCTCAACGTCGCGATCCCGCAGTTGGAAGTGGTCGGCAAAGCGCACTCGGTTTCGATGAGTCCCGCGGGCGGCGCCTCGATTCAAGCGCTGAGACGCATCGGCAAGGTGTTCGGGGAGACCGGCTCCGACAACGCGGCCACGATAGTGCTGGAAAACGACAAACCACTCGGCGATGACGCTCACCGGTTCTATAAGGAACTGTTGCAACGACTTTCGGCTGATACCAACCACGTCGCGCACATTCAGGACTTCTGGAGCGATCCGCTGACCGCGGGGGGATCGCAAAGCCCCGACGACAGGGCCGCGTACGCCGTGGTCTACCTCGCCGGCAAAAGCGAAACGGCGGCGTACAACTCGGTGTACGCCGTGCGGCATATCGTGGACACCACGCCGAAACCGCGCGGGCTCAAGGCATATGTGACCGGCTCGACGGCGCTGATCGCCGACCAATCCGAGGCCGGCGACAAAAGCATCGCAAGGGTCACGCTGATCACCGGGGCCGTGATCGCGGTGATGTTGCTCTTCATCTACCGCTCGGTCGTCACCATGCTCCTTGTCCTCGTCACGGTCGGCATCGAGCTGGGGGCAATCCGGGGAGTCGTCAGTTTTCTGGCCGACCACAACGTCTTCGGCCTTTCGACGTTCGCGGTCAATTTGCTCACGCTGTTGGCCATCGCCGCCAGCACCGACTACGCGATCTTCATGCTGGGCCGTTACCACGAGGCCCGCTACGCGGGTAGGGACCGGGAAAGCGCGTTCTTCGCAATGTTTCACGGGACCGCCCACGTGATTCTGGGCTCCGGATTGACCATTGCCGCCGCCATGTACTGCCTCAGCTTTGCCCGACTGCCGTACTTCAAGTCGCTCGGCCCGCCCTGCGCGGTCGGCATGGTGGTCGCGGTCCTCGCCGCGCTCACCCTTGGACCGGCGGTGCTGACCGTCGGCAGCTTCTTCAAGTTCTTCGAGCCCAGGCGGAGGATGGCCACCCGGCGGTGGCGCCGGGTGGGGACCGCAATCGTCCGCTGGCCCGGCCCGGTGCTCGCGGCGACGTGCGCGGTGGCGTCCATCGGACTGCTGGCGTTGCCGAGTTATAGGACGACTTACGATCTACGCAAATTCGTGCCGGCCGGCATGCCGGCGGTCGTCGGCGATACGGCCGCGGGCCGTCACTTCTCGCAGGCGTTGCTGAACCCCGATGTGCTGTTGATCGAGACCGATCACGACATGCGCACGCCGGTTGACATGCTGGTCCTGGACAAGATCGCCAAAGCCATTTTTCACACGCCTGGAATCGCACAGGTAAAAGCGATCACCCGCCCGCTGGGAACGTCCATCAAGCACACTTCGATTCCATTTATCATCAGCATGCAAGGCGTCTCGAACGCCGAAAACATGGGATTCATGAAAGACCGCTTGGACGACATGCTCGTGCAGGTCCAGGCCATGGATGTGTCCATCGCAACGATGAAGCACATGTATGACCTGATGGGTCAAATCGTCGACAATACCGTCGACATGGACCACCTCACGCATGACATGTCGAATACCACGGACACCATAAGGGATCACCTTGCGGATTTATCGGATTTCCTTCGACCCATCGGCAGCTATTTCTATTGGGAAAAACATTGCTTCGACATTCCGGCCTGCTGGGCGATAAGGTCGGTATTCGACACCTTCGACAATGTCGATCAGCTGAGCGCGAAATTAGAGGGTCTGGTCAAGGATTTGGATGTCCTCACCCGGCTCCTGCCGGAGATGCGCGCACAAATGCTGCCGATGATCTCGACGATGACCATCATGCGCGACATGCTGGTCGTCTGGCACGGCACGCTCGTGTCCTTCTACAAAGAACAGGACATGAACAGCAAGGATCCCGGCGCGATGGGCCGGGTCTTTGACGCCGCTCAAGTCGACGATTCGTTCTATCTGCCGCAGTCGGCGTTCGACAACCCGGATTTCCAGCGCGGTCTGAAAATGTTCTTGTCCCCCGATGGCAGAGCGGCCCGCTTCATCATTGCCCTGGACGGTGACCCGTCGACGCCGCAGGGCATCTCGCGCGTCGAGCCGATCCAGCAGGCGGCGAGGGAGGCCATAAAGGGGACTCCACTGCAGGGCGCTGCGATCTCCATGGGCGGTATCGCTTCGACGTATCGGGATATCGAGGAGGGCGCCTTTTACGATCTGCTCATTGTCGGAGTGGCGGCCATCAGTCTCATTCTCATCATCATGATGATTGTCACCCGAAGCCTGATCGCCGCCGCGGTCATCGTCGGGACGGTGCTGCTTTCCCTGGGCTCCTCCTTCGGCCTGTCCGTGCTCCTGTGGCAAGACATTCTCGGCATCGATTTGTATTGGCTGGTGCTGGCAATGTCGGTGATCCTGCTCTTGGCGGTGGGATCGGATTACAACCTACTGCTGATCTCTCGACTCAAAGAGGAAATAGGCGCCGGTTTGAATACGGGAATCATCCGCGCGATGGCCGGCACGGGAGGCGTGGTGACGGCTGCCGGCATGGTGTTCGCCGTGACGATGTCTCTGTTCGTGTTCAGCGACTTGCGGATCATCGGCCAGATCGGCACCACCATCGCCCTGGGACTGCTTTTCGACACCATGATCGTGCGCTCGTTCATGACGCCGTCCATTGCCGCGTTGCTCGGACGCTGGTTCTGGTGGCCGCAGCGGGTGCGCCCGCGCCCGGCCAGTCAAATGCTCAGGCCCTCCGGGCCCCGCCGGTTGGTGCGTGCCCTGCTGCTGACGCCCGCGGAGAAGTCGCCAGCGCTCGATCGACACCCTTGAGGCGTCACCGAGTACGCCCCCGCGCCGGCGACAACGACCGCTCGCGGTGTCCCCGGGGCGCGCCCAATGACGCGAGGGCGGCGGCGACGGACAGAATCAGCACGATGACAACCGGCCAGATCATGGTGTGCTTCTGGGCAATTCCGCCGAGCACGCCGCCCAGCACCGTGGACGCAACGGCAACGAGTGTCGAGGAGAATCCGATCAGTGTCCCGCGGTGTTCTTCGGCGGCGACGACGCTGATCCACGAGATCCCGGCGGCCACAACTGCCGCGGTGGCTATCGTCGCCAGCAAGAACACCGTGCCGTACGCCCATACGTGAGACCACAGGTCGCACGACTCGGCCGCGATGCACAGTGCGGCGGCGAAGGCGCTGAGCAGGGCGCTGCCCACCAGCATGCCGCGCACTCCGAACAAGCCGTACACCTTCCCCCACAGCGGCGAACCCAGAACGAATCCGATGCTGGACACAATCACCAGCACGTGCAGACCGCCACCCTGATGGGCGGTGCGCAACGCATAAAACGTGGTGCCCATGCTGACCGGCGCGAACAACAGCGATGTGATCACGTACCGGCGAAACCATGGCTCCGACCGGGCAACCGCGAAACCCTGCCGGTAGGTGTCTCGCATAGACATTCGCGTGCGGACCGAAATGGAGCGCACCGGGCCGATGAACAGCGCCGCGACCCCGGAGGCGGCCAGTCCGGCAGCGCCGAGCCACAGCAGGTCACGGTGATACGCCAGCTTGCTGCCGTGTTCCAGCACAGGCACGAGAAGCAGCGCGACCACGGTGGCCATCACCGACCCGATGGCACCCTTGACCAGCAGCAGCTCGCCCCGCCGTGCCGCGGATAGCCGGCTGGAAATCAGGTCGAGGTAGGCGACCCGAGAGACCGCGACGACGACGCCGCCGCCCGCGGACACCAGCACGAACACCAACGCGGCGAAAACGCCGGTCCAGGGCACCACCGCATCACACACGATCAGTGCGGCCGAGATCGCCGCCGACAGCGCCAGCAGCAGGTGCTGCATTTCGCCGGCGCGCTGCAGGGCCGCCGGCGACATCGAGTGTCCTGCGATCGAGCCAATGCTGTACGCGGGGAACAGCATCGCGGCAGCCCAGGTGAGACCGTGGTGCGCGGCGATGAACGGCAACACCACCGCACCGTTGCTCAGCTGCATCGCGGCGGTGTGAATGGTGCCCTGCGAAAGAAGGCGCCAGAACGGGTTCGTCTGTGCCGAGACGCCGTGCGCCAACGATGTGCGCATGGCTGGTGACGGTACCGGCCGCTGAGCTGGAAGAACCGTGTTTCGATCGGATACGTTCGGCGAAGGTGCCAACCGCCGGATCCCGGGGGCCCGAAGCCCGGCCCTAGGCGGCCTGCAGGCAGGACGATGGCGACATCGCTGAGACGGACCGGTCCGAACGTGCAAGACGACGACGGATTGCGCGCCGCGCCTCCGGCGCAGGTGCGCCGAGCGCCGCGACGGCGGCGGCGACGGTCAGCGTCAGCAGGATGACGTCGGGCCAGACCGTGCCGCGCATCTGCGCGAGTGCGCCGAGGGCGGCCCCCAACACCGCGGACGCAACATTGAACAGCGCCGAGGCGAAACCTATCAGCGTCCCGCGGTGCTGTTCGGCGGCGACCACGCTGATCCACGAGATCGCCGAGGCGAAGATGGCCTGGCCGGCCACTGTCGCCAGGAAGAACGCCGTGCCGTACGCCCACGTGTTTGACCACTGGCCGCTGGACTCGGCCAGGGTGCACAGCACGACGGCGGCGACGCTGAGCAGGCCGCTGCCCAGGAGCATGCCGCGCACCCCGAACACGCGGTACACCTTGCGCCACAGCGTCGAACCGAGAACCAGGCCGATGCTGGAAAGGATGATCAGCACGTGCAAGCTGCCGCGGTGGTGGGCTGCGCGCAGGGTGTAGAAGAAGGTGCCGAGGTTGACCGGAGCGAACAGCAGGTACGTGATCACATAGCGACGGAACCACGGCTGGGTCCGGGCGACCGCTAACCCCTGCCGGTAGGTGTCTCGCACCGACATGCGCGCGGTGATCGACGTGCCCTGCATCGGCCCGACGAACAGCGCCGCGATGCCGGACGCGGCCAGTCCCGCGGCGCCCAGCCAGAGCAGGTCGCGGCGGAACGCCATCTGGTCGCCGTGGGCCAGCATCGGCACTACCAGCAGCGTGACGACGGTGGCCAGCACTGACCCGATGGCCCCTTGGGCCAGCAGCAGTTCGCCGCGCCGCGCTGCCGATAGCTTGTTGGAGACCAGGTCGGGGTAGGCGACGCAGGAAACCCCGACGACGATTCCGGCGCCCACGCAGGTCAACAGGAACACGGCGGCGGTCAACGTGCCCGTCCAGGGAATCAGCGCGTCGAGCAAGACCAGGGCGGCCGCGGTTGCCCCGATCACCGCCATCAGCAGGTGGCGCATGCGGCCTGAGCGCTGCAGGACCGCCGGCGCCATCGAGTTCCCCGCGATCGCGCCCATGCCGTACGCCGGGAAGATCAACCCGGCCGCCCAGCTGATGCCCTGGTGCGCGCAGATGATCGGCAACACCACGGCGCAATTGCTCAGTTGCATCCCCGCCGTGTAGAGCGAGCCCTGGGAGAGCAGTCGCCCGAAGACGTTGGTCTGTGCCGAGGCGGTGGGCACCAGCGTGAGGGTCATGAAGGGAATTTATGGGCGCTGAGCAGCCGGAAGTATCCCCCGATCGGGCGGAGTGGGGGGAATTGCGTGTCCTCCGATCGGGGGACACGGCGCCGGGGCGCGACACTAGACTCACCCAGATGACTGACGCCCGCCGGGGCCTGCTGGTCGGGCTGACCGCTGCGAGCATCGGCATCATCTACGGCTACGACCTGTCCATCATCGCCGGCGCGCAGCTCTACGCCACCGAGGACTTCGGCCTGTCCACGCGGCAACAGGAACTGCTGACGACGATGGTGGTGCTCGGCCAGATCGCCGGGGCGCTCGGTGCGGGCGTGCTGGCCAACGCGATCGGGCGCAAGAGGTCGGTGGTGCTGCTCCTGGTCGCCTACGCCGCGTTCGCCCTGCTGGGCGCGCTCTCGGTCTCGTTGCCGATGCTGTTGACGGCCCGGTTCCTGCTGGGCCTGACCCTCGGCGTGGCGGTGGTGGTGGTCCCGGTGTACGTGGCGGAGTCGGCCCCGACGGCGGTGCGCGGCTCGCTGTTGACCGCCTACCAGCTGGCCATCGTCAGCGGACTCATCGTGGGCTACCTGACCGGATATCTGCTGGCCGGCACCCACAGCTGGCGGTGGATGCTGGGGCTGGCCACCGTGCCGGCAATGCTGTTGCTGCCGTTGCTGCTTCGGGCGCCGGATACGGCGCGGTGGTACGTGTTCAAGGGCCGGCTCGACGACGCCCGGCGGGCGCTGCTGCGGGTGGAGCCCACCGCCCGGGTCGACGAGGAGCTCGCCGAGATCGGCCGCGCGCTCGGCGAAGGCCGGGGCGGCTGGTCGGAGATGCTGCGCCCGCCGTATTCGCGGGCCACCGCCTTCGTGGTCACGCTCGGCTTTCTGATCCAGATCACCGGCATCAACGCGATCATCTACTACAGCCCAAGGATTTTCGCGGCCATGGGCTTCACCGGCAATTTCGCGTTGCTGGCGCTGCCCGCCCTGGTCCAGGTCGCCGGGCTGGCGGCCGTGGGCGCGTCGCTCCTGCTCGTCGACCGGCTGGGACGGCGCCCGATCCTGCTGTCCGGCATCGCGATGATGATCGCCGCCGACGTCGTGCTGATGGCCGTGTTCGGCAGCGGCGTCGGGGGCGCATTCCTCGGCTTCGCCGGCATACTGCTGTTCATCGTCGGCTACACCATGGGGTTCGGCTCGCTGGGCTGGGTGTACGCCAGCGAGAGCTTCCCGTCCCGGCTGCGGTCCATCGGGTCGAGCACCATGCTCACCTCGAACCTGGTGGCCAACGCGATCATCGCCGCCGTGTTTCTCACCATGCTGCATTCCCTCGGCGGCGCGGGGACTTTCGCGGTGTTCGCGTTTCTCGCGGTGATCGCGTTCGGCGTCGTCTACCGGTATGCGCCGGAAACCAAGGGCCGCCAGCTGGAGGAGATCCGGCACTTCTGGGAGAACGGCGGCCGATGGTAGTCATCGCCGCGGGCGCCATGGTGCTCGACGGGCAGGTCGCCCGGCCGGGCTGGCTGGAGACCGACGGCGAGCGGATCCTGGCCTGTGGCGCGGGCGCCCCGCCCCGCGCGGCCGACGCGGACTTCGGTGATCACACCGTGGTGCCCGGCTTCGTCGACATGCACGTGCACGGCGGCGGCGGGGCGTCCTACACCGACGGTCCCACCGACAGCGGGGGCATTGCCGGGGCGGCGGATTTCCACCTGCGGCACGGCACCACGACCACGCTCGCCAGCCTGGTGACCGCCTCGCCGGCGGAGTTGCTCTCCGGGGTGCGCGCGCTCGCCGAAGCCACCCGGCACGGCACCGTCGCCGGCATCCACCTGGAGGGGCCGTGGCTGAGCCGGGCCCGCTGCGGGGCGCACGACCCCGCCCAGTTGCGCGACCCGGACCCGGCCGAGATCGACGCCGTACTCGACGCCGGCGCCGGCGCGATCCGGATGGTCACGCTGGCCCCCGAGCTGCCCGGGGCCGAGGCGGCGATCCGGCAGCTCGTCGACGCCGGAGTCGTTGTGGCCGTGGGACATACGGACGCCGGCTACGAGCAGACCGAGCGGGCCATCGCGCTGGGCGCCACGGTCGGCACCCACCTGTTCAACGCGATGCCGCCGCTGCACCATCGCGACCCGGGGCCGGCGCTCGCCCTGCTGCGGCATCCGGGGGTCACCGTGGAACTGATCGCCGACGGCGTGCACGTGCACCCGGCCGTCGTGCACGCGGTGATCGGGGCCGCCGGGCCCCACCGGGTCGCGGTGATCACCGACGCCACCGCCGCGGCGGGCCGCGGCGACGGCACGTTTCGCCTCGGCGCGGTGACCGTCGACGTCGTGTCCGGTGTGGCACGGGTGCGCGGGACGTCGACGATCGCGGGCAGCACCGCCACCATGGACCAGATCTTTCGCACCGTGCACGCCGGTGCGGGGCTGGCCGTCGCGGCGCAGACCACCTCGGCGACGCCGGCGCGGGTGCTCGGCCTCGAGCGGGTGGGCAGCCTGCGCGCCGGCTATGAGGCCAACCTCGTTGTGCTGGATGGGGATCTGCGGGTGGCCGCGGTGATGACGGCCGGCCGTTGGCGGCTGGGCGGCTAGCGCAGCCACCGGGTGACACGGGAAAGCGCCAGCGCCCCAACGGCTCCCATCGCCATCGCGGTCAGCGTCTGGCGCGTGCTGATGCCCTCGTCCGCTTGCACGCGCGGGGCGATGATCACCGGCGCGGGCGGGGCGACGTGGCGGGCCCGCGGGTGACCGGATGCCGTCGCCGCCCACGCCGTGCAGAAGAGCACGAGATACGCGGTGATGTAAGCGAACACCATCAGGCCCAGTACCGGGCCGAAGGTGGCGCCCGCGGGGCTGCGCAGCACCACCCGCAGATAGATCGAGCCCACCTGTTTGAACGCTTCGAATCCGACCGCCGCCATCAGCGCGCCCCGGGCCGAGTCGGCCACGCTGACCTTCTCGCGTGGCAGCCGGGCGATCATCCAGGCGAACAGCAACCACGACACCGCCGTCGAGACGACGATCGACAGCACGGCGAAGAGCCAGTCGAGCACCAGAAGCTGCGGTATGCCAAGCCATTTCAGCAGTGCGGACATCGGCGCCTGATGGCTTAGGGTGGTCAGGCCGATGGTGGCCACGGTCACCGCGAACGTCCCCAGCATGGCCAACAGATCGGAGATCTTGTTGTGCACGAAGCCCGGCGACTCGATGGAGTCGTCCCACCACATCTGGGTCAACGCCTGGCGCAGATGCGATATCCAGCCCAGGCCGGCCCACACTGCCGTGGCCAGGCCGATGACGCCCACCGACGCCCGCGCGTCGATCGCCGAGTTCATCAGGTCCAGCAGCTGATCCCCCAGGGCGCCGGTCACCTGGGACCGGATGTGGTCGTCGATCGTTCTCAGCAGCTCCGGCCGCCGGACCAGGATGAACCCGAAGACCGCGAAACCGACCATCAGCAAGGGGAATAGCGCAAAGATCGTGTAATAGGTGAGCCCGGCCGCGAAGAAGCCGCCGTTGCGATCGTCGAAACGCCGGTAGGCGCGGATGGCGTGGTCGAGCCAGCCGTACCGGGCCCGCAGCCGATCGAGGACGCCCGCCTTCGCCGGCTCGCTCATGGTGAATTCATCCTCGCTGCGGAAGGAACCCTAGGCGATCGTAGACCCGCCGAACGGTTTTGCCGGCGACATCCTCGGCCCGCTGCGCTCCGGCCGCGAGCACCGACTCCAATTCGGCCGGGTCGGCCAGCAATTCGTCGACGCGGGCCTTGATCGGGCCGACGAACGCGACGACCGCCTCGGCGGTTTCCTTCTTCAGGTCGCCGTAACCCCGTCCGGCGTAGCCTTCGACGAGCTTGTCGATGCCGACGCCGGTGACCGCCGACTGGATGGTCAGCAGATTCGACACACCCGGCTTGGCGTCGGCGTCGAAACGGATTTCGCGTTCGCTGTCGGTGACCGCCGAGCGGATCTTCTTGGCCGACGCGGCGGGCTCGTCGAGCAGGTTGATCAACCCGGCGTCGGTGGCCGCGGATTTGCTCATCTTCGACGTGGGGTCCTGCAGGTCGTAGATCTTGGCGGTGACCTTCGGGATGAGCAGGTCGGGAACCACGAACGTGTCGGGGAACCGGCTGTTGAACCGCTGCGCCACGTCGCGCGCGAGCTCGAGGTGCTGGCGCTGGTCCTCGCCCACCGGCACCAGCTCGGCGTCGTAGGCCAGGACGTCGGCGGCCTGCAGCACCGGATAGGTGAACAGGCCCACGGTGGTCGAGTCGCCGCCCTGGCGGGCGGACTTGTCCTTGAACTGCGTCATCCGCGAGGCCTGCCCGAAGCCGGTGAAGCAGCCCAGCACCCAGGCGAGTTGGGAGTGCGCGGGCACGTGGCTCTGCACGAAGATCGTGCTGCGGGCGGGGTCGACGCCCAGCGCCAGGTATTGGGCGGCCGTGACCAGGGTCCGGCGGCGCAGCGCCTCGGGGTCCTGCGGGATGGTGATGGCGTGCAGGTCGACCACGCAGAAGAAGGGGTCGTGATCGTCCTGCAGCGCGACCCACTGGGTGATGGCACCCAACGCGTTCCCCAGGTGGAGCGAGTCGGAGGTGGGCTGCACGCCGGAGAAAATCCGGCGGGATCCGGTAGCGGTGCTCATGATGCACCGATCTTTTCACGCGGTTCTTTCCGGTAACCCGCCGAGTGTGCGGCCAGCTGCACAGTCGCCGCCGAGTGCGCGGCCAGCTGCACACTCGCGAGCGGCCGGCCGCGCGCCCGCGCCGCACCTCGCTTGCGGTACCGGCGGTACCGCCTTTAATGTCGGCGGTATGGGGAGCAAGAGGACCAACAGCAACACGGGGACGCGGCCACCGATCCACCTCGGCTCGGGAGAGCCGGTGCTGTTGCTGCACCCGTTCCTGCTGTCGCAGGCGGTATGGGAGGACGTCGCCCGGCGGTTGGCCGACACCGGGCGGTACGAGGTCTTCGCCCCGACGATGGCCGGCCACAACGGCGGGCCGCCCGCGGGCACCTGGTTCCTGTCCTCAGGGGTGCTGGCCGACCACGTGGAGCACCAACTCGACGAGCTGGGCTGGGACACCGCGCACATCGTGGGCAACTCGCTGGGCGGCTGGGTCGCGTTCGAACTCGAGCGGCGCGGACGGGCGCGCAGCGTGATGGGCATCGCCCCGGCCGGCGGGTGGACGCGTTGGAGCCCGGCCAAGTTCGAGGTGATCGCCAAGTTCATCCTGGGCATCCCGCTGCTGATGCTGGCCTGGCTGTTCGGCCCGAAGGTGATGCGCCTGCCGTTCAGCCACCGGCTGGCCACCTACGCGATCAGCGCGACGCCGGACGGGGTCACCGACGAGCAACTGCTCGGCTGCATCGACGACGTCGCGCACTGCCCGGCCTACTTCCAGCTGCTGGTCAAGTCGCTGCTGCTGCACGGCCTGCGGGAGCTGGCCGACAACGCCGTCCCCGCACACCTGGTGATCTGCGAGAAGGACCGGATCGTGCCCGCACCCCGGTTCAGCCGGCATTTCACCACGCACCTGCCCGACGACCACCAGGTCACCAAGCTCGACGGCGTGGGGCACATCCCGATGTTCGAGGCGCCGGAGCGCGTCGCCGAACTCGTCACCGAGTTCCTCGACGAGTGCACCCACGCGCGCCGGGGCGCCAACCCCTCGGCTAGTTAGCCAGCTTCTTTTCCAGGTTCTCGGCGATCGAGTTGAGAAACTCCTCGCTCTGCTGCCATTCCTGGTCGGGGCCGATGAGGATGGCCAGGTCCTTCGTCATCTTGCCGCTCTCGACAGTCTCGACGACCACGTCCTCCAGCGTCTGCGCGAACTCGACCACGTCGGGGGTGTCGTCGAGCTTCCCCCGGTGCTGCAGGCCCCGCGTCCAGGCGAAGATCGAGGCGATCGGGTTGGTCGAGGTCGGCTTGCCGGCCTGGTACTGGCGGAAGTGCCGGGTGACGGTGCCGTGCGCGGCCTCGGCCTCGACGGTCTTGCCGTCGGCCGTCATCAGCACCGACGTCATCAGTCCCAGCGAGCCGTAGCCCTGCGCGACGAGGTCGGACTGGACGTCGCCGTCGTAGTTCTTGCAGGCCCACACGTAGCCGCCCTCCCACTTCAGGCAGGCCGCCACCATGTCGTCGATCAGCCGGTGCTCGTAGGTCAGCCCCTCGGCCTCGAACTTGTCCTTGAACTCCTCGTCGTAGATGCGCTGGAACTCGTCTTTGAACATGCCGTCGTAGGCCTTGAGGATGGTGTTCTTGGTGGACAGGTACACCGGCCACTTGGCGTTGAGGCCGTAGGCCAGCGAGGCGCGCGCGAAGTCGCGGACGGATTCCTTGAAGTTGTACATCCCCATCACGACGCCGCCGTCGTCGGGAATGGACACCACCTCGTGCACCATCGGCTCGCTGCCGTCCGCGGGCGTGAACGTAATCGAGACGGTGCCCGGCTTGTCGACCTTGAAGTTCGTCGCCCGGTACTGGTCGCCGAACGCGTGCCGGCCGATGACGATCGGCTTGGTCCAGCCCGGCACCAGGCGCGGCACGTTGGAGATCACGATCGGCTCGCGGAAGATGGTGCCGCCCAGGATGTTCCGGATCGTGCCGTTGGGCGAAAGCCACATCTTCTTGAGGTTGAATTCGGAGACCCGCGCCTCGTCGGGGGTGATGGTGGCGCACTTGACGCCCACCCCGTGCTTCTTGATGGCGTACGCGGCGTCGATGGTCACCTGGTCGTTGGTGCGGTCGCGGTTCTCGATGCCGAGGTCGTAGTAGTCGAGGTTGATGTCCAGATGCGGCAGGATCAGCAGGTCCTTGATGAACTTCCAGATGACCCGGGTCATCTCGTCACCGTCGAGCTCGACGATGGGCCCTTTGACCTTGATCTTGCGTTCGGCTGCCATCTCGAGTTCGACTTTCTCTCCGCGACTCTTCGAGCCTACGAGCCCTGCGAAGCGGCCAGCGCTTCATTGAACGTCTTGCTCGGCCGCATCACCGCAGTCGTCTTCTCGTTGTCGGGGTAGTAGTAGCCGCCGATGTCGACCGGCTCGCCCTGCGCCTCGGCGAGCTCGGCCACGATGGTGTCCTCGTTCTGGCCCAGCGAGTCGGCGAGAGCAGCGAAGTGCTTGCGCAGCTCCTCGTCGTCGGACTGCGCGGCAAGCTCGGAAGCCCAGTACAGCGCCAGGTAGAACTGGCTGCCGCGGTTGTCGAGTTCACCGGCCTTGCGCGACGGGCTCTTGTTGTTCTCCAGCAGCTTGCCGATCGCCGCGTCCAGCGTCTTGCCCAGCAGTTTGGCGCGCTCGTTGCCGGTCTTGATGCCGATGTCCTCGAAACACGCTCCCAGGGCGAGGAACTCGCCGAGGGAATCCCAGCGCAGGTGATTCTCCTCGAGGAGTTGGTGCACGTGCTTGGGCGCCGAACCGCCCGCCCCCGTTTCGTACATTCCCCCGCCGGACATCAGCGGCACGATGGACAGCATCTTGGCGCTGGTGCCGAGCTCGAGGATGGGGAACAGGTCGGTGAGGTAGTCGCGCAGGATGTTTCCGGTCGCGGCGATGGTGTCCTGCCCGCGCACCGCGCGCTCGATCGTGTACCTCATGGCCCACACCTGCGGCATGATCTGGATCTCCAGGCCCTCGGTGTCGTGCTCCTTCAGGTACTTCTTCACCTTGTTGCGCAGCTCGACCTCGTGCGGCCGCTCGGTGTCCAGCCAGAACACCACCGTCATGCCCGAGTTGCGAGCCCGGGTGACGGCGAGCTTGACCCAGTCGCGGATCGCTTCGTCGGTGACGATGGGCATCCGCCAGATGTCGCCTTCTTCCACGTTCTGGGTCAGCAGGACTTCGCCGGTATCGATGTCGACGATGTCGGCGACGCCTTCCTCGGGGATCTCGAACGTCTTGTCGTGCGAGCCGTACTCCTCGGCCTGCTGCGCCATCAGCCCGACGTTGGGCACGGTGCCCATCGTGGTCGGGTCGAACTGCCCGTTGGTTTTGCAGAAGTTGATGATCTCCTGATAGATGCGGGAGAACGTCGACTCGGGGTTGACGGCCTTGGTGTCCTTCTGGCGCCCGTCCGCGCCGTACATCTTGCCGCCCGCGCGGATCATCGCCGGCATCGACGCGTCCACGATCACGTCGCTGGGCGAATGAAAGTTGGTGATGCCCTTGGCCGAATCGACCATCGCCAGCTCGGGCCGGTGCTCGTGGCAGGCGTGCAGGTCGCGGATGATCTCCTCGTGCAGCGACGCGGGCAGCGACTCGATCTTGCTGTACAGGTCGACCAATCCGTTGTTGACGTCGACGCCGAGTTCGTCGAAGAGCTCCTGGTGCTTGGCGAAGGCGTCCTTGTAGAAGACCTTGACGGCGTGGCCGAAGACGATGGGGTGGGAGACCTTCATCATGGTCGCCTTGACGTGCAGCGAGAACATCACGCCGGTCTCGTAGGCGTCCTGCATCTGTTCCTCGTAGAACTCGACCAGGGCCTTCTTGCTCATGAACATGCTGTCGATGACGTCGCCTGCGCGCAGCTCGACCTCGGGCTTGAGCTCGAGGGTCTTGCCGCTGTGGGTCTTGAGCACCATCTTCACGTTGCGCGCGCGGTCCAGCGTCATCGACTTCTCGCCGTGGTAGAAGTCGCCGTGGCGCATGGTCGCGACGTGTGTGCGCGACGCCGGCGACCACTTGCCCATGCTGTGCGGGTGCCTGCGCGCGTATTCCTTGACGGCCTTGGGCGCGCGACGATCCGAATTGCCTTGCCGAAGTACCGGGTTGACCGCACTCCCCAGGCATTTGCCGTAGCGGGCGCGGATTTCCTTCTCCTCGTCGGTCTTCGGGCTCTGCGGAAAGTCCGGGATCTTGAAGCCCTTGCCCTGCAGCTCCTTGACGGCGGCGACCAGCTGGGGCACCGAGGCGCTGATGTTGGGCAGCTTGATGATGTTGGTGTCCGCCAGCTTGGTCAGCCGGCCCAGCTCCCCCAGGTTGTCCGGGACCCGCTGTTCTTCGGTCAGGTAGTCGCCGAACTCGGCGAGGATCCGTGCCGCCACGGAGATGTCACTGGCCTGGATCTCGATGCCCGCCGGCTCGGCGAAGGCGCGCACGATCGGAAGGAACGCATAGGTCGCCAGCAACGGCGCCTCGTCGGTCAGTGTGTAGATGACGGTCGGCTGTTCGGCGCTCACGGTCCCTCTCCCGGCATGGAAAACCTCGAATATTCGGTCAGAATTGTGGGGGGCTCAGCGTTCTGCCTGCCACGTTATCAAGGGCGTTTGGGCAGGTGTCGACCTGCCATTGGCATCCAGTCGGCACAGTAAGATAGTCTCCATATTGGTCATGAGCGCCAGCATCAAGCCCCGGCTTGCTGGCCGGCAACCCTCCAACCGCGGTGGGGTGCCCCGGGTGATGACCAGGTCTAGTAGCCACAGGCTGCGCGGCAAGCGCGGGTCCGCCATAACGGACCCCTGACTAGAGGGGAACACGTGATGTGCACATCTTCAGCTCCTTGCGATCGGCTCATGTGTCGAAGCGCGTGTCGCTGTTAACCCCCGGCCACCCGGCCACCGGCTAACCCGATACCCGATTCGTCAATCCCGAACCAGAAAGCAAACTCACGTGAGCCCCGACAACAGCACCACCAGCAGCGACGACGCCGACCCGACCGCGCGCTGGTCATTCGAGACCAAGCAGGTACACGCCGGCCAGCAACCGGACCCGGTGACCCACGCCCGCGCCCTGCCGATCTACCAGACCACCTCCTACACCTTCGACGACACCTCGCACGCCGCGGCCCTGTTCGGGCTGGAAGTTCCCGGCAACATCTACACCCGGATCGGCAACCCGACCACCGATGTCGTCGAGCAGCGCGTGGCCGCGCTCGAGGGCGGGGTGGCCGCGCTGTTCTTGAGCTCGGGCCAGGCCGCTGCGACATTCGCCATATTGAACCTCGCGTGTGCCGGGGATCACATCGTGTCCAGCCCGCGGCTCTACGGCGGTACCTACAACCTGTTCCACTACTCGCTGGCCAAGCTCGGCATCGAGGTGAGCTTCGTCGACGATCCCGACGATTTGGACGCGTGGCGGGCCGCGGTGCGGCCGAACACCAAGGCGTTCTTCGGCGAGACCATCTCCAACCCGAAGATCGATGTGCTCGACATTCCCGGGGTCGCCGAGGTCGCCCACGCCAACGGCATCCCGCTGATCGTCGACAACACCGTCGCCACGCCGTACCTGATCCAGCCGTTCTCCCACGGGGCCGACGTCGTCGTGCATTCGGCCACCAAGTACCTGGGTGGGCACGGCTCCGCGATCGCCGGGGTGATCGTCGACGGCGGCACCTTCGACTGGACGCAGGGCCGCTTCCCCGGTTTCACCACGCCCGACCCGAGCTACCACGGCGTGGTGTTCGCGGAGCTCGGACCGCCGGCGTTCGCGCTCAAGGCGCGCGTGCAGCTGCTGCGCGACCTCGGTTCGGCCGCTTCGCCGTTCAACGCTTTCCTGGTGGCCCAGGGCATCGAAACGCTGAGCCTGCGGATGGAACGCCACGTCGCCAACGCGCAACGGGTCGCCGAATACCTCGAGGGACATGAGGGCGTGCTGTCGGTCAACTACGCCGGGCTGCCCGGCTCGCCCTGGCATGAGCGGGCAAAGAAGCTGGCGCCCAAGGGAACCGGCGCGGTGCTGTCGTTCGAGCTGGCCGGTGGCATCGAGGCCGGCAAGGCGTTCGTGAACGCGCTGAAGCTGCACAGTCACGTGGCCAACATCGGCGACGTGCGCTCGCTGGTGATCCACCCGGCGTCGACCACGCACGCCCAACTGAGCCCCGCCGAGCAGCTGAGCACCGGCGTCAGCCCGGGCCTGGTGCGGCTGGCCGTCGGCATCGAGGGCATCGACGACATCCTGGCCGACCTGGAGCTCGGGTTCTCCGCGGCGCGCAAGTACGGCGCGGGCGCGCAGGCTTCCAGCTCGGACCCGCAAGCAGTGGCGGCGTTCTAAGGGCCGGCGATGACGATCTCCGACGTCCCCACCCAGACGCTGCCGGCCGAGGGCGAGATCGGCCTGGTGCACATCGGCTCGCTGACCACCGAGAGCGGCGCCGTGATCGACGACGTCTGCATCGCCGTTCAGCGCTGGGGTGAGCTGTCGCCGACCCGCGACAACGTCGTGGTGGTGCTGCACGCCCTGACCGGTGATTCGCACATCACCGGGCCCGCCGGCCCCGGCCATCCCACCGGCGGCTGGTGGGACGGGGTCGCCGGACCCGGCGCGCCGATCGACACCGACCGCTGGTGCGCGGTGGCCACCAACGTGCTGGGCGGTTGCCGCGGCTCCACCGGGCCCAGCTCGCTGGCCCGCGACGGAAAGCCTTGGGGCTCAAGGTTCCCGAAGATCTCGATCCGCGACCAGGTGGAGGCCGATATCGCCGCGCTTGCCGCGCTCGGCATCGACGAGGTGGCCGCCGTGGTCGGCGGATCCATGGGCGGCGCAAGGGCGTTGGAGTGGATGGTGGGCCATCCCGGCCGGGTCCGGGCCGGGCTGCTGCTGGCGGTCGGCGCGCGGGCGACCGCGGATCAGATCGGCACGCAGACCACGCAGATCGCGGCCATCCAGGCCGACCCGAACTGGCAGGGCGGCGACTACCACGACACCGGCCGCACACCGGACACCGGGCTGACGATCGCCCGCCGGTTCGCCCACCTGACCTACCGCGGGGAGGCGGAGCTCGACACCCGGTTCGGCAACGACGCACAGGGCGGCGAGGACCCGACCAATGGCGGCCGCTACGCGGTGCAAAGCTACCTGGAACACCAGGGCGACAAACTGTTGGCCCGCTTCGACGCGGGCAGCTACGTGACCCTGACCGAGGCGCTGAACAGCCACGACGTCGGCCGCGGCCGCGGCGGCGTGCGCAAGGCCCTCAGCGGTTGCCCCGTTCCGGCCGTGGTCGGCGGCATCACCTCCGACCGGCTCTACCCGTTGCGGCTACAGGCGGAGCTCGCCGAACTGCTGCCGGGCTGCGGCGGCCTGCAGGTCGTCGACTCCATCTGCGGGCACGACGGCTTCCTGGTGGAGTCGGAGGCGGTCGGCGACCTGATCCGCATGACGTTGGACTTGGCCACTACCGAAGGCACGTGCCGGCGGTGACCCGCTCTCACCACGATCGCTCGCTGTCGTTCGGGTCAGCGGCGGCGGCCTACGAGCGGGGGCGTCCGTCCTACCCGCCGGAGGCCATCGACTGGCTGTTGCCGCGCGGCGCACGCCAGGTGCTGGACCTGGGTGCGGGCACGGGCAAGCTGACCACCCGGCTGGTGGAACGCGGCCTGGACGTGGTGGCCGTCGACCCGATTCCCGACATGCTCGAGGTGTTGCGCGCCTCCCTGCCGGAGACCCGGGCGCTGCTGGGCACGGCGGAAGGCATTCCGTTGCCCGACAACAGCGTCGACGTCGTGCTGGTTGCGCAGGCGTGGCATTGGGTGGATCCCGAGCGCGCGATTCCCGAGGTGGCCCGGGTGCTGCGGCCGGGCGGGCGGCTGGGCCTGGTGTGGAACACCCGCGACGAACGGCTGGGCTGGGTGCGGGAGCTGGGCGACATCATCGGCTCCGACGGCGACCGGGGTCGCTTCGACGTCACGCTGTCCGAGGCGTTCACCCAGCCGGAGCGCCACCAGGTCGAGTGGACGAACTACCTGACGCCGCAAGCCCTGATCGACCTGGTCGCGTCGCGCAGCTACTGCATCACCTCGCCCACCGAGGTCCGCACCAGAACCCTGGACCAGGTGCGTGAGTTGCTGGCCACCCACCCGGCGCTGGCGAATTCGGCCGGGCTGGCGTTGCCCTACGTCACCGTGTGCATCAGGGCGACCCTCGCCGGGTAGACCGGGTCGTTTTACGACACGACCCGGATGGCAACCCGGTGACCATGGGTGAAATGGTTCAGATGAGCGAAGAATGCCTGTTAACCGATGTCGAGCGGCGACTGGTCGACGAATTTCCCCGCTTCTCGGCCGACGAGGTGGGCAACCTGGTGCGGCACGAGCACGCCCGGTTCCGCGGCAGCCGGATCCGCGACTTCGTCACGCTCCTGGCGGAGAAACGCGCCCGCGATCAACTCAAGCGCAGACTCAACTGAGGTCTTCGACGAGGATGTCGTTGACCGTCTTGAGGTCGTCGATCGCCCGCTGGGTGAACGCGTCCGCCTGGTCCAGATCGGCCGGGGTGCTGTTCGGCCCCAGTGACATGCAGATGTGCGTCGCCGTGTTGAAGTCGTTGATCTCCGCCTGCAGGGCCCTGGTCAGCGCGGGGTCCGGCGTGGGCAGGTGGGCCTGGAGGCCGACGGTTTGTTCGTCGTGGACGTTCGAACAGGCCGCGTGCAGAGCGACGAGGTCGTTGGCTTTGATCGCGTCCACGACCGCCTGCATGTAGTTCGCCGTGTTGGCCAAATGCCCTTGGGCCTGCGCGTACCACTCCGCGACGCCGACGTAGTCGGCGCCGGCCGTTCCCGCTGTGCCCACGGTGAGAAGACTCGCCGCGGCGACGGCGGCAC
The DNA here is from genome assembly GCF_034555895.2 of Mycobacterium europaeum. Lineage (NCBI taxonomy): Bacteria > Bacillati > Actinomycetota > Actinomycetes > Mycobacteriales > Mycobacteriaceae > Mycobacterium > Mycobacterium europaeum. The sequence continues at coordinate 3,701,611 of NZ_CP157315.1, forward strand.
CCCCCCAGCGCTTGAGTAACTGCATGAACATGCCTGACCTGCCTTAGGTGCGGAGCCGTGATATGCACAGTCTGAGCACCGGGCACCATGGTCGATAGGGCCTTCGGGCCCGTCCCGTGGGCCAAAGGACCCGCGCTGGGGACGCGGATCGTCAGAAGTTCAACCCGGAGAACATGATCCGGTTCGGGTCGTACTTTTGCCGCACGGTCGTCAGCCTCGACAGATTCGGGCCGAAGTAGCGCGCGGGCGCGGCGTTGGCCTCCAGGTAGTTGACGTATCCGCCGACCGAAATCTGTTGCACCGCTTGGTGGGCGGAGCTCAGCCAGCTGTTCGCGGCGGAGACCTGGTTGCCGGCCGGTTCGACGTACCACTGCAGGACGGCGGACTGGGTGCGCCAGGGGAACGCGGTGTCGCCCGCCGCCACGTCCGCGACCGCGCCGCCGAGTGGGTCGACGAGGACCGACGCCTGCCCGGCGCCCGAGGGCCACTGCCCGATCGCGGTGGCGATGGCGCGGGCCGCGGTGGCGTCGACGGGGCCGATGACGTCCGACCCGGCGACGAACGAACGCGCCGGTGGCGTGGAAGTGCCACCGGCCAGGAACATCAGCAGATCCGTGCGGCTCATCGTCTTGTTGGAGACCGACGTGGGCGCCACCCCGACGGCGGACTTGATCGCGTCGACCACTCCGGACCCGGCCCCCGCCGGGCAGGTCGCCAGCACGTGGCAATTCGGCGCCGAGCCGACCATGAGATCGACGATGCCCCAAGTGTTTCGGTCCGCGGCGCTGAGCCAGGACTGCCAGCCGACGAGCACCTGCGTGGCCGACGCGGGCGGGAAGTCCAGGCGCACGACGTCGCTGTCGGCCGTCGCGAACGTGGCGAACGTCATCGACGTCGTCACCCCGAAGTTGCCGCCGCCACCGCCGCGAAGCGCCCAGAACAGATCCGGATTGTCGTTGGCGGACGCGGTGACCACGTCGCCGCTGGGCAACACCACCGTGGCCGACCGCAGCGCGTCGCACGTCAGGCCGGCGTGGCGGCTGTCGGGGCCTATCCCACCGCCGAGCGCGAGCCCGGCGACGCCGACGGTCGGACAGGTGCCGCCGGGTATCGCCCGGCCGGCGCCGGTCAACGCCTGATGGATCGCGTACAGGGTGGTCGCCGGGGTCACCGTGACGCTGTTGCCGTCGAAGTTGGCACCGCCCGGGAGCCCGCGCAGGTCCAGCACCAACGTGCCGTTCGCGCTGGACGCACCGACGTAGGAATGCCCGCCCCCGCGCGGGGCGACCTTGAGGTTGTTGGCCGTCGCGAAAGCGACCGCCTTCTGCACGTCGGCCTGGGAGGAAGCCGTCACCACCGCGGCCGGACTGGAGCTGTCGTAAAACGAGTTGAAAACCTTTTTGCTGGTGGAGAATTGGGCGCTGTTGGCCGGCAGCACAACGGTGCCGCCGATGGCGGACGCCAGCCCGCCCCAGCCGACGGCGGGGTCGGCGGCGGCCCGCGCGGTGCCCAAAACCGCGCCGGTGGCCAACATCCCGACGGCGCCGCGAAGGAATGCCTGGCGCGAGATGCCGCCCTCCACGGAGGGGCCCGGCGGACGGCTGCGATTCGTCGTCATGTGCGGAGATTCTCGAACATTTCTCACGCAAAAGCCCGGCCCGGGCGCTCGTGTCAGATCACAGTGTGGCTTCGATCACCAAGCGCGACGCCACGTCACGAGGGCTCCCAATAACCGAGGCCCGCGCCGCGGCGAACCCACAAAACGGTTATTGTGCGAACCTTTACCCCACCGTGTCGTGAACGTGACGGTGATAGATCAGAGTTCCTAACGTGATTCGAGTGCCCCGCGCGCACTCCACGACCAAGGCGGAGGCTGCATGAAGGCGCTGGCACGAACGCATCACTGGGTCTGGGTGTTTCGCAATCAGCCCCTGACTGTTCGGCTGCTGGCCGTGGCCGCCGGCCTGCTCACCGCCGCGTCGGCGTTCGCCGCGCCGGTGCGGGCGGACAATCCCGACGACAACTTCATCGACGCGCTCAACCACGCCGGCATCGACTTCGGTGAACCCGGCAACGCGATGTCGGTGGGCCAGTCCATCTGCCCGATGCTCGCCGAGCCGGGCGGCAATTTCGCCGCGGCCGCATCCAGCGTGTCCGGCCGGGGCATGTCGCCGATGATGGCGCGCATGTTCACCACCATCGCGATCCAGACGTACTGCCCCGAGCAGATGGCAAACCTGGCCAGCGGTAATCTCTCCGGCGCGGTGCCGCAACTGCCCGGAATGCCGGGCCAGATACCGGGCATGGCGGGGCAGATACCGGGCATGGCGGGCCAGATGCCGGGGATGGCCGGCCAGATCCCCGGAGTGACGGGCCAGATCCCCGGCATGGCGGGCCAGATCCCGGGCATGGCGAGGCAGATACCGGCGGTGCCCGCTACCTAACCGGTGCCCAGCGGATCGATGGTCCACGCGATGTAGACCATCGCGGTCGCGACCGTGGCGGTGGTGACGAAGTCAATTCCCTTGCTGCGCACCATCAAAAGGCCGGACCGCTCGTCGGGCAGCACCAGCCGCAGCACCGCGGCCAGCCCGACGCCGATGCCGATCAGCAGCGAACCGCGCCGCCAGAAGTTCGCGCCCACCAGCGCGAGCGCCGTGGCGAAGGTCAACCCGACCAGCAGGATTGGCCACTGCGCCCGGACGACGGACCGCGCGCTCATTCCCGCTCGGCCAGCTCGACGACGTTGCTCAGCAGGAACGCGCGGGTCAACGGGCCGACGCCACCGGGATTCGGCGACACGTGGCCGGCCACCTCCCACACGTCGGGATGCACGTCGCCGACCAGCCCGTTCTCGGTCCGGCTGACGCCCACGTCGACGACGGCCGCGCCGGGACGCACCATGTCGGCGGTCAGCATGTGCGGCACCCCGACCGCGGCCACGACGATGTCGGCCTGCCTGGTGTAGGCCGCCAGATCGCGAGTTCCGGTGTGGCACAACGTCACCGTGGCGTTCTCGGAACGGCGGGTCAGCAGTAGGCCCAGCGGCCGGCCGACCGTCACTCCCCGGCCGATGATGACCACGTGCGCCCCCGCGATCTCGACGCCGTAGCGCCGCAGCAGGTGCACGATCCCGCGCGCGGTGCACGGCAGCGGGGCGGGAACGCTGAGCACCAGCCGGCCCAGGTTCGTCGGGTGCAGCCCGTCGGCGTCCTTGTTCGGGTCGACGCGCTCGAGCGCCGCGTTCTCATCCAGGTGCCGGGGCAGCGGCAGTTGCACGATGTAACCGGTGCAGTCGGGGTTGGCGTTCAGCTCGTCGATGGTGTCCAGCAGCGTGGCGGCGCCGATGTCGGCGGGCAGGTCGCGGCGGATCGACGTGATGCCGACCTTGGCGCAGTCCGCGTGCTTGCCCCGGACGTAGGCCTGCGACCCGGGATCGTCGCCGACCAGGATGGTGCCCAGCCCGGGGGTGCGACCCGACGCGGTCAGGGCGGCGACGCGTTGTTTGAGGTCGACGAAGATCTCGTCACGGGTGGCCTTGCCGTCCAGTGTGATTGCGCCCACGCCTGACAGTCTGGCAGATATCGATGGTGCGACCCGCCACGCCCGGCTTCGCCGCGCTTGCGATCGCCGCGGTGCCCGACGATGGCGACCCGCCACGCCCGGCTTCGCCGCGCTTGCGATCGCCGCGGTGCCCGATGATGGCGACCCGCCACGCCCGGCTTCGCCGCGCTTGCGATCGCCGCGGTGCCCGATGATGGCGACCCGCCACGCCCGGCTTCGCCGCGCTTGCGATCGCCATTAGGCTCCCGGTATGTCTACCCCTCCGGACGTGTTCAGCCCGGCCAAGCTCGGCCCGATCACGCTGCGCAACCGCACCATCAAGTCGGCCACCTTCGAGGCCCGCACGCCCGACACCCTGGTGACCGACGACCTCATCGAATACCACCGGCAACCCGCCGCGGGCGGCGTCGGCATGACGACCGTCGCCTACTGCGCGGTCTCCCCCGGCGGCCGCACCGAGGGCAACGGGATCTGGATGCGCCCGGAGGCGGTGCCCGGTTTCCGCCGGCTCACCGACGCGATCCACGCCGAGGGCGCCGCGGTCAGCGCGCAGATCGGCCACGCCGGTCCGGTCGCCAACGCCAAGTCCAACGGGGCCAAAGCGCTGGCGCCGGTGCGGTTCTTCAACCCGATCGGGATGCGCTTCGCCAAGAAGGCGACCCGCGACGACATCAACGACGTCATCGAGGGGCACGCCAACGCCGCCCGCCTGGCCATCGAAGCCGGCTTCGACGCGGTCGAAATCCATTTGGGCCACAACTACTTTGCGAGCTCGTTTCTGTCCCCGCTGATCAACCGCCGCGACGACGAGTTCGGCGGCTCACTGGAGAACCGGGCCAAGGTGGCCCGCGGCATGGTGATGGCCGTCCGCCGTGCGGTGGAGAAGGAGGGCACCCCCATCGCGGTCACCGCGAAGCTCAACATGGCCGACGGCGTGCGCGGTGGCATCAGCACCGAGGAGTCGCTGATCACCGCCAAGTGGCTGCAGGACGACGGCGGCCTGGACGCGATCGAGCTCACGGCGGGCAGCTCGCTGGTCAACCCGATGTATCTGTTCCGCGGGGACGCTCCCCTCAAGGAGTTCGCCGGTGCGTTCAAGCCGCCGCTGAGCTGGGGCATGCGCATGACGGGCAAGAAATTCCTGCGCGAGTACCCCTACCGCGAGGCCTATCTCCTGCGCGACGCCAAGCTGTTCCGGGCCGAGCTGACGATGCCGCTGATCCTGCTGGGCGGTATCACCAACCGGGAAACGATGGACCTGGCGATGGCAGAGGGATTCGAGTTCGTCGCGATGGCCCGGGCGCTGCTGGCCGAGCCGGACCTGATCAATCGGATCGCCGCCGACGGCGCCCAGCACAGCGTGCGTTCGGCGTGCACGCACTGCAATCAGTGCATGCCCACGATCTACACCCGCACGCGCTGCGTGGTCACCGGGGCCCCGGACGTGTTGGCGGGCAATCGGGCCTAGCCGCCGGGCGATCGGGCGTCGCCGAACGCACATTTGGGCCTCAGGGTTGCCTTGGCTTCACGAGATACAGTTGGTCCGATGAGTGCAGCAGCCCCGCCCGTCTTAACGGTTCGTTATGACGGGTCAGAACGCACGTTTGCCGCCGGTCACGACGTGGTTGTGGGGCGCGATCTGCGCGCCGACATGCGCATCACGCACCCGCTGATCTCGCGCGCACATCTGTTGCTGCGCTTCGACCAGGGCCGGTGGCTGGCGATCGACAACGGTTCGCTCAACGGCACATTCGTGAACGGCCGGCGGGTGCCGGTGGTCGAGATCCACGACGGCCAGTGCCTCAACATCGGGAATCCGGACGGGCCGCAGCTGATGTTCGAGGTCGGGCGCCACCTGGGAATGGCGGGGCGTCCACCGCAAACCGAATCGATGGGCATCCCGGTCGCGGCTCACCAGGCCGGGCCGGCGTGGTCCGCCGCACCGGCGGGGCCCCCTCCGCTCGCCGCCCCACCCGGCCCCCCGCCGGGACCGGGTGGCCGCCCGCCGAGCTGGGCGTCACCGCCGCGGCGACCGCACCCGGGTGCGCCCGGGTCCCGCCTCGCCCCGCCGGCGCAATCGATGTACGCCGGCGCCCGCCCGCCCGCCGCCCCGCCGCCGCCGCCGCTGAGTTTCCAGCCGCCCGCGCAGGCATCCCCGCACACCGAGATGTCGCCCAGCGCCGCCAGGGGCCCCGAGGTGGCGAACCTGGCGACCAAGATGTTCCAGGCGCTCAGGCCGTCGCGGTCCGGGGCGCTGCACAAGCCCTCCGGCGCGCTGACGATCGGCCGCGCCACCGACAACGACGTCGTCATCCAGGACGTCCTCGCCTCCCGCCATCACGCGTTCTTGATCCAGACGCCGCTGGGCACCGAGATCCGCGACGCCCACAGCGTCAACGGCACCTTCGTCAACGGCGTGCGGGTGGGGTCCGCGGTGCTGACCGAGGGCGACCTGGTCACCATCGGCAACGTCGACCTGGTGTTCACCCGCGGCGAGCTGCTCCGCCGCACCGAGGCGGCGACGCGCACCGGCGGCCTGGAAGTCAACTCCGTCTGCTTCACGGTGGACCACGGAAAGCAGCTGATCGACCACATCTCGCTGACCGCCCGGCCCGGCACGCTGACGGCCATCATCGGCGGTTCGGGCGCCGGTAAGACCACGCTGTCGCGGCTGATCGTGGGCTACACCAGCCCCACGTCGGGCTCGGTGACGTTCGAGGGCCACGACATCCACGCCGAATACGCGTCGATGCGCAGCCGGATCGGGATGGTCCCGCAGGACGACGTCGTGCACCGCCAGCTGACCGTCAACCAGGCCCTGAACTACGCCGCCGAGCTGCGGCTGCCGCCCGACACCAGCAAAGCCGAGCGGGCTCAGATCGTCGCCCAGGTGCTCGAAGAACTGGACATGACCAAGCACGCCGAGACCCGGGTGGACAAGCTGTCGGGCGGGCAGCGCAAGCGCGCCTCGGTGGCCCTGGAGCTGCTCACCCAGCCGTCGCTGCTGCTGCTCGACGAGCCGACCTCCGGCCTGGACCCGGCGCTGGACCGTCAGGTCATGCTGATGCTGCGCCAGCTCGCCGACGCCGGCCGTGTGGTGCTGGTGGTGACGCACTCGGTGTCCTACCTGGACGTCTGCGACCAGATCCTGCTGGTCGCGCCCGGCGGCAAGACCGCGTTCTGCGGGCCACCCGACCAGGTCGAGGCGGCCATGGGCACCCGCAACTGGGCCGACATCTTCGCCAAGGTGGGCGCCGATCCCGACGAGGCCAACCGCCGCTTCCAGGAGCGCAACCAGCAAGCGTCCAAGCCGCCGTCGCCGCAAAGCCCGGCCGACCTGGGCGAGCCCCCGAGGACCGACATCTGGAAGCAGCTGTCCACGATCGCGCGCCGCCAGGTTCGCCTGGTCGTGTCCGACCGGGGCTACACGGTCTTCCTCGCAGTCCTGCCGTTCCTCATCGGCGCGTTGTCGCTGACCGTGAAGGGTCCCCACCCCGGCCTCGGCCCGGCCGACCCGCTCGGTCCCGCGCCTACGCAGCCGCAGTACATCATGGTGCTGTTGAACATCGGCGCCGTCTTCATGGGGACCGCGCTGACCATCCGGGACCTGATCGGCGAGCGCCCGATCTTCCGGCGCGAGCAGGCCGTCGGCCTGTCCACCACCGCCTATCTGCTGGCCAAGATCGCGGTGTTCTGCGTCTTCGCCACGGGTCAGGCGGCGGTGGCGACCATCATCGTGCGGCTGGGCAAGGGTGCGCCGACGGCACACCCCCCGTTCTTCGACAACTCCACGTTCTCGCTGTTCGTCACCGTCGCCGGAACCTGTGTGGCGTCGGCGATGCTGGGCCTGTTGCTGTCGGCCCTGGCGCAGTCCAACGAGCAGATCATGCCGTTGCTCGTGGTGTCGATCATGTCGCAGCTGGTGTTCTCCAGCGGCATGATCCCGGTCTATCAGCGCTTCGGCCTCGAGGAGCTCGCCTGGCTGACGCCCGCCCGCTGGGGTTACGCCGCGGGCGCCTCCTCGATCGACTTTCCGTCGCTGGTGAAGGTGAAACAGATCCCGACCAACGACCCGATCTGGCAGCACTCGAAGCACATCTTCGTGTTCGACATGGCCATGCTGGCGTTCCTGTCCGCCGCCTATACCGGCTTCGTCCGGTGGCACATCCGGCTGAAGCGCTGAACTCGCGGGCCGGTCCGATGACACAAGCCGCCGAGCCCGTGCTGACCGTTCGATCGGACCGATCGAAGGGCAGCTTCGCGGCCGGCCGCGACGTGGTGGTCGGGAGCGACCTGCGCGCGGACCTGCGGGTGGCGCACCCGCTGATCGGGCGCGCACACCTGCTGCTGAGGTTCGACCGCGGCAAGTGGGTCGCGCTGGACAACCATTCGCTGAACGGGATCTACCTCAACGGCCAGCGGGTGCCCCTGGTCGACATCGAGGACGGCCAGACCCTCAACATCGGAAAGCCCGACGGCCCCCGGATCACGTTCGAAATCGGCCACCACACCGGGACCGTGGGCATGCTCCCGCCGACCACGGAGTCGATCCCGGTCATCACACCGCCCGGCGACGCGCACCCGGCCCCCCCGACCGGCCAGCGGCCACCGGCCCCACCGCCGCGCCCCTGGCAGGGCCCGAACCGCACCACCGCCGTGCCGATCGTGCGGCCCGACGCCGCGACACGGTCGGTGCCGCAGACCGGCGGCCCGCCCCAGGCGAATCCGCCGACCGAGATCGGCGTGAGCGGCCAGGTCGCCGAGTTCCCGACCACGCGGGTGCAGAACCTCGGACCCGAATCCGAGCGGGTGACCGAACGACCGGGCCGCGCCGCCTGGATCGGCCGCGCGCTCGACAACGACATCGTCATCCACGACGTGCTGGCGTCACGCCATCACGCGTTTCTCACGCCGACGCCGGCGGGCACCGAGATCCGCGACGCCAACAGCAGCAACGGAACCTTCGTCAACGGGCTCAAGGTGGCGGCGGCGGTGCTGTCCGAAGGCGACGTGGTGACCATCGGGAACGTCGACCTGGTGTTCTCCGGCGGCATCCTGGTCCGCCGCCAGGAGGCGGCGGCGCGCACCGGCGGCCTGGAGGTGCGCGGCGTCGACTTCAGTGTCGGCGGCAAGAATCTGCTGGAACGGATCTCGCTGACCGCCCGCCCGGGCACGCTGACCGCCCTCATCGGCGGGTCGGGTGCGGGCAAGACCACGCTGTCGCGGCTGATCGCCGGGTACGCCACCCCGACCTCCGGGTTGGTCACCTTCGAGGGCCACAACATCCACACCGAGTACGCGTCGCTGCGGACCCGGATCGGGATGGTCCCGCAGGACGACGTCGTGCACCGCCAGCTCACGGTCAACCAGGCCCTCGGCTACGCGGCCGAGCTGCGGCTGCCGCCGGACACCACCAAGGCCGACCGCGAAGAGGTCGTCGCGCAGGTGCTCGACGAACTCGGGCTGACCCAGCACGCGGGCACCCGGGTCGACAAGCTCTCCGGCGGGCAGCGCAAGCGCGCCTCGGTGGCGCTCGAGTTGCTGACCGGGCCGTCGCTGCTGATCCTCGACGAGCCGACCTCGGGGCTGGACCCGGCGCTGGACCTGCAGGTGATGACCATGCTGCGCCAGCTGGCCGACGCGGGCCGGGTGGTGCTGGTGGTCACCCACTCGCTGACCTACCTCGACGTGTGCGACCAGGTGCTGTTGATGGCGCCCGGAGGGAAGACCGCCTTCCTCGGGCCGCCGGACCAGATCGGCGCCGCCATGGGGACCACCAACTGGGCGCAGATCTTCGCGAAGGTCGGCGCCGACCCCGACGAGGCCAACCGCCGTTTCCTGGCGCAGAACAAACCGCCGCCGGCCGTCCAGACGGAGGCGCCGGCCGACCTCGGTGTCCCGCCGCGCACCAGCACCCGTCGCCAGTTCTCCACCGTCGCCCGCCGCCAGGTGCGCCTGGTGGTCGCCGACCGCGCCTACTTCGTGTTCCTGGCGCTGCTGCCGTTCGTGATGGGCGCGCTGTCGCTGACCGTTCCCGGCCACACCGGTTTCGGCTACGCCGATCCGACGAGCGACTCGGCCGGCGAGGCCGCGACGATCCTGACGCTGCTCACCATGGCCGCGGCCTTCATGGGCACCGCACTGACCATCCGCGACCTGATCGGCGAGCGGCCGATCTTCCGGCGCGAGCAGGCGGTCGGGCTGTCGACCACGGCCTACCTGCTGGCCAAGATCGCGGTGTTCTGCGTGTTCGCCGTCGTCCAGGCGGCGATCGCCACGGCCATCGTGGTGATCGGCAAGGGCACGCCGACGCGCCCGGCCGTGCTGCTCGGCAACCCGACGCTCGAGCTGTTCGTCGCCGTCGCCGCGACCTGTGTGGCCGCGGCGATGCTGGGCCTGCTGCTGTCGGCGCTGGCGCGCTCCAACGAGCAGATCATGCCGCTGCTGGTGGTGTCGCTGATGGGCCAGATGGTGCTGTCCGGCGGGATGGTGCCGGTCACCAACCGGATCTTCCTCGACCAGCTGTCCTGGGCGGTGCCGTCGCGGTGGGGGTACGCCGCGCAGGCGTCGACGGTCGACTTGTGGACGGTGGCGCCCGGCCCGCAGAACCCGCGGGACAGCCACTTCCAGCACACGCCGTCCGCCTGGCTGTTCGACATGGGCATGCTCGCGGCGTTGTCGATCGCCTACGCCGGCCTGGTGCGGTGGCGCATCCGGCTCAAACACTGACCTCAGCCGTCCAGGGTCTCCCCGAGGCGCAGGCCGTGCGCCGCCGCGTAGGCCACCGCCTGGCCGACGTCGACGCGGGCGCCCGCCAGCGATGCGGTTCGCCACAACGAGGGATCCACGGTCGCCCCCCGCAGGTCGGCGTCGTCCAGCCGGGCGCCCGTCGCCCGGGCGCCGGACAGGTCGGCGCCGCGCAGCACCGCCTTGCGCAGGTCGGCCTCCACCAGGCTGGCCTCGCGCAACCGGCAGCCGCTCAGGTCGACGCCGCGCAGGTCGTTACCGCCCAGCACCGCCAGCGTGAAGTCGACCTCGTCGAAGGTGATCGGCCGCATCCGGCACTCGACGAAAACCGAGCCCAGCATGCTGCACTGTGCAAACGAGCTGTGCCATAACGACGTCCGCCGAAACGTGCAATTGCGGAAAGCCGACCCGCGGTGTTGCGACTCGGCCAGGTTGGCGCCGCCGAAGTTGCACTCGTCGAACACCACCCGTTCGGTGTGCAGCCGGCTGAGGTCCTCGTCGGTGAAGTCGTGGCCCAAGAATTGGCGGTCGACCCACCGCCCGGTCAATTGGCGGTCAGGGTGGCCAGGGCGTACTCGCTGACCGCGATCAGCGCGTCGGTCGCCGACCGGCGATCCCGGGCGTCGACGGTGATCACCGGGATGTGCGCGGGCAGGGTCAGCGCCTCGCGCACCTCAGCGACGGGATAGCGCGGCGCATCGTCGAATTCGTTGACCGCGACCAGAAACGGCAGGTTGCGGTGCTCGAAGAAGTCGACCGCGGCGAAGCTGTCCTCCAGCCGCCGGCAGTCCACCAGGACGATCGCCCCGATGGCGCCGCGCACCAGGTCGTCCCACATGAACCAGAACCGGCGCTGGCCCGGCGTGCCGAACAGGTAGAGCACCAGGTCTTCGTCCAGGGTGATCCGGCCGAAGTCCATCGCGACGGTGGTGGTCCGCTTGTCGGGGGTGGCCTCCAGCGCGTCGACGGCGGTCGAGGCGTCGGTGAGCATCGCCTCGGTGCGCAACGGCATGATCTCCGACACGGCCCCGACGAACGTCGTCTTGCCGGCGCCGAAGCCGCCCGCGATGACGATCTTGGTCGAGGCGTGGGCTCCGTCTTGCTGCATCTCGGGGTGTACCTCAGAGTGCCTTAAGGCCACGCAGCGTCCTTCCTATCAGTTCGTGGCGCTCATCTCTGGTCGAACGCTCGGACAACGTCCTGTGCACCCGAAGGTAGCCGGACAACACCAGATCGCCGACCAGGACGCGCGTGACGCCGAGCGGAAGATCCAGCCGGGCAGAGATTTCCGCGACCGACGGGCTGCCGACGCACAACTGGATGATCCTGCCTTTCGCATCCTCAGCGGGCCACCGGTGGGCCAGGCCGGCCTGCAGCGTCTGAATCGGCGCTTCCACGGGAAGCTCGACGTCGGTGCCGGTCCGCCCGGCCGTCAGGGTGTACGGGCGGACCAGATTTCCTCTACGTGTGGTCGTCGGCCGGGGCTCGGGTTCGTCCATCGCGGCTCACGAGACGCCGGACCGGCGGGTGGACTGGACCACGCCCCCGACCCGCTCGACCAGGATGGCCATCTCGTAGCCGATTTGACCGATGTCGCACGACGTCGCGGCCAGGGTGGCCAGATGGGAGCCGTCGCCGACGCGCATCAACAGCAGGTAGCCGTGCTGCATCTCGACCACGGACTGCAGCACCTGGCCGCCCTCGAACAGCTGCGCGGCGCCGGTCGCGAGGCTGGCCAGGCCGGAGGCGACGGCGGCCAGCTGGTCGGCGCGCTCGCGCGGGAGATGCTCGCTGGCGGCGATGGGCAGGCCGTCGACGGAGACCAGCAGGGCGTGCGCCACGCCGGGGACCTCGCGGGCGAACCGCGTCACCAGCCAGTCCAGTGGGGGGGCACCGCCCGCTTGCGGGGGAATACCGGGTGAGGTCATTGCTGATCGGACCCTTCTTCGCGGGCGTGCGACCGGCCGGTGCGCACCCCGCCGAAGTGATTGCTGAAGGAGGCGCGAACCGCCTCGGGATCGCGCGCGGCGGCCGCGTGCTGCGGCTCCCGGGCGGAGTCGGGCCGGTCCTGCTCGGGCAGGTCGGTTCCGTTGGCCGCGCCGGGCACCAGCCGGGCCCCGGGAGTGCGGACCGGCAGGCCGTGCTCGGCGGTGCGCGCCTCGACGGGCTTGTCCTCGGCCGCGGCGGCCAGTGTCCAGCCGCGGTCCCATACCGACTGCCAGTCCAGGTCGGGGCTGTTGACCAGGTCGTGCGGATCGCCGAGCATCTCCGACAGCATCCGCCGGTAGATCACGTCGTCGTCGGCCGGGGTGGCCGCACCCTGCGGGGCGGCCGGGATCGACAGGCCGGGTGCGCTCGGTGCGCGGGTGGCCGGCCTGTCGGCGTCCCGCGACCGCGCGGCGAAGAACGCCGACGTGTCCGACGCGGTCCGGGCGGGTTTGGGCTCCGGCTCGGCGGGGGCCGCCGGGGCGGCCGGTTGCGCCGGGGTCCCGCTCTCCCACCACGGGGTGGGCAGTTCGCGCCGGGGCCGCCGGGGCTGTTGCTCGGCGGGTGGGGCAGGCACGTCGGTGATGCCGCTGGACCCGGGGTTGCGGCGCGGCAACAGCGTGACCGGTGGCACGGGGTCGTCGGCGGCGGCGCGCACCGCCGGCTCGGGCGCGCGTTCCTCGGGGGCGTCCGCAGCGGCGGGTTGCGCGCTGGGTGACGAGACGGCCCTGATCCGCGCGACGCGAACCGGCTGGCCGGTGCCCTCGAGGATGGCCGGCGGCAGGTAGATCTCGGCGGTGGTGCCGGGGCCCGCCTCGTTGGCCGCCGGGCCGCGCAGCCCGACCCGGATGCCGTGTCGGGCCGCGATCCGGCCGACCACGAACAGGCCCATGTGGCGGGCGTTGTCCGGGCTGACCTCGCCCCCGGCCTGCAGCCGCATGTTGGCGATGCGCCGATCGGTGTCGTTCATGCCCAGCCCGGAGTCGGCGATCCGCACCACGACTCCGCCGTCGCCGCCGCGGGCCGCCGAGACCCGCACGGGCGTCGAGGGCGGCGAATAGCGCAGGGCGTTGTCGATCAGCTCGGCGAACAGGTGGATGGCGCCACCGGCGGCCGCGCCGATCAGCGTGCTGTTGTCGGGCAGCCCCACGATCTCGACGCGCCGGTAGTCCTCGACCTCCGACACCGCCGCGTTGAGCACGGTCGCCAGCGGCACCGGGTCGCGCTGGTCGCGGGCGAGCTGCGCGCCGGCCAGCACCAGCAGGTTGGCGCTGTTGCGGCGCAGCCGGGCCGCGAGGTGGTCCAGCCGGAACAGGCTGTCCAGGCGTTCGGGGTCCTCCTCGTTGCGCTCGAGCCGGTCGATGAGCGACAGCTGCTGGTCGACCAGCGAGCGGCTGCGCCGCGACATGGTCTCGAACATGTCGTTGACCAGCAGCCGCAGCCGCGCCTCGTCGCCGGCCAGCAGCAGGGCCTGGGTGTGCAGTTCGTCGACGGCGTGGGCGACCTGGCCGATCTCCTCGGTGGTGTACACGGGCAGCGGTTGCGGCGTCGGCTCGGCGCCGCCCGCCTTGACCCGGGCGATCTCCTCCTCGAGGTCGGTGTGGGCCACCTTGAGGGCGCCGTCACGCAGGACGCGCAGCGGCCGCACCAGGGCGCGCGCCACCAGCAGCACGACGACCAGCGCGATCACGATGGCGGCCAGCACCACGACCGTGTCGATGATCGCGGAGTTGCGCTTGTCGGCGGCCTGGGCGTGCACGGATTTCGTCACCGACGCGGTGGCGTCCTTGATGACCTGCTCGGCGATCTCGTCGGTGGTCTGGATCGAGCGCAGCAGGTCGGCGTTGTCGACGAGCACGCTGGCCGGATCGGACATGATCGCCATCCGCGTCACCAGCTGCTGCTGCAGCGTCTTGGCCTCGGGCGAGCCCGCGCCGAGGACTTCGCTCATCCCGAACAGCGTCGACGGCTCGGTCCCGGCCAGGGTGATCATCGACGTCCGCAGTTGCGGCTCGGGCAGGTCGGCGCCGCGGGTGACGAGGATCTTCTGCATCGTCATCTGGCCGCGGGCCCCGACCGCCCGGCTCAGGCCCTGGGTCTGGGCGCGGATCTTCTCGTCGTCGACGCGCACCGACGCGTTGATGACGTCCTCCGCGGTCAGCAGGATGGGGGCGTAGAGGGTCACCCGCTCCCGCAACCCGAGCCCGTTGTCGGTCGCCTTGTTCACCAGCATCTGACCGCCGTCGAGCAGATTGTTGACCCCCGACTGGACCTCGGGGCTCACGTCGGTGTCGCGCACCCGCGTGTCCAGCTCGTACTTGCGCGCGTCGAAGTTCTTCTTGGCCCCCTCGACGTCGCGCCCGGTGCCGCCCGCCACCAGGGCGACGTCCAGGGCCGACATGTACTTGGTGATCACCGGAACCAGGTCGGCGCGGGCCGCGGCCAGCCGCAGACCACTCGAGTTCGCCATCGCGCCCTCGATGCGCAGCGCCCCGAACACCGTTGCCAACGCCAGCGGGACCAGCACGATGGCCAGGACTTTCCACCCGACCGGCCAGTTGCTCAGCGACCAGGCCGGCGGGCGTTTGCCCGGCGCCGCGCCGGCGCTGCGGGGCTGTACGGACTCGGGTGCGGCCGCCTCGGCCGGGGCGGCCGGGCGGGCGAACATGGTCACGTCGCCGCGGCCGGGCGACCGGCCGCCGCGCTGATGGTCAGCGCTCGAGAAATCGAGAGGCTCATGAGACTTCCTGCTTTATCCACCCGTGCCACGCCAGATGGGCGCGAGCGCGTCAACGTGGCAATCCGACGAGTATGACAGCCCGCGGCCCAGGTCACCAGAATCCGTACTGAGCAGACCGGCCGCCCCAAGGCGCACCCCTGCGCGGACGCACGACCCTGGCAAACCGCGGCGAGACGGTCTACGCCGCCCGGAGGACCGCGACGAGGAAATCGGAGTCATCGGTGAACGGGCGCAGGTCCCAGGTGGACAGCAGCAGATCGGGCGCGAACCCGGCCGCCGCCGCGTCGTCGAGGAACTCGGCGAACGCATAGTCGCGGCCGGCGCCGAAGCCGATCGCCGCCCGGCCCTCGTCGGCGAGGTGGGCCCGCAGCCGGCTCAGCACCCGGCCCCGGGTGCTCGGCGCGAGGAACGCCATGACGTTGCCGGCGGACACGATGACGTCGAACGGCTCGGCGATGCCGCGGGCGGGCAGATCGAGCTCGGCGAGGTCGCCGACGAGCCAGCGCGGGCCGGGGTGATCGTGCTCGGCCGCCTCGATGAGCGCCGGGTCGACGTCGACGCCGACGACGTGGTGACCGGCGGCGGCCAGGTGCCCGCCCAGCCGGCCGGGGCCGCAGCCGGCGTCGAGGATCCGGGCGCCGCGGGGCGCCATCGCGTCCACGAAACGGGCCTCGCCGGCCAGGTCGTCACCCGCGCGGGCCATCGCCCGGAACCGCTCGATATACCACTGCGAATGTCCTGGATCGGCAGCGACTTTCTGCATCCAGAGGCTCTGCTCGACCATGCGACCATTATCGCGTTGTGTTCAAGCTGATGTTCTACTCCCCGCGCATCCCCCCGAACACGGGCAACGCCATCCGGACGGCGGCGGCCACCGGCTGCGAACTGCATTTGGTCGAGCCCCTGGGGTTCGACCTGTCCGAGCCCCAGCTCCGGCGGGCCGGGCTGGACTACCACGACCTGGCGTCGGTCACGGTCCACCCCTCGTTACCGGCCGCGTGGGACGCGCTCATGCCGGCGCGGGTGTTCGCGTTCACCGCGCAATCCAGCACGCGGTTCTCCGACATCGGCTACCGGCCCGGCGACGTGTTGATGTTCGGGCCCGAACCCGACGGGCTGGACGACGCCACGCTGGCCGACCCGCATGTCACCGAGCGGGTGCGCATCCCGATGCTGGCCGGCCGCCGCTCGCTGAACCTGTCCAACGCCGCGGCCGTCGCCGTCTACGAGGCCTGGCGGCAGCGCGGCTATGACGGGGCGGTCTGAGTCGGACGGCTACCAGGCGTTCCAGTGCGTGACCTGCTCGGCGGGCAACCGCTTGGCGGGGCGGAAATCGGTGCCCTTCGTGTAGGCGATCGGGAACAGCCCGCCCTGGCTGTACTTGTCGTAGGGAATGCCCAGCACGTCGGCCACCTGCTGCTCGCCGTCGCGGAGCAGGTGCAACGTCGTCCAGCACGAGCCCAGCCCACGGGACCGCAGCGCCAGGCAGAAACTCCAGACCGCGGGAAACAGCGACGCCCAGAACGACACCCCACCCAACGGGGTCTGGTCGTCGCGGCCTTCGATGCAGGGGATCAGCAGCACCGGCGCCTCGTGCATGTGCTCGGCGAGGTAGGTCGCGGAGTCGCGGACCTTGCCCATCCGCTCGCCGCGGGTGTCCCCCTCGCCGTACTGCGGCGCCGGCGCGCTCAGGTAACCGCGGGCGTTGGCCAGGTACACGTCGGCGATCGCCTTCTTCTTGTCGGCATCCTCGACGAACACCCATTGCCAGCCCTGCGAGTTCGATCCGGTGGGGGCCTGCAACGCCAGCTCGAGACATTCCATCAGGACTTCGCGTGGCACCGACTTGTCGAAGTCGAGGCGTTTGCGGACCGAGCGGGTGGTGGTCAGGACTTCGTCGACGGACAGGTTGAGGGTCATGCTCGGAGACTACCCGGGTACATGAGCGCCGAACTGACACAAGAGGTTCCGCGGGCTGCCGCGGCCCCCTCCGGCCGAGGTCGGGTTTCTAGGACGGTGCCGGCTGGTCGCGCGGAATCGCCCCGTCGCATCCACCGGGCGGCGGCGGGCCCGGGAGAGGTTCGTCTCCGCCGACGCAGTCGTAGTAGAACTGAGGCCCGGCTATCCAGGTCTTCATCCACTGGTGCCAAAACGACCCGTCCGGGTACTTCTCGCCGTCGCACACGGCCAGATTGCCGTAGCCCCACCGCCCACCCGGGCAGTAGCCCTTCGTCATGTCCGGCTGGTGCGGGTCGGGCGGGTCTGCGCTCGCGACCGCAGGGAAAAACACAAACGCCGCAGTACAACCCAATATTGCAGCGCCGTGGCGAGCAAGCCTGAACGTCACTTGTGGATGAGCCGCAGCCATGAAGCGCGGGCGGACGGGCCTTCCCGAGGACAATTTCAAGTCCGGCTCCTTCTGGTCGAGAGCAGGCACGATAGTTTACGACGCGGCGGATTTGCGGGTGTCAACTTTCGGCGTTTCAGCAACCGGATACGCGAAGCCGTGCCGTTCCCCCGCCGAGACGTGCGGCCTGCGGGATCTCGCCGAACGTGCACCCACGGCGAGAATTTCGCCAAAACTTCGCAGCCAGTGCACGTTCGGCGCGCGAGGCGGCGAGGCGGCGAGCCGCCGGTCGGCGACCCACGGCTCACCGGAAGTCGCGGGACTTCGACCCGACGGCCAGGGTGATGCGGCCCAGCCGCTCGGCGACGACGGTGACGGCGCCGCTGGCGTTTTGGACCTGGCCGCGCACCAGCATCGCCGGCGCGGCGTTGGCCAGCTTGCGGTGCCGCGCCCACACCGCCGGCGTGCAGAGCACGTTGACCATCCCCGTCTCGTCCTCCAGGTTGAGAAACGTCACCCCCTGGGCCGTCCCGGGCCGCTGCCGATGGGTCACCGCGCCGGCGATCAGCACGCGGTCGCCGTCGGGCACGTCCAGCAGCCTCCCGGCGGGCACCACGCCCAGGGCGTCCAGGTCTTCCCGCAGGAACTGCGTCGGGTAGCTGTCCGGGGAGACGCCGGTGGCCCACACGTCGGCGGCGGCCAGCTCCAGCTCGCTCATCCCGGGCAGCGCCGGCACGTGCGACGACGAGCCCACGCCGGGCAACCGGTCCGGCCGCTGGGTGGCCGCGGCCCCGGCCGCCCACAGCGCCTCCCGCCGCGACATGCCGAAGCAGCCCAGCGCGCCGGCCGTGGCCAGCGCCTCGGTCTGCGGCACGCTCAGTTGCAGCCGAGCGGTCAGGTCCAGCAGGGAGGCGAACGCGCCGTTGGCTTTTCGCTCGTCGACGAGGCGCTCGGCGAGGTCGTCGCCGATGTGGCGCACGGCACCCAGCCCGAGGCGGACCTCGGTTCCCGCGTTCTCGAGCGTGGCGTGGGCCAGGCTGGCGTTGACGTCCGGCCCGTGCACCGTCACGCCGTGCCGGCGCGCGTCGGCCACCAGCGACTGCGGCGAATAGAAACCCATCGGCTGGGCGCGCAGCAGCGCCGCGCAGAACGCCGCCGGGTGGTGCAGCTTGAACCACGAGGAGTAGAACACCAGCGACGCGAAACTCAGCGCGTGGCTTTCCGGGAAGCCGAAATTGGCGAACGCCTCCAGCTTTTCGTAGGTCCGGTCGATCACCTCGTCGGGGGCGCCGTGCAGCTCCCGCATGCCGTCGTAGAACCGCCCGCGCAGCCGGCGCATGCGCTCGGTCGAGCGCTTGGAGCCCATGGCGCGGCGCAGCTGATCGGCCTCGGCGGCGCTAAAGCCGGCGCAGTCGACCGCAAGCTGCATCAGCTGCTCCTGAAACAGCGGCACCCCCAGCGTCTTTCGCAGCGCCGGCTCCATCGACGGGTGGTCGTAGGTCACCGGGTCCAGCCCGTTGCGCCGCCGGATGTAGGGGTGCACCGACCCGCCCTGGATGGGACCGGGCCGGATCAGCGCGACCTCGACCACCAGGTCGTAGAAGATCCGCGGCTTCAGCCGCGGCAGGGTGGCCATCTGCGCGCGCGACTCCACCTGGAACACGCCGACGGAATCCGCGCGGGCCAGCATCTCGTAGACCGCCGGCTCGGCGAGGTCGAGCCGGGCCAGGTCGACCTCGATGCCCTTGTGCTCGGCCACCAGGTCGATGGCGTAGTGCAGCGCGCTGAGCATGCCCAGCCCGAGCAGGTCGAATTTCACCAGACCGATTGCCGCACAGTCGTCCTTGTCCCACTGCAACACACTGCGGTTCGCCATGCGCGCCCACTCCACCGGGCACACGTCGGCGATCGGACGGTCGCAGATCACCATGCCGCCGGAATGGATTCCCATGTGCCGCGGCAGGTTCCGGATCTGGTTGGCCAGATCGACCACTTGCGGCGGGATGCCCTCGACGTCAGCGGAGTCGGCCAGGCCGTTCCAGTGGCCGAGCTGCTTGCTCCAGGCGTCCTGCTGCCCCTGCGAGAAGCCCAGGGCGCGGGCCATGTCGCGCACCGCGATCCGGCCCCGGTAGGTGATGACGTTGGCGACCTGGGCGGCATAATCGCGGCCGTAGCGGTCGTAGACGTACTGGATGACCTTTTCACGTTGGTCGGACTCGATGTCCATGTCGATGTCGGGCGGCCCGTCGCGGGCGGGCGACAGGAAGCGCTCGAACAGCAGTTCGTTGGCCACCGGATCCACCGCGGTGACGCCCAGGGCGTAACAGACCGCGGAGTTGGCCGCCGATCCCCTGCCCTGGCACAGGATGCCGTTCTCCCGGCAGAACCGGGCGATGTCGTGCACCACCAGGAAATATCCGGGAAACGTCAGCTGGGCAATGACTTTCAGCTCGCGCTCGATCTGGGCGTACGCGCGCGGCGCGGCATCGGGGAGCCCGTAGCGCTCCCGCGCCCCCGTCATGGTCAGCTGCCGCAGCCAGCTGTCCTCGGTGTGCCCGGCGGGCACGTCGAAGGGCGGCAGCTGCGGGGCGATCAACGCCAGCCCGAACGCGCACTGCTCGCCGAGCTCGGCGGCGGCGCTCACCGCGTCGGGGCGCCAAGCGAACAGCCGGGCCATCTCCTCGCCGGACCGCAGGTGCGAGCCGCCCAGCGGGGCCAGCCAGCCGGCGGCGGCGTCCAGGGACTGCCGCGCCCGGATGGCGCCCATCGCCATGGCCAGCCGGCGCCGCGACGGGCCCGCGAAGTGCGCCCCGGTGGTGGCGACGACGCCGACGCCGAAGCGCGGCGCGATCCCGGCCAGCGCGGCGTTGCGTTCGTCGTCGAGCGGTTGACCATGGTGGGTCAGCTCGATGCTGACCCGCCCGGCGCCGAACCGGTCCACCAGGTCGGCCAGCGCCCGCTGCGCCGCGTCCGGGCCGCCGTCGGAAAGCGCCCGGCGGACATGGCCTTTGCGGCATCCGGTCAGGATGTGCCAGTGCCCGCCGGCGGCCTCGGTCAGCGCGTCGAGGTCATAGCGCGGCTTGCCCTTCTCCCCGCCGGCCAGGTGCGCGGCGGCCAGCTGCCGCGACAGCCGCCGGTAGCCTTCCGGACCGCGGGCCAGCACCAGCAGGTGCGGGCCGGGCGGGTCGGGCGTCTCGGTGCGCGCCCCGGGACCCAAGGACAGTTCCGCGCCGAACACGGTGCGCAGCTCGAGCTCGGCGGCCGCTTCGGCGAACCGCACCGCGCCGTACAGGCCGTCGTGGTCGGTCAGCGCCAGGGCGCGCAGCCCCAGCCGGGCGGCCTCCTCCACCAGCTCCTCCGGTGTGCTGGCCCCGTCGAGAAAGCTGAATGCCGAATGCGCGTGCAGTTCGGCGTATGGAACGGACGAGCCGGCCGCCCGGGCGCCGTCCGGCGGCCGGTACGTTCCGCGCTTGGGCGACAGCGGGGCGTCCTCACCCGGCGTCACCGGCACGCCGGCGTGGCGCGGCTTGCCGTTGAGCACCCGCTCCATTTCCGCCCAGCTCGACGGGCCGTTGAACCAACCCACGCCCCGCAGTCTATCGAATATGTGTTCGAATCGCCTACGGTCCTGTCCAACCGCTGTTAAACCGATCTTCAACTCCTAAACGAGGTCTTAACGCCGCGTGCCTACCGCGGACACCGGGCCGGGCAGACACTGGTAACACAGGGCGAGGTTTTCCGGCGGGGGCGAGCATGGCGCAGGTGAGGGCACTGGATACGGCACTCCTGAAAGCTCAGGATCCCGACCAGCACGCCGGCCTGGCCATCGGCGCGGTGGCCATCGTCGATGGCGGCGCACCCGATTACCGCCGCCTCGAACACCTTCTGGCCGAACGCATTCCGTCGATGCCGCGCTGCACGCAGGTACTGCGGCCGCACCCGACGCGCCACGAATGGGTCGACTGCCCGGGTTTCGACCTCGCCCGGCACGTGCGCCGGGTGGCGGTCCCCCGGCCCGGTGACGAAGCCGAGCTGGCCGGGGCCATCGCCCGCGCCCTCGAGCAACCGCTGCGCCCGGACCGGCCGCCGTGGGAATGCTGGGTGCTCGAGGGCCTGAAGGGCAACCGCTGGGCGATCCTGATGAAGACCCATCACCGCCTGCTGGACGGCAACTCGCCCGCCTACCTGCTCACCCGGCTGTGCGACGACGCCGACAGTACCGCATTCACCAACGTCTTTGCCGCCGAACGGGTTCCGTCGGACGCGGGGCCACGACCGGGCTGGCCCGACGCGCTGTGGCGGGCGTCCTGGGCCGCGACCGGCGCCCTCCTCGGTGCGGTCTGGCCCGGGCTGCGGACGCACGACCGGACCGCCGTCCCGCGGCGCTACGCCACGGTGCGCGTCCCGATCGCCGACGTCGACCGCGCCTGCCGCAGGTTCGGCGCCAGCGTCAACGACGTCGCCCTGGCCGCCACCACCGAGGGGTTCCGGACGGTGCTGCTCGGCCGCGGCGAGGAGCCGCGGGCGGACTCGCTGCGCGCCCTGGTGCCGACGCCGGTCCGGTCACCGTACCTGCCCGTCGAACACGACGACCCGGTGCGGCGGCTGCGCGCCGTGCAGGCCCGCTGGGTCGCCGGCGAAGCCGGCCCGCGATCCGGCGGCATCGTCGACTCGGCGCTCGATTCCCTGCCAAAGATGGTGCGGGACGGCGTGATCCAATTGCTGTCGCTACTGCCGCGGCGCCCCGTCGTGTCGTTGGCCACCAACGCCCCCGGGCCGCGGCACCCACTGCGGCTCATGGGGCAGACGATGGAGCGCGTGCTGCCCATCCCGCCGACCGCCGTTGCGCTGAGCACCGGGGTCGCGGTGCTCAGCTACGGCGACGAGCTCGTGTTCGGCATCACGGCCGAGCCCCGCGCCGCGTTCGGTGCCAAGGAATTGGCCGCCGGCATCGAGCTGGGCATGGCACGCCTCATCGCGCTCAGCCAGGACTCGGTCCTGCTGTTCGGCGATCGTCGCCGCAAGCGGTCGCCCCGCGCCGCCGCCCGTCGCGCACCGGGGCCGCGCCCGCCTTTCCCGGGCCAAGCGCGGCACTGACCCACTCCCGGCCGGACCGGGCCTCGTGAGAGGGTTGGGTCATGTCACAGTCGGGCCCGGTCGTCATCGACCCGCGTCGCCACGACGCGGTGCTGTTCGACGCGCCCGGGCCCGCGCTGGACGGGCGGCTGCGTGAGATCGACATGGCCACCGCGGTTTTCTCCTCACCCGAGGGCCCGGCGAGGGCGGCCGCCGACCTGGGCGTGCGACCCGGACGGTGCGTGGTCGTCACCGCCGACGAAGCGGTCGTCGAGGCGGCGCGCGCCGGCGGATTCGCGTTGGTGATCGGCGTCGGCCACGGCGACGCGCTGCGAGACGCCGGCGCGGATGCGGTTGTCGCCGACCTTCACGACGTCACCGTGCGCACCGGGGACCTGCGGATGTCGCAGCTGCCCGACGCGCTGACGGTCCTCGACGAGCTCGCCGAACGCCGGCCGGCGGTCTTCTTCGACTTCGACGGCACGCTGTCCGACATCGTCAACGACCCCGACGCCGCCATCCCGGTCCCCGGTGCCACCGAGGCGCTGCGGCAGCTGGCGGCCCGGTGCCCGGTGGCGGTGCTGTCCGGCCGCGACCTGGCCGACGTCACCAAACGCGTTGGAGTGCCAGGTATTTGGTATGCCGGCAGCCACGGTTTCGAGCTGACCGCGCCCGACGGCGCGCACCACCAGAACGACGAGGCGGCGACGGCCGTGCCGGTGCTCGAGCGCGCGGCCGGCGAACTGCGGGAACGGCTGGGCTCCATCCCCGGTGTGGTGGTGGAGCACAAGCGGTTCGGGGTCGCCGTGCACTACCGCAACGCCGCGCGCGACCGCGTCGGCGACGTGGCGGCCGCGGTGCGCGCGGCGGGCCGGCGCGACGGCCTTCGGGTGACCACCGGCCGCGAGGTCATCGAGCTGCGCCCGGACTTGGACTGGGACAAGGGAAAAACGCTGCGCTGGGTGCTCGATCACCTGACCGAGGCCGAGACCGGCGCCTTGACGCCGGTCTACCTCGGCGACGACATCACCGACGAGGACGCGTTCGACGCGGTGCGCGACGGTGGGGTCGCTATCCTGGTGCGGCACTACGACGACGGCGACCGTGCCACCGCGGCGCGGTTCGCGCTGGACAGCCCCGCGAAAGCCGGCGAGTTCACCGCCCGCCTGGCAAACCGGCTGTCCGGCTAGGTCTGGGCGTATTCCACCGCGCCGTCGTCGAGCACCACCCGGACGCCGCTGCCCTCCGCTCCCGACGCCTCAGTGCGGAACACCGCCTTGCCCGGCTCGGTGCGCCAGATCAGCGTGGTCAGCGTCTCGCCGGGGAACACCGGCGACGTGAAACGCGCGTCGATCGCCGTGACGTTGGCCGCGACGCCCTCGCCGAGCTCGGCGACCAGCGCGCGGCCCGCCACCCCGTAGCTGCACAGCCCGTGCAGGATCGGCTTGGGGAATCCGGCCAGCTCCCTGGCGAACCAGGGGTCGCTGTGCAGCGGGTTGCGGTCACCGGAGAGCCGGTAGATCAGGGCCTGATCCTCGCGGGTCGGCAGGGCGATGCGGGCGTCCGGCTCGCGGTCCGGGAACTCCGGGGCGATCGGGCGCTGGCCCGGCGACCCGCCGAACCCGCCCGCCTGGCGGATGACCAGCGTGGTCAGCGTCTCGGCGATCAGCTCGCCCGACTTCGGATCGGTGCCCCGGCCGCGCAGCACGATGATGGCGTTCTTGCCCTCGCCCTTGTCCTGAATATCGGCGACCTCCGAGACCACGGACAGCTTCCCGGCGGGCGGCAGCGGCGCGTGCAGCCGGATGCCCTGCGAACCGTGCAGCAGCAGTGCGTGGTTGAACGACCCGATCTTGCCCGCCGCCGCAAAGGCCGGGGAGCAGATCACCGCGTAGGTGGGCAGCACCTGCTGGTCGATGCCGTGGCTGTTCTCGGTGGTGAAGGACAGGTCGTCGAGGCCGGCGCCGACACCGAGCGCATAGAGCATGGTGTCCCGGTCGGTCCATTCGAACAGCATGGGTTCGGTCACCGCGCCGACGGCACTCGGGTCAATCGCCATCTGAGTCTCCTTCTGACGTATTTTCTCCACCTAACCATCGCAAACCCTTCCCCCCGACACCGTCGGCAGGGCAGGCTATCTCCCATGCCGAAGCGCAGCTTGGTCCGGAACGTCTCGAAGGCGGTCGCGGCGCTCACCGCGGCCGTAATCGTCGGCGCCTGTGGCGGATCGCCCCAGGCACGCAGCATCACGGTGACGTTCATCCGGCACGCCGAGTCCGAAGCCAACACCAGCGGGATCATCGACACGTCGGTGCCCGGGCCCGGCCTGAGCCCCGAGGGCAAGGGGCAGGCCCAGCAGGTCGCCCACCAGGCGGGCCACAAGGACTACGACGGCGTCTACGCCTCCACCATGGCCAGGGCCCAGCAGACCGCCGCGCCGTTGGCCGCCGAGCTGGGCAGGCAGGTCGAGGTGCTGCAAGGCATTCAGGAGATCTATGCCGGCTGGTTCGAGGGCAAGCCGGTTGCCCAGGAGGGTGCGACGTACCTGCTGGCGCCGGCGGACTGGCTCCGGGGCGACATGCACGACAGCATCCCCGGGTCGGTCGACGGCAAGGAGTTCAACGACAGCTTCACCGCGGCCATCCAGAAGGTCTACAACAGCGGCCAGCACAACCCGGTGCTGTTCTCGCACAAGTTCGCCATCGAGTACTGGACGCTGATGAACACCAAGAACGCCAAGAACACGCTGCTGACCACCCACCCGCTGCCCAACATCGGGCGCGTGGTGATCACGGGTAACCCGATGACCGGCTGGACCCTGGTGGACTGGGACGGCATCCGCGACTTCCACAGCTAGTTGATGGTGGCGACCCGCCGCGCCCGGCTGACGCCGCGCTTGCGATCGCCACGGGGTTGACGCGGCCCCAGCCAGCCGCCACGATGGCTGCATGCGGTATGTCGTTACCGGCGGTACCGGGTTTATTGGTCGCCGCGTCGTGGATCGTCTGCTGGAAACCCGGGCCGATGCGCAGGTGTGGGTGCTGGTCCGCCGGCAGTCGCTGGGCCGCTTCGAACGCCTCGCGGCCGACTGGGGCGAGCGGGCGAAACCGCTGGTCGCGGCCCTGCCGGAGCTGGACCTGAGCGACCAGACCCTCGCCGAGCTGGGGCGGGTCGACCACGTCGTGCACTGTGCCGCCGTCTACGACATCACCGCCGGCGAGGCCGAGCAGAGGGCCGTCAACGTCGAGGGCACCCGTGCCGTGATCGAGCTGGCGCGGCGGCTGGACGCGACGCTGCATCACGTGTCCTCGATCGCGGTGGCGGGCGACTTTCCGGGCGAGTACACCGAGGACGACTTCGACGTCGGCCAGCAGCTGCCGACCGCGTACCACCGGACCAAGTTCGAGGCCGAGCTGCTGGTGCGGTCGGCGCCCGGCCTGCGCTACCGGATCTACCGCCCGGCGGTGGTGGTGGGCGACTCGCGGACCGGCGAGATGGACAAGATCGACGGGCCGTACTACTTCTTCGGCGTCTTGTCGGCGCTGGCCGTCCTGCCGAAGCTGACGCCCATCCTGCTGCCCGACACCGGCCGCACCAACATCGTGCCGGTCGACTACGTCGCCGACGCGCTGGTCGCCCTGATGCACGCCGAGGGGCGCGACGGTCAGGCGTTCCACCTCACCGCGCCGAAAACCGTTGGGCTGCGCGGCATTTACCGCGGCGTCGCCAAGGCCGCCGGCCTGCCGCCGCTGCGCGGCTCGCTGCCGGGCTCGTTCGCCGCCCCGGTGCTGAAGGTGCGCGGGCGCGCCAAGGTGCTGCGCGACATGGCGGCCACCCAGCTCGGTCTCCCCGCCGAGATCTTCGACCTGGTCGACCTCAAGCCGACGTTCGTCAGCGACAAGACCCGAGAAGCGTTGTGCGGTAACGACATTGACGTACCCGATTTCGCCTCCTACGCGCCCGCGCTGTGGCGGTACTGGGCCGAGCACCTCGACCCCGACCGCGCCCGCCGTAGCGATCCGCTGCGCGGCCGGCACGTGATCATCACCGGCGCCTCCAGCGGGATCGGCCGGGCGGCGGCGATCGCGGTCGCGGAGCGCGGCGCGACGGTCTTCGCCCTGGCCCGCAACGCCGACGCGCTGGACCAGCTGGTCGCCGAGATCCGCGCGGGCGGCGGCGACGCGCACGCCTTCACTTGCGACGTCACCGATTCCACCTCGGTCGAGCACACCATCAAGGACATCCTGGGCCGCTTCGACCACGTCGACTACCTGGTGAACAACGCCGGGCGGTCGATCCGCCGGTCGGTGGTCAACTCGACCGATCGGTTGCACGACTACGAGCGGGTGATGGCGGTCAACTACTTCGGCGCGGTGCGGATGGTGCTGGCGCTGCTGCCGCACTGGCGCGAGCGCCGCTTCGGCCACGTGGTCAACGTCTCCAGCGCCGGTGTGCAGGCCCGCAACCCGAAGTACAGCTCGTACCTGCCGACCAAGGCGGCGCTGGACGCGTTCGCCGACGTGGTGGGGTCCGAGACGCTGTCCGACCACATCACGTTCACCAACATCCATATGCCGCTGGTTCGCACGCCGATGATCGCGCCGTCGCACCGGCTCAACCCGGTGCCCGCGATCAGCCCGGAGCATGCGGCCGCGATGGTGGTCCGCGGCCTCGTCGACAAGCCCGCACGGATCGACACCCCGCTGGGCACGCTCGCCGAAGCCGGCAACTACTTCGCGCCGCGCACGTCGCGACGCATCCTGCACCAGCTCTACCTGGGCTATCCCGACTCGGCCGCCGCGCGCGGCCTGACTACCGAGCTGCCCGCGCCCACCACCCCCGCGCCGCGCAAGCCGCGGCGACCGGTCCGCGCGGTGACCGCGGGCATCCGAACACCGCGGGGAGTCAAGCGGCTGGTGCGGTTGGTGCCCGGGGTGCATTGGTAGGCCAAAACGTTTCGGGCGCACCCGATTGCGGTATTCCGGCGCGATGACCCGGATTCTTTCCGAGAAGCGGGCGGACGCCGACCCGGTGGCCGCGGCGGCGCGGCTGGTCGCCACGACGGGCGCCGCGGTGGTGTCCTCGTTCGACGTGACGCGAAGCCTGGGCGCCGGCCGCGAGGAGTGGCCCCGGTTCGCCCGGCACTGGCAGCACCTGGGCCCCGACCCGTACGCGGCGGAACTCGGCGTGCAGCGGCAGCGCCGGTACGGCCAGTACTCGTTTCGCGATCGCGAGCTGCGCCCGATGCCCAGGGCCACCTTCGCGCAGCCGCAGAACTCCAATCCCCTCTACATCGGCAGGGGCCGCGACTTCGAGCCGCTGACCGACGCGTTTGCCCGGGATCGGTTGCTGCACAAGCTGATCGGGCTGTTGGCCCGGGTGGCGGGGGCCCTCGACGACGTGGCGGACTGGAACGTCAAGGTGCATCCGTTCCGGACCCGGTCGACGGATAAGGGCGGCCACCCCACGCCCGAGGGCATGCACCGCGACGGCGTCACCCTGGTGAGCTCGCTGCTGGTCGGCCGGCGCAACGCGATCGGCGGCCAGAGCACGGTGTGCGACCTCGACGGCCGGCAGCTGCTGGCGACCACGCTGGCCGTGCCCGGCACGCTGATGCTCGGCGACGATCGGCGCACCCTGCACGGGGTCTCCCCGATCCGCCCGATCGACGGCTCGGGACCCGCGCAGCGCGACGTCCTGGTCATCACCTTCGCCTCGGCCTGGCCGTAGTACCGCCGGCGTGGTGCGCCGGTGGTTACTTCTGCAGCGTGAACTGATTGACGTCGATGTATCCGACCCGAAATGCGTCGGCGCAACCGGTGAGGTATTTCATGTACCGCTCGTAGACTTCCTCGGACTGCACCGCGATGGCCTCGTCCTTGTGGGCTTGCAGCGCGGCGGCCCAGAGGTCGAGGGTCTTCGCGTAGTGCGGCTGCAGCGACTGCACGCGGCTCACGGTGAAGCCGTTGGCGGTCGCGCGCTCCTGGACCATCTGGATCGACGGTAGCCGCCCACCCGGGAAGATCTCGGTGACAATGAATTTGATGAATCGGGCGAACGTGAACGAGATGGGCATGCCGCGTTCCGCCATCTCCGTCGGGTGCAGCCCGGTGATGGTGTGCAGCAGCATGACCCCGTCGTCGGGCAGCAGGTCATGCGCCAGGGTGAAGAACGCGTCGTAGCGCTCGTGCCCGAAGTGCTCGAAGGCACCGATGCTGACGATCCGGTCGACGGGCTCGTCGAACTGCTCCCAGCCCTGCAGCAGGACACGGGCCGAACGCGGGCTCTCGGACTGGGCGACCAGTCGCTCGACGTGCTCGGCCTGGTTGCGGCTCAGGGTGAGGCCGATGACGTTCACGTCGTACTTTTCCAGCGCGCGCATCATGGTGGCGCCCCACCCGCAGCCGACGTCGAGCAACGTCATGCCCGGCTGCAGCCCAAGTTTGCCCAGAGCGAGATCGATCTTGGCGATCTGCGCTTCTTCCAGCGTCATGTCGTCGCGCTCGAAGTAGGCGCAGCTGTAGGTCTGCGTCGGGTCGAGGAATAGCCGGAAGAAATCGTCCGACAAGTCGTAGTGCGCCTGCACATCGTCGAAGCGCGGCGTTAGATCAGTCCCCTCGGGGGGCTCCGACGTCGTTGGCATCGTTTCAGCCTAATCGCCGAAATGAGTATGTTGGACACAATGAACGCTCCCGTCTTCGTTGACGTCGACACCGGCGTCGATGATGCGCTGGCGCTGATGTACCTGTTCGCCAGCCCGGACGCGGATGTGGTCGGCATCGCCTCCACCGGGGGAAACGTTGCGGTGCACCAGGTTTGCGAGAACAACCTGGGCCTGCTGCAGCTGTGCGGCGTCACCGGCGTCCCGGTCTCCAAGGGCTCCGACGAGACCCTGACCGGTCCGATGCGCCTGCCGTCAAAGGTGCACGGCCCCAGGGGTTTGGGCTATGCCGACCTGCCGCCCACCGATGGGCGGCTGACGAGTCACGACTCGGCGACCGCCTGGGTGCGCGCCGCGCACGCGTTTCCCGGCGAGCTCGTCGGCGTGGCGACCGGGCCGCTGACCAATCTGGCGCTGGCGCTGCGCGCCGAGCCGGCGCTGCCGACGCTGCTGCGCCGGCTGGTCGTCATGGGCGGTTCCTACGATCACCGGGGCAACACCACCGCGGTGGCGGAATGGAACATCAGCGTGGACCCCGAGGCCGCGGCCGAGGTGCTGGCCGCCTGGGACCCCGAAGTCGTTGGGCAAGAGCGCCTTCCGATCCTCTGCGGCCTGGACCTGACCCGCAAGGTGGCGATGACGCCCAGCCACCTGGCCAGGCTGGCGGCCGTCGCCGGATCGAGCGCGACGCCGATGAGCGCGGCCGACGAGCCGGGCACCCGCTCGACGGCGTCCAACCCGTTGGTTCGGGTGATCGAGGACGCGATGCGGTTCTACCTGGAGGCCTACCACGACATCGGCCACGGATATCAGGCGCACCTGCACGATCCGCTGGCCGCCGCCGTGGCGCTGGACCCGGGTCTCGTCGCGACCCGTCCCGCGGCGGTGGACATCGAGCTGACGGGCACCCTGACCCGCGCCATGACGGTGACCGACTGGTCCGGCCGGCGCGAACCCAACGCGCTGATCGGCGTCGACGTGGACGCGGCGGCCTTCTTCGACCGGTTCATCGACCGGGTTGGGTCCTTCGCGCGCGGGCTATCCAGGTCGCATGAAGATTCGGTTCATTGAGGTCCTGCGCGCGGGCTGGGGCGCCGTGCTGCTGGCCGCCCCGTCCCAGGTGCTCGATCACATCCACGGGGTAGAGGTCGACCGCAAGGCGCTCGTCGTCACCCGGATCCTGGGCGCCCGCCATCTCGGGCAGGCGGTGCTCTCGGGCGTCAACCCCGGGCCGGAGGTGCTGGCGGCGGGCGTCTGGGTCGACGCGGTGCACTCCGCCACCGCGCTGGGCCTGGCCGCCGTCGACCGGCGCCGGGCGCGCGGCGGGGTGACCGATGCCGCCGTCGCGGCGTCGTGGGCGGGTCTGGGCTGGCGCCACCTGCGCACCGGCCAGGCCAGGACCGACGGCGTCCGCGGGCGCGACCGGTTGGCCGCCACGGTCGTGGGCGCGCTGCCCGGCGGGGCCGGGCTGATGGCTCAGGCGCAGGCGGTGCGCGCCCGGCGACCCTAGGCGGCGATTCGTTTGGCCCTCGGGGCGCCGGGTACTGCCCCGGTCATGGCCTTCGCCGATTACCAAAACGAGTTGTACGACCAATCGCTGCACGGCAATCAGCCGCAGTATCCGATCAGATTCGAGGAGCTGGAGGCAAAAGCGTCGGCGGCCATGACGCCGAAAGTGCTGCAGTACGTCGCGGGCGGCGCCGGCGACGAGCACATCCAGCGCGCGAACTGCGAGGCCTTCAAGCGGTGGGGTTGCGGTCGGAGACCGACCTGCCGCTGATGGTCAAGGGCATCTGCCACCCCGACGACGTTCGGCGTGCGAAAGACATTGGGGTGGATGGTATTTACTGCTCCAACCATGGCGGCCGGCAGGCCAACGGCGGCCTGCCCGCCCTCGATTGCCTGCCCGGTGTGCTGGAGGCGGCCGAGGGCTTGCCGGTGCTGTTCGACTCGGGTGTGCGCGGCGGCGCCGACATCGTCAAGGCCCTGGCGATGGGGGCGACCGCGGTGGGCATCGGCCGCCCCTACGCCTACGGCCTGGCCCTCGGCGGGGTCGACGGCATCGTGCACGTGCTGCGCTCGCTGCTGGCCGAGGCGGACCTGATCATGGCCGTCGACGGGTATCCCCGCATCAAGGACCTGACGCCGGACGCGTTGCGGCCCGTCGGATGAGCCGCTACTCGTAGCTGCCCTCGAGGTACCAGCGCCGCTGGCGGTAGCACAGCAGGAACGCCCGCTCGCCTTCCAGCAGGACCTGCGCGCGGGCGGTGCGACCACCCCCTTGACCGCCCTCAGGCCGGTCGTCCCACCACCGTTCGTCGACCGGCCACGGCCCGGCCCACCAGTCCAGTCGCTCGTCCCGACCGCGCACGGTCAGCCGCACCGGGTCGGCGGAGAACAGCCCCCGGTTGGTCACCCGCACCGGATTCCCTTGGGCATCAAGGATTTCCACCGGATCGTCGAGCAACACCGCCGGTGACGGCTCGGGCAGCCGGCCGGGCCACGGCAGGCCCGGGTCGGCCCGCGGGAGGACTTCGTCGCCCAGCGGGGTCAACGTGATGCGTTCGGCCGGCCCGCGCCCGCCGGACAGCACCGGCACCCGTACCGCCTCCGGGCCGAGCAGGCCCTGCACCCGCACCAGGGCCCGGCGGGCCCGCAACCGGTCCTCTTCACCCAAACCGCCCCACAGCGGCAACTGCAGCGCCTCGGCCGACACCACCTCGACCGCCCGCAGCCGCAACAGCGTCACCGCCGCCGTAGGCCGCGGGTTGCGCGCGGTCCGGCTGCTCAACCAGCCGTCCAGTTGCCAGCGCACCCGGTCGGCGGTGGCGTCCTCGGTCAGCGGCTCGGCGCACCGCCACACCCGGTTCAGCTCTTCGCCGTTGGCGGTGACGGCGTGGATGGCCAGCCGGGTGCAGCCCACCCCGGCGGCCATCAGCGTCCGATGCAGCGCGCCGGCCAGCGAGCGCCCGGCGAAGGCCGCCGCGTCGACCCGGTCGATCGGCGGGTCGCAGTCCAGCACGGCCTCCAGCTCCTCGGGCGGTTCCCGCCCGGACGGTCCCCGCTCGGGTTCGCCGCGGGCCATCCGGTGCGCGGTCACCCCCTCGGCGCCGAACCGGGACGCCACGTCGGTGGCCGGCAGCGCGGCGAACTGGCCGATGGTGCGAATCCCCAACCGCCACAACAGGTCCGTCAGCTCTTCGCGTCCCGGACCGCACAAGCTGGGCTCGGTGGCGAGTTGGCGGATCGACAGCGCCGACAGAAACTTCGCGTCACCGCCCGGCGGGACCACCCGGCCCGCCCGCGCGGCGAAGACCGCGGTGGACAGCCGGTCGGCGATTCCGGCCTGGCACTCGGCGCCGGCTGCGGCCACCGCGTCGATCAGCCGCTCGGCGGCGTCGGCCTCGGAGCCGAAATAGCGGGCCGCCCCGCGCACCGGCAGCACCAGGAGCCCGGGCCGCAGCACCTCGGCGCGCGGCACCAGGTCGTCCACCGCCGCGATGACCGCTTCGAAGAAGCGGGCGTCGCGGTCCGCGTCGGCGGCGCCGACGTGCAGTTGCGGGCACCGGGCCGCCGCCTCCCGGCGCCGCAGGCCCCGCCGCACCCCGGCCGCACGGGCGGCCGCCGAGCAGGCGATCACCCGGTTGGCCAACGTGACCGCCACCGGGGCCGTCGCGGACAGACCGGCGGCGGCGGCCGCCGCGACCGCGGGCCAGTCCATGCACCAGATGGCCAACACCCGGGACGCCACCGGAGAATTCACCCGGCTCGCGCCCGGACGGTCACCCGTCGTCCCGCACACACCCCGCTGACCTGCAGCCGCACCCGGCTGATCCGGCCGAATCCGGGGCGGCTTCCCGGGGTGATCTCGTAGCCGCAGACCCGGGCCTGAAGCCGCGTGGGCGCCCCCTGCCAGTCGCCGTCGGTGACCAACACGGTGCATCCCTTGGTGCGGGCCCGCGCCACCACCGCCCGCGCCCGGGAGTGCGGCACCCGCCGCCCGCCCAGGCCGAGGACCACCAGATCCATGCCGTCGACGAGCACCGCGGCCACCTCCACCGGATCATTGCCGGGATCCGGTATCACGGCGACGCGGCTCAGGTCCGCACCCATCTCCGCGGCGGCCAGCAGCCCGATGTCCGGCTGGCCGACGATTGCCGCGTTGCCACCCGCCGCCGTCACCGCGGCCACCATGCCCAGCAGCAGCGACCGGGCGCCCGAGAGTACCGCCACCGTCCCCCTGGGCAACGGCGCGGGAAGCGACTCCGCCAGCCACCCCGGCAGCGCCAGCCGGGCTTCCGATTCCGGCAGCAGGTCGTCGTCGCGGGAGGCCGGGCAGGATGCGGGCCCCGGCGCCTTGCCGGTGATCACGGCCATCCGTCGGCGCAGCGATTCCAGCTGCTCAGCCCGGTTTTCCGGGCGGCGATCGGGCGCGAAAGCCGCAGTCATGTCAGCCTCCTCGCACCGCGCTCGCACGACTATTTTCGAAAGTATGTTCGATCTGATGGAGAGTAAACACCCGCCCTCCGACAACCGTCAAGAAACGAAAGGGGCGCTTTATGCGATCGGTACGGATGGGGCGAATGGGGCCGTTTTTGGGCCTTCTGAGGCGGCGCGAATCCGCGAGACATAAACCACTGCGACCCCCGTCGGGGCAATGTCAACCGGTTATGTGTCGCGACGACGGCCGGCGCGCACGACCCCCGTCAGCGGCGCGAAACCTACTCCCACTCGATGGTGCCGGGGGGTTTGCTGGTGATGTCCAGCACCACGCGGTTGACCTCGGCCACCTCGTTGGTGATCCGCGTCGAGATCCGCTCCAGCACCTCGTAGGGCACCCGGGTCCAGTCAGCGGTCATGGCGTCCTCGCTGGACACCGGCCGCAGCACGATCGGGTGCCCATAGGTGCGGTTGTCGCCCTGCACGCCGACCGAGCGGACGTCGGCCAGCAACACCACCGGGCACTGCCAGATCAGCTTGTCCAGGCCGGCGGCGGTGAGTTCCTCGCGCGCGATCGAGTCGGCGCGACGCAGGGTCTCCAACCGCGCCGCGGTGATCTCGCCGACGATCCGGATGCCCAGGCCGGGGCCCGGGAACGGCTGGCGCGCAACGATTTCCTCCGGAAGGCCCAGCTCCCGCCCGACCGCGCGCACCTCGTCCTTGAACAGCAGCCGCAGCGGCTCGACGAGCTTGAACTTCAGGTCGTCGGGCAGGCCGCCCACGTTGTGGTGGCTCTTGATGTTGGCGGTCCCGCTGCCCCCGCCGGATTCCACCACGTCGGGGTACAGCGTGCCCTGCACCAGGAACTCGACCTCAGACCCGGTGTCGCTCAGGATGTCTCGCACCGCGCCCTCGAACGCGCGGATGAACTGGCGGCCGATGATCTTGCGCTTGCCCTCGGGATTGGTCACCCCCGACAGCGCCCGCAGGAAGGTCTCCGCGGCGTCGACGGTGACCAGGTTGGCGCCGGTGGCGGCGACGAAGTCGCGCTGCACCTGGTCACGCTCGCCGGCGCGCAGCAGCCCGTGGTCGACGAAGACACAGGTCAGCTTGTCGCCGATGGCGCGCTGCACCAGCGCGGCGGCCACCGCCGAGTCCACGCCGCCGGACAGCCCGCAGATCGCGTGGCCGTCGCCGATCTGGTCGCGCACCTGCTCCACCAGGGCACTGGCGATGTTGGCCGGCGTCCACTCCGCGTCCAGGCCGGCGAAGTCGTGCAGGAAGCGGCTGAGCACCTGCTGCCCGTGCGGGGTGTGCATGACCTCGGGGTGATACTGCACCCCGGCCAGGCGGCGGCCCCGGTTCTCGAAGGCGGCCACCGCCGCACCCGCGGTGCTGGCGACCACGTCGAACCCGTCCGGCGCGGCCGTGACCGCGTCACCGTGGCTCATCCACACCGGCTGGACGCTGGGCAGCCCCGAATGCAGTTCGCCGCCAACCACTTTCAGCTCGGTGCGACCGTACTCGCTGGTTCCGGTGTGGGCGACGGTCCCGCCCAGTGCCTGCGCCATGGCCTGGAACCCGTAGCAGATGCCGAACACGGGCACCCCGAGGTCGAACACCGCAGGATCGAGCTGTGGGGCGCCCGGTTCGTACACGCTGGAGGGCCCCCCGGACAGCACCAGCGCCGCCGGCTCGCGGGCCTTGATCTCCTCGATCGAGGCGGTGTGCGGGATGACCTCGGAGAAGACCCGCGCCTCCCGGACGCGCCGGGCGATCAACTGCGCATATTGGGCGCCGAAGTCGACCACCAATACGGGCCGCGGCGAGGGTGTTTCCACGGCAGCCAGCTTAGTGGCCGCCGTTGTCCGCCCCCCAACGCTGGCGACAGACATGTCGGCA
Organism: Mycobacterium europaeum; assembly: GCF_034555895.2. Classification (NCBI taxonomy): domain Bacteria; kingdom Bacillati; phylum Actinomycetota; class Actinomycetes; order Mycobacteriales; family Mycobacteriaceae; genus Mycobacterium; species Mycobacterium europaeum. Next base: position 3,737,074 of record NZ_CP157315.1, read on the forward strand.
TGATGGAGTGGGTATCGCTTGACTAGTCCGCTCAGACCAGGAAGCGAGGTCCCCATGCTGGGTCTGCCCGAGAAGGTGCATGCCTGTCTGTTCGACCTCGACGGTGTGCTCACCGACACCGCCAGCGTGCACACCAAGGCCTGGAAGGCCATGTTCGACGACTACCTGTCGGAGCGGGCCAAGCGCACCGGGGAGGAATTCGTCCCCTTCGACGCGGCCGCCGACTACCGCAAATACGTGGACGGCAAGAAGCGCGAGGACGGGGTCCGGTCGTTTCTGCAGAGCCGCGGGATCGAGTTGCCCGACGGCAGTCCCGACGATCCGGGGGACGCCGAGACGATCTACGGCCTGGGCAACCGCAAGAACGAGATGTTCCAACGGGTCCTGCGCAAGGACGGCGTCGAGGTCTTCGAGGGGTCGCGGCGATACCTGGAGGCGGCCTCGGCGGCCGGCCTGGGCATCGCGGTGGTGTCCTCGAGCGCCAACACCCGCGACGTCCTCGAGATCACCGGTCTGGACCGGTTCATCCAGAAGCGGGTGGACGGTGTCACGCTGCGCGACGAGCACATCGCCGGCAAGCCGGCCCCCGACTCCTACCTGCGGGGGGCCGAGTTGCTCGGCGTCGGCGCCGACGCCGCAGCCGTGTTCGAGGACGCGATCTCGGGCGTGCAGGCCGGGCACGCCGGAAACTTCGGCTACGTGGTGGGCGTCGACCGGGTGGGCCAGGCCGAGGATCTGCGCCGCAACGGCGCCGACGTGGTGGTCACCGACCTCGCCGAGCTGCTGCAGTCATGATCGACGACGAAGCCTTCCCCGTCGATCCCTGGCACGTCAGCGAGACCAAGCTCGACCTGAACCTGCTCGCCCAGTCCGAATCCCTGTTCACCCTGTCCAACGGGCACATCGGGCTGCGCGGCAACCTCGACGAGGGTGAGCCCTACGGCCTGCCCGGCACCTACCTGAACTCCTTCTACGAGATCCGGCCGCTGCCCTACGCCGAGGCCGGCTACGGCTACCCGGAGGCCGGCCAGACCATCGTCGACGTCACCAACGGCAAGATCATCCGCCTGCTGGTCGAGGACGAGCCGTTCGACGTCCGGTACGGCGAATTGCTTTCGCACGAAAGGGTTCTCGACATGCGCGCGGGGACGATGACGCGCAGCGCGCACTGGCGCTCCCCCGCGGGCAAGGAGATCAGGCTGGTGTCCACCCGGCTGGTGTCGCTGGTGCAGCGCGGCGTCGCCGCCCTCGAATACGTCGTGGAAGCGGTCGGCGATTTCGTGCGCGTGACGGTGCAGTCCGAACTGGTCACCAACGAGGACCAGCCCCAGACCTCGGGTGACCCGCGGGTGTCGGCGATTCTGGAGAGTCCGCTGGTGGCCGTCGACCACGAGAACACCGAGACCGGCGCGCTTCTCATGCACCGCACCCGTAGCAGCGCCCTGATGATGGCGGCCGCGATGGATCACGAGATCGACGTGCCCGGCCGCGTCGAGTTCAGCACCGACGCCCGCGACGACCTGGCGCGGACCACGGTCATCTGCGGGCTGCGCGCCGGGCAGAAGCTGCGCATCGTCAAGTACCTGGCGTACGGCTGGTCCAGCATGCGATCGCGCCCCGCGCTGCGCGACCAGGCCGCCGCCGCCATCCACAGCGCCCGCTACAGCGGATGGCAGGGCCTGCTGGACGCGCAGCGGAAATATCTGGACGACTTCTGGGACAGCGCGGACGTCGAGGTCGAGGGCGACCCCGAATCCCAGCAAGCGGTGCGGTTCGGGCTTTTCCACCTGTTGCAGGCCAGCGCGCGCGCCGAGCGCCGCGCGATCCCGGCCAAGGGGCTCACCGGAACCGGCTATGACGGTCACGCCTTCTGGGACACCGAGAGTTACGTGCTGCCGGTGCTCACCTACACCGCGCCGCATGCGGTGGCCGACGCCCTGCGGTGGCGGGCGTCCACCCTGGACCTGGCCAAGGAGCGGGCGGCCGAGCTCGGCCTGCGCGGCGCCAGCTTCCCATGGCGGACCATCCGCGGGCAGGAGTGCTCGGCCTATTGGCCCGCCGGCACCGCGGCCTGGCACATCAACGCCGACATCGCCATGGCCTTCGAGCGGTACCGCATCGTCACCGGCGACGAGGAACTCGAAAAGTGTTGCGGCCTCGGGGTACTCGTGGAGACCGCCCGGCTCTGGGTCTCCCTCGGCCATCACGACCGGCACGGCGTCTGGCACCTCGACGGCGTCACCGGCCCCGACGAGTACACGGCGATCGTGCGCGACAACGTCTTCACCAACCTGATGGCCGCGCACAACCTGCGCACCGCGGCCGAGGCCTGCAACCGCCACCCCGAGGCCGCGGAGGCGATGGGCGTCACCACCGAGGAGACGGCATCGTGGCGCGACGCCGCCGACGCCGCCAACGTCCCCTACGACACCGGCCTGGGGGTCCATCAGCAGTGCGAGGGCTTCACCACCCTGGCCGAATGGGACTTCAAGGAGAACCACGCCTACCCGTTGCTGCTGCACGACCCCTACGTGCGGCTCTATCCCGCGCAGGTGATCAAGCAGGCCGACCTGGTGCTGGCGATGCAGTGGCAGAGCCACGCGTTCACCCCGGAGCAGAAGGCACGCAACGTCGACTACTACGAGCGGCGCATGGTGCGCGACTCGTCGCTGTCCGCCTGCACCCAGGCGGTGATGTGCGCCGAGGTCGGGCACCTGGAACTGGCGCACGACTATGCGTACGAGGCCGGGCTGATCGACCTGCGCGATCTGCACCACAACACCCGCGACGGCCTGCACATGGCCTCGCTCGCCGGCGCCTGGACGGCGCTGGTGGGCGGCTTCGGCGGCCTGCGCGACGACGAGGGCATCCTGTCACTGAATCCCGCCCTGCCCGACGGCATTTCACGGCTGCGGTTCCGGCTTAGGTGGCGCGACTTCCGGGTGACCGTCGACGTGAACCATTCCGACGTCACCTACACGGTGCGCGACGGCCCGGGCGGCCAGCTGACCATCCGGCACGCGGGCGAGGAGGTCACCCTGAGCACCGACGCGCCGAAAACCATTGCCGTGCAACCGCGCAAGCCGCTGTTGCCGCCGCCACAGCAGCCACCGGGCCGCGAGCCACTCCACCGCCGGGCGCTCACCCGCAACAAGTGAGCGTCAGCCCGGATTGAGGATCCGCCCCACCTCGGCGCCGGTCGCCTGACGGATCTCGGCGTCCGTCAACTCCTCGATCCCGGTCGCCGACCGCAGGATCGGCGCGAAGAGCCGCCAACCGAATTGCAGCGCAAGGGCGTTGGCGACGGCCAGCCGCCCCTCGGTCTCGTTGTGGTAGAGCGGCAGCACCCACTCGAGGAGCGTCGCGATGTTGGGAAAGCGCTTCTGCAGCTGCCCCGCCGGATACCCGTCGAGCACGGTGCGGGCCATCACGCGCATCTGCCGGTCCAGCGCCCGGTCCAGTTCGTCGGCGGGCGCCCCGGCGTCGAGCAGCGCGGTCAGGTTGGTGCCCAGGTGATCGAGCACGGCGCCGACCAGATTCTCCTTGGTGCCGAAGTGCCGGAACACCAGCCCATGGTTGACGTTGGACCGGGCGGCGATGTCGCGGATCGAGGTCGCGGCGGGCCCGCGTTCGGCGAACAGGTCGGTGGCGGCCTCGAGGATGGCCGCGGCCACCTCGGCGCGCCCCGTGGGCATGTTCGCGCGGCCACTTGCGGAACCCGTAGTCATGTGACTACAGTACTCGATGTAGTCAGTTGACTACAGACCATCACACTAGGATCGAAGAAAATGACAGGTCAGATCACAGTCACCAAGCTGGGAAGCCGCATCGGCGCCAGGATCGACGGCGTGCGCCTCGGCGGCGACCTCGCCCCCGAGGCGAGCGAAAAGATCCGCCAGGCGCTGTTGGCCCACAAGGTGATCTTCTTCCGCCACCAGCACCACCTCGACGACCAGGCGCAGTTGGCCTTCGCCGGCCTGCTGGGCACGCCCGTCGGCCACCCGGCCGCCGAGGTGCTCGCGGCCAAGAACGCGCCGGTCATCACGCCGATCAACTCCGAGTACGGCAAGGCCAACCGCTGGCACACCGACGTCACGTTCGTCGCCAACTACCCCGCGGCCTCGATCCTGCGCGCCGTCACCCTGCCCCGCTACGGCGGCTCCACGCTGTGGACGAACACCGCCGCCGCCTACGAGCACCTGCCCGAGGCGCTCAAGGGCCTGGTCGAAAACCTGTGGGCGCTGCACACCAACCGCTACGACTACGTGACCGGCGAATCCGTGCCGGCGATGAGCGACGCGCAGCGCGCGTTCCGCCAGGCCTTCGAGAAGCCGGACTTCCGGACCGAACACCCGGTGGTGCGGGTGCACCCGGAGACCGGCGAACGCACCCTGCTGGCCGGCGACTTCGTGCGCAGCTTCGTCGGCCTGGACAGCTACGAATCAAGCGTGCTGCTGGAGCTGCTGCAGCGGCGAATCACCCAGCCGGAGAACACGATTCGCTGGAACTGGGCACCGGGTGACGTCGCCATCTGGGACAACCGGGCCACCCAGCACCGGGCCATCGACGACTACGACGACCAGCCCCGGCTGATGCACCGCGTCACGCTGATGGGCGACGTGCCCGTGGACGTACACGGACAGCGCAGCCGCGTGGTCAGCGGCGCACCCCTCGAGGCGATCGCGAGCTAGGCGCAGCCGAGCGCGGCGGGTCGCCGACCGACCAACCAGCGAGGCGATCGCGAGCTAGGCGCAGCCGAGCGCGGCGGGTCGCCGACCGACCAACCAGCGAGGCGATCGCGAGCTAGACGCAGCTAGCCGGCCGAGGACACCGGCGTGATCGGCAACCAGCGCAGCGCACCGGGCGCGGTGGCCGGCACCACCGGGTGTTCCGGCGCGATCGGGTCCAACCGGCGATACGGCTGGCCCTGCGGCGGGCGCTGATCGCTCTCGCCCTTGTTCGGCCACAGCGACGCGGCCCGTTCGGCCTGCGCGGTGATCGACAGCGACGGGTTGACGCCCATGTTCGCCGAGATCGCCGCGCCGTCCACCACGAACATCGTGGGGTAGCCGTAGACCCGGTGGTAGGGGTCGATAACGCCGTGCTCGGGGCCGTCGCCGATCGCCGCGCCGCCGAGGAAGTGCGCGGTCAGCGGGATGTTGAACAGCTCGCCCCAGGTGCCGCCGGCCACGCCGTCGACCTTCTCGGCGATGCGCCGGGTGACCCTGTTCCCGACCGGGATCCAAGTCGGGTTGGGCTCCCCGTGTCCCTGCTTGCTGGTGTACCAGCGGATGCCGAGCTTCCCGCGCTTGGTGTAAGTGGTGATCGAGTTGTCCAGGTGCTGCATGACCAGGGCGATCAGGGTGCGCTCGCTCCACTGGTGGACGTTGAGCATCCGCATCATCCGGCGCGGGTCCTCGCGGGCCTGGTCCAGCAACTGCTTCCAGCGCGGCACGAAGGTTTCATCGGGCCCCTCGGGCCCAGGGCCGTCGGTCATCAGCGTCTGCAACAGGCCCATCGCGTTGGAGCCCTTGCCGTAGCGGCAGGGTTCGATGTGGGTGTCCGAGGTCGGATGGATCGACGACGTGATCGCCACCCCGTGCGTCAGGTCCAGGTTGGGGTCGACCTCGAGCTTGCCGGCGCCGACGATGGACTCGGAGTTGGTGCGGGTCAGCACGCCCAGCCTCTCGGAGAGCCGCGGCAGCTTGCCCTTGTCGCGCATCTTGAACAGCAGGTGCTGCGTGCCCCACGTGCCCGCCGCCAGGATCAGGTGCGTCGCGGTGTAGGTGCGCCGGTCCCTGCGCAGCCAGCTGCCGGTGCGCACGGTGCGGACCTCCCACATCCCATCGGGCCGCTGCTGGAAGCCCTTGACCGTGGTCATCGGGATCACTTGCGCCCCAGCCGATTCGGCCAGGCCGAGGTAGTTCTTCAGCAGCGTGTTCTTGGCGCCGTAGCGGCAGCCCGTCATGCAGCAACCGCACTCCAGGCAGCCGGTGCGCTCCGGTCCCGCGCCACCGAAGTACGGGTCCGGCACGGTCTTGCCCGGGGTCTTGCTGCCGTCGGGGCCGAAGAACACCCCGACCGGGGTGGGCACGAAGGTGTCGCCGCAGCCCATCTCGTCGGCGACCTCCTTCAGGATGCGGTCCGCGTCGGTGAAGGTGGGGTTCGTGACCACCCCGAGCATGCGTTTCGCCTGCTCGTAGTGCGGCATCAACTCGTCGCGCCAGTCGGTGATGTGCGACCACTGTCGGTCCGTGAAGAACGGCTCCGGCGGCACGTAGAGCGTGTTGGCGTAGTTGAGGGAGCCGCCGCCCACCCCGGCTCCGGCCAGGATCATCACGTTGCGCAGCGGGTGGATGCGCTGAATGCCGTAGCAACCCAGCCTCGGCGCCCACAGGAACTTGCGCAGGTCCCAGGACGTCTCGGCGAAGTCCTCGTCGGCGAACCGCCGCCCGGCCTCCAATACGCCTACGCGGTAGCCCTTTTCGGTCAGCCGCAGCGCGCTGACGCTGCCCCCGAACCCCGAACCGATGATCAGAACGTCGTAATCCGGCCTCATCGCACCAGTATGGCCTTACTCACAGGTAACTAGCCAGCGGCCCCCGGCCCCGCCGCGAGTGCGCGCCCAGCCGCACACTGGGCGCCGAATGTGAGGCTAGCTGCACACTCGGCGGAGCGACCCCGGGCCGTCAGCCGCCGACCGTCAGCCCGACCTTCTGGAACTCCTTGAGGTCGCAATAGCCCGCCTTGGCCATGGACCGGCGCAGGCCGCCGACCAGGTTGAGGGAACCGAACGGGTCGTCGGAGGGCCCGTTGAGCACCCGCTGCAGCGGCGGGCGCTCGCCGAGGGCGATCTGCAGCAACGCCCCGCGCGGCAGCGACGGGTGCGCCGCCGCGGCCGGCCAGAACCAGCCCTCGCCGAGGGCCTCGGCGGATTCGGCGAGCGGCGTGCCGAGCACCACCGCGTCGGCCCCGCAGGCGATCGCCTTGGCCAGCTCGCCGGAGGTGTGGATGTCGCCGTCGGCCAGCACGTGCACGTAACGGCCGCCGGTCTCGTCGAGGTATTCGCGCCGCGCGGCGGCGGCGTCGGCGATGGCGGTGGCCATCGGCACGCTGATGCCCAGCACCTCGTCGCTGGTGGTCACGCCCCGGGTCGAGCCGTAGCCCACGATGACGCCGGCGGCGCCGGTGCGCATCAGGTGCAGCGCGGTGCGGTGATCGAGCACCCCGCCGGCCACCACCGGGACGTCGAGCTCGGAGATGAAGGTCTTGAGGTTCAGCGGTTCCCCGTCGCTGGCCACCCGCTCCGCCGACACGATGGTGCCCTGGATGACGAGCAGGTCGATGCCTGCCTGCAGCAGCACCGGGGTCAGCGCCTGGGCGTTTTGCGGGCTGACCCGCACCGCCGTGGTCACCCCGGCCTCCCGGATGCGGGCGACCGCGGACCCCAGCAGGTCGGGGTTCAGCGGCGCGGCGTGCAGTTCCTGCAGCAGCCGGATCGACGCCGACGGTTCGGGCTCCTTGCTGGCGGCCTCGACGAGCTGGGCGATCTTGGCCTGCACGTCGGCGTGCCGGCCGATCAACCCCTCGCCGTTGAGCACGCCCAGCCCGCCGAGGCGGCCGAGCTCGATGGCGAACTCCGGGGACACCAGCGCGTCGGTCGGGTGGGCCACCACCGGGATCTCGAACCGGTAGGCGTCCAGCTGCCAGGCGGTCGACACGTCCTGCGACGACCGGGTGCGCCGCGACGGCACGATGCTGACTTCGCTCAGCTCATAGGTGCGACGGGCGTTGCGGCCCATGCCGATCTCGACCATGCCGCCCTCAGCGCGCAAAGTAGTTCGGCGCTTCGACGGTCATGGCGACGTCGTGCGGATGGCTTTCACGCAGCCCGGCCGAGGTGATCCGGACGAACTGCGCCTGTTGCAGCGCTTCGATGGTGGCCGAGCCGGTGTAGCCCATCGCGGCGCGCAGGCCGCCGGTGAGCTGGTGGATCACCGAGGACAGCGGGCCGCGGAACGGCACCCGGCCCTCGATTCCCTCCGGCACCAACTTGTCCTCGCTCAGGGCGTCGTCGGCGAAGTAGCGGTCCTTGGAGTACGACTTCGCCCCGCCCCTGCCTTGCATCGCGCCCAGCGAACCCATGCCGCGGTAGCTCTTGAATTGCTTGCCGTTGACGAAGATCAGCTCGCCGGGGGCCTCGGCGGTGCCGGCCAGCAGCGAGCCCAGCATGGCCGTCGAGGCGCCGGCGGCCAGCGCCTTGGCGATGTCGCCGGAATACTGCAGCCCGCCGTCGGCGATCACCGGCACGCCCGCCGGCCCGCACACCGCGACGGCCTCCAGGATCGCCGTGATCTGTGGCGCGCCGACCCCGGCCACCACCCGGGTGGTGCAGATCGAGCCCGGCCCCACGCCGACCTTGACCGCGTCGGCACCGGCGTGGATCAGCGCCAGGGCCGCGGAGCGGGTGGCGACGTTCCCGCCGATCACCTCGACCTTCTCGCCCACCTCGGCCTTCAGCTTGCCGACCATGTCGAGCACCAGCCGGTTGTGCGCGTGCGCGGTGTCGACGATCAACACGTCGGCCCCGGCGTCGACGAGCATCATCGCCCGGACCCAGGCGTCGCCGCCGACGCCGACGGCGGCGCCGACCAGCAGCCGTCCGTCGCTGTCCTTGGTGGCCAGCGGGTGCTGCTCGGTCTTGACGAAGTCCTTGACGGTGATCAGCCCGGTGAGCCGGCCGTGGCCGTCGACGACGGGCAGCTTCTCGATCTTGTTGCGCCGCAACAGCCCCAGCGCGGCGTCGGCGCTCACGCCCTCCTGGGCGGTGATCAGCGGGGCCTTGGTCATCACCTCGGCGACCTTGCGGGTCTGGTCGACCTCGAAGCGCATGTCGCGGTTGGTGATGATGCCGACCAGCGCCCCGGTGTCGTCGACCACCGGCAGGCCCGAGATGCGGAAGCGGGCGCACAGGGCGTCGACCTGGGCCAGGGTGTCGTCCGGGCGGCAGGTGACGGGGTCGGTCACCATACCGGCCTCGGAGCGCTTCACCATCTCGACCTGGCCGGCCTGTTCGGCGACGGGCAGGTTGCGGTGCAGCACGCCCATGCCGCCCGCCCGGGCCATCGCGATGGCCATCCGCGACTCGGTGACCGTGTCCATGGCCGAGCTGACCAGCGGCACCTTGAGCCGGATCTTCTTGGTGAGCTGGCTGGACGTGTCCGCGCTGGCGGGGACTACGTCGGAAGCCGCGGGCAGCAGCAAGACGTCGTCGAAGGTGAGGCCCAGCATCGCGACCTTGTGCGGGTTGTCACCCCCGGTGGGCACCAGGTCGTCGACCAGCCCGCCGATGCGTGGATCGCGCATGTAGGGGCCGCCGACGAGGTCGGAGCTGTCTTCCAGGTGGGACATGCCACGGGTCATCGGTGGGGCCCTCCATACGATGCGGCGCGAGAACCCCATCCTATCGGCTCGGCCACCCCGTCCCACCGCTTGCCGGGGCGCGCCGCGGCGGCCAACCCGCACGGAAACGGCGGGCGGCCTGCCTGCTGGCGTTATCCGGGCCCGGCTGCGTAGGCTAGTGTGCGTGCGCGATCACCTCCCGCCGGGCTTGCCACCCGATCCCTTCGCCGACGACCCCTGCGATCCGTCGGCGGCGCTGGAAGCCGTAGAGCCGGGGCAGCCCCTGGACGCCCAGGAGCGGATGGCGGTCGAGGCCGACCTCGCCGACCTGGCGGTGTACGAAGCCCTGTTGGCGCACAAGGGCATCCGCGGGCTGGTGGTGTGCTGCGACGAATGCCAGCAGGACCACTACCACGACTGGGACATGCTCCGGGCGAACCTGTTGCAGCTGCTGATCGACGGCACCGTGCGCCCGCACGAGCCGGCCTACGACCCCGAACCGGACGCCTACGTCACGTGGGACTACTGCCGGGGATACGCGGACGCCTCGCTCAACGAGGCCACCTCAGACGCCGACGGCTACCGCCGCTAACGGCTGGGCCCCCGTCAGGGAGTGTTCGGCGTCACCGTTGAAGTCTGGCCGTGATGCCGGTGCTTGCTCCACGACTGACTCGGCGACGGCGTCGCTGACGCGGCCGGGGAACCCTCGGACGGCGTAGCGGCCGCCGTCGGGACCGGGGTGGGCGGTGTCGACCAGGCCGATGGCGTGTTCGCCGGGGGCGGCAGCGTCGCGTTCGGGTTGCGCGAGGCGACCCTGAGATTCAACAGCTTCAGTTGATTGGTCAGCTCCTGTTTGCCGGCCGGGTCGTCGATCGACTGGACCAGGCTGCTCACCTCGGTCAGCTGATTCTTGGCCTCGTCCCAGCGGCCCTGGTCGATCGATTCCTGCACCTTGGCCAGGTCCGCCCTGGCCGACAGCAGGGCCTGATGCTTCTCGTTGACCCGGGGCTGGTCGAAGAACATCGCGTGCATCCCGTACAGCGTCGTCCCGGGGCGGGCCTCGACCACCATCGCGCCGAAGCCGCTCAGGACCAGCAGCGCGGCGGCCACCGAACCGATCGTCGCGAGGCCGCGGCGACCGCGGCGGCGGTCGGCCAACCCGGTGCGCAGGGCGGTGACCGCCTCTTCGGCCGACACCAGCGCGCTGGCCGGCGGCCACCGCAGGTTGTCGCGCCAGTCCTCCAGCAAGGTGGCCATCGCGTCCACGTCGGGGTCACCCACGTGCACCGGCCGCCGCTCGGCGAGTGCGTCGAGGAGCAGATCGGTGCGGGCGAATTCGTCCAGGGGTTCAGGCACAGTCACCTGCCGCGATCATCTCGGACTTCAACCGCGACAGCGCGCGGTGCTGGGCCACCCGGACCGCTCCGGTGGTGCTGCCGACGGCGGACGCGGTCTCCTCGGCGGACAGGCCGACGACGACACGCAGGATCAGGATCTCCCGCTGCTTGGCGGGCAGGATTTCCAGCAGTTCACTCATCCGGCTGACCGAATCCGCCTCGATGGCCCGCTGTTCCGGGCCCGCTTCGGACGACCAGCGCTCGGGGATCACCTCGGTGGGGTAGGACAGATCGCGGCCGGCGGCGCGATGGGCGTCCGCGACCTTGTGCGCCGCGATGCCGTACAGGAAGGCGAGAAAGGGACGTCCCCGGTCCCGGTAACGCGGCAGCGCCGTGATAGTCGCCAAGCACACCTCCTGTGCCACATCATCCGCTGACAGGCCACCCCGCTCGACTGTCCCGACCCGCGCGCGGCAATATCGCACGACAATCGGACGGATGGTCTCCAGCACCTCCCGTAGTGCGTTGCTGTCCCCCGCCACGGCCTTGGCCACCACGGCGTCGAGACGATCCCCTTGAATTGTCATCGACGGCGGTATCTCCAACGTTACGAACCGGGCACATCGCGGGCTAACCGGGCTAACTAACTAAATGACAATAACGGGCACAGGGCCATTTCAAGCGGAACGCCACGTCCCACCGGCGCGCCGCACTTGGCCTGCGCAGACATCGCGAATTTCGCGCATCTGTTGTGTCGAATACGTGACGCTACCGACATCAATCAGCAAGCACGCCAACGCCCACCGCAGCGGGACGAGCCCGAGCGCGCCCGCGGCGTCCGCGGCGGCCTCCGCCACCGCGCGGGCGCGCTGGACGGCCCCGGCGCTGCACAGGGCGGCCGCCAGCACCACCTGGCTCTTGACCGCGTGCCGCTCCGACGGGATGGCCATGGCGCCCGCGAGTTGCACCGCTTCGTTGGCCTGCCGGACGGCGAGGGCCCCGTCGCCGCGGGCCATCGCCAGCTCGGCGGCCACCCACGCGCGGCGCACCGGCTGCCGGTCGGGCACCGGGCCGGCGCCGAGCTCGGTGTCCGCGCGGGCCAGCAGTGCCGCCGCGGCCGGGAAGCGGCCGACACCCAAGGCGTCGGCCGCCAACCCGATCAGGGCGTCGGCCCGCGCCTCGGTGGCGTCGTCGCCCCCACCCGCCAGCGCCAGGGCGCGGCCATCCCAGCCGCGCGCCACGGAATGCCAACCGAGTTGGCGCAGAAAGGATCCCTGTGTGCTGTGGGCCAGGGAGACCAGCGGACCAGCGGGGGCGCTGCGCCGCAGCACCGCCAGATCGCGGTAGGCGCTGCCGTAGTGGCCCTGCCCGCCCGCGGCCACGGCCCGCAGCCACAAGTCGCGCAGCGTCTGCGCCGACGGCAGCGGCCAAGTCCCGGGCCGGTCACCGAAGGCGGCGGCGGCCAACGTTTGCCCAATCACGGAAGTGTGACGAGTTTCAATCACCACGATGGGAGTAAACAGTTTGTGCTGTTCGCGTTACCGAACTGTTAATCACGATAGGTCCTGTACTAATCGCGGTTGGCTGCCCCTTGGCCCGTGAGCTGGGAAATCTTGTTTCGGTCAAGTGCCTGATAGCACGGTGCGCGTTTCGTCTTCGGGTGGCAGATGAACGCGACGTTAATTCTTTTATAACCATTACATACTTTGTCGGGCTAAGTGGCTATTGACGCAAATTCGCCGTCCGCCCTAACGTCTACGCATGACGGGTAGTCATCGGTGACGCCGCTTCATTTTCAGTTGCACAATCGCTTCGCGATCATGACCTTACTGGGCGTGCCGTGCAGAGAGGGAAACACCAATGCCACAGCTCGAGCAGCTACCTGGACCCAACGCCGACATCTGGAACTGGCAACTTCAGGGCTTGTGCCGTGGCGTGGACTCGTCGATGTTCTTCCATCCCGACGGCGAGCGCGGCCGCGCCCGCATGCAGCGCGAGCAGCGCGCCAAGGAGATGTGCCGGCGGTGCCCGGTGATCGAGGCCTGCCGCTCCCATGCGCTGGAAGTCGGTGAGCCCTATGGGGTTTGGGGTGGCTTGTCCGAGTCGGAGCGCGACCTGCTGCTGAAGGGCGACATCGGCCGCACCCGCGGCATCCGCCGTTCGGCCTGAGCCCGGGCCCGAGCGGGCCTGCCGCCGTGCGCGGCCGGCCCGTTTGGGCTGCGGCCAATGCGGGTAGGCCCGGCCCATGAAAAGGGGCGTATCCTTCGCGACCGCAATGCTTGCCGCAGCCGTTGCGCCGTTGGCCGCATGCGCAAATCAGCAGGGTGGCCAGGCCACCAGCTCGACGTCCTCGAGCGCGCCGCCCGGCACGGAGCGGATGACGACGCAGTTGAAGAGCGCCGACGGAAACCAGGTCGGCACCGCCACCATCGATTTCGCTAACGGTTATGCCACGGTCACCGTGGAGACCGGACCCAACCAGGTTCTCAGCCCCGGCTTCCACGGGCTGGAAGTCCATTCCGTGGGCAAGTGCGAGGCCAATTCGGCCCCGCCCGCGGGGGGCTCGACCGGGGACTTCGACTCCGCGGGAAGCGTCTACCAGGCGCCGGATCACACCGGTTTCCCGGCCAGCGGCGACCTGACCGCATTGCAGGTGCGCAACGACGGCTCGGCGAAGCTCGTCACCACCACCAACCTGTTGACGGCCTCGGACCTGCGCAGCAGCTCGGGGACCGCGCTCATCGTCCACCAGACCGCGGACAACCTGAGCAACGGCGCCACCGGTGAGTCCGGCAAGCGGGTGGCCTGCGGTGTGCTGGCCGCGGCCTCCGCGACGACGACCTCGTCCACCTCGACGACGACCAGCGTCACGACGATCACCACCACGACCGCCGTGCCGCCGCCGTCGACGAGTACGAGCACGAGCACCGTCACGGTCACCAGCGGCCCGCCGTCCACGTCCACGCTGCCGACCACGACGGGGACCACTCCGCCAAGCCTTCCGCCCAGCCCCTGACACCCGCGGCGTCCGGCGTGGCTTGCCGGCGTCCGTCGTGGCTTGCCGGCGTCCGCGACACATAAACGGCTGCGACGACCCGCCGAGAACGCCCGCAACGGTTTCTGTCTCGTGGAGAAGCGGATCGCCGTAAGCGGGGACGCGCGCCGTCCGGCGCCCCTACCCTGCTGACATGCAGAAGGTGCTGTTCACCCTCGGGTTGGTCCTGTTCCTGCTCGGCTTGTTCACCGGCTTCGCCGTCCCGGCGCTGAAAAACCCACGCATGGCGCTGTCGAGCCACCTCGAGGCAGTCCTCAACGGCATGTTCCTCGTGCTGCTCGGGCTGCTCTGGCCGCACATCCACCTGCCCGCGGCGTGGGGGGTCACGGCGGTCGTGCTGATCGTCTACTCCGCCTACACGAACTGGCTGGCGACCCTGCTCGCGGCGGCCTGGGGCGCCGGCCGCAGACTCGCGCCCATCGCGGCGGCCGACCACGAGGCCGCCGCGGCCAAGGAGCGCATCGTCAGCTTTCTGTTGGTGTCACTCGCGGTGGCGATCGTGGTCGGTGTCGGCATCGTCATCGTGGGGCTCTGACACGCGGCGCCGATGCTCGAGGCCGGCCGCCGCGGGCCGCACCGATGTCGGCGCACGGCCGTAGGAGAAGTCGGGAATCTGTAGGCCGAGGCCCCCGACGTCGTGGTGCGGCCGGCTTGGCGATCGGCGCAGACCCCGAACACGAAAACACCCCCGACGCGGGGCCGGGGGTGTTTTCGTAGCGGACCTTCTAGTGGTGATGATGACCGTGACCGTGACCGTGGCCGTGGTCGTCGTGCTCGTCGGCGGGCTTGTCGACGATCGCGGTCTCGGTGGTCAGCACCATGCGCGCCACCGACGCCGCGTTGAGCACCGCGGACCGGGTCACCTTGACGGGGTCGATCACGCCGTCGGCGATCAAGTCGCCGTAGGTGAGCTTGTCGGCGTTGAGCCCGTGGCCGCGCGGCAACTCGCTGACCTTGCTCACCGCGACGGCACCGTCCAGGCCGGCATTGGTGGCGATCCAGTACAGCGGCGCCGAGAGCGCCTCGGCGAACACCTCGACGCCGGCCGCCTGGTCACCGGTCAGCGACCCGCGCAGCTCCTCGAGCGCGGTCCGCGCGCCGATGAGCGCCGACCCGCCGCCCGCGACGATGCCCTCCTCGACGGCGGCCTTGGCGGCCGCGACGGCGTCCTCGACGCTCTCCTTGCGTTCCTTGAGCGCCGTCTCGGTGGCCGCGCCCACCTTGATGACGGCCACGCCGCCGGCCAGCTTGGCCAGCCGCTCCTGCAGCTTCTCGCGGTCCCACTCGGAATCGCTCTTCTCGATCTCGGCGCGCAGCTGCTTGATCCGGTCGGCGACCGCATCCTTGGAGCCGCCCCCGTCGACGATGATGGTGTCGTCCTTGCTGACCACCACGCGGCGGGCCGAGCCCAGCACGTCGGTGCCGACCTCGCGCAGCAGCAGGCCGGCGTCGGGGTTGACCACCTGGCCCCCGGTGACCACGGCCAGGTCCTCGAGGAAGGCCTTGCGCCGGTCACCGAAGAACGGCGCCTTCACGGCAACCGCCTTGAGCGTCTTGCGAATCGAGTTGACCACCAGTGTCGCCAGGGCCTCGCCCTCGATGTCCTCGGCGATGATCAGCAACGGCTTGCCGGACTCGGCGACCTTTTCCAGCATGGGCAGCAGGTCGGGCAGCGAGCTGATCTTCTCCTGGTGCAACAGGATCAGCGGGTCGTCCAGCACGGCTTCCTGCGAGTCGAAGTCGGTGACGAAATACGCCGACAGGAAGCCCTTGTCGAAACCGACGCCCTCGGTGAACTCCAGCTCGGTGCTCAGCGTCGAGGACTCTTCGACGCTGACCACGCCGTCGGCGCCGACCTTGGTCATCGCCTCGCCGACCAGGTCGCCGAGGTGCTGGTCGCGCGACGACACGGTCGCCACCTGAGCGATCCCGTCCTTGCCGGACACCGGGGTGGCCGCCGCCAGCAGCGCCTCGGACGCGGCGTCGGCCGCCTTGGAGATGCCCAGGCCGAGCTCGATCGGGTTGGCGCCCGCCGCGACCAACCGCAGGCCGCCCTTGACCAGCGCTTGCGCCAGCACCGTCGCGGTCGTCGTGCCGTCACCGGCCACGTCGTTGGTCTTGGTGGCCACCGACTTCACCAGCTGGGCACCCAGGTTCTCGAACGGGTCTTCCAGGTCGATCTCACGCGCGACGGTCACGCCGTCGTTGGTGACGGCCGGGCCGCCGAATGCCTTGGCCAGCACCACATGCCGGCCGCGCGGCCCCAACGTCACCCGGACCGCGTCGGCGAGCGCGTTGACGCCGGCCTCGATGGCGCGGCGCGCGGTCTCGTCGTACTCAATGATCTTGCTCATCAGGCTCCTTTAAGAGGGGCGATAACGCGTGCCGCCCCGGAAATCACCCGCGCGAAGCGCGGGGATCGCCGGGGCGGACCACGGTGCTTACTTCGATACGACGGCCAGCACGTCGCGCGCCGACAGGATCAGGTACTCCTCGCCGTTGTACTTGATCTCGGTGCCGCCGTACTTGCTGTAGATGACGGTGTCGCCTTCGGAGACGTCCAGCGGGATCCGCTTTTCGCCGTCCTCGTCCCAGCGGCCGGGACCGACTGCGACGACGGTGCCTTCCTGCGGCTTCTCCTTGGCGGTGTCAGGAATGACCAGACCGGACGCGGTCGTGGTCTCGGCCTCGTTGGCCTGCACGAGAATCTTGTCCTCGAGTGGCTTGATGTTCACCTTCGCCACGATTGGAGCCCTCCACTAGTTAGATCGGGTCCGGGGCGGCTGCCCCGGAATTATCAAGGGATTCGGCAGTCGTCCGTGCCCGAGCGCCGTCGTCGCGGGTGCCGGCACAGGGTTTGGCCGATTGCCACCTAGCACTCTATACACGAGAGTGCTAGCACTCAAGGGCACCCCGCTGCGTATCGGGTATTCGCTATGAGCGATCAGCTGACCTGGGCTTTTACCACCGGCAGGCCGGGGTCGCTGGGCACGTCCAGCGGGGAGGGCCGCGCCCCGGCGGCCACCAGGTGCGCGGCGAAGGAGGCGATCATCGCCCCGTTGTCGGTGCACAGGCGCGGCCTGGGGATCCGCAGCGTCAGCCCGGCCGCCGCGCAGCGCTGCTCGGCCAGCTCCCGCAGCCGCGAGTTGGCGGCCACTCCCCCGGCGATCAGCAGCGTCGAAACGCCGAGCCCCGTCGCGGCGCGCACCGCCTTCATCGTCAGCACGTCGGCGACGGCCTCCTGGAACCCGGCGGCGACATCGGCGTTCACCGCATCGGGGTGACTCTCCAGGTAGCGGGCCACGGCCGTTTTGAGCCCGGAGAAGCTGAAGGCGTACGGGTCGTCGGCGGGGCCGGTCATGCCGCGCGGGAAGGTGATGGCGTCGCGATCGCCGCTGCGGGCCAGGTCGTCGAGCACCCTGCCGCCGGGATAGCCCAGACCCAGCAGCCGCGCCACCTTGTCATAGGCCTCGCCGGCGGCGTCGTCGACCGTGCTGCCGAGCTCGACGATCGGTTCGCCGAGGGAACGCACGTGCAGGAGGTGCGTGTGGCCGCCGGACACCAGTAGCGCCACGCACTCGGGCAGCGGACCGTGCTCGTAGACGTCGGCGGCCAGGTGGCCGCCCAGGTGGTTCACGGCGTAGAACGGCACCCCCCACGCGGCCGCATACGCCTTGGCCGCGGCCACTCCGACCAGCAGCGCACCGGCCAGGCCGGGCCCGATCGTCGCGGCGACGATGTCGGGCTTGTCCACGCCGGCCGCCGCCAGCGCGCGGCGCATGGTGGGGCCGAGCGCCTCCAGGTGCGCCCGCGACGCGATCTCGGGGACCACGCCGCCGAAGCGGACGTGTTCGTCGACGCTGGACGCCACCTCGTCGGCCAGCAGGGTCACGGCGCCGTCGTGGTCGAGCCGCGCAATCCCGACTCCCGTTTCGTCACAAGAGCTTTCGATGGCCAAGATGATCATTGGGCCCCCCGGCGCATGGTGTAGGCGTCGGCGCCGCTGGCCCGGTAGTAGCGCCGGCGCAGGCCGATCCGCTCGAATCCGACGCTTTCGTACAGCGCGATGGCCGCCTCGTTGTCGATGCGGACCTCCAGGAAGACGACGCCCCCCTCGGCGAAGGCCAGCAGCTCGTCGAGCAACCGGCGGCCGATGCCCCGCCCCTGATACGCGGCGTCCACGCCGATGGTGTGCACCTCGTACTCGAAGGGTGGGGTGCGGCCCAGCCGCGAGATTCCGGCATACCCGACGACCGCGCCGCCGGCGCGCGCTGCCACGTAATGGTTGTGCGGGCTGGCCAGTTCCCGGTTGAAGGCCGCCGCGGGCCACGGGTCGTCGCCGTCGAACAGCTGCCGTTCCAGCTGCGCGCAGCGCGCCGCGTCGGCGGGGGTCAGCGCGCCGAGCGTCACGGGCTCGCTCGGGGCCGTCACCCGCGCGCCGCCATCGGTTTGGCGTCCGGGCGGCGCAGATACAGCGCCACCAGCGGCGCCGGGGGCTGCGACCAGTCGGGCACCGCGGCCACCAGCCCGGCCGGCGTGGGGTGGACCGGCCCGCAGTGCGGCAGGCCGAACAACGCCGCGTGCTCCTTCGAGCCGGCCACCGCCTGCGCTGCGCCCGGATCGACGTCGGCGGGGGCGTCGACTCCCGGCCCTTCCACGCGGAACCCGTCGCGGTAGCGCGCCCAGTAGACCTCGCGGCGGCGGGCGTCGGTGACCACCAGCACCTCGCCGGTGGTGCGCACCCCGATGGCGTCCAGGCTGCACACGCCGTGCACGGGGATGCCCAGCGCGTGGCCGTAGGCCGCGGCGGTGGCCATACCGGCGCGCAGGCCGGTGAACGGGCCGGGGCCGCAGCCCACCACCACGGCATCCAGGTCGTCCATGGTCAGCCCGGCCTCGGCGAGGGCGTCCAGCGCGTTCGGGGTGAGCCGCTCGGCGTGCGCCCGGGCGTCGACGGTGACCCGCTCGGCCAGCACGGCCAGGTCGTCGCGGCGCACGATCCCGGCGGTCACCGCGGGGGTGGCGGTGTCGAGGGCGAGCACAAGCGTCACGAACGCACCCACTGCCAGGAAGCGATCCGCACGTCGGATCCGCTGAGGCGTTCCAGGCGGATGTCGAGGTGACGCTCGGCGAGGCGTTCGACGATGCCCTCCCCCCACTCCACGACGACGACCGCGTCGTCGAGTTCGGTGTCGAGGTCCAGCGAGTCGAGCTCGCCGAGCAGGTCGGCGCCGTCGGTGTCCAAGAGGCGGTACATGTCGACGTGAATCATCGCCGGTGCGCCGGGCCGCCGCGGCGGGTGCACCCGCGCCAGCACGTACGACGGTGAGGTGACCGGGCCGTCGACGTCCATCGCCGCGGCAATCCCCTTGGCCAGCACGGTCTTTCCCGCACCGAACGGACCGGTGAGCACCACCACGTCGCCCGCGCGCAGCTGCTCACCGAGGCGCGACCCCAGGGCGACGGTGTCCTCGACGCGATCCAGCATGACCGCGCCCCCGGAATCATCCATGGCGCCGCAACCGTTCCCACGCACGCCGCAACGCGAGCCTCGCGCGGCCCGGAGTCGACCGTTTGACCAGCCGGATCAGGCCGTCGTTGATGGCCTCGGGCTTGTCCAGCAGCGCGAGGTGGCTGGCGCCGGAGACGATGACCAGCTCGGATTGGGGAAGGGAGGCCGCCATCTTGCGGGAGTATTCGTCCGGGGTCAGCAGGTCGTGGTCGCCGCAGGCGATCAGGGTCGGGATGCGCAGCAGGGTCCACAGGCCTCCGGTTTCGTCGTGCGCCTCCAGGGCCTCCAGGAACTCCACCATGGTCGGGATGGGCGTGCCGTTCATCATCCGCTGGGAGAAGGCGTCCAGGCTGCGGCTGACGTGCAGGTCGCTGTAGGAGGCGGCCCGCAGGACGGGGCCGATCAGCGAGCGAGACACGTTGCGACCGCGGTGCATCAGCTTGGGTGCCGACCGCGCGGTGAACCGGAACGCTTCCAGCGCCGGGTTTTTCAGGATCTCGCCCAGCGGGGACCTGGCGACGCCTTCGGCCGCCGACGAGATCAGCGCGGCCCCGACGATCCGGCGCCCGTACTGGTCCGGGAATTGGCGGGCGTGCGACAACACCGTCATGCCGCCCATGGAGTGGCCCACCAGCACCACCATCCCCCGCGGCGCGACCACCTGCAGCACGCTTTGCAGGTCCTTGCCGAGTTGGGTCAGCGTGTAGGTCTCCGGCGGCGCCTCGTCGGATTGCCCATGCCCGCGCTGGTCGTAGAAGACCATCCGGATGTCCGGGCCCAGGTGCTCGGGCAGCCGCGTCCGCTGGAAATGGAAGGAGCCCATGCGCAGACAGAATCCGTGAACGAAGACCATGGTCAGCGGGGCGTCCGCGGGCCCGGCCTCGCGGATCGCCAGGGACACCCCGTCCGGGGTGGTGACCACCGAGCGGCGGTCGTCGTCGATCCGGTCGAAATCCTCGTCGGCGTAAGGGTCTTCGGCGCCGCGGGCGCGCTGGATCATCGAGCGGCGGGCCGAGGCTCCGACGATGGTGGCCAGGGCGGTCACCCCCGCGCCGCCCGCGAGCCACGCCCTCCCGTTCTGGCGCCCGCGGGTTTTCTCACGGCTCAATGGTTTGCGCCTCGCGGTAGGTCCGGGTGATGCGCCCACGGGGGCTGGTCACCACCTCGTAGTGGATGGTGCCGAGCAGGTCGGCCCAGTCCTGCGCGGTGGGTTCCCCGCTGCTGCCGGGCCCGAACAGGATCGCCTCGTCGCCCTCGGTTACGTCGGTCGGGCCGGGGCCGAGGTCGACGACGAACTGGTCCATGCAGATCCGGCCGACCCCCGGCCGCCGCCTGCCGTTGATCAACACGTCCAATCGTCCTCCCAGCGACCGGAAGACACCGTCGGCGTAGCCGACCGGCAGCAGCGCCAGGTTCGTGTCGCGTTCCGCGGTCCAGGTGTGCCCATACGACACGCTCTCGCCGGCGCGGATCGACTTCACCAGCGCGACCGGGCATTTCACCGTCATCGCCGGCACCAGCCCCATGTCGCCGAGCTGGGGCACCGGGCTCAGCCCGTACACCGCGACCCCGGGCCGCACCAGGTCGAAGGCCAGGTCCGGCCGCGACATGGTGGCCGACGAGTTCGCCAGGTGCGCCACCTCGAACCGCACCCCCTGCTCGCGCGCCTGCTCGAGCATGTCGCTGAAGCGTTGGGCCTGAAGGTCGTTGACGGGGTTGGCCGGTTGATCGGCGAACACCATGTGGGACATCAGGCCGCGCAGCCGAACGGCCTCGTCGGCGACGGCCCGGCGCAGCGCGGTCAGCATCGACGGGTACTGGCTGGGGTGCACGCCGTTGCGGTTCAGCCCGGTGTCGACCTTGACGCTGACCGTGGCGGTCCGGCCCGTGCGGCGCGCCGCGTCCAGCAGCTCGTCGAGCTGACGCTCCGAGGAGACCGCGATCTCCACGTCGGCCAGCAGCGCCGGCCCGAAGTCGATGCCGGGCGGGTGCAGCCAGGCGAGCACGGGCGCGGCGATCCCGTCGGCGCGCAGCGCCAGCGCCTCCGCGACCGTGGCGACGCCCAGCTCGGCCGCGCCCCCGGCCAGCGCCGCCCGCGCGGCCTGCGTGGCACCGTGGCCGTAGCCGTCGGCCTTGACGACGGCCATCACCTGCGCGCGGCCGGCGTGCTCGCACAGCAACCGCACGTTGTGCTCGATCGCGCCCAGGTCCACCAGGGCCTCGGCGACCAGGCCCGGCGTCAGGGATATCGGCGTAACGGCCCACCCTTTCATGGCCGCCATTGTCCCAGAACCGGCCGCAGATGCCGCCCGCCCACCGCCGCACGATGCCCCAGTAGCCACAGGAGCCCCACGCGCCCCCGTGCCGGGCGGCACCGCGTGTGCCGCCTCCGAGCGACACGTCGGCCGCCGGCGAGCTGGGGACATGTCCGGTTCAAACCGTCTGGTGCCGCCCGAAGTACTTGTGATCTTCGCTATAGCGGCCGAGCGTCGGGTTGCTTCAGTGCGCGAAATGCTGGGCGTCGTAGTGACCGCCGGGCTTGAGCTTGTCCAGCGAAGTCAGCGCCGAGACGGCGTCGTCGTGCAGCGCGCGGGCCAGGTCGGCCGAGAGTCCCTCGCGCACCACGATGCGCAGCACCGACACGTCGGTGGCGTTGTCGGGCATGGTGTAGGCCGGCACCTGCCAGCCATAGGTCCGCAGCTCGTGCGACACGTCGAACTCGGTGTACCCGCGGTCGCCGGCGAGCCGGAACGCGACCACGGGGATCGCCGAGCCGTCCGAGATCAGCTCGCAGTGGTCGCTGACCCGCAGCTGCTCGGCCAGCCACCGCGCCGTCCCGGACAGCGCCTGCATCACCTTGCTGTAGCCGTCGCGGCCCAGCCGCAGGAAGTTGTAGTACTGGCCCACCACCTGGTTGCCCGGCCGGGAGAAGTTCAGCGTGAATGTCGGCATGTCGCCGCCCAGGTAGTTGACGTGAAAGACCAGATCCTCGGGCAGGTACTCCTTGCTGCGCCACACCACGAACCCGACGCCGGGATAGGTCAGCCCGTACTTGTGCCCGCTCACGTTGATCGACACCACCCGCGGCAGCCGGA
The DNA here is from genome assembly GCF_034555895.2 of Mycobacterium europaeum. Taxonomy (NCBI): domain Bacteria; kingdom Bacillati; phylum Actinomycetota; class Actinomycetes; order Mycobacteriales; family Mycobacteriaceae; genus Mycobacterium; species Mycobacterium europaeum. The sequence goes on from NZ_CP157315.1 coordinate 3,759,475, forward strand.
AGTCCCACTTGAGCTCCGGGTGCAGGAAGGGCACCACGAACCCGCCGCTGGCGGCGTCGACGTGCACCGGGACGTCCACGCCCCCGCCGGCGGCGAGCTTGTCCAGTGCGCCGCAGATGTCGGCGACGGGCTCGAGCTCGCCCGTGTAGGTGGTGCCCAGGATGGCGACCACGCCGATGGTGTCCTCGTCGACGGCGTCGACGACCTGTTCGGGGGTGATGACGTAGCGCCCCTCTTCCATCGGCAGGTAGCGGGGCTCGACGTCGAAGTAGCGGCAGAACTTCTCCCAGACCACCTGGACGTTGGAGCCCATCACCAAGTTCGGTCGACGGCCCTCCCAGCCCTTCCCGACCTTGGCCCGCCACCGCCACTTCATGGCCAGCCCGCCCAGCATCACGGCCTCGCTGGAGCCGATGGTGGACACGCCGCAGGCGCTGGAGGGGTCGGCGTCGTTGAGGCCGTCGGCGTGGAACAGGTCGGCGACCATGCACACGCAGCGCTGCTCGATGGCCGCGGTGGCCGGGTACTCGTCCTTGTCGATCATGTTCTTGTCGAACGTCTCGGCCATCAGCTTCCCGGCCTCGGGGTCCATCCAGGTCGTCACGAAGGTCGCCAGGTTCAGTCGCGAGCTGCCGTCGAGCATCAATTCGTCGTGGATGAAGCGGTAGGCCGCCTCGGGGTCCATCGACTCGTCGGGCATCCGCAGCGCGGGCACCGGCGAGGTGAACAACCGGCCGGTGTAGGCGGGGGCGATCGCGTGGGCGGGCAGGGAAGGATGTTGGGGCACTGCGGAAAGTCCTTTCTAGAGGGCGGCCAGCGCGGCCCTGATGTGCGGAACCATGCGGGACGATGACGTCGGCGCGTCACCGGGCCCCGGGTCGGCGGCCGACAGCGCCGCCGCCCGGGCGTGGACGAACGCCGCCGCCGCGGCCGCCTCGACCGCCGGCAGGCCCGCCGCGAGCAGCGCGCCGATCATGCCGGAGAGCACGTCGCCGGAGCCCGCGGTGGCCGCCCAGGATTGCCCGGCCGGGTTGAGGTACACCGGGCCGCCCGGATCGGCGATCACGGTGACGTTCCCCTTGAGCAGCACCGTGGCGCCGAAGGTGTCGGCGAGCTTGCGGCACGCGCCCACCCGGTCGTCCCCGGGGGGGTTACCCGCCAGGCGGGCGAATTCACCGGCGTGCGGGGTCAGAACCGTGGGCGCCTTGCGGCTGGCGACCAGCTCGGGGTGCGCCGCCAGGATGGTCAGCCCGTCGGCGTCCACGATCACCGGCAGGTCGGTCTCCAGCGCGAACCACAGCGCCGCGGCACCGGTGTCGTCGGTGCCCAATCCGGGCCCGACGACCCAGGATTGGACCCGCCCGGCCGATGCCGGGGTGGGTGACGCGATCACCTCGGGCCAGTGGGCGAGCACCTCGCGGTGCGCGCTGCCCGCGTAACGGACCATCCCGGACGTCGCCGCGACGGCGGCCCCGGTGCACAGCACGGCCGCGCCCGGATACGTCGACGAGCCGGCCATCACCCCGGTCACGCCCTGGGTGTACTTGTCGTCGTGCGGGCCGGGCACCGGCCAGCGCGCGGCGGCGTCGGCGGCCTCGAAACCGAGCACGTCGGTGTCCGGAAGGTCGAGGCCGATGTCGATCAGCTTCACCCGGCCGCAGTCGGCGAGCGCGTGCACGGGCTTGAGGCCGCCGAAGGTGACGGTCAGGACGGCGTGCACCGCGGGGCCGGCGATCGCCCCGGTCGCCACGTCGATGCCGCTGGGGATGTCGACGGCCACCACCGGGATGCCCGCCCCGTCGACCGCGGCGAACACCTCGGCCGCGGCCGGGCGCAGCGGTCCGGAGCCGGAGATGCCCACCACCCCGTCGATGACCAGATCCGTTGTGGGCGGGACGCTTTCCACCACGCGGCCGCCGGCCTTCCGGAACGCCGCCAGCGCCTTGGGGTGGGTGTGCTCCGGGTTGAGCAAGACCGCGTCGGCGGCCGCACCGCGACGACGCACGAACGTGGCGGCCCACAACGCGTCGCCGCCGTTGTCGCCCGAGCCGACGACCGCGCACACCCGGCGGCCGGCCACGCCCCCGGTTCGGGCGCGCAATTCGGCGACGATCTCGGCGGCGAGGCCGAAGGCCGCGCGCCGCATCAGGGCCCCGTCGGGCAGGCTGGCCAGCAGCGGCGCCTCGGCCTGGCGGATCGCGTCTACGGAGTAGTAGTGCCGCACCTGAGCCACATTACGGGTAGGGGCGACGCGGTTGGGCGGTGCCGCTCAGGCCGATGCCTCGGGCGAACCGCGCCGGCGCGCCATGGCCCGCAGCCGCGCGGGGCTCAGCTGTCGGGGGTCTTGGTGGCGGGTCATCGGGTAGAAGCAGAGCCCGACGAGAATCGAGGTGAAATGCCCGATCGCGGTGAAGTTCAACTCGATCCGGTCCATCGCGATCAGCGGGAAGCCGAAGATGACGAACAGCACGCCGAGATAGCCCCAGCGCCACGGTCGCGCGATGTGATAGGCGAGCACGGCCATCACCCCGACCAGGAAGTAGCTCACGCCGATGTCGCGGGCATGCACCAGCCGTTCCGACGCGTCGTGCTCCTCGATCGCCAGATACAGCAGGCCCTCGCTGAAATAGGTGGACAGGATGTGTGCGCTCAATCCCACCGTCAGCCAACGCAATTGCCCAAGCCAGTGTTCGGCGGGCGCCAGGAACAACGAGAACAGGATCAGGTAGGGCGCGAGATTGTCCCCGTCGATCCACAACAGGCTGGAGAACAAGACGTCGAGCGGATCGCGCGCCAGGCCATGGATGTTGGTGGAATGGTGCATCAGCATCCAGTGCAATTGCCGCTGGGGAAGCCAGTGCTGGATGAAGGTCGTGATCAGCAGGACGAGCAGCCACCCGTAGGTCAACGGCGCGCTGCTGACGTAATGCCAGACCGCGAGCCCCATGCTGCGCAGTCGGGGCCGCGCCGGTGCATTCGTCACGTCATCACCTTCGCACGCCGGTTGCTGCGTCGCGCGAGTTACCCGGCGGTGCGCGACGCTTTCATCGGCTCGGCGGTTGCCGGGAGCGGATCGGGCGCCGCCGCGGCGGGCGCGGCGGCTTCCGGCCGCAGGTGCCGCCACCAGCACATGATGTAGAGCAGCATCGAGATCACCAAGACGACGAGCACCCACAGCACGAGCGTGATGTCAATCCAGCCACCGAAGGGCGGCGAGCCCGGCAGCGCGTTGCGCAGCGGTACCACCGCGAACAGCATCGCCGCGTACCACGTGGTCATCGGCGGCTGGAATTTCCGTCTGTCACGCAGGGTCTGGACGGCGACGAAGAGGCCGAGGCCGGCGATGGCGATGAGCACCCCGCAAATGACGATGCCGAATGCCGCCGCGCTGAGCGAGCGGTGCAGGCTCACCCGGTAGGGGCCGGACCCGTCGACGGACACCTGCCATCCGGAAAGGTGATTGACGAACGTCACCGGCAGACGTTCGGGCACGTTCCCGGGGCCGTGCAAGAGCTCGATCTCGACCGGCCCCGAGCTGTAGCGGTCGAACGGCCACTTCTCGATCTCCCCCGCGATGGTCAGCGGGACGGGGAAGACACCGGGGAGCATGCCCTTGGTCCAGGTGCGGTGGGTCGGCGTTGCCACGGATCGCACTCGCAGACTGACGTCTTGGTTGAAGTGCTGGGTTTGCGGATCCAGCAGGGCCGACCCCGGCGAGATGGACAGGTCGGCCATCAGCACGCTGTAGTTGGACTGGACGTCCTCGATGACCAGCGTGGCCGTGTTCTGTTGACCGCCGGGCGGGATTTCGGGGTGGCGGTGCCCCCCACTCATGGCGTAGAGCGCCACCGAGGCGATGTATGCCCCGACGACAACCAAGACAAGACCTGCGAAGCCGAACCTGATGGCCGCCGACCGCATGCTGCTCCTACCCCTGTGGAGTGCGTTGTTCCTAAGGCAATCTAACGGAACCGCGGGGGGTGTGACGGCGATACGGTCGAAGCGGTGCTGCCTACTCGACGGTGACGGACTTGGCCAGGTTTCGCGGCTTGTCGACATCGTAACCGCGGGCCTGCGCCACCGACGCGGCGAACACCTGCAGCGGGATGGTCGACAGCAACGGCTGCAAAAGGGTTGACACCGAAGGGATTTCGATCAAGTGGTCGGCGTAGGGCCGCACGGTGTCGTCGCCTTCCTCGGCGATCACGATGGTGATCGCGCCGCGGGCCTGGATCTCACGGATGTTGGACAGCAGCTTGGAGTGCAGCGTGGCCTGCCCCTTGGGCGAGGGCATGACGACGATGACCGGCAGGTCGTCCTCGATCAGCGCGATCGGGCCGTGCTTGAGCTCGCCGGCGGCGAACCCCTCGGCGTGCATGTAGGCCAGTTCCTTGAGTTTCAGCGCGCCTTCCAGCGCCACCGGGTAGCCGACGTGGCGGCCCAGGAACAGCACGGTCGAGGACTGGGCGAACCGGTAGGCCAGCGCGGCCACCGGCTCGATCATCGCGAGCATCCGCGCGACCAGGTCCGGCATGGCCTCCAGCTCCTGGTACTCCCGCTCGACCTCGTCGGGGTACTTGGTGCCGCGGGCCTGCGCCAGCGCCAGGCCGACCAGATAGTTCGCGGTGATCTGCGCCAGGAACGTCTTGGTCGAGGCGACGCCGATCTCGGGGCCGGCGCGGGTGTAGAGGACGGCGTCGCACTCGCGCGGGATCTGCGAGCCGTTGGTGTTGCAGATGGCCAGCACCTTGGCCTTCTGCTCCTTGGCGTGCCGGACGGCCTCGAGGGTGTCGGCGGTTTCCCCGGACTGCGAGATGGCGACCACCAGGGTGCTGCGGTCCAGCACCGGGTCGCGGTAACGGAACTCGCTGGCCAGTTCCACCTCGACCGGCAGCCGGGTCCAGTGCTCGATGGCGTACTTGGCGAGCAGCCCGGAGTGATACGCGGTGCCGCAGGCGACGACGAAGACCTTGTCGATCTCGCGCAGCTCCTGGTCGGAGAGCCGCTGCTCGTCGAGCACGATCCGGCCGTCGACGAAATGCCCGAGCAGGGTGTCGGCCACCGCGGCCGGCTGCTCGGCGATCTCCTTGAGCATGAAGTACTCGTAGCCGCCCTTTTCCGCGGCGGCCAGGTCCCAGTCGATGTGAAACTCGCGGTACTCGACGTCGGGGTTGCCGTGGAAGTCGGTGATCCGGTAGCCGTCGGCGGTGAGCACCACGGCCTGGTCCTGGCCGAGTTCGACGGCGTTGCGGGTGTGCGGGATGAACGCGGCGACGTCGGAGCCGACGAACATCTCGCCGTCACCGATCCCGAGCACCAGCGGCGTGGAGCGGCGGGCGGCCACGATGGTGCCCGGCACGTCGGCGTTGGTGAACACCAGGGTGAAGTGGCCCTCCAGCCGGCGCAGCACCGCCAGCACCGAGGCGGCGAAGTCGCCCGCGGTCGCGCCGTGCCGATATGCCTGCGCCACCAGGTGCACCGCGACCTCGGTGTCGGTGTCGCTGGCGAATTCCACGCCCTGGGCCTCTAGTTCGTGGCGCAGGCTCGGGTAGTTCTCGATGATGCCGTTGTGGACGACGGCGATCTTGCCGGCGGCGTCGCGGTGCGGGTGCGCGTTGCGGTCGGTGGGGCGCCCGTGCGTGGCCCAGCGCGTGTGGCCCAGGCCGGTGGTGCCGGCCAGCGACTCCGGCGGCATGTGCGCGACCGCGTCCTCCAGATTGGCCAGCCGGCCGGCGCGGCGGCACACGGTCAGCATCCCGGCGCCGTTGACCAGTGCGATCCCCGAGGAGTCATAGCCGCGGTACTCCATCCGGCGCAGCGCGTCCATGACGACCTTGCAGGCGGGCTGCTGCCCGACGTAGCCGACAATTCCGCACATTCGAACCAGGGTAGTGCAGGCGGACCCCCAGCCCCGCACTCCGCGGTTGTGGTTAGCCCGCCCACCTGCACGGAAGGCCCGTTCAGAGCGACCCGCCCCGCGCTCGGCCTTCGGTCCGCCGCCGGGGTGGTACGGCGACCCCTCGGGGCCCGGGCACCGCTACGGGGACGGGGCCCGGCTGACGTGGTCGACACATCCGCCCGGCTTTCCACCGCACCGCCGCTGACCGTCCTCATGCCGTCTTCATAAAGAGGAGAGGCGTTTTTCACCTGATGTATTCGTGGCGTTTTCATCTGCGTCATCGCTCAAGCAATTCAGCTACTTAACATTCTGCTTATCGGCTCCGATGGCAACCGCCAGAGCCAGCAGAAAGGACAGATCGTTGACGCCCGCCTGATCGTCACCGGCTGGATGATCCACCCGGTTCAACAGCTAATATGCGCGCAGCGCAACCCAATCCTTAGAGCAATAACCGTTTATGACAGACATCAATGCCGATTGTCCAGCTATCCGGTAATCGCGTTTCTCACCGTCGTAATTAATTCGATTTGTTGCGGAAATTCGATGAACGCTTAAGCCACCGGATAGGCAACCGTTAATCGTTGTTAATCCGAAATTTCGCAGACCTTCAAGGGGAAAATCATGACTGCTGTTCTGTTCGACGATGTGGTGGCTCGTTCGTCCGCGCCCGCGCCGGGTCTGACGCTGGCTCCGGCGCCGCAACCGGCGCCCAAGCGGCGTCACCGCGAGCCGATCGGCGGCGGGGACCCGATGGTGGACGCGGCCGCCCGGTTGCTCAGCATCCCGCTGCGCCACATGTATGCGGCGCTCTGGCGGGTGGGCGTCATCGAGGTCAGGGCCTAGCGCCGATGCGCTAACGTCGACGCGTGGCCCGCACCCGCAAGCTGTTCGCAGCCCTCAGCCGCCGCGGCCCGCATCGGGTTCTGCGGGGTGACCTGGCCTTCGCCGGTCTGCCGGGCGTGGTGTACACCCCGGAGGCGGGGCTGGGACTGCCCGGGATCGCGTTCGGCCACGACTGGCTTACCCGGTCCGCCAACTATTCGGGTCTCCTCGAGCACCTGGCGTCGTGGGGCATCGTGGCCGGCGCCCCCGACACCGAACGCGGCCTGGCGCCTTCGGTCCTCAACTTCGCCTTCGACCTGGGCACCGCGCTGGACATCGTGTCCGGTGTGCGGCTCGGGCCGGGCAAGATCAGCGTGCACCCCGCCAAGCTGGGCGTCGTCGGGCACGGTTTCGGCGGCTCGGCCGCCGTGTTCGCCGCGGCCGGCATGCCGAACAAGCTGGCGGCGGCGGCCGCGTTGTTCCCCGCCGCCACCAGCCCCCCGGCCGAACAGCCGGCCGCGACGCTGAAGCTGCCCGGGTTGATCCTGACCGCGCCCGGGGATCCGCATTCGCTGAACTCCAACGCGCTGTCGCTGAGCCGCGCGTGGGACGCCGCCACGCTGCGCGTCGTGAGCAAGGCCCAGCCCGGCGGGCTGGTTGAGGGCCGGCGGCTGGCCAAGGCGTTCGGGCTGGCCGGCCCGCACCGGCGCACGCAGCGGACGGTGCGCGCGCTGCTGACCGGTTACCTGCTCGCCACGCTGGGCGGCGACAAGGCGTATCGCGAGTTCGCCGATCCCGACGCCCACCTGCCCAAGACCGATCCGCTGGATCCCGACGCGCCGCCGGTTGCCCTGGAAGAGAAGATCGTCGCGTTGTTGAAGTGACGCGGCAACGGGGTACTCGCCCACCGTGTCGACCGTCGAAGCGCTGTACGACCGCTGGATCACCGAGTTGTGGGCCGGACGGCCCGTCGCGTCCGAGATCGTCACCGACGACTTCGTGGGGCACTGGCCGGGCCGGGACGTGCACGGGCCGGAGGAACTTCAGCGGATCGTCGCCGAGACACGAAACATGTTCGCGGACTTGACGTTTGCCGTCGAGATCGGTCCGCTGCACGAGGGTGACCTGGTCGCGGGCCGATGGGTGGGCACGGGCCGCGGCCCCGACGGGCCGGTCTCCTTCACCGGCAACGACATCCTGCGCCTGGCCGGCGACGGCCGGCGGTTCGCGGAGTACTGGACGGGCACGTCGGCGGGCTGAGGCTGCCGCGTCCCCGCGGACGGCGGGCGCGGTCGTGGTATCTGTCGTTGATGCGAATCGGGATCGCCCTGGATTATTCGGGCGGATTTCATCAGGCCGTGGACCGCGTGGTCGAACTCGAGAAGGCCGGCATCGACATCGCCGTGGTGGCCGAGGCGTACGCCTTCGACGCGGTGAGCCAGCTCGGGTATCTGGCCGCCAAGACCACCACCGTCGAGCTGGCGTCGGGGGTGTTTCCCATCTACATCCGCACGCCCTCGCTGCTGGCGATGACGGCCGCGGGCCTGGACTACGTGTCCGACGGGCGCTTCCGGTTGGGGATCGGCACGTCCGGGCCGCAGGTGATTGAGGGCTTCCACGGCGTGGAGTTCGACGCCCCGCTGGGCCGCACCCGCGAGATCGTGGAGATCTGCCGCAAGGTGTGGCGCCGCGAGCGGCTGCAGCACGACGGCAAGCACTACCAGATCCCGTTGCCGCCCGACCGCGGAACGGGCTTGGGCAAGGCCCTGCAGCTTATCAATCACCCGGTGCGCGAACGTATCCCGATCACCATCGCCGCGCTGGGCCCGAAGAACGTCGAGTTGACCGCTGAGATCGCCGAGGGCTGGCAGCCCGTCTTCTACCTCCCGGAGAAGGCCGCGTCGGTATGGGGCGACGCGCTGGCGGCCGGGACCGCCAAGCGCGACCCGGCGCTGGGCCCACTGGACGTCATGGTGCACGCGTCGGTGGCCATCGGCGACGACGTCGACGAACGGCTGGCATGGGTCAAGCCGCAGCTGGGACTGTACCTGGGCGGGATGGGCGCCAAGGGCCGCAACTTCTACCACGCCCTGGCGACGCGTTACGGGTTCGGCGAGGTCGCCGACCGGATCCAGGAGCTGTACCTGTCCGGCCGCAAACGCGAGGCCATCGACGCGGTGCCCGACGAACTGGTGCGCGGCATGTCGCTGGTGGGCCCGCGCGGGTACGTCGCCGAACGCCTGGCCGCGTTCGCCGAGTCCGGCGTGACGACGCTGCTGCTCAGCCCCCTGGCCACCGACCGCGCCGAATCCGTGCGCTTCGTCGAGGACGTGCTGCGGCTGCGCCCCGCCTGAACGGTCACGGCCCCGCCTGCGGCAGCTGGTCCGCGGCGATTTCGCACGGCGTCTTCCCCTCGGTCGCCGCGGGGGCCGGCTCACCCGCCGCGGGCGCCGCAACCGGTGCGGGCCCGTCGATCGGTGGTGCAGCCGCCGGTGGCGGCTCCCCCTCTGCCGGCGCGGGCGCGTCCGCTGGCGGTGTTCCGTCCGCGGGCGCGTCCGCGGGGAGCGCCGCGTCGAGCGGTTGAGCCGCGCCGGGCTCGGCCACCTCGGTGTCGCCAGCGTCTTCCGCCTTCGCCGGCTCGTCATCGGTGTCGTCGGCGTCAAAGGGGTTGTCGTCGAAGGGTTTTCCCGCATCGAAGGGGTCGGTCGGTTCGGAGCCGTCGGCTACCGACCCGATCAGGCCACCGACCGCGTCGACGATCCTGCCGGCCAGCCCGAGGAGACCTGCACCGCCGCCGCTGCCGAGCCCGCTACCGATTCCGCCGCCCAGATCGCCCGCCGGCATGCCGGCCCCGTCCCCGAGCGCGGATCCCCAATCCGGTTGCGGGGTGGCGGGAACCGGAGACGGCGCAACGGTCGGCGCGGTCGGTGCCGGATCCGACGGCGGGCCCGGGGCGGCGGCAACGGGCGTGACCGCCGCGGGCGGCGAGGCGGGCGGGGCCGGCCGCAGGGGCTGGTAACCGGGCCCGAGTTCGCCGGGAGCTTCAAAGCGTGCGGCCGGGGCGGCCGCCATCCTCTCGGTGACCATGTCGTAGGAGGTCGCCACACCGTCGCGCGTCGAGCGCATCGTGGTCAGCCAGTCGTCGCGGATCTCGTTGTCCACGTAAGGCATCACCTGCTCACGCACCACCCCTTCGGCGGCTGGCCGATCCCCGGCCCCGGTCGTGACCGTCGCGGCGGCGGCCAGCCACGCCGGCCGTAGCGCCTGTGCGCGGTCGTCGACGGCGATGGCGGTCGCGACCTTCGAGTCGACCAGGTACCACAGGTTGTCGCGCAGTGATTCACACCGTTGCGCCGCCGCGCGCAGCTCGGTCGCCACCGCGCTGGCGGCGTCGCAGTGGCGCTCCACGAACCGGACGGCGGCGTCCCCGCCGGGCCCGGTCCACGCCGCGGACAGCTCGGCCACCTGGGCGCGCTGCATGCGCAGCGCGTCGAAGACCGCGTCGCCCGCGGCCCGCAACTCCGCGCAATCACGGTCGAGGGCGCGCAGGTCCAGACCCTCTTCGGTGTCGTACCAGTCGCGGACCTGCGAGGGATGCGCCGTGAGGTCGGGATGCTGGTAGCCGAGGGCGTGGCAGGCCCGCACGTAGCGCTCGGTGTGCTCGACCGCGGGCAGTCCTTCGGAGAGGCGCGCGGCGACGTTCAACCGGTCGGCCATGGTCAGGCGATCCGCGCCGCGGCATACAGTTCGGCGTCCGCGTACTGGTCGGCGCTCGCGCGCAGGGCGGCCGCGATCTCCACGGACGCGCGTGACCACTGCGCCACGTCGGCGGCCAGCCGCTCCAGCTCCGCGCGCAGCGCCTCGCCGTGGGCGGTGTGCGCCCGCCCGGCGCTGGCCCCACCGAAGGCGAGCCGGCCCAGGTGATCGCTGACGGCGCGGTCGATAATGTCGGCGGCGGCACAGAATTGGTCGGCGACTCGGTGCGTCGCCGGGACGTCGATCTCGGTGCGTGCCACGGTGGCCGGCCGTACTCCCCTGTCGAATCTCATGCCTAATCCGACGCCCGGGAACACGCCCGGGTTCCCGGGAGATTCAGCGCGCGGAGCTGACCGCCTCGGCGACCCGGCTCGCGACGCGCTGGGCGACGTGGGCCTCGGGCGCCTCCACCATGACCCGGATGACGGGCTCGGTTCCCGACGGCCGCAACAGGATTCGGCCGGTGTCGCCGAGTTCGGCCGCGGCGTCGTCGACCGCGGTGCGCACCGCGGGGGCCGCGGCGGCGATGTCCTTGTCGGCCACCCGGACGTTGATCAGCACCTGCGGCAGCGTCTGCATGGGCGCGGCCAGCTCGGTCAGCGACGAGCCGGTCTGCACCATGCGCGTCATCAACCGCAGCCCGGTGACGATGCCGTCGCCGGTGGAGCCCAGCGCCGGCATCACGATGTGACCGGACTGCTCGCCGCCCAGGCTGTACTCGCCGGCGCGCAGCTCCTCGAGGACGTAGCGGTCTCCGACGCCGGTGGTGCGCACGCTGATCCCGGCCGAGCGCATGGCCAGGTGCAGCCCGAGGTTGCTCATCACGGTGGCCACCAGCGTGTCCGAGGCCAGCTCGCCGGCCTCGCGCATCGCCAGCGCGAGCACGACCATGATCGCGTCGCCGTCGACGAGTTCGCCGTTGGCGTCGACGGCCAGGCAGCGGTCGGCGTCGCCGTCGTGGGCCAGGCCGAGGTCGGCCCGGTGCGCGATGACGGCGGCGCGCAGCGAATCCAGGTGGGTGGAGCCGCAGTTGTCGTTGATGTTCAGCCCGTTGGGCTCGGCGTTGATCGCGATGACCCGCGCGCCGGCCGCGCGGTAGGCGCGCGGCGCCACCGACGACGCGGCGCCGTGGGCGCAGTCGACCACCACGGTCAGGCCGTCGAGCCGCATCGTGCTGGCCTTGCTCAGGTGGCGCAGGTAGCGGTCGGCGGCGTCCTCGGCGTCGATGACCCGGCCGATCCCCGCGCCGACCGGCCGCAACCCGGCCTCGGCGGCCAGTAGCGCCTCGATCCGGTCCTCGGTGTCGTCGTCGAGCTTGCGGCCGCCGGGGCCGAAGATCTTGATGCCGTTGTCGGGCATCGGGTTGTGCGACGCGGAGATCATCACCCCGAAGTCGGCGTCATACGCGCCGGTCAGATAGGCCACCGCGGGGGTGGGCAGCACGCCGACCCGCAGCGCGTCGACGCCCTGGCTGGTCAGCCCGGCGATCACCGCGGCCTCCAGCATCTCGCCGCTGGCCCGGGGGTCGCGCCCGATCACGGCGACGCGCCGGCCCGGCCCACCCGCGCTGGCCAGGTGCCGCGCGGCCGCGGCGCCCAGCGCCAGCGCCAGCTCGGCGGTCAACTCCCGGTTGGCGACCCCACGGACACCGTCGGTGCCGAATAGTCGACCCATGCGGACAAACCTCTCACAATTGACGGTTCAGCACCTAACGTGCCCGTTCTTTTCTGACCGAAACGGGGCGCGTTTGCGCGCAGACACGCCGACGAAGGCGCGTGACTACCCCGTTTGAGGCCCCGTTTTGGCCAGAAAGTGATGTGGTTGATCAGCGCTTGCTGTACTGAGGCGCCTTGCGGGCCTTCTTCAGGCCGTACTTCTTGCGCTCGGTGGCCCGCGGGTCGCGGGTGAGGAATCCGGCCTTCTTCAGCGCGGGCCGGTCCTCGGGCTGCGCCAGGATCAGCGCCCGGGCGATGCCCAGGCGCAGCGCACCGGCCTGCCCCGACGGCCCGCCGCCGTGCAGCAGCGCGAAGATGTCGAAGCTCTCCAGCCGGTCGACGGTGACCAGCGGGGCCTTGATCAGCTGCTGATGCACCTTGTTGGGGAAGTAATCCTCCAGGCTGCGGCCGTTGAGGTCGAACTTGCCGGTGCCGGGGACCAGGCGCACCCGCACCACGGCCTCCTTGCGGCGGCCGACGGTCTGGATGGGCCGGTCGAAGACGAAGGAGTCGGCGGCCGCGGGCGCGGGCGCCTCGGCCGGGACGTCCGGGGTTTCCGGGGTCTCGGCGGTGGCCGTGGTGTCGTCCAGGGCCTCGGTCGTTTCGGTCACTGGGCCACCTGCTTGATCTCGTACGGAACCGGCTGCTGAGCGGCGTGCGGGTGCTCGGGGCCGGCGTAGACGTGGAGTTTGCGCTGGATCTGACGGCTGAGCTTGTTCTTGGGCAGCATGCCGACGATCGCCTTCTCGACGACCCGGTCGGGGTGCTTGTCCATCAGCTCGCCGATGCTGCGCGAGTGCAGGCCGCCGGGATACCCCGAGTGGCGGTAAGCCAGCTTGCTCTGCAGTTTGTCGCCGCTCAGGGCGACCTTGTCGGCGTTGATGACGATGACGAAGTCACCGCCGTCGACATTGGGGGCGAACGTCGGCTTGTGCTTGCCGCGCAGCAGGGTGGCTGCCGCGACGGCAAGGCGGCCAAGCACCACGTCCGTGGCGTCGATGACGTACCACGACCGCGTGGTGTCACCCGCCTTTGGCGCGTAGGTGGGCACAGCGCTTACCTTTTCTTTCTCGAGGTGGATCCCGGGTCGAGCCGGGTGCCGGTCAGGCGTTGGCGGTGGGTCCAAAAGGAAGGGTTCTCGGCGACCGACATTGACCCGAGTCCCGGCGTACCGCACGCCAACCGAGCAGCTTACCGATGCACGTCCCCGCAGGTCAAAACGACTGTGTGGTCCCAGCGGCTCTCCTCAAGTTGGACGGTTACACACAGAAGGCCTGCCGCCCGGATCGCCAGGTGGTGACCGGTTTCCGCCACCTTTGGCGTGTTGACGGCCGTCATGTTGGTCAGTACCGAGACGATGAGATCGCCGGGTGACGACGGTGTCGGTTCTGGGTACTGACGAAACTACAATGATTAGCTGAACTCGGCGTCACCGTTTGTACGCCAGGCACTGCTAACGAACTGGTTTGATCGCCCCAGCACGGGAGGCAACGTTGCCCGCAACACCTTTGGAGGGTCAGAACACGCCTGATGGCCGGACGCCCACCGAACACGACTGCGACCGGATCCTCTACTCCGATGAGTTGCGGCGACTCGGCGGCGTCACGCAGGTTGTGGCCGTGGGCGAAATCCCACTTTTTCACACGCGGCTTACACACACCCTAAAGGTGCAGCAGCTCTCCCGGCGGCTCGCAGAGCATTTGCAACGGGACGAAGCCCAGAAGGACAAGCTCGAGGCGGTCGGCGGAGTCGACGTCGCCGCCGCCGAGGCCGCTGGCCTGGCACACGATCTTGGCCACCCGCCGTTCGGCCACGTGGGGGAGGAAGAGCTCAACAAGCTGTGCGGGCCCCACGGGCTGGACGGCTTTGAAGGCAACGCCCAGACTCTGCGGATCCTTGCCAAGCTCGGTGCACACCCCAACATCGAGCAGGGCAAAGGGCTTGGCGTGTCGGACCGCACGCTACGAGCGGTCATCAAGTACCCGTATCAGCGCCACGGAAAGCACGAGCAGAGCGGCAAGTGGAATGCCTATCCGACCGAGTCCGACGTTTTCAACCGCGTCCGGGAAGGGCTGGGGGACGGTGAACGCTCCCTAGAGGCCGAAATCATGGACTGGGCCGACGATGTGACTTACGCTGTGCATGACCTTGAGGATTTTGTACGGGCACAACACATTCCGATCGGTCCGTTGATCCAGAATCCGACCGAGCGGTCGGAGTTCATCAACGCGTCCTGGAAGCGTGTCATGGACAAGATGCCCGAGGCGCAACGAGATCTCGTGGACCGAGAGACTGTCGTCGCAAACTTCAGCGCCGTCATGGCCGTCGCTTTCGGTAATGCCTACCCGCAGCGCGAGTTTCAGAACTCGCGGGAGGTCGCTCGCGGCTGCCGGTGGCTCATCGATCAGTTTGTATCCAGCGTTCGTGTCGGGGTCCGGCCTAACCCGCTGGATGTGCCTCCCACCATTCGGGCCGAGGTCGAGTTGTTCAAGCAGCTGACGTGGCACTATGTGATCCACGACCCACGACTCGCCACCCTGCAGGAAGGCCAGCGACAAGTGGTGATTGCCCTGTTCGAGAAGCTGCACCCCATCCTAGAGAAAGCGCACAAAGCCGGGGCTCTCAATCGTCTACCGCGACAACTGAAATGGGCGTTTGAGATAACTGGGGTTGAGGGGGGAAGCGACCGCTACCCTCACCCCGACGCTCGTTACGCCCGTGCGGTGGCTGACTTCATCGCTTCCCTGACTGAGGAGCAAGCAGTAGATCTGTACCAGCGCCTGGTTGGCACCGGCGGCAAGTCAGTGCTAGACCCCTGGATGCTGTACTAACTTTGCTCGGTGCTGAGAAGATGCAGTCGGCGGTCAGGTGTGAGAGCGATCAACCGTCTGCTGAACATCTCAAGCATCGCCGCACTTAGCGCCGGCACGGTGAGCCGGGTCCACAGCTCCTCGAGCACCTCGGGTAGGTAGATTCCTTCGGGATGGTCCGAAAGAACGTTGCGGATCTCTTTCTCGACGTATTCGTAGTCCTGACCGTGGCCACCTTCCCCGGCCAGTGGTGAAGCCGCGAAGCGCGGCGACGCGATCAAAGTGCTTGTCATGAGACCTCCGTACCCGCTCATGTCCGTTCTACACCAGTGCGGACGCACCCATACTGACTGGGTACACCGACAAAATTATGCTGAAACGCTGTAGCCCCAGCGTAACGAGACTGAAAAATCTCGCTTCGCTTGGACGATCAAAACAGAAAGTAGCCTGTTCCGGACTGGTTTTGATCGCCACTTCTATAACTTCTATTCCCAGGTAAGCGGCAGCCGCCTCTCAGGTTATCCATGGCAGGGCCTCAAATCAGTCGAGACCGGCCGCCCTCTCGTAGTCGCAGAAGGTCGGGGCAGTCGTACAACCGGGGCTCGCCAGGAGCTGCCGGTAATAATCGGCCATGGTGAGCGCAGGTCCGTCCTGGCTGCGCTCACGTCGGCGGCGGTCGCGCCGAACTATCTTGGGGTTGCTCATGTTGCGGTGCCTCCTCGGCTTTTCTGCCACCTGGCAGCGGCAGCCTTGCGGCCTGCCTCGCTACGGGTCATGGGCCGAGTGCGTCCTGGGGCTGAGTCCTCGTCTTCGTCCTCGTCGTCCTCAGGGGCCGGCAGGTCCAGTTGCTTGATCAGCGCCGCGAACTGCGCCCGGTACTGGCGGAGCTCGGTCAGCTCGGGGATCGCTACCTCCTGCCCCTTGCTTCCTTGGCAGCGAAGCGATTCGGCAGTATCCACGGCCCGCTGTAGCCGTGCCACGACATCAGCCGTACGGGCGGCCTGCTCGACCAGCATGAGCATGTCGAAGGTACGGATCTCGCACTCTGAAGTGATCTCCCGCCAGAAGCGCTTACCGGCTGCATTGAGGCCAGCCGGTGCGCGGGGGATCGGCCTCTGATCGTCGTTTTCGCCGGTTTCCGGCATGTTCCTACCTTCTTTCTGGGGCCTCGTGTTCGTTGCTGGGAAGGCTGGCGTGGTCGCCCAGCCGCCTTTGCTGGCCAGGGAGAACCGCAGTGCCGATGCGTCGCATCCGGTCCGGCATCCGCATTACGGACCGGTCGGGATGTGCGGGGGCAGGGATGCCCCCGTGGGGGTCTGCCTGCGGGTGCCGCCCACTCCGGGCGCCCGGCGGGGCAGTGCCCTGCCCACTGCCCCTGCCCGATGCCGGCCAGTGCCCTGTCCCTTTGGTCAGTGCAGCACCTAAACTCGCCCGGACTACCTACCGCCCGGCGGTCCCAGGTGGCGACGGCTTTGAATAGCGACTACATCCGCCGAGGATGTCTAGCAGCACCGAAAGTTGGCCGGCCGAGGCGCGGCGCAGGCACCGAATGTTGTGAACCTGCAGACGCGGAAGGCTCGTAGCGCCTACACCCATGGACTTGAGCCGAGGACCCACTTCACAGACTTCTCATTCTGGTTGTGCAGCGCGATCCGTTCAATATGGGAGGGCGTCCAGCCGCCTAACGGCTGTTGGTCCCTGAACAGCATGTCAGCAACGAGCTTGTTGGTCGGGAACGACAGGCCGGACCTCAGCGGTGCGTTGACGGTAATCACCAACGTCTTCGTGTTGACGCTGTCGTGGTCCTCCACGATTCTTCGCAGTTCGCCG
Organism: Mycobacterium europaeum; assembly: GCF_034555895.2. NCBI lineage: Bacteria > Bacillati > Actinomycetota > Actinomycetes > Mycobacteriales > Mycobacteriaceae > Mycobacterium > Mycobacterium europaeum. The sequence goes on from NZ_CP157315.1 coordinate 3,776,307, forward strand.
CGCACATCGGTCTGCGTGACGGTTGCGTGGTATCCAACTGCCAACTCGAAGCCCATTCGGTCGTGGAATGGACTGGAGTACCACGGTGGCAGCGGAGTCCACGTGAAGAAAATCGACCTGTCCGATGACCACTGGATTACCTCAGATTCGTTCAAGGTTGGGTGCGAGGTAGCGGCGGCCATGGGGTCTCGGATGACCGGCTGTGATGTCCGCAATGCTGCGATTGCGCTTCCCAGGTTGGCTCGCCTTGGTGGCAGTCGCTCAGTTGGAGTCGCACCGGTTTGTCCGAAGTGCATGACCACAAGCAGCCCTCGGTGCTGCCGTACGTTTCCCCAATCTTCTTCTATAACCTTGTCCCTAAACGCCTCGAAGCTCTTCCAGCGTCCAACGATTGAGTTGGACCTGTCCACGCCGCAATCGGGCGGTAGCAACTGGGCGGCTTCGATGCCGAACTCTTGCTCGTCGACGTACGCGAGGACGTCTGGGGGGTCGTTGTGGTTCACGACTGAGGGGCTAGTGATCCGGCAACGGGCCACTGAGTCACGTAGGAACGCATCCACGTCTCGCGTTTCTTGCACCGGTTTGCTCACGGGGTTGGCCGTGATCTCGGGAAAGTCAAACGCGACGACCAACGCGGGTTCAGCTGGCCGGTCGTCGGTTTCGGTAGTCGTCCCGAACGCAGCCAAGCAGCGTGGGATGGCCGTTCCAGGCAGCGCCGTGAATGCCACACCCTTGATGGTCATGCTCGTCGACGGTGAGAAGAACGCGAAAGACGAGAACCCGACCTGTCCCTCTGTCACCCCAAGACCGTACGTCGCGGTACCGACACTTCAACCTCATCCCCCACGTTGATACCGACATCGAGAGCCAACGCGGATACCCGAGGATTGCCCGAGGGCATTGCTGCTTCCTCGGGCTGGCTCCGCTGCGGCGCCTTAGATCCGTCGTGGGTCATCGTGCGGGCTGACCGTTGATCGTGGAATTGCCTGCCCCGCCGATCGCCTGGCGCAGTAGTGCAGTGCCGTTCAAAGGCAGGGGGCCTGCGGTGTTGTGCCCGCCGATCGCCCGAGCCAGCCGCTGAGCCGGCGACAACTGCGCCTCGGCCTCCCGGGCTTCGCGCTCGGCCTTCTCGGCTTGGTACCGCTCTTGCCATTCGCGATCTTCTCGGAGGACCCGGAGCACTCGCTTGTCCCACGGCTCGTCGTCATCGTTGACGACTGCGCCGCTGATCACGCTGCGCTGTGCCAGCAGTTCGGCGAAGGCCTGGGCCGCTGGATCACCTTCCACGGTCTCCCGCTTCGCGGGGGTACGGCTCAGCCACTGTGCGAAGCTGCGTGCTGCGTTGGTCATGCCGCACCTGCTAGGCCATCGCAGATGGCCGACGCCACGGGCTCACCGCTGCGCGCGGTGCCGCGTATCGCATCCAGGTCGTTGGTCAAGCCTATGGGGGGTGCCGGCCTTTCGTAGCGTCGAGCCCAAAGCTTCTGGCGCTCTTCGATGCTGGCCGTCCACGGGGTTCCACCTTGCTCGATCACGGCAGCCTCGTAAGGCTGGCCGTAGTTCTCCCACCACGCTTCAAAGTCGCTCACGGGTACAAACTTTCCTATCGGTCGATGCAGAAAAGCCCCCAGCGATGAACTGGGGGCCTCTCCGAGGGTTTCTGCTAGATCAGGCGATGGCTCGGCGGTGCTCACGCTCCGCGTGGGCTCGGCCCCTGGCTTCGATGCCCGCCCTGATCTGCGCCGCCTCTTGTGGTGTGTTCAAGGCGAACTCGACGCCTTCACGTACCGCGACAACGTAGAGCGGATTGAGCTGGCCGTACCGCTTGGTCTGCGCGTTGTCCAGGTGTGAGAGCTGGCTGACACTGACCGGACGCAGCACTCGCGTAACCGGGTCGACCTGGCCCACACCGAGACCCGGCAACGATCTCAGCGAGGCAATCCAGTGGTCGAAACCGCCGATAACGGTCTGAGCCTGCGCGGCCCGCTGGTACTCACCCAGCACCGCCGGCCCCGCTTGCACGATTGCGGCGTCGGACAAGTCATCCGGCAGCCCTGACACGGCCTCGGTGAACTCCGATGCCGCGCGGTCGAACTCGGGGGTCACTTGCTCGATGACCCCGGGCACAGCCTCAGCTGCCTTCACCAGAACGTCTCGGGCTGCGGCGTTCACGGCGTCTTGCTTCGCTACATCGAGCGCGGACAAGTCCACCGCACCGACCCTGGATACCAGACCCAGCGTCGGCACGAGCTGCTCGGCGTACGAGCGGATCTTGGCCTCGGCGTTGGCCGGTGTGACGCCCGCCAGGTCGAACACGGGGCGGTGTCCCGGCTCGGCGCAGCGGATGGCGTCGAAAGTTTCGATCGCCGTGGCCAATTTCTTCGGGAACTTGATGCCGAGGTCGGTCCAGCGGGTGATGCCGTCCACGATGAATGCTTGATCAAACATGGTTCGTTCTCCTATTTCGGTACAGATGGAAAACCCGCCTGCCGGACGGCAGACGGGCGGTTGGGGATTCGGTTGGGATGTGCCGTCAGCGGCTCAGCGGTTCTCCCGTCTCCGCGTCCACGTACGTCACGAACGGGTCGAACGTGCCCGGCTCCGGCGGCCAGGGCCTGCCCTTGGGCCACACTTGCCTGGCGCACTCGGCCACGGGACCGGACTCCCACGGCTTCGGCTCGTCGGAGACGGCGGTCACCGACTGAACAAGGCTGAGCATCCCGTCCTCGCGGTACTCTTCCGGGTTCACAGGTTCAGGTTCACCACGAACAGATCCCACCTGAGCCGAGCTGTCGCTCGGCGACTGCGAGGCGAAGGGATCGGTAGCACCACGAAAACGATGAGTGGTGCTGTAGCACTGGGGAGATGACGAGACAGATTCCCAATCTGGCTCGGACTCCCTTTGTGGGTCGTCCTCCCCGGACCTGTCCGTCGGGCGGACAGGTTCCTCTTCACTCCTATGGTCGGAGTGCACTTCTGGTGCACTCCTCCCCTTCACTTCTACGGTGTCCGTCCCGTGGACAGGTACCTGTCCGTCTGGCGGGCATACCCCTGTCCGTTTGAGGGACAGGGTCTGTTCCTCGGTGAACGGGGCGTTGGTCATCCGCAGGTGCCACACCTCGCGGTCCCAGACGCGGTTGCCCTTCTCGCTGATCTTGTGGTGGACCTCCCGGACGAGCCAGCCTCGCTCCTCAAGCTCGGCCAAGGCGGGATACACCGTCTTCCGGTTGATCCCCAGGGCGTCGGCCACCGATGAGGCCGACTGGTGTCGCCCTTCGGCGTGCGACCAGACCTCCAACGCCACGGCCTTCGTGATCGCTGACAGCTTGCCGTCTCGGACGAGCCCCATCGGCAAAGCAGTGTTCAACAGATCCCTCACATTCCCTTGATGGCGGACTAGGTTGCGGTTCATGCGCCGCAGGCGGCCAGCTCAGCGCGGAGGCGTGCGGCCTCTTCGCGTGCTCTGTTGCGCTGTGTACGGGCGCGGGCTGCCTCCTGCCGCAGCTTGGCGATATACACGACGACCTCGGGGTCTAGTTTGGTCGCGTCGATCATGCGGCTTTCCTTTCGTTGACGGTGCACCCCCTGGGTGCCTCCGGTCGCGGCATGCCTTGTGCCGCAACAAAACCGCTCAGCGGAACGCTGACGGTTGGATCGAGACGAGCGTGCGTTAGCCCGCTAAGGCGGACTGAACTGCCTTCAAACGCCTACGGGCGTCCCGGCACGCATCGCGGTAACGCTTCTGCGCTTCACGCTGGCAGTGGATGCACCGGCCATTGGGCCGGCGATCCTGGGGGCCACGGTGAAGGTGGCGGGTACAAGCGATGGCGGGCATCTCGCCCCTCCTTTCATTGCGGACTATGGCTATTCGTTCGGGATAAAGAGAGAACCCCCGGCCCAGGAGGTAACCGGGGGTCCTCGACATGGCGGCGCTCACGGCGAGAGATTGGCACCGGGCAGCACGCCAGGAGGCTGGGCGCCACTGCCCGGGCCTTCACCAGTTACGGAATACTTCGGCGCAGTCATGCCCTCGGCAATTCCCACCTGTGTCCGTTGGCTGCGGTGTACCGGCGCCCGTGACCTTCGACGCCGGAACGTAGTCCCCGCGCATGGCGCAACTTAAGCCCTTTGTCCTCGGGGGGCGGCGGTGGCTCCTCGCCACGCTTCTCGGCTCGCCGGACGGCCCGCTTCCAGGCATTGCGTTCGTTGTCGGCCCACCTCTGGCAGTTCTCAGAGCAGTACTTTCGGGGATTGCCACGATTGCGCTCGTGTCCGTGCAACACCAACCACCGCAGCTCGCACCCGGAACACTCGCATTCATGGGTATCGCCAGTCGCGAAGCGACGCCTCTGGGCCGGGGTAAACCTTCGCCAGACTTCCAGTGGGGGCCGTACAGCCCCGTCCGCCATCGGCGGCACCTCGTCGTAGTAGGCGGGTGGGTCGAACTCGCAACGGTACTTCTCATGGCTGGCGTTTGGCGCTGGTAACGGCCCGCCGCAGTGGGCGCAGTGTGTACGCTTCGCTGTCTTCCATGGGCGGCTGCGCGGATCGTTGACGATGAATCCGTGGCCCGCTTCGACCAGTTGCCCAGTTGCGATCCGGTCGGCCGTCTGGTCGATCTGTATCGGGTCGCTGATGTCACCGGCTTCAAGCTTGGCGGCGTCGAACCGTGGCTTGGGAGCTAGATATGCCGGGCTGTCGTCTCTATCCGTGCCCATCTCCGGGCCATGCTTGGACTCGAACGGGTTGCGCTCGGGGTCAGCAAAGTCTCTACGTTCGTCCTCGGTCTCGTCGGTGAGCTCGCCGATGAGGACTTCGCGCCACGGTTCTCGGCCGCGCCGGCCTCTCCGCCCTTGGGTTGTCATCTGGCCGGCTCGGCGACGTTGGGATGTGGCTCGTATATTGACAATTCAGCCTCCCCAAAGATCATGTCAAGGTCGGCAAGGGTTCTCGCTTCGATCTGTACTGCCCCGTTCAGGTAGTCGAGGATCTGCTGATACAGCGGCTGGTGTTCTTGCACTCCTGCGCTCCGATACACCCACTGCCACGACTGGCCGGTATCCAGGTCGGTGATCCGACCTGTGTAAAGGAAGCAGGGCTCGCAAATGTCCATCGTGAGCGACCTGCCATCCAGCAGGTCGATAGTCGGGAGTTCGGGTGCGGTGTCAGCCGCCCCCCTGCTTCCAGTCATCGATTGGCCAGCCGTTCGCTCGGCGGCACGTACAACGACGCGATGGCCGAATCCGGGACGATGGCTGTGAAGGTGACTATCCCGTCATGGACTTTGACCGACCCCGGCTTAACCGGCACAAGCAACCCGTGCTCCTGGGCGGGCTCGGTGTCCAGAAATACACCCGAGACTTGCGAGTAGCTCGCTTTTGGATCGTTAATTTTCATTTGCGTTGCCTCTCTTGATGATTGGTTGGTAGCAGTTCGCTGCGCTGGCGCGGAGGTTGCTCGACTTGAGCGCTGTCATTGATTCCGTCGGCTGTACGTCGCACGCTCGGCTACCTCGCCTCCCGGCGATGCAGTACGTGGCCGCCACTGGCCCGTGTCCCGGGCTGGCCTTCGGGGGTACGGCCTGCCGGGATTGGTCATCCCGGCGGTTCCTCGCCTCCGTCGTCGTCGCTGACTCTCGAACTAAAACACGATGCCAACCTGTTTGTCAAACCGTCACGACATACCGGTTGGGTATTGTGTTACGATCTGGCTATGCTCGATTGGGACGAGATACGGATTCCACAACAGATCGGCGGCTGGACAGTCGAGATGTATTGGAAAGAGGACGAAATACAGGGTGGGCCAATAAAGCTCGTCGTCCGACCAACTGATGAGGAGAACGTCCCCCCAGGCGGCATCTCCAGCACAGTGCTTCGGGAGATCGACTTCCGAACGGGTGCCGCTGACGCCCGCATGAAACTGGCTGCGGAGGATCGTGCCTATGCCCAGACCACCAAGAGACCGCTACAGGTGTCGATGCCGCTTCTGAAGTCGATCTTGGATATGGGCGGGATCACTGATGTCTACCTAGTGTTACTGGCGGCTGAGTACGTGGGACGGGTGGCCGATGGTGAGGCGAAGCCTGTTGACCACATCGCAGAAGAACTGGGGAAGTCGCCCGGTACCGTTAAAAACCACCTATGGCAGGCACGTAACCGTGGGCTGCTCAAAGGCGGCTCTGCGGGCCGTAAGGGTGGATACGTTCCCCCGGAGGCAGCGCAGATTGCTATCGACTTCTTAGACGAGGCGAACAACGCCCTGGAGGATTCTCAATTAGGCTGAAACTTGACGCGGAACGAGCTCGCCCGCGCGCGTTGACCACACTCTCCCCATTGGCGAAAGCGGCGGTCCCCCAGTGCCGTAGGCGTTAGAATCGGCGATGTCTATGAAGAAGTTTGCCGCATATATCGTGGCGTCTGCGCTTCTCGGTTGTCCACTGGCCACTGCAGAGCCGTCTGGCGCTCAGCAGTCGCGGCTATTCCCCGGGGTTTTTGTACCTGCCAGCGCGGAACTAGAACCGTCAGAAGACACAGCGGCTGGTGCCGAACGGTGGGATATCCGCCTCGCATACCGCGATGCGGTCACGCAAGAAACAGCCTTGTTGCCCATAGGAAAACCCTTGAGTGGTTTGCCTTGGTGTCGGACTCAAGTGGATAGGGACGATGTCATGTGGATATGGGGCAAAGGCCCCAATGCACTCATCGTGGGGGTGAACACGATTACCTCCGATATGTCCGACATAGTTGTTCGGGGCGGCACGAATGTGGCAGGCGGGTCTGCTTACGCCTACGATTGCCCCGGCTAAGGTTCCCAGGACAGCTCTGCCGGAACCGGACGGATCTCGACCGCGTCTAACCCGGCATGGACGATTACGAACGAGAAGTGATACGGGCCGAGGGGTACGACCCCGAGGATCTGGCCGTGCGAGCGGCGATTGACCTCGTGCGCTGGGAGCTGGAGCTCTGCGCCCGCCAACGGGCGTAGGCCGTCAACGCGCTTAAGATTGCCTGCGTGGACCTACGCCGCATCCAACTCGCAGTTGACCAGCTACGCCACGCCGACCACGACTACCGGAGGGCCCGTGATATCCGAGCCGAGGGGCTCGCCGACGCAGGCCATGCCGACGACGATTTCGCCGAGGCTGCTGATGTTTTGCTCAGGTGCTTGAGCACGGCAGTTACCGTAATCGGCGAAGAACTCACGAATACCGGCCCATCTAGCCTGAATTGAACGACGAAGCTGCGAGCCATTCCTGACCCAGGCCAGCAGTCACCCTTGCGACCTATTGCTACGGGTAGCGCAGCTCAAGCACATGCTCCTCGCCGTCCTGGTGATTGGCAGCCAGGACCGGCTCCAGAAAGCCCAACGCGATCAGCTCCTCAACGGAGTCCGTGACGGACTCGGGTCGGCCCTTTGAACCCCCGCGTCCCCGCTGGCAAGGGCCGTCGCCACGACAAGATCGGTGTTGAGGGTCTCGGGGTGAGCGTCGATGGCCATGAGCCATGCGGCGGTGTTGACGCCACCACCGGTGGATGGTGGCTCTAGCCGGCTCCCGTGCTGCGTCACAGCAGGCATTGGTCAGGCATTCTTCGGATCGGTTCGTCCATGAGTTTCGGTCCTCACCTCTCGATGCGACCCCGGACATCCGAGGGAATGTTCAGGTGGCAGTACAGGTCTTTGCCTAGGCCCCCCGCCACGGCTGCGCGGATGCCCGAGTCGAGCAGCAACGCTCGACGTTCGGCAACATCCATCCGCTGCCATGCCTGACCCCACGTCTCGCCTACGTCGCGCCACTGGAACCCCGAGGGCTCTGTGGGCAGGGCTGCCAATTCCGTTCGACGGGCAGTGAGCCGCTGTAGGCGCTCGAAATACTCGTCCTCCGTGCCGTCGTAGAGGCCGAGGTCAAGCTCTTTCCTGGCGGTTCTCAGGGCCGTTTGGATGGCCTCTAGGGCCTCGGTATGGTCCGAGCCTTGGACGTACACCCGCTCACGGCGGGGCACGTCCCCGATCTCTCGGAGCAGGTGCTCTTCCACTAGCTCTAGGACGATGTCGGAGCGGACCGCCGACGAAGCACAACGCCGGGAACGATCCGAGCATCGGTAGTACGAATACTCGCGGTCTGGCATCCGCTGCGCGTATACGGCGGCACCGCACAAAGGACAGCCGCACGAGCGGCTTTCCGTGCGCTGGCAGTCGGGTTGATGTCTGATGCCGTGGCAAGTGAGCACCCCGGACAGCTGGTTTTGGTTCCGCTCGCCGGTCCTGATCGACCGGGAGCTGAGGGAGGTCTGGATCCTGGCCCACTCGTCGGTGGTCACCAAAGGTTCCCCACGCTGGACCGGCAGCCCGTCCTGGTCGACGACCAACCGGCCCTTGTGCTCATGCTGCCCGAGCAAGGCCCGGTTGCGGAGGATGGACAACACTGACTGGACATGCCAAGATCCGCCCTTGCGGGTCGTGAAACCGGCCGCGTTCAACGCAGACGCAATCGAGCGCGCGGATTCGTGGGCCAGTGCCCTGGGAAGTATCTCCTCCCGCAAGATGCGCTTCTCGGCTTCGTTGTGGACCAGATACCAGCCGTCTTGTCGCTTCTCAGGCGAGAACCCGTAAGGCACTCCTGCACCGTGCCAGCGCCCGAGCTGGCGCAGCTTGGCCTGCGAGCTGAGGTTGCGTTCGCGGATGGCCTCCAGTTCCCCCTCGGCCACGCCAGCGATGACGTTGGCGACAAGCCGGCCGATCCACGTCGACAGGTCAATGGACTCCGAGACCGACGCCAAGGTCTTGCCGTGCTCTTGTATGAACCCGAATAGCCGGTTGAGCGGGATCACCCTGCGGGACAAGCGATCCAACCTGTAGGCCACGAGGGCATCCCACTCTTTCAACCGGGCAGGGGCCAACCACGGTCCCAGCCCCGGGGTATCGAACGGATCGACCGAGCCAGAGACGCCGGAGTCAATGGCCCATCCGACGATGGTGTGCCGATGCAGCGCGGACCACTGTTCGATGTCCTCGCGCTGGCGCTCGATGCTGGTTCCGGTCTCACCCGCTTCACGGGAGAGACGGATACGGCCCAGCACCCGGAGAGATTGCTCGGGGCTCTCCTGGATTCCTGGTCGCATCGGCTGAGTGTATAACCGTCGAAAGTGAGTCCCCCGCCGGGACCACACAGACGATCATGGGTGTTGCGGCTACCTACCCCAGACTCCGGCCGCCCGCCGGTCGGCGTTTTCCACCTCTTCCGCGCCGTCGCGCACGGCGTTTCCGAGATCGACGAGGATCTCGTTGAGGGCGGTCGCCGACTGGTGCCATTTCTGCTGCTCGACCTGGTAGGCGGCCGCCGCCTCACGGGTCCAGAACTGCTGCAGCGGCGCGATCTGCGACCGCAGTTCCTCCAGCGCCGCATTCAGCCGGGCCGACGTGGTGTGGATTTCCTGGCGCACCGAATATTCGATCTCGCCGAAGTCATAGGACAGCGCCGATTCCATGGATGACTCCTGTCGACTAGAGGTTTCCGCCGGCGGCGGCGATGTGGGTCGCGTGGTTGTGGCCGGCGTCCTGCAGGGTGGCCGCGTTGTGCCGGATGGTCTCGCCGATCGCGTGCAGGACGTGGTAGAGGTGCAACGACTCGGCGTTCCAGCGGTCCACCACGTCTTTGAACCGCCCCGCGGCGACCCCGCCCCATACCGAAGGCGGCACTTGGCTCATCCGGCCGATGAACGCCTGCAGCATGGCCCGGATCTCCTCGTTGCGGGCGTCCGTGGTTCCCGCGACCGACCGCATCAGGTCGAAGTCGGTGGTCAGTGTGTTCGGTGTAGCCATATTGGATTCGACCGCGACGACGTTCATTTGGTTCCATCCGATCCGGAGCTCATCCGATCGCGTGCGCCGACCGCACCGCCTGCTCACAGACAGCGCGGACGGCCTCTTCGTTGCCGGGCCGGCTCTGGCATCCGAGGCTGATCCGCACCGGCCCGTCCACCAGCACCGTCCACCGCACGTCGTGGCCGGCGCGGGCTTCCCGGTATGTCACCGCCGGCCTGCCGGCGCTGGTTGCGGTGGGATTGAAGTCCACGAACGTTCCCGCGGGCTCGGCGTCGATGGCCCGTTTCAACCGCTCGGCGGCGCCACTCAACGTCTCGCCGGCCACCGGCGACTGTGTGACATGCAAGGCCACTTCGGGATCCGACGGCGAGGTGACCTGCACGCGCGCCGATCCCGGCCCACCGGTCACCCGCTGCGTTGACCAGTCCGCGGGCACCGTCACCGCCACCCGGCCTTCCACGAGGAATGTGGTGGGCGGGGCTTTTACCGGCCGTGGGGCCGGCGGGCCGTGCCGGCCCACCGTGATCACGGCCGGGGCCGCCGCGGCGAGCACAATGGCGGCCGCACCGACGCCGCCCAGGGTCCGGGCGCGGCACGGGAGACGGTCACGGCGATCGCGCCGCCCGGTCGGCTCATCGAGCTCGGACGCCGCCGATCGGGCCAGCCGGGTCAGTCGGGCCCCGCCGATGCGCACCGCCGTCCGCCCGATGCCGCCCGCGCCGTCAGCGATCGCCGCGGCCAGAGCCGACGCCCCGGGGACCGCGCTCGGCGTGTCGATGAGCACGACGGTCGCGGGCATGCCCGCGATGGTGGCCAGCACCTCGTCGGCTACCGGACGCCGCGGGGGCCGTCGCGGTACCGCGACGGCGTGGTCACCGTCGATCACCACCATTCCCCCGGTGATCTCCACGAGCGTCGACCCGGCACGGGCATGGGCGGCCCGCCGGAGCAACCACGACCGGGGCCGCACGAGCACGTCGTCGGACACGGTGGCCGCGGCCGAGCTCAAGACCCGGATGCGCGACGACGACCACCAGGATGGGTGCAGCACGACGATGCCGTTGCCGTCGGCGCAGATCGCCGACCGCAGGACAGCGCTCCACAGCGAGGCCACGGCAACCGGGTGCTCGGCCACCAGCGCCACGCGGTCGTCTATCGCGCCGAGCGCGGCCCTGACAACCTCGGACGGCGGGCTATCGTCGTCGACCTCGCTTGTGCCGCAACATAATCGGCGGATCGTGCCGGGGCCCACCTCGATGACGCCGCGATGCGCTTTCACGGTGCGCTCCAGGCCACCTGGACGAGCCGTTCGTCGCCGTCGCGGGAAAGCAGGACACCTCGCCCGGGCGGCAACCGCGCGGGGCGACGGCGCCCGAACGGCACGTCGTCGCCGGCGGATCCGCTCATCGCCAGGGTCATGCAGCCCAGGTCATGCAGCCCGGCGAGCATGGGCTCGAACAGCGCGCGCTCCGCTCCGCCGCTGCGCCGGGCCAGCACCAGGTGCAGGCCCAGATCCGCGGCGTAGGGCAGGTATTCGGTGAGCGGCGACAACGGGTTGCCGGCCGGGGCGGTGACCAGTTCGTAATCGTCGACGACGACGTAGATGTCGGGCCCCGACCACCAGGACCCCGTCCGCAGTTGCGCCTGGGTGGCGTCGGGCGCAGGCATGCGGCTCCGCAACAGATCGAGCAGATCGGGCAGCAATGCGCGCAGGGCGCCCGGTGACACCGCATAGCCGCCGAGATGCTCCGACTCGACGACACCGAGCAGCGAGCGCCGGAAATCGATGATCACCACGCGGGCTTGCGCCGCGGTCTTCGTCCGGACGATCTCGCGGCACAGCGTCCGCAGCGTCGCGGTCTTCCCGCACCCGTTGTCGCCGAGCACCAACAGGTGCCCCTGCCGGTCGAAGTCGCACGTCACCGGCTGCAGTCGACGCTCGTCGATGCCCAGCAGGATGCGGTCGCCCGCCCGGTCCACGACGGTGTCGCGCTCCACCCGCTCCGGAAGCAGCGGGATCGGCGGCGCAACAGCGTCACCCCCGTCAATGTGGGTGAGCGGCAACGCGATCATCATGTGCGCCCCGTCCCCGCACAGACCGCGACCCGGTTTGCCCTGGGGCACATGTTGGGCCGCTTTGCGGTCCAACTCGGAATCGGCGGGATCACCCAACCGCAGCTCGATGCGGGTCCCGATCTGGTCGCGCAGGGCGGGCCTGATCTCGGCCCACCGCGACGCCGCCAGCACCACATGCACACCGAACGAAAGTCCTTGACTCGCAATGGCGGTGATCGATGCCTCCAGCGCACCGAATTCGTCGCGTACGGTCGCCCAGCCGTCGACGACGAGGAAAACCTCCCCGAACGGATCGTCGTCGAACGGCTGGTGCTGCGCCCGGAGCCGACGGTATTCGGCGATCGAGCCGATTCCACGGTCGCTGAAAATGGCCTCCCGCGAGCGGATGACCGACTCGCACTCGGCGACGATCCGCGTGACGAGCCCCGGTTGAGCCCTGCCGGCAACCGCACCGACATGCGGGATCGTCCGTGTCGATGTCAGCGTTCCGCCACCGAAGTCCAGACAGTAGAACTGCACCCGCACCGCCTCATGAGTGGCCGCCAGCGCCGTCACCAGGGTGCACAGCGCCGTTGACTTGCCCGACCGGGGCGCCCCGACCACCGCCACATTGCCCGCGGCCGCACGCAGATCGACCACCAGCGGCGTGCGGCGCTGCTCGAAGGGCCGGTCGACGATGCCCAGGGGAACCGTCAATTCACCCGGCGCGGGCACCGCGTCGCGAAGCAGCGTGTGCAGCCCGGGCGCCGCGTCCAGCGGTGGCAGCCAGACGGGGTGCGCGAGCGGTCCGTGACCGGCCAGCCGATCCAGGACGGACTGCAGGACCGTCCGTTCCGACGGCGCAGGGTCCTCGACGGTGCGGGCGGTCTCGCCGACCCTACGAGTGCCGAACCGCTGCACGGAAGCCGTCACCACGGGCCCTCCGGCCGGCGCGCGGGCCGCAGTCGGTCCCGAAACATACGCCGAGGAGAACCGAATCAGCTCTCCCACGCTCGTGCGCAGGTAGCCCGCCCCCGGTTCGTTCGGCAATTCGTACGCGTCGAGTGTTCCCAGCACCCCGCGTGACTCGTTGGCCGACAGGGTTTTCAGGCAGATCCGATACGACAGGTGGGCGTCCAGTCCCCGCAGCCTGCCCTCGTCGAGCCGCTGGCTGGCCAGCAGTAGGTGCATGCCCAGCGAACGGCCGAGCCGCCCGATCGCCACGAACATGTCGGTGAAATCCGGATGCTGGCTGAGCAATTCGGAGAACTCGTCAACGATGATGAACAAGGTGGGCAAGGGCGGTGCTGCCGCACCCGCGCGCCGCCGGGCTTCATACGCCGCGGCGCTGACGCAGCCCGACGCCCGCAGCAGCCGTTGCCGGCGATTCATCTCACCGGCCAAGGCGTCGCGCATCCGGGCCACCAGCGGTGCCTCGTCGGCGAGATTCGTGATCACCGCCGCCACGTGCGGAGCCCGCACGTAATCGAGAAAGGTTGCGCCACCTTTGAAGTCGACGAGCAGCAGATTCAACGCGGCTGGAGAGTTGCGTGCCATCATGCCCAGCGCGATCGTGCGCAACAGCTCCGACTTGCCCGACCCCGTGGCGCCGACGCAGAGCCCGTGCGGGCCCATGCCGCTTTCGGCGGCTTCCTTGATGTCCAGTTCCAGCGGCGTGCCGTCAGCGGCGGTCCCGATGGGGACCCGAAGCCGATCGCGGTGCGATTTGCTCTGCCACAACGCGATTGGATCGAATCGGTCGACGTCGTCGATTCCCAATAGCGCCGGCCAGTCCGCGCCGTCGCCGCCGAGAAGGGACGCGCCGGCCCGGTATCTCGCCAGCCGGCGGGCGCAGGCCAGCGCGTCCACGGGCTCCATCCGGTCCGGCCGGGAAAGCCGATGAGTCTCGTCCCCCCGGCTGATGGCGACCGGTGCGCCCGCAGGACCGCCGACGACTTCGACAACGGTCGCGCCCGCGCACCCGGCAACGGATTCGTCCAGGTCGGCGACCAGCACCGCGTGTGCCGGCCGCCCACGGGCGAGCGCGTCTTGCGCCTCGCCGATGCTGCGGTACACCATCCGGACCGCGCCCACCCCGTCGGCCGCGGCCGGGTGCTGGTTGTGCGGCAACCATTTCAGCCACTCCCACTGCCGGCGGTTCCGCTCGCTGATCGCCGCGACGATCAGCAGCTGATCGGGGGGATGGCAGACGGCGAGTTGGCAGATCATCGCGCGGAGCAGCCCGCGCGCCGCGGGCGCGTCGCCGTCGATCCTGACGCACGGGATTCCGCGCAGGCCGACGGCGATCGGCGCGTCGATCGTCGAATACGTTCGCAGGAAGCGATGCAACGCGGCCGCGGTGACCGGATCACCGGACTCGCGCACCAGCGGGGCTACCAATGGGGTGGCGAGCGGCCGGGCTCCGATGCCCACTCGGACGAGGCAGAAATCGGGGTCGGCCGCTCGTCGCTCCCACATCCGGGGGCCACCGATCAATGTCCACAGGGTGTCCGGGTCGGGGTGGCTCCACTGCAGTGAGAGCCGCTGCGCGGCAGCCGTTTCCACCACCGTGGTGCGCAGCCTACTGAGGTATCCGAGGTAGTCGAGGCGATCGGCTTGGATGCCGGCGCCCCGGCGGCGAACGCGCCCGGACAGCATTGTCACGAGCGATGACGCCAGCATCATGATGGGGACGGCCCACACGGCGGGGGTGCGGCCGCCACCCGGCCCCGACCTCCATGCCGCGGCCATGACGCCCGCACCGGCCAGCGCCAGCACGGCCGGCAACAGCAGTGGCAGGAGGCCCGCCCCGGCCAGAGCCGGTGGTTCGGGCGGCGCGTCGACGACGAGGTCCGCGGTGGCCACCGCGGGCGGCGGCTGCCGCGCCACCGGCACGAAACGCTGGGTCATCTCGGTCCTCCCCGTGGGACGAACGGTAGGCAGCACGCGGAACGGGGACAACTCACCTGTGGACAGCGGCAGACCCGATGCCCGAAACCCGGCTAGATTCGCGGCATTCCGATCAAAAGGGGTCACCGTTGCCTGCAACCGATCCGGGGCTGCGCCGGGTGTCGGTCCACTCCGGCACCACCGCCGCCGACGTGGCGCTGCCGGCCGGGATCCCCGTCGCCCTGCTGACCCCGTCGATCGTGGATCTGCTGGACGCCGGCGACGCCCGCATTGCCGGGCGCTACCACCTGTCGCTTCCCGGGTCCGCGGCCCTGGACCCGTCGAAGACACTGGCCCAGAGCGGAATCGCGGACGGTGACATCCTGCTGCTGAGCCGGCCGTCGGCCCCGCCCCCCGCCGCTCGCCACCACGACGTCGCGGAGGCCGTGTCGGGGGCGCTGATCGTGGATTCCGGGGCCGGCGTGCGGCGCCGGACGGCGGCCCGGCTCGCCGGTGCGATCGCCGGGAACTGTCTGACCGCCGTCGGCGTACTGGCGTTGGCCCACAACGCTGTCGGCGCCCGCGACGCCCCGGCCACGGTGGGGGTGGCGACGGGCGCGGCCCTGGTCGCCCTGCTCTGCGCCGCCGTCGCCCAGCGCGTCTACCGGGACGCGGGTGCCGGGCTGGCGCTCAGCGCGATCGCCGCCGCGTTCGCCGCGGTTGCCGGGTTTCTGGCCGTGCCCGGCCGCCCGGGCGTCAGCCACCTGCTGCTGGCCGCGACCGCCGCGGCGGCCACCTGCGTATTGGCGGCGCGATCCGCGGGCCGCTTCGTGGTCGCCTTGACCGCGGCGTCATGCGTCGCGACGGTCGTCGCAGTGGCGGCGTTGGCGGGTGTCCTCACCGCAGCCCCGCCGCACGCCATCGGCGCGGTATCGGCGCTGGTGTCGCTCGGCGCGCTCGGGGGCGCGGCACGGATATCGGTCGTCTTGGCGGGCTTGTCGCCCCGGCTGCCGCCGACCCCGGACACCGACGAGACGGAAGCGGATGAGGCCCGCGTCGCGGGCCAAACGCTTCGCGCCGACGCCTGGTTGTCGAGTCTGCTCGCGGGGTTTTCGTCGTCAGCGGCCGTCGGTGCCGCCGTCACCGTCGTGGCCGGAGCGCCGCGCCTGTCGTGCATGGCGTTCGGCGGCATCACCGGCGCCGTATTGCTGCTGCGGGCGCGCTGCGCCGACAGCAGGCGGATAACGGCGTTCGTCGTCACCGGGATGGCCGTCATCGGAACGACTTTCGGGGTCGCCGCCTTCGGCAGCCCCGGGCGCGGGCCATGGGTAGCCGTGGCGACGGCAACGCTGGCGGCCGCGGCGATGTACCTCGGCATCGCCGCCCCCGCGATATCGCTTCCGCCGCTTGCCCGCCGAACGGCCGAGGCGCTGGAGTGGCTGGCGCTGGCCGCGCTGGTCCCGCTGACCTTTTGGATCTGTGGCCTGTATGGCACCGTCCGGGGATTGAGTGTCCCGTGAGGGCGCCACGCCGCGGCGCGTGCATCCTGTCGGTGTCGGCGTTGGTCGCGGTGTCGGTCACCGGAACGCCACCGGCGCATGCGGTTTCGCCGCCGCGGGTTGACGACCGGTGGTTACCGAAGCCCGCGCGCCCCGCCCCGCCGTGGCCCACGGTGCAACGCGAGACGTGCGCCACGATGACGACGGAATCGGCGCCCAACCGGCCGGCGGAACCCCGTGACCTGGCGCCGGTCTGGCGGCTCACCCGCGGCGCCGGACAACGCGTCGCGGTCATCGACACCGGTGTCTCGCGGCACCCCCTGCTACCCGAAGTGGTCCCCGGCGGCGACTACGTGTCCGGCGGTGACGGCACCCAGGACTGCGACGCGCACGGCACCCTGGTGGCCGGGATCATCGCCGCGACAGCCGATTCGCCGACGGCCGGCTTGAGCGGGATGGCGCCCGAAGCCACCCTGATCGGCATTCGCCAGTCCAGCGGGAAGTTCTCCCCCGCCGCCGATCGGTCCCGCGCCGGCGTCGGCGACGTCGACACCATGGCGAAAGCCGTCCGCACCGCCGCCGATCTCGGCGCTTCGGTGATCAACATCTCCTCGGTCGCCTGCGTTCCGGTCGCGGCGGCGCTCGATGACCGCGCGCTGGGCGCCGCGCTGGCCTACGCCGTGGACGTCAAGAACGCCGTCGTCGTGGCCGCGGCCGGCAACACCGGCGGAGCCGGGCAGTGCCCACCCCAGCGGCCGGATGCCGGCTGGGAGAACGTCACGGTCGCGGTCAGCCCGGCATGGTACGACGACTATGTGCTGACGGTCGGTTCGGTGAATGCCGAAGGCGCGCCGTCGGCATTCACCCTTGCCGGCCCCTGGGTGGACGTCGCCGCCCCCGGCGAGGCGGTGACGCCGCTCGGCTCGCAACCGGTGTCGGGCACCAGTTATGCCACACCGGTGGTCAGCGGGCTGGCCGCACTGATCCGGTCGCGGTTCCCGGCGTTGACCGCACGCCAGGTGATGCGGCGCATCGAGTCGACGGCGCATCACCCGCCCGCCGGCTGGGATCCGCTGGTCGGCAGCGGCACCGTCGACGCGCTGGCGGCCGTCAGCACCGATGTCGGCTCCCCCGCGACCACGCCGCCCGCGGCGCCCGCGCCCATCACCCCGCCGGCGGCGGTTACGCCGCCGGATGCCCATGCGCGCAACACCGCGTTCCGCGGCGCCGCCGTCTGCCTCGCGGTACTGGGCATGGCGCTGGCCGCCGGGCTGGCCGGGAGCCGGCTACGGGGCCGCCGAGTCACGGGCGATTGACGCCTTCTCCCGGCTCAGCTCCGGTCCCGTCGGCAGCGCTCCGAGGACCGACCAGGGCGCAGGGTTGGGCTCGGGCAGGCCGAGGGCATGCGCGGCGTCGTCGTCGTGGATAGCGAACCGCACCCCGCTGTCGGTGATCAGGTAGCGCGTGCCGGCGCGCACGTAGGCGCTCCGGCCGGGCGGCATATACACCGCGTCCAGTGCGGGGCCGTCGCCGTCGGCCTGTGACAACGTCAGCGGCGCCCGACCGGCCGGCAGCGGGAGCCCGGCGCCCCCGAGGAACGTGACGCCGGATTGGCCCGACGGCGCTGCCTGCCAGGAGACGCACAACACGGCCCCGGCATCCGACAGCGTCGGCGCCCGGTCGGGAAAACCGGCCACCGGCAGCGAGTCGGCGATCGGAGCCGCGCGGATGGCGTCGGGCGCCACGGTCACGACATCGGCGGCGCCCCGGGAGTCGGCGAAGCGCAACAGGTCGGCCGCCACCGCACCGATGCGCTGGACCCCGGCCGCCAGCACCGCGTAATACTCGTCACCCCCGGCCCGCATGACGCGCAGCACACTGCCCACCGCAAATCCGGGCATCGCGGCCGCCTTGTCGCCGGCGCCGCGAATCCGCGGCGGCCTGATCGGAGGCATCTCGGGAATCGCGTTCAGCAACGACGGCGAGACCGTCCGCGGCGCGCGCCCCTCCAACCTGAGCGCGCGCACCACCGCGGCGTCGCTGACATCCACCACGGCACGCTGACCGTCGTAGAGCAGGTAGGCCGGCGAGCCCCCGGCGGGCGCGACCAGAAGGGCCTGCCCGGGACTCGGGCGACGAACCGTCGCCTCGTCGGGCCGGCCGACGATCACGGTGGTCGCGCCGGCACCGTCCGAGTCGCAGATCGTCCACGCCGATTCGTCCGCCGCCAACGGCCGGCCGACGAGCTCCGGTGCGCCGGGGATGCCCAGCAGCGGCCCGCGTTTGGCCCGCGCCAGATCCGCTTCGGGCACCCGCAGGGGGTTGGCCGCCGTCGCCGCGACCAGCCGCGCCGACGCCAGGTTCAGCACCGGGTGCCAGGTATCGCCGACGCGCACGTACAGCGCCCCGGAGTCCCGGCCCATCACCAGTTCGGCGCCGTCCAGCGTCACCCGTGGCCGCAGCATCGCGAGGAGCGCGGCTGCCGCCACGGCGATCACCGCCAGCACGCACCCGACCGTCAGCGCCGCGGCCGGTGCGCGCGAACCGGCGCCGAGGGTGTGGATGTTTCCGCCCAGCAACGCACATTCGACACGACGCAGCAGGAATCGGTAGCCGCTGACGTGCAGCCACATGGTCGGCCGACCCGGCACCGATCCCCTCCCTGCGCAGTCGTTGCGCACACGTTAAGGCGGCCGGCCGCGGGAGCGCTTAACTGATCCACAGGTCAGCGAAGTTTCAAACCCTGCCCAGGGTGGGTACAGTAGCGCCGTGTTTTCTCACCGCATGGGTCGCGGCATCGGGCTCGGGGCCTCTGCACTGGTCACTGCGTCTGGCCTGCTGTTATCCCCCGCGGCGGCGCCGATCGCGCATGCCTTCGACTGCCCGGACGTCGAGGTCATCTTCGCCCGCGGCACCAACGAGCCGCCCGGCCTGGGCCGGGTCGGCGATGCCTTCGTGGACTCGCTGCGCCAGCAGACCGGCCTGAACATCCTGCCCTACGGCGTCAACTACGCCGCCAGCAAACTGCAGCTGCACGGCGGCGACGGCGCCAACGACACCATCGACCGCGTCAAGAAGAGCGTGGAAACCTGCCCGAACACCAAGATCGTGCTGGGCGGCTACTCGCAGGGCGCGTCGGTGATGGACATCGTGGCCGGCGTCCCGATCGGCGGCATCAGCTGGGGCAACAAGCTGCCCGAGCAGTACGCCAACAACATCGCGGCCGTCGTCACGTTCGGTGACGTGGCCGACCGCGCCGGCGGCACGCTGCCCACCCAGAGCGCGCTGCTGGGCTCGAAGGCCGCCGACTACTGCAACCCCAACGACCCGATCTGCCACGCCGGCCCCGGTAACGAGTGGAGCGGGCACACCGAGGGCTACGTCCCCGTCTACACCACCCAGGCCGCGGCGTTCGTCGCTCAGAAGCTGGCCGGCTCGAGCCCGTCCAGCCCCGCGTTCGGGCCGCCGCTGGGCCCCGTTCCGAACCAGCCCGGCTCCACGCCGTCACCGGTGTACGGGCAGCAGACCCCGCCCGGGTCGCCGCCCTCGATCCACGGCGGAACGGCCCCCGGGCCCGCGGCACCCGCCGCACCCACCACGGTGACTCCGCAAGCACCTCTCGTCTGAATCGTTACCGGCGCGAGACCAACGCGCCCCTAACATCGTGGGGTGCGGCTGATTCCATTGACGCTGGGCGCCGGGCTGCTCGCCGGCGCCGCGATAGTGGTTGCTCCGCAACTGCTTCCGCAGGCCTTCGCCTCCTGCCCCGGCGTTGAGGTGGTGTTCGCCCGCGGAACCGACGAACCGCCCGGTGTCGGCAAGGTCGGCGGCGCCTTCGTCAACTCGCTGCGTCAGCAGACTTCCAAAAGCGTTGGGGCGTATGGGGTGAACTACCCGGCGAACAAGGACTTCCTGGCCGCGGCCGACGGCGCCAACGACGCCAGCAACCACATCCAGCAGATGGCCGGCAACTGCCCCAACACCAAGCTCGTGCTCGGCGGATACTCGCAGGGTGCGGCCGTCGTCGACATTGTCACGGCAGCGCCGTTGCCCGGGCTGGGCTTTCGCCAGCCGCTGCCGCCCGCGGCCGCCGATCACGTCGCGGCCGTCGCGCTGTTCGGGAATCCGTCGAGCCGGGCGGGCGGGCTGATGAGCGCCCTGACCCCGGAGTTCGCCGGCAAGACCATCGACCTGTGCAATCCCGGGGATCCGATCTGCTCGGGCGGCACGCGGTGGGCGTCGCACCTGAGCTATGTGCCCGGATTGACCAATCAGGCCGCCAGGTTCGTCGCGAGCAAGGTCTAGCGGGTGCGCAGGTCCCGGGTGATCAGGTTGCGCGCCTCCAGCTGGTCGTCGGGCGGATAGTCCACGCTCTGTAGCGTCAGCCCGTGCGCGGGCGCGGCCGCAAAATCGCTGGAACGGCTTGTGGCGGTGAGCAATTCGCGACACCACGACACCGGGCGGCGGTGCTCGCCCACGGCCAGCAGCGCCCCCACCAGCGAGCGCACCATCGACCAGCAGAACGCGTCGGCGGTGACATGCGCGGTGATCAGGTCACCGTCGCGCGACCAGTCCAGGCGCTGCAGGTCGCGGATGGTGGTGGCGTTCTCCCGGTGCCGGCAGAACCCGGCGAAGTCGTGCAGGCCCAGCAGTTCTCGCGACGCGGCGGCCATCGCGTCCACGTCCAGGGGCCGCGGCCAGGCGGTGACGTAGCGGGCCTGCTGCGGCTGCACACCGTAGGGCGCCGTCGACAGCCGGTAGACGTAGTGGCGCCGCAGCGCCGAGAACCGCGCGTCGAAACCCGCTGGGGCGCGCGCGATGTCGAGCACCCGGACGTCGTTGGGCAAGAACCGGCCGAGCCGGCGCACCAGCGGCTCGAATTCCGACGCGCCCGCGCGCGACGAGCGCGGGTAGGCGTTCGGCAGCGCGTCCGGGGGCACGTCGACGTGGGCCACCTGACCGGTGGCGTGCACGCCGGTGTCGGTGCGCCCGGCCGCCCGCAGCCGCATCGGCGTGCGGAAGACGGTGGTCAGCGCCTCGTCGAGTACACCGGCGACGGTGCGCTGATCGGACTGGGGCGCCCAGCCCGCGAACTCCGTTCCGTCGTAGGCGATGTCGAGCCGCAGACGGACGGCCTCGCTAACTCTCGTCAGCCTCGTCAGCCTCGGCGGCCTTTTCGGCTTCGGCCCGCGCGGCGACGGCCTTGTCGGCCTTCTCCTCGGCCTTGGCCTGGGCTTCGGTGGCCTCGCCGGCCTCGGTCTCGGCCGGCTCGGTCACCTCGTCGGCCGTCGGGCCGACGGCTTCCTCGGGCTCGACCGCCGCCTGGGGGGCGGCAGCCGCGGCGACGGGCGCGTCTTTGGTTTCGTCAGACTTCTTGGAAGCCTTGACGCGACGCGCCCGGTCGGCCTCGGAGGTCACCGTCTTCTCCCGCACCAGCTCGATGACCGCCATCGGGGCGTTGTCGCCCTTGCGCGGCTCGACCTTGATGATGCGGGTGTAGCCGCCGTTGCGGTCGGCGAAGAACGGCCCGATCTCCGCGAACAGGGCGTGCACCACGTCCTTGTCGCGAATCTTCTTGAGCACCTCTCGACGGTTGTGCAGCGTCCCCTTTTTCGCATGCGTGATCAGCTTTTCCGCATACGGCCGCAGGGCGCGCGCCTTGGGCTCGGTCGTCTTGATCCGGCCGTGCTCGAACAGCGACGTGGCCAGGTTGGCCAGCAGGGCCTTCTGGTGCGAAGACGACCCGCCGAGGCGGGGGCCCTTGGTGGGCTTGGGCATTGCACTATCTCCTCATCGGGGCCGGCCCCCGTATCAGGTAGGGCCGGGACGGACTTTCGTCAGTTGTGTCCGGTTCCTCAGCGGCCGCTGCACGGCCGCATCGTCACCGGACGGCCTTTTTACAGCTGTTCGGTTTCCGCGTAGTCCTGGTCGTCGTAGGCTCCCTCGGTGGACCACGTGCCGGTGGCCACGTCGTAGCCCGCGACCTGCGACGGGTCGAAGCTCGCCGGGCTGTCCTTGAGCGACAGGCCCAGCTGGTGCAGCTTGACCTTCACCTCGTCGATCGACTTCTGCCCGAAGTTGCGGATGTCGAGCAGGTCGGACTCGGTGCGGCTCACCAGCTCGCCGACGGTGTGCACGCCCTCGCGCTTGAGGCAGTTGTACGACCGCACCGTCAGGTCCAGGTCGTCGATCGGCAGCGCGAACGATGCGATGTGGTCGGCCTCGGCCGGCGACGGCCCGATCTCGATGCCCTCGGCCTCGACGTTGAGTTCCCGTGCCAGGCCGAACAATTCGACCAGGGTCTTGCCGGCCGACGCCAGCGCGTCACGCGGGGTGATCGAGCTCTTGGTCTCGACGTCCAGGATCAGCTTGTCGAAGTCGGTGCGCTGCTCGACACGGGTCGCGTCGACCTTGTAGGTCACCTTGAGCACCGGCGAGTAGATGGAATCGACCGGGATGCGGCCGATTTCGGCGCCCGAGGCCCGGTTCTGCACCGCCGGCACGTAGCCGCGGCCACGCTCGACGACGAGCTCGACCTCGAGCTTGCCCTTGTCGTTCAGCGTCGCGATGTGCATGTCGGGGTTGTGCACGGTGACACCGGCGGGCGGCACGATGTCACCCGCGGTGACCGCGCCCGGGCCCTGCTTGCGCAGGTACATGGTGACCGGCTCGTCCTCCTCCGAGGACACCACCAGGCTCTTGAGGTTCAGGATGATCGCGGTGACGTCTTCCTTCACCCCGGCGACGGTGGTGAACTCGTGCAGCACGCCGTCGATGCGGATGCTGGTGACGGCCGCGCCGGGAATCGACGACAGCAGCGTCCGGCGCAGCGAATTGCCCAGGGTGTAGCCGAATCCGGGTTCCAGGGGCTCGATGACGAACTGCGAGCGGTTGTCGGAGAGGACTTCTTCCGACAGTGTGGGTCGCTGAGAGATCAGCATGGTGTTTCTTCTTCTCCTTCTCGGCACCCGCTATTTGATGCCGGTAAGACCTACGCCGGGTTCAGCGCAGGGGGTCTTTACTTCGAGTAGAACTCGACGATCAGCTGCTCGGCGAGGGGCACGTCGATCTGCGCCCGCTCGGGCAGCTGGTGGACGAGGATGCGCTGACGCTCCCCCACCACCTGCAGCCAGCTCGGGATCGGGCGGTCGCCCGCCGTCTCCCGGGCGATCTGGAACGGCACCGTGTTCAGTGAGCCCTCCCGCACGTCGATGATGTCGTACTGCGACACCCGGTAGCTGGGCACGTTGACGTGCACGCCGTTGACGCTGAAGTGGCCGTGGCTGACCAGCTGGCGGGCCATCCGGCGCGTGCGGGCGAGCCCGGCGCGGTAGACGACGTTGTCCAGCCGGCTCTCCAGGATGCGCAGCAGTTCCTCACCGGTCTTGCCGGGCTGGCGGGTTGCCTCTTCGTAGTAGCGGCGGAACTGCTTCTCCATGACGCCGTAGGTGAAGCGGGCCTTCTGCTTCTCCTGCAGCTGCTGCAGGTATTCGCTTTCCTTGATCCGCGCGCGGCCGTGCTGGCCGGGCGGGTAGGGACGCTTCTCGAAGGCCTGGTCGCCACCGATCAGGTCGGTGCGCAGCCGCCGCGACTTGCGGGTGATGGGTCCGGTGTAACGAGCCATGATTTCTTCCCTAGACCCTTCTGCGCTTGGGCGGACGGCAGCCGTTGTGCGGCTGGGGGGTGACGTCGGAGATCGCGCCGACCTCCAGGCCCGCGGCCTGCAGCGAGCGGATCGCCGTCTCCCGGCCCGAGCCCGGGCCCTTGACGAACACGTCGACCTTCTTCACGCCGTGCTCCTGCGCCTTGCGCGCGGCGTTCTCGGCGGCGAGCTGCGCGGCGAACGGGGTCGACTTGCGCGAGCCCTTGAAGCCGACGTGGCCCGACGACGCCCAGGCGATGACGTTGCCCTGCGGGTCGGTGATGCTCACGATCGTGTTGTTGAACGTGCTCTTGATGTGCGCGGCGCCGTGCGGGATGTTCTTCTTTTCCCGCTTGCGGGTCTTCTGCCCCTTCTTGGGCGCAGAGGCTGCCTTCTTGGCTGGTGGCATGGGCGGTTACCTGGCCTTCTTCTTGCCTGCGATGGTGCGCTTGGGGCCCTTGCGGGTGCGCGCATTGGTCTTGGTCCGCTGGCCGCGCACCGGCAGGCCGCGGCGGTGCCGCAGGCCCTGGTAGCAGCCGATCTCGATCTTGCGGCGAATGTCGGCCTGCACCTCGCGGCGCAGGTCACCCTCAACCTTCAGATTCGCTTCGATGTAGTCACGCAAGTGGGTCAGCTGGTCGTCGGTCAGGTCCCTGGTGCGCAGGTCCTTGTCGATCCCCGTCGCTGCCAGGATCTCGTTCGACCGGGTGCGGCCGACGCCGAAGATGTAGGTCAGCGCGATCTCCATCCGCTTGTCGCGCGGAAGATCGACGCCTACTAATCGAGCCATAGGTGGCGTTTCCTCTTTTTTCTAGGCGGAGGTCTGTTCCCAGCCCGTTCCCGCTCCCAGTTGGGGGCGGGGCCCGGCCTCCGTCCGGGCGTGGATGAACTGGCCTATCTCTAAAGATGCGAGCCGTTCAGTGGTGCTGGGAGGTCTGCATTCAGTTGTGCGGCAAACGCTGGGGTTGGGTTGTCCGGCTCCTCCTCAGGCCGTTTCACGGCCTGCATCGTCACCGGACAAGGTCTAGCCCTGGCGCTGCTTGTGGCGCGGATCGGAGCAGATCACCATGACCCGCCCATGCCGACGGATCACCCTGCACTTGTCACAGATTGGCTTGACGCTCGGGTTCACCTTCACGGCTGTTCGATCCTGTTCTTCTCGTGATCCAAATTCGGGCTGTTACTTGTACCGGTACACGATGCGGCCCCGGGACAGGTCGTAGGGAGACAGCTCCACCACCACCCGGTCCTCGGGCAGGATGCGGATGTAGTGCTGCCGCATCTTGCCGCTGATGTGGGCGAGCACCTTGTGACCGTTCTCCAGCTCAATGCGGAACATCGCATTGGGCAGAGGCTCGACCACGCGGCCCTCAACCTCTATGGCACCGTCCTTCTTGGCCATAACTGTTCAGCAATCCTCGTCTTTGGTTTCGTATCCTTGATGTGCGCCCATTCCGGCGCAGCATTCGCCCGACTAGAAACGTGAGCCAAGGGCAGGAAATTCCAGGGAATTCCTAAGACAGGGCACGCAAAAAGTCGGCGCGGATGACGCACCGTTGTCCCACGATACCTGGTCCGGGGCCCTGACCCAAAATCGCCGACGGCGAAATCGGGCCGGCCATCCAGCCGCCGCCTCGACCTGCCGCGAGGGCCCTGACGAGGGCATACTTGAACCCGATGACGAGCCCCGCGAGCCCCGCAGCCCCCTCCCCCCAGCCTCGCAAGCCGGTCCTGCTGACTGTCGACGACGATCCCTCGGTCTCGCGTGCGGTCGCCCGCGATCTGCGCCGTCAATACGGTGACCGGCACCGCATCGTGCGGGCCGACTCCGGACCCGACGCCCTGGAGACGCTCAAGGAGCTCAAGTTGCGGGGCGAGACCGTCGCGGTGCTGATCGCCGACTACCGGATGCCGCAGATGAGCGGCATCGAATTCCTCGAGCAGGCGATGGACCTGTACCCGGCGGCGCGCCGCGTGCTGCTCACCGCCTACGCCGACACGCACGCCGCAATCGACGCGATCAACGTCGTCGACCTGGACCACTACCTGCTCAAGCCGTGGGACCCGCCGCAGGAGAAGTTCTATCCCGTCATCGACGGACTGCTGGAGGCCTGGCGGGCGGCGCCGGAACACCCGGTCCCACACACCAAGGTGATCGGGCACCGCTGGTCGGAGCGGTCCTGGCAGGTGCGCGACTTCCTGGCCCGCAACGGCCTGCACTACTCGTGGTTCATGGCCGACGACCCCGACGGCCAGCGGTTGCTCAAGGCCGCGGGTGAAGACGGCCTGCGGCTGCCCGTCATCGTCACCGAACGCGGCGACACCCTGGTCGAACCCACCGACGCGCAGCTGGCGGACACCCTGGGCCTGAGCACCACGCCGTCACAGGAGTTCTACGACCTCGTCGTCGTCGGCGGCGGGCCGGCGGGCCTGGCCGCCGCCGTGTACGGCGCGTCGGAGGGGCTGCGCACGGTGCTCATCGAACGCACGGCGACGGGCGGTCAGGCGGGCCAGAGCTCGCGGATCGAGAACTACCTGGGCTTCCCCGACGGGGTGTCGGGCGGCCAGCTGGCCGACCGGGCGCGGCGGCAGGCCGAGAAGTTCGGGGCCGAGTTGATCACCGCCCGCACCGCGACGGCGCTGGAGGTCAACGGCCCCAAGCGCACCGTGCGGTTTGCCGACGGCGGCTCGATCGACGCGCACGCGGTCATCCTGGCCACCGGCGTCGCCTACCGCCAGCTGCCGGCGGAGGGCTGCAGCGACCTGACCGGGCGCGGCGTCTACTACGGGGCGGCCGTCTCGATCGCGTCGGACTGCGCGGGCGAAGAGGTCTACGTCGTCGGCGGGGCCAATTCCGCCGGCCAGGCCGCGATGTACCTGTCCCGTGCGGCCAAGTCGGTGACGATCGTGGTGCGTGCCCCCTCGCTGGACGCCTCGATGTCCTACTACCTCATCCAGCAGATCAAGCAGCGGCCCAACATCACCGTGCGCACCTGCACCGAGGTGCATCGCGCCGTCGGCGACGACCACCTGGAGCGGCTCACCCTGGTCGACAACCGGACCGGGGACACCGAGGAGGTCACCTGCGCGCGGATGTTCATCTTCATCGGCGCCGCCCCGCGCACCGAATGGCTGGACGGGGTGCTCGCCCGCGACAGCCACGGCTTCGTCCTGACCGGACCGGACCTGCGCAACGTGTGCGGGTGGACGCTGGACCGGCCGCCCCACCACCTCGAGACCAGCGTGCCGGGGGTGTTCGCCACCGGCGACGTGCGGGCCGAGTCCGCCAAGCGCGTCGCGGCCGCGGTCGGCGAGGGGTCGATGGCCGTGATGCTGGTGCACCGCTACCTGGCCGAGTCGTGACGGCATGACGACCCGAGTGCCGTGCGAGCCCGACGAGCTGCGCACCCTCTTCCTGTTCGAGGCGCTCACCGACGAGCAGCTGGCCGTGTTGTGCGCCAACGGGCACGTCGAGGACTATCCACCGGGCCCGATCTGTGTCGAGGGCGAGCCGGCGACCTGCCTGTACGTCCTCCTCGACGGCGAGCTGTCGATGGCCAAGTTGTCGGGCGGCCAGGAGATCGAGACCAACCGGACGTCCCAGCGCGGGGTGTACTGCGGCGCGTGGCGGGCGTTCACCGGCCAGCTGCAGCAGCAGAGCTACGACGCGTCGGTGTACGTCACCAAGCCGTCGCGCTTCTTCGTGCTCGACGCGCCGGCGTTCGCCCGATTCATGAAGGACCAGTTCCCGATGGCGGTCCACCTGCTCGACGGGATGGCGGTCGGACAGGAGCGCACCCGCCGGATCATCGACAACCGCGAGAAGCTGCTGGCGCTGGGCCAGCTGTCCGCCGGGCTGACCCACCAGCTGAACAACCCCGCCGCGGCCACCGTCCGAGCGGCTTCGGAGCTGCGGCAGCGAGTCGCCGGCATGCGCCAGAAACTCGCGATGCTCGCCGACGGGACCGTCAGCCCGGAGGCCCTGCGGGCACTGGTGCGCCTGCAAGAGGAGGTTGCGGCCCAGGTCGCCAAGGCGGCCTCGGCGAACATGAGCGCGATCGAGACCGCCGACGCCGAAGACGCCGTCGGCGAATGGCTCGACGGCCACGGCATCGAGGGTGGTTGGGACATCGCGCCCACCTTCGTCGAGGGCGGCATCGACACCGATTGGCTGGAGCGCATCGCCGCGGCCACCGAGGAGCTCGGTGCGTCGGCGTCGCTGCAGAAAGCCATCGGCTGGTTGACGTACACCGTCGAGAGCGAGCTGCTGCTGAACCAGATCCTGGAGGCGAGCAAGCGGATTTCGGCGCTGGTCGCCGACGCCAAGCAGTATTCGCAGATGGACCGGGCCCCCTTCCAGGTGGCCGACGTCCACGAACTGCTGCGCAGCACGCTGGTGATGTTCGCCGACCGGCTGGGCAAAGACACCGGCGTCCAGGTGGTCAAGGAATTGGACCGCTCGCTTCCCGAAATCCCTTGCTATCCAGGCGATCTCAACCAGGTTTGGACCAACATCATCGACAACGCCATCGCCGCGATGGGCGAAGCGGGCGGCACGCTGACCATCCGCACCGCCCGGGAAGGCGAGAACATGGTCCGCGTCGAGATCTGCGACACCGGCCCGGGGGTGCCCGACGAGGTGCGCGAGCGCATCTTCGAGCCGTTCTTCACCACCAAGCCGTTCGGGGAGGGCACCGGCCTGGGGCTGGACCTGGCGTTCAACATCGTCGTCAAGAAGCACCGCGGGGATCTGCGGGTGGAGTCCAAGCCCGGTGACACCCGATTCGTCGTGCTGCTGCCGCTGGAGGCCCCGCCGATCGTGGACATGGAGCCTGCGGAATAGGGCACCCGCTGTGCCGGTTGGGAACAACCATGACCGATGCAGCGAGCAAGCCCGATCTCGGCCGGTTCGGAGTTTTCGGACGCGGCGTCACACCTGCGCAAGCCAAAGACATCGAAGCCCTGGGCTACGGGGCCGTCTGGGTGGGCGGTTCACCGCCGGCCGAGCTGGCCTGGGTCGAGCCCCTGCTCGAAGCGACGACCACCCTGCAGGTGGCCACCGGAATCGTCAACATCTGGACCGCGGCCGCCGAACCCGTGGCGCAATCGTTTCGCCGCATCGACAAGGCCTACCCCGGGCGCTTCCTGCTCGGCATCGGCGTCGGCCATCCCGAGGCGCACACCGAATACCGCAAGCCGTACGACGCGCTGGCCGAGTACCTCCAGCAGCTCGACGAGTACGGGGTGCCCGCGAACCGCCGGGTGGTGGCCGCGCTCGGTCCCCGCGTGCTCAAGCTGTCGGCCGAGCGCGCCGCCGGGGCGCACCCGTACCTCACCACCCCCGAGCACACCGCGGGGGCCCGCGAGCTGATCGGCCCGTCGGCCTTCCTGGCGCCCGAACACAAGGCGGTGCTGACCACCTCGGACCAAGAAGGGGCCGCGAAGGCCCGTACGGTGGGCCGCAGGGCGCTCGACATCTATTTCCAGCTCGCCAACTACCGCAACAACTGGAAGCGGCTCGGCTTCACCGACGAGGAGGTGACGAAGCCGGGCAGCGACCGTCTGGTCGATGCGGTGGTCGCCTACGGCACGCCGGAAGCGATCGCGGCCCGGCTGAAGGAGCACCTCGACGCGGGCGCCGACCACGTGCCCGTGCAGGTCCTGACGCGGGATGACAACCTGGTGCCGGCGCTGGCCCAATTGGCGGGGCCGCTCGGACTGGGCTAACAGACGCAGAGGGGGACTTTCGATGACCGAGTCAGTAGCACTCAAACCCGACCTGGGCCGATTCGGCGTATGGCTGCCGACCCGCTCCATCACCCCCGAGCTGGCGGCACGCATCGAGTCGCTGGGCTACGGCGCCGCCTGGATCGGCGGTTCACCGGATGCCGAGCTGTCCTGGGTGGAACCGGCCCTGGCGCAGACGGCGTCGTTGCAGCTGGCCACCGGGATCGTCAACATCTGGACCGCGCCCGCCAAGCCGGTGGCCGAATCCTTCCAGCGCATCGAAAGCGCTTATCCGGGAAGGTTTTTGCTGGGCGTCGGCGTCGGGCATCCCGAGCACACCCAGGAATACGTCAAGCCGTACGACGCGCTGGTCGCCTATCTCGACGAGCTCGACGCGGCGGTGGTGCCGACCAGCCGCCGGGTGCTCGCGGCGCTCGGGCCGCGCGTGTTGCGGCTGGCGGCGCAGCGCAGCGCCGGCGCACACCCGTACCTGACCACCCCGCAGCACACGGCCAAGGCGCGCGAGCTGCTGGGCGGGTCGGTGTTCCTGGCGCCGGAACACAAGGTGGTACTGACTACCGACGCCGAGGAAGCCCGGGCGGTCGGCCGGCGGACGGTCGAGTTCTACCTGGGCCTGAGCAACTACGTGAACAACTGGCTGCGGCTCGGGTTCAGCGAAGCCGACGTCCGCAAGCCGGGCAGCGACAGGCTGATCGACGCGGTGGTCGCGTACGGCACCCCCGAGGCGATCGCGCAGCGACTCCGCGAACACCTCGACGCCGGGGCCGATCACGTGGCCGTCCAGGTGCTGGGCAGCCAGGACGAGGACGCGCTGGTCTCGGCGTTGGCCGGATTGGCCGGGCCGCTGGGGCTGACTCCCGCAAGCTGACCAGCCCGCTCGGTTAGGGTTTGAGCATGCGGCTACTGGTCACCGGCGGCGCTGGCTTCATCGGCGCGAATTTCGTGCACAGCACCGTCCGCGAGCACCCGGAGGATTCCGTGACGGTGCTCGACGCCCTGACCTACGCGGGCCGGCGGGAGTCGCTGGCCGACGTCGAGGACGCCATCCGGCTGGTGGTGGGCGACATCTGCGACGCCGAGCTGGTTTCGCGGCTGGTCGCCGAGTCCGACGCGGTGGTGCACTTCGCCGCCGAAAGCCACGTGGACAACGCGTTGGACGACCCGGGGCCGTTCCTGCACACCAACGTGGTCGGGACGTTCACCATCCTGGAGGCGGTGCGGCGCCACGGTGTGCGGCTGCACCACATTTCGACCGACGAGGTCTACGGCGACCTGGAGCTCGACGACCCCCACCGGTTCACCGAGTCGACGCCGTACAACCCGTCGAGCCCCTACTCGGCGACCAAAGCCGCCGCCGACATGCTGGTCCGGGCCTGGGTGCGGTCCTACGGCGTGCGCGCGACGATTTCGAACTGCTCCAACAATTACGGGCCCTACCAGCACGTCGAGAAGTTCATTCCGCGCCAGATCACCAACGTGCTCACCGGCCGGCGGTGCAAGCTCTACGGCAGCGGCGCCAACGTCCGCGACTGGATCCATGTCGACGACCACAACAGCGCTGTGCGCCGGATCCTGGAAAAGGGCGAGATCGGCCGCACGTACCTGATCAGTTCCGAGGGCGAGCGCGACAACCTCAGCGTGCTGCGCACCGTGCTGACGATGATGGGCCGCGACCCCGACGACTTCGACCACGTGACCGACCGGGTCGGTCACGACCTGCGCTACGCCATCGACCCGTCGCTGTTGTACGACGAACTGTGTTGGGCGCCAAAGCATACCGATTTCGAGGAGGGCTTGAGCGCCACCATCGACTGGTATCGTGCCAACGAATCATGGTGGCGCCCTTTGAAGGACGCCGCGGAAGCCCGTTACGAAGAGCGTGGTCAGTGAGATGAAGGTTCGCGAACTCGCCATCCCCGGCGCATGGGAGATCACCCCCACCATTCACGGCGATTCCCGTGGCCTGTTCTTCGAATGGCTTACCGACCACGGGTTCACCGAGTTCGCAGGTCACCGCCTGGATGTTCGGCAGGCAAACTGTTCGGTTTCGTCGGCCGGCGTGTTGCGCGGCTTGCATTTCGCTCAGCTGCCGCCGAGCCAGGCCAAATATGTGACGTGCGTGCGCGGCTCGGTGTTCGACGTCGTGGTGGACATCCGCGAGGGTTCGCCGACGTTCGGCCAGTGGGATTCGGTGCTGCTCGACGACAAGGACCGCAGGACGATTTACCTGTCCGAAGGCCTGGGGCACGGCTTCCTTGCCCTGCAGGACGATTCGACGGTGATGTATCTGTGCTCGGCCGAATACAGCCCGCAGCGCGAGCACACCATTTGCGCGACCGATCCGGCGATCGGGGTGGACTGGCCGCTGGTGAACGGCGCGGCCCCCAGTCTCTCCGACCGCGACGCCGCGGCCCCCAGCCTCGAAGAAGTGCGCGCCGCTGGGCTTTTGCCCAGCTGGGAGGAGACGCAGCACTTCATCGCGGAATTGCGCAACCGATAAGCGCCCGGTCGGACAATTCCGCCGAACGCGACGGCCGTTATCCCACAACGCACTTGGCGCCTAATCGCGGACAAAAATGTATTCAACAGTCAACCGGCTCCATTCGCCGGTGAGGGTCCAGCACGTATTTGTCATTGCGCGATACCTCAGGTACCGTGAACCAGCTCATTTTGGTGCATGGTCGCGATACGATACGCCGATAGGCCCTGTGCGGACTACGGGGGAGGCGGATGAAACTCGGGCAGGTCTTCGATCCGCGCAACAATGCACTGAACGCCTGGCGGCTGGCACTGGCGGGCGAGGTGATCTTTTGGCACACCTTCCCGATCAGGGGCCACCTTCCCAACATTCGGGCTGTTCTGCAGCTTCTCCTATGCGGAGGGGTGGACGGGTTTTTCGCCATCTCGGGATTCCTGATCACCGCGAGTTGGCTCGGCAACCCGCGCCTGCGTGAGTATCTCGCCGCCCGCGCGCTGCGCATTCTGCCCGGGTTCTACGTCTGCCTGCTGGTGACCGCGTTCGTCTTCGCACCGCTCAGCGTGGCGATCCAGGGCGGCTCGCCCGGCAAGCTCGTCGCCTCGGGTGCGCCACTGGAGTTCGTTTTGATGAACAGCGCGGTGGCGCTGATCAAATTCGATGTCGGCGGCACACCCACGGGGATTCCCAGCGCGGGCGTCTGGAACGCTTCCCTGTGGTCGCTGATCTGGGAAGTGATGTGCTATCTCATCGTGGCCGTCATCGGTGTCGTCGGGCTCGCCAACCGCCGGTGGGTTTCCCCGGTGTTCTTATTGCTGGCGACGGCCGGGGCGATGACGCTGCCGGGTCTGAAATTCCCCGACGTAATGACGCAACACGAGGGCGACGTCCGCACCGCCCTGTTTTTCCTGGCCTGCCGGACCGCCATCATGTTCGCGGCGGGCGCGCTCCTTTATCAATGGCGCGAGGTGATCCCCGCCCGCTGGTCGCTGGTGGCGGTGAGCGTGGTGATCGTCCTCGCGTCCGGCTTCCTGCCCGACTACCGGGTGGTCGGCGCCCTTCCCCTGGCCTACGCCGTGGTCGTCTCGGGCGCCCTGATCCGCAACAAGCACCTGCGGCTGCGGACGGACCTGTCCTACGGCATGTACATCTACGCGTACCCGACCCAGCAACTGCTACTGGTCTGCGGGCTCGTCACGCTGAACCCGCTGCTGCTGACCGGCGTCACGGCCGCCGCCACGGTGCCGCTGGCCGCGGCGAGTTGGTTCTTGATCGAGAAGCCGGCGCGCCGCCTCAAATCCCGGTTCAGGAAAAACCTGCCCGCCCCACAGGACCAGTTCCAAGACCAAAGCCAGGGACAACCGGCGATGGTGCGACCGACCCACGAGGCCGCCGAATCCGCGCTTCCCCCGGAATTGCCGGGCACCGCCTAGCCGGCGACGGCCAACCGATCACACCGACGACCGCGGGCCGATACGATGACGCGGACAGTTCGATGGGGACGACGGTCGGAGACGGATGAAGCTCGGACAGGTATTCGATCCGCGCAGTAATGCCCTGAACGCGCTGCGGTTAGCCCTCGCGTCCGAGGTGATGCTCTTCCACTCGTGGGCCATCACGGGACGCCAGCCGCCCGCAGCGATCAATCAGCTGTTCTTTTCCGTGGGTGTCGACGGCTTCTTCGCGATCTCGGGCTTCCTCATCACCAGGAGCTGGCTCACCGACCCGCGCGTGCGTGACTATCTCACCGCGCGGGCCCTGCGCATCCTGCCCGGCTACTACGTCTGCCTGCTGGCGACGGCGTTCGTCTTCGCGCCCATCAGTGTGCTGATCCAGGGCGGGTCGGCGCTCAAGCTGCTGGGCTCCATCGCGCCGATCGAGTACGTCCTGAAGAACAGCGCGGTGGCCTACCTGAAGCCGGACATCGCCGGCACATTGCGTGACCTGCCCGGCGGACCCACGTGGAACGCTTCGCTGTGGTCCCTCATCTGGGAATTGCTGTGCTACCTCGCCGTTGTCCTCATCGGCGTCGTCGGGCTCGCCAACCGCCGGTGGGTTTCTCCCGTGCTGCTGGTGGTGGCCGTGTGTGCGGCGCTGTCGTTTCCGCCGCTGACCTTCCCCGGTACGTGGACCATCCCCCAACTCGCGGCGCGATCGGCCATCATGTTCGCCGCCGGAGCGGTGATGTATCAGTGGCGCGACGTCATTCCCGCCCGCTGGTCGCTGGTGGCGGTGTGCGCGGTCATCGTCGCGGCGGCCGGATTATTGCCCGATTACCGCGTCGTCGCCGCACTCCCGCTGGCGTACGTCGTCATCGTGACGGGTGCCCTGCTGCACCACAAGCGGCTGCGGTTGCGCACGGACCTGTCCTACGGCGTGTACATCTACGCGTATCCCACTCAGCAAATGCTGGCCGTCTGCGGGCTCGCGACTTTGACTCCGTTCGTGTTCTTCGGTGCCAGCGCCCTGGCCACGCTGCCGCTGGCCGCGGCGAGTTGGTTCGTCATCGAAAAGCCCGCGATGTCCCTGAAACGCCGGCTCAAGCAGAAGTGGGGCGTACCCGCGCCCGCGGGCCCCGGCGGCGAACAACCCGACGAACTCGTCGCCGACCGGCCCGCTGGCCAGGCCCCGGGCGCCGCCTAGGCCCGGGCCAGTAGGGTCAAAACGTCAAAATTCCCAACGCGCCCGGCGGCGTGACATAGTATGCCGCGGACGGCTGCGGGGGCGACGTGGGCGGAGGCCAATGACCCTCGGGCAAGTGTTCGATCCGCGCAGGAACGCGCTCAACGCGCTGCGTTTGGCCTTGGCGGCCGAGGTGATGCTCTGGCACTGCTGGCCCGCGACCGGCCGCATACCACCCGCGCCGATCCTTCAGGTCTTCTTCTCGGCGGGAGTCGACGGTTTCTTCGCCATCTCGGGCTTCCTCATCACCAGGAGTTGGTTGACCGACCCGCGCGTGCGTGACTATCTCGCCGCGCGGGCCCTGCGCATCCTGCCCGGCTACTACGTCTGCCTGCTGGTGACGGCGTTCGTCTTCGCACCCCTCAGCGTGCTCATCCAGCGCGGCTCGGCGTGGCAGCTCCTGCGCTCCACGGCGCCCCTCGAGTACGTCCTGAAGAACATCGGCGTGGCCTACCTCCATCACGACGTCGGCGGAACACCGCGCGGGATCCCGCATTCCGGCGTCTGGAACGCCTCGATGTGGTCGCTCATCTGGGAAGTGCTGTGCTACGTGGCCGTCGCCGGCATCGGCCTGGCCGGGCTGGCCAACCGCCGATGGGTGCCCGCGGCAATATTGGCGCTGGGGGTGGTCGCGGCCACGCAGCTGCCGCCGTTGACCTTCCCGGGCGTTTGGACCGCGCCGCAGCTCGCCGCCCGATCGGCCATCATGTTCGCGGCCGGCTCGCTGCTGTATCAATGGCGCGACGTTATTCCGGCCCGGTGGTCGTTGGTCGGGCTGAGCGTCGTGATCGTGTTCGCGGCCGGGCTGCTGCCGGATTACCGGATCGTCGCGGCCCTTCCGCTCGCCTATGCCGTCATCGTGTCGGGTGCCCTGCTGCGCCACAAGCGGCTGCGGTTGCGCACGGACCTGTCCTACGGCCTGTACATCTACGCGTTCCCCACTCAGCAGATGCTTGCCGTCTGGGGCCTCGCGGGCCTGAATCCGTTCCTGTTCTTCGTCTTCAGCGCCCTGGGCACGCTGCCGCTGGCCGCGCTGAGCTGGTTCGTGATCGAGAAGCCCTCGCTGTCCCTCAAGCGCCGACTCAAACAGAGATGGACCGCACCTTCGAATGAAGGTGATCGCGCTCCCGCATCGATGGCGGTTGAGACATGAACCTCGGACAGGCCTTCGACCCCCGGCAGAATGCGCTCAACGCCTGGCGGCTGACGTTGGCGACCTCGGTCATCGTCGGTCACTCGTTCATCCTCACGGGCCACGAATGGCCGGGCGCGCATTACATCGCCGACGGCGGGGTCGACGGCTTCTTCGCCGTCTCGGGCTTCCTCATCACCGCGAGCTGGCTTCGGCACCCGCACCTGCGGGATTATTCCGCGGCCCGAGCCCTGCGTATCCTTCCCGGCTACTACGTCTGCCTGGTCGTCACCGCGTTCGTCATCGCGCCGATCGGCGTGGCGATGCAGGGCGGCGCCGCGCTCAAGCTGCTCCTGTCCACTGCGCCGTTCGAGTACGTCGCCATGAACAGCGCGGTGGTCCTGCTCAAGGCCGATGTCGGCGGGACGCCCCGGGGGATCCCCTATCCGGGGAGCTGGAACAGTTCGCTGTGGACATTGGCTTTCGAGCTGGCGTGTTATGCCGTGGTCGCCGCTATCGGCATGGCCCGGCTTGCCCACCGCCGGTGGGTCTCTCCCGTGATATTGGCGGTGGCGGTTGTCGGCGAGGTGTTATCGCCGCCCATCGCTTTGGGCCAGCCGTGGGCAGGCCAGTTCGCTTCGGTGGCCTCGCGCTTCGCCGTCATGTTCGCGGCGGGGGCGTTGCTCTACCAGTGGCGCGACAAGATCCCCGCCCGCTGGTGGCTCGTCGCCGTGAGCGCAGTCGTGGTCGCGTTAGGCGGCACCCTGCTTCCGCATTACCGGCTGCTGGGCGGGATTCCGCTCGCGTACGCCGTCATCGCCTCCGGTGCGCTGCTGCGGACCAAACGCCTGAGGCTACGCACGGACCTGTCCTATGGCGTGTACATCTACGCCTTCCCGATTCAGCAGTTGCTGGTGATCTGTTGGCCCGGCAAGCCGAATGCGGTCGCGCACGCGATCGTTGCGACGATCGCCACGCTGCCGTTGGCCGCGTTGAGCTGGTTCCTGGTCGAGAAGCCCGCCATGTCGCTGAAGTCTCGGCTGTTGCGGAAGTGGGCGGCCGAAGAGGAAGCCGTCGCTGCGACGGACCTCATCGCTGAAAAGCCGATCGACGAACTCCCCGAGCCCGCCTAGCCGCCGACTCCCCCGCCCACAACAGCACCGTCAGCACTTCGGCACCCACACTGATCGCCGCGTGCGGCGCCGGATCCCAGCCCCGCTCCGAAAAACCATCCAGGCCAACGGTTCTGGACAGAAGGAACGCCACCAGGGAGCCGGCCGCCACGGCCGCGCCGGCCCAACGCAGCCATCCGGGACCGCCGGCAAGGATCAGCACAGCTATCGCGAACGAAACGCTGGCCTGCACCAGGAACGCGGTACCGATGTCGGGGATGTGCCGGTAGCCGTGGACGTACAGGTAGGCGTGGCCGGCGGCGCTGACCGCCAGCGACGCGGGCAGGCCGAGGCGGATCAACAGAGTCATTGCAGCGCCTGCTCTTTCAATGCCAGGGCGGTCTCGCCCCGGGTGTAACTCACCTCGCGTATACCTAGCGCGTCGCGGAGCCTGCCGGCCGGCAGGGTGACCGGCTTGGGCGCCGGCCCGTCGCCGGGTCGCGGCAGCGGGTACGCGGTCGCCGTCCCGCTGTAGAACGTCACCTTTCCCTCCGTCTTGGAAAACAGTTGGTGCACATGCCCGTTGAGGCAGGTGACCGAGGAGAACCGGCGCAGGTAGGACAGCGCCCGGCCCGCGTCGTCGGTGCCCCAGCCCCAGTCGGGGTACATCGCGAACAACGGGATGTGGCTGAACACGATGATGGGGGTGTCGCTCGACAGCCGCGCGACATCTTTCTCGACGAAGTTGAGTTGGTCGGTGCCCAGGTGGCCGAGCTTGCGCAGGTTCAACGTGTTCACCAGTGCGATCACGTGCACGCCGGCGATGTCGAAGCTGTACCAACCGTCGCCAACGGATCCCGCGCCGAAGGCGTTCCGGTATTTCTGCCCCGCGTCGTCGACCGAGTCGTGCTCACCGGGCACGGTGAACACGTGCGGCGTCTTCAGGGCGCTCATCATCTGTTTCACCTGGTCGAACTGATCGGGGCTGGACAGGTGCGTGAGGTCGCCGGTGTGGACGACGAAATCCGGGGTGTAGCCGAGGTTGTTGACCCGGCCGATCGCGTGGCCGAACGTGGCGGAGACGTCGGGGTTGGGCGCGCCGGTGAAGCCGATGTGGCTGTCGCTGATCTGCGCGAACCGCAGCGTGGGTCGGGCCTGCGCGTGTTGCCCGGTCGCCCCCGCGCCGGCGACATGTGAGATCACCTCGCCGCCGACCACGGCGAAGCTGACCGCTGCGCCGAACCACGCCGTGTGCCGCATCAGCTGGCGGCGACTCATGTTGGGGTTCATTGCGTCACCACCACGGTCCCGCGCATCATCGGGTGGATCGAGCAGACGTAGTCGAAAGCCCCGGGGGCGGTGAAGGTGTGGGTGAACGTGGCCCCGGTGCCCATCCCGGGTGAGTGGAACGAACCGTCGCTTGCGGCCACCGTGTGCGGTTCTTCGTCGCGGTTGGTCCACGTGACGGTGGTGCCGACCGCGACCGTCAGCGTGGCCGGCGCGAATGCGAAGCCGTCGATGTTGACCCGGTCGCCGCTCACCGGCGCCGCCGGCGCGGTGACGGACGTGGAGCCCAGGGACATGCTGGTGCCGGAGCCCGCGGCGGGCCGGGAAGCCGAGCAGCCCGCCAGCAGGACGGCGGCGGCCAGCGCGGCCGCCGAAGGTTTTCCATAGTTCATGCCCTGGAATAGGGCGGCGCGTTACACCGCTCAGGCAGGCTGGTGGGGGCCGGCGGGTGCGAACACCTCGATGACGCCGTCGACCTCACGAACCAGCAACGCGGGCAACGGCTTCGGCGCGATCGGCAGTTGATGGGTGAGCACCTGGCCGCCGGGTGAGAAGGAGGTCGAGTGGCACGGGCAGCGCAGAGTGTCGTCGGGCGCGTCGAACCAGAGCCGGCACCCTTGGTGCGTGCACACCCCGGAGATGGCCTGGGGCTTGCCGTCGACGCGGCGGACAAAGCCGGTGACGGAACCGAGGTCGAAGGGATGCATGACGCCGTCCGGCACATCCGAGCTGGCCGCCACCCGCTGCCAGCTTCCGGCGTTGGGCTTCAGCGGCGCGTTGTCGGCGGCGGGGACGCCGCCGGATTGACCGGTGATCACCGCTCGGTCGATCGACACCGCCGTGACCGCGGCAGCCGCGGCGGCCGACGTACCGACGATGACCTGGCGGCGGGTGCTGTTGTGCGTGCGCACGGGTTGCGGTCGCGCGCCGGACATCTGCTCGCCGAGCCGACGGTGCAGGTGGTCGAGGAATGCCTGCCTCGGGGCCTGGTCCCTGCGCCCGGCGGCGCGCAGTTCGATCGCCGTGCGCAGCTGTGCGGCCTCGAAGGCGTCGGGGGCGAACGGCTTCGGCCGCCGGCCCCGCACCAGGTCGTCGACGTATCGGCGCAACCCTCGCGCGTTCATGCTGGGCCTCCCTCGTTGACCTGCGCCGCAAGCCGCAGCGCCCGATGCTGGAGCACCTTGGCGTTGGCGACGCTGACCCCGAGCTCCGCGGCCGAGTCCTTGATCGAACGTCCTTGCAGGAAACGCAATTCCAGGATCCGCCGGTAGCGGTCCGGCAGGTTGTCGAGCACCCGGGCGACACGCTGGGGCGCGGTGCTGATCGCTTCCTCGCTCTCCGGTGGCTGTTCGACGTCGTCGATCGAGGTTATCTCCCGGCCCAGCGTCTGCCGCCAGTGCGCGGCCAGCACCGTGCGCGCGGTGACCCGCAGGTAGGCGCGCACCTCGGCGACGCTCGCGGTCAGCCGCAGCGGCCGCAGCGCGGCCATGAAGACCTCCGCGGTGAGGTCCTCGGCGTCGGCCCGGTTGCCCACCCGGGCGAACAGCGTGCGGTAAACCCAGGATGCGTTGTCCTGATATACGGCCTCCCAGTCGGGGTAGCCATCGTCAAAGCCGCTGTCGGGCACCGCCCGCAGGGGTCGTTCGACAAACTCGTTTCGTGCCGCCACGTGCCTCCTCCACCCGATGAATATCGAGTCGGGTTACACCGGGTATCACGGCGCGGCGAGCGAGGTTTGTTCACTGAGCAGCTGGTCGAGTTTGGTGGCGGTGGCCGAGAACACCGACTTGGCGATGCCCAGCATCCGCTCGCGCACCCGGGGCTTCGCCGACGCCGGCGGCAGCAGATGGCCGATCAGGTGACCGAACAGGTCCAGGCGCGCGGCGGACATCCATGCGGTGAGCTCGGGGTCGGCGAGCCAGCGCAGTTGATTGCTGTAGTCGGCCAGCGCCACCCGCAGCCAGTCCAGGTCCGTGTCGGGGTGCGGCAACGGCACGCACAGCTCGTTCCTCGCCGGGTCGTCGTGGTACGCGGATTCGACGTGGGCGATCAGCGCGGCGCTGAAGATCTGCTGGCATCCGCGCACGCTTTGCAGCGTGATCCGGCCGTCATCGAAAATAGATGTCGCCGGACGCTTTTCGGCGCCGTCGGCGGTGCAGTCAATGTACAGGGCGTCGGGGTCACTCGCCACCGCGCCGTCGTCGAGGACCATCCGGTCCGCCTCGACGCGCAGCAGGTGGCCCAGCCGCACCACGTCGGCGATGCGTCGCAGCTGCTCGAGTTCCAGGCGGGTGACGGTCGCGCAGCGATACATGGTCGGACGGACCGCCGGGTCTATCCGCAGCAGACCGCCGGACTCCTCGAGCCGCGCGAACAGGTCCTCGACGGACATGGCGTCGTTGATGGCGCGAAGCTGCGCGATGAAGCTGGTTTTGATCTGGTCGGCGAACAACGACCCGGGCTGCATCCTCGCGCGGTCCAGCAGCCAGGAGTCGCGCGGCATGATCCAGGTCAGCCGTTCGGGCGCGATGCCCTGGCCGAGCAGCCACAGGCAGGTGTCGATGCCGGTCTTGCCCGCCCCGACGATCACGTAACGCTCGTGCGCGCCGAGTTTCGTCAGGTCGTTGGGCGGCACGCAGGTGACCCCGGGCGCGACCGGGTAGGGCGGCGGGCGCATGGCCGGCACCGTGACGCGCATGTAGGTGGCGTCGACGATGCGGCGCGCCGCGGCGACGGTGTAGTCCACGCCGGCCAGCGTGGTGAAGTGGCCTTCACCGCCCTCCTGGCCGCGGTATTCGCTCATCGGGAAGTACGTGACGCGTCCGCTCGCCAACAGCTGCCTGCGCAGCACGTGGTCGTAGTACGCGCAGACCTCGGCCGCGGTGGCCAACTCGTAAAGCCCTTGGTTCCAGCCGATACGGTCGATCGAGTCGCCGCCCAACCTCAGCGAGTTGACGCCGTAGAACGCCGAGGGCTGGTGCAGCCGCACGAACGGGTAGGCCATGGTCCAGTGCCCGCCCGGCTGGTGGTTGCGGTCGACCAGCACCACGCGTGCGTCCGTCTCGGACACCAGCGTGTCGACGAACGCCATCCCCATGGCACCCGCGCCGACCACCAGGTAGTCGGCCTCGATGGTGTGCATACGCCTGAAGGCTAGCGCGCTCAGCCGATGTCGGCGGCCGCGGCGCGGAGGTCATCCAGCGCTTTACGAGCCAGTTCGCCCAGGTCTTGGTCGTCATCCGCGGCAAGCCACGCGGCGAATGCCTCCTTGAAGGCGAGCACTCCCATCTCGGCCGCCAGAGTCGCCGCCCGGTCGGCCACCCCCCGCGCCCGCAACGCGTCCGCCATGGCCGCGGCGAGGCCGACCTGTTTGAGGGCGTCGCGCTCCTGCAACTCGGTGCTGGTGGCGATGACGGCCTGCACTCGGGGAGCGAGCTCGCGATTGAACGGTGCCATCGGCCCGGCCGCCCGCACGAGCCCGGCCGCGATCGCGGCGAGCGGGCTCGCATCCGCGGGCGCAGAGGCGATCCCGTCGGTCAGCAGTCGCGCCAGGGTCTCCTGACCGGCCGCCAGCACTTCCCGCTTGTCGGGGAAGTACCGGAAAAAGGTGCTCTTGGTCAGCCCGGCGTGATCGGCGATCTCGGCAACCGTGGTCCGGTCGTAGCCCTGCTCGGAAAACAGCTGCAGCGCGGCGGCGACCAGCCGTGCACGTGCATCAGGTTCCCATCGCGGCATCCCGACATCGTAAGCGATGGGACATTTGTCTCATCACTTTGGTAGGGTGATGAGACAAATGTCCCATCACCCGAAGGAGTTGCTCATGCGGGTTTTCGTCACGGGCGCCACCGGCGGCATCGGCTCCGCCGTCGTCCCCGAGCTCATCGGCGCGGGCCACGAGGTTTTCGCGCTGGCCCGTTCCGACGCGGCGGAACGGGCCGCCCGGTCCCTGGGCGCCGAGGTGTTGCGCGGCGATCTCGATGATCCAGAGAGCCTGCGCAAGGGTGCCGCGGAGTCCGATGGGGTCATTCACCTCGCCTTCCTGCATTTTGACGATTTCGGCAAGGCGGTCGCCCAGGAAGCCGGCGCCGTCGAGGCCTTCGGCACCGCTCTCGAGGGCAGCGGCAAGCCGTTCGTCATGGCCTCGGGCACGCCCGTGATCCCCGGCCGCGCCGCCACCGAACGGGACGCAGCGCCGACCGAGGGACCCATCGGCGGCCGCGGCCGAAACGCCGCGGCCGCGCTGGAACTGGCCGCCAAGGGAGTCCGGTCGGCAGTGGTCCGCCTCCCCCGGTCCGTGCACCGGGCGGGCGGCCCGTGCGGGTTCGCGTCCCTGCTCATCGAGGCCGCTCGCCGCAGCGAGGTGTCGGGGTATGTCGGCGACGGCAGCCAGCGCTGGCCGGCCGTGCACGTTCTTGACGCCGCGCACCTGTTTCGTTTGGTTCTCGAAGAGGGCGCTCCCGGCACCGTGGCGCACGCGGTCGCCGATGAGGGGGATCCGATGCGCGCGCTCGCCGAAGCCATCGGGCGCGAACTGGGCGTGCCCACCAAAGCGGTCCCGGCCGACCATTTCGGGTTCCTCGGCTCGGTCTTCGCGATGGACCAGCCGGCGTCGAGCGAGCTGACCCGGGAGAAATTCGGCTGGCAACCCACCCAGCCGAGCCTGCTGGCCGACCTCGGGGCGGGCAACTATCCGGCGTGAGCCCTGGCGTCCTTGCGGCTCCCGGCGGCGGTTACTAGGATATCCAAGTATCCGCCTCTCACGCGCGTACGAACCCGAGGACACCATGACCACACAGATCCCGCACTTCATCGACGGGAAGCGCACCGCCGGCCGGTCCACCCGCACCGCCGACGTCTACAACCCCAGCACCGGTGAGGTGCAGGCCCAGGTGCCGATGGCGGGCAAGGCCGAGATCGACGCCGCGGTGGCCTCGGCCGTCGAGGCCCAGAAAGGTTGGGCGGTTTGGAATCCGCAGCGCCGCGCCCGGGTGATGATGCGGTTCATCGGGCTGGTCAACGACCACATGGACGAGCTGGCCGAGATGCTGTCCCTCGAGCACGGCAAGACGGTCGCCGACTCGCGCGGCGACGTCCAACGCGGCATCGAGGTGATCGAGTTCGCCATCGGCATCCCGCACCTGCTCAAGGGCGACTACACCGAGGGCGCCGGCCCCGGGATCGACGTCTACTCGCTGCGCCAGCCGCTGGGCGTGGTCGCCGGCATCACGCCGTTCAACTTCCCGGCCATGATCCCGCTGTGGAAGGCCGGGCCAGCCCTCGCGTGCGGGAACGCGTTCGTGCTCAAGCCGAGTGAGCGCGACCCCTCCGTCCCGGTGCGGTTGGCCGAACTCTTCTTGGAGGCCGGTCTGCCGCCCGGCGTGTTCCAGGTCGTGCACGGCGACAAGGAGGCCGTCGATGCCATCCTGCACCACCCCGACATCCAGGCCGTGGGCTTCGTCGGCAGCTCCGACATCGCCCACTACATCTACTCGACTGCCGCCGCGACCGGCAAGCGGTCCCAGTGCTTCGGCGGCGCCAAGAACCACATGATCGTGATGCCCGACGCGGACCTCGACCAGGCCGTCG
Source organism: Mycobacterium europaeum (assembly GCF_034555895.2). Classification (NCBI taxonomy): domain Bacteria; kingdom Bacillati; phylum Actinomycetota; class Actinomycetes; order Mycobacteriales; family Mycobacteriaceae; genus Mycobacterium; species Mycobacterium europaeum. Next base: position 3,820,237 of record NZ_CP157315.1, read on the forward strand.
ACGCGCTGATCGGCGCCGGGTACGGCAGCGCCGGCGAGCGCTGCATGGCGATCAGCGTCGCGGTGCCGGTCGGCGAACAGACGGCAAACCGGCTGCGCGCCAGGCTCATTGACCGGATCAACAACCTGCGGGTCGGGCACAGCCTGGACCCCAAGGCCGACTACGGCCCGCTGGTCACCGAGGCGGCCCTGGCGCGGGTACGCAATTACATCGGCCAGGGCGTCGAGGCGGGCGCCGAATTGGTGATCGACGGCCGCGAACGCGCCAGTGACGACCTGACCTTCGGTGACGCCAACCTCGAGGGCGGCTTCTTCATCGGCCCGACGTTGTTCGACCACGTCACCCCCGACATGTCGATCTACACCGACGAGATCTTCGGTCCGGTGCTGTGCATCGTGCGCGCCCACGACTACGAAGAGGCGCTGCGGCTGCCCTCGGAACACGAGTACGGCAACGGCGTGGCAATCTTCACCCGCGACGGCGACGCCGCCCGCGACTTCGTGTCCCGCGTGCAGGTGGGCATGGTCGGCGTCAACGTGCCGATCCCGGTGCCGGTGGCCTATCACACATTCGGCGGCTGGAAGCGCTCCGGGTTCGGGGACCTCAACCAGCACGGCCCCTCGTCGATCATCTTCTACACCAAGACCAAGACCGTCACGTCGCGGTGGCCGTCCGGCATCAAGGACGGCGCCGAATTCGTGATTCCCACAATGGATTAGCCAATATGTTCACCTTGAACGACGACGAGCGGGTCATCACCGAGACGGCGGCAGCGTTCGCGGCCAAACGCCTCGCCCCGCACGCCCTGGAATGGGACGCGACGCAGCACTTCGCGACCGACGTGCTGCGCGAGTCCGCCGAGCTCGGCATGGCGGCGATCTACTGCCGCGAGGACGTCGGCGGCAGCGGACTGCGCCGGCTCGACGGGGTCCGCATCTTCGAGCAGCTGGCGATCGCCGACCCGACCACGGCCGCGTTCCTGTCCATCCACAACATGTGCGCGTGGATGATCGACACGTTCGGCACCGCCGAACAGCGCAAGGCCTGGGTGCCGCGGCTGGCGGCGATGGACGTCATCGCGAGCTACTGCCTCACCGAGCCGGGCGCCGGGTCGGACGCCAGCGCGTTGAGCACCCGCGCCGTCCGGGAGGGCGGCGACTACGTGCTCAGCGGCGTCAAGCAGTTCATCTCCGGCGCGGGCGCCTCGGACGTCTACGTGGTGATGGCCAGGACCGGCGGGGACGGTCCGCGCGGCATCTCGGCATTCGTCGTCGAAAAGGGTACTGCGGGGCTCAGTTTCGGGGCGCTGGAAGAGAAGATGGGCTGGCACGCCCAGCCCACCGCGCAGGTGATCTTCGATGGCGTCCGCGTGCCCGCCGACGCGATGCTGGGCGGCGCCGACGGCGAGGGCGCCGGCTTCGGCATCGCGATGAACGGCCTCAACGGCGGCCGGCTCAACATCGCGGCGTGCTCGCTCGGCGGCGCGCAGTCCGCCTTCGACAAGGCGGCCGCCTACGTACGGGATCGCGAGGCGTTCGGGAAGGCCCTGCTCGACGAGCCCACCATCCGGTTCACCCTGGCCGACATGGCCACCGGGCTGGAAACCTCGCGAATGATGTTGTGGCGGGCCGCCGATGCGTTGGACAACGACGACCCAGACAAGGTCGAGCTGTGCGCGATGGCCAAGCGCTACGTCACCGACACCTGCTTCGAGGTGGCCGACAAGGCTTTGCAGCTGCACGGCGGTTATGGCTACCTGCGCGAGTACGGCCTCGAAAAGATCGTCCGCGATCTGCGGGTGCACCGAATCCTGGAGGGCACCAACGAAATCATGCGCGTGGTCATCGGCAGGGCCGAGGCCGCGCGGGTGCGTGCGGGCGCGTAGAAAGGCGACCATGACGAGCATCGCTTTTCTTGGCCTGGGCCACATGGGCGGGCCGATGTCGGCGAACCTGGTGGCCGCGGGTCACCCGGTGCGCGGGTTCGACCCGGTGCCCGCGGCGGCGGCCGCCGCGGCCGGCAACGGGGTCACGACGTTCGACAGCGCGGCCGACGCGGTGGCGGGGGCCGAGGTAGTGATCACCATGCTGCCCAACGGCGACCTGGTGAAGCGCTGCTACACCGATGTGCTGCCCGCCGCCAAAGCCGGTGCGCTCTTCATCGACAGCTCGACGATCTCGGTCGACGACGCCCGCGAGGTGCACGCGCTCGCCCAATCGCACGGCGTTCCGCAGCTGGACGCTCCGGTTTCCGGTGGCGTGAAGGGCGCCGTCGCGGGCACGCTGGCGTTCATGGTGGGTGGTGACGAGGCCGCCGTGGAGCGCGCCCGGCCGGTGCTGGAACCCATGGCGGGCAAGGTCGTTCACTGCGGCGGCCCGGGGGCCGGGCAGGCCGCCAAGGTGTGCAACAACATGGTGCTGGCGGTGCAGCAGATCGCCATCGGCGAGGCGTTCGTCCTGGCCGAGAAGCTCGGGCTGTCGGCGCAGTCCCTCTTCGACGTCATCACCGGCGCAACCGGCAACTGCTGGGCCGTACACACCAACTGCCCGGTGCCCGGCCCGGTGCCGACCTCGCCGGCCAACAACGACTTCAAGCCCGGCTTCGCGACCGCGCTGATGAACAAGGACCTGGGCCTGGCCATGGACGCGGTGGCCTCCACCGGGTCGGCCGCGCCGCTGGGCACTCACGCCGCCGAGATCTACGCCAAGTTCGCGGCCGACCACGGCGACAAGGACTTCAGCGCGGTGATCCAGATGCTGCGGGAGAGCTGAATGCGGTAGCAGCGCGCCGAGCGTGCACTCACGGCGAAATATCGCCGGGAAAATCGCCCTCAGTGCACGTTCGGCGAACGACGGTCCTTCCTCGCGCCGGCGTCAGAAGTCGCCCGCGTTGCGGCGCAGCGTCTCGATCGATGAAACCAGTTCCTGCGCTTCGGTTTCGGACATCCCGATATCGGCGAAGACCTGCTCGTTGAGCGTGACCGTCGCGTCCTCGACCGTCGAGCGGCCCAGCTCGGTGATCTCCACCAGCGTGGTGCGGCCATCGGTGGGGTGGGGTACGCGCCGCACCAGTCCGTCGGCCTCCAGCCGGCGGATCGCGTGGGTCACGCTCGTGACGTGGACCTGCAGCCGGTCGGATGCCTTGGTGATCGGCAGCGCGCCGGTCCGGCTGAACGCCAGCAGCCGCAGCAACTCGTACCGGGAGAAGCTCAGGTCGTAGGGGCGCAACGCCGTCTCGACGCGGGCCAGCAGGATCTGATGCGCGCGCATCACCGACGTCACCGCCACCATGCCCGGCGCCACGTCGGCCCAACCGGAGCGCTCCCAGTTGTCGCGCGCCGCGGCGATCGGGTCGCGCTTGCGCGGTCGTGAGGCAGCCACGCCCCTTCATACCGCACTCTCTGTCGGTCGGTGAACCGCCCCTACAGCGAGCGCTGCAACAGAACCTGGCCGCTGTCGGCGGCCACCACCTGCACGGCGGCGATCTGGTCGACCGGCGTCGAGATGCTGCCCGCGGGCGTCGCGGTGCGGCCGGGTTCGGCCACCCAGGTCGCCAGCCGGGTCTGGGTGCCGTCCCGATCCACCACCACCATGGCCAGCGTGTCGTGGTGGGCGTTGAGCGGCGCCAGGCACACGCAGCGCAGGTTGATGGATGTTCCCCAGTGCTCGCTGGACAACTGCACCGTCGAGGCCAGCAGGGTGGTACCCACCTGCGCCATCGGCGCCGAGGCCGCGGCCACCTGCGGTGCCGGCGACGACGAGTGCCCCTGCACGCCGACGAACACGCCGACGGCCAGGACCACGGCCGCGGCCGACGAGGCCACCCAGGTCACGATCCGCGTGCGGCGGCGGCGCCAGGTCACCTTGCCCAGCAACGACGGCAACAACTGCGGCGACAGCTCCGGCGTCGCCGGCGCGGGGCCGGCCTGGTGGATCGCGGCCACCTCGTCCCCGCCGAGCTGCGAGAGCAGGGCCGGCACACCACTCAGGTCGGCGACGGCCCCCCGGCAGGCCGGGCAGTGCGCCAGGTGCGCCTCGAATTCGCGTCGGTCGCTCGCCGACAGCGAGCCCAAAACGTATGCGGCATCCCACATCACATAGGGATCGTCCGGTGAGCCGATTCCCCGTAGCGGCGTCTTCATGTCATCCATTCCCTCATCACCCTTTAAGCATTCGGAGCCCTCAGCGGGTGACCCCAAGTTCCTGCAGAGTGAGCCGCAACGCCCGCACGGCGTAGTGTAGTCGCGACTTCACGGTTCCCTCGGCGATCCCGAGGTCGGCGGCGATCTGCGCGGTGGTCCAGCCGCGGTAGTAGGACCGGTCGATCACGGCGCGGTGCTCGGTGGACAGTTGCGCCATCGCGTCGGCGATCAACAGCTTGTCCAGCGCCGCGTTCACCTCATCCGGGGTGGACCGTTCGGGCGCACCCGCCTCGTCGGTCGAGCCGACGACGTTGCGGAACCGCGCGCTGCGCCGGTCGTCGATGATCATGTTGCGGGCGACGGTGAACAGCCAGGCCCGCGCCGAGCGCTCGGTGTCCCCGACGACCTCCGGATGCTGCCAGGCCCGCAGCAACGTTTCCTGCACGACGTCCTCGGACTGGCTCGCGTCCCCCGTCAACCGGAGCGCGTAACGCCACAGGACCGCCGCGTGCTCGTCATACAGCGCCTTCATCAGGGCGGCTTCGGCAGCCCCGGATGCTCTCCAACCACCTGCCACACGGGCCACTCGATCACCTCCGACTACTGGAACGAGTCGAACGCGTGTTTAGTTCAGCTAAGGCAGCGTCAGGATGCGCGGCCCGGCGTCGGTGACCGCGACGGTGTGTTCCCAGTGTGCCGCACGGGACCCGTCCGAGGTGGTGACGGTCCACTCGTCATCGAGCACCACGGTCTTGCCCGTCCCGAGGGTCAGCATCGGTTCGATGGCCAGCACCGACCCGGGGGCCAGCAGCGGGCCCCGGCCGGGCGAGCCCTCGTTGGGCAGGAACGGATCCATGTGCATCTGCCGGCCGATGCCGTGCCCCCCGTAGCCCTCCACGATCCCGAACACCTGGCCGTGCCGCTCCCGCGCCGCTCGCGTGCCCGTTTCGATGGCGTGCGAGACGTCGGTCAGCCGGTTGCCGGGAACCATCGCCGCGATACCGGCTTCCAGCGATTCCCGGGTCGCGTCGCAAAGCGCCTGGTCGGCGGCGTCGAGGGCGCCGACGCCGAACGTGATCGCGGCGTCGCCGTGCCAGCCGTCCAGCACCGCTCCGCAGTCGATGGAGACCAGGTCGCCGGGCGCCAGGATCTCCGCGGCCGACGGGATCCCGTGCACCACCCGCTCGTTGACCGACGCGCAGATCGACGCCGGGTAGCCGTGGTAGCCGAGGAACGACGGCACCGCGCCGGCCTCCCGGATCACCGACTCGGCGATGTGGTCGAGTCCCAGGGTGGACACTCCGGCAACCGCGGCCGCCCGAACCGCCTGCAGCGCGGCCGCGACCACCGCCCCCGCCGCCGCCATCGCGTCGAGTTCACCGGCGGTGCGCTGCGGCACGACTTTGCGACTCCGCAGCCGCGCCAGCGGGTTCACGGTTACTTGCCCAGCGCTTGCAGGGCACGGGCGAACACTTCGTCCATCGTGCCGAGGGCGTCGACCGTCTTGAGTTCGTCGCGGTAGTACTCCAGCAGGGGCGCGGTCTCGTCGCGGTAGACCTTCATCCGGTTCAAGATGACGTCGTCGGTGTCGTCGGCGCGGCCCCGCGACTTGAGCCGCTGCAACAGCTCCTCCTGCGAGACGCGGAACTCGAGCACGGCGTCGATGTCGGTGCCCCGGCGTTCGAGCATCGCGTGCAGCGCCTTGGCCTGTTCGGTGGACCGCGGAAAGCCGTCCAGGATGAAGCCGTTGGCCGCGTCGGCATCGTTCAGTCGGTCGTCGACGAGCTGGTTGGTCAGGTCCGAGGGCACCAGGTCACCGGCGTCCAGATAGCGCTTGGCCTCCAGGCCGAGTTTGGTCCCGTTCCCGATATTGCTGCGGAACAGTTCACCGGTGGAGATGTGCGGGATCCCGAGCTTCTCGGAGAGCTTCTGGGCCTGTGTCCCCTTACCCGCCCCGGGCGGTCCCAGCAAAACGACCCTCACTTGAGAAACCCTTCATAGTTGCGCTGCATGAGCTGGCTCTCGATCTGTTTGACCGTATCCAAGCCAACCCCAATCATGATCAAAACCGCAGTACCGCCGAACGGCAAATTCTGAACCGCTCCGCCATTGCCGATCTGCAGGAACAAGTTCGGCAGCACCGAGATCGCGCCGAGGTAGATCGAGCCCGGCAGGGTAATCCGGCTGAGCACGTAACGCAGATAGTCGGCGGTGGGCTTGCCCGGCCGGATGCCGGGGATGAACCCGCCGAACTTCTTCATTTCGTCGGCACGTTCGTCGGGGTTGAACGTGATCGACACGTAGAAGTACGTGAAGAAAATGATCAGTCCGAAGTAGATGCTGATGTAAATCGGGTCGCTGGGGTCGGACAGGTAACTGCCGACGAACTTGTCCCACCAGCTGTTGCCCACCCCACCGCTGCCGCTGCGAATCAGCTGCGTGATCAGGTGCGGAATGTAGATGAGCGACGACGCGAAGATGACCGGGATGACGCCGGCCTGGTTGACCTTGAGCGGCAGGTAGGTCGACGTTCCGCCGTACATGCGCCGGCCCACCATGCGCTTGGCGTATTGCACCGGGATGCGGCGCTGCCCCTGCTCGACGAACACCACGCCGACGATGATGGCCAGGGCGGCGACGCAGACGGCGGCGAAGATGGCCCCGCCACGGCTGTCCAGGATGGTCTTGCCCTCGGACGGGATGCGCGCTGCGATGCCGACGAAGATCAGCAGCGACATCCCGTTGCCGATGCCGCGCTCGGTGATCAGCTCGCCCATCCACATCACCAGCGCAGCACCGGCCGTCATCACCATCACGATGACGACCAGCGTGAAGATGCTCTGGTCGGCGATGATGTCCAGCGAGCAGCCCTGCAGTAGCCCGCCGTTGGCCGCCAGCGCCACGATGCTGGTCGCCTGCAGGATCGCCAGCGCGATGGCCAGATAGCGGGTGTACTGCGTCATCTTGGCCTGGCCGGACTGGCCTTCCTTGCGCAGTTCCTCGAACCGCGGGATGACCACCGTGAGCAGCTGCACGATGATGCTCGCGGTGATGTAGGGCATCACCCCGACCGCGAACACCGTCAGTTTCAGCAGCGCGCCGCCGGAGAACAGGTTGATCAGCGAATAGATCTGCCCGGCCGCGCCGCCGCTGGCCTCTTTGATGCACTGCTGGACGTTGGGGAAATTGACGCCGGGGGACGGCAGGGCGGCGCCCAGCCGATAGAGGACGACGATGCCCAGCGTGAAGAGGATCTTCCGTCTCAGGTCGACTGTCCGCAGCGATGAGATGAAAGCCGAAAGCACTCTTCCTCCTGCGAGCCGGGGGTCTCCTGCAATACGCGCCCAACACCCCGCAGGCCAGGACGTACGGCGTCGCGCGTCAAACCGTGTACGAGACTAACAGCTGGGCTCGGTGAGTCCGTCCAGGCCCGTCATCGGACTACCGATAAATGCACAGGAAGCCGTCAGCGGTGGGGCGTAAAGTGCTCTGGAGTCGTTGCATTTGCTAAGTAAATGGGAGCACCATGACACGCACTGACCAAGACACTTGGGACCTGGCCTCCAGCGTCGGCGCCACGGCCACGATGGTCGCCGCTGCCCGGGCGCTGGCCAGCGAGGGCACCGACCCGATCATCGACGACCCGTTCGCGGCGCCGCTGGTGCGGGCCGTGGGCCTGGAGTTCTTCCGCCGCCTGGTGGACGGCGACGTGGCTCCCGCCGATGCCCGCGACGGCGAACGGGACCTGCAGCTGGAAACGGATTCGATCGCCGTGCGCACCCGCTTCTTCGACGACTTCTTTCTCAACGCCGCCCGCGACGGCATCCGGCAGTCGGTGATCCTGGCCGCCGGCCTGGACGCCCGCGCGTACCGGCTGGGCTGGCCGCCCGGCAGCGTGGTCTACGAGGTCGATCAGCCCAAGGTCGTCGAGTTCAAGACCGCCGCCATGACGCGGCTGGGTGCCACCCCCACCGCCGACCGGCGCACCGTCAGCGTCGACCTGCGCGACGATTGGCCGGACGCATTGCGGCACAGCGGGTTCGACACGGCGCAGCCGACGTCGTGGAGCGCCGAGGGCCTGCTGATGTACCTGCCGCCGGAGGCCCAGGACCGGCTGTTCGACAACATCACCGAGCTCAGCGCGCCCGGAAGCATGTTGGCCACGGAGTTCCACGGCGACTCCGGTCGGACGATGACCGAACGCGCGCAGCAGTTCAACGAGCGGTGGGCCAACCTGGGCTGCGACATCGACCTGTCGGGGCTGTTCTTCGACGGCGAGCGCAGCAATGTCGTGGACTACCTGACGGGCCGGGGCTGGCAGGTCAGCACCCGGGAGCGGCGGGAGTACTTCGCCGATTACGGCCTCGTCTTCCCGGACGACGAGACGTCGCAGCTGCGCAACATCGTCGCGGTCACCGCGACGCTGAGCTGAACCCCGGAGCGGCTACGGCTTTGCCGTGGCTTCGGCGGGCTTGGCGGCCGGCGCCCGCACCACCATCGGCACGGCGGGGAAGCACCAGGCCATCTCGGTGCGCGACTTGCGCAGCGCGGCGGTGCCGTAACCCTTCTTGCGGTGCCCGGGGTGGATCCAGATCCGCACGTTGACCTCGCCGCCCAGCAGCTCGCCGAACACCATCCCCACCTTTTCGCCCGAGTCGACCGCGACGAACCAGGCGGCCTCCTCGTCGTCGAGGCGTCCGAGCGCCGCGCTGATCTCGTCGTCGAGGTTGCCGGCCGGTCCGCCGGAGCCGTCGCCGGCGGCGCCCATGTCCTCGGTGCGGGCGGCGAAGATGTCGCGGTCCTTCTCGGCGGAGAACGGCCGCAGCTCGAGGGTCTCCCCCGAGCTGGCCGGGCGCTCACCGAGGGTGAAGCTGAGTTGTTTGTTCAGGTCCTCGAGTTCGGCCAGGATCTTGCGGCGCGAGTCGATGGTGAGCTGATCGAAGGACATACCCATCACCGCTTCGGCGGCGACATGAGAGGTGTCGAGCAGGCGGACGATCGCCTCGACCGCGGCCGCCTTGTTCTCCGATTCCACCACGACATCGGCGATTTCGTGCCGCCGCTCAAGGGCTTTCAACAGGGCGTCGGCGATTTCGCGGCGGGCGGCTTTGCGGTCGTGGTCGGTCATTGCACCAGCCTAAAACGCCGGGGGAGGTAGCGCGCTACATCTGCGGTTTCCCAGCTCCAGGAATCGCTGGTAGCGGCCCTCGATCGCGGCCGCCCAACCGGGGTCGGGTTCGACGACGCGTTCGGTGCGCGCCCATCGGGCCGCGTCGGCGATCGCGGTCTCCAGGCCGACCGCCATGCGCGCGAGGAAGGCAGCACCCAGCGCCGCGCCCTCGGGCACCCCGGACACCTCGACCGGCCGCCCGGTGGCGTCGGCGATCGCCTGCATCCACGGCCCGATCCGGGTGCCGCCGCCCGTGGCGACGATGCGGGCCACCGGCGCCCCGCTCAGTTCGATGAGCTGGCGCACCACGAAGCCCGACGCCTCGTACGCGGCCCGGCGCAGCGCGGCGGCGTCATGGGTGAGGTCCACGGCATCCAGCGTCGCCCGGCGATCGGGGTCGTGGAACGGGGTGCGCTCCCCGCGGATGTAGGGCGACCACACCGGCACCCGCCCGGGCCGGGCGGCGGCAGGGTCGCCGGCCGCAACCACGCGGTCCACCCAGCCGAGGAACAGCCCGCCGGCGTTGCTGGCCCCGCCGATCTGGCTCTTGCCCGCGGCGGTGTGGGGGATCGTCCACAGGCCGGGCACCTGCCGGGCCTCTCCGAGGGTGGTCCACACGATCAACGTGGTGCCGCACAGCACCAGCACGTCGCCCTCGCGGTCCGCGCCGGCCACGATCTGCTCGCACAGGGCATCGATCGCGCCGACCGCCAGCGCGGTGCCGCGGCCGCGCACCTGCCCCGCGGCGGCCCCCATGCTCTCGACCCGCGGCATCTGGTCGGGCCGCGCGCCGCGTTCGGCGCACGCCTCGGGACTCCAGCCCGTGCCGTCGAACAGCGGATACGCGGTCGCGGCGGTGGCGAAGTCGATCACCGGCTCGTCGCCCAGCGCGTGGTTGGCCACCGCCGGCGCCGGCCAGTAACCGGCCGCGTCAGGGGCCCGCGCCGCGGTCCAGCGCAGGAATTCGGCGGCCTCGCCCAGGGCCGGCAGCGGCTGCGCCTGCTGATCCGGCGTTCGGCCGCGCTCGTCTCCGTACAGCAGCCCCGGCGTGACCGGCACCCCCGCCGCGTCGACGGCCGTCAGCGACGGCACCATCGCCGACACGGCCACCGCGCGCACGTCCGGCCCGCCCAGCCTTTCCAGGGCCGCCACCGGTCCCCGCCGCCACGCCTCGTCGGCGTCGTGCTCGAGCCGGTTCGGCGCCGGCACCCGCAGCTGATGCGGGATCCGCACCCGCGCCGTCACCCGGCCGTCCGCGTCCGCGGCGACCGCCTTGACCGCGGTGCTGCCGACGTCGATGCCGATTGTGACGTCTTCGCGTGACACGGGCGTCACCGTACGCCAGCATTGGGGTTCGTGACGTCAAGACCGCGCGCCCTGGTGACCGCCCCCCTGCGGGGGCCGGGTTTCGCCAAGCTCCGCGAGCTGGCCGACGTGGTCTACGACCCCTGGATCGAGCAGAGCCCGCTGCGGATCTACAGCGCCGAGCAACTGGCCGACCGCATCGCCGCGGAAGGCGCCGATGTCGTTGTGGTGGAAAGCGACTCGGTGGCCGGGCCGGTGTTCGAGCGGGGGCTGCGGGTGATCGCATCCACCCGCGGGGACCCCAACAACGTCGACGTCGCCGGGGCCACCGCGGCCGGTGTCCCGGTGCTGAACACGCCGGGCCGCAACGCCGACGCGGTCGCCGAGATGACGGTGGCCCTGCTGCTCGCCGCCACCCGCGGGCTGCTGCCCGCGGACGCGGATGTCCGCAGCGGCAACGTCTTTCGCGACGGCACCATCCCCTATCAGCGGTTCCGCAGCTGGGAGATCGCCGGGCGCACCGCCGGGTTGGTGGGCCTGGGTGCCGTCGGCCGGGCCACCGCGTGGCGGCTGGCCGGGCTGGGCATGCGCGTCATCGCCCACGATCCGTACAACGACGACGCGCGGCACGGCCTCGACGAGCTGCTGGGTGAGGCGGATGTCGTCTCCCTGCACGCGCCCGTCACCGACGACACCGTCGGCATGATCGGGGCGCCGCAGTTCGCCGCCATGCGCGACGGCGCGGTCTTCCTCAACACCGCCCGCGCCCAGCTGCACGACACCGAGGCGCTCGTCGAGGCGCTGCGCGGGGGCAAGGTGGCCGCCGCCGGATTGGACCACTTCGTCGGCGAATGGCTGCCCACCGACCACCCTCTGGTCGGGATGCCCAACGTCGTGTTGACGCCCCACATCGGCGGCGCCACGTGGAACACCGAGGCGCGGCAGGCGCAAATGGTGGCCGACGACCTCGAAGCGCTGCTGGCCGGTGATCCGCCCGCCCACATCGTCAACCCGGAGGTGCTGGTCTCATGAAATCGGTCCCCCACCCCGAGACCGCGGTGCTGGACGCGGCCAAGGACATGCTGCGCCGGGGCCTCGTCGAGGGAACCGCCGGCAACATCTCCGCGCGGCGCTCCGACGGGAACATCGTCATCACGCCGTCGTCGGTCGACTACCGCGACATGCAGCTCGACGACCTCGTTCTGGTCGATCCGGACGGCGCCGTGCTGCACGCGGCGGACGGCCGCTCGCCGTCGTCGGAGATGCAGCTGCACCTGGCCTGCTACCGCGCGTTCGACGACGTCGGCAGCGTCATCCACAGCCATCCGGTGTGGGCGACCATGTTCGCGGTTGCGCACCAACCGATCCCGGCCTGCATCGACGAGTTCGCCGTCTACTGCGGCGGCGACGTCCGGTGCACCGAGTACGCCGCCTCCGGCACGCCCGACGTCGGCGCCAACGCGGTCAAGGCGCTCGACGGCCGGGGCGCCGCGTTGATCGCCAACCACGGCCTGGTGGCCGTGGGCCCGCGGCCGGACAAGGTGCTGCACATCACCGCACTGGTGGAGCGCACCGCCCAGATCGTCTGGGGTGCAAGGGCGCTCGGCGGCGCGGTGCCCATCCCCGAGGACGTGAACCGCAACTTCGCCGGCGTCTACGGCTACCTGCGGGCGAACGCCTGATGCGCCCCGTCCGGTTCGGTGACGCGCGCGTGACGCGGGTAGTCGAACTCCAATTCGACCTCGGAGCACAATTTTTCCCGCACACCCCGCCATCGGGTTGGCGGGACAACGCGGACCTGTTGGTGCCGGACTTCTTCGACCCCTCGACCGATCAGTGGCACATCGCGATCCAGAGCTGGGTGATCGAGGTCGACGGGCTGACCGTCGTGGTGGACACCGGTGTCGGCAATGACCGCCCGCGTCCCCACATGCCGCCCCTGGACCACCTCAACACCGGGTTCCTGGCCGCGCTCGGGTCGGCGGGCGTCGACCGCGCCGCCGTGGACGTGGTGGTGAACACCCACATCCACTCCGACCACGTCGGGTGGAACACCATGCTTGAGAACGGCACGTGGGTGCCGACGTTTCCCAACGCCCGATACCTGTTGCCCGCCGGCGACTTTCACTTCTTCGCGCCCGACGGCCCCGCGGCGCGGCGGACGCCGCGCACCGACGAGGAAGCGGCGCAGCAGCGAGGCGACGGGCTGGTGTTCGCCGACAGCGTGGCGCCCATCGACGCGGCGGGCCAGCTCGTCCAATGGTCGGATGACTATCAGATCAGCCGGTCGCTGCGGCTGCGGCCCGCCCCCGGGCACACCCCCGGCTCCTCGGTGCTGTGGCTGGATGCGGGCGAGCCGGCGGTCTTCGTGGGCGACCTGACCCACAGCCCGCTGCAACTCCGCCGCCCCGCCGACGCCTGCGCCTTCGATGTCGACGCGCCGGCCGCCGCGGCGACCCGCCGCCGGATCTTCACCGAGGCGGTCCGGGCGAAGGCGGCCGTCCTCCCCGCGCACTACCCCGGCTGCGGCGGTGCGACGATCCGCGCCGAGGAGGACCGGTTCGACGTCGACCACTGGCTGGACTTCGAATCCCTCTGACGCGTGCGGCATCCCGCCCGCTACGTGGCGCCCCGCCACTGGCGCGGCGAGGCGCCGTGCGCCCGGCTGAACAGCCGGCTGAAATAGCCGGGATCGAGCATCCCGACCCGCCTGGCGACCTCCCGGATGGGCAGGTCGGTGTCGGCCAGCAACCCGCGGGCCGCGGCCATCCGGCGCTCAGTGATCCACTCGCCCACGGTGCGTCCGGTGCGGCGCCGCACGACGGTGGTCAGGTGTCCGGGGGTGACGCCGAGCTCGTCGGCGACATCGCGTAGCGACAACGGCCCGGTGTGGCGCCGGTCGATCGCATCGAACACCGCGGCCAGCACAGGTTCGCCGGCGCGCTGCAGCTCGGCCACCGCCGGTCCCGCCAGCCGCGCGAGATCGATCAGCAGCAGCGTCAGATGCGCCAGGGCCGCCTGCCGATAACCGTCCTGCCGCGCGAGCAGCTCGGCTTCGATCGACCTGATCGCCGCGTCCCATGCCGGCCGTCGCGCAGCGGGCACCTCCAGCCGCAGGATCCCGCCCGCGCGCCCGTGCAGGAAGGGGAACAGCAGCGGGTGCCCTCCCCACGCCGGCCAGGGCGATCGCCCGTCCTCGCCCAGCGCCGCGGGGTCGAAGAACACCGCGACACCGTCGTCGCGGCCCTCCAGCCGCCCCGGGTCGAGCACCTGACCCGGAGCCGCCACGTAGACGAGCGAGGCCGAGGGCAGGTACCAGAGCGCCGGAAAGTCGTGGATGTGGCGACCGCGCTCGACGAAATCCTCGGGACCCGACCGCACCACCGACACCGGGGGCGTATCCGGATCCGTGCGGTACGCATAGATCGGCACGCCCGCCCTGCGCCGGACCATCCGAGTCGGTCGCGTCATGCCGCCAAAAATAGTCCCACTTTGACCGATGATCAGCCAATTCCTGAGCTTGCCAGCGGTTCACCATGGGTGATGTGACGAAACATCATCCACATGACTACCTGCCCGCCGCCGGCCACGACGCGCTGCTGCCGGCCTACGACCTGATGTCACGCCTGATGGGCATGCGAACGGCCTACGACACCCTCATCGCGCAGGCCGAGCTCGCCGATTGCCGTCGGATCCTTGAAATCGGCTGCGGTACAGGAAACCTGATCATCCGTGCCAAACGCGCCCATCCCCGCGTGGAGGCGATCGGATGCGATCCCGACCCGCGCGCTCTGCGCCGCGCGCGGCGAAAGTCGGTAAAGCTGAGCGGCATTCGCTTCGACCAGGGCTACGCGCAACGACTCCCCTACGCCGACGGCGAATTCGACCGGGTGCTGTCATCGATGATGCTGCACCATCTCGACGACGACGCGAAAACCGCCGCGGCAGCCGAGGTCTTCCGCGTCCTTCGCCCCGGCGGCCGGCTGCACCTGGTTGACATCGGCGGTGACCTGACCGCCGCCGATGGCCTGGGCGCACGACTCATCCTGCGCAGCCACCACGCGGCCGGCAACCTCGGCGACGCCATCCCGCGACTGCTGACGGCGGCGGGATTCGATTGCACCCAGGTCGCCACGCACCGGCAGCGCGTCGTCGGACGACTCACCTACTATCGCGCCACCCGGCCCGCCTGACGCGGGTCGCGTTCAGCGCGCCATCAGCCCAGCTTGCCGCCAACCGGTGCAGGCGTACAGTGGGAGAAGCTTGTTAAATTGGCTAAATATTAGCCTTGCTACTCCTGAAGAGGGGCGAACATGACTTCCACCAGGTATGAGGGCGACACCTGGGACCTGGCATCCAGCGTCGGGGTGACCGCGACGATGGTCGCCGCCGCCCGCGCCGTCGCCACCCGCGCCGAGCGTCCGCTGATCAACGACCCGTTCGCCGAGCCGCTGGTGCGGGCCGTCGGCGTGGACCTGCTCACCCGGCTGGCGACCGGCGAGGTGAACCCCGACGAGCTCAACGACGCGCACGACGGCGCGACCGGGTCCACCGGCGCGATGTCCCGGATGGCCGACAACATGGCGGTCCGCACCAGGTTCTTCGACGAGTTCTTCCTCAACGCGACGCGCGCGGGAATCACGCAGGCGGTGATCCTGGCCTCGGGGCTGGACGCCCGCGCCTACCGGCTGGCGTGGCCCCCCGGGACGGTCGTGTACGAGGTCGACCAGCCGCAGGTCATCGACTTCAAGTCGCGCACCCTGGCCGAGTTGGGCGCCACGCCGACCGCCGACCGGCGCGTGGTGGCCGTCGACCTGCGTGACGACTGGCCCGCCGCGTTGCGGGCAGCCGGCTTCGACCCGGCCCAGCCGGCCGCCTGGAGCGCCGAGGGCCTGCTCGGCTATCTGCCCCCGGAAGCGCAGGACCGCCTGCTGGACACCATCACCGAACTCAGCGCGCCGGGCAGCCGGTTGGCCGTGGAAAGCGCGCCCAACCCCGAGCCCGGTGACGAGGACAAGATGAAGGAACGCATGCAGCAAATCTCCGAACGCTGGCGTGCGCACGGCTTCGACCTCGACATGGCGGGGCTGGTCTACTTCGGGGACCGCAACGAGGCGGCCCCGTACCTGCGCGACCGGGGCTGGGCGCTGGACGGCGTCACCATCCGGGAGTTGTTCTCGGCCAACGGGCTTCCCCCGCTCGGGGACGATGACATGCGCATGGGTGAAATGCTCTACGTCAGCGGCACTTTGGACAAGAAATAGGAGCCATTGTATGACTGTGGAATCGGGACGCACGGAAGGCGACAGCTGGGGACCCGGGCACAGCGTGGGAGCGACGGCCACCATGGTGGCGGCGTCCCGCGCGGTGGCCTCGCAGGGGCCCGACGCGCTGCTCGACGACCCGCTGGCCGAGCCGCTGGTGCGCGCCGTTGGCCTGGAGCCTTTCATCCGCATCGTGGACGGGCAGGTCGATTTCGAGGACGACCCGCTGTTCAACCGCAAGGCCCGGGCCGAGCAGATCACGGTTCGTACCCGGTTTTTCGACGACTTCTTCACCGGCGCCGCCAAAGATGGTGTGCGGCAGGCGGTGATCCTGGCCTCCGGCCTGGACACCCGCGCCTACCGGCTGCCGTGGCCGGCGGGCACCGTCGTCTACGAGATCGATCAGCCGCAGGTCATCGCGTTCAAGACCGACACGCTGGCCGGGCTCGGCGCCGCCCCCACTGCCGAGCGCCGCGCGATCGCCATCGATCTGCGCGACGACTGGCCGGCCGCGTTGCGCGAAGGCGGGTTCGACGTGACACAGCCGACCACGTGGAGCGCGGAAGGGCTGCTGCCCTACCTGCCGCCCGAGGCCCAGGACCGGCTGTTCGACAACATCACCGGGCTCAGCGCGCCGGGCAGCCGACTGGCCACCGAGCATGTGCCGGACCCCAATGCGTTCTCCGACGAGCGGTTGCAGCGCATCAGCGAACGATGGCAGCGCTTCGGCTTCAACCTCAACGCGGCCGACCTGTTCTACCGCGGGGAACGCAACGTCGTCGCCGACTACCTGACCGAGCACGGCTGGCGGGTGACCGCGCACCCGGCCCGGGAGTTGTACGCCCGGAACGGGTTCGAATTCCCCGAGGACGAGATGGCGGCCACCTTCGGCGAGTTGAGCTACGTCGCCGCGACACTGGCGTAGCGGATTGACTAGGGTTTCGCCTATGTCACGCGCTCACGACGACGAGTGGGATCTGGCGTCCAGTGTGGGCGCGACGGCGACCATGGTGGCCGCCGGACGCGCCATGGCGACGAGGGATCCCCGCGGCCTGATCCACGACCCGTTCGCCGAACCGCTGGTGCGCGCGGTGGGGGTGGACTTCTTCACCAAGATGATGGACGGCGAGCTCGACCTCGCCGCGATCGAGAACGTCTCGACGGTCCGCATGCAGGCGATGGTCGACGGAATGGCCGTGCGCACCAAGTACTTCGACGACTACTTCGTCAAGGCGACGGAGGGCGGGATCCGGCAGGTGGTGATCCTTGCCTCGGGGCTGGACTCCCGGGCCTACCGGTTGCCGTGGCCGGACGGCACGGTGGTCTACGAGATCGACCAGCCCCGGGTGATCGAGTTCAAGACCGCCGCGTTGACCGGCATCGGCGCCGAACCGACGGCGACGCGGCGCACCGTGCCGATCGATCTGCGCGCCGACTGGCCCGCCGCGCTGACCGCGGCCGGGTTCGACACGACGGCGCCGACCGCGTGGCTGGCCGAGGGTCTGCTGATCTACCTGCCGCCGGAGGCCCAGGACCGGCTGTTCGACAACATCACCGCGCTCAGCGCCCCCGGCAGCGCGATCGCCACCGAATTCGTGCCCGGCATCGTCGATTTCGACGCCGACAAGGTGCGGGAGATGTCGGGTTCCTTCCGCGAGCACGGCGTGGACATCGACATGGCGTCACTGGTCTACGCCGGTGAACGCAACCATGTCGTGGACTACCTGCGGTCCAAGCACTGGGACGTCGAAGGCACGACCCGCACGGAACTGTTTGCGCGCCAGGGCATCGACGTGCCCGCCCCGGAAAACGACGACCCGCTCGGCGAGATCATCTTCATCAGCGGCGGGCTCACCGGCTAGTTCGTCAAAACCGCGACTGTCCCGCCCATAACACGGCGGCGCCGCCCAGGGACTGTTCGACGTTGTCCAGGATGCCGGCGGCCGCGCGCCCGAGCAGGGCGGCCAGCGCGTCCGGCAACGACGCGGCGGCCGGTTGCGACGAGGCCCGGGGCCGCACCATGTCCCGCAGCGAGGACCCCGGGTAGCTGACGACGCGGACTTCGCCGTCCTCGTCCAGCCCGGCCAGCACCTTGGCCCGGCGCACCGCGGCGCGGAAACCGCCGAGTTCGTCGACCAGCCCGTGCTCGAGGGCGTCGGCTCCGGTCCAGATGCGGCCCTGCGCAACGCGATCGACGGCATCGGCGGTCAGGTTGCGCGCCTCGGCGACCCGCCGCACGAAGTCCGTGTAGAACAGGTCCGCCTCGGCTTCCCGGTGGGCCTGCTGCTCCGGGGTGAAGGGCGCGTCGATCGACCACGCGTCGGCGTTGGCGTTGGTGCGCACGGTGTCCGACCCGACCCCCAGCCGCTCCAGCAGGTCCCGGATCACCAGCTTGCCGGTGATCACCCCGATGGACCCGGTGACGGTTGCCGGGTTGGCGACGATCACGTCGGCCCCCATCGAGACGTAGTAACCGCCGGAAGCGGCGACCGCACCCATGGAGGCCACCACCGGCTTGCCCCGCTTACGCGCCCTGGTCACCTCGCGCCAGATGCTTTCCGACGCGGTGATCGTGCCGCCGGGGCTGTTGACGCGCAACACGATCGCGGACACCGACTCGTCGGCGGCGGCCTCCCGCAGCGCCGCCCCAATGGTGTCGCCGCCGGCGGTGGTGGCGCCGAACGGCAGGAACCCCGGACCACCGCGTCCGTCGACGATCATGCCGTCGAGGGTGACGACCGCCAGCGTCGGCTTGGGCCGCCGGCCGGGAACCGGTGGCTTGGGTGCGGCCAGGCGGGGGCGGGCTGCACCGGCATAGCGCGACAAGTACAGCCGCGGCGGGTCGGTGTCATCGGAAACGTCTTTCACGCCAACCATTTCCGCTATCCGGGCGTATGCCTCGTCGCGGAATCCGATCCGGTCGAGCAGGCCGGCGGCCGCGGCGTCGTCGCGCAACAGCGGGGCGCGGTCGGCCAGCGCGTCGAGCGTCGCGGGGTCGAGCTTGCGCGAGTCGGCAATCGCCCGCCAGGCCTGCTCCTGCAGGCTTTCCAGCATCCGGGTGACCGCCTCGCGGTGGGCGGCGGTGAAGCCGTTCTCGGTGAAACGGTTTGCCCAGGACTTGTATTGGCCGCGGGCGACGAATTGCGGTTCGATGCCGGCCTTGTCGAACGCGTCGCGCAGGAAGGTGGCGTTGCTGGCGAAGCCGATCAACCCGACGCTGCCCGACGGCTGCATCCAGACCTCGCCGAACGCCGAGGCCAGGTAGTAGGACAGCGTGCCCGGGTAGGTCTCGGCCCACGCCAGCGACGGCTTGGCGGCGCTGAACGCCGCGACGGCCTCGCGCAGTTCCTGCACCGCGGCCGGCGCGGACGCCGCCAGTTGCACCCGGGCGATCAGCCCGGCGACCCGCTGGTCCTCGGCCGCCCGGTGGATGGCGGCGACCGCGTCGCGCAGCGCCATCGGTTTCCCGCCGGTGAAGATCGCCAACGGGTCGAAGCCGGTCGCCTCCGGCGGCGCCGAACGCAGGTCGAGCTCGAGCACACAGCCGTTGGGGACGCCGCGGTGGCGGGCGGTGTCGACGCGTTCGGCCAGCGCGCGGACGTCGTCGACCCCGGGAATCGAGGGCAGGAAGGCGAACATGTCTGCAGCGTACCGACACCGCCCCCGTACGGTGGTGGGGTGAGGTTCTCCATCGCCATCCCCCAACTCGACTACGACCGGTTCGACGCCGAAGGGTTGCGCGACTATCTCGTTCGCGCCGAGGAGCTCGGCTTCGAGGGCGGCTGGGTGCTCGAACAGATCATCGGGGAGGCGCCGCTGCTGGCCCCGCTGGAGCTGCTGGCCTACTGCGCGGCCTGCACCGAGCGCCTGCGGCTCGGGGTGGCCGTCCTGGTGACGTCACTGCACGACCCGCTGCAGTTGGCCTCGTCCGTCACCGCCGTCGACCGGCTCAGCCACGGCCGGCTGGACGTCGGCGTCGGGACCGGCGGCGGCTTCCGCAGGTTCACCGCGTTCGGCGTCGAAAAGTCCACGTACATCTCGTATTTCACCGAGGGACTGGAATTGATGAAGGCCGCCTGGTCCGACGAACCGCGGATCACCTTCCACGGCCGGTTCCGCGACGTCGACGACCTGCCCATCCAACCCAAACCGGTGCAGCGGCCCCATCCGCCCATCTGGTTCGGTGGCCTTGCCCCCAAGGCCCTGGCCCGGGCCGTGCGCCACGGCGACTCGTTCCTGGGCGCCGGCTCCTCGACCACCGAGGCCTTCGCCGGAGCGGTCACCGTGGTGCGCCGCGAACTCGACGAACAGCGAAAGGACGCGGCGCATTTCACCATCGGCAAACGGGTCTACCTGATGGTCGACGACGACGCGGCCCGGGCCCGCGAGCGGGTGCTCGCCGGGCTGCGCCGGATCTACGGCAGGATGCCGGGCGTCGAAGACGTTCCGGTGTCCGGCACGCCCGACGACGTCGCACGCGGGCTGCAGGAGGTGATCGACGCGGGCGCGCAGTACCTGCTGCTCAATCCCGTCGGCATCGACGTACCCGAGAACCGCGAGCAGATGGAACGCCTTGCCGCGGAAGTGATTCCGCGGCTGGGTTGATCACAGCTCGGTGGCCGAGCCGCCCGCGGCGGTGATCTTCTCGCGGGCGCTGCCGCTGAACTTGTGCGCGGTCAGGTCGACCTTGACGGTCAGCTTGCCGTCGCCGAGAACCTTGACCAACGCGTTCTTGCGAACAGCGCCCTTGGCCACCAGGTCGTCGACGCCGACGGAGCCGCCCTGCGGGAACAGCCGGTTGATGTCGCCGACGTTGACGATCTCGTACTCGGTGCGGAACCGGTTGCGGAATCCCTTGAGCTTGGGCAGCCGCATGTGGATCGGCATCTGCCCACCCTCGAAGGTGGCCGGCACGTTCTTGCGGGCCTTGGTGCCCTTGGTGCCGCGGCCGGCGGTCTTGCCCTTCGAGCCCTCACCGCGACCGACGCGGGTCCGGGCGGTCTTCGACCCCGGGGCCGGCTTCAGGTCGTGCAGCTTGATGGTCACTTGGCCTCCTCCACGACCACGAGGTGGTTGACCACCGCGATCAGGCCGCGGGTCTGTGGGTTGTCCTCACGGACCACCGAGTGGCGGATCCGTCGCAGGCCCAGGGTGCGCAGGGTCTCCCGCTGCTTCCAGCGGGCCCCGATGGTGCTGCGCACCTGGGTGATCTTCAGTTGGCTCATTGCGGTGCCGTTCCCTCTCGCGCGGCACTGGCGGCCAGCGCTTCACTTTCCCGCCGCGCCTTCAACATTCCGGCGGGGGCGACGTCCTCGATGGGCAGCCCGCGCCGGGCCGCCACCTCCTCGGGACGCTGCAGCAGCTTGAGCGCGGTGACGGTGGCGTGCACCACGTTGATCGCGTTGTCGCTGCCCAATGACTTGGCCAGGATGTCGCGCACCCCGGCGCATTCCAGCACCGCACGCGCCGCGCCGCCGGCGATGACGCCGGTACCGGGGCTGGCCGGACGGAGCAGCACCACACCGGCGGCCGCTTCGCCCTGCACCGGGTGCGTGATGGTGCCGCCGATCAGCGGCACGCGGAAGAAGCCCTTGCGCGCCTCTTCCACGCCCTTGGCGATGGCGGCCGGAACTTCCTTGGCCTTGCCGTAGCCGACGCCCACCATGCCGTTGCCGTCGCCGACGATGACCAACGCGGTGAAGCTGAAGCGCCGACCACCCTTGACCACCTTGGAGACACGGTTGATGGCGACGACCCGCTCGAGGTAGTTGCTCTTGTCGCCGTCGCGGTCGCGGCCACGACCGCGGTCACTGTCGCGCCGACCGCGGCTGTCGCGGTCACCGCGCGAGTCGCGGCTGTCTGGGGCGCCTTGTCCGCCGGCCGACTGTTCCGCCATTATGCGGTCCTTCCAGTCTTGTTCGAGGTCTCGATCATCTAGAAACTCAATCCGTTCTCGCGTGCGGCATCGGCCAGCGCCGCGATCCGTCCGCCGTAGGTGTAGCCGCCGCGGTCGAACACCGCGGTGTCGATACCGGCGGCCTTGGCACGCTCGGCGATCAACTGGCCCACCCGCACGCTGCGGGCCTTCTTGTCCCCCTGCAGGCCGCGCACGTCATCCTCGATGGACGACGCGGCGGCCACCGTGGTGCCGTTCTGGTCGTTGACCAGCTGCACGTGGATGTGCCGCGAGGACCGGTTGACGACCAGGCGTGGACGCTCCGGGGTGCCCTCGATCTTCTTGCGCAGCCGTGCGTGCCGACGCAGCCGGGAGACCCGGCGAGTCGCGGATACGCTGTTCCCCACCGGCTTTCGCGCGGCGTTGTCAGCTTGTTTTTGCGCCATGACTACTTACCTGTCTTTCCGACCTTGCGGCGGATCTGCTCGCCCTCGTAGCGCACGCCCTTGCCCTTGTACGGGTCGGGACGGCGCAGGCGGCGGATGTTCGCCGAGATCTGGCCGACCTTCTGCTTGTCGATCCCGGAGATCGAGAACTTCGTCGGGGACTGGACCGCGAACGTGATGCCCTCGGGCGCCTCGATGACCACCGGGTGGCTGTATCCCAGCGCGAACTCCAGGTTGGCGCCCTTGAGCTGCACGCGGTAACCGACCCCGAAGATCTCCATCTTGGTGGTGTAACCCTCGGTCACGCCGGTGACCAGATTGGAGACCAGGGTGCGCGACAGCCCGTGCAGCGAGCGGTTGCGCCGCTCGTCGTTCGGGCGGGCGACCACGATCGCGCCGTCCTCGTTGCGCGCCACCGTGATCGGTTCGGCCACCGTCAGGTTAAGGCTGCCCTTGGGGCCCTTCACCGAGACGTTCTGGCCCTCGATCGTTACGTCGACTCCGGAGGGAACCGGAACCGGCTGCTTACCAATACGCGACATGTCTATTCCCTCACCACACGTATGCGAGGACTTCGCCGCCCACGCCCTGTCTGGCTGCCTGGCGGTCGGTCAACAGGCCCGAGGAGGTCGAGATGATCGCCACACCCAGGCCGCCGAGCACGCGCGGCAGGTTGGTGGATTTCGCATACACCCGAAGACCGGGCTTGGACACTCGCCGCAATCCGGCGATGCTGCGCTCCCGGCTGGGGCCGTACTTGAGCTGGACGACCAGCGACTTGCCGACCCGGGCGTCTTCCGTCCGGTAGTCGGTGATGTAGCCCTCGGCCTTGAGGATCTGGGCGATGTTCGCCTTGATCTTCGAGTGCGGCAACGTCACCTCGTCGTGATACGCCGAATTGGCGTTGCGCAGACGTGTCAAAAAGTCTGCGATCGGGTCCGTCATAGTCATGACAGGCGTGTCACCTTCCTCGCGGCGGTTCCCGTCCCGGGCCTACCGCGCAACTGTTTGGGGCTCGTTACCAACTGCTCTTTTGCACGCCGGGCAGCTCGCCCGCGTGCGCCATCTCGCGCAGACAGATCCTGCACAGCCCGAATTTGCGGAAGACCGCGCGCGGGCGACCGCACTTGTTGCAGCGCGTGTAACCGCGCACCGCGAACTTCGGCTTACGTGCGGCCTTGTTGACCAGTGCCTTCTTCGCCATCTGCTCAGTTCTCCTTGAAGGGAAAGCCGAGGGCCCGCAACAGCGCTCGTCCTTCGTCGTCGGTCGTCGCCGAGGTGACGACGTTGATGTCCATGCCGCGGACCCGGTCGATCTTGTCCACGTCGATCTCGTGGAACACCGACTGCTCGGCCAGCCCGAAGGTGTAGTTGCCGACACCGTCGAACTGCTTGGGCGACAGGCCGCGGAAGTCGCGGATACGCGGCAGCGCGATCGAGGTGAGGCGGTCCAGGAACTCCCACATCCGGTCCCCGCGCAGGGTGACCCGGGCGCCGATCGGCATGCCCTCGCGCAGCTTGAACTGGGCGATGGACTTGCGCGCCCGGCGGATCTCCGGCCGTTGCCCGGTGATCAGCGCCAGATCGTTGACCGCGCCGTTGATCAGCTTCGCGTCCCGAGCCGCATCGCCGACGCCCATGTTGACGACGACCTTGGTCACCGTCGGGATCTGCATGACGTTCCCGTAGCCGAACTGCTGCTGCAGCGAATCACGAATCTCGTTGCGGTAGCGCTCTTTCAGACGCGGCTGCACCTTCTCAGTTGTGGTCATGCTAGATGTCCTTGCCGTTGCGCTTGGAGATGCGGACCCGCTTGCCGGTCTCCTCGTCGACCCGGTAGCCGACGCGGGCGGGCTTGCCGTCCGAGTCCACGACCATCACGTTCGAGACGTGGATCGGGGCTTCCTGGGTGACGATGCCGCCGGACTGGGCTCCGCGCTGGTTGCTCGAGATCGCGGTGTGCTTCTTGATCCGGTTGACGCCCTCGACCAGCACCCGGTCACGCTCGGGGTAGGCCTGCAGCACCTTGCCCTTGGCACCCTTGTCCTTGCCGGCGATGACCAGGACGGTGTCGCCTTTGCGGACCTTCATCTACAACACCTCCGGGGCAAGCGAGATGATCTTCATGAACCGCTTCTCACGCAGCTCGCGGCCGACGGGCCCGAAGATGCGGGTGCCGCGCGGGTCGTTGTCGGGCTTGATGATCACCGCGGCGTTCTCGTCGAACTTGATGTAGCTGCCGTCCGGGCGGCGGCGCTCCTTGACCGTGCGCACCACGACGGCCTTGACGACATCCCCACGCTTGACGTTGCCGCCGGGGATGGCGTCCTTGACGGTGGCGACGATGACATCACCGATGCCGGCGTAGCGTCGCGACGAACCACCGAGCACCCGGATGCACAAGATCTCCTTGGCGCCGGTGTTGTCGGCGACCTTCAGCCGCGATTCCTGCTGAATCACTCGATCTCCTGACCTGGTTGCGTGTGCACGGCAGGAGGCAAGCCACAGCCCACCGAATAACCTGACATGCGCGGTCTTTGTCACCGAAGGGCACGCGGGGCCGATTTGCACCGGCCGAGGTCTGCCCAAGGCAACCCCTAGAGTCTAGGGGACGACCAGCTCAGAGCCAAATTCACGGCCCAGGCGGCATCGCGGCGGGTTTAGCGAGCGGTTTCCCCGATTCTTCGGATATCGCCGAGGTGGTGCACGCCTTCGTGCATGGCCTGCCGCACGAGCCAGCGGGCGGTGCGCTCCTCACCCGGCAACCGGGTTGCCGTGCGGTCCCAGCCGTGATCTTTGATGCGCGCGACTTCGTCGCGGAAGCCCGTTACGGCGGCCGCCAGCTCATCGAGCGTGGCATCGATGTCGCAATCGTTGTACCGGAAGCGGCGGGCCCGCAGATCGTTGAACATCGGCTCGAAGGCGGGCTGGTGCTCCGTGCGGACGCGGTAGAGCCGGATCGTGAAGCTGACGTAGACGTCGCGCACGTGACAGAGATACTCGGCGACCGACCACGCCTCGGGACTGGGCCTCACCCGTCGCAGCTCAGGCGGGATCGCGGAGACCGCCTCCCGGACGGCGCCGGGCAGAACGGCGATGACGCCGACCGCGTCGTCGACCCGGGTATCCGGATAGCTCACCCCACAGGCGGCGCAGACGTAGTCTTCGCCGGCCAACGGGGGCAGTGGAGCGGGCATGAGCGATTTTCCACCCAGAAGGGCCTTCGTCGGTGGTGGTTTCCTAGGCCTTTTCCGCACCCACCAGCCAGGCGATTACGTCATAAAAAGCAGGGCCGTCGGTGGCGGTTATCCTTCTGCACGAGACAAAGCTCGACTCGCTAGGTGCGAGATTGTAGACATAGCGATCGTTGAACTGCTCGCCACCTTTAGTGCGTTGAACCGCCACGGTCGCGCGGATCGGAAAATCCTTCGAGGCATTGATCACATGCCAGGAGAAAAAGCCGCCGCAAGCGTTGTCCGGCCAGCTCTCCACCGAAGACAGGTGGTTTGGGGCAACAGTATCGGCGAACGCGAATCCCGGCGGGCCGACGAGCGGAACGCAAACGGTGAGTAAAGCAATACCTTTAGCGATGCATCTCACGATCATGTTCTCCGATATTGAACCCATGCATCCTATCGCCGTAGGGCTTGAAGCGCTGATTAAATCGGGCGCTTTCATCGGCCTGACGGCCACGAGTTAGAACGGTGGCGGATCGTTCTCGCCTGACGGTGCGGGCCCGGTTTGCGTGATTTGGGCGGCTTGGCGGGTTTGGCGGTTGTGGTGGCGTTCGGTGGCGATGCGGGTGGCGCGGTCTTGGGCGCGAGTGCGGCGGCGTCGGGGCATCATGGCGGTGCGTTCGGCGCAGTAGTCCTGCGCGGCTGGGTCGGCTGCGGCGGCGGGCAGCGCCGCCGTGGGTGCGCACAGGCTGGGGAACAGCAGGGCGCTGCCCGGGGTGGTGACGTAGCTGTGCCCGGTGGGTAGCCGCCAGATCACACTGCCGTCGGGCAGTTGTTCTTCGCGCCAGCCCCAGAAGGTCTTGAGCAAATGATGTAGCCGGCACAGGCATTTGAGGTTCGACGCGTGCGTGACCCCGCCGGAGCTGTAGGGGACGGTGTGGTCGATGTCGCAGCCCGACGCGGGCTGGTCACAGCCCGGCGCCCGACACGTCAGATCCCGGCACCGCACGAAATCGGCCAACGCTTTCGAGGGCACATAGCCCTGCTCCGGTGCGGCGTCCGCGGGGTGGATCAGCGGCACCAGCTTGGCCGAGGCGGCCAACTCGGCGATCAGCTCGGGTGGGATCAGCCCGTCGGCACCCAGCTCGCAGCCCGGGGCGGCCCCGTCGCGCCCGCCGAGGGCGCCCTGTTCGGCGAGCACATGGATCACCACCGGGCCCGCCGGCGCGCGGGTACCGGCGGTGCAGTCGGTGCGCCCGCAGCGGCAGCCCAGCCGATCGGCCCCGGCGGCCAGCGCCCCCAGCGCGTCGGCGCGGCGCTGGGTGTGGCTGCGCGGATCATGCGCACACACCGTGGCCGCCAACGCGTTCAGCCGTGCCTCCAACGCGTGGGCGTCCGGGCTGAACAGCACACCCTCGAGGCGGGCAAGGCCCTCGCCCATGTCGGCGATCCACACCTCGCGGCCCGCCGCGCGCTCCCGACGCCGCCGCACCGCATCGGCATCGGCGGCCGCCACGATCTTGTCCACCCGCGCGGCCACCCGCGCCGGGGTCAGCGACGGCCAGCGCCCCACCACAGCCGCCAACTGCCCATCCACCACCGCCAGCACCGCGGGGTCGGTGAGCAAATCGGTGCGATACACCAGCGTCTGCACCATCCGAACATCGATATCCCCGGCAGCGAACACCTCAGCCACCCGCGGCAACCGCTCCCGCAGCGCCCGGGCATAGCGCACCCGGCCGGCCGCCAACCCCTGGCCGATCCCCAACTGCGCAGCCACCTCCGCGGCCACCGCCGCCTCGGTATCCACCGCCCAGTCCTCGGTCTCCCCACACCGGGACAACCGATAGGCGAACAACTCCCCAATCGCCGCCAACTGCGCGGCCGCCGCCCGATTCTCCAGCCGCGCAAAACGCGAGACCCGCTCCAGCAGCGCCGAAGACTCCACCGTCTTCGACGGACACCGCCGCTCGAAAAGCTCATCGAGCTCGGCGATCACCGCCGCCGACGCCCCGGGATCGAACATACATTCGATCATGCCACCGGCCTACGACCGCGTTGACTCGTCAGAAATGCGCGCGAAAGGGTGAGTCGTTGCCTCACTGAAAATGCGCGCGTACGCCCAGTGGATGGGGTTGACGTTGGCAGAGCGCAGAGCAATCACCGAGACGACCGCGACCCGCTACCAGCAGGCGAGCAAGCGCGCTAAGAGCCGGATCCTCGACGAGTTGTGCGCCAATACCGGATGGCATCGAAACCATGCCCGCAAGGCCCTCAAGGCCGCACTGGTGCCCACGGTCGTGACGCCGCGCAATCCACGGCCGGTGAAGTACGGCGATGATGTCATCGCTGCGTTGATCCGCTGCTGGGTGGTGCTCGAAAGGCCGGCCGGCAAACGGCTCGCACCCATGCTCACAGAGCTGGTGGCCGTACTGCGCTACTTCGGGGAGCTGATCATCGATGACGCCACCGCGGAGTTGTTGGTGTCGATGTCGGCAGCCACCATCGATCGCCGCCTGGCCGATCAGCGAGCCAAATACTCGCTGCGCGGACATGTGGGGACAAAGCCGGGATCGCTGCTCAAAAGCCAGATCCCGGTGCGCACCTGGGCCGAATGGGACGACGCTCGACCGGGGTTCGTCGAGATCGACCTGGTCTGGCATGACGGCGGCAACCGCGGTGGAGGCCATGCATTTACCTTGACCGTCACCGATATCGCCACCGGCTGGACCGAGAACCGCTCCGTGCCGGACAAGACCGCCAAATGCGTGCTGGCAGCCCTCAATGACATCGCCGGCAAAATGCCGTTCCCGATCCTGGGCGTGGACTCCGATAACGGCTCAGAATTCATCAACGACCACCTGCTGGGATGGTGTCAAGGACGCCAGATCACCTTCACCCGCGCACGACCGGGCAATAAGAACGACGGTTGCCACGTCGAGCAGAAGAACTGGGCGGTGGTCCGTACCGTGGTCGGCTACCACCGCTACGACACAGCTGCAGAACTGTTGCTACTCAACGAGATCTGGCAGTTGCAGTCCAAGCTGACCAACTACTTCTACCCGCAGCAGAAACTGATCTCCAAGGTCCGCAAAGGCGCCAAAGTGTCCAAGAAACACGACACCGCCACCACCCCATTTCATCGCGCGATCGATCACCCCGCCATCACCGTGGAACGCATCGTGGCGCTAACCCGGACCTACTCGCTGATCAATCCCGCCGCCACCCAGCGCCAGGTCCAAGCCCTCACCGCCCAGCTCCACACCCTCACCACCAGCAAAGCTGCACCCGGCGCCACAGCTCCAATCAACAAGCGCGCACGTTTACGTGAGGCAACGAATCCGCCTTCGCGCGCATCTTGACATGAGGCAACAGGACGACAAACTCGTCGGCTAGTCCCCCTGGCGCACCCACGAGAAGATGTACAGGCTCATCGCCGTCACCAGCGCTAGCAGCACCCATTGCACCAGGGCCTGGTCGATCCATGAACCGGGCGGTGGGCTGCCGGGAAGGATGTTGCGCAACGGTACGACGGCGAACAGCATCGCGGCGTACCACGTGCCGAACGGCGGCACGAACTTCCGCCTGCCCATCGCCATCGGAATGGCCACCAACAGCGCCAAGGTCGGCAGCGCCATCAGGACAAGGCAGATGACCAGGTCGAAGACAAGCGGCCCGTCGGCCCTCTCCAGGGTGATGACCACGTTGCCGGTGTCCATGGACCGCGAAGTCCGAAGTCCGCTCGGGTCACGGACGCGCTCGACGTTGATGTTCCAACCGTCCAAAGATCCGGTTACCTCGACGATGGCCGGTACCTTCTTGCGATTGTCACCGGACCCCACGAACGCGTCGGCCGCGATCGGCTCGGTCTTGTACTTGTCGAATGGCCAGTTCCGCGGATTGCCATGCGCCTCGATGGTGGTGGTGAGTTGCGCCGGCGCCTTCCCCTTGGGGTAGGCCAGGTCCCCGAGGTCGCTCGTCGGATACAGCCGCACGGCGACGTCGTTGCCCAGCACGTCGAATCGTGGGTCGTACTGCGCAACCCCCGGATAAACGAGCACGTTCACGGTCAGGCGATTGGCGACGGGTTTCAGCTCCTCGACGCGCAGCTGCACGATGGTGGCGTCGCCCCCGCCCTGGCTGAGATCCAACGGAGGGAGCGGACCCGATTCCCGCTGCAACGCATGGACACCGAGCAGCGAGAGCGCGTAGGTGATCACGACGGTTACCAGGATGGCCACGCCGATCTCGATCTGCGACTTCTTCAACTTCGGCGGCTTGACCTTGGCCGCCGATTTCTTCTTCTTCTTCGGCGCCGCTGGCGCCGCGGCCGGCGCGCCGACAGGTGGTTGCGCCGGCGCCTCAGACGTCATCGGTCGACCGCCGCAACTGCTTGCTGGAGCCGTGCGGGTATGGCCGTCGAGGTCCACTGTGTCGGGGCACCACGTGGTGGGATGCTAGCGAACGGCCATCCTGGTCGCGCGGTGAATTCCCATGTCCGCCTGCACCTGGCGGTTCCGTCACCCGCTGGACATCCTCGGTTCACCCACTGGACGACGGCTCGCACCGGCGCCGGACGGCGACCCAGCGAACCGTTTGCTAGCGGGACTCCGGGTCCGCCACGCAGCGGAACCCGATGTGGGAGGTCGCCGAGTCCTGCGACTGCGGCGACCGGGCCGCCGGGCGGTAGCGGTGGCAATACTCCGCCGCGCACAGGTGCGAACCGCCTTTGAGCACTTGGTTGACCGAAGGATTCGGGGGTCCCGTTGGGGCGCAACAGGCCTTCGGCGGCTGATCGAGCCGGTGGTGCGCGGAGAACTCGGTGGCGGTCCACTCCCACACGTTGCCGATCATGTCGAACAGGCCGAACCCGTTGGGCGGAAAGGTCCCCACCGGAGAAGTCCCCACCCAGCCGAGCGCACCTTCGTTGCGATAGGGAAAGTCGCCCTGCCAGGTGTTGGCCATCAGCCGGCCATCGAGCCTGGCCTCGTCACCCCAGGGGTAGGTCGTTATGCTTCCGGCGCGCGCCGCATACTCCCATTCGGCTTCACTGGGCAGGCGGCGGGCCGCCCAGCGGGCGTAGGCCGCGGCGTCCGGATAGGCCACCTGTACCACTGGATGATCGGGGCGGCCCGTGATGTCGCTGTCCGGCCCGAACGGGTGGCGCCAGCTGGCCCCCGGCACCCAGTGCCACCATTGGCGCCAGTCACGCAGGTCCACCGGGCCCGGCGTCGGGCGAAATACCATGGCCCCCGGACACAGATCGCTGGGATCGGCGCCGGGGTAGAGCGCGGCGTCGATCGGTTGCTCGGCGACCGTCAGATAGCCCGTGGCCGCGACGAATTCGGCGAACTGCGCGTTGGTCACGGGGTGCCGCTCCATCGCAAACGGGCCCACGGTGACGGTGTGGACGGGTACCTCTTCGGGATAGAAGCTCGTCGAGCCCATGCGGAATGACCCGCCGGGCAGCTCGACCAGCTCGGTAAGCACCACCTCAGCGTAGGGCCACCGCGGACTGCCGGGTGACAACGGGAGGAACGCGCGCATGCGCGGATAACTGTCAGACAACCGCACAACCGGACACGTCGACGCAGGGCGACATGAACCGCCCTCCGCCCCAGGCGATAACGGCCGTGTGACGCCCGCCGTTCGCCCGGCCGAGCCAACCAGTTCACCTGAATTTGGTTTGCCTGCCGGTTCGATGACGGTAAGTCTCGACATGTGCCGAAAGGGGCGACGCTCCCGACCCCGCGCTCGCCGTCGGCGCCGGGCGCCATCGTCGTCGCCGCCGACACACCCCCCGGATCTGTTGCCGCAAGGAAATCATCGAAGTGAAGCGCAATCGATTGGCTGCCACCGTGAGCATGCTGGCCGCGGGCGCTCTGGCGCTTCAGGCATGCAGCAACGCTCCCGCCACTCTGCCGTATACCGCTGGGGCGAAGGTCAACTGCGGCGGTGACCAGAACTTGTCGGCCAGCGGATCGACCGCACAAGCCAACGCGATGAACCGGTTCATCGCCGCCTACACCAAGGCCTGCCCCGGGCAGAACCTCAACTACACGGCCAACGGGTCCGGTGCGGGAGTCGCCGATTTCCTGGCCGGCAAAACCGATTTCGCCGGATCCGACATACCGCTGACGCCCGACCAATACGCCGTGGCGAAACAGCGATGCGGTGGTGCCGACGCCTGGAACCTGCCCGTGGTGTTCGGCCCGCTGGCCATCACCTACAACCTCGCCGCGACCGATTCCTTGGTGCTTGACGGGCCCACGCTGGCCAAGATCTTCAACGGAACCATCACGCGCTGGGACGATCCGGCCCTCACTGCGCTCAACGCCTCCATGCCGGCCGAGGACATCCACGTCATCTACCGCAGTGACGCCTCGGGCACCACCGACAACTTCCAGTCCTATCTGCAGGCCGTGTCCGGAGGCGCGTGGAACAAGGGCACGGGCAAGGCGTTCAACGGCGGCGTGGGAAACGGTGCCGCGGGCAACGCCGGCACCGCCGCGCTGGTCAGAACCACCGAGGGCGCGATCAGCTACAACGAGCTGTCGTTCGCGCTGAAGGAAGGGCTTTTCGCCGCGGAGATCAAGACGCCGGCCAGCCGCAGGTCGTTGCGGCCGGTGCGGATCGGCGCCGACGCGGTCGGCAAGACCATTTCCGGCGCCAAAGTCATCGGCGAGGGCAACAACCTCGTGCTCGACCTCTCGGCGTTCTATAACCCGGCCCAACCCGACGTCTACCCGATCGTGTTGGCCACGTATGAGATCGTCTGTTCGACCTATCCCAGCGCCGACGTGGCCAAG
Source organism: Mycobacterium europaeum (assembly GCF_034555895.2). Lineage (NCBI taxonomy): Bacteria > Bacillati > Actinomycetota > Actinomycetes > Mycobacteriales > Mycobacteriaceae > Mycobacterium > Mycobacterium europaeum. The sequence goes on from NZ_CP157315.1 coordinate 3,852,444, forward strand.
GCGGTCAGGGCGTTCCTGCAGGCGGCGATCGGTCCCGGCCAGGTCGACCTCGCGAAGATCGGCTACATCCCGCTATCGGTGGACTTCCGGGCACGGGTCTCGAGCGCCGTCGACGCGATCGGCCCCGGCGACACATCGAGTTCGGAGTAGCCGCCGGCCGCTAGGCCTTCTTCGGCGCCTTTTTCTCCCGGAACCGCCACCAGGCGACGATGAACAGCGACATCGCGGTGACCAGTCCGATCAACACCCACAGCACGATGGCCTGGTCGATCCACGAACCCGGTGGCGGAGAACCCGGGAGGAAGTTGCGCAACGGGACGACGGCGAACAGCATCGCCGCGAACCACGTTCCGAACGGCGGCAGGAACGTGGTCCGCCCCAGCGCCATCGGAATGGCCACCCACAACGCCAGCACCGGCAACGCGATGAGGACCAGACAGATGCCGACGTCGAAGATCAACTGCCCCTTGGACCGCTGCAGGGTGACGATCACGTTGTCCTGGACGTCCGGGTTTGGGTCTTCCGGATCGTGGACGCGCGTCACGGTGGCGTCCCAGCCGTCCAGCTTTCCGGTCACCTCCACCCGCGCGGCGGCCTTGTCGCGGTTCTGGCCCGAACCGGTGAACACGTCGGCCGCAAGGACTTCGGTCCGGTACGAGTCGAACGGCCAGTTACCGGGATCGCCGTGGGCGACGAGGCCGGTGCTGACTTGCGCGGGCGCTTTGCCCACCGGGTACTGCAAGTCCCCCAGATCGTTCTCCGGGTACAAGCGCACGGCCGCGTCGGTCGTCAGCACACCGAAGTTCTTGTCGTACAGCGAGTCCTTCGGGTAGACAAGCACGTTCACCGTCAGACGGTTCGCGACGGTATCCAGCTTCTCGAGGTGGACCTGCACGACGCTGTCCTCGGCCTCGAGCTTGCTGAAATCCACCGGGGGCAACGCGGGCGACGACTTTGCCAGCAGGTGCACGGCGATCAGCGACAGCACATAGATGACGATGACGGCCACGACAATGCCGAAACTGATCGCGATTTGCCGACCCCGGGGGGCGGCCGGCGCCGGCGGCGCGGGGGGAGCCGGGGTCCCGGCGGTCATTGAGGCATCACGGGCCAGATGCTAGCAGTGACAATGACAATTTTCAGGGGACAGTGACGGCGAAGTCCTGCATTACCGTCGATTTCGCCGCCTCGAAACCCGGGGCTTTGCCGGGCCCCTGCAGATGGACGGCGACCAGATACGCCTGGGTGTTGGTCCAGATGTGGGTGATGCGGTCGGCGAATTCGTTTGCTCCGGTCCCGCCACCGGTGCCGTTGAGCAGCTGGCTGCTGTAGCCGCAGAACTGGGCGGCCGTGACGGTGACCTTGACGTTCGGGTTGGCCGTGCGCAAGTCGCTGGCATAACGCAGGAAAGCCCCGCCCGGGTCGAGGTCGGTGCGCGCGATGGTCACCCGCACCGACATGCCGTCCGGGCCGGTCGCCGTCAACGCCACGTCACCGGTTCCCGGGGCGGAACTCCAGCCGTCCGGCAGCGGGACCGTGAGCACCGGCGCCACCGGGTCGGCCACCGAGGCCTTGGTCATGGAGCCGCTATTCGGCGGCGGGAAGCACACCAGGGCATTGGGCGGAATGTGATCGGGCAGAGTCGTTTCGACGCCGGGCACCGGCTCGGCCGGGTCGGACAGGCGCGTGGTCGAGGTCGTCGACGGGGCGGTGTGACCGATCGCGGTGCCGCCGGTGGTCTTCTCGCATCCCACCGCCGGGAGGGCCAGCAAGCACAGCGTCAGGACTTCAGTCGCGCGAAAACGCAAGCGCAATTTCGGCTTCCACGTCCACATAGGGCCGCCCGGACAGGTCGACGGTGACTTGCGTGATGGTGCCGCCGGTGAACGAGAACGGCGCCTTGTAGCGGCTGCACACCGCCGAGCCGCCGTTGCGCCCAACCGTGATGCCGGCCCCGGCGATCCCGAACGTCCCGGGATGCGTCTGCACGTCGGCGAGGGTGCCGACCACGTCGTCGTCGATGAACAACGTGACGTCGCCAAGCGGCGTGTGGCTGTCCGGCACGGTTCCGGTCCGCGAATAACTCACGCCGAGCAGATGCCTACCCAGCGGCACCGCGACCGACGACGACACGGCCTGCCGGCGCTCGCCCAGGAAGTTGTAAACGTAGTGCAGGCGTCCGTCCTGGATGAACAGCACGTGCCCGCCGTGCGCGCCGCCCTGCTTGAAGAGCACCCCCTCCGCGCCGGTGGTGTCCACGCTCACCTCGGCCAGCACCGAGAAGGACCGCCCCCGGATTTCGGCGCCCGCGCCGATGCTGACGTCCGCGCAGTCGGGATAGTAGACATAGCTTGACCGTTCACCGACGAGGTACGGGCGGAACCGCATCATCGTCTCCATGATGTTCAGGTCCGAAAGCGGTAGCCCGTTGTATTTGGCGGCTTCGGAGTACCACAGCGCCTTGAGTTCCTCGAGCTTGTCCGGGCGTTGGGCGGCCAGGTCGTGGCACTGGCTGCGGTCGGCCTCGATGTGGAACAGCTCCCAGCGGTCGGTGTCGAAATGCGACCACCCGGCCGGTGTGGCCGCATGGATGGTGTTGGCGAACCAGCCCTGATGCCAGATCCCGCGGGTGCCGAGCATCGAGTAGAACTGGGTCTGCTTCCCGGTGTCGGCGGCCGGATCGGCAAGGGCGGCTTTGAAACTCACACCATCGAGGGGCTTTTGTGTGATGCCCCGGACGGTTTCGGGCGGCGTCATGCCCAGCAGGTCGTAGACCGTGGGGGTGATGTCGCAGACGTTGACGTAGGTGTCGCGGATCTCCCCATGGGCGGCAATCCCGTTGGGCCAGGAGATGATCGCCGTGTCGGCGATGCCGCCCTCGTGCGACGCGTACCGCTTGTACAGCTTGTACGGGGTGTTGAAGGCCATCGCCCAGCCGATGGGGTAATGGTTGTAGGTCTCCGGGCCGCCGAGCTGGTCGAAGAGCTTCATGCTCTCTTCGACGGTGTCGATGTAGCCGTTGAAGAACTTGCCCTCGTTCACCGACCCGTTCGGGCCGCCCTCCCCGCTGGCGCCGTTGTCGGAGATCACCACGATGATGGTGTTGTCCAGCTGATTGGATTCCTCCAAATAGTCGAGGATCCGGCCGATTTGGGCGTCGGTGTAGGTCAGGAAGCCGGCGAACACCTCGGCCATGCGGGAGAACAGCTTCTTCTCGTCATCGCCCAGCGAGTCCCACGGCCGCACCGTGTCCTGCAGGGGCCAGGGCTCGCCCTGCGGCCCCGTGACGTCCGCGTACGGGTTGACCGGCGACAGTTCGGTGTCGGGCGGCACGATGCCCATCGACTTCTGTCTTTCCAGCACGACCTCGCGGTAGGCCTCGTAGCCCATGTCGAACTTGCCGGCGTAGCGGTCGGCCCATTCTTTGAAGACGTGGTGCGGCGCGTGGCCTGCGCCGGGGCACACGTAGCTGAACCATGGCTTGTCGGGGGCGATCACCTTGGCGTCGCGGATGAACTCGATGGTCTTGTCGGCGATGTCCTTCGAGAGGTGATAGCCGTCTTCGGGTGTGCCCGGGGGGTTGACCGGGTGGTTGTCGTACACCAGGTCGGGATACCACTGGTCGGTCTCGCCACCGAGGAAACCGTAGAACCGCTCGAAGCCGCGCGACACCGGCCAATGCCGTTTGGTCGACGCGAGATTGGACTCCTCGAGCGGTGTCAGGTGCCACTTGCCGACGCAGTACGTGTTGTAGCCGCGCTCGGCGAGCACTTCGGAGAGCAGCGCCGTGTCGAACGGGATCCGACCGTTGGCGTTGGGGAAGGCGTCGGTGAATTCCTCGATGGTGGCCATGCCGACCGTGGTGGCGTTGCGGCCGGTCAACAACGACGCACGGGTCGGTGAGCACAGCGCGGTGGTGTGGAATTGCGACAGCCGGACGCCGCGCTCCGCGACGCGGGTCATCGCGGGCATCTCGACCAGCCCGCCGAAACAGTCCCACGTCGCAATGCCGGTGTCGTCCCAGACCAGGTACAGGATGTTCGGCGAATTCTCCGGCGCGGTCGGCGCGGCGTAGGGGCCCCAGTCCGGCTCGGAGTCGCGGATATCCAGTTCGATCTTGCCTTGAAAGCCTCGGGAGTCAGTCGACATTCGCCGAGCGTAGCGCGGCCGCGAAATTTCCGACCTCTTTTCGCGGCGGCGTTACGCTCGCGCAAAACGAAGCGCCCGAGACCTTCGGGTCTCGGGCGCTTCCTGCCACTTCGAGGCTACTTGGCCTTCTCCAAAACTTCGACAAGCCGCCACCGCTTGGTCGCCGACGTCGGACGTGTCTCCATCAGCGAGACGCGGTCGCCGATGCCCGCGGTGCTGTTCTCGTCGTGCGCCTTGACCTTCTTGGTGGTACGGATGATCTTGCCGTACAACGGGTGGCGCACGCGGTCTTCCAGCTCGACCACGATGGTCTTCTGCATCTTGTCACTCACGACATAACCGATGCGCGTCTTGCGCCGTCCACGCACCTTCGGATTGGCCGGAGTGTGCTTGGCGCCCTTCTCTTTCGAGCCGGCGTCCTGCGCGGCCGCCTTCTTCGCTTCTGCCATCACGATTCCTTACCGTCAGGCCCGGAAGCCAGGCCCAGTTCCCGTTCGCGCAGCACCGTGTAGACGCGCGCGATCTCCTGCCGGACCGTGCGGAGCCGGCGGTTGTTGCTGAGCTGCCCGGTCGCCATCTGGAAACGCAGGTTGAACAGCTCTTCCTTGGATTCACGCAGACGCTCGGTCAGCTCCTCGTCGGTGAGCTCACGCAGTTCGCCAGGCGAAATTCCCACTGCCATCAGAACTGATCCTCTCGGGTCACGATGCGTGCCTTGATCGGCAACTTGTGGATTGCACGGGTGAGTGCGGCCCGGGCCACCTGCTCGTTGGGGTAGCTCAGCTCGAACAGCACGCGGCCCGGCTTGACGTTGACCACCCACCATTCGGGTGAACCCTTACCGGAACCCATCCGGGTCTCGGCGGGCTTCTTGGTCAGCGGGCGGTCCGGGAAGACGTTGATCCAGACCTTGCCGCCACGCTTGATGTGGCGGTTGATGGCGATACGCGCGGACTCGATCTGCCGGTTGGTGACATAGGCGTGCTCCAGGGCCTGGATGCCGTAGTCACCGAAGTTCACCGCCGTGCCGCCGCTGGCGATGCCGCGCTGGCGGGGGTGGTGCTGCTTACGGTGTTTAACCCTGCGGGGAATCAACATGATTCAGCTCTCCGTGCTCTGCGGTTCTGCAGCTGGCGGCGTCTCCGCCGCGGCGGTTGCAGTGCTTTCTTCGGCGCCCGCGGCGGCGCGGCCGGCCTCGGTGCTGGTCGCCGTCGTGCCCGAGGCACCGCTGCGCCGGGGCCGCGTGCCCGACGGGCGCTCGCGGCGCGGACGGTCGGCGCCCGCCGGGGCGGCGGCGGCCAATTCGCGCTTGCCACCGACGATGTCGCCCTTGTAGATCCACACCTTCACGCCGATCCGGCCGAAGGTGGTCTTCGCCTCGTACAGGCCGTAATCGATGTCGGCGCGCAGCGTGTGCAGGGGCACCCGGCCCTCGCGGTAGAACTCCGAGCGGCTCATCTCCGCGCCGCCGAGACGGCCCGAGCACTGCACCCGGATGCCCTTGACGTTGGGCTGGCGCATCGCCGACTGGATCGCCTTGCGCATGGCGCGGCGGAACGCCACGCGGTTGCTCAGCTGCTCGGCCACACCCTGGGCCACCAACTGCGCCTGGGACTCGGGGTTACGGACCTCGAGGATGTTGAGCTGAACCTGCTTGCCGGTCAGCTTTTCCAGGTCCGCACGGATGCGGTCGGCCTCGGTGCCGCGACGGCCGATGACGATGCCCGGACGCGCGGTATGGATGTCCACCCGCACCCGGTCGCGGGTGCGCTCGATCTCCACGTCGGCGATGCCGGCGCGCTCGAGCCCGGTGGACAGCAGCCGCCGGATCGCGACGTCTTCCTTGACGTAGTCCGCGTACTGCTTGTCGGCGTACCAGCGCGACTTCCAGTCCGTGGTGATGCCCAGCCGGAACCCGTGCGGATTGATCTTCTGGCCCACTAGTCTGAGCCTCCCTTCGCGTCAGAAGCCTCAGACGTTTTGGCGGGTGCCTTCTTGGCGGGCGCCTTCTTGGCAGGCGCCTTGGATGCGGCCTTCTTCGCGGGGGCCTTCGCCGCGGCCTTGCTGGCCTCGGCGCGGCGGGCCCGCGTCGACTTCGCCGAACGCTGGTCCTTGGCGGGCCGGCTCTCCAGCACGACCGTGATGTGGCTGGTGCGCTTGCGGATCCGGAACGCGCGACCCTGCGCGCGGGGGCGGATGCGCTTGGCGGTCGGGCCCTCGTCGGCGTAGACGGTGGCGACCACCAGCGTGGAGGGATCCAGCCCGTTGTTGTTCTGCGCGTTCGCCGCGGCGCTGGCGATCACCTTGGCCACCGGCTCGCTGGCGGCCTGCGGCGCCCAGCGCAGGATGTCCAGCGCGTCGGCCACCGACCGGCCGCGCACCAGGTCGATCACCCGGCGCGCCTTGGTCGGCGACACCCGCACGAACCGCGCCTTGGCGACCGCGGACGGGAATTCGGTTGTGGTCATCGCCGTTTCGCCTTCCGGTCGTCCTTGATGTGTCCCTTGAAGGTGCGCGTCGGCGCGAACTCACCAAGCTTGTGACCGACCATCGCCTCGGTGACGAACACCGGGACGTGCTTGCGTCCGTCGTGGACGGCGAAGGTGTGGCCGATGAAGTCCGGGATGATCGTCGAACGCCGCGACCAGGTCTTGATGACCTGCTTGCTGTTCTTCTCGTTCTGCGCGTCCACCTTCTTGAGCAGGTGGTCGTCGACGAACGGGCCCTTCTTCAGGCTGCGTGGCATGTGCTTGTACTCCTAGTCCCGGAACTTCCTCAGCGACCGTGCTTCTTGCCGGTGCGCCGGCGCCGGACGATGAGTTTGTTGCTGGCCTTGTTCGGGTGGCGGGTGCGGCCCTCCGGCTTGCCCCACGGGCTCACCGGGTGCCGACCGCCGGAGGTCTTACCCTCACCACCACCGTGCGGGTGGTCCACCGGGTTCATCACCACACCACGGACCGAAGGGCGCTTGCCCTTCCACCGCATCCGGCCGGCCTTGCCCCAGTTGATGTTCGCCTGCTCGGCGTTGCCCACCTCGCCGACCGTGGCGCGGCAGCGCACGTCGACGCGGCGGATCTCACCGCTGGGCATGCGCAGCGACGCGTAGGTGCCCTCCTTGCCGAGGAGCTGGATGCTCGAGCCGGCGGACCGCGCCAGCTTGGCGCCACCGCCCGGCCGCAGCTCCACGGCGTGGATCACCGTACCGGCCGGGATGTTGCGCAGCGGCAGGTTGTTGCCCGGCTTGATGTCGGCGTTCGCGCCCGACTCCACCACGTCGCCCTGCGAAAGACCTTGCGGCGCGATGATGTATCGCTTCTCGCCGTCGAGGTAGTGCAGCAGCGCGATGTTGGCGGTCCGGTTGGGGTCGTACTCGATGTGCGCGACCTTGGCGTTGACCCCGTCCTTGTCGTTGCGACGGAAGTCGATCACCCGGTAGGCGCGCTTGTGGCCGCCACCCTTGTGCCGGGTGGTGATGCGGCCGTGCGCGTTACGGCCGCCATGGCCGTGCAGCGGGCGCACCAGCGACTTCTCCGGCTCCGTCCGGGTGACCTCGGCGAAGTCGGACACGCTGGAGCCGCGGCGGCCCGGGCTCGTCGGCTTGTACTTACGAATTGCCATGTCTAATCAGGTCTTTCTCTTTCGCGGGCTAGGCCGGGGCCCCGAACAGATCGATCGGCTTGCTACCCGGCGCCAGCGTGACGATGGCCCGTTTGGTGCTCTTGCGCTTGCCGTATCCGGTCCTGGTGCGCTTGCGCTTGCCCTGCCGGTTCGCGGTGTTCACCGACGCGACCTTGACGGCGAAGATCTTCTCGATGGCAATCTTGATCTGCGTCTTGTTCGAGTCGGGGTGTACCACGAAGGTGTACACGTTCTCATCCAGCAGCCCGTAGGACTTCTCCGAGATGACCGGGGCCAGGATGATGTCGCGGGGGTCGGTGATGGTCGCCATCTACGCCGTTACCTCCTCAGTGCTAGCGGTGCCGGCTCCAGCCTGGGAATCGATGTAGGCGTTGAGCGCCTCGACGCTGAACACCACGTCGTCGGAACGCAGCACGTCGTAGGTGTTGAGCTGGCCGGGCGTCAGGATGTGCACACCGGGCAGGTTGCGCACGCTCTTGGCGCCGGCCTCGTCGCTGCGGCCGATCACGATCAGCACGTTCTTGCGGTCGGTCAGCGTGTCCAGAAACGCCTTGGCGTTCTTGGTCGACGGGGTCTGACCCGACACCAGCTCGGTGACCGCGTGGATGCGGCCGTTGCGCGCCCGGTCCGACAACGCCCCGCGCAATGCCGCGGCGATCATCTTCTTCGGGGTGCGCTGGGAGTAGTCGCGCGGCTTGGGGCCGTGCACGACACCGCCGCCGGTGAACTGCGGGGCACGCGTCGAACCCTGACGGGCGCGACCGGTTCCCTTCTGCCGGTAAGGCTTCCGCCCACCGCCGCTGACCTCGCCGCGAGTCTTCGTCGAGTGCGTGCCCTGGCGCGCCGCCGCGCGCTGCGCGGTGACCACCTGGTGCATCAGCGCGATATTGGCCGGGGCGTCGAACAATTCGGCCGGCAGCTCCACGGAGCCCTCGACCTTGCCGTCCGGCGTCTTCACGTCAATCTTGAGCGCCATTACTTCTCACCTCGTTTGATCGCGCTGCGGACCACCACGAGCCCACCGGTGCGGCCGGGGACCGCACCCTTGATCAGCAGCACGCCGTTCTCGGTATCGACCTTGTGCACCACCAGGTTCTGGACGGTCACCCGGTCGTTACCCATCCGGCCCGCCATCCGGGTGCCCTTGAAGACCCGGGCGGGCGTGGCGCAACCACCGATGGAACCCGGCCGGCGGTGCACCGCCTGCGCACCGTGACTGGCGCCCTGGCCGCGGAAGCCGTGACGCTTCATGGTGCCGGCGAAGCCCTTGCCCTTGGAGGTTCCGGTCACGTCGACATAGGCGCCGTCGGCGAAGATCTCCGCCGTCAGCTCCTGGCCGACCTCGTATTCGCTGGCGGCGGCCTCGTCGTCCAGCCGCAACTCGGCGAGGTGGCGGCGCGGGTTCACGCCCGCGGCGCTGTACTGACCGGTCACCGGCTTGTTGACCTTACGAGGGCTGATCTCGCCGTAGGCCAACTGAACGGCGCTGTAGCCGTCACGCTCGGGTGTGCGGATGCGGGTGACCACGTTGGGGCCCGCCTTGACCACCGTCACCGGGACGACCCGGTTGTTCTCGTCGAACACCTGCGTCATGCCCAGCTTGGTACCCAGAATGCCTTTTCTTGCCATGAGTTCACCAAGCCCCTATTGGATGTTGACGTCGACACTGGCCGGAAGGTCGATGCGCATCAGCGCGTCGACGGTCTTCGGCGTCGGGTCGAGGATGTCGATCAACCGCTTGTGAGTACGCATCTCGAAGTGCTCCCGCGAGTCCTTGTACTTATGCGGGGAGCGGATGACGCAATACACGTTCTTCTCAGTCGGCAGCGGCACCGGACCTACGACACTGGCACCCGTGCGGACGACGGTCTCGACGATTTTGCGCGCCGATGCGTCGATGGCCTCATGGTCGTAGGCCTTGAGCCTGATGCGGATCTTCTGTCCCGCCACGCTTCTCCTACCCTCACTCCACTTACAAAATCCGTGTTCCGGACTGGTGCCCCCGCGCGCGGGCCGGTCCGCCCCATGGGGCCGACCGAGCGTCGCGCCGGATACTGCGCCGCTGTTTACCTGTCGTGGTCCACCGGCCCCCGCGGTCGGGTGTGTCACCCTCACGCAACCTGGGCGCGCCTCTTTCAAGGCCGAAAAAGTCGCAATCCAAGGTTGGGACCGGACGCGCCCGTTTTGGGCGCTGGTCGTATGCCCGACCAGGCGCAAACCTGGCCCAAGGCAACCTGAACAGTATGCCCTAGATCGGGTGTTTGGCCAAATCTGGGCCGAGGGCCACCAACCTGCCCTTTTGGGGCTTCAGACGCCCGCCGATTCGACGCTCGCCGCGTCGGCCCGATTGAGTGCGCGCTGGACATAGAGGAAACCGTCGACAGCCGCGAGCGCGCACTCGCGGTAGTCGAAGTCCGGAAGGGTCGACAGGCGCCCGAGCACCAGGGGCCCGATGAGCAGCGCGATGGCACGGGACCGATCCACCTCACCCAGCTCGGCGGCCTCCGGGCTGTCGAAGATGGCGTCGAACGGCGCCGCGTACTGCTGGGCGATCCGCTCGCGCAGCGTGGTGATCGCCGGGCTGTCCGCGGAATCGCTGTCGCGGGGCTCCGGCAACTCCTGCAGATCCCGGCCCATCGACAGCCACGACATGGCCGCCATCAGGGCCGGCGCCTGGGCCACCGACTCGGCCTGCGCCAGCACCACCGCCACCAGGCGATCCCGCACCGACCCCTCGGCCGGCGGCGTGGGCGACGGCGGAATCAGGCTGTTGAAAGCCGCTGCGAGCAGATCGTTTCCGCTCGGGAAGTGGCGGTACAGCGTGGCCCTCGCCACGTTGGCGGTACGGGTGACCGCGTCGACGGTCACCGCGCTGGGCCCCCCGGAGCGCAGCAGCGCCGCGGCCGCCTCGAGCAATCGGGCCCGCGAGCGCGCTGGGCGCGGATCGGTAGTACCGCCGGTAATTGTGACCCACCTCCCACGTTTGGGAACAAGACTATCGGTCTATCTACAAGACTGTTGGTCTCAAAACTCTCCGACGCCACCGTGAGGAGGCGCCCCATGGTCGACACCCTGGTCCGGCCCGACCAGCGTACTGATGCGGTCAGCATCGGCGGAAGCCCCCGAGCGCGGAACTGGACGCTGGCCGTCGCCTGCATGGGCGTCGCGCTGGTCGTCGCGTCGATGACGGCGCTGAACACCGCGCTGGGAGACCTCGCGGTGGCCACCTCGGCCACCCAGTCGCAGCTGAACTGGATCGTCGACGGATACACCGTGGCCCTGGCCTGCCTGCTGCTGCCCGCGGGCGCGATCGGCGACCGTTACGGCAGGCGCGGCGCCCTGCTGATCGGCCTGCTGATCTTCTCCCTCGGCTCGGTGGCACCGGCGATGCTGCACAGCCCGGCGCAGATCATCGCCGGCCGCGCGGTCGCCGGGGTCGGCGCCGCCTTCGTGATGCCGGCGACGTTGTCGCTGCTGACCGTCGCCCATCCGAAGGACGACCGCACCAAGGCGGTCGGGATCTGGGCCGGCACGGCCGGATCCGGCGGGGTGCTCGGCATGCTCGGTTCCGGCCTGCTCCTTCGCTTCTGGGACTGGCACGCGATCTTCTGGTCCCTGGGTGCCGCCGGGCTGGTGATCTTCGCGTTGGCGTGCACCGTCGCATCGTCACGCGACGGCAACGCCCCGCGCATCGATTCGCTGGGCGCGGTATTGATCGGCGCCGCCGTGGCGGTCGCCGTGGCGGCGATCCTCGAAGCCCCGACGCGCGGATGGGGCGACCCGTTGGTCTGGGGCGGGCTCGCCGCCGGTGCGGTGCTCGCCGCCGCGTTCGGTGTCGTCGAACTCCGGCTCACCCGGCGCGACGGGCAACCGCTGCTGGACGTGCGGTTGTTCGCGGACGCGAATTTCGCCACCGGCGTCGCCGCGATCGTCATCCTGTTCGGCGCGACGTTCGGGTTCTTCTACATCGGCATGCAATACGTGCAACAGATCATGGGCTACTCGGCCCTGGCGACGGCGATCTCCTTCGGACCGTTCATGGTGCCGTTGGGCATCTTCTCGGCGCTGTCGTTCTGGTACGTGCCCAAGCTGGGTCTGCGGCTGGTGTTGTTCGTCGGCACGCTGCTGATGGCGGTCGGGTTCGCCTGCATGTACCGGCTGGACCTGCATTCGTCCTACCTCCAATTCGCCTGGCCGACTCTGGTGTTGGCGACGGGCATCGGAATCTGCACGGCGCCGACGACGTCGGCGATCATGGGAGCGGTTCCCGACGAGAAGCAGGGCGTCGCGTCCGCGGTGAACGACACGTCCCGGGAAATGGGCGGCGCGCTGGGGATCGCGGTGGCCGGTTCCATTCTGGCCGGCCGCTATTCGGACGAACTCGCCCCGAAGCTGGCGGGCTTCCCGGCGCCCGTCCGCGGGCCGGCCACCGATTCACTGGCCAAAGCCGTCGAGGTGGCGGGCAGGCTGGGGCCCCAGGGCCGCCAGCTGGCGGACGTCAGCAAGACCGCGTTCCTGGCGGCCCTGCACGCGTCCACGATCGCGATGGCCGTGATCGTCGCGGTGGCCGCGGTGCTGATCGGGCTGTGGGCACCGGGCCGCGACGGGCGGCAGCTGCGGCCGGTGCGCCGGATGGTGTCCCGGCGCCGTCACTGAGCGAGGCACCCAATGCCGTTGTCCTACAGCGGCTTCAGCCGTGTTGTGTCGCTGCCGCGAGTGCTTGAAAACGTCTGCCGCTTCTGGTATCAGAAATATATATATCGACAGATACAGGTCATCTCTGCGAGGCGAGGTGCGATGTGGTGTTGATAGGCGTGGCGAACGGTGTCGAGCCGGTCTGCCCAGCGCTGCGCGAGGCGGCGGCGATCGTGGAGGCCGAGTGGATTCGCCTGAGCCGACTGGGCGGCCCGGCCGAGCAGCCCGTCGGTGAGCTTCCCGCGGCGCGGCGGTGCCCGCGCCGCACGGGCACTGTGGTGTCCACCGAGCCGGCGGGCGCCGGGCTCTCGACGCGCACCCGCGGGCACCAGGCCCGATGGCCGGTCTCTGTGGTATTGGCGCGGCAGCGGTCACCTCCGCTGCGCGCTTGACTGCCAACGTATTCGGAGGGGAAGCGAAGGAGGTGACTCACCAAGGGATAAGTAACGGCATGTGAAAAGCGAGCCGGCGGCCGTGCCGTCCACGAATATTGCGACGCATTGTCCGCGCGACGCATACCTGCGCACGCACCGCCACTTGTCGTGGCCATCTGCGTGGACCGCATGACGTTCGCCGCTCGTCGGGGCGGGCCTTACGCATCACGCGTGGGGCCCGCCTCCACACGCGCGCCCCCTCACCGCACGAACTCGGCGGCCCGATGGCCGAGCATCACGATGGTGGCGTGCGGCCCCCTGCTGGTGATGGCGGGCAGGACCGACCCGTCGATCACCCACAGGTTGTCGATGCCGCGCACCCGGCAGCGATGGTCGACGACGGCCCGCGGATCGGTGTCGGCGCCCATCGGTGCGGTGCCACACAGGTGTTGCGACGTGGACCATACGGGGGCACCGACACGCGTTGCGCCACCGGCGAGTTCGCGGGCAAGCTCGGTTCCCCGCTCTAGCGCCGCGACGTCGTCGGGCTCGCTGTCGTAGCGGTGCTCGATCAGGGGCGGGACGTCGGGATCCGCCGACACCACCGTGATGCGCCCGCGCGCCCGCGGCTGCATGAGCGCCACCCCGATGTGCGGCCAGTCGGCATGCCCGGCAGTCCCGTCCCCCGTCATCGCGACGAATCCTCCGGTGTAGGGCCGGATCTCGAGATCGTCGGCGGTGCTGAGCACGACCTCGAGCACCGGCCGGCGGGGGGCCACCGTCCACTCGGTGGGCAACACCCATTCGGGATGATCGCTGAACGCGGCGCCGACTGGCAGCGGCGCCACCGTGGGTACGCCGACGGCCCGCAACCCGTCCTCCGACCCGATGCCGGAAACCATGAGCAGCTGTGCGGTCTGAATGGCGCCGGCGCACAACACGATCCGGTCGGCGGTCAGGGTCATTTGGCCGCTCGGGCCGATCGCGTCGACACCGACCGCGGCGCTGCCGGCGAAACGCAACCGCGCCGCGCGTGTCCGCGCGTGCACCGTCAGGTTGGGCCGGCCCAGGGCCGGGATCAGGAATCCGGCGCCAGATCCGGTACGCACGCCGTCGACGATGTTGAGTGGAACGGCACCCATCCCCGAAACCGGTTCGGGGCCGACATCGTTGAGATCGTCGATCCAGTCGAATCCGGCGCGCTGCGCGGCGTCGATGAAACGCTCGGTGGTGCCGGTCATTTCGCGGGTGCGATGCACCCTGATGGGGCCGCGGTCGCCATGGGCCGGGCCCGCGAAATCGAGGTCGGTCTCGATGGCGCGGAAGCTGGCGAGGACGTCGGACCAGGCCCAGCCCGGCAGGGCGAGGCGATCGAAGTCGCGCGGCAATCCGCGACAGAAGTAACCGCCATTGACCGCGCCCGAACCGCCGACCGTCGCCCCCCGCACGAGCGGATGCCGACGCACCGGCCGGTCGGTCAGGCTGGCCTGATAGCGCCGCACCAGCGGGCTGCTGACCCCTATCGGCAGCTGGAGTCCGTTGGCGGTCTGGGCGAGCAGCCCTGGATCGTCGAGGGCGGGGCCCGCCTCGAGGACGGTCACCAGACGGCCGGGATCGACGGAAAGGCGTTCGGCGACAACCGATCCAGCACTGCCGGCACCGACGATCAGCACGTCGCTGTGCGGGTCGGCCTTCATCAAGGGCGGGTCAAGGTGGCGGCTAGTTCCGAATCTGCGGTTTCAGCGCGCGCAGGTTGCGCTCCCGCAGCACACCCCACCACAACCCGAGACCGTACGCCAGGTCGTCGACACGCTTGAGCAACAGATACGTCAGCGGGCCGATCGGTTCGGCATCGTCCCCGATGGCGTCGCGGCGGCGCAGCCAGTCCACGACGCCGTCCATGATCGCCGCGACCAGTAGGACATGCCGGAAATGCCGCGACACCGTGGCGGCGAACAATGCCAGCGGCCAATAGTGGCGGCACAGGGCCGACGCCAGCTGCAGCGCCGCCGACCACAGCCCGCGGCCGGCGATCACGGCCACGTCGGTGACAGACGTGTCGGCGCCGCGCATCGCCCTCGCGATCCGGCGGCCCGTCAGGACGGCGAAGACGACGGAGGCCAGCTGCGACAGGGTGGTCCCGAACGCCATCAGGATCCAGGTCATCAGCGCCCAGCCGGAGATCACCACCGGTGCCGTCTTGTCCGGATGGCGGACCGAGAGCGGGGCCGCCGAACCACCGTAGAACGCCTTGCGCGCCAGCCAGTCCCGCAGTTCGGTGCGGTGGTCGTGGGCGACCAGCGCGATGGGCTCGTAGCGCAGCCGGGCACCGGCTTCGATGAGCCGCCAACACAGGTCGACGTCCTCGCCGGACTGCAGCGTCTCGTCGAACCCGCCGACAGCGCGCAGGGCGGAACAGCGACAGATGATGGCCGCGCTGGGCACGTAGGACACCGTGCTGTGGGGCAGCACCGGGGCTTCACGCTCGCCGAGATCGAGGGAGGAGTGCACCGCCTCGTAACGCGCCACCACATTCTCACTGTGCGACAAACCGACGATGCGCGGCGCGGCGAGCGCGACCGTCGGGTCGCAGAAGTGACCGAGCAAAGCCTCCAGCCAGCCGCGCCGGGGCGCGACGTCGGAATCGAGGAAAGCGACGTAGTCGGTGGTGCAGGCGGCCAGCCCGGTGTTGCGGGCGGCGGCCGGGCCCCGGCTGCGCGGGTGTCGCAACACCTCGACGTCGCAGTGAGCGCCAACGAAATCGTCCGGCTCGATGGGCGGGAACGAGCCGTCATCGACCACGATGACCCGCAGGCCGCGCAGCGAGCTCACCAGGCGGCGCACCCCGGAAAGGTTGTTCCGCACCGGGATAACCACGGTCACGTCACGGTGCGACGGTCCCCCCGCCGGCCGCGGATGCGCCACCGTGGCGTCCAGCAGGGTGCGAGCCAGCTGCGCGCTGACGTCGTCGCGGACCTTGAGCCGGCCGTCGCACAGCATGTCCTGGGCGGCAGGCGCGAGCTTGAGCAGCCGGGTCGGCGAGCCGCCGAGCAGCGCCGACCCGTCGCCGAGCACCCGCACGCGGCGATCGACCTGGACGGCGAAGCCGTCGGGCAGCCGGGCCGCGGTCATGTCCGCCGCCCCGCCGGCGCCGTCATGCCAGCATCCCGTCGCGCCCCGGTGACCACCGGTCCACCCGGCGGACACAGCCGTCGACCATCTCGGCGAGGATGCGCTCGCCGTCGGCAGCGGTCGCGGTGGTCGGGTCGCCGAGCACCCCCACCGGGCTGACCGCGGCCACTCCCCCGCGGCGCATCGACGGAAGCAGTTCGGACAGCGGCGCCCGGTTGCCGGTGCGCCACCGATCGGTCAGCACGTCACCGGGCGAGATGTGCAGCAACAGCGACGTTTCGGTGTGCCCGGCGTGGGCGTCGCCACCGCCGGCCAGGCAGGGGCACCAGCCGGCATCGCGACCCTCGGAACGCAGCCGGGCCACCGCGGCGCTCAGCGCGGCGACGTTGCCACCATGGCCGTTGACGAAGACCAGGCGCTCGGCCCAGCCCGCGGCCGACCGGCCGTACTCCACCAGCAGCATCGTCAGGGCTTCGGTGCCGATGGAGATCGTTCCGGCGAAGCTTTGGTGCTCGCCGCTGGCGCCGTAGGCGATGGCCGGCGCCACCAGCCAGTCGCGGGCGAGGCGCGTCCGGGCCCCCCGGGCGACCGCGGTTGCGATCCGGGTGTCGGTATCCAACGGCAGGTGCGGACCGTGCTGTTCCGTCGACCCCACGGGTACCAATACCGACGGCGAGGTGCCCGATAGCTGGCTTGACGTCGCCATTGCCAATTCGCCGAGTACGGGCACTCGGTGATGGTAGGACGAATTCACCTGGCGTGCACCAATTGTTGTCCGTTGAAAATGATTTTTTTCCTGGCTGGTTCATCCGGTGCTCGAAATTAGTGCTCGTCCGTCACGGACACCACGCTTGTACCACGATATGGGCGCGGCCAACCCTTCCCGAAAAATCTGCCCGGGATATCGGTAATTGGCGCCTAGGCGTCGCCGGCGGCCGGAACGCCGAGGGCCCGGGTGAAGCCGGGTGGGACCAGGATGTCGTCGGGGCCGAGGTCGTGGACGCTGCCGAGTCCCAGACCCATCAGCGCCGAGTCGACGCCCCCGCGCAGGATGTCGAGCACGTTCTCCACGCCCGCCTGCCCGGCCGCGGCTAGGCCCCACAGGTACGCGCGGCCGATCATCACCGCGCGCGCCCCGAGCGCCACCGCCTTGACGACGTCACTGCCGCGGCGGATGCCGCCGTCGAGCAGCACCTCGACCTGATCGCCCACCGCGGCGGCCACCGCGGGCAGGGCGCGGATCGACGCCGGCGTGCCGTCGAGGTTGTTGCCGCCGTGGTTCGACACCGAGATCGCCGAAACTCCGGCGTCCACGGCCCTTTTCGCGTCATCGACGCGCATCACGCCCTTGAGCATGAACGGCCCGCCCCACAGTTCGCGGAGCCAGGCGATGTCCTCCCACGTCGGGGGCGGTGTGCCCATCCACTCCCCGTAGGCCGCGAAGAAGGGCGGACCCGGTTCGCCGCGGCGCGCCTGGTTGGGCACGCGCAGGTCCGGCGGGCGCAGCGTCTTGCCGTACTTCCACAGCCAGCGGGGCTTGAAGACGGCCTCCGGCGACTGCCGCAGGATGGTCCGCAGGTTCATCTCCTCGGGGATCTTGGGGCTACCCCAGTCGCGGCCGTGGGAGAACGACCAGTCGGTGGTGACGATCAGGCCGACGGCACCGGCTTGCCGCGCCCGCTCCACGCGCTCGGCGATCGCGTCACGCCCGCCCAGCCAGTAGACCTGGAAGAAGACCTTGGGGTTGGCGGCGATGACTTCCTCGATCGGTTTGCTCGCGAACGAGGACAGCCCCATCGCCGTCCCGCGCGCCGCCGCGGCCCGGGCGACGGCCACCTCGCCGTCGGGGTCGACCGCCTGCACGCCGGTGGGCGAGATCAGCACCGGCAACGAGATGTCTTGTCCCATAACGGTGGTCGACTGGTCACGCTTTTCCGGCGCGCCGACCACGTGGGGCGCGAATCCGAGTTCACTGAACGCCTCGACGTTGTTGGAGACGGTGATGCCCTTTTCGCTGCCCGCAACCAGCGCTGAATACACGGACTTCGGGAGCCGCCGTTTCGCGCGTTGCTGCGCGATGGCGACGGTCTCAAACCATTCGGCCATGGCTAGATCGGGCTTTCGTTGCAGAGGCGGGCGGGGGGTGTGTCCGGTGGTCGCACCGACAGCGTCAGGGGCACCGGCTGGCGAACCCGGCGCCCGTGGGAATGGTCGGCGCGGGGGCGCGGCGTCTCACGGCTCCGGGCCAGCGCCGAGGCGCTGTGCCCCTGGACGCATTCGGGATCCGGGCCGTCCATCGGCAGGCCGGTGAAGAACTTGGCGGCCATGCAGCCGCCCCGGCAGGCGTCGTAGTGTCCGCAGCTGCCGCAGGCGCCCGCGGACTGCGGTTCGCGCAACTCCCGGAACAGCGGTGCGTTCTTCCAGACGTTGTCGAATCCACCGTCGGCCAGGACGTTTCCGGCCAGGAAGCGGTCGTGGATGGCGAACGGGCAGGCGTAGACGTCACCCACCGGGTCGATCAAACACACCACCCGCCCGGCACCGCACATGTTCAGGCCGGCCAGCGCACCGGAGGAACCCAGCGGCGACAGGTGGAAGAAGGAGTCGCCGGTGAGCACCCGCTCGCCCTTGGCCACCAGCCAGTCGTAGAGCTGCACCTGCTGGGCGGCGGTGGGGTGCAGGTCCTCCCAGACGTCGGCGCCGCGCCCCGACGGACGCAGCCGGGTGATCCGCAGGGTGGCGCCGTAACGGTCTGCCAGCGCGGCGAATTCGTCGAGTTGGTCGACGTTGTGCCGGGTGACGACGACGGAGATCTTCGCGTCCGCGAAGCCCGCGTCAGCCAGGTTCTGCAGCGCCCGCACCGCCATGTCGAAGGAGCCGGGACCGCGGACCGCGTCGTTGACCTCCGCGGTGGCGCCGTCGAGCGAGATCTGGACGTCGACGTAGTCGCTGGCGGCCAGCCGGGCGGCAACCTCTTCGGTGATGCGGACCCCGTTGGTGGAGAACTTCACCCCGACGTGGTGCGCGGTGGCGTAGTCGACCAGCTCCCAGAAGTCCGGCCGCACGGTGGGCTCGCCACCGCCGATGTTGACGTAGAACACCTGCATGCGTTCCAGCTCGTCGATGATGTCCATGCATTGCCGGGTGGACAGCTCCCGCGGATCCCGCTTGCCCGACGACGAAAGGCAGTGCACGCACGCCAGATTGCAGGCGTAGGTCAGCTCCCACGTCAGGCAGATGGGCGCATCCAGCCCGCTCTCGAACTGCTCGATGAGCCGCGGCACTCTGGCCAGTCCGGCGGTCATGGGGCCTCCTGTGGAACCAACATCAACGAATCGGCCAACACGCCCAGTGCGTGCAAGTACGGCGCCTCACCCCCGTCGTCCACCCCCGCCGCGCGGCAGGCCGAGTGCACATCGGGATGGTCGGCCAGGGACCGCACCACGGTGAGGATGGTGCGGTTCTTCAGAAACGACAGCTTGCGGGTGCCGAAGTGGTAGAGCAGCGCCCCGAACGGTTCGGGTCGAACCGCCACCTGCGGGTGCAACCGCCAGCCGCGGTCGGGGTCGAACACGCGGCTCAGTAGACCCCGCACATGCCGTCGATCGACACCTCTTCGACCAGGGTCTCGGCGACGAGCTGGGTCTCGGTCTCGGTTTCGTGGTCCATGGGTCTTTGCCTTTCGCCGGGTCTTGACAACGATGGGACTTGGGTCACAAGCTTCGTCAGAATATGGCATCGAGTGCCGAAATGGAAGGGCGGGGTCTCATGGGGCCGCAGCCGCGGGTGGGCCGTCGCCGCTCGACCACGCCGCACGACATCACCGACGTTGCGATCGAGCTGTTCAGCGCCCGCGGGTTCGCCGAGGTCAGCGTCGACGACGTCGCACACGCCGCCGGCATCTCGAGGCGGACGCTGTTTCGCTACTACGCGTCCAAGAACGCCATCCCCTGGGGCGACTTCGACACCCACCTCGCGCACCTGCGCGACCTGCTCGACGACGTCGACCCGCGGGTGCCGCTGGGTCAGGCGCTGCGCGATGCGCTCTTGGCGTTCAACACCTTTGACGAATCCGAGACCGCCCGGCACCGGCAGCGGATGCGGGTGATCCTGCAGACCGCCGAACTGCAGGCCTACTCGATGACCATGTACGCCGGCTGGCGCGAGGTGATCGCCGGTTTCGTCGCCCGCCGGTCGGACTGCAAGACGACCGACCTGCTGCCGCGGACCGTCGCCTGGACCATGCTCGGGGTGGCGCTCTCGGCCTACGAGCACTGGCTCGGCGACGAGTCCGTCCCGCTGCCGACCGCGCTGGGCCAGGCGTTCGACGTGGTGGGCACCGGGCTGCACGGGTTGGATCCGTGACCGGCGACCACCTGCTGCACACCCTGCGCGCGCAGGGGCGGTTCTGCGCGGGCTCCGGCTCACCGATGTACGGCGAGCTCTTCGAGCTGGTGGCCCGCGACGTCGCCGCCGGCGGTGTCTTCGCGACCATCCTGTCCGGGCACGAGGACGACCCATCGCGCCTCGCGGTGCCGCTGCGGCTGCTCGGCGGCCTGCACCGGTTGGTGCTCGACGGGCGGGCGGCGCAGCTGCGCCGGTGGTATCCCAGCACCGGCGGCAGCTGGGACGCCGCACGCGCGTGGCCCGAGATCGTGGACGTCGCGGCCGGGCACGCCGAAACGCTGCGGGCGGCGTTGCGGCAACCGCCCCAGACCAACGAGGTCGGGCGGTCCGCCGCACTGGTCGGCGCCCTGTTGCGCATCAACAGTGAATCCGCGCTGCCGATAAGGCTTTTCGAGATCGGGACGAGCGCGGGACTGAACCTGCGCGCGGACCGCTACCGTTACCTATTCGCCGGCGGACAGTGGGGGCCGAGCGATTCGCCGGTGACCATCTCCGACGCGTGGCGCGGCGCGCTGCCGCCCGACGGCGCGCTGCGCATCGTCGAGCGTCGCGGCTACGACATCGCACCCGTCGACGTCACGGGGGCCGACGGGGAGCTCACCCTGTTGAGCTACGTCTGGCCCGACCAGACGGCCCGGCTCGAACGCCTGCGCGGCGCCGTCGACGTCGCCCGGCGGGTGCCCGCGCGGCTGGCGCGCCACACCGCGGCCGACGCGGTCGCCGAGCTGAGCCCGGCCGAGGGCGCGCTGACGGTGCTGTGGCACTCGATCACCTGGCAGTACCTGTCGCGGGAGGAGCGCGAGACGGTGCGCGCCCGGGTCCGCGCCGTGGGCGGACAGGCGGACGAGCGATCGCCGTTCGTGCACCTCACGCTGGAGCCGGCGCGCGGCGGCCCCGACGCACCTATCCGGTTCCTGGTGCGCGCGCGCCGGTGGCCGGGGGGCGAACTCCAGGTTCTCGGCGAATGCCATCCGCACGGCCCGCCGGTGCACTGGCGGTAGGCGGGCGCGAACGAAAGCGGCTGTCGCCCAACGGCTCGCGCCGAAGTCAGCCCAGCACGTCCGAGATGGGTGCGCCGGTGGCGATCTTGCCGCGGACCTTCATGACCTTGCCGGGCATTCCGCCGCCGACGACGCCGACCAGCACCCCGTCGCGCTCGTAGTACGCCAGGAACTTGCGGCCGTCGTCCTCGACGAGGTGGACGGTGTCGGTGGCTTCCGGCTCCCCGAGGCACTGGATCTTCACGTCGTACTGGTCGCTCCAGAAGTAGGGGACGACGACCGCGGCCGACGACACGTCCTGCCCCAGCATCGCGGGCACCACGACGCGGGTCTGGTCGGCGACGTTGCTCCAATGTTCCACGCGTGCTTGATGTCCGGTCGCATCGCGCCAGGAGGCGACGTCACCGAGCGCCCACACGTTGGGCACGCTGGTCCGTCCGGCCTGGTCGCAGAGCACGCCGTTGTCCACGTCGACACCGCTGCCCTCGAGCCAGCCGGTCGCCGGGTGCGACCCGATGCCGATCACCACCAGGTCGGCCGCCAGCTCGGTGCCGTCGGACAGCACCACGGTGTCCACCCGCCCGTCGCCGCGCACGTCGGCCACCCCGACGCCGAGGCGGACGTCGACACCTTCCTCGCGGTGCAGCCGCGCGACCAGCTCACCGATCCGCTCGCCGAGCACCGCCGCCAGGGGCGTCGGCTGGGGCTCGACCAACACGACGTCCACCCCGAGGCTGCGCAGGCTGGCCGCCACCTCGCAGCCGATGAAGCCGGCGCCGATGACCACGGCGCGCTGCGCGGCGGACGCGTGCTCGCGCAGCGCCAGGCTCTCGTCGAACGTGCGCAGCACCCGGATGCCCTCCAGATCCGGCAGCGTCGGGATGCGGCGCGGCACCAGGCCGGTGGCGATGACCAGTTCGTCGTAGCCGATCACGGACCCGTCGGCCAGCGTCACCGTCTGCGCCGCGGTGTCCAGGCCGGTGGCTGCGGCGCCCAGCCGCAGGGTGATGTCGTTCTCGTCGTACCACTCCCGGGGTTTGAGGGCCACGTCGTCGACCTCTTTGCGCAGCACCTCTTTTGACAGCGGGGGGCGGTCGTACGGCAGGTGCACCTCGTCGCTGACGATCGTGACGCGGCCCGCGTACCCCGACCGGCGAAGTTGCTCGGCGGTCCGGGTGGCGGCCAGGCCGCCACCGACGATCACGATTCCTTTGCTAGCGGTCACGTGGAGTTCATACCACGATCGCCGATCAGTACTTCAGGGCGCCCTTGTCCACGGGCACCTGCGTGCCGGTGATCGTGCCGGAGCCGTCCCCAGCTAGCCACGCCACGACATCGGCAACCTCGTCCGGTGTCATGAAGCCGTTGGGTTGCAACGGCATCGGGGGAAAGCTGTGCACGAAGCCGGGGTGGCGGGCAAATATCTCCATCATCGCCTCCGGCTCGATCATCGGGGTGTCGACCGAGTACGGATGGATGGAGTTGACCCGGATGTTGTATTCGCCGAGCTCGATGGCCAGCGTGTTGGTCAGCGCGGTGAGGCCGTGCTTGCTGGCCGAGTAATGCCCGTTACCGGGGGTGGCTTTCAGTCCCGCCGACGAGCTGACCACGACGATCGAGCCCCCGTTGCCGGCGTCGATCATCGCGGGCACGGTGGCGCGCAGCGTGCGCCAGGTGCCGGTCAGGTTGACCCCGATCACCGTGTCCCACTGCTCATCGGTGAGTTCCCAAACCCGGCCCCAGCTCAAGACTCCGGCGTTGGCCACCACGATGTCGAGCCGGCCGAATTGTTCGACGCCGTCGGCCACGAGCTGGCGCAGCGCGGCGTCGTCCCGGATGTCCACTTCGCGCGCCAACACCTTGCGGCCCTCCGCCTCCACCAGGCGGACGGTCTCGGCGAGGTCCTCCGGCGTGGCCGGCGTGTAGGTCAGGCACTTCGAGGCCGGCGCACAGATGTCGAGCGCGATGATGTCGGCACCCTCCCGGGCCAGCCGCACCGCGTGCGAACGGCCCTGGGCGCGGGCGGCGCCGGTGATGAACGCGACGCGCCCCTGCAGTGATCCAGTCACGCAGTCAGGCTAGCAGCGAAACTGAAACCTGTTCTAACTTGGCCGCCGATCAGATTTCCGAGATGATCTGGGCCCGCCGGCTGCTGTACTCCTGGTCGGTCACCGCGCCGCTGGCGCGCAGCGTCTCGAGTTCCTGCAGCCGTTGCGCGATCGATGGTTGCGGGGGCGTGGCCACCGGTGCGGGGCCGCCGGCAGCGGCCGGCTGGGCGGCCGGGGCCTGTTGTTCGGCCGCCCGGCGCACCACCGCCTGAATCTGCTGGCGCAGCACCGGATTCGACCGAATGTCCACCATGCGGTCCAGGGGGACGTTGTTGGCCTTGAGGATCTGCAGGATCTCCATCAGCGGGCCGGCCTGTCCGCTCAGGTCGTAGGTCCGGTTGTCTTCGGCCACGGTGAACTGGGCGGGCACCAGGCCGTTGACCAAAGCGCTTCGCTCCCAGTCGATCCGGTATTCGTTGGTGGTGGGATTGACCAGCACCACCAGCTTGCGGGCGTTGAGGTTGCCGAGCCGGGTCACGCTCGCGATCACCCGGTCTTCGCTGTCGAACGGCAGAAACCCGGGCCCGGCGATGTGCAGGTGAACCTTGACCACCTGCTGGTTGTTGATCCACGTCCCGGTCTCGGTGACCCCGGTGATCTGGGCGAGCGCCAGCACCCCGCTCTGTTCGAGCGCCGCGGTCTTGGCCGAGGACTTCGCGCCGTAGTTGGCCAACGCGAGTGCGATCAGCACGTCGGCCACGGTGACGAGCAGACCGACATAGAACATCCACTGCAACAGGCTGCCGAGCCCGAGGGTGAAGTAGACGATCAAGAAGATCGGCCCGACCAGGCCGCCGCACAGCAAAACCACCAACTGTGCCTTCAGGTAGCGCGCCAACACGAGGGCCTCCTTACACTGGCCGGAATTTGCGTGTCAGGTTAGCTGTCGCGGTCTCACCGCGAGCGGCATACGCGCAAGCGATCCGGGGTCAGTCCACCCTGGGTATCAGCGTCGGCGCCGGGCGACCGGACGGCCCCGCCGGAGTGCCCGGGGCGGGCGAATGAGCCGACACCATCTTCACCGGCGTGCCGGTCGAAACCGGCATCGCCGGGGCCGCGGCGGCTTGCGGCGTCTCGACCTGAGCCGGCGCCGACGCCAGCGGGCCGGCCGTCGCCGGAGTCGAAGCCACCGGTTGCGAGGCGGCCGGGGCGTAGGCGGGCGTCACCGCCTGGACCGTCGTCGCAGGCGTGGTGGCGGGGGCCAGCGCGGCCGGTCCCGTGCCGGCCGCGGCCACCGCCGGGCCGGCCGGTGCCGGGGCGCTCGCCGCCGCCGACGCCGGCGCGACGGCGGACATCAGGGGCCCCGCCGGTACGCCCGGCGCCGCGCCGCCCGCGGCCGTCGCCGCCGGCAGCTGCGCCGCCATCGACGCGGGCGCCCCCGCGGCCTGCAACGGCGTGGTGTTGGCGGCCTCGGTGGCCAGATATTGCGCCGCGCCGCCGTTCATCAGCTGCACGAACTGGTTGTGAAACGCCGTCGCCTGCGCGCTGAGCGCCTGGTACACCTGCGAGTGCGCGCCGAAGAGCGCGGCAATGCTCGCCGACACCTCGTCGGCACCCGGGGCCAACACGGTCGACGTGGGGCCCATCGCCATTGAGTTCGCCGACGTGATCGTCCAGCCGATCCTGGCTAGATCCGACGCCGCGGCGGCGACATACTCAGGCGTCGCGAATACGAAGGACATCCGAACCTCCCGGCCATCTTCCGCCCCGACTCCTTATTGAGGAATCGTAGCGGAGCCGCCCGCGTTCGGCCCGGTAAAACGCATAAAGCCCGGATTGCCGTGATCGGCAATCCGGGCTTTAGCGCTGAGGAACTACTTGATGATCTTGACGACCCGGCCGGCGCCGACGGTGCGGCCACCCTCGCGGATCGCGAACCGCAGGCCCTCGTCCATGGCGACGGGCTGGATCAGCTTGACCGAGATGTTGGTGTTGTCGCCGGGCATCACCATCTCGGTGCCCTCCGGCAAGGTCACCACACCGGTCACGTCGGTGGTGCGGAAGTAGAACTGCGGACGGTAGTTGTTGAAGAACGGCGTGTGCCGGCCGCCCTCATCCTTGGACAGGATGTAGACCGAGCCCTCGAACTCGGTGTGCGGCGTGGTGGTGCCAGGCTTGGTCACGACCTGGCCGCGCTCGACGTCCTCGCGCTTGATACCGCGCAGCAGCAGACCGACGTTGTCGCCGGCCTGCCCCTGGTCGAGCAGCTTGCGGAACATCTCCACACCGGTGACCGTGGTCTTGGTGCTGGTCGGCCGGATGCCGACGATCTCGACTTCCTCGTTCACATTGATCACGCCGCGCTCCACACGACCGGTGACCACGGTGCCACGACCGGTGATGGTGAACACGTCCTCCACCGGCATCAGGAACGGCTTCTCGGTCTCGCGGACCGGGTCCGGGATCGACTCGTCGACCGCGTCCATCAGCTGCTCGACGGACTCGACCCACTTGGCGTCACCCTCGAGCGCCTTGAGCGCCGACACCCGAACCACCGGGGCGTCCTCGTCGAACTCCTGGGCGGCCAGCAGCTCGCGGACCTCCATCTCGACGAGCTCCAGCAGCTCCTCGTCGTCGACCATGTCGGCCTTGTTCAGCGCCACCAGGATGTAGGGCACGCCGACCTGACGCGCCAGCAGCACGTGCTCGCGGGTCTGCGGCATCGGGCCGTCGGTCGCGGCGACCACCAGGATCGCGCCGTCCATCTGGGCGGCGCCGGTGATCATGTTCTTGATGTAGTCGGCGTGGCCGGGGGCGTCGACGTGGGCGTAGTGCCGCTTGTCGGTCTGGTACTCCACGTGGGAGATGTTGATGGTGATACCGCGCTGACGCTCCTCGGGCGCGTTGTCGATCTGGTCGAACGCACGGGACTCGTTCAGGTCCGGGTACTTGTCGTGCAGAACCTTGGTGATAGCCGCGGTCAGCGTCGTCTTGCCGTGGTCAACGTGACCGATGGTCCCAATGTTGACGTGCGGCTTCGTCCGCTCGAACTTCGCCT
This sequence comes from Mycobacterium europaeum, assembly GCF_034555895.2. Lineage (NCBI taxonomy): Bacteria > Bacillati > Actinomycetota > Actinomycetes > Mycobacteriales > Mycobacteriaceae > Mycobacterium > Mycobacterium europaeum. Next base: position 3,878,947 of record NZ_CP157315.1, read on the forward strand.
TCGCCACTTCGTTGTCCTCCTGGACTTGTTGGTGCTTGTTAAAGCAGTGTTGGTGTTTTCAGTTGTGCCGCGCCCAAGGCTTTGCAATGACCCGGCAAGATTACTCCGAGCAGATGTTTACTGACCCGTCGCCTTCGCGATGATCTCCTTCGACACGTTCGCCGGCACTTCGGCGTACGAGTCGAACACCATGGAGTAGTTCGCCCGGCCTTGGGTCTTGGACCTCAGGTCGCCCACGTAGCCGAACATCTCCGACAGCGGCACGTGCGCCCTGACGACGCGTGCACCGCTCCGCTCCTCCATGGCCTGGATCTGGCCACGGCGGGAGTTCAGGTCCCCGATCACGTCGCCCATGTAATCCTCGGGCGTGGTGACCTCGACGGCCATGATCGGTTCCAGGATCACCGGCTGTGCTTGCGCGGCAGCCTTTTTCAGCACCTGCGAACCGGCGATCTTGAACGCCATCTCCGACGAGTCGACCTCGTGGAAGGCGCCGTCGAGCAGCGTGACCTTGAGGTTCACCAGCGGGTAGCCGGCCAGCACGCCGTACTGCATCGCGTCCTGCGCGCCCGCGTCCACCGACGGGATGTACTCCCGCGGGATGCGGCCACCGGTGACCTTGTTCTCGAACTCGTAGGTGGCACCGTCCTCGCCGGTGAACGGCTCGAGGTTGATGATCACCTTCGCGAACTGGCCCGAGCCGCCCGTCTGCTTCTTGTGGGTGAACTCGACGTTGTTCGCGGCCCGCTTGATGGTCTCCTTGTAGGCCACCTGCGGCTTACCGACGTTGGCCTCGACCTTGAACTCGCGGCGCATGCGGTCCACCAGGATGTCCAGGTGCAGCTCGCCCATCCCGCCGATCACGGTCTGGCCGGTCTCCTGGTCCAGGTGCACCTTGAACGTCGGGTCCTCTTCGGCGAGCTTCTGGATCGACAGCGACAGCTTCTCCTGGTCGCTCTTGGTCTTGGGCTCGATCGCGACCTCGATGACCGGGTCGGGGAACGTCATGGACTCGAGCACGATCTGCTGGTTCGGGTCACTCAGGGTGTCGCCGGTGGTGGTGTCCTTCAGCCCGATCACCGCGTAGATGTGGCCGGCCGAAGCCGTCTCCACCGGGTTCTCCTTGTTGGAGTGCATCTGGAACAGCTTGCCCAGCCGCTCCTTCTTGCCCTTCGTCGAGTTGATGACCTGGCTGCCGGAGTCGACCTTGCCCGAGTACACCCGGACGTAGGTCAGCTTGCCGAAGAACGGGTGGGTGGCGACCTTGAACGCCAGCGCCGAGAACGGCTCGTCGGTGGACGGCTTGCGCGTGATCAGCTCGTCTTCCTTGCCGGGCACGTGGCCTTCGGCGGGCGGCACGTCCAACGGCGAGGGCAGGTAGTCGATGACCGCGTCCAGCATCGGCTGCACGCCCTTGTTCTTGAAGGCGCTGCCGCACAGCACCGGGTAGGCCTCCGAGCTGATGGTCAGCTTGCGGATCGCGCCCTTGATCTCCTCGACGGTGAGCTCCTCGCCGCCGAGGTACTTCTCCAGCAGCGCCTCGTCGGTCTCGGCGACGGCCTCGAGCAGCTTGGTGCGGTACTCGTCGGCCTTCTCCTGCAGGTCGGCGGGGATGTCGACGACGTCGTACTTCTCGCCGAGCTTGGCCTCCGCGCTCCACACCTTGGCCTTCATCTCGACCAGGTCGACGACGCCCTCGAAGTCACCTTCGGAGCCGACGGGCAGCTGGATCGGGATGACGTTGGCGCCCAGCCGCTCCTCCATGGTCTTCACCGAGAAGTAGAAGTCGGCGCCGATCTTGTCCATCTTGTTGACGAAGCAGATCCGCGGGACGTCGTACTTGTCGGCCTGCCGCCACACCTGCTCGGACTGCGGCTCGACACCCTCCTTGCCGTCGAAGACGGCGACGGCGCCGTCGAGCACGCGCAGGCTGCGCTCCACCTCGACGGTGAAATCGACGTGCCCGGGGGTGTCGATGATGTTGATCTGGTTGTCGTTCCAGAAGCAGGTGGTGGCCGCGGAGGTGATGGTGATCCCCCGCTCCTGCTCCTGCTCCATCCAGTCCATGGTGGCGGCGCCGTCGTGGACCTCACCGATCTTGTAGCTGATACCGGTGTAGTAGAGGATGCGCTCGGTCGTCGTCGTCTTGCCGGCGTCGATGTGCGCCATGATGCCGATGTTGCGGACCTTGGTCAGGTCGGTCAGCACGTCCTTCTGTGCCACAGAAGTCTTCCCACTCTTTCGATTGCTTGGTTGCTGTCTTGGTTGCGTCCGGCCACTACGCCAATTTGGCGCCCGGCGCCGCCTCTACCAGCGATAGTGCGCGAACGCGCGGTTGGCCTCGGCCATCTTGTGGGTGTCCTCACGCCGCTTGACGGAGGCTCCCAGGCCGTTGCTGGCGTCCAGGATCTCGTTCGCCAGCCGCTCGACCATCGTCTTCTCCCGGCGCTGCCGCGAGAAGCTGACCAGCCAGCGCAGGGCCAGCGTGGTGGACCGGTCCGGACGGACCTCGACCGGCACCTGGTAGGTCGCACCGCCGACGCGGCGACTGCGCACCTCCAGCGCGGGCTTGACGTTGTCGAGGGCACGCTTGAGCGTGATCACGGGATCGGTGCCGGTCTTGTCCCGGGCATTCTCGAGCGCTCCATAAACAATGCGCTCGGCCAGCGATTTCTTCCCTTGCAGGAGAACTTTGTTCACCAGCTGGGTGACCAGCTGCGACCCGTAGACGGGGTCGTTGACCAACGGACGCTTCGGCGCGGGCCCCTTGCGCGGCATCAGCTCTTCTCCTTCTTTGCGCCGTAACGGCTGCGAGCCTGCTTGCGGTTCTTGACGCCCTGGGTGTCCAGCGAACCGCGAATGATCTTGTACCGCACACCGGGCAGGTCCTTGACTCGGCCACCGCGGACCAACACCATCGAGTGCTCCTGCAGGTTGTGGCCCTCGCCCGGGATGTAGGCGGTGACCTCGACCTGGCTGGTCAGCTTCACGCGCGCGACCTTCCGAAGCGCCGAGTTCGGCTTCTTCGGGGTGGTGGTGTACACGCGGGTGCATACGCCACGGCGCTGCGGGCTGCCCTTCAGGGCCGCGGTCTTGACCTTGGCGACCTTGTCGCGGCGACCCTTGCGGACCAGCTGCTGAATCGTTGGCATCTAGGACGCTTTCTGTGTTCGTGTTCGGTGTCTGTCGGCTGTTCTCAAGTCTTCGTACTGCAGTTATGCCCCGCCGCACTACCCCGCGGCCGGGTGTGTCGCACGCGCTGGGCACCCGAAGAAGATCCGATGCGTCGTAGACATGCGAATTCGCCCGGCATCCACTTCCTTACGGTTAGGCGCCGTAAGCCGCCAGGCACGAGCCTCCACAATACCCGGCGCCGGTCTCGCAGGTCAAAGCGGCGGCTCGTGGCGATCGCGAGCGCGGCGCAGCCGGGCGAAGCGGGTCGCCACCATCGGGTTAGGACCTCGCGCCGTTGTGCGCGACGCGCCGCTCGAGGCCGGCCGCCAGGCGCAGCACCATGTCCGAGAACAGCGCGTCGGTGTCGATGTCGTCCATGACACCCGTCATCTCCAGCAGCACGAAGCCGTGCAGCGCGGACCAGAACTCCAGCGACGCGTGGAAGGCCTCCTCGCCGTCGAGACCATAGGAGGACAGCACCGAGATCACCGGCGCGGCCGCTCCCCGCGTCGCGGCCGTGTACTCGGGGTCGTCACCGCCCAGCGGCATCCGGGTGAACGCCGAGTACCGGCCGGGATGGTGGTGGGCGTAGCTGCGGTACGCGCCCGCCATGACCAGCACCGCGTCGTCGCGGGCACGACCCTCGCCGACCCTGTTCAGCATCGTGATGATGTCGTCGATGACGCGGATCCGCACGGCGCGGCGCAGGTCCTCCAGGCTGTCCACGTGGTTGTACAGCGACGGACCCTTGGTGCCGAGTTGGGTCGCCAGCGCGTTGATGGTGAGGGCATCCCAGCCCTCGCGGTCCAGGAAGGTGAGCGCGCCGTCGATGATGCCGTCGCGGCTCAGCTTGGCTGGGCGCGAGCCCGTTCTCCCCGCGCGCGGGCGCCCGGCCGCCGCGGGCGTTTCCGGCTGAGCTGCCATGGCGGGGGCCCTTCGCTTGCGTTCATCGGGGTGCTTAACTAATGACTCTAGTTGACGCCGGGCACGAAACTGTTTCAGCCATGGCCGGATGGACGTAATCTCATCGAGCAGATCCACCCGTCACAGAGGGGGCCCGCAGTGAACTGGACAACCGCCGCCGGGTCGTTGGCAACCTGCATCATCACCGTCGCCGCCATTCCCGCACCCGCCGCGCACGCCAAGAATGGCGACACCCACGTGATCGGGGAGGGCATCGAGCAGACGCTGGACTGCAACGACGCCACCCTGCTGGTCAACGGGACCCGTAACAACGTGACGGCGCTGGGCAACTGCTACGCGGTGACGGTGATGGGATCGTCCAACACCGTCGTCGCCGACTCGGTCTCGCACGACATCACCGTCTACGGCTACGACCAGACGGTGTTCTACCACAGCGGCACGCCGTTCATCTGGGACCGCGGCCGCGAGCTCGGCATGACCAACCGGCTCCAGCAGGTGCCCGGCTGAGCCGGACCCCCGCACCGCCATCCAGGCGAACAGGCCATTCAAATCGAGGGGAATCGAGGAACATTGTCCGCCCACATCTTTGACCGCCCCGCGGGGCTGATCGCACTCGCCGTGGCCTCGGCCGTCGCCGCCGTCACGGTGGCCGGCTGCAGTTCGACGGCCAATCCCCCCGCGGGATCGACCACGACGACGAAGAGCACCACCACGACGACGAGCGCCGGGGCGGCGCCGACGACAGAGTCGGGCGGGGCGAGCACCACCGCGTCGGTGGAGATCGGCAACACACTCAACTACGGCTCGATGGGCACCACCACGACGCTCGACTGCGCCAGCGGCAAGTCGCTGAACGTGGGCGGCTCGGAGAACACCCTGACCGTCACCGGAGACTGCGCGACGGTGACCGTCGGCGGCACCAACAACAAGATCACCCTGGACAAGGTCGACACCCGCATCACCGTGGTGGGGCTCAACAACACCATCACCTACAAGGACGGTGAGCCCAAGGTCGACAACCTCGGTTCGGGCAACACCATCACCAAGGGCGGCTGACCGGTAGTCGTTCGCCGGCATCGGTTTTCGCCGAGATGCTGCGGGGGTGGCCGGGGCATATGATCGTGCCAGCAGAACGGATCCAGCCATGTTCCCCAGTACCACCAACCGCGCCGGCGCGCTGGTGACGGCCTTCGTGGTACTGACCGGCGCCGGCATGCTTCCCGCGGCGGCGGCCGACCCCAACCCCGACGACCAGTTCGTGGCCCTGCTCGATCAAAAGGGCATCCCCGCCCTCGAGAACGTGCCGAGCCTCATCGCCACGGCCCATAGGATTTGTCGCCAACTCGATGGCGGGATGCCGGCCGACGGCGTGGTCGACGACATGAAGCGACGGGCGTTCAACGCCAACGCGGCCGGCGGCCCGTACCCTCCGGACCGCGTCATGCGCACCGTCGCCCGATTCATCTCCGCCTCGGTCGAGGCCTACTGCCCGAACAATCAACCCAAGATCGCTGCCCTGCAATCCATGGCCAATCCCGTGCCCGGCTCGAGCGCACCGTCGCAGCGGAGCACCGTGGACACGCACACCGCCGCCTTTCGGGCGATCAGCTTGGTGCGGGGACCGTTCCCCTCGGGGGAAACCGGCGAGCCCGACCCACCGCAGCTTCCGCCCCCGCCGCCGCCGACGGCCCAGATCATGACGCCACCCCGGCCGGTCACGACCCCGTCTCCGCCGCAACGACCGCTGCCGGCGCAGCAGTCGCCATCGGGACCGCCACAGGAGCCCGGCGGCCCTCAGCCGAGCGGCCCTGCCGGCGGTGGTGGCGCCGGTCCGGAGCCACCCCCCATGCCGCCCGGCAGGGTGCGGCTCGCGCCGTAGGCCGTGCGCCCAGGGGTTGGCTAGCCCGCGGGCGCGCCGTGCCGGCCGGCGCCCGCGGCGAACCGCCCGGCCCCCTCGTTCGCCTCGGCGGCGACACGGGAGATGCTGGCGAACTCGAAGTCGATCGCCTCGGATTCCGTTGCACCCCATTGATTTAACGCCGAAAGCCGGTCCGATCGCAGGCACTGCTGCGGCAGCGCGGCCAGCTGCGCCGCCAGTTCCTCGGCCGCCTGCCGCGCCTGACCGGTGGGCACGACGCGGTTGGCCAGCCCCATCGCGAGCGCCTCATCGGCCCTGACACCGCGGCCGGTGAGAATCATGTCCATCGCGCGGCTGTGCCCGATCAGCCGCGGCAGCCGCACGGTGCCGCCGTCGATCAGCGGCACCCCCCACCGCCGGCAGAACACCCCGAACACGGCGTCCTCCTCGGCAACCCGCAGGTCACACCAGATGGCCAGCTCCAGGCCTCCTGCGACGGCGTAGCCGCTCACCGCGGCGATCACGGGTTTGGACAACACCATTCGGGTGGGGCCCATCGGCCCCGGGCCGGTCCGGTGCACGGCGTTCGCGTCGGGTGTACCGAAGGCCTTCAAATCGGCTCCGGCGCAAAAGGTTCCACCGTCTCCCCACAACACCGCGACGGATGCCGTCTCGTCACGGTCGAATTCGTCGAATGCCGCGTACAGCGCGGCGGCGGTGGGGCCGTTGACCGCGTTGCGCGCCGCCGGCCGGTTCAAGATGACGGTCGTCACCGGGCCATTGCGCTCGATACGCACCGGATCGCTCATTGTGCCTCCGCAAATAGTGGTTCCCGCCGCTCGAGCAGCTCGGTGGCGAAGTCGTGGTAGGCCGCACGCAGCCGGGCGCCGGGCCAGTCGCCCGGCAGCAGTTCGTCGGGCAGCACCGGGTCGGTGAGCAGGTGTCGCACCGTGGCCGCCGCCACCACGAAACGTCCCGGAATGTCGCGCGCGGCGGCCATCGCGTCGAGCAACTCCCGGCCGGCGCGCGCCCAGGCGGGCAGGTCCCACAGCTGGGCGGCCAGCCCGGCCGGGTCGTCGTCGCGGGCCCGCAGGACCCGGACCCGGGCATCGATCTCGGGGTCCAGGTCGAACTCCAGGTTGTCCGGCCGCATCCAGACGCCTTCGCGCAGCTCACCGAAGCGCTTGGCGTGCAGAGCGGTCCGCAGTGCGGCCCGGGTGCGCGCGTCGCCGCCCACGCTGGTCACGATCAGCGTGACCCAGTCCCCGCGCCACGTTCGCAGCCGCGGGTCGATGGCGTCGTCCTGCCGCCGCTGGCGGGCCAGCAGCCGGTCCGAGAGCCGGTAGCCGTCCGCGGAGCGGATCAGGTCGCCGGCGCCGACCATGCGGGTCAGCGCCACCCGCAGGGTGGTCTCCTTGATACCGAAATCGGAAGTGAGCCTTATTAATTCACTCGCGCTGGCACACGCCGGGTGGGCCCCCAGCAGCACGCTGAGCACCACCGACCGGGCCGTCATGGTGGGCATGGCTATACCTGTGACGCCCGGCGGCCGTAGTCGCCGAAGGGCTCGTCGCGATGCCGCACCGCGTCGCGGAAGCCGTGCTCGGTGGCGTCGGCGACGAAGGCGTGGCCCTCCGGGGTGTGCCGCGCGACCCCGTCGAACACGGTGCTGACCATCCTGCTGGTGGCCACACCCTGTTGCAGCAGAGCCGAATTCAGTGCCAGCTTGACCATGATCAGCTGGTTGACGGGCACCGCGGCGATGCGTTGCACGAGCCGCTCGGTGCGCTCGTCGAGGTCGGCCGGGTCCGGCGCCTCGACCGCCAGGCCCCATTCGGCGGCCTGTGCGCCGGTGATGCAATCGCCGGTGAACAGCAGGCGCTTGGCGCGCTGATCGCCGAGCCGGTGCGCCCACAACCCCGCCGCCGGGACGCCCCACACCCGCGTGGGCGGGTAGCCGATCTTGGCATCGGCGGCGGCGATCACCTGGTCGGCGTGCAGCGCGATGTCGGTGCCCCCGGCCACGCAGTAGCCGTGGATCTTGACCACCGTCGGCTTGTCGGCGTGCATCAGGCTGGAGAAGCCGCGCACGAACCGGCTCATCATCTGGTAGTCGATCATCGGATCCCACGGCTGATTCGGTAAGTGGTTGACCGCCTGGGTTTTTCCGTCCAGCACCGTGTCCCGATAGGCGCCGGTCCCGCCGGCCGAACCGGTGCGGTCGGCATAGGCGGACAGGTCGAAACCCGCGCAGAACCCCTCCCCGCGGCCCGAGACCAGGATGACGTGCACTTTCGGGTCGAGGTCGGCGCGCTCCACCAGGGCCGAGAGCTCCAGCGGGGTGTCCGCGACGATCGCGTTGCCCTTCTCCGGCCGGTTGAAGGTGATCCGGGCAACCCGATCGGTGACCTCGTAGGTCATCGTCTTGAGGTTGTCGAAGTCGACCGGCCTGATCGCGTGCGTCATCCCTTGACCAGGGCGCGCTCGAGGATCGGGGCCAGGTCCAGCCCGACGGGCATGGTGCCGTAGGCGCCGCCCCACTGCCCGTCGAGCCGGGTGGTCAGGAAGGCCTCGGCGACGGCGGGGTGGCCGTGGCGCACCAGCAGCGATCCCTGCAGCGCCAGACAGATGTCCTCGGCGACCTTGCGGGCCCGGTGGGCGATGGTGTCCAGGTCGGTCAGGTCGCGCCGCAGCCGTTCGACGTGCGCGCCCAGTCGCGGGTCGGCGCCGGCGCTTTCGGCCAGCTCGTCGAACAGCACCTCGACGCATTCGGGCCGGGTGGCCATGGCGCGCAACGTGTCCAGCGCGCTGACGTTGCCCGAGCCCTCCCAGATGCCCATCAGCGGCGCCTCACGGAACAGCCGCGGCATGCCCGAGTCCTCGACGTAGCCGTTGCCGCCCAGGCATTCCAGCGCCTCGGCGGCGTGCGGGGTGGCGCGCTTGCACACCCAGTACTTGCTGGCCGCCAGACCGATGCGGCGCAGCAGCGCCTCCCGGTCGTCGCCCCGCAACGCCTTGTCGGTGGCGCCGGCCATCCGCATTGCCACGATGGTGGCGGCCTCGGCCTCCACGGCCAGGTCGGCCAGCACGTTGCGCATCAGCGGCTGATCGATCAGGTAGGCGCCGAACGCCTTTCGGTGCTGGGCGTGGTGGATGGCCCGGGTCAGTCCGGTGCGCATGCTGGTCGCGCTGCCCAGGGTGCAGTCCAGCCGGGTGAGGTTGACCATCTCGATGATGGTGGGCACTCCGCGGCCCTCCTCGCCCACCAACCACGCGGTGGCGCCGTCGTATTCGACCTCGCTCGACGCGTTGGCGTGGTTGCCGAGCTTGTCCTTGAGCCGCTGCAGGAACATGCGGTTGCGGGTGCCGTCGGGCAGTATCCGCGGCAGCAGAAAGCAGGACAGCCCGCCCGGGGCCTGCGCGAGGACCAGGAAGATGTCGCACATCGGCGCCGAGGTGAACCACTTGTGCCCGGTCAGGCGGTAGCTGCCGTCGCTGTTGGGGGTTGCCTGCGTGGTGCCGGCGCGCACGTCGGACCCGCCCTGCTTCTCGGTCATCGACATGCCGGCGGTGATGCCGCGCTTGGTGGTGGCGAGCTTGAGTTCGGGGTCGTATTCACGGCTGGTGAGCAGCGGCTCGTAGACCGCCGCGAGTTCGGGGTGATAGCGCAGCGCGGGGACGACGGCGTAGGTCATCGAGATCGGGCAGGTGTGGCCGGGCTCGACGTTCCAGACCGACATCTTCGCGGCACGCACCACATGCGCGCCCGGGCGGTCGTCGGCCCACGGCGCGGCGTGGATGCCGGCGGCGATCGCCGTGCGCATCAGCTCGTGGTAGGCCGGGTCGTACTCGACCTCGTCGACCCGGTGACCGTACCTGTCGTGGGTGTGCAGGATCGGACGGTTGCGGTCGGCGAGCTCGCCCCAGCGCTGCGCCTCGTGGCCGGCGGCGATCGCCCCCACCTCGTTCACCTCTTCTGAGCCCCATTCCCCGCCCTCGCGGATCAGGGCCTCCATGAGCACCGCGGACGTCGCGGGGTTGTAGTTTTCCAGCGGGGGAACCTGGTTGGTGACGACATGCGTATCCGACATCCCCTCATGTTACATTTTCACGACAGTTGCACAAGAGGTGTAATGCCCGTCCGTCAGCGGGTATGAGCTCGAAAGAAGCCCCACAGCGCCCGGCTGGCGAACGCCGGCCACTCGTGGCCGCCCCGGTCGATCGTGATGAGCGTGACGCCGCGGTTGCCGGCGCATTCCGCCGTCGACGTGGTGATCGGTCCATCGGTCGCGCTGGCCGGGCTCGCACACCGGTCGACGTTGCGCCAGAACGCGTTCACGCTCGGCACCGGGGGCCCGTTGATGACGCTGAAACCCTGCCCGCCGTTGTAGGGCACCAGCCGGTCCGCCGTGCCGTGGATGTGCATGATCGATACCGGGCGCGGGTTCGGGCATTCGTTGAGCTGGGTGCCGGCCACCGGACCGATCGCGGCGAAGATGTCGGTGGCGCACGCCAGCGTGTAGGACATGATGCCGCCGTTGCTCATGCCGGCGACGTAGACCCGGGCGGGATCGGTGCCGACGTTCTTGGCGATGTCGGCCACCGCCGCGGCGATGAAGGCGACGTCGTCGACGCCTTCCCGTCCCGGCCGGCCGCAGCACGACTCCCCGTCGACGTTCCAGGCGCCGTCGAGTCCGTCGGGGTAGGCGACGACGAATCTGGCCGAATCGGCCAGTTGGTCCCAGCCGTAATCCCTTTCGACCTGCCTCGCGCTACCGGAATAGCCGTGCAGGACGACGACCAGCGGAGCCGCGTTCGGTGTTCCCGCGGGCTTGTAGAGCCGGTAGCTGCGGCCGTGCCCGCCCGCCCGCAGATGGTGCAAACTGGTGCCGGTCACGAAGCCCGACGGCGGTGTCGGCGAACAGCCCGCGACCAGTAGGACGACCCCGACGAGGGTGGCGAGCCGACCGGGCACGGCCGTGGCTCAGCCGCTGGTCTTTTCCCGCAGGAACGCGATGTCGTCCTTGCGGCCCTCGTCGGCGGTCTCGCAGATGACCGGAGCGTCGGCCGCCTTGACGACCGCGGCCAGCAACTCGGGGTCGATCTGGCCGGTGCCGAAGTTGGCGTGCCGGTCGGCGCCCGAGCCCGCCGCGTCCCGCGAGTCGTTGCAGTGCACCAGGTCGATGCGCCCGGTCAGCGCCTTGATCCGGTCCACCGCGTCGATCAGTTGCTCACCGGCCGCCCACGCATGGCAGGTGTCCAGGCAGAACCCAATCCCCTTGTCGCCGATGTGGTCCCAGAGCCTGCCGATGGTGTCGAAGTGGCGGGCCATCGCGTGGTCGCCGCCCGCGGTGTTCTCCAGGTACACCTGCATGTCGGTTTCCAGGTAGTCGAGCGCTTTGACCCACCGCTCGAAACCGGCCTCCATGTCGTCGTCGTCGGCGTGGCCGCCGTGCACGATCACCGCCGTCGCGTCGATCTCCGACGCGGCGTCGCAGGTGTCCTGCAGGATCTTGCGCGACGGGATGCGGATCCGGTTGTTCGCCGATGCCACGTTGATGAGGTAGGGCGCGTGCACGTACAGCGGCACGGTGGACGCCTTGAGCGCCTCGGCGTCCTCGCGGGGCTTCGGTTTCTTCCAGCTCTGCGGGTTGCTGAGGAAGAACTGCACCACGTCGGCGCCGTCCGCCTCCGCGGCGGCCAGCGGGTCGTCATTGCGGACATGTGAACCGATCAGCACGCGGCCCAGTCTAGTGCGGCGAGCAGACGCAGAATCGCACTGCGGGAGCCCGCGGCGTGCGACTTTGCGTCTGCTCGGCATAGAAAAAGCCCCCGCACGGGGCGGGGGCTTTCCCTGAGTGACTAGCGGTAGTCGCTGTAGCCGTAGTCGTCCAGCGGAACCGCGGCACCGGTCGCCTGGCCGAAGTCCGGGCTGTAGTACTGATCCTCGTAGGACGGGATCGTGTACGCGGCGGCCCGGGCCTCCTCGGTCGGCTGCACCTGGATGTTGCGGTACCGGTTGATCCCGGTACCGGCCGGGATCAGCTTTCCGATGATCACGTTCTCCTTCAGACCGTTGAGCTTGTCGCTGCGGCAGTTGATGGCCGCATCGGTCAGCACTCGCGTGGTCTCCTGGAACGACGCCGCGGACAGCCACGAGTCGGTGGCCAGCGACGCCTTCGTGATACCCATCAACACCGGGCGGCCGGCGGCGGGCTCGCCACCCTCGGCCACCACCCGACGGTTCTCCGCCTCGAACTCCGCGCGGTCGATCAGCGATCCGGGCAGGAACTCCGTCGCGCCCGAGTCGATGATGGTGACGCGGCGCAGCATCTGGCGAACGATCACCTCGATGTGCTTGTCGTGGATCGACACACCCTGGGCGCGGTAGACCTCCTGGACCTCGCGGACCAGGTGGATCTGCACCTCGCGGGGGCCCTGCACGCGCAGCACCTCGTGCGGGTCGGCCGAGCCTTCCATCAGCTGCTGGCCCACCTCGACGTGGTCGCCGTCGGACAGCACCCGCTCGGAGCCGTCCTCGTGCTTGAACACCCGCAGCCGCTGGCGCTTGGAGAGCTTGTCGTACACGACCTCCTCGCTCCCGTCGTCGGGAACGATGGTGATCTTGTAGAAGCGCTCACCCTCCTCCAGCTGCACCCGCCCGGTGACGTCGGCGATCGGCGCCTTGCCGCGGGGCACCCGGGCCTCGAACAGCTCCTGCACCCGGGGCAGACCGCCGGTGATGTCCTCACCGACACCACCCTGGTGGAAGGTACGCATGGTCAGCTGCGTGCCGGGCTCACCGATGGACTGGGCCGCGACGATACCGACGGCCTCGCCGATGTCGACCAGCTTTCCGGTCGCCATGGACCGCCCGTAGCAGGTGGCGCACACGCCGGTGCCCGTGGTGCAGGTCAGCACCGAGCGCACCTTGACCTGGGTGATGCCCGCCGCCAGCAGCGCGTCGATCTCCGGGTCACCCAGATCCTCGCCACGCGCGACGACGACGTTACCGGCCTCGTCCACCGCGTCGGCACCCAAAGTCCGCGCGTACGCCGAGGTTTCGATGTACGGGTCTCGGATCAGGGTGCCGTCGGGCTGACGCTCGGCCAGCTCGACGATGATGCCCCGCTCCGTCTCGCAGTCGTGCTCGCGGACGATGACGTCCTGGCTCACGTCCACCAGACGACGGGTCAGGTAACCCGAGTCGGCGGTGCGCAACGCGGTGTCCGCCAGACCCTTTCGGGCGCCGTGGGTGTTGATGAAGTACTCCAGCACGGTCAGGCCCTCGCGGAACGACGACTTGACCGGGCGCGGGATGAACTCACCCTTCGGGTTGGTCACCAGGCCCTTCATGCCGGCCAGCGTTCGGGTCTGGGTGAAGTTACCCGTGGCGCCCGAGTCGACGATCGTGATGATCGGGTTGTCGCTGGGGTAGTGCTCGCGGAGCGCCTGACCGACCTCGTCGGTGGCTTCCTTCCAGATCTCCACCAGCGCCTCGTTGCGCTCGTCGTGGTTCAAAGCGCCGCGCTGGAACTGCTTTTCGACCTTCTCCGCCCGCTCCTCGTAGTGGTCGAGGATCTCCTTCTTGCGCGGCGGGACCAGCACGTCGGCCATCGACACGGTGACACCGCTGCGGGTCGCCCAGTAGAAGCCGGCGTCCTTGAGCTTGTCGACGGTCTGCGCGACCACGATCATCGGGTAGCGCTCGGCCAGGTCGTTGATGATCGCGGCCTGCACCTTCTTGTGCATCTGCTTGTTCACGAACGGATAGCCGTGCGGCAGCAGCTCGTTGAACAGCACCCGGCCCAGCGTGGTCTCGGCCATCCAGGCGTCGCCGGGCTGCCAGCCGTTGGCACCGAACAACTCCGCCTCGATCTCGGCCGGCGGACGCAGCTGCGTCAGCCGCACCTTGATCTTGGCCCGCACCGAGAGCACGCCGCGGTCCGCGGCCATGATCGCCTCGGCCGGCGAGGAGTACACGCCCACCTCCGGCTGGTCCTTGGCGGCGGGTGAGAACTCGCCCTTGTCGCCGTCGACCTCGGTGGTCAGGAAGTACAGCCCGGTCACCATGTCCAATCGCGGCATGGCCAGCGGACGCCCGGACGCGGGCGACAGGATGTTGTTCGAGGACAACATCAGGATGCGCGCCTCGGCCTGCGCCTCGGCGGACAGCGGCAGGTGCACGGCCATCTGGTCACCGTCGAAGTCGGCGTTGAACGCCTCACACACCAACGGGTGCAGCTGAATCGCCTTGCCCTCCACCAGCATCGGCTCGAAGGCCTGGATGCCCAGTCGGTGCAGGGTGGGCGCGCGGTTCAGCAGCACCGGGTGCTCGGCGATGACCTCTTCGAGGACGTCCCACACCTGGGGGCGCTGCCGCTCGACCATGCGCTTGGCGCTCTTGATGTTCTGCGCGTGGTTGAGGTCGACGAGCCGCTTCATCACGAAGGGCTTGAACAGCTCGAGCGCCATCAGCTTGGGCAGGCCGCACTGGTGCAGCTTGAGCTGCGGGCCGACCACGATGACCGAACGGCCCGAGTAGTCGACGCGCTTACCGAGCAGGTTCTGCCGGAACCGGCCCTGCTTGCCCTTGAGCAGATCCGACAGCGACTTCAGCGGACGGTTGCCCGGCCCGGTCACCGGGCGGCCGCGGCGGCCGTTGTCGAACAGCGCGTCGACGGACTCCTGCAGCATCCGCTTCTCGTTGTTGACGATGATCTCCGGCGCGCCGAGATCGATCAGCCTCTTGAGCCGGTTGTTGCGGTTGATCACCCGGCGGTACAGGTCGTTCAGGTCGCTGGTGGCGAACCGGCCACCGTCCAGCTGCACCATCGGGCGCAACTCCGGCGGGATCACCGGGACGGCGTCGAGCACCATGCCCATCGGCGAGTTGCCCGACTGCTGGAAGGCGGCGACCACCTTCAGCCGCTTCAGCGCGCGAAGCTTCTTCTGCCCCTTGCCGTTTCGGATGACGTCACGCAGCTGCTCGGCCTCGGCGTCGATGTCGAAGTTCTCGATGAGCTTCTGGATCGACTCCGCGCCCATGGCGCCGGTGAAGTACTCGCCGTAACGGTCGACGAGCTCGCGGTAGAGGTTCTCGTCGACGATCAGCTGCTTGGGGGCCAGCTTGGTGAAGGTGCTCCAGATGTCCTCCAGCCGGTCCAGCTCGCGCTGGGCGCGGTCGCGGAGCTGACGCATCTCCCGCTCGCCGCCGTCGCGAACCTTGCGGCGGGCGTCGGCCTTGGCTCCCTCGGCCTCCAGCTCGGCCAGGTCGGCCTCCAGCTTCTGCGCGCGGGCCTCCAGGTCGGCGTCGCGCTGGTCCTCGACGGCCTTGCGCTCCACCATCATCTCGGCCTCGAGCGTGGACAGCTCGTTGTGCCGCATCTCGTCGTCGACCGACGTGATCACGTACGCCGCGAAGTAGATGATCTTCTCGAGATCCTTCGGGGCGAGGTCGAGCAGGTAACCGAGCCGGCTCGGCACACCCTTGAAGTACCAGATGTGGGTGACCGGTGCGGCGAGCTCGATGTGGCCCATCCGCTCGCGGCGCACCTTGGCGCGGGTCACCTCGACGCCGCAGCGCTCACAAATGATGCCCTTGAAGCGGACGCGCTTGTACTTGCCGCAGTAGCACTCCCAGTCGCGAGTCGGTCCGAAGATCTTCTCGCAGAACAGGCCGTCCTTCTCCGGCTTGAGCGTGCGGTAGTTGATCGTCTCCGGCTTCTTGACCTCGCCGTACGACCATTGCCTGATGTCCTCCGCCGTGGCCAGGCCGATACGGAGTTCATCGAAGAAGTTGACGTCTAACACGTAACTTCCTTTCCCCTTGCGGGATTAGTGACTAACTGAATTAAGCAAGATCCTCAACGGAGGCGGATTCGTTGCGCGACAAGTTGATTCCCAGGTTGGCCGCGGCCCGCTCCAGGTCCTCGTCCTCGCCTTCGCGCAGCTCGATCGCCGCGCCGTCGCTGGAGAGCACCTCGACGTTCAGGCACAGCGACTGCAGCTCCTTGAGCAGCACCTTGAACGACTCCGGGATGCCCGGCTCCGGGATGTTCTCGCCCTTGACGATCGCCTCGTACACCTTGACCCGGCCGACCGTGTCGTCGGACTTGATGGTCAACAGCTCCTGCAGCGTGTACGCGGCGCCGTAGGCCTGCATGGCCCAGCACTCCATCTCACCGAACCGCTGGCCACCGAACTGCGCCTTACCACCCAGCGGCTGCTGGGTGATCATCGAGTACGGGCCGGTGGAGCGGGCGTGGATCTTGTCGTCCACCAGGTGGTGCAGCTTCATGATGTACATGTAGCCGACCGTCACCGGGTACGGGAACGGCTCACCGCTGCGGCCGTCGAAGAGCACCGCCTTGCCGTCGCCGTCGACCATGACCTCGCCGTCGCGGTTGGGCAGCGTGCACGACAGCATGCCCTGCAGCTCCTCCTCCTTCGCGCCGTCGAACACCGGCGTCGACACGATCTGGTTCGGCTGCGCGTGCAGCAGACCCTCGGGGAGGTTGGCCGCCCATTCGGGTGAACCCTCGATGTTCCAGCCGGACTTGGCCACCCAACCGAGGTGGGTCTCCAGGATCTGGCCGATGTTCATCCGTCGGGGCACACCGTGGGTGTTCAGGATGATGTCCACCGGGGTCCCGTCCGGCAGGAACGGCATGTCCTCCTGCGGCAGGATCTTGCCGATCACGCCCTTGTTGCCGTGCCGGCCGGCGAGCTTGTCGCCGTCGGAGATCTTCCGCTTCTGGGCCACGTACACGCGGACCAGCTCGTTGACCCCGGCCGGCAGCTCGTCGTCGTCCTCGCGGGAGAACACCCGGATGCCGATGACCTTGCCGGACTCGCCGTGCGGCACCTTCAGCGAGGTGTCGCGGACCTCGCGGGCCTTCTCACCGAAGATCGCCCGCAGCAGCCGCTCCTCCGGGGTCAGCTCGGTCTCACCCTTCGGGGTGACCTTGCCGACCAGGATGTCGCCGTCGCGAACCTCGGCGCCGATGCGGACGATGCCGCGCTCGTCGAGGTCGGCGAGCACCTCGTCGGAGACGTTCGGGATGTCCCGGGTGATCTCCTCGGCGCCCAGCTTGGTGTCGCGAGCGTCGATCTCGTGCTCCTCGATGTGGATCGAGGTGAGCACGTCCTCCTCAACCAGGCGGTTGGAGAGGATGATCGCGTCCTCGTAGTTGTGGCCCTCCCACGGCATGATCGCCACGAGCAGGTTCTTGCCGAGCGCCATCTCACCGTTCTCGGTGCACGGCCCGTCGGCGATCACCTGGCCGGCCTCGACCCGGTCGCCGGCGTCCACGATCGGCGACTGGTTGGCACAGGTGCCGTGGTTGGAACGCTCGAACTTGCGCATCCGGTAGGTCTGCCGGGTGCCGTCGTCGGCCATCACGGTGACGTAGTCGGCGGACACCTCCTCGATCACGCCGGCCTTGTCGGCGACGACCACGTCGCCGGCGTCGATCGCCGCGCGCAGCTCCATCCCGGTGCCCACCAGCGGCGCCTCGCTGCGGACCAGCGGAACCGCCTGGCGCTGCATGTTGGCGCCCATCAGGGCACGGTTGGCGTCGTCGTGCTCGAGGAACGGGATCATCGCGGTCGCCACCGACACCATCTGGCGCGGCGAGACGTCCATGTAGTCCACCTCGGACGACGGCACGTACTCGACCTCGCCCGCCTTGCGGCGGACCAGGACGCGCGGCTCGACGAACCGGCCGCTGGAGTCGATCGGCGAGTTGGCCTGCGCCACGACGTGGCGGTCCTCCTCGTCGGCGGTCAGGTAGTGGATCTCGTCGGTGACGACGCCATCCACCACCTTGCGGTAGGGCGTCTCGATGAAGCCGAACGGGTTGACCCGGGCGTACACCGACAGCGAGCCGATCAGACCGATGTTGGGACCCTCGGGGGTCTCGATCGGGCACATCCGGCCGTAGTGCGACGGGTGGACGTCGCGGACCTCCAGCCCGGCCCGCTCACGGGACAGACCACCGGGGCCCAGCGCCGACAGGCGGCGCTTGTGGGTCAGCCCCGACAGCGGGTTGTTCTGGTCCATGAACTGCGACAGCTGGCTGGTGCCGAAGAACTCCTTGATCGCGGCGACCACCGGGCGGATGTTGATCAGCGTCTGCGGCGTGATGGCCTCGACGTCCTGGGTGGTCATCCGCTCGCGGACGACCCGCTCCATCCGGGACATGCCGACCCGGATCTGGTTCTGGATCAATTCGCCCACGGTGCGCAGCCGGCGGTTGCCGAAGTGGTCGATGTCGTCGGTCTCCACCGGCACCTCGATGCCGCCGGGGACAGTCATCACAGCGGGCTGGCCATCCGTACGGGCGTGGTGCAGGCGCACCAGGTACTCGATGGTCGCGACGACGTCTTCCTCGGTCAGGGTCGACGACGTGATCGGCTCGCCCGCGTGCAGGCCCAGCTTCTTGTTGACCTTGTAGCGGCCGACGCGGGCCAGGTCGTAGCGCTTCTCCTTGAAGAACAGGTTCTCCAGCAGCGTCTGCGCGGACTCCTTGGTCGGCGGTTCGCCCGGCCGCAGCTTGCGGTAGATGTCCAGCAGCGCCTCGTCGGTGCCGGCGGTGTTGTCCTTTTCCAGCGTCCCCATCATGATCTCGGAGAAGCCGAACCGCTCGTGGATCTGCTCGTTGGTCCAGCCGAGCGCCTTGAGCAGGACGGTGACCGGCTGGCGGCGCTTGCGGTCGATGCGCACGCCGACGGTGTCGCGCTTGTCGACGTCGAACTCCAGCCACGCACCGCGGCTGGGGATCACCTTGACGCTGTGCAGCAGCTTCTCGGTGGACTTGTCGATGGTCTCGTCGAAGTACACGCCGGGCGAGCGCACCAGCTGGCTGACGACCACACGCTCGGTGCCGTTGATGATGAAGGTGCCCTTCTCCGTCATCATCGGGAAGTCACCCATGAACACCGTCTGGCTCTTGATCTCGCCGGTGTTGTTGTTGATGAACTCGGCCGTGACGAACAGCGGGGCCGCGTACGTCATGTCCTTGTCTTTGCACTCCTCGACCGGCGCCTTGACCTCGTCGAAGCGGGGGTCGGAGAACGACAGCGACATCGAGCCGGAGAAGTCCTCGATCGGCGAGAGCTCATAGAGCACCTCTTCGAGGCCGCCGACCGGTTGGGGCTCGCCACGCTCGGCGGCGGCCGCACGCCACCGCGGCGAGCCGATCAACCAATCGAAGGAATCGATCTGCACGTCGAGCAGGCCGGGAACCTCGAGCGGTTCGCGGAGCTTGGCAAAGGACACTCGGTTGGGTGCCCCGGGCACGGAGCCGTTTAAGGAACTTCCATTAGAGGAACTCTGTGGGCGATCCGTTTTGCTCTGGCGAGAATCAGCCAAGATGCATCCTTCCAGCACCTCGTGCGACTCACGAAAACCGGAACCCGGTCTGTTCGCCGCGAATTGTGTCGGTTAGGCCGGCGAACGATCTGTCCGAATCTCACGCGCACAACTAAAGAACTAAGCCGCTAGAGGGGGCTCAGGCTTAGACCACAGTGTCAAGTGGCGGGTGAGGTGGGCAGGAGGTAGCCAGCGCAACGTCCAACAATAGCGTAGGACCGCGCATTCCTCAACTGCCCAGCACAGGCAATCCAGGGACATCGGCGCTGGCTGGCATCTCGACTTTCCACTGGATACATGCTGCCCAACAGACTGACCCGTTTACGGCCCGTCGTCAAGAGGGCGGGCCGCCGAGTTACGCGAAGTTATCGCGAAACTCGCGGGCCGGCCTCCTAGTCGCCGACCTCGTGCGGCCGGTACTTGTGGGTTCCCTCCATGTCGTCGAGGATCGCGGCCTGCGCCTTCTGCGGCAGGGTGTGCAGGATCTCGCGCACTCGCGCCTGGCGCCGGGCGACGGCCTTGCGCTCCGGCATGCCCGGCGAGGCGACGATCTGCGGCGGCACCCCCTCGATCTCCTCCACGCCACCGGCGTGCTGCCCGGCTTCGAGGGCGGCCTGCTCTTCGGCCATGGTCGACTCGTCCTTTTCCTCCGACATGCCGATCGGGCCGATGCGGCGGCCGTTGAGGAACTGCCGCACGACCGGCTCGTCACTGGTCAGCAGCACCTCGCGCGGGCCGAACATGACGAGCTTGCGGCGGAAGAGCATGCCCATGTTGTCCGGGACGGTGCGGGCGATGTTGATGTTGTGCGTGACGATCAGGACGGTGGCGTCGATCTGGGCGTTGATGTCGAGGATCAGCTGGCTCAGGTAGGCGGTGCGAACGGGGTCCAGACCGGAGTCGGGCTCGTCGCAGAGGATGATCTGCGGGTCCATCACCAGGGCACGGGCCAGGCTGGCGCGCTTGCGCATACCGCCGGAGATCTCGCCGGGGAACTTCTTCTCGTCGCCGCCCAGACCCACCATGGTCAGCTTCTCCATGACGATGTCACGGATCTCGCCTTCCTTCTTCTTGGTGTGCTCGCGCAGCGGGAAGGCGGCGTTGTCGAAGAGGTTCATCGAGCCGAACAGCGCGCCGTCCTGGAACATCACGCCGAACAGCGTGCGGATCTCGTAGAGCTCCTTGGCCGAGCACTGCAGGATGTCGGTGCCGTCGATGACGACCGAGCCGCGCTCCGGCCGCAGCAGGCCGATCAGGGACTTCAGGAACACCGATTTGCCGGTACCCGACGGCCCCAGCAGGACGCTGACCTCGCCGGCGGGGATCTCCAGCGTCACGTCTTCCCAAATCCTGGATGACCCGAAGGACTTCGTGAGGCCGTTCACTTCAATCGCGACACCCATGGGAGATCCTTCCGTCGACGCTCAAGCCCGCCACCTGCCCTTTTATGTGGCATGAGTCACTGTAGCGCACGCTTGCTGCGCGGCATCAGGGTTGCATGGGACAGCCGGCAAAAATTGGCTGACCTGAGATCCCGCCGCCCCCGGCGGGGGGTGTTCTATTCAACGCGCGTTAGCCAGTGGGCGCCCAGTTCCCATGGAAACCCATCGGCACCCGCTGCGGCAGGTGCACGGTGGCCACCGACTCGAGCGTCGCGGCGTCCAGCAACACCAGCCGGCCTTCGTCACGCCCGCGGTGATAGCCGTAGCCCATCAGGACCCCGTCGTCCTCGGAGCGGGAGCCGGGGTTGGGCACGAAGGACATCTCACCGAGCAAAAGGTCGGGGTCCAGCGGCGCGACCGCGCGGCCGCCGGTCGCGTAGTCGTGCTTGTAGAGCGCGGAGGCGCCGCCGGAGAAGTACGCCCCGACGGTGTAGCCGAACCGGTGCGGCCCGCCCAGCAACTCCTCGTTGATCCGCGGAAATTCCTGCGGCTGATCGTCGCGGCATTCGGCGCCCACCGCGCCGGTCGACAGGTTGATGGTCCACCGGTCCAGCGTCGGCGGCGTCTCGCCGGGCCCGCGCCGGTCGCGCTCGAACATCCGCGAATAGCGCACCACGTCGAGCACCAAGACCTCGCCCCCGTCCCGCATCTC
Organism: Mycobacterium europaeum; assembly: GCF_034555895.2. Taxonomy (NCBI): domain Bacteria; kingdom Bacillati; phylum Actinomycetota; class Actinomycetes; order Mycobacteriales; family Mycobacteriaceae; genus Mycobacterium; species Mycobacterium europaeum. The sequence goes on from NZ_CP157315.1 coordinate 3,900,372, forward strand.
GGAGTAGGCGTTGAGCGGGTGGTACACGTAGCAGGGCTCGATGTCGAACCAGCGGACCGGGGCGTCTCCGGCGGCGTTATCGCCGGTCTCGCGGGGCATGACCCCGATCCGCGCCGGGTAGCCCGGGTTCCAGGCGTACGGCATCCGGTCGGAGTGCTTCGGGTTCCGGTTCATCATCGCGTTGACCGGGCTCGGTACCCGGACGCGTCCGATCAGCGACTGCATCACCAGCCGGGCCGGCATCGACAGCCAGCGGGGCATGGTCACCGGCAGCACCTGCCCCGGGTCGAAAGTCACCGGCAGGTCGTAGATGACGACGTATTTCTCGGTCAGCGAGAAGTCGTGCATCATCGGCGACCCCGACACCTCGATGTCGACCGTGCGGCGGGCGCGGCCCCGGGTGTCGATCACCGAGTACTGCACGGTCCGCCCGCGGGCGAATGAGTAAGAGACGGCGTGCAATTCGCCGGTGCGCGGGTCGCGGTGCGGATGAGCGGTGTAGCCGCCGGCCAGCGTGCCGTCGAAGTCACACGTCCCGACGGTGTCCAGCTCGTCGCTCAGCTCGTAATTGGCCACCCCGCCCTCGACGAGCGCCAGCGTGCGCCCGGCGTGGGTCAGCACGTTGGTGTTGGCGCCCAGCGAGAGCATGCCCGCCCGCGGATCGAGCCGCCCCGGTGGCGGCTCGCCCAGGGCGGCGCACACCGACAGGCTGCGCACCCAGCGGTTGCGGTACCACCGGGCCCGGCCGTCGCGCAGCGCCACGCCGTGCACCATGCCGTCGCCGCTGAACCAGTGGTACGTGGCCGGGTCGACCTCTTCGGCCGGGTTGGGCCCGTTGCGCAGATAGCGCCCGTCGAGGTGCTCCGGGATGTTCCCGGTGACGCGCAGTTCGGTCGCGGTCACCTCGGCGCCCACCGGCGCCAGCAGGCCCTCCAAATAGGGGTTGCCGGTTTCGGCGGTTTGCACGGACGTCATGTCTGAGCTCCTATAACATTGATATGACGTTGTTATAGGGACCGTACGCCGTGGATGGGAAGATGGCAACGATGACTTCGGAAGCGACGCCGCGCCCGACGCCGGCCGAACAGCGCAGTGTCCGCGACGAGATGCTGTCCGCCGCGGTCGGCCTGCTGCACGAGCACGGCCCCGATGCGCTGCAGACCCGCAAGGTGGCCGGCGCCGCCGGAACCTCGACGATGGCGGTGTACACCCATTTCGGCGGGATGCGGGGCCTGATCGCCGAGGTGGCCGCGGAAGGGTTGCGGCAGTTCGACGCCGCGCTGACCGTGCCGCAGACCGCCGACCCCGTCGCCGACCTGTTCGCGACCGGCGCGGCCTACCGCCGCTACGCCATCAAGCACCCGCACATGTACCGGCTGATGTTCGGCAGCACCAGCGCGCACGGCATCAACGCGCCGACCGGCAACGTGCTGACCCTGACCGTCGCCGAGATCGACCAGCACATTCCCAGCTTCGCGCACGTGGTGCGCGGTGTGCATCGGTGCATGCTGGCGGGCCGGATCAGCGCCGGCTCGGCGGACGACGACGCGGCCGTGGTGGCCACCGCCGCGCAGTTCTGGGCGTTGACCCACGGGTTCGTGATGCTGGAGCTGGCCGGCTACTACGGCCACGACGGGGCCGCGGTGCTGCCGCTACTCGCCTCGATGAATTCGAATCTGCTGGTGGCGCTTGGCGATTCGCCCGAGCGGGTGGCGCAATCGGTGCGGTCGGCGATGCTGGCGGGCTGAACACGCGCAAACCCCCCGGGGCCGCGGCGCGGTCCCGGGGGGTTTGCGCGTGGTGCTACTTGACGGTGACGGTGGCGCCGGCGGCCTCCAGCTTGGCCTTGGCCTCCTCGGCGGCCTCCTTGGCGACCTTCTCCAGCAGCGGCTTGGGCGCGCCGTCGACCAGGTCCTTGGCCTCCTTGAGGCCCAGGCCGGAGACGATCTCGCGGACGACCTTGATCACGCCGATCTTCTTGTCGCCGGCAGCCTCGAGGATGACGTCGAACTCGGACTGCTCCTCGGCGGCCTCGGCGGGCGCGCCACCGGCGGCCGGGCCGGCCGCGGCGACGGCGACCGGAGCGGCCGCGGTGACCTCGAAGGTCTCCTCGAACTTCTTGACGAAGTCGGAGAGCTCCAAGAGGGTCATTTCCTTGAAGGCGTCGAGCAGGTCGTCGGTGGACATTTTCGCCATGGTGTGTGGGTCCTTCCTAATTTCGGCGGTTGGGGGTTATTCGGCTTCGGCCGGGGTTTCCGGGGCCTCGGTGGGTGTCTCCGAAGCTGGTTCTGGGGCCGGCTCGGCGGCGGGCGCCGCCTCCGCGGCGGGTGCCGCAGGCGCTTCGGCGGCCTTCTTCTCCTGCAGCGCGGCCGCGAGGCGGGCGACCTGCGAGGCGGGGGCATTGAACAGGCCGGCCGCCTTGGCGAGGTTGCCCTTCATCGCGCCGGCCAACTTGGCCAGCAGCACCTCGCGCGACTCCAGGTCGGCGATGCGCTCCACCTCGGCGACCGTCAGCGCGCGGCCGTCCATGTAGCCGCCCTTGATGACCAGCGCCTTGTTGTCCTTGGCGAAGGTCTTGATGGCCTTGGCGGCGTCCACCGGTTCCCCGGTGACGAACGCGATCGCGGTGGGCCCGGCGAACAGCTCGTCGAGACCTTCCACGCCCGCCTCGGACGCCGCCCGCTTGATCAGCGTGTTCTTGGCCACCGAGTAGGTGGCCGATCCGCTGAGCGACCGGCGCAGCTCGGCCAGGTTGGCCACGGTCAGACCGCGGTACTCGGTGATCAGGGTCGCGGTCGCCTCCCTGAACTGCTCGGCGATGTCTGCAACGGCGGTGGCTTTGTCAGCCCTGGCCATGCGTACCTCCTGAAGTGAAAGCCATGCGACGTGTCGTCTGCGATCACCAAAGGCGCGCCTGAAAACGAAGTACGCCCCGGCGCAGGATGCGGCCGGGGCGTGAAAAGACGCCGGCACATGCCGGCGCTGCTGCCTCGTCCTCCTGCGTGGGCCGCCGGGATGCTCCCGGACCTTCGACCGATTTCTCGGTGACCGACGGTCTTCGGTGGATCGGCCACCAGGATAGCCCGGCCCGGCCCTGTCGACCAAAACGCGGTCAGTTACAGGGTGGCGAGCCGGGCGGCGCCGACCAGCCCGGCGGAGCCGCCGAGTTCGGCGGGCACCACCCGCAGGCCGGCCAGAAAGTCCAGCCTGGCGTATTCGGCCAGCTTCTCCCGCAGCGGTTCGAAGAGCAGGCGACCGGAGTTGGCCACGCCGCCCCCGATGACGACGAGATCGAGGTCGCAGACCGCGCCGACCGAGGCGATCATGGCCGCGAGCGCGGTGGTCCCCCGACGGAATGCCCGCTCCGCCAGCGGATCCCCGCCCGCCGCGGCGGCAGCCAGGTCCCGGGCTCCGGCACCGGGCGGCGCGGACCAACCGTTGGCCCGCGCCCAGCGCACCATCGACGGCCCGGACGCGATGGCCTCGACGCAGCCGCGGCCGCCGCAGGTGCAGGGCGGGCCGCCGTCCTCCACCACCACGTGCCCGACGTGACCCGCGTTGCCGGTGCGGCCGGTGTAGGGGACACCGCCGAGCACCAGCCCGCCGCCCACGCCGGTGGACACCACCATGCCGAGCAGGAAGTCCGCGCCGCGGCCCGCGCCGCGCCAGTGCTCCCCCAGTGCCATGCACAGGCCGTCGCCGCCGAGCCGAACGGGCACGCCGGGAACCGCGGCCGCCACCCGGTCGCGCAGCGGGAAGCCCCGCCAGCCTTTGATGTTGATGGGGCTGGCGGTTCCCTCGCGCAGGTCGATGGGCCCGGCCGAGCCGATGCCGACCGCGGTGACCGCGCCGTCGGCCGCGTGCAGCACGTCGGCGATCGTCGCGTCGACCGCGCCCCAGACCTGCTCGGCCGCGGCGCCGCTCGGCGTGGGCCGGATGACGGTGTGCACCAGCACGCCGTCGGGGTCGGCGAGGCCGGCGGCGATCTTGGTGCCGCCGATGTCCAGGCAGAGGGTGAGCATCGCGATCAGTGCCGGTGGACGTTGTCGGGTTGGCGGGGGTCGCCGGGATGCTCGTAGCCCGGGGCGAGGCGCACCAACTCGGCGCGCCGCGCGTCCAGCCACACCCGGAAGGCGCGTCGGCGCGCGGCGCCCCGCAGATGGCCCGCGATCGCGCACCGCACGTCCTCCAGCGCCGGCCCGGCCGGCGCCGGGACGTGCCAGCCGTGCCGGTCGCGGCGCGGCGCGGCGAATCGGAGCGGGTTGCGGGCGTGGTAGGCGGCCACCTCCTCGTCGGTGACCCTTACCGCGGCGGTGACGTCGGCGAACAGCGCCCGCGCGCGCGGGTCGGCCAGCACCGCCGCGGCCACGCTGCCGAGCTCCAGCCGGGCCGTAACGTCGGGCAGCAGCTCTGCCTCGCCCGGCGCGCCCCGCCCCGTCAGGCCACGCGCGTCGGCCTCGGCCGCGACCACCCGCTCGGTGACGATCAGCTGGGTCAGCCAGCGCCGCAGCTGGCGGCCCTCCCCGGTGCCGCCGGCCGGCAACGCGGCCGCGCCGGGTCCGCCGCGCAGCCGCGCCTCGGCCGCGTCGACCTCGTCGACACCGACCGGAACCCCGGCAACGGTCGCGACCACGCTCATGTCACGGTCACCCGCACGGCCGGGGTGTACAGCAGCCGGCCGGCGCAGCCGACCCGGATCAGGGCCCACCACTGGCCGGGTTCCAGCCAGGCCGGCGGGCGCACGTCGAAGCCGAGGTCCGCGGCGCCCCCGGCCGGCAGCACCGCGCCCACCGCTGCGGGACCCAGCCATTCCCACGTGCCCCACGGGCTGATCAGGTGCGCCTCCAGCGCCAGGTCCGCCCCGGCGTGGCTGCCGACCCGGACGGTCAGCGCCGCCGTGTCGCCGGCGCTCACCTCGACGTCGGCCGGGCCCTCGAGCAAAGAGAGCAGCTCCGGGCCGGCGGGCGAGCCGACCTCGATGACGCACACGTCCTCGACGACCTGGCGCCACGCCGCCGGGATCCCGTCCCCGGCGAGGCGAAGCTGAGCACGGACCGGGTACCGGCCGGGGCCGGCGGCGGCGGGCACCGACACCGCCACGTCGGCCTCGCGGTAGTCACCGCCACGCAGGGTGACGGGCAGCTCGTCGGGCTTGGCCGACCAGCCCTCGGGGCAGAGCAGGGTGACGGTTGCGGTCAGGGTGGCATCGCTGCAGTCGCTGGCCGCAGTGAGCCGCACGGTCACCTCGCCGCCCGGTTCGGCGCTCGCGTGCGCGGGGTGCAGATGGGCGATGGCCGGCAGCCCGCCGAGCGGCGCGGGCCCGCGGTTGTGCAGCCAGTAGCGCGCGTAGAGCGGCTGGGCGGCTTCGGCGTGCGGGGCCGCCGCGCCGGACACCGTCGCCGCGCCGGGCGCCTCGAACCGCGCCAGCACCGTGGCCACCTGGTAGCCGTGCAGGTCGAGCGGGCGGTGGCCGTCCCGTGGCGCCTCGAGCAGGTCGGCGTCACGGAAGCCGCCGACCCGGGCGACGTCCGAGCCGATGACCACGCCGGCCCCCGCCCCCGTCGTCTCCACCAGGCGCAGCGCCACCTCGCGCGGGTCGACCGGCCGGGCGCTGCCGGCCGTCAGCGGGTTGCCGGCCGCCTTGAGGGCGGCCAGCTGCACCCGGTCGGCGGGCTCGACGCGCAACAGCGACCCCGACGGGGGCAACGTGCCGGCCGCCCGCCCGGAGACACACGCGCGCAGCGGGTGGGAGAACTGCGCGCTGCGGGCGCAGATGTCGGCGCGCCGCCAATCCCCCGCATCCGCGACCAGCGCGTAGTCGAAGGCGTGGGTCCAGTGCTGGAGCTGGAAATTCGAGCCGTCCGGTGCGGTGCGGCGCGGTTCGTCGATCCAGACACCCGACGGCCAACCGGTACAGGACCGAAGCAGCGCGGTGTGCAGGGTGCCCTCGGTGTCGACGGCGAAGCTGGGCACCCCCCGGTTGAGCAACGCGACGGTGCGGTCCTGGTAGTCGTCGCCGCCCGCCGGCGGCCGCTGGGTCACGATCACTTCGGCGTCGCCCAGATCCTCGGCCACCGACGCGATCGCGGCGGCCAGGCTTTCGTCGTTACGGCCGGCGATTACCAGCACCGGCAAAGCCCGTACCGCGCGCAGGTCCGCACCGGGCACCCACACCGCGGCCAGCGGCGTGGCGGCCGGCACCCAGACCCGGGCCTGGCCCGTCGCCGCCAACTGGCGGTCCAGCTCCTCGGCATACACCGGATCGGCGTGCGCCAGCACGTCCCGGGTGAAGGCGTTGCGGCCCGGCCCGCCCAGCGCGATGCGCGCGTCGGGCAGGTTGGAATCGACCTCGAGGTGGCCGTAGCGCGGCTTGTCCGCCCCGCTGCAGGTGGCCGTCACCCCGGCGCGGACCAGCGCGACCATCAGGCCTCGGGCCAGCGGCGCCGACACCGCCTCGTCCGGCGCCACCACCTCGGCCACCGAGATCGCCCGCACGGCTTGGCTGTGCGGCGGGCCCACCCGCACCCGGGCGGCCGACGACAGGCCGAACCAGCCGTAGGCCGGGTTGTCCAGCGTCCAGGGGTGCTGCGCGGTGTCCACCGACTCGGGCGCCCCACCGGGCGGGTGCAGCAGCGCGAAGCCCCGGCCGACGACGGCGTCACCCACCTCGCTGACCGGCATCGCGCCCGGCACCGGGCACGGCCACCGCAGCCGCACCAGGCGGTCCGCCCCGGTGAATTCGTCGATCGTGGTGCGGCAGTCCACCCTCGGCACCCCGCGCCACAGGGTCAGGGTTTGGGTGTAGCGCAGCAGCGCGCCGAGCCGCCCGCTGACGACGATCCGCTGCCCGAGCGGGCCGTGGTAGGCGCGCGCCCGGGCCGGGAAGTCCGACGAGCACACCACCGGCCCCTTGGGCAGCAGGTGCCACGGGCCCTCGGCGTGCGTCGGGTGCGCCGCGTATTCCTCGTAGACCGCCAGCTCGTTGCCCACCCGGCCGGGGGCGATCAGCTCGCGGCCGTCCCGCAGCAGGGACACGACTCCCCCGCCACGCGCCGGGTCGACGGTGACGCGGTAGTGCTCGTTGGCGATCGCCGAGCCGGGCAGCGGTTCCCAGCCGGCCGATTCGGCGGCGGGGACCAGCCGGTAGGCCCGCCAACCCATCGACGGCACGTCGCGCGCCAGCCAGGTGACCGACCGGCCGCCGTGCTCGACGTGCGCGGGCACCTCGGCACCGTCCGCGTCCAGCACCCTGACGCCCGCGGCCGGCGGCGGGTCGAGCCGCGCGGTGACGATGTCGGTGCGCCGCTGGGCCAGCGGGTTCCACACCACGACGTCGCCGCCGACCGCGTCGGACAGCAGCGTCAGCGAGGCGTCGCGGGTCGCGCGACCCAGCTCCCACGCGTCGCGCCAGCCGGTCAGCAGGTCGAGGTAGACCTGGTCGGATTCGGAGCCGGTGATCCCGTCGTGGTGCGCCCCGTACGCCAGCTGCACCCACGCCTTGGCCAGCGCCGCCTGCGGGTACTCGGCGCCGGCCAGCAACCCGGCGAACACGGCGAACCGCTCGGCCTGAAGCACCGCGTTCTCCGCGGCCCGGTTGGCCTGTTTGGTGTCGATGTACGACACGTCCTTGCCCGTGTAGATCGGGTTCATGTCGCGGGTCTGCGGCGACGGCGCGCGGCCGCGCCCGGCCAGTTCGGCGCGCACGGCCGCGAAGAACTCCCGCGGCAGCGCACACACGAAGCGCGGCCAGGTGTAGCGCGCGGCCCAGTCGCGGTGGATGGCGGTGACCCACTTGTTCGGCGGCGTGTAGTCGGTGCCGACGGGCAGCAGCACGTTGCGCGTCAGCGCGACCTTCTTGAGCTGATCGAAGAGCGCCAGCGTGGCGTCCTCGGCCTCGGCCAGCGAGGTCGACGAGTCCATCCACCAGCCCGCCGAGTAGTGCGCGGGCATGTAGTGGGTGAGCAGGCCGCGGCCCGACGGCGCGATCCACTCGAACTCGCTGCTGAATTGCATCCGCTCGACGTCCCCGTCGCCCAGCGCCGGGCCCCACTGGTGGTGCGGGCCGCGGGCCCACGAGCTCGAGGTCAGCCCGGCGTCCGCGGCCAGCCCGGGGAACTGCGGGTCGTGGCCGAAGACGTCCAGCTGCCAGGCGGTGGCCGGGTCGGCGCCCAGGACTTCACGCTGAAAGCCCATGCCGTGCACCAGGTTCCGGATCGTTGTTTCCGGGCTGGTGAGGTTGGTGTTGGGTTCGTTGTACGTGCCGCCCATCACCTCGACGCGGCCCTGCGCGATGAACCGGCGCAGGTCGGCGCGGTCCTCGGGGCGGGTGTCCCAGTAGGGCTTGAGGTAGTCGACCTCGGCCAGCACGAACTTGTACTCGGGCTCGCGGCGGGCCATCTCCAGGTGGGCGTGCACCAGCTCGAAGCCGTTGGCTTGGCGGGCGCGCCCCGGCGGGTCCTCGGTCCACTCGCTGGTGTAGGCGCCCTGGGTGTTCCACCAGACCGGGTCGTAGTGGAAGTGGCTGACCATGAACATGGTCCAGCCGGGCTCGGCCACGACGAACTCGAACGGCTCGGCTGCGCCGGCGGCCAGCACCCGCGCCGCGCGCCGCTGCCCGACGACCGGGCGGTCCACCCGGACGGGAACCTCGACGACCTCGTCGCCGACCGCGGCGACGCCCTCCCCGCGCAAGCCGTCCCCTTCGACGCAGACCGGCGTCGGCCCGGCCGCTCCGGAGATCACGACGCGGACGACCTGCGAAGGCGCGTCCGGCGGCCCGACGAATAGCTGCGTCGAGTCCGCCGAAACCAGCTGCATCCCCGCACCTTACGACCCGGGGGACCTAATATCCGAGAATGCCCGCTCTCGCCCGGCCCGTGGCCGACGAACGCAGTGCCCTGCGCGAATTCCTGCAGTTTCATCAGAGCGCCTACTTCGCCGTCAGCCACGGCCTCACCGACGAGCAGGCCCGGTCCAGCCCTTCGGTCAGCGCGCTGTCGATCGGCGGGCTCATCAAGCACGCCACCGGGATGCAGCGCAGCTGGATGGCGCGGGTCGCCGCCGCGCCGGGCGCCCCGCCGAAGGACCCCCGCCCGTTCGAGCAGATCACCAGGGAGTTCGCCGACCAGCACGTGATGCGGCCCGACGAGACGCTGGACGGGCTGCTGCGGGCGTTCGGGGACCAGAACGCGACGTCGCTGCGGCTGGTCGAGACCGCGGACCTCGACGCCGCGGTGCCGGTGCCACAGGACATCCCCTGGTTTCCCAAGGATCAGGAGGCCTGGTCGGTGCGCTGGGTGATCCTGCACGTGATCAACGAGTTGGCCCGGCACGCCGGGCACGCCGACATCATCCGCGAAACCATCGACGGCGCCACCATGTACGAGCTGATCGCGGCCCTCGAGGGCTGGGCGATCCAGGGCTGGGTGCAGCCCTGGAACGGCGGGGAGCGGCCCGGCTAGAGAATTGGGCCTGACTGCGCCGATTTGGCAGACTGCTGGGATGAGTTCCACCAAGCATCGAGAGGTGGCCAGGCTGGACCGGGTGCCGCTGCCGGTCGAAGCGGCCCGGGTGGTCGTCACCGGTTGGCAGGTCACCCGCACCGCCGCCCGCGTCGTCACCAAGCTGCCGGGCAGGGGCCCGTGGCAGCAGAAGGTGATCAAGCAGCTCCCGCAGACCTTCGCCGACCTCGGTCCGACGTACGTGAAATTCGGCCAGATCATCGCCTCGAGCCCCGGGGCGTTCGGCGAATCCCTGTCCCGCGAGTTCCGCGGCCTGCTCGACCGGGTTCCGCCCGCGGACACCGACGAGGTGCACAAGCTGTTCGTCGAGGAGCTCGGCGGCGACCCCGCCGAGCTGTTCGCCAAGTGGGAAGAGGAGCCGTTCGCGTCGGCGTCCATCGCCCAGGTGCACTACGCGACGCTGCACACCGGCGAAGAGGTGGTCGTCAAGATTCAGCGCCCGGGCATCCGCCGCCGGGTCGCCGCCGACCTGCAGATCCTCAAGCGCTTCGCCCAGGCCGTCGAACTGGCCAAGCTGGGCCGCCGGCTCTCGGCGCAAGACGTGGTCGCCGACTTCTCCGACAACCTGGCCGAGGAGCTGAACTTCCGGCTCGAGGCGCAGTCGATGGAGGCGTGGGTGTCGCACCTGCACGCCTCCCCGCTGGGCCAGGGCATCCGGGTGCCGCAGGTGTTCTGGGACTTCACCAGCGACCGGGTGCTGACGATGGAGCGGGTGCATGGCATCCGCATCGACGACGTCGCCGCCATCCGCAAGGCCGGGTTCGACGGCACCGAGCTGGTCAAGGCGCTGCTGTTCAGCCTGTTCGAGGGCGGGCTGCGGCACGGGCTGTTCCACGGCGACCTGCACGCCGGCAACCTCTACGTCGACGATCAGGGCCGCATCGTGTTCTTCGACTTCGGCATCATGGGCCGCATCGATCCGCGTACCCGCTGGCTGCTGCGCGAGCTGGTGTACGCGCTGCTGGTCAAGAAGGACCACGCCGCGGCGGGCAAGATCGTGGTGCTGATGGGCGCCGTCGGCACCATGAAGCCCGAGGCCCAGGCCGCCAAGGACCTGGAGCGCTTCGCCACCCCGCTGACCATGCAGACGCTGGGCGACATGTCCTATGCCGACATCGGGCGGCAGCTGTCGGCCCTCGCCGACGCCTACGACGTCAAGCTGCCCCGCGAGCTGGTGCTGATCGGCAAGCAGTTCCTCTACGTCGAGCGGTACATGAAACTGCTCGCCCCCAAGTGGCAGATGATGTCCGACCCGCAACTGACCGGCTACTTCGCCAACTTCATGGTCGAGGTCAGCCGCGAGCACTCCTCCGACATCGAGGTCTGATGCAGGTCCGCACCGGCAACGCCATATCCGGCGACCTCAAGCTGTACTACGAGGACATGGGCGACATCGACGACCCGCCCGTGCTGCTCATCATGGGGCTGGGCGCCCAGTTGCTGCTGTGGCGCACGGCGTTCTGCGAGCAGTTGGTCGGCCACGGGCTGCGCGTCATCCGCTACGACAACCGCGACGTCGGCCTGTCGAGCAAGACCCGGCACCGCAGCTCGGGGCAGCCGCTGCCGGCCCGGCTGGCGCGCTCCTGGCTGGGCCTGCGCAGCCGGGCGGCGTACACGCTCGAGGATATGGCCGACGACGCCGCGGCCGTGCTCGATCACCTCGGCATCGCAGACGCGCACATCGTCGGCGCGTCCATGGGCGGCATGATCGCCCAGATTTTCGCCGGACGGTTCCACGAGCGGACGAAGACGCTCGCGGTCATCTTCTCCAGCAACAATTCGGCCTTTCTGCCGCCGCCGGCCCCGCGCGCGTTGCTGGCGCTCCTGAAGGGCCCGCCGCCGGGTGCGCCGCGCGAGGTGATCCTCGACAACGCGGTGCGCGTCGGCAACATCATCGGCAGCCCGCGCTACCGGGTGCCGGAAGAGCAGGCGCGGGCCGAGGCCGCCGAGGGCTACGACCGCAACTACTACCCGCAAGGCGTCGCGAGGCATTTCGGCGCGGTGCTGGGCAGCGGGAGCCTGCGCCGGTACAACCGCCGGACGGTCGCGCCTACCGTGGTGATCCACGGGCGGGCGGACAAGCTGATGCGGCCCTTCGGCGGCCGCGCGGTGGCCAGGGCCATCGACGGCGCTCGATTGGTGTTATTCGACGGGATGGGACATGATCTGCCACAACAGTTGTGGGACCAGGTGATCGGCGTACTGACAAGCAACTTCGCCGAGGCAAACTGAGCAAAAATCACTCGAAGAAACGCTTCCCCTGGGATCTCAGTCCGAATCACAGGGTTGTACGGTTGTCGAAGGAGGTGGGTTCACCAATGGCCAAGCTGAAGCCGTATTACGAAGAGTCGCAGGCAACCTACGACATTTCAGACGACTTCTTCGCGCTATTCCTCGACCCCAACATGGTTTACACCTGCGCCTACTTCAAGAACGACGACATGACGCTGGAAGAGGCACAGCTCGCCAAGCTCGATCTGGCGCTGGCCAAGCTCGACCTGGAGCCGGGAATGACGGTGCTGGACGTCGGCTGCGGCTGGGGCGGGGCGGTGGTCCGGGCGGTCGAGAAATACGACGTCAACGTCATCGGCATCACGCTCAGCCGCAACCACTACGCGCGCACCAAGGCAAGGCTGGCCGCAATCCCGACGACGCGGCGGGCCGAGGCCCGGTTGCAGGGTTGGGAGGAGTTCGACGAGCAGGTCGACCGGATCGTGAGCTTCGAGGCCTTCGACGCGTTCAAAAAGGAACGTTGGCCGGCGTTCTGGGATTGGGCCTACAAAACCCTCCCCGGTCACAGCCGAATGCTGATGCACAGCATTTTCACCTACCCGCAGTCGGAGTGGAAGCAGCGCGGCGTCCAGATCACCATGTCGGATCTGCGTTTCTTTCACTTCCTCGGCAAGGAGATCTTTCCCGGCGGGCAGATGTGCGGCGAAGCCGACATCGTCGACAATGCGCAAGCCAGCGGTTTCTCGGTCGAGCAGATTCAATACCTGCAGCCGGATTACGCTCGGACCCTGGACATATGGGCCTCCAATCTGGAGGCCAACCGCGAACGCGCCGTCGCCATCCAGTCTCAAGAGGTGTACGACCGGTTCATGCGCTACCTGACCGGCTGCGCGGACCTGTTCCGCAAGGGCATCTCGAACGTCGCGCAGTACACCCTCACCAAGTAACGGCCGCGCCTCATACGGGTGGGGCTGGACAAGTTCGGTATCGTTGCACGTCAAACCCGCCGAGCAGTGCGTGGGGTAATCGGCAGCGAACTCCATCGGAGCAGAACAGGACGAAAATGGCTGATCAACCGGCTAGCCCGACGAAGATCCGGACGGCTCCCGAGGACATTCAGGCGCACTACGACGTCTCCGACGACTTTTTCGCCCTGTTCCAGGACCCCACCCGGACCTACAGCTGCGCCTACTTCGAGCGTCCGGACATGACGCTGGAAGAGGCGCAATACGCCAAGGTCGACCTGAACCTGGACAAGCTGGACCTCAAGCCGGGCATGACGCTGCTGGACATCGGCTGCGGTTGGGGCACCACGATGAAGCGCGCCGTCGAACGGTTCGACGTCAACGTCATTGGCCTGACGCTGTCCAAGAACCAGTACGCCCGCTGTGAGGAGCTGCTGGCCTCGATCGACACCAACCGCTCGCGTGAGGTACGCCTGCAGAACTGGGAGGACTTCAGCGAACCGGTCGACCGGATCGTGTCGATCGAGGCCTTCGAGCACTTCGGGCACGAGAACTACGACGACTTCTTCAAGCGCTGCTACGACATCATGCCCTCCGACGGCCGGATGACCGTGCAGAGCAGCGTGAGCTACCACCCCTACGAGCTCGCTGCCCGCGGCAAGAAGCTGACCTTCGAGACGGCCCGGTTCATCAAGTTCATCGTCACCGAGATCTTCCCGGGCGGCCGCCTGCCGTCGACACAGATGATGGTCGACCACGGCGAGAAGGCGGGTTTCATTGTGCCCCAACCGCTTTCGCTGCGTCCGGACTACATCAAGACGCTGCGCATCTGGGGCGACAACCTGGAGTCCAACAAGGACAAGGCCATCGAGGTCACCTCCGAAGAGGTCTACAACCGCTACATCAAGTACCTGCGCGGCTGCGAGCACTACTTCACCGAGGAAATGCTCGACGTCAGCCTGGTGACCTACCTCAAGCCGGGAGCGGCCAAGTAGTTCGGGCCTGACCGGGTCCGCGCTGTCGGATCCGTCGCGCGCCGTTCGTCAAAGAGGTAGAGAGTGAAACAGCCGGTTTCGCTCGCTACCCGGAGGTGACGACACATGCAGTACTTCGCGTTGTTGATCAGCAAGGAGCAAGACCGCACGCCCGACGATGCGGCCGCCGCGATGGCCGCGTTCGAGAGCTTCCACGCCAAAGCCGGCGCGGCGATCCGGGCCGGTGACGCGCTGGTACCCGCCGCGACGGTCATCACCGGCGGCCCGGACGCGCCGCTGACCACCGACGGCCCCTTCGCCGAGTCCGCCGAGGTCGCCTGCGGCTACTACGTGTTCGAAGCGGAGAACCTGGACGAGGCGCTGGCGCTGGCCCGCGACATCCCGGTCGCACAGTTCGGCGCCGTCGAGATCTGGCCGGTGGTCCACTCCATCGAGCCGTCCCGCAGGCTCACCGGCAACGACTGGCTGGCGCTGCTGCTCGAGCCCCCGGCATCGGCGCACACACCGGGCACCCCGGAATGGGAGGCCGTGGCGGCGCGGCACGCCGACCTGCACTCGGCCGCGGGCGACCACATCATCGGCGGAGCCGCGTTGCACGACCGCTCCACCGCCACGACGGTGCGGGTGCGCGACGGCGAGGTCCTGATCACCGACGGCCCGTACGTGGAAGGCGCCGAGATCGCCACCGGGATCTACTTGCTTGCCGGCGCCGACCGCGACGAGGCCGTCAAGCTGGCGTCGATGATCCCCGCGTCCACCGTGCAGCTGCGGCAGCTGGCCGGGGTCTCGGGGCTCTAAGCGCCCGCGATGTCCGACCTGGACGGCGTCTTCCGGCGGGAGTGGGGGCCCGCCGTCGCCGCGCTCGCGCGGTGGTCCGGCGACCTGACCATCGCCGAGGACGCCGTCCAGGAGGCCTGCGCCGAGGCGCTGCGCAGCTGGAGCCGCGACGGCGCCCCGGACAATCCCGGCGGCTGGCTGGTGACCGTCGCCCGCAACCGCGCGCGCGATCGCCTGCGCCGCGAATCCGTCCGTCCCGGAAAGGAAATGGCGGCCGTGATCGACGAAATCCGGGCGCGCACCGACCACACCGACCCGTCTCCGGTTCGCGACGACGAGCTGCGGATGATGTTCACCTGCGCGCATCCCGCCCTGGACCGTCAATCGCAACTGGCGCTCACCCTGCGGCTGGTGTCCGGCTTGACCGTCACCGAGATCGCCCGCGCGCTGCTGCAGACCGACGCGGCGGTCGGCCAGCGAATCACGCGCGCCAAGAACAAGGTTCGGCACGCCAACATCCCGCTGCGGGTGCCGCCCGCCGAGCTGCTGCCCGAACGCACCCCGCACGTGCTGGCCTGCGTCTATTCGGTGTTCACCGAGGGGTATTGGTCCACCGCCGGCCCGTCGGCGATCCGCGACGAACTGTGCGACGAAGGGATCCGGCTGGCCGGCGAGCTGTGCGCGCTGATGCCGCAGGAGCCCGAGGCCCACGCGCTGGCCGCCCTGATGCTGCTGCACGATTCGCGGCGGGCCACCCGGGTCGACGACGCTGGGGCGCTGGTGCCGCTCGAGGAGCAGGACCGCGGCCGGTGGGACCGCGGCCGCATCGCCCGCGGCCTGGATCGGCTCCGCCGGGCCGAGGGCTCGACGGGCCCCTACCTGCCGCAGGCGGTGATCGCCGCGTTGCACGCGACGGCGCCGTCCTGGGAAGAGACCGACTGGGTCACCATCTGCGCGGCCTACGACCGGTTGTTGCGGCTGACCGACTCACCGGTCGTGCGGGCCAACCGCGCGCTGGCGGTCGGCTTCCGCGACGGCCCCGACGCCGGCCTGGCGGCCCTGGACGAGGTGGCGCACGACCCGCGGTTGGGCCGCTCGAATCTGGTCGCGACGGTGCGCGCCGACCTGCTTCGGCGTGCCGGCAGGCCGGCCGACGCCGTCACCTGGTACCGAAAAGCGCTGGACGCCAACGGTTCCGAGCCGGGACGCGAGTTCCTGCGGCGGCGCATCACCGAGTGCGGCGGGTAGCCCGCCGACTCCCTAGGCCTCCGCGAAGTTGCGGGTGACCGACGGGTCCACCGGGATGCCCGGGCCCGTGGTGGTCGACACGGTGATCTTCTTCAGGTAGCGGCCCTTGGAAGCGGACGGCTTGAGCCGCAACACCTCGTCGAGCGCCGCGCCGTAGTTCTCCGCGAGCGCCTTCTCGTCGAAGGACGCCTTGCCGATGACGAAGTGCAGGTTGGCCTGTTTGTCGATGCGGAAGTTGATCTTGCCGCCCTTGATGTCGGCCACGGCCTTGGCGACGTCGGGGGTGACGGTGCCCGTCTTCGGGTTGGGCATCAGGCCGCGCGGACCGAGCACGCGGGCGATGCGGCCGACCTTGGCCATCTGGTCGGGCGTGGCGATCGCGGCGTCGAAGTCCAGGAAGCCGCCCTGGATCTTTTCGATCAGGTCGTCGCTGCCGACGATGTCGGCGCCGGCGGCCTGCGCCTGCTCGGCCTTGTCGCCGACCGCGAACACCGCGACGCGGGCGGTCTTGCCGGTGCCGTGCGGCAGGTTGACCGTGCCGCGGACCATCTGGTCCGCCTTGCGCGGGTCGACACCGAGCCGGATCGCCACCTCGACCGTCGCGTCCTGCTTGGCCGACGCGGTCTCCTTGGCGAGCTTGGCCGCCTCCAGGGGGCTGTACAGGTTGTTGCGGTCCACCTTCTCGGCGGCGGCGCGATATGCCTTGCTGTTCTTGCTCATTGATTCATCCAATCGGGTGTTGGGTCGTGGTTAAGCAGCGGGCCGAAGCTGGCCCTCCCACGGGGTCGAACTATTCGACGGTGATCCCCATCGACCGGGCGGTGCCGGCGATGATCTTGGCGGCCGCGTCGATGTCGTTGGCGTTGAGATCGGTCTTCTTCGTCTCGGCGATCTCCCGAACCTGGTCCCAGGTCACCTTGGCGACCTTGGTCTTGTGCGGCTCGGCCGAACCCTTGCCCACGCCGGCGGCCTTGAGCAGCAGCTTGGCCGCGGGCGGCGTCTTGAGCGCGAAAGTGAAGCTGCGGTCCTCGTAGACCGTGATCTCCACCGGGATGACCTGACCGCGCTGGTTCTCCGTGGCCGCGTTGTAGGCCTTGCAGAACTCCATGATGTTGACGCCGTGCTGGCCGAGCGCGGGTCCGACCGGCGGCGCAGGGTTGGCCTGCCCCGCCACGATCTGCAGCTTGATCAGCCCAGCGACTTTCTTCTTCGGGGCCATGAGATGTTGGTGTTCCTTCCTGAACTGGGCGTAGCTGCCCGAGCTAAATCTTGGAGACCTGGCTGAACGTCAACTCCACCGGCGTCTCGCGGCCGAAGATCGACACCAGCACCTTGAGCTTCTGCTGTTCGCCGTTGACCTCGCTGATGGTCGCCGGCAACGTGGCGAACGGCCCGTCCATGACGGTCACCGATTCACCGACCTCGTAGTCGACCTCGACGGCCGGGCGCTCCAGCCCGCCGGCCTCGGCGGTGGCCGCCGTGGTGGCCGCGCCCTTGGCGGCCTTCTTGGTGGCGCCCCGCGGCAACAGGAACTTGACCACGTCGTCGAGCGTGAGCGCCGACGGCCGCGACGTCGCGCCGACGAACCCGGTGACGCCGGGCGTGTTGCGCACCGCGGCCCACGAGTCGTCGGTCAGGTCCATGCGAACCAGGATGTAGCCGGGCAGCACCTTGCGATTGACCTGCTTGCGCTGGCCGTTCTTGATCTCGGTGACCTCTTCGGTGGGCACCTCGACCTGGAAGATGTAGTCGCCGACATCCAGGTTCTGCACGCGGGTCTCGAGGTTGGCTTTGACCTTGTTCTCGTATCCGGCGTAGGAGTGGATGACATACCAGTCGCCGGGCTTGCTGCGCAGCTCCGCCTTGAGCGCGGCCGCCGGGTCGACGTCCTCGGCCGACTCCTCGGGAGCCTCGGCCGCCGCGGTTTCCGGGGCTTCGGCGACCTCGGCGCCCTCGGCGCGCTCTTCTACGTCGACCGCTTCACCCGCGGACGTGTCACCGTCGAAGGTAGTCACGGTTCTCAGTCCTCTCTATCTGTCGCTCAGCCGAACACCAGCAGCACAAGCTTGGTGAGGCCGAAATCCGCGAGGCCGACCAGCGCCACCATGAAGGCCAGGAACGCCAGCACCACCGTGGTGTAGGTGAGCATCTGCTTGCGGTTGGGCCAGATGACCTTCCGCATCTCCGCAACCACCTGCTTGAGGTAGTTGTAGACGAAGACGAACGGATTGGCCGACCGGTCCCCGGGCTTCTTCGGCTTTTTGGCCTTCTTGGCCTTGGCGCCCTTGTCCTCCTTGGCGGCCTCGGCCTCGTCCACCGACTCTACGTCCACGTCCTCGCCGGCCTCGGCCGCTCGCTGGCGGGATCGTTTGCCTGTGGGGCGCTGCGGCCGCGTCACCACAGCGGTCCGGCCGCCACTCGCGCGGTCGTCCTCCCTGTCAGCGACGTCGCTTGTGGCGTCGTTGGCAGCATCGCCTTCGTCGCTCACCGCATGCTCCTTAGTTTTGCTAGTATCCCGCGGGCCGTCCCGGGTGTGATGGCCACCATTCCAGTGTCCACCATGGCACGGCTTCGTGTTCAGCAGGGGCGACAGGACTTGAACCTGCAACCTGCGGTTTTGGAGACCGCTGCTCTGCCAGTTGAGCTACGCCCCTTCGCGGTTGGCAGGCCAACCTGCGCTTACCTACCGGGGCTTACATGACACGCGCGCTCCCCGTTCTTTCGACTCACGGAAAGCGCGCTGATGCTGGGAAAACCCCGACGTCCGAGTGTACTCGATTCCCCTCAAACCCAGGAAATCCGATTACGCCGTCCGGACGACCTGGCCGGATTCCGAGTCCCAGCGCAGGTTCTCCGACTGGTCGGCGTACTGGCTCATCAGCGTGGTGTAGGCCTCCAAGACCAGCTCACCCTGATCGTTGGTGCAGATGTTCTTGGTGACGACGATGTCGGCCCCGAACCGCTCGTCCACCGACAAGATGTCCATCCGGGCCCACAGCTTGTCGCCGGCCTTGATCGGCTTGGCGAACACGAACCGCTGGTCGACCTGGACGATCACCAGGGTCTCCATGCCGATGTCGACGTGCCGGAAGAAATCCAGTTGGACCAGCTTGGCGAAGATGGTCGCGAAGGTCAGCGGCGCCAGGATCGCGTCGTGGCCGAGTGCGGCGGCCGCGTCTTCGTCGTAGTGGGCCGGGTGGCGGTCCTTCACGGATTGCGCGAACTGGCGGAGTTGTTCCCGCCCCACAACGAAGTAGTCCGGGTAGCGCCAGATCATCCCGCGGATGTCGGTCTTGAGAGCCATTAACCAGGCCCGCCCTACGCGAGCGTTGCGGACGCGATCGCCCTGCCGAAGATCTTCTTGCCGCCGGTGGTTGCCGTCAACGCGATGGTCACGGACTTGGTCTCCGGGTCGACCGACTTCACCCGGCCGTTGAAGACGAGCTCGGCGCCCTTGCCGTCGTTGGGCACCGGCACCACTGCGGTGAACCGCACGTTGTACTCGGTGACCGCGCCGGGGTCACCGATCCACGCGGTGACATAGCCGCCGCCGATGCCCATGGTGAGCATGCCGTGCGCGATCGCGGTGTCCAGCCCGACGACCTTGGCCATCTCGTCGTCCCAGTGAATCGGGTTCAGGTCGCCCGAGACGCCCGCGTAGTTAACCAGATCCTGACGGGTCAGCGGGTAGGTCCGCTCGGGGAGCTGGTCACCCACCTTCACGGAGCTGAACTCACGCAGTGGCATTAGAAAATCCCTCTTCTCCATCATCACCGGCACGGCCCGCCAGGGTCGTGTAGGTCTCCTGCACGACGTCACCGGCCTCGTTGGTGATGACGTTCTTGGTCACGATGATCTGGGTGCCGTGCGACACCCGCACCGAATCCACGTAGACGTCGCAGTACAGCTTGTCGCCGGCCACGATTGGCGCGCTGAATATCAGCACCTGGTCGACCTGAACGATCTGCGCGTCCTTGACGGCAACATTCGCGTGTTCGAAGAACGCGGTCTGCGCCTTGTAACCGAACACGCAGATGAACGTCAGCGGCGCGAGCAGTCCGCCGTAGCCGAGCTCTGCCGCCGCCTTCTCCTCCATGAACGCGGCGTCGTCGTTCTGCACGGCGACAGCATGCTCGCGGATCTTCTCGCGCTCCACGACGTAATGGTCGGGATAGCGGTAGTGCATCCCGACGATGCTTTCGGATAACGGCACGGCTGAAATCTACCTAGTCGGTCTGAGAAAACGGTCGCCGGGCGCGGCTAGCGTGTCTCTCGGTGCGCCTGGTGCTTGCCGCAGTTCGGGCAGAACTTCTTCAGCTCCATGCGGTCCGGGTCGTTCCGGCGGTTCTTCTTGGTGATGTAGTTACGGTGCTTGCACACCTCGCATGCCAAAGTGATCTTCGGCCGCACGTCGGTACTGGAAGCCATGACGGTTCTCTCTCAAATCTCTCAAGGTGTGCACTGTGTTGTGTTGTAGCGATGGCCGGACTCGAACCGGCGACCTAACGATTATGAGTCGTTCGCTCTAACCGACTGAGCTACATCGCCTCTGCCCGCCCCCATCGGGGTCGGGGCCGCCACGCCTGCTCGGCGTCCGCCGAGCCCCCTAACGGAATCGAACCGTTGACCTTTTCCTTACCATGGAAACGCTCTACCGACTGAGCTAAGGGGGCCGTTCACCCGAATCGGCAGTGCCGCGGGCCTAAAAGAGGGTACAACCTGGCTCGCAGCCGGACCAAACCACGGCCTCAGGGGCCGCTGTCGCCGCCTCGGTGGGGCTGCCACGCGCTGAGGTCGCTGAACTCGTCGTACTCCTCGGCGGGTTCGTCGGCCTCGGCTTCGGTGAGCAGGGTGCGCAACGCGAGGTTGACGGCCTCGCGGGCATCGGCGAGATGGAAGCGGCGTATCGCCTCGTCAATCAGATCGACGTCGATCTCGATTTCGACCTTCCGGATCATGCGGCAACCATACCCACTGAATACAACGTCAATCGTTGCTCGCAGGCGGTTTTGCGGCGGCGCTGCCGGGCCCGGACGGGCACGCCCTAGGCTGGTCACGTGTCAGACGAACGGCTCTACTTTCGTCAACTGCTCGCCGGCCGCGACTTCGCCGCCGGCGACATGTTCGCGACCCAGATGCGCAACTTCGCCTACCTGATCGGGGACCGCCAGACGGGCGACTGCGTGGTGGTCGACCCAGCGTACGCGGCGGGCGACCTGCTCGACACGCTCGAGGCCGACGGCATGCAGCTGTCCGGGGTGCTGGTCACCCATCACCATCCCGACCATGTGGGCGGATCGATGATGGGCTTCTCGCTGCAGGGCCTGGCCGAGCTGCTGGAGCGGAAAGCCGTGCCGGTACACGTCAATACCCATGAGGCGCAATGGGTTTCGCGAGTCACCGGCATCAGCATGGGCGACCTGACCGCCCATGAGAACCACGACAAGGTCAGCATCGGCGATATCGAGATCGAGTTGCTGCACACCCCCGGCCACACCCCGGGCAGCCAATGCTTCCTGCTCGACGGCCGCCTGGTGGCCGGTGACACGTTGTTCCTGGAGGGCTGCGGCCGGACCGATTTTCCCGGCGGGGACTCCGACGAGATGTACCGCAGCCTGCGGCAACTGGCGACCCTGCCCGGCGACCCGACCGTTTTTCCCGGGCACTGGTATTCGGTGCAGCCGAGCGCGTCGCTGTCGGAAGTCAAACGCTCCAACTACGTATACCGGGCCACCGACCTCGCCCAGTGGCGCATGCTGATGGGCGGCTGAGGCGATCCCTCGACCACGCCGAATCGGCGACCGGGCTGTGATATAAGCGGAGGGTGGATTCCATGGGGTGGTTCCAGGACGGCTGGAACGGAATCACGCACACCGGGTCCGGCACCTGGATCGCGTGGGCGGCGTGGGCGGCGATCGCGCTTGCCGTCGCGACCCTGATCTTCACCAACGGGCAGATCACCCGCAACCGGCGACTGGTGGCAGAACAGACCCGGCCGCAGGTCGCGATGTTCATGGAACCGCATCCCGCCGACTGGCACGTGATCGAGCTGGTGGTCAGGAACTTCGGCCAGACGGCGGCCTACGACATCACGTTCTCGTTCATGAATCCGCCGACGGTGGCCCAATACGAAAACGCCACCGACGGGTACGCCGACGTCGCCGAGCTGCGCCTCCCCCGCGAGTTGCCCGTGCTGGCTCCCGGCCAGGAATGGCGCATGGTGTGGGACTCGGCGCTCGATCGCGCCGAGATCGGCAGCGGGATCGAGTCCCGCTTCACCGGCACCATCACCTACTACGACCGGCCGCAGCACGCGCACGAGCGGCGGTTCTGGGAGCGCGACCGCGTGCCGCTGGAGACCCAGGTGGTGCTGGACTGGGACTCCCTGCCGCCCGTCCAGCGCATCGAGTTGATGACCACCCATGACCTGGCGAAGCGGGAGAAGCAGAAGCTGGAGTTGCTGCGCGGGCTGCTGACCTACTTCCACTACGCGAGCAAGGAAACCCGCCCCGAGGTGTTCCGCAGCGAGATCGAACGGATCAACACCGCCGTGCGCGAGACGCAGGACAGGTGGCGCACCCGCCAGCTCGACGAGCCCACCGACGTCAGCCTGCGCTGGGGTGAGGCCGAAGACGACCTGGGCAAACACCACAGCGGACCCGCGGGACGGCAAGGAGCCAGCAACCAATGACCGGCCCGGTCCACTACACCCTCAAGGATTCCGTCGCCGTCATCAAGATGGACGACGGCAAGGTCAACGCCCTGGGGCCGACGATGCAGCAGGCCCTCGGCGAGGCGATCGACCGCGCCGACGCCGACAACGCCGGGGCGCTGGTGATCACCGGCAACGAGCGGGTGTTCAGCGGCGGATTCGACCTGAAGATCCTCACCTCCGGCCAGGCGCAGCCGGCGATCGACATGCTGCGGGGCGGCTTCGAGCTGGCTTACCGGCTGCTGTCTCATCCCAAGCCGGTCGTGATGGCCTGCACCGGCCACGCCATCGCCATGGGGGCGTTTCTGCTGTCGTCCGGCGACCACCGGGTGGCCGCGCACGCCTACAACATTCAGGCCAACGAGGTGGCGATCGGCATGGTCATCCCCTACGCGGCCCTGGAGATCATGAAGCTGCGCCTGACCCAGTCGGCCTACCAGCAGGCCGCCGGGCTCGCGAAGACCTTCTTCGGCGAGACCGCGTTGGCCGCCGGCTTCGTCGACGAGATCGTGCTGCCGGAGATGGTGGTCCGCCGCGCCGAGGAGGCCGCGCGCGAATTCGCCGGTCTGCACCAACACGCCCACGCCGCAACCAAATTGCGCGCCCGGGCCGATGCCCTGAAGGCCATTCGGGCCGGGATCGACGGCATCGAGGCCGAGTTCGGGCTGTAGCGCCCCCGCCGCGCTGCCCAGGACGTTTTGGACCCCGGCCGCCGGGTACGCCGGCCAGGGCGCGCAGGCCGCCAAGGACGCCGAACTGCTGGGCCTGGCGTCGCGCTGCCATCCTGAGACGTTGCGCCAAATGCGCTGGGCCAACGCGATGCTCAACGAGCTGTCACCGCAGGTGTTGATGACCTGAACGGCGAACGCGGTGGCCGCTGCCCGCCGCCACCGCGTTCCCTTCGCCTCCTCGCGGCCAGTGTGACACGTGCGCGACGAGGCGTCACTTCACTACGTCGACGCGGCGGAACCGCTCCCGATACGCCGGCCAATCCCAGGTCGACAAGAAATCCTGCGCCGCCGCATACCCCCTGTCGTAGAGCTCTTCCAGGCGGCCCCGGGAGATGCCGAAGTCGAGCACGCTCACGTCGGTGGAGGCGACGCCGATGGTGCGGCACTTCACCCACGGCAGGCTCAGCTGGGCCTGATCGTGGCCGACCATCATGGTGGTGAAGAGGCTTTGCAGCAGGGCGGATTGTTTGAGGAAGCGCAGCGGGCGCAGGGCGGGGAACACCTGGTCGATGCCCTCGGCGAGCTTGGGCATCACCGTGATGCCGAACGTGGGCCAGCGCGGCGGCTTGCCGTCGGTGCGGTCCAGCGAGTCGATCGGGAAGTTCGACAGGACGCCCCCGTCGACCAGGCAGGAGCTGAGCCCCATGGTGTTGGTCAGCGCGACCGGAGGGTAGAAGAACGGGATCGCCATCGAGGCCCGGACCGCGTCGGCAACGGGCTGCTCGTCGGGATCGAGCCCATAGAGCCGGCGATAGTCCCAGGGCAGTCGTACCAGCTGCGCCGCGGTGACGTCGGCGACGGTGACCGCCACCCGGTAGCGCCGTTCCGGTGGGAGCTCGTCGTCGTCCATGGCCAGATCACCGAACGTGACCACCCCCAGGTTCTTCAGCTCGCTGCGAATCCAGTCGTGGGCGAAGTCGCCGCGGTACATGGCGGTGTCGTGCACCAGCCCCCACGCGGAGCCGACGACGGGCAACGGCCCCGCGTCGCGCCATTTGCGCAACGGCACCGACAGCGCGAGCTCCTTGACCTGACCGCTGGTCAGTTGATCGCCGTTGGACGCGGCCGCCGAGATCACCGCGACCACCGACCCCGCCGAAACGCCCGACACCCGATACGCCGTGTAGCCGGCATCCATCAGCCCGCCGACGGCGCCGACCAGGCCGATGAACTTCACGCCGCCGCCGGAAAGGACCAGGTCTACCGGCTTCTTCTCGGCCGCCATCTCAGTCGTTCGCCGAAACCCATTGATAGGGAAGGAATTTGCCATCCAGAGTCACCACGACGCGATCGCCCGACGGGTGTGGTTTCTTCTGGAGGTCGACACTGAAGTTGATCGCGCTCATGATGCCGTCGCCGAACTGTTCGTGGATCAGCTCCTTGATGGCGCCGCCGTAGACCTGCAGGGCCTCGTAGAAGCGATAGATGGTGGGATCGGTCGGCACCGCGGTGGGCAGCCCGCCACGCATGGGGGCCGCCGCCAGCACGGGCACCACGGATTCGTCCAGGCCCAGCTTCTCGACGAGGATGCGGGCCAGCTCGGCGGGAATGGGGTGCTGGCCGAGCAGTGCCGAGGTGGTCCACAGCACCGGCCGGTCGATGGCTTCGGCCAGCTGCTGCCACGTCAGGCCAAGCCTCAGTCGGGCCAGGACGATCTGCTCGGTGATCTCATGTCTGTTCATGGCCCCAAGTCTGCACGGACGGGGTCGGCCGCGCCGCGCCGGAACCTTGAGGCGCCGCGGGGGTCGTCACCACCGGCCGTGGTGGACGACCTCGGAGAAGGGGCGCCGATTCGGGGTGCGGATCGGGGCGAGCGGACGGTCTGCGGGATAGCCGACGCCGAGCAGGAAGGCCACCAGCCGGTCCTCGGGAACGCCGAGGATGGCCCGCGCCTTCTGCTGGTCGCCCACCGACGAATGCCCGGTCCCTATCCCCAGGTCGGTGGCCGCGATCATCATCGCCATCGTGGCCTGCCCGACGTCGTAGTTGTCGGTGACCACCCGGCGTTCGTCGGGCGGCACGGGCACGACGATCGCGATCGCCGCGGCGGCGCCGGCGATGTGCCCGGCGCCCTGCCAGACGGTCGACAGCTCGTGCAGCTGAGCCCTGTCGGTGACGATCACGAAGTCCCACGGCTGCCGGTTCTTCGCCGACGGCGCCCGCCACCCGGCCTCGGCGATGCGGTTCAGGTCGTCTTCGGAAACCGGGTCCGGCTTGTACTGCCGGACGTTGCGCCGGGCGCGGATCGCGTCCCAAGCCTCCATGCGTGCCCTCCTCAGCTCCAGCTCATTCCCCAGCCGACTCCGGGTAAACGGGGGTAACGTCGGCGGAATTCCCCGGATATGCGCGCTGAAAGTTTGATTCCGGCCCATTCGGGAAGCCGTGGTGAACCAGCTGCGCCCCCCTTTCGTGTCCAGCTGAATGGCCCCGATTCAGAAAGGCGCGTAGCCGGCATGGCAGAGAACCTGACGCCGCACTTCGAGGACGTCCAGGCGCACTACGACCTGTCCGACGACTTCTTCCGGCTGTTCCTCGACCCCACCATGACCTACAGCTGCGCGTACTTCGACCGCATGCGCGACATCCCGCTCGAAGAGGCGCAGCTGCGCAAGATGGACCTGGCGCTGGGAAAGCTGGGCCTGCGGCCCGGGATGACGCTGTTGGACGTCGGCTGCGGGTGGGGCGGCACGATGCGCCGCGCGCTGGAGAAGTACGACGTGGACGTCGTCGGGCTGACGTTGTCCGAGCACCAGGCCGCGCACGTGCAGAAGATGTTCGACGCGATGACCACCCCGCACAGCCGGCGGGTGCTGCTGCAGGGCTGGGAGCAATTCGACGAGCCCGTCGACCGGATCGTCTCCATCGGCGCGTTCGAGCACTTCGGGTACGACCGCTACGACGATTTCTTCCAGATGGCCTACCGGGTCCTGCCCGACGACGGGGTGATGCTGCTGCACACCATCACCATGCTGACCCCGGAGCAGATCACCGCCCGCGGCCTGCCGATGACCGAGAAGCAGGCCGGCTTCAACGACTTCATCGCCCGCGAGATCTTCCCGGGTGGTCAGTTGCCGCCGATCGAGATGGTGGAGTTCCACGCGTCGAAGATGGGATTCAACCTGGCCCGCAGGCAGTCGCTGCAGCTGCACTACGCCCGCACGCTCGACCTGTGGGCCGCGGCGCTCGAGGCGCACCACAGCGAGGCCGTCGCGATCCAGTCCGAAGAGGTCTACCAGCGGTACATGAGGTATCTGACCGGGTGCGCCGACGCATTCCGGGACGGCTACATCGACATCAACCAGTTCACGCTGGCCAAGTAGGGACGGGGCTCACCGGCCCTACGACTCGACAAGGCGGCGCAGGTTTTTCAGGCTCTCGTCGAGTGAGCGGCCGACCCAGAAGGCCGCCACCCGGTCCGCGATCAGGCCCAGCAGGCCGCCCTCGGAGCTGTAGGCGAGCCGGAACGTCACGCGGGTTCGGCCGGGCCCGGCGTCGCGCAGGCGGAACCGCCCGCGCTGCGTCACGCCGGTGATGTTGATCCAGGCCAGGTCCCGCGCGGAATCGAACTCCACGACCTCGGCGACGCCGCCGACCGGGATCGAGCCGATCTTCCACAGCACCGTGTAGCGGGCGCCCACCCGCACCGGACCTTCCGTCAGCGTCTCCCAGCGCTCCAGGTGCGGGAGGAACGACGGGTAGCGATCCGGGTCGCTGAGCACCGTCCACACGGTGTCGCGGTCGGCGTCGACGACGATCCGGCGTTCGACGCGCATCAGCCGATCACCGGGAATCGGCGTTGCGCGGCAAGCCGGTCCACGCCGGCCTGCAGGCTGGCGATCACCTGGTCGTACACCGCCTGGTCGTCGTCGCCCACGGTGATCGGCTCCTGCACCTCGATGACGATCTTGGCGGGCAGCGGGATGTGCCCCAGCAGGTCGCCGACGTTGAGCCCCCACGGCGGCGCCAGCGAGATGGGCACGCTCTTGAGCCGGAGCACCTTGTCGAGCAGCAGCAGTTTGGCCAGCCACTGCGCGCGGCCGAGGAAGAGCGCGGTCTCCTGCCCGCCGACGCTGGCCACCGGGACGATCGGCACGCCGGTCTCGCGCGCGAGCCGCACGAACCCTTGGCGGCCACCGAAATCGACGACGTGCCGCTGCCAGGACGGGCGGAAGACCTCGTAGTCGCCGCCCGGGTAGACCAGTACCGCGGCGCCGGATTCCAAAGCGAGCCGGGCGTTTTCGGGGCTGGCCGCCACGGTGCCGAACTTGCGCAGCCAGCGCAGCGGCGGGTACAGGGTGACCAGGTTGTGCGCCAGCTGGTAGAACGGGCGCTCCACACCGAAGTAGGAGCAGAACGCCAGGGTGAACACGAAGGTGTCGGGCGGGACGTTGCCGCCGCTGTGGTTGCCGACCAGCAGCACCGGCCCGTGCGGGGGGATGCGGTCGAGTCCGCGGACGTCGGCCCGGAAATAGAGCGAGGCCACCAGCCAGGTGGCCGGTAACTGGTCCCGGATGAAGTCGGGGTCGCGCTGGTCGAGGTCCGCCTTGGGCACCCGGTCGGCGATCTGCCTGCCCACCCACCCGATGGCATCCGCGACTGTCGCCATGGTGTCAGCCTGGCACAGCGGAGCCCTCCGGTGGAGGGGCTTTCGTCGCCCGGTGTCGGTGCGGGGGTCTATCGTTGCACCGCAATGGCGCTTCATCTCCACCGTGCCGAACGCACCGATGTCCTTGCCGACGCTCTCGGGGCCCTGCTGGCCAATCCGCAAACCGACCCGTTCGCCCAAGAGTTGGTGCTGGTTCCCGCGCGCGGCGTGGAACGTTGGCTCAGTCAACGGTTGTCACACGTGCTCGGCCGTTCCCGGGGCGGCGACGGCGTGTGCGCGGGGGTGGCGTTTCGCAGTCCCGGCTCGCTGATCGCCGAGATCACCGGCGCCGCCGACGCCGATCCGTGGTCGCCGGACGCCCTCGCCTGGCCGCTGCTGGAGGCGATCGACGGCGCCCTGGACGAGCCCTGGTGCCGAACGCTGGCAACGCATTTGGGCCACTTCGACACGGGGCCCGAGGCGGAACTGCGCCGCGCCAGGCGCTATTCGGTGGCGCGGCGGCTGGCCGGATTGTTCGCCTCGTACGCAAGCCAGCGTCCGCAGTTGCTGGCCGACTGGCTGGGCGGTGCACCGGGCGACCTCGACCCCGACCTGGCCTGGCAGCCGGAACTGTGGCGCGCGGTGGCCGCCCTCGTCCCGGCCGATCCCCCACACATCCGCCATCGGCACACGATCGCCCGGCTGCGGGAAGGCCCGGCCGACCTGCCCGCGCGGTTGTCGCTGTTCGGCCACACCCGGCTGTCGCGGACCGATGTGGAACTCCTCGAGGCGGTGTCGGACCACCACGACCTGCACCTGTGGCTGCCGCACCCCAGCGACCGGTTGTGGCGCGGGCTGACCGGTGTTCATGGCGTGGTGCGGCGTCGCGACGACGACAGCCGGCGCGCGGCCCACCACCCGCTGCTGGAGACCCTCGCCCGCGACGTCCGCGAACTGCAACGCACCCTGCCGGTCCAACCGGCGACGGATGAGTTCATCTGCGCCACAACAGCATCCGACACCCTGCTGGGCTGGCTGCAGTCCGACATCGCCGCCAACGCGGTCCGGCCGGCGGGCCGCACACCGTCGCCCACCGACCGCTCGGTGCAGGTGCACAGCTGCCACGGCGCGGGCCGGCAGGTCGGCGTGCTGCGCGAGGTGCTGCTCGGGCTGCTCGAAGACGACCCGACGCTGGAGCCCCGCGACATCGTCGTGATGTGCCCCGACATCGAGACGTACGCCCCGTTGATCGTCGCCGCTTTCGGGCTGGGCGACCTGGCCGGAGAAGGCCACCCCGCGCACCGGCTGCGGGTGCGCCTGGCCGACCGGTCCCCCGCCCAGACCAACCCGCTGCTCGCGGTGGCCGGGCAGTTACTGGGCATCGCGGGGGGCCGCGCCACGGCCACCGAGGTGCTGAACCTGGCGCAGGCCCCGCCGGTGCGGGCCCGCTTCGGGTTCACCGACGACAACCTCGACTCGATGACGGCGTGGGTGCGGGAATCGGGCGTCCGGTGGGGCTTCGACAAGGAACAGCGGGCGCCCTACGGCCTGGACCACATCCTGCACAACACCTGGCGTTTCGGGCTCGACCGCATCCTCACCGGCGTCGCGATGTCCGAAGACTCGCGGGCCTGGCTGAACACCGCGCTGCCGCTGGACGACGTGGGCAGCAACAAGGTCGAATTGGCCGGGCGATTGGCCGAATACGTCTCCCGGTTGCAGGGCGCGGTCGAGTCGCTGGCCGGACCGCGGCCCCTGACCGAGTGGATCGACGCGCTCACCGGCGGGGTCGCCGCCCTCACCCGGGTGGGCGCCGGCGACGCGTGGCAAACCGGGCAGCTCCGCCATGAGTTCGCAAAAGTGTTGGAGCAGGCCGGCTCCCGCGACTCGACCATGATGCGCCTGCCCGACGTGCGAGCGCTGCTGGCCGGTCGCCTGGCCGGGCGGCCGACGCGCGCGAACTTCCGCACCGGCACGTTGACCGTCTGCACCATGGTGCCCATGCGTTCCGTTCCCCACCGGGTGGTGTGCCTGGTCGGACTTGACGACGGCGTCTTCCCCCGCTTCAACCGGCCCGACGGCGACGACGCGCTGGCACGGGCACCGATGACCGGCGAGCGCGACATTCGTTCGGAGGACAGACAGTTGCTGCTGGACGCGGTATGCGCGGCCACCGAGACCCTGGTGATCACCTACACCGGCAACGACGAGCACACCGGCCATCCGCGGCCGCCGGCGGTGCCGCTGTCCGAGCTGCTCGACGCGCTGGACCAGACGACGACCGAGCGCGTGCGCGAGCGCGTCGTCGTGCATCATCCGTTGCAGCCGTTCGACATTCGCAACGTCACCCCGGGCGAGCTCGTCCCGGGCCGGCCGTTCACCTTCGACCCCACCGCTCTGGTGGCCGCCGAGGCCGCCGCCGGCGACCGGCACGCCGGCCGCCCGTTCTTCGCCGACCCGCTGCCCGAGCCACCGCGCGACGACGTCGCCCTGGCCGATCTGCTCACCTTCTTCCGGGACCCGGTGAAGGGCTTCTTCCGCGCGCTGGACTACGCGCTGCCCTGGGAAGTCGAGGACCTCGATGACGAGATGCCGGTCCAGATCGACAGTTTGGCGGAGTGGACCGTCGGCGATCGCATGCTTCGCGACATGCTGCGGGGTATGCACCCGGACACCGCCGCCAACGCAGAGTGGCGACGGGGCACGCTGCCGCCCGGCCGCCTGGGGATGCGCAAGGCCGTGGAGATCCGCGACCAGGCCGCCGATTTGGCGCGCACGGCGTTGCGGCACCGCCAGGCCGACGCCGACGCCTACGACGTCGACGTGGACCTCGGCGCCGGGCGGCGGCTCACCGGCACCGTGACACCCGTCTTCGCCGAGCGCACGGTGTCGGTCACCTATTCCAAGTTGGGTGGCAAACACCTGATGGAGTCGTGGATTCCGCTGCTGGCCTCGAGCACCGCCATGCCGGGCCGCGGCTGGACGGCGCTGTGCATCGGTCGCGCCAGAACCGATCACCGCATCGAACAGCGGCTGCTGGGACCGCCGGCGGATCCCGGTGAGACGATCCGCGACCTGGTGCGCCTGTACGACGCGGGCCGCCGAGAGCCGCTGCCGCTGCCGGTACGAACGTCGTTCGCCTGGGCCGACGCCCGCCACGGCGGCAGGGACCCGGTGCGGGCGGCCGGCTGGCGCTGGCAGTCACAGAACAACTTCCACGGCGAGGACGCCGAGCCCGCGCACGAAAAGGTCTGGGGCAAACGGGCGCCGCTCAGCGTCTTGCTCGGCGCGCCGCATCTCGGCGAGGAGGTCGCCGGGGAGGACTCCCGCCTCGGCGCGCTGGCAGCGCGGCTGTGGTTGCCGCTGCTTCGCTCGGAGGTGCGTTGATGGATCGGTTCGACCTGCTCGGCCCGCTGCCCGGGCCCGGACGCACGACGGTGCTCGAGGCCAGCGCCGGCACCGGAAAGACTTTCGCGCTGGCCGGTCTGGTCACCCGCTACCTCGCCGAGGGCGTGGCCACCCTCGACGAGATGCTGCTGATCACGTTCAGTCGCGCCGCCAGCCGTGAGCTGCGCGAACGGGTCCGCGCGCAGGTCTCGCAAACCGTTGCCGCGCTGTGCGATCCGACGGCCGACGCCCCGAACGAGCTGGTGGCCCACCTGATGCGCGGCAGCGCCGCCGACCGCGACCAGCGCTGCCGCAGGCTTCGGGACGCGCTGGCGGGGTTCGACGCCGCCACCATCGCCACCACCCACGAGTTCTGCAGCATGGTGCTCAAATCCCTCGGCGTCGCCGGTGACACCGACGCCGGGGTGACGCTGGTCGAGAGCCTCGAGGACCTGCTCACCCAGATCGTCGACGACCTCTACCTCGCCCGGTTCGCATCGGAGCGCGACGACGCCGCGCTCAGTCACCCCGACGCGCTGGCGCTGGCCCGCGCGGTGGTCCGCGACCCGTGCGCCGAACTGCGGCCGCAACGGCCCGACGCGGATTCCGTTGCCGCGGTGCGGCTTCGCTTCGCCAACGATGTGCTCGACGAGCTGGAGCTGCGCAAGCACCGGCTCGCCGTCCTAGGTTACGACGACCTGCTGCGCAGGCTCGCCACCGCGCTGCGCGCGCAGGATTCCGATGCCGCCAACCGGATGCGGGCCCGCTGGCCGATCGTCATGGTCGACGAGTTCCAGGACACCGATCCCATTCAATGGGAGGTCATCGGGCGCGCGTTCGGCGGTCACTCCACCGTGGTGCTCATCGGCGATCCCAAGCAGGCCATCTACGGCTTCCGCGGCGGCGACATCTACACCTACCTCGAGGCCGCCCGCACGGCCGGCGAGCGGCGCACGCTGGACGTCAATTGGCGCAGCGACACCGCGTTGGTCGAGCGTCTGCAGACCGTGCTGCGCGGTGCGGCGCTGGGCGATCCGGGCATCGTCGTGGGCGCGGTGGAAACCCGCCTCGTCGGGCACCGGCTGGCCGGCGCGCCGCGCAACGCGCCGTTTCGACTGCGGCTGGTCAACCGGTCCCTGTTCGGTGTCGACCAGTCGAGAACCATTCCGATGTCGGAGCTTCGCCGCTTCATCACCGCCGACCTGGCCGCCGACATCGGCGCCCTGCGGGCCGCCGGCGCCACGTTCGACGGTGTCCCGGTCGAGCCGGGTCACGTGGCGGTGATCGTGGAGAAGGGTGAGGATGCCCGGGCGTGCCAGAGCGCCCTGATCCAGGCCGGGATTCCCGCCGTCTACACCGGCGACGCGGATGTGTTCCTGTCCCAGGCCGCCGAGGATTGGCTGTGCCTGCTCAACGCGTTCGATCAGACCCACCGCAGCGGGATGGTGCGGGCCGCCGCGGCGACGGTGTTCTTCGGCAAGCTGGCCGACGCGTTGGCCGCCGGGGGCGACAAGCTCACCGACGAGGTGGCCGCCACCTTGCGGGACTGGTCCGGCCAGCTGCGCGAGCGCGGGCCGGCGGCGGTGTTCGAGGCGGCGCAGTTGGCCGGGATGGGCCGGCGCGTGCTCGCGGAGCAGGGCGGCGAGCGCACGATGACCGACCTCGCCCACATCGCCCAACTGCTGCACGACGTTTCGCACCGGGAGCGGCTGGCCCTGCCGGCCCTGCGCGATTGGCTCCGCCGGCAATGCGCCGAGCGCAGCAGCTCGTCCGGGGGTGCCCCGGAACGCAATCGCCGCATCGACAGCGACTCCGCCGCGGTACAGGTCATGACCGTGTGGGGGGCCAAGGGCCTGCAGTTCCCGATCGTGTACCTGCCGTTCGCGTTCAACCGGCACGTCTTCATCGACGACATCCCGATGTTTCACGACGACGCCGGTGTCCGCTGCCTGCACATCGGCGGCCCGCAGAGTCCGGACCTGGCCGAGACCGAGCGGTTCAGCCGGGCCGAGGCGGCGCGCAACGACATCCGGCTGACCTATGTCGCGCTGACCCGGGCACAGTCGCAGGTGGTGGCCTGGTGGGCGCCGTCCTGGGACGAACCCAACGGCGGGTTGTCGCGGCTGATGCGGGGCCGGCGCCTCGGCGAGGCCGTGGTGCCCGACCGCTGCGAGCCGAAGACGATCTCCGACGAGCAAGCGCGGGCCTGCTTCGGTGCCTGGGAGGCCGCGGGCGGCCCGGTGATCGAGGAGGCCGCCGTCGCCGCCGTGCCCGTGCCCGCCGGGACGGCGCCGCCGAACAACCTGGCGGTGAGGCACTTTCACCGTGTCATCGACACCACCTGGCGGCGCACGTCGTACTCGGCGCTGATCCGCGACGTCGATCAGCCCGCCTTCGGTAGCGAACCGGAGGCCGGCGCTCGCGACGACGAGGTCGAGGTGACCCCGGCGGCGATCCCGCCGGCCGTCGGCGCGGACGTCCCCTCCCCGATGGCCGACCTGCCGGCGGGTGCGACGTTCGGGTCGTTGGTGCATGCCGTGCTGGAGAGCGCCGACCCGCTCGCCCCGGACCTAGCGGCCGAGCTGGAAGCGCAGATCCGGACGCATTCGGCATGGTGGCCGGTCGACGCCGATCCCGCGGTGCTGGCCTCGGCGCTGGTGCCGATGCACGACACGGTGCTGGGGCCCTTGGCCCCCGGTGTCACCTTGCGGCAGATCGCGCTCCCGGATCGACTGCGCGAGTTGGCCTTCGAGATCCCCCTGGCGGGCGGCGACATCCGTGGGGAAGTGACCGACATCCGGCTCTCCGACGTCGGCGATCTGCTGGGCCGATACCTTCCCCCGGACGATCCCCTGGCCGGTTACGCCGACCGGTTGAGGTCCGACGGGCTGGGCCGCCAGCCGCTGCGCGGTTACCTCTCCGGGTCGATCGACGCCGTGCTGCGGTTGCCGGGGCAGCGCTACCTCGTTGTCGACTACAAGACCAATCTGCTGGGTGACACCGCGGCCGACTACAGTTTCGGATCGCTGACCGAGGCGATGTTGCACTCCGACTATCCGCTGCAGGCGCTGCTGTATCTGGTTGTGCTCCACCGCTTCCTGCGGTGGCGCCAGTCCGGTTACGACCCCGGGCGGCACCTGGGCGGAGTGCTGTACCTGTTCGTGCGTGGCATGTGCGGCGCCGCCACACCCGCGCCGGGCGGCCAGCCCTGCGGGGTGTTCAGCTGGGGCCCGCCGGCCGAGCTGGCGGTCGCGCTGTCCGATCTGCTCGACGACGGGCCGCGCGCCGCATGAGCACCGCCGAGGAAATTCCCCAGGATCGATACGATCACCGAATCGCGCTGGCCGCCGGCGGCCCGCTCGGCGAATTCAACCGCGCCGGGGTGCTGGATGCCGCGGATGTGCATGCGGCCCAACGGATCACGGCGCTGGCCGGCGAGTCGGACGACGCGGTGGCGCTGGCGCTCGCGCTGCTGGTTCGTGCGCTGCGGGGCGGGGCGGTGTGCGTCGACCTGGCGACCGTCGCCGCCGACGCCGACGCACCGGAGTTGCCGTGGCCGGAGCCGGTGTCGTGGCTGACGTCGGTGCGTTCGAGCCGCCTGAGCGCCGACCCCCCGGTGCTTCGGCTGTACCAGGATCGCCTGCTGTACATCGACCGGTACTGGCGCGAGGAGACCCAGGTCTGCGTCGACCTGCTGGCGCTGTCGG
This sequence comes from Mycobacterium europaeum, assembly GCF_034555895.2. Classification (NCBI taxonomy): domain Bacteria; kingdom Bacillati; phylum Actinomycetota; class Actinomycetes; order Mycobacteriales; family Mycobacteriaceae; genus Mycobacterium; species Mycobacterium europaeum. Next base: position 3,935,232 of record NZ_CP157315.1, read on the forward strand.
CGCCCGGGGCGTCCGTCGAAGCGGGCATCCTCGATCGACTCTTCCCGGCCGGCTACGAGGAACAGCGGGCGGCGGCCCAGATCGTGCTGTCGCAAGCGGTTACGGTGCTCACCGGCGGTCCGGGCACCGGGAAGACGACGACCGTCGCCCGGCTGCTCGCGCTGTTGACCGAACAGGCGGACCGGTCGGGCAGGCCGGGGCTGCGGATCGCGATGGCCGCGCCGACCGGCAAGGCGGCCGCGCGGCTGACCGAAGCGGTGGCGGCGGAGGTCGCCCGGCTCGAGCCCCCCGACCGCCGGCGCCTGGCCGGGCTGGAGGCGGTGACATTGCACCGGCTGCTCGGCAGCCGGCCCGACACGTCGGTGCGGTTTCGTCACCACCGGGCCAACCGGTTGCCGCACGACGTCATCGTCGTCGACGAGACATCGATGGTGTCGCTGACGATGATGGCGCGGCTGCTCGAGGCGGTGCGCACGGACGCACGACTGATCCTGGTCGGCGATCCCGATCAACTGGCGTCGGTGGAGGCCGGAGCGGTGCTGGCGGACCTGGTCGACGGCCTGTCCGCCCGCGACGACAGCCGCGTCGCCGCGCTGCTCTCCTCGCACCGGTTCGGCGAGTCGATCGGTGCGCTCGCCGACGCGATCCGCAGCGGCGACGCCGACCGGGCGATCGCGGTATTGCGGGCCGGCGGCGATCACATCGACTGGGTGGACGACGAGGACCCAACGGATCGCCTGCGCGCGATCCTGGTGCCGCACGCCCTTCGCGTGCGGGAGGCCGCCGTGTTGGGCGCCGAGGCGGCGGCGTTGCAGGCCCTCGACGGGCACCGGCTGCTGTGCGCGCACCGCCACGGACCCTCCGGGGTGGAGCACTGGAACCGCCAGGTCCATCGATGGCTGACCGAGGACAGCGGCCTGCCGGTGTGGTCCCAGTGGTACGCGGGCCGGCCGCTGCTGGTGACCGCCAACGACTACGGGCTGCGGGTGTACAACGGCGATACCGGTGTGGTCGTCGCCCGCCAAGAGGGGCTGCGGGCGGTCATCGCCGGTGCCGCCGGGCGGCTGGAGTTCGCGACCAGCCGGCTCTCCGACGTCGAGACCATGTACGCGATGACCATCCACAAGAGCCAGGGCAGCCAGGCCGACGAGGTCACCGTGCTGCTCCCGCCGCAAGGCTCTCGCCTGCTGACCCGTGAACTGTTCTACACGGCGGTGACGCGCGCCAAAACCAAGGTGCGCGTGGCCGGTTCGGAGAGCGCGATACGGGCCGCCATCGGCCGCCGCGCGGTGCGCGCGAGCGGCCTGCGACAACGCCTCAAGTCCGGTGCCGGGCTGGGCTGACGCCGCCGTCATGCCGGTACGGAAGAATCGTGATCGACATGACTGACGACGACGGCGCGATCGAGCCATCCCGCCGGCCCCACATCCTGCGGCTGGCGGTGTTCGCCGCTTTCCTGCTCGCAATGTTCTTCCTGGTCGCCGTCGCACACGTCATCGACGTCGAGGACGTGCGGCGCACCGTCTCGGCGACCGGTTCCGCCGCGCCCGCGACCTACGTCGTGGTGTCGGCCGCGCTGGGCGCGGTGTTCGTGCCGGGCTCGATACTGGCCGCGGGCAGCGGGCTGTTGTTCGGCCCGGTCCTGGGCATCGCCGTGACGCTGGGCGCGACGGTCGGCACCGCCGTCGTGGCCAGCCTCGTTGGCCGTCGGGCCGGGCGGAACAGCGCGCGGGCGCTGTTGGGGCCGGCGCGCGCCGACCGCATCGATGCGGTGATCGAACGCCGCGGACTGTGGGCGGTTGTCGGGCAGCGCTTCGTCCCGGGCCTGTCGGACGCGCTGGCCTCCTACGCGTTCGGGGCGTTCGGAGTCCCGTTGTGGCAGATGGCCGTTGGCTCCTTCATCGGTTCGGTGCCGCGGGCGTTCGCCTACACCGCGCTGGGGGCGTCGATCGCGAATCGGTCGTCCTGGCTGGCGTATTCGGCCATCGCGGTGTGGTGCCTGACCGCCGCCGTCGGTGCGGTCGCCGCGCGGCGCGGGTACCGGAAGTGGCGCACGCACGGCCGTCGCGCGCCTTCGGAAGCCGAGGGCCGCTAGTTGTCCGGCCGCTGCGCGGCCACGAACAGGTTTCCCGGCACGGCGTCCTCGACCTCCTTGGGCGCCGCTCGGTCGTAGCCGGCCATCAGCTCGGCGGACGCGGTCACCGTCACGTCCCAGCCGTGGCGGCGGAACCACTCGCCGACGTCCTCGCGCTCCTCGAAGTACCACAGCTCGTCGGTCCTGGGCACCTCCCGGTCGGGGTCCACCCGCGCCATCAGCGCGCGCACCCGGTCCATCCGCTCACGGCGCTTCGCGCGGAACTCCGGGTCGAGAAACTTCGGTCCCAGCGCCTCCACCGCGACCCGGCTGCCGGGCGCGGTGAGCTGGTGCACGCGGTCGAACAGCAACTCCTGGGCGGCGGCGGGCAGATACGGCATCAGCCCCTCCGCCGACCACACGCTGGGCAGCGAAGGGTCAAAACCGGCCTGCCGCAACGCCGCCGGCCAATCGTGGCGCAGGTCCACGGGAACGGCGACGCGGTGGCACGCCGGCTGCGCCCCGTGCTGGGCCAGCGTCGACAACTTGAAGTCCAGCACCCGGGGCTGGTCCAGCTCGTAGACCGTCGTGCCGTCCGGCCAGGGCAACCGCCACGCGCGCGCGTCCAGGCCCGCCGCCAAGATCACCGCCTGCCGGATGCCCGCGCCCGTCGCGGCGAGGAAGAATTCGTCGAAAAAGGCTGTGCGGCAGGCCATGTAGCCGACCATCGCCCGCATCTGCAGCGGCAACTCCGGTTCGGCCTCGACGAGTTCGTCCGGCAGCTGCGGCGCCGAGTGCCAGTTCCACACCCCGTCACCGGCGGCGTCCAGGAAGACCTGCGCGAACGGATCGCGGATCAACGGATTCTCGCTTCGCGTTTCCGCGGCGCGCGCCGACGCCACGCCCAGCGCGGTCGCCCCGACGCTCTCGGTGATCTCCCAGCTGTCGTTGTCGGTTCTGCCCACGGCACGCCCTCCGTTCGCTAGCTCGCCTACCTAACCGACCCTACGCGCGCGCCGGGCGGGTGCGAGCTGTCGCGCGGCGGGCATCGGCGTTAAGTTGTCGGCGAGCCGGCGAGCGGGTCGAGCAGCGGCGCCGAACGGATCCGAAGGATCATTACCACATGCGAGTCGACGGGCGCGAGGTGAGCGTTTCCGGCAGCTTGCTGCAGCCGCTGACCCGGCGCACCAACGACATCCTGCGGCTGGCGGCGAGCGTGACCTTCCTCGCGGTGGTGATCACGAGTTCGCTGATCACCCGGCCGCAGTGGGAGGCGCTGGAGAAGTCGATCTCGCAGATCGTCGGGGTGCTCTCCCCCCGCCAGTCCGATCTGGTGTACCTCGCGTACGGGGTGGCGATCCTGGCCCTGCCGTTCATGATCCTGATCGGCCTGATCGTCGGCCGGCAATGGAAACTGCTCGGGGCCTACGCGGCCGCCGCACTGCTGGCGGCGCTGCCGCTCTCGGTGGGCGGCAACGGGTTTTCGGCTCCCCGCTGGCACTTCGACCTCTCCGAACGCCTGCAGACCGTGTTGGGCCAGTTCCTCGACGATCCGCGCTGGATCGGCATGCTGGCGGCGGTGCTGACCGTCTCCGGTCCGTGGCTGCCCGCGCGCTGGCGGCATTGGTGGTGGGCGCTGCTGCTGGCCTTCGTGCCGATCCACCTCGTGGTCAGTGCGATCGTGCCCGCCCGCGCGCTGCTGGGGCTGGCGGTCGGCTGGCTGGTCGGCTCGCTGGTGGTGCTCGTGGTCGGCACCCCGGCGCTGGAGGTGCCCCTGGAGTCCGCCGTGCGCGCGATGGCCAGGCGTGGGTTCGTCGTCTCGCGGCTCACCGTGGTGCGGCCGGCCGGGCGGGGCCCGCTGGTCCTTTCGGCGGCCTGCGGGCGGCCCGAGCGCTCGGCGTTCGTCGAGTTGTACGGGCCGCACCAACGCAGCGGTGGCACGCTGCGCCAGCTGTGGATCAAGCTGCGGCTGCGCGATGCCGAGACCGCGCCCCTGGTGACCTCCATGCGCCGCGCCGTCGAGCACCGCGCGCTGATGACGATCGCCATCGGGGAGGTGCATCTGGCCAACACCTCGACGATCGCCGTCGCCACCCTCGACCGGGGCTGGATTCTCTATTCGCACCAGCCACCTCACGGCGTGCCCCTGGCCCGGTGCGCGCAGTCCACGCCGGTTGACCGAGTGTGGCAGGCGCTGCGGACCCTCAACGACCAGCAGATCGCGCACGGGGACCTGCGCGGCAACGAGATCACCGTCGACGACGACGCCGTGCTCTTCGGCGGCTTCCACAGCGCCGAATACGGCGCCACCGAAGCCCAGCTGCAATCAGATATCGCCCAGCTGCTGGTGACCACCGCCGCCCTGTACGACCCGAAATCGGCGGTGGCCGCCGCGATCGACGCGTTCGACCGGGACACCATCCTGACCGCGTCGCGCCGCCTGACGAAAGTGGCCGTGCCCCGGGCCATTCGGAAGTCGGTACCGGATGCGGGCACGGTCATCTCCGCCGCCCGCGCGGAGGTGAAGCGTCAGACCGGCGCCGACCAGATCAAACCCGAGACCATCACCCGGTTCACCCGCAGCCAGCTCATTCAGCTGGTGCTGTTCGGGGCGCTCGTCTACGTCGCGTATCCCTTCATCAGCACCGCGCCCACGTTCGTGTCCCAGCTGCGGAGCGCAAACTGGTGGTGGGCACTGCTGGGCCTGGCGGTGTCGGCGCTGACCTACGTCGGGGCGGCCGCCGCGCTGTGGGCGTCCGCGGACGAGACGGTGAGCTTCTGGAAGCTGTCGGTCGCGCAGGTGGCCAACACCTTCGCCGCCACGACGACGCCTGCCGGGGTCGGCGGGTTGGCGCTCAGCACGAGGTACCTGCAAAAGGGCGGCGGGCTGTCCGCCATGCGGGCCACCACGGCGGTGGCCCTGCAGCAATCGGTGCAAGTGATCATGCACCTGGTGTTGCTGATCCTGTTCAGCACGGTTGCGGGCGCGTCGATGAACCTCTCGCACTTCGTCCCCACCGCCACGGTCCTGTACCTGATCGCGGGTGTGGCCCTCGGGATTGTCGGCACCTTCTTATTCGTGCCCAAGCTGCGCCGCTGGCTGGCGACGGACGTGCGCCCCAAACTCAAGGAGGTGGCAACCGACCTCGTCGAGGTGGCCCGAGAGCCCCAGCGACTGGGGCTGATCATACTCGGTTGCGCCGGAACGACTCTGGGTGCCGCCCTGGCGCTGTGGACCAGCGTCGAGGCGTTCGGTGGCGGCGCTTCGTTCGTCACCGTCACCGTGGTCACCATGGTCGGCGGGACGCTGGCCTCCGCCGCGCCGACCCCCGGGGGCGTCGGCGCCGTCGAAGCGGCGTTGATCGGTGGGCTCGCCGCCTTCGGCGTGCCGCCGGCGACCGGCCTGCCGTCGGTGCTGTTGTACCGGGTGCTCACCTGCTGGCTGCCCGTGTTCGCCGGCTGGCCGGTGATGCGGTGGCTGACCAGGAACGAGATGATCTGAGGTCCGCCACGGGATCACTCGGACGGGGATTGCACCACCACGAGAACGGTTGACGTGCGGGCGCTTTGGCCGACGGTAGAGGTCAAGAACGCCAGGTAGTACTCGTCGGACACCGATCGCGCCACCGTGATGGGGACGTCAATGCTCGCCGATCCGTCGGGGGAGAACTGGCCGGTCGAGGGCGTCACGGTGATACCGCCGTCCGAGGCGGTGCCGGTGACCGTGTAATCGCCGGCATCACCGATCATCCGCTGAGCGTCGAGCCTAACCGTGCCCGTGCTGCCCGGGGCGATGGTGACGATGGGGCTGGGGACGTTGACCGTCACCGCCGAACTACCGGCGCCGAACGAGGGCGGGGCGGAGGATTCGCTTGTGCCCCAACTCCGGTCCGGATAGGCGGCGAGCGTGAAGCTCAGTTCCCCGCCGGTGCGGACGAACGACTCCGGCAGCCACGTGTGATCGGTGGGCTGCCCGTCGACGCGCAGCCCGCTGACGTAGTTGAGGTGACGCGGCCCGGACGCGCCGGGCGCCGAGATCCGGATCGTCTTGCCGCCGGGAAGCGCGATCACGATCCGGTCGAACAGCGGTGCGGCCACGGTGAGGATCGGCGTTCCGGGAGTACTCGGATACAGTCCCAGGGCCGCCCAGACGTACCAGCTGGCCATCGCGCCCAGATCGTCGTTGCCCGGTTCCCCGTCGGCCGTCGGGCCGAACAGCCCGCGCACCCGATCGACCGTGCGCTGCGTCTTCCACGGTTGACCGATGTAGTTGTACAGCCATGGCACCCCGAAACCGGGTTCGTTACCGGCCCACAGGTAGGGCTCGTTGGGACCCACGTTGAGCTTCCGGGTGAAGCCGTCGAGCCGTCCGGCGACCGCATCGCGCCCGCCCAGCGCGGTCACCAGGCCGGCCACGTTGTGCGGCACCCACCAGACGTACTGCGCGGCATTGCCCTCGTCGAACCCGACCTGGCCGAAATCCGAGGGCGAGACCACGAATGCGGGGCCGGCGCGGAAAAAGCTGGTCCAGTTGCGGGGCGAGATGTACCCGGTGCTCGGGTTGAACAGGTTCTGCCAGTACTGCGACCGGCCCTGGAATTCGGCGGCGGTCGCGGTGTCGCCGAGCGAATCGGCGAACCGGGAGATGGCGAAGTCGTCGACCGACCATTCGAGCGTGATCGACGCGGCGGCGATCCACCCGTCGGTGCGGAACTCGAAGGAGAACGGCGCGTAGCCGAATTCCAGGTACGTCTCGATCCCCGGCCGTTCGACGTAACCGCCCAGTCCGACACCGCCTTTCGTCGCCGCGTTCACCATGTAGCGCAGGGCCGTCCGGGTGTCGAAATCCTCGGCGCCGAAGGCATGGAGGTTCACGATGAGCGGTACCACGTTGTCGCCGCTCATCTCCGCGGTCGCGGCGTTGGCCAGCGCCCAACGCGGCAGCGCTCCGCTCTGCTCGGCGTCGTTCACCAGCGACTGGGCCATATCGCTCGCCCGGTCGGGAAAAAGGAGCGCCTGCAAAGGCGCCAGACATCGGTAGGTGTCCCAGTCGGAGAAGTTGGCGTACTGGGTGTGCCCCGCGGCCACGGTGTGCACGGCGCCGTCGAACCCGATGTAGCGCCCGTCCGCGTCGTTGAAGGTGTTGGGGTGCAACAACGACCGATACAGGGCGGTGTAGAAGGTTTCCAGGTCGTGGGCGTTGCGGCCGGCGACCGAGATGCGCGACAGCGTGGCGTTCCACGACTTCGAGGCGGCGTCGCGCACGTCGTTGAAGCTCGCCGCGCCCTCGGCCGCCAGGTTCGCCCGCGCCCCCTCGATACCGACATAGGAGATCGCGGTCCGCACCTCGAGCACGGCTCCGGCCGGGAACTCGACGTATCCGCCGCTGAATGGCGAATTCGCGCCGCGGGCACCGGGATACACCGCGGTGCCGTCCCATGTCCCGTAGGAGGTGAACGGCTGGCTGAACTTCATCGCGAAATAGACGGTGTAGGTGTTGTTCTTGCCGCAGAACCCGCCGCTGGTGGCCCAGCCGGTGATCGTGGTGCCGTCCTCGCCGATCTGGATGCTCGCGCGAGAGTTGCCCGCCAGCGACGCCCCGGAGCGCACGTGCAACAGCGCGGGCCGGCCGTTGCGCGGGTAGCTGAACCGGCCGACGCCCGTGCGCGTGGTGGCGGTCAGTTCGGCCTTCACCCGCGTCCCCGGGAATCGCACCGTGTAGTAGCCGGGCACGCCCCGCTCGGTGTCGTCGTGGGCGATCCGTTCCCAGGCTTGCCAAGGCTGTGAGCCAATTGCGTTGGTGGTCGGCAGCATTGAGATGTCACCGAACGCGGCGCAGCCGACGGAGGCGTGGGTCATGCTGAAGCCGGTGGAGCGGGAATTCCCGTAGTTGTAGCCCGCGTAATTGCCGACGGTGTCCGGCGAGTACTGCACCATGCCGAACGGCACGGTGGCGCCGGGGAAGTTGTTGATCTCCCCCACGGTCTGGCCACCGGTTCCGGTGCCGATCAGCGTGGCGACGTGGTCGACCGGGTCGGTCACGAATCCGGGGTCGCCGTCGTAGGCGATGGGCGGCGCCGCGGCGACGAACGCCATGAAAATGACCGACGCCGCCAGGATCGCGACGAGGGCCCTGCGTGACCGCATACCTGTCTCTTACTGGACGAGGGTGTATTGGATGGCTGTTTTTTCGAACGAATCGGATAACGATTTGCGGCCCCACCGCGGCCGGGCTGGAAAGTCAAAAGATACCGGCAAAGCTGCGCGCCATTTCGGTTACTGTCATTTCGGCGTGGCCGACGCTGGTAACAGCCCCAATTTTCGGGAGATTGGATTATGAAACATTTGACGCTAGCAACCATTTCCGTGTCGCTCAGTTTGGCGCTCGTCGGGTGCGGCCACGACCAGAAATCCGGCAATCAGACGTCGGCCTCGACGACCACCCCCGCCTCGACGTCCGCGACGACGTCGTCGGGCACCGGCGCGGCACCGGCCGCGAAGGCCAAATACACGATCGCCGACTACGTCAAGGACAACCACATCACCGAGACGCCGATCCATCACGGTGATCCCGGGCCGAGCGTCGACCTGCCGGTGCCGCCGGGCTGGCGGCTCGACCAGAAGGCCGGCACGTCGTATGGCGGCATCGTTTCGACCCAGCCCAGCGACCCGGCCGACCCGCCCACCGTCTCGGCGCTGTTCTCCAGGCTCAGCGGTGACGTGGACCCGGCCAAGATCATCCAGTACGCCCCGGGCGAGGTGCAGAACCTGCCCGGATACGACGGCAACGGTGACGGCAGAGCGTCGACGCTCGGCGGCTTCCAGGCGTGGCAGATCGGCGGCACCTACCAGCGGGACGGCAAGACTCGGATGATCGCGCAGAAGACGGTGGTGATCCCCAGCCAGGGCGCGGTGTATGTGCTTCAGCTCAACGCCGACGGACCGGAGGCCGACCGGGGACCGTTGATGGACGTCACGAAGATCATCGACCACCAGACCACCATCACCCCCTGAGCGAGGAGCGCGACGCCGCCGCGCGGATCGCTGCGCGGTGGTGCCGAATGGCTTTACGGTAAGCGCATGGCAGAGCAGCCGTATGCGATAGACGCCGGGCACCCGCCGTCGGTGCTGCTGCGCTTGATCAACCCGATGATGGGGTTCTTGCTGCGCAGCCCGCTCGCCGGCCCCGCCCGCAAGCAACTGATGGTGCTGAGCTTCACCGGGCGCAAGACGGGCCGGCCGTTCTCACTTCCGGTCAGCGCCCACGTGATTGACGGTCAGCTGTACGCGCTGACGGGCGCTCCCTGGAAGCAGAACTTCCGCGGCGGCGCGCCCGTTGAGGTCGTCTACGACGGCAAGACCATCGCGATGCGCGGCGAGCTGATCCGTGACCGCGCCGCCGTGTCCGATCTCTTCCTGCGCTGCGCCGAGTCCTACGGCGTCCAGCGTGCCCAACGGATGATCGGACTGAAGTTCCGCGACCGACGCATACCGACGCGCGAGGAGTTCGCCGAGGCGGTCGACCGGATGCACTTGGGCGCGGTGCGCCTGGCGCCGGCCGGCTAGCGGCGCTACCCGGTGGGGTCGCCCGCGCGCAGGTGGGCGGCGAGCAGGCTCTGGTCGAATCGTGAGCGCGAGGCGATGGCCTCCTGGCCCACCTTCGGGAAGTCGTTCGCGATCTGCTCGGCGAGCACGCCCAACTTCATGTTGCGCACCTGGGACAACGACTTGAGCAGGTCGAACGCAGCCGTCTCGTCCACGCCGTAGACCAGCATCAGCATCCCTTTGGTGCGCTCGATGGCGCCCCGACGTTCGGCGATCTCGGCCACCTGCGCACTGATGGACTCCTCCCGCTTACGGCTCGACGTCGACGTGACGTCGACGTAGAAACCGTGGGTGCCGATGACCTCGCCGTTGTCGTCGCAGAATTGATCGCCCACCACGACGACGTCATGGGTGTTGCCGCGGGTGTCGACGATGCGGTGCCTGGTGCTGAACGCGCGGCGACGCGTGATCATGTCGTCGATGCCCTGGGCCACCCGGTCCCGATCGCCGGGGTGCTTGTGGGACAGCACCAGCTCGGTCGTCGGCGTCACCGTTCCCGGCTCGTAGCCGTGCATGCGATGCACCTGGTCGGACCATTCCCACCGCTGGTCCTCGAAGTAGAAGCGGAACCAACCCGCCCGCTGCGGAATACCTCCCGCGAGGGCCCGCTCGACCGCCGCCGTCTGGCCGTCTAGATCCCAGGCCACGACGCACGCTCCGGATAGGACCTCGACGACCCGCTCTCGAGCGACGCCCGCCGGATGGCGTCGCTTTCCCGCAGCCGCAGCTCCGACGCGCGGCACAGTTCGCGCGATCGGTCGACCTGCCGTCGCGCGCGTTGCACGGCGTCGGCCACCGAACGCTGCAGCGACCGGGCGACGTCGGAGGGCGTGTCCCGGGCCGTCCCGGCGCTGCGCCGTAGGGAGTCCCGCAACGCGGCCGTGCGGCGCGCCGACCGGGCGCGATGAGCCCTCTGCCGACAGGCCGACGAGCAGTAGACGGCGTCGGACCGGCCCGAGAACCCCGACCCGCACACCGCACAGGTCATCCGCCGCATATCCGTTACGTTACAGCTATCGCCGGTGGTCACGGCTAGTCCGCGGGGAATCGCGGGGCGCCGGGCGGTCACCCGAGCCGGTCGCGCAGCGTTTGTACGAGCCGGATCAATTTCGTGTAATGCGACCCGGGCCAGTAAATCCGCCCGCAATCCGCGCACCGGGCGAACTCGTCGTAATGCTCCCGCGTCAGCGGCTCCAACTGGTCGATCACCTCGTCCTTGCGCACCGGGGCCAGCGTGCCGTTGCAGCGCACGCAGCGGGTGAGCGGCGCGAGCCGCTGTCCCAGGTCCAGCCGGCGCAGCACATCGAGTGCCTGCTCCTCGGGATCGTCGGAGCGGATGAACAGGGCATGCGTGATGGCGCGGCGCTTCAGCAGGCCGCGATCGCGGGTCAGCAGGATTCGGTGCTGTGCGGCGCTGACGTCGGCCAGCGTCTCGTCGGCGGCGTCATTCGACCACCACACGTCCAACCCGAGCAGGCGCAGCAGCCACGCCAGCCGGCCGAGGTTGACGTCGACGACGAACCGCGGATCGCGCAACGGAACCGGGCGCAGCCGGGCGGTCTCCCCCACGTCGAGCGACTCGAAAGTCGGGTAGGCGGCGATGCGGTCGCCGACACTCGGGCGGTACGCGAAGTCCCTCGGGGATCCGTTGACGAGGATGAGGTCGACCTCGGTGTGCGGTATGCCCATCGCCTCCAGGACGTCTTTGACGGTCTGGTGTGGCCGGAACGTGCGGCGCACCGTCATCCCTCGCGACTCGGCCGCCAAAAAGTCGTTGAGTTCGGCGTACACCCGAACTTCGACGTAGCCGGTCGGCTCGTTCACGCGCCCGGTCCCGCGCCGGCGGCGGCGCGGGTCCGGGTGATGAGCGGTTGGCCGAAGCCGGCGGCGCCCACCGCGCGTCGCACCGCCTCGTCCACCGCGGCGGTGCGGTCCTCCGGCACCAGCGCGATCACGCAGCCCCCGAATCCACCCCCCGTCATCCGCGCGCCCAGGGCGCCCGCGCGCACCGCGGTGTCGGCGATCAGATCGATGTGGTCGGTGGTGATCTCGAAATCGTCGCGCATGGACGCATGCGAGGCGGTGAAGATCCGCCCCGCTTCGGCGAAGTCCGAAACACTTAGGGCCCCAACACAATCGATGACCCTCTGATTTTCGGTGAGCACATGCCGGGCACGGCGGCCGTCGACCGGGTCGCGCACCTCGGCCAGCACGGCGGGCCCGCGGTCCTGCAGTTCGCGCAGCGACGACGCCCCGAGGTCCGCGGCCGCCCGCTCGCATGACGCGCGGCGCGCGGCGTAGTCGCCGCCGAGGTGACTGTGGCGGGCGCGGGAGTCGATCAGCAGCAGCGCCACCCCGGCGGCGTCGGGGTCGAAGGCCACCGGCGCGACCGTGAGATCGCGAAAGTCGATCAGCAGCGCCGTCGCCGGACGGCCGAACAGCGCGGCCAGCTGGTCGAGCAGACCCGTCGGGGCACCGACGTAGTCGTTCTCGGCGCGCTGAGCCAGGCGCGCCTGCTCTTTGGCGTCGATGCGCGCGCCGGCGGCCGTCGCGATCGCGCCCAGTGCCGCGCACTCCAGCGCCGCCGACGACGACAGGCCCGACCCGATCGGCACCTCGCTGGTGATCCGCATCGCGCCGCCGGGCACCGGGTGCCCGGCCTGCCGCAGCGCCCAGATCACCCCGGCCACGTAGGCGGCCCAGCCGGCCACCCCGCCGGGAGCGGTGTCCAGCGGAATGCGCACCGTCCCGTCCGCGCGGTCGCTGGCCACGGTGATCGCGTCGCCGCGGTCGGGCGTGAACGCCACCACCGTGCGCTGCGGCAGCGCGATGGGCAGCGCGAAACCCAGGTTGTAGTCGGTATGCTCGCCGATCAGGTTGATCCGGCCGGGCGCGCCATAGCGGACCGTCATCCGAGCTGGCGCAGTCGCTCGGCGACGCTTTCGGGCGTCACATCGCTGATGAACGCGTCCATCCCGGATTCGGACCCCGCCAGGTACTTCAGCTTGGTGGCGCTGCGCCGGATCGACATCAACTCGACGTGGAAGTAGCCGTCGGCCTGGGAGTCGGTGTCGGTGTACTGGTGCAACGCCGAAATATAGGGCAGCGGTGCGGAATACATCCGGTCGAACCGCCCCAGCACGTCGAGGTAGACGCGTGCGAACGCGTCCAGTTCTTCCCCGTCGAGTTCGGTGATGTTGCGCACGGACCTGTTCGGGTAGATGTGCACCTCGACCGGCCAGCGCGCGGCGAACGGTACGAAGGCGGTGAACAGGTCGTCGCGCACCAGGATTCGGCCGCCGTCGGCGAGTTCGGCGGCCAGGAGGTCGCCGAAGAGGTTGGTGCCGTGGCGTTTTCGGTGCCGGCGGGCCCGGTCCAGCATCACGGCGGTCCGCGGCGTCAGGTAGGGATAGCCGTAGATCTGACCGTGCGGGTGGGTCAGCGTCACCCCGATCTCTTCGCCGCGGTTCTCGAAACAGAACACCTGCTCGATGCCCGGTGTGGCCATGAGCTCGGCGGTGCGGTGCCGCCACGCCTCGATGACCAGCCGGGCGTGGGCGGGCTCCAGTCCCGCGAAGGAGCCGGTGTGGTCGCTGGAAAAGCAGATGACCTCGCAGCGGCCCTGTCCCGGGGCGGACACGAACCCGTCGCCGGGGGCGGCGAGCGCCGGCCCGGTGCCCGACAGGCTGGGGAACCGGTTCTCGAACACGACGACGTCGTAGTCGGGGGCGGGCACCTCGCTGGTCAGCCCGGTCGGGCCCGGGCACAGCGGGCACTGGCCGGCCGGCGGCTTGTAGGTGCGATCTTGGCGCAGGGCGGCGACGATCACCCACTGCCCCGTTGTCTGGTCGAACCGCAGCTCGGTGTGCTGCCCGGCGCGCGCCGGCAGCGGCCGGCGATCTTCGACCGGCGCCGGGCGGTGGCCGGGCAGCGCGAAGAACAGCAGGTCACGGCCGTCAGCCAGCTTCGCCCGCGTCGGCGCTGTCACGATCTCGAAGACTAGCTTGGCCGCCGCGGCGCCGTTCGGGTAACCATGATGGGTCCGGCGGGCGAGAAGGGGGGCACGGCGATAACCGTTCTCTACGAACGAGCCAGCAACTGGGTGATCGGCTCCGATCCCGGTCTGCTTCGGCTGCGGATGGCGACGCGGACGACGGCCGCGCTCGGCTGTTCGCTGCTGGCCCTTTATGTCCTGACCCGGGCGACGGGGCAACCCCTGACCGTCGCCCTGCTGGGCGTCGTCATCACGATGGTCGCGTCGCGCTCCGTCAACGAGCCGGACCCGCGCCAGCAGCGGATCACGATGGCGCTGCTGCCGGTGCCCGCCGCCGTGGCCATCACCGCGGCCGCGGTGCTCGCGTCCCATCGGGTGGTCAGCGACGCGGTGTTCGTGGTGGTGGTGTTCGCCGCGGCCTACGTCCGCCGCTTCGGGGCCCGCGGCCGGGCGCTGGGCATGGTCGCCTTCATGTCCTACTTCTTCACGTTGTATCTGCGGGCGCGGATCTCGGAGCTGCCGTGGATGATCGGAGCGGTCGCGGTGGGCACGGTGTGCACGTTCGTGATGACCACCTATGTCATGCCCGATCGGCCGGAGCGGGTGCTGCGCGCGACCGTCCGGGCGTTGCGGGCGAGGATGGCGATCGTCGTCGACACGACGGCCGAAGCGGTGCATACCGGCCGGCTCGACGAACGACGCCGGCGTCGGATGCGGGCGCGCACCTTGCGGCTCAACGAGACCGCCCTGATGGTGCAGAGCCAGATCGAGGACAAGGCCGACCCCGCCACGCTGTGGCCGGGCGTCACCGCCGAACAGCTGGCCCCGTGGCTGCTGGACGCCGAGCTGGCCATCGAGTGGGTGGCCACGGCCGGCCGGCGGGCCGCCGCGCTGGCGTCGGAGAACCCGGGCGCCATACCCGCCCGCACGCGGGCCGCGCTCGTCGACGCGCTCTCCACGTTGGGGCGGGCCATCCGCCTCCCCGAGCCCGACGGCCTGCGGCGGGCCGCCGACCAAGCGCAGCGGCTGCTGGACGAGCAGTGCCGCCCGGCGGTCTCCGCGGACGACGACCCCGGTGAGGCCGCCGTGCGCCGCCTCGCCCTGGCGATAGTCAACGCCGCCACGGCGACGTCGGACGTGCGGGCCATCGTCGACCGGGCCGCCACCCATGGCCCCCTGGGGAGCGCGGACAGCGAGCGGCCGCCCGCGTCCGGCGGCGCGCCCGCCGACGAGCCGACCGAAGAAGCGCAGCCGGCGGGCCTGCGACCGACCACCCGGCAGGCCGTCCAGGTCAGCGTCGCCGCGTCGCTGGCCATCGTCGCCGGCGAGCTGGTGTCACCGGCCCGCTGGTATTGGGCGGTGATCGCCGCGTTCGTCATCTTCGCCGGCACGAACTCGTGGGGCGAGACCTTGACCAAGGGCTGGCAGCGCCTGCTCGGCACCCTGCTCGGCGTGCCGTGCGGCGTGCTGGTGGCCACGCTGCTGGCCGGCGACAAGACCGCCGCGCTCGCCGGGATCTTCGTGTGCCTGTTCTGCGCCTTCTATTTCATGACGGTCACCTACAGCCTGATGACGTTCTGGATCACCACGATGCTGGCGTTGTTGTATGGCCTGCTTGGCCAATTCTCTTTCGGCGTACTGATGTTGCGGATCGAGGAGACGGCGATCGGCGCGGTCATCGGGGCCACCGTGGCCATCGTGGTGCTGCCGACGCACACCAGAGCCGCGATCCGCGACGACACCCGCACCTTTCTGGCCGGCCTGTCGGTGCTGATCGACGTGTCCACCGCGGCCATGTTCGGCGAAGGCGAGAGCGTGAGCCCGTCCGAGCAGGCGCGCCAGGTGGACCGGGACCTGCAGCAGTTCCGGGTCACCGCCAAGCCGCTGCTGGCGGGCGTGGCCGGCCTGGCCGGGCGGCGCAGCATTCGCCGTGCGCTGCGGATCTTCGCCGCGTGCGACCGGTACGGCCGCAGCCTGGCGCGCAGCAGCGAGCAATACCAGGACCGGGAGGGCTCGCAACCCGTGGAACTGGCTCAGGCCATTTCCGCGGCCGCCGCGCAGACACGGCGCAACATCGACGCGCTGTCCGCCGCCATCGGCACCGGCCGCGGGCCGACCGTGATCTCGGCGGCCGACGACCTCGATACCGCCGAAACCCTGGCGCGCCAGCGCGACGGATCGGCGCATCAGCCGCCGCCGGACACCCGGCGACTCCTCACCGCGGTGCATGCGCTGCGCCAGATCGAGCGGGCGGTGGTCACCGCGGCCACCAACCTCGGCGGCCGCGAAACCGCCGGCGCCGAATTCCACACTGACGGATTTCAGAGGCCGGGCAGGCACGCGGGGAAATAGCGGGGCCCGGTCGGAGGAGCGGGCCGTCGCCATCCGGTGATTCTCACGGAGGCTTCTTTTCTTCGAGGCCCGGCTTTAGGGTGCTGGCAGTAGGGCGCGCGGGCTTTGCTACCGATCCCGATGGGCACGTCTGCAGGAGAACTCCGATGGCCACTCCGAACCTCCCGCCGGGCTTTGATTTCACCGACCCCGACATCTACGCCCACCGGCTGCCGGTGCAGGAGTTCGCCGAACTGCGCGCCACGGAACCGATCTGGTGGAACGAGCAGGCGCCCGGTGCGGGTGGGTTCGGCGACGGCGGCTACTGGGTGGTGACCAAGCACCGCGACGTCCGCGATGTCTCGCTGCGCAGCGATGTCTTCTCCTCGGCGGCCAAGTCGATCGTGCCGCGCTACCAAGAAGAACTGGCCGCCGGTCAGATCGAGGCGGGCCGGGCGTCGATGATCATGATGGACGATCCCGAGCACAGCCGGCTGCGCAAGATCGTCTCACGGGCCTTCACACCCCGCGCGGTCGATCGGCTGCGCGCCGAACTCGCCGAGCGGGCTCGGCGCATCGTGACCGACGCCGCGGCGGCCGGTTCCGGCGACTTCGTCCGCCAGGTCGCCTGCGAGCTACCGCTGCAGGCCATCTCGGGGTTGTTGGGAGTTCCGCAGGAGGACTACGACAAGCTGTTCGACTGGACCAACAACATGATCGGCAGCGACGACCCGGAGTTCGCCGGCAACGACGCGCTCACCTCCGCGGGCGAATTGATGTGGTATGCAATGCAATTAGCGGCTCGCAAGCGTGACGAGCCCGGGGACGACATCGTCACCACGCTGATCCGGGCCGACGCCGAGGGCCAGCACCTGTCGGAGGCGGAGTTCGGCATGTTCGTCGTCACGCTGGCCGTCGCCGGAAACGAGACCACCCGCAACTCCATCACGCAGGGAATGATGGCCTTCACCGATCACCCGGCGCAGTGGGAGTTGTTCAAGGCGCACCGCCCCAAGACCGCGGCCGACGAGATAATCCGTTGGGCGACACCGATCACGGCGTTTCAGCGCACCGCGTGCGAGGACACCGAACTCGGCGGGGTCCGGATCGGCAAGGGGCAGCGCGTGGTGCTGTTCTACCGCTCGGCGAACTTCGACGAAGAGGTCTTCGACGACCCGGATGCCTTCGACGTGTTGCGCAGCCTGAACCCGCACGTCGGTTTCGGCGGGACCGGGGCGCACTACTGCATCGGCGCGAACCTGGCGCGCATGACGATCGACCTGATGTTCAACGCGCTCGCCGATCACGTGCCCGACCTGACTCCGCTGGCGGATCCGCAGCGGCTGCGGTCGTCGTTCATCAACGGCATCAAGCACTGGCAGGTCGATTACCGGGGCGCGCGAACGCCCGCTCCCCACTAGCCGGCCGACGCCCGGGTGTCCGCGGCCGCCGGCGCGGGAACGTCTCTGATCGCCCGCAGCCGAATGCGGGCGCCGCGATGCGGCACCAGCACAACGAACTTCAGCTGCTGTCGTTCGCCGGCTGCGGCGGTGGTGTCCAGCTCGGCGCGGCGCAGGATCTCGCGCAACACCACGCGCATCTCGACCAGGGCGAAGCCGGCGCCCAGACAGCGGCGGTTGCCGCCCCCGAACGGGAACCAGGTCGTGGGGCTCAGCGTGGCGCCCAGCATCCGGTCCGGATCGAAACGGTGGGGATCCGGGTACAGGGAGGCACTGGTGTGCACCAAGCCGATTCCGGGCGCCACCATCACCCCGGCCGGCAGCCGGTACCCGGCCACGTCGGCCGGTTGGGTGAGCACCCGCCCCACGTCGAAGACCACCGGACGAATCCGCAGGGTCTCCTTCACCAGCGCGTCGAGATACTCGTCGCCGGCCGGATCACCCGCGGCGCTGGCCTCGGCGGCGGTCACCGCCTTGGCCAACACGGCCGGGTGACGGGTCAACCGCTCGAGCGCCCAGGACAACCCGTTCGCGGTGGTGTCGTGCCCGGCCACCAGCAGCGTCATCAGCTGATCCCGCAGCTCGTGGTCGGACATCGTGCGCCCGCCGTCGTCGGCGCGGACGAGCATGGCCAGCACGTCGGTGCGAGCGGCCAGGTCCGGGTCAATGCGGCGCTCAGCGATCTCCGCGTAGAGCAGGCGGTCGGCCTCGGCCATGCGCCGGCGCAGCCCACGCCAGGGGAGGTGGCGCTGCAGTTCCGGCTTCGCCAGCGCCAGCGTCGCCCACGGACCCACGCTGAGCAGCCGCGGCATGATCGCCCGCAGTGCCGCGAGCCGGGCCGGGTCGGTGGCGCCGATGACCGTCCGCAGGATCACCTCGAGCGTGATCTCCGACATCTTGGGCGCGGCGGCGAAGCTCCTGCCCACCGGCCACCCCGCGATGTTCGCCGCCGCGATCTCGGCCATCACCCCGGCTTGGCGTGCGACGGCGTCGCGATGGAACGGCGGCAGCATCAGCCGGCGGCGGTCTCGATGGACGTCTTCATCGATCACCAGAAGAGAGGTGTCGCCGAGCAGCCCGCTCAGGATCGAGTTCGCTTCGCCGGCGTGGAAGACGTGGGGGTCGCCGGCGAACACCGTCTTGATGTCGGCCGGGTCGGCCAGATACACCAGCGTGCCCATGCCCGCGATGCGCAGCGTGAACACGTTCCCGTAGCGGCGCCGGCAGGCGTCGACGAAATGCGACCCACGGTGCAGCATCAAGGCGGCCTGTACCGCGCGGGGCAGCCGTGGCCCCGGCGGAAGCACCACACCCGCGGTCTTGGGCATTGCCGCAATTTTACGACCGGCGGCCGCGGTGCGGCGAAGCCGATTTTCGGCGCCTCAGGTCACAGACGCGCCTGCGCGCTCCCCGTTTCGTGACGGTCGCCGCTCGCGATGAAGTCCTCGATCAGCTCCACCACCTGGTTGGGCGCCTCGACCTGTGCGAAGTGGCCGACGTCGGGCAGGATTTCCAGCCGGGCGTCGGTACGGGCCTCGTGGGCGGCGTATGCGTGATCGACGGGAATGATGCCGTCGCGCTCCCCCCAGATGGCCATGACGGGGAGGTCCTCCCGCAGCCGCAGCCTGCTGAGCGCGCTGACCGCCTGCCCGCGGTAGTCGACCACCGAGCGCAGCGTCCGGAGAAACGACTGGCGCGTCTCGCCATCCGACAGCGAGGAGTAGGCGCTCCAGATCTCGGCGCCGCGCGGCGACTGGATGCCGGCGCTGCGCAACCAGGACCGGAGCCGGTTGCCGACGGACAGCACGGGCTTCGGCGCGATGATCGGCAGCACCAGCTCGGCCCCGGGCGCCGACAGCAGCCGCAGCACCCAGCCGACGTCGGGGCCCAGGCCGCCGCTGCTGATCAGGATCAGCCGCTTGGCGTAGTCGGGGTGCTGGTAGACGAACTGCATCGCGACCCCGCCGCCGAGCGATTGACCGACCAGGGTGGCCTGGCTGACGCCGAGTTCGTCGAGCAGGTCGCGCAGCCACACCGCGAACGCGCCCAGCGAATAGTCCGTGCGGGGTTTCGCCGATTCGCCGTGGCCCAGCAGGTCCGGGGCGATGACCCGGAATTTCTTCGAGAGCGGCGGTATCACCGATCGCCACGTCTCCGAACTGCCCGCCATGCCGTGGATGAGCAGGAGCACCTCACCGTCACCCTCGTCGCGGTAGGCGACCCGATCGCCGTGCAGCTCGAGGAACTTCAACTCACTCATGGCCCCGGTGTACCCGCTCTGGCGCTGTTTAGGGACCCGCACGGGGCAAATCGTGACGGAAAACGCTTCCGGCCCCCACAGTGCCGGACACCTCAGCGATGATCTAGTCCATGACAGAACCGGTCGCGGCCCGCGTGGCCGTCTACCTCGACTTCGACAACATCGTGATCTCGCGATACGACCAGGTCCATGGCCGCAGCTCGTTCCAGCGGGACAAGGCCAAGGGTCTCGAGCAGTATGCCGAGCGGCTGGACCGCGCCACCGTCGACGTCGGGGCGATCCTCGACTTCGCGTCGTCGTTCGGGACCCTGGTGCTCACCCGCGCCTATGCGGACTGGTCGGCGGACATCAACGCCGGATACCGGGGGCAGCTGGTGGCCCGCGCGGTCGACCTGGTGCAACTGTTTCCCGCCGCGGCCTACGGCAAGAACGGCGCCGATATCCGGCTGGCCGTCGACGCGGTCGAAGACATGTTCCGGCTGCCCGACCTCACCCATGTGGTGATCGTGGCCGGCGACTCCGACTACATCCCGCTGGCCCAGCGCTGCAAGCGGCTGGGCCGGTACGTGGTGGGCATCGGGGTGGCCGGCGCGTCGAGCCGGGCGCTGGCCGCGGCCTGCGACGAGTTCGTCATCTACGACTCGCTGCCCGGGGTGCCGGCGCTCGAACCGGAGCCCGCGGCCGACGACGCCGCTGCCGGGGCGAAGTCACCCAAGCGCCGGGCCGGCCGCGCCAAGGAGGCTCAGTCCGGGGAACCGGAACCACCCGATCCACAGGCCGGCGCCACGGCGCTGCTGACGCGCGCGCTGCAGATCGGCCTGGACAAGGACGACGCCGACTGGCTGCACAACTCCGCGGTGAAGGCACAGATGAAGCGGATGGATCCGTCGTTCAGCGAAAGGTCTTTGGGCTTCCGGTCATTCAGCGACTTCCTGCGTTCGCGCTCCGACGTGGTGGAGTTGGACGAGACGTCGACGACGCGTATGGTCCGGCTTCGTGCGCCAGCGTGAAATCCTCTCGGGGCCCCACTGGCTCACCCGCAACGTTCGGGTGCTCTCCGCGGTGTCGTTCTTGCAGGACGCCGCCAGCGAGCTGTTGTATCCGCTGTTGCCGATCTACCTGACGGCGGTGCTGGGAGCTCCGCCGTCGGTGGTGGGAGCCGTCGAGGGTGTGGCCGAGGGTGCGGCGTCGGTGACCAAACTCGCCTCGGGCCCGCTCAGCGATCGGTTTGCGCGACGCCCGTTGATCGCCGCCGGGTACGGCATGGCGGCGCTCGGGAAGGTGATCATCGCGGTGGCCTCGGCGTGGCCGGGTGTGCTGGCGGGTCGCGTCGTCGATCGGCTGGGCAAGGGCGTGCGCGGCGCACCACGCGATGCGCTGCTGGTCGACGACGTGGACGACGCGCTGCGCGGCCGGGTTTTCGGCTTCCACCGCGCGATGGACACCCTCGGTGCCGTCGCCGGTCCGCTGCTCGGGTTGGTGGGCTACGAGCTGCTGGACCACCGCATCGCGCCGCTGCTGTATGTCGCCATCGTGCCCGCGGTGCTCAGCGTGGCGCTCGTCTGCCTGGTGCGCGAGCGGGGCCGCGGCGCGCCGCGAGCGCAGCGGCCGTCCATGTGGGCCGGTGTGCGCTCGCTGCCGCGACCGTACTGGCGGGTGACCGCGCTGCTCGTGGTCTTCAGTGTGGTGAATTTCCCCGATGCCCTGTTGCTGTTGCGGCTCAACGAGATCGGCTTCTCGGTGGTGGAGGTGATCCTCGCATACATCGGATACAACGCGGTCTATGCCCTGGCCAGCTACCCGGCCGGATCGCTGGCCGACCGCATCGGCAGGCCGGCGTTGTTCGGCCTGGGCCTGACCTTCTTCGCGGTGGGCTACATCGGGCTGGGGCTGACCACCGACATCGTGACGGCCTGGCTGCTGATCGGCGCCTACGGATTGTTCACCGGGTGCACCGACGGCGTCGGGAAGGCCTGGATCTCGGGCCTGGTCGATCAGCCGCATCAGGCCAGCGCGCAGGGCGTGTTCCAGGGCGCCATCGGGCTGGGCGTCCTGGTGGCGGGCTTGTGGGCGGGCCTGCTGTGGGGTCCGAACGGCCAACTGCCACTGCTCATTTCGGGAATCACCGGTGGCGTGTTCGCGGTCGTGCTGGTCGGCGGCCGGCTGGTCCGCCGCCGGCTCGGGTAGCCGCCGCCGGCGTGGCCACACATCGGTTCCCTTCTGTATGGCGTTGTCCCCGGGAATGGCCGCGGCCGCCCAGCAACGTCGTTGACAGCTCCCCGGCCCGGCCATACATTGTGTGAAAGTTGTCCCGCGCCGGTTCGGGCAACCTCGAGGAGACCGTCATGACCGTCGGTACCGCTCCCACAAGCATTTTCGATGCCGATCTGCCGGCGCTGGCGTACGGCCCCGAGGAAGCCCCGGCCGAGGTCTACCCCCGGCTCCAGGAGGCGCAACGACGCGCGCCCGTCGCCCTCGGGCCGCACGGACCCGAAGTCCTCTCCTACCACCTCGTCCGCGCCGTGCTGCGCGATCCGCGCTTCCAGATCCCGCCCGGCATCAACCTGCTCGTCCAGGGCGTCACGTCGGGTCCGCTGTGGGACAAGGTGGTCAACAGCCTGTTGTGCCTGGAAGGCGACGCACACCACCGGCTGCGCAGCCTGACCGCCAAGGCGTTCACGCCCCGCGCGACGCTGCGGCTGCACGACACCATGGCCGCGGTGATGAACGAGCTGATTGATGGCGTCATCGACGCGGGCCGCTGTGACGTCGTCACCGACCTCGCCCGCCCTTACCCGGTCCCGATCATCTGCGCGTTGCTCGGCGCACCACGCGAGGATTGGCAACAGTTCTCGTTGTGGGCCGACGACGTCTTCAAGGCGTTCAGCTTCAATGTGGACCTCCGGGAGGTCGAGCCCGTCGTCATGCGGGCCTGGGGGCAGCTCGACGACTACGTCGATGAGATGGTCGCCCGGCGGCGGCACAGCCTCACCGACGACCTGCTCTCCGACCTGATTCGCGCCGAGGACCCGACTTTCCCGGGCGACCGCCTCAACAGCGCCGAGTTGCGGATGCTCGCGGGCGGCCTGCTCCTGGCGGGGACGGACACCACGCGGAACCAGGTGGCCGCGTCGGTGCACGTCCTCTGCGAGCACCCCGAGCAGTGGGGCCTGCTCCAGGCCCAGCCCGAACTGGCGATGCGCGCCGTCGAGGAGACCATGCGCCACTCGCCGATCGCGTGCGGGACCCTTCGGCTAGTGGCCGAGGACGCCGAGCTGGACGGCTACCTATTTCCCGCCGGCACGATGGTGCTGGTGAACACCGCCGCGGCCAACCGCGACCCGGCCGTCTACGAGGACCCGGACCGGGTCGACATCACGCGTGCGGGGGCGCCGCCCATCTTGACCTTCGGCGGCGGTGTGCACTACTGCCTGGGGGCCAACCTGGCCCGGCGCGAGATCGCCGAGGCCCTGAACGTCATCGCCGCCCGCCTGCTCAACCCGCGCACCGCCGGGCCGGTTCCGTGGAAACCGATGGTGAGCCTGAGCGGCCCGAAGAGCCTGCCCATCGAGTTCGACCGGTAACCGGCTGGTGGCGGTCGGCGCGCCCGGTGTGACGAAGACCGCCTGACACAAGTCGCGGCCGACCCCGGCCCGCCTTACGCTCGTTGGTTACACGAACTTAACGGGGGTTTTCGATGCGGGCAGTTCCGGGGCACAGCGCGCCCACATTCGGGCGCGCCCTCGTCGCGTCGGTCATCTGCATGGCCGTGGCGTCCTGCTCGGCAACGGCGTCCCCGCCCGCGGCGGCGCCGACGACCTCGACGTCGTCGGCAAAGAAGGCCGTTAGCCCGGCCCCCGCTCCGGCCCAGATCACCGGCCCGTTGGAGAAGGATTGGAAAAGCTACGGCGGAACGGCGTACTTCGGTTGCCCGGAGAAACTCTCGGTCAGCAAATCCGCACTCGAGGAGATCCGCCCCAAAATCTTTGACCCGAAGACCGGGCAATACGTCGCGCCGGCCGTCCCGGCGGTGGCCGCCGGCGAGAACCTCACCGGCGCCATCTGCGCGCTGACGGGCACGCCGGACGACATGAAAGTCGTCTACCTCGTCACGACCGTCAAACCCGGGCCGGCGCAACAACCCGAAGCCACCAAGACCACGGCATACACCTTCGACTTCAAGGCGGCCCAGCCGCTGGCGACGAAGGAGCTGCAACCGCCGGCGCCGGACCTGAAGATGACCGCCGCCAAGGACTGGGGCCTGGCCTCCACCGCGTCGGGCGTGGCGTGGATCAACGCCTTCACCGACGGGCACGCCCCCGCGTCACCTCCCCGGACGGTGCTCCTTTCCGGCGCCGATTTGTCGATGCCGTGGAATGACCCGCAGGCCGGACGCGTCTGGCAGGACGTCCTCGCGTTCCAGCGCAATACCGATCCCGCCAAGACATCGGGCGCCGAACTGCGCCGGCCCAGCGGAGAGCCGATCTACCAGGACAACGACATCCGGAGTGTGGACGCCGAGTTATCCGACGGCCCGGACAAACTCGTGAAGATCACCCACTCGGATTCCTCTAACCCCCCGGTGCTGTCGACGATGTTCTACGACCTGAACGCGAAGTCCGTCATCAAGATCGGTGACTCCGACCGCATTCCCGGTGGCGGGCTGTCCGCGACGCTGTCCGACGGGAAATTGTTTGTCGATGGCCACGATTCGGACAACTCCCCGTTCGGCTTCGGGGTGTGGAACCTGCGCAGCCAGCAATGGGATCTGCTGAAGAGCCGAGACGAGGTCAAGCGGATGTCCATTGCCAAGATGGCCTTCTTCGAAGACCACCTCTACATCACCAACGTCGGCAACACGTTCACCGTGCTGGCGTTGCCTGCCACCGATCCGATCGCGACCACCTGGTCGGTCCGGCCCTTCGCACGGATATCGGGCTGGACCCTGGTGTGCCGCGGCGAGAATGCCGCGGCCCTGGGCGGCGATTGCAAGGACATCGTGATGGTGCAAGACCAGGACGGCCACTTCCCCGGCCCGTGGACCTGAGACCCCGCCGGGATCCCCTATCAAGTGGCGGGCGCAGAGACTGGGTCTCCACCGCGCTGATCTCCTGGAACGGCGTTCCCCTGTACACGTCGAAGTGCCCTACCGGATAGCGGTGCGGTTCAACGCTTTTCATCGTCACGACGCAGTCAGCGTGGCTTGGAATTTCTGCTGGTGACTCTTCTCGTCGCCGGCGATTTCCCGGAACAGGTTGGCGGCCTGAGCATTTCCCGCCTGATCGGCCTGACGGGCGTAGTCAGGATACATGACGTCCGCCTCGTGCTGCTCACCGTTGATCGCGTCTTGCAGGTTGGCGTTGGTGTCGGTGGCCACCAGCCCCGCCAGGGTGGCCAGCATCGCGAAATGCTCGTTCAATTCGACGTCGGCGGTGTTGGTGAACAGCTGCGCCACAGCAGGGTTTCCGGCTCTTCGCGCCTGATCGGCGTAACGCATGTACTTGGCGTACGCGAACGCCTCGCCCTGCATCGCCGTGCGCAGGTTCGCCAGCGTGACGCCGGACGACCGTGGGGGCCCGGCCACGATAGCCACCGGTGGCGGCGTTGGGCCGGCGGGTACCGACGCGCCACTGCCCGGGCTGTTTACCGCGTTGAGTGCGGCCTGAAAGTCCTTGAGGTGAGCTGCCTCGTCGGTGCCGAGTTCGCTGAAGGCGGCCGCCGCGGCCGGGTCATTGTCGGCGGTGGCCTGCTCGGCGAAACCCGGGTACATGGTGGTGGCCTCGTTGCTCTCGCCGTTGATCGCGTCGCCCAGGTTGGCCGCGATGTCGCTGCCCAGGCCGACCAGATCAGCCTCGCGCGCAAAGTGATCCATGTGCTCGGTTTGGGCGGCGTCGGTGAAGTCCTGCGCGGCCCGGGCCCGCCCTGCCTGCTTCGCCTGAGCGGCGTACGCAAGATACTTAGCATGGGCTAACGCCTCACCGTGCATGGCTGACAACGCATTCGATCGGGTGGAATCGGCTCGCGCGGAGGTGGACGGTGCTGCCGTCGGCGCCGGATGGCTCGAGCATGCCGCCACCAGCAGCGCGGCCGCGCACACCACAACCAACGACCACTTGGACTGAGACATGGTTAACCCCGCAGTTGATGTGCCAATCGTCTTGCCATTGGACAGACGGTAACGGTGTGCGGCAGGCCGGCCCTAGAGGCGGAAGTCCCGCAATCGGTGATGGCGACTGCTTGGATGCGGGCCGGCGCCGAAAGCGGCTCCCGCGTCGATTGAGCCGAGGTACCGTGTCGATCATGCGCGCTAGCTCGGCGCGGTCGCGGGCGCAACTGCTGCTCGACCAACTGCGCGACGAGCGCGGTCGGCGGGTCGTGCTGGTGTCGCACTGCCTGCTCAACGAGAACACGCGTTACGCCGGCGGTGCCACCCGGCCGGGGGCGGTGCCGGAGGCGGTCGAGGAGCTGATCGGCGCGGGTTACGGAATCCACCAGCTGCCCTGCCCGGAGCGGCTGGCCTGGGGTGGGGTGCTCAAGCCGCACAGCCTGCCCCTGTACCACTCCAAGGGGGGATTGCTGTACCCGTTGCGCGGTCTGTTGCTACGCGGGTTCGTGTTCTGGACCCGCCTGGTCTACAGGCGGTTGGCGCGGCAGGTCGCCCGCGAGGTTGCCGACTACCAGCGGTCCGGGATCGCGGTCGCCGGCATCGTCGGTATCGGCGCCTCGCCGTCGTGTGGGGTGACCACGACGCTGGATATGCGGGCCTCGCTGGAGGTGGTCGCGGCCTGTCCTGCCGCCGCCCTCACTCGCGACGTCATGAACGAGCGCGCCGTGCTCGGGTGCCGCCGCGAGGGCGAGGGCCTGTTCATCGCCGCGCTGGGCCGAGCGTTGCGCAGGCGCGGGTTGGCGGTTCCGGCGTTCGAGCACGACCTCACCGCGGAGCTTCACGGTGCGCGGCAGAAGCCGCTCGCCGCGGGCGCCGTGCGGACCCTGGGCGAGAGCCGCAACCGCGAGACCCGTTCCACCGGCACCGGAAGCCACTAACCGGCCTGCGGATTCCCCGGCCGGTGCCCGATCGGCGCGCGCGCCCGCAAATCATCCGCCAAACCGCTTGCTCTCTGTACCCTACGGGGGTATCGTCATACGCATGGAAGCAGCGAGATCGTGCTGCTGCAAATCCACCGGTTGCACCCGTGGTGGTGAGGCCGATCGCGCCGCCGGCCGAAGCCCGTAAATGAGTCGTTTCCAAGTGATTACGAGACTCATTGTCAGTATGGCGATCCTCCTCGGCGCCGGCGTGGAGTTCGCGCCAGTGGCCGGCAGCGACCCCAACCCGTTCAGCAACCTGAGCTGTCATTGCCAGTCGCCGCCCGGTGTCAGTTCTGATGTCCGCGGTCAAATCGCCCGGGGAATCGACGATGGCCTTTCTCGACTGCATGCCCGTGAAGGCGGCTAGCGATGCAGACGACTCAAGCCCTGTGGGTTAGACGCGCCACATTCGGCGTTGCGCACAACCGAGAACGGAGGCTGTGATGACATCTCGAGCGAGGACGGGCATCGTGCTGTTCTGCGGTGCGACGGTGCTGACTTTGGCGGCGGGCTTCGGCGTCGGCGAATTGCTCGGCGACACAACCACACCGATGGCCACCCCGACGTCTACCGTAACGCCGGCACCGCCGGCCACAGCCGGTCAGGGAGCCCCCGCAACCAGTGAGCCCACCCGTGACTTCACCGGTCCCGGCGGCGACCAGGGTTGCATTCCCCATATCAACTGCTAGGCCCCCGCTGGGCCGTTGGCGCGCCGCGCCACGCGTGGCCTATTGGCGCCCGAGCGCACTCGGGCGCAGGCGGGTCGAGTCGCTAGAAGAGGTGGGGAGTGCTTCTGTGATGTCGGTGGTCGTAGTGCACGACCGCCCCGACCACGCCGGCCCCTACGCCGACGCAGGACAGCAACGCGGCGACCGCCACCATCGCCCAGCCGGCGTGGCCGGTGCCGGCCGCGAACAAGGCCATCGGCAGTGCCACGAAAGCAAGGAGTGCGGACAGCCACCCGGTCCAGGCGGCGAACCTGTTGAGCATCATGATCGACCCTCCTCAGCCGTCAGTCACGATCATCGTCCTTGTCTTGACCGGCCGGCAAGGTGCCAAATGCCGGGAAATCCTCATCGAGGTGTACCTCGGCCGTTGGGCGGTCGGGCTGGATGACAGCCAGCGCCTCACCCTTCTTTCCGCTCAAGGTCTCGCTGCGGGCCGCGCCCCTCGGCGACAGATCATCAGGCTCGACGGCCATGTGTTTGACGAAGTAAGGGTAATAGTCTGGTGCACACTGTCTCTCGGTTGCATCGCGACTTGCATTCACTATTGATCGCGTCGCCACGCAAACGAATTCGATCACATTAATCCCGGCTTCATGTGCCGGCGCCAGCTTTACTTCGACGATCAGGGTAGGACGAGAAGGGATGCATCGATGACGATCGGAACAAAGATCGCCATCGGCGTGGCCAGCCCCGCCCATGACCAGGAGATCACCGGGGCCATGATGGAGTAGGCCGGTGACTCCACGCCATTGAGCGCGGAAAGTGTCGACGCCCTGACCCGACGCAACCGCGGAACCGTTACCGCCCAAAACCATTCGGGCGGCGGCGCCGAGGTCACCGTCAGATTGCGTGGCGCGTCCGCGTAGCGCCGCGAGGCTTCGATCGGACGGACGAGCCCGCTTGGCACCACCCGGCCTATTATCTAGTATCTATTTATGGATGCAGGTAAGCGGACACGCCCTATCGGCGACAGCCTGGTGGCCGTGGCGTTCCGCATGCCTGGCCGACGGTGAGCTCTCGGTCAACGAATTGGCCGACCTGTTGGCAATCCGGTGTTGACCACCGACCGCCACCGAACACGACGGGCAGGGCAGCGATGACCAGCGAAAGCACCGACCAGCATCACCACGAACACGGCCACGAACACGAACACGACCACGACCACGACCACGGACACGACCACGAACATCCCAAAGGAATCCGCGGCTTCGTGACGCAGCTTTTCGCCCCGCACAGCCACGACGCAGCCGACAGCCTCGACTCCGCACTGGAAACCAGCGCCGTAGGCATCCGGGCGGTCAAGATCAGCCTGATCGCGCTGGGTGCGACCGCGATGGTGCAGGTGGTGATAGCGGTCATCTCCGGATCGATCGCGCTGGCCGCCGACACGATCCACAACTTCTCGGATGCCCTGACCGCGGTGCCGCTGTGGATCGCATTCGCGTTGGGCAGGCGCGCGGCGACGCGGCGCTACACCTACGGCTACGGCCGCGCCGAAGACCTCGCCGGCTTGTTCGTCATCGGCATGATCACCTTGTCCGCGATCATCGCCGGCTACGAAGCCATCCGACGGCTTATCCATCCCATTGCCATCGGCCATATCGGCTGGGTCGCCGCCGCCGGCTTGATCGGCTTCCTCGGCAACGAACTCGTCGCCGTGTACCGGATCCGGACCGGTCGCCAGATCGGCTCGGCCGCCCTGGTCGCCGATGGCTTGCACGCACGCACCGACGGATTCACCTCGCTCGCCGTGCTTTTCGGGGCCGGCGGCGTTGCCCTCGGTTACCCGCTAGCCGACCCGATCGTCGGCCTTGTCATCACCGTGGCGATCCTGGCCGTGCTGCGAACCGCGGTGCGCGACATCTTCCACCGGCTCATGGATGCGGTGGAGCCAGATCTCATCGACACCGCCGAAGCATCTCTGGCTGCCAGACCGGGCGTCCGCAGCGTACGCAGTATCCGGATGCGCTGGATCGGGCACCGCCTGCACGCGGATGCAGAGCTGGACATCGACCCCAACGTCAGTCTCGAAGACGCCCACCGCATCGCCCACGACGCCGAGCACCAGCTCGCACACGACGTTCCCAGGCTGAACAGCGCTCTCGTGCACGCTTACCCCGCACACCGGGGCGACGCACGCCCGTAATCGGTACGGGCTCTATCGCGCCTGACGGTCGATTCGTCCCATTTGCTGGGCGCTGCTTGACCTTTCGTCTACGCGAGACCTCTGCCAGCTTGGAGCCACCTACGCGATCGCGCGGCCGGCAAGAGAAATTCCAATAGTTTCATCGTGGCTTCATGTGCCGGCGATAGCGTCGCTGACACCACGACGACCACGACGAAAGGGGCGCCGGGAAGGTCGAAAAGGAGACCAACGAAGGCGCCGCCTATTACGGCGTGCTCGCCACGAAAGGCGACGGCACTCGGGTGCAAGTGCACTTGGACCAGAGTTTCCACTTCCTGGGCAACGAAGCGCCCGATAACGACTGACGTCGCGGTCTCACCTCGGGCGGTTGCCGGTCCAGGCGCGGCAGCCCGCGACTGGTGCGCTACTCCGGGATACCGGTGTGCCCCTACTCGGCGTTATCAGGCGTCGATTACCAGGCGTTCGCCTTTGGCCCGGGAGACGCAGACCAGCATTTCGCCGTCGCCCTCCAGGGCACGGCCGTGGCGATCCACCTGCCCCGCAAGCACTTTCACCTTGCAGGTGCCACAGAAACCTTGCTGGCACGAGTATGCTGCCGCCGGATCGGCGTCGAGCATGACGGCGAGCGCCGACCGGTTCGCCGGGACGGCGAGCACGCGCCCCGACCTGGCGAGTTCGAGCTCGAAGGGGGCTCCGCCGACGACGGGCGGCGGCCCGAAACGTTCGTAGTGCAGCGGCGCGTCGGCGTGTTCATCGCGCGCCCTGCGCACCGATTCGAGCATCGCGGTCGGCCCGCACACGTACACGGCTGTCGCCGGCCCGGCGTCGGCCAGCAGTTCCTCGACGGTGGGCATGCGGCCGCGCTCGTCGTCGGCCCACACGGTGACCCGGTCGGGCGCGACCGCCAGCAACTCGTCGAGCAGCGGCATGAACTCCCTGCTGCGGCCGCAATACACGGCCCGCCAATCGATTCCGCGTTGCTGGGCGAGCCGGATCATGGGCAGGATCGGCGTCACGCCGATGCCGCCGACCACGAACAACACCTCGCGCTCGTCGGTGACGAGATAGAAGGCGTTGCGCGGACCGTCGAACTCCACGGTGTCCCCGACGGCGAAGGTGTCGTGCATTTCGATCGAACCGCCGCCCCCGTCGGCGATCCGGCGCACCGCGATGCGGTAGTCGGTGCGCCGCCCGGGCGGCCCGCACAGGGAGTACTGGCGGCGGCGGCCCGACGCCAACCGGACGTCGATGTGCGCGCCGGGGGTCCACGACGGCAGCAACCCGCCCCGGGCGTCGGCGAGGGTCAGCGCGACCACGTCGGGCGTGAGGAGTTCACGCTTGGTGACCACCGCGGTGTTGGTCCGCCGCACCGGCACCACCCTCGAGGGAGTCCACCGCGACGCCGACGCCAACCCGCCGAACAGCGTGCCCACCCCCCACAACGCCGTGTAGAGGCGATCGCGCCTGCGCCGACCGTAGAGGTCGGCGGGCCTGCTACTCCAAATCGCTTGTGCCACAGCCAATGTCCTATGCCTGTCGGATGTCGGTGCCGGTGACCTGACTGACCCACTCGCTCGTCAGCTTGGCAATCACACCGGGGTGGGAGGACACCACCCAGTGTCCCCCTTCGATTTCGACGACCCTGCCGTGCGGCGGTATCGCCCCGGTGAACCGCTGCAGGGGCGGTGAGACGAAATAGTCCTTCCTCGCCACCAGCACCTGCACTGGGACGGCCGTCTGCGGCAGCTGCTTCGGCGGAGCCAGAAACGGCGCCGGCATGTTGGCGCGGTAGAGGTTGAGACCGTTGACATAGTCGCGGATCGACCGGGTGGTCGCCGCGCGCCCGCGGCCCGTGCCGCGCGGGCGTCCGATCAGTTCGACCCCCGCGAAGACCGCCACCGTCGCGCGGGACCAGATCGACAGCTCCGGCACCCCCGGGCACAGGAAGAACCAGATGTAGGACGACGCCAAAGCCTGCTTGAGGACGTCGAGCACCCCACGGGGTGTGCGCGCGGACCGCAGGAACCTGCCCGCGTAGTTCAGGTGCGGGCCGGAGATCGACGTGAACGAGGCGACCTTGCGCATCACCGTGTCGTCGGTGACCGCGGCCCAGGCCTGGATGGAACCCCAGTCGTGAGCCACCAGGTGCACCGTGCCCACCCCGAGGCTGTCGATCACCGCGCCGATGTCGGAAACCAGTTGCGGCAGGCGGTATCCCGAGCGCCGCCGCGGCTTCGACGACTCACCGGCCCCGCGCACATCGTAGGCCACGACGTTGAACCGCCCGCCGAGTTCGTCGGCGACCGCGTCCCACACGTGGTGGTTGTCCGGGTAGCCGTGGATCGCCAAGATCGTCGGGCGCCCCGCATCGATCTCCGAGTGGGCGTGGACGGCCAGCGACACACCGTCGGAGGCGATCACGGTGCTGGATCGAGTCATCTCTCGCATGCCCTCAGTGCGCCGCGCGCGCCGCGGGCGATCGGGCCAGGTAGTCGACCGCGCGACCCACCCCGCCCAGCTTGGACGGATGGAAACTCGGCAGGTAGTAGGCGCCGATCACCCGCAGGAACTGGAACGGTCCGGGCACCAGGCCCCGGCGCGCCGCGCCGAAGTAGTCGCGCCAGCGTGGCTTGGTACCCGGCGGCAGGTGCGGGTCGACCGAGTACATGAACCGCACGCCGCGGACGAACAACCACAGCAGCGCCGGCGTCACCAACAGCTGGGTGCGCACCTGGCGCCAATACCCGGCGCCCAGGTGCTTCATGGTGTCGAAAGCGACCGCCTTGTGTTCGACCTCTTCCGCGCCGTGCCAGCGCAGCAGGTCCAGCATCACCGGGTCGGTGCCGAAGGCGTCGTGTTGCGGGGTGTCCAGGATCCATTCGCCCAGGATGGCGGTGTAGTGCTCGAGGGCCGCCACCATCGACACCCGCTCGAGCAGCCAGCTCTGCCGCCGCCGCCGACCCCAACCGGGCCGGTCGCCGATCAGTTGGGAGAACAGCCAGGCCATCTGGTCGGTGAACGGCGTGACGTCCACGCCCTTGGCCGCGAAGTGGTCCAGCACCCCCGAATGCGCCTGGGAATGCATGGCCTCCTGGCTGATGAAACCCTGCACGTCCAGCCGCAACTGATCGTCTTTGATCAGCGGCAGCGTGTTCTTGAACGCGTCGACGATGAACTCCTCGCCGGCGGGCAGCAGCAGGTGCAGCACGTTGCAGAAGTGGGTGGTGAAGGGCTCGCCCGGCAC
Organism: Mycobacterium europaeum; assembly: GCF_034555895.2. Lineage (NCBI taxonomy): Bacteria > Bacillati > Actinomycetota > Actinomycetes > Mycobacteriales > Mycobacteriaceae > Mycobacterium > Mycobacterium europaeum. The sequence continues at coordinate 3,968,163 of NZ_CP157315.1, forward strand.
GTAGTAGAACGGCAGCGCCGCCCAGTCGAAGTCGACGTCACGCGCCTGCAGGACGATGCGCTCGTGGTCGAGCGACGCGTGATGCGGACCCGTGGCCTGGTCATCGACGGTGAACATGGTGGACCCCCTAGGTGGTTCGCGGCTAGGCGCTGCGTGCCTGGTCTTCAGCCTCCGTGATCAGGCGCTCGCTACGCAAGAACCGGACGAGGTTGTCGACCGTCTGGGTCAGCGCGGGTTCACGCAGGCGGACGTCGGCCAGCGCGCGCGCACGCTGGTACTGGGTGTTGCCGTAGCGCTTGTCCCGCATCGCCGCGATCTTGTCCGCCGAGCGGGTCAGGAAGTCGACCAGCGGGTAGATCGGGTCCCGCGGCGTGCACCGACGGTTCATCTCAGCGGCGAACGATCCGATGTCGTGGTAGTCGAAGCGGTAGCCGTAGCGCTCCGACAACACCCGGGTGATGTCGGTCAGGTTGTAGTAGTCGTCGGCGGTCATGTTGAACACGGTCCCAGCCTCGGCCGGCAGGTCCATCAGCGCCACGATGTGGTCGGCGATCAGGTCCGCCGGCAGCAGGCTGAGCTGGTTGAGCGCGTCGGCGGCGACGCCGTGCTCGATCATGAACGCCACGGTGCGCACCAGGATGTCGTCCTGGCTGCCGAAACCCGCGCCGGTCGGCGAGATCAGCGAGGGCCGGAAGATGCGCACGTCCAGCCCTTGCCGCCGGGCGGCGAACGCCAGCTGCTCGGCGACCCACTTGGTCTGCGAATAGCCGAAGTCCAGGGCGTTCATCTCCAGGTTCGCGTCGGACTCCCCGACCACCGGCTTGACGCTCCACCCGTAGATGAAGGTGCTGGACACCAGGTGGAAGGTCTTGCGGTGCCCCGTCATGGCCAGCCGCAGCAGCTCGTGCGTCCCGGCCACGTTGGCGGGTCGCAGGGCGTCGTAGGTGCGCACGTAGTTGACGAGGGCGCCGTTGTGGACGACGGCGTCGACGCTGTCGGCCAGCCGCCGGAACCCGGCCTCGCCCAAGCCCAGCTGCGGCTCGGCGAGGTCGCCGCAGACCACCCGCACCCGCTCCCGGGCCTGCGCTTCCAGCGCCGGAGACCACAGCCGGGCCTTGCGCAGCGACGCGACGATCCGGTCGAGCCCGTGCCCGGAGTCGGTCGCGCGCACCAGCGCGTGCACGGTGTAGGAGGTCCGGCCGAGCAGGCTGGCGATCAGGAACGGCCCCAGGAATCCCGTCGCCCCCGTCAATAGGATGTCGCTGACGGCACCCGGCCGCGCGGGCGGCAGCGCCGGCAGGGGAAGCCGGGCGTCGGCCCGCATCCGGGCGACCTCGTAGGCCTCGTACTCGGCCGAAATCTGGTCCAGCGCCTGACGCAGCGCCTCCACCGGCTGCCCGGATCCCTCGCCGAACTGCCGGATCAGCCGGAAGAACTCGGCCACCGTCAGCCGCTGCAGCAGGCGCGTGTTGACGTCCTCGGTCAACTCCCCGGCGCCGTGCTCTTCCAGCAGGGCCTGCAGGTCCGCGCGGAGCTCGGCCAGCGCCAACGAGTCGATGCCGAGGTCCGCGAAGGAGCAGTCCTCGTCGCCGGTGAGGTCGTAGCTCTCGATCAGGTTGCGGAACCGATCCAGCGGGCCCGCACTGTCGTCGTGCGTCGCGTCGTGGGGCTGGTGGGTGTAGGTGGCCAGCACAGGCAGCTCGCCGTCCAGCCAGAGCTGGCGCGTGGACGCGCGCCTGATCTTCCCCGAGGTGGTCTTCGGGATGCTGTGCGAAGGCACGAACACGATGGTGTGCGGGTCGATGTGGCCGTGCCGGCGGATGGCCCGCGCCAGCGCCTTGCCGTCCGGCAGCGTCTGCGCGTCGCGGACCTCGGCCACCACGGTCAGCACTTCCTGGTCGTCGTGCTCCACCGCGAAGGCGGCGACGCAGCCGCCGCGGACCTGCGGGGCCGACCGCTCCACGATGCCCTCGATGTCCGAGGGGTAGCAGTTGACGCCGCGCACGATGATGAGGTCCTTGCTGCGGCCGCAGACGAACAGCTCGCCCTCGTACAGGAAGCCGAGGTCGCCGGTGCGCAGATAGGTGTGCGCGTCGTCGCCGGGGATGCGGGCGGCGAAGGCCTCCGCCGTCAGCTCGGGGCGGTTCCAGTAGCCAGCCCCCTTGGAGGGCCCGTCCAGCCATACCTCGCCGACCCGCCCCTCGCCGAGCGCCTGCCGGGACTCCGGGTCGACGATGCGGACCACGTTGCCCTCGATCGGCTTGCCGCAGCTCACCACCGGGGCCTGGTTGCTGTTCTCGGGCTGGGCCTTCTCGACCCGCGCGTGGTTCCTCTCCAGCGCGCGCTTGTTCAGGGCCAGCGTCTGTCGTCCGCGAAGCGAGACGATCAGCGTGTTCTCCGCCATGCCGTAGGCGCCCGTGAGGGCGTTGGGCTCCAGGCCGTAGGGGGCGAAGCGCTGCCGGAAGCGCGCGAAGGTGCTGGCGCGCAGCGGTTCCGCGCCGACGACGATGCTCTCCAGGCTGCTGAGGTCGATCCCGGCGAGCTCGGACGTGGGCAGCTTGTCCTCGCGCAGGCACAACTCGAGGGCGAAGTTGGGCACCGGCGTGTGGGTGGCGCGCACGTCGCTGATCAGGCGCAGCCACGCCGACGGGCGTTTGAGGAAGTCCAGCGGCGACATCGCGTGCGTGGTCCCGCCGACCAGCAGGATGAACAGGTAGGCGGAGATCAGGCCCATGTCGTGGTGCTGGGGCAGCCAGCTGACCAGCACCTCGCCGCCGCCAAAGGCCGACGCGTTGGCGATGACGTTGGCGTGGCTGACCACCACGCCCTTGGGGTCGCTGGTGGAGCCGGACGTGTACTGCAGGAAGAGCACCGGTCCGGGCGTGTCGGGCACGGGCGTGCCACCGAAGTCCTGCGTGCCGTCGGTGCCGAACCAGGGCAGTTCCGGCGGGCGTTGCGCGTCCTGCCACGGCGACCCGCCGTCGAGGTGGTTGAGCAGCAGGCGGTAGTCGTACTCGAACTGCTTGGTCGACAGCACCGCCTTGGCCTGGCAATCGCGCGCGATGAAGGCCAGTTTGGCCAACCCCGACTCGAACGACATCGGCAGCGGGGGACTGACGGGCACGGCGATCACCCCGAGGCGGGCGCACGCATAGAACGCCGCGATCATCTCCAGGCCGGGCGGGTAGACCAGCAGCGCACGATCCCCCGGTCGCAACCCGGCCTCCGCCGACAGGTAGGCGGCCAGCTCGCGCGTCCGCTCGGCGAAGCTCTGGTACGTGTAGTGCTCCTGCTCGCGACCGTCGGCGTCGACGAACCGGAAGAGGGTCTTGTCCGGGGTCAGCGCTTCCCGCATGTGCAGGTGATCAATGAGCGTCTCCATCGCAGGAGCCACCCCCTTCCGGGTTCATTATGAGCGATAAGGGCTTGCGTACCAATGGATAATGTCAATGTAGCGCCGCTAAAGGACACTCGGCAAAGCAAGTTGGCGCATTATTGGCGGTCCACATTGATCTCACAGGATAGCCTGGGCTACGCCGTAGGAATTCCGGGAGACAACGTCGTGAGTACGCGTTTCAGTATGTACGGTAACCGCTTCGAACAGGCCATTTAACCCGGAGCATGCTCCGCATTCGCGGGAATACTGATATACGTAATTGCTCCTATCCTGAATTGCCTTTTCGCTAACGACGCGGAATTTTGGTTCATTTCGTATTGCCACCGCAAACGACATTCACGCGCCCCAGCGGGTGTGTAATCGGCGCCTCTGATTCCGGCGTGAAAGTGATGTCCGCCACGGCACAGCCCGGGCAGCGCGTGCTGATCTACTGAGATACGGAGTCAGCCGGTCCGGGCGACCCGGATGAGCGGGCCGGCGCGGGCCACCAGCCTGGTGATGCCGACGTATCGTTCGCCGTCGATGATCGGCGACAGCGGCTCGCCCTCGGCCTCGATGACCATCTCGCGGCCGTTGACGTCGCGTACGCGACGGCCGTGGACCGTGCCGTTGGTGAGCGCCGCGGGAAGCTGCACGACGATCCTCGAGGGTCGTATCTCGCCGGCCTGGAAATGCAGCGCGCCGGGGTTCTCGGCCTTCGGGAAAAGCCGGAACGGCCCCCCGATCCGCAGGTCGATCGCGCCCGCGTGCAGCACGCGGTGCGTTCGCGACGGAACCTCCTCGCCGTCGATGACGACCCGGGCGCGCGTCGGGGTGAACAGCACCGACGAGTAACTGGACGCCTGCGAGCGGCCGACCTTGGACGCGAGGTAATCGCGGAACGAGCGGCCGATCACCCGGACGACCTCTGTCCGGCCATGGTCGGGCTTTCCGTAATACATGTCGTAGAACCGGTTTCCGACTCCGCCGGCGGCCAGCCCGAAACACAGGCGATGAAACGGCGCTCCGTCCGCGGTTTCGCCGTCGAGTCGCAGCGTGTCCAGGCGTATCTCGGGTGGCGGCCGGTCGGCCGCCGCGGCGGCGGCCAGCTCGCGGATGACGGCGTCGGGCCGCCCGCGCACCCGCGCCTTGCGGGCGACGGCGTTGACGCTGCCCCCGTTGGTGGGCACAAAGGCCGGCCAGCGTGCCGGGTCGCTCTCGCAGCGCTCGATCTCGTTGATCAACCAGTGCAGCGCGCCGTCACCGCCGTCACCGACGAGGTGGGTGACCCGCGGATGGATCCGGTCCAGCGTCTTGCCGAGGTCCTCGATCGACGCCGTCTCGTGCACCTCGCCCCACGGCCCGACGATGCGGCGCAACTCGGCGACGCGGTCGCCCCGCCCTCGTCGGTTCCGGCGCGCGAGCGGGTTGACGATGACCCCTAGATACATCCGCCGGCGTCCAGGTGAGGTTCCGTCGGCCATCCCACGCACGATACCTGCGGCGTTCGGATGGGCGGGATCACCTGGTTAGGGTGGGCTGCATGCCTGGTTGGACCGCAGCGCAGCTGCCTTCGTTCGCCGGACGCACCGTCGTGATCACCGGGGCCAACGCCGGCCTGGGGGAGGTCACCGCCCGCGAGCTCGCGCGGGTGGGTGCCCGCGTCGTGCTGGCGGTGCGCAACACCGAGAAGGGCAAGGCCGCCGCCGAGCGGATGACCGGCGACGTCGAGGTGCGCCAGCTCGACCTGCAGGACCTGGGCTCGGTGCGGCGGTTCGCCGACGAGCTGGGCACGGTCGACGTGCTGGTCAACAACGCCGGCATCATGGCCACCATGCACGCGGTGACCGCCGACGGCTTCGAGGGCCAGATCGGCACCAACCACCTCGGCCACTTCGCGTTGACCAACCTGCTGCTGCCCAAGCTCACCGACCGGGTGGTGACGGTGTCGTCGCTGATGCACCACTTCGGCTACATCAGCCTGCGCGACCTGAACTGGCGATCCCGCCCGTACTCGGCGTGGCTGGCCTACAGCCAGTCCAAGCTGGCCAACCTGCTGTTCACCAGCGAGCTGCAGCGGCGACTGGAGGCCGCCGGTTCTCCCCTGCGCGCGCTGGCCGCCCATCCCGGCTGGTCGCACACCAACCTGCAGGGCAACTCAGGCCGCAAATGGGGCGATGCGGCGGTCCTGGCCGTCGACCGCATCGTGTCCACCGACGCCGACTTCGGGGCGCGGCAGACGCTGTACGCGGCGTCGCAGGACCTGCCGGGCGACACCTTCGTCGGCCCGCGCTTCGGTCTGTACGGCCGCACGCAACCGACCTGGCGCAACTGGCCCGCCAAGCGGGCGGGCACCGCCGCGGCGCTGTGGGAGCTTTCCGAGGAGCTCACCGGCACCACGTTCCCGCTCTCGGCAGGCGGTTTTTTGTCGCCCGACTAGATTAGTGGCATGTCAAGGGCTGATCTGGCGGCGATTCTGGCCTTGTGCGCCGCGCTGGCGTCGGCGATCGGCAACGTGGTGCGCCAGCGCTCCGCGCAGGAGGTCACCGACAAACCGGTCGGGCATCTGGCGCTGTTCGGCATGCTGTTGCGCGATACCCGTTGGTGGATGGGTGGTCTCGGAGACATCGCCAGCTACTGCCTGCTGGCCGCGGCCCTGGACAAGGGCTCGGTGCTGTTGGTGATGTCGCTGCAGGTGACCGCGCTGCTGTTTGCCCTGCCGCTCTACGCGCGGATGAGCCGCCATCCGGTCACCCGCGGCGAGTGGACGTGGGCGGTGCTGCTGGCCGCGGCACTGGCGGTCGTCATCGCGGTCGGCCAGCCGGTGGGCGACCAGGAGCGCGCGCCGGCGCAGACCTGGCTGGTGGTGGCCCTGGTGATGGCCCCGCCGCTGTTGTTGGGATTGCTGGGCGCCCGGATCTGGTCGGACCGCCCGGTGTCGGCCGTGTTGCTCGCGGCGGTCGCCGGCTCGTTGCTGGCCGCGTTCGCGGTGCTGATGAAGGGCGTCGTCGACATCCTCGAACACAACCCCGAACAGTTGTGGACCAGACCCGAACTGTACGGCTGGGTGTTCTGCGGGGTGGCCGGCATGATCTTCCACCAATCGGCCTACCGCGCCGGCGCGCTGACCGCGTCGTTGCCGACGATCATCGCCGCCAAGCCCATCGTGGGCGCGGTGCTCGGGATCACCGTGCTGGGCGAGACGCTGGACGCCCACGGCTTCGACTGGGTGGTGCTGGCGGTGGCGACGGTGTTGGTGATCGTCGCGACGGTGGGCCTGGCCCGCGGCGAGGCCGCGACGGTGTCGGCGGGCGCGGGACGCGACGCCAGATTCGCCGACGAACCGAAAGCGTCTCCGCAACGCTTGAGCGGGTAGCGATGGCCGGTACCGACTGCCCCGCAGTCCAACTGCCGTTGCCGCGCCCTAACGTCTTGGCCCTCGCGCCGCAATACCATGCGCTTCGCCGCGACGCGCCGCTTACCAGGGTTTTGACGCCGACGGGTCAGCCGGCGTGGTTGGTGACTGCCTACCACGAGGCCCGGGAGATATTCGCCGACGCGACGCGATTCGGTGTTCATGCCCCTCTGGATCCAGAGTTCTTGGGAGACAACGCCTTCGAACGCGAAATGGCGAGAACGATCACGAACTACGAAGGTCAGATAGCCAGATTGCGCAAGCTGATGTTGCCGTGGTTTGCGCCGAAGCGGCTCAAGCACTTGAGTGGCCAGATCCAGGAGTTGATCGACGGCTGCTTCGACGAGATGGCCGCCGCGCACGCCCGAAACCCCGACCACACCGTGAACTTTCATGACCTGGTGGGATTCCGACTGCCGGGCCAGGTGATCTGCGCCCTGCTCGGGGTACCCGATGCCGACCGCGACTACGTGATCGGTCTGTCCGGCCGCCTGGGCAGCACCGCCGACCCGGCCGACAAGATGGCCGCGATCGCCGAACTCAGGCAATGCGTGGCACGCTTGCTCGCGCTCAAGCGGCACGCCCGGGGCGAAGACATCTTCTCGTATCTGTTGGCCGCTCAGGACTCCGATCCCCATCAGTTCTCCGATTCCGACCTGAATTACTTCGCGATGGGTCTGGTCTCTCCAGGCCATGAGACCGTCGTGGCCCGAATGGATTTCGCCGTGCTCTACCTGTTGAGTGAGCCGAGCCGGCGCGATTGGCTTTTGGCCGACGTCGCCGCACGGTTGGACAAGACCGTCGAGGAAATCCTGCGGATGACCTCGCCCCACCACACGGGCCGGCCGCGGTACGCGCTCGAGGACGTCGAGATCGGCGGTGTGACCGTCGGCCACGGGGATCTGGTGATCGTCTCCGAAGGCGCGGCCAACCGTGACCCGTCCGTGTTCGACGACCCCGACGTGTTCAACCCCGACCGAACGCCCAACAGCCATATCGCCTTCGGTCATGGGCCGCATTACTGCATCGGGCAGAACCTCGCGCGCATCGAGCTGCGGATGATGGTCAGGTCGCTGTTCCAGCGGTTCCCGGACATACGCCTGGCGGTCGACGTCGAGGATCTCGAGATCATCACCGACCGCATCGACGGCGGTGTCGCGGCCGTTCCGGTCACCTGGTGACTGGCAGCCGCGAGCTTGTGCCTGTGGCCGACAACGAGAAACTCGGACTACGCGCCGCAGGAAGCCGAACGCGACGAGCACCCCGATGACGCCGGGGCCTGACCAACGCTGCCCGAGATGGACCGCGCTGCGGTGGGGTCTCGGGTTGGTTCTGGGGGCATTAGTGCCTACCGGTTGGGGACCAACGCCTCCTGTCCGGGTTTCGGTGGTCGCCTAACACTAGCGATATCCCGGTCCGTGACCTTGTTCACGTGATGCGCCAGTGGTCCACCCGCAAAGGAGATCGGTATGTCATCCCAACACACCCAGCGCGGAATTGTGGTCGGTGTCGACGGTTCGCCGTCCTCGCTCGTGGCCGTGGAGTGGGCGGCGCGGGACGCGCAGATGCGCAACGTGCCGCTGAAGTTGGTGCACGTCGTACCCGCCATGGTGGTGGCCGGGGAAGGGTGGTCGGAAATCGCCGTGCCTGCCGACTATGCGCGGATGCAGGAAGACCGAGGGCGCCAATTCATCGAGCAGGCCCACAAGGCCGCCGTGGAGGCCTGCTCGCCGAGTCGCGCGTCGCACGTCACGAGCGAGGTGCTGCACGGCACGATCGTGCCGGCCCTGGTGGACCTGTCGCAGCACGTCGACATGGTCGTGGTGGGTTGTCGCGGCCAGGGCGCGGTGGCCCGGGCCTTGCTGGGATCGGTTAGCGCCGGGCTGGTCCATTACGCGGACTGCCCGGTCGCGGTCATCCACGATGAGGATCCGCTCACGGCGCGCTCGCCGCAGGCGCCGGTGGTGGTGGGTGTCGACGGTTCGCCGACTTCGGAGTTGGCCACCGAGATTGCTTTCGATGAGGCGTCGCGCCGCGGTGTGGACCTGGTCGCGCTGCACGCCTGGAGTGACATGGGGCCCCTTGATTTCGCGAGCGTGAACTGGGCTCCCATCGAGTGGCGAAATATCGAAGACCAGGAGAAAGAAGTCCTGGCCGAGCGGCTGTGCGGATTTCAGGAGCGCTATCCCGACGTGGTCGTGCGCGAGGTCGTGGTGTGCGATCGGCCTGCGCTCAGGTTGCTCGAACAGGCGCAGAAGGCTCAACTCGTGGTGGTGGGCAGCCATGGCCGCGGCGGATTCCCCGGCATGCTGCTGGGCTCGGTCAGCACCGCAGTGGTCAACACCGCCGGCATCCCGGTGATCATCGCCCGCATGCCCCACCACCATTGAGCCACACCGAATCCCAACCAATACGGCACGATGACCTACCCACCTCAAGGTGACACTGCGCCACACCCGCACCGCGCAGGCGGCAACAACCGAGGAGTCCACCCGCGATGCAGGAGCTGACGGCAGTTCAGGCGCGGGCTTACGACACGTGGTTCGAGACGCCCTGGGGAGCCCACGCGTGGGCGGTGGAATTGGCCGCGGTCGACGATGCCCTCCCCCGATGCCGGGACCAGATCGCGGTGGAAGTCGGATGCGGCACGGGCCGTCTCGTCGCCCACCTGGCTGCTGAAGGTTCACGCGTGCTAGGGGTCGACCTTTCGGCGGGGATGCTCACGGTCGCCGCCGGCCGCGCCCCTGGTCGCCTCGTGCGCGCCGATGCACGCCGACTGCCGCTGCCGGACGCCATCGCTGATGCCGCAATCACCATCGCCACAATGGAATTCGCCGATGCGGCCGCCGTGCTGGCCGAACTGGCACGCATCACCTGCCCCGGCGGCCGCATCATTGCCCTTGCCCTCAACCCCGCCAGCCTGTGGGGCCTGCTTGACCGGCCCACCCGCCGGCCCCCCTTCTCGACGGCCACCTACCTGACCCGCCGCCAGCTGCGGCGCCTAGGCCGCCGCCACGGCGCGGCGCGGGTGCGCGGCCGGCTGTTCACCGCGGCGCACCCCAAGTTCCTCCACCACCTCGAGCCGTTGGCCACACTGCTCGGGCACGCCGCACCCGGGCTGGGCGCCGTGCAGGTCCTCACCATCGACACGCCTCCTGAGGCCAGCACCGATCTACGGTGAAGACCGAGAACAGGGGTGTTCGCCTCCACGACAATCGCCATGAACTCGTGGCGCGGTGCATGAGCGAGAACCCAGTGCGAAGACACTGCCCAGGCGTAAGCTGCCCACGTGGCGGGCTTTGCCCTCGCCGCAACGATGACCCGCCGAACCCGACAGGACGAAAGTCGACACCAAAGGGGGTCGCATGCCGCGAAGCGTCGGAGAACGATACGAGTGCGACCAGTGTGGAGCGGTGCTGGTTTACGAAAAGCCATGCCCATGCTCGCCCGAGATGGAGCATGCGGAGATCTGCTGCGACAAGCAGATGACGCAAGTGGCGCAGGAGAAGTAAGTCCGGCCCTGCGCTTCGTGAACACGATCTCGGCTCCGCAGTCCTTGCCGCGCGGCCGCTCGCCTGCATCTGGGCCAGACCTTTTCGTCAAGCCCTACCTTGGTCGCGCCGATGTCGGATGATGGCGAACCAGTCCTGAAGGTCTGCGACCTGAAGGTGACCCTCGAAGGGCAGGCGGTCCTGGCGAACCTGTCGTTCGTTGTGCGGCGCGGCGAGGTTCTGACCATCCTGGGCCCGAACGGCGCGGGCAAGACGGTTCTGCTGCGCGCGCTTCTCGGCACCGTGCCCTACGAGGGTTCGGTGACGTGGAAGAAGGGCACCCGCATCGGCTATGTCCCACAACGGCTGCCCTACATCAAAGACATCCCGTTGTCGGTCGCGGACTTCTTCGCGCTCAAGGCAAATCCACGAGGAGACGTCGACGCAATGCTGCGCACCGTCGGACTCGCCGGCGAGCTTGCCAACAAGCGGATCGGTGACCTGTCGTCCGGACAATTTCAGCGGGTCCTCATCGCGTGGGCTCTTGCGGGGGATCCTCACGTCCTGTTGTTCGACGAGCCCACAACCGGAGTCGACATCACCGGGGAGGAGACGGTCTATGCCCTGCTCACGCGACTGCATCAGGAACGCAACCTCACGATGCTGATCGTCACCCACGACTTAGCGGTGGTGCACCGCCTCTCCTCGACCGTGCTGTGTGTGAACAGACAACCGATCTGCCAAGGCCCGCCCATCTCGACGCTCACACCCGAAAACCTGCAGCGCCTCTACGGGGCTGAGGTGAAGTTCTACGAGCACAAGCACGAGTAGCGGCCGATGCCCACCTTGCTTCTCAGCGTGATCTCGGGGGCGTTCATCGGCGGCGCCGCCGCCTATCTCGGCTCCCTGATGCTCAGCCGCAGGATGGCGCTGGTGGCCGGGCCGCTCGGCCATCTGACCCTGCCGGGAATCGCCCTGGCGCTACTTTGGGGTTTCGACGTCGCCCTCGGGGCGTTCCCCTTTGTCATCCTCGGGGTGATCTTGATCTGGCTGCTCGAAATGCGAACGAAGCTGCCAATGGAAGCGCTGACCGCCCTCGTGTTCGCCTCCGGCGTAGCGGTCGCCTTCCTATTTCTGCCGATCGATCAAGCCGAGGCCGCCCTGGTAGGAGACATCTCCAAGGCCAGCCTGGGCGGCACCGCACTATCCGTCACCGCGTCGCTCGCCGTCATGGTCGCCGTCAATCGCGCCTACCCAAAACTGGTGCTGGGAAATATCTCGGAAGAACTCGCCGCTGCCGAGGGGGTCGACGTCAAGCGGTACAACCTGCTCTACCTGTTCTTAATCGCAGTCATAGTGGCGCTCGGGGTGAAGATGGTGGGCGGGCTATTGACCGCAGCGCTTGTGGCGATTCCCCCTGCCGCCGCGCGAAACGTCGGTAAGGACCTGCGACAGTACACCCTCGGCGCGACCACGATCGGTGTCGCATCAGCGATGCTCGGCATCGCCCTATTCCAGGTCACGCGATTCCCGGCCGGGCCGCTGATCGTTCTCGTGAGCGCTGCAGCGTTTCTGCTCACGTTGCCGTGCGCCCGGTACCGGTAGCTCAGCTCTTTCGTCGTCCCTGCATGGACCGCAAAGAGGTAGGGCAGCGGCGGGGCCGAGGCAGGGTTTCCCGTAAACCAGCACCGCCCCACACTTTTCACACTCGGACCCCAACGCTTCGGGCCGGCCGAGTGGTACGACTTCGCCGATCACCGGTGCGCAGACCCCAAACCGTTCGGCTGGAAAACCGCCGCCGACATCCAAGCGGTGGACTCCGGCGATCGACTGACGCACAGTAAGCGCTATGACGGAAATCGATTCGCCCGCCCAGATCGTGTTTGCGATGCCCAGGATCGGCGATCCCGCCCCCGAATTCACCGCGGACACCACGCAAGGCCCGATCAACTTCCCCGCCGATTACAAAGGGAAGTGGGCCATTTTCTTCTCACACCCCGCCGACTTCACCCCGGTGTGCACCAGCGAATTCATCACCTTCGCCTGGATGCAGCAGCAGTTCCGGGACTACAACACCGAACTGGTGGGGCTGTCGGTGGACGGTCTCTACAGCCACATCGCCTGGCTGCGCACCATCAAGGAGAAGATCACCTTCAACGGCATGAGCGGTGTCGAGGTGACCTTCCCGCTGATCGAGGACGTCACCATGGAGGTCGCTCAGAAGTACGGCATGATCATGCCCGGCGAGGCCTCCACCAAGGCCGTGCGGGCGGTCTTCGTCATCGACCCGGCGGGCGTCATCCGCACGATCATCTACTACCCGCTGAGCACCGGCCGCAATTTCGATGAGCTGCTGCGCTTGATCAAGGCACTGCAGACCGCCGACGCCTTCGGGGTCGCCACCCCGGCCGACTGGCGACCCGGCGACCCGGTCATCGTTCCGCCGGCGGAGTCCTGCGGTGTGGCAGCCGACCGCATGGCCGGCGCCGAAGAAGGCCTCGAGTGCGAGGACTGGTTCTTTTGCACCAAACAGATCAGCGAGACCGACGTGGAGAACGCCATCCGCGCCAAGTGACGCCGAACGCCGGCGCCCACCCGCCTCAACTATCGCGGCGTGCGCGCCCACCGCCGCAACCATCCCCACCGCGCCGGCGCCACCCTCGACCGCCGCCTATCGGCCGCCCTGAGACCGCGGCTTCGAACGCCCGCAGGTGGTTCTCGGAAGCGGCCCGCAAGTTCTCATACACCCTATGGATGGCTGCCTGGTCACTGCCTTGCACGGCCGCAGACAGGTCGGCTATGTCACCGGTTTCGAGTTCGACTCCGGCCGCGTACGCCCCTTCGACCGAGGACAGTCCCCGGGCGAGCCAGGCGTCGTAGGCGCCCTGCAGTTCAGTGTCGGCGTAGGTCCCGGGCGGCTGGCCTACCGACGGATCGGGCACGTCGTAGCGCTCGAGCAGTCGCCCGATCGCGTCGTAATGACGCTGCTCGCTGGCGGCAATGTTGTCGAAGATCGGCACGCCCCACGCCTGGTGGAACCGCCGGTACAAATCGCGCGCCAGCCGTTCCTCCTCGCGCATCAGGACCAGATCCGCCCGCTCGCCATCGGATAACGGACCACCGGCCGCCGGTCGCGAGCTGTCGTCGACATTCATCCGATGACTCCGTTCATGTTCGGCCACCCGATACCGGTCGGATCGACTACGCATATTCGGCAGCCATGTTCAACGCCAACCGAACGCAGGAGGCAGGAACATACTCGCCTGACGTCAGGATATTTAACGGTGATCCCCGGCACTAGGACCGCCATGTCGGATTCATCGCCCGCTACGGCAGCTCAGCCTCGCCGGGCCTGAGACCTCAGTGAAGAAGGGGTCTGCTGCACGGAGAAGTGACACCTGCGAGTTAACCTGCGCCGCAACCTCAAAAAAGACATACGGCTTGAAGATGTCCCAAGAAGTCAAGGCGGCCTGGTAGGGATCAAGAGCGTTCACGGCGAACTCAGACTCGGTGACGATCCGGTTCGCGACATCTAACGCCGACACGTCGACGCATCTGCTCAGCCCACCAGTAACGTCGGCCCAGTAGTCGTCCACAAGTCGCAAATCAAGAACCTGGGTATCGACGGTGGTGGCAGGTACAGGATTCGAACCTGTGAAGCTTTCGCGACGGATTTACAGTCCGCTCCCATTGGCCGCTCGGGCAACCTGCCGCCAGACAGGTTACAACGAGGGGGTAGACAAAGCACAAACGGCCATCACGGGATGAAGGGACGGATCGCATGGCGGACTCATCGTTCGACATTGTCAGCAAAGTCGAGCGCCAAGAGGTCGACAACGCACTCAACCAGGCCGCCAAGGAGCTGGCCACCCGCTTCGACTTTCGCGGCACGGACACCACGATTGCGTGGAAGGGCGAGGAGGCTATCGAGCTGACGTCGTCCACCGAGGAACGCGTCAAGGCCGCCGTCGACGTCTTCAAGGAGAAGCTGATCCGCCGCGACATCTCGATGAAGGCCTTCGACGCCGGCGAGCCGCAGGCGTCCGGCAAGACCTACAAGGTCAGCGGCACCCTCAAGCAGGGCATCGACAGCGAGCACGCCAAGAAGATCACCAAGCTGATCCGCGACGAGGGGCCCAAGGGCGTCAAGACGCAGATCCAGGGCGACGAGATCCGCGTGACCAGCAAGAAGCGCGACGACCTGCAGGCCGTCATCTCGATGCTCAAGCAGGCCGACCTGGACGTCGCGCTGCAGTTCGTCAACTACCGGTAGCGGACCCGGCGAACGCTCGGTGTGACCATTACTGGCCCGGCCAACCGGTGGGTGCCTAATCTAGTGACCAGCCCCACAATGTGAGCGAGGTTCACGATGACCGTGACTCCCCAGGAAGCCGGCGACGCGACACCGACCGAGGCCGACTACTCCGACGTCATCATCGTCGGCGCCGGCATCTCCGGCATCGATGCGGCCTACCGGATCAGCGAGCGCAACCCACAGCTGACCTACACCATCCTGGAGCGGCGCGCGCAGATCGGGGGCACGTGGGACCTGTTCCGCTACCCGGGCGTGCGCTCGGACAGCAGCATCTTCACGCTGTCCTTCCCGTTCGAGCCGTGGACGCGCAGGGAGGGCGTGGCCGACGGTGTCCACATCCGCGAGTATCTGGTCGCCACGGCGCGCAAGTACGGCATCGACAGCCACATCCGGTTCAACGCCTACGTCCGCTCGGCCGACTGGGATTCGTCCACCGACACCTGGACGGTCACCGTCGAGCAGGACGGGGCGCCCAAGCTTTACCGCGCCCGGTTCCTGTTCTTCGGCAGCGGCTACTACAACTACGACGAGGGCTACACCCCCGAATTCCCCGGCATCGAAACGTTCGGCGGCACGGTGGTCCACCCGCAGCACTGGCCGGAGGACCTGGACTACACCGGCAAGAAGATCGTGGTGATCGGCAGCGGGGCCACCGCGGTCACGCTGCTGCCCTCGCTGTCGGACCGGGCCGCCAAGGTGACCATGCTGCAACGCTCCCCCACCTACCTCATCTCGGCGTCGAAATACGGCACGGTCGCCGCGGTCGCGCGGAAAGTGCTGCCCCGTAAGCCGGCTCACCTCGTCGTCCGGATGTACAGCGCGCTCACCGAGGCGGTGTTCTTCGCCCTGTCGCGCAAGGCGCCGGGGCTGGTGCGGTGGCTGCTGCGGCGCAAGGCGATCAGCAGCCTGCCCCCCGGCTATGACGTCGACACCCACTTCAAGCCGCGGTACAACCCGTGGGACCAGCGGATGTGCCTGATCCCCGACGCCGACCTGTACAACGCCATCACCGAGGGCCGCGCCGACGTGGTCACCGACCACATCGACCACTTCGACGCGACGGGCATCGCGCTGAAATCGGGCGGGCACCTCGACGCCGACATCATCGTCACCGCGACCGGCCTGCAGCTGCAGGCCCTGGGCGGGACCGCGATCAGCCTGGACGGCACCGAGGTCAAGACCAACGACCGCTTCGTCTACAAGGCGCACATGCTCGAAGACGTGCCCAACCTGTTCTGGTGCGTCGGCTACACCAACGCTTCGTGGACGCTGCGCGCCGACATCACCGCCCGGGCCACGGCAAAACTGCTGGCGCACATGGCCGCTCACGGCTACACGCACGCCTACCCGCATCGCGGCAACGAGCCGATGACCGAGAAGCCGTCCTGGGACATCAACGCCGGCTACGTGCTGCGGTCGGTGCACGCGCTGCCGAAATCGGGCACCAGGCGGCCGTGGAACGTGCGGCAGAACTACCTGGCGGACGCCATCGATTACCGCTTCGACCGCATCGAGGAGGCGATGGTGTTCGGGCGCGTCGCCGACTGGGCGGCATTGGCGGGCTGAGCCGGACCGGCACGCGCCGGATCACCCGGCAGAGATCTGCTTCCCGCAGTTCGGGCAGAACTTCTCGGCGGGATGGTGCTCGGCTCCACAGCTCGCGCAGAAGTGGGGTTCGGTTGAAGTCGACGGTTGCGCGACGGCTATGCCCCCGGGCTGGACGGTGCCGGGCGTTTCCGGCGTGGGCGCCGGGGCAACCGGTGGCGCGGCCTGCGGAGGGAGGGTTCCGGCTTGCGGCCCGCCCACCGGGACCGGCCCGCCCGGGAACGGCTGGAACCCCGGGACCCCGGCTGGAGCGGGTCGACGCCGACGGCGTGTCAGCGCAACGAGGACGACACCGCCGCCCACGGCGAGCAGCAGCGCAATGCCACCCAAGAGGTACCACCGCGATTTCGAGGTTCCGGGCACCGACACATCACCGTACTTGGCCCGCAGATTGACCGCGTTGGTCTTCAGATCGGCCACGCCGGGATAATCGGGTGACATCGAGAGGGCCTGGTCGAAATCCTTGATCGCGTCGGTGTAGTGACCCGCGTAGTACGCGTCGAGTCCTTTGCGGTAGGACACGTCGGCCGGTCCGAGCGTCGCCTTGACGCCCTTGCCTGCCAGGATCGCGGCCAGGCCGTCCGCGGGTGCGATGAAGTTGAACGCCTGCGGTTCGCCGGTGGGGCCGAAGCTGTTCAGCCCGATCACTTTGCCGTTGAGCTCGATGGTCGGCCCGCCGCTCATCCCCGGGGATACCGCTGCATCGATCTCATACTCCGGGATGGTTCCCACGGAGGACTTTTTGCTGACCTTGCCGCTCTTGTTCGTCGGGTCCAGGGAGGGATCGGTGACACGCTCGGTGCTCCCCGGGAAACCCACGGCGAGAACCGAGGTGCCGATGTTGACGTCGGCGTCGGTGGCCAGCTCGGACGACGGCAGGTTGTGCTTCTCCACCTTCAGCAGGGCGACATCGCCCTTGTCGAGCGGCTTGAAGTCGACGACGTTCGCGGGCATCTTGCCGGCGACCTTCGTACCGCTGCCGTAGAGCAGCGTGATGCTGATCTCGGGGCCGCGGTCGGCGGTGGTTCCTTCAACGTGCGCGTTCGCACGCAGCCAGTCCACCGCTTGCTCAGGGTCCGCCGCCTCGGGCGAGTCCGGGAATTCGGCGATGTAGTCCGTGGCGGCATGTCGCAGGATCGCGTTCTTGGCCTCCTCCGGGTCGACGCAGTGGCCGGCGGTCGCCACCCAGCCGTCGGGATTCACGACGAAGGCCGTGCAGCCCCAGGCGGCGTCGAAGGCCCGGTTGGTGTTGGGTTCGCTGTAGTGCGGCAGTATCTTGCCGGTGGGCAGCCGGACCCACCCGGCGGCTTCGGCAGTGAAGTACATGACGGCGGGCCGTATCATGGCCGCCGCCCTTTCCTCCGGGTTGGTCTGCGGACGGCCGCCATCGGCGGATGCGATGCCTGGCGACCCAAGCAGCGAGAGGGCGGTAGCAGACAGCAACGCCAAGCTGCGGCTCGGCGGGCGCCTCCTGGTCAAGAGGCCGGCTCGGCGGGACATGATTTCTCCCTTCGCGGGTTCTTGACGTTGACGATCCGGCGCGCCGCGCCACGGGACTAGGGACCGAAGTCCCCGGGTGCCGGGTCATTGGTTCGTGAACTGCTACTAAATCTGAGGTGTCGGCAATACGCTGATCGCCATGGCAGTGCAGACGCGCGAACCCAACGTCGTTGTTCTCGGTGGCGGCTCCTGGGGAACCACGGTGGCCTCCATCTGTGCGCGCCGCGGACCGACGCTGCAATGGGTGCGCTCGGAGGAGACCGCCAAGGACATCAACGAGAACCACCGCAACAGCCGCTACCTCGGCAACGATGCGGTGCTCAGCGATACCCTGCGCGCCACCACCGACTTCGCCGAGGCGGCCAGCTGCGCCGACGTCGTGGTGATGGGCGTTCCCTCCCACGGGTTCCGGGGTGTGCTGACCGAGCTGGCCAAAGAGCTGCGGCCCTGGGTGCCGGTGGTGTCTCTGGTCAAGGGCCTCGAGCAGGGCACCAACATGCGGATGTCGCAGATCGTCGAGGAGCTGCTGCCGGGTCATCCGGCGGGAATCCTGGCGGGGCCGAACATCGCGCGCGAGGTCGGCGAGGGCTACGCCGCGGCGGCGGTGCTGGCCATGCCCGACCAGCATCTGGCGACCCGGCTGTCCGGGCTGTTCCGCACCCGGCGTTTCCGGGTGTACACCACCGACGACGTCGTCGGCGTGGAGATGTCCGGGGCGCTTAAGAACGTCTACGCCATCTCGGTGGGGATGGGCTACTCGCTGGGCATCGGGGAGAACACCCGGGCGCTGGTGATCGCCCGCGCGCTGCGCGAAATGACCAAGCTCGGCGTGGCCATGGGCGGCAATCCCGACACCTTCCCCGGCCTGGCCGGCCTGGGCGACCTCATCGTGACGTGCACCAGCCAGCGCAGCCGCAACCGGCACGTGGGTGAGCAACTGGGCGCCGGCAAGCCGATCGACGAGATCATCGCCTCGATGAACCAGGTCGCCGAGGGGGTCAAGGCCGCCAGCGTGATCATGGAGTTCGCCAACGAGTTCGGGCTGAGCATGCCGATCGCCCGCGAAGTCGATGCGGTGATCAACCACGGTTCGACCGTCGAAGAGGCCTATCGCGGCCTGATCGCCGAGGTGCCCGGCCACGAGGTGTACGGTTCGGGCTTCTGAGCTGGCCGTTCGGCGGCGCGGAATTTAAATCTTTGGATTCCATATGGGCTTGTCCCATCGGCTTGACCCGGCGTTTGCCAGCAAAATACGGTCGATCGGGCAGCCAGAGGTTCCCGGCCGCGGACCCATGGGCCCGGCCGGGTCGTAACTTGCTGTGCGCCAAGGTGTTACGTCGACGTAATACAGCGCCGCACGGGCGGGTATCGGAACCTCCCCCGCTAACTCCTAACGAGGGACGAGACCGATGCAGGACATCGAACAGCTCGGCAATCAACCTCAAGACCACGGCGCGCACGGGGGCAAGGACCGGGTGCGGTCGATCATCCGACATGACCTGCCTTCCTCGCTCGTCGTTTTCCTGGTTGCACTCCCGTTGTCATTGGGGATAGCGATCGCCTCCAACGCCCCGGTGCTCGCCGGGCTGATCGCCGCGATCGTCGGGGGCATCGTGGTGGGCGCCCTCGGCGGGTCACCGCTGCAGGTCAGCGGCCCGGCGGCCGGGCTGACCGTCGTCGTCGCCGACCTGGTCTCCGATTTCGGTTGGGGCGTAACATGTTTGGTCACCGTAGCCGCGGGCGGGCTGCAGGTGTTACTGGGACTCAGCCGCGTCGCACGGGCGGTTCTGGCGATCTCACCGGTGGTCGTGCACGCCATGCTGGCCGGCATCGGCATCACGATCGCGCTCCAGCAAGCCCATGTGTTGCTGGGCGGAAAATCCAAGAGCACGGCGTGGCACAACCTGATCGGGCTGCCGGGCCAGATCATCGGCGCGCACCGCCCCGGCGTCGTCCTCGGCGCCCTGGTGATCGTCATCCTCGTCGCGTGGCGGTGGGTTCCGGCCACGGTGCGCCGCATTCCGGGCCCGTTGGTCGCGATCGTGACCGTGACGCTGGTGTCGGTCGTCTTCCCGTTCGAGGTGCGCCGGATCGACCTCGAGGGCTCGCCGCTGGACGCGCTGCAGCTGCCCGACCTCCCGCACGGCAACTGGGGCGCGATCGCGATCGGAGTAATCACCGTCGCGCTCATCGCCAGCGTGGAGAGCCTGCTGTCGGCCGTCTCGGTCGACAGGATGCACCACGGGCCGCGCACCGACTTCAACCGGGAGTTGGTGGGACAGGGCGCCGCCAACATGGTCTCGGGTGCCGTCGGCGGATTGCCGGTCACCGGCGTGATCGTCCGCAGCTCGACCAATGTCAACGCGGGCGCAAAAACGCGGGCCTCGGCCCTGCTGCACGGCGTGTGGATCCTGCTGTTCACCATTCCATTCGCGGCGCTGGTCGAAGAGATCCCCACCGCCGCACTCGCGGGGCTGCTCATCGTCATCGGCATTCAGCTGCTCAAGCCGGCCCACATCGAAACCGCAATGAAGCACGGCGATCTCGCGGTGTACGTCGTGACCGCCGTCAGCGTCGTCTTTCTCAACCTGTTGCACGGCGTGATGATCGGCCTGGCGCTGGCCATCGCGTTGACCGGTTGGCGGGTGATCCGTGCCCGGGTCGAGGCCAAGCCGGTCGGCGACGAGTGGCAGGTGGTGATCGAGGGTGCGGCGTGCACGTTCCTGGCGCTCCCGCGGCTGACGCGGGTGCTGGCGTCGATCCCGAACGGAAGCGTTGTCACCGTGGAGGTTTCGGTGCACTACCTGGATCACGCGGCGCATCAGGCGGTCAGCGACTGGCAGCACCAGCACGAGGCCAACGGCGGCACGGTCCGAATCCTGGGCAGGCTGGAGACCGGCCACGCCGCTCGCCAGGATCCGGGCGAGCTGATCGAACCCGAAAGGCCCGAGGCGGCCGCCTGATTGGGCGCCGAGCTAGTCATAGCCCGAGAGGCCGAAGGTTTCGCTCGGCGCCCGGCCGCTGAGCTTCTGGACTATCCACTGGTTCATCGGCACGCCCTGCTCGATGGCTTCCAGCGCGAGGCGGGCATGCAGTTGCGGCGAGGTTCTGACGAGAAACTTCCCGCTGTAGCGGCGTTCGGAGAGCGATTCTGGCGGCAGCTCTCCGGTTGCTCACAGGGCTTCCACGTGCTCCTTGACGGCCTGCTCGATGGCGGCGACGGCCTGAGGCGCCGTGGGCGCTTCGCGCCTCATATAGGGCAATTCGATACACACGCCCAGGTATTCGTTGTAGTCGGGCAGCCACTGCGCGCGGTAGGTGTAGCGGTTCACGCGGGATTTGATAGCACGGGCGATATCAAATCCGGGAGTCACTCATCCCCAGCGGGGGCGGGGGCGGGGGGCGACGAGTGTTGGATGCCCGGGGGCCGTGCTCCGGCGGGCCCGGGTCTCCAGACCATGCGGCTCACTTCGAACTTGATAGCGCGGGCGATATCAAAATCGGCGACGCAAGCATCCTTAGGGAGAGCGCTAACCCCGCGCCATCGCCTCCAGCCGGCGGATGCGGTCCTCGATCGGCGGGTGCGTCGAGAAGAGCGACCCGATCCGCTCGCCCGCGCGGAATGGGTTGGCGATCATCAGGTGCGCCTGGCTGGCCAGCTGCGGCTCCGGCGGCAGCGGGGCCATCTGCACCCCGCCGGAGATCTTGCGCAGCGCCGAGGCCAGGGCCAACGGGTCGCCGGTCAGCACCGCGCCCGATTCGTCCGCCTGATACTCCCGAGACCGCGACACCGCCAACCGCACCACGGTCGCGGCGATCGGCCCCAGCAGCGAAACCAGCAGCAGCGCAAAGGGATTCTCGCCGTCCCGGTTACCGCCGAACATGCCGGCCCACATGGCCATGTTGGCCAGGGCGGTGATGATCGACGCCATCGCGCCGGCGACGCAGGAAATCAGGATGTCGCGGTTGTAGACGTGGGAGAGCTCGTGCCCGAGCACCGCGCGCAGCTCACGCTCGTCGAGGATGCCCAGGATGCCCGTGGTGCAGCAGACGGCGGCGTTGCGCGGGTTGCGGCCGGTCGCGAAGGCGTTCGGGGCGTTGGTGTCGCTGATGTAGAGCCGGGGCATCGGCTGGTGCGCGGCGGTGGCCAGCTCGCGCACGATCCGGTACATCACCGGCGCCTGCAGTTCGGACACCGGTTGTGCGTGCATGGCCCGCAGCGCGAGCTTGTCGCTGTTGTAGTACGTGTAGATGTTCATCCCGACGGCGAACAGCACCGCCAGGAACATGGCCGTCCTGCCGAACAGCGATCCGACAAACACGATCAACGCGGACATACCGACCAACAGGGCGAAGGTCTTCAGCCTGTTGGCATGGGGATGCCAGGTCATCGGTGTCCTCCTACGACACGAGTTCCGCTCAGTACATCCCATTCAACGCCCGAGGCGGGCCCCACGGTTCCGCGACGCGTCAGCCGTGTCGGCTGATGGTGTAGTCGACCAGCGTCTGCAGTGCGCGCCGGCCGGCCACGTCGGGCAAAAGGTCCAGCTCGTCGCGCGCCTGGCCCGCATATTCCGCCAGCGTCTGCTTGGCCCTCGCCATGCCGGCCGACGCCCGCAGCAGCGCGAGCGCCTCGGCCACCGCGTCGTCGTCGTCGATGGGACCCGCCAGCAGCTCGGCCAGCCGCGCCGCGTCGGGCCCCGGTTCGCGCAGGGCGTAGAGCATCGGCAGGGTCTGTACCCCTTCGCGCAGGTCCGTGCCGGGCAGCTTGCCCGACTCGTGCGAGTCGCTGTCGATGTCGATGATGTCGTCGGAGATCTGGAAGGCGGTGCCCACGATGCCGCCGAGACGGCTCAGCCGCTCGACCTGCTCGGCATCGGCGCCCGAGAACATGGCGCCGAACCGGCCCGCCGCGGCGATCAGGCAGGCGGTCTTCTCGTACACCACCTTCAGGTAGTGCTCGACGGGGTCCGCCCCCTCGGCGGCGCCCGTCAGGCCACGCGTCTCGCGCATCTGGCCCGTCACCAGCTGGGCGAACGTCTCGGCGATCAGCCGGACCGCCTCCGGCCCCAGCAGCGAGACCAGCCGCGACGCCGTGGCGAACAGGTAGTCGCCGGCCAGGATCGCGACGTTGTTCCCCCAGCGGACGTTCGCGGTGGGCGCCCCGCGGCGCACCTCCGCCTCGTCCATCACGTCGTCGTGGTAGAGCGTGGCCAGGTGCACCATCTCGATGACCGCGCCGGCGATGGTCACATCGTGCGCGTCGGGGTTCGGCCCGATCTGGGCGGACAGCACCGTGAACAAGGGCCGGAATCGCTTGCCGCCGGCCTTGAACAGGTGCGTCAGCGACTCGGTCATCACCTCGTCGGCGCTGCGCAGCTCGGTGTCCATCAGCTGCTCGATGCGCCCGACGCCGTCGCGCACGGTCGCCGCGAACGCGGCGTCGCCGAAGTCCACGCCCGCCACCACCGTCGCCGGAGTCCTCACGCGACCAACATACTGGTGGACATGAAGACCCGAGCCGACCTGGTGGTCGTCGGCGCCGGACCGGCCGGTTCCGCGGCCGCCGCCTGGGCCGCGCGCGCGGGCACCGACGTGCTGGTCATCGACTCCGCCAGCTTTCCCCGGGACAAGGCTTGCGGCGACGGGCTGACCCCGCGCGCGGTCGCGGAGTGCGAACGCCTCGGGCTGGGCGACTGGCTGGACACCCGCATCCGCCACCGGGGCCTGCGGATGAGCGGGTTCGGGGGCGAGGTGGAAGTCGGCTGGCCGGGGCCGTCATTCCCGTCGACCGGCAGCGCGGTGGCCCGACTCGAGTTGGACGACCGCATCCGCAAGGTCGCCGAGGATTCCGGCGCGCGAATGATGTTGGGAACGAAAGCCGTTGCGGTTCATCATGACTCGTCGAGGCGTGTGGTCTCGCTGACGTTGGCGGACGGCACGGAGGTGGGCTGCGGGCGGTTGATCGTGGCCGACGGGGCGCGGTCTTCGCTGGGCCGCAAGCTGGGCCGGCGTTGGCATCAGGAGACCGTGTACGGCGTCGCCGCCCGCGGATACCTGGCCACCGCGCGCGCCGACGACCCATGGCTGACGTCCCATCTCGAGCTGCGCGGACCCGACGGCTCCAAGGACAAGGTGCTGCCCGGCTACGGCTGGATCTTCCCGTTGGGCAACGGCGAGGTGAACATCGGCGTCGGGGCGTTGTCGACGTCCAAACGGCCGGCCGACCTGGCGCTGCGACCGTTGATCGAGTACTACACCGACCTGCGCCGCGACGAGTGGGGCTTCGAGGGCCCGCCGCGGGCCGTGTCGTCGGCGCTGCTGCCGATGGGTGGCGCCGTGTCCGGGGTGGCCGGACCCAATTGGATGCTGATCGGCGACGCCGCCGCCTGCGTCAATCCCCTGAACGGCGAGGGCATCGACTACGGCATGGAGACGGGGCGGCTGGCCGCCGAGCTGTTGGGCTGCCGTGGCCTGTCTCAAGACCTGTCGCAGGTGTGGCCGTCGCTGCTGCAGGAGCACTACGGCCGGGGGTTCTCGGTGGCGCGCCGGCTGGCCCTGTTGCTGACGTTCCAGCGGTTTCTGCCCGCGACCGGGCCGATCGCGA
The DNA here is from genome assembly GCF_034555895.2 of Mycobacterium europaeum. NCBI lineage: Bacteria > Bacillati > Actinomycetota > Actinomycetes > Mycobacteriales > Mycobacteriaceae > Mycobacterium > Mycobacterium europaeum. Next base: position 3,992,472 of record NZ_CP157315.1, read on the forward strand.
TGCGGTCCCCGAGGTTGATGACGATCGCGGTGCGGGTGATGGCCAACCTGGTCACCGACGACGACGCCGACTGGGTGGCGCGGGCCTGGCGGGGCGCCGGACGGCTGTCCCGGCTGATCGATCGCCGGGCGCCGTTCAGCTGAAGGCCGTTGACCTGCGCGAACGGCGGGCCGGGCGGACAGCGGCCGTCGGCAATTTTCCGCACGGTTCAGGCGTGCGGTGTATAGTCCGGCTAATGAAGGGAACGAAGCTGGCTACTATCGGCGGCCTGGCCGCCGCCGCCATCGCGCTGGCCGCGCCCGCGCTGGCCTCGCCGCCGCCATCCAACGACTACGACGCGCCGTTCAAGAACACCGTCAACGGCTTCGGCATCTATCAGCCGCAGGACCAGTTGGCGTGGCTGGGCAAGATCACCTGCGACCGGATCGGCCGCGGCGTGGACGGCGACCCGTACAAGTCGGCCAATTTCATCCAGCGCAACCTGCCCCGGGGCACCACCCAGGGCCAGGCGTTCCAGTTCCTCGGCGCCGCGGTGGACCACTACTGCCCGGACCAGATCGGCTTCGTGCAGCGCGCCGGCACCCACTAGGTCCTTCTCAACGCAGGGTCTTGTAGCCCGCGTGTAAGGCAACGATCCCGCCGGTCAGGTTGCGCCACCGCACCGCGGCCCAACCGGCCCGGGATATCTCGCGCGCCAGGCCGGCCTGGTCGGGCCATGCCCTGATCGACTCGGCGAGGTAGACGTAGGCGTCGGGATTGCTCGACACCGCGCGCGCCACCCGGGGCAACGCCCGCATCAGGTACTCCTTGTAGACGGTGGCGAACAGCGCGTTGGTGGGCGTGGAGAATTCGCACACCACCAATCGGCCGCCCGGCCGCGTGACCCGCAGCATCTCGCGCAGCCCCGCCTGCGGATCGACGACGTTGCGCAACCCGAAACTGATTGTGACAGCGTCGAATACGTCATCGCCGAACGGCAGCCGGGTGGCATCGGCGGCGACTTTCGGCACGTGGCGTGCCGCGCCCGCCGCGAGCATGCCGACCGAGAAATCGGCCGCCGCACACCAGGCCCCCGACTTCTGCAGCTCGACGGTGGACACCGCGGTGCCCGCGGCCAGGTCCAACACCCTCTGGCCCGGCCCGATCGCCAGCGCCGACCGGGTGGCCTTGCGCCAGTACCGGTCCTGCCCCAGCGACAGCACGGTGTTGGTCACGTCATAGCGGCGGGCGACGCCGTCGAACATCGACGCTACGTCCCGGGGATTCTTGTCCAAGGCCGCGCGACTCATGACAGAGACGCTACCTCTCGGGAATTAGACGGCGACATCGGCGTTGCAACACTGCGTGACTGAAAAAGTGTGGTTCATCACCGGTACATCGCGCGGTTTCGGGCGGGCATGGACGATCGCGGCGCTGGAACGCGGCGACAAGGTGGCCGCGACGGCGCGCAACACGGCGTCACTCGACGACCTGGCCGAGCGCTACGACGCGCTGCTGCCGATCGAGTTGGACGTCACGGACCGAGACGCCGATTTCGCCGCGGTCAAGCGCGCCCACGACCACTTCGGCCACCTGGACATCGTCGTCAACAACGCCGGCTACGGGCAGTTCGGGTTCATCGAGGAACTCTCCGAACGGGACGCCCGCGATCAGATCGAGACGAACGTCTTTGGGGCGCTGTGGATCACCCAGGCCGCGCTGCCGTACCTGCGCGGGCAGGGCAGCGGGCACATCGTCCAGGTGTCCTCGATCGGGGGCATCACCGCGTTCCCCTTGGTCGGCATGTACCACGCGTCCAAGTGGGCGCTGGAAGGCTTTTCGCAGGCGCTGGCCCAGGAGGTCGCCCCGTTCGGGGTGCACGTCACGCTGATCGAGCCGGGCGGCTTCGACACCGACTGGGCCGGCGACTCGGCCAGGCACGCCGATCCGCTGCCGGCGTACGACGACGTGCGCGCGGCCGTGCAGGCCGAGCGCAGCAAGCGCTGGGCCAGCCCGGGCAACCCGGAGGCGTCCGCCGCAGCGCTGCTGAAGGTGGTCGACGCCGAAAAGCCACCGCTGCGAGCGTTTTTCGGTACGTCGCCGCTGGAAACGGCGAAGGCCGACTACGAGAGCCGGTTGCGCAGCTGGGAGGAATGGCAGCCCGTCGCCGAACTGGCGCAGGGCTGACCGTCAGCTCACTGGCCCTGCGCGTACCGCTTGGCGAACGCCCGCCGGCGGGCAAACGGCGACAGCACCGCCTCGTAGTGGCCGAGCAGCTCGTCGCAGATGACCGGCCAGCTACGGCCGAGCACGCTGCGCCGGGCGGCCAGTGCGTAACGCTGCCGTTCGTCGATCAAATGGGCGACGGCCGCGGGCAACTTCGACTCGAACTCGTCGACGCCCAGTAACAAACCGGTGCGCCACGGCGTGACGAGGTCACGTGGGCCGCCGGCGTCGGGGGCGATCACCGGCAACCCCGACGCCAGCGCTTCCTGCACGACTTGGCAAAACGTCTCGTGCTCGCCGGGATGCACGAAGACGTCCATGCTGGCATACGCCGCCGCGAGTTCGTCACCGTACAAAGCCCCGGTGAAAACCGCTGTGGGCATGGCCTTTTGCAACTTGGCGCGGTCGACACCGTCACCGACGATGACGAGTTGTATCCCGTCCCGCACCGCCAGCGGGATCAGCCGCTCGACGTGCTTCTCCGGCGCCAGCCGGCCGACGAAGCCGACGATCGGCTTGCCCTGCGGCGACCAGCGCCGCCGCAGCTCCTCGTCACGCGCCGACGGGGCGAACCGCAGCACGTCCACCCCCCGCGCCCAGTGGTGGACCCGCGGGAAACGATGTGCTACAAGAGATTCCATCGTCACGCTGGACGGCGCCAGGGTGCGGTCGGCGAGGCTGTGCAGATGGCGGAACCAGGCCCACGCGGCGCGTGACGTCATCGGGATGCCGTAGCTGGCCGCGAAACCCGGTACGTCCGTTTGATACACGGCGACCGTCGGCACGCCCAGCCACCGGGCCGCCTTCACCCCGCCGTAACCCAACAACGCCGGCGAGGCCAAATGCACGACGTGCGGGTCGAATCCGCGCAACACCTTCACCATCCGCGGCATCGGCACGCCGAGCGGCAACGTGGTCACCTTCGGGAACATCCGGGAGGGAACGCGATGCACGCGGATCCCGTCGTAAATCCGGTCCGCCGGGACCGCACCGGGAGGGGTGTCCGGGGCGATGACGAGGGCCTCGTGACCCGTCCGGCGCAGGTGCTCGAGAACCCGGATCACCGAGTTGCTGACACCGTTGACTTCCGGCAGGAACGATTCGGCGACGATGGCAACGCGCACAACACCACAGTGTCAGCGCCGACTTTCGGCAAGGTTGCCTACGGGCATACGTCGTGCGAAATCTGCTGGTCGGACGTCTCAGCACGCCGGTCCAGCAGCTTGTCCAGCACCGCCAGGCCGATCAGCAGGAGCGTCGCCGCCACCCAGCACACCACCGCGATCGAGCCCGCCGGGATGATCGCCAGCCCCGCGTTGCGGTGCTGCACGCGAACCAGATTGGGGTCGTTCTTGTTGTACTCGACGTAGATGCGCATGCCCGTGGCCAGATGCGACGGGTACAGCACGCCGAGTTCCGGACGATACGTGACCCGTTCGGGTGTGACGAATTCGATGGTGGAGCGGCGCGGACCGGCGCTGAGCACCTCGGCCTGCGCCACCCCCATGTTGTGTTGAATCGCAAGGTCGTTGCGCCAGGCGCCGGCGACCAGCAGGACCGACTGCAGCGTGACCAAGGCCGTCACGATGAGCACCGCGACGCGGGCCCAGCGCAACGCAATCCTGGAGCGCGTGCTCGGCGGCCGGTCACTGCGGCCGTGAATCAGGATGTGCAGCAATCTCTTCGCGTAGTTCACCGGGCCCTCACAGGGCCGCCTTGATCGCGGCGTGCAACTGCCGCAGCGACGAGCGGTCGGCCTTGACCTCGAGCACCCGCATGCCGGCCGCGGGCTCGTCGAGGGCGGCGCCGAGCTGGTCAACCTCGATCTGCCGGCTCTCGACGTGATAGGCGCGGCACAGGGCCCCCACGTCGACGTCGTGCGGTGTGCCGAAGACCCGCGACGACACGTCGGAGAACCGCGGGTCGCCCTGCTCGAGCAGTTCGAAGATGCCGCCGCCGTTGTCGTTGGAGACCACGATGGTCAGCCCGTGCGGTGTGGGCTCGGTCGGGCCGATCAGCAGCCCGGAGCTGTCGTGCACGAACGTCAGGTCGCCGATCAGCGCGACGGTGCGCCCCTCGTGGGCCAGGGCGGCCCCGATCGCGGTGGAGACGGTGCCGTCGATGCCGGCGACCCCGCGGTTGGAGCGCACCCGGATGCCGTGGGTGTCCAGGCCGACCAGCGCGGCGTCGCGGACCGGATTGGACGCCCCCAGCACCAGCTGGTCGCCGGGCCGCAGCGCGTCGGCCACGGCCGCCGCGACGTGCAGGCCCGTGGTGAGCGGGTGCGCCCGGAGTTGGCCGCGCACCGCGTCGTTGGCGTGCCTGTTGACCTCCGCGCAGCGCTGCAGCCAGGCCGGATTCGGGGTGCCGGTGGTGACCGCCCGGGTGCCGGTGGCCTGCGAGTTGCCCGAGACGTCCGGCCAGCGCGGCCCGGTGGTCAACGCGTAGACCGGCACCTTCGGGTCGGCCAGCAGCGCCGACACCGGCCGGTGCAAGGTAGGGCGGCCGAGCATGATCACTTGTTTGGGGCGCAGCAGCGGCAGGGCCAGCGGGTGCAGCGGGTTGGCGGGGGCCGGGGCCGTCGGCTCGGCGACGGTCGGCAACTCCGCGAGGTTGGGCTGCGCGCCGGCGCCGTGGCCGGCGATGACGACCGTGTCGGGCGTCAGGTCGATGTCCAGCGGCTGGTCGAACGTGACCGGCGGCGTGTAGGTCCACGGCCGCCCGCCGGCCCGTCCCTGCGGGACGGCGGCGCCGTGCGGCTCGGGATCGGGCACCAGCGGTTCGCGCAGCGGGATGTCGAACTGCACGGGGCCGGCGTTGGCGGTGCGAGATCCCGTGGCGGCCGCCAGGACCCGGCAGGTGGCCGATCGCCAGGTGGCGTTGAGGGCGTCCAGCCGTTCGGGGGCGTCCTCGGCCAGGCCGAGGCTGATGGCCGCGCGGACCTGGGTGCCGAAGTAGCCCAGCTGCTCCATGGTCTGGTTGGCCCCGGTGCCCAGCATTTCGTAGGGCCGGTTGGCCGACAGCACGATCAGCGGCACCCGCGCGTAGTTGGCTTCCACGACGGCCGGGCCGAGGTTGGCCACGGCGGTGCCCGACGTCATCGCGACACACACCGGGGCGCCGGCCGCGATCGCCAGCCCGATGGCCAGGTAGCCGGCGGTCCGCTCGTCGATGCGGACGTGCAGCCGGATCCGCCCGGACCGGTCGGCGTCGGCCAGCGCGAACGCCAGCGGCGCGTTTCGCGACCCGGGGCACAACACCACGTCACGGACGCCGCCACGGATCAGCTCGTCGACGACGACGCGGGCCTGTGTCGTCGAGGGGTTCACCAGTACAGCCTGTCACAACCCGAAAGAACTAGTTGCTGGCGAAGAACTTCAGCGCCGCCTCGTTGACCGCATCCGGGCGCTCGAAAAACCCGAGATGGCCGGCGTCGGCGATCTGCAGGTAGCGGCCGTTGGGCAGCGCGTCGGCGACCTCTCGGCCCAGATAGGGCGGCGTCAAGACGTCGTCGGAGAAGCCGATCACCAGCACCGGCGTCGCGATGCTGCGGTAGGCCGGCAACCGGTTGGTGTACGGCGCGACGTCCAGCTGACAACGCATCCCCGGGGTGGACTTGACCGGCCACATGGAGAACATCGCGATCCAGTCCGCGACCGCGACGTCGTCGTTCAGCGTTTTATGCGAAAAGTTTTCCAGCAGACGGATTTTCGCCTCGTACGAGCTCGGCACCTGGACGCCGGCGTCGGCCAGTTCGGCCTCGGCGTCGCGGAAGAACTCGCGGGTCTTGTCCATGCGGCCCCGGGTGCCCATCAACACCGCCGAGCTGACGAGCTCGGGCCGGGCGAGCATGAGTTCCTGGGCGATGAACGCACCCATCGACATCCCGACGACGCGGGCCGGGGCGGCGCCGAGCCCCTCGATCAGCGCCGCGGTGTCGGCCACCATGGTCTGCGTCGTGAATCCCTGGGCGTTCTCGGTGGCGCCGATCCCGCGGTTGTCGAACGTGATGACGCGGTATCCGGCCGCCAGGAACGCGGGAACCTGGTACGGGTGCCAGGTCCGGCCGGCGCCGCCATGGCCGCTGATGAAGACCACGGGCTCGCCCGAGCCGCGGTCGTCGTAAGCCAGGTTGATCACTCCAACGACGGTACAAGCAGCGCGTGGCAGGCCTTGACCCGGTCGATCCACCACTGCCGCCGCTGCGCGGGCGCCGCCAGGGCGCGCAGCCGCGCCGGATCGGGCGTGACCTGGCCGACCGGCAGGGTGCCGTCCGTGGGCGGGGCGACGGCGGCCACGTCTTCCACGAACAGCCCACCGGTACCCAGGCCGCAGGCATGGTCCAACTCCGGCAGGGCCGCCGCGGCGGCCAGCCCGGCGGCGATTCCCACCGCCGAGTCGATCGCGCTGGAGACCACGACCGGGATGTCGATCTGCGCGGCGATCGCCAGCATGGCCGAAATGCCGCCCAGCGGGGCCACTTTCAGCACGGCGATGTCGGCGGCGCGGGCGCGGACCACGGCCAGCGGGTCGTCGGCCTTGCGGATGCTTTCGTCGGCGGCGATCGGAACGTCCGGCAGGTCCGGCCGCCGGCGCAGCTCCGCGAGTTCCTCGACGGTCGCGCACGGCTGTTCGAGGTATTCCAGCGGGCCGTCGGCGGTCAGGGCGGCCGCCGCCCGCACCGCCTGCTCCACGCTCCACCCGCCGTTGGCGTCCACCCGCACCGTCGGCACGCGTCGACGCACGGCGTTGACCCGCGCGACGTCGTCGGCCAGCGTCTGACCGGGTTCTGCGACCTTCACCTTGGCCGTGCGGGCCCCCGGGAACCGGGCCAGCACCTCGTCCACCCGGGCGGCCTCGACGGCCGGCACGGTGGCGTTGATCGGGATGCGGTCGCGCCGCGGCGGCGGCGGGCGGCGGTAGGCGGACTCAATGGCCGACGCCAGCCAGTGCGCGGCCTCGGGCGGCGCGTATTCCGGGAAGGCACCGAACTCCCCCCAGCCAGCGGGTCCCTCGATCAGGGCGACCTCGCGGGTGGTGATGCCGCGGAACCGCACCCGCATCGGCAGCGCGACCACGTGCAGGCGGTCGAGCAGGTCCGTCAGGGACGGCGTCACTCGCCGTGGACCCGGCGGCCCGCCAGATAGGTCGCGCGCACCTGCAGGTCGGCGATCTCCTCGGGCGGCACCGTCCGCGGGTCGGCGGACAGCACCACCAGGTCGGCGTACTTGCCGACCTCCAGCGAGCCGGTCACGTCGTCGGCGAACAACTGCCAGGCCGCGTCGATGGTCTGCGCGCGGATCGCCTGCTCGACGGTCAACCGTTCCTCGGGTGCCAGCACCCGGCCGCTGGGCGCCGTGCGGGTCACGGCGACGCTGATGTTGCGCAGCGGCTCCTCGGGCGTGACCGGGGGGTCGTTGTGCAGGGAGATGCGCATTCCGGTGGCCACCGCGGAACCGGCCGGCATCCAATGGGATCCGCGCTCGGGCCCGAACAGGCCGTCGACGATGATGTCGCCCCAGTAGTGGATCTGGTCGACGAAGATGCTGCAGGTGACCCCGAGGTCGGCGGCGCGTTGCAGCTGTTCGGGGCGGATCGCGCCGACGTGCTCGAGGCGCAGCCGGTGGTCGGGGCGCGGGTGGCGGCGCAGCGCTTCCTCGTAGACGTCGAGGATCAGGTCCACACCGGCGTCGCCCTGCACGTGGCAGGCCATCGGCCAGCCCAGCGGGAAGTAGGCGCCGACGATCTCGGCCAGCTGCTCGCGGGTGTAGTTGGCGTGGCCGCAGGAGCCGGGCGGCACCCCGATGGTGCGGGTGGCCTCGGTGTCCAGGTACGGGAAGGACAGGGCGATGTTGCCCACCCACGGCGAACCGTCCACCCAGATCTTGATGCCGACCTGGCGCAGCATGTCGTCGCCCTGGCCCGGGGTGGCGTCGGTGCGCATCTGCGGGTTGGAGATCTCGTACGTGCGCAGCCGGACGGTCAACTCGTCGCGCAGCTGCTCGACCAGCGGCCCGAACGTCGGGTCGAAGGCCATCTCCGAGCAGGTGGTCAGCCCGGCGCGGTTGAGCCGGGCGCATTCGGCGCGCAGCATCGCCGGGAAGTCGCTCGGTGCGATGGCGCCGGCCAGCAGCGGGAACACCGCGCCGGTCTCCTCGGCGGTGCCGTCCAGATCGCCGTGGGCGTCGCGGCCGAAGCGGGCCCCCTTGGGATCCGGGGTGTCGCGGTCGAGGCCGACGCGCCGGGCCGCGTGGGAGTTGAAGAAGGCCTTGTGCCCGGAATTGTGGATGATGATCAGCGGCCCGTCCGGCGCGATGTCGTCGAGCCAGGCCAGCGTCGGCCGGGGCAACCCGTGCTGCAGCAGCGGATCCCAGCCGTTCAGGTAGGCGCCGGCCGCTCCCCTGGCGGCGACCTCACGTCGCACCGCGGCGACGACGTCGTCGGCATTGGGCAGCGTGACCGGCCGGATGTCGACGATCCGGTCCGACAGCGCCAGCGCCTCCATCAGCGGATGGCCGTGCGCCTCAACGAATCCCGGCATGACACAGCCGTCGCCGATGTCGACGGTTTGAGTCTCGGGACCGATGTATGCATCGACGTCCGACCGGCTCCCCACGGCGACAATGCGCCCGTCGGCGACGGCGAGCGCCTCGGCGGTGGGGCGCGACTCGTCGACGGTGAGAACGGTTCCGATGACGACGAGATCTGCGGCGACCATGCGCAGGAATGCTAGTGGGTCAAGGGGGCGGCTGACGCGAATTGCAACACGTTCTAGTCTTGGCCCATGAGTGACGAGTTGCTACGCCATCCGATTCATTCCGGACACCTGACAGTCGGTGCGCTCAAGCGCAACAAGGACAAGCCGGTGCTGCATCTCGGTGACACCACGCTGACCGGTGGACAGCTCGCCGAGCGCATCAGCCAGTACATCCAGGCGTTCGAGGCGCTCGGCGCGGGTACCGGAGCGACCGTCGGGCTGCTGTCGCTGAACCGGCCCGAGGTGCTGATGATCATCGGCGCCGGCCAGACCCAGGGTTACCGGCGCGTGGCGCTGCACCCGCTGGGCTCCCTGGACGACCACGCCTACGTGCTGGGCGACGCCGGCGTGACGTCGCTGATCATCGACCCCAACCCGATGTTCGTCGAGCGGGCGCTGGGCCTGCTGGAGAAGGTGCCCGGCCTCAAGCAGGTCCTGACCATCGGCCCGGTCCCCGAAGCGCTCGCCGACTCCGCGGTGGACCTGGTGGCCGAGGCCGCCAAGTATGCGCCGAAACCGTTGGTGGCGGCCGACCTCCCGCCCGATCACATCGGCGGCATGGCCTACACCGGCGGCACCACCGGCAAGCCCAAGGGTGTGCTGGGCACCGCGCAGTCGATCACCACGATGACCACGATCCAGCTCGCCGAGTGGGAGTGGCCGGAGAACCCACGCTTTTTGATGTGCACCCCGCTGTCGCATGCCGGGGCGGCGTTCTTCGTGCCGACGATCATCAAGGGCGGCGAGCTGGTGGTGCTGACCAAGTTCGATCCCGCAGAGGTGCTCCGGGTGATCGAGGAGCAGAAGATCACCGCGACCATGCTGGTGCCGTCGATGATCTACGCGCTGATGGACCACCCGGATTCGCACACCCGCGACCTGTCCTCGCTGGAGACCGTCTACTACGGCGCCTCGGCGATGAACCCGGTGCGGCTGGCCGAGGCGATCCGCCGCTTCGGACCGATCTTCGCCCAGTACTACGGGCAGTCCGAGGCCCCGATGGTGATCTCGTATCTGGCCAAGAAGGACCACGACGAGAAGCGGCTCACCTCGTGCGGGCGGCCCACCCTGTTCGCCCGCACGGCACTGCTGGACGCCGACGGCAACCCGGTGCCACAGGGCGAGGTCGGCGAGATCTGCGTGTCCGGGCCGCTGCTTTCCGGCGGCTACTGGAACCTGCCCGAGGAGACGGCCAAGACGTTCAAGGACGGCTGGCTGCACACCGGCGACATGGCCCGCGAGGACGAGGACGGCTTCTGGTTCATCGTCGACCGGGTCAAGGACATGATCGTCACCGGCGGGTTCAACGTGTTCCCGCGCGAGGTCGAGGACGTCGTCGCCGAGCACCCGGCCGTGGCGCAGGTGTGTGTGATCGGCACGCCGGACGAGAAGTGGGGCGAAGCCGTCACCGCGGTGATCGTGCTGCGACCCGACCATCCCTCCGACGAGGACTCGGTGGCAAAGGTGACCGTCGAGATCCAGTCGGCGGTCAAGGAGCGCAAGGGTTCGGTGCAATCGCCCAAGCAGGTGATCGTCGTCGAGTCGGTGCCGGTGACCGCGCTGGGCAAGCCGGACAAGAAGGCCGTGCGGGCGCGGTTCTGGGAGGGCGCCGGCCGCGCGGTCGGCTAGGTCGCCAGCCGCCTCGATGCCGAGCGTGAAACTACCTTCACGCTCGTCCCCGAGCGTGAAGTTGGTTTCACGTTCGACGGGGAGATCGGGCCAGAGAAGCGCGAGTGCCCGGCTAGACCGCGATGCCCGCGACCAGCAGGTCGAGCATGCGACCGGTCTGCTCCGCCGAGCCGCTGGCCAGGAAGATGCCGATCAGGCTGGACACCACATCGTCGGCCCGCACGTCGGGACGCAGGCTGCCGTCGTCGGCGCCGGCCCGCAACAGCGTGTCGACGGCGCCGACGATGCTGTCCCGAGTCTGGCTGGGCTGCATGGCACCGGAGTCGAAGATCGCGTGCAACGACTCGGCCATGCCGCGCTTGGCGGTCACGAAGGCGGCGTAACGGTCCATCCAGTTGCGCAGCGCGGTCTTGGGTGGGTACCGCCCGAGCAGCCGTTCGGCCGCCGCGGCCACCTCGGCGAGCTCGGCGCGGTAGATGGCCTCGACCAGCGCCTCCCGGTTCGGGAAATGGCGGTAGAGCGTGCCGATCCCGACACCGGCCTCGCGCGCGATCGCCTCGAGCGACACCGGCCCGCCGCGCGAGAACGCCGCCGTCGCCGCCTCGAGCAGCCGCTCGCGGTTACGGCGCGCGTCGGATCGGATCTCGGCCAAAGCGGAGGAACCTCCGTTTCTCCTACGCTCAGATAAGCGGAGGTCCCTCCGCATCTTCTCCAGTGTGGCACGAGGGAGCACGATGACGGACAAACCCCAACCCGGCGGTCTCGGCGACATCGGCGGGTCGACCGTCGCCCGCCTGGGCTACGGAGCGATGCAGCTGTTCGAGGCCCCACCCGAGGACGCCGCCGGCGTCTTGCGCCGCGCGGTCGAACTCGGCGTCAACCACATCGACACCGCGTCGTTCTACGGCCCGGGCGAGGTGAACCGCCGGATCCGCTCGGCGCTGGCGCCCTACCCCGACGAACTAATCATCGTCAGCAAGGTCGGCGCGCGATACACCGGCGCACAGCCGATCCCCCTGGCCGCCGCCCAGAAGCCGGCGGAGCTGCGCGCCGCAGTCGAAGACGACCTGCGCCAGCTCGGCCTCGAGCGCATCCCGGTGGTCAATCTGCGGCGCATGGACCTCGGGCCCGGCGTGGCCGCCGAGCGCGACCAGGCCGTCGACCTCGACGACCAGCTCGCCGAAATGATCGCGCTGCGCGACGAGGGCAAGATCGGCGGCATCGGCATCAGCGCCGTGCCGCTCGACGTGGTGCGGCGGGCGTTGCCGGCCGGCATCGTCTGTGTGCAGAACGCCTACAGCGTGCTCGACCGTTCGCAGGAGGACACGCTGCAGCTGTGCGCGGCCGAGGGCATCGCGTGGGTGCCCTACTTCCCGCTGGGATCGTCGTTCCCGGGCTTCCCGAAGGTCGCCGACGATCCGGTGGTGGCCGCGATCGCCGGCGAGCTCGGCGTGACGGGCGCCCAGGTCGGCCTGGCCTGGCTGCTGGCCCATGCGCCGAACGCGCTGCTGATTCCGGGCACGCGGTCGGTCGCGCACCTGCGGGAGAATCTCGGCGCGGCCGATGTCACCCTCGGCGCCGAAGCCCTGGACAGGCTGGACGCCGTCGGCGCCACCGAGCCCCAGCCCGAGGGGGTCGAGCCGGTCCAGCGGTAACGTCGCTGCCTATGGGAAGCGGCAAACCGGTCAAGCCGCCGTGGTGGCTGAAGCCGGCCAACAAGGTGTTCATCCAGATGTCGCGGCTGGGGCTGAGTTTCGGCGGTGAGAGCCCGGTCGTGCTGACGGTGGCCGGCCGCAAGTCCGGCGCACCGCGGTCGACACCGGTGACCCCCATGACGGTCGACGGGCGGCAGTACGTCGTCGCCGGGTTCCCGGGCGCCGACTGGGTGGCCAACGTGCGGGCCGCCCGGGAGGCGACGATCGCGCGCGGCCGTCACGTCCGGAAGGTCCGGATGGCCGAGCTGTCCGCCGACGACGCGCGGCCCATCCTGCGCGCCTTCCCGACCGAGGTGCCCACGGGTGTCGGCTTCATGAAGCGGGCCGGACTCGTCACCGAAGGCCGGCCCGAGGAGTTCGAGGCCCTGGCCGGCCGCTGCGCCGTCTTCCGCCTGGACCCGGTATAGGAGTTGGAACACGTTGACTGACAATCCCTTTGATGCTCAATCCTGGCGACCGGTGGCCGGGTTCGACGACCTGACCGACATCACCTACCACCGCCACGTCAGCGACGCGACCGTGCGGGTGGCGTTCGACCGGCCCGAGGTGCGCAACGCGTTTCGGCCGCACACCGTCGACGAGCTCTACCGGGTGCTCGACCACGCCCGGATGTCGCCCGACGTGGGCGTCGTGCTGCTGACCGGCAACGGGCCGTCACCCAAAGACGGGGGCTGGGCCTTCTGCTCGGGTGGCGACCAGCGCATCCGCGGCCGCAGCGGTTACCAGTACGCGAGCGGAGAAACCGCGGACTCCGTCGACCCCGCCCGCGCGGGGCGGCTGCACATCCTCGAGGTGCAGCGGCTGATCCGGTTCATGCCCAAGGTGGTCATCTGTCTGGTCAACGGCTGGGCGGCCGGGGGCGGGCACAGCCTGCACGTGGTCTGTGACCTCACCCTCGCCAGCCGCGAGCACGCCCGCTTCAAGCAGACCGACGCCGACGTCGGCAGCTTCGACGGCGGCTACGGCAGCGCGTACCTGGCGCGTCAGGTGGGCCAGAAGTTCGCCCGCGAGATCTTCTTCCTCGGCCGCGCGTACACCGCCGAGCAGATGCACCACATGGGCGCGGTCAACGCGGTCGTCGAGCACGCCGACCTGGAGCGGGAGGCGATCGCGTGGGCCGCCGAGATCAACGCCAAATCCCCTCAGGCGCAACGGATGCTCAAGTTCGCGTTCAACCTCCTCGACGACGGGCTGGTCGGACAGCAGCTGTTCGCCGGCGAGGCCACCCGGCTGGCGTACATGACCGACGAGGCCGTCGAGGGACGCGACGCGTTCCTGGAGAAGCGGCCGCCGGACTGGAGCCGGTTCCCGCGCTACTTCTAGCGCCGAACGGGCCGGCGGGGCGCGCCCCTAGACTGCCCACCCGTGAGCAAAAGCCCGTTGCGCCGATTGACCGATCAGCTCGTCCTGGCCACCATGCGGCCGCCGATGGCCCCGCAAGTGCTGGTCAACCGGCCCGCCATGAAGCCGGTCGAGCTCGAGGGCAAGCGTGTCCTGCTCACCGGGGCGTCATCGGGCATCGGTGAGGCCGGCGCCGAACTGCTGGCCCGCGCGGGCGCGACGGTGGCCGTCGTCGCCCGCCGCACCGAACTGCTCGACGCGCTCGCCGACCGGATCACCGCGGCGGGCGGCACCGCGCTGGCCATGCCGTGCGATATCTCCGACATGGAGGCGGTCGACGCGCTGGTCGCCGACGTCGAAAACCGACTCGGCGGGGTGGACATCCTGATCAACAACGCCGGCCGGTCGATCCGCAGGCCGCTGGCCGAATCGCTGCAGCGCTGGCACGACGTGGAGCGGACCATGGTGCTCAACTACTACGCGCCGCTGCGGCTGATCCGCGGGCTCGCGCCCGGCATGCTCGAGCGCGGCGACGGCCACATCATCAACGTCTCGACGTGGGGGGTGCTGTCGGAGGCCTCGCCGCTGTTCGCGGTGTACAACGCGTCGAAGGCCGCGCTGTCGATGGTGAGCCGGGTCGTCGAGACCGAGTGGGGCGGCAGGGGCGTGCACTCCACGACGCTGTACTACCCGCTGGTGGCCACGCCGATGATCGCGCCGACGAAGGCCTACGAGGGCATGCCGGCGCTCACGTCCGAGGAGGCCGCCGAATGGATGCTGACCGCCGCACGCACCCGGCCGGTGCGGATCGCGCCGAGGATGGCGATCGCCGCCAAGGCGCTGGACACCTTCGGCCCGCGCTTCGTCAACGCGCTCATGCAGCGACAGAGAATCCAGCCCAACCGAGAAACCGGTAGCTGAACCGCCGCGTGTGATAGACACGAGGTCATGGAGATCCTGGCCAGCCGGATGCTGTTCCGGCCGGCGGACTATCAGCAGTCGCTGTCGTTCTATCGGGACCAGGTCGGCCTCGCGATTGCCCGTGAATACCCCGGGGGCACAGTATTTTTCGCCGGTCAGTCCTTGCTGGAGCTGGCGGGCTACGGCTCACCGGACCATTCCCGGGGGCCGTTCCCGGGCGCGCTGTGGCTTCAGGTCCGCGACATCGAAGCGACCCAGGCCGAGCTTCGCAGCCGGGGCGTGGCGATCGCCCGCGAGGCACGCCAAGAACCATGGGGCCTATACGAAATGCACGTGACGGACCCCGACGGCATCACGCTGATCTTCATCCAGATCCCGCCGGACCACCCGCTGCGCCGCGACATCAGAAATGAACGACAGGGAAAATCCGGTTAACTGAGAGGTAACATCTGGCGACGACTCAAAATACTGACGCGTTTCGCCCTCCCAGCATTCGACAATGGAATCCCCCTACCACGAGAATCAGGCGCTGTGAACATCCAATTGTTCCTCTTGATCATTGTCGTAATCACGGCATTGGCTTTCGATTTCACGAATGGCTTCCACGACACCGGCAACGCGATGGCGACCTCGATCGCCAGCGGCGCGCTCAAGCCCAAGGTGGCGGTCGCGCTCTCCGCGGTGCTGAACCTCGCGGGCGCGTTCATGTCCACCGCCGTCGCCGCCACCATCGCCAAGGGCCTCATCGACGGGCACATCGTGACGCTGGAGCTGGTGTTCGCCGGCCTGGTCGGCGGCATCGTGTGGAACCTACTCACCTGGCTCCTCGGTATCCCCTCCAGCTCGTCGCACGCCCTGATCGGCGGCATCGTCGGCGCCACCATCGCGGCCGTCGGCGCGCACGGGGTGATCTGGAAGGGCGTGGTGTCCAAGGCGATCATCCCGGCCGTCGTGTCGGCGATCCTGGCCATCGTGGTCGGGGCGGTCGCGACCTGGCTGGTCTACCGGATCACCCGCGGCATCCCGACCAAGCGCACCGAGGCCGGCTTCCGGTACGGCCAGTGGGGCTCGGCGTCGCTGGTCTCGCTGGCACACGGCACCAACGACGCCCAGAAGACGATGGGCATCATCTTCCTGGCGCTGATGTCCTACGGCTCGGTCAGCAAGACCGCGTCGATGCCGCCGCTGTGGGTGATCGTCGGCTGCGCGATCTCGATGGCGTTGGGCACCTATCTGGGCGGCTGGCGCATCATCCGCACCCTGGGCAAGGGGCTGGTCGAAATCCAGTCGCCGCAGGGCATGGCGGCCGAGTCCTCCTCGGCCGCGGTGATTCTGCTGTCCGCCCACTTCGGCTACGCGCTCTCGACCACCCAGGTCTGCACGGGCTCGGTGCTCGGCAGCGGGCTCGGCAAGCCCGGCGGCGAGGTCCGCTGGGGCGTCGCCGGCCGCATGGGCGTCGCCTGGCTGGTGACGCTCCCGTTGGCCGGGCTGGTCGGTGCGGTCACCTACTGGATCGTGCACCTGATCGGCGGCTACCCCGGCGCCATCGTCGGCTTCGGACTGCTGGTCGCGGTCTCGGCCACGATCTACATCCGGTCGCGCAAGGTCAAGGTCGACCACAACAACGTCAACGCCGAATGGCAGGGCGACCTGACCAGCGGACTCGAAAGCGCCGACGACATGCACGTCCCCGCGGCCGCCGGGCCGGTGGCCGGCGCCACGCCTCGCCGAGACGACTCCGATGACCCCACGATGAAGGCGAACGCATGAGTCACTTGGGCGACTGGTTCAACTACGAGGCATCCCTGAAGATCCTGCTCTTCGCCATGCTGGCCGGAGCCGCACTGCCGGGGCTGTTCGCCCTGGGGCTCCGATTCCACGCGGTGGGTGCCGGGCAGGTCACGACCGATGGCGGCCCGCCACGGAAGAACCCCGCGTTGCTCGCGCTCGCCTGGTTGATCTATGCGGTGGTGCTGGTCGTGATCGCCTTCGCCCTGCTCTACATCTCCCGAGACTTCATCGCCCACCACACCGGCACCGCTTTCCTGGGAGTCAAGCCGAAGTAGCATCGAGTGATGCCCACCGCGTTACGGAGCCGGACACCGGGGGGAGCTTTACCAGCGTGAACGGATTTCTCAGCTCGATCGTCTCGTGGCTGCGCGCGGGATACCCGGAAGGCGTCCCACCCACGGACACCTTCCCGGTGCTCGCGCTGCTGACTCGCCGGCTCTCCCATGACGAGGTCAAAGAGGTGGCCCGCGAACTGATCCGGCGCGGCGAGTTCGACGACGTGGACATCGGGGTGCTGATCACCCAGATCACCGACGAGCTGCCGACGCCCGACGACGTCGAGCGGGTCCGGGTCCGGTTGGCGGCCGTGGGCTGGCCGTTCGACGACGCGGAGCAGGCCGAGGACCCCGCATAGCCGTACTGCGCGCCCTCATCGTCCCGCCGGGCTCGGCCGTCTCGACGCTGTTACCCGCCCTGGAGCGGGTGCTCGACGGCCGCGACCCCGCGCTGGTCGCCCTCGCCCCCGGCTCGGAGGCGCTGGCGGCCGGCCTGCGGGTCGGGGAGGACATCGACGACGACGTCGCCCTGGTGGTGACGACCTCGGGAACCACGGGTCCGCCCAAGGGGGCCCTGCTCCCCGCGGCCGCGCTCACGGCCAGCGCGACGGCCACCCACGACCGCCTCGGCGGGCCGGGCAGTTGGCTGCTGGCGCTGCCGCCGCATCACATCGCCGGGCTGCAGGTGCTGGTGCGCAGCGCCCTCGCCGGCACGACGCCGATCGAACTGGACGTCTCAGAAGGCTTCGACGTCGCCCAATTGCCCGGCGCGACAAGGCGATTGGGAACCGGCCGGCGCTACACGTCGCTGGTCGCCACGCAGTTGGCCAAGGCGCTGACCGACCCGTCGGCCGCGGCCGCGCTCGCCGAACTGGACGCCGTTCTGCTCGGCGGCGGACCGGCCCCGCAGGGCGTGCTCGACGCCGCCGCGGCGGCCGGTATCGCCGTGGTCCGCACCTACGGCATGAGCGAGACCGCCGGCGGCTGCGTGTACGACGGCGTGCCGCTGGCAGGCGTCCTGGTCCGGGTGGCCGACGACGGGCGCATCGCCCTCGGCGGCGCGACCCTGGCGAAGGGCTACCGCAACCCGGTGGAGCCCGACCCGTTCGCCGAGCCGGGCTGGTTTCGCACCGACGACCTCGGCGTGCTCGACGAGGCGGGCGTGCTGACCGTGCTGGGCCGCACCGACGACGCGATCAGCACCGGCGGGTTGACCGTGCTGCCGCAGCTGGTCGAGGCGGCGCTGGGCAGCCACCCCGCCGTCGGCGACTGCGCGGTTTTCGGCCTCACCGACGACCGGCTGGGCCAGCGGGTGGCCGCCGCGATCGTGGTGGCCGAGGGCTGCCCGGCGCCGACGCTCGACGCGCTGCGCACACACGTGACACGGACCCTGGACGCCACTGCCGCTCCGCGCGAGCTGCACGTCGTCGATGCGCTGCCGCGACGCGGCATCGGCAAGGTGGACCGGACGGCGTTGGTGCGCCGCTTCGCCGGTCCGGGCGATCAATAGGCTGGTCCACCGTGAGGGTGGCACGTCGGGAGTTACCGGCCGTCGCGATCGGGGTGATCCTGGTGGGCGCGGCGTTCGTGTTGCCGCGGCTGCACTGGGGCGTCCGGCCGCGCACCGATGTGGGTGAGGAACGGTTCGGCACGCACGCGGGCGCCGCGCCGATTTTCGGCGCCTGGGAGATCCACGCCAGCTGGGGCACCGGGCCGGCCATCGCCATCGCGGTGGCCGCGGTGATTTGGGGATCGACCCTGGCGCAACGTGTTTCGTGGCGAGCGTTGACGCTGGGCAGCTGGGCCACCGCCTGCGGTTGGGCGTTTGCGCTGGCGATGATCGACGGCTGGCAGCGCGGCTTCGCCGGCCGGCTGACCACCCGGGACGAGTACCTGTCACAGGTGCCGGGCATCACCGACATCCCGGCCGCGGTGCGCACGTTCTCGAGCCGGATCGTCGACTACCAGCCGAACTCGTGGACCACGCACGTCTCCGGGCACCCGCCCGGCGCGCTGCTGACATTCGTCTGGCTCGACCGGATCGGCCTGCACGGGGGCGCCTGGGCTGGGCTGCTGTGCCTGCTGGCCGGGTCCAGTGCGGCGGCCGCGGTGCTGATCGCCGTCCGCGCGCTGGCCGACGAGCAGACCGCGCGCCGCGCCGCGCCGTTCGTCGCCGTGGCGCCGACGGCGATCTGGGTGGCGGTGTCGGCCGACGGGTACTTCGCCGGGGTCGCCGCGTGGGGTATCGCGCTGTTGGCCGTGGCGGTGCACCGGCGCGTCCGCTTTCCGGCGTGGGCGGCCGCCGCGGCGGGCCTGCTGCTGGGCTGGGGCGTGTTCTGCAACTACGGCCTGATGTTGATGGGGCTGCCGGCGGCGGCGGTGCTGGCATCGGTCGCCGACTGGCGGGCCGCGCTCCGGGCGCTCGGCCCGGCGACGCTGACGGCCGTGGCGGTGGCGGTGGCTTTCGCGGTCTCGGGGTTCTATTGGTTCGACGGCTATACCCTTGTGCAGCAACGCTATTGGCAGGGCATCGCCAAAGACCGGCCATTTCCGTACTGGAGCTGGGCCAACCTGGCGTCCGTCGTGTGCGCGATCGGGTTGGGCAGCGTCGCCGGCGTCAGCCGGGTGTTCGACCGGGCCGCCATCCGGCGCCGCTCCGGGTTCCACCTGCTGCTGCTGGCCGTGCTGGCCGCGATCGCCTGCGCGGATCTGAGCATGCTCAGCAAGGCCGAGGTCGAACGGATCTGGCTGCCCTTCACCATCTGGCTCACCGCGGCGCCCGCGCTGCTGCCCGTCCGGTCGCACCGGGTGTGGCTGGCGCTCAACGCCGCGGGAGCCCTGCTGCTCAACACCATCATCGTGACCAACTGGTAGGTCGACGTGGGCCGGGATTCACCGGTTACTCACAGCTTTCGCGAACCTTACGAACGATTCCCCGGTCTACCGTCGACGTCGGCAACTGTTTGATTAGGGGGTTTAATGGGCCGCGCGCACCGACTCGTCGACTGGAATCCCGAGGACGTCATCGCTTGGGAGGGCGGCAACAAAAAGATCGCGCGACGCAACCTGCTCTGCATGATGGCGGCCGACCATGTCGCCTTCTCGATCTGGGCCCTCTGGTCGGTGATGGTGCTGTTCATGCCCCAATCCGTGTACGGCTTCTCGACGGCCGACAAGCTACTGCTCGGCGCCATCGCCACGCTGAGCGGGGCGTCCCTGCGCATTCCCTACACGTTGGGCATTGCCAGCTTCGGCGGCCGCAACTGGACCACGTTTTCGGCGGCGGTGCTGCTGATCCCCACCGCCGGAACCATGGTGCTGCTGGCCAACCCGGGCCTGCCGCTGTGGCCGTATGCGGTGTGCGCGGCACTGACCGGATGCGGGGGCGCGAACTACGCCGCGTCGCTGGCCAACGTCAACGCCTTCTACCCCCATCGGCTCAAGGGCTCGGCACTGGGGCTCAGCGCCGGTGTAGGCAACCTCGGCGTGGCGGGCGTGCAGCTGGTCGGGTTGTTGGTGATCGCCGTCGCCGGAAACCGCCAGCCCTACTGGGTGTGTTCGGTGTACCTGGTGCTGCTGGCGGTGGTCGCGATCGCGGCGGCACGGTTCATGGACAACCTGGAGCACGGCATCGAGGTGGCCACCGTGCGGTCGGTGATGTTCGAGCGCGACACCTGGGTACTCGCGCTCCTCTACGTCGGCACCTTCGGCACCTTCATCGGGTTCTCGTTCGCGTTCGCACAGGTGCTGCAGATCAATTTCGTCGCCAGCGGGCAGGGCGCCGCGCAAGCGTCGCTGCACGCCGCCCAGCTCGCCTTCGTCGGCCCCCTGCTGGGATCCCTGTCCCGGATCTACGGCGGCAGGCTGGCCGACCGCTACGGCGGCAACCGCGTCACCCTGGCCGTTTTCGCGGGGATGGTCGTCGCGACCGCGGTGCTGACCGGTGTCGCGACTCACGATGACCACAGTCACCGCCCGACGAGCGGTGCCACCATGGCCGGCTACATCGTCTGCCTGCTCGTGCTGTTTCTGCTGGCCGGCCTCGGCAAGGGGTCCGTGTTCAAGCTGATCCCGGCGGTGATCGAAGCACGCAGTCACACGCTCGACGTCACCGAAGCCGAGCGTTGCCATTGGTCACGCAACATGTCGGGGGCGTTGATCGGGTTCGCCGCCGCCGCAGGCGCGTTCGGTGGCGTCGCGGTCAATCTCGCGCTGCGGCAGTCCTATCAGAGCACCGGCTCCGACTCGGCGGCGTTCGGTCTGTTCTTGGTGATGTATGTCGCCGCCGCCATCATCACGTGGACCATGTACGTCCGGCGCCCCTTCGCCGGGAAGTCTGCCGCGGTGCTCACCCGGCCGGTGGCCGAACCGGCGCTGGTCGATGCGGGCGTCGGTCCATCGCCCGCGCCGACGCAAGCCGATTTCTGACGCATAGTGGCTTCACAGGCCGGCCGCGCGGGTGACTCGCGCGAAACGACTGGCCTGCCCGCACGCCTGGCGCACCGCGGCGACGTCGCCCAGCACGTCGATGTCGGCTAACCGCGGCACGGGCGTGACGTCAATGTTGTTGTCGCGCAGGGCTTTCAGGGTGAGTGTGCCGGTATCGGGCTGAGACATCGGGACGGTGCGCAGGCATTCGGCCATGGCGGGCGCCGCCACGCCGAGCACCCACCAACCGCCGTCGTGGGCCAATCCGAGCACGGCCGGCGCCGCCAGCAGCCGGCGCGCGCAATCGGTCAGGAGCTCGGCGGTCACCTGCGGGGTGTCCATCCCGATCTGCAGCACCGGGAACCCGTCCGCGGCGTCGGCGTGGGCGTTGGCGAGCCGGTCGGCGAAGTCCTCGCCGCGCTGCGGAATCACCGTGAAGGACCGCAACCGGTGCCCGATCTCGCCGGCGCCGGCCGCGCGGTCGAGGTCACCGGTCATGGCGACCACCCGGTTGGCCACCGGCGCGGCGGCCACCGCGTCCAGCGTGTCCAGCAGCGCGGCCGCGGCGATCTCGGCGGCGACGGCGTCCCCGACGCTGGCCGCGAGCCTGGTCTTGGCCCGGCCCGGCTCCGGCGCCTTGGCGACCACCAGCAGCGTCACCGGCAACACGCTCACGAGATCACCTTCCAGAAGTCGAGGATCGCGGTGATGCTCCCCCGCAGCGAACCGCTGACCTTCGACTTACCGCCCGTGCGGGGACCGTAGCTGACGTCGAGTTCGACCACGCGCCAGCCGGCCGCCGCGGCGCGCACCAGCAGCTCCAGCGGATAACCCGAACGCCGGTCGACGACGCCGAGGTTCAGCAGCGCCTCGCGCCGGGCCACCCGCATCGGCGCGATGTCGTGCACCGGCAGTCCGTGGCGGGTGCGCAGCCGCCAGCTCATCACCACGGTGCCGACCCGGGCGACCCACGGCCAGTGCAGGCCGGCCACCGGCCGGCGCCGCCCGATCACCAGGTCCGCACCCTGCTCGAGCGCGTCGACCAGCCGCGGCAGGTCGCCGGCGTCCATGGAGCCGTCGGCGTCGATCACCGCCACGATCGGGGTGGTCGCCGCCACCACGCCCGCGTGCACCGCCGAGCCGTAGCCGGCCCGCGGCTCGGCGACGACCTGGGCGCCGTGTCGCCGCGCGACGCCGGCGGTGTCGTCGGTGCTGTTGTTGTCGACCACCAGCGCCCGATATCCGGCGGGTATACCCGCCAGCACGCCGGGCAGCGACTCCTCTTCGTTCAAACAGGGCAGCACCACCGTGACGGCGTCGGGCATGGAGGTCTCAGAACCCGCGATGGCTGCGCGGCTGCTGTGGGACGAGCGTCTCCTGCGAATGCGTGGGCGGCGCGGTCTCTTGCGTCTGTGTGTGCGGCGGCGGCGAGTAGGTGGTGGTGGGCTGCTCGTACGTTGTCGTCGGAGGCGAGTACGAGGTCGTCGGCGGCGAATACGAGGTCGTCGGCGGCGAGTACGAGGTCGTCGGCGGCGAATACGACGTCGTCGGCGGCGAATACGACGTCGTGGGAGGCGAATACGAGGTCGTCGGCGGGCTGTTCGTCGTGGTCGGCGGCGAATACGACGTCGTCGGCGGCGAGTACGACGTCGTCGGCGGGCTGTTCGTCGTGGTCGGCGGCGAATACGACGTCGTCGGCGGCGACGGCGTGATCGTCGTCGTGGACGGCGGGTTGTACGGCGGCTGCGGGTAGCCCGGTTGCCAGCCCGGGAAGGGAACGATGATCGGGACGGGAACGGGCACAGCGGGATTCGGGTTCGGCACGACGCCCGGGGCGCCGGGCGCGACCGGCGCGGCGGGAACGGGTCCCGACGGTGGCGCCACCTGTTGCGGAACGGCGGCGGGAGCCGGGATGGTGCCGCCCTGGAATCCGGCGTTGGGCTGGTCCACGGGGGGCGGCGGCACGGGCGCCTGCTGCTGCGTCGGCAACAGCGGCATGAACTTGCCCGGAGCGGCGTTCTGGTGCCCGACGACGGGCTGTTGACTCGCGGTGGGACGCACGGCGATGGCGATCGCGGCGGCCAGCGACGCGAACCCGATGACGGCGAAGGCGATCACGGCGTTGCCGACCACCAAGGACCGGCGGCTCAGGCGCGAGGGAATGGCCTCGGTCTCGTCGACGGGGTCGTATTCGTCGAATCCGGGGCCGTATTCGTCGCCGGCGAACGGCTCGGCGTCATCCGCCATCGAATAGGCCAGCTGCGGTTCCTCTGCGGCCGGCGGCGGCACGACCGTCGTCTCGTCCCCGGTTGGCGCGGGTGCCATCGCGGTCTCATCTCCGGTGAGGCCCAGGGCCGGCGCCATCGCCGTCGCATCGCCGGCGGGCAGGGCGGCCATCGCGGCGCCGCGGGCGACCGCGAACGCGGGTTCGTCGGCCAGCTGCACCCGCATGGTGGACGCGTCGCGGAGCTGGTCGGCGACCTGGGCCAGCTCGGGGGAGGCGCCCACCAGGTAGACCTCGCCCGGGGCGTCCGGCCGGGCGCTGAGCTGGGCCATCATCGTGTTGAACGTCGCGGTCGCGTCGCCGCCCGCGAGCGGTTCGCCGGCCAGCACGGTCGGTGGGGAGCCCTGGTCGTCGGGGGCGCCCGGCACCGACAACGTCGCCGTCGCGTCGTCCATCACCAGCGCCGCGCCCGGCCGGCCGGCCGCCCGCATCAGGGCGGCCACGGCCTGCGACTGCGAGAGCACCTCGACGTTGGGAACACCGGAGTCTTCCAGCGCCTGGCGCAGCTGACCGGCCCGCGGATCGTCGCTCCAGCACACGCGGGTGCCGACCAGCCGGTGGTTCTCGTCGGCCAGCAACCGATTGGTGCCGACCACCGTCTCGGTGAGTTTGGCGACCGGGTTGTCCTCCAGGTTGACCACGGATTGGTCGATCACGTCGGCGCCCCGCGCGCCCGGCCCGACAAGCGCCAAGCGGGCAACGGGGCCCGTTACCGCGACCCCCAACACGACGTCCATCCCGGTTCTCCTTCGGCCGGTTACCCCACAACCAGCAATGTCCCGGCATCATTACACTTGCGATACCGTTGGCAGTATCCGTTATTCGGGCGACAAGGTTTGCCCCAAGCGCAGCGTAACCAGCTTCTCGAACTACAGAACGGTCGCCGCGGAATCCGCCGCGGCGAACGAACGGAGAATATGTTCGCAAGCGAGCAGTGCGGCCGGCCCGGCAGGGTAATCACCCGCCGCGCAACCGAACCAGCACCGCAACGGACCGTCGTCGAATCCCGGGGGGCATGGTGAGCCAGAGCAGCGACGACACGCCCACCGGCCCCATCGATCCCGGGCAGGCGCACCGGACCACTCGCATCATCCGTGCGGCGCCAGGCGATTTGGCCCCGGCCGGCAATCCGACGCGACGCTGGCACGTCGTCAGCGACCTGATCGCCGTGGCGCTGCTGGTGATTGCCCTGTTCCTGCCGTGGAACCTGTACTTCGGTGTCGGGATCCCCGGCAGCAGCCCGGCGCTCTTCGCGGTGCTCGTCGCGGTCACCGCGCTGTCCGTCATCGCCGTCGCCGTGGCCGGTTCCTGGCGGTCCTCCGGCGCGCGGTTCAACCCCGCGGCGGCGGGCCGGCTTCGCCTGGCGCTCAACATCCCCTATGCGCTGCTGGTGCTGGGCTTCGTGGCGTTCGACGCGTTCCAGACCGTCCGGTTCGGCGGCACGGTGAACGTGCCGGGCGGCGTGGGGCCGGGCGCGTGGGCGGGAATCGCCGGCTCGTTGCTGAGCGCGCAGGCGGTGGCCACCGGCGCGCGCTCGGGACCGGTTCCCGAAGGCGACGAGTACACCGGCTGGCTGAGGTCGGCCCGGGTCATCGGCTATGCGTCGATGGTGTTGGCGGTGCTCAGTTTCGGCTTCAACCTGTATTGGCGGATGCGCTACGCGCTGCAGAACGTCGGCGGCGCCGCCGCGTTCGGCACGCAGAACGTCGCGGTCATCGTGACGGCGCTGGTCTACGGGGTGGTGGCGTTGGTCGCCGTGCTGGTCGCCGCCAGGTGGCTGCTGCGCGGCACCCGGGCGACCCGGCTGGCCACCGTCGCGCTCGGCGCGTCGACGCTGGTCGCCGGGATCCTGGTGTGGAGCCTGCCGTCGGGGCGCAACATCGACGCGTTCCACGGCATCGCACAGAACACCTCGACCGCCGGGGTGGGGTTCGAGGGCTATCTGGCGTGGGCGGCCGCCGCGGGCATCTTCGCGCCGCGGACGCTGTTCGGTCACCGCAACACCACCGGGGCCGAGGAGAGCGCCTGGCGGGTGGCGGCCCGAAACGGCTTGCTGCTCATCGCCGTATGGGGCCTGGGTTCGATGGCGATGCGGCTGACGGATCTGTTCGTCTCGGTGAGCCTGGACTACCCCTTCTCCCGCTACGACAGTGTGGTGCTGGCGGCGTTCGACCTGGCCACCGCGGTCCTGGCGATCTGGCTGCGCATCAACCTTGGCGACGCCGCCCGCTCCGCGCGACTGATCTCGGCGCTGTGCGGGCTGGTCGCCACGCTGAGCGTCGCACGCGTCGTCGTCGGCGTGGCGCTCGCACCGCGGTTCGCGGACACACCCAATTCGCCTGCGCGGCATCCGGTCTACGGCAACGACCTCGCCCAGCAGATCACCAGCACCTTCGACGTGACGCTGTGCGGCCTGGCCCTGTGCATCCTCGGGGCCGCCGTCGTGACCGGGCAGCTGCGCGGCCGGCGCCTGCGCCGCCGCCGCGCCGTGCCCGGGCCCGCCGTCGCGGCGCCCAGCGCTCCCGCCGCCCCCAGGGCGCGCGTCCCGGTGGGCCACGCGGCCGCCCCGTCGGGCACGGAGACCACGCGGCTCACCACCGGCCCGCGGATCTTCCGGGGCGACGACTCCGCCACGCGCCAGATCCCGGTGCAGCGGCCCAAGATCTACCGGCCGCCGCAGGGGTAACACGCTCAGCGAAGCGGCGCGAAGGCGAATTCCCGCAGCCCCTCGGCGGGGTCGATGGCCGCGCGGAAACCCAACACCTGCTCCGCCCGCGACGGGTCGGCGACGATGTGGCGCACGTCGCCGCTGCGGTACTGGCCGGTGATCACTGGCGAGAGCGCACCGCCGCGCGCATCGCACAGCGCGCCGGCCACCTGCACGATCGACACCGGCCGCCCCGAACAGACGTTGACCGCGGCGAAGCCGTCGACCCCCGCGGTGACGGCCGCCAGGTTGGCGGCGGCCACGTCGTCGACGTGCACGAAATCGCGCATCTGGCCGCCGTCCTCGAAAACCCTTGGCGGCTGACCCTTTTCGAGCGAGGACCGGAAGATCGCCGCCACCCCGGAATAGGGGGTGTCGCGCGGCATCCCGGGGCCGTACACGTTGTGATACCGCAGCGCCACCACCGAGCCGCCCGTCGCCTCCGACCACGCCAGCGCGTAATGCTCCTGCGCGGTCTTGCTGGCCGCGTACAGGCTGCGCGGCCGCAGCGCGGCGTCCTCGTCGACCAGGCGCCACCGGAGCTCCTCGCCCCCGACCGGGCAGCGGTGTTCGAAGCGCCCCGCGTCGAGGTCGGCGCGCCGCCGCGGCAGGGGGTCGACGAACCCGTGTACCCCGCAGTGGTACCGGCCCTGGCCGTAGACCACCATCGACGACGCCAGCACCAGCCGGCGCACCCCGGCGGCGAACATCTGCGCGATCAGCACCGTGGTGGCGTAGTCGTTGTGACCGCCGTAGGCGGGGGCGTCGGCGGCGTCCACGCCCGCACCCACCATCGCCGCCTGGTGGCACACCAGGTCCACCCCGTCCAGCAAGGGCGCCAGGGCGTCGGCGTCGCGGACGTCGACGCGGTGACATCCCCGCGGCAGCACCGGATTCGGGCCGTGCGCGGCGGGCAGCAACGCGTCGACGCCCACGACGTCGTGCCCCGCCGCCCGCAGCGCCGCGTCCACCCGCGAGCCGATGAAACCGGCCGCGCCGGTGAGCAACACCCTCATGGCAACTCGACGGGCAGCGTGACGCCGGTGTGCGGCAGGCAGTGTGCGCAGTCGCGATCACCGGCGACGCGGCCGATCGCCTCGCGCACCAGTTCTTTGAACGGACCAATGTTCTTCTCGAATTCGGCGAACACCTCGACGGTCGTCACGCCCTGGCCTACCGTCACGCCGGCGTCCAGGTCGGTGACCAAAGCGATTGCGGCGTAGCAGATCTCGAGCTCCCGCGCGAGCACCGCCTCGGGGTAGCCGGTCATGTTGACCAGCGAGAAGCCGGCCGACGCGAACCATTGGCTCTCCGCGCGGGTGGAAAACCGCGGCCCCTGGATCACCACCATGGTGCCGCCGTCGACCACGCCGGGCAGCCCGGTGACCGCGGCGCGCAGGGCGGGACAGTACGGGTCGGCGAAGTCGACGTGGACGCCGCCGGAGTCGAAGTAGGTGTCGGGGCGGCCGCTGGTGCGATCGACCAGCTGATCGGGCACCACGATCGCGCCGGGACCGTTCTCGGGTTTGAGGCTGCCGACGGCGCACGGGGCGAAGATCCGCCGCACCCCGAGCTTGCGCAACGCCCACATGTTGGCCCGGTAGGGCACCGTGTGCGCCGAGAACTGGTGGCTGGCGCCGTGCCGGGGCAGGAAGGCGACCTGGTGTCCCCCGACGGCGCCGACCGTCACCGGGGCGCTGGGCGGGCCGTACGGGGTGTCGACGTCGACGGCGCGGGTGTCGGAGTCGAAGAAGGTGTAGAAGCCGCTGCCACCGATGACTCCGAGCATCCGCCCATTGTGGTGCATGGCCCGCGCCCGATCGCGGGTGCGGGGGCGCCGCCGGCTCCTGGCAGGATGCGTGCGTGGCCAATTTCGGGCAGTGGATCTCGGGCGCGCGGCCGCGGACGCTGCCCAACGCGGTGGCGCCGGTCGTCGCGGGCACCGGCGCGGCGGCGTGGCTGCACGCCGCGGTGTGGTGGAAGGCGCTGCTGGCGCTGGCCGTGGCGCTCGCGCTGACGGTCGGGGTCAACTACGCCAACGACTACTCCGACGGCATTCGCGGCACCGACG
The DNA here is from genome assembly GCF_034555895.2 of Mycobacterium europaeum. Lineage (NCBI taxonomy): Bacteria > Bacillati > Actinomycetota > Actinomycetes > Mycobacteriales > Mycobacteriaceae > Mycobacterium > Mycobacterium europaeum. The sequence goes on from NZ_CP157315.1 coordinate 4,020,596, forward strand.
ACGACCGGGCCGGCCCGGTGCGCCTGGTGGGTTCGCGGCTGGCCACCCCGCGGTCGGTGCTGGCAGCCGCCATCGCCAGCCTGGCGATCGGGGCGGCCGCCGGTGTGGCGCTCGCTCTGGTCAGCGCGCCATGGCTGATCGCGGTGGGCGCGGCGTGTATCGCCGGCGCGTGGCTGTACACCGGCGGCTCGAAACCATACGGCTACGCCGGCTTCGGTGAAATCGCGGTGTTCGTGTTCTTCGGCCTGGTGGCCGTGCTCGGCACGGAGTACACGCAGGCGTTGCGGGTGGACTGGGTGGGGCTGGCGCTGGCGGTGTCGATCGGGGCGCTGTCGTCGTCGGTGCTGGTGGCCAACAACCTGCGCGACATTCCCACCGATGCGCGGTCGGGGAAGATCACCCTGGCGGTGCGCCTGGGCGATGCCCGCACCCGCGCGCTGTATCAGGCGCTGCTGGCGACCGCCGGGGTGTTGACCCTGGTGCTGATGGCGGCCACGCCGTGGTGCGCGGTGGGACTGGTCGCCACGCCGCTGGCGCTGCGCGCGGCCCGTCCGGTGCGCTCGGGACGCGGGGGCCCGGAGTTGATTCCCGTGCTGCGCGACACCGGCCTGGCCATGGTCGTCTGGGCCATCGCGGTCGCCGCGGCGCTGGCGCTGGCCGGCTGATCGGCCGTGCGCCGGCGGCGTTGACCGTGCGCCCACGGCCGGGCTGTTCGGCGTGTCGGCCGCCGCAAAGGCACACTCGAGTGCACCGGCGGGGGCGGATTCGATAACAATGGGTGACCGGCGTCGGGACGATGGCCGTTGTAGCGAGCACCGATCGGGGACAGCAATGAAGCAGATCGCCGCAACCAGCGGACCGAAGAACATCGGGTTGCTCAGTGTCGGGGCGTACCGCCCCGAACGAGTGGTCACCAACGACGAGATCTGCGAGAACATCGACTCCTCCGATGAGTGGATCTTCACCAGGACCGGGATCAAGACCCGCCGATTCGCCGCCCGGGACGAATCCGCCGCGTCCATGGCCACCGAGGCCGGTCGCGAGGCCATCGCGAGGGCCGGGCTGACGCCGTCGGACATCGACTGCGTGATCGTCGCGACCAGCACGCATTTCCTGCAGACCCCCGCCTGCGCGCCGGCGGTCGCCGCGGCGCTGGGCGCCACCGGCGTGCCCGCGTTCGACGTCTCGGCGGGGTGCGCGGGCTTCGGTTACGCGCTCGGCGTCGCCGCGGACATGATCCGCGGCGGGACCGCTACCAAGGTGCTGGTCCTCGGCTCGGAGAAGCTGTCGCCCACGGTGGACATGCAGGACCGCACCAACTGCTTCATCTTCGCCGACGGAGCGGCGGGCGTGGTGGTCGGCGAGACGCCCGATCAGGGGATCGGCCCGACCGTCTGGGGCAGTGACGGCGAGCAGGCCCTGGCCATACGCCAGGACATCGACTGGATCGACTACATGGACGCCCCGACGGGCCCCCGCCCATTCCTGCGGCTGGAAGGCAGCGCGGTGTTCCGGTGGGCCGCATTCGAGATGGGCAAGGTCGGCCGGCAGGCGATGGACGCCGCGGGCATCCGGCCCGACGAGATCGACGTGTTCGTGCCCCACCAGGCCAACAGCCGCATTAACGAGGTCCTGGCCAAGAGCCTGGAGCTGCGGCCGGACGCCGTCCTCGCCAACGACATCGAGCACACCGGGAACACCTCGGCGGCGTCCATTCCCCTGGCGATGGCCGAACTGCTGGCCACCGGGGCGGCCAAGCCGGGCGACCTGGCGCTGCTGATCGGGTACGGCGCGGGCCTCAGTTACGCCGCGCAGGTCGTGCGGATGCCCAGCCGCTGATCGGTCTCACGCATCGTCGCTGCCCGCGTCGGGCGGCGCCTCGCCGTGCAAGCGTGCCCGTAGCTGTTCGCGCTCCCGGCGCCGCCGCTCACCGGCGATCGCCAACGATGCGGTGGCGCGCCGGCGCAGCGGGCCGAACAGCCAGATGCCCAGGGGCATCGCGATGATCAGGGCGAACAACGCGGCGACCGCGATCGGGAATTCGCCCACGCCCATCAGGCGCGCCGCCCCGTAGATGGCGGCGGCGAGCGCCACCGCCAGCAGCAGTCGCGCGGCCGCGTAGAGCGAGACGTCGACGACCGCCCGATGGCGGGTGCCCTGCACCCGGCCCTCGTCCGCGCGGTCCCCAGTGCTGTTGTCGCTAGCTCCTTCTGGCACAGGGAGAGCCTACGACGCGGGTATATTCGTCAGAGGAGGTGTTGAGTGCTCTACCTGCTGCTCGTCCTGATGTTGGGGACGCTGATCTACGTTGGCTGGCGGACGGCGCGGTCGCAAATCAACCGGCCCAAGACGCGCGTCATCGGGCCCGACGACGATCCAGAGTTCTTGCGGCGGTTGGGTCACGGGGACAACCCCCGCTAAGCGTCGCTCTATGCGACCCCGGGGTTGCGCTGGTCGCCCGGGAATCCCTCGGCCACAATGGCCGCCAGCTCGGTGAGCGCCTCGCGGGTCGACCGCTTCAGCCGGTCCAAGTCGATCTCGGCGCCCTCTTCGAGGTGCGGGTCGAACGGCACCACCTGGACCGCGCGGCAGCGTCGGGAGAAGTGGTCGACCACCTTGTTCATGTCGACCTTGCCTGTCCGTGGCCGGACCCCGTTGATGACCGCGATCGAGTTGCGGACCATGTCCTCGTGGCCGTGCGCGTCCAGCCAGTCCAGCGTCGCCGACGCGCTGCGCGCGCCGTCGATGGACCCGGAGCTGACGACGACGAGCACGTCGGCCTTGTCCAGCACCGCGGACATCGCCGAGTGCAGCAGCCCCGGGCCGCAGTCGGTGAGCACCAAGCCGTAGAACCGTTCCAGGACGTCCAGGACCCGATTGTAGTCGTCGGCGCCGAACGCCTCCGAGACGGCCGGGTCGGTCTCCGAGGCCAGCACTTCCAGCCCGCTCGGACCCTTGGAGGTGTAGCGGCGGACATCGCTGTAGCGCTCGATGCTCCCGGCGTCGTGCAACAACTGACGCACCGTCGCCGCCGTCTCCAGCGGAATCTTCTGGCTCAGCGTGCCGCGGTCGGGGTTGGCGTCGACCGCGATCACCCGGTCACCGCGGATGGAGGCGAAGGTCGCGCCCATGGTGGCGGCGATGGTCGTCTTGCCGACGCCGCCCTTCAGCGACACCAGCGCGATCCGGTAGCACCCGCGCAACGGCCGGTTCACCTGCGCCACCAGGTTGTTGTAGCGGGCGGCCCGGGGGCTCTCCCCCAGGTTGATCAGGTGGCCGGACACGTCGTAGAGCAGCCGGCGCCAGCCCTCCGACGGTGGCGGCTTGACCGGCCGCAGCAGCATGCCGGTGGACAGCTCCGGGTATGGCGTGTGCGGCAGCGGCTCGGGCCGCGGCGGGGGTTGCATGGGCGGCGCCTCGACCGGCCCCGTGTAGTAGGCGCCGTACGCGGTCGGGTCGACCCGCGGGATACCGGTCATCGGGGTGGGATCCCACGGCGGCATCCCGGCCGGCCTGGGCATGGTGGGGGGCGCCGCCTCGCGCCGCTCGGGGCCCGGAACCCGCCGCTCGGTGCGGAACCCGGCGAAGACACGGGTCGGCGCCTCGCCGACGTCGGCCGGCGGCTCGTCGGCGTTCGGTGCTGGTGACGGCGGGTCGGACAGCCCCTGCGGAGCCAATTGCGTGGTCGGTTGATCGGGCGCCCCAACGCCCGTCGATGGCTGATCGGACACGTGCACTCCCCCTTGTCGTGTTACCCGGGTCGGTCGCTGGCGGTCACCCCACGCCCGCATACGAATGCAGGCCCACAGTGACCAGGTTAACGAAGAACAGATTGAAGACCATGGCCACGAATCCCGCGACGTTGATCCAGGCCGCCTTCCTGTCCCGCCATCCCGCCGTCGACCTGGCGTGCAGATAGGCGGCGTAGATCACCCATGCGACGAAGGACACGGTCTCCTTGGGGTCCCAGCCCCAGTACCGGCCCCAGGCCTCCTCCGCCCAGATCGCCCCGAAGATCACCCCGAAGCCGAACACCGGGAAGGCGAAGATGGTGGTCCGGTAGGCGACGCGGTCCAGCGTCTGCGCGTCGGGGAACCGCCGCACCATCCGGGCCAGGGCGCCGTCAGCGTCCTCGTCGCCGAGCCGGGAGGTGCGCAGCAGGAAGAGGATGCTGGCGATGCCGGCGACCATGAAGACCCCGGAACCCAGGCTGACCACGGACACGTGGATGGGCAGCCAATAGGACTGCAGCGCGGGCATCACCGGGGCGGCGTTGGTGTAGAGCCAGCGCCCGGAGACGGTCAGCAGGATCAGCACCGGCACCAGCAGGAAAACCCACAGCGGGCGGTATTGCGGGCGGCGCAGCACGAAGGCCCCGGCCAGCAGCCCGCACATGCAGGTCAGGTTGATGAACTCGTACATGTTGCCCCACGGCGCGCGCAGGGTGGCCAGGCCGCGCAGCACGATGCAGGCGAACAGCAGGCCGATGCCGAGGTAGACGACGGCCAGCCCCGCCCGCCCGACCCGCTCGTCCAGCGGCCGGCGGGGGGCGTCGTCCACGATGCCCGGAGTGAAGCTGTCGGAGGACACCGCGCCGGCCAACACCCGCTCACGCTGGTCGACGCGGCGGCCGCCGGCATAGGCCAGCTCGAAGGCCAGCAGCAGCAGCGCGATGACCAGCGCGACGACGGCGGACGTGAACGCCCAGTCGGAGTAGCGCGCCAAGCCGATGTTGACGTGCACCGTGTTCATTTGACGTCCACCTGTGAACTCCTTCCGGAGGCGGGGGGCTTGAGTGACCGCGCCGCGCCGGGCTCGCCCAGGCCGTTCAGCACCCGCTCCGTCAACCGCTCGAACTCGTCGCCCCACCCGGAGTTGTCGGTGCGCGCGAGCCCGCCCAATTCGACGTTCACCGTACCGGCCGCCTCGCCACCGGCCTCGGTGAGCCTCACCCACACCCGGCGGCGGCGCACCAGCAGCGATACCACCAGCCCGGCCATCATCGTGATGGCGAAGACCAGCACCCAGCTCTGCCCGGGGTCGTGGGAGACCTGCAGGTTGACGAAGGGCACCGCGCCGTCGAAGCGGACGACGGTGCCGGCCGCCGGGCCCTGGTCGATGCGCACTTCCTGCCCCGCGCGCAGGTTGACGCGCTTCTCCCTGGTCAGCCGGCCCTGCTGGATCAGCCGCGGATCCAGCGTGAACAGCGATTGCGGCCGCCCGGTGTCCAGCCCGGTGTCGCCCCGGTAGATGTCGACGGCCACCGCCGGCGCGTTGAGCGCCGGGAAGCGCGACGACAACAGCGTCCCGTCGAGTTGCTCGGTCGGCGCCAGCAGGCCCTGGATGGCGATCTCGTGCTGGCGGCGCTCGACGGCGCCGGGGTAGCTGCCCGCGGGCGGGTCGATGCGCGCCACCCCCGACGAGAGCAGCGTCTGCGGGTTGTCGGGCCGCCACTGCACGGTCGACGTGCGCGTCTGCCCGTCCGGGAAGGTCACGGTGAAGGTGGGCGCGTAGCCGTGGCCCTGCAGGTACACCCGGTCACCGCCGACGCGCAGCGGGTGGTTGACCTCCAGCAGGTAGTGCCGCCAACTGTTGGCCGCCAGGTCCCGGCCGGCCTGGTAGTCGATGTCGGCGGCGAACGAGGTGGCCTGCCCCGACGGCAGGTAGTGGGCCTGAAAATCGTTGACGCGAATACAGATCGGGGTCAGCGAGGTGCCGTCGACGGTGTTGCCGGCGCGGAACGAGTCGAACGCGGCCGGGGAGGCCGAGCAGAAGCCCGGGCCGGAGTCGGCGATCACGATGACGTTGCCCTCGTACCCGAACAGCTTGCCGACGGCCACCGCGACCAGCAGGCCCAGCAGCGAGAAGTGGAAGACGATGTTGCCGAATTCGCGCAGATAACCCTTTTCGGCGGACACCTCGACGACTTCACCCTCGTGCCGGATGGCCGTGCGCCAGCCGCGGAGCCGGCCGGTGATGGTGTTGGCCAGCGCGTTGAGCTCGTCGGCGTCGGCGTGGATCCGGGCGCTGGCGTGCTTGGGCAGCCGGGCCAGGTTGCGCGGGGCGGCCACCGGGATGGCCCGCAGGCTGCGGGCGTGCTCGATCATCCGCGGCGTCAGGCAGCCGACCAGCGAGACGAACAACAGCACGTAGACGGCGGTGAACCAGAAGCTGGAGAACACGTTGAACGCCTGCAGCCGATCCAGCCACGGCCCGATGACGGGGTGGGCCTTCAGGTAGTCGTCGACCTTGCCGGCGTTGAGACTGCGCTGCGGCAGCAGCGCGCCGGGGATCGCGCCCAGCGCGAGCAGGAACAGCAGCACCAGCGCGGTGCCCATCGAGGTCAACGCGCGCCAGGTGTTGCGGGCCCGGGCACCAAGTGGCGCGAGCAGACGCAAAATCGCACTGGGACGGGCCTTTTCGTGCGATTTTGCGTCTGCTCGCGGTTCTACGGGGGCGCTCAAATCGGCAGCCTCACGTCGGACACGAAGGCGTCGCGCAGCCAGGAGACGAAGTCGTTCCACACCCCGGTCACCAGCAGGGCACCGACCGTGATGAGCAGCGCGCCGCCGAAGATCTGGATGGCCCGGGTGTGACGCCGCAGCCAGCCCAGCGCCCCCACGGCGCCCGCCGAGCCGAAGGCCAGCAGGACGAACGGGATGCCCAGGCCCAGGCAATAGGCGATCACCAGCACGATTCCCCGGGCCACGCTCGCGCCGTCGGTGGCCGAGGCCAGGGTGATCACGCCGGCCAGCGTCGGCCCCAGGCAGGGCGTCCAGCCCAGCGCAAACACCGCGCCTAGCAATGGCGCCCCGGCGACCGTCGTCAGCTGCCGCGGGCTGAACCGGGCCTGGCGTTGCAGGGCCGGGATCAGGCCGACGAAGACCAGGCCCATGACGATCGTCAGCACGCCCCCGACCCGCTGCAGCAGCAGCTGGTTGGTGATCAGCGTGGTCGTCATGCCGAGCACGGCGACGGTGCCCAGCACGAACACCGTGGTGAAGCCGGCGACGAAGAGCCCCGCCGAGCCCGCCACCCGCCACCGCGCCGACGGCGGGGCCTTGACGGCGCCCGGGGGCGGCTGCTCGTCCACGCCGACCACCGCGGCCAGGTAGGACAGGTAGCCCGGCACCAGCGGCACCACGCAGGGCGAGGCGAACGACACCAACCCCGCCAGCAGGCACACGCCCAGGGCCATCAGGAGCGGCCCGGCGGCGGCGATCTGGGTGAACCCGGTCATTCCTGGGCCACCTTCTGCACCACGGGCTGCAGGTCGGCGGCCAGCAACTCGCGCAGGAACACGGCCGCGACCCGGTGCTGACGGTCGAGCACGAGCGTGGACGGGATGACGGTGGTGGGGTACTTGCCGCCGAACGCGATCAGGGTGCGCATCGCCGGGTCGTAGATGGAGGGGAAGGTGACGCGGCGGTCGTTGACGAAGTCCAGCGCCGCCTGCCGGTTGCTGTCGCGCACGTCGATGCCGAGGAAGGACACCCCGGCGTCGCGGGTGGCGTCGTACACCTGCTGCAGCTGGCTGACCTCGGCCCGGCACGGGCCGCACCACTGCCCCCAGATGTTGATGACGACGACCCGGCCGGCGAAGATCGGGTCGTCCAGTGACAGCGTGTGCGCAGGGTCCGCCAGGTCGGGGCCGGACAGCGGGCCGGGGTGGCCGCGGCCCGACGGCGGGTTGTAGTAGATGTCGGTCTTCCCGCCCGGAGAGACGAATTCGAAGGTGCCGCCCTGGGCCACCGCGTCGCGACCGGACGAGCAGCCGGTGAGCAGGGCCGTCAACACGACCCCGGCCATCGCCAGTCGCCGCATGATTAGGGTGCCGCCGGTTCGGCGTATTCGACGTCGACGAGCCGGTCGCCCTCGTAGACCAGGGTGGTGATCGAGCACAGCCCGCACTCGCGGCGCCGCGGGTCATGCCACAGCCGCCTGCCGGTCAGGTGCAGCCGCAGCGTCCACACCGGCAGCTGATGGCTGACGCACACCACCTCACTGCCGGCGCCGCGGGCGCGGGCCTTGTCCACCGCCATGCCCATCCGCGCGGCGATCTCGGCGTACGGCTCCCCCCACGACGGGGTGAACGGGTTGCGCAGGTGCCACCAGAACCGTGGGTCGCGCCAGGCGCCGTCGCCCGGGCTGACGCGGCGGCCCTCGAAGAAGTTCGCCGATTCGATCAGATCGGGGTCGGTGTCCACGGCGACGTCGTGCCTGGCGGCGATGGGTGCGGCGGTCTCCTGCGCCCGCTGCAGCGGGGAGGCGACCACCGCGACGATATCCCGGCCGGACAGGGCGTCGGCGACCGCGGCAGCCTGCTCGCGGCCCCGGTCGGACAGGTGGAATCCGGGCAGCCGGCCGTAGAGGATGCCGCCGGGGTTGTACACCTCGCCGTGGCGCACGACGTGAACCCGGGTCTGCTCGGCCATCAGGGCTTGTCCTCTCCGGCCGCCGCTTCGGCCGCCCGGCGGGCGGCAAAGGGCACTGCGTCGGCGATCCGCTCGAACGCCGCGTCGTCCAGCGCCGCCGAGACGAACCAGGCCTCGAAGGCGCTGCACGGTGGGTAGACGCCCGCGTCGAGCAGGGCGTGGAAGAACGGCGGGTAGCGCCACGTCTGGCTGGCCCGCGCGGATGCGAAGTCGGTCACCGGCGTGTCGGAGAAGAACACGCTGAGCATGTTGCCTGCCCGCGAAAGTTGATGCGGCACACCGGCGTTCGTCAACGCCTCGGTCAGCAGGGCGGCCAGCCGGTCGGCGTTGGCGTCCAGGGCGGCGTAGACCGCGGCGTCGGCGGCACGCAGTGTCGCCAGCCCGGCGGCCACCGCCACCGGGTTGCCGGACAACGTGCCGGCCTGATACACCGGCCCCAGCGGCGCCAGCCGCTCCATCACCTCGGCGCGCCCGCCGAACGCGGCCGCGGGCAGCCCGCCGCTCATCACCTTGCCGAAGGTGAACAGGTCGGCGGCGACGGGATCGATTCCGTACCAACCGCTTCGGCTGACCCGGAAACCGGTCATCACCTCGTCGACGATCAGCAGCGCGCCGTGCTCGGCGGTGATCGCGCGCAGCCCGGCGTTGTAGCCGGCCGCGGGCGGGACGACGCCCATGTTGCCGGGGCTGGCTTCGGTGATCACCGCGGCGATCTGGTCGCCGAACTCGGCGAACGTCTGGCGCACGGCGTCGATGTCGTTGTACGGCAAGACGATCGTGTCGGCGGCCGCCGCACCGGTGACCCCGGGCGAGGACGGCAGGCCGAGGGTCGCGACCCCCGAACCCGCGTCGGCGAGCAGCGCGTCGACGTGGCCGTGGTAGCAGCCGGAGAACTTGACGATCTTGGGCCTGCCGGTGAACCCGCGGGCCAGCCGGATCGCGCTCATCGTGGCCTCGGTGCCGGAGTTGACCAGCCGTAGCCGTTCGACCGGCGGCATCCGCGCGATGATCTCGGCGGCCAGCTGACTCTCCCCCGGCGTGGGCGCTCCGAACGACAGCCCGTGCGACGCCGCCCGGGCGACCGCCTCGACGACGGCCGGGTGGGCGTGCCCCAGGATCATCGGCCCCCAGGAGCAGACGAGGTCGACGTATCGGTTGCCGTCGGCGTCGGTGAGCCAGCACCCGTGCGCCTCGGTGATGAAGCGCGGGGTTCCGCCCACCGCGGTGAACGCCCGCACCGGCGAGTTCACCCCGCCGGGGATGACGGCGCAGGCGTCCTCGAACAGCCTGGCCGACGCCGCCGTCGTCGCGGTGGCCTGGTCACTGCTACCCATGACTACCAGTGTCCCAGCCTCCGCGGCCGGTTCAACTACAGGGTGTAGCAGTCAGGCTTCGCCTTGCCGCCCGGCTTCCTGCGCGGACTGAAAATTCCGGCGGGCGGCCTCGCGTTCTCGTTCGGCCGCGCGCCGGTGCGCGTCGACGTCCCCCAGGCCCTCGGCGACGGCGAGTTCGTGGATTTCGGCGGCCCGCTCGTGCGCGGTGGCGGCCTCATAGTGGCGGTCCCGCTCGCGGCGGTGGGCGTCTTCGTCGCGCTCGTGCGCGTGCTCGGCGCGGTGGGTCGCGCGCTCGACGTCTTGAGGGGTGATCGGTTTGCGCGCGGCGAGGTCTCGAGCCCGGCGCAGCAACTCGTCAGCGCGCTGCGCCGCCTCGTTACCCGCCGAGTCGCCCATGTTAAGACAGTAGACCCGTTCGTCGCGAAAAGTTCGGTTGATACCAGGCGGCGCAGACGAGTTGGATGGCGGTATGCAGATGCCACAAACGCTCGCCCGGTTCAACCGTCACGTCACCAACCCGGTTCAGCGGCTGTGGGCCGGCTGGCTGCCGCCGTACGGGATCGTGGAGCACGTCGGTCGCCGCTCGGGCACGCTCTACCGCACCCCGGTGACGGTGTTCAGCGCCGACGTCGACGGCAAGCCCGGCGTGGCGATCATGCTGACCTACGGGCCGGACCGGGACTGGCTGAAGAATCTGACCGCCGCGGGAGGCGGGCGGATGCGCCGCAACGGCAAGGACTTCGGCATCACCGACCCGCGGGTGGTCAGCAAGGCCGAGGCGGCCCAGCACGTCAATCCGCGGGCACGGGGGGTTTTCGCGAGGTTGCCGTTCGACGACGCGGTGCTGCTCACCACGGCCGACTGAGCCGCGACGCGGGTGTCACACCCGTCACCTCAGCACCAGCACGTGGCCGACATGCGGTCGCGAAAAGCGATAGCGCCTGCGCTATCACGCTGCGCACGCGCAGTCCCTCAATCCCCGGGAGCGGCGGGGATCCGGCCCCGGACCCGGCCGGCGAAGTACAACCCGGCCACCACCGCCCAGGACAGCAGGCTGAGCCACAACTGGCTGCGCGCCGAGCGGTCGAACGCCATCTCTACCAGCACGGCGGTGATCCCGGCGAGGGTGAGGATCGACAACACCGGGAAGAACCACATCTTCACGCGCAGCTTTTCGGCCGGGGTGCGGCGGCGCAAGACGATCTGCGACAACGCGATCAGCCAGTAGACGAACAGGATGACGGCGCCCGACGAGTTGAGCAGGAAGAGGAACACCGTGTTGGGCGCGACGCGGGCCAGGACGACGCAGCCGAACCCCACCGCCGAGGAGCACAGGATGGCGATGTGCGGAACGCCACGCCCGCTCAGCCTGACCAAACGCGCCGGGGCCTCGCCCCGCTCGGCGAGCACGAACAGCATGCGCGACGCCGTGTAGAGCCCCGAGTTCAGGCAGGACAGCACCGCGGTGAGCACCACGGCGTTCATCACCTGATCGGCCCCGCGCAGCCCCAGGTGGCTGAGCGCGGCCACATACGGCGAGGCGCCGACTTGCACTGAGTCCCAGGGCAATATCACCACGAGCAGGAACACCGAACCGACGAAGAAGACCCCGATCCGCGCCACCACCGATCTGGTCGCCTTCCGGACCGCCAGTTCCGGATCCCGGCTTTCGGCCGCGGCCACGGTGACGATCTCGGCGCCGACCATCGAGAAGATCACCACCACGATGGCGGCGAAGACGGCCCCGAGGCCCTTGGGGAAGAACCCACCGTGCGAGGTGAGGTTGGTCAGCCCGCCGGCATGGCCCGGCACCACACCCAGGACGAACGCCGTCCCCCCGACGAGAAAGAGCACGATCGTCGCGACTTTGATTCCGGCGAACCAGAACTCGAATTCGCCGAACGACGACACCGAGAACAGGTTGGTCAGCGTCATCAACACCATCAGGCACAACGACAGCAGCCACAGCGGCGCGTGGAACCAGTAGTTGAGGACCTTCCCGCCCGCGACCGCCTCGAAGCCGACGACGATCACCCAGAAGTACCAGTACAGCCAGGCGGCCGAAAACCCCGCCCAGCCGCCCAGGGCCTTGGCCGCGTAATCGGCGAACGATCCGGTCGACGGGTCCGCGGCCGCCATCTCGCCCAGCATGCGCATCACCAGCACGATCAGCAGCCCGCACAGCGCGTACGTCAGGAACGCCGCGGGGCCGGTGTCCTTGATCACCACACCGGAGCCGACGAACAGGCCGGCGCCGATGACGCCGCCGAGCGCGATCATGCTGAGCTGGCGCTGCGACAGGCCGTGGCGCAGTTGTCCAGTGCCGGCCATGCTCCGTCGGTGCCGCCGCGCTCAGTCCAGGCGGGTGGCCACGACGGACCACACCGGCAGGTGCACCCGGTGGTCTTCCAGCAGCGGATCGATGACGCCCAGCCGGTGCACCAGTGGCCGCATCCGCTGCAGGATCTCACCCTGCTGCTCGGACGCGAACGTCTTCATGGTGTCGAACGTCTCTTTGAGGAAGCGGGCCTGGTAAGTCGTGCTGCCGAGGTAGTCGATGCGCCACCCGTTGCCGGCGAACACCCGCTCGAAGTTGTCGGCCGGTATGGCGGTCCACTGCAGCCCGTTGACGTTGTGGGGGCTGAACTCGAACATGTACAGCCGGGCCCCCGGCTTGGTGGCCCGGTGCAGCGCCTCCGCGTACCGCGTCTGGACGGCCTCGTCATTGAGGAAGACGTGATAGAAGGCGCTGTCCACCACCGTGTCGAACCGGCCCTCGAAGCCTTCCAGCCTGGTGGCGTCGGCCACCTGGAAATCGACCTGAACCCCGGCCCGCTCGGCGTTGCGCTTGGCGAGCTCGATGGCCGACGGCGAATCGTCGATTCCGGTCGCCGAATACCCATGCGCGGCAAAGTGAATGGCATGGTAGCCGGGCCCCGTCCCCGGATCGAGCACCTCGCCGCGGACCCCGCCGTAGGCCACCAACTGCTGCACCGCCGGCTGCGGGCCGCCGATGTCCCAGGGGATCCGCCCGCCCGGATGTGCCGCCTCGTCGTACAGCGGCTCGAAACCGGCGACGTTCGCGTCAGTCATTGCCCTCTCGCTTCCTCGCGGCTCCCCGACGGGAACGACAATAGTGCGAAGTCAACTCAAAGACGGGGGTTTGCCCGCGGATCGGCGCCGTGGCAACCACGCCAAGGCGGCACAACGGTATGGCGGACGCCGACGGGAAGCGGCGCCGCAGCGCGCCGAACCGTGTGCTGCGGCCGTATTTGGTTGTCATACAAGGGATGAGGTCGACGCAACCCGGCCGCCGCACCCGCCGCGAAGCGGTGAGAAGGTGCACCGCAGGTAACCGGACGGAAACCGACAGATCACGCGAGATCACACAATGCTTCCATTTCGGCGTGGCTCGGGCGGGAATGCCCGGTCAGCGCGGCATTATTGCGATCATGCCTGACCTGACACGCCGGGCGGTGCTGCGGATGGGAGCCGGCACCGGCCTGGGAGCCGTTGGCGTGTTCGCCCTCAGCGCGCTGCTCGATCCGGCCAGGCCGCTCGCCGCGACGTTGCCGCAAGCTCCTGCCCCGTTCGAGCCGTCGGCGGCGAGCAGCAACCTGCCCACGAGGCTCACGGGCTCGTTCGTCTCCGCCGCCCGCGGGGGCGTGAAGACCAACTATGTGATCGCGTTGCCGCCCGGCCAAACCGGGACGTTGCGCCCCGTGATCGCCCTGCACGGCAAGGACGGCGACGCCACCATGATGCTCGACTGCGGGGTCGAGAGGGGCCTGGCCCAGCTGGTCAAGGAGGGCAAGCCCCCGTTCGCGGTGGTGGGCGTCGACGGCGGCAGCGATTCCTATTGGCACAAGCGGGCCGACGGCACCGACGCCGGCGCCATGGTGCTCGACGAGCTGTTGCCGATGCTTTCGTCGATGGGCTTCGACACGTCCCGGGTGGGCTTCCTGGGGTGGTCGATGGGCGGGTACGGGGCGCTGCACCTGGGCGCCAAGCTGGGACCGGCGCGGACCGCGGGGATCTGCGCCATCAGCCCGGCGCTGTACACCTCCTTCGCCGACAGCGCCCCCAAGGCCTTCGACAGCGAAGACGACTGGGCGAAGAACACCGTGCTGGGCGTGCCGGCGTTGTCGCAGATTCCGCTGCGCGTGGACTGCGGCACCTTCGACCGGTTCTATTTCGCCACCCGGCAATTCGTGAACCAACTGAAAACGCCGCCGGCGGGCGGTTTCTCGATGGGCGGCCACGACATCGGCTACTGGCGGGCACAGTTGCCCGGCGAACTCGCCTGGTTGGCGACCTAGCGGAGAGCGATGACCGTCCGGCCCGGCCAACTCCCCACCCGCCCCCAACAGCGGGCGGTGCAGCGGACCGGATTTCGACCCGACATCGAGGGGCTGCGGGCGGTCGCCGTCATCGCGGTCGTGCTGTATCACGCGGGCATCCCCGGGGTCACCGGGGGCTACATCGGCGTGGACGTGTTCTTCGTCATCTCCGGTTTCCTCATCACCGGGCTGCTGTTCCGCGAGGTGACCACGACGAATACCGTTGCGCTGGGCCGCTTTTACGGCGCGCGCGCCCGGCGTCTGCTGCCGGCCGCCGCGGTCGTCGGCGTGGTCACCGCGATCGGTGCGGCCGTGGTGCTGCCGCCACTGCAGGCGCGAAGCGTGTTCCTCGACGGCATCGCCAGCGCCCTCTATGTCGGCAACTACCGATTCGCCACCCAGGGCACCGACTACCTGGCCCCGCACCTGGCCTCGCCGTTTCAGCACTACTGGTCACTCGGCGTCGAGGAGCAGTTCTATCTGGTGTGGCCGGTGCTGCTCATCGGCACCGCCTGGCTGGCCCGGCGCGCCCCGGCCCTGCGCGGCGCCACCCCGTATGCGGTGACCCTGGGCGTGGTCGGGGCGGCGTCACTGGCGGCGGCCGTGCTGTGGACCCGGACGTCGCCGCCCTGGGCGTTCTTCTCGCTGCCGACCCGTGCCTGGGAACTGGCCGCCGGTGGCCTGCTGGCCCTGTCGATCCGGCACTGGCGGCACCTGTCGCTGCTGACCGGGTCGATCGCCGGGTGGGGCGGGCTGGCCCTGATCGTGGTGACTTGCACCCAACTCGACGCCCGCACCCCCTACCCCGGCACGGCGGCGCTGCTGCCCGTGCTGGGTACCGCGCTGGTCATCGGCGCCGGCAGCGCGACCCGCGGCCTCGGGGCCGGTCGGCTGCTGTGCCGGCCTGAGATGCGCGCGATCGGGCGGATCTCCTATTCCTGGTACCTGTGGCACTGGCCGGTGCTGCTGCTGATGCCGGCGCTGCTCGGCCAGCCCGCCGGCCTGCCCGCCCGGCTGACGGCGACGGCCGTCTCGGCCGGGCTGGCCATCATCACCCTGCACCTGGTCGAGAACCCCGGCCGGTTCGCCGCCGCCCTGCGCCAGTCGGCGAGGGCCAGCCTGGCCGTCGCCGGCGCCGCCAGCGCGGTCGCGGCCTGCGCCTGCATGCTGCTGTTGAACGTGGTGCCGGTGCCGGCGGGTCACGGGGCCGCCGCCCCACGGGCCAACATCGTCGCGGCGCCGCCCAGCGCCGTCGCGACCGTCAGCGCGCAAGAGGCGGCGGTGCGGCAGGCCGTCGCGCAGGTGCGCGCGGCCGTCGCCGCATCGGCGAACCTGAAAGCCGTTCCGGTCAACCTGGATCCGCCGCTGGCCAAGGCGCCCGCCGACAAGTCCGCCGTCTTCGTCAACGGCTGCGTGCGGTCCTGGCGCGAGGTCGGGCAAAACGACTGCGCGACCGGCGATCTCGCCTCGCCGACGACCGTCGCCTTGATCGGCGACTCGCACGCCGCCATGTGGGACCCGGCGTTCGCACAGGCCGCCGGGCAACGGCACTGGCGGCTGGAGACCCTGGCCAAGGTGACCTGCCCGATGCAGGATCTGCACATCGTCAGCCCCTACCTGGGCCGCGAGTACACCGAGTGCGAACAGTGGCGCGCCCAGATCATGGCCCGCGTGGCCGCCGAACACCCGCGGCTGGTCATCGTGGACATGAGCCGGCGCTACGGCGCGGACTTCAGCTTCACCTCCTACGACCCGGCGTGGATCGACACCCTGGGCCGCACCGTCGCGGCGCTGCGCGGCACCGGCGCGGCGGTGCTGGTCCTGGGTCCCGCGTCGGATCCCCGATCCTCGGTGCCCGCCTGCCTCTCCGCCCACCTCGACGACGCCGGCGCCTGCGCGCCGGCGCGGTCCGCCGCGGTCGATGACGACGGCATCGCCGCCGAGCGGGCGGCAACCATGGCCGGCGGCGGCCAGTACGCCGATCTCACCGACCTGTTCTGCACTCCCGACCGCTGCCCGGCGATTGTGGGCAACACCTTGGTGTTCCGCGATGACAACCACGTGACGACCGAGTACGCGCAGTTGCTGGCGCCGGTGATGGGCGCCCTGGCGGACCGCGCCCTGGCGGGTGGGTGAGCGGCAATGAACCTCTGGTGGTCGACGAACGTCATATCAGCGAAGGGTTTTGGGAGGTTGAGGGGATGACTCCGCTGCTGCTGGTCTGCATCGCGGCCGCCGCCCCGGTCGCGGGGTTCGGCTTGCTGAACTTGCAGGCGCGCCTGGAGCGATGGGACTACGAGCGGCACGCCGAGGACTGAACCGCCCGGCACGGCGCGCTCAGGTCGACAGCTGCGTCCTGATGAGCGGCGCGATCTTGTCCGCCATGTATTGATGCCCGGCATCGTTCGGGTGCACGCCGTCCGCCCCGATCAGGTCGGGCCTGCCGACGAACCAGCGCTCGGCGATCGGGTCGACCCACGTCGCCCCCGCTTCGGCGGCCGCCGCGCCGAGCGCGTCGCGGATCTGCAGGATGGGCAGCGGCACATCGGCCGTCGGCCACGGCGGCCCGATCACCAGGAACCGCGCGGACGGCGCCAGGCGGCGAGCCAAATCGAATGTGCTGCGGGCCTTTTGCCCGATCACATTCGCGTCGATGGGCTCGTCGTTGCGGGAGCCGAAGAACACCACCAGCACATCGTCGCCCTGGACGGCCCGGGCGGTCAGGTCCTCGAACACGCTGCCGTGATCGCCCGGCATGCCATAGCCCGCCCTGCCTTCGGCGGAGACGTCGGCCGAGATCCGTTCGCCCCGCGCGGCGAGCAGGTCCCAGGCGCGGGCGGGCCACGACCTCGGGCCCAGGCCACCCTCGCCGGTGCCGGTGGTGTAGGAGTCGCCGACGACGGCCAGGTGGTTCAGCCGGAAATCGAGGGTCAAGGTGTCGTATGTGCGCACCTGAGCGGGGTATGCGATGCCGATTCCCACCAGGAAGGTCAGGCCGATGACAAAGGTGGCCAGACGACTCACCACTACCTCCCCCGTCAACGGCATCGTCACGCGCCACCGCTTTTTCATCAATTATCCGCCGGCCATCCGCGGCCGGGCGCTAAGACAACCGTCACACCGCGCGAGCCGACACCGCTCCCAGCGAGCGGTCGATCGGGTGAACCTTGCCGCTCGGCGAGTCGGGTTCGCTTGTGGCCGTGACGGCTTTGACGTCGACCATCTTGCGCATCCAACGGCGGGCAGGCTCTTCGACGAAGTGATACATCGCGACGGAAATCAGCACGGCGATCGCCAGCAGGCCAATGACGTTCCATTTCCAGGGATTGTCCTGCGGTCGGAGCTCGAACTGCTCCACGGACCAGCCCCACGCGGTGTGCACCAGTTCGTGAACCATGTACAGGCAGAACGAGATTTGCCCGCCATACACCATCAACCTGGTTGAGAGCGCCCTGGGCAGGCTGCCGACGCCGATCGCCAGCGTGATCACCAACGGAATGAACAGGATGTCGACCACCCCGCCGCTGTCGTTCTCCACGACACCGGAGATGGGGTGCGCGTCAAACCAATACAGGACGCCCACCATGGCGCCCAGCAGAAGCAGCGACAGGTACCCGGCGACGCGGCGGCCGCGATCGGTCAGCCGCAGCCTGCGCACCGCGGCGCAGGCCAGCGCGCCCGCGGTGAACTGCGTGACGATGCGCGGCAGCCAGCTCCACGGTGTGTAGAAGTGACCACTGGCCAGCAACATGATCACCGGAGGCAACGCCGCGGCGAACGCCAGCACCATCAGGCTCCGCGCCCGCGTCGCCTGCTTCATCCGCAGAATCACCAGCACCAAGAGGCCGAAGAGGAGGTAGGCCAGCCATTCGGCGCTGATCGACCAGGCCGGCCCGTCCCAACTCGAGTCGTCGAAGAACGGCACGAACCACAGTTGCACCAGCAGGATCTGGCGGACGTAGCTGATCGCGGTGAGCTGGCCGGCGTCGGGCGACGGCACGTGACCGACGTGCAGGGTGAAGATCACCCACAGGGCGGCGAGGTGCAGGGTGACCAGGTACACCGGCCACACCCGGGCCAGCCGCAGCCACAGGAAGTGCAGGGTCGCGCGTGTGGACCACGACCGGCCCATCCGGTCGAGGTAGTTCCACGTCAGCACGAACCCGCTGAGGATGAAGAACAGGTCGACGCCCTGGGCTCCGCAGTTGAGCACCGGCGCGAGGGCGTCGCGGAAATCGGGCCCCACGTCGCCCAGCATGGGCCGGAAGTGAAACAGCACCACCCAAAGCGCCGCGACGATGCGCAGTCCCGTCAGGGCCTTGATCTCTCCCCTGATCTCTGCGCCGCGCACGATGCTCTTTCCGCCTGGACTCTGCTGTTCCGTTCGCCTTGAAGCTCGGCTGACCGGGCGACCACGCGATTCCTGTAAGCCCCCCGCCTCACAACCGGCAGCCCTGGCAGCCTAGCAGCGCAATCGCCCCGGCGCGCGGACGGTTGTGGTGTGGCATGCGATCTTTCGGCGGGAATCCGCACGCGCCGGCCTTTGCTCGAACTCCGCGAAAACCGGGGCGAGAATGGCTTCTTACCAAACCGTTAGTTGCGGCTTCCAGCCTCCTTAAGCTTGGGGTTTAGCGTCAGAAGGCACAGCGAGCGGCACGGAGAATGAGGGGTGCCCATGACGATCGCCGATGTGCTGACGCGGGAGCAAGACGGCGTCTTTCGCTGCGGCGGAGCCTGGGTCCGGGCGCACCGCCGTCAGTTGGCGACGGTGGTGACCGTTCGGGGTGAAATCGACGCCCTCAATGCGGACCAAGTCGGCGACCACATTCGGCATTTCATCGTCGGCGCGGACCGTGTGGTGCTCGACATGGCCGGCGTGAACCAATTTGCTGAGGCGGGCATTGCGCTCCTGCAATCCTTCGACGAGGGGTGCCGCGCCGAAGGGGTGCAGTGGACGTTGGTCGCGAGCCCGGCGGTGGCCGAGTCATTGGGTGACGGCGCCAGCTGCTCGGTGCACGAGGCGCTGCACGACCTGGCCGACGCCATAGCGAGGCGGCGCCGGCTGGCGCTGTCGCTGGTCAGGACCTCTTAGCGCGGCGCTCACGGCGCCGCCTGGCGGTGCCGATCACCGCCAGCACCCCCGCGCTCGTCAGCAGCAGCAGGGTCAGCAACAGCAGCTGAGGGTCGAACACGACTGACGTGGTGAACGGCTGCCCGTCGGCGATGGGCGCCACCGCCACCGTGTGCTGGGAACGCGACCAGCTCACCCCCGCGCCGATCAGCGCCGCGCAGGCCAGGCCGAGTTCCACCAGGGCCCTGGGACTCCCGTACCGGGCGCTCACGGCGCGGCTCCGGCGTCGTCGTCACGATCGGAGTCGGTGACATCGGCGGGTTCGACCCGCTCCTGGACCAGCGGGGTCAGCGCCGCGCGCAGGGCGCGGTGCCGGCGCGCCCAGGCCTGCGCGTAGCGGTCGCCGGTGAGTTTGAGGCCGATGCCGATCCGCCCGCGGGGCACCCCGACCAGTTCGCCGAGCGCCCGCGCCGACTGCCATCGGGCCAGCTCCTTGCCGGACGCTTCGTGGTTCTCGGGTTCGGGAAACACCCGCAGGATTTCGCGCACCAGGATCGTCTCCGTGCCCTGACGCAGGGCGTCGTCGGTGAGCTCGACCGAGACGTGGATCCGTGCCGCCTTGACCTGCAACCCGACGAACCCCGACACCAGGACCAGGAAGATCACCGGGATGAGGAAGGACACGGGGGCGCCACTCCAGACTTCGATCAGGATCATCGCGCCCGCGGCCACCGGGCCCCAGCCCACCCACCACCAGCTGGCACCCGACTCGTAGAACAGCGGCTTCGGTTCGGTGGCTGTCGACTCGGAATTCACAGCAAGCCCCATCTCACGAAAGCCAACCGGCCGCGTCCGCGGCCCAATAGGTCAGCACGATATCGGCTCCGGCGCGGCGGATGCTGGTCAACGACTCCAGCGCCGCCTGACGCTCGTCGATCCAATTGTTCGCGGCCGCGGCGCAAATCATGGCGTACTCCCCCGACACCTGGTAGGCGGCCACCGGCACCGGTGAGAGCTCCGCCGCGGCGGCCACCACGTCGAGGTAACTCATCGCGGGTTTGACCATGACCATGTCCGCGCCCTCGTCGAGGTCGAGCCGGATCTCGCGGAGCGCCTCGCGGAAGTTGCCCGCCTCCTGCTGATACGTGCGCCGATCGCCGGACAGGCTGCAGCTGACGGCCTCGCGGAACGGGCCGTAGAACGCCGAGGCGAACTTCGCGGCGTACGCCAGGATCACCACGTCGGTGTAGCCCGCGGCGTCCAGGCCATCGCGGATCGCTGCCACCTGCCCGTCCATCATTCCGCTCGGCCCGACCACGTGCGCGCCCGATTCAGCCTGCGCCACAGCCAGTTTGACGTACCGAGCCAGCGTCGCGTCGTTATCCACCCGGCCCCTGGCGTCCAGGACGCCACAGTGGCCGTGGTCGGTGAACTCGTCGAGACAGGTGTCGGCCATCAACACCGTCGCGCCGCCGAGGTCCTTGGCCAGGTCCCGCAGGGCGAGGTTGAGGATGCCGTCGGGGTCGGTGCCGGCCGCCCCCGTCGGATCCTTGTCCTCCTCACGCGGCACACCGAACAGCATCAGCCCGCCCACCCCGGCGGCGACGGCATCGGCCGCCGCGCTGCGCAGCGAATCGCGGGTGTGCTGCACGACGCCGGGCATCGACGCGATCGGGCGCGGTTCGTCGATACCGTCGGCGACGAACATCGGTAGCACCAAATGCCTTGGCTCCAAGGATGTTTGCGCCACCAAACGGCGCAACGCGGGGGTGGAGCGAAGCCGGCGCGGGCGCTGCCGCGGGTAGCCGCCGACGCTCATCGCGACGCGCCGCCGCGAGCGTGCACAGATTGCCGGCCCCGACGGCGTGCCGGTGTACAAACCCGCGCCTTCGCCGGTTCGGCGGCCACAGCCACTAGCGCCTGCGGCTCTTCTTACGCGGCGGCGGCAGCGCGCCCTCGGCGCGCAACCGCGCGGCGTGTTCGGCCAGCGCGTCGACCAGCGGACCGACGGCGGCCGTTTCGGGCTGCACGTCCACCCGCAGACCGAACTCGGCGGCGGTCTCGGCGGTCTTGGGACCGATGCAGGCGATGATGGTCCGCGCGTGCGGCTTGCCGGCGATGCCGACCAGGTTGCGCACCGTGGAGCTGGAGGTGAAGCACACGGCGTCGAACCCGCCCGTCTTGATCATCTCCCGGGTCTCCGCCGGCGGCGGGGCGGCCCGCACCGTCCGGTAGGCGGTGACATCCTCGATCTCCCAGCCGCGTTCGCGCAGCCCCTCGGCCAGCGTCTCGGTGGCGATGTCGGCACGCGGCAGCAGCACCCGGTTCACCGGGTCGAAAATGCTGTCATACGGCGGGAAGTCGTCCAGCAGACCCAGCGACGACTGCTCGCCGGCCGGCACCAGCTCGGGGCTGATCCCGAACGCCCGGACCCGGTCGGCCGTGGACTCGCCGACACAGGCGATCTTCACGCCCGAGAACGCGCGGGCGTCCAGACCGAACTCGCCGAACTTCTCCCACACCGCGCGCACCGCGTTGGTGGAGGTGAACACCACCCACTGGAAGCGGCCGTCGACCAGGCCCTTGACGGCCCGCTCCATCTGCGCGGGGCTGCGCGGCGGCTCGACCGCGATGGTCGGCACCTCGATCGGCAGCGCACCGTAGGCCGTCAGCCGCTCGCTCATCTCGCCGGCCTGATCCTTGGTCCGGGGCACCAACACGGTCCAGCCGTAGAGTGCGCGGCTCTCCCACCAGTTCAGCTTCGCCCGGCTGGCCACCGTCTTGCCGATGGTCACCACCAGCGGTCCGGTCAGCGGGCCGGCCGGGTCGGTACCGCCCAGCACGGCCGAGTCGGTCAACCCGCCCAGGGTGGTTTCGATCGAACGCTGCTGGCACGTGGTGCCGTGCGCGGTCACCACGCACGGGGTGGTCTCGGCCAGCTGGTGCTCGATCAGGGCCCGCGCGGCGTCGGCCAGGTGCGACGTGGTGGCCTGCAGGATCAGCGGACCGGGCGCGGCGGCCAAAGCGTCCCAATCCACATGGGGGTCGCGCACGTCGGCGACCGTGTGCGACGAGCCCAGCGGCAGCCCCGCATACGTGGGCACGGCGCCCGTGGGCGCCAGGCCGGGCACGATCTCGAGGTGCAGGTGGCTTCGCGCGACGGCGTTCACCTCGGTGATGACCGCGTCGACCGTCAGCGGGTCACCCGCCACCAGGCGGACCACGTCGGCGCCGGCACGGGCCTCGGCGGTCAGCGTCTTGGCCACCTCGGCCGGCTCGCCCAGCGCGGGGCGGACATCGGGGCCGGCCGATATCACCGCGGGTTGCTCGGCGCCACCCGGGGTGGCGTCGCCGTTGCCGGCAGCGGCGTCGGCGGGGGCCGCCGGGCCCGAAACCGGTGGCAGATCCTTGCCGATCAGCGCCAGCACCGCCTCCGGCACGTCGGGGTCGGTGAACACCAGGGCGGCGTTCGCCAGTACGGTCGCGGCCCGGGTGGTCAGCAGCCCGGGATCGCCGGGGCCGGAGCCCACGTATGTGATGCGGCCGGGTCTCGGCTTACGCCCTCGCGTCGTCATTGTCGCTCCCACGTCACTCGCAATTAATTTCCTCGTGCCGGGTCCTGCCGCGCCTCCGCCATGAGTTCTCGGGCGCCGAGTTCGAACAACTCTGCGGCGACCGAAACCCCCAGCTCCCTCGCCCGATCGGCGGCGCCGATGCCGGACGCGCGGATCACGTCGGACCCGTCCAGCGCCGCCACACAACCGCGCAGCGACAGCTCGTTGAAGACGCGGCCCTCCTCATCGATGGACTCGACCACCTCGGCGATCGCGCCCACCGGTGCGGAGCAACCCGCCTCCAGTTCGGCCAGCAGGGCTCGCTCCGCTGTGACCGACGCGCGCGTGTCGGCGTCGTCCAGCTCCGCCAGCACTGCCGCCAATTCATCACCGGCGCGGCATTCGACGGCGAGCGCGCCCTGAGCCGGTGCTGGCAACATCTGCACCGGCTCTAGCGTCTCGGTGACATCGTCGAGGCGACCGAGCCGGGCCAGTCCGGCCCTGGCCACCACGATCGCGTCAAGATCACCACTGCTTACCCTGTTCAACCTGGTATCTAGGTTGCCTCGTAGGGGGCGGATTTCCAAACCGAGACCCAATGCTCTAAGCTGCGCGGCCCGCCGCGGGGACGACGTCCCCACCAGCGAACCCGGCGGCAACTCTCCGAGCACCAGCCCGTCACGGGCCACCACCACGTCGCGGGGATCGTTGCGGGCGGGTATCGCCGCGATGGTGAACCGGGGGTCGTCCGCCGTGGGCAGATCCTTGTGCGAGTGCACGGCGGCGTCCACCCGGCCGTCGCTCATCGCCTCGCGCAGTGCGGTGGTGAAGACGCCGACACCCAGGGTCTCGATGGGCGCCGACGAGCGGTCGCCCGCGGTGGTGATGATCACCAATTCCGCGGGATGACCGTTGGCGATCAAGGCGTCCCTGACGACGCCGGCCTGGGTGGTGGCCAGCAGACTGCCCCGGGTGCCTATCCGGATCACGTTCGCCAATCGGGCTACTCGGCGGACGCTTCGTGCGTTCCGGCGTCGAATCCCGTTGAGATGACGGGCAATTCGCCGGCAGCGACGGCGGCTACGGAGTCGATGGCGGTCTGGTCGAGTTCGAAGAGTTCACGCAGCGCCTCGGCGTAGCTGTCCCCGCCGGGTGCGCTGGCGAGTTGTTTGATCCGCACGGTGGGCGCATGCAGCAGCTTGTCCACGACCCGTCGCACGGTGCGCGCCACCTCCTCACGGTGGGCACTCTCCAGGCCGGGCAACCGGTTGTCCAGGCGCAGCAGCTCCGCCTCCACCACGTCGGCGGCGCGCTGGCGCAACGCGGTGACCGTCGGGGTGACCTCGGCCATCCGCTGCCCCGCCAGGTAGGCGGCGACCTCGGCCGCCACGATGTGGCGGGCGGCGTGCACGTCGGAGGCCGCGGCGTGCGCCGACGGCTCGTGCTGGACGCGGTCCACGTCGACGACCCACACACCGGGCAGACCGGCGACCGCCGGGTCCACGTCGCGCGGCATGCCCAGGTCGCAGATCACCAGGGGGCGGGTCGACTCGTCACGGCGGGCGGCGGCCAGCGCGTGGTGCACGTCGGCCAGCGTGACCACCGGGCTCACCGCGCCCGTGCAGCTGACCATGACGTCGGCGTCCGCGACCGCGTCGGCCAAGCGGTCGAGCGGCATCGCGTCGGCCCGCACGCCCGATTCGCGGAGCTTGCGGGCCAACCGCTGGGCGCGCGACAGCGACCGATTCAGCACGTGCACCTGGCCGATGCCGGCCCGGGTCAGGTGGGCCGCCGCCAGGGCGCCCATCGCGCCCGCGCCGACCAGCGCGGCCGTCTTGCCCTCCAGGCCGTCCAGCCGGCGTTCGGCCATGTTCAAGGCGACCGACACCACCGAGGCGCCCGCCGCGTCGATGGCGGTCTCCGAATGCACCCGCTTGCCCACCGACAGCGCGCGCTGGGCCAGTTCATGCAGCACCCGGCCGACGGTGCGATTGGTTTCCGCGGTGGCATACGCGCGGCGCACCTGGCCGAGCACCTGCTGCTCACCGACCACCGCCGAGTCCAGGCCGCTGGCCACCGCGAACAAGTGCTCGACGGCGGCCTCGCTGTAGCGGACGTACGCGTACTTGGTCAGGTCCCCCATGGACATTCCGGAGTGCTCCGACAGCACCTGCCCGATCGCCGCCAGGCCGCCGTGGAACGCATCCACCACCGCGTACACCTCGACCCGGTTGCACGTCGAGAGCACCATCGCCTCGGTCACCAGCGGCGACTGCAACACCCGGTCGACGATCTTGCCCTGATCGGTCTCGTCGATGGTCAGTTGTTCCAGGACGGAGACCGGCGCACTGCGGTGCGAAACCCCGAAAAGCAAGACGCTCACGGCAGCATCACCTGGCCAGCTCCCTTGCTTTCTCCAGTAATTGAACTGGTTTCCAAGGTAATCGTTTATCTGGTGGGCTACCAAATAATCGCCCGGCCGGCCTCATCGAGCGAGATCCGCCCGCAGCCGCGCCTCGTCGATATCCCAGTAGCTGTGCTCGCGGCCGTCGAGCAGGACCACGGGCAGCCGGTCGCCGAACTCGGCCCGCAGCGCCGGGTTGCCCGCCGACGCGGCGGCGTCGACATCGGTCATCGACAGGTCGAAGCCCAGCTCAGCCGCCAATTCGGCCAGCCGGGCATGTACGCGCTCGCAGATGGTGCAGCCGTCGCGGGTCAAGAGCTCCACGTGCGGGCGGCCGGTCGCTTCGGTCATGGGCACCAGTGTGGCATCGGTGACTTGTGGGGGCATCTACCAGGCGTTATGTTCCGGTTATGGCCGACGAGACGGTGCGGGTTGACCCGGTGGTGATGCAGGGCCACGCGGTTTCCATCGGCGGCGCCGCCGAGCATCTTTCGGCTGAGCTGGCGCAGCTCGACGATCAGGTGGGTCAGTTGCTGGGCAGTTGGCAGGGCGCGGCGGGGACCGCGTACGGCTCGGCGTGGGAGCTGTGGCATCGGGGCGCTCGCGAGGTGCAACAGGGCTTGTCGCTGTTGGCGCATCTGGTGGGTCAGGCGGGCGAGGGCTATCAGAGCAACGAGGCCGGGTCCGCCCAGGCGGAACGGGCGGTGCGCGGTGGCTGACGCATTTCGGGTGGACCCCCAGGCGCTGGCCGACGCGGTGCAGCGAATGGCGGCGTTCCAACGCTATGCCGAGGACATGATCACCGAGATCGATTCTCGCGTAAAGCGGTTGCACACCACGTGGACGGGTCAGGCCGCGGCCGCCCACGCCGAGGCGCACCAGCACTGGGTGCGCGGCGAGGCGATGATGCGCGAGGCGCTGGCGCAACTCGAGAAGGCGGCCACGACAGCGCACGGCAACTACACCGGGGCCATGTCGACGAATCTCGGGATGTGGTCGTGACCGTGCGAGCGTGAACTTAGCTTCACCCTCGGCGCCGAACGTGAAGCTAACGTCACACTCGGCATGAACCACTCCCCGCCCCCGCCGGATAGGGTTGGACACCGGGACCCACCGGGTCGCCAGGCAACACAGCGATCTAGGAGGTTTGGCGATGACTTCCTCTGACCCGGGCAACGGAGACGTCGGTCGCGTTGACTTGGAGTCGCTGGCCGCCGACGCCAGCGCCGCCCGCGCGCTGGAAGGCCTGCAGGCCGAACAGGCCGGGGTCGACGAGGACCGCCCCCAGCCGCCGATCGACCTGACCGCGGCCGCCTTCTTCGACGTCGACAACACTCTGGTGCAGGGCTCCTCGGCGGTGCATTTCGGCCGCGGCCTCGCGGCCCGCAACTACTTCACCTACCGCGACGTGATCGGCTTCATCTACGCCCAGGCCAAGTTCCAGATCCTCGGCAAGGAGAACAGCAACGACGTCGCGGCCGGCCGACGCAAAGCGCTCGCCTTCATCGAGGGCCGATCGGTCGACCAGCTGGTGGCCCTGGGCGAGGAGATCTACGACGAGATCATCGCCGACAAGATCTGGCCGGGCACCCGGGAACTGACGCAGATGCACCTCGACGCGGGCCAGCAGGTGTGGTTAATCACCGCCACGCCTTACGAACTCGCGGCCACCATCGCGCGGCGGCTCGGCCTGACCGGCGCCCTGGGCACCGTCGCCGAGTCGGTCGACGGCGTGTTCACCGGGCGGCTCGTCGGCGACATCCTGCACGGCACGGGAAAGGCGCATGCGGTGCGTTCGCTGGCGATCCGGGAGGGCCTCAAACTCAAACGCTGCACCGCTTACTCCGACAGCTTCAACGACGTGCCCATGCTGTCGCTGGTGGGCACCGCCGTCGCCATCAATCCCGACGCCCGGCTGCGCACCCTGGCCCGCCAACGCGGCTGGGAGATCCGCGACTTCCGCACCGCCCGCAAGGCCGCCAGGATCGGTGTGCCGTCGGCGCTGGCGCTGGGGGCGGCCGGCGGGGCACTGGCCGCGGTGGCATCCCGGCGGCAATCCCGCTGATAGGCTGCGCCGCTGAGACCTATTCGAGCGGAGAGCAACAGCGGCATGACGACCCCCAAAGAAGCCGAAGGACTCATCGGCAGCCACTACCGCGCACCGGACCACTTCCTTGTCGGGCGCGAAAAAATCCGGGAGTTCGCGCTCGCCATCAAGGACGACCATCCGACGCACTTCAGCGAGGAGGCCGCCGCGGCCGCCGGGTACGACTCGCTGGTGGCTCCGCTGACGTTCCTCGCCATCGCCGGACGG
Source organism: Mycobacterium europaeum (assembly GCF_034555895.2). Lineage (NCBI taxonomy): Bacteria > Bacillati > Actinomycetota > Actinomycetes > Mycobacteriales > Mycobacteriaceae > Mycobacterium > Mycobacterium europaeum. Next base: position 4,048,048 of record NZ_CP157315.1, read on the forward strand.
CGCGTGCAGTTGGAGATCTTCACCAAGTTCAGCATCCCGATCAACATCGCGCGGGTGATCCACCGCGACCAGAAATTTAAATTTCACCGGCCGATCGTCGCCGGCGATAAGCTGTACTTCGACACCTATCTCGACTCGGTGATCCAATCCCATGGCACCGTGCTCGCTGAGATCCGCAGCGAAGTGACCGATGTCGATGGGAACCCGCTTATCACCAGCGTCGTCACGATGCTGGGGGAAGCGTCAACCGAAGCTGACACTGAGGCAACAGTGGCCGCGATTGCATCGATATCTGCAGGAAAGTAGGGTCCAATCAATGACTTCACAGGGGGAAATGGGTAGCACGCAGCTGAAGCCGCCGGTCGAGGCGGTCCGATCCCATTACGACAAGTCGAACGAGTTCTTCAAGCTCTGGCTCGACCCGTCGATGACCTACAGCTGCGGCTATTTCGACGAGAATCCGGATCCCAACAACCTCACCAAGACGCTGGAAGAGGCGCAGTACGCCAAGCGCAAGCTCGCGCTGGACAAGCTCAACCTCGAGCCCGGCATGACCCTGCTCGACATCGGCTCCGGGTGGGGCTCGACCATGCGGCACGCCGTCGCGGAATACGACGTCAACGTCATCGGGCTGACGCTCAGCGAGAACCAGTACGCCCACTGTGTGGCCGAGTTCGACAAGATGGACAGCCCCCGCCGCAAAGAGGTGCGGATCCAGGGCTGGGAGGAATTCCCCGACGAACCGATCGACCGCATCGTGTCGCTGGGCGCATTCGAGCACTTCGCCGACGGTGCGGGCGACGCCGGGTACGAGCGGTACGCCACCTTCTTCAAGAAGTACTACGACTTGCTGCCCGACGACGGCCGCATGCTGCTGCACTCGATCGTGGTGCCCTCCGCCGAAGAGGGCAAGGCGATGGGTTTGCAGGTGAACATGACCCTGCTGCGGTTCATCAGCTTCATCTTGAAAGAGATCTACCCGGGCGGAAAGTTGCCCCAGGTCGACCTGGTCGACAAGTACGCGACCGACGCGGGTTTCAAGATCGAGCGCCACCACTTCATCGGCAAGAACTACGTTCCGACGTTGACCGCCTGGGGGGATGCGCTCGAGGCGCACAAGGACGAGGCGATCGCCCTCAAGGGGCAGGAGACCTACGACATCTACCTGAAGTACCTGCGGGGCTGCTCGGACCTGTTCCGGGACGGCTACACCAACGTCTGCCAGTTCACGCTGGTCAAGTAAGTCACCCGAGAAACGCCCCGGAAGCCGTTGGCTCCGGGGCGTTTTCGCGTCAACGAACGATCAGGAAAAGCGACGCGAGCTTCAGCCGAAGAAGATGTTGCGACGGCCCGCGAGCAACCGGTACAGCGTCTGCTGGATGGTCTCGCGGACCTGGTCGGTCAGCTCGAAGGTGACCATCGGGTCCTCCGCGTCGGAAGCGGCGTAGTCGTTGGTGTATATCGGCTCACCGAAGGCGATGCGCCACTTCGACGGCAACGGCACCAGACCCGCGGGACCGGCCAGCGGGAAGAGCGGCGTGATCGGGAAGTAGGGCAGGCCGAACAGGCGGGCCAGCAGCTTCACGTCGGTGAGCATCGGGTAGATCTCTTCCGAACCGATGATCGAGCACGGGATGATGGGCGCCTTCGTGCGCAGCGCCGCCGTCACGAAGCCGCCGCGGCCGAATCGCTGCAGCCGGTAGCGGTCCTCGAAGCGCTTGCCCAAACCCTTGTAGCCCTCCGGGAACACGGCGGTCAGCTCGCCGGCGGCGAGCAGCCGGTGCGCGTCCGCCGTGCAGGCCATCGTGTGGCCCGCCTTGCGGGCGGCTTCGCCCACGACGGGCAGGTCGAACACCATGTCGGCGGCCAGCAACCGCAGGTCGCGGTGGGCGGGATGCTCATCGTGCACCGCCACCGACAGCATCAGCCCGTCGAAGGGCAGCACCCCGGCGTGATTGGCGACCACCAACGCGGGCCCGTCGCCGGGCAGGTTCTCCACACCGCTGACCTCCACCCGGAACCAGGACCGGAAGAAGAACCGGAGCAGGGGCCGGACGATGGCGCTGTTGAAGTGCGGATCGAAGCCGAACTCGTCGACTGCGTAGTCGCCGGTGATCCGCTGGCGCAGGAACCCGGCTACCGCGGCGACGCGTTGAGCCAGTTCGTTGAGCGGCACCTCCGACGACCCCGCGGCGGCGCGACGGTGCTCATCGATCTCGCGGACGACGGCGGCGATTTGTTCGGCGGACCCCCGGCCGTGGGGATCCGAGAGCGAGGACGGATGCTGGCGAGATGACTCCGCGCGCTGGTCGGCTCTCCGACGTGCCGCTACCCGCCCCCGATTCGTGTGCAGTGGAATAACATTCGCTCTGTTCTCACCCGCCACGATACCTACCTGACCCCACCCCACGTAACTGGATTTCGGCTACCCCAGCGCTGAGCTAAAGAGATGGCGCGACCCTCCAGGGAGCGTACCCGATGCGGGTCGATAATGGGAGTCATGCCGCGGCCGCGAACGTAGTCGTCGAAGGCCTCGGCCGTCGTCCATTTCGGCTGGTAGCCGAGCTCCGAGCGCATCCGCGTGGTGTCCATGACCCGGCCGTAACTCAGGTAGGCAAACTGATCGCGGCTGATCTCGTTGTAGCGATTGGCCCGCCTCAGCGAATCCAGCGCCCAGACGCCAAACCCTGGCACCGGCAATGGAATCCGGCCGGCGCGACGAATCGCCTGCGACAACATGATGATCCCGTCGGCCCCGATGTTGAAGGTGCCGGCCTTGCCGGCCATCGCCGCGCGCTCCAGTGCACCCAGCGCATCCTGCTCGTGCAGCAACTGCAGTCGCGCGTCGCGGCCGAACATCGTGGGCACCAACGGCCCGGCCAGATACCGCGAGAGCGTGGTATCCATCGCCGGCCCGATCATGTTCGCCAGCCGCAGGATCGTCACGGCGATATCGGGCCTGCGCCGCCCCAGACCGCGCGCGTAGGTCTCGATGTCGAGGCTGTCCTTGGCGAAACCCCCGCGCAGCGGACGGCGGCTGGTGCTGTCCTCGGTGAACATCACCGGATCGTGCGCGCTGGACCCGTACACCTCAGACGTCGACTTCAGCACGACGCGGCGCACCGAGGGCGCCTTCTGGCAGGCCGCGAACAGCTGCATCGCGCCCATCACGTTGATTTCCTTGAGCGCCGCGGTGCCCCCGGACCGCGGCGCGTACGACGCTGCCGCCGCATGCACCACCGTGTCGACGTCGCCGTTGCGAATCACCTTGGCTATGAAGGGATTGCGGATGTCGGCACGAACGAACTCGGCGCGGCCCATCCGGCGCAACATGTCCTTGCTGGGCGCGATCGCGTCCACCGCGATGACCCCTGTGATCATCGGGTTCTGCACGAGCCGCGCGGTCAGGTAGCCACCCAGGAACCGGCACGCACCGGTAACCAGCACAACCTTGGGGTAATGCACCGTGTTGCTCGCGGTGTCGCCGGTTCCGGCGCCTTCCCCACTCGACTGATCCACCCAAACAGCCTATCGACCGGGAGAGACCGCAGCACTACGCCGCGGCTGGGCCCTACTTACCGAGTTTTCTGCGCTGCACCCGGGTGCGGCGCAACAACTTGCGGTGCTTCTTCTTCGACATGCGCTTGCGCCGCTTCTTGATTACTGAACCCATGAACTCCGCTATCTGACCCGTGACCTGCTTGAGGATTGACCGGGACACTTTACCCGGCGGGACGCACCGAACACCAAACCGGTGGGGGCGACCGCCGCGTAACCGCGAAGCGCACGGCTGGCCGGTTGGACGCGCACTCAGCGCACGGCCAGTTCCAGATCAGCCCGCGTCGAAGTAAGAGGTCTCGAGCATGTCGTGCACCGCCTTGGCGTGCACCCGGAACGAGCGCCCGACCCGGACCGCGGGCAGCTCGCCGTTGTGCACCAACCGGTACACCGTCATCTTCGAGACCCGCATCAACGCCGCCACCTCGGCGACGGTCAAGAACTGCGTCCTGCCCTGCTGGCCGTCGCCGGGACCGGTGTCCCGCTTACCAGCAGAATCTCGCGCCGATGGCCCGTTCGTAGACGTCATCGCAACCCAATCGTGTCAGGCCCGCGCAATGCCAGCGGCTTCCCCTCCGCTGGCACCCACACGTGCATACAAAGAGGAGAATAGCGGGACTAATGGGGTTACTGGTACTGGTGGGGGACAATCAGTTCAAATTTCTTGGATTACTCCGATGTAATTCTTAGCTGCTCAGAGCGCGTTTTGGCGGCCTGGACCGCCGCGTCGACGGCCGCCCGCAGGCCGCCGCGTTCCAGTTCGCGAAGCCCCGCGGCGGTGGTGCCGCCGGGCGAGGTGATGGTTGCGCGCAGCTGCGTCGGGGTGGCGTCGACGCGCAACCCCGGCGCCTCCCCTTCGCCCGGCCGCCGCTCGGCGTCCATCCGTTCCAGCAGCATGGCGGCCGAGCCGGCCATCGTCTGCGCCGTCAGGTCGGTCGCCACCTCACGGCTCAGCCCGGCCGCGACCCCGGCGTCCACCAGGGCCTCGACCATCAGGAAGAAATACGCCGGCCCGGATCCCGAGAGGGCGGTGACGGCGTCCATTTGGGCTTCCGGCACCGTCAGCACCCCACCGACCGAGTCGAACAGGGCCGAGACCCCCTCGAGCTGCGGGGCCGTGACGAACCGGCCCTTGGCCAGCGCGGTCACCCCGGCACCCACCAGCGCCGCCGCGTTCGGCATCGCCCGGACCACCGGCGTGCCGGCGGGCAGCCTGGACTCGAAATACGAGATGCTGATCCCCGCCGCCACCGTCACGAAGACCTGCTCGGCGCTGTCGCTCGCCGACGCCGCGGCCACCCGGGCCAGCTCGGCCATCACCGGCTCGACGTCGGCGGGCTTCACAGCGACCACCACGAACGACGCGTTCTCCACCGCGTCGGCCACCGAGGTGACCAACACGGAGTAGGTGGCGGCCAGATACTCGGCGCGCTCCGGCACCCGCTCAGCCACCACCAGGTCCTTGACCTGCCGACCGGCCCGCAGCAGACCCGACAGCAGAGCCTCCCCGATGCTGCCGCCACCGACGATCGCGATTCTTGCCATGCCCGACAGCATCGCAGACAGCGGCGGCTACCCGGCGGCAGGGACCAACGCCAGCTGGCGGGCCTGCACCACCAAGCGGCCCAGACTGTCGACCACGGTGTGGTCCTCGTCGAACCAGTCGTGGCCGATCTCCGTGCACGTCGCGATGATTCGCAGCCACCCGTCGGCGGGCAGGCCGCGCAGGAAGGCGGTCAGCTGGATGGTGGGCGCCCAGCCGGTGCGCTCCACCGCGAAGGTCACCGGCGCCGACAGATCCCCGCACATGAGCGCGAACAACCCGTCCGGCGCCACTCCGCGCGGGCGCGCCCACATCTGGATCACCGGCGGGCCGCCGTCGGCGGGCGGCTCCAGGCTGGACAGCACCGGCCGCACGTCGCACCCTTCGCCCAGGTGCACCAGGCCGGCCAGCGGGTGGCCGGGCCCGATCGGCGCGATGTCGTCGGGGGGCTCTGGCGCCATCAGGCCCACCACCGGGTTGGCCGACAGCAGCGGCTTGGCTTCGCCATCGGGCGGGAAGTGCTCCGGCTCGCCGAGGTTGACCACCGCGTGCACCGCCGTCCGGTCGCCCTGGGTGAGCTCGACGTCGACGACGCTGATCCGGCGGCCCCGCTTGCGGATCGAGGTCACCAGCCGCATCGGTCCCGGATCGGGCGCCCACAGGAAGCTGGCCGACACCGCGACCGGTTCCAGGACCCGTTCCAGGCCGGACGATTGCCCGCCGCAGGCTGTGCGGGCCGCTTTGGCGCACAGCGCCAGCATCGCGCCGCCGTGCACCTTGGGTCCGATGGTCCAGTGCTTGTTCAGCTCGCCTTCGAAGACGCCGGGGCCGACCTCCCGCAACGCCATCGCGGTGGTGAATAACGCGTTCATGGTCTCCTGGATCAGATCAGCGCAGCAGGTGCGTGCGGGCGAACTGCAACGACTCGGCGAGCATGCCCTCGCGCTCGTTGGCTGAACGCGCGCTGGACGTCGACACTTCCAGAATGACGTGGCCGGCGAAGTGGCTGCCGGCCAGCAGCTGGCACACCTCGGCGGTGGGCTGCGTGCCGCGCCCCGGCACCAGGTGTTCGTCGGCGGGCAGGCCGCTGCCGTCGCACAGGTGCAGGTGGACCAGCCCGTCCGCCATCCGTTGCGCCATCTCCAGCGAGTCGCTGCCCGCGGTCGAGGTGTGCGACAGGTCCAGCGTGTAGTGCGCGTGGTTGCCGTCCAGCGGGTCGTAGGAGGGCGCGAACGCCGAGATCGCCGGGCCGGGGCCGCCGCCACGCCGGCGCATCCGCTCGCGTGACTGGCCCGACCCGAAAAACCGGTCGGCCCGGAACGGGAACATGTTCTCCACCGCGATCATCACGTCGCTCGACGCTTCCAGCGCGGCGACCTGGTCGCTGAACCCCTCGGCATAGCGCCGCTGCCAGCGAAACGGCGGGTGCACGACGACGGTCTGCGCGCCCAGTTGTTCGGCGGCGCGCACACTGCGGTCCAGCTTGGGGATCGGGTTGGCTCCCCACACCCGCTGCGAGATCAGCAGGCAGGGGGCGTGCACGGACAACACCGGCACGCGGTAGCGCCGGGACAGTTTGGCGATGGCGTCGATGTCCTGACTGACCGACTCGGCCCACACCATCAGCTCGACGCCGTCGTAACCCAGCCTGGCCGCGTACTCGAACGCGGCCTCGGCCCGCAACGGGTACACCGAAGCCGTGGAGAGTCCGACTTTGATAGCTGGGCGCAACGGTCTGTGGGGTTCCGGGTCCGCCTAGCCCGACTGCAACGACAGCGCCAGGGGGCCCAGGGTGATCAGTGCCCCCACCGCGACGGCGATCAACGTGCTCGCGATGTCCTCGGTTTTGCGCACCACCCGGACCCCGACCACCAGGCCGAGGATGACCAGCACCGAGAGCACCAACGCCACGATCCTGTTCCAGCGCCACAGCTCGTCGAAGGCGACGAACAATCCGGCGCCGAAGGCGACGGCCAGGATGGACTGGAACACCACCAGGCTGCCGCGCCACAGCGCCTCGAGCCGGCCCGCCGGGTGAACGTCGGCGGCCCGCCCGGCCTCGTCCCCGAAGTGGTCCTCCTCGCGCTCCTCGTGCGGTAAGAACCCGGCGGCCAGCGGGTCGGCGTCCTCTTCGACCTCGTCGGTCTCGGTCCGCAGGAAGGAGCGGACGTATGCAGAGTCCTCCAGCGCGGGTTCGGCGTCGCGCACCTCCGAATCCATCACGTCCACCGGCAGGTCGGTGTAGTGGTCCAGCGGGTCGGGATTCATGCCCTCGGCGCCGGATCGGCCGGCGCCGTTGGTGTCCCCGGCCTCGCCATGGCTCAGCGGGCGCGGGTAGGCGCTGCGCTCCGGCCCCGTGGCCGTCTTCGGCTGTGCGGGCGACTTGGGCCAGCGCGGCTCCGGCTGCGACCAATAGGCGGCGGGCTTGCCTTCGCTTTGCCGCTCGGGCGCGGCCGGCTCGGCGACGCGCTCCTCGGCCACCGGTTCTGCGCTGGTCCGCCCGGCCGTGCGCGGGTCCTCGTGGTCGTCGCGGATGACCGGGATCTCCCCGGTCAGCTCGGCGACGGTCACCGCGTCGCTATCGCCGCGGCGGCGGCGCCGCCGCCGGGTGACCGCCGGGGCGCCGATGGTTCCGTTCTTGGCCAGAAGTTCGGCCACCGAGATAGGCCGAGTGCCGGGGCTCTCGGTCTCGGAATGTGGTCCGGTCATGCTTTGTCGCCTCTCGATCGGTTGCCGTCCCGATCACCTGCCTGGCCTCCAGCATCGCGCACGGATCGATTCATGAGGGGCGTTCCGTCGGCTTCGCTGTCGAGTTTGCGCAAGATGAGACCCTCCCGTAACGCCCACGGGCAGATATCCACCGATTCAATCGCCAGCGCTCGCATACTCGCCTCCGCCACCAACGCACCCGCCACGATCTGCGGCGCCCGCTCGGCGCTCACCCCTTCCAGTTCTGCCCGGTCGGCGGTCGTCATCCTAGAGATGAAAGATATGAGTTGCCTGAGGCCGTTTGCTGTGAGCGTCCTTTTCACCCGCGGTCCGGCGGCCGACGGCGCCGCGCCGGTGAGCCTGGCCAGCGAGCGGAACGTCTTCGACGTCGCCACCGCCAGGTCGGGTGCGCCGGCTTCGAGCACGGTGACGGCGGAATCGGCGAGCTCGGCGTCCAGCCAATCCCGCAGCATGCCGACCCGGCGCCGGCCGGGCGGGTCGTCGGGCAGCCACTCGCGGGTCAGCCGGCCGGCGCCCAGCGGCAGCGACAACGCCACCTCCGGCTCCTCGTCGACCCCGCTGGACATCTCCAGCGAGCCGCCGCCGATGTCGAGGTTGATGATCCGACCGGCGCTCCACCCGTACCACCGGCGCACGGCCAGAAAAGTCAGCCGGGACTCGTCGACCCCGCTCAGCGCCTCCAGCTCGACGCCGGTCTCTTTGCGGACCCGGGTGAGCACCTCCTCGGAGTTCACCGCGTCGCGCAGCGCGGACGTGGCAAACGCCATCAGCTCCGCACAGCCCGAGCTGTCGGCGATCTTGGCGAACTCGTCGATCGTGGAGATCAGCTTCTCCGCGCCCCGCTTGGTGATCTTGCCGGAGCTGTCGATCGACTCGGCCAGCCGCAGCGTCGCCTTCGTCGAACTCATGGGCGTGGGGTGCCCACCACGGTGCGCATCAACCACCAGCAGGTGAACCGTGTTGCTGCCCACGTCCAGCACGCCCAATCGCACGCCAAACAACCTAGTCGGGCGACGATGCGGGCCGCGTTGCGGCCCGCTGAGGAGCACGACAATTTAACCTTGCGGGCGACGATGCGGGCCGCGTTGCGGCCCGCTGAGGAGCACGACAATTCAACCTTGCGGGCGACGATGAGTGCGGTGTCGCGGGCCGCTGGGTCGTTCGGCGATCTCGCACCGCCGGGACCCGAGTGTCAGCGGGCCGAACGGCCGGAATCGTCGTCTAACGTGGACCCGTGGCGAATTCGTACCCGGAGCCGGGACACGAGGTCGAACTGGACTTCGCCCGGGAGTGGGTGGAGTTCTACGACCCGGACAATCCCGAGCACCTGATCGCGGCCGACCTGACCTGGTTGCTGTCCCGCTGGACATGCGTGTTCGGCACGCCCGCCTGCCACGGCACGGTGGCCGGCCGCCCAGATGACGGGTGCTGCTCGCACGGGGCGTTCCTGTCCGACGACGACGACCGCGCGCGGCTCGACGACGCCGTGCAGCAGCTGACCGACGAAGACTGGCAATTCCGCGAAAAGGGCTTGGGCCGCAAGGGATACCTGGAGCTCGACGAGCACGACGGACAGCCCCAATACCGCACCCGCAAGCACAAGGACGCCTGCATCTTCTTGAACCGGCCCGGCTTTCCCGGCGGCGTCGGGTGCGCGCTGCACAGCAAGGCCCTCAAGCTGGGCGTCGCCCCGCTGACCATGAAGCCCGACGTCTGCTGGCAGTTGCCGATCCGGCGCAGCCAGGAATGGGTGACACGGCCCGACGGCACCGAGATCCTCAAGACCTGGGTCACCGAATACGACCGCCGAGGTTGGGGTTCCGGGGGCGCCGACCTGCACTGGTATTGCACCGGCGACCCGGGCGCGCATGTCGGGGCCACGCAGGTCTGGGAGAGCATGGCCGACGAGCTGACCGAGCTGCTCGGCACGAAGGCGTATGCCGAGCTGGCGGCGATGTGCAAGCGGCGCAGCAAGCTGGGCCTGGTCGCGGTGCACCCGGCCACCCGCCTCGCCGAATAGCCCGTCAGGTCGCTTGGTTCTTGTTGTACGACAACACCATTCGCTGCGCACTCGCGCCCAGGTAGTCCTCGACCGCGGCGGCGGCCGCGGCCTCGTCGCCCGCCAGGACGGCGTCGGTGATCGCAGCCAGCCCGGCCACCACGGGGGCGGCGTCGTCGTAGGCGGCGGTGAGCTCGTGCTCGCGGCCGCCGAAGGCGTGCTCGACCCAGCGGTACAGCAACGCCAGGGCCCGGTTGCGGCTCTGCTGGATCAGGACCCGGAAGTAGGCGAGGTCGGCGGCCTGGCGCGCCGCCGCGCTGTCGGCCTCCCGGACCGCGGCCAATGCGCCGCGCAGGGCCGCCGCGTCCTCGGGGGTGCCGCGTCGCGCGGCGGACCGCCCGATCAGCGGGCCCAGGGCGGCCCGGATCTCGAACAGCTCCACCAGGAACTCCGGCCCCAGCCTGCGGACCAGCGCCTCGACCACCGCGGGGTGGGTGAGCGCCTGCGGGTCCGCGACCACGTTGCCACTGCCGTGCCGGGCCTCGATCAGGCCCATCTGCTGCAGCCGGGCCAGGCCCTGCCGCAGCGACGTGCGGTTGACGCCGAGCTGTTCGGCCAGGTCGCGCTCGGGCGGTAGGGCCGAGCCCGGCGGAAACGCCCCGTCGAGGATGGCGTCGGCGATCGACGCGGCGATCTGTTCATCGACGCGCTGGCGGTCGGGCGGACGCAGCGGACTTGACTGGTTCATTGGCTCAACCAATATAGTGGACGAACTGACGGGAGGTGAGCGATGGACGGCGACACGCGGTCGGCGGTGACGCCGCGCTGGCGCGGCACGGCCGGCCGGCTGGAGGTCTGGTACGCCACGCTGTCGGACCCCAAGACACGCGCCGGGCTGTGGGTGCACTGCGAGACGGTGGCCCCGATCGCGGGCGGCGGTGACCCCTACGCGCACGGCTGGGCCACCTGGTTCGCCCCCGACGGCCCGCCCCGCACCGAGCGGTTCGGGCCCGTGCCCACCCGGCCGGCGACCGGCCCCTGGTGGTTCGACGCCGCGGGGGTGCGGGCGGGCGAGATGCGGCTCGAGGGACGCGCCGGATCCATGGCCTGGGAGCTGTCGTGGACGGACGCGGGCGCGCCGCTGTGGACCTTTCCCCGCGCGGCCTGGGAGCGCGAACTGCTGCCGGGCGCCCAAGTCGTCGTCGCCCCCACCGCCGACTTCACCGGCTCGTTGACCGTCGCCGACACCGCTTTGCGCCTCGAGGGGTGGCGCGGCGGCGTCGCGCACATCTACGGGCACGGCAACGCCAAACGCTGGGGCTGGGTCCACGCCGACCTCGGCAATGGCGACGTCATGGAGGCCGTCACCGCGGTCTCGCACAAGCCCGGGCTGCGCAGGTTGGCGCCGATGGCGTTCATCCGGTTCCGGATCGACGGAAAGGATTGGCCCGCAGGCCCTTTACCGTCGCTGCGGATGCGGACGACGCTCGACGTGGCGCACTGGCAACTGGAGGGACGCATCGGCGGTCGCCGGGTGCTCATCCGGATCGACCAGCCGCCGGAGCGGTGCGTGAGCCTGCAATACACCGATCCCGACGGCGGCAAAGCGGTGTGCACGAACACCGAACAGGCCGACATCCACCTCGAGATCGACGACCGCCGGTGGTCGGTGCTGGGCACCGGGCACGCCGAGGTGGGCCTGCGCGGCAGCGCCGCACCCGCCGTCAACGAAAGGATTCCGACATGAGCTTTCTGCTCGACCCACCACTGCTGTTCGCCTCCGGCGTGCTGATCGAGCGGCGGCTGCCCGCCGACCGGCGCGACGTCGCCGAGGCCGCCACGCTGGGCGTCTTCTTCGGCGGGTCGTTCGGGCTCTACAACAACGTGCCGGGCCTGGGCCTGCTGTGGCGGCCCTTCCGCGCCCGCAACGGCCGCGACTTCATGTGGAACAGCGGGGTTTTCAGCGTGCAGACCGAACAGCTCGACTGGCCGATGCACGCCGCCGCGGGGGCCATTTTCGCCACCTATCCCTTCTTCATCAAGATGGGCCGCCGCCTCGGGCGCCTGCTGTGAGCCGTCTCGCCGGCCGGGCAACCGCCTCGTTCGGCACCGCGCTGCTGCCCGAGGAGTACGGCGGGCCGGCCGCGCCCGAACTGACGCAGCGCGTGGAGCGCTACCTGCGACAGTTGCCGACGACATCGCGCGTGGCGATGCGCACCGGGCTGCTCGCGCTGTCCGCCGCGAGCTATGCCACCACCGGCCGGCCGCTGTCGCGGCTCGACCCGGACCGGCGCGAGCGGGTGCTGCGGCGGGTCGCCGCGCTCAGCCCGGACGCCGGTGCGGCCGTCGAGGCGATGAAGGCGATCGTGCTGCTCGCCAACGGCGCCGAAACCTATGCGGCCGAACTGCTTTCGCATGCCACGCGGCACGACCCGGCCCGGCCCGACGCGGCGCTGAACATCGTCTCCTCGGCCGAGAGCCGCTCCGTCGTCACCGCCGACGCGGTGATCGTGGGATCCGGCGCCGGCGGCGCGATGGTGGCCCGCACGCTGGCGCGCGCGGGGCTGGACGTCGTCGTTCTCGAGGAGGGACGCCGCTGGACAGTCGAGGACTTCCGCACCACCCATCCGATCGACCGCTACGCCGGGTTGTACCGCGGCGCCGGGGCCACCATCGCCCTCGGACGCCCGTCGGTGGTGCTGCCCATCGGCCGGGCGGTCGGGGGCACCACGGTGGTGAACTCCGGCACGTGTTACCGCCCGCCGCCGGCCGTGCAGCGGCGCTGGCGCGACGAATTCGGGCTCGCCCTGGCCGATTCCGACCGGCTGGCCGAGCACCTCGACGACGTCGAAGCCACGCTGCGGGTGGCCCCGGTGCCGCTGGACGTCATGGGCCGCAACGGGCGCCTGCTGCTGGACGCCGCCGCCACGCTGGGCTGGCGGTCGGCGCCCATTCCGCGCAACGCGCCGGGCTGCGAAGGGTGTTGCCAGTGCGCGATCGGCTGCCCCCGCAACGCCAAGTTCGGCGTGCACCTCAACGCCCTGCCCGAGGCGTGCGCGGCGGGCGCGCGAATCATCTCCCACGCCCGCGTCGAGCGGGTGCTGCAGCGCAACGGGCGCGCCCGGGGCGTGCGCGCCCGCCGGCCCGACGGCACGGCGCTGGACGTCCTGGCCGACACCGTGATCGTGGCGGCCGGTGCCACCGAAACACCGGGATTGTTGCGGCGCAGCGGTTTTGCCGCTCACCCGCGGCTGGGCCGTAACCTGGCGCTGCATCCGGCGACGATGCTCGCCGGACGCTTCGAGGACGACGTGGTCGCCTGGCACGGGGTGCTGCAAAGCGCCGCGGTTCACGAGCTGCACGAATCGCACGGGGTGCTGATCGAGGCCACCTCCACCCCGCCCGGGATGGGTTCGATGGTGTTCCCCGGCTACGGCGCCGAGCTGCTGGGCTGGCTGGACAACGCACCGCGGGTGGCGACGTTCGGCGCGATGGTGGCCGATCGCGGTGTCGGCTCGGTCTCCACGGTCCGCGGCGAGACACTGGTGCGCTACCACATCGCCCCCGCCGACGTCGCCAAGCTGGTGGCGGCTATCGAGGCCATGGGCCGGCTGCTGTTCGCCGCGGGCGCCGTCGAGGTGCTCACCGGCTTGCCCGGCGCGGCGACGGTGACCTCACTGCCCGCCCTGCAGGATGCGTTGCGGCGCAGCGACCCGAAAGGGTTGCACCTGGCCGCCTTCCACCCGACGGGCACGGCCGCCGCGGGCGCCGACGATCAGCACTGCCCGGTCGACGAGACCGGCCGGCTGCGCGGCGCCGACGGGGTATGGGTCGCCGACGCCTCCATCCTGCCGAGCTGCCCGGAGGTCAACCCGCAGGTGTCGATCATGGCGCTGGCCCTGGGGGTGGCCGACGAGGTGGTGGGCGCGCGGTAACCCCGGGTGCATTCAGGGCTTTGCTCGTGAGTTCAGGGCGGCCCTGGGCCGCTCGTGCCGCCCTGGATACCCAGCTAATGCCCAGGGGGCACACTCGTCGCGTGCTGCGCCTGCGAATCCGCCGCGACCCCGTGCCGCGGCTGATGCAACAACGCACGCACCAGCGGGCGCGGCCCGACGGAGCGAAGCATCAGGCTGGCCGGGCGCACCCGTACCCGTTTCGGCCACCAGAACCAGCGTCCCATCACCGTCATGATCGACGGCGTGATGAGCGATCGGACGACGAAGGTGTCGAACAGCAGGCCGATGCCGATCGTCGTGCCGAATTGGCCGATCGCCCGCAGATCGCTGGTGATCATCGCGCCCATCGTGACGGCGAACACCACACCGGCGGCAGTCACCACCGGGCCGGTGACCCCCATGCCGCGGATGAGCCCCGTTTTCAGGCCGGCCCCGATCTCCTCCTCGATGCGCGACACCAGCATCAGGTTGTAGTCGGACCCCACCGCCAAGAGCACAATCAACGCGAATTCCGTTGCCACCCAGTGCAGCTGGAACCCACCGAGGTGCTGCCAGATCAGTGTCGAAAACCCGAAAGCGGCCCCCAGCGACATGACGATCGTGCCGACGATGACGCCGGCAGCGACCAGAGCGCGGGTGACGATCACCATGATGATGAAGATGAGCACGATCGATGCGACCGCTGCGATCATCAGGTCATATTTGGCGCCGTTGGCGATGTCGTAGAACGTCGCGGCCGTCCCGCCGAGGTAGATGTCGGCATTCTCCAACGAGGTGAGCTTCAGCGCCTCCTTGGCCGCTTGGCGCTCCTGGTCGACGGACGCGATGCCCTTCGTTGTCGCCGGATCCACTGCGTGGGTGATGATGAAGCGAGCGGCTTTGCCGTCCGGCGACACCATCAAGCGCAACCCCAACTGGAAGTCCGGGTTGCCGAAGATCTCGGGCGGCAGGTAGAACAGGCTCTCCACCTGAGAGTCGTTGAACGACTTGCCCATTACGGCGTTCGTGTCGGTCAGCCGGTCGAACTGATCGATCAAACTGTCGAACGAGCTGTAGATCGTCAGCGTCGTATCCCGGATCGACTTCGAGACAGCGATATTCTCGGGAATGATCGCCAGCAACTCGCGCGTGGCCGTCGCCGTGTTGGTGAGGTCGCTAGTGAGGGCGTGGAACTTCTCGGCCAGCTGATCGAACCCGTCCAGCGCGTCGAACAGGCTTCGTAGCGACCAGCAGATGGGGATGTCGTAGCAATGCCTCTCCCAGTAGAAGTAACTGCGAATCGGTCTCCAAAAATCGTCGAAATCCGCGATATGGTCCCGGATCTCGTCCGTGATGGCCGCCGTCTCCCCCGTCGTTTTCGAGCTGTCGTCCGCGGCGTTCGCGAGCTTCTGGGTCACGGCGTACTGGCGCTCCAACAGGGCTATCTGAGTGTCGAGAAAACCGGTGATCTTCTTGATGTCGCCGACACGGGCCTTCAGGTAAGTGAGGTTGTCGCGGATGGGCGCGCTCTGCACGCTGAGCTGGAACGGAACGGATCCGTCTTGGATTGGTGGGCCAAGCGGTCTGGTGATGCTCTGCACCCGTTCGATCCCGGGCACCCGGAAGATGGCGCCGGCAACCTTGTCCAGGACCAGCATGTCGGTGGGGTTGCGCAGATCGTGGTCCGATTCGATCATCAGCAGGTCCGGATTCAGACGGGCCTGGGTGAAGTGCCGATCGGCCGCGGTGTACGCCTGCACTGAGGACGCGCTCTGCGGCAGGTAGTACAGGTCGTTGTATCGGGGGGTGAAGCCCATCAACCCCAGGGCGCCGACGATCGCCAGGATGACGGACGTGGCGAGGATGGGCGCCGGCCACCGCACGATGGCCGTCGCCAGGCGGCGCCAGCGGGTGTAGTTGAACTTTCGTTTCGGATCGAAAAGGCCGAAACCGCTTGCGACCACGATCAGGGCCGGCGTCAGGGTCACTCCGGCGGCCACGACGACCAGCAGACCCACCGCGCACGGAAACGCCAGCGAACTGAAGTAGGGCAGCCGGGTGAACTTCAGACACGCCAGCGCCCCGACAATCGTCAAACCCGAGCCCAGCACCACCTTGGTGACCCCGGCGAAGGTGTCGTAGTAAGCGGCTTCGCGGTCCAGGCCCCGTTCGCGACCCTCCTGGTAGCGGCCCACCATGAATATCGCGTAGTCGGTACCCGCCGCGATGGCCAGCGCCGTCAGCAAGTTGACGGCGAAAGTCGACAGCCCCATGATGCCGGTTTCGCCCAGCAGCGCCACCACGCCCCGGCCGGTGGCCAGTCCGACGAACAGGATGACCATCGTCAGCAGCACGGTGCCGATGGATCGATAGACGAACATCAGCATGATCGCGATGATGACGATGGTGATGATCGTCATCTTGGCCAGACTCGCATCGCCGACGACGATCGTGTCGGCGGTCAGGGCTCCCTGACCGGCGACATACGCCTTGACCCCCGGCGGCGGCTTGGAGTCCGCAACGATTTTGCGTACCGAGGCAACCGACTTGTCGCCGACGGCGCCGCCCTGGTCGCCGCGCAGGTTGACCTGGAAGTAGGCGGCCTTGTGGTCGTAGCTCTCGACCCCCGAGGACGTGAATCGCTGCCCCCAGAAATTCAGCGCGTGCTCGACGTGCTGGGTGTCCTGTTGCAGCTTCTTGACCAGCGCGTCGTAATACCGGTGAGCGTCCTCGCCGAGAGGTTTGTCACCGACCAGGGTCACCAGGACGAGGTTGTCGGAGTCGTACTCCTTGAACTTCTCCCCGATGTGCTTCATCCCGGTCACCGACGGCGCGTCGGAGGGCGAGAGCGGCACCGACACTTCCTCGGCGACCTTCTCCAACTGGGGGACGAAGACGTTGACGCCGACCGCGATCAGTACCCAGAACACGACGATCGGCAGCGCCAGGATGCGGATGGTGCGGGCCAGACGCGGTTTGTGCTCAACGTCGGTGCGCGGGGCGACGGGGATTTCGTCCGTGTCGCTGGTGCCGTCGGTCACGCGGACTTGTCCAAGCAGGAAACCTGGGCATCACGCGTGTCGACCTGGTGTTGATCGACCAATTTGCCGTCGACGGTGATCCGGCAACCGAGGGACGGGCTGTCACCCTGGGCGACGACGTAGGCGAATATGCCCGGCATCTGGGCGACTATCGTCTGCGACCACGGCAACGTGGTGAAGCTCGCCTTCCGCGGTTGCGCGTCGGCGTCCATCCAGTTGACGACGCCCGTCGTCCCGGGCGGTCCCAGGATTTCGTAGATGGCGGTCTTGGCCGCGTACGGCGGGGTCGCATCCCGCGGATCGGGCTTGGGCAGCCCGGGCCCCGGGAAGACGCCGTTGAGGCGGTCCACCGCGATGCCGCCGACGATGACTGCCACCACCACGACGAGCGGAACCCATGCCCGTCTGAGAAGGGTCAACACCGTTCTCTCCGATCGTGATTGCCCGACGGGCCGATGCTAGGACACTTCATCCGTTCGGGCATTTCGTCGCGAGAGCCACGGCTAGGCGAACGCCTTGGCCGCCGAATTAATTCCTGCGTGTGCGCAGCACGAGGCGACGCCCGACGGCGCGGCACCCCCTCGTGCATCGGACGGTTTTGCGCGACAGGTCTTTTCGCCACCCGGAGCCGATTTACCGCCTATTGACCTGTGGCGTCGTCGATTTCATTGAGGTACCGCGCCGGTCGTGCCGAATTGCGTCGCAAGCGACAATGGGCTACGGCTGAGTTAGTTTCCGAAAGCAATTCGCTGGCGCAGACCATTTCGGTCGAATTGCACACCTGGAGTTTTTGCAAGTCGTCGATCTCCGCCGTCCATCTGGAACCAGCATAAATTTGACGTCACGACGCGTACCCTGACCGACATGGCTACCAAGACCAAGGTCAAGACCTGCGTGCATTGCGGCCACACCTTCGATCCCGACGACCGACGGCGCGACCTGTCCGATCCCGGCTGGCTTCCGGCCGCGTCAATTTATTGTTCACATGAATGCAGTGACCGGTTCCATTGCGATCTGACGCATTGCTGCTCAACCCATGCGAAAGACAAGGCTCGCCATAAAGGCGACAAGGCGGCGCGGTAATCCGCGCTTTGCACCAAATCAACGGACTCACCACTTCCTGCAAGAAAGCGGCGACAACTCCGCCGGGCCAGCGCGGGCCGGTGGGCCCCCGAACTAGCCCTCCAGCTTGTAGCCGAGCCCCCGCACGGTGACCAGGTGGACGGGGTTGGCCGGGTCGGCTTCGATCTTCGACCGCAACCGCTTGACGTGCACGTCGAGCGTCTTGGTGTCGCCGACGTAGTCCGCGCCCCACACCCGGTCGATCAACTGCCCGCGGGTCAGCACCCGGCCACTGTTGCGCATCAGGTACTCGAGCAGGTCGAACTCCTTGAGCGGCAAGGTGATTGTGTCGCCGTTGACCGAGACGACGTGTCGCTCGACGTCCATCCGCACCGGGCCGGACTCCAGCACACCATCGCTGATCTCCGAGTCGTCGTCACCGCCACGGCGCAGCACCGCGCGGATCCGGGCGATCAACTCGCGCGCCGAATAGGGCTTGGTCACGTAGTCGTCGGCGCCGAGCTCCAGGCCGACGACCTTGTCGATCTCGCTGTCGCGCGCGGTCACCATGATCACCGGCACGCTGGAGCGCGCACGCAGCTGCTTGCACACATCGGTCCCGGACATGCCGGGCAGCATCAGGTCGAGCAGCACGATGTCGGCGCCGCCACGATCGAACTCGGCCAGGGCGGCTTGTCCATCGGTCACGACCGTGGCCTCGAAGCCCTCCTTGCGCAACAGGAATGCCAGCGGATCGGCCAGCGACTCCTCATCCTCCACGATCAGCACACTGGTCATCAGCGCGACTTCTCCTCATCGCTTCGTCCCCCGCAAGCGGGCGGTACCCCCACTGCATCGTCGTACGCGCGGGTCATCGACTTAGTTCTTCCTCTCGTTGTGACCTGTTGGGCCGCACGTCGCGACCCTGCGGTTGATCGGGTTGTTCGTCCTCGTCCCGGTAGGCCGGAATCGACAGCGTGAAGGTGGATCCCGTCCCCGGCTTGCTCCACACTCCGATGCTGCCGTTGTGGTTGGCCGCGACGTGTTTGACGATGGCCAGGCCCAGCCCGCTACCGCCAGTGGCGCGCGAGCGTGCCTTGTCCCCCCGGAAGAACCGCTCGAAGACGCGCTCCTGATCCTCCAGCGCGATCCCGATGCCGCGGTCGGTAACGGCGATCTCGATGTTGTCGCCGCGGCGGCGTCGACTGATCGAAACCGGCGAACCCGGCGGCGAATAGGCGATCGCGTTGGACACCAGGTTGGCCAACGCGGTGACCAGAAGCGTTTCGTCGCCCAGCACCCGCAGACCGCTGGGCGCATCGGTGCGAATCTCGATGTGGGCGTTGTCGGCGCCCACCTTGTGACGTGAAATCGCTTCCGACACAACGGTGTCCACGTCGACCTCGGTGACGTTGGGCAACCGCTCCGCGCCCTGCAGGCGCGACAGCTCGATCAGCTCGGCGACCATGTCCCCCAGCCGGTTGGCCTCGACGAGCACCTTCTCGGCGAACCGGCGAACGGTTTCGGGGTCGTCCGCCGACGCCAGCAGGGCCTCGGCGAGCAACGCCATGGCGCCAACCGGGGTCTTGAGCTCGTGGCTGACGTTGGCCACGAAATCGCGCCTGGTGGCTTCCATGCGCGCATAGTCGGACTGGTCGTGGGCGAACACGACGGCGAACCGGCGGTCTTCTTCGCTGAGCAACCGGGCCTGCCCGTGCACCGACAGCCCGGACCGGCCCGCCGCCCGTTTGGCCGGCCGCAGATCGAATTCGACGTCGATGCCCCCGAGCGCCCGCTGCGCCGCCTCCCACGCCTGATCATCGAGCTGCCGATCGCGCACCAGGCCCAGTTCCCTGGCCCGATCATTGAGGTAGACGACGTCGCGGTGGGAATCCACCACCGCGACACCCAGCGGCATCAGGGCGACGATGCGCTGCAGCATCTGCGCGACGGTGATCCCGGTCCATTCCGTGCTGACTCGCTGCCGGCGCTGGGCCGCTTTCGGGGACAGCCGGGTCCCGGCCGCTACACCGACGGCCAGTCCCAGCACGGACAACACCCCGGCCAGCAACAGCGCCGAGAACACAGTCACATAGCAAATCCTACAAATCTTCCTGAACGCAGCCCTAGCGGAACGAGGCCAAAATCGAACAAGTCACACCCTGCGCTTCAGGTGTTCCACTGCCGTTCACGCGATGTTCGGCAAACAGGCCTATGGATATTGCCCAAGACTGTGACGTGCGTCAGCCGCGTCCCTGGCTCGCGACGGCCGCCGCGCCCGCTGCGGCCGCCTCCGGGTCGAGGTAGGTACCGCCCGGCACCACCGGCTTCAGGTCGGCGTCCAGGTCGTAGCGCAGCGGAACCCCGGTCGGAATGTTCAGCCCGACGACGTCGTCGTCGGACATCCCGTCGAGGTATTTGACCAGGGCTCGCAATGAATTGCCGTGCGCGACGATCAACACCGTCTTGCCGCTGCGCAGGTCGGGGACGATGACGTCGGTGAAGTACGGCAGAAACCGGACCACCACGTCGGCCAGGCATTCGGTCAGCGGGCCGCCGCCGATGTTGGCGTACCGCGGGTCGGTGTCCTGGCTGAACTGGCTGCCCTTCTCGATCGGCGGCGGCGGCGTGTCGTAGCTGCGCCGCCACGTCATGAACTGCTCGTCGCCGTAGCGCTCCTTGGTCTCCGCCTTGTTCAGGCCCTGCAGCGCGCCGTAGTGCCGTTCGTTGAGTCGCCAGCTGCGCCGCACCGGGATCCACAGCCGGTCGGCGGCGTCCAGCGCCAGGTGCGCGGTGGTGATCGCCCGGCGCAGCAGCGACGTGTAGAGGACGTCGGGCATCAGGCCCTGCTCGACCAGCAGCTCGCCGCTGCGCACCGCCTCGGCCCGGCCCTTCTCGGTCAGCCCGACGTCCACCCAACCGGTGAACAGGTTCAGGGCATTCCAATCGCTCTCGCCGTGGCGGAGCAGGACCAGCGTGGCAGTGTCTCCCATGCCGGCTAGCTTATTCGTCGTCTTCGTCGATCAGGTGAGCGAACGCCTCGAGGTTCTTCAGCGACTCGCCGCGGGACACCCGCCACTCCCATTCTTTCTGAATCGATGAGCGAAAACCCAACTCCAGCAACGTATTGAAGTCCGAATCCACCGCTTCGAGCACCTGTCCGAGCACTCGGTCGATCTCGTCGGCGTCCACCGACGCCAGCGACATGCGGCCCACCAGGTAGATGTCGCCGACCTTGTCCAGGGTGTAGGCCACCCCATAGAGGCGGCGGTTCCGCCTGAGCAGGAAGCGGTAGACGCCCTCGTGGTTCTCGTCGGGCTTGCGGCACACGAACGCCTCGACCCGCACCGAATGCTCGCCGATGCTCAAGATGGTGTTCGTCTTGAGTTTGCGCTCGCCGGGCAGCTCCACCACCAGGCCCGACAGGCCGCCGTGCGCCCCGCCGTGTTTCGAGTAGGTCAGGCCGCTGGCCTGCAGCGCCTCCTCGATCACCCGCTCCACGGTGGAGGTCACGCGCCCACCCCCCGGCGCTCGGCGATGTACCCGCTGATCGCCCGGCGATAGCTGGCCAGCAGCGCATCGGTGGTGTTCTCCCAGGAGAAGGTGGCCGCGTGCGCGGCGGCCGCGCGGCTCATCGCCTCGGCCTGGGGGGCGCGCAGGCGCAGCAGCCGGTCCAGGGCGTCCGCCCACCGGTCGACGCCGTGGCCGGGCACCAGCGTGCCGGTGATCCCGTCGCGCACGGCCACCGGCAGGCCGCCGACCGCGGCGGCGACCACCGGGGTGCCACACGCCTGGGCCTCGACGGCCACCAGACCGAACGACTCCGAGTAACTCGGCACGGCGACCAGGTTGGCCGCCTGGAACAGGGTGGCCAGGTCGGTGCGGGACTGCGGGGGCAGGAAGGTCACCCGCGCCGCGATGCCCAGGTCGTCGGCCAGCCGCCGCAGACCGTCCGGGGACGCCAGGCCGCTGCCCGACGGGCCGCCGGCCACCACGATGCGCACGCCCGGCAATTGCGCGGCGGCCCGCAACACGATGTCGGGCGCCTTCAACGGCTGGATCCGCCCGACGAACGCGACCACGTCCTCGTCGAGCGGCAACCCCAGCGCGGCCCGGGCCGCCCGGCGGTCGCCCGGGTGGAACACCTCGAGATCCACCCCGGGGTGGACGACGTCGATGCGCGCCGGGTCGGCGCGGTGGAGCGAAATCAGTTGCCTGGCTTCGTCATCGGTGTTGACGATCAGCCGGTCCGACTCGTCGACGACCTGTTGCTCGCCGACCGTGCGCAGTGGCGGCTCTGGCGCGTCGCCGGCCGCGAGCGCCGCGTTCTTCACCGCGGCCAGCGTGTGCGCGGTGTGCACCAGCGGCACCGCCCAGCGGTCGCGGGCCAGCCAGCCGACCTGTCCGGACAGCCAATAATGCGAGTGCACGATGTCGTAGTGGCCCGGTTCGTGCGACGCTTCGGCGCGCAGCACCCCGGCGGCGAACGCGCACAGCTGGGTGGGCAGGTCGTATTTGTCCAGGCCCTCGAACGGCCCCGCCACCACGTTGCGCACCAGCACGCCGGGCGCCACCCGCGCGACCGGCGGGTCGGCGGATGCGGTGGCCCGGGTGAAAATCTCCACCTCGATGCCCCTGCGCGCCAGGTGCAACGCGGTTTGCAGCACGTAGACGTTCATGCCCCCGGCGTCGCCGGTGCCCGGCTGGGCCAGCGGTGAGGTGTGCACCGCCAACACGGCGACACGGCGCGGTTTCAGCCGGAAGACGTCATCGTGGCGCACTCTGTCATCTTTACAGGAGGCTCCATTCACGAGCCCAACGCCCAGCACAGGACTTCGCGCTAAGCGGACGGCTCGTCGGCGGCGACATCGCGCAGCCGCGCCCCGACCCGCCGCATCGCACCGAGCGGGTCGGCGTACAGGCCGCCCAGCGACACGGTGCCCGCGCCGGACTCCTGCACCCGATTGCCGAAGACGGTGACGCGGATGTCGCGCGGGGGCAACACCGAGCGCTCGGCGAACGCCGCCTCCACGTGCGCCATTCCCTCCGGGTACTCGGTGAAGGCCTGCCCGCCGACCACCAGCTCGTCGGGGTTGAGCATGTCGCGCAGCAGCGCCACCGCCTCCCCGAGCACCCGGCCGCGCTCGTTCAGCAGCTCTTGGGCCTGGTCGTTGCCGGCCCGGGCCAGCCGCAGCAGGTCGGCGATGCCCGCGGCCGGCGCGTTGGCGCGGCCCGCGGGCGAAAACGGCAGGATCCGCAGCCGGCGCGCGGCGGCAAGCACCGCCTCGTCGCTGACCGTGGACTCCAGCTGGCCGGTGCCGCCGAGCAGCTCGGAGTGGGCCGGCAGGGCCGCGATGGTGCCGGGGCCGCTGGCCGGGCAATGCACCCGTCCACCGATCACCAGCGCGTAGCCCACGGTCTCGCGCGCGTAGACGTAGAGACTGGTCGGCGAGCTGGGCAGGAATCGCCGCATGCCGAGCAGCAGCTCGGCCCCGGCCATGGCGTCGACGTGGGAGGCCACCGAGACGGGCAGCCCCAGCGCGTCGGCCAGGACCGGGCCGACCGGCGCCTGCCGCCAACCCAGCCGCGGGTGGTCGACGTGCCCGGTGGCGCTGTCGACCGTGCCACCGATGGCGACGCCGACCCACAGCGGGCGGCGCCGATGCCAACGGCGCAGGTAACGGGCGGCGCTGTCGGCCAGCGACGCCAACGCGGGCCCGGCGGAGCTCAGCGGTGTCGGTGTCTCGACGGTGTCGAGCGTGCGACCGAACAGGTCGGTGGCCACGATGCTGGTGGTCCGCGCGCCCACGTGGATGCCCAGCGTCACGAACGGTTCGTGGTTGACCTCCACCGGCACGCGGGGCCGGCCGATCGCGCCCGCGACGGCCAGGTCCGCGCGTTCGCGCAGCAAGCCGGCGTCGAGCAGGGCGATGACCTGGCGGTTGACCGTCGCGATGCTCAGCGAGGTGACGCCGGCGATGACGTCACGCCCGACGGGGCCGCGCAGCCGGACGGCCCGGAACACCGAGGCGGCCGCGGAGTCGGGGATGTGCAGCGCCGGCGGCAGGATCTGCCGGCGCACCGTCCGGTGCCCCTTGCGGCCGGCACGGTTGGTCGAATCGTGAGTCTGGGTGAGGGTATTCGTGCGCACGAGCGTCCTTTTGTCCGATTTTCGTTGGCCGTCACTGGCCACACCTGAAAGTCAGGAGCGGCAAAGTGCGCGACAACAACACGCACCCGCCGCGCAAAGACACGCGGTGGTCGTGGTGCTGGACAGGGCGCTGAGGTGCACCCCAAAAATTTAGCACGTTCATTAAGGTTGTTTCGATGGTGGGAAAAATCAGGAATGAGCGGGTCGCGGTGGTCACCGGCGCCAGTTCCGGGATCGGGGAGGCGACGGCCCACACCCTTGCCGCCCAGGGCTTCCACGTGGTCGCGGTGGCGCGGCGGGCAGACCGGATCAACGCCCTGGCCAGGGAGATCGGCGGAACGGCGATTGCGGCCGACGTCACGGACGACGCCGCGGTCGCCGCGCTGGCCGATGAGTTGAGCCGGGTCGACGTGCTGGTCAACAACGCCGGTGGCGCCCGCGGGCTGGCACCGGTCGCCGACGCCGACCTCGAGCACTGGCGATGGATGTGGGAGACCAACGTGCTGGGCACGCTGCGGGTCACCCGCGCGCTGCTGCCCAAGCTCATCGATTCCGGCGACGGCCTGATCATCACGGTGACTTCCGTTGCCGCACTTGAGGTTTACGACGGCGGCGCCGGGTACACCGCGGCCAAACACGGCCAGGGAGCGCTGCACCGCACGCTGCGCGGCGAGCTGCTGGGCAAGCCGGTGCGGCTGACCGAGATCGCGCCGGGCGCGGTCGAGACCGAGTTTTCGCTGGTGCGCTTCGACGGCGATCAGCAGCGGGCGGACGCCGTGTACAGCGGCATCACCCCGCTGGTCGCCGAGGACGTCGCCGAGGTGATCGGCTTCGTGGCGTCCCGGCCATCCCACGTCGACCTCGACCTGATCGTGATGAAGCCTCGCGATCAGGCGTCGGCCACCCGCTTTAACCGCCGGGGCTAGTGCTCGTGGTCGTGGTCGTCGGCGTGCCGGACAGGCTGGGAGCGGTCGACGGGGTGACGGGCGCGGTGACCGGGATCTGCGTCGACGGCTGACGCGCGGTCGGCGGCGGCAGCGCCGACATGGCGACCCAGGTATCCCAGTCGACCGCCCAGTCCCAGATGTCGCCGTCGGAGTAGGACAGCTGGATGGAGCTGCCGGTCACCTCGACCGGGTCGCCGTACATCGCCGATTGGTAGTACTGCTCCGCGTCGCCGGTCGACAGGTTGATGCAGCCGTTGGTGACGTTGGTGTTGCCCTGCGCGCCCGCGCTCGCCGGGTTGGCGTGGATGAACTCGCCGTTGTTGGAGATCCGCACCGCCCACCGCTCGTGCACATGGCTGTAGCCGGCCGCTGGGTTGGACATGTAGAAGTCGGCGTACTTCTCGGTGACCACGTGGATGCCGTTGCGGGTGACGTTGCGCGCCTTGTCGGCCTCGCCGTAGCTGCACGGAAAGTCCATGATGACGCCTTCGTCCCTGATCACCTGGATGCGGTGCGACGAGACCTCGGCCTTCACCACCTGCCGGCGACCGATCGCGATATTCAGCGAGATGTCCTCGGCCCCGTACGCGCTGTCACCGAACGGCAGGCCGTACAGCTTGGCGTCGACGTTGACGGTCGTGCCCGCGGGGTAGTACTCGCGGGTGCGCCAGTGCACCCGGGCGCCGGCCGCCTCGTCGGGCAGCCAGGCCCAGCTGCCCTCGACGGGCGGATTCGTGGTGACGGTCAGCGCCTTCTCGACGGCGGCCTTGTCGGTGATCGGCGCGTCGAACTGGATGATGATCGGCGCCGCCACCCCGACGGTCTGCCCGTCGGCCAGCTGAAACGCCCCGCTGATCTTCTTGGTGGGCGACACGGTGGTGAATTTGCCCGCGACCGGGATCGCCTTGCCGTCGTGCCCGACCGCCGACCCGGTCCAGGTGTAGGTCGAGTCGTAGCCCAGCGGCTCGGTGGTGGTGTAGACGGTGCGGTCGGAGTTGAACTTGCCCGCCACCACTTTGCCCGCGGAATTCGTCAGCGCCACGTGCTGGAACCAACCGTCGCTGATCTGGACGCTGATCGGCGCGATCGGCACCACGTTCTCGGTCGCGTCGGCCGGCTGGAACTTCAGCTGCGGGCCGGGCTGCTCCTTCTTCTGGGCCTGCCTGGACGTGGTGCCGCTGCAGGCGGCCAACAGGCTCGGGGCGAACACCCCCAGTCCGAGGGTCGCCAAAGCCACGCGCCGGTTGATCGGCGGCGGGTTCTGCGACGTGCTCACGAAAAACAAAGATACCGGGCAAAATCCATCAACCCCGCCGCGACAAATCGCCGTCGGGGCGGTCGTGGGAGGGATTCCGAGCTACAGCCTGCAGCCCAGCAGCACCGGCTCGGGTTTCAGTGTGACACCAAACACATCGCGGACGCCGTCGCGGATGGTGCGGGCCAGTGCGAGCACGTCTTCGGTGGTGGCGCCGCCGCGGTTGGTCAGCGCCAATGCGTGCTTGGTGGACAGCCGGCACCGGGCCGCCGGATCGGCGGGATAACCCTTGGCGAAGCCGGCCCGCTCCACCAGCCAGCCGGCGGCCAGCTTGACGCCGTCCGGTGCCGGATAGTGCGGGACCGGCCCCTCGAAGCCGGCGGCCAGCCGCTCGTAGACCTCGGGCGCGACGACCGGGTTGGTGAAGAACGAACCCACGCTCCACGTGTCGTGGTCGCCCGGGTCGAGCACCATGCCTTTGCGGCCGCGCAGCGTCAGCACCGCCCGGCGCACCGCCCGGGGATCGGCACGCTCCCCGCCGCCGGCGCCCAGCGCGGCCGCGAGTTCGCCGTAGCGCAGCGGCGCGCTGCGCCCCGAGGCGTCCAGCGCGAACTCGACTTCCAGTACGAGCCAAGGCATTTCGAAACCGGCGTGACCGGTCCGCCTGAACACGCTGGTGCGGTAGCCGAAGCCGAGCTCGCCGCCGGGCACCCAGCGGACCTCGCCGCTGCCGCGGTCGAGTATCCGGACCCGCGTGATGGTGTCGGAGACCTCGGCGCCGTATGCCCCGACGTTCTGCACCGGGGTCGCCCCGGCCGAGCCGGGGATCCCGGACAGGCATTCCAGCCCACCCAGACCGTGCTCGATGGCGGTGACCACGACGTCGTCCCATACCGCACCGGCCTCCGCGCGCACCAGGTTGCCGTCGACGGCGATGCCGTCGTTGGCCAACCGCACCGCGGTCAGGTCGGTCAGCGTGTCGGCGATCACCAGGTTGGAGCCGCCGGCGAACACCAGCACCGGGCCACGTTCTCCCCCACGGCTTTCGGCGTCCAGCTGTCCCAGCACGTCGAGCACCTGCTGGGTGCTGGCGCAGGTGATCAGGCGGCGCGCCACCGGCCCGATCCGCAGCGTCGTCAGCGGCGCGAGCGACACCGCGTCGGCGACATGCGCGCCGGCGAATGTCGAACCGGCATCGCTGGATTTCATGGCCCGTAACGGTAGCCTCACCTGCTATGCCGCGTTCATTCGACTTGTCGGCCGACTACGACGGCAGCGTTGAAGAGGTGCATCGGGCGTTCACCGACGAGACCTATTGGCTGGCACGGCTGGCCGGATCCGGCGTCGACCTCGCAACGCTGGAGTCGATGCGGGTCGGCGGCGAGACCGGGGACGAAGACACCGTCGAGGTCGTCACCGTCCAGGTGATCCACAGCCACAAGCTGCCGGGGATGGTCACGCAATTGCACAGCGGCGACCTGCGCATCCGCCGCGAGGAAACATGGGGACCGGTAGCCGACGGCGCGGCGCGGGGTACGGTCGTCGGCTCGATATTGGACGCCCCGGTGCATCTCACCGGCACCGCCATGCTGTCGTCGATCCCGAAGACCGGCGGCGCGCGACTGAGCTTCCGGGCCACCGTCCAGGTCCGGGTCCCGATCATCGGCGGCAAGCTGGAGAACATCATCGGCACCCGGCTGGCCGAGCTGGTGGCGGCCGAACAACGGTTCACCACGGAGTGGATCGCCGGAACGGTGTGACCGGCCCGGCCTAAGCTGGCGCCCATGCGAATCGCGTTGGCGCAGATCTCCAGCGGCACCGATCCGGTCGCGAACCTGGAGCTGGTGCGCGAGTACAGCGGACGGGCCGCCGACGCGGGCGCGGACGTGGTGGTGTTCCCGGAGGCGACCATGTGCCGGTTCGGCGTTCCGTTGGCGCCGATCGCCGAGCCGCTCGACGGCCCATGGGCGACGAGCGTGCGGCGCACCGCGACCGACTGCGGGATCGCGGTGATCGCCGGCATGTTCACCCCGGCCGGGGACGGCCGGGTGAAGAACACGCTGATCGCGGCCGGCCCGGGCAGCCCCAACGAACCGGACACCCACTACGACAAGATCCACCTCTACGACGCGTTCGGGTTCACCGAGTCGCGCACCGTCGCACCCGGCCGCGAGCCGGTGGTGATCACGGTCGCCGGCGTGCGGGTGGGGTTGACCGTCTGTTACGACATCCGCTTCCCGGCGCTGTACACCGAGCTGGCCCGCCGCGGCGCGCAGCTGATCGCCGTGTGCGCGTCCTGGGGCGCCGGCCCCGGCAAGCTCGACCAGTGGACGCTGCTGGCGCGGGCGCGCGCGCTCGACTCGATGACGTACGTCGCGGCCGCCGGCCAGGCCGACCCCGGCGCGACATTGACGAACACGGGCGCGCCCACCGGGGTGGGCGGCAGCCTGGTGGCGTCCCCGTTCGGTGAAGTCGTCGCGTCGGCCGGCCCGGAGCCGGAGTTGGTGGTCGCCGACATCGACGTCGAACGGGTGGCCAAGGCCCGCGAGAGCATCGCGGTGCTGCGCAACCACTCAGATTTCGCTCAGCTCGATAGGGCAGAATCGGTCGGGTGACGAACCCACAAGGACCACCGAACGACCCGTCGACGTGGGGCCGTCCTGGCAGCCCGGGGGCCTTCGGCCAGCCCCCCACCGAGCGGCCAACCGAGCAGATCAATACCGGCGGTGCCGCCGCGCCGCCGCCGTCCGCCGGTCCGCCGCCGGGTCAGACCGAGCGGTTGGGCACGCCCCCGCCGAGCATGCAGCAGCCCGATTACCCGCCGCCGCCTCCACCGATCCCGCCTGCAGGCCCGACGGAGAAGCTGGCCACACCCGGCGGGAACGCGGCGCCGGGGAAGAAGCGCCGCTTCCTGCGCGATCCGCTTTCGGTCGTGCTCGTCTGCATCATCGTGGTCTGCCTGGTGATCGCCGGGCTGGTCGGCGCCGAGCTGTATGTCCGCCACATCGCCAACAGGAAGGTCGCCGAGGCGGTGGCCTGCGAGGTCAAGGATCAGGCCACCGCGTCGTTCGGGGTGGCGCCGCTGATGCTCTGGCAGCAGCTCACCAAGCACTACACGAACATCTCGGTGACGACGGCGGGCAACCAGGTCCGCGACGCCAAGGGCATGAAGATCGCCATCGACATCCGTAACGTCCAGCTCAAGAACACCGCGAACTCCAAGGGCACCATCGGATCGCTCGACGCGACCATCACGTGGACGTCGGACGGGATCAAGGAATCCGTCCAGAACGCGATTCCGGTGCTCGGCCCGTTCGTGACCAACACGGTGACCACGCATCCCAACGACGGCACCATCGAGCTCAAGGGCATGCTGGACAACCTCACCACCAAGCCGGTGGTGTCGGGCACCGGCCTGAAGCTGCAGATCGTGAGCTTCAACGCGCTCGGGTTCACGATGCCCAAGGAGTCGGTGCAGTCGACGCTGGACGACTTCACGTCGCAATTCACCAAGAACTACCCGCTGGGCATCCACGCGGACAGCGTCCAGGTCACCTCGACCGGTGTGACCAGTCACTTCTCGACGCAGAACGCGAGCATTCCCACCGGCAACAACAACGACCCCTGCTTCGCCAACCTCTGACGGTCTGAGCCGTCCGGCAACGATGCGCGCCGGCGCCGGCGCGCTGAGGCGCCGGACCATTCAGCCCAGCCCGTCGAGCACCGCCCGGGTGCCGGACAGGCCCAGCCGGGTGGCGCCCGCGTCCAGCATCGCCAGTGCCGCGGTGGCGTCGCGGATGCCGCCGCTGGCCTTCACGCCCAGCCGGCCGCCGACGGTCTGGCTCATCACGGCGACCGCGCGCACCGACGCGCCGCCCGCGGGATGGAACCCGGTCGACGTTTTCACGAAGTCGGCGCCGGCATCCTCGGCCGCACGACACACCTGGACCAGCGTGCCGTCGTCCGTCCCGGACAACAGCACGGCCGACTCCACGATCACCTTCAGCACGGCATCGGGGACGGCGGCGCGCACGGCCGCGATATCGGCCCGCACCGCGCCGATGTTCCCGGCCAGTGCGGCGCCGATGTCGATGACCATGTCGACCTCGGCGGCGCCGGATGCCACGGCCTGTTTGGCCTCCTGCGCCTTGATCGCCGACGTGTGCTTGCCCGACGGGAAACCCGCCACGCTGGCCACCGGTAGGACTCCCCCGGCTCGCACGGCGACGGGCACCATCGACGGCGAGACGCACACGGCGTAGACGCCCAGCTCCGCGGCCTCGGCGACCAGGGCGGCCACGTCCGCCTCCGTGGCCTCGGGCTTGAGCAGGGTGTGGTCGACCATGGCCGCCAATTGGGCGCGGGTGGGTTTGCTCGCCACTAGAACCTCTCCTCGGGTCCGCCCGGGTTGCATCCGGACGCCACCATCTCGGCGTCGTCGACGACGGGTCGCCACGGCTCCAGGTTCCAGCTGACCTTGCCGGGCTCCGCCAGTTCGGCGAACTGCCAGTGACAGATGAACTGAGCGCGCATGCCGGGGGTGTCGGCGTTCGGTGACAGCGCCAGCACCTCGCCCCACGCCTCGTCGGCGAGGGCGGCGTTGGCGGGCTGTGTGGAGGCCAGCCGGCCCGACGGTGTCGGGTAGACGCGCAGGCTGGCCAGGCCATGCCACTGCGCCCACTGGGTGTGGTCGACGAACGGGGGCGACATCGTGACCGGGTCGGCCGCCGCCGCACTGCCCGGGCCCCACAGCGCGACGAGCGCCGCCGCCGGCGCCGTCAGCAGCGCCTTCATCGCGCTAGCGCGACTTACCTTGAATTTCCAGGAGTTTGGGTCGCACGTCGACCAGATACACGCCCGCCGCACACGCGGCGATGGCCATCCCGAGTACCCCGAAGACGAAACTCAGAATGGACGTCAGCGCGACGGCCCCGCCGAGGATCACCAGCCACACCGGCTTGGTCAGCTTGTCGGCGGCGGTGTAGGCGTCGGGCCGCTGCAAGGCGGCATGCACGAACGCATATACCGCCGTGACCAAGACGGCGATCTGCAAGACCAACATGACGGTACCCACGAGGTGGCTCACGCCTTAAGCGTATGCGGGCGCCATCGGAAACGTCGACTCAGAGTTGCCCGATCGACAACTCCGAGTCGGCCGCTCGACTTACTTCTGGGTGACCTTCTTGGCGGCGGCCTTCTTGGCCGGAGCCTTCTTGGCCGGAGCCTTCTTGGCGGGCGCCTTCTTGGCGACGGCCTTCTGCGCCTTCCCGGCGGCCTCGTCGGACTTCTTCGGCAGCTCGATGCCGACCAGCTTGGCCGCGCGCTCACCGACGGCGCGGGTCTGCGACGCGACGGTGCCCAGCGCCTCCTGGGTCAGCTCGACGGCCTGGTCCACGTAGCCCTCGGCGCGGGCGGAGGCGTCGTCCAGGCCCGTCTGGCTGCGCAGCCGCTGCAGGGCGGCCTCGCCCCGCTCGACCAGCTCGTTGTAGCGGTTGGTCGCCGCGTCCAGGTAGCCCTCGGCCGCCTTGCGCAGTTCGTCGCTGGTGAACCGCTCGCGAAGCTCGCCCAGCTGCTCGGGCAGGTCCTCCTGCAACTTGGTCAGGCGCGCGCGGCTCTCCTCCACCCGCGAGCGGGTGTCGGCGCGGGTCTCCTCCGCGCGGTCACGCAGGTTGGCGATCAATTCGTTGACCGTCGCCAGAGCCAGGTCTGCCGCGCCGAGGGCCGCCAGCAGGGGAGCCCGCAAGTCCTCGATATTCGTGTTGTCCGCCATGGTTCTTCCTTTCATGGTTTTCCGTTGTCGGCGTTCTTGGTGTTGTTGTGGGAGCCAGGCGAGCGGGTGTTTCTCCTCCGGGGACCGTCGGATCCTCGCTTCTGGGTAACCCGGGCGGTCGGTGGTCTATACGTCACCAGCGCTACCCGATGGGTTCGGACGAACACTCCTCGCTGGTTGGCTCACTGGATTCGTTTTGTTGGGTGAACGATGTGTAGATGTCGAGCAGAACCTGCTTCTGTCGCTCGGTGATCGCGGTGTCGGTGATGATGGCGTCGCGCACCTGGCTCTTGTCGCTGGGCTCGAGGATTCCGGCCCGCACGTAGAGCACCTCGGCGGAGACGCGCAGCGCCTTCGCGATCTGGTTGAGCACGTCGGCCGACGGCTTGCGCAACCCGCGTTCCACCTGGCTCAGGTACGGATTGCTGACACCGGACTTCTCGGCGAGTTGGCGCACCGAGACCTGCGCGAGTTCGCGCTGGCTCCGGATGAAACTCCCGATGTCCGACGCCATGTCGGAGGCGGCGTTGGACACCTTGGCGGAGAGCTTCTCCTCGGGCCCCATCGCGTGCTCCTGGGTCGGACGATCGATCGTGACGACCACAGACTACTACAAGTGCTTGCTATTGCAAGCACTTGTTAGCACTACTAGAAAAGTAGCTGCGCGACGGCGTAGATCACCAGGCCCGCCAGGGAGCCCACCACGGTGCCGTTGATCCGGATGAACTGCAGGTCACGGCCCACGTGGAGCTCGATGCGCCGGCTGGCCTCGTCGGCGTCCCAGCGCTCGATGGTTTCGGTGATGATCGCCGTGATCTCCACCCCGTATTGCGAAACCAGGTGCTGGGCCGCGCGCACGATCCAGTTGTCCACCTTGTCGCGCAGGTCGGCGTCGTCGCGCAGCGACTCCCCGATGCGGACCACCGTGTCGGCGATGCGGGTGCGCAGCGTGCTGGAGGGGTCATCGACGCCCTCGAGCACCAGCCGTTTCAGGGTCTTCCAGGCCGTCGCGGCGGCGTTGGCGATCTCGTCGCGCGCCATCAGCTGTTCTTTGATCGCGTCGGCGCGCGCGATGGTCTCCGCGTCGTTCTGCAGGTCGTCGGCGAATTCGAACAGGAACCGGGTGGCCGACCGGCGCAGCTCGTGATCGGAATTTCGGCGCACCTTGTCGGTGAAGTCCATCAGCTCGCGGTGAATGCGGTCGCCGACCAGGTGGTCGACGAAGCGCGGCGACCACGTCGGCGAGTCGCGCTCGACCACGCGCTGGATGACCTCGCCGGCGTTCAGCGACCACTGGAAGGCGCGGTCGGCCAGCAACTGGATCAAGGCCTCCTGCCGGTTCTCGGCCAGCAGGGTCGCCAACACCCGCCCGACCGGCGGCCCCCACTGCGGCTCGGCGATGCGGCGGACGATCATCCGGTCGATCACCTGCTGAACGTCGTCGTCACGCAGCAGCTCGACCAGCACCCGCAGCACCGTCGCCGTCTCGCCGGCCACGCGCTGGGCGTGCGCGGTCTCCGACAGCCACTTGCCGAGCCGGCCGGGCACCTGGGCGTCTCGCAGCTTGGTCTCCACCACCGGCGGCGACAGGAAGTTCTCCCGCACGAAGGTGCCCAGCCCCTCGCCGAGCTGATCCTTCTTGCGCTTGATGATCGCCGTGTGCGGGATGGGGATGCCCAGCGGATGCCGGAACAGTGCGGTCACCGCGAACCAGTCGGCCAGCGCGCCCACCATCCCCGCCTCGGACGCGGCTCCGACGAAGCCCACCCAGGCCCCGAGGTGGGCGTGCGCCTGGGCCCAGCGGCAGGCGAGGAACAGGACGGTGGCGCCGACCAGGAAGCCCAGCGCCACGGCCTTCATCCGGCGCAGCGCCACCCGGCGCTCCGCGTCGGCCTGCGGGTCGGCGCCGGCGAAGGATTCGGCGAACGAGGTGTGTGGACGCCCCGTTCCGGTCGACGGTGGCGTCGGGCTCGGCGCCGCGGCGTGCGGTCCCGACGCTTCGCCTCGAGGCGAGGCTCTGTGTACCACCACTCCATCATCTATCGTTCGCGGGCGATTAGTGTGACGACACTGGTCGGCGGCCCGCGCCGGGATGCGGCCGGAGCCCCAAACACGTCCGCACGCCGTAGTATCGAGGCGTCTAGTGAATGGGATTCGGCGACAGTGGCAGAGCGAATGTTGGCTGCGGCGGTTAAGACGGATGGCCGCAAGCGGCGCTGGCACCAGCACAAGGTGGAGCGCCGCAACGAGTTGGTAGACGGCACGATCGATGCGATTCGGCGGCGGGGCGGCACCCTGAGCATGGACGACATCGCCGCGGAGATCGGCGTCTCCAAAACCGTGCTGTACCGCTATTTCGTCGACAAGAACGACCTGACCACCGCCGTGATGATGCGGTTCACCCAGACCACGCTGATTCCCAACATGGCCGCCGCGCTGACGTCCAACCTGGACGGCTTCGACCTGACCCGCGAGGTCATCCGGGTGTACGTCGACACCGTGGCGTCCGAGCCCGAGCCGTACCGGTTCGTGATGTCCAACAGCTCGGCGAGCAAGAGCAAGGTGATCGCCGACTCCGAGCGGATCATCGCCCGCATGCTCGCGGTGATGATGCGGCGCCGCATGCAGCAGGCCGGGATGGACACCGGCGGTGTGGAGCCGTGGTCCTACCTGATCGTCGGCGGCGTGCAGCTGGCCACGCACTCCTGGATGTCCTCCCCCCGCATGAGCCGCGACGAGTTGATCGACTACCTGACGATGCTGAGCTGGAACGCGCTGAAGGGCATCGTCGAGGTCGGCGGCTCGCTGCAGAAGTTCCGCGCAGAGCCCCACCCGTCCCCGATCGTGCCGCCCCGTGAGCATTCGGATCGATCCCCGCTCGAGTGAGCTGCGACGCAGCGCGGCCGGATTTTTTGTCAATGCGGTCCGTCTCGTGTGACGCTATGACCGGCTAGGGAGAGCGACTTGCATCGCCGCAGCGGCTAGCATGCAGGGGTGCATCGGGGGTGACGCAGGGTTGCGTCGTGCTGGCCGGCGATCCCTGCCTCCGCATAACGAAAGGCTCTTCTCGACATGTCCGTGCAGCTCACGCCGCATTTTGGAAATGTGCAAGCCCACTACGACTTGTCCGACGACTTCTTCCGCTTGTTCCTGGACCCCACCCAGACGTACAGCTGCGCCTACTTCGAGCGTGACGACATGACCCTGGAAGAGGCGCAGCTGGCCAAGATCGATCTGGCGCTGGGCAAGCTGAAGCTCGAGCCGGGGATGACGCTGCTCGACATCGGCTGCGGCTGGGGCGCCACCATGCGGCGGGCCATCGAGAAGTACGACGTGAACGTCGTGGGCCTGACGTTGTCGGAGAACCAGGCCGAGCACGTGCAGAAGACGTTCGACGCGATGGACACGCCCCGCACCCGGCGAGTGCTGCTGGAGGGGTGGGAGAAGTTCCACGAGCCCGTCGACCGCATCGTCTCG
Source organism: Mycobacterium europaeum (assembly GCF_034555895.2). NCBI lineage: Bacteria > Bacillati > Actinomycetota > Actinomycetes > Mycobacteriales > Mycobacteriaceae > Mycobacterium > Mycobacterium europaeum. The sequence goes on from NZ_CP157315.1 coordinate 4,083,516, forward strand.
ATCGGCGCCTTCGAGCACTTCGGTCGCCAGCGCTACGGCCGCTTCTTCAAGATGGCCTACCAAGCGCTGCCGTCCGACGGTGTGATGTTGCTCCACACCATCGTTCGCCCGTCTTTCAAAGACGCCCGCGCGCGGGGCATGAAGCTCACCCGCGAGATCGTGCACTTCTCGCAATTCATCCTGACCGAGATCTTCCCCGGGGGCTGGCTGCCCACACCGCAGACCGTCGGGGAGTACGCGGTCACGGCCGGGTTCGAGCTGACCCGGGTGCACTCGCTGCAGCTGCACTACGCGAGGACGCTGGAGACCTGGGCGGCCGCCCTCGAGGCCAATCGCGAGCAGGCCATCGCCATCCAGTCCCAAGAGGTCTACGACCGTTACATGAAGTACCTGACGGGCTGCGCGAAGCTGTTCCGCCAGGGCTACACCGACGTGGATCAGTTCACGCTGGAAAAGTAGCGGAACGAACCCCGGTCCCTCGCCGCCTACTTCACGAGGGTGAACTGGCCGACATTGCTGATGCCCTTGCGGAAGAAGTCCTCACAGCCGGTCAGGTAGTGCATATACCGGTCGTAGACCTCCTGCGACTGGATCCTGATGGCCTCTTCCTTGTTGGCCTCCAGATTTGCCGCCCATATATTGAGAGTCCGCTCGTAGTGCTCACGCAGTAATTGCACCTTTTCGACCGAGAACCCGGCGGGCTCAGCGAATTTGAAAATATCTTCCTGCGTCGGCAACTGGCCGCCTGGGAAAATCTCGGTGCCGATGAATCGCGCGAATCTTATATCGCTCATCGTCAGCTTGATGCCGAGTGCGGGCATCTGCTGCCATTGATAGGTCAAAATGGTGTGCAAGAGCATCCGGCCGTCGTCGGGCAGGATGTGGTGGGCGCGTTCAAAAAACGCCGGCCAGCGGTCCGCCTTGAAGGCTTCGAAGGCGCCGATGGAGACAATCCGGTCGACCTTGTCCTCGAACTCTTCCCAGCCCTGCAGTCGGACTTCGACGTTGCGCTCGGTGGGGATGGCGGCGAGTTTGGCCTTACTGTAGGCAAACTGGTTGCGGCTCAGCGTGATCCCGATCACGTTGACGTCATACTTCTCGATCGCCCGCTGCAGCGCTCCCCCCCAGCCGCAACCGATGTCGAGCAGCGTCATCCCCGGCTCGAGATTCAATTTGCCCAGCGCCAGATCGAACTTCGCATTCTGCGCCTCTTCGAGCGTCATGTCGCCGCGTTCGAAATAAGCGCACGTATAGCCCATTGTCGGATCTAGGAACAGCGCAAAGAACTCATCCGAAACGTCGTAGATGGATTGCGATTCTTCATAGAACGGAGTCAATGTGGTCATGGGGTTCCCGATTACCCTTTCGTGTATTTAACACGAGCATACTAACCGGAAAACCCAACGCTGTCTTGACTTTCCGAGCGGAATATCGGCGTCGTCGGCGTTGCGCGGCGGGGCGTCAGTAGCTGTAGAAACCCCGGCCCGCTTTTTTGCCGAGCCGGCCGGCCTCCACCATGCGCAGCAACAGCGGCGGCGGACCGTACTGCGGCTCCTTGAATTCCTCGAACATCTTGTCCGCGATCAGCTTCAGGGTGTCCAGACCGACGAGGTCGGACAGCCGCAGCGGGCCCATCGGGTGTGACAGCCCGGCGACGACCGCCTTGTCGACGTCTTCGACGGTGGCAAAGCCGGCCTCGACCATCCGGATGGCCGACAGCAGGTAGGGAACCAGCAGCGCGTTGACGACGAAGCCGGACCGGTCCGAGCAGCGCACCACCTGCTTGCCCAGGACGGCGCTCGCGAACTCCTCGGTGCGCGCGGCGGCGGCTTCGTCGGTGACCAGGGTGCTGACCAACTCGACCAGCGGCAGCACCGGCACGGGGTTGAAGAAGTGCAGCCCCAGCACTCTCTGCGGGTTCTTGGTGGCGGCGGCGATCTTCATGATCGGAATGCTGGAGGTGTTGGACGCCAGGACCGCGTCGGGGTCGCTGATGACGCGGTCGAGTTCGGCGAAGATGTCCGCCTTGACGGCCTCGTCCTCGATGATCGCCTCGATGACCAGTTGGCGGTCGGCGAGGTCCTCGAGGTCGGTGGTGAAGGTCAGCTTGCTCAGCGCGCGGTCACGCTCGCGCTCGGTGACCTTGCCCGCGCTGACCCCGCGCTCCAGGGACTTCACGATGCGGTTGCGTCCGGCCGTGATCAGGGCCTCGGTGGTCTCGAACACCGTCACGTCGACACCGGCACGCACCGAGACTTCGGCGATGCCGGATCCCATCTGGCCGGCCCCGACAACCCCTACCCGCTGAATCGCTGCGTCGCTCACTGTCATCTCTTTCGGTGTCGTATCGTCTTGCACCGCAATAGGCCCCGCCCAGCATCAACTGGGCGGGGCCTACGCTACTTCATCGCCGAACAGGCGCGGAATCGCCTCAACTGGGCCGCAGAAGAACGATTCCGTGCCTGCTCAGCACCCCTCAGTGACTCAGTGACTCGCGGGCCAAAGCCCGCTCGTCCTCAGTGAAACTGACCCTCTTCGGTGGAGCCGGTCAGCGCGGTGGTCGACGAGGTGGGGTCGACCGTGGTGGCGATGCGGTCGAAGTAACCGGCACCGACCTCGCGCTGGTGCTTGGTCGCGGTGTAACCGCGCTCCTCGGCGGCGAACTCGCGCTCCTGCAGCTCGACGTAGGCGCTCATCTGGTTACGGGCGTAACCGTAGGCCAGATCGAACATCGAGTAGTTCAGCGCGTGGAAGCCGGCCAGCGTGATGAACTGGAACTTGAATCCCATTGCGCCAAGCTCCTTTTGGAACTTCGCGATGGTGGAGTCGTCCAGGTGCTTCTTCCAGTTGAAGGACGGCGAGCAGTTGTAGGCCAGCATCTGGTCGGGGAACTCGGACTTGACGCCCTCGGCGAACTTGGCCGCGAGCTCGAGGTCCGGGGTCCCGGTCTCCATCCAGATCAGGTCCGAGTACGGCGCGTAGGCCTTGGCCCGGGCGATGCAGGGCTCGAGGCCGTTCTTGACCCGGTAGAAGCCCTCCTTGGTCCGCTCACCGGTGATGAACGGCTGGTCGCGCTCGTCGACGTCCGAGGTGATCAGGGTGGCGGCCTCGGCGTCGGTGCGGGCGATCACCACCGTCGGCACGTCGGCGACGTCCGCTGCCAGCCGGGCCGAGGTCAGCGTGCGGATGTGCTGCTGGGTGGGGATCAGCACCTTGCCACCGAGGTGGCCGCACTTCTTCTCCGAAGCCAGCTGGTCCTCCCAGTGCGACCCCGCGACGCCCGCGGCGATCATCGCCTTCTGCAGCTCGTAGACGTTCAGCGCGCCACCGAAGCCGGCCTCGCCGTCGGCGACGATCGGCGCCAGCCAGTTCTCCACCGAGGTGTCGCCCTCCACGCGGGCGATCTCGTCGGCGCGCAGCAGCGCGTTGTTGATGCGCCGCACCACCTGCGGCACCGAGTTGGCCGGGTACAGGCTCTGGTCGGGGTAGGTGTGGCCGGACAGGTTGGCGTCACCGGCGACCTGCCAACCCGACAGGTAGATGGCCTTCAAGCCGGCGCGGACCTGCTGAACGGCCATGTTGCCGGTCAGGGCGCCCAGGGCGTTGATGTACTCCAGGTCGTGCAGCTGCTCCCAGAGCACCTCGGCGCCGCGGCGGGCCAGCGTGTGCTCCTCGACGACGCTGCCCTGCAGGGCCACGACGTCCTGAGCGGTGTAGGTACGGCTGACGTCCTTCCAACGCGGGTTGGTGTCCCAGTCCTTCTGGATCTGTTCGGCGCTCTTGGGGGTGCCAACGGCAGACATTGCGCATGCTCCTTAACGATCTTCACTACAGAGGTGGGTGAACGCGTCACCGGCGGTAGCTAGCGGCTCAACTTCGCTGGTGTGCTAACTCGAAGATGGCACAGCCTGACCACGCATTTCCACCCATTTCATTTGCCAATTTCGGCAACGACTCGGCGTGGATTAGCAAATCTTGCGAAGATGAACGGCAACTGAACCGTTTCAGAATCTACCCGCCGGTAACCAGAATCCGCAGGTCAGCCGGTGAATTAACGGGACGCTTGTCCGGTTAGCGGTTGAAGAGCGCGGCGACCGCTTTGGTCTCGTCGCCGACCGCATATGTGAGCGTTGTAACAGGCCGATCGACGAGCCCAGGACCGAATTGGTCGGTCGATCCGGCCGGATGGAGGTGCGAGATGATCTCGAGTTTGTCGCCCAGCGCCACCGGCGCCTCGTGCTCGATGGTGATGCGCAGCGGCCGCGCCATCAGCGCCAGGTGAGACGCCAGGTAGTCCTCGACGACGCTCCAGTACACCGAGTTGTTCATGTGGTCGAACAGGTCGATGTCGGTGACCCGGACGGGAAACTCGTGGATCTCGACCGCGTCGTCGCGGCTACCCGGCTTCAGGTAGCCCTTCCACCGCAGCCGGTCCACCGACGTCGTCTTGTGCAGGCCGGCCAGGAAGTCGTCGGAGATGCGCGACGGCATCTGGGTCTCCCGGTTGATGTTGATCCAGAACGCCTCGGACTCGATCAGCCCGCCCTTGCGTCCGTCGACGCGGACCCGCATCTCGCACCACCGGTTGGAGGTGCCCGAACACCACCGCCGGCACCGCAGCATGTCCTGGAATTCGATCGGGCGGAGCAGGTCGACCATGGTGCGCCGGACGATCCACAGCGGGTGGGTCTCCTCGAAACCCATCTCGCGCAGCTGGTCCTGGCCGATGTCCTGGATGTGCCGCGCGGCCGCGTCCAGCCGCAGCCGGCCCGTGCGGTCGATGTCGGCGACCCGCAGCGGCCACTCGCGATCGAACACGTCGGGGTGACCGTCGGGCACCGGCATCAGTTCTTTGTCCAGGCTCACGGCTTCGCTCCCCGTTTCCTCCTCGTACGCAACCCCAGGCTTAGCCCTGAGGCCTCCGCTGCGAATCATGCCAACGACCTGGGGCAAAAACCAATTCCGACGCGACCGGCGCCGCTGCGAACTCTGCCAATTTCCGCTTAGCAGGCCCGGTAAGCTGGGTGAAGTGTCCAAGACGTTCGTGGGCTCCCGGGTCCGCCAGCTGCGCAGCGAGCGCGGGTTCTCCCAGGCCGCCCTGGCCCAGATGCTGGAGATCTCGCCGAGCTACCTCAACCAGATCGAGCATGACGTCCGCCCCCTGACGGTGGCGGTGCTGCTGCGGATCACCGAGGTGTTCGGCGTCGACGCCACCTTCTTCGCGCCCCAGGACGACACCAGGCTGGTCGCCGAGCTGCGCGAGGTCACCATGGACCGCGACCTGGACATCGACGTCGACCCGACCGAGGTGGCCGAGATGGTCAGCGCCCACCCCACCCTGGCCCGGGCGGTGGTCAACCTGCACCGGCGCTACCGGATCACCACGGCGCAGCTGGCCGCCGCCACCGAGGAGCGGTACTCCGACGGCAGCGGCACCGGGTCGATCACCATGCCGCACGAAGAGGTGCGCGACTACTTCTACCAACGGCAGAACTACCTGCACGAGCTGGACACCGCCGCCGAAGACCTGACCATCCAGATGCGGCTGCACCACGGCGACCTGGCCCGCGAGCTGAATCGCCGGCTGACCGAGGTGCACGGGGTGCACATCAACAGGAGGATCGATCTCGGCGACACGGTGCTGCACCGGTATGACCCGCAAACCAAGACGCTGGAGATCAGCAACCACCTCTCGCTGGGTCAGCAGGTCTTCAAGATGGCCGCCGAATTGGCCTACCTCGAGTACGGCGACCTCATCGACGCCTTGGTGGAGGAGGGCAAGTTCACCAGCGACGAGTCGCACACGCTGGCCCGTCTCGGGCTGGCCAACTACTTCGCCGCGGCCGCGGTGCTGCCCTACCGCCAGTTCCACGACGTGTCGGAGAATTTCCGCTACGACGTCGAGCGGCTGTCCTCGTTCTACTCGGTGAGCTATGAGACCATCGCGCACCGGCTTTCGACGATGCAACGGCCGTCGATGCGCGGGGTGCCGTTCTCCTTCGTCCGGGTCGACCGGGCCGGCAACATGTCAAAGCGCCAGTCCGCCACCGGCTTTCACTTCTCCTCCAGCGGCGGCACCTGCCCGCTGTGGAACGTGTACGAGACGTTCGCCAACCCCGGCAAGATCCTGGTCCAGATCGCCCAGATGCCCGACGGCCGCAACTACATGTGGGTGGCCCGCACGGTGGAGCGCCGCGCCGCCCGGTATGGTCAGCCCGGTAAAACCTTCGCGATCGGACTGGGTTGCGAGCTTCGCCACGCGCACCGGCTCGTCTACTCGGAAGGACTCGACGTCTCGGGGGATTCAGGAACAGTGGCCACACCGATCGGCGCGGGCTGCCGGGTCTGCGAACGCGACAACTGCCCGCAGCGGGCTTTCCCGGCCCTGGGGCGCGCGCTGGATCTCGACGAGCACCGCAGCACCGTCTCCCCCTACCTGGTGAAGCAGCCGTGACCGCACCTCGGCACGGCCGCATCCCGTCGGGGCGGTTCCGCGAACTGGGCCCGATCAACTGGGTGCTGGCGAAGGCGGCCGCGCGCACGGTGCGGGCTCCCGAGATGCACCTGTTCACCACGTTGGGCCAGCACCGGTTGCTCTTCTTGGCGTGGAGCATCTACAGCGGCCGCGTGCTGCGCGGCCGGCTGCCCGCGATCGACACCGAGCTGGTGATCCTGCGGGTCGCCCACCTGCGCGCCTGCGAATACGAGCTGCAGCACCACCGCCGGATGGCCGCGAAGCAGGGCCTGAACGCGGACCTGCAGGCCGCCATCTTCGCCTGGCCCGAGCGGCTGGACCGCGTCGAGGCGCGCCTGACCGTGCGGCAGCAGGCGCTGCTGGCGGCGACGGACGAGCTCATCAAGGACCGCACCATCACCGACGCCACCTGGCAGCGGCTCGCCGAGCACCTCGACCGGCGTCAGCTGATCGAATTCTGCTTGCTGGCAAGCCAATACGACGGGCTGGCCGCGACGATGGCGGCACTGGACATCCCGCTGGACAACCCGCGCTAGCCCGCGGTCAAAGGTAGACGTTGGCGAAGACGGCCAGCGTCAGCAGCAGCGGCGGCAGGGACAGCGCGAACCCGAACCCCGACCACGCGTAGTTACGGCGCCGGCGCATCAGCGACGCCCACGTGGTGGCGCAGACGGCCAGGGCGAGCGAGAGCAGCAACACCGTGGGGGCCCACCGGCCCACCGCCGCGTTGTCGTCGGCGATCGAAAAAGCCGCCAGCCACAGGACATAGCCCGCGGCCAGGCCGCCGACGGCCCCCAGAACGACGTCGCTGCGCATGCGGCTGCTAGAAGTTGATCATGTGGCCGACCAGGCCGTGGAAGCACTCCTGCAGCGCCTCGGACATGGTCGGATGGGTGTGCACGTTGCGCGCCAGCTCGGTGGCGGTCAGGTCCCACTTCTGCGCCAGCGTCAGCTCGGGCAGCAGCTCGGACACGTCGTGGCCGATCAGGTGCCCGCCCAGCAGCTCGAGGTGTCTGGCGTCGGCGACCAGCTTGACGAAGCCGCTGGGGTCGCCCAGGCCGTGGGCCTTGCCGTTGGCGGTGAACGGGAACTTGGCCACCACGACGTCGTAACCTTCGTCGCGGGCCTGCTGCTCGGTCAGTCCGAAGCTGGCCACCTGCGGCTGGCAGAAGGTGGCCCGCGGCAGCATCCGGCAGTCGCCGAGCGGCAAAGTCTCGGCGCCGGCGATGGTTTCGGCCGCCACCACGCCCATGGCCTCGGCGACGTGGGCCAGCATGAGGAAGGCGGTGACGTCGCCGATGGCGTAGATGTGGGGCACGCTGGTGCGCATGTACTCGTTGATGCCGATACCCCGGTGTTCGTTCAGCGCCACGCCGGCCTTCTCCAGCCCGTAGCCCTCGACGTTGGGCGCGAACCCGATGGCCTGCAACACCTTTGCGGCCTTGAGCTCCTCGGGCTTGCCGTCCTTGCTGACGGCCACGGTGACCTCGCTGCCGTTGTCGTCGATGGACTCGACCTTGGTGCCGGTGAGGATCTTGATGCCCAGCTTCTTGAACTGCTTCTCGATCTCCTTGGAGACCTCGGCGTCCTCGTTGGGCAGCGCGCGCGGCAAGAACTCCACGATGGTCACGTCCACGCCGTAGTTGCGCATGACGTAGCCGAACTCCATGCCGATCGCGCCGGCGCCGGCGATGACGATCGACTCCGGCAGCTCGCGGGACAGGATCTGCTCTTCGTAGGTGACCACGTTGGCCGACAGCGACGTCCCGGGGACCAGCCGGGTGCTGCTGCCGGTGGCGATGATGGCGTTGTCGAACGTCACGGTTTCGGTACCGCCGTCGTTGAGGTCGACGGACACCGTGTTGGCGTCGGTGAACCGGCCGTAGCCGTGGATCTCGGTGATCTTGTTCTTCTTCATCAGGAAGTGCACGCCGGCCACCCGGCCCTCGGCCACCTTGCGGCTGCGGTCGAAGGCGGCGCCGTAGTCGAACGTCGCGTCGCCGCTCATCCCGAAAGCCTTGCCCTCCTTGGTGAAGATGTGCACCAGCTCGGCGTTGCGCAGCAACGCCTTGGAGGGGATGCAGCCGACGTTGAGGCAGACTCCGCCCCAGTACTTCGGCTCGATGATTGCGGTGTTCAGGCCGAGCTGTGCGGCGCGGACGGCTGCGACATATCCGCCGGGACCGGCCCCGAGGACGACGACGTCAAAATGGGTCACGGCCCCTACCCTAGTGGCCGCCCGGGTCCGGCGTTAATACGGAATGAGGCCGACGAGACAGTGGCCCACCCGGGCGCAGTGGTAATACCCGTCCAGGGGCGCCGCGGCGGCCAGGGAGGCGAACGGCCCCGACATCACCGCCAGCGACAGCGCGGCGACCAGCGGCCTGCCCTCGACCATCGCGAGCAGCACGCCGGCGACCGCGCAGGCCACCACATAGACCAGGATCACGAACAGCACCGGGGTGACGTCGGCCGAGTGATACCACCAATAGAACAGGCCGAACCCGACGACGGCCGCCACCGACCACACGCCGATGACGACCAGCAGCAGCTTCCACCACTTGAGGTAGAGGTAGCGGCCGGGAACGGTGACCGGCTGCACCGGCCCGACAGCGGAGTCGGCGCCGGAATCCTCCCCGGCGGCGGCCGGCGCGGGCGCCTCGGGCTCGTCGGTCGCCGCGGCGGCCTCCTCACCTTCCTCCTCGTCGTCGGAGAAATCCGGTATCCAGGACTGCGTCCCGGTGTCCTCGTCGGAATCGGAGAAGTCCGGCACCCAGGACTGGGTGCCGGGGCTGGACGGGGTTTCGTCGTCAGCCACGGGCGGTCACCTGGAGGGCGACGAGCACGCCGAACCAGCCGGTCGCCAGGGCCAGGACAAACGCGCCCAGCGTCGTCACCCACCGGCGTCCGGAGAACAGGATCGTCACCAGCCCGGCCACGCTGGGAATCCCGACCACTGACGCCAGGGCGAACGCGGGGCGCACGCCCGGATGGGCCGCCACGGCGAATCCCACCCCGGCGAGTAACCCGACCGCGGCGCCGATCAGCATGGCGGCGGCCAGCGACCGTGGACGCGGGAGGGGGATCACGATTCCGACATTACTGCGGTCGCCCGCGGGGAGCGCCCGTTCGGAATGCCGCGTCCGCCACCACCTCACCGCGCGCGGCGGGGCGCTCGCCACGTTCGTAGTCGGCCCCGGTGATGACCGGCGCCCGGCGCAGCTCGGCCTGTTCGTCGTCGGTGAAGACGCGGCCGCGGGACAGGAACCGCAGCCCCTCGGGCGCCTCCAGGCTGAACCCGCCACCGCGGCCCGGGACCACGTCGATGACCAGCTGCGTGTGCTTCCAGGTCTCGTACTGCGGCCCCGAGATCCAGACCGGCACCCCGTCTCCGACGTCGAGCACGCCCAGCAACACGTCGCGGTCGCCGACCAGGAAGTCCCCGCGCGGGAAGCACATCGGCGACGACCCGTCGCAGCAGCCCCCGGACTGGTGGAACATCACCGGGCCGTGGCGGTCCTGCAGGCGGGCCAGCAGCTCCGCGGCCGGAGCCGTGATGACAACTCCTGTTGGAGGCCCGGAACCCATCTAGAAGAACCCCTGCGCCTTCTCGGAGTAGGACACCATCAGGTTCTTGGTCTGCTGGTAGTGGTCGAGCATCATCTTGTGGTTCTCGCGGCCGATGCCGGACTGCTTGTACCCGCCGAACGCGGCGTGCGCGGGATACGCGTGATAGCAGTTCACCCACACCCGGCCGGCCTGGATGTCGCGCCCGGCCCGGTAGGCGGTGTTGCCGTCGCGGCTCCACACCCCCGCGCCCAGCCCGTAGAGGGTGTCGTTGGCGATCGAGATGGCGTCGTCGTAGCCGGAGAACGACGTCACCGCCACCACCGGGCCGAAGATCTCCTCCTGGAAGATCCGCATCTTGTTGTTGCCGGCGAAGATCGTCGGCTGCATGTAGAAGCCGCCGGACAGGTCGCCCCCCAGCTCGGCGCGCTCCCCGCCGGTGATGATCTTGGCGCCTTCGTTTCTGCCGATCTCGATGTAGGACAACACCTTTTCCAGTTGGTCGTTGGAGGCCTGCGAGCCCAGCATGGTCTCGGTGTCCAGCGGGTCGCCCTGGCGCACCGCCTTCGTCCGGATCGCGGCGAGCTCGAGGAACTCGTCGTAGATGTCGGACTGGATCAGGCTGCGCGACGGGCAGGTGCACACCTCACCCTGGTTGAGGGCGAACATGGTGAAGCCCTCGAGCGCCTTGTCCTGAAAGTCGTCGTGCTTGGCCATCACGTCGGAGAAGAAGATGTTGGGGCTCTTGCCGCCGAGCTCCAGCGTGACCGGGATCAGGTTCTGCGAGGCGTACTGCATGATCAGCCGCCCGGTGGTGGTCTCGCCGGTGAAGGCGATCTTGGCGATCCGGTTGCTCGAGGCCAGCGGCTTGCCCGCCTCGGCGCCGAACCCGTTGACGACGTTGACGACCCCGGCGGGCAGCAGGTCGCCGATCAGCGACATCAGATAGAGCACCGAGACCGGCGTCTGCTCGGCGGGCTTGAGCACCACCGCGTTGCCCGCCGCCAGCGCGGGCGCCAGCTTCCAGGTGGCCATCAGGATCGGGAAGTTCCACGGGATGATCTGCCCGACCACGCCGAGCGGCTCGTGGAAGTGGTAGGCGACGGTGTCCTCGTCGATCTGGGACAGCGAACCCTCCTGGGCGCGGATTGCCCCGGCGAAGTAGCGGAAGTGGTCGACCGCCAGCGTGATGTCGGCGCCGAGCGCCTCGCGGATCGGTTTGCCGTTGTCCCACACCTCGGCCACCGCCAGCGCCGCCTTGTACTCCTCCATCCGGTCGGCGATCTTGTTCAGCACCGCCGCCCGCTCGGCCGGTGCGGTCCTGCCCCACGCCCGGGCCGCCCCGTGGGCGGCGTCGAGCGCCTTCTCGACATCGGCCTCGCCGGAGCGGGCCACCTCGCAGAACGGCTGGCCGGTGACCGGCGTCGGGTTCTCGAAGTAGCGGCCCTGCGCGGGCCGGACCCACTGGCCCCCGATGAAATTGTCGTAGCGGGATTCGTACGACATCAACGCCCCAGCGGAACCTGGACGTGCGAAAACAGTCATCCGCTCTCACTCCTCGTTCGCCTGTGTAATACACCTCACACTACCGCCGGAGGCCACAATGGCTTCCATGACGCCACCAGCCGCCGCTACCCCCGACGACGCCCAAGACCCCTACCTCTGGCTCGAGGACGTCACCGGCGACGAGCCGCTGGACTGGGTGCGAGCGCATAACGAACCGACGCTGGCGACGTTCTGCGACGCGGACTTCGAGCGGATGCGCGCCGAGGCGCTCGAGGTGCTCGACACCGACGCCCGCATCCCCTACGTCGTGCGCCGGGGCGAGTACCTGTACAACTTCTGGCGCGACGCCGCCAACCCGCGTGGGTTGTGGCGGCGCACCACGCTGGACAGCTATCGCACCGATTCCCCCGAGTGGGACGTGCTGATCGACGTCGATGAGCTGGGGCGAACCGACGACACGAACTGGGTGTGGGCCGGCGCCGGCGTCATCGAGCCGGAGTACACCCGCGCGCTGGTCGCGCTGTCCCGAGGCGGCTCGGACGCCTCGATCGTGCGCGAATTCGACATGGGCAGCCGCAAATTCGTCGCCGAAGGATTCCGGCTGCCGGAGGCCAAGTCGCAGGTCGCCTGGGTGGACCCCGACACCGTCCTGGTGGGCACCGACTTCGGCGACGGCTCGCTCACCGACTCGGGCTACCCGCGGGTGATCAAGCGGTGGCGCCGCGGCACCCCGCTGGCCGACGCGGAAACCGTGTTCGAGGGCGCGCGCACCGACGTCCGCGTGTCCGCCTCGGTGGATCGCACCCCCGGCTTCGAGCGCACCCTGCTGGGCCGCGCCCTCGACTTCTGGAACGAAGAGATCTACGAATTGCGGGGGCCGGAGCTGATCCGGATCGACGCGCCCACCGACGCCAGCCTGTCGATACACCGGCAGTGGCTCCTGATCGAGCTGCGCACCGATTGGTTCTACGGCGCACAGAGCTATCCCGCGGGCGCCCTGCTGGCGGCCGACTACGACGAATTCTTAGCGGGCACAGCGGAATTGAGCGTGGTGTTCGAGCCCGACGAGCACACCGCGCTGAATCACTACGCGTGGACGCGGGACCGTCTGCTGTTGGTCACCCTCGCCGACGTGGCCAGCCGGGTGGAGATCGTCACGCCGGGCACCTGGCGGCGCGAGCCGGTCCCCGGCATCCCGCCGGCGACCAACACCGTCGTCGTGGCCGCCGACGACACCGGCGACGAGTTCTTCCTCGACTCCAGCGGCTTCGTCACACCCTCGCGGCTGCTGCGCGGCACCGGCGAGGGGCCGCTGCAACAGATCAAGTCCGCGCCGGCCTTCTTCGACGCCGAGAACATCACCGTCGCACAGCATTTCGTGGCATCCGACGACGGCACGCAGATCCCGTACTTCGTGGTGCGGCCCGCCGGCGCCGAAGGCCCCGGGCCGACCATGCTGTACGGCTACGGCGGGTTCGAATCCGCCAACACCCCCGCCTACAGCGGCGTGCTCGGGCGGCTGTGGCTGGCCCGCGGGGGCACCTACGTGCTCGCCAACATCCGCGGCGGCGGGGAATACGGGCCGCGCTGGCACACCCAGGCGATGCGCGAGGGGCGGCACAAGGTGGCCGAGGACTTCGCCGCCGTGGCAACCGATCTGGTGAACCGTGGCATCGCAGGCGTCGACCAGCTCGGCGCGCAGGGCGGCAGCAACGGCGGCCTGCTGATGGGCATCATGCTCACCCGGTACCCGGAGCGGTTCGGCGCGCTGGTCTGCAGCGTGCCGCTGCTGGACATGAAGCGCTACCACCTGCTGCTCGCGGGCGCCTCGTGGATGGCCGAGTACGGCGACCCGGACAACCCGGAGGACTGGGCGTTCATCTCCGAATACTCGCCCTACCAGAACATCACGGCGACGCGCCACTACCCGCCGGTGCTGATGACCACGTCGACCCGCGACGATCGGGTGCATCCGGGCCACGCCCGCAAGATGACGGCGGCGCTGCTGGCCGCGGGGCATCCGGTCTATTACTACGAGAACATCGAGGGCGGGCACGCCGGCGCGGCCGACAACCAACAGGTCGCGTTCAAGGCGGCGCTGACCTATTCGTTCCTGTGGCGAATGCTGGGCCGCGCCGCGTGCGGCTCATAAGATCGTCAACGTGTCGGCGACCCAACGCATCGAGCTCACCCTGCTGGCGACCGGATTGATCTTCATCCTGGCTTCGGCGGCGCAGGCACGCTACCGCTTCATCGGCCACCGCCGCGCCGGCCGGCGGTTCTACTGGGCGACCGCGATCATCGGCACCGCCTGTTTCGCGGTCGGCACCGGCAGGCTCTGGCCCAACGCCGTCTGCGTGGCGCTGATCTTCTCCGGCCTCCTCGTCCTGTCGGCCTACCTGACGACGCCGTATCTCAAGATCGGCGACCGGATCTACGCGTCGTTACCGGAGAACCGCCAGCCCGACCCGTAAGGACGCCATGACCGCACCCGACTTCGAGACGCTGCTGTACACGACGGCCGGCCCGGTCGCCACCATCACGCTGAACCGTCCCGAGCAGCTCAACACCATCGTGCCGCCGATGCCCGACGAGATCGAGGCGGCCGTCGGCCGGGCGGAGCGCGACCCGGCGGTCAAGGTCATCGTGCTGCGCGGCGCCGGCCGCGCCTTCTCCGGCGGCTACGACTTCGGCGGCGGCTTTGCGCACTGGGGCGATTCGATGATGACCGACGGCCGCTGGGATCCGGGCAAGGACTTCGCGATGGTCACCGCCCGCGAGACCGGGCCGACGAGCAAGTTCATGGCCATCTGGCGGGCGTCCAAACCGGTCATCGCCCAGGTGCACGGCTGGTGCGTCGGCGGGGCCAGCGATTACGCCCTGTGCGCGGACCTGGTCATCGCCAGCGACGACGCGGTGATCGGCACCCCCTACAGCAGGATGTGGGGCGCATACCTGAGCGGGATGTGGCTCTACCGGCTCAGCTTCGCCAAGGCCAAGTGGCATTCGCTGACCGGGCGGCCGCTGACCGGTGCCCAGGCCGCCGAGATCGAGCTGATCAACGAGGCGGTGCCGTTCGAGCGCCTCGAGGCGCGGGTCGCCGAGATCGCCGCCGACCTGGCCCGGATCCCGCTGTCGCAACTGCAGGCGCAGAAGCTGATCGTCAACCAGGCCTACGAGAACATGGGTTTGGCGTCCACCCAGACGCTGGGCGGCATCCTCGACGGCCTGATGCGCAACACCCCCGACGCCCTCGACTTCATCAAGACCGCCGAAGCCCAGGGGGTGCGGGCGGCAGTGGAGCGCCGCGACGGCCCGTTCGGCGATTACAGCCAGGCCCCGCCGGAGCTGCGGCCCGACCCGACGCACGTCATCGTGCCTGATCGCGACCAATGCTGAGCTGAGCTAGGGACTGTCCGCGGCCGGCGAAAAAGTGTTACCGTAACAACTATGTCTCGGCTGAACACCGGCTTGCGCGCAGGCGCCGCCTTCCTCGCCCTCGGCATCGCTGCCGCCGTCTTCCCGAAGACGGCCGTGGCCGACTCCACGGAAGACTTTCCGATTCCGCGCCGCATGATCAACACCACCTGCGACGCCGAGCAGATCATGGCCGCCACCCGCGACACCAGCCCGGTGTACTACCAGCGGTACATGATCGACTTCAACAACCACCCGAACGTCCAGCAGGCGACGATCGACAAGGTGCACTGGTTCTACTCGTTGTCGCCGGAGGACCGCCGCACCTACTCCGAGAACTTCTACAACAACGATCCGCTGTGGTACGCGTGGCCCAACCACATGAAGCTCTTCTTCAACAACAAGGGCGTCGTCGCGAAGGCCACCGATGTGTGCAGCCAGTACCCGCCCGGCGACATGTCGGTGTGGAACTGGGCCTAAAGGCTTAAAAATCCGCGCGTCCCTGAGGGGGACGCGCGGATTTTTTTATCTGCACGCGGGCGCTCAGCGCGGCTGTACCACTCCGCCCGCCGGGTGCTCATCGACGTTCTTGAGGAGCAAATCGCGCACAGCCGGACGCGGCCCGTACGGTCGCAGCATGGTGCTGGCCGGCCGTGGACGCACGTGCTGCGGCCACCAGAACCAGCGTCCGAGCAGGGTGGCCAGCGACGGCGTCATGAACGACCGCACGATCAAGGTGTCGAACAACAAACCCAGCGCGATCGTCGTACCCACCTGGGCCATCACCAGCAGCGGGCTGAACATGAACGTGGCCATGGTCGCGGCGAACACCAGACCGGCGGAGGTCACCACCGAGCCCGAACCGGCCATCGCACGGATCGTCCCCGTTTTGAGCCCGGCGTGGATTTCCTCCTTGAACCGCGATATCAACAGCAGGTTGTAGTCGGAGCCGACCGCCAGCAGCAGAATGATCGCCATCGCCAGCACCATCCAGTGCAACTTCATGCCCAGGATGTACTGCCATAGGAGCACGGAGAGCCCGAAAGAGGCGCCCAGTGACAGCAACACCGTACCGACGATCACGACGGCCGCCACGGCGCTTCGGGTGATCACCAGCATGATGATGAAAATCAGTGTGGCGGCGGCAATTCCGGCGATCATCAGGTCGATGTTGGAGCCGTCGTGCATGTCCTTGTACGTCGCGGCGGTGCCGCCGAGATAGACCTTGGCGCCCTCCCAGGGCGTGCCCTTGATCGCCTCGTGCACGGCCTGCTTGATCGGTTCGATGTGGCTGATGCCTTCGGGAGTCGCCGGGTCGCCCTCATGGGAGATGATCAACCGGACCGCGTGCCCGTCCGGCGAGATGAACTGTTTGAGACCCCGTGCGAAATCCGGGCTCTTGAACGCCTCCGGCGGAAGATAGAACGTGTCGTCGTTCTTCGCTTTGTCGAAGGCATCGCCCTGGGCGGTGGCATTGTCGGACTGCGCTCTGGCCTGTTCGTTGAGGCCCATGGTGGTCGCGTAGTTCGACATGATGGTGTCGAGGTTGCGCTGCTGACTCTCGATCTGCGGCGGTATCAGCGCCACCAGCTTCGGCTGGATCTGATCCAACTTGTCCAGGTTCGCACTGAGGTCCACGATGTTCTGGGCCACCTGGTCGATGCCGTCGAGCGCGTTGAAGACCGACCGGAGCGCCCAGCACACCGGAATGTCGTAGCAGTGCCTCTCCCAGTAGAAGAAGCTGCGGATCGGCCGGAAGAAGTCGTCGAAGTTGGCGATGTCGTCGCGTAATGCCTCGGTGATCCTCACGGTTTCTTTGGTGAGCCTGGTGGTTTCGTGCGTCGTGTTGCTGAGGTCCTGGGTGACCTGCATCTGCTCGTGCAACGTCGCCATCGTCTTGCGCAGCTCGTCCGCCTGCTTGAGCAGGTTCTTCGCCTGTTCGTCTTGATAGTGCTGGGTCTGGATCCGCGCTGCGGCTTGCGCACTCATCTGAAAACCGAGGGTGCTGTGGTCGAGCGGCGTGCCCAATGGTCGGGTAATGGTCTGCACCCGGCCGATACCGGGAATGTGGAAGACCGCCTTGGCGACCTTGTCCAGGACCAGGAAATCGGCCGGGTTACGCAGGTCGTGATCGGTCTCGATCATCAACAGCTCGGGATTGAGCCGAGCCTGGTCGAAGTGCCGGTCCGCGGCGGCATAACCGACATTGGCCGGGGTGTCCGCCGGCAGGAAGTGGCGTTGGTCGTAGTCCGTCTTGTAACCGGGCAGGGCGAGCAGACCGACCAATGCGACACCGATGGTCACCGCGAGAACCGGTGCGGGCCAGCGGACGACCGCGGTGCCGATGCGACGCCAGCCCCGGGTCTGCAGCTTGCGCTTCGGGTCGAGCAGCTTGAAGAACGATGCCACCGTCAGGACCGCCGGAGCCAGCGTCAAAGCCGCCAACACCGCGACCAGCATGCCGACCGCACAAGGCACCCCCAGCGACTCGAAGTACGGCAGCCGGCAGAAGCTCAGGCAGTACATCGCGCCGGCGATGGTCAGGCCCGACCCGAGGACGACATGCGCGGTGCTGTGGAACATGGTGTAGAAGGCTTGTTCGCGGGTCTCGCCGAGGCCGCGCGCCTCGTGGTAGCGGCCGACCACGAAGATCGCGTAATCCGTCCCGGCGGCGATCGCCATCAGCACCAGCATGTTGTTGGCGAACGTGGAAAGCCCCATGACGCCGTAGTTACCGAGCGTCGCGACGACGCCCCGAGCCGCAGCCAACTCGATGAACACCATCGCCAGCATGATCAGCATGGTGATGACCGAGCGGTAGACGAACAGCAGCATCACCACGATCACCAAGAAAGTGATGAGAGTGACGATCGCGACGCCCTTCTCGCCCGCGTGGGACTGATCGGCGAACAGCGGACCCGGGCCGGTGACGTAGGCCTTGATTCCCGGCGGCGCGGGCACCGAGTCCACGATCTTGCGGAGGGCCAGGGCAGACTCGTTCGCCTGCCCGCCGCCCATGTTGCCGGCGAGGTAGACCTGGACGTACGCGGCCTTTTGATCGTGGCTCTGGGAACCCGCCGCCGTCAGCGGATCACTCCAGAAGTCCTGCACGTGCTGAACGTGTATCTTGTCTTGCTCGGCGCGCCTGACGATCTCGTCGTAGTAGCGGTGTGCTTCGGCCCCGAGTGGCTTGTCGCCCTCCAGCAAGATCATGGCCGAGTTGTCGGAGTTGAACTCTTTGAACGTCGATCCGACTTTCATCATCGACTGAAAGGACGCCGCGGCAGTCGGACTCATCGACACCGAGTGCGTTTTGGCGACGACCTCCAGCTGTGGCGAGATGGTGTTGGTGACGAAGACAATGCCCAACCACACCAGGACGATCGGCAGGGCGAGCCGATGGATCATCCGCGGCAGGAAGGGCGGGATCAGCGGCTGATCGACGCGCGGCGGAGCCTCGCTCGGCTCGCTCATGCGGACTTGTCCAGGCAGTAGACGAAGGGGTTCACGGTTTCGTTGGAATCCGAGCGATTCGGGGCCTTGATGACGTCACCGTGCCCGTCGTGGTTGTTCACGACGAACCGGCAGGCGATCCAGCTGCCGTCTCCTTGCGCCACCAGGTTTGCCGGGATGCCGGGCTTCGTTGAACTCAATGTTTTGCTCCAGGGCAAGGGCACGTTCAGTGCCTGCTGCGGATGGGTGTTTTCGTCGAGGTAGTTGATGGTTGCGGTGCTGCCCGGTGAGCCCCAGACCTCGAGCGTGATCGTCTTGGCGTTGAACTGGTCGAGGACCTCGCCCGAGGTGCCACCACCGAACGAACCCTTGTGGACGCCGAAGACGCCGTGCAATCGGTATACGACGAACCCCGACACCGCGACGACAGCCGCGATCGTCAGCACCAACCAGAAGCGCCCCAAGATCCCCTGTTTCTTGGCGCGCCGCGGCGGGCCGACCGTGTCGCCCTCGCTGCCGGCGGAGCCCTGCTTCTGCAGCGGTTCGGTCCTGGGCTCAGTCGTCGTCATCGGCGCTTGAAGTCCTTCACTGGTTGCAGTTCGCCAAGCCATGGCGCCCCCTCCTTCCTGCGTTCATTCCGAACCCGACATGAGGCCGATGCACGTCGCGGTCAGCAAGCGGGTGAGGGCGGACGCGAAGTCCAGGTTCCACTCCGGCGGAATCACTTCCGGCTCCTCGGCGTAGGCGTCGGTCAGGCGCGCCGGTGGGTTGGCGACCTGCCACAGCGTCGCCGCCAGCGAGTACGCGGCCAGCAGGATGTCCAGCGACCCCGAGCGGCCGAGTTCCGGCAGCGCGCTCTCGATGGATTCGGCGAGCGAGAGCGTGGCGGCGGTGCTGATCCGCTTGACCTCGACGACCCGCTCCGCGTCCACCTCGTGTTCGAGGTGCAGGTGCAGGTTGGCCAGCAGGTCGCAGAACAGCGGGTCGTCGGCCAGGGCTTCGGCCAGCGTCTCGGCGATTCTCGACGGCGACTTCGGCCCGGGCTCGGCCAGCTTGTCCGACACGGTGGTCGACCAGCGCACCCACCCTTCGGCGGACAGGTGCAGCAGGACTTCCTTGTGCGAGCTGAAGTAGCGGCGGACCGCGGAGTAGTGAATGCCGGCCCGGCTGGCGACGGCGGTCAGGGTGACCGAGGCGACGCCCGTCTCGAGCGCCAGCGAGCGCGCGGCTTCCACGAGTGCCTCCGCACGTTGGCGCTTCTTCTCCTCGGTGCGGGCGCGCTGGAAGGTGAGTTGCGCCACCGGCAGAGCGTAACGCACATGGTGTGATTTGTATAACGCACGGGACGTGATTTGTGCCCGATCACTGAACCGTTCGCGGCGGGGAAAGGTGTATATGGATATGCACACCATCGCGCTCATCGGCTTCCTCGGCGGCCTCATCACCGGCATCTCGCCGTGCATCCTGCCGGTGCTGCCGGTGCTCCTGCTATCGGGCGCGGGCAGCACCCGGGGGATCAGCGCCGCCGCACGGCCCTACCTGGTGATCGCCGGCCTGGTGTGCAGCTTCTCCGTCGCCACGCTGGTCGGCTCCGGTTTGCTGACGGCGCTGCATCTGCCGCAGGATGCGATCCGGTGGGCGGCCCTGGTGGTGTTGGTGCTGATCGGCCTGGGATTGATCTTCCCGCCGCTGCAGCACCTGATCGAGCGACCGTTCGCGCACCTGCCGCAGCGTCAAATCGGCGCCAACGCAGACGGTTTCGGGCTCGGCCTGGCGCTGGGCGCGCTGTATGTGCCCTGCGCGGGCCCGGTGCTCGCGGCGATCGTGGTCGCCGGTGGCACGCAATCGATCGGGCCCGGCGCGCTGGTGTTGACCGGGACGTTCGCGCTGGGCAATGCGCTGCCGCTGCTGGCATTCGCCCTCGCCGGGCGGCGCGTCGCCGAACGCGTCGCCGCGTTCCGCCGCCGCCGGCGCGCGATTCAGGTCGCCGGCGGGATCATGATGGTGGTGCTGGCCGTGGCGCTGGTCTTCAACCTGCCGGCGATGTTGCAGCGCGCCATCCCCGACTACACCACGGCGATGCAGAGCAAGATCGGCGCCGACGACCTCCAGCGCACGCTGAACCCCACCCCGGCGACGCCGCCGCCCGGATCGAGCGGCTTGCGGCTGAGCCCGACCGGGGCGAGCGCCACCGGCGCACTGGCCGACTGCCTGGACGGCGCCACCCAGTTGCAGCAGTGCGGCCCCGCCCCCGCCATCGCCGGCATCACCGAGTGGCTGAACACCCCGGACGGCCAATCGCTCGACCGGGCGGCGGTGCGCGGCAAAGTGGTCCTCGTCGACTTCTGGGCCTACTCCTGCATCAATTGCCAGCGCGCGATCCCGCACGTCGTGGACTGGTACAACCGCTACCGCGACAGCGGATTCGTCGTCGTCGGCGTGCACACCCCCGAGTACGCCTTCGAACGGGTCCCGTCCAACGTGGCCAGCGGCGCCGCCGGACTGCACATCACCTACCCCGTCGCGCTCGACAACGACTACACGACCTGGAACAACTTCTCGAACCTGTACTGGCCGGCCGAGTACCTGATCGACGCCAACGGAACGGTCCGGCACACCAAATTCGGGGAGGGCGACTACGACGGGACCGAGAAGCTCATCCGCGACCTATTGGTCGACGCCCACCCCGGCGCCCAACTGCCCGCGGCGACGCGGGCGCCCGACACCACCCCGCAGACTCGGCTCACGCCCGAGACCTACCTTGGCGTCGAGCGGGCCGGAAACTACGGCGGCACAGGCGATTACAAAGCGGGCACCGCGACATTCGACTACCCGCCGCAGTTGGCCGGCGACAGGTTCGCGCTAGCCGGACGGTGGAAGCTCGACGACCAGGGCGCCACCGCCGACAGCGACGACGCGGCCATCCGGCTGGACTACACCGGCAAGGACGTCTACGTCGTCGCCGGCGGCACGGGCACTCTCACGGTGACCCGGGACGGCAAGACCAGCACGACGGCGATCGGCGGACCGCCCAACCTGCACCAGATCGTGGCCGACGAAGCCGCGCGCAGCGACCGGCTCGACATGCGGGTCAGCCCTGGGCTGCAAGTCTTTTCGTTCACCTTCGGCTAGCTCGCGGGCGTCTTGCGCAGGCTGCCCAGCATGGCGACGAGCACGCCGGCGACCGCCAGGGCCACGCCGGTGAGCAGCGTCAGGTTGAGCCACTGGTGCAGGCTCGCCTCGGCGTGGCCGGCCATGGCCTCGGCGATACGGCGGATGTCGCCGGTGGTGTGGTTGAGCGCGGCGTCGACGTAGCGGCGGCCGACCTCGATGCCCGCCCATCCGCCCGCACCGACCAGCAGCGCGCAGACCCCCAGGCTGGTGAGCGCCTTGCCGCGGCGCCGGGCGGTGGCCAGCGTCAGCACGGCGCAGACCACGCTGAGGGCCGCCGCGCCGACGCTCACCCACGGCCCCCAGGTGGCGAGCGGGCTGAGCCGCCCCGGCCGCAGCGATCGCGGCGCCGACGCCGTCAGCGGAACGCTCAGCGTCGCAGGCACTTCCACGTTGTGGCTGCTCAGTATCCGCGCCACCGACTCGTCCTGCAGCATCGGCGCCACATCGATCGCCCACGATCCGCCGGCCCCGTCGGCGCTGAACAACCAGCGGTGCGCCGCCCGGTTGGCCCGGGCGAACAGCGCCGGAAAGGCCGGCCCGGCGGTGAACGCGGCGGCGGCCCGGTGCAGCTGCGCGGCGTCGACCGCTCGGCGTCCCCCGGTGCGATCCGCGATGAGGGCGAGCGCGCGGTTGGTCAGTTCGTCCGCGGCCGCGGACTGCAGCGCGGGATCGCCGGCGGCCCGCTGGGCCAGCGCGGCGTAGCCGGCCTCGCTGACGACGTTGCACTGCAGCCACGCCGCCGGGACCGCCACGGCCAGCGCGACGGTGGTCGCCAGCCACAGCACCACCCGAAAGACCGCGGACAGGAATCGCACGCTGCGAAAACCCAAGCCCTACGGCGCGATTCCGCGAACGTAGGCGGCCTGGCCCAGGTGCTGGGCGCAGTCGTCGATGATGCTCACCAACCGCGCGCTGGCCGTCACCGGCGGGTCCCAGTTGGTGTCGACCACCCGCTCCAGCTCGGCGGCGGTCACGCCGGCGACGTACTCGAGGGTGAGCTTGTGCACCGCGTGGTAGTAGCCCGACAGCAGGTCCACGGGCGCCCTTACCTTGCCGACCTGCTCGGGGCCGTGCCCGTAGCCGGTGTCGTTGCGCGGCAGGTCGAGCCCGAACCGGTCCACCCAGCCGTCGCGCAGCCACACCTGCTCGACGCCGGCCACGTCGGCCAGCTGGATGTCCTGCACCCGCGCGCTGTGCCACAGCAACCAGGCGATGCTGTTGGCGTCCGGGGTGACTCGATAGTTGGCGACCTCCTCGGTCAACCCGTCGGCGATCCCGTCGACGTGTTCGATAAACCGGGTGAAGGAGTCGCGGAGCAGTTCTTGGGCGGCGGAGTCGGGGCTGGAGGTGTTGGCCATACCAGCGACATTAGATCCTGGCACCAGCGGCGGGCGCGGTCGTAGATTATTTGGATGACCTACGACCTCATCATCCGCAACGGCACCATCGTCGACGGGCTGGGCGGTGAGCCGATCGTCGGCGACGTCGCGGTGAAAGACGGCATCATTGAGGCGGTCGGACACGTCAACGGCCACACCGCCGCACGCGAAATCGACGCCACCGGGCTGCTCGTCACGCCGGGCTTCGTCGACCTGCACACCCACTACGACGGCCAGTCCATCTGGTCGGAACGCCTCACGCCGTCGTCGGCGCACGGGGTGACCACCGTGGTCATGGGCAACTGCGGGGTGGGCTTCGCCCCGTGCCGGCAGGAGGACCACGACGTGCTCGTCGACGTGATGGCCGGCGTGGAGGACATCCCCGGCGTCGTCATGACCGACGGCCTGCCCTGGACGTGGGAGACGTTCCCCGAATACCTGGACGCGCTGGACGCCGGCCGGCGTGACATCGACGTCGCCGCGTACCTGCCGCACTCCCCGCTGCGGGTGTACGTGATGGGCGAGCGCGGCGCCAACCGCGAGCCGGCCACCGCCGAGGACCTGGCGAAGATGCGGGCGCTGGCCAAGGAGGCGATCGAGGTGGGGGCGCTGGGCTTCGCGTCGTCGCGGCTGACCATCCACAAGACGGAAAGCGGTTCGCCCATCCCCAGTTACGACGCCGCGCGCGAGGAGATCGAGGAGATCGCCCGCGGGGTGGTCGACGGGGGCGGCGGCCTGCTGCAGTTCGTGCCGGACATCCCGGCCGGCGGTTACGAACCGGTGCTGCAGATGGTGTTCGACGTGGCCGAGGATGTCGGCCTGCCGCTCACCTTCACGCTCGTGGTCGCCAACGCCGGCGACCCGACGTGGCCGGACGCCATCACCATGATCGAGAAGGCCAACGCGGCCGGGGGCGACATCACCGCGCAGCTGCTGCCGCGACCGATCGGGTTGATCATCGGGCTGCAGCTGTCCGCCAACCCGTTCGTGCTCTACCCGAGCTACCGGGAGATCGCGCACCTGCCGCTGGCCGAGCGGGTCGCCGAGATGCGCAAGCCGGAGGTGCGCGCCCGCATCCTGGCCGACAAGCCCGGCGTCGGTCACCCGATCCTCTACGTGGCGCAGATGTGGGACTGGATCTTCCCGCTGGGTGACAACCCGGACTACGAGCCGGACCCGTCGACCAGCATCGGGGCCCGGGCCCGCGCCCGCGGGGTCGACCCGATGGAGGAGGCCTACGACCGGCTGCTCGACGACGAGGGCCGCGCCATGCTGTTGGTGGCCACCAGCAACCTGCAGGGCAATTCGCTGGACACCGTCGGCGAGCTGCTGCACCGCGACGACGTGGTCCTGGGGCTCGGCGACGGCGGCGCGCACTACGGGATGATCTGCGACGCCAGCTATTCGACGTACTTCCTGGCGCACTGGGCCCGCGACCGCAAGTCCGGGCGGTTCACCGTGCCGGAGGCGGTCCGCGAACTCACCTCGGTGCCGGCCCGCATCGCCGGGCTGGGCGACCGCGGCCGCATCGCCGTCGGGTACAAGGCCGACCTGAACGTCATCGATCACGCCGCGCTGCGGCTGCACAAGCCGGTCATCAGCTACGACCTGCCCGCCGGCGGGCGGCGCCTGGACCAGACCGCCGACGGGTACGTCGCCACCGTCGTCGCCGGCGAGGTGATCGCGGAAAACGGCGTGCCGACCGACGCCCGCCCCGGCAGATTGGTCCGTGGGCGGCAGCCCCGGCCAGCAGCCCGGCAATAACGCCACCGCAACGGCCGGATCCCGGGTAAGTTAAGCCGGTGACGAGCCCGCATTTTGCGTGGTTGCCGCCAGAAATCAACTCGGCACGAATCCATTCGGGTCCCGGAGCCGGGCCGTTGCTTGCTGCCGCGGAAGCCTGGGACGGCCTTGCCGAGGACCTGGCATCGTCAGCATCGTCGTTTTCTTCGGTCACGTCAAATCTTGCCAACGGGTCCTGGCAGGGCCCGTCGTCGGCGGCGATGATGGCCCTCGCCACGCATTATGTGAGCTGGCTCAGCGCCGCGGCGGCGCAGGCGGAGGCGGTGTCCAGTCAGGCCTCGGCCGTCGCGGCCGCGTTCGAGGGTGCCCTGGCGGCGACGGTCCAGCCGGCGGTGGTCGCGGCCAACCGCGCCCTCGCGCAGGCGCTGGCGGCCAGCAATCATCTGGGTCAGAACACCCCCGCGATCGCCGACATCGAGGCCGCCTATGACCAGATGTGGGCGTCGGACGTCGCGGCGATGTACGGGTACCACGCCGACGCGTCGGCGGCCGTGGAGAAATTGGCGCCCTGGCAGCAGGTCCTGCAGAACCTCGGTTTCCACTTCAGCAGCAGCGGCCAGCTGACGTTCGGCCTGCCGGCGGCGCGGGTTCCGCGCACGCTGTAGCGGCCCGGCCCGCGCCTATCCTGGAGCACCATGCGCACGAAGAAGAGGGTGGACATCGAGCGGCTGGGGGCGGCTCTCCCCGGCTACCCGTACGCCTACCTGGTCACGGTGGACGACGACTATCGCGTGCACACCGTGACGGTCGAGCCGCAAATGCGCGAGGCGCGGATCGACGTCGGTCTGATCGGCGGTCGCACGCAGCAGAATCTGGCCCGGCGCCGCGACGTCACCCTGCTGTGGCCCCCGACGGAGCCCGGCGGCTATTCGCTGATCGTCGACGGCGCCGCGGAGGTGACCCCGGCCGGGGATGCCGTCCGCCTCGAGGTGACGCCCACCCGCGCGCTGCTGCACCGCGATGCCGACCCCGATTCGCCGGAGGCGGCCAAGGGCTGCCTGCACGACTGCGTGGTGTTCTCGCTGCCGGGTTAGGGCGCGCCGTACAGTCTCATCCGTGAGCCGCGTCGCACCGCTCGCCCCGCCGTGGAGCCAGGAAGATGCCGCCGGAATCAACAGCTGGGGTCATCCGGACCGCAGCTATGAGCCGCTGCTGCTGGTGCGCTGCCTGCAGCGCCACCCGGCGCTGGCCACCCGGTTGCGCAAGCTCGGCGAATCGCTCTATGTCGCAGCGCTTTTGCCGGCCCGAGTCCGAACGATCGCGATCCTGCGCATCTGTGCGCTGGTCGGTTGCGAGTACGAATGGGGCGGGCAGGCGGCGTTCTGGGGCCCGATCGCGGGCGTCAGCGACGACGAGTGCGACGCGCTGGTCACCAGCGACGCCGACGATCCGCGGTGGAGTCCGGCCGAGCGAACGCTGATCGGGGCGGTGGATGAGCTCGAGGCCACCGGCTCGTGGTCGGAGGCGACCTGGACGGCGTTGGGCCGCAACCTCAGTGACGAGCAGCGCATCGAATTGCTCACCGCAGTCGGCTGGTATCGCACCATCTGCACGCTGTGCAACGCGCTCGCGCTTGACGTGGAGGGCTGGATGCGGCGCTGGCCCTCAGCTCGCTGACCGGTCCCTTTTGAGGCCCGGATGCTGGTTCTTCAACAGCGGCAGCAGCACCCGTCGCGGCATGAACTGGAAAAGCCGGGTGGAGAGCCGGCTCGGCAGCCCGGCGATGACCGTGCCGCGGTCGTGCTCGAGCGCGTCGACCCCGGTGCGCGCCACGTCGCGCGACGGCATCCACATGAACTTCGGGAAGGCGTCGGCGAATGTGCGCTCGTCCATGCCGGCGTTCTTGAGGAACTCGGTGCGCACCGGCCCCGGGCACAGCAGCGCGACGGTGACGCCGGTGCCGGCGAGCTCACCGCGCACCCCCTCGGTGTAGGTCTTCACGAACGCCTTCGTGGCGGCGTAGCCCGCTTGCCCCGGGAAGGGGTGGTAGCCCGCGGTGGATCCGACGTTGAGGATCGCGCCGCGGCCGCGTGGCACCATCCGCTGCACGGCGCGGGTGGTCAGGTCGATGACCGCCTCGACGTTGACCCGCACCTGGGCGATCTCGTCGTCGACGCGCGTCTTCGTCACCGAGCCGATGGTGCCGATGCCGGCGTTGTTGACGAGGATGTCGGTGGTCAGCCCGCGGCGCTCCACCTCGTCGAGGAGGCCGGCGCGGGCTGTCGCGTCCGCGACATCGCAGGCGATCACTTCGACGCGCACACTTTGCGCCAGTTCTTCGGCCAGCTCACGCAGCCGGTCTTCGCGGCGGGCGACCAGCGTGACGCCGTGGCCGCGATCGGCCAGCTCGCGCGCGATGTCGGCCCCGATGCCCGACGATGCGCCGGTCACGACGGCGGTGCTGGTGGGCGAGGGGGTCGGAAGGGCCACGCGGTCAAACGTACAAGGCGGGCCAGCGCCGAACGTGAAACCGGGGCGGAAAAATCGCCGAAATCCCGCCCTGAGCTCACGCTCGGCGGACACGAAAAAGCCCGGCCTGCAAAGCAGACCGGGCTTTTCGTTGACTTCCTAGAAGTCCATCCCGCCCATTCCGCCGGTCGGGTCGCCCGCGGGAGCGGCCGCCTTCTCCGGCTTGTCGGCGACGACGGCCTCGGTGGTCAGGAACAGCGCCGCGATGGACGCCGCGTTCTGCAGCGCCGAGCGGGTCACCTTCACCGGGTCGGCAACGCCGGCCTTGAGCAGGTCCTCGTACTCACCGGTGGCGGCGTTCAGGCCGGTACCGGCGGGCGAGTTGCGGACCTTCTCGGCCACCACTCCGGGCTCCAGACCACCATTGAAGGCGATCTGCTTCAGCGGAGCCTCGAGCGCCACGCGCACGATGTTGACGCCGGTCGCCTCGTCGCCGGAGAGCTTCAGCTCGTCCAGGGCCGGGGCCGCGTGCAGCAGGGCCACGCCACCACCGGCGACGATGCCCTCCTCGACGGCCGCCTTGGCGTTGCGGACCGCGTCCTCGATGCGGTGCTTGCGCTCCTTGAGCTCCACCTCGGTGGCGGCGCCGGCCTTGATCACCGCAACACCGCCGGCCAGCTTGGCCAGGCGCTCCTGCAGCTTCTCGCGGTCGTAGTCGGAGTCGCTGTTCTCGATCTCCTGGCGGATCTGGGCCACCCGCCCGGCGATGGCGTCGGTGTCACCGGCGCCCTCGACGATGGTGGTCTCGTCCTTGGTGACGACGACCTTGCGGGCCTTGCCGAGCAGGGCGACGTCGGCGCTCTCCAGCGACAGGCCGACCTCCTCGCTGATCACCTGGCCACCGGTGAGGATCGCCATGTCCTGCAGCATCGCCTTGCGGCGGTCACCGAAGCCGGGGGCCTTGACCGCCACCGACTTGAAGGTGCCGCGGATCTTGTTGACGACCAGGGTGGAAAGCGCCTCGCCCTCGACGTCCTCGGCGATGATCAGCAGCGGCTTGCCGGCCTGGATGACCTTCTCCAGCAGCGGCAGCAGGTCCTTGACCGTCGACACCTTCGAGCTGACCAGCAGGATGTAGGGGTCCTCCAGGACCGCTTCCTGCCGCTCGGCGTCGGTGACGAAGTAGCCCGAGATGTAGCCCTTGTCGAACCGCATGCCCTCGGTGAGCTCGAGCTGCAGGCCGAAGGTGTTGGACTCCTCGACGGTGATGACGCCCTCGTTGCCGACCTTGTCCATCGCCTCGGCGATCAGGTCGCCGATCGACTGGTCGCCCGCGGAAATGGCCGCGGTGGCGGCGATCTGGTCCTTGGTCTCGACCTCCTTGGCCGACTTGAGCAGGGTCTCGGTGACCTTCTCGACCGCCTTCTCGATGCCGCGCTTGAGGCTCAGCGGGTTGGCGCCCGCCGCGACGTTGCGCAGGCCCTCCTTGACCAGCGCCTGGGCCAGGACCGTGGCCGTCGTCGTGCCGTCACCGGCGACGTCGTCGGTCTTCTTGGCGACTTCCTTGACCAGCTCGGCGCCGATCTTCTCGTACGGGTCCTCCAGCTCGATCTCCTTGGCGATGGACACACCATCGTTGGTGATCGTGGGGGCGCCCCACTTCTTCTCCAGGACGACGTTGCGGCCCTTGGGACCCAACGTCACCTTTACCGCGTCGGCGAGGGCGTTGAGCCCCCGCTCGAGGCCGCGACGGGCCTCTTCGTCGTACGCAATTGTCTTGGCCATTGCGAAGTGATTCCTCCGGATCGGGGATGACACCGGGTGACCACGGATGGCCACCCCATTACTTACGCTGGCCGGGTGCAGTGCCCGCGACGGACGACCCCAGGTGCCTGCTGGTCTCACCGTCCCGACCTAGCACTCGCCAGTCGCGAGTGCCAAAGTCATTCTTAGCACTCGCCTATGCCGAGTGCAAGAACAGTTGTCCCCTATCGCGGCGGGCGTAAACCGTCGATGACGACGCCGGTCGCCCGCTCGGCCAGCGCCGAGTCGTACGCCTGCATCGCCTGGCATCCGACGAGGATCGCCTTCACATCCCGCATGTCGATGTCCCGCCGCGCCGTGCCCGCTTCCTGCGCGGCGCGCAGCAGCTCGCCGAGCATCGCCTTGAAGGCGTCTTCCGCCTCGGGCGCGGCGCAGGCGACGTCGATCCCGTAGCCGGCCAGGGCGTCGACCAGGCCGCGGTCCGCGGCCCCCCACTGCAACACCAGCGAGCGCAGGAAGGCGAAGAGCGCCTCCCCCGGGCCCTCGGACTCCAACAGGGCGTGCCCGTCGTCGACCATCCTGCCCATGCGGTCCGCGATGACCGCGGTGAACAGCGCCTCCTTCGTCGGGAAGTGCCGGTAGACGGTGCCGGCCCCGACCCCGGCACGCCGGGCGATCTCGTCGATCGGCACGGACAAGCCCTCGGCCGCAAAGGTTTCGTAGGCGACGTCCAGCACGCGGGCGCGGTTGCGCGCCGCGTCGGCGCGCAACGGCCGTGTCGGTTGCGCCATCTGTTCTTCACCATCCAGCCGTTGACAAAACGGGGCGCACGTTCCGTATAGTAGGGCAACCGGAGCGCTCGCCCCGTTTACCTTACTAGGTTAGGAGCCTTCCATGGCCAAATGGACCGCAGCGGACATCCCCGACCAGACCGGCCGCGTCGCCGTCATCACCGGGGCCAACACCGGCCTGGGTTACGAGACCGCCGCCGCGCTGGCCGACCACGGCGCCCGCGTCGTGCTGGCCGTGCGCAACCTGGACAAGGGCAAGGACGCCGCCGCCCGGATCACCGCCAAGAGCCCCGGCGCCGACGTGGTGCTGCAGGAGCTCGACCTGACGTCGCTGGACTCCGTCCGCGCGGCGGCCGAACGGCTCAAGGCCGACTACGACCACATCGACCTGCTGATCAACAACGCCGGCGTCATGTACACGCCGAAGGAAACCACCAAAGACGGCTTCGAGCTGCAGTTCGGCACCAACCACCTGGGCCACTTCGCGCTCACCGGCCTGCTGCTGGAGCGGCTGCTGCCGGTCCCCGGATCGCGGGTCGTGACGGTGAGCAGCATGGGCCACCGCATCCTCGCCGACATCCACTTCGACGACCTGCAGTGGGAGCGCTCTTACAACCGGGTCGCGGCCTACGGGCAGGCCAAGCTGGCCAACCTGCTGTTCACCTACGAGCTGCAGCGCAAGCTCGCCCCCCACGGCACGACGATCGCCGCCGCCGCCCACCCCGGCGGGTCGAATACCGAGCTGGGCCGCTACACGCCCACGGTGTTCCGGCCGCTCGTCAACGTGTTCTTCTCGGTGATCGCTCAGGACGCGGCCATGGGCGCCCTTCCCACGCTGCGGGCCGCGACCGACCCGGGCGTGCTCGGCGGCCAGTACTACGGCCCCGACGGATTCGCCGAGACCCGCGGCTATCCCAAGCTCGTCGGGTCCAGCGAGAGGTCCCACGACGTCGACATGCAGCGGCGGTTGTGGGCGGTGTCGGAGGAACTCACCGGCGTCACGTATCCCCTCGACTGAGCCAACGGTGCCGACCCGCTGCGCCCGGCGCATGCACCGCGCTTGCGATCGGCACTAGGGCAAGTCGAGCAGCTGCTCGTAGAAGCCGCCGAAGCCGCGGGCCCGGTCGGCCAGGTGGATCTCCAGGATCCAATGGCAGACGCGGCCGGCGGGGTCCGTGCGCCGCATCGGCCTGTTCGACCCGGGCGCGATGTACCACTGGAGGCCCGGGCCGGCGATCTTGCGGTGCGGGAACTCCCCGACCAGGTGCCCGGCGATGGAGCTGGCGAAGTCGAAACCTTCGGCGTGCGCGACGCCGACGACGAAGTCGTACAGCTCGGCCCCGGTGACGTCCGGGTGCTCGTCGAAGTACTCGCGGCCGGCCTGCCACACCCGGGGCAGCGCGTCGCGGAGCGACGTTTTGTCCGGGTCGTCGCCGAGCACGAAGGTGCGGCCGAAGTCGGCCTCCCACTCGGCGAAGATCGGCCCCAGGTCGAGGAAGACGACGTCGCCGTCGGCGACCACCCGATCCGGCGGCCGCTCGTTGAACGGTTGCAGCGTGTTCTCCCCCGCCCGCACGATCCGCCGGTGCCAGTGCCGGGTGACGCCGAGCAGCTCCGCGGCGAGTTCGTTGATCTCGTCGGACAGCTGCTTCTCCGAGACGCCCGGGCGGATCATGGCGCGCCGCTCGATCTCGTCGAACAGCCGCTCCGCCCCGGCCTGCGCGTCCAGCAGCCGTTCCACCCGCACCTGTTCGTCCGCCCCCTGCACACCGGCGATGCTAACTGGCAGGCTGGGCAGATGTCTTTCGTCGTGCCGCCGTATCCGCCGCCCCGCTACACCGCCGACCAGCCCGAGGTCAGCGCCTGGCTCAAGCGGGCCGACTCGCCGCCCGACTATGAAACCGGGGGCGTCAAGTACCACTACCTGGCCAACCAGCGCGACACCGGCGGCGACTACGGGCTCTACCGGGTCGACATCCCCGCGGGCGGCGGCGGCCCCGGGCCGCACTTTCACCGGGCGATGTCCGAGGCGTTCTTCGTGCTGTCCGGGACGATGAAGCTCTACGACGGCACCCAGTGGGCCGACGGCCGGCAGGGCGACTTCCTCTATGTGCCGCCGGGCGGCGTCCACGGCTTCCGCAACGGGGGCGACGACGAGCCGGCGTCCATCCTGATGCTGTTCGCCCCGGGCGCCCCCCGGGAGGCCTACTTCGAAGGCTTCGCGGCGCTGGCCGACATGACCGACGACGAACGCAGGGAGTGGTTCGTTCGCCACGACAACTACTGGATCCAGTAGTCGGCGTCGACCAGTTTGCGGGTGCGCTCGAAGAAAGTCCGCCCGCTGTACGGGAATTGGGTGACCACCTTCCCGCTGGGGTGCCGGAAGTAGTTGTCGCACGCCAACCACACCTTGCCCGCCATCGCGGCCTGGATCTCGTCGTTGTAGCGGCGCTGCGCGTCTGGAGTCACCTCGACGGTGCGCGCGCCGCGACGGTTCAGCACGTCGAGGATGTGCCGGACGAACGTCGTCTGCGCCTCGTGGATGTAGATGATCGAGTTGACGCCGTTCGTGTTGGGGCCGTACAGCGTGAAGAAGTTCGGGTAGCCGGCCACCAGTGTGCCCAGGTAGGCCTCGGCGCCGTCGCGCCACACGTCGGCGAGACGACGGCCGCCGGTTCCGTACACGTCGATGCTGGCCAGATAGTCGGCGGCGGTGAACCCGGTGCCGTAGATGATGGTGTCGACGGGGTGCTCGACGCCGTCGGCGGTGCGCACGCCGCGCTCGGTCAGCTCGGCGATCGCGGTCGTCTCCAGGGAGACGTTGGGCAGCGCGAACGTGGGGTACCAGTCGCGCGACATCAGCGGCCGTTTGCAGCCGGCGGGGTAGTCCGGCGTCAGCTTGGCGCGCAGCTCCGGGTCGGCGACCTTGCGCATCAGGTAGCTGCGGGCCAGCTCGGTCGCCTCCCGGGTCTGGGCGGCGTCGACGTCGAAGCTGGCCGACTCGTAGGCGTCGAAGGCCTCGTCGCGCAGCTTGCGCGCGGCGGCCGGGTCGCGTTCGAACAGCTCGTGCTGCTCGGGGGTGAACGGGAAGTCGAAGCGGGGCGCGATCCAGATCGGCGTCCGCTGAAACACGGTCAGGTGCGCGGTTTCTCGCGCGATCGCGGGCACGTACTGGATCGCGCTGGCGCCGGTGCCGATGGAGGCGACCCGTTCCCCGGCCGTCGACTTGGTGTGGTCCCAGCGCGCGGAGTGGAATCGGCGGCCCCGGAACCGCCGCGTCCCGGGGATGTCGGGGATGTGGGGCACGTCGAGCATCCCCACGGCGCTGACCACCACGTCGAACTCGTGCTCGGCGCCGTCGTCGTCGGTCAGCGTCCAGCGGCGCCGGGTGTCCGACCAGCGCGCGCTGGTGATCGCGGTGTTCGCCCGCAGCCGCGCACCCAGCCCGTACGCGGCGGCCACGTTCTCGAGGTAGGCCAGGATCTCGGGCTGGTTGGCGTAGGTCTTGCTCCACCGCGGGTTGGGCGCGAAGGAGTACGAATACAGGTGCGACGGGACGTCGCACGCCGCGCCCGGGAAGGTGTTGTGCCGCCAGGTCCCGCCGAAGCCGTCGGCCCGGTCGAAGAGGGTGAACCGGTAGCCGCCCTCGGCCAGCTGGATGCCCATGGCGATGCCACCGGCGCCCGCGCCGATGATCCCGACGGTCGGCCGCTCACCCATTCGGGCCCGACACGTCGCGGGAGAACGCCACGGCGGCCTCGCAATCCGGGACGCGCACCCGGGTGTGGGCCACTCCGGTAACCACGTTCTCGACTCTACGTCGGCACGCCCGCCTCACCGGGTCGGCCCGGGAAATCCGACCGGCCGATAATGGCCGGGTGCGGTCGGTAACTGAGCATCAACGTGTCGTAGCCGAACTCATCCGGGCCCGGCCGGCGGCCACCGCCGCGCTGGCCGAGGCGCAAGGGCTGGTGCTGGCCGAGGATGTGGTCGCGCGGCTGGCGTTGCCGGTCTTCGACAACTCCGCGATGGACGGGTACGCGGTGCGGGCCGAGGAGACGTCCGGCGCCACTGCCGAGACGCCGGTGGTGCTCGAAGTCGCCGAGGACATTCCCGCCGGGCGCACCGACGAGTTGACGCTGCGACCGAACACCGCGCACCGCATCATGACGGGTGCGCCGCTGCCCGCCGGTGCGACGGCCGTCGTGCCGGTCGAAGACACCGACGGCGGTGTGGAGGTGGTGTCGATCCGCGCGCCGCGTTCGGCCGGCGCGCACATCCGCCGGGCGGGCGAGGACGTCGCCCCCGGTACCACCGTGCTGCGGCGGGGCCAGGTGGTGACGCCGGCCGTGCTGGGCCTGGCCGCCGCGCTGGGAATGGCCGAGCTGCCGGTGCTGCCGCGCCAGCGGGTGCTGGTGATGTCCACCGGCTCGGAGCTGGTGGCGCCGGGCGGCCCGCTGCGGCCGGGGCAGATCTACGAGTCCAACTCGATCATGCTGGCCGGGGCGGTCCGCGACGCCGGCGCCGACGTGGTCGCCGTCGTGACCGCCGAAGACGATGTGGCGCAATTCAGCGCGCTGCTCGACCGGTACGCCGCGGACGCCGACCTGATCATCACCAGCGGCGGGGTCAGCGCCGGCGCCTACGAGGTGGTCAAGGACGCGTTCGGGCGCGCGGGCGACCAGGGCGTCGAGTTCGTCAAGGTGGCGATGCAGCCGGGCATGCCGCAGGGCATCGGCCGGGTGGCCGGCGCGACCATCGTCACCCTGCCGGGCAACCCGGTCAGCGCCCTGGTGTCCTTCGAGGTGTTCATCCGGCCCGCGCTGCGCAAAGCCATGGGCCTGCCCGACCCCGACCGCCCACACCGGGCCGCCGTGCTCACCGAGTCGTTGACCTCGCCGCGCGGCAAGCGGCAGTTCCGCCGCGCGGTGCTCGACCGCGACTCCGGCACCGTCACCAGTTACGGGCCGCCGGCGTCGCATCACCTCCGGTGGCTGGCGTCGGCGAACGCGCTGCTGGACATCCCCGAGGACGTCGTCGAGGTGTCCGAGGGGACCGAGCTGCAGGTCTGGGACCTGGCCTAACCGGCGGGGCTGGCCACCTGCCGATGGAAGTCGTCGGCCCGGTCGAAGGCGGTGGCGCAGCGGATCGCGACAGCCACGACCGTCATCAGCACCGGGATCGTCACCAGGGCCGCCGCCAGCCCGAGCCGGCCGGCCAGGTGGCCGATCAGCGGCGGGCCCAGCAGGTAGCCCAGCCAACCCGTCGCCGCGACGATGGCGATCGCCGAGCCCGCACCGCCCGCGCCGTAGGCGGCGCTGAACGCGGTCGGCACCAGCAGCGCCACCCCGACCCCCAGGCACGCGAAACCGGCCACGCCGACCGCGGCGTTGGCGGTGGCCAGCGTGACGCCCATGCCCGCCGCGGCGAACACCGCGAGGGCCGGCAGCAAGCGGCGGGCCGAAAGCCGGGAATGCAACCGGATCGCGCCCAGGCGGGTGATCACCATCGTCAACGTGTAGGCCGCATAGCTCAGCGCGGCGATCCCGGGGCCGGTGCCCACGACGTTGCGCAGGTAGTTGGCCGACCAGTCGGTGGCGGCGCCCTCGCAAAGGAAGGACACGAAGGCCACCGCCGCAAGGATCGCCACCGTCGGCGTCATCCAGGCCGCCCTGGCCCCGTCCGTCGCGGCCGCGACCGCGGCCTCCCGGTCCGGGATCAGCCGCCGGGTCAGCGGCCCGACGACGATCAGGGCCACCAGCCCGACGGTCGCCAGCTGCGGCGTCAGCCCGACGCCCGCGCTGACGCACGCGGCGCCGATCAGGGCGCCCAGCAGCGCGCCGAGGCTCCACATGCCGTGGAAGCGGGCCATGATCGGCGCCCGCGCCCGCCGCTCGACGGTGCCGGCCTGGGTGTTCATCGCGACGTCCAGGCCGCCCTGGAACATCCCCCACAGCGCCAGCGCCGCAAACAGCGACACCCCGGACCGGGCCAGGCCCACGGTCGTCCCCGCAAGGGCGTAGCCGGCGGCGGTCACCGGGATCAGCCGGTGGCTTCCCCAGCGGGGCAGCGCCCAGTGGCTGCCCAGCGTGGCCACCACCGAGCCCAGCGGCGCCCCGAACAGCGCCGTGCCCAACGCCGCGTCGGACAGGCCGAGCCCGGCCTTGACGGACGGAATGTGGGCGGCCCACGAGGAGAACCCGACGGCGTGGGCGATGAACACGGCGGTGACGGCCATCTGGGCGCCGCGCAGCCGCGGCGTCGCCGTCTCGTCGTTGCGATGCATGTCGAGGGTGGGCGTTCCCCCTGCGGGCGGCAACCAACCGGCCCCCGCCTTTCGTAAGATGGCCGCGTGGCACGACGCCCCCGCCCTATCGGCCCCACGGCCGAGGATCCCACCTTCAGCCCGCAGCACGCGTTGGAGTTGGTGCGCTCGACCATTCCGCCGGTTCACCCGGCCGGCCGCCCGTTCATCGCCGGTGGGCTGGCGGTGGCGCTGGCCGGCCGCAGGCACCGATGGGTGCGGCGGGCCGGTCTGCTGGCGGCGGCCGCCTGCGCGGGCTTCTTCCGCCACCCGCCGCGGGTGCCGCCGGCCCGGCCGGGCGCGATCGTCGCGCCCGCCGACGGGGTGGTGTGCGTGATCGACTCCGCCGCCCCGCCCGCCGAACTGGGCATGGGCGACGCACCGCTGCCGCGCGTCAGCATCTTCCTTTCCCTGCTCGACGCCCACGTGCAGCGCGCGCCGGTGAGCGGCGAGGTGATCGCCGTGCAGCACCGGCCCGGCCGGTTCGGCTCGGCCGACCTGCCCGCGGCCAGCACCGAGAACGAGCGCACCAGCCTGCGCATCCGCACCCCCAGCGGCGCGGAGGTGGTGGCGGTGCAGGTCGCCGGCCTGCTGGCGCGGCGCATCATCTGCGACGCGCGCGTCGGGGACAAGCTGACCATCGGCGACACCTACGGCCTGATCCGGTTCGGCTCCCGGCTCGACACCTATCTGCCGGCGGGTACCCAGCCGCTGGTTCACGAGGGCCAGCGCGCGATCGCCGGCGAAACCGTGCTGGCCGAGCTGCCATGATCAGCAAGCCGCGCGGCAGGCCGTCGGTCAACCTGCAGATCCTGCCCAGCGCGATGACCGTGCTGTCCATCTGCGCGGGCCTGACCGCCATCCGGTTCGCCCTCGAGCACCAGCCCAAGGCGGCGATGGCGTTGATCGCCGCGGCCGCCATCCTGGACGGGCTGGACGGGCGGGTGGCCCGCATCCTGGACGCGCAGTCGCGGATGGGCGAGGAGATCGACTCGCTGGCCGACGCGGTCAACTTCGGGGTGACACCGGCGATCGTGCTCTACGTGACGCTGCTGACGACGTCGCCGGCCGGTTGGGTGGTGATCCTGCTCTACGCCGTGTGCGTGGTGCTGCGGCTGGCGCGGTACAACGCGCTGCAGGCCGACGGCAGCCAGCCCGCCTACACGCACGAGTTCTTCGTCGGGATGCCGGCGCCGGCGGGCGCGATCTCGATGATCGGGCTGATCGGGCTCAAGCTGCAGTTCGGTGAGGGCTGGTGGACCTCGACGACGTTCCTGTGCATCTGGATCACCGGGACCTCGATGCTGATGATCAGCAAGATCCCGATGCGCAAGATGCACGCCGCGGCGGTGCCCCCCAGCTGGGCCGCGCCGCTGCTGGCGCTGCTGGCGATCTGCGCGGCCGCGGCGGTGCTGGCGCCCTACGTCCTGATCTGGGTCATCATCGTCGCCTACCTCTGCCACGTGCCGTTCGCGGTCCGCAACCAGCGCTGGCTGGCCGCCCACCCCGAGGCGTGGTCGGACGAGCCCAAGCAGCGCCGCGCCGCCCGCCGCGCGATCCGCCGGGCCCAACCGAACCGCCGGTCGATGGCGCGGCTCGGGCTGCACAAACCGGGTGGGCGCGTGCGATGAGCCGGCCGGGCGACGATGCGGCCCGTCAGCTCACGCTCACCGCGCGGTTGAACACCTCCGCCGTCGATTCGCGCCGCGGCGTAGTCCGGTTGCATCCGAGCGCGGTCGCCGCGCTCGGCATTCGGGAGTGGGACGCGGTGGCGTTGACGGGCTCGCGGACCACGGCCGCGGTGGCGGGCCTCGCCGGTCCGGACACCCCGGTCGGCACCGTGCTGCTCGACGACGTGACCCTGTCGAATGCGGGGCTCCGCGAGGGCACCGCGGTGATCGTCGGCGCGGTCACCGTCTACGGCGCCCGGTCGGTCACGCTGTCCGGCTCGTCGCTGGCCAGCCAGGCGATTTCACCGGTCACCCTGCGGCAGGCCCTGCTCGGCAAGGTGCTGACCGTCGGCGACGCCGTGTCGTTGTTGCCGCGCGACCTCGGTCCGCCGTTCTCGACGTCGGCCGCCGCCCGCGCGCTGGCCGCGTCGGTCGGCATCAGCTGGACGTCGGAGCTGCTGACGGTCACCGGCGTCGACCCGGCGGGACCGGTCAGCGTCCAGCCCAACTCACTGGTCACCTGGGGCGCCGGCGTGCCGTCGGGGGCCGGGCCGTCGCAGGAGTTCGTCGACGTCGCCAGCCCGGAGACCGTCGTCGAGGAGCTGAAGGGGTCCCAGCCGCAGGCCGCCAAACTCGCCGAATGGCTCAAGCTCGCGCTCGACGAGCCACACCTGCTCAAGACGCTGGGCGCCGGCGCCAACCTCGGCGTGCTGGTGTCGGGCCCGGCCGGCGTCGGCAAGGTGACACTGGTGCGGGCGGTCTGCGACGGGCGCCGGGTGGTGAAGCTGGACGGGCCGGAGGTCGGCGCGCTGACCGCCGAGGACCGGCTCAAGACCGTGAGCGCGGCGGTGCGCGCCGTCCGCGACGGCGGCGGCGTGCTGCTGATCACCGATGTCGACGCCCTGCTGCCGGTCGACCCCGAGCCGGTGGCCGCGCTGATCCTGGGCGAGCTGCGCACCGCGGTGGCGACCGAGGGCGTCGCGCTGATCGCCACCTCCGCCCGGCCCGACCAGCTCGATGCCCGGCTGCGCGCGCCCGACCTGTGCGACCGGGAGCTGAGCCTGCCCCTGCCCGACGCCGGCACCCGCAAGGCGCTGCTGGAGTCGCTGCTGAAGTCGGTGCCCGCCGGGGACCTGGATCTGGTTGAAATCGCCTCCCGGACTCCGGGTTTCGTGGTCGCCGACCTGGCCGCGCTGGTGCGGGAAGCGGCGCTGCGGGCGGCGTCGCGCGCCAGCACCGACGGGCGCCCACCCGAGCTGAACCAGGAGGACCTGCTCGGGGCGCTGACCGTCATCCGGCCGCTGTCCCGTTCGGCCAGCGAGGAAGTGGCCGTCGGCAACATCACCCTCGACGACGTCGGCGACATGGTCGAGGCCAGGCAGGCGCTCACCGAGGCCGTGCTGTGGCCGTTGCAGCATCCCGACACCTTCGCCCGGCTGGGCGTCGAACCGCCCCGCGGCGTGCTGCTGTACGGGCCGCCGGGCTGCGGCAAGACGTTCGTGGTGCGCGCGCTGGCCAGCACCGGGCAGTTGTCGGTGCACGCCGTCAAGGGTTCCGAGCTGATGGACAAGTGGGTGGGCAGCTCGGAAAGGGCTGTGCGGGAACTGTTTCGGCGCGCCCGCGACTCGGCCCCGTCGCTGGTGTTCCTGGACGAGATCGACGCGCTGGCGCCCCGGCGCGGGCAGAGCTTCGACTCGGGCGTGACCGACCGGGTGGTGGCGGCGCTGCTGACCGAGCTCGACGGCGTCAATCCGCTGCGCGACGTCGTCGTGCTGGGCGCCACCAACCGCCCGGACCTGATCGACCCGGCGCTGCTGCGCCCGGGCCGGCTGGAGCGGCGCGTGTTCGTCGAACCGCCCGACGCCGCCGCCCGTCGCGAAATCCTGCGCACCGCGGGCAAATCCGTCCCGCTGAGCGACGACGTCGATCTCGACGAGGTGGCCGCCGCGCTCGACGGCTACAGCGCCGCGGACTGCGTGGCGCTGCTGCGCGAGGCGGCGCTGACCGCGATGCGGCGATCCATCGACGCCACCGACGTGACGGCCGCCGACATCGCGGCCGCGCGCCAAATCGTGCGCCCCTCGCTGGATCCCGCCCAGCTTCAGGCGCTACGCGCCTTCGCCGAAGCTCCCTAGCACCGCCCGCGCCGACGCCGCGACGTCGCGTTCCAGCCAACCGGGCATCGGGTCGTCGTGGGCGTGGCGCCGGACCACGGCATACGGCAGGTCCGCGACCGCCCGCGCGACGGCGTCGACGGACCGGGGCCGGCTGTTCCCGTACAGCCGGCGGGCCAACACCGCGATCCGCTCCGTCAGCGGGGCGTTCATCGCGGCCAGCGTCTCGCGGAACGCCGCGTCGGGTTCCTCGTCGAGCAGGTCACCGGGCCGGATCGTCAGCAACAGCCGGGCGTCGTCGGGCAGCTCGCGCGCGAAGCTGACGGCGGCCACGGCCATCGCTATCGCCGTTTCCGTGGCGCCGTCCGCCGAGGTCTCGCCGCCGGCCGCCAGCGCCCGCGCCTGGAACCGCTCCAGCGCCCGCAGCCACGCCGCCGTCAGGATGCCGTCGCGGTTGCCGAACCGGTGATACAGCGTGCCCGCGGGGGCGCCGCTGGCCTTGGCGATCGCCGCGACGCTCGCCGCGCGCGGGCCGCCGTCGAGCACCAGCGCCCGGGCGGCGTCGAGGATCACATCGGTTTCGTGCTTCCGCGGAGGTGCCATGATCTAGTACATTCCTTCTATATGGAACGATTACCCTATATCGATGAGCATGCCATAACCGTCGACGCGAATCGTGACGACACGTGGTCGGCGCTGCTTCAGGTGCTGTGCCGGGACCCGGGCGATCCGTCGACCGTGCCGGCCGGCTTCGTGCTGGACGAGGCGCGCGCGCCGGAGCGGTTCGCGCTGAGGGGCCGCCACCTCTTCGCCGTGTACCGGTGGGTGTTCGAGCTACAGGGAGCCGGCGCGGGCCGCAGCCGGGTGCGCGCGGCCACCTGGGCGGCCTTCCCGGGCGCGCACGGCAAGGCCTACCGGGCGCTGGTCATCGGCACGGGCGTCCACCGCGTCGTCACGCGGTGGACGCTCAACCGCATCGCGAGGGCCGCCCAGCGGGCCGACTACACCGACGTCTTCGAAGTCCCCCTCCCGCAAGGAGACTCACGCACCGCCGAGGAGACCTTCCGCGACGCCCTCAGGGACGCGCCGGGCGGGGGCGCGGTCCGGTGGATCCACCGCCACGTGCTGAGGTTCGACCTCGGGCCGGCTTCGTCGCCGGATCACCTCATCGGCTGGACGATCGTGCGCTCGAATCACGACGAACTCGTGCTGAGCGCGCGGGGGCCGCTGATGCGCGGCGAGCTGACGCTGCGGCGCGAGCACGATCGGCGGGCCGGCCTCACCACTCGCGTGCACTACCGCCACCGGCTCACCGCCCGCACGGTCTGGGCCGTCGTCGGCCCGCTGCACAGGATGGTGGCGCCGCGGCTGATGGCCCGGGCGGCGGTGTGGCAACGTATTCCGGCATGATCGAGCATCCGACCGCGCTGGACATCGTCGAGGGAATCAACCTGTCCGGCAAGGTCTGCGTGATCACCGGCGCGTCCTGCGGGCTGGGGCGCGAATCGGCCCGGGCGCTGGCCGCCGCGGGCGCCCACGTCGTCCTGGCCGCCCGCAACCCGGCGGCGCTGGCCGAGGCGGCCCAGTGGATCGCCGCGGAAGTGCCGGGCGCACACACCTCGACCGTCGGGCTCGACCTGACCTCGCTGGCGGCCGTGCGGGCGGCGGCGGCCGCCATCCGCGAGATCGCCCCGGCCGTCGACGTCCTGATGAACAACGCCGGGGTGATGTTCACCCCGTTCGGCAGGACGCGCGACGGCTTCGAGATGCAGACCGGCACCAACCATTTCGGGCACTTCGAGCTCACCCGGCTGCTGGTTCCGCAACTCGCCGCCGCCGGCGGGGCCCGCATCGTCAACCTGTCGTCCGCGGGCCACGTGCTCGGCGACGTCGACTTCGACGATCCGCATTGGGAGCGCCGCGAATACGACAAGTTCGCCGCCTACGGCGCCTCGAAGACGGCGAACATCCTGCACGCCGTGGCGGCCGACCGCCGCCTGCGCGACAAGGGAATTCGCGCGTATGCCGTCCATCCCGGCACGGTGGCGACGTCGCTGGCGCGGCACATGTCGCGTGCGGACTTCTCGCGGCTGCGCACACCGACCGGCGAGCGGCTCGACGTCACCACGCCCGACCGCGGTGCGGCGACCCAGGTGTGGGCCGCAGTGAGCCCGGAGCTCGCCGGCCGCGGCGGGCTGTATCTCGAAGACTGCGGGGTCAGCGACAGGGCGGCGCCCTACGCCCGCGACGAGCAGCGGGCGGCCCGGTGGTGGGAGCTCTCCGCGGAGTTCACGGCTCGGGCAGCGGGGTCCACTCGCGGGACAGCCGCGACGTGAACGACGGGGGCCGGCGCTCGAGGAACGCGGCCACCCCCTCGCGCGCGTCGGCGCCGCCCATCACGCGGTGGTGCAGCCGCGTTTCCAGCGCGGCGACCTGCCGCGGGCCGTAGTTGTTGATCGCGGTGTCCCACAGCAGCCGCTTGCTCAGCGCCGCCGACATCGGCGCGACGTTGACCGCGATGTCGCGGGCCACCCCGACCGCGTGGTCGAGCACCTGCCCGGCGGGCAGCGCCCGGTTGGCGATGCCGAGCGCCACCGCCTCGGCCCCGCCGAAGGTCCGCCCGGTCAGCAGGATGTCCGCGGCCACCCCCAGCGTGGTCAGCTGCGCCAACGTCCAGTGCGACATGCAATCGGGCAGCACGCCCCGGCGCACCTGCACCACACCGTATTTCGCGTCCTCGGCGACGATGCGCAGGTCGGCCTGCAACGCGATGGTCAGCCCGATGCCGATCGCGTGCCCGTTGACGGCCGCGATCACCGGCTTGCGCAACTCGAACGCCGCCGGGGTGATCGGTGACGCCGAGAACCCGTCGGCCGGAGTGTCGAACGGGCCGGCATCGCCGGAGAAGTCCGCCCCGGCGCAGAAGGCGTCGCCCGCCCCGGTCACCACGATGGCCCGGACCTCGTCGTCGCCATCGCAGTCGGAGTACGCCCGGCTCAGCAACGCGCCCATGTCGGCGGTGTAGGCGTTGAGCCGCTCGGGCCGATTGAGCGTGAGCACCGCCACGCCGGCGTCGACGTCGACCGTCACATCGGGGCTCATCGCAGGACGGGTGCCCGGTGCAGGGCGCCGATCAGGTCGGCGACGTCCGCCGGGCGCGGCGTGTAGCCCGGGAAGTAGCAGCACACCTCCGCCGCGTGCTCCCCGAACCGTTCGGCGATCTGCCGCGCGCACTCCTCGGGGGTGCCGACGATCCCGATCCGCGCCACCACCTCGTCCCCGACCAGCCGCCGCATCTCGGCGAACCGGCCCTGCTTGGACAGCGCGTTGAGCTCGGGCTGGATGTCGGCCCACCCCTCGGCCTCCAGCACGGGCAGGTAGGCCGGGGTGGAGCCGTAGAACGAAATCAGCGCCGCCACACCGTCGATCGCGGCCGCCAGGTCGGCCTCGTCGCGGCCGACGGCGACCATCGCCTGGGCGATGATCTGGAATCCGTCGGGGGTCCGGCCCGCGCGGCGCAGCCCCTCGGCGACCGCCGGGACGGTGCGTTCGGCGAAGTGGCGGCCGCTGTTGAACGGCATCACCAGCAGCCCGTCGGCCACCTCCGCGGCGGTGCGCGTCATCACCGGGCCCAGTGCGCCCAGCAGCACCGGCGGCGGCCCGAACGGGTTGGGCCCGGGGTTGAAGTTCGGCGCCATGATGGTGTGGGTGAAGAACTCGCCGCGAAAGTCCAGGCGGTCCTGCCCTTCCCAGGCGGCGAAGATGGCCTTGATCGCGCGCACGGTTTCGGCCATCAGCTTGGCCGGCTTCGCCCACCTACTGCCGTAACGCTTTTCGATGTGGGCCTGCACCTGCGAGCCGAGCCCCAGCCGGAACCGGCCACCGCTGTACAGTTGCAGGTCGTAGGCGGCGTGGGCCAGGTGCAGCGGGCTGCGCGGCGGGGCGATCGCCACGTTGGTCATCAGCCCGAGGTCGGTCGCGCCGGCGGCGATGAGCAGGGGGAAGAAGACGTCGTGCTGGCCCTCGAAGGTGAACAGGCCGTCGGCGCCCGTCGCGGCGACGTCGGCGGCGCTGGCCGCGGCATCCACCGGTGAACCATTGACCTGCAGCTGTACCTTCATCTGAACCCCTGTCGCACAGTCCTATTCGGAGAGCTGGAACTCAACCACCTCGGCGACCGCGGCCACGGCATCGCGGACCGCGGCCAGGCGCGCGGCGGCCGACGGCGCCGCCAGCACCGAGTACCGGTCCGCCGTGCCGATGGGGATGCGAGAAGCCAAGTCCCACAAACGTTGCCCGGGATCACCGCCGGCGTGCTCGCCCAGCAGCGCCGCGCGGTCGGGCAGGCTCACCCCGCGCGCGTCGGCGATCCGCTCGAACAGGGCCATCACCCGGTCCTCGACCTCGAGCAGCTGGGCGGGGGTGACCGGATCGCCCGGCTCGTCGGGCCACAGCGTCACGGTGGCCCGCGGGTAGGGATCGTCGGGCAGCCATTCGGAGACCTTGATCCGCTCCCCGGTCCGGCAGCGCATCGAGTACCGGCCCGCGCCGTGCTCGACGCATTCGGTGATCCGGGACAACACCCCGACATCACAACGGGATTCGCCGCCGCCGACCTCGCGGCCCCGGGCGATCAGCACCACGCCGAACGGGTCCCCGGTGTCCAGGCAGTGCCGCACCAGCGCGCCGTAGCGCGGCTCGAAGATGCGCAACGGCAGCTCCTGGTCGGGCAGCAGCGCCGACTCCAGCGGAAACATCGCCAACTCGAGGGGTTCGAACATCAGATTTCCAACTCG
Source organism: Mycobacterium europaeum (assembly GCF_034555895.2). Lineage (NCBI taxonomy): Bacteria > Bacillati > Actinomycetota > Actinomycetes > Mycobacteriales > Mycobacteriaceae > Mycobacterium > Mycobacterium europaeum. The sequence goes on from NZ_CP157315.1 coordinate 4,128,138, forward strand.
GCCACCAGCGCGTCGACGACGGCCCCCAGGTCGCCGTCGTGTTCCTCGGCGACCCGGCGCTGCCGCTGATAGGACGCGCCGAGCCTGGGGATCTCGGCCACCGCGGCCAGCTCGTCGACGCAACCGAGCGACTTGGCGACGGGCTCCAGCCGGTTCAGCACGTCGTCGAGATCCTCGGTGACCAGCCGCTCGTTGCTGTCGGCGTCCTGGATGATGATCGCGTCCAGCCCGTAGCGGGCGGCGCGCCACTTGTTCTCCTGGTTGTGCCACGGCGGCATGGTCGGCAACGTCTCGCCGGCCTCCAGCCTGCGGTCCAGGTCCACCACCAGGCAATGCGTCAACGCGACCAGCGCGCCCAGCTCGCGCAGGTTGGACACGCCGTCGCAGACCCGCACCTCGAGGGTGCCCAGGTGCGGCGAAGGCCTGATGTCCCAACGGACTTCGTCGACGTGATCGATGATGCCGGTCTTCTTCTGGTCGTAGACGAACCCTTCGAACTCCGCCCAGGTCTGGAACTGGAACGGCAGGCCGGCGGTGGGCAACTGCTGGAACATCATCGCGCGGTTGCTGGCGTAGCCGGTGTCCACACCGGTCCACCACGGCGAGGATGCCGACAGCGCCAGCAGGTGCGGGTAGTACTTCAGCAGCGACGTCATGATCGGCATCACCTTGTGCGCCGAGGAGATTCCGACGTGCACGTGCACGCCCCAGATCAACATCTGCCGGCCCCACCACTGGGTGCGCTTGATCAGTTCGGCGTAGCGGGGCGCGTCGGTGAGCTTCTGGGTCGACCACTGCGCGAACGGGTGGGCGCCGGCACTGAACAGCTCCATGCCCCGGTCCCGGACGATCCGGTGCGCGGGCCCCAGCGTCTGCCGCAGATCGTCCATCGCCTCCCCGGTGGAAGCGCACACCCCGCTGACCACCTCGACCGTGTTGCGCAGCAACTCCTTGTGCACGCGCGGGTTTTCGCCGATCTCGGCGATCACCGCCGTGGCCTCGTTGCTCAGGTCGCGGGTCTGCGCGTCGACGAGCGCGAACTCCCACTCCACGCCCAGGGTCGGCCGCGGAGAACGGGCGAAGTCGATGCGCGCGTTATCCCGGTTAGCCGGCACCGATCACACCGCACGCGACCCGCTTGCCGGCGTCACCGGTGCTCATCGTCGTCTGGTCGGGGCCCGGGGTTCCGTTGCTCTGGTTGTAGCGCTCCGGCGGGATGTTGGCGAAGTTGTCGGCGCCGGCGTGGATGATGATCGCGGTCTTCTCACCGGTCAGCAGGTCGTCCATGCCGAACGCGTCGGTGGTGGTCATCATCATCCCGGACCCGTCCTTGCGCACCTGCAGCGACGTCAGGTCACCGCTGGCGGGTTCGGCGGTGTGACCGGGCGTTTGGAAGTGCCCGCCGGCGGACAGGAAATCGCCCGGCGCGCCACCGGTCGGGGCGACGGAGTTGGGCTCACACTTGCCGGTTTTGTGGATGTGCACCCCGTGGAAGCCGGGCGTCAGCACCCCGTTGGCGGTCGTCTCGATGGTGACGGTGGCGTAGCCGTTGTTGAACTGGAACGTCGCGGTCGCGACCTCGGTGCCGTCGGGCGCCTTCAGGTGGGTGGTGATGTTCTTGCCCGACGGCGCGGCGACGGGCCCGCCCTCGGGTATCGGGGTGCCGGTCGGTGCCGGCGATCCGGTCCACACGGCCGGCGTGGTGCCCGGTGAGGTCGATGCGTGCTGAGGCGACGAGCACGCGCCCAGCAGTACGGCGCACGTGGCTGCGGAGAGCGCGGAAACGGTGACGGCGACTGTGCGGTGACCAGCGAGCGGAGGCATAGCGGAAGCCTAGCCGCTGACGGCTCACCCCGTAACGAGGACGATGACCCCGGGCGGTTCGCCGCTCAGCGCGGGGATGCGCGGTTCGACCGGCGCCCCCAGGCTCTTGCCAACCGCGTCGGCGGTCGCGTGCTCGTCGTCGGCGTCGGTGTAGTACACCGTCGTCGCCGTGACGTCCGGCACGGTCATGTTGTCGACCCTGGTGACGTTGAAACCGGCGGCGGTGAGCTGGTCCTTGGTCTTGGCGGCCACGCCCTCTTTCGAGGAGATGTTGTAGACCTGCACTTCGGCGCGGTTCGCCGCGGGCTTAGCGCTCGTCGACGTGGGCGACGAGCTGGTGGCCGAGGACGTGGAGGCCGCCGACGCCGAGTCGTCGTCGGAGCTGCCGGACGAGCCCAGCGCCTGCCAGCCGAGCAACAGGAAAATGACCCCCAGGAACAACAGCACCATCACCATCGCCCGCAGGGGAAGCCCGGTGGAGTCGGGGACTCGCTCTTTCATCGAGCCCACTGTAGCGAGTCAGGTCACCTCGAAGCCCAGGCGCCGCGCCGCCCGCGCCTTCTGGCGGCTGGCGCGCAGCCGCCGCAACCGCTTCACCAGCATCGGGTCGGCGGCCAGCGCCTCGGGGCGGTCGACCAGCGCGTTGAGCACCTGGTAGTAGCGCGTCGCCGACATCGAGAACAACTCTTTGATCGCTTCTTCTTTTACGCCCGCAAATTTCCACCACTGACGTTCAAAGGCGAGGATGTCGTGTTCGCGGCGGGTGAGCCCATCTGCGATCTCGGCATCGTCCCCCGATCGATTTGCCCGCGCCATGGCGCTGTCCATATAGCTTCCCCTGGACCCTTCCGGCGAATTCTCGGCTGCTCTAATGACTTGACTTACCTAAGGGCGTGTTTCGGCGAATATTGAACCACGGCCCAAACCCTCAAGCCGTCATCCAGACCCGCGAGTCGGCCGATTGGCTCAGATTGCCCGCACCGCGATCGCCGGCCCGGGCGCGCACGCGCGTGCGGTAGCTTAGCCGACCATGGCAGTCGTACCGATCCGGATCGTCGGCGATCCGGTCCTGCACACCCCGACCCAGCCGGTGCCCGTGGGCGCCGACGGTTCGCTGCCGGCGGACCTGCGTGAGCTGATCGCCGACATGTACGACACCATGGACGCCGCGCACGGAGTGGGCCTGGCCGCCAACCAGATCGGGGTCGGGCTGCGGGTCTTCGTCTACGACTGCGCCGACGACCGCGGCAGGACCGACCGTCGCCGCGGCGTGGTCGTCAACCCGGTGCTGGAAACCTCCGAAGTGCCCGAGACGATGCCCGATCCCGACACCGACGACGAGGGTTGCCTGTCGGTCCCGGGCGAGTCCTTTCCCACCGGCCGCGCCACCTGGGCGCGGGTCAGGGGTCTGGACGCCGACGGCCGACCGGTCGAACTCGAGGGCACCGGCCTGTTCGCGCGCATGCTGCAACACGAGACCGGCCACCTGGATGGCTTCCTGTACCTGGACCGCCTCGTCGGCCGTCACGCGCGCAGCGCCAAGCGCGCCGTCAAGGCGCACGGGTGGGGCGTTCCCGGCCTGTCGTGGATGCCCGGCGAAGGACCGGACCCCTTCGGTCACTGATGATCTCGTGGCCGGACCCGGGCACGCGGGTGACGCTTCGCTACCGGCGCCCCGCCGGTTCGGTGCCCCCGCTGACCGACGCGGTGGGACACCTGCTGGCGGTCGAGCCGTCGGTGCGGGTGCGGACCAAGGCGGGCGCGGTCGTCGAGGTGGCGGCCGGCGACGTGGTCGCACTGCGGGTGCTGACCGACGCGCCGGTCCGCACGTCCGAAATCCGGGCACTCGAGCACGCGGCCGCCGCGGCCGCGCCCGGCGCGGAACGGGCCTGGCTCGAGGGCTGGCTGCTGCGCGCCGGTGCCGGCGTCGATTACGCCGTGCCGCTTGATGTTTCGGCGCACGCCGGAACCGTCGCGGCCATCGCGGCCTGGTATGAGGCGCGCGGGTTGACCGCGCGGCTGATGATTCCGGATCGCCTGTTGCCGACGCCGGCGGGGCTGAACGCCGAACACACCGAGCGCGTCTGGGTGCGCGACCTGTCCGCTGCGGCCCCGCCCGAAGCCGACCCCGAGGACACGGCGCTCGCGCGCGCGGCCGTGACCGACGCGCCCGACGGCACGCGCTGGGTGGGCCTGACGGCGACGGGCCCCGCCGACGACCACGCCACCACGGCCGCGTGCGAAGCGCTGTTGGCGTGGGCCGCGGCGCGCGGCGCGACCCGCGGATATCTGGTCGCGCCCGGCACCGGGTCGATGGCGCTGGCCGAGGCGCTCGGCTTCCGCGCGCATCATCGCCGCCGCTATTTCCCGGCGCGCTCGCCGGCCTGGGATACCGTCTAGCGATGACTGATGGCGGCGACCCGCAGCGCCCGGCTTCGCCGCGCTTGCGATCGCCGCTGCTTGATGGCGGCGACCCGCAGCGCCCGGCTTCGCCGCGCTTGCGATCGCCGCTGCGGCTGGCCACCTGGAACGTGAATTCGATTCGCAGCCGCCTGCCCCGCGTCGTCGACTGGCTGGCCCGCGCCGACGTCGACGTGCTGGCCATGCAGGAGACCAAATGCTCCGACAGCCAATTTCCCGCGCTGCCGTTCTTCGAACTCGGCTACGAGGTGGCGCACGTCGGCTTCAACCAATGGAACGGCGTGGCGATCGCCTCCCGGGTGGGCCTCGACGACGTGCAGGTCGGCTTCGCCGGCCAGCCCAGCTGGAGCAGCAAGCCGGAGGTGGCCGCGACGGCCGAGGCCCGCGCGCTCGGCGCCACCTGCGACGGGGTCCGGGTCTGGAGCCTTTACGTGCCCAACGGCCGCGCGGTGGGCGATCCGCATTACTTCTACAAGCTGGAGTGGCTTGCCGCGCTGCGTGATACGGCGGCCGGGTGGCTGCGCGACGATCCCACCGCCCAGATCGCGCTGGCCGGCGACTGGAACATCGCCCCGACCGACGATGACGTGTGGAGCACCGAATTCTATGCCGGCGCCACGCATGTCTCCGAGCCGGAGCGCCGCGCGTTCGACGCCATCGTCGAAGCCCAATTCTCGGACGTGGTAAGGCCTTTCGCGCCCGGGCCCGGCGTCTACACCTACTGGGACTACACCCAGCTGCGCTTCCCGAAACGGCAGGGCATGCGCATCGACTTCATCCTCGCCTCCCCGGAATTGGCCCACCGCGTCACGGACGCCCAGATCGTCCGCGACGAGCGCAAGGGCAAGGCCGCCAGCGATCACGCACCTGTGCTGATCGACATAAGGCCTGCCTAATTCAAATTGCATCCGGTGGTGCGTTGTCTGCGCGTTTGCAAGATGGCAGGCTTTCTTTTGTTAGAAGCAGATACAATGTTTTTTTGCTGTTAACGATGCGTTCAGGCGGGTACACCTCGCGCGCGACGCGGAATTCGCGGCATGGACAGGAAGTCAGGGAGTCAGCATGAGTGTCATCGGCGGAGCGGTCCGGGGCGTGGGTCAGGCGGTGAGTCGCGTGGCGACCACGACGACCGCGGCCGCCGGCGCAGTGGGTGGCGCGGCGGTCAACGGGGTCATCGGAGGCGTCACCGGCGCCGCCGAGGGCATCAAGAAGGGCATGAGCAGCGGCAGCCATTCGGCGCCCGCGGCCGCGGTGGCCTTCGGCGCGCTGGGCGTCGCGGGGTTGGTCGAGTGGCCGGTGGTGCTCGCGGTCGGCGGCAGCGCCCTGTTGTTGCAGCGGCTGAGCCGCAAGCACGAACCCGCCAAGTCCACCAAGGCCAGCCTCAAGGCGGTGCCGGTGGAACCGGCGCCACAGAAGGCGGCGCCGCAAAAGGCGGCCGCCAAGTCGACCGCCAAGAAGGCAGCGGGGAGACGGGCCGGCAGCGCCGAGTTGCGTAGCACCAACTGACGCGACCCCTCGACAACGCTTTGGCCATTGCGACCGCAATACGGCAATCCTTGCCGTTGCGCGCCGTCGCGACCGGCATCCAGGCGACCACCTCGCTGGTCGAGTCCGGCATCACCATCGCCGCGATTCCGCTGCGCGAGGGCGCGCGGGCGATCTCGGGCGAGCTGCCCGGGGGCACGCCGGCGACACTGACCCGACGGTGCTGGCGCGGCCGGGACCGCGCCTGGATCGAGGTGCGCGGGCTGGACGGCGCTGGCGGCGACGACCTGGGGCGCACGGTCCTGCACGCGGTGCTGGCCCAGCCCGGGGTGGCGTCGGCCGCCCTGAACTACCCGCTATCGCGGGTGGTGATCACCATCGGCGACGCGGAGACGTCGCTGCGCGACCTGTGCCGCGTCGTCGATGCCGCCGAGAAGCGTTGCGCGGCAAGGGCCCCCGCGAAGCCGTCGGCGCCCCCGACGAGCCTGCCGGGCGACGGCGTGGTGCTGGCCACCCGCGCCGCCACCGCGGCCGCCAGCGCGGCCGGGCTGGGCGTCGCCCTCACCGGCCGGGCGCTGCGCTGGCCGCGCATGCCCATCGGCGTCCTGGCGGGCGTGGTGGCCCTCGACTACCAGCCGTGGCTGCGCCGCCTGCTGGAGGACCGCATCGGCCGGCCCGCCACCGACACCGTGCTGGCGCTGGCGGTGACGGCCGCGGAAACCGTCACCCTGTCCCCCGCGTCGTTGTCGGTCGGCCTGCTGATGCAGTCGCTGAAAGCCGCCGAATGCCGCGCGCAGGCGCGCGCGTGGGTCCGCCACGAGCCGCAGCTCGCCGGCCACGCCGATCACCCGCACACCGACCCGTCCGCGGCGTCGAAGCCGCCGCGCGGCCGGCCCGCCGACCACTACGGACATCGATTCGCACTGGTTCAGGCCGTCAGCGCCGGGATCGTCGGCGCCACCACCCGCAACCTGCACCAGGCGGCCCTGGCCGTCCTGGTGACCACCCCGGCGGCCAACCGCACCACCCCGGAGGCCTTCGCCGCCGCGCTCGGCCAGGGGCTGGCCGAGCGGCACGCGGTGCTGTCGTTGCGCCCGGAGGCGCTGCGCCGCCTGGACCGGGTGGACGCGATCGTCGTCGACCCCCGGGTGTTGTGCACCCGCAGCCTGCGGGTGTCGATCATCCGCGGCGCGAAGGAGGCCGAGCTGCCCGCGGCGTGGTCGCGCGCCCAGCTGATGCTGGAAAACCAGCGCCTACGGCCCGGCTGGCACCCGGTGCCCGGGATCTCGGCCAGTAAGCCGAATGGCGAAGTGGAGGCGCTGTTCTGCTTCACGCACGACCCGTTGGCGTCGGCCGTCGTCGCCGAGGCGCACCGGACGAAGGCCGAACTGGTCTCCGTCGAGGACGACTCGCTGGGCGAATTGCGGCCGGCGTTCGACGACATCAGGCCGCTGGAGCGGGGCTCCATCGACGACGCGCTGTCCGGTACCGTCACGGCTCTGCAGGAGGCGGGCCGCACGGTCGCGGTGCTGTCTTCGGCCGGCGCGCAAGCGGTTTGGTCGGCCGACGTGGCGCTGGGCATGATGCCCGAGCCGGGGGACGGCCCGCCGCCGTGGTACGCCGACCTGCTGCTGCCCGACCTCGCGGCGGCCTGGCGGGTGCTGCACGCGCTGCCGGCGGCGCGGGCCGCCGCCCAACGCGGCGTCGGGATCTCCGCCGGCGCAACGGCGATGGGTTCGCTGCTGATGATCCCCGGCGTCCGCGGCATCGGGCGCGGACCGGTGACCAGCGGGGCGGCGGCCGGCCTGTTGTCGGGATATCTGCTGGCGCGCGGCATCATCCGGGCGGACGCGCCGCGCCCGGCTCCCGTTCAGGAATGGCACGCGATGGCGGCCGAGCATGTCCGCAGGGCGTTGCCGCCGCCCGACTCGGAGCCCGCCGGCGATCCCAGGGCGCTCGCGCTGGCCACCCTGGGGGCGGCGCAGCCCCAAACCCGCGCGCACGCCGTGCTGCAGTTCCTGGGCGCCGTGCGCGCCGAGTTGACCGACCCGCTGACCCCGGTGCTGGCGCTCGGCTCGGCGGCCAGCGCGGTGCTCGGCTCGCCGGTCGACGCCGTCCTGGTGTTCTCGGTGCTGACCGGCAACTCCATGCTCGCCGCGAGCCAGCGGCTGCGCGCCGAGAACCGGCTCAATCATCTTCTGGCACAACAGATCCCACCCGCACGCAAGGTGGTGTCCGACGTGGACGGGGAGCGGGTGTACACCGACGTCATCGCGGCGCAGCTGCAGCCCGGTGACGTCATCGAGGTGCGCACCCACGAGGTGGTGCCCGCCGACGCCCGGATCATCGAGGAAGTCGACGTCGAGGTCGACGAGTCGACGCTGACCGGTGAGTCGCTGTCGGTGGAGAAGCAGGTCGAGCCGACGCCCGGCGCCACCCTCGCCGAACGCCGCTGCATGCTGTACGCCGGGACGACCATGGTGGCGGGCACCGCGGTGGCGGTGGTGACCGCGGTCGGGGCCGACACGCAGGAACGCCGCGCCGCCGAACTGGTGTCGGGCGACCTGTCCTCCGACGTCGGTCTGCAGCACCAGCTCAGCCAGCTCACCAACCGGGCCTTCCCGGTCAGCATGACCGGCGGCACGCTGGTCGGCGCACTGGGGCTGTTGCGAGGGTCGGTCCTGCGTCAGGCGGTCGCCAGCGGGATCGCCATCGCCGTCGCGGCGGTTCCCGAGGGGATGCCGCTGGTGGCGACCCTGGCGCAGGCCGCGTCGGCGCGGCGGCTGACCCGGTTCGGCGCGCTGGTCCGCGTCCCGCGTTCGGTGGAGGCGCTCGGCCGCATCGACGTGGTCTGCTTCGACAAGACCGGCACGCTCAGCCAGAACCGGCTGCGGGTGGTCGAAGTGGTTGCGGTGCAAGGAAGTTCGCGCGACGAGGTGTTGCGCTGCGCCGCGCACGCCGCGCCGCCGTCCAACGGCGAGCCGCATGTGCACGCCACCGACGTCGCCATCGTGGAGGCCGCCTCGGCCGCATTGGGGGCCGCCTCGGCCGTGAATGGCCACAACGCGACCGCACCCGTCGCGCACCTGCCCTTCCGCTCCGGCCGATCCTTCTCCGCCTCCGTGACGGACACCGAGCTGGCCGTCAAGGGTGCCCCCGAAGTGGTGTTGGCCGCCTGCGGGGACGTGAGCCCCGCCATGGAGGAGACCGTCGCTCACATGGCAAGCAGCGGCCTGCGGGTGATCGCGGTGGCGCGGCGGCAGCTGAGCCCCGCCCAGGCGCGGGCCATCCGGCACGAGCCCGACGACATCGCCGACTTCGCCGGCGACGGGCTGACCCTCACCGGGTTCCTGGGCTTGTCCGACACCCCGCGCGCCGAGGCGGCCGGGCTGCTGGCGGATCTGCGCCGGCTTTCGGTGGGCGTCAAGCTGATCACCGGCGACCATCCGATCACCGCGAAGGCCATCGCCGAGGAACTCGGGATGAGCGTGACGGCCGGACAGGTGATCAGCGGCGCCGAATGGGACGCGTTGTCGCGCAAGGATCAGGAGCGCGTCGTGACCGAGCGGGTGATCTTCGCCCGGATGACGCCGGAGAACAAGGTCCAGGTCGTTCAGACGCTGGAGAGCGCGGGCGTGCGCACCGCGATGGTCGGCGACGGGGCGAACGATGCGGCGGCCATCCGGGCCGCCACGGTCGGCATCGGCGTCGTCGCCGGCGGCAGCGACCCGGCGCACATGGCGGCCGACGTGGTGCTGGTCGACGCCCGCATCGAGGGCCTGCGCAACGCCATCGAGGAGGGCCGCCAGCTCTGGCAGCGGGTGCAGGCGGCCGTGTCGGTGCTGCTGGGCGGCAATGCCGGCGAGGTGTTGTTCGCCATCGTCGGCAGCGCGATCACCGGGACCTCGCCGCTGAACACGCGGCAGCTGCTGTTGGTGAACATGATGACCGACGCGCTGCCGGCGGCGGCGCTGGCGGTGAGCAAGCCCAGCGGCCCGGTCGACCCCGGCATCCGGGGCCCCGACCAGCCCGCGCTGTGGCGTGCCGTCGCCATCCGCGGCGTCACGACGGCCGCCGCGACCACGGCGGCATGGGCGATGGGCAGCGTCACCGGCCGCCCGCAACGGGCGTCCACCGTCGCGCTGGTCGCCCTGGTGGGCGCCGAGCTGGGTCAGACGCTGCTGGACTCACACGCCCCGTTGGTGGTGTTCACCGCGGCGGGCTCGCTGGCGGCGATGGGGACGCTGATCAGTATCCCGGTGGTCAGCCAACTGCTGGGATGCACACCGCTGGGTCCGGTCGGCTGGGCGCAGGGGCTGGGATCCGCTGCCGCGGCGACCGTGGCGATCGGTGTGCTGAATCGTGCGCTGACGGGTCCGGACAGACCTGCCGATGCACCCGCTCCGGTGGGCGAACCTCGACGACCCCGACCCGCCACAGCAGCGCATAGAGTTCCAGTAACGGCACCTTCAGCACCACAGCAATAGATGAAACCAGCGGATCGCCCCCGGTGTCTGTCATCGTCGACATAGGTCCGACGGTGGCCGGAGTACCCGGCGGGTCGGCAAACCCTCCGTTACTGAAAGGCAAATGATGGCGGAAAAGAAGTCGCGCAGAGGGACGACGCAGCGCGAGGCGGTGCAGAAGATCCGCGAGGGCGAAACCTTTCACGTGAACCTGCCGGTGCTCGGGCAAATGGAGATTCCCCGGCCCGAACAGCTGGCCTATTTCGGGGGCCTGGCCGCCCTGGCGGCGCTGGAACTCATCGACTGGCCGGTGGCCGTCGTCATCGCCGCCGGACACCTGCTGGCCAGCAACCACCACAACAAGGTCTTGGAGGAGCTCGGCGAGGCCATGGAGGAGGCCTAGCGAACCTGGTCGAAGCGCAGCGTGACCCGGGTGCCGGCGAGCGTGCGGAGGGTGTCGACGTGGTCGGCCAGCCCGCCGATCAGGGAAAGACCGCGGCCGCGGCGCCGGCTGCGCAGGCTGGCCGAGGAATCGCCCACCCACCGCCCGGTGTCGCTGACCGTGACCGCGACCGTCCGCTGGTGCGCAAAGGCCTCGACGGAGACGGTCCGGCGGGGCTCGCCGTCACTGCCGTGCTCGATCGCGTTGGTCACGGCTTCGCCGGTCGCCAGCAGGATGTCCAGCTCGCGTTTCGGGGCGACGCCGATTCGGGACAGCCATGCGCGTAGCCGCTCGCGCACGACGGGAATCTGACCCGCACCGGCCGTCACCACGGTGGCGAAGCTGCCCGGGGCCTCGTGACTCGTGCGCAGCGCCAGCACGACGACGTCGTCGCGGTAGCCGGTGGGCGGCGCCAGCCGGGACAGCAGCTCTTTGCAGATGGTCTCGACCGGCAGGTCGGCGCATTCGGCGGCCGCGGCCCTGAGCCGGGCCAGCCCCCGGTCGAGCGTCTCGCCGGCGCGCTCGACCAGTCCATCGGTGTAGAGCAGGATCAGGCTGCCCGGCGGCATGTTCGCCGTCGCGGTGGCGTCGGCCGGATAGCTTTGCGCATCGTGTTCCTTGATGGCGACCGGGAGACGCCGGCCGGCCGTCAGGAAGATCGCGCGACGATCGGGCAAGACCAGCAAGGGATAGGGGTGTCCGGCGCAGCTGTAGTTGACGGTGGCGCAGCCGGTGTCCGGCTCGGCCTCGATCAGGGCGTAGGCCACCGTCGCGCAGCGCGCCCCGGCGACGCTGGCCCCGTACCGGTCCAGCGCGCCCAGGACCGCACCCGGTTCGCCCGCGGTGAGGGCGGAGGCCGCCACCGCGGCGCGCAGCCGGCTCATCACGATCGCCGCGGGCAACCCGTGGCCGACGACGTCGCCGACCGAGATCGCGACCCGGCCGCCGCGGTCCAGCGGCGTGACCGAATACCAGTCGCCGCCGACCCGCATCGCCTCACCGGCGGGCTCGTACACGGCGGCCACCACCGCGGCCGTCGATCCCCGGTCCAAATCCAGCAGGTGCTCCTGGAAGTCGATGGCGATGCGGTGCTCGCGCTCCATCACGCGGACCCGGTCCAGGGCCGAGGACGTCAGCTCCGCCATGCGACCGAACACGTCGAGTTCGGCGGCGTCGAACTGGCGCGGCGTGGACCACAGCAGGCCCAGCATTCCGACGACGCGGCCCGAGGGGTCCCGCAACGGGTGGGCGACGCACGCGCGGACGCTGGCGGCGGTGTCGTGCACCGCGTGCTCGTAGCGCGGGGGCAGGTCGAAGGTGTCGGTGATGACCATCGACTCGCCGGTGCGCACGACGTCGGCGCCCACCACCGGGGAGTCCAGCCCGGTCACGTGGTAGCGGTCGCGCAGTTCCCCGGGCAGGTGGCCGGCGTACTCGAACCGGATGTGGCGTTCGCCGTCGAGGACGCCGATGGTGACGGTGGCGGCATCGGCCGAGCCGAACGAGGATTCCAGCAACGCGTCCAGGATCCCGGCGACCGAGTCGGAGGCCTGCAGCGCGGAGTCGAGCTGCACCAGGTCCGAGGCCGCCGCGCGGCGCTGGCGATCGCGCTCGCGGGCCACCGCGGACAGCCGCGACTTCACCCGGTCGACGAGCTCCTGGGACCGGAACGGCTTGGGCAGGTAGTCGTCGGCCCCGGCGGCGTAGCCCTCGTCGACGGCCTCCACCCCGGCCCGCGCGGACAGCATCAGGACCGGTGTGGCCGCCAGTTCCGGGTCGGCGCGGATGGCCGCCACCAGTCCGAAGCCGTCGATACCCGGCATCATGACGTCGGTGACGATCGCGTCGGGGCGCAAGGTCCTGGCCGCCGCGAGCGCCGACTCCCCGTCCGCGGCCAGGACGGTCTCCCATTGGGCCGACAGCACCCGGTCGAGATGGTCCCGCATGTCGGCGTTGTCGTCGGCGATCAACACCAGCTGGCGCGACCTCTCGGGAACCGCCGTCGCCCCGTCGGGTTGGTCGACCGGCGTCAGCCACTGCCGGGCCTCCGCCACGTAGGGGTTGGTCTCGTCCAGCAGGCCGGCGGGTGACTGGCCGGCCGGCGTGCCGATCGATTGCGGCAGCCGGATGGTCACCGTCGTGCCGCGGTCCAGTTCGCTGGAGATGCCGACGGTCCCGTCGTGCAGCTCGACGAGCCCGCGCACCAGCGAGAGGCCGATCCCGGTGCCCTCGACGCTGCGGCCGCGGAAGTTGTCGGCCCGGTAGAAGCGGTCGAACAGGCGGTCCAGGTCCTCGGCGGCGATCCCCACCCCGGTGTCGCGCATGGTGACGACGCAGTGGCCCGGCTCGGCGCGCACCTCGACCGAGATCGAGCCGCGCAGCGTGTATTTGACCGCGTTCGACAGGAGGTTGAGGATGATCGTCTCCCACATGCCCGGGTCGACATCGGCCAGCACCGGCGCGCAGTCCACCACGAGGTCGAGCCCGGCCCGATGGCACAGCTCGGTGAAGGACGACGCGATGTGGGCGGTCAGCGCGCCGACGTCGGTGCACGCCAGTTTCGCGTTGGCGCGGCCGGCCTCGATCCGGGAGAAGTCGAGCAACGAGTCGACCAGGCGCTGCAGCCGCCGGGCGTTGCGGACGGCCGTGCCCAGCCGATCCGCCAGCACGCTCGCCGGCGCCGCCTCGGACAGCGCATCGTCGAGCGGCCCGAGCAACAGCGTGAGCGGGGTGCGGAATTCGTGGCTGACGTTGGTCAGAAACGCCGTCTTCGCCCGGTCCAACTCGGCCAGCGCGTCGGCCCGCTGCCGTTGCTGGTCGTAGGAGACGGCGGAGGCGAACGCCGCGGACAGCTGATCGGCGAGCAGCTGGCAGAACCCGCGGTACATCGAATCGAGGGGCCGCCGCGGATTGACACCGATCACCAACGCCCCGCCGCCCGCGGTTTCCCCGAGCGGCAATACCAGCGCCTGGCGGGGACCGGCCTCGCCGAAAAGTGCGGTGACGCCCGGGATTACGTCCTCGAGCCGGTCGATGACGCGCACGGCCCGGTCGCGTGGCGTCTCGTCGCCACCCGTGAGGCCGGCCAGCGAACCGGGCAGCAGCGGGCGAATCGCGGGTGTGGCGCCGCGCAGCGTGGCGCCGCGCAGCGTGCTGCCGCGCGCCCGCTCCCCGGCGTCGCCCACGTACACGGCGACGAAGGGCAGGTCCAGCGGCTGCGCGCCGCAGACGGCGACGGCACTGTCCACCGCGTCGTCGATGGTGTGCGCGTCCATCACCGCGGTCGCCACCGCGTTGAGCAGGTGGAGGCGCCGCTGACTCAGCACCCGGTCGGTCGTTTCGATCACCGCGCAGAAGACGGCGGTGACGGCGCCCTCGCCGCCGATGATGGGGCTGTAGGTGAACGTGAAGTACCGCTCCTGAGACTGGCCGCCGGTCATCAGCGGCAACATCAGGTCGTCGGACCAGGTCGCGACGCCGGTGTCGATCACGCTGGTCAGCATCGGCGAGATCTGCGGCCAGATCTCCCACCAGACCTGCTGCGCCGGGCGGCCCAGGGCGGCCGGATGTTTGTCCGCCAGGATCTGGGCGTAGGCGTCGTTGTACATCAAGAACAGATCCCCCGGCCGCAACCAGAGCACGATGGGGAACCGCGAGGTCAAGGCGACGGCCACGGCCACCCGCACCTCGGCCGGCCAGTCCCGCGGCGCGCCCAATGGGTGGGCGTCCCAGTCGAATTCGGCGAACCGGCGCCCCATCTCGCCGCCCAACCCGACCGCAGCCGCAAGATCGGCCGGCAGCGCCGGGTTCATTGCCGTCGCTTGTGTTGCAACGCCTCGGCCAGCGTGGGGTAGATGTCGAGGATGCGATCGAGTTCGGTCACCTCGATCGGGCGGAGCACTTGGTCGTGGTCCGCGATCAGCCGGACCGCCGTCCCGGCTTCCTTGCCCGCGTCGTGACAGTCGAGCACGGCGTTCAGCGCCGCGCTGCCGAAGAAGTCGACCGCTTGCAGGTCGACCAGGACCAGCCGGGACGGGTGGGTCTCGGCCAGCTTGAGCGCGGCGGTCAGGTGGGCGGTTACCTCATCGACGGTACTGGAGTCGACGCCGCCCTTAACGCGTACGACCACAGCGTCCTCGAGTGCCTCGTGTTCGACCGCCAACACCTTCGATGCCTTTCGCCGCTCGCCCGGATGCGCGGCGACCGCCGCCCCGAGTGTCTAGGAACACTAACGGTTTGCGGGCCGCCCCGCCCACGTATCACGCTGGTTACCCAGCAGACTCGGCGGATATCCGTTCGTGCACCGTGAGCAGCACGTGATCAAACTGACTTTGCAGGGCCGCGGTCGAACCGTCTAGGGTTGTCACCTCGGCGAGCAGTTGCCTGGCCAGCGCCCGCAGCTTCACGTTGGTCTCCTGCGACCGCCACTGCAGCACGCGAAATGCCTGCTCGGCGTTGACCCGGTAGACGTACATCAGCACGCCCTTGGCCTGTTCGATCGCCGCCCGGTTTTCCAAGAGGTCCGGCAGCGCCTCGTCGAGCACCTCCTGCCGGGCCTCGTCGAAGGTATCGGTGAGGTCGATGTAATACCCCGCGGTGCCCACCACGGCACCCGACTCGTCGTGCATGCGGTCGGCCACGACGATTGCGTCGTGCACCTTGCCTGCGGTGTCGATGAACCGGTGCCGGCTGGAGAACGACTCCGCCGACTGCAGCGCGTAGTCGAGCACCTCCTGAACGTGCGCGCGGTCGTCGGGGTGCTTGTGCGACAACAACAACTTCGTCGTCGGCTCCACGGTGCCCGGTTCGTAGCCGTGCATCCTGGCCACCTCGTCGGACCACTCCCAGCGCTCACCGATGAACCAGAAGCGGAACGTTCCCACGTTCAGATGCCGGGCCACCGCCTCCACCGGGCTGAGCTGTCGGCCGCGGGGTCCGGCGGGCGTCGCCCCGTCCGCTTCCCCTTGCTCGTGCACGTTTGCATCCTCGCACCCAGGGGATACCACCGGCTACCACCCTGGCCAAATGGGGGTAACGTCGCGTGCGGACCATCCACAACGCGGGAGCGCACGTCCAATGCGCTGAGAGGACGGCTCGGGGCCGTCGACCGTACGAACCTGACCGGGTAATGCCGGCGTAGGGAGATGAGCAATGACCTTGGAACAAACCCCCGTCCTGTCCACAGCCGTCGAGGCCGCCGTGACCACCGGACCCATCGCGGGCAGCAGCAAGGCCTACCGCGAGGTGGAGGCACCCGGCGCCGGTGCCCGCCTTCAGGTTCCGTTCCGGCGCGTGCACCTGTCCACCGGCGACCACTTCGACCTGTACGACACCTCCGGCCCCTACACCGATCCGGACGCGGTGATCGACCTGACGGCCGGGCTGCCGGCTCGGGCCGGCGTGGTCCGCGACCGCGGCACCCAGCTGCAGCGGGCCCGCGCCGGGGAGATCACCGCCGAGATGGCGTTCATCGCCGCCCGCGAGGGCGTGCCCGCCGAGCTGGTGCGTGACGAGGTCGCCCGGGGCCGCGCGGTGATCCCGGCCAACCACAACCACCCCGAGAGCGAGCCGATGATCATCGGCAAGGCCTTCGCGGTCAAGGTCAACGCCAACATCGGCAACTCCGCGGTGACCAGCTCGATCGCCGAGGAGGTCGACAAGATGGTGTGGGCCACCCGGTGGGGCGCCGACACCATCATGGACCTGTCCACCGGCAAGAACATCCACGAGACGCGCGAGTGGATCCTGCGCAACTCCCCCGTGCCGGTCGGCACGGTGCCGATCTACCAGGCGCTGGAGAAGGTCAAGGGCGACCCGACAGAGCTGACGTGGGAGATCTACCGCGACACCGTGATCGAGCAGTGCGAGCAGGGTGTCGACTACATGACCGTGCACGCCGGCGTGCTGCTGCGCTACGTCCCGCTGACCGCCAAGCGGGTGACCGGCATCGTGTCCCGCGGCGGTTCTATCATGGCGGCATGGTGCCTGGCGCATCACCGGGAGTCGTTCCTCTACACCAACTTCGAGGAGCTCTGCGACATCTTCGCGCGCTACGACGTCACCTTCTCCCTCGGTGACGGCCTGCGGCCCGGCTCGATCGCCGACGCCAACGACGCCGCCCAGTTCGCCGAGCTGCGCACCCTGGGCGAGCTCACGAAGATCGCGAAATCCCATGGCGCGCAGGTGATGATCGAGGGCCCCGGGCACGTCCCGATGCACAAGATCGTCGAGAACGTGCGGCTGGAAGAGGAGCTGTGCGAGGAGGCGCCGTTCTACACGCTGGGCCCGCTCGCCACCGACATCGCGCCGGCCTACGACCACATCACCTCGGCGATCGGCGCGGCGATCATCGCCCAGGCCGGCACCGCGATGCTGTGCTACGTGACCCCCAAGGAGCACCTGGGGCTGCCGGACCGCAAGGACGTCAAGGACGGGGTGATCGCGTACAAGATCGCCGCCCACTCCGCCGACCTGGCCAAGGGGCATCCACACGCCCAGGAGCGGGACAACGCACTTTCGCAGGCGCGCTTCGAGTTCCGCTGGAACGACCAGTTCGCATTGTCGCTGGACCCGGACACCGCCAAGGAATTCCACGACGAGACGCTGCCCGCGGAGCCCGCCAAGACCGCGCACTTCTGCTCGATGTGCGGGCCCAAGTTCTGCTCGATGCGGATCACCGCCGACGTCCGGGCCTACGCCGCCGAGCACGGGCTGGACAGCGAGGAGGCGATCGAGGCCGCCATGCAGGCCGGGATGGCCGAGAAGTCACAGGAGTTCGCCGAGCACGGCAACCGGGTGTACCTGCCCATCACCCAGTGAGCTACCTGCCGCTGCCTGCGCCCGGCACCACGCCGCTGCGCGTGCTGACGATCGCCGGGTCCGACTCGGGCGGCGGCGCGGGCATCGAGGCCGACATGCGCACCATGGCGCTGCTGGGGGTGCATGCCTGCGTCGCGGTCTCCGCGGTGACCGTGCAGAACACGCTGGGCGTCAACGGCTTTCACGAGGTACCCGGCGAGGTCGTCGCCGGCCAGATCGACGCGGTGGTCACCGACATCGGCGTCCAGGCCGCCAAGACCGGGATGCTGGCGTCGTCGGCCATCGTCGACACGGTCGCGGCCACCTGGCGGCGGTTGCGGCTGACGGTGCCGCTCGTCGTCGATCCGGTCTGCGCGTCCATGCACGGTGACGCGCTGCTGGAGGCGTCCGCGTTGGATTCCCTTCGCGACCAACTGTTTCCGTTGGCCACGCTGGTGACGCCCAACCTCGACGAGGTCCGGTTGCTGGTCGGCATCGACGTCGTGGACGTGGAGTCGCAGCGGGCGGCCGCCAAGGCGCTGCACGCGCTGGGACCGCGCTGGGTGCTGGTCAAGGGCGGGCACCTCCGATCGTCCGACCGCAGTTGCGACCTGCTCTATGACGGCGCCGGGTTCCACGAGTTCGACTCGGAGCGCCTGCCCGGCGGCAATGACCACGGCGGCGGCGACACGCTGGCCTCCGCCGTGGCGTGCGCGTTGGCGCACGGGTACTCGGTTCCCGACGCGGTCGGGTTCGGGAAGCGATGGGTGACCGAATGCCTGCGCGCCGCCTATCCGCTGGGCCACGGCCACGGCCCCGTCTCCCCCCTGTTCCGGCTGACATGATTGCCCGCTTCTCCCCCGCAAGTGGGCGGTGCCCCCACCTCGGTCCGTTCCGGATCGCGTCGTCAACGGGCGCATGAACCTCGATCCGATCGCCGGTGTCGCGCACCAACCCGACGGGCCACCCGCCGGAGTGGTGGTGCTGACCCACGGGGCCGGTGGCAACCGGGATTCGCCGTTGCTGCAGCAGGTTTGCGACGAATGGGCACGCCGCGGCTGGCTCGCGGTCCGCTACAACCTGCCGTACCGGCGACGCCGGCCCACCGGCCCACCTTCGGGCTCGGCGGCCGCCGACCGCGCCGGGATCGTCGAGGCGATCACGCTGTGCCGCGGCCTGGCCGACGGTCCGTTGATCGCCGGCGGGCACTCCTACGGCGGGCGGCAGACGTCGATGGTGGTGGCCGCCCGCGAAGCTTTTCCTGTTGAAGTCGACATGCTGACACTGTTCTCCTACCCGGTGCATCCGCCGGGGAAGCCGGAGCGGACCCGCACCGAGCACCTGCCCGACATCAGGGTGCCGACGGTGTTCACGCACGGGACGTCGGACCCCTTCGGCACGCCCGACGAGTTGCGCGCCGCCGCCGCGCTGGTCACCGGCACGACCGCCGTTGTCGAGATCGCCGGCGCGCGACACGATCTACGGTCCAAGACCCTGAACGTGCCCGCACTGGCGGTCGACGCCGCGCTGCAGTTGCTCGGCCGCAATTAGACAGTCTGGACTGGACAGTTTCAGCTGTCTAATCTAGGCTGGTGTGGTGGACGGCATCACCGAATCGGCAGCCGCGGCGGCCCGCGATCTGCGGGTGGTCTTCAGCCGGCTGCGACGCCGGCTGAAGGACCTCGCCACCGACGACGACCTGAGTCCGTCGCAGACGGCGGTGCTCAACCGGCTCTGGAAAGAGGGCGCCTCATCGGCGAGCGTCCTGGCTTCGGCCGAGCGGGTACGTCCACAGTCCATGGCCACGATAGTGGCCGCCCTCGAGCAGCGCGGGCTCATCGCGCGCACACCCGACCCGGAAGACCGGCGGCGACAACTGATTTCGCTGACGGCGGCGGGCCGGCGGCGCGCCGAGAGCAACCGGCAGGTCCGGGAGGAGTGGCTGGCGCGCGCCATTCACGAGCGGTATTCCGAACGCGAGCGTCGCGTCATCCTCGACGCGTTGGCGCTGCTCGAGCGCTTGACTGATTGACGAGAAGGGCAAGGGCCACAATGGAACTGGCAATACACTTCATCGACTTTCTACCCGGCAACCCCGCGGCGCTGGGCCCCACGCTGGCCGACGCGGCGAAGGCCGCCGAGCAGGGCGGGGCGACGCTGTTCACGCTGGCCGACCATTTCTTTCAGATGGAGGCCGTGGGACGCGCCGAGGACCCGTTCCTCGAGGGCTACACGTCGCTGGGTTTCCTGGCAGGGCAGACCGCCAGCATCGACCTGAGCCTGCTGGTCACCGGGGTCACCTACCGCTATCCGGGGATGCTGGCCAAGGCGGTCACCACGCTCGACGTCCTGTCCCAGGGCCGCTCGATGCTGGGGCTCGGCGCGGCCTGGTACGACCGCGAGCACGCCGCCCTCGGCTTCCCCTATCCCCCGGTGAGCCAGCGCTTCGAGATGCTCGAAGAGACGCTGCAGATCTGCCGGCAGATGTGGAGCGACGACGACGGGCCCTACCACGGCAAGCATTACCAGCTGGCCGAGACGATCTGTTCACCCCAACCGATTCGGCGCCCGCCGATCCTGATCGGTGGGAACGGCGAGAAGAAGACGCTGCGCCTGGTGGCCCAGTACGCCGACGTCTGGAACAGCACCACGAGCGACGCCGACGAACTCGAGCACAAGATCGAGGTGCTGCACCGCCATTGCGAGACGGTCGGCCGGGACCCGAGCGAAATCCGCAAGACCGTGGGCCATTTCGTGAATCCCTTCGAGGACCCCGACGGCTACCTCAAGACCGCCGAGCGCTACGCCGAACTGGGCGTCGAAATGGTCAACGGCGGCCCGTTCCCGGGTAACCCTGATCCGGTCGGCTTCATCCGCCGCCTCGGCGACGAAGTGATACCCAGGCTCGCGGAAATCGGCTGACAGAGCGGCCGTTCGCTCACCCCGGATAGCGGGAGTAGCACGCGTCCATGTTGCCGGCCACGCCGCCGCGAAAGGCCGCTATCCGGGTGAAACCGGCCGGCACGCTGGTGCCGTCGGCGTCACTGGCGACGACGTGGTTGGTGAGCAAGCCCGCCACCGCCTCGTCGAGATCGCCGGCCGTGAGCAGCAACTGCTTCTGCGACGACAACTCGATGGGTTCGGCCATCTTGCGGTGCACCACGCCGGTCAGGCACGCGGTGCGCAGCGCGGTCCACGGGCTCTGCATGGCCAGCCCGCGTTCGTGCTGCACGGCCAGCGCGTACCGCGACATCACGATCGAGAGCGCGGTGTCGTCGCCCTGCGGCAGGGTCTGTTCGTTCTCGCCGGCGACCTTGCCCATCGCCGCCAGCTTGGGCAGGTCGACGACGATCGTGTTGCTGGCCGGGCAGTAGGACGCCGGCGGGCTGGCCTTGGCGTCCGGGCAGCCGGCCGCCCGGTAGGACAACGCGGGCGGATTCTTCGGGGAGAACACCTTTCCCAGGAGTTCCATCAGGGTGGACAGGGTGTCCCGGTCGAGCGGGACTTCACCGGTCTCCGGGTTCCCGGTGCTGGTGTCGACCCGCAGCGCGTTGGGCAGGTCGCCGCGGCGCTGCTCGATTTCCGCCTTGTCGATCCCCGCGCAGGCCTGGGCGCCGTCGATGAAGCCCATCTGGAAGGCGCTGACGCGGTCCAGGGCCGACCCATGTTCGTCGTCGTTGTCGATGTCATTGTCCAGGACGGGGTCCCGGGTGGTGATGATGCCCGCCAGCACGTGGTCGAGCCCGTCGGCGGTGCTCAGCGTGAACCGCGGCGACTTGCCGTCGGCCACCCAGAACAGGTAGACACCCGCGAAGCAGTCGGCCTGCTGCTCGCGCACGATCGTCGGGTCACGCCTGGTCACCAGCTTCGCCATGGCCTGCAGGGCGTGGCCGAATTCGTGGGCCAGCACACCGTTGACGGACATGTCGCCGAAATACCGCTGCGCGACGGGCATGAACACCCCGCGGTCCCAGGCGATCAGGTTGCACCGCGACGTGTAGAAGGCGTTGACGAGTTCGTAGGTGTCGTTGTGGCAAACGATGGGGCTGGCCGGATCCTTGGAGTTGTACGAGACCATCTTGCCGACCGGAACGAAACGCCCCTTCAGCGATTGGCCGTACACCGACTTCCAGTATTCCTCGATATCGTTGACCGACAGCAACGACAATTTGTCGATCTCGCCGTGGTCGGTGTTGACCACCGTCCCGGTCGGGTCGGGCGCGTTGGTGCGGATCCCGCTGGGGCCGTTCGTCGCGGGCAGGCCGCCCACCCGGAACGGGTCGTTGAGCATCGACAACGCGCGACCGTCGACGAAGGATGTGCAGCCCGCCAGCACGATCGCCGCCGCCGCGCAGCTCCACGCCGCCCGCAGCAAGGCGGCCGCCCGGTGGGGGCGGCGGCCGTCCGGCCGACGTCGACTGCGCGCGCGGCTGTTCATACCAACCCCATCCCGACCGGCTGCAGGGCAGCACCAAAGGGATTCATTCTAGAGCGGTTGGCTAACTACGACAGCACGAATGCGTACGCCGGTGAATGCCGGCCCCGCAGCGGATGCTCGCCGTCGCGCGCCGGTGACCACCGAGGAACGGGCAATCTCCCGGCGGGCGGTCCCGGCGCAGACAGCGAACTTTCCTACGGGCGCGGCGTGGGCGTCTGCTGGGGTCCCATCGGGCCGCCCGGACCCATGCCGCCGGGGCCCATCATGCCGCCCGGACCCATCATTCCGCCGGGGCCCATCATCGGGCAGGTGCCGGCACGGCCGGGGCCGTACCCGTGGTGCCACCCGTCGTGGTGGGCCGAGGACCAGCCCAGGAGCAGCCCCGAGAAGAAGATCACCGCGACGACGAACACGATGCCGGCGACGATGACCACCCACGCGGCCACTTGACCCAGCCGACTGTGCGCGCCCAAACGATGTTCAACACTGGTTTCAGGAGTTTGTGTCATATCCCGAACGATGTCACACGCATACCCACCGGGGGTAGGGACCATTGGCCCTAGAAGGGCGGCGGTTCATCGTCGTCCGGTGGTGCGGGGCCGGCGGGTGACGGTCGGGTGGCCAGTCGGCGCCGACGGTTGCGCCGGCGTTCGGCGGCGACGTGGTGGGCCCGGTTCTGGGCGCGGGTGCGGACGCGGAGGGGCATCCTCGCGGTGCGCTGGCCGCAGCGCTCGCGCGGTGTCGGGGCGGGCACGTCGCCGGTGGGCGCGCACAGGCCGGGGAACAGCAACGCGCTGCCGGGGGTGGTGACGTAGCCGTGCCCGTCGGGCAGCCGCCAGATGACGGTGCCGTCGGGCAGCTGTTCGTCGTGCCAGCCCCAGAACGTCTTGAGTAAATGATGTTGGCGGCAAAGGGCTTTCAGGTTGGATGGATGAGTCAAGCCGCCCTCGGCGTACGGGATCGTGTGGTCGATGTCGCAGTCGGCGGCGGGCCGGTCACACCCCGGCGCCCGGCAGGTCAGGTCGCGGCAGCGTACGAAGTCGGCCAGCCGGGTCGAGGGGGTGTAGCGCTGTTCGGGCTGGGTGGGGATGCTCAGCGGGACCAGCTTGGCCGAGCGCGCCAGTTCGACGATCAGCTCGGCAGAGATCAGTCCGTCGGCACCCAACTCCGAGCCCGGAGCCGACCCGTGTCCCCGGATGCTGGCCTGCTCGGCGATGACATGGATGACGACCGGCGTTGCCGGGGGCCGCTTTCCGGCCGCACAGTCGGGGCGGCCGCAGCGGCAGCCCAGCCGATCGGCTGCGGCCGCCAGCGCCCCCAGCGCGTCGGCGCGCCGCTGGTCGCGGCTGCGCGGGTCATGCTCGCACACCGTGTCCGCGACCGCGCCCAACCGCCGCTCCAGGGCATGGGCGTCCGGGCTGGACAGGCTGCCGCGAATCTCGGACATGCCCCCCTCGAGATCGTCGATCCACACCCCGCGCTCGGTCTGGCACTGCGCGCGACGGCGCACCGCATCGACATCGGCCTTCGCCACGACCCTGTCGACCTCGCCCGCCAGCCGGCCCCGGGTCATCGAGGGCCACCGCGCCGCGCGCGCCGCCAGCTCGGCGTCCACCGCGGCCAGCACCTCGGCATCGGTGATCAGATCGGTGCGATACACGATGGTCTGAAACAGGCGGAAACCGATGTCGCCGGCCCGAAACACCGCCGCCACCCGCGGCAGCCGCTCGCGCATGGCCAGCGCATAGCGCATGAAGCTGCCGGCCATCGCCAAGCTGACCCGGAACGCCGCGGCCACCTCGGCCCCCACCGCCGCCCAGGTGTCCACCGCCCAATCCGCTTCCTCGCCCCGCTGAGCGCGGCGCAGCTCGAACAGATCCCCGATGGCGTCCAACCGATCCGCCACCGCCTGGGCCTCCAAGCGCCATGACGCACACATCCGGTCCACCAGCGCGCGCGACCGCTCGCAGCGCGGTGGCTCCCAATACTCATGTGTCCGGCTATCGAACATGTGTTCGATCATAACCGATGCCACTGACGGTTCAGATCGGGAAAGCCGCGGGTTGTGGATAACCCCGCCGATCACATCCCCGCGCCGAGGCCCATCGCGACGAGCGCCGCGGCCACCAACGCGACCAGCATCAGGATTTCAGGCCACGGTCGCCACGGCCGGGCTTCGATGGCGTACGACATGACCTTGATCGGCCCGGCCGGCGACGGGGGTTCCTGCTCGCGGGTCAACGGTGCGTAGAACTGGTGAAAGTACAGCTGGATCAGCGTCGCGCCGACCCAAAGCCCGATGAGGAAACTCACCGGCTCCACCCCAGCGAGGAACAGCACGATCACCATCGCGGCGGCGAGCATGAGTGACGCCGCATCCGATTTCGCCGTCGCCCGGACCTTACCGCCGTAAGCCTTGTCCAGCGCGGCGCGGCGACGCCGGTACGGCAGCATGAAGAAGGTGAACTTGCCGAGAATGTGCGCACCGGCCAGGACGGCGAGCACGGTAGCCGCGATGGTCACCGACACAGTCTCACAAAACGGGAGTCCGATTGCGCTACGGCACCCGGGTCCGATGCCGTTTGTCGTGCGGGGGCACGCCGTTGACGCCGCCGATCGACTGGGCGTAGCTGCCCACCGCGTATGCGACGCCGGAACCCATGACGGCCAACGCATCCCGGTTGATGTTGTCGACGGTCTCGCGGGGGCCCTGGTAGTTGGGATCGAACGGGACGCCGGCCTGACCGCCCCATAGCCGGGCCTGCACCGTGGTCTTCTGCTGCGTGGCGCCCGCGGTCATGCCTCCGATCGGCACCCCCGCGACCATGAAGGGGTGATAGTCGGCACGAGTGCTCAGCGGCATGTCGGCGGGTCGCTTCCCGGCCAGGTTCAGATAGGCGGCCAGGGTGCGCTCGATGCCGGCCGACCCGTCAGGCACGTCCGCGTAGGTCACCCCCGGCGCAGGCGGGCCGGACTGGTCACCGTCTTCGGTGAAGAAGCCCGCGTTGGGTGAACCCAGCGTGGTGAAGTTCAGGTACAGCGCGATGTCGTTGAGCTGGTCGCTGTTCATGCCGAACACGTAGTCCATCACGCCGTTGAGCCCGTCCTCGTCGGCACCCCAGAACGCGAACCTGACCGCGTTGTTCACCGGCGCCAGGGGGCCCAGCTGCAACGCCGTCTCCAGCACCGCGGCCACACCGGTACCGTCGTCGTTGATGCCGGGACCGCCGCGGGGGCCGTCGAGATGCGCGCCGACCATGACCACTTCGTGCGGCGATCCGGTCTTGGTCTGCGCCAACACGTTTCGCGATGTGATCGTCATGTTGCGGGCGTCGAGCACCAGGCGGATGGGCGCGCTCGCGTCGGCGAGCGCGGTCGCGGCATACGGACCGGCGACGGCGACCGGCACGGTCAGCTGCTTGAAGTAACCCGGGGTGAACAACGTGGGCGGGGCGCCCTGGCCGGCCGGGGCGCTGAGCACGATCAGCGCGGCCGCCCCCTTGGCCACCGCGACGTTCTGCTTGTCCACCACCGAACAACGCGCGTCGTCGACGACGGCGATCGAGCCCTTGGGCAGCCCGGAAGGGTAATCGCCGGCCGCACAGCCCGAGGGCTGGCTGGGCCGGACCGGTTGGCCGCTCAGGCCGCCGGGCGGGGTCTGCACCAGCAGCGAGGCCTGGTCGACGGCATAACTGCGGCCGGCCACGGTCATCGCCGGCCTGCCCGGGGAGACGGTGTACACCCGGTCGAACTGGGGCGTCACCACCTCGAAACCCCTGTCGCGCAAGGCCTTCGCCACGTAGTCGACGCTGGCGTCGTAGCCGGGTGTGCCGTCCGCGCGGTTCCCCTTGTTGGCGTCGGCGATGTTCTGCAGCGCGTGCAGGTGGGCGAGCATCCGGTCGGCGGTCACCTTCTCCGCCAGCGCCCGACCCAGGTCCGGTGCGGCCGCGGGCGCCCCCGGCCGGTGCGACGAGCAGCCGGCCAGCAGCGCGGCCACCAGCAGCAGTGTCACCCCCAGGCGGCGGGTCATGGCTTGCTCAGCGTGTGACGTGTGCGGTCCTCCCGCACGGGAACCCCGTTGCGACCGTCGACGTCCTGGGCGTACAGACCCACGGCGTAGGCGACCCCGCCGCCGTTGACCCCCAGTGCCGACCGGTCGATGTGCTCGAGGGTGTCGGTCTTCTGGTGATAGTTGGGGTCGAACGGCTGGTCGGCCGTCCCGCCCCACAGCTTGGCCTGGTCGGCGGACATCTTCGCCTCGGCGCCGGAGAACAGGCCGCCGGCGGGGACGCCCGCAAGGGTGAATCCGTCGTAGTCGGAGCGGCCGTCGAACGCGGTGTCCTGGGCGGTCTTCCCGGCGGACTTCAGGTAGGCCACCAGCGTGCGCTCGATGCCGGCCGACCCCTCCGGTACCACCGGCTGGCCACGGGCGTCGGCCGGCAGCGATTGGTCCCCGTCATAGGTGAAGTAGCCGGGATTCGGGGACGCGAGCATGTCGAAATTCAGGTAGAGCGCAATGCTTTTGAGCGCGGCCAGGTCCAGCGACTCGACGTAGTTGCGCGAGCCGATCAGGCCGAGTTCCTCCGCGCCCCAGAACCCGAACCGCACCGCGTTGCGCACCTGTGGCGAACTCCCCAGCCGAAGCGCGGTTTCCAGCACCGCGGCCACCCCCGAACCGTCGTCGTTGATGCCCGGCCCGTCGGGCACGCTGTCCAGGTGCGCGCCCGCCATGACGACGTTGGCCGTCGACCCCGTCTTGGTCTGCGCAATCACGTTGCGGGCCTTGAAGCTCTGGACGCTCGCGTTCAGTTTGATGGTGGCGGGCCCGGGCCGGGTGCGCAATTGCACGCCCACTGACTTGGTCACGCCCACCACCGGGATCTTGACGTACGTATCCGGCCCCAGGGTGCCACCCATCTGTTGTTCGTCGACGTTGTCGGCGACGATCATCGCGGCCACCCCGTGCTGCGCCGCGACGTCCTCCTTCTGGGCGAAGGGGCAGGTGCCGCGGTCCACGAGCACCACGGCCCCCTGCACCGGGAGGTTGCCGTAATCCGATGCCGCGCACCCGAGGGCGTTGCTGGCGGGCAGGGCCACCAGCGGCCCGCTCACCCCCTCCGGCGGGGTGCCGAGGCTGAAGTCGAGCGCGCGCGCCTCCACCTCCAGGCCACCGACGGTCACCACCGGCTTGTCCCCGTGGAACACCCGCGCCGAGAACTCGGGGGTGGCCACGTCGAAACCGCTGCCGCGCAACGCGTTTACCACGTAGTCGACGCTCGCCTCGTAGCCGGGGGTGCCCACCGCCCGGGTCCCGTTGTTGGCGTTGGCAATGTCCTGGAGCTTTGCCAGGTGGGCCATCATCGCGTCGGTCGTGACTTTGTCGTGCAGGGCGCCGGCGAACTTGACCGCGTCGGGGTTACCGGTCGCCGGTTGCGAGGTCCGATGGAAGCAGCCGGCCGAGAATGCGGTCAGGGCGACCAAGACGAGCGCCGCCGGGATCGTCGCGCGTTTCTTCACCATCGCGCCCCAGGTTAGACCGCGTCACCAGCGGCCGGGTTCAGGACACGGCGGTGTCAGACGTAGAGCGCATTGAAAGGCGCAACGGGAATGTTGCGCACCACAAACCACGCCGCGACCAGCGCCAGCGTCACGGCCGCGGCCCAGCGGCGGTGTTGCCAGCTGCGGACCCGCCGGCCCGCCAGGCGTCCATAGGTCCAGGCGAGGTACGCCCACACCAACAGCACGACGGCCGCCAGGCCCAACGCGTTGAACCTGGCGGCCGCCATCACATTGCCGTGCATCAGGGAATACAGCATGCGCAGGCTGCCGCATCCCGGGCAGTCGATTCCCAACAGCGCCTTGGTGGGGCACACGGGCAGCGGTCCGTTGGGGGTGGTCGGGTCACCCGCCCAGATGGCGGCGCACATCAACGTCGTGGACGCCGCCACCACCAGTGGCGCGCCCAGACTCTGCGGCACCGATACCGGGCGGGTCACCATGGTCGCGAGCCGGGCTTAGAACATCGCGGCCAGCGCCGCATTGGTGTTGGTGTTCAGCGCGCCGACCGCCATCAAGATGCCGTAGATGATGCCGACGACGACGCCGATGACCGCCGACCAGATCACCCACTTCTTGGCGCTGTCGGCGGATGCCTGCGCCTCGGCATAACGGCCTTGTGCCCAAAGACCGTTGACTTGGCTGGACTTGACGATCGCCACGATCCCGAACGGGAGACAGCAGAACAGGGTCACCAGGATGGACCACACCAAGTAGTTGTTCGGTGCTTGTCCGGCGGGCTGCGGCGGCGGATAACCAGGCGGCGGTGGGGGTGGTGCCGGCGGCTGTGTCATGGGTTCTCCAGTCCCGAGAAGTTAGCTGGCGTGAAGCGGTGCTAACCATACCCGCGCACACTCGCGGCGGCACTGGCAATTTGAAAATCTCCCCTGCACGCGCCGGCGCGCGGCACAACGCTCTCGAGGGGCTCAAGCCCCGGCCGGCCCCGCCGCCTTCCCGGCGATCGCCGGAAGCACACGTGAGACACGTGCTCTAGCAAAGGTTTTGGTGACCAACGATTCGTCTGCACCGCGCCGCGGTGTCGAGAAGGATGCCCAGACAGACAATTTCCAGCGGAATGTGTTGCTTTGTCACGACATAGCTCTACGATCCCTACATAGCGGACGCGTGTTTCTCCGGTGAGCGACGCCGGTTCGACAACCGCCTAGGAGTCACAGGATGGTGCATCCCGGCAACGCGCTGCGGGCCGCGACGGCCGCGGTGCTGGCGGGCGGTTTCGCCTTAGCGGGCGCGGTCACCGCAACCGCGGATCCCGCCAATATGGGTAGTACGTCGGACATCAACACGCTCGCGGCATCGCTGTCGAAGGGCTACGGCCTGAACAACTGCACCACCCAGAGCATCACCACCGGCGAACTGGCTTCGCTGACCTGCGGGCAGAGCCCGGACCCGAGCGGACCGGTCCAGGCCAAGTACATCCTGTTCAACAACGCCGACAACCTGGCCGGCTCGTTCAAGGCGAGCATCAATGACGACGTGCTGGGCGCCTGCGGGGACAGCGGCCAATCGCCCACCAACTGGCACCAGGGCAGCAACAGCGGCAACGCCGGGCGGGTGGCGTGTGGGACGTATCGAAACGCCGCCGAGATCATCTGGACCACTGAAGCCAAGAACATCTTGAGCTACATCCGCGGATCCAACGCCGACGCCGCGGCGCTGTACCAGTGGTGGCGGGCCAACGGCTGACATTTTCGTTGGGGGGCAACGGTTTTCTGCACCACCCATCCAACAACCGCAAGGAGTCAACCACATGTCACATCCCACCACCGCGCTGCGCGCCGTGTCCGCCGCAGTGCTCACCGGCAGCCTGGCCCTGGCGGGTAGCGCACCCGCGGCCGCCGAACCCAACACCGGCAGCGCCGCCGACATGAACACGCTGGCCGCCAACCTCTCGAAGGGTTACGGCCTGAACAACTGCAAGCCGCAGGAGCTGACCGAATCGGGCGAACTGGCCGAACTGCTGTGCGGTCAGAGCCCCGACCCGAGCGGACCGGGCTCCGGTGTCTACGCCCTCTTCTCCAACGGCACGAACCTGGCCTCCGCGTTCAGCTCCACCATCAAGGACGTGTCGCTGGCCGCGTGCGGGGACGCCGGGCAGTCACCGGGGACCTGGAAGCAGAACGGCCAGACGGGCGGGCAGATCGCCTGCGGCACCTACAAGAACTACGCGACGTTGACCTGGACCACCGACGCCAAGAACGTGCTGGGCCACCTCACCTCGTCCAGCTCCGACGTCAACGCGCTCTACCAGTGGTGGCGCACGAACGGCTGACCCGTCACCACAGCGCGGCCACCAGTCCGGCGACGGCGCGCATCCCGGCGGCGTTCGGGTGCAGCGGCGCCGCCCGACCCGGCAGCGGCACACCGGGTCTGGTGGTCCACGGCTCGGCCGACCACGCGTGGTGTTCGCGGCTGGCCGCCGCGGCACGGACCACCTCGCACCCCGTTGCGCTCGCCGCGTCGGCCGTGAGCCCTTCCAGCGTCGCGGCCACGTGGCGACCGAGGTCGGCGTCCGCGCCCGAAAGTGGGGCGGCCGGCGTGCCCGCGGGCGGCAGGACGGTCAGGTAGTCGACGAACATCACCCGGGCCCGCGGGGCACGCCCGCGCGCCGCGTGACCGACCGTGCACAACGATTCGAACACCGCGTCCAGGGCCCGATTCCGCGCGTCGGTGTCGAGCAACTCGGAGATGCGCGCACCCAGCAGCGGCAGCCGCCGGAACGGGCGCGGCAGGGCGGCCGCCATCAGCAGCGGGATGTAGCCGACGTCGTTGCCGCCGATCGTGATGGTCACCAGGCTTTCCGAACCGTTCAGGGCGGTGATCTGGGGCGGCGCGCCGCGCTGGCGGTCGGCGAGGACGTGGGCGGTGGTCGCGCCGGAAAAGGTGGCGTCTACCAGTTCGAGGCCGCACCGCCGCGCGACCAGGTGCGGATAGTTGCGCGCGGACCGGCCCGAGCCCCAGGGAGCCCCCGCGGCCCTGGGCCGGATGCCGGGACCGGCAGCCATCGAACTCCCCAGCGCCACATACCGTTTCGATGGACTCTTCGCTTCGCTCATCGCCCGGCGGTTTTCATCGATCGGGGCTGGATGCCTGCGCCCAGAAGCGTTTGGGAATCCGGCCGGCCCGGCGGGCCAGGTAGCCGGCGGTGACGGCGGCGGCCATCGCGGCCGCCATCGCCGCCGGGTCGGCTGCCCGGGTCACGGCGGTGGCCAAAAGCACGGCTTCGCAACCCAGTTCCATCGCCAGCGCGGCGTCGCTGGCGGTGCCGATGCCGGCGTCGAGCACCACCGGGACGCCGGCCCGGGCAACGATCATCTCGATGTTGTGCGGGTTGGTGATGCCCAGCCCGGTGCCGATCGGCGAACCGAGCGGCATGACCGCCGCGCACCCGGCGTCTTCGAGCCGGCGCGCCAACACCGGGTCGTCGTTGGTGTAGGGCAGCACGACGAACCCGTCATCGACCAGTTGCTCTGCCGCCCGGACCAATTCGACCGCATCGGGCAGCAGCGTGCGTTCGTCGGCGATGACCTCCAGCTTGACCCAGTTCGTGTTCAGCGCCTCGCGGGCCAGTTGCGCGGTGAGCACCGCCTCGGCCGCGCCGCGGCACCCCGCGGTATTGGGCAGCGGCGTGATGCCAAGCCGGTTGAGCAGGTCCAGCAGCCCCGTCCCGCCGTCGGCGTCGACGCGCCGCATCGCGACGGTGGTCAACTCGGTGCCCGAGGCGACCAGCGCCTCTTCCAGCGCCGCCAGGCTGCTCGCTCCCCCGGTGCCCATGATGAGCCGCGAGGCGAAGCTGCGGTCGCCGATCGTGAGTTTCGCTTCAGCCACCCTGCACCGCCGTCACCACCTCGAGTCGAGCGCCATCGAAAAGTGTTGTTGTCCAGCTGGATCGGGGCAGAACGGCGTCGCCCATCGCCACCGCGACGCCCCGGTCCGGGTAGCCCAGCGACGCCAGCAGCGCGGCCACCGTGGTCTGCTCGTCGATCTCGACCTGCTGCTCGTTCACCACGACGATCATGACGGGGCTCCGACCGGGGCCAACTGGGAGACGATTTCTTCCGCAGTCCACGGCGCCAGCAGAAACCCGGACCGGCCGTGGCCGCCGGCGACCAGGGTTCGCTCGTCCAGGCGCCGCACCAGCGGCAGGTTGTCGGGTGTCATCGGGCGCAGCCCGGCGGCGCACTCGGCCAGCTCGTACTCGCCCAGCGCCGGCAGCACCGCGCAGGCGTCGTCGAGCAGGTCGCGCACCCCGGACACGACCGGGGCGGTGTCGCGCCCGTGTTCGTACTGGGTGGCCCCGACGACCACCCCGTCCGGGCGCGGCACCAGGTAGACCTGCCGCCCGCGCACGCGGGCGCGAATGACGCGCTGCGGCACCGGCATACAGCCGCGCCGCCAGCGCAGGCGCAGCACCTCCCCCTTGACCGGGCGCACGGGCAGGCCGGGCCACAACGCGGGGGCGTCGATGCCGTTGGCGATCACCACGGCGTCGCCCTCGACCGCGGACAGCTCGTGCGCCGGCGCCGCCCAGCACACCCCCAGGCGCTCGCACTCCGCCGAGAGGGCTTGCAGCACCGCGCGGTTGTCCACCGCCAGCTCCGTGGGCGCCCGGAAGCCGTGCCGGATGCCCTGGGCCAGCAGCGGTTCGATGTCCCGGGCAGCCGACTCCCAGATCACCGGGTGCCCCTGCGCGGACAACCACTCGGCGACGGTGCGCAGGTCCGCGACGTCGGCCCGGTCGACGGCCACCACCAGCGACTCCCGGGCGGTGACCACCTGCGGCGGCAGGCCATCGAGGAAACCCTCACGCCACAGCCGCAGCGACTCGCACCCCAGCCGCAACAGCCGTTCCTCGCCGGGCCAGCCTTCGCTGTGCGGGGCCAGCATGCCGCCGGCGACCCACGACGCGCCCTTGTCGGCGGTGCGGTGCACCCGCACCGACCAGCCGGCCTGCGCAGCGCGGCGCGCCACCGCGAGCCCGATGACGCCGCCGCCGATGACCGCCAACGACCCAGGGTCTGTTGGCATCCTTGGCCTCCCTTCGCCGGCATGACCCGGATCAGGTGTGACGGTAAGGGCAGGCGCGCCCACTCTCAGACCCCGTTCCTGGGACTCCCGTGTCTCACTGAGTTCTTCGGCTTCCACGCTAGCGCGCTAGCGTCGCGGTGTGCATCAGCGAGTTAGGCGGCTGGCGGCCGCGCGCCTGTATTTGTGCACCGACGCGCGCCGGGAGCGTGGTGATCTGGCCCAATTCGCCGACGCCGCCCTGGCCGGCGGTGTCGACGTCATCCAGCTGCGTGACAAGGGGTCGCCCGGCGAGCAGCGGTTCGGGCCCCTCGAGGCGCGCGAGGAGCTGGCCGCGTGCGAGGTCCTGGCCGACGCGGCCCGGCGGCACGGCGCCCTGTTCGCGGTCAACGACCGGGCGGACATCGCGCGCGCGGCCGGCGCCGACGTGCTGCACCTCGGGCAGGGTGACCTGCCGCTGGACATCGCGCGCGGGATCGTCGGCCCGGGCACGCTGCTCGGCCTGTCCAGCCATGACGTCGACCAGGCCGCCGCGGCCAGTTCTTCGGGGCCCGCGGGGCCGGACTACTTCTGCGTCGGCCCGTGCTGGCCCACCCCGACCAAACCGGGCCGCGAGGCGCCGGGCCTGGAGCTGGTGCGGGCCGCCGCGCGGCTCGCACCCGACAAGCCGTGGTTCGCGATCGGCGGGATCGACGAGCAGCGGCTGCCGGAGGTGCTCGCAGCCGGCGCCCGCCGCATCGTGGTGGTGCGCGCGATCACCGCGGCCGATGACCCGCGGGCCGCGGCGGAGCGGCTCAGCTCAGCGCTTGCAGCAGCGAGTTGATCCGGGGATGCATGGGCGCCTCGTCGGCGTCACCCGGCACGCACCAGACGAAGACGCCGGCCTCGATCTCCAAGGTGCGGGGCAGGTGCCGCCGCCGCTCGTCGCCGTGATGCAGCGGCACCAGGGCCGTCGCCGTGCGCAGCCGGTGCCAGCTGGCCGCGAAACCGGGATGCAGTGGCAGCCCGGCCACCTCGTCCTCGGCGACCCAGCGCATCTCGGAGCTCTCCCCGTTGGGCACGGTGTTCAGCAACTCGGGCGCGTCGGCGACGACCGTGGTGTAGGTCCAGCGCGCGCCGCCGGGCCCCGCGACGTCGGCGGTGACCAGCGTCGACCGCACCGTCACCAGCTCGCCCGCCAGGCCGGCCTCCTCGTGGGCCTCGCGGACCGCGGTCTCCTCCGGGGTCTCGTGGCTGTCGCGGGCGCCGCCCGGCAGGCCCCAGGTACCGCCCTGATGGCTCCACACCGCGCGGTGCTGCAGCAGCACGGCGGGGGTGCCGTCCGGCCGCGGGGCCCGCAGCAGCAGACCGGCCGCGCCGAAGCGGCCCCAGTACGGGGTGCCGCTGCTGGAAACCACCCAACCGTCGCCGTCGCCGTGCACGCGTTCAGGATATGCGGGTGATCGCCTGGTCAATCGGTCTGCCTCCGCCCATCCGCCGGAAGATTCTCTTAGAATTCGCTTATAGAGTTTCGTGCAGCGTTCCAGTGGCCGCGAAAGATGAGGGCTGATCACACGTGACGGTTGAGCTGGCGCACCCGTCGACAGAGCCGCAGGGGTCGCGGTCGCCGGCCGAGCCAGCCCATCCCCGCTGGTGGTTCATCTCCACCACGCCGGGCCGGATCCTGACCATCGGCATCGTGCTGGCGGTGCTCGGCGGCATCTGCGCCTTCGCCACGTCGACCACCATCAACCACCGCCAGCAGGTGCTGACGACCGTGCTCAACCACACCGAGCCGCTGTCGTTCGCCGCCGGACGGCTCTACACCACCCTGTCGGTGGCCGACGCGGCGGCGGCCACGGCGTTCATCGCCGAGGCCGAGCCGCCGCCGGTGCGGCAGCGCTACGAGCAGGCCATCACCGACGCGGCGGTGGCGGTGACCCGGGCGTCGAGCGGGCTCACCGACGAACCGCTGGTGCAGCTGCTGGGCCGGATCAACGCCGAACTGGCCGTTTACACCGGCCTGATCG
The DNA here is from genome assembly GCF_034555895.2 of Mycobacterium europaeum. Classification (NCBI taxonomy): domain Bacteria; kingdom Bacillati; phylum Actinomycetota; class Actinomycetes; order Mycobacteriales; family Mycobacteriaceae; genus Mycobacterium; species Mycobacterium europaeum. The sequence continues at coordinate 4,162,620 of NZ_CP157315.1, forward strand.
AAATAGCGCGGACCAACAACCGGGAGGGCAACCCGGTCGGGTCGTCGTACCTGTCGGAAGCCTCGGGACTGATGCAATCGACGATCCTGCCGGACGCCGCGCAGCTGTATCAGGCCACGTCCGAGCGGGTGGACGCGGAAACCACCGCGTCCACGCAGATCCCCGCGCCGGTCATCCTGGTGGTCACCGCCACCGCGGTCTTCGGCGCCTTCGCCCATCGCTGGCTGGCCAGGCGCACCCGGCGCCGGATCAATCCGGGCCTGGTCGTGGGCGGCCTCGCTATTCTCGTCATGGTGGTATGGGTCGGAACAGCGCTGACCATCTCCACGACCGCCAGCCGTAGCGCCAAGAACACCGCCGCCGACTCGCTGCGGATCGTGACCAACGTCGCGATCACCGCACAGCAGGCGCGGGCCGACGAGACGCTATCGCTGATCCGTCGCGGGGACGAGGAGAAGCGCAAGCAGTCGTTCTATGAGCGGATCGACTCCATGCACCAACAGCTCGACCAGTACATGGTGCGCAGCGACGCCGTCGACAAACCCGACCTGCAGGGCGCCGACCAGCTGCTGCTGCGCTGGCGGCAGGCCAACGACCGGATCAACTCCTACATCTCGGTCGGCAACTACCGGGCGGCCACGCAGGTCGCCCTGGGCAGCAGCGAAGACGATTCCACCCCGGCGTTCGACAAGCTGGAGGGCCAGCTGGTCAAGGCCATGGACCAGAGCCGCACCCACCTGCGCAACGACGTCCTGAACGCCCGCAGCGGGCTGTCCGGCGCCCAGGTCGGCGGCGTGGTGCTCAGCCTCGGCGCCGCCATCGCGGTGGCGCTGGGCCTGTGGCCGCGGCTGAAAGAGTATCGATAATGACGCGGCCGGCCCGGTTGCGGCGGGCGGGCGCCGCGCTCGCCGCGGTGGCCGTGCTGGCGGGCTGCTCGCACACCGAGTCGCTGACGGTGGCCAAAGTGCCGACGCTGCCGCCGCCCACGCCGGTCGGCATGCAGCAATTGGCGCCGGAGCCGCCGCTGCCGCCGGACGACCCGAGCCAGGGGTGCGACCTGACCGCGAGCCTGCGGCCCTTCCCCACCAAGGCCGAGGCGGACGCCGCGGTCGCCGACATCCGCGCCCGCGGCCGGCTGATCGTCGGGCTGGACATCGGCAGCAACCTGTTCAGCTTCCGCGACCCCATCACCGGGGAGATCACCGGTTTCGACGTTGACATCGCCGGGGAGATCGCGCGCGACATCTTCGGCGCCCCGTCGCACGTGGAATACCGCATCCTGTCGTCCGACGAGCGTGTCACCGCGCTGAAGCACTCCGAGGTCGACGTGGTGGTCAAGACCATGACCATCACCTGCGAGCGGCGCAAGGAGGTCAACTTCTCCACCGTCTACCTGGACGCCAACCAGCGCATCCTGGCCCCGCGGGACTCGCCCATCGCCAAGGTCAGCGATTTGTCCGGCAGGCGGGTCTGCGTGGCGAAGGGAACCACGTCGCTGCACCGGATCCGTCAGATCGACCCGCAGCCCATCATCATCTCGGTGGTCAACTGGGCCGACTGCCTGGTGGCGATGCAGCAGCGCGAGATCGACGCCGTCAGCACCGATGACTCGATCCTGGCCGGGCTGGTCGAGGAAGACCCCTACCTGCACATCGTCGGGCCCAACATGGCCACCCAGCCCTACGGCATCGGGGTCAACCTCACCAACACCGGCCTGGTGCGGTTCGTCAACGGCACGCTCGAGCGGATCCGCCGGGACGGGACGTGGAACACGTTGTACCGCAAGTGGTTGACGGTGCTGGGGCCCGCGCCCGCCCCGCCCACGCCAAGGTATCTGGACTGATGACCGAGTCGGAGAAGACCCAACGGCCGGAACCGGGCTCCGAAGACGTGAGCCCGGGCACCCAACCGCCGGACACCCAGGGCGGCGGCCCGACGACGGGCCGGATCCAGGCGACGCAGGCGCTGTTCCGTCCCGATTTCGACGATGACGACGATGACGATTTTCCGCACATCTCGCTCGGCGCCCTGGACAGCGATTCGCAAGACCGGGTGACGATCGGGACGCGGGTGCTGCCGCCGGTCAGACAGCTCGGCGGTGGGCTGGTCGAGATCCCCCGGGTGCGCGACATCGACCCGCTCGAGGCGTTGATGACCAACCCGGTGGTGCCGGAGGCCAAGCGGTTCTGCTGGAACTGCGGCAAGCCGGTCGGCCGGTCGAAGAAGGGCGTCAAGGGCGAGTCGGAGGGTTGGTGCCCCGCCTGCGGCAGCGCGTATTCGTTTCTGCCACAGCTGAATCCGGGAGACATCGTCGCCTACCAGTACGAGGTCAAGGGCTGCATCGCGCACGGCGGACTGGGCTGGGTGTACCTGGCGGTCGACCACAACGTCAACGACCGCCCGGTGGTGCTCAAGGGCTTGGTGCACTCCGGTGACGCCGAGGCGCAGGCGATCGCGATGGCCGAACGGCAGTTCCTCGCCGAGGTGGTGCACCCGCAGATCGTGCAGATCTTCAACTTCGTCGAGCACAAGGACCGGAACGGCAACCCGGTCGGCTACATCGTCATGGAGTACATCGGCGGGCAGCCGCTCAAGCACGGCAAGGACCAGAAGCTGCCCGTCGCCGAGGCCATCGCCTACCTGCTGGAGATCCTGCCGGCCCTGACCTATCTGCACTCGATCGGCCTGGTCTACAACGACCTCAAGCCGGAGAACATCATGCTCACCGAGGAGCAACTCAAGCTCATCGACCTGGGCGCGGTGTCGCGGGTCAATTCGTTCGGCTATCTCTACGGCACCCCCGGCTTCCAGGCGCCCGAGATCGTGCGCACCGGCCCGACGATCGCCACCGACATCTACACCGTCGGCCGCACCCTGGCCGCGCTCACGGTGAACCTGCCCACCCGCAACGGCCGCTACGTCGACGGCCTGCCCGAAGACGATCCCGTGCTGACGAAGTACGACTCCTACCGCCGGCTGCTGCGCCGGGCCACCGACCCCGACCCGCGGCGCCGCTTCGCCACCACGGAGGAGATGTCCGCGCAGCTGATGGGCGTGCTGCGGGAGGTGGTGGCCCAGGACACCGGGGTGCCGCGGCCCGGGCTGTCGACCATCTTCAGCCCCAGCCGCTCGACGTTCGGGGTGGACCTGCTGGTCGCACACACCGACGTCTACCTGGACGGCCAGGTCCACTCGGAGCGGCTGACGGCCCGCGAGATCGTGACCGCGCTGCAGGTGCCGCTGGTGGACCCGGCCGACGTCGCCGCCCCGGTCCTGCAGGCGACGGTGCTCTCCCAGCCGGTGCAGACCCTGGATTCGCTGCGCGCCGCCCGCCACGGCACGCTGGACGCCGACGGCGTCGAGGTGTCCGAGTCGATCGAGTTGCCGCTGATGGAGGTCCGCGCGCTGCTGGACCTGGGCGACGTGGCCAAGGCCACCAGGAAGCTGGACGACCTGGCCGAGCGGGTGGGCTGGCAGTGGCGGTTGGTCTGGTACCGGGCCGTCTCGGAGCTTCTGACCGGCGACTACGACTCCGCCACAACGCATTTCACCGAGGTGCTGGACACGTTCCCGGGCGAGCTGGCGCCCAAGCTGGCACTGGCCGCCACCGCCGAGCTGGCCGGCAACGTCGACAATCAGAAGTATTACCAGACCGTGTGGAATACCAACGACGGGGTGATCTCGGCCGCCTTCGGTCTGGCCAGATGGCTTTCCGCCGAAGGCGATCGAGCCGCCGCCGTGCGCACGCTGGACGAGGTGCCGCCCACCTCAAGGCATTTCACCACCGCGCGGCTGACCAGTGCGGTGACGCTGCTGTCCGGGCGGACGAAGAGCGAGATCACCGAGGAGGACATCCGCGACGCCGCCCGGCGTGTAGAGGCACTGCCGCCCACCGAACCACGCGTGCTGCAGATCCGCGCGCTGGTGCTGGGCTGCGCCATGGACTGGCTGGAGGACAACAAGGCCAGCACCAACCACATCCTCGGCTTCCCGTTCACCGAGCACGGGCTGCGGCTGGGCGTGGAGGCGGCGCTGCGCAATCTGGCCCGCGTCGCCCCCACCCAACGGCACCGCTACGCGCTGGTCGACATGGCGAACAAGGTGCGGCCCACGAGCACGTTCTAGGGCTGCGCCGGTGCTTCCGCCGTAGGCCCATGCCCCAACAGCTCGTACCCGACAACCGCCACCATCGGTGCCAGCATGACGACCAGCAGGCAGGTGGCCATCGACACCCCTGCGTCAGCGAGCAAGACCGCACCGGCCAGCACAGCTGTGCTGAGCCATACGAGCAGGAAGTGGACAGTGTCGACGGTGCGCACCAGGACCACATACAGGACGTACATCGAGGCGACATAGACCCCAATCGGGATGGCCACCGCCAACACCGTTCCGACTGAAGTCAACCCAGATTGGTGTTGGATGTAATAGGCGGCGGCGTGTAGTCCCGCACCGGCCGCAACGATAGAACCGAACACCACCAGCTGGAAGTAACCAACCCAGAAGGACCGCTCACGGTGCGCGTGCAACAAATCCGCTTGTGGCACCATGAAATACACCCACCACATGCCGAACGTCAGGCCCGTGCCGGCCACCGCCACCAATACGGCCTCGAGCGTCCAGCCTTGGGCGCTGACGACCGCCGACAGTGACGCAACCGCTCCGACCATGCCCTCGCCCAATGCGATGATTGCAAACAGGCCATAGCGTTCGGCGATGTGATGTGCGTGCCACGGCGTGCCGCCCATACGAGTCTCGGCCGCCACGGGGCCCGTCGTTTCCATGAGGATCAGCAGCAACACGAGCACCAAGGTCACGGGCATGGACGTGTGCAGGAAGATGGTGCCAATCCAGCCGATCTGCGTTACGGTGACCCATCCTGCGTAGGTCAGGCATGCGGAGCGGTGAACGTGATCGCGCTTGGCGGCCCGTAACCACTGTCCCACCAATGCAATTCGCATGACCACATACCCCGCCACCAAGACACTGTTGTCGAGGTGGCGGCCGTGCCCGACTGACGCGAACATCTGCGGCAAGCCGAGCGCGACGATGATGACGCCAACCATTTGCAGCATGGTCATAATGCGGTATATCCAGTCATCGGTGTCGTAGGCAGACGCGAACCAGGTGAAATTGATCCACGCCCAGCCGATCGCGAACCAGGCGAACGTGAAAGCGAGCAGCCCCGGGCCGATGTGATCCTCGGCCAGCGCGTGCGCGAATTGCGATGCGGCGATGCCGAAGGCGACGACGAACGTCAAGTCGAACAGTAGCTCCAGGGGCGTCGCCGCGCGGTGCTCTTCCTGCGGGTCCCGCCCCGACATCGGGCGGACCCGATGCGCCGCCGTAATCCTTCGCTGCCGCTGGGGCTCGGTCATATGATCCCGTCCTTTCCGGCTACATTTCACACCCATAACGGGCGGGAAGACGTTGGTGGGCTGGGCGAGCGCCCACACCACGACGTCATTCGAACAAGCCTGATAGCTCGAAAACCGTTAGATTGGTCGCGACATGTCCAGCGCAGCCGACCATGCCGACGCACAGGTCGCGGCGGTGCGCGAAGACCCTGCGGCACGGCTGGCGCTGATGGCATCGCTATACGAAGCGCCACCCGGCAGGCCCGAGCTGCATTTGCCTTACCGGCGCGCGGCATTGGCGTTTATGGCCTGGGAGCTGCGCCGTGGCCTGCTTCGCCCGGTGAACGATCCAAAACCGGGCAGTCCGTGGTGGCGGGCCATCAATGAACGGTTGCTACGCGACACCGCAGAAGCCCGCGGGCATCTGCTCGGCCTTGGCGGCCCGATATCGTGTTCAAGCGTCGTGCAGTCAGTCGAGTTTGCCCGCCACCCGTCGGTGCGGACTTGGTATCGCGCGCACAACACCACCATCGTGCAGGCCTACCTCGATCACCGCGACCTTGCAGAAGCAGAGTCGCGCGTGGAGCGATTCTTCATCAATCTCGTGCTGATCCGGGTCCTCTACGCCCACGCGCTGGTGGCTGTACCCCGCCTGGCGATGAGCTGGCTATGGCCGGTCGCCCCGCTGCTCGGTGACCCGCGACTGACGGTTACGGGCATTTTTATGTCGCTGTCCCGCGTATTGCCGGACAAATACCCCCTGCGAGGAGACCTCCAGGGTTACATCAGCAACGAGAACAGATTTAGTCGTCTCCTTGACATCGGAGTGATCGTGCCACGGATCGGGGAGCTTTACGCATGGTCCGCGCGGGAACTAGCCATCCCCGAAACGAGCACTTTGGTGAGAGATTCGGTGCCCGCCTACGCCTGGGACTACCACGACACCGAGGGCTGGCACCAGAAACCCAGAGTGCCGGCCCGGGCGCTCCGCAACCTGCTACCCGCCCACGGTTCGACCCGTGGACGCACAGACAAAACATAGGTTCATGCCGCACAGTTAATCCATGCCGGGGGAGTCGACGCGGTGGATCAGCACCGCCCGCGGGCTGCGTCGCGCCGGGTTCGGGGTGACCGGGCCCGAGGTCGACGCTGCCCTAGCCCGAGACTGGCCGAGCCAAATCGATACCATGCTGGGCGCCAACCCTGATGCGGACCCGGGCGCGATCGCCACCCCGATGCCCTCCCTGCAGGCGCCGCGCGCGCCCGGCAAGGGCGCGACGCCGGCGGCCCGCAAGCAATACAACGGTCAGCTTTCCGAGCAGCAGCGCGCGCTGTCGGACTGGTGGCTGAGCCGCATGATCAGCGTGCGGCAACCGGTTGGGGAAAAGCTGACCCTGTTGTGGCACAACCACTTCGCCACCTCGGCACAGAAGGTCCGGGCCGCGGCGTACATGGCCGCACAGAACCAGAAGCTGCGCACCCTGTCGCTGGGTAACTTCCGCGCCCTGGCGTACGCGATGCTGACCGACGCCGCGATGCTGCGCTGGCTGGACGGGCAGAGCAGCACCGCCAGGGCACCGAATGAGAACCTCGCGCGGGAGTTCATGGAGCTGTTCACCCTGGGCCACGACAACGGCTACACGGAGGACGACGTGCGCAACGGCGCCCGCGCGCTGACGGGGTGGGTGATCGGTGCCGACGGCCACACGTCGCTGGCCCCCAAACGGCATGACGGCACGGCGAAGACGCTGTTCGGGCAGACGCGCGACTTCGACGCCGCCGGGTTCTGCGATGCCGTGCTGGCGCAACCGAAGTCGGCGGAGTATGTCGCGGAACGGCTGTGGCGGCAGTTGGCGTCCGACGATCCGCCGTCGCGCCCCGCACTCGACAGGCTCGTCTCCGCGTACGGCCCGGGCCGGAACCTGCGCGCACTGACCCGGGCGATCCTCACTGACGACGAATTCGTCCACGGACGGGCCACTGTCGTCAACCCGCCGGTCGAATGGCTCGTCGGCGTCATGCGGGCGCTGCGGGTGCCCCTCGACCCGTCCACCCGGAAGCTCGCCGACGCGACGTTGCGCGCGCTCGGGCAGCGGCCGTTCTATCCGCCGAGCGTCGGCGGCTGGCCACGGGGTCAGGTGTGGCTGTCCACGGCCAGCGCCGAGGCGCGCCTGCGGGCGGCCGGCCGGCTCGCGCACGCCGGCGACCTGTCCGGCGTCGAGAGCGCCGCCGTCGGTGACCGCATCGACGCGGTCGGCTACCTGATCGGCGTCGGCGACTGGTCGGACCGGAGCGCCGATGCGCTGCAGCCCCTGGTGCGCAACCCTCCGCAACTGGTCGCGGCCGCGGTCAACACCCCCGAATACCTGACGTCCTAGCGAGAACATGATGCCCGAGATGAACCGCCGCAGATTCCTGGTCGCCAGCGCGGGGGTGGGCGCGGCCGGCCTGTTGTCGACGGCGGTGGCGGTCAGCTGGCCCGACCTGATGCGCGCGGCCGAGGATCGACCGCTGGCCGACGGCGCGGGCGTGCTGGTGCTGGTCACCCTCTACGGCGGCAATGACGGTGTTAATACCCTGATCCCGTACGCCGACAACGCGTATCACGATGCCCGGCCCGAACTGGCCTACGCCCCAGGTGACGTCCTGCAGCTCGACGAGGCGCTGGGTCTCAACCCCGCCCTGAAGGGCCTGGCGCAGTTGTGGGGGCGGCGGCAACTCGCCATCGTGCGCGGCGTCGGTTATCCGCGGCCCGACCACAGTCACTTCCGGTCCATGGATATCTGGCAGACGGCGTCGCCCGCCGAGCCCGTGTCGACAGGCTGGATCGGCCGTTGGCTCGACGCCACCGGCGACGACCCGCTGCGGGCGGTCAACATCGGGCCCGTCCTTCCGCCACTCGCAGTGGGCGAAAAGCACACCGCCGCAGCGCTTTCCATGGCTCCGGAGCCGCCCCGACAGGGCCTCGACACGCTGATGGGCGCGCTGGGTGCCGACGACCCCGACGACACCCCAGCGATGGCCGCGGTGTGCAAGGCCTACCGGGCCGCCCACACCACCGCCAAGACCTTCGGGTCGGTGAAAGCTACGGGCAGCCAACGAAATTCTCTGTCCGCGCAGCTACACTTGGTGGCTGAGGCGGTGCGAGCGCGCGTGCCGACGCGCGTGTACACGGCGCAGTTGGGCGGTTTCGACACGCACGCCGGGGAACGGGGCACACAGCAGCGCCTGCTCGCGGCGTTCGACGAGGCGGTGACCTCGTTCCTGCAACGGGTCGCCGGCCGCAACGTCGTCGTCGTCGCGTATTCGGAGTTCGGCCGACGGGTCCGCGCCAACGCGTCCCAGGGCACCGATCACGGCACGGCCGGTCCCGTCTTCGTCGCGGGCGCGCCCGTTCGGGGCGGTTTCTACGGCGACGAACCCAGCCTGACCGACCTCGATAACGGGGACTTGAAGTACACCAACGACTTTCGCGATGTGTACCACGAGCTGCTCGCGCGGACCGTGGGGACGGATCCCGCACCGTCAGTGGGCTCCGGACGGAAGAGCCTCGGCTTCCTAACCGCTTAGCGCGCTCACGCAGTCGCGGGCGATGGCCAACTCCTCGTTGGTCGGGATCACCAGCACGGCGATCGGGGATTCGTCGGCGGAGATCTGCCGGGCGCCCCTGCCGCCGCCGAGGTTGCGGCGCTCGTCGAGCACCACGCCCAGCTCCTCCAGCCCCGACACTGCGTCGCGGCGGACCGCCGCGTCGTTCTCCCCGATGCCGGCGGTGAAGGTGATGATATCGGTATGCCCGAGCACCGCCAGGTAGGCGCCGATGTACTTGCGCAGCCGGTGGGTGAACACGCTGTAGGCCAATTGCGCTGCGGTGTCACCGGATTCGATCATGGCGCGCAGTCGCCGGAAGTCACGCTCGCCGGACAGGCCGAGCACCCCCGACCGCTGGTTGAGCATGGACTCGACCTCGTCGACGCCCATCTTGGCCATGTGGCACAGGTAGCTGACGATGCTGGGGTCGATGTCGCCGCTGCGGGTGCCCATCACCAGGCCCTCCAGCGGCGTCAGGCCCATCGAGGTGTCCAGCGGCCGGGTGCCTGCGATCGCGGAGGCCGAGCAGCCGTTACCCAGGTGCAGCACAATCTGTTTCAGGCTCTGCAGCGGCCGGCCCAGGAATGTGGCGGCCTGCTGGCTCACGTACCGGTGCGACGTGCCGTGAAACCCGTAGCGGCGGATCTTCCAGCGCTCGGCCAACCCGCGGTCGATGGCGTAGGTCGCGGCCGCGGGCGGCATGTCGTGGAAGAACGCGGTGTCGAAGACCGCGATGTGCGGAACGTCGGGCAGCAGCTTGCGCGCCACCTCGATGCCCTTGACCGCGGGCGGATTGTGCAGCGGCGCCAGCTCCGACAACTCGTCGAGCTTGTCGATCACCGCGTCATCCACCGGCGTGGGCCGGTAGAAGGTGTTGCCGCCGTGCACCACTCGGTGGCCCACCGCCACCAGGCCGCAGGCACGCAGGTCGATGCCCTGCCGCGACAGCGTGTCGAACGCCTGACGCAGTGCGGCGTCGTGGTCGCGGACGGGCGAGGACTGCTCGCCGATCCGCTCGACGTTCCCGGTCGCCCGGGCCGTGCCGGAGTCGGGGTCGAGCAACTGGTATTTCAGCGAGGACGAGCCGGAGTTGATGACCAGCACGACCCGGTCAGCGCTAGCCACGGACGCCCTGCGCCTGAATCGCGGTGATGGCGACGGTGTTCACGATGTCCTCGACCAAAGCGCCGCGGGACAGGTCGTTCACCGGCTTGCGCAGGCCCTGCAGCACCGGCCCGATCGCGATCGCCCCGGCGCTGCGCTGGACGGCCTTGTAGGTGTTGTTGCCGGTGTTCAGGTCGGGGAAGATCAGCACCGTGGCGCGGCCGGCGACCGCCGAGTCACGCAGCTTGGTGGCCGCGACCGACGGCTCTATCGCGGCGTCGTACTGGATGGGCCCCTCGACGGGCAGTTGCGGCTCCCTGCGCCGAACCAATTCCGTTGCTTTCCTGACCTTTTCGACATCGGCGCCGGTGCCGGACTCACCGGTGGAGTAGGACAGCATCGCGACCCGCGGCTCGATGCCGAATTGTGCCGCGGTGCGCGCGGAGGAGATCGCGATGTCGGCCAGCTGCTCGGGCGTCGGATTGGGGATGATCGCGCAGTCGCCGTAGGCCAGTACCCGATCGGGCAGGCACATCAGGAAGATGCTGGACACGGTGGAGACGTCGGGGACGGTCTTGATGATCTCGAAGGCCGGGCGCACGGTGTGCGCCGTGGTGTGGGCGGCGCCGGACACCATGCCGTCGACCATGCCGTTGTACACCATCATCGTACCGAAATAGGTGGCGTCGCACATGATCTCGCGGGCGTGCTCGACGGTGACGCCCTTGGCCTTGCGCAATTCGGCGTACTGGTCGGCGAACCGGAAGCGCAGATCGCTGGTGCGCGGGTCGATCACCTGCGCGCCGTCGAGGTCCACGCCGAGTTCGCCGGAGCGCTGGCGGATCTGCGCCTCGTCGCCCAGCACGGTCAGGTCGGCGACGCGGCGCTGCAGCACGCGGCCGGCCGACTTGAGGATGCGGTCGTCGTCCCCCTCGGGCAGCACGATGTGCTTGCGATCCGCCCGGGCCTGGAGCGTCAGCCGGTGGATGAACATCTGCGGCGTGGTCACGGTCGGTATCGGAATAGCAAGCTGCTCAAGCAGATCCGAGACGTCGACGTAGCGTTCCATCAACTCCAGCGCGGTGTCGATCTTGCGCTGGGAGTTCGCCGTGACGCGGCCGCGGGCCGCGGCGGCCGCGCTGGCGACGTCGTAGGTGCCCAGCGCGGTGGCGACGATCGGTAGCCGCAGCCGCAGGCCGGCGACCAGCGCCGCGATGGACGGGTGCAGCGGGAAGCCGCCGTTGAGGACGATGCATGACAGGGACGGAAAGCCTTCGGCCGCATGGGCGCTGGCCACGGCGAGCACCACATCCGACCGGTCACCGGGGGTGATGACCGCCATGCCGTCGCGAAGCCGCTCCAGGACGTGGTCGGCGGTCATCCCGGCGACCAGCACGCCGGTGACCTCGCGCTCGCGCAGCGACGCCTCGCCGCTGACCGGCCTTCCGTCGACCGCCCTTTCGAGTTCGGCCACCGTCGGCGCGGACAGCAGCGGCTCCTCGGGCAGCACGTAGCTGCGCTGGGTGAAGGCCTCCAGCGCCTCGGCGACCTCCCCCAGCCGCGCCGGGTCGCAGCGGTTGGCCACCACCGCCGCGGCGTGGGCGCGCTGGACGGTCAACTCGGCCAGGCACGCCTCGACGACGCGCGCCACCTCGTCGGGGGTGCGGCCCCGGCCGCTGACCGTGAGCAGCACCGGCGCGCCGAGGTTGACGGCGATCCGGGCGTTGACCGAGAGCTCGGCGGGCTGCGCGACGTCGGTGTAGTCGCTGCCGACGATCACCACCGCGTCGCAGTCGTCGGCCATCGCGTGATAGGCGTCGACGATGGTGGCGATCGCGGCGTCGCTGTCGGCGTGCAACTGCTGATACGTCACGCCGACGCACTGCTCGTAGGACAGGCCCGCGGTGGTGTGCCGCAGCAGCAGGTCCAGGATGTAGTCGCGATCCTTACCGTCGGTGACCCGGGTGATGGGCCGGAACACGCCTACCTTGGCGACGGTTGCGGTCAACCGGTGCAGCAGCGCCAGCGCGACCGTCGACTTGCCGGTCTCCGGTTCCGGAGCGGCGATGTAGATAGCCGAGGGCTCAGGCAAGTCGCCGCAGCCTGGGGGCCAGGTCCTTTTCGAAGAGCTCCAGGAACCGGCGCTGGTCGTGGCCCGGGGCGTGGAACACCAGGTGGTTGAGCCCCCAGTCGACGTACTGCTTGACCTTCTCGACGGCCTCGTCGGGATCGGACGCGACGATCCAGCGCTTGGCGACCTGCTCGATCGGCAACGCGTCGGCGGCCTTCTCCATCTCGATCGGATCGTCGATGCTGTGCTTCTGCTCTGCGGTCAGCGACAGCGGCGCCCAGAACCGGGTGTTCTCCAGCGCCAGCTCGGGGTCCGGGTCGTAGGAGATCTTGATCTCGATCATCTTGTCGACGTCGTCGACATTGCGCTCGGCGGCCGCCGCGCCCTCTTGCACCGCCGGCATCAGCTTGTCCTGGTACAGCTCCTCGCCCTTGCCGGAGGTGCAGATGAAGCCGTCCCCGGCCCGCCCGGCGTACTTGGCCACCGCCGGGCCGCCCGCGGCGATGTAGATGGGCACACCGCCCTGGGGCACGTCGTAGATCGAGGCGCCCTTGAGCCGGTAGTACTCGCCGTCGAAGTCGACGCGGTCGCCGCGCCACAGCTCGCGCATCAGCCGGACCGATTCGCGCAGCCGGGCGAACCGCTCCTTGAACTCCGGCCACTCGCCCTCGTATCCGGTGGCGATCTCGTTGAGCGCCTCGCCGGTGCCCACACCGAGGAAGATCCGGTCCGGGTACAGGCAGGCCATGGTGGCGAAGGCCTGCGCGACGACCGCGGGGTTGTAGCGGAAGGTCGGCGTGAGCACCGAGGTGCCCAGCACGATCCGCTCGGTGCGTTCGCCGACGGCGGTCATCCACGCCAGCGAGAACGGCGCGTGCCCGCCCTCGTGCCGCCACGGCTGGAAGTGGTCGCTGACGGTCGCGCTGTCCATGCCGTGACCTTCGGCGGCGACGGCGAGTTCGACGAGTTCACGCGGTGCGAATTGTTCCGCGGATGCCTTGTACCCAAGTTTCAGTTCAGCCACGGGTCATTTCTACTCCTACGCTGATGGGCATGGCGCAGCTAGTTCAGGTCACCGACACCGTGTACCTCGCTCAGGGGCACGCGGTGAACTGGACGCTGGTCGCCGACGGCGCCGGCGTCATGCTGATCGACGCCGGCTATCCCGGGGACCGCGAGGACGTGCTGGCCTCGCTGGCCAAGCTGGGCTACGGCGTGGCCGACGTGCGCGCCGTCCTGTTGACCCACGCCCACATCGACCACCTGGGATCGGCGATCTGGTTCGCCCGCGAGCACGGCGTGCCGGTGTACTGCCACGCCGACGAGGTGGGCCACGCCAAGCGGGAGTACCTGGAGCAGGTGTCGACCATCGATGTGGCACTGCGGATTTGGCGCCCGCGCTGGGCGCGGTGGACCGCCCACGTGGTCCGCAGCGGCGGCCTGATCCGCGACGGCATCCCCACCGCGCAGCCGCTGACCGCCGAGGCGGCCGCCGGCCTGCCCGGTCAACCCCGCCCCGTTTTCAGTCCCGGCCACACCAACGGGCACTGCTCGTACCTGGTCGACGGCGTGCTGGTCAGCGGCGACGCGCTGATCACCGGCCATCCCCTGTTGCGGCACCGCGGGCCGCAGCTGCTGCCGGCGATTTTCAGCTACAGCCAACAGGATTGCCTGCGCACCCTGTCCGCGCTGGCGCTGCTGGACACCGAGGTCCTGCTGCCGGGGCACGGCGACGTGTGGCGGGGCCCGATCCGGGAGGCGACGGCCGCGGCGCTCGCGCTGGCCGGCGCCTGAGGAAGGTGCGCCTACACTCGGCTGGGGGTGGGCGCGAAAGGGCACGGATGACCACCGTGGACGAGCATGACCTGATCTTTGCCGGGGTTTCGCTGCAGGCGCGGTTGGTGCGCGATCGTGAGGTTTCGCCGCGGGAGCTGGTGGCGCTGCACCTGGAGCGGATCGCGCGGCTGGACCCGGTGCTGAACGCGTTTCGGGTGGTGCTGGCCGATCGGGCGATGGCGGAGGCGGCGCACGTCGAACGCCGACTGGCCGCCGGGGAGACGCTGCCGCTGGCCGGCGTCCCGATCGCCGTCAAGGACGACACCGACGTCGCGGGCGTTTCGTCGATGTGCGGCACCGGGATTGACACGGGCCCGGCGAGCACCGACAGCGCCGCCGTGCGGCGGCTGCGGGCCGCCGGGGCGGTGATCGTCGGCAAGACGCACCTGCCCGAGTTCGGCGCCTACCCCATGTGCGAATCGCCGACGTGGGGGGTGACCCGCAACCCGTGGCACCCGCACCGGACAACGGGAGGTTCCAGCGGCGGTTCGGCGGCCGCGGTGGCGGCCGGCCTGGTGCCCGGGGCCCTGGGCACCGACGGGGGCGGGTCGATCCGCATCCCGGCCGCCTGCTGCGGACTGGTGGGCCTCAAGGGCCAGCGCGGATGGATCAGCACCAAGCAGTCGCCCGAGCGGGCCTACCGCTTCCACGGGCTGCATCACGTCGGGACGCTGGCCCGCAGCGTGGCCGACGCGGCGCTGCTGCACGACGCGATGACCGGCCCGGAGCCCGACGACGAGATCCCCTTCCCGCCGCCGGTGCCGCCGCTGACCGACGCCGTCTCGCGCGCGCCGCGCCGGCTGCGGATCGCCATGTCGTTCAAGCCGGTGGTGCCCGTGCCGGTCAGCGAGGAGGTGCGCCGACCGGTGCTCGAGACCGCCGAGTTGCTGCGCTCGCTCGGCCACGAGGTCGTCGAGCTCGACCCGCGCTACCCGCCGGCCGCGGTCCTCTCGGTGTTCGCGCTGATGATGAACGGCCTCGCCCACGAAATCGACCGGCTGCCCACACCGGAGCTGCTGGAGCGCAGGATCCGCGCGGAGGGTCGCACCGCCCGGCTGGTTCCCGACTGGCTGGCTCGCCGCGCGCTCGCGGCGCGCGACCGGCTGAGCGAGCGCGGGCTGCGGCCCATCGCCGGCTGCGACGTGCTGATGACACCCGTGCTGGGCAAGCCGCCGGTGCCGGTCGGGCACCTCGAGGGGCTGGGACCCGGCCGCGCCCTGGCACGGACCTTGGCGTTCATGCCGTTCACCCCGCCGCAGAACTTCACCGGGCAACCCGCCATGTCGATTCCGGCCGGGATCTCGCCCGACGGCCTGCCCGAAGCCGTCCATCTGGTGGGCCGCCCCCACGACGGATCCACCCTCGTTTCGCTTGCCGCGCAACTGGAATCGGCGCGACCCTGGGCCCACCGCCAGCCGCCGGCCGCGCGGTACCGCGCCCCGGCCTGAACCGGAGCCCCGAAGCGATGTCGCACGCCGTGATCACCGGAGCAAGCGGGCTGCTGGGAGCCAACCTGGCCGCCGAGCTGATCGCGGGGGGCCACACCGTCACCGCGACGCGACGCGCGAGCACCGATACCGGTTCGCTGTCCGACCTCCCGGTCACGTGGGTTCCCGCCGACCTCGGTTCGGCCGCCGAACTCCGCGACGTGTTCGCCGGCGCTGACGTCGTATTTCATTGCGCCGCATGCGTTTCGACCAGGCGAACGGTCACGCCCGCCGTTTCGGCCGTCAACGTCGACGCGACGCGGGCCGTGGTCGAAGCCGCGATCGCCGTCGGCACCCCACGGCTCGTGCACACCTCGACGGCGAACACGATCGGACCCACCTCCGACGGCTCACCCGCCGACGAGCAGACCCCGTGGGGATGGGAGCAGGCTGGGCTGGCGGGGGCCTATCCGGTCACCAAACGGCGCGGCGAACTCCTGGTGCGCGCGGCGTGCGACGACCTGGATGCGGTCATCGTCAACCCCACCTACCTGGTCGGCC
Organism: Mycobacterium europaeum; assembly: GCF_034555895.2. Lineage (NCBI taxonomy): Bacteria > Bacillati > Actinomycetota > Actinomycetes > Mycobacteriales > Mycobacteriaceae > Mycobacterium > Mycobacterium europaeum. The sequence goes on from NZ_CP157315.1 coordinate 4,178,564, forward strand.
CGCGCGACGCCAGGCCCAGCTCCGGCCGCCTGATCATCGAGATCGCGAACCGCAAAATCCCTTACTGGACACCGGGATACAACAATTTCGCCGACGTCGGCGAGGTGGCGCGCGGGATGATCGCCGCCTGGCTGCGCGGCAAACGCGGTGAGCGCTACATCCTGGGCGGCCAGGAGCTGACGTATCGCGACTACATCGAGCGGGTGGCACGCGTCGTCGGCGTCGACCCGCCGCGCCGACAGCTGCCCTACCCGGTCGCCTGGCTCGGGGGCAAGGCCGGCGACCTGATCGAGGCCGTCACCGGCCGGGAAACCACGGTGAACTCGATGTCGGTCGGATACGCCTACACCGACCGTTACCGGTACCGCAGCGACAAGGCGGTGCGGGAACTGGGCTACGTGCTGGCCCCGATCGAGCCCGCGATCCGCAACGCCGTCAGCTGGTTTCGCGCCCGCGGCATGATCCGGTCCCCAAAAGACGCCTGACCCGCCGGCCGGGAATCAGAACCGGTAGGTGGCGCAGCCGACCTGGACGCCCGAGCCGGCGGCGAGGATCAGCGCGACGTCGCCCGGGTGCACCAGCCCGCTGCTCCTGGCCCGCTGCAGCCCGTAGGGCAGGGCCGAGGTGAACGGGTCGAGTTCCCCGTCGGAGCCGAGGTCGACGAACCGCGACCTCGCGATGCCGGTCTGGGCGGCCAGTTCGTCGAGCGCCGACGGGGACAGATACGGCGGGAACACGACCGCGACGTCCGAGGGGTCGAGCCCCTCGACCGTCAGGAGTTCCTTGGCCGCGGCGGGCAGACAGCTCAGATAGATGGCCTCGAGGTTGGGGTCCCGGTCGATGTGCAGCCGGGTCCGGCCGTCCTGTGGCTGCGTGTAGGTGGCCAGGGCCCCGCCGTGCTCGGGGTGATACTGAAAGACGAACCGGCCGAAGCCTTCCGCGCCCCGGCTCGGGCTCAGCAGCACCGCCGAGCCCGTCTGGCTGAACCCGTTGCGCGGATGGCCGCTGCCGGGGGCGTTGTTTTCGATCTCCGAGGCGACCACCATCGCGTGTTCGGCCTTTCCCGCCGCCATCATGGCGGCGGCGACCTGGCAGGCGTTGAGGAAGCCGACCGCGCCGTTGACGACGTCGAAGGCGAGGGTCTTGGGGCCGTCCGGGGACTGCACCTCGCCGTTGACCCCGAGTTCGCCGGCGACCAGCGCGGCAATCGCCGGTTCGCTGAGGAAGTCGTCGCGGTAGACGCCGGTGTGGATGATCAGATCCAGCGCGCTCCGGTCGAGACCGCTGCGGTCGAGGCAGTCCGCCGCCGCCTGCGCCGCGAGCCGGATCGAACTCGGATGCGCCGATTGCCCAGCGGGAGCGATGCCCACGCTGTCGATGCGCACGCGCGGCGTCGCCGGCGCCTCGTGCCGGTAGCCGTCGCCCCGCGCACCGCGGCCGCGTGGGTCGCCGGCGCCCCGGCGCATCCGGTCGGGCAGGTCGTCGAAGGTGTACAGCGCGGCGCCGACCGTCTGGCCCGAGCCGGTGATGGAGAACACCACGTTGTCCCCGGACTTGATCCGGCCGCTGCGGATGTGGTCGTCGAGCGCCACGAAATGCGTTGTGGTCGCGGTGTTTCCCCGCTCGGCGACGTTGTAGATGGTGTTGTCCCGGCTGGCCGCGCCCGGTCCGAACATCCCGTTGACGGCGACGACCGCGTCGTTGAGGGACGCCTCCGAGGTCTGGTGCATCACCAGGTGGTCGGTGGTCTCCGGCCGCCAGCCGTGCCGCTGCATGACCGCGGCGACGTAGGGCACCGCGTGCTTGACCGCGATGGCGGTCTGCGTGACGGAGTCGGTGAGCATGATGGCGCCCCCGTGCGGGCCGTCGGTCGCCTTGGCGATGCACAGCTTGCTGTAGTTGCTCAGGGTGGCCATGTCGATGTCGTGGAAGCCGACCCGGCCGTTGGGGCCGCGCTCGAGGACCACGGCCGCACCCGCGTCACCGAGGGTCAGGCAGGCCAGCCGCGGGTCCATCGGACCCTCGATCTCCTGCTGCGCGGTCTCGGTCAGGTGGCTGATGTATTCGCCGCTGACCACCAATGCGTTTCGCACCAGCCCGGTCTGCAGGAAGGCGTCGGCCACCGTGATGCCGGTGAACATGCCGGCGCACGCGTTGCCGATGTCGAAGGCCAGCGCATTGTCCAACCCGCATTGGTCTCGCAGCCGCGACGCCGTGCTGGGCTCGAAGGTGAACCGGTGCCCCATCCCGTCGCGACGGGAGATGTTGCACGCGATCACCAGGTCGATCTCCTCGCGGCGATAGCTCGAGCGGGACAGGCAGTCGTCCGCGGCCTTCCTGGCCAGGTCGATCGAGAACTCGTCCTCGCCGACCACCCGGCGGTTTCTGATGCCGGTGAGACGTTCCAGGGGTATGCGAATCTCGTTGGCGCACTCCGCCATCACCGTCGCGGTCGACACCGTCCGCGCCGGCAGGTACACGCCGAGGCTTTCGATCACCGTGTTGCGCTTCTCGTCGGGTGGGGCCGGCGCCAGCTGCGTGCCGTCGCCGGGGAGCGGGCCGTACTCGGCGGCGAGCTCGGCGATGGTGCCGTAGACGAACATGGACTCGGGGCGCAGCGGCAGGCCGGCCGCGTTCGCCCGCATCGCGACCTCGAGGCTCTGGGTCGAGGCGCCGCCGAGCGCGAAGAAGTCGTCGTTGACGCCGACCCGGTCCAAACCCAGTACCGCACACCAGATCTCGGCGAGCACCCGTTCGGTCGGTGTGCGCGGAGCGATGAATGCCGACTCCTGCGGCCCGACGGCGGTGCCGGCGGCCATCAGGGCGCGGCGGTCCACCTTTCCGCTCGTGGTGAGCGGCAGCGTGTCGGTCATCTCGAAGACGGCCGGCACCATGGCGGCGGGAAGCAGCTCGAGCAGGAAGCGGCGCAGCTCGGTCGTCGAGGGTGCGGCGCCCCCTGCCGCCACGATGTGGGCGACCAGGATGGTGTTCCCGCGGCTGTCGGTTCTGGTCACCACCGCGTTCTCGGCCACCGCGGGGTGTTGCGCCAGCGCGGCCTCCACCTCGCCGGGCTCGATCCGGAAGCCGCGGATCTTGACCTGGAAGTCCAGGCGGCCGAGGTAGTCGATGTTGCCGTCGGGCAGGTACCTGGCCCGGTCTCCGGTGCGGTAGAGCCGGTCACCGCCGAACGGGTCGGCGACGAAGATGGCGGCGGTCAGGTCCGGCCGGTTGAGGTAGCCGCGGCCCAGGCCGACACCGCCGATGAACAGCTCGCCGGGCACACCGACGGGCACCGGCTGCAGATGCGCGTCCAGGATGTGCGCGCGGATGTTGGCGATCGGGCGGCCGATCGGCACCACGGTCCCGGATTCGCCACGGCGGCAGTGGAATCCGGTGACGTCGATCGCCGCCTCGGTGGGCCCGTAGAGGTTGTAGAGCTCGGCGCGCAGCGCGGTCAGGAAGTGGTCGCGCAGGTCATACGGCAGCGCCTCGCCGCTGCAGAACACCCGGCGCAGCGAGGTGCAGGCGGCCACGCCGGGCTCGGCGAGGAAGCGGCGCAGCATCGACGGCACGAAATGCATTGTGGTGATGCCCCGCTCGACGATGGTCGCGACCAGGTACGCGGCGTCCTTGTGGCCCTCCGGTTTGGCCATCACCACCCGGGCGCCGACGATCAACGGCCAGAAGATCTCCCAGACCGACGGGTCGAAGCTCACCGGGGTCTTGTGCAGCACGCGGTCGTCGCCGGTCAGCCGGTAGGCGTCTTGCATCCACAGCAGCCGGTTGCGGATCCCGGCGTGGGTGTTCAGCGTGCCCTTGGGCTTCCCGGTGGACCCCGAGGTGTGGATGACGTAGGCGAGGTTCAGCGAGGTCGCGCCGGCCGCGACGGGTACGGCCGGACCCTCGTCCGAGGGGTCCGGCGGCACGTCCAGGCAGAGCCGGTGGCCGGTGAACTCGGGCGGCAGGTGCACCAGCTTGTCCTGGTGGGTGACGCAGACCGGCGCGTCCGGCACGTCGGCCAGCATCACGGCCATGCGCTGCGCGGGCTGCGCCGAGTCCAGCGGCAGGAAGGCGCCACCCGCCTTGAGGACGCCCAGCAGCGCCACCACCAGGTCTTCCGAGCGGTCCAGCAGGACCGGCACGATCACCTCGGGCCCCACCCCGAGCCGCCGCAGCCGCCGCGCGAGTTCCTCGGCCCGGCGGTCGAGTTCGGCATAGGTCAGCTCGCGGTCGTCACACGTCACCGCGACGGCGTCCGGGACGCGCGCGACCGTCGCCGCCACCATCTCGTGCAGGCAGGCCGGGCCGTCGTAGGCGACCTCGGTCCGGTTCCAGGCGGCCCGCCGGCGGTCTTCCGCCTCGGTGAGCAGCGGTAGCCGCGAGACCGGCCGGTCGGGATCGGCGACCGCACCGCGCAGCAGCGTGGCGAAGTGCCCGGCCATCCGCTCGATCGTGGTGCCGTCGAAGAGGTCGGTGTTGTATTGCAGGACGCCCGACAGCTTCCCGCCGTGTTCGCCGATCTCCATCATCAGGTCGAACGGCGCGCCGCCCTGCCCGACGTGCAGGGTCTGCAGCGGCAGCCCGCCCGGTGCCGCGCCGGGCTCGTCGGAGAAGCGGCGCGTTTGTTCCCAGGCGAAGGAGACTGAGAACAGCGGCGTGCGGCCCGGGTCGCGCACCGGTCGGAGCCGCTCGACCAGCAGCGCGAACGGGTAGTCCTGGTGTTCCAGGGCGCCCTGCACGGTGTCCTTGACGCGGCCGAGCAGCGACCTGAACGTCGGGTCGTCGTGCAGGTCGGCGCGCAGGGCCACCGGATTGGTGAGGTAGCCGACCAGACCCTCCACCGCGACCCGGTCGCGGCACGCGAACGGCGAGCCCACGACCACCTCGCCCTGGCCGCTGTAGCGGTGCAGCAACGCGGCGTAGGCCGCCAACAGCGTCATGTAGGGCGTCGCACCCATGCTGCGGCCCAGCTGCTTGATCCCGGCCGTCACCGTGTCGTCGACGGTGAACCGGTGCACGGTGCCCGCATAGGTCTGCACGCCCGGTCGCGGCCGGTCGGTGGGCAGCTCGAGAACCGGCAGCTCGCCGGCGAGCTGGTCGCGCCAGTACTCCCAGAGGCGTTCGCCGTCCGCGCCGGCCAGCATCCGGGCCTGCCGGTCGGCGTAGTCGACGAAGCTTTCCGCCGGCGGCGGGGGCGGGGTCGCGCCGTGCTCGGCGGCGTACAGCAGGCGCAGCTCGTCGAGGATGATGTCGATGGACCAGAAGTCGACGGCGATGTGGTGCAGACCCAGCAGCAGCACGTGCTCCTCGGGGGTGCGCTCGAGCAGGGTGAACCGGAAGACCGGCCCGGTGTACAGGTCGAAGGGCCGATCGGCCTCCCGGCGGATCCAGTCGTCGAGCTCGGCCTCGCCGGCGCCGACGTGGTGGCGGGCGATCCGCACCGGCCAGTGCGGATGAACCAGCTGCACCGGCTGCCCGTCGCGTTCGGCATACGTGGTCCGCAGCATCGGGTGCCGGTCGACGAGTGCCTGGGCCGCGCTGGTCAGGGCCGGCACGTCCAGCGGGCCGGCGATCCGGCCGGCGTAGGTGATGGTGTACGCGGCGCTGGCCGGTGCGAGTTTGTGGATGAACCACATGGACCGCTGCCCGTACGACAGCGGATAGACCGAGGCCGACTCCTCCGCCTCCTGCATGAGCAACTGGGACAGCAGCGCCCGCTTCTTCTCAGGAGACAGGCCGGAGATGTCGATCGACTTATCCGTCATTGCTCGGCTCCCCTTTCGGCCAGGACCTGTTGGAGCAGTTCGTCGACGGCTTCGTCGGACAGCTCGGGCAGGCGGGCCAGCAGGTCCACACCGCGCGCGGGTGTGCCGCCGGCCTGCTGCGGGGACGCTTGCCGTGGGGCGGTCGGCGCCGGCGGCGCCGCGTCGGGTTGCGGTGCGCCTGCCGCGACCTGCTCGGCGAGCCAGCCGGCGAGGTCGACCACGCTGGGCCCCTTCATCAGCCGGGAGACCGGCACGACGACGCCCAGATCGCGTTCGACCTGCATGCGCAGCTCCAGCGTGATGAGGGAGTCGACGCCGAGGCTGCCCAGCGGGGCCTGAATGTCGAGGGTCGACGGGGACAGGCCGAGTTTGCCGGCGGCGAGTTCGCACAGGTAGGACTCGAGCAGCCGCCGGCGCTGCTCCGGCGCGGCTTCCCGCAGCGCGTCGCGCAGGCCGCTTCCGGGCCCGGGCGCATCCCCGTCGCGCGGCTTCTCGTCCGGGCGCGCGACGCCCAGCTCCGCCAGCAGCGGCGGCCGCAGGTCGGTTTCCCAACGCGCCCAGTCGATGTCGAGGACCACGGCCTGGGTGGCCGAGTCCGCCAGCAAGGACGACAGCGCCCGTAGGTTGTCGGTCGCGGACATGGCCTCGACGCCGTATTGGGCGAAGTAGCTTTGCAGTTCGGTCCGGGTGAAGAAGCCGAGCTGCGCCCACGGACCCCAGTCGACGCTCAGCGCGGGCCGGCCTTCGGCGCGGCGGTGCCACGCCAGCGCGTCCAGGAAAGCGTTCGCCGCCGCGTAGTTCGCCGCCCCGGGCGGGCCGAGCAGCGAGGCGGCCGACGAAAACAGCACGAAGAAGTCGAGTTTCGCGTCCTTGGTCTGCTCGTGCAGGTTCCAGGCGCCCTGAACCTTGGGCGCCAACACCTTTCGCAGCTTCGGCTCGTCGAGGCATTGCAGGATGGCGTCGTCGGTGGTCCCGGCCGCATGGACCACGCCGCGCAGCGGTGGCATGGTCGTGCGGATCGACTCGAGGACGGCCGCGACCTGGTCGGCTTTGGCGACGTCGCCGTGCGCGACGGTCACCTCGGTGCCGCCGGCTCGCAGCGCGTCCAGCGCCTCCTGCGCCGGCGCCGTGGGCTCGCCACGGCCCATCACGACCAGATGCCGGGCGCCGCGTTCGGCCAGCCATCGGGCCACCACGAGGCCGAGCGCGCCGAGCCCGCCGGTGACGAGATAGGTGCCGTCGTCCCCGAATTCGGGGGTCGCGACCTGCTCGGGTGCGTCGTAGCGGGTGAGCCGCTCGACGTAGCGGTTGGCGCCCCGCAGCGCCACGGCGCCGTCGCGGTGGTCGGCCCACACCTCCCGGGACAGGGCCTGGGCCTCTCGTGCGGCGTCGTCCGGGCCGCCACCCGCGGACAGGTCGACACACGTGCACCGCAGTTCCGGATGCTCGTGTTCGATGGTGCGGGCCATACCCCACACCGGCGCCTGGGCGATCGACACGGGCTCGGTGCCGGTCTGTGTCACCTGTGCCCCGCGGGTCACCAGCCACAGCCGCGGCGAGGGCGACCAATCCGCGTGGGCCAGCGCCTGCACGAGGTGCAGCACGCTCACCGGGCCCAGCGTGGTCGCGGACTCCAGCGACTCGAGCGTGGTGTCGGCCGGCGGTGCGGCCAGCAGGTCCCACAGGTGCACCACGCCGCGGCACGGCGGCCGCCGGTCGGTGAACGCGTCGGCGAGCAGCTGGTCGAAGTGTTCGGGCCGCGCCGGGTCGACCCGATAACGGTCGGGTGCCAGCCGCTCGAAGCCCCGGCCGGCCTCGACCAGAACGCATGTCTGGGAAAGGGATTCGAGGTGGTCCCGGAGGGCCTGCGCGGCCACGCCGCCGTCGTCGAGGATGAGCCAGCTTCCCGGTTCGGCCGGCCGGCTCTCCCCGTTGTGCTCCGGCGCGCCGGCGGCGGGCTGCCACCGCACGTGGTACATGCGGTCGCGCAGACCCGCCGGCCGCTGCGGCGGGCCGGCGCCGCGCGGCGGCGCGCTGACCGTTCCGCCGTCCAGCCACGAGTGGACGCGCTGCCACGGGTAGGTCGGTGCCGCCACGCAGTGGCTGCCCGCGGGGTACAGCCGCTCCCAGGCGACCGGTTGGCCGAGGGTGTACAGCGTGCCGAGCGACGCCAGCGCGGTCGCCCGTCCCCCGTCGTCGCGGCGCATCGACGGCAGCGCGGTGCAGCCGCGCCCCACGTCCAGCGCGTCCTCGCGGATGGAGGTCAGCAGGACCGGGTGCGGGCTGATCTCGACAACGGCGTCATGCCCGGCGTCCAGCAGCGTGCGCAGCACGGGCGAGAAGTGCACCGGCGAACGCAGGTTCTGCGCCCAGTAGTCGGCGTCGGTCAGGCGGTCGGTCAGCAGTTCCCCGGTCACCGTGGAGTAGAGGGGGACCGCCGGCGCGGTTGGCCGCAGTCCGGCCAGCCCGGCGCGCAGCGCCGGCACCAACGCGTCCATCTGCGGGCTGTGGGCGGCCACATCGACGTCGACCCACCGGCAGAACCGGTCCCGCTGCTGCAGCACCGCCATCAGCTCGGCCAGGACCTCTCGATCCCCGGACAGCACCGTGGAGCGGTGGCTGTTGCTGGACGCGATCGAGACCTGTGCCTCCCGGCCGGCGATGAGTTCCTGCGCTTCGGGGAGGCTGAGCTCGGCCGCCATCATGTTTCCGCGGCCACGCACGGTGCGCAGCATCAGGGCGCGGGTGCAGATCACCCGGGCGGCGTCCTCGAGGCTCAGCGCGCCGGCGACATGCGCCGCCGCGACCTCGCCCATGCTGTGCCCGACCACCGCGGCGGGCTCGACGCCCCACGAGCGCCACAGCGCGGCCAGCGCCACCTGGATGGCGAAGATCGTGGGCTGGATCAGGCCGATGTCGGTGAGTTCGTCCTCGTCGGCCAGCGCCTGCAGCACGGAGCTGCCCAGGCAGGGCTCCAGCGCGCGGTCGCACGCCGCCAGGGCGTCGCGGAACACCGGCTCCTCGTCCTGCAGTCGGCGCCCCATGCCGGTCCACTGCGAGCCCTGGCCGGGGAACACGAAGACCACGGCCGGCCGCTGCCCGGGCCGGACCTGTCCGGCGGCGAGCCCGGGCCGCGACTGGCCGTGCCGGTAGGCGGCCAGGGACTCCGACATCGCGGCGGCGGAGTCCGCCACCACGGACAACCGCTGCTCGAGGTGGCCGCGGCGGGCCCCGGCCGTGTAGCACAGGTCCTCTAGCCCCACCCCGGACGCCAGCGCCGACTCGTACCGCTCGGCCAGTGCGGCCAGGGCCTCGGGCGCCCGCGCGGACAGCGGCAGCAACGTGACCCGGTCCGGCGCCGTGCCGCGCTCGGGCACGGCGGCCCGCACCTGCGGGGCCTCGGTGAGCACGGCGTGCGCGTTGGTGCCGCCCATGCCGAACGAGCTGACGCCCGCGACCGCCCGCCCGCCGTGCTCCGGCCACGCGGTCAGGGTTTGCGCCACCCGCAGCGGCAGGCTGTCGAAGGGGATCTCGGGGTTGGGATCGGTGAAGTTCAAACTCGGCGGAATCGCCCTGTGCTGCAAGGCCAGCGCCACCTTGATCAGCCCGGCCACCCCGGCCGCCGCCTCCAGGTGGCCGATGTTGGTCTTGACCGAGCCGATCAGGCACGAGCTGCCCGGCGGACGGCCGTGCGCCAGCACGGTGCCCAGCGCGTTCGCCTCGATCGCGTCGCCGAGGAACGTGCCGGTGCCGTGCGCTTCCACGTATTGGGCGCTCCCGGGGGAAAGACCGGCGCGGCGGTAGGCCGCGGCCAGCACGGCCTCCTGCGATTGCCGGCTGGGTGCGATCAACCCGTTGGTCCGGCCGTCCTGGTTGACGGCGGTCCCGCGGATCACCGCATAGATCGGGTCGTTGTCGGCCAGCGCGCGGCTGAGCGGCTTGAGGACGACGACCCCGGCGCCCTCACCCCGCACGTAGCCGTCGGCGCCGGCGTCGAACGTCTTGGCGTGCCCGTCCGGCGCCATCAACCTGGCCTTGGTGAAGTTGATCATCAGCGCCGGCGACAGGATGACGTTGACCCCGCCGGCCAGGGCCAGCGAGCACTCACCGTCGCGCAGGCTGCGGCACGCCAGGTGCACGGCGACCAACGACGACGAGCAGGCGGTGTCGATCGCCATGCTCGGCCCGTGGAAGTCGTAGAAGTAGGACAGCCGGTTGGCGGCGATGCTCAACGCGTTTCCGGTGCCGGTGTAGGCGTCGACGAGCTGCAGCTGGCCGGCCCGCAGGTTCGCGTAGTCGGTGGTGGAGATGCCGACGAAGACGCCGGTGTCGCTGCCGGCGAGCCGCTCGGGCACCTGCCCGGCGTCTTCCAAAGCCTCCCAGGCGGTTTCGAGGACGAGGCGCTGCTGGGGGTCCATCTGCGCCGATTCCCGCGGCGAGATGCCGAAGAACGGGAAGTCGAACTGGTCGATGCCCGGCACGAAACCGGCCCGCCGGGTGACCGAGGTGCCCGGCACGGACGGATCCGGGTTGTAGAAGGCGTCGGCGTCCCAGCGGTCCGGCGGGATCTCGCTGATCGCCTCCACGCCGCCGGACAGCAGCCGCCAGAAGCCTTCGGGCCCGTCGGCGCCCGGAAACCGGCAGCCGATGCCGATGATGGCGATCGGCTCGTCGGCGGAGCGCGCACCCTCGCCGTCCCCGGCCGGGGCGGCGGCGCGGTCGTGCGCGGGGGCCTCGTCGGCCAGGTGCCGGGAGAGCAGTTCGATCGAGGGGTATTCGTAGGCGAGCGTGGGCGAGAGTTCGCGCCCCAGCCAGGATTCCAGTGCCGCGGTCAGCCGGATGGCACGGACGGAATCCAGGCCGTAGTAGGCGAACGGGCGGGACGGGTCGATATCGCTTGCCGGGACGCCGAATTCACCCGAGAGTTGGGCGGCGAACCAGTCCGCGATCTCCGCGGCGCTGCGCCCGTGGTTTTCGGACGGGACGGTGACCGGAGCGCCGTCGGGCAGCGGGGCGCGCCATTCGGCGACCGCGTCGAGGCGGCCGTCGAGGAACTGCTCGCGGCAGGCGGAGCGCTGGATTTTGCCGCTGGAGGTGGTGGGAATCCGCATCGGCTTCACCAGGACGACGGCGTCCGCCCGGATCTCGTGGTGTTCGGTGATCGCGGCCCGGATGGTGTCCACGATCTCGTCGAGTTCGGCTTCGCCGGCCTCGGGGTTGTTCACCTCCTGCACGACGACGAGTTGCTCGACGGCATCCGGCCGGGGCGCGATCGAGAAGACCGCGCCCCGCCCGCGCAGCAGCGCCGGGTGACAGGCCTGCACGGTGAGCTCGATGTCCTCGGGGTAATGGTTGCTGCCGCGGATGATGATCAGGTCCTTGCGGCGTCCGGTGACGAAGAGTTCGCCCGACCCATAGAAACCCAGGTCCCCGGTGCGCAGGAACGGGCCTGCCCCGGTGTCGGCCAGGTACGCGGCGAATGCCGCTTCGGTCTGTTCGGGGCTCCGCCAGTAGCCGTGTGCGACGCTCGGGCCGGCGATCCAGATCTCGCCGACCTCGTCGGCCCCGCACTGCCGCCGGGCTTCCGGGTCGACGATGATCACCTGCTGGCCGCCCTGGGGCTGGCCGCATCCGACGAGCGTTGTGGCGCTTGGGCTTTCCGGCGCCGCCTCAACGACCCGCCGCTCGCGCAACGCGGCGCGGTCGAGGTGCCGAACCACCGGTTCCGGGGAGTCGGAGCCGCCGGAGACCAACAGCGTGGCCTCCGCCAGGCCGTACACCGGATAAAACGCCGCCGGCCGAAATCCGGCCGGGGCGAAGGCTTCCGCGAAACCCTCCAGGGTGGTGGTGCGCACCGGTTCCGCGCCGCACATGGCGGTCGACCAGCTGGACAGGTCGAGCGCCGCGCGCTGCTCGGGCGTACTGAGTTCGACGCAGATGTCGTAGGCGAAGTTGGGGGCGGCGGTGATCGTGGCGCGGTGCCGGGACATCGCCTCCAGCCACCGCATCGGGCGCTTGATGAACGCGCTCGGCGGCATGAGGAAGGACGTGCCCCCGACGTACAGCGTCTCCAGGAGACCGCCGATGAGGCCCATGTCGTGGTAGGGCGGCAGCCAGAACACCCCGGTCGCGGCCCCGCCGAAGCCCGACTTCCACGTCTGGCGGATGGCTTCCAGGTTGTGCACCAGGTTGCCGTGCGACAGCACAACGCCTTTCGGCAGCGCGGTGGAGCCCGAGGTGTACTGCACCATGGCGATCGTGTCGGCCTCGACGTCCGGTGGCACCCACCGCGCCCCGTCGCCGGGGGTGTCGGTGACGGACCACCGCAGTGGCCGTCCCTTGGCCAGGCCGTCCACCCGGTCCCGGATCCTGGCCTGCATTTCGGTGTTCGACAGCGCGAACTCCGGCTGCGCGTCGGCGACGATCGACTCGACGCGCGCGACCAGGTGATCGCGCACCGGCGGATGCACCGGTACGGCGATGGACCCGGCGTAGAGGCAACCGAACAAGCCGGCGACGAAGTCCAGGCCCGGCGGGCACAGCACCAGGACGCGCTCGCCGGCGGCGCCCTGCGCCTGCAGGCCGGCCGCGATCCGTCGCGCGCGGACGTCCAGCTCGTCATAGGTGAGCCGGCTGAGGTCCGTTTCCTCGCCGTCGCGGGAGAAGGCGAACGCCAACTTGCCCGCATAGCGAACGGCGCGCTGCTGCAGCTGCTCGACCAGCGTCGGCGCCATCGGCGGCGCGTGATCGGCGGTCTCCCCGTTCGATGTCAACTTGCTCCCCCTATCGGGCTCGGGGTGGGCACTTCGTCACCGACCCCAGCCACCAGCTTCGCCCCGTCGGATGGCTGCTGGTGATCCGTATATTGCTGCCGCACAGCGTCTTCGGGCTCCTCGACGAACCGGCTGTCGGTGCGGGTCTCGAGCAGCCCGCGGAACGCCTCCACCGTGTAGCCGGTGACGATCGCGTCGGTGCGCGCCCGCACCGTCGCCGAGCGGGCCATCCGGAACAGCGGCCCGAGCTCGCCCACGTACTCGCCCGCGGTGGCGACCTTGATCAATTCCTCGGTGCCGTCCGCCGATTCGTGCACGACTTCCAACTCGCCATCGGCGACGACGTAGATCAACTCCCCCATGCTGCCCTGCTCGAACAACACCGAACCGCTTGTCAGGCTGACGGTTTGGGGCTCCTCTTCGACCGCGGCGGCGTCCGGCAGCAGCCGGACCACCTGATCGGCGAAGGGGAGGATCCGCGTGTCGTGGGTGGCGACCACGACGATGCGCTCGCCGGTGGCCAACCCCCGGAGCAACCGCAGCACCGCCTGCACCTGGGCCTGGTCCAGGTGCGCCGTGGGCTCGTCGGCCAGGATCAGCGACGGGTCCAGCGCGATCGCGCGGGCCACGGCCACCCGTTCCCGTTGACCGCCGCTGAGGTCGCCGGGCCGATGCGTCGTGCGGTCCTGCAGCCCGAATTCGGTCAACAGTTTCTCGGCGCGCTCGCGCGCCGCCCGCCGCGACCACCCGGCCGCCCACAACGGCACCGCCACGTTCTCGACTGCCGTGAGGCTTGGCACCAGGTTGAACGATTGGAAGACGAAGCCGACGGTGTCGCGCCGGTAGGTGGTCAGCCTGCGGCGATCGAGCGTGGTGACGTCGATGTCACCGACCTGGATGCTCCCGCTGGTAGGGCTGAGGATGCCGCCGATGCACGACAGCAGCGTCGTTTTCCCACATCCACTGGGGCCCAACAAGATCACCAGGGAACCCGCCTCCACCTGCAGGTCCAGGCCGTCGATGACGCGAAGCGCCTCCCCGCCGACCGAGTACTCGACGACGAGGTCTTTGATGCGCAGATCCCCCACGGCTACGCCCCCCCGAACGCCAGGACCGGGTCGATCGCCACCGCGCGCCGCAGCCCCGCCAGGCTCGCCAGCAGTCCGATGACCACCGCGGTCCCCATCAACGACAGGAACGTCGATGCGGTCACCGCTACCAGCATCGGGAACAGCGGGCCGATCAGCACCGCCAGCAGGCCGCCGAGCATCGCCGCGACCGACGCGACGAGGACCGCCTGCAGGACGAGCCCGGCCAGCACCGAGTGCGTGGCCACACCGACGGCTTTGAACACCGCGAAGTCGCGGGTCCGCTCCAACGCGGACAGATAGACCAAGGATCCGACGATCTGCGCCGCCACCGCCCACAGCAGAATCGCCAGGTACGACATCGCCAGGCGGGCACCGTGCAACGGGCGCACCATGTCGTCGACCGCGGCGCGGCGATCGACGAGACGGTAGCCGTCCGGTATCTGCTTGGGCTGGCCGCGCAGACCGATCGCGGAGATCACCGGCTGCCCGGAAAACATCAACCGCTGGGCTCCCGCGACGGTCAGAAACGCGTTGGGCTGACCCGCGAGCGTGGTCGATTTGTCGACCAGCCCCACGATCCGCAGCCGCTGCGGGCCCACCTCGACGTCGTCGCCGATCGATCGTCCCAGCGTGTTCGAGACGACGGCCTCGCCGGGATTCGCCGGCGGCCGCCCCGCCGCTATCCGCGGCATCGCCTGCTCGGGCACACCGTAGACGTTCAGGTTTTCCGGTGAGCGCCGATCTTGCATGATCGTGTTCCCGTAAACGACGGGGATCGCCGATTCCACCCCCGGGAGCCGGGCGACCCGCTGCGCTTCCGCCTCCGGGAACCTGGTCGACCCGAGGAACGGACCCACCGCGCCCGTCTGGATCAGGTAGCTGTCGATGCCCATCGAGTCGACGACGCGCTTGGCCTCGACCCGAAAGCCCAGCGTCAGTCCGGTGAGGATGAGGGTCATCGCGAATACCATGCCGGTGCCGACGACCGCGATGATGAAGCGTCGCTGACGCCACTGGATATCGCGTATCGCGGTGATGAGCATCGGTATGCGCGCCCGCTGCTGCAGAGCCCCGACATGCGACACGAATCGACCTCCGATCTGACTTCCTAGGCCAGAATCCCCAGATCCGGCGCCGGCACGTAGAGCCGAAGGGCCTTGATCGGGCTGACTTATGCCCCGATCGCGCAGCGGCCGGGCGATTTTGAGCGGGCCCGGTCCGTGAGTATCGCCACACCGGCCACAGCTGCCCCTACTCCTGTGCTACGGGCAGACCCAGTTTTTGATATCGCCCGCGATATCAAAAATCCGGAAAGGACATGCCTCCAAAGCCGTTGGGGGCGCGACGAAGTCACCGACCGTCGGCAACCAGCCACTTCTCGAACGCGATCGGCACAAACGGGCCCCAGGACGGCAGCGGGTCGGCGGGCACCCGGGCGTAGCCCGTCGCGTCGTACAGCGCCTCGGCCTCGGGTTGCCGGTTGCCGGTGATCAGGTAGAGCCGCCGGTACCCGCGCGCGGCGGTTTCGGCCTCGAGGGCCGCCAGCAGGGCCCGGGCGTAACCGCGGCGCCGGTGGGCGCGGTCGGTCCAGATCCGCTTGAGCTCGGCGGTCTCGGCGTCGTAGCGCAAGAACGCGCCGCCGGTGACGGGCACGCCGTCCAGCACGCCGATCAACAGGCCGCCGTCCGGGGGCGCCAACTCGCCGGCCGGCACGGGCAGCCAGGACAGGTGCGTGGTGGGCGTGCCGCCGTAGCGCTGCGCGTACTCGTCGGCCAGCTCGGCCAGCAGCGGCCGCGCCAACGGATCGTCGTGCGTGGCCGACACGAACCGCAGCTCGCGATCCGCGGCCGGCGCGCTGGACGGGTGCACCACGTCACCATCCAACGCCTCCGGCCGCGACACATTCCACCCGGCTCACCCGACCACGTCGGCCGCGCGCGGCGCCTCCGGCCGCCGGGCATCCGCTCGTCGGCGGAGCCGGGCCAGCGGTGCGGGCGCCCACCAGTTCAGGCGACCGAAGACGTGCATGAAGGCGGGGACGAGCAGCACCCGCACCAGCGTGGCGTCCACCAGCACCGCGAGCGTCAGCCCGACCCCGAACATCCGCATGAACGAGACGTCCGCGGACGTCAGGGCCGCGAACGAGATCGACATCAGCAGCGACGCCGCCGTGATGATCCGGCCCGTCCGGGCGACGCCCAACGCGATGCTCTCGTCGTTGTCGGAACGCGTGCGCGGCGAGTCCAGCCAGTACTCCCGGATGCGGGCCAGCAGGAAAACCTCGTAGTCCATCGACAATCCGAACGCGATGCAGAACATCAACACCGGGATGTTGGCGACCAGCGTGCCGGTCGGGGTGGTGCCCAACGCCCCCAGATGCCCGTCCTGGAAGATCCACACCAAAGCGCCGAACCCCGTCGTCAGCGACAGCACGTTGAGCACCACCGCCTTGACGGGCAGCACCACGCTGCCCGTGAGGGCGAAGAGCAGCACCAGCGTGACGCACGCGACGAAGCCGAACAGCAAGGGCAATCGCGACGTAATCGCTTGAACCGAATCACGATTCATCTGGGCCATGCCGGTCATCTCGGGCCGCCGGTCGCCGGGCACCGGAACCGCGTGCAGGCGGTCCAGCTGGGCCTCGGAGGCCGCGGAATACAGCGGCGCCCCGCTGGCCACGGTGAGGTAGGCGCTCCCGCCCGCCAGGCCGGCCGGCGCGGACGCCGGTCCCCTGCGCTCGCCGGCGACGAAGGTTGCCGTCGGCGAGGACACCACCGACACGTCGGGAACCCGCGACAGGCGCGCGGCGTACTCCTCGAGTTCGCCCGTCGTCAGACCCTCGGCGCGCGCGATGACGACCCGCACCGTGGTCGCGGCGTCGGCACCGAAGTCTTGCCGGATCCGGTCGCTGACTGCCCGCGCCGACGAGGACGCCGGGAGCACCCGATCGTCGGGATAACCCCATTTGATGCCGAGGAACGGCGCCCCCAGCGCCAGCAGGAGGGCGATGATCGCCAGGCCGACCGGGAGCGCGTGCCGCATGGCAAGCGTGGCGGTGCGGTACCAAAAGGTCTGTTCGATGGCTACCGGCGGCGGCGCCGGGCGCCGAAACAGCTTGCGCCCCAGATCCCAGACGTTGAGCGCGTCGAGCCGGTCGCCCAACACCACGATCACCGCGGGCGCGATCACCATCGCGGCCAGCGCCGCGAACGCCACCACCGCGACCCCGGCGTAGGCGAACGACCGGAGGAAGTACATGGGGAAGATCACCAGCGCCGAAAGCGCTAGGGCCACCGTCATCGCGGAGAACAGCACGGTGCGGCCGGCCGTGGCCATGGTGCGGGCGAGGGCGTCGTCGGGGCACCGCCCCTCGGCCAGCTCGTCGCGGTAGCGACTGATGATCAGCAGGGTGTAGTCGATGCCCAACGCCAACGCCAGCGCCACCGAGACGTTGACCGCGAAGATCGACACGTCCGCGACCACCGCCACCGCACGCAACACCGCGAGCGCCCCCAGGATGGCGAAGCCGCCCACCAGGATCGGCAGCGCCGCGGCGAGCAGCCCGCCGAATACCCATACCAGCGCGGCGAAACTCAACGGTATGGCGACGAATTCCATTCGCAGTAGGTCATTTTCGGTCTGCCGGTTGAGCTCTTCGTAGATCATGGCCATCCCGCCGGCCTGCACGGTCACACCGTCGCGGTCGCGCACCAGCCGGTCTGCCAGTTCCCGGGCGTGCTTCGGCGCGCTGCTTTCCCCGCCGTTGAGCGCGGCCACGATCAGCGCGGACCTGCCGTCGGCGCTGATCAACCCGGGCCGCGGCGCGTTCCAGGGGGATGCCACCTGGGCCACGAACGGCGACCGGGCCAGTTGTTCGACGATGTCCGTGCCCACCATCCGGGCGGGGCCTTCGTTGACGCCGCCCGGCGAGCTCACCAGCAGGGTCATCTCCATGTCACCCTGGCCGAACTTCTCCCCCAGAATGGCCGCCGCGCGCGCGGATTCGGCCGTCTGGTCCAGAAATCCGCCGCCGGGCAGGGTCGCCGCGGCCGGGACACCGAAGACGGCGGCCAGGACGGCGACGAAGAGCGCGCCCGCGATCACCCGTCGCGGAGCGGCGATGGCGATCAGGGCCAGTCGCGTCAGCATGGGCTCGGACCCCTTCTCGTCGCGGCTCACACAGCGTGTTACGACGGTAGGCCGCACGGGGTTCACGGATCGGGCCGACGAATTTAAGTTAATTAAACGTTAACCAACTTAAACGGGGCCGGCGCCGCGACTAGGAGCGCGTCGCGGTGAGGTATTCCGGCACGAACTCGGTGCCGCCGCCCTGCCTGCCCGGCAGCCCCATGCCGCCGAGCAGGCCGGCGACGTTGCGCTGCACCGTCTCCCAGCCGCGGGCGGCCAGATAGTCGGGGACGTAGTGGTACTGCCCGGCATGGGTGAGGCTGGCCAGGTCGACGTCCAGCCCGTGGCGGTGCCAGCCCTCGACGAACGACCTCTCCGCCTCCAGCTGCAACGGCGTCCACGTCGGCATGTGGTCGGCGGCCAACCGGCTGCCCGCGGCGCTCATCGCGGTGACCCCCTGCAGCACGCGGTCCTGGACGCCGGGCGTCAGGTACCCGATCAGCACCTGCTCGGCGATCCACACCGTGGGCGCGGCGGCGTCGAAACCGACCCGCAGCAGCGCGGCCGGCCAATCCCGGTGCAGGTCGACGCCGACGGCGCGCCGGCTCGCGGTCGGCTCGGCACCCAGCCCGCGCAGCACCTCGGACTTGAAGTCGAGCGCCTCGGCCCGGTCGACCTCGTAGACGGTCGTGCCGGGCGGCCACCACAGCCGGTAGGCCCGGGTGTCGAGCCCCGCCGCCAGGATCACCACCTGGCGCAGGCCCGCCCTCCCGGCCTCGACGGCGAACTCGTCGACGGACCGGCACCAGGCCGCGCAGACGTCCAGGAAGCGCGGGCCGGCGGTGTCGTCCGCGGCGAACCGGTCGTCGTCGACCACCCGGACGAGGCGGTCGACGCCGGCGGCGCGCAGCAACGGCTCGGCGAAGGGATCGCTCAACTGCCCCTTGTTGGTGGCGACGGCCCGGGCCGCGGCACCGAATGCCGCGGTCGCCGCCACGCCCACCGTCGCCGCCATGGGTCAGACGCCGGACCGGCGCCGCAGGGCCAGCCCGGCGAGCGCGCGCCAGCCGAGCAACAACAACGCGGTGACCGACGCCGCCACCACCACGAAGCTGGCCGCCACGCCCGCGGAAGTGACCTTGCGCAACACCATGCCGACGACGACGGTGCACAGCCACACCACCACCCCGGTCGGCACCACCGCCGTGGGGCGCCGCCACGCGCGCGACGCCAGCCACCCGACGACGGTTCCGGTGAGAAACGGCCAGGCGGTGGTGGCGACGCCGGCGACGTTGAGTCCCTCGTCGTGGCTGCGACGGCCGACCGCGCAGAAGACCACCACACCGATGACGTCCAGGCCCAGCCACACCAGCCGCCGCATGTCGCGAGACTACCGGGGCGGGCGCCGGCCTTGACCCCACCGCCACGCTGAACTTAGATTCGTCGGCAATGAATGCGCATTCACCGGGGCGCCTGGCCCTCGTGACCGGTGCCGGTTCGGGCATCGGCAGGGCGATAGCGCTGGCGTTCGCCGCACAAGGCGACCGGGTGATCGCCGCCGACCTGGACGAGGCCGCCGCGGCGGCCACCGCCGGACAGCGCCCCGAGCTGGTCACCGCGCTGCCGGTCGATGTCGCCGACCCCGCCCGGGTCGACGCCCTGCGGGACGCCACCCACGCCCAGGCCGGGGTCCCCGACATCGTGGTCAACGCCGCCGGCTGGGACCGCACCGATCAATTCCTCAATGCCACACCGGAATTCGCGGCGAAGGTGGTCGCGATCAACTATTTGGGGCCGGTGCACGTCTGCGCCGCGTTCCTGCCGGGGATGATCGAAACCCACGGCGGCGGGCGCGTGGTCAACCTGGCCAGCGATGCGGGCCGCGTCGGCAGCGCCGGGGAATCCATCTACGCGGGCGCCAAGGGCGGGGTGATCGCGCTGACCAAGTCGCTGGCCCGGGAGATGGCCCGCTACCGGATCACGGTCAACTGCGTGTGTCCCGGCCCGACGGACACACCGCTGTTCCACGCCCAGCCGGAGAAGCTGAAAGAGGCGCTGGTCAAGGCCATCCCGTTTCGCCGGCTGGCCCGGCCCGAGGAGGTCGCGGCGCCCGTCCTGTTCTTCGCCTCGCCCGCCGCGTCGTTCATCACCGGACAGGTGATCAGCGTCAGCGGCGGCCTGACGATGGCTGGTTGAGGGCCGGCCGAAGGCGCGGTGGTGGCAGGCTGAGACCCATGAGCACGCACCAACCTCCCGCCTTCGACCGGTACGACCCGCTGGGCCTGGACGCCTCCCTGTCGGACGACGAGCGCGCGCTGCGCGACACCGTCCGAAGGTTCTGCGCCGAGCACGTCGCGCCCCACATCGCGGAGTGGTTCGAGATCGGCGACCTCCCGGTCCGGGAACTGGCCAAGGGTTTCGGCCAGCTCGGGCTGCTCGGCATGCACCTGGAGGGCTACGGCTGCGGCGGGTCCTCCGCCGTGCACTACGGCCTGGCCTGCGTCGAGCTGGAGGCCGCCGACTCCGGCCTGCGCTCGATGGTCTCGGTGCAGGGCTCGCTGGCGATGTTCGCGATCTGGAATTTCGGGTCCGAGGAACAGAAGCAGGAGTGGCTGCCGGCCATGGCCACCGGCGAACTGCTGGGCTGCTTCGGGCTGACCGAGCCGGACGTGGGATCCGACCCCGCCGCGATGAAAACCCGTGCGCGGCGCGACGGTTCGGATTGGGTGCTGGACGGCCGCAAACTGTGGATCACCAACGGCTCGGTCGCCGACGTCGCGGTCGTGTGGGCCGCCACCGACGACGGGATCCGCGGCTTCGTCGTCCCCACCAAGACGCCGGGCTTCTCCGCCAACACCATTCACCACAAGCTGTCGCTGCGGGCCTCGATCACCAGCGAATTGGTGCTCGACGGCGTGCGGCTGCCCGCCGACGCGATGCTGCCCGGGGCGAGAGGGCTGCGGGGACCGTTGTCGTGTCTGTCCGAGGCGCGTTACGGGATCATCTGGGGTTCGATGGGCGCGGCGCGGTCGGCCTGGCAGGCCGCCCTCGACTACGCCACCCAGCGCACCCAGTTCGGGCGCCCGATCGCCGGGTTCCAGCTGACCCAGGCCAAGCTCGTCGACATGGCGGTGGAGTTGCACAAGGGCCAACTGCTGTCGCTGCACCTCGGCCGCCTCAAGGACAGCGTGGGGCTGCGCCCCGAGCAGGTGAGCTTCGGCAAGCTGAACAACACCCGGGAGGCCATCAAGATCTGCCGCACCGCTCGAACCATTTTGGGCGGCAATGGGATATCGCTGGAGTACCCGGTGATCCGGCACATGGTCAACCTGGAGTCGGTGCTCACCTACGAGGGCACGCCCGAGATGCACCAGCTGGTCCTCGGCCAGGCGTTCACCGGCAGCGATGCCTTCCGGTAAAGGGGAAAGACATGGCACGCCTGGAATACACGTCGGAGCACCGGCAATTCCGGGTGCTGGTCCGCGACTTCGTGCGGCGGGTGGTGGTCCCGGCGCACGAGCGGGCCGAACGGCAAGGCCAGTGGGACCGCTCCCTGTTCGTCGAGGCGGGCCGGCTCGGCCTGCTCGGCTTCTCGGTCCCCGAGCACCTCGGCGGCCCCGGGGTCAGCGACTTCCGCTATAACGCGATCCTGATCGACGAGTTGCAGCGGGCGGGAGCGGCGGCCGAGGCCATCGCGTTCACGCTGCAAAACGACGTGGTGCTGCCCTATCTCACCGACCTGACCACGCCCGAGCAGCAACGGCGCTGGCTGCCCGGCGTGGTGACCGGCGAGACGGTGCTGGGCATCGCCATGACCGAGCCCGGCACCGGCAGCGACCTGGCCGGGATCCGCACCGCGGCGGTCCGGGACGGGGACCACTACGTGGTCAACGGCGCCAAGACATTCATCTCCAACGGCCAGTGCGGCGACCTGTTCGTCGTCGCGGTGCGGACGTCACCCGATCGGCACCACGGGCTGTCGCTGCTGGTCATCGACGCGGACACCCCGGGATTCGCCCGGGGCCGCAACCTGGAGAAGATCGGCCTGCACGCCCAGGACACCAGCGAGCTGACTTTCACCGACCTGCGGGTGCCGGCGGCCAACCTGCTCGGCGAGGAGGGCAGGGGCTTCTACCAGCTGATGCAGAACCTGCCGCAGGAGCGGCTCGCGCTGGGGGTGGGGGCGGTCGCCGCCGCCGAGGCCATCCTGGCTGAAACGCTGGACTACGTGCGCGAGCGCACCGCCTTCGGGGCGCCCATCGGCGGGTTTCAGCACAGCCAGTTCGTGCTCGCCGAGGTGGCGACCGAAATCGACGTCGCCCGAACGTATCTCGACGACTGTTTGGCCCAGCACCTGGCCGGCGAGCTGACGGCCGCGCGGGCCGCGCGACTGAAGTGGTGGACCACCGACCTGCAGGTGCGGACCGCCGACCGCTGCCTGCAACTGCACGGCGGCTACGGCTACATGCGCGAGTACGCCGTCGCGCGCGCCTTCGTCGACGCCCGCATCCAGACCATCTACGGCGGCACCAACGAAATCATGAAGACGATCATCGCCAAGGACCTGGGCATCTGATGGCCCTCGATTACGGCGAGCTCCCGGTACATGAGGCGGTCCGCGCGGCCCGGGCCACCGCGCGCCGGCGCCAGCTGCTCGACGCCGCGGTCAAGGTCATGGGAACGCACGGCTTCCACCAGATGTCCATGCAGGACCTGGCCGCCGAGGCCAAGGTCAGCGTCGGCCTCATCTACACCTACTTCGGCGGCAAGGAGGACCTGCTGCTCGCCACGATCGTGCGGATCCTCGACGTGTTTCGCGACCAACTGGCGCCGGTCATGGCCGCCGCCGGCGACGACGTGGTGGACCAGCTGGCCGCCGGCATCCGCCGCTACATCGAGATCGTGGACGAGAACCTCGACGGGGTGGTGCTGACCTATCGGGAGAGCCGGACGCTGGCGCCCACCGACCGGGCGCGGATCAAGGAACTCGAAATCGCCACCGCCGCACCGCTGCGCGCGGTCATCCAGGCCGGCATCGGCCTGGGCGTCTTCCGCGACGTCGACATCGACCTCACCGTGGTCGACATCATGCTGCTGGCCCACGGCTGGGCGCTCAAGCACTGGCATTTCGGGCCGGCCTACACCTGCGAGCAGTACATCCGGCTGCAGACCCGCCACGTGCTGGACTCCTTGGTGCGCGAAGACCGTCGCGCCGAGTACGCGCACGTGCTGGAATGGGAGGCATGACAGGCACCGCGCACCGGATCGGCGGCATCATCGCGGCGTTGGCCCTGGCTGCCGCGGCCATCGTGCCCCCGGCCGGCGCCGACCCCACCGCCGCGCTGCCCCCGATGACGTCGACCGGCGGCGGGCCGATCATCGGCGGCGGCAGCAACGCCGGCATCGCGGCGCAGCTGTTCAGCTTCGGCACCCCCAACGTGCAGGAGGTCGACGGGTCGGACGCGGCCCAATTCGTCACTGCGGCCGCCGGCACCGCCAATCAGCAACTGGCCGCGCCCTTCTCGCTCATGCGCCGGGCGCTGGCCTGCCAGACCAACAATGCCGGGTTCGGGGCGCGCGCCTATCGGCGCAGCGACGGGCAATGGGGAGGCGTGATGGTGGTCGCCGCCAAGAGCGCGACACCCAACGTCGACGGGCTGGTGGGCTGCGTCAAGACCAACTGGCGCAGGGCCACGGTCGGCACGCAGAGTTCGCTCTGCAACAGCGGCTGGAGCACCCCCAACACCTACGAGAGCCGCCGCGGCGAGACCTACTACGTCCTGCTGGCCGGCACCGCCGACGACTTCTGCACCGCCGTCAACGACAAATTCAAGGACAATTCCAACGGATGGCCGTTCTAGCGCCCAGCGCGAAACTCATTGCGCACGTGGCCAATTGGTCCACTGTGCGCTGGCCGCCGACGATGACGCGGCGCGGGCGGGCGCCGTTTTTCGAAATCCGTTCGCGCAACGGGAATCACAACGTACACTTCCGCCATCGGGCAATCAGGTAGCCAATGAAATTGGCCTCTCAGAACGGGTGGTGTCGTGTCAAGATTCACCGGAAAAATTCTTCTCGCAGCGATGCTCGGCTTCACCGTATGCGCGGCTTCGGGTTGTACGGCGCCGGTAACGGTTAATTGCGGGCCGTCCTTGACCTGCCAATAATTCAGGGTGGCGGCTTGGTGCCGGATTGTCCTGTGCGACAGCCGGTTCTGTCGACCCTTGGGCCGATCGGGGTCGCGCCGTGACGTTCCCCCGGTCGAAGTCGTACGGTGGACATACATTCTGCGTCCAGAACGACACGGCCAATAAGGGGTGAGCATGTCTCGTCATCGCGTCGTCATCATCGGAAGTGGGTTCGGTGGCCTGAACGCCGCGAAGGCACTGAAACGCGCCGACGTCGACGTCACCCTGGTCTCGAAGACCACGACCCACCTGTTCCAGCCGTTGTTGTACCAGGTCGCCACCGGCATCCTGTCCGAAGGCGACATCGCCCCGACCACCCGGCTGATCCTGCGTCGGCAGAAGAACGTCCGGGTGCTGTGGGGGGAGGTCACCGACATCGACCTGACCGCCAAGACCGTGACGTCGCACCTGATGGGCATGGAGACGGTGACGCCGTTCGACAGCCTCATCGTGGCCGCCGGCGCCCAGCAGTCCTACTTCGGCAACGACCAGTACGCCGCCTTTGCGCCCGGCATGAAGAGCGTCGACGACGCCCTCGAGCTGCGGGCCCGCATCCTCGGCGCGTTCGAGGCCGCCGAGGTCGCCACCGACCCCGAGGAACGGCGGCGCCGGCTGACGTTCGTCGTCGTGGGCGCCGGGCCGACGGGCGTCGAGCTGGCCGGCGAGATCGTCCAGCTCGCCGAGCGCACCCTGGCCGGGGCGTTCCGGACCATCACTCCCAGCGAATGCCGGGTCATCCTGCTCGACGCGGCGCCGGCGGTGTTGCCGCCGATGGGCGAGAACCTGGGCCTCAAGGCGCAACGCCGGCTGGAGAAGATGGACGTCGAGATCCAGCTCAACGCGATGGTGACCGCGGTGGACTACATGGGCATCACGGTCAAGGACTCCGACGGCACCGAGCGGCGCATCGAGTGCGCCTGCAAGGTGTGGGCGGCCGGCGTGCAGGCCAGCGGCCTGGGCAAGATGCTGGCCGAGCAGTCCGACGGCACCGAGACCGACCGCGCCGGGCGGGTGATCGTCGAGCCGGACCTCACCGTCAAGGGCCACCCCTACGTGTTCGTCGTCGGCGACCTGATGTCCGTGCCCGGGGTGCCGGGAATGGCCCAGGGCGCGATCCAGGGAGCGCACTACGTCAGCGCGCTGATCAAGGACGCGGTGAAGGGCCACGACGACCCGGCCAACCGCAAACCGTTCAAGTACTTCGACAAGGGCAGCATGGCCCTCATCTCGCGGTACAGCGCCGTCGCGAAGGTCGGCAAGCTGGAGTTCGGCGGTTTCATCGCCTGGCTGGCGTGGCTGCTGCTGCACCTGTACTACCTGATCGGCCACCGCAACCGCATCGCCGCGATGTTCGCCTGGGGCATCTCCTTTTTGGGGCGCAGCCGCGGCCAGATGGCCATCACCAGCCAGATGATGTACGCCCGCCCGGTGGTCGACTGGGTGGAGCGGCAAGCGCAGGAGGGCACGCTGGCCGCGGCCGAACGCATCGAAGCGGCCGAGAAGCAGGCCGGCTAGCTCAGCGCCCGGTCGAGGTCGGCGATCAGGTCGTCGGTGCCCTCGAGCCCGACGGAGATGCGGACCACGTTGTCGCCGAGGCCGATCGCCGCGCGACCCTCCGGGCCCATCGCGCGGTGGGTGGTGGTGGCGGGATGTGTGACAAGGGATTTGGCGTCGCCCAGGTTGTTGGAGATGTCGATCAGCCGCAGCTTGTCCAGCACCTCGAAGGCCCGCTGTTTGGCCTTGTCGTCCGGGCAGTCCAGCGCGAAGGTGATCACCGTGCCGCCGCCGGACATCTGGCGCTTGGCCAGGTCGTATTGCGGGTGCGACGGCAGATACGGGTAGCGCACCCAACTCACCGCGGGATGGGTCTCCAAGAATTCCGCGATGCGGTGCGCCGAGGAATTGCTGTGCTGGACCCGGATGGCCAGCGTCTCAAGGCCTTTCACCAATACCCAGGCGTTGAACGCGCTCATCGCCGGTCCGGTGTGCCGCATCAGCTTCTGCACCGGGCCGTCGATGTACTCCTTGTCGCCGAGGATCGCGCCGCCCAGCACCCGGCCCTGACCGTCGATGTGCTTGGTGCCCGAGTACACCACCACGTCGACGCCCAGCGGGAGGCCCTGCTGCAGCAGCGGCGTGGCGAAGACGTTGTCCAGCACCACCTTTGCCCCCGCGGTGTGCGCGAGCTCGACCACCGCGGCGATGTCCACCAGGGACTGCATCGGGTTCGACGGGGTCTCGAAGAACACGGCCTGGGTGGGGACGGACAGCGCCCGCTCCCACTGCGCCAGGTCGTCGCCGTCGACGAAGACGGTCTCGACACCCCAGCGCGGCAGGATCTCGCTGCACACCACGAAGCAGGACCCGAACAGGCTGCGCGAGGCGACCAGCCGGTCCCCGGCGGCCAGCAGCGCGCCCAGCGAGGTGAACACCGCCGCCATCCCGCTCGCGGTGGCGAACGCCGCGGGCGCGCCCTCGATGAGGCGCAGCCGCTCCTCGAACATGGTCACGGTCGGGTTGCCGTACCGCGAGTACACGAAGTGGTCCAGCTCGCCGGTGAACGAGCGCTCCGCGACGGCCGCCGAGGAGTAGACGTAGCCGGACGTCAAGAACATCGCCTCGGCGGTCTCGTCGAACTGCGACCGCAGCAGCCCGCCGCGCACGCCGATGGTGGCCGGGCTCACGCCGTCGGGCAGCGCCTTGGCCGCGCGGACGGGGTCGCCCGGCGGCGAGCTCACAGCTGCTTCCAGGGCAATCCGATGGCGCGCCAGCCGGACTCTCCGGCGGCGGCCGCGTGCCCTTCAAACCCTTCCAGCACGTTGTAGGCCGGGGTGATGCCGGCCCGGGTGGCGGCCTCGGCCGCGCCGATGGAGCGGTTGCCCGAGCGGCACAGGAAGACCACCGGCCGATCGGCCTCGGTGTCGGGGACGCGGTCGCGGAGCTCGTCGGTGAAGTTGGCGTTGAGCCTGCCGTCGGAGGTGTTCCATTCGATGAACACCGCCTCGCGGCCCAGGCTGGACAGGTCGGGCACGCCGACGAACCGCCATTCGGCGTCGGTGCGCACGTCGACCAGCACCGCATCGGGGTTGTCGCTGAGCAGCTGCCATGCCTGCTGGGGCGTGATGTCTCCGGCGTAGGGGCCCGGGCGCTCTGTGCTCATGACCCCGAATCGTAACGAGGTGACCGCGCCGGGGGATAACTCAGTGCGCGGGGTCGCGCGCGGCCAGCCGGCTGGCGACCTCACGGGCGCGGTCGCGGGCCGCCGCCACCTCGGGGGCCGTCGCCAACGCCTGGAACCCCCGCCCGACGACGCGCAGGTCGCTCTCCGGCACGCTCAGCGCCCGGACCAGCGCGGCCGCCGGAGCGTCGGCGCGCTCCACCCGGTGCGCCGCGCCCGGCGAAATCATCATGGTGTCCACCGGCAGGCCCAGGACGGCGCGGGCCTGCAGCTCGAACGCCGACAGCCGCTGGCTGCGCACCGTCGCCCAGACGCTGTCGGCGGGGCCGGGCGCGACGTCGGCGAAGTACACCTCGTCGCCGTTGACCATCAACTCGACGGCGAACACGCCGCGCCCGCCGAGCGCCTTGACGATGCGCGCGGCAATCGACTTGGCGGCGTCCATCGCCGCCGGGCTCATCTTCTGCGGTTGCCACGACTCCAGCCCGTCGTCATGGCCGCCGCGATGGCCGATGGGCGAGCAGAACTCGATCACCGGCCCGTGCGGCCCGTCGCTGCGGACCGCCAGCAAGGTGACGTAGAACTCGACCTCGACCACGGTTTCGGCCAGCACGCGGTGCTGTTCGCCCGGGCCTGAAGTGGCGCGCTGCCAGGCCGGCGCGATGTCGTCGGGCCCCGACGCCACCGACTGCCCCCGCCCGGCGGCCGCATGCGCCGGGCGCACCAGCAGCGGGTAACCGGCGTGGGCGCCCACCGCCTCGAGTTCCGCGACGGAGCCGACGAACCAGAACGGCGCCGTGGGCAGCCCCAGCTCGTCGGCGGCCAGCCGGCGCAGGCCCTCGCGATCGCCGGTGAGCCGCACGGCGCGGGCGCTGGGCACCAACTGGGTGTGCGCGTCCTCGAGGGCCTCGAGCGCCCGGGGCGCGACCGCGTCGGTGGCGGTGACGACGACGTCGGGCCGCAGCCCCCGGACCGCGGCGGCCAGCTCGTCGGCGCCGGTCATCGGGACCACCAGCGCCTGATCGGCCACCCCGTGCGCGGGCGCGTCCGCGCGCTCGTCGACGGCGATCACCCGAGCGCCCAGGCGCCGCAGGGCGATCGCCAGTTCCCGGCTGAGCTCACCGGCACCCAGCAACACCACCCGGGGCCCGGCGGCGGCCCGGTCGGCCGGGGCTTGCGGGGGCACGGCGAGCACCGTCGTCCTGTCGTCTTGTCCTTGGGTCGGGCCGTCAGTCACCGCTCAAGGATAGGTCGGCGGCGCGGGTGGCAGGCCCGAGCGCGCTAGGGCTGACCCGGCAGCAGCCGCACCATCAGCCCGTTTGCCTCGGCCAGGACCGCGTCGGCGCCGTCGAGCAGTTCCGCGGCCACGAACGCCTTGCGGCCCTCGGTGCTCGTGACGCGGCCGCGCACCACCAGCGGCGCGTCGATCGGGGTGACCTTGCGGTAGTCCACGTGCAGGAAGGCCGTCCGGCTGATCGGCCGCCCCGCGGCGTGCGAAATCATGCCGAACATGTGGTCGAACAGCAGCGGCAGCACGCCGCCGTGCACGGCGTGGTTTCCGCCGACGTGAAACCGGCTGAAGTGCCCGGTCATCTCGACCCCGTCCGGCGCGTAGCGGGTCAGCGTCCACGGCGGCAGCAACAGGCTGCCCATGCCGGGCAGGTCGGGTGTGCGCCCGGCCGGCGCCTTGCCCTCGTCGGCCTCGAACGGGGTGAGCAGCCGCACCAGGGCGGCGGCGCGGTCGGCCGCGTCGTCCCACACATCGTCGCCGGGGTCGGCGGACACGGCGAGGTCCTGTAGCGCGCGCATGGCCGCGACGAAGCGGCCGAATCCGGGGCCGGGGCTGGCCGGTCCGTATTCGGGAAAGCCGCCGTGGTGGTCGTATTCGGGATCGAGCTGTTTGGGATCCGGCTCCGTCACGGGCGGGCCGCCAGGACGTCGCGGCGCACGATCGTCTGTTCCCGTCCCGGGCCGACGCCGATGCACGAAACATGAGCGCCCGCAAGCTCTTCCAGCCGCAGCACGTAGTCGCGCGCCTTGGCGGGCAGGTCGTCGAATTCGCGCGCCGTCGAGATGTCCTCCCACCAGCCCGGCAGCTCCTCGTAGATCGGCTCGGCGCGGTGCAGGTCGGTCTGCGTCATCGGCATGTCGTTGGTGCGCTCGCCGTCGATCCGGTAACCGACGCAGATCGGGACCGTTTCCAGGCTGGACAGCACGTCGAGCTTGGTCAGGAAGAAGTCGGTGATGCCGTTGACCCGCGTGGCGTAGCGGGCGACGACGGCGTCGAACCAGCCGCAGCGGCGCCGCCGCCCGGTGGTGACGCCGAACTCGCCGCCGGTCTTGGACAGGTATTCGCCGTTCTCGTCGAACAGCTCGGTGGGGAACGGCCCGGAGCCCACCCGGGTGGTGTAGGCCTTGAGGATCCCGAGCACGGTGGTGATGCGGGTGGGGCCGATGCCCGACCCGACCGCGGCGCCGCCGGCGGTCGGATTCGACGACGTCACATAGGGATACGTGCCGTGGTCGACGTCGAGCAGGGTGCCCTGCGAACCCTCCAGCAGCACCGTTTCGCCGGTCTCGAGCGCGGCGTTGAGCAGCCGCCGGGTGTCGCGGATGCGGTGGCGGAAGCCCTCCGCCTGCTCCAGGAGGGACTCGACGACCTGCTGCGGGTCCAGCGCCTTGCGGTTGTAGATCTTGACCAGGATCTGGTTCTTCAGCTCGAGTGCGGCCTCGACCTTGTGGGTCAGCTGCTCGGGGTCGAGCACGTCGGCGACCCGGATGCCCTGGCGGGCGATCTTGTCCTGGTAGCACGGCCCGATGCCGCGGCCGGTGGTGCCGATCTTCTTGTTGCCCATGTAGCGCTCGGTGACCTTGTCGATGGCCACGTGGTAGGGCAACAGCAGGTGGGCGTCGGCGGAGATCAGCAGCTTGGTGGTGTCCACGCCGCGGTCCTCGAGGCCCTTGAGCTCGTCGAGCAGCACCCCGGGGTCGACCACCACCCCGTTGCCGATGACGTTGGTGACGCCGGGGGTCAGCACCCCCGAGGGGATCAGGTGCAGCGCGAAGTTCTCGCCGCTGGGCAGGACGACGGTGTGGCCGGCGTTGTTGCCCCCCTGATAGCGCACCACCCACTGCACGCGCCCACCGAGCAGGTCAGTGGCCTTACCTTTGCCCTCGTCGCCCCATTGGGCGCCGATGAGGACGATTGCCGGCATGACTCGCTCCCGCCTGCTTACTGTGGTTCGACTGGCAACGCGCCGTATCTTGCGGCGCTGCAACGGTTTGCGGCATCACCCGGTGGCTCGAGCTGCCCACCCGCACCAGCGCCTCGGTTGACCACTGCGGGACCGTGCGCGTAGCTGGAGGCATCTTTGCTTGCCGCGCTCACGTGGCGATCCTAAACGTCGGGTGGCGACGTACCTGCGCCAAGGGCCGTTTGACCCCGACTCGTGTCCCGGGTCGGGCCCGGCTCACGGCGTCGCGGGCGGTTTAGCCGCGCATACCCCGCTGGCGGTCGGCTCGTCCAACATCAGGCACAGGGGCTGCCTGGGGTCGCGGCCGGTCCTCTTGGCGGCCCAGCCCGGCCACACCGGTTTCCCGTTCCAGCTGACCAGCCTCCAGCCATCGTGCGGGTTGCCCTGGATCACGACGATGCCGGCGTTGGGCAGCGGGTCGAAGAGCAGGAGCAGCGGATCGGGGTTCTTGACGGTCATCATCGTCCCGACACCGATCGCGAACTCGCTGGAGAACGCCACTTCGGTGATCGTGCCGCCCGCGGTCCGGACCGGGTTCGTCATGGCGTTGCCGTACATCATCTGCAGGGTGCCGTTGAAGCGGCCCGCGTCGGTCACCGCGTTGCCGTACATCGTTTGCAGCGCGCCGTTGAAGCGGTTGTGGAATTCGAACCCGTTGGTGTCGGCGGAGCCCGGGGCCAGCATCGGCACGATGCGCAGCCCCAGCAGCCACGCCACCGGGCCCAGCAGGTATACCAGCCCCGCGAGGCTGAACTGCGGTCGGCCGTTGAAAATGCCGGCGTCGATCTCGTTGAGGCCGGGCAGTGCCTGGACGTTCATCCCCAGCGTGGCCGCCAGCGGCGCCGCGGTCTGCTGCGTCCTGATCAACTGCGACGCGAAGATCCCGGCGAACGGGGCCTGGGCGGCGAGCACGTTGCCGACGTTCTGCGCCTGCTGCTGGCCGAGCGCAGTGAGTAGCGTTCCGGGCACCGCCGTGTCGATCACGCGCGCCGCGTTGGCCTCCGACTGCCCATGGCGCACCAGGTCGATCACGATCGATTCGTCGGCCGAGGCCGTCGCCGGCCCGACGCACAGCAGGACAGCCGAAAGCGCCACCGCGCCAACACGGCGGAGTTGCTTGGTCAACAATGGACGCGCGTGGGGCCGGTACCGGAGACGGGCGGCGCGGCTCGCGCGGTTGAGAAGACGGCGATGAGGCGGCGAATGGCAGTTCTCCGTTCTGTTGGCCACCCATTCGTTGACCCCGTGGCAGGAGTAAAGTATCCGGCTGTTACCGTGCGGCGGCGCAACAACTTTCGTAGTCCGAAACCATGTTGTGACTGTGTCGTGACGACGAGATCATGGCGCGCCCAAACGGTCTGGCCGCCCAGCAGCCGAGAAGTGTTGGGTGACAAGGGTATCTATCCGGCTTTGATGGGATGACGGGTGAGGCAAGAAGATCGCGCCGTAGCGGTGTTGCTGTTCGGCGATCGTCGTGCGCCGCGCTCGTTGACCGGTTCGCCCCTGCGCCGCGTCGTCGATGTGGCCGACGTGGACGCCGCGATCGGGCCGCACCGACGGCTGGTGGTGGTCGGCGGCGACGCCGACCTGGCGACCGTGCTGACCCGGCTGCTGCGCGCCGGCCGGCTCGACGTGGAGGTGGCCTACGTGCCGCGCCGCCGCACGCGAGCGAGCCGCGTCTACCGCCTGCCCGCCGGGCGGCAGGCGGCGCGGCGCGCCCGGCGGGGGGCCGCCCGGCGGGTGACCCTGGTCCGCGACGAGACCGGGTCGGTGGTCGTCGGGCGGGCCGGCTGGGTGCCCGCGCAGGGGCCGCTCCTGCACGGCGAGGCGGTCGTCGACGACACCACGTTGTTCGACGGCGACGCCCCCGCCGTCGACATCGAGCCGACGCTGGCCGTGCCGGGCCTGCGCGCCCGCGTGCCGACGGGCTGGCGCCGCTGGGTGGCCGGGCGCGCGGTCCAGCTGGGCAGCACCGGCGTCACCGTGGTGCGCGATGGCGTGCCCGCGCCGCGCCCGGCGCGCCGGTCGTCGTTCTACCGCAACGTCGAAGGCTGGTTGGCGGTCCGCTAGTTTCGACCGGTGAGCCTGCCCGCCCGGCGTGAATCGGTGCGCCCCAGTCCCATCTTCCTGGCCCTGCTGGCCCTGACGGCGACCGGCGGCGTGCTGGCGTGGCTGGCGGGCAGCACCGTGCGGCCCCTGGCGTACTTCGGGGTGTTCACCTTCGTCATCGCCGGCTGGCTGGTGTCGCTGTGCCTGCATGAATTCGGCCACGCCGTGACCGCTTGGCGATTCGGCGACCACGACGCCGCCGTGCGCGGGTACCTGACGCTGGATCCGCGCCGCTACAGCCATCCGGCGCTGTCGCTCCTGCTGCCGATGGTGGTCATCGCGCTGGGCGGGATCGGCCTGCCCGGCGCCGCGGTGTACGTGCGGACCTGGTTCATGACGCCGCGCCGGCGCACCATGGTCAGCCTGGCGGGCCCGGCGGCCAACCTGGTGCTGGCGGTGCTGCTGCTGGCGCTGACGCGGCTGTTCTACGACCCGTTCCACCAGGTGCTGTGGGCCGGGGTGGCGTTCCTGGGGTTCCTGCAGCTGACGGCGGTGGTGCTGAACGTGCTGCCCATCCCGGGCCTGGACGGCTACGACGCCCTGGAACCGCACCTGAGCCCCGAGACGCAGCGCGCGGTGGCGCCGGCCAAACAGTGGGGCTTCGTCATCGTGCTGTTCCTGCTGTTGCCGGCCAGCCACTGGTTCTTCCAGCTGGTGCTCTGGCTGTTCGAGTTCTCCGGGGTCCAGCCCTGGCTGGTGTCCGCGGGCAACCTGCTGACCCGGTTCTGGAGCCGCTGGATCTGACCCTTGCCATATATGCGTGGATCCGCATATATTGCACGCCATGGGTGCCGGTCACAACCACAGTCCCGCCGAGACCGACGGGTCCAGGCTGATTCCCCGCATGATCGCCGCCGCCGCGATACTGGCGGCGTTTTTCGTGGTGGAGCTGACCACCTCGTTGCTGATCAACTCCATCGCGCTGCTGGCCGACGCCGGGCACATGCTGACCGACGTCGTCGCCGTCTTCATGGGCCTGGCCGCGGTGACGCTGGCCCGCCGGGGCAGCTCGTCGCCGTCGCGGACCTACGGCTGGCACCGGGCCGAGGTGTTCACCGCGGTCGCCAACGCGGGGCTGCTGATGGGCGTCGCCCTGTTCATCCTCTGGGAGGCGATCCAGCGGCTCCGGGAGACGCCGTCGATCCCCGGCGTGCCGATGATCGTGGTCGCGCTGGCGGGGCTGCTGGCCAACCTGGTGGTCGCGCTGCTGCTGCGGTCCCACTCGGGGCAGAGCCTGGCGGTCAAGGGCGCCTACATGGAGGTGGTCGCCGACAGCGTCGGCAGCCTGGGCGTGCTGATCGCCGGTGTGGTGACCGTGACGACGCACTGGCCCTACGCCGACGTGGTGGTCGCCGTGCTCGTCGCGCTGTGGGTGCTGCCGCGGGCGATCTCGCTGGCCCGCGACGCGTTGCGCATCCTCTCCGAATCGTCACCGACCCACATCGACGTCGAGGAGCTGCGCTCCGCGCTGGGCGCCCTCGACGGCGTGACCGAGGTGCACGACCTGCATGTCTGGACGCTGTCGCCCGGCAAGGACATGTGCACCGCGCACCTGCGCAGCGACGGCGACTCCGCCCGGGTGCTGCAGGACGCCCGGGCGGTGCTGTCGGCCCGCGGGCTGGAACACGCCACCGTCCAGATCGACACCCCGGGCGACACGGGGTGTTCGGAGACCTTCTAGAGCCCCAGCGCCGGGCGCGCCGCGGGGTCGCAATCGTCGAGCAGGTCCAGGCAGCGCTGGTACTCGTCGGACTCGCCGATCGTGTCGGCGGCCCGGGCCAGCGCCGCCACGCAGCGCAGGAACCCGCGGTTGGGCTCGTGCACATACGGGACCGGGCCGAAACCCTTCCAGCCGTTTCGCCGCAGCTGGTCCAGGCCCCGGTGATAGCCGGTGCGGGCGTAGGCGTAAGCGGTGATGGCCTGGTCGTCGGCCAGCGCCTGCTCGGCCAGCGCCGCCCAGGCCACCGACGCCGACGGGTGCGCGGCGGCGACGATCCCGGGCTTCTCGCCGGCGAGCAGTTCCGCCTCGGCGTCGGGATCGCCCGGCAGCAGGGTCGGTTCGGGTCCCAGAAGGTCTCGCATCGGCGTCATGGCTCTTATACTCCCAGCCGCCCCTTTTCCCGGGGCCGCCGGACCTCGACGATCACCCCATCCAGGGGCGATGGTCGCTAAGCTCTCCAACTAGCCCACCCGATAGCGGAGGACAGCTGTACTCATGCCCCAGCCACCCGAGCCCGACCGCGGCGGCACGCCGAATCCGCGCGGGCACGAATGGGCCGCGTCGTCAGGCGAGGACGCGACCGAGAGCGTCCCGCTGGTACCGAGCGACTCCGAGACCGAGACCGTGGTGATCAGACCCGAATCGGGCGGCGATCCGGTGGATCCCGCCGACGACCCGGACGGCGCGCAGCGCGAACGGCGCTTCACCGCGCCGGGTTTCGACGCGAAAGAGACCACGGTGATCGCCACCACGCCGGAGCCCGCCACCGAGGTCTTCGCCTCGCCGCCACAGGGCATGCCCGCACAGCCCGGCCTGCATCCCAAACCCGCTGTGCCGCAGTCGATCCCGCCGCGCCTCGGCGCGAAGCTGCGCACCTCCCGGCAGTTCAACTGGGGCTGGGTGCTGGCGCTGGTGCTGATCGTTTTGGCGCTGGCCGCGATCGCGATCCTGGGCACCGTGCTGCTCACCCGCGGCAAGCACACGAAAGTGTCGCAGGAGGACCAGGTTCGGACCACCATCCAGAGCTTCGACACCGCGATCCAGAAGGGCGACCTGACCACGCTGCGCACCATCACCTGCGGCACCACCCGCGACGACTATGCGGACTACGACGAGCACCAGTGGGACGAGACCTACCGTCGCGTCTCGGCGGCCAAGCAGTATCCGGTGATCGCCAGCATCGACCAGGTGGTGGTCAACGGCCAGCACGCCGAGGCCAACGTCACCACGTTCATGGCCTACGACCCGTCGCTGCGCTCGACACGCAGCCTGGACCTGCAGTACCGCGACGACCAGTGGAAGATCTGCCAGTCGGCCAGCGGCTAACTCGATTCCCGCGCCGAGTGTGAAGCTAGCTTCACGTTGGGCGCCGAATGTGAAGCTAGCTTCACACTCGAGCGGTTCGGCATGTGCTCCTCCTGGCGAGCGGCCCATCCGGTATCGCAACACCGGTATGTTGAACCATCGTGAGCACCACGGTGACGGCCCTGCCCCACATCTTCGACCCGATGTACTGGCTGGGCGCCGACGGCGTCTTCGGGTCCGCGGTGCTGCCCGGCATCCTGCTCATCGTCTTCATCGAGACCGGCCTGCTGTTCCCGCTGCTGCCCGGCGAATCGCTGCTGTTCACCGGCGGTCTGCTGGCCGCGCACCCCAACCCGCCGGCCAGCATCTGGGTGCTGGCCCCGGCCGTGGCCACCGTGGCGATCCTGGGCGACCAAACCGGGTATTTCATCGGCCGGCGGATCGGGCCTGCGCTGTTCAAGAAGGAAGACTCCCGGTTCTTCAAGAAGCACTACGTGACCGAGTCGCACGCCTTCTTCGAGAAATACGGGCCGTGGGCGATCATCCTGGCGCGGTTCGCGCCGTTCGTGCGGACGTACGTCCCGGTGGTCGCCGGGGTGTCCTACATGCGCTACCCGGTGTACCTGGGCTTCGACATTGTCGGCGGCATCCTGTGGGGCGGCGGCGTCACGCTGGCCGGCTACTTCCTGGGCTCCGTGCCGTTCGTACACCACAACCTGCAGAAGATCCTGCTGGCCATCCTGGTCATCTCCCTGATGCCGGCGTTGATCGCGGCCTGGCGGACCTACCGGGGCCGGCGGCATGTGGCGGCCGAGCCCGACAAGCACCCCGAGCGGCTGACGGCACCCGAGTAGCCGGCGGTGTTCGGCTCAGATCGCGACGTTGAAATCGCAGCCGGTTTTGGCGCGGACCTCCTCGACCGTCACCCCGGGATGCAGTTCGGTCAGCGTCAGCCCCTGTCCCGGCTCGACGTCGAAAACGCACAGGTTGGTGATGATCATGTCGACCACGCCCTTGCCGGTCAGCGGCAGCGAGCATTGCCGCAGGATCTTGGGGCTGCCGTCTTTGGCGGTGTGGTCCATGGTCACGATCACCCGCTTGACACCCGACACCAGGTCCATCGCACCGCCCGGCCCCTTGACCATCTTGCCCGGCACCATCCAGTTGGCCAGGTCGCCGTTCTCCGCGACCTCCAGGGCGCCCAGGATGGAAAGGTCGATGTGGCCACCGCGGATCATCGCGAACGAATCGGCGCTGCTGAAGAAGCTGGATCCGGGGAGGGTGGTGATGGTCTGCTTCCCCGCGTTGATGAGATCGGGGTCGACGGCGTCCTCGCTCGGGTAGGCCCCGATGCCGAGTAGGCCGTTCTCGGATTGCAGCGTGACGCTGATGTCGTCGGGAATGAAGTTGGCCACCAACGTCGGAATCCCGATCCCCAGGTTGACGTAGTAGCCGTCCCGCAACTCCCGGGCGGCGCGTTGGGCCATCCGCTCGCGGATGGGGCTGTCGTGCTTGAGCGCGGCGCCGCCGCTGGTGGTGCGGAACTCGATGCGCTTCTCGTAGTCGGTGCCCTGGATGATCCGGTCCACGTAGATGCCGGGGGTATGGATCAGGTCAGGGTCGAGCTCGCCGACCTCGACCAGCTCTTCCACCTCGGCGACCGTCACGGCGCCGCAGGTGGCGATCATCGGGTTGAAGTTGCGCGCGGTCTTGCGGTAGACGAGGTTGCCGGCCTTGTCGCCCTTCCAGGCTTTGACGAGCGCCACGTCGGCCCGGATGCCCTCTTCCAGAACGTATTCGGTGCCGTCGAAGACCCGGGTGTCCTTGCCTTCAGCGAGATTGGTTCCGTAGGCCGTGCGGGTGTAGAAGCCGGGGATGCCGGCGCCGCCGGCGCGCAACTTCTCCGCGAGCGTGCCCTGCGGCGTCAGCACCAGGTCCAGCTCGCCGGCCAAGACCTGGCGCTCGAATTCCTTGTTCTCGCCGACATAGGAGGCGATGACCTTCCGCACCTGCCTGCCCTTGAGCAGCAGACCCATCCCGAAATCGTCCACTCCGGCGTTGTTTCCGACGATGGTGAGGTCCTTGATGCCGCTGTCGACCAGCGCCTGGATCAGCTTCTCCGGAATGCCGCACAGACCGAAACCGCCGGACGCGACGGTGATGCCGTCGTGCAGCAGCCCGTGCAGAGCCGACTCGGCGTCGGGGTGGACTTTACTCACTGAGCGCTCCTGTCCTGGTGCGACGGTTCGGCGGTGACGTTACAGGCGGCCTCCATCAGCATCCACGCCGACAGCTGCACCGACAGGTCCCGTTCGGCGACCTCGGAACTGTTCACCGCGCCGTCGACGGACCGGGCCTCCTCGCCGGCCCGGGTGGGCAGCTGCGCGTCGCGGTCCCAGAACGGCCCGAACAGCGGCAGCCCGTCCACGGTTTGCCGGTAGTCCCACGCCGACTTCGCGCTGGCCAGCACGATCCGGCGCGCGGTCTCGCGGGCGGCGGCGTCCTCGGCCGAATCGCCCGGCAGGGTGGTGGCCACCAGCGCGAGGTAGCGCGCGGTGATGCCGGCGAACAGGCCGCCGTCCCCGCCGCCGGCGCCGGCCAGCACGCCCGCCGGGGCCATGTGCTCGCCGACGGCCGCGACCAGCCGGTGCACCCGGGGCGCGTGTCGGTCGTCATGGGTGCGCGCCGCGAGTTCGGTTTCCAGCCCGAGCACCACGCCCTGGCAATAGGTGTACTGGGCGCGGACCAGGGAGCCGGCCTTGATGCCGTCGAACACCAGGTGCGTCTCCGGGTCGATCAGGGTCTCGTCGATCCAGTCGGCCATCTGCTGGGCGCGCCGCATCCGGTCGGAGTAGCGGGCCAGGAAGATCCCGGCCGGGCCGTTGGCCGGGGCGTTGAAGAACTGCTCCCCCTTGCGCCACGGGATGCCGCCGCCGTCCTCGGGCACCCAGGCGTCGAGGAACTGCTCGGCCAGCTTGGGCAGGGCGCGGTGGCGCTCGACGCCCGCGATGCGGGCGGCGCGTTCCAGCGCCAGCGCCAGCCACGCCATGTCGTCGTAGTAGTTGTTGGTCCAGCGGAAGTTGTTGCGCAGCCGGTGCGAGCGGACCTGCCGGTTGATGCTGGTGTGCCGCTGCGGTTGCGGGTCACGCAGCTGCGCGTCGACCAGGCAGTCCAGCAGGTGCGCCTGCCACCAGTAGTGCCACGTCCCGAACGACGAGTCGCGCCGCGTCGGCGGCCAGGCCACCACGCCCAGCTGGGTCCCGGGCAGCCCCCACAGGCGTTTCAGGTGTCGTTGCGCGACAGCGGCTTCGGCGCTGGCCGCCCGGTTGGCCCATAGCTGATCCATAGTCCCCGATCCTGCCTCATACTGAAATATGCGCTACCGGCAAACCATTTCGGGGACCACGCACACCTTCTCCGGCCTGGTCGACGTGATGGCGAAGGCGACGCCGGTGCGCTCCGGCGACCAGCTCGCGGGGTGCGCCGCCGGTTCTGACGCCGAACGGGCCGCGGCCGCCTGGGTGCTGGCCGACCTGCCGCTGGCGACGTTCCTCACCGAGGCGGTCGTGCCGTACGAGACCGACGAGGTCACCCGGCTGATCATCGACGGTCACGATCGCGGGGCGTTCGGACCGATCGCGGGCCTGACCGTGGGCGGCTTCCGCGACTGGCTGCTGGACGCCGCCTGCCGCGACGACGCCGCGGCGCGGATCGCCGCGGTCTCCCCCGGGCTGACACCGGAAATGGTTGCGGCGGTGTCGAAGATCATGCGCAACCAGGACTTGATCCTGGTGGCCGCCGCGGCCACGGCCACCGCGGCCTTCCGGACCACGATCGGATTGCCGGGCACGCTGGCGACCCGCCTGCAGCCCAACCACCCCACCGACGACCCGCGCGGGATCGCCGCGGCGGTGCTCGACGGCCTGTTGATGGGCTGCGGTGACGCGGTGATCGGCGTCAACCCCGCGACCGACTCGCCGCAGGCGGCGGCGGACCTGTTGCACCTGCTCGACGACATTCGCCAGCGGTTCGCGATTCCGGTCCAGTCGTGCGTGCTGTGCCACGTCACGACCACGATGGAGCTGATCGACCGGGGCGCGCCGGTCGACCTGGTCTTCCAGTCGATCGGCGGCACCGAGGGCGCCAATGCGTCGTTCGGGACGTCCGTCGCGATGTTGACCGAGGCCAACGAGGCCGCCCGGTCGTTGCGCCGCGGCACCGTCGGCGACAACGTCATGTACCTGGAGACGGGTCAGGGCGCGGCCCTGTCGGCCGGGGCCCACCTGGGGGTGGGCAACCAGCCGGTCGATCAGCAGACGCTGGAGGTGCGCGCCTACGGGGTGGCCCGCGCGCTGCAGCCGCTGCTGATCGACACCGTCGTCGGCTTCATCGGCCCGGAGTACCTCTACGACGGCAAGCAGATCATCCGCGCCGGGCTCGAGGACAACTTCTGCGGCAAACTGCTCGGCCTGCCGATGGGCGTCGACGTGTGCTACACCAACCACGCCGAGGCCGACCAGGACGACATGGACACGCTGCTCACCCTGCTGGGCGCGGCGGGCACCGCGTTCGTGATCACGGTGCCCGGCGCCGACGACATCATGCTGGGCTATCAGAGCCTGTCGTTTCACGACGCGCTGTACGTGCGAAAAGCGTTGGGGCTGCGGCCCGCACCCGAATTCGAGGCCTGGCTGGCCGGCCTGGGCATGGCCGACGCCGCCGGCCGGATCCTTCCCGTCGACCTCTCGACGTCGCCGCTGCGCGCGCTGGCGGGGGGCTGATGAGCGACCTGTGGGCGCCCCTGCGGGCCACCACGCAGGCGCGCATCGGGCTCGGGCGGGCAGGAAACTCGCTGCCGACCCGACGCCTGCTGGAGTTCCAGGCCGCGCACGCCGCGGCCCGCGACGCCGTCCACGAGCCGCTCGACGTCGACGCGCTCACGGTGCGGCTGCGCGACATCGGCGCCGGACTCGGCGAGCCGCTGCGGGTGTGCAGCCGGGCGGCCTCGCGCGCCGAGTACCTGCGCCGGCCCGACCTCGGTCGCAGCCCGGCCGACCTGTCCGGCCTGCCGCACACCGGGGCGGACATCGGGATCGTCCTGGCCGACGGGCTCTCGCCGCGGGCGTTGACCGATCACGCCGCCGGCACG
Source organism: Mycobacterium europaeum (assembly GCF_034555895.2). Taxonomy (NCBI): domain Bacteria; kingdom Bacillati; phylum Actinomycetota; class Actinomycetes; order Mycobacteriales; family Mycobacteriaceae; genus Mycobacterium; species Mycobacterium europaeum. The sequence goes on from NZ_CP157315.1 coordinate 4,219,224, forward strand.
GTCGGCGCGCTGGTCCGCGAATTCGGCGGCCGCTACCGGATCGCGCCGCCGGTCATCGCCACCCAGGCGCGCGTCGCGCTGGGCGACCACATCGGCCAGGCCCTGGGCGTCACCACGGTTCTCGTGCTCATCGGCGAGCGCCCGGGCCTGTCGGTGGCCGACAGCCTGGGCATCTACCTGACGCACCGGCCGGCGCCGGGGCTCACCGACGCCGACCGCAACTGCGTGTCCAACATCCACCCGCCCGACGGCCTCGACTACGCGGCGGCGGCCGCGGTCACCGCCGCGCTGGTGGCCGCGGCCCGCAAGCTCGGCCGCTCGGGTGTCGTCCTCAAGGACACAACGCGAGCAGCAATTGGCGTAGCCCGGCCAGCGAATGCGCTGGCAGGAATAGATCGCAGTACGGCAGGGCCGCGGCCATCGAGCCGGCCAGCGGCTGGAACTCCTGCTGCGCCGCACGCGGATTGAGCCACACCACCACCTCGGCGCGGCGCCGCAGCCGTTCCATCGCGTGCGCGAGCGCATCGGGCGCAGCGCTGTCCCAGCCGTCCGAGGCGATGATCACCACGGCGCCGCGCAGCGCGTTGCCGTGCGGCGGGGCCAGGAGGGCGGCCACGCTGCGTCCGATGAAGGTGCCGCCGTAGCGGTCGGTGACTTTGGCGTTGGCCCGTTGCAGCGCCACCTCGGCCGACTGGTGCGACAGCACCGGGGTGAGCCGGGTCAGCGACGTCGAGAACGCGAAGACCTCGGCGCGGGTTTGCGCCTGGCGCGACACCGCCCGCATCAAGTGCAGATACACCGCGGCATAGGGCTGCATCGAGCGGCTCACGTCGCAGACCAAGACGATTCGCCGGGGCTTGCGGCGGGGTCGCGCGCGGGCCAGCAGCACCGATTCCCAGCCGGTCTTGCGCGACGCGTTCATGGTGGCCCGCAGGTCGATTCGCTTGCCGGCGTGGCTGGGCTCGAATCGCAGGGTGCGCCGCTGCGGCCAACGCGCGACGGTCGCCTCCAGCCAGCTGCCGAGCAGGCGAAGGTCTTGCGCGTCGAAGCGGTCGAAGGGTTCGTCGGCCAGGGCGGCGATCCGGCTGGGCAGCACGTCCGGCAGCCGCAGGCTCGAGCCCGCGGTGTCGTCGGCGGCCGCCACCGCCCGCGTCGCCCACGGCAGCTTGTGGACGGAAGCAGACCCACTGGCGGCCGACCGCGGCGTGCCGGCCGCGGGCGTTTTGGGGCCGGGCAGCGGCAGGGGGGGCTCCGGGCGGCCGGTGCCGTCGGGTTGGGCCGCGCCGAAGACCGCCGCGAAGAGCGCGTCGAAGGCGCCGAGATCCTCCATCCGGTTGACCAACGTCAGCCGGGCCGCCCAATACAGGGCCTTCGTGTTGTCCGGCGCCAGCATGCGCAGCGCCTGCACGAAGCTCGCGGGGCCGCTGGCCGACACCAGCACTCCCGCACCGCGCAGCCGCGCGACCAGTGCCGCCGCGAACGCCGCCAGATCGACGCCCCGCAACAACACGGGAGTGCCCACGGGCGCTAACGCCTCCGGCCGAGCAACCAGCCCAGCACCAGCCCGACGAGCACGGCCAGCAGCAGCGGGGCGTACTTCTTGAGCTGATCTCCCCCGGCGAGCTCGAGGAGATCGATGGGCTCGGGCTCGGCGGCGGGGGCGGCGTGGCGCGGCTCCGGGACGCGCCCGACCTGCGGGGGGCCTTCCGGGGTGGCCGGCGCCGCCCCCGATTCGGCGGCCAGCTTGGCTTCGAGCGACTCCACGAACTGCCCCAGCAGCTTCTCCGACACCTGCTGCAGCATGCCGCTGCCGAACTGGGCCAGCTTGCCGACGATCTTCAGATCGGTGTCAACGGAGACGCTGGTCTTATCGCCGTCCGGCTGTAGCTGGGCGGTGACCGTCGCGGCCGCGTTGCCGGTGCCGCGCGTCTCCTTGCCCTTGGCGTCGATGACCGCGCGGTACTGGCCGCGGTCCTGCTCGACGAAGCGCACCTTGCCGCTGAACTCGCTGGTCACCGGCCCCACCTTGACCTTGACCTTGCCGGAGTAGTCCTCGCCCTCGTGGCCGGTGAGCTGCGCGCCAGGCATCAGCGGGATCACCTGCTCCAGGTCGCACAGCACGTCCCACGCCTGGTCGATCGGCGCGCTGACGGTGAACCGGTTGGCGATCTTCATGCTGCGGGTCCTCTCACGTAAGGCGGCATTGCGCAAAACTCTTGTACGCGTCGCGAATCAGCGTACGGTCGTCCGGCGTCTTGGCCAGCGCCCCCAGGGTCATCAGTGCGGCCGGGTCCACCAGGTCCGCGACCCCGAGCGAGACCAGCGCGGCGACCCAGTCGATGGTCTCGGCCACCCCGGGCGGCTTGTCCAGGTCGAGATCGCGTGCGCTGCCGACGAATTGGGTGACGTGCTCGATCAGCGGGGTGGCGGCGCCCGGCACCGTCCGGCGCACGATCGCGGCCGCCCGGGAGGCCTCCGGGTAGTCGATCCAGTGGTAAAGGCAGCGGCGGCGCAACGCGTCGTGCAAGTCGCGGCTGCGGTTGGAGGTGAGCACCGCGATGGGTGGCCGCTCGGCGACGAAGGTGCCCAGCTCGGGGACGGTGACGGCGGCTTCGCCGAGGAACTCCAGCAGCAGCGCCTCGAATTCGTCGTCGGCCCGATCGATCTCGTCGATCAGCAGCACCGGTGGGCTGGGGCCGCGGTGCCGCACACAGCGCAGGATGGGCCGGTCAACGAGGTAGGCCTCGGTGTACAGATCGGCCTCGTCGAGCGCGTCCCCGCGGGCCTCGGCCAGCCGGATGGATAGCAACTGGCGCTGGTAGTTCCAGTCGTAGAGGGCCTCGTTCGCCGTCAGGCCCTCATAGCACTGCAGCCGGACCAACGGTGTATCCAACACCGCCGCAAGGGTTTTCGCCGCGGTGGTCTTGCCGACGCCCGGCTCGCCTTCCAGCAGTAACGGCCGGCCCAGCGTGACTGCCAGATAGATGGCGGATGCGGTCCCGGTGTCGAGCAGGTAGTCCCGCGCATCGAACCGGGCGATCACGTCACCGACGTCGCTGAACACCGCCGGCGTCATGCGCCGGCTTTCCCCGCGAACGCCGTGCGGCATCCGGGGCCGCAGAACCAGTAGTCGGTGCCGGCCAGCCGCAGATGCTCGGCGGCGGGGCCGATCGGCACGGTCATGCCGCAGACCGGGTCGACGGCCTCGTGGCGGCCGCACTCGGCCACCACCGCGCGGCCCAGGCCGCCGCGCACGCCGGCGACGAGTTCGGCGGCGATGGACACGGCGATCTCCGCCGGGGTCTTGGCGCCGATGTCCAGTCCGACCGGTGTGTGTATGCGGGCCCGTTCGGCGTCGGACGGTTCGACTGCGTTGAGGATCGCGGCGCCGCGTATCTTGCCGGCCACCAAGCCGATATACCCGACGCCGTTGTCCAGTGCGGTCCGGATGATTTCGGCTTCCGGGCCGCCATGGCTGGCGATCACTATGGCGGTTGCCAAGACGGTGGCGTCGGCCATGTGTGCGTCGCGATCGACTTCATAACCCAGCACACCGCAGATCTGCGCCAAGGCGTCGGCGATCGGCGTCGCGCCGTAGATCCGGATCAGCGGGGCAGGCAGTTGCGGCGCCAGGAAGATCTCCAGCGACCCGCCGGACAGGCACGGGTTGACGACCACGCACGCCCCGGGCGCCTCGGGGAAGTGCACGTCGCCGTCGGGCAGCACCCGCAGCAGCACGCTTTCGTTCGTCTGCAGCGCGCCCAGCGCCGCCTTGCGCACGGAGTTCTGCGCGCACTGGCCGCCGACGAAACCCTCGATCGTGCCGTCCGCCAACAGGATCGCCTCGTCGCCGGGGTAGGCCGAGGTGGGCGGCTGGGCGCGCACCACGGTCGCGTGCACGAACGGTGTGCGCGCGGCCAGCAGTTGCTGGGCCCTTTCGCTGATGACGCTCATCAGATCGGGGGCCTCGCTCTGCCCTGCATGGCCTCCCACACCCGCGACGGCGTCAGCGGCATGTCGGCGTGGCGAACCCCGAACGGCGCCAGCGCATCCACCACCGCGTTCACCACGGCGGGCGGGGACCCGACGGTGGCCGACTCGCCGATCCCCTTCGCACCGATCGGGTGGTGCGGCGACGGCGTCACGGTGTGCCCGGTCTCCAGGTGCGGCACCTCCATGGCGGTCGGGATCAGGTAGTCCATCAGCGAGCCGCCCAGGCAGTTGCCGTCGTCGTCGAAGGCGATCCACTCCATCAGTGCCATCCCGATGCCGTCGACGATGCCGCCGTGCACCTGCCCCTCGATGATCATCGGGTTGATCCGGGTGCCGCAGTCGTCGACGGCCAGGAAGCGCCGCACCTTGACCACAGCGGTGCCCGGATCGACGTCCACCACGCAGAAATACGCGCCGTAGGGATAGGTGAGGTTCGAGGGGTTGTAGCAGACCTCGGCGTCCAGGCCGCCCTCGATGCCCTCGGGCAGGTCGCCGGCCCCGTGCGCGCGCATGGCGATGTCGGCGATCGTCACCGACGCCGACGGGTCGCCCTTGACTCTGAACGTGCCCTTCTCCCACTCCAGGTCGGCGACCGAGACCTCGAGCATGCCCGAGGCGATGATCTTCGCCTTGTCGCGGACCTTGCGGGCCACCAGCGCCGCGGCCGCGCCCGAGACCGGCGTCGAGCGGCTGCCGTAGGTGCCCAGCCCGAACGGGGTCTGGTCGGTGTCGCCGTGCACGACATCGATGTCGTCGGGCGGGATGCCCAGCTCCTCGGCGACGATCTGGGCGAACGTCGTCTCGTGGCCCTGCCCCTGGCTCTGGACGGACAGCCGCACCACGGCCTTGCCGGTCGGGTGCACGCGCAGCTCGCAGCCGTCGGCCATGCCGAGGCCGAGGATGTCCATGTCCTTGCGCGGGCCGGCGCCGACGGCCTCGGTGAAGAACGACATCCCGATGCCCATCAGCTCGCCGCGGGCGCGGCGCTCCTGCTGCTCGGCGCGCAGCGCGTCGTAACCGACCATGTCCATGGCCTTGCGCAGCGTGGTCTCGTAGTCACCCGAGTCGTACACCCAGCCGGTCTTGGTGGTGTACGGGAACTGGTCGGGGCGCAACAGGTTTCGCAGCCGCAGCTCGGCGGGGTCCATCTTGAGCTCGTAGGCCAGGCAGTCCACCAGCCGCTCCACCAGGTACACCGCCTCGGTGATCCGGAACGAGCACGCGTAGGCCACCCCGCCGGGCGCCTTGTTGGTGTACACCCCGGTCACCCGCGAGTACGCCGCCTCCAGGTCGTAGCTGCCGGTGAACACCCCGTAGAACCCGGCCGGGTACTTCGTCGGGGCGGCCTGGCCGTTGAACGCGCCGTGGTCGGCCAGCACATTCGACCGCACCGCCAGGATTTTGCCGTCCTTGGTGGCCGCGATCTCGCCGACCATGATGTAGTCGCGCGCGAAGCTGGTCGAGGTCAGGTTCTCGCTGCGGTCCTCCATCCACTTGACCGGCTTGCCCAGCACCAGCGAGGCCACGATCGCGCACACGTAGCCGGGATAGATCGGCACCTTGTTGCCGAAGCCGCCGCCCACGTCGGGGGAGATCACCCGGATCTTGTGTTCGGGCAGGCCGGCCACCAGCGCGTACAGGGTGCGGTGGGCGTGCGGCGCCTGCGAGGTGGTCCACAGGGTCAGCTTGCCGGTGACCGGGTCCAAATCCGCGACCGCGCCACAGGTTTCCATCGGGGCGGGATGCACGCGCGGATAGACCATCTCCTGCTTGACGACCACGTCGGCCGTCGCGAACACCGCCTCGGTGGCGGCGGCGTCGCCGGTCTCCCAGTCGAAGATGTGGTTGTCCTTTTTGCCGTCGAGGTCGGTGCGGATGACGGGCGCGGACGGATCGAGCGCGGTGCGCACGTCGATGACGGGATCCAGGGGGTCGTAGTCGACGTCGATGAGCTCCAGGGCGTCGCGCGCCGAATAGCGGTCCTCGGCGACGACGAACGCCACCTCCTGGCCCTGGAAGCGGACCTTGTCGGTGGCCAGCACGGCCTGCACGTCGTTGGACAGCGTCGGCATCCAGGCCAGGCCCTTCTCGGCCAGGTCCGCGCCCGTCACCACCGCCTTGACCTTCGGATGGGCCAGGGCCGCGGTCACGTCGATGCCGACGATGCGGGCGTGCGCATACGGCGAGCGCAGGATGGCCAGGTGCAGCATGCCCGGCAGCGCGACGTCGTCGACGTAGGTGCCGCGCCCACGGATGAAGCGGGGATCCTCCTTGCGCAGCATTCGGCCGTGGCCGCAGGGCTTTTGGTCGTTGTCGGCCGTGTCTTCGGGTGAGGGGGGCCGTGATTCGATCGTGGTCATGAGGTGGCCTCCGCAGTTTGGGATGCCGCGCCGTTCTTGGCGGCCCATTGGATCGAGCGCACGATCGTGGTGTATCCGGTGCACCGGCAGATCTGACCGGAGATCGCCTCGCGGATGGTTTTCTCGTCGGGATCGGGGTCGCGGTCGAGCAGCGCGCGGGCGGTGATCATCATTCCCGGTGTGCAGAAACCGCACTGCAACCCGTGACAGCGCATGAACCCTTCCTGCACCGGGTCGAGTCGGCCGTTCACGGCCAACCCTTCCACGGTTCGCACGGTGTGCCCGGAGGCCATCACGGCCAGCATCGTGCAGGACTTCACCGGCACGCCGTCGACGTCGACCACGCACGTCCCGCAATTGCTGGTGTCGCAGCCCCAGTGAGTTCCGGTGAGCCGCAGCTGATCCCGCAGGAAATGCACCAGCAGCATCCGGGGTTCGACATCGGCGCTCACCTGCTCGCCGTTGACCGTCATGTTCACCTGCATGGTCAATTCCCTCCTGCGCGAGCGCGTTGCGCGGCGGTGCGCAAGGTGCGGATGGTCAGTTCGGCGGCCAGGTGGCGCTTGTACTCGGCCGTGCCGCGGATGTCGGAAACCGGCTCGCAGGCCTGTGCGGCGCGCCGGCCCGCCTCGGCGAAGGTCTCCTCGGTGGCCGGCCGGCCGACCAGGGCCGCCGAAAGCTCGGCCAACGCGGCTGGATCGGAGTTCACCGCCGTCAGGTCGACGCGTGCGGCGGCGATCTGTTCGCCGTCGAGGGCGATGGCCGCCCCGGCGGCCGTGACCGCCCAGTCGCCCACCCGTCGTTCGACTTTGGCATACGCGCTGGAGCTGTTGTGCCGCAACGGGATCCGGACCTCGATGAGCATCTCGTTGGGGGCGAGCGTGGTCTCGTACGGCCCGGCCAGGAAGTCGTCGATCGCGATCTCGCGTTCACCGGACGGCCCCCGGGCCAGACACACCGCGTCCAGCACGGTGCAGACCGTCGACAGGTCCTCGGCGGGATCCGCCTGGCAGAGCGAACCGCCGAGGGTGCCGCGATTGCGCACCACCGGGTCGGCGATCACGCGCTCGGCGTCCCGGAAGATCGGGCACACGGCGGCCAGGGTGTCGGACTCCAGGATCTCGCGGTGCCGAGTCATCGCTCCGATGCGCACCAGGGTCGGATCGGTGATCACGTATCCCAGCTCGAGCGCAAGATCGTTGATGTCGACGAGGTATTCCGGGTTGGCGATGCGCAGCTTCATCATCGGCAGCAGGCTGTGCCCGCCGGCGACGATGCGCGCCCCCTCCCCCAATCGATCCAGCAGGCCGATGGCGTGGTCGACGCTGGTCGCGCGTTCATATTCGAAGGGCCCGGGTACTTGCATGCGCCACAGTGTCAGCCGCGCTGACAGGGGCGTCAATAGCGAGTTAAGTAATCCCTGAACTAGCCGTGAAGTCGTCCTCCACCTGCGCGTCGTGGTGGATCCTCCCGACGATCTGGGCCAGCGGGCGGCCCCCGCCGCCCCAGCGCTTGGCGATGATGTCGGCGGCGATCGAGACCGCCGTCTCCTCCGGGGTGCGCGCGCCGAGGTCCAGCCCAATGGGGCTGGACAGCCGGCTCAGCTCGGCGTCGGTCAGCCCGGCGGCTTTGATCCGGTTCACGCGATCGTCGTGGGTGCGGCGCGACCCCATCGCCCCGACGTAGCCGACCTCGGGCAGGCGCAGCGCCACCTCGAGGACCGGCACGTCGAACTTCGGGTCGTGGGTGAGCACGCAGATCACCGTGTGGCGGTCGATGGCGCCCGCCTCGGCCTGCGCGGCCAGATAGCGGTGCGGCCAGTCGACGACGACGTCGTCGGCCGTCGGGAAGCGCGCCCGCGTGGCGAACACCGGGCGGGCGTCGCACACCGTGACGCGGTAGCCGAGGAACGAACCCTGCCGCGCCAGCGCGGCAGCGAAGTCGATCGCGCCGAACACCAGCATGCGCGGCGGCGGCGCATAGCTGCAGACGAAGACCTCCATGCCGTCGCCGAGCCGCTGCCCGTCCGGCCCGTACTTGAGGACCTCGCTGCGGCCCAGCGCGAGCAGGCCGCGCGCGTCGTCGGCGACCGCGGCGTCGGCTCGCGCCGAACCCAGCGAACCCGCCACCCCGTCGGGCCGGATGACGACCCGCCGGCCGATCCACGCCGGGTCCGGGTGGGCGATGACCGTCGCGGTCGCCACCGCGCGCCGCTCGGCGATGTCGTCGGCCACCGCGCCGAGGTCGGGAAACGACGCGCGCGAAACCGGCTCGACGAACACGTCGATGATCCCGCCGCACGTCAGGCCGACGGCGAACGCGTCGTCGTCGCTGACGCCGTAGCGTTCCAGCCGCGGCGAGCCGGTCTTCGCCGCCTCGGTGGCGAGGTCGTACACGGCGCCCTCCACGCAGCCGCCCGACACCGACCCGGTGACGGCGCCGTCCGGCGCCACCACCATCGCGGCCCCCGGCGCACGCGGCGCGGACCGGAAGGTGCGCACCACGGTGCCCAGCCCCGCGGTTTCGCCGGCGCGCCAGATCGACATCAGCTCGGCAAGCACGTCACGCACTCTTTTAAATTAGGCTGCCTTCCATGACCCCGGCTCAACTTCGGGCCTATTCGGCGGTGGTTCGCCTCGGCTCGGTGCGGGCCGCGGCCGCGGAGCTGGGTGTTTCCGATGCCGGCGTCTCGATGCTGGTGGCGGCGCTGCGCAAGGAGCTCGACGACCCGCTGTTCACCCGGACCGGCGCCGGGTTGGCGTTCACGCCCGGGGGGCTGCGCCTGGCCAGCCGTGCGGTCGAAATCCTGGGCCTGCAGCAACAAACCGCGATCGAAGTCACCGAGGCCGCGCACGGGCGCCGGCTGCTGCGGATCGCGGCGTCCACCACCTTCGCCGAGCACGCCGCGCCCGGGCTGATCGAGCTCTTCTCGTCGCGGGCCGACGACCTGTCGGTCGAGTTGAGCGTGCATCCGACGAGCCGGTTTCGCGACCTGATCTGCTCGCGCGCCGTGGACATCGCGATCGGCCCGGCCAGCGAGAGTTCGATCGGCGCGGACGACTCGCTGTTTGTGCGACCCTTCCTGAAGTATCAGATCATCGCCGTCGTGGCGCCCAATAGCCCTCTGGCCCTTGGCGTTCCGACTGCCGCGTTGCTGCGTCAGCAGCAGTGGATGCTGGGCCCGTCGGCGGGCGGGGTGGACGGCGAGATCGCAACGATGTTGCGCGGCTTGGCGATTCCGGAGTCGCAACAGCGGATCTTTCAGAGCGACGCGGCCGCCCTCGAGGAGGTACAGCGGGTCGGCGGGGTCTCGTTGACCATCGGCTTTGCGGTCGCCAAGGACCTGGCCGCCGGGCGGCTGACCCATGTGCCCGGTCCGGGGCTGGACCGGTCGGGCGAGTGGTGCGCTGCGACGCTGGCACCCTCGGCGCGTCAGCCGGCCGTCTCGGAACTGGTCCGCTTCATCACCACCCCGCGCTGCACGCAGGCGATGATCCGCGGATCCGGCGTGGGCGTCACCCGGTTTCGTCCGAAGGTGCACGTAACGCTGTGGAGCTGAACGGGTTCAAGCCCACCCGTCACAGCAGCACCAGATTCCGGACCGCATGTGGTCTGCGGATTTGATATCGCATGCGATATCACGTTTGACGATGAGCGCATGGTGCCCCAAGCCATTTCGAGTGTGGATCGTTGGCATTGACCCGACGCCGCGCACCCGCGACGGCTCAGCTACCAGGCCTCGGACAGTTCGGCGTGCTGGCGAATCCAGGCGTGCATCGCGATCCCCGCGGCCACGGCGGCGTTGATACTGCGGGTCGAGCCGAACTGGGCGATCGACACCGTCGTCGCCGCGCCCGCCCGGGTGTCGTCGGTGATGCCCGGACCCTCCTGCCCGAACACCAGCAGGCACTCCCGCGGCAGCGCGGTCTCCTCGAGACGGGCCGCCCCCGGGACGTTGTCCACCGCAACCACCGCCAGCCCGGCACCGGCCGCGAAGCCCATCAGGTCGGCGGCGCTGTCGTGATGGCACAGCCGCTGATAACGGTCGGTCACCATGGCGCCGCGGCGATTCCAGCGTCGCCGGCCCACGATGTGCACGGTGTGCACCGCGAAGGCGTTGGCGGTGCGCACCACCGAGCCGATGTTGGCGTCGTACCCGAAATTCTCGATCGCCACGTGCAGCGGGTGCCGGCGCCGGTCGATGTCGGCGATGATCGCCTCGCGCGTCCAGTACCGGTAGGCGTCGACGACGTTGCGGGTGTCGCCCTCGCGCAACAGGACCGGGTCGTAGCGCGGGTCGTCGGGCAACTCGCCCGCCCACGGCCCCACCCCGCCGGCCGATGCGCCCCACTCGGTCGGCCCGGGATCGCTCATCGCGGCGTCCACACGCCGGCGTGGGTGCCGTCGACCGCCACCGTCGCGTAGAGCAGCGCCTCGTTGATCTCGCCCTGGGTGCACAGCGAGGCGCTGACGTGTACCGCGTCCAGCGCGGCGTCGGGCAGGACCAACACCGACGACCCGTACGCCGCGCACGCCGGATTCAGGCCGGCGCCCGGCAGCGTGGGCGACACGAGCAGCATCAACGGGCCGCCACGTTTGGCCGAGTCGTCGCGATACCGGGCCGCCAGGCCGTCGGCCTCCAGGCCGAGCAGCATGTAGCCGTTGCCGCTGAAGGCCCCGGGATCACCGAGCTGCGCCTTGGTCATCGGGGCGCCGTCGGCGCGCCACGCCGACAGGCTGGTGGTCTTGACCGCCAGCCCGGTGTCGTTGGCGTTGGTGGGCATGAGCCCCACCGGGAACGCGGCCGGGTAGGCCGCCGACGTGTTCGGGATCCGGTCCCGCGGCGAGTAGACGTAGACACCGCGGACCTGACTCCGATCCTTCAGCGGCCCAAGGCAAATCGTGCCGGTGAGCCGGTCGCCGGGCGCCGACAGCGGCGAGTGGACGTCGGGCACCTTGGCCGTCGCGCGGTCACAACTGCCCACCCCGGTCGACTCGATCGGGTGCGAAAGCGCGCCGTAGAGCCCGAACCGGATGTCGCCGGGCTTGGCGTGCGGCGCGTGCGGGTCCGCCGCGGCGGCGTCGACGTCGACGAGCACGTAGTCGTCGCCCCAGCGCAGGTTCGACACCGACATGTTCCAGCCGAGCAGCGACAGCGATTCCCCGAGCCACGCCCCCTGGGCGCCGTAGGGGCGCACCGGATGGCTGGAGCCCGAGCAGGCCGTCAGACAGGCCAGCACGCAGGCCGCTATCGCGAGAAGGCTAGCGCGGCAATGCAACTAGCTGAGCCCCAGATCGGCGAGGGCCAGCACGCTGCGGTACGGCAGGCCCTCGGCCTCGATGGCCTCGGCGGCGCCGGTGGACCGGTCCACGACCGTGGCCACGCCGACCACCTGTCCGCCGGCCTCTTGGACCGCGCGCACCGCGGTCAGCGCCGACGCGCCCGTGGTGCTGGTGTCCTCGACCACCAGCACCCGCTTGCCGGCAACCTCGGAGCCCTCGATGAGCCGTTGCAGCCCATGGGTTTTCGCGGACTTGCGCACCACGAACGCGTCGATCGGGCGTCCCGGCGCGTGCATGACGGCCGTGGCCACCGGGTCGGCGCCCAGGGTCAGCCCGCCGACCACGTCGTAGTCCCAGTCGCTGGTCAGGTCGCGCATCAGCGCGCCGATCAGGGCCGAGGCCCGGTGGTGCAGGGTCGCGCGGCGCAGGTCGACGTAGTAGTCGGCCTCCTTGCCCGACGAGAGCGTCACCCGGCCGTGCACCACCGACAACCGGCGCACCAGCTCGGCCAGTTCCTCGCGCGGGGATGACTCAGGTTCGGCCACGGCCGCCCCCGATTCGCTTGGTCACGGCCCGCATCAGGCTCCGCGGAATCATCCGCTCGGCGGCGATGATCGCCTTGTATTGCAGGCCCGGGATGCTGATCACCTTGCCGCGGGCGACGTCGGCCAGGCTCTGGTTCACCACGTCGTCCACCTCGAGCCACATGAACGACGGCGACTTGGCCATGTCGATGCCGGCCCTGGCGTGGAATTCGGTGTGCACGTATCCCGGGCAGACGGCGTGCACGCCCACACCGGTGCCCTGCAGGCCGACGGACAGGCCCTCGCTGAAGGAGATCACCCACGCCTTGGACGCCGAATAGGTCGATCCACGGCCCGGCACCAGCCCGGCGACGCTGGCGATGTTGATGACGGTGCCTGCGCCGGCGTCGAGCATGGCCGGCAGGGCCGCACGGGTCAGGTGCATGACCGCCGTGACGTTGACGTCGAGCTGTGACTGCAGCACCGCGGGGTCGGTCGCCCAGAAGTCGCCGGAGGTGCCGAACCCGGCATTGTTCACCAGCACGCGGACGCCGCGCGCCAGGCGTTCGCACACCTGGTCGCGACCGGCGGGATCGGCCAGGTCGGCCGGCAGCACCTCGACGCCGCCGGCCTCGCCTTCGAGTTCGCCGGCCAGCTGCGTCAGGCGGTCGACGTCGCGGGCGACCAGGACCAGGTCGTAGCCGTCGCGGGCGAAGCGGCGCGCGTAGCCGGCGCCGATCCCGGACGTGGGCCCGGTGATCAGGGCTACGGGACGAGGCATGAGCGACATCCTAATGACGGCGGCCGCGCCGCCCGCCCGGCGCCCGGCGGGCCGTCAGTGCTGATAGTTCGTGGCCTGATGGCCGTTGCGGCCGCCCGGCGGCGGTCGGCGAACGGCGTCCGAGCCGCGCTGCTCCCGGCGGATCGGTTCGGCCGGCCGGCGAGGCGCCTGGGCATCCGAGCCCAGCAGCCCCGCGACGTCCTGCTGGGGGCGCCGGGGCGGCAGCTCCGCGCGGCCGGCGGGGGCGAGCGGGCGGCTCGGCGACGCGTTGCGCAGCCCCGCGGGCGCGCCCGCCTCCTGCTGGGTCTCCTCCGGCAGCGGCGGCAGCACCCGCAGCAGGTCGTTGAACTGCCGCACGGTGCGCAGCCCCTCGTCCCACTGGGTGCGGGTGCTGGTGATGGGCATCGCGACCAGCGTCCAGTTCTGCTCGTTCCACATGATCTCGGCGCAGTCCGGTGCGGTGTGCGCGAAGGTGACCATGCGGCGGTCGCAGGCCCGCCGGGCCGCGTCCAGGTTGGTGGAGTACACCATCCGCGGGCCGATCGCGCCCAGCAGCCAGATGTCGCTCTCCCGTGGCTCTTTGAGTCCCTTGAGCCGCAGGTCCACCACCACGTTGGTGCCCACCTTGCGGTGCAGCGCGATGACGGTGGCGACCTCCTCGAGGTCGAAGATGTACACCGCCTCGCCGCGGATCTGCCCCAGCACGACGTTCTCGGCGGCGATGTCGCCCACCGTCGAGATCACCCCGCGCTTCCAGCGCTTGAGGATGTCGGCGGATTCACGCTCGTAGTCGAAGCCGTGCGACCGCGCCCATGACTTGCGGCGCCTGCTGCGGCCGCGGCGCCGATCGAGGTCGACGTACAGCAACACGCCCGCGCCGACGAAGCACAGCGCGGACAGCGTGAACCAAAGGGGGACCATCCCACACAGGGTATCCGGAATTGCGCCGGAATAAAGAAGTCCGCCTGGTCACAACCGCGCATCAGGCTCATGACAACCAGCGCCACGGCGGACCGGGCGGCGCCGCGGGCGGATGCCGCCCTCCGCGGACCGCGGAGCGATCGACCGCTTTCGGGCCGAAACGGCGCACATTCGTGGGAGAATCGCCGCGTTCCCAGCACCCGGCGATCGGGCCGGCCACCCCGGAGGAACCGTTGCGATGAAGGCGTTTCGCCACTCGTTCACGCTCCCCAGGGCCGTAAAGAAGCTTTTCGCGTCGCTGGTGCTCATCGCCCTGTCGTGCCTCGGCGTGTTCTGGCCGCTGGCACTGGGGGCGGGCTCGAAGTCCGCAGCCGCGGTGGATTGGCAGTCGGAGATCACCGACTACGCCGCGACCTATCGCGTGGCCGCCGACGGTCGCATCGCCGCCACGGAGGCGCTGACGGTGCGAATGGGCGCATACCGGCACGGCATCTTCCGGTTCTTCCCCGTCGCCGACCCCACCGACCCGCACGCGCGGATGGTCCCCACCATCGCCGGCATCACGATGGACAACCAGTCGGTACCGGTCAGCTATGAATGGCGCAACAACCGCCGTTTCTACGTCGCCCGGATCGGCGATCCGGACGTGACCGTGAGTGCGGGGGTGCACACCTACTCGATCAGCTACACCGTCGACGGCGGACTCGTGCGGCCACCATCTGCGCCCGGACACTTCACCACCCGCGCCGGGGCCAACCCGAGCGCACCCACCGCGTCGTTCTATTACAACGTGGTCGGCTTCTGGGCGATGAAGATCGATGCCGCGCACGTGGATATCGAGCTGCCCGGACCGTCCGGGCTGGTGCAGTGCGCCGCCGACAACACCGGGGCGATCCCGTGCGCAATCGCGGGAGCCGGAACCGACCATGTCACGGTGACCGCGACGGGCCTACCGCCGCAGAACCCGGTCACCGTGCGGCTCGATCTGCAGGTTCCGCTGCCGCACCGGTCGACGCTGCCGTGGACGGCGCCCTTCGACAAGGTCTTCGGCCGGTCGGTTCCGGTGGTCGGCGTGGTGGCCCTGTTGTCGGTGCTCGCCGCGCTGGGCGGTTACCTGTGGGACCGACGGTCGCGCGAGGCGCCCCCCGGCACTCCGGTGCTCTACGTCCCGCCCGAGGGGCTCGGACCCGTCCAGACCGCCTACATCGTCAACGAGAACGTCGGCGACCACGCCCTGGTGGCGACGTTGCTGTACATGGCCGAGCGCAAACTGGTGCGGCTCGAGCGCGCCAGGGCGACGCGCTGGACCCTCACCGGGCTTGGCACGCCCGAGCAGTGGGCCGCCGTCGACCCGGTGACCCGGGCGGTCGGCGACGCGCTGGGCGTCAGCACCGCGGGCGCCACGTTGCGCGTCACCGGCAGCCAGGCGGCCGGAGAGAAGCTGTCGGAAGCCAAGGGTCGGCTGGTATCCAGTTGCCGATCCTGGGCGCGCACCCGGGCACTCGTGGTGACCGCCGCCGCGGAGTGGGCCGGCCGGGTGCTGGTCGTCGTCGGCATCGCATTGGCCGTCGTCGGGTTCGCGGGCTTTTTCACGTGGACCATGTGGGGCCTGCCGTTCGCGGCGTTCGCGATCGCCGGCATCGGGTTGCTCGCCGGCGGCGTCGGCACCCGCCGCACTCCGTCGGGTCGCCGGCTGTGGTCCCGCGCGGCCGGCTTCGAGCGGCTGCTGGCCACACCGTCGGCCGAGGACCGGTTCGACTACGCCGCGCACCGCGACCTGTTCATCGCCTACATCCCCTATGCCGTGGCCCTGGGCGCCGCCGAGGCGTGGGCCGCCAAATACCGCACTGCGACGGGGACGGAGCCGCCGATCCCCGACTGGTACCCGGCGTCCCGCGACAGCAGCCCGGCCACGCTGTACTCGTCGTCCGGCGGGTTCACCAGCTTCGACTCCGCGGTGTCGGCGTCGATCAGCGCCTACACGGCTGCGCAGAGTTCCTCCTCGAGCTCGGGCGGGTCAAGCTTCAGCAGCAGCGGCGGCAGCTGGGGCGGCGGCGGTGGCGGGGGTGGCGGTACGTGGTAGACCGGACCGGCTTGGGCCGAAGGAGGTAAGGACATGTCAATCGGTATCACCGTGATCATCGTTGTGATCGTGCTGGCCGGGCTGGTCATGCTCGGCATCGTCGCGTTCAACTCGCTGCGCACGCTCGACGTGAAAGCGCAGGAGGCGCTCGGCGGTATCGACGTGCAGCTGACCCGCCGTGCCGACCTGGTGCCCAACCTGGTCAACACGGTCAAGGGTTACGCGGCGCACGAGAAGTCGGTGTTCGAGGAGGTCACCGCCGCCCGCGCGGGGGTGGCGCATGCCGCGGCGTCAAGCAGCGTCGACGAGAAGGCCCAGGCGCAGGGCCGGCTGGACCGGGCGATCGCCAACGTGCTCGCCGTCGCCGAGAACTACCCGGACCTGAAGGCCTCGACCAACTTCCTGCAGCTGCAGGAGCAGCTCGCCGACACCGAGAACCAGTTGGCGTTCGCGCGCCAGTACTACAACGACGCGGCGGCCAGCCTGAACCAGCGTGTGGTGACCATCCCGTGGACGTTCTTCACCGGCATCGCGGGAGTGCACAAGCGGCCGTTCTACCAAGCGCCGGAAGGGCAGCAGACCCCGCCGCAGGTGCAGTTCTAGGCGTGAGCAGACGGAGAACTCAGCCCAGGATCAGCGAGTCGCCGTCCGGGCTGACGTTCACCGGGACGGTGTCGCCGTCGTGCACGTCGCCGGACAGCAGCTGCTTGGCCAGCTGGTCGCCGATGGCCTGCTGCACGAGCCTGCGCAACGGCCGGGCGCCGTAGACCGGGTCGAACCCGCGCTGGGCGAGCCACTGCTTGGCCGGCAGCGACACCTCCAGCGTGAGGCGGCGCTGCGCCAGCCGCTTCTGCAGCTGGGCCAGCTGGATGTCGACGATCGACACCAGCTCGCCGGGCTCGAGGCCGTGGAAGATGATCACGTCGTCGAGCCGGTTGATGAACTCCGGCTTGAACGCCGAGCGCACCGCGGCCATCACCTGCTCCTCGCTGCCGCCCGACCCGAGGTTGGACGTCAGGATCAGGATGGTGTTGCGGAAGTCGACCGTGCGGCCCTGGCCATCCGTCAAACGGCCCTCGTCGAGCACCTGCAGCAGCACGTCGAACACGTCCGGGTGCGCCTTCTCGATCTCGTCGAACAGGATCACCGTGTACGGCCGGCGGCGCACCGCCTCGGTCAGCTGACCGCCCTGGTCGTAGCCGATGTAGCCCGGGGGCGCACCGACCAGGCGGGCGACGGAGTGCTTCTCGCCGTACTCGCTCATGTCGATGCGCACCATCGCGCGCTCGTCGTCGAACAGGAACTCCGCCAGCGCCTTGGCCAGCTCGGTCTTACCGACACCGGTCGGCCCGAGGAACATGAACGAGCCGGTCGGCCGGTTCGGGTCGGCGACGCCGGCCCGGCTGCGGCGCACCGCGTCGGACACCGCCGTCACCGCCTTCTTCTGGCCGATGACGCGCTTGCCGAGCTCGTCCTCCATGCGCAGCAGCTTGGCGGTCTCGCCCTCGAGCATGCGGCCGGCGGGGATGCCGGTCCACGCCGACACCACGTCGGCGATGTCGTCGGGTCCGACCTCCTCCTTGAGCATCACGTTCTCGCGCGCCTCGGCGTGCGGCAGCGCGGCGTCGAGCTTCTTCTCGACCTCGGGGATGCGCCCGTAGCGCAGCTCGGCGGCCTTGGCCAGGTCGCCGTCGCGCTCGGCGCGCTCGGACTCCCCGCGCAGCGCCTCCAGCTGCTCCTTGAGCTCGCGGACCACGTCGATCGCGCTCTTCTCGTTCTGCCAGCGGGTGGTCAGCTCGGCCAGCTTCTCCTTCTGGTCGGCCAGCTCGGAGCGCAGCTTCTCCAGCCGCTCCTTGGACGCCTCGTCCTCCTCCTTGGCCAGCGCCATCTCCTCGATCTCCAGGCGGCGGACCAGGCGCTCGACCTCGTCGATCTCGACCGGCCGGGAGTCGATCTCCATCTTCAGCCGGCTGGCGGCCTCGTCGACCAGGTCGATGGCCTTGTCCGGCAGGAAGCGGGCGGTGATGTAGCGGTCGGACAGCGTCGCCGCGGCGACCAGCGCCGAGTCGGTGATGCGCACGCCATGGTGCACCTCGTAGCGGTCCTTCAGGCCGCGCAGGATGCCGACGGTGTCCTCCACCGACGGCTCGCCGACCAGCACCTGCTGGAAGCGCCGCTCCAGCGCGGCGTCCTTCTCGATGTACTTGCGGTACTCGTCGAGCGTGGTGGCGCCGACCAGGCGCAGCTCGCCGCGGGCCAGCATCGGCTTGATCATGTTGCCGGCGTCCATCGCGCCCTCACCGGTCGCGCCGGCGCCGACGATGGTGTGCAGCTCGTCGATGAACGTGATGATCTGACCGGCGGAGTTCTTGATGTCGTCGAGGACGGCCTTCAGCCGCTCCTCGAACTCGCCGCGGTACTTGGCCCCGGCCACCATCGAGCCCATGTCCAGGCTGATGACGGTCTTGTCGCGCAGGCTCTCGGGCACGTCGCCGGCGACGATGCGCTGGGCCAGGCCCTCGACGATCGCGGTCTTACCCACACCGGGCTCGCCGATCAGCACCGGGTTGTTCTTGGTGCGGCGGCTCAGCACCTGCACGACGCGACGGATCTCGTTGTCGCGGCCGATGACCGGGTCGAGCTTGCCTTCGCGGGCGCGGGCGGTCAGGTCGGTGGAGTACTTCTCCAGCGCCTGGTAGGTGGCCTCCGGCTCGGGGCTGGTGACCCGGGCGCTGCCGCGCACCTTGACGAATGCGTCGCGCAGGGCCTGCGGAGAGGCGCCGTGGCCGGTCAGCAGCTTGGCGACGTCGGAGTCGCCGGTGGCCAGGCCGACCATCACGTGTTCGGTGGAGACGTACTCGTCGTCCATCTCGGTGGCCAGCTGCTGGGCGGTGGTGATGGCGGCCAGCGATTCGCGCGACAGCTGCGGCTGCGAGCTGGCGCCGCTGGTTTGCGGGAGCCGTTCGACCAGGTGCTCGGCCTCGGTGCGGATGGTCGCGGGCTGGACACCGACAGCCTCCAACAGCGGTCCCGCGATCCCGTCGGCCTGCGTCAACAGGGCCATCAGCAGGTGCGCGGGGCGGATCTCGGGGTTACCGGCGGCCGAGGCCGCCTGGAGCGCCGAGGTCAGCGCCGCCTGGGTCTTGGTTGTCGGGTTGAAAGAGTCCACGACGCCTCCGTTCGCATAGGTAGGGAAAATGCTTGTCGCGTTGTGCAACGCCGTCAAGGTTGAGTGTGTTCCGCTCAACTCTAACGAGTTTTGGAGACCGCGGCGCACGGGGTACCCCCCGAAGCGATGACGCAGATGCAGATGACGCAGACCGAGCAGCACCGAGACCCACCCGGCGGCCAGAGCCGGCCCCGCACCGCCCTCAGGCTCGCCATCGCCGGCGGGGCGCTGGCACTGGCGGGCCTGGCCGTCGCCGCGTTCCACACCGACCTCGCCGGCGCCGGCCCGTCGGCGACGACCGTCCCGGAGTCGGGCACCTTGCAGGTCAACGGGACCGGCACGACGAAGACCATCGGCTGCCACGGCGGCTACCTGTCGGTCAGCGGCCAGACCAACACCGTCACCGTCACCGGCCACTGCACCAGCCTGAGCGTCTCCGGCCACGGCAACCGCGTCGCGGTCGACAGCGCGGACGCAGTGAGCGCCTCGGGAACCGGCAACGCGGTCACCTATCACTGGGGCTCACCGAACGTCGTCAGCACCGGGACGGCCAACACCGTCGGTCAGGGCTGAGAGCGGGCTCGGCGGCGCGCGACCAGCCTAGAATCGGGCCCCGTGGGGCTCGAGGACACCGATGCGTTGCGGGTACTGCGCGACGCCTTCGCGCAGGACGACTTGGGGCCCGGCAACGAGCTCGTGAGCCGGTTCTACACCCAGTGGTTCGGCCTCGACGTCTCGGTGCGTGACCTCTTCCCGCCCGAAATGGGCGGGCAGCGGGCCGCTTTCGCGCACGCCATGCACTGGGTGTACGGCGAACTCGTCGCCCAGCGCGCCCAGGAGCCGGTGGCGCTTCTCGCCCAGCTCGGCCGGGACCACCGCAAATACGGTGTGCTGCCAGAGCATTACGACACGTTGCGCCGCGCGTTGCTGTCGACGCTGCGGACCCGGCTCGGCGACGCCTGGACCGACGCCGTCGACGACGCGGCCCGCCAGTCGCTCAACCTGATCACCGGGGTGATGAGGGGTGCCGCGGAGGCCGACGAGGGGCCGGCGTGGTGGGACGGCACGGTGATCGAGCACATGCGGGTGTCCCGCGACATCGCGGTGATCCGGCTGCAACTCGACCGGCCGATGGATTACCACCCGGGTCAGTACGTGAATGTCCAGGTCCCGCAATGCCCGCGCCGCTGGCGCTACCTGTCGCCCGCCATCCCGGCGGATCCGGGCGGCGGCATCGAGTTCCACGTCCGCGTGGTCCCCGGCGGATTGGTCAGCACCGCCATCGTCGGCGAAACGCGGCCCGGCGACCGGTGGCGGCTGTCCAGCCCGCACGGCGGCCTGCGGGTCGACCGGGACGGCGGCGACGTCCTGATGGTCGCCGGCAGCACCGGCCTGGCGCCGCTGCGGGCGCTGATCATGGACCTGTGCCGGTTCGCGGTGAACCCACGGGTCCACCTGTTCTTCGGTGCGCGCTACCGCTGCGAGCTCTACGACCTGCCGACCCTGTGGCAGGTGGCCTCCCACAATCCGTGGCTGTCGGTCTCGCCGGTCTCGGAGTACAGCGCCGACCCGGCGTGGGCCGCCGACTATCCCGACGTCACGCCGCCCCGCGGCCTGCACGTGCGCCAGACCGGGCGGCTGCCCGACGTGGTGACCAAATACGGTGGGTGGGGCGACCGGCAGATCCTGATCTGCGGCGGCCCGGCGATGGTGCGGGCCACCAAGGCCGCGCTGATCGCCAAAGGTGCTCCGCCGGAGAGCATTCAGCACGACCCGCTGTCGAGGTGAGTGGAGGAAGCATGCGCGTCGTCACCCTGCGCGACCCGGCCTCGTCGGTGGCCGCGCAGTTCGTGCCCGAGGCGGGCATGATCGGCACCTCCCTGAGCGATGCCGGCATCGAGCTGCTGGGGCAACGGCGCGGGCTGGACGCCTACGTGACGGCCGGCAAGACGATGGGCATCCCGATCCTGTATCCCTGGGCGAACCGGTTGGGCGCGAACACCTATACCGCCGAAGGCGTGACGGCGACGCTGACACCGGGCGAAAACGGCGTCCGCGCCGACCCCAACGGGTTGCCGATCCACGGGGTGCTGGCCGGCCACCCGGGCTGGCGGGTAACCACCGAAGCGGCCGACGAGTTGATCGCCGAGCTCGATTTCGGCGCCGACCCGCAACTGCTGGCCAGCTTCCCGTACCCGCATGTGCTGACGGTGTCGGTGCGGCTGGCCGCCCGGACGTTGACGGTGCGCGCCACGGTGACCGCCACCGGTGCCCAGCCCGTCCCGCTGTGCTTCGGGTTTCACCCCTACCTACAGCTCCCCGACGTACCGCGCGCCGAATGGGTGATCGAGACACCGCCGCTGCGGCATCTGCAGCTCGACCACCTCGGGCTGCCCACCGGCGAATCCGAACCCCAGCCGGCGCTGTCAGAGCCCTTGGGGGACAAGGCCTTCGACGACGCCTATGACCAGGTGCCCGACGGCGCGGTGTTCGCGGTGTCGGGCGGCGGCCGGCGCGTGGAGGTGCACTTCGAACGCGGCTATCCGGCGACACAGATCTTCGCGCCGAAGGCCGAAGAAATCGTCTGCTTCGAGCCGATGACCGCGCCGACGGACGCCCTGCGCCGCGGTGGCTACCATCGCGCGCGGCCGGGCGAGCCTGCGGTCGCGCAGTTTTCGATCAGGGTCTGATCAGCCGCGCCGTCTGCGCGGCTGCCACACCACCACGGCGGTGCTCTTGGGCACCACCGCCAGATCGCGGCGCTGGCCGGCGCGCACCTGCGTCAACTCCTCGGTGAGCTCCTGCACGCGGGCCTGCAACGCCTCGACCTGGTTGGTCAGCTCGATGATGCGTTTGATGCCGGCCAGGTTGACGCCCTCGTCCTGGGACAGCCGCTGCACCTCGCGCAGCAGGTCGACGTCGTGCTCCGAATAACGCCGTCCCCCACCGGAAGTGCGGCGCGGGCTGACCAGACCGAGGCGGTCATAGGTGCGCAGGGTCTGGGCGTGCATGCCGGCCAGCTCGGCGGCCACCGAGATCAGGAACGTCCGGGATTCCTCCCGTGAATTCTTGGCCATCAGCGATTGCCCGCCCATCCCGCCCGGGGATCGAACCCGCTGGCCCGCTCCGCGGCCGCGTAGGCCTCCAGCGCCTCGGCCGCGGCGCCCTCCACGTTCGGCGGCACGGCGACCTTGACGGTGACCAGCAAGTCCCCGTTGCCGCCGCTGCGCTTGGGGACGCCCCGCCCACGCACCCGCAGGATGCGGCCGTCGGAGGTGCCCTTGGGCACCCGGACGCCGACCTTGCCGTCCAGCGTGGGCACCGAAATCGTTGAGCCCAAGGCCAATTCGGTGAAGCTGACCGGAACCGTCACGGTGAGATCGTCGCCGTCGCGGCCGAAGACCTTGTCCGGCCGCACGTGCACGGTGACGTACAGGTCGCCCGACGGGGCGCCGCGCAGGCCGGCCTCGCCCTGTCCGGGCAGCCGGATGCGCTGCCCATCCTCGACCCCGGGTGGAATCCGCACGTTGATGGTGCGGGTGCGGGTGGTGACCCCGGTGCCCTTGCACTCCTCGCAGGGGTGCTCGATGATCGAGCCGCTGCCCCGGCAGTCGGTGCACGGTTCGGAGAACCCGAACGCGCCCTGGTTGCGGCTGATGACGCCGGAACCGTTGCACGTGGGGCACACCTTCGGGCTGGTGCCCGGCCGCGCCCCGCTGCCATGGCAGTTGGTGCACGGCGCCGGGCTGGTCAGCCGCAACGGCATGGCCACGCCCTTGGCAGCCTCGACGAAGTCCAGCTGCGTCTCGGTCTCCAGGTCGTTGCCCCGGCGCGGCCGGCTGGGACGCGCGCCGGCGCCGCGCCCGAACAGGCCGCCGAACAGGTCGCCGATGTTCGCGCCGCCGCTTCGGCCGGCGGCGTCGAACAAATCGTTGAGGTTGAACTCGGCGCCGTCACCGCCGGCGCCGAATCCGCCGAAACCGCCCGCGTCGAACCGGCGTCCGCCGAAGCCGCCGCCCGCGAACAGGCGGCGGGTCTCGTCGTACTCCTTGCGCTTGGCCGGATCCGACAACACGTTGTGCGCCTCGGAGACGGCCTTGAATCGCTCGCCGGCGGCGGGGTTGTCGGGATTGGCGTCCGGATGCAGGTCGCGCGCCAGCTTGCGGTAGGCGCGCTTGATCTCTTCGGGACTGGCGTCAGAGGAGACGCCCAGCTCCTTATAGAAGTCCTTTTCGACCCATTCTCGCTGGGCCATGTCGCGTCACCCCCTCCCACCTTTCTGCTGTGTTGTGCTGATTGTGTGGTCTATTCACCGGACGCGCCGGGCTTATCGTCCGATTCGGCCGCCTCGGCCGCCGCGGAACCCTCGTCCTCGACCGTGTCCACGACGCCGACCAACGCGTGCCGCAGGACCTGGTCGCCCAGCTTGTAGCCCTGCCGCATGACCGTGCCGATCACCGGCTTGGAGCCGCCGTCGCCCTCGTGCTGCACGGCCTCGTGCAACACCGGATCGAAGTCCTCGCCCTCCTCGCCGAACGCCGTCAGACCGAGCCCGGTCAGGGCGCTGTCGAGCTTGTCGGCCACCGACTTCAGCGGGCCGGACTCCAGGTCGCCGTGTTTGCGCGCCCGCTCGAGATCGTCGAGCACGCCCAGCAATTGGGTGACCACGGCGGCCTTGGCCCGGTCGGCCGCGGCCTGCTGGTCGCGCAGCGCGCGCTTGCGGTAGTTGGCGAAGTCGGCCTGAACCCGTTGCAGGTCGGCGAGCAACTCGGTGGCCTTGCCGGCCTCCTCGGGGCTTTCGCCGGCGAACTCGTCGGCCGGCGCCGCCTCGCCCGACGTTGCGCCGGGCGAGGCGTGCCGTACTTCACCGGTCTGCGGGTCGATCCGCCGCTTGTCGGTGACGGTCACCTGCTCCTGTGGGTTGGCCTCTTGATTTCCCTGGGTCACTTGGACTCCCGGTCGTCGTCGACCACCTCCGCGTCCACGACGTCATCGGCGGAACCGGACGGGCCTCCGGCGGCGTCAGCGCCGGCCCCACCGGCCGCTTGAGTGGCCTCGTAGATCGCCTGACCGAGAGCTTGGGACTCCTGGCCCAGCTTCTCCATCGCCGCCTTGATCGCGGAGATGTCGGTGCCGCCCAGCGCGGTCTTGGCCTCGGCGATCGCGCCGTCGACCTTGGACAGCGTCTCCTCGGGGACCTTCGACCCGCCCTCGGCCTCGCGCTGGTCGGAGACGAACTTCTCCGTCTGGTAGACCAGCGACTCGGCCTGGTTGCGGATGTCGGCCTCCTCGCGACGCTGCCGGTCCTCCTCGGCGTGCGCCTCGGCGTCCTTGATCATCCGGTCGATCTCCTCCTTGGACAGGCCGGAGCCCTCCTGGATCTTGATCGTGTTCTCCTTGCCGGTGCCCTTGTCCTTGGCGGTGACGTGCACGATGCCGTTGGCGTCGATGTCGAAGGTGACCTCGATCTGCGGCACGCCGCGCGGGGCCGGCGGGATGCCGGTCAGCTCGAAGGAGCCGAGCAGCTTGTTGTGCGAGGCGATTTCGCGCTCACCCTGGTAGACCTGGATCTGCACCGACGGCTGGTTGTCGTCGGCCGTGGTGAAGGTCTCCGACCGCTTGGTGGGGATCGTGGTGTTGCGCTCGATGAGCTTGGTCATCACGCCACCCTTGGTCTCGATGCCCAGGCTCAGCGGCGTGACGTCAAGCAGCAGAACGTCTTTCACCTCGCCCTTGAGGACACCGGCCTGCAGCGCGGCACCCACGGCCACCACCTCGTCGGGGTTGACGCCCTTGTTGGGCTCCTTGCCACCGGTCATCTCCTTGACCAGGTCCGACACCGCGGGCATGCGGGTGGAACCACCCACCAGCACCACGTGGTCGATCTCGGAGACCGAGATGCCGGCGTCCTTGATCACCGACTGGAACGGCTGGCGCGTGCGGTCCAGCAGATCCTGGGTGATGCGCTGGAATTCGGCGCGGGTCAGCTGCTCGTCGAGGAACAGCGGGTTCTTGTCCGCGTCGACGGTGATGTAGGGCAGGTTGATCGAGGTGCTCTGCGAGCTCGACAGCTCGATCTTGGCCTTCTCGGCGGCCTCACGCAGCCGCTGCATCGCCATCTTGTCCTTGGTCAGGTCGATGCCGCTGGTGCCCTTGAACTTGTCGACCAGCCAGTTGACGATCCGGTCGTCCCAGTCGTCCCCACCGAGGTGGTTGTCACCGCTGGTGGCGCGGACCTCGACCACGCCCTCGCCGATCTCGAGCAGCGAGACGTCGAAGGTGCCGCCGCCCAGGTCGAAGACCAGGATGGTCTGTTCCTTCTCGCCCTTGTCCAGGCCGTAGGCCAGCGCGGCCGCGGTCGGCTCGTTGACGATGCGCAGCACGTTCAGGCCGGCGATCTGGCCGGCTTCCTTGGTCGCCTGCCGCTGGGCGTCGTTGAAGTACGCCGGCACGGTGATGACGGCGTCGGTGATGTCCTCACCCAGGTACGCCTCCGCGTCGCGCTTCAGCTTCATCAGCACGCGGGCGCTGATCTCCTGCGCGGTGTACTTCTTGTCGTCGATCTCGATGGACCAGTCGGTGCCCATGTGCCGCTTGACCGAACGGATCGTGCGGTCGACGTTGGTCACCGCCTGGTTCTTGGCGGGCTGGCCGACGAGCACCTCACCGTTGCGCGCGAACGCGACGATGGACGGGG
This sequence comes from Mycobacterium europaeum, assembly GCF_034555895.2. Taxonomy (NCBI): domain Bacteria; kingdom Bacillati; phylum Actinomycetota; class Actinomycetes; order Mycobacteriales; family Mycobacteriaceae; genus Mycobacterium; species Mycobacterium europaeum. The sequence goes on from NZ_CP157315.1 coordinate 4,245,035, forward strand.
TCGTCCGTGAGCCCTCGGAGTTGGCGACGACGACGGGGTCACCGCCCTCGAGAACTGCGACGACGGAGTTGGTGGTCCCGAGGTCGATACCGACCGCACGAGCCATAGTGATTCCTCCTGATTGAGTAGAGCCTTCTTTGGTGCCACTATGCTGAGTGAACCCCGCTCAAGAGTCTCCCGGACCGCACGGTGGTGTCAACCCAGGATTGAGTCTGGTTCGCTCAACTTGTCGATCATGCTAACGGCACGCGCCGCCGTCTTGTTCCCGGGGGCGGACCGATTCGGAATGACCGGTGTTTAATGAGGGCGTGTGCCGTGCACACACGGCGGAAATCGCGGCGAAATCCCGCCTCGAGCGCACACTCAGCGCCGCCAGCGCACACGGAGCCGCCGGCGCCGGCGGCCACCGAGCGACCGCTTCGGCGCATCGGTGGGTTAGCCTGAGCCGTTCCCGGAGCCGACACGGCAGGACTCAATGCCACTGCAAGACACCGCCGCCGCGCGGCTCACCCGCGAAGAGTCGGGCTATCACAAGGCGCTCAAGCGCCGTCAGGTGCAGATGATCGCCCTGGGCGGGGCGATCGGGACCGGCCTCTTCCTGGGCGCGGGCGGGCGCCTGTCGTCGGCCGGCCCGGGGTTGTTCCTGGTCTACGGCGTCTGCGGCATCTTCGTGTTCCTGATCCTGCGCGCCCTGGGCGAACTGGTGTTGCACCGCCCGTCGTCGGGATCGTTCGTGTCCTACGCCCGCGAGTTCTTCGGCGAGAAGGTGGCCTTCGCGGCGGGCTGGATGTACTTCATCAACTGGGCCATGACGGGGATCGTGGACACCACCGCGATCGCGCACTACTGCCACTACTGGAAGGCGTTCCAGGTCGTCCCGCAGTGGACGCTGGCGCTGATCGCGCTGGTGGTGGTGCTGGCGATGAACCTGATCTCGGTCAGGCTCTTCGGGGAGCTGGAGTTCTGGGCCGCGCTCATCAAGGTGGCGGCGCTGGTGACGTTCCTGATCGTCGGGACGGTCTTTCTGGCCGGCCGTTTCAAGATCGACGGCCAGGACACCGGCGTCAGGATGTGGGACGCCCATTCCGGGATGCTGCCGGCCGGCGTGGTTCCCCTGGTCCTGGTCACCTCGGGGGTGGTGTTCGCCTACGCCGCCGTCGAGCTGATCGGCATCGCCGCGGGCGAGACGGCCGAACCGGAGAAGATCATGCCGCGGGCGATCAACTCGGTGGTGTTCCGGATCGCGGTCTTCTACGTCGGATCGACGGTGTTGCTGGCCCTGCTGCTGCCCTACACCACCTATCGGGCCCACGTCAGCCCGTTCGTCACGTTCTTCTCCAAGGCGGGTTTCGGCGGGGCGGGCACGCTGATGAACCTGGTGGTGCTCACCGCCGCGCTGTCCAGCCTCAACGCCGGGCTGTATTCGACGGGCCGGATCCTGCGGTCGATGGCGATCAACGGCAGCGGCCCGAAGTTCACCGCGCCGATGTCGAAGAACGGCGTGCCGTACGGCGGGATCCTGCTGACCGCGATCATCGGCCTGTTGGGCATCGTCCTCAACGCGGTGGAACCCAGCCAGGCCTTCGAGATCGTGCTGCACATCGCCGCGACCGGCGTCATCGCGGCCTGGGCCACCATCGTGGCCTGCCAGCTGCGGCTGCACCGGCTGTCGACCGCGGGGACGCTGCGGCGGCCGCACTTCCGGATGCCGCTGGCCCCCTACAGCGGGTACCTGACCCTGGCCTTCCTGGCCGGGGTGCTCGTCCTGATGATGTTCGACCGGGAGCAGGGCCCGTGGATGCTCGGCGCGCTGGCGATCGGCATCCCCGCCCTCTTCGGCGGCTGGTTCCTGGTCCGCCACCGGGTCAGGGCCGCGGCGGAGGCCGGCGCGGCCGGCTGAGGTCCGGCGGCTCAGGGCTCGTCGATGTCCTGGCCGCCGGCGAGATCCGTGCAGTCGACCTTCTCGACGTCGCGCCGGGTGCGCAGGTATGCGCCGGCGCCGGCATCTCCGGAGATGCGCGAGAGGACCTCGGGCCAGTGCCGGCGCGCGATCACCACCGGATGCCCCGGCCGGTCGCCGAACACGGCGCGCGCCAGGCCGCTGGCCGACGCCACCGCGCGGTCGACGACGCGTGCCACCACGGCGGCGCCGACGTCGGGGGTGTCGATGACGTGCAGGACCGCGTAGTCCGCCCCCATGCGGTCGGCCTGGCCCAGACCGGCGCGCACCGAGGCGCTCAAACCCTCGCGCCAGTCGGGCGCCACGATCGTCGTGACCCCGGCCGGGGCCGCGACCTGCGCCGCGCCCAGCACCAGGACGACGCCCGCACAACCGCCGTCCTGCAGCGCGTCCACCGCGACCTCGAGCCAACCGTCGACCAGCACCTTCGGTTTGCCATAGCGGCTTCCGGCACCCGCGGCCAGCAGGACCCCGAGGATGCGCGGCGCGGGGCCGATGGACTGCGATAACGGCACTCTCCTATGATGACATTGAGCTTCTCGCACAGCGACAACGATGGAGCGTCGATGACTCAGGACGTGCAGGCGACCACCGCCGGCCCGGTCACCCCGGCGCCCCGCTACGCCGGCACCCGCGTCCAGCGGGTGGAGGACGCCCGGCTGCTGACCGGCCGCGGCAGCTTCGTCGACGACATTTCGCGGCCCGGGATGCTGCACGCCTGCTTCGTGCGCAGCCCGTTCGCGCGCGCGGCGATCAACGGCATCGACGCCTCGGCCGCGCTGGCGCTGCCCGGCGTGCGCGCGGTGTTCACCGCCGCCGACCTCAACCCCGAGGTGAAGGAGGCGTGGCATGCCGTCGCCGGCAAGGACGTCGCGGACACCCCGCGCCCGCCGCTGGCCGAGGGCGAGGCCAAGTTCGTCGGCGACCCGGTCGCGCTGATCGTCGCCGAGAGCCGCTACATCGCCGAGGACGCGCTCGAACTCGTCGACGTCGACTACGAGCCGCTGCCCGCGGTCACCGACTTCACCCGCGCGCAGGACTCCGAGGTGCTCGTGCACGACGCCTACCCGAACAACGTCGCGGGCGGCATGGGCGGGGCCCCGCCGGACGAGGAGCTGTTCGCCAACGCGCCGCATGTCGTCAAAGAGCACATCTACCAACAGATCTACGCGCCGGTGCCGATCGAGACCCGCGGCCTGGTCGTCGAATGGACCGCCGCCACCGGGGAGCTCACGATGTGGGCGTCCACCCAGACCCCGCACGAGCTGCGCGCGTTCTGCGCCCGGCTGTTGGGCATTGCGGCGCAACGGGTTCGGGTCATCATGCGCGACACCGGCGGCGGCTTCGGCCAGAAGGTCGTGCCGATGCGCGAGGACATGTGCATCATGCTGGCCGCCCGCAAGGTGCCGGCGGCGCTGAAGTGGATCGAGGACCGGCGCGAGAACCTGATGTCGGCCGGGCAGGCCCGCCACGTCGACGGCACCGCGCGGATGGCGTTCGACGGCGAGGGCAACATCGCGGCGGCCGACATCGACTTCGTCCAGGACATCGGCGCCTACCCGACGCCGTACCCGGTGCTGACCACGGCCGCCATCGGCATGTTCTTCCCCGGCCCCTACCGGGTGCCCAAGGCCAGCTTCAACTACAAGACGGTGTTCTCCAACACCAGCGGCCTGGCCGCCTACCGCGGCCCCTGGCAGTACGAGACGCTGGCCCGCGAGATCCTGCTCGACATCGCCGCCCGCAAGATGAACGTCGACCCGGTCGAGCTGCGCCGCCGCAACCTGTTGCGCCGCGACGAGATGCCGTACGTCAACCCCAACGGCATGCCCTACGACCACGTCGCCCCGATCGACACGTTCGAGCAGGCGGTGAAAATCCTTGACCACGAAGGGTTTCGCAAGGAGCAGGCCGAGGCGCTGGCGCGAGGCCGCTACCTGGGCCTGGGTTTCTCGGCCTACATCGAGCCCACCGGCGCGGCGACCGGCCACCTGGCCACCGAAGGCGCCACCATCCGCATGGAGCCGACCGGCAAGATCAACGTGTACGTCAACGGCGGCTCCAGCGGAAACAGCATCGAGACCACCGTCGTGCAGCTGACCGCCGACGCGCTGGGCGCCGACATCGACGACGTCGCCACCATCCAGGGCGACACCGCGATCACCCCGTACGGCGCCGGGACGCAGGGCAGCCGCAGCGCACCGATGACCGCCGGGGCGGTCAACGAGGCGGGGGCCATCCTGCGCGAGAAGATCGTGGCGCTGGCCGCCCACCACCTCAAAGTGCCCGAGGCGCAAGTGGATCTGGCGTTCTCGGTCGCCAGCGTGCGGGACGACCCGGGCACGTCGGTGTCGTTCGCTGAGCTGGCCTACGTGGCGTACTACTCGCCGCAGCAGCTGCCGCCGGGGCTGTCGACCAACCTGGAGGCCACCGCCCGGTTCAACTCGACGAACCCCATCCACTGGTCCAACGCCACGCACGCCTGCACCTGCGAGGTGGACGTGGCGACCGGCAAGGTCACGCTGCTGCGCTACATCGTCAGCGAGGACGTCGGTCCCATGATCAACCCGTCGGTGGTCGAGGGCCAGATCGCCGGCGGCACGGTGCAGGGCATCGGCGGCGCCCTGATGGAGGACATGGTCTACGACGACGACGGCAACCCGCTGGCAACGACTTTCGTCGACTACCTGCTGCCCACGGCCACCGAGGTGCCGCCGATCGAATTCGGGCACGTCGAGATCCCCGGGCCGGGGCCGGGCGGCTACAAGGGCGCCGGCGAGGGCGGGGCCATCGGCTCGACGCCCGCGGTGATCAACGCCATCAACGACGCGCTCGCACCGCTGGGCGTGACGATCACCCGGCTGCCGGCCAGCCCGGCGTCGATCGCCGCCCTGCTGGAAGGGGTGCAACGGTGAAGCCTGCGGCATTCGACTACCACCGTCCGGACGACATCGACGACGCCGTGGGGCTGCTGGCCGAGCTGGGCGACGACGCGAAGATCCTGGCGGGCGGCCAGAGCCTGGTGCCGATGCTGGCGATGCGGCTGGCCTACTTCGACCACCTCATCGACATCTCTCGGCTGCCCGAGCTGCAGGGCATCGACCGCAGGGGCGACGAGCTGTGGATCGGCGCGGGCACCACCGAGACCACCGTCGGCGCCGATGCACAAGTGCGCCAAGATGTTCCGTTGTTGACCAGGGTGACCCCGTTCGTCGGGCATTTCCAGATCCGCAACCGTGGCACCCTCGGCGGGTCTATCGCCCACGCCGACGCCGCCGGCGAATACCCGGCCGTGGCCCTGACCCTGGATGCGGTGATGGAGGTGCAGTCGCCGCGCGGGTGCCGCGAGATCGCGGCCGCCGACTTCTTCGCGGGGGTCTGGGAGACCACCATGGATCCCGACGAGGTGCTGACCGGGGTGCGGTTCCCGGTGTGGGACGGCAGATCCGGGTTCGCGGTCGAGGAATTCTCGCGCCGGCACGGTGATTTCGCGATCGCGGGTGCGCTGGTCGCCGTCCAGCTCGACGACCGGGATCGGGTCTCGCGCTGCGCGATCGGCCTGCTGGGCATGGGGTCCGCGGTCCGGCGTGCGACGGCGGCCGAGGTGGCGGCGGTCGGCAGGCCGGTCGGTGAGCTGGTGCCCGAGGAGATCGGTGAGGCGGCGATGAGCGGGCTCGACGACGTTCCGAACGACCTGCAGGGCTCGGCGTCGTACCGGTTGAAGGTCGGCGCGGCGATGGCCACGCGCGCCTGGACCCGAGCGACGGCCGAAGCAGCCACGGGGGCAAGCGATGCGTGAACACCCAATCGAACTGTCGGTCAACGGGACTCCGGTCACGGCGGCCGTGGAACCGCGGATGACGCTGGCGGACTTCCTGCGGGACAGGTGCGGGCTGACGGGCACCCACCTGGGCTGCGAGCACGGGGCGTGCGGGGCGTGCACCGTGCTGCTCGACGGCGACGCCGTGCGCTCGTGCCTGATGTTCGCGGTGCAGGCCGACGGGACGGAGGTGACGACGGTCGAAGGCGTCGCCGCACCGGACGGCACCCTGTCGCCCGTGCAGTCGGCGCTCCGCGAGTGCCACGGGCTGCAATGCGGCTTCTGCACGCCGGGTTTCGTGATGTCGCTGACCGCGCTGCTGCGCGACAACCCCGACCCCAGCGAGCACGAGATTCGCGAGGGCCTGTCGGGCAACTTCTGCCGGTGCACCGGTTACCAGGGCATCGTCGCCGCGGCCCGCCGGGCCGCCGAGACCCAGTCGGTCACGCGGCGATAAAGCTTCCCCATCGGCGCGGCATCGTGGGCGCGCGGTTGCCGGGGGTTTCGCCGCTTCACGCGTAATCTGATTTCCCGGTATCGGGTGATCATCGGGAGTGACGCGTGCGGTTTTCGCAAAGGGCACGGTGGAGCCTTGCCGGTGGATCCCTGCTGATCGCGCCGGTGTTGATCAGTCCCGCACTGATCGACGCCTGTTCCTCCACCATCGCCGGCCGGCCGGTCGCGGCGCCGGGCGCCGGCCCGGTCGAACCCACGTTCCCCACACCGAGGCCGACCACGGTCCCGTCGGCGCCCACCGCCAGCCCCGCCCCCGGCCTGCCGACCACGCCGGCCAACCCGACCGCACCGGCCGGCGCCATCCCGCTGCCGCCCGACCAGAACGGTTACGTGTTCATCGAGACCAAGTCGGGCACCACGCGCTGCCAGATCAACAAGGACACCGTGGGCTGCGAGGCGCCGTTCACCAACTCACCCCTGCAAGACGGCGAACACGCCAACGGCGTGAGCGTGGACTCGGGCGGCAAGGTGCAGTGGGTGCTGGGCAACCTGGGCGCCATCCCGACCGTCCAGATCGACTACAAAACCTACAACGCCGCGGGCTGGACGATCGTCGCCACCGCCGACGGCACCCGGTTCACCAATGACCGCACCGGCCACGGCATGTTCGTCAGCCTCGACAAGGTCAACACGTTCTGAAGGCCAAAGTCCGGCCTGGCGACCGCCGGATCAGCCGTCCCACACCAGGTGGCCGTCCGGGCGGCGGCGAGCACCTTCGGCGGGGCGGTGGGGGGTGAGGCGGCCGTCCGGCATGAGGTGCCGCACCGGCACTGCGCGGCCGAGCTCCGCTACGTCGGCGATCAGCCGCCGGTGGCAGCGCCACCAGACACTCTCGCTGCACATCACCGCGGTGGTGCGCCGGGCGGCGTCGGCCAGGACCTCGTCCAGCGCGGTGACGAACTCCGGCGTCCGGGTGTACGCCGCGTACGCCCGGAATGCGGCCACCTCCCACCAGCTGTCCGGCTCCTGTTCTCCGGCCGCGACATGACGCCGCCCACCCAGGCGGGGCTCCCACCGGTATTCGATGCCGCGTTCGGGCAGCCAGCATTCCAGGGCCTCCCGGCGCACGTCCGGATTCGTCCGACTGGCCGGATATCGCCGCACATCCACCACCAGCGCAATCCCGGCGCCGGCAAGCAACTCCGCCAGCCGCTCACGGCCGGCTGTCCCGTGCCCCACGGTCAGCAACGCCCGCCCCACTAGACCAGTTTCGCTCGACACCCTGCCCGGGCCGATCAAGGATGGGTGCGGTGATCCTCGCCGTCGACTTGGGTAAGACGTCGTGCCGGGCGTCGGCATGCGGCCGCAGGGCGGAGGGGCCGGGCGCGCCGGGGCTCGCGGCGCCCGGCGGTGTGCGCGCCGCCGAGGCGGCGATCCTGCCCTTGGCCAACGAATTGGCGCGCGAGCTGGGCGCGGTCGACGAGGTGATCGTGGGCGCCGCCGGGGCGCTGGCGGCGCCCGATGCGGCGCGTGCGCTGGGCGATGCGCTGCTGGCCTCGCTGCGCGCCGAGCGCGTCGCGGTGACCAGCGACGCCGTGATCGCGCATGCCGGTGCGCTGGCCGGGGAGCCGGGCGTCGTGCTGATCGCGGGCACCGGCGTGGTGGCGCTCGCCCTCGACGCGCACGGCGCGCTGCGGACTGCCGACGGCTGGGGCCCGTGGCTGGGCGACGAGGGTGGCGGCGGGTGGATCGGCGCCGCCGGGTTGCGCGCGGCGCTGCGCGCGCACGACGGCCGCGGCCCGGCCACCACGCTGCTCGACGCCGCCCGCGCCCGCTTCGGCGCGCCGGAGACGTGGCCCGCGCGGCTGACGGATGCCGCCGCGCTCGCGTCCTTCGCACCCGACGTCCTCGCCGCGCGGGGCGACGCCGCCGCGCTGGCGATCGTCGGCGCGGCGGCTGAGGCGCTCGCCGCCACGGCTCGCGCGGCCGGGGACGGCCCGGTCGCAATGGTCGGCGGGCTGGCCGGGTTCACAGCGCTGCGTGAGCGGCTCGACCTCGTCCCCGCCGCCGGCGACGCGCTCGACGGGGCGCTGCGGCTGGGGGCGATCCACGAGCCGCACGTGATCCGCGTGCGGGCGGCGCCGAAAACCTTTGCCGGGCAAGGGCTCGACGCGCTGGCCACCGAAGCCGTGCGGCCAGGCCTGCACGACCTCGACGCGCGGTCCATCGGGGAGGTCGTCGCGCTGCTGGTCGCCGCCGAGGGCGACGCGCACCATGCGGTGGCGGCTGCCGTCCCGCGGATCGCCGCGGCGGCCGAGGCGATCGCCGCGCGGCTCGAGCACGGCGGCCGGCTGATCTACGCCGGTGCCGGAACGCCCGGGCGGCTCGGCGTGCTCGACGCGGCCGAGTGTGTGCCCACGTTCGGCACCGACCTCGTGCGCGGTGTGATCGCCGGCGGGCCGGCGGCGCTGACCGAGGCGGTCGAGGGCGCCGAAGACGCGTTCGACCCCGCCGATCTCGCCGACCTGACCGCCGCCGACGCGCTCGTCGGGATCAGCGCGTCGGGGCGCACGCCTTATGTGCTCGGTGCGCTCGAGCATGCGCGCGCGGCGGGCGCGCTGACGGTCGCGATCGTCAACAACCCCGGCAGCGAGGCATCGGCCGACGTGCTGATCGAACTGCTGACCGGGCCCGAGGTGTTGGCCGGCTCGACGCGGCTGACCGCGGGAACGGCTCAGAAGGTCACGCTCAACGCGCTCTCGACGAGCGTGATGATCGCGCTCGGCAAGGCCTACGGACCGCGGATGGTTGACGTGCGGCCGACCAACGCGAAGCTGCGCCGCCGCGCGGTGCGGATGGTCCGCGACGCGGCCGGCGTCGACGAGGAAAGCGCGACCGCCGCGCTCGCCGCCGCGGGAGGTCACGCCAAGACGGCGATCGTCGCGCTGCTCGCTGGCGTCCACGCGGACGAGGCCGCCGTCCGCCTCGACCGGGCGCGGGGACGCGTGCGGGACGCCCTCGGTGGGAACTGAGGCGTCGACGCCCGAGGCGCGTTCTGACGGCAGGCTCAGGAGCCTGCCAGGCGGTGTCAGTACCATCGGTGCCGTGGAACGCAAAGGCCCACCCGACGATTTCCACGAGCAGGCGACGCATCATGCCGACTACGGCATGGCCGACCCGCCCACGTCCGGCGAAGTCCCGCTGTACTCGCCCGACGCGCCCGGGCAGCCCGACGCCTTCGATGACCTGGACAGCGAACCCACCCCGTGGTATCGCAAGCCTCCGCTGCTGATCGCCTGGCTGGTGTTCGTCGTGATCCTGCTCGGGCTGATCGCCTACGGCATCACCGAGCTGCTGAAGGGCGGGCAGGGCACCAGCCCCACCCCGAGCACCAGCAGCACGAGTTCGACGACCACCACCACCACGACGACGACCACCACCACCACGACACCGACCACCAGCAGCGCGGTCGAGGCGCCGGCGCAGCAGCCGACACAGCAGCCCACCCGCCAGCCGACGCAACAGGCGCCAACGCACCGGCATCACCTGCCGGAGCTACCTTCGGTGATCACGATTCCCGGGGTGCCCACGGTGATCACGGTCCCGCCCGGCCTGCGCTGACCCCGTCGGCCGCTATGGTGAGGACCACCGGGCGATCGGAAATGGGGTGTGGGGCATGAGCGAGTCGCTCGGACTGTCGATCGGTGCGGCCAACCTGGTGGCGGCCCGCGCGGGCAGCGCCCCGGTGGTTCGCAGTGCGGTGTTGACCCTCTTCGAGAACCGGCCGACCGAAGTTGGCCTGCCGGAAGAAAACCCGAACCTGACCGGGGACGGGATGGTGCTGCGCGGGTTCGTCGAGCGGGTCGGCGACCGGGCCCCTTTGGTGGCGCCCGACGGGACGAAGTACCTCGGCGAGGTGCTCACGGTCGAGGCGATCGAGGCCATGGCCCGCACCGTCGGCTACGGCGCACCGATCACCATCGCCGTGCCCGCGTACTGGTCCGACGCCCAGTTCAGCGCGCTGCGTGACGAATTCTTCGCCCAGCCGGACCTGGCCCGCGGCGGCGTGTCGCCGGTGCTGGTGTCCGACGCCACCGCCGCGCTCGCGGCGCTGCGTGGCAGCGCGGGATTCCCGCGTGCGGGCGTGGTCGCGTTGTGCGATTTCGGCGCGAGCGGCACCAGCGTCACCCTGATGGACGCCGGATCCAACTTCGCCCGCATCGGCCCGTCGGTGCGGTACGCGGATTTCTCCGGCGACGCGGTCGACCGGCTGGTCCTGGGCCGCCTGCAAGCCTCCGATGACACGATGGCCGACCTGGGCGGCACCATGCGGATCGGCGCGCAGACCCGCCTGCTCGCGGAATGCCGGCGCGCCAAGGAGCAGCTGTCGACCGCCGCGACGGCCTCCGTCGCCGGGGTGCAGCTGTCGCGCGCCGAGCTGGAGCGATTGATCTCCGAACCCCTGGACCGATTCCTGGGAGCCCTTGAGGAGACGTTGCGGCGCAACGGAATTCCGACGAGCAGGCTGGCCGCGGTGGCAAGCGCTGGCGGCGGCGCCGGCATCCCGCTGGTCGCCGCGCGGCTCTCGGATCGTTTTCGGGTGCCCGTACATTCCGCACCGCAGCCCGCGGCTAGCGCCGCCGTCGGCGCAGCGACACTCGGCGAGCAGCAGGCGTCGGCCGGTGCCGCGGCCGCGGGGGCCGGTGCCGCGACGGCGGCGGGCGCCGTCGTCGAAACGCCGACCGAGATGGTCGGCACTGCCGGAATCGACATGACCCAGGCCGCGTGGGCAGCCCGCGCCACGGACGTGGACGGCGCCTTGGCCTGGTCCCAGGACACCGACGGCGCCGACGAGCCGGTGCCCTACACCGGGCGCGACGCCACCGGCGAGTACACGGACGAGGCAAAGGATTTCGACGCCGGCCCCGACGACCGCCGCCCCGCCCAGGAGGCCGGGCTGCCCTGGTACAAGCGCACGGCGCTGGTCCTCAGCGTCGCCGGCGCCGTCGCGGCGGTGCTGGTGGCCATCGTGTTGGCTCTCACCCTCGGCAAGTCCAAGCCCGCTTCGGTCAGCCCCACACCGGCCCCCCCGCAAACGTCGCAAACCGTGACCATCACCGGGCCGGACAACAGCACCACCGTGACGGTCCTCCCACCGCCACCGCCCCCACCGTCGTCGTCGTCCGAGCCACCGCCCGCAACGACGACGACCGAGCCGCCGACCACCACCACGACCACGACGACGGCTCCGCCGACAACGACGACCACCACGACGGCCCCGCCGACGACGACCACGACCGCCGCGCCCACGACGACATCGCAGGCGACCACCTCGGCCGCGCCGCCCACCACGACCCGGTTGCGGCCGCTGCTGCCCTTCGTGCCGCAGCCCCGGCCCTGACGCGGATAACCTCCGAAGTTAGGGCAGCCTTTCTCGCGGCGGAAGCTGCGGAGATGTAACTATGAGCAGGGCTAAGCAGGCAAACAAAACGCAGGCTGAATCAACAATGCATTGGGGAGACCTTCGGTGACGACGCAGATGCTCATCAGACTGGTCGTGGGCATGGGCATGACGCTGGTCGTGGCCGCACTCGCTGGCCGCCGCGTCCTGTGGCTGTTCAAGCTGGTCACGTCCGGCAAGCCCGCCCCGGGGCACACCGACGAGCCCGGCAAGCGAATCTGGGCGGAGGTCTCCGAGGTCTTCGGGCAGCGCCGGCTGCTCAAGTGGTCGCTTCCCGGCCTGGCGCACTTCTTCACCATGTGGGGCTTCTTCATCCTGCTGACGGTCTACATCGAGGCCTACGGGCTGCTGTTCCAGGACAACTTCCACATCCCGATCATCGGGCGCTGGGACGCGCTGGGCTTCCTGCAGGACTTCTTCGCCACCGCCGTCTTCCTGGGCATCACGACGTTCGCCATCATCCGGCTGCGCACCGAACCCAAGGAGTACGGCCGCTCGTCGCGGTTCTACGGTTCGCACACCGGCGGCGCCTGGCTGGTGCTGTTCATGATCTTCAACGTCATCTGGACCTACGTCCTGGTGCGGGGCTCCGCGGTCAACAACGGCACGTTGCCCTACGGCAACGGCGCCTTCCTCTCCCAGCTGTTCGGCGCGATCCTGCGGCCGCTGGGCCAGCCCGCCAACGAGATCATCGAGACGACGGCCCTGCTGCTGCACATCGCGGTCATGCTGGCGTTCCTGATCATCGTGCTGCACTCCAAGCACCTGCACATCTTCACGGCGCCCATCAACGTCATCTTCAAGCGGCTGCCCAACGGGCTCGGGCCGCTGCTGCCGCTGGAACACGACGGCCAGCCGATCGACTTCGAAAACCCGCCCGACGACGCCGAATTCGGCCGCGGCAAGATCGAGGACTTCAGCTGGAAGGCCATGCTGGACTTCGCCACCTGCACCGAGTGCGGGCGCTGCCAGTCGCAGTGCCCGGCGTGGAACACCGGCAAACCGCTCTCGCCCAAGCTCGTCATCATGGACCTGCGCGACCACTGGATGGCCAAGGCGCCCTACATCCTCGGCGACAAGGAGTCGCCCACCGAGAACACCCCGGAGGGCGGGCTCGGCGAGAAGCTGGCCGGCGAGAAGCACGCCGAGGCGCACCACGTCCCGGAGTCGGGCTTCGGCCGCATCACGGGGTCCGGCCCGGAACAGGCCACTCGCCCGTTGGTCGGCACCGCCGAACAGGGCGGCGTCATCGACCCCGACGTGCTGTGGTCCTGCGTGACCTGCGGTGCCTGCGTGGAGCAGTGCCCGGTGGACATCGAGCATGTCGACCACATCGTCGACATGCGCCGCTACCAGGTGATGATGGAGTCGGAGTTCCCCTCCGAACTGTCGGTGCTGTTCAAGAACCTGGAGACCAAGGCCAACCCGTGGGGCCAGAACGCCGCTGACCGCACCAGCTGGATCGACGAGGTGGACTTCGACGTCCCGGTCTACGGCGAGGACGTCGACAGCTTCGACGGCTTCGAGTACCTGTTCTGGGTTGGCTGCGCGGGCGCCTACGACGACAAGGCCAAGAAGACCACCAAGGCCGTCGCCGAGCTGCTGGCCATCGCCGGCGTGAAGTACCTGGTGCTGGGGACCGGCGAAACCTGCAACGGCGACTCCGCGCGCCGCTCGGGTAACGAGTTCCTGTTCCAGCAACTGGCCGCCCAGGCCGTCGAGACCCTGGACGGCGTCTTCGAGGGCGTAGAGACGGTCGACCGCAAGATCGTCGTCACCTGCCCGCACTGCTTCAACACGCTGGGCCGCGAGTACCGGCAGCTGGGCGCGAACTACTCGGTGTTGCACCACACTCAGCTGCTCAACCGGCTGATCCGCGACAACAAGCTGGTGCCGGTGACGCCGGTGTCGCAGGACATCACCTACCACGACCCGTGCTACCTGGGCCGGCACAACAAGGTCTACGAGGCGCCGCGCGAGCTGATCGGGGCCGCCGGGGCGACGCTCACCGAGATGCCGCGCCACGCCGAGCGCAGCTTCTGCTGCGGCGCCGGCGGCGCGCGCATGTGGATGGAAGAGCACATCGGCAAGCGCATCAACCACGAACGCGTCGACGAGGCCCTGGCCACCGGGGCGTCCACGATCGCCACCGGCTGCCCGTTCTGCCGCGTGATGGTCACCGACGGCGTCAACGACCGCTCCGAGGAGGCCGGCCGCACCGGCGTCGAGGTGCTCGACGTCGCCCAGATACTGCTCGGGTCACTCGAGTACGACAAGGCGACCCTGCCCGAAAAGGGCACGGCCGCAAAGGAAGCCGAAAAGCAGGCGGCTCAGGCGCCCAAGGCCACCGCGACCGTCGAGGCACCGGCCAAGGAGGCCGAGGAGGCACCCGCCGAGGCAGCCCCGAAGGCGGAGGCCGCCCCCAAGGCCGAGGCGGCCGCGCCCGCGGCCCCCGTGAAGGGGCTCGGCATCGCGGGCGGCGCCAAGCGTCCCGGCGCCAAGAAGGCCGCGCCCGCCCAGGCCGAGGCCAAGACGGAAGCGGCCCCGGAGTCTGCCGCCGCGCCGGCCGCCCCGGCCAAGGGGCTGGGCATCGCCGCGGGCGCCAAGCGTCCCGGCGCCAAGAAGGCCGCGCCGGCGGCCGAAACACCGAAAGCCGAGGTACCCAAGGCCCAGGCCGCGCCCGAGGCCGAGGCCGAGGAGGCCAAGGCGCCCGCGGCGCCGGTCAAGGGACTCGGCATCGCCGCCGGGGCGAAGCGCCCCGGCGCCAAGAAGGCCGCGCCGGCAGCAGAGGCACCCAAAGCCGAGGCACCCAAAGCCGAGGCACCCAAGGCCGAGGCGGAGCCCGAGCCCACGCCGAAAGCGGAGCCGGCAAAGCAGGCCGACGGCGACGGCGCCCCGTCGGGGCCGCCGGTCAAGGGGCTGGGTATCGCGCGCGGCGCCCGCCCGCCCGGCAAGCGCTGACCTGCGATTTGATCGCTTGACGGCAAAATTCAGTGGACAGTAGTGGCACCATTGGTGACGTGACCACGCACCAACTGCCCCTGCATGCTTCCGGCCACCACCGGCAGCGTGTCTTCGCGCAGTCGTCCAAGCTCCGGGACGTCCTGTACGAGATACGCGGCCCGGTGCACCAGCACGCGGCGCGGCTGGAGGCCGAGGGGCACCGCATCCTCAAGCTCAACATCGGCAACCCGGCACCGTTCGGCTTCGAGGCGCCCGACGTGATCATGCGCGACATGATCCAGGCGCTCCCCTACGCCCAGGGGTACTCCGACTCGCAGGGCATCCTGCCCGCCCGGCGGGCGGTGGTCACCCGCTACGAGTTGGTCGAGGGCTTCCCCCGGTTCGACGTCGACGACGTCTACCTGGGCAACGGCTGCTCCGAGCTGATCACCATGACGCTGCAGGCCCTGCTCGACAACGGCGACGAGGTGTTGATCCCGTCGCCGGACTACCCGCTGTGGACGGCGTCGACGTCCCTGGCGGGCGGCACGCCCGTGCACTACCTGTGCGACGAGACCCAGGGCTGGCAGCCGGACGTCGCCGACCTGGAGTCCAAGATCACCGAGCGCACCAAGGCGCTGGTCATCATCAACCCCAACAACCCGACCGGCGCCGTCTACAGCCGCGGGATCCTCACCCAGATGGTGGAGCTCGCGCGCAAGCATGAACTGCTGCTGCTCGCCGACGAGATCTACGACAAGATCCTCTACGACGACGCCCAGCACATCAACGTGGCCACGCTGGCGCCGGACATGTTGTGCCTCACCTTCAATGGGCTGTCCAAGGCCTACCGGGTCGCGGGGTACCGCGCGGGCTGGCTGGCGATCACCGGCCCCAAGGACCACGCCGAAAGCTTCATCGAGGGCATCAGCCTGCTGGCCAACATGCGGCTGTGCCCCAACGTGCCCGCCCAGCACGGGATCCAGGTGGCCCTCGGCGGGCACCAGAGCATCGAGGACCTGGTGCTGCCCGGCGGCCGGCTGCTCGAGCAACGCGACGTGGCGTGGCAGAAACTCAACGAGATTCCGGGGGTGTCCTGCGTGAAGCCGGAGGGCGCGCTGTACGCGTTCCCGCGGCTGGATCCCGAGGTCTACGACATCACCGACGACGAACAGCTCGTCCTCGACCTGCTGCTGCAGGAGAAGATCCTGGTCACCCAGGGCACCGGATTCAATTGGCCGGCACCGGATCACCTGCGCATCGTCACGCTGCCGTGGGCCCGCGACCTGGCCGCGGCGATCGAGCGGCTGGGCAACTTCCTGGTCAGCTATCGCCAGTAAGCGTCCTCGCAGCCGGCGCCTCTACGGTGGACCGGGTGACGCACTCGCACTCCCACTCCCACAGCCTGTCCGGACCGGCCCCGGTCGACGCGCTGCCCGCCAGGATCGTCGTCGGGCTGCTGGTGGCGATCGGCCTCGCGGTGCTGGCCGGCGCCGTCGTGCTGTGGCCCAGCCGGGAGCACGTCGACATCCCCCTGCCCTTCCAGAACGCGGCCGGCGGCGCCGTGAGCACGCAGGCCGGGCACGTGCTGTCCAGCGGCATCGGCGACTGCGGGAGCCCGTCGGTCGGTCAGGTGCTCACCACCGCGCCGCAACCGGCGCCGCCCGGCGCGGGCCGCTGCGTGCTGACCCAGGTGGCCGTCGACTCCGGCCCCAACGCCGGCGCCGCCACGTTGCTGGAGTCCTCCCCCGGCCCCGGCCAGCCGAAATTCGCGGTGGGCGACCACGTCCGGCTGGTCCGCCAGGTCGACGACCAGGGCGCCACCAGCTACGCGTTCTACGACTTCGAACGCGGCTGGTCGCTGGTCGCCCTGGCCATCGCGTTCGCGGTGGTGATCGTCGCCGTGGCCCGCTGGCGGGGGCTGCTCGCACTGGTCGGCATCGTGGTGGCGTTCGCGGTGCTGGTGGTGTTTCTGCTGCCGGCCCTGCGCGACGGCGCGCCCGCAATTCCGGTGGCCCTGGTGGCGTCGGCGGCCATCCTCTACGCGGTCATCTATCTGGCCCACGGCGTCAGCCTGCGGACCAGCGCGGCGCTGCTGGGCACCCTGACGGCGTTGCTGCTGGCCGCCGGATTGTCTTGGGCGGCGATACAACTGGCGCACCTGACCGGCCTGTCCGACGACCAGAACGCGACCGTGAGCGCGTACCTCGGCAACGTCTCGATCGGCGGCTTGCTGCTCGCCGGTTTCATCATCGGCTCGCTGGGTGTGCTCAACGACGTGACGGTGACCCAGGCCTCGACGGTGTTCGAGCTCGCCCACCTCGGCGGCTCCCGACGCGCGATCTTCCTCGGTGCCATCCGAGTCGGTCGCGACCACATCGCCAGCACGGTGTACACGCTGGTGCTGGCCTACGCCGGCAGTTCGCTACCCCTGTTGCTGCTGTTCAGCGTCGCCAACCGCTCCCTGACCGACGTGCTGACCAGCGAGAGCGTGGCCATCGAGATCGCCCGGTCGGCGGTGGGCGGCGTCGCGCTGGCACTGTCGGTGCCGCTGACGACGGCGATCGCCGCGGCGCTGGCGCGACCTAGTGAAACCGGCTCCGCTCCAACAGATCCAGCAGATAGCCGCCGTAGCCGGACTTGAGCATGGTGTGCGCGCGCTCGGCCAGCTGCTCGTCGGTGATCCAGCCCTGCTGCCAGGCGACCTCCTCGGGGACGCTGACCTTCAGGCCCTGCCGTCGTTCCAGCGTGCGCACGAAGTCGCTGGCGTCCAGCAGGGAGTCGAACGTGCCGGTGTCCAGCCAGGCCGTTCCGCGAACCATCACCTCGACCGAGAGCCGGCCCCGATTGAGGTAGATCTGATTCACCTCGGTGATCTCGTACTCGCCGCGCGCTGATTTCTTCAGCCCCTTAGCGATCTCGATCACGTCGTTGTCGTAGAAGTACAACCCCGGCACCGCGTAATTGGACTTCGGCGTCTTGGGTTTCTCCTCCAGCGACAGCGCCGTGCCGTCGTCGCTGAACTCGACGACGCCGTACGCCGAGGGATTGGCCACCCAGTAGGCGAAAACCGCTCCCCCGCTGATGGTTTGGAAGCGGCTCAGGCTGGTGCCCAGCCCGGGCCCGTAGAAGATGTTGTCTCCCAGGACCAATGCCACTGTGTCGTTGCCGATGTGTTCGGCGCCCAGCACGAAGGCCTGGGCCAGGCCGTCGGGCTGTTGCTGCGCGACGTAGCTGATGTCGATGCCGAATTGTGAGCCGTCGCCTAGCAGCCGCTGAAAGCCCGCCGCGTCGTGCGGGGTGGTGATCACCAGGATGTCCCTGATGCCGGCCATCATCAGGGTGGACAGCGGGTAGTAGACCATCGGTTTGTCGTAGACCGGCAGCAACTGCTTGCTGATGCCGACGGTGATCGGGTGCAGGCGAGTGCCCGAGCCCCCGGCCAGGATGATCCCACGCATGGGTGGTCCCCCTATTCCACGCTCAATTGACGAGGTCGGATTCGGTGAGTTCGGTGGCGGCCAGCGCCGACGCCAGGTCCTCGTGCCGGAACACGGACGTGACGTGGTCGTGGACCACCCGGAACGCCGACGCCGCGGTGGTCACGGCCCCGGGATTGTCCGGGGCACTCACCTTCTGCTCGACGACCACGACACCGTCGTGGACGTACATCCGGCCGACTTCGGCCGTGCCGTGGCGCGAGGCGGCCCACCTGAGCAGCGCCTCGTGGCCCTGCGCGGCGCCGTGCGCGTCGCCGATCTCGATGTCGTCGCTGGACAACGCGACCAGGGTTGCCGAGTCGGCGGCGTTGAGCGCGTCGTGCCATGCCAGGACGGTGGCGATCTCCGAAGTGGTCATGGTGTGCAAGTTACCGTGTGCGCCCGGATGGCGGGGCTAGAGCGGGGTGCGGTCGAGCCAGTTCTGCCACACCCCCTCGTCGCCGAACAGCGCGATGCCCGTGTCTGCCAGCGGCATCCGGCGCAGGATGGCCAGCAGCAGCTCGGCCGCCCCGCCCTTCAGCGCCGCGGTGCCCTTGCCGTGCTCGTGCGACCACGCGATGCGGCCGTGGTCGACGCGAATCGTCCATTCCCCGGCTTCGCCGAGCCCGGGGTCGGTGGCGTGCAGGTGCAGGGTGTTGTCCCCGTCGAGCGGCAGCGGCGCCCCCTCCGCGCCGGCCTGGATCGCGACCCGCTCGAGCCATTCGGTGATCCCGTCGGCGGCCACGTCGGCGGCCAGCGTGTAGTCGGCTCCCAGTGCGATGGCCGCGTCGGCCCGGTGCACGGCCACCTCGTGCAGGCGGCGGCGGATCCACCAGTTCGCCGGCCGGGGCCCGAGAAACGTCCACACCGGGGTTTGCACGCCCGTCAGCTCGACGGCATCGACGAGGCGCTGCGCGCCGCCGCGCAGCCAGGAGATCGCGTCGGCCGGATCGGGCGGCGGCTTGCCGCCCTCGACGGACCGGGGGTCGAGAAACTCCTCGAGCCGCTCGCGCACGATCTGCGCCGCCCAGCGGTCGCCGCGCCCGACGTGGCGCAGCAGTTGGTTCAGGCTCCACCCCGGGCAGGTCGGCACCGGCTTGGACTGGTCGACATCGCGGAACAGCTCCGAAAACGCGCGGTTCTCTTCGAGGAATGCACCGGCATAGTCCACGCCGGTCAGGCTACTCGCCGGCGCGTGCGACCAAGGGCTCCCCGGGCAGGGGACTTCGCCCCTGTTGGCGGGCTGCGGCGATGTGGTGCAATCGAACCACCACGGACTACCGGAGACGACCATGGGCATGTCCGCCATCCGCACCGCTCAGGAGCGCGAGAACGTCGCGTTGGAGCGCGAACGGATCGCCGAGGAGCGGGAAGGCATCGCGAACGAACGCGAACACCTTGCGCATGAGCGTGAACTGGTGGCAGCGCGCCGGGAGCGGCTGACCGAGGGCGTGGAGCGCTGGGTGCGCTACCTCGAGTCACGCACCATCCTCGCCAACCGCCGGGAGGCACTGGCGGACGAGCGCGAACGGATCGCGGACGACCGCGAGGCGCTGGCCGACGAGCGCGAACAGATCGCGGACGAACGCGAACCCACCACCAATCACACCGCGGCGGGTGAGCGGCGGGCGGCCGAACAGGTGGAGCGACAACACGAGGCGGCGCTGCGCGAGCAGGCCAAGGTCGAACGGGAGCAGGCCGCCAGCGAACGCCGACTCGCGCGGCAACGGGCCGAGCACGAAAGTCAGCAGATCACGCAACGTTCCGAGGGAAAGCGTCGTGCCAACTGAGCCCAGCGACGTCGACGAGCAGCCGGACGAAGGGGACGGGCGCGAGCAGGCCTTCACGCAGCGGGAGGCACAGCTCACGCGGCGCGAATGGTTCGCCGACGAGCGGGACCGCATCGCCGACGAGCGGGACCGAATCGCTAATAACCGCGAACAGCTGGCCAATCAGCGCGAGGCGCAGGCGGACGAACGGGAGGGCACCGCGCTCGAGCGGGAACGCGAGCGGCTGCAGCGCGCCGAAGACGAGGAAGAGCGCGCGCGAGCCGAAGCTGAGCGCGAACAAGCGAGCATCCGGCGTGAGATGGCCGAGACCGAACGTCACACCGACGAACGGTAGCGACGGCAATGTCTGGCACCGATGGCCTCGCCGAAGCCGAGCGGAACCCTGAATCGCTCGCCGAAGCGGCATTTCGCGCCGGTCAGAAGGCCCGGGCAGCCCGAAAGGCGGCACAGGCTGCTCAATGGTCTGCCGCCCAGAGCGTGGACGAATCCGCAGCCAGTCACGACCGAACGGCGGACGCCTACGAATCGGCGGCCGAAGGGAACGAAGGTCGCAGGGATGAGTACCGGAAGCACGCGGCTGTGCACCGCCAATTCGCGGAAGAGGATCGCGACATGGCTCAGCGGCTCCGGCGAATGGCAGAAAGCGACTAAGGCCGGGGCGCGCCCAGCCGGAACACCCGCCAGCCCGCCTCGGTCCAGCGGGCCGCGTCGAGGCAGTTGCGGCCGTCGACGATCACCCGGGCCCGCACGCAGTCGGCCAGGTCGGCGGGGTCGAGGTCGACGAACTGGCGCCACTCGGTCAGGACGAGCACCGCGTCCGCGCGTTCGCAGGCCTCTTCGACCGAGACCGCGTAGTTCAGCGTCGGGAACAGCCGCTGCGCGTTGTCCAGCGCCTTCGGGTCGTAGACGTTGACCGCGGCGCCGTTGAGCTGCAGTTGGCCGGCGACGTTGAGCGCGGGCGAATCCCGGACGTCGTCGGATTCGGGCTTGAACGCCGCGCCGAGCACGGCGATGTTGGCGCCCAGCAGCGAGCCGCCGCAGGCGGCGGTGGCCAGTTCCACCATCCGGGTGCGCCGGCGCATGTTGATGCTGTCGACCTCGCGCAGGAACGTCAGCGCCTGGTCGGCCCCCAGCTCACCGGCGCGGGCCATGAAGGCGCGGATGTCCTTCGGCAAGCAACCGCCGCCGAAACCCAAACCGGCGTTGAGGAATTGGCGACCGATCCGCGGGTCGTAGCCCAGCGCGTCGGCCAGCATGCTGACGTCGGCTCCGGCGGCCTCGCAGACCTCGGAAATGGCGTTGATGAACGAAATCTTGGTGGCCAGAAACGCGTTCGCGGAAACCTTGACCAACTCCGCGGTCTGCAGGTCGGTCACCAGGAACGGCACCCCCTCGGCGAGCAGCGGGCCGTAGAGTTCGCGGACCGCCGTTTCGGCGCGCACCGAATCCTGTTGCACGCCAAGCACGATGCGGTCCGGATGCAGGGTGTCGTGCACTGCGTAGCCCTCGCGCAGGAATTCGGGGTTCCAGGCGATCTCGACGTCGACCCCGCGTTGCCCGAGGGCGGCCGCCCGGCGGTTGAGCTCGGCGGCGGTTCCGACCGGAACGGTCGACTTACCCACCAGCACCGACGATCTCGTCAGCCGCGGCACCAGCGCGTCGACGACGGCGTACACATGGCGCAGGTCGGCGCCGTACTCGCCCTTCTTCTGCGGCGTCCCGACTCCGAGGAAATGCACGTCGGCGAACTCGGCCGCCACGTCGTAGTCGGTGGTGAACCGCAGCCGCCCCGCCGCCAGGTTCTTCGTCAGCAGCTTGCGCAGGCCGGGTTCGTAGAAGGGAATGTCACCGCCGGAGAGCTTGGCGACCTTTCCCGCGTCGACGTCGACGCCGACGACCTCGTGTCCCAACTCCGCCATTCCGACGGCGTGGGTCGCACCCAGGTAACCGGTACCGAAGACGGTGCATCGCATACCTCCGGTGTAGGCGGCCGCGATGAGCTGACTGCGTCGCGACGCTAAGCGGGAGGCAAACGGAAGATGACAGATGCCACCGAACGGCCAGGTGTACTACAGCCCGGGGATACCCGGGATGCCGATGTGGGGGCCGAAGCCGCCGTGACCGTGACCGCCACCGAACCCGGGGAATCCGCCGCGGTCGTCGTCGCCGCCTCCGAACGGACCTCTTGGTGCCGGCGGCCCGCCGATGATGATCGGGGGAAGTTGTAGCGGCGGTGGCGGGGGCGGCGGGGCGACCGGTGCCGGGGCAGGTGCACGCACCGGAGCCTCGGGAATCGGGGCGGGAGCCACGGGAGCCGGGGCCGGCGCGGGCGGCGCGGCCTCGGGTGCGGGTGCCGGAGCCTGTGGGGCGGGGGCCGGAGCCGCCGGTGCGGGCGCGGGTGCCTCGGCCGGCGCGGGCGCCGCCGGGGCGGGCCGGGTGGGCGCGACGACCACGTTCTGGTTCGGGCTGGGCCGGACGTTGGCCGTGGGCCGGATGGCGATCGCCAGGGAGACGACGAGGGCCACCACACCGATGACGAACACACCCGCCACGATGCTGCCCACCACGCGGAACGAGCTGCGCTCGGGATAGCCCGCGTTGACGAGCGCGGTGGCGCCGGTGTGCGCGCCGGTGTACAGGTCGTCGATCTCGTCGGGCACGGCGCTGTAGGCGAGGCCTTCCTCGCCGGCGCCCGCGGGGATGTCGAAGTAGCCCGGCGCAACCGCGAACGGGTTGATGGCCCCGGTCCCGGGGTCTTGCGCGTAGGCCAGCGCCGCGGTGGACGACGAGAACAGCGGCGCGTGAGCCGAGGCCAGGGCCGCGCCCCGGGCCAGCGCCGTCTCGGGCTCCTCGGGCGCCGACAACGGCAGCGTGGTCGCGGCCTCCAGCGCGGGCTTGATCAGGGGGATGTCGACGCCGGAGCCGACGACGAACACCCCGTCCGGGCGCGTCTCGAGCGCCTCTACGTCCGACACCATCGCGGCCAGCTGGGCCACGGCGGCCTCGTCATCGGCGGGTAGGGGCTGCCGACGCACGTCGGCGATCGACCCGTCGGCGCTGTTGACGACGGCCAGGGTCGCGGTGTCGGGCTCGATGTAGAGCAGCGCCGTCTGCGCGTAGTTCGTCTGGCTGCCGACCGCTTGGGCCAGCGCCGCCGCGGCCAGGAAGGCCGAGACCAACATCACGTTCTCGACCTTGTGGGCGGCCAGCGCATCCCGCAGGGCGGCGGCCTCGATCGGATCGGTGAAAGTCACGCCGGTCGACGCCAGTTGGTAGCCGCCTTCGGCCGCGCCCTCGCGCGTGCCCAGGATGGCCGAGACTACCTGGTTAGCCGCCGTGAGCGTTGCGGCGTCGTCTTCGGGCGGGACGTTGAAATTGTCTTCGTCGACGGTGGCGCCTTCGCCATTCTGGCCTTCTACCAGCACCATCCGGACTGCCGTCGGCGCCATTGACACGCCAAGTACGGTGTCCAAAGCTCCTCCAAGGTTCGATTGCTAGCCCTGATGATGAGGACGTGGCCGCCGCACCCCGCGAAAACGCCAGAGGTCACTGAGTCCCCACCCTATATTCCCCTAGAGCCACTATTTTACGCGCACTCGCCGCTTTCAGTTCCGGGCGTTACGGCTGGGGGATCGGGATGCCGTGTGCCCCGAGGTGCCGGCGCAGCCAGTCGTCCCACTGATCGCCGTGGGACGGGCCGGGCCCCGGTTGGGGTGCTGCCGGAGCGGGGGCGGGCGCCGGCGGGGCCGACGCCGGGGGCGGTGGGACGGCCGACGGCGGCGGCGCCGGGTTGGCCGGCTTGGCCGGGGCCACGACGTTCTGGGTGATGTCGGGACGCTGGGGCGCGTGGGGCCGGATGTTCAAGGCCAGGGCGATGGCCAGGGCGACCACGCCGCCGACGAACACGAGGGTCACCGCGACGACGGCCAGCACCGATCGTCGGTTCTGTCGCTCGCCCGACGCGGTTTTGCGGTCGACGGCGGTCCCCCGGCCCGCCCCGTTGGCCGATTCGGCGCTGTAGGCGAGCTCCCTACCGTCCGCCGAGGGATCTCCGACGTAGGGCATCGCGATCGTCGAGGGTGCGCCCAGCCGGGCGTTGGCCGCCGCCAACGAGGCGCCCCGCGCCAGCGCCATCTCGGGTTCCTCGGGCGTGGTCACCGACAGTGAGGTCGCCGCCTCAAGCGCCGGCTTGATGTAGGGGATGTCGACGTCCGAGCCAACGAGGAACAGCCCGTCCGGGCGGGCCCGCATCGATTCGGCGCCTGAGACCATCGCGGCCAGCTTCGCCAGGGCTTCCTCGTCACTGCTGGGCAGCGGATGCCGGCGCACGTCGGCGACCGAACCGTCGGCGGTGTCGACAACGGCCAGCGTCGCCGTGCTCGGCTCCACGAAGAGCAGTGCAGTGCGCGCGCAGTTGGTCGCGCTGCCCGCCGCCTGAGCGAGCGCCGCGGCGGCCATGACCGACGACACCAGCATGACGTTCTCGATCTTGCGTTCCGCCAAGGCGTTTCGCAGCGCTGCGGCCTCGGCCGGATGGGTCCAGGTCACTCCGCTCGACTTCAGCTGATAGCCGCCCCGGGCCGCGCTCTCCCGGGTGCCGAGAATCGCGGCGACCACGCGATCCGCCGCGGCAACCGCCGTCGTCTGACCGGCGAGGGGGAAGCCGTCCTGGTCGACGGTCACGCCACCGGCGGATTCCCCTTCCACCAGCACCATGCGGACCGTCTCAGGCGCCATAGACACGCCAAGTACGACGTCCACCGCTCCTCCAAGTCGTCGAAATCGATTGCCGTGCCGTGCGAGCGACGCCCGCGGGGGGCTTCGTCACATCAGGATTGGCCGGGTGCATTCGCAGCCATCTCGGCCGCACCCCACCCCGATTCGCCACCCTAGCGCGCGAACTTGAGTGCCTCCGGCAGCCGAGGCCGCCGAGTGGCGTTCCCGTTTATCGCGGGCTACTTGTGCCCGCCGCCACCGCCGCCGCCGTGGCCACCACCGAAGCCACCACCGCCGAAGCCGCCGCCACCGCCCAGCCCTCCGCCGTGGCCACCACCGAAGCCACCGAAGCCGCCGAATCCGCCGCCCCCGGGAGCGCCGCCGTGGCCACCACCGAAGCCACCGAGGCCGCCGAGGCCGCCGACGGGTCCGCCGCCATGGCCACCACCGAAGCCGCCCAGGCCGCCGCCGAAGCCACCGAGGCCGCCGCCGGAGCTGGGAGACGGGACGTGCCCGCCGCCAAGGCCGCCCGGACCCGAACTCGGAGGCGACACATGCCCACCGCCCAGACCGCCCGAACCGGGCGGGGTCACATGCCCGCCACCGAGACCGCCCAGACCGCCCTCACCCGGCGGGGACACATGCCCGCCACCGAGACCGCCCGGACCCGAACTCGGAGGCGACACATGCCCGCCACCGAGACCGCCCGGACCCGAACTCGGAGGCGGCACGTGCCCACCGCCCAGACCGCCGGGACCCGAACTCGGCGGGGCCACATGCCCGCCACCCAGACCGCCCGAACCCGAACTCGGCGGCGGTTCGTGCCCGCTGGTGCCACCCGTGCCCGAGCCGGGCGGCGGAACATGCCCACCGCCCAGACCGCCCGAACCCGAACTCGGCGGCGGTTCGTGCCCGCTGGTGCCGCCCGTGCCCGAGCCGGGCGGCGGAACATGGCCGCCGGTCGAGCCGCCGGGGTGCTCGGGGATCGGCGACGAACCTTGCCCTGGGGGCACCTGATGAGGCGGCGACTGCGGGGTGCCGCCGACCGACGGCGGCGACTGCGGTTGCGGGAGACGCACCGGCGGCTGGGGCAGCACCGGCTGCGGTGGCGACACGCGCGGCGGCGGTACCCGGATGACCGGCGGGCTCACGACCGGGTTGGGCATCGCGACGTGGACCGGCGGCAATATCACCGGCGCGATCGGCGGGACCACGACGGGCACCGGCACCACCGGCGCGGGCATCGGGGCAGCGGGGATCGGAGGCGCGGCGGGTGGCGGTACCGGCAGCGGAGCCGCCGGCGGATTCATCGGCATCGGCGCCGCCATCGGCACCGGCGGGTTGATCCGCTGCGCCGGGGCCGACGCCTTAACGGGCGCGGGCGCCGGCGCCTCCTGCGTCGGAACGATGAGGTGCTGCCCGGGGGTGGGCTGCAGGGCGATGGTGCCCGTCGTGCGGATGCCGATCGCCAGCGCGATCTCGAGCGCCAGCACCGCGCTGATGCCGGCGACAGCCAGGCCGCTCCCGATCAGCAGGGCCGGCCGGCGCCGCGGTTCGCGCTCTTCGGGCAGGAAGAGCTTTTCGATCACGACGGTCGGCGAGTCGGAGTCCTCGTCGGGCACCGCGCTGTAGGCGAGCTCGTCGTCGCCGGCCTCCGGCCCGAATGGCACGTAAAGGTATTCCGGCAGCGAGTGCTGACCGACGGCACCGGTGCCGGGGTCCTGGGCGTAGGCCAGCGCGGCGGTCGACGAGGCGAACAGCGGCGCGTTGGCCGACGCCAAGGCGGCGCCGCGGGCCAGCGCCGTCTCCGGCTCCTCCGGCATGCTCACCGCGAGTGAAGTCGCCGTCTGCAGGGCAGGTTTCAGCGGGGCGACGTCGATGCCTGAGCCCACCACCAGCACGCCGTCCGGCGCCGCTTCCAGCTTCTCCAGCCCGGCGATCATGCCGCCGAGTTGCGCGGCGGCCTGGTCGTACGACTCGGCGTAGATCGGTTGCTTGTAGACGTCGGGGATAGAGCCGTCGGAAGTCTCGACGACGGCCAGCGTCGCGGCGTCGGGCTCGATGAACATGACGGCGGTTCGCTCGTAACCCATTGCGCCGCCAACGTTTTGGGCCAATGCCGTCGCGGCGAGAAACGCCGACACCAACATGACATTCTCGACCCGGTGGGCGGTCAGCGCGTCGCGCAACGCCGCCGCCTCGAGCTGGTCGGTCCACGTCACGCCGATGGACGACACCTCGAGCCCCGCCTCGGCCGCGCCCTCGCGGGTGCCCAGGATGGCGGCAAGCACCTGGTCGGGCGCGCTCGCGGTGGCCGCTTCGTCGGCGGCGGCGACGTCGAACACGTCCTCTTCCACCGTGGCTCCGTCGGCGTATTCGCCTTCCAGCACGACCATTTGGATCGACGCCGGTGCCATCGACACCCCGAGCACGATATCCAAGACCAACCCCTCCAAAGGTATTGCTCGACGAACCACGGCTAGGCGGAGGAAAAAACCATGGCTAACTAAGTATCGCGCAGAACGTGGGCGGGGGTGCCCCGCAGAACCTATGTAGTCCTTATGAAGTTCTGATAGGAACGCGACGGCGTGGGTCCGCGCTGGCCCTGGTACTTCGAACCTACTTGCGAACTGCCGTAAGGATGTTCGGCCGGACTGGTCAGCCGCAGGATGCAGAGTTGACCGATCTTCATGCCCGGCCACAGCGTGATCGGCAGGTTGGCGACGTTGGACAGCTCCAGGGTGATGTGACCGCTGAAGCCGGGATCGATGAAACCGGCGGTCGAGTGCGTCAACAGTCCGAGCCGGCCCAGCGACGACTTGCCTTCCAATCGGCCCGCCAGGTCCTCGGGCAGGGTGAACAGCTCCAGCGTGGAGCCCAGCACGAACTCCCCCGGGTGCAGGACGAACGGCTCGCCGTCGACGGGTTCGACCAGCGTCGTGAGCTCATCCTGCTGCTTGGCGGGGTCGATGTGGGTGTAGCGGGTGTTGTTGAACACCCGGAACATGCAATCCAGGCGTACGTCGATGCTGGACGGTTGCACCAGGGTGTCGTCGTACGGGTCGATGCCCACCCGGCCGGCGGTGATTTCGGCCCTGAGGTCTCGATCGGAGAGCAGCACCCGACGAGCCTAACCGCTGCTCACCGTCGAGCGGTCAGTCGGCGAGATACATTTCGCCACCCTTGGGGTAGCCGCCCCCGGTGGTCGTGACGTGGACGTGGTCGTAGTGGCCGAGCCGGCTCGGCTGCGCCCCGCCCGGCGTGTAGTAGACACCGCGCCAGATCGCGTCCTGGATCCCGAAACGACGGGCGTTCTTCATCACGTAGGCGACGATCTCGTTGCCCAGGGCGATGCCGTCGGCGCTCTGCGGGTTGGGGATCATCACATCGATCGCCAAACCGAGTGGATGCCAGGGCAGCGGATCCGGTCGCACTCCGCCCATTTCGTGGATCTGGGGGAAGTTGGCGCTGATGCTGCGGGAAACCTGGATCGTTCGCACCTGCAGGCCCTGCTCCGGGGCGAGCCCGGCGGGCAGGAACCGCGACCTGGTGTGATACCGCGACGCGGCGACGGGCTCGGCCGCGCCGTCGCCGCGGGACACATCCGACGCGAGCGCAATCGCCACCGGTTTTGCCGCCACGATCTCGAGGCAGCAGGGGCCCGTGTCGCCAATAACGGGTACGGGGTCGTGGCGGGGAACGAATGGGCCGGCATCACCCGCCGCCGCGAAGAAGGCCGCCGCCGGGGCCAGCGCCACTGCCAGGATGAGCGGCGATTTCCGCCGCTCCTTGGCTAATCTGTGCCGACCCACCCCAGGCACATTACGACAAGATCACGAAAGAATAAACATCGTCCGGGAATTTGCCAGAAGTCCGCCATTCCTCGTCGACGTGCATTTGCACCCCTGGCCGGACCGGCGCTGGGCCGTTGGTGTTCGGCCGCACCACTCGCCCGACGGATCCGCTCTTCGATGCTAGTCTTCGATGCCGACACCGCCGATGTAGTTCAATGGCAGAACATCAGCTTCCCAAGCTGAATACGCGGGTTCGATTCCCGTCATCGGCTCCACATCAAGCGCCCCCTCCTCATGGTCGCGGCCGTCGCCCCCGTGGGTCTTGTAGCCGAACCGCCGCGGGTCAGTCCCGGCCCGGCGATCCGGCTGGCCGGTGACGTCGATCCGTTGGCCGAGGCGCCGGTCTTACATCAATCCCACCTCGGCGGCCACGCGCGCCGCGCAGCACGCCGACCCGCCGAGCCCGGAGCTGACCGCAAGCACCAACACGCCGCAGGCGCCCGGCGGACATGGCCGCCCGGCTCAACGACGCCGGTGTTGGCCACACGCTGGGTTCAGCGTCAACACCGCGAACTTCTTCACCACCGAGGACGAAATCGGTTATGGCGAGGAGATTTCGGCGCTGACGAACGGTTCGCACCACGTCATCGACACGTCGCGCAACGAAACGCCCCGGTAAATCCGATGGAATATCCCGCGGCTGGGACCTTTGGCCCTCACAATTGGCGATCTGGGCAGCGATAGTCGATGCCGTACAGCCCTGTCCGCGCACGGTTTGAGTACCGAAATATCAAGGGCTTGGACCCGATGCTCCCGAGGAGTGCGCATGTCCGCTCTGGAAGACCGACAAAATATGCACGACGACGGTGGCGCGGTGAGCAGCAACCCGCGGGAATCCTTTCAGCACACGCCGTCTCGGCCGCCCCGGAGCGCCGCACCGTGCTACCTCCCGAATGCGATCGCAGCCATCGCCGCGAGCGTGGGCATCATGGTCGGCAGCGCCGGCCCATGGGCAAGCCGTGCTTGGGTCACCGCGAACGGCGCCACGGCCAGCGTGTGGTGGCAGGGAAAACCACCTTTGTCCTCGGGGCAGTCGCCGGCATCGCGTTGTTCGCCTTGCTGAACCTTGCACGAATCGGGTCCGGCACGCGGTGGCTGGCCCCGTTGGCATGGATCGCCTCGATCGCCGGACTCGTATGTCTTCTCACCGCGATCGTCAACATCGTCAACGTGGCATCGACCAGCCACCGACTTGTCGGACTTCAAGTCGAATGGGGTCTGTGGCTGGTCGCCATCTCTGCCGTCGTTCTGTGCGCCATGGGGTCGGTGGCCGCCGCACAGGTCGGCACGGTGACCAAGGCAGGGATGCGCACGGCGATCGTCATCCCTGTACTCATAGCACTCGGCGTCGCCCTGTATTTCCCGATCCGGTGGGCCGCGCTAGACCCGTGGTCGAGTCGGGACCCGCACCTGCCGACCAGCCCGGCGGCACCGTTGCCATCAACCCAGTCAGTACCACCGGCCCTCATTCCGATCCCGGCCACGCCCGCGCCCGAAGATGGCGAGATCGCGGAGGTTCAGCAGCTGTGGCAAACCTCCCTGCAGAAACATCACCCAGTTCAGGACTTCTTGGCCGCCGTGCAGGCGGCAGGGATCACCGGACTGCAACCGGCACTATTGAACAACGGTTACACGGTTTGCGGCGAGCTCTGGAACAGCGGCTTGGACGGTGTTCAAGCGGCCAAGGCCCTGCAGAGGACCTATCCGACGCTGACCCTCAAACAGGCGGCTCAGTTCGTTCTTGCTGCGGCTGAGGACCTGTGCCCGACGAGTGCCTATTCCGGTGTCTATAGCTGGTGGCAATCCGGTGGCGGCGGTGATGCCGGTGGTGGTGGCGCTGCCGCCGGCGGCGGATGATCGCGAAACCAAGCGCCCGCACGGGTCGGCGGCGTGGGTTTGCGCCACCACGGGTGAGCGTCGAAGCGCTATGAAGCCAATATTGCGCGCAGCATCGACAACATCTCGGAACGCGAGCCGGCGCCGAGCCGGCGGCGGATCCGCGCCACATGGTGTTCGACGGTCTTGGCTGAGATGAACAGCTGACGGCCGATGTCGCGGTACGGCAAGCCCAGGAGAAGCAGTTCGGCGACTTCGCGTTCCCGCGCGGACAACGGAGAGGCCGACGGCGGCCGTCGGGTCGTTTTCGGAGCGCCAGACCCGGGCTCGTCATCGGGGGTCTCCTCCACCGCGGCGACCAGCTTGAGATCGCGAGCGAGCTGCAGCATGTCGCCCGATACACGGGCATCCGGCGTCTGCAGCGCGGCTTGACCGGCAAGGCGGGTCGCATCCCAGGTCAACCCGAACTGGGCCAGGGAGCGGGCGGCCATGGTCACCTCGTCGGCGTCGACCTGGTCGGCGAGCACCCGCAGCCAGGTACGACCGGCACCCGCCAGCGCTTGGGCGAAGACGCTCTCGGAGGCCGCCGCGGTGAGGGCACGCCCGTGCGGGGCCACGGATTCCGGTGAACCCGTCAGGATTCCGGCGTGCACCCCTGCCCAGTGCAGCGGCACCGACCACAAGACCGGGTTGCCCAGCGAGTCCAACAAACCGAATGCCAGATCGAGGGTGTGGCGCAGCCGGGCCACCTGGCGCATCCTTGCCGCGGCGACCCACAATTCGCCCAAGGGCAGCAGGGTGAACAAGTCGATGGAGTACTCGGCGAGCACCTCCATCGCCGCATACCAATGCTTGTGCAGCGCGCCGGTGTCGCCGCTGCGACGCGCGATCGCGGTGCGCAGCGTCGCCGCCCATAGCGCGTCACGCCGATGCAGGTCGGTGGCCGCACCCGAGCAGGCGGCGTCGGCGTCAGCGCCGGCCGAGGCGAGTTGGCCTTCGCACATCTTCGTCCAGCCGAGCAACAGCAGATGCCGTCGCTCGAAGAACCCGTCACCGTCGGTGCGCACCGCGCGACCGATGATGCTGCGCGCCCGCACCGGATCGCCGCCGTGCAGCGCCGCCAGGGTAACCAACGCGGCCGGGCTATCGGGGATGACTTCACCGATCGATCCGCCCACCGCGATCGCCTGCCCAAGCTTCGCCACCGCGGCCGGGTACGGCTCATTCATGCTCATCAGCAGGCCTTCGGCGAGGCCGCGGGCGGCGCGCGCGGCAGCCGTCGGCGGCCCCTGTCCCGGGACCCGCAGCGCAGCGCGCGCCGCCGTGAGGTCTCCCGTCGCGGCCAGCGTGATCGCGCCGGCGGCGCTGACCACCGGGTCCGGGTAGGGCCCCAGCCAGCCGAACAACTCGGCCGCCTGCCCCGCATGGCCGTCGTGGGCGGCGACGCTGGCCGCCACCCGCACCGCGGCGGCACGTTCGGCAACATCGGCCGAACTCAGCAGATCATCGGCCAAGGCCGCCGCCCCCGCGCAGTCTCCGGTCAGGGCCAGGGCGTCGGCCAGCCGGCGCGACAGCCCTTCGGCGCCGGCGCCGACCGCCGCCCGGTACAGCCGGGCGGCACGGCCGGACTCGCGGGCCTCGGTCGCCGCGCGGCGCAGGGAACTCGCCAGATCGGCGTCTCGCAGTCCGTGTTCGGCGAGACGCAGCGCGAGGTCCGGTGACAACGTGGACATGGCGAGCTGGGAACGCAACAGTGCGATCTCGACTTGGTGGTGATGCGCGGTGCCGACGAGCTGGGCAACGGCGTCGTGCACCAACCGGACGAAGCCCGGGCTGTGCGACGGCTCGATCAGCCCGCTGGCGCGCGCCCGGTCGACAAGCAGCAGCCCTTCGGTCGTCGAGATACCCAGTGCCGCAGCGACATCGGCGGCACCCAAACCGGGGCTCAACGACGCGATCAGCAGAGTGTCCAACGTTGATTCGTCGAGGCGGCGCAGCCGGTCGATCAACGCAAACTTGGCCGCCTGCAATGGGTCCTGCGCGGTCTCGGTCACCGCCCGCACCAAAAACGGCAGACCCGCGGTGCTGTCCACGAAGTGGTCGGCGACGGGCAGCGGACCCAACGATAAGCGCGGCCACTCCCGTTCGAGGGCCGCGGCCAGCGTCCGCAGCGTGGTGTGCTGCTCGCACGGTTCGGCGGCCACCACGACCGTCGCCGCGGGGTCAGCGATGCGCTCAGCGAGCGCCAGCAACTCGGTGTCGGTTAACAATTGCGCGTCATCGATGACCACCGCCGCGTCCGGCCGGTCCCCGTCGCGCGGGGGGCGCGTCAGCACCGTCACCCCGGCACCGCGCAGGGCATCCCGAACGGCGGCGAGGACGGTGGTCTTTCCGGTGCCGATCCCCCCGCTGACGAGGACCTTGACCGGGGTTTGCGCGGCGTCCGCCAGCGCGTTGACGATGCGACGCGCGTCGGGGGGGACCTCGGTGGAGGCCGCAATGTCCGGACTGGCCACGGTGAGGGCTACTCGGGCGTGGCGCGTTTGGGCGACCGGTGATCGGTGCGCACCCTCGCGCCCGTGGGCGTGTCGGGCAGGTGGTTCTCGGGTGGCCGGTGGCCGAGGCGCGCCGAGCCGTCGGCGTCCGGCTCCCAGGCACCCGACCCGGCGCCCAACCCGAGCGAGTTCCCCATGTGCACGTCCCTGCGTCGATGTGGGTGACTGGCGTCGGCGGCCGTTGCCTACCCTAGCGCTCCCCCGCCGTGCCGGTCATCATAATCCCCGTAGGCACCGAGATCCCCTAATGGGGGATCCCCTAACGCGGCGGCCGGGCAGGGTGGGCGCACACCGATCACGGCGGTGCCATCGGCAGATAGCATTCCGGGAAACGGCTGGTTTTGGGCTGCGGGTAGGCGTTGATGGTGACGGAGCGCACGCTGGAGGCGTGTCATGGCAAATGCATTGCTTGACTTTGTGATGTCACTCGTGCGCGACCCGCAAGCCGCCGCGCGCTACGCGGCGGATCCCGCGCAAGCGATCGCCGACGCTCACCTGACGGGTGTCACCAGCGCCGATGTGAATCATTTGATCCCGATGGTGTCGGACTCGCTGTCGATGTCCACTCCGGGCGGTACCGGCGGCGCCTCCGAGCACGGCAATGTGTGGGCAAGCGGTGCGGCCACGGCCGCGTTCGACGCGTTCCCGGCGCACGCGCCGGCCCAAAATTCGGGGGCAGCCGATGGGCACGGCCTGACCGGCCACGTCATCGATGCCCCGCCGGCCGGTGACGGCGGCGAGGCCCACGGCGCGTGGACAGATCCCAATCCGGCGCCACTCCAGCCGCATGATCCCTCGGCGACGATCGCTGCGTCCGACGAAATGCCTCATCAGCCAGTCCACGACGGCGGATTCGGAATGCACGGCCCGGAAGGATGGGATCACCCCGTGGCCGACAGCCACCCCGTCGAACATGAGCATCATGGATTCGACCCACACTTCGGGTGATTTCGATTCGTTATCGACTTGGGCGACGACCGCAATTGTCGGCCGTTATGGTCCTGAAGTGGGCAAATGTCGTCGATGGGGGGTTATCCGACCAAGCTCCACCTGTCCCTAACCACCCCCTAATCCCCTAACGGCATGGACTGAGTGATCCCGCCAAGGGCGCAAACGACTGGGGGATTCGGCCCCGTTACCGGCCTGGAAAGAAGCGCCTAGCTTGAGTGTCGGAACGTCGGCGTAGCACCGGCAAAGGCTCAAACGAGTCACAATCGAAAGGCACTGACGTGAGCTCTCTGATCGACTACATCCTTAACCTGTTCCGCAGCGAAGACGCGGCCAGGGCCTTCGCTGCCTCTCCGCACCAGGCGCTGAATGATGCCGGGTTTGCTGACGTGTCCCCCGCCCAGGTCTCCTCCGTGGCGGCCAGCGCGGTGCCGGGGCTGCAACTAGGTGGCGGCGACCCCATCGTTGGTCTGCAGCAGGCGGTGGCCAGTCAGTTCGGTCTCGCGGCGGCCTCAGACGTTTCCGCGGCGGCTGGCGGTGAGGCTGCTGCTGGGCTCGGCGCCGACGTCGGTGCCGGCTTGGCTGGCGGCGCGGGGTTGTCGGACGCGGTGGGGCTGGGCGCTCAGGTTGGCTACGGCGTCGGTGGGGGCTTCGGCGGTGAAGCCGGCGGCGGCTTCGGTGTCGGTGGCGGCTTTGGCGGCCAGGCCGGCGGCGAAGTCGGGCTCGGTGGCGAAACCGGCGCGGGCATCGGTGGTGGCTTCGGCGGCCAGGCCGGCGGTGGCTTCGGTCTCGGTGGCGAAGCGGGCACGGGCATCGGCGGCGGCTTCGGCGGCCAAGCCGGCGGCGAAGCCGGCGGAGGTTTCGGTCTCGGTGGTGACGCCGGCGCGGGCCTCGGCGGCCAGGCCGGAGGTGGCTTCGGTCTCGGTGGCGAAGCGGGCACGGGCATCGGCGGCGGCTTCGGCGGCCAAGCCGGCGGCGAAGCCGGCGGAGGTTTCGGTCTCGGTGGTGACGCCGGCGCGGGCCTCGGCGGCCAGGCCGGAGGTGGCTTCGGTCTCGGTGGCGAAGCGGGCACGGGCATCGGCGGCGGCTTCGGCGGCCAGGCCGGCGGTGGCTTCGGTGTCAGTGGTGAAGCGGGCGCGGGTATCGGCGGCGGCTTCGGCGGCCAGGCCGGCGGCGAAGTCGGCGGTGGCTTCGGTGTCGGCGGCGACGCCGGCGCGGGCATCGGCGGCGGCTTCGGCGGCCAGGCCGGCGGCGAAGCCGGCGGAGGTTTCGGTCTCGGTGGTGACGCCGGCGCGGGCCTCGGCGGCCAGGCCGGAGGTGGCTTCGGTCTCGGTGGCGAAGCGGGCACGGGCATCGGCGGCGGCTTCGGCGGCCAGGCCGGCGGTGGCTTCGGTGTCAGTGGTGAAGCGGGCGCGGGTATCGGCGGCGGCTTCGGCGGCCAGGCCGGCGGCGAAGTCGGCGGTGGCTTCGGTGTCGGCGGCGACGCCGGCGCAGGCCTCGGCGGCCAAGCCGGCGGTGGCTTCGGTGTCGGTGGCGACGCCGGATGGCAGGGCGGTATCGGCGGCGAAGCCGGTACGGGGATCGGCGGTGGCTTTGGCGGCCAAGCCGGCGGTGGCTTTGGTGTCGGTGGTGACGCCGGATGGCAAGGCGCCGTTGGCGGCCAAGCCGGCGGCGGCGTCGGTGTCGGTGGCGACGCCGGATGGCACGGCGGGGCCGGCGGCCAGATCGCAGGCGGTAGTCGCGGCGAAGCAGGTGGGCGTGCCGGCGGCGGCTTTGGCGGCCAGGGCGGAGCTGGCGGCCAGGCCGGAGGTCGCGGTCATGTCGGAGCTGGTGGTCAGGCGAGCGCCGAGGGTGAGGCTGGCGGTGGCTTCGGCGGCCGCGTTGGCGGCGGCTACGGCGGCCAAGCCAGCGGCCAAGCGGGAGGCAGCTACGGCGGCCAAGCCAGCGGCCAAGCGGGAGGCAGCTACGGCGGCCAAGCCAGCGGCCAAGCGGGAGGCGGCTACGGCGGCCAAGCCAGCGGCCAAGCGGGAGGCGGCTACGGCGGCCAAGCCAGCGGCCAAGCGGGAGGCGGCTACGGCGGCCAAGCCAGCGGCCAAGCG
Organism: Mycobacterium europaeum; assembly: GCF_034555895.2. Taxonomy (NCBI): domain Bacteria; kingdom Bacillati; phylum Actinomycetota; class Actinomycetes; order Mycobacteriales; family Mycobacteriaceae; genus Mycobacterium; species Mycobacterium europaeum. Next base: position 4,280,952 of record NZ_CP157315.1, read on the forward strand.
GGAGGCGGCTACGGCGGCCAGGCCAGCGGCCTGGGCGCCGGGGGAGCTCAAATCGGCGGCTCGTCAGGTGGCGTCGGTGTAGGCGGCCAGGTCGGCGCCGCCGGCGGCGCGACCTTGGGCACCAGCGGTAGCGCGTTCGGCTCGGGTGGCGGCTCCGCGGTTGGCGGTGTCAGCGGCGCTACTGCCCTCGGCGGTGGTGCCGGCGCTCAGGCGGCAGCCAGCTCGTTAGGTAATGCCGGCCTGGGCGCCCAGGCCAGCGCCGCCGGAAACGCAGCGCTCGCAGCCAACGCCGGCGGTCACGCCAGCTTCCTGGGCAGCGAAAGCGCAGCGCTCGGCGGCGGCGCACAGCTGACCAGCGCACAAGGCGGAGTCGCCGCGGGCGGCCAAGCCGGCGGTGGTGCAGCGACCGCAGCCGGTGGCGGCGCACACGGCGGCATCCTCGCTAGCGAAGGCGCCGCGCTGGGTGGCCACGCCAGCGCTCAGCCGATGGCTCCGTCCGCCGAAACCGGCATGTCAGGTCAGGTCGCGGCCAGCGGTGGCGCAGCGGTCGGCGCCGGCGGTAACGCGCAGGGCAACATTCTCAGCCACGAGGGCGCTGCGTTGGGCGGCGGCACCACCGCCGGCGGCACCGCCGCGGGCACCAGCCACGTGTCCGCAGGCCAAAGCGGCGTCATCCACGACAGCAGCTCCGCCGCCACGGCCGGTGGCCACGCGGCAGTCGCGGGCGGCAGCTCCTCTGTCATCCAGAGTCCCAGCACCCCCGCGCACGCGGATCCGAGCGCGGCGGCTGGCCAAAGCGCGGCCTCGGTCGACGCCCACTCGGCCCTGCAAGGCACGTCGGCGGTCGCCGACCCGTCCGGCCACACGGCGTTCGACGCGTCGGGCCAGTCGGCCGCCGACGCCTCGAGTCACTCGGTGTTCGACCACAACAGCTACGACCCCGCGGCATCGCACACGCCGGTCCAAAGCGACCCGATGACGCACCACCCGGTGGACCCGCACACCGGGTTCTGATCAGGGCATCGCCGTGAACCGGCGGGGACCTTACGGGGTTCCCGCCGGTTGGTGGGCATACGGTGTTTCGGAGTTCAACGCAGAAAGTAGGGCGACCCGGTGACTCAGCCCGATGACCCGCGCCGGGTCAACGTGATCGTCGAACTGATCGATCACACCAGCACGATTGCCGACCTCAACGGCCGCGGCGACCTGAGCCAGCGGCTCGCGTGGGCCCGCGAACGCGTCACCGACCCCCACACCCGGGTGGTGATCGCCGGCCAGCTCAAGCAGGGCAAAAGCCAGTTGCTCAACTCGCTGCTCAACATGCCCGTCGCGCGCGTCGGTGACGACGAGGCCACGGTGCTGATCACCGTCGTCGCCTACGGCGATCCGCCGTCGGCGCGGATCGTCCTGGCGGGCCCCAACGGCGAACCAGAAACCGCTGACGTCCCGGTTGCCGAACTGCAGACGGACCTGCGTCAGGCTCCGCAGGCCGCCGGTCGCGAGGTCCTCCGGGTGGAGGTCGGCGCGCCCAGCCCGATGCTGCAAGGGGGGCTCACGTTCATCGACACACCCGGCGTGGGCGGTCACGGTCAGCCGCACCTGTCGGCGACGCTGGGATTGTTGCCCGACGCCGACGCGATCCTGATGGTCAGCGACACCAGCCAGGAACTGACCGAGCCGGAAATGCGGTTCGTGCAGCAGGCCCATCAAATCTGTCCGGTCGGGGTGCTGCTGGCCACCAAGACCGACCTGTATCCGCATTGGCGCGAGATCGTCAACGCCAACATCGGACACCTGCAGCGCGCCCGGGTACCGATGCCGGTGCTTCCGGTGTCCTCCCTGTTACGCAGCCACGCCATCACGCTCAACGACAAGGAACTCAACGACGAGTCCAACTTCCCGGCGATCGTCAAGTTCCTCAGTGAGGACGTGCTGGCCCGCCGCAACGACCAGCTCCGAGACCAGGTGCTCGATGAAATCCGCTCGGCTGCAGAGCATTTGACGCTCACGGTGCGCTCTGAGCTGGCCGCGCTCAGCGACGCCGACGTCGGTGGGCGGCTCACCGAGGACCTGGAGCAACGCAAACGCGAGGCCGAGGACGCGCTGCAGCAGACGGCGTTGTGGCAGCAGTTGCTCAACGACGGAATCACCGACCTGACCGGCGACGTGGACCACGATCTGCGGGCACGCTTCCGGGCCATCACCGAGCACGCCGAGCGGGTGATCGACTCGTGCGACCCCACCCGGCACTGGGCCGAAATCGGGGTGGATGTGGAGAACGCCGTCGCCACCGCCGTCGGCGACAATTTCGTCTGGGCCTACCAGCGCGCGAAAGCCCTCGCCCAGGAAGTGGGCCGCGTCTTCGTCGAGGCGGGGCTGGGTGCGGTGGCCATGCCCGAACTCAGCGCGCAAGCCATGGGCGCGGACTTCGGGCAACTCAAGTCACTGGCCCGGCTGGAGGCCAAACCCATGGGCAAAGGCCACAAGGTGGTGACGGGCATGCGCGGCTCCTACGGCGGCATGGTGATGGTCGGCATGCTGTCCTCGGTCGCCGGGCTGGGTCTGTTCAACCCGCTGTCGGTCGGGGCCGGGTTGGTGATGGGCCGCATGGCCTACAAGGAAGACAAGGAGAACCGGCTGCTGCGGGCCCGCAACGAGGCCAAGACCAACCTGCGCCGTTTCGTCGACGATGTGTCCTTCGTGGTCGGCAAGGAGTCGCGCGACCGGCTCAAGACGATCCAACGTCAACTGCGGGACCATTACCGCGACATCGCCAACCAGGCCACCCGCTCGCTCAACGAATCGCTGCAGGCGACCATCGCCGCCGCGCGGTTAGAGGAGACCGAGCGCGACAACCGAATCCGCGAGTTGGAGCGGCAGTTGAACATCCTGACCCAGGTCACCGACAACGTCGACAAGCTCGCGCCCGCGGTGACACGGGTGTGAGCACCAGCGAGCAGGTCCGCGCCATCCTGGGCGGAACCATTCGCGCCTACCAGGCGGAGCCGGCCTACCGCGAGCGGCCCGACGTCTTCCATGAATTGCACCGCATCGCCGCCCGGCTCAACGAACCGATGCGCATCGCACTCGCCGGCACCCTCAAGGCCGGCAAGTCCACCCTGGTCAACGCGCTGGTCGGGGAAACCGTCGCGCCCACGGACGCCACCGAGGCCACCCGGATCGTCACCTGGTTTCGGCACGGCCCGACACCGAAGGTCATTGCCAACCATCTTGGGGGGCGTCGTTCTCATGTGCCGATCATGCGCGACGGCGGACTCGGCTTCGACCTGAGCAGGCTGAACCCGGACGACGTGGTTGACCTCGACGTTCAATGGCCCGCCGACGAGCTGATCGCCACCACGATCATCGACACGCCGGGGACCTCGTCACTGGCGCGTGACGTCTCCGCGCGCACGCTGCGGCTGCTGGTACCCGAGGACGGGATGCCGCGGGTGGACGCGGTGGTGTTCTTGCTGCGCACCCTCAACGCCGCCGACATCGCGCTGCTCAAACAGATCGGTGACCTGGTCGGAGGGGCGGCCGGAGCGCTGGGCATCATCGGTGTGGCGTCGCGGGCCGACGAGATCGGCGCCGGGCGGCTCGACGCCATGCTCTCGGCCGAAGACGTGGCCAAAAGGTTCACCCGCGAGTTGAGCCAGACGGGCGTCTGCCAGGCGGTGGTGCCGGTGTCGGGGCTGCTGGCGCTGACCGCCCGCACGCTGCGCCAGTCGGAGTTCGTCGCGCTGCAAAAACTCGCCGGTGTCGACGCCGCCGAGCTGCACAAGGCCATGCTCAGCGCCGACCGCTTCGTCCGTCCCGACAGCCCGTTGCCGGTGGACGCCGGCACGCGCGGCCGGCTGCTCGAGCGGTTCGGCATGTTCGGCATCCGGATCTCGATCGCCGTGCTCAAGGCCGGCGTCACCGACGCGGCGGGGCTCGCCGATGAGCTGCTGGAACGCAGCGGGCTGGTCGCATTGCGCAACGTCATCGATCAACAGTTCGCGCAGCGCTCCGACATGCTCAAGGCGCATACCGCGCTGGTCTCGTTGCGCCGGTTCGTCGAGGCGAACCCGATCGCGGGTACGCCGCGCATCCTCGCCGACATCGACCCGTTGCTGGCCGACACCCACGCGTTCGAGGAGCTGCGCCTGCTCAGCCAACTGCATTCACGCTCGACGGCGTTCCATGACGAAGAGCTCGCTTCGCTGCGGCGCATCATCGGCGGTTCGGGAACCGACGCGGCCAGCCGGCTGGGGCTGGCCCCCGAGGCGCACGATGACGCCCCGCGCGCCGCGTTCGCCGCGGCGCAACGTTGGCGCCGCCGCGCCGAGCACCCGCTCAACGACCCGTTCACCACCAGGGCATGCCGCGCGGCCGTGCGCAGCGCCGAAGCGATGGTGGCGGCTTTCGCCGCGCGCGATGGCGGCGTCCGGCCGCGTTGACGCCCCGGCGCCGGCGCCCGCGATTGCCGTGTGAATCGGAGGACGGCGCCGACCTGCTATAGGTTGGCTGCCGATACCTTGTCGTGGCCGCGCATACGCACGCCGGCGGACACCTGAATTGGACGATATGTCAACGGAAGCAAGACGGGGGCTGGGGCTGTCGGCCGGGACCGCCAACCTGGCAGCCATAACGGCCGATCGGGCAGTGACACGCACGTCGGTGCTGACGCTGTACCAACACCGCCCGCCCGAGGTTGGCGTTCCCGCCGAGAACCCCCGCCTCGACGAGCCCGGCTTGGTGATCACCGACTTCGTCGACCGGGTGGGAGACCCGGTTGGGATCGTGGCCGCGGACGGCTCCACGCATCGCGGCGAGGCGTTGCTCGCGGACGCCTTGCGTGCCCTCGCCTACGCCGCGACCGCCGGGCAACCGCTGCCGGAGGCGACGGCCGTGGCCTATCCCGCGCACTGGCGCCCCGCCGCGGTGGACGCGTTGCGCACGGCGCTGAGCCGAGTGCCCGAATGGTCGGGCGGTTCGGAATCCCTGTCGCTGATCTCGGATGCCGAAGGGGCGCTGACCGCCCTGCAGACGAACCCGGGTCTGCCCATCCGCGGGATCGTCGCGGTGTGCGACTTCGGCGCCGGCGGAACCAGCATCACCCTTGTCGATGCCGCCAACGGCTACCAGCCCATCGGTGCCACGGTGCGGCACACCGATTTCTCCGGGGAACTGATCGACCAAGCCCTGCTGGCCCACATCGTGGCGGATTTGTCGTCCGCGGGTTCCATCGATGTCTCGGCCACATCGGCGATCGGATCGCTGACCCGACTGCGGGCCGAATGCCGGGCGGCCAAGCAGCGGCTTTCGGCCAGTACGGCGACCACGCTGCCCGCCGACCTGCCGGGCTTCCGCGGAAATATCCGGCTCACCAGAATCGAACTCAACGAAGCGATCAATCAGCCACTCGACCAGTTGGTTCATGTCCTACAAGACACCCTGGCGCGCAACGGAATCCGCGCGACCGACCTGGTTGCCATCGCCTCCGTGGGCGGTGGCGCGGCGATCCCGGAGGTCACCGCGCGGCTGTCCGAGCGGTTTCGCGTGCCGGTCACCACGCCACCACGGCCGCACCTGGCGGCCGCCACCGGTGCGGCGCTGCGGGCAGCGCGCGGGCCGGCAGACAACAGCGAAACGAAAATGGCCGCCGCGGCAGTCGTGGCGGCGCCACCGCCACTCGCGGAACCGACCCTGCAGGACGTGGCACCGGTGTCCACCGCCATGCCCGCACTGGCATGGTCGGAAGCCGGCGACGAATCGGGGGTGTTGCCCCCGGCCGTCGACGAATTTCCGGGCCGGGCCGGCGATGACGCCAAACCGCCATCTGCCGCGCCGCCGTTTCAGTTCGGCGACGAGACCGGTTACGCCCGGCCCGATCTGCGGTTCGAGCAACAACCCCTCCCCGACGAGGCCCGCCCCGCCGACACCGCCTGGTATCGGCGCCCTGTGGTGCTGGTTCTCGCCGCGGCCGCGGCGGTGCTGGCCCTCAGCGCGGTGATCATGCTGGCTTTGAGCCACGGCTCCACCAACACACCGGTCGCGCCGAAACCCGGCGCCACCACCACGCCGCAACCGTCACCGCCGCCTTCGACGGTGCAGACAAACCCCGCCCCGGCGCAGCAGGCCCCCGTTGAGACCAGCACGGCGGCGCCTGCGCCGCCGCCGGCGAGCGCTCAGCCGGCGCCCACCACTACCGAACCGCCACCGACCACCACCGAACCACCACCGACGACCACCGAACCGCCGCCGCCGAGCAGCGCGTCGACAGCCACGACGTCGCCACCGGCACCGCCACCACCGTCGTCTACGGACAATCCGCCGCCTTCGGTTCAGGTACCACAGATTCCGCGCATACCACGGATCCCTGCGATCCCGGCCATCCCGCCCATCCCGTAGCTCGGTCGACCCTTGGCGACACGCAGACCACTGAACCATCGAAAAGCGCTGGGCGACAACATCTCTGTGCAGTGCCGTGGCGAGCTGCTCGCCACCACCTCCCCCGCAACACTCGAGGACAAATGGCCCTGCTCTTGCTGATTCTCAAGGTCGCGCTGATCGCCTTCCTCGCCGGCGGCGTCGTCGTCTTGATCGCCCGCGGGGTGCGTCGCTCGCGGGCCAACAGGTCCAACCCGCAGTGGAGGGGCGGCCGCACCCAGCCCGGTTACGAGGCGTCCATCAACGGCGCCATGCCGAACACGCCACTTCCCGAGTGGGCCTACTGGCCCGACGAAGACCAGGACGACGGCCGGGCTACACGCAACTGATCCGGGCCCACCCGGCCCAGCGATCGCCTTCGCAAGGGCGCCATCCCGCGCGTGGAGAATTCCCAGCGCAGGGCCGCATCCGCGGGCTAAACCCCCCGTGGCCGAAACGTGACCGATGCTTGATCAAATGCTAACGCGCCCTTGCGCTTCCGCAGGTCAACGGGGCTTTACGATCCTCCTATTACAACCATGTCAGTTAGAGGAATCGGAGCCATGCGGGCGGACGTTCGGTGTGTTCTTGCGGCGGTCGGGATAGCCGCGGGTGTGATTGCGGGGCCGGCCGGCACCAGCATGGCGGCGGCGAACCAGCCGCATGACTTCACGATCGCGTCGGTGCTACCGGCCCGGGGCGCGACCGTGGGTGTGGCGCATCCGGTGGTGGTGACGTTCGACGCCCCCGTCGCGAACCGGCACGCCGCCGAGCGCACCATCGCAGTCAAGTCGACGCCCGCGATGACGGGCACATTCGAATGGCTCGACAGCAAGGTCGTGCAGTGGGTTCCGGCCCACTACTGGCCGGCGCACAGCACGGTGGCGCTCTCGGTGGAGGGCCGGTCCACGGAATTCAAGACCGGGCCGAAGGTCGTCGGCGTCGCCAACATCACCGACCACACCTTCAAGGTGAGCGTCGACGGAGTCGACGCGGCCCCACCGCCGACTCCGCACCACCGTCCCCACTTCGGCGAAGAAGGCATGCTGCCGGCGTCGATGGGCAGGCCCGAGTACCCGACCCCGGTCGGCAACTACACCGTGTTGTCCAAAGAGCGCTCGGTGCTTATGGATTCGAGCAGCGTCGGCATCCCGGTCGACGATCCCAACGGTTACCTGCTCAACGTCGATTACGCGGTCCGGATCACCAACCGCGGCCTGTTCGTGCATTCCGCCCCGTGGGCCGTCCAGTCGATGGGGCTGGAGAATGTCAGCCACGGCTGCATTGGCCTGAGCCCCGAAGACGCCGAGTGGTACTACAACACGGTCAACGTCGGCGACCCCGTGATCGTCAAGCAAGACCTTTGGGAGCGGCCTCCCTCCTGACGGGGCCCGGACCGGCCCGCACGCTCCGATCACCGTGAGCGCGCGGGCTTTTCGCCGCTCGCCTGCTGCCGAATGTGAAGTTGGTTTCACGCTCGCGGTCGGCTGTGAAACCAACTTCACGCTCGACGGCCAAAGCACCCTCCACATGCGAAAGGACCCGCTGGTGGCCGCCAGCGGGTCCTTTCTTTAGGGATGGGCTCAGTGCGCGCCCGGGCCGGGTGCGACCGGCTGACCGGGCTGGGGCCCGCCGGTGGGCGCCGGCCCCGTCGGGGCGTCCTTGACGCCGGACATGTCGATGAGCGGTGCCCCGGCAACCCCGTCGAGGGGGGCGCCGGCCGCCAGCGGCCCACCGAGGGCGACCAACGGGGCACCGGCCGGCACCACCGGGGCGATGGGCAACGGAGCGCCCAGCGGCAGCGGCAGCGGGGCGCCCAGAGGCAGGGGCACGGGCGCGCCCACCGGCAACGGGCCGGGCACCGCCAGGGGGACACCGGCCATGTCGGTGAGCGGTGCGCTGGCGGCGCAAACCTCCGCGGTCGGCGCTCCGCCCGCGGCCGCCGCCCCGCCGGCGGCACCGGCGGCCCCCGGTCCGGCGAGGGGCGCGCCGGCTGCGCCGGCCTGCCCCTGGATGCAGGCGTAGCCGCCCGTCTTGAAAGGCGCGGCTGCCGCCTCCGGGCTCAACGCAAGTGCGGCTCCGCACAACCCCAGGGTGGCAACTACTTTCATGTTGAACCGATCGACGATCGCCATCAGCGTCGACTCTCCTTTATTCGCGCTCACATAACAGTCTGGTGCAGCAGAACCGTGTAGCCGTCTTCCGGCGACCGAGCCAATTGTCGTCAGCGGCCGCGAGACGCCGGACGCGCCGCACCGCACCGTATCCAAACGGTGACGTCACAAGGGCGTCACGAAGTCCGTTGCGGCCGCGCGTGTTTGCCCACCCCAGCGCGGCCGCGGCCGGCCCGGTTTTGCGCAGCTTATTCACAGGAAACTTTCGGCGAATCGATACATTTCGGAGGTCCCATATAAGTGAACAGTGGACAAACACACGGCTAACGGACAGGGAGAGGCAGCCATGACGGCACAGCGGCTCTGCGGCCGACTCAGGACCACCGCGCTGGTGGCAGGCCCACTCTTCGTCGCCGGGGTGATGTGGGCCGGCCCGGCACAGGCTGACGCCACCAGCTTCGTCAATGACCTGCACAAAGTGGGGATCCACGCGGTCACCGGCGGCGACGAGGCGCTGGTGCAGATGGGCTTGAACGTCTGCCAGCAACTGTCGTGGGGCGCTCCCCCGGCGCAACTCGAGGGCCTCGCGGTGCAACGCTCCGATGGCACGCAGGGCGCGAGCGGGATCACGCCCCAACAGGCCGACGACGTCGTCGGCTTCGCCGTGCGCGATCTCTGCCCGGACGCATAACCGGCGCGCCCAGACCCCCGGCCGGCGGCCAAACCCGTTCGGCCATCGGTCTTTGCCGACTATTCACCCTCGGGATTTCTCTTCGGCAACGTGTGTCGCGGTGCTTTGGTGTAAAAGTGCATCATCGTTGATCGGGACACGGCACGAAGGAGAGAATCGAATGGCGGCAAAGCGGCCCTCTGGCCGGCTCATGGGTGCGGCTCTCGTAGGTGGCCCACTGCTGGCCGCGGCGATCGGCTGGGCCGGCCCGGCCCGGGCCGATGAGACTGCTTTCCTCAATGACCTGCACAACGCCGGCATCCACGCCGTCAACGGCGGCGACGAGGCGCTGCTGCAGATGGGCGCGGATCTGTGCCAGCAGCTTTCCTGGGGCGCCTCTCCGCAACAGCTGGAAGAGCTGGCAATACAACGCTCGGACGCCGGCCAGGGCACCGGCGGGATCACTGGACGGCAGGCCGCAGACGTCGTCATCTTCGCCCAGCGCGACCTGTGCCCCAACGCCTAGCGGGGGACTAGTCGCAGGGCCGGAACACCGGCAGGGCGCGGTATTTGGCGGTGAAGGTGGCCTTCTCGTATTCGTCGCCGACCTCGCCGTCGCACGCGATGACCGTCGGGCCGTCGACCGCGGCGAAGCTGAACTCCGGCACCTGCAGCTCGTGGTAGAGCGGGCTGCGCTCCAACCGTCCCAGCGCGAGCGCGGCCAGGATCCGGGTGCGTGCCCACCGCCGGCCCGCCTCGAGCATGCGGACATCGATCAGCCCGTCGTCCATGCGGGTCCGGCGCGACGGGGCGAACCCGGTCGGCAGGTACAGCGAGTTCCCGAGGAAGAACAGCGACGTCAGCAGCGTCTTGTTGTCGTATGAGATCCGCACCGGCTGGTCGTGGCGCAGCGTGTGCAGCATCGCGTACATGCCGGCCAGCGGCTTACCGATGCGTTTCTCCAGTTTTTCGCGCTGCTGCACGAAGGCCGGGTAGGCGCCGATGCTGGCCGTGTTGAGGACCATCTGACTTTCGTTGAGGCACACCAGGTCCACGCACGCGACGCTGCCGCGGCGGATCGCGTCGACGGTCTTGGCCACGGTGTCGCAGCCGATGTCCTTCGCGAAGTGGTTGAACGTGCCGGCGGGAAACACGGCCAGTGGCAGCCCCGCCTCGACGGCCACCCCCGCCGCGGCCGCCACGGTGCCGTCGCCGCCGCCGACCGCGAGCACCTCGGCGCGCGCCGCGGCGTCGCGCAAGACGTCCTCCGGATCGTCGTCGGGGCCCAGCTCCCGGATCTCCACCTTCGGCAGCGCATCCCGCACCTCGTCGACGACGCGCGCCCCGGTGCCGCTGCCCGACTCGGGGTTGATCACCAGCACCACCCCGCCGCCGTCGGGCCGCTCGGGCGTCGCGACGCGAAGGGGTTCGGTGGTGGGCAGGGCGGTGTCGACGATCGGCGGGACGAGCCGACCGCCCAGCACCGCCATGCCCGCACCGATGCCGAACCCGGCGACCACGTCGCCCGGGTAGTGCGCGCCGGTCGCCACCCGCGACAGGCCCACCAGTCCGGCCAGCAGCGCCAGCCCGAAACCCAGCATCGGGTTCTCCAGACCGACCCCCACCGCGAACGCGGCGGCGCTGGCGGAATGCCCTGACGGGAAGGAGTTCGACGTGGGGCGGCGGCGGACCTGCCTGACCAGCGGCACCAATTCGTAGCCGGGACGCGCGCGGCGGCGGATGCGTTTGGCGACCTGGTTGGTGACCAGGCTGGTGGCCGCGAGCGTCACGGCACCGCGCGTCGCGCCGCGCTGGGCGCTCTGGTTCCCCGAGGCCATCAGCGCCGCGGCGATGGCGAACCACAGCTTGGAGTTGTCGGCCGCCCGGGTCAGCGGCGGCATGACCATGTTCAGCAGCGGGGTGTCCGTGTCGGCGACCGCTTCGAAGACCTCGCGGTCCAGGGTGCCCAGCCCCCGGGTGATCTGGTTGATGCCGCGCGCGCGTCGCCAGGGCCGCCTGTTCATTCGCTACACCCTAAATTGGTTGGCGGACATGGACGCAGCGGGCTACTTCGAGGCATGGCGGGCCAACGCCGCACGGCGGGGCGTGGCCCCGGACGTCGTGGCGGAGGTCGCCCGCCGGCACGCCGTCACCCCGGCGAGCTTCCGGGTGCTCGGGCGCATGGCCCAGATCACCGACCCGGACGGCAAATCCTTCTTCCTCCTGCCGCGCGGCACCAGCGGCGGCGACGCCCGCGCGGCGGCGCTGTGCACCTACATCCTGAACGCGGGCACCGGCTACGGCGGCAAGGGGACGCAGCGCACCGATTTCCCCCCGACGCCCTACAGCGCCGCCGAAGTCACGCGAATCACGCTGCGGCAGCAGGCGAACCGCTGGAGCTACACCCGCGACGTGCGGTTCGTCGACCGCAACGGCGGACGCCTGGTGGCGACGCCGAACGGCATCCTGATGGGCTTGGGCGGCAACTGGGTCCAGCGGCAATTCTGCCGACGCGGGGGCACCACCTGGGGCGACATCTTCATGGTCAACCTGGGCGCCCTCTCCGACCCCGCCGCCTGGCTGAGCCGGATCGTGGAGTCCGGGCATGCCTGGTACCTCGGCGCCGACGGAAGACCGGTGGAGAGCGTCCTGGACCTGGACCGGGTGCTGCACCACGAAGAACGCCACTGCCGGCAGTGGGCGGCGAAGGGCTACGCGGGCATGCTGGCCGACTACGGTCGCGAGCTGGTCCGCGAATACGCCTTCGGCGCCATCAACAGGCTCGAGGAGGACGCCGGCCTGGCCGATGGCGGCTACAGGGCGTGAATGCCGTGGTAGAGCAGCATCGCGCCGATCACCACCAGGACGGCCGCGAGCAGGGCGGCGTTGTTTCGGTCCATCCAGTCTTTGAGCCGCGCCAGGGTGTCGTCGAGGCGGCTCCCGGCCGCCGCGTAGGCCAGGATCGGGATCGCGACGCTGGATACCGCGATGACGACGAAGAACGCGGCGGCCACCCAGTCGCCGACCAGGCCCAGCCCGGCGGTGCCGATGCCCAGTCCCGCCGGGACGCAGATGAGCAGCACGTCCGGCCGCACCACGGCCAGCGCCGCCCCCATGATCCCCGCGCGGGGCGGGGTGATGCTGGCGAACGAGCGCATCCAGGCCGGCGACTCCGCGTTGCCGCGCCGGTTCAGCCATTTGTAGATGCCGTACACGATCAACGCCGACCCCAGGACGACGCGCAACCACGACGACCACCGCGGCGGCGACTTGTCCAGGCCACCGAGCAGGTGGGAGGTCGCGACGGAGACCGCCGTCAGCGCGGCCAGGCTCAGCGTCCAGCCGCCCAGGAACGCCAGGCCGCTCGGCCGTGGGCGCGGCGCCTGCAGCACCAGCACCGCCGGGATCACCGTGAGCGGCGAGAGCGAGACGACCAGCCCGAGCGGGACGAGCCCGGTCAGCACGGTGCCCCAGCTTCCTGCCATGGGCAGCAATCTACAGGGCGCGAATCCCGTTGTGGAGCACGAACAAACCGATCAGAACGAGGATGATCGCGAGCAGCGCCGCGTGATGATCCTCCATCCAGACCTTGAGGCGTTCCAGCGCGTCGTCGAGGCGGTCCCCGGCCCAGACGTAACCCAAGATCGGGAGTGCGACCGTCGACGCGGCGATGGCGAGATAGAACGCGCCGGCCAGCAACTGGCCGGCGGCACCCAGGGTGCTGTTGCCGATGGCCAGTCCGGCCGCGACACAGACCAGGAGCACCTCGGGCCGCAGCACCACCAGCACCGCGGCGGTCAGCCCGGCGCGCGCCGGGGTGAGCGTGGCGAACGAACGCATCCAGCGCGGCATGTCGCCGTGCCGATGCCGGATCAGCCAGTGATAGACGCCCAGGGCGATCAGCGCCGACCCCAGCGCCACGCGCAGCCACGACGCCCACGTCGGTGGCGCCTTGTGCAGGCCTTCGAGCAGCCCCGAGCCGCCGACGAAAATCGCGGTCAGGCCGGCCAGGCCCAGCACCCATCCGGCGAGGAACGCCAGGCCGGTGGGCCGTGGACGGGGCGCGTGCAGGACCAGCACCGCCGGGATCACCGTGAGCGGCGAGAGCGCGATGACCGCCGCCAGCGCGACGAGCTTGGTCAGCACCGAACCCCAACTTACGTCCACGGACAGCAATCATCGCATCTCATAACCGGTTTCGGCGCAGCGTCCAGGCGGGCACCCAATGCGTCACGGTTTTGCGCTCGGAGCCGTAGTCGACCGGGTAGGTCACCAGGCCCCACCAGTCGCCCTGCTCGCAGAGGCCCCAGCAACTGAGCAGGCCCTCGACCACCTTGTGCAGTTGCAGACCGTTGGGCTGATACCGGCCGGAGCGGTGCGGCTCGCGCGGGAACAACACCGTCAGGTCCACCAGGACCGTGATCGCCGGACGCACCACCCGGAACGGGCTGCGGACCGGTTGGCCGTTGTACCCGATGGACGCAAACTGCCCCATCGATCGATCATACGTTCGAATGAAGGGCGGGTTGCCGAGTTATTCGTTTTCGCGCCGCGGCCGGAGCCCGTCGATATAGTCGGCTCAGCCACCAACGGGAGGTCCACATGAAGATGGCTTGCGCCGCCGGCCTATTGGCGTTGGCCGGGCTGCTCACCACCGGGGTGGGCGTCGCCGGTGCCGACGAGATCGAGGTCGAGGGCAACTACTCGAGCCAGGCCGGCTGCGAAGCGGACGCCCCGCACGTCGAGCTCACGCACAACGACAACCTGTACACCCATTGGAACTGCCGCCTGGGCTCCGACGGGTTCTGGCACGTCTGGCTGCTCAACTAGCTTCGGCCGGCGGCGGGGCCGGACGGGCCCACACTCCGCTTCTGGCACCATAGCGGCGTGCGGAACCCGCTTCGCCGCCCGCCGGCCGCGCTGGACCCGCTGCTCGTCGGGGTGCTCGCCGTCGCGGTGAGCCTGGGCGGCGCGTCCCGCCCCTCGTTCTGGTACGACGAGGCCGCCACCATTTCCGCGGCCTACAGCCGTTCGCTCGCCCAGCTGTGGCGGATGCTGGGCAACGTCGACGCCGTGCACGGTGCGTACTACCTGCTCATGCACGCCTGGTTTCAGGTCTTTCCGCCCACCGAGTTCTTCTCGCGCGCGCCGAGCGGGCTGGCCGTCGGCGCCGCCGCCGCCGGAATCGTGGTGTTGGGCAGACAGTTTTCGTCGCGCACGGCCGCGGTCGCGGCCGGCGTCTTCTGCGCCGTCCTGCCCCGGACGACCTGGGCGGGCATCGAGGCCCGTCCCTATGCGCTGTCGATGATGGCGGCGGTGTGGCTGACGGTGTTGCTGGTTCGCGCCATGCGCCGCGACACCGGCTGGCTGTGGGCGGCCTACGGGGCCGCCCTCGCGGCGTCGATCACGCTCGAGGTCTACCTCGCGCTGCTGGTCGCCGCCCACCTGGTCCTGGTCATGGTGTCCCGTTGCGGGCGAACGGTCGTGCTGCGGTTCGCCGCCACGGCGGCCGTCGCGGTCTGCGCCATGACGCCGTTCTTGCTGACGGTCGCCGGGCAGGCGCACCAGATCAGCTGGATCGCGCCGATCGGCCGACGGACCCTCGAAGACGTCGTGGTGCAACAGTATTTCGAGCGCAGCCCGCCGTTCGCCGTGCTGTCGGCGCTGGTGATCGCGGCGGCTATCGCGTTGTGGCTCAGCGGGTCCGCGGCCCTGGCGCGGGCCGACGGGCAACTGCTGGCGCTGGCGACCGCGTGGCTGGCCCTGCCGACCGCGGCCATCCTGGCCTACTCGGCTTGGGTGCACCCGATCTACACCCCGCGCTATATGACGTTCACGGCGCCGGGAATGGCGCTGATCCTGGGGGTCTGCGCCGCCGCGGTCACCGTGCGGCCGTGGCGGACGGCGGCCCTGGTCGCCCTTTTCGCCGCCGCCGCGGCACCGAATTACCTGTTCGCCCAACGTAACCCGTACGCCAAGTACGGGATGGACTACAGCCAGGTGGCCGATCTGATCGGCGCCAAGGCCGCGCCCGGCGATTGCCTGCTGGTGAACGACACGGTGACGTTCATGCCCGCCCCGATGCGCCCGCTGCTGGCGGCGCGCCCGGACGCCTACCGCAGGCTGATCGACCTCACCCTGTGGCAACGGGCCACCGACCGCAACGACGTCTTCGACACCAACCTCATCCCCGAGGTCGTCGCGAACCCGCTGAGCCACTGCGGCGTCGTGTGGATCATCACCCAGGCCGACCCGGCACAGCCGGCCCACGAGCAGGGTCCGGCGATTCCGCCCGGCCCCCGCTACGGGGCGACCCCCGCCTTCGCGGTGCCGCACGACCTGGGCTTCCGGCTGGTCGAGCGCTGGCAGTTCAACCTGGTTCAGGTGCTCAAAGCCGAGCGTTAGTCACCAGATCCGGATGTAGTCCACCAGCATCGAGGCCGGGAAGGTGCCGGCCGCGGGATCGCCGGCGCCGACGCCGCCCACGGCGAGGGTGAACATCGGCGTCATCCAGTAACCGGGAATGTTGAACGGCCACCGGAAATCGTCGGGGGCGCCGCCGGCGACGTGGATGGGCTTGTTGGGAACCTTGAAGTACTCCGCCCCGTCCCGGGCGAACTCGAATCCCTCTTCACCCCAATGCATTCGCCAGGTGTGCCAGTTGCTGTCGACCAAGCCCGGGATCGACTTGCCCTCCCAGGTCTTGCCGTTGGACGCCGCGTGGACGGTGGTGCCCGGGGCCCACTGGCCGTTGCCGTACCACTCGAAGATGTCCACCTCGCCGTCGGGCAGCGGGTCCTCGTTGACACCCCAGAACGACGGCCACAGGCCGGGGTACAGGCAGTCGAGCTTGATCCGCGCCTCCCAGGTCTGGTTGATCATGCTGCGGAAGTTGCCGCGCAGCTTGCCGCTGTAATAGGTGTTGCTCAGCAGGTCGTGGGTGGCGCACAGGACGAGGTTGGAATGCCCGTCCTGGAACACGTTTTGCCGGTCGTCGCGGTAGATGCCCTCGACCGGAGGGAACACGTCGTCCTGCCAGGTCTGGATCGTCCACTTGCCCGGATCGGGCGGCGAGCCCGCGGGCCCGTCGAACTCGTCGGCGAAGATGTACGGCCCGCCGGGACCGGCCGACGGGGGCGCCTCCGGTGCCGCCGGGGCGGCCCAGGCGCCCGGCAACCGCATCGCAGCCCCCAGCATGCCGAGCCCGGACATCAACATCATGCTGCGACGATCCATCTACCAACCCACCAATCGTGAAAGCCGTGTTACGACCTAGCGCGATACCCCTAAGCAACTTTTGCAAACGGTGTTATGAAACCACGCGGCGGGGTGCCGTGCACCCCGCATCCGGCCCGCGGCGGCGAGTTTTGCGCGCCGAGATCGACGGTTCAGCGGGCAGCGGGTTCGCTGAGCTTGACCAAGGTCTTACCGATGTTGACCCCGGTGAACAGGCCGTTGAGGGCGTCGACGCACGACTCGATGCCCTCGAAGATGGTCTCGCGGTGCTTGAGCCTGCCCTCGGCCTCCCACTGCCGCAGCGCGGCGAAGGCCTCGTCGAAGCGTCCCCACTGGTCCAGGGCGTTGAACCCCTGCATCAACGCCGTCTTGGACAGCAGGTTCACGTAGTTGGCCGGACCCGGGTGCTCGCCGGTCAGGTAGCTGGAGATCACCCCGCACAGGACGACGCGGGCGCGCGGGGCCAGGCGGCCCAGCACCGCATCGAGGATCGGGCCGCCGACGTTGTCGAAGTAGACGTCGACGCGCTGCGGACAGTGCCGCTTGAGCGCCGCCGTCAGGTCGTCGTTCTTGTAATCGATGCACGCGTCGAACCCGAAGTCCTCGACCACGGCCCGGCACTTCTCAGGCCCGCCCGCGATCCCGACCACCCGGGCGCCGGCGATCTTGGCGATCTGCCCGGCCACCGATCCGGTGGCACCCGCGGCCGCCGAGACCACGACCGTCTCCCCGGCCTTCGGCTTGCCGATGTCGGTCATCCCGAAATAGGCGGTGGCGCCGGTCGGCCCGTACACCGACATGATCGCCAGCTGGTCGTCCTCGCCCGGGATGGGCGTGCTGAACAGGTCGTCGCGGATGATCGCGTACTCGGCGAAGCCGGTCAGCGTGGTGACGACGTCGCCGACGGCGTAGGCGTCGCAGCGCGATTCGACCACCTCGCCGATCCCGGCCGCGCGGATGACCTCGCCCAGCTGCACCGGCGGGAGGTAGCCGGGCTGATCGTCGAGCCAGGTGCGGGCGGCGGCGTCGATGCCGACGTAGGTGGTGCGCAGCAGCGCCTCCCCCTCCGCCGGTTCCGGCGCCGGCGTGGTGACCAGCTCCGTGTCGCCGGGCCGGATCAGCCCGGTGGGACGGCGACGCAACACGACCTGACGGTTTGGCAACTCGGGCACGAAGCAGAAACTACCGAACCGCACGAAACTACCGACGCGAATGGCATATTCAACGCATGCCAGCAAACGACGACCCGGAGGAACGGATCCGGGAACTCGAGCGCCCGCTCGCCGAGGCGGCCCGGGCATCCGAAGTGGGCAGCGCGCAACCCGCCGCCCAGCCTTACCCGCCCGGGCCGGTGGCCGGCCCTCCGCCACCGCCGCCGTGGAGCTACGGCGGCCCGTTGATGGGCCCGCCCCCGCGGCCCCCGTCGGGCAACCGCATGTGGTGGATCGTGGGCACGGTCATCGTGGTCGGCGTCATCGCCCTCGCCGGCGGCATCGCCGCCTTTGCGGCGCACCAGCTTTCCGGTGTCCGCTCCATCATCACTTCCCCGCCGGCCATCACCGACACGTTCGGTCCCGCGACCACCACCCCGGGCGCCACCGCCCCGTCGACCACCCGGGCCCGAACGCCCGGCCCGTCGACGTCACCCGCCCCGCCTCCGGGCGCCAAGCTCAGCGTCTCCGGGATCGGCGAGAACCGGACGATCGCCTGCAACGACAACGTCATCAGCGTCAGCGGGGTCTCCAACACGGTGGTGATCAGCGGCCACTGCGCGAGCCTCACCGTGTCGGGCGTGCAGAACGAAATCACCGTCGACGCGGTCGACAGCATCGAAGCGTCCGGCTTCAACAACAAGGTCACCTACCACACGGGGACGCCGAAGGTCAGCAACTCCGGGGGGTCGAACGTCGTCGGGCAGGGCTGAGGCCGGGCGCCGGCGTCAGGAGTCGTGCGGCGCCTCGCCGGATTCCTCGCCGGTCGAATCGCCGTCGAGGACGCTGACCGCGATGCCATACGGCAGGAACCGGACCTTGCGTTGGGGGTCGACGTTGTCCTTGTTGGCGCGCAGCGCGTCGAGTTCGGTCGCATAGACCTGTTCCACGTGCGCGCCGCCGTCGGCGTCGGTGGTGTAGATGGCCCAGACACCATCGCCCGCCTCGCCGGCGGTCTCGGGCTCGGGGCGGGGGCGCCGCGACAGGTCGTCGAAGAACGACGACCACCCGGGCCGGGCGCCGGGCGCCGCCACGAATTTGCTGACCCGCTCGAAAACCTCGCGCAGGCCCTCGCTGCCCTCGCGGATCATCCGATCGATCTCGTCGGGGTCAAACCCGAACGCACCGTATTCGCCCACGGGACCTCCTCGCCGCTCGTGCCGTCACCGCCCAGTGTGCGCGCACGCGCCGTCGCGCGCCACGTCCTCAGCGCCCCGGCGGGGGCGGCGGGTTGAGGGGAATCGGCACCGTCACGAAGGGGAAATGCAGATACATCGTCACCGGGGGCATGGCCGGCAGTGGCGGCGCGGCCGGCGGCGGAGGCGGCGGAGGAGCCGCCGGGGGCGGTGCGGGAGCCGGTCGTTCGACGGGGGCGGGGGTGTACTGCGGGGCGGGCCGGCTCGGGGCGCGGTAGACCGGCGCGGCCGGCGGCGGCTTCGCCGGGGTTTGGGGCGCGGGCTGCTCGGCGACCGGCGGGGCCGGCCGCGGGGCGGCCACCACGGTCGGCGGTGGCGGAGTCGGGGCGGGTGGCTGCGCTTGCGGCGGCGCGCTCGGCGCGTGGGCCGGCAGCTGCCTGGCCGGGGTGGCGACGCTGACCCGCGGGTTCTGCGGCACGCTGGGCCGGTCGGAGGTCAGCGAAAACAGCACCACGCCGGCGACGCTGGCCGCGATCGCGGCCAGCGCGCTGCCGGCGAGGAACATGGGCCTGCGCCGGCGCGGAATCACCTCGTCCTCGTCCTCGATCGCGCTGTAGGCCAGCGCGCCGGGGTCCGCGTTGCCCCACACGTCGAGGTAAGCGGGGCCGAGCGGACGCGGGCTCACCTCTCCGGTGCCCGGGTCCAGGGCGTACGCCAGGGCGGCCGTGGACGAGGCGAACAGCGGCGCGTTCGCCGACGCCAGCGCCGCCCCGCGGGCCAGGGCCATCTCCGGTTCCTCCGGAGCCGTCACCTCGAGCGGGGTGGCCGCCTCGAGCGCCGGCTTGACGGCCACGATGTCCGTGCCGCAGCCGACCAGGAAGACGCCGTCCGCCCGCGCTCCCCGCGTGTCCAGGCCGGCGACCATCGTCGCCAGCTCGGCGACCAGCGACTGCGGGTTGGCCAGCTGCTGGCGGTGCAGGTCGACGATCGAACCGTCGGTGACGTCCACGACGGCCAGCGTCGCGGTCTCGGGCTCCACGAACAGCATCGCGATGTGCTCGTAGCCGAGCGCGGAACCGACGGTCTGGGTGAGTGCGGCCGCGGCCAGCAGCGGGGACACCAGCATCACGCTGCCCATGCCGTTGCGGGCCATCGCATCCCGCAGTGCGCCCACGCCGGCGGGATCCGTCCAGGTCACTCCCGTCGACACCAGGTTGTAGCCGCCCGCGAGCGCGCCTTCGCGGGTGCCGCCGATCGCCGCAAGCACTTGGTCGACCGCACCGGCGGCCACCGAGCCCCCGCCGGTGGCGGCCACCTCGAACTCGTCCTGTTCGACGGTGACGCCGTCGGCGTCCTGCCCCTCGATGACCACCAGGCGGACCGTCTCGGGAGCCATTGAGACCCCAAGCACGATGTCCACGTATGCCTCCACAGTCCGCTGGTGTGCGCTGATTTCTCCGCCGCCCGGGGTGAGGCCACCGCCGATGAACCCGCCCCGACCGGGTGACACCACGCTACCCGCGCGGGCGCGGGCGCGCTTCTTCCGCGTGCCCGCCAGGACGGACGCCGGACTAGTAGCCGGGGCTCAGGAACGGATTCTGGGCGTTCCCCGGGTACTGCGGGTATTGCGGATACGGCGTGTACTGCGGCGCCTGGGGCGCCTGCGGGGCCTGCGTCTGCGGCACCGGAACCGGGATGGGCACCGGCAGCAGCGGGACGTGGATCCACTCGGTGGTCATCGGCACCGTCGTGGTGGTGGTCGTGGTGGTCGACGGCGGGGGTGGCGTCTCGGTCGTGGTGGTCGGTGGGGGTGGCGTCGTCACGGCCGTCGTGGTCGGCGGCTGGGTCGACGGCGGCGCGGTGTGCCGCGGGGTGTAGACGGGCGGTGCCTGCGTGGTGACCACCACCGGCGGCGGGGGCGGCGGCGGCGGCGATGGCGGTGGTTGCGGCGGCGGGGGCGCGGGGCTGGGCACCGGCGCGGCGCTGGGCGGGGCCGGCACGGCGGTCGGGGGCGGCGGCGCGACGGTGCGCGGGACCAGGGGGCTGGCCGGCGGCGCCGGCCGGGGCGCCACGCTGGGCGCCGGGGGGGCCTGGCGGTTTTCGATGCCGGTCAGCGTGTAGGCCACCCCGCCGATCGCCGTCATGGCCACCAGCGCGGACATGCCGATGATCAACTGCGACAACCGCAGGCGGCGCCACGACCGGTCCCGGGGCGGGTCGATCACGTTCAGCCGCATCGACCAGCCGGCCGGACCGTCCTCGTCGTAGATCTCGCCGCCGAACCGCACCCGCAGGTCCCCTGGGTCCTCCGTCTGCGACCACGCCAGCTCGCGGTCGGTCAACGCCTCGTCGTCGATCACCAGCACGTCACCGGCCCCGAGGTCGATGACGTCGCCGGCGGCGTTGGCGGCCGCGAGCAGGCCTATCGACGTGCGCGTGCGCAGGCTCAGCCCTTCGCCGCGGGACGCCAGCAGCAACGCGCCGCCGGCCGCCGAAAGCGCGGGCTGCGACGGTGCCAGGACCGGGGTGCGCCCGTGGATCGAAAGCCGTTCAGCGACAAGCGGAATGTGTGCACCCCCACCGACGGTCACCACCGCCGCGAGGTCGGCCCAGCTCTTGCGGTAGCGCACCAGCATGTCGTCGAAGGCGTAGATGAAACCGGTCAGCCGGTCCGCCATCAGGTCTTCGAGATCGTCGCGCCGGAGCGTGAAATTGCAGCTGCGACCGCCGAGTTCGGCGGCGATCTCGGTGACCACGTCGACGGACAGCCGTTCCTTGGCCAGGCGGCACTGTTCCCGGAGTTCGCCGAGCTGCCCCACGGCGGCCGTGCTCCCCGGGTCCATGCCACTGCCGCGGCCGAGCTCCTCGAAAACCCGCAGCAGCAGCTCCTGGTCGATCTCGTCACCGGATAGGCCCGCGTAACGCATTGTTGCGCTGATGATTTCGAAGTCGCCCGCGACATCGACCAGCGTCGCCGAGGTGCCGCCACCGCCGAAGTCGAGCAGCCCCACCACACCGTCCTCGGGCAAGCCGAGCTCGGACTTCACGGCGGCCAACGACGCGATCGCATCCGAGATCAGCCGGGGCGCCGTGCCGCTGCGCACGAATCCCAGGTGGGTCCGCAACCCGTCGCGCAATGCCTGCACCGTCGCGGGTTTCCAGTACGCGGGCACGGCAATGGAGATGTCCGAGGAGGATGCGTCCGCGCCAGCGGCGCACACCATCGCGTCGAGGGCCTCCACCGTCAGCAGTTCGGGGTCGTGCGCGGACCCGTCGGCCGACACCAGCGCCACCGAGTCACCGATGCGCTCGACGAAGCCTCTCATCATCACGCCGGGCTCGGCGAGGTATGAATCTCCCTCGAGCAGGCCGACTTTCGGCGCACAGTGCGGATACAGCGTCAGCACCGAACGCCGGGTAACCGGCGGGCTTTCGTTGCGCGCAGCGACCAGGTTCGTGGTCCCGATCGACAACCCGAGTGGGTCGTACATAGAGCGAAAACCTTCGTCTATAGGGGTCGGTGGCCAGCGTTAACCATAGCCGCGGACACGCCGAAATCCGATGGCTTGCAACGTCATCGGTATCCGGTCGATGCCACCTCGTCACCGAAGTGGTACCGGCGGCCCCTTGACAAATTCGCGCGGGTGCCTACACCACGGTCAGCGGGAGCGACCGCCTGGGCTCGAACTGGAATGTCGCTCCGCCACTGACCTTCGTTACCGACACCTCGGGCAGTTCCGCCGCGGCGGTGTCGGTTTCGACCAGTTCGGCGGTCCAGTCGGTGTCGGTGCCGCTGACCCGAACCTCGATGCGCGGGTCGACGGCGGTGGCGATCGCCTGCAGCGGTTGGGTGGCTTCGGGTGAGCACAGCGCGATCCAGGCGGCGTCGTCATGGGCCGGCGAGCGGTGCACGACGAGCCGGTCGGCCGTTTCCGCGCGGACATAGCCCGCGGGGTTCAGCAGGGGGTGCAGTTCGAGCACCTGCAGCACCCCCTCGACACCGCCCGGCAGCCCCAGCGCGCGGTGAATGCGCTCGGCGGCCACGCCCGCGATGCCGGTCAGGCCCTGGGTGCACACCGACACGGCCTGCGCCTCGTCGGCGGCGCGCGCCCGCACCGCGATGGCGAACGACAGGTAGAGCAGGTGCATCTGCAGGCAGACCTCGTCGGCCATCCGGACCAGCGCCGAATGCGAGAAGCCGGCGAAGTCGAAGTCGGACAGCAACGGGCCGGAGTAGTCCGCCTTGCCCTCGTCCGAGCGGTCGATCGGATCGAGTTCCCAAGTCGCGGCCCGGGTTTCGCGAACGATATCCAGCGCGGGAATGCTCTGGGCCTCGGGATAGGACTCGTCGATGATGACCGTCCACGCGCAGTGCGGATGCCGGTCCTTCGGCGTCCGCGGCGGCCGGTGGATGGGGCGGACCTGGGCGCGCGCGTTGGTCGCCACCGCGGTGGCGTCGAAGGTGGGGTCCTCGATGGTGTGGCACATCCCGAAGACGTACTTGTCCCCCATCGGTTCCACGTCGAGCAGCGCGCCGCAGTGGTCGAGCTGGAATTCGCCGTGCCAGCGGTCGTGGACGGTGTAGCGAAAGTCCATGAATTGCGGTGGGGCGCCGATGTCGAGCTGCA
Source organism: Mycobacterium europaeum (assembly GCF_034555895.2). Classification (NCBI taxonomy): domain Bacteria; kingdom Bacillati; phylum Actinomycetota; class Actinomycetes; order Mycobacteriales; family Mycobacteriaceae; genus Mycobacterium; species Mycobacterium europaeum. Next base: position 4,304,361 of record NZ_CP157315.1, read on the forward strand.
GCCCCTTGAAGATGGTCGGCACGTCGTCGCCGGTGAAGTTGAGCGCTTCCTGCATGCGCCGGGTGTAGATCGGGCTGGCGCCCGCCCACTCCTCGATGGCGATCTGCACCATCTCGTCGCGGCCGAAGGCGCTGATGCACCACGCCATGCCGGAGCGGTCGATCAGCTGCCCGATCAGGAGGAGTTCGGGAACCAGCACGGCCAACTGCTCGCGCGTCAACCGCGCATATCGGGATCGGCTCACGCCCAAAAATAGGCATGACTATGTTATAAAGTCAACAATGTCCATTGCCCCAGGTCAGGCGCCCGGGAGCTCCGTTGGCCCCACTCGGCGCACCAGCGCGCCGCGCAAGCGCGGCGACGACACACGCGCGAAAATCATCGACGAGACGGTCCGCTGCATCACCGAGGAAGGTTTCGCCGCGGCCACCGCCAAACACGTGGCCGAACGCGCGGGCGTGACATGGGGGGTCATCCAGTACCACTTCGGCGACCGCAACGGCCTGCTGATGGCCGTGGTGGACGACGGGGTGGACCGGCTGATCGAGAGCCTGTCGTCGGCCGACGTCAGTGAGCTGCCCCTGCGCGAGCGGATCGGGGTGGTCGTCGACACCGCGTGGAGCTGCTACAGCAGCCCGACGTCGACGGCGGCGTTCGAGATCCTGCGGGCCACCCGCGGCGGGCCGGGCGAGTCGCCGCGGCGGCATCTGCTGGAGATGAACGCCGCGATCGGCCAGCTGGGCCGGCTCATCACCGATGATCCGGCGAACGCCGGTGTGCCCGAGGTCATCTGGGCGACGCTGCGGGGTGTGGTGCTGGCGCAGATGGTCACCGGTACGGCGATCGACTGGAGCCTGGAACGACGCGCTCTGATCGAGATGGTCACCCGCCACCTCTCCGACGGTCAGGGCCACCGCGACACTTGAACCACGCACCCGACACGCCGCACACTTCGACCGTGGTTGACGTCTCGGCGACCGGCGCTCCCATGCGGGCGCGGGCGGCGCGTGGGCGTGTGCTGCAATGACCCAATGAGCACCCTCAGCCTCGACGATCTCGCCGCCATCGAAGCCATCAAGCAGGTCAAGTACCGGTATCTGCGCGCGCTGGACACCAAGCACTGGGACGACTTCGCCGACACCCTCGCCGAAGACATCAAGGCCGACTACGGGCCGTCGCTGGGCAACGAGCTGCACTTCACCAACCGTGACGACCTGGTGGAGTACATGCGCACGTCGCTGCCCGCGAACGTCATCACCGAGCACCGGGTGACCCATCCGGACATCACCGTGACCGGCGACACCGCCACGGGCAGTTGGTATCTGCAGGACCGGGTGATCGTCGCCGACCTCAACTTCATGCTGATCGGCGCCGCGTTCTACCGTGACACCTACCGGCGCACCGACGCCGGCTGGAAGATCGCCGGGACGGGCTACGACAGGACCTACGACGCCACAATGTCGTTGGAAGGCATGAACTTTCAGGTCAAACCCGGCCGCGCGCTGGCCACCGACGCCGGCTGACCCGCTACTTGGTGATGGCGATCACCGCGCCGGGCCGCAGCCACTTCATGATCGACACCAGCTGAGCGTCGTCGACCGCGACGCATCCCTCGGTGGGCTTCCCGTCGGTGGTGTGGAAGAAGAAGGCAGCGCCGCCGCCCGGGGTCTTGTTCTTGTTGACGCCCATCACCACCGCGTGCTTGTACTGCGGGATCTGCAGGTTCTCGCTCTCGGCGGTGTTGAACGGGCACTGCGCCTTCTGGCACACCTGCATGGAGTTGAAGGTGGGGCTGTGGTCGTCCCCGCTCCACCAGTGGTTGGACCCCACCTGCGTATAGGGCAGCCCGGTACCGGGATTGGGCGCGGTGCCGAACGCGGAGTCCAGGGTGTAGACCCCCATCGGGGTGGCCGGCACCCCGCTCTTGGCCTGCGGCGCCATGCCCGCCGAACCGACGTGGGTGGGAATGCCGGTCCGCAGCGCCTGCCAGCCGGCGGCCGTGCGCTGATAGATGTCCATCGTCGCGTTCGATCCGCCGGTGCTCATCACCGAGACCACCTGCGTCGCATTGCCGACGGAGTTGGCGAACCAGGGGGCGCCGGCCGCGGCGGCGAGCGGCGCGAGGGCCAGCGACGCGAACAGTGCGCACGCCGAAGCGGCCAGCGAAGCGAGCAGTCGGCGCATGACCTCAATCGTCAGACCCCCGCAGCGCAAGGTCAAGTAAAGGTTCGGCCCCGGTTGGGTCACCGGGCCGTGATCAAATCGCCGGGCTCGCAGGCATTTCGGGAGCGGGTCGCGTCCGGAGGCCGAATCACGGTGAAGCACACCAGGAAATACAGGTAGCCCAGCGACCAGCCGGCCAGCACGTCGGACGGGTAGTGCACGTTCAGCGCCACCCGGGAGATCCCCACCGCCAGCACGCTCAGCCCGACCAGCGCCACCGCGACGCCGCGCACCGCCCGGCTCATCGCCGGCAACGCCAGGGACAGCGCGGCGCAGAGCGCGGCCGTCACCTCCAGCGCGTGCCCGGACGGGAAGGAGGTCTCGGCCGCGACCGCCAGCATGGTCGGCGGGCGCGGCCGGTCCGCCAGCTTCTTCGCCGCCACCGTCACCAGCCCGCTCAGCGGCGCGCAGGCCAACAGCAACAGCCCCGCCCGCACCCGGCGCACGATCAGGGCGGCCGCCGCCACCACCGTGCCCAGCACGCGCAACGGAAGCGGCCCCAGCGCGAAGGAGACGTCCGCCCAGAACCGCACCCAGAACGGGTGTTTGACGGCGCGGTCGTGCGCGGCGTTAAGCAGCGACCAGTCCATGCGCTGCTGCCAGTGCCAGTCCTGCGCGTAACCCACCCACATCAGGGCGTAGATCAGCGCGGCGGTCAGCGCGATGCACAGGGCCGCAAGGGTCCGCGAACGGGTCATGACCCCACCGATACCAGCCGCGCCGCGCCGGGGATCGGGCGGCCCGACCAGCGGGTCAGCCGACCGGGTCCATACTGGCGTCATGGCCGTCTTCGTCCGGAGGTTGTTCGGCATCGGCAAGCTGCCCGACAACGTGTACGCGCAGGTCAAGGCCGAGGGACTGATCTTTTTGGCCGACTATGTCGCGGTGACCCGGCGGTTCCGCGGCACCATTCCCGGGGTGCGAGTGCCGCACAGCGTCGCCAGCTACACGGGTTCGCTGGTGTTCACCTCCGAGCGGGTGCTGGCCACCCTGTCCATGTTGCCCCGGCTGGCGGGCCCGACCGTCGACGTGCGCTGGGACGCGCCGCAGACCGGCTCGGCGCGGGTCGAGATATCGCCGACCGGTGTGCGGGTGGACGTCGACGTCTCGCGGGTGGACCCGAGGTTCAGCGGCGAGCTGTCGCTGCGCTACAAGGCCGCCATTCCGGCCGACGTGCTCAGCGGCCTGCCGCGGCGGTCGCTGGCCTTCGACATGCCGCCCGACTACGTCTTCCGCGCGGTCGGCGTCACCTATAGTCCGTGATCGTCATCCGCGGCCAGGGCGGCTGCCGCAGCACCGCCAGGCTGCCGATCACCGCGGCCAGCAGGCCGGTGATCACTCCGATCAGCGCGATTCGATTCGCGTCGATGGCGGGCTCCCAGGACGCCCGGCCGTTGCGGATGACGAAGACACCGCGCGGCCTGACGACGGGAATCACGGTGGTGCCGTCCGGTGTCTGATAGGGCTCGCCGTACACGCGGCCGGCGGCGCGGTCGGTGGGCAGCTGGTCGAGCAGGTCGAAGGGCTTCACGGAACACTCCTTTCTCGGGTGTTCGGCGGGTCCGTGCCGCGGACACGGTTCACGCTAACGCGGATTTCCTACGATGAGCCCCGTGAGCGACGAGGCCTTCAGCCCGCAGGAGCGCCGTGCCGTCTACCGGGCGATGTTCCAGCGGCGGGACATGCGCCGGTTCGTGCCCGGCGGCGTGGTGGGCGAGGACGTGCTGGCACGCCTGCTGCAGGCGGCCCACGCGGCGCCCAGCGTCGGCCTGATGCAACCGTGGCGGTTCATCCGGATCACCGACGACTCGCTGCGCCGGCGCATCCACGCCCTCGTCGACGAAGAGCGCCCGCTCACCGCGGCCGCGCTGGGCGAGCGGGGCGAGGAGTTTCTCGCGCTGAAAGTCGAGGGCATCCTCGAGTGCGCCGAGCTGCTGGTGGTGGCGCTGGGCGACGACCGGGAAAAGCACGTGTTCGGCCGGCGGACGCTGCCGCGGATGGATCTGGCGTCGGTGTCGTGCGCGATCCAGAACCTGTGGTTGGCGGCGCGCGCGGAAGGCCTTGGCATGGGCTGGGTTTCGTTGTTCGAGCCGCAGCGGTTGGCGGCCCTGCTCGAGATGCCCGCCGGGGCGGAGCCGGTGGCCATCCTGTGTCTGGGCCCGGTGCCCGAGTTCCCCGACCGGCCGGCGCTGGAGCTGGACGGCTGGGCCGTCGCCCGCCCGTTGTCGGAGTTCGTCTGCGAGAACCGCTGGAACCGGTACCCCCAGGATCCGCCCAAGTAGCTGCGGTATCGTCGCCCGTCGCGGGGCGAGTTGGAGAGGGTGACGCAATTGGGGCCGGGCGAAGCGGCGGGCCGCCAGGACAACGTGCTGATCGTGCACTGGCACGACCTGGGGCGCTATCTCGGTGTCTACGGCCACCCGGACGTGTCCAGCCCCCGGCTGGACCGCCTTGCCGCCGAGGGCATTCTGTTCACCCGGGCGCACGCCACCGCGCCGCTGTGCTCCCCGTCGCGCGGATCGCTGTTCACCGGGCGCTACCCGCAGACCAACGGCCTGGTCGGGCTGGCGCACCACGGCTGGGAATACCGCAGCGGCGTGCGCACCCTCCCCCAGATCTTGACCGACGCGGGTTGGTATTCGGCGCTTTTCGGTATGCAGCACGAGACGTCGTATCCGCAGCGGCTGGGCTTCGACGAGTTCGACGTGTCCAACTCGTACTGCGATTACGTGGTCGACAGGGCCTCCCAATGGCTGCGTGAAGGCACCGAAGACCGCGGGGGCCAGCCGTTCCTGCTCACCGCCGGGTTCTTCGAGACGCACCGGCCATATCCCCGGGACCGCTATGAGCCGGCGGACACGGCGGTGGTCAACCCGCCCGGCTACCTGCCCGACACCCCCGAGGTCCGCGGCGACCTCGCCAGTTTCTACGGGTCGATCGCCACTGCCGATGCCGCCGTCGGCCGGCTCCTGGACACGCTGGCCGAAACGGGACTGGACGCCACCACGTGGGTCGTCTTCTTCACCGACCACGGCCCGGCTCTCCCCCGGGCCAAGTCCACGCTCTATGACGCGGGAACCGGCATCGGCATGATCATCCGGCCCCCCACCGGCCGGGCCCTGGCCCCGCGCGTCTACGACGAGCTGTTCAGCGGCGTGGACCTGCTTCCGACGCTGCTGGACCTGCTCGGTCTCGGCGTTCCCCCGGATGTCGACGGGGTCTCGCACGGCCCCGCCCTGCTGGCGCCGGACCCCGACACGGCGCCGGTCAGAGACCACGTGTACACGACGAAGACCTATCACGACTCGTTCGATCCGATCCGCGCGATTCGCACCAAGGAATTCAGCTACATCGAGAACTACGCGGCCCGGCCGCTGCTCGACCTCCCGCTGGACATCGAGGAAAGCCCCTCCGGTCACGCCGTGGCAGCGCTGATCACCGGCCCGCGTCCGAAGCGCGAGCTCTACGACTTGCGCGCCGACCCCGCCGAGACCACCAACCTGCTGACCGGAGACGACGCGGGTGCCCGGGAGATCGCGGCGGATCTGGCCGTGCGGCTTCATGATTGGCGGCAGCGGACGGGCGACGTCATCCCGTCGGAATTCGCCGGAACCCGCATCGTGGAGCGTTACACCGAGACGTATCTGCAGATTCATCGGGTGCAGCCGACCGCCCGGTCGGCGATCGCCGCGGACCGCGGCATCGAGGAGCAGGCGAGCGGTTAGCCCGCCGAGCGCTGGGAGCCGCCCACCTCGGCGACGATGAACACCCGGCGGAACGGGAAGATCGTCGTCCCGTCGGCCCGGGGCGGGTAGGCGTCGTCGAGCAGCGGGATGAGTTCCCCGCGGAACCGCTCCCAGTCTTCTGCGCTCAGCCGCTCGCGCACCGGCACCAGCGCCGTCCCGGTGATCCATTCCAGCACCGGGTTGTCGCCGGTCAGCTGGTGCAGGTAGGTGGTCTCCCAGACGTCGACCTTGCATCCGGCGTCCAGCAGCATGTTGGCGTACTGGATCGGCGGCTGTACGACTGCGCCGACCCGAAACGGGATGTCCCGCATGACTTTTGCGTAGGGCTCCCGGCGGGCCAGGGTGCGCACGGTGGCGTGTGACGGCGTCTCGAAGTTGCCCGGGATCTGCACGGCGATCCACGACCCGGCCGGCAGCTCGTCCGCCCACCGGAGCAGCAGGCCGGCGTGTTCGGGCACCCAGTGCAGGGCGGCGTTGCTCACCACGACGTCGGTGTCGGGCTTGGGCTTCCAGTCCCGCAGGTCGCCGACGACGGCGTCGATGCCGCGTTCCTTTGCGGCGGCGACCATTTCCGGCGAGGTGTCCACGGCCTCGATCACCGCTTCCGGCCAACGCCGGGACAGGTACTTGGTCAGGTGGCCGGGCCCGCAGCCGAGGTCGACGACCCGCCGGGCACGCTCCGCCCCCACCCGGGACAGCAGGTCGTAGAAGGGCCGGCTGCGATGGTCCGCAAAGGCCAGGTAGACATCGGGATCCCACATGTCGGTCCTCCTGATCGATGCACGTCGCCAATCGGCGGAACAGCCCAACCGTATTACCGCATCCCGGTTAGCATCGGCGTTCGTGGCGCCCGAAACTTCGATTGATCCGCCCATTCCCGTTCCGGACATCCCCGGAACCTTCAAGGATGCCTTCCAGGGCGCAGACGTACCGATCGACGTCGGCGGGTTACCCCCGGCCGCCGCGTTGTCCCCCCGCCAGCGCATGGTAGTCGAGGGCTCGGCCGTGGGCGACCTCGCGCTGCGCACCTGGGTGTCGTCGCTACTCACCGCGACGGTGGCGCCGGCCGTGGTCGCCTCCACCCTGCGGCACTCGAACGCCCGCGCCGAGCGCGCCAACCTGAACTTCTACGCCGAGCTGGGCGCGCAGCGTGATCCGGTCAAGTCGTTTCCCGCACCCACCGCGCCGCCGCGGGTGTCGTCGCGGCGCGCCAGCCCGCTGACCGAGTGGGCCGCCGGCGGCACGGTGGAAAACATCGCGTTTCAAAGCGGCTTCACCGCCGTCAACCCCGCAATGCGCGAACAGTGGAGCGCGTGGAAGTCCAACAACGTCGTGCGCGCGCAGCACTGGCGCCACAACGACGGGCCCCGCCCCACGCTGTGTGTCATCCACGGCTTCATGGGGTCGTCGTATCTGGCCAACGGACGGTTGTTCACCCTGCCCTGGTACTACCGGTCCGGCTACGACGTGTTGATGTACACCTTGCCGTTTCACGGCAGGCGTGCCGAAAGATGCTCGCCGTTCAGCGGTTTCGGCTATTTCGCCGGCGGGCTGAGTGGCTTCGCCGAGGCGATGGCCCAGGCCGTGCACGACTTCCGGTCCATCGTCGACTACCTGCGCGGCACCGGGGTCGACCGGATCGCGCTGACCGGCATCTCGCTGGGCGGCTACACCTCGGCGCTGGTGGCCTCGGTCGACGACCGGCTCGAGGCCGTGATCCCGAACTGTCCTGTCGTCACACCGGCGACGTTGTTCGACGAATGGTTCCCGGCCAACAAACTCGTGCGGCTGGGGCTGCGGCTGTCCCGCATCAGCCGCGCGGAGTTGTCGGACGGGCTGTCCTACCACTGCCCGCTGAGCTATCGGCCGCTGCTGGACAAGGACCGCCGGATGATCATCACCGGACTCGGTGATCGCATGGCACCGCCGGACCATGCCGTCAAGCTGTGGGAGCACTGGGATCGTTGTGCGCTGCACTGGTTTCCGGGCAGCCACGTGCTGCACGTCAGCCAACTGGACTATCTGCGCCGAATGACCGCTTTCCTGCAGACCGTCATGTTCTAGCGGTCTCGGTGACCGGCGCCCCCACCGTCGGCCAGTCCAGCTCCGCCAGCAAGCCCGCCGGCGCATCGGTGTGCCCGTCGAGGCGCTGCGTGGACAGCAGGTCCAACGCGGCAAGCGCCGGCCGGTGGTTGCCGCGCTGCGGGATCAGGCCGGCCGGCGGCGCGGTCCGCCCGGGCGGGGTGTCGGTGAGGAATGCGCACGCGGCCGCCACGGTGTTGCGGGTTGCGTCGCCGGCGATCTCGAGCGCCGTGCAGGTCTCGCGCGCCGGATGCGCGCGGATCGCCCGCAGGGTTTCGGCCAACTGCCCGTTTAACGGAACCTGGTATGCGGCAAGGTAATCCGAAGCTCCGCGGTGCACCCCGGACCAGCTCTCGCGGGCGTTGGCGGTGAGCAGCCGCGGGACGTCGTCGGCAGCGACGCCGGTGACCTCCCAGCCGAGCTCCCGCAGGTGGTCGGCCAGCCGGCGCGCGACCACCTGCGCGGTCTCGTGCAGGGGGACGCGCGCGGAGCGGGCCCGCAGCGCGGCCAGGTTGTCGGCGGCCGAGATGGTGAGCCCGATCCACGTCTCGCGCCGGGACGCATCGGATGCGTTGTCGCGGCTGGTGATCCGGATCTTGTCCGCGCGGATGCCGTAGCGGTCCAGGTAGCCGGCGAGCAGCGGCAGCGGCAGCGCGTCGGCGTCGCCGCCCGGCGCGCCGACCCGCAGCAGCGCGGTTGTCGCGGTGGGGGATTCCGGCGCGGCCGCGCCGCGGCGCGACACGATGGCCAGCCGGCGTCGCAGCAGCGTGGTGAAATACAAGCCGCGCCAGCAGCCGAACAGCACGAGCACGACGGCCGCGGCGATGCCGAGCAGCCAGTAGTCCCGCGACGACCGCCAGGGGTAGGCCATCACCGCGGGGATGACCGCCAGCAGCGCCAGCGTGACGCGCCCGGGTCCGGGGGTGGGTATCCAGCGCTGCAGGCTCACGGGGTGGGGTCCTTTCGACGGCGGGTGGCGGTGGCGGCGATCGCGCCCGCGACCGCGACGAGCACGGCCAGCGCGGCGGTTCCGATCAGCGCGACGGTCCGCGGGGTGGTGTCCTTGGGCGCCGGTGCCGGCGGAACGGCGACCGGCTTGACCGCCGCGGCGGCGGGCGGGTCGCCGGCGGGCAGTTGCCAGGTCAGGGCGGCCACCGGGTCCACGCTGCCGGCGCCGACGACGTTGGACGGTGCCCGCGCGCCGTTGTGCGCGGTCGCGGTGATGCGGTGCACCACCTGGGTGGCGGTGAGGTCGGGGTACTTGCTGCGGACCAGCGCCGCGACGCCGGCGACGTAACCGGCCGCATAGCTGGTGCCGCTCAGCGCAACCTGTTGCTGGTGGTCGTCGGGCAGCCCGTTGGCCAGGCCGCCGCCATCGCCGTTGCCGATCGACGTGATGCGTTCGCCGGGGGCCGCGATGCCCACCCACGGCCCGGCCATGGTGAATTTCGACGGCCGGCCGTCCGGGGTCAGGGAGCCCACGGACAGCACGTACGGCTGCCACACCGACGGGATGGAGACCGAGGTGACGCCGGCCCAGTTGCGCGGATCGTCCGGGCGGCTCAGGTCGGTGAGTGGGTTGGACTCACACGACGTCCCGCCGGCGACCGATCCGGTGGGGCCGGTGTTGCCCGCGGCGGCCACGATCACCGCGTCCTTCTCCACCGCCGCGTAGCGGATCGCCGCCCCCAGCGCCGCCTGGTCGACGGGCCGGTCGGCGGGCAGGCAGGTGAGCGTGGAGATGTCGATCACCCGGGCGCCGAGGTCGGCGGCGTGCACGATGGCGCGGCCCAGCGTCGTGACGTCCAGGGACGCCCGCGCCATCAGCGGGTCGCCGCCGGGCGTGCGCGGCGAGAACTTCGCCGACGTCGTCCTGATCGACACCACCCGGGCCGCGGGCGCCACCCCGGCGAAGCCGTCGTCCCCGGGCTGGCCGGCGATGAGGCCCGCCACCAGGGTGCCGTGGCCGTCGCAATCGGTCAGGCCGTCGGTCGCCTCGACGAAGTCGCCGCCCGGGTCGACGTTGGGCAGCCGCGGACCGGGCCGCACCCCGGTGTCCAGCACCGCCACCAGTTGACCCTCACCGCGCGAGAATTGCCACGCGCCGGGAAGATTCAGCGTGGCCTGGCTGGGCGTGACGGCCGCGGGGTCGCTGCCGGGGATGACCCCGGAGACGCTGCACGGGCCACGCTGCTCCATCGGTTGCACGGGGCCCGGGGCCCCGCTGGGCGGCGGCACGCCCGGATCGACCTTCGGCGCCTCGATGGCCAGCGCCGACGGGCACGTCCACAGCATGGCCGCCAATGCCGCTGTGAGACAAGCTGATCCGGACCGAATCATCGATTGAGTATCCAGGTGAAGATGCCGACGAGGTAGGCCATGACGGGGATGAGCGACGCGTCGAGTCCGGCCGCGACGAAGCCCGTCAGCCGGCGCACGGGCAGCGAATAGCTCTCCGGCTCAGCGATGTGCGGGTTGAGCGCCACCACGACCCACGCCAGGGCCAGCGCGGTCAGGACCAGCGCGGCGCCCAGGGCCGCGGCGTAGCGTCCGGTCGCGGTGTAGAGCACCAGCAGGACGCCGCCGGCCAGGTAGGGCTGCGCGAGCAGCCACGCCTTGCACGCGGCCGAATCCCACACCCGGGCGCGCAGCACCGACGTCGCGGCCGTGGCGCCCACCACGTACCAGCCCACCCCGCTCAGGGCCTCGGGGCGCAGCGCGATCGCCACCGAACCCAGGACGCTGAGCAGCACTGCGGCGGCGATGAATCCGTTCTGATGGGCGTCGCTGATCCGCACCCGTCGCGGCAGATCCTCGAGCACCCGCAGCGAGGGGGCCGACGGCGTGGGGTCGCCGGGCGCCGGGATGACCGGCAACGGGAAGCGCGCCCACAACGCCGAGAGCGGGGCCGCCTCGACGGTGACGATCAGGGCGGCGACGATCAGGCCGCAGCCGATCGCAAGCGGCGGCAGGTGCCAGAGCACCTCGGCGCCCGCGGCCAGCAGCACCCCCGCGCCCAGCACCGCGGTCGCGGTGAAGAAGCCGACGACGCGCTCGCGTTCGGCGCCGGGGACCATCAAGGCGATCAGCGACCACGCGGTGACGCCGGCCGCGGCGAGCATGATCTGCGCCGGCCCGAACCGTCCGGGCACCGCCAACGCCAGCGCGGCGCCGATGGGCACCAGCGCGGCGATGGAGCACGCCATACCGGTGCGCGGCGAGCGGGCCGCGACCAGCAGGCCGACGATGGCGGTCACCGCCGCGACCGCGCTGACCGCGACCAGCCCGGCCAGCGCGCCGGTGGCGACGCGGTAGGCGACCGAGAGGCCGGTGGCCAGCAGCGCCACGGCGATCACCGCGGCCAGCGCCCCCCGCCGGATGTGCGTTGCGCCCCAGGGCTTCAGCCGGGAGGTCGAGAAGATCATGGCGGCGTCGGCGATGTCCTCGACGATGCCGGGCGCCGCCTGTCCCACGGGCACCGGCTGCAGCGCCAGCAGGTCGCCGTCCACGACGCCCACGGTGTCCAGGCTGGCGTCCAGGCTGAAGGGCGCCCCGCCGATCGGCGCCAGGCTCAACTGGATCGCCGCGCCGACGTCGGCGGTTCCCCGGCCGGTGTCGTCGGACTCGCCGTTCGACGCCGCCGGAATCACCAGCCGCTGGACGGCGGGCAAGATCTCGCGCAGCGGCAACTCGGCGGGCAACGCCATCTCCGTCAGCCTGCTGTCCGCGAGGATTGCCACGCGGACGATCGGCATGACGGCGCCGGACGTCACCGGTCCCTCGATTCCTGGAACATCGTTGCTCTCTTCTCTGTTGCTGGGTTAGGCGTGTTGGGCGGTGAAGTCTCGGGCCAACCGGTGGCCGGGGAACCAGTCCGACTCCGGCAGTAGCGCGGTCAGCTGTTCGATCGCGACGGCGATCGCGAAGGGCGTGCCGGGCGCGAAGGTCGACACCCACTCGCCGTCGAAGGCGCGCGACGGGCTCACCAATACCCGTCCGGCCGCGGCGTCGACGATGCTCATCCCCACCTCGGTGGTGGCCTGGCGGCCGTCACGGCGGCAGCCGGCGACGATTTCGACGTAGCTGCGCGGACCGGTGAACACCGATTCCACCACCGGCCGCGCCGATTGCGGGATGCCCAGGTAGTCAACGACTTCGGTGAGCGATGCGCCCGAACGCAGCCGTTCGTCGGCCCGGGCGCCGACCCGCGCCGGCATGCTGAACTCGTCGAATCGGGCCGGTGGTTGCTGCGCCAGACCGACGCCCAGGACCGGGACCAGCGCGCGCGGATCGTCGATGTCCATGGCGGTGAACGTGATCAGCTGTGCGCTGCGCAACGCCACGATCGTCTTGGCGGTGGTGGCGGAGCGCTGCGCCACGATGCCGCGCAGCAACTCTCCGGCGCCGCCGTCCTTGGCGGGGCCCACGTATCGCAGGTCGAGCCATCGGTCCGGAAAGCACACCACCCTGATCCAGTCGGCCACCGCCGGGTTGACGACCCCGCCCTCGGACACCAGACCCATCCGGGTCAGCTCGTCGCGCTGACGCTCTCCGAACGCGTGACGCTGGGCGGCGTCGGTGTAGGGCGAGGTGATCGCCAGAACCCACGGGAAGCTGCCCGCCCCAATGGTTTCCGCGATGAACCACGCGTGATTGACCGTCAGCTCGACGGCGTTGGGCTCAGCGCTCATCGCACCGGGACTAGCCGCCCCATTTGGCGGCTTCGGCCTGGTCGCGGGCGAGCATGGACATGGTGTTGGCTTCGTGGGTGCTGGCCATCGCCTGGTAGGCACGCACCAGGCTCTCCATCGCCTGGTTCCACTGGGCCTGCCACGCCTGGTAGGTCATACCGGTGTCACCCTGCCAGGCGTTGGACAGCGTGGCCTGCTCGCTGGCGATGTCGGAACCGAGGCCCTGCAGCGTGCCGGCGTAGCCCGACATGTCGGCGGCGTGGCTCAACATCGCCGGGTAGTTGTACATGATCTGGGACATGACAAGTCCTTTCGCGGTTGATGGCGGCTAGCGGGGTGGGATCAGATGGCGGTGTAACCGGACGCGGCGGCCGCGTCGGCGGCCACGTAGGTGCCGGCGGCGTCACCGAGGTTGGCCTGTGCGATGTCGAGCAGGGTGTTGACCCGCGCGGCCGCCTCGACGAAGCGCGCGTGCGCGGCCTGGAACGCCGCCGAGGCCTCGCCCTGGTGGAACGCCTGCGCCGACATCGCTTCCTGCTCGGCCTGACTGATGGTGCTGCGCATCAACGCCGCCTTGGCGCCGAACGCCGACTGCGCGGCCACCAACTGGGGAATGTGAGCGTCCAACATGCTCATGCTGCTTCCTTTCTGTTCGGTCTCATGGGGTTTCGCTGACTGCCAGGCATCGCGCTGATGCCTTACCCCCCTTCCCTCGGCTCGGTCGGGCCCGCCGGGTCGTGCTCGGTGTCGTGGTCCCAGGTGCCCGGCATCATCGGCCTCCTGGGGCCGCCGCCGAACTCGCCGTCGGTGAGCTTGGTCAGTCCGGCCGCCCGGAAGGCGTGCTCTTTGCGCGCCGTGCCGGCGAAGCCCAGGGCGCCGGCCCCGGCCCCGGACGCGACGGCGTCGGCGTGGTCGGGGGGAACGCCGAAGTCGGCATCCATGTCCGCGAACTCGTCGGCGTGGTCGCGCATCGCGGCGCGCTTGCGCCGCCGCGCCCGCGCCTCGGCCCGGCTGGCGGACGCCGCGCCGGCCGCCGGGATGGTCGCCGCCGGTGCCTTGGCGCCACCGCGGCCCCCCAGCGTCGGGCCGACACCGGTCTCCGGGTCACCGCCGTAGGCGACCACGACCAGGTAGGCAAGAGTGCCCGGCGCGGGGGCCGGGGCCGGCGCGGGAGCCGCAGCCGAGCCCGCTGAGACCGACGTGGCCGGGGCCCCGGCGGGGGTCGCGACCGTGGGCGCCAGCGCGACCGCCGGCAGCAGCGACGCCGGCCTGGTCGACGTGACGAGCGGCGTCGCCGCGGCCCCGGCCGCGACCGGCGCGATCTCGGCCGGCGTGGTGAGCAAGGAACTCAGGCCGATGCCGAGCAGCAGCGGAATGAGGAAGGGTGCGGTCAGGATCGCGCCCCAGGTCGGCCAGCCGACCGCGTTGAAGAACACCTGGTAGGCGACGAAGAACAGCAGCGGGCCGTTGGCGGCCAGCAGCGCCGGCAGGTTCGACCAGGACTCCTGCAGCATCCTCGACAGGTTCTGGAAGAAGTCCTGCAGGAACTGGGACAGCTGCCTGAAGAAGTCCGAGATCGCGTTTGCGGGGTCGGACGAGCTCTGCACGGCGTTGTTCGCCTCACCGCCCGGCCGCACGATGGACGGTGCCGGCGCGCTGCGCGGCGCGGAGGCGAGCGCCGCACCCGAGGTGGCCTGATAGGCGCCCATCACGGTGGCGGCCTGCGCCCACATCCGCGCGTAGTCGGCTTCGTTGAGCGCGATCGGAATCGTGTTGATGCCGAAGAAGTTGGTCGCCACCAGCACCCCGTGGACGGCGTGATTGGCGGCCAGCTCGCCGAGCGTCGGCATGGCCGCCAGGGCGGCGGTGTACGCCGCCGCCGCGACCTCGTGCTGCGCGGCCAGGCCCGCGCTATCGGCGCTGGCCTGCTGCAGCCACGCCAGATAGGGCCCATGCGCGGCCGCGTACTGCTCGGCGGCCGGCCCCTCCCAGGCAACCGCCTGCGTCTCCCCCAGCATCCCGGTGAGTTCGGCCGCCGCCGTTGCGTATTCGGCACTCAGCGAGCTCCACGCGCCGGCGGCCGCCAGCAGCGGTCCCGGTCCGGGACCGGCGCTCAGCAGCGTCGAATGCACCTCGGGCGGCGAGGCCATCCAGACGGGCGCAACGGGGGACGTCATGGTCAGGCGCCCGCGAACCCGTACGTCGCGGCGGCCGAGGCGTCTCCGGCGAGATAGCTGGCGCCGGCTTCGCCGACACCCACCCCGGCGCGGCCGAGCTCTTCGACGCCCTGGGCGGCGACGGCGGCGTGTTCCTGGCCCTGGGCACTGAACCCGAGGGCCGTCTGCAGCGACACCGGATCCGCCGCCGGCGGGACCACCGCCGTGATGGCCGGGGCGGCCGCCGCGTGCGCGGCCGCCAGCCGCGCCGTCAGCGCCTCGACCGCGGCGCTGGTCGCGGCCAGGCCCTCGGGAACCACTCGCAACGTCATGACTCTCCCCTTACTGTTGCGTTTCACCGGACATCGCGGCCTCACCCACCAACGGGTTGACCAACTGCACATAGGTCGGACTGTCGCTGTCGCCCAACAAGATCGCCCGCCCGGCCGGCAACCGGCCGAACCGCTGGCCCCGGATCTTGCCGCTGTCCTGCGGGTTGCCCGCCAGCATCAGCGTGGTCGCCTGCAAGTCGTTCAAGCGGCGCAGCAACGGGTTGGTCATCAGGGCGTGGCCGGATCCGGTGGCGCGCGCCGTCACGATCACCCGCAGCCCTAAATCGGCTGCCTGCGAGAGGATTCCGATCAGCGGGGTCCACGGCCGCTGCCCGATGTACGGGCCGCTCATCGCCGGGGAGTCCGGTATCTGGTCCACGTCGTCGATGATCAGGTAGTGGGTGTGACCCGTATGCGCCCAGCGGGCCAGCTCGGCGGGCGTCAGCCCGGCCGGCGGACGCCGCGATTCGATGATGCTGGCCAGGCCCAGCATCGCCGGGATGACGCGGTCGACGTTGGCGGTGTATTCGTTGTCGGCGAACAACGGCTCGTCGACCAGGTGCAGCCGCCGATCCAGCACGGTGAAGGCCACCCGGTCGGCGGTGGAGTTCTCGCGGATGGTGCGAATGATGTGGCGCAGCAAGGTGGTTTTGCCGGACTTGCTGTCGCCGAACACCATCAGCAGCGGCTCGTCGGCGAAGTTGACGACGACGGGCGCGAGGTCCTCCTCCCGCTGCCCGATGACCACCTGTTCCGGGCCGCGATACAGGGCGCCGACCGCGTCGGGGGCGAGGTTGGTCGGCAGCAGCCGCACCGGCGGCGCGGCCATGCCGGGGTAGCGGGCGTTGAGCGCGCCGATCTGGTCCAACTCCGGGGCGGCGAACAGGAAGTGCTCGGCGGCCATGGTCAACCCGCGGCCCGGCTGGTCGTGGGGCACCGCCTCGGCGGGGCGCCGCAGCGCGCCGACGACGCGCACATTGCTGTCCCGCGGATCGTGCAGCTTGAGCTCGAGGCGCAGGCCGAGGCCGTCGCGCATGGCCAGCGGCACCTCGAGCCAGCTCGGGGTGGTGATGACGACGTGGATGCCGTAGGCGAGCCCGACGTTGACCAGCTCAGTCACCTTGGCCAGCAACGGGTTCCGGGTGTTGAACTGGTCGGTGTTGTCCCGGCCGAACGCGTAGAGGTTGTCGATGACCAGGAACACCTCGCCGTACCCGTCGTCGGGGGCGGTGCCGCGGGAGTCGCGGAACATCTCGCGCCGCTGCCGCGACAGCAGCAGCTGCTCCAGCTCGCCGAAGGTGCGCCGGATGCGCTCGGGCTCCAGCGCGGAGGCGACGCTGCCGACGTGCGCCAGGTCTTCCAGCTCGCGCAGCTTGCCCCCGCCGTAGTCCAGGCAGTAGAACGTGACGTCGCGGGGCGAGTGCAGGCTGGCCGCCGACAGGATGAACGTCTGCAGGGCGGTCGATTTCCCGGACTTGGGGCCGCCGTGGATCACCACGTTGCCGGCCGACGACGTGGCGTCGAACACCAGTGGGTCGCGGCGCATCTCGAAGGGTTTGTCGATCTCGCCGAGCGGCCACTGCCACTGGCGCTGCGGCACCCCGGCCCGCGCCAGCACCGCGGTCAGCGGGATCGGCTCGTCCAGCGGCGGCAGCCACAACTGCGGCGCCCTCGGGCCGTACCGGGCCAGCTGGTCGCCGATGGTGGCGATCAGCTTGCGCGGGGGCCCGGTGAGGTCCTCATCGTCGGTGACCGGGATGACGATGTCCTGGTCCGGCTCCACCCGCCCGGCGGTGAACAGCTTGGGCTCCGGCGCGGCCTGCACCACAAAGGATCTCGCGCGTTGCGGCGGCTCGTAGATGCCGTCGACATAGGTGCTGCGGAATTTGATCGGGGTCGCGCCCGGGGCGGGCACCAGGAAGCCCACGCCCTTGTGTTCCTTGCCCGATTCGATGTGGTAGGCGTCCTCCACGCCGATGATCTGGCGGGACACGCTGGGACTGGCCACCTTCAACCCGATGCGGTAGGAGGTGTTCTTGTCGATGTCCTTGATCTTGCCCACGTCCAGCGTCTGCGACGCGAACAGGATGTGGATGCGGAACGAGCGGCCCTTGCGCGCAACGTAATCGAACAGCTCCGCGTATTCCGGGTGGTCGGCCAGCATCAGGGTGAACTCGTCGGCGACCACGAACAGCGTGGGGATGGGCGGCAGGTCGTGGCCCGCGGCGATCGCGTCCTCGTACTCGACCACCGAATTGAACGCGCTGCCCTGCACGCGGCGCCCGGCCTCGCGGAGCAGCGTTTCCCGGCGGGCCACCTCGCCGCGCAGCGTGTCGGCGAACCGGTCGGCCAGCGACTTCTTCTCGGCCATGTTGGAGATCACCGCGACGACCTGCGGGAAATGGCGGAAGCTGTCGGCCCCGGCCTCCCCCTTGAAGTCGGCGTAGATCACGATCAGCCGGTCGGCCGAATGGGTTGTCAACAGCGACAACAGGATCGACATCAAGGTCTGGGACTTGCCGGAGCCCGTCATGCCGATCATCAGGCCGTGCGGCCCCATTCCGCCCTCGGCTTCGTCCTTGAGGTCGAAGTACAGCGGCTCGCCGGTCGCGGTGACGCCGATGGGCACGCGGAGCTCGTCCTCGCGCCGGCGCGGCGCCCACAGGGTGGGCACGTCCAGCCGGGAGGCGTCCGGGATGCCCAGCAGCGTCGTGAAGCTGGCGCCGCGGGTGGCCGCCGAGCGCAACCCGGTGTGAGTCGGGTTGGAGTCCCAGCGCGACAGTTGGCGCGCCAGGTGCGCGGCCTCGTCGGCGCCGAGCCGGTCGGCGTCGTCGACGTAGGGCTGCCAGCCGCCGGTCTGCCACCGCACCAGGGCCCCCGTTCGGCTGCCCTCGCCGATGACGCGCAGGATCGGCTTCTCCGGATCCGAGTACTGCTCGCGGTGCGGCGGCGTGGTGCCGCGGTGCACGACGGTGACGCCCGCGCGGCCCAGCCCCAGCGTCGAGGTGTTCAGGTCGAAGTCGGGGTCGTCGATCACGATCAGCAGGTGCCGCAGCGCGTCGGCGGGCTCGCCGGTGAATGCCGGGCGGTCGACGAACGCGGGCCCGAGCAGCAGGACCAGCTCGTCGGGGTTGGTCGTCAGCAGGCGGGCCGGCCCGACGCCGTCGAGCTCCCCCGGAACGTCAACGTGCGGAAGCCATTTCAGCCAGGACCAGTCCGGGGCCTCCAGGTCGCGCGCGACCAGCGCCACGCCCAGCACCGTGGGGTCGTGCCACGTCACCGCCTGGGCGATCCAGGCGCGCATCGCCGCCTTGGCGTCGTCCTCCTCACCCAGCACGGTGATCCGCGAGACCTTGGTCAGGTCGATGCCGGTCGGCACGTCGCGCACGATGCGGTGGGTGTCGAGCAGGCTGCGTAACGCGCTGTGTGACACCGGTTCCAGGTCGATCTCGTCGGCGGTGTCGTTGACCCGCAGCGCGGTGGTCAAGGGGACCTGGTGGCGGCCGGCGCGCAGCACCAGGAAGTCCGGGTCGTGCGGGTCGCGCTCCCACTGGCGGCGCGATCCCGCCACGCTGGCCAGCGCCGTCGGCTCCGGGTGCGACCACTCGGCCGCCGCCCGCTGCTGGGCGGCGGCGGTGCGGATGTTGTCGCGGACCACCGACAGGTAGCGCAGGTAGTCGGCGCGTTCGGCGTCGACCTCCTCGGTGCGGGTCTTGCTGTCGTTGCCGCGGTACATCGCGGTGGCGGCCAGCAGCAGCACGAACGGGAAGAAGAGCGTTTGTGGGGAGATCAGCCGCATGCCCGTGGCGAAGAGCGCGACGACCATGCCGACGATCAGGATCACCAGCACATAGGGCATCGCCCGGCGCAGGAACGACGGCGGGATGACCCGCGGCAGTTCGGGCGGCGCCTCGATGTTGATGGTGCCCTTGCGGGTGACCGGGGGCGCCAGTCGGCGGCGGGCTTCGAAGATGAGTCGGCTCATCGGGGCGCTCCCTCTGCTGATGCCACGCGGCCGGGCCTGCTGTCGGGCGGCAGTCCGTCGTGCGCCAGCAGCGCGTCGGCGCGCGACAGCGCCGGGCCGCTCGCGAACAGTGCCAGCACCGACCACGGGACCGGCACCGCCGGCTCACTCAGGCCAAGGGCCTCAACGGTTTTGCCGCGCCCGGCGGCCGAGCTCTCGGCCTCGTTGTCGATGCCGTAGCGGACGCCGGTGTCGGAGACCCAGAACAACGAACCGGCGCCGGGCGCGCCGGCGCCGCCGGCGACGGTCTGGGCGAAGTAGCCGGTGCCCGGCGCCAACGCGACGCGGGCGGCGATCGAACCGTTCCGCGCGGAGGCGCCGACCAGGTCGACGGTGTGGATCGATTCGGGCACCGGCAGCGCCGAGCCGGCCAACAGGCTCAGCGAGCTGGTGGCGGCGCCGGCCGGCTTGCTCCAGTACGCGCACGTGACGGGGTCCGTGGCCGCGTCGACGAGGGTGACCTGCTGGTCGGGGTAGCGGGAGGTGTCCAGCATCCGCGACACCGGCAGCTTGGCCACGGCGTCGGCGCCCAGCCGCGGCGGTTGGTCCAGCCCGTAGGAGTTGGTGTTGCGCAGGATCGCGGCGAGCACCGGGGAGATGGGCTGCAGCCCGTCCGGCAGCACCGCGTAGTAGCGGGCGCCGCCCGCCGAGTTCTGGTCCAGCGCATAGGAAACCACGACCGCCCCGATCGGGGCCGGCACGGCGAACCCGGCCGGCGCACCGGCGTTCGGGATGCCCGGCGCCGTCAGCGCCGGCGCCTCGGGGACCGCGTTGAACAGGCCCGGCGCGATGGGGCGCGGCGCGGGGATGTCGGAGTTGTTCAGCCCCAGGCCGAGCGCGTTCGTGACGGCGTGGTCGGCCAGGTTGATCTGGCTGCGCCTGCCGTCCCAGAGCAGCCAGGTGGTGTCGCCCCTGTCGGTCGGCGAATCGACCAGGATCGCCCGGTTGGCGTCGAGCCTGGCCGCCCGCGCACCGCTGCTGTCGGGCCGGCCGGCGATGACCGTGACACCGGTGCTGTGCACGGCGCGCGCGGTCCCGGCGATCCCGTCGCACACCGTCCAGTTGGCGTCGCGGGTGGTGTTCTGCACCATGCGCTCCGGCGCACCCGGGATGCCGATCAGGTTTCCGCGCGGAAAGCGGTCCAGCTCAGCGCTTTTCACCGTGACGGGGTTGACCGGCTTCCCGACGATCAGCCGGGCCGAGGTCAGGTTGAGCACCGGGTGGAGCTGGTCGCCCACTCGCACGTAGAGGGCGGCGGTCGACCGGTCGGCGAGCACGGCGTTGGTGCCCACCGTCCCATTGGGCCGGATCAGCGAGAACACGAAGCAGCCCGCCAACGCGGTGGCCAGCAGCACCACGCCCATCAGCACCGCGCGCGACTGGGTGCGCAGCGGGTCGACGAGCATCCGGGTGTCGTGCAGGGCGATGCCGGAGGCGATGCGGCGCATCACGAACCGCCAGCCACTGACCTGGTGGCGGGTGACGAAGCCGCGGCGATACTCGACCTGGTCGGGATTGTCGTTGACCGGGGTTCGGGACGCGAACGAACGGCGGTCGTCCGATTCAGGAGTCGTCATGCCGGCACCGACAGCCCGAGCCCGCGCAACAACGGCTCCACCGAGTTCTCGACGTCTTGGTCGGTGATCGTCATCAGCTCCTCGTCACTGAATTCCCCGGTCCCGGCGTGATCCGAATGGTCGAGCCGGAATTCGCGTTCTTCCTCGGAGCGTTCGACGATGTTGCGGACGAATCGACCGTTGCCGGCGATGTCGAGGTTGCGCCGGGAGATTCCGTTGGCGTCCGGCGTCGACTCGGTGGCCAGCCTGGTGAACAACGCTTCCATGTGGTCGAGCGCGGCCGGTTCGAAGACGCTGTCGCGCTGCTCGGCCATCTTGGTCGCGATCTCGACGAGCTCCGACGGCGCGTAGGACGGGAAGTCGATGTTGCGGGTGAAGCGGGAACGCAGGCCCTCGTTGGTGTCCAGGAACTTGTCGAGATCGGCCCGGTACCCGGCGATGATGACCACCAGCCGGTCGCGGTCGTTCTCCATCCGCGCCAGCAGGGTGTCGATCGCCACCAGCCCGAAGTCGTTCTTGGCGCCCGTGGCCACCAGGGCGTAGGCCTCGTCGAGGAACAGCACCCCGTCGAGCGCGCTGTCGATGATGGCGTTGGTCTTGGCCTCGGTCTCGCCGATGTGCTGGCCGATCAGGTCGGCGCGGTGCACCTCCCGGATGTTCTCCCGCTTCAAAAGCCCGAGCCCGCAATAAATCTTGGCGACCACGCGGGCGATGGTGGTCTTACCGGTGCCGGGCGGCCCGGCGAAGACGAGGTGGTGGGCGCGCTGGGCGACGGCCAGCCCGCGCTGCTTGCGCACGAGTTCCATGGCGACCGAGCTCTTCAGCCGCGACACCTGGTTCTTGACCTCGTCCAGGCCGATGAACTCGGCGAGCTGGAGTTCGGCCTCGTGCAGCAGCACGGACTTGCGTTCGTGCGCCGCGGGGTCGACGAAGTCCTCCGCGCTGGGCTCGGTGTCCGGGTCCCAGGGGTCGGTGCGCGCCTCGATGCGGGCCGCGGTGGTGGTCACGATCCCGAAGCTGGTGTCGGACAGGGCCTCTTCGATCTGTTCGTTTTCCGGATGGGCCGCGTAGAGGTCCTGCAGCACTTCACTCGCGGATTCCTCGTCGACGTGCGCGCGCAACACCAGCGCCTTGGCCAGCGCCCCGTCGACCGCGGCCACCGCGACGGGACCGTCGGGTTCCTCGAGATAGGACAGCGCCGGGGCGAACATGCCCAGCCGCGCCAGGGCGGTGCCCAACGCGATCCTGGCCGCGTGCGCGTAGGCCTCGTCGAGACCGGCGTCGTTGACGACCGGCGTCAGCAACTTGACGACGTCCGACCACCGCTCGGCGCGGTAGTTGACGACGACGGCGACCCAGCGCGCCTCCTGCCAGTTCGGGCGGCGCGCGGTCAGGCCGGCGACGATCCGGTCGGCATCGGCGAACCGTCCTGCCGTCCCCAGGGCCGCGGCGTGGGCGAGGTGGAAGTCGTCGGGGGTGGCGGCGCGGAACTGCAGATACAGGCCGGCGTCGTAGCGAAAGCCCAGCGCGCCGGGCGCCAGGTCCACCCTGCGCTGCAACGCGCCGGCCGTCGCCGCGGTCCGCGACACCGCCTCCAGCACCCGCAGCGACACGTCGCCGGCGGCCGCCAGCCCCGTCCAGGCGTCGCACTGGTCGTGCGCGATGCGGGTCAGCGCGGTGAACCCGGAGCGGGCGGCGGCCAGGTCGGCCGGTCGCTGCCGCTGGTACACCGAGATGCCGAGTGCACGGCAGCACGTGGCGAACCGGCTGACGACGTCGCCGTCGACCCGCGCCTCGGCTCGAGCATTGACGGGCTGAGCGGCCAGCACGCCGGTGTCACCGAACTCCACGGCCACGTCTTTCCATTTGTGTAGCCTCCCCTAACCTAACCCGCCTGAAGTTAGCATTGCATAAGCTAAGTGTCGAGGCGTCGAGGGCCTTCCGGGTTACCACGCCACAGCCCGCCCATTTCCGCTGATAAGGATCGTAACCGGGGATATCGTCCGCATCTTCGGTCTCTGTCCCCGTCTCAGTAGGTTTGCATGCCTTTGACAGCAGCTTCTCAAGCGGCCCGAGCTTATCGAAAATCATTTTCATTAGCAATCCGCGCGCTACCGTCACGCGGTCGCCGGACAAGCCAGTAGTCGTCCGTCGCACCGGGAAAGTTCCGCTCCCGGCGACGCGGATGGGGCTCGGTCAGTCCGGCGCCCAGTTGCCCGGGACCATGGGCAGCGGCGGGCCACCGCCGAAACCGTCGCCGGCCAGCGTCGCCAGTCCGGACGCGTCGGCCGCGGCCCTGCTCGCCGTCCCGGCGAAACCCAGCGGCCCCGCCCCCCGGTCCGAAGCCAGCGACGACACCGCCGCTTCGGGCGGATCCGGCTCGAGGTCGACGAATTCGTAACCCCGGTAGTGGTCTTCGATCGCCACCCGGCGACGCCGCCGGGCCCGCCGCTGCTCCCGCGCCGACGCCGCCGCCACCGCCGCGGCCGTTGCGCAATCGGGCTCCGGCGCCTTGCGTTGCGCGCCGGCGCCCAGGCCCGTGCCGGACCCGACGGTCGGACCGCCCACCAGATACGGGAAGGGGGCGCCCCCGACGCCGACGGGCGGCGGGCCCCCGGTCGCCGCCACCGAGGCGGGCGCGGGCGCCGGGGCCGGGGCCGGGGCGGGGGTCGACGGCGCCGGGGCCGTGGCCGCGACGCTCACCGGCGGCCCGGCCGCCACCGGGATCAATTTCGGGGCCGCGGGTGCCGGCGCGGCGGCCGCGACCGGGGCCGGCTGGGGCTGGATCGCGGTCAGCCCCACCAGCCCCACGAGACCGGCCGCGGCGCCGGCCGGCAGGGCGAGCGTGAACGCCGCGATCTGGGGGGCGAACGCCTGGAAGGCCTCGATCGCATGGGTGAACTCGTCCGCGATCAGCAGCCCGATGTCGTTGAGCAACTGGGTCAGCGCCTCGGACGGGTTTTCCGGAAACTCCTCCAAATCCCGTGCGATGGTCTGGAAGATCTCCGTGAATCGGTTGATCCACCAGCTCAGCTGGTAGGGGTTGCCGCCGTCGTTGTCGACGATCCCGGTGTCGTCGGGTTCGTCGCCGCCGTCGGCGTGCAGGATGACCGGCGCCGGGTCGGTCTGCGGCGTCGAGGCCACCGCCGCGGTCGAGACCGCCTGGTAGGTGGACATCGTGGTGGCGGCCTGGACCCACATCCGCGCGTAGTCGGCCTCGTTGACCGCGATCGGGATGGTGTTCACGCCGAAGAAATTGGTCGCCACCAGTGCGCCGTGAACCGCGTGGTTGGCGGCCAGCTCCGGCACGGTCGGCATGGCCGCCAGCGCCGCGGTGTAGGCCGCGGCGGCGGTCTCGTGCCGGGCGGCGGCCGCGGCACTGTTGGCGCCGGCCCGCGTCAGCCACGCCAGGTAAGGCGCGTGGGCGGCCACGTACTGCTCGGCGGTGGGGCCCTCCCACGCCCCGGCCTGCGCCGCCGCCAAGGTCGCCGACAGCTCGTCCGCCGCGGAGGCATAGGTGGCGCT
Source organism: Mycobacterium europaeum (assembly GCF_034555895.2). NCBI lineage: Bacteria > Bacillati > Actinomycetota > Actinomycetes > Mycobacteriales > Mycobacteriaceae > Mycobacterium > Mycobacterium europaeum. The sequence continues at coordinate 4,328,717 of NZ_CP157315.1, forward strand.
CAGCGAGCTCCAGGAGGCCGCCGCGGCCAGCAGCCCGGCCGGGCCGGGGCCGCTGCTCAGCTGTGCCGAATGGACCTCCGGCGGTAGCGCCATCCACACGGGGGCAGTCACCGCCGACCGCCGGCCGGACCGTCGGAAAAAGCGCGCAGCGTCACGCCGGAACTCCTCGCCGGGCCGAGACCGACGCCGCCCGGGCTGTTGGGCGGCGCACCGATCAGCCCGGTAGTAGTCGCAGCACGGCGCGGGAAAGTTCCGGCGCGCGCTCAACTCATGGAGAACTCATCACGCGCCCGACCGGGCCGGGTCAGCCTTTGACGGCGCTCACCAGGGTGTTACGGGCGACCATCGGCCCGGCGTCGATGTGCGGCCCGGGAACCGGCCTGCCGTTCTGGCGCAGAAAGTCGGCCAGCGGGGTGCCGACCGCGGTCCAACCCCGCTCGCCGAACCATTCGGTCGCGGGCGCGATCCGCTCGTTGTAGACCAGCTGGTAGAAGGGTCGCTCGGCGCCCTCGGCCATCTTGGCGCGCTCTTCCTCGCGTTTTGCCTCGAAGTCGTCCTGGTCGAGAGGGGCCCCGTCCTCGACCGCGACGTGGCTGCCCGGGGCGGCCAGCCCGTCGATGCCGGTGAACAGCTGCTCCTGTGCGGCGGCCGGGAGGTAGATCAGCAGGCCCTCGGCTATCCACGCCGACGGCCGGGTGGCGTCGAAGCCGCTGTCGCGCAACGCCTGCGGCCAGTCGTCGCGCAGGTCGACCGCGATCTCGCGGCGCTCGGCGTTCGGCCGGGCGCCCTGCGAGGCGAGCACCTCGCGCTTGAAGTCGAGGACCTGCGGTTGGTCCAACTCGAAGATGGTCGTGCCGGCCGGCCAGTCCAGGCGGTAGGCGCGGGAGTCCAGGCCGGCCGCGAGGATCACCACCTGCCGGACGCCCGCGTCGGCCGCGCGCCGGAAATATTCGTCGAAGTATTTGGTGCGGGCGCCCTGGAAGTTGACGAAATGCTGGCCGAAGTCGGCCGTCGTCAGCTCGTGATCGGGGGCCTTGCCGTCCAGGACGTCGGCCGCCCATCCGCCCACGGCGCGGCAGAACACCTCCGCATAGGGGTCGACGGCCAGCGGGACCGGCTTGCGCGCCTCCAGCGCCCGCGCCGTCGCCACGAACAACGCCGTCGAACCGACACTCGTTGTGATGTCCCAGGTATCGCCTTCGCTACGCACGGAGTCGACATTACCGGCGCCCGGTGACGGGCGGATCCGGCTCCGCGGCGCCGTCGGCGTCCCAGGTGCCCGGCGTCATGGGGACTTGCGGGCCGCCGCCGAACCCGTCCCCGGCCAGCGTGGCCAATCCCGCCGCGGCGGCGGGCGCGTGCCTGAGCGCGGTCCCGGCGAACCCCAGCCTCCCGGCGCCGAGGTCGGATGCGACCGACGGCCCCGGGCCGGCCGGCGCGCCCCAATCCGGATCGACGGCGACATTCATGTCCGCGAACTCGTCGCCGTAGTCGCGTCGGGTCGCGCGCCTGCGGCGCCGCGCCCTGGCTCGCCCCCGAGCCGCCGCGGCCGCCGCGGCGGCGGCGCTATCGGGCTCCGGCGCTTTGCGTTTGGCGCTCGAGCTCGCGGCCGCACCCATCCCGGAGCCGGTTCCGAGGCCCGGCGGGGCGACGGCGTAGGGCGGCGCGAAACCCGCCGCGTGCGGCGGCGGGGCGGAGGGCGCGGTTGTGGTCACCGTGGTCGCCGTCGGCGCGGGAGCGGACGCGGGCGCCGAGGCGGGAGCCGCCGCTGGCGCGGCGGCGGTCGGTGTCATCGCGACGGCCGGCATCGGGGCGGGCGGTGGGGCGGGTGCCGGCACCGCCGCCGGCACGACCTGGGGCTGCGGTATCCCGGCCAGGCCGGCCAGTCCGGCGAGGCCGCCGACGGCTCCGAAGGGGGCGACGGCGAGCAGCAGCGCGGGCGCTAGCAGCTGCGGCGCCGTGGTCAGGATCTCGAGGATGTGCGTCGGCCAGTCGAACAACGCGAGCTGGACGATGTACTGGAAGGCCAGCGCCGGATTGTGCACCAGGTAGTAGCCGAACTGCTCGAAATCCTCGAGCAGTTCGAGCGCCCGAACGACCCACCAGATCGGTTGCGACGCGTTGGTGTAGGAGTCATAGGTCAGGCCGTTCACCGTGCCCTGCGCGGGGTCCCAATTGATGCCGAGGTTTCTCAGGATCTTCGCAATGAAGTCGTCGAGCGGATTGTCGATCGTGGGATCGTGGAAGCTGCTGCCCGAGTTTTGTTTGTTGGCATCGGTTTTCACGATCTGCGGAGCCGGGTCGGTCTGCGGTGTCGCCGCGACGGCCGCGGTCGAGACCGCCTGGTAGGTGGTCATGGTGCCGGCGGCCTGCACCCACATCCGCGCGTAGTCTGCTTCGTTGACCGCGATCGGAATCGTGTTGACGCCAAAGAAATTCGTCGCCAGCAACGCGCCGTGGACGGCGTGGTTGGCGGCGAGCTCCGGTAGCGTCGGCATGGCCGCCAGCGCCGCGGTGTAGGCGGCAGCCGCGGTCTGGTGTTCGGCGGCCGCCGCCGCGCTGTTCGCACCGGCCCGGGTGAGCCAGTCCAGGTAGGGCGCATGCGCGGCCACATACGACTCCGCGCTGGGCCCCGCCCACGCACCGGCCTGCGCCGCGGCCAAGACACCGCTGAGTTCGGCTGCGGCCGAAGCGTATTCGGCGCTCAGTTCGGACCAGGCACCCGCCGCCGTGAGCAGCGGCGCCGGACCGGGGCCGCTGCTGAGCAGCGCGGAGTGCACCTCGGGTGGCGAAGCCATCCAGATCGGCGCCGTCATAGGTACTCCTCGGGCTGGAGGGCTTACCAGGCAGAGGAGAGCTTAATGAATATGATTGTCGTTATCAACACGACGCGGTGCGGCGCGCCCCCGCGCCTCAGACCAGCGGGCGCCCCGTCCTGATCCGGCGATCGACGTCGGCCAGCAGGACGTTGAACGGGAACCGGCGAACGAACCGCGGCAGGCTCCGGTTCACCAGCGCAAGCGCCGCCATGAGGCGGTCGAAGCGCCGTTGCCTGGCGGCGTCCCAGGGCAGGCGCATCTCGTCGCGGAACCGCTGCGGCAGAAAGCCCGTGGTGATCAGCAACGCGAAGTCGTCGAAGGCGCGCTGCAGCCGGCGCGGCAGCGCCAGCCCGGGCATGCGGCCCGCCGCGATGGGGTAGAGATACTCCCGGACCGCGTCGTCGATGTGGACCTTGGCCAGCGACTCCTGCCAGTACCGGTCGAACGCGGCCCGGTCCGCCGGCCACATCTCCGGCGGCACCTGCAGGGTGGTGGCCAGCGCCATGCCCTCCCGGTAATGGCGGTCGGCGTCCTCGCCTTCCAGCTCGCCGACGAACAAGCGGTAGATGTCTACCCCGCCCTTGTACAGGCATGCCCCCACCCACAACTGCAGTTCGGGGTCGAAGGCGTTGTATCGCACCGGGCTTTCAGGCGTGGAGTAGACCTGCGCGTGGGCGCGGTTCACCGCACGACGGAAGGCGTCCTTCTGGGCGTCGCTGCCGTTGGTCGCCACGGCCAGGTAGGTGAAGGTGGTGCGCGCGCGCTTGATCGGATGCAGGTCGACGCGCCCGCTCTCGACGCGGCTCTCCATGACGCCGTAGCCGACACCGGGGCGGGCCAGCTGCATGACCACGTTCGCCGGGCCGGCCAAGAGCGCGACGCCCATCAACCCCTCGTCGATGCCCAGCGCCCGCCGGCGCCGCAGTCCGGGGGATCGCCGGGGCGGGTCGGCGATGGGGCGCTCGACATGCCGCGCCGGTTCGTGAGCAGCCTCGCGCATCGCCATCGTCATCCCCTCCCGCGGCACCGCCCGCGAATGTGCGAACGTGTGTTTCCCGATATTGTCGCGGCGCCCCGCCGGTGTCAAGATGGGTGGCATGAGCGAGACCTCCAGCGCGCGGCCGTACCGCGGCGTCGAGGCCGCGCAGCGCCTGGCGACGCGGCGCAACCGACTCTTGGCCGCGGGCCTCGAGCTGCTCGGCGCCGAGCAACAGAGCGTCTCGGCGGTCACCGTGCGCGGCGTGTGCCGTCAGGCCGGGCTGGCGGCCCGGTACTTCTACGAGAGTTTCGCCGACAAGGACGAATTCGTCGCCTCCGTGTTCGATTGGGTGGTCGCCCGGCTGGCCGCCACCACGCAGGCCGCGGTGGCGGCGGTGCCGGCGCACGAGCAGACCCGGGCGGGCATGGCCAACATCGTGGGCACCGTCACCGACGACCCCCGCCTCGGGCGCCTGCTGTTCAGCACGCAGCTGGCCGATCCCGTGATCGTGCGCAAGCGCGCCGAGTCCAGCGCGCTGTTCGCCATGCTGTCCGGCCAGCACGTCGGGGACGCGATGCGGGTTCCGGCAAACGACCGCATCAAGGCGGCGGCGCACTTCGTGGTCGGCGGCGTCGGGCAGACCATCAGCGCCTGGCTCGCCGGCGACGTCCGGCTCGAACCCGACCAGCTCGTCGATCACCTGGCCGCCCTGCTCGACGAACTGGCCGAGCCAAGGCTCTACCGGGCCACGGAAGCACGGGCGTCGGCCGACGCCTAGCGGAGCGTCACGCCGGGCAGACCGCGCGCCAAGCCGTGGTGGCGGTGAGCCCGAAGTCGCTCAGCGCGCTCGAAACATTCTGCCGCAGTTGCTCGATCGAGTTGTGCCGGCCGAGCTCGTAGGCGAGGAACGAGACGAACACTTGACCGTTCACCCGCCCGGACAACAACGCCAGTGCGCCGTTGGTGCGGTACATGGTCGCGGTGGTCACCCCCGGGTACACGGTCCTCATGGCGAAGTGATCGGCGTCGGTCCCATCCGGCCGGTTGACGGACGGTTCGAGCGGCCCGAGGTTGGACGACACGACGGTGGTTGAACCGCCGGTGACCACGCCGATCAGCCGCCGCATGACGCGCTTCGGGATCAGCGGAACCAGCGGCAGCAAAGCCCAGCGCTCGTCGGGCTCGTCCAGGTGGCGGGTCAGGGCCTCCTTGACCCCGGCGCGGATCTGGCGCAGGTCGGTCGTCGCGGGACCGGGGTCGACCGTGATGTCGACGTTGACGACCGCGTTCGCCCGGGTGTCGCCCGGGGTGCGCTCGTTGACCGGCATTCCCACGGTGACCGTCCCGTCCGCGGCGACCCGCCCCACTCGCCGGGCGAGGTGCGCGGCCAGTCCAGCGAGCAGCGCGTTGCTCGTTCCCCCGAGCGCCTCCGCGCGCGCGTCCCACTCGTCGGCGTTGATGAACAGCGTCGCCATCGGCAGCGTGATGAGTTCGTCCGCCCCGATGGGGGGCGCGGGCCGCTTGGCGGCCGGCGCCGCGCCGCCAGCGTGACGCGCGGTCCCGGCCAGGCGGATCGCGGCGACCACGGCACGGCCCACACTCGATGCGTCGCATGCACTTTGGTGCGCGTCCTCGCGCAGCGCCCGCCACCGCGGCCGTGCCGCCGGGGCCGGCCAGTCGATGGTGTCGTCGCGCCCGCACGCCGCGTCCGCCAACGCCTCGCAGAGCCCGACGCCGTCGGTGAGGCAATGGGTGGTCACCAGGCTCACCACCGCGCCGCCGTCGGTCAACGGGAGCACGGCAAGGTGGTAGCCGGGCCCGTGCTCGGCGTCGGGCCGCCTTCCCGCCTGTTCTTCCAACCAGTCGCCGATCGCCTCACGGGGTCGTGGCGCCGCGACCATCTCGAGCTCCGACTGAGCGGTGGGGGCCACCCAGCGATGCCTGCCGAACGGCAAGGGGGACCGTTCGATGCGGCGACGCAACCGGCCCCGACCGAGATGGCGGTGGAACCGTCGCAGACCGTCGACGTCGACAGCGCGGTCGTATACCCAGACGCATTGCAGCACACTGGTAGCGGCGGTCGCCCGCTCGCCGAGAAAGAGCGTCTGGTCGGCCAGGTCCAGCACGTTGCTCATCATCGCGACTCCCGCCGTCTTGTGCGCCTAGGCCGCAACCACGTCGGGCTGGTCGGGGGTGGTCTCGATGACGCGGGCGAACTCCCGGATCAGCGCGGCCAGGTAGCAGTGCACCGACTCCCGGGCTATCTCGTTGTCCGGGAAGGAGATCGTCACCGTGGTGCGTTCGACGTGCCGGTTGATCCACATGTTGATCCCGCCGGCGGACAGGCTGTCGCCATAGGTCCCGAAATTCATCTCCGCCCACATCCCGACGAGGGGAATCTTCCGGAAGTCGAGGAACGACACCATCATCGGCAGTCGGGTGGGCAGCTTGATGCCCAGCTCATCCGGGGTCGCCAACTCCAGCACCCGTTCGACCGGCACCGCGGCGAGGTCCTTGGCGGAGTCGAAGGACTTCTGGGCCGCCCGCGCCGCCTCCGGGAACGAACCGCCGGCCGTCGGCACCGTGACCGGGATCAGGCTCGCGAACCATCCCACCGTCATCGTGTCGACGCCCGGGGTCCGGGTGTCCCGAGCGGTGAACCCGAAATAGGTGTTCTTGCCGGTCAATTCGCGCTCTGCCAGCGCCGTGCAGGCCAAGACGCCTCCGATGAACCGGGCACCGGCCCCGCAGCAGGCGGCGTCGAAGGACTCCGTCCCCGCGGCGTCCAGCAAGTCGACCGTGATCAGGTCACCCTTGCAGCTGGCCCACGTGTCGCCCAGCGGCAGCGGAAAACTCGGCCAGTCACCGTCGGTCTCGCGCGCGAACGCAATCCAGTCCTTGATCTCCGGGGAGGACAGGGACAGGCTCGCCGCCGTCTCGCGCTGCCGCACGGTGTAGTCGCGGTAGCTTCTCACCTCGGGGGGCGGGGGAAGTTCGACACCGGGCGCACCCAGCACCAGTTCCTGGTACGTGAGGTGGATGTCGAGGAAGATCAGCGCGGCGGACACACCATCGATGTGCAGGTGGTCGACGCTGGCGTAGAAGGTGAAGTGGCCCGGTCCCTGGATGACTCCGTAAGTGAAGCAACCCCATCCGAGCGTCTCGGGTGTCGTCGTCAGGACGTGCGCACGCGCCTGCTCGGGGCTCATCGTTCCGAACGCCGTCGGAGCGAATTCGATGACCCCGGGGTCGGCGATCGCCCGGCGGACGATGGCGCCTTCGACGATGTCGAACCAGCTGTGGTAGGTGTCCTGCCCACGGACATGGGCATTGATCGCCGCCGTCATCGCCGGGATGTCACACGTGCCGGGGATGTCCCACGCCACGACCATCAGCCGGGGGAGCTGTCTGTTCATCGTGTTGCCGAGGTGGGCGGTCCAGAGGTGTTGGGTCTGCTGATAACTCGGAACCAAATCGCTCAACGGCGCGGTGCGGGCCGCTTCGTGCGCGGCGGGAGTGGCCGTCCACGTGGTCAGTGGGCCGTGCGGCGGTTCCCATTCGTAGATGTTTCCGAGTGCGACCATTGGTTGATCCTCGCTCTGTAAGGTGCTGATTCCGTTGTGCGGCAAAGAGGTACCGGAAACCCAGTCCGCGAATGGGTTTATGCGCGATATGAATTCAATGTCGTACCAGGGATCTTCGCGAACCGATTTCCGTAGCTGCCGTTGCCTCTACGGTCGTCGCTCGTACCCCCGAGTCGCTGTTGTTGGACGTTAGTACAGGAAAGCGGGGATTACGCGGTTTTTGCCGAGATTCGCAATCCCCCGCGTTCTCGCGGTGACGCCGGTAACCTCTTCTACCCTGACCGCACCACGGCAGGGACTCACGGCAACAGCGGTAGCTGCCACATCCGCATCCCGGGATCCAGCAGCCAGAACCGCTCCATGGTCAGGCGCATGAGCCGCAGCGCGCTGACGATCATAAAGACCGCCAGCGGCAGCTCGACCAGCACCGCGGTGGCCACCGACAGCCAGAGGTCCCTGGGGCCGGCGGTCATCAGGTCGAACCATGCGTCGCAGATCAGGAGCACACCGGTAGTGAACGCGGCCGGGATCAGCACCTGACGGCGCAGGTAGCCGAACGCGGCCGTCGCCGCCATGAAGATCATCAACAGCGCGTCGTAGCCCATCCAGGTGAGGGGCCAGTTGTGCACGACGTAGTTCTCCGGCAGCGTCGTGGACAGATAGCCCAGCCAGGGGATCATCACCGCCGAGCCACCGGCCGTCAGGCTCAACCGGATTCGCCGCACGCGGGCCAGGAATACCGGGTCGACGATGTCGCTCACGGGTTGTTCCAGCCGGGTGATCAGGTCACGCCGCTGGCCGGGCGTCAGGGCCGCGATCTGGGCGTCGGACAGGATGCCGTCGGTCACGGCCGGCCGGCCGGCACGGCGGGCCGCCGGTCGGCCGCAGTCCTCGGCACCGTGCTCGCGTCGCGGGGGCCGAATTCCTTGACCCAGCATGCGAATTCGAGCGTGATGCCGTCGGGGTCCTGGAAGTAGAACGAACGGACGTACACCCCGGGATGCACGGTGGCCGACACCTGCATGGGGCTTTCATCGTGGTTGAGCACCGGCCCCACCCGCACGCCCTTCTCCTTGAGCCGCTGGCGGTAGGCGTCGAACTTCTCGGCCGGCACGTGGAATGCGAGGTGGTTCATGGTGCTCACCGCGCTGGTGATGTCGCCGATGCCGGGGATGGCGGCCGGCGACGAGATGCCCGGCACCCGGTCGGGGGCGTCGGCGAACCAGAAGAAGGCGACGCAGTCGCCGTTGCCCGCGTCGAAGAAGAAGTGCTGGCCCGCGCCCCCGGGCAGGTCCAGCGACTTGATCAACGGCATGCCCAGGACGTTGGTGTAGAAATCCACGGTGCGGGCCATGTCCGAGCAAACCAGCGCGACGTGGTTGATTCCGCCGAGTTCGAATTCCGTGTTGGTGTTGTGGGGCTTGATCATCGCGCGGCTCCCCTCCGTCCCGGCGTGGGAAATCCTGGCCAAGATGTAATTGAAGAATCTAACATCAGCTTCAGTTTTCTCCGAGATCTCCATCGCCAGCAGGGCTGCTGAAATGACTGTTCACACCGGTGCCGCGGGAGTGGTCCGCGAGTTCGTCGGCTTGCCGTCGCCCACCGCCGGGCGCGCCGGCGCGGGCGGGCATCCCTGCCAGGGCCTGTACCACCGCGGGGTGGGGCGCAAGCCCAAGGTGGCGATGATCGCCACCCACTACCAGATCGACTTCTCCGAGCACTACCTCGCCGACTACATGGCGGCCCGTGGGGTGGGCTTCCTCGGCTGGAATACCAGGTTCCGTGGCTTCGAGAGCAGCTTCCTGCTCGACCACGCACTGGTCGACATCGGCGTCGGGGTGCGTTGGCTGCGCGAAGTGCAGGGCGTCGAAACGGTTGTGCTGCTGGGCAACTCGGGCGGCGGATCGTTGATGGCCGCGTATCAGTCGCAGGCCGTCGAACCGAACGTAGCCCCATTGGAGGGGATGCGGCCCGCGACGGGCCTGACCGAGCTGCCCGCCGCCGACGGCTACGTGGCCACGGCGGCCCACCCGGGGCGGCCCGACGTGCTGACGGCCTGGATGGATGCCGCCGTCGTCGACGAGAACGACCCCGTCGCCACCGACGTCGACCTAGACCTGTTCAACGAGCGCAACGGCCCGCCGTTCGCGCCGGAGTTCCTCGACCGCTACCGCCGTGCGCAAACGGCACGCAACCACGCCATCACCGACTGGGCCGAGATGGAGCTCAAACGCGTTCGCGCGGCGGGGTTTTCCGACCGTCCGTTCTGCGTCATGCGCACCTGGGCCGATCCGCGCATGGTCGATGCCAGCATCGAGCCCACGAGGCGTCAACCGAACATGTGCTATGCCGGCGTCCCGGCCAAGGCCAACCGGTCGGCGCACGGGATCGCCGCGGCCTGCACCCTGCGCAACTGGCTGGGCATGTGGAGCCTGCGGGTGGCGCAGACCCGGGCCGAACCACACCTGGCCCGCATCAGCTGCCCCGCCCTGGTGATCAACGCCGAGGCCGACACCGGTGTCTTTCCGTCCGACGCCCAACGGATCTTCGCCGCGCTCGCCGGCCCCGACAAGACGCAGGCGTCGATCGACACCGATCACTACTTCACCACCCCGGGCGCCCGCGGCGAGCAGGCCGACATCATCGCCAAGTGGATCGCCAAGCGCTACCACTGAGAGCCCGCACCGCCCGGCGGCCCCTGTGGTCAACCAACCGACCGGTTGTTAGTTTGGAAGGCGCTTGGCCGAGACGGAACCCGAACGCATGGGAAGGCGACCAATGCCGATCGCTATCACTCCTGAGCATCAAGACCTGGCCGATTCGGCGCGGTCCCTGGTGGCGCGCATCGCGCCGTCCGAGGCGTTGCACGCGGCCATGGAAACACCGATCGACAATCCCCCGCCGTACTGGCAGGCCGCCGCGGACCAGGGCCTGCAGGGCCTGCACCTGGCCGAGTCCGTGGGCGGGCAGGGCTTCGGGATCCTCGAGCTGGCCATCGTGTTGGCCGAGTTCGGCTACGGCGCGGTGCCCGGGCCTTTCGTGCCGTCGGCGATCGCCAGCGCCCTGATCTCCGCCAGCGATCCGCACGCGAAGGTGCTCTCCGAGCTGGCTTCGGGCGCCGCCATCGCCGCGTACGCGATGGACTGCTGCGGGCTGACCGCCACCCGTCAGGGTGACACGCTGGTGCTGCGCGGCGAGGTCCGCGCGGTACCCGCGGCGGCGCAGGCCTCCGTGCTGGTGCTCCCGGTCGCGATCGACAGCGGCGAGGAATGGGTGGTGGTGCGCGCCGAGGAGCTCGAGATCGAGCCGGTGCGAAGCATCGACCCGCTGCGCCCCATCGCCCATGTGCGCGCCAACGCCGTCGAGGTGGGCGCCGACGCCGCGCTGGGCAACCTGAGCATGGCGACCGCGCACGCGTTGATGACCACCCTGCTGTCGGCGGAGGCGATCGGGGTGGCGCGCTGGGCGACCGACACCGCGTCGCAATACGCCAAGATCCGCGAACAGTTCGGCCGGCCGATCGGGCAGTTCCAGGCCATCAAGCACAAGTGCGCGGAGATGATCGCCGACACCGAGCGGGCCACCGCGGCGGTGTGGGACGCCGCCCGCGCTCTCGACGAGGCACGCGAAAACGATTGGGACATCAGCGGTCCCAAAGTGGAGTTCGCGGCCGCCGTCGCGGCGACACTGGCGCCGGCGGCCGCCCAACGGTGCGCGCAGGATTGCATCCAGGTGCACGGCGGGATCGGCTTCACCTGGGAGCACGACACGAACGTGTACTACCGCCGGGCGCTGATGCTGGCCGCCTCCTTCGGGCGCGGTTCGGAATACCCGCAGAAGGTGGTGCACACCGCCACCAGCACCGGGCTTCGGGCGGTCGACATCGACCTCGACCCCGACACCGAGAAGCTGCGCGACGAGATCTGCGCCGAGGTGACCGCGCTCAAGGCGATGGAGCGCGACCAGCGCAAGGTCGCCATCGCCGAGGGCGGCTGGACGCTGCCGTACCTGCCGAGACCCTGGGGCCGCGCCGCCAGTCCGATCGAGCAGGTCATCATCGCCCAGGAATTCACCGCCGGCCGGGTCAAGCGCCCGCAGATGGGCATCGCGACGTGGATCATCCCGTCGATCGTCGCCTTCGGCACCGAGGAGCAAAAGCAGCGGTTCCTGCCGCCGACCTTCCGCGGCGAGATGATCTGGTGCCAGCTGTTCTCCGAGCCGGGCGCCGGATCGGACCTGGCCGGGCTGAGCACCAAGGCAACCCGGACGGACGGCGGCTGGCGAATCACCGGTCAGAAGATCTGGACCACCGCGGCGCAGCTCTCCCAGTGGGGCGCGCTCCTGGCGAGAACGGACCCGAACGCCCCGAAACACAACGGCATCACCTACTTCCTGCTGGACATGCGCAGTGAGGGCGTCGAGGTGAAGCCGCTGCGCGAGCTCACCGGGAACGCGATGTTCAACACCGTCTACATCGACGACGTGTTCGTGCCCGACGAATGCGTGCTCGGCGAGGTGAACCGTGGGTGGGAAGTCAGCCGCAATACCCTCACGGCGGAACGGGTTTCGATCGGCAGCAGCGAGGCCAACTTCCTGGCCACCCTCGGCCAGTTCGTCGACTTCGTGCGCGACGGGCAGTTCGACCCGGTCGCGCAGCACCGGGCCGGTCAGTTGATTGCCGAGGGCCACGCCGCCAAGGTGCTGAACCTGCGCTCGACGTTGTTGACGCTGGCCGGCGGCGACGCCATGCCGTCCGCGGCCATCTCGAAGCTGCTCTCGATGCGCACCGGGCAGGGATACGCCGAGTTCGTGGTGTCCTCGTTCGGCACCGAGGCCGCGATCGGGGACACCAATCAACCGCCCGGCAAATGGGGCGAGTATCTGCTGGCGAGCCGGGCCACGACGATCTATGGCGGCACCTCCGAGGTGCAGCTGAACATCATCGCCGAGCGGTTGCTCGGCCTTCCGCGCGATCCCTAACCGCCGGTTGGCCATTCGGCCTTGGAAGAGGGCCATGCCGACCTGAGGGGTGGTCAGGCCGGCATGGTTTCCCCCCCATCCCGTGGGCCGGTCAGCCTAGAGTGGATCGGCACGTCGAGGCTGGCCGGCTAACACGGGGAGGCTGGTTCACCACCACCAGTTCCACCAGTGCCCGGGGGCCCAGAATCCGCGGTTCCCCCAACCCTGGCCACGGTGCCCCCCGTTCCATCCGTGGCCACCGCCCCATCCGCCATGACCCCCTCCTGGACGGTCGGGAAGGATTCCGGGCCCACCGGGCGCCCCGTGCGGGCCGGCGGTGGTGAAGCTGTTGCCGGTTCCCGGTGCGGGGGCCGCCTGGGCGACGGCGCCGCCACCGAACAGCAGCGCTGCGGCCATGGCCGACGCACCGGCCGCGCTTGCGGCCGCGCGGCGGAGCGATCGCGAAGAGTTCGTCATCGCAGGGCCCCTTCCAGAATTTGATACCGACAAGAAAAACGTTAGCTAGGAGTTTCCCGGCAAACAACCAAACTACACTGAAATTGCGCTGTGAATTATGTAACAACGCTATTTCGCGCACTCATTTAGGCCCGGAATTACCTTATTTACTGAACCTCTGATTTCAGGAAACTGCGCAATACTGATCCGCGCAGCCTACGGATATGTCCTGCTAGAACACGCTTTACTGAGATACTGGCTTACGCGGCCGCGTACCCGCATATTGGCTGAATTAGTCGGTGCAGAATTCTCGTCATTTTCCCGCACGCCGCAATGAGCCCCCTTATGCGTCGCGGCGTCCAGCTACTAACAGTGATTTGCTGCCGAAATCCCCCGGCGGCGGGACCGCCGCCGGGGCGGCCGGGCGGCGGCCCGGTCACGCGACTTACGCCGTAGACGGTGGAAGAATCAGTATTGACACACTCGAGCGCTGATTTACTGATCGGCCACTCATCGGAGGACGACCGCCGCAGTGAACTTCAACCGCAGCCACATCGGACCCGGCGTCGGAGGCTTCCGGGGCCCCGCGCAGTCGGGCGCCGCGGCGGGAGATGCCGCGCCGACCGAGCGCCTGACCGGGCTCGGCCAGCAGTCCCCGCAGCGGATGGTCAGCCCGCCGGCAACCAACCAGGCGGGACGGGTTCAGCGGACGCGGCGCACCGTCGACCTGCCGGCGGCCACCCACCGTGCCCTGGACATCTGGCAGCGGGAGGCGGCCGACCGGTTGGGCGTCGCCCGGGTGACCGGCCAAGAGGTTCTCACCGCGCTCATCGACCAGCTGCTGGTCGACCCGAAACTCGCGGCACAGATCACCCGGGCCATCAAAGACCGGCGCTGACGCCGGGCTAGTCGACCTCCATCTCGCGCAGCTCGCGCTTGAGGATCTTGCCGGTCGGGTTACGCGGCAGTTCGTCGAGGAAGACCACCTCACGTGGCACCTTGTAGCGCGCCAGGTGGTCGCGGACGTAGTGCTTGATGGTGTCCTCGTCGACGTCGGAGCCGTCCTTCTTCACCACGAAGGCCCGCAGCCGGTGGCCCCATTCCTTGTCTTCGACGCCGATCGCGGTCGCCTCGACCACCTCCGGGTGCCCGCTGATGAGGTCCTCGACCTCGGCGGGGAAGACGTTTTCCCCGCCGGAGACGATCATCTCGTCGTCGCGGCCGCTGACGTACAGCAGGCCGTGCTCGTCGAAATACCCGACATCACCCGAGGACATCAGGCCGTCGATGATCTGCTTGTGGCCGCCGCCGGTGTAGCCCTGGAACGGGAACGCGTTGCCGACGAAGATCCGGCCGACCTCGCCCTGCGGCTTCTCCTTGCCGTTGTCGTCGAGGATCTTGACCTTGACACCCTTGACCACCGGTCCGACGGTCGCCGCGTTGCGTTCCAGATCCTGCGGTCCGGCGATGGTGGCGAACGCGATCTCGGTGGAGCCGTACATGTTGTAGATGACCGGGCCCAGATCCTTCAGCGCGCGGCTGGCCAGCTCGGCGCCCAGCTGCGATCCGGAGATGAAGACGATCCTCAGGCTGGACAGGTCGGGCTTTTTGTCCATCTTCTCGATCGCGTCCAGGATCCGCGACAGCATCACCGGCACCACCACCATGGCGGTCACCTTGTACTTCTCGATGTCTTCGAGCACGTGCGGTGGCTTGAACTTGCGGCGCAGCACCAGGGTCGAGCCCAGGAACATCGCGATGGTGCCGTGCAGGTAGCCCAGCGCGTGGAACATCGGGGCGGGCAACGAGGTCACCTCGTTGGCCTTGAACGGAACGTGCGAGAGGATGCCGCCGACCGGCGCCAGGGTCGGCGGGGTGCTGCGGTTCGCACCCTTGGGGGTGCCGGTGGTGCCGCTGGTGAGGATGATGATCGACGCGTGCTTGGACGCCTTCGGGGCGGGTTCTTTGCTGCTGCGCTCGATCAGGTCGGCCAGCGTCTCGTCGGTGCTGCCGGACGGCTCATCCGCATCGGGGTTGGTGCCCAGCGCGCGCAGCTTGCCCAGTTCCGGCTCGGCTTTGCTGACGGCCTTGGTGTACTCGTCGTCGTAGATGATCAGCTTGGCGCCCTCGCGCTCCGACACCTCCTTGATCTGCGGGCCGGAGAATTCGCTGTTGAGCAGGATGATGCGGGCACCCACCCGGGCGGCGCCGTAGTTGGCGATCAGGAACCAGCGGGTGTTGCGCGCCAGGATCGCCACCCCGTCACCGCCCTTGACACCCATCTCCAGCAGGCCGTTCGCCACCGCGTGGGCGGCCTCGTCGAGTTGGGCGAAGGTGAACTCGCCCTCCTCGTCGATGCACGCGGCCCGGTCGGGGTGGCGCCGGGCGTTGAGGGAGGGCAGCATGCCGAACTCGCCCCACTTGTAGATGTCGTTGGCCATCGCGGCGTAGTTCAGCGGCGGCTCCAGCCGGAAGGCGCCCGCCTCGAAGATCTTGCGCACGTAGTGCAATTCGGCTGACCCGCGTTCCAGGTACTGCTGAACCTTGGCAACCGCCTGCCCAGGCAGGCCAATCAGATTAGGCATGAATCCCACCCTATGTGACGTCCGTCGCATTCCGAGGGGTAAGTACCCATCGACTTACGATGATGAACATGGGCCCGGTTTCGCTGGAGGTGGCCGGGCGCAAGGTCACGATCACCCACCCGGACAAGGTGGTGTTCGACGCCCACGGCGGCTCGGGAGCGCACACCAAGCTCGACCTGGTTCGCTACTACCTGTCGGTGGCCGAGGGGGCCCTGCGCGGCGTGGCCGGCCGGCCGATGATCCTGAAGCGCTTCGTCAAGGGCATTTCCGAGGAGGCGGTGTTCCAGAAGCGCGCCCCGAAGAACCGGCCCGACTGGGTGGACGTCGCCGAATTGCGCTACGCGCGCGGCACGTCGGCCGCCGAAGCCGTCATCCACGACGCCGCCGGCCTGGCGTGGGCGGTCAACCTGGGCTGCGTCGACCTCAACCCGCACCCCGTGCTGGCCGACGACCTCGAGCATCCCGACGAGCTGCGGGTCGACCTGGACCCGATGCCCGGGGTCGACTGGCGGCGGATCGTCGACGTGGCGCTGGTGGCCCGCGAGGTGCTGGAGGACTACGGCCTGGTCGCGTGGCCGAAGACGTCGGGCTCGCGCGGCTTTCATATCTATGCCCGGATCGCGCCGCGCTGGGAATTCCGGCAGGTGCGCCTGGCCGCCCAGACCGTCGCCCGGGAGGTCGAGCGCCGAGTGCCCGGCGCCGCGACCAGCCGCTGGTGGAAGGAAGAGCGCGAAGGGGTGTTCGTCGACTTCAACCAGAACGCCAAGGACCGCACGGTGGCGTCGGCGTACTCGGTGCGGGCGACGCCGGACGCCCGGGTGTCCACGCCGCTGTTCTGGGACGAAGTCACCGAGCGCCGCCCCGAGGAGTTCACCATCGACACCGTGCCCGGGCGGTTCGCCGCCATGGGTGACCCCTGGGCGGGGATGGACGATGCCGTCGGCGAGCTCGACCGCCTGCTTGCGCTGGCCGAGGAGATGGGGCCACCCGAGCGCGCGCCGAAGGGATCCGGCACGGCCGACGGCCGGCGCCGGTCGGTGATGCCGCTCATCGAGATCGCCCGCACCAAGACCAAGGACGAGGCGCTGGCCGCGCTGGACACCTGGCGCGGCCGCCACCCCGCCGCGGCGGCCCTGCTGCAGCCGGCCGACGTGCTGGTCGACGGGATGCGGGGACCGAGTTCGATCTGGTATCGGATCCGGATCAACCTGCAGCACGTGCCGGCCGACCAGCGCCCGGCGCAGGAGGACCTGATCGCGGACTACTCCCCTTGGGACGGATACGGCGGCAGGCAGAAGCCGTCACGCTGAATCCGGCTACACCCCGACCCGCGCTCGCACCTGGTAGGGGCTCTTCTTCCGCAGGTAGCAGTGCCAGGTGACCGCGAGCAGGACCAGGAAGAAGGCCACGTAGAACCGCAGCGCGGGCTCGATGCTGCCGAAGTGCGACCTCGACCAGGCGTACGCCAGCGGCACGATGAAGCCGCCGAAGGCGCCGATCGACGAGATCACGCCCAGCGCGCCCGCCGCCTGGCGGCGCATGTGCACCATGGTGTCCGGGTCCCCACCGGCGAGCTCGCCCTTGATCACGAAGATCCTCGAGATCATCCGGTAGGTCGAGCCGTTGCCGATGCCGGTCGCGACGAACAAGAACATGAAGCTGGCGAAGAACACCGGCAGGCTTTTGGCGTTGACCGACCACAGCGCCGCCGCGGCGCCCACGGCGAGCATGACGAAGCTGACGGCGGTGATCCGGGCGCCGCCGATCCGGTCGGCCAGCTTCCCGCCCAGGGGCCGGATGACCGAGCCGATGCCCGCGCCGAGGAAAGCCCACGTCAACGCGATGTCGCCCCGGCCGAACACGGTCTTGAGCAGCGTCGGGAAGGCCGCCGAGTAGCCGATGAACGATCCGAACGTGCCGATGTACAGCAGCGACATGACCCAGGTGTCGGGATGCCGCAGCGACTGCCACACCGGCTTCACGTCGGCCTTCGCTTCGGACAGGTTGTTCATGAATCCAAACGCGCACACCGCGGCCACCACGGCCAGCGGGATGTAGAAGAGGCCGGCCCGCGACAGCGCCACGCCCCCGCCGGCGACCACGATGGGCGGGATGATCTTCTGCACCACCGCGACGCCGATGTTGCCGCCGGCCGCGTTGAGGCCCAGCGCCCAGCCCTTGTCCTTCTCCGGGTAGAAGAACGAGATGTTGGCCATCGACGAGGCGAAGTTGCCGCCACCGAAGCCGGCGGTGGCCGCGATCGCCACCAGCACCGCGAACGACAGGCCCGGATGGCTGACCGCCCAGGCCAGCAGGACGCACGGAATCAGCAGCAGCGCCGCCGAGATGGTCGTCCAGTTGCGCCCGCCGAAGAGCGGCACCGCGAAGGTGTAGGGCAGGCGCAGGAAGGCGCCGACTCCGCTGGGCACGGCGACCAGGCACAGCGCCTGGCTGGCGGTCAGCGCCCAACCGGACGCGGACGGGTGCCCGTGGGAACCGGCGGTCATCTGGACCACCACGATGCTCCACAACATCCACACGCTGAACCCGACGTGCTCGGCGAAGATGGAGAAGATCAGGTTGCGCCGGGCGATCGGCTTGCCGGTCGCCTCCCAGAACGCGGGGTCTTCGGGCCGCCAATCGTCGATCCAGTGCCCGCCCCGATGACTCGGGGGCTGCGGACGCGCGGGGGCGAGGACGGGAGCGGTCGACTCTGGCGTGGTCGTCGTAGTCACGCCCCGACGTTAAGAAGGGACTGTTACCGGGCCGCGTGGGCGCAGTTACGTCGGCGATACGTGGATCTCGCAACGGCGGTTCGTCGCTTGTCAGAACTTTTTACCCCCCGAGTGCGGGAGAATTGCCGCATGCCGGCGACCGATCAGCCCCTGGGGCTGCGCGAACGCAAGAAGATCAAAACCCGCCATGCCCTCCGCCGCGAGGCGTTCCGCCTGTTCGACGCGAACGGCTACGCCGCCACCACCATCGAACAGATCGCCGAGGCCGCCGAGGTGTCGCCCAGCACGTTCTTCCGCTACTTCGGCTCCAAGGAGTCGTTGCTGCTCGCCGACGACCTCGACCCGCTGATCCTGGCGGCGTTCGACGCCCAGCCACCCGACTTGTCGCCGAGCCAGGCGATCCGCCGCGCCTACGCGACGACGATGGCCGGCCTGACGCCCGAGCAGCTGGAGTTCGAGAACACCCGGCAGCGGCTGATCTTCTCGATACCCGAGCTCAAGGCCGCCCTCTACGACGAGTACCACCGCACCGTCAACGTCATGGCGGAGGCGATCGGTCGCCGGATCGGCCGTCCCGCAACCGATTTCGAGGTCCGCGTGTACGTCGGCGCGATGGTCGGCGCCATGATGGCCGCCTACGACAGCGCGCCGAAGACCTCCGACACCATCTATCGCGCCCTGGACTTCCTGGACGCCGGCATGCCGCTGGGCTGAGCGGCGCAACCGCGCGGCGATGTCGTCGCGAGCGCGGAACGCGATAATCTCACGCGATGCCACAGGGTTGGAATCGACGGGGATTCTTGCAGCTCGCAGGGGCTGCGGCCGTCGCTGCGGTCGCCGGCTCCCCGGCGGCGTGCTCGTCGCGCAAACCGTCCCCGGGCACGGGCGGCGGCAAATCCGTGACGATCGACCACCTCTTCGGTCAGACCGTGATCAAGGAGCCCCCCAAGCGCGTGGTCAGCGCCGGTTACACCGAGCAGGACGACCTGCTCGCGGTCGGCGTCGTGCCGATCGCCGTGACCAACTGGTTCGGTGATCAGCCGTTCGCGGTGTGGCCGTGGGCACAGCCCAAACTCGGCGGCGCCCAGCCGGTGGTGCTGAGCCTCGACAACGGCATCCCGGTCGACCAGATCGCGGGGCTCAAACCGGACCTGATCGTGGCCACCAACGCCGGGGTGGACGCCGACACCTATCAGAAGCTCTCCGCGATCGCCCCGACCGTGCCGCAGTCGGACGGCGACGCTTTCTTCGAGCCGTGGAAGCAGCAGGCCACCGTCATCGGCCGGGCCGTGTTTCAGGCCGACCAGATGAAATCGCTGATCGACGGCGTCGACCAGAGATTCACCGCCGTCGCCAGGGAACACCCGAACTGGACGGGCAAGAAGGCGTTGCTGATGGAGGGCACGCTCTGGCAGGGGACCGTCGTCGCGACCATGGCGGGCTGGCGCACCGACTTCCTCAACCAGATGGGGTTGGTGATCGCCGACAGCATCAAGCCCTTCGGCAGCGACCACCGCGCCGTCATCCCGCGCGATCACGTCATAGCGGTGCTCGACTCCGCCGACGTGGTCATCTGGACGACCGAGAGCCCCGACGACCAGAAGGCGTTGCTCGCCGACCCCGACGTGGCGGCGTCCCAGGCCACCGCGCAGAACCGGCACATCTTCACCACGAAGGAGCAGGCCGGCGCAATCGCGTTCTCCTCGCCGTTGAGCTACCCCGTGGTCGCCGACCAGCTGCCCCCGCAACTGGCCAAAATCCTCGGTTAGATGCCCGCCGCGCCAGCGGCGTTTGAGTGTTTGCTAAGGCAGCTCTGGCAGTGTTCGAAAATCCGACGCTCGCCCCTCGCCCGGCCCACGATCGTGCGGTTACCGTCGAGTAATGAGCGTGACGGACCTTACCGGCAACATGGCCAAGGAGCTGCCGACGGAACTGGTCGGCAACACGGTTCTGGACTTCGGCGACAGCGCGCTGATGCTGCAATGCGGCGGCACCGCCGAGGTACTGGCATGGGCGGCGCAGTTGCGGGCCGCGGCGTTGCCCGGCGTGGTCGACATCGTCCCGGCGGCCCGCACGGTGCTGGTGAGGCTCGACGGGCCGCGCCACCAAGGCGTGGTCCGTCAGCGACTGCGCAAGATGCGGGTCACCGCCGAGCGGGACACCGCTGCGCCTCGCCGCGCCGACGTGGTCATCGACGTCGTCTACGACGGCCCGGACCTCGCCGAGGTGGCCGGGCACGCCGGACTGACCATCGCGCAGGTGATCGACGCCCACACCGGTTCGCTCTGGAGGGTCGGATTCAGCGGGTTCGCCCCGGGCTTCGCGTATCTGGTCGACGGGGACCCGCGCCTACAGGTGCCGCGCCGCTCGGAGCCGCGCACGTCGGTGCCCGCCGGCTCGGTCGGTCTGGCCGGCGAATTCAGCGCGGTATACCCGCGCCGGTCGCCGGGCGGCTGGCAGCTGATCGGCCGCACCGACGCGGTCATGTGGGACCTCGCACGGCCCGCACCGGCGCTGCTGATGCAGGGCATGTGGGTCCAGTTCCGGGCCGTCTGAGGTAAGGAGACCGCCGTGGCAACCCTGGAGATCCTCCGCACCGGACCGCTCGCCGTCGTCCAGGACCTGGGCCGGCCGGGGCTGGCCCACCTGGGCGTGAGCCGGTCGGGGGCCGCCGACCGGCGCGCGCACCAACTGGCCAACCGGCTGGTCGCCAACCCCGGTGACCGCGCCACCGTCGAGGTCACGTTCGGCGGTTTCGCGGCCCGCGTCCGGGGCGGCGACGTCGACATCGCGGTAACGGGGGCCGACACTGACCCGACCGTCGACGGAAACAGGTTTGGCACCAACAGCATTCAACACGTTCGCGACGGCCAGGTGATCGCCTTGGGCATGCCCCGCGCCGGGCTGCGGACCTATCTGGCGGTGCGCGGTGGCATCGGTGTGGAGCCGGTGCTGGGCTCGCGCAGCTACGACGTGATGTCGGCCATCGGCCCGGCGCCGCTGCGGGCGGGAGACGAGCTTCCCGTCGGTGAGCACACCCCCGACTACCCCGAGCTGGACCAGGCCCCGGTGGCGGCGATCACCGGCGACCTGGTCGAACTGGCCGTGGTCCCCGGGCCGCGCGACGACTGGTTCGTCGACCCGGATGTCCTGGTGCACAACCATTGGGTGGCCTCCGACCGCAGCGACCGCGTGGGGATGCGCTTGACCGGCCGCCCCCTGCAGTACTGCTACCCGGACCGCCAGCTGCCCAGCGAGGGCACCACCCGCGGGGCAATTCAGGTGCCGCCCAACGGTTTACCGGTGATCCTCGGACCAGATCACCCGGTCACCGGCGGTTACCCGGTGGTGGGCGTGGTCGTCGACGTGGACATCGACAAGATCGCCCAGGTGCGCCCCGGCCAGTCGGTGCGCCTGCACTGGTCTCGCCCCAGGATCCTGGTGGGCGCCCAACCGCGGTCCGGCGCCGCGGGTTGGCCGTTTTCCTAGCAGATCCGGGCCGTTCCCCGGCGAAACGTATTCCAGCTCACACAAAGCCGCGCGACGGCCTCGAATCACGGGAATTCGTCGGTTATTTCGCCGTGGGTCGGCTACAGCGATTTACCAGATAACTGGTAATCAACTTACAGCCGATTCGGACCAAATTGAGTTGACCCATTCCCGCCCCGAATGTGAGCATCGAAATACACGGCGGGGAAAGCCCCTTCATTCGGGGCACCCACCTTCCTTCCCGCCGCGCGGCCCCGGCGTAACGATCGCCAGTGCGGCGGCTGCCGGGTACGCCGGCCAGTGGAAACTGACGAGAGGGAACCGTTATGCGCGTCACCTTGCGGGGTGTCCTGTGCGCGTCCGCGGTTGCCCTTGTTGACGCATCCGAACGCGCGCAACCTGATCCGCCGTCGGGCGGTCGATGATGAGCGCCGCGCCGAGCCGTTCCACAGAAGCATCGCAGTCGACGAAAGGCAACGTTCGGATGGCCCGCAATCACCGCATCGCGGACTGGAATCCAGAAGACGTGGCGGCCTGGGACGCGGGCAACAAGAAGATCGCCCGCCGCAACCTGTTGTGCACCGTCGCCGGCGACCACGTCGCCTTCTCGGTCTGGACGCTCTGGCCGGTCATGGCGTTGTTCATGCCGGAGCAGGTCTACGGCTTCTCCGCCAGCGACAAGCTGCTGCTGGGCGCCGTCGCCACGCTGGTCGGCGGCCTGGCCCGGATCCCCTACACCCTGGGCATCGCCACCTTCGGCGGCCGCAACTGGACCGCCTTTTCGGCCTTCGTGCTGCTGATCCCGACCGTCGGCACAATCGTGTTGCTCGCCAACCCCGGCCTGCCGCTGTGGCCCTTCCTGGTGTGCGCCGCCCTGACCGGGCTGGGCGGCGGCAACTATGCGGCTTCGCTCGCCAACGTCAACGCCTTCTATCCCGAGCGGCTCAAGGGCTCGGCACTGGCCATCAACGCCGGCGTCGGCAACCTCGGCGTGGCGGTGATCCAGTTGGTCGCGCTGCTGGTGCTGGCCACGGCCGGCCACGAGGCGCCGTACTGGGTGTGCGCGGTGTACCTGGTGGCGCTGGTGGTCGTCGGGCTCGCGGCCGCGCTGCTCATGGACAACGTCAGCCACGGCACCGAGCTGAACACGATGCGCTCGATCCTGTTGGAGCGCGACACCTATGTGATCTCGCTGCTCTACATCTGCACCTTCGGCTCCTGGATCGGGTTTTCCTTCGCGTTCGGCCAGGTGATGCAGGTCAACTTCCTGGCCAACGGCGAAGGGGCCAGTCACGCGGCGCTACACGCCGCGCAGGTCGCCTTCATCGGCCCCCTGCTGGGCTCGCTCGCCCGCATCTACGGCGGCCGGCTGGCCGACCGCAAGGGCGGCAGCCGGGTCACGCTCGGCGTGCTGGCCGGCATGACGCTGGGGGCCGGATTGCTGGTCATCATCAGCACCATCGACGATCACAGCGCCGGGGACCGCTCGACCAGCATGATCGGCTACGTCGTCGGCTTCATGGTGCTGTTCGTCCTGTCCGGGATGGGCAACGGTTCGGTGTTCAAACTGATCCCGTCGGTCTACGAGGCGCGCAGCCGCGCCCTGCCGATGGGCGAGGACGAGCGCCGCCACTGGGCGCGCGCCAAGGCCGGAGCGTTGATCGGCATCTGCTCCGCGGTCGGCGCGCTGGGCGGCGTGGGCATCAACATGGCGCTGCGCCAGTCCTACCTGGCCACCGGGGAGGAGACGTCGGCATACTGGGCGTTCCTGGCCTCCTACGTCGTGGCCGCGCTCGTCACGTGGGCGGTGTACGTGCGCCGGCCCGTGCCGCCCGCCGAAGCGGTGGACGGTGAGACGGCAGGCACGCTCGCCGGCGTGTGAGCGCCCCCTCATGGCGGGCAATGCGCAAGCAATTGCCAGGTAACGCAACCGAAATCTGATGGGCATACACAGGTGATATGGGCCAGCCGGACTCCCAGCCGCTGACGGGCTACCGCATCGCGGTGACGTCGGCGCGGCGCTCCGAGGAGCTGTGTGCCCTGCTCAGCCGCCAGGGCGCCGAGGTGTGCAGCGCGCCGGCGATCAACATGATCGCGCTGCCCGACGACGACGAACTGCACCGTAACACCGAGGCGTTGATCGCCGAGCCACCCGACATCCTGGTCGCCCACACCGGCATCGGCTTCCGCGGGTGGCTGGCCGCCGCCGAGGGCTGGGGGCTGGTCAACCCGCTCTTGCACGCGTTGTCGTCGGCCCGCGTCGTCTCGCGCGGACCGAAGGCGACCGGCGCGCTGCGCGCCGCAGGCCTGCACGAGGAGTGGTCCCCGGAATCGGAGTCATCCCAGGAAGTGCTGGAATACCTGCTCAAGTCGGGCGTGGACGGGCTGCGGGTGGCGGTCCAGCTGCACGGCGCCGCGGACGCGTGGGATCCCTTCCCGGAGTTCCTCGGCGGGCTGCGCATGGCGGGCGCCCAGGTGGTGCCCGTCCGGGTATATCGCTGGAAGCCAACGCCGTTGGGCGGCACGTTCGATCAGCTCGTGACGGGCATCGCCGCGCGCCAGTTCGACGCGGTCACCTTCACGTCGGCGCCCGCGGCCGCGGCGGTGCTCGAGCGCAGCCGCGAGCTCGACGTCGAGGACCAACTGCTGGGCGCCCTGCGCAGCGACGTGCACGCGATGTGCGTCGGCCCGGTGACGTCCAAGCCGCTGATCCGCAAAGGCATCCCGACGTCATCGCCGGAACGAATGCGGTTGGGTGCCTTGGCCCGTCACGTCGCCGAGGAGCTGCCGCTACTGGGCTCGTGCACGGTCCGCGCGGCCGGCCACACGGTCGACATCCGCGGCACCTGTGTATTGGTGGACGGCTCGATCAAGGTGCTGTCACCGTCGGGCATGGGCATTCTGCGCGCGCTGGCGAAGCGCCCCGGCGACGTCGTCGCCCGCGGCGATCTGTTGCGCGCGCTGCCCGGCAACAGCAACGACCCGCACGCCGTCGATACGGCCGTGCTGCGTCTGCGAACGGCCCTGGGCGACAAGAACATCATCGCGACGGTGGTCAAGCGCGGCTACCGGATCGCGACCGATCAACGGCCGGATGTCCCATGACGCTGATCCTGGTCGCACACGGCACCCGCCGGCCCGAGGGTGTGTCGATGGCGGAAGACCTTGCCGCACAAGCGGGCTCGCTGATCGGAAGCCCGGTGGAGCTCGCGTTCGTCGACGTGGTGGGCCCCACGCCCAGCGAGGTGCTGTCGCGGGTGAGGGCCACCGGCCGGCCTGCGGTCGTGCTGCCCGCGTTCTTGTCGCGCGGCTACCACGTCCGCGCGGACCTACCGGCCCACGTCGGGCGCAGCGGGCATCCCGACGTCATCGTCACGCCGGCCCTGGGCCCCAGTGGCCAGCTGGCCCGGATCGTCGGCGACCAATTGGTCAAATGCGGCTGGCGTCCCGGCGATTCGGTGATCCTGGCGGCGGCGGGAACCTCGGATGTCAAAGCGCGCGCCGACCTGCACACCACCGCGACGCTGGTGTCGGCGCTCACCGGGTCGCGAGTGAGCCTGGCGTTCGCGGCCAGCGGAGATCCGCAGCTGCCCGAGGCGGTGGACGAGGCGAGGCGCCACGCTCGCCGTAACAACGCGCGCGTCGTGGTCGCGTCCTACCTGCTGGCCGACGGCCTCTTCCAGGAGCGGCTGCACGCGTGCGGTGCCGACCTGGTCAGTCGACCGCTGGGCACCCATCCCGGCCTGACCCGCCTGATCGCCAATCGATTCCGCCGGGCCATGCCGCCGGTGCTCGCCCCCACCATCAGGCACGCTTCGCGCCGGTCGAGCGTGCACCGACTGGTTCACGACCGCCTCGTGCGCCCCAATCCCGCCGCGTGAGGAAAGCCGCGAAGAGCCGGCCGGTGAGGCGCGCCGACGCCGCCCACGCTTGATCTTTGGCCTGATTCCGACGATCCTGGCACCATGTCCCGTCGCGAAGAGCCGTCGCGCGGGCTCCTCGACCCGGTGGCCAAGATGCTGCGGTTGCCCTTCGGCACACCGGAATTCATCGACCGGATCGTGACGGGCGGGGCCAATCAGGTGGGCCGGCAAACGCTGCGCATGCTGATCACCACGTGGGACGCCGCCGGCGGCGGCCCGTTCGCCGCGAGCGCCATCGCGTCCACCGGGATGGTCAAGACCGCCGAAACCGTCCAGAGCATGTTCGTCGGGCCGGTGTTCGGCCCGCTGCTCAAGCTGCTCGGGGCCGACAAGGCCGCCACGCGCGCCTCGTTATGCGCCTCGCAGTTGGTGGGGCTGGGCATCATGCGCTACGGCATCCGCTCCGAGCCGCTGCATTCGATGTCGGTCGACGCGCTCGTCGACGCGATCGGCCCGACGATGCAGCGCTACCTCGTCGGCGACATCACCCGCTAGGCGGCGATCCGGCCGACCTGGACGAAGCCGTCGGCGGTGATGCGCGCCGGATACACCGGCACCGAGAAGTTCGGATCGTCCAGGCATTCACCGTCTTCCAGCGAGAAGGCCTGCTTGAGGATCGGCGATTGAACGGTGACCCGGCCCCCGCGGTCGCCCACGATGCCGCGCGACAGCACGGCCGCGCCGGAGAACGGGTCGACGTTGCCGACCGCGTGCACCGAGCCGTCGTCGAGCCGGAACAACGCCGCCTGGGAGCCGTCGTCGAGCAGCACACCGACTCCCCGGCCCGGGATGAGACGGTCGTACTCGCAGGCCGTCGTCCATACCGCAATGTCGTTGAGAAGCGTCATGATTCCTCTCCAGCTCCCGTACGGATCTTCGGCATCCCAATGGACACCGGGATTTTGCGCCCGGCATGCTCGGTGAATTCCACCGTCGAATCGACTTCGTCCGGGGCGTTGACGAACGAGACGAACCGCGACAGCTTGTCGGGGTCGTCGAGCACGCCCTTCCATTCACACTTGTAGTTCTGCACGTGCCGCTCCATTGCGGCCTCGAATTCCCCGGCCAGGCCCAGCGAGTCCTCGCATACGACCTCGCGCACGTGATCGAGGCCGCCGTCGAGCGAATCGACCCAGGGCGCCGTGCGCTGCAGCCGGTCGGCGGTCCGGATGTAGTACATGATGAAGCGGTCGACGTAGCGGACCAGCGTCTCGGTGTCCAGGTCGCTGGCCAACAGCTGGGCGTGCTTGGGCGTCATGCCGCCGTTCCCGCCGACGTAGAGGTTCCAGCCTTTTTCGGTCGCGATGACGCCGACGTCCTTGGAGCGGGCTTCGGCGCACTCGCGCGCACAACCCGAGACGCCCATCTTGATCTTGTGCGGCGCCCGCAGACCCCGATACCGCAACTCCAGATCGATGGCCAGCTGCACCGAATCCTGCTGCCCGTAGCGGCACCAGTCGGTGCCGACACAGCTCTTCACGGTGCGCAGCGCCTTGCCGTAGGCGTGGCCCGATTCCATGCCGCCCTCGACCAGCCGCCGCCAGATCTCCGGCAGCTGGTCGACCCGCGCGCCGAACATGTCGATCCGCTGGCCGCCGGTGATCTTGGTGTAGAGCCCGAAGTCCTGTGCGATCTGGCCGATCAGGATCAGATGCTCGGGTTTGATGTCACCGCCGGGCACCCGCGGCACCACCGAGTAGCTGCCGTTCTTCTGGATGTTCGCCAGGAAGTGGTCGTTGGAATCCTGCAGCGAGGCCTGCTCGCCTTCGAGGATGTGGTCCGAGCCGGTGGAGGCCAGGATCGAGGCGACCACGGGTTTGCAGATGTCGCAACCCTTTCCGCGGCCGAAGCGCTCCAGGAGGCCGGAGAAGGTCCGGATCTCGGTGGCCGAGATGATCTCGAAGAGCTCCGCCCGGGACTGGCTGAAGTGCTCGCACAGCGCCTTGGACTGTTCCACGCCCTCGGCTTCCAGCAGCTGCTTGAGCAGGGGCACACACGAGCCGCACGACGTGCCGGCCGACGTGCACGACTTGAGCGAGGGCACGTCGGCGCAGCCGTCGGCGATCGCACACTTCAGGTCGCCCTTGGTGACGTTGTTGCAGGAGCAGATCTGGGCGGAATCGGGCAGCGCACCGATTCCCAGCGCCGGAGCGTCGCCGGAGACCGGAGCGATCAGCGCGAGCGGGTCGCCCGGCAGCTCGCTGCCGACCATGGGCCGCAGCACCCCGTACGCCGAGGCGTCGCCCACCAGGACGCCACCCAGCAGGGTCTTCGCGTCGTCGGACAGCACCAGCTTGGCGTAGGTTCGCTTGACCGCGTCGTTGATGGCGACCTCGAGGCAGTTCTCGGTCACCCCCATCGCATCGCCGAAGCTGGCGACGTCGACGCCGAGCAGCTTGAGCTTGGTGGACAGGTCCGCTTCGCCGAACTCCGCGGCGCCGTCCAGCAGGCGGTCGGCCACCACCTCGGCGGAGGTGTAACCGGGCCCCACCAGGCCGTAGCACCGGCCCTGGATCGCGGCCACCTCGCCGACCGCGTAGATGTCCGGATCGCTTGTGCGGCAAGCTAAATCGGTGAGCACACCGCCGCGCTCGGCAAGGTCGAGGCCCGCGGTCCGGGCCAGCTCGTCGCGCGGCCGGATGCCGGCCGCGAAGATGACCAGCCCGGCGTCGATGACCTCGCCGTCGGTCAGGCGCACCCGCACCGACGACACCCCGTCCGGGTGGTCGATCGCTTCGATCGACTCCGTGCCCGTGCCCACGTGCACCGCGATGCCCAGGTCACCGACCATCTTGGCCAGCAGCGCGCCGCCGCCCTCGTCGATCTGCTGGGCCATCAGTCGTGGCATCATCTCGACGACGTGCGTCTGTAAGCCGAACTGGCGCAGCGCATTGGCGGCTTCCAGGCCCAGCAGACCACCGCCGATGACCACACCCGCCGGGGTGCGGCCGGCTTCCACCGTGCGCTGGGCGTCGGCGCGGATGGCGTCGAGATCGTCGAGCGTGCGGTAGACGTGGCACGCCGGCAGGTCGTGGCCCGGCACCGGGGGCACGAACGCGTAGGAACCGGTGGCCAACACCAATGTGTCGTAGCCGCACCGCCGCCCGTCGGCCGTCACCACGGACTTCGCTTCCCGGTCGATCTCGGTCACCCGGGCGTTCAGCACCAGCCGAACCCGTTCGTCACCCGCGTAGTCGTTGCCCGGCAGTGCCAGCAGCTTGCGGTCCCAGCTCTCGGTGTACGAGGTCAGCCCGACGCGGTCGTAAGCCGCGTCCGCCTCCTCGGCGAAAACCGTGATGCGCCACGACCCCTCGGTGTCGCGCGCTCGGAGCGCCTCGACCAGACGGTGCCCCACCATGCCGTGCCCGACTACGACGATGTGACGGCCCGCACAGTGCGCGCGCGAAATCCCGTCTGCAGCCATGGCTTTGAGGTTAGCGGTCAGAAATTACCGCGGTTTCGCCCAATGTGACGGTCCTATGACGAGGATCTCACAACTCACAGGGAGCGTTGTGAATATTCGTTCGCCCAAGGCGAACGCCTAGGTGGAACTTAAGCGTGGTCGACTCATGTTTCTCCTTGTAGCCGGCCGCAACGGCGCCGGACACAGCAAATCCACAACAAAGCTCAAGGAAGTGCAAGGAGATCCCGATGAGTAACCTCGCATTGTGGTCGCGACCGGCCTGGGACACCGACCGGTGGTTGCGCGACTTCTTCGGCCCCGCCGCCTCGGCGGACTGGTACAAGCCCGTTACCAGCGGTTTCAATCCGGCCGCGGAGATCGTCAAGGACGGTGACGACGCGATCGTACGCGTCGAGCTCCCGGGCGTTGACGTCGAGCAGGATGTCAACGTCGAGGTCGACCGCGGCCGGCTCGTGATCCATGGCGAACGCCGCGATCAGTACACCCAAGAGCAGGACGGGCGCACCCTGCGCGAGGTCCGGTACGGCTCCTTCCGCCGCTCGTTCCAGCTGCCGGCCCACGTCACCGGGGACGCCATCACGGCCTCGTACGACGCCGGGGTGCTGACGGTGCGGGTCGCCGGCGCGTACGCCGGAAGCCAGGCGCAGCGCATCGCCATCAGCAAGTAACAGGTGGACAACGGTTCCGGCGGGGCCCGCACCCCGCCGGAACCGCTTGCCGCGCCGCGGTTTTCTCCGGTGACCCGAGCCGGTCAACGATGCGCGCGCTCGGCGGCCACCAGGAAGTAAGAAAGCGAGTCGGCTGACGCCGGGCTGTGCCGTGGATAGGATCGCAAGCGTACTGTGATCCGCAACACCACCCGCCTAGGAGATTTCCCGTTGACACTTCCTACTGACACGACTGAACTCGCCGAACTTCACGACCTCATCGGCGGCCTGCGGCGGTGCGTGGGTTCGTTGAGGAATCGCTACGGGGACACCCCGGCGATGCGGCGCATCGTCATCGACGCCGACCGCATCCTGTCCGACGTCGAATTGCTCGACACGGACGTGTCCGAACTGGACCTGACGCGCGCCACGGTGCAGCATTCCGCAGAGAAGATCGTCATCTCCGACACCCCGTACGACACCGAATTCTGGCGCGATGTCGACGACGAGGGTGTCGGGGGTCACAGCAGGTACTGACAACCCAAGCCCCCCGGAAGTGAGGGGGTGCTCTCTGTGTACCCTTCGACCAACAGCCCGTTCGAAGAGGAACACTAGATGAGCGCACCCACGGCGAACCGTCCTGCGTCCGGTGTCTTTTCACCCACACGCGCCCGCATCCCGCAACGGACCCTACGCACCGACCGGTGGTGGGTGTCGCCGCTGAGGATCGACCTCGGCTTCGCCGCGTTCCTCATCTACGCGACGGTGCGCGCGTTCCAGCAGAATTACTTCTTCGTCCCGAAGTACCACTACCTGACGCCGTTCTACTCGCCCTGCGTGAGCAAGGCCTGCGGTGAGGCCGGCGACTTCTGGCCGCAGATCCTGCCGGACGTGTGGTGGCTGCCGTACGCGGCGCTGACGCTGCCGTTCCTCTTGCTGTTCCGGCTGACCTGCTACTACTACCGTGGCGCCTACTACCGCACGGTCTGGCAGTCGCCCGTCTCCTGCGCCGTGGCCGAGCCGCGCGTCCACTACACCGGTGAGACCCGGTTCCCGCTGATCGTCCAGAACAGCCACCGGTACTTCTTCTACATCGCCGGCATCATCTCGGTGATCAACACCTACGACGCGATCATCGGTTTCCACTCCGACTCCGGCCCGCACGGCTTCGGCTTCGGCCTGGGCAACCTGATCATGGTGGGCAACGTCATCATGCTGTGGGTCTACACGTTGTCCTGCCACTCGTGCCGGCACGTGACCGGCGGGCGGCTCAAGCACTTCTCCAAGCACCCTGTGCGGTACTGGATCTGGACCCAGGTCAGCAAGATCAACACCCGACACAAGATGTATGCCTGGATCACGCTGGGCACCCTGATGCTCACCGACTTCTACATCGCGCTGGTGGCCGGCGGCGCCATCCCTGACCTGAGATTTGTTGGCTGAAAAGCCTTTCGAGGAACAATCGGAACTTAGCGAGCGAGGGTTTTCATGGTTGAGGTCGAGCGGCATGCCTACGACGTAGTCGTCATCGGCGCCGGCGGCGCGGGGCTGAGAGCGGTCATCGAGGCGCGCGAACGCGGCCTCAAGGTCGCGGTGGTGTGCAAGTCGCTGTTCGGCAAGGCCCACACGGTGATGGCCGAGGGCGGCTGCGCGGCGTCGATGGGCAACACCAACCCGAAAGACAACTGGAAGACCCACTTCGGCGACACGATGCGCGGTGGGAAGTTCCTCAACAACTGGCGGATGGCCGAGCTGCACGCCAAGGAGGCACCGGACCGCGTCTGGGAGCTGGAAACGTATGGCGCGCTGTTCGATCGCCTCAAGGACGGCAAGATCAGCCAGCGCAACTTCGGCGGCCACACCTACCCGCGGCTCGCGCACGTCGGTGACCGCACCGGCCTGGAGCTGATCCGCACCATGCAGCAGAAGATCGTCTCGCTGCAGCAGGAGGACTACGCCGAACTCGGCGACTACGAGGCGCGCATCAAGGTGTTCGCCGAGTGCACCATCACCGAACTGCTCAAGGACGGTGACGCGATCGCCGGGGCCTTCGGCTACTGGCGCCAGACGGGCCGATTCATCATGTTCGAGGCGCCCGCGGTCGTCCTGGCCACCGGCGGCATCGGCAAGTCGTTCAAGGTCACCTCGAACTCCTGGGAGTACACCGGCGACGGGCACGCCCTGGCCCTGCGGGCCGGCGCGTCGCTGATCAACATGGAGTTCGTCCAGTTCCACCCGACCGGCATGGTCTGGCCACCCAGCGTCAAGGGCATCCTGGTCACCGAGGGCGTCCGCGGCGACGGCGGTGTGCTGAAGAACTCCGACTCCAAGCGGTTCATGTTCGACTACATCCCGCCGGTGTTCAAAGGCCAGTACGCCGAGTCCGAGCAAGAGGCCGACCAGTGGCTCAAGGACAACGACTCGGCCCGCCGGACCCCCGACCTGCTGCCCCGCGATGAGGTCGCGCGCGCGATCAACTCTGAGGTCAAGGCCGGCCGGGGCAGCCCGCACGGCGGCGTGTTCCTCGACATCGCGTCCCGGCTGACGCCCGAGGAGATCAAGCGACGCCTGCCGTCGATGTATCACCAGTTCAAGGAGCTGGCCGGGGTCGACATCACCAAGGAGCCGATGGAAGTCGGGCCCACCTGTCACTACGTGATGGGCGGTGTCGAGGTGGACGCCGACACTGGTGCGGCCACCGTGCCGGGCCTGTTCGCGGCCGGTGAGTGCTCCGGCGGCATGCACGGCTCCAACCGCCTGGGCGGCAACTCGCTGTCTGACCTGCTGGTCTTCGGGCGGCGGGCCGGCCTGGGCGCGGCCGACTACGTGCGGGCGCTGAGCAGCCGCCCGACCATCTCGGCCGAGGCCGTCGAGACCGCCGCCAAGCGGGCGCTGTCCCCCTTCGAGGCACCGCCCAACGGCGCCGCGGCGGAGAACCCCTACACGCTGCAGCTCGAGCTGCAACAGTCGATGAACGACCTGGTCGGCATCATCCGCAAGGCCGACGAGATCTCCGAGGCCCTCTCCCGCCTGGACACGCTGCGCGAGCGGTTCAAGAACCTGCACGTCGACGGGGGCCGCGAGTACAACCCCGGCTGGAACCTGGCCATCGATCTGCGCAACATGCTGCTGGTCAGCGAGTGTGTCGCCAAGGCCGCGCTGGAGCGCACCGAGAGCCGCGGCGGCCACACTCGCGACGACCACCCGTCGATGGATTCCGGCTGGCGCAAGGTGCTGCTGGTCTGCCAGGCCGCCGGCGGCGACGAGGTGATTCCCGACATCAGCGTCACCCGCAAGGACCAGGTTCCGATGCGGCCCGATCTGCTGGAGCTCTTCGAGATCTCCGAGCTGGAGAAGTACTACACCGACGACGAGCTGGCCGAGCATCCAGGACGGAGAGGCTAATGACCTACAACGCGACCATGCGTGTGTGGCGCGGTGACGATGCCAGCGGCGCGCTGCAGGACTTCACGGTGGAGGTCAACGAGGGCGAGGTGGTGCTCGACATCATCCATCGCCTGCAACAGACCCAGACGCCCGACCTGGCGGTGCGGTGGAACTGCAAGGCCGGCAAGTGCGGCTCCTGCTCGGCGGAGATCAACGGGGTGCCGCGGTTGCTGTGCATGACCCGGATGTCCACCTTCGCCGAGGACGAGGTCGTGACGGTCACGCCGCTGCGGACCTTCCCGGTGATCCGGGACCTGGTCACCGACGTCTCCTTCAACTACGAGAAGGCGCGCGAAATCCCGTCCTTCAAGCCTCCCAAGGATCTACAGCCGGGCGAGTACCGGATGGCGCAGGAGGATGTGCAGCGGTCGCAGGAGTTCCGCAAGTGCATCGAGTGCTTCCTGTGCCAGAACGTCTGCCACGTGATCCGCGACCACGAAGAGAACAAGAAGGCGTTCGCCGGACCCCGTTTCTTCATCCGACTCGCCGAACTGGAGATGCACCCGCTCGACACCGCGGACCGGCGGGATCTGGCGCAGGATGAGGCGGGACTCGGATATTGCAACATCACCAAGTGCTGCACCGAGGTCTGCCCGGAAAACATCAAGATCACCGACAACGCCATCATCCCGATGAAAGAGCGGGTCGCCGGTCGCCGCTACGACCCCGTGGTGTGGCTGGGCAACAAGCTGTTCCGACGCTGAGGCGTTAGCCCGCCCGGCGCGCCGGGTACCCGCATATCGACCCTGTCGGGCGCGAGCCCGACGGTCTGCCCCCAAACTCCGAAGGCAGCGTGGGAGATATGCGAGAAACCACCAGCATCAACGAAATTCGCACCGCGATACGCGAGTTGTCCGCGCGCGCCGATCTTGCGCGCAAGGAGGGCCGCCCCGACGACGCCGCCGAGATCGAGCAGCGGATAGCGGGCTTCCGGGCGGAACTCAGCCGGCGGCCGTAGCCGCGTTCAGGCTCCGAGGCGCCGGAACCCGCTGCGGTGAAACACGATCGGCGCCACCTCGGCGTCGATGGTCACCTCGTTGACCCGCAGCACCACGATGGTGTGATCCCCCGCCGGGATCAGCTGTTCGACCGAGCTTTCCAGCCACAGGCCGGTGCCCTTGATGAACACCGCCCCGCTTTCACTGGACACCGTCTCCAGGCCGGCGAACCGGTCCCCGGTCTTGGCGGCCAGGGTCCGCGCCGCCTCGTCGTGAGCCTCGCCGAGCACGCTGATGCCCAGCATGGGCAGATCCTTGAGCCTGGGCCAGGTCGTCGAGGTGTTCTGGACGCAGAACGACACCAGCGGCGGTTCCAGCGAGACGGGGACAAAGGTGCTCGCCGCGAGGCCGTGCCGCGTTCCCCCGACCTCGGCGGCGATGGCAACCACCCCCGACGGGAAGTGGCCGAAGGCCTCACGAAGTGTGGACGGTGTCAGATTCTTGTTCGAGTTCACCGGAATTCATTCGCCCCTTGAGATTCGCCCCTTGAGCCGAGAACTGGATTCTCGTTCCCCGACCCTACCTGGCCAATACCCGTGCGCTGAAGGCACATCGGGGTCCGCGCGCAGTTCGGCGGCCGGCGTCGGCCCGGCCCCGCATACCGGGCACCGGCAGGGCGGCCACGCTCCCCGGGAGTTGTCAGTCGTCCCACCATCACCGCAGGTGGCGGCGGTGCCATCGGCTACCCAACCGGTTGGTTAATTAGACAATGAAATCTGGCTCACATTGACTTGCGTCGAACAGGTCCGGAGCGATATTTTAGCGGTGTTACTGGTGGGTAACTTAGACCTAGTACCCAACCACTCGAGTGGCATTCTCAACGAGGAGGAACCGTAGTGAGCCACTACAAGAGCAACGTCCGTGACCAGGTGTTCAACCTGTTCGAGGTCCTGGGCGTTGAGCAGGCTTTGGGCTCGGGCGACTACAGCGATCTGGATGTCGACACCGCCCGCGAGATGTTGTCAGAGATCAGCCGGCTGGCCGAGGGGCCCATCGCCGAGTCGTTCGTGGAGGGTGACCGCAATCCGCCGGTCTTCGACCCGAAGACCCACTCGGTGACCCTGCCGGAGTCGTTCAAGAAGTCAGTCCGCGCCGTCACGGAGGCCGGCTGGGACAAGGTCGGCATCGACGAGGTCCTCGGCGGCATGCCGATGCCCCGCGCGCTGGTATGGGCCCTGCACGAGCACCTACTGGGCGCCAACCCCGCCGTGTGGATGTACGGCGGCGGTGCCGGCTTCGCCAACATCCTCTACCACCTGGGTACCGAGGAGCAGAAGAAGTGGGCCGTGATCTGCGCCGAGCGCGGCTGGGGCTCCACCATGGTGCTGACCGAGCCGGACGCCGGTTCCGACGTCGGCGCCGGCCGGACCAAGGCGATCAAGCAGGACGACGGCTCCTGGCACATC
Organism: Mycobacterium europaeum; assembly: GCF_034555895.2. NCBI lineage: Bacteria > Bacillati > Actinomycetota > Actinomycetes > Mycobacteriales > Mycobacteriaceae > Mycobacterium > Mycobacterium europaeum. Next base: position 4,364,168 of record NZ_CP157315.1, read on the forward strand.
GAGGGTGTGAAGCGGTTCATCACCTCCGCGGACTCCGGTGACCTGTTCGAGAACATCTTCCACCTGGTGCTGGCCCGCCCCGAGGGCGCGGGTCCGGGCACCAAGGGCCTGTCGCTGTTCTTCGTGCCGAAGTTCCTGTTCGACTTCGAGACCGGCGAACTGGGCGAGCGCAACGGCGTCTTCGTCACCAACGTCGAGCACAAGATGGGCCTGAAGGTGTCCGCCACGTGTGAGCTGTCCTTCGGCCAGCACGACGTGCCCGCCAAGGGGTGGCTGGTCGGCGAGGTGCACAACGGCATCGCGCAGATGTTCGAGGTGATCGAGCAGGCCCGCATGATGGTCGGCACCAAGGCGATCGCGACCCTGTCGACCGGCTACCTGAACGCGCTGGAGTACGCCAAGTCCCGCGTGCAGGGCGCCGACATGACGCAGATGACCGACAAGACCGCGCCGCGGGTGACGATCACGCATCACCCCGACGTGCGCCGTTCGCTGATGACCCAGAAGGCCTACGCCGAGGGTCTGCGCGCGCTGTACCTCTACACCGCGACCTACCAGGACGCGGCGGTTGCCGAGGCGGTCCACGGGGTGGACGCCGAACTGGCCGTCAAGGTCAACGACCTGATGTTGCCGGTGGTCAAGGGTGTCGGCTCCGAGCAGGCCTACGCCAAGCTGACCGAAAGCCTGCAGACCTTCGGCGGGTCCGGCTTCCTGCAGGACTACCCGATCGAGCAGTACATCCGGGACGCCAAGATCGACTCCCTCTACGAGGGCACCACGGCCATCCAGGCGCAGGACTTCTTCTTCCGCAAGATCATCCGCGACAAGGGTGTGGCGTTGGCCCACGTGTCGGGGGAGATCCAGAAGTTCGTGGACAGCGAGTCGGGCAACGGCCGGCTCAAGACCGAGCGCGAGCTGCTGGCCAAGGCGCTGGCCGACGTCCAGGCGATGGCGGCCACGCTGACCGGTTACCTGATGGCAGCGCAGGAGGACGTGACCAGCCTCTACAAGGTGGGCCTGGGATCGGTGCGCTTCCTGATGAGCGTCGGCGACCTGGTCATCGGCTGGTTGCTGCAGCGTCAGGCCGCGGTGGCGGTGCAGGCGCTGGACGCCGGCGCCAGCGGCGAAGAGCGCTCGTTCTACGAGGGCAAGGTCGCGGTGGCTTCGTTCTTCGCGAAGAACTTCCTGCCGCTGCTGGCCGGCACCCGCGAGGTGATCGAGACGCTGGACAACGACATCATGGAGCTCGACGAGGCCGCCTTCTAGGCCGCTTTCCGAGGTGATGAGCAAAACCCCGCTCCCGAAATGGGAGCGGGGTTTTTATCTACCGCGGTTTTTGCGGACCGCGCGGAAACAAAAAGGCCGCCGCTGGATCCCCTCACTCCAGCGGCGGCCCTTTTCGCACGCCCGGCGCGTTCTTCCGCCGCCCGGGCGACGGACTGGGGATGCCCCGTATTGCCGTCGGGGTCGGGGGGTCAGACCACAACACGGGGTCATCCGCGCACTCGGATACCCCTACGCCCGGATTACTAACCCGCTGTGACCGATGTCATGAAACCGGCGGTTCAGGCCTCCAGGATCGCGGCCACACCCTGGCCGCCGGCGGCGCAGATGGAGATCAGGGCGCGCAGCGGCTTGCCCGCGCCGCCCTTCTGATCCGCCTTCTTCTGCGCGAGCTGCTTGGCCGCCTGGGCGAGGATCCGCCCACCGGTGGCGGCGAAGGGGTGGCCGGCGGCCAACGACGAGCCGTTGACGTTGAGCTTGGCCCGGTCGATCGAACCCAGCGCGGCGTCCAGGCCCAGCCGTTCCTTGCAGTAGTCCTCCGACTCCCACGCCTGCAGGTGCGCCAGCACCACCGAGGCGAAGGCCTCGTGGATCTCGTAGAAGTCGAAGTCCTGCAGGCTCAGGCCGTTGCGGGCCAGCAGCCGCGGCACCGCGTAGGTGGGGGCCATCAGCAGGCCGTCCCGGCCGTTGACGTAGTCGACCGCTGCGGTCTCGGAGTCCACCAGGAAGGCCAGCGGGGTCAGCGAGTGGGCGGCCGCCCACTCCTCGCTGGAAACCAGCGCCACCGACGCCCCGTCGGTCAGGGGCGTCGAGTTGCCCGCCGTCATCGTCGCGTCGCCGGACTTCACACCGAACACCGGCTTGAGCTTCGCCAGCTTCTCGGCCGACGAATCCGGCCGCAGGTTGTCGTCGCGGTAGAGGCCGAGGAACGGGGTGACCAGATCGTCGAAGAAGCCCCGGTCGTAGGCGGCCGCCATGTTGCGGTGGCTGGCGGCGGCGAGCTCGTCCTGGTCGACGCGCTTGATGCCCATCTGCTTGGCGGTGATCGCCTGGTGCTCCCCCATCGACAGCCCCGTACGCGGCTCGCTGTTGACCGGGATCTCGATACCCAAAGTCGCCGGCAGCGTGCCCACCAGCCGCAGCCGCTGCACGTTGGACTTGGAGCGGCGCAACTTGAGCAGCGTGCGGCGCAGGTTGTCACCCAGCCCGATCGGCGGATCGGAGGTGGTGTCGACGCCGCCCGCCGCGGCCACCTCGTAGCGCCCGGACGCGATGCCGTCGGACGCGGCGATCGCCGCCTGCAGGCCGGTGCCGCACGCCTGTTGCAGGTCGAACGCGGGCGTGTACGACGACAGCTCGGAGCCCAGCACGCATTCGCGGGTCAGGTTGAAGTCCCGGCTGTGCTTGAGCACGGCGCCGCCGACCACCACACCCAATCGCTCGCCGGCCAGCCCGAAGCGGTCCACCAGCCCACCCAGTGCGGCGGTGAACATGTCCTGATTGGAGGCCTCGGCATATGCGCCGTCGGACCGGGCGAACGGAATGCGGTTGCCGCCCAGCACGGCGACTCGTCGCCGCTGCGAGCTGCGCTGGTTGCTTGCCTCGGAACTTGCAGGGGCCACTGTCTTCTCCGTGTATCTGCGGTCTGTTGGTTTTCCGGATGCCCGTTGGGGCCATACTACCCACTGTTCTTACTCTGAAGTAAGTTCGACCTCGATACGGTTGTGCTGTAACACACCCCCGACTGAGAAGCAGATGGAAGGTAGCTCCGGTGGCTCCCAAGGTCTCGTCCGACCTGTTCACGCAGATCGTCAACTCCGGTCCTGGATCGTTTCTGGCCAAGCAGCTCGGCGTCCCGCAACCCGAGACCTTGCGCCGCTATCGGCCCGGCGACCCGCCGCTGGCCGGGTCCCTGCTGATCGGCGGTGAGGGCCGCGTGGTCGAGCCGCTGCGCGCCGCGCTGGCCAAGGACTATGACCTCGTCGGCAACAACCTGGGTGGCCGCTGGGCCGACCAGTTCGGCGGGCTGGTCTTCGATGCCACCGGGATCACGACGCCGGAGGGGCTGCGGGGGTTGTACGAATTCTTCACGCCGCTGCTGCGCAACCTGGGCCACTCCGCCCGCGTCGTCGTGGTCGGCACCACGCCCGACGCCGCCGCCGGCCCGCACGAGCGGATCGCGCAGCGCGCGCTGGAAGGGTTCACCCGCTCGCTGGGCAAGGAGCTGCGCAACGGCACCACGGTGGCGCTGGTGTACCTGTCGCCCGACGCCAAACCCGCTGCGACGGGTCTGGAATCCACCATGCGGTTCATCCTTTCGGCCAAGTCCGCCTACGTCGACGGCCAGGTGTTCTACATCGGTGAGGCCGATTCCACTCCCCCGGCCGACTGGGAGCGGCCGCTGGACGGCAAGGTCGCCATCGTGACCGGCGCGGCCCGCGGGATCGGCGCGACGATCGCCGAGGTGTTCGCCCGCGACGGCGCCCGCGTCGTCGCGATCGACGTCGAGTCGGCCGCCGAGGCGCTGGCCGAGACCGCCAGCGGGGTCGGGGGCACCGCGCTGTGGCTCGACGTCACCGCCCCCGACGCCGTCGACAAGATCACCGAGCACCTGCGCGAGCACCACGGCGGGCGCGCCGACGTGTTGGTCAACAACGCCGGCATCACCCGGGACAAGTTGCTGGCCAACATGGATGACGCCCGGTGGGATGCCGTGCTGGCCGTCAATCTGCTTGCCCCGCTGCGCCTTACCGAGGGCCTGGTGGCCAACGGCACGCTCGGCGAGGGCGGCCGGGTGATCGGGCTGTCCTCGATGGCCGGCATCGCGGGCAACCGCGGGCAGACGAACTACGCCACCACCAAGGCCGGGATGATCGGCCTCACCCAGGCACTGGCGCCCGAGCTCTACGGCAAGGGCATCACGATCAACGCCGTCGCGCCGGGGTTCATCGAGACCCAGATGACGGCCGCCATCCCGCTGGCCACCCGCGAGGTGGGCCGCCGGCTGAACTCGTTGTTGCAGGGCGGCCAACCCGTCGATGTCGCGGAGACGATCGCCTACTTCGCCAGCCCGGCGTCAAACGCGGTGACGGGCAACGTCATCCGCGTCTGCGGCCAGGCCATGCTGGGCGCATAGCTGCGACGGGAGAACGCGATGAACCAGCCAAGCGGCCTGAAGAACATGCTGCGCGCGGCGGCGGGTGCCCTGCCGGTGGTGTCCCGCGGCAACCACCTGCCGACGCGCACGGTGGACATCGAGGAGCTGCCCATCGACCGCACGAACGTGGCCGAGTACGCCGCGGTCACCGGCCTGCGATACGGCAACGCGGTGCCACTCACCTACCCGTTCGCGTTAACCTTCCCCGCACTGATGTCGCTGGTGACCGGGTTCGATTTTCCTTTTGCCGCAATGGGTTCGGTGCACGTCGAGAACCACATCACGCAGTATCGGCCGATCGCGGTCACCGACACCGTCGGCGTGCGCGTGCACGCCGAGAATCTGCGCGAGCACCGCAAAGGCCTGCTGGTCGACCTGGTGACCGAGGTGAGCGTCGGCGTCGACACCGCCTGGCATCAGGTCACGACCTTCCTGCACCAGCAACGCACCAGCCTGTCCGACGAGCCCAAGCCGCCACCGCAGAAGCAGCCCAAGCTGCCCCCGCCCAGCGCCGTCCTGCGCGTCAGCCCCGGGCTGATCCGGCGCTACGCCGTCGTCGGGGGCGATCACAACCCCATCCACACCAACCCGATCGCGGCCAGGTTGTTCGGCTTCCCGACCGTCATCGCGCACGGAATGTACAGCGCCGCAGCCGTACTGGCGAACATCGAAGCCCGACTCCCGGACGCGGTGAAGTATTCGGTGAAATTCGGCAAGCCGCTGGTGCTACCCGGCACCGCGGGTCTCTACATCGACGAAGGCCATGACGGCTGGGACATCTCGCTGCGCAACGTCGCCAAGGGCTACCCGTATCTGACCGGCACGGTCCGGGCGCTGTAGGGCGCTTCAGCCCGAGTGCGTCGCGCCGTTCCCGCTGACCAGAAGCTTCAGGCCGTGCGCACCGACCGCGGCGGTCAGGAAGACCGCGAGCAGCCAGAGCGGCGGGCGGGCGAGCTCCCAGACGAAGATCGACGCCCAGATCGGTGAGCCCTGCGTCACGGCGAGCACCCCGGCGGCGCCCGCCAGGGAGACCGTCGGCTCGTGCAGATGCGTCCCGGCTGCCGTGTTGATCGTCAGCGCCAGCAGCGATCCGGCCGCCGCGCCGGTGGCCAGCGACGGCGTGAGCATGCCGCCGGCACCGCCCGCACGAAGGAACAGTGCGGTGAGCAACGGCTTGAGGGCGAGGATCGCGGCCGCGGCGGCCAGCGTCAGCCCGCTGGCCAGGCCGACGGTCAGGATGCTGCGGCCGTTGCCGGGCAACTCCGGCCACCAGTGCGAACAGATGCCCATGACCAGACCGGCGCCGGCGAGCGCGGGGACCAGCACCCAGGTCCGCATCTGCCTGGCCGGCCGCGCCGCCGCCATCAACCTGTTGAACGCCCACCCCACCACGACCGCCAGCGGCGCCAGGATCAGCGCCTGACCGGTCAGTTCGAAGGACAGGTTCGCGTTGGGCCAGTCCAGGATGGGCTCATCGTGCGTGGCGGCCGAGCAGACGGCCACCGCCAGGCTGGACGTGACGAGCGCGGCGCCCAGCGCCCGCGGATGCCAGGTTCTCAGCATGATCCGGGCGGAGAACAGCGCGCCGGCCACGGGAACGGCGTAGACCGCGCCGAGCCCGGCGCCGGCCGCGCACGCCAGCAGGATCTCGCGATCGCGGGTCGTCAACCGTCCCAGCCACGCCGTGCCCCAGTCACCCAGGGCGGCGGCGAACTGGCGGGGCGCCCCCTCGCGGCCCAGCGACGCGCCGGAGCCGACCAGCAACACCTGCAGCAGCGCGTCGACGCTCCAGGAGAGCCGCGGTATCGGTTCCCGGCGGGCGATGGTTTCCGCGAGCGGGGGCACCGCGGCCCTGCGCCGCAACGCCCACCAGCCCAGCCCCGCCAAGGCGCCGCCGATCATCGGCCCCACCACACGGCGCACCGGGCTGCTTGCGGCGACGCCCGCGAGCAGCGCGCCAAAGGTGTAGTGGTAGGTGAGGTGCTCGACGTAGCGCAGCACGAACGTCGCCGCCAGCCCGGCGACCCCGGCCAGCAACCCGACGATGACTACGGCGCAGAAGAAGTTGACGTTGCGGCGGGCGGGTGGTCGAGCCACATGACGAATCTAGGGGTTAGCGACCGCCGGCGGTGCGGCCGCCCTTGCCGGGTCGCACCGTCGCGGCGGCCTCCCGCTCCTCCGGCGCGCCGCGCAGGCCGTGCCAGAACAGGTTGATCATCAGCTCGGCCGCCTCGTCGGCGTCGATGTCGCCGGTGGACAGCTGGTTGGCCATCGCCTCCCCCGCACCCACCAGCGCCACCGCCATCATCTCGTTTTCGCGCTCGGTCCGCGGGGTGCGGCTGCCGGCCCGCACCAGCCCGGCGACCAGTTCGATGATCTGCTCGCGGCCCTCGCGCACCATGTGCGCGAACGCCTGCGAACTGGTGGCCTGGGTGTACATCACGATCCACGACGCCCGGTTGGCGTCGATGTATCGCATGAACGACACGATGGTGTTGCGCAGCAAGTCTTTCGGGCTCTGCGTGAAGTCGATGTCGGCGCGCACCGCGTCGATGAACCGGCCCATCTCGCGGTTCAGGCAGGCACCGAACAGGTCCTCCTTGGAGCCGTAGTACAGGTAGAGCATCGGCTTGGAGATCTGCGCTTCGGCGGCGATGGCGTCCATCGAGGTCTCGTGGTAGCCGTTGACCGAGAACATCTGCACCGCGGCGTCGAGCATTTGCTGTTCGCGAACAGCGCGCGGTAAGCGCTTGGTGCCACCCGCCATCGCATGCCTCTCTTAGCCCCGCTATCTGACTCCAGGGTAAGCAACGCGCCGCACGCGCACAGGCGTTCTAGTGGCCGCAGGCGGGGCTGCGGCCTTTCATCGTCGCCACCCGCCCGAGCGCCTCGTCGACCCGCTGGGCGGGCAGTTCGCCGGCGGCCACCGCCTTCTGCAGCCGGTCCAGGACGGCGGGCACCTCGTCGGTGGTCACCCACAGCGCGACGTCGGTCCCGGCCTGCAGGGTGCGCAGCACCGCCTCGGCGACGCCGTACCGGTCGGAGATGGCGCCCATGCTGGACAGGTCGTCGGTGAACACCGGGCCGTTGAACGGCGGGCCGCCGTAGCCGACGCCGTCCCGCAGCAGCTGCACGGCGGCGCGGCTCAGGCTGGCCGGCTCGTCGCCGGTCAGGCCGGGCACCTGCAGGTGGCCCAGCATCACCGCCACCGGGGATGCGGTCACCAGCGTGCGGTAGGGCACCAGGTCGACGTTCTGCAGGTCGGCCAGGGGCGGCGTCACCACGCCGCCGGTGTGCGAGTCGCCCGAGCCGTGCCCGTGGCCGGGGAAGTGCTTGAGCACCGGCAGCAGCCCGGCGTCCCGCAACCCCTGCGCGTACGCGCCGGCGTAGGCGGTGACCGTGTTGGGGTCGCCGCCGAACGAGCGGTCCCCGATCACGCCGCTGGTGGCGTCGGTGACGTCGACGACGGGGGCGAAGTCGACCGTGATGCCCAGGTCTTTCATCTTCTTGCCGCGCTCGGCCGCCAGGTCGTGGACCTGGGCCACGGTCTGGGTCTGGGCCAGTTCCCGCGGTGACGGTGCCGCGCCGATCAGCGACCGCAACCGCGACACCCGGCCGCCCTCCTCGTCCACGCTCACCGCCAGCGGGAGCGGCCCGGCCTTCGCCGCGATGTCGGCCAGCGGCCCCTTGAAGATCGACAGGTCCGTCCAGCTGCCGATGAAGATGCCGCCGACGTGGTAGCCGTCGACCACCGACCGGGCGTCATCGGCGTTCTTGACACCCACCATCAACAACTGGGCCAGCTTGTCGCCGACCGGCAGCTTGGTGAGGTCACCGCATGCCGGCGGTACGGGCGCGGCCGACGGCTTGCTGACCGAGGCCGACGGGCCCGGAGGCCGCGCGGCGTGGTGAGCGCAGCCCGCCAGCAACGCCGACACGGACGCGAGCACGGCCAGGGTGCGCGAAAATGACATCGGGCCATGTTTTCATGGCGCTATCCGGGCCCGCGGAGCTGGGGAGCGACGGGGTCTTCGTCGGGGGTTTCCTTCTTCGGGCGCGGGGGCATTCCTGGGCTGGTGCCAGCGGGGCTAGGGGGCAAGATGCCAGCGATGACCGGTTTCACCCTGGCCGCCGCGGCCAGCATCGCGGTCGGTCTGTCGGTCGGTTTCGCGACGACCGTCGGCGTCACGCTGGCCGTCGCCGAGCATGCGGCGCCGGTGCGGGGCCGCCCGGCGCTGCCGATCCCCCTCGGCCCCGGTCAGGTGCAGTACGGCGACCGCTGCTTCCACGGGCACTGCCTGCCCTGACCAGGGCACGGGGGCCGCGAACGCGCTTCTGCTAGGTTGTCGCTAGGCCGTCGCCACGTATCCCGATGCTTGAAGGAGCCGTTGATGAACCGGATCATTGCGCCCGCCGCCGCGAGCGTGGTGGTCGGGCTGTTGCTCGGCGCGGCGGCGATCTTCGGGATCACCCTGATGGTGCAGCAGGACACGAAACCGCCACTCCCCGGGGGCGATCCGCAGTCGTCAGTGCTCAACCGGGTCGAGTACGGCAACCGTAGCTAGCGGGCGCAGCGGGTCGCCGCCACCGGATCCGGCGGCCATAGCGGAGGCCGGCCCGCCCGTCTCGTGTTCGCCGGCCGCGCCCCTTTCGCGCCGGTGGATGTGGGTGGTCGGTGCGATCGCCCTGCTGCTGACCTTCGCGCAGTCGCCCGGGCGGGTCTCCCCCGACACCAAGCTCGACCTCACCGCCAACCCGCTGCGCTTCCTGGCCCGGGCCACCAACCTGTGGAACAGCGAGCTGCCGTTCGGGCAGGCGCAGAATCAGGCCTACGGGTACCTCTTCCCGCACGGCACGTTCTTTGCGATCGGCCACCTGCTTTCGGTGCCCGGGTGGGTCACCCAACGGCTGTGGTGGGCGCTGCTGCTCACCGTCGGCTTCTGGGGTCTGTTGCGGGTCGCCGAGGCGCTGGGGATCGGCAGCCCGGCGTCGCGGGTGATCGGCGCCGCCGCGTTCGCGCTGTCGCCACGGGTGCTGACCACGCTGGGCTCCATCTCGTCGGAGACGCTGCCGATGATGCTGGCGCCGTGGGTGTTGCTGCCCACGATCCTGGCCCTGAAATCGGGGGGGCGGGTGTCCACCGACCGGTCGGTCCGGGCGCTCGCCGCGCGGGCCGGCGTGGCCGTCGCGTTGATGGGCGCGGTGAACGCGATCGCCACCGTGGCCGGCTGCCTGCCCGCGGCGATCTGGTGGGCCTGTCACCGGCCGAACCGGCTGTGGTGGCGCTACACCGGCTGGTGGCTGGTGGCGCTGTTCCTGGCGACGCTGTGGTGGGTGGTGGCGCTGGTGCTGCTGCGGGCCATCAGCCCGCCCTTCTTGGACTTCATCGAGTCCTCCGGGGTGACGACGCAATGGTCGTCGCTGACCGAGATACTGCGCGGCACCGACAGCTGGACCCCGTACGTCGCGCCGACCGCCACCGCGGGCGCGCCGCTGGTGACCGGCTCGGCGGCCGTGCTGGCCACCTGCCTGGTCGCGGCGGCGGGGCTGGCGGGGCTGGCCAGTCCGGCGATGCCGGCCCGCGGCCGGCTGGTGACGATGCTGCTGGCCGGCGTGCTGTTGATCGCGGCCGGCTACAGCGGCGGGCTGGGCTCGCCGGTGGCGCACGCGGTGCAGGCGTTCCTGGACGCCGGCGGCGCGCCGCTGCGCAACGTGCACAAGCTGGACTCGGTGGTCCGTATCCCGATCGCGCTGGGCCTGGCCCAGGTACTGGGCCGCGTCCCGCTGCCCGGCCGGGGGCCCGCCTCGGCGTGGCTGCGCGCGTTCGCCCACCCCGAGCGCGACAGGCGGGTGGCGGTCGCGATCGTCGTGCTGACGGCGCTGATGGTGAGCACCTCGCTGGCGTGGACCGGGCGGCTGACCCCGCCCGGCACCTTCAGCGCGATACCCCGGTACTGGCAGGAAACCGCCGACTGGCTCGACCGGCACAACACCGGGACGCCGGTCCCCGGCCGGGTGCTGGTGGCCCCGGGCGCGCCGTTCGCCACGCAGGTGTGGGGCACCAGCCATGACGAGCCGCTGCAGGTGCTCGGCGGCAGCCCGTGGGGCGTGCGCGACTCCATCCCGCTGACCCCGCCGCAGACCATCCGGGCGCTGGATTCGGTGCAGCGCCTGTTCGCCTCCGGGCGGCCCTCGGCGGGTCTGGCCGATACTCTTGCGCGGCAAGGCATTTCGTATGTGGTGGTGCGCAACGACCTGGACCCTGACACGTCGCGGTCGGCCCGCCCCCTGCTGGTGCACCGCGCCGTCGCCGGATCTCCGGGGCTGCAGAAGGTGGCGCAGTTCGGCGAGCCGGTGGGACCGGGCACCCTGGCGGGCTTCGTCGCCGACAGCGGGCTGCGTCCGCGGTATCCGGCCGTCGAGATCTACCGGGTGGCGGCCGCCGGCGATCCGGGCGCGCCGTACTTCGCCGACGTCGACCGGCTGCCCCGGGTGGACGGCGGACCGGAGGTCCTGCTGCGCCTCGACGAGCGCCGCCGGCTGCAGGGCCGTCCGCCGCTGGGTCCGGTGCTGATGACCGCCGACGCGCGCGGCGCCGGTCTGCCGGTGCCGACGGTGACCGTCACCGACACCCCGGTGGCGCGCGAGACCGACTACGGCCGGGTGGACCACCATTCGTCGGCCATCCGGGCCGACGGCGACGCGCGGCACACCTACAACCGGGTGCCCGACTATCCCGTCCCCGGGGCCGACCCGGTCGTCGGTGCCTGGACGGGCGGACGCGTGACCGTGTCGAGCTCGTCGTCGGATTCCACCGCGATGCCCGACGTCGCGCCGGCGACCTCCCCCGTCGCGGCGGTCGACGGCGACCCGGCGACCGCGTGGGTGTCCAACTCCCTGCAGGCCGCCGTCGGGCAGTGGCTGCGGGTCGATTTCGACCACCCGGTGACCAACGCGGCGATCACGCTGACCCCCAGTGCGACCGCCGTCGGCGCGCAGGTGCGCCGCATCCTGCTGGAAACGGCGACCGGCAGCACGACCCTGCGCTTCGACGAGCCCGGCAAGCCGCTCGCCGCGGCGCTGCCCTACGGCGAGACGCCGTGGGTGCGGATCACCGCCGCGGGCACCGACGATGGCTCTCCCGGCGTGCAATTCGGCATCACCGACCTGTCGATCACCCAGTACGACGCGTCCGGGTTCGCCCACCCGGTCGAGCTGCGGCACACCGTGCGGGTCCCCGGGCCGCCGCCCGGTTCGGCCGTCGCGGGCTGGGACCTGGGTTCGGAATTGCTCGGCAGACCGGGTTGCGCGCCGACGCCCGACGGCGTGCGCTGCGCGCCATCGATGGCTCTGGCGCCGGAAGAGCCGGTGAATCTCAGCCGGACGCTGACCGTTCCGGCCCCGGTGGCGGTGACCCCGCTGGTGTGGGTGCGGCCCCGACAGGGCCCCAAGCTGGCCGACATGGTCGCCGAGCCGAACACCACCCGGGCGCGGGGCGACTCCGACCTGGTCGATGTCCTGGGCTCGGCGTACGCGGCGACCGACGGCGATCCGGCCACCGCGTGGACCGCGCCGCAACGGGTGGTGCAACACAAGAGCGCGCCCACGCTGACGCTGACCCTGCCGCGGCCCACCGAGGTCACCGCGCTGCGGCTGGTGCCCAGCCGGTCGGCGTTGCCCGCGCACCCGAGGATGGTGGCCGTCAACCTGGGTGACGGCCCGCAAGTGCGCGCGTTGAAGCCCGGTGAACCGCAGACCATCCCGCTCAACCCCCGGGTGACCGACACCGTCACCGTCAGCCTGCTGGACTGGGACGACGTCATCGACCGCAACGCGCTCGGCTTCGACCAGCTCAAGCCGCCCGGACTGGCCGAGCTCGCGGCGCTGGGCGCCGACGGCAACCCGATCGCGCCGGCCGACGCCGCCCGCGACCGCGCGCGAGAGATCGCCGTCGACTGCGATCACGGCCCGGTGATCGCAGTCGCGGGCCGGTTCGTGCACACGTCGATCCGCACCACCGTCGGCGCGCTGCTCGACGACGAGCCGATCGCGGCGCGGGCCTGCGACCGCGACCCGATCGCGCTGCCGGCGGGCCAGCAGGAGCTGCTGGTCAGCCCGGGCGCGCAGTTCGTCGTCGACGGCGTCGACCTGTCACCGGCCGGCCAGCGCGGTACCCCGCCCGCCGCCGCCACGGTGCCGGCCTGGCGGGCGTGGGGCCCGGACCGTCGGGAAGTGCAGGCTCCCCCGTCGACCACGTCGCGGGTGCTGGTGATTCCCGAAAGCATCAACCCCGGATGGGTGGCGCGCACCGCCGCCGGAGCCCGGCTGACGCCGGTGGCCGTCAACGGCTGGCAGCAGGGCTGGGTGGTGCCGCCGGGCGACCCCGGCACCATCACGCTGACCTTCCCGTCCAACGCCCCGTACCGGGCGGGGTTAGCGGTGGGGCTGGCCTTGCTGCCGCTGCTGGCCCTGCTCGCGCTGTGGCGCACCCGGCGCGGTCGAGTCGACGACCCGCCCGCCCGGCCGTGGCAGCCGGGGGCATGGGCGGCGGTCGGGGTGCTGGCCTGCGGGGCGGTGATCGCGGGCGCGGCCGGGGTGGCCGTGGTCGGCGCCGCCCTGGGCCTGCGGTACGCGCTGCGGGGTCGGCGCCTGGACCGCGCGACCATGGCGCTGAGCGCCGGCGGGCTGATCCTGGCCGGGGCCGTGCTGTCCCGGAATCCCTGGCGGTCGGTCGACGGCTATGCGGGACATTCCGCGAATGTTCAGCTGCTGGCGCTGATTTCGCTTGCGGTGCTCGCCGCTTCGGTGGTGACCATGCCGGCTCGGCCACAACGCGACGCACGCTGACCTGATGCACCCAGACCATCGCGGTGCCGCCCGCCCACTCGGGGCCACTTTCACCCGATACAGCTAGTATCGTTGAAGTGACGAATCCGCAGGAGGCACCGCAGGAGCCGTCGGTATGGGCGCGTCCGGGCAGTACGAGTTCTGCGGCCCAACCTGCGGCCCCGGCCGAGCCGCCGACCACGGAGATCCCTCCGGCTTACGCCGATGGCACGGGTGAACCACCCGACCGGCTCACTATCCCGCCAACCGCACAGCCCTATTCGGCCGTGCCGCCGTACGCCCGGCCGCCGTCGCAGGTCATGCCGGCCTCACAGAAAACCGGACACCGCTTCATCCGCCGCCTCATCGGCGACCCGCTGTCGATCACCTTGATTCTCGTCATCGTGCTGGCGCTACTCGGAATAGGCCTGATCGGAGCCGAACTCTACGTCCGCAAGCGCGTCGGCGACGCGGTGGCCGCGGCGGTCGAATGCGAGGTGAAGGACACGGCCACGGTGTCCTTGGGCCCCACCCCATTCCTGTGGCAGCATTTGACCGGCCACTACACCGGCATCTCCATACACACCGCGGGAAACCAGATCCGCGGCGGCAAGGGCATGAAGGCCGATATCACCGTCAACGACGTCGACCTGCATGGCAACGCCAAGTCGAAAGGAACCATCGGCGCGCTGGACGCCACGGTCGCCTGGACGTCGGATGGCATCAAGGAAACCGTGGGGGACGCGGTTCCGGTTGTGGGCGGCCTGATCGACAGCATCAAGACCGACCCCAGTGCCGACACGATCCGGCTCAGCGGTCCGCTGGGTCTGGGCAGTATCACGCTCAAGCCGCGCAGTACCGGCGGCAAGCTGGGGCTGGAAGTCGTGAAAATCAACGCGATGGGCGCCCCGCTGCCCCGCGAGAGCGTGCAGACGGCGCTCGACGTCTTTACTTCGCGGCTGACGAAGGCCTATCCCCTGGGTGTCCGTGCCGACAGCGTGTACGTCACCGATGACGGTGTGCTCGGCCATTTTTCGGCGCGCAATGCCGCGATCCCGGCAAGCAAGTGTTTGGCCCACATTTAGCGCGGATACCCGCGGCCGCAGCGGTCGTGACACGGCGCGACCGATTCAATCGTCGTCAATGGTGACAAGCGCTCCGCACCGGCGCCGTAACAAATTACTCTCGGGTGTTGGCTACCGGTTTACCGGCTGGTTGACTGGATATGCGGGTCTGAGTGACCGCCACCGTCCGAGGAGTTACGGCCATGGGCTGGTTTTCCGCACCCGAATATTGGCTCGGCAGACTAGTGCTCGAGCGCGGTGTCGCCGTGGTGTACCTGCTGGCCTTCGTCGCGGCCGCGGCCCAGTTCCGCGCGCTGATCGGGGAGCACGGGATACAGCCGGTCCCCCGGTTCCTTGCCCGGCAGTCGTTTTGGCGGGCGCCGAGCCTGTTTCACCTGCGCTACTCCGATCGGCTGTTCGCGGCGGTGTCGTGGTTCGGTGCCGCGGTGTCGGTGGCGATCGTCGCAGGCGGGGCCGACGCGGTGCCGCTCTGGGCGGCGATGCTGATGTGGCTGACACTGTGGGTGCTCTACCTCTCGATCGTCAACGTCGGGCAGACCTGGTACGCGTTCGGCTGGGAGTCGCTGCTGCTGGAGACCGGCTTTCTGATGATCTTCCTCGGCAACGACCGGGTGGCGCCGCCGCTGCTCACGCTGTGGATGGCCCGGCTGCTGCTGTTCCGGGTCGAGTTCGGTGCGGGGCTGATCAAGATGCGCGGCGACCCGTGCTGGCGCGACCTGACGTGTCTGTACTATCACCACGAGACGCAGCCCATGCCGGGGCCGTTGAGCTGGTTTTTCCACCACCTGCCCAAGCCGCTGCACCGAATTGAGGTGGCGGGCAACCACTTCTCGCAGCTGGTGGTTCCGTTCGGGTTGTTCGCGCCGCAACCGGTCGCCAGCATCGCCGCGGCGATCATCGTGATCACCCAGCTGTGGCTGGTGGCGTCGGGCAACTTCGCCTGGCTGAACTGGGTGACGATCCTGTTGGCGTGCAGCGCGATCGACGACTCATCAGTGACCGCGTTGGTGGGCTTGCCCGCCCATCGCGCGTTTTCGTCGACGCCGCTGTGGTTCGCGGCGGTGGTCATCGTGTTCGCGGCGGCGGTGCTGTTCATGAGCTACTGGCCGGTGCGCAACATGCTGTCGTCGCGGCAGCGAATGAACATGTCGTTCAACTCTTTTCATCTAGTCAACACCTACGGTGCATTTGGCAGCATCGGGCGCGTCCGCCACGAGGTGGTGATCGAGGGCACCGAGGACACGCGGCTTACCGAGCAGACGGTGTGGAGGGAATACGACTTCAAGGGCAAGCCGGGCGCCGTGCGCCGGCTGCCGCGACAGTGGGCGCCCTATCACCTGCGCCTGGACTGGATGATGTGGTTCGCGGCCATCTCTCCCGGCTACGCACAGCCCTGGCTGACCCCGTTCCTGGAGCGCCTGCTGCGCAACGACCGGCCCACGCTGCGCCTGTTGCGGCACAATCCGTTTCCGGATGCCCCACCGCGGTATGTGCGCGCACGGCTCTACGAGTATCGCTTCACCACACCCGCCGAGCTGCGGCGCGAGCGGGCCTGGTGGCATCGGACCCTGATCGGCGGCTACGTCCGACCGATGGCGCTGCCGACGGCGACGTCACAGCGCGGCTGAGCTAGGCCGCGTCGTCGTCATCGTCGTCGTGGCGGAGGAGTTTCTCGGGGTGGTGGTAGGTGTTGGTGCGGGGTTGGCCGTTGTCTTGGTGGGGTGGGGGGATCCATTCGGTGTCACCTTTGGTGTTTTTGCGGGTGGTCCAGCCGTCGGGTTTGAGCATGCGGTGGTGGGGTCCGCAGGCGAAGGTGAGGTTGTCGATGTCGGTGCGTCGGCACTGGGTCCAGTCGGTGACGTGGTGGACTTCGGAGAAGTAGCCGGGCACGGTGCAGCCCGGGGCGGTGCAGCCGCGGTCCTTGGCGTAGAGCATGATTCGTTGGCCGCGGGTGGCCAGGCGTTTGGTGTGATACAGGGCTAGCGGTGTGGCGTTGTCGAAGACCGCCAGGTAATGATGCGCGTGGCGGGCCAGCCGGATCACGTCACTGATCGGGAGCCGGGTGCCGCCACCCGTGCGCCCGGTGCCGGCGGCGGTCTGCAGCTCAGCCAACGTGGTGGTGATGATGATGGAGGC
Organism: Mycobacterium europaeum; assembly: GCF_034555895.2. Taxonomy (NCBI): domain Bacteria; kingdom Bacillati; phylum Actinomycetota; class Actinomycetes; order Mycobacteriales; family Mycobacteriaceae; genus Mycobacterium; species Mycobacterium europaeum. The sequence goes on from NZ_CP157315.1 coordinate 4,380,656, forward strand.
CGGTAAGCCGTTGTGCTGGCCCAGTTTTCCCGAGGCCAGCAACCCACGCAGGCCGGCCAGCAGCCCGTCGTGGTCGCGTTGCGCGGCGCTGCGGGCGTCGTGGTCGATGGCCTCTTGGCTGGGGGCGCCGTCCGCGCAGGGCGTGTCGTCGAGGGGGTTGCACATGCCCGGGGCGGCGAGTTTGGCCAGCACCGCCTCCATGGTGGCGCGCAACTCCGGGGTGAGCAGGCCGCGTAGCTCGGACATGCCATCGGGGCCTTGCTTGCCCAGTGTGAGGCCGCGGCGCCGGGCGCGGTCGTCGTCGGTGTAGGTGCCGTCGGGGTTGAGGCAGTCGGCGACGTGGTCGGCGAGTTCGGCCAGTTGTTCGGGGCGGTACTGCGTTCCGTGGGCGGCCAGGTCGGCCTCGACGGCTTGGCGGGTGGCGACGTCCACCCAGCCGGGCAGGTGGTGAAAGAACCGGCGGATCACGGCGACCTGGCCGGTGCCCAGTGTCCCGGCGCGTTGGGCGGCGGCGGTGGCCGGCAGGATCGGCGCCAACGGTTCGCCGGTCAACCCGTGCCGCGGGCCCAGATCACTGGCTTCTTTGACCCGCCGGGAGGCTTCGGCGCGGCTGATCAGCGTGGCCTCGGCGATCGCGTGGGACAGCTTGCCGCCGAGCTCTTCTGGCGTGGCCTGGCGGGAAAGGGAATTGATGACCGGATGTTCGATGGCCGGCAGTTGGCGGCGCGCCTTCTCGCAGCGCTCCAGCACCGCCAGCTGTTGCTGGACGTTCATCGCGTCGACCGGTAACGCGCGAGCGCGAGCCAAGACGGCATCGAGGTCGTCGAACACCGCGACGGCCTCGGCATCACCACCCGAACTCATGCTCCCAAACTAGCCACCCCCACCGACAAAAAGCGGTCCGAAATCGCCATAGATGCACACTCGGCAAAAGCGTCCGAAATCTGGCCCCTCTCGGGGCCGCCCCGAGGACGCGTGACCACACGACGCTGGCCTGCGTGATTATAAGGACCTAAGCCCCTCTTCACCTCCGGGCTGCTACACCTCACATATCTGCAGCCAGAGATCCAGGGACAGCCGCCGGGGTTGCGGCTGCCGCCGAACACCGGCGTCTGCCCGCCCTTGGCCTGGATGTGTCCGTGAATTACAGCGTCTCGTCCAGCTCGCCGAGCCGGTCGGTCAACCGCAAATTCTCCGAGTAGTCGACCGGGCAGGCGATCACCGAGACGCCGTCGTCGTCGAGCGCGGCACGCAGTGTGGGTAACAGTTCCTCGGCGCTGTTGATCCGATATCCCTTGGCGCCGAAGCTTTCCGCGTACTTCACCACGTCGGGGTTGCCGAACTTCACGTAGTAGTGCGCGCCGAGCTCGAGGTCCATCTTCCACTCGATCAGCCCGTAACCGCCGTCCTCCCAGATCAGCACCACCAGCGGTATCCGCTCGCGGACGGCGGTCTCGATCTCCTGCGAGTTCATCAGGAACGCGCCATCGCCGACGACGGCCAGCACCTTCGTGTCGGGCCGCGCCAGCTTCACACCGAGCGCGCCGGGTAGGGCAAAACCCATGGTGGACAACCCGTTCGACACCAGGCAGGTGTTGCACTCATACGTCGGGTAGAGCCGCGCCATCCACATCTTGGTCGCGCCGGTGTCGACCAGGACCACGTCGCTGCGCCCCAGCGCCGCGCGCGTGTCGGCGACCACCCGTGCCGGGGCCAGCGGGTAGCGCGAATCCTGTTCCCCGCGCGAGAATTCCTCTTCGAGCAGGCCGTGGCCGGGAACCTCCGGATCGGCCTCGTAGGCGTGGCCGTCCAGCCCGACGGTCAACGCGTCCAGCGAGGCGCTGATGTCGCCGATGATCCCGACGTCCACCGAATAGTGCGCGTCGACCTCGGCCGGGAACCGGTGGATGTGGATGATCTTCTTGTCGGCCTGCGGGTTGATCCGGACGGGGTCGAACTCCTGCAACTCGTAGCCGACGGCGATCACCACGTCGGCGTTGTCGAAGCCGAAGTTCACGTAGTCGTGGCGCATGAAGCCGATGGTTCCGATGCTGTTGGGATGGTCGTCGGGCATCACGCCCTTGCCGTGGAAGGTGTTGGCCACCGGGATGCCGAACTGCTCCGAGAACCGGACCAGCGCCGCCGTGGCGTTGCCGCGGGCGGCGCCGTGCCCGGCCAGCACCACCGGCCGCTTGGCCTTGCGCAGGATGTCGACCGCACGCTCCACCTGGCCGGGCGCGGGCGCATCCGGGCGAACGACGTTGCGCGGCAACGGTGTCAGGTCGTAGTCGGTCTCGTCGGCGTCGATGTGCTCGGGCACCGCGAGATAGACCGCGGCCGGGCGTTCGGTCTCGGCGACCTTGAACGCCTTGCGGAACATCTCCGGGATGGCCCGCGCGGTGGGGACGCCGGCGGCCCACCGGGTGATGGGCGCGAACATCGACACCAGGTCGACGTACTGGTGTGACTCCTTGAACTCCCGGTCGTGACCCACCTGCGCGGAGATCGCGACCAGCGGGGTGCTGTTGGTGGTGGCGTCGGCCACGCCGAGTTGCATGTTGATCGCGCCCGGCCCCAGGGTGCTCGACACCACCGCCGCCCGCCCGGTCACCCGCCCGTACATCTCGGCCATGAAGGCCGCGCCCTGCTCGTGCCGGGTCAGCACATAGCGGATGCTCGAGGCGGCCAGCGCCTGCACGAACCGGATGTTCTCCTCTCCCGGCAGGCCGAAGACCACGGAAACACCCTCGTTTTCCAGGCACTTGACCATCAGCTCGGCGGCTTTACTCATCCGGCACCTCCCTTGAGGGAACGATAGTGGCAGGCTGGATGTTGGACCTTTCACCAACCCCGAAGCGAAGGATGTCAGCGTGCCCATCGCGACCATCAACCCGGCCACCGGCGAGACAGTAAAAACCTTCACCCCGGCAACCGACGAAGAAGTCGACGCGGCCATCGCCCGCGCGTACGCCCGGTTCCAGGACTACCGCCATAACACCACCTTTGCCCAGCGCGCGCAGTGGGCAAACGCGACCGCCGACCTGTTGGAGAAAGAGGCCGACGACGTCGCCGCGATGATGACGTGCGAGATGGGCAAGACGCTGAAGTCGGCCAAGGCCGAAGTACTCAAGTGCGCCAAGGGCTTTCGCTACTACGCCGAGAACGCCGAAAAGCTGCTGGCCGACGAGCCGGCCGACGCGGCCAAGGTCGGCGCGTCCAAGGCATATATCCGCTACCAGCCCCTCGGCGTGGTCCTGGCCGTGATGCCATGGAACTTCCCGCTCTGGCAGGCCGTCCGGTTCGCCGCGCCGGCGCTGATGGCCGGCAACGTCGGCATCCTCAAGCACGCCTCCAACGTGCCGCAGACCGCGCTCTACCTCGCCGACGTCATCGCGCGCGGCGGCTTCCCGGAGGGCTGCTTCCAGACGCTGCTCGTCTCGTCCAGCGCGGTCGAGCGCATCCTGCGCGACCCCCGCGTCGCCGCGGCGACCCTGACCGGCAGCGAGCCGGCCGGGCAGTCGGTCGCCGCCATCGCCGGCGACGAGATCAAACCCACCGTGCTCGAGCTCGGCGGCAGCGACCCGTTCATCGTGATGCCGTCGGCGGACCTGGACGAGGCCGTCAAGACCGCGGTCACCGCGCGGGTGCAGAACAACGGGCAGTCCTGCATCGCCGCCAAGCGCTTCATCGTCCACACCGACATCTACGACGCGTTCGTCGACAAGTTCGTGGAGCGGATGGCGGCGCTCAAGGTCGGCGACCCCACCGACCCCGACACCGACGTGGGCCCGCTGGCCACCGAGTCCGGTCGCGACGACATCGCCAAGCAGGTCGACGACGCCGTCGCGGCGGGCGCGACACTGCGCACCGGCGGCAAGCCGCTCGACGGGCCGGGCTGGTTCTACCCGCCGACGGTGATCACCGACATCACCAAGGACATGGCGCTCTACACCGAGGAGGTGTTCGGCCCGGTCGCGTCGATGTACCGGGCCGAGAGCATCGACGAGGCCATCGAGATCGCCAACGCCACCACGTTCGGGCTGGGCTCCAACGCCTGGACGCGGGACGAGGCCGAACAGCAGCGCTTCATCGACGACATCGAGGCCGGCCAGGTCTTCATCAACGGGATGACGGTGTCCTACCCGGAGTTGGGCTTCGGCGGCGTCAAGCGCTCCGGCTACGGCCGCGAGCTCGCGGGCCACGGGATCCGCGAGTTCTGCAACGCCAAGACCGTCTGGGTCGGGTAGTGGCGATCGCAAGCGCGGCGTAGCCGGGCGCTGGGGCACGCCCCCAGGGGGTACCCCCACCCGCTTGCGGGGGACGGGTCGCCACCAACGGGGGTGAGACCGACACCGGGGACGCGGCCGGCGGCAGCAAGGTCGAGTAGTCGCGTCAGGCCGACGCGGCGGCCAGGGCCCTCTCGTCTTCGTCGGCGAAGGTGTCCTCCAAGTGCAGCGGCGAGTAGTCGAGGTCGATCTCGGCGACCGGCCGCCCGCGGGCGCTGGAGATGGTGCCGAAGCGCCGCATGCCCTTGTCGGACGCGTACTGCATGAACTCGTCCACCGACAGGCCGAACGGCATCGGGTCATACAGGGTGAAGCCCTCCTCGATGAGGCGCAGCCCCAGCGGCATCAGCTCGTTCATCCGGGTCTCGAAGACGCCCCAGTTGGCGTCGTCGGCGGCGACGTGGCGGCGGCAGGTGAACGTCCCCCACGCCATGTGGCGCCGCTCGTCGTCGCCGATGCGCCGGACCAGTTCCTGCATGCCGGGCAGGATGCCGCGCTCCACGCAGATCTTGTGCCAACCGAAGTAACCGGTGAGCGCCAGCATGCCCTCGACCATGTGGTTGTAGGTGACCGACGCCCGCACCTGGGCGGCCGGCGACGGGTCCACCGACAGCGCGTTGAGGCAGTCCGGCAATTCCTCGTAGAAGATCGTCCGGTAGGTGGGGATGGCGTCGAGGTAGCGGTGCAGGTCGTCGGTTACCCCGACCGCGTCGAGCCACATGCGGAACACCTGGACGTGCTTGGCCTCCTCGAATGCGAATTGCGTCAGGTACATCTCGTCGCCGAGCCGGCCCTCGGCCCGCATCGCGGACATGAACGGCTGAATGTCCTCGGTCACGGCTTCCTCGCCGGCGATGAACTCCGCGCACAGCCGGATGGCGTAGTCGCGTTCGTCGTCGGTCAAGGTCTCCCAGTCGGCGCGATCGCGGGAGAAGTCGATGTCGGCCGGATCCCAGAATTTCGCGTTGCCGCCGGCGAACAGCCGCAGCGGCAGGCTGTCCCAGTTGAGGCCCCCTCGAACCATCGAGCCCGAATGTGTGCGTGTCATGTGACCTCCTCGGATCGTTGTGGGGCTGAGTGCACGGGCGGCTGGGCGTGCGTAGGCGCCGCGAAGGCGGCCGCCAGCACCGCGACGAGCCGGCGCACGGCGAGCGCCGGCTGCTCCGGTGTGTGTTCGTCGAGCCCGAGAACGGGATCCAGACCGCGCATGTACGGCGCGAGTGCCAGGTGCGGAAAGATCAAGAGCAGCAACGACAACAGCGCATCGGTGTCGGAATCGGCGCGCAGGTCGCCGCGCGCCTTCGCGTCGCGCACGAGCGGCCGCATCACCTCGAGGTAGTGGCGGTGAATGACGTTCTGCACACTGACGCGGGCCTCGGTGTCGACCTCGAGCGTCGCCGCCGCGTGCAGCGCGCGTTCGTGCGGGTGGTCGGCGAAGTAGGCCACCCACGCATCGAGCCAGTCGGTGAGGAAGTCGAAGAACGGCCGGCTCGGGTCCAGCTCGCGGATGCGGTCTTCCATGTAGGCGCGCACCCGCTGGCTGCCGATGTCGGCGATGAAGGCGTACAGGTCGCGTTTGTCCGCAAAGTATTGGAACAGGCTGCCTTTGGCGACGCCGGCCCGGCGCGCGATGACGTTGAGGCTGCCGCGGGAGAACCCGTGCGCCCCGAATTCCTGTTCGGCGGCGTCGATGATGGCGGCGCGACGACCGGGGTCGACCCGGGCCCAAGTCACCGTTGGCAAATGCGGCCTCCTAGCAATCGATGACCACTGGTCATATTACGGTGATCTGCATCACAGTCAAGGGGCCGGCGGGCACGGCCCGCGCAGGCCTGCCTAGGGCCGCATCTCGTACGCGCCGTTGAGCGGAAGGATGTGCTCCTTCCAGATCTGGGCGTACCGCGAGGGGTCGTGGGCCGGGCGGCGGATCATCCGCGTCGCGAACCGGGCCTGGTCGTCCGTCGTCGCGGGCTTGTCGCTCAGCTCCACCGCGTAGCCGTTGAAGTCGCGGACCAGCACGGCGAAGATCCCGTCGATCAGCGTCTCGTCCACGTCCGACAGCGCGGCCTCCTCGAGGATGAGCTGCGCGTAGGGCACCGTCGCGAACAACTGGCCCACGGCGAACGCGAAGTCGACGTCCTTCTGCTGCGCGGCGTCGGGGGTCGCGCTGGCCAACATGTCGGCGAGCACGTCGATCTGCTTGCGCAGCAACGCGACGTTGGGCAGGTGCGCGTACCCGTCGAACATCGCGCGCCAGTCGTGGAAGCGCACCTTGCCCAGCCCGCCGGTCGGACCCTGCGCGAACAGGAAGGTGTCGTCCGACGCATCGTCGCGGCGGCCGATGATCGGCAGCTCGCTGGTGGGGGCGAACAGGAAGTTGGGCATGAACTTGCCGAGCAGCCCGATGTTGATGTGCACCGTGCCTTCCAGCCTTGGCAACAAACCGATCTCGCGGGTGACGGCCTCGAAGAAGGTGTCCTTCTTGACGCCCTTCGCGGCGATGACGTCCCAGAGCGCGATGACGACCCGCTCCCCCTCGCTGGTGACCTTCCCCTTCGTGAGCGGGCTGTACAGCAGGTAACGCCGGTCGTCGGCCGATGCGCTGCGCATGTAGTCGCAGGCGCGGGTGGTCACCAGCCGCATCGCGACCAGCCGCAGGTAGGCGTCGGTGAGCAGCCGCCGGACGTGGGTGAAGTCGGTGACGACGGTGCCGTAGAGGACGCGGTTGGAGGCGTGGGTGACCGCCTCGTACATGGCGTGTGTGCACATGCCGACGGCGCCCCAGCCCAGGTTGTACTTGCAGACGTTGACGGTGTTGAGGGCGGCGTGGAACGCCTCGGGGCCGCGGTGCAGGATGTCGGCCTCGCTGACCGGGTAGTCGCGCAGCGCGTAGTTGGCCACGTAATTCTGCGAGTTCACCACGTTCTTGATCAGGTCGTACCGATCGTGCTGGGAGTCGGCGGCGAAGAACACGTACTCGTCGGTGCCGGCGATCTTGCCGAAGGTCGACACCATCCGCGCCACGTTGGCGTTGCCGATGTAGTACTTCTCGCCGCTCGCGGTCCAGCCCCCGAGACCAGCCCCGTCGGACGGCGTCAGGATCATGTCGGTCTGGTAGACGTCGGCGCCGTGGGTCTGCTCGGACAGCCCGAAGGCGAACACCTCCCCGGCCTCCAGTTGCGCGGCGGCCTTGCGCTTGGCGTCGGAGTTGCCGCTCATCCAGATCGGGCCCAGGCCCAGCGCGGTGACCTGGAAGGGGTACCAGTAGCTCAGCCCGTAGAAGCCCACGATCTCGGCGAACTCGCTGATCCGGTAGGTGTCCCAGCGGCAATCGCTCGCACCGTACTCCGACGGTGTCAGCAGCGACGCGAAGATGCGCTCGCGTCCGATGTGGTCCAAAAACTCGGAGTACCACACCCGTTCGTGGTCGTCGGACTTCAACCGCGCCTTGCCCCGCGATTCGAAGAAGTCCACCGTCGCGGCCATGATCTCCGCCGAGCGCCGGTCTGGGTATTGACGTTGCAGGTGGTTGGGATTGAGCAACATGACGCGACTCCCGCGGGTTCCGGTTCGGACGAGGGTGACGGTACTGCAACCTCGGGCGCGCCGGAATAAATCGGCACTGTTGTGCGACCACCGAGTCGACCTAGCATCAGTCTCGTGTCAGAACTCAATACCGCCCGCGGCCCCATCGATACCGCCGACCTCGGCGTGACGCTCATGCACGAGCACGTGTTCATCATGACCACCGAGATCGCCCTGAACTATCCCGAAGCCTGGGGCGACGAGGAACGGCGGGTCGCCGACGCCATCGACCGGCTCAACGAACTGAAGGCCCGCGGCGTGGACACCATCGTGGACCTCACCGTGATCGGACTGGGCCGCTACATCCCCCGCATCGCGCGCGTCGCGGCGGCCACCGAGTTGAATATCGTTGTGGCGACCGGCCTTTACACCTACAACGACGTGCCGTTCCGGTTCCATTACGAGGGCCCGGGAGGGCTGCTGGACGGCCCCGAGATCATGACCGAGATGTTCGTCCGCGACATCGAGCAGGGCATCGCCGACACCGGCATCAAGGCCGGCATCCTCAAGTGCGCCACCGACGAACCCGGCATCACACCGGGCGTCGAGCGGGTGCTGCGGGCCGTCGCCCAGGCACACAAGCGCACCGGGGTGCCGATCTCCACGCACACGCACGCGGGGCTGCGCCGCGGGCTCGAGCAACAACGCATCTTCTCCGAGGAGGGGGTCGACCTGAGCCGGGTGGTCATCGGCCACTCGGGTGACAGCACCGACGTCGGCTACCTCGAGGAGCTCATCGCCGCGGGTTCGTATCTGGGGATGGACCGGTTCGGCCTGGACGTGATCTCGCCGTTCGAGGAGCGGGTCAAGATCGTGGCGACGATGTGCGAGCGCGGGCACGCCGACAAGATGGTGCTCTCGCACGACGCCAACTGCTACTTCGACGCGCTCCCCGAAGAGCTGGTGCCCCAGATGGCGCCGAATTGGCATTACCTGCACATCCACAACGACGTCATCCCCGCCCTCAAAGAGCGCGGCGTCACCGACGAGCAACTGCACACGATGCTGGTCGACAACCCGCGCCGCATCTTCGAGCGGCAGGGCGCATATGAGTGAGCCGGTCCCGCCGATCGGCACCCAGATCGCGGCGCTGGCCGAACTCGCGCCCGACGAGCCCGCCGTCACCTGTGACGGACTCACCCTCACCCGCGCGGAGCTCGACGCCTCGACGAACCGGTTGGCCTGCGCCTACGCGGAGCGCGGCGTCGGGGTCGGCGACTACGTGACCATGGTGCTGCCCAACTCCGTCGAGTGGATCCAGGCCGCGGTGGCGTGCTGGAAGCTGGGCGCGGTCCCCCAGCCACTGTCGGCGCGGTTGCCGGACGCGGAGCTGCGGGGCCTGCTGGACCTGCGACCGCCCGCCCTGCTGGTCGGCCGCGAGCATCCCCAAATACCCAGTCTTCCGGCCGGTTTCACGCCCGGCCCGGAGCATTCCGACGCGGCGCTGCCGGAGGCGGTGTCGCCGGTGTGGAAGGCGATGGGATCCGGCGGCAGCACCGGCCGGCCCAAGCTCATCGAATCCGGCGGCGACAGCCGGATACCGGCCGCCATCGGATATCCGCTCGGCGCGCAGGAGGGCGACACGACGCTGGTGCCAATTCCGTTGTCGCACAACACCGGTTTCACCACCGCGACGCTCGCGCTGCTGATGCGCCACCACCTGGTCCTGATGAGCCGGTTCGACCCGGAGCGGTTCCTGCGGCTGATCACCGATCATCGCGTCACCTTCCTGACGACGGTGCCCACGATCATGCAGCGGGTGCTGCCCGTGTATCACGCCGACCCGGAGTCCTACGACCTCTCGTCGATCCGGCGCTTCTGGCACATGGGCGCCCCGTGTCCGCCCGCCGTCAAGCAGGCGTGGATCGACCTGCTGGCCCCGGAGAAGGTGTGGGAACTCTACGGCGGCACCGAATTACAGGCGCTCACCTTCATCTCCGGGGACCAGTGGCTGACCCACCGCGGATCGGTGGGGGTGGTGGTCGCCGGGGAGATGAAGGTGCTCGACGACGATGGCAACCCCTGCCCGCCCGGCGTGGTCGGCGAGATCTTCATGCGCCCGGCCCCGGGCAGCGCGCCGACCTACCGCTACGTCGGCGTCGAGGCGAAGAGCCGGGATGGCTGGGACTCCCTGGGCGACCTCGGCCACTTCGACGCCGACGGGTTCCTGTACCTGTCCGATCGTCGGGTCGACATGTTCACCGTCGGCGGCCGCAACGTCTACCCGGCCGAGATCGAGAACGCGCTCTCGGCACACCCCGACGTGCTGTCCTGCCTCGTCGTCGGTGTTCCGGATGACGATCTGGGTCAGGTGCCCTACGCGCTGGTGCACACCGCCGACGGGTCCACACTCGACGCAGAGGGCGTGAAAGAGTTTCTGCGCGAACACCTTTCACCGTACAAGTTGCCGCCCTCCCCCGATTTCATCGAGTTTGTCGACGCTCCCCTGCGTGACGACGCCGGCAAGGCCCGGCGGTCGGCCGTGCGCGCCGAGATCATCGCGCGGCTGCGGGCGCCCGAGCCGGCCTGACGCCCACCAACGATCCTCCAAGGCCGCGGCCGCACCATCGGGTTACGTCTTCGAGTCGACCGGCTAAGGCGCGATCGCGTCGGCCTCGGCGTCGACGGCATCCGGCGTTTCGTCCGGCTTCTCCCGTTTCTCCCAGCGCCGCAACGCTTCCCGGCAGGGTGACTCGACCAGCCCGTAGCTGACCGCGGCGATCGCCCACCCGAAGATCAGCGTGAGCACCAGCACCGACGGCATCCGGCCGGTGAACGCGAAAGTTCCGAGCACCGGGAACACCATGGCCAGCGCGGCCAGGTGCCACACGAACAGGCCGTAGGACCACCGCCCCAGCGTCACCATGGCGGTGCTGCCCAGCAACCGGTGCGGGGTGTCGACCCGGTCCAGCACCAGCGGGGCGACCAGCGCGAGCGCCACCAGCGAGCCCGCCGCCGTCTTCACGGCGAACTGGGTGGCCGTGCCGGGAATCAGGCCCTCCGGTCCGGCCAGCGGGGACGCCGCCAGCAGGTAGGCCAGCACGGCGACGGCACCCATCGCCACGCGCCGGCGCGCCCACCGGTGCGGCACACCGATCGGGTCGTGCACCCATTCGGCCAGCAGCATGCCGGCGGCGAACCAGGAGAAGAAGGCCGGCGGCCAGTTGAGCGGGTTGGTGCCGGATCCCGTGTGGATGGGCGCCCAGCCCCAGGCCCAGCTCAGCGCGGCCAGGGCGGCGATGGCCGGCACCCGCGCGCCGACCGGCAGCCGCCGGGCCAACAACGCCAGGATCGGCAGCGCGAGGTAGAAGCTGACCTCGACGGAAAGGCTCCACATCTGGGTCAGCCCGCCGGTCAGGGTGAGCGGCACATAGATCTGGGTCAGGGTCAGGTTCGCCAGCCACACCGTCGGGCTGGCGTGATCCGCGTCGGGCAGCAGCGTCAGGATCACGACGACCGCCACCACATAGGCGGGCATGATGCGCACCACCCGGGACCGCAGATAGTGGCCGGTGCGCGGGCGCGGCGCCAGGCCACGCGCCGCCGCCGCGTGGCCGCGCCACAACAGGAAGCCCGACAACGCGAAGAACACCGCGACGGCCAGATCGAAGCGGCCGAACAGCCGGCCGGTGACGCCGCTGGAGTGCCCGGTCTGGAAGGCGACGTGCGTGACGACCACACCCATGGCCGCGCACGCGCGCATCCCCTCCACCGCGGGCAGGAAGCTGCGAACGCCGCCCGCACGCTGGCCATCCGTCACCCCCACAGTCTGCATCTGATGGGCCGGCAGAACGAATGGGTACACCCGAAGGACCCGCGTGCGACGGCGACAGGTTCGCAAGCCGCGGGCTTACGTTCGGCTGTTAGGGTCAAACGGGTTTGCGGCTGACGGCGCAAGAGAGCACTAGGAGGGCACAGCAACGTGAACCGAGCAGTCATGTTGCGGTTCGCCGCATGCGGGGTCATCGGACTCGGAGCCGCCCTGCTGATCGCCGCGCTGCTGTTGTCGACGTACACCACCAGCAGGATCACCAAGGTCCCGCTCGACATCGATACCACGCTGATCAGCGACGGCACCGGAACCGCGCTCGACTCCGCCTCGTTGTCGACCGATCACGTCGTCGTCAACCAGAACGTGCCGCTGGTGTCCCAGCAGCAGATCAGCGTCGAATCGCCCGCCAACGCCGACGTCGTCACGCTGCAGGTCGGCAGCTCGGTGCGGCGCACCGACAAGCAGAAGGACAGCGGCCTGCTGCTGGCGATCGTCGACACCGTCACCCTCAACCGCAAGACGGCGATGTCGGTCTCCGACGACACCCACGCCGGCGGCTCGGTCCAGAAGCCGCGCGCCTTCGGTGACGAGAACCCGCCCACGGCGATGCCGCTGCGGCACGACGGCCTGGCCTACCGGTTCCCGTTCCACACCGAGAAGAAGACGTACCCCTACTTCGATCCGATCGCCCAGAAGGCGTTCGACGTCAACTACGACAGCCAGGACGACGTCAACGGTCTGACCACCTATAAGTTCACCCAGAACGTCGGCTACAACGCCGAGGGCAAGCTGGTGGCACCGGTGCCCTACCCGTCGCTGTACGCCGACCAGGCGACGGACTCCAAGTTCACCGCCTCGGCGGCGATGTGGGGCCTGCAAGGCGGCGACCCCAACGAGCAGATCACCATGACCCGCTACTACGCGGCGCAGCGCACCTTCTGGGTGGACCCGGTGTCGGGCACCATCGTCAAGGAGACCGAGCACGCCAACCACTACTTCGCCCGTGACCCGATGAAGCCGGAGCTGACGCTGGCCGACTACAAGGTCACGTCCAACCAGGACACGGTCGAATCGCAGGTCAACGCCGCCCGCGACGAGCGCGACCGGCTGGCGCTGTGGTCGCGGGTGCTGCCGATCACCTTCACCGCGGTCGGGTTGATCGCGCTGGTCGGCGGTGGGGTGCTCGCCTCGTTCAGCCTGCGCACCGAGAGCGCGCTGACCGATCCCGGCCTGGACCGGGGTGACCAGGACTTCTTCGGCCGCAGTGGGCTCGAGGAGCCGGTGCCCGGCGCCGAGGCCGAGACCGAGAAGCTGCCCACGCAGCACCCCACGTCGCGCGATGATCCCGACGCGCCCACCCTGGGTGCCGACGAGCCGCCCGACTCCGGGCCGCCCGAGCCCACCGGTCCACCCGAACGGGAATAGCCCGCCGCGTGCGCTGGACCCGGCCCGGGTACGCCCTGGTCTTGGCGCTGCTGGTGGTCGGGCCGCTGCTCAGGCCCGGTTACCTGCTGCTGCGCGACGCGGTGTCCACGCCGCGCTCATACGTGTCCGACACCGCGCTGGGCCTGACGGCGGCCCCGCGCGCCACGCCGCAGGATTTCGCGGTGGCGCTGGCCTCGCACGTGCTGGACGGCGGCGTCGTGGTCAAGGCGTTGCTCGTGCTGGGGCTCTGGCTCGCGGGATGGGGCGCTGCCCGGCTGGTCGCCACGGCGCTGCCCGACGCGGGTGCGCCCGGGCAGTTCGTCGCCATCACCCTGGCGATCTGGAATCCCTACGTCGCCGAGCGGCTGCTTCAGGGGCACTGGAGCCTGCTGGTCGGCTACGGCTGTCTGCCCTGGGTCGCGACGGCGATGCTGGGGCTGCGCACGGGCTCCGGCCCGTTCTTCGGGTTGACCTTCTGGATCGCGCTGGCCGGGCTGACACCGACCGGCCTGCTGCTCGCCGCGACGACGGCGCTGGTCTGCGTGGGCGCGCCCGGCACCGGCCGGTCGCGCCGGCTGTGCGCGGCGGTGACGCTGGGCGTCGCGCTGGTGTCCGCGCTGCCCTGGCTGACCGCGTCGGCGCTGGGCGCCTCGTTGACCGCGCACACCGCGGCGAACACCCTGGGGGTCGCCGCGTTCGCGCCGCGCGCCGAGCCGGGGCTGGGCACGCTGGCCAGCCTGGCCGCCCTGGGCGGGATCTGGAACGGCGAGGCCGTGCCGATCTCGCGGACCACGATGTTCGCGGTGGCGTCGGCCGCGGTGTTGCTGGGCGTAGTCGCGGCCGGGCTGCCGACGGTGCTGCGCCGTCCCGCGGCGCGGCCGCTGTTGGCGTTGGCGGCGGTGGCCGTGCTGGTTCCGGCGGCGCTGGCGACCGGCCCGGGCCTGCACCTGCTGGCCGCGTTGGTGGATGCCGTGCCCGGCTTCGGTGTCCTGCGCGACGGGCAGAAGTGGGTGGCGCTGGCCGTGCCGGGCTACGCGCTGGCGGGCGGGGGCGTGGTGGTCACGCTGCGCAGGTGGGTCCCGCCGCCCGCGGACATGGTGGCGGCACCGGTCTGCTGCCTGGCGCTGGTCTTCGCGCTGCCGGACCTGGCCTGGGGGGTGTGGGGCCAGGTGTCGTCGGTGCAGTATCCGCGCGGCTGGGCGGCGGCGGCGGCCGCGATCAACGCGCAGCCCGCGACGGTGGCGGTGCTGCCGGCCGGCACCATGCGGCTCTACTCCTGGGCTGGTCGCGCGCCGGTCTTGGACCCGTTGCCCCGCTGGGTGCGCGCCGACGTGCTGAGCACCGGCGACCTGGTCATCTCGGGGACCGTCATCCCGGGCGAGGGCGCTCAAGCCCGCGCGGTGCAGCAGTTGCTGCTGGCCGGGCCCGCGCCGTCCGCGCTGGCGCCGGCGGGCGTGGGCTGGCTGGTCGTGGAGTCGGACACCGCCGGGGACATGGGGGCGTCCGCCCGCACCGTCGACGCGCTGAACCCGGTCTACCGGGACGACGACCTCGCGCTCTATCGGATCGGCGGCGACACCGCCGGGGTCTCCGCCACGGCGCGCACGGTGACGTTGCTCGCGCACCTGGCGTGGCTGGCGGCGCTGCTGGTGGGCGGCGCCGGCGCCTTGGTCGGCCGTGTGCGGCGCGCTGGCTTCCCGCCGCGGCCGCACGACACATAAACGGCTGCGACGACACGCCGCGACGCGGCTCGCAACGCTTTATGTCTCGCGGCGACGCCGACGCCCGTGGCTAAACCACGCCGCTCAGGTACCCGCCCGTGCGCACGGCCTCCAGCACCGTGCGCATGGCGTCGGCGCTTTGCCGCCACGAGAATTCACCGCTTCGGGTGTGCGCCTTGGCGCCGAGTTGCTCGCGCAGCACCGGGTCGGACAGCAACTCGCCGAGACGATCCACCAGCTCGGCGTGGGTGTCCACCAGGATGCCGGTGACCTCGTCGACGATGGAATCCGACAAGCCTCCCGAGGACCGGTAACCGATGGTCGGCACCCGGTGCTGAGCCGCCTCCACGACCGCCAGGCCCCAGCCCTCCTTGCGCGAGGGCAACAGCTGCACCCACGAGCTCTGCAGCACATGGTGTTTGGTCACGTCGTCGACGTGACCGTGGAACGTCACCGCGTCGGGGATGCCGAGCCGGCGGACGTGGTCGACGAGCCGCCGGCGCCACCACCCGTCGCCCACGATGTCGAGGTGCAGGCCCGGCATCCGGGGCCGCAGCCGCGCCACGGCCTCCAGCGCGTCCTCGATCTGCTTGTGCGGCACCAACCGCGACAGCACCACCACCCGCGGCGCCGCGGCGCGCGGGCCGGTCAGCGAGCGCGCCGGGGCCTCGTCGAGCCCGTTGCGCACCACCGCGATTCGCGCGTTGTCCACGCCCAGCGCCAGCAGGTCGCGCGCCGACGGCAGCGATACCGTCACGTACTGGTTGCGCCGGTTCAGCCACGGCGACAACGTCGACTCGACGAACCAGCCGAGCCGGCCCAGTACGGGCCCGGCCACCGGCCATTGCTCGCGGTGACAGTGGTGTACCAGGACCACCACCCGGCGGCCGTAGACCAGCCGGGCGAGGAAAGGCAGGCCGTTCTGGGTGTCGACGACCACGTCGGGCCGCACCCGCCGCAGCGGTCCGAGCCCCAGCCGGGCCGCCGCCATCGCGAGCAGGGCCCAGACGTAGACCGAGTACCGGCCGCCGGCCCGGTCGATCCGCACGCCGTCGACCATCTCGCGCCGGGGCGCGCCGGGATAGCGGGCGGTGCGCAGCGTGACGGCGACACCGGAGGCGGCCAACTGCGCGCCGATGCGCTGCAAGTAGGCCTCGCTGCCGCCGCCCTGGGGGTGTCCGGTATCGCGCCAGCACAGCAGGAGCACGGAGCGCAGACCAGACATCACTGGTCAGCCTAGCTCGGCGACGATGCACGCCGCGGCGCGGCGCGAGGTGGGGGCACCCCCAGCCGCGTTAGCGGCGAGGGGGCGAGTCGGGCAGTCAAGCACAGCTCGGCGACGATGCACGCCGCGGCGCCCCGCAACCGCGCTGCGTAGGGTTGGCCGGTGCCCGTGACCCCGCCTTCCACCCAAGTCTTCGCCCGGCGGGCGACCCTGGCCCGTGCGGTGCGGCTGCTGTCCGAATTCCGCTTCGAGCAGTCCGACCCGGCCCGGTTCTACGGCGCGCTCGCGGCGGACACCGCGGCCATGGTGTGCGACCTGTGGCTGGCGGCGCGCGGCGGACCCGCCGCCGGCCGCACCGTGCTCGACGTCGGCGGCGGCCCCGGCTACTTCTCGGCCGCGTTCGACGACCTGGGTCTGCGCTACATAGGCGTCGAACCCGACCCCAGCGAGATGCACGCGGCCGGCCCCCCGCTCGCGGCAGGTCCCGGAGACTTCGTCCGCGCGTCGGGCATGGCGCTGCCGTTCGCCGACGACTCGGTGGACATCTGCCTGTCGTCCAACGTCGCCGAGCACGTGCCGCGGCCGTGGCAGCTGGGCAACGAGATGCTGCGGGTGACCAAGCCGGGCGGGCTCGCCGTGCTCTCCTACACCGTCTGGCTGGGCCCGTTCGGTGGGCACGAGACCGGCCTGGCCCACTACCTCGGCGGTGCCCGCGCCGCCGCCCGGTACGCCCGCAAACATGGGCATCCGGCGAAAAACAACTACGGGTCGTCGTTGTTCGCCGTATCCGCGGCCGAAGGGCTCGACTGGGCCGCGAGCACCGGGGCGGCGGTGGCGGCATTTCCCCGCTACCACCCGCGATGGGCATGGTGGCTGACGTCGGTCCCGCTGCTGCGGGAGTTCGCGGTCAGCAATCTGGTGCTGGTGCTGCGGCCCCGATAATGAAACATGTTCTCGTTTTGTCCCGGCTTGGGTAGGGTGGCGCCATGCGCGCCGGCGACGATGCAGCGCGGAGCAATGAGGAGGAGCGGCGCAGATGCCAGAGAGCCAAACGACGGAATACGACAAGCTTTTCATCGGCGGCAAGTGGACCGCGCCGTCGACTGACGAAGTGATCGAGGTGCACTGCCCGGCCACGGGCGAGTATGTCGGCAAGACGCCCATGGCGGCGGCCGCCGACGTCGACGCCGCGGTCGCCGCGGCCCGCGCGGCCTTCGACAACGGACCCTGGCCCACGACGCCGCCCAAGGAGCGCGCGGCCGTGATCGCCAACGCGCTCAAGCTGATGGAGGAGCGCAAGGACCACTTCACCCAGCTGCTGGCGGCCGAGACCGGCCAGCCCCCGATGGGCGTCGAGACGATGCACTGGATGAGCTCCATCGGGGCGCTGAACTTCTTCGCCGGCCCCGCCGTCGACCAGGTCAAGTGGAAAGAGATCCGCACCGGCGGCTACGGGCAGAGCATCGTCTACCGCGAGCCCATCGGCGTGGTGGGCGCGATCGTCGCGTGGAACGTGCCGCTGTTCCTGGCCGTCAACAAGCTGGGCCCGGCCCTGCTGGCCGGCTGCACCGTGGTGCTCAAACCGGCCGCCGAAACCCCCCTGAGCGCAAACGCTTTGGCCGAGGCCTTCGCCGAGGCGGGGCTGCCCGAGGGGGTGCTGTCGGTGGTGCCCGGCGGGATCGAGACCGGACAGGCGCTGACCTCCAACCCGGGCGTCGACCTCTTCTCGTTCACCGGCAGCTCGGCCGTCGGCAAGGAGATCGGCAAGCGCGCCGCCGACATGCTCAAGCCGTGCACGCTGGAACTCGGCGGCAAGTCCGCGGCCATCGTCCTCGAGGACGTCGACCTGGCGGCCGCGGTCCCGATGCTGGTGTTCTCCGGGATCATGAACACCGGGCAGGCCTGCGTGGCCCAGACCCGCATCCTGGCCCCGCGTTCGCGGTACGACGAAATCGTGGATGCCGTAAGCGCTTTCGTGCAGGCCCTGCCGGTAGGCCTGCCGTCGGACCCGGCCGCCCAGATCGGTTCGCTGATCTCGGAGAAGCAACGTGCCCGGGTCGAGGGCTACATCGCCAAGGGCGTCGAGGAGGGCGCGCGGCTGGTGTGCGGCGGCGGCCGGCCCGAGGGCCTGGACAGCGGCTTCTTCGTGCAGCCGACGGTGTTCGCCGACGTCGACAACAAGATGACGATCGCCCAGGAGGAGATCTTCGGGCCCGTGCTGAGCATCATTCCCTACGACACCGAGGAGGACGCGATCAAGATCGCCAACGACTCGGTGTACGGCCTGGCCGGCAGCGTGTGGACCGCCGACGTGGAGCGCGGCATCGCGGTGGCGGAGAAGATCCGCACGGGGACCTACGCGATCAACTGGTATGCCTTCGATCCCTGTTGCCCCTTCGGCGGTTACAAGAACTCGGGCATCGGGCGCGAGAACGGCCCCGAAGGCGTGGAGCACTTCACCCAACAGAAGAGCGTGCTCATGCCCATGGGCTACACGATCGAGGGCTAGCGCCTAACCCCGAACGCGCACCCACCGCGAAAAATCAGCAGCTCGCGGTGGGTGCGCGTTCGGCGTTTCCGGCCACCAGGTGCCAAAGATTATGCAAAAGGGCATAGAAACCAGCCGTGTTACTAGCGCGTAAATTAGGCGGCAACGGACCGGTTTCGGACTTTTCCGTGCGTCTGAGCTTACCTAGCCAATAAAACTTGCTTACTGGACCGTTGTCTTATATGCTTCTCAGCATAATCATCGGCGGCGCTCAGGCCGGGAGAGAATCATGTGGATCATCGAGCTGAACATCGGCGGCTATCAATTCACCCGCGAGATGCCCGACCTCAAACGCCGGAGTTTCCGCTTCAGCCCGCGAAGCATGCACTGGCCGGTCCCCCGGCACTCACACGCTGCATGACGTCAGCCACGGGAGGCACGAGAGTGGCGACCACGAGCGAAACACTGCGGGACCACACCGCGACGAAGCGCGGCGGTACGCGCAAGAAAATGCTGGCCAGCGCCGCCGAGGTGATGCGTGAACGCGGCGCCGCGGGGGTGACCATCGACGCGGTGCTCGCCCGCAGCGGCGCCCCGCGCGGCTCGGTCTACTACCACTTTCCCGACGGCCGCAATCAGATCCTGATCGAGGCGCTGCGGTATTCCGGTGACGCGCTCACCGCGATGATCGACGACGCCGCCGAGCAGGGTGCCCGGGCGTTGCTGGGCAAGTTCGTCGAGTTCTGGGAGCGCCTGCTGACCGAGGGCGGCTTCAGCGCCGGTTGCCCGGTGGTGGCCGCGGCAATCGGCTCGGACGACGACGACGCCAAGCTCTCCGCCGAGGCCGGCGCCATCCTTGGCCGCTGGTGCGCCGCGCTGACGCGGGCGTTCACCCACGACGGCTTCGACGAGCCCTGCGCCGCCTCGCTGGCGGTGACGTCGATCGCCGCCCTGGAGGGCGCCATCGTGTTGTCCCGCTCGACCGGCAGCATCGACCCGTTGCGCCAGGTCGGCGATCAGCTCGAATTCCTGATCAAGGCAAGGGAATTCGTGGTCCGCAACAAGATCGCGGAGTGATCCTCAGTCGCTGGCCGGCAGCGGCTTGACCTCTTTGAGCTGCAGCGCGGTCGCCCCCACGCTCAAGCTCCCGGCGCCCGGCTTGGTCACCAGCACCTCGGCGCCGGTCTCGTCGACGTAGCGCTTGCCCATCACGGTGCCGTCGGCGAACGCCGGATCCGGCTCCCCCGAACGCTCTCCGCCTATCGGCACCATCGGCGCACCGCCGCAACGCAAGTCGTCGAGGCTGTCGGCGCTCCTGACGACGATCACCTGCGTGTCACACACCTGGCTGGCCAGGCGGGTTCCATTCTTGATCATGCACGTAGCCCTTCCAGCGTCTCGATGATCTCCCGGCGAAGCACTTTGCCGGTGGGGGTCGTGGGCAGCTCGTCGCGAAACACCACCCGGTCCGGGGTTCGTGACCCGCGCAGGCTTTTTCGGACGTGCTCGCGCAATTCCTCGGGATCGGGATCGGCACCGGGCCGGGGTACCACCACCGCGACGATCGCCTGTCCCCACTGCGGATCCTCCACGCCGACCACGGCGACGTCGCGCACGTGCGGGTGCTCGACGAGGACCTCTTCGAGTTCGGCGGGCGCGATGTTCTCACCGCCGCGGATGATGGTGTCGTCGCTGCGGCCGCCGATGAACAAGTACCCGTCCTCGTCGAGCATGGCGACATCCCTGGTGGGAAACCAACCATTCTCGTCGAGCACCGAACCGATGCCGGTGTAGCGGCCGGAGACCTGCTCGCCCCGGACGAACAGCTCACCGGTCTGCCCGGGCCCGAGCACGTTGCCGTCTTCGTCGCGGATCTCGATCTCGATGCCGGGCACCGGCCGTCCCACCGAGGCCAGCCGCCTGGCGACTTCCGGCTCCGCGGCGGCGTGCGCCGCCCGGTGATCGTCGGGGGTCAGCACCGCGATGGTCGAGCTCGTCTCGGTCAGGCCGTAGGCGTTGACGAAGCCCACGCCGGGCAGCAGTTCCAGTGCGCGGCGGACCAGCGGCAGCCCCACCTTCGACCCGCCGTAGGCCAGGTTGCGCAGCGAGGGCAGCTCGTGGCCCTCGGCCTCCAGCGTGGCGACGATGCGGTCGAGCATGGTGGGCACCACCGTCGCGGTGGTCACGTTCTCGGTGTTGACCAGCCGAACCCATTCCCGCGCATCGAAATTCGGCAGATAGACCATCTTGCGCCCGGCGTACAGGTTCGACAGCGCGGCGCCCACCCCGGCGATGTGATAGGGCGGCACGCAGATCAGCGCGGCGTCGCTCTCGGCGGCCGACTCGAACTCCACCGTGCCGGTGACGTAACTGGTCAGGTTGTTGTGCGAGAGCTCGACGGCCTTGGGCTGCGACGTGGTGCCCGAGGTGAACAGCACGATCGCCACCGAGTCCGGGTCGGGGAATTCGGCGGCGGGCTCGCTGTCGCGCGCGGCCGCGAGGAATTCGTCGGTGGTCATCAGCCGGCCGGGGGCGCCGCCGACCATGTCGCGGTAGCGGCCGTCGACGATCACCAACGGCTCCGGCAGGCGCTCGATCAGCGCCCGGATGGCGTCGGCGGACAGCCGGTAATTGAGCGGGGTGAAGGGCAGCCCGGCCCGCGCGGCGGCAAAGATCAGCACCGGCAGCATCGCGCCGCCGGTGCCCACGTAGACCACGTGTTGGGCGTTCGTGCCCGCGATCACCCCGGCGCCACCGTCGGCGAGATCGCTGAGCTGCTGCGTCGTCAGCCGCAGGGCGCCGGAGGAGCCCTCGGATACCACGGCCGTGCGATCGGGATTGCTCGACGCGGCCATCTCCAGCAGCAACGAAATACTCACGCTTGCACTTTCTGCGGTATCAACGCGTTACAAAGCTGACCAAAAGTGTCATGTTCGACTGTAGTTTAGATCACGCGACACCGTCGAAGCCGGGGGCCGGGCTCAGCTGCCCGTCCAGCGCGGGGGGCGCTTCTCCGCGAAGGCGATGGCGCCCTCTTTGGCGTCGTTGGACGCGAACACCGGAGCCAGGATCTTGTTCTGCTCGGCGAACATCTCCTCGGGGCTCCAGCCGCGGGACTCGACGATGATCCGCTTGGTGGCGGCCACCGCGAGCGGCCCGTTGGCGGCGATCTTCTCGGCGAGCGCGATCGCCTCGTCGAGCGCCTTGCCGGGCTCGGCCAGCACGTTGACCAACCCCAGCTCGTGGGCGCGCTCGGCGGACAGGTTGTCGCCGGTCAGGGCGAGCTCCATGGCGATGGCCGGCGCGATGCGCTGCGGCAGCCGCAGCAGGCCGCCGCCGCCGGCGACCAGGCCGCGCTTCACCTCGGGGATCCCGAACGCGGACTCCCTGGACGCGACGATCAGGTCGGTGGCCAAGGCCAACTCGGTGCCGCCGGCCAGGGCGTAGCCCTCGACCGCCGCGATGAGCGGCTTGACCGGCGGACGCTCGGTGAAGCCCATGCCGCGGCCCTCGACGATGGGCAGCTCGCCCCGGGCGAAGGCCTTGAGGTCCATGCCCGCGCAGAACGATCCGCCGGCCCCGGTCAGGATGCCCACCGAAAGACCCGCGTCGCCGTCGAGCCGGTCGACGGCCTCGGCCAGGCCGTTCGCCACCGCGGCGTTGACCGCGTTCTTGGCCTTCGGCCTGTTGATCGTGATGATCAGGATCCGATCCCGTTGTTCGACCAGGACTTCGGGTTCTTCGGCTGCTTCGCTCCCAGTGCTCACGTGCCGCACAGCTCCTTCGGGGTCGGGGTGGCTGTTGTCCGACCGATGGTAGCGGTCGGCCAGAATGCGATTAACGTCAGGCGAGAGTGCCGTTTTCCTCCGCGCGGCTCAGGCCGGCGCCATCGCGGCTTCGACGACAGTCAGCTCCTCGGAAAGACCTGCGGCCCTGCGTATTTCGACAAAGTCGGCGACCATGGCCTCGGTCACCTCATGTGGGTCCTTAAGCGTGGCGCCGTCGGAGAGCACCGAGATGTTGAGCTGATCGACGTAACTCCACACCGTGATGTTGAGGCCGCTGCCTGCGGTCAGCGGGCCCACCGAATAGATCTCGGTGACCAGGGCCCCGCCGACGCGGCCGCGTTCCCGTGGACCCGGAACGTTGGAGATGTTCAGGTTGAGGATCTTGTTGTGGCCGTCGCGCCCGGACGCCCACCGGAAGAAGGCCTGGGTGGGCGCGGGCGGCATGTAGGCCGCCCACCGGCTGACCAGTTCCGGCCCCATCAGCTGGTTGCTCTCCTTGGCGGCGATGGCGTTCTCGTGGCTGCACCGCACCCGCTCCAGCGGGTCGTCGGAATCGGTCGGCAGGCCCACCAGGACGCCGGTGAAGCGGTTGCCGGAGATCCGCTCGGGCGAGAAGTCGAAACTCATCGGCACCGATGCCAGCAGCGGTTCGGCCTTGCCGTCGTAGCGCAGCAGCAAGGTGCGCAGGGCGCCGGCCGACATGGCCAGCACCATGTCATTGATGGTCGCGCCGAGCCGCTTGCCGGTCTCCTTGACGTCGGCCAGGGCCAGCGTGGCGGTGGCGAACCGGCGTTCGGGCGTGATCTTGTGGTTCATGAACGTCGGCGGCGGCTCGAACGGCCGGGTCAGCTCGGGCGAGAGCTTGCGCGAGCTGCGCCGCACCCGGCCCAGGCCCTCGACCGTGTAGCGGATCGTGTGCGGGATCCGGCCGACGTGGCGCAGGTGATCGGCGAAGGCCGAACTCATCAACTCCCGCGTGGTGGGCGCCGGGTCGCACAGGTACGGGCCGCCCTCGGGCCCCGGCTGCAGGTCCATGCCGCGGGCCATCAGGTTGGCCGAGGCGACGCCGTCGGCCAGCGCGTGGTGGATCTTGCCGACCACCGCGATCCGGTTGTTGGCCAGGCCCTCGATGAAGTACATCTCCCACAGCGGGCGGCTGCGGTCCAGCGGTGCGCTGGCGATGCGGCCGATCGCCTCGTCCAGCTCGCGCCGGCCGCCCGGCGCGGGCAGCCGCCACGGCCGGATGTGGTAGTCCAGGTCGAGATCGCAGTGCTCCCGCCACATCGGATGGTGAAACTTGAACGGGATCTCGACCAGCTGGTAGCAGAACGGCTCGAGCTTGTTCAGCCGGCCGCGGATGACTTCGCGGAACGCGCCGACGTCCAAGCCACGCCGATCGGAATCGAGTTCGATCACAGCGGCTTTGATCGTGTGCATGTGCACGTTCGGCGTTTCGCTGTACAACAGGACCGCGTCCCACCCGCTCAGCCGTTTCACCGCTGCCCCTTACCCATAAAGGGACCATACTCAGCGGCGGCTGCTCAGATAACCTCTTTTGCCGCGTTTGCCTTGGTGCGATACACCTGGTTGAGGAACAGCGAAGTCGCGTGCGCGGCAGCGCCCGCCCGCTCGCCGTCGATGAGGTCGTAGCCGTGGCCCGCGCCGGGCAGCTCCAGGTAGCCCACCATCGAATGCGAGACCGCCCGCATCCGGTCGACGAAGCTGCGTGCCTGCTCGACGGGGATGACGCTGTCCCTGCTGCCGTGAATCACCAAGAACGGCGGCGCATTTCGGTGCACGCGTGCCATCGGCGACGCGGCGCGGAACACCTCGGGGTGGCGGGCGATCCGGCGCTTGACCACCACCCGCTCCAGGAACTCGACGAACCGGTCGCGCTCGGGCGTCGAGCGGTCCTCCCAGTCGTAGCGGCCGTAGATGCCGACCACCGCGTCCACCGAAGTGTTGGCGCCCTCCGGCAGCTTCGCCTGATACTGCGGGTCGTCGGGGGTGAGGCCGGCCAGTGCCGACAGGTGACCGCCGGCCGAACAACCCGCCACCGCGACGAAATCGCGGTCGCCGCCGAACTTGTCGACGTTGGCGCGAGCCCAGGCGATGGCGGTCTTGACGTCGATGATGTGCCGCGGCCAGCGGTGGTGCGGGGCGACGCGGTAGTCGATCGCCAGGCAGACCCAGCCCTGCTCGGCCAGGCGGGACATCAGGGCGGAGCCCTGGCCCATGGCCTTGCCGTGCACCCAGGCGCCGCCCGGGACGAAGATCAGCACCGGCGCGGGTTGCGCGGGCAGGTCCTTGCGGCGCCAGACGTCGAGCACCTGCGCGGGGTGGTCCCCGTAGTGGACGGCGCGCCGGTGCAGGTACCGGCGCTGGCGCATCGCATCCCAGATCGGCGGCGTCCGCAGCGCCGCGGGCCACTCCAGCTCGAGCTCCGCGGCCGACACGATCCCGCGCAGCGCGGCGATGGACACGTCTTGTGCGCTCAACCCGTCGGGCAGGCGGGCGTCGTCGTCCGGCGAGCGTCGGGGCTTGGTCAGCCCGGAGAAGAACTCGGGGGCGTGCCGGGCGCCCCAGATGCCCATCGCGGTGAGGCCGCCCAGTGGCTCGAGGTGCTTGCCGACCACCGGCAGCGAAGCGCCCGCGGCACTCAAGGCCAGCGCGTAGTCGCCGGGACGCGCCCGCAGCAACCATTTCGCGCACGATGTCATAGCCGGCCTCCTTGCCGTGGTGTGAGGGCAGCGTACCCCCGCCCCCCGCTCCGAAACGGGCGTTTGTGTTCGCGCCGCGTCAGCCGTCGGCGGCGCGGCGCGACCCGCTCAGATCGCCGCCAGGCACGCGATCACCCGGCCGCCGATCAGCCGGACACCGGTCAGCGTCAGACCGACCTGCGCGGCCAGCGCGGCGGCACTGTCGACGCCGACGGACGCCCACCGGAACCAGGGTCCGACCTCGCAGGCGGACTCCAGCCGGACCCAGCGGGAACGGATGCCGATGTTCTCGGCGTCGAATTCGGCCACACACCGCCCGCCCCGCGCCAGCAACTCGGCGGCCCGCCCCAGGATGCGGCGCGGGTCGCCGCCCAGGCCGACGTTGCCGTCGACCAGCAACACCGTCTGCCACAGACCCATCGCGGGCAGCGGGTCGAACACGTCGCCGAGCAGGACCGGAGCGCCGCCGCGCCCCGCCAACCGAATCGCGGTCACGGACCGGTCGATGCCCAGGGCCGGTACACCCCGCTGAATCAGCCGGGCCACCAGCCGGCCCGGCCCACACCCCAATTCGATCGTCGGCCCGGTGCACATCCGCGTGACGGCTTCGTCGAAGTCCTCGTCGAAGGCGTCACCGGGACATCCGTCCCCGGGACTTCGCACGCCCAACCAGCGGTGCGCCGGTAGCGGCCGCAACTCGCCGTCGTCGTGGCGAATCCAACATCGCTCGCCGCCCAGCGCCCGATCGTAAAGATGCCCCAGCATTCACGTCCCTCGCGTCCTGCCCACCGGGCGGCCCAACGCGCGGTCCCGGTAGGGGACGTTGCGACGCCGAACCAGCAACAGCTTGCACGCTAACGCATGCCGTGCTCGCCAGCATTGCACCGATACCCCGATCTTCGTTCGGCTAATCCACCGCCATTGGTGCACGCACGCGGCGGCGCAATGGTTCAGTCGCCGCCCGTGTCCGCCGGTGCGGTGTCGGTGATACTGATGCGGTGCCGAACACCGATGTTCACCCTGACCTGCACCGAGTCGCCCGTTTCGCCCCACGCCGACTCGTCGGACCCCGGACGCTGGCGATCATGCGGGCGGGGATCGCGCTGCGCGAGCGCCTCGCCAAGCCCGTTCCCGGTGTCGAGGAGATCACGCTGGGTTCGGGAACCGGTGTCCGGCTGTTCCGGCCGGCCGGTGTGGCCGAGCCGACGCCGGCGCTGCTGTGGATCCACGGGGGCGGTTACGTGATCGGTGCCGCCCGCCAGGACGACCGGCTCTGCAGCGGGTTCAGCCGGCGGCTGGGCATCACCGTCGCATCGGTGGATTACCGCCTGGCGCCCGAACATCCGTATCCCGCGCCGCTGGAAGACTGCTATTCGGCGTTGACCTGGCTGGCCGGCCTACCGTCCGTGGACCGGTACCGGGTGGCCATCGGCGGTGCCAGCGCCGGCGGCGGCCTGGCCGCGGCCCTGGCCCTGCTCGCCCGCGATCGCGCCGAGGTGAGCCCCGCGTTCCAGCTGCTGACCTATCCCATGCTCGACGACCGCAGCTCGGCGACCGCCCACAACCCGAACTACCGCCTGTGGGACACCCGCAGCAATCGGTTCGGCTGGTCGGCGTACCTCGGCGGCGCCGACCCACAGGTCGCCGTGCCCGGGCGCCGCGAAGACCTCAGCGGCCTGCCACCGGCCTGGATCGGCGTCGGCACCCACGACCTGTTCCACGATGAGGACCTGGCCTACGCGGAGCGCCTGACGGCTGCCGGGGTGCCGTGCGAGGTGGAGACCGTGCCTGGAGCCTTCCACGGATTCGACCTCTGGGCACCCAAAGCCCAAGTGTCGCAGCGGTTTTTCGACAGCCAGTGCGCCATGTTGCGCGCGGCGCTCGCCCTCGCGCCGTGATCGCCGGTCACATCGCGAAGTAAACGAGTTCCCCGCCGATGATGGTGGCCGCCACCATGCCGGCGTCCAGCTCCGCCAGCGCCGTAGCCGGCGGCTCGCTGAGCACGCACAGGTCCCCCGGCTCTCCGGTCGCCACCGTCCGCGGCCGGGCCGGCCGCTCGGGCCGCCCCAGGAACATCGTCAAAGCGTCTCGGGCAGAGACACATTCGTCGGCGTTGAGGACGACACCGCTCGGGGTGGTGCGGTAGACGGCGGCGCGCATCGTCGTCCAGGGATCGCCGTGGCCGAACGGCATGTCGGTGGACAGCGCCACGGGCACCGCCGCCTTCAGCAGGGAGGCAACGCGCCACAGCTGATCGTGCTCGGTGCCGGGGACGTCGGCGAGGTAGTGATCGCCGCGCTCGGCGACGAAGTTGGGCTGCGTCACCACCGTGACCCCCAGCTCGGCAAGATCGGCCAGGTTGTCGTGGGGCACCACGGCGGCGTGCTCGATGCGGTCCTGCGGATGGCTGCCGGCCGCCCGCAGGGCCGCGACGGTCACCACGAGTTGGGCGGCGGTCACGCAGTGCACGGCGACCGGGCGGCCCGCGTCGTGCCGGCCGGCGATCCAGTTCGCCAGCCCGTCCACGTCGAGGCGGTCGTCGTGCAGGATCTTCTTGCCCGGGGACAGGAAGCTGGGCCGCGGCCGGAACTCGCCGCGCCGGTGGGCGACCACCAGCGACACCATGTCGTCGGCGTCGAGGTCGGGGGTGGCGTCGGTGACGCCGGTGATGCCGGTCGCGGTGATGCGCCGGCTCAGTTCCGCCAGATCGCTTTCGCGCCGCTGCAGCAGGTCGGACCAACCGTGGTCCGCGCTGCGCAGGCGCCCGTCGGGGTGCTCGGCCAGGCCCACCCGGCCCAGCGCCTCGGAGTTGAGGATCCACAGCGCACCGCTGCGGTGCTGGATGCGCACCGGGACGGTGCGCACGATGGCGTCGAGCGCGTGCCGGTCCAGGTCGCCGGCCACCGATTCGTGGTAGCCGACGGCGCGAATCCACCCGTCGGGACCCGGCGTCGCGTTCGAGAGCAGTTGCGTCAGCTCGGTTTTGGTGCAGACCCCGGGCGGTCCGACGAGGAACGAATCGAGCGCGGAGGCCGCCGAGCGCACGTGCACGTGGTGGTCGTGCAGGCCGGGCAGGACGGTTCCGCCGCCGGCGTAGAGCACGCCCTCGCCGGGTTCGGCAACCAGGCCGTCGCCCATCTCGTCGATCCGCTCGCCGACCCGGATATCGGTGGTGGTCCCGTCCAGCAGGGTGGCCCGCCGAATCAGCATGGCCGACAACTCCGTTGAGCGACCAGTTGGCGCACCGCCTCGTTGTGTGCACCCAGCCGGGCCGCGGGCCGGGCCGGCGGCGGAACCGGCGGGGGCGGCGCGAGCAGGTTTGCGACCGATGCCTGCGTGGGCAGCTCCGCATAGCCGGCGGCGACCGCGGCCATCGAAACCTCGATCAGCTCGCCGCCGCCCCGGCCCAGCGAGTCGGCGACCAGCCGGGCCGCCTCCAGCCCGGTCAACGGATCGGCGATGGCGTCGCCGCAGAACACCGGCCCGTCGGCCGCGACGCCGACGAGGCCGCCACCGACCGCGGCGTCGTCGCCGAACGCCGGGCGCTCATCGAGGTATCCCTTGACGCGCAACCAGATTCGCCCTTTCCCCCCCGGCACGTCGTCCGGTCCCAGCCGGCGCCGCGTGAGCGCCGCGGGGCGCGAGCCTTCGATCACCACATCGGCCACGGCGAGCAACTGGCGCAGCTCGTCCTCCTGACGGTCGAAATCGACGCAGTACGAAAGCTTTTCACCGTTCATCCAGTCGAAGAAGCTTTGGTTGCCCGCTCGGGTACCGTCCGGGCGGGCCGGGCTCTCGACCTTGACGACGGACGCCCCGGCGCGTGCGAGCAGCTGTCCGCACAGCGGGCCCGCCCACATGGCGGACAGGTCGGCGACGAGCAGTCCCGCGACGCCGTGTGCCGGTGCGCGGGTCCCGCGGGGTCGTATTCGCGGGGCGGTGGCGGTGGCTTGGCCCAGGGCGGCCGCGGGGATGTCGAGCAGCGTGGTGCGCTCGATGACCGCGGCCAGCGGTTGGGTTGCGACCCAGCGCCGCAACGCCCCCCAGGGGTCGCCCGTGTCGTCGTCGCTCTGCACCAGCGCGGGGACGGCGGCGGCGTCGTCGGGGCGCGACAGCGTGATCGCGCACCAGCCGTCGGCGGCCACCAGTAGCCGGGTCGCCCCGCCGGCGGACACCCGGCCGCGGCGGGTCAGGCCCAGCAACGCGGCGCGGCCGGTCAACAGGCCGGCCGCATCGATGGTCACACCCAACCGCTCGCCGACGGCCGCGGCCACCCGCTGGGCGTGGGTCAGCACGGTCGCCCGGGAGAAGTCGGGCGGCCCGTCGGGCAGGCCGGTCAGGTAGGCCAGCCCGCTGCTCCCCCACGCCGACGTAGCCGAGCTCACGCCCCCATTGTGCTCGTGCCGCGCCTCGTCAGAAGTGCAGCGCGCGGAACCGCCAGTCCAGCACCGCGCGGTCAGCCTCGCCCGGCCCGTCAGCGGCGGCGTAGACCAGCGACCGCAGCCCCAGCACACCGCCGCGGCCGGCCGGTTCCGCGGATTCGACGTGCAGCTCGCTGTACAGGGTGTCGCCCTCGTGCACGGGGCCGGTGTGGTCGCAGGACTCCCAGCCCAGCACCGTCGCCAGGTTCGGCAGCAACCTGGACGCCTGAGCGAGGGCCAGCCCGATGGTGTGCCCGCCGTACACCAGCCGCCGCCCCGCGACCCGCGAATCATGGTGTGTGGCGGCGATGTTCAGGGTGAGCCGGGCGAGCTCCGGCGCACCGCTGACCACGTCGCCCGTGCTGTGCAGCACGGCGCCGGCCAGGCCCGGGTCGAAGTGCGGGCCGGGCACCCGGTGGCGGAACACCTCGCCGTCCCACTGCGCGGCCGGGTCGTGGGCCGGGCCCGGCGCACCGACACCGACCGTCGAAAGATCGTCGTGCGGCGCCTGGTCGGGCCGCCAATCCGGGCCGGCGGGCAGCATGCCACACCGGTAGAAGTCGAGTACCAACCGGTCGTCCTGGTCGACGGTGGTCATCCGCAGCGCCGCCAGGCCGGTGGGCGCCCGGCCCGGCTTGAGCGAGTTGGCGCGCAGCCCAACCACTTCCGTGCGGGTGTACAGGGTATCGCCGATGACGGGGAAACGGTGGAAGGTGAGCCCGCGGTAGAACAGGTTGGCCTTGACCCGCTGGGTGGCCAGCGTCGACTGCCCGATCGCCACGTCGCAGACCAGCGCCGGATGCGCCAGCGGAGCGGGCAGGCCCGTCACGGCCGCGCACAGGTCGGCGTCCAGGGCGAGCCGCAGCCGGTCCCCCACGATCGCCTGGTGGGCGGCGGCCAATCCCGGCGACAGGGTCACCGCGGGCGCCCAGTCGAAGACCTGGCCGACCGAGAGATCGTCGAAGTACGGCCCGCCGGCACGGATTCGCGCATACCCCTCGCTGGTCACAACGCCACATGCTGGCAGGCTGTCGGATCGGGGGTCAACTTCGTGGCGATCGCGAGCGCGGCGAAGCCGGGCGAAGCGGGTCTGCCACCATCAACACCCGTGGCGATCGCGAGCGCGGCGAAGCCGGGCGAAGCGGGTCTGCCACCATCAACACCCGTGGCGATCGCGAGCGCGGCGAAGCCGGGCGAAGCGGGTCTGCCACCATCAACGCTGGGAGGCGGTCATCCGTGAACGACGAAGAAGAGATGCTGGTGGCGACGGTGCGGGCGTTCATCGACCGCGACGTCAAGCCGACCGTCCGCGAGGTCGAGCACGCCAACACCTACCCCGAGGCGTGGATCGAGCAGATGAAGCGGATCGGCATCTACGGCCTGGCGATTCCCGAGGAGTACGGCGGGTCGCCGGTTTCCATGCCGTGCTACGTCCGGGTCACCGAAGAGCTGGCCCGCGGGTGGATGAGCCTGGCCGGCGCGATGGGCGGGCACACGGTGGTGGCCAAGCTGCTGACGCTGTTCGGGACCGAGGAGCAGAAGCGGACCTACCTGCCGGCGATGGCCACCGGCGAGCTGCGCGCCACCATGGCGCTGACGGAACCGGGCGGCGGCTCGGACCTGCAGAACATGACGACGACGGCGCTGGTGGACAGCTCTGGCGGCTTGCGGATCAACGGTGCCAAGACGTGGATCAGCAACGCGCGGCGGTCCGGTCTGATCGCGCTGCTGTGCAAGACCGATCCGAACGCCACGCCGCGGCACCGCGGCATCTCGATCGTGCTCGTCCAGCAGGGTCCCGGCCTGACGGTGTCACGGGACCTACCCAAGCTGGGCTATAAGGGCGTCGAGTCCTGCGAGCTGTCCTTCGACGACTACCGCGCGCCCGAGTCGGCCGTGCTGGGCGGCCGCATGGGCGAGGGGTTTTCGCAAATGATGAAAGGCCTCGAGACGGGCCGCATCCAGGTGGCCGCCCGCGCCCTGGGCGTGGGCACGGCGGCGCTCGAGGATGCGCTGGCGTATGCGCAGCAGCGGGAAAGCTTCGGCCGGCCGATCTGGCAGCACCAGTCGGTCGGCAACTACCTGGCCGACATGGCGACCAAACTGACCGCCGCCCGGCAGCTCACCCGCTACGCCGCCGAACGCTACGACAGCGGCGAGCGCTGCGACATGGAGGCCGGCATGGCCAAGCTGTTCGCCTCCGAGGTGGCGATGGAGATCGCCCTGAACGCCGTGCGGATTCACGGCGGCTACGGCTACTCATGCGAATACGACGTGGAGCGCTACTTCCGAGACGCGCCCCTGATGATCGTCGGCGAAGGCACCAACGAGATTCAGCGCAACGTGATCGCCGCGCAACTGGTCGCGCGGGGCGGCATCTGAGCGCGAGCCCGAATGTGCGGGCTCGACGTCGATGGGTCCTGTATCCTTGCCTGACTTCTCCCACCAGCAAATCGGTTCGGGAGTAAAAGCTACTGCAACGAAAGAAAGTCGGCTGCCATGAGTTATCCCCCAGGGCCGTACGAAGGCTCGCCGGAGTGGCAGGGTCAGCCGCCGGAATGGCAGGGTCAACCGCCGGCATGGCCGGGCCAGCCCCCGGGCTGGCCGGGTCAGCAACCGGGTCAGCAGCCCGGTTGGCCGCCGCCTCAGCCGGGCTGGCCGGGCCAGCCGGAACCGGAGAACTACCTCGTCTGGGCCATCCTGTGCACCGTGCTGTGCTGTCTGCCGCTCGGAATCGTCTCGATCGTCTACTCCACCAAGGTGTCCGGCCTGTGGACCCAGGGCCGGTATGCCGAGGCCCAGGCGGCGGCCGACAACGCCAAGAAGTGGGCCATCATCGGCGCCATCGTCGGCGCGGTGTTCGCGGTGATCATGGTGATCCTCTATGTTGCCATCGGCGTGATCGCCGTCTCGAACCTGCCGTCGACCACGACCACCACGTATTCGGGCATCTGACAACGCTTTAGGCGATTCTCAGGCGCCGGTCGCGTCGACCAGTCCCCAGGCCAGGGCGGTGCCGGCGTCGATGATGCGGCCCGACAACACCAGATAGGCGGTGCGCCATCGGCCGATCCGGCGGGTGACGCTGAGCGTTCCGCCGGCGCCGGGAATCAGCCCCAGGTGCAATTCGGGCAGGCCGAACACCGAATCGTCGCGCGCGCTCACCCATCCGCAGAACGCCGCCATCTCGAGCCCGCTGCCCAGCACGCGGCCGTGCACCTCCGCCTTGCAGGCCGGGCCGAGCCGGGCGGTGAGCGCGTCGAGGGCCAGGGCGGGGCTGTGCCGGGTGCGGGCCAGGTGCGCACTCGCCGGGTCGGCGAAGGTGCCGAATTCGGCGAGGTCCCCCCCGCTGCAGAACGACGGGCCGTTGCCGCTCAACACGATTCCGGTCACCGACGGGTCCAGTTGCGCGACGGTCAGCGCCTCCAGCAGGGCGGCCCGGGCGTCGGTGGAAAACGCGTTGTGCCGCTGCGGCCGGTTGAACGCGATGCGCAGCGTGTCGCCGTCGCGCTCGGCCCGCACCGGGTCGGCGATGTCGGGCATCCGGGCCGGGCCTCGCTCGGTCAGCCAGCGTGCGAATTCGGGGCCGGCCTGCAGGGTCGAGTACGCCAGCGATTCGGTCACCACCGCGGGCAGCGCCGGGCCGCCGGGCTCCACCGCGCGCAACACGTCGTCACAGACGCTGCTGGCCTGCGGCCAATGCCGACACCGCGCGGTCAACTCGGCGAGCGCGTCGGGCACCGAGTCGACGGTGACGACCCGGCGATCCTCGTAACGGTCCTCCGTCAACGTGAAAGTCGCCGCGTTCAACCATGATTCGCAGGCCGCCAGGTCGTCGGCCCGGCCGTGCGCCACGATCACCCCGGGTGGGGCCGCGGCGCCGGTCCCGGGGCCCGCGCCGGGTGCGCTCGACAGGTCCACCACCTGCAGCATGGATCAGACCGAATACTTCTCGATCAGCCCGTTCTTGTAGAGCTTGCCGGTGTCGGTGCGCGGCAGCTGCGCCTCGAAAGTGATCGACCGCGGACATTTGTAGTGCGCGAGCCGATCCCGCAGCCAGGTGAGCAGCTCGTCGGCGAACTCGTCGGTGGCGTCGGCGGGGTCGACGGTCTGCACGGCCGCCACCACGCGTTGCCCCATCTCGTCATCGGGAACGCCGAACACCGCCGCGTCCAACACCTTCGGGTGGGTGACCAGAAGGTTCTCGGTCTCCTGCGGGTAGATGTTGACCCCGCCCGAGATGATCATGTGGTGGCGACGATCGGTCAGGTACAGGTAGCCATCGTCGTCCACGTAACCGACGTCGCCGACGGTCACCCAGCCGTGGGTGTCACGGGACGCGGCGGTCTTCGCCTCGTCGTTGAGGTACTCGAAGGAATAGCCGCCCGCGAAGTAGATTTCGCCGGCCTGCCCGGGAGGCAGCTCGTTGCCGTTCTCGTCGAGGATGTGGATCTCGCAGGCCATCGGCTTGCCGACCGAGCCCGGGTGCGCCAGCCACTCCTCGGCGCTGATCAGCGTCGACCCGATCGCCTCGGAGGAGGCGTAGTACTCGTCGATGATCGGCCCCCACCAGTCCATCATCTGCTTCTTGATCTCCACCGGGCACGGCGCCGCCGCGTGCATCACCCGCTGCAGGCTGGACAGGTCGTACGAATTGCGCACGGCCTCGGGCAGTTTCAGCATCCGGGTGAACATCGCCGGGACGAACTGGCCGTGCGTGACGCGGTAGCGCGCGATGGCGTCCAGGCAGCCTTCGGGATCGAATTTCTCCAGCACGACGGTGGTGATCCCGCCGGCCTGCGCGCTCATCGACCACACCGACGGCGCGGTGTGATACAGCGGGGCCGGGCTCAGGTAGACCGAATCGGGGGTCATCCAGAGGCTGACCAGGGCCGACATCATTCCGGGCGCCTCGGACGGCGGCACGTGCGGCAACTCGCGTTTGATGCCCTTGGGCCGGCCGGTGGTGCCCGACGAATACTGGAGCAGGTCGCCCTCGCGTTCGTCGTCGATCGGCGTGTCCGGCTCGGCGGCAACGCATTCGGGGTAGCGCTGCCAGCCCTCGAGATCGTCGTTCGCGATCATCAGCAGGCCGGGCAGGCCGCCCGGCAGGTGCTCGGCCAGGTTCTCGCAGGTTTTGCGCAGCGCCGCCGACCCGATGATCGCCTTGGCGGCGCTGTTGTCGATGATGTAGGCCGCCTCGGCCGGGGTCAGGTGCGTGTTGATCGGCACGTAGTACAGACCGCTGCGGCGCGCCGCCCACATCACCGCGTGCATGTGCTCGTTGTTCTCCATGAGGATCGCGACGACGTCGCCCTCGGTGAGGCCGGCGCGCCGGAAGTGATGCGCCAGCCGGTTGGCCCGCGCCTCCAGCTCGTCGAAGGTGACGACGGTGCCGGACGGGTGAAGAATGACGGCGGGCTTGTCGGCGCCGCAGTGCTCACGAATCTGCATGCGCAGACTGTACCGCCGAAAAACTTGACGGGTGTCAAGTGGTCACCCGTCCGGCGGCGTCAGCCGGCCCGACGGGCCCGCGGGGCCGGCCGCGGGTTCATGCCGACTCCTGCTGCCCGTCCTCCATGAACCCAGGGCCGGCACCGAATCGCGGCGCCGCCGCCGCGTGCTTGCCGACAGCGCTCTGCCAACCGGCGAATCGCAGCCAGGCGTCGATGTAGTCGTTGCTGATGGGGGCGCTCATCGGCGGAACGTCGAAGGCCTCCGCCAGGGTCGGCAGGTGAGCGATCAGGGCGGTATAGCGTTTGGTGAGTTCGGCTTCGGCCTGTGCGGCGCGCTGCGGTGTCAGCAGCCCTGCCGCCGCGTACCACCCGGCGTTGGCGAGGCCCCGTTCCAGTGCGTAGACGGCGGCGAGGTCCTCGATGACCGCGCGGGCGGACGGATCGGCTTCGCGCACCGCGGCGGCGAACAGGGACTGGGCGGCGAGCCGTTCGGCCGTGGCACTGCTGAGCACGATGGCAAACGAGTCCGGGCCGATCGCGCCGACACCGGAATGCGTGCCCTGCCGACCGGCGGCAGCGATGGTCGATTCGCGTTCACAGAGCATCGCGATCCACCAGGGCGACTCCTCGGGCATGCCGGCAATCCGTAGCAGTGCCGGATCCATCCGGCCCAGGACGCGGCCGGTCGCGACTTGCAGCGACTGGTTTTCGCCCTCGGCGGTGATGATGCCCTGTGCGCTTCCGATGTAGTCGGTGATCAGGTTGTCGCGGAACATGCCCTGCGCCCCCAGCCGCTGGCGACACGTCTGCAGCACGTCGTGGGCGGTGTAGCTCAGCAGCGGTTTGGCCAGCATCGCCCTCAGATCGCGGTCGGAGGGATCGGCGGCGGCATCGGCAAAACGCGCGCGCACGTCGTTGGCGAAAGCCGTCATGGCATAGATCCGGGCCATGCTGGAGATCAGATCGCGCTGAACGCCGTCCCGGGCGCTCATCAGCACCTTGCCCGAGGTGAGTCGCTGCTGGGCGTAGCGCAGAGTCAATGCGAGGGCGGCCCGCGCCGAGGCAACGCTGGCCGCCGCCAACAAGATGCGGCCCGTCTGCAGTTGGCCGATGCTGCGGTGGAATCGGTCGCGCAGGGGCAGGTCGCAGGTGAAGGTGCCGTCGTCGTCGATGCGGGCGAAGTCGCCGCACAGCAACGCGTCCTCGGGGAGCACCACGTCGGTGAACCGGATCATCGCGTTGTCCATCGGTGCGTAGCCCTTCTCCGGCAGCGGCACGACGTCGACCCCGGGCGCGAGCCCTTCTTTTGTCCGCAGCCGGACCAGGAAGGGAAAGACGCCCTCGTCGGTTCCGTCGACGATGAGTCGAGCGGTGACAATGGTGGTCTTGGGGACTTCGGGGTCTGCGACATTGGGCATCCACTTGCACGCTTCGCCGCTCGGGGTGCTCAGCGTGAACCGACGTTCCTCCCGGTGCCACACCGCTCGGGTCTGCTGGTCCAGAACGTTGGTGCCATAACCCAATTCGGTCAACAGCATCACGCCAACCGCCGCCGTCGTGTCCAGCTCATCGAGGCACTGCCGTTGATATGCCGTTCCCCGTCCGAGGCGTTCGATGGCCCCGATGGTCAGGCTGAAGTGACCACTGAGAACCGGTAGCAGCCGCGGCGCCAGCGCCGCCGACCAGTCGAAGATGGCGGCGAGCTTGTGGTGATCCGCGGCGAGCTGACGCGAGGATCCGCCGAGTTCCTCGACGGTGGTGCACAGCAGCTCATAGCTTTTCCGCGCCTGTTCGGCGTACGCCGCGTGCGACTGCGGGGTGTCGTTGAGTGCGACGACGGCGTCGCGCACCCGCCGCTGCTCATGGTATTGATCGCCGAAAACGACGTGCCTGAGTGCGCGACGCACGCCTTGCCTGCCGGCTTCGTCGCCGTCGCCGCCCACGCCCCGCTCTCCCCCCGCCGAATCCTCAACTTGTGCAACGACGTAACGGCTTGCCGATCGATCGGTGTTCATATTGTGCCCCCCTCGACTCATTCACACGGCCATGATCACGACGCGACGCAATTGCGCCCGCCCTGCTTCACTGGTGATTCTTGAATGCGCGACTTTCGTCGGAATACACTGCGATCCAACGGTTCCGGCGAGTTACGGAACTGCCACGCGCCACGCGTCAGGCGAATCGCATCGCGAAATCGCTTGGACTGAGCCGCAAACCCGTCGACGATCGATCACCCGAAGCCATCCTCAATACGCCTTCAGCACGTGACATGCCAACCTTTGAGAACGGGTATGCATGCCCCGTTCGGTTGTGCTGTCCAGTCTGTAAGAGCGTCGAACCGCAAGCAACGCCTTGCAAATGAACGGGCGCGGACGATCCCGGAAACCTTGTCTCCGAACGGAATTCAGCGGCCGTCAGGACTCGGGCGGTTGGGAGGCCGACAGCAAAGCGGCCGCGGTCGACCGCAGCCGCCCGCGGCCGGGATACGACTGTTCACCACCCGGCATCTGACCGGTCGCGCCATCGCCTGAAAAGAGCTGCACGGACTCCTGGCCGGTCCTGGCCAGTTCGCAGCATGTGGCGGCCAACCGCCGCGCGAACCGCTCCGGGGTTCGCGCGGCAAGCTAATCGCGGGGAGCTAACCGCGCCGTCTAGCCGGCGTCGGCCAGCCGCTGCTTGAGCGCCTCGAACTCGTCCTTGACACCGGTGGGCAGGCGCTCGCCGACGAACTCGAACCACTCCTCGATCGACGGCAGTTCCTGGCGCCACTCGGCCGGGTTCACCGCCAACGCTTTCGCCACGTCGTCGCTGTCGACGTCCAGGCCGTCCAGGTCCATGTCTTCGGGGCCCGGCACGATGCCGATCGGGGTGTCCTGGCCACCGGCGCGGTGCTCGATGCGGTCGACGATCCACTTCAGCACGCGGCTGTTCTCGCCGAAGCCCGGCCACAGGAAGTCGCCGTCCTCATTGCGGCGGAACCAGTTGACGAAGAACACCTGCGGCAGCTTGGACTCGTCGGAGTTCTTGCCCAGGTCGAGCCAGTGCTGGAAGTAGTCGCCGACGTGGTAGCCCAGGAACGGCAGCATGGCCATCGGGTCGCGGCGCACGGTGCCGACCTTGCCCTCGGCGGCCGCGGTCTGCTCGCTGCCCATGGTGGCCCCCATGAACACGCCGTGCTGCCAGTCACGGGCCTGCGTCACCAGCGGCACCGTGGTCTTGCGGCGGGCGCCGAACAGGATGCCCGAGATCGGCACGCCCTGCGGGTCGTCCCACTCCGGCGCCAGGATCGGGCACTGCGACATCGGCGTGCAGTACCGCGAGTTCGGGTGCGCGGCCGTGGTTTCCGTCTCGCGGTAGTACCAGTCGTTGCCCTTCCAGTCGATCAGGTGCTCCGGGCTGCCCTCGAGGCCTTCCCACCACACCTCGTTCTCGTCCGTGAGCGCGACGTTGGTGAAGACGGTGTTGCCGGCCTCGATGGTGCGCATGGCGTTCGGGTTGGACTTCCAGTTGGTGCCCGGCGCGACCCCGAAGAACCCGAACTCGGGGTTGACGGCGTAGAGGCGGCCGTCCTTGCCGAACCGCAGCCAGGCGATGTCGTCACCGAGCGTTTCGGCGCGCCAGCCCGGGATGGTCGGCTGCAGCATGGCCAGGTTGGTCTTGCCGCACGCCGACGGGAACGCCGCGGCGAAGTAGTAGGCCTTGTTCTCCGGCGAGATGAGCTTGAGGATCAGCATGTGCTCGGCCAGCCAGCCCTCGTCGTGGGCCATCGCCGACGCGATGCGCAGCGAGTAGCACTTCTTGCCCAGCAGGGCGTTGCCGCCGTAGCCCGAGCCGTAGCTCATGATCTCGCGGGTCTCGGGGAAGTGGGTGATGTACTTCGTGTCGCTGCACGGCCACGCCACGTCCTTTTGGCCCGACTCGAGCGGGGCGCCGACGGAGTGCAGCGCCTTGACGAAGAACCCGTCGTCGCCCATCTTCTCCAGCGCGGCCTTGCCCATCCGGGTCATCACCTTCATCGAGACCACGACGTACTCCGAGTCGGTGATCTCCACGCCCAGCTTGGGGTCCTCGGCGCCCAGCGGGCCCATGCAGAACGGCACCACGTACATGGTGCGGCCGCGCATGCAGCCGCGGTACAGGTCGGTCAGGGTGGACCGCATCTCGGCGGGGTCCATCCAGTTGTTGGTGGGTCCGGCGTCTTCCTTACGTTCGGAGCAGATGAAGGTGCGGGACTCGACGCGCGCCACGTCGGAGGGGTCGGACAGCGCCAGGAAGGAGTTCGGGTGCTTGTGCGGGTTCAGCCGCTTGAACGTGCCCGCCTCGACGAGCTGATCCGTCAGCCGCTGCCACTCCTCGTCGGAACCGTCGGCGAAAACCACCCGCTCGGGCTGGGTGAGCTCGGCGACCTCCTGCACCCACGCCAGCAGCCCCTGATGTTTCGTGGGCGCGGTGTCCAAACCGGGAATGGTCGCTGAGGTCATCGAAGTCTCCTGAATTCTTCGTCGTACTCGGGCTTCTCTGGGTGCCTAATCGCCTATGCGGTCGCCCACACAACGCTTGACATGGTGGCGTTAACTACAGGTTATCGCGAGGATCTTGTCGGGGAAGTCTCGGGCAGGTATAAGCCTTCTCACACCAACGATTCAGAAGCGCCCGCAGCATCGGCATCGCCGCTCCTAGAAGGCGGTTTTTCGGTCGCTTCGGCTGCGCCGTCTTTCTTCGCGTCCGAGACGGTGTCACCGGCTGCAGGAGTACCCGCTTCACCGAGTTCTGCACGTACCGCGTCGAGGGCGGCCCGCACCGTGGGCATCTCGCGGTCCCGCGCGGCGGCGGCCCGCGACGCGGCGGTGGCGTAGGCGCGCAGCTCGCGGTCGATGGCGCTGACCTTCTCGCTCACCTCGGCGTTCTCCACCTCGTCCTGGGCCAGCACCGCCTTGCTTAGCACGGACTCGGCCACCAGGACGCGGGTGGCGACCAGTTCCTCGGCCACCGAACGCAGCGAGGAGGTCACGTCGCCCGCCCAGCGGTCCAGCAGCGCCCGGTCGCGCAGCAGGCTCCGGATGTTGATCACCAGGAGGGTGACCGCCAGCCCGATCGCCACACACGTGACCGCCGCGACGACGGACAGCGCCGGGCTCAGTCGCGCGGCCAGCCCGCTCATCAGGCGGCTCAAGGTGAGCGCCACCCCCAGGCCGAAGCCGGCGCCCAGCAGCGTCAGCAACCAGGTTTCGTGCCGGCGCGACTTCAGCGGCGGCGCCGGGACGTCGACCGTCGGCAGCTCCTCGGGGGCCGGCAGGGTGGTCGCAACCCCCACCACCTGCGCGACGTCGGCGAGGTGGGTGGTGGTGCCCTCGTTCACCTCGGCGACCACCTCGCCCAGCCGGTCGCGGGTGTGCGTTGCAAACCGGGGCATGTCACGCCGGGACAATCCCGCGACGTCCTCCTGCAGCTCGCTGCGCACCGACGAGCAGCGGTTGCGCGCGAAGTGAGACAGCTGGACCCGCGCCTGCTGGATCTGGCCGCGCAGCGTGACCGTGCGCTCGGTCTTGGCCTCCCGCCGCTGCCGCAGGGCCGTGCTGCGCTCGTCGCGCAGCGCGTCGACCCGGGCCCGCCGCCCGGCGCCGTCGGCGTCGCGGTCGAACCGCTCCGCGACGGTCTTGAGCCGGAACTCCCAGGCCCGCAACCTGTTCCGGCGCGCCAAGGCCGGGTCGGCCAGCTGCGCCGAGAGGGTCTCCACCAGCTCGTCGACGTCCGGCTCGCCGACGTCGGGCAGGGCGGCCGCGCCCACCCAGGGCACGCGGCCGTACCGCCCGGCGTGCGCGCCCAGCGAACCGCGGTTGGCGGCCAGCACCTCGCGCCACGCGCGGTGCACGTCGGTCTTGGACACCACCCCGACGACCGCGTCGGTGTGCGCGGCGGCGGCGTCCAGCAACGCGCAGTCCGACGGCGTGAGCTGGGCGGCCGCGGAGACGACGAACACCACCGCGGCCGGCACCTCGCCGGGACCCAGCTCCGCCGACTCGACGAACTTCTGCTCCGGCAGCCGTTCGGTCAGCACCGCCGCCACCGCGCTGACCCCGGCCATCCACGGCCCGGTCACCAGCACGACGTCGCGGCGGTGGACGGCGGGGGCGTCCAGCTCCGGTCCGATGCGCGCCACCAGCGCGTCGACCGCGGCGACCGGATCGTCGTGTTGCTCGCCGTTCACGGCCAGCCCCCCGGAGGCTGAGCGGGCAGCGATCCGCAGGCCTGCGACCACAGCCGCATCGATCCCCGGGCGATGTCGGCGCCGCAGGCGCGGTGCAGGTCGCTGACCGACGCGCGGCTGTAGCGCTGCCAGCGCACCGCGCGCGGCAGGTGCGCGGACGGGTCGCGGTCCCAGTCGGCGGGTCCCGAATTGTCCGGGTCCAGCCCGGCCGCCTCGGCCAGGTCGACGGCGGCCGCCATCCGCGCCACCACGGTGTCGTCGTGGGACAGGAAAGCACCGATCCGCTCCGCGGCTTCACCCGCGCCGACGGCCAGCGCCTCCAGCTCCGCGACGGCGTCGAGCACCCGCTGGTAGCGCGCCTCGGCGCCGGCGATCGAGATGCGGGACAGGACCGCGTCGACCCCGCTCGTCCTGCGCAGCAGGGCGCGCACCTGGGTGGCCGTTCTGCCCTGCCGGATCGCCGCGACGGCGAGCGCGATGCCGAACAGGTCCAGGGTGTCCAGCAGGCGCGTTCGCACGTCGGCCGGCACCGGGTTGTCGGCCGCCAGGAAACCGGCGAACGAACCATCGAGCGCGGCGGCCACACCGGGGTGCGCGGCCAGCGTCCGCAGCGCCGCCCACAGCCCGGCGTCCAGGTCGTCGAGCGCGGCGACCGCGAGCAGGCCCGTCAGCGGAACCATCGGCGCGCCCAGTGCGGCCCCGAGTTCGGCGCACCGCGTTCGCGCCGCCGCGATCGGCCCGTCCCCACGGCACAGGGATCCGGTCAGGTCGGCCTTGTTCAGCACCGCCACCACCGGGCGTCCGGCGCCGGCGATCGCGGCGACGTCTTCGGGCTTGACCACCTCGGCGGTCACGTACACCACAAGGTCGACATCGCGATCGTCGGTGGTTGTCACCGAGACGCCCGCGGCGGATCCGGCGCCGCGCAGCGCCCGCTCCACCGTGCCGCGGCCCACTCCGGGGCGCCCCGCGACGAGCACCCGCAGCGCGGCGGCCGTTCGCTCCGCGATCGCCGTGACCCGCGGGTCGGCGTGGCCGGCGGCGAATCGCGCCAGCTCATCGACGAAATCCCGGTGTCCTTGACCCCTCATGGTCCCCCTCATGCCCTCCCCGTTCGATTCGATGGGTCCGACCCGGGGGCCGATCGAGTCCCACCGAATGGTGACACCCGCGTCACTTTGATGCGAGCCACCGTTTGACTGTTACCAGCTGAAGGCAACTGTTGGGTATCAATCTGGACCAGGGGCGGCTACATCAATGGTTTATGGGCCACCATGGACAAATGCATGCGCAACCCGGGGTGGAAGTGTGTCCCGACGCGCCGGAGCAGTCGGACGGGACGCGCAACCAGCGTCATCTTCCAGCATCGACCTTTCGCTCCCGACGTTCCACCCTCTCCGACGCCCAGCGGCGGACCTGGGACCGGCGGTGGCCGGAGCTGGGCCTGTCCCTGGGCGCTTCGGCCTCCGAAGGCGCCGAGCCGCCGCTGGACACCCGGGCGTGGTTCGGACGCCAGGCGCCGCTGGTGCTCGAGATCGGTTGCGGCAGTGGCACATCAACCTTGGCGATGGCGACCGAAGAGCCCGAGGTGGATGTGCTCGCCGTGGAGATCTACAAGCGGGGCCTGGCGCAACTGCTGTGCGCGATCGAACGTGAGGGAGTGGGCAACATCCGATTGATCCGCGGCAACGCCCTCGATGTGTTGCAGCGGCTGATCGTGCCGGGTTCGCTGACCGGGGTGCGCGTCTTCTTCCCCGATCCCTGGCCGAAGGCCCGCCACCACAAGCGCCGGTTTCTGCAGACGGGCACGGTTGGCCTGATCGCCGACCGGTTACTCCCCGGTGGTGTCCTCCACGTCGCGACGGACCACCCCGGCTACGCCGAACACATCGGCGCCCTCGGCGACGCCGAGCCACGGCTGCGTCGCGCCGGCCCCGGCGACGCGCTGCCGATCTCGGTGGTGCGGCCGACCACCAAGTACGAGTCGAAGGCCCACGAAGCGGGCAGCGCCGTGACCGAATTCATCTGGCTACGACATGAGTAGGCGATGACCATGAGCCTGGCGGAAGAACAGACCGTAGCCCCCGTGGCGGCGTTGCCCGACGACGCGCTGGGCAGCTTCCCGCCCCCGGGCGGGCGCGTCTTGCTGGTGTGGGACGCACCCAACCTCGACATGGGTCTCGGCTCGATCCTGGGCCGGCGCCCGACCGCCCTGGAGCGGCCCCGATTCGACGCCCTGGGGCGCTGGCTGCTGGCGCGCACGGCCGAGGTCAGCGCCGGCCGGCCCGGTGCCGTGGTGGAGCCCGAGGCCACCGTCTTCACCAACATCGCACCGGGCAGCGCCGACGTCGTGCGGCCCTGGGTCGACGCCCTGCGCAACGTCGGATTCGCGGTGTTCGCCAAGCCGAAGATCGACGAGGACAGCGACGTCGACCGCGACATGCTCGCCCACATCGAGCTGCGGCGCAGCGAAGGGCTGGCGGCGCTGGTGGTGGCCTCGGCCGACGGGCAGGCGTTTCGGCAACCGCTGGAGGAGATAGCGCGCACCGGGGTCGCCGTCCAGGTCATCGGATTTCGCGAACATGCGAGTTGGGCGCTAGCGTCGGATACCTTGGACTTCGTCGACCTGGAAGACATCAGCGGTGTGTTCCGGGAGCCACTGCCGCGAATCGGCCTGGATTCGCTGCCTGACCAGGGAGCGTGGCTGCAGCCGTTCCGGCCGCTGTCCGCTCTGTTGACCGCGCGTGTGTGACACTGGAAAACCGATGCGCGGGTCGTTAACGATCCAGTAAGGAGCTTGCGTGTTCGCCTGGTGGGGTCGAACTGTGTACCGCTACCGGTACATCGTGATCGGGGTCACGGTAGCTCTGTGCCTGCTGGGTGGGGTTTTCGGGATGAGCCTCGGTAAGCATGTCACACAGAGCGGCTTCTACGACGAGGGCAGCCAATCCGTGAAGGCCTCGGTCCTGGGCGACCAGACCTACGGCCGCGACCGCACCAGCCACATCGTCGCCACCTTCACCGCCC
Organism: Mycobacterium europaeum; assembly: GCF_034555895.2. Lineage (NCBI taxonomy): Bacteria > Bacillati > Actinomycetota > Actinomycetes > Mycobacteriales > Mycobacteriaceae > Mycobacterium > Mycobacterium europaeum. The sequence goes on from NZ_CP157315.1 coordinate 4,424,778, forward strand.
CGCCGGGCAAAACGGTGGAGGACCCGGCATGGCGCAACAAGATCGTCGCCGAGCTCAACAAGTTCAAGGCCGACCACCCCGACCAGGTCGTCGGCTGGGCCGGCTGGCTCGCGGCCCCCGACAGCACCAACCCGGTCATCAAGGGCATGGTCAGCGAGGACAAGAAGCACACCTTCGTGTCCATCCCGCTCAAGGGCGACGACGACGACACCATCCTCAACAACTACAAGGCCATCGCGCCCGACTTGCAGAAGCTCGACGGCGGCACCGTGCAGCTGGCCGGCCTCGAACCCATCGCCAACGCGCTGACCGGCACCATCGCCACGGACCAGCGCCGCATGGAAGTCCTGGCGCTGCCCTTGGTGACGGTCGTTTTGTTCCTGGTGTTCGGCGGTGCGGTCGCCGCCGGCCTGCCGGCCATCGTGGGCGGGCTCAGCATCGCGGGCTCGCTGGGCATCCTGCGCCTCGTCGCCGTGTTCGGGCCGGTGCATTTCTTCGCCCAGCCGGTGGTGTCGCTGATCGGCCTGGGTATCGCCATCGACTACGGGCTCTTCGTGGTCAGCCGGTTCCGGGAGGAGATCGCCGAGGGCTACGACACCGAGGCCGCCGTCCGCCGAACCGTGATGACGGCCGGGCGGACCGTGACGTTCTCGGCGGTGCTGATCATCGCGTCGAGCGCCAGCCTGTTGGTGCTGCCCCAGGGATTCGTGCACTCGCTGACCTACGCGATCTTCGCCGCGGTGGGGCTCGCCGCGCTGCTGTCGATCACGTTCCTGCCGGCCTGCCTGGGGATCCTCGGCCGCCACGTCGACGCGCTGGGCGTGCGGACCGCGTTCCGCGTGCCGTTCCTGCGGAACTGGAAGTGGTCGCGGGCCTACCTGAACTGGCTGGCCGACCGGCTGCAGAAGACCAAGACCCGTGAAGAGGTCGAGGCCGGCTTCTGGGGCAAGCTGGTCAACTGGGTGATGAAGCGGCCGCTGGCCTTCGCCATCCCGATCGCCGTCGGCATGATTCTGCTCGTCATCCCGCTGGGCAACCTGTCGTTCGGCGGCATGAGCGAGAAGTACCTGCCCCCGGACAATCCCGTGCGCCTGGCGCAGGAGCACTTCGACAAGCTCTTCCCCGGCTACCGCACCGAACAGCTGACCATGGTGATCCAGAGCACCAACGGCAGCAAGGTCACCGACCAGCAGGTGGCCGACATCCGTAACCGGATCTCCTCGATCGGCGGCTTCACCGACAAGACGTGGGAGGAGCGGGCGTGTCCGACCATCGCCGGCAACCCGTGCGTCGCCGGGCCGAACGGGACGACGGTGCCCAAGGACGGCTCGGTGCGGGTGATCCAGAACGGGCTGGTCAACAAGAGTGACGCGGCGAAGAAGCTCGCCGAGCTGCGGGCGATCAGCCCGCCGAAGGGTCTCAACCTCTATGTGGGCGGCACCCCGGCGCTGGAGCAGGACAGCATCCACAGCCTGGCCGAGAAGGGGCCGTTGATGCTGGTGCTGTTGCTCAGCGCCACGCTGTTGTTGATGTTCCTGGCCTTCGGGTCGGTGGTGCTACCGGTCAAGGCCGTGCTGATGAGCGCGCTGACGCTGGGCTCCACGCTGGGCATCCTGACGTGGATCTTCGTCGACGGGCACCTGTCGGGAGTGCTGAATTTCACGCCGACGCCGCTGATGGTGGTGCTCATCGCGCTGGTCGTCGCCGTGGGCTTCGGCCTGGCCACCGACTACGAGGTGTTCCTGGTGTCGCGGATGGTCGAGGCGCGCGAGCGCGGCATGTCGACGGCGGAAGCGATCCGGATCGGCACCGCGACGACCGGGCGCCTGATCACCGCCGCCGCCCTCGTGCTCGCGGTGGTCGCCGGCTCGTTCGTGTTCTCCGACCTGGTGCTGATGAAGTACCTGGCATTCGGCCTGATGGCGGCGCTGCTGTTGGACGCGACCGTGGTCCGCATGTTCCTGGTGCCGTCGGTGATGAAGCTGCTCGGCGACGACTGCTGGTGGGCCCCGCGCTGGGCCCGCCGGCTGCAGAACAAGATCGGGCTGGGCGAGATCGACCTGCCCGACGAGCGCAAGCGGCCGACCCTCAACGGCCGGCCCGCGCGGCCTCCGGTCGGGGCCAGCCTGGTCGCCGCCGCACCGCGCCCGTCGCACGACCCCACCCACCCCGCCGCCCTCGAGCCGTCGCGCGCGACGCGCCCGGGACCGGCCGAGCCCAAGCCCGCTCCGGACGCGCCGGCGCGCGCCGCGGCACCCCCGGCCGACACCGCCACCACCCACATGCAGTCCCGGCCCGGTCAGCCGACGGAGGCGAAGACGGCGCGCCTCTCGGTGCCCACCGCGGCGCCGGCCCGTCCCCCCGCGCCGGGCCCGGCGGCGCCGCCACCACCGCCGTCGGGTGGCCAGACCCGGGCGATTCCGGTGCCCACCACCCGCTCCGACGATCAGGGCGACGCGGCCGAACCCACCACCGCCTTCCCGTCGATGCGGCCCGAGGGCGACGACTCCGACCCGGCCACCGAGAAGCTGAACTCCCACGAGCAGGTGGACGGCGGCGACGCGCGCCAGCGCCGCCGCTCCGGCGGCGGCCTGTCCGCCCAGGACCTGCTGCGCCGCGAGGGGCGGCTCTAGGCTTCAGGCCGCTTCAGGCCGCGCTAGCGGCCCGAATCCGACTTGGTTTCCGGTTCGTCGGGTTCCGCCTGCAGGATCGCGCCGCCGCCGTCGGCCTCCTCGGCCTGTTTCTCGGCTTCGGCGGCAGGATTCGGGGCGAGCAGCACCTGCATGGCGTTGTTGAGGAAGGCGACCGTCGGCACGGCCAGCAGCGCGCCGACTATGCCGGCGAGCACGCCGCCGGTGGAGATCGCCAGCACCACCCCGAGGGGGTGGATCGAGACCGCGCGGCCCATCACCAGCGGCTGCAGCACATGGGCCTCGAGCTGGTTCACCGCGATCAGCAGGCCGAGCGTGATCAGCGCGTACACGATGCCCTTGGCCAGCAGGGCGACCACCACCGCCAGCAGGCCCGAGATCAGGGCACCGACGAGCGGGATGAACGCGCCCAGGAACACCAGCGAGGCCAGCGGCAGCGCCAGCGGGATGCCCATGATCGCCAGGCCCGCGCCGACGCCGGCCGCGTCGGTCAGGGCCACCAGGAACGTCGCCCGCACGTACCCGGTCAGTGACCCGTAGCCGGCGCGGCCCGCCTCGCTCACCCGGTCGCGGACGTCGGCCGGGAAGATCTTGGACACGTAGGCCCAGATGTTGCGCCCGCCGTAGAGGAAGAAGATGAGGGTGAACAGCACCAGCACCGCCGCGGTGACCAGCTCGGTGATGGTGGCCGCGGTGGACAGGGCGCCGCTTTCCAGCTTCGCCTGGTTGTTGCGCAGCGCCTCGATGGCGGCGTTGCCCGCGTTGTCGATCTGTTCGCTGCGCAGGTGCGCCGGCCCGTGGATGAGCCAGTGCCGGGTGGACTCGATGCTGCGGGTCACCTGTTCGGTCAGGCCCGGCACGCCGTCGATGAACTGGATGACGACGAACGCCAGGACGCCGCCCAGGATCGCGAACCCGCCCAGCAGCACCAACGCCACCGCCCCGCCGCGGGGCAGGCCGCGCCGGTCGAGCCAGTCCACCACCGGCAGCAGCAGCGCGCTGAGCAGCAGCGCCACCAGCACCGGCACCACGATGACCTCGAGCCTCTTCACCACCCACAGCAGCGCGATCAGCGCCGCGAGGATGACCAGCAAACGCCAGGCCCAGGCTGCGGTCTTACGGACAAGGGGTTCGACCGAAGCGTCGTCGGTGTTTGCCGGCATTGGGTGAGCCTATCCGGCGGGGGACACCGCCAAACCTGCGTGGACCTGCCCGCCCACCGATGCGGGCGGGCCCGCGTCGGCACGATCCGGTTACGACGGCGACACGGTCGGCGCCGCGCGGCGATCCCCGCGCCACCTGCACCGTTACCCTAAATCACGTGTCGCACGACGCACCCGCCCGCAATCTCGACTTCCCGCGCGAAGAGGCCCCGCGCGGGAAGTACTGGTGGTTGCGATGGGTGATCCTCGGCTTCGTCGCGATCGTGCTTGCCGTGGAGGTCGCGCTGGGCTGGCATCAGCTGGCCAAGGCCTGGATGAGCCTGTACGAAGCGAACTGGTGGTGGCTGCTGGCATCGGTGGCGGCGTCGGCCGCGTCGATGCACAGCTTCGCGCAGATCCAGCGCACGCTGCTGCGGTCGGCCGGCGTGCACGTCAAGCAACTGCGGTCCGAGGCCGCCGTCTATGCCGCCAACTCGCTGAGCACCACGCTGCCCGGCGGTCCGGTGCTGTCGGCTACGTTTTTGCTTCGCCAGCAACGGATTTGGGGCGCCTCGACGGTGGTGGCGTCGTGGCAGCTGGTGATGGCGGGCGTCCTGCAGGCCGTCGGGCTGGCGCTGCTGGGGCTGGGGGGCGCCTTCTTCCTCGGTGCCAAGAACAACCCGTTCTCGTTGCTGTTCACCCTGGGCGGCTTCGTCGCGTTGCTGATCCTCGCCCAGGCGGTCGCGTCGCGACCGGAGCTGATCGACGGGATCGGCTGCCGGGTGTTGTCGTGGGTCAACTCCGTGCGCGGCCGGCCCGCCGACACCGGCCTGGACAGGTGGCGCGAGACGCTGATGCAGCTCGAATCGGTGAGCCTGGGCCGCCGCGACATGGGGGTGGCGTTCGGCTGGTCGATGTTCAACTGGATCGCCGACGTGGCCTGCCTCGGCTTCGCGGCCTATGCCGCGGGCGATCACGCGTCGGTCGCCGGGCTGACGGTGGCCTACGCGGCCGCCCGCGCCGTCGGCACGATACCGCTGATGCCCGGCGGGCTGTTGGTGGTCGAGGCGGTGCTGGTGCCGGGGCTGGTGTCCAGCGGCATGTCGCTGCCCAACGCGATCTCCGCCATGCTGATCTACCGGCTGATCAGCTGGTTGTTCATCTCGGCCATCGGCTGGGTGGTGTTCTTCTTCGTGTTCCGCACGGAGAACGTCGCCGTCCCCGACGACGAGGAGGCCGCGCCGGCGGTGCAGCAGGGTCAGCCCGCCGGCGATCCGACCGAGACCGCCCTGCAGGGCCCGCTGCCGCCCGATCGGGACGCGGAAACCGACAGCTAACCGGCGGTGTTGCCCCGCGGCGGACCCGACAGCGGGTTGGCCGGCGCCGCAGCGCCGGGCCCGGTGGCGACCGGCGGCAGTGCCCCCGCCGCGTTGCCCGGCAGGGCGGGCAGCCCGCCGGCCGCGCCCTGCGCCTGCTGCATCATGCCCATCGCCTGGGACGGCGAGATCGGCAACTTGCACTGCAGCGACAGGTTGGTCAACGGCTGGGCGATCGACGTCATGTCGCCGGCCACCTTGGGGTGGGCCTCGAAGTAGGACTTCAGGCCGGTCATCGACTGCGGGCCCGCCTGCTGCTGCAGCATCGAGGTCATCGTCTGGTTGGTCTCCGGGTGCGAGTCCAGGTAGTCGCCCATCGACTTGGACACCGAACCGATCGTCCGGGCCACCTCGCTGGCCGCGCACGGGTCGTTCGCGCCGGTCGCCGGCGGACCCGCCAGGACCGCCAGCGCGGCACCCGGCAGGGTGGCGGCGACGAGACCGGCGAAGATTCTGCGGCGCCCGGTCGCGGTGGCTCTCGTCATGGAAACTCCTTCACGGTTTGCCGGCGTCGCGCGCAGCACTGACGCCCCGCAAACGGCTGCAGTAGACAGGCCCATCGATCGCGGAGTTCCCCATGGCCCCCGCGGGCCATCCGACATCCTGCCATCGCCGGTGACGGCCCTGCCAGCCCACGTGAGCACGTGTGAGGAAAATCCCGCCCGGTCACCGCTTCACAACGACTTGGCAGCGTCTTGGCAACAAGGCCGTCGCTGCAGCTCAGGAACCAGAAAGCACACATGATCCACAGGCCGCTGCGGTATTCTCGCCAGCACGCGTAAGCGCGACACACGGGGAGTGGAAGAAATCCAGCAGTTAATGATGCGCCTTAGCCGCAGCCTGCGTAAGTACCGCTGGTTGGTCTTCACCGGCTGGTTGCTGGCTTTGGTCCCGGCCGTCTATCTGGCCCTGACGCAGTCGGGGAACCTCACCGGCGGCGGATTCGAAGTGGCCGGTTCGCAGTCGCTGCTCGTGCACGACCAGCTCGAGGAGCTCTACCACGACCAAGGGTCCTCCTCGCTGGCGTTGGTGGCCGCCCCCCGCCCGGACGCCAGCTACTCCGACATCAACGACGCGGTGGCGCTGCTGCGGCGGACCGCCGCCGAGGTCCCCGGCGTCTCGGAGGTGCCCAACCCCACCCAGCGGCCGCCGCAGCCCGATCGGCCGTACGTGCTGTCGCTGCGGCTGGATTCGCGGAACACCAGCGACGTGGCCAAGCAGCTGCGCAAGAAGGTCGGCGTCAACGGCGATCAGGCCGGCCAGACCGCGAACGGCCGGGTGCGGCTGTACGTGATCGGGCAGGGCGCCCTGTCGGCGGCCGCGGCGCAGAACACCAAGCACGACATCGCCGCCGCCGAGCGCTGGAACCTGCCGGTGATCCTCATCGTGCTGCTCGCCGTGTTCGGCTCGCTGGCCGCCGCGGCGATCCCGCTGGCGCTCGGGGTCTGCACGGTCGTGGTCACCATGGGCCTGGTCTATCTGCTGTCGGCCTACACGACGATGTCGGTGTTCGTGACGTCGACGGTGTCGATGTTCGGGATCGCGCTCGCGGTGGACTATTCGCTGTTCATCCTGATGCGCTTCCGCGAGGAGCTGCGGTCCGGCCGCGAGCCGCGGGAGGCCGTCGACGCCGCCATGGCCACCTCGGGGCTGGCGGTGGTGCTGTCCGGGATGACCGTGGTCGCCTCGCTCACCGGGATCTACGTGATCAACACTCCGGCGCTGAAGTCGATGGCGACCGGAGCGATCCTGGCCGTCGCGGTCGCGATGCTGACGTCCACCACGTTGACACCGGCCGCGCTGGCGACGTTCGGCCGGTCGGCCGCCAAGCGGTCGGCCCTGCTGCACTGGTCGCGCGGGCCGGAGGGGGGCCAATCCCGGTTCTGGAACCGCTGGATCGGCTGGGTGATGCGGCGGCCGTGGATGTCGGCGCTCGCGGCGTCGCTGGTCCTGCTGGCCATGGCCGCGCCGGCCTCGTCGATGGTGCTGGGCAACAGCCTGCTGCGCCAGTTCGACTCCGCGCACGAAATCCGTGCCGGGGTGGGCGCCGCGGCCGAGGCGCTCGGTCCCGGCGCGCTCGGCCCGATCCGCGTGCTGGTGACCTTCCCGGACGGCGGCGCCGCCTCCCCCGAACACGGCCAGACCATCAACGCGATCCGGCAGCGGATGGCGCAGGCGCCCAACATCGTTTCGGTCGCGCCGCCGCAATTCGCCGAGGACAACGGCAGCGCCCTGCTGTCCGCGGTGCTCTCCGTCGACCCGGAGGACATGCGCGCCCGTGAGACCGTCGGCTGGATGCGCGCGCAGCTGCCCAAGGTGCCCGACCGCGGGACGGCACGAGTCGACGTCGGCGGCCCGACCGCGCTGATCAAGGACTTCGACGACCAGGTGTCCAAGACCGAGCCGCTGGTGCTGGGGATCGTCGCGCTCATCGCGTTCGTGATGTTGCTGGTCTCGGTCCACTCGATGTTCCTGGCGCTCAAGGGCGTCCTGATGACCTTGCTGTCGGTGGCGGCCGCCTACGGCAGCCTGGTGATGGTGTTCCAGTGGGGCTGGCTGAAGGACCTCGGGTTCGCCCAGATCACCTCGATCGACAGCACCGTCCCCCCGCTGGTGCTGGCGATGACGTTCGGGTTGTCGATGGACTACGAGATCTTCCTGCTCACCCGCATCCGGGAACGCTTCCTGCACTCCGGCAACACCCGCGACGCCGTGGCGTACGGCGTGAGCACCAGCGCCCGCACCATCACCAGCGCGGCCCTGATCATGATCGCCGTCTTCGTCGGCTTCGCCTTCGCCGGCATGCCGCTGGTCGCCGAGATCGGCGTGGCGTGCGCGGTGGCGATCGCGGTGGACGCCACCGTGGTGCGGCTGGTGCTGGTGCCGGCGCTGATGGCGATGTTCGCCCAATGGAACTGGTGGATCCCGCCGTGGCTGTCGCGGGTCCTGCCGTCGGTCGACTTCGACCGGCCGTTGCCCGCGGTCGACCTGGCCGACGTCGTGGTGATCCCCGACGACATCTCGGCGCTGACCGCGCCCAACGCCGACCTGCGGATGGTGATCAAGTCGGCGGCCAAGCTCAAACACCTGGCGCCCGACGCCATCTGCGTGACCGACCCGCTGGCCTTCACCGGCTGCGGCCGCAACGGCAGCCAGCGGCAGGGCACCCTGCTGCAGTCGCCCGAGCAGGACCGGGGCCGAGATCCCGGGCAGATTCCGCATCAGGTCAACATCGAGGACGAGAAGGCGGGCGCCGGCGACCGGAAGATCAACGGCCACACCATCGGCGCCTCGGCGGCCAAAAAACGGGCCGGCGGGCTGGCGTCACGCAACGGCATCGCCAAGGCGATCGTCGGGGCAGACCGGCCCGTCCATCCGGTCACGTTGTGGCGGGGCCGGCTCTCGGTGGCCATCGACGCGCTGGAGAACGGCACCGGCGCCGAGGACCGGCCAAGATACGAGCGCCTGTGCCCGGTGGAGACCACCCATGTGCAGCTGCCCACGGGCGACCGGTTGCTGGTCCCGACCGGCGCCGAAACGCTGCGGCTCAAGGGCTACCTCATCATGTGCCGTAACAGCCGCCGCGATTACGCCGACTTTGCCGATATGGTTGAAACGTTGGAGCCCGAGACCGCCGCCGTGGTGCTGTCCGGAATGGACAGGTATTACTGTTGTCAGTCGCCCAGGCGGCAATGGATCGCCAGCCAGTTGGTGCGTCGACTCGCTGATCCCGATCCCTGGGATTTCAACGACGAGCAGGGGTCTGAGGCCGACGCCCACTCGGACTGGGAGGAGATCAGGCAGCGCTGCCTGTCGGTGGCCGTAGCGATGCTGGAGGAGGCGAGGTGACGTTGGCACCTGACCGACGCCCCGCGCCGCCGCAGCGGCCGGCCACCGACCCGCGCGGTCGCGACACCGCACCCAACCCGGATCTCGACCAGCCGGTGGAGTTCTGGCCGACCTCGGCCATTCGCGCCGCGCTACAGGGCGGCGACATCGCCACCTGGAAGCGCATCGCCGCCGCGTTGAAACGCGATCCGTACGGCCGGACCGCGCGGCAGGTCGAAGAGGTGCTCGAGGGCACCCGGCCCTACGGCATCTGCAAGGCGCTCTGGGAGGTGCTGGAACGGGCCCGCACCCACCTGGAGGCCAACGAACGGGCCGAGGTGGCCCGCCACGTGCGGCTGCTCATCGACCGGTCGGGCCTGGTGGAGCAGGAATTCGCGTCGCGCATCGGGGTGGCCGCCGAGGAACTCACCGCCTATCTGGACGGCAGCACCAGCCCGTCGGCCGCGTTGATGATCCGGATGCGCCGACTGTCGGACCGGTTCGTCAAGGTGAAGTCGGCGCGTTCGCCCGAATCCAACTGATCATCACCTGATCGGCAGCACGTCCGACACCAGCCAGGCGTCGTTGTGCTTGGTCAGCGCCACCCGCAGCGCCGGCGCCGACTGGCTGGGCGCTTGCCCCGGCGCGTTCTGGGTGACCCGCAGGATCACCGCCACGCTGGCCGCCGACGGCCCCAGGGCCTCGACCCCGGCCGACAGGGTGGCGGCCTGCGCGGTGACGTTGTGCTGGGCCAGCTCGGCGCTGGACTTCGCGTACTGCTCTTTGAAGGCCGCGGCGTGCTCCGGGACGATCAACGCGGTGGCCCGGTCGATGGAGGTGTCCGGCGCCCCCGGGGTGAACGACGCCATCGCCTCCGCCATCCCGGTGGCGACCCGAACCACGTCGCGGGAGTCGTCCTTGAACTGGCGGTCCACCCGCGTCCAGTGGGTGTATCCGGTGACCACCGCGGCCACCAGCGCGGCCGCGCACAGGAAGACGACGGCCAGTCGCAGGCCCGGCGCGTCGTCGTCGGTGCCGACGCTGACCGAATCGCGGCGCAACAGCCAGAAATTGACGCCCACGCCCTCGACGATCAGCAGCACCAGCACCGAGCAGACCGACACCCACCACAGCGGCCAGCCGAGCACCAGCCCGATCGCCAGCAACGCCGCGATCGCCGCCAGCGGCGCCAGGATGTCGAACGCGAGGAGCCGCCAGATGTTTCTCATCGGATCGACTCCAGACCGGAGATCATCAGCTTGCCGTCCACGTTGCACACGTCGAGCCGCAGATTCCAGTGCACCGTCTGCGGTTTGGCGCCGGCGTTCTCGCTGACCGACGTCGCGACCAGCAGCACCGAGTCCATCCGGCTCGCGAACGGCGGCAGCTTCGTGGTGACCACTTCTCTTGGGGGCCTCGCACGCTCCGGTTGGGTGTCCAGGTCGCGGTGCACGGTCTCGACGGCCACCGCGTCGATGCGCCCGGCGCTCTTGGACTGCAGCTTCTGCACCACCTGGCGGTAGGGCTGCATGGCGGCGTCGAAATCGGTGTTGAGTTCGCCGACCGTGCCGTCGTGCAGGCGCTGCAGGCTGGCGTCGACGTTGCCGCTGTTCATGTTGATCAGCACCCCCGTCCAGTCCGCGGCGGTCTGCATGACGCGGGTGAGGTAGCGGCGTTCGGCGATGTCGTCGCGGTGCGCCGACCACAGGAAGAACCCGAACACGACGGCGGCCACCGACAGCACCCCCAGCACGGCCGACGCGATGCCGTACGGGGAGAACATCGGGCCGCCCGCGGCGGCGGGCTCCTCGGAGTCGTCGTCGGGGGCTTCGGCGGGTTCGGCGACTTCCGCCGCTGCCGCTTCCGGGGTCGCTGGCTCGGTTGGCTGGCCGTCGGACATGGCCCGATCGTTGCATCCGACAAAGATGGAAGGATGGCGGGGTGACTGTAGAGGCCATTCGCTCGGGCATCGACCTGAGCTACGTCGACGCCGAGACCCGCCCCCAAGACGACCTGTTCGGTCACGTCAACGGCCGCTGGCTGGCCGAATACGACATACCGGCGGACCGGGCGACCGACGGCGCGTTTCGTCACCTGTTCGACCGCGCCGAAGAGCAGGTGCGCGACCTGATCATCGAGGCCAGTGAGACCGGCGCCGCGCGGGGCAGCGACGAGCAACGCATCGGCGACCTGTACGCCAGCTTCCTCGACGAGGCGGCCATCGAGCGCCGCGGGCTGCAGCCCCTGCTCGACGAGCTGGCCACCATCGACGCGGCCGTCGACGCGGACGCGTTGGCGACCGCGGTGGGCGCGCTGCAGCGCACCGGGGTGGGCGGTGGCGTCGCGCTGTACATCGACACCGACGCCAAGAACTCGGCGCGCTACCTGGTGCACGTCACCCAGTCCGGCATCGGCTTGCCCGACGAGTCCTACTTCCGCGACGAACAGCACGCCGAGGTGCTCGCGGCCTACCCCGGTCACATCGCGCGGATGTTCGGCCTGGTGTTCGGCGGCCCGCCCGAAGCGCACGCCGAAACCGCGGCCCGCATCGTCGCGCTGGAGGCCAAGCTGGCTTCCGCGCACTGGGATGTGGTCAAGCGCCGCGACGCCGACCTGTCCTATAACCTGCGCACCTTCGCGGATCTGCAGAGCGAGGGCAAGGGTTTCGACTGGGCCGGCTGGGTGAACGCGCTGGGCGGCACGCCGCAGGCGTTGGCGGAAGTCATTGTCCGCCAACCCGATTACCTCACCGCGTTCGCCGCCCTGTGGTCCGCCGGCGACCTGGCGGATTGGCAGGATTGGGCCCGTTGGCGGTTGATCCGCGCCCGCGCCCCCTGGCTGACCGACGACCTGGTCGCGGCGGACTTCGACTTCTACGGCCGCCTGCTCACCGGCGCCGAGCAGATCCGGGAACGCTGGAAGCGGGCGGTGTCCCTGGTGGAACACCTGATGGGCGACGCCGTCGGAAAGCTGTACGTGCAGCGGCATTTCCCGCCGGGCGCCAAGGCCCGCATCGACGCGCTGGTCGACAACCTCAAGGCGGCGTACCGCCAGTCCATCAACGAGCTGGACTGGATGACGCCGCAGACCCGGGAGCGGGCGCTGGCCAAGCTGGACAAGTTCGTCGCCAAGGTCGGCTACCCGGCGAAGTGGCGTGACTACTCCCGGTTGGTGATCGACCGCGACGACCTCTACGGCAACTTCCAGCGCGGCTACGCGGTCAACCACGACCGTGAGCTGGCCAAGCTGGGCGGACCGGTCGACCGGGACGAGTGGTTCATGACGCCCCAGACGGTCAACGCCTACTACAACCCCGGGATGAACGAAATCGTCTTCCCCGCAGCGATTTTGCAGCCTCCCTTCTTCGACCCCGAAGCGGACGACGCCGCCAACTACGGCGGGATCGGCGCGGTGATCGGGCACGAGATCGGGCACGGTTTCGACGACCAGGGCGCCAAGTACGACGGCGACGGCAACCTGGTGGACTGGTGGACCGACGCCGACCGCACCGAATTCGGCAGCCGGACAAAGGCTTTGATCGATCAGTACGGCGCGTACACGCCCCGCGCGCTGGACCAGAGCCACCATGTGAACGGTGCGTTCACCGTCGGGGAGAACATCGGCGACCTGGGCGGGTTGTCGATCGCCCTGCTGGCCTACCAGCTGTCGTTGAACGGCCGGCCCGCGCCGGTCATCGACGGCCTCACCGGGGTGCAGCGCGTGTTCTACGGCTGGGCCCAGGTGTGGCGCACCAAATCCCGCCAGGCAGAGGCGATCCGGCGGCTGGCCACCGACCCGCACTCCCCGCCGGAGTTCCGCTGCAACGGCGTCATCCGCAACATGGACGCCTTCTACGAAGCGTTCGACGTCGCCGAGGACGATGCGCTGTTTTTGGAGCCGCAGCGGCGGGTCAGGATCTGGAACTGACGGGTACTTCCACCGGCTCGATTCGCGCGGGCACGTGCTTGTGCCACGGCGTGCCCGCATAGGGGTCGCGCCATTCCGTCGAGGTGAGGGCGTTCGGGGCGACGCCCGGAATCACGGTATGCCCGTCGCCGTCGACGTAGTCGAGCCCAAACCCGTTGGGCAGGGCCGCATGTCCGGCCAGCATGGTCTCGGTGATCTCGACGGTGGCCTCGGCGCTGCCCGCCGCGGTGCTGATCCGGGCGCGGCATCCGTGGACGAGTCCGAGGGTCTGGGCGTCCTCGACGCTGACGCGCAGGGCCCCGTCGGTGTCGCGTTTGCGCCAGGACGGGTCGCGGATGATGTCGTTGGCAGTGTAGGCGCGGCGCTCGCCCACCGACAGCACGATCGGGAAGTCCGGCGTGGTCAGCCGCGGCGGCGCTGCGGCCAGCGCCCGCAATTCGTCGAGCATCTCGGGAATTTCCAGCGCGATCTTGTGATCGGCGTGGCTGATCAACGCGAAGTCATCCTCGTAGTCGTGCACGGTGAACGTCACCCCGGACGGGGTGTCGAGGATCGCGTCGAACAGCGCGTTGCCGTCGGCGTGACCGGCGCGCCGCACGGCGTCGGGATAGGTCATGGCCGTCTTCTGGGCGAGCCCCCACAGCGCGGCCGCGCCGCGCAAACCGTCGGGCAGCGTGGGCCCGAGCGTCTCGTACAGCACGTAGGGCAGCAGCTTCGCGAGCGTCGGATTGGTGGCGGTGGCGGCCAGGAACGCTTCGGTGTAGTCCTCGCGGTCGCGTTGGGCGGCCTCGTGCAGCGGACGCAGGTCCGCATCGTCCACCACGCCCAGCGCCCGCACCAGCCGCGCCCAGATCTCCGGCTCGGGCAGGGTCCCGGGCAGCGGTTCGAGGAGCGGCCGGCGCAGCTGAAAGGCGTTGCGTGGGAACTCCAGGTTGAAGAACGTGGCTTCCGGCTTCTCGAACTGGGAGGCCGCGGGCAGCACGTAGTGCGCGAGCCGGGCGGTCTCGGTCATCGCGACGTCGACCACGACCATCAGTTCCAGCGCTCCGAAGGCCTCCCGGCAGGCGGCCGAGTTGGCCAGCGAGTGCGCGGGATTGCTGCTTTCCACGATCATGGCCCGGAAACGGTCGGGGTGGTCGGTGAGGATCTCCTCGGGCACGACGTTGCTGGGCACCAGGCCCGAAATGATGGGGGCACCGGTGACCGGCGTGCGGCCGGAGAACTGCCCGAACAGCGGCCCGAACGACGAATGTAGATGCTGCCCACCCTTTTTGGCGAAGTTGCCGGTGAAGATCCACAGCAGCTTGTTCAGATACGAGGACAGCGTGCTGTTGGGCGCCTGCTGCACCCCGAGGTCCTCGAACACCGACACGCTGGACGCGGCGCCGATGCGCCGCGCCGCCGCACGCAACAACTCCTCGTCGACGCCGCATCGTTGCGCGTAGTCGGCCACCGGGACCTCGCGCAGCTCGGCGCGGACGGCATCGGCACCGCGCACACGCTCGGCGAGAAACGCTTCGTCACAAAGGTTTTCCTGCACCAGTACGGCCGCCAGCGCCGCCAGGCACCACGCGTCGGTGCCCGGCCGCACCCGCAGGTGGAAGTCGGACATCTTGGCGGTGTCGGTGACGACGGGATCGATGACGATCATCGACCGGTTCGGGTCCTTGGCGATCTCGTTGAGCACCGCCCGGGCGCGGGGGAAGCTCTGCGACATCCACGGGTTCTTCCCGACGAACACCGACACCTCGGCGTGTTCGAACTCGCCGCGGGTGTGGCCGCCGTACAGCTGCCCGTCGATCCAGGCCTCGCCGGTCTTCTCCTGCGCCAACGCGTTTGACCGGTAGCGCGACCCCAGGGCCTTGAGGAAGGCGCCGCTGTAGGCGCCCCCGAGGTGGTTGCCCTGCCCGCCGCCGCCGTAGTAGAAGATCTTGTCGCCACCGTAGGCGTCCCGGACGTGCTTGAATCCCTCGGCGATCTCGACGATCGCGGTGTCCCAGTCGATCTCCTCGAAGCCGCCGTCGGCGCGGCGGCGCAGCGGCGAGGTCAACCGGGCGCCGCTGTTCTGATAGTGGTCCAGCCGCAGGGCCTTGTTGCAGGTGTATCCCTGCGACGCCGGGTGCGCCTTGTCGCCGCGGATGCGGGCCAGCCGGCGGCCCTCGACCTGGACGACGATGCCGCAATTGCATTCGCAGAGGATGCATGCCGTGGGCTGCCATTCAGCGGTCATCGCGGGACGTCCTTTCTGGTCGCCTCGGCCGCCAGCAGGTCGCGTAGCTGGCGGTGTACGACGTCGAGTGGGGTGAGGTCGCGGCGCACCCGGGCCAGCACGATCGCGCCCTCGAGCGCCGTGGTGGCCAGCACCGCCAGGTCGGAGGCGCGGTCGCGCGCGATCCCGTCGGCGATGAAGCGCTGCGCGATCAGGTCGGTCCAGCGGTCGAACACCGACGCCGCGCGCTCCGCGAGCGGCGCCATCCGCTCTTCCTCACCGGCCTCCACCGAGACCGCGACCACGGGGCAGCCCGCCCGGAAGCCGGTGTCGAGCAGCTGGCGGCGGTATTTGTCGATCAACGTGTCCATGAGTTCGGGCCCGCTGCGGGCCTCGGCGATGATCGCCGCGACGTGCTCGCCCGCGTAATCGACCGCCTCGCAGAGCAATTGGGTGCGCCCGCCGGGGAAGTAGTGATAGGCCGATCCGCGCGGCGCGCCGCTGTGTTCCAGGACGTCCGAGATCGCGGTGGCGTGCGCTCCGCGCTCCCTGATCAACAGCGCGGCGGAGATCACCATCCGCTCGCGTGGACTGCGCATCACCACTCCTCAGGGCCAAGGGCTTATGTATGATGCTATACATAATCGCCGCGCCCGCGAAAGGGCCACACGCTTGCACGCGCGAACAGACGCAAAATCGCCCATTCCGGAATCGGAATGGGCGATTTTGCGTCTGCTGGGCTGAGGGCTAGTTCATCCAGTCGGCGGAGCCGTCGTTCTTCTTGTAATTGCCGCCGCTGGAGTTCTTCACGACGATGGGATCACCCGGGCCGAAGTTGTCGAAGAACCACTTGGCGTTGGTGGGACTGATGTTGATGCAGCCGTGGCTCACGTCGCGCTTGCCCTGATCGTCCACCGACCACGGCGCGCTGTGCACGTAGTCGCCGACGTTGTCGAAGCGCACCGCGTCCTCGACCGTCACCTTGTAGCCGTAGGTCGAGTTGACCGGGACCCCGTAGGTCGAGGAGTCCATCACCACCGACGCCTTCTTGTCCTGCACGTAGTAGGTGCCGTTGGGGGTCTGGTGGTTACCGGCGGTCATGCCCATCGACATCGGGAAGGTCTTCTCGACGGTGCCGTTGCGGGTGACGGTCAGCTGGTGGGTGGCGTCGTCGGCCGTGGCGATCAGCGTGTCGCCGGTCTGGAAGTTGGTGACGGTGCCGCCGGCGTCGACGGTCACCGCGGTGTGGGCCGGCCAGAAGCTGAGCGGGCGCCAGCGCAGCTGGGTCGGGGTCATCCAGTAGAACTTGCCCGGCACCGGCGGCACGGACGACACGTGCACGGCGTCGATCGCCGCGCCTGCGTCGTCGACCGGGCCCGGGAAGTTGATGATGATCGGCTGGCCCACCCCCACCGTCGAGCCGGTCTTCGGGACGAACGAGGGCGGCCCGAAGGGCGGCGTGCCGGTGAACGGGGCGGGGTTCTGCCCGGCGGCCGAGGCGGCGGCCGGCTGCGCCATCGGGGGCATCCACGGCGGCGGTGGCGCCGGCTGCGCGGGCGGGGGCGGCGGCGCGAACGGGTCGGGCGGCGCGGGCGGGCCGGGCGGGGCCGCCACGACACCCGGATCACCGGGGGCCGGATCCGGATCCGCCAGCGCCGGAGCAGCGCCCAACACCAGCGCCACGCCCATCACAGAAGCCAGTCCGGCTGCGTTCAGAGCGGCCCAACGCCTCCCTCGGGTCCAGCCCGACATATGCATCCCTCCACGCTCGAGTCCCTGACACAGTGTGGCACAGGGGGCACGCCAGCTAACAAATTCGACACCACGCGGCCGGCCGCAAAACCCGCGTTTGCGCCGTTGAGCTGGCCAGCTATGAATCGCGTGAGCTTGTCGGCGCAACGTCGAACGCCTGGCAGTTGGCCGCCGTGCCGACCAGCGCCAGCGCCATCAAACCGGCCGACGCGGCCAGCATCAGGACGACGTTGCGTTCGTAGAGCAGGCCGCCCGCCAGCGCCCCCGCCATGATGCCCACCTGGAACGCCGTCACGTACAGCCCCGACGCCCCGTCGGGGTCGTCGGCCCCGCTGCGCATCGCCGCGGACTGCATCATCGGCGAGACCGCGGTGGCCATCGCCCCCCACAGCACGATCGAAGCCGTCCCGATCAGTGCCGCCGCCGCGGCGGGCCGGCCCCCGAGGGCCAGCGCGGTCAGCACGACGAACGCGGCCGCCAAACCGGCCATGCAACCGACGATGGCCCCCTTGGGTCGCCGGTCGAGGGGCCGCGCCACCAAGCCGACGGCCAGCACGCCCGCGGCGCCGTAGGCGGCCAGCACCCACGCCAGGTTCGGTCCGCGGACCCCGACGACTTCGCGGATGATCTCCACGATGTAGGTGTAGGAGACGAAATGGCCGGTCACGCCGACCATCGTGATGATGCTGACGATGATCAGCCGGCGGTTGCGGTGGTGACGCGACCGCGGGCCCACACACTTGAGCTGGTCCTCGGTGAGCACCATCTCCGGCAGCATCACCCGGGCCGCCACCGTGACGGCGGCGGCCGCCACGGTCACACACACCACGGCCAGGCGCCAGCCCCACATCAGGCTCATGGCCGCGGTCAGCGGGCTGCCCACCACCAGGGCCAGGCTGGTTCCGACGTAGATCGACATCGTCGCGCGGCCGGCGTGGCTGGGCGGCACCAAGCGGGTCGCGATCGGGGCGATGACCGACCACAGCAGGCCGTGGGTGATCGCGCAGAGCACCCGGCCGGCGGCCAGCACCGCGAAGTTGGGCGCCACCGCGGAGATCAACTGCGAGACGGTCAGGCAGGTCAGGCTCGCCACCAGCACCCGGCGGCGCGACAGGTGGGCGGTCCAGCGCACCAGCGGGATCGTGGTCAGGGCCGCCACCAGGGCGTACCAGGACAGCAGTGTGCCCACCACGACCAGGCTGACGTGCAGGTTGCGGGCGATGGCCGGCAGCGCGCCGACGGGCAGGATCTCGGCGGTGACATAGGTGAAGGCCGCGGCGGCCAGCACAACGAGCTGAGCCGCGATCCGTGGGGTCCACGTTCGCGCGGCGGCGTTGGTTTCGGCTGTCATGGGGTCGGTGTCGGCCGGGTTACCCAGTTCTTGGGTTGTCGCGCCTAATGCGATCACACTGCCTTACCGTACGGACCGCAACCGCGGCTCCCCCCGTATCAGGGCCGGAATCCGGGTCTCAACTATGTCACCAATCAGGAACGAACGAGGCGCGCGATGGCGGCAGAGGCCTCGGCGAGCTTCTCATCGGCGTCGTCGCCGCCCTCCGCCACGGCGCGGGTGACGCAGTGGTTGAGGTGCTCGTCGAGCAAATTCAACGCGACCGAACGCAGCGCGCTGTTGACGGCGCTGATCTGGGTGAGGACGTCGATGCAGTACTTGTCTTCCTCGATCATCCGCGCGATGCCGCGCACCTGTCCCTCGATGCGCCGCAGCCGCTTGGCGTAGTTGTCCTTCTGCTGCGAATATCCGTGCGCGTTCGTCATGCGTCCTTCACCTCTGCCCGTACACCCCGCCGCGCGTGGCCGGGCGGCGTCCCGAATCCACTTTATACCCCGCCCGGGTATGACCCGCGCATTTGCCGTCCGGCCAGGTCACGCATACTTGCACGATGGCCACAACACCCGATACAGCCGCAGTCACCGACATCAAACCCCGCAGTCGTGACGTCACCGACGGCCTGGAGAAGGCCGCCGCGCGCGGCATGCTGCGGGCGGTCGGCATGGGCGACGAGGACTTCGCCAAGCCGCAGATCGGGGTGGCGTCGTCGTGGAACGAGATCACGCCGTGCAACCTCTCGCTGGACCGGCTCGCCACGGCGGTCAAGGAAGGCGTCTTCGCCGCCGGCGGCTACCCCCTCGAGTTCGGGACGATCTCGGTGTCCGACGGCATCTCGATGGGCCACGAGGGGATGCACTTCTCACTCCCGTCGCGGGAACTGATCGCGGACAGCGTCGAAACCGTCATGCAGGCCGAGCGCCTCGACGGCTCGGTGCTGCTGGCCGGCTGCGACAAGTCGCTGCCCGGGATGTTGATGGCCGCCGCGCGGCTGGACCTGGCGGCGGTGTTCCTCTATGCCGGCTCGATCCTGCCGGGGGTGGCCAAGCTGTCCGACGGCAGCGAGCGCGAGGTCACGATCATCGACGCGTTCGAGGCGGTGGGCGCCTGCGCCCGCGGACTGATGCCCCGCGAGGACGTCGACGCCATCGAGCGGGCGATCTGCCCCGGCGAGGGCGCCTGCGGCGGCATGTACACCGCCAACACCATGGCCTGTTCCGCCGAGGCGCTGGGCATGTCGCTGCCGGGCAGCGCGGCGCCGCCGGCGACCGACCGCCGCCGCGACGGGTTCGCGCGCCGCAGCGGTCAGGCCGTCGTCGAGCTGCTGCGGCGCGGCATCACCGCCCGCGACGTCCTCACCAAGGAGGCCTTCGAGAACGCGATCGCGGTGGTGATGGCGTTCGGTGGCTCGACCAACGCGGTGCTGCACCTGCTGGCCATCGCCCACGAGGCCGACGTCAACCTGTCGCTCGACGACTTCAGCCGGATCGGGTCGAAGGTGCCGCACCTGGCCGACGTCAAGCCGTTCGGTCGCCACGTGATGTCCCACGTGGACCACATCGGTGGCGTGCCGGTGGTGATGAAGGCGCTGCTGGATGCGGGCCTGCTGAACGGGGACTGCCTGACGGTGACGGGCCAGACCGTGGCCGAGAACCTGGCCGAGATCGCCCCGCCGGACCCGGACGGCAAAGTGCTGCGTGCGCTGAACAACCCGATCCACCCGACCGGGGGCATCACGATCCTGCGGGGATCGCTGGCGCCCGAGGGCGCGGTGGTCAAGACGGCCGGCTTCGACTCCGAGGTGTTCGAAGGCACGGCAAGGGTTTTCGACGGCGAGCGCGCGGCGCTGGACGCCCTCGAGGACGGGACGATCACCAAGGGCGACGTCGTGGTGATCCGCTACGAGGGCCCCAAGGGCGGGCCCGGCATGCGCGAGATGCTCGCCATCACCGGCGCGATCAAGGGCGCCGGCCTGGGCAAGGACGTGCTGCTACTGACCGACGGCCGCTTCTCCGGCGGCACGACCGGCCTGTGCGTGGGCCACATCGCGCCCGAGGCGGTCGACGCCGGACCGATCGCGTTCGTGCGCGACGGCGACCGGATCCGCCTGGACGTCGCCAACCGGGTGCTCGACGTGCTGGTCGATCCGGCCGAATTCGATTCCCGCCGAGAGGGTTTCACCCCTCCCCCGGCGCGTTACACGACCGGCGTACTGGCCAAGTACGTCAAGCTGGTGAGTTCGGCGGCGATCGGCGCGGTCTGCGGTTAGGCCCGATCGCCGCCTGGCTCAAGGGATTTGGCGACTATGCGTGGGCGGCCGCCGCGCGGATGCGCCTGCCGAAGTAGGCGGCGTTGAGGCCCAGGACCGTCAGCAACGCACCGGCGACGACGTTCGACCACATCGTGCCGGCGGTCAGCGCGACGCCCGGCAGGACCCACGGCGAGACGATGGCCCACACGCCGAGCACCGGCATCGTCCA
Organism: Mycobacterium europaeum; assembly: GCF_034555895.2. Classification (NCBI taxonomy): domain Bacteria; kingdom Bacillati; phylum Actinomycetota; class Actinomycetes; order Mycobacteriales; family Mycobacteriaceae; genus Mycobacterium; species Mycobacterium europaeum. The sequence continues at coordinate 4,445,491 of NZ_CP157315.1, forward strand.
GGTCAGGCCGTGCGCGCGGTCGAGAGCCGTTGCGAACCCGTACGCCAGGAACGCCGCCGCGATCCCGACGATCAGGTTGGACGTGGCGAGCGATGCCGTCGCGCCGAATCCCACCATCCACGGTGACGCGGCCACGTACAGGCCCGTCAGCAACGCCAATCCGAAGGTGACGTGCGCACTCATCGACTCGGCGGCGCGGTCGTAGTTCGCGCGCAGAGCCAACAAATCCGGGTGGTGATCGATTGATGAATGGACTGTACTCATTTTGTGACCTTTCTGTTATGCAGCAAGCCTTTTGAGCCGACTGCACCCATCCATCTGCCGTCAAGGTTACGCCCGGCCGCCGCGCGGCAGCAACGAAATGCAGACCGTCCGGAACCGGCACCCGGGGCGGGATTGACCGGCCGCGTAGCGTCGTAAGACATGGACATCGCGGATCGCCTGCGCCTCGACGTCCCGGTGGCGCAGGCCGGCATGGGCGGTGGGCTGGCGGGTGCGGCGCTGGCGGCGGCGGTCGCCGCAGCGGGCGGCCTGGGCACCCTGGGCCTGACCACGCCGCGCCAGCTACGCGCGGCCATCGACGAGGTCCGCGAACGGGTTCCGGGTCGCGCGGTCGCGGTCAACCTGTTGATGCCCTTCGTTCGTCGCGCACACGTCGCGGTCTGCGTCGAGGCCGGCGTCGACGTGGTCGTGCTGGCCTTCGGGGAAAAGCGCGGGCTGGTCCGCGAGCTTCACGAGTCCGGCATCTTCGTGTTCGTAATGGTCGGCACCGCGGCGCAGGCGAGCGCCGCGATCGGCTGGGGCGCCGACGGTTTGATCGCCCAGGGCCGCGAGTCCGGCGGCCACCTCGTCGGGACCATGCCGGCGCTGCGGTTCCTGCCGCAGGCGCTGGCGGCGGCCGGCCGCCGCCCGGTCCTGCTCGCCGGCGGTATCGCCACCGGCGCCGACACCGCGGCCGCCCTGGCCGCCGGTGCCGCCGGGGTGGTCGCGGGAACGCGGTTCCTGATGACGCACGAGGCCAACGCCGACCGGGAGTACCAGCGGCGAGTGGCCAACGCGGACAAGACGATCGAGACCAATCTGTTCGGCCTGAGCTGGCCGCTGCGGCACCGCGTCGTGCCCAACGCCGCGACGCGGCGCTGGTGCCGCGACGATGGCTGGGCGAAGGCCTTACCGGCGGCCATCAACTCGGCGAGCCGCCCCCTGGCCGCGCTGGGCTACTTCGACGCCGGCGCCTTGATGCGCCTGCAGTCGCCGCGCCGGCCGTGGTTCACGCCGCTCGCGCCGCTCGCCGCGATGCCCGATGCCTGGGTGGACCGGTCGGCGCTGTACGCGGGCGAGACGGCGCTTCGCATCGGCGAACTCACCTCGGCCGCGCGGGCGGTGGCCGACCTCAGCCCGCGCTGACGGGCTAGCGCACCAGCGCGAGCGCGAAGCCGTCCCAGCGCTTGGCCCCGACCGTCTGGATCACGGCGGTGTCCAGCCGTGGGTGCTCGCCCATCAGCTGCAGCGTCCGGCGCACCGCCTCCGCCTGGGCGTCGTGTTGGGGTGCGAGGATCTGGCCCTCCCGAATCACGTTGTCCGCCACGATGAGTGCGCCGGGGCGGGCCAGCCGGACCGCCCACTGCAGGTATGCGACGTAGTTCTCTTTGTCGGCGTCGATGAACACCAGGTCGAAGGGCTCGCCGTCCAGCGTGGGCAACGTGTCCAGCGCGGCGCCGACGATCACGTCCACCCGGTCGGCCAGGCCCGCCCGCTGCAGGTTGGCGCGCGCGACCTCGGCGTGCCGGGGCTCGTATTCCAGGGTCACCACCCGGCCCCGCGGGCCGGCGCCGCGGGCCAGCCAGATGGTGCTGTAGCCGCCCAGCGTGCCGATCTCGAGGATGCGCCGCGCCTGGACGGCACCGGCCAGCAGGCTCAAAAACTTGCCCTGCTGGGCCGACACGGCGATCTGCGGCAGGCCGGCCGCGTCGCTGGCCTGCGCCGCCGCGCTGATCACCGGATCGTCGCCGACCACGGTGGTGTTCAGGAAATCGTCGACGTCTTGGGGCGTTGGATTCTGGGTCATGCCGCCAACGCTAGCCGCGCCGGGCCGCCCGGGGCGGCGGCGGTCCGATCGCTATCGGTGCGGTCACGGTCGTTTACTTGATACCCGTAGGGGGTATATAGTGGCGTGGTGGTCGATCACAGCCGCAGAAGTCCACGACAAGGAAATGGTGAGTGAAATGGCAAATTACGAAGCAGGCACGGAGCTGACGTGTGGCCACGAGGGCTGCGGGTGTCGAGTTCGGATCGAGGTTCCCTGCCACTGCTCCGGTGCGGGCGAGCCGTACCGCTGCACCTGTGGCGACGAGCTGACCCCGGTCAAGTAGTCCCGCACGCCGGTCGTCCGTTCGGGCCTTGATCCCTGCCGCTCGAACGTCGGGTGTGCGTCACGCCGGGGAACCCCACCCTGAGCGCACAGCCAAAGCCGTGCACGCACACCCGACGGCCGGGGCGGATCAGCGCCCGAACGCACGGCCGGCGAGCTCGACCGTCGCCTCCAGCCGCGGCGTGACCGCCGAGGCGCTCACCGCCACCGAGTGATCGCCCGCGGTGATGCGCCAGCCGCCGACGCCGCGGTCGTAGCGCGCGAGCAGGCGCGGGTCCGCCTCGATGGTGACGTGGCGGCTGGCGCCCGGGTCGAGCTCGACCCGGGCGAACCCCAGCAGCCGCAGGCATCGCCCGCCCGGCGCCGCGGTCAGGTACAGCTGCGGGACGTCGGCGCCCGCGCGGTGACCGACGTTGACCACGGTGAAGCTGGCGGTCACCGTGTTCCCGCCGGTCACGGCCAGGTCGCGGTAGTCGAAGTCGGTGTAGGACAACCCGTGACCGAACGCGAACATCGGGGCCGCGCCGGTGGCGGAGAACCAGCGGTAGCCGACGTCCGATCCCTCGGCGTAGTCGATCGTGGTCGGCTGCCCCCACTCGGCGCCGAGCCCCGGCAATTCCGGGCGCGGCGTCTGCGCCAGGTCCACCGGGAACGTGACCGGCAACCGGCCCGACGGGTTGACCTGTCCGGCAAGGGTTTCCGCGATGGCCCGGCCGCCGGCCTGCCCCGGATACCAGGCCTGCACGATCGCTTGCACCGAGTCCCGCCAGGGCATGGTCACCGGATTACCGGTCTCGAGCACCACGACGGTGTTGGGGTTGGCGACGGCCACGGCGGCGATCAAGGCGTCCTGGCCCCACGGCAGCGTGAGGTCGGGGATGTCGAACCCCTCGCCTTCGGCGCGCACGGCGAACACGATCGCGATGTCGGCGTTGCGCGCGGCCAGCACCGCCTCGGCGGGGTTGATCCCGGGGTCGAAATCGATTCGCGCATGCGGGAACTGCTTGCGCAGCTCGGCCAGCGGGCTCGACGGCAGCAGGTGCAGCTTACGTAGCCCGGCCTCCAACCCCGAACCGCCGATCGGGACCACGGCCGCGTAGCCGCCCGGCGGGACGACGGCGCTCGAGCCGTAGCCGGCCGGCACCCCGACGTGGGCATATCCGCCGATGACGGCGATCCGGGCGGCCGACTCCGGCGCCAGGGGCAGCAGCCCGCGGTTGGCCAACAGCACGATCCCCTGCCGGGCGATCCGCAGCGCGATCTCGTTGTGCGCGGCCATGTCCGGTGCGGGTGCGGCGTCGGCCCGGTCGATGCCGACCGCGAACATCGATCGCAGAATCCGCCGGACCATGTCCGAGAGCCGCTCACCGGTCAGCCTGCCGTCGGCGCGGGCGCCGCGCAGGGGCGCACCGAACGCCTCCGCCTGCCACAGCAGCGCGTCGAGTTGCGCCCCGCATTCCTGGTCGAGCCCGCCCAGCGCGCACTCCCACGAGGGTGTGGCCCCCCAATCGGACATCACCCAGCCGGGGTACCCCCAGGCATCCTTGAGCACCTGGTTGATCAGGACGTCGTTGGCGGCGGCGTAGGTGCCGTTGACCTTGTTGTACGCGGTCATCACGGCGCCGGGCCGCGAGCGCTCGATGGCGAGTTCGAACGCCAGCAGGTCCGATTCGCGATGCGCATCGGGGTCGATGACCGCGTCCAAGAAGTGCCGGTTGGTCTCGTTGCAGTTCAGCGAAAAGTGCTTGACCGTCGAGATGACGTGCTGTTGCTGGATCCCGTTGACCGATTCCGCGGCCATCGCCGCGGTCAAGAGCGGATCCTCGGACAGGTATTCGAAATTGCGCCCGTTGCGCGGGTCGCGCGCGAGGTTCATGGCGCCGGCCAGCTGCACGTTGAACCCGCGGCTGCGGGCCTCCCGGCCGATCACCTCGCCCGCGGCGCGCGCGAGGGACGGGTCGAAGCTGGCCGCGAGCGCCAGCGCGGCGGGCAGCGCCGTCGCCGTGTCGTCGGGGCGGTAGCCCGGGTTGGTCACGCCGAGGCCGGCGTCGCTCATCAGCAACGCCGGGACACCGAGCCGGGGCACGCCGGGGACGTAGCCGGCGCTCATCGGGACGTCCGGCGGGATGCGCGCGTCGCGCACCGGCCACATCTCACCCGCCCCCATCACCCCGACCAGCAGGGCGAATCGTTCGTCGTCGGTCAGCTGAGCCTCGACCTCGCGCGCCCGCGAATCGGGATCGTTCACCGCACACCCTCTTTCGCGTACACGACACGCAGCACGTGCCCGAGTTCGGGGCCCATCACCAGCTCCGCCAATTCGCCGAAGGTCGCGACGAACTCCGGCCCGTGTGGCGGCTCGGCCTGGCACAGGTGGTGCGCGACCTCGTGCAGCACCACTAATTCGCGCAGTGCCCAGTCGGCGGTGTCGCGGTCGGGAACGGCGATAACGCCTGCGCCGTCGCGGAATTGGTAATGGGCCGCGGTGGCGGCCCGCCGCGGCCGCACGCGCAGCGGCGCGACGGAGGGCCACCGCCGGCGCACCGCCGGCAACGCAAGCACCTCGTCAACATAGCGCTGCACGGCCGCCACCGAGCCGAATCGCGCCTCCGGCGGCAGGGTGAGCTTTGCCCCGAAGAAGTCGACCGCGGGTGACCCGTGCTCGGCGGCACGGTCGAACAGCGTCCGGACGAACTCCTCTGCCGCGTAAACCTTCGCCCGCTGGGAGTCTCGCGTGGCCGACGGCCCCGGGCTCACCGGCCCAGCGGGGTGCGCGCGCCGGGCAGTTCGGGGCTGTTGCCCAGCCGCGCCCGCCGGCCGGCCCGGTCGCCCGCGCGCCGCGCCGCCGACGAATACCCGGCCGTCGCCCGGCTGACCTGATAGGTGCCGCGCGCCTTGGAGGCGCTCCGGTAATAGTCGTGTAGCTCGACATCCTTGTTGCGCAACGCAATAGCGGTGCCGGGCGGGCGGCGGCGGTCCCTGGTGGCCTCGCGCCGGGCCTCGTCGCGGGCCTCCGCCAGCCGCTGACCCACGCGCGCCCCGAAGGCGAGCTGGAAGTTCAGCCGCGCGGTGATGGTCGGCGTGGGGCGGTGCGCGCCCGAGGCGAGGTAGGCGTCGGAGGCCCGCACCATCTGGACGACCAGGCTGGCGTAGAGCGCGTGGGTGGCGTCGATGTCCTCGGCGAACCCGTAGGCGTACACGAACGTCGAATTGGACGCCACGTCACAGCGCACGTCGTTCGCCAGGGCGATCACCACGAACAGCTGCACATACGTGCGCAGGCCCTTGGTGCCCGCGGTTCCGATGGTGATGGTGCGCTGCGTCGGGGCCTGGGCCGGCGAGCGGGTGGCCGCATGGGACCGCGCCACCGCCAGGTCGATGGCGGACGCCGTCGCCAGCCGCTGCGCGGCGCTCATGAAGGCGTCCGCCTCGTGCGGGTTGTCGGTGCCCTCGGCCTGACGCAACAGTGCGGCGATGCGGGCCAGCATCTTGTCGTCACTCATACGCGCCAAACTACGGGAGCGTTCCGACAGTTTCCTCAGAGCCGCGCGGTGATCCAGGAGACCACGTCGTTCAGCACCTGCTCGCGCTCGGGCTCGTTGAAGACCTCGTGGTAGAGGCCCGGGTAGACCTTCAATTCGACGTCGGTCGAGCCGACGCACTCGACCAGGCGCCGGCTGCCGGCGACGGGGATCAGGCGGTCGTCGGAGCCGTGCACCACCAGCAGCGGCGCGGTCAGCGCGGGCGCGCGCTGCGGCATGGTCTCGCCGACCTGGAAGAGCGCGCGCCCGATGCCGGCCGGGACCTTGCCGTGGTACACCAGCGGGTCGTTCTTGTAGGCCGCCACGACCTCGGGGTCCCGGGAGATGGCGTCGACGTCCAGTTCCTGCACCGGCAGGCCGGGCACCACCGCGCCGAGCAGCCGGGCCGCCAGGACCATCAGCGGCGACACCTGATCCTGGGCCGCCACGGCGGGCCCCGACAGCACCATCAGGTCGTAGCTGTCGGGGCGTTCGACGCCGTAGGCGAACACGATCGCGCCGCCCATGCTGTGCCCGAGCACGACGCACTTGAGGCCCGGATGCTCGCGGGTGGCGATGCGGACCAGGCTGTCGAAGTCCGCGGTGTACTCCGAGATGTCCCGCACCAGCACCCGCTTGCCGCCCGAGCGGCCGTGCCCACGGTGATCCAGCGCGTACGTGACCAGGCCCGCCGCACCGAAACACCGCGCGACGTGGTCGTAGCGGCGGGCGTATTCCCCGAGGCCGTGCGAGAGTACGACCACCGCCCGCGGCGCGGTGTCGGGCGTCCAGACGTCGTAAACGATGCGCACGCCGCCGAATCCGTCGAAGTTCCGTTCGTCGCGGTTCACTGCACGGTCCTAGTCATTAGGGGCAGCGTAATGGCTCGCGGGGCGGGTCGCCCCGCCAGACACTGTCGTAGGCTCATGCACTGTGGGGCCGCTTGCACAAGACGCCGCCGACTCCGAACTCGCCTCCGCGGCCGGCGGGGACTTCTCGGCACACGCCGAGCCGTTCCGTCGTGAGCTGCTGGCGCACTGTTACCGGATGACCGGGTCGTTACACGACGCCGAAGACCTGGTTCAGGAGACGTTGCTGCGGGCGTGGAGGGCCTACGACCGCTTCGAAGGCAAGTCCTCGATGCGGACGTGGCTGCACCGCATCGCCACCAACACCTGCCTGAGCGCGCTGGAGGGTCGGCAACGACGGCCGCTGCCGACCGGCCTGGGCACCCCCAGCTCCGACCCGACCGCCGAGCTCGATGAGCGCCGCGAGGTGCCGTGGCTCGAGCCGCTCCCGGACCTGACGAACGACCCGGCCGACCCGTCGGTCATCGTCGGATCGCGCGAGTCGGTGCGGTTGGCTTTTGTCGCCGCGCTGCAACACCTTTCACCCCGGCAACGGGCGGTGCTGTTGCTGCGCGACGTGCTGCAGTGGAAAGCCGCCGAAGTCGCCGGCGCGATCGGCACCACCTCGACCGCCGTCAACAGCCTGCTGCAGCGGGCCCGGTCCCAGCTCGACGCGGTCGGGCCCAGCTCCGGCGATCGGTTGGCGCCGCCGGACTCCCCGGAGACCCAGGACCTGCTGGCCCGCTACATCGCCGCCTTCGAGACCTACGACATCGACCGCCTGGTGGAGTTGTTCACCGCCGAGGCGATCTGGGAGATGCCGCCGTACGCCGGCTGGTACCGGGGCGCGCGGGACATCGTCACCCTCATTCATCAGCAATGCCCCGCCGAGTCCGCCGGCGACATGCGCCTGCTGCCGCTGGTCGCCTACGGCCAGCCCGGCGCCGCCATGTACATGCGTGCCGGCGAGATCCACGTGCCCTTCCAGTTGCACGTGCTCGACGTGCGGGGCGACCGGGTGTCCCACGTGGTGGCGTTCCTCGACGAGACGTTGTTCGCGAAGTTCGGGCTGCCCGGTTCGCTGTGACCGACGCGGCCGAGATCACACCCGCGCCCGGGCGGCCGCGTCTGTTGTTGGGCGCGTACGACCTCGCCGGCGTGGGCTACGGGGCCGCGGAGTTCTTCGTGTCCGGGACGGCCACGTCCTACGCGCCGACGGCGCCGCTGGGACCCGACGGGATGTGGAGCGTATCCCCCTCGGGCACAGCCGATTACACCACCCGGGTGGTGGTGCTGAGCCCCACGGACCCGGCGCGGTTCAATGGCACGGCGCTCGTCGAATGGCTCAACGTGAGTGGTGGCATCGACGCCCCGGCGGTGTGGATGATGGCGCACCGGGAAATCGTGCGGGCCGGCTACGCCTACGTCGCCGTCTCGGCGCAGAAGGTGGGCGTCGACGGCGGGGCGGGTCTGCTCGGCATCGACATGTCGCTGAAAAGCCAGGACCCGGCGCGTTATGCGCGCCTGCACCACCCGGGCGACGCCTTCTCCTACGACATCTTCTCCCAGGTCGGCGGTCTCATCGAAAAGGCCGGGAAACCCGGCCTTTTGGGTGGGCTGCGGGCCCAACGCGTGATCGCGCTGGGCGAGTCGCAATCGGCCATGTTCCTCACCACCTACGTCAACGCCGTCGACCCGCCGGCCCGGACGTACGACGGCTTCCTCGTTCATTCGCGATTCGGCCCCGCGGCCCCGCTCGACGGGGCGTCCATCTTCGACGAAGCCGGCGCGGTGCAGGCCGTCGCGTTCCGACCGGACCTGCGGGTGCCGGTGCTGACGATCATCACCGAGACCGACCTCTTCGGCGGCGCCCGGGAGGGCTACTACTTCGCGAGGCAGCCCGACAACCGATGGCTGCGGGTCTGGGAGATCCCCGGGGCGGCGCACGCCGACAACTACACCATCCAGGTGGCCCCGATCGACAGCGGATCGGCGCCGCTGGCGGACCTCGTCGCCGCGTATGCACCCACCAACGTGCTGATGGGCCAGCAACTTTCGCACCACATCAACTTCGCCCCGCAACACCACTACGTGGCGCAGGCGGCGCTCGCCGCGCTGAACACCTGGGTGCGCGGCGGCGAGGCCGCGCCCGCCGCCCCACCCATGCGGGTCGACGCGGTCGGGCCACAACCCGTTCCGGACGCCAACGGCCTGGCGCAGGGCGGCGTCAGGACCCCGTGGGTGGACGTCCCGGTCGCGCGGACCTCCGGACTCGGCGGCGAGGGGGGCATCATGGCGTCGCTCTTCGGCTCCGGTGAGCTCTTCGACGCCGAGACGTTGCGCCGGCTGTACCCGGGCGGCCTCACCGAGTACCTGGAACGCTTCACCGTCGCGCTCGACGCGTCGATCCGGGCGGGCTTCATCCTGGCGGCCGACCGCGCCGAGATCCTCGAGCTGGCCGCCGCAACCTATCCCGGCGACCGGCCCTAGAACAGGCGGCTGTCCGGTGACGGCCCTGCCACCGGGCGGACCAGTCCGGCGCCGGTCACCAGCGGCAGGTCCAGCGCCGAGAGCAGGCCGGGCGGGGCCGCGCACACCGCCGGAATGGCGTTGACCATCCGCGACGCGCCCGCGATGCGGGCACCCAGGTCGTGGTCGTGGTCTTCGGCCATCTCGAATTCGCAACGCATGCTCGGGGATCCCTCGATCTCCACCCGGTAGAGGCCGCGGCCGGAGGCCTGCCCGAAGCCCAGGTCCTTCGGCGGGATCGAAATGTTGGGCTGCGGCCAGTCCGGGGCGATGTCGTCGCGCATCCGGGTCACGTGGTCGAGGACGAAAGTCGGCTTGCCGCCCACGTATCCGGTCAGCGTGGAGCGCATGGCCGCGATCGTGCCGGCGCCGATGTGGCCGGTGGGCGTGTCGAAGGCCTCGGCGGTGGGGATGCGCTCGTTGCTCTCCTCGATGTCGTCGATCTGCACCCCCAGCCCGGCGGCGAGCTGATGCAGGACGGGGCCCCAGCCGAAGGCGAACATTCCGGGCTGGGCCGCGAACGCCCGGTATTCCGGTGGCTGGCCGAAACCGAGGATCTCGTACACGGCGGCCCGGTCCGGGTAGGTCGCGTAGTTGAACATCTCGGTCACCCGCACCGAGTCGATGGCCCGCGAGACCCCGGTGAGCACCAGCGGCAGCACGTCATTGGCAAAGCCCGAGTCGATGCCGGTGGTGAAGAACGACACCCCGCCGTCCAGCGCGGCCCGCCGCAGCGGGTCGGTGAACGCCGCGTCGACCGCGTCGGGAAACACCAGCGGCACCACCGAACACGACACGACGTTCTTACCCGCCCGCAGGATCGAGACCATGTCCCCGACGGCATCCAGCGGCCGCAGGTTGGCACCGGCGGCGTACACCACCGCGTCGGCGTCGCCGGCGAGCAGCGCGGCCGGATCCTGGGTGGCCACCACGCCGACCGGCGCCGTACCGCACAGTTCGCCGGCGTCGCGGCCCGCCTTGCGGTCGCTGTGCACGACCAGGTCGACCAGCTGCAACTCCGGGTGGTCGATCACGCCCCGCAAGGCGATCACTCCCATGGACCCGGGCCCCCACACTCCCACCTTGATCACGGCGAATTATCTCCTAATATTAGGATCAATATTTCGGTATTTTGGACGGATCGTAGGGAGGTCGACATCGGCACGTCAACCGCCAAATCACCGCCAACCGCTCGCGTGATGGATGTGCTTGCCGCGCTTGCGGATTCCCCGAATGGGCTGACGTCCGCGGAGGTGGCGAAGCGCTGCGCCATCAGCACCTCCACCTGCGCTCTGGTCCTGGCCGAACTGGAGGGCCGCGCCTGGGCGACGCGCCGCGAAGATCGCCGCTACGTCCTGGGCAGTGGCCTGTTCGGTCTGGTGCACGGGCTGCGCCTGCAGTTCCCGTTGCTGGACCGGGGCCGCGAAGCGCTGCGGTTCCTGCACGCGACGCTCGGCGCGGGCTGCTCGATGTCGAAGATCGGCAGGCGGCACCTGACCACCGTGGACGCGGTCGGTCACGGCACCGACGGGGGACGGGCCGTCGGCCAGCGCTTCCCCATCGACCCGCCGTTCGGCCTGGTCGCAATGGCCTGGCGTGACGACGAATTCGTCCACGCCTGGCTGCACCGGGTGACCCCGCGGCTGACCCGGCCGCAGATCGCCGAACACCTGCGGGTGCTCGCCGACATCCGGGCCCGCGGGTACGGTGCCTGGCGGTTCGACGACACCCATCAGTCGCTGCACCATCGCCTGACCGACCTGCTCGCTTCCCTGGAGCCAACGGCCCAGGTCACCCGCCAGCTGACCACGCTGATGACGATGGTGACGCTGCAGTCGGTCACCCGTGATATCGAAAAGAATTTGGCCGCAGTCGAATTCGTGGTGTTGCCGATTTTCGCCCGTGATGGCCAGCCGGAGTACCAGATCGAGATCCACCTGGGCCGCTCCCCCGGGCTGACCCTGCCCGAACTCGACGCCGCGCTGCGGCATGCCCAGGCGCTGCTCGCCACGACGGTGGCCTGACCACCCGATCAGAGTGAGCACATGGCCGCCCGCGTGTCGATAACAACGACATCGTCGCGCCCGGAACGGGATTCGGCACACATCTGCACCGGGACATGGAGATCGTGACCTGGGTCCTGCGGGGGCGACTGGTACACCAGAACTCCCTGGGTCGCCCGGGGCGCGGTCGCGTGCGAGGGCCTGCGGGTGACGGCGGACGGGGCCGTCGGAACTGCTGGTCTGGGAGATGGACGTGAAGCTGGGCGCGCCGAGCCCATAGAGTGGGCGTGACAGACAGGAGCCGGCATGTCGCAACCGCGGCCGCAGCACGCGGCGCCCAACCCCGACCGGAACATCAAGGCCGTCCGCACCGTGCGGTTCTGGGCGGCGCCGCTCGTCATCACGCTGGCCCTGATGTCGGCGTTGTGCGCGCTCTACCTCGGCGGCATCTTGAACCCGATGACCAACCTGCGGCACTTCCCCATCGCCGTGGTCAACGAGGATGCCGGCCCGGCGGGCGCGGAGCTGACGGGGCGGTTGGTCAACGGCCTGGACAAGGAGAAGTACGACGTCCGCGTGCTCACCCGCGACGCGGCCAGGCACCAACTGGACACGGGTCACGTGTACGGCTCGGTGCTGATCCCGCCGAGCTTCTCCTCGAGACTGCGCGACCTGGGGACGAGCGCGGTGATGCCCAGTCATGCGGAACGGCCCGTGATCACGATCTCCACCAATCCGCGGGCCGGCACGCTCGGCTCCAGCATCGCCGGCCAGACCCTGACCATGGCGATGGGCCTGGCGGATGGCGAAGTGGGCGAACGGCTCATCGCACAGGTCGAGGAGCAGGCGGGCGGCGCCCCGCTGGCCGGTGCCGCCGAGGTGGGCCTCGCCTCTCCGATCGAGATCGAATCCAAGGTGTACAACCCGCTGCCCAACGGGACCGGCAACGGGCTGTCCGCCTTCTACTACGCGCTGCTGCTCCTGCTCGCGGGGTTCACCGGCAGCATCGTGGTCAGCACCCTGGTCGACGCGTTGCTCGGCTACGTACCTGCCGAATTCGGGCCGGTGTACCGCTTCGCCGAGCAGGTCAAGATCTCGCGCTTCCAGACGCTGCTGCTCAAGTGGGCCATCATGGTGCTGCTGGGGCTGCTCACCTCGGCCGCCTATCTGGCAATCGCGCACGGGCTCGGCATGCCCATCGATCTCGGCTGGCAGCTCTGGGCCTACGGGGTGTTCGCGATCGCCGCGGTGGGCATCACCTCCTGTTCGCTGCTCTCGGTGCTGGGCACCGGCGGGCTGCTGGTCAGCATGCTGATCTTCGTGATCCTGGGCCTGCCGTCGGCCGGCGCCACCGTGCCGCTGGAGGCCACCCCGGCCTTCTTCCGCTGGCTGGCCGAATTCGAGCCCATGCACCAGGTCTTCCTGGGCGCCCGGTCGCTGCTGTACTTCAAGGGACACGCCGACACCGGGATATCGCAGGCGCTGATCATGACCTCGGTCGGCCTCGTCATCGGGCTGCTCCTGGGCGGCGTCGTCACCCACCTCTACGACCGCAAGGGCTTCCACCGGATCCCGGGCGCGGTCGAGATGGCAATCGCCACGGAACACCAAGCCCAACACCAGGCGCGCCAGGGCAAGCACGAGCGGCCGCCGCAGCCCGAGCCCGAAAGCTCAAGCGAGCAAACGTAATTCGAACGCCACCCGAGCGTCATCCGGCCGTGACCTAGATTGACAGTGTGACGGGTGTGGCTGATGATGTTGATGTTGCATCCAGCTCCGGGTGGAAAGGGCGATCGTGCTGACCCGATGCGCCAGCTTGCGCCGGCTGGTTTCCGGCTGCACCGCCCTCGTCGCGTGTGTCGCCCTCGCGAACAGCACGGGACAGCCCGTGGCGCACGCCGCCGACGGCCGCGACCTGCTGGCCAACGCCATCAACACCACCAAGGGTTCCTACCTGGTCTACAACTTCGGGCCCGGTCACCCGGCGCCGATGCTCAACGCCGGCGGCAGCTGGTATGAGATGAACAACGGCGGCCACCTGATGATCATCAAGAACGCGGCGGGACGGCTGTCGCCGCACCTGCTGGTCGACACCCACCAGGGCGATCAGGCCCGCTGCGAGAACAACCCCGCGGCCCGCACCGGCGAGGGGCTCTGGCAGGCGTCGGAGCTCTATACACCGCTGCAGGCGTGGCAGCGGATGGGCCAGCCGACGATCGCGATCAACGCCAACTTCTTCGACGTGCGCGGGCAGAAGGGCGGCTCGTGGCGCCAGACCGGCTGCAGCTCACCGTTGGGCGCCTTCGTGGACAACACCCACGGCCAGGGCCGCGCCAACCAGGCCGTCACCGGCACCGTCGCCTACCCCGGCAAGCAGGGCCTCTCGGGCGGCGGCGAAAGCTGGAGCGCCCTGACGACGATGATCCTGCCGTCCGGCGGGGCGCCGTACGTGGTGTGGCCCCGGACCAAGAACGACTACGACTCCGCCACTCCCGTGGTCACCGACCTGCTGAACAAGAACGAGCGGTTCGTCGCGGTGTCCGGGATCGGGCTGCTGGCGCCCGGCCAGACGGGACAGCTGCACGACGGCGGACCCAGCGCCGCGCGAACGGCGTTGGCGTACTCGAGGCCGAAAGACGAGATGTACGTCTTCGAGGGCGGCAGCTACACGCCGGACAACATGCAGGACCTGTTCCGCGGCCTGGGCAGCGACAACGCCGTCCTGCTCGACGGCGGCGGGTCGTCGGCCATCGTGTTGCGCCGCGACACCGGCGGCATGTGGGCCGGTGCGGGTTCGCCGCGCGGATCGTGCGACACGCGGCAGGTGCTCTGCGATTCGCACGAACGGGCGCTGCCCAGCTGGCTGGCCTTCAACTAGCCGGGCCCGAAGCGGAAGATCAGCAGGCTGGCCGCCACCACGGCCGCCGTGACCGCGAAGACCGGTGCGACGACGAATCGCGACATGGTCGCGCCCAGGAAGGCGCCGGCGCACATCGTCGCCACGACGCCGAGACGCAGCGCCTGGCGGTCACCGGTGCCGCCGGCCAGGCGGCTGTCCAGACCGAGGCTGACGATCGTCGACGTCAGGACCGTGGTGGACAGTTCCTGGATACCGAACTGGCGGGCGCTCGAGTGCTGCAGGCCGAACGTGACCGCGAGAATGCCGATCATGATCAGCTTGGTGTTGTCGTGATACCGCAGGGCGCCCGTGCCGGCAAGCGCCGCCAGCACCACCAAAAGAGCGGTCTCCGTTGCCAATACGGTGGTGATCCACGGCCGTGTCCGGTCGCCGAAATGCCGCCGCATGCGGCCGCTGAGGATCGTGGTGCACACGAAGGTGGGCAGGGCCACCACGACCGCGGTCAGGTCGACGCTCGTCCGCGGCGCCAGCCAAAAGCCAAGGAAGATGACGTTTCCCGTCATGTTGGCGACGAACACGTGCCCGAGCACCAGGATGCTGATCGAGTCCGCCAGGCCGGTGGCGAAGGTCAGCAAGAGCAGAGCCGCAACCGTCGAGCGCTCCGACACCGGCGAAGTAACGGCCATGGGTCGTCGCGGTCCGCGCTAGACGTGCGGCGTCAAATCCAGCGACGTGATGGTCGTCATCCTGGTCACCAGCCACCGGTTGTTGGCGCGCTTGAGGAACAGCCGGTAGGACAGGTACTTCAGCGAGGGCACGTTCTTGGTCAATGGGCTGGTGGACGTGGTGTTGGTGTACACGATGACGACGGCGTTGGCGTCGTCGATCGATTCGACCGCCGCGCCGGTGACGTCGGTGTGGTTGGTGATCTTGGCCTGCTTGTTGGGCGCCACGATGGCGTCGACGAACTTGCGGTACTGCGCCTCGAAGTCCCCGCTGAGATAGCGCGACGCGCGGTCGGCGAGGGTGTCCATGTTCTCGGGCGTGTAAGTCCACAGCGTGGTGATCGCCTCGGCCGCGGTCCGCGCCGCCTTGAGTTTGGTTGCCGCGGCGGCACGATCGGCCAGGTACGGCTGCACCGTCGCGCCGGCGAACGCGGCCGAACCGACGAACAGCACCGCGGCCGCGACGACGGTGATCGCCAGCCGCTTGCCGGCCAGCCATCTGCGTTTCGCGCGGCCGGCGGGTTGGGCGTCGGCGGCGGAATCCTCGTCGGTCGTGGATTCCTCTGCGGCAGGGGCGGCTTCGTCGCCGTCCGCCGACTCCGCGCGCTCCTCGGGCGCCGCCACCCCGGGGGCGGCGACGGTCTCGTCGGCGGCTAGATCACCTGCTGCAGGTTGCTGATCTTCCACTGCTTCCCTTCCTGCGTGGCGGTCGCCGTCCACCGGTTGGCGTTCTCCCAAGCTTGTTTACCGTCCGGCGATTTGGAGCTGACCGCGGTGGCGACGATGACGGTGGCGCTGCCGTCGTCGTTCCATCGCTCGACCCCGGCGTCCAGGACGGTGCCGGTGGCCGGTTCGGCCCGGGCCACCTGCAGCAAGATCTCGTTCGCCTTGTCGCGGTACTCCTTGGCGAAGTCGCCCGTCGCCTGGGCGAGGACCCGGGTCACATAGTCATTGGCATGGAACGGGTCGATCGAGGTGAACTGCGTCATGAACCCGGTCACGTAGCTGAGCACCTCGCGGTCCTTCGACGCGGCGCGCTCGCGGGATTCATGGTTGCCAAGCATCAGGCTGCACACCGTGATCGCGGCCGCCATCAGCACCGCGGCGACGGCGCTGGCCACGGGCAGGCCCCATGGCCGTCCCGGCGGCACCGGGCTCGGGACCAGCAGCGGTTCCTCCCCCGGTGCGAACTTGCGGCGGGGGCTCACTTTTCGCCCCCGGGCGGTTTGGGCTTGGTGAGCACGGTGAGGTCGTCGACGAGCCAACGCCCGCCGCCGTCCCTGGTGAAGGTCACCCGGACGGTGGCGGAGATGTAGCGTTCGTCGGGCGCGGCGCCGCGCCGCCCCTGCATGAACATCAGCATCGTCGCCCGATCCGGGGCCGCCGCCTGGATCGCGTGGTCGGTCACCCAGTACTCGTTGATGACCGGGGTGCCCTTCTGCACCATGTCCTGTTGGGCGGCCAGCTGCTTGCGGTACTTGTCGGTCGCCAGCGACAGGGCGCGGGCGAAGTCGTCGTGCAGCGACTTGGGGTCGTAGGTCAGCATCTGCGCAACGATCTTGGGCCCCTGGATGTCGAGCTGGGCCCGGGTGCGGTCGGTGGCCCGATCCGGGGCGAACACCGCCCCATAGCTCATCGCCGCACCGGCGACGCACAGCGCGGCCCCGCCCAGCACCACCGCGGCCGTCCACCGTCGCACGGCGAAGGCCGGCTCGGCCGTGTCCCGACGCCGGACCTCGGTGCGCAGCAGCATGTCGGCGAAGGTGCGACGCCCGGAATCCCATAGCGGCCAAAGCCATCCCACCACCGATACGGTGTCGAGCAGGTGTGCCAGGTCGCGCAGCAGCAGCGCCCACGGTCCGATCGGCGCACCGTCGCGGCGCGCCACCGTGACGCCGAAGAGGGCCCGCCCCACGCTCCAGCCGGTGACCGCCGGAAGCAGCGACCGGTTCACCAACACCAGCAGGATGGCCGCGCCACCTACCGAGACGCACAGCCACCACCACACGCCCTGGGCCGGGACGGTGAAACCGACCAGCGCCATCGTCACCACCACCGCGGCACCCGGCAACACGTCGACGGCCAGCGCACCGGCCCGAACATGCCAGGGCACCAAGGGGTTCCGCGCGAGCTCCTGGGCGGCCGTGGCCGGTGGCTTCTCGACCACCACCGTCACTTCGTCACCTGGTCGAGCTTGGCTATCTTGTATTGCCCTTCGGCCAGCGCCATTTTCACCCGCAGGCGGTACCCGGTTTCGTTCTGCGTCTGATCGTTGGCGACCTTGACGCGCACCGCCACCAGCACATCCACGGAACCGTCGGGGTTGTTGCGTTCGACCGCCGCCCGCATGTCGGACACCTGGACATGGACGTTGGCCGCCTGATACGCCTGAACCAGCATGCTGGTGTAGAGCAGCGCCTGGGAGCGGAACGCGTCGGTGCCGCAGTCGATGATCTTCTGCTCGCTCGCCGCCATCGCGTTGGTGTCGGGGGCCTGGGTCGCCGAGACGCAGTCGACGGCGGCCTTGAGGGCCGCGGCGTCGTTGCGGGCGATCGCCTGGCTTTCGTGGTGGTAGCGCAACGCGAAGTAGCCGCCCGCGCCGGCGGCCGCGGCGCAGAGCACGAGGGCAGCGGCGATGCCGGCCAGCCAGCCCCGGCCCATCCGCGACGGGCGACGTACGACCTCACCGGGTCCGGCCCCGGATTCCGCCGGTTCTCCGGCGGCGGCCTCGGGACCGGTCTCCTCCGCGGCCGCGTCCCCGGGCTGCGACGGCTCCTCCGCGGGCGCGGCCGTCGTCTCGGCGTCCGTGGGCTCGTCCGCCGTCACCCCGGAACCGGTCGGCTCGGTTGCCTCCGGATCGGTCGGTTCGTCGGCCGCCACGTCGGGATTGGTCGGGTCGGCGGCGAGCGCCGGGTCCTGGTTCTTCGGACGCCGTCCGCGCAGACGACGAAACTTCGGCATCGGTGGGGGGTTCAGCCGGCTGGTGCCAGCATCTCCTTCCATCCGTCGTCTCCTGTTCTGGCCGAGTTTTCGACAGAGTATTTAACCCCGTCTGGCCCTACCAGTTCACCGCTTTGGGGGCTGTAGGTCGCCACCGGAGGCCCGCCGGGCGTGTAGACACACGGGTTGGGCTGCTGGCCGTTGCACTGCACCGTACCCGACCCCGGCCGCGACAACGGGTCGCTGGTCGGCGGAGGGGTACCGGCCACCCGGTCCGAGGGGGCCGGGTTCAGGCCGGTGTCGATCGACGGCGCCGGGATGACCTGGCCCGGCTTCACCGGCTGGTCACAGCGGGCCGCGGGCGCGGGGCAGCTCACGATCTGGTTGGGGTCGCCGTACCAGGGGTTGGTTCCCGCCGGAACGTACGGCTTGGGGTCGCGGCACTCCCGTGGGGTGGCCGCCCGCTTGTCCGGGATGTCCGTACACGGGATGTTGCGGGACCCGCGCACACTGTTGGCCGGGGTGTCCATCGGAATCTTGCAGTAGGTGCCCGACGGCAACGGCTGAATGCTGGTGTCGGCCGGGGACCGCCACTCCGATGCCGGGATGAAGCCGGTCAGGCACGGCGGCGGCTGGTTGATCGACAACGCCAGGTCCAGCGCGGCCATGTTCGGGAACGGCGCCGCCACCGTCTGGGCGATCGACGCACCCTGCGGCAGGAACACCAGCACCTGCTCGACGCCGGTGTGGTAGCGCTTGAGCAGATCGAACACCACCTCGAGGTTGGCCAGCGTCTGCGGCAACGAATCCCGCACGTCGTTGAACACCTCGTTGACCTGGTCTGCCGTCGGCGCCGCCTGCCGCAGCACGCTTTTCACGTGCTGGTCCTGCTGGGCGGACTGCCTGCCCAGCCGGTTCAGGTTGCGCGCCCAGCGCTCGATGGCATCGCCGGACTTGACCTGGCTGTCCAGGATCGGTCCCGAGTTCTGGATGATGTCGTTGACGTCGGTGATGTTGGTCTTGAAGTCACCCACGATCGCCTGGGTGGAGTCCACCAGCCGCTGCAGCGCGGGCCCCAGGCCGCCCACGGATTGCGCGGTCTCGTCGAGCAATTGGGCGATCTTGTCCTTGGGCAACACGGCCAGCCCGCGGTTGGCGGTGTCCAGCGCCGGGCCGATCTCGGCCGGCACCGTGCCCCTGGTGATCGTCTGGCCGTCCGACAAGAACTTCCCCGGGTTCCCGGTCGACTCCAGGTCCAGGTACTGCTCACCGACGGCCGACACCGAGTGCACGTTGGCCGTCGCGTCGATCGGGATCTTGTAGCGGCTGTCGAGGCTCATCGTCGCCTCGGCGCCGCGCTCGGTCGGCTCGACGTCGGTGACCTTGCCGATGGTGACACCGCGATAGGTCACGTTCGCCGTCGGATACAGCCCACCCGACGCCGGCAGCTCGGCCTTCAGCGTGTACCGGCCGACGCCCACCAGGCTCGGGATCTGCAGGTAGTACACCCCGAGCACGAGCAGCGAGATGACCGTGAGGATCCCGAACGCGATCAGCTGGCGTCTGATGAAAGGAGTCAGCAATTCCTGTCCCCCCTCTCAACCAGCGGTCCACCGGGCGCGTCATTCGGGTTCGGCGTGTAGCGGACGTCGGGGATCATCGTCTCGGGGTCGCGCCCGAACGACTGCTCGAGCGCGCGCAGCGCCCCCGACAACCCGGTGCCGGTGAGGAACGCGTTGTCCACCGAGCTGTAGGTCACGTCGAGCGTCAGCGAGATGTTGATGTAGTCGCCGCGGAAGATCTTCGGCACCGTGTCGATGTCGAACGGCTGCGTGAGGATCAGCTTGAGCGCACCGACCAGGTACGGCGAGGCGCGACCCAGCTCTTTGAGCGGGCATTGCAGCGCCTGCAGGTCGGTGTGCAGCGGCCCACGGGCTTCCGACAGATACTGGTTGGCGGCCTGGCTGAGCCGGCCCACCGCGTCGACGGCGTTGATCAGCAGGTTCTTGGTGTCGGCGAAATGCTTGATCAGCGGCGGGATGTCGGTGAGCACCCGGTCGAGGACGTCGGCCCGGTTGCCGACGTAACCCAGCAGCCGGTTGGTCGAGTCGATCGCGTGGGTGATGTCGTCGCGTTGCTCGTTGAGCTGACTGGTGAAGGTGTCCAGCTTGCCCAGGAAGGAGCGGATCGCCTCGCCGCGGCCGTTGAAGATGTTGTAGACCTCGTTCTGCAGCACCTCCAGGTTGGGGATGCCGCCGCCACGCAGGATCAGCGACAGGCTCGCCAGGGTCTGCTCGGTGGTCGGGTACGCCGAGGAATTCTTCAGCGGGATGGTGTCGCCGTTCTTGAGCAGCTGCTGCGAGGGGTTGGGCGGCGCGGCGAGCTCGACGTGCTGGGAACCCAGCAGCGAGGTCTGGCCGATCTTGGCGGTGGCGTTCTTCGGCAGCTTGACGCTCTTGTCGACGCCCAGTGTCAGCGTGGCGATCCAGTTCTTCAGCTCGATCTTCTTGATGGATCCGACGAACACGTCGGCCACCATCACCTTGCTGTTGCCGTTGATCGCCAGCGTGTCGGGCACCTGCACGTAGATCGTCATGGCGCCCGAGCCGCTGCCCGGGCCACCCGGGATCGCGACGTTGGAGATCCCGCGCCAGCCACACGAACTCAACACCAGCGCCGCCACCAGCAGCACCAGCGCCTGCCAGGTCCGACGGCGGGCCAGCCTCAACAACATCACTGGCCGTCGGTTCGGCTTGCTCCTCACTGGCCACCCCCGAAGTCAGTCGGCACCGCGGGCCCGCCCGCGTTGGGTGCGGGCGCCGCGACCGGCGCCGGCGTCGGGGCCACCGGGCCGGGGGCCACGTCGGGTCCCGGCGGCGGCGGCTGGATCGGCACCGGCGCGTTCAGGCCGATGGGCGGCACGATCGGGTTCTCGTCGTAGGCGTTGGGCGGCCCCGGCGGGGTCTGCAGGTTCGACTGGACGGGCGCGATGTTGGGGCCTCCCATGAGTTCGGCCAGCGAGTCCGGCGTCATCAGGCCCGCGGTGATCGGCCCCACCTGCTGCCCCTGCATCCCGGGCGCCACGATCCAGCCGGGCTGCGTGTTGCGGTGCGACGTCGGGGTGTCCGGGACCCAGATGCCCGGCACGGTGGTGTCCTTGTATCCGTTCGGCGGGTGCAGCCGGTCTTCCGAATAGGCCACTTCCTTGGGCAGGGTCTCCGCGGTGCTGAACAGGTTCGCGCCGAACGGCAGGTAGTTGAACTTGATCGCGTCGAGGATCGGCGCCAGGTACTGCGCGCACAGTTCGGCGGACTCCTGATACCCGAGCCGGCTGCCCGCCTGGATCGAGCTGCAGATGAACTGCATCGGGTTGGCGAAGTTCGTGATCGCCGGGATGGCGACCACCGATCCGTGCGACGGGTGATAGATCTGGTTGATGTTGGCCGCGGCCGTCGGCAGCACGTGCAACGCGGTCTCCAGCCCGTTGAGCGGGTCGGGCTGCAGGATCGTGTTCGTCACGGTCGCCAGGTTGTTGATGTCGTAGGTCAGCACCTCGCGGTTCTTGTTCAGGAACGGGCGCACCGTGGACAACAGGCCGTCGAACTGCTCGATCGCGTTCGAGAGGTCCGTGTCGTTGTGCGCCAGCCGCGTAGTGAACTCCGCCAGGTTCTGGTTCAGCGCGACGAACTGCTGGTCGTCCTTGTGCAGCGCGTTGACGAACAGCGCCAGGCTTTTCACCACGGCGAAGAAGTCGCCGCGGCCCTCGTTGAGCGCCGTCAGCGCCTGCGACAGGTTGCTCAGCGTGGTGTTGATCTCCTTGCCCTTGCCGGCCAGCCCGTTGGCATAGGACTCGATGACCTCACCGAACGGTCCGGTCGGCTGCTCCGGCGTCGGCCCCAGCTTGGAGATGATGTTGGTGATGCTGTTGCGCAGCTGGTCCCATTCCACCGGGACTTGCGTGCGCTCCTCGGGGATCACCGCGTTGTCGGCCAGCACCGGGCCGCCCTTGTAGGGCGGCTCCAACTGGATGGTGCGCGAGGCCACCAGCGTCGGGTTGAGGATGACCGCGTTGGCGTTCGCCGGCACCCGGTACTTGTTCTCGTAGTGGAAGGTGACCTTCATCTTGTCGCCGGCCGGCTCGATCTTGTCGATCGCGCCTACCCGCATTCCCATGATCTGGACCTTGTCGCCCGGGTACAGCGCGTTGGCCGCCGGGAAATAGGCCACCACCGTGTTGGTGGTCAGCTTCTGGTAGAGCCGCCACCCGACGAACCCGACGACGAGGGCAAGCACGATCACCAGCGAGCCGAGGATCACGGTCGCCCGCGTCAGCTTCGGTAGCCGGATGTTCCGGATGTCAAAGGCGGTGCTCAATTCTGGCTACCTCCCCCGGCCGCGCCGCTGCCTCCCGATCCGCCGGGGTTGATGAAGGGCGCCGGCAACTGTTCGCCGGGCCCGGGTGGTGCCGCCGGCCCCGGCGGGAAACCGGGCGCGAACGTCGACGGCGGTGGCGTCGGTCCGGCCGGCGCCAGGTTCTCGGTGCGCGCACCCGGCGGTGCCTGCGCCGGCAGCGGGACGGGGGTCCCCGGAACGTTCGGCGGCGGGTCGCCCGGCCGTCCCGCGATCGGGATGCCCGGCGTCGGCGGCAGGCCGCCCGGGTTCGGCGGCGAGGTCATCACGTCGACCGGCGCCGGGAAGCCCGAACCGCCGAACGGACCGATACCCCCGCCCGCGCAGGGCAGCGGATTCCACGGCCGCGGCAGACCCTCGTCGCCGACGGTGACGTTGCCGCCCGGGTTGGCCGGGGTGTACGAGCAGGGCGATCCCGGCGGGACGGCCGGCCCCGGGTGCTCCGGCGTGCCCTCGAGCACCGGCGGCGCCGGCGGCGGCGCGCCGTTGGGGAACCGGGTGCCGTTCGGGTCGGGCCACCGGAATTCGGGCAGCCCGGCGCTACGCCAGAAGTTCTCCGGGTCGATCCCGCGCTTCTTGAACGCGGCGTCGACCCACGGCTGAATGATCTGGTACAGCGCGAGGTTGTGCAGGACCACCTTGAAGAACGGCCCCGACGCGATGGACTCGTTCAACGACGGCAGGAACTTGCCGACCTCGCTCAGCCCCGCGGCGACGTCGTCTTTGCGTGCCTTCAGGATGTCGCTGACGGTGCGCAGTTGCTCGAGCACGTGGTTGAGGTTGGGGTTGTCGTTGATGAAACCCTTGACCTGCTCGGAGAAGGCGGCGACGTTGGCCAGCAGCGCGTTGATGGCCTGGCCGCGCTCGTTGAAGGCGGCCAGCAGCGTCTTGGTGTTGACCAGCAGCCGGTCCACCTGCTCACTGCGGTCGCCCAGCACGCTGGCCACCTGGTTGGCCTGGGCGAGCAGATGCTTGACCTGCTCGTCGCGCTTGCCGATGGTGTCGGAGAACTTGGCCACGCCGTCGAGCGCCGCACTCAGGTGGGGGTAGGTCTGGTCGATGGTCTGCGACAGCACGTGCAGCGATTCCTTGACCGTGTCGATGTTCCAGCCCTGCGCGGCCTTGGTGACGTCGAAGAACGCGTCGTAGATCTGGTAAGGCGTCGTGCTCTGCCCGATCGGCAGGGTGGCGCCGGGCCGCAGCGGCTGGGCGCCCCGGGCCTCGACGTCCAGGATCTTCTTGCCGAGGATGGTGTCGGTCTTGATCGCCAGCCGGCTCTCGGTGCCGATGGTGGCGGTGCCGATCGAGAACTTCAGCCGAATGTGGTCGCCGTCGATCTCCAGACCTTCGACCTTGCCGACGTCGACGCCGGCGATGCGCACCTTGTCACCGGAGTTGATGCCCCCGGTGTCGGTGAACTGCCCGTAGTAGCTGGGCTTGGCGAAGATCATCGGGACGCTGGTGAAGCTCTGCCCCACGCCGATGACGAGCAGCGTCACCAGGATGCCCATGAGGCCGATGCGAACCCGGTTGGGTGGTTCCAGTGTTCTCATTGCGGGGTGCACCTACCCGTCGGCTGCTGGAACAGCCGGACCGTGCGGACCGGGCCGCCGGCCTGCAGGCCGTTGATCTTGAGCGTGATGTCGCAGGCGTAGAAGTTCACGAAGTCGCCGTAGGAGCCGATGGCGCGGCCGATCATGTTCAACGCGGTGGGCACCCTCTTGAGGTAGTCGTCGAGCCCGTCGCGCTGGTCGATGAGCGGCTGCTGGATCGCGTCCAGGTAGTTGAGCGTCTTGTGCAGCAGGCCGCGGTCCTCGGCGAGCAGGTCGGCGACCGTCCCGGCGGCGTTGCTGATGTGCGCGGTGCCGCCGGCCAGCTGGTCGCCGTGGTCCTTCAGCCCCGTGATGAGCACCTCGAGGTTGTTGACCGTCTGGTCGAACTGCTGGCGGTGGCGCACCGTGGTGTCCAGCACGATGTTCAGGTTCTTGATGACCTCGCCGATGGCCTGGTCGCGCTCACCAATCTGGTTGGTCAGCTGCGCGGTCTGGTCGAGGATGTCGTTGATCGTGCCGCCCTGTCCCTGGAACACGGTGATCAGGGACGTGGCGATGGTGTTCACCTTCTGCGGGTCCAGCGCCCGGAACAGCGGTTTGAACCCACCGATCAGGGCGTCCAGGTCCAGCGCAGGCGAGGTGTGCGACGCCGGGATGAAGCCGCCCGGCGGCAGCACCCGCTCGGCGCCCTCGCCCTCGCCGCGCTTGAGCTCCAGGTAGCGGTTGCCGATCAGATCGAGGTAGCGGATCTGGGCGGTCGTCGACTGGTACAGCGGCACCGAGCGGTCGACGTTGAACTCCACCCGCGCCCGCTTGCCGCCGTCGACCACCTTGACCGAACTGACCTTGCCGATCTCCACGCCGGACGCGCGGACGAATTGGCCGGCCCGCAGCCCGCTCACATTGGTGAACTCCGCCGAGTATCCGTTCGTGCGGTCAAAACGCATCTGACCGAACACGACGACGATCATCACGGTGAAGATCAGCAGCACCAACGAGAAGATGCTGAGCCTGACGATGGTTCCGGTGATTTTCATGGGTTGATCGTGTTATCCCCTACTTGGCGGCCCCAGACGTACTCGATGGCGTACGGGGACCCGGTGTCGAGGTGGTTGTACGGCGCGAGGCTGTTGCCGGTGTCCATCACCAGCTCCGGTGCGGGCCACAGGTCGTGGGTGATCTGCTGCCAGCACCCCGGCGCGCCCCCCGGGCCGCCACGGGCGTTCACCCGCGGCAGGTTCTCCGGGTAGGTATACGGGTTCGGCGCGCCGCCGACGACCCCCGCCAGGCCACCGACCAGGCTGGCCAGGGTGACCACCGCCGACACGGGGTTGGCCAGCAACCCCAACCCGGACAGCGCCTCGGTGTGGGCATTCAGCGAGTATCCGTTGCCGCCCAGGAAGGAGGAGGCCTTCGGCTCGATGTCGTGGTAGTTGCGCAGCGTGCAGAAGAGCTCGGGGCTGTAGGTGTCCAGCAGCTGCGCGCTGGGCACCAGGTCTTGCGCGCCGCGCGCCAGGTACGGGCCACCGCGGTTGAAGATGTCGGCGCCGGTGTTGCCGAACCCGGCCGCCGACAACAGCGCCTGGTCCAGATCCTTCTGCTGGGCATTGACGGTGCGCGCGGTGATCACCGCGTTGTTCAGGAAGTCCAGCAGGTCGGGCGCGGCGTCGGCGTAGGTGTCACCCAGGCCCGCCAGCAGTTGAATGTCGCGACGCGCCTGCGGCATCTGCGGGTTGACGTCATCGAGGACCGCGTTGGCGTTGACCACCGACTGCCCGAATTTGTCGCCCAGCCCGGTCAGCGCCTGGGCGGCCGCGCTCAGCGTCAGGTTCAGCTTGACCGGATCCACCTTCTCCGCGATCGAGGTGACCGTCTGGAACAGCGTGTTGATCTCGGTGGTCACCGACCGCGCGTCGATCACGGTGTGCGGGTTGAGCCTCTGCGGGGAGGGGTGTTGCGGCGTCGTCAGGGACACGTACTTGCCGCCGAACACCGTGGTGGCCTTGATGTCGGCGTTCACGTTGGCCGGGATCAGCGACAGGTACCGCGGATAGACCTCCAGCGTGAACTTGGCGGCCGGCTTGCCGTCGCGCAGGGTCTCGGAGATGTTGCCCACCCGGCCGATCTCCACCCCGTTGTAGGTGACCTTCGAGCCCGGATCCATCACCAGCCCCGCCCGCGACGCCAGCATCGTCAGCTTGGTCTTCGGGGTGAAGTCGCCGCGGAACTGCCCGTAGACCAGGGCCAGCGCCACCAGCGCGATGACCAGCGCCGCGGCGCCCGCCAGCTTGTACGGCGGCTTGCGGGGCGGGTTGACCTTCACCGGCGACGTCATGGCGGCTACACCGTGAGCGCGAAGTTGGGGTTGACGCCGTAGAGCGCCAACGCGGCAGCCAGAACAACGACCTGAACCGATACCAGCGAGAAACGCATCGACCGGCCGACGGCCTCGCCGACACCGACGGGCCCGCCGCCGGCGTTGTAGCCGTAGAAGCAGTGGGTGATCATAACGACCGCCGTGATGATGATGGCTTCCAGGAAGGACCAGAACACGTCGTCGGGACGCAGGAACGTCCGGAAGTAGTGCTCATAGGTGCCGTTGGACTGCCCATAGAGCACCGTGGTGGTGATCTGCGGGGACAGGAACGACATGATCATGGCCAGCGCGTAGAGCGGAATGATGACCACCAGGCCGGCCATGATCCGGGTGGTCGCCAGGAACGAAATCGACTTGATGCCCATGACTTCCAGGGCGTCGATCTCTTCGCTGATGCGCATGGCGCCCAACTCCGCCGTGGCGCCCGCCCCGACGGTGGCGGCCATCGCGATGCCGGTGACGACCGGGGCGGCGATGCGCACGTTGATCAGCGCGGCGAAGAATCCGGTGAACGCCTCGACGCCGATGTTGCCCAGCGAGGCGAAGCCCTGGATGGCCACCAGGGAGCTACCCGACAGGGTGACGAAGCCGACGATCGCGACCGTGCCGCCGATGACGGCCATCGCGCCGGTGCCCATGCCGATCTGGGCGATCAGCCGCAACGTCTCCTTGCGGTAGTTGCGCAGCGCGTGCGGGACGTGCCCGAGGGCCTGCACCCCGAACCAGGCCATCTGGCCGATGTCGTCGAGCCCGCGGCCCGCGGCGCCGCCGTAGCGGTTGAGGTTTTCCACCGCCCGCGGGAAGCGGGAGCGTAATACGGCAGCGGTCGACATGTCAGTGGCCCGTTCCGAATCGCACGCCGATGGTCGTCAGCACCACGTTGACCGCATACAGCGCGACGACGCAGAGCACGACGGTCTCGTTGACTGCGGTGCCCAGGCCCTTGGACCCGCCGCGCACCGTCAGGCCGCGGTAGCAGCCGACCAGCCCGGCGATCAGACCGAACGTCGCGGCCTTGACGGTCGCGATGACCACCTCCGGCAGGCCGGTGATCGTGGTCAGGGTGGCCAGGTAGGCGCCACCGGAGACGTTCTGCAGATAGACGCCGAACAGGTAGCCGCCGACCAGGCCGACGGTGATCACCAGGCCGTTGAGCAAGGTGGCGACCAGGGTCGCGGCGATCACCCGGGGCACCACCAGCCGGTGGATGGGGTCGATGCCGAGCACCTCCATCGCGTCGATCTCCTCGCGGATGGTGCGCGCACCGAGGTCGGCGCAGATCGCCGTCGAACCGGCGCCGGCCACCACCAGCACCGTGGTGAGCGGGCCGAGCTGGGTGACGGCGCCGATCGCCGCGCCCGCCCCCGACAGGTCGGCGGCGCCGAACTGCGCCAGCAGCACGTTGAGCGTGAAGATCAGCAAGACGGTCAGCGGGATCGACACCATGATGGTCGGCAGGAACGCCACCCGCATGATGAACCAGCACTGCAGGACGAACTCGCGCCACTGGAACGGCCAGCGGAACAACGCCCTTCCGGTCAGCACGCACATCCGGAAAAACCCGCCGATGACCGTCAGCGGCGTCTGCAGCTGGTCGCGCAAGTACCCCACCAAATAGGGGCCCTGCCGACTAGCCGACGTTGAAGTCACCGCTGCCCCCTCCAGCTGGTACCGCGCGCCTCACGGCGCCACGGCGGATCGTGTCGCACGCCTCGCCCCCTCGCCGCTTCGCGGTCGAGGTGGTGCCCCCGCTCCGCCTCAATCCAACGTGTGTGACCATCGGCTCCCTACTGGCAAGTAGTAACGGAGACCACAGGAATGTACCCGATGGCCAAGCACGTGTGAACTGCATCAGCACAATTAACCCTTCGTCAACAACGGGCAAACGTTACAGTTTCCGTCAGCTTTCCTCTCTGGCATTTAAATCTCTTGCGGTGGAACGACTTTCGCCGATATTTGCGGACCCGTAGCGAATGCGTAGCTCAGTCTTGAGCACCTTACCGGCCGGGTTGCGCGGCAGCGCATCCACGATCTCGAGCGCCTTGGGATGCTTGTACCGCGCCAGCCGCTCGGTCAGGAATTCCTCCAGCTCGTCGAGCAACAGCGAGTCGCCGGCGACGGCCGCGACCGCGATCGGCACCTCACCCCACTTGTCGTGGGAACGCCCGATCACCGCGACTTCGACGATGCCCGGATGGCTGGCCAGCACGTTTTCCACCTCGGCGCAGTAGATGTTCTCACCGCCCGAGATGATCATGTCCTTCTTGCGGTCCACCACCCAGACGTAGCCGTCGGAGTCCATCCGGACCAGGTCCCCGGAATGGAACCAGCCGCCCGCGAACGCCTCCGCGGTGGCCTCCGGGTTGTTCCAGTAGCCACTCATCAAAGTCGGTGCGCGGTAAACGATTTCGCCGACCTCGCCGATGGGTACGTCGTTCATGTTTTCGTCGACCACGCGGGCGGCCACGGTCGGAATAACCTTGCCGACCGATCCGCGTTTGCGGATCGCGTCCTCGCCCAGCAGCATGCAGGTGACCGGCGACATCTCGGTCTGGCCGAACGCGGCGAGGATCTGAGCTCCGGGGAACGTCGCCGACATCTCGCGCAGCAGCGCGTCGGGCGCCGGCGCGGCCCCCCACGAGATCACCCGCAATCTCAGGTCGCGCGGACGCGCCCGCTGCTCGGCGCAGACCGCCTGCCACTGTGCGGGCACCAGGAAGAGCCCGGTGACCTTCTCTTCGGCCAGCACGTCGAGCAATTGTCCCGGCTCGAACGCTCCGAGCGGGTAGATCACCGTCGGCGTGCCGAGCAGCATGCCGGTCAGCATGTTGCCGATGCCGGCGATGTGAAAGAACGGGACCCCGATGAACCCGACGTCGCTGTTGAGGTCGGCGCCGTTGGTGTACAGCCCCGTCATGGTCTGGCCGGTCAGGTTGGTGTGGGTCAGCACGGCACCCTTCGGGCGGCCGGTGGTGCCCGACGTGTACATGATCAGCGCCGGCGAATCGTTGGGGATGTCGACGGGCTGGTGCGAGGGCCCGGGCTCGTTGATCAAGTCTTCGTAGCCCAGCACGCTGTCGTCGGTCGAGCCGCCGGCCACGACGATCGTGCCCAGCAGGGGCTCGACGTCGCGGACCCCGGTCGCCACCGGGGCGAGCACCGATTCGGTGATCATCACGCGCGCTTCGCAGTCCTGAACCAGGAACGCGATTTCGGCGGCGGTGAGCCGGAAGTTCAGCGGAACGGCGATGCCGCCGAGCATGTTGACCGCCAGCACCGACTCGACGAATTCGGTGCGGTTGAGCATCAGCACCATCACCCGATCGCCGAAGCCGACTCCCCGACGGCTCAGCGCATCGGCCAGCGCCGACACCCGGTCCCGCAACTCCCCCCACGTCACGGTCTTCCCGAGGAACCGCAACGCCGTCGCGCCGGGCTGCATCAGGGCGTGCCGCTCGAGCTGGGTCACCCAGTTCTGTCGCCGGGCCAGATACGGCTGTTCGGTTCCCTGTGCCAGATGGCTCGCCAATTGCGCGGTCAACTCAGCCCTTTCCCTTCACTCGAGCACCGCTTGCGCCAGGTTGATATTTGATAAAACATGGTGTTGTGTGGGTCACATTATGGCCTTGAGGCCCTGCTGACAAGCCCCGACAAAAGTTTCAGACCAACCTCCCCGAAGCCCCCGAAAGCCCTGGCAGCCCCCGTGAACGCACCGATATCCACGCGACTGAGGAGCCGACGGCCGCTGCGCCGGGCGCAGTTGTCCGACGAGGTCGCGGGCCACCTGCGGGCGGCGATCATGTCCGGGACCCTGCGGCCGGGCACGTTCATCCGGCTGGACGAGACCGCGGCCGAGCTCGGCGTCAGCGTCACACCGGTGCGCGAGGCGCTGCTGAAGCTGCGCGGCGAGGGCATGGTGCAACTCGAACCGCACCGCGGCCACGTCGTGCTGCCGCTGACGCGCCAAGACATCGAGGACATCTTCTGGCTGCAGGCCACCATCGCCAGGGAGCTGGCGGCCGCCGCCACCGACCACATCACCGACGCCGACATCAACGAGCTCGAGCGCATCAACGAGGCGCTCGCCGCGGCCGTCGGGTCCAGTGACGCGGAGACCATCGCGGGCATTGAGTTCGCGTTCCACCGGGTCTTCAATCAGGCGAGCGGCCGCATCAAGCTGGCCTGGTTCCTGCTCAACGCCGCGCGCTACATGCCGGTGCTGGTGTACGCCGCCGATCAGCAGTGGGGCGCGGCCGCCGTCGAGAATCACCGGCAGCTGATCGCCGCGCTGCGCCGGCGGGATGCGGCGGCGGTGATCGAGCACACCGTCTGGCAGTTCACCGACGCCGCGGCGCGGCTGATCGAGATGCGGGACCGCACCGGTCCCTAACGGCGATCGCGAGCGCGGCGAAGCCGGGCGAAGCGGGCCGCCGCCATCGGACCCAGCGGCGATCGCGAGCGCGCCGAAGCCGGGCGAAGCGGGTCGCCGCCATCGGACCTAGCCGGTGGCCAGCTGTTCGGCGCGCTGCTTGAGCTTCTCGGCCAGGTGGTCCAGGACGTTGTTGAGGAGCTGCTTGACCATCGGCGCGGGCACCGGCATCGAGGTCTCGACGTCCAGATCCACGGTCAGCAGGCTCGACTCGCCCAGCTCCACCACGCTGAACAGCTGTTCCTGCTTGGTGAAGAGGTCGCCCTGCTGCAGCACGGTCTGGATCTGGTTTTCCCCCGGGTAATACACGGCCTGGATGAACATGCCTTGCATGCCTTGGTAGTCGGTGTCGAGCCGCAGCTGGCTGGGGCGCCCGTCGTCGTAGCGGGCGAGCACCCACAGGCCCTTGATCTCCTCGTTCCACTGCGGGTAGGCCTCGAAGTCGGCGACGATGCCCATGATCCTGGCGGCGTCGGCGCGGACCTCGACGGTCTTGCTCATAACTGGCATTGGCGAAGCATAGCCGGGGCCGCGGGTCCGCTCCGCCGCTGCGGCCCGGACCGCGGGGGAACGCGAAAACGCCGCTGCGACGGGTGATCTCGGCCTACCGGTCCACGACCGCCGTGGACAGCAACGTGCGGACGTCGTCGGGGATGGGAACCGGCTTGCGACTGGACCGGTCGACGTAGACGTGCACCCAGTGCCCCAGCGCGGTGATGGGCTGCGCCTGCTCGGCCTGCACCGGCCGGAACACGCCGAGCCGGTACGTGACGCTGCTGCGGCCCAACCGGGTCACCGCCACGCCCACCACCAGAGCCTCGGGGAAATGCAGTTCCGAGAAGTACCGGCAGCCGGATTCGGCGACGATGCCCAGGGCGGGTGTGGTGAGCGGGTCCAGTCCGGCGCCGGTGTTGATCCAGGCGTTGATCGCGGTGTCGAACAACTGGTAGTACACCGCGTTGTTGAGGTGGCCGAACATGTCGTTGTCGGCCCACCGGGTGCCCACCGGCCACCGCACCGGGAAGTCGTCGCTGGTGAGCCCGTCCGGTGCCGGCGGCACCGCCGGAGCCGGCGAGACCGGGGGGTCCGAAGCCATGGTTGTATTCCAACATGGTTCGGATTCGCGGTGCCGTGCTGGACCGGACTGGCCCGCCCGTACGCCGAGTCCCGGCCGATCCGCGTCGTCGATCTCGACCTGGAGCCGCCGGGCAGCGGTGAGGTGATGATCCGCATCGAGGCGGCGGGCGTGTGTCACTCCGACCTGTCGGTGGTCGACGGTAACCGGGTGCGTCCCATGCCCATGCTGCTCGGGCACGAGGCGGCCGGAATCGTCGAGCAGCTCGGTGACGGCGTCACCGACCTCGCCGTCGGCCAGCGGGTGGTGCTGGTGTTCTTGCCGCGGTGTGGTCATTGCGCGGCGTGCGCGACCGAGGGCCTGACGCCCTGCGAGCCGGGGAGCGCGGCCAACGCCGCCGGGACGCTGCTGGGCGGCGACATCCGGCTCAGCCAGGCCGGCCACCCGGTGCACCACCACCTCGGCGTTTCGGGTTTCGCGACGCACGCCGTCGTCAACCGCGCCAGTGTGGTTCCGGTGCCGCCCGACGTGCCGCCCGAGGTCGCGGCGCTGCTGGGGTGCGCGGTGCTGACCGGCGGTGGCGCCGTGCTCAACGTGGGCGATCCGAGGCCGGGTCAGACAGTCGCCGTCGTCGGCCTCGGCGGCGTCGGCATGGCTGCGGTGCTCACGGCGCTCACCTATGACGGCGTGCGCGTCGTTGCCGTCGACCAGTTACCCGACAAACTGGCCGCCGCCCGCGCCCAGGGCGCGCACGAGGCGTACACGCCGCAGCAGGCGGTGGACGCGGGGGTCAAGGCCGCCGTGGTCATCGAGGCCGTCGGCCATCCCGCCGCGCTCGAGACGGCCATCGACCTGACCGCGCCCGGCGGCCGCACCATCACTGTCGGCCTGCCGCCGCCGGCCGCGCGAATCACGTTGTCGCCGTTAGGTTTCGTGGCCGAGGGCCGCTCCCTGATCGGCAGTTACCTGGGCTCGGCGGTGCCCAGCCGTGACATCCCCCGCTTCGTCGCGCTCTGGCAGGCGGGCCGGCTGCCGGTGGAATCGCTGGTGTCGTCCTCGATCCGGCTGGATCAGATCAACGAGGCGATGGACAATCTGGCCGACGGCATCGCCGTCCGGCAGCTCATCAGGTTCGACTAGCCGCTATCTCGGGTGCAGGGGCGCGACGGGTTCCACCGCCACGTCCGGCAGCCGGTGGTCTTCGATGTAGTCCCAACGGATTTCGTAGCCGAGCCCGGGCGCCGACGGTATCGGGACGAATCCGTCCGGCGTGAGCGGGTCGCACGGCGCGCTGAGGTACGGCGGCGCGACGTCGTAGCGGGCCCCGGGCCCGAGCAGGCCGCGCTCGTAGTATTCGCAGACGTCCTCGCTGGTGGCGCCGAGCACCTGCAGGTTGCCGAAGCCGCTCATGTGGAGCTCGCAGCGCATGCCGACCGCCTCGCACATCCCGGCCAGCTTCATCACGCCCGTGATGCCGCCGCGCAGGACGTCGATGCGGCTGATGTCGGAGGCCCCGCGCAGGATCCAGTCGGCCCGGGTGTAGATGCCACCCTCGGCGATCTCGGGTGAGCAGATCGGGATGTCGAGTTCGTCGCCGAGTCGCCGGTAGGCCTCGACCCGGTACTCCGGCATCGGATGCTCGTACCAGTAGAAGCCCAACCGCTCCAGCTCACGGCCGACCCGCAGTGCGTCTTGGTGGGTGTGGTAGGTGCCCCAGGGGTCGAACATCAACACCATCTCGTCGCCGACGGCCGCCCGAACCTCGCGGCACACCCGGATGTCCCAGTCCACGTAGGACGGTCGCGGCAGCGCGAACTGACCTGTCGCCGGATTCCAGTAGTGGTAGGGGTGAATCTTGTAGGCGGCGTAGCCCTGCCGCTTGCACTCGACGGCGTGGGCGGCGTAATCGTCGGGGGATCCGAGGTTGTTGAAGCTGCTCGCATAGGCCTTGACCCGGTCCCGGGCGCCGCCCAGCAGTTTGTGCACGGGCAGCCCCGCGGCCCGGCCGGCCAGATCCCACAGCGCGAGATCGATGACGCTGCAGACGTTTTCGGGGAGCTTCGCCGCCCACAGTTGCCGCCAGATCTCCGCCCGGTCGAATGGGTCGTGCCCGGCCAGCAGCGGGCTCAGGAATTGCCGGATGATCGCCTGATCGCCGGGCAGCAGGCCGTCCTGGTCGCCGTGGAAGTGACCGCCGAAGTAATAGCCCTCGATCCCCTCGTCGGTGAGCACCTTGGTCACGGTCTGCACCACGGGGTGGTCGGTCATCAGCTGGCCGAATGAGATTCGATCCACGAACGACTCGAACGGCACGACCTCGAGGCCGGTGATCTTCATGGCAGCACATTTTGCCGAGGACCCGCGCGCTCAGAGTAGGGGCGAAGGTCCCGCGCCGACGATGCCGACCTCGGACCCCCTCATCGCACCTGCACGCATTGGCCGCCGTCGACGACCAGTTCCGAACCGGTGATGAACGACGCCCGCTCGGAGACCAGGAACGCGACGGCGTCGGCGATCTCGCTCGGCTGGCCGATGCGCCCGAAGGCCGACGACGCCGCGAGCCGCAGTTGGGTCGCGTCGTCGAGCATCGGGGTCGCGATCGGTCCGGGGAACACGGCGTTGACCCGGATGCCGAGGGGGGCCAGTTCCGCGGCCGCGTTCTGGGTCAGGCCGCGCAGGGCCCACTTCGCCGAACCGTAGGCGGCGTGGTGCGGGAAGGCGCGGATGGCTCCGGTGCTGCAGATGTTGACGACGGCGGCGTGCTGCGCCGCGCGCAGGTGGTTCAGCGCCGCGTGGATACCCAGGAAGGCCCCGAAACAGTTGACCCGCCAGGAATTTTCGAAACCCTCGGCGGTCTCGTCGGCCAGCGAGGCCCGGTGCAGCACGCCGGCGCCGTTGACCAGCGTGGTCAGCGCGCCGAACCGTCCGATCGTGGTGTCGACGGCCGAGCGCCAACCCGCCTCCGAGGTGACGTCGAGTTCGAGCGCGATCACCTCGTCGTCGCCCAGTTCGCCGACCGCGGTGGCCAGTTCGTGCGCGCGCCGGTCGCAGGCGGCCACCGAGTAGCCTTCGGCGCGTAGGTGTTTGGCGATGGCCCAGCCCTGCCCGCCGGCCGCGCCGGTCACCAGTGCGACGCGTGGAGCATCGTTCATGGTTCGGTCGCCTCCCGCAGGTGCTCGGCGGCCCCGCGCCGCAGCGCGTGTGATTCGGCGGTCAGGGTGATCATGGAGAAGCCCAGCTTCGCCATGGCGCGCCCCGTGGTGCCGTCCCCGGCGTGAATGCCGGTCACCAGCCCGGCCTCGTTGGCCGCACGGTGGATTCGCACGATGGCATCCAGGACGGCGGGATCTCTGGTTGCGCCGTCCACGCGCACGCCCAGCGAGAGGGCCAGGTCCGCGGGCCCGACGTAGAGCCCGGCGAGGCCTTCGACGGCGCAGATCCGGTCGAGGCCGGACAGCGCCGCGGCCGTCTCGATCATGGCGAACACGCTGACCCGGGACTCGAGCGCGGCGGTGTCGCGGCCGAGGTCGGCGCGCAGGGGGCCGAAGCTGCGGATGCCTGCGGGCGGGTAGCGGGTGGCTGCCACGGCCGCGGCGGCCTGGTCCGCCGACTCGATCATGGCGATGACGACGGCGTCGGCGCCGGCGTCGAGTACGCGCCCGATCGGGGCCGCGTCGGCGTTGGGCAGCCGCACCAGCGTGCCGATGGGCAGGTGTTCGGTCCGGCGCAGCATGCCGGCGATGTCGGCGTCATCGAGGTAGCCGTGCTGGGCGTCGAAACCCACGTAATCGTAACCGGCGCGGGCGAATTCCTCGGGGCCGAGCAGCGTGGGCCCGGTGACCCAGCCACCCCAGACGGGGGTGGCCCGGTCCAGCGCCCTCCGCAAGTTCTCGGTCATCCCGCGATCGCGATCTTGACGCGCTCGGGGACCGGGCGGCAGGCCAGCTCGAAGGCGGCCTGCACGTCGTCGATGCCGAACGTGTGCGTCAGGTAGGTGGCGAGCAGCCCGGGATGTTCGGCGGCGAACTTCCCCGCGAGCCCCAGCATCCGCCGCCGGTCCAGGGTGACGCCGGACTTCAGCGTCAGG
Source organism: Mycobacterium europaeum (assembly GCF_034555895.2). Lineage (NCBI taxonomy): Bacteria > Bacillati > Actinomycetota > Actinomycetes > Mycobacteriales > Mycobacteriaceae > Mycobacterium > Mycobacterium europaeum. The sequence continues at coordinate 4,481,219 of NZ_CP157315.1, forward strand.
TTGTTGCGCAGCATGCTGCGCATGCTGATCGGATAGGCGTCGTCGTCGGCGACGCCGAAATAGAAGATCGTGCCGCCGGGCGCGGTCGCGTCGATGGCGTGGCCCAGGGTGGCCACCTGGTGGCCGACGGCCTCGATGACGACATCGGCGCGGTCGGCGGCGGCAAGCCGGCTGACCCAGCGGTCGCTGGTGGCGCGTACCGGGTCGTCGACACCGAATGCCGTTGCCAGACTTGACCGGTCGACGGGGTCGACCCCGGTGACGCGCCGCGCGCCAGCCGCCTTGGCGACGTAGGAGAACAGCAGTCCGATGGAGCCCTGGCCGATTATCGCCACGTGTTGGCCGGCGAGGTCCGGGAGTTGCTCGAGGGCGTACAGGACGCACGCCAGTGGTTGCAGGCCGACCGCTTGCGCCGGGGTGAGCGCCGGGTCGTAGGGCGCCAGACCGTCGCCGTCAGTGACCACGCGTTCCATCATGCCGTCGAACCCGGAGGCCCAGCCCACCACGCGGTCGCCGGGACGGTGGTCGGCGTGCCGGCTGGCGATCACCTCGCCGGTGACTTCATGGATCGGGAAGCCGTCCTTCTCGGCCGCGCTGGTGCCGTCGTCGCCCGGCAGCCGGCCGCGCGCGCCGTGGAAGGCCGGCAGGTCGCTACCGCAGACACCGGCCGCCGTGAACCGCAGCAACACCTGGCCGTCGGCGAGGCACTCGGGTGTCTTCTCGGGAATCGATGTCCGCTCGAACACATAGGGGGCGACGATCCGGTAGGACCACACGTCAGACCTCCACCGGGATGGTGTTCCATCCCCACTGGAAACTGGAGGGTAGCCGTTGGGCGGCCTCGGCCTGTATCGCGTAGTCGGGAACCCGGCGCAGCCATTCCTGTAGCAGCACAGCGACTTCCAGCCTGGCCAGGTGGTAGCCGATGCAGAAGTGCTGGCCGCGGCCGAAGGCCAGGGAGCGCCGGATGGGTCTGTCCCAGATGAATTCGTCGGGTTGGGGGTACTCGCGTTCGTCGCGGTTGGCCGAGGCGAGCAGGGTGATGATTCGCTGGCCGGGCCGGATGGTCTGGTCGTGGATGGTGAACGGCTTGCGCGCGGTTCGGGCGAACCACTGCGCCGGCGCGCAGTACCGGATCATCTCCTCGCGCGCGATCGGCACGTTGTTCTCGGGGTCGGCGCGCACCGCGGCCATCTGGTCGGGCCGCCGGCCAAGCTCCCACAGCCCGTGGGCGACGATCTTGGGCACCGTCTCGGTGCCGCCGATGAAGATGCACAGCATCTGGGTGGCGACCTCGACGTCGTCGAGCGGGCTGCCGTCGGGCAGGCGGTAGCCGAGCAGGCCGTCCACGACGGCCAGCGGATCCCCGGACCGGTCCCGGCGGCGGCGGACGGCCGGCAGCAGGTATTCGAAATAGTTGGGCCGCGCTTCGGCGGTGTCCACCCCGACGCCGGGCTCGGCGAGGCTGCCGGCGTTGACCGCCGCGAGGACTTGCGGCGCGAGATCGGTTGGGATGCCCAGCAGTTCGCATACGACCGACGCCACGACGATGCCGCCGTAGTCCTGGGTCAGGTCGAACGAACCGCGGGGCAGCAGCTCGTCGAGGCGCTCGTTGGCCAGCGCGCGGATTCGGGCCTCCCACCCGGCGACGGCCCGGGGGCGCAGCGGCCCGGAGTGCGCCCGCCGGATCTCCGCGTACAGATCCGTGTCGAACACCGCGTGGAACGGCAGCGGGTGCAGCGGCGGGTCGGCCACCGGGCCGGTGTTGTGGGTGGCCAAGACCGACGCCGCCGGCAGGGTCCCTTCCGACGCGACGAACGTCCCGTCGTTGACCTCCAGCACCTGCCAGACGTCCTCGAAGCGGGACAGGGCGAAGGTGTCCCACTGCGGCATGTAGTACACGGGGTGGTGATCGCGAAGGATGCGGTAGTACGGCAGCGGATTGGCCATCACCCGCGCGTCGAAGGGGTCGTAGGAGAAGTTCACGGCCTCTTGCTGTCCCGTCACTGCAGCGGCGACGGCGGTAGGGCCTGCAGGATCGAGTCTTCCCAGCCGTCGCGCAGGGCGGGCGCCACACTCATCCAGGTGACGATCTCGGCGGGTGGGCTTTCCTTCCACGAGGGGTAGTGGTCGGCGAAGCATTGCCAGCCGCCGTCCAGCGCCCAGTAGTGGATGACCTCGTTGTAGCGGAACGTCGTGGTGAAGGACCCCAGCCAGCGCTTGCCGGTGCGTTCCGACCAGGGGACGTAGAGCCGCTCCAGTTCGCGGATGTAGTCGTCCTGACGCCCCGGCTTGGTCTGCATGATCTCCTGAATCACCAGCGGCGCAGTGAAATTCGCCTCGAGCAGCTGGGCGAGGGTCTTGTTGCTGGGGCCCGGGTACATGATGCGGCCCTCCCCGGTGGCGCCGGTGTCGGCCAGAAAGGCCGACCACTTGCCGAACGCGGCCTCGTGGCTGCCGCCGCGGGCCTGGGCCGCCCCGATGCGCGCATAGTCGGCGAACCCGTCGATCTCCCAGATGATTGTCACCTGCGGCCAGTGACCGTTGTAGGGCGTGCTCTCCCAGATCGCGAACAGCCGGGCACCGAGCTCGTCCATCATCGGCCGGTAGGTGTCGGTGAAGACCTCGGTGAAGCAGTCGCTTCGCCCGGAGCCGAGCGAGATCGTCTCGTGCAGATAGAGCAGTGTGTGCCGGTGATACTTCTTCATCAGTCGAGCCGGACCAGCCCCGAATCACCGCGTCCGCAGGTCGCCAGGTCGCAGAGCAGCGTCTCGGTGGAATCGACCGCGGGACAATCGATCCCGGCCGCGGCCAGCGCATGGCCCTTGAACCTTCGGGCGGCCGCGCTGAGCGCGTACTGCGCCCTGGCCACCCCCCGGTCCACCCGTAGGGGCCACCCGGAGGGCGCCCGGCCCCACAAGGCGACTTCGGTCAGCCGGTCGTCGAGCGACGCGAGCACCGTGTCGCGCACGCGCGCATCCGCGGTGAACGCCTCGGCGCTCACCGCCAGGCTCTGGCTCGCCCGGCGGGGACCCGTGGCGGCGAATTGCTCCTCGAAGTCCACCGCCTGCGCACCGAGGATCCGCAGGGACCGGGAGTCGCTGCCGCTCGGCAGCAGCACCGTCACCTGCCAGCCGGCCATCGCCCGATCGTAGAGCCAACCTCCGGCCGATCGGACCACGTCGACGGCGCTGACCGCGATGACGTCGAGCCGGTATCGCAGGCACTCCCGGTCAGCACGGCTCGCCCGGGCGTCGACCCGGCTGCCTTCCCTGATGTCGAACGTTGACGTGACCATTCAATCCGTTCCTCACCGCCGCATCGAATCCGTGCTTCGGCGTTTACCGCAACGCTTGTCCTGGGCTGGCGCCGCTCACGCGACACATCGGACAGCGTGACACTTGTGAGGGATTTTGTAAAGGCGCGACCGGTGGTCACGAGCCGCGGCGCGCTTTGAGTTCGGCGAGGACTTCCTCGGTGTGCTGCCCGAGTTCCGGTGCGGCAGAACGCGGTGCCCACGGGGTGCCGTGGAAATCGGCCGGTGTGGCCACCATCGGGACGCTGGATTGCCCGTCCGGGACGTCGACGATGCCGCCCGCGGCGTGGAATTGCTCGTCGGCCACGACGTCTTCGAGGCTGTTCACCGGCGACCAGAAGAAATCCGGCTCGGCGGCGAAGACCTGAGCCCATTCGTCGAGCGTGCGGGTGGCAAAGACCGCGTCCAGCTCGGCGATCAGCTCGACCGCGTTGACGAACCGCGAGTACGCGTCGCTGAACCGGGGGTCGGAAAGCCACTCCGGGTGGCCGACCGCGCGGCACAGCGGGGGCCAGTGCCGATCGCCTTGGAGCCCGACGATCCAGAATCGGCGCCCGTCGGCCGTGGCGTAGTTGTTCATGCACGGGTTGCCCATCGATTCGCGTTGCCCGATCGCGATCGGCTGGCCGGTCAGCAGGTAGGTGTTGAGGTCAAAGCTCACGGTGTAGGCGCCCTGGCGGTAGAGCGAGGTGCTCACCAGTTGGCCGGTGCCGGTGCGCGCGCGGGCGACCAGCGCCGCGCAGACGGCGGCCGCCAGCGTCATGCCGGCGGAGTGATCGCCCATGCCGCCGCGCTGGAAAGGCGGGGTGTCGCCGGGCCGGGTGAGCAGGTGCGCGACGCCCGCCCGCGACCAGAACGCGGCCACGTCGTAGGCGGCCCGGTCGGCGTCGGGCCCGGTCTCGCCGTATCCCGTGATCAGCCCGTAGACCAGCCGCGGGTTGCGGGCCGCCACCGCTTCGTAGTCGAGCCCCAGCCGTTTTAGCGCCGCCGGCCGCACGTTGGTCACGAAAACGTCCGCGCCGTCGAGCAATTCGAACGCCGTGTCGCGACCGGCCTCCTCGGTGAGGTCGAGCACGACGCTGCGCTTGGAGCGGTTATCCATTTCGAACGGCGGGTTGACCCCGAGGTCGCAGCCCAGCATCTTGCCGAACATCCGGCCCGGATCACCGCCCGGCGGTTCGATCTTGACGACGTCTGCACCCCAGTCGGCCAGGATGCCGCCGGTCGCCGGCCCGGCGACCCACACCCCGAGCTCGACGACGTTGATGCCCTCCATCGGTCCAGTCATGTCTGGAACCATAATGAGCCGGACTAGACGCCGGCGGTAGGGCAGTGGTTGCAGTGCCCGTTCGTCGGGTGTCCAGTCCTCGGGTAGTGCTTCGGGTTCCCGGCGATCGTTCATCCAGGTGCAGAACGGGCTGGTGCTCGGGCCACCCTGGAACGCAAACAACATGTCACGCATTTGGTCTCGGAATCTGCGCGCCGCGACCTTGTCCCTGCGGGCCTGTTGAGCCGTCAGTGCTTTAGCCCCCACCTCAATCTTGAGGGTCCCATCATCCCTGAGATTCACGTCCTTGCCTGGTCACAGGCCATACGGGCGTTAGGGTGACGTCCATGATCCAGCGCCGTAGCCATCGGTGGGCGGCACTGCTGGGCGTTTTAGCGCTCGCCGGTTGTCAGTCGGCGGGCAAGACGGGTCCGACCGCCGCACCATCTGCATCCACACCGAACTCCGCGACAACCGCGCCGGGGACCAAGCCGATGGCTGCGTTGTTCTATGCCAAGGATGGGTCGCTGTATGTCAGCGCACCCGCCGGTACCCCTGGCCGCCAACTGACAGCGGGAAGTGTGGACACACAGCCAGCGCCCTCCCCCGACCAATCGCACGTGGCATTCGTCCGCAAGACAACAGCTTCCGACTATGGCGGTGAGCTGTGGGTGCTCGGCCTCTCGCCGCAACTCGCACCCGCCGGCCCACCCCGGCGGCTGGTGGACCCGGCCGCCCTTCCGCACGGCACCGGCGGCATACCCGCGATGGTCGCGAGTCCCCGGTGGTCACCGACCGGACAACAGGTGGCCTTCGTCGACAACCCGACCGGTGGGGCCGTGGACGGAGGCGTCCTGCTGGTCGCGGCGGCCGACACCGGTGCAGTGCAGCCCAGACAACAACCGCCCGCCGCCGCGTGGGCGCCCTTCGCCGAATCCGCCTTCGCGTGGGCGCCCGACGGCAGCCACATCGTCTGGTTGAACGAACGCAGCGATGTCGGGCCGGTGGACGTCAACGTCCTCGCCGCCGTCGGCGGCGGGTCTACACCGGTCGCTACCGGGACGAACGCCTCCTCGGTGACCTACGGCGACGGGGGCAGCACGATCGTCTTCACCAACGGAGACACCACGGATCCGGTCATGTTCCCCAAGAATCCGTTCGCCGTCCGCACGGGCGGTATCTACTCCGTCGCTGCCCCCGCCGAATCCGGCGCGACGCCGGCCACCCCCACCCCCCTGTTCATCAGGTCGGGGTTGTACTACGGCGACATCGCGGCCCTGGGCTCCGGTGCTGTGGCCTTCACCACGCAAGCCGTCACGCGAGGCGGTGCCAGTTCTCCCAAGACGATCCAGATTCTCGACAAGGGCTCGTCGCTGCCGCGCACGACCATCACCGACGTCGGGACGGGGTTGAATTGTCAAAAGTCTCCTCGGGGACAAGGCTCTTGTCGAGTCACCCAAGGACCGGTGTGGGGTCCCGGCGACGTCGTCGCCTACCTCGACACCTCTTCTCAAAGCGCACTGGTGGTAACCGATCTCGACAACCGCAGCCCCAGACGGGTCGACACCGGCGTGGACTCCTTCGCATGGTCGCCCCGGCAACCATGAGTCAGAGTTTTCGCCGTGCTGCAGGTGTTCGGCACCCCTGCATCAATGCGGGGCGGGCGCCTGCCGATCACCTGATACCGCCGCCGAATTCGCCTCGCCGTCGACGATGACGGACAGCCCAGCGGGTTCTCATCCGACGCCATGGCAGAGCGACCCTAACCGTGGTGACCTTTGGCCCCTGTTCGCACTTGGTCGCGGTACTTACGTTCGACTTCTATGACCGGTCATTTCTGTTCCTCGTGTGGCGCACCACTCGAGCCGGCCGCAGCGTTTTGCGCCAATTGTGCGCACCCAGTCGGCGGGGTGCCCGCGGTTGAGCCGGCGGTGGGTCAGCCCGCCACTCCCAGCGCGGAAATCGCTTCCGGAGCACAACCCTTCGCACGGTCGGTCCGCGCACATGCCGTGTCCCGCCAGTCCCGTCGCCGATCCGTTTTTTCCTACGCGGTTGCATTGCTACTCGTCGTCGGACTCGCCATCGGAATCACACTGTCCCTGACTCGCTCCTCCCGCCAATCCGGCGAGCTCTTCCTTGTCGACGGTCGGACCCCGACGACAGGCACGCCCCCCGCCGAGTCGAGCTGCGGATCATCACGTGAGTCGTTCAGCCCCAAGACCTCAGACGAGAGGACGCTCGTCAGCTACTTCACGGCGATCAACGACAAGGATTACGCAACGGCCTGGAACCTTCTCGGCGATCGCCTCCGTTCCGAGTACGGATCCCAGCAGGCGTTCGCAGACATGATGAGCCAACACGTCAGCTGTGTGCGGGCGCTTGACATCGACCCCGTAGGTGGCCAGGAGTACCGAGTGCAGTTCGCGGCGCAGTACACCACGCCGTTCCCAGCGGGCAGCGGGCAGCTCCCGACCTTCTGGACGGTTTCTGACGGCAAGATCGTCTCATCCGGCACCGGGCCCTAACGACGATGCTCGACCACCATTACGCGCGCATCCGACTCGGCTTCGGCGACGGGAGTGGCGGAGCTCTTTTCAACAGGGGCCGTCACCGCTGGGCGGCGTTGCGCACGATCCTCGCGATCTTCGTCGTCGCGATCGCGAGCTGCGCACATACCGCAGACGACAACCAAAAGGGCACGGGCAGTGGCCGATTCACTCTGCCGCGGGGGTCTGACGAGGTCATGATCGAGGTGTCCAGCGGCGGCGGCCTCGTGCTGCCCGTCGTACGCGTCGACGATTCATTGCCCCGGGTCTGGATCTCGGGAGATGGCCGCTATCTCCGGCAGTCGGCAACGGGGGCCGATACGCCGGTGCTCGTCGCGATGGAGGAACGTCGAATCCCCGAAGCAGCCCTGCAGAACCTGCTCACCGAGGCGAGCAATGCGGGGCTCCTCGCCGACTCGCCGGACTATGGCACCCCGAAAATCTTCGATGCCGTAAACACCCGCATTCTCCTCGTCGCCGACGGCAGGCGGCACGATGTACTCGTGCGCGCGCTCGGGTATCCCGTTGCCGGACTCGACGCCGCCACCGTCGCGGCACGCGAGCGCGTCTCGCGCTTCATCGATTTGCTCGAGCACCCCGAGCGCATCACCGGCGTCGGCACTCCGAGTCCGTACCCACCGACGGGGGTGGCAGTGTTCGTGCTCGGACCGGCGGCGGCCTCGGCTACCAAGCCTGCAGCGATGTGGCCCGTCGGCGATCTCGCCACGGCCGGCACGCCGACAAACTGGCCCGCTGCGTCGACGCGGTGCTTCGTCGTCACCGATGCGGACCTCCGAGCCGTGACCGCCGCAGCGTCTGGGACTTCCCGAACCGCGCCCTGGCGCTCGGGGGATGCTCTCTGGGAGATCGCCATGCGGCCATTGCTCCCGGATGAGCACACCTGCGCCGACGTCGTCGGTTAGACGGGCGACGCTGCCGCCGTCATCCGGCAAACTCCTGCAGGCGGGGGTCGAGCCCTGCATTTCAGCCACCATGCGCTCGAGCGTGCGACGCACGTCCGACACCGATTGTCAGGAATCGGAGGCGCCAGAGCCCGCGCCGACGCCCGGTCTGGGACGCTTGACACCATGAGTCTGGTAGCCGGGCGAGGCCCGCTCAGCAGCGATCCGGCGGGCCGGTTCAGACCCGCGATACCGGCCGGCCTCGACCTCGCGGTCTACATCGAGCCGCACCCCCGCCGCATCCAGGCCATCAAGGACGGGCGCCGGGTGATCGACACCGAGCGGGCGTTGCTGGTGCACCGGCGGGGCCGGCCGCTGAGCTATGCCTTCCCGGCGGGCGAGGTCGGCGACCTGCCCGCCGAGGCCGAGCCGGAGGCCCCGGGCTTCGTGCACGTGCCCTGGGACGCCGTCGACAGCTGGCTGGAAGAAGGCCGCGAACTCGTGCACTACCCGCCCAACCCCTACCATCGCGTCGACTGCCGCCCCACCAGGCGGCGCCTGCGGGTCTCGGTCGCGGGCGCGGTGCTGGTGGACACCGACGACACCGTCATCCTTTTCGAAACTTCGCTGGAGCCAAGGCTTTACGTCGATCCGGCGTGCGTGCGCACCGACCTGCTGCGCCGTTCGGACACGTCGAGCTACTGCAACTACAAGGGTTTCGCGACGTACTGGTCCGCCGTCGTGGATGGTCACGTCGTCGACGACATCGCCTGGAGCTACCGTGACCCGCCCCCGGAAAGCCTGCCCATCAAGGGGTTTTTCAGCTTCGACACCGCCCGGGCCGACGTCGACGCCGAGCTGCCGGCGAGCGGCCTCACCTAGCTCGCCAGCCCGACGATCGCCAGCATGAACAGCACCCCGCCCAGCAGCGTGGTGATGAACGAACCCAGGCCACGAGACCCCCTGCCGGGCCCACCTCACTGCGACCGGTACCCGGTGAGAACGTATCGCGGAAGCCGTTTGTGTCGAGCCGAAGTCAGCCACCGTAGCTGGGGCGCCCCAGCTTGAGCCCGTGCTGTGCGATCATGTTGCGGAACACTTCCAGCGTGCCGCCGTAGATGCCCAGCGGCAGCGCCAGCCGGTAAAGGTGTTCCGCCGCACCGTCGGTCGCGGAGCCGGGAGTTTCGGTGGGCAACGCCGACGCGCTCCCCAGCATGTCCATCAGGTCCGGGGTGACGTCACGCATCGTCTGCGCGACCGCGACCCGGCCGAACATCCCGGGCGTGGACAGCGCCGCCTCCATCCGGGCAACGTCGCGCCCGAGCCGATATTTCACCGAATCGTCGTCGATCGGCCGCCGCCCGTCCGGCCCCGGTCGAGCGACGGCGGCCGCGACTGCGTCGACCACTTCCGCCATGATGTCGCCGTGGGCGGCCATCGCGGCAATGTATTGCAGGCCATGATCTTCCGGCTCCACGACGCCGTGCTCGGAGTCCAACGCCGCACGCATCACGGTCCAGCCACCGTTGACCTCGCCGATGCGGTACAGGTCGTCGACCCGGACGTCGCTGTAGTAGACGATGTTCGTGCGGTCGCCGTCCAGGGTGCGGATGCCTTGGATCTCGATGCCCGGCGAGTCCAGTGGCACCAGGAACATGGTCAGGTTCCGGTGTTTCGGGCCTCGCGGGTCGGTGTTGGTGAGCAGGAAGACGTAACGGGCGTTCTGCGCGTTGGACGTAAACATCTTGGAGCCATTGATGATCCAGCCGTCACCGTCGCGCACGGCGCGGGTCTTGCAGGTGGCGACGTCCGACCCGCCCTCGGGCTCGGTGTAGCCCAGGCACAGCCGGATCTCGCCGGAGAGCACGCCCGGCAGGACGCGGTCGGCGAGCTCCGGCGCCCCGAATTGCCGCACCAGGCGGGCGACGACGGACGTGGTGCCCCAGTGATACCAGGGTGTGTGGGCCCGGGCGATCTCGAGTTGGAAGATGCGGCGCCGAACCGGGCTGAACCCGCCCTCGGACTCCAGCTTCCAGTCCGCTGCCAGGTAGCCGGCCTCGCCCAGCGCCAAATGCACGCCCTCGTCGAAGTTTTCACCGAACTGCAGCTGCCGGTGCAGCACCTCGTCGGTGACGTGCTTCGCGATGAACGCCCGCGTCTCGTCGCGGAAGGCCTGGTCCTCGGGCGAGAGGTCGACGTGGGAGAAGTCCATCAGGCCGCGTCGATCACGAGGGTCCGGAACCGGTCGAGTGTCTCCAGCGCGTGCGCCATGCTGTCGCCGGGGAGGTGAAGGCTCACCCACGTCACGCCCACCTTCGCCAGCTTCTCCAGGCCGTCGAGGTAGGCGTCGGCGTTGAATTCGTCACTGGCGGGGCTGCCGCCCTCGAAGTTGGTGAAGGTGACGTCGATCGCCGACCAGTCCCGGCCCGCGGCGTCGCACCGGCGCCGCAGATCGTCGATACCCTCGGTGAGGCGCGCCACCGAGTCGATCACCGCCGTGCCGGCCGTCTGCGCCAGCTGCGGCGGGGCGGGAAACGGGCACCAGCCGTCACCGTATTGCGCCACCCGCTGGCGCGCCGACGACGTGTTGCCGCCGATCCAGATCGGTGGATGCGGGTCGCTCAGGGGGCGGGGGTGTGCGGTGATCCCCCGCGCGGTGAAATGCCGTCCCTCGTAGGTGATGTCGTCGCCCGTCCATACCGCCCGGATCACCTGTAGGGCTTCCTCGAACAGCTCGGCCCGTTCGTCGTAGCTGACCCCCAGCGCGGCGAACTCCCGTTTGAGGTAGCCCACACCCACCGCGAGCGTGAACCGGCCGCCGGAGAGCAGGTCCAGTGTGGCACCGGACTTGGCCACCACGAACGGGTTCCGGTACGGCAGCACCACGATGTTGGGGATCAGTCGCAGCGTGCTCGTCGTCGCCGCCGCGAAACCCAGTGCGACGAAGGGGTCCAACGCGTCATGGCCACCGGCCTCCAGCCACCGCTGCGACGGGGCGGGGTGGTCGGTGAAGCCGAACCCGTGGATGCCGGCCGCCTCGGTGGCCGCGGCCACTTTCCCGATGCCGTCACCGCTCACCAGCTCGGTGTTGTACGGATGGCTGTGCATCGGGTGGGTGATGGTGAAGCGCATGAAGGCGACCAGCCGCTAGAACCGTGCGCGCGAATCGATGGCCGTGTCGGTGGTGCGCAGCGGCCGGATCAGCGCCTCCTGGGCGAACGAGCACAGCAGCTCGCCCTCCTCGGAGTGCACCGTGCCGCGCACGTAGGACATTCCCGCGCCGACCTGGGTGCTCTCGTGGGTGTAGAGCAGCCACCCGGCCCAGCGCACCGGTTCGTGGAACGCCACCGAGATGCTCATGGGTGCGGTCGACACGGTCAGGTGCGCCTGTGCGGTGCCGATGCCCGGATGCGCGCGCATGGTGGTGGAGATCCCCAGATGCCCGGTGAAGTACGCCAGCAGGGCCTTGGCCAGGTCGTCCCGTTCCGGGATCGGGTCGTAGTGCAGCCACGCGTACAGCTCCGGCGGCCCGACCTCGTCGGGGCTGTTGACGTCGACGACGTCGACCAGGCGAAGCTCCCGGCCGACCATCGGCATCGGCGAGTGGATGGCGTCGGCGGGCGGGGCCACGTCCGGGCGCGGCAGGTGGTGGCGGATGACGTCGCCGGTCGGCACGTCGGCGAGCACCGTGATGCTCAGGCACCGCCGACCGTTCTGGTGCACGGCGACGACCGCGGTGGCGGTGGACCGGCCCTCCGCGACGACGTCGAGGACGAGTTCGATCGGCGGGCCGACGGTGACGGCGCGGGAGAAGACCGCGTGCGCCGAGCGCACCGACTTGTCCGGGAATCGTTTGGCCACCGCGACAATCGCCTGGGCGAGCACCTGCGTGCCCTCCACTACCTGCCGTTCGTCGCCGACGGCGATCCCGGTGTCCCCGGTGTACCGGTCTTGCCCGTCGGGCCGCACGTCGAACAGATCAAGCAGGCCCTGCACCGTCCACTCGGTCTGCTCAGATTCCTCGGAAGCCATGGTCAATTTCGCTCCGCCTCTCGCGCCAGCAGCTCTCGGCTCAGCGTGACACTTGGCGTAGGATTTGTAAAGCTTGGCTAACAACACCGGTCCGCCGGTTGCGCGATTGACACCGGCACCCGCGGTGCCTGACACTTTGGCGGTGTTTTGTAAAGCGGGAGCTGGGGTGGAAGGCACCGGCGCATGATTCCCGAGCCGCTGGCCAACGGCTTCTGCTTCGGCGAGGGGCCACGCTGGTTCGAGGGCCTGCTGTGGTTCTCCGACATGCTGGGCGAGGCGGTGCACACCTCCACCATGGGCGGGTCCCTGACCACGTTGCCGCTGCCCGGGCACTCCCCCTCAGGCCTGGGTTTCCGCCCCGACGGATCGCTGCTGATCGTCTCGGCCGAAGACCGCACCGTGCTGCGTTACGACGGTGAAACCGTCGACACCATCGCCGATCTCGGCGGCCTGGCGCCGGCGGACCTCGGCGACATGGTCATCGACGACGCCGGCCGCGCCTACATCGGATGCCAGGCGCGTAGCGGCGGCGCGATCATCCGGTTGGATCCCGGCGACGACACCGCCACCGTCGTCGCCGAAGACCTCGACTTTCCCAACGGGATGGTGATCACGCCCGACCGCCACACCCTGATCGTCGCCGAGTCGGTCGGCCGGCGGCTGACCGCGTTCACCATCGGCGCCGACGGTGGGCTGGCCGACCGCCGCACGTTCGCCGACGGCCTGGACGGGCCGCCCGACGGCATCGCGCTCGACGCGGACGGCGCGGTGTGGGCGTCGATGACGCTGGCCCGCCAATTCGAGCGGATCGTCGAGGGCGGCGCCGTGACCGACCGCATCGACATGGGCGACCGCGTCGCCATCGCCTGCGCGCTCGGCGGCCCCGAGCGCCGGACGCTGTTCCTGCTGTCCAGCACGGAGGCGTACCCTCAGCGCCTGGTCGGCACCCGCCTCTCGCGGCTGGATGCCGTGACGGTGACCACCCCCGGCGCCGGCCTGCCCTGAGGAAGAGGTTGACGATGTCGGACTCCTATTACGAGCTCATCGACGGCGCCGATCCGTTGGGAGAGAAGTTCCGGGCCACCGACCTGGCGCGCGGCACCTGGTCGGCGTCGATCCAGCACGGCGGTCCGGTGTCGGCGCTGCTGGTGCGGGCGCTGGAGCGCTGCCAGCGGCGCGAGGACACCCGCCTGTCCCGCGTCGTCATCGACCTGCTGGGCGGGGTGCCCGCCGAGGGTGATCTGTGGGTCAACGCGCAGGTGCAGCGCGGCGGGAAGCAGATCGAACTGGTCGGCGCCGAGATGCTGGCGCCCGGCCCCGATGGCCAGCCCCGGCCGGTGGCGCGCGCGAGCGGATGGCGGTTGCAGACGCTGGACACGCGGACGCTGGCCCACGCCGGGGCCCCGATGCCCGGGCCACGCAGCGAGGCGCGCAACCGCAACCTCAAGGCGCGGGAGTGGGACCGCAACTACGTGCACAGCCTGGACTGGCTGTGGTTGACCGAGCCGCTGAGCGAGGGCCCCGGCGAATCGTGGATCAATCCGACCGTGGACCTTGTCACCGGGGAGAGCATGACCCCGCTGGAGCGCCTGTTCGCGGTGGCCGACTGCGCCAACGGCATCGGCAGCAAGCTGGACATCACCCGGTGGACGTTTCTCAACACCGACCTGGCCGTGCATGTGTTCCGGGTTCCCGACGGTGACTGGATCGGCATTCGCGCCGAGACCAGCTACGGCCCGGACGGCGTCGGCGCCACGATCGGCACGTTGTTCGACGAGCAGGGCGCGGTCGGCGCCATCCAGCAGTCGGTGCTGGTGCGCCCGCGTCCGGGCAAGTCTGGCCGGGAGGCGAAATAACGGTGAACGACTTCGTAGAGTTGCACTTATGAGCCGCCCGGCCCAGACCGTGGACCCCGACACCTCGACGCGTCAGCGCATTCTCGACGCGACCGCCGAGGTGCTCGGCCGCAACGGCAAGACCAAGCTCAGCCTGTCCGACGTCGCCGCCCAGGCCGGGGTGTCACGCCCGACGCTGTACCGCTGGTTCGCCTCCAAAGAGGAGTTGCTGTCGGCCTTTTCGAACTACGAGCGGCAGATCTTCGAAAGCGGACTGGTTCGGGCGACGGCGGGCCTGAAGGGGGTCGACAAGCTGGACGCGGTGTTGAGGTTCATCGTCGAATACCAGCATTCGTACTCCGGCGTGCGCATGGTCGACGTCGAGCCCGAGCACACCATCGCCGAGTTCTCGTGGGTGATCCCGCAGATGCGAGAGGGATTGCAACGGCACCTGCCCGGGCCCAACGCCGCGGTGAAGGCGGCGACGGTGATCCGGATCGCCATCTCGCACTACATCGTCCGAAGCGACGACGCGGACCAGTTCCTGGCGCAGCTGCGGCACGCGGTCGGAATCAAGGGCAGTTGAGACTCCGCGAGACTGCTGTGAGCGACGCGTTTCACAAGTAACCCCGTCGGTAGTTGCAGTCTCGCGACGCTGCTACTCGAACAGCACCGCCGCGTTGAGGTAGCCGGTCGGGTCGAGCGCGGCCTTGATCGTGCGCATCGCCGCGATGTCCGCGGGCTCCCGGGACATGCCCAGGTAACGCCGCTTGCGCGTGCCGACGCCGTGTTCGGAGCTGACGTTGCCACCGCACGCCGCGATCAGCTCCATCATCGGCTCGTACAGCGCACGCTCCCGGTCGGCCGGGCAGCGCAACACGTTGAGGTGCAGGTTGCCCTCCCCGATGTGGCCGAACAGCACGGGCACCGCCTCCGGGGCGCGCGAACCGATCAATTCGGCTGCCGCCCCGGCGAATCCGTCGACGGACGCCAGCGGCAGGGAGACGTCGAACTTCAGCGGCGGCCCGTAGACGCCGAGCACGTCGGCGAGCGCCTCGCGAACCTGCCACAACCGTTGTTGCGCACCAACATCCACGCCGACGGCGGGTTCGGAGCACATGTGCGCGCCGTCGAGCAGGTCGGCTAGCCGGTCGGTCTGGTCGTGATCGGCGGCCAGCTCCACCAGTAACAGCCAGTCGCCGGTGACCGGTGCGCCCACCCCGAGGTGCTCGCCGGTCAGCGCGGCGGCCCGGCCGTCGATCAACTCCAGGGCGGCGATGCCGTCCGCATCCCGGAACGTCCGCCCCGCGTCCACCAGAGCGTCGAGTTCGGCGAACCCGCACAGCGCGGTCACCCTCCGCGCGGGAACGGAGTGCAGTCGCAGTTCGAGCGCGGTGATGACACCCAGGGTGCCCTCGGCGCCGACGAACAGCGCCGACAGGTCGTAGCCGGTGTTGTCGCTGCGCACCCGGCTGTGCCGGCGCAGCAGCGACCCGTCGGGCAGCGCCACCTCCAAGCCGACGACCTGTTCGCCCATGTTGCCGTACCGGACGGTGCGCAGGCCGCCGGCGTTCGTCGAGGCCATGCCACCGACCGTCGCAGTGTCCCGCGCGGCCAGGTCCACGCCGAACACCAGGCCGGCGGCACCCGCGGCGCGTTGCACCGCGGCCAGCGTGGCGCCGGCACCGGCGCGGACGCGGCGTTCGAGGGTGTCGACATCATCGACGGCGTGCAGCCGCTCGGTGGACAGCAGCACGTCGTCGTGCTCGGGCACGGTGCCCGCCACCAGAGAGGTCCGGCCGCCCTGCACCGTCACGTGCGCCCCGGCATCCCGGCACACCCGCAGCACCTCGGCGACCTCCAAGGCCGACCCCGGCCGCACCAACGCACTGGCCTTGCCGCGATAGCGGCCGGTGTGGTCGACGCTGCGGCCCGCGAGCACGTCGGGATCGGTGACGACGTGGCCGGACCCGACGATCTGGGTCAAGCCGGCAAGAGACACAAACGCGGTTATAGCACCTAGAAGTCTTTGTGGTTCACGTCGGTCACCAGGCCGCCGTCCATGATGAACTCGCTGCCGGTGGCGTAGGACGACTCGTCGCTGGCCAGGAACACGACGAACGTCGCGACCTCGCGCACACTGCCCGGGCGGCCCAGCGGGATGGTGACCATGTCTTCGGGCAGGTGCTTGGTCATCGGGGTGCGGATGAAGCCGGGGTGGATCGAATTGACCCGGATGTTCAAGGGCGCCAACTCAAGTGCCGCCGATTTGGTCAGGCCGCGCACGCCCCACTTGGACGCGACGTAGGGGTGCACCAAGGGCGCGCCGCGTAGTCCCTCGATGGACGACACGTTGATGATGGAGCCACCGCCGGCCTCGGTCATCGGGTCGACGGCCACCCGCATACCCAGGAAGGTGCCGGTGAGATTGACGTCAATCACCTTCTGCCACTTAGCCATATCAAATTTTTTCAGCTGTCCGAGTGCGACGGTTCCGGCGTTGTTGACCACCACGTTGAGCTTGCCGAATTCGCCGATGGCGGTGGCGACCGCAGCCTCCCACTGGTCGAGCTGGGTGACGTCGAGGTGTACGTAGCGCGCGGAGTCGCCGATCTCCTCGGCCAGCGCCTTGCCCTGGTCGTCCAGGATGTCACCGATCACGACCTTGGCGCCCTCCGCGACCAGCAGGCGCGCGTCTTCGGCGCCCATGCCGCCGGCGCCGCCACTGATGATCGCTACCTTGCCGTCAACCCGTCCCATTGAGTGTCCTTTCGGTGTTACTGAGCTACCAAGTCTTTAGGTGCGTAGAGGCCCTTGCCCGTCACCAACGGCAGGTCGAGCGTGGTCCGGATGCCGGGCGGCGCGGCGATCACCGCGGGAATCGCGTTGACGATGCGCCCGGCGGCACCCACGATCGCGGCGTGGTTGTGATCGCCCTTGCGGCTGCTGGGAACGATGTCCACGGCGTAGGAGGGCTCGCCGGTGATCTCGACGCGGTAGGAGCCGCCGCCGGCGGCCGGCTGGGCCCAGTCCGGTCGCAGGTCGGGCCGCAGCCGGGTGATGTGCTCGATGACGATGGCCGGCCGCCCGTTGGACATGCCCCGGATTTCGAATTGCAGTGCGGCCATGGTGCCCTTGGCGACGTGCCCGACCGCGATGTCGAAGTCTTCCGGCGCGGGTTCGCGCTGGTAGGACTCGGTGATCTCGTCGATGTCGATGCCCAGGCCCGCCGCCAGCTGACGGATCGCCGTCCCCCAGGCGATGCCGAGGATGCCCGGCTGCAGCAGCATCGGCACCTCGTCGAGCGGCCGGCCGAATCCCATGTAGTGCATGACCTCCGCGCCGTCGTAGGTGGCGTAATCGGCGATCTCCATGCAGCGCACCTGCTGGATGCTCTGGCAGGTGCCCGCCAGCGCGAACGGGATGAGGTCGTTGATGAACCCGGGGTCCACGCCGGTGATGAAGATGCTCGAATTGCCTTGCCGGGCAGCGTCTTCGACGCGGTCGATGTACTTGTCGGGCATGACCCCCCACGGGTACTGCAGCAATCCCGGCGAGGACCCGACGACGTTGATGCCGGCGGCCAGGATGCGCATGACGTCGGCCATCGCCTCGGGCAGCCGGGTGTCGCCCATGGCGCAGTAGACGACGCACTCCGGTTTGGTGGCCAACAGGGCATCCAGGTCTCCCACGGCCGCGACGCCGGTGACGACGCCGGGATCGAGGCCGGCGCCGCACAGGTCGCCGGCGTCCTTGCCCACCTTCTCCGGGGTGGACACGCACACGCCCGTCAGCTCGAACTGCGGGTTGGTGATCAGCTCGGTGAGGGCCAACCTCCCGACGTTTCCGGTACCGACGTGCGCGACGCGGATCGCCATGAGAGTCTCCGTTCGTTGAGCGCTCAAACGTTTCTAGACAGTAGTCCATTAAGTCTTGGTGGCATACCGGCGGACTGGTCGTGATCGCCCGGGCAGAATGACTCGGTGATGACACAACGCGAAGACGTCCGATTCCCGTCCGATGGCGATCTGATCAGCGCCTGGCTCTACCGGCCGGCGGGCGGCAGACCCGCGCCCCTGCTGGTGATGGCCCACGGGCTGGGCGGGGTGCGAAGCATGCGGCTGGATGCCTACGCCGAACGGTTCAGCGCCGCCGGTTACGCCTGCCTGGTGTTCGACTACCGCAATTTCGGTGACAGCGAGGGCCGGCCCCGCCAGGTGCTCGACATCGGCATGCAGCTCGCCGACTGGGCCGCGGCAGTCACCTACGCGCGGACTCTGCCGGGCATCGATCCCGATCGAATCGCGTTGTGGGGCACCTCGTTTGCCGGCGGCCACGTGATCGCCACGGCCGCCCGGCTGCCGGGCATCGCCGCCGTGGTCGCCCAGTGCCCCTTCACCGACGGCATCGCGTCGGCGCGCACGATCAGCAACCCGTTGGTCTTCGCGCGGGTCGGCCTGCTGGCGGCACGTGACCTGCTGGCCGCCCGGCTGCGCAAGCCGCCGGTCATGGTGCCGACGGTCGGACGACCGGGAGACGTCGCCTTGATGAGCACACCCGACGCCTACCCCGGCTACCTCAGGCTCGTGCCCGAGGGTGAGGAGCTGACCAACGAGGTGGCGGCCCGCATTGCGTTGACGATCATGGCCTACCGTCCCGGCCGCGACACCGCGAAGGTCCCCTGCCCGATCCTGTTCTGCGTGTGCGAGGCCGACTCGGTGGCGCCCGCGGCGGCGACGCTGCGCTATGCGGCCAAGGCCCCGCGCGGTGAGGTCAAGCTGTACCCCGAGGGTCATTTCGACATCTACGTCGACGAGGCGTTCGAACGCGTGGTGGCCGACCAGCTCGCCTTCCTCGACAAGCACCTGAAAGCCGCGGGCTAGCCCGGGGCGATCGCGAGCGCGGCGCAGCCGGGCGAAGCGGGTCGCCCCGATCGGGACCAGGGGCGATCGCGAGTGCGGCGCAGCCGGGCGAAGCGGGTCGCCCCGATCGGGACCAGGGGCGATCGCGAGCGCGGCGCAGCCGGGCGAAGCGGGTCGCCCCGATCGGGACTACGGGCCGAGCGGGGAGCTCGTGCGGATCGCTTCGTCGCGGATCAGGCCGCGCAGCAGCGCGGTGCTGAATTCGGCGGCGATCTCCTTGGCGCTGCGGCGCCCGCTCGGCCGCAGCCACCGGTAGGCGCCGAGAGTCATGCCGATGTATCCGAGCGCCAGGACGTGGGAGTCGCACTGGTAGAACTCGCCGCTGGCGATCCCCCGGTCGATGAGCCCGTGCACGTGCTCGTAGACCTGGGTTTCCTTCTCCCGGACCGCGGCGACCTGCTCTTCGGTGAACCACTCGGTGATGTAGGGCTGCTCCTGGAAATACACCGCGGCGCCCTCGGGGTTGGCGGCGATCTGGTCGAGCAGACGCACGGTGTACTGGTAGAGCGCCTCGCGCGCCGTCATCGAGGGGTCGTCGTGGACGGCGGCCAGGGTGCGCTCCGCGGCCTGCTGGTAGATGTCGTAGAGGATGAGGGACTTGCTGGCGTAGTAGTGGTACACCGTCGCCTTGTTCAGCCCGATCACGTCGGCGACGTCGTCCATCCGGGTGCCGTGATAACCGCGTGCGGCGAACAGCTTGGTGGCCACAGCCAGCAACTCCTCGCGGCGCGTTCGTCCGTTCTCGGATGCCATCGGTACTCGCTATCGTCATCGCCCGGCCGGTTGCCGGGCGACCGGGCAAGGCCAATTATCAATCAACTGGTTGGACAGTTTAGGCAAACGCCCGGTGTCGCCCCGACGAGGATGGGACTAGACTCGCCGTGGAAGCTCAAGTCGCGACTGGAGGGGTGGCCCCATGGATCCGAATCCGGACTACGACGCTAGCGACGAGATCGAGTTCTTCTTCCGCTACGTCCCGTGGGGCCTGCGCGGGGTGGTCGACGGCAACGGCTACCCGCCGCCCGCCTACCCGCCCGTCTAGCCTGTCGGCCCTACAGGGCCTTCAATTCCTCGGCGACCTCGGTCACCGACTTCTTGGCGTCCCCGAACAACATCGTCGTCCCCTCCGCGTAGAACAGCGGGTTGTCGATGCCCGCGAACCCGGAGTTCATCGACCGCTTGAGCACGATCACCGACTTGGCCTTGTCCACGTTGAGGATGGGCATGCCGTAGATCGGGCTGGACTGTTCGTTGCGGGCCGCGGGGTTGGTGACGTCGTTGGCGCCGATGACGATCGCGACGTCGGTGCGGGCGAACTCGTCGTTGATGTCGTCCATGTCCTTCATGGCGTCATAGTCCACCTCGGCCTCGGCCAGCAGCACGTTCATGTGGCCGGGCATCCGGCCCGCGACCGGGTGGATCGCGTACTTCACCGGCACGCCCTTCTCCTCGAGCAGGCTGGCCATGTCCTTGACGGCGTGCTGGGCCTGCGCGACGGCCAGGCCGTAGCCCGGAACCACGATCACCTGGTTGGCGTAGGCCATCTGGATGGCGGCGTCGGCGGCCGAGGTCGACTTGACGTGTTTGTCGCCGCCGTCTCCGCCGGCGCCCGGGGCCACGCCCCCACCGCCGAAGCCACCGGCGACGATCGCCGGGATGGAGCGGTTCATCGCCTTGGCCATCAGGTTGGTCAGGATCGAGCCGGATGCGCCGACGATCATGCCGGCGACGATCATCGCGGTGTTGTTGAGCGCCAGCCCGGCCGCCGCGGCCGACAGGCCGGTCATCGCGTTCAGCAGCGAGATGACCACCGGCATGTCGGCACCGCCGATCGGCAGCACCACCATCAGGCCGAGCACGCCGGCCGCAGCCAGCAGGCCGACCATCCACCACAGCGACACCCCGCCGGTGCCGGGGTGGGCATGCAGCCCGATGACCACGGCGGCCGCCACCGCGGCGACCAGCAGCAGCAGGTTGATCGGCTGCTGGGCCTTGCCGAAGCCGATCGGCGCCCCGGAGATGATCTCCTGCAGCTTGCCGAACGCGATGATCGATCCCCAGAACGAGATCGAGCCGATGATGGCGGCGAACAACGACGCCACCACGATGTGCACGGTCGGCGACTCGCCATGCTGGAAGGCCGAAAAGCCCTTGGTTTCCATGAATTCCGCCAGGGCGATGAGCGCGACGGTGCCGCCGCCGACGCCGTTGAAGAAGGCCACCAGCTGCGGCATGGCGGTCATCTTGGTCAACCGGGCGGGCGGAACGCCCAGCAGCACACCCACGACCAGGCCGGCGATGATCAGCACCCAGGATTCGGTGTGCCGGATCTTGATCAGGGTCGCGGCGACGGCGATGGCCATGCCCACGGCGGCGATCAGGTTCCCGCGCACCGCGGTCTTGGGGCCCGTCAGGCCCATCAGGCCGTAGATGAAGAGGGCGAACGAGATGATGTAGAGGACGGTGACGAGGTAGTTCATTTCGCCGCCAGGTTCTCGGTCTTCACGGGCGCGGCTTTCTTCTTGCCTTTGAACATGCCCAGCATCCGGTCGGTCACGATGAAGCCGCCGATGACGTTCAGCGTGCCGAAGACCACCGCGACGAACAGGATGATCTGCACCGCCAGCGACGGGTGCTCAACCTCGCCGAACACCACCAGGGCGCCCAGCACCACGATGCCGTGAATGGCGTTGGTCCCCGACATCAGCGGCGTGTGCAGCGTGTTGGGCACTTTGGATATGACTGCGAAGCCGACGAACCCGGACAGCACCAGGATCGCCAGGTTGGCCAATAGCTCGTCGTACATGTAGTCCTCTCTAACCGGCCGCGGGCGTCCGGGTGACGCACGCCGCCGCGACGACCTCGTCGTCGAAGTCGGGGGCGAGCTTGCCGTCGGTGATCAACAGCTCCAGCAGCGCGGTGATGTTCTTGCTGTAGAGCTCGCTGGCGTGCTCGGGCATCGTCGCCGGCAGGTTCAGCGGCGAGGCGATGGTGACCCCGTGCTTGACCACGGTCTTCCCCGGCTCGGTGAGCTCGCAGTTGCCCCCGGTCTCCCCGGCCATGTCCACCACCACGCTGCCGGGCTTCATCGACTCCACCGCGGCGGCGGTCACCAGCCGCGGCGCGGGCCGCCCCGGCACCAGCGCCGTCGTGATGACCACGTCGAACCCGGCGATCGCTGCTTCCAGGGCCTTCTGCTGCTGCGCGCGTTCCTCGTCGGTGAGCTCACGGGCGTACCCGCCCTCGCCGGCCGCGTCGATGCCCAGGTCCAGCCACTGCGACCCGACCGAACGAACCTGGTCGGCCACCTCGGGACGGACGTCGTAGCCCGTAGTCCGCGCGCCGAGGCGCTTGGCCGTGGCCAGCGCCTGCAGCCCGGCCACACCGACACCGAGCACGAGCACGCTGGCCGGCTTCACCGTCCCCGCCGCGGTCGTCAGCATGGGGAAGAACCGGGTCGACTCCGAGGCGGCGAGCAGCACGGCCTTGTAGCCGGCGACGTTGCCCTGCGACGACAGCGCGTCCATGACCTGCGCCCGCGAGATCCGCGGGATGGCCTCGAGCGCGAACGCCTGCACGCCGGCCGCGGTGAGCGCGCCGATCGAGTTGTCGGCATTGCGGGGCGCCAAGAAGCCGATCAGCGTCTGGCCGCGGCGCAACCTGGCGACCTCTTCTTTGGTCGGGGGCGCCACCTTCACGACGACGTCAGCGGACCACGCGTCCCCGATGCTGGCCCCGGCCTCCGTGTAGAGGGCGTCGGGAAGCAACGCCCGTTCGCCGGCACCGGGCTCGACCACCACCGCGACGCCGCTGCCGATCAGCGACGCCACCGCCTTGGGCACCAGCGCGACCCGCCGTTCATCGGCCCCGGACTCGGCGACCACCCCTACCGTCGTCTGAGCATCTGTCATGGCGCGTACATCTGCTTTCCCGCACTTTCCTGCCGTTTTGATGTGCTGCCGCCGGCCGGCCGCACGCTTCGCTACCTTAACGCCTGCCGGATTGAGCCCCGGACGTGCGATCGGCCGGGGCGGGATACCCCCGACGCGGCCGATCGACTCCCTCGATGGTTCGCTACCCGCGGCGTGCGCAGTAGCGGGCATCGAGTTGTGGAGTCACACGAACAGGTTGTGGCCCGCCCGCTACCAGAGGGGGATGTCCTGCCCTCGCTCCGCGGGCGGGCGGGGCCCGAAATAGCGCCGCTCGGACTCGTCGATCCGCACGTCGTTGATGCTGGCCTCGCGGCGCGCCATCAAGCCCGACGGGGCGAACTCCCACAACTCGTTGCCGTAGCTGCGGTACCACTGGCCGCCGGCGTCGTGGCACTCGTACTGAAACCGCACGGCGATGCGGTTGTCGTGGAAATCCCACAGGCTTTTCCGCAGCGCGTAGTCGAGTTCGCGCTGCCACTTGCGGGTCAGGAAGGCCACGATCTTCTCGCGCCCGACCACGTGGTCGCCCCTGTTCCGCCACTGCGAGTCGGGCGTGTACGCGAGGCTGACGCGGTGCGGGTCGCAGGTGTTCCACGCGTCCTCGGCGGCCTGCACCTTCTGCAGGGCCATCTCCAGGGTGAACGGCGGGAACGGCGGACGGGATTCGGTCATGGCGACATGTCTACCGCGAGCAGACACAAAATCGCACTAATCCGCACGCCGGCAGGTGACTTTGCGTCTGCTCGTGGCCCCGAAAGACACGTGTCCTATCGTGACGGCATGGACTTCGCGATGTCGGCCAAAGCCAACGATTACCACCAGCGATTGACCGACTTCATGACCGAGTACGTCTTCCCGGCCGAGGCCGAGTACGACAAGTACCGGGAGCAGGTCGGCCCTAACGACCACACCGTCCCACCGATCATCGAGGAACTGAAGACCAAGGCCAAAGAGAGCGGCCTGTGGAACCTGTTCCTGCCGGCCGAGTCGGGCCTGACCAACCTCGAGTACGCGCCGCTGGCCGAGATCAGCGGCTGGAGCCTGGAGATCGCGCCCGAGGCGCTCAACTGCGCGGCGCCCGACACCGGCAACATGGAGACGCTGCACCTGTTCGCCACCGAGGAGCAGCGCAAGCAGTGGCTGGAGCCGTTGCTGGCCGGCGAGATCCGCAGCGCCTTCTCGATGACCGAGCCGGCGGTCGCCAGCAGCGACGCCCGCAACATCGAGACCTCCATCGTGCGCGACGGTGGCGACTACGTCATCAACGGCCGCAAGTGGTGGACCTCCGGGGCGTCGGACCCGCGCTGCAAGATCCTGATCGTCATGGGCCGCACCAACCCGGAGGCGGCCAGCCACCAGCAGCAGTCGATGGTGCTGGTGCCGATCGACACCCCCGGCGTGACGGTGGTCCGCTCCACCACGGTCTTCGGCTACCAGGATCAGCCCGGGCACTGCGAGATCATCTACGACAACGTCCGGGTGCCGGTGACGAATCTGCTCGGTGAGGAAGGCGGCGGTTTCGCGATCGCCCAGGCCCGGCTCGGCCCGGGCCGCATCCACCACTGCATGCGCGCGCTCGGCGGCGCCGAGCGGGCCCTGGCCCTCATGGTCGACCGGGTACAGAACCGGGTGGCGTTCGGCCGCCCGCTGGCCGAGCAGGGCGTGGTGCGCGAGGCGATCGCCAAGTCGCGCAACGAGATCGACCAGGCGCGGCTGCTGTGCCACAAGGCGGCGTGGACCATCGACCAGCACGGCAACAAGGCCGCCCACACGTTGGTCTCGCAGATCAAGGCGGTCGCGCCACAGGTGGCCTGCAACGTGATCGACCGCGCCATCCAGGTGCACGGCGCCGCCGGCGTCAGCGAGGACACGGTGCTGGCCCGGTCATACGGCTGGCACCGGGCCATGCGCCTGTTCGACGGCCCCGACGAGGTGCACATGCGGACCATCGCGCGCGCCGAACTCGGCGCGGAGAAGTCTCCGCTGGCCGCGGCGGTCACCGCGCATGGGTAGGGCAGCGCTGCGGGAGTTGCCCGGCGCGTGGAACTTTCGCGATGTCGCCGACGGCGTGGGCGCGCTGCGGCCGGGCCGGCTGTTCCGGTCCAGCGAGCTGAGCCGCCTCGACGACCACGGCCGGGCGACGCTGCGGGAGCTGGGCATCACCGACGTCGCCGATCTGCGCGCCGCCCGGGAAGTCGCCCGTCGCGGGCCCGGCCGGGTGCCCGAGGGCGTCGACGTCCACCTGCTGCCGTTCCCGGACCTCGGCGACGAGGCCGACGACACCGACGAGGCCCCGCACGAGCACGCGTTCCGGCAGCTGATGACCAACGGCGAACCCGACGAGTCCATCAACGACACCGCCGCCCGCTACATGGTCGACGAGTATCGCCAGTTCCCCACCCGCAACGGCGCCCAGCGCGCGGTGCACCGCGTCGTCACGCTGCTGGCCGCCGGGCGCCCCGTCCTCACGCACTGCTTCGCGGGCAAGGACCGCACCGGGTTCGTGGTGGCGACGGTGCTGGAGACCGTCGGCATCGATCGCGACACCATCGTCGCGGACTACCTGCGCAGCAATGACGTGGTGTCGGAGCTGCGGGTCCGGATCTCGGAGATGATCCAGCAGCGCTCGGAGGCCGAGCTCACCCCGGAGGTGATGACCTTCACCGAGGCGCGGCTGTCCGACGGTGTGCTCGGGGTCCGGCCGGAGTACCTGGCCGCGGCGTGGCAGACGATCGACGACGAATTCGGTTCGCTGGACGCCTATCTGGGCGATGCGGGCATCACCGAGGCCGACGTGGATCGACTACGCCAGGCGCTGCTCGCCTGACTCGCTCCACGCGGCCCCGGCCCAGACCGCTACAGCTTGAAGTTGGCCTGCTTGGCCGCGGAGAGATCGTCGATCTCGGCCCAGTGCGCGGCGACGTCCTGCACTGACGGCGGCTTGTCGAAGTTGGCGCCCTCGTTCTGGAACAGCGCCACCCGCTGCACCTTCCCGCCGCCGACGACGAAAACCGAGGCGTTGTTGGCGTTTTCCTCGGTGCACAGGTAGGCCACCACCGGCGCGACGTACTCGGGCGTCAGCTTCTCGAGCACTTCCTTGGGCAGGATGTCCTCGGTCATCCGGGTGGCCGCGATCGGCGCGACGGCGTTGGCGTGGATGTTGTACTTCGCCCCCTCCTGCGCCAGCGTGTTGATCATGCCCACCAGGCCGAGCTTGGCCGCGCCGTAGTTGGTCTGCCCGAAGTTTCCGAACAGGCCGCTGGTGGAGGTGGCGACGACGACCCGGCCGTAGCTCTGCTCGCGGAAATGCGGCCACGCGGCCCGCAGCACGTTGTAGCCGCCGTACAGGTGCACCTTGAGCACGGCGTCCCAGTTCTCGAACGTCATCTTGTGGAAGGTGCCGTCGCGCAGGATCCCCGCGTTGCTCACCACGCCGTGCACGGCGCCGAACTCGTCGAGCGCCGTCTTGATGATGTTGGCCGCGCCCTCGGGTTCGGCGACGCTGTCGTAGTTGGCGACGGCACGGCCGCCCGCGTCCTTGATCTCGTTGACGACGTGGTCGGCCATGTTGTGGCCGGCGCCGGTGCCGTCGCGGGCGCCGCCCAGGTCGTTCACGACGACGCTGGCGCCCTCGCGGGCGAGGGTCAGGGCGTACTCACGGCCCAGGCCGCCGCCGGCTCCGGTGACGACGATGACGCGATCCTGCACTCCGGGCATCGGATTCCTCTCTACGGTGAAAAGTAGGTCCTAGTAAGCGATTTCGAGCACTCAGAACATTCTGCGGGCCATCTTGAAGGCCCGCGCCGTGTACGGCGGGTAGATGAAGCTGGACAGGTCGGGGCGGGTCGGCTTGGTCAACACCGACTTGCGGTGGCTGAACTCCTCGAAACCGTAGCGCCCGTGGTAGGCGCCCATCCCCGATGCGCCGACGCCGCCGAACGGCAGCTTGGCCGTCGACACCTGGAAGGCCAGGTGATTGACCAGCATGCCGCCGGCCGGCACCTCCTTGATCACCCGCTCGCGGGTCTCGCGCGTCTTGGTGAACAGGTAGGCCGACAACGGCTTGGGCCGCGAGTTGACGAATCGTATTGCGTCGTCCAGGGATTGGACCGTGATCACCGGCAGCACCGGTCCGAAGATCTCGTTCTGCATCAAAGGCCCGTCCGGGTCGGGGTCGACCACGACGGCGGGCTGGATGCGCAGGCTCGCCGGGTCGCACTTGCCGCCGACGATGACCTTGCCGTCGCCCCCGGCGAGGTAGCCGCTGATCCGGTCGAACTGACGCTGGTTGACGATGCGCATGCCGTTGGGCTTGTCCGAGGTGAACTTGGTGATGGCCGCGCCGATCTTGTTCACCAGGTCGTCGCGAATCTTGGCGTCCGCCAACACGTAGTCGGGGGCGACGCAGGTCTGGCCGGCGTTCAGCAGCTTCATCCAGGCGATCCGCTTGGCCGCGACGTCCACGTCGGCGTCGGCCGCCACGATCACCGGGCTCTTGCCGCCGAGCTCCAGCGTGCACGGCGTCAGGTGGGGCGCGGCGCCTTCGTAGACCTTGCGGCCGATCTCGGTGCCGCCGGTGAACAGCACGCGGTCCAGGCCCTGCGCGATGAGCTCCTGGCTGACCGAACCGTCGCCCTCCACCACGGCGATCGCGTCGCTGTCGAGGTATTTGGGCACCAGCTCGGCCATCAGGTGCGCCGACGCCGCGGCGATCTCAGAGGGCTTGAGGATGACGGCGTTGCCCGCGGCGATCGCGCCGACCGCCGGACCCAGCGTCAGGTAGAACGGGTAGTTCCACGCGCCGATGATCAGCACCGTGCCGTACGGCTCGTACTCGATCCAGCCGCGACCGGGCAGCTGCGGCATCTCGAGCAGCTGGTAGCGGCGGCGCGTCCATCTGCGCACCCGCTTGGCCGCATACTTCGCCTCGCCGGCGGTGGTCGCGACGTCGGCGATGAACGCCTCGAACGGGCTGCGGTCCAGATCCTGGGCGAGGGCGTCCGCGATGGCCGCCTCGTTCTCTTCCATCAGCTTGGCCATCTGCAGCAGCTGCCGTTTGCGCCACTCGATGTCGCGGGTGCGACCGGTGGCGAAGGTCTTGCGCAGCCGCTGCACCGTCGCCGGGATGTTCGCCGGCTGGGGGCTCGGCGCTCCATTGGTGGCGGATGTCGTGGGTGTAACCGATTCGGTGGTCATCGTTGTCCTTCCCTGCTTCGGTCATCCCGGAGGCGCCCGCTACTCGTCGCAGGAGCGCGCGTGGGTGATAACGGCGATCCTAACCATCCGGTTGGGAGAGCAGTAGAAAGGATCTGGCCGACCGCCGCGACCGCCGTTGGCGGCGCTGGCGGCGATGCCGCGAGACTCGCCCGGCCAGCGGGGAATTACAGCCGCTCGGCGATGACGAAGTCGGAGAAGGCGTCGTCGTCGTCGGCCTGCGCGACGTTCTCGACCCAGCGGCCCAGCCGGCGCATCTCGTCGGTCGAGCGCTGCGCCTGCGCGCGCCAGCCGTGGTCGTTCAGCCACTCCGTGACGTCGGCCCGGTGCTCGTCGCGGTACATCAGCTCCCCGACGTCGACGGTCTCTTCGATGCCGAGCTCGTCGGCGACCTTCCGGAATCGCTCGCGCATCTGCTGCCGGCGCTCGTCGGCGTGCGCGGGCGCGGTTTCCGCCGAGACGCGGCTTCCCGCCGGGCTCAGCTCACCGATCTGGGTGAACAGCCGGTCCTGCGCCTCGGCCGGCAGGTACATCAGCAGGCCCTCGGCCAGCCACGCGGTGCGCGCCGTCGGGTCGAAGCCCGCCTCGCGCAGCGCGGCCGGCCAGTCCTGCCGCAGGTCGATGGCCACCGCGCGCCGGTCGGTGGACGGCGTCACGCCGTTTTCCGCCAAGGTCGTGGACTTGTATTCCAGCACCTGGGGCTGGTCGATCTCGTACACCACGGTGCCGGCGGGCCATTCGAGGCGGTACGCGCGCGAATCGAGGCCCGACGCCAGGATCACCACCTGCCGGATCCCGGCGGCGACGGCGTCTGTGAAGTAGGTGTCGAAGAAGTGGGTGCGCACCGCCTGGTAGCCGCGCATGTGCTCGAGCTGCGCCGCGGAGTCGGCGTCGAGGGCTTCGATCTTGGCCGCCACGTCGGGATCGAGCATGTGCTCCCACAAGACCCCGGCGCCGGCGTTGGTGACCAGGAGTTTCGCGTAGGGGTCGCGGATCAGGGCGTCGGGCCGCTCGGTTTCGACGGCCCGGGCGGCGGCGACCATGACCGCCGTGCTGCCGACACTGGTTTTGATGTCCCAGGTGTCGTCGTGGGTGCGCAGTGAGCTCATCGCGTTGCTCCTTGGGTCGTGGGGCGAAAGTCAGGAGGTCGGCTCGCCGAGGCGCGCGCGCAGCAGCGTGCTGCGCACCGCCTCTTCGGCGAGGTCGTCGGGTACCGGGCGGCCCAGCCGGGCCATTTCTTCGCGGTTGTCCACGGTGTCTACCTGCCAGCCGTGGTCGCGCAACCATTGGGCGGGATCCGAGCGGTCCGGCTCGTGATAGGTCAGCGCCTGCACGTTGACGTCGAGCCCGAGCCGTTCCCGCATCCGCAGCCAGCGCTGCGAATTGCTCCGGGAGTTCATGCCGAACGCCTCGATGGCGACCCGGCTGCCCGGGGCGCTCAGGGCGGTGAACATCTCGAAGAGGCGATCTTGCGCATCGCTCGGCAGGTACGGGAGCAAGCCCTCGGCCAGCCAGGCGGTCGGTTGAGTGCGGTCGAACCCGGCCGCGGCCAATGCCGCCGGCCAGTCGTCGCGCAGGTCGACCGGAACCGGGCGGCGACTCGCCGTGGGAGCGGCGCCATGCTGCTGCAGGATTCCGGTCTTGTATTCGAGAACCTTCGGCTGGTCGATCTCGTACAGCGCGGTGCCGTCCGGCCAATTGAGGCGGTAGGCCCGGGAGTCCAGTCCGGCCGCCAGGATGACCACCTGCCGGATGCCGGCGTGGACGGCGCCGTCGAAGTACTCGTCGAAGAAGTGCGTGCGCACGGCCTGATAGTCGATGCCGATGCGATGCGCGCGGCGTCCCTGCTCGTCGCCGTCGAGCCAGGCCAATTCGGGGTCGGCGAGCCGCGCCCATGCCGAACCGGCCGACGAGACCAAGATGCGGGCGAACTGGTCACTGATCAGCGGGTCGCTTCCGGCGGTCTCCGCCGCGCGTGCCGCCGCGACACCCAGCGCGGTGGCACCGACGAGTTCGGTGATGGTCCAGCTGTCGCCGGCTGATCTCAAAGAAGGCGGTAACGACGCGTCCAGGTCAGTCATGACCCGTCCATGCTACCGGGATAAGTTAGTTAGCCTATACGCTTTGTGGGCAAGTTCACTGCGGGCGCAACCGCTAAGCGTCGGGCACGCGGAAAGCGCCTTCGAGCAGTCGGCGGATCATTCCGGTGATGGCCAACAGGGCGTCGGGGGTCTGGACGAAGCCGGCATACAGGCCCACCCCGCACATCAGCACGACCAGCGCCTCGACTAGCGCCGAGGCCTCGAAGTCGGCGGGGATCTCACCCCGCTCGATCGCAGCATTGACCGCCCGGACCAGAAATTCCCGGACGATCCGGACGGAATCGTTTTCGGTCGTGTTCCATTCCGGGTGCCGTTGCGACTCGAGCACTCCGGTGATTATCAGCGCCGATCCGGCGGGAGTGTCGGAATTAGCGCGCACCGCAACGGAAATGAACGCGGCGAGCTGCGCCGGCAGCGTGGTTTCGCGTTCGGCTTCTCTGATCCCGGCGCCGATGACGGCCTCGTTGGTTTGCTGGAGCACCTCTCCGTACAAGACCCGCTTGCTGGAGAAGTAGTGGTTGATGGCCGGGCGCGTCAGGTCGGCGCGGCCCGCGATCGCCTGGAACGTCGCGCCGTCGTAACCGCGTTCGCTGAACACCAGGCGAGCGGCCCGCATGATCCGCTGTCGCGTCTCGTCGGCCTTTGCGGCAGGGGGACGCCCCGGCCGGCGTCCCACCCCTGAAGGCATCGTTAGAGTGTGCCACCGCCATGGTGCGGCATCAGGGCATTTGGCGGAATGCTGCCGAATTTCCCGGCCTGGTAGTCGTGCAACGCCTCGACCAATTCCGCCCGTGAATTCACCACGAAAGGCCCGTAGTGAAATACCGGCTCGCGAATGGGTTGGCCACCCAGCAGCAACACATCCATGGCCGTGAAGCGCGCCGATTCCGGTGCGCGGTCGGCGCCCAAGGTGATCCGATCTCCGGGCCCGAGCACCGCCAATTGGCCCGCGCGAATCGGGTGAGCGAGCGGGCCGACGTGTCCGCTGCCCGAGAGCACGTAAATCAGCGCGTTGAAATCCCGCCGCCACGGCAGGTTCAGGCGGGCGCCGTTTTCGATCGTGGCGTGCGCGAGGGTGATCGGCGTGTGGGTGATGCCGGGCCCGCGGTGACCGTCGATGTCGCCGGCGATGATGCGGATCAGCGTCCCGCCGTCGTCGGAGGCGATCAGCGCCGCGTCGCCCCCTTCGATGGCCTGGTACCGGGGCGGCGCGAACTTGTCCCGCTTGGGCAGGTTCACCCACAACTGGATCCCGTGGAAGAGGCCGCCGCTGTCGACCAGTTCGGCGGGCGGCGTCTCGATGTGCAGGATGCCCGAACCGGCGGTCATCCACTGCGTCGCGCCGTCGGTGATCAGGCCGCCGCCGCCGTGGGAGTCCTGGTGGGCGAATTTGCCGTCGATCATGTAGGTGACGGTCTCGAACCCGCGGTGCGGGTGCCAGTCCGTACCCCTCGGCTCGCCCGGTTCGTAGTCCACCTCGCCCATCTGGTCCATGTGCACGAAGGGGTCGAGGGCGGCGGCGCTGACCCCGGCGAAGGCGCGGACGACGGGAAAGCCCTCCCCCTCGTAGCCACGGGGCCCGGTGGTGATCGACCGGACCGGCCGTTCGGTGTCGGCCGGCGCGGCGGCTCCGACGCGCGGCAACGTCAGCGTGTTTGCGGTAATGGCGGGCATCTGACCTCCGTAATGAGAACTGCCCGTATAACCGGACCGCGGTCCGATTATTCCTCCGGACGCACCCACCGGCCGCCGGATAATTGCGTAGTGCAATATTTGCTCTGGTAGATGGTCGTCGCGTCCGGCCGTCTCGACTCGGTCAACGAGCAAAGTGAGGCCTTCGGGGGAAGGATGCGTGGATGGGGCAAAAACCGACGGCCACCGATCCTGTCCGCGCGGCGAGGCCCGTGGCCGATGCGGTCGGCCGACTCGCGGGGTGGCTGCGGGCGAACCGGCTCGGCCTGTTCTGCGTTGCGCTCGTGGTCGGGCTCGGCGCCGGGCTGGGCGCGGTGGCCTTCCGGTACCTGATCTACGGCTTCACCTGGCTGGCGACCGGGCACGACGAATTCGGCCAGGACGGCTGGGTGGGCAGCGACCATTTGCCCTGGGTCGGAATCGGTTTCTTCGTGATCATCCCGGTCGTCGGCGGTTTGCTGTACGGACCGCTCATCTCGCGGTTCGCCAAGGAGGCCCGCGGCCACGGCGTCCCGGAGGTCATGATCGCGGTCGCGGAGAACGGCGGCCGCATCCGTCCGCAGGTGACGGTGGTGAAGGCGCTGGCCTCCGCGCTGTGCATCGGTACGGGCGGGTCGGTCGGCCGTGAGGGGCCGATCGTACAGATCGGGGCGGCGCTGGCATCCGGCTTCGGCCAGTGGGTGCGCATGCCGGAGAACCGGCTGCGGGTGCTGGTGGCCTGCGGCGCCGCCGGCGGCATCTCGGCCACCTTCAACGCACCGATCACCGGGGTGTTCTTCGCCGTCGAGCTGATCCTGCGCGAACTGTCCGTGGAGGCGGTCTTCACGATCATGCTGTCCTCGATGGTCGCCGACGTGGTCGCCCGCGTCTTTTTCGGCTCGGCGCCCTTCCTGACCAAGCTGCCCGCCGGCATCGAGCTGAACCACATCGCCAACTACCTGCTGGTGGCGCTGCTCGCGGCCATCGCCGGGCTCATCGGGATCGTGTTCAAGAACGTCCTCTACAAGACCGAGGACCTTTGCGACCGGGCGTGGGGCAAGCGCCCCGATTGGGCGCGGCCTGCGGTCGGCGGGATCGTGCTGGGCCTGCTGTTGCTCGCGGTGCCGCAGCTCTACGGCGTCGGCTACCCGGTGATGTACGCCGCGTTCGCCGGCCACTACGCGCTGTGGTTCTTGGTGCTCCTCGCCGCCGGGAAGATGCTGGCGTGCGGCCTGACCATCGGCATCGGCGGATCGGGCGGCGTGTTCGCTCCCTCGCTGTTCGTCGGGGCCACCTCGGGCATGGCCTTCGGGCTGTTCGTCCAACACACGATCGGCACGGCCGTCGGGCACCCCGCCCTCTACGCCATCGTCGGGATGGGCGCCGTGTTCGCCTCGGCCGCGCGCGCCCCGCTCACGGCGCTGGCGAGCACCGTCGAAATGACCGGGGATTTCACCCTCACGCTGCCGGTCATGTTGGCCGTCGCCGTCGGCACGACGGTGTCGCGCGGGCTCTCCTACGGCACCATCTACACGACCAAGTTGTTGCGCCGGGGCATCGACATCGACCGCCCCACCCCCAGCAACGCGTTCGCCGACCTCACCGCGGCCGACGCCATGCACCGGTTCACCGTTCCGGTGGACCTGACCCGCCCGCTCGGCCACACCAACGGCGACCTGACGGGCCTGCTCGGTCCCGTCACGCGCATCCGAGAGCCGCAGGCGCTGTTCGCCAATGACAGCCTCGCTCAGGCCTTGCGCCAGCTCGT
The DNA here is from genome assembly GCF_034555895.2 of Mycobacterium europaeum. NCBI lineage: Bacteria > Bacillati > Actinomycetota > Actinomycetes > Mycobacteriales > Mycobacteriaceae > Mycobacterium > Mycobacterium europaeum. The sequence continues at coordinate 4,514,726 of NZ_CP157315.1, forward strand.
GCTCTACGGCCGCGACGGGCTTCCCGTCATCGACACCGAGGTCCGGTCCGTTCAGGGCTGGTTGACCAATCAGAACGTGCTGCGCGCGCTCAGCGCCTACTTCGCCGCCGCCCAGCCCGGTGTCGAGGCCGGCCGCCAGGCCGCCGAGTGGGCCGAACCGCAATCCACGCTCCCCGAACATGACCCGCACAGCCAGCTCGACGGCTACCGCATCGTCGAGCACACCCTGGCCAGCGACTCGGCCGCGGTCGGCCGAACCCTCGGCGACCTCGAGTGGCCGGACGGCCACTTCGCCGTCTCCGTGCTGCACAACCGGCGACTCGTCGATGCCGACGCCACCCTACGGCTCGCCGAGGGCGACCGGGTCAACGTTCTCACGCCCAAAGACGGCGTGCGGCAAGCGGATTCGGCGCCCAGCTAGGAAGCGCCGCGCGCGCTGCTGGCGGCGTCGCGCTCGGTGGTCGAGCCCTCGTGGGTCAGCTTTCCGCCCGCGCTCTCCAGGTGGGCGCGGACGAACCACTGGAACTTCTCCAGGTTTCCGGCCTGATCGATCAACAGGTCCTGGGTGACCGGGTCGAGCTCCTCGGTCTCCTCGATGTACTTGCGGATGTCCTCGATGACACCGGTGTAGACCAGGTCCAGCGCGGCCAGGTGGGCCTGGACGGTGTCGCGACCGACCGAATAGTCGTCCCAGGTGCGGTCTTTGATGATCGCGCCCGGGGTGCCCTGCGGTGAACCGCCCAGGGCCGCGATGCGTTCGGCGACGTCATCGGCGAAGCCACGGACCGCCTCGACCTGCGGGTCGATCATTTCGTGCACACCAATGAAGTTCGGCCCCACCACATTCCAGTGGACGTGCTTGAGCGTCAGGTGAAGATCGTTGTAGGTGCTCAGTTGCTTTTGCAGCAGTTCGGTCAGCCGGGCTCCCTGTTTGTCGGTGAGGCCCGGGATGGTGAACTGGGTCATCGATTTCCTCCGTTTCGCACACGGTCACGTCTCCGCACAGGGTTACCCGATGGCCGGTGCCGAAAACGCCGCCGCGGCGAGGCCATGACCACGTTTAGAGCTCGCTGATGTGCTGCACCGGCAGTCGGGGCCCGCGCCGCGGCTCGTATGCCAGCCCGCTGGCCTCGAGCAAGCGGACCACGCGGTGGCGGTGCGGCCGCATCGGCTCGAGCAGTTCGACCATGCCCGCGTCATCGACCGGGCGGCCCACCAGCGTCCAGCCGATCATCTTGGGGATGTGGTAGTCGCCCACCGACAGCGCGTCGGCATCCCCGAACGCCCGCTGCGCCGTCTCCGCGGCGGTCCACTCCCCCACCCCCGGCAACGACATCAACGCCTCCCGGGCCCGCGCAGCCGGACGGGATGTCAGCCGCTCCAGCGAGTCGGCCCGCCGCGCGCACGTCACCAGCGTCTGCGCCCGCCTCGGGTCGACATTGGCGCGATGGAATTCCCAGGACGGGATGCGTCGCCACACTTCGGCGGGTGGCGGCACCCGCATCCGCGCCGGCGCCGGTCCGGGGGCCGGCGAGCCGTACTTGGACACCAGCAGGCGCCACGACCGGAACGCGTCGGCACCGGGCACCCGCTGCTCGATGATCGCCGGGATCAGGGCCTCCAGCACCAGCCCGGTGCGGCCCAGCCGCAGGTGCGGGACCCGGCGGTGCGCCTCGGCGACGACCGGGTCACGCGGCACGAAATCCGAGGCGTCGTCGTGCAGGCCCAGCAGCGCCGGCAGCCGTTCGACGAACTCCGGGGCCCCGCCACCCCACGCCACGCACCGGGCGGCATTGACGGCCGCCCGGCTGATCCGGGCGGTGACGGGGCCGGTCGGCAACAGGCTGGTCCGCCAGATGGCGCCGTCACCGGATGCCTGGAAACAGGGATCCCCGAAACCGCGCCGCAGCGGCGCCAACGTGTGCCCGAAGCTGACCGCCCCGGGAAACGTGACAGTGCGCGCGATCTCCACCGACCGACTTTCCGATTGACCGTTAACGATGTGCCAAGTCAATATTGCGATGTGATGACGCCGTTCGATGACCCGCAGGGCGAACTGGCCTGGATGTTCCTCCAAAGTACGAGCGACGGGGGCGACCTCGACGAAGGCTTCGCGCTGCTCAGTGACGACTTCACCTACTGGTCACTCGTCACGCGCACTTCCTGCGACAAGGAGACCTTCCGGCGAACCGTCGAGCGGCGCAAGGCCGAACTCGAGCTGACCATCGACCTGGTGCGCTGTGTCAACGAGGGAGAAACCGTGGTGGTCGAGGCCCAGGCGAACGGCACCACCACCGGCGGCGTCGAATACGACAGCCCGTTCGTCTGCATCTTCGACACCCGCGACGGGTTGATCGTCTCGATGCGCCTGTACAGCGACACCCGAGCGCACGAGGCCGCTTTCCCCGGGTGGATCTGCTAGGACGCCGAGACGCTGATCTCCGCCTTGTTGGGGTAGAAGGCGACGTGCCCCGCGATCGCCGCGACCGCCGGATAGGGCCGCTCGTAGGTCCAGATCACGTCCTCGACGGTGTCGCCGGCCGAGCTGGTCACGCTGTAATAGCTGGCCTCCCCCTTGAACGGGCAGTAGGTGCTGGTGTCCGTGCGGGTCAGCCGGTCCTGCACCACGTCGCTCATCGGAATGTATTGCACCGCGGGCAAAGAGGCCTCGCGCAATTCGAGGGCGGCCGTCGTGTCGGCGACCAGCTCACCGTTGACCCGGACCTGTACCCGTCCCCGGGTCGGCTCGATGGTGATCGGGTGGCCGGCGTTGGGCTCTTTGATTTCGGGATGGCTCATGGTCTCCTCCTAGACGCCGATAGCGGGTGCAACACGTGCCGAGGGCCGACACTTCCCGATCAGGGCGGTCCGAACGCGTAGCGGTGATACTGGGCCATATTGGCCATGGCCGGAACCAGCGACATGGCCCTGCCCATCACGTGGTAGGCGCGCGGAAGTCGCTCGAAGGTGTCTGATTCAAACCACCGCACCCAGGAAAGCAGCCGAGTGCCGGGCACCGCCGCCAGTATCTCGCCCGGTCCGTCGATGCCCCAGCTCAACTTTGATCCTGACCGGCGCACCACCGCGTTCATCCACTGCGACTTGATACCCATCCGGTTGAACGCGTCGAATTGCAGCTCGCCGCGGTCGAAGCGATCAACGACCCGTCGCAGCAGCGCGATGCCGTCCTGTTCGCACAGATACATGGTCAGGCCTTCGGCGATCATCAGCGCGGGCCGGCCATTGGGTATCCGCGTCAGCCAGGCCGGATCGGTCACCGACGCCGCGACGACGTGGCAGTGCTCGGCGGCGGGATAGAGCCGGGTGCGCAGCTCGGCGACGTCGGGGTAGTCGATGTCGTACCACTCCACCAGCGGGCCCGGTTGGAGCCGGAAGTATCGACCGTCCAGACCGCAACCCATATGCAGGACAACGGCGCTCGGATGTGCGTCAAGGAATTGGCGTGCCCAAATGTCCAAGTGCGCGGTGCGGGTCGTCACCGACGCTGATTTGCGCGCGGTGATGGTGGTCTTCGTCCAGTCGTAGTCGATCCGCCCGACGGCCTCCTTGGCGTAACGGTCGCCCAGGATCGGGTTCGGCAAGTCCGCGTCCAGCGCCTTGGCGTACAGCGTCGCCAGCATCGTTTGGGGCGGCCCATGCAGGTCGACGCGTATCCGGTCCATCGGCCGGGCGCCTAGTCGGGCTGCGCGGCCGGAGCGTTCTTCCGCGGGGTCCGCATCGCCGCCCAGAATCGGGCCGCCTCGCGGATCGATTCCTCGACCGGGCGGGGCTGCCAACCCAATTCGCGCTTGGCCTTGCTGCTGTCGACGTCGGATTCGGCGCGCATCATGCGCACCGACGCCAGGCTGAGCTCGGAGTCCTTGCCGGTGAGCCGCGCCTTGAAGGTGCCCGCCGCGGCCAGGGCGTAGAGCATCGGGACCGAAATCGCGCGTTGCGGCGGCGGCACCCCGGCCTCGTCGGCCGCGATCCGTACGACGTCGTTCAGCGCGATCATCCGCTCGGAGACCAGGTATCGCTCACCGATGCGCCCGCGCTCGGCGGCCAGGATCATGGCCCGCGCGGCGTCGTCGACGCCGACGACTTCCAGCCGAATGCCGTTCATCAGAAAGGGCAGCTTGCCGAAGACCGCCCCGGCGATGAAGGCACCGTGCGGCGTGCCACCCCAGTCACCGCTGCCGTAGGTCGTCGACACGCACATCGCGACGGCGGGCAGGCCGGCGTCGGCCACGTACCGCATCACCAGGTTCTCGGCCTGCACCCTGGACTGCACGTAGGGCGTCAACCCCCGCGGGCTGATCACGTCGTCTTCGGTGGCCACGTGCCCGTGTCGGCGGCCCACCGTCGCGTAGGTGCTGGTGAAGATGAACCGGCGCAGGTCCGGTTGGTTGACGGCGGCATCGAGAACGTTGCGCAGGCCGTCGACGTTGGTGCGGAACAGCGGCGCCGGATCGCGCAGCCACGCGCGGGTGTCGACGACGCAGTAGTAGACGTCGTCGACGCCGTCCATCGCCTCGCCCAAGGTGGCGTCGTCGAACACGTCGCCATGAAACCGGGTCAGCTCGAGGTCGTCGATGGAGCGGGTGTTGGCGTTGGGCCGCACCATGGCGCGCACCGCGAAACCGTCGGCCACGAGCTGGCGGGTGACGTGCGAGCCCAGAAAGCCGTTGGCGCCTATAACCAGCTTGGGGCCGAGTTTGGGTTTGACGCTCACTGGAATCCTCCGTTTTCCTGCATCCACCGAGCGGCGTCGTCGTCGAGCGTGCCCAGCGCCTGGGCCTTCCGGCACCACTTCATGCCGGCGCGCAGGAAACGCAGCGGGTTGTAGATGTCTTCTTCACGGCTCCACTGGCCGTCCCCGGCATAAGTGATGATCGTGATGTTGGTTGCGCTGATGACGCTGCCGTCGCCCGGGTCGCGCATCGGGTTGTCGAGTTCGAGGATGACCCGCGCGGTCGACTCGTCGACGACGGACCACAACGTGGGGAACGCGACCATGTGGCTGCCCGGAAAGGTTGTCATCGTTTGCTTGATCCACTCGCGCACCTCGTCGCGGCCCCGCATGGTGCCGGCGGCATGCTCGACGTACTCGACGTCCGGTGTGTACTGCTCGACCCAGGCGTCCCAGTCGCGCGTCTCGGCGGCCCGGGCGACCGTTTCCTCGAATTTCTCGAAGGCGGCGGCCAGTTCGCTACGGGAGAACGAACGGGTGGTCACTTTGCGGCACCGTTGCGGCTCATCGGCGGAGTGTAGCCTGGGCGGCATTGCGGCCGGTTAGGAGGACGAGCAATGGCAACCCAAAAAGCGTTACTTGCCGGCGGGTGTTTCTGGGGCATGCAAGAACTCATCCGCAAGCAGCCGGGCGTGGTTTCGACCCGGGTCGGTTACACCGGCGGCGACCTCCCGAACGCCACCTACCGCAATCACGGCACGCACGCCGAGGCGATCGAGATCGTCTTCGACCCGGCCATCACCGACTACCGCACCATGCTGGAGTTCTTCTTCCAGATCCACGATCCGACAACGAAGGACCGCCAGGGCAACGACCGCGGCCCCAGTTACCGGTCGGCCATCTTCTACCTCGACGGGGAGCAGAAGCGCGTCGCGCTGGACACCATCGCCGACGTGGAGGCCTCCGGGCTGTGGCCCGGCAAGGTGGTGACCGAGGTCAGCCCCGCCGGCGACTTCTGGGAGGCCGAGCCCGAGCACCAGGACTACCTGCAGCGCTACCCGAACGGGTACACCTGCCACTACATTCGCCCGGGCTGGAAACTGCCGCGCCGGGCCACCGCGGACCAGTAGGCGGCTCCCACTCCCGGCGCCGGTGTGCGCGGCCACCGAGATGGACATGCGATGGTGTGGCCCGCAACATCGACAGACGGGCCCTTCGAGCACGAGAATTCAACGGACAGGACGCGAAGCGCCCCAACGGTGGTGTGTGCTCCGCGCGCGCGTGAAAATCCACCGCTGAAGGAGCTTCGTGCCCATGCCGTCTCAACCCACCGTCTGGGATGTCACCTACGACCTGCTGCGCACGCTGGGCATGACGACGGTGTTCGGCAATCCCGGCTCAACGGAACAGACATTCCTCAAAAACTTCCCCGACGACTTCACCTACGTCCTGGGCCTCCAGGAGGCGTCGGTGCTGGCCATGGCCGACGGCTTCGCGCAATCCACGGGCGCGCCCGCCCTGGTGAACCTGCACACCGCCGCGGGCACCGGCAACGCCATGGGCAGCCTGATCGCCGCCTACAAGAGCAACACCCCCATGATCGTCACGGCCGGGCAGCAAACCCGCGAAATGCTCTTGTCTGAGCCGTATTTGACCAACACCGGCGAAACCTTGCTGCCGCTGCCGTGGGTGAAATGGGCATACCAGCCGGCCCGCGCCGAGGACGTACCCGCGGCATTCATGCGCGCCTACACAGTCGCGGTCCAGCCTCCGGCCGGCCCGGTCTATCTGTCCATCCCCCTTGATGATTGGGACAAGCCGGCGCTCGGGCCGGCCGTGGTGCGCACGGCCAGTTCGCGGACCGCACCGGACGCGGCGCGGCTCGCCGAATTCGCCGACCGCATCAACCGGGCGCAGCGTCCGCTGCTCGTCTTCGGTCCCGAGGTCGACCGGGCCGGCGCATGGGATGCCGCCATCGCGTTCGCCGACAAGGTGCACGCGCCGGTCTATGCGAGCGCTCTTCCTGATCGAGTGTCGTTCCCCGAGGACCATCCCCTGTACCAGGGCATGCTGCCGATGACGATCGCCGAGGTGAACGCCGTGCTGCAGGGCCATGATCTGGCTGTCGTCGTCGGCGCCCAAGTGTTCCGCTACTACCCGTACGTGGCCGGCGACCACCTGCCCGACGGCACCGAGTTGCTGCACATCACCGCCGACCCGTGGCTGGCGGGTGCGGCGCCGGTGGGTGACAGCCTGCTCAGTGACACGTTGCTGGCCCTGCGGCAGCTCGCCCCGCTCATCGAGTCCAAGCCGGGCCGTCCGACGCCCACGCCGTTGGACCGCAGCCCGGGCACCGTGGAACACGCCACCGCACCACTGACCCCGGCCCAGGTGTACGCCGCTCTCAACACGGTGAAGCCGCCGGAGGCAGCGCTGGTCAACGAATCGACGTCCACCATGGCCGAGCAGGCGCGCTGGCTGCCCACCCTGCATTCGGAGTCCTTCTTTGCCACCGGCAGCGGCGGTATCGGTTGGGGCGTCCCAGGTGCGGTCGGTGTCGCGCTGGGCGATCGCGCCCGCGGCCGCAAACGCGTCGTCGTGGCGACCATCGGAGACGGTTCCTTTCAGTATTCGATTCAGGCGATCTGGACAGCGGCGCAGCATCACTTGCCGATCGTCTTCGTCGTGATGCGCAACGGCGAGTACGCGGTGTTGAAATCCTTTGCGCTGCTTGAGAAGACTCCCAACGTGCCTGGCCTGGACTTGCCGGGACTCGACGTCCAGGCGCTGGCCACCGGCTTCGGGTGCCGGGCGGTCACCGTGGCCGGCACCGAGCAACTGGTAACGGAGTTCAACGCCGCGCTCGGGGCCGACGGCCCGACGGTGATCGTGGTACCCACCAAGCCGCAGCTCGCGCACCTCGGCTGACTCGCAATGCGTGCCATAGAGGTCACCCGCACCGGTGGCCCGGAGGTGCTGCGCTACGTCGAACGGCCGATCCCCGAACCCGGACTCGGGCAGGTGCTGATCAAGGCCGAGGCGATCGGCGTGAACTTCATCGACACCTACTTCCGCACCGGCATGTACCCGCACCCGTTGCCGTTTGTGCCCGGCAGCGAGGCGTGCGGCACCGTCGTCACACTCGGCGAACGTGTCGACCGGATCGGTGTCGGCGATCGGGTGGCCACCTCCGTCGCTCTCGGCGCCTACGCCGAGTACTGCGTGGCGCCAGCCGATTTGGTAACCCCAGTGCCTCACGGGATTTCGTCCGAGGTGGCGGCTTCCGCGCTGCTGAAGGGCCACACCGCACACCTGCTCATCAAGTCGGTCTACCCGGTGCGCCCCGGCGACACGGTGTTGTTGCACGCCGGCGCGGGCGGGGTCGGGCTGATCCTGACCCAGTGGGCAACGACTCTGGGCGCGCACGTCATCACCACCGTGTCGACGCCGCGTAAGGCCGCCCTGTCGCGGGCAGCGGGGGCGATCACCGTCACCACGGGCGAACGGTACCGCCTCCACGACGCCGCGCGTGCCCACCGCGACCTGGAGAGCCGCAAAACCCATGGCTCGACGGTGCTGATTCCCTGAGGCGGCCGACGGCACCGGCACCGGCTAGGCTGCCGCTATGCCGGCCGACCCCGTCGAAGCGCAGCTCGCAGCACTCGGCGGGGCACTGCTGTCGCGCGCCGACGAGCTCGCCGACACCATGGTGACGCTGATGCGCCGCGACGTCAGCTTCCATCGGACCGTCGCCCTTGTCACCGACGAACAACTGCGCCACGCGGTGCGGACCCATCTCGATTTCATTCTGGGCGTATTCGGGCACCCCGACCGGGATTACGACACCAGCGCGGCCGCCGCGACCGGCCGCAGCCGCGCTACCGCGGGCGTGCCCTTGCCTGCCGTCATGGACTCCTACCGGATCTGCGCACGGTTCTTGTGGGACGAGCTGCGCGCCGAGGCGCTGCGGTCGGAATCGGTCAGCGATGCCGGGCTGGTGCGCGCATCGTCGGCGATGTGGATGGCGCTCGAGGATTTCACCACCGCGATGGTGAGCGGGTACCAGCAGGAGATGGCCCGCCAGCTCGTCGGACGCCAGCAGGAGCGTTCGGCGATGGTGCAGGCGCTGATTGACGGCCGGCTCACCGACACCGTCGATCTCTGGAATACCGCCGACGCGCTGCGCATTTCGCTCCAGGGTCCGTACGTCGTGGTGTGCGCCGAATTGGCCAGCATCGGGCGGTCGGTGCTGCCGGGCGTCGAAGACCGGTTGGCCGGGCACGGGGTGTTTTCCGCCTGGCGGTTGCAGCCCGACATCGAGGTCGGGATCGTGCACCTTGGCCCGTCCGGGCAGCTCGACCTCATCGTGGGCGTGTTGAGCGACTATCCGCCGGTGCGGATCGGAATAAGCCCACCGATGGGCGACCTCGCGGACACCGCCGGCGCGTTGCGCTATGCGCGGATCGCGATGACGGCCTCGCGGCCCGACCGCGACCCGATCACCATCTTCGATCAGAAGGTGACGGCGGTGACCGCAGCGGCGGCGCCCGAAGTGATGAACCACATCGCCGCGAACGTGCTTGGCGCCCTTGATGATCTGCCCGCCCATGAGCGCGACGCGCTATTGGACACCCTGGAGGCTTGGTTCGACCACGGCGGTTCGGCGGAGCGCGCGGCCCAGGCACTGTATGTGCATCCCAACACGGTGCGACAACGGCTCCGCAAGCTCGAAGACAGAACGGGACGCCTGGTCACCGAACCCCGCTCCGCGGCCGAGCTGTGCATCGCCCTGGAAACCACCCGCCGCAACGCCGGCGACTGAACCATCCGGCCCGTCAGCGCCGGTGCACCACCACCCGGCCGCCGTCCTTCGGCGTGTAGGCGACGCCCCGGCCGTGCCACCGCTCCCCCGGAGCGGTGGTGGTCTCGATAGTGAAGTGGCGCAACACCGTTCGCAACACGACATCCATCTCCATGTTGGCGAACGCGGCCCCCACGCAGCGGCGGGTGCCACCGCCGAACGGAATCCACGCGAACGCGGACGGCTTGCTCCCGACGTACCGCTGCGGATCGAAGCGCTCCGGATCCGGGAACACGTCGGGGTTTTCGTGGATTTGCGCGATGCTCACCAGCAGGGAATCGCCGCGTGGAATGACCCACTCCCCGAGCTGATAGCGCGCCGGGTAGACGCGCCGGGCGGCGAAGTCGATGACCGTCCGGGCCCGCTGCACTTCCAGGATGGTCGCCAGGCGCAGCTCCTGACCGTCCTCGTCGGCCTCCTCGACCAGTGCCGCCAGCACATCCGGGTGTCGCGTCAGCCGCTCGAACGCCCACGCCAGCGTGGAGGCCGTGGTTTCGTGCCCGGCGGCCAGCAGCGTGAGCAGTTCGTCGCCGATGTCCTTGCGCGACATGACCGAACCGTCGTCGTAGGTGCTGCGCAGCATCAGTGCGAGCACGTCGGTGCGTTCCTCGAAATTCGGATCGGCCCGCTCGGCTTCGATCAGCCTGTCGATGACGATGTCGTACTGGCGGCGCCACTCGTCCAACCGCCCCCACGGGGTGTAGCGGCCGTAACTGCGTTTCGGCTTGGGCATGGTCGCCATCCGCGAGCCCAGCGTGACCCACGGCGGGATGAGGCGGCGCAGCTCGTCGAGTTCGGCGCCCTCGGCACCGAACACGGCGCGCAGGATCGCGTTGAGCGTGATGCGCATCATCGACGGCAGCGTCGGGAAGGCCTCGCCCTCGGGCCACCCTGCCGTCTCGCGCAGGGTCTCTTCCTCGATGATCGCCTCGTACTTCTTCATGCTCTTGCCGTGGAATGGGGGCGCCAGCAGCCGCCGGCGGCGGCGATGATCCTCCCCGTCGAGCGCGAACACGGAGCCGGAGCCGAACAGCCGGCTCAGATTGGGCTGGATGTTGCCGAGCTCGTCCGGGCTGGTGGTGAAGATCTGCTTGGCCAATTGCGGATCTCCGACCACCACGACCGGGCCGTAGATCGGCAGGTTCAGCGTGAATACGTCGCCGTGCCTGCGCGCCAGCCACTGAATCATCACCCGCCGCGACACCGCAAAACCCAGGCCCTGCAAGAACTTCGGCAGCCGGGTCGCCGGGGGCAACCTGACTGCGGCAGTGGCCGGCGGGGCGGTGACGACTTCGCTCATGGTGGGCTGCTCCCCATCTTCACCCCGGGACACCGGGGGTGGTACCGCGGTGTACCAGAACCGTTCGGACATACGGTACTCTGTGGTACCACAGCCTGACAAGGGTGCCGTACCGATAGAAAGGGGCGCCGGCCGTGACATCACCGACGACGGCAGCGGTCGACGACGCGGTTGTCGGCGACCCGTTCCGGGTCCGGCTGCTCGACGGCCTGGCCACCTCGATCGCCGAGCGCGGGTACCGGGCCAGCACCGTCGCCGATGTCGTCCGTAACGCCCGCACCTCCAAGCGCACCTTCTACGACCAGTTCGCGAGCAAGGAGGAGTGCTTCCTGGAGCTGCTGGGCTCCGACATCGAAAGGCTGGGCGAGTGCATCGTGGCGGCGGTCGACCCCGAGGCCGACTGGCATCAGCAGATTCGTCAGGCGGTCGAGGCCTACGTCGGTTACATCGAGTCCCGCCCCGCCATCACGCTGAGCTGGATCCGGGAACTCCCGTCGCTCGGCGCCGCCGCCCGCCCGGTGCAGCGGCGCGGGCTGCAGTTGCTGTCCAGCCTGCTGATCGACCTCAGCGCCAGCCCGGGCTTCCAGCGGGCCGCGCTGCCGCCGCTGACCGCCCCCTTGTCGGTCATCCTGCTCGGCGGTTTGCGCGAACTCACCGCCCTCGCCGTCGAAGATGGAAAACCGGTGCGGGGAATCGTCGAGCCGGCCGTCGACGCCTCCATAGCCCTGCTCGGCCCGCGACACTAGTCTCATTGCAGACCCCTCAACCAAACGGAGGACTCACGATGCGGCTGTCGACCCGAAACCAGCTCAAAGGGACCATCACCGAGGTCGACCTCGGTACCGTGATGGCGATCGTGAAGGTCAAGCTCGACGGCGGCGATCAGGTCGTCACGTCGTCGGTGACCAAGGACGCCGCAACCGATCTCGGACTCAAGGTCGGCCAACCGGCGACCGTGTTCATCAAGTCCACGGAAGTCACCATCGGCGTCGACTAGCCCATGGCGACGACCATGCGCGCCGAGCGCTTCTACGCCGACTCCAAACGGGTTGCGCTCGAAGATGTTCCAATACCGGAGCCCGGCCCGGGTGAGGTCCTGGTCAAGGTCGCCTTCTGCGGCATCTGCCACTCCGACCTGAGCCTGATCAACGGCACCTTCCCGGCGCAGCGTCCGGTGGTGACCCAGGGCCACGAAGCGTCGGGCACCATCGCCAAACTGGGCCCGGAGGTGACCGGCTGGGCCGAGGGCGACCGCGTCGTGGTCGCCGCCGGCCGGCCGTGCCAGACCTGCCCGAACTGCCGGCGCGGTGACGTCGTGAACTGCCTGCGGATCCAGCTGATGGCGTTCGCCTACGACGGTGCCTGGGCCGAGTTCACCGTGGCGCAGGCCGCGGGCCTGACCCGGGTGCCCGACAACGTGCCGCTCGAGCAGGCCGCGATCCTCGCCGACGCGGTGTCCACGCCGTTCGGCGCCGTCGTCCGCACGGGGAAGGTGGCGGTCGGCGAGTCGGTCGGCGTCTGGGGCGTCGGCGGCCTCGGCACGCACATCGTCCAGCTCGCGCGGTTGGTGGGCGCCGTCCCGATCGTCGCCGTCGACATCAACCCCGCCGTCTTGGAGCGGGCGCTGGCCGTCGGGGCGGACTACGCGTTCGACTCCCGCGACGACGGGCTGCGGGACAAGATCGCGGAGATCACCGGCGGGCGCCTGCTGGATGTGGCCTTCGACGCCGTCGGCCTCAAGGCGACGTTCGAGCAGGGGCTCGATTGCCTCACCCCGGGCGGCCGGCTGGTGGGCGTCGGGATGAGTGCCGAGGCGCCGACCGTGGGGCCCACCTCGCTGTTCGGCCTGACCCGCAAGCAGGTGCTGGGCCACCTGGGCTATCAGAACGTCGACATCGAAACCCTGGCGAAGCTGGTTTCGGCCGGGCGCCTTGACCTTTCACGGTCGATCAGCCGGATCGTCGCCCTGGAAGACGTGGCCCACGGCATCGAGATGCTCGAGCGGCAGGAGGGCGACCCGATTCGCATCCTGGTGCGGCCCTGAGGTCGCCCGCGCTCCACGACATATGACCAGTTGCGACGACGCGCCGAAAAGGCGCGCAGCGGTTTATGTTTCGTCGCGCAGGAAGGCCCGGACGCGGTCCAGCACCAGCTCGGGGCGCTGGTCGACGATCCAGTGGCCGACGCCGTCGACCAGCTCCACCTTGAAATCGCTGATGTGGTCGGCATAGCCGTCGGTCAGGTCGGGCGTGATGACCGGGTCTTCGGTGCCGGTCAGCCAGCGGACGGGTACCTCGACGCGGGCGTCGTCGTACTCGCCGCGCATCCAGCGCAGCATCTCCCCGGTCTGGAAGCTGCGATACCACCGGGAACCGGCTTCGGCATGGCCGGGCTGACGCATGCACTCGAGGTACATGGCGACGTCGTCGTCGGGCAGCGTGAAGCCGCCGCCCACCCATGACCCCAACAGGCGGACGAACCGCGAGTTGGGAGCGCTGATCACCCGGGGGCCGATGACCGGCAGGGAGATCGGGATCTGGTACCAGAACCGCCAGACGTTGCGGACCGTCGACAGGCCCCGCTTCACCCACGGCGCCACGGTGTTCACCCCGAAAAACCCGCTCACCTTTTCCGGGTGGCGCAGCATCATGATGAACGCGACCGGCCCGCCCCAGTCGTGGGCGACGAGCTTGACCGTCTGCACGTTCAACCGATCCAGGACGGCCGCCAGATCGTCGGCCATCTCGGCCTTGGTGTAGCTCGAGCGTGGCGCCGAGCTCCAGCCCGCGCCGCGCAGGTCGGGGCACAGCACGCGGTAGCCGTCGGCGGCCAGCGGGCCGATCAGGTTGTGCCATTCCCACCAGTTCTGGGGGAAGCCGTGCACCAGCATCACCGCCGGCCCGTCGGCTGGACCCGCGTCCGCGACGTGGATCGTCACACCGCTTCCCACATCCACGTACCTGTGTTCGACGCCGTCCAGCTCGGGCATGGTCACCATGCTTTGAGAAGGTAGCGGCCCGGCGTGGGTTAAGCCAGAAACCGTTCGACGTAGGGCGCGAAGCGGCGGCGCAGATCGGCCTCGTCCAACCCGAACATCTCGCAGGACGTCACGACGTTGCCCAGCCGGCCGCGGCGGTGGCCGGTCAGGTAGTCGTCGATCGCCGTTCGCGCCTCGTCGGTGAACGGCTCGTCGGCCAGGGCGTACACCCGCTGGGCCACCCCGAGCTCGTCGGCCATGAAGTCGTCGAAGCGGATGTCGATCGCGCGTTCCGGCCCGATGGTGTCGCGGTCGCGGACGAGGGCGGACAGCATGTCGTCCAGGCGTTCGATCCACGAGGCCGCAATGTCCTCCACCGGCACGGGCGTCCGGTGCATGCGGGCGGAGTAGGTGATCATCGCGATCATCGACAGCGCCACCGGCACCGGGTCGCGGTGGGTGAACACGACGATGCTGCCGGGGAAGACGCGATCCAGCACCGGCACCTGCTCGAGGTGTTGGGGCGACTTGAGCAGCCAGCGCCGCCCGCCCCGCAGGAACTGCATGGCCTTGAGTTGCCGGGCGAGGTACTGATAGTGCGGCGTCTGGTCGTGCGCCCGGTAGTACTCACGCCAGCCCGGTACCTCGGCCAGCGTCTCGAACAGCATGGTCGAGAAGTCGTTGGCGAGCAGCTGGATCTCTTCGTGCACGTGGTCGGTGGTCATCTCGTGCATCAGCGGGAAGTGGGGCATCACCGTGTTGATCACCCCGACCGCGACGTCCATGCGCGCCCGCCGCGGGTCGGGCTCGACACCGGCCTCGGCCGGCACGGGGAACGGTTCGGCGCTCTCCCAATACGGCATGGTGCGGAAGGTGGGCGGCGCCGCCAGCAGGTTGTGCAGGTGGGTGGTGCCGGTGCGGGGCAAGCCGGCGATCACCACCGGCGGTTGCAGCTCGATGTCGTCGATCTCGGGGTGCCGCCGCAACAGGTCGGTCAGCAGGAGCCGGTTCTTGAGCAACTGCAGCAGCTGGCCGTAGAAGTTCACCACCCCGGCCCCGTGCAGGCCGTCGATGTCGCGCAGCGCGGCGAGGTAGACGTCGAGCCGCTCGCGGTAGTCCGACGGGCCGAAGTCGTCGAGGCCGGTGTCGGCGGTGGCCCGGGCGTGCAGCGCGTCGGCGTCGAGCGGGCAGTCGGGCGCCAGCGAGGCCATCATGTCGAGGATCTGCTGGGCCTCGGCGCCGAATCGGGGCCGGGCGAGGTCGTCGAGGAGAACGGCGTCGGTCACGGCGACTTATGTTACTCTCGGTTTCGTAATGGTAGTGGATTTTGGCCGACCCCGTGACCCGCGCATCGACGGAGCGGTGCTGAGCGCCACCGTCGAACTGCTCGCCGAGACCGGCTATGCCGGGCTGTTGGTCTCCGCGATCGCCGACCGCGCCGGCACCAGCAAGCCCGCGATCTACCGGCGCTGGCCGAGCAAGGCACACCTCGTGCACGAGGCGGTGTTTCCCATCGGCGCCGCGACCGAGCTGCCCGACACCGGGTCCCTGCCCGAGGATCTGCGCGAGATGGTCCGTCGCTCAATGGTTTTCCTGACCACACCGGCCGCCCGGGCGGCCTTGCCGGGCCTGGTGGCCGAGATGGCCGCCGACCCGTCCCTGCATGCGGCGCTGCTGGAGCGGTTCGCCGGCGTCATCGGCGGCGGCCTCGCCGAGTTGCTGGCGCGGGCCGCGGACCGCGGCGAGGTAAGGCCCGACGTGACCGCCACCGAACTGACCGAGGCCATCGCCGGCATCACGCTGATGGGCTTGCTCACCCGCGTCACCGAGCTCGACTCCGAGACCGGGCAGGCCTGGATCGACCGCACCACCACGTTGCTCCTGAAGGGAATCCGCGCATGACGCACGAAACGACCGCCGCGTGGCAGGACCTGCTCGGCACCCTCGGCGCCCTGGACCGGTCCTTCACGGAGGGCGACCGGGCGGTCACCGACGACCGGCACGTCGCCGACGGCTACCGCATGCTGGCCAGCACGCTCGGCGTGGCCTTCGACGCCTACCTGTTCACCGAACCCGGCCGGCCCCAGTTCGTCGCGGTGAACACGCCGTTCCGCCGCGACCGGCGCTGGGGCGGTGACAACACCGACGCCTACTACTTCGTCTGCCCGGTCGACCCGGAGCGCCGCTACCGCATCAGCGGCAACAAGGGTGACAGCGTGTACTTCTCGGTGACCGCTTACAACGAGCCGTCACCGGGCGCGTGGTCCGACCGGGTGGTCGCGATCGTCCGGGACAGCGATCTGGACGTCCTCGATATTGATGCCGACGGCAACTTCGCCTTCGAACTCGGCCCCACGCCCGACGCCGCCGTGCTGATGACCCGCGACTACCAGGCCGACCCGCTGACCGGGCGCCCCGTCACCTGGCGGATCGAGGCGCTCGACGCGCCGGACCCCATCCGGCACGGCGACGCCGAGACGGCGGCACGCCTGCGCGCCGTCGCGACCTGGTTGCGCACCATGTTCGCGATCGTGCCGCTCGCGGTCGGCACCCGGGTCGACGACGATCACTCCCTCGGGCACGAAACGGCGCACGCGGCAAACGAATTCGCCGACCCCTATCAGGTCCCCGACGCGAACTTCGGCTGGTCGGCGCGCGACGCCTGCTACGCGTACGGCAGCTTCGTGCTCGACGACGACGAAGCGCTGGTGATCACGCACCGCCCGCCCACCTGCCGGTTCTGGAACCTGGTGGTGTGGAACCAGTTCATGGCCACGTTCGGCGCCGCCGAGGGCCCCGACGTCCGCTGCTCGATCAACGGGCACAGCGCCGCGTTCAACGCCGACGGCTCGGTGACGATCGTGTTGTCCCGCGCGATGACCGGCCATCCGAATTCGCTGACCACGCTGGGCTATCCGCGCGGGAACCTCGCCTTCCGGTGGTTTTTGGCCGATGGGGTGCCGGCGCGGCCGGAGGTGAAGCTGGTGAAGGCTTCGCTGGCGCCGACCGCCACCACCTGACCCGGCGAGCGTGGGCCCCGGGTACGCGAATCGCCCCGAATTCGTCCATCGCCCCCACGCTCGAGAGTCAGGTTTCGCGGACCAACTCGATGGCCCGGCCGAGCGTGCGCAGCTTCGCCTCCAGCGTGTCGCCGGCCGGATACATCCGCACGGTGTTCACGCCCGCGTCCCGCCACACCGCAAGCCGGGCGCGCACCAACTCCTCGGTGCCGATCAGCGTGGTGGCCAGCACCATGTCGTCGGTGGCCAACGCGGCCGCGCCGTCGCGGTCACCGCGCTGCCAGCGCTCGCGGACCTCGGCGGCGACGTCGGCCCAGCCCTGCCGGCTGTAGGCCCGGTTGTAGAAGTTGGTGCTCGCGGACCCCATCCCGCCAAGGCTGAAGGCGAGCTCTTTCCTGCGGCCGGCGACCATGCCACGCAGTTCCTCCTCGTCGGCGGCGAAGGCGACCTCGGCCCCCTGGCAGACGTCGATGTCGGCGCGCCTGCGGCCGGCGGCGGCCAGGCCGTCGTCGAGGTGCGAGAAGTAGGCGTTGCCCGCGCCCTCCGGGACGAAGCTGGTACCCAGCCAGCCGTCGGCGACCCGCCCGGTCAACCGCAGCATCGCCGGGGACAGCGCGGCCAGGTAGACGGGGATGGGATGCTCGGGCCGGGTCGACAATCGCATCGGCACGCCCTCACCCCCGGGCAGCGGGATGTGAAAATGCTTGCCGGAGTAAGAGACTTTCCCCCCGGTGCACACCTGCCGCACGATGTCGACGGTTTCGGCGATGCGGCCCAGGGGCCGGCCGAACGAGACGCCGTGCAGCCCCTCGATCACCTGGGGGCCGGACGCGCCCAGGCCGAGCAGGAACCGCCCGCCCGACAGGTTGGACAGGGTGATCGCCGTCTGGGCGACCATGACGGGCGAGCGGACGCCGACCTGCAGCACGCCCGAGCCGAGCAGGATCCGCTCGGTGCGCGCCGCGAGGTAGCCCAGCGCCGACGGCGCGTCGGAGCCCCAGGCCTCGGCGACCCAGCACACGTCGAGGCCCAGCTTCTCCGCCTCGACGACGAACGTCGCGGTGTCACGACCGGCGCTGGACAACTCGACCGTCGTGGCGGTGCGCATCAGCGCACCCCGTGCTCGGCCAGCCTCTTGATCGCCGCGAGGGTCTTGCCCATCGCGCCCTCGAACTCGCGCATCCGCACGAAGACGATCTTCTGTTCCTTGTCGGGCATCGACTCGATGGCCACCGACAGCCCCGAGCGCCCCGGCCCCATCTGCATCCAGTAGCTCAGCGCCGTGCCGCCGTCGCGGGGTGTCAGGCGGAACCGCCACATCGCCGCGGGATTGGCGGGATCGCCCACGGCCCAGGCGAATTCGCGGGGCTCGTCGCACGCGACGATCTGCGAGGTGGCGCTCCATTGCCCGAACGCGTCGTGTCGGTTGTGTCCGATGAACCGGGCGCCCACGCACGGGGCGTCGGCGCCCTCGGCCCACTCCACGGCTTGCAGCTCATTGCTCAGCGTCGGCATCAGTTTGATGTCGGAAACCAGGCTCCACACCCGGGCGGGTTCCGCGTCGATCCACGTCGATGCCTCCACCGTCGGTTTGTCCGCGTAGCGCGCGCCGGTCCATTCCACGACGCCCATTGTCCCCCGCGCGCAAGACCCGGGCGCGGGGGACGTGGGCCGCCGTCAGGCGGCGGCGGGCACCGGACCGGGCGCCCGGTCGTTCGTCACCCTGCGCAGGACCGAGTCCGGGAAGGTGAGCCGGACGATCTTGCGGACGACGGTGCCGAACTGGCGCAGCAGGGGGCCGCGGTTGTAGGGGATGCCGTAGCGCTGGCAGATCTCTTGGACCTCCGGCGCGATCTCGGCGTAGCGACGGGCCGGCATGTCCGGGAACAGGTGGTGCTCGATCTGGTGCGACAGGTTGCCGGAGAGCAGGTGGAAGAGCTTGCCGCCGGTGAGGTTCGCCGAACCGAGAACCTGGCGGAAATACCACATGCCGCGCGACTCGTCCCTGGTCTCCTCGACAGTGAATTCCTGGGTGCCGTCGGGGAAGTGGCCGCAGAAGATGATCATGTACGACCACACGTTGCGCATCAGGTTGGCGGTGAGGTTGCCGGTGAAGACGAACGGCGCGAACGGCCCGGCCAGCAGCGGGAAGGCGACGTAGTCCTTGAGCGTCTGCCGGCGCGTCTTGCGCCAGATCTCGCGCAGCACCTCGCGTTTGTCGGCGAGCTCGATCTCGCCCGAGCGGATGCGCTCGGTTTCCAGCTCGTGCAGCGCGACGCCGTACTGGAACAGCACCATCAGCAGGAAGGCGTAGACCGGGTTGCCGAGGAAGTAGGGCGTCCAGCGCTGGTCCTCGCTCATCCGCAGGATGCCGTAGCCGATGTCGCGGTCCATGCCCACGATGTTGGTGTGGGTGTGGTGCATGTAGTTGTGCGAGTGGCGCCACTGATCGGCCGGGCATGCGGTGTCCCACTCGAAGGAGCGGCCGGAGATGTTCGGGTCGCGCATCCAGTCGTACTGACCGTGCATGATGTTGTGGCCGATCTCCATGTTGTCAAGGATTTTCGACAACCCGAGCATCGTGGTTCCCAGCAGCCAGGCGGGCGGCAGGAACAGCAGCGCCCGGCCGCCGACCTCCAGCGCGCGCTGGGTTTTGATGACGCGGCGGATGTAGTCGGCATCCTCCGCGCCCAGGTCGGCCATCACGCGTTCCCTGATGGCGTCCAGCTCGCGGCCGAATGCGTCGGCCTGTTCGGGGGTGAGGTGAATCGTGTTCTGTGTCATGGCTTTCCTTCAAGAAAATTGTCGCTAGAGGGATAACTCGACGTCGCCGACCGGCACGGAGACGCAGATCTGCACGTCCTCGTCGGGACCGGTCGAGACCGCCCCGGTGATCAGGTTGCGCACCGTCCCGGCGGTTTTCCGCCGGGTACAGGTGTGGCAGATGCCCATCCGGCAGCCGTTCTCCGGTGTCAGGCCCGCCGACTCCGCCTGTTCCAGCAGCGAGCGCCCGTCGTCGACGACATCGACCCCGCTGTCGGAGAAGGTGACCCGCCCGCCCGAGGGATTGGCCGGCGCCTCGAACGACGGCGGCACGAAGCTCTCGGTGCAGACGTTGTCGCAGTGATTTCGGACGGCGTCGACCAAGGGCGTTGGCCCGCAGACGAACACCGCGTCCGGGGATGGCATCGCGGCGGCCAGGTGTGCGGCGCCGAATCGACCGGCGAGGTCGCCGCCGTCGGATCGGGTGTAGCCGTGCAGCACGCGGACGCCGGGCAGCGCGGCGAGCTCGTCGCGGTAGCACGCCTCGGCCGCCGTGCGGGCGTAATGGACGAACGCGATCTCGCCCGGGTGGCCCTCGGCGACCAGGGTGCGCAGCATCGCCATCACCGGCGTGATGCCGCTTCCACCGGAAACGAAGAGGATTCGGCGCGGCCTGTGCTGCGGCAGCGTGAAGTCGCCGCCGACCCCGGCCAAGCCGACCACCATGCCGCGGTGGGCGTGCTCGTACAGGTAGGTCGAGACCAGCCCGCCGTCGTGCCTGCCGATCGTCAGCTCGAGCCGGGCCGCGCCCTCGGCGTTGGCCGGCGAATAGCAGCGGGTGTGCCGGCGGCCGTCGATCTCGACGGTGAGGTTGACGTATCGGCCGGCCCTGACGGTCCAGGCGGACGTGAAGCGCTCGTTCGGGGCGAGAACGAGGGTGACGCTGCGGGCGGTGGTCCGGCGGACGTCGATCACCTTGGCGCGGCCCTCGCCCAGCGTCCAGGTCGGCGCCACCAGCTCGGTGTACCGGTCGACGCCGTGTGGACCGGTGAGCAGGTCGAGAAGGTCTGAACCCAAGACGCGCTTCCGAAACGTGCGAGCGAGGGCCCGACCAGAACTCTGAGCGGTTTGAGTGAACATATGTACACCGTGCGGCCGCACCACCCGGTCAGTCAAGGGTTTACTGCAGCTCTGTGGTAGGGTTCACATAGTGAACAGCCGTACTCCTAGCTCACGGGTGCGCGGTTCTGGTCGCGAGCGCGTGCGCGAAAGCCGGTCGCGCGAGGAGCGCAAAGAGGCGACCCGTCGCGCCATCATCGCCGCGGCGCTCAAGCTGCTGCAGGACCGCAGCTTTTCCAGCCTGAGCCTGCGCGAGGTGACCCGTGAGGTCGGGATCGTCCCGGCGGCGTTCTACCGTCACTTCGAGTCGATGGAGGCCCTCGGGCTGGTCCTGATCGACGAGTCGTTCCGGAGCCTGCGCGACACCCTCCGCGAGGCCCGCGCCGACAAGCTCGACCCGAATCGGGTGATCGAATCGTCCGTCGAGATCCTGGTCGCCAGTGTCGCGCAGCGGCGGGAACATTGGCGATTCATCGCACGCGAACGCAACAGCGGGCTGAGCGTGCTGCGCTATGCCATCCGCACCGAGATCCGGCTGATCACGTCCGAGTTGGCGACCGACCTGGCGCGCTTTCCGCGGCTACACGAATGGAGCACCGAGGACCTCAACGTGCTGGCGACCCTGTTCGTCAACGCGATGATCGTCATCGCGGAGGCCATCGAGGACGCGCAGAGCACCGAGGCTCTGGAAGACATCCGGCGGATCGCCGTCAAGCAACTGCGGATGATCGCGATCGGCATCGCCGGCTGGAAGAGCAGCCCCTAGCGCCCGTTCGCGTGTCCGGCCGGCAGTGAACAGTCGAACACTGGTTGCCTCACTCCGTCGTCTGCGTGAAGTCCGGCGCCCCGTTCTCGTCGACGACCTCGTAGAGCGACCGGCCGTCTTCGGGCGCGCCGTCGATCTGACCGCGATGCGCGCGCCCGGGAGGGCCGTCGGGGGTCGCGCCCGCCGCGTCGTCGCCAGAGACGTCAGGCTCCTCTTCGGCCAGCCGGGCATCCAGGGATTCACCCTCGCGCGCTTCCCGTGCGGTCATGCCGAACCGGTTCGCTTCGCTCCAGCCCTCGGGCGGGTCGACGACGATGTCACCGTCGTCGTTGTGGACCTCGTCGGAGTCGGTGCCTTCACTCGCGTTCAGGGTGTCACCGGGTCCGCCTTCCTCGGGAAAGTCAGCGGGGTCCACCACCTCGTCGGCTTGCGGGTTTTCGCTCATGCGGGAACGGTTGCCCGCCGGGTAGGGGGGCTAAACGCCGGTGACCGCTAGCGCGGCGTCCGCCACATCGCCCACATCGTCGGGCCACCGTCGGGCACGACGATCTCGCGGGTCACCGTGAAGCCGAAACGTTCGTAGTACGGCACGTTTTCGGGCTTGCTCGACTCGAGATAGGCGGGACAGTACTCGGCGTCGCAGCGGTCCAGCCGCGACCGCATCAGCGCCTGACCGAAGCCCCGCCCGCGGACCGAGGGGTCGCTGCCGATCACGGCGAGATACCAGTGCGGCTCTTCGGGATGCGTGCGCTTCATCAACTCCTGCAGCCCACGCGCCCTGCCCGAACGCAGGCCGAACACCCGCAGGAAAGTGGGGATCATCGCGAGTTCACCCAGGCGCGTCTCCCGCCACTGATCGGGTGGATCCCACAGCGCCGCCGCGCCGATGCCGCCGCCGTCACAGGCCACCTCGACACCGCCGCACCCCAGGTGGTGGTGGCGCGTCATGGTCGCGAACAACCGGTGCAGGTGCGCGGCCCGCGCCCTCGGGTCGGGCAGCAGCCAGGTGGTCACCGGGTCGTCGTGGAAGGCCCGGCCCAGCGTGCGTGACAACTCGCGGAGATCGGCCTTGCGCGCCGAGCGTGTCTGGGGGCTCACCCGAGTCAGGCTAGCGGGTGGCCCACCGTCGCATCAGGGGTGTGATCGCCGCGGCGACGGGTACGTTAGACCCGTGACCGGCGTCTCGCGTCGCGCATTCGGGCGGATGGCCGCCGGTGCGGGCGCGCTCGGCACCGCCGGACTTTCCGCCGGCTGCGGGCGCCCCGGCACCGACCACGCCACGCCCGCGGCCCCACCGCCGCCCGCGGCCAAGGCGGTGGGTGTGGTGCTCTCCCACGAGCAGTTCCGCACCGACCAACTGGTGGCCCAAGCCCGGGCCGCCGAACAGGCCGGCTTTCAGCATGTCTGGGCCAGCGACCACATCCAGCCGTGGCAGGACAACGAGGGTCATTCGATGTTCCCGTGGCTGACCCTGGCACTGGTGGGCAACGCCACCAGCCGCATCGCCTTCGGCACGGGCGTGACCTGCCCCACGTACCGGTACCACCCGACGGTGGTGGCACAGGCCTTCGCCTCGCTGGCGGTCCTGTATCCCGGACGCGTCTTCCTCGGGGTCGGGACGGGGGAACGGCTCAACGAACAGGCGGCCACCAACGCGTTCGGCAAGTACACCGAGCGCCACGACCGGCTGGTCGAGGCGATCATCCTGATCCGCCAGTTGTGGAGCGGATCACGAACCTCGTTCGCCGGGCGCTACTTTCAGACCAACTCGTTGAAGCTCTACGACACGCCGCCGACACCGCCGCCCATCTTCGTCGCGGCCAGCGGACCGAAGAGCGCGACAATGGCCGGCCAATACGGCGACGGATGGATCGGTCAGGCCCGAGATGTCACGAACTCCACGCTGCTGGCCGCATTCGACGCCGGCGCCCGCGCGGCCGGCCGCGATCCCGGCAGCATGGGCAAGCGCGCCGAGATGTTCGCAGTAGTCGGCGACAGCGCGGAGGCGACCGCCGCCGCCGACCTGTGGCGCTTCACCGCCGGCGCGGTCGACCAGCCCAACCCGGTCGAAATCCAGCGCGCCGCACAGGTCAACCCCATCGACAAGGTGCTGGCCAACTGGACCGTCGGCACCGACCCCGCGCCGCACATCAAGGCGGTGCAAGCGATCCTGGATGCCGGCGCGGTGCCGTTCATGCATTTCCCCCAGGCAAACCCGCTCACGGCCATCGAGTTCTACCGCACCAACGTGCTGCCCAAGTTGCACTGATCGCCGGCGGAAATCGCCGCCTTCTCGATACGCGCACCGCGGCAAGGCATCTGGCGGGCATGGGTGGACATCACCGCCCGAAGCGTCATGACACTACCCGCAAAGAGGCTGACGGAAACAACTGATGTTTTGCCACAACCCGATGCGCGCCGCCGGCACGGGGAGCTTGAGGAGCAGTTCTTTTGGCCGGCGGTGCGTGACGCGGTCGGTGACGGCATCGTCGACAAAGCGCTCGAACAGGAGCAGGCCGGTAAGCGACTGTTGCAACGGCTCGAGGACGGCAAGCCGGGCGAGCCGGACTACCACGAAGCGTTGCAGGAGTTCGTCAAGGCCGGTCGCGAACACATCGCCTACGAGCAGGACGTGGTGTGGCCGCAGGTCGAGCTCGCGATCAGCCGGGACGACTTGGAGAAGATCGGCGAAAAGCTGGAACAGGCAAAGAAAATCGCTCCGACCCGGCCCCACCCGGCCACCCCGCCCAACCCGGCGGTGCTCAAGACGATGGGGATGGGAGCGGCGATCGTCGACCACGTGCGCGACGCACTCACCGGCCGCGACAAGGACAACCCACCGGATCCGCAGGCCAAGTGAAAACCGCGAGGGCCGGGCGCTGGGACCACAGCGCCCGGCCCTCGTCGTGAATCAGCTTGTGGGAACGCGCTGTTCGTGGGTGAACGGCTTCTCGGCCTTGATGGCCGGCGAGCCCTGCGGGTTGTCCTGTGCGCCCTTGTTCTGCCGAGTGTCACCGCCCAGCCACTGCTGTTCCGGCTTCTCGACGTACTCCCACTCCATACCCTCCGGCCACGGGCCCTGGCCCTGGTTCCACGGGCCGCGGATCGATTCGCCGCCGCCGTTGGACATGTTGAACGCGACGTTCTGGAAGCGCGGGTCGGCGGCCAGCTGCCCCGGAGGGAAGTTCACCGGAAGCTCGTTGAGCGCCGCGGTGAACTGCTGGTAGTGCGCCACCTCGCGGGTCATCAAGAAGTTCAGGGTGTCTTGCACGCCCGGGTCGTCGGTGAACTGCTTGAGGTATTCGTAGACGATCTTCGCCCGCGACTCGGCGGCGAGGTTGCTCCGCAGATCCACCGTGGGGTCGCCGTTGGCGTTGACGTAGGAACCCATCCATGGCACCCCTTGCGAGTTGCTCACATCGGGGCTGCCGCCGTTCAGCGCCATATACAGCGGATTGACCGCGACTTGATGGACGATCTGGTCACGACCGTCGGCGCTGGCCACCGCGGGCATCCAGTCGCACTTCTCGTTGGCCATCTTCAGGTTGTCGTTGAGGCCGTCCAGCAACATCGTGATCATCGAGCCGACCATCTCGAGGTGGCTGAGTTCCTCGGTGGCGATGTCCATGAACAGGTCGTACATCTTCGGGTTCTTGTCGCGTAGGACGAACGCCTGGGTGAAGTACTGCATGGCGGCCTTGAGTTCACCGTTGGCGCCACCGAACTGCTCTTGTAGCAGCGTCGCAAACCGTGGATCGGGCTCGCTGACGCGGACCTCGAATTGAAGATCTTTGTTATGGATGAACACTGGGCCTCCCCGGGGGGTTGAGATAGATCTGGTCGACGGCGGGTACCCGTGGTCGATGCGAACAAACGTTGCCGGCGGCCACCTGCCACCGGCATTCGCAACACCAGCAACCGATGCTCGGCACCGGGCGGACACGCATGCCGGGCGGTGATGGAGAATCCGCTCTTATGGAGTCCGCAGACCCGACCTCGACCCACCAACTGGCCCTGCGCATGGCCGAACTGGCCCGGGACATCGCCACGCCGCGCTCCCTCGGTCAGGTGCTCGCCGACGTGACCACCGCCGCGGTGGAGCTGATCCCGGCGGCGGACATCGCCGGGGTGCTGTTGATCAAGGGCGGCGGAGAGTTCGAATCGGTCGCGGACACCGACAGCCTGGCTGCGCAGCTCGACAGGTTGCAGCACGAGTTCAGCGAGGGCCCCTGCCACGACGCCGCGCTGAAACAGACGATCGTGCGGACCGACGACCTCCGCAACGAGCCACGCTGGCCGCAATACGCCCCCGCGGCGGTGGAACACGGTGTGCTGAGCAGTCTTTCGTTCAAGCTGTACACCGCTGAACGCACCGCCGGCGCGCTGAACCTGTTCAGCTTCCGGGCCGACCCGTGGGACACCGAAGCCGAGACCATCGGCGCGGTCTTCGCCGCGCATGCCGCATCGGCAATCATGGCCGGACGGCACGGGCAGCAGATGCAGTCCGCCCTGTCGACGCGGGACCGCATCGGCCAGGCCAAGGGCATCATCATGGAGCGCTACGGCGTCGACGAACTGCGCGCGTTCGACCTGCTGCGCCGGCTCTCCCAGGAGAGCCAGCTCAAGCTCGTCGACATCGCCCAGCGCGTCATCGACACCCGCGGCGACGGCTGATCCGCCGCCGCCGCCATCTACGATGGGATGGCCTTCATCGACGAAGCCGGCGCGACGCGGTGCCGGGGAACGGGTGGCCACCGTGTGGGATTTCGAAACGGATCCGGAATATCAGGCGAAGCTCGACTGGGTGGAAAAGTTCATGGTCGACGAACTCGAGCCGCTCGATCTGGTCGCGCTAGACCCGTATGACAAGAAGAACGCCGAGATGATGGCGATCCTGCGGCCCTTGCAGCAGCAGGTGAAGGACCAGGGGCTGTGGGCGGCGCACCTGCGCCCCGAGCTCGGCGGACAGGGCTTCGGTCAGGTCAAGCTCGCGCTGCTGAACGAGATCCTCGGCCGGTCCCGCTGGGCGCCGTCGGTGTTCGGCTGCCAGGCGCCGGATTCGGGCAACGCCGAGATCCTGGCGATGTTCGGCACCGACGAGCAGAAGGCCCGCTACCTGCAACCGCTGCTGGACGGCGAGATCACCTCGTGCTATTCGATGACCGAACCGCAGGGCGGTTCCGACCCCGGGCAATTCGTCACCGCCGCCACCCGCGACGGCGACGACTGGGTGATCAACGGCGAGAAGTGGTTCTCCACCAACGCCAAGCACGCCTCGTTCTTCATCGTGATGGCCGTGACCAACCCCGAGTCGCGCACCTACGACAAGATGTCCCTGTTCATCGTTCCGGCCGAGACACCCGGCATCGAGATCGTCCGCAACGTCGGCGTGGGCGCAGAGTCCAGCAAACGCGCCAGCCACGGCTATGTCCGCTACACCGACGTCCGCGTCCCGGCCGACCACGTGCTGGGCGGCGAGGGCCAGGCGTTCATGATCGCGCAGACCCGGCTCGGCGGTGGCCGCATCCACCACGCGATGCGCACAATCGCCTTGGCGCGCAGCGCGTTCGACATGATGTGCGAGCGCGCCGTGTCACGTCAGACGCGGCACGGGCGGCTGTCGGACTTCCAGATGACCCAGGAGAAGATCGCCGACAGCTGGATCCAGATCGAACAGTTCCGGCTACTGGTGCTGCGCACCGCGTGGCTGATCGACAAGCACCACGACTACCAGAAGGTGCGCCGCGACATCGCGGCGGTCAAGGTCGCCATGCCCCAGGTGCTG
This sequence comes from Mycobacterium europaeum, assembly GCF_034555895.2. Lineage (NCBI taxonomy): Bacteria > Bacillati > Actinomycetota > Actinomycetes > Mycobacteriales > Mycobacteriaceae > Mycobacterium > Mycobacterium europaeum. The sequence goes on from NZ_CP157315.1 coordinate 4,542,007, forward strand.
CACGACGTCGTCCAGCGGGCCATGCACCTGCACGGCGCGCTCGGCGTCTCCGACGAGATGCCGTTCGTCAAGATGATGGTGGCCGCCGAGTCGCTGGGGATCGCCGACGGCGCCACCGAATTGCACAAGATGACGGTGGCCCGCCGCACCTTGCGCGAATACCAGCCCGTGACAACACCTTTCCCCTCCGCACACATCCCCACCCGGCGCGCGGAGGCGCAGGCCCGGCTCGCCGAGCGGCTCGAGCATTCCGTCGCGGAGTTCTGACCCGGGAGCCTGGGCTGCCGTAAAGTGTCACCGCGGTTTATGTCTGGCGGTGGCGCCGGTGGTGCGGTGCCGCCGGCCGAACGGGCGGCCAGGTCAGGTGATGTAGCGGACGATGCTCTCGGCCACACAGGCCGGCTTGGGTGAGCCTTCGATTTCGACGGTGGTCGACATGGTCGCCTGCACGGCGCCGTTCCCGACATCGTCGACGCCGACCAGGGACGTCTGCGCGCGCACCCTGGAGCCGACCGGCACGGGCGCGGGAAAGCGAACCTTGTTGAGGCCGTAGTTTATTGCCAGCTTGATGCCGTTGACGGTGTAGATCTGGTGCTGCAGGCGGGGCAGCAGCGCCAGGGTCATGAAACCGTGGGCGATCGTCCCACCGAACGGACCGGCGGCCGCGCGGTCGGGGTCGACGTGGATCCACTGGTGATCGCCGGTCGCGTCGGCGAACAGGTTGACGTCTTGCTGGGCGATCGTCACCCAGTCGCTGTGCCCGATCGTCTCGCCGGCGGCGGCCGCGAGGTCGGCTACAGATTCGAAGGTGCGCATCGACGTTCCTCCTTGACTCCGGGTGGTAACCATAGCGCTGCAGCCATGCCGGCCCGCCAGCCGGCCCACCCCGCTTGCCCGGGCACCGCGCGGGTAGTCGCGACCGGGAAAGCAGCGCCGCCTCCGGGGAAAGGGCCCGGCGATCGATAGAGCGACCGGTCGCATGGCGCCCGGCCGGCGCGGCATCCAGCGCGCCGCCGACACCCCGGGGGCGGGTTTGGCGTTGGACGCCTGGGGAACCCGTCACAGGGTCAGGAGCCGCACCGAAGGGAAGCACACATGGCAGATTCGAACGGCCACAAGACAGAGTCCGACGTCGAACCGGAGGCTCACGAGTCTCGCTCACGCGCCGCGGCCGGAGAGGCCGACGGCTCGTACGTCGGGGCGGCCAGTGCGGACGATTCCTTCGATGCCGGGGAAACGGGCGCCGAAGCGCGCAGTCAACGCGGCTGACTGACGCCGCGGCTCCAGCACGGCTCTCAGGAGAGCCCGTACAGCAGCACGGCGAAGCCGACCAGCACGGCGGCCGCGGCCGCGAGTGCGCGGCGCTGGTGCTGCATCCAGTGCCTGATCCGCTCCAGCTGAGGGTCGATTCGTGAACCGACGACGAGGTAGGCCAGGACTGGGGCGGCGACAGTCGAACTCGCCAGCGCCGCATAGTAAGCCACCGCCAGCACCGAGCTGACCGGGGTCATGCGGACGGTGGCGATCTCCGTCCCGACGGCCGCGCTGGCGGCCAGCACCTTCGGGTTGGCCAGCATGGGTAACATCCCGATCGCGGCCGCGGCCGACGGAGTGATCGTGCCCACGCTGTTTTCCCACCCGGGCCCGGCCTCTCCGTGGGCGCGTCGCCACCACAGCCAGGCACCGAACGACATCAGCACCACGCCGGCACCCATGACCACCCAGTCGGCCCACGCCGGTGCGGGCCCCAGCAGATCGTCGAACACGCGCGGGAACTGCATGAACCCCGCCGCGAGGACGGTCAGCGACACCAGCCTGCCCGTCAAGTACGCGACACTCGACGAGTACGGCCGGTCGTTGTGAACGAGCAGTACCAACGCCACCACGATGGGTATGGGCGAAAGTGCCACCACGAGGGCCGGTGCGGTCAGCTTCGCCAATACCAGGCCCGAAACTACCGACACACCAATACCTTTCAGACGTCCACCAGCGTCACGTCAGAACGCCGGCAGACTTCGGTGATCACGACACGCTGCCGGGCCCGCGGTAGTCACGGGCCCGGCTCAACCCCCGATGGGCCGGCGTCAGGGCGTCGGAGATGGTTGCTTCAGCGCGCCGATCGCGGCTTCCAGCTTGGCGGTGGCCTGGTCCGCAACGTCCTGCAGGGCGCCCTGCTCACCGGTCACCTTGACCATCAATTGGGGATCCATCGCCTCGACGAGAACCGCGTCACCCGAGCTGTCGGGGTCGGTCCGCACCACGACGTTGCATGGCAGCAACTGGCCGATCTGGCGGTGAATCCCGAGGGCGCGATGCGCCAACGTCGGATTGCAGGCACCCAGGATGACGTAGTCCTCCATGTCCTCACCGAGCTTCTTCTTCAGCGTGGCCTTCACGTCGATGGTGGTCAGCACACCGAAACCCTGCTCGGCCAGAGCTTCCGTCGTCCGATTCACCGCGTCTTCGAACGAGGTGTGCAGCGTGGCGGTCAACCCTGATGTCATTTCTTCCTCCTCTTTCCAGGTTTTCTCGATGGCGCGTGCGCCTCAGGCCGCGTCGCGCGGCCGTTGCAGCTGGGCGAACTGGGGAACCGCGGCCAACGTCGCGATCGCGTCGAACAATGCGACCGAGTCCTTCTCGTCGGGTACCGCGGTGAGGACCGGCCCGAAGAACGCATGCCCGTCGATCTGCAGAATCGGGCTGCCGCCGGTTTCGCCGAGAGCATCCTGTGCCGCCTGGTGCCCTCGGCGGACGGACTCGTCCAGGGACTCGTCGGACACCGCCTCGGCGGTGGTGTCGCGCACCCCCACCGTGGTCAACAGGTGGGCGACGAGGCCGTCGTCGAGGGGCTCCGAGCGGTCGATGTATCGCTCACCGAAGGCGAAGTAGGCGGCAACCCACCCGTCGTCACCCTTCTCCCGCGCTATAGCGGCCATCAACCGGCCGACTTTGCGGGAGTCGCGCATCCGCGCCTGCTGCGGGGGCGGGAGTTCCCGTCCCTCGTTGAGCACCGCCAGGCTCATCAGCTGCCAATCCACCGACATGCCGGTCTTCTCGGCGACGGCGCGGATCCAGCGTGCGGTGTTCCAGGAGAACGGACACACCGGGTCGAGCCACAGCGTGACCTTCGATCCGGCTCGACCACTGTCGGCAGGCTCCATTGCTCATCCCCTTGTCGTAGCGGCCTGTCGTCAGGCCAGGCTGAGGAACAGCTTTTCCAACTCGTCGATCGACAGGCCGGCCCCGTCAGAGGGACTACCCTCCGGCCGGGTGATGCAGTCGCGCAGACCCGAGGCAATGATCTTGAATCCGGCGCGATCCAGCGCCCGCGACACCGCGGCCAACTGGGTGACGACATCTTTACAACTGCGGCCCTGCTCGATCATCGCGATGACGCCGCCGAGTTGGCCGTGGGCCCGGCGCAACCGCGCGAGGACCGCATCCATGTCGGCGGGGTCGTGGCCGGCGAGGTCGGCCTTGACCGGCCAACCGCCCTGAAATACTTCTTCCATGACTCCTTCATACCATACCCCGGGGGGCATCGGAGCCGGAATAGCAATACCCCAGGGGGTATGGTACTACTAGAACCGCGGGTGAAGCAGGAACTCGCGGGTATCCCGGCGTGCGTTGACGCGGGGCGTGTGCCTGCTGACCCTCAACTGCGGGCCGAATGGCCCTATTGGCTTCGATGACGCGGGCTGAGACTCCATACCAGGAGGACCAGGTCACGAGGGAAAGGAAACGTCAGTGTCCACGTTTCTCAGACGGGCGTGGGTACCGCTCGTGGTCGTGGTGGCGGTTGCGCTTGGCGGCGTGGCCGTCGATCGGCTTCGCGGCGTTTTCGGCTCGGAAGCGATCTTCACCGCCACCGGCAGCAGTGCCGCGCCTCTGGAGCCCTCGCATATCAAGCAGGTCATATACGAGATCTACGGGCCCAGCGACACGACAGGAAGCGTGAGTTACTTGGACAAGAACGCTCAGCCGGCACAGGCCGACTTCACCAGCCTGCCCTGGACCTTCACGATCACCACGACCGTGCCTGCCGTGATCGCCAACGTGGTGGCGCAGGGCGATAGCGACCGACTCGGGTGCCGCATCACCGTCAACGGTGTGGTCAAGGACGAGCAGTCCTCGACCGGGCGCCACGCCCAGACTTCCTGCCTGGTGAAGGCCGCATGAACACCGACACCGACACCCGTCCGAGGTTCATGCGGTTCGTCCGCACCTTCGCGTGGCCGATCATCATCGGCTGGCTGCTGCTCACCGTTGCCCTGAACGTGCTTGTGCCGCCGATCGAATCGGTCGCACGCAAGCACGCGGTGACCATGTCACCGCAGGATGCGCCGGCGATGATTGCCGCCAAACGGATGGGCGCGACGTTCCACGAGTCGGATTCCGACAGCATCGCGATGGTCGTCCTGGAGAGCGACAAGCAACTCGGCGACGAGGCGCACCGCTATTACGACGGCCTGGTGAAAAAGCTGGAGAACGACCCCAAACACGTGCAGCACGTCCAGAACGTGTGGGGGGACCCGCTCACCGCCGCCGGCGTTCAGAGCAAGGACGGCAAAGCCGCCTATGTCCAACTCAACCTGGCCGGCAACCAGGGCAGCACCCTGGGCAACGAATCCGTCGATGCGGTGCGCAAGATCGTCGACAAATCAGACCCGCCCAAGGGGCTCAAGGTATATGTCACCGGCCCGGCACCGCTGACGACGGACATGAACGAGGCCGCCGATAAAAGCATGTTCAAGATGATGGGCGTCACGGGCGTGGTCATCATGATCATGCTGTTCATCGCCTATCGGTCCGTCAGCACGGTGCTGCTCGTTCTGGTGATGGTCGGCTTCGAAATGGGGACGGCCAGAGGACTTGTCGCGCTCCTCGGGAATTACCAGCTGTTGGGTTTCTCGACCTTCGTCGTTGCCATGTTGTCCTCGTTGGCGATCGCGGCCGGGACCGACTACGCGATCTTTCTGATCGGGCGCTACCAGGAGGCGCGTCAGGCGGGGCAGGACCGGGAAACGGCCTACTACACCATGTTCCGCGGAACCTCGCACATCATCCTGGGCTCGGGGTTGACGATCGCGGGAGCCACCTTCTGCCTGCACCTGGCGCGGCTGTCGTATTTCAAGGCGCTCGGCATTCCGTCCGCGCTGGGCTTGCTCGTCGTCGTCGCCGGAGCGATGACCGCGGCGCCGGCCGTTGTCGCTGTGGCAACCCGGTTCGGGCTGCTCGACCCCCGCCGGATGATCAAGACCCGTGGGTGGCGGCGCATCGGCACCGCGACGGTGCGCTGGCCCGGCCCGGTGTTCGCGGCCTCCTTGGTCATCGCCATCGTCGGCATCCTCATCATGCCGAGCATGAAGATCAGCTACAACGACCGCTACTACATTCCGCCGGGCGTGCCGTCGAACATCGGATACGCGGCCGCCGAACGCCATTTCAGCGCCGCCACGATGAATCCCGACATCCTCATGATCGAGAGCGATCACGACATGCGGAACAGCGGCGACATGATCATCCTGGACCGGCTCGCCAAAGACATCTTCCGGTCACCGGGAATCGCGATGGTGCAAAGCATCACCCGGCCACTCGGCGGGCCGATCGAGCACACCTCGATACCGTTTCAGATCAGTGCCCAATCGATTCCGATCCAAGAGAACCTCCAGTTCATGAGGGACCGCACGGCCGACATGCTCAAGATGAGCGACGACCTCGGCGCCATGATCGGCTCGATGCAGCGGATGCAGGGCCTGCTCGGGCAGATGAGCAGCGCGACGCATCGCATGGTCGGCGACATGCACGACATGCAGGCCACGCTGGACGAAATGCGGGACCATCTGGCCGATTTCGACGACTTCGCGCGACCGCTCCGCAGCTATCTGTACTGGGAACAGCACTGCTACAACATCCCCATCTGCTGGGCGACGAGGTCGGTGTTCGAGGCGATCGACGGTGTGGACAAGTTCAGCGAGAACATGAGCACGCTGATCAAGGACGTGGACAACATCGACGCGATCATCCCGCAGATGGCCGCGCAGTTCCCGCCGATGATCGCCGTCGCCCAATCCATGCAGGGCACTCTGCTCACCATGCACAGCAGCTTCTCCGGCCTGGTCACGCAGATGGCTCAGATGACCGACACGGCCAGCGCGATGGGGCAGGCCTTTGACGCCTCCCGCAGTGGCGACTACTTCTATCTGCCGCCGGAAGCCTTCCAGAATCCCGACTTCCAGCGCGGTCTGAAGCTCTTCCTGTCTCCGGACGGCAAGGCCGCGCGCTTCATCATCACCCATGACGCGGATCCGGCCACCCCGGCGGGCATTTCAGCCGTCATGCCCGAACTCGCCGCCGCGCACCAAGCGGTCAAGGGAACGACCCTGACCGGGGCCAAGTTCTACCTCGCCGGGACGGCGGCGATCTACCGCGACATCCAGTCGGGATCCCATTACGACCTGCTGATCGTGGGGCTCGCGGCGCTGACGCTGATCTTCGTCGTCATGGTGATCATCACGCGGGCACTGGTGGCGTCCCTGGTGATCGTGGGGACGGTGCTGCTCTCCCTGGGCGCCGCCTTCGGGCTCTCGGTGCTGGTGTGGCAACACCTCTTCGGCCTGGAATTGAACTGGATCGCCCCGGTGTTCGGGTTGATCATCCTGCTGGCCGTCGGCTCGGACTACAACCTGTTGCTGGTGTCGCGGTTCCAGGAGGAGATCGGAGCCGGCCTCAAGACCGGCATCATCCGGTCGATGGGCGAGACCGGTGGGGTCGTCACCACGGCGGGCCTCGTCTTCGCCTTCACCATGATGTCGATGGTCGCCAGCGATCTGCGCTCGATCGGCCAGGCCGGCAGCACCATCGGCCTCGGCCTGCTGTTCGACACGTTGATCGTGCGGTCGTTGATGACGCCGTCGATCGCCGCGCTGCTCGGGCGGTGGTTCTGGTGGCCGATACGAGTGCGCCCGCGACCCGCCAGCTCCATGCTGCGGCCCTTCGGTCCGCGCCGCCTGGTTCGCTCCCTCCTGCTCGGGGAGGAGACGGACGCGCACGCCCCCAGGCGCGAACAGACCATGACCTCGACGCCGGGCTGACGATCGCCGGCGCAAGATGGGGCCTGTGCGGCTACTGCTGATTTCCGACACCCACGTCCCCAACCGCGCCCGCGACCTGCCCGCAGGGGTGTGGGATGAGGTGGACGCGGCCGACGTCGTCGTGCACGCCGGCGATTGGGTGACGACCGAGCTGCTCGACGAGCTCGACAGCAGGTCGGCCCGGCTGGTGGCCTGCTGGGGAAACAACGACGGTCCCGCATTGCGCTCGCGCCTGCCGGAACGCGCGGAGGTCACCCTGGCGGGCGTGCGCATCACGGTCGTGCACGAGACCGGCGCCGCGGCCGGGCGCGAGGCGCGGATGTCGCGGCTCTACCCCGACACCCACGTCCTGGTGTTCGGGCACAGCCACATCCCGTGGGACACCACCACCGAAACCGGCCTGCGCCTGCTCAATCCGGGCTCACCGACCGATCGCCGCCGACAGCCGTTCTGCACCTACATGACCGCCTCCGTCGACGCGGGGGCCGTCACCGACGTCGTCCTGCATCGACTTCCGAAGTAGCCGATACATAACCGGCGCACAGCTTGGCCACATAAATAGCTCGGTTACAGAGATATCCTGGGAAGGGTGCAGTCGAGTACCGATGTGGTCACCGAGGTATTTCGCGTCGTCGGCCGGTTTCGCCGGCAACTGCGGCGGTCCGCCGGCCGCGGCTTCGACTCGTCGCGCCTGACCGAGTCGCAGTCCGAGCTGTTGTGGCTGGTGGGCCGGCGGCCCGGCATCTCGGTGAACGCCGCCGCCGCCGAGCTCGGACTGGCTCCCAACACCGCCTCGACCCTGGTCTCCAAGCTGGTGTCCGGGGGGTTGCTCATTCGGACCGTCGGCGACACCGACCGCAGGGTCGGCCGGTTACACCTCGCCGAGCCCGCCCAGCAGATGATCGACGCGTCCCGGGCCGCGCGGCGCGAGGCGTTGGACAAAGCGCTCGCCGAGCTCGACGACGATCAAATCGAGTCTTTGACAAGAGGATTGGAGGTCATAGAGATGATGACCAAGACACTGCAGGCGCGACAGCCATGAGCGGATCACTGCCGATGGCGATCGACGGCAGGCACCTGAGCTATCGCTATGGCCGGTTCACCGCCGTCAACGACGTGACGTTGCAGGTCCGCCCCGGCGAAACGATGGGCCTGTTGGGCCCCAACGGCGCCGGGAAGACGACCATGGTCCGGATGCTCACCACGCTCGCGCCGGTGCAGCAGGGCGAATTGCGCATCTTCGGGCTGGACGCGCGCCGCCACACCACCGACATTCGCAGCAACATCGGCTATGTCCCGCAACAACTCTCGATCGAGCCCGCATTGACCGGCCGCCAGAACGTCCAGTGGTTCGCGCGGCTCTACGGCGTGCCCCGGGCCGAGCGGTCAGATCGGGTCCGGCAGGCGCTGACCGCCATGGACCTGCTCGAGGTGGCCGATCGGCTGGCCGCGGCCTATTCCGGTGGCATGGTCCGCCGCCTCGAGGTGGCACAGGCGCTGGTCAACCGCCCGTCGCTGCTGGTGCTCGATGAACCGACGGTCGGGCTGGACCCGATTGCGCGGGACGGGGTCTGGACACAGGTGCGAAAGATGCAGGCGCAGTTCGGGATGACCGTGCTGCTGACCACCCACTACATGGAGGAGGCCGACGCGCTGTGCGATCGCGTCGCGCTCATGCACCACGGTGAGTTGCGCGCGGTGGGCACACCGGCCGAGCTGAAATCCACCGTGTCGACGCGGGCGACCCTCGAGGACGTGTTCCGCCACTATGCCGCCTCCGGCCTGCAGGACGAACCGGCCGGGTCCGAGTCGGCGGGTTCGTTTCACGAAATCCGTTCCGCCAGAAAGGTTGCCCGCCGTGTCGGTTGACAACGTCATGCCGGGAAACCTGGTGCGCGCGCCGCGCGGATGGCGGCGGGTGGGCGCCGTGTTCAGCCGGATCGGCGCGTTCGCGATCGTCGAGATGCAGAAGCTGCAACACGACCGGACCGAGCTGGTCACCCGGATGGTGCAGCCGGCGTTGTGGCTGCTGATCTTCGGGACGACATTCAGCCACTTGCACGTCATCCACACCGGATCGGTGTCATACCTGGCCTTCCTGGCGCCGGGGATCATCGCCCAGTCGGCACTGTTCATCTCGATTTTCTATGGGATACAGATCATTTGGGACCGAGACGCCGGCGTATTGGCCAAGCTGATGGTGACACCGGCGCCGGCATCGGCGCTGATCACCGGCAAGGCGTTCGCGGCCGGTGTGCGCTCGGTCGCCCAGGTCGTCGGCGTCATGGCGTTGGCATACCTGATGAATGTCGGGCTGACGGTCAACCCGCTGCGGATCGTGGCGGCGATGGCCGTCGTCATGCTCGGCGCCGGGTTCTTCGCGTGCCTGTCGATGACGCTGGCCGGGCTGGTCCGCAGCCGCGATCGCCTGATGGGGATCGGCCAGGCGATCACGATGCCGCTGTTCTTCGCCTCCAACGCGCTGTACCCGGTGGACGTGATGCCCGCCTGGCTGCACGTGCTGAGCAGGGTCAACCCGCTCAGTTACCAGGTCGACGCCTTGCGCGGACTGCTCATCGGCACGCCCTTCAACCCGATGGACATCGTCGTGCTGGCGGTGGCCGCCGTGCTCGGAATCGCGGCCGCCTCAACGCTATTGCGCCGGCTCGTCACCTAGGCGCAGCGCGCCGATAGCCGTCGCGCCGGCGATTGGGAAGCCCGTCGCGCGGTTTCGGTAGCCGATCGTGACCCGAGCGTGACGATTGCTCGCCGACTCCCAATCGTTAGCCAACCGCGATCTGAACCTGCGGCCGCGACAGGCGATTTCCGTCGTCTCCGCGTGTTTCACTGCCCAGCGAACGGATTCGACCGCCGCACGCGGCAGATGAAAGTTGGGATGGGTAGAGAGCTATGAAGTTCTTCGGACAGTTGCGGAAGTTGCGTGGCGCCGCGGCGACCATGCCGCGCCAACTGGCGGTCGCGGCCATGGGGGCTGCCCTGATGTCCGGCCTCGTCACCGCGGCCGGCGTCTCGGCTACCGCGGGGGCGTTCTCGAAGCCGGGGCTCCCGGTGGAGTACCTGGAGGTGCCGTCACCGTCGATGGGCCGCAACATCAAGGTGCAGTTCGAGGGCGGCGGACCGCACGCGGTGTACCTGCTCGACGGGTTGCGCGCCCAGGATGACTACAACGGCTGGGACATCAACACCCCCGCCTTCGAGGAGTTCTACCAGTCCGGCCTGTCGGTCGTGATGCCCGTCGGCGGCCAGTCCAGCTTCTACAGCAACTGGTACCAGCCGTCGTCGGGCAACGGTCAGAACTACACCTACAAGTGGGAGACCTTCCTGACCCAGGAAATGCCGCTGTGGTTGCAGGCCAACAAGCAGGTTTCACCCACCGGCAACGCCGCGGTGGGCCTGTCGATGTCCGGCGGCTCGGCGCTGATCCTGGCCGCCTACTACCCGCAGCAGTTCCCGTACGCCGCCTCGCTGTCGGGCTTCCTGAACCCGTCCGAGGGCTGGTGGCCGACGCTGATCGGGCTCGCGATGAACGACTCGGGCGGCTACAACGCCAACAGCATGTGGGGCCCGTCGACCGACCCGGCGTGGAAGCGCAACGACCCGATGGTCCAGATTCCGCGGTTGGTCGCCAACAACACCCGGATCTGGGTCTACTGCGGCAACGGCACGCCGAGCGACCTCGGCGGCGACAACATGCCGGCCAAGTTCCTGGAGGGCCTCACGCTGCGCACCAACCAGCAGTTCCAGAACAGCTACGTCGCCGCGGGCGGTCGTAACGGGACGTTCAACTTCCCGGCGAACGGCACGCACTCGTGGCCCTACTGGAACCAGCAGTTGGTCGCGATGAAGCCCGACATCCAGCAGGTGCTGCTGGCCAGCAACACCACCGCCCAGCCGGCCCAGCCGGCACCACCGGCGGCACCGGCGCAGCCGGCCGCCTGAAACCCGCCGAACCAGCATCGGCAGCAGCGCACCGGTCAGCGCTGCTGCCGATGCTTTTTTTCGTTCCGTTCCAGCAACAGGGCGCGCCGGTCCTGGTGGAAGTAGGTGTACCCGGTCGTCACCGCGCATACGGACGTGGCCATCACCAGCATCCAGGTCCCGTTGACGACCACGCTGATGAAGCCGCCCACCGCCGCGCCCACCATAAAGCTGGCCAACAGCAGAAAGTAACCGAGCCAGTCCGAGACGTTTCCGCCACCAGCGATGTGGCGCTCGATGCCCTGGCCCATCTTGACGGTCGTGCCGGTCACATAGCTCAACGGCACCGAAACCTCGCCGTTCTTGACAAAAGAGGTGTTCAACGCCCCGGTACCAAACGCCAACAGCATCATCGGCGCGAAATCGACGAGATTCTGCGCCCATCCCACATCGAAGACGTCGATCACGGTGGCGGCCGCCAAACTGAAGGTGGTCAGCACCGTCGGGCCGTGCGGATGGTCCACCCAGAAAAATCGGCGGCACAGTGACGCAACGACCACACCGGCGACGAACGCCGCAATGAGCAGCCCGGCACTCACGGCCAGCCACCCTTCCCCGGTGAAATACCCGAGCACGGCGCGTTGGGCGTTACCGGTGATGAAAACCACGAAGTAGCCCGCGGAGTGGGTGAATGAGATCGCGCCCACCACCCCGGCCAGCGCCGCCAGCACCCACGACAACCGCGCTTCGCTATTGAAGGTTTCGCTCGCCACGCTGACATGCTGTCAGACGCCCGCCGCCCTCGCAGGGCGACGCATAGCGATTTCCTACCCCGCGCCTACGAGGCGGTGAGCCGGGCGATGGACCGCAACGGAATCGCCAACCAGTGCGGCCGGTGCCGCGCCTCATAGCCGGCCTCGTACACGGCCTTGTCCAGTTCGTAAGCGGCCAACACGTCGGCCGAATCGCGCGGGTCGACCCCCGACGCGGCGGCGTACCCCTCGCAGAACGCGGTCCGGTTGCGCTCGACCCACTCGCGGGCGCGCGCGGCCAGCTGCTTGTCGTCCGCCTGGTCCACCAGTGGTCCGTATGCGGCGTATTCGAAGGACCGCAGCACGCCGGCCACGTCGCGCAACGGTGAATCCGGTGCCCGGCGCTCATCGAGCGGCTGGCCCGGCTCGCCCTCGAAGTCGATCAGCAGCCAGCTTTCGGGGGTGCGCAGCACCTGGCCGAGGTGCAGGTCGCCGTGCACCCGCTGGACGGTGATCGCCTGATCGGACAGCTTGGAGAACCGCTCCTCGATGGTCGCCGCGTACTCCTGCAGCTCGGGCACCTTCGCCACGGTCGACGACAGCCGCGCCAGCACGGTGTCGACCGGGAAGGCCGACTCCGCGGTGCCCAGTGACTGGGCCAGGGTGGCGTGCACGGACGCCACGGCCTCGCCGAGCCGGCAGGACTCGCCGGCGAAGTCGCCGCCGACCTCGTGGGCGTACAAGTCGCCCTCCGCGAACAGGTCGCGCACGCTGGCGGTGGCCATCGCCCACCCTTCCGCGGCGTTGGATGCGAACTCGGTCACCATGCCGAGCGGCCACGCCGCGTCGGCCGGTCCGTCGGGGGCGGCCATCTCGTAGGTGCCGAGCAGCCGGGCCACGTGCGGGTTGCCGGCGCGGCCCAGCACCCGGTTCAGTTCGATGTCGGGGTTGATGCCGCTGCTGACGCGGCGAAACGCCTTGAATATCGCGGCCCGGTCGAAGATGACGCTGGTATTGCTCTGCTCGGCGTCGGACACGTGCGGCAACGCCTGAAGGGGCAGCTCGACGCCGGGCTCCTTGACGAACCTCACCTCGGTGCCCGACGCGGTACGCACGGCCGACGAGTCGATCAGCGACAGCAGAAACTGGGGTGCGTCCGTGTCGTACAGGCCGTCGAAACCGGTGCGGTCGCCGGCGGCGCCGATGGTGGCCACCGAGCTGTACTCGGAGACCGGCCCGGCATCCCATCGGACGATCACCTGGTAGCGCTCCGACGAGCCGTCGGCGTACTGGGCGTCGACCAGGACCAGGTCCAGGTCGTCGCGGAACGGGACGACGACGGCCGCCTCCGCGGAGGTGAGCTCCCGGTTACGTCCGGCGTACCACCGTTGTTGTGGAAGCCAGTCGGACCAGGGCAGCTTGGCCGGCTCGGTCATCGGTACCCCCACCCCATCACTTCGCTCTGCATCGTCGCCAGCGTGCTCATGCGTCCTCCTCACATGCGGTCAGCTGGAACCAGTAGAAACCGTGGCCGGGCAATGTCAGCAGGTAGGGCAGGTGCCCGATCCGGGGAAATTCGACATGCCCGGTCAGTTCCACCGGTGTGCAACCGCTCCAGTGCTGCAGATTCAGTTCGATCGGCTGTGGGAACCGCGACAGATTGTTGACGCACAGCACCGTGTCCCCGCCCCCGGGCGCCTGGCGCACGAACGCCAGCACCGACGGGTTGGAGCCCCCCAACTCCTCGAACGTGCCGATCGCGAAGGCCTCGTGGCGGCGCCGCACGGCCAGCATCATGCGGGTGAAGTTGAGCAGCGACGTGGAGGTGTCGCGCTGGGCCTCCACGTTGACCGCCTGATAGCCGTAGACGGAGTCCTGGCTGGCCGGCAGGTACAGCCGGCCGGGGTTGGCCTTGGAGAAGCCGGCGTTGCGGTCCGGCGTCCACTGCATCGGGGTGCGCACGCCGTCGCGGTCACCCAGCCAGATGACGTCACCCATGCCGATCTCGTCGCCGTAGTAGAGCACCGGCGAGCCGGGCAGCGACAGCAGCAGCGCGGTGAACAGCTCGATCTGGTTGCGGTCGTTGTCCAGCAGCGGCGCCAGGCGGCGCCGGATTCCCACGTTCGCCTTCATCCGCGGGTCCTTGGCGTACTCGGAGTACATGTAGTCGCGCTCTTCGTCGGTGACCATCTCGAGCGTCAACTCGTCGTGGTTGCGCAGGAAGATGCCCCATTGCGCCATGTCGGGGATCTCCGGCGTTTGCGCCAGGATCTCCGAGATCGGAATGCGCGACTCACGGCGAACCGCCATGAAGATGCGCGGCATCAGCGGGAAGTGGAACGCCATGTGGCACTCGTCGCCGCCGGTGGTGGGGTCGCCGAAGTACTCGACGACGTCGGCCGGCCACTGATTGGCCTCCGCCAGCAACACCCGGCCGGGGAACTCGTCGTCGACGACCTTGCGGACGCGTTTGAGGAAGGAGTGCGTCTCGGGCAGGTTCTCGCAGTTGGTGCCCTCCCGCTCGAACAGGTAGGGCACCGCGTCCAGCCGGAAGCCGTCGATGCCCAGGCCCAGCCAGAAGCGGATGACGTCGATCATGGCTTCCTGCACGGCCGGGTTGTCGTAGTTCAGGTCCGGCTGGTGGGAGAAGAAGCGGTGCCAGTAGAACTGGCGGCGCACCGGGTCGAAGGTCCAGTTGGACTCCTCGGTGTCGACGAAGATGATCCGGGCGTCGGTGTAGCGCTCGCTGGTGTCGCTCCACACGTAGAAGTCGCCGTACGGGCCGTCGGGGTCGTGCCGCGATTCCTGGAACCAGGGGTGCGATTCCGACGTGTGGTTCATCACCAGGTCGGTGATGACCCGGATACCCCGCTCGTGCGCGGCGTTGAGCAACGCCACGAAATCCTCGACGGTGCCGAACTCGGGCAGCACCTTGTAGAAATCCCGGATGTCGTAGCCGCCATCGCGCAGCGGCGAATCGTAGAAAGGGGGCAGCCAGATGCAGTCGATGCCCAGCCATTGCAGGTAGTCCAGGCGTCCCAGAAGTCCGCGCAGATCACCCGAACCGTCGGCGTTGGCGTCGAAGAACGCCCGGACCAGCACCTCGTAGAACACGGCGTGCTTGAACCACGTCGGGTCGGTGGGCAGCGCGGCGGCGTTGTCGAAGTCGTCGGACTCGGGGTGCTCGACGACACCGTCCTGAACGTGACTACCCCCTGCGGGATGGTGCTCGACAGCTTCTCTTGCGTCGTTCATCAAATCCACGATGCCACGTGTACCCGAGGCGCGACATTCGGAATCACGCCCACCGACATGCGACGAAACTCGCTTGGCACCAACCGAATTGACCACCAACCGCGCATCATCGGCGCGGGTATCAGGCCGGCGGCCCGTCGCCCAGCGTCACGTTGGTGGTGCGGTCGCCGCCGCCGGCGGAGCGGTAGTGCACCGCGATGTTGTCGCCGGGGTGGTGCGGGACGAGGACCTCCGTCATCGACGTGGCCCCGTTGATCGGGACGGTGTCGACCCCGGTGATGATGTCACCGGGCGAGATCCCGGCCCCCGCGGCGGGGCCGCCGGTCACCACGCGTTCGACGCGCGCGCCGTTGCCGTTGCTGTCGGTGACGCCCAGGCCGAGGAACGCGGTCGGGCCGATGTGCACGGTGTTCGAGCCGGCGCCCGCCCTGATCTGCCCGGCCACGCCCATCGCGTGGCCGATCGGGATGGCGAAGCCCTGTCCCCCGCCCGACATCTTGTAGTTGTCGGTGGCGGCGGTGTTCACGCCGACGACCTGCCCGTCGCCGTTGACCATCGGTCCGCCCGAGTCGCCGGGCCTGATCGGCGTGTCGGCCTGGATCAGGCCGCCGAGCGACTCGTTGGCGCCGGTCAGGGTGTCGGTCGCCGAGACGCTCTGGTTGAGCGCGATGACCTTGCCCGCGACGGCGCTGGGCGTTCCGCCCTGGCCGCCGGCGTTGCCCATCGCCACGACGGGCTGGCCCACCGCGACGCCGCCGCCGATGGCCGCGGTCGGGAGCCCGGCGGCGCCGCGCAGTTGCAGCACCGCGATGTCCTGGGTGCGGTCATAACCGACCACGTCGACGGCATACGTCTGGCCGTTGCCGACGTCGAAGGCGCTGATGTCCGTCGCGCCGGAGATGACGTGGTTGTTGGTCAGCACGACGCCGTTGGGGTCGATCACGATGCCGGTCCCGGCGCCCACCGCGTTGTTGTAGCCGAACTTGGTGTTGATGTTGACCACCTGCGGCCCGACCTGGCCGACCAGTGCCGCCGCATCGACCGGCGCCTGCGGCCGGGTGATCGGCGAGGCGCCCGCCGGCGCGATGCCCAAGCCGAGGCCCAACCCGACCACGGCCAGCACGCTCACCAACCATGACCACCACACCGAGCGGTGGTGCGCTTTGCTCATCCCGTCACCCTTCCTGCGTCGCGGAAAACACCGAACTGTCCCGGCCTTGGGGTCTGGGCGGCACAATCGTGTGTATATAACCGTAATGCAGGTAGCTATTCACGGCAGTGGCAAGGTTCTCATCAGCCACGATGGCCTCCCGTCCACCCTTATGACCGGCGCCTAGGCTGACACGGTGGTCGGATTCGACGCCAAGGCCAGCTTCGCTGAATCGCCGGTGGCCCGGCTGGCCACGATCACCCCGGCCGGCCTGCCCCACCTGGTTCCGGTGGTGTTCGCCGTCGCCGGGGACTCCCCCGACCTGGTGTACACCGCCGTCGACGCGAAACCCAAGACGACGCGGCGGCTGCGGCGGCTGACGAACATCGCGCACGATCCCCACGTGAGCCTGCTCGTCGACCACTACGCCGACGACTGGACGCGGCTGTGGTGGGTACGGGCCGACGGCGCGGCCACCGTCCACACCGAGGGGGCGGCGATGGAGTCCGCCTACCGGCTCCTGCGGGCCAAATACCCGCAGTATCAATCCGTTTCGCTGGACGGACCGGTGATCGCCGTCGCGGTGCGCCGCTGGTCCAGCTGGCACGCCTGACGGCAACGCCCGCCATTGCGCCGGGCCGACGCAATTGTGGCCGGACCGTGGCCTTGTGTTGGGCCGCGGTTGGGGGAAAAGTTGCTTACGGACCCTGTGAGCTAGGACACACCGCACCGGGCGCGCCCCGCCGGTGATGCGGCCGGGGAGAACTGGAGGAACGTCATGGCGGACAAGGCGAGTGCGTCCCAGGGCGCGGCGGCCGCTCCCACCGCGAAGGGGCCCGGCGATGTGCGCAACGTCGTTCTGGTCGGTCCCTCGGGTGGCGGCAAGACCACCCTGGTCGAGGCGCTGTTGGTCGCCGGAGGGGTGCTGACCCGGGCGGGCTCGGTGACCGACGGCAGCACGGTCTGCGACTACGACGACGCCGAGATCCGCCAGCAGCGCTCCGTCGGTGTTGCCGTCGCCTCACTGGCGCACGACGGCGTCAAGATCAACCTGGTCGACACCCCCGGGTACGCCGATTTCGTCGGCGAGTTGCGGGCCGGCCTGCGCGCCGCCGACTGCGCGCTGTTCGTGATCGCGGCCAACGAGGGCGTCGACGAACCCACCAAATCGCTCTGGCAGGAATGCGATCAGGTCGGCATGCCCCGCGCCGTGGTGATCACCAAGCTCGACCACACCCGCGCCAACTACGCCGAGGCCCTGGCGGCCGCGCAGAACGCCTTCGGCGACAAGGTGTTACCGCTTTACCTGCCGACCGGCATGCCGGCCTGCGAAGGCCTGATCGGCCTGCTGTCGCAGACGCGTTACCAATACGCCGGCGGCAGGCGGACCGCCCAGCCACCCGATCCGTCCGACGCCGCCCGGATCGAGGAGGCCCGCGGCACCCTGATCGAGGGCATCATCGAGGAATCCGAGGACGAGTCGCTGATGGATCGCTACCTCGGCGGTGAGTCCATCGACGAGGCGGCGCTCATCGAGGACCTGGAGCGGGCCGTGGCCCGGGCGTCGTTCTTCCCGGTGATCCCGGTGTGCAGCAGTACCGGTGTCGGCACCCTGGAGTTGCTGGAGGTCGCCACCCGCGGGTTCCCGTCGCCGATGGAACACCCGCTCCCCGAGGTGTTCACCCCGCAGGGCGCCCCCCACGCGACGCTGACCTGCGATCCCGACGCTCCCCTGCTCGCGGAGGTGGTGAAGACGACGTCGGACCCTTACGTCGGAAGGCTCAGCCTGGTCCGGGTGTTCTCCGGGACCATCAGGCCCGACACGACGGTTCATGTGTCGGGCCATTTTGCGTCGTTCTTCGGCTCCGTCAACGGCTCCAATTCCCATGGCGGCACGCACCCCGACCACGACGAAGACGAACGCGTCGGCGCCCTGTCGTTTCCGCTCGGCAAGCAGCAGCGCCCCGCGGCGGCCGTGGTGGCCGGCGATATCTGCGCGATCGGCAAGCTGAGCCGCGCCGAGACCGGCGACACGCTCTCGGACAAGGCGGAGCCGCTCGTGCTCAAACCGTGGACGATGCCCGAGCCGCTGCTGCCGGTCGCGATCCAGGCGCACGCCAAGACCGACGAGGACAAGCTGTCGGTGGGGCTGGGCCGGCTGGCCGCCGAGGACCCGACGCTGCGGATCGAGCAGAACCCCGAGACCCACCAGATCGTGTTGTGGTGCATGGGGGAGGCACACGCCGGTGTCGTCCTGGACGCGCTGGCCAACCGGTACGGCGTCACCGTGGACACCGTGGAGCTGCGGGTCCCGCTGCGCGAGACCTTCGGCGGCAAGGCGAAAGGCCACGGCCGGCACGTCAAACAGTCCGGCGGGCACGGCCAGTACGCGGTGTGCGACATCGAGGTGGAACCGCTGCCGGAGGGCGCCGGATTCGAGTTCCTCGACAAGGTGGTCGGCGGGGCGGTGCCCCGGCAGTTCATCCCGAGTGTGGAGAAGGGTGTGCGCGCGCAGATGGAGAAGGGCGTGCATGCCGGCTACCCGGTGGTCGACATCCGGGTCACGCTGCTCGACGGCAAGGCGCACAGCGTCGACTCCTCCGATTTCGCGTTCCAGATGGCCGGGGCCCTGGCGCTGCGCGAGGCGGCCGCGGCGACGAAGGTGAGCCTGCTCGAGCCCATCGACGAGATCTCCGTGCTGGTGCCCGACGACTTCGTGGGCGCGGTGATGAGCGACCTGTCGGGTCGCCGCGGCCGGGTGCTCGGTACCGAGACCGCGGGCGAGCGCACGCTGGTCAGGGCCGAGGTGCCCCAGGTGGAGTTGACGCGCTACGCGATCGACCTGCGCTCGCTGGCCCACGGCGCCTCGTCGTTCACCCGGACCTTCGCCCGCTACGAACCCATGCCGGAGGCCGCGGCGACCCGGGTGAAGGCCACCGTCTGAACGTCAGGCCCCGCCCCCGAAGCGCTGGGCGACGGCGCGGCGGTCCAGCGAGCCCTTGGCGGTGTGGGGCAGCTCCGCGGCCTGCTCGAAGCTGGTCGGCACCTCGAAGGGGGCCAGGCGGTCGCGGGCGAACGACGCGAGTTCGTCCGGGGTCGGCGCGACGGATCCCCGGGGGACGATCACCGCGGCCACCGTCTCGCCGTACAGCGTGTCGGGCATCCCGAAGACGGCGACCTCCAGGACGTCGGGATGGCTGCCCAGCACACCCTCGACGCGTTCGGGCGAGATCTTCTCCCCGCCCCGGTTGATGAGTTCCTTGATCCGGCCCCGGATGACCAGCTCACCGGCCGCCGACAGGGTGCCCAGGTCGCCCGTGCGCAGCCACCCGTCGGTGAAATTGGCGGCGGTGATCGCCGGGTCGCCGAGGTAGCCCCGGACCACGGTGGGGCCGTGCAGCCACACCTCGCCGACCTCACCGGGCGGCACGGGCCGGCCGTCGGTCCCGACGATCCGGATCTCCGGCCCGGTCGAGCGACCGACGAGACCGGGTGTGGCCGCGGGGTTCTCGGTGTGGCCGATTTCGGTCGTCGCCACCTGATGCGTGGCCTCGGTCATGCCGAAGGCGCACACCACCGGGGCCGAGAAGGTGTCCTGCAGGGCCTGCGCGGTTTCCGCGGTGAGCGGGGCGCTGCAACTGCGGATGAAGCGCAACGCGGCGTTGCCCGGCTGGTCGGTCCTGGCCCGCTCCAACAGGATCTGGTGAATCGTCGGGACCGCCGTGTACCAGGTGGCGCGGACGGCGTCGATGTCGTCCCAGAAGGTGTGCGCCGAGAACCGTCCGCGGGCCGGCAGCAGCACCGTGCCCCCGGACACCAGGGTCGCCAGCAGCGCGGCCAGCAGCCCGTGACCGTGGTAGAGCGGCATCACCGCCACGGTGGCGTCCCGGGGGCCGAGCCCGTATCCGGCGCCGATGGCGTGCACCGAGCCGGCGATGTTGCCGCGGGTCCACGGGACCATCTTCGGCACCCCGGTGGTTCCGCCGGTGAACATGATCATGGCGTCGTCGTCGCGGAGGCCCTCCGGCGTCGAAAACTGTTGCGCAGCGCCCGCGGTCGTGTCCAGGCTGACGGTCGGGGCACCACCACCGGTCGTCACCGCGAGTGGCCACCACGGCAGGTGCTGTCCCTCGTCGTCGCCCGGTGCGGCGCCGTCGATGAGGACCGCCCTGGCGCCCACGGCCTCGCTGCGTGCGCGCTGTTCGCCGACCGGCAGCGCCGGATCCAGCGGGACGGCGACCAGGTCGGCCCGTGAAGCGGCCAGCAGCCCGACGACGAACTCCGCGTTGCTTCCGGAGCGCAGCGCGACGCGGTCGCCCGGGCGCAGCCCGGCCCGGGCCAGCCGCCCCGCCAGGTCGTCGGCGAGCCGGAGCAGGTCGCGGTAGCTGACCGGCACCCGATCGGCGGTGACGACCAGCGCGGGGGTGTCCGGGGACCGGCCCCCCGCCTCCTCGACCAGATCGGCGATGCGTGCGCCCGCGGTGCGGGCCGAGCCCACGCCGCCGCCGATGATCTCTTCAGGCCTCGTCGTCCTCATCGCCGCGCTCCCTTTCGTCATTGTCTCGACAACATCCTGCTCGAACCATGCCCGGTGGCGTTGCCGCGCGTCCAATAGTGGTTCGCTCACGACCGATAACCGTTGGCTATCGACGCCGCCGGGCCGCCGCTGCCAGCGCCGATAGACGGCGTGAATCGCTGCATAGCGGTTCGGTCTTGGACAACCGGCGGGTGGCCGCGTCAGAGTATGGGCCGAGCCTTTACTTCAGCGGAAACACACACGAGGAGTCGCCCCATGACCGGGTCCACGCGTTTGATCGACGGCTTCCATCTGGTGGTGGACGCGCTCAAGGCCAACGACGTCGACACCATCTACGGGATCGTCGGCATCCCAATCACCGACCTGGCCCGCGTCGCGCAGGCGTCCGGAATCCGCTACATCGGCTTCCGCCAGGAGACCTCGGCCGGCAATGCCGCGGCCGCCGCCGGATTCCTGACCCGCCGGCCGGGCGTGTGCCTGACGACGTCCGGGCCCGGGTTCCTCAACGGGTTGCCCGCGCTGGCCAACGCCACCGTGAACTGCTTCCCGATGATCCAGATCTCGGGGTCCAGCAACCGGGCGCTGGTCGATCTGCAGCGCGGCGACTATCAGGACATCGACCAGCTCAACGCCGCACGGCCGTTCGCGAAGGCGGCCTATCGGATCGGCCGGGTCGAGGACATCGGGCGCGGCGTCGCGCGTGCCGTGCGCACCGCGATCTCCGGCCGTCCCGGCGGCGTCTACCTCGACATCCCCGGTGACGTGTTGGGGCAAGCGCTGGACGCCGCGGCGGCCGCGGACACGGTCTGGCGGATCGTCGACCCGGCACCCCGGCAGCTGCCGGCGCCCGAGGCGGTCGAACGCGCGCTGCAGATGCTGGCCCAGGCGCGGCGACCGTTGATCGTGCTCGGCAAGGGCGCCGCATACGCCCAGGCCGACACCGTGATTCGCGAGTTCGTCGAGGCCACCGGGATTCCGTTCCTGCCGATGTCGATGGCCAAGGGGCTGCTGCCCGATTCCCACCCGCAGTCCGCGGCGGCCGCGCGGTCCCTGGCGATCGCCCGGGCGGATGTGGTCCTGCTCGTCGGCGCCCGGCTGAACTGGCTGCTGGGCCACGGGGATTCGCCGCAGTGGTCCGCCGACGCCAAGTTCGTGCAGGTCGACATCGCGCCCTCGGAATTCGACAGCAATCAGCCGATCGCCGCGCCCCTGGTCGGCGACATCGGCTCGGTGATGTCGGCGCTGCGCGACGCAGTGGGCGCCCAGCCCATCAGGGTGCCCACGGAATGGACCGCGGAGCTGGCCGAGCGCGCGGACCGCAACGACGCCAAGATGCGCGAGCGCCTGGCCGAGGACGCTCATCCCATGCGGTTCTACAACGCGCTCGCGGCGATTCGGGCGGTGCTGCAGGAGAACCCGGACGTGTACGTGGTCAACGAGGGAGCCAACGCGCTGGACCTGGCCCGCAACGTGATCGGCATGGAGGTCCCGCGGCACCGGCTGGACACGGGAACCTGGGGTGTCATGGGCATCGGCATGGGTTACGCCATCGCCGCCGCCGTCGAAACGGGCCGGCCCGTCGTCGCGATCGAGGGTGACAGCGCATTCGGCTTCAGCGGCATGGAAGTCGAGACGATCTGCCGCTACCGGCTCCCGGTGACCGTGGTCATTCTCAACAACGGCGGCGTCTACCGGGGGGACGAATCCTCCAACGGAGCGGACCCGGCTCCCACCGTGCTGAACGCCCGGGCGCACCACGAGCTGATCGCGCAGGCCTTCGGCGGCAAGGGATATCACGTCACCACCCCTGCGGAACTGTGCTCGGCGCTGGCGGAGGCGATCGACTCCCGGAGCCCGTCGATCATCGACTGCGAGCTCGACCCCACGGCGGGAGTGGAGAGCGGGCATCTGGCGAACCTGAACCCGACCAGCGCGGCCGCGACCGGAAAGGTCAGCGCCGGTGCGTGATTCGCGACAGCTGCACGTCGAAGAACTCGTTCAGCGACAACCCCTCGGCGGAGGCCGCCAGCGCGCGGGCGATCGGTGAACCCGGGCCGGCGGAATTGGTGGCCAGGACGATGTCGGCCTTGAGCACCGGGTCGACCATCTCCACCGCGCGGACCTCCGGACCCAGCGGCGACGTCCACAACCAGGTGTGCGGCACGATGCACGCCCAACTCCCCGCGGCGACCTGAGCGAGTAACGAGGCGACGGAGTCGGTTTCGACCTGCGGGGCGACTTCGATGGCGTGGTCGGCGAAGGCTTTGTCGATGATCTGGCGATCCCGCATGTCGGGGGTGAGCAGCGCCAGCGGCAATTGCGCGGCCTCCGGCCAGGTCATCGTCGGCGCGGCGGACCCCAACATGTCCGCGGGCGACAACAGCACGTAGTGCTCCTGGTACAGCGGCACGAGGTTCATGTCGTGGGCCTCGTCGGGCGACGCGTGCACGATCGCGGCATCCAGTTCGAATTCACGGAGGCGCCGGTACAGTTCGGTGCCCGCCAGCCGGGACGAGATGTGCACCTTCGCCAACGGGTGCGCCGAGCAGAACGCCGAGAGCACCAGCGAGGCCGTCGTGGACGCGGTGGGCACGGTGCCGAGGCGCAGCATGCCGGTGATGCCCGATCGCACCGCGTGCACCTCGGCCTTGAAGGCGTCGTGCTCGGCGAGAATCCGCCTGGCCCACACCACCAACCGCTCCCCTTCGGGTGTGAGGCCCTCGAAGCTGTGCCCGCGATTGATCAGCGTCACGTTCAATTCGCGCTCCAGCTTGGCGATCGCCGCGGACAACGCGGGTTGGGACACGAAGCACTTCTCGGCGGCGCGGGCGAAGTGGCGCTCCTGCGCGACCGCAACGAAATACTCCAATTGTCGGAAGAGCACCCGCACCTCCTCGGCCCACAAAGTTTCGCTGAGGCTAGCGTCTCGCCGGCACGCCAGCCAGTCCGGCGAGCCGATCCACCACCGACCCATTCCCGGGCCGTCGCCCTCACCGGCGAACCGGCAAACGTTTGCTGAAAAGGGCGTGCGGGAACAGCCGGTAGAATACCGTCGTGGTAATCGCACCATCTCGAAGGGCGGGCGCTATGCGTCGAGGTGTTCGTTATCTATTTGTTATGGTCGCGATCACGGCGATGGCGCTCATCGGATCGACCGGTCGCAGCCACGCTTCCGTCCCGGCGCCGCAACCCGCCCCCTCGGTCGCCTCGGTTTTGCCGGCTGACGGCGCGGTGGTGGGCGTCGCGCATCCGGTCGTGGTGACGTTCACCGCGCCGGTCGGCGATCGCGCCGCCGCCGAGCGGTCCATCCACGTCGCCTCGCCGAGCAACACGCCCGGACACTTCGAGTGGGTCGAGAACAACGTCGTGCAGTGGGTGCCCAACCGGTACTGGCCCGCCCACACCCACGTCTCGGTCGGCGTTCAGGCCCTGACGACGGGCTTCGACACCGGAGACGCGTTACTGGGCGTCGCCAGCATCTCTGCGCACACCTTCACCGTCAGCCGTAACGGCGAGGTGCTGCGCACCATGCCGGCCTCGATGGGCAAGCCCAGCCGGCCCACGCCGATCGGCAATTTCACGGCCCTGGAGAAGCAGCGCACCGTCGTCATGGACTCGCGGACCATCGGCATCCCGCTCAGCTCGCCCGAGGGATACAAGATCACCGCCCAATACGCCGTGCGCGTCACCTGGAGCGGCGTCTACGTGCACTCGGCGCCCTGGTCGGTCGACTCCCAGGGCTACGCCAACGTGAGTCATGGGTGCATCAACCTGAGTCCCGACAACGCCGCCTGGTACTTCAACCAGGTGAACGTCGGCGATCCCATCCAAGTCGTCGCCTGATTGCGGGCCCGCGCCGCTCACACCCGCCGCGGCGCGGTCGAGTCCCGTGTGACGACGGTCACAACGCCTGAACGGAAGACCGGCCCGCGGCAGTGAGTTCTCGGTAGACGATGATCCGAACGGGAGGCTGGCGATGACCGGTGATGCGAAGCAAGAGTCAGCCGTTGCGGATTCGAGCGGTTCGGCGCGGCAACACGTGGCCGACCGCATCCGTCACCTCGACGCCGTCGACGAACAGTTCCGCACCACCAAGCCGGACGCCTCGGTCCAACAGACGGCGCGTGAGCCGGGGCTTCGCCTGCCAGAGATCCTGCGAACCTTCGTCGAGGGCTACGCCGACCGTGCGGCACTGGGCTGGCGGGCACGTTCGCTGGTCACCGACTCCGCGACCGGCCGCACCACCGCGCAGTTGCTTCCCCGGTTCGACACCTTGACCTACCGCGAGCTCTGGGCGAACGTCGGGGCGATTGCCAGCGCCTGGCGCGGCGACGCCACGAATCCGGTGGCCCCTGGAGATTTCGTCGCCACAGTCGGTTTCGCCAGCGCCGAGTACCTGACGCTCGACCTGGTCTGCGGATATCTCGGGCTGGTGGCGGTGCCGCTGCAGCACAACGCGGCGGCGTCCCGGTTGCGGCCGATCATGGCCGAGGTCGAGCCGCGGGTGCTCGCGGCGGGCGCTGGTTATCTCGACCTCGCCGTCGAGGCGGCGCTGGGCAGCGCGTCGTTGCGGCGCTTGGTGGTTTTCGACTACTCCCCGCGCATCGACGATCAGCGTGAGGCTGTGGAGCGCGCGCGGGCGACGCTGTCCGCCGCGGGGATGACGGTGACGGTCGAGACGTTCGACGAGCTGATCGGGCGCGGCCGCACCCTGCCGCTTGAGCCGGCCTACACCGGCGGCACCGACGAACGCCTGGCCATGATCATGTACACGTCGGGCAGCACCGGACTGCCCAAGGGCGCCATGTACACCGAGCGCATGCTGTGCAAGCTGTGGACCAACGAGCTGATGCCCGAGTTCGCGGACACGCCGGTGCTGAACGTCAACTTCATGCCGCTCAATCACCTCGGCGGCCGGATACCGCTGTCGACAGCGTTCCAGGCGGGCGGCACCAGCTACTTCGTTCCCGAGAGCGACCTGTCGACGCTGTTCGACGACTGGAACCTGGTGCGCCCCACCGAGATGGGGCTGGTGCCGCGGGTGGCGGAGATGCTCTACCAGCGTTACCAGAGCGCGGTGGACCGGCGCGTCTCCCGGGGCGTCGACCCGGAATCCGCCGCGGCCGAGGCGCGCACCGAGCTGCGCAAGCAGGTATTGGGTGGGCGCATCGTCACCGCCTTCTGCGGCACGGCGCCCCTGGCCGCCGAGATGCGAAGCTTCGTCGAGACCTGCCTGGGCGTACACGTACTCGACGGCTACGGCTTGACCGAGGTGGGGATGGTGACCAAGGACGGCAGCATCGCCCGCCCCCCGGTTCTGGACTACAAGCTCGTGGACGTCCCGGAACTCGGTTACTTCCTTACCGACAAACCCTTCCCGCGCGGCGAGCTGCTGGTCAAGTCGCTGACCGCCACGCCCGGATACTTCAAACGCCCGGACGTCACCGCCAATGCCTTCGACGCGCAGGGCTATTACCGGACCGGGGACGTGATGGCCGAACTGGAGCCGGACCGGCTCGCCTACGTCGACCGCCGCAACAACGTATTGAAGCTCGCGCAGGGTGAATTCGTGGCCGTCGCGCGGCTGGAGGCGGTGTTCAGCAGCGCGGCGCTGATCCGCCAGATCTTCGTCTACGGCAACAGCGAACGACCCTACCTGCTGGCCGTCATCGTGCCGACCGCCGACGCGCTGGAGAGGTTCACCGGCGATGCCGAGGGGCTCAGGGCGGCCCTGGGCGAATCCCTGCGCCAGTCAGGCAAACTCGCCGAGCTCCAGTCCTACGAGGTGCCGGTCGACTTCCTCGTCGAGGCCGATCCGTTCAGCGAGGACAACGGGCTGCTGTCCGGGGTGGGCAAGCTGCTGCGGCCCAAGCTCAAGGAGCACTACGGCGAACGACTCGAGCGGTTGTACGCGGACCTGGCGGCCAACCGGGCCACCGAGCTGCGGGCGCTGCGCGACGGGGCGGCCGACCGCCCGGTGATCGACACGCTGGTGAGCGCCGCCGAAGCTCTGCTCGGCCTGGCGGGCGGGCCGCCGGACCCCGGCGCGTTGTTCATCGAACTCGGCGGAGATTCCCTGTCGGCCCTGACCTTCTCCAATCTGCTGCAGGACATCTTCGACGTCGAGGTCCCGGTGGGCATGATCACCGGCCCGGCGACCACCCTCAGCCAGCTCGCGGAATACGTTGCCGCCGAGCGTCGTTCGGGGTCGCGGCGGCCGACGTTCGCGACGGTGCACGGGCGCGACGCCACCGAGGTCCGCGCGGCCGACCTCACCCTGGACAAATTCATCGACGCGAAAAACCTTGCCGCGGCGGCCGGGCTGCCGCGCGCCACCGGCACGCCGCACACCGTCCTGCTGACCGGCGCCAACGGCTACCTCGGCCGATTCCTGTGCCTGGAATGGCTGGAGCGGCTCGCCGAGACGGGCGGAAAGCTCGTCTGCATCGTCCGCGGCGCGGACGCCGCGGCGGCCGCCGAGCGGCTGGAGGGTGTCTACCGCAGCGGCGACCCGCGGCTGCTCGAGCGGTTCCGCGAGCTGGCGGCCGAGCATCTCGAGGTGATCGCCGGCGACATCGGCGAGCCGAACCTGGGGCTGAACCCGGCAACATGGGACTCGCTGGCCCGCGGCGTGGACCTGATCGTCCACCCGGCGGCGCTGGTCAACCACGTCCTGCCCTACGACCAATTGTTCGGTCCCAATGTCGTTGGCACCGCCGAGATTATCCGCCTGGCGATCACCGAACGCGTCAAGCCGGTGAACTATCTGTCCACCGTGGCGGTGGCCATGTCGGTGGCCGAGTTCGCCGAGGACGGCGACATCCGCGCCATCAGCGCGGTTCGGCCGATCGACGACGGCTACGCCAACGGGTACGCCAACAGCAAGTGGGCCGGCGAGGTGCTCCTGCGGGAGGCACATGACCTGTGCGGGCTGCCCGTCGCCGTCTTCCGGTCCGACATGATCCTCGCCCACAGCCGCTACTCCGGCCAGCTCAACGTCCCGGATGCGTTCACCCGCTTGATCTTCAGCTTGCTGGTCACCGGCATCGCGCCGGCGTCCTTCTACGAGGCCACCGACACCGGCGGCCGCGCCGTCGCCCATTACGACGGGCTGCCCGCCGACTTCGTGGCCGAAGCGGTGACCGCGCTCGGCGAGCAGATCGCAACCGTGGCCGACGATGCGGCGCCCACCGGGACCTTTCGCTCCTATGACGTGATGAACCCGCACGACGACGGCATCTCCCTGGACGTGTTCGTGGATTGGCTGGTCGCCGACGGCCACGACATCCGGCGCATCGACGATTACGACGAGTGGCTCGGAAGGTTCGGCACGGCGCTGCGGGCGCTGCCGGACCGGCAGCGCCAACTCTCGGCGCTGCCGTTGCTGGACGCCTACCGGAAACCGGAGCGACCGCTGCGCGGCGCACCGGCCCCGACCGACGCCTTCCGCGGCGCGGTCCGGGCCGCCAAACTCGGTGCGGACCACGACATCCCGCACCTGTCGGCGGACTTGATCGCCAAGTACGTTCTCGATCTGCGGTTGCTCGGTCTGTTGTAGCCGGGCACCCATTCGGGATGCCTATGCTGGCGGGAAGACTGCATGGTCGCGACGGGGAGGAGATCGACATGGCGGCTGCGGGGGCGCGCGCCGTACGGTTCGACCGGTACGGGGGCCGCGAGGTGTTGTACGTGGCCGACGTCGACATGCCCGTCCCGGGGCCCGGCGAGGTGGTCGTCGAGGTCCGCGCAGCCGGAATCAACCCCGGCGAGGCCGCCATCCGCACCGGCGCCGTGCACGAGATGTTCCCCGCCACCTTTCCGTCCGGCGAGGGCAGCGACCTGGCCGGGATCGTGACCGCGGTGGGCCCCGGTGTGACCGAATTCTCGGTGGGCGATGAGGTTTTGGGGTTCAGCTTCCGCCGGTCCAGCCACGCCAGCCATGCCGCGGTCCCGGTCGGCCAGCTGATTCCCAAACCGGCTCAACTCAGCTGGGAGGTCGCCGGCTCCCTCTACGTCGTCGGTGTGACCGCGTACGCGGCCGTCCGGGCGGTGGCACCGCTACCCGGGGAGACGGTCGCCGTCTCGGCGGCGGCCGGCGGCGTGGGCAGCCTCGTCGTGCAACTCCTGGCGCTGCGGAAGGCACGGGTGCTCGGCATCGCCGGACCCGGCAACGCCGACTGGCTGCGCGCCCACGGCGTCACCCCGGTTCCCTATGGCGACGGGCTGGCCGACCGGCTGCGCGAGGCGGCGCCAACCGGGATCGACGCGTTCATCGACCTTTTCGGGCCCGACTACGTGCAGCTCGCCGTCGACCTGGGCGTCGCGCCCGACCGAATCGACACGATCATCTCGTTCCAGAAGGCCGGCGAAGTCGGCGCCAAGACCGAAGGCAGCGCCGAGGCGTCGACGCCGGAGGTGCTGGCCGAAATGGCCGGGCTCGTCGTCGACGGCACTCTCGATTTCGAGGTCGCGGCCACGTACCCGCTGGATCGGGTCGCCGATGCCTTCGCAGAATTGGAGAAGCGACACACCCGCGGCAAAATCGTTCTGCTGCCGAATGATTCAGAGTGATGAGGCCGGACCCACAACACCGGCCTGCACGATCTTGACGACCACCAGCGCGACCGCCAGCACCAGGTAAGCCCGCAGGGTGAAGAGCCCCGCCCGGCGAATCGGCGACATGGCCGGGCGGGCCAGGCCGTCAAGGCTCGGGGTCTGCCACTCCATCCGGTCCTGGCGGCGGATCGCGCGGCGTTCGGCGCGGGTGAGTGTCGGGGTGTCGTCGAGCTCATCGACCTGGTCGGGGTCCAGGCCGCCCCCGAGCGTCCGCACGACGGCTTCGGCGTCGCGCAGCGCGGAGTACCGGCGTCCGGCGATGATGACGGCGGCACCACCGACGACGCCGATGGCCGCGCCGACGGCCAGGCCCGCCTCGATGGTGGACGTCGGCAGGCCCGGGAAGAACGTCGTCGCCGTCAACGCCAGCGACAGCAGCACCAGCGCCCAGACGATGGTCCACGCAACGATGTTCTGCCGCACGCTGTTTGCCCACGGGCCCAGCAACGCCCGATCGTTGCACAGCAGCACGAGGAAGACGGTTGCCGAAGGCAGCAGGACACCGGCCAGCGCCTGCACACCCTGGGTCACCAGGCCGAGGATGTGGTCGGGGCTGAACGCGACCGCGGCCGACACCGCGAGCAGCAGGGCGTAGCCGCCGTAGAACAGCGGAGCCTCGCTGATCTTCCAGTGCAGGGAGTGCCTCCTGCCCATCGCGTCCCCGATGGCGTAGGTGGTGGCCAGCCCGATGGCGTTCGCCCCGATCAGCGAGGCGTCGAGCAGGATGATCGCGAACAGCGTCCCGACCGTGCCGCCGAGGTGCCGGGACAACTCCGCCGCCACCGCGCCCGCGTCGGTGAAGTGGCCCGCGCCGGCCAGACCGAAGGCCGTGACCGCCATCAGCGCCGTCGCGCCGACCATGACCACGACGATCCCGATCACCAGATCCGCTCGGGCGTAAGCCATCCAGCGGGTGGTGATGCGCTTGTCCACCACGTTGGACTGCTGGAAGAAGAGTTGCCAGGGCGCCACCGTGGTGCCCACGATCGCGATGACCAGCAGCAGCACGGTGGAGTTGACCCCGCCCGCGAAGCGCGGAATCAGGCCGCCGGCAATCCCTTTCGCCGTCGGATGCACCAGCAGCACCATCGGGATGACCAGCACGTTCACCGCGATCAGCAGGAACATCAGCCCCTCCCAGCGGCGAAACGACCCGCCGGCCACCACCGCGAACAGCAGCACGGCAGCGGCCGGGATCGCGATCGCCTTGGGACAGCCCAGGAACCCGAGCGCCAATGCGACACCGATGAATTCGGTGACGATCGTCAACGCATTCAGGATCAGCAGGTCACCGACGCTGAACGCGCCCCAGAACCTGCCGAAGCGCTCGAAGATGAGCCGCGCGTGCCCGACTCGGGTCACCGCGCCGAGCCTGAGCACCATCTCCTGGTTCACGTACAGCACCGGAATCAGCAGCGCCAGCGTCCACAACAGCGCCATCCCGTAGTTCTGTCCGGCCTGAGCGTAGGTCGCGACGCCGCCGGCGTCGTTGTCCCCCACCATCACGATCAGCCCGGGACCGCTGACGACCAGCAGCGTGCGCAGGCGGCGCCAGCGGCCGCCGGATGCCCCGGCGCCGTCACGCCGGATGCGGCCGAATGCCCCGACGATGTCGCCGGGGTGGGCGACGCCGGCATGCGTCGGCGCGGCGGCGGTGACGACGCCGACGGCCTCGGATGAGACGGGGGTCACCGGTGGGGGCCGGCCGACGGGTGACCACCGAGCGACGCGGTGACCACCGCGATCGGCATGCGCGCCACGTACAGGTTGGCCCGCTCCTGGGGGGACAGGACGGTCCGCGCGTGCACCTTGTTGGCCCACAACCGCGCCGACCGCAGCCACGAACGTCCCCGACCCCCGGTCGAAGCGGTGAGACGGTGGGTGACAACAAAAGCCATGATCTTCTCCTTGCGGGAGGTCCGATCGGCTGAGCCCGTGGCACCCGGACAGGAGCGAACGCGCCGCTAGGGACCGGGGTGTCCGTGAAAGCTCAGGCGGCAGAAGGAAAGCCGGAACCGGATCGGAACAAGACGGATTTCGGATAGGGACTATCGCCCGGACTCATCTCGTCCTCACCCCCTCACGGCCGCGACACACGCGGGTGTCATCACTGGTCACCTGAACAGGAGGGAAACGAATGCCGACGACGTGCCGCCGACCGCACCCCTCTCGTCGGAGCTTCGGCACTGCACGGCGTATCCGGAACTTGACCGACGGTCGCGACCCGCTTCGCCCGGCTTCGCCGCGCTTGCGATCGCTCCCGACCGAGGGTCGCGACCCGCTTCGCCCGGCTTCGCCGCGCTTGCGATCGCTCCCCGTTCCGGAAGCCACTTGGGCTCAACCCTTGGGTCCGGGAAGAGCTGTCCTGACCCGGGGCGTCTCTCGACGTTCGGGGTCAGTGGCCTGTGTCCATGCAGACGCCTCACCTACCGAGGTGCTTGCGAAACCCTTTGTACACCGCGGCCCAGGGCCCGTCAAACTCATTCGCGTAACCGTTGCGGCAGGTGGACGGGGCCTGCGCCTGCCCAGGCCGGTCGCTAGGCGCCGGCGCCTACCCTCGACACCATGGCCAACACTCTGCAAGATCCGAAGGTCTCGACCGTGCTCGACCGGATGTACACCGAGGCGAAGAACCAGATGTCGCTGTTGCGCCAGCGGCACGGCGATTTCGACCGGCCGATGACCGCGCGGGAACGCGCCGACGCGATGAGCGAGTTCTACATCCCGGTCACACCGGAGGCCGGCCGGCTGCTCTACGCGCTGGTGCGGGCGGCCCGGCCGGCGACGGTCGTCGAGTTCGGAATGTCGTTCGGCATCTCCGCCGTGCATCTTGCATCGGCGGTGCGCGACAACGGCTCCGGCCGGGTGGTGACGACCGAGCTCAACGAGACGAAGATCGCCGCCGCGCGGCAGACTTTCGCGCTGACCGGTCTGGACGACGTGATCACCGTCCTCGAAGGAGATGCGCTGACCACGCTGGCCGGGCTGGACGGGCCCGTCGACTTCGTCTTGCTGGACGGCTGGAAGGACCTGTATCTGCCGGTGATCGA
Organism: Mycobacterium europaeum; assembly: GCF_034555895.2. Lineage (NCBI taxonomy): Bacteria > Bacillati > Actinomycetota > Actinomycetes > Mycobacteriales > Mycobacteriaceae > Mycobacterium > Mycobacterium europaeum. The sequence continues at coordinate 4,574,400 of NZ_CP157315.1, forward strand.
GCTGCTCGAACCCCGGCTTTCGACGGGGGCGTTGGTGGTAGCCGACAACACCAGCGCCGTCGACACGCAACCGTATCTGGATCGGGTGCGCAATCCCGGCAACGGCTACGTCAGCTTCAACTTCGAAGTCCGGGACAGCGACAGCATGGAGATCAGCTGCCGCACCGGCGATTAGGACCTAGCGCAGCGATTCCTCGAGCCACGGCGTCAACCATTTCACCCCTTCGGGCGTGAGGTGGACGCCGTCACTGCGGACCTTGATGCCGTCGACCTTGGCGGTGTACACGCCGTCCGGACAGAGCTTTTTGTTGAGGTCGAGGATTTGCACGCCCGGGTGGTGGGCGACCGTCTTGCGCAGCATGGTGTTCCACAGGTTGACCCGGTCGGGCTGGTCTTCGGGATACAGGCGGCCGTCCGGCTTCTCACCGCCCCTGCTGTATGGCACCGTCGCGACCACCACTCGAACGCCGTTGGCGCTCACGATGTTCAGCGCACGCTCCAGCTCGCCGTTGAGGTAGGCATCGAAGGTCGGGTCACCGATGTGGGTCCACTGGCCCTCGTTCACGCGGTCGACGGTTTCCCAGCGGCCGATGATAAGCAGCGCGACGTCCGGCTGGTCCTGGCTGACCTGGGTCGACCAGCGGATCGGCCAGCCGTCGCACGCCGGTCGCTGCTCCAGGGTTTGACCGATGTACCGGTACGGCGTGCCGCGGACCAGGCTGCAGCCGATCACGGTGTGGTCGAGGAACGCGAATCCCGGCGTCGGCGGCAGGTAGTGCATCCACGTCCACCCGATCGAATCGCCGAACACCGAGACGGTGAAGGGCCGGTTGGGGTCGCGGGGGCCCGCCGGGCGGCTGCCGCCCGGCGGCGACGGCGACACCGCGGCGACCGCCGAGACCCCCGGCGGCAGACCGACCTCGCGCAGGCCGGGCCCGGCGCCTACCGGGACGACCATCAGTGTCACCGCGGCGGCGCTGGCCACCGTGGCGGCCGCCAGCGGCAATAGCGGCACCCGCGCCGGCCGCCAGCGCCGGATGGGTTGTTCGATCAGCCACCACGACGCGGCGGCCAGCGCCACCGTCGCGCCGCACCGGGCGGCGAACAGCGGCAGCCCCGTCCACCCGGTGCGCTCACCGTTGAGCACCAGAAAGATTGGCCAGTGCCACAGATAGACGCCGTAGGAGATGGTGCCCAGCCACACCAGGGGCGGGGCCGCCAGGATGCGGGCGGCCGCGCCCCGCTGTTCCAAGGCCACGGGCGCCACCACCAGAACGGATGCGATCGCGACCCCGATGAACAGGCCGTGGCGGAACTCGCCGCTACTGCCGGTGGCGTAATGGGTCGCCGTCGCGAGTCCCGCCAGGCCGGCGAGTGGCAGCACGCGGGCGACGCGCCGGGCCCAGCGGGTCCGGATCAGGCACCAGCCCCGGTTCAGCGACGGCCAGTCGCGAACCAGCAGTGCCGCCGCCGCGGCGCCGGTCAGCAGCGCCTGGGCGCGGGTATCGGTCCCGAAGTAGACGCGGTCGCGGGTGTGGTCGGTCACCATCACCATCGCGAGCACGGCCGACGCCAGGGCCCCCACGGTGGCGATCACGAACGTCGCGAACCGGACGCCCCCCACCGTGGCCCGGGTGAGGCGGCGCCGCGCACGGGCGGCCAACAGCAGCGTCACCGCGATCAGCAGCACCGGCCACACGAAGTAGTACTGCTCTTCCACCCCGAGCGACCAGGTGTGCTGCAGCGGCGAGGGCGGGGCACCCTGCGTGAAATAGTCGGTATTCTGGGCGACGAACCGCCAGTTCGCCATCCACACGAACGCCGCGATGGCGTCGTCGCGCAGCCCGGTCAGGGACCGCTCGGGCAGGAGCTGGCGGGCCGCCGCCACCGTGAGCACCATCAGCACCAGGGCCGGCAACAGCCGGCGCGCACGGCGAATCCAGAAGCCGGCCAGCTCGATACGGCCGGTGCGCCCCAGCTCGTCCAGGAGCAGCGAGGTGATCAGGAAGCCGCTGAGCACGAAGAAGACGTCGACGCCGATGAACCCGCCGCCCACGCCGGGGATGCCGCCGTGGCCGACCAGCACCAGCGCGACCGCTATCGCGCGTAACCCGTCGAGCGCGGGAATCCCGCTGCGCCGCTCCGGTTTATCCCAGATCGCCAGGCGGCCGACCCGCCGCACCGGCGCGACCCAGCGGGGCCGCCGAGCCCGACGAGCCGGTGCGGGATGAGTCCCGCCCGGCTCGGTGCTTGCTGTCAGCGCGCCGTAACTACCATCTCGCCCGGCGCCATGGTTGATGCCGATACGTCGCTGCCCCTCCTGTTGAGTTCAGCAAGCCAGCCTAGAGGCGAGGCGGCCGGATCGACCGGAGAGACACGCGAAGACCCGCTTCGCTTTTGGACGGCGCCGCGCGTGCTATACGGGCCCGGCCGGTTCCGCATCGGCGTTCGCCTCGGCGAGGGCCAGGCCGAGTTCCTCGAGCACGTCGGCGGTGTCGGCACCGAGCTCCGGGGCCGGACCGGCGACGCGTCCCGGTGTGCGGGAGAACCAGGTCGGCACGCCGGGGAACCGCACCGGGCCGTGCGGCGTGGGCACCGTCTCGAAGAACCCGAGGGCGTCGAGATGCTCGTCGTCGAAGAGTGTCGCCGGACTGGACAGCGCCGCGGCCGGTATCTGAAGTTCCCGGAACAGATCCAGCCACTCCTGCGTCGTCCGCTGCGCCATCGTCTCGGCCAGCAGCGCGTACACGGTGTCGATCTGCCGCGCGCGCCGCTCGAGAGTCGCGTACAGCTCGCTCTGCCACGGGGGCCGCACCGCCTCCATGAAGGCGGCCCAGTGCTTGTCGTTGTAGATCAGCGCGGCGATGTAGCCGTCACGGGTGCGGTACGGCCTCCGGTTCGGCGCCACCGTCCGCGGATACACCGCGGGCCCCAGGGGCGGGTCGAACATGGCGCCGTTGGCGTGTTCGACGAGCATGAACGACGCCATCGTCTCGAACATGCCGATTTCCACCTCTTGTCCCTCGCCGGTGCGCTCGCGGTGGAACAACGCCATCATGGTGGCGTAGAGCGCGGTCAGTCCGGCGACCTTGTCCGCCATGATGGTGCCGACGTAGCTGGGTTCGCCCGTCAACTGCTCCTGGACGTACGGCAACCCGCAGGCCGCCTGGATGGTGTCGTCGTAGGCGGGCAGGTCCCCGTTCGGGCCGCGCCGGCTGTAGCCGTAGCAGTTGGTGTAGACGATGCCCGGATTGATCGCCGCCACCTCGTCGTAGCTGAACCCCAGCCGGGCAACGGCTTTGGAGCGCATCGAGTGGATGAAGACGTCGGCCCGTTCGATCAGCGCCCGCACGACGGCCTTGCCCGACTCCGACCGCAGGTCGACCGTGATGCCGCGCTTGCCGCGGTTGACGTTGACGAAGACGCCGCCCATGCCCCGGACCGGCCCCACCGACACGTAGCGCGTGTCGTCGCCCTGCGGCGGCTCGACCTTGATCACGTCGGCGCCCATGTCGGCCATGATCTGCGTGCAGTAGGGACCCATCACCATGGCGGTGAGGTCGACGACGCGCACACCGGTCAGCGGGCCGCCGCGCCCGGCTGCGCGACTAGCCATGGCGCACGCCTTCCTTGCGGGCCGCGGTCTCGAAGCTGTAGCGGATGTGGTCGCCGTGGCCGTCCGGCACGACGGGAAAAACCAGCGGCGCGGCCAGGTAGCGGACCGCATCGATCTGCTCGGCCACGTCCTCGAGCGACCACGACGGGCGGTGCACGCCGGGGGTTTCGGCGATCACGGCGCGGGCCACCCGACCGGCGATGGCAATCAGCATTTCGCCGTTCACCGGGCACCTCTCGTGTGCCAGCAAGCCCACCACGGGCGCCACCAGGTCGGGGCCCATCGGCGGATAAGCCAAGATATCAAGACCCTCGGCCATTCTCGTCACCGCCGACGGCACGATCACGTTGCACAGCACCCCTTCCGCGGCGCCCTCGAGCGCGACGACGTTGGACAGGCCGAGCAGGCCCGCCTTGGCGGCGGCATAGTTGGCGACGCCGTGGTTGCCGTAGAGGCCGCCGATCGACGAGGTCAACACGACACGACCGTATCCGGCGTCGCACATGAGCGGGAACGCCGGCCGCACCACGTGGAAAGCGCCCCGCAGGTGGACGTCGATGACGGCGTCGAAGTCCTCGTAGCTCATCTCCTTCAAGGACCCCCGCCGGACATTGCCGGCGTTGTGGATCAGGATGTCGATGCGCCCGTAGTTGTCCAGTGCCGCTTGCACGATCGCCTGGCCGCCCCGCGGCGTCGCGACCGACTCGGTGCAGGCGACGGCGTCGCCGCCCGCCGCCCTGATCTCGAGGACCACCTGATGGGCGGGACCGGCGTCGGCGCCGGCGCCGGTCAACGCGCCGCCGGTGTCGTTGACCACGACCTTGGCGCCCCGGGCGGCCAGGAGCAGCGCGTACTCCCGGCCCAGCCCCCTGCCGGCGCCGGTCACCACCGCCACCCGGTCGTCGAATCTCAGTTGCGCCATCACGATCCCAGTTCTAGACCGTCCAGGTCGCCCTTGTCGCGCCATTCGGTCAGCAGGTCGCTGAAGGCGTAGAACCCCGGCCCGTACGGCTCCCCCAGATGCGACCGGATGCCCTCGCCCCCGCCACCGCCTTCGTTGTTGTAATAGCCCGGCGTGCATTCGGAATCGAACGCGCTGTTGTCGATCGCGGTCTCCCGGATGGTTTGGCACCACCGGGACTGGGCGGCCTCGGTGGGCTCGACGGTGGTCGCGCCACGGGCCAGCGCCTCGGAGATGATGTAGGCGATGTGCTCGCCCTGCAGTTCGTAGTTGGCCGCGATGTTCGCCGAGATGCCGACCTGGGTGAAGCCGGTGAAGAACTGGTTGGGGAAACCCCGGCTGGTCATCCCGTGCAGCGTCTGGTAGCCGTCGCGCCAGTGGTCGAAGAGCGACACCCGATCGCGGCCGGTTATCGCGTCGATGGAATACCGCCGGCTGATCTCCGTGGTGATCTCGAAGCCGCTGGCGTAGATGATGCAGTCGACCTCGTACTCGATGCCGTTGGCCACCAGACCCTTTTCGGTCGCCCGCTCGACGCCCTTGCTCGCCGACACGTCGACCAGGGTCACGTTGGGACGGTTGAAGGTCTGCAGGTACTCGTCATTGGTGGTCGGCCTCTTGCACAGGAACCGGTAGTAGGGCTTGAGCGCCTCGGCGGTCTCCGGGTCCTCGACCAGGCTCTCGACCCTGCGCCGCAGCCGCTCCATCACCTTGAAGTCTTCCTCGTCGCGGATGGCCATGAACTGCTCCGGCGTCATGGCGGCCGGCTCCTCGAGCGCGAGCACCCGCGCGGCGGTGTTGCGGCCCAGCTCGGTCCAGAAGTCACAGACCAGGTCCGGTTGGCCCAGCGCCATCCCCTCGAAGGTCCAGGCATGGAAGTTGCGCTGCCGCTCCTTCTGCCAGCCCGGCTGGAGCGTCTTCACCCACTCCGGATCGGTCGGCGCGTTATTGCGCGCGCCGACCGACGACGGCGTGCGCTGAAAGACATACAGATGCTTGGCATGCCGGCCCAGGAACGGCACGATCTGGATGCCGGTCGCGCCGGTGCCCACCACCGCGACCCGTTTGTCGGCGAGCTTGTCCAGTCCGCCCGAGGTGTCGCCGCCGGTGTATTCGTAGTCCCAGCGCGACGAATGAAAGCTGTGTCCCTTGAAGTCCTTGATCCCCGGGATGCCCGGCAGCTTGGGCCGGTGGAACGGGCCCGACGCCATCACCACGAAACGGGCCCGGATGTCGTCACCCCGGTCGGTGGCGATCCGCCAGCGTTTGCCGGGCTCGTCCCAGTGCAGCTCGCGAACCTGGGTGGAGAAGATCGCCGAGTCGTAGAGCCCGTAGTGTTTCCCGATGCGCCGGCAGTGGTCGTAGATTTCGGCGCCGTCGGCGAACTTCTTCGACGGAATGAAGTTCAGCTCTTCGAGAAGCGGTACATAGCAATAGGATTCGTTGTCGCACTGGATGCCCGGGTAGCGGTTCCAGTACCAGACCCCGCCGAAGTCGCCGCCCAGTTCGATGATCCGGACGTCCTCGATGCCCGCCTTCTTCAGGTGGGCGCCGCACAGCAGGCCGCCGAAGCCACCGCCGATCACGGCGACGTCGATGTCCGCCGAGATCGGATCGCGCACCAACGGCGGTGAGTGCGGGTCGGTTTCGTAGTACCCCGCGAAGTCGTCGACCAGTTCGACGTACTGTTTGGACCCCTCCGGGCGCAGCCGCTTCTCGCGTTCCCGGCGGTACTTGTCGCGCAGCGCCTCGACGTCGATGTCGTCCGGGGTCTGCGACGGCGGGCAATCCGGGTTGGTCATGCCAGGGCGTTCTCCGGTAGCGCCGCGGCGTGCAGGGGCGCCGCCATCTTCTGGACCGCGGGCAGCACCTCCCGGGCGAACAGCTCGGTGCTGGCCATCGCCCGGTCGTAGGGCATCGTGCCGAATTGCGGGACGATGGTCAGCTCGCAGAAGGAGCAGGCTTCCTGCGCGGCCTTGATGCGCGCGTAGATCTCCTCCGGCGTGCCGATCAGCAGGTTGGAGGCGTGGTAGCCCGGCGTCTTGGACGGGGCTTTGGCGTCACCGGTGACCGACGACGCGAGGACCGCGGTCGCGGTGGCCTCGCGGGCCGCGTAGGCCTCATAGCCCTTGACCCCCTTGAAGTTCGAGGCATCGGCAAACCCGTAGTGCACGGTGACGTCGCGGTTGGCCGTCCAGATCCACTCCTCGGACTCGGCGGGGTCGCCGGTGGTGCAGTACATGAACATCACGTTCTTCGGCTGGCAGGGCGGCAGGCCCTCCTCCTTGCGGAACGTGTTGACCTTCTGCACCTCCCGCCCGGCTTCCTCGATCGGCTTGTTGCCGACGAACAGCGGGACCATGCCGCGGCGGGCCAGGATCTCCAGCGACTCGGCCGTCGACGACGAGCTGTAGATGCGCGAGAAGAGGTCTGCGCTGCGCGGTTCGGGGCGCAGCGACATCTCGGGGACGGTGAAGATCTCCCCCTCGTAGGAGAACCGCTCCCCGGACAGCGCCAGCTGCAGGATGTCGAGGGTTTCGTTGAACCGTTGCCGGCTCTCTTCGCGGGGGACGCCGACGGCGTCGAACTCTCCCTTCGAGACCCCGCGACCGATCCCGATCGTCGTGTAGCGGCCGTTGGAGAGGATGTCGAGATAGGCGATCTGGTGCGCCAGCCGGACGGGGTGCCACCACGGCGCGACGACGACGAAGGTGCCCAGGCCGACGCGCTCGGTGCGCCCGGCGAAGTAGCTCAGCGTCTGAATCGGGTTGGGCGTCATGCCATATGGCGTCCCGCAGTGTTCCGGCATCCAGATGCCGTCGAACCCGAGCGGCTCGGCCAGGTCGGCGATGGCGAGCGTCGCCTGCACGCACTCCCAGTCCGGCGTCGCGGGCGGCCGGCTGAAATCCTGGGCGAGCACGCGGTCCCAGTCGTGGGAATTGTGGGCGCCGAAGCCAAGATTGACCTTCATCGTTGCATCTCCGTTGTTAATCTCTGCGGGGCACCGGTGCCCAGGTATCGGGCGAGATTGCGGTGCAGGTTGGCGGTGCTGCGTTCCATGTACGGGTTGGGCTTGGGGCCGCGGAAGCCGTACGACTTCATGCCCTGCTGGACGGCGGCCATGTTGGAGAAGTCCTGCGGCAGCACGCTGCGCCAGCTCGGGTCGTCCGGCGGTGCGTACACCCATTCGGTCTGCGGCTCTTCGCCTTTGGGGTAGAGCTCGTAGCACGAGGCCTCGAAGATGCAGCTGTCGGGGTTGTAGCCGTGCGGCCTGGCGCTGTAGCACAACGCGGTGGTCAGGCCCTGCCCGATCTGGAAGTTCGGGAAGATCTGCCACGCGGTGCCGCTCTTGGCCAGGTGTTCGGGATCGATGGTCGGCCACACCACGCCGCGCGCGGCGTCGTCGCGCCGCGCCGAGGACAGCCAGTGCTCGAGCACCCGGCCGGCCGGGGTGTCCGCGGGTAACTCGTCGACCAACCGGCGCGCCGCCTCCACCAGGGTCGTGGTGGTGGTGGCGTTGGTCTCCTCCAGCGTGTAGCTCTGCATCTCGGCCGTCGAAATGCGGGGATCCGCACCGGTTCCCAGCCGGATCTTCGACTTGGTCTCTTCCAGTCCGTCGGGCGCGTCGTAGCCGATGTTGCTGTGTTTGCCCTGCGCCATCGCCCAGCCACGGAAGTTGCCGAACTTGTTGAACTGCGGATGCGTGGTGGCGACGTGGTAGGTCTCGTTGAAGGCCTCCATGGCGACCTTCCAGTTGCAGTCGAAGTGCAGCCATTTGCGCCATTTGCAGCGCATGTCCTGCAGGCGGAACGGATCGAGCATGGTGGCGGCGGGTTCGAGGTAGTCCCGCAGCGGCTCGCACGCCGGGTCCATGTTGATCCAGATCCAGCCGCCCCAGGTGTCGACGTTGACCGGCGCCAGGTGGGTGTTCTCCGGCGTCAGCGCGTCCCGCCAGTCTGGTCTTTCGGGCACGTGGGTGCAGGCGCCGTCGCGGTCATAGGTCCAGCCGTGAAACCCGCACACGAACGACTTCTTGTGGCCGCAAGCGTTTCTGGCGCCGGCCGGGGTGTCGACCAGCCGGCGGCCGCGGTGCATGCACACGTTGTGGTGGGCCTTCAGCGTATCGGCCGCCGTGCGGATCACGACGACGGAGTCGTCGAGGATGTCGTAGGTCAGATAGCTGCCGACGCCGGGCAGCTCTTCCACGCGTCCGACTTGCTGCCACACCTTGCGCCACAACTTGTCGCGCTCGGCACGCACGTACTCCTCGGAGAGGTACGCCTCCACCGGGATGATGACCGGCTCGGTCAGTTCCTCGGGCGCGGCCGCGCCGTTCTGTGTCATCGGCCCCTCGCTTTCTACCCGTCCCAGCGCGTGATCGCCGCGCGGAATGATTCGTCTTTGAGGAACAAGGAGGTGTTGTCGGCGCCCAGGTGCCCCCACCTCAGGTTCAATCCGCCGTCCACCAGCAGCGTCTGGCCGGTGATGTAGCTCGACAGGTCCGACAGCAGGAAGAGGACCGCGCCGGCCACCTCCGCGGGCCGCCCGCGGCGACCCATCGCGATGGCGCGGCGGTCGCGCTCGGCGTCGGAGTCGACGTAGGCGCCGGACGCCGGCGTCTCGGTCACCCCCGGCGCGACGGCGTTCACCCGGATCGGGGCCGGCCCGTCCGCCAGTTCGAGCGCCATCGTGCGGGTCGCCGCGACGATCGCGGCCTTGGCCGTGCCGTAGGCGATGTGGAAGGGCGCCGTGTTCATCCCGCTGATCGACGAGATCGACACGATCGAGCCGGGGCGGCCGCGGTGCTTCAGCTCGGCGGCCACGGCCTGGCTCATGAAGAACATCGTCTCCAGGTTGCGGGTGAACAGGTCTCGCCAGTCGCCGCGCGTGACCCGGGTCGACGGCATCCAGGTCGAGGGATCCGCACCGCCGGCGACGTTGACCAGTCCGTGCAGTTCGCCGTCCGCGCGCCGCACGGCGTCGATCGTGGTTCGCACGCCGTCGTCGGTGGCGGCGTCGGCCGCGATCGGCACCACCGAGAGGCCCGCCGCGCGCAGCGGCCCGAGGTGCCGGTCGAGGTTGTCGCGCCCGCGACTCACCGCGACCACCGTCGCCCCGGCCTCGGCGACCATCCGCGTGACCGTGGTGCCGATGCCGCCCCCGGCCGCGCCGGAGACCACGACGATGCGCCCGTCCAGGCTGAGTAGGTCCTCAGGCATCGTGTCGACGAATTGTCCGGACAAGATAATGATGTGCACCCATTGGAGAGCATGATTCTCTGCGGTGTAGCGGTGCGTCAAGGGGTGCGGCGGATTTGTGGGCGGCTATTGTCTGGACCACGGTCGGATTGCTAACGTGCGAGCGTGATGGCCGGATTGTCGCCGCCGCAGTGCCGCTATACCGCCGAACGGGCCCCGAGCGTCGCCGACGGCTGGAGCCTCACCCGCCTGACCCCCCCGAGCCGGCTGTTCGGCGCGAACGGCCTACGCACCGGCCCGGACGGCCGGATCTACATCGCCCAGGTGACCGGCAGCCAGATCAGCGCGCTCGACCCGGCGACCGGCCGGCTCGACGTCGTCAGCGCCAAGGGTGGCGACATCATCGCCCCCGACGACGTCGCGTTCGACCCGAACGGCAACCTGTTCGCCACCGAGGTCATGGACGGCCGGGTGAGCGTGCGCGATCCGGCGGGCCGCAGCCGGGTGCTACGCGACGACATGCCATCGGCCAACGGCATCACCTTTCACGGGCACCGGCTGTTCGTCGGCGAATGCCGCGAGGGCGGCCGCCTGCTGGAGCTCGACCCGGCCGGCGGCGCGGCGCGCGTGCTGCTGGAGAACGCGCCGTCGCCCAACGCCATGGAGGTGGGCCCCGACGGCATGTTGTATTTCCCGCTGATGGGCGCCAACGAGATCTGGCGCATCGATCCCGACGGCGGGGAGCCGGAATGCGTCGCCGGTGACCTCGGCATCCCCGACGCGGTGAAGTTCGATTCCCACGGCCGCATCGTGTCGACCCAGGTGCACAGCGGCCAGGTGCTGCGCATCGATCCCCGCACCGGCGAACGCACCGTGCTGGCAGCGTTGAATCCCGGCCTGGACAACCTCGCCTTTGTCGGTGAGCGGCTGTTCGTCTCGAACTTCACCGGCGAGATCACCGAAATCCTCGACGGCGGCCGGACCCGGACCGTGTTGCCGGGCGGGCTGAATTGGCCGCTGGACCTGGCGGTCGGCGCCGACGGCAACCTGTACATCGCCGACGGGACGTACTTCTATGTGCTGGGCATCAAATCCGGCTCTGTACGCACCGCCGGGATGCTGTTCAGCCCGGGCTACCCGGGATTCCTGCGCGGGCTGGCCGCCGTCGCCGACGGCGAGTTCGTCGTCACCACCTCCAACGGCCAGGTGGCACGCTACCGGCCGGGCGACCACGAAAGCATGGTGCTGGCAGGGGGTTTCGACCAGCTCTACGGGGTCGCGGTCGCGCCGGGGGGTGCGGTGATCGCCGCGGAGCTGGGAGCGGGCCGGGTGCTGTCCGTCGGCCCGGGCCGCGTCGAGGTGATCGCCGGCGGCCTCAGCGAACCGGTCGGCGTGGCCGTCGCCCCCGACGGGTCCTGCCTGGTCTCCGAGGCGGGCGCGGGACGGGTGAGCCGGCTCGGCGGCACCGGCGACGCGGTGTGGGACGGCCTGCAACGCCCCCAGGGCATCCTGGTGCGCGACGGTCAGCTGTATGTCGTCGACGCGGGCGCCAAGGAGGTGGTCGCCTTCGATCTGGACACCGGGGTCCGGCGGACCATCGCGTCGGGCCTGCCGGTGGGCGCCCCGCCGGGCGTGACGCCCAAGCCGCTGCGCGGCATGCCGCCCTTCTCCGGGCCGCAGGGGCCGTTCGCCGGCATCGCCGCCGGGCCCGACGGCACGCTGTACGTCTCGGCGGACGCCGACGGCAGCGTGCTGGCATTGCGGCGGGAAGCCTGAGGGGACGAGATGTCAGAAGCCAGAGTCGCCGACCACCGGTACCTGCAGGTGGCCCGCACGTTGCGCAAGGAGATCGTGGAGGGCGTCTATCCGGTGGGGTCCCAGTTGCCGACCGAACACGAGTTGTGTGAGCGGTTTGCGGTCAGCCGGTACACCATTCGGGAGGCGCTGCGGCGCCTGCGCGAGGACAACCTGGTCTCGTCGCGCCCCCGAACCGGAACCCTCGTGGTGCCGCGGCCGTCGTCGGACTCCTACGTCCAGCACGTCATGTCGATCAACGACCTGCTGGCGTTCGCGACGGACACCCGGTTCGCCATCGAGTCGGTCGCCATAATCACCATCGACGACGAGCTGGCCGCCCGCACCGGGCTGGCGGCCGGCGAGCAATGGTTGACCGTGCGCGGTTTCCGGCGCGCCACCGACGCGGCGCCGGGTGCCGCGCTCTGCCGCACCGAGTACTACATCAACCGCGCGTTCGCGGGGGTCGGCCGGTTGTTGCAGCGCCACGAAGGCCCCATCTTCCCGCTGATCGAGGACCTGTTCGGGCTGAGCATCGTCGAGGTCCAGCAGGAGATCGCCGCGGTGCTCATTGACCCCGGCCTGGCCCGCGGACTCGAGATCGATCCCGGGGCACCGGCATTGGAGGTGCGTCGGACCTACACGACCTCCGACGGGCGGGTCGCCCAGGTCACCATCAACACCCATCCCGCATCGCGCTTCCGGCACTCGATGACGATGCGCCGGGTCCGTGGCTAAGCTGCCGCAATGGCGCCCAGCCGGAAGCTGATCGGCGGGCGGTGGGTTCGGTGGGACGACGAACGCGCCGCCGAAGCCTACGCGCGCGGCTGGTGGGTCCGAACGACGCTGGCCGACGCGCTGCGCGAGGCCGCCGAGCGCACGCCGCGGCGGGTGGTGCTGGTCGACGGCGACCGACGGCTGGACTGCCTGACCCTGCACCGGCAGGCGACGACGCTGGCGCACGCGCTGCACGCCCGCATCCCCCCGGGCAGCGTGGTGTCCTTCATGCTGCCCAACTGGCACGAGGCGGCGGTGATCTATCTGGCCACCACCATGGCGGGGATGGTGGCCAACCCCATCCTGCCGTCGATGCGGGACCGGGAACTCCGGTTCGTCCTGGAAGACGCCGACAGCCGAATGATCTTCGCCCCGGCGCAGTTCGGCCGCCACGACTATGCCGCCATGCTGTCCCGGGTGACCGCGCAACTGGAGTCCCCGCCCGGCGTCGTGATCGTGCGCGGGGACGCCGACGCGGGGCAGCTGACTTTCGGCTCGCTGCTCGAAGAAAGCACGCCGGCCCGGGCGCTGCCCGCGCTCGATCCCGACGCCGTGCGCATGATCCTCTATACGTCCGGCACCACCGGGCGTCCGAAAGGCGTTCTGCACAGCCATAACTCGATCCACGCCCTGATCAGCCAGCTCGGTCAGCACTGGCTCGTCGAGCCCGGCGACACGTTCCTGGTCGCGTCGCCGATCGCGCACATCGGCGGCTCCATCTACGCGTTCGAATGCCCGCTGCTGCTGGGCACCACCGCGGTCCTGATGGACCGGTGGAGCGGCGACGGCGCGGTGGCGCTGATGCAAGCCGAGCGGTGCACGCACATGGCCGGGGCCACCCCGTTCCTCGAGCACATCCTGGCCGCCGCCGAGCGCGCGGGCACCCGCCTGCCGGACCTGAAGGTGTTCATCTGCGGCGGCGCGTCGGTGTCGCCCGCGCTGATCCGCCGGGCCGCAGCCTTTTTCGAGTCCGCCACCGTCACCCGCGTCTACGGGTCGACGGAGGTCCCCGTCACCACGGTCGGGTCGCTGCGGGACGCCGCGCGCGCCGCCGACACCGACGGCCGCGTCGGCCTGGCGGAGGTGAAGCTGGTCGGCGGGGAGATCCACGCGCGCGGGCCGCAGATGTTGATCGGCTACCAGCACCCCGAAGACGAGGAAGACGCCTTCGACGACCAGGGCTACTTCCGCACCGGGGACCTGGCGCGCTGGCTCGACGACGACTATCTCGTCGTCACCGGCCGCGCCAAGGACATCATCATCCGCAACGGCGAGAACATCTCGCCGAAGGAGGTCGAGGACATCCTCGCCGGCCACCCCGGCATCGCCGAGATCGCCATCGTCGGACTGCCCGACGCGCGCACCGGGGAACGCGCCTGCGCCGTCGTGGTCCCCGCGGGCGGGCCCGACCTCGACGTGGCCGGCCTGCGCAGCTTCCTCGAAGACTCGGGCGTCGCACGGTTCAAAGCGCCCGAGCAGCTGGAACTTTGGGACGTGCTGCCCAAGAACGACGCGGGAAAGATATTGAAGCACCGGATCAAGGCGGCGCTGATGAAGGCGGAGCAGTGACATGCAGGTAGCGGTGGTGACGGGGGCCAGCGGCGGGATCGGCTTCGGCTGCGCGACCAAGCTCGCCGACGCGGGCATGGCGATCCTGGCGACCGGACGAAACGACGAGCGACTCGCCGAGCTGGCGCACCGCATCGGCGACCCCGACCGGGTGACCACGGTGGCCGTCGATCTCACCGACGACGATGCGCCGCAGCGGATTACCGATGCCGCGGTGCACAGGTGGGGACACATCGACTTCCTGGTCAACATCGCCGGCATCGGCAGCCCCCGGCCCGTTCACGAGACGGACGACGAATCGCTGGACCACTTCCTCGGTTTGATGCTGCGGGCCCCGTTCCGCCTCATCCGGCAGGTGCTGCCGCACATGCCGCCCGGGTCGGCGATCATCAACGTCACGTCGACCTTCGCCGTGGTCGGAGGCCTGCGCGGCGGGGCGTACTCGGCGGCCAAGGGCGGCCTCACGGCGCTGACCACCCACATCGCCTGCCAATACGGGGCGCAGGGCATTCGCTGTAACGCGGTGGCCCCCGGCGTGATTCAGACGCCGATGACAGAGCAGCGCCTGCACGACGAGCGGTTCCGGCGCATCAACACCGAGATGACACCGCATCAGCGGCTGGGCACGGTCGACGACGTGGCGAGCACGGTGGCGTTCCTGTGCTCGCCCGGCGGCGCCTTCATCAACGGCCAGACGATCGTGGTCGACGGCGGGTGGAGTTCGACGAAGTACCTGTCGGAGACGGCGCTCACGTCGGAGTGGAAGCCGCGCTGATCATCGGGTCTCGAAGTGGCGGCGGATGCCGGCCAGCATCGCGATGTGCGCCTTGACGGCTTCGCGCGCCGTGAACGGCGCGAGCGGCCGGGGCGCGGCGATCCGGATGCGTTCGGTCATCCGCGTGCCCGCCGGGATCGGCTCGAAGCTGACGGTTCCGCGCAGGTGTACCCCCGGCGACTGGTCGGCCTCGGTCTGCACGTCACCGGCCGCGGGCACCCGCAACGTCGCCCGGTAGGTGTTGGTTATGGTGAACGGCCCCAACGGGATCCGGTCCCGCACCCGGTAGCTGTGGACGACGCCGTCCGGGGTCTCGCTGCGCGACACCGTCTGCACCGACACGATCAGCGGGTGGACGATCTTGATGTTGTCCAGGTCGACGTAGAAGTCGCGGACCTCGCCGGGGGGTGCGGGCACGTCCTGCGTCAGCGTGTGCTCCGAGTGAGCGACCCACCAGCTCATGCGGAGAACTCCGCGAGCAGCTGCGCCGTGCGCCACCAGACCAACGCGGCGAACGCCACCAAAACGACGAGCGTCACCGCGGCCTGGATCACGTTCCGGAGCTCCCTGGGCGGATACACGTAGGCGGCGGCGACCAGCGCACCGCTGACCAGCCCGCCCAGGTGCGCCTGCCAGCTGATGCGCTGCGAACTGATCAGCGGCACAAGGAAAGTGAAGACCAGGTTGAACGCGACCACCGCCACCACCCAGCGGACGTCAACGGCCAGCCGCTTGCCCACCACGAAGGTGGCACCGAACAGTCCGAAGATGGCCCCCGACGCGCCCGCGGTCGCCGTGTCCAGCGGCGAGACCAGGTAGACCAGCACCGAACCGCCCAACCCGCTCAGCGCGTACAGCGCACCGAAACGCATTCGGCCCAGCCATATCTCGAGGGGCGGGCCCACCACATACAGCGCCCACATGTTGAGCAGCAGGTGCGTCGCCCCGTAGTGCAGGAACGCCGAGGTCACCAAGCGGTAGACCTGGCCCTCCGCGACCGCCGGCGGCCACAGCGCGAGATCCTTTTCCATGGTCCCCGACGCCATCTGCAGCACGAACGCCAGGACGTTGACCGCGATCAGGACGTAGGTGACCACCGGCGTGTCCGACCGCAGGCGTCCGCCGAAGCGGGTCCGCGGCTGCCGGATGGTCCGGGCGCCCGCCCGGACGCACTCCACGCACTGTTGGCCGACGGCGGCGCTGCGCATGCAGTCGCCGCAGATGTAGCGCTCGCATCGGTTGCAACGGACGTACGTCGGGCGGCCGGGATGCCGGTAGCAACTCGGGGCCGCGGACGGCGAGTCCGCTGGGCTGGGTGCGCTCATCGCCCCATTCTCCCCCGCGCCGGCGGGCCGGGCGGACGGCTTCAGCAAACCTGTTTTCCGGCCCGCCGGTCGCTTACTGTGGTGTGCGTGGGGGTGGACGTGAGCGAGCCGGGAACGGTCGAGCGCTACCTGGAGTGCCTGGCCGCACACGATTGGGACGGCCTCGCCGCGACGATCGCCGACGAAGGCCTGGTGCGCGAGGGTCCGTTCTGCGATGTGGTCGAGGGCAAGCAGCACTACGTCGCCTACCTGCGCAAGGTCCTGACCAACTTGGACGGGCATCGGCTGGAGGTGCAGCGGGTCTCCCACGTGAACGCCCGCCTGGCCTACGTCGAGTTGACCGAGGCGTTCGAGATCGACGGGGTCACCAGGCGATGGCCCGAATGCATCCTGTTCGAGCAAAGCGACGACGGGCGGATCCGCCACGTCAGCGTGTTCTTCAAGCAGCCCGGGACGCAGTGACCCCGGGTGCTCGGGAAAGTATTCCCTGACCCACGGAATTGACCTACCGTGTGATGGGTGGAATCAAACGGAAGCCCGGAATTGGTGCCCGTCGAAACATTGCACTCAGGTGATCCCATCATGGATTGCGGCCAGCGGTACATAGTGCTCGAGTCCAAGACCGTCGGCGACGGCTGCGTGGTGCTCGAACTCGAGTCCCGGGTGGACCACCAGCTGCAGGTCATCGAGAAGTCGTTCCCGGCCGGCTACCACGTCAACAGGGCGAACCACCGGATTTTATAACCCGAATTCACTCGGCCGAATATTGCGCGCGTAGCCGTTGGACGGCTACCGCGCATTCGTGTTATTCGGACCGGAAACGCCGAATGCGGATGGGCCGATTCATCGACTGCGCGCCGGGCGCGGGTCATTGGGGTCGCCGGGATCGGGCTCACCGAACCACCGCGACGGCGCGCGCTCGCCGTAGGCGTCGTGCCATTCCCACCACTCGTACGGCGCGGTTTGCGGATAGCCGTCCGGCGAGTCCTCCCAGCTCTCCTGGCGCCCGAGCGCGGTCATGTCGAGGTAACTCCAGGTGTTGCCCAGCGCTTCGTCGCCGCGGTTGTTGATGAAGTAGGTCCGGTACACGCGGCCGCCGTCGCGAATGAACGCGTTGGTGCCGTGCCACTGGTCCACGTTGAAGTCGGCATCGAACTCGTCGGTGATGGTGTACCAGGGCATCTGCCAACCCATTCGCGCCTTCAGCCGCGCGATGTCGGGTTGCGGCGCCCGCGAGGCGAACACCAGCGTGGTGTCGCGGGCGTTGAGGTGCGCGAGGTGCCCCACGTGGTCGGCGATCATCGAGCAGCCGCGACAGGCGTGGTCGGGCCAGCCGTCCACGCCCGGCTCGTAGAAGGCGCGGTACACGATCAGCTGACGCCGGCCCGCGAACAGCTGCGGCAGGTTGAGCCTGCCCTCGGGTCCCTCGAACGCGTACTCCTTGTCGACGGCCAGCCAGGGCATCCGGCGGCGCGCGGCCGCCAGCGCGTCGTGGGCGCGCATCACCTCCTTCTCCTTGATCAGCAGCTGTTCGCGCGCGGCCGCCCAGTCCCGCGCCGACACGATCGGGGGTGTGTTCATGGTGTTGTCCTCCTCGTGGTTTCGCCGGTCTTCAGGCAACCGCCGACAGGCCCGTCGACGTGAGCAGATACGCGTCCTCGCCGTCGGGCTCGCCGAGGGCGAGCGCCAGGACCGACCGGCCCACCTGCTGGGGACTGAGCGCGGGCCCCGCGGCGCGCACGAATGCCTCGACGTCGACCCCTTGGCGTTCGGCATACGCCGCGACGGCCTTGGCGCCGAGGTCGGTGGCCGGTGTCAGCCGTGGCAGGACGGACACGAAGCGGATCCCCAGCCCGGCCCGCTGCGATTCCCCGGCGGCGTAGCCGGCGATGAACCTGACCGTCGCCTTGGCCCCCGCGTAGCCGCCACTCAGCGGCGATCCGGCCACGGCGGCGCCGCTGGACATGACGATCACCGAGCTGCCCGGCGCCAGCGGACGCCGCAGCGCGTGGCGGGTCCAGTGAAAGGCCTGGGCGACATCGACATTCCAGTTCTGGCTGAAGCTGTGCCAGCTCTGATCCTGGATGGGGCTCATCTGTGGCGCCGCGCCGGCGCCCAACACGAGCGTCTGCGGCCGGTACGCGTCGATCAGCCGCTGCGCGGTCGCGGGGTCGGCGGCGTCGGCGACCACCGGCAGGAAGGCGCCGCCCATTTCGTCGCGCGCTTCGTCGAGACCGGATCGGGTGCGCGCGACGCCGACCACCTCGGCGCCGGCCGCCGCCAGCGCGGCGGCGATCGCGCGGCCGAATCCACGGCTCGCCCCGGTCACGATTGCCGTGGTGCCGGCCAGGCCGGCGGTCCGCAGGGGCTCTGTCATGTTCGTCCTCGCTCTCACTAGGTGCGTTCACCAATTGAGAGCCGGCGCGGCGCGCGAATTCATCGCCCGCGCAGCGATGAATTTCGGCGGCCCACTGTCTCTGTACTTCAGTAGCGTTAGGTCGCGGCCCAGACAGGAGATGCCATGCCGGCGAGGGAGGATTTCATCGCGCAGGCGGCGCCGTTTCGCGCGGAGCTGATCGCGCACTGCTACCGCATGCTCGGGTCGGTGCACGACGCCGAGGACCTGGTGCAGGAGACCTACCTCAACGGCTGGCGCGGCTACCCGGCGTTCGAGGAACGCGCGGCGCTGCGAACGTGGCTGTATCGGATCGCGACGACCGCGTGCCTGCGGGCCCTGCAGAACCGCGCCCGCCGGGTGCTGCCGGCCGGGCTGGGCGACGGATCGATCGACCCCGACGCCAGCCTCGACGCGACCGGCGGCGCCCACGAGTGGCTCGAGCCGATCCCCGACTCGCTGATGCTCACACCGGAGGACAACGTCACCGCGCGGCAAAGCCTGCGGCTGGCCGTGATGACGGCCCTGCAGGAGCTGCCCGCCCGCCAGCGAGCGGTGCTCATCCTGCGCGACGTCGTGCAGTTCACCGCCGCCGAGGTCGCCGAGCTGCTCGAGACCACGCCGGCCGCGGTCAACAGCTCGCTGCAGCGGGCGCGGGCCCACCTCGCCGAGCTCTCCCCCGCCGAGGACGACCTGGCCGAGCCCGACGATGCCGCGCGCCGCGAACTCATCGACCGCTACTGCGCCGCGTTCGAGAACGCCGACATGGCTGCGCTGACCGCGCTGCAAGCGGATGTGAAACTCGAAATGCCGCCTCTGCCCGTGTGGTTCACCGGCCGCGACCCGGTGCTGCGGTTCCTCGCCGCGCGCGCTTTCGCCGAGCCCGGGGCCATCGCGATGATGCCGACGGCCGCGAACGCGCAACCCGCGGTCGCCGAGTACCGGCGCGACGCCGGCGGCGCGATGCGGGCCCATTCCATCCACGTCCTCACCGCGGGCGCCGACGGGATCGCCACCATCACGGTCTTCCTGGACCCGGGCCTCTTCAGCACGTTTGGTTTGCCGTCGAGCCGGTAACCTGTCCGCAGGGAAGCGACCCACCTCCGGTCACGGAAGGAAGGCCCGACCCACCGGAGTCATCGGTGCCGCCGCAAGGTCCACGTTGCATATGTGGACAGGCCCCATGCCCCCCAGGATCATTAGGCGCGGTAGACGTAATCGAAGGGTGACTGAGTGAGGATTCCCGGCGTTGCCAGCGTCGTCGCCGGCATGACCGACGGGGCCGCGCAGGTGGTGCGAGCCGGCATGTCCACCGCGGCCGGTGCCGCCGACGCCCTGCAGAATCTGGCCAGCCCGGTCGCCGAATTGGCGGTCCCGGTCGTGCAGTCGATGGCGCAGACGACCGGCCGCGCCATCGGAGTGATCGGTCCCAGCAACGGTTCCGGGCGCAGCGTCACCCCGCCGATCCGGTGGCAGAGCGGGCGGCGGGTGCATCTGGACCTGGATCCGTTGCTGCCGTTCCCCGGTTGGCACGATCACGCGCCCGTGGTGGAGGAGCCGGTCCGCCGAATTCCGGGTGTGGCCGCCGCCCACGTCGAGGGCGCCCTGGGCCGCTTGGTGGTCGAATTCGACAACGACGGCGACAACGACGCGGTGCTGGACCGGGTCCGGGACACGGTCTGCAGCGTCGCGGCGGACCTGACCCTGGTCGTCGGCAAGGATTCGACGCGCACGGCGCCGTTCGCCGACCCCGGAAACCCGTTGGCGATCCTGGTGCCGGCCACCGCCGCGGCGATGGACGTGGCGGCCATCGGTGCCGCGGTGACCGGCTGGCTGGGCCGGTTGCCCGTCGCACCGCGCAGCGCCCGCGCGGCCGCCGCCCTGCTGAACCATCAGCCGCGGGTAGTCGCCGTGCTGGAATCGCGGCTGGGCCGCGTCGGCACCGACATCGCCCTGAGCGCGTCGACCGCGCTGGCCAACGGGCTGACACAGGCGGTCGGCACGCCGCTGCTGGATCTGGCCCAACGAAGCTTGCAGGTCTCCGAGGCCGCGGCGCACCGGCAGCGCTGGCGCGACCGCGAGCCGGAGCTGGCCTCGCCCAACCGGCCGCAGGCGCCGGTGGTTCCGGTGATTTCCTCGGCCGGCCCCAAATCCCAAGCGCCGCGCCACAATTCGGCCGCCGCCGCCGCAGGGGAGGCGTCGCACGTGGTGGTGGGCGGGGCCATCGACGCCGCCATCGACACCGCCAAGGGATCGATGGCCGGGCCGGTCGAGGAGTACGCCGACCAGGCCGCCAACGCGTCGCTGGTGGCGGCGGCCGGTGCGCTGCTGGCCGGTGGGGGCACCGAGGATGCGGCCGGCGCGCTGCTGGCCGGCGTGCCCCGGGCGGCGCACACGGGCCGGCAGGCATTCGCGGCCGTGCTGGGGCGCGGACTGGCCAACGCCGGGCAGCTGTTCCTGGACCCGGGGGCGCTGCGGCGGCTGGACCGCGTCAAGGTGGTCGTCGTCGACGGGGCCGCGCTGCGGGGCGACAACCGCGCCGTGCTCAAGGCCCGGGGCGACGTACCCGGGTGGGACGAGGACCGCGTGTACGAGGTCGCCGACGCGTTGCTGCACGGCGAGGAGGCGCCCGAACCCGACCCCGACGAGCTGCCGGCCACCGGCGCCCGCCTGCGGTGGGTCCGCGCGCAGGGATCGTCCGCGACGCCGGCGCAGGGGCTCGAACATGCCGATCTGGTGGTCGACGGCGAGCGGGTGGGCAGCGTCGACGTCGGCTGGGAGGTCGACCCGTTCGCCATCCCGCTGCTGCAGATCGCGCACCGGACCGGCGCCCGGGTGGTGCTGCGCCACGTCGCCGGCACCGAGGACCTGACCGCCAGCGTCGCGGTGAGCCACCCGCCAGGCACGCCGCTGCTGCAGTTGGTGCGCGACCTGCGCACGGACCGCGGGCCGGTGTTGCTCATCACCGCGCTGCACCGCGACTTCGCGTCGACCGACACGCTGGCCGCGCTGGCCATCGCCGACGTCGGGGTGGCGCTCGACGACCCCCAGGCCGCGACGCCCTGGACGGCGGACATCATCACGGGCACCGACCTGGCCGCGGCGGTGCGCATCCTCTCGGCGCTCCCGGTCGCCCGGGCGGCGACGGAGTCGGCGGTGCGCCTGGCCAAGGGCGGCAGCACGCTGGCCGGGCTGTTGCTGGTCACCGGCGATCCGCGGACCCTCAGCCCGTTCGCCGTGCAGCGCTGGCTCAACCCGGTCAACGCCGCCGCCGCGGCCGCCCTCATGCAGGGCACCTTCGCGGCGTCCCGGGTGCTCCGGCTGGCCGACCCCACACCGCAGCCGCTGACCGCCTGGCACGCCCTGGATCCGGAGATCGTCTATGCCCGGCTGGCCAGCCGCACGCGGCCGTTGGCCGTCGAGCCCGGCGTGGCGCCCTGGCGGCAGCTGCTCGACGACCTGTCCTACAACCCGATGGTCGCGCCGCTGCGCGGTCCGGCGAGCCAGGTGGGGCGGCTGCTGACCGCGACGCGGGCCGAGCTCGCCGATCCGCTGACCCCCATCCTGGCCGTCGGGGCGGCGGCCTCGGCGATCGTCGGCAGCAGCGTCGACGCGCTGTTGGTGGCGGGCGTGATGACGGCCAACGCGATCGCGGGCGGGGTGCAGCGGCTGCGCGCCGAGGCCGCGGTCGCCGAGTTGTTCGCCGAGCAGGACCAGCACGCGCGCCGCGTCGTCGTCCCCGCGGTCGCCACGGCGCACCGCCGGCTGGAGGCGGCCCGCACCGCCGAGCGGACGGTGTCGGTCAACGCCAAATCCTTGCGGCCCGGCGACATCATCGACCTGGCCGCGCCGGAAGTGGTCCCGGCCGACGCGCGCCTGCTGGTGGCCGAGGACCTCGAAGTCGACGAGTCCTTCCTCACCGGCGAATCGCTACCGGTGGACAAGCAGGTCGAACCCGTGGCCGTCGCCGACTCCGACCGCGCCAGCATGCTGTTCGAGGGCAGCACCATCGTCGCCGGGCGGGCCCGCGCGATCGTCGTCGCGACCGGGGCAGGTACCGCCGCGCAGCGCGCGATCTCGGCCATCGCCGACGTCGAGTCGGCAGCCGGGGTGCAGGCCCGGTTGCGCGAGCTGACCAGCAAGGTCCTGCCGCTGACCCTGGCCGGCGGCGCCGCGGTGACCGCCTTGGCGCTGCTGCATCAGGGATCGTTGCGCCAAGCCGTCGCCGACGGGGTCGCGATCGCCGTGGCGGCCGTCCCCGAGGGCCTGCCGCTGGTGGCCACCCTGGCCCAACTCGCCGCCGCGCAGCGCTTGTCGCGGCGGGGGGTCCTGGTCCGGACGCCGCGTGCGGTCGAAGCCCTGGGCCGGGTCGAGACGATCTGTTTCGACAAGACCGGCACGCTCACCGAGAACCATCTGCGCGTCGTGCGCGGCGTCCCGCACGGAACCGACGCGCGCGGTGCGTTCCCCGACCTGGGCGACCCCGCGTCCGCCGCCGTATTGCGGGCCGCCGCGCGCAGCAGCACACAGCCGCACAACGGCGGCGGCCACGCGCACGCCACCGACGAGGCGATCCTCACCGCGGCCAATTCCGTTGACGCCCAATGGGCCTCGGATTGGACCGTGCTCGCGGAGGTGCCGTTCGAGTCCAGTCGCGGATACTCCGCCGCGATCGGCATCACGGGCGGCAACGGCGGCCCGATGCTGATGGTCAAGGGCGCGCCCGAAGAGGTGCTGCCGCGCTGCCGGTTCGCCGACTCCGACGCCGAGCAGGACCGCGCGGAGTCGCTGGTGTTGCGCCTGGCCGAGCAGGGCCTGCGGGTGCTGGCGGTGGCGCAGCGCCATTGGGAGGGTACGACCGGCGAGGAGGAGACCGACGCCGACGCCGTCGACGCCGCCGCCCACGACCTCGAGCTGCTGGGTTACGTCGGTCTGGCCGACACCGCGCGCCCGTCGGCGCGCCCACTCATCGAGGCGCTGGTGGAGGCCGGCCGGCGGGTGGTGCTGATCACCGGCGACCACCCGGTGACCGCGCGGGCGATCGCCCGGCAGTTGGGGCTGCCGCCGGACGCGCGCGAGATCACCGGCGCGGAGCTGGCGGACCTCGGCGAGGAGGACCGCGCCAAGGTCGCGGCCGACGTGCAGGTTTTCGCCCGCGTCAGCCCGGAGCAGAAGGTGCAGATCGTCGCGGCGCTGCAGGCCGGCGGGCAGGCGGTCGCGATGGTCGGCGACGGGGCCAACGACGCGGCCGCCATCCGGATGGCCGACGTGGGCATCGGCGTGAGCGGCCGCGGCTCGTCGGCCGCGCGCGGGGCCGCCGACATCGTGCTGACCGACAGCGATCTGGGTGTGCTGCTCGACGCGCTGGTCGAGGGCCGCGGGATGTGGGGCGGCGTCCGGGACGCGGTCAGCATCCTGGTCGGCGGCAACGTCGGCGAGGTGCTGTTCACCCTCATCGGCACCGCCCTGGGCACCGGCCGCGCCCCGGTGGGCACCCGCCAGCTGCTGCTGGTGAACCTGCTGACCGACATGTTCCCCGCGCTGGCGGTTGCCGTCACCCCGCAGTATCCCGAGCCCGAGGAGGCCGAGGACGGCGTCGACCGCGACGCCGAGGAGTTGCACCGCGCCTTCCAGCTCGCGACGCTGTCCGGGCCGTCGCCGTCCCTCGACGCGCCGCTGATGCGGCAGATCGTCACCCGCGGCGCCGTGACGGCGGCCGGCGCGACGGCGGCGTGGGCGATCGGGCGGTGGACACCGGGGACCGAGCGCCGCACGTCGACCATGGGGCTGACCGCGCTGGTGACCACGCAGCTCGCGCAGACCCTGCTGACGCGCCGCCACAGCCCGCTCGTGCTGGGCACGGCGCTGGGCAGCGCGGGCGTGCTGGTGGCCATCGTCCAAACCCCCGGCGTCAGCCACTTCTTCGGCTGCACCCCGCTGGGCCCGGTCGCCTGGAGCGGCGTCATCAGCGCCACCGCGGGCGCGACCGTCGTCTCGGTGCTGGCGCCCAACTGGCTGACCAAGCAGGTCACCGCGCTGGAACCCAAGCACGACTGAGGCCGCACCCCGCGCCTAGCCGGACAGCTCCTTGCGCAGGACCTTGCCGGCCGGGTTGCGGGGGATGCTGGCGACGACGTTGATGTCGCGGGGCTGTTCGAACCGGGAGACCCTGTCCTTGAGGTATTCGCGCAGCGCTTCCGGGTCGGTGTCGCTGCCCGGCTGCAGGACCACGAACGCGGCCAGCCGGTGACCGAAGCGTTCGTCGGGAACGCCGATCACCGCGTTGTCGGCGACGGCCGGGTGCTCGGCGAGCGCGTTCTCGACCGCGCGGGGGTAGACGTTCTCGCCGCCGGAGATGATCATGTCGTCCTCGCGGCCGACGATGTACAGCCGGCCCGCGTTGTCGAGGTAGCCCATGTCGCCGGTGCTGGTCATGCCGTCGATCACGGTCTTCGCGCCCCCGCCGGTATAGCCCTCGCTCGCCAGTTCGCCGCCCACGAAGATGCGGCCGGTGACGCGCGGGCCGACGGTCCTGCCGTTGCGGTCCAGGATGCGCACCGGGCAGCCGGCGACCGGTTTGCCGACGGTTTCCGGTGCCTCGCGCAGGTCCGCCGGTGTGGCCAGGGCCCCGATCCCGACCTCGGTGGAACCGTAACCGTTGTAGAGGATGTCGCCGTAGGCATCCATGAACCGCTGCCCGAGGGCGGGATCGAGCCGGTCCCCGCTCGACATCACGACCCGCAGGTAGGGCACCGGGTTGCGGGCCCGCACGCGCTCGGGCAGGTCGAGGATGCGCGCGAGCACGATCGGCACGGCGGTGAACGCGTCGGCGCGATGCAGCGACGCCTGCGCCAGCGCGGCCTCGGCGTCGAAGTGGCGATTTGTGAGGACGGTGCCGCCGAGGGCCACGGTCAGCATCAGCATGCCCAGCCCGAGCCCGTGGAACATGGGCATGGCCACCGAGATTCGCGACCCGGTGCGCAGGCCGGTCCGGTCCAGGATGGTCACCCACACGCCCACCGCGGAGCGCAGTTGCGGTGAGCGCGGCACCCCCTTGGGTGTGCCGGTGGTGCCCGACGTCAGCAGAACGATCCGGCCCGGGGCGGCCACGCCGGGCCGCGGATCGCCCGCCCGGGCGGTGTCCTTCGCCGGGTCGATGAGGGCGACCGATCGGTCGGCCGCGCGCACGCGTTCGCCGAATTCGTCGTCGGCGATCATCGTGCCGATTCGGTGCGCGCTCATCGCCGACGCCAGGGCGTCGGTGCGGAAGTCCGTGTTGACCAGGACCACGTCGGCGCCCACCAGCGCGGCGGCGAAGAAGCCGGCGACGAAACCGCGCCCGTTGCGGCACATCACGCCCACCGCGTCGCCGGGCCCCACACCGTCGAGGGACAGCCGGTGCGCCAGCGCTTCGGCGGTCGATCGCAGCTCGCGGTAGTCGCAGACGCCGTCGTCGTCGGCGATCGCGGCCCGGTCGGGCCAGCGAGCCGCGGTCACCGCCAGCAGCGTGTAGGGGTTGGTGCCGCCGCGGCGCACCTCGAGGAGCAGCCGCAGGGTGGCGAGCGGCGACGGCGGGGCGAGCAGTCGCGAGCGCAGCAGCGCCCGGGCCGCGGTGCCGACCACCCCCTCGGTGGTCATCGGCGGGCCTCGCGGGCGCCGGACCCCGAGAAGAACCGCCGGTACCACAGCCGGGCCGCGCGTTCGGCCGGGCCGGCCAGCAGCACCGAGGCCAACTCGGCCGGCAACACCCACGGCGGTTCGCTGCTGCGGGGCCGATCGATGACGGCCTTGGCGATGGCGTCGGCGGCCTGGTCCGCCGACAGGCCGGGGAGCCGGCCCAGGATGGGGGTGGGCTCGATCATCCGGGTGCGGACCAGCGCGAAGTAGACGGTGCTGACGTCCACACCGTCGGCGTGCAGTTCCGGCGCCACGCTGCGCAGCCACCGGTCGAAGGCCCCCTTCGACGCCTGGTAGGCGCCCCATTGCGGCCCCGGCACCACCCGCACGCCGACACTGGACACGTTGACAATGTGTCCGCGCCCGTTCTCCCGCATGGCCGGCAGGAGCCCCAGCAGCAGCCAGATCGGCCCCAGATAGTTGATGTCGATGGTGCGCTGGAAGTCGTGGGGACGGTCGTACTGGTCGTGCAGCGAGCGGCGCAACGACTTGCCGGCGTTGCTGACCACGATGTGAGCGCGCCGTGCCGCTCGGTGATCTCCTTGGTCAGCGCGGCGACGGCCGCCTCGTCGGTGAGGTCGGTCGGGTACGCGATCGCACGGCCGCCGGCGGCGTTGACGGACGCCGCCAGGTCCGCCAGCCGCTCCTGCGACCGGGCGACCGCCAGCACCGTGGCGCCCCCGGCGGCCAACCTGCGCGCGGTCGCCTCGCCGATTCCGTACGAGGCGCCGGTGATCAGGACCGTCTTACCGCTGACGGCGCGGCGCAGCCTGTCGGGATCCGACACCCGCGCCGGATTGGCCAAGTGGTCCGTGACCGTGTTGAGGACCTGCACTACTGGATTCAACTCTGCCGCTGCATTCATTCGCACCGCTTGTCGAGCATCGGCGGATGGCTTCACCGAGCGCTCGACTCGTCTAGTTAGCAGACCACATCGCGACCGGGCCGCGCGCCCCGCCCCGCCCCGTCGGCGGGACGCGCCGAACCCGCGGGCGCGCCGCGGCGACGGATCAGGCCCGCGCGCAAGCCATCTCAGCCGCATACCCCGCGGCGACCCCCGGCGTGAATTCGCAGTAATTTCCCCGGTTCGCTTGTTTAGGCGGTCTGCTCACTGGGCACCATTGCGGCATGATCGCACGTCAAATAGCCCGTTTTGTTGCTCCAGCAGTCGCCGCCGCGTCCGGCCTCGGCGCCTCGGCCCTCGTCGGTTCCGCCCTGCCCACCGCCGCCGCCCAATGTCCGGACGTCCAGGTGGTCTTCGCCCGCGGCACCGGCGAGGCCCCCGGCGTGGGCCCCACCGGACAAGCCTTCGTCGACGCGCTGCACTCGCGCGTGGGCGCCAAGTCCTTCGACGTCTACCCGGTCAACTACCCCGCCAGCGACCAATGGGACACCGGCGTCGACGGCATCAGAGACGCCGCGGCTCATGTCAATTCGATGGCCCACGACTGCCCCAACACCAGGATGGTGCTCGGCGGCTACTCCCAGGGCGCGGCCGTGATGGGCTTCGTCACCTCACCCTCGGTGCCCGACGGCGTCGACCCCAACACCGTGCCCAAGCCCCTGGACCCCTCGGTGGCCAGCCACGTCTCCTCGGTCGTGCTGTTCGGCATGCCCAACGTGCGCGCCATGAACTTCCTCGGCGAGCCGCCGGTGGTCATCGGCCCGGCGTATCAGGACAAGACCATCAAGGTCTGCGCCACCGAAGACCCGGTCTGCTCCGACGGCATGAACTTCGCCGCCCACAACACCTACGCCGACGACGGCGCCATGATCGACAAAGGCGTCGCCTTCGCCTCCAGCCACCTGGGCACCGGCGGCGCCACGACGCTCGCGAGCGGCGGGGGCGGCTTCGGAAGCTGAGCCGGAACGGCTCGTTGGCTCCTCGTCATCAACCACGCCGCCCTGACTCCTCGGGTCAGCCGCTGTCGCGGATGAAGCCCTTGTTGCGCATCAGGGCATCGGCCAGGAACCCGTCGTGCGGAATGGCCGGTGCCGCGTACCAGGTCGGGTGCGGCCCGAAGTACACGTTGGCGATCGTCGGCTCGGCGAGCAGGGCGTCGATCAGCCGCTCGTCCTCGGTGAGCGCGGTGAGCACCAACGAATGCCGCAGCGGCTCGACGGCGGCGTCGACCGACCAGGGCGACACCCAGACGCACGGGAAGGGCAGCTCGATGTTGAGCCTGTCGGCGTCGGGAGCGGGCAACAGATGCACGGCGGGGCGCAGCGCCGCGTAGCCGTCACCGAGGTCGGCGACCACCTGCTCGGCGCCGAGCAGCGGCGTCGACCCGGCGGCCTTGGCCGCCAGGTAATCCGCCACGGCCCGGGCGTTTTCGACGGGCTGGGTGGGCAGGGTCGCGCGCTCGTCGTCCGTGGGCAGCGGCTCGATCTGCGCCAACCGCTGGGCGATCGCCCGCGCCAGCGGGGCGGGGTCGCCCTCGTACAGCACGGCGGTGGTGTTGACGCAGGCCATGCCGCCGAGGTTGGCGATCGAATCGACGATGAGGTCGACGTGGTCGCGCCAATCCTGCTCGGCCGTGATCAGGATCTTGCTGCGCCCCGGCCCGTTGACGATCACCGCCGGGTCGTCGGCGTACTTGTCGACGACCTGCTGCCCGCCGTACACCATGGCGAGGTCGGCCGACCGGATGATCTCGTCGGCGCCGGCATGGTCGGTCGGCAGGTACACGGCGTCCTCGGGGCGAAATCCGCCCTGCCGCAGGGCATGCACCAGCCGGTGGGCCGTCAACGGCTCGCGGCGCGACGGCCGCACCGCGACCCGGTAGCCGAGTGCCAGGGCCTGCGGCCACAAGCCGTGCACGCCCGGACCGTTTCCCGCCGCGTGCACGGCGAACACCTCCCCGCGCCGCGCCCATACCGCACCTCCCCGGCGGGTGGCTTCCGCACGCCAATCCAGCGTCGCGCCCACCGGGCGGGCCGGCCGGATCGCGTCGAAGGCGCCGCCGACGGCGTCCGCCACCCCGCGCGCCCCGGCGCGGGTGACCGCGATCGGCAGCCCCGAAATCCGGCTGGCCAGCCGCACGTAGCCCTCGAAGTCCAATCCGGCGATGACGCCCTCGGTGAAGATCCCCGCGGCCGCCGACAGTGCCGCCGCGCGCTGACCGACGGGCAGTGGGGCCGCCTTGCGTTGCGCGGCCAGGGCGCGCGAGACATACAGCGGCGGCACGATGCTCAGCTCGGCGACCGCGGCGCCGGCGGTGCTGAGCAGGACCTCGCGGCGGCGGGTCCGATATTGCTCGGCGGGGCCGAGCGCGTCGATCGGCACCAAATCGGCCGCGGCGCCGACCGATTCGCCCGCCATGATCAGTACACACCCTCGATGACGGCCTCGCCCTCGAACGTGGAGACCGGGCGGACCGCACTGACCGAGTCGCTGAGCTCGCCCGCCGGCCCCGGCACCCTGACCGCCAGGTCGCGCTCCAGATTGTTCGGGATGAACATGCCCTTGCTGACGTGGTGCATCACCACCTGACCGGTCTGGCCGTACGGCACCCGATCGCCGGTGTCGGGATCGACCACCCAGAACACCACGTACGGTGTCCGCGGGTCGAACACGAACGCGTCGCCGTCGTCCGTTCGCGTGACCGCCTGGGAGAGCACCATGGTGCTGCCGAAGGCCATGGTGATCGTCGTCGCCGGGAAGAGGTCGCGGAGCAGGTCGAGGGTGTCGGCGTCCACGTGCGCGCCGCTGAGCAACAGGTAGCGGACCTTGTCGTTCATCAACTCGACCACCCGGTCGTCCCGGGCCATGGCCTCCAGCAGCGGCGGGGTGGTGTGCAGGTTCGCGACGCTCTGCGTCCGCAGCACGAAGACGGCCTGCTCGACGACGTGGTCGACGTAGGCGGCGACTTCGGCGGCGGCGCCGCGGGCGGCGAGCTTCTTCACCCAACGGGGATCGATGTCGATCGCGTGGAAAGTCGCGCCCAGCCGCTCGGAGACCAGCCGCGAGAAAAAGCCCACCCCGTGCGGTCCGCTGGGCATCAGGCACAGGAAGCCCTCGCCGCGGCGAAACCCGCCGCAGGCGAAGTCCTCGGTCTGCCAGCGCACCACCTGCGCGACCCAATCCGGTAGCTGCGCAGTCCGTTTCGGCGCGCCGGTGGTGCCGCCGGACTCGAATACCTGGGGCACCGGGCGCGGTTCGCCGTAGCCGCGCGGGATGAGGTCCTCCACCGGCACATCGCGCAGTTCGTTGACCAGGTTGGGGAAGAGGCGCAGATCGGCGAACGTCTGCACGTCGGTCAACGGATCGAAGTCCAGCGTCGCGGCGGTCCGGAGCCAGAACGCGGAGCCGGTGTCCTCGCCGAAGTGCCACGCGATCGCCGCGCGCAGATAGGCCTCGGGGTCCTCGACCGGGTCCGATCGCGGAACATCCAACAACGAGAAGTCGACATCGGCCATATCAACAGATACTGGCCCATCCTCATCCGCTCGCCAAGCGCCCGTCACCGTATTGGCTTACTTCGCACGGAATTTCGCCGCCATGAACCCGCTGTTCACTTCGGAGCGGGCGTGCCGCGGCACCCCGGCGAAACGCCGTTTCGGCTATGTTCTCTCTCAGCGAGAGGGGACGAACCATGACGGTGCACAACTGGATACCGGCGGCGCGTATCGGCAGGATGGGTTGCAGATGATCGAGTTCACCCTGACCCGAACCGCCGCGGCGCCGATCGAGACCGTGTTCGACGTCATGACCGACCACCGCCGGATCGCGGACTACATGTGGGCGATCCGGCGCAGCACGCTCGATCGCGAGGGGACCCCCGCACCGAATGGTGTCGGCGCGATCAGACGTCTGGCGGCGATCGGACCCCCATTCGTCGAGGAGATCATCGAATATGAGCGCCCCACCCGCTACGCGTACAAGATGCTCTCCGGCGCACCGACCCGGGATCACATCGGCACGGTACGGCTGCGCGCAACAGACACGGGGACCGAGGTCAGCTGGCACCTGCGGTCAACGCTGAAGATTCCCGGTGTGGACCGGCTGATGCTGCCGGTGTTCAAGAAGGTCATCGACGAGCTGCTCAAAGGCGGCATCGCCGCCGCCGAACGGAGCAGCTAAGCCGAGCGGTTGTGCAACCGGCGCGGGTCGACGCCCGAGCGCCGCCACGCCCTGGCCGCCCATGGCGTGTAGATCGCCCCGACGGGCAGCCGGTTGATCAGCGGGTTCAGCGCCCGCATGGCGGCGGCGAACCGCTGGAATCGCTTCTCCCGCTTGGCGTCCCACTCCAGCCGGCAGACCGCGCGCATCTGCGGCGGCATGGTTCCGACCAGGACCAGGCGGGTGTAGGCGTTGAGGGGCGCCGACAGCACCTTCCACACCGGCCCGGGGACCCGGCGGGGGCCGGGAATTCCCTTCCGGATGTAGCCGGTGCCGTACAGGACGGTCTTGTGCGGGACGAACCGCTCGAGCATCTCGTCCCAGTAGGCGAGGAACTCGTCGTAGGTCTGCGGCTGGCCGCGGTCGCTGACCCCGTACAGGCGATACCACACCTTGCCCTCGTCGAAGATCTGCGCCTTCTCCGCGTGTGAGAGCCGGCGGATGAACGTGTCGGTGGTGTAGATGACCTGGTCGACGAAGGTGGCGTGCGCCCAGTAGAACAGTTCCGGGTTCAGCGCGTGATACCTCGAGCCGTCGCTGATCGTCCCCTTGATCGTCTTGTGGAAGTCCCGCACCTTGCGGCCCCACTCGCGGGGTTCGTCGGAGTACACGGTCTTCATCAGCGGCGGCGCGGTCCGCTTGGCCCGGCCCAACATGTCGCTGAAGATGACCGAGTGGTCGAGCACACCCTGGGCCAGCTGTTCGATGCAGTTCTCGACGCCGGCGGTGCGCTGGAAACCAAAGAACTGGGTGCGGTTGTCCCCGTAGAACTTCCAGATCAACGACTCGGGTCCCAACCGCGCGAGGTCGTCGGCCTCGCCGGCCGGCCCGTCGACCGGCATCGGCACCGCCTCCCGAACGCCGGTGTCGAATCGAGCGCCCGCCGTGGAACGGGCGGGGGCGCCGGTCACAACGTCGTCCTGGGCCGTCATGCTCCCCTCCTGCGGTTCGGACCTGCGATGCGCTTGCGAAGCGATGAAACAAAACCGTATCTTTGTGTCGCAGCCTAGCATTCTGCGGCGAGATTGCAGAAAGGGGTCGTGAGCCATGCCGAACCACAGCCCTGGTGGCAACCTCGTCGAGATCAGCGACCTCGACCGCACCATCCTGGACACCGCGCGCGCCGTATTCGAGACGTACGGCGTGCGCCGGGCCAACATCGAAGACGTCGCCGCCCGCGCGGGCGTCAGCCGCAGCACCATCTACCGGCGGTTTCCGACCAAGGACGACCTGTTCGGGCACGTGGTGCGGCGCGAGGCCGAACAGTTCTTCACCACGCTGGACCGGGCCACCACCGGCTGCGACCCGCAACAGGCCGTGATCGAGGCGTTCGCCCTCGGGGTGCGCCTGGTCCACGATTCCCCGCTGTACTCCCGGATCGCCGACAGCGAACCCGAGCTCCTGGGCATGTTCTCCCGATCGCAGGCCTTCCCCATCGGCCAGTTCGCCGACGGCATCGCCCACACCCTGCGCCGGTGCGGGGCCGACATCCCCGACCGCGACCTGACCAACATCGCCGATATCCTGCTTCGCGTCGCCCTGGGCATCATCGTCTTCCCCACCGACCGGCTCGACACGTCGGACCCCGCGGCCGTCCGCGAGTACGCCGCCCGCTACCTGGTCCCGATCATCCGCCGGTGACGCGCTATGGCATGTCGGTGACCTGCACTAGCCTGAAGACGTGGCTGGGGGTTTTGCGGCTCCACGGACCCGGTACGCCAGTTGCGGCGAGATCGACATCGCCTACCAGGTCTTCGGCGATGGCCCGATCGACCTGCTCGTGCTGCCGGGCCCGTTAATCCCGATCGACTGCGTCGACCTCGAGCCGTCGATGTACCGGTTCCACCGGCGGCTCGCGTCGTTCTGCCGGGTGATCCGCTTCGACCAGCGCGGGATCGGCCTGTCGTCACGGGTCGCGTCGCTGGACATGCTCGGCCCGGAATCCTGGGCCCAGGACGCGATCGCGGTCATGAACGCGGCGGGATGCGAGCGCGCAACGATCTTCGCCCCGGGTTTCACGTCGCTGGCCGGTGTGGTTCTCGCATCCGAGCATTCCGACCGGGTGAACAGCCTGGTGATTGCGAACGGCGCGGCGCGAACGCTGCGCAGTCCGGATTACCCCATCGGCACCAACCTCGACGACGCCGATCGCTTCACGACGGTCGGGATGGAACCGGACGCCGTCGAGCAGGGATTCGACATGCTCGGCATCATCGCCCCCTCCGTGGCGGGCGACGCCGCATTCCGCTCGTGGTGGGACATGGCCGGCAACCGGGCCGCATCACCGAGCATGGCCCGCGCCTTCATCAACAAGATCCGGGAGGGCGATGTCCGCGACCGACTCCCCCTCGTCGCCGTCCCGACGCTGATCCTGCACCGCGACAACCCCGACTTCAGCCCAGTCGGGCACGCACACTATCTGGCGGAACACATCCCTGGGTCGCGCCTCGTCGAACTGCCCGGCCGGGACGCCCTGTACTGGGTCGGCGACACCGCCCCCGTCCTCGACGAGATCGAGGAATTCATCACCGGCGTGCGTGGCGTCTCCGACGCCGAACGCCTGCTCACCACGATCGTGTTCACCGACATCGTCGGTTCCACCGAGCGGGCCGCGGTGCTCGGCGATCATCGCTGGCGCGACCTGCTCGACAACCACGACACCCTCGTGCGCCGCGAGCTCCAGCGGTTCGGCGGGCGTGAAGTCAACACCGCCGGAGACGGATTCGTCGCCACTTTCAGCAGCCCGAGCGCCGCCCTCGCCTGCGCCGACACCATCGTCGATGTGGTCCGCGTGCTGGGCATCGAGGTGCGGGTGGGCATCCACGCCGGTGAAGTGGAGGTGCGCGGCAAGGACGTCGCCGGGATGGCAGTACACATCGGCGCCCGGGTGGCCGCCCTCGCCGGGCCCAGCGAGGTGCTGGTGTCCTCCACACTGCGCGACATTGTCACCGGCTCCCGACACCGCTTCGGCGACCGCGGCGAGACGGCGCTCAAGGGCGTGCCGGGCCAGTGGCGGCTGTACTCGCTGCAGCGCGAGCACGCGGTCGTCCCGCGATAGCCGCGCGCTTCTCGGCTAGCCTGTTCAATGGCTGCCACCGGGGCTCAACGGACTCGGGGCTCCCGCGCTTGCCGGCCGAGTTCCGCCGCGCAGCTTGGTTTTTCACGCGAAGGAGTACGCATGACCGACGTGCACGTTTCGTTGCCTCCGGCGCTGCGCCGAGCGCTGGACCTGCTCGCGGATCCGCCGGCCGATCCCGACGTCAGCAAGGGGTACCTCGACCTGCTGGGCGACGGATCCGCCGAGGGCGGCGAGGTCGAGAAGAACACCGGGCCGATCCAGGCGGCGTGGGCATCACCGATCGGGTCGATGCTCTACGACAACGCGCAGGCCCTGTCGCGACGGTTGATCAGCGCGTGGCAAACCCCTCTCGAGTGGCTGAACATCCCGCCGGGCGGCGTCGCGCTGGACGTCGGCTCGGGCCCGGGCAACGTCACCGCGTCGCTGGCGCGCGCGGCCGGCGCGGACGGGCTGGCCCTGGGGGTCGACATCTCCGAGGCCATGCTCGCGCGCGCCGTCCGCAACGAAGCGGGGCCGCAGGTGGGCTTCATCAAGGCCGACGCGCAGCGACTTCCGTTGCGCGACGACACGGTCGACGCCGTCATCTCGACGGCCGTGCTGCAGCTGGTTCCCAACCCGGCGGCGGCCCTGGGCGAGATGGCGCGGGTGCTGCGGCCGGGCGGGCGGCTGGCCGTCATGGTGCCCACCGTCGGGCCGGCCGCCCGGTTCTTTCAGCGGCTGCCGCACGTGGGGGCGCACGTCTTCGGCGACGACGAGATCGGCGACATTCTGGAGGACCACGGGTTCGTCAGCGTGCGGGTGAAGAACTTCGGCACCGTGCAGTGGGTGCGCGCCAAGAACGGCTGAGTCAGCCGCTGGTCAGCCTTGCCCGCCCGAATCGGGCGCCTGGGCGGCCGTGGCGAGCCGGTCCATGGATTCGCGCAACATGTCCGGCGTCGTCGCACGGGCGCGCGGGAGGCGGGTGGGGTCGGTCAGCGCCGTCCAATCGTAGGTGTGGGTCACCGTGGTGAGTTCGGCGTTCACCGGGCTGAGCTCCCAGCGCCACAGGTGACCGGGCGGCTGCTTCCTGGGTTCGGCCGGGCACCAGGCGATCTTGCTGCCCTCGACGAATTCCACGACGTGGTTCTCCCGCACCACACCGGTGGTCAGCGTCGTCTTGAACACGTCACCGACCGCGCGGACGCGTTGCCCCGGAGCCGACGACGCGAGGTTGTTGTTCCCGTCCCAGCTCGGCTGGCGCGCGGGATCGGCGATCAGTTCGAAGATCCGTGCGGCGTTGGCCGCGATGACGCGCGTGGCGCTCACGATGCGTTCGGCTTCCGTGTCGGTCATGTCGCCTATCCAAACACGTCGACCGCCGGCCTCGCCTGGCCGCCGATGTGACCTTCGGCCGACGCATTGGGGACCTTCGGCCGTCGAGGCCGGCGCCGTGCGGTGCGACCGTAGGGATGCCGGGGCAACCCGGTGGTCTGCCCGAAGTGCAA
Source organism: Mycobacterium europaeum (assembly GCF_034555895.2). Lineage (NCBI taxonomy): Bacteria > Bacillati > Actinomycetota > Actinomycetes > Mycobacteriales > Mycobacteriaceae > Mycobacterium > Mycobacterium europaeum. The sequence goes on from NZ_CP157315.1 coordinate 4,610,172, forward strand.
CAAGCCCATTTTTGGGCGAGGCCATCCGCAAGGGCCTGATTGACCCACCGTCTTAAGACGGGGATCTGCCTTCGGGCAGACCTTCATGCTCACGGCATCCGGGGCAGGGCCTCGACCGGTCCGGACAGCGCCGCCTTGACGTAGCGGGTGTCGTCGTCGGCCAGCACCTCGGCGTCGTCGCGCTCGATGCCGTCGACGATCGCGCGCGCCACCTGCCGCGGGTCGTTCTTGGGCGCGTCGAAGCCAGCCGCCATCGCGGTGTCGGTGAAGCTGAGGTGCGCGGCGACCACCAGGGTGCCCTGCTTCTCGAGTTCGATGCGCAGCGAATTGGTCGCCGACCACAGCGCCGCCTTGGAGGCCCCGTACCCGCCCGAGCCGGGCATCCAGGACAGGATCGAGGCGATGTCGACCAGGGCTCCGCCGCCGTTGCCGGCCAGGATCGGCGCGAACGCCTTCGCCACCCGCAGGGCCCCGAAGTAGTTCGTCTCGAACACCGCCCGCACCTCCTCGATGTCGCTGTCGAGCAGCGTCCGCGCCCCCAGCACCCCGGCGTTGTTGATGACGATGTCGGCATCCGGAGCCGAACGGGCCAGGGCCGCTACAGATTCCGGCTCGGTGACATCCAGTTCGACGCTGACCACGCGCGGGTCCGTGCTGGGCCGGGGCGCCCGCGCCGTGGCATACACCTTGGCCGCGCCGCGCGCCAGCAGCTCGTCCACGATCGCCTTGCCGAGTCCGCGCTGTCCGCCGGTGACCACCACCGTCGACCCTTTGATGTTGACCATGTTGCACAACTCCTTGACATAGGTAATTATCGATTACTTCTGTCACGGTAGTTGCCGGCGCCGACATAGTCAAGTATGGTTTAGGTATGTCTGCTGCATGGTCTGCATCACAGCGGTACGGCCTCACCCCGGCCCCGGGCGGTCTGGGATTGGTGCAGGACTTCCTCAACACCAGGGGGATCGCGGGATACGGCCCGGACCTGCTTGCCGACACCTCCCTGGCGCACGACTGGGTGGCGGGCGCGGTGCTGGCCTGGTCGGCCGCCCGGGGCGTGGACCTGCCGCCGCCGACCTTCGACGACGCGGACCTGGTCAAGCTGCGCGCGTTGCGGTCCAAGCTCGATTCGCTGGTCAACGGCGAGGCGCCCGTCGGCCAAAGCGCCGTTCCCGCATCCCTGGTGCTCTCCGACGACGGTGCGGTGCGGTTGGAGCCCACCGGCTCCGGCTGGCGCTGGCTCGCCTCGGCCCTGTGGGCCGAGATCCTGCTCAGCCAGCAGGCCGGCACCTGGCGACGCATCAAGCAGTGCCATAACCACCACTGCGGGTCGACGTTCTACGACCGCTCCAAGAACAACAGCGGGGTGTGGCACGACGTCAAGACATGCGGCAACGCCGCCAACCTGCGCGCGTCCCGGGCCCGTCGGCGCGAACGCGAAGCGGGCTCAACGGTTTCGCCACAGTAGGCGGTATCGGTAGTAGAGGCCGCGACGGATGACCGCCCCCGGTATGACCTCCGCGGACACCCGGCGGATCTCGCGCAGGCTCTCCCTGGGCTCGGCGACCGCCACGCCGATATCGCGGGTCTCGCGATGCAGTAGCGACCCGGCGCGCACCGCCGGCGCGCACGCGGCGGCCCAAATCCAGTCGGCGACGGCCTTGTTGGCAGACAGCCCAACGACGGCGAGTTCGCCCGCGGGCCTGAGCATTTCACGAGCTTTGAGCAGCGTCTCGCGCAGCGGCAGGTGATGCAGGCTCGCCACGAAGGTGATGAGGTCGAACGAACGCGGATTCGCCTCGAACGCTTCGAACCGCGCGACTCGCACCGACACGTTGCCGGCGGCCCGCAACCGCTCGGACGCCCGCCCGACCGCGGACGGGTCGGCATCGATGCCGATAACGCTGCGTGACACCGCGGCCAACCGCTCCGCCAACAGCCCCTCACCGCAGCCCACATCCAGGACATCGCCGCCGTGCCGGGCGGCGATCTCGACCAGCCAGCCGTGATACGCGGTGTTGTGGTTCCAGTAGTCGGCCACGACGCGGGTCACCGGCCCGGCGCGGTCAGCAGCGCTCCGCGCCCGGCTGCATGAGCGTCACGGTGGGGCGGGGACGGGGTGAGCCGCCGCGCAGCACGGCCTGCAATGCGTCACAGGCGCGCGCCTTGAGCGGCGTCACCACATCGATGTTGGTAGGGCTCTGGCTCATCCACGACGGCAGTGTTGCCACGGTTTCGACCCTTCTGTGTTCGGCCTGTGCGCCGACTCATTGAATTGCACCGGGCCCGCTTTACGGATGCGCCGCGCCGGGGTTAACGCGGCGAAAAGCCCCATTGTGGTGCGACGCACATTCCCCGGCGCGCCGGCCGCGCGTCACAGGCTCCTCGAACCTCTGAACCGTCGCAGGTAGCCCGGCAAGCCGCGCGCGGGCGGCGGTTTCGGCCAATCGTCGGCGCGGAAATAGGCGTCGGTCCCGCCATCGACGAAGATCACGCTGCCGCAGAGGAATTCGGCCGACTCGGACAGCATGAAACACATCCAGTCGGCCATGTGCCGCGGCTGACCGAAGCCACCGACCGGAACCGGGAACGACCGGACCGCCTTGGCCTGACGGGGCGTCGCCAGCTGTTCTTCCAACAACGGCGTCATGACGGCTCCGGGCGCCAGGGCGTTCAAGCGCACCCCCGCGCCCGCCCATTCCGGCAGCACCGCCTGGCGCCGCACCCAACGACCGACGGCGATCTTGGACGCCGCGTACATCATCGTCGGTGCCGCCGGACCGAACGGTCGCACCGATCGCAGCGCCTTGTCGCCGTCGTGGGCGAGGAAGGCCTTGACCGCTCGGCCCGGGACGAGCGGCACGGTCGTCGCCGAGTTGCTCGCCACGACCACGACTTTCGCGCGTTCGGCGGCGGCCAGCGCGGGCCGCCAGGCGACCAGCGGCTCGACGACGCCGAAGAAGTTGACCTGACCGATCTGGCGTAGCCGTTCACGGCCGGGGCTGGGCCCGAGGCCGGCGGCCAGGACCGCGCCGTCGAGCTTGCCGCCGGCCGCCGCCAGCACCCCGTCGGCGGCACGCTTACGCCCGTCCGGCGTCGACAGGTCCGCGACGATGTCGGCGTCTTTGATGTCGACGCCGATCACGGTGTGCCCGTCGGCCTTGAGCCGCTGCGCGGTCTCCCGGCCCATCCCGGAAGCCGACCCGGTGACCGCATAAGTGCCCATTGCTTCGTTCTTACCAGTCGGTCCCGCGTCAGGTTCCGGCGGCGGCCTTCTCGACGTCGAGCAGCTGCTCGCCGCGCCGTTCCTCGTCGTAGGCTGCACGGCCGCCCCGCAAGCCGAACAGACGCTTGGAGAACAGCAGGTAGACGACGGCGGCCAGGTTGATGGCGAAGGTGACCGCCCGGGTCATCGTGACGCCCTTCAACAGGTCGTGAACCTCCAGCGGCAGGAACACCGAGGTGGCGATCACCGCGAAGTACTCGCCCCAGCGCTTCAGCAACCACAGGCCGACGCCTTCGACGACCTCCAGCAGCGCATAGGCGGCCAGCATCAAGGTCAGCAGGGTCAGCGTGGATGGCTTGGCGGCCAATGCCTTTTCGAGTTCGTGCACGATCGTCATCTGATCGACCTTGAATCCGGCGGCGCGGAAGATCGGGAGGTCGCGTTCGAGGGTGGCCTGGATGGACCCGCGCGCGCCGCGAAACTTCCACACCGCGTACGCGGCAAGCGCGATCACCACCGCCCGGAACAGGCGTTCCACCGCGAGGGTTCGGATGATGATGGCCTGGCGTAAAGCCTTGCCGCGCATGATCGTCGGCGCGTCTTCGGCGCGTCCCCGTCCATGCGGCCGGCCCACGGTGAACTCACCGCAGCGCAGGCAGCGCCATACTTCGCCCAATCCGGTGGTGCCGCTCAGCCGGGCGGCGAGGTCCCGCTCGTCGGGCGCGTAGGTGGCGTGGCCCGCGACCGCGCAGGTGACCAACTCCCAGCGATTGCCGCCCTGGTGTTTGCGCATGGCCGATCATCGACTGCGGGCGGCGGGCCACGCAAGGGGGCGCGCACGGCATGCGTCAGAACCGCGGGCCGGTGCGCGGCCGTTGCGCGGTGGGGCTCACGGAACCGAGCAGGCCGGCGAGGTGGCCGACGGGGATCTCGTCGAGGCGATCGACCGCCGTGACGATCTCGGCGCGCAGCGCCTCGTCGCAGAAGGGTTCGGCCAGCCATGTGAACTTGTCCGCGACGCGTTCCCACGACATGGGCCGGGTCGGGGAGCCCTCGTAATCGGCTTGCTCGCGGGACAATTCCCGTCCGTCCCGGGTCACCAGGTGCACCCGGGCCGCCGTGCGGCGCGGATAGCCCGCGGTCAGGTCGGCGGCGGGTTTGACGTCGACACGCCTCAGCAGCTCTTGAACGTCGTCGCGCAGGACCCGGTGGGTTTCCAGTTGTTCTGGGCCCACCCCGCCGTCGAGCAGCGCCACCGCACTGAGGTATTTGAGGTTGTAGTCGGCCTGCTCCTTGGTGCGCGGGTCATCCTTGCCGCCGTAGGCTCCCCCGCCGGCGAAGTCGTACGCCCCCTGGAAGACCTCGAGGGTCACCCGCGCGATGTCCGCACCACGCAGGTCGTTTTCGGTGCGCAGGGCCAAGACCGCATCGATGACCACCTGCCCGTGGATGAGGGAGCAGTACTGCTTGAGGTAGGTCTGTTCCACGCAGGTGAGCCGCCGGTCGTGGGTCGCCAGGTCGATGGGCTGGTCGAACAACTGCACCAGGCCGTGGGGACCCTCGAACAACGACTTGGGCCCGGTGACGCCGCGGGCGGCCAGCATGGCCGCATAGACGGCGCGCATCCCGGTGATGGCCGGCGAGATGCCCTTCCAGTTCGAGACCGGTTCGGCGTGCACCGCCGCCAGCGATACGTTGTCGGTCGCGGCGGCCGCGATGGTGTTGGCGGTTTCCTCCACGCTCAGCCCGAGCAGTTTCGCCGTGCCGGCCGCCACCGACATCGACAGCTGCAGGGCGTGGTTGAGCCCCCGCGCCATCACGGGAACCTGGGAACTGAACCGGCATTGCACCTCGTAGGCGACTGCCAGCGCCAACAGGAAGTCGGCTCCGCCGGCGCCCGTGTGCTCGGCCACGGCCAGCACCGCGCCGAAGTTGTCGGCGGGATGGCACAGGCCGCCGACCGTCAGATAGGTGTCGAGCAGATCGGGGTAGCGCACCAGCACCGCGTTGAAGAACGCGGCCTGGTCCACCGACGCCCGGCCGCCGCCCACCAGCGTGGCGGTGGGGGCGCCGCTGAACTGGCGGGTGTGGTCGCGGATCGTCGCGACGAGGTCCCCGTCGAGGGAGCCGACCGCGCAGGCGATGCTGTCGAGGATGTTGCGCTTCATCAGCGCGCGCGGCCGGCCGGTCAGGTCGGCCGGTTGGGCGTCGACGACGAAATCGGCCAGCTCGTCCACGACATGGTTGTGTGCCATCACTTTTCGCCTCCCCGGCTGCGCTACCTTCACCCAAGCGCAGCGCCGGCCCGCCGTCCAGGACCGCTGTCTTACCAGTGGTCGATGCGACTTCTCACCGCAGGTGCGGGTCGTCGGCCGGCGCCCACCACGGCCCGGCGGGAGGCGCCGGCCAGGCGCGGGCACGCGCGACCGCGAGCAGCGCGTCCACGGCGCCGCGCACGCCGGCGCGGTCGTCGTCCCGGCGGTGCAGCAGCGACCACGTCCACAGCGGCACCGGTTCGGCGACGGGCCGCTCGCCCAGGCTGGGCGGGAGAGCCGCGGTGTGGCGCTTCGGCGACGCGAGCACGGCCGCTCCGATCCTGCGCACGTGGGCGTGGAACGCGTCGCCGGTGATGCCGCCGTCGTCGATGGCGATCACGCGGGCGCCGGTGTCGGCGGCGAATTCCCTGGCGTATCGATTCCACGACGACCAGGCCGACTCGTCCGCGTCGACGAGTACGTTGATACGTTGCGCGGCAACGGGTTCCGTCGAGCTGACGCCGGGACTGACCGCGTGCAGCGGCTCGGTTCGCAGCAGATGCGCGCTCAGGCCGCGCTCCTCGACCTGGCCGGCGGTGACCCACGCCAGCGCGATGTCGAGGGTGCCCTCGGCCACCCGGTCGGCCTGGGTGTGCGAGGGCAACACCCAGTCGTCGAGCCGCAGGTCCGCCGCGCGCCCCACCAGGGTGGTGATGTCGTCGGGCAGCCAGCTGACGTAGCCGAGCCGCACCGGGGTGCTGCGCGCGGCCGCCCGCTGCAGCCGGGCCGTGGCGTCGTCGGCCAGCGACAGGATCCGGCGGGCGTCCGGAAGGAGGGTGCGTCCGGCCTCGGTCAACCGGACGCTGCGCCGGTCCCGCACGAACAAGTCGGCGCCCAGCTCGCGTTCCATCGCGATGATCTGTTGCGACAGGGCCGGTCCGGAGATGTGCACGCGTTGCGCGGCGCGGCCGAAGTGCAGCTCCTCTGCGACGGCCACGAAGTAGCGCAACTGCCGCAGTTCCATAGGCGGAGCCTAGACGGCGCGACCGACCGTATCCGGTCGCGGCGGGGCCAGGCTGATCGCCGCCGTTTCGTCGGTCAACTGCTTGCCGATGAGCCGGATCTGCCGCGCCGACAGCGGGCACAGCGGGTGCACGGCCACCATCAGGGCGACGCGTCGTTCATCGAAAACGGGTGCGGCGATGGTCACCACGGGCTGCTTGCGGCGACCGGGGTTGTCGTCGGAGAGAAACCCGATGGTGGTGAACTCGTCGAGCAACTGATCCACGATGTGCCGCACCGGCGTGGGCATCTGATCACTGTCCAAGGTGCCGACCACTTGCACGGCCTGGGCCAGCGCGGGCGTGGTCCAGTCGACGTCGAAACCCCGCTCACGCGTGTGTTCCAACACCCGTTCCAGCCGCCGGGTGCGATCCGCGTTGGTGCCGGCACCGCGGCGGATCCACGCGCGCTGTTCCTCCTCGTCGTCCCAGGCGGCGAGCGCCACCCCGAACGGCGGGGCGTACGGGATGCGATCACCGGGAATGCCGGACGGTGGGGTGGCGGGCCGGCCCTCGAATGCGGTGACCACCAACGAATCTCCGAATCGCTCGACCACGGAGCATCCGTAGCCGACCTCGCGCGACAGTCGCAGGGCCGCGGAACGGGCCGCATGCGCGAGCGGCCGGGCGGTGTCGGTCCGCGCCGCAACGACCGCCAGCGCGGGCCCGAGGGTGAACGTCTTGGCGACGGGATCGCGGCTCGCCCATCCCCGGTCGCACAGCGTCTTGAGGATGGCGTGTGCCGTCGCCTGCGTGAGGTCGAGCTCGCGCACGATGTCGGAGAACCGCAGCCGCGCATTCCCGGACCGGGCCAGGAGCTCGACCACGTCGAGCACCCGGGCGGTCGGCGCCGACGTCGATCCCCGAATGGCTTGACTCCCCTGCGGCACGCTTTAGAGTGAGACGAACATTCGAGAGTCTATATCGACTATTCGAGAGAGCTAAATGCTTTGCACGCTGCGGTGAAGACCTGCCATGACCGAACGTGATGACCGCCAGGACATCTGCGAACTGCTGGTGCGCTACGCCACCGGGATCGACCGGCGCGACTGGCCGCTGTTTCGCACCGTGTTCACCGCTGACTGCGAGCTCGACTACGGCGTGATCGGGTCGTGGACCGGCGTCGACGCCGTCACGGACTTCATGGAGCAGGTGCACGCCCCGGCGGGGCACACCCTGCACCGCCTGACCAACCACGCGATCACGGTCGACGGCGACAAGGCGACGGCGCGAACCTACATCGACGGACTCATCATGGCCGCCGACAACGACTCCGGCGTCAACGCGATCGGCTTCTACGACGACGAGATCGTGCGCACGTCCGACGGGTGGCGCATCGCCCGCCGCCGCTACACCCAGGTGCGCCTGACGACGGTCGGGGGCCCCGAATGACGTTCGCGGCCAAGTACGGGCCGTGGGCGCTGGTGGCCGGGGCCTCGGACGGGGTGGGCGCGGCGTTCGCCCGGGGGCTCGCCGGGCGGGGCGTCAACGTCGTGCTCATCGCCCGCCGGCAAGCGGTCCTCGACGACGTCGCGGCCGGGATCCGCAGCGACACGTCGGCGTCCACGCGGACCCTCGCCATCGATCTCGCCGAACCGGGCGCGGCGGCGGCGATCGCCGCGGCGACCGGCGACCTCGAGGTCGGCTTCCTCGCGTACTGCGCGGGTGCCGACCCGAACTTCGAGCCGTTTCTCGCCAACCCGGTCGAAGTCGCCGAGGCGATGGTGCAACGCAACTGCACGGTGCCGATGCAGCTGTGCCACCACTTCGCCGCCGGCATGGTCGAGCGGGGCCACGGCGGAATCGTGCTGTTCGGGTCGGGCGCCGGCCTGGCCGGTGGGCCCAACATGGTGGCCTACGGCGCGACGAAGGCGTTCGACATGGTCTTCGCCGAGGCGCTGTGGGCCGAACTGCACGACAAGGGCGTCGACGTCCTGGGCCTCATCCTGGGCAAGACCGATACGCCCGCCCTGCGGCAACTCGAGCACAGCCGCGGGCAGATCGCCTCGCTCGACGAGGTACCGCCCGGCGCGGCGGCCGTGGCGGATGTCATCGCGGAGGCGTTCGAGAACCTGGGGAACGGACCGACCCTGATGGTCGGCGACACGATGCGCGCCGCCGAACGGATGTTGGCCTCGCTAACCCGCAACCAAGCCGTCGCACTGTTCGCCCAGGCCGCGGCCGCGGCCATGGGGCCCGACAAATAGCGGAACCTTCCCGGCCCGCGACCCGTCGTACTGCATAGGGGCCCGGTTTTGCCCAGGAAGGTTTGCCAAACTTCGGAATCGGGGGAGCCAAACTTTTCTGCAGCGCCCCTCTGGCCAGCAAAGATGATTACCGGCGCCGGGCCGGCTCCAGCCGTCGAACGCGTTGCTGGGGGCGGGCTGCGCGGGTAGCTTTGGTAGGCGGTTCGGCATGGCAAACCTAACCTCACTACGCCGCTACAGTCGCCACCCCTCCGTATCGAAGGATGACGATGCTCGCCCCAGACAGGCCCGCCACGATTTCCACGGCAGAACGCGGCCGGCGTCGCACCCTGACGCGTTCGGGGCTGATCACCACGGCGTTCGTCGCACCGGCGCTGGTGGTCCGCATCGCGGGGCTGCACCCCGACCCGGTCGTCGCCCTCCTCATCTTCGGGGCCGCGGTGGTCTCGGCCAGCTTCCTGCTGGCGTGGGCGGCCGAAGCCGCGCAGATCGATGTCTCCGGCGGGATGGCGACGGCGGTGCTGGCACTGATCGCGGTGCTGCCCGAGTACGCCGTCGACCTCTATTACGCGTACGTGTCCGGCCACAACGGGGACTACACGCAATACGCCGCCGCGAACATGACCGGGTCCAACCGGCTGCTGATGGGTCTAGGTTGGCCCGTCGTCGTGCTGGTCAGCATCGTGGTGGCACGCAAGGCCGGTGACAGGACGGCCACCGGCCTGGCGCTTCAACCGACCAATCGGGTCGAACTCGGATTCCTGCTGATCGCCGGCCTCATCGCGTTCGCGGCACCGGCGAGCGGCCAGATCCACTTCGGCCTGGGCTTGGCGTTGTTGGCCTGGTTCGGGTTCTACCTCTACAAAGTCAGCCACGGCGATGTGGCGGAGCCCGACCTGATCGGGACCGCCGCCGCCCTGGGGGAGCTGCCCGACCGCGGGCGGCGCATCGTCGTCGTCGGCCTCTTCCTGGCCTCCGGCGCCGTGATCCTGCTGTGCGCCAAGCCGTTCGCCGACAACCTCGTGGCCGCGGGCGCCGAGCTCAGCATCGACCGCTTCCTGCTCGTTCAATGGCTCGCCCCGCTCGCTTCGGAAGCCCCGGAGTTCATCGTCGCCACCATCTTCGCCGCCCGGGGCAAGGGCACGGCGGCCATCGCCACCCTGATCTCGTCCAAGGTCAACCAGTGGACGCTGCTGATCGGGTCGCTGCCGGTCGCCCACCTGCTCGGCGGCGGCGGATTCTCCCTGGAGCTCGACCAGCGTCAGGTGGAGGAAGTGTTGCTCACGGCCACCCAGACCATGATGGGGGTGGCGCTGCTGTTGGCGCTGCGGTTCCACCGCGCCGCGGCGGGCACGCTGCTGGGGCTGTTCGTCGTGCAGTTCCCCATCGCTTCGACCCATGGCCGGCTGCTGCTCTGCGGCGTCTACACCGCCGTGGCCGTCGTCGCGCTGATCCGCCACCGCCGCCACCTGGCCGCCACCCTCAGGGCGCCGTTCTTCGGGACGGCGATTCGCCACAGCGGTCACCCCCACCATCCGGTGCCGGACCCCTAGCCGCGGGCCGCCGGCGGCCGTATACGGTCCAGATATGAATCGAGTGTCGGTGATCACGGGCGGCGCGGGCGGCATGGGTCTGGCCACGGCCAAAGTGGTCGGCCGCGACCACACCGTGGTGCTCTGCGACGTCAGGCGGGACCGGCTCGCGGCCGCGGCCGCGGCCCTCGACGAACTCGGAATGACTCCCACGGCCGTCCACTGTGACGTCACCGATCGACAGGCGGTCGCGGACCTGTTCGACACCGCGGGCAGTCTCGGGACGCTCGCCTCGGTCATCCATACCGCGGGCGTGAGCCCGAGCATGGGCGCGGCCGACTACGTCATGCGGACCAACGCGCTCGGCACCCTCAACGTCGACGAGGCGTTCTACGCGGTGGCCGGCGAGGGCGCGGCGATCGTCAACGTGGCGTCGATGGCCGCCCACCTGCTCCCGGCGGAAATGGTTCCGGTGGAACAATTTCCGCTGGCGCTGCGCGACGCCGACGAGTTCCTGGAAGCCATGATGACGACCTGCGCCATCGTGCCCGAGGAGGCGCAGTCCGGCTTCGCCTACGCCGTCAGCAAGAGCTTCGTGAAGTGGTACAGCCAGTCGCAGGCGGAGAGGTTCAACGCGCGCGGACTGCGCATCGTCTCGGTGTCCCCGGGCTCCATCGACACCGAGATGGGCCGGCTCGAGGAACAGGCCGGCGCCGGCGCGATGGTCACCAACGCCGCGGTCCCGCGGTGGGGCAGGCCCGAGGAGATGGCCGACCTGCTCGCGTTCTGCGCCAGCGACAAGGCGGGTTACCTCACCGGCACCGACATCCTCAACGACGGTGGGGTGATCGCCTCGATGACCGAGCGGGCCAGGGCGGCCGCCGCGGGCTGATCGCGACGGCAGAAAGGCGGCAGGGGTCGATGCGAAGCCGTGCGGCCATCCTCTACGAGTACGGCCACCCGTGGTCCGTCGAAGAGTTCGAGCTGGATCCGCCGAAGGCTGGCGAGGTCATGGTGCGGCTGGCCGCCACCGGGCTCTGCCACTCCGACGAACACATCCGGCAGGGAAAGCTGGCCGCGCCGCCGGAAACGTTGCGCGCCCTGGGATTACCCGCCATGTCACCGACGATCGGTGGGCACGAGGGCTCCGGCGTGGTGGTCGACGTCGGGCCGGGCGTCGCCGGGTTCACGCCGGGCGACCATGTGGTGACCTCCTTCGTGGCGGTCTGCGGCCAGTGCCGGTGGTGTGCCTCGGGGATGGAATACCTCTGCGACACGGGGTCGGGGACGTTGGCGCCGGGCATGCCGACGGACGGCACGTTTCGCCATCACACCGTCGACGGGCGAAGCCTCGGCCACGTGTCCAAGATCGGTGCGTTCGCCGAACACACTGTGGTGGCGGCTAATTCGCTGGTGAAGATCGACCCGGGCTTTCCGCTGGTTCCGGCCGCCCTGCTGGCCTGCGCGGCACCGACCGGGTATGGGTCTGCCGCCCGGCGCGCCGGCGTGCGCGGCGGTGACACCGTGGTGGTGATCGGCACCGGCGGAATCGGCACCGCGGCCGTCCAGGGCGCACGCATCAACGGGGCGGCCCGGATCGTGGCGGTGGACGTCAGCGACTTCAAGCGAACCTCGGCCGTCGCGTTCGGCGCCACCCACACCGCGGCGACGGCCTCGGACGCGCTCGGGCTGGTCCGCGACCTGACCCGCGGAGTGATGGCGGACGCGGTCGTGGTCTCCCCCGCCATGATCGGCGAGGCCGACGTCGGGGCCGCGCTGGCACTCACCCGAAAGGGCGGAACCTGTGTGCTGACCGGGCTGCCGTCGCCCGGGTTGGGTTCCGTCGCCGTCGCGCTGCAGGACTTCATCCTGATGAACAAGACGCTGTGCGGCACGGTCTTCGGGTCGTGCAACCCCAAGAGCGACATCGCGCTGCTGGCCACGTTGTACGAGTCGGGTCAGCTACTCCTGGACGAGATGATCACCAAGCGCTACCGGCTCGACGACATCAACGACGCCTACGCCGACCTGGCCGCCGGCCGCCTGATCCGCGGCGTCATCGACTTCGGGCTCGGCCAGTAGCCAGTCCCGCGGCCGCAGCCGCCAGGTACGTCGGGCGTACTCCAGCTCGGTGTACGGCCACTGGGTGACGATGCGGCCGGAGGGCGAGCGGAAGTAGCTGTCGCACCGGGTCCAGATGGTGCGCTCCAGGTCGGCGGAAAGCCGGTCGTTGTAGCGCTTTTCGGCCTCAGGGCGGACGTCGAGGTAGCCACCCCTGCGGGCCACCCGGCTGACCGCGCTGGCGACGAGCCGCGCGCCCGCCTCCAGGATGTAGACGATCGAGTTCCCGCCCTGGTTGGTGTTGGGGCCATACAGCATGAAGAAATTCGGGAACCCGCTGACCGCGACGCCCAGGTACGCGCTCGGGTCCTCGCCCCACCGCTCGTGCAGCCGGCGTCCCCCGAGGCCGATGACCTCGATGCCCGACAGATAGCGCGACGTCTCGAACCCGGTGGCCAGCACGATCGCGTCGACGTCGACCGCGCGTCCGGCCGAGGTGAGCACCGACGATCCGGCGATCCGCTCGACGGGGTCGGTGACCAGCTCGACGTTGTCGCGCTGCAGCGCTCGGTAGAACTCGTCGCCCAGCAACACCCGCTTGCAGCGGAACGGGTAGTCGGGCGTCAACGCCCGCCGCAGCCGCTCGTCGGCCACGGTGCGCTCCAGAAACGACGTCGCAACGTGCGTGCGCGCGTTGATGACGGGGTCGTCGGCGAAGGTTGCGGTGTTGTCGTGCTGGAATTTCCAGATCTGCCAGCGGGTGCGCCGCACGGCCAGCGGGTCGCGCCGGAACCGGGCCAATTCGCTCGCGCTGTAGGGACGGTCATCCTTGGGCACCATCCACGGCGGCGTGCGCTGGAAGACGCTCACCCGACCGGCGACCTCGGCCAGTTCGGGCACGACCTGCACGCCGCTGGCACCGGTGCCGATGACGGCCACCCGCTTGCCCGCCAGGTCGACCCGGTGATCCCACTGCGCGGTGTGCATGAGCGTGCCGGTGAAGTCGGTCAGGCCCGGAATGTCGGGAAGCCTTGGGGAGCCGAACAATCCGACGGCGCACACGACGACGTCGACGGTCAGGGTGGATTCGCTGCCCGCCCGGTCCAGCCGGCAGTCCCACGCCGCGCCGTTCCACCCGACCGAACGCACCCGGGTGCCCAGCACCAGGTGCCGGCGCAGGTCGAACTCGTCGGCGACCGACTCCAGATAGGCCAGGATCTCGGGCTGCCGCGCATAGGTGCGGCTCCAGGATTTGTTGGGCGCGAACGAGAACGAGTAGAGGTGGCTCTGGATGTCGCACGCCGCACCGGGATAGGTGTTGCGCCGCCAGGTGCCGCCGACCCCGTCGCCGGCCTCGATGATCACCAGGTCGTCGATGCCGGCCCGGCGCAGCGCCACGGCGGCGGCCAGCCCACCGAAACCCGCCCCGACGATCGCCACCCTGGGTGGGCGCCCGCGGCGGGTCGCGGCCCGCAACCGGCCGACACCGTAGCGCCACCGGGCCTGCCGGCTGGTCACGGCCCGGCCTCGCCGCCGCGAATCAGGTAGCCCTCCAGGCCACCGCCGGCCCGCCATTCGCGCAACAGGTCGGCGTACTCCGTGGGTGCGCCGAAGAAGAAGCTGCCCTGCCGAGTCTTGTTGTCCGCCTTCCCCTCCCGGTTGTAGTAGCCGGGGGTGCACGTCTCGGCGCGTTCGGCGCTGGCGGCCGACCGGGCGATCACCGTGTCGACCCAGGCTGATTCGGCGGCGGGGGCGGCCTCGACTTCGCCGACACCGTGCCCGAGCGCCCAGGCGATGATCCAGGCGGCGTGGGTCGCCTGCACGTCGAGCAGGTAGGGAAAGTTCACCGTCAGGCCCGCCTGGGCGATGCTCTCGATGAAGCAGTTCGGGAACTTCGTCGTGCACAGCCCCTGAAACGTGCGCACCCCGTCGCCCCAGTGTTCGGTCAGTGACACCCCGTCGCGGCCGATCAGCTCGAAACCGGTGCGACGGCAGTAGTCGGTGCCGACCTCGAAACCCGTTGCGAAGATGAGGCAGTCGAGTTCGTAAGGCACGCCGTCGACCATCACACCCGACTCGGTGATGCGCTGAACGCCGCGACCGCGGGTGTCGACCAGGGTGACGTTGTCGCGGTTGAACGTCTGCAGGTAGTCGTCGTGGAAGCAGGGTCGTTTGCAGAAGTACCCGTACCACGGCTTGAGGGCCTCCGCGGTGGCCGGATCGGTGACGATGCCCGCGACGCGCGCCCGGATCTCCTCCATCTTGGCGAAGTCCGCGATCTCGATGTCTCGGCCGCGTTGCGCCGGGTCCACGGCGCCGTCACCGTCGTGGCGCATCACCGGAAGCTTGCGCGTGATGCTCGTCCAGGCGTCGTCGACCAGGTCTTCGTCGGCCTGGCCGCCGGCGGTCAGGATCTGGAAGTTCTCGATGCGCCTGCGCTGCCAGCCCGGCCGTAACGCGCTGGCCCAGTGGGGATCGGTGGCTCGGTTGGCCCGCACGTCCACCGATGACGGCGTGCGCTGGAAGACGTAGAGCCGCCGCGTCGCCCGGGCGAGGTGCGGGACGCACTGGATCGCGGTGGCCCCGGTACCGATGATGCCGACGCGCTTGTCGGCCAGGTTCTCCAGGTTCGCCCCGGTGTAGGCGTAGTCCCACCGGCTGGTGTGGAAGGCGTGGCCGCGAAACGTGCCGAGGCCCTCGATCCCGGGCAGCTTGGGTTTGGCCTGATAGCCGTTGGCCATGGACACGAACCGGGCCCGCATCTCATCGCCGCGGTTGGTGCGGATGATCCAGCGCGATTCTTCCGCCTGCCAACGTATCTCGTGTACTTCGGTGCGCAGGCAGGCGTCGCGGTAGAGGTCGTAGTGCCGGGCGATGCGCTGGCAATGGGCGAAGATCTCCGCCCCCTTGGCGTACTTCTCGGTCGGGATGTAGCCCAGTTCCTCCAGCAGCGGCATGTAGACGTAGGACTCGACGTCGCAGGCGATCCCCGGGTACCGGTTCCAGTACCACGTGCCCCCCACATCGGCCGCCCGGTCGATCAGCCGCACACTGTCGACACCGAGCTGACGCAGGCGCACCCCCGTCAGCAGCCCGCCGAAGCCGGCGCCGATGATCGCGACGTCGACCTCGTCGGTCAGCGGCTCACGGTCGAAAGTTCCGTCGGTCCAAGGGTCTTCGGCGAAGTGGGCGAAGGCACCCGTCATCTCCACGTACTGCGCGATGCCGTCCGGGCGCAGACGGCGCGCGCGCTCTTCGGCGTACTTGCGTCGCAGTGCGTCGACGTCGAACGTCACGCCAACGGTTTCAGTCACGGACACGGTCCTCTCGTGCGCCCGACTATATAATCAATCGCTTGATCACATCAAGGGCCCGGCGGAGTACCGCGGCGGCTGCCCGTGGCTACCGCCGGCGCCGGGCCGAGCAGCGTTCCCCGGATCAATTTCTTGGCCGCGTCCAGCGCGGCGTGATAGTCGCGCGGCGGCGACGTGGCCGCCAGTTCCGTCAACCCGTAGATGAGCGCGTAGACGGCCTCGACGATGCCGTTCCGGTCGGCCCGGTGCGCGAGTTCGCCCCGGCGGTAGGCATCGTCGACGACGCCCTCGATGAGCTCGCGGAACACCTGAAAGTCGGCCGCGAGCCGCGAGTCGCGGGCGACGGCGCCTTCGGCGCGGATCACCCACTCGAAGGCGGCGAGGTCGGGATACTCGCGCATCAGCCGGCCGGATTCGTCGAGCACCGCCTCGATCCGGTCGACGGCGGGCCCCGGGCGCGCGGCGGCCGCGCGCAACCGCGGCAGCGCGACGTCCGTGCGGGCGGCGATCGCGGCGTCGATCAGCTCCGCCTTGTTCGGAAAGTAGTTGTAGAGGCTGGCGCTGGTGACGTTCGCGGTGCGGGCGATCTCACGGATGGTGGCGCGCGCGTACCCCACCTCGGCCACACAGCGCATGGTGGCCACGATGATCCGCTGTCGCGTCTCCTCGCCGCTGGCGCCGACCGGGCGCCCCCGTGGCGCCCGCGTCACCGTGCTGTGCCCACTCGCGCGTCCCCGTCCGCCGGTTCCCGGTGCCCGACACGGTCGAATATAATCGAGTGATCGATTAATTCCGGCTTCGCCGCGGAGGTGTGCAGTGCGTGATGGACGGAGTTGCGGCGGGCCGCCCGCCGCATGAGCGTCACGCCACCGCAATTGGGTCGGCCGGTGGGCGCCGACGGCGAACAGACGCGGGCCCGCATCATCACCGCGGCGATGCGATGCGTGGCCGAGAAGGGCTACTCGCGCACCACGATTCGCGAGATCGCCCGGGCCGCCGAGATGACCAGCGGCAGCTTGTACCACTACTTTCCGAACAAGTCCGAATTGCTGGACGCCGCCGTCGAAGACATCGAGCGGATAGCGGCGCCGCGGCTGCGGGCCGCCGCCGCGGAGTCCGGCGACGTCGCCGATCGCCTGGCGGCGGTGCTGGACGAGGCGAGCCGGCTGATGCGCGAGCATCCCCACCTGGCCGCCTTCGATCGCGCGGTCCGTGCGGAGAGCAACCAGCACCCCGGCCGCGGCCGGCCGATGTATCCCGGGCCGAAAGCCTTGCGCGACACCGTGGCCGAGGTCCTGGCCGACGCCAAGGCCCGCGGCGCCCTGCCCGCCGACACGGACGCGCGCGCCGCGGCCGACGCGATCTACGCGCTGACTCGCGGGCTGACGGAGCGGGCGGCGAGCCTGGGCCCGCAGGCTTACACGGCCACACTCGCCTCGGCCAAGGACTTGATCAGGGGGACGATTTTCGGGCACGCGGCCGGTGTCCGGCGATGAGCCTGCTCACCGCGCTGCGGCTGAACATGACCAACATCGCCGATCCGACGGCGCGCCAGGCCGACCGCTACCGGGCGGCGCTGGACATGGCCCAGTTCGCCGACGAACGCGGACTCACCGCGATCAGCGCGGAAGAACATCACCTGGCGGCCACAAGTTGGCTTCCGTCGCCGCTGGTTTTGGCGGCCGCCATCGCCGGACGCACCCGCACCGTGCGCATCAGCATCAACGCCCTGATCGTCCCGCTCTATGAACCGATCCGGTTGGCCGAGGACATCGCCGTGCTGGACAACATCAGCGAGGGCCGTTTCAGTTTCGTGGCCGGCATGGGTTACCGGCCCGAGGAATATCACGCCGCGGGCAAGGAGTGGGCGCGACGGGCGGAGTTGATGGACCGCTGCTTGACGGTCTTGCTCAAGGCGTGGGGCGATCAACCCTTCCGTCATGGCGGGGTGCTGATCGACGTCACGCCGAAGCCGCACACCCGTCCCCATCCGGTGTTCTTTGTCGGCGGCATGAGTGCAGCGGCGGCCCGGCGTGCGGCCCGCTTCGGGCTTCCCTTCTCACCACCGATGGCCATGCCCGAGGTGGAAGCGGTCTATGAGCGGGAGTTGCGCAACCACGGTAAGACGGGTTTCGTCTATCGCCCCGAGAGCGGCAGCAGGGTGACGCTGCTACACGCGGACCCCGACGAAGCCTGGTCGTGTTACGGCCCTTTCATCATGAACGAAGCCGCCGAGTACAGCGGCTGGAAGCGCGCCGGGGTTCCGCGGCCCAACGAAGCCGCCGCCACGTCGATCGAGGACCTGCGCCGGCTCAACCATGTCGAGATCCTCACCCCCGGCCAGCTGGTCGATCAAATCCGCGCCGGGAGAAAGGAGGTCGTGATGAACCCACTCATCGGTGGCCTGCCGATCGACGCGGCGTGGGCAAGCCTGCAGTTGCTGACGGACGAGGTTCTTCCCCACCTGTGACCTTCACCGCCGCAAGGGAATCGCGCGGAGCCCACAATGGTGAGCCCGATCGGCGCCGGGTCCGTGAGCGGGAATCGACCGGGCTTCGCCGAGAGCACGGGAAGGCGGCGAAGTTGGGCGGCGGCCGCAGCCCCAGGTTCACTCGAGGCGGTCCAGGGCCTCGATGATGTCGGCGACCTCGGTGCGGGTGGTGTAGTCGGGATGAACGTCGATCCACCGGACGGTCCCGGCGCTGTCGACGATCGTCACGGTCGGCATCGGCAACCCGTGCGTCCCGTCGGCATTGGCTTCCCGGAGCTCCAGGCCAAGGCTGCGCTGAGCGGCCCGGGCGTCGTCGGACGGTGCGGTGAGGACGCCCAGCCCCGCCGCGACGTGATTGCCCGGGTCGGACAGCACGGTGAAGCTCAACGCGTTCATCTCCTGCGACGACAATGAGCCGTCAGGCTTTTGCGGGCTGATGGCCACCAGAGCGACATCGCGCTGCGCCAGCACCGGCACCAATTGCTCCTGGTAGGCGCGCAGCGCCAGGTTGCAGTACGGGCACCATGCGCCGCGGTAAAGCACAACCACCGCACTGCGTCCACCGACGCTTCGGGCCAGGTTGGTGGGTTGGCCGTGCACGTCAAGGAACTGCCCGTCAGGCATCGGGGTACCGGGCGCGGCGACGCCGGACGGCACGCCACCGTCCCGTAGCCGCGCCTGCTCGGCACCGAAGGCGTCCGCAACGTCTTGCGGCAGCTGGCCCGCCATCTCCTGCTGGAATCGCGCGACCCGCTCGGCGATCGTCACGTGATTGGTGTCGGCGGTACTGGTCATGAGGTCCTCACCCTTCGCAGCGTGCCGGCGTGGCGCACAACGACTTCCGGCACCGATTAGTAGACGTTTGCGGTCAGCATGCTGAACGCAAAATGGAGTGTCAACTCCAAAACGAGTAGATTGCGTGGAATCACTCCACGGAAAGGGGCTCCATGGCGCCGGTCCCGCACGACAGACTGACGGCGAAGGGCCGCGCAACCCGCGCGCGCATCGTGGCCGCCGCGTCGGAGTTGATGCTGCAGCGCGGTGTCGCGCGCACGACCATCGAGGACATCCAGGAAGCCGCGGCCGTCAGCACCTCGCAGATGTACCACTATTTCGCCGACAAGAGCGACCTGGTGGCCGCCGTCATCGACTTCCAGACCGACCGCGTGCTCGACGTGCAGCACCTGGGTCTCGACCGCATCGAAAGCATCGAGGACCTGCGCCGGTGGCGCGACATCATGGTGAACCTGGTGCAGAGCCTGGGCTGCGCGGGCGGCTGCCCGATCGGCTCGATGGCCAACGAGCTCTCCGAAGCGGATCCCGTCGCACGTGCCCAGCTCGCCCGGTCATTCGCCCAGTGGGAGAACATGATTCACGACGGCCTGGCCGCAATCGCCGCGCGCGGCGAGTTGGCCGACGGAACCGACATCGAGCGCGTCGCATTGGCCATGCTCGCCGGCATTCAGGGTGGGTTGCTGCTCAGCCAGGTACGTCGCGACACCGCGCCACTGGAAGCCGCGGTCGACACGATGATCGAACACCTCAGACGCCTCGGCATGCGGTGAGGCGCCTCGCGGCTTC
This sequence comes from Mycobacterium europaeum, assembly GCF_034555895.2. Lineage (NCBI taxonomy): Bacteria > Bacillati > Actinomycetota > Actinomycetes > Mycobacteriales > Mycobacteriaceae > Mycobacterium > Mycobacterium europaeum. Next base: position 4,629,900 of record NZ_CP157315.1, read on the forward strand.
AGCCGGCGTAACGATCCCGCAACCGGGCCAGCGTCGCCTCGATACCCGCGGCGTTGGCCTTCGTGGCGCCGATCAGGGCGTAGTAATTCAGCGCGTTCTTGATCGCACCGGCGTCGCGATAGTCGAACGTCTCGGTGACCCGCGTCCGGGCCGGTGACAGCGACTCGAACTCCCATCGCCACCGGTGACCCACCGGATGACGCCATTCCACCAGTTCGTTCGGTTTCAGGGCGGTCACCGTGCTGGTGATGCGGTACGGCAGGCCATACATCCTCATGTTCGTCGAAAACTTGGATCCGACAACCAATTCCGGCGGCGCCTTGATGTTGTCACGCACCGTCCCCGAACCGTCGAGTTCGCTGTGCCGCCGCGGATCGGCGGCCATCGCATACAGCTCGGCGACCGGCGCGGCCACTTCGACCGACCGGCACACCTGCCGCGGCCCCGCGTCGACAACGGTCACATCCACGATGGTTCCCTCCGATGGGCCGGCAAAGCGCATTCGACGCTACGCTTCGCCGGGGTGATCAGAAAGGACGTCAACAGCCGATGGCCCAGTCTTTGCCGGGAAAGGTGGCGCTGATCACCGGCGCGGCGCGGGGGCAGGGTCGGGCGCACGCCGTACGCCTGGCCGCCGAGGGCGCCGACATCATCGCGGTCGACATCGCCGGGCCGTTGCCGCCGAGCGTCCCTTACGATTCGCCCGCCCCCGACGATCTGACCGAGACGGCGCGGCTGGTCGGCGCCCAGGGCAAGCGGGTCGTCACCGCGGCCGTCGACATCCGCGATCTGGACGCGCTCAAAGGCGCCGTCGCTCGGGCGGTCGGCGAGCTGGGCCGCCTCGACATCATCGTGGCCAACGCGGGAATCTGCAGCCCCGCGCCCTGGGACCAGATCACGGCCGAGGCGTTTCGCGACACCATCGAAACCAACGTGACCGGCACCTGGAACACGGTGATGGCGGGCGCCCCGCACATCATCGACGGCGGCCGCGGCGGATCGATCATCCTGATCGGGTCGGCCGCCGGCATCAACATGCAGTCGTTCATGGTCCACTACACGGCCAGCAAGCACGCCGTCGTCGGGATGGCGCGCGCGTTCGCCGCCGAGCTGGGCCGGCACAACATCCGCGTCAACAGCCTCAACCCCGGAGCGGTCGCGACGCCGATGGGCACCGGCCGGATGCGCGAGGCGCTGCAGGCGGCGGCCGACACGTACCCGCATCTGCGCGGCCTGCACAAGCCGCTGCTGCCCGAGGGGATTGCGCAGCCGGAGGACATCGCCGACGCCGTCGCCTGGCTCGCCTCCGACCAGTCCCGGTTGGTCACGGCCAGCCAGGTTTCGGTCGACATCGGCGTGGGCTACGTCTGATCCCGGGCCGGACCGATCCCGGCCGCGCGTTCGACACGGTCGACCAGGCACAATGGTGGTGCCCTCGTCGCCTGGGTCGGGCCCGGATCTTTTCCCTGACGCCCGTGTGCCCCGACGGCTCTGCGGGGGAATATCGCGGGGGGATGCGCACGTTGCATCGACGTATACCCCACCCGGGTATGAGGAAGGAAGACGATGGTCACCAGCGAATACCGCGTGGACGGGATGACCTGCGCCCACTGCGAGGCGGCGGTCAAGGACGAGGTCGGTCGCATCACGGGGGTGGAGCACGTCGACGTCAGCGCCGACACGGGCAGGCTGGTGGTGACGAGTTCCGTCCCCATCGACGCGACGGCGATCCTCGGCGCCGTCGACGAGGCGGGCTACGAGGCCGTGTCGGTGGCATGAGCGCGGCGCCGGTGAACCATCTCGAGCTCGAGATCGCGGGAATGACGTGCGCATCGTGCGCCGCCCGGATCGAGAAGAAGCTGAACAGGCTCGACGGTGTCGCCGCGACCGTCAACTACGCCACCGAGAAGGCCGCGCTCACCGTCCCGTCGGGGTATGACCCGCAGCTGTTGATCTCCGCCGTCGAACAAGCCGGTTACACCGCGGCCCTGCCGCAACGGCGGGACGAACCCGCCCCCGGCAAGGCCGCGGACCCCGAACTGGGCGCGCTGCGCACCCGCCTGATCACCGTGACAGTGCTCGCCGGCCCGGTGATCGCCATGGCGATGATCCCGGGCCTGCAGTTCCGCTATTGGCAATGGGCGTCGCTGGCTTTGGCCGCACCGGTCGTCGTGTGGGGCGGCCGCCCCTTCCACGCCGCGGCCTGGGCCAACCTCCGACACGGCGCCGCCACCATGGACACGCTCGTCTCGATCGGGACGCTGTCGGCGTTCCTGTGGTCGCTGTATGCGCTGTTCCTGGGCACGGCGGGAGAGCCGGGCATGCGCGACGGCTTTGAGCTCACCGCCCGGGCCGCCGATGGCGGGCACAACATCTACCTGGAAGTCGCCGCGGGCGTGACCCTGTTCGTGCTGGCCGGGCGGTACTTCGAGCAGCGCTCCAAGCGGACGGCGGGCGCCGCGCTGCGCGCCCTGCTGGAGCTGGGAGCCAAGGACGTGGCGGTGCTGCGCGACGGCGCCGAGACCCGCATCCCCGTGGACCGTCTCGCGGTCGGGGACCAGTTCGTGGTGCGGCCCGGGGAGAAGATCGCCACCGACGGAATCGTGCTCTCGGGTTCCTCGGCGGTGGACGCCTCCATGCTCACCGGCGAATCCGTCCCCGTCGAGGTCGGCGCGGGCGACGCCGTCACGGGCGCCACCGTCAACGCCCACGGGCGGCTCGTCGTGCGGGCCACCCGGGTCGGCGACGACACCCAGCTCGCGCACATGGCCAAGCTGGTCGAGGAGGCCCAGTCGGGCAAGGCCGAGGTGCAGCGGCTGGCCGACCGCATCTCCGGCGTGTTCGTTCCCGTGGTCATCGGTATCGCGCTGGCGACGCTCGGCGCCTGGCTCGCGTTGGGCTCACCCGCCACGGCGGCCCTGACCGCGGCCGTCGCGGTGCTCATCATCGCCTGCCCCTGCGCGCTGGGCCTGGCCACCCCGACCGCCCTGCTCGTCGGCACGGGCCGCGCCGCTCAGCTCGGCGTGCTGATCAAAGGGCCCGAGGTGCTGGAGTCCACCCGCAAGGTCGACACCATCGTGCTCGACAAGACCGGCACGGTCACCACCGGCAAGATGACCCTGGTCGACGTGATCAGCGGGCCGGGCACCGACCGCGAGACGCTCCTTCGTTACGCCGGGGCGCTCGAGGACGCCTCCGAACATCCCATCGCCCAGGCCATCGCCCGGGCCGCCAAAGCCGAGCTGCGCGCCCTGCCCGCGCCCGAAGGGTTTGCCAGCGTGGAGGGCAGCGGGGTGCGGGGCGTCGTCGACGGCCACAGCGTCGTGGTCGGGCGCGCCGGCCTGCTGGCCGACTGGGGTCAGCCCCTGGACGCCGCGTTGTCGGCGGGCAAGGCGCGAGCCGAGGACGAGGGCAAGACGGCGGTCGCCGTCGGCTGGGACGGCCACGCCCGCGGGGTCCTGGTCGTCGCCGACACCGTCAAGCCCACCAGTGCCGAAGCGGTTCGGCAGTTCAAGCGGCTTGGCCTCACCCCGATCCTGCTGACCGGCGACAACGGCACCGTCGCCAACCGGATCGCCGACCAGGTCGGCATCGGACAGGTCATCTCCGACACGATGCCCGCCGACAAGGTCGCCGCCGTCAAGCGGCTGCAGTCCGAGGGCAAGGTCGTGGCGATGGTCGGCGACGGCGTCAACGACGCCGCGGCGCTGGCGACCGCAGACCTCGGGGTGGCCATGGGCACCGGCACCGACGTCGCGATCCAGGCCGCCGACCTCACGGTCGCGCGCGGCGACCTGCGCGCCGCCGTGGATGCCATCCGGTTGTCCCGGCGGACACTGACCACCATCAAGGCCAACCTGTTCTGGGCCTTCGGCTACAACATCGCCGCGATCCCGCTTGCCGCGCTCGGCCTGCTGAACCCGATGCTCGCGGGCGCGGCCATGGCGTTTTCCAGCGTCTTCGTCGTCGCCAACAGCCTGCGGCTGCGCTCGTTCACCAGCGTGACGAACGCCTAGAACGCCACGCCCACCGCCGCGACGGCGGCCGGACGGGTGGGGCCGGTGTGGGATAGTTGTCTGCGACCCACCGCGTTCGAAAAGACCAGGGGTCGCCCCGCGCAGCGATCGACTCAGCAAAGGCAACGACCGTTGGACCAATTCTTCGGACGACTGTCCTTGCTGCACGGCTGGCTCCCACTGGCCGTGCAGGCCCTGACTTTGCTGCTGCTGATCATCGCGATCCAGTGGCGTGCGCGGCCCTGGCTCAAGCGGGTGCTGCCGGTGGCCCTGATCGCCGCCGTCGCGGTGACCGCGCTCGCCTACTGGTACATCACATCGCTCGGCGTGGCCGGCGACCCGGCGCCGACGGCGCTGTGGGTCTGGATCGCGCTGACCGGCCTGGCCGCCGCGGTCGTGTTGGTGGGCTGGCCGGGCGCGCGCTGGTGGCGCCGGGCGCTGGCGGTGCTGTCCGTACCCCTGTGCGTGCTGTGCGCGGGGCTGGCCCTGAACGGGTGGGTGGGCTACTTCCCCACCGTCTTGGCCGCGTGGAATCAGCTCACATCGGGCCCGTTGCCCAACGAGGTCGACCGGCTGCGGGTGACCGAGATGCAGGTCGCCGGCACCAGGCCCAGCAAGGGCGTGGTGGTGCCGGTGAACATCGACGACAACGCCTCGCACTTCCCCCACCGCCGGGAATTGGTCTATCTGCCTCCCGCGTGGTTCAACAGCAATCCGCCGCCTCGGCTGCCCGCGGTCATGATGATCGGCTCCGCCTTCAACACCCCCGGCGACTGGCTGGGCCCCGGCGGGGCCTTCACCGCGATCGACAACTTCGCCGCCGCCCACCACGGGTTCTCCCCGGTGCTGGTGTTCGTCGATCCCACCGGCTCGTTCGACAACGACACCGAGTGCGTCAATGGCAGCCGGGGTAACGCCGCCGACCACCTGACCAAGGATGTCGTGCCGTTCGTCGTGTCGAACTTCGGCGTCAGGGCCGACCGTGCCAGCTGGGGCGTCGCGGGATGGTCGATGGGCGGGACCTGCGCGGTTGACCTGGCCGTCATGCATCCGGAGCTGTTCAGCGCGTTCGTCGACATCGCCGGTGACCGCAGCCCCAACGTCGGCCCCAAGGACCAGACGGTCGCCAAGCTGTTCGGCGGCAACCACACCGCCTGGGCCGCGTTCGATCCGCTCACGGTGATCGCGCGGCATGGTCGCTACACGGGGCTGTCGGGCTGGTTCGACGTCCCGGGGTCGTCGGAGCCGCGCAATGTGGCGCAGGAAGCAAACAGCACCGCCGGCGCTCCCGCGACCGACCCCGCGGCCAACCCGGAGGGCCAGGACGCCGCCGCCCACGCGTTGTGCGCCGCCGCCAGCGCCAACGGCGTCACCTGCGCCGTGGTCAGCCAGCCGGGCAGACACGACTGGCCGTTCGCCGCGCAGGCGTTCGCCGCGGCGCTGCCCTGGCTGGCCTCGACGCTGGGAACACCCGAAGCCGAGCCGGTGCAGCTACCCCTGCGCGGCGGAGAATCACGCTAGTTAACAAAATTCACAGCTGCCCCACCGGTCACGCCTCCGACATATCGCCCCTGGTAGTGGTACGGTTCGCTGCTGATGGCTGCGATGTTCCGCACGACGGGCGACCCCTCCGCGGGTCGGCTCGGTGCCCACCGCGCCGCGAATCACCTCGAGCCCGCCCCGCCCCGCGCCCCGAGATGAACCGCCGTCAGTTCCTGGGTTCGCTCGCCGCGTCGGTGGTCGCCGGCGTGGGCGCCGCCCGCCTGGTGGTCGACCCGCAGCCGCGGACGTTCGCCCAGGTACCGCCCGCTTCCGTCGCGGTATCCGGCCCCGCCGCCCCGACGGCGCTCCTGCCGCCCCCACCGCCCGACGCCCGCATCCCGCTGCCCGGCGGCGGCGCATTGATCAAGATCCCCGGCGAGGGCGATCTGCTGGCGCTGACCGTCGACGACGGCGTCAACAGCGAGGTGGTGCGCGCGTACACGCAGTTCGCCAAGGACACCGGCGTGCGGCTGACCTACTTCGTCAACGGCACCTATGACTCCTGGACCGAGAACAAGGAGATGCTGCGGCCCCTGGTCGAAAGCGGGCAGATCCAGCTCGGCAACCACACCTGGTCCCACCCGGACCTGACGACGCTGCCGAAAGACCAAATCGCCCAACAGCTTTCCCGCAACGACGAATTCCTCAAGAAGACCTACGGGGTCGGCGCCAAGCCGTACTGGCGGCCGCCGTACGCGAAGCGCAACGCCGCCGTCGACGCCGTCGCGGCCGACCTCGGCTACACGGTGCCGACGTTATGGTCGGGATCGCTGTCGGATTCGACGTTGATCACCGAGGACTACATCGTGCAGATGGCCGACCAGTACTTCACGCCGCAGGCCATCGTCATCGGGCATCTCAACCACCTGCCGGTCACCCACGTCTATCCCCAACTGGTCGACGTCATCCGCGAGCGAGACCTGCGCACCGTCACGCTCAACGACGTGTTCTTGAAGACGCCGTAGAGCGTCGCGAACCCGGAGAGGTGGCTACGGGACCCGGCATTCGGTTGCCGCTTCCGGTGTGATCACCACGTACGCCGGACTCGACTGGCGGTAATACCGCATCCGCCGCGGCCACAGCCGGAGGTGGCTCAGCTCTACGACCGCGAACCGTGGTTGCAGGTAGTAGCGCCAGGCAATTCGGGCAAGCACCGCAGGCGGCGGTACGCCCCGCACGGCCGTTGCCCGTCCCCGCACCACGAGCCGGTCGGAGCGTGACCCGCCCTCGCCGCCCAGCAGCATGGCGACCTGCGGGCAGGCTTGCACATTGCGTACCGTCCAGGACGACGCCGAGGTGGTGGCATACCAGCGGCCGCGGTGCGCCACGAACCATAGCGGGACCGCGAACGGCGTGCCCTTGGGCGAGCGGGTGGCGAGCAGCATGACCCACGAATTGTGCACGGCCGCTTCAACGTTCAAAGACGGGACGGGATGAACATCGTCGTGCCCGTCGGCAACCGCGGCGGATACCCGCGGCGGTGCCGGTGTCGCCGGCCGTGTCGGCACCTCACGGAGGGAGCCGTAGTCCCAGGCCACGATCCGCCTAGGGACGACCCGATAGGTGCGATCTCCCATGGCCTCGGCCGTCCCCCGGACGGTCAGCGAACGCAGCCGAAACCACTGTGGACCGTCGTCGGCGACCACGACGACCTTGCGATCGGTGAGCTCCGGGCCGCCGGCCGGGACACGAACGACGCGCGGCGACAACGCGGGATCGGCACGCTGGTCCAGCCTGACGGCGGCCGGCAGGACAACGATCTCGTCGTCGACGGTGGCAGCCAGCGCCGCCCGCGGCGGAGAAAGCGCCAAGTCGGCCACCGCGCTCGCCTCGACGTCTCGAGTGATCACGAAGTGCCCTCCCGACAACAGCGCCTCAGAAGCACAGTATGCGCGTCACGGCCGGAACAACGCCGGCGCCGGGGTCGGCTGTCGATAGTCAGAACTGACTATCGACCCGCCCCGATCGCCGCGATTACCTTGAGACCATGGCGCAGTGGGTGCCGCCCCCGCTCCCGGCCGAATTGATCGCTCGTCGCCGCGGCGCGCTCGTGGGTCGCGGCGCGGAACTGGCGGTGTTCGAACAGGCCTGGGAGCGCGTCGAGCGGGGCAATCGCCAGGCCATCTTCATCGGCGGCGAGCCCGGGGCCGGCAAGACGCGGCTGGCCGCGGAGGTCGCCGGAACGCTGCACGAGCACGGCGTCGCGGTGCTGGTGGGCAGTTCGACGGCCGACGAGGATCTGCCCTATGCGCCCTTCGCCGAAGCGCTCGATCGGCTGTTGATCACCGGTCCGTCGGGCGCGCTGGCCGAACCGCTGGGCGACGCGGGGCCGCAGCTGCGGCGGCTGTCGCCGCAGGTGGTTCGGCATTTGCCCGACACAGGCCCGGCTCCGGACCACGGTTCGCCGCGGCATGCCCTCTTCCACGCGATGACCGGCTTCCTGCGGCGGCTGGCGGTCGATCGCCCGATCGCGTTGATCCTCGACGACCTGCACTGGGCCCAGCTTCCGACGCTGGCGTTACTCGAGCACGTGCTGATCGGCTGCGCCGATGTCCGTGTGCTGGTCGTGGTCACCTTCCGCACCACCGAGCCCGACCGGTCCGACGACCTGGCTACCCGGCTGGCCGAGCTGCACCGGTTCGACGGCGTGCGGCGCCTGGACCTCGCCGGCCTGGACACCGAGGCGATCGCCGAATTCGTGGCGCGCACACAGCAGCTCGCCCCGGCGTCGGCGCGTACGGCCGCCGCCTTGCTGCGCGAGCGAACCGGCGGCAATCCGTTCTTCCTCACCGAACTCGTCAACGAGCTCGAACTCCGCGGCGGCCTTGCCACGCTGGGCACGCAGCACACGGTCCCCGCGTCGATCGGCGACGCCATCGCCCGCCGCCTGGCCGGGCTGGGCAGCGGCGTGCGCGCGGTCATCGAACAGGCCGCGGTGCTGGGCCAGACGTTCGACCTGCCGGCGTTGATCTCGACGAGCGGGACGGAGGCCGGCGCGACGCTGGCGGCCATCGATTCGGCCGAGGCCGTCGGGTTGGTGCGCGCCGTTCACGACTCCGACGGTGAATTCGCCTTCGTGCACGCGTTGACCCGAGAAGCGGTGCTGACCGGGATGGCCGCCTCGCGGCTGCGGGTCATGCATGCGCGCGCCGGGGAGGCCCTCGAGGGGCGCGGCGACCCGGCGCTCGTCCCCCGCCTGGCCAACCACTACCTGCGCGCGCACGTGCTCGGCTACCACGAGCAGGCGTTGCGGTACGCGCGTCGGGCGGCCCGCATGGCCGAGCAGAGCCTGGCCTACGAGGACGCGGCGACGTGGTTCGAGCGGGCGGCGTCGCTGCCGGAGCTCACCCTGGCGGACCGGGCCAGGCTGCAGCTCGACGCGGCCGCCAACCACGTGCGCGGTGGCTCGTTCGCACGGGCGCGGTCCATCTACGAGCGCATCGGCGCGACCGACGATCCGCTCATGCGCCTGGAGGCGGCCGTCGGCTACGAAGAGGCCAATTGGCGTCCCGGGCAATCGAATTCGAAGGCCGCGGACTTGTTGGCGTCGGCTCTGGAATCGTGCGGGCTGCGCGCCGAGGACCCACGCTATGTGCAGGCGCTCGGCAGCCTCGGTCGGGCGCTGTCCTTCGCCGGCGAAGCGGCGCGGGCCCGCGAGGTCGGCGCCGACGCGATCGAGCGCGCGCGGTCCGTCGGCGACGCGGCGGTACTGCTGCACACGCTGAAAACCAGCCTGTGGCAAGGCCTCACCCCGGAGATGAGCGAGATCCAAACCGAGCGCGCGGCCGAGGTATCCCGCATGGCGCTATCGCGCCGCGACTACGAGTCGTTGGGCGCGGCATCGCATTTCCACGCCCAGGTCAGCTACCTGGCGGGCCGGCCCGACGGCCTCGCCGCCGCGACCGCCGATATGCGGCGAGCGGCGCAGAGCTGCGGTCAATCCGCCTTCGGCTTCGTCGGCGCGTGCATCGAGCAGGCGCTGGCCTATCTGGGCGGCGACTTCCCCGGTGCCGAACGATGGGCCGACATCGCCTTGCGCACAGGCGGTTTGTTCGGCGCCGACGACACCGAGGGCTCCAACGGGGTCCAGATGTTCATGATTCGCCGCGAGACCGGCGATTTGAAGCGGTTCGGGGGGTTTGTCGACGGCAGTGAGGCGTTCACCGGCCGCTGGGTGCCGGGTCTGCTCGCCCTGTACACCGAGCTGCGGTGCGAGCGCGGCATGACCCGTGCGCTCAGCCAACTGCTCAACCGCAACCTCGGCGACCGCCTGGAGGATGCGCAGTGGCCGATGGAGCTGGTGTTCATGGTCGAGGCGGCGCTGCAGCTCGGCGATCTCGACGCGGTCCGGGCGCTGCACCCGTTCGTCGCGCGTTACGCCGGAAAGAACTTGGTGGCCGGGCAGTTCGTGGCGCTGTTCGGCAGCGCGGACCGGTACCTGGCCCGCATGGCCGCGCTCTGCGGGGACCGCGCGGCGGCCGACCGGCACTTCGCCGCGGCGATCGAGATGGACCGCCGGATGGGCTCGGTGGTCCACATCAGTGAGACCCTGGCCCGGCACGCGGTGTTCGCCGCGTCCTGCGGACGCACCGACGATGCCCGCCGCCTGGCCGGCGAGGCACGCGCCATCGCCGGTGCGGTCGGCCAGACGCGGGTCGCCGACCTCGCGGATTCGGTGCTCGCCGCGCCTGCCGTGGGCCCGGACGGCTTGACCGAGCGGGAGGTCGAGGTGCTGCGGCTGCTCGCTGAGGGGTTGAGCAACCGGGCGATCGGCGAACGCCTTTTCATCAGCACCAACACCGCGGCGAACCACGTGCGCAACATCCTCATCAAGACCGGGGCGGCCAACCGCACCCAGGCGGCGATGTACGCCGCCGATCACGAGCTGCTCGGGTAGTGCCGCGTCAGATGTCGGACAGGGCCCCGTCCGGCATCACGCGGTCTTTCACCTCGACGACGGCGTCGGCGGGCAGGCCCGCCCGGGCGGCCGCGGACCTGATGGCCTCCGGGGACGGCGCCTCGTAGAGGCAGTACGTCTTGCGTTTGTCCGCCGACAGGAAGGAATACATCCAGCGAACGCCCTCCAGGTCGTTGATCCGGTTGATACCGTCGGCAACTTCGAGGCTGGGTTCCAATTCCTCGGCGAAGTTGCGCTCGACCATGAAGATGGGCACGGCGGACTCCTGTCACTGTCTTGGGTCGAGCCTAGGCCGTCGACGACGGTGAGGACACGGGTATTTTCGGCGGGCGTCACTCCCCCGCCGGCTCGGTCTGACCGGCGAGCAACGTCTGTAGGGTCTCCCGCAACTCGGCCAGTCGCCGCCGTCCCAGCAGCTCCTCCCAGCGCTTCTCCAAATCGACTGCGTTCGAACGCATCACACTCAGTGCCCGCCGGCCGCGCGGCGTCAGCTCGATGATCCGGGTCCGCGCGTCCAGGGGGTTGGGTGCCCGGGTGACGTAGCCGTGCCGCTCCAAGCCGGTGATCGCCTGGGCCACCGCCTGCCGGCTCACCTGCAGTCGGTCGGCCAGATCCGACGCGTGCAGCCCGCCGGCCGCCAACGGGACGAGGGCGACCGCTTGCGCCGGGCGGATCCCATCGAGCCCCGCTTCGGCAAACGCCGCCCGCAAGCGCGGCGCACCCGAGGCGGCCACCAGGTTCACCAGCGCCGGCACGGTCGGCTGCCAGTCGGCATCCGCGGGACGTCGCATGGGAAAGAGTGTGCCACCTCCCCCACGATTGACAAGTACCTTGTCAAAACCGCGGGCGGCTGCCACGATGGCGGTCATGCGATCGCGTTGCGCTCGGGTCATCAGCTTGTGCCTCGTCGCGGCCCTGGCCGCCGCGCTCGGCGGGTGCCTGGGCGGCGGACATGCGCGGGGAGCGCCGGGCGCACAATCGATTCCCGTCGGTCAGTCCACCCAGAGCATCGAGGTGGGCGGCGGCAGCCGGACCTTTCACCTGTATCGGCCCGCGGGTTTGACCGAGGCGGCGCCGCTGGTGGTGATGCTGCACGGCGGCTTCGGCACCGGTGAGCAGGCCGAGCGGGCCTACCACTGGGACGCCGAGGCGGATTCCGGGCACTTTCTGGTGGCCTACCCCGACGGCCTCAACCGCGCCTGGAACGCCGGCACCTGCTGCGGTGAACCGCAGCGCGCGAACGCCGACGACGTCGGTTTCATCGCGACCATGGTCGGTGCCATCGAACAACAGATGCCCATCGATCGCGCCCGCGTCTACGTCACCGGCATGTCGAACGGCGCCATGATGGCGCTCCGCCTGGGCTGCCAGTCCGACCTGTTCGCCGCTATCGCCCCGGTGGCCGGCACGCTGCTGACGGACTGCTCCCGGGCGCGGCGCGCATCGCTGCTACAGATCCACGGCACGGCCGACGACCGGGTGCCCTACGACGGCGGCCCGGGGAAGGCGTTCTCGCTCAACGGGACTGCGCGGGTGGACGGACCGTCGGCGCAGTCCGTCAACTCCACCTGGCGCGCCATCGACGGGTGCGCCCCGCCGAGTACGAGCACCTCCGGCGACGTGACGACACAGACCGCCGGATGCGCGGACGGGCGCACGGTCGAGTTGATCTCGGTGGCCGGCGCGGGCCATCAGTGGCCGGGCGGCGAGCCCAGCCCGCTTGCCGAGCGGGTCGCGGGCATCCCCGCACCCTCGACGGCCCTGGACGCCACCGACACCATCTGGCGGTTCTTCGCGCAGAACCATCGTTAGGGCGCGGCGGATCTCTAAAATTTTAGAGAACGCCCTTCCACCGGCGGCCCCCGGTTGTTACCGTTCCGTAATGCGCCGGGTTGGGGGAGCCTTCGCCGTCCTACTGATCATCGCCTCGGCGCTGGCCGGCCTGTCGAACGCGGGCAGCGCCCGCGCCGACGGCGGGGACGAACCGCAATACGCGGAGTTCTACACGCCCCCCGACCCGTTACCGCCCGGCCGGCCTGGAGACCTGATCCGCACCGAGCCGTCCCGACTGGTGCTGGAGCCGTCGGGCCAGCTGGGTGCGATCATGGCCACCGGGACACGAATCATGTACCGCAGCACCGATACCCGGGGGAACCCGATCGCGGTCACCGGCACCTACTTCGAGCCCTACAACGACTGGCCGGGCCGCGGGCCGCGCCCCTTGATCAGTTACGCGCCGGGCACCCAAGGCCAGGGCAATCAGTGCGCCCCGTCGCGAATGTTCAACCAGGGGATCCACTATTCGGGTGGCTGGGACATCATGTTCAACTACGAGGAGCTGTTCGTAGCGACCATGGTCGCCCGCGGTTTCGCCATCGTGATGACCGACTACGAGGGCCTTGGCACCACCTCCATGCACACCTACGTGGGCCGGGTCGCGGAGGGACAGGCCGTGCTCGATGCCGCCCGGGCCGCCATGAAGCTCCCGGGCACGTCGCTGGATCCCCATGGGCCGGTGGCATTTTGGGGCTACTCGCAGGGCGGAGGCGCGACGGCGTCGGCGGCCGAGCTGGCGTCGGCCTATGCCCCCGATCTCCACATCGTGGGCACCTACGCCGGGGCACCGCCGGCCAACCTCAAGGAGCTCCTCCCGTACGCGGACGGCAGTGCCCTGGTCGGTGTCGTCGGGTACGCGCTCAACAGCGTCATGGCCGCCTATCCCGAGTTCGCCGACGTCATCCGGTCCAAGATGACCCCCCGCGGGCTGGCAATGCTCGAATCCGTCTCGCGTCAGTGCGTCGGACAAACCCTGCTGGACTTCATGTTTCGCCATATCCAGCCGTACTTCACCGAAGACATCAATCAACTGGTCAACGAGGAGCCGTTCAACACCATGTTCGAAGACCAGCGGATCGGGCGCTATCGGCCCAACGCCCCGGTGCTGATCAACAGCAATCGCTACGACCCGCTGGTGCCCTGGACGGCGGCCAACCAACTCGGTCGGGACTGGTGCACCCAGGGCGCCGACGTGGAGTTCCGCACCAACGAGGAGCCGCCGTTCCTCAACAAGCTCGTGATCAACCACGCCCTGCCGATGCTCGTCGACGGGGAGCCGGCCATGCAGTGGATCGCCGCCCGCTTCAACGAAGAACCGACCGCGCCCAACTGCGGTCAGTTTTAGACTGGACCGATCGCAGCACGCAGAAAGCACAATGCGCCCGAGCGGCGCCGCCAGCTCGCCGACGCCGCGATCGATCTGCTGGGCACCAACGGAGTCCACGGCGTCAGCCACCCGCGGGTCGACGATCGCGCCGGCGTGCCGGCCGGCACCGCGTCGTTCTACTTCCGGACCCGCAAGGCGCTGCTACACGCGGCCGCGGCGCGGGTGGCCGAGCTCGACGTGGCCGACTTTTCCCGGATGGCCGAGCTCGCCGGCGATCCAGCAATGCAATTCACCGGCACGGCGGGGCTGGCCCGCATTGTCATGTACGTCAACAGCGAGCCCTGGCTGACCCGCGCCAGGGCGCGCTACGAGCTCGCGTTGCTCGCCGGCCGGGACGCCGAACTGGCGACCACCCTGGACGAGTCCGCGGAGCGGCTCTACACCCTGGCCCGCGACGTCGTCGCCCAATGGCATCCCGACGGCAGCGCGCCCGAGCCGGCGCTGGTCGAAGACCAGGCGATCGCCACGCTGGCCTTCATCAACGGGATCATGCTGACGTTCGTCGCGGGGCAGCCGGCCGTCGACAACGCCGACCACCTCGACCGGCTCCTCCAGGGCGTCATCGCGGGCGTCGCCGCGGTCCGGCCCGACTGACGGTCCCGGGGGCGCCGCCGGTCTCCGGTGGTGTGAGCTGACGTTCAAGCGCTCCGGTGATGTCGGTGGTGGTCACCGCGAGGGCGGTCATGAAGTCGACGAGCCGCGGTCGACTCACATCGATCCGGCCCCGATACCACTGGGTGGTCAGCTCGAGCAGACCGCCGACGACCGTCAGCGCGGTCAGCTTGACGCTTGCCTCACTCCCGGCGGCGTCCCCGAGCAGCGTGCGCATCTGCCCCACCATGACCTCGGTGAGGACGTCGATCACTTCATCTCGACGGCCGGCGAGCGCTTCGGCCGATTGCAGCTCGATCAGAAGCCGTGCGCGGCGCGGGTCCTCGTCGATGAAGGCGAAGGCGAATTCGATCACCGCCCGAGCGCGGGGTGCGATCTCGGGTGGCGACTCCGCGACCGTTGCCATGATCCCGGTCAACGCGCGATTGAACTGGTCCTCGAACGTTGCGATCAGCAACTCATGGCAATCGCGAAAGCTCTCGTAAAAATAGCGGTCGTTGAGTCGCGCGCGGGCGCTGACCGCCCGCACGCGGAGGTTGCCCACCCCCTGCTCGGCAATGGTGTCGAACGCGGCCTCGATGAGTTGCCCACGGCGCTGATCGCGGCGCTGATCGGCGGTTAGGCCGCGGTGCACTGCCATGCGAGCCGGCTCCTCTCACCTGACTCGCGGACTTGCGCCCGCGAGCTCTTTGGTGAAGTATCTCACCAAAGCAGTTTGGTGAACCACTTCACCAAACAACCGTAGGGGGACCGGTGAGACGGGGGAGCTTTTCGGCGATCGATGTGCGCTGCTTCGGGCAGGACCCTGTCGAGAGCCCGTGCGGGGGATCGTCGTCGCCGAGGGGACTGCGGTGACCGCGTCCGTCGATGCCCCGCGACGGATCTCGCGCCGCGGCGGCCCGCCGCCCGAACACACCAGCGAATACAGCACGCGCCTTGCCGCATTGGGCGGATTCGCGGTCCGGCGCAAAGGTTTCGTGATCGGCGCGTGGGTCGGCGTGGCGGTGATCCTCGCGATCGCCTTCCCGCAGCTGGAGACCGTCGTGCGCCGGCAATCGGTCCAGCTGCTGCCCACTGACGTGGCGTCGTTTCAAGCGCTCGACCGCATGGCGGCGGCGTTCGACGAGCGGGGCGCGAAGACCTCGATCGTCGTCGCGATGGAAGACCCTGCGGGACTGGCCCCACCGGCGCGGCACCGCTACGACGCGCTCGTTGCCGCGCTGCGCGCCGACAAAGCGCACGTTCTGCTGGTGCAGGATCTGATCGCCGACCCGAGCACCCGAGCGCACGCGGTGAGCAAAGACGGCAAAGCGTGGTTCCTGCCGGTCGGAATCGCAGGCACGCTTGGGGATCCGACGTCCGCCGAATCCGTCGACGCCGTCCGCGCACACGTGTCCTCCGCGTTCGCCGGATCCTCGACCGTCGCCCACGTCACCGGCCCGGCGGCGACATTCCGCGATCAGATCGCCTCGGGCGAGCACGAATTGCTCTTCATCTCGATTGCGACCGCCGCCCTCATCGCGCTCATCCTGTTGTTCGTCTATCGGTCGGTGGCCACCGCCCTGTTGCCACTGCTGGTGATCGGCGCCAGCGTGGGCGTCGGCCGAGGCGTGCTTTCGGCACTCGGTGAATTCGGCGTCCCGGTCTCGCAATTCACCATCGCATTCATGACCGCGGTGCTCCTGGGCGCCGGCACCGACTACAGCGTGTTCCTGATCAGCCGCTATCACGAGCAGCGACGCCGCGGCCATGCCGCGGAGGAGGCCATCGTCCACGCCTGCGGCAGCATCGGCCGCGTCATCCTGGCCTCGGCGGCAACCGTCGCTTTGGCGTTGGCGTCCATGGTGTTCGCCCACCTGAGCGTCTTCCAGGGGGTCGGGCCCGCCTGCGCCATCGCCGTGCTGATCGGGTTCCTGGCCACCGTTACCTTGCTCCCCCCGCTGTTGGCGCTCGCAGCCAAACGCGGCATCGCCGAGCCCCGCGCCGACCTGTCGCGCCGGTATTGGAACCGGATCGCCGTGTTGGTCGTACGACGGCCCGTACCGCTGCTGGCCGCGAGCCTCGTGGCATTGCTTGCCCTCGGGCTGGTCGCGGTCACCATGACGATCAGCTACGACGACCGCCGCGGACAACCCGCCGGCACCGCCAGCAATGAGGGTTACCAGCTGCTGGATCGGCACTTCCCCAAAGACACCGTCATCAACGAATTCCTGCTCGTGCAGTCGGGCACCGACATGCGCACCGCCCGAAGCCTCGCCGATCTCGACGCGCTGGCCTCGCGGATCGCGCAACTCCCCGGGGTCACTCGGGTCGCCGGTGTCACCCGCCCCACCGGGAATCGCCTCGATCAGGCGCAATTGTCTTGGCAGAACGGGCAAATCGGCGACAAGATGGCCAACGCTGTTGCCGACGGGCAGGCACACCGTGACGACCTGGACAAACTCACCAACGGAGCCGATCAGCTCGCGGCCGGCCTGGGCCGGCTGGACACCACCTTGCGTCGTGCTCTGGCGCCGCTGACCGATCTCTTGAGCCGGACCGGAGAGCAGAATCTGCAGGGCGCCCGCTCCCTGCTGCAACAGCTCGACGCGACCGCACCCGCCGTGGATCAGGCCGCGCGGACCGGCGCGGGACTGCGCCCGCTCGCCCAACAAGCCGCCACCGCGATCGCGGCGATCGCACCCCTTGTCGACAACCTCGACTCCTCGCCCTGGTGTGCCACCACGCCGCAGTGCGCGCAACTACGCGATGAGACTCACGTGCTCGTCACACTGCGCAACGGTGGATTCTTCGACCAAGTCGGCAATCTCGGTGACCAGCTCGGCCAAACCACCACCCTCTCGGCCGCACTCACCGGCATCCAGAGCGCCGCCACCACGATGCAGCAGGCGGCCGGTTCCAGTGGTGAACCCGCGGACCTGATCGGCACCATCCACCGCCTGCAAGACGGCATCGCCCGACTCGCATCGGGAGCCCAGGCGCTCGCCGGCGGGGTACATACCCTTGCCGACAGCAACATTCGACTACTCGGCGGCATGAGCCAAATCGCGGCACAGCTGCAGAATTCCGCACGCGCCACGTCGGGATCAGACTCCGCGTCCGGTTTCTACCTACCCCAGGCCGCGTTCGAGAACCACCAATTCAGCGACATGGCAAGGCATTTCATCTCCGTCGACGGACGCACCGCCCGCTTTGCCATCACGTCGTCATACGATCCCTACTCCGCGGAAGCGATGGCCCTGAATCGCCGGGTCATCGATACGGCCAACGCCGCCCGGCCCAATACCTCGCTGGACAACGCCACGGTCTCCATGGCCGGTTTCACCGCGGTCAATTCCGACCTGCAGCACCTGCTGTCCGCCGACTTCAGCCGCCTGGCCACCGCCACCCTGCTGATCGTCGGCGTCGTCTTGATGCTGCTGCTGCGCGCCGTGGTTGCCCCGCTCTACCTGCTGGGCACCGTGGTGCTGAACTATTTCGCCGCACTGGGCCTGGGAGTGCTGGTATTCCAGCACGGCTTCGGCCACGCCATCGCGTGGCCCGTCCCGCTTTTGGCGTTCATCCTGCTGATCGCGGTCGGCGCGGACTACAACATGCTGGTGATCTCCCGGTTGCGCGAAGAGTCCGCTCGCAACATGCGGGTCGGCGTCCTGCGCACGGTGGCCAGCACCGGGTCCGTGATCACCTCGGCGGGCCTGATCTTCGCCGCCAGCATGTTCGGGCTGATGATCGGATCGCTCGACATGATGGTCCAGGCCGGATTCGTGATCGGTTGTGGGCTCCTGTTGGACACCTTCGTGGTGCGAACCCTCACGGTCCCCGCTATCGCCACCCTCTTGCGGGAGCGGAGCTGGTGGCCGCAGCGAGCACGCCCCGGGTCATCCGTTCAGCATCCCGTCGATCAGCCGGTGTAGCACCTGACGCGTCTCCCGGCGCATGCGCTTCGGATCGTCGGCGGTGGCGATCAGCATGGCGGCCTCGTCGAGCGCGCCGATCAGCACGTGCGCCAGCGGCCGCACCGGCTGCTTGGCCAACTGGCCGGCCCGGATGGCCTCGGTGAGCAACTGTTCGGTCATGCCCAGGCTGTATCGCTGGGCAACATCGCGAAAGCCGGCCCAGCCCAGCACACTCGGGGCGTCCAGCAACATCAGCTGGCGCACCTCGGGATCGCCGCTGACCTCCAGCCACGCGTCGACGGCGGCTCGGATCGCGTCCGCCGGTGTGGTCGCTCCCGATTCGGCCACCAGGGTGCCCATCCGGGCCATCACATCCTGCTCCACGGCTTCGACGACCTCGCGGAAAAGCGCTGCCTTGTCGGCGAATTGGTGGTACATCGCCCCGCGCGTCACCCCCGCGGTGGTCGCGATTTCCGGCGTCCCCACCTCCGCGTAGCCCCGCATTCCCCAGAGCCTGCGGGCAGCGGCGATCAGCGCAACGCGGGTCGCCGCGGAACGCTCTTCCTGAGTCCGTCTCTTGCTTTCCATACAACCTGTTGGTAACTTACGAACAGACAGCCTGTTTGTAAATGCGCCTCGAAGTAGGAGTCCTCTATGCCGACGATCGACATTAGCGCCGGAACCATCCATTACGAAGCAACCGGACCCGACAACGGCAGGCCGGTGGTCTTCGTGCACGGGTACATGATGGGGGGCGAGCTGTGGCGCCCGGTCGGCGAACGCCTCGCCGACCTCGGGCTGCGCTGCATCGCCCCGACATGGCCGCTGGGCGCCCATCCGGAACCGTTGCACCGCGGCGCCGATCGCACCATCACCGGGGTCGCGGGGATGGTCGCCGAGGTGCTGGCCGCTCTCGACCTCGAGGACGTCGTGCTCGTCGGCAACGACACCGGCGGGGTCATCACCCAGCTGGTCGCCGTCCACCACCCCGAGCGGCTCGGCGCGCTGGTGCTCACGAGTTGCGATGCGTTCGAACACTTTCCACCGCCTATCCTCAAGCCGGTGATCCTGGCGGCCAAATCGAAGGCGACCTTCCGGGCCGTGGCGCAGGCCATGCGATTGCTGGCCGCACGCAAGCGCGCGTTCGACGGGCTGGCCCACCGCAACATCGATGAGCTCACCGAGGCCTGGGTGCGCCCGGGCCTGTCCGACCCCCGCATCGCCGAAGACCTGCGCCGGTTCACGTTGTCGATGCGCACCGAGGTGACGACGGGCGTGGCGGCCCGGCTGCCCGAGTTCGGCAAGCCCACCCTGATCGCGTGGTCCGCCGACGACGTGTTCTTCGAGCAGGAGGATGGCGTCCGGCTGGCCGCCACCATCCCGCACGCGCGCCTGGAGGTCATCGAGGGGGCCAGGACGTTCTCGATGATCGATCAGCCGGACCGGCTGGCCGACCTGTTGTCGACGATCGCGGTGCGCACGTAACCACCCGCACCGCGCGGCGGTAGCGTCTTGCCCATGTCAGATGCGACACCACCGCTACGCGGCCGGCGAATCCTGGTCACCGGCGGAGCGACCGGAATCGGCGCGGCCGCCGTGGGAGCCCTCACCGAGGCCGGGGCCGAGGTCGCCGCCACCTATCACCGGACCCCGCCACCGGACGGTCTCGCGGCCACCTGGCTGCAGTGCGACGTGCGCGACGCGGACGCGGTCTCGGCGATGGTGCGGGCGGCCGCCGACCACCTCGGCGGGCTCGACGTGCTGGTGAACGCCGCGGGGCTGTGGCAGGCCGGGATCCCCGGCTACATCGGCGTCGACGAGATCTCGTTCCTGTTGGACACCAACGTCAAGGCGACCATCCTGACCAACCAGGCCGCCTACGCCGTCATGAAGGACCAGGAGCCCAAGGGCGGGCGGATCATCAACTTCGGCTCGTCGGAAGCCGTTATGGGCAGCCCGATCTCGGCCGTCTACGCCGCGACCAAGGGCGCCGTGCAGGCGTGGACCCGGTCGGCCGCCAAGGCCTGGGCCGCAGACAAGATCACCGTCAACGCGCTGGCGCCGGCGGTGCAGACGGCCGGCGCCGACCGGCTGCGCGAGTTCCTCGGCCCCGACGCGAGCGCGTTGATCGACCAGCAGATGCAGATGATGATCCCGTTGGGCGGGACACTCGGCGACCCCACCCGCGATCTCGGCCCCATGCTGGTCTTCCTCGCCGGCCCGGGTTCCGGGTTCATCACCGGACAACTGCTGGCCGTCGATGGCGGCCTGATGATGGTGGGCGGCTAGCGGCGGGCAGCGCGGTCAGTGGTCGCCTCGCCGGCTCCGGCAGTGGGCCGAGGGCCCTTGTCACCAATGGCACCAGCGGAGTCAGCGTTCCTGGTCGTCTTTCGGCGCGGTCAGCCGGCCACCGTGACGCCGCCGGCCGTAGAGATCCATCGATCGGGGTTGTGAGACCTGGCGGCGAAATTGTCGCGCTCGATTCCTGAGCAGAATCAGCGACCTGTGCAACTCGAACAGCATGAGCCAATCTTCGCCCTTGAAGATGGACGGGGCCGATATACACGCACTGTTCGAGAGCGAAACCTGGGAAAATCCGGCGTGAAGACTTCCACAACGCGAGGTGGTCATGGGCTGGGATCGGGGGTGCGGACGGCAGCCACCTGCCGTGCTC
Source organism: Mycobacterium europaeum (assembly GCF_034555895.2). Taxonomy (NCBI): domain Bacteria; kingdom Bacillati; phylum Actinomycetota; class Actinomycetes; order Mycobacteriales; family Mycobacteriaceae; genus Mycobacterium; species Mycobacterium europaeum. The sequence continues at coordinate 4,650,781 of NZ_CP157315.1, forward strand.
TCCCGGTCTTCGGTGCCCCCGCTACCATAAGACGGACCGTCTCGTCTCGCAGCGACCAGGCATAGTGAAGGTGATTTGAGACCGATGACTGAGGACACGATTCAAGCGCTGCTGCAGAAACGCGTGTCCGACCCCGGTGTCGCGGTCAAACACCGTGCCCTGCAGTGGAGTTGGAGTCAGTACCTGGCGGGAGCGGCGCAGCGCGCGGCGGCCCTGATCTCCGCCGCCGACCCGAACCGGCCGATGCACGTGGGCGTCCTGCTGGGGAACAACCCCGAGATGCTGGCCCAGATGGCGGCCGCCGGTCTCGGCGGCTACGTCCTGTGCGGCCTGAACAACACGCGGCGCGGTGAGGCGCTCGCCGCCGACGTCCGGCGCGCGCATTGCCAGTTCCTGGTGACCGATGCCGAACACCGGCCGCTGCTGGACGGCCTGGATTTGGAGGGAACCCAGATCCTCGACACCTCGAGCCAGGAGTGGGCCGAGTTCGTCGGGGGTGCAGGCGAACTGGTGCCGCACCGACAGGTGACCGCGACGGACCCGTTCATGATGATCTTCACCTCGGGAACCAGCGGAAACCCCAAGGCGGTACAGGTGTCACACCTGATGGCGACGTTCGCCGGCATCAACCTGGTCCAGCGCTTCGCCCTGTCCGAGCAGGACACCTGCTACGTGTCCATGCCGCTGTTCCACTCCAACGCGGTGGTCGCCGGCTGGGCGCCCGCGGTGGTCTCCGGCGCCGCGATCGTGCCGGCGAAGTTCTCGGCGAGCAGCTTCCTCGACGACGTCCGTCAGTACGGCGCGACGTACATGAACTACGTGGGCAAGCCGCTGGCCTACATCCTGGCCACGCCCGAGCGCGGCGATGACGCCGACAACCCCCTGCGGGTGGCGTTCGGCAACGAGGCCAACGACAAGGACATCGAGGAGTTCGCGCGCCGCTTCGGTGTGCAGGTCGAGGACGGCTTCGGCTCGACCGAGAACGCGGTCATCGTGATCCGCGAGCCCGGAACGCCGAGGGGTTCGATCGGCAAAGGGGTCGACGGGGTGGCGATCTACAACAGCGAGACCGTGACCGAGTGCGCGGTCGCCCGGTTCGACGCCGACGGCGCCCTGGTCAATGCCGACGAAGCCGTGGGCGAGTTGGTCAACACGGCGGGATCGGGTTTCTTCACCGGGTACTACAACGACCCGGAGGCCAACGCCGAACGCATGCGCCACGGCATGTACTGGTCGGGCGACCTCGCCTACCGCGACGCCGAGGGTTGGATATACCTGGCCGGCCGCACCGCCGACTGGATGAGGGTCGACGGGGAGAACCTCGCCGCCGCGCCGATCGAGCGAATCCTGTTGCGGCACCCCGCGATCAACCGCGTGGCGGTGTACGCCGTCCCGGACGGGCGCGTCGGGGACCAGGTGATGGCGGCGATCGTCCTCAACGAGGGGCGCACCCTGGACCCCGCCGAGTTAGAGGCATTCCTCGACGCTCAGCCCGACCTGTCCCCGAAGGCGCGCCCGCGCTACGTCCGCATCGCCACCGACCTGCCCAGCACCGCCACCCACAAGGTGCTCAAGCGTCAACTCATCGCCGAGGCGACCGATGTCGGAGCGGGGGAAACACTGTGGGAGCGCGACCCACGGGGCACCGCCTATGCCATCGCCACGCCTAGCCCTGGCCGGGAGGCACGCGACGGCGGATCTGACCCTTCGACCGTCGCACCCGCTTGACCGGGTCCCGCGCTGTGCCGCAGGCGATCTCGTCGCGCAGCTGCGCGATGTTGGACAGCTCCGCGTACAGGCCGCGGATCGCGTAGTCCAGGACGGCGAACGAGAAGCGCTGGTCGGGATCGGCGCTGATGCCGAGGTCGCGCGACCGCTGCCGCGACCACAACGCCTCGTCCAGCCGCGCCCGGGTCGCCTCGAGATGGCGATCCAACGTGTCGACGATGTGTTCGGGATCCCCGCCACGGGCGAGCCAGGTCTTGAGGATCACGGGGTGCTTGATGACGACCTGGTCGTCACCCGGGAAGTGTCGCACCCACCGGCGCAGTGCGTCGAGCCCGGCATCGGTGGTCTCGTAGAGCGTGATCGCCCGTTTTCCCGACCGGGCGCCGATCTCGCCGACCATTCCGCGGGCCAACAACCGATTCAGTTCGCGGCGTACATGACTGACCGACGGGGACCAGTAGAAGTGGCCGACCGACAGCTCGGCGCGCATCTTGATCTCGCCCGCCGTGAGTTGCTCGTCGTTGGCGGCGAGCACGCCCAGCACCAGGTAGGCCGTCACCGGCAGGCCGTTGCTGGTGCGCCGGGGGCTCATGGCCGGCCTACTTCTCGCCGGTGAAGTAGGGCAGCGTCACGTCGGGGCCGACCGCATGGAATTGCACCCGCACCCGCATGCCGATCCGCAATTGCTTCGGCGCGACGCCGACGACGTTGGTCAGCATCTGGTAGCCCTCGTCCAGCGTGACGATGGCCGGCGCGTAGGGCGGGGAGAACTCCGCCGTCACCGGCCGGTGAACCACGGTCCAGCTGTAGATCTCGCCCAGGCCGGCGCCGCGTTCCCAGCGCACGTCAGCCGAAAGGCATTGGCGGCAGTGCTCGGTCGGCGGGAAGTTGGCACATCCGCAGGCGTCGCAGCGTTGGTAGCGCAGTTCCCCCGATCGACAGCCCTGCCAGAAGGGCAGGCTGAGGTGACTACTGGCATGGGGCAGCGGGCCGGTTTGCGGGCGCAGGGCGTCGGAGGTCACCGCGGTTCGTCCCCCAGCAGCAGCAGGGTGGTGAACAAGGCGCCCGCCCCCCCGTTGCTGCACAACGCGATGTGCGCATCGGGGACCTGGAGCTCGCCGGCCTGACCGCGCAGCTGCTGGACGGCACGGACGGCCCGTTGCATCATCTGCGGGTTGGAACCCGCGTGGCTGAACGACATGGTTCCTCCGTCGGTGGTGATGGGATGGCTGCCGTCGATGGCGATGTGGCCGTCGGCGACGAACGGGCCGCCCTCGCCCTCGCCGCAGAACCCGAACGCTTCGAGCTGGCGGATGATTTCGAAGGAGAACGGGTCGTAGAGCTCGAGCACGTCGACGTCGTCGGGCCGCAGCCCGGCGTGGGCGAACGCGCGCTCGGCGGCGCGCCGGCCGACCACGCCGTTGACGTATCCGCCGTGCCGGTCCCGCCGCCCGGCGAGGTCCCACGCCGGCGGGTGCTGGTAGGACGGGCCGTGGAAGTCGGCGCCGCTGCCCAGCACGTAGATGGGTTGACTTGCGCCGCCAGTCTTTTCGACGTCGGCCACGACCAGGGCGCAGCCGCCCTCGGAGGTGGTGGCGCAGTCCAGGAGGTGAAAGGGGTCGGCGATGGGCCGCGACGCGGTGATGTCGTCGGGGGTGAAGGGTCCGCGTTGGTAGTAGACGGCTTCGGGGTTGCGCGATCCGTTGTTGCGGATGGTCGCGGCGACGATAGAGAGTTGTTCGCGCGTCGTGCCGTAGGTGTGCATGTGGCGGCGCGCGATGAGGGCGAACTCTGCGGTGGTGAACATGCCCCACGGGGCGACGAATTCGTTTTCCGGCCGCGTCCACGGCGCCGTCGCCTCGTGATCGCGGTACTCGCCGGCCTGGGCGGCGACGAGCACCACCACGTCGGCCATGCCGTGCTCGATCGCGGTCACCGCCTCGGTGATCATGCCGACACCGAAGGCGAGCCCCTGCCAGGCCGGCCCGAGGCGCAGGTCGTAGATGAGCGCGGTGGACAGCGGCCCGGCGCTGATCCCGTCGACGTCGTCCAGGCGCAGGCCCGCGTCGTCGAGCGCGCCGCGGATGGCGCTCAGGGTCAGGCTCCGTGAGGTCTCGCCGTCCAGGCGCCGGCCCTGCCGGGTGTTGTGCACGCCGACGATCGCCGCGGTGCGTTTGGTGGCTGCCACTGAATGATCCTTTGCGTTGCTCTAGTTTTCGTCTGCCACGACGCCGAGGTAGGTGCCGACGACGTCGTACCGCCGCCCGTCGCGGGTGATGGTGCCGATCGTCGTGGCGCGGGCACCGGTGGGCGGCCCGCCGGCCCCCGCGCCCCGTTCCACCACGTCGATCCGCACGTCGACGGGCCGCGCGGTCCCGGGGTCGGTGATTTCGACGACCATCGCGACGGCATGCTCGCGCTCGTCCCATTCCACGCTGGTGATGCGGTGCCGTGCGGTCAACTCCATCACCACCGACTCGTGGCGGACCAAAAACCGCACCGGGGCGCACAATTCGCCGGCGCGCGGGGGCACACAGAGCGTGACCGCCATGTCACAGGCCCGCCGGCCTGGCGCTGATGGTTCCCGACTCCCGCAGCGCGGACAGATCCTGTTGGCTGCGTCCCAGCAGGCCGGTGAGGACCTCCTCGGTGTGCTGGCCGTACAGCGGCGGTACCCGGCGGATCCAGCGCCGCGGCCGGCCCAGGAACGTGAACGGCATGCCGGTGCACAGGAAGGAGCCGGCGACCGGATGGTCGACTTGCTCCCAGAAGCCCCGCGCGTGCAGGTGCGGATCGCGCAGCAGTTCCGGGGCCGGCGTGACACGCGCCGCCGCCACCCCCGCCGCGCGCAACGCGTCGACCGCTTCGGTCACCGCCTGCCGTGCGGTCCAGTCGGAGATCAGCTTGTCGATTTCGTCCGGTTGCTCACGCCAGTCGTCGGCCCCGAGGTCCGGCCGGCCGAGCAGCCGGGCCAGCGCCGCGCGGGCGTCGTCGTCCACCGCGGCCAGTGCCACCCAGTCGTCCTCTCCGCGGCAGCGGTAGACGCCCTGCGGGTTGGCGCCGGGGCCGCGGTTGCCGTTGCGGCGCATCTTGATTCCATTGCGTGAGTATTCGACCAGCATCTCGGCGGCCACGTTCAGCGCCGCCTCCACCATGGTGGATTCGACGTGCATCCCGCGCCCGTCGCGGTCGCGGAGCACCAGTGCGGCCACCGCGGCGAACGCCGCGTGCAGGCCCGCGATCGGGTCGCACACGCCACGGGGAATCACCGGGGGGCCGTCGCGGTGTCCGGTCATCCACGCCATGCCGGTCGCCTGCTCCATCGTCTGGGCGAAGCCCACGCGGTCACGCCAGGGACCGTCGAGTCCGAAGGCGGGCATCCGCACCATGACGGCGCGCGGGTTGGCCGCTCGCACGGCATCCCAGCCCAGGCCGAAGTTCGTCATCACCCGCGGCGAGAAGTTCTCGAGAACGAGATCGCTTGCGGCGACGAGCTCCAGCGCGATGGCCCGCCCCGCCTCGGTACTGAGTTCGACGCTGACGGCGCGCTTGTTGTTGTTGCTGCACAGAAAGACCGGGCCCCACTCCCACCACTGATCCCAGCTGGGTGGGCGCCCGGCGGAGAACCGCATGCCGTCGGGCCGCCGGACGCCCTCGACCTTGATCACGTCGGCGCCCAGGGCGCCCAGCAGTTGGGTGGCGACCGGCCCCGCCCAGAAGGCGGTGAAGTCGGTGATCCGCGTGTCCGCCAGCGGCAGAGTGTCCCCCCCGCGCCGCGGGTTGTTCCGCGGTGGCCAGTCGACGCGGCCATTGCCGGCGCCGAGCCGCGGCGGGGGCCCCGGCGGCCTGGTCGTCATCTCATCGCTGCGATACGGCACCCTCGGCTGCAACCCGCCCGCCCCGGATTCGACGAACACCCCGCGCTCCACGAAATGGTCGATCTCCGGCAGCATTTCGGGTGTCCCGATCGGCGCCACCGGGATTCGGAAGGCGACCGCGAGGTCGACGATCTCCTGGGTGGTGCGCGACCGGGTCCACTGCGTGACCATGTCGAGGAATTCGTCGCGGCGGGCGACGCGCCCGTCGAACGAGGCCAGCTCGGCATCGTCGAGGAGATCGGCACGCTCGATCAGCACCAGGAAGTCCTGGAACTGCTGCGCGGTGATGGTGCAGAAGCCCACCAGGCCGTCGGCGGTGGGGACGATCGAGGGCAGTTCCAGGCTGCGCCGCCCCAACAGGGAGTCCGCGCCCAAGACGCTGGCCGACATGGCGGACAGGCCACCCATCGCGATGACCATCGCCTCGTACGTCGAGACGTCGATGACCTCGCCGCGGCCGCTGCGCGCGGCGTGCCGGGCGGTCGCCGCGGTGACCGCGGCCGCGAAGGTGCCCGCCAGCCACTCGCCGAGCTGCCCGCCCGCCTGCACCGGTTCGTCCTCCGGCCAGCCGCGGCCGGCGGTCGATCCGCACAACGCCTGCAGGATGAACTCGTTGGCGATCACCCGATCGTCGACGTAGGGTCCCGTCGTGCCGAACGGTGTCACGGCGACCACCACGGCCGAAGCGCCGGTGTGGGCGGTGATCTCGTCGAGCGTCCATCCGTCGGTCAAGTCGGTGAGCACGATGTCGGCACCGGCGAACAGCGCGGCGATCTCCGCCTGGCCGCTGTCGATCACCGATCTCTTGGCCGCGGCCAGGTAGGCGAACAACGCCCCGGCCGGTCCGCCGGCCGACCGCTCGCGCATCGAATCGCCCTGCGGCGATTCGATCTTGACCACCTCGGCGCCCGCATCGGCGAACATCTTGCCGCAGTAGGACACGGCGATCCCGTTGGACAGCTCCAGCACACGCCAGTCCGCGAACGGCGCTCCTGCTGCCACGTTCAATTGCCCAGGGTGGTGGCGCGCCCCGAAATTCCGGCGGCTTCGGCCGTCACCTGCGACTGCAGGGCGAATTGGGTCATCCGGGTCCACGCGTCCCGATCGCGCTGGCTGGCCCGGCGGCCCACATGCGTCACCACGTCGACGTCGGCGGCCTGCGCGCGCAGGTAACCGGCGCGGGCATGTTCCCTCGGAATGTGCTGGAACGGGTCGAACGAGTAGGCGGCCATGGCGTTTTCGTGCGTGATCTTGTCGATGACCCGGTCATCGAGATGCCCCATCGTCTCCATCACATCCTCGGGCGCGAACGGCCAGTTGCTGTCCGAGTGGGGAAAGTCGGACTCCCAGCACAGCATGTCCTCGTTGAACCAATCCATGTTGCGCACGCCGACCTTGTCGCTGATGAAGCACGTGTAGAAGTGCCGCTTGAACACGTCGGCCGGCCCGCTGTAACCGGGCGGGAACTTGGCCTGCGTCCACCCCGAATGGCGGTTGTAGACATGTTCGGCGCGCCACAGGAAGTACGGTATCCAGCCGACGTCGCCCTCGGTGAGCGAGAACTTCAGCTGCGGGAAGTCCGCCCAGAACTCGGCCCAGATCAGCTCGGTGAAGGTGAACATGCTCATCATCGACGACGCCGTCATCTGCACACTGGGCGGGGCGTCCGTCGACACCTGCGGCGAGCGCGACGCGGAGCCGACATGCGTGCACAGCACCGTGTTGTTCTCGCAGACCGCCTCGAACAGCGGGTACCAGTACTTGGTGTGAATGCTGGGCATTTGCAACGCCTCTGGATTCTCCGAAAACGTCACCGCATGGCAGCCCTTGTCGGCGAGGCGCTTGACCTCCGTGGCCGCCTCGGCCACGTCGAACAGGGGCAGGATGCCGCAGGGGATGAACCGGCCCGGGTAGGCCGCGCACCACTCGTCGACGTGCCAGTCGTTGTAGGCCTTGATCATCACCAGGTTGACCGCACGGTCGGGGCCCTGGCTGAGGACCTGACCGGAGAAGCCGGTGAAGTTCGGGAAGTTCAGGCCGGCCAGCTGCCCGCCGGCGTTCATGTCGCGGACCCGTTCGTCGACGTTGAAGCAGCCGGGGCGCATCTCGTCGTAGCGGGAGGCGTCGATGTTGTACATCTCGCGGGGCTTGCCCGCCACGGCGTTCAGGCCCATGTTCCGGCCGCGGACGTCGCCGTAGTACCACTGCTGGACGCCGTCGGGTTCGACGACCACCCGGGGCGCGCGGTCTTTGTACTTGGCGGGGACGTGCGCGTCGAACATGTCGGCGGGCTCCGCGATGTGATCGTCCACGCTGATCAGGATCAAGTCGTCCTTGTTCATGCCGCGCTCCTCGATGATCTGCGACTAGTAGACAATGGCGCCGATCACAGTGTCAACCGCCAGCTCGGCGCCGGCATCGCTGTGTTCGATTGCCGTGCAATGCGCGCTGCCCACATAGGTGGTCCGGCAGTTCCGGCGCCGGCTATGGACTAATAGTCGCTGCGGCGAGGGTGCGGCTGGCCGCACTTTCGGGCTCGCGTGTCCGGCTGGCCGCACCCCCGGCGAGATCAGTCGGCCGGCTCGTAGCGCAACATCGTGACGTCGTGCTCGGGGTAGTCGAAGAACACCGGCTTCACCCGCATCCCCACCCTGAGGTCGGCGGGGTCGACGTTGACCATTTCGGTGGAAAACCTTGGCCCCTCGTCCCATTCGACGATCGCCAGCAGCTGCGGAACCGCGTCTGCGAAGTGCGGGCTGACCGGGCGCCGCGCCACCGTGTAGGAATACAACGTCCCCATGCCGGAGATCTCTCGCCACTCCAGGTCATCGGCGAGCGTGCGCGGCGCGCGCACCCGCGGGTAGAACACGTAGCTTCCCAGCGAGGGCGAATACTGGATCACGATGCGGTGCTGCGCCAGTGCGTCCCAAAACGGGGCGGTGGTAGGCGTTTTGACCGGCATCGGGCGCTCGAAGGTGGTCATGTCGGAATCAATCCCCCTCGAGTATCAGCGTGGTTTGCTCCGACAGGATGCCGCCGTTGCCGGACACGAAGGCGCGGTGACAGTCGGCGACCTGCGCCGCACCCGCGCGACCCATGATCTGGCGGGTGGCGTCGCAGACATGGTGCATGCCGCCGGCGAGTCCGGCCTGACCGAAACCCAATTGCCCGCCCGCGGTGTTGAGCGGGAAGTCGCCGCGGAAGGTCAGGTCATGGCCGGCGACGAATTCCATGCCTTTGCCCTTCTCGCAGAAGCCCGCGTCCTCCAGCGACAGCAGCACGGTGATGGTGTAGCAGTCGTAGATGGACACCATGTCCATCTGCTCGCGGGTCAGCCCGGTCATCGCGAACGCGGTGTCGGCTGCCTCGACGATGGGGGTGTGCAGCAGGTCCTTGGCGTAGGTCGGGGTCTTGAAAGGGACGTGTTCGCCGAATCCCTTGATCCACACGGGCCGATGGCGCGCGCGCCTGGCCAGGTCGGCGTTGGCGACGACCACCGCGGCACCACCGACGCAGGGCATCACGATCTCCAGCATGTGCAGCGGGTCGGCGATCACGGGGCTGGCCAGGACGTCGTCGACCGTCAGCGGTTTGTCCTTCCAGATCGCGCCCTCGGTGTGGTTGGCGTTGACCCGCTGGTCGACGACGATCTTGGCCATCGCCCGCTCGTCGTAGCCGTACACGGCCGCGTAGCGTTGGGCCACCTGCCCGTAGGGCCCGTTCTGGCCAAGATTGCCGTAGGGGATCTCGAATTCGGCCTGGGGAGAACCATATTGGTTGCTCGACGACCCGAAGAACATCGCGTCCACCATCGGCCTGGGCTTCTTCTTCGAAGACGGCGTGATGTATCGGGCCGGCAGCGCGCACAAGACGGCGTCACAGATGCCCAGCTCGATCGCCGCGGCGGCGCGCCAGACCATGGCCGCGGCGCTGGCGCCGCCGAGGTCGACGTGCTCGGCGAATCGCGCGCCGACGCCCAGGTATTCGGCGATGGTCGACGGCACGAAGATCTCGGACTCCGCCAGGTGCGACGCCACGATGCCGTTGACCGCGTCGCCGGGCAATCCGGCGTCTTCGAGGGCGGCCGCGGACAGCTCCGCCCATTGCTCGATCGCGAACGGGGCGAGCGAGGCCTTGTTGAGCCGCTCGGGCGGCAGCTCGACGTAGCCGACGATCGCGGCCTCTCCACGTAATCCCATGCGCGGTCCTACTTCCGGGGCAGTCCGAGGATCATCTGCGCGATGATGTTCAGCTGAATTTCGCGGGTACCCCCGCCGATCAACTCGGCGGGCAGGTGCAGGTAGCGCTCGACGATGTCGGGGTCGGCGTCGGCGACCATCGCCGCCCGACCGGTCAAGCGCAGTGTGGCCTCGAAGGTCTTGCGCAACAGCACGTTCATCGCGACCTTGGCGATGCTGGACGCCGGGCCCGACGCCTGGCCGTCGAGCAACCGGATGGTCTCCCGCACGCCCAGCGCCTTGATGGCGTTGGTGTACGCGTCCAGTTCGCCGAGCGCGCGCAGCGCGTCGTCGCGGTCGGGTCCCGGTTCGGCCGCCAGCCGGCGCAGCGCCGCCGCGCGGTCGAACTTGACGTATCCGCTGATGGCGGAGCGCTCTTCGGCCATCGTCGCGATCGCCAGGTTCCAGCCGTCGCTGGGGGCGCCCAGCAACATGTCGTCGGGGACGAAGACGTCGTTGAGGAACACCTCGTTGAAGTGCTCCTGCCCGGTGGCCGTTTTGATCGGCTGGATCTCAATGCCGGGCGACCGCATATCCAGGATGAAGTAACCGATGCCACGGTGCTTGCTGGCTTCGGGGTCGGTGCGCGCCAGCAGCGCGCCAAGGTCGGCGTACTGCGCCAACGACGTCCAGATCTTGTGGCCGTTGATCCGCCAACCGCCGTCGACCTTGGTTGCCCGGGTGGCCAGCGACGCGAGGTCGGAGCCGGCGCCCGGCTCGCTGAACAGCTGGCACCAATGAATCTCGCCGCGTTGGGTCGGCGGAATCAGCTTTTCTTGCAGGTCCTTTGGCGCGGCGGCCAGCACCGAGGGCAGAATCCACTCGGCGATGTTGAGCGACGTCCGGACCAGCCCGGGCCGCTTGGCGAACTCTTCGTCGATGATGAGCTGCTTGAGGGGACCCGCATCGACGCCCCACGGCGCCGGCCAGTGCGGCGCGATCAGGCCGGCGTCGGCCATCAACGTGCGCTGGGGCCCGGAGGCCTGGTCCGGGTAGTCGCCGTGCGGCGCCGGTGTGTCGTTGCGCAACTGCATTGCGGCGTCAAGGGTCTCGGCCACCCACGCCCGGAACTCCGCTTCCGCGGCCCCGAGGTCGACCGACATGTCGCGTTGCCGGGTGCAGGTCAGCTCCCCCAGCCGCCTGGCCCAACGATTCGCCGGGCCGATCGAGGCCGCGAGGCTGATCGCCCGCCGCCAGTACAGGTGCAGGTCGTGCTCCCAGGTGAAGCCGATCGCGCCGAACATGGTCAACGCGTCCAGGACGAGGTCGGGCACCGGCGATATCGCGATCACCGCCGCACCCGCGGCCGCCATCTGGTGCTGCTCGATCGGTTCGTCGGCGGCCCGCACCGCATCCCAGGCCGCGGCGGTGGCCAGTTCGCTGCTGACCAACAGCATCGCGGCGTTGTGCTGCAGGGCCTGGAACGTGCCGATCACCTTGCCGAACTGTTCGCGGATCCGCAGGTGCGCGGTCACCGCTTCGACGCACCACTGGACGATGCCGGACATCGCGCTGGCCAGTAAGCCCAGCGTGACGCACCGCGCGCGGTCGTGGTCTATTCCGGTCAGCACCTCCGAGCCCGCGGCCCGGTAGGCGTCCAGTCGCAAGACCCCGGCGTCGGCGACGAGGTCGGTGCCGTTCACGGGTTCGGCTGTCACGCCGGTCTTTTCGGTGTCGACCGGCACCCAGACCAGGCCGTCGCCGTCGGTGTGGGCCCCGACCAGCACGGTCCGCGCCGCGCACACGCCCGCGGTCACCTCCGACGCGCCGGTGACCAGCCACCCCCCGTCGTGGGAGCGCGCGCTGAAGGCGCCTTCGTCGGGAAGCACGACCGCCGCGGTGGCGCCGGCGGCCAGGTCGCGCAGCAGCGCCTCGGCCGCGGGCGTCGCGTCGGCCAGCAACGCAACGGCCCCGGCGGCGACGGTCGGCAACAGCGGCCCCGGCAACAGCGCCTTGCCCGCCGCCTCGAGAACGCACGCGGCGTCGATCAGCCGGCCGCCCTGCCCGCCAACGCTTTCGGGCAGGTGCACCGCATGAAACCCGTTGCCGACCAGAGCCTTCCACCACCCCGGCCGCCGCCCCGCCGCGAGGTCGTCGAAGCTGTCGCGGGTGGCGGCGATGGGCGCGTGCCGGGCGGCGAACTGTCCGACGGCAGCGCTGAGCTCCTGCTGCTCAGGGCTCAATCCGAGGGTCACGATGACGGCCGAGAGGTGACTAAGGTTGGCCGCACCGACTGCTACCCTTCCGACTCACAAGACGGACCGTCTCGTCTTGTGGCAGACTACCGGGGGCAGTCAGGCTATGTAAAGCGGGCCACCGCGGCAGTGAGGATCACCATATGCCAAGCGATCTCAGCCGAGTGAGCCCGCCGCGGCGGCGCAGCGAGAAGTCGCGCACGGCGATCGTCACCGCCACGCGCGAACTGCTTCTGGAGCGGGGGTTCGACGGTCTGACCATCGAGGCGGTCGCCGCTCGGGCCGGGGTCGGCAAGCAGACCATCTATCGCTGGTGGCCCAGCCGACCGGCCCTGGTCGCCGACGTCATGCTCGAGGACGCCGACCAGCTCCTCGCGGCGGTCAATCACACCGACGATCTGGCGGCCGATTTGGTGGGCTGGGTGCGCAAGCTCGCCACGACCCTGACGACGGCCCGCGGTTCGGCCATGCTGCGGATCTTGACCACCGCGGGCATGGAACACGAGGAGACCGCGGCCAAACTGCGCGCCGGATTCAGTGAGCCCCTGCACGAGGGTGTCCGGGCACGGATCCTTGCCGACGGCATCGACGAGCCGACCGCCGAGTCGGCCGCGGACGCGATCGTCGGCGGCGTCGTCTATCCGATCCTGTCCGACCCGCAACGGTATTCACGACACCGAGCCGAGCTCACGACGCGGCTCATCGTCGAGGCACTCAAAGGTTGATACCGGTCGAATCACCCGAGCGTGATCGCCGCCAGCCCGTGACCGACGCGGTCCGGTAGCGATCCCCCGTGACTGAGCCAGTCGTCCAGAGCGATGCGGACGGTGGCCATCGCCAGCGCACCGATCAGGCGGGGCCTGGGGTCCTGCGCGGCCAACCGCTGTAGGCGCGGCGCGATGAGGTCGGCGATGGCCCGTTCGTAGCGCACATAGATGTGGAGTGTCCAGGCGTCCAGTGTCTCGGAAGACCTTGTGAGGATGGCCAGTTCGCGGATCTGGTCCTCGATGTCGGCGGATCCGGCGGCGAGCTCGGCGAAGGCGCCGATGACCGCGTCGATGGCGCTCAGGTGCTCCGGCTGGGCCGCCAGGGCGGTGGTGATCCTGTTGAGCCAGTGGGCGGTCATGCCCTCGGCGACGGCGTCTTCCTTGGAGTTGAAGTACCGGAAGAAGGTCGCCCGCCCGATGTCGGCCTCGTCCGCGATGCGCTCCACCGTCGTCGCGGCCAGTCCGCGGTCGGCGACCAGCTGAGCGGCGGCGTCCGCGATGCGCTGACGCATCGCCGTGCGTTTCCGTTCGGCCAACGACGTCGTGGCAGCCATTCCCCCGCCTTTTCCCGCGAATCGCACCTGAATCGTAAGACATAGTCTTAGCATGAGACGATGTCTCAGGTTGTCGATTCGCCCGATCAGCGGGCCCCGCACGCGCGCGCCGCCTGGCAGTTCTTCGCGCAGATGGTCACGGACGTCACGAAGATCGTGACCGAGGACGCCGAGTCCGAGCGAGAGTTGCTCGAGGGTCTGCGGCTGATCGCCCGTATCTCGTCCCTGTGCGCGCAAATGACGGTCGAGGCCGACGCGGAGCGGCCCTCGTTCTTCGATATGTGCGCGGACAACCGCATGGTCGGCGGCCCGAATCCCGACGGCAACTACTACCTGGCCATGATTCGTGGGGACCGGAGCTACCGGATCACCGCTTCCCGCGGCACCAGCGCCTACCTCGGGGTGCAGATCCTCGCCGGCACCGGGCTGACGCCGCGCCGGATGGCGGGCTACGTCAGCGACCGCGACTTGGCGCTGCGCTCGGGCGAATTCGCGCTCGTGCTCTCCGCGAACGAGCCCTCGGATCTCGCCGGCGCGCAGTGGGTCAAGATTCCCGACGACGCCTCGTCGGTGGTGGTCCGCGAGTACATCGGTGATCGCGGCCGCGAAGAACTCGCGACGCTGCGGATCGAGGCGTTGGCCCCCGCGCCGCTGACGCCGCTGACGGACGCCGAACTCGCCGATCAGTTCACCGCCATGGCCTGGTCCCTGATGAAGCTCGCGACGCTGCACCGCACCATCAAGCCCGAACTGCTCGGCATGCCCAACACGTTGCTGACTGCGCAGGCCGCCGACCTGGGCGCCGCGGACACCACCCCCGACAACCTGTACATGATCGGGACGTACCGGCTCGACCCCGACGAGGTCCTCATGCTCGACATCGTTGCCCCCGACACCCGGTTCTGGAACGTCACGCTGGAAAGCATCTGGCACGAGTGCCTGGAACCGCGCACTCGGCACAGCTCGGTGACGAATCGCGCGGTGGTGCCCGATGCCGACGGCCGGGTGCGAATCGCCGTCTCCGCCAAGGACTTCGGCGTGGGCCACTGGCTCGACACCGGTGGCCGGCACCGCGGATTCGTCGTCCTGCGCTGGCTGGACAATCCGACGCCTCCCGAGGTGACGGTGTCGGTGCACCGCTGTGAGGAGACGGTATGACGCTGCACGACCGGTTCGCGCCGGAACGGCTGATAGACGCGGCCTGCGAGGAGGCCGGCAGCGACGACTTCGGCGCCGAGGGGTGGCGGCCCGGGCTGCACCGCCTCACCGACGGTCTGATCAACGACGCGCGGCTGTCGGACATCGGCGTGGAGATCGCCCACCTCGACATCATGCGGGCGCTGAAGAATCGCCTGGGCGTGATCGCGTGGCGCAAGGAGCATCCCGAGATCGCCACCAAACCGATCGCGGCGCCGATATTCATCGTGGGCCAGCCCCGGACCGGCACCACCATCCTGTACGACCTGCTCGCCCAGGACCCCGCGCTCCGGGCCCCGCTGACATGGGAGGTCGACGAGCCCTGCCCGGTTCCGCAGCCCGAGACCTATCACGACGATCCACGCATCGCGCAGGCGCAGGCCGGCATCGACATGTCCGAACAGATCATGCCGGGGTTTCTGGCGTTCCATCCGATGGGCGCCCTCGTCGGGCAGGAGTGCGTGCGCATCACCGCCGGGGAGTTCGTCAGCATGATCTTCTCGGTGCAGTACCGGCTGCCCGGTTACTACCGCTGGCTGCTCTACGAGGCCGACCATGCGGGTGCCTACCGTTACCATCGAATCTTTCTGCAGCACTTGCAATCCGGTGTGCCAGGCCAGTGGTTGCTGAAGTCTCCGGCACACCTGTGGCAGCTCGACACGCTGCTGGCCGAATACCCCGACGCACTGATCGTGCAGACCCACCGCGACCCGCTCAACGTCATCTCCTCGATCGCCGCCCTGACCCACCACCTGCGCCGGATGTGCAGCGACGAATCAAGCATCGCCGAGTGCGCGGCCCAGTCCTACGAGGAGATCGCGGTCGGCCTCGAACGCGAGATGGCCCTGCGCGAAAGTGCGGCGGTGCCGACGGACCGCGTGATCGACGTGCAATACCGCGACTTCGTCAACGACCCGTGGACCACGATCAAGGACATCTACCAGCGGCTGGATCGTGAACTGCGCCCCGACGCCGAGCAGAGGATGCGCGAGTTCCTCGCGGTCCACCCCGGCGACGGCGGCCGCGGCCGGTACACCTGGTCGGACACCGGCCTGCAGGAAGGCGAGGTGCGCGAGCGGGTGCGCGGCTACCAGGACCGGTACGGCGTCCCGACCGAACAGCTCCGGTGAAGCGGCAAAGCGTCTGCCGCTCGCTCGAACAGCAGCACCAACACGCGATCGGATGGATGGCCGCAAGCGCGTTCATGTTGATGGGGCACTATTGCGTTGGTGAACACTCCGCAAGGGCCTTCGGGCGGTAGCTCGCCGGATTGGATTCGCCGCTTCGGGCCGGCTGGCAATAGTAAGGGGCCGTTACCGCCTGGGCCTCCGCCCGTACCCCCGTCGGAATCTCCGACCCGGCAGATTCCTCAGGGTGGTCGGCCGTATCCACCGCCGTCGTCACCGAACCGACGGCAACCCCCTGGTCGGCGACCGAGTCCGCCGCCGTATCCGGCGGCCGGCCGGCCGTCCTCCCCTCCGCATCCGCCCGGTGGGGCCCCGGCCCCGCCGCAGGGGCGGATCGGGCCACCACCGCGGCAGCCGGAGCAGGCTATGACTGGGTTGTCCGCTGAGCCGCCTTCCAAGCCGGCGCCCGCGCACAGCAGACGTCGCCTGTTCGGAAGCCGCCGGTCGGTGGCCGTAGTCCTGGCCATCGTGACCGTGGTCGTCCTGGCGGTGGCAGTCGGTGCTGAGCTTTTCGTCCGCCACCTGATCCAGAACAAGGTGGCCAGCGCAGTGGCGTGTGAGGTCCAGGACAGCGCGAGCGTGTCGTTCGCCTCCATGCCGCCGGTCATCTGGCAGTACTTCAGTAGCCACTATCCCGACATCTCTGTGCAGACGGGCGGCAATCAGGTCCGCGGCGCCAAGGGGATGAAGGTCAACCTCGTTATCAGGGACCTCCGCCTGAGCAACACCAACAACTCCAAGGGCACCATCGGCGCGCTCAACGGCACGATCAACTGGTCATCCGATGGCATCAAGACGTCGATCCAGGACGCCATCCCGGTGCTGGGCAGCTTTGTGACCAGCAAAGTCACCACCAACCCCGGCGACGGCACCATCCAACTGAAGGGCCTCCTCGACAGCGCCACCGTCAAGCCCCAGATCGCCAACAACGGGCTCTCACTGCAGGTGGTCAACTTGACCGCCCTGGGCTCGAAGATGTCGACGGATACGGTGCAAAAGGACCTGGACAGTCTCACCTCCAAGGCGACCCAGAACTACCCGCTGGGCATCCACGCCGACAGCGTGAGAGTCACCGATACCGGCGTGGAGGCGACCTTCTCGACCACCAACGCGACGATCCCGGCGAGCTCGTCGTCACAGACCGGTCAGGACTGCTTCAGCGGAGCCTGATTGATCCTTGCACCGGCATCAGCGCACGAGCTCTCGGCGGCGTCAATTGAACCGGGGCAAGGTGATGTTCGGATCATCGTCGGTCAAGTGCACCGCATGGATGCCGGGCTTCTTCTTCAGCTTGCCGATGAGGCTTTCCAGTCCGGCGGAGTCGGTGTGCCAATGCTGCACGTCGTCTGGCTTGTCCGCCATCTCGGCGACGAGACGCTGAAGGTTTTCCGGAGTCTCCCCGTCGGGAGAGGACCCGTCCTTGAGCGACGTGGACCGCAGTCGGGTGCTGACGCCGCTGAGAGCATTCGGCGCGGCTGCACCCAGCGCACCTCCGGCCATGCCGGCCACCGCCATTCCGCTCAGCAGCGTGCCCTCACTTACCGCGGCCGCCGGTACGGCCCCCTGGATTGCGCCGGATAGCACCGCGGCGACGGTTCTGATCGCCGGCGTGGCCGTGGCCCAAGTGGGTGGAACCGAAAGGACTCCGATGACGCCGGCCTGGCCCGCGCCGGCGGACACCGCGGGTCCGGCGGCGCCTAAACCCGTCGAATCGACCAGCTGCGTACCCGACGCGAGACCGGCTCCGGCCACGCCGGTCACGGCCTCGCTCGCAGCCGCCAGGGTGGCGCCTCGCGTCCCCATAACCAAGCCCATGATCGTGTTGATCAGGACGCTGTTGGCGGGCAGGATCAGCTTGGGGATGAGCTCGACGTCCGAGGCGACCGAGTTCACGCTCTGCATCCCAGCAAAGTCCTGCAGCGCGGTAAGCAGCCCCGATCCCGGATTCGGACTAGTCGTCATCGTCCCCAGACTCTGCAGCGTTCGGGGTACTGCCCCGAACACTTGCGAGACCTGCGCCTGCGCGCTGGAACCGACCGAGGTATTCAACGCACGCGCCGCCTGCAACAGCTGACCGGACGCCCCCGTGGGATTCGTAGTCGTCGGTGGTTCGGCGAACGGTGTCACCGTTGTGGCGGCGGCTGACCGGCTGGCATAGGTGGACATCGCCACCGCGTCGCGCGCCCACATCCGGGTGTACTGCGCCTCGGTGGCGGCGATCGCCGGCGCGTTCTGCCCGAAGACGTTGGTGGCCACCAACGATGCCAGCTCGCTACGGTTGGCCGCGACCACCGGCGGCGGCACCGTAGCCGCAAATGCGGCTTCATAGGCCATGGCACCCGCCCGGATCTGTGCGGCAGTCTGCTCGGCCTCGGTGGCCGTCGCGCTCATCCAGGTGACGTACGGCCTGGCCGCAGTGGCCATCGCGACCGAGGAGGGACCCTGCCACGCCGTCATCAGACCCGAGATGACTGAAGAGTAGGCCGCGGCGGTGGCGTGCAGCTGGGCCGCCAACGCATCCCACGCCTCCGCTGCGGCCACCATCGATCCCGAGCCCGGACCGGCATACATCCGGCCGGAGTTGACTTCCGGCGGGAAGATTCCGAAATACATAGCACCGTCTCCTAGGCCGCCGAAGCGAGTTTCCCGGGCCGTCGGTCCGCGCGAACGGCGATCATTTTGGGACCGCCGGCACGATGAAGATGTTGACGGGGCCGCTGGCCTCCCCCGTGGCGGACGCGGCGGCCGTAGCCGTCGAAGGTGCGGCGCTGGTGCTGCTGCTGCCGGCGATCGCCCGTCCGGCCAGGCTCGACAAGGCCATGTTGCCGAACAAGCTGCCCTCGCCCGGCGCCGCGGCCGCCGCAACCGGGGCGCCCGCCACCCCACTTTCGGCGAACACCGCGGCGACCGGTTTCACCGCCGGGGCGGCCATCGCCCAGCCCTGGGGTACCGACAGGCCGCTCACCAAGCCGGCCCGCCCCATGCCCGCCGTCACCGCCGAGCCAAGACCGCTCGTGCCGGAGCTCACCAACCCTGTTGCCGCCGGCGTCGCCGCCGCCAGTTTTCCCGCGGCATCGGTCAGGTTCACCCCGGCCTGGGGCAACAGATACAGCTGCGCGCCCAGCAGTTCGGGGACTCCCCCGATACTGAAGAGCGACAACGGGGATGTCGGCCCACCGACGTAACCGAGAAGCGAATTGAGCGACGACGCGAGCGATGCGGGAGCCGACGACGACGGGGTCGAAGCGGCGGGCGCGGCGAGGATGTGCAGTGACGAGGGTACCGCGGACATGACCTGTGGCAGCGCCTGCGCGTTCGCCCCGGCCGCCCTCGCTGAGTTCGGGGCAAGGGCGGCGGCCTGCCTTACCGCACCGGCCGGATCGGTGGTCTGCGGTGGTGAGCCGAACCGGGTCATCTCCGAGGCGGCCGCCGATGCGCCCGCATATCCGTACATGGCCGCGGCGTCTTGGGCCCACATCTCCAGGTACTCGGCCTGAGTCGCCATGATGGCCGGTGTGTTTTGGCCAAAGAAATTGGTCGCGATCAACGCCGTCAGCCGCGCC
Source organism: Mycobacterium europaeum (assembly GCF_034555895.2). Taxonomy (NCBI): domain Bacteria; kingdom Bacillati; phylum Actinomycetota; class Actinomycetes; order Mycobacteriales; family Mycobacteriaceae; genus Mycobacterium; species Mycobacterium europaeum. The sequence goes on from NZ_CP157315.1 coordinate 4,670,088, forward strand.
CGGTTGGCCGCGACTACCGACGGCGGCACCGTTTCCGCAAACGCGGCTTCGAAGGCGGCGGCCGCCGACCTGGCCTGACTAGCCGCCTGCTCAGCCTGTGCAGCCGTGGCTGTCAGCCAAGCCGTATAAGGCACGGCGGCAGCCAGCATCGCTAAAGATGAGGCGCCTTGCCATCGGGCCGTCAACGCCGAGAGCACCGAGGAATAGCGCGCCGCCGTAGCGTGCAGCTCAGCGGCCAGGCTGTCCCAGCCCGACGCGGCGGCCAGCATCGGACCCGATCCCGGCCCCAAATACATACGCCCGGAGTTGATTTCCGGCGGTAGCGCCCCGTAATCGACGAACAAGTCAATCCCCCCTCCCGGCTGATGGCGTCACAGCGAACAGTCGCCGATACGCCGCGACCTCCGAGTGGAAAACGCCCCCGTGCCTGCGCCGTGGCACATGAAGAGGGCGAGGAATCCGGCGCTGTGGCCGACCACCACCAGCGCTGAGCCCACGAGCGGTCGGGCTATGCGGGCCGGCGCAGGGTCCAGCGCCGGCAAAGTGAAGCGGCCTGGATCGTGCAGACGTCTGTTCGCAGACTTCCATGAGAAGCCGCAAGCCATGTCTCGCCCTCCGCGTCACACCACTGCCGACCGAACGGTCAGCTTCGTACCGGGTATTGCGCAGGGACCGTTGGCTGTCGAAGGACGACACGCAGTTGTGGCGAGCCCCACCGCCGTTCTGCGTCGGTCGGGGCCGACGCAGCTTGACTGTTTGTTCGCCAGTCAACGCGAGTCACTGCGCGACTCACAACGGGAGCGATCCGATGCACAGGAGATTGCCAGGAGCTTCCATCAGAACCGCCAGCCGGTCGCCCGCGGAGGTTCGGTTGCGCACGAGGCGATTTCGAGAAGCCGATTGTATTCGGCAACGTCCGGCCCACAGGTCAGCGCTTCGGCGATCGAACCGGCCTTGACGCGCGCCGCTGTCGCCGCACGCCCAGGCCGTCAGAACGGCGCGTCGTCGTCACACGGTGGGTAAAGTTCGGGCGAAGCGGCACCGGCCTATCAAACGCCTTCCGGTCGTTGACGATTTTGACGCCGGTGCCCAGCAAGGCCTGAGGAGCGGCCGTGGACGAGGACTGCCTGAAGCTCACCACCTATCTGGCCGAGCGCCGGCGAACCGACGACGGGTTTGTCTCCGATGTGTTGCTCGACCTCTATGCGCGGCATCGGATCGCTTGTGGCGTGGTGCTGCGCGGCATCGGCGGCTTCGGGAGCGGGCGCCACCTGCGAACCGACGAGTCGCTGTCGTTGTCCGAGGATCCGCCCGTCGCGATCATCGCCGTGGACACCCGCACGAACATCGAGGCCTTGCTCGGCCCGGTCCTTGCCGTCAAACAGCGCGGCCTGGTCACCCTGGAGCGGGCGCGGCTGCTGCGCGACGGAATGGAACCACTGGAACTCCCCGACGAATTGCGCGAAGCCGTCAAGCTGACCGTGTACGTGGGCCGCAAGGAACGGGCCAACGGCGCCCCGGCCTACGTCGCCGTCTGTGACCTCCTGCACCGGCGCCGGATAGCCGGCGCCTCGGTGCTGTTGGGGGTGGACGGCGTCACCCACGGGCAGCGGCACCGGGCGCGCTTCTTCGGCCGGAACGCCAACGTGCCGATGATGATCCTGGCCGTCGGCTCCGGCGATCAGATGGCGGGGGTGGTGCCCGAATTGGCCCAGTTGCTCCGCCGACCCATGTTCACGCTCGAGCGGGTCCGCATCTGCAAACGCGACGGCGAGTTATTCGAACGGCCGCACGCGCTCCCGGGGGTCGACGAACGCGGTCTGCCGCTATGGCAGAAGTTGACGATCTACACCTCCGAGTCGGCCCTGCACGACGGGGTACCGATTCACCGCGCCATCGTGCGGCGGCTTCGTCAGCGGGAAGCGCCCGACGGCGCGACGGTCCTGCGGGGGGTCTGGGGATACCACGGGGACCATCGGCCGCACGGCGACACGCTGTTGTCGCTGCACCGCCGCGTTCCCGTGGTGACCACCGTCATCGACACCCCCGCCAACACCGCCGAAACCTTCGACGTGATCGACGAATTGACGCGCGATGACGGGCTGGTGACGAGCGAGATGCTGCCCGGGGTGGTGTCCGACGAACGCGACACCGACGACGGCCCCCCGCGCATGGCCGACCACCGCTATTAACTAAGTCAGCCGGCGACCGACGCGTCGTAGATCGACTGGATCGCCTTGTCCAGGGTGGCGTTGAACTGCTCGTCGGACTGGTCGACGGTGAGACCCTCGGTCAGGGCGCGGCTGAAGCTGGCGATCAGCCCCGCGTTCTTCGCCAGCAGCTCGTTGGCCTCCTCGCGCGAATAGCCGCCGGAGAGGGCGACCACCCGCATCACCTTCGGGTGCTCGATCAGGGGGCGGTAGAAGTTGACCTCGCTGGGCAGGCTCAGCTTGAGCATCACGCGCTGCCCGTCGGGCACGTTCTCGAGTTGCTTGGTGATCTCGTCGCGCAGGATCGACTCGGCGTCGGCTTTGTCGGAGATCGAGATGGTGACCTCGGGCTCGATGATCGGCACCAGACCGTGCGAGAGCACCTGATGGCCCAGCTCGAACTGCTGGGCGACTACGGCGGCGATGCCCTTGGGGTTGGCGCCGCCGATGACCGACCGTTCCTTGGTGCCGAAGACGCCGAGGCCGGCGGCGCGCTCGAGCAGCTCGTCCAGCCCGGGGATCGGCTTCATCAGCTGCACGTCGTCGGATGCCTCCGCCAGGCCCTTGTCGATCTTGAGGATGGGCACCACACCCTTGGTCTCCCACAGGTAGGTGGTCGACGGCTTGCCCGCGATCTGACGATCCATGGTCTGCTCGAACAGGATCGCGGCCAGCACGCGGTCACCGGTGAAGACCGGGGAGGTGATGATCCGCGACCGCATCTGGTGAATGAGGTCGAACATCTCCTCCTCGGAGGAGTACGCGTCGTCCTGGATGCCGTAGAGGCGCAGCGCCTTGGGAGTCGAACCGCCGCTCTGGTCGAGCGCCGCGATGAATCCCTTGCCCGACGTCATCCGCTCCGCTTGCTTCTCGTTCGGCATGGAAGTCCTCCACTCCTTCGTGGTCGGCGTCAAGGTCACGTCGCGTGCGGTGCCGCGCATCCTTGAGATGATCGTGCCGATCATATTCGGCCGATCAACGGCCGGGGAGGCAGGTCGTCAGAGGTCGGCTTGGCCCGGTTGCGGGGCGGCGGGTCTGCCGCGCCACAGCGCCATGCGATCCAGGAGCCGGTCGCGCAGGACGAGCGTGTGGAAGAGCACGGCGCACACGTGGGCGGTGAACGTCGCGAACAGCAGGACCGCGAAGGCGCCGTGGCACTCGCGCAGCGCCGCGAAGACGTCGATGCTGCGCGGCGCGATACCGGGCAGTTTCACCGGCCCCACCAGCGTGACCGGCAGGCGCGCCGCCGACAGCGTCGCCCATCCGGTGAGGGGCTGCGCCAGCAGTAGGGCGTAAAGCAGGTGTTCCGACCACGTCGCGAGGCGCCGTTCGGCGCCGCTCATGGTGGACAGAAACGCCGGCGGCCGGTGCATGAGCCGATTTCCCAGCCGCACGACGGCGAACGCCAGGATCAGCACACCCAGCGGCCGATGGAAGGCCAGCAGCAGCGGGTAGTAGCTCAGGGAGGCGACCATGGTGACGCCGATGAGCAGTTGTGCGATGACCATCGGCGCCATCAGCCAGTGCAGCAGGCGGGCCGGGAGCGCGAAACGCGTCGCGGCGTTGCCTTGCTTCATCCGAGCACCCGCGAGACGTCGACTGCGCTGGGCGTCTTGGGTTCCTCCGCGCGTCGGGTGAACGAGCGGGCGTAGATGGCCGATCTCGCGGCGAGCAGCGGGTCATCGGATGCGGTGATGCCGTCCGGCAGCACCAGCGGGTCGAAGTTGACGTCGCGGGCGGTGCCGGGCGCCTCGGTCTGCACGGCGGTGACGGTGATGGTGCCGGCCTCGATGGTGCGCCGCGACCGCGGCCAGGGCTTCGTGGCGTCGTGGGTCGGATCGCCGGGCTCCCCAACCGTGAGCACCAGCCGCCAGCTCAGCGGTCCCTGCGCCAGCGTGCGGACGAGGTCGTCGAACAGGTAGTCCTTGCCGGCCGGCGCCGCCCGCGGGTTCGCCGCCTCCTGCGGAATGACGGCCCAGCGCACCGGAACGGTCGCTCCGGCGCGGTTGGTGAACCGGAAGGCGTTGAGGCCGTAAAAGGCGCTGTCGGCGAATCCCGCACCGGGCGCGCCCTGTTTGATGACCTTCATCGCGGCGACGGTCTCGGGGTGGCGGGCGAGGAAGGCGGCCATCTTCTGCGGGTCGGGCCTGCCCGTCTCGGGCCCCGGCGCGGACGCGAGGAGCCGCTCGTAGAAGCCCTGCGGCGTGCTGTCCGGGAAGACGGGGATGTTGATCATCGCGGTGCGCCATTGCTGGCCGTCGGGGCCCTGGAAGAGCAGGCCCAGTCCCCGGACCGTGGCGGACGCGTCCGCCTGGTCCGGCAGGCCCCCCGACAGGGAGAACCGCCCGATCAGCGGCACGCTGCCCTCCCGGAAGACCGCGGCCCGGCAGATCGCCGCCGCCGCGCCCGTGCTCGCGAAGGTCCCCACCGCGCCGAGGCCCTTGGCGTGATTGCGGCGAAAGCCGTCGTGGCGTCCGTAGACGCGTTCGAAGCGGTCGGTGAATCGGGACGGGGTCAGCGCCCCGGGCCGCAGCCAACCGCCGGCATACGCGAAGCCGCCCACATCGGCCGCGGCGATGCCGGCCACCGCCCCCATCCCCAGCAATGCGCGCCGGCGCGACAGCGCGTCGGCAAGGGAACGGGGTTGCTTGGCGTCGACGGTCGGGCCGTCCTGCTCGCCGCCGCGGTCACCGGTCTCCATGCCCACCGTCCTCGGATACTTGCGCAGGCCACCGGGCCCGTCGGACACACTCACAGGACGGTGCCGGCCGGCGATTCGTTCACTCGTTTTGAGAGTGGTCGGCCGAGTGACATACCATCGGGTAAACAACTTGCGGCTGCATCTGTGGCTAGCTGCGCAGATCGACGGAGTGTGTCTCCTCCGACGGCAAGCGCCTTCCGTGGGGTTGAACAAGCAGCCCCCGGGCTTGGCAGCCTGATTTGAGAGCTAACGGTGTCCCGCCAAGGGACCGAATGTGAGTGATAGACCATGGGCGAATTAACCGGCGATCCAATCGATCCGACGGCATTCTCGGTAGGAAAACAGCAGGTCGACCAGGCGGTCGTGCTCACTGTCTCGGGTGAGGTGGACATGCTCAGCTCGCCGCACCTGTCCGAGGCGATCCAGACCGCGCTGGCGACAAAACCCGCCGCGCTCATCGTCGACCTGTCGAAGGTGGACTTCCTGGCGTCGGCCGGAATGACGGTGCTGGTCACGGCGCAGGCGGAGACCACGCCGCCAACCCAGTTCGCGGTCGTCGCGAACGGCTCGGCGACGAGCCGGCCGATCAAGCTGATGGGAATCGACAGCGTGCTCGCGCTCTACAGTTCGCTCGACGACGCGCTGAGCGGCACTACTGGTGGGTGAACCTGGGGATGGGGGCACAGCTGGAAACGATGGGGCGATCTGATCATCAGCCGTACAACGTGCCGGACCTGGACGACCGGTCCCACTTCGTGCGGAACCGCGTCGGCGCGGACCCGCGCAGCGCAGCCCTGGCCCGAGCCGACTTCAGGGCCTGGCTCGAGACGAACTTCGCCTTGGACCGCGCCCGGTTGAGCGACGTCGTGCTGGCGGTGAACGAAGCCATCGCCAACGCCGCGGAGTTCGCCTATTGGGACGCCTCGCAGCGCGGGACGCTGGACGTCAGCGCGTCCTATGACCGTCAGACCGACACGCTGGCCGTCACCGTCGACGATCGCGGCCGGTGGCGCCAGAAGGTTCCCGCCCAGTACCACCGGCAGCTCCGCGGACGCGGTATCCCGCTGATGGAGGCACTCGCCGACGAAGTGGCCATCGACCGCACGCCGCACGGAACCCGCGTCGCAATGACCTGGACCGGCCTGGCGCAGCGCCCCTAGCGTCGACGGGCCGATGCGCCGCATCGGCGATCCGCTTGATTCACAATCGATTTCGTCACTCCGCGCCATCGATCCCGTAACATCTGCGCCGTGGAACCGAGCCGCCGATGGGGCGACGACCGCGCGATCCTCGATGACGAGGAGGCACGCCGGCGCATCCTGGACGCCGCGGGCCGCTGCATCGTGCACCGCGGCAACACCCAGTTCCGGATGGGCGAGGTGGCCGACGAGGCGGGGGTGTCGCGCTCCACGGTGTACCGCTATTTCCCGGGCCGCGACGACGTGCTGCTGGGCCTGATCCTGGCGCGGGTCGACCGCGCGCTCGGTGAGTTGGTGCGCTCGCTGGCCGCTCCGGATGATCCGGAGCGATCGGTGCCCGAGATGGTGCTGGCCCGCGTCGACTCGGTGGACGGCGATCCGCTCAACGAGGCGCTGTTCGCCGCCGAGAGCACCGCCGTGGCGACGGCCCTCGAGAAGGGCTCGGAACCGATTGTCGAGACCTTGTTACGGCACTACGCGCCGCTGCTGGAGCGGTGGAAGACGGCGGGCCGCATCCATCCCGACCTCGATCCGCGGTCGGTGGTCCAGTGGCTGCACGCGACCACGTTGTTCCTCCTGGCGCCGTCCTGGCGATATCGCCCGGCCGTCGACAAGCGCGAGTTCGTCGAGCAGTTCGTGGTGCGGGCCCTCGTGCCAGAGATCAGACAATAATGGCGTATTGTCTGATGTTCACGCGTTCACGTACTTTGCCTAACCCCCTGCCGCGACGCCTCGACGGCTCGCGGCCCCGGTGACATCCCGCACCCACGAATCGAGCGGATATGAACAGCCCTGTGTCGCAGGCGCTTTCGGCCGCCGGCCTGGCCGCTCACCTGGGCGGCGGCGTGCGCCGGGTGGCCACCGACGCGGTGGTCGGCGGCCGGTTCGGGTTGCCCCGCCGGGTGCGGGACATCGACGCGGCAGTGCTCACCAAGGTGATGGGAACCACCGTCCGCTCGGTCCGCGTACTCGGCAGCGACGCCGGGACATCGGCACGGGCGCGGCTGGTACTGACCGGAAAGAACGTCCCCGACTCCGTGTTCGTCAAGCTCGGCGCGGAGACGGCGGCCACCCGTCTGATGGGTGAGCTGGGCCGGCTCGGGCACACAGAGGTGCGGTTCTACCGTCAGCTCGCCCCGCAGATCGTCGGCGCCCCCTATGCATACGGTGCGGTGTTCGACCCGTGGACCGGCCGCTACCTCGTGGTGCTGGAAGACCTACCCGCCGAATCGTGCGAGTTCCCCGACACCCTGCACCCGCTTTCACCCGACCAGGCGAGCCTGATCGTCGAACTGCTGGCCGACCTGCACGCCACCTTCTGGGAACGGCTCCCCCGCGACGGCCGCGGCCCGCTGGGCTGGCTTTACACGGCGTCCGGTGACGTCACCTCCCTGCTGACCGGCTCGCTGATGCACGCCTCGATCAAGCGCCTTGCCGAACGCACCGAAATCCCTTTGGAAAAGGGCCGGTTCATCGCCGACAACTATCGTGCGGTCGCCGCCCTCATCGACACTGCCCCGCACACCGTCATGCACGGCGACGCCCACCCGGGCAACATGTACTTCCACGGCGGCAAGGCGGGGCTGCTGGACTGGCAGGCGGTGCGGCGCGGGCACCCGTCCCGGGAACTGGCCTACACGCTGATCACCAGCCTCACGCCCGAAGATCGCCGGGCGACCCAGCGCGAGTTACTCGACGACTACCGCCGCGCGCTCGCCGCGGCCGGAGGGCCCGAACTCGATCGCGACGAGTTGTGGCTGCGGTTCCGCCAGGCCGCGCTGTACGCCTACGTCGCCCCGCTGATCACGGCGGGAATGGGCGGCATGCAGGTCGAAGACATCGCCATGGAAGGGCTGCGCCGCGGTGTCGCGGCGCTCGATGACCTGGAAACGGTCGCCGCGCTGCAGAGCTCGCTCTGAGGCGAACAAGTTTCCGCCGAACCTGTTGCGACGGCCCGGCACGAGTTACGCTACTTCCCGTAGCGTAATCCTGACGCGTCCCGTGCGTCGTCGGCCCATGGCGGCAAGGAGAGTCTCGTGTTCGACCTGAAGATCGTTGGTGGCACCGTCGTCGACGGCACCGGCGCAGCGCGCTTTCGCGCCGACATCGGCATCAAGGACGGCAAGATCGTCGACGTCGTCCGCCGCGGCGCCGACGACCCGGCGATGCCAGGGGAAGCCGCCGAAACCATCGACGCCACAGGGCGTGTGGTCGCCCCGGGCTTCGTCGACATCCACACCCACTACGACGGTCAGGTGAGCTGGGACAGCCTCCTCGAACCGTCGAGCGGGCACGGGGTCACCACCGTGGTCACCGGCAACTGCGGTGTCGGGTTCGCGCCGGTTCGCCCCGGCACGGAGCAGTGGCTGATCGAGTTGATGGAAGGCGTCGAGGACATTCCCGGCACCGCGCTCACCGAGGGCATCACCTGGGGATGGGAGAGCTACCCCGAGTACCTCGACGCCGTCGGCGAGCACAAGTTCGCGATCGACGTGGGCAGCCAAGTCGCCCACGGCGCCATCCGCGCCTATGCGATGGGCGAGCGCGGCGCCCGCAACGAGCCGGCCACCCCCGACGACATCGCCGCGATGGGCCGGCTGGTTCGGGAGGCGATCGAGGCGGGCGCACTCGGCTTCTCGACGTCGCGCACGATGGGCCACCGCGCGATGGACGGCGAACCCGTCCCCGGCACCTTCGCCGCCGAGGAAGAGCTGTTCGGCCTCGGCCGCGCCATGGCGGCCGGCGGGCAGGCCGTGTTCGAGCTCGCCCCGCAGGGCGCCGCGGGTGAGGACATCGTCGCGCCCAAGAAGGAGCTGGAGTGGATGCGGCGGCTGGGCGCCGAGATCGACCGACCCGTGTCGTTCGCGCTGATCCAGGTCGACGCCGATCCGAAACTGTGGCGCGAGATGCTGGACCTGTCCGCGGACGCGCACGCGGCGGGCGCTCGGCTATACCCGCAGATCGCCGCGCGCCCGTTCGGAATGATGATCGGGTTCCAGGGCCACCACGGCTTCAGCCACCGGCCCACCTACCGCCGGCTGAAGGCCGAACTCGGCCGGGAGGAACTCGCGCATCGCCTCGCCGATCCCGCGGTGAAGGCCGCGATCCTGTCCGAGGACGACCTGCCCCCCGACCCGACGCTGTTGTTCGACGGCATGTTCGCCCTGGTTCAGCACTCGCTGCACCGCCTCTACGCCCTGGGTGATCCGCCCGACTACGAGCCCACCCCGGACCGGACCGTCGCCGCCATCGCGCAGGCCCGCGGCGAGGACCCGCTGTCCACCCTCTACGACCTCATGCTCGAGTCGGACGCCACCTCCATGCTGATGCTGCCGCTGTTCAACTACGCCGACGGCAACTGCGACGCGATCCGGGAGATGCTGTTGCACCCGGCCGGCGTGCTCGGGCTTTCCGACGGCGGCGCCCACTGCGGGATGATCTGCGACGCTTCGTACCCCACCTTCCTGCTGACGCACTGGGCGCGCGACCGGCACCGGGGCGAGAAGCTCTCGCTGGAGTACGTGATCCGCAAGCAATCCCGCGACACCGCACACCTTTTCGGCCTCACCGACCGCGGGACCATCGAGCCGGGAAAGAAGGCCGACATCAACGTCATCGACGTGGACGCCCTGAGGCTGCATCCCGCGGCGATGGCCTTCGACCTGCCCGCCGGCGGGAACCGGATCCTGCAGGGAGCCAGCGGCTACGCGGCCACCATCGTCAGCGGAACGGTCACCCGGCGCGACGACGTCGACACCGGGGCCCGTCCCGGGCGGTTGGTACGCGGGGCGCGCTAAGGCTCCCCCGCATGAACGCGCCCGCCCGCAATCCGGCCCGCGTCCGGGACGAGGACGCGATCGGCGCCCCGCCGGAGACGCCCGCCCTGGTGCCGGCCGAGCGGTATTACGCACCGGCGTTCGCTGCGCTCGAGGTCGAGCGGATGTGGCCGAAGGTCTGGCAGCTGGCGTGCATGGTCGACCACGTCGCCGAGCCGGGCGACTACTTCGAGTACCGGTGCGGACCGTACGGGGTGTTGATCGTGCGGGGCGACGACGGGGTGCTGCGAGCCTTCCAGAACGTCTGCCGCCACCGCGGCAATTCGGTGTGCGTGGGGTCGGGCTCAGGGCTGCGCGAGCTCAAGTGCGGCTACCACGGGTGGACGTGGGACCTGGCCGGCACCCTCAGGCGGGTCCCCGACCGCAAGGGATTCGGGGCGCTCAACCTGTCCGACTTCCCCTTGGTGCCGGTCCGGGTGGACACCTGGGAGGGGCTCGTCTTCGTCAATCTCGACCTCGAGGCGGTGCCGCTGCTCGAGTACCTGGAGGCGGTGCCCGACGACATCGCCTGGTGCCGGCTGAGCGACTTTCGCTGCTACGCCACGCTGACCGTCGAGGTCGCCGCCAATTGGAAGACCATCGCCGACGGCTTCAGCGAGACCTATCACATCCAGACGCTGCACCCGGAATTGCTGCGCTGTGTCGATGATGTGCATGCGCCTCAACGGATCTGGGGACACACCGGCAAATCCGACCAGCCCTACGGGGTGCAGAGCCCGCGCTTCGACGGTGCGCTGAGCGACGAAGAGGTCTGGGACGCTTACGTTTACACGCAGGGCGCGCTGATGGGCGCCGCCGAAGGCACCCCCTTCCCCGCCGACGAACGCCGCGACGGGCAGACGGTCCAGGATCTGATCGCCGCTCACACCCGGGCGTTCGCCGCCTCTCGCGGGGTGGACCTGGACTGGGCGGACACCGACCGCATCACCCGGTTGCATCAGTACAACGTCTTCCCCAACATGACGCTGCTGGCCAACGCCGACCACCTCACCGTCATGTGTTCGCGGCCGGGCGCCACCCCCGATCAAGGCGAGCTGGTCATGTTCTTGATGACGCGGATGCCGCCGGGCGCCGCGCGCGCCAAGCCGACCGATGTCCGGATGAGCGCCGGTGAGGCCGACCCGGGCGTGGTGCTCACCCAGGACATCCAGATACTGGCGGGACTGCAGCGCGGCATGCATCAACCGGGTTTCACCCACTTGGTGCTGTCCAGTGAGGAGCGGCGGGTGATCAACCTGCACCGCAACCTCGAGCGGTATTTGGACCTACCCCGGTCCCAGCGAGTGAGCGGCGGCGTGGCTCGGCCGCCGGCAAGATAATTCGTCCAGACACGCCGTAATCGGTCCGATGCGTTTTAGAATCCGTTTCGTGATAACCCCGTCAAACCCGTGGGGGGAAGACCGAGGGCGACTCGCGCATCAGCTACAGATGCGATATCAACCACTCGCGCGAAGACGCGCGCGGCGAATGTGCCAGAGCTTCGAGCGGGTCGGCGTCCGGACGGCGCCGGACCGCCTGCAGGAGATGCTGGCGGGCGCGCCCCTTGCCGCTCACGAAGCGATGGACGTCAGGTTCGCGTTGATCGCGCTGCGGATCGACCGCGAAACCCGCGCCGCCCGGTACAAGCGGCTGAAGCGCCAAGGCACCCGCTCACTGATGTTCGCCGGGCTGGTCCTGGTGGTGTTGAACTTCCTCATGTGCATGGCGTACTTCCTGCTGAACCTCGCCGAGCAGGGCGCGCCTCTGTGACCCGCTGAGACCCCTCAGCGCGGGACGACGATGCCGTTGTCGTAGGCGTAGACGATCGCCGCCGCGCGGTCCCGCAGGTCGAGTTTTCCGAAGATCCGGCCGATGTGACTCTTGACGGTGACGCTGGAAATGCAGAGCTCGTCGGCGATCTCGGAGTTCGAGAGACCCCGGCCCATCAACGTCAGCACGTCGAGCTCGCGGGTGGTCAGTTCGGCGATCGCGGTGCCGCGGGGCCCGGGCGCGGCTTTGCGGTAGGTGGTCAACACCCGCGCGGTGACGGCGGGATCGAGGTAGCTGTCGCCCCGCGCGACCGCCCGCACGGCGCGGATCAGCTCCTCGGCGGAGGAGTCCTTGAGCACGAACCCGGCCGCGCCGGCGCGCAGCGCCTCGGACAGCAGCTCGTCCTCGTTGAATGTGGTCAGCGCCAACACCGGCGGCGTGCCGCCGAGCCTGCGCGTCGCTTCGATGCCGTCGATTCGCCGCATCCGCAGGTCCATCACGACGACGTCGGGCCGGTGCTCGGCCACCGCGGCGGGCACCTCGTCGCCGTCGGAGCATTCGGCGACGATGCCGAACCCGTCCTTGCGCCGCAGGATCCGGCGCAGCCCCGACCGCACCAGGTCCTGGTCGTCGACCAGGAGGACGGTGACCTCGGGTGGCTCCGGGGCATGTGGGATCACGCCTTGCACCACCACGGCCGCCAGCCGGTGTCACCTTCGTGCAGCGGTATGTCGGCGCGCACCGACCATCCGTCCGGGGTGGGGCCGGCGTCGATGGCCCCGCCCAGCAGTTCGACGCGCTGGCGCATGCCGCGCAACCCGCGCCCCTCGGCGGACAGCGGTACGGCAATCGCCACCGGTAACCGGTTCTCGACCGTGAGGCTCGCCGAGGCCGCTGAGACGTGAAGGGTCACGGTCGATTTCGAGTCGGGCGCGTGTTTGGCGATATTCGCCAGCGATTCCTGGGTGATGCGATACAGCGCCAGCCCAACGGCCGGCGAGACGCGGTCGGTGGGTCCCTCGACGCGCAGCGTGAGGTTCAGTCCGGCGCGCTGAAAGTCCGCGACGAGCGCGCCGACGTCGTCAATGCCGGGTTCGGGCGTCGTCTGCGCGGCTTTGGTCGGTGAGCCGTCCAGTAGCCCGACGGTCCGCCGGATGTCGGCCATCGCCTGCCGGCCCAGGCGTTCGGCCTGTTCGAGCGCCTCGACCGCGTCATCGATGTCGCGGTCCTGCTGCAGCCCTCGACGCGCGCCCGTCACGTGCAGCAGGGTGATGCTCAGCGAGTGGGCAATCACGTCGTGCACTTCGCGGGCGATGCGCCGCCGCTCGTCGGCGGCGGCGTGCTCGGACAACATCTTCTGCGCTTCGATCTGTTCGGCCAGCAGCAACCGCTGACTGCGCATGACATAGCCGAGCAGCCAACCCGCCCCCACGAAGCACAGGTACAGCAGCACCGCGTCCAGGCGGTGCAGTGCCGACGCGGCGAGCAGCAGCGCGGCCGCTGACGCGGCGGCGAGCAGGCCTCCCGCGACCGAGGTCAGCGTCGTAACCGACAACACCATCAGCACCATCAGCGCCGGGGCGAAATCTGCGTGAATGGGGGTCGACGTGCCGAAGAGCATCATGGCGGTCGCCGTCGACCACGTCGCCCACATGAGCACCGGGCTGAGCTTCATGTTCAGCGCGAAGAACAAGAGCGTGGGTGAGATGCACACCGCAAAGGCGGCCAGCGCGACGGGCAGATCGGCGGCGGGCCGCTGCAGGATCGCGATCACCCCACCCGCGAGCTCGGTGGCATCGACGGCGACGAACGACGCCCAGGTGATACCGACCGGTATCAGCCCGCTCCGCCGGTGCAACTGTTCGCGCACGTATCTCGTTGCGGCACGCAACATCGTCCAATCGTAGAAGAGCGCGCCACCAGCGCACATCATGCCGTGGGTGGCAATCGCCTCCTACCGTGGTAGGGGATAAAGACTGCACTTCGGCACGACGCGCATTACCCGGTTGCCTTTCTAGCGTTCCAGTCATGACATGGACACTGCTGCACGATCGGATGGCCTTCATGGCCGAAGTGATCAAGGCCGCCGAGACCGATCCCGATGCGGCTCTCGCGTCGGTCGCCGCGTCACCCGAGGTTTCCAGGCTGTTCGGTGACGAGGAGGGCCTGCTGCTTTCGCTGGGACAGCGCTGGATCACCATGCTGGTGGCCAAGCTGGACCAGGCCGCACACGAGGGTTTGGCGGCCGAGCAGGTGCGGGCCGACCTCGAGGCCGCCGAGCCCGGCCTGCACGCCCTGGTGCGGATCGGCTCGCGGCAATCGCTGCGGCTGCGTTCCCTGTCCCGCGGCGAACACGTCGCCGTGGGCCTGTTCGGCGGGCCGTCCGGCGATCGGCAGACCGTTGCATGACCGAATGGGCATGCTGACGCGGTCCACCGGCCGCTACGCGGTTCTGATCGTCGGCCTGTGGGTTCTGGTAGCGGCATCCGCCAACGTGGTTGTCCCGCAACTGGAACGAGTCGTCGACTCGCACGCCCGATCCTTCATGCCCACCGACGCACCCAGCGCGGTCGCCGCCTCGCGGGCGGCCCAATTGTTCGGTCAGACCCCGAGCAACAACTTCGTCTACGTTGTGCTGGAACGCAATCGGACGCTGACCGCCGACGATCACCGGTTCTACGACGCGATGACGACGGCCCTGGGGGCCGACCGGCGGCACGTGTACGCGGTCACCGACCTGTGGTCGCAGACCGCCACGGCCGCCGGAGCGCAGAGTCCGGACGGGCGGGCCGTCAGCGTCATGGTGCGGCTGGCCGGGATGCTCGGCACGGCCCAGGCGCGCGACTCGGTCGACACCGTCCGCGACACCGTCCGGAATTTCTCGCCGCCGGCCGGCCTGCAGGTCCATGTCACCGGCCCCGGCGCGACGATCGTCGACGAATTCTCCGCGATCGACCGACAGATGCTCGGCATCACCGCCGCCACCATCGGCCTCATCCTGCTTCTGCTGCTGGTGGTGTACCGCTCGCCGATCGCGGCCGCGATTCCGCTGATCTCCGTCGGGCTCGCGCTGGCGCTGGCCCGCGCCGTCGTCGCCGCGCTCGGACAGTCGAATGTGGTTGAGGTGTCCTTGTTTTCGGTTGCGCTGATGGCGGCCATGACGCTCGGCGCCGGGACGGACTACGCGATCTTCCTGGTCGGCCGCTACCAGGAGGGCCGCCGCCGCGGCGTCCCGCCGGCCCGCGCGCTGGCCGAGGCCTACCGTTCCATCGCGCCCGTCGTGATCGGGTCGGCGCTGACCGTGTCGGTGGCGCTGGCCTGCCTGGTGTTCGCCCAGGTCGGTTCGTTCCGCAGCGCCGGGCTGCCCTGCGCCATCGGCATTCTGGCGACCATGCTCGCCGCGCTGACCCTGACGCCCGCGCTGATGAGCCTGGCGATACGCCGCGGCTATCTCGAACCGCGCCCGTCCGGGACGGCGCGGCGCTGGCGTCGCGTCGGCACGGCCGTCGCCCGCTGGCCCGGCCCGATCCTGGTCACCGCCGGTGCGCTGACGCTGCTGGCCGCGTTGCCGCTGGCCGGCATGCGGATCGGCTTCGACGAACCCGCCGCCACGCCGTCGGCCACCGACTCCAATCGCGGATATGTCAGCGCGGACCGTCATTTCCCGGCCAACGCGCTGCTGCCCGACGTCGTCGCGATCCAGGCCGACCACGACCTGCGCAACCCGGCCGGCCTGATCGCCATCGAGCGAATCACCCGTCGCATCATGGCCGTACCCGGTGTGCGCGCGGTGCAGTCCGCCAGCCGTCCCGACGGCAAGGTGCCCGAGCAGGCCACTCTGAGCTATCAGGCCGGTGTGCTCGGCCGCCAGTTCGGCGACACCATGGACTCGCTGACCCGGCGCCTCGCGCGGGTCTCCGAACTGGACGGCGCGCTCTCCCAGACTCAGCGTGCGGTGGACGGCCTCGCCAGCGGATTGCGCGGCGGCGGTACGGGTCTGGCCGAGGTGTCCGGCGCCGCACAAGACATGCGCGCCGGCATGGACGGATTGCAGCGCAATGTCACGACGGTGTCGGGTTACCTCGACCCGCTCCGGGATTTCGTCGGGCGAACCCCCGACTGCCCCGCCAACCCGATCTGCTCGACCGTAGACCGCGTGCTCGAGCCGGTCGACGGGCTGGTACAGACCTCGACCCGCCTCAGCGCCGGCGCCGCGGAACTGACCAGCGGTTCGAGCACGGCCGCCACCGCGATGTCCGGTCTGCCCCAGAGCATCGCGTCGATGAAAGACGCTTTGGCGCAAGCACGTTCGGCCACCCGCGACCTGCTCGGCCTGACCGACACGCTCGGGCCCCAGATGCGGCAGTTGACCGACTACCTCGACGAGATCGCAACGCAATTCCGGGGCAGTGCGGCGGCCGACTTCTATCTGCCGCAGCGGGCGCTGACCGATCCGCGCTATGCGACCGCGCTGGGTCACCTCATCTCCGAGAACGGCCGGGCCGCGTACCTGCTCGTGTACGGCGACGGCTCGGAGTGGGGTGCCGACGGAGCCAAGCGGGCCGACCAGGTGCGGGCCGCCATCAAGGAGGCCACCAAGGAAGGCACCCTGACGCCGGTAGAGGTCGACCTTGCCGGAGTCGGCCCGGTGACCGCCGACCTCCAGCGCTTCGTCGCCGGGGACGTCAAGCTGCTCGTCGGCGTCGCGTTGGTCCTGATCTTTTCGATCGTCACGGCCATGCTGGGCAGCCCGGTCGCGGGATTGGTCGTCGTCGGGACCGTCGTCACCTCGTACGCGTCGGCCGTCGGTGCCAGCGTGCTGATCTGGCAGCACCTCCTGCACCACGATCTGCACTGGGCCGTCGCCCCGATCGCATTCATCGCGCTGATCGCCGTCGGGGCGGACTACAACCTGCTGTTGGCGCTGCGCATCAAACAGGAAGCGGCAGCGGGCCTGAGGACCGGCATCATTCGCGCCTTCGGCGGCACGGGCGGTGTGGTCACGGTCGCCGGGATCGTCTTCGGGCTCACCATGCTGGCGTTGGTGAGCAGCAGCGTGCTCAGCATCGCCCAGATCGGCACCACCATCGCGGCGGGTCTGTTGTTGGACACCCTGGTCGTGCGGGCGTTCATCGTGCCGTCCATCGTGGCGCTGCTGGGCCGTTGGTTCTGGTGGCCCCGCGCGCTGCCACGTCGGGCCGCCGCCGTGGAAACCATTCCCGCGCGGACCCTTTCGTCCGCTACTGCTGTGGGATCGTGACGGTCGACGGCAGCCCGACCAGCACCCCTTCCACGTCGCCGTCGGCACTGACCATCAGACCGCGTCCCGGCGGCAGCGCTTGAGCGCGCACCGCGCGGTTGATCCGGTTCTGCGGGTCGTTGTCCATATAGAGCTGCGCGACTTTCGCCGAGTTCTGGAACCTCATCCACGGATCCATCTGCAGCGTCGCCCAGTTCGCACTGTTGCGGGTGGTGAACACGTGCAGCCCGATCTGCCGCGCGCGCTCCATCAGCTTCCACAACGCCGCACCCACCGGCGGTTTGGGCGGGTAGCTCTGATCGGGCCGCAGGTCCTGGACATCATCGATGAGCACGAAGTGCCGGGCACCTTCCCACGGTTTGAGCGCACGCAGCTCCTCCTGGCTCAAGCCCTTGGGAGGCAGCCGGGGCAGCAAGATCTGTTGCGCGAGTTGGGTTATCACCTCGTCGATCTCGTCCTGGTCATAAGCGTACGCGCGTACATAGCCGGGCCCGCTCAGATCCCGCAGCCCGTGCGGTGCGGTCTTGGGATCGATGAGCGTCAGCTGCGCCTCCTCGGGGCTGAACCGGCTCATGATCGCCTCGCCGATGGACACCAGCGACAGCGTCTTGCCGCAGCCCTGGCGGCCCAGGATCATCAGGCCCGGGCTCTCCCGAAGCTTGAGCGGAACCGGCCCGAGTTCGTGGCGCTCCCCGATGGCGAAGGCGATCGACAGGTCGTCGCCGCTGGGATGTGTGGCCTCGTATTCGAGAATCGCCCGCAACTCGACGCGTTGCGGAAGCCGCTGCAACGTGGCGTGTTTGGTCACACCCGCGACGTCGGCGATGCGCCCGCCGACGTCGACGATGCTGATCAGCGCGCCGGTCGCCGCTTCGGTCAGGGCCGGGATGCCGACGCGCAGCTCGTGCAGGCTGTCCGTCAGACCGAAGCCCGGGCGGTTCAGCGTACGGCGCGCGGCGTCACGCGACTCGAGCGACGAGTGCCCCATCTGGCTTTCGCTGGGGTCGGCCAGTCTCAATTGGATTCGCGCCGTGGCGTTTTGCAATAAGCTCTGCCGCTGGCCGTGAATCCAGCCGCCGGCGCTGCACATCACGTGGACCCCATACTCGGGACCGCGGCTGCTGAGCGAGATGATGCGATCGCCCAAGACGGTGTCTTTCGAGTAGACGTCGTCGTAGTCATCCACCACCACGAACACGTCGCCGAAGGGGTCGTTGGCGTCGGTACCGCCCAGCCCGTCGCTGCCCGGTGCGAACCGGCGCTCGCGGAAGCCGTCGAGGTCGATCTTCAGGCGCCGGAACGAGTTCTCGCGCGCGTCGATCAACGCGTCCATGCTGCTCAAGATGCGCTCGATGCCCTCGGCGTCCTTGGGTGACACGATGTCGGTGACGTGCGGCAGCGACGCCGCCTGCGCCAGGGTGGCCCCGCCGATGCAGAAGAACGTCACGCGCGCGGGGCTGTACATTGCTGCGGCCGAGCACATCAGCGTCATCAGCGTGGTCGTCTTACCCCGCTGCTTGGCGCCCACCACGATCACGTTGCTGCGCAGCGCGTCGACCGCGTGCACGACCTGTTTGGACTCCTCGGGGATGTCCATCACGCCCACCGGGAACATCAGGCCCGCGTTCTGGCCGTAGTCCACATGCCAGGGCTTGCCACGGTAGGCCGACACCAGGACGTCGACGGGCTCGGGGTCCTCCAGCGGCTCGAGCCACGGCCGCCGCGGCGACCGGTGCGGAACTTGGTGCAACGACTCCCGTAGCACGTCGACGATCTTCTTCCGCTTGAAACCATCGTCGTGGTAGAGGAATTCGTCGGGCTCGGTGTCGACGGCGGCCGCGGCTTCGAGCGCCGAGGCGTCGGACGCGTCGAGCGGCTGGTACTGCCAGTTGTAGAGGCGCGGCTTGGTCAGCGTCATGTCGACGGTGGTCGCGACCTCCTTGCCCTTCGGCACCACGAAGGGAGCCGACAGGTAGAAGCAGCGGAACGGTTCGAGGTCGCGTGGCCCCACCTTCAGCAGGGCGAAGCCGTTCTCTTTCGACGGCAGGTGGTAGGCGGCGTCCGAACCGATCACCTCGCGGCTGTCGTCACCGGATTCGGCGCGCAGCGCGATCCGGAACGCGATGTTCGACTTCACCTTCTGCAGCGACGACAGATCCAGCCGCTGCCCGCCCAGCATGAAGAACACGTTCGCGCCGCGGCCTTCCTGGCCGATGTGGATGATCAGGTTGATCCACTTCTCGTGGTTGGCAAACAGTTCCAGGTACTCGTCGACAATGACGAGCAGGACGGGCACCGGCGGCAAGTCGCGCCCGGCCAGCCGGATCTCCTCGTAGTCGTTGGCGTCGCGCGCGCCCACCGAAGTGAACAGCTCGTAGCGCTGCTTGATCTCACCGTCGATGACCCTGCGCATCCGCTCGGCCAGATGCCGCTCGTCCTTGCCCAGGTTCGACAGGGCCGCCACCACGTGCGGGATGCCCAGGATGTCCTGGGCCGCCGATTCGAACTTCATGTCGACGAAGATGACGTTGAACGTCTCCGGTGAGTGGGTCAGGGCGATGCCATAGACCAGCGACAGGAAGAACTCCGACTTTCCCGAACCACTGGTGCCGATGACCACCGAGTGAAAGCCGAAGCCGCCGAAGTCTTTCGCGCGGATGATGATGTTCTGCAGCTCGCCGGTGGGCTTGGCGCCGACCGGGATCTCACACCACCGCTCGTCGCCGCGGCCGCGCCGCTCGGCCCATAGCCGGTCGACGTCCAACTCACGGGGATCGACGATGCCCAGCGCGCGCAACAGTTCGGCGGCGCCGCCGGTCGAGTCGGCGATCTCGCTGCGGCTGGTCGGTGACCACCGCGCCATCGCCCGGGCGTACCGGTAGGCCCGGTGGATCGACAACTGATCGGCGTGCGCGAAGAACTTGCCGCGCACCCGCAACAGCGGCGCCGGACGCCCGTCTTCGCCGTCGGCGTCGGAGCCGTTGCGGCCGAATCTGACGCTGCCGTTGACCGGCGTGCTGTGCCGCTCGCCCATCTCGAAGACCTGGTCCTGGGCGAAGCCCACGCCGGTGCCGACGCGAGATGCGAGACGCAGCAGGGTGATTCCCGCCTTGCCGACCTGCCCGACCACGCTTTCCCATGCGTCGGGGCTGCCGGTGTTGTCGTCGACGATCACCAGGTGCGGTCCCAGATCCACGGCGTCGGCGCCGGTCTCGAGCGCCGACCCCATCGCGGTCGGGCTGGCCGCCGCCGGCGGTGTCCACGCGCCGCGCTTGCCCTTCATGTGCAGCTCGGCGCCGAGCGACTCCTCGAGCTCCTCCGGGGTGGCGAAGACCAGGCGTCGCCAGCCGCAGGCGTCGAACAGCTCGTCGTGCAGGTTGTGCGGCAACCACACCATCCACGACCACACTTCGGGATTGCGGGTGACGACCATCAATTTCACGTCGCGCGGATTGTGAAACACTGCCAGCGAGCACAACACCGACCGCATCAGCGAGCGCAGCCGGTCCAGGTCGTCGCCGACGAAGCTGAAGCCCGGCGCCGACCGCAGGTTGACCACCTTGGCGATATCGCGAATCTTGCGCTGCTCCAAGATGAAATCGCGCAGCGCCTGCCCGGTGACGGGTTCGAGCTCCTCGTCGGAGGCGATGTCCGGCCACGTCACCGACAAGACGGAGTCCGGGGCGTGCTGCACGCCGGTGCCCAGCCGCACCTCCAGGAAATCCGGGTCGCCTCGCCCACGCTCCCACATCCGCGGGCCGCCGATGATCGCCCCCAGGCCACGCGGATCCGAGTGCACCGCGTGCTGCCATTCGCGCTGGGCGCACACCGCGTTCTGGATCTCGTCGCGGTTGGAGTCGAGGTCGCGCAGGTAGCGGCGGCGACCCTTTTCCATTTCGCCCCAAGTGATCTTGCGGGCGCGCCCGAAGCGTCCCGAGAACGCCAGCATGCTGAACGCGCCGATGCCCATCAGGGGGAAGAATCCCGTCGACAGGCTGCGCACCCCGGACACGTAGAGCATGACAATGGTGCCGATCAGCGCCACGATCAGCGCCGGCACCCCGATCATCACCCAGATGTTGCGGGGTTCGCGCTCCGGCAGGGCGATCGGCGCACTCGGTGCCACCCGAACGGGTTTCGGCGGTTCGATTTTGACCCGGTTGATGGGAAACGCTTTCTTGGACATCCCCTAGCCTCCCGCCTTCGCCGATGTCGTCACCACGGCCGCCTTGCCGAGCGCGGGCACGGTGTCACGCGCCACGAGCGCCGCCTCCCGCGACAACGCCGGGCCGGCCGCGAACGTGCGCAGTAAAGGCCACGGCGCCTGGACCGCCGAGGCCGGGTCGAGTCCCAGGGCGCGCATCGTGTCGTCGTTGGCGGCGATGCCGAACCGCACGCCGTTGTCGGACACCCAGAACAGCGATTCGCGGGAATCGGACGTGATCACGCCGCTGGTCGAGGCGACGAAGTTGGCCGCCCCCGGAAGCACCAGCACCTGGTCAGCGACCACCGAGGCCGGGTCCCGGTCGTCGCGCACCAGGTGCACGATCCGGTCGTCGAGGTAGGAGTACACCGGAAGGCCCCGCCCGTTGTAGACGACGACCCGGGCCTGCGGGTCCGTTGAGCCCTTCTCCCAGGCGACACAGGTGGTCGGATTCGCGGCCGTGTCAATGAAATTCAGCCGCTTCGTCGGGTAGTAGTCCACGTCCAGCGAGTTCACCTGGGGGATGTTGACCAACACGTCCGGCGTCACCACCCGCGGCGCGGTCGAGCCGTAGGAGTTGGCGCTGCGAAGCAGGTCGGCGACGAAGCTGGTGATCTTCTGGACGCCGTCGGGCAGGAGTACGTAGAACTGCTTGCCGCCGCCGGCGGTCTGGGCCTGCAGCACCGCGCCCACCTGTGACCCCGAGACCCACGTCGAGGGCGCGCCCGCCTGCGGAACGTTCGGGACGCGCAGCGGCTCGGTCGCCGGCATCCCGTCGTACAGCGCGCGTGAAATCTCAACCGGCGACGTCACTCCGGGGTCCAGCCCCAGGCTCAGGGTGATCGCCCTGCTGGCCGGATCGACCTGCGAGCGTTTGCCGCCCCAGATCACGTACGTGTTGCCCTCGAAGGTCACCAGCACGCCGGCATCATCGGCCAGGGGGGCCGCGCGGTCACCGCCGTTGAGCGTGCCCGCGATTGACGTGACGACCGGCTTCTCCCCGCTGCGCGGGCGGCCCGCCGTATCGCAGACGGCCCACGCCGAGATCGCGCCCCGGTTCACCGGCATCGCCGCCGGCGCCCCCGGGATACCGATCAGCGGCCCGGTCGGATACTTCGCGATCTCGCTGCGCTTCACCCACGTCGGTTCGTTCGCCGTCCCGGTGGCCAGCCGGGCGGACGTCAGATTGAGGGCCGGATAGAGCCGGCCGTCGATGCGGGCGTAGATCGCGCCGGAGTCGCGGTCCCCGATGATCGCCGATTCACCGACTGCGCCAGTCGGTTTCAGCACGTTGAGCAGCATCATCCACCCGGCGGCAATGGCCACCAGCAGGATCGACAACACCAATGCGGCCGTCTGCTTGCGGTCGTCGTGTTTCATTCGCACCGAGAACCGGGTGGTCGCCGCGCGCAGCCGCCGGTTGTAGAACAGGTGACCGGAATTCTGGTCGCGGTTCGACAGACTCAGCGGCATCTCAGTACCCCTTCGGTGATCGGCGAGGATCGGCCTGCTGAATCAGGTCAGCGAGATTCGACGCGTCCGCGGCGACGTGATAGCGGCCCGTCGCATAGTTGATGAACGCGCACGCCTGCGCCACCAAGTTGTGGATGTCGCGTGACGTGCCCGGCTCGTGATAGGCCGCGAAGGTCGGTGCGATGAATTGCCAGGCGCCCTTGCTCGGCGTGCCCCGCGCCGCGTTGGAGTCCCAGTCGTTGACCGCGTTGGCGTTGTAATTGGACTCGCGGCGAGCGACCAGATCCATGCCGCGTTCCCAGCGAGCACGCGCGGCGGGATCGTGAATACCCTTGATGTCCAATGCTTTACGGATGGCCGCCACGACCGCACCGCGCCCGCTGCCGTGGTCGCTTCGCATTGCGGCCCGCCTCTGTCGGTAACGCAGCCGCCGCAGCCGCAGCGCGAGGAGTAATGCCCGCTGGCGCGAGTTGAGGATGTGCCGGTGCTGGGCGCGCAGCCTCGCCGCCATCCGGACCATGGCTTCGCGCCGCGCCATGGGGGTATCGGGCGTCGACGCGGCGTCGGCCTTCGCGTCGTCCAGGATCGCCTGGGTTGCCGTCCTCGCCTGCGCGTAGTCGTCGTGCGCCCCCGCCATAATTCGTGCCAGCGTGCGGTCGGTGGTGCTCGACCGGCGCAGTTCGTTCAGGGTGTTTGTCGACCGTTGCGCCGCGGCGGCGGGTAGGCCGTCGGTTCTCACCGTGGCATGTTGCTGCGTGTTGCCCACCCGCGCGGCGGCGGCCTCACCGGCGAACAGACCGTGGCCGCGGGCCAGGAGCGCCACTGCGTGCATCGTCAGCGGATCAGTCAATGACTGCCCCACCCTGGTCCCCTTTTTCCCACACCCGCGCCGCAAGAATTCGTACTCAATAGCATGCACGAATAGGCAGTTCCGCTGTCAATAACGAGCGATTACGTAGCGACCCTACTGCCGGGGCTGCGGCGCGACCACTCACCTTCCGGCGGAGTGGGAATGGGCCGCGGCGGGCTATTCCTTCGCCTCGTCCTCGGTCGGCATGATGACGATCCGGCGATTCGGCCGGTTGGTGACCACGGTCGGCTTGTCGTCGCCCGGCTTGGGCCCCGGCGGGCTCGGCGGCATCGTCAGGCGGCCCTTGACGGGTTGGCCATTGGGCACGCCGGGCGCCGAGATCCGCTTCTCCGGCGGCTTCTCCTTGTTGCCGCCTTCACCGTGGCCGCCCATCGCTCCGGGCGGCATCATTCCCATACCGCCCATACCGGTCTGGCCCCCGGCGGTCGGCGCGCCGCTGACCGGCGGCATCATGGCGGCCTTGGCCGCGCCGGCGGGTGTCGTCGGCGGCGATGACGTCGGCACCGGAGGCGGACCCAACGAGCTGGCCGGGGTGGTGCCGCCACCGCCCAGGCCCGCGCCGCCACCGCCCGAGCCCAAGCCGCTCCCGGCTCCGGAGCCCGGGCCGACGCTGTCGACGAGATGCGCGTCGCTCGCCAGTCCGGCGCCGTGAGCACCCTGGACGGCGCTCATCAGCGGCTGGATCGCGCTCTGACCCGCCTGCATCGCCTGCTGCGGCAGCTGCGTCAGCGGTTGCATGACGCCGCCGACCGCACCGCCGAGCGCGCCCGTGATGCTTTGCAGCATCTGCTGCATCATCTGCGGCGCTTCTTGACCGACGTTTTGCATCTGCTGCGCTGACTGAGCTTCGTTTTCAGGAAATTTCGCTGCCGCGTCGGCGGCGTGAGCTCGACGGTCCGCATCTCCTTGGGCGCTATCCGCCGCGTCCTTGGGCACGCCCGCACCTGAGGCCGCGTAGAGTCCTGCGCCGGCAGCGCCCGTCGGCGACGGGTCCGGCGGCGGAGGCGGTGGCATTGTCACCGGTGGCGGTGGCGTTATCCCCAGTCCCTGCAGCAGGATCTCCGGTGTGATTCGGATCGGGGCACCGCCAGGACTCGGGGGAAACGCCGGTACCGCATCGCCGGTCATGACTTCACCCCCATCGCTACGGCCCAGTCACCATTTCGCTTGCCGTGTTGCATTCTCATTCTGTCACAGGCGGGCTGACGACGTATTCGCGTCGCCGCGTCGCCGCGGCGGCCGGCGCGGGCTATCAGCGCGGACACGCCTGATGCGGCGCCTTATGAATCACGCCGCGTTGTCGCTATGAACCAGGCTAAGTGGTAGTTCGCGAGGTATTCATGCCCTTCGATTACCGCGTCGATCGCTGCCAAGAGCATCCAATCGCCAACTGCAGCGACGTCGTGATTGGGGTAGAGACTCAATACCGACTGTTGAATATCGTTGATACATTTGTGCAGCAGCTCGGCTTCGCTGTCGAGCACGCCCGTTTTCCGTACCGCTGGCGCCGCGATAGCCTGCGCAATTCGCGGGAGCCCATCGCGTCGACGAACAGCATCGACCAAAGTCGGCCCGAGTTCGTCTACGCGCGGTGCAACTGAGCGGGCAGGCCGATCGCCGCTCAGCGTTGGAGCTTCGGAATCCGATTCCGCGACGTAGGTGTTGTGCTCGTGAGCGGCGGCGACAACGACGACTCCCAGCAAGTCCACCACGGTGGCATCTCGCCGGCGCGGGGCCGGCTCAAGCAGGGTTACATGGGCGGGTAGACGGACGTGAGGCGGCATCCATCCGCCCGCGAGGTCGGTAACCAGCAGAGTGGTTGTGCCATCGTCTCGCAGACCTGCCGCCCACGAAAGTCGCGGCTCCTGGCGGGCCACCGCATCGACGAGCCGCTGCAGCCGTTGTTGTTCGGCAGCCCTGCTCGACGCCGCACCAGCCGTCGCACCAGCGGTGGCGGACACCGCGGTTGCCCCAGCCATCGTCGAGGCGGTGGCCCCGGTCTGCCCCGCGGCGGTCCCTTGCGCCGCCGCGCGCTCGACCGGAGAAACCAGCGGTCCACCCGCTGATGGGGACGAACCTGGCGACGGTGCGACCGGCGCGCCCGATACCGGACTCGCTGCGACCGAAGGCATGGCTGGAGCCGCCGTAATGGGCGGACGCAGATCCGAGCCGTATGCAGGCAATGGCCCCGCAGGGCCGCCGCCAGGGTTCCCGCCTATAGCTGCTGGTGTTCCGGACCACGATCCCCCGGTTATGACTGGCGCTATCGGAGCGGCTGTGCCTGTGGCCGGTGGCGGGGGAGCGGCTGGCGGCGGCGTGTCAACCGGGGTGCTCGCGGGAATGAAAACCCCCCCGCTGGGCGCGGTCGGCGTTACCGGTGGCGGCCCACCCGTTAGCCCAGTCTGCGGAGGCGGGGTTCCAGACTCCATTGCGTTTATCGCGCCTGACGACAGGCCTTGAGCGCCCGCACCAGCTGGCTGCCCCGTCGCCATTCCGGATGCGAATGACTGCGCCAGATTGGGCGCGCTGCCCTGCCCCGTGGCCAACGGTGCCATCGATCCACCGGGTACGCCGGGCATCGCAGGCGCCATCGGTCCGCCGCTACTGCCGGGAAGTTGGACGCCATGAGACGGAGAAGCATTTGGAGGCGGTGGGGTCCCGAGGTTGCCATTCCGGTTCAAAATGCCTGCAGCTGTGGGCGGCGGATGTTCGGCGGCGCTGCGGAAGTTCACCGGGCTGTTATCAGTGCCGACCCTATTTGACGTGCCTTGAGCTGGTGCCATCGTCTGGGGCCCTGCGCCGGGATCAGACCCGCCGCCACCAGTCCTATTCGACACGCCTGAGGATGACGGCGGCGAATTAAGGTCATTTTGACCAATCGCGCGCGGTGGTTGAGCGCCGTCGATATTGAAGCCATGCTCGCGCGCCCACGTCCGTGCATCAGCGCCGACACCTTCGGCATCGAGGACCTTCTGCGTGGCGCCCGAGATCTTGTTCGTCGCGTCCCGGCTCGCGTTCGCCGCGTCGGCGTTGCACCTCTCTTGTACTCCAAGTATTTCGGTCAATTGCTGCGGTACAGGCTCTTTCGACGCAAGAATCTTGTCTATGTCCTGATCGCCCTTGCTCGCTATTTCTGCTAATCGGCTCCGCAGAAAATCGATTGCGTCTGCACCGGAATTGAAGGCTTCCGCCTTTTTCTGATATTTCTCGGCTAGGTCCATGTGGAATTTTGCGCCGTCGTGGTAGCGGGCCACGAGATCGTCCGCTGTATGGCCTTGGTTATTTGCAGCAAGCAGATTCTGAAAGGCGGTCAACTGGTGTGAATACTGCTGCTGCTCTAAGCAAGATTGGCTCCAATACTGCTGTGCGGCGCGCATGGCCATCGAAGGTGCGGGCCACCACGGCCCTATTAACAGGGCCGTCCACCTACCGGGCGGAAGGTCAAGCGCCACCACATACCTTTTTCATGATGGCGTCCTTCGCATTCACGTCATCGACCGCGGCGCGAAAGTCCGCGTCAGACGCGGCGCCACTGCTGCTCTTTGCCGTGTCCACCAAGTAAGCTCGCGCTAGGCCCTTAGCGGCGCTGCGGTATTCGTCGTCGAGAGCGGGATCGGTGGCTGCGTCGTTGAGCATGACGGCGGAGTTTGTAAGTGCCACACGGCCCAAGGCTGGGTCGCTCGCATTGGTGTCCACTTGCACTGCTTTCGCCGCCAGTTGGTAGGTTTGGCACAGTCGCTGTTGCGCAGCCGCGACTTCCGCAGCAGTGTAAGTCGGTGTTTTCGTGATAGAGGACGGGCCCGAAGTCGCTGGCCGAATGAGAGCCAGGATCAGCGCAGCGACAGCGACTATGGCAGTGATAGCTAGGGCGATCGCAAGCCACGGGCGGGAATTCCGTCCTTGGTTGCTGTACCCCGTCGGCGCCCATTGGCCCCGCGGCGGCTGGTCGGCCGACCCATGATCGTGACCTGACATCTGGTTACCCACCACGTACCCTCCTCGCGCCAACAAGCATGCTGACACAATCTGCCAAGAAACCCCCGCTCCATAGTGAGACAGGAAACTGCCACTCAGCAATTCACGAGCCCTAGGTATACAGACCTGCACGTCCGTGTCGGTTATGACCGCACCGGCGGCTGCCGGACCCGTTAGCCTTCCGCAGCGTTCGATGCCTAGCCGCGTTAGAGGGTTTCCGCCGCTACCTTCCTCGCATGCCAGTGACGGACGATACGGCTTGAAAAACAACAAGCAGTTGTGCCGTGATTACACGGGTCTAGCAAATCAGGCGTCACCGCAAACCCTGCTGCGTATTGACCATTGACCAGCGAAAGCGTCGCGTCGAGCCAACAACCTGGAAGCCAGCCAGCCGCGTTGCCTGCCAGGTCGAGCAGTCAGACCCGCGACGGTGACGTGCCGGCCCCCGGCCGCACCGCCCGCAGCTCACCCGCATTCTGCTGGTCCATGCTGGTGAACCCCTTGGCGGCGATATGCGCCTTCGCGCCAACGTCGGTCAGCGTCTGCTTATGACCTTGCAAGTTCTGCACGTGCTGCGTGTGAGCTGCGGTGACGGCCTCGTGGAAAGAATCAGCCGCGGCGAAGTCACCGAACATTCCCGACGCCAGCGGGCCCCTCGCGAGCTGGTCGGCGCCTTCTTGCGCGTGCCCGCCCGCGCGGTGTGACTCGTTGCCCCCAGAGTGCAATAGCGCTGTGTCAACGAACATTGCCACCCCTTTCGCCGTGGCTCGGCAACCTACTGACCAGGCTAAATACACGAGGGGCGGCGGTCAATTCACGTTGTGTCGGCTGGCCTGCTGCACGCCTTACAAAGCGCTAGCTCCGTCAGCCAAGCCGTCGCCATCGCTGTCACTCAGCCGCACGTTCCACTTGCCGTCGCCGTCGGTGTCGACGTATCCGGTGATGCCATCCTCATCCGTGCAGATCACCCGATCGGCCACCCCGTCGCCGTCGATATCAAAGAGTCGGTCGTTGTCGCCACCGTGGCCGTCGAAGTCGACCAGCGGGCCGCCGGTGTGCTCGACGCCGTCGAGCCCGAACCACCGCAGTTGTCGGCCCTGCTCCGTGGCCACGCCCCACGTCCCGGATCCGTCGTCGGTGAAGTACGCCTCAGGAGTGCCATCGTTGTCGAGGTCGACCACCGCGTGATCGGCGATGCCGTCACCGTCGAGGTCCGCAAGCGCGTCGTCATGCAAGCCGTCGCCGTCGAGATCCAGGCCGAAGGCATCGAACCGGCCGTCGCCGTCCAGGTCGAGGTCCAAGTCGTGGTGAAAGATATCCGCCGTGCCATCGTCGGCACCCATGCAATAGTCCACGAAAGATCAGACGCCACAACGCCGTTACTGGTTCCCCCGCGAGTGCCACCAGCTCAGCAGTTCCGCGCTGGCCTCCTCGGACGTCAACGGCCCGCGCTCCAATCGCAACTCTTTGAGGAAGCGCCACGCCTCGCCGACTTGCGGGCCGGCCGGAATGTCGAGCAGCTTCATGATCTGGTTGCCGTCCAGGTCGGGACGCACGCGCGCCAGATCCTCTTGGGCGGCCAGCTCGGCGATCCGCGCCTCCAGCCGGTCATAGCTGGCCTGCAACCGGGCGGCCCGGCGCTTGTTGCGGGTGGTGCAGTCGGCCCGCACCAGCTTGTGCAACCGCGACAGCAGAGGCCCGGCGTCGGTGACGTAGCGGCGCACCGCGGAATCGGTCCACTTGCCCTCGCCGTAACCGTGGAACCGCAGATGGAGGTACACCAGCTGCGAGACGTCCTCGACCATCTGCTTGGAATACTTCAACGCCCGCAACCGCTTTCGGGCCATCTTCGCGCCGACCACCTCGTGGTGGTGGAAGCTCACGCCGCCGTTGGCTTCGTGCCGCCGGGTCGAGGGCTTGCCGATGTCATGCAGCAGCGCGGCCCAGCGCAGCACCAGATCCGGACCGTCGTCTTCCAGCGCGATCGCCTGCCGCAGCACCGTCAGCGAATGCTGATACACATCCTTGTGCTGGTGATGTTCGTCGATGGCCATCTGCATGCCGCCGACCTCGGGCAGCACCACCGCGCCCATCCCGGTCTGCACCAGCAGGTCGATGCCGGAGACCGGGTCGTCGCCGAGGAGCAGCTTGTCCAATTCGGCGGCCACCCGTTCGGCGCTGATCCGTGCCAGCTCGGGGGCCATCGCCTCGATCGCGTCGCGCACCCGCGGCGCGACGGCGAAGCCGAGCTGCGAGACGAACCGCGCGGCACGCAGCATCCGCAGCGGGTCGTCGCCGAAAGACATCTCCGGTGCGGCCGGGGTGTCGAGCACCCGATCGCGCAGGGCCGCCAAACCGCCGAGCGGATCGAGGAATTCGCCCGGCCCGTCCGGCGTGATACGGACGGCCATCGCGTTCGCGGTGAAATCGCGGCGCACCAGATCGTCCTCGAGGCGCTCGCCGTACTGCACCGCGGGTTTGCGCGACACCTGGTCGTAGGCGTCGGCGCGAAACGTGGTGATCTCCAGGCGGTGTTCGCCCTTGCCGATCCCGACGGTTCCGAACTCAATGCCGGTGTCCCACAAGTGGTCGGCCCAGCGCCGCAAGATCTGTTGCACCTGCTCGGGGCGGGCGTCGGTGGTGAAGTCCAAGTCGGGGCTCAGCCTGCCCAGCACCGCATCTCGCACGGACCCGCCGACGAGGTACAGCTCGTTGCCCGCGGCCTGGAACGCCGAACCCAGCTCGCGCAGCATCGGCGCGTGTTGGTTCAGGGCAACTGCGGCGGCGGCAAGCAGTTCCACATCGGCTTCGGGCACGTTCGGTCAGCCTAGTAGGCGGGAACAGGAGACGACGGCCCCGCGCCATCGCAGGCCCGTCAGCGGCGAGTATGTCCTGGGAGACGATGTCGTGCCAGCTACTATCGCTTGGGTGTCGGACGGCGAACAACGCAAGCCACGTCGACGCCGGGGGCGGCGGCGCGGTCGCGGCGCTGCAAGTTCGACCGAGAACCAGACGAACGGTCAAGCGCCCGCCGACTCGACGGCGACGAAATCGCGCCGATCCCGTTCGTCTCGCCGCGGACCGGACCGGCTGCGCACCGTGCACGAAACCTCTGCCGGCGGACTCGTCATCGACGGCCTGGACGGCCCGCGCGACTCCCAGGTCGCCGTGCTGATCGGCCGCGTCGATCGGCGCGGGCGGATGCTGTGGTCGCTGCCCAAGGGGCACATCGAACTGGGCGAGACCGCCGAACAGACCGCTATAAGAGAGGTCGCCGAAGAGACCGGCATCCGCGGCAGCGTGCTGGCCGCGCTGGGGCGAATCGACTATTGGTTCGTCACCGACGACCGCAGGGTGCACAAGACCGTGCACCACTATCTGATGCGCTTCTCCGGCGGAGAGTTGTCCGACGACGACCTCGAGGTGGCCGAGGTGGCCTGGGTGCCGATCCACGAGCTGCCGTCGAAACTGGCCTACGCCGACGAACGCAGACTGGCCCGCGTGGCCGATGAACTGATCGACAAGCTGCAGAGCGACGGTCCGGCCGCCCTGCCGCCGCTGCCGCCCATGTCTCCGCGGCGCCGCCCGCAAACACACTCGCGCACCCGGCATGCCGACAAGCCGGACACCAGCCGCAAGAACGGCCACGGGCCCGGGCCGTGACGCGATCCCGACTGTGCTTGTTGCGCCTCGCGGCGGTGATCGGCATCGTGGCCGGCGTCGCGATGCTCACCGGGCCCGTCATGCCGCCCGCCGCCGCGGGCGAACCCGGCGTGACCCCGTTCGTCCGGGTCCGCATCGACCAAGTCACCCCGGACGTGGTCACCACCACCAGCCCACCCGTTGTCACCGTCAGCGGCATGGTGACCAACATCGGCGACCGCCCCGTCCGCGACGTGATGGTCCGGCTCGAGCACGCCGGCGCGGTCACCGCGTCGGCCGGCCTGCGGACCACCCTCGACGGCGACACCGACCAATACCAACCGGCCGCCGACTTCCTCACGGTCGCTCCCGAACTCCAGCGCGGGCAGGAAGTCGGCTTCACGCTCTCGGCGCCGCTGCGGTCGCTGACCAAGCAGTCGTTGGGGATCGACAAACCCGGCATCTACCCGGTCCTGGTCAACGTCAACGGCACACCCGACTACGGCGCCCCCGCCCGGCTCGACAATGCGCGATTCCTGCTTCCTGCGGTCGGGGTGCCGCCCGACCAGGGCGCCGATCTGGCCTCGGCCGTCGCGCCCGACACCTCCAAACCCGTGTGGCTCACCATGCTGTGGCCGCTGGCCGACCGGCCCCGGCTGGCCCCCGGCGTGCCCGGCGGGACCATCCCGGTGCGCCTGGTCGACGACGACCTTGCCACCTCCCTCGCGGGTGGCGGCCGGCTGGACATCCTGCTGTCCGCGGCCGAGGTCGCCACCAGCCGCGACGTCGACCCTGACGGCGCCGTCGGCCGGGCGCTGTGCCTGGCCGTCGACCCCGACCTGCTTGTCACGGTCAACGCCATGACCGTCGGCTACGTGGTGTCCGACTCGCCCGAGGGCCCAGCCCAACTGCCGGGCACCCCAACCCATCCGGGCGGCGGGCAAGCGGCCGCGACCGAGTGGCTCAACCGGTTGCGCGCACTGGCCCACCGCACCTGTGTCGTGCCCCTCCCGTACGCCCAGGCCGACCTGGACGCGCTGCAACGGGTCAACGACCGCGGGCTGAGCGCCGCCGCCACCACCGCCGTCAACAGCATCGTCGACCGCATCCTGGACGTGCCCTCCGCGCGCGGCGCCACGCCGCTGCCCGACGGCCCGTTGACCAACCGCGCGGTCAACCTGCTCGGCGCCAACGAAAGCACCGTCGCCATCGCCGCCGCCGACTGGTCCGCCGACGCGCAGGGAACCCCCGACGCCGCCGTCGACACCGCGCCGCGGCGGCTGTCCCCGCAAGTGGTGGTCGCCCCGTTCGACCCCGCGGTGGGCGCCGCGCTGGCCGGCGCGGGAAGCTCCCCCACCGTCCCCACCTACCTGGACCCCTCGCTGACCGTGCGGCTCGCGCACGACTCGGCGACCGCGCGCCGCCAGGACGCCCTGGGCTCCATGTTCTGGCACGCCTTGCGCCACGACGACGCACCGCGCACCCAGCTTCTCGTCCCACCGGCGACGTGGAACCTGCAGGGCGACGACGCCCATATCATCCTGACGGCGCTCACCACCGCCATCCGGTCCGGCCTGGCGGTACCGCGACCGCTGCCGGCGGTCATCGCCGAGGCCAACCTGGCGGGACAAAACCACGCTGATCAGCCCGCAACGGTGGGCGCCTTCACCTCCGCCCGCGGACGGTTCGGCGACGACGTCACGGGCGCCATCGCGGGCCAGGTCGGCCGGCTGTGGGGCCTGACGTCGGCGCTGAGCACCGACGAGCGCACCGGGCTGACCGGCATCCAGTACACCGCCCCGCTGCGCGAAGACATGCTGCGCGCGCTGAGCCAATCCGAGCCGCCCGATACCCGCAACGGGATGGCCCAGCAACGCCTTGGCGTCGTCGGCAAGACGATCAACGACCTCTTCGGCGCGGTGACCATCGTCAACCCGGGCGGCTCCTACACCCTGGCCACCGAGCACAGCCCCCTGCCGCTGGCGCTGCACAACGGCCTGGCCGTTCCCATCCGCGTGCGCCTGCAGGTCGACGCCCCGCCCGGGATGACCGTCACCGACGTCGGCCAGATCGAGCTGCCGCCGGGGTACCTACCGCTGCGGGTGCCGATCGAGGTGAACTTCACCCAGCGGGTCGCCATCGACGTGACGCTGCGGACCCCCGACGGCATGCGGCTGGGCGAACCGGTGCGCCTGTCGGTGCATTCCAACGCCTACGGCAAGGTGCTGTTCGCGATCACCATGACGGCCGCGGCGGTGCTGGTGCTGCTGGCCGGGCGCCGCCTGTGGCACCGCTTCCGCGGCCAGCCCGACCGGGCCGACCTGGACCGGCCCGACCCACCGGGCGCCGGCTCAGCGGGCCCGCACGCCGAGGCCGGCGATCGGGTCGAACACGAGCACCGAGTATGAAGCCCGCCCACCGGCAGGCCGCACCACCACACCAACGCCTGCCCCAGCCGCAGCGCCGGCCGCGGGTCCCGGGCTCGCCGCCGACGGGTCCCCTGCCGCCCGTCCCCGCGGGCGTCGATCGCCGGCGGCCCGAACTGTCCGACGCCGCGCTGGTGTCGCGATCGTGGGCGATGGCCTTCGCCACGCTGGTCAGCCGGCTCACCGGGTTCGCCCGGGTCGTGCTCCTGGCGGCGATCCTCGGCGCCGCGCTGTCCAGCGCGTTCTCGGTGGCCAACCAGTTGCCCAACCTGGTGGCCGCGCTGGTGCTGGAGGCGACCTTCACCGCCATCTTCGTGCCCGTGCTGGCCCGCGCCGAGCAGAGCGACCCCGACGGCGGCGCGGCATTCGTGCGTCGCCTGGTCACGCTGACGACCGCGCTGCTGGTGGTGGCCACCGTGTTGTCGGTGGTCGCCGCGCCGCTGCTGGTGCGGCTCATGCTCGGCCGCGACCCGCAGGTCAACGAGCCACTGACCACCGCCTTCGCCTATCTGCTGCTCCCCCAGGTGCTCGCCTACGGACTCACGTCGGTGTTCATGGCGATCCTGAACACCCGCAACGTCTTCGGGCCGACAGCCTGGGCGCCGGTGGTCAACAACGTCGTCGCCCTCGCGACCCTGGCGGTGTACGCGGCCGTCCCCGGGGAGCTGTCCGTCGACCCCGTCCGGATGGGCAACACCAAGCTACTGGTCCTCAGTATCGGCACCACGCTGGGCGTCTTCGCGCAAACCGCCGTCCTGCTGGTGGCGCTGCGCCGACAACGCGTCGACCTGCGCCCCCTGTGGGGAATCGACGACCGCCTCAAGCGCTTCGGCACCATGGCCGCCGCGATGGTGCTCTACGTGTTGATCAGCCAGCTCGGTCTGGTGGTCGGCAACCAGATCGCCAGCACCGCGGCCGCCTCAGGCCCGGCGATCTACAACTACACCTGGCTGGTCCTCATGCTGCCGTTCGGGATGATCGGCGTCACCGTGCTGACCGTGGTCATGCCGCGGTTGAGCCGCAACGCCGCCGCCGACGACACCGCGGCCGTGCTCGCCGATTTGTCGCTGGCCACCCGGCTGACGCTCATCACGTTGATCCCGATCGTCGCCTTCATGACCGTCGGCGGTCCGGCGATCGGCAGCGCGTTGTTCGCCTATGGCCACTTCGGCGGGGTCGACGCCGGGTACCTGGGCGCCGCGATCGCCCTGTCGGCCTTCACGCTGATCCCCTACGGCCTGGTGCTGCTCCAGCTGCGCGTCTTCTACGCGCGCGAGCAGCCCTGGACGCCGATCGTGATCATCCTCGTCATCACGGCCGTCAAGATCGTCGGATCCGTGCTGGCACCTCACGTCACCCACGACCCCAAGCTGGTGGCCGGTTACCTCGGGCTGGCGAACGGCCTCGGCTTTCTGGCGGGCGCGGTCATCGGGTACCTCCTGTTGCGGCACACCCTGCTGCCAACCGGCGGCCACCTGATCGGCAGCGGTGAGCTGCGCACCATCCTGGTGACGATCACCGCCTCGATGCTGGCCGGATTGCTGGCCCACGTGGCCGACCGGCTGCTGCGGCTCGGCCTGCTGACCGCGCACGGCGGCGGCGCCGGCTCGCTGCTGCGCCTGCTCATCCTCGCGGTGATCATGCTGCCGATCATGGCCACGGTCATGCTCCGCGCACACGTCCCCGAGGCCCACGCGGCGCTGGAAGCCCTCAGCCGCCGCTTCGGCGCCCGGCTGCCGGTTCCCCGCAAACCGGTGACATCGGATCGATCGTCTCGCCGGTCCCCGGTCACGTACCCTGAGCAGAGGAATTCGTCCCCGCCTGGGGTAAATGCGGTCCAGGAGCCGATCCGGCGCAGACCTCCGGAGCGGGCAACCCCAGCCCGGATAGCGAAAGGACCGGAGGTGAGCGACCGCCCTGTCGAGAGCGCCGCGTCGGGTGCCGAGCTGCCACGACCGGTCGCCGACGACTTCCAACCCGACATCCCCGCCGGCCGCGAGTCCGAGCCGTCGACGTCGCGCCCGTCCGACCAGCGCAATGGCGACGTTTCCCCCGCGTCGCGGCGCGGCCCCGCCCCGTTCGATGCGCCCCGCGACCGCGGGGCGGACCCGGGGGGGGACGACGTCCATCTGGTCCCCGGGGCCCGCATCGCGGGCGGCCGCTACCGACTGTTGGTCTTCCACGGCGGCGCCCCGCCCTTGCAGTTCTGGCAGGCGCTGGACACCGCGCTGGACCGGCAGGTCGCGCTGACCTTCGTCGACCCCGACGGGGCGTTGCCCGACGACGTGCTGCAGGAGATCCTGTCCCGCACGCTGCGGCTCAGCCGGATCGACAAGCCGGGCATCGCCCGGGTGCTCGACGTGGTCCACACCGGCCACGGCGGCCTGGTGGTTTCCGAGTGGGTGCGGGGCGGTTCGCTGCAGGAGGTGGCCGACACCGCGCCGTCGCCGGTCGGTGCCGTGCGGGCCATGCAGTCGTTGGCGGCGGCGGCCGACGCGGCCCACCGGGCCGGCGTCGCGCTTTCGATCGACCACCCGAGCCGGGTGCGCGTCAGCATCGAGGGCGACGTCGTGCTCGCTTACCCGGCGACCATGCCCGACGCCAACCCGCAGGGCGACATCCGCGGCATCGGTGCCGCGCTGTATGCCCTGCTGGTCAATCGCTGGCCGCTCGCGGAGTCGAGCGTGCGCAGCGGCCTCGCCCCGGCCGAGCGCGATTCGGCGGGTCAGCCGGTGGAACCGATGGCCATCGACCGCGAGATTCCCTTCCAGATTTCCGCCGTCGCGGTGCGCGCGGTTCAGGAGGATGGCGGGATACGCAGCGCCTCAACACTTTTGAACTTGCTGCAGCAAGCGACCGCGGTCGCCGACCGGACCGAGGTGCTGGGCCCCATCGACGATTCGCCCGCGCCGGCCACCGCCCGCGTCGCCGCGGATCAAGACGACGACGCGATCCTGGCGCGCCGGCGCCGCAACGTGCTGATCGGCGTCGGCGCGGCCGTCGTGGTGATCGTGGTGGCACTGTTGGTCCTGGCATCGGTGGTGAGCAAGATCTTCGGCAACGTCGGCGGCGGCCTCAACAAGGACGAGCTGGGGCTGAACGGCCCCTCGTCGTCCACCTCGTCATCGTCCGCGCCGAGCTCCGCGGCCGCCGGCAGCATCGTCAAACCGACCAAGGCGACGGTCTACGCCCCCGACGGCGATGCCGACAACGCGGGCACGGCCGGCCAGGCCATCGACGGCGACCCGTCCACCGCCTGGGCGACCGAGGTCTACACCGACGCCGTGCCGTTCCCCAGCTTCAAGCAGGGCGAAGGGCTCATGCTGCAGCTGCCGAACCCCACGGTGGTCGGGCAGGTCTCCATCGACACGCCCAGCACCGGAACCAAGGTCGAGATCCGCTCGTCGACCACGGCGTCACCGGCCTCGCTGAACGACACCACCGTGCTGGCGCCGGCG
The DNA here is from genome assembly GCF_034555895.2 of Mycobacterium europaeum. Classification (NCBI taxonomy): domain Bacteria; kingdom Bacillati; phylum Actinomycetota; class Actinomycetes; order Mycobacteriales; family Mycobacteriaceae; genus Mycobacterium; species Mycobacterium europaeum. The sequence continues at coordinate 4,707,092 of NZ_CP157315.1, forward strand.
TTCACGCTCAAGCCCGGCCACAACGTCATCCCGGTCCGGGCGGGCTCGCCCACATCCAACCTGCTGGTGTGGATCTCCACGCTGGGGACGACGAACGGCAAGAGCCAGGCCGGCTTCTTCGAGATCACGGTCCACGCCGCATCCTGACGCCGCTCACACGGCCACGCCGCGGTGAAGTGCCGGCCCGCGGCCGATTGGATACTGTCCGGCCGTGGGCTCCCGCGGAGACGATCAGGGCGAACGCAGCGACGCCGAGCTGCTGGCAGCCCACGTCGCCGGCGACCGCCACGCCTTCCGGGAGCTGTTCCTTCGCCACCACCGACAGCTGCACCGGCTGGCCCGGCTCACAACGCGCACCGCCGAAGACGCCGAGGACGCACTGCAGGATGCGATGCTCTCGGCGCATCGCGGCGCGGGCGCGTTCCGGCATGACGCGGCCGTCGGCAGCTGGCTGCATCGCATCGTCGTGAACGCCTGTCTGGACCGGTTACGGCGCACCAAGGCCCACCCCACCGTCCCCCTCGAGGATGTCTTCCCTGTGCCCGACCGGACGGCCCAGGTAGAAACCGCGCTGGTGGTGCAGCGCGCCTTGATGCGGCTTCCGGTCGAGCAGCGGGCGGCCGTCGTGGCCGTCGACATGCAGGGGTACTCGGTCGCTGACACCGCCGCGCTGCTGGGCGTTGCCGAGGGCACCGTCAAAAGCCGGTGCGCGCGGGCCCGGGTGCGCCTCGCCGAGCTCCTCGGCTACCTCGAAGCCACCCCCGAGCCGGCCCCTCCCATGGCCGTCAAGCAGCGCATGACGGACACTGGGGCGGATGGATGAAGCCGACCACCCAGCCGACGAACCGCCCCTGACGGTCGAGCTTCTTGCCGACCTGCAGGCCGGCCTGCTGGACGACCAATCGGCGGCCCGTCTGCGTCAACGGGTCCGCAACGACCCGGAGGCGCAGCGGATGCTGCAGGCTCTCAATCGGGTGCGCTGCGACGTCGCCACGCTTGGCGCCGACCCGCCGCCCGACGTCCCGACCGATATCACCGCCAGGATTTCGGCGGCGCTGGAATCCGCGGAGGCGGCCCCACCCGCCGGACACTCGGCCCGGCCGCGGGCGCGGCCCGGGCGGATGGTCGCCGCGGTCGCGGGCGTCGCCGCGATCCTCGCGGCGGTCGGGGTGGGAACCGCCGCGCTGATCACCGCGCCCGAACCCGCCCCCAGCACTCAAGTCACCGCCGAGCACATCACGGTGTCCACCCCGCCCATGGTGATCCCGCTGTCGCAAGACGAGATCCGCGGCCTGCTTGGCCAAAGCCCGGATTACGGCCCGCTCGGCGACCCGGCCCGGCGGGCCTCGTGCCTCACCGGTCTCGGCTATCCGGCGGCCACGCAGGTGCTGGGCGCGCGCCAGGTCGAGATCAACGCCCGTCCTGGCGTCGTGTTGGTGCTGGCCGGTGACAGTCCCCACAGCCTGGCGGTCTACGCCGTCGCGCTCAACTGCAACGCCGCCGATACCGGATTGTTGGCCAACACCGAGATGCCCCGCCCTTAGTCTGGTGCATGGGTGTCTGACGCGCCGGGGAACAGCCGTGCCTACGCTGGCGTTGGTAGGGATCCAGGGACGATCAGTTTGGAAGGGTTCTATGACCGCCGACACTGTGCACGACGTGATCATCATCGGTTCGGGGCCTGCCGGGTACACCGCCGCGTTGTACACGGCCCGGGCCCAGTTGGCACCGGTGGTGTTCGAGGGGATGTCGTTTGGTGGGGCCCTGATGACCACGACCGAGGTGGAGAACTTCCCCGGTTTCCGCGACGGCATCACCGGTCCGGAGTTGATGGATCAGATGCGCGAGCAGGCGCTGCGGTTCGGCGCCGATCTGCGGATGGAAGACGTCGAATCGGTATCGCTGGATGGGCCGGTGAAGTCGGTCACCACGGCCGAGGGCGAGACCGTCCGCGCCCGCTCGGTGATCTTGGCCATGGGCGCAGCGGCCCGCTATCTCGGCGTGCCCGGCGAGCAGGAGCTGCTGGGCCGCGGCGTGAGCTCGTGTGCGACCTGTGACGGATTCTTCTTCAAGGACCAAGACATCGCGGTCATCGGTGGCGGCGACTCGGCGATGGAGGAAGCCACCTTCCTGACCCGGTTCGCCCGCAGCGTCACCCTGGTGCACCGCCGCGACGAATTCCGCGCCTCGCGGATCATGCTCGAACGTGCCCGCGCGAACGAGAAGATCACGATCCTGACCAACAAGGCGGTGCTGGGGGTCGACGGCGATGAGACGGTGACGGGTTTGCGGATGCGCGACACCATCACCGGAGAGGAATCCACCCTGTCCGTCACCGGTGTCTTCGTGGCGATCGGGCACGACCCGCGCTCGGAGCTGGTGCGCGACGTCCTCGACACCGACCCCGACGGCTACGTCCTGGTCCAAGATCGCACCACCGCCACCTCGATCGAGGGCGTGTTCGCCGCCGGCGACCTGGTGGACCGCACCTACCGCCAGGCCATCACCGCCGCCGGCAGTGGCTGCTCGGCGGCAATCGACGCCGAACGCTGGCTGGCCGACCACGTCGAATCAAGTTCACCCGCCCAAAGCGACGCCACCGAATTTCCTGACAATACCGAGATGATTGGAGCACCTCAATGACCGACGCCCAAAAAGCCGGGGCCACAATCGAAGTCTCTGACGCATCCTTCTCCGCGGAGGTGCTGTCCAGCAACAAGCCTGTGCTGGTTGACTTTTGGGCGACGTGGTGCGGTCCGTGCAAGATGGTGGCACCGGTTCTCGAGGAGATCGCCAGCGAGCGGGCCGCGCAACTCACCGTCGCCAAGCTCGACGTGGACGCCAATCCGGTGACCGCACGCGACTTCCAGGTCGTGTCGATCCCGACGATGATCCTGTTCAAGGACGGCCAACCGGTCAAGCGGATCGTCGGCGCCAAAGGCAAGGCAGCCCTGCTGCGTGAGCTCTCGGACGCGGTTCCCAACCTCGGCTGATCGCGGGTTGAATTCGCCGCACCAGACCCCGCGTTCGGCCTGGGGTTTTCCCGAATCCCCGATGCGTCTGCGACAATAACGGTTAGCTATTGCCCAGATGCGAGCCTGTCAGTGTGTCCCGGAGGGCCTTTGGTATGTCGAGTCCGCGCCGTGAATACGGCGATGCGCTGCGCTGCGGGGACCGCAGCGCAGCTGTGACCGAAGTCCGGGCAACACTGGTGGCACTGGGGCTGCTGGAGGGCCCCGAGGACGCCCTCGCAACCGGCCGGCAGGTGCCCGCGGAGCTCTTCGACACCGAACTGGACCAAGCGGTGCGCGCCTTCCAGCAACACCGCGGCCTCCTGGTCGACGGCATCGTCGGCGAGGCCACGTATCGGGCGTTGAAGGAGGCGTCGTACCGGCTCGGGGCGCGCACCCTGTATCACCAATTCGGCGCCCCGCTCTACGGCGACGACGTCGCGACCTTGCAGGCCCGCCTGCAAGACCTCGGCTTCTACACCGGACTGGTCGACGGGCACTTCGGTTTGCAGACCCACAACGCGCTGATGTCATACCAGCGTGAGTACGGACTCGCCGCGGACGGAATCTGTGGGCCAGAAACGTTGCGCTCCTTGTACTTTCTGAGCTCACGCGTCACGGGCGGCTCACCACACGCGATTCGCGAGGAAGAACTAGTCCGCAGATCGGGCCCCAAGCTCTCGGGTAAGCGGATCATCATCGATCCCGGTCGCGGCGGCACCGACCTCGGTGAGCTCATGCACGGTCCCGCGGGGCCGATCAGCGAAGCGGATGTGTTGTGGGACTTGGCAAGCCGGCTCGAGGGGCGGATGACGGCGATCGGCATGGAGACCTTCCTGTCGCGGCCGGTCAACCGCAGCCCCTCCGACGCCGAACGCGCCGCCACCGCCAACAACGTCGGCGCGGACCTGATGATCAGCCTGCGCTGTGAGAACCAGCCCAGCCCCGCGGCCAACGGCGTCGCTTCCTTCCACTTCGGCAACTTGCACGGCTCGGTGTCCACGATCGGACGCAATCTGGCCGACTTCATCCAACGAGAAGTGGTGGCGCGCACCGGGTTACGGGATTGCCGCACGCACGGCCGGACGTGGGACCTGTTGCGGCTGACCCGCATGCCGACCGTGCAGGTTGACGTCGGCTACATCACCAACCCGCAGGACCGCGCGATGTTGATCTCGACGCAAACCCGCGACGCGATCGCCGAAGGCATCCTCGCCGCGGTCAAGCGGCTCTACCTCCTGGGCAAGAACGACCGCCCGACGGGCACATTCACCTTCGCCGAATTGCTGGCGCACGAACTGTCCGTGGAGCGGACCAGCCGGCTCGGCGGCTCCTAGCCGATTTCGGCGCCGCGCAACGTATTTCCCGCCACTGATCCGGCGCCGACCGGCTCCTGCAACTGCGCGTTCTCCAGCAGGCGTTCCAAAGCCGCTTCGACTTCGGCCTTCCAGCCCAAGCCTTTGTCCAACTCGAGCCGCAGCCGCGGGAAGTACGGGTGTGGCGCCACCACAACGAAACCCGCGTCCTGCAAGAATTCCGCGTCGATGACGCAGTGGTCCACCGAGCAGTCTCCGACGGCCTCCAACACCGGCCGCACATCCGGGCTCGCCGCCAGCGGGTCTTGCAATTCCGAAGCCGCCGGCGTGCGACCGAACGCTTCCAGCGCCCGGACTCCGCGCCGGACCAGCTCGTCGATCACCCGGGCGAGCAGACCGTGCGGCAGGTCGTCGGTGGCCTGCCCGGGCTCGATGCCCATCGACGTCAGCAGCACCGCATCCGCGGATACCGGCGCGGTGGGAAATCGCTGCGCCCGGGGCACCGCCCGCGGCGGCGCGTAGAAGACATAGCCCAGGCAGGGCGGCTCGCTCTGGCTCCGCTCGTCCACCGGCGCGGTCGCGACCTGGCCGCACGAGCCCCACTCCAGCATGACCATCGACAGCCAGGCTTCCTTTTCGAACTCCGGGTCGGCAAGGTGGTCCTGGTTACCGAGGGTCGCCGGATCGACCTCCCAATACACGCAGCGGCGGGCATGCTTGGGAAGCTGTTCGAAGGCCTCGAGGCGCAACGGGGTGATTCGGGCGGACACTAGCCTCCTGGCTCCTGTGCGGTACTGCAGCCAATGGCACCGGCAACCCCTCCAGGATAAGAGAGCGGGTCGCAATCGGGCCAGCTTTGCCGCCGAGGCGCCGATCACCGCACCGGACACTCGGCGCGTTACGCTCCCCGCCGGTTCGTTACCGAAAATCCTTAGAACGCATACGCTTTCGTGATTCCAGGGCGGGCGGATGCCGGTCGTTGCGCTCCCGTAACCGCTCCGGTGTCACAGTGACGTAATTACACGGTATGGCGGTTCAGGCCTGCGTCGCCGTCATCATGTCGATAATTCGCTGCAAATCGTCCACGGAGCCGAACTCCACCACGATCTTCCCTTTGCGCTTGCCCAAGCTCACCGTCACCCGCGTGTCGAAGGCGTTGGACAGCCGCTCGGCGACCTCCTGCAGCCCCGGCATCTGGATCGGCTTGCGCCGCTGGGGCGCCGGGGCGGCTGTGCCGGCACGGTTGGCCAGCGTCACCGCCTCCTCGGTCGCCCGCACCGACAGTCCCTCGGCGACGATCCGGCCGGCGAGTTCCTCTTGCGCTTCGGGCCCGGCTTCCAGCGACAGGAGGGCGCGGGCATGGCCGGCCGACAGCACGCCTGCGGCCACCCGCCGCTGCACGGGGATCGGCAGCTTGAGCAACCGGATCATGTTGGTGATCAACGGCCGCGAGCGGCCGATGCGCGACGCGAGTTCATCGTGGGTGACGCCGAATTCGTCGAGCAACTGCTGGTATGCCGCCGCCTCTTCCAAGGGGTTCAGCTGCACCCGGTGGATGTTCTCCAGGAGGGCGTCGCGTAATAGGTTGTCGTCACCGGTCTCGCGCACGATCGTGGGGATGGTGGCGAGCCCCGCTTCTTGAGCCGCGCGCCAGCGCCGCTCCCCCATCACGATCTGATACCGCGGCCCGGTCTTGGCCCCGGGAACCGCGCGCACCACGATCGGCTGCAGCAGTCCGAATTCGCGGATGGAGTGCACCAACTCGGACAGCGCCTCGTCGTCGAACACCTGCCGCGGCTGACGCGGATTGGGCTCGATGTCGGCCGGTGCGATTTCGCGATACACCGCCCCTGCCGGGGCCAGATCCGGTTCCGGTCCCCCGATCAAGACATCCGCTGCGGCGTCACCCATCCGCGGGCCGAGCGTCGCGGGACCCGAGTCACCCTCGGCGGGACCGGTCGGGATCAGCGAGGCCAGGCCCCGGCCGAGGCCGCCCTTCTTGCGTAATGGCTGCGTCATGGTCGTCCCTTCACGGATGGTGGTCAATCACGCTCGGCGAGTTCGCGACTCGCGTCGAGGTAGCTCATCGCCCCGCGCGAACCGGGGTCGTAATCGATGATGGTCATGCTGTAGCCGGGGGCCTCGGAGACCTTGACGCTGCGCGGGATCACCGTCCGCAGCACCTTTGTTCCGAAGTACCGGCGCACCTCTTCGGCGACCTGATCGGCGAGCTTGGTCCGGCCGTCGTACATGGTGAGGATGACGGTGGTCACGTCAAGTTGCGGATTGAGGTGCGCCTTCACCATCTCGATGTTGCGCATCAGCTGCGACACGCCCTCGAGCGCGTAGTACTCGCACTGGATCGGGATCATCACCTCAGGTGCGGCGACGAGCGCGTTGATGGTCAGCAGCCCCAACGACGGTGGGCAGTCGATGAAGACGTAATCGAAGTCGAGGTCGTCGAGGTCGGCCAGGGCCGTCCGTAGCCGGTTCTCGCGGGCCACCATGCTCACCAATTCGATCTCGGCGCCCGCCAAGTCGATGGTGGCCGGGATGCAGAACAGCCGCTCGTTGTGCGGGCTGCGCCGGAGCGCATCCTGCACCGAGGCCTCGCCGATGAGCACCTCGTACGACGAGGGCGTGCCCGAGTGTCGCTCGGTGATACCGAGCGCCGTACTCGCGTTGCCCTGTGGGTCGAGGTCGATGACCAATGTCTTCAGCCCTTGCAGCGCGAGGGCAGCGGCGATGTTCACCGCGGTGGTGGTCTTGCCGACGCCCCCCTTCTGATTGGCCACCGTCAGCACCCGGCGGTGCCTCGGCCGGCGCAGGGGCGGATAGGTGGTGTGCAAGACCCGCATCGCCCGTTCGGCGGCCGCGCCGATCGGTGTATCGAATTCGGCCGCTGTTTCACGTGAAACATTCGCCGCCGGGTCGTCCGTCGGTACCGGGGCCGGGGCGGCCTCCGCCCCGACGGGCCGCGGGGCTTCGGCTGCGGCTGCCGTCGGGGCGGCGGCGGCCGTCGGCATCGATCCCGGCGCGGTCGGCAGATCTCCCGGACTGCTCATCGATTCCCGGCCTTCCCGGTCCGTGCCGGCCGGCGACGGGGCTGCGTTCCGCGCCGCGCTATAACTACGGTTGCGGGGGGACGCAAATAGGTCGCGCCACATGTCACCACCCTGGCATCAACGGCGCCCGATGCTGCCATCACACGCCGGTACTGTTCAACTTCCTCGCCACCCCGTTCGCCCTTGATCGCGAGCATGCGCCCGCCCGGCCGAAGCAACGGCATGCTCCACTTCGCCAACTTGTCCAACGACGCAACCGCTCGTGACACCGCCGCATCCCTTTCCCCGAACTGGTGGCGTACCCACAGTTCCTCGGCACGGCCGCGGACCACTTCGACGGCTAACCCTAGTTGGTCGACGACCTGGCTGAGAAATTCGCTGCGGCGCAGCAACGGTTCGAGAAGCACCATCTCGATGTCGGGGCGCGCGAGCGCCATCGGGATGCCCGGCAACCCCGCGCCGCTGCCGATGTCGATGACCCGCTCCCCTTCATCCAGCAGCTCAGCCACCGCCGCGCTGTTGAGGAGATGGCGCTCCCAGATACGGCCCACTTCCCGCGGGCCGAGGAGTCCTCGTTCCACGCCCGGCCCGGCGAGCAGCTCCGCGTAACGACGTGCGGCGTCGAGCCTTGGGCCGAAGATCGCCTCGGCGGCGTCGGGCGTGACGGGTTCCGCGGGAGCGGGCATGTTCTCCCCCATCTTCCCGAGCCCGCCATGTTTCACGTGAAACATCCTTCGCTCGCCCGACGCACGCTGCCCTCCGCGCGGGAACTACACCTATGTAACTCGTCAGTCGTGCAGCACGACGACGCGCCGCGCGGGCTCCACGCCCTCGCTTTCGCTGTGCACGCCGGGCACCGCCGCGACGGCGTCGTGGACGATCTTGCGCTCGAACGGCGTCATCGGCGCCAGCTCTTCACGCTGACCGGACTCCAGCACCCGCCGGGCCACCTTGTCGCCCAGGGCCGCCAGCTCCTCGCGACGCCGCCGACGCCAGCTCGCGATGTCGAGCATCAGGCGGCTGCGGACGCCCGTCTTCTGGTGGACGGCCAGCCGGGTGAGCTCCTGCAGCGCGTCGAGCACCTCGCCGCCGCGTCCCACCAACTTGTTCAAGTCGTCGCTGCCGTCGATGCTCACCACCGCGCGGTTGCCCTCGACGTCCAAGTCGATGTCGCCGTCGAAGTCCAACAGGTCCAGCAGCTCCTCAAGGTAGTCGCCGGCAATTTCGCCCTCGGCCACCAACCGCTCTTCCTGGTCGTCGAACTCGTCGGCCTCCGCCTCCGCGCCATTCTCGGACGGCCGCTCCGCGTCCAGCTCGCTGTCCACGTCGCGTTCGGTCGTGTCTGCGTCGGTCATGTCTTTCTCTCCCTCATCCGCGGGTCCCTGCCAACCGGGTCGCACGGCCCGGTCCGGCCATGTCTCCGTTGTCAGCGTTTACGTTTCTTGGGGCGCGCGCCCGGCCGAGGTGTCCGATTGACGGCCCCTCCGCTTTCGCCACCCGCATTCGGTTTGGCCGGCTCGGTCTTGGCTGCCGGCGCCTCCCCGTCGGGCGCATCCGACTCCGCCTCCCCTTCCGCGGTCGCCCCGTTGCCGCCGGGCTGTCCCGCCCTGGGATTGCGCTTCGGTTTGGCCCCTGGCGCCGGTGCGTTCGCCGCCCGCCGTTCCAGCGCCTCCTGCTTCTTGGCCTCGTCCTCTTTTTCGATCATGCCGAACACGTAGTGCTGCTGGCCGAACGTCCAGATGTTGTTGGCGAACCAGTACAGGATGATCGCCAGCGGAAGGAACGGCCCACCGACCACGACACCGAGCGGAAACACGTACAGCGCAAGCTTGTTCATCATCGCGGTCTGGGGATTGGCCGCGGCTTCCGGGCTCTGCCGCGCCACCGACGCCCGGCTGTTGAAGTAGGTCGCTATCCCGGCCAGGATCATCACCGGCGCCCCGACCGCGATGACCGCCGGCCGACTGAAGTGGGTGAACGCGTCCAACCCGGTCCGCTGCGTCATGAATGCGCCGATCGGCGCACCGAACAGGTTGGCGTCCAGAAAGTGCGCGACGTCGGTCGGGCTGAAGACGTAGTTTCCGGTGAGGCGATTCTGGGCGACCGAGAGGTGGGGTTGCCCGAAGCCGCCGGTGGTTCGGTTGAACGACCGCAACACGTGATACAGCCCGAGGAACACCGGGATCTGCGCCAGCATCGGCAAGCACCCGAGGATCGGGTTGAAGCCGTGTTCGCGCTGTAGCTTCTGCATCTCCAGCGCCATCCGCTGGCGGTCCTTGCCGTATTTTTTTTGCAGCGCCTTGATTTGCGGTTGCAGTTCCTGCATCTGGCGGGTGGTCCGGATCTGGCGCACAAACGGCTTGTACAACAACGCCCGCAGGCTGAACACCAAGAACATCACCGCCAGCGCCCACGCGAAGAAGTTCGACGGCCCTAGCATCGAAGCGAACAGCTTGTACCAGGCCCACATGATCCAGGACACCGGGTAATAAACGAAGTCCAGGCTAAAGAAATCAAACAAGAGTTCCACTCTCCCCTCGCGCCGCCGGGCCGGCCCACGCGTCGCTGGCATCTTCGAAGTTCACTTGGCATCCCGGGCGTTCGGGTATCGGATCCCATCCGCCCCGGTGCCAGGGTCCGCACTTGGCGAGCCTGACCACAGCCAGCCAACTCCCCCGCAACAAGCCGTACTCGGTCAGCGCCTCGACCGCATACTGGCTGCACGTCGGAACGAAACGACATGTTGCCGGCCGCAGTGGCGAGACCATGTGCCGGTACAGCTGGATTACGGAAACCACACCGCGCACGGTGATCGCGCCCACCGTCTGGACGACCCGCGCGCTCACCGCTCCCGTCCCGCCAACTCGAGCGCGCGTCGCAAACCGCGGCGCAGTTCCTGCTCCAGCCGCGCCGATGATGCGGTCCGGCTCCCGGGCAACGCCCGGATCACCAGCTGGTCGGAATCGTGGAGCTCACCCAAAACGGTTCGTGCCACGTGCCGCAGCCGACGGGACACCCGGTGGCGTTCCACGGCCGAACCCACGGACTTCGCGACGATCAGTCCGACGTGCGGAGCGGTTGCGCCATCGTCCTCGCCGGCACGTCGGAGGTGTACGACCACGTCCGGCTGCGCCGCGCGGATTCCGTGCTTCACCGTCGCGTCAAACTCGGTGGACCGCTTCATGCGGTTGCGTGCCGAAAGCACCGCCGAAAGACCCGACGTTGCGATCAGGCAGATAGCGCGCGGCGACCCTTACGGCGCCGGCTCGACACAATCGAGCGTCCGGCGCGGGTGCGCATGCGCAACCGGAAGCCGTGCACGCGGGCTCGGCGCCGGTTGTTCGGCTGGAAGGTCCGCTTGCCCTTGGCCACGACGTTCTCCTCGTTGTGTCTCGCATTTCCATCCGGCCGGCCAGACGTTCGCTCGTCTGCGGGTCGGTCGGAGGTAATCTTGCTGCTGGCCGGCGCGGTCCCCAGGCAGACCTGGGTCGCAGCCGCATCGCCGACTTTCGGGCGACTGTTTGAGGGTACTGACCGCGCTTCGCCTGGTCAAACCTGGCCTGCCCCAACGCACCCGCTCCATCCGGGGCAGAACACCGTCGCTACCGCACGTTCCGGACCCGGCACCGCGGCGGCGGCGAGTGACAGTAGGCCCGTTGGAGCCTAGACAGCCAGATTGGAATGCAGCAGAACGGTTGGCAGCCGCACGGAAAACTGTTAGCTTCTGCCAGTGTCGTTTTAGACTGCAACGACGCCTCGACAACGAAGCGAGGATGGTGGATCGACTAGCTGCCTAGACAGCCTTCATGGTTTTCTTCCAGCACGGAGATCGCGAGCCGTCGCCGGTAGGTTGTGGTTCGCATACGCTCATCCTGTCCACACCTGTGTATAACTATGTGGACAGTTGCTTTGTCGCCAAGCGTGGTTGTACTTCGACCCGGGATGCTCGAGAACCAGGGGGATGCGTCGTTGACCGATGACCCCGGTTCAAGTTTCACCACCGTGTGGAACGCGGTCGTGTCCGAGCTCAACGGAGAATCCACCCCGGACGCAGCAGCCGGCAACCGCACCACCCTCATCGCCCCCCTGACCCCCCAGCAGCGAGCTTGGCTGAACCTCGTCCAGCCGCTGACCATCGTTGAGGGTTTCGCACTCTTGTCGGTGCCCAGCAGCTTCGTCCAAAACGAGATCGAACGTCATCTGCGCGCCCCCATCACCGACGCACTCAGCCGCCGGCTCGGACAACAGATCCAGCTCGGGGTGCGTATCGCGCCACCCGACGACGACGCCGGCGACGTGGTGCCACCCCACGCCGACCCGTTCCTGCAAACCGACGCACCGTTCACCGACGAGGACACCGGCGAAACGGACGACGCCGACGAGGGCGGTGAACCCGCCGGCGGTACGCAGAGCTGGCCGAACTACTTCACCGAGCGGCCGCTCCCCGCGGACCCGGCCGTCGCGGGCGGCACCAGCCTCAACCGCCGCTACACCTTCGACACGTTCGTCATCGGGGCGTCCAACCGCTTCGCGCACGCCGCGGCCCTCGCCATCGCCGAAGCGCCGGCGCGCGCCTACAACCCACTGTTCATCTGGGGAGAATCCGGTCTGGGCAAGACCCACCTGCTGCACGCCGCGGGCAATTACGCGCAACGACTGTTTCCCGGCATGCGCGTCAAGTACGTGTCCACCGAGGAATTCACCAACGACTTCATCAACTCGCTACGCGACGACCGCAAGGTCGCCTTCAAGCGCAGCTACCGCGACGTCGACGTGTTGCTCGTCGATGACATTCAGTTCATCGAGGGCAAGGAAGGTATTCAGGAGGAGTTCTTCCATACCTTCAACACGCTGCACAACGCCAACAAGCAGATCGTCATCTCCTCTGACCGGCCCCCCAAGCAGCTCGCCACGCTCGAAGACCGCCTGCGCACCCGGTTCGAATGGGGATTGATCACCGACGTCCAGCCGCCCGAGCTCGAGACCCGGATTGCCATCTTGCGCAAGAAGGCACAAATGGAACGGCTCGCGGTCCCCGATGACGTACTGGAACTCATCGCCAGCAGCATCGAACGCAACATCCGCGAACTCGAGGGCGCGCTCATCCGGGTCACCGCGTTCGCCTCGTTGAACAAAACCCCCATCGACAAGGCCCTTGCCGAGATCGTGCTGCGCGACCTCATCGCCGACGCGAGCACGATGCAAATCAGCGCGGCGACGATCATGGCCGCCACGGCCGAGTACTTCGATACCACGGTGGAAGAACTGCGCGGGCCCGGCAAGACGCGGGCGCTGGCCCAGTCGCGCCAGATCGCCATGTACCTGTGTCGCGAGCTCACCGACCTGTCGTTGCCCAAGATCGGGCAGGCGTTCGGGCGTGACCACACCACCGTCATGTACGCCCAGCGCAAGATTTTGTCCGAGATGGCCGAGCGGCGTGAAGTCTTCGATCACGTCAAAGAGCTCACCACTCGCATCCGCCAGCGCTCCAAGCGCTGACACCGCGCTTCTATGGGCCGCGGCGCGGTCGTAATTTCAAAAAACTTCTCACCCGCCTGTCACACACGCCACACTCAGAGCTTGTGTGCAGCACTGTGCACAACGCAATCAAACAGCCGTGTAGTAACCGCCGCTGCGTGCACAGCCACTCTTCCTCCCCAGCGACCCAACACCCAGCACACAGTTGTCGACCCTGTCATCCACAGCCCGATCTCGGCTCTAGCTGGGTCGAACCACCGCTGTCCCCAGAATGCACAGCGCTTATTACTAGTACTGAGATCTCTTCGTCGTTTCTTCTTTGAAATACAGCTCTGGGGACGTTGGGTTCGGCGCCCGTCTCTGATCCGCCGGTACCCCGCCTTGTCGGGCTTCGCGATTAGCTTTCAAGTTGGCCGCCGACGATCTACGGTTGTTCTTCGACTGCCGTTGCGGTCGCTGTTGGTATCACGTGTCAGTGGCGTTCGCGGCGGAGCCCCGTGCTAGCGGGGAGAGGCTAGCCACTGGACTTTGAAACGCTCGGTAGGTGAAGGGACGCTATGGACGCGGCGACGACAAGAGCTGGCCTCAGCGACTTGAAGTTTCGTTTGGTGCGGGAGTCCTTCGCCGATGCGGTGTCGTGGGTGGCGAAGAATCTGCCGACCCGGCCGGCGGTACCCGTGCTGTCGGGAGTGCTGTTATCCGGCACCGACGAGGGTCTGACGATCTCCGGATTCGACTACGAGGTTTCCGCCGAAGCGCAGGTTGCGGCCGAAGTAGCTTCTCCCGGAAGCGTTTTGGTGTCGGGTCGGTTGTTGTCCGACATCACCCGGGCGTTGCCGAACAAGCCCGTCGACTTCTACGTCGACGGGAACCGCGTCGCCTTGAACTGCGGAAGCGCCAGATTCTCACTGCCGACCATGGCGGTCGAGGATTACCCGACGCTGCCGTCGCTGCCCGAGGAGACCGGGACGCTGCCCGCCGATCTGTTCGCCGAGGCGATCGGTCAGGTGGCCGTGGCGGCCGGCCGGGACGACACGTTGCCCATGCTGACCGGGATTCGGGTGGAGATCTCCGGCAACACGGTCGTTTTGGCGGCCACCGACCGGTTCCGGCTGGCGGTGCGTGAGCTGACCTGGTCGGCGTCGTCGCCCGACATCGAAGCGGCGGTATTGGTGCCCGCGAAAACGTTGGCCGAGGCCGCCAGGGCGGGCGCCGACGGCTCCGAAGTCCGGTTGTCGTTGGGCGCCGGCAGCGGGGTCGGCAAGGACGGGCTGCTCGGGATCAGCGGCAATGGCAAACGGAGCACGACACGGCTTCTCGATGCGGAGTTCCCGAAGTTTCGTCAGCTGTTGCCCGCCGAACACACGGCGGTGGCCACCATCAACGTCGCCGAGCTGACCGAGGCGATCAAGCTGGTGGCGTTGGTGGCGGACCGTGGCGCCCAGGTGCGGATGGAATTCTCCGAAGGCTCGCTGCGCCTGTCCGCGGGGGCCGACGATGTCGGCCGGGCTGAGGAAGACCTTGCCGTCGATTTCGTCGGGGAGCCGTTGACGATCGCGTTCAACCCGACTTACCTCACCGACGGGCTGGCGGCGGTGCATTCGGAGCGGGTGTCGTTCGGTTTCACCACGCCGGGCAAGCCGGCGCTGCTGCGGCCCGCTTCGGGCGACGACAGTCCTCCCAGCGGAAACGGCCCCTTCGCGGCCCTGCCGACGGATTACGTCTACCTGTTGATGCCAGTTCGGTTGCCCGGATAGGTGTACGTCCGGCATTTGGGACTGCGCGATTTCCGGTCCTGGGCGCACGCCGACCTCGAATTGGAGCCGGGCCGGACGGTGTTCGTCGGTTCCAATGGGTTCGGCAAAACCAATCTGATTGAGGCGCTGTGGTTTTCGACGACCTTGGGCTCGCATCGGGTGGGCACTGACACGCCACTGATCCGGGTGGGCGCCGAGCGCGCGGTGGTATCGACCATCGTGGTCAACGAGGGCAGGGAATGCGCGATCGATCTGGAGATCGCCGCCGGGCGAGCGAACAAGGCGCGGTTGAACCGGTCACCGGTGCGCAGCACGCGTGAGGTGATCGGTGTTTTGCGGGCGGTGCTTTTCGCGCCGGAAGACTTGGCGTTGGTGCGCGGTGACCCCGCGGAACGTCGCCGTTATCTCGATGACCTGGCGACGGTGCGGCGCCCCGCGGTGGCGGGGGTGCGCGCTGATTACGAAAAAGTTCTGCGGCAGCGCACGGCGTTGTTGAAGTCCGCCTCGGGGATACGGCACCGCGGTGATCGCAGCGCCCTGGACACCCTCGATGTGTGGGACAGCCGATTGGCCGAATACGGCGCCGAATTGATGGCCGCCCGCATCGACCTGGTCAACCAGTTGGCGCCGGAGGTGGAGAAGGCCTATCAGCTGCTGGCACCGGCGTCGCGGCCGGCGTCGATCGCCTATCGCACCAGCCTCGGCGCAGCCGTGGACGCGGATGCGGGCGGCGACCGCCGCGACTTTCTCGAGGCTGCGATGCTGGCCGGGCTGGCCGAACGCCGCGACGCCGAGTTGGAACGCGGAATGTGTCTGGTGGGCCCGCATCGTGACGATCTCGAGCTGTGGTTGGGTGAGCAACCCGCGAAAGGCTTTGCCAGCCATGGGGAATCGTGGTCGTTCGCGGTGGCGTTGCGGCTGGCGTCGTACGAGCTGTTACGCGCCGACGGGAGCGAACCGGTGTTGTTGCTCGATGACGTGTTCGCCGAACTCGACGCGGCCCGCCGCCAGGCGCTGGCGACGGTGGCGGAATCGGCGGAACAGGTTTTGGTGACCGCGGCGGTGGCGGATGACATCCCGGCGGGCTGGTCTGCCAGGCAGGTGGACATCGAACTGCGCGACGACGACCTCGGCCGGGTTTCGGTGGTGCGGCCGTGACGGGCGACGAGCAAGAAGGCGGCGATGTAGTGGACCCGGGTCTGGCGCGGGGGATGGACCTGGTTCGGCGCACCCTGGAGGAGGCGCGCGCCGCGGCGCGAGCACAGGGAAAGGACGCGGGCCGTGGGCGTTCGATGCCACCGCCGGCGCGCCGGGTGGCGGGTCAGCGGCGCAGCTGGTCGGGCCCCGGGCCCGATGTGCGCGACCCCCAGCCGCTGGGCAGGCTGGCGCGGGACCTGGCGAAGAAGCGTGGGTGGTCGGCGCAGGTCGCCGAAGGCACGGTGCTGGGCAACTGGACCTCGGTGGTGGGTGCGCAGATCGCCGATCACGCGACACCGACGGCGTTGAGCGACGGTGTGCTCAGTGTGGCGGCCGAATCGACGGCGTGGGCCACCCAGCTGCGGATGATCCAGGCACAACTGCTGGCCAAGATCGCCGCGGCGGTCGGCAACGGGGTGGTGACGTCGCTGAAAATCACCGGTCCGACCGCTCCGTCGTGGCGCAAGGGGCCCCGGCACATTCCCGGGAGGGGTCCGCGCGACACCTACGGCTAGGCCGCCGACCGGCCGGGACCATCCCCAGAGCCGCCTCTCTCAACAGGGCGCTCAAAGCCGCTAGGACGAAACGAACGGTGTGGACGCACGTCGGGACGCGGCGGGAATACAGAAATCGTCCGCACGGCGCGGTTAGCTGGGTAGAAACGCGCCCAGAGAATCGGTACGGACGGCCCATCACGGTAGACTGGCGCAATGCGACTGATGCGGTGACGAGGTACCGCCCGCATGAAACCCCAAGGAGAGCATTCCGACCGTGGCTGCCCAGAAGAAGAAGGCGCAAGACGAATACGGCGCTTCAGCGATCACCGTGCTGGAAGGGCTGGAAGCGGTCCGCAAACGCCCCGGTATGTACATCGGGTCCACCGGTGAGCGCGGTCTGCACCACCTCATCTGGGAGGTGGTCGACAACTCGGTGGACGAGGCGATGGCCGGCTACGCCACCCGGGTCGACGTTCGACTCCTCGACGACGGCAGTGTGGAGGTCGCCGACGACGGGCGCGGCATCCCGGTGGCGATGCACGCCACCGGCGCCCCCACCGTCGACGTGGTGATGACCCAGCTGCACGCTGGCGGCAAGTTCGGCGGCGAGAACAGCGGCTACACCGTCAGCGGCGGCCTGCACGGGGTCGGCGTATCGGTGGTCAACGCGCTGTCCACTCGGCTGGAAGTCACCATCAAACGCGACGGGCATGAGTGGTTCCAGTACTACGACCGGGCCGTTCCCGGCACCCTCAAGCAGGGCGAGGCCACCAAGAAGACCGGGACCACCATCCGGTTCTGGGCCGACTCCGAGATCTTCGAGACCACCCAGTACGACTTCGAGACCGTGGCGCGCCGTCTGCAGGAGATGGCGTTCCTGAACAAGGGCCTCACCATCAACCTCACCGACGAACGGGTGGAGCAGGACGAGGTCGTCGACGAGGTGGTCAGCGACACGGCCGAGGCGCCCAAGTCCGCCGAGGAGAAGGCGGCCGAATCGACTGCGCCGCACAAGGTCAAGCACCGCACGTTCCACTACCCGGGTGGTCTGGTGGACTTCGTGAAGCACATCAACCGGACCAAGAGCCCGATCCAGCAGAGCGTCATCGACTTCGACGGGAAGGGACCCGGCCACGAGGTCGAGATCGCCATGCAGTGGAACGGCGGCTACTCGGAGTCGGTGCACACCTTCGCCAACACCATCAACACGCACGAGGGCGGAACCCACGAAGAGGGTTTCCGCAGCGCGCTGACCTCGGTGGTGAACAAGTACGCCAAAGACAAGAAGCTGCTGAAGGACAAGGACCCCAACCTCACCGGTGACGACATCCGGGAAGGCTTGGCGGCCGTCATCTCGGTCAAGGTCGCCGAGCCGCAGTTCGAGGGCCAGACCAAGACCAAGCTGGGCAACACCGAGGTCAAGTCGTTCGTGCAGAGGGTCTGCAATGAGCAACTCACGCACTGGTTCGAGGCCAACCCGTCCGAGGCGAAAACCGTTGTGAACAAAGCGGTGTCGTCGGCGCAGGCGCGGATCGCGGCCCGTAAGGCGCGGGAACTGGTACGCCGCAAGAGCGCCACCGACCTGGGCGGGCTGCCCGGCAAGCTGGCCGACTGCCGCTCGACCGATCCGCGCAAGTCGGAACTGTATGTGGTGGAGGGCGATTCGGCCGGCGGCTCGGCGAAGAGCGGTCGCGACTCGATGTTCCAGGCGATTCTGCCGTTGCGCGGCAAGATCATCAACGTCGAGAAGGCCCGCATCGACCGGGTGCTGAAGAACACCGAAGTCCAGGCGATCATCACCGCGCTGGGCACCGGGATTCACGACGAGTTCGACATCACCAAGCTGCGCTACCACAAGATCGTGCTGATGGCCGACGCCGATGTGGACGGCCAGCACATCTCGACGCTGCTGCTGACCCTGTTGTTCCGGTTCATGCGGCCACTGATCGAGAACGGGCACGTGTTCCTGGCGCAGCCGCCGCTGTACAAGTTGAAGTGGCAGCGCACCGATCCCGAGTTCGCCTACTCCGACCGTGAGCGGGACGGCCTGCTGGAGGCGGGGCTGAAGGCCGGCAAGAAGATCAACAAAGAGGACGGCATCCAGCGTTACAAGGGTCTCGGTGAGATGGACGCCAAAGAGTTGTGGGAGACCACGATGGACCCGTCGGTGCGGGTGCTGCGCCAAGTCACGCTCGACGACGCCGCGGCGGCCGACGAGTTGTTCTCCATCTTGATGGGCGAAGACGTCGACGCGCGCCGTAGCTTTATCACCCGCAACGCCAAGGACGTTCGCTTCCTGGATGTCTGACGCTGTCAGGCACGCCAACCCACAAAGGGGACTAGATGACTGACACCACGCTGCCACCGGGCGACGAGGCCGGCGACCGCATCGAACCGGTTGACATTCAGCAGGAGATGCAGCGCAGCTACATCGACTATGCGATGAGCGTGATCGTCGGGCGCGCGCTGCCCGAGGTCCGCGACGGCCTCAAGCCGGTGCACCGCCGCGTGCTGTATGCGATGTACGACTCGGGATTTCGCCCGGATCGCAGCCACGCCAAGTCGGCGCGATCGGTCGCCGAGACCATGGGCAACTACCACCCCCACGGTGACGCGTCGATCTACGACACCTTGGTGCGCATGGCCCAGCCGTGGTCGTTGCGGTACCCCCTGGTCGACGGCCAGGGCAACTTCGGCTCGCCGGGCAACGACCCGCCAGCCGCCATGCGCTACACCGAAGCCCGGCTGACCCCGCTGGCCATGGAGATGCTGCGTGAAATCGACGAGGAGACAGTCGATTTCATCCCGAACTACGACGGCCGGGTGCAGGAACCGACGGTGTTGCCCAGCCGGTTCCCGAACCTGCTGGCCAACGGTTCCGGTGGCATCGCGGTCGGCATGGCGACCAACATCCCGCCGCACAACCTGCGCGAGCTGGCCGAGGCCGTGTTCTGGTGCCTGGAGAACCACGAGGCCGACGAGGAGGCCACCCTGGCGGCGGTCTGCGAACGCGTGAAGGGCCCCGACTTCCCCACCGCCGGACTCATCGTCGGAACCACCGGCATCGCCGACGCCTACAAGACCGGCCGCGGGTCGATCCGGATGCGCGGCGTCGTGGAGGTCGAAGAGGCCAGGGGCAGAACGTCTTTGGTGATCACCGAGTTGCCGTACCAGGTCAACCACGACAACTTCATCACGTCGATCGCCGAGCAGGTGCGCGACGGCCGGCTCGCCGGCATCTCCAACGTCGAGGACCAGGGCAGCGACCGTGTCGGCGTGCGCATCGTCGTCGAAATCAAACGCGACGCGGTGGCCAAGGTGGTGCTCAACAACCTCTACAAGCACACCCAGCTGCAGACCAGCTTCGGCGCCAACATGTTGGCCATCGTCGACGGCGTGCCGCGCACGTTGCGGCTCGACCAGATGATCCGCCACTACGTCGCGCACCAACTCGACGTCATCGTCCGGCGCACCACCTACCGGCTGCGCAAGGCGAATGAACGCGCCCACATTCTGCGCGGTCTGGTCAAGGCGCTCGACGCCCTCGATGAGGTCATCGCGTTGATCCGAGCCTCGGAAACCGTCGACATCGCCCGGGCCGGGCTGATCGAGCTGCTCGACATCGACGAGATCCAGGCCCAGGCGATTCTGGACATGCAGTTGCGTCGCCTTGCGGCCCTGGAGCGCCAGCGCATCATCGACGACCTGGCCAAGATCGAGGCCGAAATCGCCGACCTGGAAGACATTTTGGCCAAGCCGGAGCGTCAGCGCGGCATCGTGCGCGACGAGCTCGCCGAGATCGTCGAGAAGCACGGCGACGACCGTCGCACCCGGATCGTGGCGGCCGACGGCGAGGTCAGCGACGAAGATCTGATCGCCCGCGAGGACGTCGTCGTCACCATCACCGAGACCGGCTACGCCAAGCGGACCAAGACCGATCTGTACCGCAGCCAGAAACGCGGCGGCAAGGGTGTGCAGGGCGCCGGCCTCAAGCAGGACGACATCGTCAAGCACTTCTTCGTCAGCTCCACCCACGACTGGATCCTGTTCTTCACCACGCAGGGCCGGGTGTATCGCGCCAAGGCGTACGAACTACCCGAGGCGTCCCGGACGGCGCGTGGTCAGCACGTCGCCAACCTGCTGGCCTTCCAGCCCGAGGAGCGCATCGCGCAGGTCATCCAGATCCGCGGCTACGAGGACGCCCCGTATCTGGTGCTGGCGACCCGCAACGGGCTGGTGAAGAAGACCAAGCTGACCGACTTCGACTCCAACCGCTCGGGCGGGATCGTGGCGATCAACCTGCGGGACAACGACGAACTGGTCGGCGCGGTGCTGTGCTCGTCGGACGACGACCTGCTGCTGGTGTCGGCCAACGGGCAATCCATCCGGTTCTCGGCGACCGATGAGGCGCTGCGGCCGATGGGACGGGCCACCTCGGGCGTGCAGGGCATGCGGTTCAACACCGACGATTACCTGTTGTCGCTCAACGTGGTTCGCGAGGGCACCTACCTGTTGGTGGCGACGTCGGGCGGGTACGCCAAGCGCACCGCGATCGAGGAGTATCCGGTGCAGGGCCGCGGCGGCAAGGGCGTGCTGACCGTGATGTACGACCGTCGGCGCGGCAGGCTGGTGGGCGCGCTGATCGTCGACGACGACAGCGAGCTCTACGCCATCACCTCCGGAGGCGGCGTGATTCGCACCGCCGCGCGCCAGGTGCGCAAGGCGGGACGGCAGACCAAGGGCGTGCGCCTGATGAACCTGGGCGAGGACAACACGCTGCTGGCCATCGCGCGCAACGCCGAGGAAAACGCGGACGAGGTCGTCGAGGAAGCGGGAGGCGCCGCGGAGTCCGACGACTGATCGGTGACAATCCGGGCGGCCCGCGGAAGAGTCGGGCAATTAGACTCGGCCCGACCAGACAAAATGCGACTGCCATCGCCCGTGAGGGCGTGGCAGGAGATGTAAGGAGTCGGGGTGAGCTCACCGAACGAGCCGGGCGCCCCCAAAAAGGGCGACGGCCTCAATGGGGATGGTTCGGCCGAGCGCGCCGGCATACACCGCGCGACACCGCCCGCACAGGCCGGCCGCGCACCGGATGCCGGGGACTCACCGCCGCGGCAGCAGCGTGGCGGGGCCAGGCCGCCGCAAGCACCCCAGCGCCAGCCCGAGCCTCCGACCGGTGTCGAGGCCCGGCTCAACCGGTTCGTCTCCGGCACCGCGGCCCCGGGCAGCGGTGCTCCCCCGCAGGGCAAGAACCCGCCGCACGACACCGACGCTCCGCCGGGGCGCGGTGACGGGCCGCCCGCGGAGGCCTACGCCAGTGAGTTGCCGGACCTGTCCGGGCCGATGCCGCGGGGTCCGCAGCGGAAGACGCCCGCCGACCGTCCCGCCGAGCCGTCGAGCCCCGGCCGTTCCTCGACGCCGGAAGGCCGGGAGGGACGCGACAGCCGCACCCAGGTCTCCCGCCGACCGCGCGGGCCGGTGCGGGCGAGCATGCAGATCCGGCGGGTCGATCCCTGGAGCACGCTGAAGGTGTCGTTGTTGCTCTCGGTCGCGCTGTTCTTCGTCTGGATGATCGCCGTCGCGTTCCTGTACCTCGTGCTCGGGGGCATGGGCGTGTGGTCGAAGCTGAACAGCAACGTCGGCGATCTGTTGAACAACACCAGCGGCAGCAGCGGCGAGCTCGTGTCCAGCGGCACCATCTTCGGTGGCGCCGTGCTGATCGGTTTGGTCAACATCGTGCTGTTGACCGCGATGGCCACCATCGGCGCCCTCGTCTACAACGTGACCACCGACTTGATCGGCGGGATCGAAGTGACGTTGGCCGACCGCGACTAGCATTTTTGGGGGTGGGGCGGCCAGTGCGGTAATCTCGTCGCTCGGCCGTACGCGTGTACGGGCCTATAGCTCAGGCGGTTAGAGCGCTTCGCTGATAACGAAGAGGTCGGAGGTTCGAGTCCTCCTAGGCCCACAACCATGTGCCCGTCACGACGTTGCGTAAGACTCGCCCTGCCAATCACACTGATCGCTGTGATGGCGGCGGCGGCGCGCTACCGACGCGGGGTCGAGGTCTGGCACGTGGCGGTGGACGACGCATCCGGTCAGCCACCCGATCACGTCGAGGGGCCTTAGCTCAGTTGGTAGAGCACCGCCTTTGCAAGGCGGGTGTCAGGGGTTCGATTCCCCTAGGCTCCACAAATCAGGGGCGCGGCTGCACGTCGACGCTGGGGGGCCGAGACTGGGGTTCCTGCGGCTTCTCCCGCACCTGGCGCCGCACAATGCTGAAGGCGACCGCGCCACCGGCGAGAACCACGATGGCGGCCCCCGCGAAGATCAACGGCCGCCTCGTCCTGCGCTGTGCACGCCGCGCGTCCTGCAGCGCCTGAGGCAGCCCCGCCACCACCTCCTGGGCGGCGGCCAACTCCTGGGCCAGGGTTTCCTGCGCCGCCGCGAGTTCCCTGGCCAGGCGACCCTCTTGGTATTTACGACGAACCTGCGAAGCGGTCGCCTGCGCCGACTGGACACCCAGGCCGACGACTCCGCGGGTCACGTCGACCGGTCCCAGGGTCGAGTAGGTCAGCCCGCGGGCCAGTCGCTCCCGCGGGGTCAGCCGGGATTCCGCCTTCGCGCTCATGTGCCGCCTTTCTGTGCGTGCTGAACAGACTGCCAGCATATGGACACCGGCGGAACCGTTGTGTGCGCGCCGCGATTCGGGTGGCGGCTCGGCTTGAGCGACACCGGGTGCGGGCAGGCCCGCGCGTAATGGCAGACTCTCATGCCGTGACCAATAGCCCCTTTCAGACCGCTACCGCCACACTCCACACCAACCGCGGCGACATCAAGGTCGCCCTCTTCGGAAACCACGCGCCCAAGACCGTCGCCAACTTCGTCGGCCTGGCGCAGGGCACCAAGGAGTACTCGACCCAGAACGCATCGGGCGGGTCGTCCGGTCCGTTCTACGATGGCGCGGTCTTTCACCGGGTGATTCAGGGCTTCATGATCCAGGGCGGCGACCCGACCGGAACGGGCCGCGGCGGACCGGGCTACAAGTTCGCCGACGAGTTCCACCCCGAACTGCAATTCGACAAGCCGTACCTGCTGGCGATGGCGAATGCGGGCCCGGGCACCAACGGCTCCCAGTTCTTCATCACGGTGGGTAAGACGCCGCACCTGAACCGCCGCCACACGATCTTCGGTGAAGTGACGGATCCGGAGTCACAGCAGGTTGTGGACGCGATCTCTGCGACGCCCACCGACGCCAACGACCGCCCCGCCGAGCCGGTCGTCATCGAGTCGATCACGATCTCGTAGGCGTACGCCGGTCCGGTCAGCGCGGGTGAGGGCCCGCGTAGCCGGCCGCCGTCAGTGCATCGAGCACCTCGAGCGGATCTGCCCCGAGGTCCCATCGAGAGAACAGCACCAGCCCGTCGTCGGCGTCTTCGACCTCGAGGAGTCGGACTTTGCGTCCGTAGCGGCGGAACTCGGTGATCCGGATGATCTTGATGTCGGAGCGGCGTAATACCTGCGTCCGGAACCATCCGCGGAGCACCAACCCGTCGGGGGTCATTGCCAGCTTCGGCCGCGCGCGCCACGTCGCGCCCGCAAACAAGATCAGACCCGCCGCGGCAATCCCCGCCAAAATCCGCCCCGGCACATCTGTGACTACGGTCACACTGGCGATAGCCATTAGAACGCCGGCGGCCCCGCAACCAGCGATTCCCGCAGCCGACGGCTCCCATTGGGTTTGCTGCACGCGCTCCTCAGCCCCTCCCACCACGGGCAATGGAGTTATCCACAGACGCTATCAACAGTGGGGATAAATCACACGCGTGTGATTGGGTGCTCGGTACGTTGCTGACGCAGTAACGAAGCAACTCAAAAATGAATTCATTCCGGCGCGGTCCGTCTTCAGTGCCAGCGCATCGTCAGCAACAACCCGGTGATCATGAAAGCGAACGCGATCGCGTAGTTCCACGGCCCCAGTTGCGCCATCCAGTTCAGGGCGGTCGGCGCCTGGCTGCCGACGGCCGCTAGCTGGAACACCATCAGCCAGACCAGGCCGATCAGCATGAGCCCGACGAACAGGGCCACAAACCACACACTCGACGGCCCGACCTTCACCTTGACCGGCGTGCGACTGACCGAGCTGACGGTGAAGTCGTTCTTCTTGCGGACCTTGGACTTGGGCATGATTACCTCAACAACACGGTGAGCGGGACGGGATGCAACGATGAAGACCGCAGCTGCGCGCACAGCTTGGCTACGAGACTAACCCACCTGGCGCGGTGACCAGGAAATTGGAGACCCGATGAGCGACGGAAGCCGCTCTCCGTGGCGCTTCGGCGTCCCGGTGGTGTGCCTGCTGGCCGGGCTGCTGCTGGCCGCCACCCACGGGGTGTCCGGCGGCGCCGAGATCCGCCGCAGTGACGCCCCCCGGCTGGTGGACCTGGTCCGGGGGGCCCAGTCATCGGTGAACCACCTCAACGCCGAGCGCGACGGGCTGTCGGCCGAGATCGATGCCGCGCACGGACGGTCCTCGGATCGCGCGCTGGCGGCCATGCTGCGACGCTCGGCCGAGCTGGCCGCCGAGGCGGGGATGAACCCGGTGCACGGGCCCGGCCTGGTGGTCACCCTGGAGGACGCACCACGGGACGCCAATGGGCGGTTCCCGCGAGATGCGTCCCCCGACGATCTGGTGGTGCACCAGCAAGACATCGAGGCCGTCCTCAATGCGATGTGGAGCGCCGGCGCCGAGGCGATCCAGATGCAGGACCAGCGCATCATCGCCACTTCGGTGCCGCGCTGCGTCGGCAACACGCTGCTGCTCAACGGCCGCACCTACAGCCCGCCCTACACGATCACCGCGATCGGCAACGAGGCTGCCATGCAAGCAGCCCTGGCCGCCGCGCCCCTGGTCGTGCTGTACCGCCAGTACGTGGTCCGGTTCGGTCTCGGCTACCGCGAAGAGGTCAAGTCCGACGTGCACGTTGTCGGCCACACCGAGCCGGACCGGCTGCATTTCGCGCAACCCATGGGAACCATCGGCTACTGACTTCCCGCGGACGGTAACCTGGCACGGTGCGGATCCTGGTCGTCGACAACTACGACAGCTTCGTGTTCAACCTGGTGCAGTATCTGGGCCAGCTGGGCGTCGGGGCCGAGGTGTGGCGCAACGACGATCCCAGGCTCGCCGACGAGTCGGCCGTCGCCAGGGAGTTCGACGGTGTGCTGCTCAGCCCCGGGCCGGGCACGCCGGAACGCGCGGGCGCTTCCATCGCCCTGGTGGGGGCATGCGCCACCGAGCGCACCCCGCTGCTCGGGGTCTGCCTCGGGCACCAGGCCATCGGTGTCGCCTTCGGGGCGACCGTAGACCGCGCGCCCGAGCTGCTGCACGGCAAGACCAGCAGCGTGTTCCACACCAATACCGGTGTGCTGCAAGGGCTTCCGGATCCTTTCACGGCCACCCGGTACCACTCGCTGACCATACTGCCCGAGTCACTGCCCGCAGTGCTCGAAGTGACCGCCCGCACGCGCGGCGGCGTAATCATGGGCGTGCGGCACCGCGAGTTGCCGATTCACGGTGTCCAGTTCCACCCGGAGTCGATCCTGACCGAGGGCGGGCACCGAATGCTGGCGAACTGGCTGGCCTACTGCGGGTGGGCCCGCAACGACACGTTGGTCCGCCGGCTCGAGAACGAGGTCCGGGCCGCGGTGCAGCCCTACTTCCCGGCCGACCCCGCTACTGGCCGAACTTCAGCGTGATGATCCCGTCCCGGTTGCAGCCGGCGCCGGCCGGCGGGTTCTGATAGACCACCCGGTGCGACTGGGAGCCACCCGCGTCCACGTCGGGGCCCTTGTCCAGCACCCCGGTCCAGCCCAGCGCCCTTAACCGCGGCTCGGCGTCCGTCCAGAACATTCCGCTCAGGTCGGGCATCACGAACTGGTTGCCCTTGGACACCTGCAACTCGATCACCGAATCCACCGGAACCATCTGGCCCTTGGGCGGATTGGTGCCGATGACCTCGCCGGCCGGCCGCGGGCTGTCCACCTGCGCCTGGGTGATCTTGGTGAAGCCGTAGACCGTGAGGTTCTTCTGCGCGACGTCGACGGTCTGGCCCGCGACGTCGGGCACCTGTTTGGTCTCCGGGCCGGAGCCGACGATGACGGTGATCACGTTGGTGATCGCCGACGTCTGGTTGGCCGGCGGATTGGTGCCGATCACCTTGCCGAGCAGCTCGGGGCTCGACGGCGAATTCGCCTGCTTGAACTTGCTGAACCCCGCCGCTTTGAGCTTGCTGACCGCGTCGGAGTAGCTCAGCGAGGAGACATCGGGCACCTCGCGCTGTTCGGGACCCGTCGACACGTTGATGGTGATCTCGTCGCCCGCGCTCACCGACGCGTTGGCGCCCGGATCGGTGCTGATGACGTGGTCGGGCGGGATCGTCGAGTCGGGCTTCTGCAGGGTGCGCGTCTTGAAGCCACGATTCTGCAGGGCCGCAATGGCATCGGCGGACACCTGGCCCCGCATGTCGGGCACCTGGACGTCGCGGGTGGTGCCGCCGAAGGTGTTGAAGGCGATAACGACGACGATCGTCAGCACCGCCAGTGCCGCGACCGCGACGATCCAGCGACCGACCGACCCGCCGTTGCCGTCCTCGATGCGGCGGAGGGGCTGCCGCGGCAGCGGATCGGTGCGGGGGCCGGGGTGATTTCCGCCGCTGGCGAGCAGCGATGTGCGGTCCGCGTCGGTGAGCACCTTGGGCGCCTCGGGGGTTTCGCCGTTGTGCACCCGCACCAGATCGGCACGCATCTCGGCGGCCGTCTGATAACGGTTGTCCGGGTTCTTGGCCAGCGCCTTGAGCACGACGGCGTCCAGGTCGGCGGAGATGCCCTCGTGCCGCTGCGACGGTGGAATCGGGTCCTCGCGCACGTGCTGGTATGCGACCGCGACCGGGGAATCGCCGGTGAAAGGCGGCTCGCCCGTGAGGATTTCGTAGAGGACACAACCCAGCGAATAGACGTCGGACCGGGCGTCGACGGTGTCGCCCCGCGCCTGCTCGGGCGACAGGTACTGGGCCGTCCCGATCACAGCCGCGGTCTGCGTGACGCTGTTGCCGCTGTCGGCGATCGCGCGGGCGATGCCGAAGTCCATCACCTTGACCGCATTGGTGTTGCTGATCATGATGTTCGCCGGCTTGACGTCGCGGTGGATGATGCCGTTCTGGTGACTGAAATTCAGCGCCTGGCAGGCGTCGGCGATGATCTCGATGGCCCGCCGCGGCGGCAGCGGACCGTCGGTGTGCACGATGTCGCGCAGCGTGACGCCGTCGACGTACTCCATGACGATGTAGGGCAGCGGACCCGTCGGCGTCTCGGCCTCGCCCGTGTCGTACACCGCCACGATCGAGGGGTGATTGAGCGCGGCCGCGTTTTGCGCCTCGCGGCGGAACCGCAGATAGAAGCTGGGGTCGCGGGCCAGGTCGGCGCGCAGCACTTTCACCGCGACATCGCGGTGGAGCCGGACGTCGCGGGCCAGGTGAACCTCGGACATACCCCCGAATCCGAGGATTTCGCCCAGTTCATAGCGGTCAGACAGGTGCTGAGGGGTGGTCATCGTGGTATCTCGTGTCGGGCCGGTGAGACGCTGGGCGTCAGTCGTTCACCCCACCCGTGCTCGGCCGGCCCTCGTTGGAGTCCAGAATTACCTATCGCCGCGCGATCCGTCCAATTAAGCCGCAGTGCGGGGCCGGGCGCGGAACCGCTCGGCGTCTTGCTGGCCGGGGGCGGCGGCGGACCCCCGGTGTCGGTGACCGTCGGGGGTGGCGATTGCTGCTGGGTGTCGGCGCGGGAATTGATGACGATGAGCACCGCGATGATGATCGCCAGCGCTCCCAGCACGCCGGCGGCCCACAGCAGCGCGCGCTGACCCGACGAGAAGCTGCGCCGTGCCGGGGGCGGGCGGTGACCGCCGGTGGCCGGCCGGGATCGGCGCGGGGCGACAGCCGCCCGTGTGCTGGTGACGGCGGCCGCCCTGGTCGTCGGGCTGGACGGGATCGCCGCCGGCGACGCCCGTCCGGGGGGCGGCGACTGGCTGGGCCGCGGCGGGCGGCGGCCGGCCCGTACCGCAGCCACGGCGTCGGCGAAGGGGCCGCCGCTGCGGTAGCGCATCGCGGGGTTCTTGACCAGCGTGATCTCGATGAGCTCCCGCACGTTGGGCGGCAGCTCGGCGGGCAGCGGGGGCGGCGGCTCCTTGATGTGCTTCATGGCCACCGTAAGGGCGCCGTCGCCGGTGAAGGGCCGCTTGCCCGAGACCACCTCGTAGCCGACGACACCCAGCGAGTACACGTCGCTGGCGGGCGTCGCGTCGTGGCCGAGGGCCTGTTCGGGCGCGATGTATTGGGCGGTGCCCATGACCATCCCGGTCTGCGTGACCGGCGCGGCGTCGACGGCCTTTGCGATACCGAAGTCGGTGATCTTGACCTGGCCCGTCGGGGTGATCAGGATGTTGCCCGGTTTGACGTCGCGGTGCACCAAGCCCGCGGCATGCGCGACCTGCAGGGCCCGGCCGGTCTGCTCGAGCATGTCGAGCGCGTGCCGCAACGACAGCCGGCCCGTGCGCTTGAGCACCGAGTTCAGCGGCTCGCCGTTGACCAGCTCCATCACCAGGTAGGCGGTCCGGCCCTCCCCGTCCAGCTGGCTCTCGCCGTAGTCGTGGACCTGGGCGATGCCGGGGTGGTTCAGCATGGCGGTGGTGCGCGCCTCGGCGCGGAACCGCTCGATGAATTCCGGGTCCTGGGAGAACTCCTGCTTGAGCACCTTGACCGCGACGCGCCGACCCAACCGGCTGTCCACGGCCTCCCAGACTTGGCCCATGCCACCGGTGGCGATCAGGCGCTGCAGGCGGTATCTGCCAGACAGCGTCACACCGACTCGCGGGCTCATGGTCCTCCCTGTAGCGCGGCTTGGATCACAGCCCGTCCGATCGGCGCGGCAAGTGCACCTCCCGTCGCGGACAGGCGGTCGCCGCCATTCTCCACCAACACTGCCACGGCGACTTTGGGCGTCTGCGCGGGCGCGAAGGCGATGTACCACGCGTGCGGCGGCGTATTTCGCGGATCGGTGCCGTGCTCTGCGGTACCGGTCTTGGATGCGATCTGCACGCCGGGAATGGCCCCTTTCTGCTGCGCGACCTTCTCGGCGCCGACCATCAGCTCTGTTAGCTTAGCGGCGACCTGGGGAGACACCGCGCGGCGCTGCTGATAGGGAATGGTGGTGCTGATGCTGGCCAGGTCGGGGCCCTTGAGGCTGTCGATCAGGTAGGGCTGCATCGTGATGCCGTCGTTCGCGATGGTCGCGGCGATCTGAGCGTTCTCCAGCGGTGTCAGCGCGACGTCCTTCTGGCCGATGCTGGACATGCCCAGCGCGGCGGCGTCCGGGATGATCCCCACCGTCGACTCCGCGACCTGCAGCGGGATGACGCTGGGGGTGCTGTCCAGGCCGAACGAGTGCGCCATACTGCGCAGCGCATCGGACCCGGTGTGGATGCCGAGCTGGACGAACGCGGTGTTGCACGACAGGGCGAACGCCTGCTTGAGCGACACCGTGAGCTGGTTGCCGCACGGCTGCCCGCCGTAGTTCTCCAGCGTTGCGGTGCTGTCCGGAAGCTGAATCGACGGCGCCGCGGTCAGCTGCTCGGCATCGGTCGCGCCGGCCTCCAGGGCCGCTGCGGTCGTGATGACCTTGAACGTGGACCCGGGCGGGTAGGTCTCCGAGATGGCGCGGTTGGTCATGGGGTTGGCGGGATCGTCGCGCAGCCGCTGCCACGCCTGCGCCTGGACCTGTGGATCGTGCGACGCGAGCAGGTTGGGGTCATAGGACGGCGATGACACCATGGCCAAGATCTTGCCGGTGGACGGCTCGAGGGCGACGACGGCGCCCTTGCACGGCGGCCCGCCGCAGCCCTGCTGCATCGCGTCCCAGCCGGCCTGCTGGACGCGCGGTCGGATGGTGGTGTCGACGTTGCCGCCGCGGGGGTCGCGACCGGTGAAGAAATCGGCGAGTCGACGCCCGAACAGCCGCTCGTCGGACCCGTTCAGCAGCGGGTCCTCGGCACGCTCCAGACCGGTGCTGGAGTAGCGCAGCGAGTAGAAGCCGGTGATCGGCGCGTAGACCGCGGGGTTGGGGTAGACCCGCAGGAAACGGAAGCGGCTGTCGGTGGCCACCGAGTAGGCCAGGAGTTGGCCGCCCGCCACGATCTGGCCGCGCTGGCGCGAATACTCGTCGAGCAGGACGCGCTGATTGCGCGGGTCCGCGCGCAACGAGTCGGCCGCGAACACCTGCGTCATGGTGGCGTTGATCAGCAGCAGCACGATCAAGGCCATGACCGTGAGCGAGATGCGGCGCAGAGAGGTGTTCATACCTTCTCGATTACCTCGGTCTTGGCCGCCGCGAGCGGGGCGTCCTTGCGCTCCCGGCCGCGCAAGGGGTGCCGCGCGCTGTTGGAGATGCGAGCGATGATCGCCAGCAGTATGTAGTTGGCGAGCAGCGACGATCCGCCGTAGGACATCCACGGTGTGGTCAGCCCGGTCAACGGGATGAGTTGCGTGACACCGCCGACGACGATGAACAACTGGATGGCCAGGGTGGAGGCCAGACCCGCGGCCAGCAGCTTGCCGAAGCTGTCCCGCGTAGCGATCGCGGTGCGCATGCCCCGGATGATGACGATGGTGTAGAGCATCAAGATGCTGGCGAGCCCGACGAGACCGAGTTCTTCACCGAAGGCGGCGATGATGAAGTCGGTCGACGCGGCTGGCACGGTATCGGGCTGGCCGTTGCCGAGCCCGGTGCCGAAGATGCCGCCCGTGGCGAAACTGAACAGCGACTGCACGATCTGGTAGCCGCTGCCGTCGGGGTCGGAGAACGGGTCCCACCACATCTGCACGCGGACCCGCACGTGCGCGAAGATGAAATACGCGATGACGCTGCCCACCGCGAACAGCAGCAGGCCGATCACAACCCAGCTGAATCGTTGTGTCGCAAGGTAAACCACGACCAAGAACGACGCGTAGAGCAGCAGCGAGGTGCCGAGGTCCTTCTCGAAGGCCATCACGCCCACCGAGATCACCCACGCGGCCAGCAGCGGCGCGAGATCGCGCGGGCGCGGCAAGGTCAGGCCCATGAAATGCTTTCCGACGCTGTTGAATAGGCCCCGCTTGGCGATCAAGACGGCGGAGAAGAAGATCAGCAGCAGGATCTTGGAGAACTCGGCGGGCTGAAATGAGAAGCCGGGGAACCGAATCCAGATCTTCGCGCCGTTCTGTTCGGACAGCGACGCCGGCAGCAGGGCGGGAATCACCAGCAGCACCAGGCCGGTGATCCCGCATATGTAGCCATACCGCGCGAGCTGTCGATGGTCTTTGAGAAACGTGACCACGAGCGCGAACGTGACCACCCCGACCACCGTCCACATCATCTGCTGGGTGGCGCTGGGGTGATTGCGGCCGCTCATCTGGTTGTCGACCAGGTCGAGCCGATGGATCATCACCAGCCCAAGCCCGTTGAGCAGCGCCACAATTGGCAACAGCAGCGGGTCGGTATAGGGGGCGAAGCGCCTGATGGCCAGGTGCGCCGAACCGAATACGAGCAGGAACACCAGTCCGTAGGTGACGACATTCCAGCGCACTTCGCGGTCCTGGTTGGCCTCGACGATCAGCAGCGCGGCGACGGTGATGGCTGCGGCGAAGCACAGCAGCAGCAGCTCGGCGTTGCGGCGGGTGGGCAGCGGAGGCGTGACCGCGACGGGCGGCTGCAGTTGTGTGGTCATGCCACCGTCCGGCAGTCAATGCCCGGTTGAAGTGGAGGCGCTGGAAGCGCGGTGACCGTCTGGGAAGTGGTCGTGGGGCCCACCGGCGAAGAGGTCGCGGGGCCGCCTGCGGCGCTCGTGGTGGCTGGGGCGCTGGGGCTGGAGGAAGCGGTGGTCGGCGGAGTGGTTGATGCTGGCGATGCCGCGACACTTGACTCGGGGGTGCCGCTCCCGGGGGCCGGGGACCCCGGCGGCGACGTGGCGCGGGGCGACGGACAGGTCGGCAGCAGGTATTCGGCCAGCAATTGCCGGAGCTGTGATTCGGCCTGGTCCAGGCTGCCGCCGGGCAGCCCGGTCTGCACCTGGACCTGCCCGGGACGGCGCAAGTCCCGCACCGTCATCAGCTGGCAGTTCGAGTGACCGGATTGGCCATAACTGATCAGCGAGAGCTCGTTGCGCGCGCTCAGGCAGCCGACCAGGTAGGGCTCCTGCAGGGGCACCCCCAACAACGACCCCTGAATTCCGCGGACGATCGAGACCTTGCCGTCGTATTCGGTGACGTAATAGTTGCGCTCGATCACCCACCACGCGATGGCCAGGCCCGAGAGAACGAACAACACCGCCAACGTCACGACGAAGAACATTCGCCGCCGCGGCCAGCGGGGCCGATTCGGGGTTTCCGGTTGTGGCGCAACGCGTTTGGCGGCTTCCTCGCGGGGCCTGATCGCCGAGGCGCGGCCCGCGGAGGTGTTGGGCAACGTCATCTGGTCGTCGTCACCGGACACCGCGCCGGCGAGGATCGGTTGGGTCTGGCCGTAGTCGTAGTCGACGACGTCGGCGACCACCACGGTCACGTTGTCCGGGCCGCCGCCGCGCAGCGCCAATTCGATGAGGCGGTAGGCGGCCTCGGCCACGTCCGGAATCTGCAGCGCTTCGAGGATCGTCTCGTCGCTGACGGGGTCGCTGAGCCCGTCAGAGCAGAGCAGGTAGCGGTCGCCGGCGCGCGCCTCGCGCATGGTCAGCGTCGGTTCCACCTCGTGACCGGTCAGCGCGCGCATGATCAGCGACCGCTGCGGATGGCTGTGTGCCTCTTCGCGGGTGATACGGCCCTCGTCGACCAGGGTCTGGACGAAGGTGTCGTCCTTGGTGATCTGCGTCAGCTCACCGTCACGCAGCAGATAGCCGCGCGAGTCGCCGATGTGCACCAAGCCGATCCGGTCGCCCGCGAACAGGATCGCGGTGAGCGTGGTGCCCATCCCTTCGAGCTCGGGCTCCGCCTCCACCTGCGCCGCGATGGCCGCATTGCCCGCGCGCACGGCGGCGTCGAGCTTGGCCAGCAGGTCGCCGCCGGGATCGTCGTCGTCGAGGTGGGCCAGTGCGGCGATCACCAGCTGGGACGCGACCTCGCCCGCGGCGTGGCCGCCCATGCCGTCGGCAAGGGCGAGCAGCCGCGCACCGGCGTATACGGAATCTTCGTTGTTGGCACGTACCAGGCCGCGATCGCTGCGCGCGGCGTAACGCAGGACCAGGGTCACGGGCGCAGCTCGATCGCCGTCTTGCCGATCCGAATCGGCGTCCCTATGGGAACTCGTACCGCAGTCGTCACCTTTGCCCTGTCAAGGTAAGTGCCGTTGGTCGATCCTAGATCCTCGACATACCATTCCGAACCGCGCTGGGACAGCCGGGCGTGCCGCGTCGAGGCGTAGTCGTCGGTGAGCACCAGGGTCGAGTCGTCGGCCCGCCCGATCAACACCGGCTGCCCGCTGAGTGTGATGCGCGCCCCGGCCAACGCCCCCTCGGTCACCACCAGATAGCGCGCGGCGTGCCGGCGTTGCCGCGACGGCAGCAGGGTGCTGCGCAACGCCAAACCCCGGCGCACCATGACGGCACCGGTCGGGGCATAGATATCGGTCCGCAAGATCCGCAACACGGACCAGATGAATACCCACAACAACATCAAAAATCCGGCGCGCGTCAGCTGCAGTACGAGTCCCTGCATCTGGCGTCCTTTCCGTCCTGGCGTCATCCCCCTGGCGCCCGTGACCCCGAGCACATCGGCAACGTCACGATACTTGGACGGTGGTCGAGGCGGGGAGAAGCAGGGCAGCGTTGAGCCAGCGGGTCAGTGGATCCGGACGATGATCTCCGAGTGGCCCAGGCGGATCACGTCACCATCGGCCAACTGCCACTCCTGTACGGGCGCGTTGTTCACGGTGGTGCCGTTGGTCGAGTTGAGGTCCGAAAGGAGCGCCACCTGCCCGTCCCACCGGATCTCGAGGTGACGCCGTGACACGCCGGTGTCGGGCAACCGGAATTGGGCGTCTTGTCCGCGCCCCACGATGTTGGAGCCCTCCCGCAGCTGATAGGTGCGGCCGCTGCCGTCGTCGAGCTGCAGGGTGACCGTCGTCCCGGCCGCCCCGTAGCCGCCGTAAGCGCCGTAGCCGCCGGCCTGCTGGCCGTAGTCGGCGGCCTGGCCATAGTCCGCCTGCTGGCCGTACTCGTAGTCGCGCTGCGGAGCCTCGGCGTACCCGCCGCCCTGGCCGGGGTATCCCCCGCCCGGGACGTTCTCGGCGTACTGCGTGTAGTCGCCGGCGTAGTCCTGCCGGCCGTAGCCGCCGCCCTGCGGGTAGCCCTGCTCGTAGCCGCCAGGCTGCTCATAACCGCCGCCCTGCTCGTACCCGCCGGCGCCCTGCTCGGGGTAGGCCGGCCGCTGCTCGGGCGGCGCGTAGCCACCCTCCTCCGGGCGCGCCGGTCCGCGGCCGTATTCGCCGTACCCGCCGTAGCCCTGCTGGCCACCGCCGGGCTGACCGCCGGCGGGTGGCCCGTACCCGCCGCCCTGGCGGTAGCCCTGGTCGTAGCCTTGGCCCCCGTACCCGCCGGGGGCGGGAGGGCGCTGCTCGTATTGCGGCGCGTAACCGCTTTGGCCCTGCTCGGGGTATCCCCCGCCTTGGCCCTGATAGCCGCGCTGCTCGGGGTATCCCCCCGGGCCTTGGTACCCGCGCTGGTCGGGGTAGCCGCCCGGGGCTTGATAGCCGCCCTGTTCCGGGTAGCCGCCTTGGCCCTGCTCGGGGTAGCCGCCTTGGCCCTGCTCGGGGTAGCCGCCCTGGCCCTGCTCGGGCTGCCGCGGTGGGGGGTAGCCCTGCTGCGGCGGGTAGCCGCTCTGCTCGGGCGGCGGATACCCACCGCGCGGGTCAGGTCCCCCCTGCGGTTCTGCGCTACCCTCTTGCGGACGCCCGTAGCGGTCGTCGTAATACTCGTCGCTGGGCCGCCCCGGCCCCTGAGCCCCGCGGTAGCTCGAATCGTCAGTCATTGGTGCTACTCCTCGTTCTGCGCCGAACGCATTACTTGATTGTGGCCGGACGGGCTCATTGCCTGTCGGGCGGGGCTGCACATCGGGGTTGACAGCACCACGGGCGCGGTACTGGCCGGTACGCAGGTTCGACGACTGCTCGAACCGGACGACCACATCACCATACGTTTGCCACTCCTGTTCACGGATGTAGTCGGCCAAGTACCTAGCGAAAGCGCCCGACGTGAGATCGGGGTCGGCGCCCACCTTCTCGAAGTCGTGCCTTCCGAGGGTAATGATGTATTCGTTGGGGGCCAAAAACCGATTTCCGTGCAGTCGCTGGACGCCGTCGCGGGCCTCGCGGCGCAGCAGGGCCTCCACCTCCTGCGGAACGATCGATCCGCCGAAGACTCGGGCGAACGCATTGTCGACGGTCGCCTCGAGCTTGCGCTCGATGCGCGCCGCGAGCCCCCGTTGGCTACTCATGCCCCGGCGTTCGTCCGCACCTGCCGACGCGTGTCGCCACCGGGCGGCAAACGATGCGCGGGATGACGTCTCACTCCAGCATGGTATCGGGAGCGCATGGCGTCGCGGCACCGTCGAAACTCTGAGAACTGCGTCCGCCCTGATCAGAGGCGTTGCCCCGCAGCGCCGCCCGGCTTCCGGGCCCGACCAGGCAGTTGGGGAATGCGGCTATTAGAGTGGTATGGTCCATCGGTTGTTTTTGCGGGCGAGTGGCGGAATGGCAGACGCGCTGGCTTCAGGTGCCAGTGTCCTTCGGGACGTGGGGGTTCAAGTCCCCCTTCGCCCACATTTGAATATTGGCGTCGCCAGGGCGCCGTTCGTCGGCCTGCTGTGTCAGGCCATCTTGATCTGACGGCGGCGCGGCGACACACATCCATGTGAATTGACGCCCGCGTTCGCGCCGCTAGCGTCATTGCCAGCTCAGGAGGGGTGGCAATGTTCGTCGCGGTGGGACGCCCGGGTGCGGTGTTGTGGGCCTGCCCTACATAGACATTGATGCGCTGATCGCTGAGGCCGGTGGCGACCCCTGGGCGATCAATCGCAGTCTGCAGGCCGGTGAGCCGTTGCACATCTCCCGTCTGGCCGAGGCTTTCCGGGAAGCCGGGCGCTGCACGGCGGAGGCCGACCACGCGTTCGAGCAAGCGCGCAGCCGCTTCGACGCGGCCTGGAACCATCAGAGTGGCGACCACCCCATCAACGACTCGGCAGAAGTGCAACGGGTGGCGAAGTCTCTGGGCGTTGAGTCCCTTCGGTTACCCAAGATCGGTGTCGACCTGGAGAACATCGCAGCCGCCTTGGCCGAAGCGCAACGCAACGCCGCCAGCCAGATCGCCAACCTGGACTCCCAATTGGCGGAGATTTCCGGCTTGATCCGCCAGGCCGTCGCCATGCTGCAAGACAAGAGCCTCAGCGCGGCGGACGTCGACGCACTCCATGGGCTCATCAACACCTGTGAAAGCGATGCCCTGCGGGACACCAAAGCCGCTTTGGCCCAACTGCATTCGATACGCGACGGCTACGCCGGCTGTCTGCAGAAATCGCTGGACAGTTTGCATACCGACGGCTACGACGGCGCCCCGCTACATGGGATCGACAGCGACGGCGTCGCACCGCCATCCGATGACCAGCAGAAAGCGCTGGCCAACATCCGGCGGATCACCGACCAGGCTGTGGTGGATCAAATGGGCAAAGTGCGCGCCGCACAGGCGGCTCTGGATAAAGCCATCGCGGACCTTTATGCCCACGGGCCCGGATCACCGGAGGGCGAGGCGGCCAGGGCCAGGCTGCCCAAGCTCAAGGCAGACCTCGCGAAGGCGCTCGACGACCTCGGAAAGATCCCCAACTACAACAACATCGACCCCGCGTCGGTGAGTACCACTCCCGACGGCCATTTCACCTTCACCTACAGGGTCGACGGGCAGCCCGTCCAGGTCTTCGGGCAGCTGAAGGACGGTACGGGCGAATTCTTTGATCAGGCCACCGGCACGTCCTACACCTTCAACAGCGGCAAGTTGACCGGCATGCGAACGCCGGATCCCGGGAAGGTGGAAGCCACGCCGGAACCGTTGTGGAGTGCGATTACGACGGCAGTGGGCGGCTACGGACTCAAAGCAGGCGGCGAGGTGGCCTGGCAAGGGCTGAAGACGCTGTTCAGTCGCGAAGCGCTGCAGGGTCTTTCGGCAGACAACGTCCTCCCCCGCGCGCTGAGCGCGGCCGAGATGCGTGCGGCGACAGCCGAAGCCGACCTGTCCCCGCATGGCTCACCACTTCCGGACGTCAGCGGACAACCCGTGCCCGGCGCCCACCCCGGCCCTCCGCCCGTCGTCGAGCACGCGCCGCACGGGCCCACAGGCGGTGGAGAGATTCCCCCCGAACATCTCCCCGCGGGCCCGCATGTGCCTGTGGCGCCGGACGGCCATCCGCCGCCGGTTGTGATCGACCCAGCGCGCCCCGAGTTCGTCTTGGACAATCCGCTCAACTACATGACGCCGGAGTTGCAAGCCCTGTCAGAGCAACATCTGACCGGAAGCGGTGAAACCGTCCTCGGCCCATTCAGACCTCCGACCGGAGGCCCCTCTTACATCGATGTAGCACAGCAGCACGGAGCTAGCTACTTCGACTTGGGCGAGGCGTGGAACTCCTTGACGCCGATTGAGCGGCTGGCGGCTAATCAGCACGTACTCGACGTGGCTATCGCAAATGGCGATAAGATCACGCTATCCGTCCCTTTCTACCAAGTTAGGCCGAACACGTTTACAGCTGCAGAGCTTAAATACCTCGAAGCCCACGGGTATCAGCGAGTGGGCGACAATTTGCTCCAGCCCACTGTTGAAGGAGCGCGATAAATAGTGAGAACGTTGCTACAGTTCTACCTGCAGTATCTCGACTTCCTATATCTGGATCCGCGCTATCGCATTACGAACTCAGCCACATCGGGGAACCCGACGATAAATGCATCGCTAACGCTAACAGGGCCAGTAATTAGTTTGGATATTTCTAATGATCGCGGCCAAATCGATTTCACTTTCGCTCCGACTAATTTGGCCACGACGTCGGACAACTGGTTCCGCGCGTCACTGATCCGGCAATACTTAGACAACTACGATGAAACAAACATCGTATCGCCGGAGGCAATGGTGGCGTGGATACGCGGTAACTCACAACGCATTGAAGATCTCTTTACCGACGCAAACGCAGATCGATCCTGCGCGGAGCTTCTCAAGTTAGCGAAGCAGCTAGCCGACAAGTATTTCGGGCCTTCGCACGGCTAGTCGGGTAGCGATCGCTACGACGACCGCAACCACCGGTGCACCTCCGGCGTCACGGCGTCGGTGATGTCGTCGTATTCGGGGTGCTTCATCAGCACGGTGTCGATCATCGAGCACGCCGGCACGATGCGCTTGCCTTCGCGGCGTGCCTCGTCGAGGGCCTGCTCGACGAGGATGGTTGCCAGCCCGCGGCCGCCGTAAGCCGGATCGACTTCGGTGTGATGGAAGATCCGCTGGTCGCCACGGTCGACGAAGTCGGCGAGACCGACCCGCTTGCCTTCCACGGCGATGGTGTAGCGGCCGTCCTGCAGGCTGATGGTCGTTTCGGCCCCAGTTTTGTCGGCGGTCATGTGTCTCTCCTTCTGTGCGGTAGGGGTCGGGGCCGCAGCCGGGTGGTCGGCAGCGGCGGGGCGGGCAGCCGGGCGAGCGAACCGCGGTAACCGCGGACGGCGCCGAAGCGTTCGTCGCCGTCCTCCCACAGTTGGCGGTACCCGACGATGTCCTCGTGGCTTCGTCCCACGAAGTTCCACCACATCACCAGCTCCTCGCTGAACGGTGTCCCACCCAGTAGCAGTACCCGCGCCGGTCCCTCCCCCACGTTCTGCAAGCGCAGCGCTGATCGGCCAGGGCCCAGGTAGGCCAGCTCGGCGGCCGTCAGAGCGGTCTCCTCCGCCCGGACCAAGCCCGCATCGCCGAGCACTCCATGCTCGAATGTCGGGTCGATGTCGAGATCCAGCCCGGCTCCGAGGTCGAGATCGATTTGGGCGCCGAGCAGCGCGGTGAAGCTGTGCACGGGGGAACGGCTGCCGGCCAGCTCGCCGAGGAACACCCGCACCGTCGCGCGCGGGAGCGCGACCGGCTCCGGAGCGTAATGCGTGAAGCCGCGGCCCGTGTCGCGGTCCGCTCCGGGCAGGGCCACCCACAGCTGCACACCGTGCAAGGGGGTCGGCGACTCAACCGACACTTCGGAGTGACAGATACCGGCGCCCGCGGTCATCAGGTTCAGCTCGCCGGGCCGTATCACCGCGTGCACGCCGGCGCTGTCGTTGTGCTCCACTTCCCCACCGAACAACCAACTCACCGTCTGTAGTCCGGTGTGCGGATGCGGCGGGACGTCCATGCGCGTCGACGCCGGCCCGTAGTGGTCGATGAAGCACCACGCCGCGATCAGCGAGCGCTGGCGTTGCGGAAGCGTGCGACGCACTCGCATGGCGCGGGGCCCGCCTAACGGAACCTCTCGGGGGCGCAGCATTTCGACGCCCGCGCTCGGCGACGCCGCGCAGGCGACTTCGACCGGTGCCGGCTCGAGGTTGCTCATCGTCACCCGACGGTACCCAGCCGCCGCTACTTGCGGGGCGGGCGGAGCACCTTCATGGCCAGCCGCATGACGGGCTCTGGCACTCGGTCCTGCATCGACAGCGCGGCGTCGGCGGCGCGGGATCGCAGCGGGGCGCCGCGGCCGAACACCCGGTTCAGCGGTCCGCCGGACGGCTCGAGCACGACATGCAGTGGCGGCGTCCCGACGGTCGCTCCCAGCGCGTTGGCGATCACCATCCGCTGGATTTCACTGGTGCCCTCAAAGATGGTGTACAGCTTGGCATCCCGATACCACTTCTCCACCGGGTGATCGGTGATGTAACCCCACCCGCCCATGGTTTGAATGGCGCGTTCGGTGGCCTTCACGGCCACCTCGCTGGCGGCCATCTTCGACATCGAGCCTTCTCCGCGTTCGAAGGGAACGTTGTTGGCGGCCATCCACGAGGCTCGCCACGTCAACAGGCGGGCGGCGTCGATCTGGGTGGCCAGCTCTGCCAGCGGGAAGGCGATGCCCTGGTTGTCGATGATCGGACCGCCGAAGGCCTCACGCTCGATGGCGTACGCCGTCGCGTACTCGAGCGCGGCGCGCGCGATTCCGATGGCCTGCGCGGCGACCATGGGCCGGGTCTGCTCGAACGTGCCCAAGGTCGCCGACCCCGAACGCTTCCCG
The DNA here is from genome assembly GCF_034555895.2 of Mycobacterium europaeum. NCBI lineage: Bacteria > Bacillati > Actinomycetota > Actinomycetes > Mycobacteriales > Mycobacteriaceae > Mycobacterium > Mycobacterium europaeum. Next base: position 4,747,784 of record NZ_CP157315.1, read on the forward strand.
CCCGCCACGACCTCGCGCGCTTTGGCGAGCTTGTGCTCCAGCTTTTCCTGTCCGCCAAGCAGATTCGCGGCCGGCACCCGGACGCCCTCGAACAGCAACTCGGCGGTGTGGGAGGCGCGGCAGCCCAGCTTGTCCAGCTTGCGCACCAGCTTCAGCCCGGGTGTGCCACCGGGCACCACGAACAGCGCCTGACCGCGGTGACCGAGTTCCTCGTCGACGACCGCGTTGACCACGTGCACGTTGGCGATGCCGCCGTTGCCGATCCACATCTTGTGACCGTCGATGATCCAGTCGTCACCGTCGCGGCGCGCGCGGGTGCGCAGGTTGCGTACATCACTGCCGCCTTCCGGTTCGGAGATGGCCAGCGCGGCGAGCTTGAGATCGCCTGGCGTACCGAAACATTCGGGCGCCCACTCCAGCATCTGCTCGGGAGACGCGGCCTGCCCGATCGCCGACAGCGCCAGCGCGGGCATCACGATCGCCAAGCCGATCCCGGCGCAGCCCCAAAACATCTCCTCCATGAACATCGGCAGGGAAAGGCCGGTCCGATCGCCGATCAGGTCGCGGTAGAACAGGGGGCTGTAGAAGCCGCGCTGGGCCGCCTCCTCCAACACCGGCCACGGGAACTCCTGGCGTTGGTCGTAGTGGAGCGCCACGGGGCGGATCACTTCTTCGGCGAACTCGTGGGTTCGTCGGGCCAGGTCGTGCTGCGCTGCGGTCGGGGTCAGGTCGAACGTCATGGATCCCGCCTTTGGGTCGGCAGACTCGGTCGTGCCGCCCGTCTACCCCGTCGACCCGGCCAGCAAACTGCCTCTACGCGCGATGGAGCGTCAGGCGGCCGAGCGCGGCCCCACTTGCGCGAGGGGCAGATGCAGCACCACCGCGGGCACTGGAACGACGTCATGTTCGTGGTTGGCGAGCAGGGCCGCATTCTCGGGCAGCTGGCGCGAGTTGATCTCGCCGGACGCGATGCGCCGCAGCACCTCGTGGGCCCGCGCGAGCTGTTCGCGCTTGCGGTATTGGCCCCCGGGCAGCTTGACGCCCGCCCACACGCCGTACTCCTCGCGGTGCGCGATGGCGTGCTGAGCGCACTGGCGCTGCTGCGCCAGCGGGCAGCGGCGTAGGCACTGGATCCGCGCCTCGACGGACGACCGCTCGTACGCACGGGCCTTCGCGGCGCCGTCACCACCGTCGTCGTCGGGGTAGCCGAACCAAAGTTCCGGGTTGGCAGCGCAGGGGTGTCCCATGTCGGTCTCCTTGTCGAGCGTGAAACGTAGGCAAAAGCGTATACAGATGTGACCGCCCAGCGCAAGAGAAACGTGACAAAAACGTATATCCGCAGCGATACGACCCCAGCTGTGTAATATCCGGCCTATGGCCGGAGCGTGCGGTGAGCCGTGAATCGGCCGGCGCGGCGATCCGCGCCCTCCGCGAGTCACGCGACTGGTCGTTGGCCGACCTCGCCGCCGCAACCGGCGTCAGCATCATGGGCCTGAGTTTCCTCGAGCGAGGAGCCCGCAAGCCCCACAAAAGCACAGTTCAGAAGGTCGAGAACGGGCTCGGGCTGCCGCCCGGCACCTACTCACGGCTGCTGGTGGCGGCCGATCCGGAGGCGGAACTGGCCCGGCTGATGGCCGCCCAGCCGCCCGCCCCGATGCCCGCCAGACGCACCGGGCCAGTGGTCGTGGACCGTCACAGCGACACGGAAGTGCTGGAAGGCTATGCCGAAGCTCAGCTCGAAGCCCTCAAATCCGTCATCGATCGCTTGCCGGCGACAACATCAAACGAATATGAGACGTATATTCTGTCTGTGATCGCTCAGTGCGTGAAGGCAGAGATGCTCGCCGCCGGTTCCTGGCGGGTCGCGGTGAATGCCGGCGCGGACTCCACCGACCGCCTCATGGAACACCTCCGGGCCCTCGAGGCGACTCGAACCGCCCTGCTCAAGCGGATGCCGACCAGCTTGAGCGCGCGCTTCGACCGGGCGTGCACGCGGTCGTCGCTGCCGGAGACGATCATCGCCGCGCTGGTCGGTGTCGACGTCGGGGAAATCTGGGACATTCGCAACCGGGGGGTCATTCCACCCGGAGCGCTCCCCCGCGTCCGCGCCTTCACCGCCGCCGTCGAATCGGAAGGCCAGCAAGGCGAGGAGGCGCAGTGACTGCCAGCGAACTCGAGGTGTTGAGCCGCGCTCACGACATGTTCGCCGGTGGCGCGCGGCCCCCGTCACTGGACGCGGCCACGGGGCACTACCGCAAGCTGTTGCGGGCAGCGGGCGGGCTGAACGACACGGTGGCGTGCGGCGGCTACCGGCTCGCCGTGGAGCACAGCCGGCACCGGTTGGCGGCGGCGGCCGCCACCGATACCGCCGCAGCGAACATCATCGCCGGCGCTTTGCGGGATCAGGCCCAGGCGCGTGATCTGACTCGAGGGGTCCTCGACGAAGCCCGGGCCGACGCCGCCGTCCCGCTGACGCCGTTGGCCCAGCGGGAGGCCATGCGGCGCCGCGCGGCGCGACTGCGGACCCAACGCTTACACGTCGTGTCGGCCCGGCTTCGGGCGCGACGACACCTTGCGGAACTGCGTGCGCTGCGCTACCAACTGCTGCGCCAGCGCGCCGCGGGATCGGGGTTGACCGGGCGCGCGGCGATCGCGGTCCGCGCCGCGCTGTCGCGCCTTGGCCGACCCTACGTCTGGGGCGCGACGGGCCCCGACCAGTTCGATTGTTCGGGGCTCGTGCAGTGGAGCTACGCGCAAGCGGGAATTCACTTGGACCGCACCACGTATCAGCAGATCAACGACGGGATCCCGGTGCCGCGGTCGCAAGTGCGCCCCGGTGATCTCGTCTTCCCGCACGCGGGACACGTCCAGCTGGCCATCGGCAACAACCTGGTGGTCGAAGCACCTTATCCGGGAGCCTCGGTCCGGATCAGCCGGCTGGGCGCCAACGTCGCTATTCGCCGACCGCTATGACGAACAGGGTGAACCGATGACGGAACAAGCCGGACCCTCGGTAGCCGCCATGCAGGCGCGGCAATCAGACCTGGCCGGCCAGCACGGCACGGCCGTCGACGCCGACCGCGTGCTGGCCGAGGTGCTCGCCAGCGCGCATGCCGCCACGCGCGAGGGCGCCAGGCGACTGGATGCCATCGCCGAGCAGATCGACCATGCCACCGTGCATCAAGGGCGCCTTGCCCTGGACACACCCATGGGCGCACGGGAATTTCAGCGGTTCCTGCTGGACAAGCAGCGCGAGATCACGGCGGTCATCGAGGAGGCGCGGGAACTCAGTCGCGCGAAAAAGGCTGTACTGGAAGGTCTTCGGGACCAGTACAGCCCGGCCAATGGCTAGCAAGGCAGCCTCGCCGTGTCATCCACAATCGCCGGGTGCAGTGAATTGTCGACAGGACGGTGCCTGGGTACTGTCGCCGGGCATGGAGGGGCCGCGACGCATCCCGCAAAGATGTGCGGTGACCGCAGCGCCGGTCGTGTAGCTGATGTCGGCGTACGAAGAGCTGCTTGCCGCGGTGAAATATGCCCGCGACCGCACCGGTGACCCGAACGCGTGGCAGGCGGGCCTGTCGCGCAGTGAGCTGGCCGCCGTGATCACCCCGACGACCCGGCCCGAGCAGCTCCAGACGATCGTGGGCAAGATCCGTCAACATGCCGCCGCGCCCGAGGGAGAGAGGGGCGAGGCGGCGGAAGCCATTGCACGCGCCGAAGCCGCACTGTCGCACCAGAATTCGGCGAGTTCACAGCTGGACATGCAAGTCATCACGGCCATCTTGAACGCCCACCTCAACGCCGTCGACGGCGGACAGGCACTGGCGAAGTTGCAGCAGGACACCGAAGCCGCGGTGCGAACACGCTCGGATCTGGACACTCCCGCCGGGGCACGGGATTTTCAGCGCTTTCTGATCGGCAAGCTTCGTGACATTCGCGCGGTGGTGCTCAATGCGAGACTCGATGACACGTCGAAATCGGCGCTGATGGCGGCGTGGACGTCGCTCTACGACGCGTCCAAGAGTCAAACGAGCAATCCCGACGAACACCCGCCGGCCAGGGAGCCCGGCGCCGATGCCGCCGCCGCTCCGGCTACGGGGGATTCTGACTGGGATCCGCTGCTGGATTCGTTGTTGGCCGACGACCCGGGGCTGGCGACCGATGATCTGTCGGGAACGGTTGCGCCGGAGGGCGCGACGGCTCCCCTGGCGCCCTTGGCGCCCGTGCCGCCGACGATGCCCAGCCTCACGCCGGGGCTTCCGAGTTTGGGTGCACCGCCGGGCGGGTTTTCGATTCCCGGGCTGCAGGGTGACGACAGAACCGATCCCACTCTGCAGGGCCTCGACGACGAAGGCCTGCTGGACCCGACGGACCAGGGCGATGCGAAGGCGGACCCTTCGTCAGACGAACCGGGCGACCAGGATGAGGACTCCGCCCAGGACGCGTCGGCTGCGGGGGGTGATGCCCCCCTGGCCGGCCCCACCACTGTGACGTTGCCCGATGGCGAGACGGTGACGGCCGCCAGCCCCCAGTTGGCAGCTGCGATCAAGGCCGCGGTTGGTGGAGTGGCGATACCAGATGCCTTCCAACAGCAAGGAATAACAATTCCGCCGCCAGGCACCGCGGTCGCCGAACCGGTCGACGCTGCGCGCGTGGTTCCGGCGGACATCGGAATGTTCGTCGACCGGCACGCGCTTGCGCTCGGGCCGGGCAAGGCCCTTCTCGATGGCCAAATCCAAGACATCGCCACCGTGAGCGGGCCAAGCTTTCTAGGCTGGGAGCATCCGCCGGTGACGGCCGCGACCGCACCGGCGAAGCCCGACACACCGACACCCACGCGGCCGGCGAGTTCGCCGACCATCTGACAATAGTGATCCCGCCGGTCTGGCCGGCGGCCGGGAACAGGAGACAGCGGATGGCAGATTCGATCCATGTGGTGCCCGAGCACTTGCGTCAAGCCGCCGCGCGCCACCAGGAGACCTCTGAGTACTTGCGTACGGTCCCGTCATCGCACGAGGCCATACAGGAAAGCCTGGACTCGCTGGGCCCCATCTTCGGTGAACTCCGTGACGCCGGGCGCGAATTGCTCGAGCTCAGACGCCAGTGCTACGAGCAACAGGCAGCCGACCACGCCGACCTGGCGGACAAACTCACGGCTTCGGCAACGATGTGGGAACAACACGAGCAGGATGCGGCACGCAACCTCGGCGGCATTGCTGACCGCGGTCGATGACGGACGCGAATCCCGCTTTTGACACCGTTCACCCGAGTGGGCACATCCTCGTCCGCTCCTGCCGCGGCGGGTACATGCACAGCGTTGCGCTGAGCGAAGAGGCGATGGAGACCGACGCCGACACGCTGGCGCGAGGCATCTTGCTGACCGCCGACGTGTCTTGCCTGAAGGCATTGCTGGAAATCCGCGCTGAAATCCTGGCGGCCGGACACACCCCCTCGGCCGAGGTACCGACCCCGCGAGACCTCGATGCGGCGATCGAGAAGCTGCTGGCCCACAAATTGCGCCGGCGCGGCAGCGCGATCTAACCGGCTCCCGCGCCTACAGCACCCAGGTCTTGGCCGCCCCGGGATCAGGAACGATATCGGTGGGCGGCTCTACGGGGTTGGGGCCGAACAACTCTCGTGCGCGAGCGAGCAGGGCACGCACTTCGTCGAGTTGCTGCTGCAGGGCAGATTCAGCCATATCTCCACGCTACCCAGGCCGTCACAGCTGCACAATTCACTGACCGAATAGGCGATTCATCAGCTCCCGGTACGCTTAGCCGGTGGCGATCTTCGGTCGGATGACGGCGCGTCAGCGCCTCCGGAGAGCTACCCGGGAATCACTGGCGATGCCCGCCTTCAGCTCTCCCATCGATTGCACCCCGTGGGTGATCGGTGGTCTTTGGCCTGCCGAACTTTCGCCGGTCACCTCCGAAAACGCCGCGCTCGCAGAATATCTGAGGACCGACCTGCAGCGAATCGCCGACAGCGCCAACGAGCAGCTGAAGATGATCAAGCGTGCGGGTCTGGCCGATCTGCCCCGCCAGGCGGAGGAGACTCGGGTCATCGACGAAGCGCGTGCCAGGGCTGTGCGCCGCGTCGAATCGACGATTCGCCAGCTGCGCGCGGCGAACGCCGGGGTGACCGTCGGACATCCCCGACCGCAGGTCGGCGAACCACCGTCATCGGGCATGGATCAGACCCGGGTCATTCCTGCCGTGACGGGCGCGGAACCTCCCGATGCGGCCCCCGCGACTGTGCATAAGCCCCGCTGGCGAATCGCCCGCAAGCCGGCTCCGGTCGTGCCGCAAGGCGGTGGCGATGAGCCCGGGCCACCTCCGGATGAAATCGCCGCCGAGGCGAACACCGCGGACACCGCCGAACCGGGCATGGAGGAGACCCAGGTCATACCGAGCGTCACGGATGCGGAGGCCGCCGTCGGCGCGACGGACGGGAGCGTGCAGCCGGGTCGGGAGCCCGCCGCCGACGGCCGTCGCCTAGACGTGGCCGAGCCGGTGCCGGTCCCCGACGAGGCGCAGCCGGCCGAGCAGGAGCCGCCCGACGACGACGGGGCGGCGGCTGCTCTGGAGCAGACGCAGGTAATCCCGGTCATCACCGAGCCCGGGCCGGTGATGGACCGGCCGACCGAGAGCTCGGAGCCCGTCGCCGACGGTCGCCACCACGTGGAAGCACAAGAGGCGGCAACGTACCGGCCCGAACCCGAGCGGGCTGCAGAGCCGGTGGACGACACCACGGCGGAGTCGACCGAGGAGACGCAGGTGATTCCGGCGATCACCGACGCCGGCCCGGTCAACGAACTGCCGGTCGAGAGCCCCGAGCCCGCCGGGAACGGTCGCCACCACGTCGACGTGGCGGAGCCGGTGCCGGTCGAGGCGCAGCCGGCCCCGCAGGCGCCGCCCGCCGACGGTGCGGCGGCTTCTCTGCAGGACACGCAGGTCATCCCCGCGATCACCGAAGCCGAGCCCGTCGTCGGCGAGCCGGCGGACAGCGGCCGCCATCATGCGGTCGTCGGCGAGCCCGTCGTGGGGCGCGATGTGCCGCAGGCTCCCCCGGAGAAGCCCGCCCCACCGCGCGACAAGGCTGCCGCTGCAACGGGTTTCGAGGTCGACAGACTCAACCGGCTGCTCGAGTTCGTGGTCCGCCAGGAACCGCGGCTGAACTGGGCCGTCGGTGATCGCGCGGACGGTACGACGATTTTGGTTACCGACCTCGCCCACGGATGGATACCGGCGGGTATCACCCTGCCGGCCGGCGTGCGGTTGTTGGAACCCGAGCAACGCAGCGGCAGGGTCTCTGCCTTGATCGGCGACGCGGTGCGGGTCGTGACCTACGCTCCCGGTGATTCGCTGCACCGCTCGGTCGACTTCGCCGCGACCAAATCATCGCTGGAACCGCGCGAGCTGCCGGCCATCGAGGATCTGGGCACAGTGCTGAGCCAGACCACGCGCCGCTTTGATGGGCTCCCCCGAATCGTGCAGAGGCTGGCGGACGCGGCGGCCGCGGGTGCCGTGATCATCGACCAAGAGGTCGACGTGCTGCGGGTGCACCTCGATACGGCGCGCTACCAGCTTCTGGTCCAGTACCCGGCGGTGAATCCGGCACTTCTGCTCAAGTGTCTATTGATGGCCGCCACCGAAGGCATCGCGAGCGGAGACGCGGTGTCAGCGAACTATCACCTCGCCTGGTTTCAGAAACTCGCCGGTCGGCCGCCGGGCACGTAGGCCGCGAGGGGTTGCGCGCAACGGGGGATTTTTGAATTGACGCTGGTGGGAGGGGTCGACATACTGTGACCGTGTCGGGTTCGGGCAGTCGCGCGAATCTCAGCGACAAGGATCTCGTCGAATCAGTCCTTCGCGAACTGAGCGAGGCGGCCGACAAATGGGAAGCCCTCGTTGCCCAGGCCGAGGCCGTCACCTACAGCGTTGACCTCGGCGACATCTATGCCGTGGCGAATTCGGACGGACGGTTGCTCAAGCTGACCCTGCACCCCGGGGTGATGACCGGATATGCCCACGGCGAGCTGGCCGACAGGTTGAATCTGGCGATCGCGGCGCTCCGCGAAGAGGCCGAGGCCGAGAACCGGGCCAGTTACGGCGGACCGCTGCGCTAACGCGCGCGTCGCGCGCTCATCGACCGTCGCGGGATCGGATGGGCGCCGGCTCTCTTCGCGCGCGTCGCGCGCTCATCGACCGTCGCCCGGCGGTCCCGCGAAGGCTTGCGCGATCTCCAGCCAGCGCTGGGCCTCGGCCCCGTGCGCCGTGATGTCCAGGGCGGTGAGCGGGCGGCGCTGCGTGACCAGAAAGCAGAAGTCTTCGGCCGCACCGGTGACCCGCTGCGCCGCGTCGGGGGGTCCCCAGCTCCAGGTGTCGCCGCCCGGTCCGCGCAGCTCGACCAGGAACGGTTCGGCCGGAGCAGGCAAATTGTTGACGAAGAAGGCGTAGTCGCGGGTGCGTACCCCCAGGTGGGCGATCGATCTCAGCCGGTCGGTGGCCGCGCGTTTGACGCCCAGCGCGTCGGCGACATCCAGGCCGTGGGCCCAGGTCTCCATCAACCGCGCGGTTGCCATCGACGCCGCGCTCATCGGCGGCCCGAACCAGGGCAGCTTGCGCCCCGCGGGAACCTTCAGCAGCTCGTCGTGCAGGCGGCTACGGGTGGCCCGCCAATCGGCGAGCAATTCGGCCGGCGAGAGGGCCGCCAACTCTTCGGCGCCCGCGTCGACGAAGCCGGTCGGGTCGGCCGCGGCGGCCTTGAGCTGTTCGGCGAACCCGGCCTCGTCGGTGACCGAGGTCAGCGCGACCCGGTCGGTCCACAACAGGTGGCCGATCTGATGCGCGATGGTCCAGCCGGGCGCCGGCGTCGGATCGGCCCAGCGTTCGGCCGGCAGCGGCGCCACCAGGGCGTCGAGCTCATCGCTTTCCGCACGTAGGTCAGCCACGATCGATTCGGGACCCGCCATCATTGCCTCCGCTCGTCCGTCGCCCCCGCCGGGTAGCGATTATTCGCCTGCTCGCCGCGTCGGCCCAGAAAGCTGTGCATGGCCAGACCGGCCAGGTACAGACCCGAGCCGAACAGCGCGAATGCCGGTGCGTGCCCGTCGGCGGGAATCAACGCCGCGGCCACCGTGATCGCGACGATGAACGATACCCAGAACAGCGCGTCCTGTACGGCGAAGACGTGGCCGCGAAGGGCGTCGTCGACGTCCATCTGCATGGCCGAGTCGGCGCACAGCTTGACCATCTGTCCGCTCACTCCCAGGAAGAAGCCGCACGCCACCATGATCGGCAGCAGTAGCCCCGCGCCCGCGATCTCGATGATCGCCGACGTCGCCAAGGCGCCGTTCACCGTCGTGTAGCGCCCCCAGCGACGGACCGCGGGCGGCGTCAGCACGTTGGCCAGGAACGCGCCCAGGCCCGCGGCGCCGAAGAACAGCAGTGCGGTACCCAATCCCCCGGCTTCGGGATGGGTCATGTGGTGGACCAGCAACAAAACCAGCAAGGAATTGATGCCGATCACCATGCGGTGGACCGCCAGGCCGGACAAGGTGGCGGAGACCGTCGGCCGCTGCGCCACCGTCCGCGCGCCGTGCAGCCAACCGGTGACCACGGCGTAGACGACCGGCCCGTGGATCGCCCGCTTGGTGTCGTCCGGGCCCAGTACATGGGAGCCGAACCGCCAGGACAGCAGCAGCGCGATCAGTATGGGGATCGCGGTCAGGAAGATGATCGCCGAGGCTCCCTTGTCGTCGGCGCCGAACACGAACCGGGGAACGAGCATGAAGTTGGCGCCGATGAAGGCGGCGACGGCCCCGACCGCGTTGGCCGCGGCGTTCATCGTGACAACCTGTTCCCGCGGCACGACGTGCGGCAGTGACGCCGACAGCCCGGACGCGACGAACCGGGCCAGCCCGTTGGCGAACAGCGCGCCCAGTAACAGCGGCAGGTCGCCGGCCCGGACGGCCAGGATGGTGCCGATGGCGGCGATCAGGACGAGGCGGCCGGCGTTGGCGCCGACGAGCACCAGCCGCCGGTCCCAGCGGTCCATCAGCGCTCCCGCGAACGGCCCCAACAGCGAGTAAGGCAGGAACAACACGGTGAACGCCCGCGCGATCGCCATCGGATCGGCAGCGCGGTCCGGATTGAACAGCAACGCCCCCGCAAGCCCCGCCTGAAACAGCCCGTCACCGAATTGGCTCGCCATGCGCACCTGCAGCAGCCGCCAGAAGTCTGGCAAACTGCGCACCGACCGCCATATTTCGGCGGGTGCGCTTGAGTGCATCCGGGATGGGATCACGAACCGACTTCCACGAGGGGGGCTAGCAAGCTCGCCACGATCCGAGCCGCCTTACCAACAGTACAAATCTTCACGCCCCACGCTCGATTCCCCCGGGCGGCAAGCACCGGATGCGATGATGGTGGGGTGCCGCCGCCCGAGGATCCAGAGGACTATGTCGCGCCGGCCGCGCAGCGGGTGCGCGCGGGTACCTTGCTGCTGGCCAACACCGACCTCTTCGAACCGACGTTCCGGCGCAGCGTGATCTACATCGTCGAGCACAACGATGGCGGGACGTTGGGGGTCGTGCTCAACCGCGCCAGCGAGACCGCGGTGTACAACGTGCTGCCGCAGTGGACGAAATTGGCGGTGAAGCCGAAGACGATGTTCATCGGCGGACCGGTGAAGCGTGACGCGGCCCTGTGCCTGGCGGCGTTGCGGGTTGGCGCCGATCCGCAGGGTGTCGCTGGCCTGCGGCATGTGGCCGGCCGGGTGGTGATGGTCGATCTCGACGCGGACCCCGACACGATCGCCCCCCTGGTCGAGGGGGTGCGAATTTTCGCGGGCTACTCCGGCTGGACCATCGGCCAGCTGGAAGGCGAAATCGAGCGCGACGACTGGATCGTCTTGTCCGCCTTGCCATCTGACGTTCTCGCGGGGGCGCGGTCCGACCTGTGGGGACAGGTGCTGCGTCGCCAGCCGCTGCCCCTGTCGCTACTGGCCACCCATCCGATCGACCTCAGCCGCAACTAGCTCCACTCCCCCGCGTTGGGGTGGCGGCCGGATTTCAGTGGCAGGACTGCGTGCAGCCGGCGCAGGTCCCCGCGCATACGGGCGCGGCCGACTCTTCTCGCAATGCGAAGCGCGCGCTCTGCCAGGATCCGGCCGCGACCGTCCCGATGGCGCCGGCGACGCAGACGATCAGCACCACCAGCGCGGTGTGCGGGGGCGCGGCCAGCGCCACCACGCCGCCGGCCGCCAGCATGATCGCCGCTGCCAGTTGCGCAGGAGCCATGGACCGCAGCGCCAACGCGGTGGGCTCGACATTCTGAGGATGCGCCAGCGACCACGTTCCGAATCCGGCGGAGGCCACCGCCGCACACATGCACAGCACGCCCGCAATCAGCATGGGCTCACAATACGAGCACGGCCGCCGGTCCGCTCAGCGGGCTCCGAGGGTGCCGGGGCGCGCGCCTAGTGCTGCAGAAATGAAAAGTTGGGCAGCGGGGGCAGGCCGGGAACCAGGGCCAGCAGGTTCGGTGTCGGCTGCCGGCTGGGCACGGGCGCCTGCACTGGCAGGCGCGCCGGAGCCATGGCCGAGGTCTGCGTCAGCGGAGCCACCGTTGGCGCCTGTGCGATCGGGGGCGTGAGCGGAGCCACCGTTGGCGCCTGTGCGATCGGGGGCGTGGCTGGCGTCTGCCCGACCGGGGCGGTGACGGGCGGCTGTGCGATCGGGGGCGTGGCTGGCGTCTGCCCGGCCGGGGGTGCGGCCGGCGTCTGCCCGGGCAGTCCGGCCGGTGAGGCCGCCGGCGTCTGAGCCGGAGCGGGGGTGTGGGCCCCGGGAACCGTCACGCGAAAGCCGTTGACGATGGCGTCCGTGGCCGGTGCGTCGGCGACGGCCACCGCGCGATCGGTGGTCACGGCGAGCGACACCAGGTATTTGTCCGGCCCTGAGGTGGCGATGACGTGGCGCCGCGAGGTGTTGAGCGTCATGTCGCCGTCACGGTAGGTGCCTTCGACGATCGACGACGGGAAGCCGCCGAAATCGGCCATCGAGGCGTTCGTGGGCTGCCAGGCGAGAAGTCGCTGGCTGTCCACGTAGCCGTGGGAGATGGCCTCCCTGGGGTCGAAATTGCCAACCAGCTTGTAGACCACTACCTGGGCATTTGAGCTGTAGATGCTGCTGCCCTGCCGGTCGGCGATCACCGCGAAGGCGTCGGGCACGTTGGGGTCGGGGACCTGAGTCCACCGCGCCGGCACCGGCAAGGTGATGTCGAGCGCCTTGAGCCCTTGCGGTTTCTGCGCTTCGAGCTTGACCCCCTTCGACTCGAGGTATTCGCGGATGGTCCCGGAGGTGGCGGGGGTGACCGCGGGGGCCACCGGCGCGGCGGGAGCGACCGCGCTCGGCGCCGCGGCGGCCGGGGCCGCCGGCGCCGCGACCGGATTCGCGGCCGGCGGTGCGGCGAGCAGCCGGTTGGTCGGCGCCTGCGCGGGCGCGGCGGCGGCGTTCTGCGGCGCCGGTGCCGGGATCGCGGGAACGGGTGCCGGCGCGGGAAGCGAGGGGTCTGCCGATGCCTGCGCGCTCGTGACAACCGCCATGCCGATCAGGCCGGCGACCAGACCCCCGACGAGCGCACGGTGGGCGGGGACGATCTCGATCATCTGCGTCGGTCCTTCCAATGGCGCACTGCCAGCAGTTAGAGGCCGACTGTAACTACAGGTCAAAGGCGGTGGATAGGCCCGAGACAGAGCTGGGATGAACCCCTGATCCGTGTGCAACGGAACCGAGATCATCCTGTGGCCGGGCGTTTCGGTCGAGGCCACCCTTATACCCTGTTCAGGTGACCGACTCCCCGACCACCGCCGCCGAGAGCAGCCCCGGTGCCGTTCAGACGGACGCCGATGCACCGACGTATCGCTACACCGCGGCGCTGGCGGGCCGTATCGAAAGCACCTGGCAGGAGAACTGGGCGAGGCTCGGGACGTTCAACGTGCCCAATCCGGTCGGTTCGCTGGCCCCGGCGGACGGCACCCCGGTCCCCACCGACAAGTTGTTCGTGCAGGACATGTTTCCCTATCCCTCGGGGGAGGGACTGCACGTCGGCCACCCGCTGGGCTACATCGCCACCGACGTCTACGCCCGCTACTACCGGATGACGGGACATAACGTCCTGCACGCGTTGGGCTTCGACGCCTTCGGGCTGCCCGCCGAGCAATACGCCGTGCAGACCGGCACCCATCCGCGCACCCGGACCGAGGCCAACGTCGTGAACTTCCGGCGTCAACTTGGACGGCTGGGGCTTGGTCACGACAGCCGGCGCAGCTTTTCGACCACCGACGTCGAGTTCTACAAGTGGACGCAGTGGATCTTCCTGCAAATCTACAACGCCTGGTTCGACACCGCGGCCCGCAAGGCCCGCCCGATCGCCGAGCTGATCGCCGAATTCGATTCCGGCACAAGGCGCCTCGAGGATGGACGGGATTGGGCCACGCTGCCGGCGGGGGACCAGGCCGACGTGATCGACAGCCACCGACTGGTGTATCGCGCCGACTCGATGGTGAATTGGTGTCCCGGCCTCGGCACGGTGCTGGCCAACGAGGAGGTCACCTCGGACGGCCGCAGCGACCGCGGCAACTTCCCGGTGTTCCGGAAGCGGTTGCGGCAGTGGATGATGCGCATCACCGCCTACGCCGACCGGTTGCTCGACGACCTGGACGTGCTGGACTGGCCGGAGCCGGTCAAGTCCATGCAGCGCAACTGGATCGGTCGCTCCACCGGCACGCGGGCGCTGTTCTCGGCGCACGACGGCGGCGGCGAGACGGTCGACATCGAGGTGTTCACCACCCGGCCCGACACCATGTTCGGCGCCACCTACCTGGTGCTGGCTCCCGAGCACGACCTGGTCGACGGGCTGATCGCCGGCGCTTGGCCGGAGGGGACCGACGTGCGGTGGACGTATGGGTCCGCGACACCGGGGGAGGCGGTGGCCGCATACCGGCGGGCGATCGCGGCGAAGTCCGACCTCGAGCGTCAGGAGAGCAGGGACAAGACCGGCGTCTTTCTGGGCAGCTACGCGACCAATCCCGCCAACGGCAAACCGGTGCCGATCTTCATCGCCGACTACGTGCTGGCCGGCTACGGCACCGGTGCGATCATGGCGGTTCCCGGCCACGACCAGCGCGACTGGGACTTCGCCAAGGAGTTCGGCCTGCCGATCGTGGAAGTCATTGCCGGAGGCGACATCTCGGAGGCCGCATACGCCGGCGACGGTGTGCTGGTCAACTCCGGCTACCTCGATGGGTTGGACGTGCCGGCGGCGAAGGAAGCGATCACCGCCCGACTGGAGGCGGACGGCCGCGGCTGGGCCCGGATCGAATTCAAGTTGCGGGACTGGCTTTTCGCCCGGCAGCGCTACTGGGGTGAACCGTTTCCGATCGTCTACGACAGCGACGGACGCGCGCACGCGCTCGACGAGGCCGCACTGCCGGTCGAGTTGCCCGACGTGCCCGACTATTCCCCGGTGCTGTTCGACCCCGACGACGCCGACAGCGAGCCGTCGCCACCACTGGCCAAGGCGACCGACTGGGTGCACGTCGAACTCGACCTGGGCGACGGCCTGCGGCCCTACACCCGCGACACCAACGTGATGCCGCAGTGGGCCGGCAGCTCCTGGTACGAACTGCGCTACACCGATCCGCACAACTCGGAGCAGTTGTGCGCCAAGGAAAATGAGGCTTATTGGATGGGCCCGCGGCCCGCCGAGCACGGCCCGCAGGATCCCGGCGGTGTCGACCTCTACGTCGGAGGCGCCGAGCATGCGGTGCTGCACCTGTTGTACGCCCGGTTCTGGCACAAGGTGTTGTACGACCTGGGCCACGTGAGTTCGCGCGAGCCGTATCGCCGCCTGGTCAACCAGGGCTACATCCAAGCGTTCGCCTATACCGACTCGCGCGGCTCATACGTTCCGGCTGACGAGGTGGTCGAGCGCGACGGCCAGTTCTTCTACGGGGGACCGGACGGCGAGATCGAGGTCTTCCAGGAATTCGGCAAAATCGGCAAGAGCCTGAAGAATTCGATCTCGCCCGATGAGATCTGCGACGAGTACGGCGCGGACACGCTCCGGGTCTACGAGATGTCGATGGGCCCGCTGGAAGCCTCCCGCCCATGGGCCACCAAGGACGTCGTCGGGGCGCACCGCTTCCTGCAGCGGGTGTGGCGCCTGGTGGTCGACGAGCAGACCGGCAAGACCCGGGTGCTCGACACCGACGGGCCGCAAGAGCTCGACGGCGACACCCTTCGAGCGCTGCACCGCACCATCGCGGGAGTCTCGGAAGACTATGCCGCACTGCGCAATAACACCGCAGCCGCCAAGCTGATCGAGTACACCAACCACCTGACCAAAGAGCACCGCGACGCGGTGCCGCGGGCCGCGGTCGAGCCGCTGGTGCTGATGCTGGCGCCGCTGGCCCCGCACATGGCAGAGGAGTTGTGGCTGCGGCTGGGCCACACCACCTCGCTGGCGCATGGCCCGTTCCCGGAGGCGGACCCGGCGTACCTGGTCGACGACAGCGTCGAATACCCCGTCCAGGTCAACGGCAAGGTGCGCGGGCGAGTGGTGGTGGCCGCCGACGCCGACCAGGAGACCCTGAAGGCCGCGGCGTTGTCGGACGAGAAGGTCCGGGCCTTCCTGGCGGGCGCCAACCCCCGCAAGGTGATCGTGGTCCCCGGTCGGCTGGTCAACCTGGTCATCTGACCATCGCCGCGTCAGCGCCCCGTCGGCCGCAGCACCACCTCGTGAACGTGGCCGTCCGGTGGCGTGGCCACGACGTTGGCGACGGCGGCGGCGACGGTTTCCGGCTTGAGGAATTTGGTGGGGTCGTAAGTGCCGCCCTCGAATGCGACGAGCTCGCGCTGCATCTCGCTGTCGGTGCGGCCGGGGTAGACCGTCGTCACCCGCAGCTCCGGCTCGTCGGCGCGCAGTGAGTCGGCGAAGGCCCGCAACGCGAACTTGCTGGCCGAGTAGGAGGCCATGCCGGGAGAGACGTTGCGCCCCGCGCCGGAGTTGATGAACACCACCTGACCGCGCGCACGCCGCAGCGCCGGCAGCAAGGCGAGTGTAAGTTCCACCGGCCCAAAGACATTGACGGCGAAGGTGGCACGCCACTCATCGACGCCTGACTCCGCGACACGACCGGGGATGGATACCCCGGCGTTGTGCACCAGCACGTCGAGTTCGTCCACGATCTCGCAGGCGGCCTCGATGTCGTCGGAGTCGGTCAGGTCCAGTGGAAACGTCGTCGAGCCGAGTCGCTCCGCGACGGCGTCGAGCCGGTCAGAAGGCCGGCCGGCCAGGAGCAAGGTGTGGGTGGGGGCCAGCGCGGCGGCGATTGCGGAGCCGATACCGCCACCGGCGCCGGTAATGAGTGCAGTGGGCATGTAAGGGAGTCTACGGACGCAGCCAAAATGGTTGACTGGTAGGTAATTTCACGCCTCTTTGCACGCCGGCGGCTCACCCGCCGGGCCGGATGTCGGTTCGCCGCAGGCCAGCCGCTCCAGCGGCGCCAGCGCCTGCATCAGGGTGCCGAGGTCGGATGCGGGGAGCTGGCTGAGCATGGCGGCCAGGGATGCGCGCCGGTTGGCCAGGGACTCGCCATGGACGGCACGTCCACGCGGCGTGATGTCGACCAGCACTGCCCGCAGGTCGGACGGGTCCCGCGAGCGTTTCACCAGTCCCAGCTTCTCCAGCCGGCGGATCGCCACGGTGGTGGTGGGAGTCCGCACCCGTTCGTGGGCTGCCAGGTCCGTCATTCGTATCGGCCCCTGATCCAGCAAGGTGACCAGGATCGACAATTGCGCCAACGTCAGTTCGCCCGCGGCCGCGCCGCTCGGGTCCCCGCGACGCAGAATTGAAAACAATTTGGACAGCGCGCGGTGCAAACCTTCCGCAAGCTCGGTCACGTCGGCCGAGGTGGGTTCGCTGTCCGCCATAACCGGGGAGTCTAACGCGATATCAGGCACGTACAAGGTAGCTATGCCGACTAATTAGTGGCAATGGGGCGGTCAAAGTACCTGAGACAAGAATCGCTGGAGGCGTTCGGTCTGCGGGGCTTCGAAAATCTGCTCCGGTGGCCCGGATTCCACGACCTTGCCACGATCCATGAAGACAATGGTGTCGGATGCCGAGCGGGCGAAGCCCATTTCGTGGGTGACCACGATCATCGTCATCCCGTCTGCGCCGAGGTCGGCGATGAGTTGGAGAATACCTTTCACCATTTCGGGATCCAGCGCCGACGTCGCCTCGTCGAAGAACATCACTTGGGGAGCCATGGCCAGCGCGCGGGCGATGGCGACTCGTTGTTGTTGGCCACCGGAGAGCATTCCGGGCCGGGCATCGGCTTTGTGCTTCAGGCCAACTCGTTCCAATTGGGCCAGCGCCAGCTCGCGCGCCTCCTCGGCGGGCAGGCGCCGCAATTTGCGGGGCGCCATCGTCACATTCTTCAGCACGCTCAGATGCGGAAAGAGATTGAAATGCTGGAACACCATGCCTATGCGCTGGCGCAGTTCGTCGGGATCGTCGCGGAGCACCGATCGGCCGTCGAGCAGGATGTCGCCGCTATCAGGTTCGTGCAACCGGTTCAAGGTGCGCAGCAGCGTCGACTTGCCGGAGCCGGAGGGTCCGATCACGGCGACGGTGCTGCCGGCGGGAGCCTCGAAATCGACCCCGCGCAGGACCTTGTTCCCGCCGAGGGTTTGGTGAATGTCCTTGGCGGTCAAAGATACTGATGTCCGCCCGGAGGCGACGACGCTCATGTGATCTCCTGGCTGAACGTCGTCGTGAGCATGTCCGAATTGTCGTCGGCGTCGGGGGCGCCCCGGCCGCGGCGCAGGCGAGCGTCGATGTAATTGACCAGATGCGTCAGCGGAATGGTCAATATCAGGTAGAAGAGTCCGGCCGCGACCAGCGGCGACAGGCTTCCGGTCTGTGCGTTCAAGTCGCGGCCCACTTGGAAAAGCTCCCGCTGATCGGCAATCAGGCCAAGGAAGTAGACCAAAGCGGAGGCCTTCAACAACCCGATGAACTGGTTGACCAGCGCCGGCAGCACCCGGCGTATCCCCTGCGGCACCACCACCAACCGCATCGCGGTCGGATAGCTGAATCCCAGAGCGCGGGCGGCCTCCAGCTGACCCGGGTCCACACTTTGTATTCCGGAGCGCAGGATTTCACCGATGTAGGCCGCGGCCATCAAGCCCAGTGCGGCGATTCCCAGCGGGTAGGGGTTCTTGTTGGTCAGTCCGCCGACCAGCGGCCCGATGCCCATTCCGATGAGCAGGATGATCACCACTTCCGGAAGGCCGCGGAAGATGTCGGTGTATACCCGGGCCGGCCAGCGCAACCAGCGCCGATGCGAAATGCCCGCCATGGCCAACACCATGCCGAGCGCCAGACCGATCGCGATGGCGCTGTTGGTCAGGATCAACGTGTTCGGCAGGCCCGTCGTGAGCAGCGCCGGGATGGCCCGCCGGTACATGTCCCAGTCGAAGAACGAGTCACGTAGCTGGGCGAGCGTTGACTTCGGCGCGGCGGCGTCCGGGACCGCGCGATGCCGGCTCGCGGCGATCGCGGCGAAATCCGGCAGGCTGGGCGCGGGGCCGGCTTTCGACCCGGGCTTCCATCCCGGCGGCAGGCTGCGCGGCACCCATTCGCAGTACAGCTTGGCCCAGGTGCCGTCGGCGATCACCGCGTCCAGCCCGGAGTTCAGCGCGTCGATCAGCGGTTTGTTCTCCTTGGCGGCCGCGTATGCCACGAAATTGCCTGGGCTGAAAGTGTTGGCGACGGTCACCGCGGGATCACCCGGCCGAATCAGGGTCGCGGCGAGGGTTCCCGGCGCCACCCACGCGTCGATCTGCCGGGTCTTGAGGCTGGCGTACAGGGTGGCGAAGCCGGGGTACTTCACCGGTTGCAGGTGCAGGGTGTCGACGACGTAGGACTCCTCGACGGTGCCCTGGACGACGCCGATGCGCTGGCCGGCCGCCAGCTCGCTGAACTTGTGGATCGGTGAGCCGGGCGGCACCACCAGGGAGTAGAAGCCGAAGTCGTAGCCGTTGGTGAACGCGACGGTGCGTCGACGCTGGGCGGTGGCCTTCACCGATGCCGACCCCACGTCGAAACGCCGGGAAGCCACTTGCGCGAGCAGCGCGGAAAAGTCTGTGCTGACAAAGCGGAGCTGGAGATGGAGCTTGTCGGCGATGGCGCGCAGCAGCAGGTTGTCGAAGCCGCTGAATTCACCGGTGGGATCGATGCAGATGTTGGGCGGGGCGTCCGACAGGGTCCCCACCGTCAGCACGCCCGGCACGCCGAGGCCCAGCGTGCCGATGTCGACCGCGCTCAAGGGTTCGACCGAATTGGTCGTGTCGCGGTCCTCCTCCTGCGCCGGCCGCGCCTGGGTGAGATCTTTGGGTAAGGCCGTGGCGCTGTCCAAACCGGAAGGCGCGCATTGGTTCCAGTCGGCGGCGGCGGGCGCCGCGAGCCCGCTTGACGCCATCCCGCACACCAACACGATGGCCGCGGTGAGTCCGAACAGCCTTCCGCGGCGCAGGGTGCGCCGGCCCGCGCGCGCATTCATCCCTGCCACCGTATCGACCGGCGGACGGGTTCGTCGGGTGAGTGCCCCCGCTAGAGCGCCAGTGACGGCTCGACGCCCACGGATTCGGCGTCGGCGAGTACCTCGAGCTGTCCGGGTACGACGGGGCTTACGTCGTCGGGCGGTGTGAACACCCTGCGCCTGGACAGCTCGGCCAGCATGGTCTGGGCCGCCAGGTAGGAGCGACTCACGCAGGCGGCCCGCGCGGCCTCGGGATCGCGCCGGTTGATCGCGGCGGTCTCCTCTTCGTAGAACGGCAGCATCTCCTCGCGGCCGCCCTGGTAGGTCAGCCAGAACACCCGGGGGATGAGGTCCTGCGAGGCGCGGATCGTGGCGTGCAGCCGCGGTCCGGCGTATTCGTCGTTGATGGTGCGCCGGTACTCCGCGGCGATGTCGCAGAAGGCCCGCGAATCCTTGGCGCTGCGCAGGGACCGCATGAAGGCGTCGAGTTGGCCGAGGATGCGCGGGGTCGGGCTGGTGGCGGCGCGCGCGGACGCGATCCCGTTCAGCAGACCGTCGAGCTCGTGATGTTCGAGGACGGTGGCCTCGTCGAACCGTTCGACGAACGCGCCCCGGTGATAGCGGGTGGAGACGATGCCGTCGTGTTCGAGCTGGACCAGCGCCTCTTGAATGGGGACCCGGCTGACCCCCAGCCCCAGGGCGATCTCATTGCGATCGACGCGGTCGCCGGTGCGCAACTTTCCCGTCAGCAAGAGGTGCAGGATGTGCGAAACAACCAGGTCTTTTTCTTTGACCCCGTATTTCTTCGGCATTCGTTGTTGAGTCTCTTTCAAACCCCGTTTTGACCAGCTGGCGCAAGAAGTTTCTCACGAGTGGGCTCGTACTTTCCGGTGTTTGACCGATAAATGGTTGCGACCGGTCTACCGATTATCGCGCCAGCGGCACAGCGTTTCTGCGGCGCTGAGGTCGTAATTCGGGCCGTCACACGCCACGGTCAGCAGCGTGACACCGAGGCCGGCCAGTGTTTCGGCGTTGTCGACAAGTCCGCCGCGGTCCTGCACGGCGGCCGACCGTTCGATGCTCGTGGCGTCGCGGCCGACGTCGGTGCAGTGCCGGGCCAGAACCTCTGACTTCGCGGGAAACTCGTCGGCCGACGTGAAACTGTGCCACACGTCGGCGTACTCGGCGACCAGTCGCAGCGTCTTGCGCTCGCCGCCGCCGCCGATCAGGACCGGAATGTCGCGGGTCGGTGGCGGGTTGAGTTTGGCCAGGCGCGCCTTGATCCGGGGCAGGGCGGCCGCGAGGTCATCGAGGCGGCTGCCCGCCGTGCCGAATTCGTAGCCGTATTCGTCGTAGTCCTTTTGCTTCCATCCCGAGCCGATGCCCAGAACCAGCCGACCACTACTGATGTGGTCGACGGTGCGGGCCATGTCGGCCAGCAGTTCCGGATTCCGGTAGGAGTTGCACGTGACCAGCGCGCCGATCTGGATGCGCGACGTTTGTTCGGCCCACGCCCCGAGCATGGTCCAGCATTCGAAATGCGCGCCGTCGGGATCGCCGTAGAGGGGGAAGAAGTGGTCCCAGTTGAATGCGATGTCGACGCCGATGTCCTCGCAGCGGCGCACGGCGTCACGAATTTGTCCGTACTGCGGCGCATGCTGAGGCTGCAATTGCACGCCGATCCGGATGGGCAGGGCAGATGTCATAAGCCCACCGTAGGCTCACCGCCGGTCGAGCACCGCGCGCAGCAGGTCGATCAGGGCGAGCGGTTGGTCGCTTTGCACCGAGTGGCCGGCGTTCTCGACGACGTGCGTCGTGCGGAAATGCTGTGTGCGACGGCTCAGTTCGGCCGCGTCGTCGTCGCTGACGAATCCCGACTTGCCGCCGCGGATGAGCGTGATGGGCGCGGACAGCCTGTCCACGTCGTCCCAGAGGACGTCGAAATCCGGGAACTTGCGAATGGCGTCGTAGCGCCACGTCCAGTTGCCGTTGTCCAGCCGGCGCGAGTTGTGAAACACGCCGCGGCGCAGCGCCTTCACCTCGCGGTGCGGTGCCGCGGCAATCGTCAGGTCCAGCATGGCCTGGAAACTGGGGAATTCACGCTCGCCGTGCATCAGCGCCACCGTGCCCTGCTGTTCCTTGGTCATCTCCGAGTGCCGTTGCAGCGCCGACGGGGTGACGTCGATCAGGACGAGTTCCTTCACGAGTTCGGGTGCCACGGCGGCCAGCCGTATCGCGGTCAACCCGCCCAGCGACATGCCGACGACCAGAGCGGCGCTGGGCGCGTGCGCGCGCAGCGCCGGCAACAGGGCGTCGGCGTTGATCTGCGGCGAGTAGTCGCCGTCCTCGCGCCACGCCGAGTGGCCGTGTCCGGGGAGGTCCACGGCCAGTGCGGGCTCGCCGAGGCCGACGATGACGGTGTCCCAGGTGTGCGCGTTCTGCCCACCGCCGTGCAGGAAGACGATCCGCGGGGGCGTGCCGCCCCAGCGCAGCGCGCTGATCTTGCTCTCGCCCGCGCCTGCCTCGACGCGCTGCACCTCGGGCAGCGGAGCAGTGACGCGGGCCTGTTCGGCGTTCTCGGACAACAGCGAGAATTCGGACAGCCCGTCCAGTTCGTCTTCGGAGATTTCGGCCACGATCTACAGACACTAGTGCGGGTGTCTAGTGGCGATCGCAACGTGGCGTAGCCGCCCGCTGCGGGTCGCCACCAGCGGACTAGAGGGCGTAACGACGGCGAATGCCGTGGAATCGCTCCCACATCGCGGCGGTGCGTTCCGCGGGGCTCACCGTGGCGGTGTCCGCCGGCAGAGTGGGCAGCACGTCGTCGTGCTTGACGACCCGGGTGCTCAGCACGGCGGGTTGACCCTCGAGCATGTGCCGGTAGGTCAGGTTCCCGCACCGAAAGCCCTGGGTGTCGAGCCAGTTGTGCACGCCCGGATCGCGATGAGCCATCACGAGGCGAATGCGACCGTCGGCGTCGGACTTCGTGCGGCTCGGCGTATAGCTCACCGGCCGGTACAGGAAGTCCATGCTGTTGAAGAAGACACCCATATTGGTCAGCATCCACAGCCCGTCGTGGGCATCGAATTCGACGATCAGCGCCTCGTCGTCGCCAAGCTCCCAGTACATGTTGGTAGCCGCCCGGCCACGCTTGTTGTCGGCGTCCGTCGCGCCGACGTGCGGGAAGGCGTTGGGGCGATTGGCGTCGACACCGCCGTAGGTGAAGGGAAACTCGGGCCAGTCGGCCATCAGGCCGGTGACGAAGTCACCGGCCCAGCGCATCGCCCCGACCATCTGGTCGGGCGAGGGCAGCGGCTTGGGTGAGTCCATGTCCACCCGCTCGATGCGAAGCTGCGCCGGCCGCTCGTCCCAGCGGTCGAACCCTTGGCGGATGAACAGCTTTCGTGAGCCGGGCGTGGTGGGCAGCCAGTTCGGCCCGCGCTCGGTCCCGCCGATGTAGAGCTCGAATTCTCCGTCGTCGCCGATCTGGAGCTGATGGCCGAGCAGATTGGCTTCCGGCGTGTCGCCGAAGGGCTCGTGCAGCACGCCCGGACCGGGTGTGCGGGGCCCCTGGACCGTGACATTGAAGAACCGTGCGGTGCCGCGGGTGCCGGTGAGCAGGTAGGTCGATTGCCCGTCGATCCACGCCTGCTGGTAGGTGAAGTCGGCGCAGTCGCCGCCGAGCTTGCGGGTCGGGCCGCAGAAGGTGTGCAGCACCGGGTAGCGGGTGTCGTGGGTTTCCAGCGCCAAATCGAAGGCCTGGCCGAGATTTTGGGTGAGAAACCGATATGCATCGACGCGATGCGCGCCCGACGCCGGGTTGGCCTGCTTGAACACTTGCTCGCCCGCCAACTGCAGCCGCGCGCAGAACTCGTTCCAGGCCGACTGCAGCGTCGCGTCGTCGGGACCGTCACCGAAAGCCATACTCACGCACCCAGTCTGTCCAGCATTGCGCCGACTACATCACATGCGCGCCGGGCGGATTGCAGGCGGCCCTCCCGCTCGATGCGGGGACCGATCAGTTCCAGGTCGAAACCATGTGCATAACCGCCGGCGAGCGCTTGCGCGACGAGGGGTTCGATCGGAATCGTGCCGTCGCCGGGAATCGCCCTGCCCGGCAGCGCCCGGTCGCCGAGGACATAGTCGCTCAATTGGATGAGCGCCGTCCGCGGTAGCGCTCGCCGCACCATCGCGTCGAAATCCCCTTCGGCCCAGCAGTGGAACACGTCGATGCACACGCTCAGGTCGCCCATCTCGGCCAGCGCGACGGTGTCTCGCAGCGTGTGCGCGAGGTGGATGTCGGCGTACAGGCAGGATGCATTCTCGATCGCCAGCGCCACGCCGGCCGCCTTGGCGTGCGTTACGCACGGGGTCACCATGGCGCAGAACCGTTCGGCGGCCTGTCCCCAGGTGAGGTCACCGCGCCCGCCGGTGAGCAGGTAGACGGTGCGCGCGCCGACGGCGGCGGCGGCGTCAATCACGGAGGACAGCGCGGCGCGGGCCGCCTGCGGGTCGCTGGACAACGCGCCGCCGGCGAACAGGTGATAGACGGCCTCCACGGCGTAGTCATTGCGCTGCAACACTATTGGAAATTCCGGGTCCAGCAGCTGGCTGTCCAGGATGCTGAGCCGCGACACGCCGAGCGCCGCCCAGTGCGCTTGCATCTCGGCGAGCGAGTCGCCATAAAAGGTGACGTTGTGCACGGACAGACGTTTGTGCGCGCCCGTCATGTCACACCCGGTTCTCGATGGCGACGCCGAATCGTTCTCGGAAAGGCCAGAATTCCGCGTGCAGCGCATCGAGGTCTTCGCCGATGTCGATCAGCAGTTGGGTGGAGTACTCGAACTTGCCGTAGCGGTCGCCGCGATTATCGGCCAGGTAGGCGCGCATCGCCGATTCGGCCTCGTCCGTGAGTTCGCGGCCGCAGAACGCGTAGTAGCGCCGTACCGTGCCGATGTGGTCGGCGACGAAGTCGGCGTAGCGGACGTGCAGGATGCGCGGGTCGTCGACCAAGGGATTGCTCATCGTGTTGGCGACGCTGGCGCGGGTCATCTCGAGGTGTTTCTTCGCTTCCGCGTGCAGGTCGATCGGACCGACGATGCCTTCGGCGATGTCGGCCATCATCATGGTGCGCGACGCGGCGACCTGTACGGGGTCGCGGTGCAGCCAGACCATGCGCGCGTCGGGATAGGCGTCGAAGAGCTCCTTGAGCCGGAAACCGTGAAAGCCCTTCAGTACCCAGTACTTACGCGGTCGATGATATTGCAGCTGTTGCAGCATGGCCTTATGCAGCCGATACTGCGCCGCCGCGTCGGTGGCCAGGCCGCCGACCAGCGACTGCATCGGCACGCGCCACCATGCGGTTGGCGTCATCACCCGGAAATCGAACGCCCAGGTGCGCTCGTCTTCGGGCAGGCCATCGCCCAGCATGTCGTTGTAGGGGTGGCTGTGCAGCCACTTGGGCATCTTGGCATTGATCTCGCGCCAGTCGGCGTCGGCCCGCTGCCGGCGGTCGTCGCCGGGACCGGCCAGACCCGGTGGCGGTGACGGATACATCACTTCCCAGAAGCGCAGCGCCCGCGCCAGCGGATCGACGGACATCAGGGCGTGCATAAGCGTTGTTCCCGAACGGGGTTCGCCCGTGACAAACATCGGTCCATCGATTACCTCGGCGGCGATCGGGTAGCGGTTGCGGTCTTCGATGAATTCCAGCCGCGACGTCAACAGCCACCGACACACCTGCGCCGCCTGCCGGTTGCCGTCGGAGTCCATGCCGAGGCCGTTCAGATGGTCGACGGCGACGGTGAAGCGTTGCGGCAACGTGGGATCGCCGTAGTCGCGCAGCCCCGTTTCACTCTCCGCGGAGGCGAGCAGCTGGGCGGCGTCCAGACGTGTTGTCACGCGGGACCCCCGCACAGCCGCATCAGTTCGTCTTCGGCGGCGCGCACGTTGGCCGCCGAAGCCTCGGCGTATCTCAGGCCGGCCATGGCGCCGTAATCCAGGATCTTGGGCACGCGCAGGCCCGCGTCCACGTACGTCTTGACGATCTTGGCGACGGCCGCCGGTGTCCCGTGCGGCACGGCGGCCAGCACCATCTCGGGCCGCGCTTTGTCGAGGAACGCGAGGATACGCTCGCGAGTGAGTACCGCCGGGTCGATGTCCTGAAATCCGCGCCATTCATCGCCCATGGGGTGCTCGAAACCGAAGCCGCGCAACGTCTCCGCCGACACCTGCAGCAGGAACGCCTTCACCAGGGGTGCCTGCAGGATCTCGGCCAGAGCGTCCTCGTCCTCGCCGATCAGGCACACCTGGATGAAGCAGGGTGTGATGGCCAGCGGATCACGCCCTGCGTGTTCCGCGGATGCCCTTACCGAGGAGAGCATTTCGGCATAGTGTTCCGGCGTCCATGCGCCGGCCGGCCACCATCCGTCGGCATGCCGGCCTGCGATGTCCAGCATCCGCGGGCCGCTGGCGCCGATCCAGATCTGCGGCGCCCGGCCTGCGTAGGGTTCGGTGTCCAGTCGGGCGTGGCGCAGCGAGTAGAACTGTCCGTCGAAATCGACCGGGCCGTCGCTCTCCCAGAGCAGCCGGATCACCGTCAGCGCTTCCTCGAAACGGCTGACCGGTCTTGAGAAGTCGAAGCCGTAGGGCAGGGTGTTCTCGCTCTCGCCGCTGCCCAGGCCCAGGATGAAACGGCCCTTGGCGAGGTGGTCGATGGTCAGCGCCGTCTGGGCCAGCATGCTGGGGTGGCGACGCACGGTGTCGACGACGGCGCTGACGATCGGAACGTTCTCGGTCAGGACGGCCGCCGCGGCGGCGACCGCCAGGCCGTCCAGGTGGCGGTGCGGCGAAGGGGATGCGGTGGCCAGGTCGGTGAACTCGGGCGTCCAGATCGAGTCGGGCCAGAAGCTGACCATGTGGTCGGGCAACCAGATCGAGTGATACCTGCCGCTGTCCAACTCCTCGAGCCGGGACAGGTCCAGGGGGAGCGTCGTGCGTAGGAAGGCGGCGGGTTGAACGGTCATCGAGAGATGATGCTAAGCACTCGCACAGCGCCGTGTCGACGAATTGGCCCAACGACCGCGAGCGTAACGCCGCGGCGAATTCCAGCAGTGAAAATCGCCCTGGCGTGACGCTCGCGGTTGGCCGTCGCGGAGGGTCAGCCCTCGATGATGAACTCTTCGAGCTGGGTGCGCGCGATGTCGTCGGGCAGCTGCTGCGGCGGGCTCTTCATCAAGTACGCCGAGGCCGGGATCACCGGGCCGCCGATGCCGCGGTCCTTGGCGATCTTGGCCGCCCGCACCGCGTCGATGATGACGCCGGCCGAGTTCGGCGAGTCCCACACCTCGAGCTTGTACTCCAGGTTCAGCGGCACGTCGCCGAACGCGCGACCCTCGAGGCGCACGTAGGCCCACTTGCGGTCGTCGAGCCAGCCGACGTGGTCGGACGGACCGATGTGCACGTCTTTGGTCTTGAACTCGCGCTGCAGGTTGGAGGTGACGGCCTGCGTCTTGGAGATCTTCTTGGACTCCAGCCGCTCACGCTCGAGCATGTTGAGGAAGTCCATGTTGCCGCCCACGTTGAGCTGCATGGTGCGGTCGAGTTGCACGCCGCGGTCCTCGAATAGCTTGGCCATCACCCGGTGGGTGATGGTGGCGCCGACCTGGCTCTTGATGTCGTCGCCCACGATGGGCACACCCGCGTCGGCGAACTTCTTGGCCCACACCGGGTCCGACGCGATGAACACCGGCAGCGCGTTGACGAACGCCACGCCGGCGTCGATGGCGCACTGGGCGTAGAACTTGTCGGCCTCTTCCGAGCCCACGGGCAGGTAGGACACCAGCACGTCGACCCTGGCCTCTTTCAGCGCCTGCACCACGTCGACGGGCTCGACGTCCGACAGCTCGATGGTGTCGGCGTAGTACTTGCCGATCCCGTCCAGCGTCGGGCCGCGCTGCACCGTCACGTTGGTGGGCGGCACGTCGGCGATCTTGATCGTGTTGTTCTCCGAGGCGAAGATCGCGTCGGACAGGTCGAAGCCGACCTTCTTGGCGTCCACGTCGAAGGCGGCGACGAACTTGACGTCGCGCACGTGGTACTGGCCGAACTTGACGTGCATCAGACCGGGCACGGTGCTGTTCTCGTCGGCGTTCTGGTAGTACTCGACGCCCTGTACCAGCGAAGACGCGCAGTTACCGACGCCGACAATGGCGACTCGTACCTCCGTCGACGCGTTCGGCGCGTTCTGGTCACTCATGGGGCGTTCTCCTAACTCCATAACTCTGTGTCGCAGCTGATGAATTTCGTGCAAGGGGCTTTACGTCTGCTCGGAGAGGCCGGGCATCGCCCGCTCCGCAGCAATGAGCTCGTTGAGCCACTTCACTTCGCGTTCGCTCGACTCGAGCCCCAGTTGGTGAAGTTGGCGGGTGTAACGGTCGAACGAGTTACTGGCCCGCGCCACGGCTTCACGCAGGCCCTCCCGTCGCTCCTCAACCTGCCGGCGGCGGCCTTCCAGGATGCGCATGCGCGCTTCAGCCGGAGTCCGGTTGAAGAACGCCAGGTGCACCCCGAAGCCGTCGTCGGTGTAGTTGTGCGGACCGGTGTCGGCCACCAGCTCACCGAAGCGCCGACGGCCCTCGTCTGTTAGCTGGTAGACGCGCCGGGCACGCCGAACCGGTGTTCCGGCCGGCGCGGCATCCTCGGCGATCAACCCTTCGGCCTGCATCCGCCGGAGGGCCGGGTAGAGCGAACCGTACGAGAACGCGCGGAGCGCACCGAGGAGGCCGGTCAGCCGTTTGCGCAACTCGTAGCCATGCATCGGCGATTCGATCAGGAGGCCCAGGATGGCGAGCTCAAGCATCGAATCACCCCCTTTGCGCGGTTGGTTACGACGGTTCGACGCCTCGCGTCATAGTATCGCCCCGATATATTCGCCACAACACCACCGGATGTTCGTCAGCTGTTTGTCCGGGCGCGCAAAAGCGAATCGCCCGGGAGCCGGCCGGCCCGCCCTGCCGTCAGGACGGCAAGTTGAGTTGCTTGACGGTGCCGTCACCTGCGAAAACGATGTAGCCACTACCGTAGTCGGTCGACACATACAGCGACAGGGACAGGGCGCCCGGGGTGGTCGGGTCCTTCGCCGGTTCGATGATCAGGTACTCGGTCTTGACGTCCGCCGGCTTCATGTGCAGGGTCTGCGGGGCGCCCCGCATGATGCCCACCGTCGCGGTCACGTCGAACCTACTCAAGTCCACCGGAACGGGACCGTCCACGGAACTCTTGGCCGAACTGGTCGGATCGCCCCAGCCGCCGCGGTAGGTGTAGGCCAGCACGCGGCGATCGTCGGAGGGATCCGGCCGGTCGAGCACGGCGTACGTCGGGTAGATCACCAGCCGGTACCCCATGGCGTCGCCGAACCGTTTGCGAGTTTGCTCGAGCAGCCCGGTGAGCCCGCCCACCGAATGCAGCTGGGTGGGCGGGGTCAGCACGACGGGGCCCACTCCGTCGGGCTTGGCTCCGGGGTCGCTGGTGAAGTCCAGTGGCGACTGGGTGTTGCCGTACAGGCCCCACCCGATACCGACGCCCAGCAGCACCGACACGACGAAGGCGACGGCGAGCGAGCCCCAGCCGCCCAGCTTCGGTGGCACCCGTGGGCCTTTGACAGCCGGCGTCGGCAGCGCGGAGCTGTCGGTCTGCAGGTCGGTCACCAGGGCCTGCAGGTCGCCGAGAGTGACCGCATTGGTGGCCGCGCTGACCCGTCCCCGGTGTTCCTCCATTGAGAGCTGGCCGTCGTTCAGCGCGTCATCGAGGATTTTGCAGGCGTCTTGCCGATTGGTGTCCGTCGCGCGGGTGTTCGGTGTCGGCCGCCCGCCGAGCGATGTCCCGAGCCATTTCGCCACGGGGATGATCGTAAAGTCCGGTCCCGGTTCAGGCGGGGAAAGCGGCGCCCCGGTCAACGGTGCGGTCCGCCACGGTTTGGTTGCGTATCGGCGTTCGCCGATCGCGACGTACGCTGGGGGGCGTGCGACTGCAGCGACAAGTGGTGGACTACGCGCTCCGGCGGCGGGCCCTGCTGGCCGAGGTGTACTCGGGCCGCACCGGCGTGTCCGAAGTGTGTGACGCGAACCCTTATCTGCTGCGCGCCGCCAAGTTTCACGGGAAACCGAGCCAGGTCATGTGCCCGATCTGCCGCAAGGAGCAGCTGACGCTGGTGTCATGGGTGTTCGGCGAACATCTGGGCCCGGTCTCGGGCTCGGCGCGCACGGCCGAAGAGTTGGTCCTGCTGGCCACCCGGTTCGAGGAGTTCGCCGTCCACGTGGTGGAGGTATGCCGGACCTGCGAGTGGAATCACCTGGTCAAGTCGTACGTGCTCGGCGCGGCGCGCCCACCCAAGGGCACCAGGAGTACGCGGACGGCGCGTAACGGCGCGCGAACGGCCATTGAATAACGGCGGACCCCACCACCAGTCATCCGGCGACGCGGACGGGCCGGCGACTGAGCGTGTGGGCAGACACGGAACCGGCGACCGCCCGCGTGACGCGCAGGCGGCGCCCGGTCACCGCCGTGGGGTTCCTCCCGACGACCGGCTGACGACGATCCTGCCGCCGGTCGTCGACGACCGGTCGCCCCGGCGGCCCGATCCCAGCATCGACCAGGTCAGGGCCGCAATGGACGGTCCTTCGTCGGCGCCCCCGCAACGGGATGCGCTGGAGGAGGTCAAGGCCGCACTGGACAGCCGGACGCCGCCGCGTCGCGACCGGCCGGCCGGGGGAGGGCGCCCGCCGGAAGGCCCACCGCCGCCACCCGGGCGGCGGGGACGACCCGGCGGCCCGGACGGCTTCGGCCCCCGGCGGCGGGGCGACGTGCACTGGACCCAGCAGGTCAACTGGTTGTGGGTGCGGCGGGCGGCCTACCTGTCGGCGGCGGTGCTGGTGCTCCTGCCGATCGTCACGTTCGCGATGGCGTACTTCATCGTCGACATCCCCAAGCCGGGTGACCTGCGTACCAACCAGGTCTCCACCATCCTGGCCAGCGACGGGTCCGAGATCGCCAAAATCATTCCTCCCGAAGGCAATCGGGTTGATGTCAACATCAACCAGGTTCCGGTGCACGTGCGCCAGGCGGTGATCGCCGCCGAGGACCGCAACTTCTATTCGAACCCGGGTTTCGACTTCAGCGGCTTCGCGCGGGCGGTGGACAACAACCTGTTCGGCAACGGTGACCTGCAGGGCGGCTCGACGATCACCCAGCAATACGTGAAGAACGCGCTGGTGGGGTCTGCTCAGCACGGCCTCAGCGGTCTGATGCGCAAGGCCAAAGAACTCGTCATCGCCACCAAGATGTCGGGGGAGTGGTCGAAAGACGATGTGCTGCAGGCCTACCTGAACATCATCTACTTCGGCCGCGGCGCCTACGGGATCTCCGCCGCCGCCAAGGCGTACTTCAACAAGCCCGTCGAGCAGCTCACCGTCTCGGAGGGGGCGCTGCTGGCGGCGCTGATCCGGCGGCCGTCCGCGCTGGACCCCGCCATCGATCCGCAGGGCGCCCGGGCCCGGTGGAACTGGGTGCTCGACGGCATGGTGGAGACCAAGGCCCTGTCACCCGGCGACCGTGCCGCGCAGGAGTTCCCACAGACCGTGCCGCCCGACCAGGCGCGTGCCGAGAACCAGACGACGGGGCCCAACGGCCTGATCGAGCGCCAGGTGACCAAAGAGTTGATGGAGCTGTTCAACATCGACGAGCGGACCCTGAACACCCAGGGCCTGCAGGTCACCACGACCATCGACCCCAAGGCCCAGCAGGCGGCCGAAAAGGCGGTGTCGAAATACCTTGACGGGCAAGACCCCGACATGCGGTCGGCGGTGGTGTCCATCGACCCGCACGACGGGGCGATTCGCGCCTACTACGGCGGCGCGGACGCCAACGGTTTCGACTTCGCGCAGGCCGGGCTGCAGACCGGTTCGTCGTTCAAGGTTTTCGCGCTGGTCGCCGCGCTCGAGCAGGGGATCGGTCTGGGTTACCAGGTCGACAGTTCCCCGCTGACGGTCGACGGCATCAAGATCACCAACGTCGACGGCGAGAGCTGCGGGACATGCAACATCGCCCAGGCGCTCAAGCAATCGTTGAACACCTCCTATTACCGGCTGATGCTCAAGCTCAAGGGCGGACCGCAGGCCGTCGCGGACGCCGCGCACCAGGCCGGCGTCGCGACCAGTTTCCCCGGCGTGGACCACACGCTGTCCGAAGACGGCAAGGGTGGACCGCCCAACAACGGAATCGTGTTGGGGCAGTACCAGACCCGGGTGATCGACATGGCCTCCGCGTACGCCACGCTGGCCGCCTCCGGCGTCTACCACCGGCCGCACTTCGTGCAGAAGGTCGTCAACTCCGACGGCCAGGTGCTCTTCGACGCGAGCAAATCCGAGAACAACGGCGAGCAGCGCATCCCGAAGGCCGTGGCCGACAATGTGACCGCGGCCATGGAGCCGATCGCCAGCTATTCGCGGGGCCACGCCCTGGCCGGCGGCCGGCCATCCGCGGCCAAGACGGGCACCACGCAGCTGGGTGACACCACCGCCGACAAGGACGCCTGGATGGTCGGATACACACCGTCGTTGGCGACGGCGGTGTGGGTGGGCACCGCGAAGGGTGACGTCCCCCTGGTAACCGCTTCGGGCGCACCGGTTTACGGCTCTGGCCTGCCGTCGGACATTTGGAAGTCGACCATGGACGGCGCCCTGAAGGACACCCCCCAAGAATCCTTCCCCAAGCCGACCGAGATCGGCGGCTACGCGGGCGTCCCGGCGCCGCCGCCCCCGCCGCCGCAGCCCTCGGTGACCGTCATCCAGCCCACCATCGAGGTGGCGCCCGGAATCACCATCCCGGTCGGCCCGCCCACGACGATCACCAACGCGCCACCGCCACCCGGCGGGGGCCCCGAGCCGGGCGTCCCGCCGGGCGGGCCGCAAGCCCCGCCCCCCGGCCAGCCGCCACCGTGACCGAGGCTCAGCGGCAGACCGCCACCATTTCCCCGCAGCCGCTGGCCGCCGATCTGCGCAGCGTCGACAACCGCGACTGTCCTAGCCGCACCGACTCGTTGGGTGCCGCGCTGGCGGAGGTCATCGGGGGGCCGGTGGGCAGGCACGCACTGATCGGCCGCACCCGGGTGATGACGCCGCTGCGGGTCATGTTCCTGATCGGCCTGGTGTTCCTGGCGCTGGGCTGGTCGACGAAGGCGGCCTGCCTGCAGAGC
Source organism: Mycobacterium europaeum (assembly GCF_034555895.2). Lineage (NCBI taxonomy): Bacteria > Bacillati > Actinomycetota > Actinomycetes > Mycobacteriales > Mycobacteriaceae > Mycobacterium > Mycobacterium europaeum. The sequence continues at coordinate 4,780,650 of NZ_CP157315.1, forward strand.
ACCGGCACCGGCACAGGTGACCAGCGGGTGGCGAACTGGGAGAACCAACGCGCCTACTACGAGTTGTGTTACTCCGATACCGTCCCGCTCTACGGCGCGGAGTTGTTGAGCCAGGGCAAGTTTCCGTACAAGTCGAGCTGGATCGAGACCGACGGCAGCGGCACGCCGCAGACGCGCTACGACGGTCGTCCCGCGGTGCGATACATGGAGTATCCCGTGCTGACCGGGATGTATCAGTACGTGTCGATGGCGCTGGCCAAGACCTACACCGCGCTGAGCAAGCTGGCCCCGCTTCCCGTGGTCGCCGAGGTGGTGATGTTCTTCGACGTCGCGGCGTTCGGCCTGGCGCTGGCGTGGCTGGCCACCATCTGGGCCACCGCCGGTCTGGCGGGCCGCCGGATCTGGGATGCGGCCCTGGTGGCCGCCTCGCCGCTGGTGATCTTCCAGATCTTCACCAACTTCGACGCGCTGGCCACGGGATTCGCCATGGCGGGGCTGCTGGCGTGGGCACGGCGCAAACCGGTGCTGGCCGGTGTGCTGATCGGGTTGGGCGCCGCGGCCAAGCTGTATCCGCTGTTGTTCCTTGGCCCGATGGTGATCCTGGCGCTCCGCACCGGGCGCGTTCGCGCGCTGAGCCGCACCGCGGTGGCGGCCGCGGCGACGTGGTTGTTGGTGAATCTGCCCGTCCTGGTGCTGTTTCCGCGGGGGTGGTCGGAATTCTTCCGGCTCAACACCCGCCGCGGCGACGACATGGATTCGGTGTACAACGTGGTGAAGTCGTTCACCGGTTGGCGCGGATTCGATTCCGGGCTCGGGTTCTGGCAGCCGCCCACCGTGCTCAACGCGGTGGTCACGGTGCTGTTTGTAACCGGTTGTGCGGCAATCGCATACATGGCGCTGACCGCCCCGAAGCGGCCGCGGCTGGCGCAGCTGGTGTTCTTGGTGGTGGCGGTTTTCCTGTTGACCAACAAGGTATGGAGCCCGCAGTTCTCCCTGTGGCTGGTGCCCCTGGCGGTGCTGGCTTTGCCGCATCGCCGGATCCTGCTGGCGTGGATGACCATCGACGCGGTGGTGTGGGTGCCGCGGATGTACTACCTCTACGGGAACCCGAACCGGTCGCTGCCGGAGCAGTTCTTCACCACAACCGTGTTGCTGCGCGACGTCGCCGTCATCGCGCTGTGCGCGCTGGTGATCCGCCAGATCTACCGGCCCGACGAGGATTTGGTGCGCTGGGGCGGCCGGGCGGACGACCCGCCGGGCGGCCCCTTCGACCGGGCTGCCGACGCGCCGCCCGGTTGGCTGCCGGACTGGCTGCGACCGTCCGGCGCGCGCCGGACGCCGGTCCCCGAAGCCGAGCCCGCCGCGCCATGACGCTGGTGGCCGTCCCGTTGTTTCCCCGGGTGACCGCCCTCGACGCGGTCGGCCCGTACGAAGTGCTGCAACGCGTCCCCTCGATCGAGGTGGTGTTCGTCGGTCACCGCCAGGGCGAGGTGCGTACGGAAAACGGGATGCTCGGGCTGAGCTGCGACGCCAGGTTCGACGAGGTCACCTCGCCGGACGTGGTGCTGGTTCCCGGCGGGATCGGCACGCGGCAGCTGATTCACGACGACACCATCCGGGCCTGGCTGCAAGCCGTGCACCCGACTACGACGTTCACCACGTCGGTGTGCACCGGTGCGCTGCTGTTGGCCGCCGCGGGCCTGCTCGACGGGCTCACCGCCACGACGCATTGGCGGGCCGGGGACCTGCTCAACGGCCTGGGCGCGCATTACGTGCCGGACCGGGTCGTCGAGCATTTGCCGCGGCGGATCATCACCGCCGCGGGCGTCTCCAGCGGCATCGACATGGCGTTGCGGCTGGTCGAGCTCCTCGTCGATCGACAGGCGGCGCAGGCCGCCCAGCTGCTCATCGAATACGACCCGCAGCCACCGTTCGACTCGGGTTCCCTCGCGAAGGCCGATCAGCCGACGGTGGACCGGGCCACCGAATACTTGGACGCCCGGCAGTAGCCGGATTGCTCCAGCGCACCGATCCGCCGCGATTTTGGAGGCCACCCCGCCCGTCGGGTAGCCTGGTGCGGTTGCCGACGCAGGCGACCCTCCTGCCACGGATCGACCGTGGCCGTGCAGACCAGAGGAGGTGGTGAGGTTTCCATGCGTCCATACGAAATCATGGTCATTCTTGACCCCACGCTCGACGAGCGCACTGTCGCTCCGTCGTTGGAGACGTTCCTCAACGTCGTCCGCAAAGACGGCGGAACCGTCGAAAAGGTCGACATCTGGGGTAAGCGCCGGCTGGCCTACGAGATCGCCAAGCACGCCGAAGGCATCTATGTTGTCGTCGACCTGAAGGCGGAGCCGGCAACGGTCTCCGAGCTCGACCGCCAGCTGAGCCTCAACGAGTCGGTCTTGCGCACCAAGGTGATGCGGACCGACAAGCACTAACACCCCGTGGCCGAGTCGTGGGCCCACCGTCGGTGGATTTGCGTAGGCTCAGCGAGGACACGTGCCATTCACCGTCGGAGAAGCGAGCAGCAGGGCGGAACGAGGAGGAAATTGTGGCTGGTGACACCACTATCACCGTTGTCGGAAACCTGACCGCCGACCCCGAACTGCGGTTCACCCCGTCCGGTGCCGCCGTCGCGAATTTCACCGTGGCGTCGACACCCCGGATCTTTGACCGCCAGAGTTCGGAATGGAAAGACGGCGAGGCACTGTTCCTGCGGTGCAACATCTGGCGCGAGGCCGCCGAGAACGTCGCCGAGAGCCTCACCCGTGGCGCGCGAGTGATCGTCACCGGCCGGCTCAAGCAGCGGTCCTTCGAGACGCGCGAAGGCGAGAAGCGCACCGTGGTCGAGGTCGAGGTCGACGAGATCGGGCCCTCGCTGCGGTACGCCACGGCCAAGGTCAATAAGGCCAGCCGCAGCGGCGGCGGTGGCGGGGGTGGCGGCTTCGGCGGCGGAGGCGGGTCCCGGCAGGGATCGGCACCCCCGGCGAGTAGCGCACCCGCCGACGACCCGTGGGGCAGCGCCCCGGCATCCGGGTCCTTCGGCGGCGGCGACGACGAACCGCCGTTCTAAAAGAACTTCAACAGTAAGAACGAAAAGAAAGACAGTCATGGCCAAGTCCAGCAAGCGACGTCCCGCTCCGGAAAAGCCCGTCAAGACGCGAAAGTGTGTCTTCTGCGCGAAGAAGGGCCAAGCGATCGATTACAAGGACACCGCGCTGCTGCGCACCTACATCAGTGAGCGCGGCAAGATTCGTGCGCGTCGCGTCACCGGGAACTGCGTGCAGCACCAACGCGACGTCGCGATCGCGGTGAAGAATGCCCGCGAGGTGGCGCTGCTGCCCTTCACCTCCTCGGCGCGATAACCGCCGACGCTCGAGCGAAAGTACGAAAAGATGAAGCTGATTCTGACGGCCGACGTCGACCATCTCGGTACCGTCGGCGACACGGTCGAGGTCAAGGACGGCTATGGCCGCAACTTCCTGCTCCCGCGCGGTCTGGCGATCGTCGCCTCGCGCGGTGCGCAGAAGCAGGCCGACGAGATCCGCCGCTCCCGCGAGAACAAGGCGGTGCGCGACCTCGGGCACGCCAACGAACTCAAGACGGCGATCGAGGCGCTGGGCCCCGTCCAGCTGCCGGTGCGGACGGCGGCCGACTCCGGAAAGCTGTTCGGCTCGGTGACCTCCGGGGACGTCGTCGCGGCCATCAAGAAGGCCGGCGGGCCGAACCTCGACAAACGAATCGTCCGGCTGCCCAAGTCGCACATCAAGGCCGTCGGCACCCACCCGGTGTCGGTGCACCTGCATCCCGAGGTCGACGTCGAGGTCGCCCTCGAGGTTGTCGCGGAGAGCTAAGCCTCCCACGTTTGCTCTGACCCGGCGGCGGCCGTCATCGGCCGCCGCCGGGTTCAGTTGCGCTGCGCGCATGTTTTCGGGTCCCAGCGCGGGCGGTCGCGGACGCGCGCGCTAGCGAACTATCGCCGCGGGGTGTCCCGGGGACCTCATTTACCCTGCCGTAACGCTACGAAAATATGGCTGAAAGCCAACACGCCCGGCGCAGTAACCTGCGACGACACGCCGTAGAGATTCTTGTCCACACGAAATTCATGCCGTTACATGGCCCTTAACAGCAGCGATGTCGAAGCTCCTTGAATTGATACACAGGTTCTCCACACCCCACTCAACACGGGTGTTGAAGGATATGCACACACCATGCACAAGTTCATGAACAGCACCCCTTTCACCTCCTAGCCAGCAACGTCTAACGTCGTCCCGTCGCGAGGCGTACGAATGCTGCGCGGTGAAGGTGTCGGCTCCTTGACTTACGCTGACGAGAGCGGTTTTCGAATGTACGTTCGGGTGCGTGGTAAGGGAGGAGGGATCCATGGCGGTCGTCGATGACCTCGCGTCGGGCATGGATTCGCCGCCGCCGAGTGAGGACTTCGGACGTCAGCCACCGCAGGACCTCGCGGCCGAGCAGGCGGTGCTGGGCGGCATGCTGCTGAGCAAGGACGCCATCGCCGACGTGCTGGAACGGCTGCGGCCCGGTGACTTCTATCGCCCCGCGCACCAGAACGTCTACGACGCGATCCTGGACCTCTATGGCCGCGGCGAGCCGGCCGACGCGGTGACGGTGGCCGCGGAACTGGACCGCCGCGGGATGCTGCGCCGCATCGGCGGTGCGCCCTATCTGCACACGCTGATCTCGACCGTGCCCACCGCCGCCAACGCGGGCTACTACGCCGGCATCGTCGCCGAGAAGGCGCTGCTGCGCCGGCTGGTGGAGGCCGGGACGCGGGTCGTGCAGTACGGCTACGCGGGTGCCGAGGGCGCCGACGTGGCCGAGGTGGTCGATCGCGCGCAGGCGGAGATCTACGACGTGGCCGAGCGGCGGCTGTCGGAGGACTTCGTTCCGCTCGAGGACCTGCTACAGCCGACAATGGACGAGATCGACGCGATTGCCTCGAACGGCGGCATCTCGCGCGGCGTGCCGACCGGATTCACCGAGCTCGACGAGGTGACCAACGGTCTGCACCCCGGACAGATGATCATTGTGGCTGCGAGGCCTGGAGTGGGGAAGGCGCTCGCCTTGGATACGCCGCTGCCCACCCCAACCGGCTGGACGACGATGGGTGACATCGCCGTCGGTGACGAGTTGATCGGCGCCGACGGGCGGCCGACGCGGGTGGTGGCCACCACCGATGTGATGCTGGGCCGGCCCTGCTACGAAGTGGAGTTTTCGGACGGGACGGTGATCGTCGCCGATGCCGAGCATCAGTGGCTGACCGAAACACGTGCGTCGCGGAAGTCGGCGCAGGCTGCGGCGGTGGGTTACAACCGCTCCAAGAATCAGCGCACCTTTGCGGCGGTGCGAACGACGGCTGAGATCGCTGGAACCCTGCGCTGTGACACGCTAGACCGGCGACTGAACCACAGTGTGGTGAACGCGCGCGCGCTTGACCTACCCGAGCACGAATTGTTGATCCCGCCATACACTCTCGGTGCCTGGCTCGGGGACGGCACCAGTGCCGCAGCCCAGATCACCACGGCCGATCCTGAACTCATCATGCGGATCGAAGCGGATGGCGTGGTGGGGACACTGCAGGCGCGGCTGCGCACCCTCGGCGTGCTCGGGAACAAGCACATTCCGTTGGAGTACCTGCGGGGTTCCGAGGCACAACGACGGGCGCTGCTCGCCGGGTTGCTTGACACCGACGGAACGGTGACGGCGGGCGGGGCGGTCCAGTTCTCGGTCACCAACCATCGGCTGGCATCCGATGCCGCCGAACTCATCGTCAGCCTCGGCTACCGCTGCCAAACCTCGACCAAGCGCGTCCGTGGCCGTCGGGAGTCGTCCAGCATCGCCTACACCTTGACGTTCTCCACGGACGACGAAGTGTTCGCTTTGCAGCGAAAAGCTATCCTGCACAAGGAGCGTCGAGCCGCCACTGGCACCGTGCGCTCTGGCTCACGCTTCATCGTCGACGTCCGCCGAGTCGAGACAGTTCCGGTGCGGTGCGTCGAAGTGGACAACGACAGCCACCTCTACCTGGCCAGTAGGGCGATGATCCCGACGCACAATTCCACCCTCGGTCTCGATTTCATGCGGTCGTGCTCGATCAAGCACCGGATGGCCAGCGTCATCTTCTCGCTGGAAATGAGCAAGTCCGAGATCGTGATGCGGCTGCTCTCGGCCGAGGCGAAGATCAAGCTCGCCGACATGCGCTCGGGCCGGATGAGCGACGACGACTGGACCCGGCTGGCGCGGCGGATGAGCGAAATCAGCGAGGCGCCCCTGTATATCGACGACTCGCCCAATTTGACGATGATGGAGATCCGCGCCAAGGCGCGTCGGCTCAAGCAGAAAGCCGACTTGAAGCTGGTGGTGGTCGACTACCTGCAGCTGATGACGTCGGGCAAGAAGCATGAGTCGAGGCAGGTGGAGGTGTCCGAATTCTCAAGGCATCTCAAGCTTTTGGCCAAGGAGATCGAGGTCCCCGTGGTCGCGATCAGCCAGCTCAACCGCGGTCCCGAGCAGCGCACCGACAAGAAGCCAATGCTGTCGGACCTTCGGGAATCGGGATCATTGGAGCAAGATGCCGACATGGTGATCCTGCTGAACCGGCCGGACGCCTTCGAGCGCGACGACCCGCGCGGGGGAGAGGCGGATTTCATTCTGGCCAAACACCGCAACGGCCCGACAAAGACCGTCACCGTCGCGCACCAGCTGCACCTATCGCGTTTTGCCAACATGGCGCGGTGATTCTGTACTGCTGTCGAGATGCAACGAAGATTAGCGAATAGGCTCTGCCAGATTATCTAGCCGCTAGAGCATTGCTGCACCCGTCATCACCTGCGATTTTGCCAGCCTTCGGGAGTCGTAGGGCAGGTGTCAAAGCCGCACGAATGAGTGTTTTGGCTCCGATATCGGAGCCACCGGCAACATTATGTCAAGTTGATGTCTTGTGTCGGTGTGCCGGCGTTGTTACCGTTTATGCGTGTCCACCGCCGGTCATCGGCGCGGATGTGGCCGCTAGGGCGTCTCGCGCAAATAGTCCGGGGAGCGGTGGTCGATCTGGTGCAGGTCGGCGCCCCTATGCGTCTCCTCGAGGCGGGATATCGTTCGGCTCCGACCACTTTGGTAGCGGCGGAGATTCGAGGCCTGTTGCAGCGAGTCGGCGAGGCGCGGAAGTTTTTCAGCTAGAAGCCGTTGGCGCAGTCAGGTGGACGTTCCGGTCGGGGGTCCGCGAAGAGGTGATCTGGGACTGGCAAGCGCGCAACAGTCCGCCGCTGCGTTCGCTGCAACCCGTCCGTGAAACTCGTGCCTCGTGGCACGCGCGGCACATTCCGGTGTCGGCGTTCTCGATGAGCAACGATGACCACGTCTGGTTGGAGTCCGGTCTCGAGCACGATCTACTGCGTAAATGTGATCGCGATCCGCGCGTCAGTTGGCTGGTCTCACAGCCATTTCGACTGTCGTGGGGTGGACCGACGCCAGGCCGTCACACGCCGGACTTGCTCAGTCTCTCGGCTGAGGACGACGTCACTGTCTGGGATGCTCGGCGGCTTGACGAGCAGGACGAGACCTTTTCGTTTCAGGCCGAGGTTACGCGTAAATGTTGTGAGACGGTCGGCTGGCGGTATGAGGTCTTCAATGGACTAGCCACGGTTGAACGCTTGAACCTATTGTGGCTGCACGGTTTCAGGCGACGTCCCGATTGGCTGCCCCGGCAGATTGGCCTGATCCGACGTGTTGCCGGCGCCGATGGTATCTCTCTTAAAGACTTATTTGCGTTTGATGACGGCTCAGGTGAGCTGAAATCGGTTGTATGGCACCTTATTTGGCTCGGCGCGCTCAGCGTCGACCTCATGGCGCCGATTGATGACGATTCTTTTGTCGCTGTGGATGAGGAGTTGTGGGATGTCTGATGGGCGTACGGCCCTTAGCGAGGGGGCACGCGTACTCACGGGCCGAGGCACGGGGGTGGTGGTGTCGATCGGGGTGTCGGGGTGGACGATCAGGGACGCCTTCGGCGGTCTTGAGGTCATCGGGTACTTAGACGTGATTGCGGTGCGTGAAGTTCGGGCGGGCGAAGTTGCACCGATGGCCGATGCGCTGCGACCCCTCTGGGATGCCATTGATGAGAATGCTAGGACTACGGCGTTGGACCGCTTGGAGGTGGTGCAAGAGATTTTTACCGGTTACCGGGAAGGTCATCGTGAACTTGCGCGCGAGGGTGAGCCGCGATATCCGTTCGGGCCCGGGTTCGGGGTTTCTGAAACTCGGCGGTGCGAGGTCATGGCCAGCGTTCTCGCAGAGGAACTCGTTCGTGACCGGGCTGTCCAGCGGCGCGTTCAGGATGGCGAGATACGCGCCATCACAACGAATCCCAGCACGATCAGGAAATGGCTGCGGGGATGGAAGGACGGTGGGCTAAGGGCGCTCATCGACGGTCGCAGCCTGCGTGGCCGGAAGTCGTGGGATCTGATAGATCTGCGATATCGAGAAGCAGCTGTGCAAGAGGTCGACGCCCTCGACGGTGATAAGTCGACGGTAGCGGACGCAGAGATCCATCGGCGGGCGCTTGTGCGACTCAAAGATGACGGCGCCAAGGATCTCGTGATCCCACAGAGACTCTCTGGCGAGTTTATTTCACAGCTAAGGAAGCAGCGAGGGGCGACGCCGCGCGCTCAGCGCAGCAACCGTTTGCGGGAGACATCGGGCACGCAACATTTTCCCGCCATCCGCCCCGGCCAGGTGGTCGCTATTGACGCAACGAGGGCGGACAATTTGGTCTATTCGCCGCTGAGCGGAAAGCCTTATAGCGTCGAGATTTTGACGGCGATAGATGTCTGCACGCGGGTCGTTGTGGCGCTGCGTGTGACACCGCGAAGCGCTGACGGCGTAGACGCTGGGCTGATGGTCTACGACATCTGTCGTCCATTTTCTGCCGTCGTGCGGGGGACCACGATGACTGATTGGCGATGGGTCGGCTTGCCGGAGCACCTCGACTTGTCTCACATTTCAGTACGTGTTGGACGCCAGCTGTTCGCGCCAGATTTTACGACGTTGCAGGGTGCGCACCATATTCCTTCGGTACGTCCGGACGCGATCCATGCCGATCAAGGCGCGATCTTTGTTTGCAGGCTGTTTCGGGCGCTGCTTCGTACCCTTGGGATTGACTTGCTGTTAAGCCGTGGCGGTCATCCAACGGATAATCCTCACGTCGAACGCTGGCATGAAACGTTGCAGCGAGCTCTGCAGCAGTACCCAGGTTATAAGGGACGCAACACTTCTGAACGCGGGCGGTTGGTGTCTAAAGAACCGTTGATGACAGCTCAGCAGCTGCAAGACCACTTACGGCGGTTCGTCGCGCTGGACTATCACCGTGACTGGCACACCGGCATGATCCTTGACGGCGAGCCGGGAGCGAGGATGTGTCCACTGGAGATGTGGGATGCATGTACAGAGGCCACGGGCCGAATCGACGTGCCGCAAACACCCGATCTGATTTACCAATTCTTACCCGTGAAATGGCTGACCATCAGTCATCAGGGCGTCGAGTGCGCCAACTTGGTTTACGACTCGCCGGTGCTCAACGACTACCGAACTGTACCTGTCGGTTACTTCCGCGATGGCGATCGTGCGGCACCGTTTCACGTCGATCCGCACGATATGTCGCGTATCTGGTTTCGCGACCCCGTGACCGACCGGGTGGATCCTGTGCTATGGCGCGGCGCTATGTGCACGGATGCCCCGATGACTGCCCGCATCGTCGCCACCGCCTGCCGCCGGGTCCGTGATCGAGGCGGCAACACCGTTCTCAACAGAAATTCCGCGACGCGCCAGATCCTCGACGAATTAACGGAGCTGTCTCGGGTCACTAAACCGTCCGGGGACTGGAATCCTGTTGTGGCGGCGACACTTCGCGTTGAACAAGCACGCCGGGATCACAACGAAGCGCAACGCGCCATCCATGAGTATCCGCTGAAGAAACACATAGACGATCCGACCGCGACGGCCGTGTCGCGCGATGTATCGATCCGTACGCGGTGGCCGGACCTATTGACCGAGGACTGATTACACGTGGACTCTCGCTGCTGGCATGACTGGTGCATCTCTACTCCACCAGCCGAACCGGCGCCGCTGACACTCAAGCAGTGGAACGCCCTCGGCGATACGCCGCGCAGATCCCATATCAAGCAGTTGAGGCGGTGGCTTCGTCAGTGTTACTTCGAGACCACTCAATTCAACGCGGTAACTAAGCGATTAAACGCAATCGTGGAATTCAACAGTGAAACGCTGCCCGGCGCTAAGCAGATTGCGGTCATCACCGGGCCGAACACGATCGGCAAGAGCGCATTTGTCATGAACTGGGCACGGCAGTGCTACCTCGGCTGGACTGAACACGCTAGCGTAGGTGCCGGGGGCTACCCGGTGTGGTATCCGACGCCGGACGTTGAATGTGACCTGTGCCCAGTAGTGATTTTCAACCTCCAAGAAGACGCTCAGGTGAAGGCGCTTGAATCACAAGTCTTGGACTTTCACCGCTTGCCCAGCGATAGCACCGCCCATGCCACCACTAGGAGCGCGATCAAGGCGGTCATCCGTCACCGGGCTCAAGTGGTGGTGATCGATGATGTCAATCTGCTGAGGACCGAGTGGGGCAGAACGCGTCCTGTTCTTGACCACATCAAATTTCTCAACACCGTCCTGGGTGAAACCAATGCGAGCCTTGTGTTGGTTGGGGCCAACCTATTAGGGGGTGGGCTATTGAATGATCCGCAGATCCAGGGCAGGTCGAAAACAATCTTGGTAACCCAATACGAGATAGACGAACCCGATGAGCAGCGCGCATGGCAGCGCGTAATCCGAGACATCGAGAAGCAACTTCTTCCCCATCTACCAGCGGGCAGGCCGGGGATGCTGTACCGAGACCTTGCGGGCGAAATATGGTTTCGCACGCAAGGCTACTTTCAAGATCTCAAAGAATTGATCTGCGAAGCGACGCTCGCGGCGACCGACGACGGCACCCACAGGATCGTGCGCGCCCACCTCGATGCAGTGACCCTCAGTGATCGGGCTGAATTGAGGCGGCGCGAAATGATGGATCGAGAAGGTCTCCTCAAGGCGGTCAAGAAGAATGCAGGATCAAAGACGCGGACCGCTAAGACATCATCTACTGCCGAGGACGTCCCGCCCTCATTGAAACGAAGCGAGAATCGCCGGTCCGGTCAGCCAGGGCGCTCGTCGAGCACCAGTGACCGCAGGCCTGCCTCAGCGGCGGGCGCGAGCCGCTCCGAAAACTCGCGGTAGCTAGCCTTTGCGCGCGCAGTCACGGAGTTCTGCCAAGCAGGGCTTGCCCCGAGCCATCCCTGAGCCGGCTCACACCACATCCAGGTGATGGCATACAGCAACGATGCCGGGCGACGATCGGGCCGAGATGATGTGCGCCAGCGGTCGAACCAGGCACTGGGGTCGGAGGCGAGGGCCGCAACGCGAGTTTCACGCTGACGGAAGTTGCGGTCCCGCGGCAGCACACGCAGGGTTCGCTGCACCGCATCGGCGAATACCGCCGGTGTCGCACGCATTCGACCGCTTGCGGCTCGTGCCGTTCGCCAGCCGATCGCTGGATCTAGTCCGAGCTGTGTTGCGGCTGCCGGCCAGTTCTGTGCCGCGGTGACCGATCGCGCCAGGCACAGCGAGACGTAGAGCCGGCCCGTCCATTGATAGCCGCCAAGCATGTCGTCGAAGAACTCGACGAACAGCTCGAGATCGAGCAGTTGAGGGACCGCGCAGATCGGTGGCAGCTGCCGGACCCTCATCCCGTTGAGCCGGCGGCCAACGTGATGTCGCCCCGAAAGGGCTGCAATGATCAACTCGTGGGTCGTCGCGGTGCGGGTGGTGCGATTGAGCAGCCAGTTATTCGGTCCGTTGGCGACGCCCGAGATCGGCGCCAGCCATGTCGCGAGGCGCGCTCCGGCGTTGGTGAGTGTGGACTGACCGAGGATGGCGTTGGCTTCTGCGAGAACGTGTCCGCGTAATGCAGAGCTCCTGGGCGGACTGATTCCCCACCGGGGGTTGCGCAGTTCTGCCATACGTGAGGCGGATTCGTTGTGGATGAGGCGTGACCATTCGGGTGATGCAGAATCGCGGGCGGTAGTAAGGAGGTGGAGCAGCATCGTCGCGACGTGCCGCAATTCGGCGAGAAAGATTCGAGGATCGACTTCGCGGCCCAGCATGTCGACGCGCCGACCCGCCAGCGCCAGCGCAACCATGTTCACGGCGGCGACTGCTGCCGGTGCTGCACGTCGGGTTCTTTGGTTCACGATCGGCCACGCGCAGTGGCGCTGAAGTCCGATCGGGTTGCCGCACAGCTGGTCTGGACCTACCGACGGGCGCATGGGGGAGTGCCTCCGTATCCGGAAACGCCGTCGGCACGCAGCGCATTGGGTGAGCAGTTCCACCTCGTGAATCCTGCATACCGCGACCAGAGGCAGCCGCCACTCCAACCTCCATATCCCGTCACGTGCCAGGCATATGGGGCAGGCTTGGGAGCCATGCGGGGGGAACCAGCCCTGTGCGACGAGGCTGCGGTACGTGTGCCGCCGGCTGGGATCAAGCCCCTCCAGATGGAGCGGCAGCCCGTCGCCATAACGCACCAGCGTGGCTGCAGTGAGCGCCGCGCGGTCAGCCCCGCCAAGATCGGCAATCGCTTCGACGGCGGCGCGCTGAGGCTTGATCATCAAAAACACCAACGCCATTGGGTCTGTGCCAAGCGCCTCACGCATGAGCTTGTGCAAGGTCGCGGTGGAGAGCCCGTTCGCCTCGGCGAGCCGCTCGAGGTAGCCGTCCAGCGCTTCAGCCGGGTGTAGCGCAGGGCGACTCGGCAACAGTTCCAACATGACAACGACCAGTCAGCCCCGTTCGACAGCGGACCCGCTGCCAGAGCCAGCTGAACGCAGCACCGCCGGCACAGTCAGCAACCACCACGTCAATGTACTACTAGTAGGGCAGACATCGGGCGGGGTTCGCCGATAACTGAAGCGGTGCCCACTCGTCCGAATCAGAACACTCCGGAACGCGTGGCGCAATGGGAGCAATCCCGACTACACGTCGGGGCCAACATCCGCAGGGTGCGTACTGAACAGGGCATGACGCAGGAAACCCTCGCGCTGAGGTCCGGTGTGACACGCAACGTGCTTATCGACGTGGAATTCGGCCGCCGCGGGCTGCTCTACGAGCGACTCTTTGACATCGCCGACGCTTTGCAGGTGTCCATCTGCGACTTGATGGCTCCGCAAGCGCACTCATCACACCGGGATCGTCAAACTCGCCCGGATTGATCTCTATGGCAACGGCGGTCGAGATGTCGGGAGCGCGGCTGGGTCCGCGAACGCTCCCGCTGGGTATCATGCCGGTGCCCGGGGAGGCACTCGAGTCGTGGTTGGCGGCACTGGCACAGTGCCTCGATCTTCAGTGGGGCAAGTTTCTCAGCGTGATTCTTCCCCGGAGCCTCGTGCCAAGGCCGCACTCGCTGGGTCGGCTGGACCTCACCGCACACCTCACGGAAGCGGAACTGCGATCCATCTCCGCGGCGACGGGTGTTGACGCCGCCTCCATCGAGGCGTTGACGTGGCGGCGATTCGACGGCCTGGTAGGCACCGTCGATGTCGCCCAACGGCAGATGAAGATGAGCTGGCCCTTCCGCCGGTTCCGATTCTGTCCGGAGTGTGTGGCCGATTCGCACGGACGTTGGCAGCTGGAGTGGCGACTGCCGTGGGTGTTTGCCTGCCAGAAGCATTTCCGCTTGCTCGCTGATAGCTGCCCGGCGTGCGGACATACCCAACGCACCAGCCGCGGCTGGCTCAGGGGCGATCTCGTCCCTGCTCCCGAACTGTGTCGTGCAACTGCACCGGACGGAAGTCGTTGTGGACATCTTCTGTCGGCAACATCAACCAGTGCTCTGACGAAAGGACATCCGTTCCTCAAAGCGCAGGCGGCGCTATCCAACATTCTCTCCGACGCGACGGTAGCTGCGGGCTTATACGGAACGATGCCGGCGTCGACGAAACAGTTCCTCGCGGACCTGCGGCTGTTGGCGATGCGGTTTGCTGAGGCAATCGATCCGCGTGAGCGCACGGTCATCACGTCGCTGCATCCGGGCAGCGACCTCGTCGCCGTGTGGGACAGCGTGGAGGTCCGGCGGTGGCGCGCCTCGCCGAAGACGCGTCGCACGGTGCCGGCGCTGATAGCCGCGGTGGGAATCACTTCCGCGCTTGAGGTCCTGCTGTGTCGCAGCGTGGACGAGGCCGCCACCCGGATGCAGCCACTGCTGGCCACGCGCCGCCAAGCCGGCAACAGCGTTTACAACGGGGCTTTGACCACGAGAAACCGCAATCCCGTCATCGACGCGGTAACGGTGCGGGCACTTCGGGATTCAATGGGCCCGTTGGACCAACTGCGATACCGAGCGTGGGAGCCGTTACCGCGATGGTCACGTAAACTAGATGCGTCAGCCCTACGCAGTATCCCTACCTGCCTGTGGAGCGACTGGGCGATTCGGCTGCTGCCCCCGGACCGAAGGACCGGGCGGCGCGGCGCCACACGAGCGGGCCTGGCCATGCTGCTGCTCGCGGTGGGCAATCGCGCTTCCGAACCCGAGATGGCAAAGAACCTCGCGATCGCGCGATTAGCAGCCAAACATGCTGAAAACCCTTGGATTCGTGTCAGATTGCTCCTGCGTGACCACGGGTGGTGGCCTAACGTCGCGACAGCACTGACGAGGCTGGCCGACCATCTGGCTGATCACCCGAGCCCGATCGACTATGCGACGCGACGGCGTCTGGACTACCGAAAACTCTTGCCAGACAACGATTGGCGGGAAATATTCGCGTCGACCGATTTCGGGAACCTGGACTGCGCCCACACTGGACAACGAGTCCGGAACTGGATGTTCGAACGGATCAGCATGTTGCCCGCCGACATGTCCCCCTTCACCGCACGCAATCCTGAACCGGCGGGCCATGTCCTAGAACCCATCGAATTGCTCGCACCCCCAATTGCTGATCGGCTCGACACCATCGCATCACGATTTCTCCAGCAGCACAGGATCGTTGATGAGCCCGTCGCATGGTCGCCGCCGCTATCATTGGTCGCCGATCTCGACCTGCCCGGACCCGACGTCGAGGCGCTCAATATCGAAGTACTCCATCAAGCGATCCTCGCGGGACCGCGATCGATCAGTGGCGCTGCCGAAGGCATGGGTGTGCGGCCGAGGGTAGTTCGCCACCTCCTGGAAAGGTCGCCGCTGCCTCAACCCGTATGCCGAGGACAACAGCGGCCAAAGAAGCCCACACGCCTCGACCGCGCACGCCTTCGACTACCGGGTGCTGAACTCGCCCGACTGCACGAACAGAAGAAATGGTCGCTCTACGCCATCGGAAAGTATTTCGGCATCGATTCAGATGTCGTCAAACAACTGGCCGTCGAGCAGGGCATTGTCATCAATCTTGTCTCGGTGCTACCGAAACCCGTGGACGCCGAGTGGCTGTACCGGGAGTACATCGTCAACGAACGCACCATGGAAGACATCGCGCTCGAAGTCGGCATCAGTCCATGGACACTGCGCGCGAGAGCCAGCGAACTCGGAATACACAAGCGCCGCGTAACGCCGCCCATTTCCGAGGCCTGGATCTACCAGGAGTACATGGTCAACAAGCGCAGCCTAACCGACATGGCGCTCGACGCGGGCGTCGACAGGCAAGTCCTGGCCAGGCGAGCGCATAATCTCGGAATTCCCGTGCGCCGCAACCCACCTCGTCGCGCCACGTCAGTTATCACCCGGGAGCGGTTTTATGCGGAGTACGTAACCAAAAACCGCAGCCTGACGGACATGGAGCGGGACTTCGAGGTCTCCCACGGGACTTTGCGCAAGCTCGCCAACGGATGGGGAATACCGCTGCGCCGAAGCCGTCAGCGGCAAGCAACGCTGGCTACCCAGACCGGGCGAACGAGGAGTCAGCGATCAGACGCCGAACGCCAGAGTGAGAAAAGACCACACGTGTTCAACCGGCGGTCACAGACGCGTTAAACACAGATCCCGATGCGCCAATGGTGGGTCGCGACTACGGCCGAATCAGTCGACGCTGGCATCGGCAGGCCTTGAAATCTCTGCACCGCAGTCGATGTCAGCCGCAGTTATTTGGAGGCACAGGCATTACGCTCCGGCTGCAAATGTAAATCTCGCCGACCACGCCGACCCAGCACACTCGAGGTATGCTACTACTAGTAGCACACCCGATCTGTTTCAGAAGCATCTGCCTGCAGGCGAGGAGATGCTGGCCAAGGAGTTCGTCGTGGCCTGCGGTGCGATCGGATCACCCACACTGCTGTTGCGTTCCATGTTCGCGCTACGTCATGTTGACGCGCACCGCTCAAGTTCAGCCCCAGAAGTGTTCTCAGGCTTTCGGTGAGCCCCGGGAGGGCAAGTCGGGGCGACTCTTTTGCGGCATGCTCCGCTTCCAGCGCGACCGGCCATTACCCGTCGAGCCGGCTCTTTGGTCAAGCCACTCCCGAGGCTCAAAGCCAATATACTACTAGTAGTGAATTAGTCCAGCCGCTTCAATGTGCAGTATCGCGCGGGTTTTGGTTAGAGGTATGTGCCAGTCGGGGTTTCAGCCCGGTAGCGGCCGCGTCCGACTTCAGCGAGGAGTGCCTCAGTACTGACATGTCGCTCAACGCCGGTGAGTACGGCCCGACGTACAAGCTCGCGGATGTCGCTTCCGCTGGTGTGTTGGGGTAGCGCGGCCGCAACTGTGCCGCTGTCGACGGCCCCGCCGCCGGGGAGAACGCGGAGCAGCGCGGTCAGGATGCGAGCGGAGGCGCTGCGGTCGGGGTAGCCGATCTCGATGACAGAGTCGAAGCGGCCGGTTCGTATCGCGGCTTTGTCTAAGGTTGCGGCGTCGTTAGTAGAAGCGAGGGTGAGGATTCGTGACTCGGGCCGAATATCCATGGCGCCGAGTAATTCTGACAGTCCGGCGCCGGGACCGGACGCGCGGTCTCGGCACCAGAGATCGACATCCTCGAGAATGAGCAGTACCGGGCCGCCGAGTTGTTGGGCTTCTTCGACAACGGCGGTCAGCAGTTGAACGCCGGCCTTGGCCTCGACGTAGATGACCGTGAACTCGCCGACGACTTCCTTCGCCACTACCGCGCTGACCGCGGACTTGCCAGTGCCGGGTGGGCCGCACAGCAGGACACCGCGCCGTGCCCCCAGGCCGCTGGCGTTGAGGAGCTCGTGGCGATCTCGTACTGCTGCGATCGCCAAATCGATTTCAGTCCAGACCGTTTCTGGCACGATCACATGATCGCGGGTTGCCAGGGCGGGCAGGTCAATCACCGTGAAGTTGAGGCCCTTGACCGCGGTCGCACGGATTGCTCGACCACGAAAGGGGTTGAAGTCCGCGGCGCGAGCGGTCAGCCGGTCCAGAATCTCGCGGGCAGCGGCTTGATCTCGCTGCAGCGTGCACACGCTGACTTCTGGTGCTCGCAAAACACTGTCGCGCGTTTCGATCCCAATGACGCATCCGATCGCAGCGATTGTTCCAGCGGGGAAGTGAACCTGGAGGCATTGAGGGTGGCGGTAGATTCGCCCACCGACCTTCGTCTGGGTCCACGATGGTGGCTGTGTGTGTTCACCAGAGCCGATCTCGCAGGATGACCCGTGGTCCTCGATCCATTGCGCTAACACCAACGCGGTCGTTAGCCGTGATACCGCGTTAAGCGCGCTTTGTTCATCGAGCAACTGGCCGCCGTCGATGACACACAAGCAGCGCAGTGCGAATTCTTCTGCTGTCTCGGTAGTTTCGGCATGGTCACCGACCCCGATCAACAACTCCCCGAGGGCATGCAGTGCCTGACCAACGCCAGGATCGAGACCACGTAGCCATTCGGCCACATCGGTGACAGGCCGGCGCCGCTCTGGCAAGTCAACCGATGTATCTACGGCCCGCGGGTCATAGTTCCGGGAGTTCATGTGCTCCTAAAGATCGTGGGATCGGTTTCGCGATGCGGCCAGACCCGCAGGGCACTGGCTAACACATCATCCGGTAATCGGGGTTACGAGTTTGGCGGGCAGGCGATCTCGCTGATAGACACGATCTGGGAGGAGAGCCGCCAGTGCTCTGTCCGGTCGGGTTCGTGGGGATCGACAAGGTAGACCAGTGAGGTGGATCCGACCTGCGGCCAACGCTCGACACAGGTAATCGGCATGGGTTGGTTGTCGTAATCGAATGATCCCGAACGACTGCGGGGACCAGGCGAACGCGTGTAGGTCATCGCGTCGAGATCCCATACATGGGTGCTGCCTTGAGTCTCAACGAGCCAACAGCCGCCTACTCCGGGCGCCAGCGCAGCGACTTGCCGCGGCGCTGAGTTATACGCCGGCGCGGCTTTCCGGCTTGGTCGAGGACCGCTCACGACCGAACGGGGTGATCGCACGGAGGCCGGGTTGCCTTCTCAGGCAGGAAAGACCGCGGCGAGACGCCAAACAAACGGGCTAGCTGATCGACCATCACGATAGTGGGCGCAGCTTCGGCTCGGTATAAGCGGTAAATCTGAGTCCGTGACGGCGCAATTGCAGGAGACTGCTGTGCGAGCAGCTGATGAACAGTGAGAGGGGTAAGTTTTCTGGGCTTTGTCCTTTTATCGACCCGCTGAACACGGTGGCGCGCGGTGAGCTCTTGCAAGCGGTGAGCGAAGAACGCGACAACCGGAGAGCAAGACGATTGATTGATGGCTGGTAATGATGCTTTGTCCTTCTTAGGCACCTCAACTCCAACTGTTATGTGTGATGGATGACTTATTACTACTAGTAGTGATTACAAAATGCAATCTAAACCTAGTTGAGTGGTAGTTCAGCCGGCCCAGGGCCTCAGACGCAGCGAAGATCGATGTGAACCGGTATGCGGTGCGCAGCGGGACGACGGTGGTACGGAAGCCGCGAGGGTTACCCGTGATGGAACATTTTGTTTTTAAACGAGTGAACAACGAGTCCGAAAGCAGATTGATAACCGCATTTATAATCCGACCAATAAATGCGTATTGTTTCGGTGGTATAGATGGTTTAAATTGACCGACCGCTCGCACTATCAGCAAATTTCTGGGTTCTAATAACGTTGGATTATCACTTCCTACCAAAGTTCGGAAACGCACGTCGTCAGGATTTAACGCCCCGCTCATCCACTAGCTTGCCTTTAGAAGGTCTGGTCCCTGCTGAATAATTCGAATTCTTCAGCCTCGACCAGCCCTTTGATTTTGCAAGAGGAGTTATTGCTTGCGCTGCCGCCGAGGACGGGTCGGTTCTTCTGGCGGCAGTAGCTCACGGGCTTCGACGCCTAGCGCTTTGGCGATGTCGTACAGCCGCTCGAACAGAAGGCCGCGGCGGCCGTGCTCGACATGGAGGATCACATTTAGGCTCACGCCGGAACTATGGGCGAGCTCTTCTAGCGTGAGGCCGCGTTCGTGCCGGAGGGCATGGATTTTCGCGCCGACCAAGGCCCTGTGGCGAGCCCAATTTTCCGCCTTGGCGGGGTCAGTTTGGCTCGGACGGGTGGGCACTCAACAAGTACTCACGGCCACAGCAAAATAGTCATCGCTACTAGTAGTGAAAAATCATGAGGTCAGAACGTCGATGCATGCGGCCATCGGGGAAACACCTCCGGCTACGCGGATCTCTCGGTGTGGGAAAGATGCGCTCCCGCAACAGCTTTCCACAGGGATGTCGCGGTATTGTGACATCACCGCCCCAGCATACGCACCGGGAGCGCATGCGACCGCAAGGAGTTGGACCGACAGCGGAGCGATCGCGGACCCGGGCTCCACGATTCAGCAACCCAAGCGGGTATCGGTCCGCCCGGGGCTCGGTGCGCGGGCCTAGCGGCCCGCAACGTTCGCCGTGCGCGTAACGGAAGTAGACGCTTTAGCTGCGGCTGCAGCTGCAGACGAGGACCGGTCCTAGCTGGCCGCCCACCAGCTGATCTCGATGAGCTCAAACACCGGCTCAACCGCGCCGCCGTTAATGAGCCAGTCCAAGACCGTGGTTCCACGTCCTGAGATGAGTAAGGCGTCCATGGGAGTCATCAGGAAGCCCGCGACGGCCGTCGGCTGCAAATCGGGAGGCAGCACCGCTAGTACCCGGTCGAGGTGGGGGACCAGTGTCAACGCCGAGCCTCCCTCGACGTCAACGAGGATGAACTGCGCAGTTGGATAGAGCCACAAGCCGTCTACCTCGATTGCCCACAATGTCCGCTCACGGCGCCTTTGGCGAACCACGGATTCGCTGACGCCAAGGCCCACCGCGACCTCGGCGTCTGAGTAAGAGGTGTCGATGAGCCGCGCGGTATCGGCAACCAGTGCGGCTACGGATTCGGCGTATGCCCCGGGAACGGCCACGAAGCCCACGCGGTCGAGCAGCTTCGCCTCATCGGCGTTCAACGTGGCGTGTGCTTGGTCACGGGGCGGCAGGGTCTTAAGCGCCGAAATGAACTCCGCTCGACTCAGATCCAAGCGGTCCCGCAGCAGTGCATCAAGTTCGTCAGCCGACATATGATTTCCAACGCTCAGGGTCAACGGTCGCAAGCCTATGCCTGACAGGTGGCTTTACAGGTCGCGGCGGCTAGTGGCCCACAGTCAGCCGCTCGATCGAGCAGACCCTACCGGTTCTTCGGAAGTTAACTGGAGTGAGGCGATCCCGGCAGAAGCACGCATTATCGGTGCGATCGGCAGTTGCTGTGCAAGCAACGAAAGACTGTGAAAAGCCGGCGCGAAGGAGTCGACGGACTAGACAGTTGTCTCTACCAGCGGTCAGGTGGCCGGACAAAAACGCCAAAGTGGTTAGCTTGTTGGGCTTACGCGATCTCCTGCTGCAGCAGCGGCGCCAGTTCCTTCGCTACGTTGGTGACGCCCTCGAGGGTGAACAACACGTCGAGTGACTGTTCGACCTGGGCGGCCGAGAGGGCTGCTTCTGCGTAGATGCGGTACTTGTCCTTGACCTGGTCATCGGTCATCCTGGTGTCGTTCGACCACGGGTCGCCCCATACGTACTCGCAGCTTTCGCTGAATTGCTCTCCGCGGGCGCTGATCTCGACCTCGTTGGGGATGCGAGTGAAGCGGCCTGCGGCCAGCATCTGCTCGAAGATGGCTTTGCCACTGTCGGGGTGGCCTTCGACGACGACCTTGCGTGCGAACGCGAGGTATCGCGGGTCGTGGATGCTCTCGTTGTCCTGCCAGGAGGGCCCGAGGTCGGACCCGTGAGCGGCAGCGCCCAGCGCCATCGGGATGCTGAACTGTACATCCGACGGTGTCTGGGGGGCGTAGGTGGGTCCGAGCCAGTCCACGCCGCGTTCGAAGGTGCGAACGACTACCCGATCGATATCGTCGGGCTTGAGGTCGTGACGCTGAATAAGTCTGGTGAACAAGGATATTGCGGGATGGCCGTAGCGGCATGCCGAGTAGGGTTTGAATGAGGTTCGTGACACCTGCCATGTCTCCCCGAGTCCGTCGAGCAGGCGCTGCCGGTTGAGGCCCACGGTCCCGAACGCGCGCCAGAATTCTTCCGGGGCGTCAAAGATGTTCTGTTCGCCTACGAAACCTTTGCGCGCGAGCTGCGCGGCCATCACTCCGTTGATGCCCATCGAGCTGACGGGCGAGTACTTCAGCATGTGCTTGCCGGGTCGCAGGACTGGCGCGAAGAATTGTCCGGTCTCGATCGGCGCTGTCCAGCCCGCGAGTCCGAAGGCGTTGTTGTATTGGGCGGGTGCGAAGTCCAACAGCTTGCCGACCGCGCCGGCGACGATGAAGCCGTACCAGCCCAGACATCCCGGTACCGCCTCGATGTCACCAGTTGCTGTCACACGCATGAACTCTAACGCTCCGCCGACCCGGCAACCGACTTCATATCCAAGGGCTACTGCCGCGATCAGCGCTTCACCCGATAATTCCGAGCTTTCCGCGAATGCCAGGCCAGGGAAGACAGCCGCCACCCCCGGGTGGCTGAAACTCAGGTAGGTGTCATCGGCGTCGAGGTAGTTCCCCAGATACATATTGGCCGCGGCAGCCACGGCGGGAGCAGCCGTCACCCTGGTGCCTACCACCGTGGCTGGGCCACCCACGCCCGGGCCGCCCATCTCAGCCGCAACCTCCACGGCCATCTGCGCCGCCGCGTGCTGGCGAGCGCCGAGGGCGCACCCCACCGTGTCGGCAATAAGACGCTTGGTGTCGTGGACAACCTGGGCCGGTAAATCATTGAAATGAACGTCGTGAATCAGATCGATGAGCTGAGCTGTAGCGGTGCTTTCATCGGCCACGATGTCCCAGCTCCTCTTGTTGGCTTTTAAAGCAATCGCGGGTGGTATGGCTCAACTGTGTGAGCTGCGGTCACCTGAATATAGACGTCCGCAGGCGTGCCCCCGAAAACCATTTGACAACCACGTCAACAAGCATCGCTAGCGTCGATCAGCTGCAACGATGCGATATTTTTCGCAGCCGGTCGGACGCCACTTTAGGGAGTTGACAAAACTGTCAAGAGGTAAGCTAGCATGCAGCGAGACGGTGCCGCCAGACGTTTGCAGATCGCCCAACGATGGGACTCATGCCGATGACCGACACGAAAGCCGAGTCCGAGCCACGCTGGCGCGCCGAGGTGGACCTTGATCACCACTCGCCCGGGTTTCGCGAGGATCCGCACGGCAGGTTTCGCGAAATGCGCGAGTCGGGTTGCACGGTCGCGCATTCCTACCACTATGAGGGTTTCTGGGCGCTGGTGGACTATGCCTCGGTTTTCGAGGCCGCCAGAAACGACGATCTGTTCAATTCCTACCCCTCGATCGCAGTGCCTGCTAGCGAGTTACCCCTTCCGATCCTGCCGATCGAGTCTGACCCCCCGGAAACGCAGAAGCTGCGCGACGTTACTCTCAAAAGGTTTTCTCCGGGGTCCGCCGAGCGGTTCCGCGACGCTGCCATCGAGATGACCAATGAGGCGATAGACGCCTTCATCGAGCGTGGCCACGCCGATCTCGTCGGTGAGTTGACGACGCCGCTGCCGGCGCGACTGATCCTGCGACTGTTGAAGTTTGACGAATCGCGGCACTCGCAGTGGGTGCGTTGGGTGCACTCGATGGTGCATGATCGCGCCCATGACCCGGAGAAGGCCGGGGTGGCTGGCATGGAGATGTTCGGCGAGATCGTCACTCACATGGAGCAACGGCGCGCCGAGGGCCTTGGTGACGACCTGTTCAGCGACATCCTGCGTGGCACCGTCGATGGCAAGCCGCTCGACGATACCCAGGTCACCATGTACACGGTGCTGATGATGTTGGGCGGCATGGATACCACCAGCGGCTTCACCGGCAACGTGCTGTTGCGGCTGTGCACGGACACCGAATTGCGGCAGCAGTTCATCGCCGACCCGGACCTGGTGAAGAAATCCGTCGACGAGCTACTGCGGTTGTACACGCCGACTCTGGGCCTGGCGCGCACGGTCTCCCGTGATGCCGAGTTCTTCGGCCAGCCGCTATGCCAGGGTGATCGTGCGATCCTGATGTGGGCGGCCGCCAACCGGGACCCGGTGATGTTCGCCAACCCCGATGACCTGGACCTGTCCCGGCCGAATGCCAAGAAGCACATGGCGTTCGGGGTGGGTATGCACCGGTGTTTGGGCTCGCACTACGCCAAGATGATGTTCGAAGTCATGACGACGCAGGTGCTGCAGCGGTTGCCTGACTTCGAACTGGCGGGCGAGGCGAAGATGTTTGAGGACGCAGGGGAGGTTTTCGCCGTTCGGGAGCTGCCGGTGAGGTTCACGCCGGGGCCGCGCGTTGGTGACACGAACTAGGCTTGACCGCAATGCCTTTGCCCGGGTGGCCCCAGGTCGCCCAGACGCAGGCGTTGCGGATGTCGTTGAGCGTCTCGGCTGATTTGACAGCGGCGCGTTAGGTGATGTCGATGACGAGGTCGGCGCCGGTTGCGGCGATGACGTCGGTCTCGGTGACGCCGGGCGCCAGTTCGCGCAGCACCAGGGTGCCGTCGCCGGGTACGTCGATGACGCAGAGGTTGGTGATGATGCGATTGACGACGCCTTGACCGGTGAGCGGCAGGGTGCAGGTCTCGACGATTTTCGGGTTGCCCGCTCGGTCGGTGTGCTCCATGACGACGATGACCCGGGCTGCACCGTGAACCAGGTCCATCGCCCCGCCCATGCCTTTGACCATCTTGCCGGGCACCATCCAGTTGGCCAGGTCGCCGTTTTTGGACACTTGCATGCCGCCGAGCACCGCGGTGTCGATGTGGCCGCCGCGGATCATCCCGAATGAGAGCGCTGAATCGAAATACGCTGCACCGGGATTGACCGTCACGGTCTCTTTGCCCGCGTTGATCAGATCGGGGTCGACGTCGTCCTGTTCTGGATACGGGCCGGTCCCCAGGATGCCGTTCTCGGAGTGCAGGGTGACGTTGACGTCGCCGCTGAGGTGGCCTGGAATGAGCGTGGGTAGACCGATACCGAGGTTGACGTACTCGCCGTCGACCATTTCCGCCGCGGCGCGGGCGGCCATCTCGTTGCGGTTCCACCCGGTGGGGGTCGAGTCGGTCATTGGGCCGGTCCTTTCGGCCCGCGCACGGTGCGTTTCTCGATCTTCTTGTGCTGTGGTCCGGTGTGCACGATGCGCTGGACGAAGACGCCGGCCAGATGCACTGCGGCCGGGTCGATCTCACCTGGTGCCACCAGCTCTTCGACTTGGGCGATGGTGATGCGTCCGGCCATCGCGGCCAGTGGGTTGAAGTTCATCGCCGTCTTGTTGAAGACGAGGTTGCCGTCGGTGTCACCGCGCAGGGCGTGCACGAGCGCGAAGTCGGCGTTGATCGACTCCTCCAGGACATAGCGCTTGCCGGCGAACTCGCGAACCTCCTTGGGGGGTGAGGCGACCGCGACCGATCCGTCCTCGGCGTAGCGCCAGGGGAGCCCGCCGTCGGATACGGGGCTGCCCACACCTGCCGGCGTGAAGAACGCGGGGATGCCCGCACCACCGGCTCGCAGGCGTTCGGCCAGGGTGCCCTGCGGGGTCAATTCGACTTCGAGTTCGCCGGCGAGGTATTGGCGGGCGAACTCTTTGTTCTCGCCAACGTAGGAGGCGGTGACGCGTCGGATCCGGCCGAGGCAGAGCAGGACGCCCAGCCCAACACCGTCGACCCCGCAGTTGTTGGAGAAGACCTCGAGGTTGGTCGCGGAGGACTGCGCGATCGCCTCGATCAGCCGGTCTGGGATGCCGCACAGGCCGAATCCTCCGACGGCCAGGGTGGCACCGTCGGTGATGTCCACGACGGCCTCGGCGGCCGAGCTGTACACCTTCGATCTCATGAGAATCCCTTTCGCGCGCATCGAGTCCACTCGTCGAATCGGTTAAGCGGTGAATCCCGCGCTGATCGCCGCTCCTGTGGGGTCGCGGAACGATTTCGACAACCGGGTCATTGGCGTTGCGCGTGTAGCTGATTTTCCTTAGGGAGCCACACGATTTTGCGGGGAGATGGTGACGATTGTTCCGGGAAACGCATCGATGTCAGAGACGATTTCCAACGCGCGGGATCCGATTTCCTGATCGGTCAGCCAGTCTGGCTCGGCGACGTCGCGCGTCGATCGGCCGTTGACGTGGGAGGCGATCATCAGCTCCCGGATATGCACGCCGGATCCGCGGGATTCCTTGGCGAAGCCTCGTATCAGGGATCGTTGGGCCGCCTGGGTCATCGATAGCGGCACCAAATTGGGAAACACGGCATCGGCCATTCCTCCACCGACCGCCAGGTACACCGCATTCGACTTCAGCAGCGGCAGGAACACTTTCGCGGCATTGAAATGTAACCGCAAGTAGCGATCAAAGTACTCAGCGATGTCGTCGAAGGTGCACTGTGCGAGGGGTCTCGCCGGCCACGGTGCGCCGATCGTGGTCACCACGGCGTCGAGTTGGTCGGCGCGGGCGTCGTCGGCTAGGCCTCGGGTACTAGTTTCGGTCGCCAAATCGCCAACAAGGGTGGTCAGTTGAGCATCCGGAGTCAGTCGGCGGACCTCGTCACTAAGGTCGCGGAGCTTTTCCGCTGAACGTCCGGCGCCGAGTACTTGCCAGCCGGTCGCCGCGAGTGCGCCCGCCACCCCCCGTCCGACATCTCCCGCCGCGCCGATAACGAGTACCTGCTTCACTGTGACGTCTCCGTTTCTGGGTTGCTGCCGTTGAGGGTCAATCACGACAAGGATTGGAGATTGGCCCGTGCAGGTTCCAGCCCTTGTAGGAGGCGACCGACTTGCCCACTTACATCAGGCGGTTGTGAGGGTGCGGGTGGGTTGCGGGTTGCGGATGGGGATGCCGAGGAGTCGGCGTGCATTGTCTCCCATGAAGTCTCGGGTGCGCTGTTCGTCCATGCCTTCGGCGTATCTGTAGTAGTCCTTGGGTTCGGCGAGCCCTTCGGGGTGGGGGTAATCGGAGCCAAAGAGCACTCTGTCCCAGCCGACGCGGGTGACGACGTCTTCAACGGAGCCTTCCCAGAAGGGACTGACCCAGATGTTGCGGCGGAACACCTCCAGGGGGTGTTCTTCGAAGGCTTGGGGCATCTTGGCGTACATGCTCTCGAAGTCCTCGAACAGCTGGCGGATCCATGCGCTGCCGTTCTCGACGCTGGCGATCCGCAGTTTCGGGAAGCGGGTCAAGGTGCCGTGGCAGATGAGACTGGTCAGCATGTCGGCGATTTCGCGGTGGCCCAGCACTATCCAGCGGAAGGCGCCCATTTCGAAGAAGCTGCCCGAGCCTGCCGGTTCCCACCGCTTGATGTAGCTGTCCAGTGGGGGTTGGCTTGCGTGCAGCACCACGGGTATGCCTGCTTGCTCGACGTCGCTCCAGAACGGGTCGAATTCGGGGAGAGCCGGCGAGCGCCAACCTCGGTAGCCCTTCACTGGTGCTGGTTTCATCAGCACCGCTTTGGCCCCGTTTTCCAGGACGTACGCCAGCTCGCGCCGCGCGTCGTCGACGAGGGCTGCGGTGATGACCGGGGTCATGTAGAGCCGGTTGTCGTAGGTGTAGCCCCAGGTTTCGAGCATCCACTGGTTGAGGGCGTGGATGATCGCGACGACGAGTTCGGGGTCCTCGGCGGCCGAGTGCTCGACGAGGTTAGCCAGCGTCGGGTAGACCAGTGCTTCGTCCACGCCGTGGGCGTTCATCATGTCGATCCGGGCGGCGGGGTTGCGGAAGGCCGGGATCGAGTCGATCGGTTCTCCGGTCATCTCCCGCAGGCTCAGTCCCTCGGGGTTGTTTCCGGCGTAAAACTTCTCATGGGCTCCGGGGGCCGCGACGCGGTCAAAGGTGGGGTTGGGGATGAAGTCGGTGATCTTGTCCAAGATGGAGATTCGGGTGTGCCGCCCGATCTGGACGAACTGCACCGCCTTGCGGAACCGTTCGGGCAGGTGCTTGGTCAGCGCGTCGGGTGTCTCGTACATGTGCTGATCGGCATCGAAAATTGGGGCGTTGGGGAAGTTGTCCACGCTTGATTCCACCTCGAGTTAGACGTTGTCTGGCTGAGGGTAGAGCGAATTGACAAAACCGTCAAGAAGCTGATCTAGGGCAGTGAGCTGGCATTACAGCGACCAGATTCAAGGTGGCGGCAGAGGTGCCAACACTGGTTGACAAACTCGTCAACGAATGGGTTACGATGCGGGAGAGGCGCCGCCAGATGCTGTGCCGGGGTGCGCGATGCGCGAGTGATGGGGAGTCAATGCAGAATCCTTTCGAGCCCGAGTTGCTGATCGAGTCGCGCGGCGCGGTCCGTGTCGTCACCTTGAACCGGCCGGAGGCGTTAAACGCCACAAACGAGGCGCTGCACAGCGCTTTGCAGTCGGTGTGGGGTCACCTTGCCCAAGACGGCGAAGCCCGTGCGGTCGTGCTGACCGGGGCGGGTCGCGCCTTCAGTGCCGGCGGAGACTTCGAGCATTTCGTGGAGTTATGGGGTGACCGGCCGCGGCGCCGCCGCGAGATCGACGGTGCCCGGCGTCTGCTGACGGAGATGGTTGACTTTCCGTTGCCGGTGGTGGCCGCGGTCAATGGTCCGGCGGTCGGATTGGGCTGCAATCTGGCGGTGCTCAGCGACATCGTGCTCATCGCGGAAAGTGCCTATATTTCCGACCCGCATGTCAGTGTCGGTCTGACCGCCGCCGATGGCGGAGCGCCGACGTGGCCGTTGCTGATGAGCATGCTGCGCGCCAAGGAGTATCTGCTCACCAGCGAGCGGATACCCGCCGAGCAGGCGGTGGCGCTCGGTCTGGCCAACCGAGTGGTGCCTGATACTGACCTGTTGGAGGAGGCGCTGGCGGTCGCACAGCGGATCGCCACTCTGCCGCCCCAAGCCGTGCAGAGCACCAAGCGGGCGTTGAACATGCACATCAAGCGCGCCGTCGCGGGTGTGCTGGAGTACGCGCTGTCCGAGGAGTTCGACTCCTTCGAAACCGTGGAACATCAGGCGCTGATCACCAACTTCTTGGAGCGCGCGAAAGCCAGGGCAGCCAAAGCAGAGTCGCCCTCATGACGACCGGTTCGCCGAGTGTTACCGAGCAGCAGATCTTCACCGACGACCTGTGGGCCTACCGGCAGGCGGTGCGCAGCTACGTCCGCGGCGAGCCGGCACTGCAGCGGTGGCGCGGCACCCACTATCCCACGACCGAAGATCACATGGCCGAGCACGCGGCGCTGATGGCGCAGCTCTTTGCCAGTGGCTGGAGCAGGTACGGCTGGCCGCAGGCGGCCGGCGGTTTCGGTGGCGACGAGCGACACCGCGCCGTGCTCTACGACGAACTCAGCGCCGCCGGAGTCGACGTGCCCGAGCAACAGATGCTGCTCGAGGTGCTGGGGCCGGCTGTGTTGCATTTCGCCCCCGACTTGGCGGCCGAATACCTGCGGGCCTACCTGGCAGGCGAGGAGTGGTGGTCGCAGTCGTTCTCCGAGCCCGACGCCGGCAGTGACCTCGCCGGACTGCGCTGCCGCGCGCGTCGAGACGGTGACACCTACGTCGTGTCCGGCCAGAAGATCTGGACCAGCCACGGGGTTACGGCCCGCCGCCTGATCGCTCTGCTGCGGACCGGCACCCTGGAGAGTCGCCACCGCGGGCTGACGATGATCATGATCGACACCGATACCCCGGGGATTTCCATCCGCCCGATCACGTTGGCCAGCGGCCAAAACGAGTTGTCGGAGGTGTTCTTCGACGACGTCGTGGTGCCCGCGTCACGGCTGGTCGGGGCCGAGGGGCAGGGTTGGCAGGTCGCGATGTTCTTGTTGCAGTTCGAGCGGGCGATGTACGCGTGGCTGAGCGCGACGGTCGCTGCACGCAAGCTGCGGGACCTGCGGGACACCCTGGCCGAACTGCCCGACGGCGGTGTACGCCGGCTCGGCCAGTGTTACGCCGACATCGTCACCCTCAAAGCGCGCAGCGCGCAAACCGTGCGCCGGCTTGCCGCAGGTGAAGCCGTGGGGCCCGAGGCCAGCGTCGACAAGATTCTGTTGGCGACCGCGGAGACCGCGCTACACGACCTGGCCCGCGACCTGATGCCTTGCGAGTTCCTGTTCGGAGACGAACCTGCAGCCGCGCATTGGCGTGACGACTGGTGGTACAGCAGGGCCTCGACGATCATGGGTGGCTCCGCGGAGGTGCAGCGCGGCATCATCGCCGACCGGGTGCTGGGACTGCCCAAGGAGACCACCGCGTGAACGTAAACACGGAAACGGGTTTCGACGCTGCGACCCGAGCCGAGATCACCAAATCCCTGCGTGAGATGTTCAGTCGGCGCCGCGCCGGGCAGGACTTGGCACCGTTGCTGGCGAATTTGGGGTGGGCCGACGTTCTGGCCGAGGACCCCGCCTTTGCACTCATGACGCTGTTCGGCGAACACGGTCGGGCACTGGCCACCTCGCGCGCGCTCGACGACGTGGTGCTCACCGAGATGCCAGCTGCGGTGGCCGGTGGCCAGCATCGGGCCGTCATCTATCCGCATCCGGTGGATGGGTTGGTCAGTTTGTCCCGCGACGAGCCGCTGCGCGGGTTGGTCCTGGGTCCCCTCGGCGATGCACAGGACGCCGTGATCCCGGTGACACTCGACGGCGGCGCGGTCGCGTACCTTGTGGTGCGAACCGACGAATTCACGGTGTCGCAGAGCCCGATCCGGGGCTTTGACAGCGACCTGGACTGGCGGACGGTGGCCGGGTCGTACCCGGCGGGCACCGGCGCGGTCCCAGCCGGAAAGACCTGGGATCGTGCCGTGGCGGCAGGACGGCGTGCGCTCGCGGCCGAGATCCTCGGAGTGTGTGAGGCCGCGCTGGAATTGGTGCTCGCGCACGCGATCGCGCGGGTCCAGTTCGGCAGGCCTATCGGCTCGTTTCAAGCGGTCCGCCACCGCCTCGCCGAAGCGTACGTCGCCATGGCCGGCGCTCGGTCGGTACTCGACAACGCCTACGCGGTCGCCGGCAGCGACGGCGACCCGTGGGCGGCGATCGTCGCCAAAGCCCGCGCCGGTCAGGCCCAGGCCGTCCTGATGCGCCACGCCGTTCAGGTGTTCGGCGCGATCGGCCTGACCAGGGAAAGCGACATCCACCGCTACGTGGAACGGGCCGCGGCGCTGGATGCGCTGCTCGGGGGACACCAGGCGCTGACCGAAGTGATCGGCAGTGCGGTGCTCGACGGCCAGGAGACCGATTCGGCGTTCGAGTTGTTATGACCGCATCAACGACCCCAAAGTCGGGAGGGGCGACGGTGCCGAATGCCGCAGCGGATCTGGCTTCGTTCGCCGAGGCGGCGCGACAGTTCCTGCAGAGCAGCGCCCAACGCCGTCCTGACGAAGTTGCAACGGTGGAATGGGGTTCCGGACCTGACCGGATCGCATACTTCAGCAGCGACCCGCCCGAGATCGATCACGCCAACGTGGCGGCGGCCCGCGCCTGGCAGCGCCAGCGCTACGACGCCGGATTCGGCTGGATCACAGGCCCCCGCGAATATGGCGGCGCGGGGTTGACCGCCGTCCACGATCTGGTCTACGACGGCATCGAAGCGGAGTACGACGTCCCCGACACCGGGGTGCTCGCGGTCATCGGTCTGGGCATGATCGGTCCGACGATCCTGGCGCACGCCCGCGACCACATCAAGGACCGCTACCTGCCGGCCATGTACTCCGGCGAGGTCATCGCATGTCAACTGTTCAGCGAACCCGCCGCGGGATCCGACCTGGCTAGCGTCCAGACCAAAGCGGTCCCCGACGGTGAGGAATGGGTCCTCAACGGTCAAAAAGTCTGGACGTCGATCGCCCAGCACGCGCAGATCGGGATGGCGTTGTGCCGCACCGATTCTGAAGCGCCCAAGCACAAGGGGATCACCGCGTTTCTGGTGGACATGTCCGCACCCGGTATCGAGGTGCGGCCACTGCGGCAGATGACCGGCGGCGCAGACTTCAACGAGGTCTTCCTCACCGACGTGCGGGTCCCCGACGATCACCGCCTCGGCGAGGTGCACGGCGGATGGCGCGTCGCGCTGACCACCCTGATGAACGAACGCGCCACCGTTGGCGGTGAGGGCTCCGACTCGGTGACCCGAGCCCTCTCACCACCCTTTCTGACCAAACTGATGGACGTCAACGGCCGCCTCGATGACGGTGCACTGCGACGCGAACTCGCCAAGCTACTCGCCGATCTGACCGCCAGCCAGTACCTCAACCACCAGGCGTTGCGGAGGCTTCAAGCCGGCCAGGATCCCGGCCCCGAGGGATCGGTCTCCAAGCTGATGTTCGCCCAGAATCTCACGCGGGCAGCGCATTTCGCCGCTGAGGTGCTCGGCCCCAAAATCAGCGCGGACATCGGCGAGTGGGGCACCTACGCCTGGTCGGAGCTGCTGTTGTCGGTGCCGGCCCTGCGGATCCTCGGTGGCACCGAGGAAATCATGAAGAACATCCTCGGCGAGCGGGTACTGGGCCTACCCAAGGAACCCGCGCCGGGCAAGGACAACCCGCGATGACCGACACCATCAGCCAGGACGACCTCGCCGAGCTACGCAGCAGCGTCCGCGACTTCCTCGCCACCAAATCCACCGACCACCAGCTGCGGTCGGCAATGGAGTCAGCCCGGGGCTGGGATCCCTTGGTGTGGTCGCTGCTGACCAGCCAGCTCGGTGTGCAGTCAATGGCCCTGCCGGTCGAGTACGGCGGTGACGGGTACGGGTTCCGTGAGCTTCGGGTGGTGCTCGAGGAAATGGGGCGGGCCCTTCTACCCTCCCCATTCTTCTCGACCGTGGTGCTGGCGGGCTCGGCGTTGCTCGCCGCCGGGGACGCCGGCGCGTGCGCGACGTACCTGCCACAGATCGCTGCGGGGGAGATCACCGCGACCCTCGCGGTAGCCGAAAGCGACGGACTCTGGCGGACCGACGCGCTCAACACCCGGGCCGTCCTCGCCGAGAACCGCTGGACGCTCCGAGGCAACAAGATATTCGTCGTCGACGGTGCGAGCGCCGACCTGATCCTGGTGGTGGCCGCCACCGAGACCGGCCCGAGCCTGTTCGCCGTCGAGGCCGAGGCGGCAAATTTGACCAGGACGCCAATGACCACGCTGGACATGACACGCCACCAGGCGGCGCTCTCGTTCGATCACACCCCGGCGGTACTGGTGGGCGAACCCGGTCAAGCTGCGTCTGTGGTCGAGCGGGTGCTCGATTTGGCCACGACTGCGTTGGCCGCCGAGCAGTGCGGCGCCGCCCGCGCCTGCCTGGAGGCAGCCACCAACTACGCCCGGGAGCGCACCCAGTTCGGCCGCCCGATCGGCAGCTTTCAGGC
Organism: Mycobacterium europaeum; assembly: GCF_034555895.2. Lineage (NCBI taxonomy): Bacteria > Bacillati > Actinomycetota > Actinomycetes > Mycobacteriales > Mycobacteriaceae > Mycobacterium > Mycobacterium europaeum. Next base: position 4,813,552 of record NZ_CP157315.1, read on the forward strand.
CGTCAAACACAAGTGCGCCGACATGCTGGCCAGGGTCTCACTGGCCGACGCTGCCGCAGCCGAGGCGGCCGACGCCGCCGATGGTGCCCCGGACGCACCGCCTTTGGCAATTGCTGCCGCGGTCGCGCATTCGGTGTGCTCGGAGGCACTGATGTTCGTGGCCTCAGAAAACATCCAGGTCCACGGCGGGATCGGATTCACCTGGGAACACCCCGCGCACTTGTACTTTCGGCGGGCCAAAGCATCCCAACTGTGCTTCGGCGGCCCCGCCGTCTACCACGAACGCGTTCTACATGCCTTCGGCATCTGAATCCGCGGGTCACTCACGGCCGAGCCATTCAGCGATGCATCCGCGGCCCGGTATGCGCGCCGTACGCGGGCACTCTTAAACATGGGGCAGCGACGAAGGATGACGCGTGCATCATGGATGAGTCAACGTGAGAGGTTGCGGAATCCGTTGGTGCGCGAAACATTCGGGGATGCTTCAGCGCCCGCACCGACGATTACCTGTCGTGGTCGCGGTCCCGATGCCAACGTCACGAGCTAGAGGCACAGCCATGCCCGGAATGACCTTTGCGCTGACCGACGATCAGAAGCTGATCCGTAAGTCCGTCGTCGAGTTGGCGTCGAAGTCCGCGAGCGTTATCGCCGTTGCCATGATCGTCGGCGTGGCGAGCGCCTCGATCGGCCCAACCGCCCACGCCGAGGTGACTCTGCTGTCCGCGGACGACCCTCTTGCTGGGAGCGACACAGCCATCATTCTCGGCGGAACCACCGAGCCGACGCCGTCGACCGCTTTCGCGCAGGCCGCCGAGGATCTGTATCTGCACCCGCTGGGTTTCGACGATGGCGCGACCTACTCTTCGGTCTGCGACATGGTCGGGACCGACCCGTGCAGCGCGCCGCTGCAGGTGCTGACGACGCCTGAACTGATTCAACAGGGCCCGAGCAGCCTCACGGCTGCCGACGACGTCACGCTAGCTGTGGAAAACGAATTCCACGAGGATCCGGGCGCTTTCAGCGCTCAGGACCCGCTGACGATCTTCGGATACTCCCAAAGCGCCACCGCCGAGTCGATCGCCATGACACAACTCCAAGCAGACGGCATCCCCAGCGCCGACCTGCACTTCGTGTTCATCGGCGACCCCTCCCTCGCGGGCGGGATTTGGCCCAATCTGGTCCCAGACCTGGACACGATATTCGGCTCGAGTCTGACGAACACTCTTCTCACCGATCTCGGCATTGACGGCGTCCTGGGCAACGTGACGCCGGATGATCTTTACCCGGCGACGATCTACACGCTGGCCGGCGATGGGATCGCTGACTTCCAACCGGACTTCACGGCCGGAGGCCTGCTGGACTCGTTGCTCGCCATCGTCGTCCAGCACGTGGAATACCTGGGGTTGACACCGACGCAAATCGCTGACGCGACCACCTCGACCGATGGCGAGCTCACCTATGTCGACATCTCCGACAACATCAATAACTTCGACGCGTGGATTGGTGCAATCGATCACGGAGTTTTCAGTAGCGGACTGTTCGAGAGCGTATTCGACTCTCTACAACTGTATTCCGGCAACATCTTCTGACGCGAGTCGTGGGCGCACCCAGCAGCGGTGTTAGGTACGCGCACACCGCCCATTCGGCCGGCAGATCTGGCGACCACAACAGTTGTGCCGCGCTTGCGAAGTCGCCACTTGTCAACAAATGGTTATCATTCGACCTGCCGACAACAGTCGAACAACGGTCATGGCCGGTCGTGCTGACGCGTGCGGAGCAGAAGATCGCAGTCGTTCCAACCATTGGCTCGTTGCCGGACGATAGCGGAGATTCAAGAGACGCCGTGTGAGACAAGGTAAGCGGTCCCACGCCGCTATTGCCCGGTGAACACCGGCCTCTCACGGGCGAGGTTGGCGGCGATCCCGATCTTGCTGTCCTCGGTGGCCCACAGCGTCCGTTGTTCGGCTAGCTCACGGTCCAGCACCGCCCGGACCTGGCTTACCAGGGGTGCACGCAGGGTCTGCCGGATCGACTGCACCGCAAGCGGTGCGGCGTCAGCGATCTCGACCGCCCAGATCAGCGCCTCGTCCCGGATGTCCTCCTCGGGCACGAGCCGGTCGACCAGCCCGATGTCGAAGGCCCGTTGACCGTCGATGCGCCGGCTGGTGTAGAGCAGGTCCATAGCGTGTTGCTGGCCGACGATGCCGGGCAGGGTCACGCTCAGTCCGAATCCGTGATGAAACCCCAGCTTTGAGAAGTTGGCGTGAAACCGGCTCGACGGTGCGGCGACCCGAAAGTCGGCCGCACACGCCAAACCAAGACCGCCCCCGACAGCGGAACCCTGAACCGCGGCGATGATCGGCACCGGTACGTCGAACAGCCGAACCGCCTCGCGGTACAGCAGTTCTGAGAACCTGGCCCGGTCCTCACCCATCTCGCCCGGGGCGAAGTTCGCCCCGGCGCAGAAGTGCTTACCGTCTGAGCACAGCACGATGACGCGCGTCCCGTGGGCGTGCACTTCGGCGGCGGCGTCCACGATCTCATTGATGAGCTGACGGTCGAAGTAGTTCGCCGGGGGACGGGTGATTTCGATAATGCTGACGTGGCTGGCGGTGCTCACCTTGATGTTCTGCGCCACTTCATACTCCGATCGTTGATCCGACGGCCGTGACGGCCGTGGTGATGTTGCCGGCGCGGGCGATCGCCGCACCGAGCCTTGTGTTCATCGATGCCTCGTCGCCAAAGTCGCCGCGCCAGGTATGTAGGCGTCGGGTCAGCAGCTGCAGGGCGTACTCCTGTGTCATGCCGATGGCGCCGTGGGCCTGGTGCGCGGCCCGCGCCGCCAGCCCGGCGTTGCGGCTGGCCGCCGATTTGGCGGCGACGATCTCGAAAGAAGCCGAGCCGTGCAGTGCGGCGGCGCCCGCGCGGTCGACCGAAAGCGCTGTCAGTGCGGTCAGCTGCGCCAGTTCGACGACGTGAGCCTGCACGGACTGGAACTTGCCGATCGGGCGGCCGAACTGTTCACGTTTTCCGACGTAGGTCGTGGTCAGTTCGAACGCCCCGGTGATGGCGCCGGATATCTGCGCGGACCGCAGTAGCGCGCCGCGCAGCAGCACCTCGTCGGCGCTGACCTCGGCGGGGTAGACGTCGACATCCGTTCCGTCCGCCGTGATCGTGTCGCGGGGCATCCCCGACAGATCCGCCCCCGCAGTCACCTGCAGGCGGTCCACGTCAATCACCACCACCCCGGTCGCTAGCACCGCCACCACGTGGGTGGCGCCCCGCACCCAGGGCACGTGGGCCGCGGTGCCGGTCAACTGGCCACCGTCGAGGGACAAGCCGCTGGAGTCAGGTACCACGGTCAGCGGGCCGGCCGGTATCTTCGCTCCGGCGCGGGCCAGCAGCCAGCCGGCCAGGCTGGTTTCGGCCAGCGGCAGGGGCACCGCATGACGGCCCGCGCCCTTCATGACCGCGAGCAGATCCTGCAACGAACCGCCCGACCCGCCCATCTCCTCGGCGATCCCGACCAGGGGTAAACCGAGTTCGGCTGCCGACAGCCACAACGGGGTGATCATGCCGTCGCGTTCCACCGCGCCGATGACATCGGCGCTGAAGGTCTGGGAAAAGTAGTCCCGGACCAGCCCGACGAGCTCGGGGTCAGCTTGGGGTGCGGTCATGATGCGATCAGCGCCTTGGCGATGATGTTGCGCATGATTTCGGTGGTGCCGCCGCGGATGGTGAACGACGGGCCGGTCAGCACTGCTCTGGCGAGCAGGGATTCATAGGGGTCCGGTGAGGTCAGTTCCGGTGTCCGGCCGAAGTGTCTGAGCACGATTTCGATGCACTCCTGTTCGAATCGGGTGGCCATTTCCTTGGCCAGCGCTGCCTCGACCGTCGGCGATTCACCGCGGTCGACAGCCCGCGCGATCGACAGGGACAGGCCGTGGAACGCCCAGCAACGCGCTGCGACGGATCCGAGTTCGGTCTGCGCCCAACCGGGTGCGGCGCCGTGCAGCGTGCGGGCCCAGTGGTCCAGCACCGGCATCACCGACATCCACCGGTCGACCCCGCCGCGCTCGAGGACGAGTTCGGCGGTGTTCTGTCCCCAGCCGGCACCCACCTCGCCCAGGCGCCTGGAGTCCGGGACGAAGACGTCGTCGAACGCGACCTCGCAGAAGTGGCGGGTGCCGTCGATGAAGGTGATCTTCGACGGGGTCAGCCCATCGGCGTGGCGGTCCACGATGAACTGGGTCAATCCACGGTAGCGGTCCTCGGAGGTGCGGAACAGCCCCAATAGGTGGGTCGCCTCGGCGGCGCCGGAGGTCCAGATCTTGGTCCCGTTGAGCAGCCACCCACCGTCGACCTGGACCGCCCTTGTTCGCACGGCAGCCAGGTCCGACCCGGCGTCGGGTTCGCTCATGCCAATCGCGAACGACAGTTGGCCGCTGGCGATGCGCGGCAGGAAATATTGCTTCTGCTCTTCGGTGCCGTTCGCGGCGATATTGGGACCGGATTGGCGGTCGGCCACCCAGTGCCATCCCACCGGCGCTCCGACGGCCAGTAACTCCTCGACCACGATGAGCCGTTCCACGGCGGTGCGTCCGCCGCCGCCATACTCCTTCGGCAGCGCCATGCCGAGCCACCCCTGCGCACCCAGGTCGCGGGAGAACGCGGGATCGCTGGGGGCCGCGAACCCTAGGCCGGCCTCATAGCTGCCCGGCGGAAGCCGGTCGGCCAGGAAGGCCCGGACGTCGTCTCGCAACCGTTGTTCGTCGGTGCTGAGTTCGGTTGCCTGGAGTCTCATCGGGTCATCACCGGACCATCACCAGTCCGCCGTCGATCGCCAAGACCTGTCCGGTCATGTAGGTGGCCTCGTCGGAGGCCAGAAAGACGTAGGTGCCGGCGATCTCCTCGGGTTCGGCCCACCGCTTCAACGGAATGCGTTGCAAATAGTTGTCATTGAGCTTGTCGTTGTTGCGCAACCCTTCGGTCATCGGGGTGGCCGCGGCCGGGGCGACGGCGTTGACCACGATGTTGTAGTTGGCGAGTTCGCGGGCGGCCGAGCGCGTCATGCCAAGCAGTGCCGCCTTGGCCGACGCGTAGTTGATCTGTCCGATGGTGCCGTTGAGCCCGGCTGAGGAGGTCGTGAAGATGATGGAGCCCTTCTTGGCTTCCTGCATTCCGGGCACCACCGCCTGCAGCCAGTAAAAGGCTCCGTTGAGGTGGATATTCAGCACGGTTGACCATTGCTCGTCGGTCATCTTCCACAGCATCGCCGGGCGGGTCAGGCCTGCATTGCTCACCAGCACATTGATGGGGCCCAGGTCGGCGGCGGCGCGCGCTGCCGCGTCGTCGACCGCCGCGCGATCGGACACATCACACGCGATTGCGACCGCGGTGCCGCCTGCGGCGGTGATCTCCCCGGCGACAGCGCGCGCGGTGTCAGCGTTGATGTCGACGACGGCGACTCGCGCGCCTTCGGCGGCGTAGCGGATGGCGATCGCCCGGCCCAGTCCCTGGCCGGCGCCGGTCACGACGGCGACGCGGCCGGCCAGTCGTGCGGGATTGGTCATGTCTTTCCTCCTGTAGGTGCGTGTGACGCTGACCGCGGCGGGCTGCCGGAGTCGGGGCGGTACATGGCTTTGACGTCGCGCAAGCTCACCTTCAGCGACGGGGTGCGGGGCAGCCGCTCGACGATCCGAATGTCCACCGGGATGTGATGTGCGGGAACCCGTTGCCTCAGATAGGCCTTCAGGTCCTCGACGCCGGGGGCCGTTGCGCCGGCGTGGAGTTCTGCGGCGGCGAAGGGAATCTCGCCCAGACGCGGATCGGGCACTGCAACGACGGCCGCGTCCCGGACGGCGGGATGGCACAACAGGGCGTTGACAACCGTCTCGGGCAGGACCTTGAAACCACCGCGGTTGATCGCGCCGTCGGCGCGGCCGTGCACGGTGACAAAGCCGTCGGCGTCGATCGAGGCGAGGTCGGTGGTCCGGATCCAGTCCGGGCTGACCACCCCAACCCTGGCCTCCAGCAGGCCCTGCTGGCCGTCGGGCAGCTGCGCGCCGGTGGAAACGTCAACGACGCGCACCTCGGTGCCGGCGGTGGGCCGGCCCGACGCTGCCGGTTTCACCTGGCCGAATTCCTCGTAGAGCGCCGGTGTCCACGCGACCACGGTGCCGGCGAATTCGGTGGCCCCGTAGGCCCACAGGACCGGAACCCCGTACGTGCTCTCGAAGGACTGGCGGGTCTCGGGCTCCAGCGGGCCCGACCCACCGAACAGAAACTTCAACGACGCCAGGTCGCCGCGCGGCACGTTCGCCTCCAGCACCATCCGCACCACGGCGGGCTGCACACCGACGTAGGGCATCTGGTACCGCTTGATCGCGCTGACCCAGTCATCGACCGTAAACTTCTCCAGCAGGACGAGCCGCTTGCCGCTGTGTATAGCGCCGACAAGCTGGGCGATCCCGCCGATCCCGGCGAACGGCCAGAACACGAGTTCCGGTGCAGCGTCGGGATTCCCGGGCGACAGCGCCGTCGCGCTGAGCACCGCACGCTGCAATACCGGGGTGGGGAGGTGGATGCGCTTGGGGGGGCCGGTGGTCCCGCTGGTCAGCACGCCGATCGCCGGCTCTTGGGGCGCTTGGGCGTATCGGCGCTCGCCACGGGCGGGCAGTTCGGGCAGCAGCGCCACGTGTGGCGCTGCCGATTGGACGGCGATGCCGATCGAACCGACCCGCGCCGCGGCCGCGATCACCGGCGCCGTCCAGTCGTCGCGGTCGGCGATGACGATCCCGGGCCGCAGCGCCTCGATGTCCGCAGCGATGGCGGCCGGGGACTGGAACGCGTAGATCTGGGAAAACGATCGCCGCCGCGCCAACAGGCCGACGATGGCGGCGGCGTGGTGGGGTCGGTTGCGGACCACCAGTCCGATGGCGTCGCGCTCGCCGACGCCGGCCGCGCCGATGAGCGAGTCGATGGCGTCGACGGAGCCGGTGAAATCGTCGCCGCGCAACCACGTGCCGCCGAACTCGATGACGGGCGCCGACCCGTAGGCGCGGAGCCGGCGATGTAGCACGGCGGCAAGATCTTCCGCGCTGTCAGCGGCCCCGGAATTGTGCCCGGCGCACATCAATGCGTCCGCGGACACGTCATTGTCGCACCCTCGACCGCGGCGCTGAGCGCTCACCAGCATTGTCGTTGAGCACAGTCCATTCCCGTTCGCGAACGTCGCTGCCACGTCAGAAGTAGAGGCGGGTGATGGACTCGGCGACGCAGACCGGTTTGTCACCGCCCTCGCGCTCCACCGTGGCCAGCCACACCACCTGGACGCCGTCCGGCACGTCGTCCACGGCGGCGATACCGAGCCGAACACGCACCCGGGAATCGACCGGCAGGGGAGCGGGGAAGCGGACCTTGTTGAGGCCGTAGTTGATCCCCATGCGCTTGTTGGCCACTTCGAAGACGTCGTTCATCAGCGGAGGCAGCAGCGACAAGGTGAGGTATCCATGGGCGATCGGCGCCCCGAAGGGCCCCTGGGCGGCCTTCTCAGGGTCGACATGGATCCATTGGTGGTCGTCGGTGGCGTCGGCGAACAGGTTGATGCGGTCCTGATCCACCGCCTTCCAGCCGCTGACACCGATCTCCTGGCCGACCAGTGCGCGCAATTCGTCTGGGCCTTCTATCTTTCGCACGATCCATCCTTCGTTGAATTGATGTGGGGTACCGATGTCGCAGCGCGGGTGCAGTCATTGGACGCGCGGCGGCGCGGCCGTGACGGTCCGAACGTGCACCGGGCGCCTCCATCCCATAAAACAGTTGGAGGATTAAAATGTTCTACACGATGAGCGGTACCGCTCGCCGGTACCGCGATGTCGACACCTAGGGCGCACGGGAGGGGGAAACGATGACGGCAGCGTCCTTTGGTGCCGTCCGGGTTCCCAAGGCCGCCGAGCTGGTCGCCGCCAGTCTGCGCGGACAGATCATCACCGGTGAACTTCCGGCCGATGCGCTGCTGCCGGCCGAAGCCGTATTGATGGAGCAGTTCGACGTCAGCCGGCCCACCCTGCGCGAAGCGTTCCGCATCCTGGAGTCCGAGGCGTTGATCGTCGTGCGGCGCGGCGCCCTGGGCGGCGCACGCGTCAAGCCCCCCGACGGCGTCATGGCAGCGCGTCATCTGGGATATCTGCTGCAATATCGCGGCACCACGATGGCTGATGTCTACCGTGCGCGTAGCGCGCTGGAACGGCCCTTGGGCGAGGCGGTCGCGCGAGACAAACGTCGCCAGAACGTATCCCGGCTCAGCCAGGCGATCACCGAGGCGACACCGCACATCGCGAACCCGGCCGAGTATGCCCGCCACGACATCAACTTTCACCTGCTGGTCGCCGAACTCGCCGGCAACGAGACGGTCCGCACCACCGTGGAGGTGCTGTACCACCTCTTGCTGCCGGCGCGGACCCGCTACGTCGAGGCGCTGGCGCCCGGTGAGTTGGGCGTTGAGTACGGCGAAGTGCATCGCACGCACGCTTATTTTGTGACGCTGATCGAACGCCACGACACCGATGCCGCGATTGAATTGTGGAACAAGCACCTCGACGAGATCGAGCACCACTACACCGCCCGCCCGTTGGCCAAAACGGTGGTGGAGATGCTCGGCTGACCCGACGGCGTACACCTCTGAGGTGACGGTCGTTGGACGGGGGTTCATCCGATGATCTCTTGGGCCACGTCGTAGCCCTCGGCGAGCACCAGATCGGTGAGCCGGGCTAGCTCCCGGTCGGGATTGCCCAACAGGTGCTGGGATGCCGTCGCGCGTTTCAAATAGAGCTGCACCTCGTGCTCCCACGTCAAGGCGAGCCCACCATGGATTTGCATGGCGGTCCGGACCGCCTGCCAGTTCGCCTCGTGCGCGCAGACCGCGGCCACCGCCGCCGACACCGGGATCGGCTGTGGCTGGTCGAGGTGGTCGAACGCGGCCTCCACCGCGGCGGTGGCGGCCTGCACCGCCACGAATAGGTCGGCGCAGCGGTGCTTGATCGCCTGAAAGGAGCCGATCGGTCGGCCGAACTGAACCCGCGTCTTGGCGTAGTCCACCGACATGTCCAGCAGCCGTTGAGCAGCCCCGACCGCGTCGGCGGCTATCGCCAAGCGAATGAGGTCCTGCAGCCGGGCTCGCAGCGCCGCCGCGGCATCCACCTCACCCAGCGCGACTGCCGGTGCAGCGTCGAAGGTGACAGCCGCAACCGGCCGGGTCGCATCGACGGAGCGAAGCGCCTCGATGCACACCCCGGCGTCGTGCCCGTCGACCACGAATAGCCCAGGCCCGGTATCGGTTTCGGCGGCCACGATCAGCCAATCCGCCACATCAGCTTCCAGCACGGCCGGTTCGGCGCCGCTGACTCGCCAAGTGTGTCCATCATGCGTGGCGCGGGGCGCGGCGCCATCCAACGGGCTCAACGCCAGCGCCACCCGCGCCTGTCCCTGAACGATGCCTTTGAGTAGATCGGCGAAGTGTTCCTCGGCGCCGGCCCACCGGATCGCTGTCGGCGCCAGCACGGCGCTCGACAGATACGGCGCGGGCAACAGGCACCGGCCGGCCTCCATCAGGAAAATGGCCAACCCTGCCGCACCGACGTCACCGCCGCCGTACTCCTCGGGCGTCGCCAGTCCGAACACCCCCAATTCCGCGAGGCTCCCGCACAGAATCGGGTCGTCGCGGCGACCCGACTCGGCCAGTTGTCGCGTCCGGGCCAATGGCGCGTGCTGCTGCAGGCCGTCGCGGACCCAGATCCGGAACTCCATCCGGTCGTCATCGGTCAGCAACGGCATTCGGCCCCCTCCAGTCAAAGCACCATATTAGTTCGATTTCGAATACATTAGTATCCTCTATATGATTCTTCGCAATTGCCCGGGGGTGGCCTTGTGACCGCGACAGGACCAGCCGAGACGCCCGGGTTCCGTGATGAGGTCAGGGCGTTTCTTCGAGCCAACCTCCCCGCCGACTGGTCGGGTCCCGGCGCGCTGCCCGGGCCGCAGCGCCGTGAGTTCGTCGACCGGTGGCGCCGCCTGTGCGCGCACGCCGGAATGCTCGGCGTGACGTGGCCGGTGGCCTACGGCGGGCGGGGCCTGACCAAACTGGACCACCTGGTGGTGGTCGAAGAGTTCTCCCGCGCCAGGGTGCCGGTGGGCAGCCCGGGCGACACGCTGTCGATGAAGCTGCTCGGGAACACGTTGGCGGCCTGGGGAACTCACGAACAGAAGCTGCGGTTCCTGCCCCGCATCATCAGCGGCGAGGACATCTGGTGCCAGGGCTACTCCGAGCCCGAGGCCGGTTCAGACCTCGCGGGTCTGCGAACCCGTGCCCGACGCGAAGGCGACCAGTGGCACATCGACGGCCAGAAGATCTGGACCTCGAACGCGACAAACGCCAACTGGATGTTCCTGTTGGCCCGCACCGACCCGGACGCGCCGAAGTCCAAGGGCATCAGCATGCTGCTGATGCCGATGGACCAGCCTGGTGTCGACGTCCGGCCGATCACGATGCTCAACAACACCGAAGACTTTTGCGAGGTCTTTCTCAATGACGCCCGAACCGAGGCCGGTCTGGTCGTCGGGGAGGTCAACAACGGCTGGGCGGTGGCCAATTCGCTGCTCAGCCACGAACGGGGCGAGGAAGCGGCGGTCAACCCGATTCTGTTCGCCCATGAACTCGAACGCGTCTTCGCGCTGGCCAAGGATCGCGGCGCTGACCGGCAACCGGTGACCCGTGAGCGGCTCGGACGCGCCTATCTCGGTGTCGCGGTGATGAAAGCGCTGGGCGACAAGATCCTGTCGGCCTACATGCGCGACGGGTCGCTGGGGCCCGAGGCGTCCGTCGCCAAGCTCTACTGGAGCGAGTATCACCAGAGCACTACGCGGTTGGCCGTCGACATCCTGGGCACGGATGCCCTGGCGTGGGACGGTGACATGCCCATGCGGTGGTTCCGTGCCGATGACGCCGGCGCGCCAAACGATTCCAGCTCGTGGTTGTCGGTGCATCTGTGCAACGCGATGGCCGGCACCATCTACGCAGGCACGTCGGAGATTCAACGCAACATCATCGCCGAGCGGATCCTGGGGTTGCCCCGCGAGGCGCGCGCAGGGTGAGCGCTGATCTAGGGGCGTAACGCCTCGGCCAGCACCATCGGGTTGTGAAATTCCGTCCATGACCTGATCAGGCGGCCGTCGAACTCGAACACGGCGATGTAGGTGTTCTGGTAGGGCTTTCCGGTGTCGCGGGCCACGAAATCACCGTGATAGCGGGCCACGACAGTCCTGTCGTCGGTGGCGGACAACACCTCGTCGAGGTGTAGCGGGTGCGGATCGAACAGCTTGGCCACCCCCTCGAAGAGTTGCCGAACACCGCGCTTGCCCCTGACGTGAGACCAAAAACCGGTGCGCTCATCCTGGAACGGCAGCCGCACCTCGATCTCCTCGGCGAACAACGTCATCGCGGTGTCGAAGTCACCACCGGAGAAGTCACGCAGCAGAGCCGCCACCATCTCCGCTCGGCTCGTATCGGCAACGACGTCAGCCATAGTGGTCTCCTAATTGTGTCGACGGCACACGACCGGATCGAGGTGCACGGCGGCGCCACGCGGGTGACACCCGCTTCTCATGGCCCGACCCTAGCGCTACTTGACGCAAACGCCAAGTATTGTTGACAACAATGCCAAGTTCGTAAATGCGTCTTGAACTGCGTCGATACCGTGCGACGGCGCGGATTCAGCGATCTGCATGACCAGGTCGCCCGCCCTTGTGCAGTATCATCAGGCGACGATACGGGCCTTACCAAACCGCGACGGGACTGTGGACCAACAGCACAACGACATCCCATTGAGTCCTCGCGCGATGCAGACGCGGGACTCAATATTGGAGGCGGCCCGCAGCCTGTTCCTCAGTCGCGGCTACGCCGGTACCCGCATCAACGACATCACCGAGAAGTGCGGGATCTCCCGCGCCGGCTTTTACACCTACTTCAAGGACAAGGCCGAGGTGTTTGCCGCACTTGGTCAGAATGCCTACCACGACGCCCAGACCGTGGTCAGAGGGTGGGAGACGCTCGGCGCTCATCCGACGCTGGATGACGTGAAGTCATGGGTGGGCGCCTACTTCGCCTACATGGACGTCCACGGCGCTTTCGTCCTGTCCTCGAGCAGTTGGTCGTCGAGCAGCGACACGTTCCGGGAGGGCGCGCGTCGGATGGAGATGCACGTGGCCGCCCCGCTGGGGCTCGCGCTGCAGGCACGCCGATCATCGCCGACTCCGTCAACCGACACTCTGGGGCTAGCGGTGCTGGCCCTGCTGGACCGCGCGTGGTACTTCGTGCGACCGGAAGGCCTGCCGGTGGAGGACGACGACATGGTCACCACCGTCGCCGGCATGATCATGGCGATCCTCAACGACTCACTCACGACTCAATCAACGCGACCCGCCGAGGAGACGCCGCGGCCGCAACCTCCCCACACTGCCCCGGTACCCCCGCATAACGGCACGACCACCCCGCCGCGACGGGCATCGGCCACTGTTGCGCGCCCCGGCGGCGGTGCGGCGATGACGATGGGTGACATCGTCATCGACAACGCCGAACGCTTCCCTGACGTCGCGGCCTACCGCCTCAGATCCCGTGTCATCAGCCATCGCCAGTTGCGTGACCGCGGCGTGAAGTTGGCGTCGGCGATGGCCCAGAGCGGACTGCGCCGCCAAGACCGCATCGCCGTGCTCGGTCGCAACAGCATCGAATACGGCGAGTTGTTGGCCGCCACCCAGCTCAGCGGAATCATGATGGCAACGATCAACTTTCGGCTGTCCGCACCCGAAATCCTCGATGCCCTGCGCAGGGTCACGCCGTCCATCATATTTTGCGACGACGAGTTCGCTTCCACCGTGGGCAAACTCGCGCCCCAGCTGAGCGGGGTTCGGCAGATCGTCTGCCTCGGTACGTCCCCTCCGCCGGGAATGACGCGGCTCGACGCCTTCATTGCGCAGGGTGTCGCCGATGCGCTGCCGTTCGCCGCACGACCCGACGACATTGCGTGCCTGCTATTCACCAGCGGCACCACGGGTCCTTCGAAGTGCTGCATGCTCGGACACCGCGAACTGCGCCGAATCGCTTTCGCGGCCAACGTCGAGATGCGCACCGGCTCCGACGACCGCGGGCTGATCAACATGCCGATGTTCCACTTCGGCGCCTTGGCCATCATCAGCGCCCTGCACGCTCGCGGCGGAACCGCAGTCCTCCAAGCACAATTCGACACCGCAGAAGCCCTCCGGTTGGTTACATCCGAACGCATCACCCTGCTGCATCTGGCCCCGGTGATGCTCCAAGCCCTGCTGGACGAACCCGGCGCCCACGAGGCCCTCGGCGCTGTGCGCACCGTCGTCTATTCCGCCGCGCCGATGTCGCCGCACACCCTGCGCCAAGCGCTGACGACCATGCCCAACGCCGGGTTCACCAACCTCTACGGGCAAACCGAAGCCATCGTGTCGGGACTACCACGGGAACTGCACACCCTCGACAACCCCACAGCGGCACACCGACTCGGATCGGTCGGATTCCCCTTTCCCGGTGTGTCGATACGCATCGTCGACGATGACGGCCTCGACGTTCCCGCCGGCCAGCCGGGCGAGATCATCGTTCAGTCGGACTCACTGTTTCGCGGCTACTGGAACGACCAGGCCGCCACGCTGGCGACGTTGCGCGACGGATGGTGTCACACCGGCGATATCGGGCGCATCGACAAAAACGGGCTGCTCTATCTGGTCGACCGGAAGAAGGACGTGATCATCAGCGGTGGGGAAAACGTGTACTCCCCAGAGGTCGAGCTCGCGCTGCGCGGCCTCGACGAGGTCGCGGACTGCGCGGTCGTCGGAACACCGGATCCCCGGTGGGGTGAAGCCGTCACCGCGGTCGTGGTGCTGCGACCCGGCGCGCAGCTGACCCTGGATCGCATCCAGCACTTCCTGCGCGACACCCTGGCCCGGTACAAAGTGCCGCGCCGGCTGGCCATCGTCGACGAACTGCCCGCACTGCCCAGCGGCAAAATCGACAAGAAACGTATCCGCGACATCGTCGCCCACTCGTAGCAGCGCCGCCCGCCCCAAGGCCGTGCGTGAAGGTGCACGACGATGGCATCGGCGGTGATGCGGAACTGCGGTCAAGGTCCTTCCCCGAAATCCGGCGGCAGCTCGCGACCGGGATGGGACAAAATATGCCAGTCCCGTGCCACTTCATCGGATAACGCACGTGATTCGAGGCGTGAGCACAGGTATCGCAGTGGCCTAACAGAGGGTTGGCAATAGCACTGTCACAAGGAAATACATCCCTGGTTCAGGGTCCGCCGGTCACCGCAACCTGACCGATGCGGAGCCCGCCGTTCTGTCATTAACGAACAAAATATTGACACATCACTGTCAGATAGACTTCCCGGGCGCGGCCAGGCGGGCCCGCGCACTCGATCCCTCCGCCACTACCGCGCTGCCGGAACACTAGGACAGGGGCACACATGGGACTGCTCGACAACAAAGTCGCACTGATCACCGGTGCTGCGCGTGGGCAAGGCCGCAGCCACGCGGTAGCGATGGCCGAGCAAGGCGCCGACATCATCGCGGTCGACCGCGCCGCCGATATGGATTCCATCCCCTACTCCTTGGCCAGCCGCGACGATCTGGAGCAGACCGCGCAACTCGTCCGTGATCGGGGCAGGCGGATTCACACGTCGGTGGTAGATGTCCGCGACCTAGTCGACCTGCGAGCGGCTGCCGAGACCGGAATCACCGAACTCGGGGACATCGACATCGTGGTCGCCAACGCCGGCGTGGTGGCCACGGGCAAGACCGACCCCACCGACCAGGGCCTCTACCGAGACATCGTGGAGACGAACCTGTTCGGGGTCTGGAACACCCTGGTAGCCTCAGTGCCCTCGATGATCCGAAAAGGACGCGGCGGCTCCATCATCCTGACCAGTTCGACGCAGGGACTGGTGGGCCGAGGTGGGGACGGCAGCGCGGCAGCCTTCGCCTACGCCGCGTCAAAGCATGGTGTCGTCGGCCTGATGAGGGTGGCGGCTACCTCTTACGCCGAGCACAGCATTCGGGTCAACACGGTGCACCCGACCGGGGTCTTCACTCCAATGGTGGTCAACGAGCACATGGCGCAAGTGTTTACCGAGCATCCGTCGGCGGCGAAGCTGGCCACCAACCTGCTTCCGGTCCCGTTCATCGAGGCACAGGACGTCACCAACGCAGTGGTGTGGCTGGCCAGCGACCACGCCCGCTACATCACCGGGGTGTGCCTGCCCGTCGACGCCGGATACACCGCCATGTAGTAGCGCGTTGCACCGGGGGCACTCGGCCGGCGGTGCGCTAAGCACCGGCACCCAGTGCCGACAACGGACGCACCACTTCGGCGCGAGGGTCAGATCAGCTCAGCGAGGAGCCCGGCCATGAGCACGGCAGGCCACTGGAAAGCGGGTAGTTCACCGAGGGTGTCGCTGAGCGTCGGGTGTGACATGAGCCATCGCCGTACCCACTGCGGTGAGCGCTCCGGAAAGCCCTGCAGCACTGCGAATCTCGGCAAAGGAACGAGTCATTGCATCGGTGACCTCGTGGGTGTCGGCAAACGTGTGGTCGTCGGCGATCACGGAGATGTTGAACTGGTCGACGTAGCTCCACACCGTCATGTTCATTGCGCTGCCGTTCATGACTGGTCCGACGGAGTAGATCTCTGTCATCGGTGCCCCAGCGATCGTTCCCCGTTCCCTGGGGCCGGGCACGTTGGAGATCGGCACGTTCATCAGCATGTTCTGCGCTTCGTGGCGGGCCAGCCAGGCGAATGCGCGGGGCGCGACCGGCGGCGGCAGGTAGGCCGACCACCGGCTCATGATCGCGGGCCCCAGCAGGTGGAAGTTCTCCTTGGCGATCCCGGCTGCGGCGTGGCTGAGCGTCACCCGTTCCACCGGGTCGTCGAGGTGTACTGGCAGCGACACCAGCATCGCCCCCAGTTGGTTGCCGACGATGCGGTCGGGTGAGGTGTCGAGGCTGGCCGGCACCGACGCGATGATCGGCTCGGCAGCGCGACCGTCGTAGCGCAGCAGCAGTTCTCGCAGTGCCCCCGCGGCGGTCGCCAGAACGAGATCGTTGATCGTGACGCCGAAGTGCTTACTGGTCGCCTTGACGTCAGCCAGTGACAGCGTGGCGCTGGCGAACGTTCGGCCGGGTGGTACGAGGTGGTTGAGGAATGTCGGGGGAGGACGGAAATTTTTGGCCATGGTTGCGTTGTGGTCGCGTTCGCGAGATCGACGGCGAACGCGGGTGATTCCGTTAACGGTGCTGGTGATCAGGGCGGGCAGTTCACGGATCTGGTCGAGGTGATCGCGGGCCGCGGCGCGCAGCAGGACACCCGTGGATGGTGGGACGCTGCCGCCGTCGTTGTCGCGTTCGCTACGGCTGGTGCTGCGGGTGTCGATGGCCCGTGCCATCAGGTTGGCGGAGGCCACCCCGTCGGCCAGGGCGTGGTGCACCTTGCCGATCACCGCGAAGCGGTTGTCGGCCATGCCTTCGACGAAGTGGAACTCCCACAGCGGACGGGTGCGGTCCAGGGGGCTAGCGGTGATCTCGCCGATCAGGGTGTCGAGTTCTCGGCGGCCTCCCGGTGCTGCCACCCGGGCGCGGCGCACGTGGTAGTCCAGGTCGATTCGCGCGTTTTCCAGCCACATCGGGCGATGCAGTTTGAAGGGCATGTCGACGAGCTGATAGCGCAGTGGCTCCAGGAGGTGCAGGCGGCGACCCAGTGTCCGTTGGAACAGTTCGAAGGTGTAGTCGCCGGGATGGTTGGAGGCGTCGATGACGGCGACTTTGAGGGTATGCATGTGGATGTTGGGTGTCTCGCTGTACAACATCAGCGCATCCCAGCCGTTGAGCCGCTTCACAATTCACACCTCCGCGGCGATCGCAGGGTCAGTGGTGCCTGTATATCGGGTTTGCTGTCCGCTCGGCGTGGCTTTGCCGGACCTGGTCGAGGAAGATGCCGATGACGGTTGCGGCTGTGGCGGTTCGTGTCGCGTCGGTCATGTCGAATCCGTGGTGACCGCCAGGTAACTCGAGGTAGCCGACAGCCGCTTGTGACGTGGCGCGCAATGCGTCGACGAATGCCCGCGCCTGCCAGACCGGGATCACGGTGTCGGCCGTGCCATGCACCACGAGGAAGGGCGGCGCGTCGGGCCGTACGCGCGCGATCGGCGATGCGCTACGGAAGATGTTGCGGTGGCGCGTGTAGCGACGCCGCACCACCACACGTTCAAGGAAGTCCACGAACTTGTCGCGTTCCGGTGTCGAGCGGTCCTCCCAATCGTATCGGCCGTACATGCTCACCACCGCGTCCACCGACGTCTCGGCACCCGGCGGTAGGTCACCGCGAAAGCGGGGGTCGTCCCAGCTGAGGGCGGCCAGCGCCGAGAGGTGACCACCGGCAGAACAGCCTGCGATCGCGACGAACTCGGTGTCCCCGCCAAATTGGTCGGCGTTCGCGCGGGCCCACGCCACGGCGGCGTTGACGTCGAGTAGGTGCCTTGGCCAGCGGTGCTGGGGCGCAACCCGGTAATCGATCGATAGGCAGATCCAGCCCTGTTCGGCCAGATGCGACATCAGTGCGTAGCCCTGCATCACGCGGCTGCCGTACACCCATGCGCCGCCCGGCACGAAGATCAGGACCGGCGCAGGGTCGGCCGGCAGGGTGCGGCGCCGCCACACGTCGAGGACTTGGCCGGGGCTCTCGCCGTAGGGGACTGACCGTCGATAGAGATAATCTCTGCGTTGCTGACCGGCTTTGAACAGCGGCGCAATTCGCTCGGGAGCGGGCCACTCGACGGAGGTGCGGTCGGGCGTCACGTCGGCCAGGACGGCTTCAGCGGCTGCTCTGGTCTGATCGCGCTCCCGCTTGCGCAGTTCGCCCGCCCCCGGCGCTAGCCGCGACCGCACCGCCGCGGACACGAAGTCAGGGGCATGCCGATACCCCCACACGCCCACGGCGGCGGCGCCCCCGAACGGTTGAAAATACCTGCCGATCATCGGTATCGATCCATACGAGGTTGCCAGCGCCACAATGTAATCGGTGGCGCGGGCGCGCACGACCCATTTGGCCACTGACCGCAGGCCCGGGGTGGTGCCCTCGCGGTCGGTCGAAGTCATTTCGGCACCTTCGGCGTCGCGTCGCGGCGCCGTCGGCAACGGATATTTCACCATGGCGTGCCGTCACGTCGTTGCCGAGAACTCTTCAGTCGTCGTTCGATCGTTGCCACGGGTTCCGTTCTGTGTCGGGGTGACGGTTGCCGCAGGGTGGTCCGCTGCAGAGTCGGGTTCACCCACTGTCGGTGGTGGACACGCGCGCTTGCAGTTCGGCGCGCAGGATCTTGCCGGTGCTGCTGCGCGGCAGCTCTGCCAGGACAGCGATCTCACGCGGCACCTTGTAGTTGGCCAAGGTGTCGCGGACGTGCTGCTTGAGTGCATCCGTGGTGACTGTCGCGGATTCGGCCAACACCACGAACGCGACCAAACGTTGCCCGTATTGCTCGTCATCGACACCGATGACCGCGACCTCTTCCACTGCGGGATGTAGCGCCAACGCTCGCTCCACCTCGATCGGATAGACGTTCTCCCCTCCGGAGACGATCATCTCGTCGTCGCGCCCGACGACGAACAACCGGCCTGCCTCGTCGAGGTAGCCGACGTCTCCGGAGGACATGAATCCTTGATGAAAGTCCTTGGTGGTCCCCGAGGTGTAGCCGTCGAACTGCGTCGAGTTGCGGACGTAGATGCCGCCCACCTCACCGGTCGGCAATTCGGTGAAATCGGCGCCCAGGATCCGGATTTCGGTGCCCTCAGCAGGTCTGCCGGCGGTATCGGGCGCCGCGCGTAAATCCGCCGGGGTGGCGGTGGCGATCATGCCGGCTTCGGTGGCGTTGTAGTTGTTGTAGATGACATCGCCGAACTGGTCCATGAAGGCGATCACCACATCAGGCCGCATCCGTGAACCGGATGCGGCAGCGAACCGCAGCGAGCGCCCGCTGTAGCGGTTGCGGACATCGTCGGGCAGGTCCATGATTCGGTCCAACATCACCGGAACCACGGCCAGCCCGGTGGCGCGGTATCGGTCGACGAGGTCCAGGGTGGCCTCGGGATCGAACTTGCGGCGCGTAACCACGGTGCACGCCATCATCGCCGCGAGCACCAACTGCCCGAAACCCCAGGCGTGAAACATCGGTGCCGCCACGACGGTCGTCTCTTCAGCGCGCCACGGCGTCCGGTTCAGGATCGCCTCGACAGCCCGGAGCCCACCACCGGAATGCCTGGCGCCCTTGGGGAGTCCCGTCGTCCCGGAGGTCAGCAGGATCAGTTTGCCGGTGCGCGTCGCCGGCCAGGGGCGTTGCCCGCGATAGGCGGTGATCATCTTCTCGACCGTCACCTCGTGAGCGGCGGGATCATCGGTCCACGCCACGATGCGGTGCACGTCGGGGTCTACCGCCAATGCGTGCTCGACCGTCTCGGTGAACTCCTCGTCGAAGACAACCACCTCAACGCGTTCCCGCGCCACGACCTCGGCCAAGGCGGGGCCCGCGAACGACGTATTCAGCAGTAGAACGTCGGCGCCGATTCTGCTGGCCGCAACGACGGCTTCGACGAAGCCACGATGATTGCGGCACATAACGCCGATCGTGGCCGGCGGTCCGCTGCGCCGCGCTTGCAGGGCGGCCGCGAACGCGCTGCAACGCCGATCGAGTTCTTGCCAGCTCAATGTCCCGAGTTCATCGATCAGACCGGGCCGGTGCGGACACCGCGCCGCGGCGATCGCAAAACCCGCCGTCGCCGACATTCCTTCACGCCGCACCGCGGAGAGGATCCGAAGGTATTTGTCGGGGCGCAGGACCGTTACAAGCCCGGCGCGGACGAAGGTCGCTGTCAGGGCGTAGAGATCAGTCACGACGCGCCACCAAAACAGTCGCGCCGTGCTCAGTGAGTAGCCGCGGCGTTCAGCGCACGGCAAAGCCGGCATCAAGGGGCCAGGCCGTTCCGGTGATGAACTTGGCTTCATCGGAGACCAGGAAGGCCACCGCGTTCGCCACGTCTTCGGGCATCAGCATCGGGATCGGCAACACGTTCTGCATCGCCTCGATCGCGACGTCCCCGGACTCGAGTAGTTTGCCCATCGCTTCGTTCATGACCATGCCGGTCGCCACCCCAGTGGGGTGGATGGTGTTCACCCGGATGGAATGTTTCCCCAGGTCGTTGGCCCACACCTGCATCAGACCCACGAGTCCTCGCTTGGCGGCTGAATAGGCCTGACCGCCGGTCCGGTCGGTGCCGGTGGCTTTGAGCCCGGCGCTGGAGCTGGTGATGACGATCGATCCGCCGCGCCCGCCCGCGATCAGGGTCGGGATCGCGGCATGCACGGTGTTCCACACCCCAGTCAGGTTGACGTCGACGATGTCACGGAACACCTGCCGGTCGTCACCACCACCGGACAGCCGGATGATGCCGGCGTTGGCGATCACGATGTCCAAGCGCCCGAATTCGGCGAGGCCGTCGGCGAGGACCGCCTCCACCGCGTCGCCGTCGCGGACATCGGCCTGACGCGCCACGATGCGCCGGCCGGCACCCTCGACCAGCTTGACCGTCTCGTCCAAATCCGACCGGGTGGCGTTGGGATAGTCCATCGACGCGATATCGGCACAGATGTCCAACGCGATGATGTCGGCGCCGTCGGCAGCCAACCGCACCGCGTGGGCACGTCCTTGCCCGCGCGCGGCGCCGGTGATGAAAGCAACCCGACCGTCCAACACACCCATGCTCGTCAACCCTTTTCGCTCTTGTGCCGCGCAATGTCGCCTCGCTGGGAGTGAGGTCCGCGTGGACAGCTGTCAGCAGCCCACGCCGCGGGATACCGACACTATGGCAGCCAAGTGTCAAAGGTCAAGACGGTGCTTCTCGGGAGCTCAGCCGAATCTCACGGGTAGCCGCAGAGAACACGAGGACGCCGATCACCATCGAGCGGCGGGCCTGTCACGTTGTCCAAACAGGAATTATCGCCGCAGTTCAACGTCTTCAGTCCGACGTTCTTCACTGATCACCCGCATCGCCGGGCGTCGTACCGCCACGGCACGAATCGACGCTGAATCCAGCGCGTCGCCGATAAGACAATATGGCAGTCACCTGCCAGGCCTCGGGGCATCGAGGAAACTAGCGCAAGGCGGCCGATAACGCGGCGAACTCGTGCCGGACGAGGTCGTCGACGGTGTGATCGGGGCCCGATACCCACCGCTTGACGGCACGGTCGAGCAGCAGCAGCCCGACCCCGGCGAGTACCTCCGCCGCGGCATCCGGCGTCGGAAGCCCGCGGCGCTCTGCGACCGCCATCGCGACGATCTGTGCATTGCCATCCTGGTCCTGGCGTTCCTGACCGCGCAGGACCACAGAGGTGGCGACCGCTTTCTGATAGAGCGAGACGCGGCGGCGGATCCGTTTCAGGCCGATTGCCAGCGACGCGAACGACTCGGTCATGGCGTCGAGGTCTGACACCGACGTCGGTTGGGCGAGATAGACCCCCCGGAATCCTTGGATGAAGTCATAGGCTCCGAAGAACAAGATGGACTGCTTGGTGGGGAAGTAACGGAAGAACGTTCGCGTGGACACGCCGGCCGCCTTGGCGATCTCGTCGGTGGTCGTTGCGTCGTATCCCTGCGTGCTGAAGAGATCGAGTGCGACGTCGACCAGCGTGGTACGCACCCGATCGGCGTGATCGCCACGGGGCGAGCGTTCACCGCGCACCATCGCTGCGCACCTCCTCAAGCCGATGTGCGGGTCTGGGTCACAGTGGCCTCGAAGGATCCCCGCACCACGGGCAAGCCCTCGTCTATTCCGACAGTATGACAGTGAACTGTCAAAATCCTCTACGGTTGGCGGTGATAGCCGGATCACAAGCACTGCACGCAGCTGTCGGTGCCGGCGGCGGGCGGGGTATCGGAGAATGTGATCGCGCCGTGCCGGCGCGTAGCGACGAAGCAACCCTATGCAGGCCGGTCCAGGCATTCAAATAACGGTTCCTAACAGGCTATTCACCGGCTTGGCGCCGCCAATCCCGGGAAGCGCACGCATCATCGCGCAAGCCGTGCGCTGGCATCGACGCGCGCAGGGAGGCCCGGCGCGCCGGGGCGCGCACGACGGTTGGCGACGCAGGTCGCTGTCGATCGGACGCCGAGCCCGCAGCCGTACATTGACTATGACAGTCCTCTGCCATACTCTCGCTAACGAAGCCAGTCTTCGAATCCATCGGCCCGAAAGGCGTGTGCGTGGCGGAGAACGTGTTCCTTGTGTTGAGCAACCCCATCGAGGGTCAAGACGACGCATTCAATGCGTGGTACGACTCCACGCACGTGCCGGAGGTTCTCGACGTTCCCGGTGTCGTGGCCGCCCAGCGCTATGACCTGTCCGAGGTCAAGGTGCCTGAGGACGAGGACCTGCCCGCACAGCTACCGCCGCCGACGCACCGCTATCTCGTGGTCTACGAACTCGATCGCGAGCCCGACGCCGTGATGGCGGAGTTCCTCAAGCGGGTCATGGCGGGCACGTTGACGCTGGGCGAGACGTTGGACCTGAGCACCGTGTCATTGACCGGCTGGACCCCCCGCGGCGAACGCCGGGTAGCGACATGACGGCTGGGTCCCCGTTCCACGTGACACGCGTGCGGACGAGATCCGCTCGAACTCATGACCTTTCGCTGTTCGTCCCGATGAGTGAGGCCGCATCATGCCCTTGGCGTTGACCGAAGACCACGGTGCACTCGCCGACGTCGCCAAATCACTAGTCGCCGGTCGCGGCGGAACCGCAGCCGCGCGCCGCATCCTGCTCGACGCGGACGACAGCGGGCGCTGGTGGCAGAACGACGGCTTGTGGAAGGAGATCGTCTCCACCGGCTGGCTTGGTTTGCACATCGACGAACGCTACGGCGGTCAGGGCTTCGGACTACCCGAGCTGACCATTGTGCTCGAACAACTCGGCCGCGCCGCGATTGCGGGACCGTTTTTGCCCACGGTGGCCGTCTCGGCAGTCATCGCCGAGGTCGGCACCGAGGAGCAACGACAACGTTGGCTCCCGAAGCTGGTGTCCGGCGACGTCGTGGCCGCGGTCGGCACCACCAGTGATGCCGCGCTGAGCGGATCGGCAGTCGCGGCTGACGCAATCGCGACCCTCGGGGAGCGAGACGCCGATCTGTTCCTCATTCCGGTCGGGGACGATCTGGTGCTCGTCGAGGCGGGCGACGCGGTGAGTACAACGCGAAGCGACTCCGTCGATCAGGTGATGCGCCCGATCACCGTGGCCAACTTGGCGTCGGCGCCGGTGGCGGACAGCTTCCCCGGGGCGGCCCGCGTTGCGGCCCGGACGGTGCGCCTGCTGGCCGCGGCCGAAGCCGTCGGCGGTCTCACCGCGTGCACCGAGATGGCCAGCGTCTATGCGGCCACCCGTGAACAGTTCGGCCGCCCGATCGGGTCCTTTCAGTCCATCAAGCACCATTGCGCCAACATGTTGGTCGACACCGAGCTCGCCGTGTCCGCCACCTGGGATGCGGCCCGCACCAAGGCATCCGAGGCCGAGCTGGCGGTGACGATGGCGGCCGGGCACGTGTTGCCCGCCTATCAACGCGCGGCGCTGAAAAACATCCAGATCCACGGCGGCATCGGCTACACCTGGGAACACGACGCCCACCTCTACGTCCGCCGCGCAACGGTGCTGCTGGCGTTCGCCGGCGGCGAGGACGCGCTCCGCGATGACGTCGCAGCCCTGCAGATCGGCGGTGCACGCCAAGGCACGTCGTTGGACCTACCGCCGGAAGCCGAACAGTACCGGCAGGCGGTAAGGGACTTCCGGGCAGAGCTGGCCAAGACCGAACCCGCCGCGCAGCAGAAGCTGTGGGCTCACGCCGGATATCTGGTGCCGCACTGGCCCAAACCCTACGGCCGCGCCGCCGGCTCGATCGAGCAGCTGATCATCGAGCAGGAGCTGCGCGGCGTGGAACGCCCCAGCTTGGGTCTGGGCGAGTGGATGGTGCCCACGGTGTTGCAACACGGCAGCCCTGAACAGATCGACCGGTTCATCTGGCCCAGCCTGGAGGGTGAGGAGCGGTGGTGCCAGCTGTTCAGTGAACCGGGAGCCGGCTCGGATGCGGCTGCGGTGTCCACCAAGGCCGTCCGCACCGACGGCGGGTGGACGCTCACCGGCCAGAAGGTGTGGACCAGCGACGCGGTGAACTGCCAGCTCGGGCTGGCCACGGTGCGCACTGACACGAATGTGCCCAAGCACAAGGGCATTACAGCCATGATCATCGACCTGTCCGCACCGGGTATCGAGATCCGTCCCTTGCGGGAGATCACCGGGGAAGCCCTCTTCAACGAGGTCTTCTTCGACGAGGTGTTCGTCTCCGACGATCGCGTGGTCGGCGAGGTCAACAACGGCTGGCGGGTGGCCATGGCGGCTCTGGGCAATGAGCGGGTGTCGATCGGCGGCGGCTCGGTGACCATGGTCGCCGAGGACCTGCTCGATCTGTTGGCGCGTCACCGCGGCAACGGTCACCGGCTGGCCGGCGAGGTCGGGGCGCTGCTCGTGGAGGCCTACGCCCTGGCGACGGTGAACCTGCGCCAAGCTGCGCGCGCGGTCTTCGAATCCGGACCCGGCATCGAAGGCAACATCGCCAAACTCTTCGGCGCCGAGCACGCCCAGCGCGTCGCCGAACTCGCGCTGCGCATCGCTGGACCGGCCCTGTTGACCGGACCCGACGGCTGCCAGGCCGTCAGCGGCGACCCGCTGGGCCGGCAGGCCGCCGGGACGGTGGTGCACGACTACCTGTTCAGCCGCTGCCTGACCATCGCCGGCGGCACCTCCGAAGTCGTCAGAAATCTGATCGCCGAACGAATCTTGGGCCTGCCCAGGGACCCGGCGCCTGCACCGACCACCAAGTAACGCGATGACTGGAGAAATGACATGACCTGTGCCGTCATCGGAATCGGCCGCACCACCTACTCGAAGAACTCCGGTCGCACCACCCGCGGGATGGCTGTCGCTGCCTGCCGCGACGCCATCGACGACGCCGGGCTGACACCTGCCGACATCGACGGGATCTGCACCTTCATGGCCAACGACTCCGAACAGCCGATCTTCGTCGGGTGGGCGCTGGGCATCGAGGAATTGGCGTGGGCCAACGCCATGTTCGGCGGCGGGAATCTGGTGGCCGACCAGGTCGCGACCGCCGCCGCGGTGATCGAGGCCGGGATCTGCAAGGCCGTGCTGGTGTACCGCTCACTCAACGGCCGCTCCGGACATCGCTTCGGCCACATCGAGGGACCGATGCAGGTGCCCCACCATGACCAGTTCGACACCGCGTCGGGGTTCATGGTGCCGCCGCAATGGTTTGCCATGTGGGCGCGCCGCCACCAACACGAATATGGCTCCACCTCAGAGGATCTGGGGCAGATCGCGATCACCCAGCGTAAGCACGCCGGGCCCAATGAGCACGCGCTACGCCGCGAGCCGCTGTCGATGGATGACTATTTGGCGGCGCGCTGGATCAACGAGCCGTTCCGGGTGCTGGACTGCACCTCCGAGGTCGACGGCGCGGTGGCCATCCTGATTGCGGGCGAGGACATCGCCCGCAACGCCAAGCAGGATCCGATGTGGCTCGTCGGCTCGTCCAACTCTCAAGGCGGTGCCGGTTGGACGGAGTGGAGCGATCCGACCGAAATGTATTCGCGCACAGCCGGTCCCAAGATCTGGGAGAACACGGGGCTGACCCCGGCGGATATGGATCTGGCCTGCATGTACGACTGCTTCACCTACACGGTGATGGCCACCATGGAAGGGTTCGGATTTTGTGAGAAGGGCGAGGTCGGCAAGTTCTTCTCCACCGGCCGCGCGACCTACGGCGGTGACGTGGTGGTGAACCCCCACGGCGGCCTGTTGTCCGAAGGCTACATTCACGGCCTCAACCACCATTACGAAGCCGCACTGCAGTTGCGTCACGCGGCCGGTGTGCGCCAGGTCGACGGCGCCCAACTCGCTCTCGTCACTGCCGGCGGCGGCCCGTTCGGCGGCGCTAACGTCTACAGCAGGGAGAAGCCATGACATCACCCCCGGCCACCAATCCGCTACTGATGCCGCCGATCCCGGTACCCGACCCGGACTCGGCGCCGTACTGGGAAGGCCTCAAGGCCGGCAAGCTGATGCTGTGTCGCTGCGACGACACCGGCAAGTGGATCCACCCCCCGCTGGAACGCAGCCGATACACCGGCGGCCCGGTGCACTTTGAAGAAGTCAGCGGACGGGGCACCGTCTTCAGCTACATCGTGATACGCCAAGCGCTGGTGCCCGGTCGCATACCGCCCTACGTCGTCGGCCTCATCGAACTCGACGAACAGCCCGGCCTACGTATCAATGCGGTCATCGACGCCGACCCCGCCGACGTGCGGATCGGCCAACCAGTGCAGGCCCGCATCGTCGACCTCGGTGACAGTGGTTACCGCATACCCGAATTCACCATCCGGCTCGCGAACGACGGGACCACGCCAGCATGACCGACATGAGCACCGACGCCACCTTCGACGTCGACGATCTACCTTTCACCCGGGACAGAACACTGGCGTGGCAGCAGCTGCGCCAGCACGGCGAGGTCGTGCAAGGTCGCGAGCAGGTGGTGCTGACCAGCGCTGCGGCCGTCGAGTTCGTGGCGAAGCGACCCGAACTCTTTTCCTCGGCCCGGGCGTTCGACCGCCTCGGCAGCCCGGTCCCTTTGGTTCCGATCGCCATCGACCCCCCCGATCACACCCGGTTCCGACGGCTGTTGGACCCGTTTTTCAGTCCGCGAAAGATGGCCGAACGCGAACCCGAGCTGCGGCGGCAGGCGGGCGAATTGATCGATGCCATCAAGGAACGGGGGGAGTGTGAGTTTCTCGCCGACGTCGCCGTCCCGTTTCCTACCCAGGTCTTCCTGACACTGTTCGGGTTGCCGCTAGAAGACCGCGACCGCCTGGTGCACTGGAAGGACTCGATCCTGGAGTTCACCAACCCCGCCAGCGGCGAGCCGACCCCGGAGGTCTTGGCGCTCGCCCTCGAGCTCTACACCTACCTGAACGAGCACATTGCGGCGCGGCGCGCCAACCCCGCGGGTGACGACCTGCTCTCGCAGTTGACCGCGCTCGATGATGAGGGCGGGCTCACCGACCCGGAGATCCTCGGGCTGTGCTTCCTGTTCGTCCTTGCCGGCCTCGATACCGTGACGTCCGCTTTGGGGTTCTCCTTTGCGAGGCTGGCCGCGGACCCGGAACTGCGACATACACTCACCGCTGACTACTCCTTGATTCCGTACTTCATCGAGGAGCAGCTCCGAGTCGACAGCCCGGTTCCGTTCGCGCCGCGCGTTGCCACCGAGGACGTCGAAATAGCGGGGTGTCCCGTGGCCAAGGACACCACCATCCTGATCAGTCTGGGCGGCGCAAACCGCGACCCCCACCAATATCCAGACCCAGACACCGTGCATCTCGACAAGCAGCCACCCCATTTCGCGTTCAGCCGCGGCCCGCATCGTTGCCTGGGATCGCACCTGGCCCGCCTCGAATTGCGCCTGATCCTCGAGGAATGGCACAACCGCATCCCCGACTACGCGCTTCGCGAGGGCGCCCAGCCCACCGTGCCGTGGCCACACGCCACCATGGGCCTGGACGCCGTCCCGCTCGTCCTGCCAACCCACTGAATCGACACGACGGGCGGATGCGCTGCGTGAGCGAGTTGCCGACGATGCAGCCGACCGGATGGTTCCAGGTCGGCTGGAGCTCCGATCTCGCCGTCGGCGCGGTGAAGCCACTGCACTATTTCGGGACCGAGTTAGTCGCCTTCCGAGACTTGGACGGCGACGTCCACGTCCTCGACGCGCACTGTCAACACCTCGGGGCCAATCTGTCCGTCGGGGGCTGTGTGGTCGAGGACGGGATCCAGTGCCCGTTCCACGGCTGGGTCTGGGACGGCAACGGCCGCAACGTCCGCATCCCCTACGAGCAACGCCCCAACCGGGGACGACGGGTACGGGCCTGGCCGGTGTCAGAAATCAACGAATGCCTCTATCTCTGGCACGACGTGCAACGCCGCGATCCGCTCTGGCAGCTACCTCACGCGCTCGAAACCCTCGGCGAGCACGTCAGCAGTCGGTGCTACCGAGCGGTCGGCAGCCAGGAACGCGCCCTGTTTCCCGGAATCCACGTGCACCCGCAGACCGTCGCGGAGAACGGCGTCGACCCCCACCACTTCCAATTCGTCCACCGCACCCCGATCAGCCCCGTCGTGCTCACCGAGCACGTCACCGAAGAGACCTGGCACGCCAAGGTGGGGTTCGGCCGGCGATGGGTCAACGGCGACGACCGCCCCGGCGACACCCACAACACCATCGAGATCCGCTGGTCGGGAATCGGGGTCAGCTTCAACGGTGAGCACACCGCCGACGGTGTGCGGGTCATCGCGATCTGCACAACGCCCGTCGACGACGCCACGTCCGACATCTTCGCGACCTACTGGATCTCCGAGGGTGAGAACTACGACGAACGACTCCGGGTCGCCAAAATGGCGCTGCCCGACGACATCAAGATCTGGGATCACCAGCAGTACCTAGATAAACCGGGGCTCGCGCCGACCGAGGCCGCGGGCTTTCAACGGCTGCGCCACTGGGCGCGCGGCTTCTACCCGAAACCTGACGTCGTCACAGCCCCCCAATAGACCCGCAAGAAAAACCCGGATGCATTTCCCCTGCTGTTCTAGTCACCCCGACAAAGGAGGCACCCGTGCCGCTACAGCCCTGGATGGAATTGATCTCCGTCGACGATCACCTGATCGAGCACCCGACGGTCTGGAGTGATCGACTGCCCACCAAATACTTGGAGGCGGGTCCCAAGATCATCGAATGGGAGCGTCCCGACACCAAGGCGATGTGTCAGGTCTGGGAGTACGAGGGCCGGATCTACCCCTACATCGGGCTGAACGCGGTTGCGGGTAAGAAGCCCGAGGAGTACGGCGTCGAGCCGGTGCGCTACGACGACATGATCCCGGGTTGCTATGACCCCAAGGCGCGGGTCGCCGACATGGACATCGACGGCGTGCAGGCGATGACCTGCTTCCCCTCATTCCCGCGGTTCGCGGGCGCGGTGTTCCACGAGGGCGAGGACAAAGAGTTAGCACGACTGTGCTCGCAGGCCTGGAATGACTTCCACCTCGACGAGTGGGCCGCCACCGCGCCCGATCGGTTCGTCGCGGTTGCGATGTTGCCGTTCTGGGACGTCGAGGCCAGCGTCAAGGAGATCCACCGCGTCGCCGCTAAGGGCGCGAAATGCGTAACCTTCCCGGACCTGCCCGACAAGCTGGGATTGCCGTCAGTGCACTCCGATCACTGGGACCCGCTGCTCTCGGCGATGGAGGACACCGGCCTGGTGCTGGCCCAGCACTTCGGTTCCGGCGGCTTCCCGCCGCCGATTGCTCCGGATGCCCCTTTCGCCGTGTTCGTCACGCTGATGGGCACCATGTCGATGACCGCACTGACCGACTGGTTGTTCAGCCACACGCTGTACCGGCATCCCAAGTTGAAGATCGGCCTGAGCGAGGGCGGCGTCGGGTGGATCCCCTACATCCTGGAGCGCGCCGACAGCGTGTGGCGCAAGCACCGCTTCTACAACAACGTCAACCAAGACCATCCGCCGAGCTACCTGTGGAAGAAGCACTTTCATGGCTGCTTCATCGAGGACGACTTCGGCGTAGAGGTCCGCCACCACATCGGTGTCGACCAGATCACCTGGGAGTGTGACTACCCACACTCGGATTCGTTCTGGCCGCAGAGCCGCGACCGGGCCGCGCAGGCCCTCAAGGACGTGCCCGACGACGAGGCCCACAAGATCGTCGAACTCAATGCCCGTGAGTTCTACAACTTTCCGCGGGTGGCGTGACCCCCGCCGGCGACGACGTGGGGAGGGTTGAGCAGCTTCCTCGGTCGGACTGGACCGACCAGGATCTCCTCACCAAAGACGAGGCCCGCGAGCGCCTCGTCGAGGAGATCGAGCGCACCCACGCTCGGCTCGACGAAGTGAAGGCAAGCTCGGGCGATCCTGCCCAGATCGACGCCGAGATCACCCTGCTGGCCCGCCGCCTCAACGCGATGGAGTCAGTCCGCGCCGAATACAACGACTATCTCGACGGCTAGTCCGTCCCAACCCAAGGAGTCAGTAATGGTGAAGGTGCAGCAATTCGAAGGTGCCTCGGCGATCGTCAGCGGCGGCGCCGGCGGTCTGGGCGAGGCGACGGTTCGCCGGCTGCACGCCGACGGCTTGGGTGTGGTGATCGCCGATCTCGCCGCCGACAAGGGCAAGGCGCTAGCCGACGAGCTGGGCAGCCGGGCGCTGTTCGTGAGCACCGACGTGACCAGCGAGGACAGCATCCTCGGCGCGATTGAGCAGGCCAACCAGCTCGGTCAACTGCGTTATGCGGTCGTGGCACACGGCGGTTTCGGTGTGGCACAACGGATCGTGCAGCGCGACGGCAGCCCGGCGGATATGGCTGGTTTCACCACGACGATCGACCTCTACCTCAACGGCACCTACAACATGGCCCGGTTGGTGGCCGCCGCGATCGCCGCGGCCGAACCCCGGGAAAATGGTGAGCGGGGCGCGCTGGTGCTGACCGCGTCGATCGCGGGCTACGAGGGCCAGATCGGGCAGACCGCCTATGCCGCGGCCAAGGCCGGAGTCATCGGGTTGACCATCGCCGCGGCCCGCGATCTCAGTTCGGTGGGCATCCGGGTCAACACCATCGCACCGGGAACCATGAAGACGCCGATCATGGAATCGGTCGGCGAAGACGCCATCGCCAAGTTCACTGCGAACGTGCCATTCCCGAAGCGGCTCGGATCCCCCGCAGAATTCGCCGACGCGGCTACGTTCCTGCTGACCAACGGCTACGCCAACGGCGAGGTCTTGCGGCTCGACGGCGCGCAACGCTTCACCCCGAAATAACACGCAGGCGCCACACCCGACGATGCTTAATGAACCGAAGGGGGAAAGTGGGATCGAGCGATACCAGCTCCTCGGAGGTCACCAAGTGGGACCCTGAGCTGACCGAGCGGGTGATGGGCTGGATTCGGCCGATCATCAAGGGCTATCACCGTTCCCGGGTGCGCGGTCTGGAATCCTTTCCGCCTGGCGGGGCGCTGGTAGTGTCCAACCACTCGGGCGGGTTGTTCGCGCTGGATGTCCCGGTGTTCGCGACCGGCTTCTACGACAAGTTCGGCTACGACCGGCCCGTCTACACACTCAGTCACGACATCCTCATCACCGGCCCGGCCGGCGACATCTTGTCCAAGACAGGCTTCATCCGCGCCAATCACGACAACGCCGATGCGGCCCTGCGTGCCGGCGGGGTGGTCGTGGTATTCCCCGGCGGTGACTACGACGTCTACCGATCCACCCGGTCAGCCAACATCGTCGACTTCAATGGCCGAACCGGGTACGTCAAGGCGGCGCTCAACGCTGCAGTGCCGATCGTCCCCGCGGTATCCATCGGCGGGCAGGAGAACCAGCTCTATCTGTCCCGCGGTGAAGGGCTGGCCAAGTTGCTCGGGCTCGACAAGCTGCGGCTGAAGATCCTGCCCATCTCGTTCGGATTCCCCTTCGGACTGAGCATCCTGTTGCCGGTCAACGTGCCCCTGCCCACCAAGATCGTCACCCAGGTCCTCGAACCGATCGACATCCTCGCCCAGTTCGGCGCCGACCCCGACATCGACCAGGTCGACGCCCATGTCCGCCACGTCATGCAGCAGGCCCTGGACAGTCTGGCCGACGAGCGCCGCTTCCCGGTGCTGGGCTGAACGGCACCGGGCACCGGGCACTGTGGGCGCACTGCACTGACCCAGGCGGGCCGCAACAACCCCCTTCGTCGAGGCATGAGTGGCCGCCAGCCGGACCAGCCCACGGGCCCGTGACACCACCAGCTCACACGTCCGCGGAAGCCGCCAGCATCACGTGATGCGCAGGGAACGCAACTCCCCGCCCCACATGTAGTCAACGATCCGGCAGAGCGGTGCCACACGTGAGCTTTCCTCGACAGACCGCGGGTCGTTCTGAAAGGGCAAGTCCAGTGCCGGCAACCGGCGGACGCGGCCCCGACGGCCCCACCCTCCGATGACCGTCAGGGTCAGCGGGGCCGCTACTTCAATACCGCGGGCAGCGCCGCGAACTCCTGACGGATCAGATCGTCGAGAGCGCGACCCGGTGTCGACAACCATTGATCGAGGGCACGTTGGACCAGCAGCATCCCGACGGCCGCCAGCAAACGGCACTCGTCGTCGGGTGCCGGCAGATGCCGCCGTTGGGCGATCACCTTCGCCACTGTCGTGGCATTGGCCTCGTGATTACTGCGCTCCCGGCCCATCAGCACCAGCGACGAGGCGACCGCTTCGTGGTACTGCGCGATCCGCTTGCGAATGCGCTTAAGCCCCGGCGCAAGCAACGCGAACGAGCTTGCCAGCGCCTCGAAATCGGATAGCTCCTCGGGCTGCGCGAGGTAGACCCCGCTGACGGCGTCGATGAAGTCGTACTCACCGAAAAACAGCACCGACTCCTTGCCGGGGAAGTACCGGTAGAAGGTCCGCGGCGAAACGCCCGCGCTCTCGGCGATCTGATCGGTGGTAGTCGCGTCGTACCCGTTGGCGCTGAACAGATTCAGGGCGGCCTCCAGCAGCGCATTCCGCGTCCGATCAGCATGCTCGTCACGCGGTGAACGATCGCCTCGCGCCATCCGCCCCTCCTCGACTGTCTCCGATGTCCCGACAGCGACAACCACGGCGTCGGCCCAGATTTGACACCCCCGCCGCGCAGAGGCTCCGACGCCAACTATGACAGTGTATTGCCAAAGTCCAATCAGGCTTGGGCTGGAACATGCAGGCAATTCCGCTCGCACCGCCAAGCCGGGCCAACGGTAACCGCGCGCCTCGGCAGACCTGCTTCGCTAGCCTCGGTCACGCAGCTTTGCTGCGGTCGTTCCTCAGCCCAAGAGGCGGCGAGCGACACTGAATGACGGTCACCTGCAAGCGATCTCAGCAATGAGACCATCACGATGGACTTCGCCCAGTCGCCGATCTCGGCACAGCATCGACCGCGCCCGCGCTCGCGAAGCCCGCCGCCGCGCAGTCATCGTTGGGCGAGTCATCGAAGGCGCACCACCCGCTGACGTCCAGGCGGCGTTCGGCCAGGGTCGCCCCAAAGGACGACAAGCCACGCGCAGCGAGACACCAGAAAGACGCCAGGGGCCGATGCACAGCTATGAGGCGGCCCGACACCACGACGTCCACCCGGACGGCACAACGGTCCTGCGCGCCCGGGCCTCAATGGATCGAACCCCAGCTCGGCCACGGTTGACATTATTGTCAAAATCCCGCTGAAGCGCCTCTGAAGTGGCTAGATGTTGGCCGCACGAAAGGCTAGCGCCCGTCGCGACCCGCCATTTGACAAAAACGTCAACAACCGGGTTACGATGCCCGGGTGAGTGTGCTGACCGCAGCTTCGCCACGTGATGGGGGACTCGTGCCCCATCCACAGGCTGATCGCATTGCTAGTCGACTGACGCCGGCCGTCAGCACTCAACCGATGAACCGATGGACGCTATGACTGACGTGTTGAGCGGGATCCGTGTGGTCGAGCTGGCCGCGTGGACGTTCGTCCCGGCCGCCGGCGCGGTGCTTGCCGACTGGGGCGCCGACGTCATCAAGGTCGAGCATCCCGAGACAGGCGACCCGCAGCGCGGGCTCATCAGCTCAGGGATCGTCACCGGCGCGGGGGGAGTGAACCACTTCGTCGAGCAGCCCAACCGCGGCAAGCGCAGTGTCGGGTTGGATACCTCCACCGCCGAAGGCCTTGAACTGCTGATGAGGCTGATCGAGACCGCCGACGTCTTCATCACCAACCTGCTGCCCGACTCCCGACAGCGGATGGGCATCGACGTCGACCAGATCCGCGCCCGCAACCCCACCATCATCTACGCCCGCGGCCATGGTTACGGCACCAAGGGGGACCTGACCGCCCAGGGCGGTTTCGACCTGGCCGCGTACTGGGCGCGCGGCGGCATCGGCGATGCGTACGCCGACGGTACCGGCTGCTATCCGCCGATTCAGCGACCGGGCTTCGGTGACTCCTACGGAGGTCTGGCGCTCGCGGCCGGTATTGCCGCAGCCCTGGTGAAACGCGAACGCACCCGTGAGCCATCGGTCGTCGACGTCTCGCTGCTCAACGCCGCAATCTGGCAGCTGGGCCCCGACATCGTCGGCGCCGGCGTCACCGGACAGGACATCCCCAAGTTCAACCTCGACGAGATGCCCAACCCGGTGGCCAGCATCTACCGGACGCGCGACAACCGGTTCATCGCCTTCGTGCTGCTGCAGGCCGACCGATTCTGGTCGGACTTCTGCACCCGACTGGGCCGCACCGACCTGATCGACGACCAGCGCTTCGCCCATGCCACCGCGCGGTTCGGCAACCGCAAGCAGTGCATCGCCGAACTGCGGGAGAGCTTCGCGTCGGAGAACCTTGCGCACTGGGAGAAGGCGTTCGCCGGGTTCGATGGTGTGTGGGACGTCATGCGCACCGCCCACGAGGTGCACAGCGATCCGCAGGTGATCGCCAACGGGTACCTGCCTCGGGTCACCGACGCCAAGGCCAACGAGTTCGCCCTGGCGGCAAGCCCCGCCCAGTTCAACGAGATACCGCTGGACCTCACGTGCGCGCCGGCACACGGTGAGCACACCGACGCCGTGCTGGCCGAGCTGGGATTCAGCGAGGACGAGATCATCGACTTCAAGATCAACTCGGTGGTGCTGTGACATGCCGATCTCCGAGGATCTCGCCCGCCGCTTCCTGCACGTCAACCTCAACTGCGCCTCGGTGCAGGCCACCGAGAAGCTCTACGGCGGCGTACTCGGACTGACCACGCGGATGCGGACCGATCCCCAGGTGCCCGGCGACGGCAGCATCATGGGCCTGGATGGCCCCACCTATACCGAGACCGCGTTCCTCTACGACGGTCGCGGGGGCCGCCGCAGTTGCGCTTTGGAAGCCATCGAGTGGAGCACCCCACCGCTGCGGCGCGACACCAACACCGATCCGGTGCGACCCGGCATCCGCTCCACGCTGCTGTCGGTCACCGATCTCGCCGCTATCAGCACGGACCTACGCGCCGCCGGAGTACGGGTCTCCGATCCCATCGACGGGCTCATCTCGGGCACCGAGTCGGTGCTCGCCCTGGATCCCGACGGTGCGGTGATCGAGCTCACCCAGGCGCCCCCGGACGCCGACCCCCACCAGGGGGCGCTGTTCGGCGGCATCCGCATCGCAGCCATCGACGCCGCGGCGACCGTCGCCTTCCTCACCGAGATCGGGTTCGCCGTCATCGACGGACCCACGCGGGTCTCCGCCTCAGGCGAACAGCTCGCCCCCGGCGGCACCGCAGAACCCGTGGACTGCGTGGTGGCGCGGCTCGGCTTGCCTGAGGACGGCGCACAGTTCACCCTCACCGTGGTCGAGCATCCCGACACGGCCCGGCACCCGAGGGCCGACGGCGGCAACAGCCAGGGACTGTACCGCTGCGCGCTGCGGGTGGACAGCGTAGAACGCGCACTGGCTTTGCTGCCGGATTGGATTGCCGTGCAAGGTGATCCGGTGTGGTGCCCGCTGCCCGGCACCAAGATCGACGGACTCTACATCGCCTTCTTGCGCTCGCCGGACGGGGTGTTGTTCGAATTCGTCGAACGCCCCCTGTCGTTCTTCGCACCGACACCGTCGCGGTGATGGCCGCGTGGACAGTACTGACACCGAGAGGATAGTGACCGTGAGCCAACAGGTTCCGCTGGCTGAAGGATTGTTCACCTGGCCGTCAGAGGATCCCGCTTTGATCGGCGGGCGATCCTCCGACGGACAGATCGTCTTCCCGTATCGCTCCCACCGCATTGTCGGTACCCGGCGCGAAGCGCTCGAGCCGGTGGAGCTGCCGCGGCGCGGCACGCTGTGGACGTTCACCACCCAGCAATTCCGGCCTCCGGCGCCGCCGTATGCCGGCGATGACGACGCGACGACGTTCACGCCGTTCGCGATCGGCTATGTCGAGCTGCCCGGAGCGTTGCGGGTGGAAACCCGGCTCACCGAGAGCGACCCCGAGAAGCTGAGAATCGGTCAGCCGATGGAGCTTCGGATCGTGCCGTTCGGCACGAACGCCGACGGCGATCAAACGATGATCTTCGCCTTCGCCCCGGCTGACGGTGACGACGCTGCAGAAGGAGACCACGATGGCCGCAAGTGACGTCGCAATCGTCGGGGTGGGTCTACACCCGTTCGGCCGCTATCCCGGCAAGTCGGCGCTGGAGATGGGCGAAGAGGCCGTGTACGACGCACTCGTCGATGCCGGGGTGGCGTGGACGGACATCCAGGCGCTCTACGCCGGCAGCATGGAGGTCAAGAACCCTGAGGCCATCACCGCGCTGCTCGGTATGACCGGCATACCCGCGCGGGCGGTATTCACCGGATGCGCCACCGGAGGCACGTCACTGGCCATGGCCGCCAACGCAATCCGCGTAGGAGACCACGACCTGACGATCGCGATCGGCCTCGACAAACATCCCCGCGGAGCGTTCTCCGATCACCCCTCGGTATCTGGGCTGCCGGATTGGTATGGCCAAGCGGGTCTGTTTTTGACCACCCACTTCTTCGGAATGAAGATCAACCGCTACATGCACGACTACGGGATCAGCCACGAAACCCTGGCACGGGTTGCGGCTAAGGCCTTCCGCAACGGCGCGGCCAACCCGACGGCCTGGCGGCGCAAGCCGGTCGCTGAACAGGAGATCCTCGCATCGCCGATCCTGAACTATCCACTGCGCCAGTACATGTACTGCGGGCCCGACGAGGGTGCGGCGGCCGCAGTGCTGTGCCGCGCTGACCAAGCCCACAAGTACACCAAACAGCCCATCTACCTGCGGGCGTCCCAACTGTTCTCCCGGCGCGCGGGCGCGCTGGAAGTGCTGAGCCCGTCGATCTCACTCACACCGGCGCCCAGTCCGACGGTCTTCGCGGCCCGGGCTGCCTTCGAGGAAGCCGGGATCGGTCCCGAGGATGTCGACGTGATCCAGCTACAGGACACCGACGCCGGCTCCGAGGTCATCCATCTGGCCGAGAACGGCTTCTGCGCCGACGGTGATCAGGAAAAGCTGATCGCAGCGGGCGAGACCGAGATCAGTGGCCGCCTGCCCGTCAACACCGACGGCGGCCTGTTGGCCAACGGCGAACCCGTTGGCGCGTCGGGATTGCGGCAAATCTACGAACTCGTCACCCAGCTACGCGGACGTGCGGGCGCACGCCAAGTGGACGCACCGCGGGTCGGATATGCGCAGCTGTACGGCGCCCCCGGCACCGCCGCGGTCACCATCCTGTCGACCTGACCCACACACAACCATGGGAGTCCGAAAATGGCCGTAACCACCAGCCGCGCAGCCATCGTCGCCGCGGCGCGCACCCCGATCGGCACCGCCCGCAGGGGCACACTGGCCAACGTCGAGTCCAAGGACCTCGCCAAGCCGGTCGTGGCCGCGGCCATCGATCGATCCGGTATGGACGCCACCGACTTCGAGGACCTGATCCTGGCCGAGGTCATGCAGGGCGGCGGTGACATCGCCCGCTACGTCGCGGTCGATCTCGGATTGACCCAACTGCCGGGGCTCGCGCTGAACCGCCAATGCGCCTCGAGCCTCACCGCAATCGCGGTCGCCGCCGGGCAGATCGCCGCAGGAATGGGCCGGGCGATCCTGGCCGGCGGAGCCGAATCAGCCTCGACGGCACCGATCTCGCGCAAGCGCAAACCGTTCACCACCGGCAAGGACCCCGACGACTGGGCCGGCCCGTGGTTCTCCCTCTCCCACCCACCGACCCCGGACGCGCCGGCAATGGACATGTCGATCACGGTGGCCCACAACTGCGCAGTCCAATACGGAATCTCACGGGAAGCGCAAGACCAGTGGGCACTGCGCTCCCACCAGCGGGCCATCGCCGCCATCGACGCAGGGGCCTTCGTCGAGGAGATCATCCCGGTCGAGGTCCCGCAGGCCGACGGCAGCACCACGACCTTCGCCCAAGACGAGCACCCCCGTCGTGGCAGCACCCTGGAGACGCTGTCGAGTCTCAAAGTGCTCCACCCCGAGATCGAGGGCTTCACCGTGACCGCCGGCAACTCCTCGGGCATCAACGACGCGGCCGCCGTCGTGGCACTGGCCGCGCCGACGACACGCAACGACGTCCTGGCCAACGTGCTGTCCTGGAACGCGGTCGGGGTGGCGCCCAACCGCACCGGGAGCGCGCCCATCACGGCGATCCCCAAGGCGCTGGAACTGGCCGGGCGAAAGATCGAGGACGTCGCACTGTTCGAGATCAACGAGGCATTCGCCGCCCAAGCCGTGGCCTGCGCCCGCGAACTGGGTCTAGATGAAGACATCGTCAACGTCTACGGCTCGGGCATCAGTCTGGGCCACCCAATCGCCGCGACCGGGGCCCGCATGGTCACCTCGGCGATCTATGAGTTGCGCCGCCGCGGCGGCGGCATCGGCGTCCTGTCCATGTGCGCCGGCGGCGGAATGGGTGCAGCCATGGTGATCGAGGTGGCCTGACGGCAATCAATGCCCCGCACACAAATCCGACAAGAACGTCCATGACCACCATCGGCAGGCAGACACTCCCATGTCGGGCGGCGCCGCGGTGACCCTGACCCATGGGCGCGGCGACTTCGCCGCGACGCTGCGCACAGAGTTACACGCGTTAGCCCGGTCACGAGCACCTGGCGCTGGTTTCACGGTCGCCGTCGGCGATGGTGTCGGCCAGCTGCGCACACTCGACGACGGCACCGCTTTCGGTGCCGCGCTGAGCGCGGCGGCACGCGATATCAGTGCAATGCGGTTGGTGCTCAGTTGGCTGACCGCGCCCTTGGACGGCCTCGAGCCGGATGCATTCGCCGAGGTGGTGGCGTTGATGCCCGGTTGGGGAATGCGGGCCGTGCTGCACAGCCCGTCAGCACGATTCCTGCCCACCAGCCTCGCCGCGCAGCCGGCGCTGCTGCTCGGGCCGTTGCGGCCCGACGTGTTGATCACCCGGCTGGTGCAGCGCGGCGACCAGCTCCTGTTCAGCACCGAGGTGTCCTGGCAGCGAGAGCTCATCGACGCGGGCATCCCGGTGCTGGCCGTCATCGACAGCACCGCCCCAGCCGCGAGCGCCGAGTCACCGCTGAATCCCCATCAGGTGCGCATCATCGGACGCAGTTGCGATGGCCCGTATCAGTTCCTGCAGAAGCAACCCGAAGCGGTGCACCACGCGCTCGCCGATGAGGTGCTCAGATTCGTGCCCGCGGGAGCCCGGCTACAGTACGGGCCGGGCCAGCTGGGCACCGCGCTGCTCCAGCGCGCACAAGTTCCGCTACGCCTGGACACCGGACTGCTCACCGACGCCGTGGTCGATCTCGACCGGCGTGGCCTGCTTGTCGGTGAACCCTCGGCCACCTATCTGCTGGGCAGCGACGTCCTCTATGACTGGGCCGATGGCCGCGCCATCCTGCGGGGCGTCGCGCACACCCACGACCTCACCCGCCTCAGCCAGGGCGAGCCTCTCATCACGGTCAACACCGCCATCGAAATCGACCCCACGGGACAGGTCAACGTCGAAGGGGTCGCCGACAAGGTCGTCGGCGGCATCGGCGGGCACCCCGACTACTGCCGGGCCGGCCGACTGAGCCGCGGCGGTCTATCCATCATCGCCGTCGGGTCCACCTTCAACGGGCGCTCACCGCTGGTGGATCAGTTGAGCCGGCCAGCGTCGACCCCGGCATTCGACGTCGACATCATCGTGACCGAAAACGGTTGCGTTGATGTGCGTTTAGCGGACTGGGCGCAGCGCCGCACCCTGATCACCGAGCTGTTCACGCGCTAGCAGGTTCCGGGCGCCGCGGCGGGACCCGACCATCGGTACGCGAGAGCGCGTGCCCAACAGAGGAGAGAAGCACCGATGAAGGTGATCGCGTCCGTCGACGATGCACTGCGACTGGTGGGCCACGACCTCGGAGTGAGCAACTGGAAGGAGATCGATCAGGCGCGCATCGACGCCTTCGCCGACGTCACCGAAGACCACCAGTGGATACACGTCGATGCCGACCGCGCAGCGTCCGACAGCCCTTACGGCGCCACGGTTGCACATGGCTTCCTGTTGCTGTCGCTGATCCCGAAGATGAGCAAGGACAACTACGTCGTCGAGAACGCGAAGATGGGCGTCAACTACGGGCTCAACAAAGTGCGCTTTGTCGCCGCGGTCACCGCGGACAGTCGGATCCGCGTTCGCTCCGAATTGATCGACGCCGCCAACGCGGCCGACAACGTCGTGAACCTGACC
This sequence comes from Mycobacterium europaeum, assembly GCF_034555895.2. Lineage (NCBI taxonomy): Bacteria > Bacillati > Actinomycetota > Actinomycetes > Mycobacteriales > Mycobacteriaceae > Mycobacterium > Mycobacterium europaeum. Next base: position 4,854,123 of record NZ_CP157315.1, read on the forward strand.
GTGCGCCACACCATCGAGATCGACGGATCGGACAAACCGGCCGCAGTCGTCGACCTGATCGCACGGTATGTGTTCTGAACGAACTCGGCGTTGCGGTCGGACCGCAACAGGCCGCTTTGCGTAACAGCACTGCCCCCGAGGAGTCGTCGCCTATTGAGCGAGGAGCGGTTTGAGTTTGGTGGCGATCAGTCGGATGTGATCGGCCACCAACTGCTCTGGCATTCCCGCGATGGATGACCACAGGAAGATCTCCTCGACAGGTGCGTCGTCGACATAAGCGCGCACTGACGCGGCGACAACCTCGGGGGTGTTGTGGACGAACGCCCCGAGCACCCTGCCCAAGTCGGATTCGCTGCGGATACGGTCGGGGTCAACCGGACGGGGCAGCGGCGCGTCGGTGCCCTCGACCATGTACCGCCGGTAGGAGTCGAGCTGGTACCGCAGATGTTCGCTCACCACGGGCCAGTCGGCATCGGGGTCCTCGGTCACCCAACCCGAGAAGGCGCCCTTCATGCGGCCCACCGACGGATCGTGACCACCCGCGACGAGCCCCTCTCGGTAGTGCGGCCACAGAGCGCCGTTCGCGCTCAGCAGACCGGCACCGAGTTTCCCGGCCCGTCTAGCCCCTTTCGGCCCCTGGTAGCCCAGATAGATCGGAATCTGACCGTGGACCGGCGCAGGCACATGCCGGGCATCAGAGAAGATCTCCCGCAACTCGGTGACCCGACGGTCAGTCGTGGTGTAGCGCCGGGAGATGTCCACCCCGAACAGCTCGAACTCCGGATGGCGGTACCCCGCACCGAGACCGAGGTCGACCCGCCCGCCGGTGATCACGTCGACGATGGTCGCCTCCTCGGCGATCTGAATCGCCGAGCGCAACGGTGCAAGCAGAACGGCAGTGCCGAGCCGAACCTTCCGGGTGACGGCACCCATCGCCGCCAACATCGTCAACGGCTGTGTGAGGTAGCCGTCTTCGAATAAGTGATGCTCACTGGTCCACACCGAGTCGATGCCGAGGTGCTCGGCCTCTTGGCACATCTCCAATGTGAACCCGTAGAGCCGATTCCAGTCCTGGCGCCATGCGGGCGGGTTGCGCATGTCGAAGTACACGCCGACCTTCATCGCCGAATCCGCGGTGTCAGCGCTTGTCGCTGGACAGGATGGTGACCGCGGACACCGCGGTCGGTCCGCCGATGTTGTGCGCCAACCCCACTCGTGCCCCGTCGACCTGGTTTTCGGCTTCGCCACGTAACTGGTTGAACAGTTCGTAGCACTGCGCCACACCGGTCGCGCCCGGCGGGTGCCCCTTAGCCTTCAGCCCGCCGCTGGGGTTGATCGGGATGGAGCCTCCCACGTAATGTTCGCGGCCCTCGACCAGTTTGTAGGCCTCGAATCGGCTGGCGAAACCCAGGTCTTCGTAGCTGATCAGCTCGACGCCGGTGAAGCAGTCGTGCACTTCGGCGACGTCGATATCGCAGGGCGTCAGCCCGGCCATGTTCATCGCGGCCTTGGCGGCGCGCACCGTCGGCGGGAAACTCGTCATATCCGACTTGTGCTGATGCATCACACGGTCCATGCCCACCCCCACGCCGCGCACCCACACCGGGCGATCGGTGTAACGGTCAACGACGTCCTCGGCCGCCAGGATCAGCGCGGCGGCACCGTCACTTTGCGGCGTACAGTCATACAGTCCGAACGGGTCAGCAATGATCGGCGCGGCCAGTGCCTGCTCGACAGTGATCTCAAAGCGCAGTTGGGCTTTGGGGTTCTTCAGGGCGTGGAAGTGGTTCTTCACCGCGACCATCGCCATGTGCTCCTTGGTGGCCGGCGACTCGTGCAGGTAACGGGTGACGTGCAACGCGAAGTTGGCCGGGGCGACCAGCCCCAAGGGATAGTCCCAGGCGGTGTCGCGGGTCAGCCCGGCCCACTCCCAGAATGTGGCGTTGGTCGCGGTCTCGCGGACCTTGTCTGCACCCACCACGAGCACCACGTCGTAGGCGCCGGACGCAATCGCCAGCACGCCGTTGCGGACGGCGTCATTGCCAGTGGCGCAGGCATTTTCGACCCGGGTTACCGGAATACCGGTGAGGTCGAGGGTATCGGCCAGGATGCCGGCCGGGAAGCCGTCCGTCGTGGTCAACTCGCCGAACCAGGCGGCCTGCAATTCGGATTTGGCGATGCCCTTGTCGACGTTGGCGACGCACTCGGCGTAGGCCATCGGGATGAGATCTTTGATCCCGAGGTCGAAATGCTCTGCAAATGCGGTCATTCCGGCCCCAACGACGGCGACGTTTCTCATGCCACTGCTCCTCGTGAATCGCGGCCGGGCCAGAACGCGTAGCCGTAGTCGGGAATTCCGGCGCGGGTAGCGAGCCGGCGGAGCACCACCGAGCCGGGCTGACCGATAGCGGCTTCTCCAGCCGGAACTCCGGTTACTTTGAGCAGCACCCGTACTGGGCTGTCGTCGAGTTGGACAACAGCCAGCGAATAAGGGCCGGGCAGATCGGGTACCGGGATCCGCACTGTGGTGTGGGTGTAGACGGTGCCGGTGCGCGGCAGCGGCTCGAGCCGGTAATCGGCGGCGAGCACACCGTTGTCGTCGACACGGGTGCGTGGCGGGAATTGCGCTGCGGAGTCGATACCGGGCCGCTCCTCGAATACAGCGACCTCCCACCGCAGCTTCGGATCGAACGCGCGCGCATAAGCAGGAAGCGAGATCGGGATGCCGATGCCCTCGGCCGTCCTGAAGGGGGGCAGATCGCGAGCGGTCACCTCATCGCGGGTGATCGTCGGCGGTTGTGCGCGCAACTCCAGTTGCGCGGCGGTCACGCTGGACTGCTCGACAGCCAGCACCAACCCTGCTGTGCCCTTCTCGATGGCTGCGGCCAGGACGCGGATCAGTGCGGCCGCCGAGACAGTCGCGTCTTCGGCCGCGGCGCCCGCATCGAAACCACCCCCGAGTTGGCCTGCCGCGACTCCCGCGACCGCGGCCACGGACTGTGTCCCGTCGAGTCCCAGCAAGGCCACCGTCGACTTCACGCCGACTTCGCGCTGCAACCGCGGATCGGCGTACACGTGCCGCGCCCCGTCTGGCCCGCGCGCGATCGTCGGCAGGCTGCGGGTCTGTCGAGCGACTGCATTCACCGCCGCACCGGAACCGTCGACTCCGGTCAGTACCGCGGCGGCGGAGGCGACGCCATCGGTGTCATCGGCGGCGATGACGAGCGTGCCGGCAGGGGCAGACGTTATCTGGTCGAGCACCACCGGCGCACCTCCGAGAACCTCGGTCACCGCAGCGTCGGCGGACAGCGAAAGGCCGGCGAGAAGCACAGCACCGTTGCCACCCTCCAGCAGTGGAAAGTCACGCGAGACGAGAACGACGCGCTGCGCAGAGGCCGTCGGATCGGCCGCCCGACCGGCGGCAACCGCCATGGTCAGCGCATCCTCGTCAGGTCCCTTGACCCGACGAGCGCGGTTACCCACGCCAGTCGTCCAGGGCGGAAGGTAAGTGCCAATCGACACAACATCAGTCACGGTCGTCTACCTCGCGCTTCGGTGGGACAAGCGCACAAACTCCGAACGGCGCTGCTCTGCCAGGAATAACTCACCCGTCCACAATAAGGTATATAGTTATATATTTAGCTGTGAATTGTGCCACTTGTGAGCGGCGATCATCGCTGCGATCAGAGGCGGCTGGTGAGAATAGAGGCGAGCCACAACGGCAGCCGGTTTGTGGCCATTCGTGCGAAGAAACGGATGGGCGGGCTCAGGTTGCGCAGCACGCTGGTTCCTTTGACGCGGGACATTGCACGCCACAAAGACGATGCGTCGCACACGGCGGGATCCGAGCTCGGCAGCAACACCGGGAACGTTGATCCCCGCCAACGAGTGCGCCACCAGCGCCACGTGATCGACACCCGCCGCCTCGACCTGCCGCACGATCGACGCACTGACTGACGGTCAGGGTCCGCAGGTCTCCGGGAATCCGCTGGCGCCCCGGCAGATTAGGCGTGATCACCCGCGCCTGAGGGGGTCTGACTTGCGACCGCGCTGCCAGCGGCAAGCACCGAAATCGCCCACTATTTGAGCGACAAGCAGCGCGCGGCGCTCGGCACGGTGCCGCAGCTGGTTCGACCACACCGGCCCGCCGGTACCTGGAATCCCGGCGATCACTACTGCGCGGCCGGCTAACTACTGGCCGCCGAACCGGGTTATAAGTGCTGGGCGATCCGCGGGCAGATCGTTGAGATCTCCCGCGAGGTCGGCTCGCGTTGAGCAGATGCCACCTCGTCGGGATTGCCGGTACGCAACTGCGCCCTGGCGAGGACGTCGGACAAGTCGTCGAGATCTCTGATCCGTTAGGCCGACGCAGCCAAGCTTTCGGAAGCGAGCCGGATGCCGACGGCTTGTTTCGACACCTGCAGAAGCTCGGCGAGGGTCGTGGTGAGCGATTCTGTGTCGTGCGCCGCGACTGGCGGGGTGCCCAAGCCGAGTTCGCGTATTTCACGCAGGGCCAGTCGCCTGAAGATTCGACGCGGCATCAGCAGGGCCGCCATCGCCCGGTTGGCTTGAACTTCGCGCCAATCTGGACGCCGGCGCACCGAGTTCCACTCCGCCACGGTGGGTGAGATGTCGCGGTGCAGACAGCGCATCAGTCCACCCTCGCTCGGGTTGGCAACGCCACCACGCCCAGCCAGCTGGGCCATCTCGGGATCGAACAGGTAGCGGTGAAGGAAGATGTGGGCCGCCTCGTGCGCGAGGGTCGCTCGCCAGCGACCAACCACTCCTACGGGTGCGCCTTCGGCGTCTCGCGCCTCGGTCAACGCACTGTCGATCTGGACCTTCGGCGCGCCCCGAGCCGGGAACTCGGTTAGCCCGAGGACTCCGTCGGGCAGGTTGGCGTACAGGTCGAGTTGGGCCCGAAGATGGACTTCGATCAGTCGCTCAACATCGGTGACCGGATCCTGCAGCGCAGGCATCAGCTCAGCTCGACGAAGTTGCTCAGTCGCGATTTGTTCGATGTCCTCGGCTTCGTACCAGATCCGCTGATCGCCCTCCGGGCCGGAGTACCACTGCATCGTTATCGCTCCGAGTTGTTGTCCTGTGTCATCTCGTCAACCTGTTTGAGCAGGCGTTTGAGCTGGCCTTCGGTCAACTGATCGTGGGTCACCCGTCGAAACAGCACCCCGGCGCTCGGATTCTCGCGAATGTACTGCTCGGCGTCCTTGGTGGCGAGACCTAGCCGCCCCGCCGCCGCCAATAACGTGTCGAGGTCCAGGGCGAGCCGCTTGGCAATCTGCTCTAGCACCTCAGCGGACGGCACCCGACGATCGAATTCAATGTCATTCAGGTAGGACGGCGACAATCCCAGATCGCGCGCCAGGCCGCGCAACGTCAGTTCTGCGTCGACGCGAGCGTTCCGTATCTGTTTTCCGAGCGATTCGCCCCTGCCTTGGCTTGCCATGTTCGCAAACTAGCGTACGCCGCTGGTCTGCGGAAATCTCGTGTCCGCGTGCCGTGCTACACTGTAGGCGTGTACGCGGACATGCGTACAACCCGATGGGAGATTCCCGTCGGCGTCGGCATCGAAAGGACCGATCACTGATGAATGAAGACGAGAGGACTGCGGGGGTCGACCTCGCGGATCGTGGCAAGGAGTATGCGATCGTGATTAACGGGGAACTGGCCGTCGTCCCGCACGAGGTTGTCTCCTACGCGGAGGTGGTGGCGATCGCCTATCCGGAGCAGGCCGATCCGAGCACCACCTACACCGTGACCTTCCGTAAGGCTGAGGGGACCCGTCATGAGGGTGTCCTCGTTGAGGGCCAGAAGGTCACGGTCAAGCACAAAGGCACGGTCTTCAATGTCACCGCTACAAATAAGTCGTAGCCCGGATCTGCAGCGTTTGCGCGACGAGGGCTTCAACATCGAGGTCCGCGCCAACTACCTGCACGTGCACGACGTCCCGTACGTCACCTCCGCCGGCGAGGTGGCGTACGGAACGATCGTGAGCGAGCTGACCACCAATGGCGTGAGCACCGTGGCGCCCAGCGACCACACTGTCTGCTTCGTCGGCGGCATCCCCTGCGACCCGCGCGGCGAGCAGTTGTCGAAGATCATCAACAACCCCAACGCGATCACCCTCGCAGAGGGAGTGGTGGCCGACTGCCAGTTCTCCAGCAAGCCGCCCAGCGGCGCCTACGTCGACTACTACGAGAAAGTCGTCTCCTACATCAACATGGTGTCAGGGGCCGCCCAGGCCATCGATCCGCAGGCGACCGCCAGGACGTTCCCTGTCGCGGCGGTCACTGCTGAGGAATCGGTGTTTCGGTATCACGACGCGGCGTCAAGCCGCGCCCGGATCAGCGCAGTGACCGAGAAGCTGGCCATCGCCAGCGTCGCGGTCGTCGGCCTCGGGGGAACCGGCGCCTACATCCTGGACCAGGTGGCTAAGACTCCGGTCGGAGAGATCCATCTGTACGACCCGGATCGTCTGTACGCGCACAATGCATTTCGGTCGCCCGGCGCGGCGTCGATTGATCAACTCGCGCAGTCGCCACTGAAGGTCCATTACTACAAGAGCATCTACGACGCGATCCGCTACGGGATCGTTGCGCATCCCGAGCGCGTCGACGAGAACATCATCGCGCAGCTGCAGTCGATGACGTTCGTGTTCTTGGCGATCGACTCCGGCCCCTGCAGGAAGTTCATCTCCGAGCGGCTGCTGGAGTACGGGGTGCCGTTCATCGACTGCGGAATCGGCATGTACCGCACGGGCGAGTCCTTGGCCGGCATCGTCCGCACCACCGCATGCACGCCGGAGCGGCACGAACTGCACCGTTTGCCCGTCGTCGACGATGATGATGAGGAGTACGACAACATCCAGCTCGCAGACATCAACGCGCTCAACGCAATTTATGCGGTGATCAAGTGGAAGAAGCTGTTCGGCTTCTACGCCGACTTGGAACGCGAGCATCACAGCGCCTACACCATCGACGGCAACCATCTCACCAACGAGGATTCTCCCGAATGAGGCACACCACGCTGACGCCCGAGTTCGTCGAGTACATCCCCAGTCAGCTTGACGACGGCGCGCTCTATGTGTCGATCCCGTACTGCACCGCGGTCCACAAATGTGCATGTGGGTGCGGCTACAAGGTTGTCACCCCGATCTCACCGGCCGACTGGCAGATCCTGTTCGACGGCGAGGCGGTGTCGCTGTTCCCGTCGGTGGGCAACTGGGAATTCCCGTGCCAAACCCACTACTGGATCCGCTCCAACCGTGTGATCCGGGCGAAAACCTGCACACCAGAGCAGATTGCCCGGGGTCGGGCTCGCGAAGACCGGGCACGACGGGAGTACTTCGCCCGCAAATCAGGCCACGCCGACCCATCGGTCGAACAACCGCAGACCCGGACGCTCCACGACCGTTTCCGAGCGATTCTCTTCCAACGCATCGCGAAGCGCAGGTTGTGGCGATCCTCGCGCCCCGATCCGACGATGGCGACGGGGAAGGACCAATAACGCATGCTGCGCGGCCTCTTCATCGGAATCGACAAATATCCAGCGCCTATCACGCGGTTGACCTGCGCCAGGGCCGACGCCCTAGCGCTGGGCAGCCTCTTTGAGGACAACAGCGACAACGGATCGGTCACCAAGCTGGTCGACGCGGACGCCACCGGCGAGAACATCGTGCACGCCATCGAAGACCTCAAGGCCGCGCGCGAGGACGATTTCGTCGTCATCACATTCTCCGGCCACGGAACCGATGACCACCGCCTCGTGCCAATCGATGCGGACGCCAGCGATCTTGCCGGCACATGCATATCCCTTGATGAACTGGCGGTCCACCTCGATGGGATCCCCAGCCGCCAGATGTTCGTCGTCCTCGACTGCTGCTTTTCCGGAGGGATCGGAGGCGCGCGCGTATTCGCTCCGACCGCGGCCCGGCTTCCGATCGAGGACCGGCACAGCGTTGAGCGCCTGATCCGGGGCGACGGGCGCCTGGTGCTCACGGCCTCAGCCGCCTCAGAGCCCGCAATTGAAACGAAGCAGTTCGGCCATGGCCTGCTGTCCTACCACCTCATTCGTGCCGTTCAGGGTTACGGGGACTACCTCGACAGTGAATTCATTCCGTTGCTGGCCTTGATCGACTACGTCACCCTGAACGTTTTGGATTCCGCGCAGCTTCTCGGTGAGATACAGACCCCCACCGTCTATGGGGCGGTCGAGGGTGCGCCGGCTCTGCCCCGCTTGACCCCCGGCGCAGCGTACGCTGCTGTCTTCCCTGAACGGGTTCGGAAACCAGCAACCAGGGACTGGAACTCATTGCGGCCGTTCGGTTTCAGCCAGCCGGTGCTCGATCGCTGGTCGTCACAGATGGTGGCGCTTAATGAGCTACAGCTCGCCGCGATCAACGACTGCGGCGTGCTTGACGGGAAATCGTTGCTTGTGGTCGCCCCCACATCGTCGGGGAAGACCATGATCGGCGAGCTGGCAGCGGTACGAGAAGCCGAGCAGGGTGCACGCGTGGTCATGCTTCTGCCGATGCGCGCCCTCGTCAACGACAAATTCGACTACTTCCAAGAGCTGTACGGCGATCACCTAGCCGTTGTGCGGGCGACAGGGGAGCACGCCGATCAGGTCGGCATGATCTACAGTGGGCAATTCGATCTCGCTCTACTGACCTACGAGAAATTCCTGAGCATCGTTACCGCGTCGCCGTGGGTGTTGCGCGGTGTCACACTCGTCGTAATCGATGAAGCCCAGAACATTGCTGAGCAATCGAGGGGACCGAGTCTAGAGTTTCTCCTCGCTCTGCTGCGGTCCGGCCATGCCCGGGGCGGCGCCCCTCAGGTTGTAGCACTCTCCGCCGTGATCGGCGATACCAATGGTCTCGAGCGCTGGCTCGGGGCAGAGCTGCTACGGACCGAATCTAGGCCGATTCCGTTGCGCGAAAGTGTTGTTGACGCATCGGGCCAGGCTCAGCACCTTAATCCGGACGGCTCGTCGTCGACGGAGCATTTCGTCGCTCCTGATTGGGGGGTTGGTGGAGAAGGCAGCAAGCAGATCATCATCCCCCTGGTGAGACGCCTTGTGGGAGAAGATAAAAAGGTGATCGTTTTCCGAGCCATCAAAGGCGAAACCGTAGGCACCGCTCGATACCTTGCCCACAGTCTCGGTCTACCGCCCGCCAACACGGTCCTCTCCTTGCTGCCGGATGGCGACCTGTCGACCGCATCGCACTCACTGCGGGACGCCCTCGTGGGAGGAGTTGGCTTTCACAACGCGGACCTCAGCCCAGATGAGCGCGTCGCATTAGAAAAGCGATTCCGCGACCCGTCTTCGGACCTGAAAGTGATTGTCGCGACGACCACGCTCGCGATGGGCATCAACACACCCGCGGAGGCGGTCGTCATTGCCGGGCTTACCCATCCGGGGCCGAGCCCAAGCCCTTACTCAGTGGCCGAGTACAAGAACATGGCGGGGCGTGCCGGCAGAGTTGGCTTCGCAGACGAGGGTCAGTCCTACATCGTCGCAACAGGCGATCCGCCGCCATCGCAGGCTTGGCTCCGCTACGTCCAGGGTCAGCCCGAAACCATCCGATCGCACTTCCTCAGCGCAAGCACCGACCCGCAAACCTTGATTCTACGAAGTCTGGTCACGTTGGGAGGATCCGTTCTGCGTGCGGAGTTGCTAGCGTTGCTGGAGAACAGCTTCGCGATCTGGCAGCAGGTAGACCGAGGCGGGTCAGGCTGGAACCACGACGCACTCGACCGGGACCTCGAATCACTTAGGCGCGCAGAGCTTCTCGATATCGAGGCTGACGGTCGTGTCTCGGTTACCGAACTTGGTCGGTACGCCGGCGAGTCCGGAATCGAGGTCCGATCAGTGACACAGGTATCCTCGCTTCTGCGGTTCGCACCCGCCGGACGGGAGTTGACCGAAGCCGACCTCGTCACCCTGGCGCAGGTTACCGTGGAGCTCGATGAGACGTATCTGCCCGTCGCGGGCCGGTCGCGCCAAGAGCAGTTTCGCTGGTTTCCAACCGCTTCCGCGTTAGGAGTTAGTGGGGCGCTCCTTCGTGGCTTGCATGTCGGCGGAGGTGACCCGCTGACGCGAGCGAAGAAGGTCGCGGCGGTGTTGCTATTTGCCAGCGATTCACCGATGGTCGATATCGAGGCTGAATTGATGCGGCACATGCGAAATACAAACGCAGCCGGCCCGATTCGATCCGTTGCCGCACGGACTCGTGATGTTATCGATGCTGTCGCCACGATCTGCCGGGTGCGTGGATATCAGCTTCCCGATGAAGTTGGGTTGTCGAATCTTGGTGTGCGGCTTGAGATCGGGCTGCCAAGCCGAATCGGTACGGTCGCCGCGGTACTCGGCGCCCGGCTGTCCAGAGTCGAATACCTCAAGCTGCTCGCTGAAGGACTTGACACCGTCGCGGACCTGCAGACCGCAGGGGATGCTTTGCACAACATCCTTGGTGACGATCGAGCCGAACAGGTCCTGCAGTGGATAGCAGATCCCGTCGACAGGTGAGGTTCCGGTGGGCGCCCCTATACCCTCGCGTGATGGGAAGGCGCTCAGCCATAGCGATACCGTAAATTGTCCATGACCTGGGTTTATGCAGCGAAGATTAGCGAGCCTTTTCGACACGCCGAAGTTTTGTCAAAGTAGGCAGGCGTGTCTTGTCAATCTTCGTTGCATCTCGACAACTGCGTTGTTGGTGGTGGCGTTTGGGTTGAGTGCTGTGCGAGAAGCGTCGGAGGCGCCTTATCGCCAGCGTTCTGCTCACTTTCGCGGATGAATGAAAACCCCTTCTGCTGAGACGGTTACGCCACCGCTGTCGCTTAGTTGTCCAACGGCAAAGGTCTTGACTCCTTCGACGCGGTCGACCCAGGCCTTGGCGCGGAGAGCCTTTCGTAGCGGGGTTCCTCGGTGGTAGCGCAGGGTCAGCGTCCCGGTGTAGGCGGGCCGGCCCGGCTTGTGGGCGGTGGCGCCCAGTACATGGTCCAACACCATCGCGCAGACACCGCCGTGCACGTAACCCGCCGGTCCTTCATAGGCTGCACCGAGGATAAGTTCCGACCAGACGGCTCCGTTTCCCTCATGAATCACGAGTGGGGGAGCCAACGGATTGCGGACTCCAATTACTGCGTTACCCGAAGCTGGGCTCTGCCCGTCGGTGCTGACACGTTCGCCGAACGAGCCAGGCATCTGTTCGGTGCTCAGTCGGCCTGTAATAGCGTCGATCTGGGTTGCAATGGAGGCAATCGCGTTGGGCTCCAACTCTGTTCGGATCGTCGCATCGATCAGGTTGCGCACGGAGATGGCCAGTAGCTCGTATGTCGACGATGGGTCAGTCATCGTTAGGCTCAGATCGCCGGTGTCCGCGATGCCGCTGGCAAGGTCTTCGCCCTCACTGACAGCGAACCGCGAGCCGGGACCCCGTCATCACTTAGGCGTGGCACGCCGACCGTTGGCGTTGCGGCGGGCGTGGTGCGCGCCGCGTGCTGCAGAACGCCAGGGACGCTGCGCACGGGATCGACGCCTGCGACTTCGGTGGTCATCGACTAACAGCATGAAATGATGAGGTAGCGGCCCGGAAGGTGGCGTCCCGTCCAGCGGGCATATCACCGAGGCATCTCGGCTGTGCTGTTAATCTGGCAAAATGGCCGAGCCCAGTGATAAGCAGGTGAAGTCGGTACTTGCCGCCACCAGTTGGGCGTTGCTGGGCATGCTGTCATACGAAGAGGAAGTATCCGGCTACGACCTGAAAAAGTGGATCGACTGGAGCGTTGACCTCTACTACTGGAGCCCGTCGAATAGCCAGATTTATACCGAGCTGAAGAAGCTCCAAAGCTTGGGGCTTGTGACATCACGAATTGAGCGTGACGAGGGCACACGCAGCCGCCGGCTGTACAAGATCACCGCGGCCGGGTTGGACGCGGTCACCGACTGGACCAACAATGCCCCCGTGGATCCGCCGGTGCTCAAACACAGTGTGCTGATGCGGGTGACGTTCGGCCATCTGACCACTCCCGCTCGGCTCAAGGAGATGTTGCAGGACCACGTCGCCTACGCCGAGGCCAGGCACCGCAAAGCGGTCGAGGACGCTGAGGGCGCCGAGGACGAACCCGCTTGGGCCTACTCGGTGCTCGCGCTGCGCTGGGCGGCCAAGTATTACGCTGCCGAGCGTGAGTTCGCGTTGGAACTGATGAAGGAAATCGACGAGGCCGACGCCTTCATGCAGAAGGCTAAAGGCGGTGCGGGCAAAGTACGCCCCACGCCCGGCTACTGGCGCGAGGTGGAAAAGCAGGTCCAATCCAAGCGTCGAGCCGACTAACCGCCGCCGGCGGCGTCACGAGCGGCGATGTAGCCGTATACCAATCCCTGCGCGATTGTCGCACCCGCGCCGGGATATGTGGCGCCGAACGCGTTGGCGGCGGTGTTACCGATCGCATACAACCCGGTGATGACAGTGCCGTCTTCGCGCAGCACCCGTGCCCGCTCGTCGGCCTTGAGCCCACCGCAGGTACCCAGGTCGCTGAGCACCATTTTCACAGCGTAGAACGGGCCCTTGGTCAGCGGTCGCAGGTTGGGATTCGGTGTTATCGTCGGGTCACCGTAGTAGCGGTCGTAGGCGCTGCGGCCGCGACCGAAATCGGGATCCTCACCGACAGCGGCGTTTTCGTTGAAGCGCGTCATCGTCTGATTGAACTCTGACATCGGAGCGCCGATCCGTGCGCCGAGTTCGCGCAGGCTGTCGGCGCGCACCGCGATGCCCGCGTCATACCAGGTCTGTGGAATGGGCATCCGCGGAAACAGTTCGGCGCCAAAGACATAGCTGTTGCGGTATTGCCGATCGAAGATGATCCACATCGCTTCTACCGGTTGCCCGGACTGCTCGAGTTCGAGCAATCGCTGACCGAACGACATGTAGTCGGCCGACTCGTTGGCGAATCGATGCCCGTTTTGATTGACGATCAGGCAGCCCGGAAGTGATCGCTCGGCGAGCATGACCGCGGGCGCCTTGCCCGGCAGCGGGGCGATCGCGGGAAACCACCAGGCCTGGTCCATCAGATCGATGTCTGCGCCCAGTTCTTGGGCGACGCGGATCCCCTCGCCGGTATTGGAGTCGGCGCCCAGGCTGACGTTGGCGTCCAGTGCCTCGGACTGAAATTTCCAGCGCATCTCCATGCAGTGGTCAAAGCCGCCGGTGGCCAGCACCACCCCGTGCCGGGCCGTGATGGTCACTTTGCGGCCACCGTGGCCGACAACCGCCCCGCTGACGCGGTCGTCGTCGCCGACCAGGCGCAGCAAGGTGGTGTCGGTCCACACCGGGATCTGAGCCCGCAACACACCGGCGAAGAGGGCTGCGGCCAGGGCTTGCCCGCCCGCGGCATAGTGCCGGCCAAGCAGGCGGCCACCCAGACCCTGGGCCACTCGCTTCGCCAGAGTCGGAATTCCCTTGCGCGGCACCCGCGCCACCAGATTGAGCCAACGGTAGTCCGCGCCCGTTGTCGGGATGGATAAGCCGGACTCCATGACCCCGGGCCGGAGCCGGCTGCGGTATTCGCCCAGGACGGCAGTGTCTAGGGGCCGGCACTCGCAGGTACGCCCGGCTGCGCTGCCACCGGGCTCTTCGGGGTGGTAGTCGGAGTAGTCCCGGGCCCAGAACAGCCGCATCGGAGTCGTTCGCTCTAGCAGCTCGACGGTCGCGGAGAGATGTGTCAAAAATCCCGCGGAACGCGGAGGTGGGGCTGAGCCCGCAACCACGGAGTCAAGATAGGTGGCGGCGCGCTCGGCGGTGTCGTTGGCACCGGCCCGCTGCAGCACCGGGCCCGCGGGCAGCCACAGCGCACCACCGGAACGTGCGGTCGAACCACCCACGTGCGAGGACTTTTCGACAATCAGCACGGAGAGCCCCCGGTCGTGGGCGGCGAGTGCTGCGGCCATGCCGGTTCCCGAACCGATCACGAGTAGGTCCACCGTCGTGTCGGACACGGGAAGTCCAGCAGGAATCGTCGTGCTGTGCGTTGTCACGCCTGGGAACGGTAAGCGGCCGGGCTGCTTAGCGGGAAGAGGCGTCCTGATCAGTGGAACACGTGCCCTCCACCTGCCGGTCAGTCGGGGTTGAATGGCGCCCATGAATTCGCAGTCCGAAGCCGGCGAAGTTCGGCTGATCGAGGCAGATGCTGCGCCAACTCGATTCGCCCGCGGCTGGCATTGCCTGGGTCTGATCAAAGACTTCAGTGACAGCAAGCCGCACGCGATCAATGCTTTCGGCCAGAAGCTGGTGGTGTTTCGCGGCGGTGATGGGCAGGTCAATGTCCTCGACGGCTACTGCCGCCACATGGGCGGTGACCTGTCGCAGGGTGAGGTCAAGGGCAACGAGGTGGCGTGCCCGTTCCATGACTGGCGTTGGGGTGGTGACGGACGTTGCAAGCTCGTGCCCTACAGCAAGCGCACACCCAAGCTGGCCCGCACGCGAGCGTGGACCACCTTGCAGCAGGACGGCATGTTGTTTGTGTGGAACGATCCCGAGCGCAAACCACCCCCACCTGAGGTCAGGATCCCACGCATCGAAGGCGCTACCAGCGACGAGTGGACCGAGTGGCATTGGTACACCACCGTCGTGAACACCAACTGCCGTGAGATCATCGACAACGTCGTGGACATGGCCCACTTCTTCTATATTCACGGGTCCCTGCCCACTCATTTCAAGAACATCTTCGAAGGGCACGTGGCTACCCAGTACATGAACAGTGCGGGCAGGCCCGACCTGGGCGCCGCGGAAGGTCCTCAGTTGCTCGGCACGACATCGGTGGCGTCTTACTATGGACCGTCTTTTATGGTCGACGACCTGACTTATCACTACGAGGATGGTGACCACCACACCGTCTTGATCAATTGCCACTACCCGGTTGACGCGAATTCCTTTGTGTTGCAGTACGGCATCATCGTCAAGAAATCGGAGGCGCTGCCCGATGACGCCGCGGTGCAGACTGCGGTCGCCCTGGGGGACTTCGTCAAACTCGGTTTCGAACAAGATGTGCAGATCTGGCGGCACAAGGCGCGCATCGACAACCCGCTCTTGGTCGAAGAAGACGGCCCGGTTTACCAACTGCGACGCTGGTATGAGCAGTTCTACGTCGATATTGCCGATGTTCAACCGGATATGGTGGACCGCTTCGAGTTTGAGCTTGACACCACCCGCCCGTACGAGGCCTGGATGAAGGAGGTCGAGGCCAATATCGCTGCGCAGGCGACCGCCAAAGACCCGGTGTGATGACGTTGGGTTCGCTTGTGAGAGAGGATGAGCGCCTCGCCGACATGCCCACGATGGCCGTGGCATGCCGGCGCTGCGGAGCGCGAGTGCAGGTTCGTAAAAGCAGCTGGAGCCAGACGAGCGTGCAGTGGACCGCCCCGGCCTTGGCCCGTTGTCAGGAGCGTTCCGCCGCTGCACAACTAGCGCCATATGGACGGTGTGATCTCTTCCTGTCATGCTCGGCTCTTACCGAGTCGATCACGAATGCCGTGCGTACCGGGACGCTTCGGATCGTCGATGCAAGCGGCGGAACTCCGGCATGACGGCCAAAAAGGTTGGAACTTAAGCGGCCGGCAGCGCGTGGGTGGATACGCGGTCAATCCACTGAGCTGCATCGTCGCCTATTGCGTGACACCGTGGACTTGTTAGGTGATGAGCCCCTGCGAACCGATTGCTGTCGAGCGAGTGTTGTGTGTATCGAGTGGGTTTGGGACGCATTGAGTCTCCGGTCGTGTCACACGCACGGTTCATGGTCGGGCTTGGCCGGGCCCCGCAGCTCTCGGCCAAGGAGCCGCGGCCACGCCACTTCCTAGGTCGATGACACCGGCATGATCGGGATCTTCTTCATTGCGCTGGCGCGCGGATCAGGGGCGGCGGCAGCAGCTTCATGGTTTTCTTCGCCGCGCGTGTACGTCCACACGCAGAAGGGTTCTCCTTGGGCAAACTTGAAATCCTTTGGCGGCAAGTTGATGTCGAGTTTGCACCCAGGAAAGAACGGGGCTGAGATGCGCTGCTCGAAAGTGCAGTTCATCCAGGCCCTTGCCGGCGGGTAGAGGCCTTCGTCGGTGTACTTCTGTAGCACTTCGCACCGACGCATGTTGAGCACCACGTGATCGGGGTTGTACACGATGTACTCACCGCCGTACCCGAGCGTGCCATCGATGCTCAGGCAGGCCAACTTGAGAAAGTCCACGACGTGCACCGGCTCGATCTTGAACACTCTGGCCAGCTTGGGGTATTGGTAATCGATGATGAGTTGATACATGTCGGGGAGCCCGAGCCAGACCTCCTCCTCAGGGATGATCTTGGTCCACTGGTCGATGAAATAGTTGTGCCCTTTGAGGTACTGGTCCCAATAGGTCTTGATCAGACGTATCAGGGCCGGCTTGG
This sequence comes from Mycobacterium europaeum, assembly GCF_034555895.2. Lineage (NCBI taxonomy): Bacteria > Bacillati > Actinomycetota > Actinomycetes > Mycobacteriales > Mycobacteriaceae > Mycobacterium > Mycobacterium europaeum. Next base: position 4,870,573 of record NZ_CP157315.1, read on the forward strand.
TCAGGTCCTCAGTCTGCACATCAAAAGGAATCGCTTGGTATTGCGCATTTTTCCAGTCCCAACCCGGCGGGGCGATGTAGCGCCCCATAGGCATCACTTGACGCATCCCCGCCCGCGACAGCTCCGCGGCGACGTCCATGGCGGCGCTAATGCCAACCTTCTCCGAATAGATCTTGACATGGGCGTAGGGCATGAAGTTCAAGACGTCTTCGAACACTCGCGCGAGGCCCAGGAGGAAATCGCGCGAAAAGTCTTGAACGTTGCCGACCTTCCCCATGAAGTCATGGGTGTAGTCGTCATAGTTGAGTTCGTCGTTTTCAGCGGTCATAGGGGCTTCTCCTCAATGGGCTCGGCTGGTGTCGAGACATCGTTGGCTGCGTGGTTCGGCCCTCTTGGGGGACAGTCATCGCATATCTGTCAACGGGCCACTGCTTATGCGGCACGTCACCACGGTGTCGTGTCAGATCACGACATAAATGGCAGAATCTGACATTCCTCAGGCTAGTTCCTAGAGGTGTGCGTCACCATCGCGATCCCGCTCAGCGGGATGCCGTCGCAGGTGGAGTACATGAGTCAGGGATTTTCGCGGTTAGGATCGACATGCCGCTCGTGTGGCGAGGAAGTGAGGTAAGGCTGGTGAGCAGTCCGGCGACGCACGCGGAGCGTCGCGCCGACGACCTTCGAATGCACATCGCGCTGGCTGCCCGCGACACGTTTCTCGCCGACGGGTCGACCTCGGCGACCGTCGAGCGGATCTGCGAAGCGGTGGGCATTGCGCCGCGGACATTTCACCGCTACTTCCCGGTCAAAGAAGACGTCGTTATGCCGCTATTCCGGGAATTCGGCAGGCTCAGCATCCAGATTTTAAGTGACGCAGCACCGGACAGCGACACCGTCGAGGTCCTCGTTGCGGCATTTAGCACCGAAGTTCCCCGGCGGGGCCGGATGGAGATCGATCGCAGGTTCATGGCGATGATGATCAGCGATCCCCAATATCGATTACGGTGGCTGGACTGGGGACAAGACCTTGTCGGTGCCATCACCGAGTTCCTTGCCGTCCGGTTCGATCTAAGCGATGACCCATTCACCCGAGAGCTGCCTGCCCAGTTGGTGGTTCAAGCGTGTCGGCACGCCTACGTCCACTGGGTCCAGCACGGCGACTTCGCCGCCCTGCAATCCGCGTTGCGCTGCGGCATGCAGATGATCGTAGGAACGCTGGCGTGCCCGGCTGTCTGAGCCGCAGGTCACTGTCGGCCGATCACGATAGATCCAACGCCGTGTGGCTCGGCACATTTCGTTGCCCCACTACGTGAGCGCCTTCGTTGAGCCGGGTCGGGGCTCAACGGCGCCGCATACCCCGGACCCGTCCAAGTCGGGATGCCCCCGGGATTCCCCGAAATGATCCTTGATGCTGCGTCTTTCGGTGCTTAAGCCAATTGGAACGCGCTCAGTGGCGCTTCTTCTGGATAGGTTGTCGGTCCGCCAAGGTCGTATGCGGCGTTGAGGGCGGCGATGAATGCCGGGTCGTGCAGGGGATCGCTGGGAGTGTCGAGCTTGATGCCCTTGCCCTTGAGATCATCGACCATGATGCCGATCGCCCGTTCGATCGTGATGTCGTCGGAGCCGTCCATGTTCTTTTTCAGTTCCTCGAAGTCGGAGAACACTTCGGCGGACCAGTGCACCAGGAAACGCAATTCGTCGGTGTGGTGGCGGGCGATGACGTCGTCACCGTTCTTCAGAAGCCAGTGGTTGGGGTCGGCCGGATCGCCGGCGAAGACTGTGTCGAAGGCCAGTCCCGGCGGAACCTGTTGTTCCAGCGGCCCGTTGGCTTCTCCGCGGTGCACCATCATCTCGTTCTGAACGACCACTCCGCGGTTGTTGATGGGCGGCAAGACCCGGGCGGGGGCCTTCAGTGGGCCGTCGGGCCAATAGGTAAAACCGGACCCCTCGTCGAGGGAGAACCAGGTGATGACCTGAGCCATTTTGATGAGGTAGTCGGTGAACAGGCCCGACTTGCCCATCACGCTGCACAGCCAGGTGGGGGCGTTCTCGTGGCGTACACCGCGGAAGCTCGGCGAGTCCAGATGGCCCGGATCGCGGTTGGCGCACGGGCCGTTGATGTTGAACAACATCATCTCAGGCTTGGCGTACTCGGCGTTCCAGTAGCTCTTCGCGTGCTCGAGGAACGTGGCGTTGTAGAAGCAGTCGTGCAGCTCCGGGTAGAGAACAGCCCCGTAGTTGGCCAGGTAGCCGCGGAATGTCGGCGTCAGAAAAAGGTCCAGCGACGGAGTGAATCCCTCGGGGAAGGCGCCGCTCATGGTGGCCATCAACTCGTCGGCCGATGCGAAGTGCTGGGCGATGATCAGCTTCCAAGGGCCGTGCGCGTGTACGACATTGAGCAGCCGCCCGCGTTGCTCGGCCGTGTAGACGTTGTCGATTTCGCGCGGCGGCGCGGCGGGCCGCAATACGTTGGAAAGCTCCATCCGGCGCTCATCGGTGAGCATCAGCGGTCTCCTTCTGCATGTTTCGATTGGTGTGATTGTCGTCGCCGACGTCGACGCGCGGTCGATTCGTGTCCGGTGATCGGGACGTCAAAATGGGAGCGGATTGGCGAACTTGGCGCCCAATACCGCGCCGATCTCGGCAATGGCCAGCCGGCCGCGGGCGGTCGCGGCGGGGTACATGAGAAAGCCGTGGTAGGTACCCGGATAGCGGGTGAGGGTGGTCTGAACTCCGGCGTCCCGGAGCCGGACCGCGTATCGCTCACCCCAGTCCCGGATCGGGTCGCAGCCGGCGGTGACCACGATCGCGGGCGGCAGCCCGGAAAGGTCGGAAGCGTAGGCGGGCACCAGGTACGGGTCCTCGGGCGGCCCGGCATCTCCGTCGGCAAGTGCGTGCATGTAGTCGATGTCGTCGCGGGTGAGTAGCGGCGCGTCGGCCGTCGAGGCGACCGACGGGGCCGTCATGTCGCGATCCAGGCCCGGGTACAGCAGCACCTGAGCGCAGATCGCCGGACCGCGGCGGTCACGCGCGGCCAGGGCAACCGAGGCCGCCAACGAACCTCCGGCGCTATCGCCGACCACTGCGAGCCGGCTGGCATCGACACGCAGATCCGCGGCTCGGCGCGACACCCATTCAGTGGCGGCGTAGGCATCGTCGAACTGCGCCGGCGGTGCCGCTTCGGGGGCCAGGCGGTAGTCGACGGCGACGACGGTGGCCATGGACGCCGATGCGAGCGCGCGGGCCAGCGGTTCGAACGAGTGGTTGGATCCCATGACCAGGCCGCCGCCGTGGAAATACACCAGCACGGGTGGGCAGGAATCTGAGGTGGGACGATAGATTCGCGTGGGTATCGGCCCGGCGGGCCCCGGGATGGTGGTCTCGGTGATGTTGTCCATCTGTGGCATTGCCTCGGGCAGCGGCGCGGATTCGATCGCGGCCCGCACCGCGGCGAGGCCGCGTTGGCGCATCGGCGGGATCGTACCGAGCGACGTGACTCGGGCGGCGGCGTCGGGATCCAGCGGGGGAGTGGACACGCTAATGCCGGGCGGGGTCGAACCGGCGCTCGGTCCGCAAAACCGGAGCCTGTTGGGACGCAAGGACGTTGGCGCGCTCTTGCATCGCCGACCGAACATAGTCGGGATGGGTGAGCAGATAGAAGCTGCCTTGAGCGGCTTGCTCGAACACGACCGCGGCAGCTGTCAGCGGGTCCATCGCGTCGGCCTTCAGGTCGAGCATGGCCGTACGGTGCGCCTCGGCAGCCGCGACGTCGGTGGCCTCAGTGGCGTCGACGCCGCCGGCTGATTCGAAAATGTTGGACAGCACCGGGCCGGGCAGCACGGCCTGGACGTGAATGTGGTGGTCGTGCCCGCTGGACTGTACTTCGAGGTTGAGACACTCGGTCATCGCCAGTACGGCGTGCTTGCTCACGATGTAGGGCGTTTGCAAGGGCATCGCGACGACCCCACCGACCGACGACACATTCCACACCCACGCCTGCTCGGGGGTGGCCATCATTGGCGGCAGGAATGCGCGGATGCCGTAGAAGACCCCGCTGATGTTGATGTCGACGATCCGTTGCCAATTGGCCACCGGGGTGTCCCACAGGTAGCCGAACTGTTCAATTCCGGCGTTGTTCACCAGCAATCGCACCGGCCCGACGTCACGGATGGTCGTGTCGGCAAGCTCTTGCATGGCGACGGGATCCCGCACGTCGCACACCATGTCGACCGCGGTGCTGCCCGCGGCGGTGAGCTCCTCGCGCAGGGCGGCGATGCTGTGCGCATCGACATCGGCGAGCACCACGGTCATGCCCAATTTGCCGGCGTAGCGGGCCATGCCGGCGCCGATCCCGGAGCCGGCTCCGGTGATGACGGCGACGCCGCCAGAGAAGAGCTCTTGAACGGTCATGGTTGCGATGCGGTGGGGGTGCCGCTGTGCAGTTCGGATAGCAGCACGGAGTTGGTGGCATCCAGCACGACGTCCATATCGGTGAACTCCAGCCCGTGGGGGCCGCGGCGCACGCCGACGTTGACCACTCCGCTGGACACCGCGAACGGCACGAAGTTGGCGATCTGGTTGACGAAGATGTAAAAGCGGGCGCGGGTTACGCCGTTATCGGTGCCGGTGCGGTGCACGTTGGTGGCGTGGTGACGCAGCGGGTAGGGGCTTTGCTTGCGATGCTCGGACAGCCACTCGATGACCGCATCACGACCGTCGAGTTCGGGCGACATCAGCTCCTCGAAAGGACTGGCGCCACTGTCGCTTCGGGTCACGTAGTGCACATCGTGGGCGTAGCTGGCGGCCAGCTCGTCATAGTTGGCTTCGTCGTAGTGGTACCAGAAGGCGGCGATGAACTCCTGCAGTTCCGACAGCGTGATGTCGTTGCTCATGCCCACAGTCAATCCCGGCTGTGGCGCCGCTAACACCCCGACGCCCGTTGAGTGGAACACCGTCGTTGCTCCTCAGCCGCTGATCAGGCTCCATAGCCCGGCGGCTCCCGCCTCAAGCGCGGCCGACGTGACCTGTTCGTCCCAATACTGCACGGAGCCGAACTCCCCGCGCCACACCAGGGCAGGCCGGGTGAACTCGTGTAGCCGGTGCTCGCGCGTGGTGCCGATCGCGCCATGAACCTGGTGAGCGTTACGCACCGCCACGGACGCGGCGTGGCCCACACACGAACGTGCCACTGCGACAAGGAAGGCGAGGTTGGACGCCGACCACGCGCTGGTGACCGCCGCCATCAGCGCCGCCTCGGTGGCCGATCGCGCCAGGGCGGCCTGTGCGGCGATGTCGGCGATCATGCTCTGCACGGCCTGAAAGCGCGAAAGGGGCCGACCGAACTGGACGCGTGAGCTCGCGTGCTCGATCGAAAGCTCGAGAATCTGGTCCAGCGCGGCACACACTTGCACTGCGCGCACCAAGGCCGATTTCAGCCGCAGCTGGTCGACCAACGTCGCCTCGAGGGGAACACCGCGCAAGGCGGCGGGGTCGGCGACGACGATATCCCGCGGCTCGCCGATCATATTGGCGCCGGGCGTGATATCCAGCGACTCGACATTGACATCGGCGGCGTGATGCTCGCCGCCCCGCTGCCAGATGACCACGATCTGTTGGGCGCGAGACGCCCAGGGCACCCCCCTCGCGGCGCCCCGGGCATCGAGCCGGCACACGGTCCGCACAGCGTCGTCGCACGGTAATCCAATGGCCTCCAGCAGCCAGCACGCCAATAAATCGTGCTCGGCCAATGGGATTCGTGCGCTGTGCTGAACAGCGACGGTGAGCAGCTCGGCCGCTTCATGCCAGCCGGCGCCGCTGCCGCCGGAGTGTTCAGGGCCGGTGAGGCGCACCAGTCCGAGCTCGTCAAGCTGGTGCCATAGCTGGGCGTCACGATCGACAGTGGCGACGGATGACTGCGTTGTGCGGTACGCGCCGAACACCGCGCGCATCATGTCGATCAGGGCCGGGTCCACCGGGGACGCGTCGATCGGTGAGGTTGTCAACGGATCCCCAATCCGCGGGCAATCACACCGCGCAACACCTCGTTGGTTCCGCCGCGCAGGGTAAAGCCGGGGCGCTGGTCGACCGCGGCGGTTATCAGCTCCGAGGATGCCGCATCGACGCCGCCATGCCGGTCGGCAAGGTCGGCGATGTCACCTTCGACAGTGGTGCCCAGCACCTTGACCACCGCCGCGGCCACGTCAGCGGAGTCGCGGCGCTCCAGGGCGCCGGCGACCGCGGTCGACATCTGGTGCAGGCCGGCGACGCGGGCCACCAGGCGCCCGAGGCTCTCGTCTCGCGAGATGCGCTGGGTCGCCATGTTGGCGGTGGTCGCTGCGAGCAGAACGAAAGTAGAGAGGAAGCGTTCGGGTCCGCTGCGCTCAAAACTCAACTCGGACGTCACCTGCGCCCAGCCGGCGCCGATGTCACCGAACACCATGGCGTCGGGCACAAATGTCTGGTCGAGGATCACCTCGTTGAAGTGGTGCGCTCCGTTCATCGAAATGATCGGACGGACCTGCACCCCCGAACCGCGCAGGTCGACGATGAATTGGCTGAGCCCATCATGGCGCTCGTCTGGATTCACCGGTGCAGTGCGGGCAAGCACGATGAAGGCGTGGGCGCGGTGTGCGCCCGACGTCCAAACCTTCGTGCCCGATAGTGACCAACCGCCCTCCACACGCACGGCGCGGGTACGCACGCTGGCCAGATCAGAACCGGAATCGGGCTCGCTCATGCCGATAGCGAAGAAGCAGTCGCCGCGTACGATCCGAGGCAAGAATTGCGACTTCTGCAGTTCGGTGCCGTGTTTCAGCAGTGATGGCACGATCTGGCGGTCGGCGATCCAGTGCGCGGCGACCGGTGCGCCGGCGGCCAGCAGCTCCTCGGTAACCGCGAACCGTTCCAGAAATGAGCGCCCATGTCCGCCGTACTCGACGGGCACCGTCATACCGATCCAGCCGCGCGCCGCCAGGGCGGCGGTGAAAGTCTCGTCCCACCCCGTGAGCCAGGCGTCAACGGACGGGGTGAAGGCGCCCGCGGCGCGTTGGTCGGCGAGAAACTGACGGACCTCCGCGCGTAGCGCCTGCGTCGATGGGTCGACGGCGGCCGGTGGCACCATCCGGGGCAGCGCCATCAGGTCGTCTTCCACTTGGCGATGCGCCGTTCATGTTCGGGATCGCGGTGTGCCAGCGGCTGCATGGCCGCGGCCATCCCCAGCGTGGTTTCCAGTGACGCCGTCTGCGATTCCCGCAGCAACCGTTTGGCCATCCGCAGCGCGTGCGCAGGGTTTGCAGCGATGCGCTCGGCCAACGCGTGCGCGTGGGCGAGCAGGTCGTCGTGTGGCACCACCCGGCTGACCATGCCCCACTGCAGGGCGGTCGCCGCATCGATGCGGTCACCGGTGAAGGTCATCTCGGCGGCGCGCTCGTAGCCCACCGCCCGCGGCAGAAACCAGGTTCCCCCGTCGCCGGGGATCAGGCCGAGCTGTACGAAGCTCTCGGCGAAGGACGCCCGCTCAGAGGCCACTCGGATGTCGCACATCATCGCCAGATCGCAACCGGCGCCGATGGCCGGCCCATTGACTGCTGCGATCAGCGGAACCTCGAGTCGGGCCAGCGCCCGCGGAATCCGTTGGATGCCGTCGATGTAGGCGTGCCGTTGGGCCCGAGCGTCCAGACCGAACATGCCGTCTCGGTCGGCCATCTCTTTGACGTTGCCGCCGGCGGAGAAGATTTTGCCGCGCCCGGTGAGGATCAACGCACGAATGTCGGTGTCGGCGTTGGCATTGTCGACCGCGGCCTCGAACGCGGAGATGAACGCTTTGTCGGTGATCGCGTTGCCAAGGTGCGGCAGGTCGATCGTCCATACCTGCGTGGGTCCGCTGGTCGCGATATCGAGAGGCCCGCTCATGCCGGCAGCTGCAGGGACTTGGTCTGCAAGTACTCTTCGAATCCGGCGCGGCCGAGTTCACGTCCGATGCCGGACTTCTTGTAGCCGCCGAACGGTGCCACCGGGTTGTACTTGCCGCCGTTGATGTCGAGCTGGCCGGTCTGCACCCCGCGCGCAAAGGCGATGGCCCGGTCGGTGTCGGCCGCCCACACCGCGCCCGACAGGCCGTATGGGGTGCCGTTGGCGATGCGCAGGGCGTCGGTCTCGTCGGTAAATGGGATGACCGCCAGGACGGGACCGAAGACCTCTTCTTGGCCGAGTTCGGAGTCCGGGTCGACGTCGCCGAACACCGTGGGTGCGATGTAGTAGCCGACCTCGCGGATCGGCTCGGCGCCCCCGGTGATCAGGCGCGCACCGTCGCGTTGGGCGCGCTCGATGAATCCCCGCACGGTTTCGAACTGGCCCGCCGAAGCCGAGGGTCCGATTCGGGTCGCCGGGTCGAGCGGATCGCCCACGGTGTATTTCGACACGGCGGCCTCGATCAGTTCCAGGGCCTCCCCGTAGCGGGACTGGGGCACCAGCATCCGTGTCCAGGCCATGCAGGTCTGGCCGCCGTTGAGGAAGGCGTTGCCGACTCCGACCTTGACCGCGGTCGCCAGGTCGGCGTCGTCGAGGATGACGTTGGCTGACTTGCCGCCAAGTTCAAGTGCGACCTTCTTCACCGACCGCCCGGCCAACTCCCCGACGCGGGCTCCGACGCCCGTGGAACCGGTGAACGAGACGAAGTCGATCTCGGGATGGGCGGCGATGCGCTCACCGATCAGCGCGCCGCGCCCCGAAACCAGGTTCACCACGCCGGCGGGCAGACCGGCCTCCTCGAGGGCCTCGACGAACTCGAACACCGACAGCGGTGCTTCATTGCTGGGTTTGAGAACCACCGTGCAACCGGCCGCGATCGCCGGGACCACCTTGGCGACCACCTGATAAAGCGGATAGTTCCAGGGGGTGATTGCGCCGACCACGCCGTAGGGTTCGCGCAGGATCAGCGAGTTTCCCACTTGTTCTTCGAATTCGAAACCATCAAGGACGGCAGCGAAGCCGCGGGCCACCGCCAGCGGGACCTGGGTCTGCACGGTCTGCGCGATGCGCACCGGCGCACCCATTTCCCGGGTGATCGTCTCGGCGATGTCCGGCAGACGCTTCTCCAGGGCGGCGATCACCGCCGCGACGCGCTGGCGGCGCTCGGCGACGCTGATCAGCGGGTCAAAGGCGCGCCGTGCTGCGGACACTGCCGCATCGACGTCTGCTTCGGTACCTCCGGGAACCGTGCCGATGACCTGTTCTGTCGAGGGGTCGATCACCTCGATGAGGTCCGTGCCGGCCGGCGTGATCCACTCGCCGCCGATGAACAATGTCTTCCTGGCGTAGTCATGCATTGGTCGTGGTCTGCTTTCTGTCGTTAGGGCACGATGCTCGCGCGAACGTCGCGCTTGCTCTCGGCCGCCGCGAAGGCGTCGTTGATGTTGTCGAGTGGGTAACAGGCCGCGGCCAGTCGGTGCAACGGCAGCCTTGCCTGATGCTGTTCGAGAAATGTCAGCGCCCGCGACAACACGATGGGGTCGTACAACGAGACGCCGACCATCATCTTGTTGCCGAAGACAAAGCGGGACGGGTCGAATTCGAAGGTCTTGCCAATGTTGATGTTTCCGATCTCCACGTAGCGGCCGAATTGGCCGAGCATCTTGAGGCCTTCGTCGATGGCCGAGGGATGGCCGACCACCTCGACCACGACATCGGCGCCCTGGCCGTCAGTCAGTTGTCGCACGAGCTTGGTCCGGTCTTTGACCGTCGCGACGTCGTTGATGTCGATGACCGTGTCGGCGCCGAAGGCGGTCGCCAGCTCTAGGCGCTCGGCCACGCCGTCGATGGCGATCACGCGGGCAGCGCCGCGCGCTTTTGCCACCGCCACTGCGTACAGACCCAGCGCACCCGCCCCCTGCACCACCACCGATTCACCAAGCTGCAGGTCGACACGCTCCAGACCGTACATGACCTGTGACAGTGCGCAATTCGCGCCTGCAGCGATGTCATCGGATACCGAATCGGGGACCGTGTAGACCACCGCCCCGGCGGGCAGCAGGAAGTAGTCGGCGTAGCCGCCGACGAAATAGGGTGGCTCGTCGGCGCGGCCGAGCATGGCCATCGTCAGCTTCAGACAGGCGTTTCGCCTGCCCGCCAGGCAATTTCGGCAGGTGTGACACGAGAAGAAGTAGGGAAAGACCACCCGGGTGCCCACGGTCAGCGGCGCGCCGTCCGAATCGGTGGTGACACCCGCGCCCAGCGCCTCGATCGCGCCGACCATTTCATGGCCCAACACGGTGGGTAGTTGACCTCCCAGGCCGCCGGTGGCGAATGTGCCGTGCCAGGCGTGTAGGTCAGAGCCGCAGATGTTGGCGCGACTCACTTTGATCAGGATTTGACCAGGACCCACCTCCGGAAGGCTGACCGTTTCGATGTCGAACGGCTTACCGGGTTGGTCGAATCGCGCGATGCGGCCTTTAAACACAGAGAGCGGTCCCTTCATTGGCTGGCGAATTCGAGGGTGAAAGCGTCCCGCAGGGCGCGTTTGAGAAGTTTGCCGCTGGGGTTTTTCGGCAGTGAATCGACGAAGAAGACCCGTTTGGGCGTCTTGAAGCCGGCGAGATGCTGCCGGCAGTGCACGACGACGTCGTCTTCGGTGAGGGTGACGCCGTTGCGGGTTACTACTGCGGCGACCACGGCCTCCACCCAGACGGGATGCGCCAGACCGAATACGGCGGCCTCCTGGATCCCGTTGTGGCGGTACAGAATTTCTTCTACTTCGCGGCTGGCGACGTTCTCGCCGCCGGTTTTTATCATGTCTTTTTTGCGGTCCACGACGTGCAACAGCCCGTGCTCGTCGTAGTAACCCAGGTCGCCGGAATGAAACCAGCCGCCGCGGAAGGCCTCCGCCGTTTTAGCAGGGTCGTCCAGGTAGCCGACCATCAGATGCGGGCTGCGGTGGGCGATTTCACCCACCATGCCGGGTGCCACGGGGCAATCCTCGTCATCGAAGATGGTGGTTTCGACGTTGACCACCGGGCGTCCGGCCGCGCCGGCGTGGGTGTCCTGCTCGTCGGGTCCCAGCGCCGAGGCGAGCGGCGCCATCTCGGTTTGCCCATAGAAGTTCCACAGCCTCAGATTCGGCAGCCGTCGGCGTATTTCGTGTAGGACTTCGGCGGGCATCGGTGAGGCGCCGTAGTAGCCCTTGCGCAGGCTGGACAGGTCGACATCGTCGAAGATCGGGCAACGCAGCAGTGAAATCCACACCGTCGGTGGCGCAAAGTAATTCGTCACTCCGTACCGCGCGATGGTACGCAGGACCAATTCGGGGTCCGGCCGCGACAGGATGATGCTGGTCGCTCCCAGATAGAGGTCGGTGGCCAAGAAGTTGTCCAACTGCGCGCAGTGATAAAGCGGCAGTGAGTGGATTTCGACGTCGTCCGGTGACATCGCCCCGGCCACGATGGTGCTGACGTACTGCCACATCAGGCTGCGGCTGGTGTGCATGACGGCCTTGGGCCGTGATTCGGTGCCACTGGTGTACATCAGCCGCACGAGTTGCTCATCATCGATGGGCGGGTTCGGTGCGGCTGTGGTCGTGGTGAGCCACTGACCAAAGTCGTGCCAGCCGACAGGAGGGATGGCGCCGTCGGCCATCAGCGCAACTTTTGTCGTGACCGCCCCGCCCAAGCGCATCGCCTTTTCGGCTATCGTCGTCAGAGCGGATTCGACGACGAATCCACGGACCCGGCTGTGCCCGAGGATATAGGCGATCTCCTCGGCCGTGAGCATGAAATTGATGGGCACCAGGACCACCCCCGCGCGCGCGGTCGCGAATGCCAAGACCGCGAACTGCCAGCAGTTGTGGGACAGCAGCGCCACGCGATCGCCGGGGGCAAAGCCGTTGTCGCGCAGCGCGGCTGCGGCTTTGTTCACCAGCTGGTCGAACTCGGCGAAGGTCAGCACCACATCACCGTCGATGATCGCGGTTTTCTCCGGCTGCCGGCGGGCTGACCGGCGGGGGATGTCGCCGAGCGATTGACTGCGCGCCTGAGCGACCGCGGCGTCCAGTTCCCGTGTCACTCGGTCGTCGTGGTGCGCGGGTTGCATGGGACGAACACTAGGTCCAAATGTCGTTTTCCGTGATCCTGACCTCCCGCTGAGTAGACAACAGCGGTGCCCGGGGTGGCGGCGGGCTTCAGACTCAATGGCATGACCGCCGCTACCGAATCGACGTCGCCCACCGGACCGGCCGCTCCTGATCCCGACGAACTGCGCGCCAACCTGCGTCAGGCGGACCCGGGTGTGCTGGTGGCCGTGCTGGCGCAGCTCACCGGCGACTTGTCGGTGATCGACACCTACGCGCCCAAGATCTCCTATGTTGCCGACCCGCCCGAGCAGGCCGGCGTCACAGACGCCGACACGGCCGATTCGCTGGTGAACGCCCTCGTCGAGGCGCTGGGACGGCCACGATGCACCGATGCGACATCCCCTGTGGACCGGGACTTCTTCGCAAAGCTGCTACCTGTAGCGCTGGGTTCGCAGGTCGATGACGAGCAGGTGGACCTGTTGCTCGAACAGGGCGGCTTCCAGCGGTCGCGGCCAACTTTGCCGCGAACTGTGCCGATCCCCGAGACAATCACCATCGCCATCATCGGTGCCGGTCTGGCCGGGATCAGCGTCGCGCTGGCCGCCGCCGCTGAGGGAGTCGCGTTTGAGATCTTCGACCGCAATGACGAGGTCGGCGGCACCTGGCTGACCACCACCTACCCGGGCATCGGTGTGGATACGCCGTCGGCGTATTACTCGCTGTCGTGGGAGGTGAACCCGGACTGGAGCAGCTACTACCCGCAGGGTGGGGAATATCAGAACTATTTGGTGACGCTGGCCGATAAACACAAGCTGCGCGACCACATTCGGTTCGGCACCGAGATCGAGGCGTTGTGGTGGGACGACGAACGCAACCAATGGCAACTCCATGCGGTCGATGCCCAGGGCCGTCGCACGATCAGCTACGCCAGCGTCGTGGTCGCCGCGGCGGGCTACCTCAACCGTCCGCGCTGGCCGGACATCAAGGGTCGAGACACCTTCGCGGGCACCAGCATTCATTCGGCGCTGTGGGATTCTTCCCTCGATCTCACCGGCAAGAAGGTGGCCGTGATCGGGGCGGGCTGCACCGCCGTACAGATCGTCGACGCGTGTGTCGACCAGGTCGAGCACCTGACGGTGTTCCAGCGGCAGCCACACTGGGTGGCGCCGCGTAAGCGGCTGACCGATGAGGTGCCCGCGTTCCGGCGTTACCTGGGACGGCATCTGCCCTACTACGCGAAGTGGCACCGGCTCAAGTCCTATTGGGGCACCGCGGACAACAACTACCCGATCATCCTGCAAGACCCGGACTGGAACAAAGATCACCTGTCGATCTCGCCGGCCAATGACGTGCTTTTGCAAATGTGCCTGCGCTACATCGAGGACACGTTTGGAAAAGACACCGAGCTGGCCAAAAAGGTCACCCCGGACTTCGCGCCCTACGGCAAGCGGATCATCCGTGACCCGGGCGGCTACTACGCGGCGTTGACCCGCGACCATGTCGACGTGGAGGCCAGCGAGCCGGCCGAGGTCAACCCGAAAGGCATTGTCACCCAGGACGGCCGGCAGATTGACCTCGATGTCATCGTCTACGCGACCGGCTACTACTTGGACTTCTTATCCACCGTGGACATACGTGGACGCGGCGGCAAGAAGCTGGCTGACGAATGGGGTGACAACCCCCGTGCGTACCGTGGTGGCACGGTGCCCGGCTTTCCCAACCTGTTCATCATGTCGGCACCCAACTACAGCCCGGGACACGGTGCGGGAGCGAACTTCTCTATGGAGGTGCTCGCGCACTACATCATCGAATGCTTGCAGTTGATGGCGCTCCGCCGCGCCACCACGATCGAGGTCACCCAGCAGGCGTACGAGGATTACGTTGCCGCGATCGATGAGGCGATGCTCGGCACGGTATGGTGCCACACACCCAACGCCCACACTTACTACCGGTCCGGCTCGGGCCGGGTAGTGGTGGCCACCCCGTACCGACTGGTCGACGTCTGGCATCAGCACCGAGCGCCGAGCGAGCAGGACTTTACGCTGCGGTGAACGAGTTGCTGACTGGCAGGACGGCTTTGGTAACCGGAAGCAGCCGCGGCATCGGTCGCGCGGTGGCCCAACGGCTGGCGGCCGAGGGTGCCACCGTCGCGGTGACGGCGCGCGCTCACGCGCCCTCACGCTCGCAGCGCGCCGGGTCCGATCGCACGCTACCCGGCACGATCGAGGAGACCATCGCCCTGATCGAAGATGCCGGCGGGTCGGCGTTCGGGGTGGTGGCCGACCTCGAAGACGCCCAGGCGCGCGAGACCCTGGTCGACCAGGTGCTCGACCGCACAGGCCGCATCGACATCTTGGTCAACAACGCCGGCTTCGCCGACTACTCGGTCATCGAGGACATGCCGCTGCAGACCTTCGACCGCACCGTCGACCACTATCTGCGCACGCCCTTCGTGTTGACCAAGGCCGCGGTTCCGCACATGCGCAAGCTGGGCGGCGGGTGGATCGTCAACATCGGCTCGGTCACCGGTGTGGCACCGGTGCGGCCGTACCGCGATTACAACAAGACCTCCGGCGATGTGATTTACGCGTCGTGCAAGGCCGCACTGCACCGGTTCACCCAGGGGGTCGCCGCCGAACTGCTCGACGCGAACATCGCGGTGAATTGTGTTGGCCCGTCGACCGCTGTGCGCACTCCCGGCGCATCCTCGCTCATCCCTGAGGGCTTTCCGACCGAGCCGGTGGAGTATCTGGCCGAAACCGTGCTGGCAATGTGCCATCTACCGGCGGCTGAACGCACCGGCCTGGTGGCGTTTAGCTTGCACTACCCGTGGTCACAACGCCTGCGGGTGCACAGCCTGGACGGAAAAACCGAACTGCCGCCACTCGAACCGCCGGCGAACGCTAATACGAACATCCTGCCCGCCGGGATGTGAATCCCTCGGCGGACAACGGAGATCCGCCCGACACTGACGAGGCCCGAGACCGACTAGGTGGGCGATGCGGTCAAGACGGGGTGATCGCATCGACAGAAGCTGTGGCACACTCGGTCTCGGATGATGACGTCGGGGCATTCGGGATCAAACCAGCGGTCCACGACTGCCCAGTGGATCGGATGCATCAGGTAGGGGCCCATCAGCGCATCGAAGTCGCTGAACTCTTGCTCGAACACGTGGGTCCATCGTGATGCCCCGACCGCATCGTCGACCCGGCTGAGCTGCCATGCCCTGATCGTCGGTATGAAGCGCGGCATCGAGGCCAACTCGTCCTCGAAACGCGCAACGGTGTCGACGTCCGTGTCGGGCAGCACGCGTAAAAGCAGGGCCCGGTAGACTGTGCCCGGGCGGCCGCCATTGGGAGTTGGAGCACCCCTGTAGCTGACCCCGTTGACATGGGTGATCGCGGGATCGCCCAAAATCGCGGTGAAATCGTCTGCGGCGGTAAGCCATTGACTCGGGGAATCAAACCTCAAGTGGACGAGGACGTCACCGCCGTTGCGCGCCCCGGGCAGCGTCGGTTCGACGAGCCGGTGACGGGCGCCGGTCGCCTCAGCGCTCGCGCGCACCAGCGTGAGTATCCGGTCGCGGTGTTCGTCTGCGACGTCGAGGAGGCGGGTGACGTTATACATCGCAGAGCCCGTCGACGTCGTCGGCGGCCGCAGCGACCGAGCGGGAGCGCTCGGTGATGAGTTCCTCGATCTGGTCCCACCACCGGGCCAGCGTCGGGTCGGGGCGGCCCTTCCAGGTCATCTCCCACCAGGCCTGGGCGGTCGGCAGGGCCCAGGTGATGGTGACGGTGTTGGATTGGTCCGTGAACCAGATCGGGGGACTAACCAGGACATCGCGCAGCGTCATTCCGCGGGAGCGGGCACCGGGCGCGTACTCGGCGAGGTAGGTTTCCACGAACTTCCGTGCGCAGCCAGGCCGCGTCACCACCCTGTCGATCACGAAAATTCGACCGTCGGCCATGGGCGTGACCGTACCGACCGTGTGTAACCCCGGACAGGTTCAGTCCCGGCCATCGGGAGGACCTCATTGCCCCCCGTCCGGCTGGGCACCACGGTGGGAGGATGAGCGCTTCCTTCAGTCCCGTGCAGCTCGGCCCGGCCACCTTACGCAACCCGATCATCAAGGCCGCGACCTCCGAAGGCCGATCGCCCCAGGGGCTGGTCACCGATGATCTAATCGCGTTTCACCGGGCGTTCGCCGACGGGGGAGTGGGCATGACGACGGTGGCCTACTGCTGTGTCGCGCCCGAGGGCGCCAGCGCCCCGGGTCAGATCGTCATGAGCTCACAAGCGCTGCCCGGCCTGCGCAGACTTACCGATGCCGTGCACGGGGCGGGTGCGGCGATCTCGGCCCAGCTCGGCCACGCCGGGGTGGTAGCCCCCAGGGCGCTGACCGGGGTGACCGCCCTGTCGCCGAGCCGGTTCGTCAATCCGACGTCGTTGGCCTACTGCCGGGCGATCACCCGCGACGAGATAGCAGCCGTCATCGAGCAGTTCGGCGCGGCGGCCCAGGTAGCGATCGATGCCGGATTCGACGCGGTGGAACTGCATTTCGGACACCTGTATCTGCCGAGCTCGTTTTTGAGCCCACTTATCAACCGCCGCACCGACGAGTACGGCGGCTCCATCGACAACCGTTCCCGCCTGGCACGGGAGATCGCCGAACGCGTCCGCGAGGTGGCCGCCGGACGGATCGCCGTTATCGCCAAATTGAATATGGACGACGGACTGCCCGGCAGTATCTGGATCGATGAGGCGTTGCGCACCGCGCAGCTCCTCGACACCGACGGCACGCTCGACGCGCTCGAACTGACCCAAGGGTCCTCGGTCTTCAAGCCGATGTACCTGTTCCGGGGCGACGTCCCGGTGCGCGAATTCGCCCGCGTCATGCCGGCCGCGCTGCGGCCCGCCATCAGGCTGGCCGGCAAGCGCGTGATGGGCAGCTACCCGTATCGCGACCTCTACATGCTCGAAGCCGCACGCCAATTCGTGCCGGTGATGCGCAACACCAAACTGATCCTGCTGGGCGGCATCACCCGCCGCGACCACGTCGAGACCGCACGAGAGGAGGGATTTGACTTCGTGGCGATGGGTCGGGCGCTGCTGCGGGAACCCGACCTGGTCAACAAGATGATCGCCGACCCGGGCAGTCGCAGCCGGTGCAATCACAACAACAAGTGCATGGTCACCGTTTTCGGCCGCACCCACTGCGTGCTCGATCCCGACCAACGCTATGGGCCACCTACCAAGATCGAGGAGCAGCCCGCCCAGCCCGCGGAACGGTAATCAACCCAGCAGCGTGGCCAACTCGCGGCACGCCTGCCGCCGGGCTTGGTGAGCGATGTCGAGCATCGGCATCGTCATGAACCCATGGATGCCTCCCTCGTAGCCGCACCGCACGGTGACTACCCCGGCGGATTGCAGCGCGTCGGCGTAGGCGATGGCTTCGTCCCGAAGCGGATCATGCCCGGCGGTGACCATCACTGCGGGCGGCAGTCCGTGTAGGTCCGCTCGCAGCGGTGAGGCGTAGGGATGGTCGCGGTCGGCGGGTGCGGGCACATACTGGTCCCAATACCATTGCAGCGCAGCCGCCGGATTGTAGAAACCCTTGCCGAACAGTCGATATGACTCAGTGTCGAAGCCGGCCGCGAGCATCGGGTAGAGCAGCAGCTGCGCGGCAATCGCCGGGCCACTGCGATCGCGCGCCATCAACGCCACGACGGCGGCCAGGTTGCCGCCCGCGCTGTCACCGCCCACCACGACCGCGCGCGAATCTCCGCCGGCGATGTCGGCGGCCCATCGGGTGGCGGCGTACACGTCCTCGGCCGCGGCGGGCCACGGATTTTCTGGAGCCAGCCGGTATCCCACGGAGACCACCACGGCGGGAACGAGGTTGGCCAGACTGCGGCACAGGCCGTCGTGGCTGTCGAGGTCGCAAAACACGAATCCGCCGCCGTGCGCGTATACCAGGATCGGCAGGCCCGCGTCGTCGGCGTGGCCGCGGGGCCGGTAGATCCGTATCGGGATGTCAGCACCGGCGCCCGAAATGGTCTGATCTCGGATTGTGGCGACCGGCTCGGGTTGGGCGGGCGGTACCAACCGCTCGCGGATGGCCGCCCTGGCCTGGGCGCCCGTCATGGTGTGCACCGGCGGAAAGCCCGCGTCCAGCCCCTCAATCAGCGCGGCGACCTGGGGGTCGAGGTTCACGCGTACTGCAAGGTGGGCTGCGGCGCCGGCATCGGGCGTTGGGGCAGCAGCGGTCGCATTGTTTGCAGCGTGGGCGCCACGCGGTGGGCGCCGTCTTCGATGTTGCGCCAGATGTTCACCGCGGTCATGCGGACCGGGGTGGTCAGTCGCTGATCGAACATCATGCGATTCATCGGCGCGCACACCGACACCGCGGCAATCGCCTCACCGGGGTTGCCGATGGGGGCCGCCACGCAGCCAAAACCAAGCAGCGACTCCTCGCGCTCGAAGGCGACGCCGTGGGCGCGCACCTTGGCTAACTCAGCGGCAAGTTGCGAGCCGGTGCAAATGGAAAACTTGGTCTTGCGGGCCTGCAGATGAACGTCGGCATGCTGGTCGCCATAGGCCAGGATCGCCTTGCCGACCGCGGTACAGTGCGCGGGTTGCCGACCCCCGACCCTGGTGGGGATCGCGTTGATCAGTCGGTCACCGATCTTGTCGAGGTAGACAACGTCCGGCCCGTCCAGAACCGCCAGATGAACGACAAGCCCGGTGGCGCGGTGCAATTCGCCCAGCAAGGGGGCGGCTGCGCGCACCAGGCGGTCTTGGTGCACGGCCAGTGAGCCCAACTCCACCAGCCGCATGCCGAGCTCGTAGTCGCGGCCGTTGCGGCGTAGCCAGCGCAGCTGGACCAATCGCTCGAGCATCCGGTGCGCCGACGAGCGCGGCAGGCCCGTGCGACGCACGATCTGGGCGAGCGTTAGTCGTCCCGGTCCTTCGAAGGCGTCCAACACCAAGGAGACGCGGTCGATGACGGCGGTGGGAGTTGCTGGTTCCAGGGGCGCTGACATCGGTCCTCCAAAGCTCCATTGCATCTGGCTGTGATATCTCTATTAGAGATACCTCAGTTTGTACCATAGCCCTGTGCTCGCTGTCACATGGCATGCCAAAAGCGCCACCGGCCACAGCTGTGTCGGGTGGGAGATGTATGAATCAGTGCAGGTCGGCTAGCCCTTGGCCGCCGACCGGCCCGCGCACCGGCCGTAGAAGCTACCGTCGCCCAGCGAGATGCCGCTGGCGTAACCCCAGGCGGCGAGCCCGGCGGTGACGCCGCCGAGGTAGATGAACCCGCCGGCCATCGCCGCGGCGCCGCCCCGCGACCCGGTGCGTTCGGTCACCAGCACATCGGCGCGGGAGCGCGCCGCCTCGAACGCCGCGGCGGCCCCGGCCACCCCGTAGCCGGCGATGACCACGTCGGCCTCGTCATCCCACGAGGTGACCGAGGAGGCCGGGAGCGCGGTGACGTCGGAATCGGGCGTCATAACCGCATGGCCGCGGGCATCTCGCCGATCCACTGGTGTCCCCAGTAGCTGTCGGCGGTGATTTCCTCTGCGGTGTAATAGGTTTCGTCGACACGCATGCCGTCGGTGCCGAATTCGATGTCCCAGTCCCCGGGCGCGCGGACGTAGAACGAGACCATCTTGTCGTTGGTGTGCCGGCCCAGGGTGGAGGACAGCTGGAAGCCCTCGGCGTTCACCCGGTCCAGCGCCTGGCCGACGGCGTCGAGGCTGTCGACCTCGACCATGATGTGCACCAGGCGCGGGTCGCGCTGGTGTGCGGCCGGCACGATCGCCAGGCTGTGGTGGCGTTCGTTGATGCCCAGGAACCGAACCCGCACGGGCCCATACTGTTTGGGCAAGGGCACCCGGAACGCGCCGCGGGAGCGGAACCCCAGCACCTCGGTGTAGAAGTCGAACGGCCCGTTGGGGTCCATCGCCGGCACCACCACGTGGCCCAAGCCCTGGTCGCCGGTCACGAACCTCGCGCCGAACGGGGTGACGACGGGGCTGTGGTCGAGCACCGCCCCGTGGAACACCTCGAGCGTGGTGCCCGCCGGGTCCTCGAAGGTGATCACCTCTTCCACGCGCCGGGCCTCGGCCTCCTCGGTCGACAGCTGCTTGTACGCCACGCCGGCGCGGTCGAGGGAGACTTGCACTCGCTGCAGCGCCGGGCGGTCACGCACCTCCCAGCCGACGGTCAGCACCCGGTCGGTCTCACCGGGCACCACGATCAGCCGGGCCGCGCGCTCGTCCATCCGCAGATACAGCGCGCCCGGGTCCGGACCCTTACCCTCGGCGAAACCCAGGACACCAAAGGCGAAGTGCCGCCAGCGGTCGATGTCGCTCGTCGAAATGGTGATGTAGCCCAGGCTTTTCAGGTCACCCACGTCAGCGCTTCCTCTTGTCGCCTCAAACGTGCTAAATCATCGCGCGGAGCGGACCCTGCGGGTCGACGCCCAGCGAACTGAGCGCCGACGCGTGATACACGGTGCCAGGGACATGAATGGCATGCGCCTGCCCGACATGTGCATCACGCCAATAGCGCTGGAGCGGCTTGTCCATGCGGGCCGCGTTGCCGCCCGAGCGGGCGAAGATCTCGTCGACCGCCGACACCGCGCGCCACACCGCGCGCACCTGGGTGCGCCGCCCGGCCGCGCGGTCGGCGAACGACACCTCCTTGCCGGCGGCGACCATGTCGTAGATGCGGTCGGCGTTGGCCAGCAGCTCCTGCCGCGCGGCGTTGATGTCAGCCGCGGCCTCCCCGACGGCGTACATCACGTACGGGTCGTCCTTGATCGCGGTTCCGCTGGCACCCACGCGGTCCCGCTGGTAATCCAGGTGCGCGGCCAGGGCACCCTCGGCGATCCCGATGGTGGCCGCCGAGATGCCCAGCGGGAACATCGTCGACCACGGCATCAGATACAGCGGCTCGGTCATGCCGGCCTCGCGCTGGGCGGTGCCGTCCATCACCTTCGTGGCGTCCATCGTCCGGTAGGACGGGACGAACGCATCCTTGACGATGACGTCCTTGGACCCGGTCCCGCGCAGCCCCACCACATCCCACGAGTCCTCGACGATCTCGTAGTCCTTGCGCGGCAGGATCATGTGCAGCATCTGCGGCGGCATCAGCGGCTTTCCCTGCTCGTCGCCGAGCATCGCGCCCAAGATGATCCAGTCGCAGTGGTCGGTACCCGAGCTGAACTGCCAGCGCCCGTTGAACAGGTAGCCACCGTCGACCGGCCTGGCCACGCCCTGCGGCGCGTACGGGGACGCCATCCACGTGTCGACGTCATCGGCCCATACCTCGTTGGGCACTTTCGGGTCCGCGTAGGCCAGCTGGTAGGGGTGCACACCCACCACGCCGACGATCCAGCCGGCCGCCGGATCGAGTGCGGCGGTGGCCATCACGGTCTCGGCGAACTCGCGGGGGTGGACCTCAAGGCCGCCGTGGTTCTTGGGCTGCAGCAGCCGGATCAACCCGGCCGACTTCATCAGCTTGACCGTGTCATCGGTCAGCCGGCCGATCCGCTCGGCCTCGGGGGCCTGCTCGCGCAACTGGTCGGCCATGGCCACTACCCGGTCGATTACCCGCTCGCTCATATCCCTGTCCTTTACTTTTTGGGCGTAGTAATGATCTATCGATCTCTGCACCGAACCGGACGTCGTTCCCGGTGAGCGGACGCCGATATCAGAACGTGAGGTGCCGCTACGCGCCCAACCGAGGCTGCCAGCGGTCCGATACCATCGGCAGCCTTCTGGCATCGTCCGGTAGCCGGGAGGCAGGGCATCTAGTACCTGTCGATAGGCCTAGTCTCAGTGCCTATGGACCAGGCCCAGGGACCAGCCTCTGGATGCGGCCGCGGCCAGCAGGCACCGATGCCGGAAAAGCAAATCCTGCCGTCGGCCGCCCAGATAGCCCAATTGCCCTGTGCCGTCACGCGAACCGTGTCCCGTGACTTGATCGATGGGAACGGGCACATGAACGTGTTGCACTATCTGGATCTCGGTTCGGCCGCCGCAGACGCGTTGGTGCGTGAAATCGGGATCGATGACGCCTACCGGACTGATCGACAGCTCGGCCTCTTCACCGTCGAACACCACCTGCGCTACTACAGCGAGCTGATCGAAGATGACACAGCCGATCTCTACGCCCGCGTCCTCGACCGCTCACCCAAGGTGGTGCACATGATCTCATTCGCCGTGGATCGGTACCGGCAACGTCTATCGGCAACACTTGAGATGGTCCTTGTCCACGTCGATCTGACCCGCCGACTGCCCGTGGCGATGCCGGTCGACATCGCCGCTGCTTTCGACGAGCACGTCAGGTACTCGTCGGCCCTGGAGTGGGCCGCGCCCGTCTGCGGCGCGATGGGCGTGCGACGCCAACCATGAAACGGCCAGCGGCCCGGTGATTACCGCCGTCAAACCTATCGCCGACGGCCAAACCTCAGCAACCGCCACATATACCGCGGCAGTCGCGGAGTGGGGACGCGGGCCGGCCAGTCGTCGGCGCGGAAGTAGGCATCAGACCCGCCGTCGACGAAAAGCACGCTGCCGCAGAGAAACGCGGCGGCATCCGACAACATGAACACCATCCAGTCCGCGAGGTGCGTGGGGTCACCGAACCCACCGACCGGGACCGGAAACGCGCGGATGGCCTTGGCTTCACGCGGTGTGGCGAGCTGTCGCTCGAGCAGCGGGGTCATGACCGCGCCCGGGGCGATCGCATTGAGCCGGATACCCGCACCCGCCCACGCCGACGTGACCGCGGTCCGCCGCACCCAGCGAGCCACTGCGATCTTCGATGCGCCGTAGGCCATCGATGGGGCAGCCGATCGGAACACTCGTAGTGCACGCTCGGCCTTGTCGAGATCGCGGCCCAGTAACGCCCGCACGGCACGTCGGGGCACCAACGGCATTGTCGTTGTCGAATTGCTGCTCACTACAACAACCTTGGCGCTGCCAGCTGCCGCCAATGCCGGATGCCATGCCTCTAGGAGCTCGACCACACCGAAGAAGTTCACCGCCAGGATCCGGCCGGTGCTACCGGCGCCCGGGGTGGGTCCCACACCAGCGGCCAGTACGACACCGTCGAGTCGACCGTCGCTGGCAGCGGACACGGCAGCGGCGGCCGACCTGCGTCCGTCGGGAGTCGACAGATCGGCGAGGACGTCGGCGTCTTTGATGTCGACGCCGATCACGCGGTGACCCGCGGCCCGCAGTTTATGCACGACGGCCTGACCCATGCCCGATGCCGATCCGGTGACGGCGTAGACACCCATCTGCGTTGCCCGTTAGGTCTTGGCCAAGAGGCCCGCGTCAACGACGAGCTCGGTGCCGGTGATGTAGCGGGCATGGTCGGAGGCCAGGAACACCACGGCATTGGCCACGTCGCCGGGTTCCACCCACGGCACCGGGAGCAGGTGGCGAGCTG
The DNA here is from genome assembly GCF_034555895.2 of Mycobacterium europaeum. Classification (NCBI taxonomy): domain Bacteria; kingdom Bacillati; phylum Actinomycetota; class Actinomycetes; order Mycobacteriales; family Mycobacteriaceae; genus Mycobacterium; species Mycobacterium europaeum. Next base: position 4,894,100 of record NZ_CP157315.1, read on the forward strand.
TGAGCACCTCGGCGGCGTCGGCCGCCGTCGGGCTGGCCAGGTCAGGCCGAAGACGTTTAAACGTCGCCTCATTGAGCACCGTCGAGGTCCCGACGGCTCCCGGGTGAACAGTATTGACGCGAATTCCGCGCGGGCCGAGCTCGTTGGCGAGCGTGCGCGCCAGCCCAACCACGGCATGCTTGCTCGCGGTGTAAGGAGCGGTGTTGGCCGTACCGCGAAGAGCGTTGGTAGAGCCGATGATCACGATCGACCCGCCGTCCTCGCCGAGGTGGGGGACGGCGGCTTTGACGGTATGCCAGACGCCGGTCACATTGACGTCGAGGGCTTGTTGCCAACTCTGGGCAGTGATCTCCCACGTCGGGGCGTGGGTGGTATGGATTCCGGCGTTGGCGACAATGATGTCAAGGCGTCCCACGTCGGCGACGGCGGCATCCACCGCGCCGGTCAGTGCGCCCAAGTCGCTGACATCGGCCAGACCTGTCACCGCGCGTCGGCCGCGCTGCGCCACCGCGGCGGCGGTCTGTTCGAGGTCTTCTGCTGACGCCGGCACGTCCACCGCGATGACGTCGGCGCCTTCGTCGGCGAATCGCTCGCACAGGGCGCGCCCGGTGCCGCGCCCAGCGCCTGTCACCAGCGCCACACGACCAGACAGGCTCGACATCAGGGCGCCTTGGTCAGCGAAAACCCTTTGTACCCGGCCTCGGCGACTTCGTTGCAGATGTCGAGGTAGGTCCCAAACCCGCCGAGAAACAGCATGAACACCCGCGGCTTGCCGGGCACGTTGGCGCCCATGTACCAGGAGTTGGCCTTGGTGAACAGGGTGGCCTCGGCTCGGCGCGCGCATTCGGCGACCCAGTTGTCCACCGCATCGGGAGTCGCCTCGATCGCCGTGTAGCCGTGGTCGTCGAGATATCTGATCGAGTCGGCGATCCAATTCACATTCGCCTCGGCGTGCAGCACCATGTTGGCCAGCACCGCCGGCGCGCCGGGGCCGCACACGACAAACAAGTTGGGAAAGCCGTCAATGCTCAGACCCAAATAGGTCCGCGGTCCATTGCTCCAGTCATCGCGCAGCCGTTTGCCGCCCCGGCCGACGATGTCGATTTTGGCCAATGCCCCTGTCATCGCGTCAAATCCGGTAGCCAACACGATCATGTCCAGGTCGTAATGGGCGTTGCTGGTGTTGATGCCGGTGGCATCGACAGATTCGATCGGCGTGTTTCGCACACTGATCAGTGTCACGTTGGGGCGGTTGAATGTCTGAAAGTAATTGCTGTCGGTGCAGATTCGCTTGGTGCCGATCGGGTGATCCGTGGGGATCAGCAGTTCGGCCAGCGCGGGATCATCAATGATGGCCCGCACTTTCTCCTCGTAGAACTTGCGCGCCTCCTCGTTGGCGTCCGGGTCGATCATCTGGTCGGAGAAGGTTTTGGAGAACAGCACCCCGCCGAGATCCCAGCGTTTTTCGAACGCCGCGCGCCGCTCTTCGGGGCTGGCTTGCATCGTCAGTTTCGGATGGGCGATGTGTGGTGAGCCGCCGCCGCTTCGCCATGATAAGCGCCTGCGTTCGGAGTAATTGGCCTTGACCCGGGCCCGGTCTTCGTCGGTCAGAGGCCGATTGCCGGCGGGGACACTGTAATTCGGGGTGCGCTGAAAGACGTAGAGTTGCGAGGCTTGTTCGGCGATGATCGGGATCGACTGAATGCCCGAAGATCCCGTCCCGATGACCGCGACGCGCTTACCGGTGAAGTCGACCGTCTCGTGTGGCCATGCCGCGGTGTGGTAGATCTCGCCGGTGAAACTCTCCAGGCCGGCAAAAGGTGGGGTCATCGCCGCGGACAGTGGGCCCGTCGCCATCACACAAAACCGCGCGCTCACCGGTTGCCCGGCATCGGTGGTCACCGTCCACCGCAACCGCTGCTCGTCGAGAACCGCCGACGTGACACGGGTGTTGAAGACGATGTCGCGGCGCAGATCCAACCTGTCGGCCACCCAGTTGACGTAGCGCAGGATCTCCTCTTGGGTGGCGTACTTTTCCGACCAGTCCCACTCCTGCTGCAGGTCATCGGAGAACGAATAGCAGTAGTCGACGCTCTCGACGTCGCAGCGGGCGCCGGGATACCGGTTGAAATACCACGTGCCACCCACGTCGGGACCGGCCTCGAACACCTTGACCGTCAACCCGTCGGCGCGCAGCTTGTGCAGGGCGTAAAGCCCGGCAAAGCCGGCACCTACGACCACCACGTCGATGCTCTGGTCCAACCCGTCGTTCGTGCTACTGGTCACGAACAGCGACGGTAGAGCCGCTGCACCCGGAATCGCAGGAGACGTCCCGGTGACTGGACGCCGGGATGGCGACCTCCCGTCCATCGGAATCCGACCAAGACATCACGCACCAACATGGCAAGGATCAGCCGCATGGCAGATGTCGAAGAACAAGGCGCTGCGCTGTGCACCGACGTCGGGGTGGCCACCGTAGACGTCGAGTTGGACGGTGCTCTCCATCGACTGGAATGGCGACGCGACCGCACCCTGGTCGACACGTTGCTTGATGCCGGGATCAATGTGCCGCACTCGTGTCGTGAAGGGCATTGCGGCTCCTGCGTGGCGACCCTGATTTCCGGCGAGGTGGATATGGCCGGTGGAGATGTGCTGGGACCCGAAGACCGCGCCGAAGGCTTGATCCTCGGCTGTCAAGCCCGACCAGTGACCGACAACATCCACATTGAGTTCTAGGCGCATGAACGGCGTGTCGATATGACGGAGTTTGCGACGTGACCGGCAGGGTCGCCGGGAAGGTGGCCCTGATCACGGGCGCGGCGCGGGGAATCGGGCGTGCGCAGGCGGTTCGGTTAGCCCAGGAGGGCGCCGATATCGTGGCCCTTGACGTGTGCGCTTCCGTTGACACAGTGGTGGTTCCGCACAGCACACGTGAAGACCTCGAGCACACCGCCGTCCAAGTGCGCGATACCGGCGCCAAAATACATACCGAGATCGTCGACGTGCGCGACCGCGACGGCGTCCAGGCCGCCACCGATCGCGGTGTGCGACGGCTGGGAAGATTGGACGTGGTGTGTGCTACCGCTGGGATCACCTCGCGTGCACTGGCGCTCGACCTCACCGAAGCGGCCTGGCGCACCATGTTGGATGTCAACCTCACCGGTGTGTGGCACACGTGTCGGGCCGCTGCGCCACACCTGATCGCACAAGGTGGGGGTGCGATCGTCCTGACCAATTCGATCGCGGGCCTTCGCGGATTGGTGGGCGTCGCCCATTACACCGCGGCTAAGCACGGCGTGGTCGGCCTAATGCAGAGCCTGGCCAAAGAACTTGCGCCGCACAATGTCCGAGTCAATTGCGTCCATCCGACCAATGTGGACACTCCGCTGATTCAAAACGACGCAGTGCGCAACGCGTTTCGTCCCGACCTCGACAGGACGCCGACGCGTGCCGAGTTCGCCGAAGCGGCCCTTCGCATGAACATGCTCGCGGTGCCGTGGGTAGAACCGGTCGATGTCGCCAACGCCGCTTTGTTTCTCGCTTCCGACGAGGCGCGCTATATCACCGCGGTCACGCTGCCCGTCGACGCCGGTGCGACTCAACGATAGGGAGGGCGCGACATGAAAGACTGTTCGCTGGCTTTCTTTTCCTTTGTCGCGCTGGACAATCCGGAGCCGCATCTGCACCGCCGTTACAACGAATGGCATCAACTCGACCATCGACCAGAGAACTTGGCCCTACCGGGAGTCGCGTGGGGTGATCGGTGGGCGCGGACTGCTGAGTGCCGCGCTGACTCAACCGCCGAGCCCGAGCAGGCGGACGCGGATTACATCGCCATGTATTGGTTTCGCAATCCCGTCGCCGACGCAGTACGGGAATGGGAGCAATTGGGCGTGGACTCCTTCGAGTGGGGTCGGGGCCCCATGATTCCGGGTGTGCGGCGGACGTTGCTGGCGTTCTTCCGGCCCGTCAAGGGCTACGCGGCGGCATCTTCTTTAGTGTCGCCGGCGGTAATTCCGTATCGGCCCAATCGCGGGTTGCACCTGACGGTGACCAGGTTCGCCGACCCGCTTGGGACGGACACCCACGAGAATCATCGTTGGGAAGACCGCGTACTCATCCCGGAGCTGCTCAATCTGCCGGGAGTGGCCGGGGCGTGGACATTTTCGCTCGACCGCCATCAGGATGACGGTCTCGGCCTTCGGCGAGTTGACGCCACTGATACTCGGGGAGCATTGCGGGTTCGCGTGCTCTACCTTGATGGTGAACCGATCGCCACCTCGAGACTCGTGCGTGACTGCGTCGCTGCAGCCGAAACTCTGCTACCGGCCTCAACATTGGGACAAACCGTGATCAGCACGCCGCTGCGCACGATCATCCCTTGGCAGGACTGGTGACGCGGCGTTCCCATCGCCGCTTCATGAATGCTGCCGTGAGAGGAACGCCAGCACGGTGCTTTCGAAGGCTTGCTTCGCTTCGATCATCGCCCAGTGCCCGGACTTGGGAAATACGTGAAGTTCGGCGTCTTGGATGGTGCGCATCGGGATCAGCGCCATATCCGGTGGGCTCACTCTGTCGTCGCGACCCCACGTCAGCAGCGTGGGGACAGTCAACTTGTGCAGGACCGCCCACGGCATCGGGTTTTCGGACGCGGCCATCGCGGCGTTCATTGCGGCAAACGCCGCTTTGCCGTACATCCGGCGCGCCGCGGCCAGGGTGTCCGGATCGGTGGCCAACTGCCAGCGCTCCTCGACCAGTTCCTCAGTGACCAAGGACTGGTCGTACACCATCGATTTGAGCCAGTCGACCAGCCGCTGCCGCGTCGGGTCCTCGACGAACTCCTGCAACAGCCGGATGCCCTCACTCGGGCTGGGGCTGAAGATGTTGATGCCGATTCCGCCGATGGTGACCAGCCGGTCGACACGGTCGGGGTTGTGGATAGCGAAGTTGATGCCCACACCCCCGCCCATCGAGTTGCCGACGATATGCGCCTTATCGACGCCCAGCGCATCCAAGAACGGCGATACGGTGCCAAATGCCATGACCATGGGATGGCCGCCGAAGTCGTCGCTGACGCCGAAACCGGGAAATTCCAGGATGATGCAGCGGAATCGCTCGGCGAAGGTGGGCAGTATGCCGCGGAAGTTGCGCCATCCGGTGACTCCGGGACCCGAGCCATGCAGGAAGAGCAGCGGCGACGCCAGCGAGGCCTCCGGACCGGTGTCGTAATAGCGCAAAATCCCTTCCGGTAGGCGGATTTCGTGCACGTCCTGCTCGCCTAGGAAGACCCGTTCGGAAGTGTCTGTCACGGTGTCAGCCTGCCACGGTGTTGCGGGTGGCACGCCGCGGTGTTCCGCTGACCGGGTGGTGTTATGACTGGTGCTGGATAGCGTCCGGCGACACCTGTTGCTGCACAGCCGACTTGCCGTCCACCAGGTGTCTCACACCGCTTTCTTGCTCGCGTTTGATTTCGAGCGCGATGTCGATGAGTTGGTCTTCTTGGCCGCCGATGAGTTTGCGCTGGCCGGCGCGGTGCAGCAGTTGGTGGGCGGGCACGCCGTAGCGTTCGGATTGGCGGATGGCGTGTTTGAGGAAGCTGGAGTAGACCCCGGAGTAGCCCATGATCAGGGCGTTGCGGTCCAGCAGGCACTCGGCGGGCATGGCCGGGGCGACCACCTCTTCGGCGGCATCAGCGATGTCGAAGAAGTCGATGCCGGTCTTGACGCCGATCTTGTCGAACACCCCGATGAGCGCCTCCACGGGCGCGTTGCCCGCCCCGGCGCCGAACCGCCGACACGAGCCGTCGATCTGCTTGGCGCCCGCGCGCACGGCCTCCACGCTGTTGGCCACCCCCAGCCCGAGGTTCTCATGGCCGTGGAAGCCGACCTGGGCGTCGTCGCCGAGCTCGGCGACCAGCGCGGCCACCCGGTCGCGCACCCCTTCGAGGACCAGCGCCCCGGCCGAATCGACCACGTAGACGCATTGGCAGCCCGCGTCGGCCATGATGCGGGCCTGGGCCGCGAGTTTCTCCGGCGCGATGGTGTGGCTCATCATCAAAAACCCGACGGTTTCCAGCCCGAGTTCGCGGGCCAGGCCGAAGTGCTGGATGGACACGTCGGCCTCGGTGCAATGCGTGGCGATCCGGCAGATCGACCCGCCGTTGTTCTGGGCCTCCTTGATGTCCTCCTTGGTGCCCACACCGGGCAGCATCAAGAAGGCGATCTTGGCCTCTGTGGCGGTCTGCGCGGCCAGCTTGATCAGCTCCTGCTCCGGGGTCTTGGAGAACCCGTAGTTGAAGCTCGACCCGCCCAGTCCGTCGCCGTGGGTGACCTCGATGACCGGCACACCCGCGGTGTCCAGGGCGGCCACGATCGCCCCCACCTCGTCCTTGGTGAACTGGTGGCGCTTGTGATGCGAGCCGTCGCGCAGCGACGTGTCGGTCAGCCGCACATCCCAGATCGGGTTGAAGAAAATCTCCTGCGTGCTCATGCCTGTGTCCCTCCCGCCGTCCCACCAGCGGCCGCCGCCAGGGATTCCTTGGCGATCTCCTCGCCGACCTTGGTGGCCGCGGCGGTCATGATGTCCAGGTTGCCCGCATAGGGGGGCAGGTAATCGCCGGCACCCTCGACCTCGACGAACGTGGTCACCACGGCCTGACCACCGGAGTTCAGCGACGGCTCGTCGAACTGCGGCTCGTTGAGCAGCCGGTATCCCGGCACATAGGTCTGCACCTCGGCCACCACGTCGTGAATCGACTTGGCGATCGCGTCACGGTCGGCGTCCTCGGGGATCGCGCAGAAGATCGTGTCGCGCATGATCATCGGCGGATCGGCCGGATTCAGGATGATGATCGCCTTGCCCCGCTTCGCGCCACCGATGGTCTGCACGCCCCGGCTGGTGGTCTTGGTGAACTCGTCGATGTTGGCCCGCGTCCCGGGACCCGCGGACACCGACGCCACCGACGCCACGATCTCGGCATACGGCACCTCAACGACACGGCTGACCGCGTAGACGATGGGGATGGTCGCCTGCCCCCCGCAGGTGATCATGTTGACATTCGGCGCGTCCAAATGCTGGCGCAGGTTCGCCGGCGGGATCACCGCCGGGCCCACCGCGGCCGGGGTCAGATCGATCGCCCGAATACCGGCGGCCTCATACTTCGGGGCGGCGTCGCGGTGCACATAGGCACTGGTGGCCTCGAACACCAGGTCGGGCTTCTCCGACTGGGCCAACAACCAGTCCACACCCTCGTGGGTGGTCTCCAAACCCAGCTTGCGGGCCCGGGCCAGCCCCTCGCTTTCCGGGTCGATGCCCACCATCCACCGCGGCTCCAACCACTCCGACCGCAGCAACTTATACAGCAGGTCAGTACTGATGTTCCCCGACCCGACAATGGCCACACTCGCCTTAGCCGGCATGACGCTCCCCTTCAAATGACAGGCGGACACAGCCCAGCCCGGTGAATTCGGCGACGAAGTCGTCGCCGGCGTGCGCGTCGATGGCGCGCGTGCACGATCCGGGCAGCACCAGGTCGCCTTTGCGCAACCGCACGCCGAAGCCCTCCACCTTGCGGGCCAGCCAGGCCACCGCGGTGACCGGGTTGCCCAGCACCGCATCGGTGCGGCCCGTGGCGACGACCTCACCGTTGCAGCGCAGCACCGCATCGATGCCCTTGACGTCGACGTCGCGCGGCGCCACCCGGGCCTGACCCAGCACAAAGCCCGCCGACGAGGCGTTGTCGGCGATGGTGTCGCACAACTCGATCTTCCAGTCAGTGATCCTGGTGTCGATCAACTCGATCGAGGGAACCAGCGCCTCCGTGCCCGCCAGCACGTCGTCCTCCGTGCAGCCGGCCCCCGGCAGGTCGGCGTTCAGGAGGAAACCCACCTCCACCTCCACCCGCGGCCACAGGTAGCGGTTCGCCTTGACCGGGCGGTCTTCGAACAACTGCATCTCATCCAGCAAATGCCCGTAGTCCGGCTCGTCGACCCCCATCATCTGCTGGATCGCCTTCGACGACAGCCCCACCTTGTGGCCCAGCACGCGGGCGCCCTCGGCAACCCGCTGACGGATATTGATGAGCTGAATCTCATACGCGTCCACGACATCGATCTCCGGGTGAACAGCGGTCAGCGGAGCGATCGGCTCGCGGCTCCGCTCGGCCTCCGCCAGCTGGACACCCAGCTGGCGCCGTAATTCCCTGCTAAGCACGAGAACTGCTTCCCTCAGCATTTGCAGGCGAAGTCATTGCCTTGGCGTCCATGCCGCCGAGTGGGCCGGTGCCGATCTCGGCGTTATGGGCATGCGCGAAGTGGTGAAGACCGAAGACAGCCTCCATGCCGTTGCGTAATCCCATGTGGTCTTCGCATTGGTTGACCGCTCGCTTGGCCAGGGCGAGCCCGAATTGGGGCATCGCCGCGATACGCGTTGCAAGGCTCAAGGTTTGGTTCCACAGCTGCGATCGCGGAACGACTCGATTAACCATGCCGATTTCGTAGGCGCGCTGTGCGCTGAACCTCTCACCTGTGTACAGGACCTCCTTGGCAAACCTGGGTCCGAGCACCCAAGGGTGGGCGAAGTATTCGACACCCGGAATACCCATGCGCACAACGGGATCGCTGAAGAAGGCATCATCGGCGGCCACGGTCAGGTCGCAGGCCCAGGCCAGCATCAGTCCACCGGCCACACACGCGCCTTGCACCATCGCAATAGTGGGTTTGGGGATCTCGCGCCACCGACGGCACATCCCAAGGTAAACCTCCGCCTCCCGCGCAAAACGTTGGTCGCCGGCTGGCTTGTCAACATGGTCCCACCACAACACCGCCCGATTTTCGTAGCGCACATTGTGGTCGCGTCCGGGGGTGCCGATGTCATGGCCGGCGCTGAAGTGCTCGCCAGCCCCGGCCAACACGATCACCTTGATGTCGTCATCGTTGACAGCGCGGCCAAACGCGGCATCCAGGGCGTAGGTCATCGCCGAGTTCTGCGCATTGCGGTAGCGCGGACGGTTCATGGTGACCACAGCGACCCCGGAAGTCACTTCATAGGTGACCACCTCGTCTACATCTGGCGTGTCCATGTTGATGCCTTCCGTCACCACGCATTCCGGTCCCGGCCATCATCAGCGCAGTCCGACTCAGACAGGTGGTCGGTGTCCATACACCGGGAGTCATCTCGCTCACAGCTGTTGGGATCCATCCCGGGAATCAGTGCGGCACCGCCACGTCACTCGGAGCATCCCGACTGTCGGGATTACCGAACCAGTACATGCGCCGTTGTCTCGTAGCGTCAACGCTATGCGCTTCTCCTGCCGCTTCGAGCGGACATGTGCCGCGCCGGCGCAGATCGTTTACGACCTGCTCGCTGACGTCGCGCGATGGCCGCAGTGGCTAGACGGTGTGCGGGCCGCAGACTGGGAGTACCCCGGAACGGCCAGCTCCCGGATAGGGGCTATCCGCCAAATCACGGTGAGCGGCTTGACTATGCGCGAAAAGATTCTGATTGCCGACCGCCCTTACCACCACGCATATACCATCCTGTCGGGAATCCCCGTCACCGATCACCGTGCCGACGTTCACATATCCACGACACCTAGCGGATCTCGCATCGTGTGGAAGGCAACGTTTCGCCCCCGCATCCCGCTCACGGGGCCGCTGATCTGGCTGATGCTGCGCGCGAGCATGCCCACGATGGTGACCGCTCTAGCCCGGGGAGCCGAAGCGCAGCCGACGTAACCACCGTGCCGGTGAGCATGGATTGCAATCGGTCTCGGCTCCAGGATCAAGGTGGCCCAAAGCCATTTGCCGCCAGGCTCGTTGGTCGTTACACGCGGCCCGACAACGGGCTGGGCTTGGTGCCCCGCGTGCCGGCCGGATCCAGCCCGTTGTTCTCGCATCGCCGATCACCGCTACCCACACGTGCGGACCAGTGACCGAAAGTCGTTGATGTTAGCCACTCGCCGCGCAGGGGAGGAGGTTAGATTGCACGAGCTACATGCGCACCAGGGTGAACGGGTACGTGTAGGTTCCCGCCGGCGACCCGTTACAGCCCGAGGAAAACGAGGAGTCCAACGAGCCGGCAAGGGTGGACGCATCCCATGCGTAGACGTCGTGCGTGGGTATCACGGGGCCGTAGTAGATGTCACCACAGCGCAGACCGTCGGGAACGTCGACACTCAAGATATAGCGGCCATCGGCGAACCGCGCGCTGCCATGGTACTCGAATGCCCTGGCCACCGGTTGGGGTATCGCGCTCACGCTGACACAGTCACCGCTGCACGACGAAATCGCCCAGATCCAGGTATGGAAATCGTACCTGCCGGTGATCAAAAGCTGGTAATTGCCGGTTCGCATCTCCGCATGGGCCACGGGCGCGAGCCCTAAGGCCGCCGGCGCCAGGCAGATGCCCAGTATGAGCGCCTTCATGTTCGTTCCATTCTGCTTGGGCCGAGGATCAGACAACATGCCATTACCCACCGCAATGGTGGCCTGCTCATGGCGAAGCCGCTGGTTTCGGCTCACATATGCGAGCCGCCGTCGACACGGACTTCGGTGCCGGTGATGAAATAGGCGTCGGGACAGCCCAGCATGGCCACCACGGCGGCTACGGCGTCTGGTCTGGCGAAGATCGCGCCGTCAGCCAGTGGAAGCACAGGCTGCACCTTGCCGAAGAGGGAAAAGTCGACGTCAGCGGGTAGGCCCGGACCGATGCTCTGCTTCGATTCTCCTGTGCCATCAGTCATTCCGGAGGAAATCGAACCCGGCTGCACTGAGTTGAACCGGATTCCCTCTTTGCTGAACTCCATGGCCAACGCATGCGTCATCGCCTGAATTCCGCCCTTGGACGCGGCGTAGGCGGACATATACGGGTGAGCAAAGGCCGCCGAGGTGGAGCTGAAGTTGACCACCGCCGGCCCTACGCCCTGGCGTAGGGCCGGGATCGCCTCGCGGGTCATCAGGAAGGTGCCGACCAGGTTGATGCGGAGTACCTGCTCAAAATCGGCCGCGGTGGTGTCCAGGAAATGGGCCGAGCGCAGGATCCCCGCCGCGTTGACCAACGTGTCGAGACCTCCCAGCGCGGCGAGCGCCCGGCCGACACCGTCGCGGACGGACTGCTCGTCTCCGACGTCCAACGTCACCGTGGCGAGTCGGTCCGCATACGTGTCGGCCTTGGCCACCGTGTCCTTCAACCCGGACTCGCTGATGTCGGCGGCCACAACTCGCCCGCCTTCCTCCAGCACGCGCAGCACGGTTGCCTGTCCGATGCCCGAGCCACCCCCGCTGATCAGGACGCGGCGATTCGCATATCTCTGAGGACTGTTCACAACGGGGATGGTGCTCCGCGGAATCGGCAATGTCAGCCGCATGTCCCGGTGGGTGGTCCTCTCCTCGGCGGGAACGGCGCGGTATGGACCCGGTTCGGGTGACCTCGCGCGGGATCCGCAGCGATGGATAGGCGTCCCGGTAAGCGGGACATCGTGTGGTCCACGTCTCACCCGACTGGGAGGGTTCTGCTCGACGCAGCTCGGACCGATGTGGTGCAGGGCGTGACCCGAGCTGCGATGTCTGCTGTCGACGAGGTAAAGGAGCCACAGCCGGTGATCACGAAGGCGCCCGACCTTTGGTCGCCGGGGCTTTCGTCGTTTGGCGCCAAGCTGGCCGGGCCCATGCAGGCCATCGGGGGGCTGGCCGCGATGGCGGCCGATGCGGCGAAGTTCGCTTTCCGCAGGCCGTTTCAGGGACGAGAGTTCCTGGACCAGTCGTGGTTTGTCGCGCGCGTCTCGCTGATGCCCACGCTGCTGGTAGCCATTCCGTTTACCGTGCTGGTCAGCTTCACGCTCAATATCTTGCTGCGCGAGCTGGGCGCGGCCGACCTTTCGGGGGCGGGTGCCGCCTTCGGGGCGGTCACCCAGGTCGGCCCCCTGGTCACTGTGCTGATCGTGGCCGGCGCCGGCGCCACGGCGATGTGCGCGGATCTGGGTTCGCGCACCATCCGTGAGGAGATCGACGCGTTGGAAGTGTTGGGAATCAATCCCGTTCAACGATTGGTGACCCCGCGCATGCTGGCGTCGGGACTGGTGGCACTGCTCCTCAACAGCGTCGTCTGCATCATCGGCATTCTGGGTGGCTACACGTTCTCGGTGTTCGTCCAGGACGTCAACCCTGGTGCATTCGCAGCGGGCATCACGCTGCTGACCGGGGTGCCCGAATTGATCATTTCCTCGGTCAAAGCGCTGCTGTTCGGTCTGATCGCCGGCCTGGTGGCCTGCTACCGCGGGCTGACGATCACCGGTGGCGGCGCCAAAGCTGTGGGCAACGCCGTCAACGAGACGGTGGTATACGCGTTCATGTCGCTGTTTGTCATCAACGTGGTGGTGACCGCTATCGGTATCCAGATGACGGCGAAGTAGGCCGACAGTGACGCTGCGAGCGGCCTATCCGGGCCTGGCCCGAGAAATCAACAGACCGATCACCGCGCTGGGCGGCATCGGTGACCACGTCGCGTTCTACGGGAAAGCGATCGCCGGGGCCCCGTTTGCGGCCACCCGCTACCGGCGAGAAATCATCCGCTTGATCGCCGAAATCAGCATGGGCGCTGGCACCTTGGCGATGATCGGCGGGACAGTGGTCATCGTCGGGTTCCTCACCTTGGCGACAGGTGGGACGCTGGCTATCCAGGGATACAGCTCGCTGGGCAACATTGGTATCGAGGCGTTAACCGGCTTTTTGGCCGCGTTCATCAACGTCCGTATCTCGGCGCCGATTGTCGCCGGCATCGGCTTGGCGGCCACCTTCGGCGCTGGCGTGACCGCCCAACTGGGTGCCATGCGCATCAATGAGGAAATCGATGCGCTCGAAAGTATGGGGATCCGGCCCGTTTCCTACCTAGTGAGCACACGGATCGTCGCAGGGATGCTGGCGATCACGCCGCTGTACTCGATCGCGGTCATCTTGTCGTTTGTGGCTAGCCAATTCACCACCGTGGTCGTGTTGGGGCAATCCGGGGGGCTCTATGGTCACTACTTCTCGACGTTTCTGAACCCAACCGACCTATTGTGGTCATTTCTGCAGGCGATCCTGATGGCCTTGGCCATCCTGTTCACCCACACCTACTACGGCTACTTCGCCAGCGGGGGACCCTCGGGTGTCGGGGTCGCAGTGGGCACTGCGGTGCGCACTTCCCTGATCATCATCGTGTCGGTCACCCTGCTGGTCTCGCTGGCCATTTACGGCGCCAACGGCAATTTCAACTTGTCGGGCTAGGGGAAGAAAGCTGATGTGGAACAACGCAGTCCGCCCCTTGCTGGGTCTGGCCACCGTCGCGGTGATCGGCGCGATCGTCGCTGCCACCATCGTGTTGTTTGAAGGCGGCGCCATCGAATCGGTACCGGTCACGGTGCTATCGCCCCGGGCGGGACTGGTGATGAACCCCGACGCCAAGGTGAAGCTGCATGGTGCACAAGTGGGCAAGGTCTCCTCGATCGACAACCTGCCCGACGGCCGGGCCGCGATTCACCTGGCGATCAATCCCTCCTGGCTGCATCTGATTCCCGCCAATACCGGCGTCGACATCGAGTCCACGACCGTCTTCGGGTCGAAATTCGTGCAACTCATCCCACCGCCCGATCCCTCCCCCCAGTCGCTGAAGGCTGGTCAAATCCTTGACTCCGAGCATGTCACCGTCGAAATCGACACCGTATTCGAGCAATTGGTGTCGGTGTTGTCGCAGATCGAACCCGAAAAGCTCAACGAGACCCTTGGCGCCCTCGCGCAAGCGTTCAGCGGTCGCGGTGAAAAACTCGGCCACACCCTGGCCGATCTGGACACCCTGTTGACCAAGATCGACCCGAGCCTGACCTCCCTGGGCCACGAACTCTCCGTGGCCCCACAGGTGCTCAACGCCTACGCCGACGTGGCCCCCGACCTGGTCAAGACAATCCAGAACGCGACCCGGCTGAGCGACACCGTGGTCGACCGGCAGCGTGATCTGGACACCGCGCTCATCAGCGCGATCGCGCTGGCCGACATCGGAAACGACGTCCTGGCCGGCAACGCGCAGGCGTTCACTGCCGTCCTTCATCTGCTGGTCCCCACCACGAACCTGACCAGCAAATACAACCAGGCCATCACCTGCGCCCTGGCCGGCCTCAAGCCGCTGGCCACCGGTCCGCCCCTGCCCGTACCGGGTGTCCTGTTGCTGGATTCATTTCTGCTGGGCACCGAACGCTACCGGTACCCGCAGAACCTCCCCAAGGTCGCGGCGACGGGCGGTCCGCAATGCATGGGCCTACCAGACGTGGGCTTCGGGAACCGCCCGCCCTACCTGGTCACCGATATTGATGCCAACCAGGCACAGTACGGAAACCAGGGAATCCTGCTGAACTCCAATCGCCTTAAGCAATGGCTGTTCGGGCCGATCGACGGGCCGCCGCGCAACACCCCACAGATCGGGATGCCGGGATGACGGGCTCGGTCGCGACGACCATCAAGTTTGGGGTGTTCGCGGCGGTGACGATTGTGCTGACGGCTGCCCTGTTCGCCATCCTCGGCCAATACCGCACCGGTTCGACATATGGCTATTCCGCGGTGTTCAGCGATGCCTCCAGCCTGAAGACCGGTGATTCGGTGCGTGCCGCCGGGATCCGGGTCGGCACAGTCAACGGTGTTGCACTGCAACCGAATAACACCGTGTTGGTGCGTTTCGACGCCAACCGCGAGGTCAGGCTCACTACCAGCACGCGAGTCGCGGTGCGTTACCTCAACCTCGTCGGGGATCGCTACCTTGACCTGCTCGACGCGCCCGGTTCTGCCGGGATTCAGCCGCCCGGATCGCGGATTCCGCTAACCCGCACCGAGCCGGCGCTCGATCTCGATTTGTTGTTGGGTGGGCTCAAACCGGTGATTCAGGGCCTTAACCCTCAATCGGTGAATGCACTGACCAATTCGTTGATCCAGATTCTGCAAGGCAGCAGTGGCGATGTGGAGTCGTTGTTCGCCAAGACCTCATCGTTTTCCAATGCGCTGGCAGACAACGGGCAAGTGGTGCAGCGATTGATCGACAATCTCAACGAGGTGGTCGCTACGGTGGCCAAGGATGGCAGCAAATTCTCGGCGACGGTCGAGCGCCTCGAGCGGCTCATCACCGACTTGTCGGCTGACCGCGATCCGATCGGAGACGCCATCACCGCGCTCGACAAGGGAACCGCATCATTAGCCGACCTGCTTACCCAGGCCCGTCCGCCGCTGGCCGGTACCGTCGACCAACTCAATCGGCTGGCTCCGTTGCTCGACAATGACAAGGCGCGGTTGGACCTCGCGCTGCAGAAAGCCCCCGAAAACTACCGCAAACTCGTGCGGTTGGGCGCCTACGGAAGCTTCATCAACCAATACCTGTGCGGCATCTCCATTCGCGTCACCGACCTGCAGGGCCGCACGGCCGTCTTCCCGTGGATCACCCAAAACACCGGACGATGCGGGGAACCCTGATGTTGAAATATCGTGGCGCACAACTTATCCGGGCCGGCTTCATCGCGTTCGTGCTGGTCGCGCTAGTCATCATCATCGGCCTGCACCCCCAACAGCTGGTGTCGATGGCCACCTCCATCCGGTACCAGGCGCTGTTCACCGAGGCCGGAGGCCTAACCCCAGGCAACGACGTCCGAGTGTCGGGCGTGAAAATGGGAACGGTCTCCGACGTCACGCTCAGCCATGGCAAAGCATTGGTGACGTTTAGCCTCGACGCCAAGGTGCACCTGGGATCGAGCACGACAGCCCACATCAGGACGGGCACCCTGCTGGGTGCGCGGATGCTGGCCGTAGAGCCCGCAGGCACCGGCAGCATGCACGCCTCCGATGTCATCCCGGTACATCGGACGTCCTCGCCATACTCCCTGACCGACGCCGTCAGCGACTTCACCGCCAACACCGCCGCCACCGACACCGGCGCGCTCAACGCATCCTTGGACACCTTGGCCGAAACGATCGAGCGGATCACACCACGACTGGGGCCCACGTTCGACGGCCTGAGCAGACTGTCGCAATCGTTGAACAGCAGGAATGAATCGCTGGCCCATCTGCTCAAAAGCGCCGCCGATGTCACCGGCATCCTGTCGGAACGCAGCCAGCAGGTCAACACCATGTTGCTCAATGCCAACGACCTGCTCGGAGTTCTGAATCAGCGTCGCTACGCGATCGTCAACCTGCTGGCCAACACCTCGGCGCTGGCCCAGCAGCTCACGGGCATGGTGGCAGACAACGAAAAAGAACTGGCGCCCACGCTGACCAAACTCAACTCGGTCACCGCGATGCTGGAGAAAAACCGCGACAACATCGCCAAGGCGATCGTCGGACTAGCCAAATACCAAGTAACCCAGGGCGAATCGGTCAACAACGGCTTCTATTACAACGCATTCGTCGGCAATCTGATCCCGGCGCAGGCCCTGCAACCGTTCCTGGACTACGCGTTCGGATTCCGGCGAGGCGTCAATGCGGGTCAACCACCCGACAATGCGGGCCCGCGCGCGGAATTCCCCTGGCCGCACAACGGCATTCCCGGAGGACGATGATGGCGACCGGGGCGAACAAGGCGTGGTACACCAGGGCGCTGCTGGTGGCATTGGTGGGGCTTGTCGCTGCGGGAACGGCTTTCGTGGTACATGCCGAGGTCTTCGGGCCCAGGATGATTACCGCATATTTCAGCTCCGCGACCGCCATCTACCCCGGCGATGAGGTACGCGTGGTGGGGGTCAAGGTGGGCACCATCAAGTCCATCGAACCCCAAGGGACCCAGGCCAAGATGACACTGGCCGTCGACCGTGATGTGCCGATCCCGGCCGACGCCAAGGCCGTGATAGTGGCACAGAACCTGGTGGCGGCACGGTATGTGCAGCTGACCCCGGCTTACGAAGCCGCGGGAACCGGCGGTCCGATGATGGCCGATGGGGCGGTGATCGGCGTGGAGCGTACCGCGGTGCCCGTCGAGTGGGATCAGGTCAAAACGCAACTGATGCGGCTGGCCACCGAATTAGGTCCCGCAAGCGGCCTTTCCACCAGCTCGCTCGGGCACTTTATCGACAGCGCGGCCAATGCCATGGCCGGCAACGGCGACAAGCTTCGGCAGACGATCACCGAGCTGTCTCAGGTTGGGCGCATCCTCGCCGGCGGTAGCGGCAACATCGTCGACATCATCAAAAATCTCCAGATCTTCGTTACCGCCCTGCGCGACAGCAACGTTCAGATCGTCGAATTCCAAGACCGCCTCGCAACGGTGAGCAGCGTCGTGGACGGTAACCGGTCAGACCTGGACGCCGCGCTGACCAACCTATCCTCGGCGGTCGGCGAGGTACGCCGATTCATCGCCGGAAGCAGAGACCAGACCGCAGAACAGATTCAACGGCTGGCCAACGTGACGAAAAACCTCGCCGACAACCGCATGGCGGTGGAAAATCTTCTGCACGTGGCGCCCAACGCAATCGCTAACGGCTACAACATCTATAGTCCGGACTCCGGAACGGCACGCGGAGCCTTCGCCATGTCGAACTTCGCCAATCCGGTGGCACTGGTGTGCTCGGCGATCGGCGCGGTCAAGAATGCCACCGCGACCGAGACGGCGAAGCTGTGCGCCCAATACCTGGGCCCCGCACTGCGTTTGATCAACTTCAACTACATGCCGATCCCGTTCAACGCCTATCTGGCCAAATCGCCGAGCCCGGACAACCTCGTCTACTCGGATCCGAACCTGATGCCCGGCGGGCCGGGCGGAGTCCCCCCCATCCCGACCGATCCACCCGCAGTGTCGGCGTACACCGGCGCGGGCGACATACCACCCCCTCCGGGATGGGAATTGCCTCCGGGTCCCCCGGGAATTTACGCCCCCAACGGATTACCCGCGGACCCTTCGCCAGCGCTGTTCCCCCGTGCGCCAATCCCACCGGGAGTGCCCCGGCCAGCCGCAGCGGCCCCCGGCCCGGCCAACCTGCAGGACATGCTGCTGCCGGCTGGTCCGCAACCACCGCTGCCGGCCGCACCGCAGCCCGCCGGAGGCACACCATGATCGACTTGCGATCAACGCGTCGTCTCGCAGCGATCGCGTCATGGGTGGTGTTGACGGCAACCGGATGCGCCTTCGATGGCCTCAATTCACTGCCTCTGCCCGGCACTGTCGGACGCGGCCAGGACGCGGTGACCTATCACGTCCAAATCGCTAACGTCGGTACCCTGGAATCCAATTCGCCGGTTATGATCAACGACGTCGTCGTTGGCAGCGTGGGCAAGATGACGCTGCGCGACTGGCACGCCGACGTGGATATCTCGGTGCGTCCCGACGCCGTGGTGCCGGCCAACGCTATCGCCAGGATCGGCCAGACAAGTCTGTTGGGCTCGATGCACCTGGAACTGAACCCCCCACCGGGCGTGCCCGCGGCCGGCAGGCTCGCACCCGGGGCGACCATCGGTCTGCAACGCTCCTCGACCTATCCATCCACCGAGCAGACCCTGTCTTCGCTGTCGGTTGTCGTCAACGGTGGGGGACTGGGCAAGGTCGGAGGCCTCATCAATGAGTTCAACGCGGCACTGGGCGGGCGCGAGGACAAGATCCGCGATCTGCTGACGCATTTGAACGACTTCGTCGGTGTTTTGGATTCCCAGCGTGACAACATCAACGCATCCATCACGGCACTGAACGCGCTGGCCGGCACCCTGGCCGGACAAAGCGGCGTCATCACCCAAGCACTGCAACGGATTCCGCCCGCACTGGACGTTCTGATCCAAGAGCGGCCCAGGATCACAACCGCGCTGGAAAAATTCCGGGTGTTCAGCAACACCGCCACCGGATTGATCAATGCCACGCACGCCGATCTGGTCGCCAACCTGAAAAACCTGGAGCCGACCGTACGCGCACTCGCTGACGTCGGCCCGAGCCTCGACACCGTCCTGGCCTTCGCGCCGGCCTATCCGTACCCGCAGAACTTCATCGACCGCGCGATCCGGGGTGACTATTTGAACGAGTTCATCACATTCGACTTCACCATCCCGCGGCTCAAGAGGGGACTGCTGCTGGGCACGCGATGGGGGCAGGAGGGAGCCACGCTGGTGCCCGCTCCGGGTGACCCCTGGTATGCCACCTTCACCAAAGATCCGCTCAACGCCCCCCTCACGGCCCCGCCCAACGCGGTAGCCACGCCCCCCATGGCCGCTCCGCCAACGCCAGCCGGCGCCCCGGTGATCAGCCAGCAGCTCAGCCAGCCACCGATCCCGGCGCCGACCGATTTCGTGCCACAGGATGTGGGGGACCGCTGATGTTGACGCGCTTCGTCCGAATTCAGCTGACCATCTTCACCATCGCGTCGGTCATCGGGATGACCGTGATGATCGTCGAATACCTGCAAGTGCCCACCCTGCTGGGCGTCGGCCGCATGCGCGTCACGCTGGAATTGTCGGGCACCGGCGGACTCTACCGGTTTTCCAACGTGACCTATCGAGGAGTGGAGGTCGGAAAAGTCACCGACGTGCGGCCCACCCGCGCCGGCGCCGTGGCCACACTGTCGTTGAACACCAGCCCGAAAATCCCGGCGGATCTGCGCGCGGAGGTGCTCAGCGTGTCGGCGGTCGGAGAGCAATATGTGGACCTGCAGCCAGCGACGGCGGCAGGACCTTACCTGCACGACGGCTCCATCATTCCCGCGGCGCACACCTCGATCCCACAGGCCGTCGGACCGATGTTGGATCAAGTCAGCGCACTGATCGACAGCGTCCCCAAGACCAAGATCAGCGGCCTGCTCGACGAAACGTTCAAGGCCTTCAACGGATCCGGGTACGACGTCGGGTCACTGCTGGACTCCTCGTCACAACTCATCGGCGACGCCAACGCCAACGCCGAGCGGTCACGCACTCTCATCGACGACAGCCGGCCCCTGCTCGACGGCCAGGCGCAATCTGGCGACGCCATCCGCACGTGGGCACGCAGTCTCGCCGGCATCAGCCAACAACTTGTCGTCGATGACCACCAGACACGGACGCTGCTGCGCGCGGCACCAGGGGCGGCCGATGAGGCGTCACGCCTGTTCAACCAGGTAAAGCCGACGCTGCCGATGCTCTTGGCGAACCTCACCACGCTGGGCCAGGTCGGTGTCACCTATCACCCCTCCCTCGAGCAGCTGCTGGTGTTGCTGCCGCCCACCATCGCCGCCACTCAGTCCTACGGCGCACCCAAGAACAATCCCACCGGATACTCCCTGGGCGACTTCACCCTTACCATCGGTGACCCGCCCGCATGCACGGTAGGGTTCTTGCCGCCGTCGTCGTGGCGGTCACCAGAGGACACCACGGTGATCGACACTCCCGATGGCCTGTACTGCAAACTGCCGCAGGATTCACCCATCGGGGTGCGCGGCGCCCGGAACTACCCGTGCATGGGCCATCCCGGCAAGCGCGCGCCCACGGTCGAAATCTGCAACAGCGACAAACCTTTCGAGCCGTTGGCGATCCGCCAACACGTCCTGGGTCCCTACCCCCTCGATCCGAACCTCGTCGCGCAGGGCGTCCCGCCCGATGACCGCGTCAGCTTCGGAGACCAAATCTTCGGACCACTCGAGGGCACCCCGCCGCCAGGACCGCTGGCGCCAGCGGCCGGCCCCGCGCCCGCGCAGCCGGATTCGCCGCCGCCCGCCCCGGCCCCAGCGCCGCCACCCGACGGTTCCGAGGGGCCAGCACCGGCTGCCGCGCCGAGTGCCTACACACCCCAGCGGCCCGGCCCATCGGTTGCCGTCGCAACCTATGACCCGCGAACCGGGCGGTACGCCGCCCCCGACGGCACCGTGTATCGGCAATCCGACCTGGTCCCCCACGCCGGTACGCGGTCCTGGAAAGACCTCTTCCCCACATGAGCAGCCGCTCACGCCGACGTCTTCGGATCGCAGCCCTCATCGGCGCCGTCGTGGTCGCGATGCTGGGCACCGCACCCCCCGGCAGCGCGACCGGCGACTGGGGCCTCAACGGCACCTACACCGCGACGTCCAACGGGGAGTGGGCCAAGACCAACGAAATCTTTCACAACGAGGCCAGCATCCGAAGCATCTGGACGATCAACACGACCTGCAGTTATCCCACCGAATGCACCGGCACGGTAGTCAGTGACTGGGGCTGGCGGGCACCGATCTATCAAACCGGCGGTGTCTGGTTCGTCAAGCACATCGTCGACAACTGGCAGCCCTGCCCGGACGGAACCGCGGTTCAGGGATTCCAGGTCTTCAGATTCGCCCCCACCAACCCCGACGGAGATGCCGTCGATCCAACCTCGGCCGTTCTCACCGGCGCCGACGAGACGACCGGCGTCAGCGGCGCCTGCGGACGAAGTAAGACATGGTTCATCAGCATGCCGTTCAAGCTCGTCAAGACGGGGTGAGGGGTCGAGAATGAAACCGTACATCCCCTTGCAGCATTCGGGTCGTCTTGCACTCCCACGCCTCAAAAGCATCGCGACGCAAGCGATCCTGCCCACAGCCATGGCGGTGACGGCCCTCGTGGCGTGCACACCCGTCCACGCGTGGGCCGAACCGTCCGCATGTGACAACCCATCCTGCGTCCCGGGTATCACCGGAGGTGTCGTGCTGGGCGCGCCGTGCCCGGACACCACCCACTTCGTGTTCGGCACCACCTCGTGGGGCCGGTTGGTCTTCTGCGGATCTCCGCGGCGTTATGAACCGCGATACTTCCGTTCCCCCTCGATGTGGGGAATCAAAGATGAGAACTCGAACTGCGAGGGCTTCGAAAACTCGGTCGCACAAGCCCCCGATGGCCTGTTCCTCACCTGCGTGTCTGTCGACGGTGCACCCCGGTGGGTTCGTGGCGACACGTAAATCACCCCACGTGACCGTGGCGAACAATATGCTCAGGCGCCCCGCGCAGTCCCTCGCCGGGCTGGCCGCGACAATTCTCGTTGCGGCGGCCGCAGCCGCAACGCCGGTCACCCGCGCTGACGAGCCGGTGCTGCACCACGTCACCTACACCGTCACCGCGCAGCGCCGCGTCACCGCAGACATCTACTTCCGGGACGCCGATCCACCCGGCTGGGCCGAATATAGCCACGACCCCTACCAATTCAGTCCCAAGGTCGAGGCCGACGTGGGTCCAGGCACACGGTGGACGCGGGACGTCTGGTTGGCAACTCCCGATGAATGGGCCATGGTCATCGCCACCAGCGGGATGTCGCCGGCCACGCCGGACTTTCACTGCGAACTCGCCGTGGACGGGACAGTCGTGGCCACCAACAACGGCGCCAAAGGCGCGCTGTGTTCGGTGCGTCACTGGTAACTCGGCGGCCACCGGTACCCAGGTGAATGCTCACTGAGCGGGAACTACAGTCCACGACCGTTTCGCCGAGGCCTACCGTGTGCTCTATTAGCCGCTGGTATCAACCAACCGCCGGGTCGGCTTCCCTCATACCCGGTGGAAACGGAGAGAGGACGGCAATGCCCGCCACGAATTCATCCCCGAAACGTGACGCCGGCCCTCTCGATGTCACCTCAGAGCGGGCCGATGATGCAGACCTCATCGAAGCAGCGGAGGCAGCAGCTGCCGAAGCCGAAGCACTCGCTGCGGCTGCGCGCGCCCGCGTCCAGGCCATCCGGCAACGCCAACAGGCCGAAGCAACCGACACCGCATCGGCAGAAACCGCTGAGACCTCCGGCGAGGATAGGGCAGCAACCCCCACTGACGAAATAACCTGCGCTGCAACCCTACTCGCCGATCCCGAGCGCACCTATGGCACCGAACCGCCTGATCAAGGCGGGGCGCCACCCCGACGGCGCAGGAAGACACACTTTCGCCGCCCGAAACTACCCACAATGGTGGCTGTCATCGGGATACTGAGCACCGCGGCGCTTCTCGCAGCAAGCGCGGTCATGGTCCGACACCACGATCAGCTGCTCAGCAAGCAACAACGGGCCGCGGAATTCACGGCTGCCGCGCGACAAGCCGTCGTCACCCTGATGTCGATTAGCGCCGACAGCGCTAAAGACGACGTACAGCGCATAATCGACAGCTCGACCGGCCAGTTCAGAGATGACTTCCGCGGCGCGGCCGACGAGTTCGTCAAAGCCGCGCAGACTGCGAAAGTCTCGACCAAGACAACCGTGCAAGCCGCGTGCCTCGAGTCCATGACCGCGGACACTGCGGTCGTGGCCGTTGCTGCCAGCTCCACGCTCACCAATACCAACGACGCCGCCGAGCAGCCACGCTCGTGGCGGTTGAGCGTCAAACTGGCCCGCGACGGTGGGAAAATCAAAATGTCGAGCATGGAGTTCATCCCATGACCATCGGACAGCTCGAACACCACAACCCCACTGACCTTGAACTCACCCTCGCAGCGGCCGGCGACGACCAGCGCGACGACATCACCGGTGACGATCAACGGACGACCGCGAACGACGCCACCAACACGCGCCGCAGCCCGATACGAACCGCACTATCGCACTGGCCACTACTGATCATCGGCCTGCTGTTGGTCGCGGCCGCCATCGCAGCCGCCACCCTGTACTTCGGTCAATATCGACACGACCAGCAAACCAACGACGCCACAGCCAAGTCGGTGATCAGTGCGGCAAGCGAGGGAACCGTCGCGCTGCTGTCGTATACGCCCGACAAACTCGACAGCGACCTGGCCGGCGCAAAGTCACACCTGACCGGCGACTTCTTGACGTACTACAGCAAATTCGCCGACCAAATCGTAGCGCCCGCGGCCAAGCAGAAAGCCGTCAACACCCAAGCCGCGATCCAGCGCGCCGTCATCAGCGAATTGCACCCCGACACCGCCAGGGTATTGGTCTTCCTCGACCAAACCACAACAAGCAAGGATGCACCTGAGCCGGTTCAGACCGCCAGCAGTGTCATGGTCAGCTTGACCAAAGTCCGTGGCGCATGGCTTATTTCGGAATTCGACCCCATCTAGAATTGCCGTCGCTCCACCGGGGCGGGATTGATTCCGCTGAAGGAAACATTCATCATGCATAAGTTATCGGCCACGAGACAATGACCGGTGTCGCATTCTCATTGAGGAGATGATTGATGGCCACCCCTGAGACCCCGTCCCGCTACACTGTCATTTCCGCGGATACCCACGCCGGCGCCGACCTCCTCGAATACAAGCCGTATCTCCCGCAGGCTTTCCATGACGACTTCGACGCGTGGGCCAAGACGTATGCGAGCCCTTTCGATGACTTGATCATCGCCACCGCGAAGCGCAACTGGGACCATGAGTTGCGTATCTCCGAAATGGACGCTGACGGGGTCGCAGCGGAGCTGTTGCTGCCCAACACTGTTCCTCCCTTCTTTCCGACATCCCCCAACATCACCATCTCGTTGCCCGAGAACCGAGCGGAATTCGAACACCGCTGGGCGGGCGTGCAGGCGCACAACCGATGGCAGGTCGATTTTTGTTCGCTGGCACCCGCACGCCGGCGAGGATTGATCCAGGTATTCCCCAACGACGTTGACGCCGCACTGGACGAAATCCGTTGGGGCAACGAGCAAGGCTGCTTTGGTGGAGTGTTGCTGCCCCCGGTATCGCCGGGCGACCCCAATGTCGCCCCGCTGTTCCACACTCGATATGAGCCGATTTGGCGGTTGTGCAGCGAACTGGATCTGACGATCGTGCAGCACGGCGGCCCCGGAAGTCCGGCAATGCCCATGGATCAGCCGGCATCCAACGCCGTGCTCATTACGGAAATGGCGTTGTGGGCACAGCGGACCCTGGGACATCTCATCCTGGCCGGGGTTTTCGAGCGTCACCCCACGCTGAGGTTCGCCCCCACCGAGCAGGGCACACTGTGGGTGCAGCAGCAACTGATGATGCTCGATGCGATGGTGCCGACGATGAAGTCCGAAGCCGGCAACCGCACGTACGGTATGTTCGGTGGTTCCTCGGTCGATGGGCTTACCCTCACGCCGAGCCAGTACGCCCAGCGGAACTGCTACCTGGCCAGCGAATTGGCGCCCTTCGAATCAGTCATGATCGACTTCATGGGTGCAGACCACATCCTGTGGGGAAGTGACTACCCGCACGAGGAGGGCTTCGCTCCTCAATCCAAGCTGGCCATCCGGTGGGCGCTACACAACAGATCAGAAAGCGAGTGCCGAAAAATCCTCGCCGAGAACGCGGCTCGGCTTTACCGATTCGACCTCGATACTCTGGCGCTGATCGCAGCTGAGATCGGGCCGACCGTAGCCGAAGTGCATACGTCCCTTGCCGACACCGGCTACCGTGCTCCGGCGGCGTTCGGCTACCGCCCCTTCGAGGGCGGACTCGCGTTGAAGCGCCTCGCTCCCCAACGCCAGTAAACGCACTCTGATCCGAGAGTCTCGGAACTCCAGTGCAAAAAATTTGCCTGGAGCTAGACCCGCTCCACCGGAGAGAGCGGTCTTCTCCAGCGCGCTGTTCAGATGGCACCCTAGGACTTGACGCAAGCGCAACTTCTCCGACCTTATGCGGCAGTTTGTTTCGCCTGAGACCGATGGTCAGAGGTGGTGATGGGGGCAGCCCGGCGCAACCGTACGGTTCTAGGATCCGCCATCAAGATGAGAAAATCCGGTCCTCCATTTTGATGAGAATTCTGCAAACCCAAAGGTGGAACGGTCGCGATCCGCCGGTCAGGCCGGGAACCTACATGCGTCCTCCCATCGCCGAGACGCAGTAGATTAGCGGGTAGCGCCTGCGCGTAAATGGCATCGCGGTCCGCGATGTCGAGCAATGGGTATCAACGCGCTGTTCAAGATGATCACGGGCTGGGACCACTGAGCTTGAGTTGCCCGCCAAGATTGGCGATGGTGTTAGCGACGCTGGCGCCTCGTCGCCGTCGGCGAGCGCGCCCACTAAAGTCGGAGAGGAAATCGCCAAGTGACCATCAAGAACCATGCCGAGGCAGCGCTTTCGATCTGCCGAAGCCGGGGGGCCACTCGATGAGTGCCGACTTGCGACTGGCTATTGCGTCCGCCCCCATGTTCGACGGGCTGAATAGCAAGCACGTCGACCTGCTGGCCGCACAGAGCCGCGCGATCTTCCTGCCCGCTGGCCAGGTGCTGTTCCGTAAAGGGACCCCATCGACCGGCTTCTACATGGTGCGTGACGGCCTCATGCAGCTGTCCGTTTCCAATTCGGAAGGCGTGGTCAAGGTGGTGGAAATCATCAGGCCGGGCGGCGCTTTCGGGCATGCCGTCATGTTCGTCCACGAGCCCTATCCGGTGGACGCCACCGCGCTGGTCGACACGCATCTGGTGTTCGTCCCCGCAGCCGCGGTCGACCGGGTCCTCGACGAAGAGCCCGCGATGGCGCGCATCATGCTGGCGTCGATGGCGCGGCGGCTGCAAAGCAAGATTCAGGACATTGCCATGCTGTCTCTGCAATCCGCGACGCAGCGGATCGTTGCCTACATCCTCGGCGCGATAGGCGCGGGGACTTACAGCGTGGGTGGGGGAGCCGGCGTTTCCGAAAGCGATGCGAGCCAATTCGCCCCCTCGGCCAGCGTTGAACTACCCGCCCTCAAGCAGGTGCTGGCGTCGCGGCTGGGTATGACGCCCGAGACCTTCTCCCGCGCCATGCGGACCCTTACCGAAAAGGGCCTGATCCGGCTGGACGGCGCGGTCGTGCAGATCCCGGATATCGCGGCGTTGGACGCGTACGCCCAGAGCGTCTCGATTCTGTGACAAGCCCCACAGGCTTGACTTGATCTAGGTCAAACCCAGCGCTCCCGGCGGTTCATAGCGTGAATTCGTCAATCGCCTATCGCCGCCGGAGGAGACCCAATGTTCTGCTATCAGTGCGAACAGACCGACCGCACCGACTCACCTGACCGCCCCAATCTGCTGGCCTTCGGTTGCGCCAGCACGAAGGGGAATTGCGGCAAGGATGCCACCACCGCGGCGCTGCAGGACGTGTTGGTTCACGTCAATCTCGGCATTGGACAGTACGCGCGGCAGGCCCGCCGGCTCGGGGCCGCCGACCCGCGATTCGCCGCACACGCCAGTTTCGACCTGTTCACCACACTGACGAACGTCAACTTCAATCCCACCCGGTTCATGGCTTTGATCTCCGCGGCGGTCGACATGCGAGAGCAGGCGAAGCAAGCCTATGAGAATGCCGCCCGAGCCGCCGGCGCGGAGCCCGAAACCCTCTCCGGTCCAGCACAGTTCGCGCCGGCTACAACGATTGCGGAGGTGGTCGCGCAGGCCGCCGCCGTCGGGGTGGACGCCGACCTCGACACTCTTGGCCCCGATGTGGTAGGCCTGCGGAACCTCAATCTGTATGGCTTGAAAGGTGTTTGCGCGTACGCGCACCACGCCCACGCCCTTGGATACCAAACCGAGACGACCGATGCGGGCATCGAATCCGCTCTGGCGTTCCTGGCGGACGCACCCACTGATCCCCAGGCCCTGCTTGCCCACGCGCTTGAGCTGGGCTCGGTAAACCTCAAGGTGATGGAGATGCTCGACGCGGCCAATACCGGCAGCTTCGGTAGCCCCGTGCCCACACCGGTGCGGATTACGCCAGTCGTCGGCAAGGCCATCCTGGTATCCGGTCATGACCTGCACGACCTGCAGAAGATACTGGAGGCCACCGAGGGCACCGGGATCAACGTCTACACCCATGGCGAAATGCTGCCCGCACACGGATATCCCAAACTGCACGCGTACAGCCACCTCGCCGGCAACTACGGCGGCGCCTGGCAGGATCAACAGCGCGACTTCACCGGCTTTCCCGGGCCGATCGTGATGACCTCCAACTGCCTGATCGAGCCTCAGCCGGCCTACCGCAACCGGATCTTCACCACCGGGCCGGTGGGCTGGCCGGGCATCCGTCACCTGGACACCGCCGACCTTTCCCTGGTCATCAGGGCCGCACAGTCCCTGCCTGGATTCACCACCGAGGTGCCGTCGGAAACCATCACCACCGGATTCGGGCGTGAGGCGGTGTTGTCGGTCGCCGACACCGTCATCCAGGCAGTCAAAGACGGTGCGATCAAACGCTTCCTGCTCATCGGGGGATGCGACGGCGCCGCACCAGGACGCAGCTACTACGCCGACGTCGCCGACGGCGCGCCCGAGGACACGGTGCTGCTCACCCTCGGTTGCAACAAGTTTCGTTTCAACACCCATGAGTTCGGCGACATCGGCGGCATTCCCCGGTTGCTCGATGTCGGCCAGTGCAATGACAGCTACTCGGCTGTGCAGATCGCATTGGCGTTGGCAAACGCCTTTGACTGCGGGGTCAACGACCTGCCGCTCAGCCTGTTCGTCTCGTGGTTCGAGCAGAAGGCCGCCGCGGTGCTCTTGACCCTGCTGTCATTGGGAATCCGCAACATCCGCCTCGGGCCGACACTGCCGGCATTCCTCAGCCCCGCCGTGGTCGACATCCTCGTCGAGCAGTTCGCGCTCAAACCGATCGGCGATCCCGAACAGGATCTCGCCGATGCGATGGCAGGCGCGTGATGACCGAGACTATCGCGCTACCCGTTGACGCCGAGTTATCAAGCTACGACGTCGTTCTGGTCACCAATGACGGCGAGGAGTCAACGATCTCCTGCGATTCGCAGACCACTGTGCTCGCCGCCGCCGAGCAGGCGGGCATGGTGCTGAAGTCAACCTGCCAGACCGGCGGGTGCGGAGCTTGTTCGGCCGTGCTCTCCGGCGGGCAGGTGGACATGGGCAAACACGACCCAGACGTGATCGAAGTACCCGAGAACCAGGGCGGAATCCTGTTGTGCTGCAGTGTTCCCCGCACTGATTGCCGCATCGAACTGCCCTATGACCGCGGCCAGGTCATTGCTGCGCCACCGACACAACAGCAAGCCCGGGTCACCGGGCTGACGCTCGTCGCCGACGAAGTGATGCACCTGAAGGTCGGTCTGGACGGCTCGACGCCCGCAGACTTCGACTCAGGCCAGTTCGTGCGTATCACCGTCCCGGGCACGGACTCCCGACGCGCCTACTCACCGGCAAACGTCGCCAACTGGGACGGAGAGCTCGAGTTCTACATCCGACTGCTGCCCGGCGGCCTGATGTCGCAATACTTAACCGAGCAAGCGGCCGTCGGCGACGTGCTCACCGTCTCCGGTGCGCAGGGATCGTTCACCCTGGCCGAAAACGGTCTGCGACCCCGCTGGTTCCTGGCAGGGGGCACGGGATTGTCGCCGCTGCTGTCGATGTTGCGTCGAATGGCCGAATGGGGCGATCCGCAGCAGGCGCGTCTGTTCTTCGGCCTCACCCGCTATACGGAGGTTTTCGCCCAGGACGAGCTCGCCGAACTCGCAGGGTTGATACCCGACTTTCGGGCCGACACCGCGGTCTGGCAACCGGATCCTCGGTGGACGGGCGCCACCGGCAACCCGGTCGATCTCGCAGCGGCCGAAGTCCCGATGCTTGACGAAAGCCCAGATGTCTATGTGTGCGGGCCACCGCCGATGATCGAGGCCGCCTACACCGCGCTCACCGCCGCCGGTGTGCCCCGCGACCAAATTCATGCCGAACGGTTTTTCACCACTGCCTAAAACCAGCACGAACTTCGCGCGGTAGGTGGAAAGCGCTGTTCTACGTCGGCCGTGCAAGTTGACGTCGCACAGCAAATTGGCCTCGCTTTGCCGGATAGCCGTCGGGGGCCACCGCGCGCGGTCTAAGGCTCGAAACGCTGGGCGGAAGGCAGGAGTGAACAGGCTTGGTCAGAAGCGGCCCCATGGTCATCGCACCGAGGCACGAGGTTCGCTCGCTCGGGCCGGCCGTTCGCCCTTCGTGTCCAGCTATGTTTGCTCCACGGACCTGGATTTCCGCTCAACGCCGTTAAGCACTAGTTTCCCTAAAGTGATGTCGTCAGCTGCTAGCGCTCTCGCGCGCTGGATTGCTCCCTTCCTGACCGTTGCGGGCATTGCCTGCATGGGTGTTTCGGCCGGCCCACCGCAGGTCGGCTCCGCCCCGACGGTGCGCTTGGCCAGCGACGGGGACCCGTTGGCGGGGGCGCCGTTCTACGTCAATCCCAATTCGGCGGCCATGCGCGCCGCGCAGAGCGCCGATCCGCCGAGTCCCGAGCTGACCGCGATCGCCAACACGCCGCAGGCCTATTGGATCGTCCCGGGCTCGTCGGCGGGCACGGTCGGGAAGTACGTTGGCGACGCGAACGCTGCCGGCGCCATCCCGGTTCTGGCGCTTTATGGAATCCCGCACCGGGATTGCGGCAGCTTCGCCGCGGGCGGCATGGGGTCGGGCGCGGACTACCGAGGCTGGATCGACGGCATCGCATCCGGCGTGGGAGCCTCGCGGGTAGGGATCATCGTCGAGCCCGACGCTCTCGCGATGGCCGACTGCCTGTCGGGTGATCAGCGCCAAGAGCGCTATGACTTGGTTCGCTATGCCGTCGACACGCTCACTCGGGACCCGAACGCGGCCGTTTACGTCGATGCCGGCCACTTGCGCTGGCATAGCCCCGAGGACATGGCCGCCAGGCTCAACCAGGCCGGCGTCGGTCACGCGCGGGGCTTCAGCGTCAACACCGCGAATTTCTTTACGACCGAGGACGAAATCGGCTACGGCGAAGCGATTTCGGCGCTCACGAATGGTGCCCATTACGTGGTCGACACGTCGCGCAACGGCGCCGGACCAGCGCCGGACGGCGACCTCAACTGGTGCAACCCCAGCGGCCGGGCACTGGGCACTCCGCCCACGACGGCCACCGCGGGTGCGCACGCCGACGCCTACTTGTGGATCAAACGCCCCGGTGAGTCCGATGGATCATGCGGCAAAGGTGATCCGGCGGCGGGCACGTTCGTGAGTCAGTACGCCATCGATCTGGCCCATAGGGGCGGGCAGTAATCGGAGCCTCGGAATCCCGCACCGATCGCCTCCTCGCGCAACCGGCGTTGACCATGCCTAGCCGCCGGCCAGATCCGGGCTGACCGTCCAGGGCTGTGGCCGCAGGGAATTGTCGGGGCTCAGATCTTCAAATAGCCTTTGTCGGCGGGGATCTGGGCGGCGGTGACCAACGAGGAGGCGTCGCTGGCCAGCCAGACCACGATGTCGGAGATCAGGTCGGGGGCGGCCAGCGACTCGGTCGGCAGTGCGCCCGGCGAGAAGCTGTGGATGTAGTGCGGATGGTCTTGGAAGGTCTGGTACATCGACAGGTCGTTGCCCATCGGCGTGTCAGTGCCGTAGGGATGCACCGAGTTGACGCGGATGCCGAACTCACCGAGTTCCACCGCCAGCGAGTTGGTCAGCCCGACCACACCGAACTTGCTGGCGCAGTAGTGCCCGCAGCCGGGGACGGCCTTGATGCCCGCCGCGGAGCTGATGTTGATGATCGATCCGCCATTGCCGGCGGCGATCATCGGCGGGACCACGGATTTCATGGTGTTCCACAGCCCGGTCAAGTTGGTGTCGATGGTCTCCTGCCATTGCTGAGCCGAAATTTCCCATAGCCTGCCCCAATTCAGCACGCCGGCGTTGGCCACGACGATGTCGAGCCGGCCGAATTGTTCGATCGCGTTCGCCACCACTCGTTGCTGGCCCGCCAGGTCGCGGACGTCGACCTCGTCGGCGAGGATCTTGCGGCCCTCGCCCTCGACCAGGTTGACGGTTTCGGCCAGGTCCTCCGGGAGCGCCGGGGGGTAGCCGTTGTGTTCGGCGACCGGCGCGCAGGCGTCGATCGCGATGATGTCGGCGCCAGCCCGGGCCAGCCGGACGCAGTGGGAGCGGCCCTGGCCGCGGGCGGCCCCGGTCACGTAAGCGACCTTGCCGGCCAGCGGGGCGACGGGATCGGTCATGCCGAGAGCTCCTCTGCTTGAGACGTTGCCTGAGAATCACCGGCACGTTGATAGCTGAATTCGTAGTCCGACAATGGGGACCGCCGGCTGAACCGGCGCGACGCGGTGATGGTTTGCGGCCGGTGATACACGGTGTCGCGCTGCGAATTGACGAAATACGTGGAAAGGCGGGGGTTGCACGCCGTCAGGTACAGGTGGACGGCCTTGCCTTGGCGGTGCATCTGTTCGTTCCACCGGTCGAACGCCGCCGGGCCGACGGCAACGCTCGTCGCGCCGCGACGCCGGGTCTCGTCGATGAGGCGCACCGCGTGCGCGGCCATCGTCTCGACGAAATCGGGCCAGGCGAAGCCGACGAAGCCGAGCGGTCCGACGATTTCCCACCGGTTGGGCAAGCGCGGATGCGCCGTTCCGGCGTAGCTGCGCAAGCCATGAGCGCGGTAGTCCTGGGCGAGGTCGAACCCGTTCTCGCCCAGTATCGTTCCGGGACGGTACGTTTCGGGATCGGTCCACAGCTCGTAGCCGGTGGCCAGCACGATCAGATCGGCCGGGTGGTCGACGCCGTCGGTGGTGCGGATGCCGGTCGCGGTGATCCGATCGATGGGAGCGGTGATCAGGTGAGTGCCCGCGTGGTTGAACACCGGCAGGAAGCTGCTGGAGATGACGGGACGTTTGGCGAGCAGGCCGTACCGGGGGACGAGAGCGCGACGTGTCCGCGGATCCTTGACCACCGAACGCACCAGCAGCCGGTAGAGCACCCGGCACCACGCGTCGTATAGGGGCATGAGCCGCACCAGCATTCGGTCGGGGAGCCGCGACAGCACGTGCACCAGCGGCGCGACCATGAGGGCATCCATTCCCGCCCGGCCCAGCGCGTTGATGGCATCGACCACACCCGGCAGGCGCAGCGCGAAGCGCATCCACGGCCTGATGTCGAAGTCGATCTTGGGCAAGACCCATGCGGGGGTGCGCTGGTAGATGTCAAGGGTGGCCGCCCGCGCCGACACGGCCCCGGCGATCTGGACACCGCTGGATCCGGTACCGATGATCGCGATGCGCTTGCCCGTGGTGTCGTAGTCGTCGTCCCACGCGTTGGGACGCAGGACGGTCCCGGTGAAGTCGTCGACGCCGGCGATGTCGGTGACGTCCTTGGCGTTGACGTAGCCGCCGACCGAGTTGATCACGAACCTCGCGGACACCGAATCCCGGCCGTTGAGCTTCAGCCGCCATCGGGACGCCTGCGCGTCCCACTTCTGTTGGACAACTTCGGCGTTCGGGCGCAGGTACGCGTAGAGCCCGAGGCGCGCGGCGGTGTCACGCAGGTAACGGTAGATCTCGGGGCCCGGCGCGAAGAACCTCGTCCAGTTGGGGTTGGGCGCGAACGACAGCTGGTACCAGAGCACGGGGATGTCGACGGCGAGGCCCGGATAGTGGTTGTCTCGCCAGGTGCCGCCAAAGTCATGGCCGCGTTCGAGGATGACGAAATCGGTTATCCCCTTGTCGCGCAGGAGCTTGGCCGCGGCGATGCCGCCGGGGCCGGCGCCGATGATTGCGACTTCGTAATCGGGGTCAGGCACGTTGCGCCCCGATCAATCCGGTGATCATGTGATCGCTGACGAACCGCCGGACCGCCCGAGGATTGTCGAGGTTCACCGAGATGGGCGGGATGAGCTCGAAACTGAACAACATTCGCACGATCCATTCACTGGCGCGCACGGGGTCGATGTCGGCTCCGACTTCCCCGCTGCGCTGGGCGGCTTTGACCAACGGCTTCCACAGCTCGATCGAACGGCGCATCAACTCGTCGCCACCGTGCTCCAGCAGCAAGACCAGGATGCTCTGATTGATGCCGCGGGACGTCGACAGCGATCGCTGACGATGCGCACAGATCAGCACCGCGACGGCCGCGGCCTGGTCGGCCAGCGTGCCTTCCTTGGCGACCTCCACGGCCATGGTGGCGATGAACCCGGAGGCCAACTCGTTGAGCGCCGCGGCGATGGCGTTGTCGCGGGTGCCCAACAGGTTGTGCACGGTGCCACGGGACACGCCGGCGGCCTCGGCCACCGCCGTCAGGCTGAATCGCCGCGGCCCCAGGTGGCGCAGTGTGTCGGTCGCGGCCGTCAACAACGCGGTCGGTACGGGTTTGACGGCGTCCACCGGCATTTGGACACATTAGCGATTTGTGTTCAAAGCGGTCAACGGTTGACCGATGCCCGAGGCATCGGGCATGCGCTTTGCGTCGTCGTGAGAGCGATCGGAATGCTCGAACGGGCGGCGTCGTTGGTTGCCGATATGCCCACCGGAATCATCCTGATGGCGCGCCCGGATGCCGCCAATCTCGTCGACGATGTGATCGCGCAAGCCCGAGGAGCTTATGAGCACGGTGTCACCCAGGTGTGGCTGCCTCAGCAGCAGAACTACGACGCGATCGCGCTGGCGGCGCTCGTCGGCGCCGCCGTCCCCGGACTGGGCGTCGGGACCTCGGTGGTGCCGATCAACCCGCGCCACCCGCTGATTGTCGCCTCGCTCGCGCAGACGGCACAGGCCGCCGCGCACGGCAACTTCAGCCTGGGTCTCGGCCTGGGTGCCCGCCAGATCGAGCGCCAAACTTTCGGCACCGACTGGCCCAACGGGATCATTCGGCTACGGGAGCATCTGACGATCCTCGGCTCGGTGTTCAACACCGCCGGCGTCGACTTCCACGGCAGCGAACTCAGTGCGAGCCCCACTTGGCCGGTACAGGTCGCGGGCGGGACGCCCATCCCGGTCTACGTGGCGGCGATGGGCCCAAAGGCGTTGCGGGTGACCGGCGAACTGGCAGACGGGACGTTGCCCAACCTGGCCGGGCCCCGGACGATCGGCGAATTCATCGTGCCGGAGATCACCAAGGCGGCAGCCGACGCGGGGCGTCGCGCCCCGCGGATCATCGCCGCCGTGCCGGTGTTGGTGTCCGAAGACGTCGACGGCGCCCGTGCCATCGCCGCGCGACAGTTGAGCTTCTACGAGAGCATCCCGTCGTATCGCAACGTGATCGCCAGGGAACAAGTCGCCGGCGCCGTCGAACTCGCTGCCATCGGACCGGAAGACCTTGTCGTGCAACAGTTGCGCCGCTATCTCGATGCGGGTGCCACGGATCTGGTGATCAGCCCGATCGACCGCTCAGCGTCGGTTGACCGCGAGGCGCTGTGGAGAGTCACGGCCGCGGTGTGAACCGACGGGTGTCAACCGGCGACTGATCGCCGAACAGGACCACCTCGAGCTGGTGCGTGGTCGAGTGATTCACCGCCATATAGCGGCGAGCGCGGGCCGGAGATCGGCCCCCCACTTCGGCCACGCTGCGGCTACGGTGATCTGTATGCCGCCGGCCAGCCGCTCGCCTACCAAGGAGGTCAAGCGGCGCCCCAAAGACCGCAAGGCACAGATCGCCCGCGCCGCCGCCGACGCCTTCAGTGAGCTGGGCTACCACGCGGTCAGCATGGAAAACATCGCGGCTCGGGTCGGAATCTCGGCGGCGGCCCTGTACCGGCATTCGCAGGGCAAATACGACCTCTTCAGGGACGTCTTCCTTGCGCTCGGTCAACAGCTCGTCGACGCGACCGCCTTCGCCGACGCACTGCCGGCCGACGCCGACCCCGAGGAGACGCTGCGCGCCGTCGTCAGCGCGCTCATCGATTCGACGATCGTCAACCGCACCGCCGGGGGGCTGTACCGGTGGGAGGGGCGTTACCTGCGTGGCGACGATCAGATCGCGCTTGCCGAGCAAGTCAAATTGCTCAACCGGCGCCTGCAGCGGCCGTTGGTCCAGCTCCGCCCGGAGCTGACATCGCGGCAACGTTGGATCCTGTCCGCCGCGACCCTGAGTGTCATTGGCAGCATCACCGATCATCGTTCACGACTCGGCATTGCCGAGATCCGGGCGACGCTCTCCGACATCGCGGACGCCGTGTTGCAGGCGGACTTGCCGGCGTCACGCACGAGTACGCCCGAGCCGGTACGGCCGGCCACGCTTACCATCGCCGCCGGCAGCTATGAGCTGCTCCTGCACGAATCGATGCGGCTCTTCAACGAACGGGGCTACCGCGAAACCGGCATGGAAGACCTCGCGGCGGCCGTCGGCATACCGGTCGCAAGCATCTACCAGTACTTCCCGAGCAAGGCCGCCATCTTGGCCGTCTCCTACCGGCGCGCCGCAGACCAGCTGTCCGGTGACCTCTCGACGATCCTGGCCACCACCAGTGATCCCGACCGGGCACTGGCCCAACTGATCGACGCGTACGTCACGCGATCGTTGGCGAATCCCGAGTTGGCCTGCGTGTATTACACGGAACGTCATAACCTGCCCGACACGGATGCCGTACTGCTGTACAACATCCAACGCTCCACCGTCGAGTCCTGGGCGCGGCTCGCGGTGGCGGCCCGGCCCGATTTAACGCTGGGCCGGGCGCGGTACGCCATCCACGCCGCGTTCGCCCTCGCCGTGGACATCGGGCGACTCGTCCTGCCCGACCCGAACCAGCCCGCTCGCAACACGGTACGCCGGATGATGGAGGTGACCGTCTTGGGCAGACCCCTGACCACGTTCGGTAGCCCGCACCGCTCCAGCACGCGCCGCCGCTGACCGACGCCGATTGCACCGGCAGTCGGTCAAAGATTCCACCATCAAATAAGAGCCGGCGCGAGAATAACTACCCACTTGCGCGGCGGAGCCGTCTCGCGGTCTGCGGTTGACCAAGGCTAGGGAAACCCCAAACCTGTTGACTGGGAGCAATTCCGCTCAAGCGGCCAAAGTCATGTCTCGGCAGTAGCCATGACCATGCTCTTCACAAACCAGCCGAATAGCGATTAACATAGCTGCCATCTGACCCACCCGCCGCGGCGCGGCGACATTCACGCCGTCGTGCGCCGGCGCGACCCGGTTCGCCCGCGCGAAAGGCACATCCGATGCTCGACAAGATTCGTCGCCTGCTCGACTACCAGCTGACGATCGCCGAGCTGCTGGGCCTGGCCGTGCTGCTGGGCACGCCGTATCTGATCGTCGGGGTGATCTGGTCGTCCACTCACACGGCGCACCTGCGCGACATGCACGGCGTCGACCTGGTGGTGTCTTTCCTCGGCTCGATCGTGTCGTGGCCCGTGCTGATATTCGCCAACGTGTGCATGACCTAGGGGAGTGACATGACCAGACGTGGACCGCTGATCTTCGCGGTGGCCGCAGTAGCCCTGGCTATCGGGCTGGGCGCCTTACGGTTCCCCGTGTTCATCGACGCCTACGACCAGTTCGGCTGGCAGGTCAAATGCGGTAGCGGTTTCACGACCGACCTCACCCAGGCGGCGGTCGCTGACAACAGCAACGGCCACGGAGCACCCGCGCAACCCGCCCGGTCCAGCACCAACTACGTCGGCCAATGCGACGACGCGCTGCTGATTCGGCGCGCGTGGGCTATCTCCACTGCGACGGTCGGTGGCCTCACGTTGATGGGGCTGGCGGCCGCGGCGCTCGCCCAGGACCGCCGGCGGGCCGGGGGCTGAGGCGCTTCCGCTGTACGGCGCCGCTATGCGTGGCTGCGCAGCCTAGCGCGTGCTTTCATCGGCCGTGTCATGGCGGGACTGCTGCAACCCGGGCGCGTCCGGGTCATCGTGCTGATGCTCGAGTTGTTCCTGCAGCTTGCGCTGTTCCTCGGTCGCCTGCCTGGCATCCTCGGGCGCGGGCGGCGGGTCGACATTGACTTGCTGGTCCACGTGAGATCTCCTCTGGCCGGTGCTGTCGCTCCAGGCAGGGTCTCCCGAATCGCGCGCCGCGAAACCTGGCGGCGTCCGGGCGCTAGCCGAGGTGCGCGGACAGCAGCCAGGCCCGCATCGACTTGCGGCCGTTGCCCTCGTCGCGGATGTCGGTGCCGGCGACGGCCCCGAATCCGTCCAGGACGCTGTCGGGAACGTTGGCGTGGATGCGTGCCGGCCGGATCTCGTCGATCACCCAGTATTTGGCGACCACTTCGCGCAGCTCGTCCTCGGTCACCGCGTTGATCGGGCTGTCGGCCGGCATGCCCTCACGGTCGAAGACCAGCACGAAATAGGAGGCGCCGGGTGCGGCCGCCCGCACGATGGACTGCTGATAGCGCTCGCGCAGCTCGACGGGCATCGAGTGGAAGAGGGTGCTGTCGACGATGGTCCCGAAGCGACCGTCGTAACCGCCGAACGCGCTGATGTCCGCGACATCGAAGGTGGCATTGGCAAGGCCGCGCCTGGCCGCCTTTTCGCGGGCCAACTTGATGGCGGTGGGCGACTGGTCCAGGCCCACCGTGGTGAAGCCGCGCTCCGCGAGGAACAACGACACCGCCGCCTCCCCGCAGCCGGCATCGAGGACGTCGCCGTGGAACTTCCCGGCCTCGATCAGCGCCGCGATCTCCGGCTGCGGTTCGCCGATGCTCCACGGCGGGCGGTTGCCCTCGCCCATCTCCGGGGCCTCGCCCCGGTAGGCGGCTTCGAACATTTCGTGAGTCGGTTGAGACATGCCACCGTTATATCAACCACGCTGATATATGTCAACGGGATTGATATGGTTTCCGGTTTCCTTATCGCAGGGTTGCGGTCAGGTAACCGGAATCCTCGCCGAAGGAAGCCAGCTCATCGTCGGGAACGTCGAATCCGTGGGCGGCGAAGGCCTCCTCGGTTGTCCGGATGTCGACGTGCCAACCATGCGCCGCCAGGTATTCGGCGGCGGTATTGCGGTCGCCGGTGTAGAAGAGCTCGGCCAAATTGATGTCGGAGCCCAGGCGTTGTGACCGCTCGGTCAACTTCTGCGCCCAGTCCGTCGGGATGTTGCGCAGATCCATGTGTTCGGTCGCGATCCGGCTGCCCGGCGCGGACAACGCAGCGATGTTGTCGAACAAACGGTCCTGCGCCTCGGGCGGCAGGTAGACGAGCAGGCCTTCGGCGCTCCACGCCGTCGGGGCGCCGGCGTCGAAGCCGGCCCCGACCAGGGCGGCCGGCCAATCCCCGCGCAAGTCGATCGCCACCGTGCGGCGCTCGGCGGCCGGCGCGGCGCCCAAGTCGGCGAGCACCCGCGTCTTGAACTCGATGACGTCGGGCTGGTCGATCTCATAAACCAGCGTGCCGGCCGGCCAGGGCAGGCGGTAGGCCCTGGTGTCCAGGCCGGAGGCCAGGATGACCGCCTGGCGAATGCCGGCTTCGGTTGCCTGCATGAAGAAGTCGTCGAAGTAACGGGTGCGGACCGCGATCTGCTCGTTGACGGCCTGGCGGTTGAGCAGGGGATCGTCGGAGCGGTCGATCTCGTTGTCGAGGAGCTTGACGAAGACCTCGCTGCCCACCGCGCGCACGAGCGGATCAGCGAAGGGGTCGTTCAGCAGGGGCCGGGGCCCCTGCGAAGCGATTGCCCGCTGTGCGGCGACCGCCGTTGCCGTCGCTCCGACGCTGGAGGCCAGGTCCCATCTGTCGTTGTCGGTGCGGGCCACACCTCATCCCCTCTCCAATTAGTTAGCTCGTTTAAGCGATACCGTCCACTCTACGCGTCCCGCTGGGGGATGACTGCGGCGCGAGGACGTGTTGAGATCGGGTATGGCCGACGAGATCGAACTGAGCCCTAGGGACTGGGTGCGCGACCAGACCGAGCAAATCCTCAAGCAGGGCACGACCGACGGGGTCGAGATTCTGGGTCGGCCCGTCGTGCTGGTGACCGTGACCGGAG
This sequence comes from Mycobacterium europaeum, assembly GCF_034555895.2. Lineage (NCBI taxonomy): Bacteria > Bacillati > Actinomycetota > Actinomycetes > Mycobacteriales > Mycobacteriaceae > Mycobacterium > Mycobacterium europaeum. Next base: position 4,933,594 of record NZ_CP157315.1, read on the forward strand.
CAAAGTCCGGCAAGAAGCGGTACGTGCCGATGATGCGCGTCGAAAACGACGGCCGTTACGCCATGGTCGCGTCGAAGGGCGGCGCCCCCGCCCATCCATTGTGGTACTCCAACCTCAAGGCCAACCCGGACGTCACACTGCAGGACGGCGAAAAGGTGTTCGCGCTGAGGGCGCGCGAACTCGAGGGGGCCGAGCGCGAGCAGTGGTGGCAACGGGCGGTCGAGGCTTACCCTCCCTACGCCGAATATCAGGAGAAGACAACGAGGCGGATACCCGTCTTCGTCCTGGAGTAGATGCGCTGCGCCGCAGGTGATTTCGTCGGGTGGCGCGAAGCAGGGGTCATCGACACCCCGACCGTTCTGCGCGGCAAAAGATTTGCATTCGATATGCGCCCGGACCGTCGGGTTGCGACCGGGTTGACCGGCCCATACCGTCGATACGCATAGGCAGGGCACGCTGAGCAGAACAACGACGTTCCCGGCGGCGGTGATCCATTGTGCCCCAGATGTTTACAGTGCGCTCTTGGCGCGTCACGGGTGGCTACCCGAACGCGCCCCTCATTGCATATCCCAGGGAGGGCCGATGCTACCCGCCGGGCGGCCACGCGAAAACGACAGCGAGGGGGCGGAACCGACGCGCGCCGATCGGTCGCGCGCGGTCATGCAGTACGACCTGCCGGCGTCGTTGGTGGTCTTTTTGGTGGCGCTTCCATTGTCGCTGGGGATTGCGATCGCATCCGACGCCCCCGTGCTGTCCGGCTTGCTCGCGGCGATCGTCGGAGGCATCGTCGCGGGGTGCCTCGGCGGGTCACCGTTGCAGGTCAGTGGTCCGGCGGCCGGACTCACGGTCGTCGTCGCCGATCTGGTCTCGCAGTTCGGCTGGGCGGTGACATGTTTCATCACCGTCATCGCCGGAGCGCTGCAAGTCGTGTTGGGACTCAGCAGAATCGCACGGGCGGCTCTGGCGATCTCACCGGTTGTGGTGCACGCCATGCTCGCCGGAATCGGGATCACGATCGCGCTGCAGCAGGTGCACGTATTGCTGGGTGGTGAATCGCAGAGCTCGGCCTGGACGAACGTCGTCGGCCTGCCCGCGCAAATCGTCGGTGCGCACCGGCCCGGGGTCGTCCTAGGCCTGCTTGTCATCGGCATCCTGGTCGCCTGGCGCTGGGTCCCGCCCCGGGTGGCCAAGATCCCGGGCCCGCTCGTCGCCATCGTCGCCGCCACCGTTCTCTCGGTTGCGTTGCCGTTCAACGTCTCCCGCATCAGGCTGGACGGCTCGGTGCTGGAGGCGCTGCGGCTGCCTCAGCTTCCCGAGGGCGACTGGGGGGCGACGGTGATCGCGGTGATCACCGTCACGCTGATCACCAGCGTTCAAAGCCTGCTGACCGCGGTCTCGATCGATCGCATGCACACCGGGGCGCGCACCGACTTCAATCGCGAGCTGATCGGGCAGGGGGCGGCGAATATGGCGTCGGGCGCGATCGGCGGGCTCCCGATCGCGGGCGTGATCGTGCGCAGCGCGGCGAACGTCAACGCGGGCGCCAAAACTCGCGCCTCGACGATCATGCACGGGGTCTGGATCCTGTTGTTCGCCGTGCCCTTCGCGGGGCTGGTCGAACAGATCCCCACCGCGGCGCTGGCGGGTTTGCTCATCGTCATCGGAATCGAGCTGTTGAAGCCGGCCCACATCGAGACCGCTTTGCGCAACGGCGATCTCGTCGTCTACCTGGTGACCATTGTCGGCGTCGTCTTCCTCAACCTGCTGCACGGCGTGATGATCGGTCTCGTCGTGGCGGTTGTCGTGACCGGGTGGCGGGTGGTGCGCGCCAAAGTGGAAGCCAAGCCGGTGGGTGACGAATGGCACGTGATCATCGAAGGGGCGTGCAGCTTCCTCGCCCTGCCCCGGCTGACGGGCGTGCTCGCGACGATCCCCGAACGCACCACGGTCACCGTGCACCTGCTGGCCAACTACCTCGATCACGCGGCGCACCAGGCGATCAGCGACTGGCAGCGCCGGCATTGCGCGACCGGCGGAGAGGTCAAGGTCCACAACGGGCTGATGGAACCTCATGGGCGCGTGCGCAAGCCGTCGAAAGCCCACCGCGCCGTCCACCTGAGCCTGGTCGAAGCGGAAGCCGGTTAGCCGCTACTTCAGGTCGGCCGCGACCCGCTCCAGCGCGGCGAGGTGGTCGTCGACGGTCGCGAGCCCCGCGTTCATGGTGTTGACCGACAGGTGGGTGGCGCCCGCGGCGCGCCAGGCCGCGATGTCGGCGGCGGCCTTGTCGCGGTCGCCGGTCCAGCTGACCCGGCCTTCCATGCCGAGGCCGGCCGCGTCCCGGCCCGCGGCCGCGGCGGCGCGCTGCACCTGCGCGCGCGCATGGTCCAGGCCCGGTCCCGGAGCGGTCATCGGGAACCAGCCGTCGGCGAGCCGTCCCGCGCGTTCCAACCCGCGGTCGGAGGCCGCGCCGATCCACACGGGAATCGGGCGTTGGGTGGGCAGCGGCGCCAGTCCCGCGGCGGTGACCGTGTGGTATGTGCCGTCGAAGGTGACCGATCGTTCGGTCCACAGCCTGCGCAAAAGCTCGATCTGCTCCTCGGAGCGCCTGCCGCGATTGGTGAACGTCTCGCCCAGCGCCTCGTATTCCACGGCGTTCCAGCCCAATCCGATGCCCAGGCGGAACCTGCCACCGGTCAGCAGATCGGCTTCGGCGGCTTGCTTGGCCACCAGTGCCGTCTGCCGTTGCGGCAGGATGATGACACCGGTCACGAGTTCCAGTGACGTGATCGCGGCCAGGTAGCCGAACAGGACGAACGGCTCGTGGAACGTCGAGTCGATGTCGTAGGGCCCGTCCCAGCCCCGGTGCACGCTCGGGTCGGCGCCCACCACGTGGTCATAGGCGAGGATGTGGGTGAAGCCGAGCCCTTCGACTGCCTGCCCGTACGTGCGGACGGCCGCGGGGTCTCCGCCGAGCTCTGTTTGCGGGAACACGACTCCGATGCGCATTCGTGTTGCAACCGCACCGCAGCGCCGTTGCTTCCCGCACGCGCCGAAAAAGTTTGGGACGGTGCCGTCTTCGCGCCTCTCGGCAAGTGGTCGCTCGAAGCGACGATTCTGAAGTGGTACCCGGGGGAATGTCCGACACCGTCGCGGTTGACAACGACGGCCGGCGCCCGGATATTTCCCCCACACTCGATGATGGAGAGGTGACCAGAACAAAGATCATGAGCGCGGTGCGGGTCGGCGCCTTCGAGCCGACCTTCGAAGCCGAGCTGAGCGCGCGCTACGACATCGAGAGGCTTCCCGACGGCCCCGGGCGGGCCGCCTTCCTGGCCGACCACGGGGCCGACGTCCGGGTGGTGATCACATCCGGCTCACCCGGCATCGACGCCGACATGATCGCGGCGCTGCCCAACCTCGAGGTGATCGTCAACAACGGGGCCGGGGTGGACCTGATCGATCTGCGGGCGGCGCAACGCCGCGGCATCGGCGTCAGCAACACCCCCGACGTCCTGTCGGAAACCGTGGCCGACACCGCCCTGGGCCTGATCCTGATGACCCTGCGCCGCTTCGGCGCCGCGGACCGCTACGTGCGGGCGGGTCGATGGGTACGCGACGGCCCTTTTCCCTATGGCCGCGACGTCAGCGGTCTGCAGGTCGGGATATTGGGCCTGGGCCGGATCGGGTCGGCCATAGCGACCCGTCTGCTCGGATTCGACTGTGCCGTCGCGTATCACAATCGCCACCGCATCGACGGGTCGCCGTACCGCTACGCCGGCTCGCCGGTGGAGCTCGCCGAGTCGGTCGACATACTCGTCGTGGCCACCACCGGCGACCACGAGACCCGCCATCTGGTCGACCGCACGGTCCTCGAGGCGTTGGGACCGGAGGGCTATCTGATCAACATCGCCCGCGGCAGCGTCGTCGATCAGGACGCGCTCGTGGAGTTGCTGGCCGGCGGGGCGCTGGGCGGGGCGGGGCTGGACGTCTTCGCCGACGAACCGCACGTGCCGGCCGAGCTGTTCACGCTCGACAACGTGGTGCTGTTCCCGCACATCGGCAGCGCGACCGCCAGAACCCGCAGGGCGATGGCGCTGCTCGCGATCCGCAACCTCGAGAGTTACCTCGACAGGGGCGAACTGGTGACACCCGTGCTGCGACCGCGCAGGTGACGGGGCCGGCGGATCATGTCAGATGCCTCACACCGGATGGTCCGCCCGCGGGATAACGGGTATCTGGCCATCCACCATGAGTGAGACCACCCAACGCCAGCTCGGGCAGACGGACAGTCCGATCGAGGACGAGCTCGAGGACGCCTTCAGCAGGATGCTGAGCGAGGGCACCCAGCGCCTGCACCGCACCTGGCGCGGCGTGCTGGTCACCGGCTTCTTCGGTGGCACCGAGGTGGGAATTGGGGTGCTCGCCTACCTGGCGGTGCTGGACGCCACCCACCGCCCGCTGCTGGCCGGCGTGGCGTTCTCGATCGGATTCCTCGCGCTGCTGCTGGGCCGCAGTGAGCTGTTCACCGAGGGTTTCATCATCCCCGTCGTCACTGTGGCCGCCAAGCGCGCCAGCCTCCCGCAGCTGTTCAAACTCTGGGGCGGCACCATGTTCGCCAACCTGGTGGGTGGTTGGGTGATCATGTGGCTGATCATGACCGGATTCCCCGAGCTGCATGCGCAGACCATCGAATCCGGCACCCACTTCGCGACCGCGCCGCTGTCCGGCCAGAGCATGGCGCTGGCCGTTCTCGGCGGCATGGTCATCACGCTGATGACCCGGATGCAACACGGTACCGATTCCGTCCCCGCCAAGATCGCCGCCGCCGTCGCCGCCGCCTTCCTGCTCGCCGGGCTGCGGCTGTTCCATTCGATTCTTGATTCGCTGTTGATCTTCGGCGCGCTGGCCACGGGCAAAGCGCCGTTCGGCTACCTGACCTGGCTGGGTTGGTTCGCCTACACGGTGGTGGGCAACATGCTCGGCGGCCTTCTGTTCGTGACGTTGCTGCGGTTGTTGCGCAGCAAGGATCGGCTCGAGGAGGAGCGCGCCGACGCCGAGTCCTCGTGACGAGCTTCTGTGCGCGTCAAAGCAGTTGCGGCATGACCTCGCTCGCCACCAACTCCAGATGCGCCAGATCGGACAGGTCCAGCAACCGGGTATAGACGCGCTGCACGCCGATGGCTTTCCAGGCGTCCAGCCTGTCGACGATCTCGGCGGGCGTGCCGACGAGTGGGCTGGTTGCCGCGCATTTCGCCGCCAGCTGCGGGGTCCGTTTGGCCTGATGCTCGTTCTCGAACCGGCCGCCGCCCAAGCCGAATTCGACGCGCCCCGAGCTCATCTCGTCCACCTGCGCCACCGCGATGGCCAGCGGGCCCGGATAGCGGAACGCCGCGGAGGTCACCAGGGTGCCCAGCCGGATGCTCGATGTCTCTGTATGTCGTTGGACGGCAAGCCGATTCCCAATGGCTACCCGGCCGTGGCCAAAGCGAGACGGCCAACAAGTTAACACCACGCCCGCAATTGGGTATGCCCTTAGCATGACCTCACTTCTTCCACCCACGGTCGTGACTCCCGCGCGGTTGACCTGCGCCGGTGCCGCCGACGCCGTGACGGCGGCCGAACTGCGGCGCGCCCTGCGCCGGTGGCTTCAGGAGGTGACTGAGGCCCCCGCGGAGGTTCGCGACGACATCATCCTCGGCGTCAACGAGGCGCTGGCCAACTGTGTCGAGCACGCCTACCGGACCCACCGCGCGGCCGGCACCATGAAACTGCAGGCCAGCCACGACCCCGCCGCCCAGTCGATCAGCGTGTGCGTCAGCGACCGCGGATCGTGGCATCATCCCTCGCGGCAGCGCCTCAGCGATCCCCGCCGGTCTCGCGGCATCATGCTGATGCACGCACTCGCCGACCACTGCACCATCAACGCCCGCCCCGACGGCACCACGGTGTGCCTGGACTACACCACCCGGCCCCAGGCGTCCTAGCCCGTCACCCGGTTACACCCCGACGGCGCGCTCGAGGTCCTTCAGCGACGTCTCCAAGTGGCCCAGCAGCCGCTGCAGGTGTGGCACGCTGCGCCGGCAGCCCACCAGGCCGAAGTCGAGGTTGCCGGCGTTGTTGGTCACGGTGATGTTGACCGCCTGCCCGTCGAGCGGAATGGACAGCGGATAGTTTCCGTCCAGCCGCGCACCACGCCAGTACAGCGGCTCCGAGGGTCCGGTCGACACGTTGGAGATGACGATGTTGAACGGCGGTGACGCCGCTGACAGGTAGCCGGGGATCAGCCCGAAGAACAGGCCACCGATGTTGAATGCCGACAGCGCCAGCTGCTGAACCGGGGGCAACTGCTGGAACACCTCTTTGGTGTCGCGGATCGAAGTGCCGATGATCTCGAGGCGCCGCGCCGGGTCGTCGAGGTCCGTGGCCAGGTTGCACAGGAATGTGCCGACCTGGTTGCCTCCGCGGTCGTCGTCGGCCTTGCGGAGATTGACCGGCACCATCGCCGTCAGCGGGGCGTCCGGCAGCGCGCCCTGCTCGAGCAGGTAGGCGCGCAGCGCCCCGGCACACATGGCGAGCACGACGTCGTTGATCGTCACCCCGGCCGTCGACTTGACCGCTTTGATCCGGTCCAGCGACCACGACTGGGCGGCCACCCGGCGGGCGCCGCCGATCCGGACGTTGAACATGCTGCGCGGCGCCCGGAACGGCAGCGTGAGCTGTTGCTCGAGCAGCGCGGCCCGGGCCAGCTTGAGCGTGGACGGCGCCAGGGCGAGCGCCGAACCGGCGACGTCGCCGGCGCGCCCGAGCAGCGACCGGCGCTGGTGCCCCCCGCCACGTTTGCGCGGACCGAGACTCCACGGGACGCGCACCTCGTCGTCGTGCGGGTCGGGGGTGAAGGCGCGCTGCACCAGCCGCATCGCCGACACGCCGTCCATGAGGGAGTGGTGGTACTTGGTGTAGACCGCGTACCGGCCGTCCTGCAGGCCCTCGACCAGGTGGGCTTCCCACATCGGGCGGTGCCGGTCGAGGAGGCTGCCGTGCAGCCGGGACACCAGCTCCAGCAGGTCGCGGACCCGGCCAGGCTCGGGGAGGGCCGAGCGGCGCAGGTGGTAGTCGAGCTCGACGTCCTTGTCGAACGACCACGCGAGGTTGGTCAGACCGCCGAAGAAGGCCGGATGCTTGCGGAACGTCGGTTGCACGTCCGTGCACTCGAGCATGGCCTGGTAGGACTCCCGGACGAAATGGGGTCCGGCGTCCTCGGGCGGTTCGAAGAGTTGCAGCGATCCCACGTGCATCGGGTGTTCGCGCGACTCGCCGATGAGGAACAGCGCATCGGTCGGCGATATCGGTTCCATGGTCAACCCCGTTCTTTCGTTGCGCCGTCCACGCGGCACACGCCCATGTCGTAGTAGCCGCAGCGCGCGTTTGTTAATCGCGAATCACCGCGCCGAATCCGGTCACCGGCCGAAGCGCTTGCGGGCGCGGCAGTTTGGGCGCATGCGCGCGAACCGGGGGCGGTCGAGGGGTGAAGGTGCCGGCGAATGCCCGAAACGGGACGGACGGGTGCTGCGGCTATCGCGACTTGCGGAAGGCGGCGGTGATCTCGGCGACCCGGGGGTCGGCGCGTAGCTCCTCGAGGGTGGCCGGTAGCGGAAGCCGCCAGTTCGGATACTCGTCGATGGTGCCCGGCAAGTTCGGCTGGCGGGGTTCGGCCAGCACGTCGTATGGCGAGATCAGCTTCAGACGGCTGGGGGTGGCCGCCAGCAACCGGTGCATCGCGGCGATGATCGCGGTTTCGTCCTGGTCCGGACCCGTCAGCAGGCCCTCGGCGCGCAGCAGCTCCAGCCACTCGGCGCGTTCCTTGTCGGCCACCGACTGCTCGCCCGCGACGTCGTCGAGCAGGCCCAGGTCGGCGCGCACCCGCACGTGTTCGCCGCGCAGGAATCCGGCCGCCGTGGGCAGGTCGTGGGTGGACAGGCTGGCCGCCGCCCGCGACGGCCACTTCGCCGGCGGAAGCAGCGGCTCGCCGGGCGCGGACTGGTCGCGGGTGAACCAGGACACCGCGCACCCGAGCATCTCGTTGTCGGCCAGCGCCTGGGTCACCTCCGGTTCGACGGTGCCCAGGTCCTCGCCGACGACGGTGGCGCCCGCCCGGTGCGCCTCCAGCGCCAGGACCGCCAGCATGACGTCGGCGTCGTAGTGCACGTAGGTGCCGCGATCCGGGCCGTCGCCCGGCGGAATCCACCACAGCCGCCACAGCCCGGCGACATGGTCGATCCGCAGACCGTCGGCGTGGCCGAGCACCGCCCGCAGCATGTCCCGCAGCGCGGCATAGCCGGTGGCGGCGAGGCGGTCCGGCCGCCACGGCGGCAGTCCCCAATCCTGTCCCCGCGGGGTGAAGTTGTCCGGTGGCGCCCCGACGCTCACCCCGGCGGCCAGCACGTCGGCCAGCGCCCACGCGTCGGCGCCGTTCGCGTCCACGCCCACCGGCAGGTCGTGCAGCACACCGAGCGCCATTCCCGCGTTCCGAGCGGCGTCGCGCACGGCGGCCAGCTGCTCGTCGCAGCGCCGCTGCACCCAGGCATGGAACGCCACCCGCGGCGCCAGCTCGCGCCGGGCCGCCGCCACCGCCGGCCCGGCGACGTCACGCAGCGGCGCGGGCCATCGGGTCCACCGGCCGCCGTGGCGCTCGGCCAGCGCGCAGTACGTGGCCCAGTCCCCCAGCCCCGTCCCGGCGGCCGATTCGTCCAACGGGTTGGGCCGGCCTTCGGCTCGCCACAGCAGTTCCAGGGCCGACCGTTTGGCCACCCACACCAGGTCATAGTCGATCCGCTCGGTGGTGGCCGAGACCCGCAGCGCGTCCACCTCCGCGCGGGTGTCCGGATCGGCCCGCCGGTACGCGTCGAGGTCCTCGACCCGCAAGGCCAGCGGAGTGGCGAACCGCCGGCTCGACGGGGTGTAGGGGGACGGCTGCACCGGATGCGTCGGACCGGGCGCGTGCAGCGGGTTGAGCAGCACCGCGCCGGCCCCGTGTTCGGAGGCCGTCCACTCAAGGAACTCCCGCAGGTCGCCCAGGTCGCCCACGCCCCAGGACCGCGCCGAGCGCAACCCGTAGAGCTGCAGCATCCACCCCCAGGTTTCCGGCGTCGGCGGCACGCGCGGCGGCGCGGCCACCAGGGTCGCCTCCTGGCCGTCGCTCAGGTGCAGCCGATACCAGCCCGGGGTCAGGTCACCGGGCAGCTCGTCGCGCACCTCGATCCGGTCCCCGTCCTCGCTGACCAGCAGGGCGGCGCGGGGCATCGGCCGGGGGCGCCCGTCCACCCGCACGGCGACGGTCGGCGCCAGGGCGCCGGCGCGGTCACGCTCGGCCAGTCGGGCCAACTCGCGGCGCCGGTCGGCTTCGCTCGCGGCCTCGACATCGAGCAGGCCGAGCACCCGGATGACGACCTCGGCGTCGACCTGCACGGGCTCCCGCCGCTCGTTGCGATAGGAGGTCGCCACCCCGTGTGCCGCGGCCAACCGGCGAAGGTCATCGGGAACCGGCTTGGGCTGCGCCGTCAACGCGGCGGCCCGGGTGGGGCGTCCGCAGGGGCGGCGGGACGGCGGTGACGCTGAAGCACAACGCTTATATACCCAGGCCGGGGATTCTCACACGCCCCACCCAAAGGCGTTCGCCGTCAGCCGCTTTCGCCTAGTGAACGCGAAACGGCCGCGTGAGCAACGGATTTCAGGTGTCTCGGCGGGAGGGCTACCTGACGTCGTCGGCCAGCTCCCGCGCCTCCTGTTCACTTTCCACCGCGGGCCCGGAACCGGGCAGCGGCTTGCCGGCCACCTCCGGTGTGAACAGCAGCGTGACGGCGCCCACCAGGCCACCGAAGATCAGCATGTAGGCGGGCGCCATGACGTTGCCCGTGCCGGAGACCAGCGCCTGGGCGATCAGCGGCGTGGTGCCTCCCACGGCCGATATCGAGATGTTGTACGAGATGGCCAGCGCCCCGTAGCGCACGTTGGTGGGAAACAACGCCGGCAGCATGGCGGGCGCGGTGCTGTCGAAGCACAGCTCCATCGCCCCGATCAGGAGAACGCCGAGGAAGATCACCGGGTAGATGCTGCCGAAGCGGATGAGCAGGAACGCGGGGATGGATCCCACGATCAGCAGTGCACAGCCCGTCCACATGATCGGTTTGACGCCGATGCGATCCGACAGCGCGGCGACCAGCACCACCGTGACCATCAGGATCGCCAGCGTCACCACGATCATCACCAACCCGGCGGTGTGACCGACGCGAACGAACAACTTGAGGTACGTCGGCAGGTAGCCGGTCAGCATGAAGTCGGCGACCTGTGAGGTGAGCACCAGGGACGCGCAGATCAGCAGGCCGCGCCACTGGTCGACGACCGTGCGCCGAAACTGCTGCCGGCCACTCTCGGGCGGGTGCGCGCCGTCGGTCGCGGTCTCGTAGGCGGAGGACTCCTCGAGCCGCAGCCGCAGAAACAGCGCGAACAGGCCGAAGGGCAGACCCAGCAGCAGCGGAATGCGCCAGCCGTAGGTCAGCATGTCGTTCTCGGGCAGCCAGGTCTGCAGCCCGGTCACCAGCATCCCGGCGAGCACGAACCCGACCAGGTTGCCCATGGGCAAAAACCCGACCATCATGCCGCGTTTGTGGTCGGGCGCCTGCTCGACCAGGTAGGTCATCGCGCCCACGTACTCGCCGCCCGTCGACAGGCCCTGACAGACGCGGGCGACGACCAGCAGGACCGGCGCCCAGATGCCGATGACGCTGTACCCGGGCAGCAAACCCGTCACGGTGGTGCTCACCGTCATCATCAGGATGGTGACGACAAGGACCCGGTGCCGTCCGATGCGGTCGCCGAGCGGGCCGAAGATGAACCCGCCGAGCGGGCGCACCACGAACGCCGCCGCCAGGGTGCCGAAGGTCGCGAGGAGGTGGACGCCACTGACGCTCTTACCGGGATAGAACACCTGAGCGATGGTGGTGGCGATGTAGCCGTAGACGCCGAAGTCGTACCACTCCATGAAGTTGCCGATGGCCGTGCCCATGATGGTCTGGCGCATGGCCGGGTCGGCGACCCTGATCTCTTTGCGTGCCCATTTCCTCCGGCGGCCCCGTGCACTCATCGACGAATTGCGTACCCAGAAGTGTCGCGGGCCGAACAAATCTCACTCCCAACCGGCTCTATCGTCTCCACCCGACCGGTGGCCGATGGTAGCGACCCGGGCCGGGTCGACGGGAATTCACTGACCTTTCAGGCCGCCGATGCGAAGCGAGAAATCCCGCGGCGGCGCGGACCGTTCCCGTGGCGCGGACCGCCCGCCGGCCTCGATGTCCTCGACGTAGCGTTGGGGGTCGCGGTCGACGATCGGCAAGCCCTCGGTGGTGGGATGCTCGGCCATGAACTCGCTGTATTGGCGCCCCAGCGCTTCACGAAGGCCGATGGGGGCGCTGCGACGGAAGTCCGACAGCCCTTCTCGCTCCTCTTCACCCATGTGGTCGTCGTTGGCCTCACGGGTGCGCCCGACCGCGGCCCACCACTCTTCGTCGCCGACTTCGGCGGCGTTGGCGTCGCGCACCCCGTCGCGGATGTCGTTGTGGTCCCCGATGGCGTCGAGCGTCTCGCCTTCGGCGTCGTCGGAGCCCCGCGTCAGCAACTGCGGGTAGAAGATCTTCTCCTCGATGTAGGCGTGCACGTCGAGCTTGTCGGCCAGGGGGCGCCACACCCGCGCCAGGGCGGCCTGGTCGGTCGGTGTCTGAGCCTGCAGGTCGTCCAGCCTGGCGAACTGTTCGCGGAACCACTCGTGGTCGGCGAGGATCAACATGGTGATGTCAGCCATCGCGACGCCCCACCTCCCTCACCGCTACGGTTCGCGGCCATGGTGTCCCATGGCGCCGAACCAGTCAACCGGGGGAACGCGCCGACGGGGCGGCGCAGACCGTGCGGATACACTGGGGCACCAGCATGCCGATCGACAGCGATCGCACGCCGTTAAGCCCCACCGATGTCAGAGGTTGTTTGTGCCGGAAAATCGCAGCGAGCCCGCAAGCCTAGAGCCGCATTTCGAGGACGTTCAGGCCCACTACGACCTGTCCGACGAGTTCTTCGCGCTCTTCTTGGACCCGACGCGGACCTACAGCTGCGCCTACTTCGAACGCGACGACATGACCCTCGAGGAGGCCCAGCTCGCCAAGGTCGACCTGTCACTGGGCAAGCTCGGGCTGCAGGCGGGCCAGACGCTGCTCGACATCGGCTGCGGCTGGGGTACCACCATCGTGCGGGCGCTCGAGCGTTACGACGTCAACGTCGTCGGCCTGACGCTGAGCCGCAACCAGCAGGCACACGTGCAGCAGCGCCTGGACCAGCACCCCAGCCCGCGCAGCAAGCGCGTGCTGCTGCAGGGCTGGGAGCAGTTCGACGAACAGGTGGACCGCATCGTGTCCATCGGCGCCTTCGAGCACTTCGGCCGCGACCGCTACCCCGACTTCTTCAAGATGGCGTACGAGGCGCTGCCCGCCGACGGGGTGATGATGCTGCACACCATCATCAAGCCCAGCGACGAGGAATTCGCCGAGCGCGGACTGCCCATCACCATGACCAAGCTGCGGTTCATGAAATTCATCATGGACGAGATCTTCCCGGGCGGTGACCTGCCGCAAGCTAAGAACGTCGAAGAGCACGCGACCCGCGCTGGCTTCAGCCTCAAGCTCGTCCAGCCACTGCGGCTGCATTACGCGCGCACCCTCGACACCTGGGCGGCCGCCCTCGAGTCGCGCCGCGACGAGGCCATCGCGATTCAGTCCCAAGAGGTTTACGACCGGTACATGAAATACCTGACCGGCTGCGCCGACCTGTTCCGCGAGGGCTACACCGACGTCGCGCAGTTCACCCTGACCAAGGGCTGACAATCCGGGCGAGCCGCAGGCGCGCCCGGATCGGTTTATCAGCCCCGGTCCCGGGGTAAATCCACGAGCAACAACCTGTTTGGGTGCGCGTCGACCGTCGTCGGCGCAAAACCGCAGGGAAGGATGATCGTGAGTGCGAAGCATCGAATGACCGCGGCGCCAGAGCAAAGACGGCCAGCGGATCCTGCGGCGCGGCGGGGCTCGGGTGTCGCGGGCCTGTGTGACGTCATCTCCGCCTCGATGCTGTGCGCGGCGGCCCTGACCGCCCTGGTACTCAACGCGCCCCACGACGAGAAGCGGACCGTCGAGGCGAGGCAGGAGTCGCCGCCGCCCGCGTCCCAGTCGGTGCGGCAGGAGGGCACCGTGATCGCCGTGTCGGAGGGCTCGGTCACCGCGCGCAGCGCCAACGGGTACACCCAGACCTATCTCGTCACCCCCGGCACCACCCTGATCGCTCACGGCGGCGTCCAATCCGGCAGCGCCACGCCGCGTTTCACCGTCAACGACCACGTCGAAATCGTCGGGACCATTCAGGACGGCACCGCCTTGGCCACCGCGGTCGCCGACCGCGACGTCGCCCACGGGGACGGGCCGCCGATGGATTTCCTTGACGGGCAGGTGGTTCCGGCGGGGCGCACCTGACGTTCGCCCGGTCTAAGCGCCGAACCGACGAATAGCCCTGCCGCGCAACGTGTCCAGCGCGCGGCCGTTTTCGGTGGATCCCCCCTTCTCCTGTTCGGCCTCCCGGCCTAGTCTGTATGCCATCCAGCGCCAGAGGAGGCCCCGTGAGCGACCACGAAGTAAAGATGATCGTCCTGTCGACCGACGACCTCGACGAGTCGATCCGGTTCTACAGCGAGACCCTGGGCATGCCGCTCAAATTCCGCGACGGAGCGCACTTCGCCGCCCTCGACGGCGGCCCGGTGACGCTCGCGCTGGCGACGGCGGTGGACCATCCCATACCTGGCCAGGTCGTCGTCGGCATCAAGACCGCGGACGTCGACGCCGCGGCCAAGGCGGTGGAGGCCAGCGGCGGCGGCATCGTCAAGGGGCCCTACGACGACGCGCACGAACGCCGCGCGGTGGTCTACGACAACAAGGGCAACGGCCTGGTGTTCTACAAGTCGCTGGGCCGCTGACGGGCGCGCTCATTTGCCGGTGCGCTCGCGGTGCTTGCAACCCGGCCAGCAGCACGGCCGGCGCTTGCCCTCTTCCAGCTCCTCCTGCGTCCGGCGGATGCGGCGCTGACGGGTCGCCTCCTGCTTGGCGTCCTCGACCCAGCAGATGAACTCGTTGCGGGCCAACGGGGTGATGTCCTTCCATGCGGCGAGCGCCGTGGCGTTGCCGATCAGCGACTCACGCAGGTCCGCGGGAAGCTCGTGCACCACTCCGCCGGGTATCCGCTGGCTGCTCATGGGCTCAGGCTAACCCGGTCAGGACACGTCGTTTGCGGGCAGTCGCCCTCAGCAAGGAGGACACATGACCCCCGACCGGCGTGTGAGCGTGGTGGTGATCACCTCAGTGGGTCCGCCCGCACGCGCTAGGAGGTCAAGTGCGCGCTGTCGTCGTGCAATTCGTCGCGGCGCAAGGTCATCGGGGTGAGGTCGGGAACATCGCCCCCGGAGACCACGGCACGGGTGATCGGCGTGAGCGCCCGGAACAGGGTTTCCACCTCGTCGTCGCTGAGCGCATCGAGTGCCGACAGGGAAAGCGCGTCGGTGGATCGTTCGATGTGGTCTTTGAGTTCGCGGCCGGCCATCGTCAGCGAGCCATCATCGGCGAGCAGGCCCCGCTCGGCCAGCCGCCGTGCGTGGTGCGCCCATGCCGCCTCGTCGTAATCGCGGGTGCGCGCGATGTACTCGCGGGGCACCCCGCCCGCGGCGGCATGCAGCACGTTGGATTCCCGGCCCGAGATGCCGGCGCTGGCCAGCACCGCCACGTGTCCGTCGCCGCGGTGCTCGCGCAACAGGGTCGTCGCGTGCCACAGTGCGGCCAGCGGATCGTCCGGCCAGGGCAGCGCCAGGTTCGCGGCGAACAGCGGGCGCCCGTCCATCGGCGCCTGCCGCGCCGCCTTCCCTGCTAAATCCGCTGCCGTGCGGACGTTTTCGTCCGCGCCCAGTCCGTAACGGCGCAGCGCGGCGACGGCGGACTCCTGGCGGGCGCGCAACGTCGCGTCGGGATCGGCGACCTGCCAGGCCGCCGGGAGAGCCTTGGCGACCCGCTCGGGGGCGAAGTTGTAGAAGATGGCGGTGACCACCTCGCGCGGCACCATGCCCAGCGGCGCGGACCGGGCCGCGAAGTAGCCCATCCAGAAACCGCGGAAACCGAGCGCGTCCAGCGCCGCACGCGCCTCCGGCGCGAAATACGTCACCGCATGCACCGGCTCGAACCGGTCGAAGAAGCGCCGCGCCAGCATCGGTTGTCTTTGCATCGTCGCAGTCAATCACAGGGCGGGAGCGGGCGGCGGCGTCAAAGCCTCAGCAGGCGCTCGGCGTTGCGGTGGGCGATCTTTTCCCTGTCGTCTTCGCTGATGGGCATCCGATCGAGAAACTGCCGGCAGGCGTTGATGTTTCCGTAGGGATAGTCGGCGGTGAACACGACGCGGTCGATGCCGATGACGTTCACCATCGCCAGATAGGCGGTGAAGGACAGACTCCAACTGGGATCCATCGCGCCGGGCTCCTGGGTGAAGAAGTCACCGGCGAGGATGCCGCCGTAGAAGTTCTCCCGAAGGTATTCCTTGACGGTGCGCTTGAGGCCGCTCACCTCTGCCGGAAACGAGTAGTCGGTCCGCCATCCCATCCAGCTCAGCGCCTCGAAGTGGTGGCCCACGATGATCTGCAGCGCGGGGAAACGGTCGAACACCCCACCCAGGATCAGCCGCAGGCAGTGCACTCCCGTGTCGAGGTGCCAGCCGACGCCAGCCCCCGCCAACCGAGCCGAGACCTTGCGGTCGAAGCCGGCGTAGTAGGCGTCGATGACCGGCTGTGGCGGCATGGTGGGGTGCAGAAAGATTGGCACGCCCAGCGTTTCGGCCGATTCGAACACCGGCCAGAAGAAGGTGTCGTCGAGATAGCGGCCGTTGACGTGACCGTTGATCAGGGCGCCCACGAAGCCGTGATCGCGGACGGTGCGTTCGAGCTCGCCGGCGGCTGCCGCCGGGTCGCGCATCGGCAGGGTGGCGAAGCCGCGGAATCGGTCCGGGTGCCGGGCGATCGCGGCCGCCACCGCGTCGTTGGCCCGGCGGGCCAGCTCGATCGCCGCGGCGGGCTCCAGCGTCTCGGGTCCCGGGACGGAGTGGGAGAGGATCTGCACGTCGACGCCCGCGGCGTCCATCGCGGCGATCCGGCCCTCGCCCAGGTCGTTGATGCCCGGCGGCCATTCCCCGTCCGGCCCGGGGGAGCCGTAACCGGCCTCCTTCAGCAGACCGGTCGCCGCGTCCTGCCCCTGCTTCTCGTGTTCTTCGGCGATGGCCGGGAGCTTGTAGTGCTCTTCGAAACCGATGACCTTCATCCTTCTCCTCCCGTACATGCACACCTACGACACCGGAGCGCCGGCCGTTCACCGGGGGTACCCGCGCCGGGTGCCGTCTGTCGGCGCGGCGACCGTTCGTGGGCCGCGCCGGCGACACCCCGCATAGTCTGCAACCGTGACGATCCCGTATGACGAGGCGCTGCGCGAGCGGATCAGGGGCCATCTGGCGGCCCACGACCGTCGCGAGTTGACTGACCCGACGAAGCGGCACGCGGCGGTCGCCGTGGTGTTCGTCGACTCGACCCTGGGCGAGGACCGGGTGGATCCGGCGCCGGTGGACGAGTGGATCGGAGGTCGTCCCATGCCGGAGCCCGGCCTGGACGGCCGGATGGTCGGGGTGTCCGGCGGCGCGGCTTTCCTGTTGTGCCGCAGGGCGTCTCGCCTCAATTCTCATTCGGCGCAATGGGCGCTGCCGGGCGGCCGGCTCGACCCGGGCGAGACCGCGGCTGACGCGGCGCTGCGGGAAATGCGCGAGGAGGTCGACATCGACCTGCCGGGCTCGGCGGTGCTGGGCCTGATGGACGACTATCCGACCCGATCGGGCTATGTCATCACGCCGGTCGTGATTTGGGGCGGCGGGCGCCTCGATCCCCGCCCGGCGCCCGACGAGGTGGTGGCGGTGTACCGGGTGGGGCTACACCAGCTGCAGCGCGACGATTCTCCGCGTTTCATCTCGATCCCGGAGAGCCCCCGCCCGGTCGTGCAGATCCCGCTGGGCAACGACCTGATTCACGCACCCACCGGCGCCGTGCTGCTGCAACTGCGGTGGTGGTGTCTGGAGGGCCGTCACGACCCGGTCGACGAGCTCGAGCAACCGGTCTTCGCGTGGAGGTAGTCATCGATGTGATGTCGCACCCAATCTCGGCCGCTCACTCCTTCGCCCCCGCGGAGAGCCGGTGCTCGATGACGGCCAGCGCGCGTTCGGCCCATCGAATGTTCTCTTCCTCGAACGTGATTCCGCGCAGCAGGGTCAGGTAGGGGCCGACCCGTTCGGCGTGCGCCAGGTATTCCTCCTCGTCGCGCCCGTTGAGCACGCGCGCGCGCAACCGTTCGTAGCGTTGCAGTTTGGCCGTCGACCACTGCAGGCGTTCCCAGATGGACTCGCGCACGGCGGCGGTGTCGCCGGTGTCTGCGGCCTGCACCTTGACCAGCAGGTCGTCGCGGATCGCCAACGGTTTCGGCGGCTTGCCGGTGAACTCCCGGATCGCGTCACGGCCGGCATCGGTCAGTGCGAAGAGGCGTTTGTTGGGCCGGCGTTCCTGGTGCACGAGGCGCGCCCGAATGAGGCCTTGCTCAGCAAGCCTGTCGAGCTCGCGATACAACTGCTGCGGGGTGGCCATCCAGAAGTTCGCGACCGACGCATCGAAGCCTTTGGCCAGGTCGTAGCCGGACGACTCGCCCTCGAGGAGGGCGGCCAATACCGCATCACGCAGCGCCACCGAAGAAGGCTACAACGATATGAGTAGTCAACAAAGTGATTAATCGCACTATGGACACCTCGGGGTGGACGGCATAGCGTCAACGACACTTGGCGAAACGAGAGGCGAGGTGTCGGATGCATCCCTTCCGCAAGGCGGTCGAAGAACGCGACGAGAAGGGCATCCAGGCGCTGCTGGCCGACGATGTGGTGTTCACCAGCCCCGTGGCGTTCAAGCCCTATGTCGGCAAGCCGATGACGGCGGCGATCCTGCGCGGGGTGTTGCGCATCTTCGAGGACTTCCGCTACGTCCGTGAGATACACGACGGCAGCGGCCGGGACCACGCGTTCGTGTTCGAGACCGGACTCGCCGGGGCGCCCGGAGTCAAGATCACCGGTTGCGACTTCCTGCACTTCAACGAGGACGGCCTCATCGACGACTTCATGGTGATGGTGCGGCCGCTGTCGGGCGCGAAGGCGCTGTCCGAGGCGATGGGTGCCCAGTTCGAGCGGATCCAGCAGGACGCGCTCGAGCTGGCCGACGAGTTAGCCACCGCGTAGGCGAACATGCGAATCGGACTGGGCATCAACTATGCGGGCGGTTTCAAGGACGTCGCCGCCGAAGTGGCCGATCTCGAGCGCGCCGGGCTCGACATCGTCTTCGTCCCGGAGGCGTATTCGTTCGACGCGGTGAGCGCGCTCGGCTACCTGGCCGCCAGCACCGACCGGGTCGAACTGGCCTCGGGCATCATGCAGCTCTACACCAGGACGCCCACGCTGACCGCGATGACGGCGGCCGGCCTCGACTACGTCTCCGACGGCAGGTTCACCCTCGGACTGGGCGCATCCGGTCCGCAGGTCATCGAGGGGTTCCATGGCGTCCCCTACGACGCGCCGATCGCCCGGACCCGCGAAGTGATCGACATCTGCCGCCAGGTGTGGCGCCGCGAGACCGTGCAGCACCAGGGCAAGTACTACACCATCCCGCTGCCCGCCGGGCAGGGCACCGGGCTGGGCAAGCCCCTCAAGCTGATCAACAAGCCTGTCCGAGAACGTATCCCGATACTCGTCGCGGCGCTCGGGCCGAAGAACGTCGAGCTCGCGGCCGAGATCGCCGAGGGGTGGCAGCCGATCTTCTACCTGCCCGAGAAGTCGCAGGACGTCTGGGGTGAGGCGCTGGCCGCCGGCCGGGCCAAGCGGGACCCCGGTCTGGGCGAGCTCGAGATTTTCGCCGGACCGGTGCTGGCCATCGGCGAAAACGTCGAGGGGCTAAGGGAATTCGTCAAACCCCACCTCGCCCTCTACATCGGCGGGATGGGCGCCAAGGGCAAGAACTTCTACCACGCCCTGGCGACCAAGTATGGCTACGGGCCGCAGGCCGATCGCATTCAAGAGCTCTACCTGGCCGGCGACAAGGACGGCGCGGCCAAGGTGGTGCCCGACGATCTCGTCCGCGACGTGAACCTGATCGGCAGCCGCGAATTCGTGCGGGACCGCGTGGCCGCGTTCGCCGAAGCGGGGGTGACCACCCTCAACGTCGCACCCATCGCGTCCACACCCGCCGAGCGGATCAAGCTGATCGAGACGCTGCGCGAACTCGTCTGACGCCGACGAGGCGCGGCCGAAAACCCCACCGCCAGAACGGCGAACGGCCGCGTGGTTGAGAGAGGCGAACGGCTAACCCTGGC
Organism: Mycobacterium europaeum; assembly: GCF_034555895.2. Classification (NCBI taxonomy): domain Bacteria; kingdom Bacillati; phylum Actinomycetota; class Actinomycetes; order Mycobacteriales; family Mycobacteriaceae; genus Mycobacterium; species Mycobacterium europaeum. Next base: position 4,953,153 of record NZ_CP157315.1, read on the forward strand.
GGTGGGCGTCGCGCCGGAGCCGAACCGCCCGGCTCACTGCCGTCAGCAGCGCCAGTGCCGCCATCACCGCGAGGATGGCCGTCGACACCGTCCGCCCGACCGTCGCCAAGATCAGTGGCAAACCGAAACCGATGTACGTCACCACGTAGAACGCGCCAACCAGCCCGCCGCGCAAGCGTTTCGGCGCCGCGGCCTCCAGGTCGATCAAGCCCTCGCGCAGGCAGAGGCCGGACGCGCACCCCAGCACCACGAACAGCGGCACCCCCAACGCCAGCGGGATGGTCGGCGGGGCCAGCGCGGTGACCGCGTAGCCGAGCGCGGCCAGCGCCGCGCCCGCGGTGCCGGCCTGCGGACCCCACCGGCGCGCCCGCGCCAGCACCTGGATCAGCCCGCTGACGCCGTTGACCATCAGCGTCGCGGTGCCGGCGGCCAGCGGAGCCGCCAGCCCGGTGTGCACGCGGCCGGGAATCGCGATGAAACCGAGTGTCGCCGAGGCGAACACCCACGGCGCCAGCGGCATGGCCCAACTCAACGCCGGCGCCACGCCCTGCTCGGCGGGCGTCGGCGGCTCCCACACCTCAGTGGTTGACCGCGCGGCGGCCCCCGAGTGCCGTGCCGTGACGACCACGACGGACATCGCCGCCACGCCGACGGCGGCCGCGATGCCGAACGACAACCGGATGCCGGCCGGCCCGGCGGCTGCGATCACGGCTCCCGCGAACGGGCCGATCGCAAAACCGGCCATCAACGCCGCACCGGCGGCCGCCGCCCCGGCGGGGCCATTCAGATCCGAGGCCCAGGCCGTGCACGAACTCATGGCCAGCCCGACCCCGAGCCCGACGATCAATCGTCCGATCAGCAACGCGTCGTACTGCTGTGAGCACAGCATCGCGATCGTCCCCGCCACGGCGGTCGCCGAGCCCGCCAGCGCCACCGATCGCCGCCCGAACGCATCCGATGCGCGCCCGCCGACGAGCAGGCCGGGCAACAATCCCAGCGCGTACACGCCGAAGATCACGTCGAGCGTGGCCGGGCTGAGCTGCTGACGAACGCTGAGCAGGGGCATCAACGCGACGAAGTGATTGGCTACCCAGCCGACGGACAACAACAGCACCAGCACACCGGCCAATACGCCCCGCGTCGACGCGGGACCGCCGGCGATCGCCGGCGTGACCAATGTCGACCGCGTTGAACCGTTGGACCCCGACACAGTCGTTTTCCCTCCTCGGGCCAGGGCGCGGCCGCACCGGCCCACCACGGAAGACGCCTGAACGACGATGCGGGCGACGCGGTTATTCCCGTCAGCCCGCCAATTGCCCGCGCCGCAAACCCGAGGAGCTGTCGGGCAACTCGGCTGTGGGGGTTTCAAATCGACCGATTTGGTGTACAGATACCACTACTGAAGCTCCAGGAAGGCAAACAATGAAGCAAATCGCGGCTGCCACGTTCGCGATCGCCGTACTCCTGTCCAGCGCGTGCTCGGCGTCACAGGTCATCAACACCGGCGGCGACACCAAGTGCAAGGACTTCACCTCGCAGGACGAGAAGAAGCAGAACGACGAGGTCAGCAAGATGCTGAAGGACAAGAACGGCACCGACCCGTCCAATGCCGAGATCTCGGCCACGCGGCTCTCGGCGTTGACGTACTGCCAGACGCTGGGCAAGCCCGACACCAAGATCTCCGACGCGCCGCACGGCTGACCGCCCGGCCCGCGCCTATCCGGTTATCGGCGATCGGCGGTAATGCTCTCCTGTTGCCGGCGGCCGACATAGGCCTCGGCGTGCATCCGGTCCACCATGTGCGGGTAGTGCAGTTCGAAAGCCGGGCGTTCCGAACGGATCCGGGGCAGCTCGGTGAAGTTGTGTCGCGGCGGCGGGCAGCTGGTCGCCCACTCCAGCGAGTTGCCGTGACCCCACGGGTCGTCCACCAAGACGGGTTCGCCGTAGCGCCAGCTCTTGAACACGTTCCACACGAACGGCAACACCGAGGCGGCAAGGATGAACGCACCTACCGTGGAGACGAGGTTGAGCGTCTGAAACCCATCGGTGGGCAGGTAGTCGGCGTAGCGGCGCGGCATCCCGGAGTTGCCCAACCAGTGCTGGACCAGGAAGGTGGTGTGGAAGCCGATGAACGTGAGCCAGAAGTGCAGCTTGCCCAGTCGCTCGTCGAGCAGGCGCCCGGTCATCTTCGGGAACCAGAAATAGATGCCCGCATAGGTCGCGAACACGATGGTGCCGAACAGCGTGTAGTGGAAATGCGCGACCACGAAATAGGTGTCGGTGACGTGGAAGTCCAGCGGCGGGCTGGCGAGCAGCACGCCCGTCAGTCCGCCGATCAGGAACGTCAGCAAGAAACCGATGGCGAACAGCATCGGTGACTCGAACGTCAACTGGCCCCTCCACATGGTGCCGATCCAGTTGAAGAATTTGATGCCGGTGGGCACCGCGATCAAGAACGTCATGAACGAAAAGAACGGCAGCAGTACGGCTCCGGTGGCATACATGTGATGGGCCCAGACCGCAACCGACAGCGCGGCGATCGACAGCGTCGCGTACACCAGCGTGGTGTAGCCGAACAGCGGCTTGCGGGAGAACACCGGGATGATCTCGGAGATGATGCCGAAGAACGGCAGGGCGATGACGTAGACCTCGGGATGCCCGAAGAACCAGAACAGGTGCTGGAACAGCATCACCCCGCCGTTGGCCGGGTCGTAGATGTGTGCCCCGATGCGACGGTCGGCTTCGAGGCCGAACAACGCGGCGGTCAGCAGTGGAAAGACCGCCAGCACAAGCACGCTGGTGACCAGGATGTTCCAGGTGAAGATGGGCATCCGGAACATGGTCATGCCCGGCGCGCGCAGGCACACCACCGTGGTGATCATGTTGACGGCCCCCAGAATGGTGCCGAGGCCGCCGATGCCCACTCCCAGAATCCACAGGTCCCCGCCCACGCCGGGGCTGTGCACCGCATTGGACAGGGGCGTGTAGGCGGTCCACCCGAAATCGGCCGCGCCGCCGGGAACGATGAAGCCGCCCAACGCGATCAGCGCTCCGCAGACGAACAGCCAGAACGACAACGCGTTCAGCCGTGGAAACGCCACGTCGGGTGCGCCGATCTGCAGGGGCAGCACCAGATTGGCGAATCCGAAGACGATCGGGGTCGCATAGAACAGCAACATCGCCGTGCCGTGCATGGTGAACAGCTGGTTGTACTGCTCATTGGACAAGAACTGCAGCCCCGGCTGGGCCAGCTCGAGGCGCAGCAGTAGCGCCATCAGGCCGCCGATGAAGAAGAAGATGAAGCACGCGACCATGTACATGATGCCGATCATCTTGTGGTCGGTGGTGTTGATGACCTTGTAGATCAGGCTGCCGGTGGGGCCCAGTCGCGGGGGAAACGGCCGACGGGCCTCCAGGGCAAGGGCGGGCGGCGCCTCAGCGGTCATGGGTAACCTCCACACATCCGGATGCCGGACCTTAATCGTCAAGCCGCCCAAGTATTCCGAGCCGGCGCCGCGCGGACCTAGGGCCAAACGTCCCTAAATCCGCGCGAATCCTCCTGCCCTGGGACGCAGGAAGGGAAGCCTTCCCAATGCAGACAACGAATTTCGGGCCGATCGCGGGATTTGGTGTTGACCGGTGACCCCTGAACGACGAACATCGACCCAACGCGGCGAGCATCTCCAGCCCGGAGAGGCCGGCACCCCACAATCGGCAACCGCACCGTAGGAGAACCGTATGAGCACCCGAATCATGGACGAGGCCGCGCGGGTTCTGGCCGATCCATCGGCTTACGCCGACGAGAAGCGGTTACACGAGGCGCTGACCTACCTCCGGGCTCACGCGCCGGTCTCCTGGGTGGAAGCCGAAGGCTACAAACCGTTTTGGGCGATCACCAAGCACACCGACGTGATGGACATCGAACGCCAGAATGACCTGTTCACCAACGATCCGCGGCCGCTGTTGATGGTCTCGGAGGGCGAAGACGTGCTGCACGCCCAGATGGAGGCCGGCATTGGCCTGCGCACGCTGATCCACATGGACGACCCGCACCACCGCGACATGCGAAAGATCGGCGCCGACTGGTTCAGGCCGAAGGTGATGCGGGAGTTGAAGTGTCGCGTCGACGAGCTGGCCAAGATCTACGTCGACAAGATGGTCGAGGCGGGACCCGAGTGCGACTTCGTCCAGGAGGTCGCGGTCAACTACCCGCTGTATGTGATCCTGTCACTGCTCGGGCTGCCGGAGTCCGACTTCCCGCGCATGCTCAAGCTCACGCAGGAGATGTTCGGCGGTGATGACACCGAGTTCCAGCGGGGCGCCACCACCGAGGACATGCTGGCCGTGCTGCTGGACTTCTTCAACTACTTCGCCGCGCTGACTGCGTCGCGCCGCGAGCACCCGACCGAGGACCTGGCCTCGGCGATCGCCAACGCCACGATCAACGGCGAACCGTTGTCGGACATGGACACCGCGTCGTACTACGTGATCGTGGCCAGCGCGGGCCACGACACCACCAGCGCGGGCATCGCGGGTGGCATGCTGGCGCTGCTGGAAAACCCCGGTGAGCTGGCGCGGCTGCAGAAGGACATGGGGCTGATGGGCACCGCGGTCGAGGAGATGATCCGCTGGGTGGTGCCGGTCAAGGAGTTCATGCGGACGGCGCAGGCCGACACCGAGGTGCGCGGGGTGCCGATCGCGAAGGGCGAATCGGTGTTGCTGTCCTACGTTTCGGCCAACCGTGACGAGGACGTGTTCACCGACCCGTTCCGCTTCGACGTCGCGCGCGATCCCAACAAGCACTTGTCGTTCGGCTACGGGGTGCACTTCTGCCTGGGCGCCGCGCTGGCACGGATGGAGATCAACAGCTTCTTCTCCGAGCTCGTCCCGCGGATCAAGTCGATCGAGCTGGCCGGTGCGCCGGAGCTGATGGCCACAACGTTCGTCGGTGGCCTCAAACACCTGCCGATCCGCTACTCGCTGAAGTGAATTCCGGCCGACTCAGGTAATGGCCAGGCAGGCCGCGCCGGTCGCGTCGGCGCCCGCGTAGGTGAACCGGGTGTGCGGGGCGAAGTCGACGCCGAGCGGACCGAAAAGCGCGGGCGTCCGCGCCCCCGCGCAGACCAACACCCGATCGCCGTGCAGCACGGCGCCGGCCTGCGTCATCGCCGCCGCGACCTCGTCGCCGGGGCCGGCGGCGATGAACCCCTCCGGCCCCAGCAGCCGGCCCACGCCGAGTTCGGCCTCCCAGCGCTGCCAGCCGGCCCGGGCGCGTAGGGCGAGCCGGCACAACGCCGCGCGTCGGTGCGCGGTCCGGAAGATACGCGCCCGGCCCGCGGACTGCTCGCCGAACGGCCTGCCGCGCTCCAGCACGATGGCGGACTCCCCGCGCCGCGCCAGCTCATCGGCGGCGGCGAGCCCACACACCCCGACGCCGACGATCACGATCACGCGGTCGGCATACCCACGCGCCTAGAAGAAGAACCCGGCATGTGGCGCGTCCGGCACGGCGAACAGCCGGTCCGCGGTGGCGATCGCAGACGGGTCCTCGGCCCGGGCCAGGCCCGCGACGGCAAGGTCGCGCCACGTCGTTCCGCCGAGCAGGACGGCGGCCAGCCCGTCGACGTCGACTTCGACGTCGGCTCGGCGTCCGGTCGGTTCGGCACCGCCCCCGCTGACCGTGAAGCGGGCCGAATTGGCCGGCAGCAAGGCGTCGTTGACCGCAACGGTGACGTCTCCGTCGCCGCCGCAGTAGTGGCGCGCATCCAGCGCCCGTGCCACGTCCACGACACGCAGCCAGGTCTCGTCGTGCACCGCGGTGACCCGGGCCGCCCGCCGGTCGGCCAGCAACCAGGGCAGCGGGTCGTCCATCGGCAACATCCAAAACACCACCCGGTCAATGAGATCCAACTCCAGCAGGAAGCGCAGCAATCCGAGATAGGCCTCCGCGGTGGGTGCGAAGAAATCCTCCACCGCGATGGTGCGCTGGTCGCTGACGAACCACCGTTCGGTGTCGACGGGTCGGTAGCGCGCGAAACCCGATTCGGACCCCGGCTCGCCGTGGACCGCGAAATACACAGGGCCGGGCGAGTGTTCGGTGCGCAGGCGCAGGCTCTCCCACCACGGCTCCGGCCGGTCGATCGTTCCCGGACGCGACGGGCGATTCCGGGCATAGATGCCGGGCAGCAGCTCCCAGGCGTGTGCGGCGTCGACCAACCGCACCGGGCCGCCGGCGGCGACGTCGCGGCGCAGCGCGGCGCGCGCCGTGTGCACCTCCACCGTCTGCGACGAGCTGGCGACGCCGTAGCCGTACCGGCCGTAGATCGTGGCCTCCGACGCCCGCAACGACGCCACCACTTCGCCGCGGGCGGCGATGTCGCGCAACTGATGACGAATCAGCTCCGTGGCGACACCTTGCCGGGTGAAGGAGGGCAGCACCCCGATGTGCGTGACGGCGGCGTGCCCCACCATCGCCCCGCCCGGAAGCGTCATTCGGCTGGTCACGGCGTCCGCGGTGCCGACGATTTGGCCGCCGACGAACGCCCCGACGGTGCGGCCGGGTTCGAGCAACTTGGCGATCTGCCCGGGCGGCAGGTCCGGCAGCGGCGGGAAGCCGATCATCGCAACGCGGAACACGTTGGCGGCGGCGAGCAGGTCATCCTCGCTGTCGAGCGTCCGGATCTCGGTGGTCATCCGGCCATCATGTCTGGTGCCCGCCGGGAGGTGGGCCGCGGGATGCGGCCGCTAGCGAATCTGCAAGCCGGTCAGCGCCCGCGAGATCACCAGGCGCTGGATCTCGCTGGTGCCCTCGAAGATGGTGAAGATCTTGGCGTCGCGGTGCATGCGCTCCACGGGATAGTCGCGGGTGTAGCCGTTGCCACCCAGGATCTGGATCGCCTCGTCGGTGACATAGACGGCCGTCTCGCTGGCCACCAGTTTGGCCATCGACCCCTCGGCCGCGTCGAAGGACTGGTTGTTGCGCGCCATCCACCCGGCCCGCCACACCAACAGACGGGCGGCGTCGATGCGGCTCCTCATGTCCGCCAACTTGAACGCCACGGCTTGAAACTCACCGATCTTGCGGCCGAATTGCTCACGCTGGCAGGCATAGTCGAGGGCGTACTCGTAGGCGGCACGCGCGACACCGACGGCCATCGCCCCGACCGTGGGGCGGGTGCGCTCGAAGGTCTTCATCGCCGCCTGACTCCGCGCGGAGGCGCCCGACTTGACGCGGGCGATTCGCGCCTCGAACTTCTCGCGGCCGCCGAGGATGTGGTCCTCGGGCAGGCGCACGTTGTCCAGCACCACCTCGGCGGTGTGGGAGGCGCGAATCCCGTGCTTCTTGAATTTCTGGCCCTGCGCCAGCCCGCTGACACCCGCCGGCACGACGAACGTGGCCTGCCCGCGGGTCCCGAGCTCGGGATAGACCGACGCGACCACGATGTGCACGTTGGCGATGCCACCGTTGGTGGCCCACGTCTTGGTGCCGTTGAGCACCCATTCCCGGGTGGCCTCGTCGTAGCGCGCCCGGGTGCGGATCGCGCCCACATCGGACCCGGCGTCGGGCTCGGATGAGCAGAACGCGCCCAGCTTGGGCTCGTCGGCGGTGCCGAACATCTCGGGCAGCCAGCGACCGAGCTGTTCGGGAGTTCCGTTGCCCGCCAAGGCCGCAGCGGCCAACCCGGTGCCCATGATGGACAGCGCGATGCCCGCATCGCCCCAGAACATCTCCTCGAAGGCGGTCAGCATGCCCAGGCCCGTGGGCTCGGCCGCCTGCTGCGCGAAGAAGTCGGGGGAGTACAGGCCCACCTTCGCGGCCTCGGCGATCACCGGCCAGGGGGTCTCCTCCCGTTCATCCCATTCGGACGCGGCGGGGCGGATGACGTCGGCGGCGAACTTGTGCACCCAGTCGCGCACCTCGATGACGTCGTCGGTCAGCTGCAACGAAAAACTCACGGTTCTACTCCTGAAAGGTTGTGTTGTTCAACGTGTTCCGTATTGCGAGAGGACACTGACGGTCTGGCTGACCCACGCCTCGAAGTAGCGCTCCTCGTCGATGTTGCCGGGCAACCGGCCGGTCAGCGCCTGCAACGTCGCGGCGTAGGACAACGATCCGATCGCGACGGCGGCGGCCGCCTCCGGGTCCGGGATGCGGGTGCGGCCGGCGCGATTCGACGCCGCCAGTTCGTCGGCGAACCGCTGGTAGGCGTTGTCGGTGATGACCTGCCAGGTCTTCTCGTCCAGGTCACCGAGCTCCTCGGGCTCACGCAGCATGACCTTGAGCAGGTCCTCGCTCTGCTTGAGGTTGCTCCAGATCAGCTGGCCGGCGGTGCGCACCGCCTGTTCGACGCTGCCGGGCTGCCCGGCGTCGTATTCCTCCCGCGCCGCCACGATGCTGTCGATCCGGTACGCGACCGCGGCCTCGAGCAGCTCGCGTTTGGACCCGAAGTGCTTGTACAGCGCGCCCGATCCGGGCGCCAGGCCCGAGGCCCGCTGAATGTCGGCCACCGACGTCGCCGCGTAGCCCTTCTCGGCGAAGAGCCTGAGCGCCGCGGCCAGCAGCCGATCGCGTCCAGAGGCGAGCATGGTGAGAGAGTACTCACTCACCTCCCCCGCGGCCAAATGTTGCCGGTCGCCGGGACGGGAGTTCAACGCCGGGCGCTAGATTCTCTGCAAAACGCCACGGCGCCTGGACGCGGCGAACCGGTATCGGTGTGAGGGTGGTGGTCAGGTGGTCGGCGCGTCGCCGGCCCGGTGCCACGAACCGCACAGAGGAGCGTGACATTCGCGTGTTACCGCACGTGCAGCTGCCCATGCGGGTGTTGTCGCTGCGCACCATCGTCGTCGTCGCCGCGCTGTCGGTCATCACCCTCGTCGTCCTGTTGGGCACCTGGGTGTGGGTGGGGGTCACCAACGACCAGTACAGCCAGCTCGACCGTCGGCTGGACTCGGTCAGCAGCCTGGGCGACATCAACTCGCTGCTCAACAATGTGCAGCACGCCAGCCCCGACCAACCCATGCCGGACGGCAACCTGGTGCGCACCGCTCGCATCGGCGACCAGACGGTCTCGGTGCCAAGCAACCTCGTGCTGCCCAAGCTGCCCAACGGGTATGCGAACACCACCATCGACGGGGTGCAGTACCGCGTCCGCACCTTCTCCGCGGGCCCCGCCTCGATCGCGCTGGCCGCGCCGCTGGCCGAGGCCCAGCACAGGATCAACGAGCTGCACCTGCGGGTGCTGCTGATCTGCGCCAGCGTCATCGGCGGCACCGTGGTGGTCGGCTGGGTGATCTCGCTGATCATGGTGAACCCGTTCCTGCTGCTGGCCCAGCAGGCCCGCGCCATCAACGCCCAGTCCAGCCCCGATGAGGTCCAGGTCCGCGGGGTGCGCGAAGCCGTGGAGATCGCGGAGGCGGTCGAGGGCATGCTCGCGCGCATTGGTAACGAACAGCAGCGCACCAAGGCCGCGCTCGAGTCGGCCCGCGACTTCGCCGCGGTCGCCTCGCACGAACTGCGCACCCCGTTGACGGCCATGCGCACCAACCTGGAGGTGTTGTCCACCCTGGACCTGCCCCCCGAGCAGCGCCAGGAGGTCATCGGCGATGTGATCCGCACCCAGAGCCGCATCGAGGCGACGCTGACGGCGCTGGAGCGGCTGGCGCAGGGCGAGCTCACCACCGTCGACGATTTCGTGCCGTTCGACATCACCGAGCTGCTGGACCGCGCCGCCCACGACGCGCTGCGGATCTATCCCGACGTTGAGGTGTCACTGGTGCCGTCGCCGACCGTATTGATGGTCGGGTTGCCCACGGGGTTGCGCCTGGTGATCGACAACGCCATCGCCAACGCGGTCAAACACGGCAACGCGGGCAAGATCCAGCTCACCGTGAGCAGCTCCAGCGAGGGTGTCCAGATCGCGATCGACGACGACGGCACCGGCGTCCCGGAATCCGAGCGCGCCACCGTCTTCGAGCGCTTCACCCGCGGGTCGACGGCGTCGCGCTCGGGCTCCGGTCTGGGGCTCGCCCTGGTCGCCCAGCAGGCCGAATTGCACGGCGGCACAGCGGCGTTGCAGACCAGCCCGCTCGGTGGCACCCGGCTGTTGCTCAATCTGGCCGGCGACGGCCGCGGCCCGGCGTAGCTTTCGGCCGCTATTAACGCAGCGGAAAATTGCTGCCAAGGCCCGGTCAATTCGTCTTTGAATCGGCAACAATATGCGCGGCGGAGATCCCTTGTTCGACCACGGTTTACGTTGGCCATAACTGCCAGGTATTTGCATGACCCACGCACACTGAAGCTTTCGCCCGTGAACCCGTGACCACAGTGTCTGCAGTGGCACAGGAGGTTGTTTGACGGATGACCCGGAACGGGAATACGGCTGACCAGAACAAACACGTAATTTCCGGGCGCAGCCCGGGAGGAGCGAGTGAATACGCGAACCGTCGGATCGCACTAGACTGATGCGCCAAGCCCGTCTTTATGACGCTGAGCAATCGGAGGGAAATCATGACGATGTCGATGCAGCCAGAGGCGGTTCTGGCATCGGCAAGCGCGGAGTCGGCCATCAGCGCCGAAACGGAATCAGCGGCGTCGGCGGCGGCGCCGGCTCTGCTCGGGGCGATGCCGATGGGCGGCGATCCGGACTCGGCGATGTTCGCGGCGGCGCTAAACGCTTGCGGCGCCAGCTACCTGGGTGTGGTGTCCGAACACGCAGCGCAGCGCGGCTTGTTCGCCGGGGCGCAGGGACTGGCCTCGGGCACGACCGTCGCGACGGAAGCCGCTCGCCAGGCGGCGCTGCTGGCGACCGCGGCAACCAGCCTCTAAAAGGGGAAAGTACGCATGGCCGATCCGGGGTGGGCTGCGCGTACACCTGAGGAAAACGATCTACTGCTCAAGGGCGGCGCCGGGGTGGTCACTCACCTGGCCAACCAGGCCGCCTGGATGGCTCTGGCAGCCACCCACCACGCCTCAGGTATCGCGTCTGCGATCAACACGGCTGCGACATCAGCCAGCTGGCTGGGCGCCGGCTCGGCGGCTTCGGTGGCCAACGTCACGATGCTCAACGCGTCGCTGCACGGGCTGGCCGGCTGGGTCGATGTGAAGCCGCCGGTCGTTGCCACCGCGATCTCCGCGTACCAGATGGCGTACGGCACGATGCGCCCCGCTCCCGAATGCATCGCCAACCGCGACGAGTGGGGAGTCGACAACGGGATCAACCCGCTGGTGCTGGGCGCCCTGACCCCCCGAATCGTGTCGCTCGACGTCCAGTATTTCGGGGTGATGTGGCCGAACAACTCGGCCGTCGGGGCGAGCTACGGTGCGATCCTCACGTCGCTGAGCGAAAGCCTTGCCATTGCGCCACCGGTGGCGACCATGGGCGCGTCGCCGGCGGCACCGGCGCAGGCGGCCGCGGCCGTGGGCGAGGCGGCGGCGCAGGTCGGGGCCGGCGACGGCATGCGCTCTGCCCTGCAGGGAGCGCAGCAGGGCACCTCGAGCGCCGGTCAGGCCGCATCGGGCGGACAGGACTTCATGAGTCAGGCGGGCTCGTTCATGGAGCCGGTGCAGTCGATGATGGGGGCCGTCCCGCAGGCGATGCAGGCGCCCATGCAGATGATGCAGGCGCCGATGCAGATGATGCAGCCGCTGCAGTCGATGATGGGCATGTTCGCCAATCCCGGCGCCATGGGCGGGGCGGCGCCGGGGGTGTCGGCGGTCTCGGCAACGGAGATGTCGGCCGTCGGCGCATCGGGCGGCGGCGGGGCCGCCTCGCTGGGCAGTGCGGGCATGCCCGCGACCAGTTTCACCCGTCCCGTCAGTGCGTTCGAACCGGCCGGCAGCGGAAGGCCGGTTGGGTTGCGGCCGAGCGGGGCGTTGGGCGCCGAGGCCATGCGTCCGCAGACCACGACGGTCGGCGGCGGCACACCGATGGGCGGCATGCCGGTGGGGCATGGGGCGGGAGGAGAGCGCGGATCCCGAGACAAATCCGAACAGCCCGCGACCGTGCGGGTAGTGGACACCAGAGTGTGAAGCCGGCCCGGCCAAGGGTGAATCGACAGGTATAAATAGCCGCCATACACTTCGCTCCATGCCCCAGGCATTTACGGGGGGCGGCCAACCGGAGAAGGAGAATTCAGTGACAATCAAGGTGACACCGCAAATGCTGCGCGATACTTCCAACGCCATTCAGGCGAACATGGAACATGCGATTGGGATCGGCCAGGGATATGTGGCCAATCAGGAGAATGTGATGAACCCGTCGACCTGGTCCGGTGACGCGGTGGTGGCGTCGCACGCGACAGCCATCGAGGTGCAAAACGACCTGAACAAGGTGCTGAACGGCGGCACCCGGCTGGCGGAGGGCCTCAAGCAGGCGGCGGCCCTGATGGAAGGTCACGAGGCTGATTCCTCACACGCTTTCAGCGCTCTGTTCGGCCACGGCGGATCCTGACTCCCGCCCACCTAATTTGTGATTCCATAACCGGTTTTCTGAAAGGAAGTTAACAATGTCTGATCCAATTACTTACAACCCCGGAGCGGTGGCCGACTTCGCCAGCGACGTCGCTTCTCGCGCCGGACAGCTGCAGGGCATTTTCGATGACACCTCGAACCGGACGAACGCGTTGCAGGAATTCTTCGCCGGGCACGGGGCGTCGGGCTTCTTCGAGGCGCAGGCGCAGATGCTGTCGGGGCTGCAGGGCCTCATCGACACGATCCGCCAGCACGGGCAGACGACGTCGCACGTGCTCGACGGCGCCCTGAGCACCGACCAGCACATCGCCGGCTTGTTCTGACTCCGGCCGAGGGCCAGTGAAGGTGGGGCAGGCGCGCCCGAGCGTGTGTGCCCCACCTCTGGTGTCCTGCCACCGAGGGGAGAGACATGCTGACAACGACGGTCGACGGCTTGTGGGTGCTGCAGGCGGTCACCGGGGTGGAGCAGACCTGCCCCGAGCTCGGCTTGCGCCCGCTACTCCCGCGGCTCGACACCCCCGAGCGGGCGCTGCGCCACCCGGTGGCGGCGGAGCTGAAGGCCGCCGGCGCCCTCGACGACGCCGGCAACGTCGACCCGATGATCCGCGAGTGGCTGACCGTGTTGTTGCGGCGGGACCTGGGGCTGCTGGTGACCATCTCGGTCCCGGGCCGCGAGGCCACTCGCGCGTCCATTTGCCGATTCGCCTCCTGGTGGGTGGTTTTGGAACGCCACGGTGACCTGGTCCGTCTCTACCCAGCCGGCACCGCCAGCAACGAGAACGGGGCCAGTGATCTGGTGGTCGGCCAGGTCGAGCGGCTGTGCGGGGTGGCCGAGGTGGCGCCGCTGAAGCCGGTCACCTTGGACACCGAGCAGTTGCTCGCCTCGGTGCGCGACGCCGCCAGCTTGCGGACGTTTCTGCTCAGTCAGAACCTCGACGTCGACCAGCTCCAGATCGTCATGATGGCGGCCGATCCGGCGCGTTCCGCGCACGCGGCCATCGTGGGCCTGCAGGCCGGGGTGGGACCGGACGAGATGGCGCGGATCGCCGTCGGCGATTCGACCGTGTCCATCATCGACACCCCGGCGGGCCGCGTCTGCGTGGAGAACGTGACTTCGGGGCAGCGGCGCTATCAGATCGTCTCGCCGGGGTCGCGCAGCGACATCAGTGGCGCGGTGCAGCGGCTCATCCGCCGGCTGCCCGCCGGTGAGGAGTGGTACTCGTATCGGCGCGTGGTCTGACCGGAGCCGGATTCTCAACTGACCCAAGATAAGTCGGTTAACCAATGCCGTGGAATAGCAAGCGCTTACGCACTTGTAGGGGTTTGTTGATCGGTAAACGCGGTATCGCCAAGCGTGTTAGCATCGCGACGTGACGAGCCCTTGGAATAACCCGAATATGCCGGACGAAGGGGCGCTCAGACGGGGGGAACCGTCAGGGGGCCGCAACTTCCCGGATTCGGTATCCGACACCATGCGCATTACCGATCTGGCCGCGCCTCGAAAGATTCCTCCGGGCTCCGGTTGGCGGAAATTCATCTACGTCATCTCTTTTAAAAAAATTAACCCCGGAGAATCGCCCAGCGAGCGGCACTACCGGGACTTGCAGAACCGCATCCGACGGCATATCCGGCGGCAGTACGTCATCACGGTCGTCTCCGGCAAGGGCGGGGTCGGCGTTTCGACGATGGTCGCCTGCATCGGCGGGGTGTTCCGAGAGTGCCGCCCGCAGAACGTGATTGCGATCGACGCGGTCCCGGGTTTCGGCACGCTGGCCGACCGCATCGACGAGTCGCCGCCGGGCGACTACACCGCCATCATCAACGACACCGACGTCCAGGGTTACGCGGACATCCGTGAACACTTGGGGCAGAACCCGATAGGCCTCGACGTGTTGGCCGGAAACCGCACGTCGGATCAGCCCCGCCCGCTGGTGCCGGCGATGTTCTCCGGCGTCCTGTCGAGGCTGCGGCGAACCCACACGGTGATGATCGTCGACACGTCGCCGGATTTGGAGCACGAGGTGATGAAGCCGGTCCTGGAGAACACCGACACCCTGGTGTTCGTCTCCGGCATCACCGCGGACCGGTCGCGGCCGGTGCTGCGGGCCGTGGACTACCTGAGGTCGCAGGGCTACCACGAGCTGGTCTCGCGCAGCACCGTGATCATCAACCACACCGACCAGATCACCGACAAGGATGCGCTGGCTTACCTGACCGAGCGGTTCAGCAAAGTCGGCGCGACCGTCGAAGAGATGCCGTTCGATCCGCACTTGGCCAAAGGCGGGCTCATCGACACGGTTCATGAATTGAAGAAAAAGACGCGGTTGCGGCTTTTTGAAATCACCGCCGGCTTGGCCGACAAATACATTCCGGATGCGGAGCGGACGGCGCCGTGACATCAGCGCATAAGGTCGCCTTCCCGGCGCGCTGTGCGGTCAATATTTCCTACGAGAAGCATCTGTGCTCGCAAGTGTTCCCCGCCGGAATTCCGGTGGAGGGATTCTTCGAGGGAATGGTCGAGCTTTTCGACGCCGACCTGAAGCGCAAAGGATTTGACGGCATTACGCTGCCGGCGGGCAGCTACGAACTGCACAAGATCAACGGCGTCCGGCTCGACATCAACAAGAGCCTGGACGAGCTGGGCGTGCAGGACGGCGACACCCTGGTGCTGGTGCCCCGGGTAGCCGGCGAGTCCTTCGAACCGCAGTATGAGTCGCTGTCGACCGGCTTGGCGGCCATGGGCAAGTGGCTGGGGCGGGACGGGGGCGACCGGATGTTCGCCCCGGTGACGCCCCTGACGGCCGCCCACACCGCAATCGCCATCATCGCGATGGCGGCCGCGGTGATCGTGGCCCTCACGCTGCGCGCGCGGACGTTCACCGACGGCCCGGTCCCGGCGGCGGTGGCCGGCGCCGTCGGGATCCTGCTGACGGTCGCGACCTTCGTCGTCTGGTGGGGTTGGCGCGAGCGGCGCGACATGTTCAGCGGGTTCGGCTGGCTGGCCGTCGTGTTGCTGGCGGTGGCGGGCGCCTGCGCGCCGCCGGGTTCGCTCGGCGCGGCCCACGCGGTGATCGGCCTGGTGATCGTGATTTTGGGGGCCATCGCCATCGGTGTGACGACGCGCAAGCGCTGGCAGACCGCGGTCGTCACGGCGGTGGTGACGGTGTGCGGCATCCTCGCCGCGGTCGCCGTCGTCCGGATGTTCCGGCCGGCCTCGCCGCAGGTCCTGGCCATCTGCGTGCTGGTCGGACTGTTGATCCTGGTCAGGATGACCCCGCTGATCGCGTTGTGGGTGGCGCGGGTGCGGCCGCCGCACTTCGGATCGATCACCGGGCGCGACCTGTTCGCGCGTCGCGAGGGGATGCCCGTCGACACCGTCTCCCCGGTCAGCGAGGACGAGTCCGAGGACGAGGACAACGAATTGACCGACATCACGGCGCGCGGCGCGGCGATCGCCGCATCGGCCCGGCTGGTCAACGCGGTCCAGGTCGGGGTATGCGTCGGGGTGTCGATCGTCTTGCCCGCCGCCGTGTGGGGAGTGCTGGCGCCCGGACGTACGTGGGCCTGGTTGGCGCTGGTGGTGGCCGGGCTGGTGGTGGGCATCTTCATCACCCAGGGCCGCGGATTCGCCGCCAAGTATCAGGCCGTCGCGCTCGCCTGCGGCGCCTCGGCCGCGGTATGCGCGGGAGTGCTCAAATACGCTCTCGCCGAGCCGAAAGACGTTGCAAGCGGCCTGCTGTGGCCCGCGGTAGCCATCGCCGCCTTCGCCGCATGCGGTTTGGCCGCGGCACTGCTGGTGCCCACGGTGCGGTTCCGGCCGTTCATCCGGCTGACCGTGGAATGGGTGGAGGTGTTGGCGTTCATCGTCTTGCTGCCGGCGGCGGCGGCCCTGGGAGGGCTCTTCACGTGGATTCGCCACTGAAACGGGTCGCGGCGATGACCGCGGCCGTCACCCTCGTCGCGCTGGCTGCGAATGTCCCTGCCGCCCAAGCCATCACGCCGCCGCAGGTGGATCCGGGATTGGTGCCGCCGGATGGACCGCCCCGATCGGACCAACCGATGCGCCGCGCCAACAGCTGCTCGACGCCGATCACCGTGCGCAACCCCGACGTGGCGCAGCTGGCCCCGGGCTTCAACCTGCTCAACATCAGCAAGGCATGGCAATACAGCACCGGCAACGGGGTACCGGTGGCGGTGATCGACACCGGTATTTCACCCAACCCGCGGCTGCCCGCCGTGCCCGGCGGCGACTACATCATGGGCGAGGACGGCCTGTCCGACTGCGACGCGCACGGCACGATCGTCGGCTCGATCATCGCCGCTGCGCCGCAAGGGGTTCTGCCCATGCCACGGCCGATGCCCTCGACGCCGGCTTTCCCTCCGCCGGCCGGACCGCCACCGGCCATCGGCGCGCCGCCGCCACCCGTGGAGGTGCCGCCGCCGGTGGCGCCCCCGCCACCGCCCCCGCCGGTGACGATCACCCAGGTGATTCCGCCGCCGCCCCCGCCGCCGCCCCCCGAGGGCGGGGGGGCCACCGCCGCCTCCAACGGGCCGGCGGATCCGCAGACCGAGGACGAACCCGCGGTGCCCCCGCTACCGCCGGGAGCGCCCGACGGGGTGGTCGGGGTCGCCCCGAACGCGACCATCATTTCAATCCGCCAGTCGTCCAGGGCCTTTGAGCCGGTCAATCCAGGGCCGGGGGACCCCAACTCCGACGAGAAGGTCAAGGCCGGCACACTCAACACGGTCGCCCGCGCGGTGGTCCACGCGGCCAACATGGGCGCGAAGGTCATCAACATCTCGGTCACCGCCTGCCTGCCGGCGTCGGCGCCCGCCGACCAACGCGCACTGGGCGCGGCGCTGTGGTACGCCGCCACGGTCAAGGACGCGGTGGTCGTGGCCGCCGCCGGAAACGACGGGGAAGCCGGCTGCAACAACAACCCGATGTACGACCCGCTGGATCCGTCGGATCCCCGGGACTGGCATCAGGTCAAGGTCGTCTCCTCACCGTCATGGTTTTCCGACTACGTCCTGTCGGTCGGCGCGGTCGATGCCACGGGCGCCGCGCTCGACAAGAGCATGACCGGCCCCTGGGTGGGTGTCGCGGCGCCGGGCACCCACATCATGGGTCTCTCCCCGCAAGGGGGCGGGCCGGTCAACGCCTACCCGCCGTCGAGGCCGGGCGAAAAGAACATGCCGTTCTGGGGCACCAGCTTCTCGGCCGCCTACGTCAGCGGCGTGGCGGCCCTGGTGCGGGCGAAATTCCCGGACCTCAGCGCGCACCAGGTGATCAACCGGATCGTGCAGTCAGCGCACAATCCGCCCGCGGGAGTCGACAACAAAGTCGGCTACGGGTTGGTCGATCCGGTTGCGGCGCTGACGTTCAACATCCCGCCGGGTGACCGGATGCCCCCCGGCGCGCAAACCCGGGTCATCAGGCCCGCCCCGCCACCCCCGCCGCCGGACCACCGGGCCCGCAACATCGCGATCGGGTTCGTCGGGGCGGTGGCCGCCGGCGTGCTCGTGGCCGCCATCGCGGCGCGGCTCAGGAGGACGCGGTGAGGCCCACGCTGACCGGGTTCAGCCGCGGCAGCAACCGGCGGGTCGTCGGGGTGTGGGTGGTGTTCCTGCTCGCGGTGGCGAGTTGGGCTGCGGGCGGCTACATCGCCGCCGCGATCGCCGTGGTGATCGGCATCGCCGTGGTGTTCGTCCGGTGGTGGGGCCAGCCCGCGTGGTCATGGCTGGTGTTGTGGCGCCGCGGCCGCCGCCCGATCACGTGGGACGCTCCACTGACCGTGGCCAACAATCGATCCGGCGGTGGCGTCCGGGTGCAGGACGGTGTCGCGGTGGTGGCCGTGCAGTTGCTGGGCAGGGCGCACCAGGCCACCACGGTGACCGGTTCGGTGACCGTGGAGACCGACAACGTCATCGACGTCGTCGAATTGGTGCCGATGATGCACCAGGCGCTGGGTTTGACGCTCGACTCGATCAGCGTCGTCTCACTCGGCTCCCGGCACGGCACCATCGGCGACTATCCGCGGGTGTATGACTCGGAGATCGGCACCCCGCCGTACGCGGGCCGGCGCGAAACCTGGTTGATCATGCGGGTGTCGATCATCGACAACACGCAAGCGCTCCGCTGGCGCACGACCGTTGGCGCCGCGGCCATTTCGGCGGCACAGCGCATCGCGGGGCTGCTGCGCTGCCAGGGGCTGCGGGCCAGGGTGGCCAACGCCACCGACCTCTCGGAGCTCGACCGCAGGCTGGGATGTGACGCGATCGAGGGGGACACGCAGAGATGGAAGGCCATCCGCGGCGAGGGCGGCTGGATGACCACCTACGCGTACCCGGCCAAGGCGATCAACTCGCGCGTCCTGTCGCAGGCGTGGACGCTGCGCGTCGACGAGGTCATCCAGAACGTGACCGTGTACCCGGACGCGACCTGCACCGCGACCATCACCGTGCGCACACCCACACCGGCTCCCACCCCGCCCAGCGTGATCCTGCGACGGCTCAACGGGGAACAGGCCGCCGCCGCCGCGGCCAACATGTGCGGACCGCGGCCCCACCTGCGGGCGCTGCACCCGAGCCCGCTGCCCGAGCACCTGCTCACCGAGATCGGCCCGTCGGGAGTGCTGATCGGCAAGCTGAGCAACGGCGACCGGCTCATGATCCCCGTCACCGATGCCGGCGAGCTGTCAAGGGTTTTCGTGGCCGCCGACGACCCGGTCGCCAAGCGCATCGTGATCCGCACCGCCGGCGCCGGCGAGCGGGTCTGCGTGCACACCCGCGACACGACGCGCTGGGCCACCGTGCGGATGCCCGAGATCAGCGTCGTCAGCACCGTACGGCCCGCGCCGCGCACCACCGTCAGCGTCGTGGAGCACGTCGCTCCGATCTCGCCCACCCCCCGACCCGCGACCGTGATCACCATCGCGCCCTCGGGCACCAGGCTGCCCGAAGGGCACCGGCACAACTTCGAGGTGATCATCGAACAGGTCGGCCCCGCAATGGTGCGGGTCAGCGCGGCGGGCAAGGACTGGCTCGTCGAGATGGACATGTTCCGCGCCGAGAACCGCTACGTGAGTCTCGAGCCGGTCACCATGTCGATTACCTAAGACGTCAACGAGTTTGAGGCATAGTTCCATGAGCGCACACGATGGGTGATCTACAAACTGCCCGCAGGCATTTCGACCGGGCCATGGCCGTCAAGAGCAGGCAGGGCCGGGCGGCGGCGCTACCCGAATTCGTCGCCGCCACCGACGCCGACCCGTCGATGGCCGACGCGTGGCTGGGCCGCATCGCGTGCGGCGACAACGACCTGGCGTCGCTGAAGAAGCTCTACGCCACCAGCGAATGGCTGCACCGCGAGACGACGCGCATCGGGCAGACGCTGGCGGCGGAGATCCAGTTGGGCCCGTACATCGGGATCACGGTGACCGACGCATCCCAGGTGGGGCTGGCGTTGTCGTCGGCGCTGACCATCTCCGGCGAATACGCCGAGGCCGACCGGCTGCTCGCCAATCGCGACCTGCTGGATTCGTGGGCCAACTACCAATGGCACCAGCTGGCCCGGGCGTTCCTGATGTACACCACGCAGCGCTGGTCGGACGTGTTGCTGGCGGCCGCAGAAGAGCTGCCCCCGCAGGCCATCATCATGTCGGCCGTGACGGCGTCGATCTGCGCGCTGGCGGCCCACGCCGCCGCGCACCTCGGGCAGGGCAGGGTCGCGCTGGACTGGCTCGACCGCGTCGACGTGATCGGGCAAACCAACGCCTCCGGCCGCTTCGACGCCGACGTGCTGACCGCCTCGATCGGGCCGGCCGACATCCCGCTACTGGTCGCTGACCTGGCCTATGTCCGCGGGATGGTGCACCGCCAGCTGCGCGAGGAGGACAAGGCTCAGGTCTGGCTGTCCAAGGCGACCATCAACGGCGTCCTGACCGAGGCGGCGAAGGCGGCGTTGGCCGACCCCAACCTGCACCTGGTCGTCACCGACGAGGAAACCATCGCCAGCCGCACCGATCGCTGGGACGCGTCGACGGCCAAGAGCCGCGACCAGCTCGACGACGACGCCACCGCCGGGCGGCGCGCCGAGCTGCTCGCCGAGGGCCGCGCCCTGCTCGCCAAGCAGGTCGGGCTGGCGGCGGTGAAGCAGGCCGTGTCGGCGCTCGAAGACCAGCTCGAAGTGCGGATGATGCGCCTCGAGCACGGCCTACCGGTGGAGGGACAGACCAACCACATGCTGCTGGTGGGTCCGCCAGGCACCGGTAAGACCACCACCGCCGAGGCGCTGGGCAAGATCTACGCCGGCATGGGGATCGTGCGTCACCCCGAAATCCGCGAGGTCCGCCGGTCGGACTTCTGCGGCCACTACATCGGGGAGTCGGGACCCAAGACCAACGAGCTGATCGAAAAGTCGCTCGGGCGAATCATTTTCATGGACGAGTTCTATACCCTGGTCGAGCGGCACCAGGACGGCACGCCCGACATGATCGGCATGGAGGCCGTCAACCAGCTCCTCGTCGCGCTGGAAACGCACCGCTTCGACTTCTGCTTCATCGGTGCGGGCTACGAGGACCAGGTGGACGAATTCCTCACCGTGAACCCGGGTTTGGCGGGCCGGTTCAACCGCAAGCTGCGGTTCGAGTCGTATTCGCCGGCCGAGATCGTCGAGATCGGGCAGCGCTACGCGGCGCCGCGCGCCAGCAAGCTCGACGACGCCGCGCGGGAGGCGTTCCTGGACGCGGCCACCACCATCCGTAATTACACGACGCCCGGCGGGCGGCACGGCATCGACGCCATGCAGAACGGCCGGTTCGCCCGCAACGTCATCGAACGCGCGGAGGGATTCCGGGACACCCGGGTGGTCGCACAAAAGCGCGCCGGCCAGGAGGTGACGGTCGAGGATCAGCAGATCATCACCGCCCCCGACATCGGGGCCGCGGTGCGCAGCGTGTGTTCGGACAACCGTGACATGGCGGCCATCGTCTGGTAATCACCACCCATTCGACGACCGGTGGACATCCGCCGTTCCGGTGCCGTTCACATTTCGCCCGCGCGGGGAAAAGCGTGCCGCGGCGGCTCTTTGGGGGGTTCCCGGCGCCGCCGGACGTAACCTGGCGCACTCTGGAGGAAACGCGTCATCGACGCGGCCGGGCATGCTTAAGATGCAGGCGGCGCCACGTCCGCGAATACTGCTCACGAATAGTCGGCGGGCAGGACCGGCGCCGCGGCTGATCGAAATGGAGTGTCCGGCGGTGCACCGTATCTGGCTGATCACGGTGACCCTGACGATCGTGCTGTTCACCGCGCCCCCCGCGTCGGCGGTCGCCCCGCCCTCGATCGACCCGGCCGCGATGCCGCCGGACACGACGGGACCTGACCAACCACTCGAACAGCGCCGCGTCTGCAAGGCACCATTGACCTTGCCGGGAACCAACTTTCACGACCCGACGTGGTCCGACGCGTACCTGGGCGTCGGCGCGGCACACCGGTTCGCGACCGGCGCCGGCGTCACGGTGGCGGTCATCGACACCGGGGTGGATCCCTCGCCTCGGGTCCCCGCCGAGCCGGGTGGCGACTTCGTCGTTGCCGACGGCGACGGGCTCACCGATTGCGATGCGCACGGGACGCTGATCGCGTCGATCATCGCCGGCCGGCCCGCGCTGACCGACGGATTCGTCGGCGTCGCACCGGATGCCCGGCTGATCTCGCTGCGCCAGACGTCGGAGGCCTACGAGCCGAAGGACAACCAGGCCAACCAGAACGACCCCAACGCCTCGCCGGCGGCCGGATCCGTCCGCAGCCTGGCCCGGGCGGTGGTGCATGCCGCCAACTTGGGCGCCAACGTGATCAACATCAGCGAAGCGGCCTGTTTCAAGGTGAGAAAGCCGGTCGACGAATCCACTTTGGGTGCGGCCCTCAATTACGCGGTCAACGTCAAGAACATCGTGGTGGTCGTCGCGGCAGGCAACACCGGTGGCGACTGCGCGCAGAACCCACCGCCCGACCCGGCCATGCCGAACGACCCCCGCGGCTGGCAGCAGGTGCAAACCATCGTCACACCGGCGTGGTACGCGCCGTTGGTGCTGACCGTGGGCGGTGTCGGCCAGAACGGCGCGCCGAGCCCCTTCTCGATGCACGGCCCGTGGGTGGGTGCGGCGGCGCCGGCGGAGAACATCGTCGCGCTCGGTCCTGACGGCGAGCCGGTCGACGCGCTGCCCGGCAAGGACGGTCCGGTGCCGATCGCCGGGACTTCGTTTGCCGCCGCGTATATCTCCGGGCTCGCGGCGCTGCTTCGGCAGAGGTTCCCTGAGTTGGCGCCGGCGCAGGTCATCAACCGGATCACGGCCACCGCGCGCCACCCCGGCGGCGGCGTCGACGACGCTGTCGGGGCGGGCACCGTCGATGCATTCGCGGCACTCACGTGGGCTATCCCGGCCGGCGCCCCGGCGGCTAGCCCGTTGATTGTCAACCGGATTCAGCCCCCGGCCCCTGTGCCGCCGCCTGATCACGGGCCCATCACCGCCGTCGTCGCGGGCATCTTCAGCCTGCTGGTCGCGTTGGGGCTGGCTACCCTGACCAGACAAGCCCTGCGAAGGCGCTGAATCCCATGAGGGCGTTCCGGTTACGGTTCTCCAGCGGCCACGCATTGTGGTTCGCGGCGATCGCGCCGCTGTGCATCCTCTTGTTCATGGGAACCCGCTACGAATGGGCGGGGCCCACTCTGGTGGCGGTGGCCGCGGTGGTCGCCTTGGTGACGTTCCGCGGTCACCGGCTGACCGGTTGGATCGGTACTGCATGCTCCTGGCTGGTGCGGCGCCGCAGGGAGCCCGACGTTCCCTCCGAGCCGGCCGTCGGCGCCACCGTGCAGCCGGGAGAACATGTGGCCGTGCGCTGGGAGGGCGAAGTCCTGGTCGCCGTCATCGAACTCATCCCCCGACCGTTCACGCCGACGGTCATCGTCGACGGGCATGCGCACACCGACGACGTGGTGGACACCCGGCTGCTCGAGCAACTGTTGGAGATCAACTGCCCCGACCTGGAGGCCGACATCGTCTCGGCCGGCTACCGGACCGGTAAGCCGGCGTCGGCCGAACTGCTCAGCCTCTACCAGCAGGTGACCGGCACCGACCCGGCTCCAGCACACCGGCGGACCTGGATCATGCTGCGCGCCGAGCCGCAGCGCACCCGCCGCTCGGCGCAGCGGCGCGACCATGGAGTCGCTGGGCTGATCCGCTACCTGGTGTCGTCGGCGACGCGTATCGCCGACCAGCTCGCCGGGCACGGCGTCGACGCCGTCTGTGGACGCAGCTTCGATGATTACGACCACGCCACCGAGATCAGCTTCGAGCGCGAGCGCTGGTCAAAGATCAAGGGGAGCAACAACTTCACCGCGGCCTACACCGCGATCGGAGGCCCGGACGTGTGGTGGTCGGTGCACGCCGACCACACCATCACCCGGGTCCGGGTGGTGCCCGGCAGCACACCGCAGTCGACGGTGCTGCTGACCACCTCGGAGTCGCCGAAGAAGCCGCGGGGATTCACCCGCCTGTCCGGGAACCAGCGGGCCGCGCTGCACGGCCCGTCCCTGGTCCCCGACCGGCACTATCAGCTCCCGATCGGGTCGGCGGGCGTCCTGGTGGGCGAGACGGCGAACCAGTATCCGGTGTACATGCCGTTCGACGACGTCGACACGAGCATCAATTTCGGTGATGCACGCGCATTCATGCAATTCGCGGTGCGGGCCACCGCCGCGGGCGGCAGCGTCACCCTCGGGCCGCGTTTCGCCGAGTTCGCCGGGTTGATCGGTGCCCACGTGGGGTCGGAATCGAAGGTGGCGTGGCCCCACGCGACAACCTATCTCGGGCGTCACCCGGGGGTGGCGCGGGTGAGCCTGCGCCACAACGTGATCAGCACTCCGAGGCATCGCCAGCTCCCCATCCGACCGGTATCGCCGCCCGAGGAGAGTCGCTACCAGAGCGCGCTGCCCCGCTAGGGAAACGGCCGGCAAACTCCGGGTTTCATCGGACAAACGGCCAGGGTGTGCGGCGGGCAACAAGCCAAAAAGCCGTCACTGACCGGCGCCGGGTCACCCTAGACTGAGGGCCTGTGGTGGAGCGAGGCCATATTGGTAATCGGCCACGCAGCCAGGCGTCCCCGAGATTGAAGGAACCTCGCACATGACTAGCAGGGAACCACACCCGCAGGTTACAGAGACGTTGGCGCAGTTCGAGCGGTTCAACAAGGCCCTCGAGGACCAGATGCACCTTACGAACACCGAATCATTCACGGCATCGGACGAGACGGAAACCGTGGAAGTGACCATCAACGGGCATCGGTGCCTCGTCGACGTGCATATCGAAGACGGGCTGCTGCGGCTGGGCGCCGAAACGGTGCAGCGGCGCATCAACGAGGCGCTGGCCAACGCGCAAGCCGGCGCGACCGAAGCCATCCAAGCTCAGCAAGCGCAACTGGTCGCCAACCTCACCGACATTCTCGGCTCGCTGCAAAACACCGTGGGCATGAGCTGAGTAGCTCCACGACCGGCGACGCTGTTTGATGCGCGCCTGACACCCACGCGGGAGACGGCCGTGCAACTGTTCGTCACGGGGCCACCACGATCCGGGATGACCATGGTGACCCAGTTCCTCAACCACCACGGCAACATCAAGATTTTCGACGAGATCGATCTGCTCCAGGTCGGCAGGTACGGCGAGTCGGTGATCGGCACGCTGCAAGCGTTTTTGTTGGAACGAGGCGTCTACCAGGACTACCGGCGTCGCGCAGGGGAAACGGCCGACCCGGCACTGGTCCTGCGTACGTTGATGGGCGAGATCGCCGGCCCGGGCGTCATCTGGGGCGAAAAGAACCCCAGGTACGCGACCCAGCTGGCGGCCCTCCAGCGCAGCTTTCCGGAGGCCGCGGTGCTCTTCGTCCTGCGCGATCCCCGAGAGGTCGTGAATTCCTGTCTGGTGCATCGGGAATCGCCATACCGGACACCGATGGACTTCTGGATCAAGGATTCGGTCGCCGAAGCGCTGGCGCTGGTGCAAAGCAGCTTGGAGCCGCTCGAGGCCGACGACGCCGATTTGGTCGTCCTGCGTTACGAGGACTTCGCGGGGCGGCCGACGGCGACGCTCGACGCGGCCCTGCACCGGTGGAGCCTCACCTTCTCCGACAGCGCCGTTTCGCTCGCCCATTCAGCGCCCGAAACCGTCGGCGACCACCAGTTCTCGCGAGACGGTGTTGCGCTGCCGTGGAAGGTCGGCAACCTTTCGCCCTTGCGCCAAGCACCAACCATCCGGGACCGGGTCGACGCCGGCGATCGGGTCTGGGGCCAGGTTGAAACCCTTGCGCGGCGGTTCGGTTACGACTGAACGGGTCCCGCGGATGCTGGCAGAGTCTAAGCTCTGCCGGAGGATGGTCGGTTCTGAGCGAAACCCCAGGATCCCCGGGCCGGACTCGGTAGCCGCCGGGCGTGGCCTGCCAAGGGATCTGCTGCGGGCGGGCACGCCCGCAGCATGTTTCGTGTCCAATATCGGGGACTCCCTGTTGACGTTGCCGGCGCTGAGAGCGTTGGCCGAAATGTTCACCTCGCCACTCACGCTGATCTGCCCCAAGGTGGTGTTCGACCTGTGCTTCCGCGAGATCAGCGACCGGCATGTGGACACCACAGGATTGCCCCTGGCGGGACCGCACCCCTTACCGGGATCACTGCCCCGAGCCCGCGATTACGAAACCCTGGCGGCGGAGATCGGCGCCGTCGATGTCTTCATCGACACCCTGACGTGGAGCGCCTTGTCCAGCACCGTCATTCGGCCTCTGGTTGAACGCCTGGCGCCGACGACGACCATCGGCTTCTCGACCGACTATGGCTACGACTTCGTGGTCCCCAGGGAACAGGTCCACTACGCCGACTTGATGTTCAAGTTGCCGCGCCTGTTCGACCCTTCGCTGCGAATCGAGAGCTACGCCCAGCCGGTACCCATCCCACCATCGGTGCAGGAACAGGCACGGGCGATCCGCGCGGCCGTACCGGCGGGGGTCAAGGTGCTCGTCGTGCACGCCGACACCGATTGGGAGGAAAAACGTTGGCCGGCGACCAGGTTCATCGATCTGCTGGACCGGTTCTTGTCGCGCCGTCCCGATTTCGTGGCCTGGGTCGTGGGGATGGGGCATGAGGAGCTCAACGTCGGGCGTGAGCGCGACCGGGTGATTCCCCGGCTTGGGCTCCCACTCGACCTGACCATGAGCATGGTGGCCAGCGCGGACCTTTTCGTGGGGATCGATTCGTGCATGTTGCATGCCGCCGACCTGGCTCGGGTCCCGGGCGTTGGGTTGTTCGGTGTGACGCGGGCCGAGACCTGGGGCTTCCGGTTTGGGCCGCACCGGCACCTCGACATGCCGGTGATGGCGGATATCACCGTCGAGGCGGCGCTCGGTGCGATGGAGGATCTGGCCGGAGAGCGCGGGTAAGCGATGCCCGAACCGGTTTCGCCGGTACACCCGTGGTGAGGGCCGAAGCCGCCGGCTAACGCGACGCGACACGGTCGGCTTATGGTTCTAAGCTCTGGCGAAGGATGGTCGGATTGCGCGAAATGACGGTGCTGCAGGGCGGTCACGCGGTCACGGTTGAACGTGGCATGCTGAGCCAGTTGCTGCACGCGCGTACGCCCACGATTTATTTCTCCACCCTTATCGGCGACTCGGTGCTCACGCTGCCGACCCTGCGCGCGTTGGGCGAGCTGTTCACCGCCCCGCTTACGCTGGTCTGCCCGAAGGTCGCCCACGACCTGTGCTTCCGCGAAGTGGATTCCCGCCTTGTCGACATCACGGGCTCGCCGCCGGTCGGGCCCTCGTTGGGGCCCCCCTCAAACCGAACCCTCGACTATGACGCCGTGGTGTCCGAGATCGGTCCTGTCGATCTGTTCATCGATGCCGTGCCGTGGGAGGTGCCTTCGAACGCGTTCCTGCGGCCTCTGCTGGAACGTCTCGCACCCGCGACGAGCATCGGCTTCCCGACCGGCGTTGCGTACGACGTCGTGGTGCCGCGCGATGTGCCGCACTCGGCCGACCTGACGTTCAAGTTGGCGCTGCTGTTCGATCCTTCGGCGCGGATCGAGACCTACGCGCAGCCGGTGCCCATCCCAACGCCGGTTCAGCACGACGTTCGATCGATCCGTGCCGCTTTGCCCCGCGGGACGAAAGTCCTTGCGGTGCATGCAGATACCGGCTGGGTGAAGAAGCGGTGGCCGGTTGTCCGGTTTGTCGAACTGCTGGACCGGTTCTTGTCACGCCATCGCGATTTCGTGGCCTGGGTCGTGGGGATGGGGCATGAGGAGCTCAACGTCGGGCGTGAGCGCGACCGTGTCTTTCCCCATCTCGGGGCGCCGCTCGACCTCACCATGGGCCTGGTCGCCGAGGCCGATCTTTTCGTGGGGATCGACTCCTCGATGCTGCATGCGGCCGATTTGGCCCGCGTGCCGGGGGTCGGGCTCTTCGGCGCGACGCAGTCGGCGACGTGGGGTTTCCGGTTCGCGCCGCACCGGCACATCGATGCGGACAGCATGCTGGACATCACCGTGGAACGGGTGCTCAGCGCGATGGAGGAGCTGGCCGAAGAGCACGTCTATACCGCGGCGCGACTTCGCGACGGCGCACCCGCTGGCGTACAAGACGATTCGCCCGACGCGGAGCTATTGTCCGCGGTGCGGCAGTTCCACGACACCGCGCTGTCCTGGCATGGCGCCGACCCCGCCACCGCCGCCGATGACGGCAGCATCGCCGCCAAAGCCCTGCACCTGCACGCGATGAACTTCGGCTTGTGGCATCACGAAGACGCCGTTCGCCGGCCCGGTGCCGGCGACGACGAGGTGGCTCGCCGGAAACGTTGCATCGACGACCTCAACGCCCGGCGCAACGCGGCCATCGAAGACATCGACGCCGCCCTGCTCGCTCGTCTCAATCCCAACCGCAGCGCCGCGCTGCACACGGAAACCCCCGGCACAATCGTCGACCGACTTTCCGTCCTGACGCTGCGGATCTTGCACACAAACCGATCAGAACGCGGCGCATCGCACCTCGGGGTGCTCGGAGAGCAGTACGACGACCTCCTGCGCGGGCTCGAACGGTTCCTCACCCGGATGCGAGACGGCGACCTCAGATTCAAGCTGTACAGGCAATTCAAGTCGGCAGATCAGCGAGGTTACTGTGCGCTGTTCGAGTCCCGCGACGCGTGACGGCCAAAGGATCAATAGGCCGCCGAGTTCCACCATTCTTCCCAGTCCAGGTACGGGTCCTTGTGCTCTTCGTATTGAAGGTGCAGCGCCAGCGAAGGTATCGGGGTGAAAAGTGTCACCTGCTCCCGCCAGATCACGTTGATCGTCGAAGCTTCGAAGATGTGATTCGCCACGCCGTAGGGCGTGCTCGAGTATCGCCCGAGCCGGTCGAAAAGCTCCCAATTTCTCCGCAACGTCCCGGCTTCAACCCAGCAGGTATTCGTGGTGTGCGTATTGGTACGCCAATGCCTTTTCGTGCCGTACACCACGCGACAATCCTCGCGACTGAATATCATGCTCCAATAATTCTTGGGATCGTCGTACGGATGCAGCGCCACTTCCCGCCCGCCGAGCTTGTCCTTGAACAACGCGTGCGCTGCCAGCATCTCCTCGATGGCCGAAGGCGAATGCAGGTAATCGTCCTCGACGAAATAGACCACCTCGCGAGCATCCTCGCGCGCCCGGGAAAACGATGCCAGACAGGATGCGTTGTAGCCCCGGTCCTCGAGCGCGACGAATTCAACCGGGTAGGTGCATGTCGAAAGTATCCGGCGCAGAACCGAGACGGTCTCGGCCGAGGAGTGGTCATCGAAGACACGCAAAACGATGTCCCCGTCGGCTTGATTGATCGATGTCACGAGCGATCGCGCGCACCGCAGCATAATTTCGCTTTTCGGGGCGCCGACGTATCGATGCGGCCCGTGCACGCTTATGTCGGAATGGGTCTGAAGATGTATGTCGAGTTTCACTGCCGGCTAGCCTAGCCGGTTTCGGGCTGAGCCCGTGTTGTGGCCGATGCGCCGGGCCGGCACTGATGGCGTGTTAGCGTTGCCCGGTGTATTGGATCGCGAATGGTCCCGATATCGCGGTGAGACGCCATTTTACCGAATCCGACTGGAACCGCACTCTGGTGAGTGAACTCCAATGCCGCCGGGTGAACGTCGTGTTTGATGTCGGCGCCAATTCAGGACAATACGCTGCCGGTCTCCGTGCGGCCGGCTTCGAGGGCCGCATAATCTCTTTCGAACCGCTGTCCGGGCCGTTCGCCGTTTTGGAACGCGCGGCATCGGGTGATCCGCTTTGGGATTGCCGGCAGTGTGCGCTCGGCGATCATGACGGGACGATCGAGATGAACGTCGCCGGCAACGCGGGTGCCAGTAGTTCCTTGCTACCCATGCTGAAAAGCCATCGGGATGTCTATCCCGAGGCGAACTATGTCGGGACCGAAGATGTGGCGATATGCCGACTTGATTCGATCGCGCCGGCTCTGCTGCGGCCGGGCGATGTGGCCTTTCTCAAGGCCGACGTGCAGGGGTTTGAGAAACACGTGATCGCCGGGGGCGAGTCAACGGTCAATCGCCACTGCACCGGGGTACAACTCGAATTGACCTTCGTGCCTTTGTACGAGGGCGGCATGCTCGTCCAAGAGGCCCTTGACCTGGTGCAATCTCTGGGCCTTACCCTCAGAGGGTATTCGCCCTTTTTCATCGACGTCCGTGATGGCCGAGTATTGCAGGCCGACGGCGTCTTTCTCCGCGGCGACGAATGATCCGAAATGCTCGGAGAACCGGTTCGCGACCCCACTGACCTGCGGCGGCCGGTCGAGCGCGGCCCCGGCGCAGGCCGCAATGGCGAGAATCGCCCCGCCACACGGCGTTCCGCCTCGGTCCGCGCTTGCCACGATCCGAATTTCCGGTGCGCGCCGGCACCCGGATCGATGCACCGCAAAGCCGCACCAACCGGCGTCATTAGACAAAAAATCGCCGCGCGTGGGCCCTGTTCGGTGGAATAGGATGACACACGGTAGTGGCTGCGGCGTCACTGCACCGCCCGCATGGCCGGCAAGACGAGAGGGGTGGTGGTCGGTGGTTGCGCGATCTCTGCCTGCCGGTGTCGTCGAAGCGGGCGTGCTCCTCGGCGGCACCCACGTTGTGTCGCACCGCCGATTGCGGGATCGCCCGGGTTCCGGGCTCACGCGCGACCGTTCCCCCGATGGCGTACCAGGACGTGATCAACCGAGGATGCTGGCTTCAGCACAAGGAGAATGAGCCGACATGACGCAGACGCTGAACGTGGAATACCAAGAGCTCATGGCGCGCGCGGACGAAATCGAGCGACCCCTTCCCGCAATCCCTTCCACCAACCCACCGGGACCGTGCGACATCTCTTTCGTCAAGGATGCCGCCGTACAGCTTGCGCAAAACGCGGACCAGATGCGGACGTATCTCAAGGCTTGCCAACGGGAATGGCAGACCCTGGCGAAATCGCTGCGGAATGCGGCCAAGGCCTACGAAGAGGCCGACGAGGGATCCGCGGCGGCCATCGACAAGACCATGAACGACGGCTCGGGAGGGACGTCGGCTTCCGCGGGCGCAAGCGGACAAGTCTCGGCCCTGTGCGATCCGGACGAGGACTTCAGCGGATATCTGCCGCCGCCGCCCCCACCGCCACCGGCCTTCCAATATCCCTATTACGAGGTCCGGCAGGCCGCGAAGGATATCGAAGCCGGCGACCAGGGCAGAGCGTTCCGGGCATTCGCGACCGAATGGGATACCTTCCAGCTGAATTTCCAGCGGGAGACCAGCGACCGGTTCCGCCCCTTTGTGTCCTGGGAGGGCGACGCCAGGACCACCGTTGAGACGAACTTCGCCCAACAGCGGCAATGGATATCTTCGATGGTCGCGAAGTGCCGCCAGCTTGCCAAACAGGCCAACATCGTCGTGGACGCCCACAAAAGGGCCACCCTCACGACCGGCTACGAAAACCAGCACGCGCAGGAAGGCGCGCATCCCACCACATACGAGGTATCGCAATGCGATTATTGGTACCAGCGTTATACGCAATATAGCCAGTGGTACATTTCGCTCGCCATCGAATGGTACGAGAAACTGCAGGCACAGTCCGAATCGGCGCTGGCCCAATACGTTTCGAACGGACAGATACCGCTGGCGCAGATCGTTCCCGACAACCCGGTCCCGGCCACGCGCATAGACGCCCCCAAGACCGACGACGGCACCAAGGATCCCAGCAAGCCCGACAACCCGCTCGATCCCAACAACCCGTTCGACCCCAACAACCCATTCGACCCGAACATCCCCCTCAACGAGGGGGGCTCTCCGTCGGCCGCCACGCCCACCGTCCCGTCGGTTCCCGGCATGCCCACAGCGCCGCCGGGGGCGGACACCGCGAAGCTGGACCAGGCCGTGAAGGACTTGAAGAAGGGGGCCGCCGGCATGAAAGGAGGGGTCAAACCGGCGTCGCTCGGGGGCGGTGGAGCCGGCATGCCCTCGGTGCCGTTACAGCCCGCGATGGAAACCGGCGCGGCTGCCGGTCCCGCGTCGGCGGCCCCGGGGGCCGCGGCGGCTGCGGGCCGCGGGCTGCCGGGCGTGGGCGGCGCGATGGGCGGCGGCATGGGCGGCGGCATGGCGCCCATGGGCGGTCAAGGACAACAAAATGCCGGCAAGGGCAAACGCGTGCAGTCCGAGGACGAGTCGATGTACACCGAAGAGCGGCAATGGACGGAGGGCGTCATCGGCAATCGACCACGCAAGGCCGGCCCTGACAAGTAGTCAATGCCCGGCCGGTCGGTCATTTTGCCGCAGTTAGCCTGTCCCCACGTCGATTACGCTTATTACCCATGAGCTTCGGCACCCGCCAACTCCCCAGTCCGCCCGTGCCGGCGGCATGTTCGGAGAGGGGAGAGGAGTAGCCGATGGGTATTGCGAAGCCGACCGGTGCATACGCCGAGCAGATGCTCGAGCCGGGCGGGTGGCCGGAAGTTGATGAGGATGCCCTCTATGACCGGGCAGTGGAGTACACCCAGGTGTTGCGGGAAGTCACAGACGTCTTGGACACCTGCCGGCATCAACGGAACGAGATCTTCGGTGGCGGTGTCTGGTCGGGCGGCGCGGCGAGCGCCGCGGACGGCGAGCTGGGGACGAACATCAATGAGTTGATGACGCTGCAAAACGGGCTGGCCACCGTCATCACCTGGGATCGGTATACCGCCCAGTCGATCGAGCAGGCCAAGTCGGACATCACCGACAACGTCGAAACCGCACAGCAGCAGATCAGCATTCTGGAAAACGATTCCGCCCTGGACGCCGCCGAACGCACCACCGCCATCAACAACGTGGTCATGACGACGCTCGGGGCCAACGTCAGCACGATGGAAGGCACGGCGGAGCGAATCCTGGCGAGCAAGGCGTGGAAGCCACCGCCCAACGCCCTGGACGACCTGCTCGACCAGAAGACGCCGCCCCCGCTCACGCTCCCCGACGCGACGCCACAGACCCCGCCGGTCGAGGAAGACCGCCCGCGGCCCGGCCCCGAACATCCGAGCACGATACCGGCCGCGCCGGCGCCGCCGATGACGCCCGCGCCGTCCCTGCCCGGGATGCCGACGCCGGGCGGTGGCATCGGCGGCGGTCCTCAGCCGACTCCGGTAGCACCGCCCGCCCCCGACGGGCCGCCTGTGCCAGGGGCCCCCGCCCCCGGCGCCCCCGCCCCCGGGACGCCAGGCCCCGCGGCGCCGGGCGCCCCGGGGGGTCCCGGCGGTGGACCGTCGGCTCCCGCGGCCCCGTCGGCTCCCGCGGCCCCGCTGGGTCCGGCGGCTCCCGCCGCTCCGCTGGGTCCGGCGGCCGCGGCTCAACCCACCGCGGGTGGCGGCAGCAAGGGCATGGCCCCCGCGTCGGCGTCGGCGACGTCGTCATCGACGGCGGCTCGCGCGGAGGAGTCGTCGACGACGGCCGCACCCGCGGGAGCGACCGGCATGCCGGCAGGGCCGATGGCGGGCGGATCGGGTGGGGCCTCCGGCGGCTCGCGCGCGGGGTCGGCGGGCCGGCCGGCCGCCCCGGTCGGGCAGAAGCCGCCGGGTGGGTCGCCCACGATGCGACCCGCCGCGGCTTCGCGGACGACGCCGCGGCCCGCGGCCGCCGCGCAGGCGCAGTCCCCCGACCCGGCGGAATCACCGGATGTCGTTGTGCCACCGCCGATCATCCCGGTTTCGGCGGCGCGGGCAGAACGCGACGCCATCGCCGATGCCGCGACCGCTGACGCGGCCCGGCGCGGCGGGACCGACCCGCTACAGGTGGCGCGTCGGATAGGGGCGGCGCTCAACGCCCCCGGCAGCGGCGGTACGGCCAATCTCAACTTCTTCTGGGTGACCGCGGTGACCACAGACGGTTCGATCGTGGTGGCCAACAGCTATGGGGTGGCCTACATACCCGATGGCGTGCAATTGCCCGAACAGGTGCACATGGCCAGCGCCGACGATGCGATCGCAGCTGACGAGCGGGCGCGGTGGGCCACCTACCCGGTGATGGCCGTGCAAGGTTGGGCGAACCACCACGACACGAAGCTGCGAGCGGTGATCGCCACCGAGGAGCAGTTCGCGAAGTCCGATCCCGGCGCGGCCAAGATCGTGTTGACGCCGGAGGACATCCCAGACAGCGGTGCCATGGTCGGCCGATCCCGGCTGGAAGTGGTGGATCCCTCGGCGGCGGAACGTTTGGCGGCGACCAGCGACGCGCGATTGGTCGACCTGTTGCCGGCAGCGCCGGCGGGGGCCGAGCCGGCCGGGCAACACCCCACCTCCGAAGTGACGGATCCCGCGGGGGCGGCTGAGCTGGCGGCCTCACTCGGCGCGGGCACGGTCGACGCGCAGCAACTTCTGACCACGTTGCCGGCGGCGCCCGCGGACCCGAGTCCCCCGCTGGACGAGCGCCCGATGCTGTGGTTTGACGTGGTAAAGCCGTTGGCCAGCAAGGCCTCTGGCCGCTCAGCCGCCCACCTGCGCGCATTCCGCACCTACGCTGCGTACGCTCAAGAAGCCCTGCTCGCCGAGGCGCGTACCGAAGTCGACCTTGATGTCCAGCGCTCGGCGGTCGCCGACTGGCTGTACTGGAAGCACATCACCGCGTTGCTCGACGAAGCCCTGGCCGAGTCGTCCTAGAACGGGCCGCACATCCCGACGTGGCTTTGGAATCCCTTGCACCGCACACGAAGCCGACGTGACCGCCGCTGACTCAGAGCCCGACCTCCGAGGGCTCCGGGCGGTGCGCAGTGGTGGGCCGCACCGGGGCGGTCCCTGACCCCCGATCACCGGGCGTGGCACCGCTGCCCGGCGATTGGTCCCCCTCGGACTTCATCTCGTCGACCAGTTGCGTTTGGCCGTCGGCTAACTGGTCGTTCTTCGTGGTGTCGTCGGCGAGCTGCGCCGGTGCCGCTCCGGCGCCACCCATGCTGCCCGTGGCCTGCTGGACGCTCGACATGATGGTCTGCATGCCCTGCGTGACAGGCCCGAGGGCCTGCCCCATTCCGCTGAGCTGTGCCACCGGTGCGGCGATGTCTGCCGGCTGACCCTTTTTGTCGGGCTGTGGTTTTGGCTCGGGTTCGGGCGCTTTACCGTCTTTGTCTTTCGATTCGTCTGCGGTGGCACGCAACAGCTGACCGGTCGGCTGGCCGGTTGCAGGCGTTTGCGCGGCGGCGAGGAACCGGGCGCCACCGACATGCTCGCCCAGCGCCTGATCCGTCTCGGCATACATTCCGGCCGCCGAGACGATGCTCGAGCCGGTTCTGGTGACCGCCGATTCAACGGCGGGCAACCCCTTGATAACGGGCGATTCAATCACTGGCAGAGTTTCGTTGATCGCGGCCGATACCGCGTCCACGCCCGGCGCGAATATGGGTGGCGGAGCTGACGGAAAAACAAGCGTTTGCAACGTCGCACCCGCAGCCTTTAAACGTGAAGAATCGACCACCAGTGGCTCAGTCATTGCCCAATCCTCTGTCGACGGTGTTACGACAATCCTAGTGAATGGGCCGCATCCCGAACTGCGCCACTTTTTCGGAGATATTGCGCCACCCGAGTGGCTCAGAAGCGAATATTGCGAACGGTGTCATAGACGCCGGTGATCCATAGCAGCATGGGGATGATGGCGGCGACAATGGTGCCGTCCAACAATTCCAGAATCCGCTTCGTGACCGGCGAAATCCGGCGGACGGCGACCGTCGCCGCGACGACCGCCACCGCGACCAGGCACACGGCCAGGTAAATCGTCAGGAAAAGCCAAGCCTTGGTCGGATACCAGAGTCCGAGCCGGACCATCACTCCCGTCGGCACGGCGATGGCAGCGGTCAGCAGGGCCCACGCGCACCAGCGTTCTGCGTAGAGTCGGGACCTGAACCCGCACGCCGCCGCGACGAGACCGGCAACGGCGAGAGTGTGTACGAAAAAGTGTCCGCGCACGACCAGCGCGATTGTGCCGACCGTCAGGACCAGGGTGCCGGCCAGCACGTACCCGGTGAGCAGTTGCTTGGCCAGGTGGCTTCGTTCGGTGAGGCGCACGGCAGAGTCGGGAACCGACGCGATGATCGCCTGCCAGGTCCGGTTTTCGCCCTGGTCGCCGGCCTCCTCGCCCTTGACTGCGTCGAGCAATTCGTCGTGCTCGACGGCCTCGCCGGGCGCGGGGATGGGTGGCAGCGCAATGCGCGCGACGGCGACGGTGAGCTTGGCCGCGTTCGTAATGGTGAACAGGCCGAACACGATGGCACCCGCAGGCACCCACTCTTGCCAGCCGTAGCCGAAGCAGATGGCCGCTGCGGTCACCGCGATCGCCGTGACCTCCACGAACGATGCAAGTTCGAACCGCCGCCGGGGGCCGCCGCGCACCATCAGCGTCAAGAACAGGACGGTGGCAGCGGCGCTCGCGAGTTGGGGTGCGCCCAACGAGTCGACCCGGTGCGGCCGGGGGGTGGCCAGCGCCACAGCGACCGCGATCAGCGGATACGCCGCCGCCAGCAAACTCTCCGACAGGTTCGCATTGCGGTAGAACCTGCTGGCGGCCCAGCCGCCGACCAGCGCGAGAAGTCCCCCGACGCCCAGGCCCAGCGCCCACCACACGTGACGTCCGGTGTGCTCCCAGGTCAGCGCCGCCAGCACGACGACGACCAGGGCCACCGCCGGGATCGCCACCGCGATGAGGCGGTTCAGCGCGGGCCGATCGAACTGCGGCGATTCGTCGAGGACCGCGATCGCGTCGATGACGTCCTCGACGAGCGGCCGGTACCGCTCCGTCCTACTCACGGACACCAGCGTCAGCAGCGACCCGTCGACGACTCCGGCGTCGTCCAGTGATTGGTCAACCGGCAGCGGCGGGGCCCCCGGACGGGCGAACGTCCATGAACCCTGCGCGGAGAACTCAAAGCCGGCCAGCACCTCCGCCGGTGTCTCCTCGAGCAATTCGGCGAGCACCGCGACGGTGTCATCGACGTAGGTCTCGATCGGCGCCACCGAGGGCAGCACGACGTCCGTCATCCGCTTCCCGGTCAGGATGGTGACCCGAGTGGTGGCCGGCTTCGTCGGGGGTGCCGCGGCGGTCGCCGGGGCCGCGGCAGCGGCGGTGGCGGTCGACGCGGTCAACGACGTTCACTCCTGTCGAAATCGTCGGACAGTGCTGCGGCTAGTTCGATGATCTTACGCTGGTAGGCGGTGCTGAGCAGGGCGAATTGCACCTCCGTGCCTGCGGCGATGTGCTCGTCCCACGGCAGCACGATAACGCGGCCTGGCTGGACGTGCCGCTGAAACTGTCGCACCACGTCGCTGTCCGCGTTCGTGGAGTCGCCCGGCACGACGTGATTGATGACGACACATGCGCGATCGAGCAGAGCGCCGTAGCCGTTGTTGCGCAACCAGTCGAGCGCGACCGCCGCCTGCCGGACGCCATCGACTGAGGCAGTGGACAGAACGACCAACCCTGACGCCACCGCAAGCACGCCATGCGCGGCCGGGCTGAACAGGTCGGCTCCGCAATCGGACACCACCAGGTTGTAATACCTGGGCACCATCCCAAGAGCGCGTTTCCACTCCTCGGCGCTCAATAACGGCCGCGTCCCGTTGTAGTCCGCGGCGGACAGCACTTCGAGGTTGACGGCGTTCACGCTGGTGTGGGCGCGGACGTCGTTGTAGTGCGACAGCGCTCGATTCGCCACGAGATCCGCGACGGTGGCGGCGGTCTGACGCCCGACCCGGTTGACGAGGTCTCCCGAAACGGGGTCCGCATCGACAGCCAGGATCCTGTCGCCGCGTACCTGAGCGAACGCCGAACCGAGCGCGGCCGTCACGGACGTCCGACCGGCGCCGCCCTTGAGGCCCAGCACCCCGATCTCGTACGAACCGTGAATGGGGCGGCGGATTCGGTTCTGCAGTTCGAGCGCGTATTTTTCGTCGCGCGACAGCCCGAGGTTGATCCGGGTCAGGGTACGGACCCAGCGCCGCCAGCCCCGCCGCGACACCGGTCGCGCGGCTGGTTTGCCGGCCGTCGGCCTTGTCGCGGGTTCGGATGACGCGGTGGCCGGGGCGGAATCGGCATGGGCTGAGATGAGCGGGCGCGACGGGAGCGACGGGCCGGGCGCGTTGCCCTTGCCGGGTTGGGGTGCGGCGCGGTGGCTGTTGTGCGACCTGGCGCGCCCGAGTTGCAGGTTAGGCACTTCGGCCGGGCCTTGACGCGCATGCCGCGGCGGCTGTTTGGCGACCTGGTTGCGCTCCTTGGGCCCGGGTGGTTCCGGCCGCGTCGGTGGGGGTGGCGCGGCGGTCAGGTCGACCGGCATCGGCGGGTGCTCGGGTGGGGATTGCTCGGGCCAGTGGACGGGCATCGGCGGCGGTGTCTGGCCGTTGGGCTTCGGCGCGTTCGTCGGCGTGGGCGGGGTCGGCGCTGGGACATCGGGGTCGTAGGTTGCGTCCGCGCCGGGCCCGTCCGATGTGTCGGTGCCGGCGGGGGGCTCGAAAAGCCGGTCGTAGTCGACGGGCATGGGCGGTCGGGCCGCCGCCGGGGGCGGCGGGGCGGCCAAGTCGACCGGCATCAGTGGGTGTTCGGGTGCGGCCGCTGGCGGCGGCTGCACGGGCGGGTCGATGGGCATGGGCGACGCGCCGTGCCCGTTGGGCTGGGGTGTGCTGGGCGGCCCCGGCGGCGTCGGGAACGGACCGTCCACGTCGAAGTCACCGTATCCGCCGGCGTCCTCGGCCGCATCAGCCTCGTCGGAAGGCTGAAAGAGCCGGTCGTAGTCGGCCGCCATCAGAACCTCTCAGACACTCGCAGCCGCGAAAGCACGAGAAGAGGCGAGATCTCCCACGCGGTCGAACTCGCCCAGTCTCGTGCTTCGTCGTGGTTGCTGGCTTATGAGAACATTCCCGTGACGCCGGACTCGGTTTGTGCCATCGTCTGGCTGGCTTCCGTGATGCGGGCCGCCAAGTTTTTCAACGAGTCGTTCAGCTCCGTGGAGCTCTGGTCCCAGCGCTGCTGGACGGCCTGGTAGGCCTCCGAACCGCTACCGCCCCAGGCCGCGGAGAGCTTCTGCAGCGAGCTCTTGCCCTCGTCGAGCAGGCCCTGGGTGGCCGCCACGGCCCCTTGGATCTGGCTCGCGCCGCCTTCGATGCCCGCGAAATTCCATGACTGTTCGCTCATGTTGTTTGCTCCGTTCTTTTTACTGGTGAGGGGTTGTCAGGGTCAGAAGTTCATTTGTGACGACAGCGAGCTGGCCTGCTCGTCGTCGGCCTTGGAGTACTCGATGCCGGCACCGTGGATGTTCTGCGAAATGTCGCTCAGTGCCTTGATCTGCGCCTGGCCGGCTTCGTGGAAGCGCGCCAGCGCCTGCTGGGCCGCCGCGCCGGCCTGCCCGCGCCAGTGGCCGGCCAACTCGCCGCCGGTCGACTCCACCTGTCCGATGACCTGCTGGAGCTCGCTCGAGATTCGGTCGAAGTTGCTGGCCTCCGCGCTGAGGGTAGCGGCGTCGGTTCTCATCTCTGCCATGTTCGCTACTTTCTGTGTTGCTCTTCCTCGCCAAGTGATGGCAAGTCTTCCGGCCCGGGCGGCCGGGAAGTCTGATTTCTAGGTGGTCGTCACCAGTCGTCGTCGTGATCGTCGTCTTCCTGATGCTCAGCGGTCAGCACCGCGGGGGCACCCAGGCTGGGTCGAGTGGCCCCGGACCCGGATTGCGCACCGTGGCCCATCGCGCCCATCGGGGCGGCGCCACCCATCGCCGATGATCCGGCGCCCGCTCCGCCTGCGGCGGGCGCGACCGCCCCCGCCGCAGGCTTGTCGATCAATTGGCTCATCAGCGATGTGCGGGCCGAGGTCCCGCCCGCTCCGGGCAGTGCTTCGGAATGCATCAACCCCAGCCCCGCGCTGGGGCCGGATCCGCCGGCCAAGGGATGACTCGACAGGGGACCGGCACCGAGCAGGCCTACCTGGCCAGGTCCGACACCGGCCCCGCCCGTGCTCGTTCCGGCGCCGGGCAGACCGCCGCTCGGGCCGCCCATCCCGCCGGTCTGGCCGGCCAGCGACGTCATTTGCTGCAGCGGCTGCATCAGCTGCTGCATCGGCGCACCTAATTGACCTAACTGCCCCATGTACTGCGGAATTTGTTGTGCGGGCGGAACGGTCACGTCGGGGGTGGGGACGTCAGGCGTCGGGACGTCCGGGCTGGGGACCTCGGGAGTGTCGGAGGGAATGTCGTCCCCTGCCTCGTTCGCGAGCGCGCGCAGCGTCCCGGCAGCCTCGTCGGCCGCCATGCTCGAGAGCAGGGCCGACGCCTGGGCCGCCACCGCCTCGCCCACCCCCGGTTGCACAACGGGCTTCACTGGGGGAAGTGGCTCGAAGACGGTGTTTGCCATCGTTTCCGCCAGGTAGACATCCATGGAGACGGCGGCCTGATTCCACATGCGCACGAAGTAGTCGGTCTCGTTCAAGCCGATCGGCACCATGTTGATGCCGAGAAAGTTGGTGGCCGTCAGCACGCCATGGGTGATGTGGTTGGTCGCAATCTCGGGCAGCGACGGCGTCATCGCCAACGCCTTCGTGTACGA
The DNA here is from genome assembly GCF_034555895.2 of Mycobacterium europaeum. NCBI lineage: Bacteria > Bacillati > Actinomycetota > Actinomycetes > Mycobacteriales > Mycobacteriaceae > Mycobacterium > Mycobacterium europaeum. The sequence continues at coordinate 4,993,768 of NZ_CP157315.1, forward strand.
CGCGGCCTGGGCCATTGCCCGCATCCCCCGTTGCTGGGCGTGCTCGGCCGCGGTGTGCAGCCAGGCCACCATCGGTGTTGCCGCGGCGATCGCACGCTCGCTGCCGGGCCCCGTCCAGGCAGCTTTGAGGGCCATCAGGGCTGCGCTCAATTCCAGCGCCTGAGCTTCCAAGGCGCCTCCCAGAGCTTCCCACCCCGCGGCGGCCTGCAGCATCGGCGCTGGACCCGCTCCGGCCATCAGCCGAGCGGTGTTCAGCTCCGGTGGCATTGCGTGCCACAACATGCCTACGGTCTCCTTTGTTTAAGACGGGTCGCTTGCGGTTATCTTCTGGTTGACTTCGGGGTCGCTAATTCACTCCGTTTTGGTTTCGGGTCCGCGCCGCCCCTAAATCAAGTGAACACAAACAAAAATCCACGTGAACCCAAACCAATTCGGGTAATGGCGACACGCAGCACGTGCTAGGTGCCCCGATTCGGTTGTCGCCCTTTGGTTCACCGGTTTCTTTATCGAGCGACGGGATAATCCTAACCGCCCTATGGTGCTGGTGGATGCACTTCTTCTGGCGGATCGATGTAGACCGCCTGGATGACCTCTTTCCCGTCTGGAGCGACCAAGAATGCCTGGCCCGGGGGCCGGCGTTTGACCTGAATTTCCCGTGACGGGAAGTCCTGCTTGTCGCCCGAGAGGAACAGGGTCGGGGATCCGGCGCCGTAAGCCGCACCGACGAACTTGTCCATAGTCGATTTGTATGCGTAGCTCATTTGGCAAGTGACGATGATGTGCAGCCCGATGTCCGTGGCCGCGGGCAATAACGGGGCCAGCGGTCCCATCGGGGGCATGCCGCCGGCGGCGGCCACGATCATGTGCCAGTCGTCGACCAACAGAACCACGTCGAATCCGGTCCACCACGAGCGCGCCCGCAACTGCGCGGTGGTGAGATCGGCCGGCGGCAACCGCTTCTTCAGGTTGGTCGCCAACGCTTTGATGGCCTCGTCGAGCGTGGTGCTGTTGCGGTTGATCGCCCCCGCGTCGAGCAGATGGCTGTCCGGCACTGCGTCCAGCAGCCCGGAGCGGTAGTCGGCCAACATGAACCGCACCTGTTGCGGGCTGTTGCGCGCGCAGATGGCCCGTGCAATCGCGTGGGCCGTCCGTGTCTTGCCCGATTTGGCCGCACCGAAAATCAGTAGGTGCGGGGTCGTATACATGTTGGCGTGGGCCACCGACAGGTCCGTTTCGCGCAGGCCGATGGGAATCGTCCAGCGCGTGCGGTAGTCAGACTCCGGACCGGGTGGGTTCGGGTCGAGTTCGTGAAGGTAGATCCGCTCCGGCAGGACCCGGACGCGCGGCGCCCGGTCGGTGTGCAGGGCAGCGATCTCGTTGACCGCCGCCGTCATCGCCTCGACCAGGTTGTCCGTGCTGTGCACGCCGTCCAACCTCGGCACGCCGATCATCAAGTGGTGCTTTTCCACCGACATCGCGCGGCCAGGTCGGTTCGCCGGGATCTCGCGCACCGTCCGGTCGATCTGGGTGTCGTTGACGTCGCCGAGCCGGAACTCGATCTTGGTGCCCAGATAATCCCGGACGCGCGACTTCAACTCCGTCCACCGTGGCGTGGTGATCACGGTGTGGACGCCGAACGACAAGCCCTGGGAGGCCAACTCCTGGACGGGGGCTTCGAGGTCGGGGAATTCGGCGACGAAAGCCGGCCACCCGTCGACGACCAGGAACACGTCGCCGAACGGGTCGTCCGCGACGGGCTGGTCGGGGTCTGCGCGCAGCTGCCGGTACATCGCGATGGACCCGACCCGGTGCTCCTTGAAGGTGGCCTCGCGCTGGCGCAAAACGGCTTGCACCTCCGCCACAACCCGCATGACCCGATCGGGCTCCGACCGGGTCGCCACCCCACCGACATGGGGGAGGTTGTCGAGATAGATCAGGCCGCCGCCACCGAGGTCGATGCAATAGAACTGAACCTGCCGCGGCGTGTGGGTGGCGGCGGCCGACATGACCATGGTTTGCAGCAGGGTCGACTTCCCCGTTTGCGGCGCGCCGCCGATGGCGATGTTGCCGCCGGCTCCGGAGACGTCGACGCCCCACACTCCCTGCAGATGCCGGCGCGGCTCGTCCATGATGCCCAGCGGGAAGCGCAATGCCTGGCGCTGATCGTCGCGCGCGACAAGCTCGTTGAGCGGCGTCGGATCCTTCAGGGGCGGGAGCCACATCTTGTACGCCCGCGACTCCGTGGTGCTGAGTTGGTCCAGCACCACTTCGCTGAGCGCCCGTACCTTGGGTTCGACCGTCACGACGTCACCACCTTCTCGAGGATGGGCGCGGCGGTGAACCGGTGAATCCGCACATCCTTCGGTCCCGCCTGTGGGCCCGCCCCGTTGCCTTCGCCGTCCGGCTCGTCCCGTGTCGGCGGAACATAGGGCGCGCCGGTGTAGAGGGTGCTGAACTTGACCGGATCTTCCATACCCACCCGCAGAAACCCGACGCCACTCTCCTTATTGGTGATGTACTGCGCCTCGGGGGTGCCGATCACCATCTTTGATTCGTGAGAGCTGGTGGTGCGCAACGCGATACGGTATGTGAGGTTGGGCTCGAGCTTGTCGATGCGCGCGCCTCCGGTTTGCAGCGACTGCGTCGCCAACAACAGGTGCACGCGCAACGAGCGGCCCACGCGGCAGATCCGGTCGAAGAGGTTGATGAAGTCCGGGTGACTCTGCAGCAATTCGGCGAACTCGTCGACGACGACGAAAAGCGTTGGTAGTGGCGTCAAATCGGCGCCACGCTCGCGATACTTCTCGTATTCGGCCACGCCGGAGAGCGCACCCGTGGCACCCACCTGTATGCCGGCCTGGCGCAGCAGCGACTGGCGCCGGTCGAGTTCCCCGGTCAGCACCTCGCCCATCCGGCTCACCAGCTCGGCTTCCTCGGCCATGTTGGTGATCACCGCCGCGGTGTGCGGAAGCTTCTCCATGCCCAGGAACGTGGACCCGCCTTTGAAGTCGGTGAGCAGGAGGTTGACCTGATCCGGATGGTGCATCGCCACGAGGGACAAAATCAGCGTGCGGAGGAATTCCGACTTCCCGGACCCGGTCGTCCCGATGAGCATGCCGTGCGGACCGCCGCCGAATTCGGCACCCTCCTTGATGTCGAGGTACATGATGTTGCCGGTCTTGAGCTCGTGACCGAATGGGATCTTGAGGCGGTCACGGTCCTTGTCGGTGTACATCCGCCAGCGGGCGGGTGTCACCTCCTCGACGCTGTGCGCGCCCACCAGCTGATGCCACTCCGTGGCGACCTTCTTCTGGGTGCCAACGTTCTTCTTGTCGATGATGGTGCCGGTGATGGACCAACCGGCGAGTTTGCGCGCGATGCGGGCGGCTTGTTGCGGGGAGAGGCTGTCGGTGCGCGACGTCACCTGACGGAACGATTGGCTGGGCAGCCGGTCGTCGGCGGTGCCGTCGTCGGCGACCCGGATGCGGTAGTTCGAGCCGCGATGATTACCCAGGGTGATGACCGTGACGCCGGCCCTGCCGTCCGGCGGGAAGCCGGCCTTTCCCCCGGTCAGGTCGACTACGACGACGTACGGGCCGCCGGGCAGGGCATCGGGCGAGTGTGGACCGCGCGCGGCGAGATCGGACAGCCCGTCGGGACGGGTGTAGATCATCCGAACCGGCCCGGCACCGTCGGTGTCGGTCGGATGCTGAAGGTGCGGTAGCCACTTGAGCCACGACCAGTCCGGATCGTCGGGTTCGTCGGTGAGCACCCGCAGTTGCAACAGGTCCGGGGGATGAAAGACGGCGAGATGGCACACCATCGCCGCGACCAAGCCAGCTGACCCGGCGGTATCACCGCCCACGGCGATCGTCGGAAAGGTGCGCAACTGCACGAGTTTCGGGCAGTCGTGGATCAGGCCGTGGGTGCGTAAGAACTTGACCGCCCACATGTTGGCGACCGGTTCGAGATATGGCTGCGGCGCCGCGGTGGGGCCGGCCAGCTCGCCCCCGGCGGACGGCTTCATGAGCCGGTCCACTGCCGGCTGGTCGCCGATTCCGATCCGCGTGGCGGCGTAGAAGTCGGCGTTGGCCGGGCGTGACCACTGACGCGGCGTACCGACGATCGACAGCAGATCGTCCGGGTGCGGTGCGTGGAAGCTGAAGAACGCCACCTGTGCGCTCGCCGAAGACGTCACCCTGGGACGCAGCCCCGCCAGGTACCGCAGGTACTCCTTGCGGTCGGCATTGATTTCAGGCACCTTTTTCCCGCCACCGCCGCCACCCCCGGCGACCATGCTCAACGACATCATGATCATCATGAGCGGCATCATCAGCATGTATGGCGAGAGCGCCCGGGTGCCGGTGAGCACCATGATCGCGATCATGCCGAGCATGCAGACGCCCATGACGTACGGAAGCGCTTTTTGAATGCCCGACGGCGGGATGTCGACGCCGAGGTCCTCCGGGGGGGTGAGGCTGATTTCGCCGGGCGTCAGCCGGGGACCGCGGGTGACCGCGGGGGTGAATTTCTTGGTCGTCATGAGGCCGCTCCTGGGGCTGCGCCGGGCAACTTGCGGGGGCTCGGGTCGGTCGGCAGCGTGTCGTGCTCCAGCAGGGCGGCGTCCTTCGATAGCACCGGCCCGTCCACCAGCAGTCGGACGATTTCCCACGGAGCGGTCTTGGGCGACGGGAGGCCGAGCGACGACGCCGTCTGCTGGTCCGGTATCCCATAGCGGACCCCTTGTGGGTCAACGTAATACAGAGCTTCGCCGTATCGTGGATCCGGTGACTGTAGCTGCACGAATTTCCCGCCGTCTAGGTAAATCGTTGCGGAGCCTTGAATTTGCTTGATCCCGGTGCTCATCGCCGACGCGGGTATTGGCAGATGGCGGCCGGTCAGCACCGCGGTTCTCGGTGTCTGCTCGCCGGGCTTGCGTTCCCACGTCCAGCACAGCGTGGGGTCGTCCGGTCGCGAGACGATCTTGATCGGTTCGTCGGGCAGGGGTGAGTTGTACACCAATTCGGGAATGTTGACGATCAGGTTCGGAGGCAGCGAGGGGGGAACCACCAGCCCGTACGATTGATTCGCGCGCAACGCGGCCGCCGTGTTGGCATTCACGGGTGCGACCCCGTCCTGCATCACGACGAAGTAGCTCACGCCTAGGGTCGTGTGCACCTGCAGTACCGATCCGACGACCAGCTCATCGGGCAGCCCCAGCGTGTTCGGGGCCCCCGCGTTGGCTACGGGCGGCAACTGCCAGGAGCCGGCATCGGGCAACGCATTGAACATGGCGGTGGAGAGGGGGCTGGGCTTGGCGGTGCCGCGAATGCCCACCGCGAAGGTCATGGGGCGGTCGCTGAGGTTGGTGGCGTGCCTGCCCTTGCTGGTGATGACCCAGTCCTTGCCCTGATACGACGCCAGCAGCGCCTCGTTGGGCAGGATGGGGTCGATCGCGGGATGCTCGATCGCCACCGGCATCGCGATGATCTCGGTTCGCACTGTGGGATTGGTGCTCTCGGCCCGCACGACGGTGTCGCACAGCGTCCAGGCCGAGGAGGAATCCGACGACACCGGGGTGGCATAGGGGGCGCCGGGGATCCCGATGGATTGGCCCTTCGGCAGGCGGTTCAGTCCGGCGGATTTCACCGTCGCGGGTTCGGCCGGGTTACCCAGCACCAGCCGCGCCGAGGTGAGGTTGTAGACGGGATGGAGTTCGCCGCCGACTTTGAGGTAAAGCTGGTTTGTCGCGCGGTCGACGAACAGATTGCCGTTACCGAGCTTGCCCTGCGGTTTGAAGTAGGCCATCGCGAGCGCACCGACCACGACCAACACCGAGACGACGACGCCGAGCGCCACCGACCGGCTGTAGAACTGCAGCGGGTCGTCGAACATGCGGGTGTCGCGCCGGACGATCGCGTGCTCCAGACGCCGGAGCAAAAAGCGCCAGCCACTGACTTGCACCTTGGTCGTGAGCCGGAAACTTGCCATACGTCACTCGACGATGTTGAGGCGTCCGTGCACGGCCTCGATCGCCTCGGCCATGTCCTCGCCGTTGATCTCCCGCAGGCGGTCCTCGTCGAGGCTCTCGAAATCGACCGCCCGGGTCAGACGGATGTCACGGTACTGTTCCCCCGCCTCCACCAGCTGGCGCGCGTAGCGGCCGTTGCCGGCAATGTCGAGCGCGGGCTTGCCGCGGACCGTCCGCTCACTCAGCACCTTCGCCGCCGCCAGCAGGTTGTCCTCGGCTTCCGCGCTCAGGGTGGAGTCGTTTCCGGCCGCAATGACTTTCGCGATTTCCAGGATCTCCTCCGGGGAGTAAGAGTCGAATTCGATACGGGTGGCGAACCGGGACCGCAGGCCCTCGTTCGTCTCCAGCAGCCGGTCGATATCGGAGCTGTAGCCGGCGATGATCACCGCCAGCCGGTCCCGGTCGTTCTCCATCCGGGCCAGGAGGGTGTCCAGCGCCTCTTGTCCGAACGGGTCGGTCCGTCCATCCCGTTCCTGCACGAGGGCATAGGCCTCGTCGATGAAGAGCACGCCACCCAGGGCGCGATCGATCGTCTTGGTGGTCTTCACCGCCGACTGCCCTTCGTATTCGGCGACGAAATCCTTGCGTGCCGTCTCGACGAGTTTGGGTTCAGGGATGACGCCCAGCCCCGCCAGGATGTTGGCCACGACCCGCGCGATCGTCGTCTTGCCCGTGCCGGGCGGTCCGGTGAAGATCATGTGCTTGCTGGGCTGTGCGACCTTCATGCCGCGGGCGGCCCGAACCCGCGCCATCTGGGTGGCGGCGCGGTATCGCTCGACTTGGTCCTTGACGCGGCTGAGCCCGATCTGCCGCTCCAGCTCGGCTTCCGCCTCGGCGAGCAGCTTCTCTCGTCCCGAGGTGTCGGCCACGACGGTGGACGCGTCCCAGGGGTCGGTGCGCGCGGCGATCTGCTCGGCGCTGGTGGTTTTCAACCGGTATGACGAATCCTTAAGGGCGGCGGTGACTTTAGGCTCTGGGTGGGTGGTCTGCAGCCACTCCAGCAGCGCCACCGCGGCCTCTTCGTTTCCCTGGCCGCGGCGCGTCATCGCCAGGTACCAGGCGATGGCGCGCGCACAGGCCTCTCCGGCGGGCGACGCGTTGGCCTCGGTGAGCCGGCGCTCGGCTTCGGTGAACAGGCCGAGGTTCGCCGCGGCGACCCCGTGCGCGACGCCGGCCGCGGCGGCGAGGAAAGTGTCCGGCCATCTGCCGGCGCCGCGCACCTCTTCGATCACTTCCGTCCAACGTTGCGCCTCGCCGTAGACGACCGCCTTGACCCAGGACAGCAGGTGCTCGGCACCGGTTGCCGGGCTTGCCTCCAAGGCTTCCATGGCGTCGGCGTAATTGCCCTGGGCCGCCTCACTTGCTGCGAAACCCAGCGTGATCGCCAGTGGCGAGTTGACCGGGTAAGTGATGTCGCCGTACAGGCCACCGATCGCGATCCGTGCGTTGACGGCGTTCATCGATATCTGCGCGGCCCCGGCCAGTTGCCCGAAGTTGGTGCGGGAATACCAGGCGCGGAACAATGTCACCCGATCGGTGTCACCGCAACGGATGCGGCCGATCCACGCGTCGCAAGCCGACTCGTCGTAATTGGTGATCTCGGTGAACAGGTCCAGCGCCCGAGCCTCCGAGATGGGCAGCATGCCGACCGCACTTTCGAACAGGCCGGCCAGCTGAGCGTTCATTTGTCGGTTTCGTCATTCGTGTATCGGGCGGCAAAGACCTCCGCCTGTGCCATGTCGGCCTCCTCGGCCGTCGGCAACGGGTACACCGCGTCCATGAACTCTCGTATGACGTCGGTGTCGGCTATTCCCAGCTGGTCGAGGCTTTCCGTCACGGTTTGGTCTTCTTGCAAGAACGTGCGTTGGCCTGCCAGCCCCTTTTGCCGGGCCAGGTCCGCGAGAACGAGGACCTCCTCTGCGAGTTCCGATTCGGTCATGTTGGTCGCCTTGGGCGACAGGGTGACCCGCTGCGTCCGCCCGTCGATGAGTGACGACACCGACACCGTATCGGGAGGGTTGGTCACCGTGAAGAGCGCAAGACCGTCTTCTTCGTCTTCTTCCCCGGCCGCTTCTTCGGCCTCGGTCAGCGAGGCGATGGCGTCCAGCTCCGTTTCGGTGTCTTCGGCGAAGGAAAAATCCAGGGCATCGGAGTGATCCAGGCCGTGATCGTCGGAGTCGGACTGGTGCGCGGAGAAGTCGAGGGCGGAGAGGTCATCATGGTCGTCGTGCTGCGGCATGAAGGTTCTTCTTTCTGGATTCCGTGCTGAATAGATAACGGCAGAATCAACCCCGGTACGAGGCTTCGGCGGCTCCGACGTGATCGAACCAGGCGCCCGCGGGGAGGAACTCGAGCAGCCCTTCCAAGGCGCGTTGCAGATTCTCCTGCGTGCCGGACAGGAAACTCCCGTACAACTCGCCGCCGACGCGACGGGGCAGCGACACCAGCCGGCCCAATGCCGAGTCGAGGACACCGGCGGCCACGTCGGTCTGCGTGGACGTGCCGCCGGGGTGGCGTTGGCCGGCGATGATTTCCACCCAGCTGCTCGGGTTGGTGATGATCTCGGCGTAGATACGGGCCGACGGCGCCTCGAGGCCGTGCGCGGTCAACTGCGCCGCGGTGGTGCATTTGGCGAGTTCGTCGGCGAGGCCCGTCAGCGGTTCGACATTGGCGGGTTCGGCGGTGCCCAGCACGGTGGTCACCATGCCCGCCAGACCCACCTGAGGAGCCACCAGTTGCAGCACCATCAGGTCGCCGTCTCGCGCGGCGATGACATGACGTTCGTCCTTGCGGCACAATGCGAATCGCACCATGACACCGCCGAGATCGCGCCGCCACCACCGGCCCTCCAGCGTCCGGTCCGGTCTGCTGAGGGTGTCGACCATCGCTGCCACCGTCGGGTGAGGCTCGCCGTTTCGATCGAGCACCCCCTGCGCGGTGAGGTCACGTTGCACCTGATTCCAGACCAGGTCGCGCAGGTCCTCCTGCGGGATGTTTGGCCGGATCCCGAGCGCGGTGGGGAAATCGACCAGGTGCAACCGGTCGGCGATGACCAGCATCCCGTCGATGGTCACCTCCACGCCGACGACGTCATCGACGAGGCCGGCGCGACCGCCAGTGAGGGGACCGGACATGGTTACTGGTCAAGCATTTGGCTTTTGAGGTTGCCGCTCAACTCGCTGTCGACGCCCTTGTAGGCTGCTTTGGCGCCGCGCAGTTTCGCGGCGAGTTCGTTGGCGGCGGCCGAAAGGTTCTGTCCGGCGGTGCGTCGCGCACCTTCCGCGCCGCTGAACGCTGCGTTGGAGCATCCGCTGATGACACCGTGAGTCACCCAGACCGCGACGGTGAGATTGGAAGTTGCGCCGGCTGCCTCCGCGGCGACGCCCTTCGCCGCATCCTGCTTGCCTGCCAGCGTCTCCAAGTAATCCGGTGTGACATTCAATGCTGTCATTGGTCGTTCCTCCTGTTCTACCGCTAACGCGTTGTCCCGCAAAGATTGTGAAGTGCCAACGGCATCACAGGACGCGGCCGGGCCTATCGGCCCCGGCCTCGGTGCCGACCTCCGCGACTTCCACAGGAGCACGCTCGGCGCCGGCTGCGCCCGAGGCCGCGCCGGCCTCGTCGGCGGCCGCGTCGCCGACCGCCCCCTGGCCTCTTGCGGAGGCCGCGAGCTGCTGCGCCTGTCCCACCGTCTGGCTGACCGTCTGGCTCACCTGGTTCACGGGCTGGGACAACGCCGACGAGGCTTGCGCCATTTGAGTCATCTGCGCGGGACTGGGTGGCGCGAACGCCGGTGCCGCCGGTGCGGCCGGCGCCGTTTCACTCGGGGCCTGCGCCGCCGCGTCAGCCGAACTCGTCGCGTGAGCTTCACTCGCGGCGTCCAGCAAAACGCGTTGCGCCGGCGAAGCGGACTCGCGGCCCAGGCTAGTGTTGGCCAACGATTGGATGGTCGGCGCGGCGGCGAAGGCCGACAGGCCGTCGGAGACGGCCGTGAAGCTGGAGAGCTGGGACGCGGTCTGCGCCGCCACCTTGCCCTTGATTTCGCCGAACGTGCCCGCCATCTCGGTCTGCGCCCTGCCGGCGAGCTCGCCATAGCTGATGGACAGCGCGTCGACCGAGTGGGAAATCGACATCGAATTGGACAGCGTGAACATCTCGAACGCGAACACCGATGCGCATGCCCCGAAGGCAGCCAGGATCTGGAACGCACACGATATTTCCGGGCCGGTGATGGGGATCAGGTACAGGGCCATCGCAACACCCAGGCAGCCGGTAAGTACCAGCGTCGATACCGTTACGCACATGTGCGCCTGCTTGACCTTGCCGGCCTGATCGGCCACCAGGTCCTTCATCTGCTTGTCCAGGTCTTCCATCTGCTGCACAAGTGATCTCAGCGTGTCGTTCATGGCCTTGTAGGCGTCGGCTGCCTCACCGGTCCAGCGCAGTTCGTCCGGACTGGCCGCCTCCAGATTGAGCTTGACGTTTTCGTACTTGTCTTTGGCGGTGCTGAATGCGGATCCGGTGTCGGGGGACGAGAGTCCATTAAGTAAGTCCACGAGAAAGATCGCCAACATAGCGCCGTCGATAATCGCCGTCGGCGTCGGCAACACCTTTTTCCCGACTTTATCCAACGCGTCCTTGAGTCCGGTTTTCGTCTTGGCGAAGTATTCGACAGCCTTGCCCGCGGCGGCGGCGCCGCCCGCTGCTGCGGCGACCCAGTCCCCGCTGTAGGCGGCCCCACCCGCGCCTTGAAGTCGTTGCACCACGGTCGCCAGAGAACTTCCACCTGCAAGCCAAGCCACGTCGACTTCCCTTCACGCTCGTTGCTCCCATGCTGATCGTGCGCACGGTGAGTCGAGCGTAACAGCGCGCCGAGCCCCCTTGATGCACGAATTTTGTAATAAGCCAGGGGTTTCGGGCCGGTCGGCGCGTGCGGGCCGACACGAAGATTGCCGGGCGGTTGCCGGGCGGTGAACGACTGGATTAGACGGACTTCACGGCCGCAGCCGATCTGGCGACGATCGCCCGATCGTATCGGCGGCCGCGCATCCGCGATCCCTGGCAGGGCGCGCCCGGCTGATCGCGATCGTCGCTTCGCCCGGCACCGGACTACCGGGCCTTGTACCTACGAGATCACCGCAGCCACAGGCAGATTGGGTCCGCCGGACCGCGTTCGGCCGTCCCCCACTCGACGCCCGCTTGGCATGCGAATCAACCGGGCGCGAGCGGGGCGACGGCCCGCTCCTGGGTCCGCGTTGCCGGGGGAAGGAGTCACGGCGGCATGCGGCCTCCGGCCGCGTGTCAGCGGGCGGCCGGGCCGAGAGCTCTGTCGCATGGCGTATTCCCGGCCTCGGCGAAGGGGTTGTGCGCGCCGGCGGGGGATTAAAGGGGGGAGCGAAGTTCCGCAGAATCGCGGGGAAACAAAGGCGCTTTCGGCCTTAATGGATTTGGCCGATCAACCTTTCCAGCGCCGTGGCAGCGTCGTCGGGTAATGGGTCGCCGGCTTCGGCGCGAACAACGTCCTCCTCGGACACACCGGCCGCTTGTGCCGTCTCCTGGGTGGACAGGTTGGCCTGTCGCCGCATCGCGTAGAGGCGCGGGGCCAATGGCGCATCGGCGGCGCCCGCGGCGAGTGTCATGAGTTCGTCGTAATGTCGGCGAACCTGGGCTAGCGCCTTGATCAGTTCAGGGGTCATCGTGCTGATACGGGCCGCCCGGACGGCGATCGTCTCCAGTTGCCGCAGATCGAACAGGATGGGCTCCGCGCGGTCGATGAACTCCGGATCGTGGACCGCAGGCAACGCGGCGACGGCCAGGCTGCAGCCGTCGACCGCGGCGACGACCGCCTGCGCGATCAGCGACTCCGCGCTCTCGGATGCGGGGCCGGCCGCGGACCGCCTGTCGGGAACGGTCTCCTGCTGAGAGGAGGGCCCGGGCATGGTGCCCTCCTGGCGGATCCGCGCGATCGTTCCTGTGGGCCACTGCAGAACTTCCTCGAGCTTCGCGCGGGTTCGCTCGCGGGGCCAGCTGCGTCCCTTCTCGAAAGCGATGAGAGCGCCCGCGTTGATGATCCCGTCGGCCGCCAGGCTGCGCTGGCTGATGTCGAGTTCGCGGCGGCGGGCGGCGGCGGCGGCTCCGGCACGGACCAGGCCCGGGTCCGGTTCGCCGGTCTGCGAGCCGGTGTGGCGCCCGTCCGACTCGTCGAGCCCCTGCCGCCCAAGTGTCTTCGATGGCCCGGTCATTTCGATTTCAACGTCCCCCCCGCTGGATCGGCGAACCACGCACGATCGTTTCCCTGTGCGCCGAGCCGACGGACTGCCGCCCGGCGCCGAGCCGCCTGCATCCCCGGTGATTCCTCGCTCGTGAACAGCGCGGCGGACCCTCCGCCCTGCCAATTCTAACCGTTGCACCCTGGTATCCCTATCGCAGATGCTACGTTTCTCGGCCGTCAGAACTGTGCAAGGGTCCGGCGGTGGGTCGCCGAGAAGCGCGCCCGGCGCTACGGTTGGGCTCGCGACGACCACCGACGCACGCGACCGTTGCGCTCCCGGATGTCACAGGCCGGCGTGCGGTCAATCGTTCCCCAACATTTTTACTTGCCGGTCACGCGGTTGCCGCTTTAAGGTGCTTAACTGCGCATGTATCAAATAAGGTAGGGCGCGCGGGAGTCACGTGTTCGGACGCTTAACTGTGGCGTTGCAGCGCTTCGCGCGCTGCGGCCTCTGCTGCGCGGCGGGCAATGCCGCGATGACTCGTGCCGGGACGGCGGAATGACCCCGGGCGAGCACGGCTTCTGGCAAGGGGCGTGCACGCAGGATCCCGAGCGTTGGACGACGGCGCCCGACGCCGAGGCCAAGGCAGTGTGTCGAAGGTGTCCGCGCCGGTGGGCGTGCGCCCGGGAGGCGTGCGAGCTGCCCGGAGCCGAGGGGTTGTGGGCCGGTGTCGTGATTCCCGAAGGGGGGCGTGCGCGGACTTTCGCGTTGCGCCAGCTGCGCTCGCTCGCCGAGTTGCACGGGTACCCCGTGCGAGAACACAGCGCTTCGACGAGGTCGGCGTAACGGCGTGTCCGCTACGGTTCGCCCGGGGCGGCTTTGGAGTGCCCACGGTCGGCTGAAAAACCAGGTCACACGCGTAATCGCGGCCGCGCGGCCGACCCGACGACACACGGGGCTGCGCCGCCCGCGACATGCCAAAGCGCCTATCGCGGCGGAGTCGTCTGGGCCATTCTTCAAGAAACCGTTGCATTGACACGGTTAGCGCTATAGTTTGTGAGGTGTAAGGCACTACACCGCTATGCCAGAAGGGCGCGCGACATGACCGCAACACCTTTGTTCAACATCCCGCTCGGCGCCTGCACGCAGGACCCCGACCGCTGGACCACCGCACCCGACGCCGAGGCGATCGCCCTCTGCCGGGCGTGCCCGCGTCGCTGGATGTGCGCCCGGGATGCCGTGGAGTCGGCGGGCGCGGAAGGGTTGTGGGCCGGGGTGGTGATTCCCGAAGGGGGCCGTCCGCGCGCATTCGCGCTGCGCCAACTTCGATCCCTGGCCGAGCGCAACGGATACCCGGTGCGCGAGACCGCGAAGTCGGCCTAGCCCCGGCTGATGGCCGCCGATCGTGAACCACCGGTGGGTGGTGGCGGCGTAAACCGCTGCAGCGCTTTCGCTTTGGGGCGACCGATCCGGCGGCCGCTACGCCGGCTCGAAGCGGAAGACGGCGAGTCGCCCCGCCAGTGCTTCGAATTCGTCGGCCGTTCCGTCGCGCACCATCCCGGATCGCTTCGCGAACGCCACTCCCACGGGGACCTTGGCGGGGAATTCCCGCAGCACCGGCCGCGCTTCGGTGGCGGAGAGTTCGACGATCCGGACTGCCCATGACCGCCGGCCGCGGCTGAGCGTGCCGGTGCCCGCGGCCCTCGCGTTCGCCGCCCAGTCGGCGCCGGGATAGCCCGCCACCACATACCTGCCGCCCTCGAATTCGAACGGCGTCATCGGGGTTTTGCGGGGCCGACCCGACTTGCGGCCGGGCACCGTCAACACCATCGCCGGACCGGTGGGAATCCCGAGCCGTTGGGCGGCCATCATCAACCTGTTCATGGGTTTGAGGTAGCGCGGCGGACGCGGTTGCGACATCTGATTCTCCTGTTATTTCGCAGCGGCAAAAGCGGCGCGGTGCTCGGCGACCCACTGGGCGAACGGCAGCGCCGGTCGCCCGAGGACCTTCTCCACGTCGTGGGTGACCAGTGCCGGCGCATCGAGCGTCGCGGCCAGCATGGCGATGTAGGCGTCGGCGAAGCCGGCGGTGAAGCCCAACCCCAGAAACCGTTCACGGACCGCGCTATTCGGAATCTCCCGATACTGCAGCGAGCGACCCAGCTCGGCCCCGATGAGCTCGACGAGCTCCGAGTTGGTGAATGCCTGCGGGCCGGTCAGCGGGATGCGCTGCCCGACAAGCTCGTCGGTGAGCAACGCCCGCGCCGCGACCTCCGCGATGTCGGTCTCGACGATCGGCGCCGTCGATGCCGCGGCGGATGGCCCGAAGACCATGTCGCCCGCCCGGATCTGGGGCGACCACATCCCGGCGAAGTTCGTCGCGAACACCGTGGGCCGCAGGCTCACCCAGGCCAGGCCGGAGTCGACCGCGAGCTGTTCGACCTCCTTGTTGCGGTCCCCGCGGAAGCGGGACGGCTGGCGGGAGAAATCGTCGTCGGCGTTGATCGCCGACAGCGCAACCAGCTTGGTGACGCCGGCGCTCACGCACTGGGCCACCACCGTTTCCAGGTCCGCGCCCAGCGCGCGAGAGTTGAGGAACACCGCCGACGCGCCGGGCAGCGCCTCGGCCGCGGAGCGGACCGGTTCGACGCCGGGCCGAAACCCGGCCGCCTGCGGCGTGCGGGTCACCGCCCGCACCGGCGCTCCCGCGGCGGCCAGCGCGCCGACAAGGCGGCGCCCGACGTTGCCGGTGGCCCCGGTTACCACGATGGTCATGGCATCGCTCCTTTCGGAAAATTTCTGCGGTGCTCCAAGGACGGGGCGAAAGGTGGAAAAGTTACACCGCGAAACCCGTAACTTTTTGCCGCAGCAGATCGTCGAAGAGACATGAACCAGTCGCAGTCAGCGGGAGACCGGGTCGCCGAGGCCTGGCGTCGTCACCGCCCTTATCTGGTCAACCTTGCCTACCAGATGCTTGGGGACGTCGGTGACGCGGAAGACGTTGTGCAGGAAGCATTCCTGCGGCTCTCACGGACCGAGGCCGGCGAGATCGAGGACGTCCGGGGCTGGCTGACGGTGGTGGCAAGCCGGCTGTGTCTCGACCAGGTGCGGTCGGCCCGCGCCCGCTACGAACGCCCGGGCGAGGTGCAAGAGCTGCCGGCGCCGCACCGCTCCGACCCGGCCGACCGGATCACCCTCGACGACGAGATCCGGACCGCGTTGCTGGAGGTCTTGCGCAGGCTCAGCCCCGCGGAACGGGTCGCCTTCGTCCTGCACGACGTGTTCGGCGTCCCGTTCGACTCGATCTCGGAAACCGTGGGCCGCCCGGTCGGCACCTGTCGTCAGCTCGCGCGGCGAGCACGCTCCAAATTCCTTGCTGCACAACCCAGAACCAACGCGATCGCGTCCACCGAGCATCAGCTCGTCACCGACAAATTCATCACCGCGTGCGCCAACGGTGACATCGCCGGCCTGGCCGCCGTGCTGGACCCGACGGTGTGGGGTGTGGGCACGATCCTGGCCGACCCGCCGCCGCCGCCGCAGATCAATCATGGGCCGCAGGCGGTGGCCACCAACCTGCTGCGCTACCTGTGGCCGGACGTGACGTTGGTCGTCGGTCCCGCCGGGGGGCCCGCCCTGCTGGCCTTCAGCGACGGCCGCCTGTTCGCCGTCATCGTGCTGACCATCCGGGAGTCCCGGGTGGTCAAGATCGAGGCCATCGCCGACCCGTCGGCCCGGGCGGGCCGGGCGGCCGAGCAGGCCTAGACCGTCGGCCGGTCCGCGGCGCGCGCCGCGAAGTATCCCGCGATCGTCGCCGTGACCTCGAGGAATCTCCGCCGCGTCGCGGCGGCCATTTCGTGGCTCACGTCGATGACGCCGCCGGGCCGTAGGTGCGGATCGAAAGGCACTTCGATCACCGGCCGGCCGTGATCGATGAACTCGCGGGCCAGCAGCGCTCGCGTGCGCTTGTCGGCATGGCCGTCCGAATCGTTGAGCACGACGACGCTGTTCTCCAGCAGGGTTGCGAAGCCCTGATCGGCCAGCCACTCCAGGGTCCTGGCGGCGGCATTGGCCCCGTCCGCCCACGGCGAGGACACCACGATCAGCGCGTCCAGGTCACGCAGCGCTTCCTGGGTAACCGGGGCGTCCATCGTGGACCCGCAGTCGATGACCGAGATCTCGAAGTGGCGATCCAATCGCAGCGCGGCCTCCCGGTATATCGCGGAGTCCAGAACGCGGCGGGGCCCGGCCGCCGGCTCGCCGCCGAGCACGTACAGCCCGGCGGAGTTGCGACCCAACCGCGCGACCACATCGCTGAACGACTCCAGGTTCTTATCCGCGGTGAGCTCCCAGAAGGACCCGGTCGAGCGTGGGTCGATGCGGCTGCTGAGCCGGCCGAAGGCGGTGTCGGCGTCGATCGCCACGACGTGGTGTTGCCTGCGGAGCTCGGCGAACAGGGATCCGACGCTGGCGGCCACCGACGTCTTGCCGACGCCGCCCTTGCCCAGGACGCCGACCTTGAAGTTGCCGGCCAGGCGGGTCCGGATGGCCGCCTCGAACTGGGCGTCCTGCTGTTGGGCGGGCGACGGACCGAGCTTGACCAGGTTGAAGGTCATCAGCCGGAGAAGGCGCCGCCAACCGCGGTCGGTTATCGCGCCGAAGCGCGCCGGCGCCGGCGACACCGCGCCGGCGGGTGCGGGCGCCTCTGCGGGAGGCGACATCGCGGGTTGCCTCCGGAACGCGGGCGCAGGTGCGGGGTGTCGAGGCGGACCGGGTGGGTGCTGGGGAGGCGCCGGTGGTCGGGCTGGGGCTGGGGCCGGGGCCGGCGACGGGGGCCGCGGCGCGGGTCGCTGACCGACCGGAGGCGGCGGCGGCGCACTCGTGGCCGGCGCGCCGGTCGGGGGCTGCAGGCGGTCCCGCAGGAATTCGTCGCGCTCGTTCATGGGCTCCTCAGGTGCCAGGCGATCCTCGGCGGTCAGGCGGCTCGTCCGGGGCCAGTGATGAGCGCCACGGCCACGCCACCATCGCCGGATACGGACCAGTACGCGTCCAGTATCTCCTCCACGCCTCGCGTCGGTACCGTGCAAACTTAGCAGTGCTCACCGCCACGGGGCCGGGGTGGCGTGAGTCGTGCGCTGAGCACGATCAGGCGAGCCGATGCCGGGGCGGTGGGCACGCTCGCAGACGCAGGCAGCAAACACGTTCCGGGGTCGGGGTCCGGCGCACCGGATCGCTGAACGCGGCGCGGTTGTGACCAAGATTGCAGCCCCGGAACAGCAGGTCGGCGGGGGTGCCGCCCGTCGGCCTCCGCGGAATTTACGGTGCTGCCAGCTCGCGGTTAGACTTGACGAAGTTGGCATGTCAGGCGGGTATTGTCATATCGTTTTACGACTTGTCGAGACCTGGCTTCCAGGCCACCGTTCAGCGCTGCACGGACGCATCCCTAGCGGGACCGTCTCCGCCTGGGGGACAGCCTATCGAGACAAGACCGAGGTCTGTAGCCCGCAACCTCCGGGTAGGACCTCATCGAAGCAGCCGTTAACGCCGCTCGAAACGTTCAGGTGAAGGGTCAGGTGCATATGACGCCCAAGCGCGTCGGGTTATACAACCCCGCGTTCGAGCACGATTCGTGCGGGGTAGCCATGGTCGTCGATATGCACGGCCGTCGTAGCCGCGACATTGTGGACAAGGCAATCACCGCGCTCCTCAACCTCGAACACCGCGGTGCTCAGGGCGCCGAGCCGCGCAGCGGCGACGGCGCCGGCATCCTCATTCAGGTACCGGATGAGTTCCTGCGTGCCGTCGTCGACTTCGAGTTGCCCCCGGCGGGCAGCTACGCCACCGGCATCGCCTTCCTGCCGCAGTCGTCCAAGGACGCCGCGGCCGCCTGCGACGCGGTGGAGAAGATCGCCGAAGCCGAGGGCCTGACGGTGCTGGGCTGGCGCAACGTGCCCATCGACGACTCCTCGCTGGGCGCGCTGTCCCGCGACGCGATGCCGACGTTTAGGCAGGTGTTCTTGGCCGGCGCGTCGGACATGACGCTGGAGCGCCGGTGCTATCTGGTCCGGAAGCGGGCCGAACACGAACTGGGCACCAAGGGCCCCGGGCAGGACGGTCCGGGTCGCGAAACCGTTTATTTCCCAAGCCTTTCCGGTCAGACCCTGGTCTACAAGGGCATGCTGACCACTCCGCAGCTGAAGGCGTTCTACCTTGACCTGCAGGACGACCGGCTGACCAGTGCGCTGGGCATCGTGCACTCCCGGTTCTCCACCAACACCTTCCCGTCCTGGCCGCTGGCCCACCCGTTCCGCCGGGTCGCGCACAACGGGGAGATCAACACCGTCACCGGCAACGAGAACTGGATGCGGGCCCGCGAGGCGTTGATCAAGACCGACGTCTTCGGGTCCGAAGCCGACGTGGAGAAGCTGTTCCCGATCTGCACCCCGGGCGCCTCCGACACGGCGCGGTTCGACGAGGCGCTCGAACTGCTGCACCTCGGCGGCCGCAGCCTGGCCCACGCGGTGCTGATGATGATCCCCGAGGCATGGGAACGCAACGATGCCATGGACCCGGCCCGGCGGGCCTTCTACCAGTACCACGCCTCGTTGATGGAGCCGTGGGACGGCCCCGCGTCGATCACGTTCACCGACGGCACGATCGTGGGCGCCGTGCTCGACCGCAACGGCCTGCGCCCGTCGCGGATCTGGGTGACCGAAGACGGCTTGGTGGTGATGGCCTCCGAAGCCGGCGTCCTGGACCTGGACCCGGCCACGGTGGTCCGCCGGATGCGGCTGCAGCCCGGCCGGATGTTCCTGGTGGACACCACGCAAGGGCGCATCGTCTCCGACGAGGAGATCAAGGCCGAACTCGCGGCCGAGCACCCCTACCAGGAATGGCTCGACCGGAACCTGGTTCCCCTCGAGAAGCTACCGCAGGGCGACTACGTGCGGATGGCCCACGATCGACTCGTCAAGCGGCAGTTGACATTCGGCTACACCTATGAGGAGCTCAACCTGTTGGTGGCGCCCATGGTGCGCACCGGCGCCGAGCCGATCGGCTCGATGGGCACCGACACCCCGGTCGCCGTGCTCTCGCAGCGGCCGCGGATGCTCTACGACTACTTCCAGCAGCTCTTCGCGCAGGTGACCAACCCCCCGCTGGACGCCATCCGCGAAGAGGTGGTGACCAGCCTGCAGGGCACTACCGGCGGCGAGTGCGACCTGCTGACGCCGACCGAGCACTCCTGTCACCAGATCGCGTTGCAGCAACCGATCCTGCGCAACCACGAGCTGGCCAAGCTGATCAACCTCAATCCCGATGACGAGGTCAACGGGCGTCCGCATGGCATGCGGTCCAAGGTGATTCGCTGCCTGTACCCGGTCGCCGAGGGCGGCGCAGGATTGGCCGCGGCGCTCGACGACGTGCGCGCGCAGGCGTCGGCCGCGATCACCGAAGGCGCGCGCCTCATCATCCTGTCGGACCGCGACTCCGACGAGCGGATGGCGCCCATCCCGTCGCTGCTGGCCGTTGCCGGCGTGCACCACCACCTGGTGCGCGACCGGACGCGCACCCAGGTGGGTCTGGTCGTCGAGAGCGGTGACGCCCGCGAGGTGCACCACATGGCGATGCTGATCGGGTGCGGGGCGGCGGCGATCAACCCCTACCTGGCCTTCGAGTCGATCGAGGACATGCTCGACCGTGGCGCGATCGACGGCTTCTCCGATCGCCAAGAGCGCGAGAAGGCGCTCAACAACTACGTCAAGGCCGCGGGCAAGGGCGTGCTCAAAGTGATGTCCAAGATGGGCATCTCGACGCTGGCCTCCTACACCGGCGCGCAGCTGTTCCAGGCCGTCGGCGTCTCCGAGGACGTGCTCGACGAGTACTTCACCGGCCTGAGCTGCCCGATCGGCGGGATCACCCTGGAAGACATCGCCGCCGACGTCGCCACCCGCCACCGGCTGGCCTACCTGGACCGCCGGGACGAGCGCGCGCACCGCGAGCTGGAGGTGGGCGGCGAATACCAGTGGCGCCGCGAGGGTGAGTACCACCTGTTCAACCCGGAGACCGTGTTCAAGCTGCAGCACTCGACGCGCACCGGCCAGTACAAGATCTTCAAGGACTACACCCGCCTGGTCGACGACCAGAGTGAGCGGATGGCCTCGCTGCGCGGCCTGCTCAAATTCCGCGGCGGTGTGCGTCCCCCGGTTCCGCTGGAGGAGGTGGAGCCGGCCAGTGAGATCGTCAAGCGCTTCTCCACCGGGGCGATGAGCTACGGCTCGATCTCGGCCGAAGCGCACGAGACGCTCGCCATCGCGATGAACCGTCTGGGCGGCCGCTCCAACAGCGGTGAGGGCGGTGAGGACGTGAAGCGTTTCGACCGCGACCCCAACGGCGACTGGCGGCGCAGCGCGATCAAGCAGGTCGCCTCCGCGCGCTTCGGCGTCACGTCGCACTACCTGACCAACTGCACCGACATCCAGATCAAGATGGCTCAGGGCGCGAAACCCGGTGAGGGAGGCCAACTTCCCGGGCACAAGGTCTACCCGTGGGTCGCCGAGGTGCGCCATTCCACCCCCGGTGTCGGCCTGATCTCGCCGCCGCCGCACCACGACATCTACTCAATCGAGGATCTGGCACAGCTGATCCATGACCTGAAGAACGCCAACCCGTCCGCGCGGGTGCACGTCAAGCTGGTCTCCGAGAACGGGGTCGGCACGGTGGCCGCCGGTGTCTCCAAGGCGCACGCCGACGTGGTGTTGATCTCCGGCCACGACGGTGGCACCGGCGCGACCCCGCTGACGTCGATGAAGCACGCCGGTGCGCCGTGGGAATTGGGCCTGGCCGAGACGCAGCAGACGTTGTTGCTCAACGGCTTACGTGACCGGATCGTGGTGCAGGTGGATGGCCAGCTCAAGACGGGCCGGGACGTGATGATCGCCGCGCTGCTCGGCGCCGAGGAATTCGGCTTCGCCACCGCGCCGCTGGTGGTGGCCGGCTGCATCATGATGCGGGTGTGCCACCTGGATACCTGCCCGGTCGGCGTGGCCACCCAGAACCCGGTGCTGCGTGAGCGGTTCACCGGTAAGCCCGAGTTCGTCGAGAACTTCTTCATGTTCATCGCCGAAGAGGTGCGGGAGTACATGGCGCAGTTGGGCTTCCGTACCCTCAACGAGGCCGTCGGCCAGGTGGGCGCGCTGGACACCACCCTGGCGCGCGCGCACTGGAAGGCGCACAAGCTGGATCTCGCGCCGGTGCTGCACGAACCGGAGTCGGCATTCATGAACCAGGACCTGTACTGCAGCTCCCGGCAGGACCACGGCCTGGACAAGGCGCTCGATCAGCAGTTGATCGTGATGAGCCGCGAGGCACTCGATTCCGGCAAGCCGGTACGGTTCTCCACCACGATCAGCAACGTCAACCGGACGGTGGGCACCATGCTCGGCCACGAGGTGACGAAAGCCTATGGCGGCCAGGGGCTTCCGGACGGGACCATCGATATCACCTTCGACGGGTCCGCGGGCAACAGCTTCGGGGCCTTCGTACCGAAGGGAATCACTTTGCGTGTCTACGGCGACGCCAACGACTACGTCGGAAAGGGTCTGTCCGGTGGCCGGATCGTGGTGCGGCCGTCCGACAACGCCCCGCAGGACTACGTGGCCGAGAACAACATCATCGGCGGCAACGTGATCCTGTTCGGCGCCACCAGCGGGGAGGCGTTCCTGCGCGGAGTGGTCGGCGAACGGTTCGCGGTCCGCAACTCCGGCGCCCACGCCGTCGTCGAGGGTGTGGGCGACCATGGATGCGAATACATGACGGGTGGTCGGGTTGTGATTCTCGGGCCGACCGGCCGCAACTTCGCGGCGGGAATGTCAGGCGGTGTGGCTTACGTGTACGACCCGAACGAGGAACTGCCGGACAACCTCAACATCGAGATGGTCGACACGGAGAGCCTGGACTCCGATGACGCCGAATTCCTGCACGGCATCATCCAGGCGCACGTGGACGCCACCGATTCCGCGGTGGGCCAGCGGATCCTGGCTGACTGGCGTACCCAGCAGCGCCACTTCGTCAAGGTGATGCCGCGCGACTACAAGAAGGTGTTGGAGGCGATCGCCCGAGCCGAGCGCGACGGCACCGATGTGGACAAAGCGATCATGGCGGCCGCGCATGGCTGATCCGAGCGGCTTCCTCAAGTACACCCACCGGGAACTGCCGAAGCGCCGGCCCGTCCCGCTGCGGTTGAAGGACTGGCACGAGGTCTACGAGGACTTCGACGAAGACACCCTGCGCGAGCAGGCGACCCGCTGCATGGATTGCGGGATCCCGTTCTGCCACAACGGATGTCCGCTGGGCAACCTGATCCCGGAATGGAACGACCTGGTACGCAGGGGCCGTTGGCGCGACGCGATCGAACGGCTGCACGCCACCAACAACTTCCCGGACTTCACCGGCCGGCTGTGCCCGGCACCGTGTGAACCGGCGTGTGTGCTGGGCATCAACCAGGATCCGGTGACGATCAAGCAGATCGAGCTGGAGATCATCGACCACGCCTTCGAGGAAGGCTTCGTCGTGCCGCTGCCCCCGGACAAGCTGACGGGGAAGAAGGTCGCGGTGGTGGGCTCGGGCCCGGCCGGTCTGGCCGCCGCCCAGCAGCTGACCCGTGCCGGCCACACGGTCACCGTTTTCGAGCGGGCGGACCGCATCGGTGGGCTGCTGCGCTACGGCATCCCGGAATTCAAGATGGAGAAGCGGGTCCTCGACCGGCGCCTGGACCAGATGCGCGCCGAGGGAACCGAATTCCGCGCGGGCGTCAACGTCGGGGTGGACATCACCGCCGAGCAGTTGCGCGCCGACTTCGATGCGGTGGTGCTGGCCGGTGGCGCCACGGCCGGGCGGGACCTGCCCATCCCGGGCCGCGACCTGGACGGGATCCACCAGGCGATGGAGTACCTGCCGTGGGGGAACCGGGTGCAGGAGGGCGACGACGTCCTGGGGCCCGACGGACAACCGCCCATCACCGCCAAGGGCAAGAAGGTCGTCATCATCGGGGGCGGTGACACCGGGGCGGACTGCCTGGGTACCGCGCACCGGCAGGGCGCGACCGTCGTGCACCAGTTCGAGATCATGCCGCGCCCACCGGACACGCGCGCCGAATCGACGCCGTGGCCGACCTATCCGCTGATGTACCGGGTGTCATCGGCACACGAAGAGGGCGGCGAGCGGGTGTTCTCGGTGAACACCGAGCGGTTCATCGGCGAGGACGGCCGCGTGACGGCGCTCAAGGCGCACGAGGTCACCATGCGGGACGGCAAGTTCGTCAAGGTCGACGGCTCCGACTTCGAGCTCGAGGCCGATCTGGTGTTACTGGCCATGGGCTTCGTCGGCCCCGAACGCGAGGGCCTGCTGACCGACCTCGACGTCAAGCTGACCGAGCGCGGCAACGTGGCGCGCGGAGCCGACTTCGACACGTCCGTCCCCGGTGTGTTCGTGGCCGGGGACATGGGTCGCGGGCAGTCGTTGATCGTCTGGGCGATTGCTGAAGGCAGGGCCGCGGCCGCCGCCGTGGACCGGTACCTGATGGGCGCGACCGCGCTGCCTGCGCCGGTCAAGCCGACGGCCGTACCACTGCAGTAGTCACACCAGTCACACCAGAAACACGCCGAGAATCGTTCGGCGAGCCTGCCGTAGTTTGCCAGGCTGCGGGTGTCTAATGGACCGCTGTGGGCTTCATGCCACAGAGGCCCCGGCTGGACAGACCGTCGCAGGAGTGGTCACTGTGCATATGAATCCATTACCTCGATCGCGGGTGGGTCGAATGGCCTGGTCATGGCTGCGTCACCCAGTCAAGAGTCGCGAGTTTCCCGCCAAACACGAACGCCTGGTTACGGCCGAGGATCTGCTGATCTTCGGCGTGTGACCGCCCTGACGGGGCCGTGCACGTCGCTCGAGGGGTTTGCCGGAAGTTATCCGGGGCGGTCGGTCGGCGATCAGCCGTCCAGCAGGCCCGAATCGCGGATGGCCTCGGCCAGCGGTTCCAGGACGGCCGGGTCGTGTGGCGGGTTGATGTACACGATGCCCAGGTCGAGCCCCTCGGCCGCCAATCCCGCCGCCTGCTCGATGGCCTGCTGGTAGTTGCGCTCCTGCTCCAGGCGCAGGTGGGCCGACAGCGTGATCTCCTTGGGGTCGCGCCCGATCTTCTCGCACTCGGCGGCCAGCACGTCACGCTTGCGCGCGAACTCCTCGGGCGGACCGCCGACGAAATTCCAGTGCTGCGCGTAGCGGGCCGTCAGCGGCAGCGTTCGTTTCTCCCCGCTGCCACCGATGCAGATCGGGGGGTGGGGGCGCTGCACGCCCTTGGGCTCGTTGCGGGCCCCCTTGAGCTGGTAGAACTTGCCGTCGAAGTCGGTGGTCTCCTGGCTGAGCAGGCTGATCAGCACCTGACACGCCTCCTCGAACCGGTCGAAGCGTTCCCGCAGGCTGCCCAACTCGATGCCGTAGGCGCCCGACTCCTCCTCGTTCCAGCCGGCGCCGATGCCCAGCTCGAGCCGGCCGTTCGAGATGATGTCGAGCGCGGCTGCCATGTTGGCCAGCACGGCCGGGTGGCGGTAGTGAATCCCGGTGACCAGGGTGCCCAGCCGCAGCCGCTTGGTCGCCTGCGCCAGCGCGGTGAGCGTCGTCCAACCCTCCAGGCAGGGCCCGGCGCTGTCGGAGAAGATCGGGTAGAAGTGGTCGAAGGTCCACCCGGATTCGAAGACGTCGATATCGTCAGCGGCCTGCCAGACGGCGAGCATGTCGGCCCACGTGGTGTTCTGGGGTGAGGTTTTGAACGCGAATCGCATGGAATCGACGGTAGTCGATCTTTATGAAGGGCAACTAAACTCAGCGGGCGATGAGCTACTCCCTCGGACTCGACACCAAGGTCACCCTGCTGGCGGCCGGCCTGATCTTTCTGCTCGCGCTGATCCTCGGGGTGTGGAAGTACCGGCAGATCATGGCCGCCGCCGACCACCGCGCCCATCCCTACGTCGACATCGCGCACCGGGCGGCGTTGCTCTACTCGTTCGCGACGCTGTTGCTGGCCGTCTTCGTCGAGCTCAGTGCCTGGCCGACGTGGGTCAACCTGACGGCTGCCGGCGTGGTCGTCTTCTTCTTCGTGGGCGCCATCCTGAGCTACATCGGACACGGGGTGCGCCGCGACACCGTCAACCAATTCGCGGATCCAGCCCCCGGGACCGGGCTGGTCATGGCGTTGCTCATCGCCGGCGAGATCGGGGGCTTCGGTGTGTTGCTCGCCGGATTCGTCGCCGGTCAGTTGCTTTGACGGGGCCAGGCACACTGGAACCATGGATCCCGTCGAGGCCTTGCGGCAGATCGCCTACTACAAGGACCGCAGCCGCCACGATCCCCGGCGCGTGATGGCCTATCGCAACGCCGCCGACATCATCGAGGGTCTCGACGAGGCGGCGCGGGAACGGCACGGCCAGGCCAACAGCTGGCAGTCATTGCCCGGCATCGGGCCCAAGACCGCGAAGGTGTGATCGACCAGGCCTGGTCCGGCCGCGAGCCCGACGTTCTCGTCGAATTGCGTTCGGCCGCAGAGGATCTCGGCGGAGGTGACATTCGCGCGGCGTTGCGCGGCGACCTGCATCTGCACTCGAACTGGTCGGACGGGTCTGCGCCGATCGACGAGATGATGGCGACCGCGTCGGCGCTGGGGCACGAGTACTGTGCACTGACCGACCATTCGCCGCGGCTGACGATCGCCAACGGGCTGTCGCCGGAACGGCTGCGCGCGCAGCTCGACGTCATCGACAGGCTGCGTGACCAGTTCGCCCCGATGCGCATCCTCACCGGGATCGAGGTGGACATCCTCGAGGACGGTGGGCTCGACCAGGAGCCCGAGCTGCTCGAACGACTCGACGTCGTCGTGGTCAGCGTCCACTCGAAGCTGTCGATGGATGCCGCTGCGATGACGCGGCGCATGGTCCGGGCCGTCTCCAATCCGCACGCCGACGTGCTGGGCCACTGCACCGGGCGGCTCGTCTCCGGAAACCGCGGCATCCGGCCGGAGTCGAAGTTCGACGCGGAAGCGGTGTTCACCGCCTGCCGCGACCATGGCACCGCGGTGGAGATCAACTCTCGCCCCGAACGGCGCGACCCACCGACCCGCCTGCTCCAGTTGGCGCTGGACATCGGCTGCCTGTTCACTATCAACACCGACGCGCACGCGCCCGGCCAGCTGGACTTCCTGGGCTACGGCGCGCAGCGTGCGGTGGACAACGACGTGCCCGTCGAACGCATCGTCAACGCCTGGCCGGGCGAGAAGCTGCTGGAGTGGACGGGGTCGAACTGAGACGGCTCAGACCGACACCGTCTCCGCGTCTTGGGGAACCGGTTCGTCGCCGCGGCGCGGGCTTTGCAGCAGGTTGGCGCCGGCGACGGTGGCACAGGTTGCGGCCGGGATGAGCAGGGAGTAGCCGCCCAATTCGGCACCGAACACGATCCCGGCTACGCCGCCTCCGAGAAACAGCACCAGCGTCGTCGCCAGGATGGCGGTCTTCAACTTCTGAATCCCGTGTTGCCGGCTGCGGCCGAGGATGAGCCCGAGGTCGGTGACGGTTCCGGTGAAGTGGGTGGTGCGGATCGCCATGCCTCGGAAGCTTGAGGTCATGGCGTTTTGCAGGCCGAGTGCCATGGCGGCGAACAGCGCCTGTACGGCCGTCTGCTCGATCCCGAGTGCATTGATCTGAGCCTTGACCACCGTTTCCTCGACGCCGGCGGCGGCGAGCACGAGCAGCGCGGCCTCGAGGAACAGCACGGCGGCGTGGCGTGGACCCGCGAGGGCTTCGGTGGGAGCGAGGATCGCCCCGGCTATGGTCGCGCCCGTCAGGAAGCCCACGAAGATCGCTCCGAGGACGTGGCCCTCATAGAGCCAGGGGTTGGCTGTGTTCATGCCCAGCTGGGTGGTGATCGCGGTCAGGTTGCCGACGGGCATGGCCAGGATCAGCAGCGCCACCGCGTTGACGAAGCCCGCAGACAACGCGAGTATCGCGCTGTAACCGAGTAGGAGGCCATCGTGGGGCGGTCCGCTTTCGCGGGCTTTGTCCAGCGGCGGCATTGTGTTCGGTTACTCACTTTCGAGGTCGGGTCTTTCGCCACCCTAACAAGCAGGACGTCGGGCAAGCCGCCGTCTCATGCCTTTCACATCAACTTCAAAACATCGAAAAGGTCTGCAGCGGAGGCGAATTAGCTGGCGCGCCGGGATCGGTCAGTCGGGAAGGTGCGGCATTTCTGTACCCAGATCGCGGCCGATCAACACGCCGCGCATCACGGCGGATTTGCCGAAGCGCTCACGCACCTGGTCGACGGCGGCGTCCACCGCGAGCGATTCCCGGTCAATCGGCAGCATCAATTGCTGAGCGCCGGTGCGGTCGATGCCCGACACCGCGAAGCCGACCAGCGTGAGCCCGCGCTGCGCGATCAGGGGTGCTGCCGCCGCGACCAGCCGCCGCGCGGCCGCCAGGATCGGCTGCGTCGAGGACGTCGCCCAGGGCAGCGTCCGCGACCGCGTCGCCCGGCCGAAGTCGTCGAACCGCAGGCGCAGCGTCACCGTGCGCCCGGTGCGCCCCGCGGCGCGCATCCGGCCGGTGATGCGGTCGATCAGGTTGACCACCACCGCGTCGATCTCGGCGGGTGACATGGTGTTGCCGTCGCGGCCGAGCGCCCGTTGCGCTCCCACCGACCGGCGGCGCGCACCGGTGGTCACCCGGCGGCGATCGATGTTGCGGGACAGCGCGAACAGCTGGCGGCCCATGGCGCCGCCCAGCAGCGAGGCCAGCGTCGACTCGCTCAGCTCGGCCACGTCGGCGACGGTCAGCAGACCGTGGGCGTGAAGTCTGTCGGCCGTTTTGGCGCCGACGCCCCACAGCCGCCGCACCGGCAGCGGGTGCAGGAAGGCCAGCTCCTGGTCGGGCGGCACCAGCAACAGCCCGTCCGGCTTGGCCTCCTGGCTGGCCACCTTGGCGAGGAACTTCGTCCGGGCGATGCCCACCGTGATGGGCAGCCCGACCCGCTCGCGCACGTCGGCACGCAGCCGCGCGGCGATCTGCACCGGCGTCCCGGAGACCCGGTGCAGCCCGCCGACGTCGAGAAACGCCTCGTCCACCGAGAGCGGTTCCACGATCGGCGTGCAGTCGCGGAAAACCGCGAACACCGCCTCGCTGGCGCGGCTGTAGGCCCGCATCCGCGGCGGCACCACGACGGCGTGCGGGCACAGCCGTCGGGCCTGGCCGCCGCCCATCGCGGTGCGGACGCCGTAGGCCTTCGCCTCGTAGCTGGCGGCGAGCACCACCCCGCCCCCGACGATCACGGGGCGGCCCCGCAACGTCGGGTCGTCGCGCTGTTCGACGGACGCGTAGAAGGAATCCAGGTCCGCGTGCAGGATGGACGCATCGCACCGCACGAACATATGTTCGCACGGGCGGGTGACGCCTTCCTATGGTTGCGACCTGGGGGCACCTCCCGCTTGCGGGGGACTTCGCCCGGCTACGCCGCGCGTGCGATCGCCACTATCCGATGGTGGCGACCTGGGGGCACCTCCCGCTTGCGGGGGACTTCGCCCGGCTACGCCGCGCTTGCGATCGCCACTTAGCCCGATTCGCCGTAGATGCTGGTCACCCAGATGTGGGTGAGGGTGTCGACCACCCGGTCCTCGTCCACCGCCGGCGTCTCGGCGGACAGCGCGGCCATCATCGTGCGCTCGTTCATCTGGTTCAGCGAGGTCGCGAGGTCTACCGCCGGAATCGTCTCCGGAGCGGCGCCGCGAGCGCGTTCGGCGGCGATCATCGCCGCCGTCTGGTCGATCCACTTCTGCATGAACCCCAGCCAGACGGCGCGCAACTCGGAGCTCGTGGCCAGCGCCTCGGTGGCGGCGCGGGCCAGCCGGCGGTGTGAACTGAACGCCATGAAGAACGCCTTGATGCCGTTACGCCACACCCGGCGGGGGTCCTCCGGGAGTCGCTGCACGGCGCCGTCGAACTCGGAGTCGGCGCGCGCGATCACCGGCTCGAGCAGTGAGAGCAGCACCGCCTCCTTGGACTTGAAATAGAAGTAGAACGTCGGACGCGACAGGCCCGCCCCCTTGGCCAGGTCGTCGACGGAGATGTCGGTGAACGAGCGCTGCTCCAGCAGCCGTTCTGCGGTCGCGAGGATCGCCTGCTCGCGGTCGTCGCCCGAGGGGCGGACGGTGCGGCGGCCACGCAGGGCGCGGGTCTGGCCGGCGGTAGTCACGCCCGCTACTTTACACAGCGTCGAAACTTTCGACACAGCGTTGACTGCATCGACAGGGCGTTGATAGCGTGGCGGGATGACTGAGCACCTTGACGTGATCATCGTGGGCGCCGGCATTTCCGGGATCAGCGCGGCGTGGCACCTGCAGGAGCGTTGCCCGACCAAGAGCTACGCGATCCTCGAACGCCGCGACGACCTGGGCGGCACCTGGGACCTGTTCAAATACCCGGGCATCCGGTCCGACTCCGACATGTTCACCCTCGGCTTCCGGTTCAAGCCCTGGCACTCAGCGAAGTCGATCGCCGAGGGCGCCGACATCAAGCAGTACATCAGGGAGGCCGCGGTCGAGAACAAGATCGACCGGCACATCCGCTACCGCCAGCGCGTCGTGGCCGCCGATTGGTCCGACGCCGACAACCGCTGGACCCTGACCGTCGAGTCCGATGGGGAGCAGCGCGAGCTGACCTGCTCCTTCCTGTTCGCGTGCACCGGCTACTACAACTACGACGAGGGGTATTCGCCCACCTTCCCGGGCGCCGAGGACTTCGAGGGCCGGATCGTCCATCCGCAGCACTGGCCGGAGGACCTGGACTACACGGGCAAGAAGATCGTCGTCATCGGCTCCGGGGCCACCGCGATCACGCTGATCCCGGCCCTGGTGAACACGGGCTCCGGCCACGTCACGATGCTGCAGCGCTCGCCGACCTACATCGGCTCGCTGCCCGGGGTCGACCCGTTCGCCGAGCAGACCAACCGGCTGTTGCCGGGCCGCTTGGCGCACATCGCGAATCGCTGGAAAGCCATCGCCTTCAGCACCTTCCAGTACCAGCTGTCGCGGAAGCGCCCGGCCTACATGCGCAAGACGCTGATGACCATGGCCAAGCGGCGCCTGCCCGAGGGCTACGACGTCGAAAAGCACTTCGGTCCCCGGTACAACGTCTGGGATCAGCGGCTGTGCCTGGCCCCCGACGGCGACTTCTTCCGCACCATCCGGCACGGCAAGGCCGACGTCGTCACCGACACCATCGACCGGTTAACCAAGACCGGGATCAGGCTCACCTCGGGCGAGGAACTGCAAGCCGACATCATCATCACCGCAACGGGATTGAACATGCAGTTGCTGGGCGGCGTGCGGCCCACCCGAAACGGTGAACCGATCGAGCTGACGTCGTTGATGACCTACAAGGGCCTGATGTTCTCCGGGGTGCCGAACTTCGCGATCACCTTCGGCTACACCAACGCATCGTGGACGCTGAAGGCCGACCTGGTCTCGGAGTTCGTCTGTCGGCTGCTGAACTACATGGACGACAAGGGATTTGACTTCGTCGAGCCGCAGCACCCAGGAGCTGACGTCGACGAGCTGCCGTTCATGGACTTCAACCCCGGTTATTTCCAGCGCTCGATGCACCTGCTGCCCAAGTCGGGGTCGCGCGCACCATGGCGGCTCAAGCAGAACTACTTCTTCGACATGCGCACGATCCGGCGCGGCAAGGTCGACGACGAAGGCCTGCGATTCGCGAAAAAGCGTGCGGCGGTTGCGGTTTAGGGCTTGACGACGACGATGCCGTCGTCGTCGCTGTAGGCGATCTCACCCGGGGAGAACGTCACCCCGCCCAACGTGACCTCCACGTCGCGCTCGCCGTCCCCGGTCTTGGTGCTCTTGCGGGGATTGGTGCCCAGCGCCTTGATGCCGATGTCGAGGCCGCGCAGCGCGGCGGCGTCACGCACCGCCCCGTGGACGATCAGGCCGGCCCAGCCGTTCGCGCGGGCCAGTTCGGCGATGACATCCCCGACCAGCGCCGAGTGCAGGGAACCGCCGCCGTCGATGACCAGCACACCGCCCGCACTCGGCTGGGAGAGCACCGATTTCAGCAGCGCATTGTCTTCGAAGCAGCGCACCGTGCTGATGGGCCCGGCGAATTGGTGGCGGCCACCGAACTGGCGGAATTGGACGTCGCAACTGCGCACGTCGGGTCCGATGTCGTCGACGAGGTCGGCGGTCGGCTGGAATGACACGGTCACGTCTGACACGGTAGCGGCTAGGACTACCGTCAGTGGCGCCGCAGCTGCCGGATCAATAGGATCGCCAGCAGGCTGACGGCCAGGGCTACGATCAACGGCACCGGCGACTGGCTCAGGACCGAAGCCGGGACGTCGGGAGAAACCGGGTTGTTGGCGGCGTCGACTGTGGATTTGGCTTGTGCCGCAGCATCTTTGGCGGCCGCCGCGAGGTCACCGTTGCTTTCGATTCGCTGCTGCACCTCGAGCGGTGGCTCGGCGGCCTTTGCGGGGGGCTGGGCGGCCTTGGCGGGCGCCTTCTTCGCCGGTGCTTTCTTCGCCGGTGCTTTCTTGGCGGGTGCTTTCTTGGCGGGTGCCTTTTTCGCGGGCGCTTTCTTGGCGGGAGCTTTCGCGGCCTTCTTGACCGCCTTGGCCGGAGGCTGCTTCTCCGGCGGCGGGTTCGATGCGCCGTCGGGTTCGCTGTTGGGTTGGTCCTGCGGGTCTGCCATGCGGCCGCTCCTTGAGCTTTCCTCAGTAGTTTTCTAGCCCACGCTGGTTCTTCGAACCCATCATGCCAGCACGGCTGCGACCGCCTCGGCCGCCGGTCACGGTCGGCGCCGCAGGGCCCACACGGCGCCGC
This sequence comes from Mycobacterium europaeum, assembly GCF_034555895.2. Lineage (NCBI taxonomy): Bacteria > Bacillati > Actinomycetota > Actinomycetes > Mycobacteriales > Mycobacteriaceae > Mycobacterium > Mycobacterium europaeum. The sequence continues at coordinate 5,025,938 of NZ_CP157315.1, forward strand.
CGGCGACGAGCAGCGCCGCCACCGCGACGAACGGCCACACCGGGACCCCGGTGTCCCGGCCACCGGGGGGGCCGCCGCCCGCCGGGGGTCCCGGCGTGCCGGTGCCCGGCACGGTCAGCCGAAACGACCAGGATCCGGAGACCACGTGACCGTCGGCGGAGGTCACGCGGTAGTTCACGGTGTAGGTCCCGGCCGGCCCGAGGGGTCGCAGGCCGATGCCGACCACCGCGCCCCGCACGGTGGGGTCGCCGGCGGACCACACGTTGCCGTCGGGCCCGACGACGGTCATGGCCGCGAACGTGGTCTGCAGCTGTTCGTTGAAGGTGGCGCTCACCCGCTCGGGCCCGGTCGTGAGGACCGCGTTGTCGGCCGGATCGGTGGCGATGCGAGCGGCGTGCGCCGAGACCGGCGGTGCCGTCAGGGTGGCGATCACCAGCAGGGCGCCGACGCATGCGGCGGTCGCCAACCGCCTCATGCCCGTCGGCGGATCAGCGCAATGAAGACTCCCAACGCGGCGACCACCAGGGCCGCCCCGCCCAGCAGCCGGGCGGTGTTGTCCGCGGATCTGGGCTGCGGCGCCGCGGTCGCGTGCTCGGCCGGCTGCGCCGTGTGGTGGTCGTGCGATGCCACGGGTCCGGCGGCGAGTGTCAGTGCGGGCGCCGGGTATTCGGGCTCACCGCCGCCGGGCTGCGGCGGCTGGTCCCACTTCACGACGGTGCCGTCGGAGTAGGTCTGCGTGGTCGGGAAGCTGACGGTCTCGGTGTCGGGCAGCTTCACCGAGAGCCGGAACAGCGCGAATTGGTCGGCGCCGATCCCGCCGCCCGGTGCGGCCGTCCACGTCACCGAGTGCACGGTGCCCGATGCTGCGTCGCGGTCGAGCTTGGCCGTCCACCCCGGCATGCTCTCCGCCCGCGCCGAGGCCACGTTGGGCAGGGCGACGCTCAACGCCGTGGTCACCGCGCCCGTGTTGGATTCGTTGGGGACCTGAAAGGTGACGACCGCCACGGCGCCGCGCACCGCGTCGTCGCTGCTGGCGTGGACGTGCGCCCACGCCGCCGGAAGGTGCGCCGCCGCGCCGAGGTAGAGCGCGATGGCGGCGGCCGCCGCGATCGGGAAGCGGGCCATCGTCGACAATCTGCGCCGGTGCATCGCTGGTCAGCCCAGACCCAGCCGGGCCATCAGGTCCGCCTCGATACCGTCGAGCTGCGAGGCGATCGCGGCATGGGCAGCCCGGCGTCGCGCGGCCGGCATGTTCTCCGCGGCGGTGACAGCCGCCGACAGATCGGTGAGCCGTTCGCTGATGGCCGCCACGAACTGTTTGGTCTCGGCGTCCTTGGGTTTCTTGTCCTGGACGGCCCGCAGGGACTTCTCCGCTCCGGCGATCCGGGCCGACAGCTGCGCGCCGCGGCCGGAGAACTGCCCGATCTGGGCGAGCGGGATCCCGAGTCGGTCCGCGCGGCGCTGATCGATCAGCGCACGCGCCGAGACGGCGCCGCGATAGATGACCGGCGTGAGGATCGGCGCGAGCAACCGGGAGACGGTCAGCGTCCGCCTGATGCGCGCCGGCGACAAGATCTTGCCTTCCCGCGCCGCTTTGAGCTCGGTCTCGGCGACTTTCAACGCGGTCCGGTCGCTGTCCCGTTGGGCCTTGATCTGCGCTTTGAGGGCCTTGGCCTCGGCCCGTTGGGCCGCCTTGTAGCGGCGGGTCTCGTTCTTGGCGGCGAGCTTGGCCTCCAGCTTCGCGCGGGCCTTGATCGCACGGGCTTCGGCGCGACGCGTCGCGCGACTTTTTCGCTTGGGGAACAGGCCCATTCCCTCACCCTAATCGGAATGGGCGGGAGGAAGCCCTCCAGGTCGGGGCCGGCGGCCGCGTTCGGGCGCGGCCCTGCGCTATGCGTCCAAGTGCTCCGCGCGGCGAAGCTCGTTCACCCGCTGCATGACCTCGTGCTGGGCCTCGGGGGACAACTCGGATGCGCGCACGGCGATGCGGCGCACCCCGTCGTCGCGCATCGTGGCCAGCAACGACAACTCCTTGTCGAGCTTCTCGTAGTACTCGTCGTCGGTGAAGTAGGCCGGTTTGATGCGGAAGAAGTTGGCCAACGCGGCCATGGTCGCCGCCGACGGGTTGGTGCGGTTCCCCGACCGCAACTGCGAGAGGTAGGGAGCCGACATCGTGACGCCCTCTGCCTTGAGCGCCGCGATCACTTCCGCGGAGGTGTGCGGCCCGCGTCCCGGGGGATACACCGTGTCGAACAGGCGGTTCAGGCGAGCAGCGAACGTCGTGCTCATTGGATATGACCTCCACTTGGCTGTAGAAGTGAACTATTACCTAGGTGTATTTGCTGGTCATGGTAGCGAGGGTTGGTATGCCTAACCAGGTGCAAACCCCCACGTAGTCGGGCCGGGCGTAGCTGAAGCTTGCCGATGCCACACTTTACGAGCGTCTAACTGATTCGCTGAGGTGTCCACTAAATAGTCGAAACTCACAGGTTATACGCAGAATTGGACCGCGAACCCACGGTGGCGGGGCGGCGGCGGAGTCCTCGGCGAAGTGTAATATGCGGACGTGCTGGGTGGTCGCACCGCAACCGAGCAGCAATTTATGATTGCTTAACGCCTTATTTGCTGTCGAGTCCGTCGCGCGTCCGGAAATCGGTGGCCGTGGCCGTGTCGGGAATGCGAATCGGCGTTCTCCATCGAGGTGTCTCTCCCGGCGCCGTGCTCTTTCGCCGGGCCCGCAGCGCTGAAGCCGGTTACGGAATCCGCGAGCGACCGCCGTCGACCGGCGCCACCGCGGCACGCCCGCGAACCGGCCGACCGTGACCGCGAACCCTTCAACCCGGTGGCGTCGGCGCGCGTGACGGGCGAGCGGTTATGCCGCAAGCAGCATCGCCAGAATGGCGGTGTCCGGGTGGGAGATGGGGTCGACGCCGACTCGGCTGACCATGGACGTGATCGTCCCGTCGGCTTCGGCTTCCACCCAGGCCGCCCGGTGCTCGAGACCCAGGTAGGGCAATCCCGGGAGCAGGACGCATCCCGACGCCGCACCGCTGCACTCCGGCAGGGAAGGCGTGGTCTCCGAGGGCGGATGCAACATCAGCAGCGCCGGGGGCTGATGATCGGCGAAATAGCCTGGCTGTATTGCCGATTCACCGAAGACCGTGCCTTCGGCGAGCACCAGGCCGACGGTGCCCGGCTCCGGCGCGTCGGGTAGCTCCTCCCGGGCGCCGAACACCGTTGTGGTGGAGAGCAATCCGGGCAACGACGCCACCCTGACCGCGACCATGAGCAGCTGGGCCCACTCCTTGGTCGAATCGGGCCAACGCCCGGAGATCACGAACCCTTTCAGGGCACCACGAGCATGGAAAGGGGATACCCCTATCGGGCGGTCAGACCCAGTCTCCATTTCGACCTCCGCGCGACGCCTCCGTCCGATTAACCACACTGGTAGCTCGAATGATTCAGCATGCCTGCGGGTTCGGCACCGTGCAAGCCGACACGGCTAGTGGCGCACATGTTCTCGGAATGCCCGATTCCGGGCCAAGCAAACGACAGGGGCGCCGCGCAAGCCGCGCGACGCCCCTGCCGATCGATGTGGACTCAGCCGGCGATCAGCCCCGTGGTCTTCGAGGTTGCCGCCGCGTAGCGATCCTGGACGTCCGCCCAGTTCACGACATTCCAGAACGCCTTGGCGAAGTCCACCTTGACGTTCTTGTACTGCAGGTAGAACGCGTGCTCCCACATGTCGAGCAGAAGCAGCGGGATGATCCCGAGCGGGAAGTTGGACTGGTGGTCGTACACCTGGAAGATCAGCAGCTTGTTGCCCAGCGTGTCCCAGCCGAGCGCGGCCCAGCCCGACCCTTGCACGGTGGTGGCGGCCGCGTGGAACTGTGCGCGGAAGTTGTCGAACGACCCGAAGGCATCGTCGATGGCTGCGGCGAGCTCACCGGTCGGCTTGTCGCCACCGTTGGGGGAGAGGTTCTTCCACCAGATGGTGTGGTTGACGTGACCGCCCAGGTTGAACGCCAAGTTCTTCTCGTTCAGCAGGATCGCGGCGTGGTCGTCCTTGGCGCGCGCCTCCTCGAGCTTTTCCAGGGCAGCGTTGGCGCCATTGACGTAGGTGGCGTGGTGCTTATCGTGGTGAAGCTCGTTGATCTGGCCGGAGATGTGCGGTTCCAGCGCTCCGTAGTCCCAATCCAAGTCGGGCAAGGTGTATACGGCCACGGCATTCCTTTCTTCGGTTATCGTCTTGGCGCTCATGCGCGCGGGGCTGCCACGCGGCGGCCAGCCATATTCAACCCTGCTCCATGACCGGGCACACCGCAAGGACGGCAGCAATGGGGCGCGGACGCCGGATACCCGCTTAACGGGGTCTCAAGCCAAGGCCGTCAAGACAAGACGATGAGGAGGAGAATCGCCAGCAACGCGAGGGCGATCAGCCCGGCGCGCAATGCGGCGACGCTGTAGCTGTGGTTCCACGCGGGCGAGCCGGAGTGCGACCTCGAGGGGGCCGGTGAACCCGGACCGAACGAATGCGTGGCCATCAATCGCCTTTCACCCGCCCCTCACCTCACGACAGTGAGGTGAGTCACAAACAATTTTTCGCGAACGCGATCATAGCGCCTCAAGCCGCGCTTGGAAAACAACGCACTGAACTGCGCATTGGCGGAGGAGACCCGGGCGGGGATGTGACCGGCGGTCACTCAAGCCGCGCGCCGAGTGCTTAGGAAGGCAACCCATTTCGCTCGGTGGCTCTGGCGGGCTGTCGATGACGAGCCCGTGAGACCGCGGTGTTATCCACATGTGGAATCGCCGGTGGCCGGTAGCGCTGTGGTAATGCTGTCCTTACCCAAGATGGCCGTGTGGATAAACCTGTGGAAACTGTGGATAGTCACAAGCCGCGAACTAGATAGCCGACGGCCTCGCGCTCCAGCCCGCTCGCCGCGTCCCGCGGCGCGCATCGTCGCGAGGCGGTGCTGAATTGCCCCGCTTCTCTACTCGCCGCGTCCCGCGGCGCGCATCGTCGCGAGGCTAGGCTAGTCCGGTGATCCAGGTGTGCTCCCAATGTGGCACTCGGTGGAACGTTCGCGAGCGGCAACGCGAGTGGTGTCCCCGTTGTCGGGGAGCGCTGATGGCACCCTTGCCGGACGCGCCGGCGCCCGACCCGCGGTGGGGCGCACCCGGCGCCGCGCCGGCCAGTCGGCCGTCCGCGCCCCGGGGATGGCAGCGCACCCCGCCGCGGCTGCCGCCGGGCTTCCGATGGATCGCGGTCCGTCCCGGCGCCGCTCCGCCCACCAGGCACGGCCGGCGGCCGCTCGGCCCCACTCCGCGCTATGCGGTGATGCCGCGCTGGGGCCTGACCGACCGTGTGGAGCAGACGCCGGCGGCAGCCCAAGCGGAGACACATGCGCCGTCCGCGCCGATGATCCGCACCACGCTGTTCGTCAGCGTGCTCACCCTCGGCATCGCCGCCCTGGTCTACGCGGTGCGGTACGTGCTGCTGATCATCAACCGGAACACCTTGTTGAACTCGTGGGTGGCCGCAGGAGCGGACTGGCTCGGCATCCTGGCCAGCGTGGCGGCGATCGCGGCGGTGTTCACCTCCGGGGTCATGCTGATCCGCTGGCTCATCGCCCGACGCGCCGCCGTATTCGCCTACCACGGTCTGCCCGAACCGCGGTCCACGCGAACGCTGTGGGCCGGGTGCGTCGTGCCGGTGGCCAACCTGCTGTGGGCCCCGGTCTACGTCATCGAGCTGGCGATCCTGGAGGAGCACTACGGCCGGATACGTCGACCCATCGTGCAGTGGTGGATCGCATGGGTCGCCAGCTACCTGGTCTCCGTCTTCGCCATGGCCACCAGCTTCGCCAGCGACGCCCAGGGCATCGCCAACAACACGATGACGATGGTTTTCGCCTATCTGCTCGCAGCGCTCACGGTGGCCGCGGCCGCCCGGGTCTTCGAGGGCTTCGAGCGCAAACCGGTCGAGCGGCCCGCGCACCGCTGGGTCGTGGTCTCCGACGACCCGGCGCCGACATCGCGCCCGGTTGAGCTGGAGGGGCAGGAAGCGGCAGCATTAGGCGTATGACGTGGGCCGAGGAGGTGCTCGCCGGGCACCCCTTTGTGGTAGCCCACCGCGGCGCGTCGGCCGCCCGGCCCGAACACACGCTGGCCGCCTACGATCTCGCCCTGAAAGAGGGCGCCGACGGCGTGGAATGCGACGTGCGCCTGACCCGCGACGGCCACCTGGTCTGTGTCCACGATCGCCGGCTGGACCGGACTTCGACCGGGGCCGGCTTGGTCAGCACGACGACCCTCGCCGAGCTGCGCGAGCTCGAGTACGGCGCGTGGCACGACAGCTGGCGTGAAGACGGCACCCACGGTGACACCAGCCTGCTGACGCTGGACGCTCTGGTCTCGCTCGTTCTGGACTGGCGCCGCCCGGTGAAGCTCTTCATCGAGACCAAGCACCCGGTCCGGTACGGCTCGCTGGTGGAAACCAAGCTGCTGGCGCTGCTGCACCGCTACGGCATCGCCGCCCCGGCCTCCGCCGACCGGTCCCGCGCCGTGGTGATGTCGTTTTCGGCGGCCGCGGTCTGGCGGATCCGGCGGGCCGCTCCGCTGCTGCCGACCGTCCTGCTCGGCAGGACGGCGCGCTACTTGACCAGCGGCGCGGCCACCGCCGTCGGCGCCACCGCCGTCGGGCCTTCGTTGGCGACGTTGAAGGAGTATCCCCAGCTCGCTGACCGCGCGATCGCCCAGGGCCGGGCCGTGTACTGCTGGAATGTCGACGAGTACGACGATCTCGACTTCTGCCGTGACGTCGGCGTGGCCTGGCTTGCCACCCACCACCCGGGCCGGACGAAGGCCTACCTGCAGAACGGCCGCGCCGGCGAGCGCGTCGACTAGCCCGCCGGAGTCGTCGGCACGGGCGCGTCCGAGGCCAGCGCCTCGAACAACCGGCTGGCCTCCTCGTGGTTCCACACCACCACCGATCCGGCGTCGCCGTCGCTGAACTCCCCGATCGGGACGGTCACGGTGGTCGGCGAGCCGTGCAGCCCCCAGCCGAGCCGGGCCAGGTCCCATACGTGGTCGCCGCGGTCAACGGTCAGCGCGTCGGCGACCGCGCGCGGCACCGAGTACCAGCGCCACGGGTTCAGCCACACCGTGGGGCTGCCTGCGGCGCGCAGCAGCGCCGCGACGAATTGCCGCTGGTTGACCATCCGGTCCAGGTCGGCGCGCGGGGTGTCGCGCGTCCTGACGTACCCGAGGGCGTTGCGGCCGTTGAGTTTCTGGCAGCCCGCGGGCAGGTCGATGCCGGCCAACGGGTCGTTGACCGGCGCCGTCGGACACACCGTCACCCCGCCCAGCGCGTCGACCACGGCGGCGAACCCGCCGAATCCGATCTCGGCGTAGTGGTCGAGGCGCAACCCGGTGGCCTGCTCCACCGTCTGGACCAGCAAGGTGGGGCCGCCCATCGCAAAGGCCGCGTTGATCTTGTCCTTGCCATGGCCGGGAATGGGGACGTAGGAGTCCCGCGGTATCGACACCATCGCCACCCGCCCACCGGACCACGGCTCGGGCAGGTGTACCAGCAGGATGGTGTCTGTCCGGCTGCTGCCGATGTCACCGCCGGTGGCCAGGGCCTCCTGCTGCTCGGGGGTGAGACCCTGGCGGCTGTCGGAGCCGACGAGCAACCAGTTCGTCCCTCGGCCCGCTCCCGGGCGTCCCGGGTAGTCGGTGAGAACGTCGTCGCGGTGCAGCCTGCTGTCGAACCACACGGCCCCGCACACCGCCCCGATGCCGGCCAGTAGGACGCCGATCATCAGCGCCGAAGCGAGGGCCCGCGTCCAGCGGCGCCAGCCGCGTCGGCGCCGCGCGCCCGGCGGCGTGGGCCGGGGTGGCGGCCCGGCCGGTTCACGGGTGCGCGGCGCCGGTGGGACGGGGCGCGGCGGGTCCACGGGGCGCGGCGACGGGGGCGGTGGGGGCGTGGCCCGCCGCAGCGGCGTGGTCTGCTCTGCGGGTGTCGCAGGCCGCGCCCCGCGGCGAATCACCGGCGACGGCTCGGTACGCGGGTCGGGCCGCTGCGCTGGTCGATCGCCGTTCACCTGGTTAACGTACGCGGCCGGGGCGGCCCGACACGACCGGTTCGGCTACCGGCGGGCGCGCAGGCCGTTGATGAACGGGCACCCCATCAGCACGCGGATGGCCTGGCTCAATCCGGTCATGTCGTCCACCGGCTTGTGGAACGGCAGACGGACGTCGTGGTCGCGGTCCTCGCCTTCGACGCGGAATCGCACACCGTAGCGGTCCAGGCCGAGCGGGCGGACCTGCCCGCGCCGCAACGGCGCCGGGAGCCGGGACACCAGCCGCGCGACCACATCGCTGTGGGCGGTGTCCAAATGCCACAGCAGGTTCGACTCGATCTCACAGAACGGGTCGGGCCGGGCCGCGAGGAGAGCCTCGACGCTGACGGGCTCGGCGCCGGTGGCGTCGGTGACGACGACGGACGCGATCTCCAGCCGGACCAGCGTGTACCGCGGCTCCTGCCCGTCCCACGGCGCGCACCGCGGGGTGTCGACCTGGAGCAGGGCCGGGTGCGGCCACTCGGCGGCGATCTGGTCGACGGTGGCGGCGACCTCGGCCGGCTGGAATTCGCGCAGGCGCCCGCGTACCCACACCAGCGAGCGCACCGGTTCCCGCAGCGGCAGCGGTGCGTAGTCGGTCAACTCGAGGAGCGCCTGCGATCCGGCGACGCCGCTGTCGGGTTGGCCGTCCCCGGCATTCGGGAGCGCCAGCGCGAACGAGCCGTCGGGCAGCAGGTGATGGACGGGCGTGACGACCGGATCCTGGCGCGCGTGCGGGGCTTCCAGCGCCAGGAGCGCGCCGCCGGCGCGCACGCACGCGCTGCGGATACGTTCGGCCGTCGTCGGGGCGGGGCACGTCAGCGGTAACACCGTTCTCCTTCAGTTAGGTAAGCCTAAGTTAACTCAACGGCGTGGATGCCGCAAGAGCCGTCCGGCGCCGGTCGCCGCTAGGGTTGGGGCGTGGTCGGCATCGCTTATCTCGGTCCGGAAGGGACCTTCACCGAGGCGGCGCTGTTGCAGATCACGGCCGCCGGCCTGATTCCCGGCCAGGGGCCCGGCGAGGTCCGGCGCTTGCCGATGGACAGCACCGCCGCGGCGCTGGACGCCGTCCGCGATGGCAGTGCCGAATACGCGTGTGTCCCCATCGAGAACTCGATCGACGGGTCTGTGACCCCCACCCTGGACAGCCTGGCCACCGGCTCGCCCCTGCAGGTATTCGCCGAGACGACCCTGGATGTCGCGTTCACGATCGTCGTCAAATCCGGTCGCGCCGCCGGCGATGTGCGCACGCTGGCGGCATTTTCCGTGGCCGCCGCGCAGGTGCGGCACTGGGTCGCCACCCACCTGCCCGGCGCCGAGCTGCGGCCCGCGTACTCCAACGCCGACGCGGCGCGTCAGGTGGCCGAGGGGCAAGCCGATGCCGCGGTGACGTCGCCGCTGGCCGCCACCCATTGGGGGCTGGCCGCCCTGGCCGACGGTGTGGTCGACGAGCCCAACGCCTGCACCCGCTTCCTCCTGGTCGGCCTGCCGGGGCCGCCGCCGGCCCGCACCGGCGCCGACCGGACGTCGGTGGTGCTGCGCATCGACAACGCGCCCGGTGCGCTGCTCGGCGCGCTGACCGAATTCGGCATCCGCGGCATCGATTTGACCCGGATCGAATCCCGCCCGACCCGGACGGCCCTGGGCACGTACGTGTTCTTCGCCGACTGTGTGGGCCACATCGACGACGACGCCGTGGCCGAGGCACTCAAAGCGCTGCACCGGCGTTGTGCAGATGTGCGATACCTGGGATCTTGGCCGACGGGCTCGCCCGCCGGCGTGCTGCCGCCGCCTGCCGACGAGGCGGCCCGCTGGCTGGCGCGGCTGCGAGAGGGCAAACCGGAAACCACGGCCGGGGGGAGCGAGCTATGACGGGCCGGCTGGTGCTGCTGCGACACGGCCAGTCCTACGGCAACGTCGAGCGCAGGCTCGACACCCGGCCGCCCGGGGCGGAGCTGACGCCGCTGGGCCGCGACCAGGCTCGCGCCTTCGCCCACGGCGCGGGACGGCCGGCGCTGCTCGCTCACTCGGTGGCGATCCGCGCGTCGCAGACGGCCGCGGTCATCGGGGGCGAGCTGAAGTTGGACGCCACCGAGGTGGCCGGCATCCACGAGGTCCAGGTCGGCGTGCTGGAAGACCGCAGCGACGACGACGCGGTCGCGGAGTTCAACGCGATCTACGAGCAATGGCACCACGGTGACCTCGACGTCCCGCTACCCGGCGGGGAAACCGGCAACGACGTCCTGGACCGCTATGTGCCGGTGCTCACCGACCTGCGGCTGCGGTACCTCGACAACCATGACTGGACCGGCGACATCGTCGTCGTCAGCCATGGCGCCGCGATCCGGCTGGCCGCCGCGGTGCTGGCCGGGGTGGACGCCGGCTTCGCGCTGGACAACCACCTGGACAATGCCGAATCCGTGGTGCTGGCTCCCATCACCGACGGGCGGTGGAGCTGCGTGCGGTGGGGAACCCTGACGCCGCCGTTCTACCCCGAGACCGACGCCACGCCCGTCGCGGACGCGGTGCACTCGAGCACCGACCCGATGGGCTGACCGTCGATCAAACGGCCAGCGCGACGGATTCGCAGCACTCGCAGCCGACCGCGTCGCAGTCGACGACGAAGGCGTGCGGCAACAACTCGGGACTGAAGCAGTCCGGCTCCGTGCATTCCGAGCGGCGCAGGGCATGGCGAATGATGGTGCCGTGACAGTGCTCTAGGCCCGCCCGGCAGTCGCGGCAGTCAGCACTCATAAGCCGTTCATAGCACCGGCCGCGGACAAATCCGGGATGCCGCGCCCATAAAGTCGGCGCCGCTGGTGTTGTCAGGCCCAGCCCAGTTCTTCCAGCCGGTCGTCGTCGATGCCGAAGTGGTGGGCGATCTCGTGGATCACCGTGATCGCCACCTCCTCGACCACGTCGTCGTCGGACTCGCAGACGTCCAGCAGCGCCTCGCGGTAGATGGTGATCGCATCCGGCAGCGACCCGGCGTAGTCGGAGTCACGTTCGGTCAGGGCGACCCCTTCGTACAGCCCCAGCAGCTCGCCGTCCTCGGGGTGACGGTCGTCGACCAGAACGACGACGTTGTCCATCGCCGCCGCCAGCCCGGGCGGGATCAGGTCGAGCGCGTCGGAAACCAGTTCGTCGAACCGCTCCGGATCCATCCGCGCGGGCACGCGGTCAGCCCCCGGGTGCGGGCGCGGCGGGTGGGGCCTCCGGCGCCGGGGGCGCTCCGGCGTCCGCGGGAGGGGGAGGCGCCTGAGGGGGCGCCCCGGCGTCCGCGGGGGGCGGCGGTGCCTGGGGGGCCGGGGAATCCGATGCCGGCGCCTGGGGCGGCGCCACCGCCGGCTGCTGGCCCGGGAGGTGCTGATTGTTGGGGGGGATCTCGGGGGCGGAGCCGGCCGGGCTCGACGGCGACTGAGCCGGCACCTGGAGCGGGATCGGTGTGAGCCGCTCTTCGGGAATGTCGGGCGGCGGCACCGGCGGCTGACCGTTGATGAGCAGCTGTCCCTTGGCGCTGTTGACCAGCGTGGCCCAACCGCCGTTGCCCAGCGTCGCGCCGATGCTGCAGGCGACCTCGCGGCTTCCGGCCGTCCAGCTGGCCAGTGGGACGGTGGGGTAGATCAGCGTCAACGTGGTGGTGCGCAACTTGACCGGCGCCAGGTAGGCGTCCGTCATCTTGGTGCACTGATCCTTGATGAAGCCGTCCTGGTCGGGCTCCGCCGGCAGCGCGCCGGGGAACTTCTCGGCCAGGTTGACCGTGCCCGTCACCTCCATCGCGTGCGGGGCGGCGCACTCCACCGGGGCGTCGATCGGCTGGTTGGTGGTCGCGTCGATGCCCAGGCAGGTGCCGGCCGGCCAGACCTTGGACTGGTCGACGTCGGCGACCTTGCCCTTGAAGGCCTGTTGCTGATTGTTGGTGCCCGGCAGTTGCAACCCGCACAGCATGCGGCGCTCGCCGGACTGGCGCCAGGCCCGGTCCCCGGGCCACAGCAGGCTTACGGTGAACTTGCTGTTGGGATCGAACTTGGGGCCCAGGTAGTTGCGCACCGCGACCTCACACTGCTCCTGGGTGATCTGCTGGATGCGAGCGGGCGACGGGGGAGCGGCGTTGGGGCCGTACTCGGAGCCCGGGAACGTCCGCATGTCGATCGATTCGGCGACCTCGAACTTGTGGTCATCGGCGCAGTTGACGATCTTCGCCGACTCCGGGGTGGCGTCCGGCCACATCAGGCAGTCACCCCCGGAAGCCTTGTTGAAGGCGGCGTCGCTCCTGGTTCCGGTGGTCGGCACCGGGTTCCCGTCGAGATACCCGGACAACCGGCCCTGCCCGGTACCGCCGATCGGCAGCGCGGTGACCAGGCCGGCAATCAGCAGGGCACCCAGCGCGGTGAGCAGCAGGGCGCGCCTGGTCGCCTGCGCCTGCAGACTCCGCGGCCACCGGAAGCCGGCGGGCGGCTGTTCCGGCGTGGCGGTGGGGGCCTCGGGGGCCTCCGTCTCGGGCGCTTGCGACATCGGCTCCATTCTGACAGCAGCGCTCGGCGTGGCGTGACAAAAGTTACTGATGTGAGTCCTGGGATGAGTCCGGGTGGACGCTCTGCCATCGGCCCGGAGGCGAAAAAGTAGTGTCAGGGCCGTGATCGACCTGAAGTTGCTCCGGGAAGACCCCGACGCCGTGCGCCGCTCCCAGCTCAGCCGTGGGGAGGATCCGGCGCTGGTCGACGCGCTGCTGCAGGCCGACACCGCGCGCCGGGCGGCGATCTCGTCGGCCGATGCGCTGCGCGCGGAACAGAAATCCGCCAGCAAGAGCGTCGGCGCCGCGTCCCCCGAGGAGCGCCCGGCCAGGCTGGCCCGCGCCAAGGAGCTGGCCGAGCAGGTCAAGGCCGCCGAAGCGGAGCAGGCCGAGGCCGAGGCGGCGTTCACCGCGGCGCACATGGCGATCTCCAACGTCGTGATCGAGGGGGTGCCCGCCGGCGGGGAAGACGACTACCGCGTGCTCGACGTCGTGGGCGAGCCCGCCGCGATCGACCACCCGAAAGACCACCTCGAGCTCGGCGAATCCCTCGGGCTCATCGACATGCAGCGCGGCGCCAAGGTGTCCGGCTCGCGCTTCTACTTCCTGACCGGCCGGGGTGCGCTGCTGCAGCTGGGGCTGCTGCAGCTCGCGCTGCGCCTGGCCGTCGACAACGGCTTCATCCCGATGATTCCGCCGGTGCTGGTACGCCCCGAGGTGATGGCCGGCACCGGTTTCCTGGGCGCCCACGCCGACGAGATCTACCGGGTGGAGGCCGACGACCTCTACCTGGTCGGCACCTCCGAGGTGCCGCTGGCCGGCTACCACGCCGACGAGATCCTGGACCTGTCCGGCGGCCCGCTGCGCTACGCGGGCTGGTCGTCGTGCTTCCGGCGGGAGGCGGGCAGCTACGGCAAGGACACCCGCGGCATCATCCGGGTACACCAATTCGACAAGGTCGAAGGGTTCGTCTACTGCACCCCCGCCGAGGCCGAGGCCGAACACGAACGGCTGCTCGGCTGGCAACGCGAGATGCTGGCCCGCATCGGGGTGCCGTATCGGGTGATCGACGTCGCCGCGGGTGACCTCGGCTCGTCGGCCGCCCGCAAGTTCGACTGTGAGGCCTGGGTTCCGACCCAGGGCACCTACCGCGAGCTGACGTCGACGTCGAACTGCACGACCTTCCAGGCGCGCCGGCTGTCCACCCGCTACCGCGACGAGGGCGGCAAGCCGCAGACCGCGGCGACGCTCAACGGCACGCTGGGCACCACCCGGTGGCTGGTCGCCATCCTGGAAAACCACCAGCAGCCCGACGGCAGCGTGCGGGTGCCCGACGCGCTGGTGCCGTTCGTCGGCACCGAGCTGCTCGAGCCCGTCGGCTAACCGGCCTTCGTCACCGACCGGCCCGGGGTGTGCCCGAACGCCCGCCGATAGGTGTCGATGAAGGCACTCGCTGTGGCCCAACCGCATTCGGACGCCACCGAGGTGACGTCGCGGCGCTCGGCGAGCAGCGCCAGGGCGCGCTGCAGCCGCAGCTGGGTGCGCCACTGCGGAAACGTCATCGCCAGCTCGTCGCGGAACAGGCGGCTCAAGGTGCGCTGGCCCACGCCGACCCGATGACCGATCTGCTGCAACGTCAACGGTTCGCGCAGGTGGTCGGCGATCAGCGCGCACGCTTGCCGCAGCCGGCCATCGACCGGAGTGGGAATCCACAGTGGCTCAACGGCACTGATGGTCTGCAACTGGTCGTGCAGCACGGCCAGCATCCGGTGGTGCTCGGCGGTGTCGGTTGCGCCGGTTTGGGAGCAGGCGATGATGAGTTCGCGCATCAGCGGGTTGACCGCCAGCACGGCCGGTGCCGTGGGGCCGCGGCGATAGCGGCCGGGGTCCAGCGCGACACCGTGAAACTGCGTGTGGCCGTGGAACTTGTGTTGATGCCAGCAGCCCGCCGGTATCCAGATGGCCCGATTCGCCGGTGTGATCCAGGTGCCCGCCGGCGTGGTGACCGAGACCGCGCCCGACGACGGGTAGACGATCTGGTGCAGCGGGTGCCGGTGCCGCTCGATCCGGGCTCCCGGCGGCAGGGCCTGTGCCGACGTTGCCGGCCCGTGATGGCTGATTCCCGACATATCACGGCAGATTATCGGAAGTCCGCAACGCGCTACTCGCCTAGCGTGGGTGATATGGCGATGAACTTGGTGCACCGGCGCCGGTGCAGTTCGGCGGGCTGGGAGAAGGCCGTCGCCGAGCAGCTGCTCCCGTGGGCATTGGAAGGCGTCGAATTGGGCGCGCGGACATTGGAAATCGGCCCCGGCTACGGGGCCACGCTTCGGGCGCTCGTCGAGCGCACCGCCTCGCTCACCGCGGTGGAGGCCGACGCCGCGATGGCCGACCGCTTGCGACACCGCTACGGCGAACGCGCCCGCGTCATCCACGGCGACGGCACCGACACCGGGCTGCCCGCCGACCACTTCACGTCCGTGGTGTGCTTCACGATGCTGCACCACGTTCCCGGCGCCGAGTCGCAGGACCGGCTGTTCGCCGAGGCGTTCCGGGTGCTGCGACCGGGCGGGGTCTTCGCCGGCAGCGACGGCGTTCCATCGCTGTCGTTCCGGCTGCTCCACCTCGCCGACACCTACAACCCGATCGCGCCGAAGGACCTCCCGGGGCGGCTCGAGGCCGCGGGATTCACCGAGATCCGCTCGGGCGTCAGCGGCCGTCGTCAGCGGTGGCGGGCCACCAAACCGGTGGGCCGGGCGACGGGCTAGGCGTCCACCGTCTCGCGGGCCTGTTGGTGCCGGCGCTGCCGCTCCATGGTCGCGAAGTAGAACGCGAACCCGAACGTGAAGCTGGTGAAAAGGCTGGACACGAAGTACAGCCACGGGCGCTTCAAACCGCGGCGGTAGCCGTCCACGATGGTGAACAGCGGCAACAGAATGACATTCGCGATGGTGTAATCCTGGCTGGCGGAATCCGCGGCGGGATTGGTGAACATCAGCCGGATGTATTCGGCCCAGCTGCCGTGCTCGCCCCACAACGGATTGGTGGACCCGTGCGAGTACTGCTGGACGTAGGTGATGTTGAAGTACCAACCCAGGGCTACCGAGGCGATGCCGATGACGTAGTACAGGCATTCCAGCGGTGTGAACAGCGGCCCGGCGGCCGGCCGGGCGAACACCTTCGAGTTCGAGGCGACGATCCAGCTGATGACACCGAACCCGAGCACTGCATGCACAAGAAGCGAGACCATGGGCGCAGTCTCACCCCGGACCCAAAGTTTTGTCAATACTGACAAAAGGCGGTTGGGGTACCTTACTTGCATGGTCCGGCCGGCGCAGACGGTGCGCAGCGAGCGCACGCGAGAGGCGTTGGTCCAGGCCGCCATGGTCCGATTCCTCGCCCAGGGCGTCGAGGAGACGTCGGCCGAGCAGATCGCCGCGGACGCCGGGGTGTCGCTGCGGACGTTCTACCGTCACTTCAAGTCCAAGCACGATCTGTTGTTTGCCGACTACACCGGGCTGAACTGGTTTCGGTCCGCGCTGGACGCCCGGCCCGCCGATGAGCCGATCATCGATTCGGTGCAGTCGGCGATCTTCTCGTTCCCGTATGACGTTGAGGCCGTGACGAAAATCGCCGCGCTGCGGGGCGGCGAGCTCGACCCCGGCCGCATCGTGCGGCACATGCAGGAAGTCCAGGCCGACTTCGCGGGTGTCATCCAGGCGCAGCTGCATAGGCGTAGCTGCAGGGCGGGCGGGACGCTGGACGGGCGGCTGCGGGCCGCGGTGATCGCGCGCTGCATCGCCGCTGGCGTTTTCGGTGCGATGGAGTTCTGGATGCTCGGCGACGATCGGTCGCTGGGCGAACTGGCGCGGATGTGTCACGCGGCGCTGGAATCGCTGCGCGCGGGGATCACCGACGCCTGGAACACCGACGACGGATAGAAGTTTCGTCATAATTGACAAAACTTCGGCGCCGTGCCAGCCTCCTGTCGTGGAAGGCAGGAACATGACACGGTATGACGCGATAGTTATCGGTGCGGGACACAACGGCCTGGCGGCGGCGGTGCTGCTGCAGAAGGCCGGCTTGCGGACGGTGTGCCTGGATTCCAAGCTCTATGCGGGCGGGATGGCGTCCACGGTGGAGCTTTTCGACGGGTATCGGTTCGAGATCGCCGGTTCGGTGCAGTTCCCCACCTCGAAGGTGGTGGTCGACGAGCTCGGCCTGGACACCCTGCCGACGCTCGACCTGGACGTGATGTCGGTGGCGGTGCGCGGCATCGGTGACGACCCGCTGATCCAGTACAGCGACCCCGTCAAGCTGTTCACCCACCTCAACGAGGTGCACGGGGCGGACGCGGTCAATGGGATGGCGGGGCTGATGGCCTGGAGCCAGGCGCCGACGCGCGCGTTGGGCCGGTTCGAGGCGGGGACCCAACCCAAGACTTACGACGAGATGTATGCCTGTGCCACAAACGAATTCGAGCGCTCGGCCATCGACGACATGCTGTTCGGGTCGGTCACCGACGTGTTGGACCGCTACCTACCCGACCGCGAGAAGCACGGCGCGCTGCGCGGCTCGATGACCGTTCTGGCCGTCAACACCCTCTATCGCGGGCCCGAAACCCCGGGCAGCGCGGCCGCGCTGGCCTTCGGGCTGGGCGTCCCCGACGGGGACACCATGCAGATGAAGAAGCTGCGCGGCGGCATCGGGGCGCTCACCTCGCACCTCGGCGAGCTGCTGGAGAGCCACGGCGGCGAAGTGCGGCTGCGGACCAAGGTGACCGAGATCGTGGTCACCGACGGGCGAGTCACCGGGGTGCGCACAGAGGGCGGCGAGGAGTTGACCGCTCCGATCGTCGTCTCCGGCATCGCGCCCGACGTCACCCTCAACGAGCTGATCGACCCGGCCTTGCTGCCCGGCGACATCCGGGAGCGGTACGCCCGGACCGACCACCGCGGCAGCTACCTGCAGATGCACTTCGCGCTCGAGGAGGCCCCGGAGTTCGCCCCGCCCTACCAGGCGCTCAACGATCCGGCCATGCAGGCGTCGATCGGCCTGTTCTGCACGCCGGAGGAGGTCCAGCAGCAGTGGGAGGACGCCCGGCGCGGCATCGTGCCCGCCGACCCGACCGTCGTGTTGCAGATCCCCACCCAGAACGACCCCGACCTGGCGCCCGCGGGCAAACACGCGGCCTCGGCGTTCGCGTTGTGGTTCCCGATCGAGGGCGGCGCGGACTACGGCGACGCGAAGGTCGAAATGGGCCAACGGGTGATCGACAAGATCACCCGGTTGGCGCCGAACTTCGAGCGCAGCATCATCCGGCACACCACCTTCACGCCCAAGCACATGGGTGTGATGTTCGGCGCCCCCGGGGGCGACTACTGCCACGGACTACTCAACCCCGACCAGATCGGGCCGAACCGGCCCGGGCCGAAAGGCTTCCGCGGCCAGCCGATACCGGTCGAGGGCCTGTACCTGGGCAGCGCGGGCTGCCACGGCGGACCGGGCATCACGTTCATCCCGGGCTACAACGCCGCCCTGCAGGCGCTCGCCGACCGCAACGCCTGACGGTCCGCCCCGGCGCCCTCAGCGCCAGGCCGCACAAAGCGCCCCACAGCGACGCGGGCTAGGCTACCCACGAACCCCAGCACCGCCGGTGTTCGGCGGATCCCGCCGATACGCAGTCAGCTGCCGTTCTCCACGCAGGGCCGTCGGTGCTGAAGCACGGGAGGTAGCAGTGCGGATCGGCCCATTGGATGTCTCCACGGTCGACGACTGGGCGCCGGCGCCCGGCACGTTGTTGTCGTGGCACCCGTCGCCGGCCGCGCGGGAGAGGGCCCTCGCGGCACCGGCGAGCGCCGTGCCGCCCAGCTACGTGCAGGCCCGGCACCTACGGAGCCTGTGCGAACAGGCCGCGCGCGGCCTGGACCATTCGCGGCTGTTGATCGCTTCGGTCGAGGTGCCGGGCCGCTGCGACCTGCGGGCCATGACCTACGTCATCAACGCCCACCTGCGCAGGCACGAGACCTACCGCAGTTGGTTCGAGTACCGCGACGCCGACCACATCGTGCGGCACACCCTCGCCGACCCCGCCGACATCGAGTTCGTCCCCACCGAGCACGGCGAGCTGACCAGCGCGCAACTGCGCGACCACATCGTGTCCACCCCCGATTCGCTGCAGTGGGATTGCTTCAGCTTCGGGGTGATTCAACGCCCGGACCGCTTCACCTTCTACGCCAGCATCGACCACCTGCACGCCGACGGGCAGTTCGTCGGGATGGGACTCCTGGAGTTTCAGACGATGTACGCCGAGCTGACAGCGGGAAATCCGCCGGTCGAACTGGCGCCGGCGGGCAGCTATGCCGACTACTGCCTGCGGCAGCGCGACTACACCGAGGCCCTGACCGTCGACTCGCCCGAGGTGCGCGCGTGGATCGACTTCGCCGAACTCAACGACGGGACGTTCCCCGCGTTCCCGCTTCCCCTCGGCGACCCCGCCGCGCCCTACGCCGGTGACCTGCTGGGCGCGACGCTGCTGGACGAGGAACAGACGCATCGATTCGAGACCGCCTGTGTGGCGGCCGGTGCCCGATTCGTCGGCGGCATGTTCGCGTGCCTGGCTCTCGCCGTTCACGAGTTGACCGGCGCCGGAACGTATTTCGCTATCACCCCGAAAGACACCCGCAGCACTCAGGAGGACTTGACGACGCAGGGTTGGTTCACCGGACAGATCCCGATCGCCGTTCCCGTCGCCGGATCGTCGTTCAACGTGATGGCGCGAAGCGCCCAGGCGTCCTTCGATTCGGGCGCGGACCTGGCGCGGGTGCCCTTCGAGCGGGTCGTGGAACTCGATCCGTCGCTGCGCAGGCCCCCGCCGCTGTTCTCGCTGGTGAATTTCTTTGACGCGCAAGCCAGCCCGCTGTCGATGATGACCAAGCTGTTCGAGGGACTGACCGTCGGCGCGCACAGTGACGGCAGGGTCACCTACCCGCTCAGCACCATGGTGGGGCGGTTCGACGAGACGGCTGCGAGCGTGCTGTTCCCCGATCACCCCGTGGCCCGAAATAGCGTCAGCCGTTACCTGGGTGCCCTAAAATCCGTGTGCGTCCGCATCGCCGACGGCGGGGCGGCCGACGGTGCGCGTAACGTCGCCGGGCTGGACCGGCAGGCGGCGTACTGACGCTTGGCGAAGAATGCGGTTTTCCATGTCACTAGCGAAGACTGACCGGGACGACCCGGTGGGCGTCTTCCCCCGCCTCGGGCGCCTGGCCGCGCGAAGGCCGTGGCTGGTGATCGGCGTCTGGATCGCGCTCGCGGGAGTCCTTGCGCTGACCGCGCCGTCGCTGGAAGAGATCTCCCAGCAACACCCGGTCGCCATCTTGCCGTCCGACGCGCCGGTGCTGACCGCCACCCGCACCATGAACGCCGCCTTCGGCGAGGCGGGACTGCAGAGCATCGCCGTGGTGGTGCTCAGCGACGCCAAGGGCCTGAGCGCGGCCGACGAAGCCACCTACCGCAAACTCACCGAAGCCCTGCGCCGGGACACCCGAGACGTGGCGATGCTGCAGGACTTCTTGACCACGCCGCCGCTGCGTGAGCTGATGACCAGCAAGGACCACCAGGCGTGGATGCTGCCCGTCGGCCTGCCCGGCGACCTGGGCTCCCCCCAGTCCAAGCAGGCGTACGCGCGAGTGGCCGACACCGTGCGGCGGACCGTGGCCGGATCCACGCTGACGGCCAACCTGACCGGGCCCGCGGCCACCGTCGCCGACCTGAACGTCACCGGCCAGCGGGACAGGACGCGGATCGAGCTCGCGATCGTCGTGCTGCTGTTCGTCATCCTGCTGGTCATCTACCGGAACCCGGTCACGATGGTGCTGCCGTTGCTGACCATCGGCATGTCCGCGGTGGTGGCCCAGCGGTTGGTGGCCCTGGTCGGATTGGCCGGCCTGGGCATCGCCAACCAGACGGTCATCTTCATGAGCGGGATGATGGTGGGCGCGGGAACGGATTACGCCGTCTTCCTGATCAGCCGCTATCACGACTACGTGCGCCAGGGCGTCGACTCCGACCAGGCGGTCCTCAAGGCGCTGGCCTCCATCGGCAAGGTGATCGCGGCGTCGGCGGCCACCGTCGCGGTCACGTTCATGGGGATGATCTTCACCCAGTTGGGAATCCTGCGAACCGTCGGGCCGGTGCTGGGCATCTCGGTGGCCGTCGTGTTCTTCGCCGCCATCACGCTGCTGCCCGCCCTGCTCGTGCTCGCCGGGCGCCGCGGCTGGATCGCGCCGCGCGGCGATCTCAGCCGCCGCTTCTGGCGGCGGTCCGGCATCAACATCGTGCGGCGGCCCAAAGCGCACCTGCTGGCCAGCGCGCTGGTGCTGGTGATCCTGGCCGGGTGCGCGGGCCTGGCCCGGTACAACTACGACGACCGCAAGGCCCTACCGGGCAACGTGGAAAGTTCGGTGGGCTACGCCGCGCTGGAAAAGCACTTCCCGGCCAACCTGATCGTCCCCGAGTACCTGTTCATCTCCTCGCCGCAGGACCTGCGCACGGCCAGGGCGCTGGCCGACCTCGAGCAGATGGCGCAACGGGTCAGCCAGGTGCCCGGCGTCGCCATGGTCAGGGGCATCACCCGGCCCACCGGGCAATCCCTGGAGCAGGCCAAAACCTCGTGGCAGGCCGGCGCGGTCGGCGACCAGCTGGACGCGGGCTCCAAGCAGATCGTCGACCACACCGGTGATCTCGACCGGCTGGCGGGTGGCGCGAACGTGATGGCGGGCAAGCTCGGCGACGTGCGGACCCAGGTCAACCAGGCCGTGTCCGCGGTCGGCGGCATGGTCGACGCGCTGGCGGCCCTGCAGAACATCTTCGGCGGAAATCGGGCGCTGGCCGAACTCGATGGCGCCGAACGGCTGGTCAACGGCATGCGTTCGCTCGGCGATGCGATCGGCGCGAACGCCAACTTCGTTGCCGACAACTCTGACTGGGCCAACCCGGTGCTGGCGGCGCTCGACAACAGCCAGATGTGCAGCGCCGAGCCGGGCTGCGTCAACGCGCGCGACGAGCTGCAGCGGCTGGTGACGGCGCGCGACGACGGGACGCTGGGCAAGATTTCGGAGCTGGCCCGCCAGTTGCGGGCGACGCAGGCCATGCAGACCCTCGCGGCGACGGTCTCCGGGTTGCGCCGGGCATTGTCCGCCGTCGTCGGCGCGATGGGCTCGTTGGGGATGGGCAGCCCGGGCGGCATGCGGGCGAAGATCACCTTCCTGCAGCAGGGCACCAACACTCTCGCCGACGGCAGCCGCCAATTGGCCGACGGCGTGCAGCAATTGGTCGACCAGGTCAAGAAGATGGGCTTCGGGATGGGCGAGGCATCCGCGTTTCTGCTGTCGATGAAGAAAGAGGCGACGACGCCGGCGATGGCCGGCTTCTACATTCCCGCGCAAGCGTTGTCGTACGCCACCGGTGAGGGCGGCAAGCCGGGGGCGTTGCCCGGCGAAGTGCGGGGCCTGCTCGGGGGCATGACCGCCGACCAGCTGAAAAAGCTTGCCGGCGCGTTTGTTTCGTCCGACGGACACGCGATGCGGTACTTGATCCAGACCAATCTCGATCCGTTCAGCACCGCGGCGATGGACCAGGTCAACGCGATCAGGGCCGCCGCGCAAGGCGCCCAGCCGAATACCACGCTGGCCGATGCCAAGGTATCGGTGGTGGGGTTGCCCGTCGTGCTCGAGGAGACGCGCGACTACTACGACCACGATCTGCGATTCATCATCGCGATGACCATCTGCGTCGTGCTGCTGATCCTGATCGCCTTGCTACGCGCGGTGGTCGCGCCGCTGTATCTGATCGGGACGGTGATCGTCTCGTACTTGTCGGCCATCGGCATAGGCGTCATCGTCTTCCAGCTGATCTTGGGCCAAGAAATGCATTGGAGCGTGCCCGGTTTGACGTTCGTCATCCTGGTGGCGGTCGGGGCCGACTACAACATGCTGCTGATCTCGCGGCTGCGGGAGGAATCCGCATCGGGAATGCGCTCGGGTGTCATCCGAACCGTGTCCTCGACCGGCGGAGTGATCACCGCGGCGGGTCTGATCATGGCCGCATCGATGTACGGCCTGGTCTTCGCGAGCCTGTCCACCGTGGTCCAGGGCGGCTTCGTGCTGGGCACCGGTCTGCTGCTGGACACGTTCCTGCTGCGGACGGTGACGGTGCCCGCGATCGCCGTGCTGGTCGGGCGGGCGAACTGGTGGCGGCCGCCGCTGTGGGCGGGTGCGAGGCGGTGGGCGCAGCGGTGGCACCGCGGACCGGTGAGACGCAAGCCGCTGCTGCCCGACGCAGAGAAGTCACCGCCGTGGCTGGCCGAGCAGCTGGTCGGCTTCTCGCCGCACGAGGGGCTCAGGCTCTAGCCGGCCCTACTTCTTGGCTTTGAGCACCACGCGCACGAGTTTGGGCAACAGGCCCTTGCCACCCCGGCCGAGTCCCGGTCCCGGCGTCACGTTTCGGGCCAGGTTTGCCACCGCGAACGAGTTGGTGGCCAGGTTGATACCCGCGGTCGCACCGCGGACGGGCCAGACGGCGGCGGAGATCGCCGTCGGGATGTGGGCGAGGCCGTTGATCATCTGCACCGGGTTGTGCGCCGGGCCCGGGTCGTAGGCCCTGTCGATCAGCGGCCGCAGCGCCGCGTCGATCGGGCCGACCGCCTCGGGCGGCATGCCCGCCCCGTCGACCAGCGCCCGGGCCAGCGGCAGTTCGGGATTCCGGATGAAATACGTCGTCGAGGTGGCGCCCAGGCTGTTGGTCGTCCTCTTGACGTCCCAGGGTGCGACGCGGGACGGGTCGGAGAACGCCGTGGCGGTATGGCCGTAATATCCCCCGGCCGCGACGGCGTTCAGGTCGGCCAGCAGGTTGCCGGGGTGGTTGGGCGGGTCGGAGAACGGGTCGTACTGGCCCACGATGCTGATCGTGTCGTACTGGCTCTCCACCGGAGCCGGGACCGTGTAGTCGATGATCGGCACGTGCGTCCCCGGCCCGAACGCCTTGTAGAGCAGGTTGTTGGGGTTGCCGGCTTTGATGAACGTGAGCTGGTCCGGCGGCGGTGCGGTCGGATCGTGCGCCAGGCGCGCCTGCTCGCGGTCGAGCGCCAGCGAGCCCTGCGACAGGCCGGCCACCGAGATGGGCCCCTGGGTGTTGCGGATGGCGGCGTCGAGGTTGTTCGCACCGGTGTTCACGGAGCTGTTGACGGTCGGCGAATCCAGGCCGGTGACCGGCCAGAAGCTGCCGGGGTAGGGCACGATGCGCCGGACGGCCGCGGGACTGTAATAGTTCTGGTCGATCTGCGGCTGCATCGCGGGATCGAAGTGATACAGCGATCTGAGCGGGCCGTACGGAGAGGGTGCCGTGCCCGGCACTATCAGAGCGGTGTCGGCGTCGGCGACGCCGTCATCGAAAATCGTTGCGCACGTCAGCATTCCCACGGCAAAGGCCCCGGCGAGCAGTTTGTTCACGAACTCCCCTCGGACCTGTCGGTAGAGCTATAGCAGGGATGCTACCCCGCGCCGGCGCCGGTCAACCCGAGCACCAGCATGAAACAGCCTCCGGCCGCGACCAGGACGGCGACGTCGCGGTGGCCGCGGGAGCGCAGCCAGGTTTGCAGCGCGGCCATCAAGGCCCGCGTTTTCTGCGGGGCTGCCAGGTAGCCGATCAGCGGGATCTCGGCCACGGTGAACGCCACCAGGTTGAAGGCCAGCAGGGCCTGAACCTGTGCGACCGGAGCGGCGTGCGAGGCCAGGATGGCCGCCATCGAGCCCATGTAGTTCGCCGACGGCAACGACGCGCCCATCCCGCTGACCGCTGCGACGCTGAGGGAGTCGCCGCCCAGGAACACGCGGGCCCGCTCGGCCAGCCGCTTCCGGGCGCTCGGTGCCTCCCGCTGAAGCAGCACGACGCCCCCACCGCCATCGCCGCTCGCCGCGGCGGGGCGGACGAGGTTGCGCAGCGACCAACGCGTGGCCAAGACGACGGCGATCAGCAAAGCGACCGCCCCGGATGCGATCTGGACCTGCGGCACGCTCAGGTGGCCCACGACCGGCGCTGCCCTGAGCACGAAGAGCACCACCAGACCCGCTCCGACCCCCAAGGCGAAGCCGCCACACAAGAAGACCAGCAGCTGCAAAAGCGGGCGCCGCCTGCTGAGGAGGAGGATCACCAAGCCGAGCCGTATCGGTTCGAAGATCACCGAGCCGGCCAATACCAGCACGGTGATCCACATGCTGGGCAACCGTACCGGACGCGGCCGGGCCCCGTCGGGTAACCCATCCGGCCGAAACCGTCGGCCGCTGATCACGCGCCGACGGCGAATCTCGACGCCTTGCGTTCAGCTGGACGTCATGCAGGCGTAACGCTCCCAAGAGGCTTCACAGTGCGGGTTCAGCCAAAGCGGTTATGCTGAGGATTCCGCAGCTCCATTGCGGCTGGAGAAATCCTGGGGGCGACCGGGCCTTTCCGTTCGGTGCCCGCCGTTATTTGGTGTCCACCAAGGGATTTCGTGGCGGAGCCTGACCACGTCCGGCCGCGGGCAGCGGCGGGCGCGGCTCCGTGGCGGCAGCGCGGACCGTAAGTTGCCTGAAGCATCGCTTTGCGGGGCCGCTCAGCCTGGGGCGATGCCGAGCCGAATAGTGCGGAGGTGCAGGGGATTCAGTGTTTGGCATAACGACACTTCGGGACTGGACACCGCAAGCAAACGCCGTCATCTGCTGGCATGCCTCCGCCGCGGCGAAGGCGAAAGCCGCAGAAGCACCGGTCAGCCCGGTGCCGCCCAGCTATCAGCAAACGCAACATCTTCGGCGCTACAGCGATCACGCGGCGCGGGGCCTGGACATGTCGCGCCTGATGATCTTCACCTGGGACGTCCCGGGCCGCTGCGACGTCCGCGCGATGAGTTACGCGATCAACGCGCACATTCGTCGACACGACACCTACCACAGCTGGTTCGAGTACCGCGATGCGAACCACATCGTGCGGCACACGATCGCCGACCCCGCCGACATCGAACTCGAGCCGATCGACCATGGGCCACTGACCCCGGAAGAGCTACGCGACCACATCTCCACCCCACAACCGCTGCAGTGGGACTGCTTCTTCTTCGGCGTGGTGCAGAGCGACGACCGTTTCACCTTCTATGCGAGCATCGCCCACCTGTGCGTCGACCCGATGATCGTCGGCGTCCTCTTCACCGAAATCCATCTGATGTACGCGGCCCTGGTCGGCGGCGACGCCCCCCTCGAACTCCCGGAGGCCGGCCGGTACGGCGACTACTGCGTCCGGCAGCGGGAGGAGATGGACGCGTTGACGGCCGATTCTCCCGAGGTGCGGGCGTGGATCGAGTTCGCCGCCGGCAACGGTGGAACGCTGCCGTACTTTCCGCTGTCCCTCGGCGACCTCTCGGTGCCCTACGCCGGAAAGCTCGTCACCGAGACGTTGCTGGACGAGCGGCAGACGGAGCGGTTCGAGCGAGCCTGCGTCGCCGCGGGCGCTCGCTTCAGCGGCGGGGTGTTCGGCTGCGCCGGCCTCACTCACCGTCAATTGACCGGCGCCGACGCGTTTTCCGTGGTGACCACCACCGACACCCGCAGGACGCCGACGGAATTGATGACGACCGGCTGGTTCACCGGCTTGGTCCCGGTCACGGTCGGTGTGGGCGCGGGCCTTTTCGAGGACGCGGCGCACTCGGCGCAGACGTCGTTCGATTCGGGCATCGAACTCGCGATCGTCCCGTTCGACCGGGTGCTGGAGCTGGCGCCCCCGGAAGCCGGGCTGAGCAGGCCACGGCCCGGCAACTTCGTGATGTCGTTCCTGGACGCGAGCATCGCCCCCCTGTCCTCGGTTGCCAACTCGGACTTGAACTTTCGGATCTACGACGAGGGCAGGGTCTCCCATCAGGTCTCCCTGTGGGTGATTCGCCTTCAGCACGAGACCAAGGTGACGGTGCTCTTCCCCGACAACCCGGTCGCCCGAGAGTCGGTGGGCCGGTACATCGAGGCCATGAGGTCGGAATACGTCCGGGTTGCCGACGGCAGAAGCAGCCAGGCGGTCGCGCACTCGCGCGCGCCGCTAACCGCGCTGACTTAGCAACTCGTCCAAAAGTGCGGTGAACTCCTCCGGCCGTGCCGGTGTGAAGGCCGGGCTGGGCCGAATTCCCGGCACGTCCAACGTGACCAACGTCGATTTGAACGGCCTGCCGACGTCCAGCGGCAGCCAGCGCCGGAAGTCGGAGCTGCCCCAGATCCGGAATCGTTGCGTGAACAGCCCCAGCCCCTCGGCCTTGTACCCCCGGACCTTGTCCAGCGCGATGACTTTCGACGTGCCGGACGGAAAGTGGTAGCGGCGCAACGTGATCGCCGCACGGTCCAGCTGGATCAGGCCGTCGTCGTAAGACTGGCCGCTCATGCCCGCGAACTTCGCAACTGGTGGCCCCGCGCGGTCAGGCAGTGCCCGTCGTCCAATCGCCACTGCCAGCCGTGCAGGTTGCAGGTCAACGTGTTTCCCTCGACCACACCGAATTTCGACAGGTCAGCCTTCAGGTGCGGGCAGCGGCGCTGGATCTCCCAGCCCTCCAGCGTGACCGACGACGAATCGTCATGCGTCTCGGCGAACCAGCCGTCGGCGTAGGCGATCCGCTCGTCGGTCAGACACTTGAAGAAGGTGTACAGGTATTCGTTGTAGCCGCCGACGCGCCACGCCCGGAAGCGGGTGGACAAGAAGATGGTGTTGACCCAGTCCGGTTCCCGATCGCGCAGCACGGTGCGGACCAACTCCGGCGCGATCGCGAACCCGTAGCGGCACTTCTCGTCGGGAATGCGTTCGCGCACAGCACGCTTCGGGAAGTCGAGGACGACGGTCTCCGGGCCGATCACGAGTTCGACGGGATAGCCGATGCCGTCGCAGATCTCGTCGCTTTGCGACATGATCGGCTCGAACAGCGCACGCAGCGGCTCGAGCAGTGGCTCTCCGGTGGCGGGCGCCCAGCTCGCCCGTTCCGCGGCCACGACGGGAGCCATCCGCTCGGCGTAGTCGGCGATGTAGGCCTGTTTCCCGGTGGTGAAGATCGCCTCGACCTGGTCGTCGGGCAGTGGGTGGCGCAGCGAGTTCAAGGCGGTGCCGGCGAAGTCCGCGGTGGAGCCGGGAATCATCAGCAGGCCGCCGTCGTGCCCGTGGCTGCGCATCTGGTCGAGGAACACCATCTGGTCCGGAAAGATGTTGGCCGCATCGCCGTGGTCGTCGTTGAGATGACGCAGCTCCGGGTCCAGGAAGCACGGCGGGCCGGCCGACGGGATGACCCACGTGGCGCCCACCTGCGCGATGTACTGGCGGGCCCGGTCCATCTGCCGCTGCCGCTTTTGGACACCGAACGACTCCTTGGCGCGGGCCGGCATGTCGTAGACCATCGGGTACCAGATCGCGCCGGAGTACTGCAGCATGTGCACGTCGATGCGCCCGAATGCGGATTCCAACACGTCCAGGTCGACCGGCCGGGCGTCGTTCATGTTGAAAGCCGTTGTCTCCCCGTCGGAAACCACCAGCGCCGAGTCGCCGAGCGGGCCATCGGCCGGCGCGCGCAGGGCGATGATCATGACGTCGATGTCGCCCTTCGGGCCGCTGACCCGGTGCTTGACCGAATTGGTGGTCTCGAAGAACCGGTGGAAACCGAGCTCTTGCAACGCGTTCCGCAAGTCCGGCACCGGAAAGTCGGGCAGCAGGACGACCGCGTCCTTGTTGACGTGTTCGGCCAGATTCTTGGGGTCGAAGTGATCCTTGTGCAGGTGCGAGACATACAGGTAGTCGCAGTCGCCCAGCCCGTCCCAGTCCAGCGCGCTGTTGTCCGGGAAGGGGAACCACGACGCGAAGTACGCCGGATTGACCCAGGGGTCGCAGAGGATGCGGCCCGCGGGGGTCTCGATGAGAAACCCGGCGTGACCTACGCTGGTGACCTGCACAAACACCTTCCTGGGGTCCGTGACGGCCGATGGCCGGGTAACGGTTTTCCAGCCCCCGAGCTTAGCGCGAGGCGGCATGGTCGGCCCGTCCCACGCCTCGGTGGAACTCGATGCGTCCGGGCCCGGCTCCACGCCGGGGACGCGACGCAACCCGGCTTCAGGCACTCCGCCTCGCCGGCAACGTCCGCGACGCCGGCGCCGGCGACCGTGACGGACCCGGCGCCCGAGTGTTCACCGCCGTTCCGGGCCGCCATGAGCCCGGGTTCGCCGGCCCCGACGACGGCCACCGCCCCGGTGGCGGCAAACCGGCGGAGGATCGCAGGCGTCGGAACGGGGAACGTCGGGGAGGCCAACGGTCGGCCGCTTTCCGGCACTTGGGGTGACTCACAGCCGGGAGCACTAGGCTGAACAGCTGTGGAACCGGTATACGGGACTGTCATTCAGCTTGCCCGCTTGGTCTGGCGCGTACAGGGTCTCAAGATCACCGTCGTGGGCGTCGAAAACCTGCCCAAGAACGGCGGTGCGGTCATCGCCATCAACCACACCGGCTACCTCGACTTCACGTTCGCGGGTCTGCCCGCCTACCAGCAGGGTCTGGGCCGCAAGGTGCGGTTCATGGCCAAGCAGGAGGTGTTCGACCACAAGATCACCGGGCCGATCATGCGGAGCCTGCGGCATATCTCCGTGAACCGGCAGGACGGGGCCGCGTCCTACGAGGAGGCGGTCAGGCATCTCAAGGACGGTGAGCTGGTCGGGGTCTATCCGGAAGCCACCATCAGCCGCAGCTTCGAGATCAAGGAATTCAAGTCCGGGGCCGCCCGGATGGCGGTCGAGGCCGGGGTGCCGATCGTTCCGGTGATCGTCTGGGGTGCGCAGCGCGTCTGGACCAAGGGGCACCCCAAGAAGTTGCTGCGCCCGAAGGTGCCCATCATCGTGATCGTCGGTGAGCCGATCGAACCGACGCTGGGGGTCGAGGAGCTGAAAGGGCTGCTGCACTCGCGGATGCAACACCTGCTGGAGCGGGCCCAGGAAATGTACGGGCCGCATCCGGCCGGGGAGTTCTGGGTGCCGCGCCGGCTGGGCGGGAGTGCCCCGTCGCTGGCCGAAGCCGCCCGGATGGACGCCGAGGAGGCGGCCGCTCGCGCGGCGCGGCGCGCCCGACCCGCGGGAGCGCCGGAGTAGCCAGCGATGGTGGAGCCGACCTTCCGCACGCTCGAGATTCTGGCTCGGCTGTCGGTTCTGGCCACCGGCACCCGAATCTCTTACGGCGGCGAGGAGAACATCCCGGATACCGGCGGCGCCGTGATCGCGATCAACCACACCAGCTATGTCGACTTTCTGCCGGCCGCGCTGGCCGTGCATCGCCGGCGGCGCCGGCTCAGGTTCATGATCAAGGCCGAGATGCAGCAGGTGAAGATCGTCAACTTCCTGATCAGGCACACCCGGACCATCCCGGTGGACCGGGGTGCGGGGGCCGGCGCGTACGCGGTGGCCGTGCAGCGGCTGCGCGAGGGTGAACTGGTCGGCGTGTATCCCGAGGCCACGATCAGCCGCAGCTTCGAGCTCAAGGAGTTCAAGACGGGCGCCGCCCGCATGGCCATCGAAGCGGACGTCCCGATCGTCCCGGTGATCGTCTGGGGTGCACACCGGATCTGGACCAAAGACCACCCGCGCGCGCTGGGCCGCGCCAAGGTACCCATTAGTGTGCAGGTGGGGGCGCCGGTGCTGGCGGCCGAAGACATCGCGCGGACCGACGCCGCGCTGCGCGAATCGATGACCGAGCTGCTGCACCAGGCGCAACGGGGTTACCCGCACGAGCCCGGGGCGTACTGGACGCCGCGCCGGCTGGGCGGAGGTGCACCGACCGTGGCGGAGGCTGCCCGGATGGAGGCAGACGAGGCCGCGGCACGGGCCGCGGGCCGCAGTGGGCGGCCGTCGCGGTAGGCGAAGGAGAAGGCATGCCCGAGGGGTTTTACCGGCTGTGCGAGTGGATCGTGCCGCCGATGGTCGCGATGCAGGGGACGACGTTCACCTATCGCGGCCTGGAGAACATTCCCGACCGCGGCGGCGCCCTGCTGGCCCAGAACCACACCAGCTACCTCGACTGGCTGCCGACGCTGCTCGCCGTGCGGGAACGGCGCCGGCGCGCGTATTTCATGATCAAGGCGGAGATGGCCGACGTGAAGGCGGTCAACTACGTGATCAACCACGCTCGGCTGATCCCGGTGGACCGCAGGGCCGGGCACGACGCGCTCGAGGTCGCCGCGCAGCGTTTGCGGCAGGGCGAGCTCATCGGGATGCATCCCGAAGCCACCATCAGCCGCAGCTTCGAGCTCCGGGAGTTCAAGACCGGCGCGGCCCGGATGGCGCTGGACGCGCAGGTGCCGATCGTTCCGATCATCGTCTGGGGTGCCCACCGGATTTGGCCCAAGGATCATCCGAAGAAGGTGTGGCGCAACAAGGTTCCGATCACCGTCGCCGCGGGGCGGCCGCTGCCGCCGGACGGCACGCCCGAGCAGCTGAACGCGGCGCTGCGCGGCGCGATGAACGCGTTGCTGTACCGCGTGCAAGAGGAGTACCCGCACCCCGAAGGCGAGTTCTGGGTGCCGCGGCGGCTCGGCGGCGCCGCGCCCACCCAGGAGGATTCGCGGGCGATCCGCCTGTCGGAGTTGCAGGCGCGGATGCAGAAATTCGGCACCGACGGCGTGACGCGTCCGGGACAGAACCAGAGCGGCGTCCATTGATCAGACCGGCGAGCGGTGAAGGCGGACCGTCACGATGACCCTGCCGGCGCTCATAGCCTGCGACGTCGACGGCACCCTGTTCGACGACAACGAGACCATCACTCCGCGCACCCGCGACGCCGTGCGCGCGGCCGTCGCCGCCGGCGCGACCTTCGTCGTGGCGACCGGCCGGCCGCCGCGGTGGATACGCCCCGTCGTCGACGCGCTCGGCTTCGCGCCGATCGCGGTGTGCGCCAACGGTGCCGTCATCTACGACCCCGCGGCCGACCGGGTGGTGTCGACGCGCACGCTGCCGGTCGACACCCTGGCGGAACTGGCGGAGCTCGCGACGCGCGTCATCCCCGGCGCCGGCCTCGCCGTGGAGCGGATCGGCGAGCGCGCCCACGATACGGCGACGCCGCAGTTCGTCAGCTCGCCCGGCTACGAGCACGCCTGGCTGAACCCGGACAACACCGAGGTCTCGATCGAAGACCTGCTCAGCGCGCCGGCGATCAAGCTGCTGATCCGCCGCAGCGGGGCCCGCAGCGCCGACATGGCGGCCGAACTGGCCAAGCATGTCGGCCTCGAGGGCGACATCACCTACTCCACCAACAACGGCCTGGTGGAGATCGTGCCGCTGGGCACCAGCAAGGCCACCGGGGTGGATGAAATCGCCAGGCCCCTGCAGATCACCAGCGAGGAGGTGGTGGCGTTCGGCGACATGCCCAACGACCTGCCGATGCTGCGCTGGGCCGGTCATGGGGTGGCGATGGGCAACGCCCATCCCGAGGTGCTCGCCGCGGCGGACGAGGTCACCGCCGCCAACAACGACGACGGGGTGGGCCGGGTGCTGGAGCGCTGGTGGCTTTGACCCGCTTCTCGCTAAGTGGCGGACGGGTGCGCCGGCAGCGAGAAGTGTTCGGGCGCCACGGTCGGGCCGCTCGGTGACTGCGTCGCGAGTGGAGTCGTGATTCCCTCCGCGACCTCGGTGACGTTGCCGGTGAGCCGTTCGTAGTTGAGCGTCCCGTGTTGGAAGTTCTGCGTAATCTGTAGCGGCTCTTGGATTTCCGCGCTGGTGGGCAAGCCGAGCGGACCGCGTTCGTAGCTCAGCGACGCCCAGGCGTCGTAGATCGCGCCGGTGACGGGTTGGGCACCGGTTTCGGGTGACCAGTACATCGCACCCCGGGCGAACGTCACGTACCGCGCGTCACCCTCCGCGCTGTCTTCCGGGGACGTCGGCGCGCCCAGCACGCTGTTCATGCCGCCGATCGCCTGCCAGTGCTCATAGATCGCGCCGCCCTGCAGGGCCTTGATCAATTCCTCCGGGGGGTCGTTGAAATGCGATGCGACGTCGCGCACTTCGTCCATCAGCGCGTAGGCGGCGTTGCCCGGGCAATCGGTGTTGCCGACGTCGCGGTGGGTGAAGATGGTCGGCAGCGTCGCCACCGAACCCGCCGCGAAGGTGGTGTAGTGACTTCCCGCCGATTCCAGCTGCACCGTGCCCTTCGGATCGACGCCGTCCAGGCCCAGCCGCCAGCCGAGGAGCCGGCCCACCGTGCGCAGCTGGATGGGCGTCGGCGGTACGTCGTCGAAATTCCCGATCATCGCCACACCCCAGGTGTTGCGGTTGAACCCGCCGGTGTGGAAGGCCTCGACCGCTTTGGTGAGCCCCCCGGCGCTGCCCTCGAAGACCTGGCCGTACTTGTCGACCAGGGCGTTGTAGGCGATGTCGCACCAGCCCAGGGTCTTGCTGTGATACGTGTAGATGGCCTTGACGATCCCGGCTGATTCCAGCGGCGAGTAGTCGTTGCTGCCCGCGGTGTGGTGCACGACGGCCGCGCGAATCCCGTTGTCGTACTGCGGGCTGCCGCATCGCAGCGACTCGTCGGCGCCCCATTCCGCCCGGCTGATGATCGCGGGCGCCTGGCCGGGCATCAAGACCCCCGACGGCGGAGTCCATTGCTTCCTCGCCGGCGATTGCGGCGGGGAGATGAGGATCGCGGAGATGTTCTGCCCGAAAGGTTGTTCCCGCGACGCCGGCTTGTAGCCGAGACCGGCGTCAGTGGTGGGTGCGGGCGGTCCCTGGGTCACCGGGGCATCGATCGGACGGGTGACCGCGATCTGGACGGTCGTCGTGCTGCCGACGAACACCGGGTCGGTGCCCCTGGGTCCCTCGAGTGACCCGGCCGCCGTCACCCCGTCGGGCGCCGCGGTCTCGTACTCGGTCTGATACCAGGGCCCCCACGAGCCGTCGGGGTGTTTCGCCCGCACCCGGGTCGACGTGCCGGCGAGGTCGCCGGTGAGGGCCACCAGTGAAAACGGGGCGGCCTGGCTGATCTCGCGCACCGTGACGCCGCCACCGAGCCCGATCAGCGGCTGTTCGGCCAGCTGGGTGTCGTGGGCGGGTGGGGGGCCGATGGTCCCGCGCTCGTGGGTGGTGTCCGCCACCCAGGACACGATGACGACCGTCGCCGCGATGGCGGTGAGCAGCGTCGTCGGCCCGCGACTGGGAGGCACCAGGTGATGTTACTTGTGTTTCTAATGTTAATGATGAGGCGACACGACCTGGGCGGCGGGAAACTGCACAAAATCGACGGCACCGCAGAAACAATCTGCGGTGCCGTCTGGGTTGGAGGTTCCCCGGAGGTCTAGACGGGAGGCAGGGCCGGTGCCGCGGCCGCGGCGGCCGGCAATGCTCCGGCGGCGCCCGCGGCGGCCGGCAGGGCACCCGCGGCGGCACCCGGCAGGACGCCCGCGGCACCCGGCAGGGCACCGGCGGCGGCCGGCAGGGCACCGGCGGCGGCGCCGGGCAGGGCACCGGCGGCACCCGGGAGAGCGCCCGCGGCGCCCTGCTGCATGCCTTGCGTGATCGCCGGCATCACCAAGCCCTTGAGCAGGTCGATGGCCTGACCGGCACCCAACTGGTTGGCCGCCTGCATGACGTCGTTGACCAGGCCACCACTGCCACCGGAGCTCCCGCTGCCGCCGCCGAGTCCGGTGCCGCCGAGGGGCGAACTGGGCCCGAAGGAGGACGGGTCGCCGAGTATCGGGTAGGTGCCGTCGGCGCCGGGGTCCAAGCTGGCGGGAGCGGTGATCGGCACTTCGCCCGCAGCCGTCGGGCTAGTGAGGCCCGGTGTGACCCCGGCCGGGCTGGTCAGCCCGGGGTTGGAAAGCGCAGGGTTGAGTCCCGCGCCCGGGGTCGCCACCCCGGCGCCCGGTGTGGTCGGCAGCGCACCCGGCGCGGTCAGGCCCGGCGTCGCAGGTGTCAGGCCCGGGCTCGTCAGGCCGGGGCTGGTCAAACCGGGGCTGGTCAAACCGGGGCTGGTAAGTCCCGGGCTGGTCAGGCCGGGGCTCGTCAGACCGGGGCTGGTGAGCCCCGGCGTCCCCAGGCCCGGCGTCCCCAGGCCCGGCGTCCCCAGGCCGGGGCTCGTCAGGCCCGGAGTGCTGGCCGCGCCCCCGCTGAGCGCGGGCACCGGCGGCAGGTTGATGCCGAATTGCGACAACCCCTGCGACAGCGCGCCCATCAGCTCCCCGGGCAGGTCGGTCATCACGGCCGCCTGCTTGAAGTCGTGGTGCTCGGCCGGCTTGCTGCCGGCGGTCGATTCGTAGACAAGGAAGTATGCGCAAGGACTCGCCACTGCCACGGCGGCGACCGCGCTCATGGCTGTCGAAAGCTTGCGTCGGCGTCGGTTCGGCACGGAAGTCTCCTCAATCTGGACAACTCAATCTCAACTTGTTGTGTCGGTGCGCTCCGCCGTCCTTCCTGGCGAGATCCACACAGAATCGATGGTACGAGTGAGATTCTTGTGACTAGAGTGGTGATATTGAATCGTGAGGTAATTGCGACCCCGACTGTGATCGCCGCGGTCGAAGCGCCCTGACGGGCCGTCATCGGGCCGAACGCCGATTGCGGGCCTCGCCAAATGGGCTAGGCCCACGCGGTCGGATACCCTAAGCAACCGATGACCGCTCGATTCGACCTCCTCGTCGTCGGCTCCGGATTCTTCGGCCTGACCATCGCCGAGCGCGTGGCTACCCAACTCGGGAAGCGCGTGCTCGTCGTGGAACGCCGCCCGCACATCGGCGGCAACGCCTATTCAGAGGCCGAGCCGCAGACCGGCATCGAGGTCCACAAATACGGTGCCCACCTGTTCCACACCTCCAATAAGCGGGTCTGGGACTACGTGCGGCAGTTCACCGACTTCACCGACTACCGGCACCGGGTGTTCGCCAT
Organism: Mycobacterium europaeum; assembly: GCF_034555895.2. NCBI lineage: Bacteria > Bacillati > Actinomycetota > Actinomycetes > Mycobacteriales > Mycobacteriaceae > Mycobacterium > Mycobacterium europaeum. The sequence continues at coordinate 5,061,532 of NZ_CP157315.1, forward strand.
GCACAACGGGCAGGCCTACCAGTTCCCGATGGGCCTGGGGCTGGTGTCGCAGTTCTTCGGCAGGTACTTCTCTCCGGAGGAGGCCCGCCGGCTGATCGCGGAGCAGGCCGCCGAGATCAAGACCGAGGACGCGCAGAACCTCGAGGAGAAGGCGGTCTCGCTGATCGGTCGGCCGCTCTACGAGGCGTTCGTCAAGGGCTACACCGCCAAGCAGTGGCAGACCGATCCCAAGGAACTGCCGGCCGCCAACATCACCCGGCTGCCGGTGCGGTACACCTTCGACAACCGGTACTTCAGCGACACTTACGAGGGCCTGCCGGTCGACGGGTACACCGCCTGGCTGCAGAACATGGCCGCCGACGACCGCATCGAGGTCAGGCTGAACACCGACTGGTTCGAAGTCCGGGACCAACTGCGTGCGGAGTCACCGTCGGCCCCGGTGGTCTATACCGGCCCGCTGGACCGCTACTTCGACTACTGCGAAGGGCGGCTCGGCTGGCGCACACTGGATTTCGAGTTGGAGGTGCTGCCGATCGGGGATTTCCAGGGCACGCCGGTGATGAACTACAACGACCTCGAGGTCCCGTACACCCGAATCCACGAGTTCCGCCACTTCCACACCGAGCGCGACTACCCGACCGACAAGACGGTGATCATGCGAGAGTTCTCGCGGTTCGCCGAAGACGACGACGAGCCCTACTATCCGATCAACACCGAGGCCGACCGCGCGCTGCTGGCCGCCTACCGGGCGCGAGCGAAGGCCGAAACCTCCTCAGCGAAGGTGCTTTTCGGTGGCCGGCTGGGCACCTACCAATACCTGGATATGCACATGGCGATTGCCAGCGCACTGAACATGTACGACAACACCCTCGCGCCGCACCTGCGCGACGGTAAAGCTCTAGTGGAGGAAGGCGCGGGGGGATGACTGCGGTAAGCCTGCTTTCCAGAATCATCCTGCCGCGTCCGGGCGAGCCGCTCGACGTGCGCAAGCTGTATCTGGAGGAATCGACCACCAACGCCCGGCGGGCCCACGCGACCAGCCGCACCTCACTGGAGATCGGCAAAGAGTCCGAGGTGTCGTTCGCCACGTACTTCAACGCCTTCCCGGCCAGCTACTGGCGCCGCTGGTCGATCTGCACGTCGGTCGTGTTGCGGGTCGAGCTGACCGGAACCGGGCGCGTCGACGTGTACCGCACCAAGTCCACCGGGGTGCGAATCTCCATGGAGGGCCGCCAATTCGTCGGCACCGAAGATCAGCCGGCCGTCGTCGAGATCGAGGTTCCGCTCAAGCCGTTCGAGGACGGCGGCTGGATCTGGTTCGACATCACCACCGACACCGCGGTCACCCTGGTGAGCGGTGGTTGGTATTCGACCGAGCCCGCCCCGGGCACGGCCAACATCGCCGTCGGCATCCCCACCTTCAATCGACCCGCAGACTGCGTCAACGCGCTGGCCGACCTCACCGCAGATCCCTTGGTGGACGCCGTGATCGGCGCGGTCATCGTTCCGGACCAGGGCGTCCGCAAGGTGCGCGATCACCCGGACTTCGCGGCCGCGGCGGCCGGCCTGGGCAACCGGCTGTCCATTCACGACCAGCCCAACCTCGGTGGTTCCGGCGGTTACAGCCGCGTCATGTACGAAGCGCTGAAGAACACCGACTGTCAGCAGATCTTGTTCATGGACGACGACATCCGCATCGAGCCCGACACCATCCTGCGGGTGCTCGCGCTGCACCGCTTCGCCAAGGTGCCGATGCTCATCGGCGGCCAGATGCTCAACCTGCAGGAGCCGTCGCACCTGCACATCATGGGCGAGGTGGTCAACCAGGCGAACTTCATGTGGACCGCCGCGCCGCACGCCGAGTACGACCACGACTTCGCGGAATTCCCGTTGAACGACAAGAACGCTCGCAGCGCGCTGCTGCACCGGCGCATCGACGTCGACTTCAACGGATGGTGGACGTGCATGATTCCGCGGCAAGTCGCCGAGGAGCTGGGCCAGCCCCTGCCGCTGTTCATCAAGTGGGACGACGCCGAATACGGCCTGCGCGCGGGCGAACACGGGTATCCGACCGTCACGCTGCCCGGCGCGGCGATCTGGCACATGGCCTGGAGCGACAAGGACGACGCGATCGACTGGCAGGCCTACTTCCATCTGCGCAACCGGCTGGTGGTGGCGGCGATGCACTGGGACGGTGATGTGTCGGGTCTGGTCCGCAGTCACCTCAAGGCGACCCTGAAACACCTTGCCTGCCTTGAGTATTCGACGGTGGCGATCCAGAACAAGGCCATCGATGACTTCCTGGCCGGCCCCGAGCACATCTTCTCGATCCTGGAATCCGCGCTGCCCGAGGTGCACCGGCTGCGCAAGGAATACCCCGACGCCGTCGTGCTGCCCGCGGCCAGCGAACTGCCGCCGCCATCGCACAAGACGAAGGCGATGAAGCCGCCGGTGAACCCGCTGTCGATCGGGTACCGGCTGGCCCGCGGCATCGCGCACAACGCCACCAGGGCCGACCCCGAAGCCCACCAGCGCCCGGAGTTCAACGTGCCGACGCAGGACGCCCGCTGGTTCCGGTTGTGCACGGTCGACGGCGTCACTGTGACGACGGCCGACGGGTGCGGGGTGGTCTACCGGCAGCGCGATCGGCGCAAGATGTTCGAGCTGCTGTTCGCCTCGCTGCGCCGGCAGCGCCGGCTGGTGAGCCGCTTCGACGAGATGCGCAAGAGGTACCGGGACGCGTTGCCGTTGCTGTCCAGCAAGCAGAAGTGGGAGACGGCGCTGCTACCCGCGCACGCCGAACGCGAGCATGCCTGACGTCCCTCCTTCGACGCCCCCGACGGGCGAGGTGGCCGCGTTGGTGGCCGTGCAGTCCGCGCTGGCCGGCCGCCCCGCAGTGCTGGCGGCCGCGCGGGGGCTGTCCCATTTCGGCGAGCACAGCATCGGCTGGCTGGCCGTGGCGGCGGTGGGCGCGGTGCTGATGCCGAAGCGCAGCTGGGATTGGCTGGTGGCCGGGGCCGGCGCGTTCGCCGCCCACGCGGCCGCCGTACTGGTCAAGCGGGTGGTACGACGCAAGCGGCCGCACGATCCGGCGGTCGTGGTGAACGTCGGGACCCCGAGCCAGCTCAGTTTCCCGTCGGCGCACGCGACTTCGACGACGGCCGCGGCCATCCTGATGGGCCGGATCACCGGGCTGCCGTTGCCCGCCCTGCTGGTGCCCCCGATGGCGTTGTCGCGGATGCTGCTGGGGGTGCACTATCCCAGCGACGTGGCCTGTGGCATCGCCCTCGGCGCCGTCGTCGCGCGAACAACCGTTCGGCTGCAGGGCCGGGCGCGGGAGGTCTGGGCGAATGAGTGAGGACGTGGTGACCGGGCCGTCGGGCAACCTGGTGGTGGGCGTGGTCAAGGCGATCCGCCCACGGCAGTGGGTGAAGAACGTCCTGGTGCTGGCTGCGCCGCTGGCCGCGTTGGGCGGCCCCGTGCACTACCAGTACCGCGACGTGCTGGACAAGGCCTACCCGGCCCTGGGTGCGTTCGTGGCGTTCTGTCTCGCCGCGTCGTCGATCTACCTGGTCAACGACGCGCGCGACGTGGAAGCCGACCGGGAACACCCCACCAAGAGGTTCCGCCCGATCGCCGCGGGCGTGGTGCCGGAGTGGCTGGCCTACGCGCTGGCGGCGGTGCTGGGAATCGCCTCGCTGGCCATCGGCTGGTGGATCACACCGAATCTGGCGTTGGTGATCGCCGTCTACCTCGCGATGCAACTGGCCTACTGCTATGGCCTCAAACACCAAGCGGTGATGGACATCTGCATCGTGTCGTCGGCTTATCTGCTGCGTGCCATCGCCGGCGGCGCGGCCACCGACATCCGCCTGACCCAGTGGTTCCTGCTGGTGATGGCGTTCGGATCGCTGTTCATGGTGGCCGGCAAGCGCTACGCCGAGCTGCAACTGGCCGAGCGTACCGGGGCCAAGATCCGCAAGGCGCTGGAAAACTACACGAGCACCTATCTGCGGTTCGTCTGGACGCTGTCGGCGACCGCGCTGGTCGTCTGCTACGGCCTGTGGGCGTTCGACCGGGAACGCGGCGCGGCGGGCTGGTTCGTGGTTTCGATGGTCCCGTTCACGATCGCCATCCTGCGCTATGCGGTCGACGTGGACGGCGGGCTGGCGGGGGAGCCCGAGGACATCGCGCTCCGCGACCGGGTCTTGCAGCTGCTGGCGGTGGCGTGGATCGCGACAGTCGGAGCCGCTGTTGCCTTCGGCTAGCCCCGAACTGCAGGCCCTCAAAGCGCGCATGATGCGCAGCCGGCCGGTCGTCAGGCGGTTGGGCTGGCCGGTGTTCCCGTACACAATGCTGGTCCGGGTCAGCCTGTGGATCAGCGTGGCGGTGGTCGCCGTCCTGTTCGCCTGGGGCGCGTGGCAGCGGCGCTGGATCGCCGACGACGGGCTGATCGTGTTGCGCACGGTGCGCAACCTGCTCGCCGGCAATGGCCCGGTCTTCAACCAGGGTGAGCGGGTCGAGGCCAACACGTCGACCGCCTGGACCTATCTGATGTACGTCGGCAGCTGGGTCGGCGGGCCGATGCGCATGGAATACGTCGCGCTGGCACTGGCGCTGACGCTCTCGGTGGCGGGCGTTGCGCTGCTCATGCTCGGGGCCGCCCGGCTGTATGCGCCCAGCCTGCGCGGTCGCAGGGCCGTCATGCTGCCCGCCGGCGCGCTGGTCTACGTCGCCCTGCCGCCCGCGCGTGACTTCGCCACCTCCGGTCTGGAGACCGGGCTGACGCTGGCCTACCTCGGGTTGCTGTGGTGGATGATGGTCTGCTGGGCCCAGCCGGTGCGGAACCGCCCCGACCGCAGGATTTTCCTCGGTGCGTTGGCGTTCGTGGCCGGCTTCAGCGTCCTGGTCCGGCCCGACCTGGCGCTGATGGGTGGGCTGGCGCTGATCATGATGCTGGTCGCCGCGCGGACATGGCGCCGCCGGGTGCTGGTCGTGGTCGCCGGGGGATTACTGCCGGTCGGGTACGAGATCTTCCGGATGGGTTACTACGGCCTGCTGGTGCCCGGCACCGCCCTGGCCAAGGACGCCGCCGGGGACAAGTGGTCCCAGGGCTTGATCTACCTCTCCAACTTCGATGCGCCCTACGCGGTGTGGGTGCCGGTGGTGCTGCTGGTGCCGCTGGGGGTGCTGCTGCTGGCCGCGCGCCGCCGGCCGTCGTTCCTGCGCCCCATGCTGGCACCCGACTACGGCCGGGTGGCCCGGGCGGTCCAAAGCCCGCCGGCCGTCGTGGCCTTCGTGCTGGTGAGCGGGCTGGTGCAGGCGCTCTACTGGATCAGGCAGGGCGGCGACTTCATGCACGGGCGGGTGCTGCTGGCGCCGCTGTTTTGTCTGCTGGCCCCGGTGGCCGTCATCCCGGTGGCCATACCGGACGGCCAGGACTATTCACGCGAGACGGGGTATTGGGTGGCCGGCGCGGCCGGGGCGCTGTGGCTGAGCGTGGCCGGCTGGTCGCTGTGGGCGGCGAACTCGCCGGGGATGGGCGACGACGCCACCCACGTCACCTATACCGGGATCGTCGACGAGCGCCGCTTCTACGCACAGGCCACCGGGCACGCCCATCCCCTGACCGCCGCCGACTACCTGGGGTATCCGCGGATGGCGGCCATCCTGACCGCGCTCGACAACACCCCGGACGGCGCGTTACTGCTGCCCTCGGGAAATTACATCCAGTGGGACCTGGTGCCGATGCTTAAGCCGCCGCCGGGCAGCACCGACAAGTCCCTCGAAAAGCCGCAGCACACAGTGTTTTTCACCAACCTCGGCATGGTGGGCATGAACGTCGGGCTCGACGTCAGGGTGATCGACCAGATCGGATTGGCGAATCCGCTTGCGCAGCACACGGAACGGTTGAAACACGGCCGGATCGGACACGACAAGAACCTCTTCCCGGATTGGGCGATCGCCGACGGGCCGTGGGTGAAGGTCCCTCCCGGGATCCCGGGATACCTGGACCAGCAGTGGGTCGCGGAGGCGGTCGCGGCCCTGCAGTGCCCCGAGACCAAGGCGGTGCTGAGCTCGGTGCGCGCACCGATGACCCCGCACCGATTTTTCTCCAACCTGCTGCATTCCTATGAATTCACCAAGTACCGGATCGATCGGGTCCCGCGCTACGAGCTCGCCAGGTGCGGGTTACCCCTGCCCGCAGAGGCGCCGCCGCCGCCCCGCGAGTAAGCCGCGCGCAGAAGAATTTTCGACCAATTTCGAAATGATCACGACCGGCGGCCGGTGAAAAATTGCCAGCAACTTCACATTTGGGTGTTTACCAGCTGGCAATGGAGCTCGAGCACATGCGAAAACGCCGCCAAATTGGTCGGTGTTTGGCCTGGAAATCACTGGGTACCGAAGCGCGAGCGGCGCTTTGCGGGCCCGCCTCGATGCGACCCTCGGGGTGAAGGTGTGGTTGACTACACGAGCACTGCTGCGCGGAGATCGTATGCAGTACGACCCAAATCATGGACGCGTCCGGATTTACGGGCGCGCCGAAAGGATGAGGAAGCAAGGATGACGCTTGTCGACAGGTTTCGCGGCGCCGTGGCCGGTATGCCGCGGCGGCTCGTGGTGGCGGCCGCCGGCGCGGCCCTGCTCTCGGGCCTGATTGGCGCCGTGGGGGGCTCGGCGACCGCTGGTGCCTTCTCGCGCCCCGGTCTGCCCGTGGAATACCTGCAGGTTCCCTCCGCCGGAATGGGGCGGGACATCAAGGTGCAGTTCGAAAGCGGCGGCGCCAACTCGCCCGCGCTGTACCTGCTCGACGGGATGCGCGCGCAGGACGACTTCAACGGCTGGGACATCAACACCCCGGCGTTCGAGTGGTACAACCAGTCGGGCATCTCGACGGTCATGCCGGTCGGCGGTCAGTCCAGCTTCTACTCCGACTGGTACAAGCCCGCCTGCGGTAAGGCCGGCTGTGTGACCTACAAGTGGGAGACCTTCCTGACCAGCGAGCTGCCGGAGTACCTGTCGTCGCAGAAGCAGGTCAAGCCGACCGGCAGCGCGGTAGTGGGGCTGTCGATGGCCGGGTCGTCCGCGCTGATCCTCGCCGCCTACCACCCGCAGCAGTTCGTCTACGCCGGTTCGCTGTCCGCGCTGCTGGACCCCTCCCAGGGCATGGGCCCGTCGCTGATCGGCCTGGCCATGGGCGACGCCGGTGGCTACAAGGCCGCCGACATGTGGGGCCCCAAGGAGGACCCCGCCTGGGCGCGCAACGACCCGACGCTGCAGGTGGGCAAGCTGGTCGCCAACAACACCCGGATCTGGGTGTACTGCGGTAACGGCAAGCCGTCCGACCTCGGTGGCGACAACCTGCCGGCGAAGTTCCTCGAGGGCTTCGTGCGGACCAGCAACCTGAAGTTCCAGGACGCCTACAACGCCGCCGGTGGCCACAACGCGGTGTGGAACTTCGACGCCAACGGCACCCACGACTGGCCCTACTGGGGCGCGCAGTTGCAGGCCATGAAGCCTGACCTGCAGTCGGTGCTGGGCGCCACGCCGGGCGCCGGTCCCGCGACCGCCGCCGCTGCCGCCGGGAACGGCCAGGGCGGTCAGGGCGGCCAGGGCACCTAAACCCAACAGATCGCCACTAGCGGCGGGGACCCTTCGGGGTTCCCGCCGCTAGTCGTCTTGGTGTGTGACTTGTTTCACTACCCCGCGGGCGGGGGAACTACGGCGCTGGCTAGTGTGCAGACAGCGACTAGACGATGGAGGGTGGAGATGAGGGTCGTGCGGGGTATGTCGGCGGCGCTTCTTCGGGTGTTCTCCGTGGCGGCGTTCTCGGTCGGATTGATCGCCGTGACCGTGACGGGCGGGCCCGCCGGGAAGGCGCGGGCCGCCGGTTACGAGAGCCTGATGGTGCCGTCGGCGGCGATGGGTCGCGACATCCCGGTGGCCTTCCTGGCGGGCGGTCCGCACGCGGTCTATCTGCTGGACGCCTTCAACGCCGCCCCGGATGTCAGCAACTGGGTCACCGCGGGCAACGCGATGAACACGCTCGGCGGCAAGGGGATCTCGGTGGTGGCACCCGCCGGTGGGGCGTGGAGCATGTACACCAACTGGGAGCAGGACGGCAGCAAGCAGTGGGACACGTTCCTGTCCAGCGAGCTGCCCAACTGGCTGGCCGCAAACAAGGGCCTGGCACCCGGCGGCCACGCGGCCGTCGGCGCCTCGCAGGGTGGTTACGGCGCGATGGCGCTGGCCGCCTTCCACCCCGACCGCTTCGGCTTCGCCGGTTCCCTGTCGGGATTCCTGTACCCGTCGAGCACCAACTACAACGGTGCGATCCTGGCCGGCCTGCAGCAGTACGGCGGCGTGGACGGCAACGGGATGTGGGGCGCCCCGCAGCTGGGCCGGTGGAAGTGGCACGACCCCTACGTGCACGCCTCGCTGCTCGCGCAGAACAACACCCGCGTGTGGGTCTACAGCCCGACGAATATGGGCGGTGACGACGCCGCCATGATCGGTCAGGCGGGCGCGGCGATGGGCAGCTCCCGCGAGTTCTACCAGCAGTACCGCAGCAACGGCGGGCACAACGGCCACTTCGACTTCCCCGGCGGCGGTGACAACGGCTGGGGCTCGTGGTCGGGCCAATTGGGAGCCATGTCGGGCGACATCGTGGGCGCCATTCGCTAGCGGCGATCGCGAGCGCGGCGTAGCCGGGCGAAGCGGGTCGCCGCCGATTCTGTAGCGGCGATCGCGAGCGCGGCGTGGCCGGGCGAAGCGGGTCGCCGCCAAATTCGGTAGCGGATCGCCGCCGTTCGCGGCCGCGCTGGCCGGGTCGCCGGAGCCGGTACCGTGTAGGGGGTGCAGCAGGGGTCGGGAGGACCGCTTGGCTGCGATCCACCGACTCTGCTAGCGGGAGAACATGGCCACCAACGCCCGGCGCAAGCGCCACCGAGCCCTCGCCTGGACCGCCGCCTTGGCGATGGCGGGCGTGGTGTTGTTGGTCATCGTGCTGGTGGTGGTCTTGCTGCGCGGCCACGAGGCGCCGCCCAGCGCGGTGCCGCCCGGCGTGCTGCCTCCACCGTCGACGACCACCCACCCCCACAAACCCCGGCCGGCTTCGCAGGACGCGTCCTGTCCCGATGTCCTACTGGTCAACGTCCCCGGCACCTGGGAGTCGGCCCCGCAGGACAATCCGGTTAACCCCATGCAATTCCCCAACGCTTTGCTGCACAAGGTGACCGAGGCGATAACCCAGCAGTTTCCCCCGTCCCGGGTGCAGGAGTACACCACGCCCTACACCGCGCAGTTCCACAACCCGCTGAGCGGTGACACCCAGATGTCCTACAACGAGAGCCGCGCCGAGGGCACCCGCGCGACAGTCCAGGCGATGACCGACATGAACGCCAAGTGCCCATTGACCAGTTACGTGTTGATGGGCTTCTCGCAGGGCGCGGTGATCGCCGGTGACATCGCCAGCGACATCGGCAACGGCCGCGGGCCCGTGGACGACGACCTCGTGCTCGGTGTGACGTTGATCGCCGACGGCCGCCGCCAGCCCGGAGTGGGCAAGGACGTCGGGCCGAACCCGCCGGGGGAGGGCGCCGAGGTGACGCTGCACGAGGTGCCCGTCCTGTCCGGGCTGGGTCTGACCATGACCGGAGCGCGGCCCGGCGGGTTCGGGGCGCTCGACAGCAAGACCAACGAGATCTGCGCACAGGGCGACCTCATCTGCGCGGCCCCGGAAGAGGCGTTCAGCGTGGCCAACCTGCCCAACACGCTCAACACCCTGGCCGGCGGTGCCGGACAGCCCGTCCACGCGCTGTACGCGACGACGCAGTTCTGGAACCTGGACGGCCAGCCGGCGACCGATTGGACGTTGAATTGGGCGCAGGGACTGATCGCCAACGCCCCGCATCCCAAACATGGATGACCCGGCCGCGGGACACAGCCGTCAGGAGCCCGTTGCCGGTGCAGATCAGCGGTACCTTGTGATTTGGTGTGCCGCGGGCCGCCCCTTAACATTAAGAGGAATTTAAGAGCTATAACACTTTTTTGCGGACCCGGTCCTGGTAGCAGCCCAGGGATGAGCAGGAGCCGGCGCCGGTGGCGCCGCGCGAGGACTGGCCCGCGTAGAGATGGAAACCGTCGGCGTGGCCGACCAGAACAAAAAACGCCGGCGTAGCGCCGGCCTAAAACAGGTGTGACAGGAGAGCGGAATGCCGTACCACAACCCGTTCATCGTGAATGGAAAGATCAGGTTCCCCGACAACACCAACCTGGTCAAGCACGTTGAGAAGTGGGCAAGGGTTCGCGGCGACAAGCTGGCCTATCGGTTCCTCGACTTCTCCACCGAGCGCGACGGCGTCGCGCGCGACATCGTCTGGCGCGATTTCAGCGCCCGCAACCGGGCCGTCGGCGCCCGGCTGCAGCAGGTCACCCAGCCCGGGGACCGCATCGCCATCCTGTGCCCGCAGAACCTGGACTACCTCATCGCCTTCTTCGGCGCGCTCTACGCCGGGCGGATCGCGGTGCCGCTGTTCGACCCGGGCGAGCCGGGCCACGTCGGCCGTCTACACGCGGTGCTCGACGACTGCACCCCCTCGACGATCCTGACCACCACCGAGGCCGCCGAAGGCGTCCGCAAGTTCATCCGCGCCCGTTCGGCCAAGGAGCGGCCCCGCGTGATCGCCGTCGACGCGGTGCCCAACGAGGTGGCCGCCACCTGGGTCGAGCCGGAGGCCGACGAGAACACCATCGCCTACCTGCAGTACACGTCCGGCTCCACGCGCACCCCGACCGGTGTCGAGATCACCCACCTGAACTTGCCGACCAACGTGCTGCAGGTCCTCAACGGGCTGGAAGGCAAGGAGGGTGACCGCGGCCTGTCCTGGCTGCCGTTCTTCCACGACATGGGTCTGATCACGGCGCTGCTGTCACCGGTGATCGGGCACAACTTCACCTTCATGACGCCGGCCGCGTTCGTGCGTCGGCCCGGCCGGTGGATCCGGGAGATGGCGCGCAAGCCCGAGGACGCCCCGGACAGCGAGGTCATCACCGTCGCGCCGAACTTCGCGTTCGAGCATGCCGCGGTGCGCGGTGTGCCCAAGGAGGGTGAGCCGCCGCTGGACCTGAGCAACGTCAAGGCGATCCTCAACGGCAGCGAGCCGGTGTCCCCGGCGTCGATGCGCAAGTTCTACGAGGCGTTCGCGCCCTACGGCCTGCGCGAAACCGCGATCAAGCCGTCCTACGGCCTGGCCGAGGCGACGCTGTTCGTGTCCACCACCCCGATGGACGAGGCGCCCAGGGTCATCCACGTCGACCGCGACGAGCTGAACAAGCAACGTTTCGTCGAGGTCCCCGCCGACGCGCCGAACGCCGTCGCGCAGGTTTCCGCGGGCGTCATCGGCGTCGATGAGTGGGCCGTCATCGTCGACCCCGACACGGCCAGCGAGCTGCCCGACGGGCAGATCGGCGAGATCTGGCTGCACGGCAAGAACCTGGGGCTCGGCTACTGGGGCAAGGAGGCGGAGACCCAGGAGACCTTCCGCAACATCCTCAAGTCGCGCATCAGCAAGTCGCACGCCGAGGGAGCCGAGGACGACGGGCTGTGGGTTCGCACCGGTGACTACGGCACCTACCACAACGGGCACCTCTATATCGCCGGCCGCATCAAGGACCTGGTCATCATCGACGGCCGCAATCACTACCCGCAGGACCTGGAGTACTCGGCGCAGGAAGCCAGCAAGGCCCTGCGCACCGGCTATGTGGCCGCGTTCTCCGTCCCGGCCAACGAGCTGCCCCAGGTGGTGTTCGACAACCCGCACACCGGCCTCAAATACGACCCCGAGGACGGCTCCGAGCAGCTGGTGATCGTTGCCGAGCGCGCGCCCGGCACGCACAAGCTCGACTACCAGCCCATCGCCGACGAGATCCGCGCGGCCATCGCCGTGCGGCACGGGGTCACCATCCGCGACCTGCTCCTGGTGCAGGCCGGAACCATCCCGCGTACCTCGAGCGGCAAGATCGGGCGTCGCGCGTGCCGCGCCGCCTACCTCGACGGCAGCCTGCGCAGCGGCGTCGGGTCACCGACCGCCTTCGCCAGCTCCACAGACTGAATTCACGAAAACCATGGCTGAGACTGATCACTCCGAGAACCCAGAGAACACCGGCGGCGACGTCCCCGCCAAGAAAGCCGACCTGCGCGCCGGCGACGATGCAGTGGGGGCACCTCCCGCTTGCGGGGGACGAAGCGATGCTGAGGAGCGGCGCACAATGACGGTCCCCGAGATGCGCGAGTGGCTGCGCAACTGGGTGGGCAGGGCCGTCGGGCGCTCACCGGACGACATCGACGAGTCGGTGCCGATGGTGGAACTGGGGCTGTCGTCGCGCGACGCCGTGGCGATGGCCGCCGACATCGAGGACATGACCGGTGTCACCCTGTCGGTCGCGGTGGCCTTCCAGCATCCGACCATCGAGTCGTTGGCGACGCGGATCATCGAGGGCGAGCCCGAAGTGGACACCAGCTCCGACGACGTCTCGGACTGGACGCGCAACGGCCCCGCCGAGCGGGTCGACATCGCGATCGTCGGCCTGTCCACCCGGTTGCCCGGGGACATGAACACCCCTGACGAGACGTGGCAGGCGCTGATGGAGGGCCGCGACGCCATCACCGACCTGCCGGAAGGCCGCTGGGAGGAGTTCCTCGAGGAACCGCGGCTGGCCGAGCGGATGGCGAAGGCCCGCACCCGCGGCGGCTACCTGAAGGACATCAAGGGCTTCGACTCCGAGTTCTTCGCGGTCGCCAAGACCGAGGCCGACAACATCGACCCGCAGCAGCGGATGGCGCTGGAGCTGACCTGGGAGGCGCTCGAACACGCCCGCATCCCCGCGTCCAGCCTGCGCGGCGAGTCTGTCGGCGTGTACGTCGGCGTCTCCAACAACGACTACAGCTTCCTGGCGGTGTCCGACCCGACGGTCGCGCATCCCTACGCGATCACCGGCACAGCGACGTCGATCATCGCCAACCGGGTCTCCTACTTCTACGACTTCCGCGGCCCGTCGGTCGCGGTCGACACCGCGTGCTCGAGCTCGCTGGTCGCCATCCACCAGGCCGTCCAGGCGCTGCGCAACCGGGAAGCCGACGTCGCGGTCGCCGGCGGCGTCAACGCCCTGGTCACGCCCGTGGTGACGCTCGGCTTCGACGAGATCGGCCAGGTGCTGTCGCCCGACGGCCGGATCAAGTCGTTCTCCTCGGACGCCGACGGCTACACCCGCTCCGAGGGCGGCGGCATGCTGGTGCTCAAGCGGGTCGACGACGCCCGCCGCGATGGCGACCAGATCCTGGCCGTGATCGCCGGCAGCGCGGTCAACCACGACGGCCGGTCCAACGGCCTGATCGCCCCCAACCAGGACGCGCAGGCCGACGTGCTGCGCCGCGCCTACAAGGATGCCGGCATCGACCCGCGCACCGTCGACTACATCGAGGCGCACGGCACCGGAACCGTCCTCGGTGACCCGATCGAGGCCGAGGCGCTGGGCCGCGTCGTCGGCCGTGGCCGCCCCGTCGACCGCCCGGCCCTGCTGGGTGCGGTGAAAACCAATGTGGGCCACCTGGAGTCGGCGGCCGGCGCGGCCAGCATGGCCAAGGTGGTGCTGGCGCTGCAGCACGACAAGCTGCCGCCGTCGATCAACTTCGCCGGCCCCAGCCCCTACATCGACTTCGACGCGATGCGCCTGAAGGTGATCGACCGGCCCACCGACTGGCCGCGGTACGGCGGCTACGCGCTGGCCGGGGTGTCCAGCTTCGGTTTCGGCGGGGCCAACGCGCACCTGGTGGTGCGCGAGGTCCTGCCCCGCGACGTGATCGAGCGTGAGCCCGAGCCCGAGTCGAAGGTCACCGCCGAGGCGGCCTCGGAAGCCGCTGAGCCCCCCACCATGGAAGCCCACGCGCTGCGCTTCGACGACTTCGGCAACATCATCCCCGACGCCGAAGTGCCCGAGGAGGAAGAGCCCGAACTGCCGGGCGTCACCGACGAGGCGTTGCGGCTCAAGGAGATCGCGCTGGAGGAGCTGGCGGCGCAGGAGGCCGCCGAGCCCACCAAGCCCCTGATCCCGCTGGTCGTGTCGGCGTTCTTGACCTCGCGCAAGAAGGCCGCGGCCGCCGAGCTCGCGGACTGGATGGAAAGCCCCGAGGGGCAGGCGTCGTCGCTGGAATCGATCGGGCGGGCGCTGTCGCGGCGCAACCATGGCCGCTCGCGCGCGGTGGTGCTGGCCCACGACCACGAGGAGGCCGTCAAGGGTCTGCGCGCGGTGGCCGAGGGCAAGCAGCGGCCGGGCGTGTTCAGCGTCGACGGGCCGGTGACCAACGGGCCGGTGTGGGTGCTGGCCGGCTTCGGCGCGCAGCACCGCAAGATGGGCAAGAGCCTGTACCTGCGCAACGCGGTCTTCGCCGAGTGGATCGAGAAGGTCGACGCGCTGATCCAGGACGAGCTGGGCTACTCGGTGCTCGAGCTGATCCTCGACGACTCGCAGGACTACGGCATCGAGACCACCCAGGTCACCATCTTCGCGATCCAGATCGCCCTCGGCGAGCTGCTCAAGCACCACGGGGCCAAGCCCGCCGCGGTGGTCGGGCAGTCGTTGGGCGAGGCCGCGTCGGCCTACTTCGCCGGCGGGCTGTCGCTGCGCGACGCCACCCGGACCATCTGCTCGCGCTCCCACCTGATGGGTGAGGGCGAGGCGATGCTGTTCGGCGAGTACATCCGGCTGATGGCGCTGGTGGAGTACTCCGCCGACGAGATCAAGACGGTCTTCGCCGACTTCCCGGACCTGGAGGTGTGCGTCTACGCCGCCCCCACCCAGACCGTCATCGGCGGCCCGCCCGAGCAGGTGGACGCGATCATCGCCCGCGCCGAATCCGAGGGCAAGTTCGCCCGCAAGTTCCAGACCAAGGGCGCCAGCCACACCCAGCAGATGGACCCGCTGCTCGGGGAGCTCGCCGCCGAACTGCAGGGCATCAAACCGACGAGCCCGACGGTCGGGATCTACTCGACCGTGCACGAGGGCACCTACATCAAGCCCGGCGGCGAGCCGATCCACGACGTCGACTACTGGAAGAAGGGGCTGCGCCACAGCGTCTACTTCACCCACGGCGTCCGCAACGCCGTCGACAGCGGCCACACCACCTTCCTCGAGCTGGCGCCCAACCCGGTGGCGCTGATGCAGGTGGGCCTGACCACGGCCGCGGCCGGCCTGCACGACGCGCAGCTGATCCCGACGCTGGCCCGCAAGCAGGACGAGGTCGAGTCGATGATCTCGACCATGGCGCAGCTCTACGTCTACGGCCACGAGCTGGACATCTGGACGCTGTTCAGCCGCGCCTCGGGGCCGCGGGATTACGCGAACATCCCGCCGACCCGGTTCAAGCGCAAGGAGCACTGGCTGGACGTGCACTTCGCGCACGGCAGCAGCTCGGTGCTGATGCCGGGTAACCACGTCGCGCTGCCGGACGGCCGCCACGTGTGGGAGTACAACCCCCGGGGCCTGACGGACCTGCCCGCGCTGGTGAAAGCCGCTGCGGCCGAGGTCCTTCCGGACGCGCAGCTGGCGGCGGCCGAGCAGCGTGCGGTTCCGGGTGAGGGCGCCCGCCTGGTGACGACGCTGACCCGGCACCCGGGCGGCGCGTCGGTGCAGGTGCACGCCCGCATCGACGAGTCCTTCACGCTGGTGTACGACGCGCTGGTCACCCGCGGCGGCGACGCGGGCGTCGCCCTGCCGACCGCGGTGGGCGCGGGCGCGGCGCTTGCGGCGTCCGCCAACGGGGCTGTGGCCGCGCCGCAGGAGCCCACCGACGAGCCCGAAGCCGAGACCCTGACCGACAGCCTGACCAACCGGTACTTCTCGGCCAGCATGGGCAAGTGGTCGCCGGAGTCGGGCGAGACCGTCGCGGAGCGCCTGGGCCTGATCGTCGGCTCGGCCATGGGCTACGAACCCGAGGACCTGCCGTGGGAGGTGCCGCTGATCGAGCTCGGCCTGGACTCGCTGATGGCGGTGCGGATCAAGAACCGCGTCGAGTACGACTTCGACCTGCCCCCGATCCAGTTGGCCGCGGTGCGTGACGCCAACCTCTACAACATCGAGGAGCTGATCAAGTACGCGGTCGAGCACCGCGACGAAGTCGAGCAGCTGCACGAGCACCAGAAGACGCTTACGCCCGAGGAGATCGCCAAAGAGCAGGCCCAGCTGCTCAGCGGGGCAACGCCGACAACGGTGGCCGCACCCGCGCCGGACCCGCTGGGGGCACCTCCCGCTCGCGGGGGAGCCGAGCCCGAGACTCAGCCGGCACCGTCGGCGTCGGACGCGACGATCCCGCCGCCACCGACGGATCCGTCCGGCCCGAAGGGGGCGGCGACCAACGGCGCGAAGCCCGATCTCGCGGGGGCGCTCAGCCAGGAGGCGGTGTCCAAAGCGCTGAATTCCGATGTGCCGCCGCGTGATGCGGCCGAGCGGGTCACGTTCGCCACCTGGGCGATCGTCACGGGCAAGTCGCCGGGGGGCATCTTCAACCCGCTGCCCAAGCTCGACGAGGGCACCGCGGCCAAGATGGCGCAGCGGCTTTCCGAGCGCGCCGACGGCGCCGTCAGCGCCGAGGACGTCCTGACGTCGGACACCATCGAGGCGCTGGCCGAGAAGGTCCGCCAGTACCTGGAGGCCGGCCAGATCGACGGCTTCGTCCGCACCCTGCGGGCGCGACCCGAGGGCAGCTCGAAACCGGCGCTGTTCGTGTTCCATCCCGCCGGCGGTTCGACGGTGGTCTACGAGCCGCTGCTGAACCGGTTGCCCGCGGACACGCCGATGTACGGGTTCGAGCGCGTGGAGGGCACCGTCCAGGAGCGGGCCGCCCAGTACGTGCCGAAGCTGTTGGAGATGAACGCGGGCAAGCCGTTCATCCTGGCCGGCTGGTCGCTCGGCGGCGCGCTGGCGTACGCGTGCGCGATCGGCTTGAAGCGCGCGGGTGAAGACGTGCGCTTCGTCGGGATGATCGACACCGTGCGCGCCGGTGAGGAGATCCCCCAGACGCAGGAGGAGACCCGCAAGCGCTGGGACCGGTACGCAAAGTTCGCCGAGCGCACCTTCAACGTCGAGATTCCGGCGATCCCCTACGAGCAACTCGAAGAGCTCGACGACGAGGGTCAGGTCAAGTTCGTGCTGGACATCGTCCAGCAGAGCGGCGTGCAGATCCCGGGCGGCATCGTCGAGCACCAGCGGACGTCCTACCTGGACAACCGGGCGCTCGAGACCGTACAGATCGAGCCGTACGACGGCCACGTCACCCTGTACATGGCCGATCGCTACCACGACGATGTGATCGAGTTCGAGCCGCGATACGCGGTCCGCCAGCCCGACGGCGGCTGGGGCGAGTACGTGGCCGACCTCGAGGTGGTACCCATCGGCGGCGAGCACATCCAGGCCATCGACGAACCGATCATCGGCAAGGTCGGTGCTCACCTCTCCGACGTGCTGAATAAGGTAGAGGCCGAAACCAGTCAGACGAGTGAGGTGGGCAAGTAGTGACGGAGATGGCGCCAGCTCCTATTCAGCACACCACCGCCGAGAAGCTGGCCGAGCTCTACGCTCGCCTGGAACTGGCCAAGGAGCCCGGCGGCGAGAAGGCCGTCGCCAAGCGCGACAAGAAGGGCATCCCCAGCGCCCGCGCCCGCATCCACGCGCTGGTCGACCCGGGCACCTTCATGGAAGTCGGCGCGTTGGCCAAGACGCCGAACGACCCGAACGCGCTCTACGGCGACGGGTGTGTCACCGGGCACGCCATGATCGACGGGCGGCCGGTCGGGGTGTTCTCCCACGACCAGACGGTGTTCCAGGGCACGGTCGGCGAGATGTTCGGCCGCAAGGTGGCCCGGCTGATGGAGTGGTGCGCGATGGTCGCCTGCCCCATCATCGGCATCCAGGACTCCGGCGGGGCCCGCATTCAGGACGCCGTCACCTCGCTGGCGTGGTACGCCGAGCTGGGCCGCCGCCACGAGGCGCTGTCCGGGCTGGTGCCGCAGATCTCCCTCATCTTCGGCAAATGCGCCGGCGGAGCGGTGTATTCGCCCATCCAGGACGACCTGCTCGTCTCGGTGCGCGACCAGGGCTACTTCTTCGTCACCGGCCCCGACGTGATCAAGGAGGTCACCGGCGAGGAGGTCACCCTCGACGAGCTGGGCGGCTCCGACGCGCAGGCCCGCTACGGCAACATCCACCAGGTGGTGGACTCCGAGGCCGAGGCGTTCCAGTACGTGCGCGACTTCCTGTCGTTCCTGCCGTCGAGCACCTTCGGCCAGCCGCCGATCATCAACCCCGGGCTGGAGCCGGAGATCACCCCGACCGACCTGGAGCTCGACACGATCGTGCCGGATTCCGACAACGCGGCCTACGACATGCACGAGATCCTGCTGCGCATCTTCGACGACGGGGACTTCCTCGACGTCGCCGCGCAGCACGGCCCGGCCATCATCACCGGCTACGCGCGCGTCGACGGCCACCCGGTGGGGGTGATCGCCAACCAGCCCATGTACATGTCGGGGGCGATCGACAACGAGGCGTCCGACAAGGCGGCGCGGTTCGTCCGGTTCTGCGACGCGTTCAACATCCCGCTGGTCTTCGTGGTGGACACCCCGGGCTTCCTGCCGGGCGCCGAGGAGGAGAAGAGGGGCATCATCAAGCGCGGCGGCCGGTTCCTCTACTCGGTGGTCGAGGCCGACGTGCCGAAGGTGACCATCACGGTGCGCAAGTCCTACGGCGGCGCCTACGCGGTGATGGGGTCCCGGCAGCTGACCGCCGACTTCAACTTCGCCTGGCCCACCGCGCGCATCGCGGTGATCGGCGCCGAGGGGGCCGCGCAGCTGCTGATGAAGCGCTTCCCCGATCCGACCACGCCCGAGGCGCAGCAGATCAAGAAGGACTTCATCGAGGGCTACAACCTCAACATGGCGATCCCGTGGACCGCCGCCGAGCGCGGGTTCATCGACGCGGTCATCGACCCGCACGAGACCCGGCTGCTGCTGCGCAAGTCGCTGAAGCTGCTGCGGGACAAGCAATTGTGGTTCCGCACGGCGCGCAAGCACGGGCTGATCCCGGTCTAATCATCACCGTGAGCAGACACAAAATCGCCCAATCTTGGCGATAGACGGGCGATTTTGTGTCTGCTCGCGAAAGCTAGCCCGTGAACGCGCCGTCGACCAGTTCGTCGAAGCGCTCCAGCGCGTCGTCGCGGTCGTCGTCGATGCCGCGCAGCGCCCCGCGGTCGGCGAGATACCGCTGGGCGTGCAGCCGGGCGACCAGCGCCTTGCGCTCCCCGCCGCGGGCGGCACGCTCCCAGGCGGCCTGCTCGGTGAGCAGCGCGCCCGCGTAGACGTCGCCCATGAATTGGGCCAGCGGGAACAGCCGCGCCTCGGCCAGGTCGCGGTCCAGTTTGGACCAGGCCGTGATCGCCGCGTCCAGGTCCTCGACGCGCCCCGCGACCAGCCGGGTGGTGTCGTCGTCGTCGGACACCGAGACCGCGTCGCGCAGCCGCGCCAGCAACGCCTCGTGTGCGCGGGCCTGCTCGATGCCGCGCCGCACATCCAGGCATAGGATGTTGTCCGGCCCCTCCCAGATGGTGTTGACCTGGGCGTCGCGCAGCAGCCGGGCCACCGGCCAGGTCTCGATATAGCCGTTGCCGCCGTGGATCTCGATCGCATCGGACGCCGCGGTGATCCCGAGCCGGCATACCTTGAGCTTGGTGACCGGCACCGCGATGCGCTGCCGCATGCCGCGGGGCTGGCGGTGATTGGTGGCGCCGGTGCCGTCGAAAACCATTGCCTGCGCGGCTTCGACGTCCACGATCAGCTCGGCGAGCTTGCGCCGCATCAGCGGCTTGTCGATGAGCGCGCCGCCGAACGCGTGCCGCCGCCGGGCATAACACAGCGACTCGACCAGGGCACGGCGCGCGTTGCCGAGCCCGAACAGGGCGATGCCCAGGCGCGCGGCGTTGGTCAGCTCCATCATGCGGCCCAGCCCCTTGCCGTCGGACGGGCCAGCCTCCCCGGTGGGCTCGCCGGACAGCAGAAACGCTTCGGCGTCAACGAATTCCACTTCGCCGGACGCCACCGAGCGGGTGCCGAGCTTGTCCTTGAGGCGGCGCACCCGCACCCCGTTGCGCGACCCGTCGCGGCGGGTGCGCAGCACCAGGAAGTTGGCGACGCCGCGCGTGGAGTCGGGCGCTCCCTCCGGCTTGGCCAGCACGACGAACGCCTCGCCGGCGCAGTTGGAGGCAAACCACTTGAAGCCGTTGAGAATCCAGGCGTCGCCGGCGCGCGTCGCCGTGGTCTCCAGCGCGCCCAGGTCCGAACCGCCGGTGCGTTCGGTCAGCAGCTGCGCCGTCTCGCCGGCCCACTCGCCCGAGGCGAATTTGGCCAGCACGTGGTCTCGCACGTCGGCGGGCGCGTAGGCGGCCACCAGCGACTGGACCATGCCGCCGCCCGTGCCGAGGGCGCAGCCCATCCCGATATCGGCCTGGTTGAGGAGATAATTCGACGCGAACAGGCCCAGACCCGAGCTCACCTTGGCGCCCCGCGCGTCGTTGCGCAGGGCCTGCTGGGCGTCCAGGACCGCGCGCTTGGACTGGGTGAAGGAGGCCGGCATCACGACCTCGCTGACGTCGTGCCCCCAACGGTCGTAACGCTCCAGCCGGGGCGGGTTGCGGTCGGTCTCCTCCGCCCATCTCGCGACCGGTCCGCCCATCAGCTCGCCCATGCGCACCAGGTGCGGCTCGACGACCGCAAGCTCGTCGGGCTGCAGGTAGTACGCCATGGTGAACTGCAGCGTGGGATCGGTGAGGTACCAGTTGAGACCCAGGGCCCCGCGGTAGTTCTCGGTCCGGTAGCGCTGCGCCTTCTCCTCGGTGGAGAAGGGCAGCCGGTCCACCGCCTCAACGGCGTAGTCGCTCATGGCAGAGACGCTACGCGTTGGCGAGGAAAAGCAGGCGCACCCGGCCGAGCTGGATTTCGTCGCCGTCGGTCAGCACGGCGGAGTCGACGGCCTCGCGGTTGAGATACGTGTGGTTCATACTGCCCACGTCGACGATGCGGAATTCGCCGCCCTCGCTGAGGAATTCGGCGTGCCGGCGGCTGACCGTGATGTCGTCGAGGTAGATGTCGCTTTCCGGATGCCGGCCCGCCGACATGACGGGTTGGGTCAAGGCGAACCGTGACCCGGTGTTGGGCCCGCGCGTGACGACGAGCAGCGCTGAGCCCGGGCTCAACGCGGGCCGGTTCTCGACCACCGCGTCCGCGGCTGCAGTTGCCGGTGCGTCGAACTCGGCGGTGACGGCGGTGCCCATGTCGCCGGTCAGCTCCTCGGAGCCCTCCCGCTCGTTTGGTCGGGGCGGCGTCGACTCCTCGTCGCTCACGCGGCGCGCGGCAGGTCCGGATTCGCCGCTGCCGCTTGCGAAGTCGGCCGCTGCGGTGCGGGCGCCCAGCCGACGTAGGTCAGGTAGAGGCCGACGAAGGCGAAGACCACGCACAACGCGATCCACCAGGCCTGCGCGCCGATCATGTCGCGCGCCAACGAGGTGAAGAACTTGGGAAAGGCCACCAGCAGCACCCCGCGCAGCACGATCAGCCAGCCGAGCAGGGAAACGATGACGGCCGCGGCGCCACGCCAGCTTCGGTGAGCCGCAACGATGCTCAGGCCGAACAGCAAGATGAAAGCGCCCGACACGAAGGTCCACATGGAATTCGCCTCGAACTGCGACAGCAGCGACTGCATGTCCGAGGCGCGCGCCACCGCCGTTACGTCGACGATGACGAGGAAGGGACCGAGCACGCGCGAGAAAAAGCGCGTCGCGGTCTGTGACTGGGGTGAATCGTTCATTGCCGTGCCTCTCATCCGTCGCGGGTCATTCGGCGATCCCCTTTATCGGAGCACTTGACCGAGGCGGCGAGATAGGGACTTTTGGCACTCCGTCCGCGGACCGAAGTTATGGCGGGGCGGCGGTTATACCGGCGCCACGAACTCGGAGGTGTAAAACTCCGCCGGATTCTGCGAGTTTCCGTTTCGCCGCTCGATAATCACCCACACGCCGGTCGTGCCGGGCCGAATGGTGTCTTGCACGGTCGTCGTGCCGTTGCCCGCCGCGTCGGTGTCCATGCCGGAGAAGGCGGTGCCCGGGTCGCCGGGTCCGCAGGTGCTCGCCGCCGGCCGGGGCATCTGGATCAGCCCGACGTCGAAGTGGGTGCCGGGCTCGGGTTCGTCGTACAGATGCACCTCGGCGACCGCCCTCGATCCGGAGGTATTGATCAGGGCGGAACCGGTGCCGAGCATCGGGCGCGGCACCTGGGGCGCGACGCTGACGCGGCTGAAATCGCAGCGCCGCAAGTAGTTGTCCAGGGCGACCGTGGTGCCGCCCTCGGCCGCCGCCCCGATGATCCCGAACGTCGCCGCCGGGGTGATCACCGTGATGGTCACCGTGGCACATGTTCCCAGCCTGCTCAGCGCGCTCATGGGGCCACCTATTGTTCCCGTGTGAAGTGGATCACAGCGGAATAGGTATTAGCCCGGGTGCGGTGAAATTAAACCTCTTTCAGACAATTACTGGATCGTCAATTTCCGCGCTTTATTTGGCGGCTGACGAATTATGGCCGGAATCCGATAAAGCCCGTCAGGGCTTAATGCGGATGGGCCCCGGGGACCACCAGCCGCTGCGGGTCGCGGTGCCGAGCTCGAGCTGCGCGGGCTGGGCATCGGCGACGGTCTCGAACTTGCGCAGCGAGCCCCAGTCCCGTCCCCAGTCGTGGGACAGGTAGGTCGACATCACGTGGGCCCGTAGCAGCAGGTCGGTGATGCCCAGCAGGCCGCCGTTCACGCCGTCCTGCCAGGTGTCGGTGTCCTGCTTCTTGGCGTTGTAGTCCGGCGTGATGCGGAACTTGGGGATCTCGGTGACGCCGTTGACGTGCAGCATCGGCTGCTGGCACGGGAAGGCCAGCCCGACCGCCCAGTCCATCAGCACCGGCTGTCGGGAACCCACGTACTCCTGCAACGAGCGCAGTTCCGGCACGCGCGGCGGGGTCAGTGCGATCCAGTCATCCGGCGTCAGGGACAGGTCCTCGGCGACTACGCGCACCGCGACCGCGTCGGCGGGGATCTGGGAGCGGGGGAAGCGAAGGTTGCGCCACACCTTGGGCTGCTGACCGTACAGGTCGTAGGGCACCAGCCTTCCGGCCGGCAGCACGGAGCCGTCGGGACCGGGCCTGCCGATTTCCAATTCCACGGTCTGCCCGTTGGTGTGGTGATGCAGGATGCTGTTGCCGGCGATCGTGCCCGCGGCGGTCACCACCACCAGCGGGTGGGCGTCGTCGGGCTTCGGCAGCTGGTACCACGCCGAGGTCAGCTTGCTCTGCTGTTGCGCGCCGGTGGTGTAGCTGCCGGCCAGCGGAATCTGATCGGGGTTGAGGCCATAGGGCAGCGGCACCGTCGACCCGTTGATGCCCGGCGCCGCCAGTTTGAGCGGCGCGTCCCAGTCGTAGTCGGTGCCGGGCTGCGGCACCGATGTCTCCTTGACCGACTCGGCCAGGGTGCGGTCCGGCACGCCGTTGGGGGTGAAGCCGGTGGGGTTGACACCGCCCAGCGGGCCCAGGGGGCCCCAGTTGCCGGGCAGGGCCGCCATGAAGCCCGCGTTGCTGTCAGGCTCGACGAGAATGTCGTCGGCCAGCCCGCATCCCCCGCTGAACTCGCGCAGGTTGTCCCAGGCGTTGGAGTAGGTGGGGTACTGACGGACGATGCCGGCCACCATGGAGGCCACGAACACCAACGCCATGAAGCCCGCGGCAATGGGGATGGGCGCCGCCGTCAGCGCTCGCGCCAGTCGGCCCTCGCCATGGCCGGTGTCGGCGAAGTGCAGCCACGCCGCGTACACCGCGGCGATCACGAACAGCGCGAAAAATATTGTGCTGACGGTGATTCCGCCGACCTTCGGCATGCTGCTGTTGAACGGCACACCGTAGCTGGAGACGTACCACCAACCGTTGGTGGTGGCGAAGCACAACGCCAGGATGAACAGCACCGCCGCCAGGAACGCCATCCGGTTTCGCGACCAGCGCAGCACCTTCGGCGACACCAGCACCGTCGTCAGCGCCGCCATCGCGGCGCCCACCGCCGCGAACAGCCCGAAGTGGTGCACCCACTTGGTCGGGGTGAACATCAGGAAGAACATGGTGCCGAAGATGACGCCCATCAGACGCCAGGCCGGTCCGCGGGCGACGCCGGGAACCCGCTTGCGCCGCAACATGATGAACATGGCGGTGAAGAGGCACAGCGCGGTGATCAGGAAGCCGAAGCGGCGCGAGAGCGAGCCGTCGACGGTGGGCAGGATCAGGTAGTAGTAGCGCAGGTTCTCGGTGTACCAGGCCTGGCTGGGCCCGATGTCGGTGCGAATCCTGGTGGCCTCCAACACCGTTGCCAGCGTCTGGTCGGCGAACACCACGGTCAGGATCACGGTGCCGGCCGCCAGTATCGGAGCCACCAGCGGCAGCGTGCCGACCAACCGGTGGCGGCGCACCAGGATGCGCAGGATCGGGCGACCGCCGGCGACCAGCGCGGCGACCGCGATCAACCCGGTGGGCTGGACACCGAGCGTGAACGCCGCGGTGATGACCGCCAGCGCGGCGGGCGTCAGCCTGCTGTAGCGCAT
Source organism: Mycobacterium europaeum (assembly GCF_034555895.2). Classification (NCBI taxonomy): domain Bacteria; kingdom Bacillati; phylum Actinomycetota; class Actinomycetes; order Mycobacteriales; family Mycobacteriaceae; genus Mycobacterium; species Mycobacterium europaeum. The sequence goes on from NZ_CP157315.1 coordinate 5,086,259, forward strand.
CGAGCGCTCGATCAGCACATAGGTGACCAGAGAACCGAGGGCGATGATCGGCTCGGGGCGCAGGCCGTTGTCGAAGGGCATCCACGCGGTCAGCAGCACCATGCCCGCCGCCCAGTTCGCGGCCTTGCTACCGGCCACCGCCGGACCCAACCGGGGGAGCACCTCACGCGAGAGCAGTAGCCAGCACAGGATTCCCGCGATCAGGTCGGGTAGCCGCATCCACAGGCTCGCGTCGGTGACGTGGGTCATCAGCGCCAGCAGGTTGTAGTACCAGCCGAAGGGGTCCTCGGGGCTGCCGAACCAGCGGAAGTAGTTCGACATGTAGCCCGCGTGGTCGGCGACCCGGGCCATGCCCAGGATGTAGCCGTCGTCCGACGAGTTCGCCCCGATCACATGCCAGAGCACGAAGCCGAAGATCACCACGACGTCGGCCAGGGTGAACGTGCGCCAGTTCGCGGGGATGAGCCGCCGCATTCGGTGGCCGTCCAATTGGTCGAGGCGCCACAGCGCGACCAGCGCGATGATGGTGGACACGATCGCCAGCACCATCGCAGCCAGTTTCAGCGTCGTCGGCGTGGTGGAGAACCGGGTGTCGATGGTCGCCGAGAACTTCAGGCCGGGCGGGGCGGGGCCGCTGAGATCGGTGAACACCCCGACGATCTGCGGCCGCAGGTTCGGGTCCGGGAAACCGCCGCCGATCGGTCGGCCCGCCGAATCCTTCAGCCCGACAAAGGTGGCGAAGGCGCCGGCCTTCGTCGAGGTGATCTCGATTCTGGAACATCCGGGGGCACCTGCGGCTCCTGCCACCTGATCCCGCGGCGCGCTGGCGATCACCACGTTGCGGTCGGTGACGTCCACGCGCTTGCCGTTGACGACGACGAACAGCGCGTTGAGCGCGGCGTCCTTGCCCTTCTTGGGCGCCGTGCTCAGCACGACGCCGCCTTCCGGCGGCAGGGCTCGCACCGCGGAGCAGGGCACGGTCGCGGTCACGTCGACGGGGGTCAGCGAAATCAGCGGTGCCGTAACGCTGTTCAGCAGGCCGTTCTGTGGCCAGTTGAGGGTCGCGGTGGTCTGCACGACCGGCAACAGCGGGGTGGCCACCGACAACACGAACCCGATCAGGCCGGCGATGGTCGCCACCCAGCGCGTCGTCCGCACGTCCCTGTCGGCCGTCGTCACGCTCATGGGAGTGCCCGAATCGGTCCCTGCCGGCTCCAGCCGTGCACTGTCATCACACCCTGTTCGATCACGGCGTCCGGCGCCTGGTCAGCCGGCACCAGCCGGAAGTACTGCTCGACGGATCCCCAGTCGCGGTACCAGTCGCCACGCAGATACGTCGAGATCGTCGACGTACGAAGCATCGCCTGGGTGACCAGGAACGGGCCACCGGCCTCGCCGGCCTCCCACCCGTTCGACGACGATGCCGTCTGCTTGTGGTCGGGCAGGATGCGGTATTGCGGAAGTTCGGCAACGCCAAGGTGTTCGGAGAACGGCCGCTGGCACGGGAAGTTCGCCGCCGTCGCGATGTCCAGCAGCACGGGCGCGCGCGACCCCATCAGCTGCTGCAGGGTTTCCAGCACCGGCACCCGCGGCGGCGTGAACGCGAACCACTGATCCGAACTCAGGTTCGGGTCGTAGGCGACGATGCGCGCCACGTTGGCCTCGGGCGGCGCCCAGGTCAGCGGGAACCGCAGATTGCGCCACGCCGGCTCGGGGCCGATGTCGATCGGTTGCACCTCGGCCAGCGGCTGGGTGGTGCCGTCGGGGCGGGCCAAGTCGCGGTGGCCCCACTGCAGTTTCAGCGACTGCCCGTAGGTGAAGGTGCCGTCCTCTTTGTAGGACCAGATCGCGCCGGACGCCGACACCACGACGATCGGGCGTTCCGGGGTGCGCGGGGGCAGCTGATACCAGGCCGAGGTCGCCGTGGCGGCCAGCGAGTTCTCGCCGTAGCTGCCCATCACCGGGGTGCGGGCCGGGTCGAGGCCGAACGGCAGCGCCGCGTGTGAGCCGTTGACTCCGGCCGGCCCCTTGCCGCCGGCCGTGCCCGCCGAGTCGCTCATCGCGGCGTTGGGCTTGTTGGGCGACGCATCGGAATTCACCACGCCCGGCTTGGTCACCACCGGATACGACCTCAAGTCATCGCCCACGCCGTCGGGTTTGAAGCCCACCGGGTTGAGCCCGCCGAGCGGGCCGTCGGGGCCGAAGGTCTGCCCGGGCACCGGCGCCAGCATGCCGGCATTGGGGTCGGGCTCGGTGAGCACGTCGTCGGCCATGGCGCAGCTCTGCGGGGACAGCCCCGAGCTGATGGCGGCGAGATTGGCCTTGGCGGTGGTGTAGAGCGGGTAGCGGAACACCGCGCCCTTGGTCAGCGAGGCGACCTCGCCGACCACCATGATGGTCGCGACCACCAGCAGCGGGGTCGAGGCCAGGACGCGGTTGCGGCGGTTGTCCTCGACTTCGGTGTGGCCGGCGTAGTCCATGCGGAAGTGCTGCCACGCGGCCAGCAGCCCGGTGAGGATGGACAGCGTCAGGAACATCGACGTCACCGGATGGCTCGCGATCACCGGCTGGATGTCGTACCACGGCACCCCGTAGTTGCCGACGTAGAACCAGCCGTTGACGCCGGAGGTGGCCCACGCCAGCACGAACAGCAGCGCGGTCACGTACAGCGTCAGGTTGCGGCGGTTGTGCAGGCCAATGCGCGCGAGGGCGAACGCGGTGACCGCGCCCAGCGCCCCGGCCAGTCCGGCGAAGGCGCCGAACTGAACGGCCCACTTGGTCGGGGTGAACGTCAACAGCAACAGGCCGAGCGCGGTGGTGCCGATCAACCGCCACGCCGGGCCGCTGGCCAGCCCCGGGACCCCGCCGCGGCGCAGCAGGATGACCAGCATCCCGAACAGGCACAGGAAAAGGACGAGCACCGCGAATCGCCTGGACATGGACCCGTCGGGGTTGGACTCCACCGTGAGGAAGTAGTAGCGCAGCCAGTCCTGGTACCAGGCGATCGTCGGCCCGACCTTGTATTTGATGCGCGCCGATTCGGCGACAGTGGCCAGCGTCTGACGGTGGAACACCACGACGGTGATCAAGGACAGCGACGCCACCAGCACGGCCAGCGGCGCCAGCAGCCCGTCGGTCGCCCGGCGGCGCCGGATCGTCCGGGCGATGGCGCGTGAGCCGGTCAGCAGCGCGGCGACGGCGATCAGGCCCTGCGGTGCCAGCGTCGCCGTGAGCATCGCGACGAAGACGGCCACCGCGGCCGGGGCCAGGCGTTGCAGCGCGATCGAACGTTCGACCAGGATCCAGGTGACCAGCACGCCGAGGGCGATCAGCGGCTCGGGCCGCAGCCCGTTGTTGAACGGCAACCAGGCGGCCAGGAACACCGCACCCGCGGTGAATACCGCCACCCGGTTGGCCGCCAGGCCGCCCCGGCCGGGCCCCAGCCTGCGCAGGATCCAGTGGCTGATCACCAGCCAGCAGGCGATCCCGGCCAGCGTGGCCGGCAACCGCATCCAGACGCCGGCGGTGCTCACCGACGCCAGCCTGGACAGCACCCCGAGATACCAGTCGAACGGAGCGTCCGTCGCGCCGAAGTAGCGGTAGTAGTTGGCGATGTAGCCGGCCTTGGGGGCGACGCGGGCGATGGTCAGGTTGTAGCCGTCGTCGGACGAGGTGGCGCCGATGACGTGCCAGAGCAGCAGTGTCGCGATCACCCCGGCGTCGGCGATCCAGGTGGCGATGCTGACGCGCCGCCAGGAGCTCCACCGCACCCGGGGGCGGTACCGGGACAGCCTGGCGATCGGTGTCCGCCAGTTGACCAGCGTGCCGCCGCGGCTGTGCCGGTCGAGCGCGGCGAGCGCGACGACGGCGGTCAGGACGGCCAGGGTGCCCACCAGCATCGCCAGCCGCTTGAGGGCGGTGGGGGCGGTGATGAATCGGGTGTCGATGTCGACGCGGGCGGACAACCCCGGCTGGGCGGGCACCTTCAGGTCGGTGAAGATCCCGCCGACCTGCGGCTTCTTCTCCGCGGACAGGGTTCCGGAGGCGCCGGGGATGCCGACGAACTCCGCTCCCGTCCCGCCGGTGTTCGCCCAGGCGTGCAGCACGCTGCAGCCCCCGCCGGCGACGGCGGGCCGCGGCGCCACCGCGGCGACGGTGTCGCGGAACGCGACCACCACCGAGTCCTTGTCGGCGCGCACGAACAGCCCGTTCTTGCCGGCGTCGATGCCCCCGGCGGGCAGCGTCGAGACCACCAGGCCGCCGCCGGCGGGCAGGGTGGCGATCGCCGCGCACGGGACGGAGATGTCCAGCGCGCGGGGCGCACCGGACACCAGGGGCGCGGTGACCTGGGCGACGTGCCCGTCCACGGTGCCCTGCGGCCACAGCACCGTCGCAGTGGTTTGGCTGACCGGGAGCAGCGGGACGAGCACGCACAACAGCAGTCCGACGACCCCGGCGCCGGCGGCCACCAACCGTGGGATCCGCTGCGATCGCTGATTACCGTCGGGGGACACGAGGCTCGATGGTAAGCGAAGCCGCTTTGTCCGCTGAGGACGCGGGGCCGGGGGCGGGCCGCGCAGGTTCAGCGGACGAGCCGCGCGGCCAGCGTCTGCAGCCCGGGGCCGGCGAGGTCGGCCAGGGCGGCGGGCCGGCCGGTCATCGCCATGAGGAGCGCCTCGCCGGGCCCGGTGACCTCCGGTCCGTGGCCGTGTTCCCAGTCGACGTCGGTGGCGCGCAGGCGCAGGCCCCGGATGCGGCGGCCGGCGCCGAGCCTGGGGTTGCCGGGCACCAGGGCCAGGACCTGCTCGAGCCGGTCGGCCGGGACGGTGCGCGGCCGGCCCAGCGCGCGGCGGATGTCCTGATGATGGATGGTGCCGTCGACGAGCGCGATCATCCCGCCGAAACCGGCCGTCAGCCCGCGCGGTTGAAGGTGGGCGCGCAGAAAGTCGAGCAGCTGTGGGGCACTGAAGTCGGCGAACTCGTCGACGCCCACCTGGTTGGCCCGCACGACCCAGCCCTTCGCGAAGCGCTTGAGCAACCCCAGCGTGCCGAGCTCTTCGTAGCTGATCATGTGCGCGACAACGTCTTTGACCGTCCAGTCGGCGCACAGGCTGGGCGCCTCCCAGTCCTGCGGCGTCAGCGTCGCCAGAAATTCCGCCAGGTCGGCCCGCTCGTCGCGGGCCATGCTCATCAGGGTCATTGCCGGCTCCCGGAGGGCAGCAGGCGGGCGTAACGATCGAGGTACAGCGGCCAGCCCGCGTCACCGGCGACGCCGTCGGCGACGGATTCCCATCCGGGGCCGTGGCGGTCGAGGTGGCGATGCTCGAGGTCGACGCGGGTGCGGTTGTCGGATTCCGCGGTGAAGCGCACTTCGACCTCGCTGGTCCTCGACGGGTCGGGCTCCAGTTGCCAGGTGGGGCCGATGTCCCAGGTGAACACCAGGCGGTGTGGCGGCTCGTAGGCCAGGACTCGCGCCCAGCGGCACACGCTGCCGTCGACGCCGCGGTCGTAGATGTGCCCACCGACCCGGGGCTCGAAGACCGTCTCGGCGATCGGGACGGCCAGCAGGTTGTGCTCCCGGGGCTTGAAGTCGCCGAACTGCGCGGTGAAGACGGCGAACGCCCGCTCGATCGGGGCGTTGACGACGACGTGGTGTACGACGTTCGGAATGCGCTGCGTCACAAGTCTTCTCCTTTACCCTCATCGATCTTCTGCGCGTAGCCGGCCAGCGCTCGCGTCCAGAACCGGTCGAGGTCGGCGCGCAACGCCTCCAGGCCAGACGGGTCGAGTTGATAGACGCGACGGGTGCCCGCGGCGCGGTCACGCACCAGTCCGGCGGACTTGAGCACCTTGAGGTGTTGTGACACCGCAGGCCGGCTGACGGGCAGGTCGCGAGCCAACTCGCCGACCGCCGACGGGCCGTGCGCGAGACGTTCGACGATGGCCCGCCGCGTTCCGTCGGCCAGGGCCAGCCACACGTCGCCGCTTTGGTAAGTGGCCACGAACGGTAAGTCTACGCTTACGGATGAGTCCCGGGCAAGGCCTGGCCGACTAGGTCTTGCGCAGCGGCGCGGGATTCCACAGGCCGCTGCGGGTGGCCGTCCCGAGCTGCAGGCGCGCGGGCTGGGCGTCGGCGTAGTACGGCGTCAACCGTTGCAGCGAGCCCCAGTCGCGCGACCAATCGTCCTTCAGGTAGGTGGCCATGGTCGTCGCCTTCACCAGCAGCTCGGTGACGCCCAGCGGGCCGCCGCCGTTGTTGTCCATCACCGGCGAGTTGGCTTCGGCGCCGAAACGGTCCGGCAGGATGCGCCATTTCGGGGTCTCGTCGACACCGTTCTGGTGTCCGAACGGCCGCTGGCAGGGGAAGGCCAGGCCGACCAGCCAGTCCAGGAACACCGGGTCTTTGGAGCCGACCACGTCTTGCAGCGTGCGCAGCTGCGGAATCCGTGGCGGTGTGAGCGCGATCCAGTGCTGCGGCGCCAGGTCTTCGTCGTCGGCGACCAGCCGGATCTGGGTGGCGCTGCCGGGGATGGCCGACAGCGGCAGTCGCAGGTTGCGCCACGCCGGGGAGGCGCCCACGTCGGCGAACTGGAACGACCCGCCGGCGTGTCCGCTCGCGGCTTCCTGGTCGGTGGCCCACTGGACCTGGACCTCGCGCGGGTCGAAACGGCCCGCCGCGCTCACCACCAGCAGCGGCCGCGCCTGGTCGCGGGTGGGCAGCCGATACCAGCCCGACCGCAGGTGGGCCGGCACCTGTATGCCCGGGCGCCAGCTGCCCAGCACGGGCGTGCGGGCGGGATCCAGGTTGTAGGGCAGCTGGGCGACCGAACCGTTGATCCCCGGCGCCGGGGTGGTGCCGCCCTCGGTACCGGCCTCGGCGCCGGTGACGAGCTTGTCGTCGTTGATGAAGCTGCGGTCACCCGGCCGCTCCATTACCGGGTCGGCCCGGACGTCGGCGGGAATCCCGTTGGGCACGAAGGCTTCCGACAACCCCGCCCCCAGGGCGTCACCCACCGGCGCGCTCACCGGTGCGAGCATTCCGGCGTTGGGGTCCTGCTCCACCAGCACGTCCTCGGCGAGTCCGCAGGACTTGCCGGTAAGCGCCTCCAGATTGGACCGACCCACCGACCACGCGGGGTACTGATCGACCATCGCCAGGGTCAGCGACGCGACTTCGAACACCACCAGCGCCCACGTCGCGATTGCCAACGGGGACTGGATGATTCCCGCTGCCCGCGCCCCGTACCGAGTCCGTGGTGGGCCGTTATCGGGCGACACGAAGTGGAACCACGCCGCCAGCGCCAGCACCACGACGGTCAGCCCGAGCAGCGCGGTGGCGAACGCATAGTGCCATGCCGGGAACGAGTTCGACCACGGCACACCGAAATTCGATACGTACCACCAGCCGTTGACGCTGGCGAACGACAGCGCCACCAGGAACAGCACCGCCGCGGCGAACATGGTGCGGTTGCGCCGGGACCGCATCGCCACCGCGGTCACGGCGACCGCGGCCAGCGCACCCAGCGACCCGGCCAGCCCGGCGAACACGCCGAAGTGGTGGGTCCACTTCGTCGGGGTGAACATCATCGCGATGAACGAGATGATGGTGATCCCGACGATGCGGCGGCTCGGCCCCGCGGCCGTGCCCGGAATCCGGCCCTTGCGCAACGACATGGCGACCGTGATGCCGAGCGCCAGGACGAGCGCCAACACGGCGAAGCGGCGGGCGACCGATCCGTCGGGGCTGGCCATGAACAGCCGCTCGTAGCGGATGTGTTCGTCGAACCAGCTCAGGCTGGGCCCCACGGCGCGCTTGAGCATGCTGGCCTGCACCTCGCCGGCCAGGGTTTGGTCGCGGAAGATCAGGATGGCGGTGACGGTGACCGCGGCGAACAGGGGCGCGACCAACGGCAGCGCGCCGAACAGTTTGGATCGGCGGTGCAGGATGGTCCGCAACGGCCCGATCGCGACCAGCAGGGCACCGATCGAGGCGATGCCCGTCGGCCCGGAGAACAGCGTCAGGGCGCCGATGATGCAGGCGACCGCCACCGGCAGCAACCGGCTGGTGGCCACCGCGCGTTCGACCGAGCACCAGGTCAGCAGGATGCCGAGCGCGATGATCGGCTCGGGCCGCAGGCCGTTGTTGAGCGGCAGCCACACGGCCAGGAACATGCCGGCCGCCGTCCAGGCCGCCCCGCGGTTGTGTTTGACGGCGTGGCCCAGGCGGGGAATGACCTCGCGGCTGATCACCCACCAGCACGTCAGCGCCATCGCCAGGGTGGGCAGCCGCATCCAGATGCTGGCGGTGCTGACGTGCGCCCACAGGGCCAGCAGGTCGTAGTACCAGCCGAAGGGGGCCTCCGGCGTGCCGAACCAGCGGTAGTAGTTGGCCATGTAGCCGGCGTGCTCGGACACCCGGGCCATGGTCAGGATGTAGCCGTCGTCGGAGGTGTTGGCGCCGACGAACTGCCACCACACCAGCACCGCGATCACCAGCGCGTCCAGCGCGCTGACCGACCACCAGCGCGACGGCAGGAAGCGGTGGTGCCGGGTGCCGTCGGCGGTGTCGAGCAGGTGCAGCGCGACCAGGGCGGCGGCGGTCAGCACCACCCCGAGGATCATCGCCGCCATCTTCAGCTGGCTGGGGCTGCTGCTGTAGCGGGTGTCGATGGTCGCCGAGAAGCTCAGGCCCGCCGGCGCCGGCCCGGTGAGGTCGGTGAACACGCCGACGATCTGGGGCCGGAAGTCGTAGCCGCTCTTCTCCCCGCGCAGCGGCGAGCCGGGGTGTTGTGCGTTGGGGCCCTGGGTCAGCCCGACGAACTCGGCGGTGACCTTCTCGGCGTGCGCGGTGAAGGTCAACCGCTGGCAGGCCGGGCTGAGCACCTGGCTGAGCGGGGCGGTCACCACCGCGACGTTGCGCACCACGACCACCAGGTAGTCGTTGGCGCGCTGGATGAGCAGCCCGCGGTCCACGGCCTTGGGGGCCTGCTTGGGCACCGTCGACAACAGCACCGTCTTGCCGGCGTTCTGCGGGCCGGTCAGTCCGGCGGCGGCCTGGCACGGCACGGTGACGCTGAGGTCGGTGGCCACGTACCCGATCAGCGGCGCGTCGACGCTGCCGAAGGCGCCGTTCTGCGGCCAGTTGAGCTGCGCGGTGGTCTGGTTGACGGGCAGCAGTGGGGTGGCGATGGCCAGCAGCGTCCCGAGCAGCCCCGCGACGGTGGCCACCAACCGGGCGATCCGGTGGTTGGCACCCCTGTCGGTCACGGTGGTAGATGCTAGTTCTTCGACGCCCGGCGGCGAGGTGTCGGTGCTCATCAGCGGGCCCGTCAGTGGCTTGCCGGAGGTTTGCGGACGGCCACCACGAACGGGCCGGCGCCGTGGACGACGAACTGGGGGCTGTCGAAGAGTGCGGCCCGCAGATCGACGGTGTAGCGGCGGACGTTGGGCTGGTTGGGGTAGACGTCCTCGGCGAGCCGCAGCGTGTAGTTGCCGTTCGCACCGCGGCGCATGAGGAAGACCGTGGGCGGCGGCCAGGGGCAGGTGTCCAGCGCGTGGATGAGCTCGTCGGCGGACTTGAGCTTGGACCACTTCTTGATCTGGGCGGCCCGCAGGTCGAACTGCGCCAGCGGGTTGGCGTAGTGCGACGTCAGCCCCTGGAATCCCCAATAGGGATAAAAGGACAGGAAGCTGTAGTCGGCGGTCATCACCACGGTCTGGTCGCGGGGCCTGCCGGTCACGGTCGCAATGGTGTGGTCGATGTCGGGATAGAACTTCTCCGAGCTCGGCGGCCGCCGGTCGCCGCGCTGGCCGTTGCCGTCGGTGTCGGTGTAGGCGATGGTGAGATCCGGGCGCAGCACGTCGGGAATGTCCTGGCTGAACGCGATCGCGGCGGCCAGGCCGACGGCCCCGGCGACGGGAAGGGCGGCGCGGCTCCGCGCGGACAGGGCCCGCGCCGCCTCGACGAACCCGAACGCCCCCGCGGCCACTAGCAGCACGGTCAGGGTGGGCTGGAGCCGGAACGACAGCAGCGTGGTGCGCGCCAGCGTGGTCAGCATCGACAGCAGCGACCACACGTAGACGGCCAGCACGCCGATGGCCAGGGCGCCGGCCCGCACCGAGGATCGGGCGCGCAGCACCAGCCACAGGGCGCCGAGCAGGCAGATCGCGCCCAGCAGGGAGAACTGCAGCATCGGGAAGGTCAGGACGGCGCCGTCGGCCGGCAGATAGTGAAAGGCGCTGCCGGAGTTGCTGATCGGGCTTCCGGTCGCGCGGACCAGGAACGGCAGCCAGGTGGTGGCGGCGATGACCGCGGCCAGGACGGCGATGACGGCCAGCCGGCGCAGCGGGTCGAGGGCGGCCCTGACGCCGCCCGGCCTGTTTTGATGCCAGCGCAGGACCGCCAGCCACAGCGCCATCAGCGCGACGGTGAAGGCGCCGAACCCGAACAGCAGCGAATACCAGGTGGCCGTCCAGCCGAGGAACAACCCGCCGCCCGTGACGGCGGCCCAGCCGCCCCCGCGCTCGCCGCCGCGCAAGCCCGACCACGTCAGCACCAGCACCGGGGGCAGCAGCACGGTGATCATCGCCGAGTAGGGCTCGGGCGAGCCGTAGGCGAGCGTGGCCGCCGCGGTCGCCGTCGTGACGATCAACGCGTACTCGAAGCGGACCATCCGCCACCACAGGACCAGCGCGACGGCGACGGCGACGGTGATCGAGGTGATCGCCCACGGCTTGTAGATCTCCCAGGCGGGCGTGCCGCTCAGCGCCGCGGCCCGACCGCCGATCCAGAACCAGCCCGGCGGGTAGAACGGCGGCAGCCCGAGGTAGGTCATGTCGCGCAGGGCCGGGCTGTCGGCGAACCGGGTCAGGTACTCGGTGCGGAACTGCTGGTCGACCGAGATGCCGAACAGGTAGAGCTTGGTCGCGCCCAGCGGCATGCCCAACGTCACGACGGTGAACGCGGACACGAAGGCCAGCCCGCCGAGCTGGGCCGCCCAGCGGTACCGGCCGGACCGCCCCCACGCCCAACCGACGGCGACCAGGCCGGCCAGGCAGCCGACCTGCCCCACCGTGGTCAGCGCGTGCAGCTGGTTGGAGGACGGGAAGGCCGGCCACTGCACGCGGGCGATGGCCGCCAGCGACACGGCCGCGACGGCGACGGCCACCGCGGCCGCCAGCGCCATCTGGCCCAGGGCGGCCAGCGCATTACGCATGATCAGATCGGCAGCTTGCGGAACACGCTCCGCGGAATGTGTCGCAACACCATCATCACGTAACGGAATGCTGCCGGCGCCCAAACCAATTCCTTACCCTTTGCGGCGGCGGTCACCGCGAGGTTGGCGACATACTCCTTGTCCACGGTGAGCGGGGCCTCCTTGACGTGCGCGCTCATCCGGGTACGCACCTGACCCGGGCGGATCACCAGAACGCGAACCCCGTACTCGCGCAGCGCTTCCCCGAGTCCCAGATAGAAGCCGTCCAACCCCGCCTTGGTGGAGCCGTAGACGAAGTTGGATCGCCGCACCCGCTCCCCGGCGACCGTGCTCATGGCGATGATCTGGCCGAACCCCTGGGCGCGCATCTTCTCGCCGAGCAGCACCCCCACCGAAACGGCGGCCGTGTAGTTGATCTCGGCGGCCAGCACGGCCTTGTGCTGGTCCTGCCACAGCTCTTCGGCGTCGCCGAGGATGCCGAAGGCGACGATCGCCACATCGACGTCACCGTGGGCGAACGCCTCCTCGATCATCTTCGGGTGGCTGTCGGGGTCGGTGGCCTCGAAGTCGATCAGCTCCACCGACCGCGCGCCCGCCGCCTTCATCTGGGCGACGGCGGCGTCGCGGCCCGGGTCATTGGGCATGGCGGCCAGCACAATTCGGGCGTGCGCGTTCTGCAGGTAGCGCTCACAGATGGCCAGCCCGATCTCGGACGTGCCGCCCAGCAACAGGATGGTCTGCGGGTTCCCCACGGCATCTAGAACCATTGACGCACCATTTACAGCAGCTCCAAACGTCGGGCCATGTCCGATGCGAACACCCCGGAGGGGTCCACCTTGCGCCGCACGGCGATCCATTCGTCGATGCGCGGGTACATGGCGTGGAAGGTCTCGGCACTCACCCGGGAATCCTTGGCGGTGTAGACGCGGCCCCCGAATTCCAGTACACGCCGGTCGAGTTCGTTGAGGAACTCGTTGATGCCCGGCTTGTTGGGGAAGTCCATCGCGACGTTCCACCCGGCCATCGGGAAACTCAGCGGCGCGCGGTTGCCCGGGCCGAAAAGTTTGAACACGTTCAGCGCCGAATAGTGGCCACGGGTCTGGATCCAGCGGATGATGGCCTTGAATTCGTCCATCGCGTCCGGCGGCACCAGGAACTGGTGCTGGGCGAAACCCATTGGGCCGTAAGCGTTGTTCCAGCCGCTGACCAGGTCGAGCATGTGGTAGAACTGCGACAGATTCTGGATCTTGCCGGTGTAGTTTCCGCCCAGCCGGTAGTACACCTCGCCGATGGCCATGAACGAGAGCTTGTTCATCGCGCTGACCGGGAACACGTCGGGCACCGTGAGCAGTTGCGGCGCATCGAATTTCAGCGGGTTCTTGGCCAGCTTCTTGGGCAGTTGGTCCAGCTTGGCCAGGCTGCCGCGGCTGATGGCGGCGCGGCCCAGCTTGGGCGGCGGGCTGATCAGGTCGAACCACGCGCTGGAATAGGTGTAGTTGGCCTCGCTGCCGTCGAGGTGGGCCGCGACCGTCTCGTCGAGGTCCTTGGTGGCCAGCCCGTCGGCGATGAAGTACGCCGTCTCCGTCGGCGTCATCTCGATGGTGGCGCGCAGGACGATTCCGGTCAGGCCGTTGCCGCCGACGGTGACCCAGAACAGCTCGGCGTCGTCCCCGTCGGGGGTGAGGGTGCGGACGGTGCCGTCGGCCATCAGCAGGTCCATCGAGCGCACGTGGTTGCCGAAGCTGCCCGCGCTGTGGTGGTTCTTGCCGTGGATGTCGCACGCGATCGCGCCGCCGACGGTGACCTGGCGGGTGCCCGGCAGCACCGGAACCCACAGGCCGAACGGCAGGGCGGCCTTCATCAGCTGGTCCAGGCTGACGCCGGCGTCGACGTCGACCAAGCGGGTGTCGGCGCTGATCGAGTGGATGCGGTTGAGCCCGGTCATGTCGATCACCAGGCCGCCGCCGTTCTGGGCGTTGTCGCCGTAGGACCGGCCCAGGCCGCGCGCGATCACGCCCCGCCCGTGCGGGCCGCCGGATTCGGCCACCCGGGCGACCGCCTTGGCGATCAGCTCGGGGTCGCGGGTCGAGAGCACCTCGGCCACCGACGGCGCGGTGCGGCCGAAGCCGGTCAGCCGGGTGGTGGTGGTCGGAACGTCGGTGCTCAACATCGTCAAAGAGGGTACCGCTTGCGGACGTCGGCTCAGCGGATGCGGAAGATTACCGCTCGCTGGACGATGAAGTTGATCACCGTCGCGGTGCCCTGGGCGATCACGAACGCGACCGGGATCGCCCACCCGCGGTAGTGCAAAAGCGCCAGGCACAGATGGTTGAGCCCGACCTGCACGGCGAAGGTGATGGCGTAGAGGACCATGACCGCGACGAAGCGTGCGGTGCTCGGGGCCGCCTGGAACGTCCACCGGCGGTTGATCAGGTAGGCGGTGATGGTGCCGACGACGAAGCTGGTGGCCTTGGCCAGGTCGACCTGGACGCCGACCGCCTTGTAGAGGATCAGGTACAGGCTGAAGTCCACGACCCCCGCCAGGCCGCCGGTGACGACGAACCGCGTCACCTGTGTCGTCAGGCTCAGCTGCGGGCTGGGCGGCGCGGCATCGGGCAGCGGGGCAACCATTGGGGGGAGTCTATCGGGGCGGCCGGAACGGCCGGGGACGCGTCAGCGGGGGAGTTTGACCGCTATCAACTCGACCTGCTCCTCGCCCTGCGGCGTCGAGTAGGTCACCGTGTCGCCCGCCTTGTGCCCGGTCAGGGCCTGGGCCAGGGGGCTGCGCGCGGTCAACGTCTCGCCTTCCCCGCCGGCGGGCGTCTCCTCCACGATCGAGATCACGCGCATCGTGACCACCTCACCGTCGGAGAACCGCAGGGTGACCTCGGTCCCGCCGGGCAGCGTCTCGGATTCGTCCGGTTGCGACGGCCCGGCCCGCAGCCGGCGGTCCAGCTCATTGATCCGGTCGCTGAGCCCGACCAGCTCCTCGGCGCGCTGGATCGCCTCGGCCGCATCGCCGTGATCGCCCACCATGCCGCGGTCGTTCCTGACCTCGACCTCGAGGCGGTCGCGCCGCTGCCGCAGCCGCTCCAGCTCCGCGGCCAGGCTCTCCCGTGCCGCGTCCGCCGCTGATTGGACCTTCTTGCTCACGTCGATGGACCTTTCGTCCAGTTTGCTCAGGTGGCGTTCCAGTGTTGCACCACGGCGCGGCGGCCGCCACCATTATCGGGCAAGCGCCCATCCGCGTTGCGTAACCGATATTCGAGTGGTTTGCGGGATCCCACAACGACTTCTCGGAGCCGCCCACCGGACGCCGCGGTCCCTATCGTTGTCACTATGAACGTCGATCTCCGGGCACTGGGTGCGGGCCTGCTGTGCGCCGCGGTGTTCTGCTCGCCCCCGGCGGCGGCGGATCCGCCCGACGACGCCTTCGTCGGGGCCTTGGCGGAGAACGGGATCGTCATGAACGACCCGGACACCGCGATCTCGATGGCCCACACCGTCTGCGCCGGGCTCGACAAGAAGCAGAAATCGAGCGTCCTGGCGATGAAGGTGATGAAGGACGCCAACCTCTCGGCCCGGCAGGCGGGGTTCTTCGTCGGGGCGTCCGTCTCCGCCTATTGCCCGCAATACAAAGGGCAGACCGACGGTTCCCTGGACTGGCTGAATCCGGGGCCGCCGCTGATGTGAGCCGGCGGCTACACCCAGTACGGCACCCGGGCGCGGTACTGGCGCATCGCGAACGCCGCCAGCACCCAGCCGACGACCGTCAGCGCCACCACCACCGCCCAGTGCCGCAGCTCCTGGTGGGCGCCCAGCAGCGGGGCGCGAACGATGTCCAGGTAGTGCAGCAGCGGGTTGAGCTCGACGATGCTCGACCACCGGCCGGCGCCCTGCTGCCGCAACGTGTCGTCGTTCCAGATGATCGGCGTCATGAAGAACAGCAGCTGCACGACCGAGAACAGCAGCGGACCGATGTCGCGGTAGCGGGTCGCCAGGATGCCGAAACACAGTGATACCCATATGCAGTTGAGCACGATCAGCCCCAGCGCGGGGATCACCGACAGGTCGGCCCACGACCACGGCTTGGGGAAGATGACCGCGATGACGACGTAGATGACGATGTTGTGCGCGAACAGGATCATCTGCCGCCACACCAGCCGGTAGACGTGCACGCTCAGCGGCGTCGGCAACTGCTTGATCAGTCCCTCGTTGGCGACGAAGACGTCGGCGCCCTCGAGGATGGCGGCGTTGATCAGGTTCCAGATGATCAGGCCCAGCGTGACGTACGGCAGGTGCACCGAGAGCTCGAGGTGAAACAGCTTGGAGTACAGGCCGCCCATGGCGACGGCGGTGGTGCCGGTCGCGATGGTGATCCAGAACGGTCCCAGCACCGAGCGGCGGTAGCGCTGCTTGATGTCCTGCCAGCCCAGGTGCAGCCACAGCTCGTGCCGGCGGAAACCGGCCACCAGATCGCCCCGGGCACGGGTGAAGGTCCGCGACTGGGCCGCGGCGTCGAGAAACGTCACTGGGGTCCTCCAGGTTCCGATGGTGGCGACCCGCTTCGCCCGGCTTCGCCGCGCTCGCGATCGCCACGAAGTTCCGATGGTGGCGACCCGCTTCGCCCGGCTTCGCCGCGCTCGCGATCGCCA
Source organism: Mycobacterium europaeum (assembly GCF_034555895.2). Taxonomy (NCBI): domain Bacteria; kingdom Bacillati; phylum Actinomycetota; class Actinomycetes; order Mycobacteriales; family Mycobacteriaceae; genus Mycobacterium; species Mycobacterium europaeum. The sequence goes on from NZ_CP157315.1 coordinate 5,102,130, forward strand.
CGAAGTTCCGATGGTGGCGACCCGCTTCGCCCGGCTTCGCCGCGCTCGCGATCGCCACGAAGTTCCGATGGTGGCGACCCGCTTCGCCCGGCTTCGCCGCGCTCGCGATCGCCACCAGGCTTGCCGAATTGCTCGTGGCGTCCCAAGCGGCGCAAGCGAATCCATTCGGCCAGGCCCTTGGGATCGCGCCGGGTCACCAGGAAGTACCAGCCGAACCGAACCCACTCCTGAATCAGGAGCTTGCGCAGGCCGGGTTGTGCCAACAGGTAGCCGCGGTTGCGATAGGTGTAGAACCGCTTGTTGGGGTCGTCGGGGTATTGGGTGTGCATGCGACCGCCCAGGATCGGGCGGAATTCCGCCGAACCGCACGGGTGCAGGTAAACCGCGTCCAGGCAGGTGCCGAACGGCAGGCCCGATCGCACCAGCCGCCGGTGCATCTCGACCTCGTCGCCCCGGATGAACAGCCGCAGGTCGGGGACGCCGATCGCTTCGAGGGTGGTCGCCCGGAACAGCGCGCCGTTGAACAGCGAGGCTATCCCGGGCAGCAGGTCCTGTCCCGCTTCGGTGCGCAATTCGCTTGCGCGCCTGCGCCATACCAGGCCGCGGCGTAACGGGAATGCGAGCCGCTCCGGGTCGTCGGAGTTGCACACCATCGGCGACACCTCGGCCAGCGCGTGCCTCTCGGCGCATGCCAGCAGGGTGGCCAGCACGTGCGAGTCCTGTGGGCGCCCGTCGTCGTCGGCCAGCCACACCCAGTCGGCGCCCTGGGCCAGCGCGTGCAACATCCCCAGCGCGAAACCGCCTGCGCCGCCGAGGTTTCGGCGGGAGGCCAGATAGGTGGTCGGGATGGGTTGGCCGGCCACCAGATCGCCTACCCGGCCGGAACCGGGGCCGTCGTTGTCGATCACGATCAGGTGGTCGGGCAACCGGGTCTGGCTGCTCAGCGTGCCCAGCGACTTGGCCAGCTCGTCGGGGCGCCGGTGGGTGACGACGACGGCGATCACGGTCTCGGTCATATCTCGTTGCGCGTTTCGGCCAGCACCTCGCGCACGTGCCGGGCCGCGTCCTCCCCCTCGTAGGCGCGCACCACCTCTTCGATTCCGCCGGCCATCCGGATCACGCCGTGGTCGATCCACATCGCGGTCTTGCACAGCCGCGCGAGGAATTCGTTGGAATGGCTGGCGAACACCAGGATTCCGGACCGTTCCACCAGGCTCTGCAGCCGGGACTGGGCCTTCTTCATGAAGTCGGCGTCGACCGCGCCCAACCCTTCGTCGAGCAGCAGGATCTCGGGGTCGATGCTGGTGACCACGCCCATCGCCAGCCGCACCCGCATTCCGGTGGAGTAGGTGCGCAGCGGCATCGACAGGTAGTCACCCAGTTCGGTGAACTCGGCGATCTCGTCCACCTTGGCCATCATCTGCTTGCGGGTCTGCCCCAAAAACAGCCCGCGGATGATGATGTTCTCGTAACCGGAGATCTCGGGGTCCATCCCGATCCCCAGGTCGAAGATGGGAGCGACCCGTCCGGTGACCTCCGCCCAGCCGCGGGTGGGTTCGTAGATGCCCGAAAGCAGCCGCAGCAGAGTCGATTTCCCGGCGCCGTTGTGGCCGACCAGGCCGACCCGGTCGCCCAGCTCGAGCGACAGGGTGATGTCCCGTAGCGCCTCGACGACGACCACGTTGGAGCTGTTGCGCCCGATCGTGCCGCCCGCCTTGCCCAGGAACGCTTTCTTCAGGGAGCGCGACTTCGCGTCGAAAATGGGAAATTCCACCCACGCGTTGTGCGTCTCGATGTGAGGACCCGCCACCGTGCTGCGCTTTACAGGTACTGACCGTGTCCGGATCCGCCGGGCTTGCCGACGCCGGGGGGCAGCGCGCCCTGACGCATGTTCTCCAGCTGCGCGCGGGCGGCCATCTGCTGGGCGAACAGCGCAGTCTGGATGCCGTGGAACAGCCCTTCCAGCCAGCCGACCAATTGGGCCTGGGCGATGCGCAGTTCGGCGTCGGACGGCGCCGCGTCCTCGTTGAACGGCAGGGTGAGGCGGTCGAGCTCTTCGCGCAGTTCCGGCGCCAGGCCCTCCTCGAGTTCGCGGATGCTGGTGGCGTGGATCTCGCGCAGGCGGTTGCGGCTGGCCTCGTCGAGCGGTGCGGCGCGCACCTCCTCGAGCAGTTGCTTGATCATGGTCCCGATGCGCATCACCTTGGCGGGTTGCTCAACCAGATCGGTCAGGGAGCGCTCGTCGGAGTCGTCCTCCGTCACCGCCGTGGTCCGCGGGTCGACGTCGCCGATGATCTCGATGCCATCGTCGTCGTTGCGGGTACTCAATCCATCACCATCCTTTGCGGACTAAGAGTGCGGCGCCGCGCCGCTTCCGCGCCATTCGTAGATTCGGGCTCCACCATTGTCGTAGATCAGCGCCCACGACGGTGATTTATCCAGTGACACTAGTCCGTCGGGTACGGCGAACCCGCGGACCGTCGGCCGGCTGGTGTAGATGTACCGGATATTGAGCGCTTTGATCGCCTCGACCACCCGCGGGTCGGACTCGCCCTTGCGGGCGTAGGCCCAGAAGATGTAGCGGTTGGGGCCCGGGCCCATCTGCTGGGGGTAGTCGTAGTGGGTCCACAGCGGGTGCAGGTCGGCGACGGCGTACATCCACGCGGTGCCGTCGGTGTTGGCGTTGCCGATCACGGTGTTGTGCGCGCCGGGCAGCGTGGCCAGATAGGCCATGGCCATCAGGTCGCGTTGGTCGATCATCACCGAGTCGTACTTGTCGCCGAACAGGAACAGGTGTCGATAGAAGTAGTGGCGGGCGGTCAAGACGGTCGTCGCCACCAGCAGGACCGCCGTGGCGGCGGTCCACACCGGTGCGGGCTGGGGGCACCTCCCGCTTGTGGGGGACGGTTTGAATCGGCCGGCGACCCGTTTGGCGCCGGCCACCACCACCATGACGATCACGAACAACGCGACCCCGGCCATCGGTTGCAGCAGCAGGGTGATCGCGGCCGAGATCCGACGCGGGTCCTTGTAGAAGAACTCCCCGAACGCGCCGGCGATCGCGCCGACCGGGCCGCCGAGCGGGGTTCCCGCGTCGACCTCGACCACGACGAGCAGGAGCCACACCGCCAGCGGCCACCAGATCCTCTTGTAGGCGAAGAAGGCGCCGCCGATGATCGCGAGCGCCATCAGCCCGTACTGGTACGGGAAGTCGTTGAGGTGGCGCGAGTGCTGGAAGACGGCGTCGAACAGGCCTCGCTTCTTGCTGAGGTAGGTGAGGAACGAGTGCCCGGCGATGATGTCTTCCTGCTGACGGACGCTGATGAACTGCGGCAACAGGATCAGCGCGGTGGCCACGGCCACCCCGGCAAGCGTCAGGGCGTCGGCGACGCGGCCGCGGACCGGGCGCCAGAGCACGTCCAGCATCCACCAGGCGACGACGAACAGCACGACGATGAACCCGCCGGTCAGGTGGACCGACATCACCCCCACGAAGGCCAGCACGGCGGCCGGGATCCGGTCGCGGTGGCGCAGCGTCGAGGCGATGAGCACGAACGTCGGCACGACGACCCCGTAGGCCGCCAGGTTGGGCATCGCGGCGACACCGAATTCGACATAGGGGAGGGCGGTGAACGACACCGACAGCGCGGCGGTGGTGGCGGCCGCGCCGGCGGTGAGCCATTGGCCCCAGTGCGGGCGCAGCAGCCGCCAGGCCAGCATCGCCGCGCTGGTGGGGAACAGCCAGACCGACACCGCCACCGAACCCAGCGTGTAGCCGGTGGTCGGCGCCGCCCCGGTGAGCTGACAGAACACCGCCACCCACGCGTGGAACACCGACGGGTAATACAGGGTCTGGTGCGTTTCGACGTTGCGCAGCTCGCCCATGTGGGTGGATGACGCCTGCCCGGTGTCGAGGATGAAGCGCACCTCGTTGGCGTGCCAGACGGCGTCCCAGGTGCTGGGGATGGTCTGCCAGTGGGTGGCCAGGCCGCGGTAGGCCGCCCACATGATGAGTAGGGCACCCAGCAGCACCCCGGCCGCCACCGTGATCGCGGGCCAGCCCCCGATGCCGCGGGCTTCGGCCGCGGTGTCGCGATAGCGGCCGAGCAGTAGCTGCAGGACCGTCATCACCAGGCACACCACGACCAGCGTGGCCAGCGCCGTCCAGCCGTTCCAGGGGATTCCGACCGCGCCGAACGGGATGATCGCCAGCGCGACCGCACCGTAGGTCAGCGCCGGGCCCACCGCGACCGCGATGGGCCAACTCAGCTGACTGACACGTGCGATGATCGCTCCGGGCGCTATCAGCAAAAACAATGCGATCAGCGTTCCGAACCAGAGCCCCACTCGACTAGTATGGCTGGCCGGGTGTCCTGGCTCGGGAAGCCACCGGCTGGCCGCAACGGCTCGAGCGTTCCGGGCACCCGCTACCGTCACGGTTTCGCCGAAATGCGCAAGCTCTAAGGTGGCTGGCATGGCTTACGACGTCGCCCGGGTGCGCGGACTGCATCCGTCATTGGGTGACGGGTGGGTGCACTTCGATGCGCCTACCGGGATGCTGATCCCCGATTCGGTCGCGACCACCGTTTCGACGGCCTTCCGCAGGTCCAGCGCCACCACGGTCGGTGCGCATCCCTCGGCGCAGCGCAGCGCCGCCATCCTGGAGGCGGCGCGGGCGGCGGTGGCCGACCTGTTCAACGTGGACCCGGCGGGCGTGGTGCTCGGGGCCGACCGCGCGATCCTGCTGTCGGCGCTGGCCGAGGCGTCGTCCTCGCGGGCGGGGCTGGGCTATGAGGTGGTGGTCAGCCGCCTGGACGACGAGGCGAACATCGCCCCCTGGCTGCGGGCGGCGCACCGCTACGGCGCCAAGGTCAAGTGGGCCGAGATCGACATCGAGACCGGCGAGCTGCCGACGTGGCAGTGGGAGGGCCTGATCGGCAAGTCGACCAGGCTGGTGGCCGTCGCATCCGCGTCCGCGACGCTGGGCACGGTCACCGACCTGCGGGCGATGACCAAGCTGGTGCACGACGTCGGCGGGCTGGTCGTGGTCGACCATTCCGCCGCGGCGCCGTACCGGTTGCTCGACGTGCGGGAAACCGACGCCGACGTGGTGGCGGTGAACGCCCTGGCATGGGGCGGTCCGCCGATCGGCGCGGTGGTGTTCCGCGACCCGGCGCTGCTCAATTCGTTCGGCTCCATCTCGACCGACCCGAAGGCGACCGGCGCGGCGCGCCTCGAGATCGGCACGCACCAGTTCGGTCTGCTGGCCGGGGTGGTCGCCAGCGTCGAGTATCTGGCGGCGCTCGACGAGTCGGCCCGCGGCAGCCGACGCGAACGCCTGTCCGTGTCGATGCAATCGGCCGGTGCATATCTGAACCGGGTCTTCGATTACCTGATGGTGTCGTTGCGGTCACTGCCGTTGGTCATGGTGATCGGCCGTCCGGAGGTGCGGATCCCCGTGGTGAGCTTCGCCCTGAACGGCGTGCCCGCCGAGCGGGTGGTGCAGCGGTTGGCCGACAACGGGATTCTGGCCGTCACCAACGAGAACTCCCGCGCGCTCGACGTGCTGGGCGTCAACGACGTTGGCGGTGCGGTGACCGTCGGGCTGGCGCACTACTCGACGACGGCCGAGGTCGACCAGCTGGTGCGCGCGCTGGCGTCCCTGGGCTGAGCCGCTCAGACCGTTAGCACTCGAGAGTGCAGCCATGGCTTTCGGTGTGCGCTCACGGCGGGGATGCCGCCAAAATGGCGCCCGCACAGCACGCTCGAAGCCCTAGGCGCACACTCGACGGGCCGGGCTCGGTAGAAGTCGCGAGCCGCTCAGACCGTGAGCACGATCTTTCCGGTGACCTCGCCCGACGTCAGCCGTTGGTGCGCCTGAGCGGCCTGCTGAATCGGCATGCGCGCGCCGATGATCGGCCGGACGCGGCCCTCGGCGATCATCGGCCACACCTCCCCGATCACCGCCTGCACGATCTCGGTCTTGCCGTTCGGCCCGGTCACCGGGCGGGCACGCAGCGTGGTGCCGATGACGCGGGCGCGCTTCGCCAACAGCTTGCCGATGTTCAGCTCGCCCTTGATGCCGCCCTGCATGCCGATGATGACCAGCTGCCCGTCGGTGGCCAGGGCGTCAACGTTGCGGTCCAGGTAGGCCGCCCCCATGATGTCGAGGATCACGTCCGCGCCGCCGCTTTCGCGCAGCCGCTCGACGAAGTCCTCGTCGCGGTAGTTGATGGTGATCTCGGCGCCGAGCTCGCGGCAGAATTCCAGCTTCTCCGGCGAGCCGGCGGTCACGGCCACCCGGGCGCCCAGCGCCCGCGCGACCTGGATCGCGTGGCTTCCGATGCCGCTGGCGCCGCCGTGCACCAGCAGCAGCTGGCCCTTGCCCAGGTGGGCGGTGAGCACCAGGTTCGACCACACGGTGCAGGACACTTCCGGCAGCCCGGCCGCGTCGATCAGGTCGACGCCGTCGGGGATCGGCATCACCTGACCGGCGGGGACGGCGACGTACTCGGCGTAGCCGCCACCCGCCAGCAGCGCGCAAACCTGTTGTCCGGCAGACCAATCGGTGACCCCGTCACCGGTGTCGGCGACCACACCGGACACCTCCATGCCGATGATGTCGCTGGCGCCCGGCGGCGGGGGATATTTGCCGGCGGCCTGCAGCAGATCGGCCCGGTTCACGCCCGCAGCGGCGACCTTGATCAGCACCTCGCCGGGCCCGGCGGATATGTCCGCCACGTCTTGCCAGGAAAGCTGATCGGGGGATTCGGCGACGATGGCGCGCATGGGGCCACGCTACCGACCCCCGTTACCCTTATCAGCGGTGGCGTGGCAGAGCGGCCTAATGCACTCGCCTTGAAAGCGAGAGACGGCTAACACCGTCCGGGGGTTCAAATCCCTCCGCCACCGCGCGTGTCAGCCGGCGCTCTGGTGCAGCGTCGGCGCGTAGCGAAGCAGCGCGCCGACCCCGTCGGCCGGGGCGATCCGCTCGTCGGTGCGCACCAGTGACGCCCCGACGGAAATCGCGAACAGCGGCAGGGCCTCGTCGGCCCGCAGCGTCTTGGCCGCGGCCGCACCCTGCTCGGACAGCACGTTCGCGTTGGGGGCGACGGTCGTCAGACGCTCGTCGGCGACCACGGTGGCGTCGCCCACATCGCCGACGATCAGCGTGTCGACCGCGCCCTGGCGCAGGGCGGAGCAGACCGCGTCGAGGCCCTCGGCGGCCAGCCCCGATTGCCGGCCCACCTCGGCGGTGAACCGGTCGGCCGCGTCGTCGATGACCTGAAGCCGTCGGCCGACGAACTCGGCTTCGATGGCCCGCTGAACTTCTTCGTCGTCGTGACCGCTGTGTCGCGCACCCACCTGCAGCTGAATTGCCCGGTTGCGCAGTCGATTCGGCAGGGCGGATAGCAGATCGGAGCGTGACCGCACCTCGCCGACGACGAAGATCAGCTCGATGGACTTGGCGTCGTCGAGCTCACCGACCCGGTCGGCGACGGCACGCACATTCTTGCGGGCGGCCTCGTCGGTGCGCAGTTGCGGGTCGCCGTACCCGGCGGTCTCGGCGCCGGCGGCCTTGTGGACGGGGTACCCGCCGCCGTCGACGGTTTCCGTCCGCCGGGTGCCGTTGACGTGCGTGGTGATGTCGGCGCCGGTGTGGTCGACCACCACCAGCAGGTAGTCGGGATAGTCGAAACCGAGTTCGACGATCGGCAGGACGAACGGCAATTCGGACACGCGGACGACGGTCTCGGCGGTGGGCCGGGTGAGGTGTTCGTTGAGCAGCACGCCGTCGGCGGCGGCGACCACGCCGCGGCCGCTGCGGCCGATCGGCGGGCGCAGGCCCAGGACGGCACGCCCGATATCCTCGATCACCGCCGTATCGGCGCCCTGTCTTCCCAGTTCTTCTTCCAGCCCACGCCATTTCAGCTCGAGCTGAGCTTCGGCGTCGTGGGTGTCGTGCGAGTCGTCGAAGTAGAGCGAGGCGAATGGTGCGGGGGCCTCTAGCAGCTTGCGGAAGCGTTCAGAGTCCATGTCTTTTCGGGTGCCCCGCGTGTCGGGGTGCAAAACCCTAGTAGCTGCGGTCGCCTTCGCTGTGGTCGAAGAAGCGCCATTCGCCGTTGGCCTCGACTTCCATGCGCCAGCCCAGTTCGTTACCCTCGACGGCCTCGTCGGCGAACCACGCGTGCGCCTTGTCGGCGCTTTCGATGTCCTTGGTCGCGACAACGTCGCCCTTGGGGTTGAGCACTCGGTAGGTAGCCATGGCGGCAGTGTTCCCACCGTCGGGTGCCCTCAATCGGTGGGGATCTCGGCGGCGATGGTGTCGATCAGGGCGGTGTAGCGCTTGGCTTCCGGGTCGCGCCCGGGCTTGCCGCTGCTGATCACGCCGGCCGCCAGCCCGCGCGCGGGGTCGGCCCAGATCGCGATGTTGACCAGGCCGAGGTTGCCGAACGCGTGGGGAGCGTGCAGGCCGAACGGCCCCCACCGGTCGGTCCCCAGGATGAAGCCGGTGCCCCAGCGCGCGGGTTGCAGCCCGACCGCGAAATCCGGTCGCAACCGTCGGCATTCCCTGACCGCGCCGTACATCGTCTCCGGGCTCACCACCCGCACGCCGTCGAGATTGCCGCCGCGACGCCAGATTTCGGCGAACCGGGACATTTCGTCGGCGGTCGACACCGTGTTGGACGACGGGATGATCGTGTTGAGAAAGAGCGGGGTGTTGGTGATCGGGATCATCTCGTGCACGGTTCCGCCGATCGCCTTGCGGAAGATCTGCGCCACTATCGGCGGAAGCGGGCGGCCCGTCGCGTGGCTGGGCGCGACCAGGGGCAGGTCCTCTTTGGCGACACCGAAATTCGTCCACCGGAAGCCGAGCGGATCGAGGATCTCCGTCGCGAGGATCTCGCGAATCTCCTTGCCGGTGGCGGCGTACACGATCTCGCGGACGAGCGGGCCCCAGGTCAGCGCATGGTACATGTGGAACAGCCCGGGCCGGTAGATCGGCCGCAGCTCGCTGAGCTTCTGCTGCGCGTATTCGTGGTCGTCCGCGCGTTTGACGTCCGGCTTGGGCCCGGTGGGGAAGGGCAGCCCGGCGCTGTGCGTCATCACGTGCCGAATGGTGATGCGGTGCTTGCCGTGACTGGTGAAGGTGGGGATGTAGTCGCAGACGCGGTCGTCGAGTGAGAAGACGCCGCGCTCGACGAGCATGTGCACCACGGTCGCCGCGATGCCCTTGGCGGCCGAATAGACGCAGAACGGCGTGTCGGTCGTGACCGGGATCTTCTCGGCGTCGGGTGCGTCGCTCGGGGCGTTGCCCCAGCCGTGGCCGATCGCCCGGTTGAGTACCACGCGCCCGTGCCGCCGGATGCACAGCTGGATGGCCGGGTGGAAGCCGGCCTGGTACCAGTGGCGCGTGGCGGCCCAGATCCGCTCGACGGCGGCGCTGTCGATCTCCGAGTGGTCCTCGTCGCCGATCGCCGTCACGGCGTCCAAGTCGGCCGGGAGGCGGATCTTGCCGTCTGGTGTCGTCACCTCAGCGAGGGTACGTGGCCGCGGATCACTCCCCGGTGAACTGCGGGGGGCGCTTCTCGAAGGTCGCCGCGATGCCCTCGGTCAGGTCCTTGGAGGGCAGGAAGGCGGCGTTCCATGCGGCGACGTAGCGCAGGCTCTCCGATACCGCGGCGGTGCGCTGCTGGTCGAGGACGTCCTTGACGCCATGGACGGTCAGCGGCGGGTTGGCGGCGATCTCGGCCGCGGTGGCGCGCGCGGCCGCCAGCGCGGCCTCGGCGTCGGCGTAGACGTCGTTGACCAGGCCGATCTTCTCGGCCCGGGCCGCGTCGATGTCCTTGCCGGTCAGCGCCAGTTCGCGCAGGTGCCCGTCGCTGAGGATGTACGGCAGGCGGGCCAGGCTGCCGACGTCGGCGACGATGGCCAGCTTGACCTCGCGCACCGAGAATTTGGCGTCGGCGCTGGCGTAGCGGATGTCGACGGCGGAGATCAGGTCGACGCCCCCGCCGATGCACCAGCCGTGCACCGACGCGATCGTCGGGGTGCGGCAGTCCGCGACCGCGGTGATTGCGCCCTGCATGCGCTTGACCTCGCGGTGGAAGACCGCGCGCGGGCCGGCCAGGGCGTCGCCGGACAGCAGCGGGGTGAAGGAGCCGCCCATCGCGGGTACGTCCAGCCCGTAGCTGAAGTTCTTGCCCGAGCCGGTCAGCACGATGGCCCGCACCTCGGGGTCGGCGTCCAGGGTCGCGAACAGCTCCGGCATCTCCGACCAGAACGCCGGGCCCATCGCGTTGCCCTTGCCCGGCCCGATCAGCGTCACCTGCGCAACGTGATCTTTGGTCTCCACCGTCACGGATTCGTATGCTTGCGCCATATCGAGACCGTAGCGTGGCAAAGATGGCTCCTGATTTGCGGCCCGGCCCCCATTCCCCGCCCACCGACGAACTGCACAGCGCCGAGGACACACTCGGGGTGTTGCAGCGGGTGCTGCACACGATCGCGGCCGACGACCTGCCGCGGCGGACGCCGTGCGCCGAGTTCGACGTGGCGCAGCTGACCGAGCATCTGCTGAAGTCGATCGCCGGGCTCGGGGGCATGGTGGGCGCGGAGATGCCGGCGCGCGAGCAAGGCGATTCGGTGGAACGGCAGGTGGTCGCCGCGGCCCGGCCGGCGCTGGATGCCTGGCATCGGCGCGGGCTGGACGGCACGGTGCCGTTCGGCAACAGCGAGCTGCCCGCCAAGACGGCGTGCGGCATCTTCTCGGTCGAATTCCTGGTCCACGCCTGGGATTACGCCGCGGCGGTGGGCGACGAGGTCAACGCCCCGGAACCACTGTCCGAATACGTGTTGGGGTTGGCGCACACCATCATCCGGCCGGAGATCCGCGCCGGGGCCGGGTTCGACGACCCGATCGACGTCCCGGCCGACGCCGGCGCGCTCGAGCACCTGGTCGCGTTCACCGGGCGTGACCCGGCACGGTAGCTCGAGGGGCTCTGCCATCTCGGTGTGCGACTAGGGCTTTGAGTGTGCACGCAGGGCGGGGTTTGGCTCCGATTCCCGCCTTCGACGCACACACGAGGCCGTCAACGCACACCCGAACGGCCGGCCCGACACACCGGAAGGCTGAGGCGCTACACCCGCTCGAGGTAGAAGTAGTAGTACCGGCCGTTATCCCGGACGCCCTTGCCGTTCATGATGCCCATGACGGCGTTGTCGTCGATCTTCTTGAAGTGGTCGTGCACGGGCTGGCCGTCGTAGACCATGGTCGCGGTGACCTCCCCGCGGAACTCTTCGAGCCAGAGGCTGGCCTCGCCCTTGCCCATCTCGACGTTGGAGAACTTGTTGCCGTCGGCGTCCAGGCAGACCAGCGGCTGCACGTCCCGGGCCGACTTGAAGGTCTTGCCGAACCACCCGGCCTTCTCCAGCTGCCCGTTCATCCGGTGGCCGGTGCGGAATTCGCCGCCCTTCCACTCGCCCAGCATCCCCTCGATCGTGGCGGGCTCGAGGCCGGCCCAGAAGTCGTCGAGATCAGTGTCGGGGATGTCACCGCCGCGCTCCTTGAACTCGGTGAACAGTTTGCGCGCCAAGTCCAACGGAGTCTCCTTACGGTTCGGTGCGGGAAATCCACTCCCGGGCGAAGTGCAACAGGGCGTCATTCTCCTCCACGGCGCCGATGGTGATGCGCACCCCCTCGCCGGCGAACGGTCGCACCACCAGTCGCGCGTCGGCGGCCTGCTCGGTGAAGTCCGTGGTACGAGAGCCCAGCGGCAGCCAGATGAAGTTGGCCTGCGACGGCGGCAGGGTGAACCCGGCGTCGCGCAGCGCGGTGCTGACGCGGGTGCGCTCGGCGACCAGTGCGTCGGTCCGGGCCATCAGCTCGTCGGACGCCTCCAGTGACGCGATGGCGGCCGCCTGCGCGACGTTCGTCACGGCGAACGGCATGACGACCTTGTCCAGCGCGGTAATCAGCTCCGGGTGACTGATCGCATAACCGACGCGCAGGCCGGCGAGCCCGTAGGCCTTCGAAAAGGTCCGCAGCACAACGACATTGCTGCGGGATAAGGCCAACTCCAGGCTGTTGGGCACGAGGCCGTCGCGGATGTACTCGACGTAGGCCTCATCGATGGCGATCAGGATCTCCGGCGGCACCGCCTCCACGAAACGGGTCAGGGCGTCCGGATCGACGACGGTCGACGTCGGATTGTTCGGGTTGCAGACGAAGATCAGCCGGGTGCGATCGGTGATCGCGGCAACCATGGCGTCGAGGTCGTGGGTGTGGTCGGTCAGCGGCACCTTGACCGCGGTCGCGCCGGACACCTGGACGATGGGCAGATAGCACTCGAAGCTGCGCCAGCCCATGATCACCTCGTCGCCGCCCGCGGACGTGATCTGCACCAACTGCTGACACAGGCTGACCGAGCCGCTACCGACCGCGATGTGCTCGGGCGCGACGTCGGAACCCAGGTGCATGGCCAGGGCCGCCTTGAGGTCGACGCTGGCGTTGTCGGGGTAGCGGTTGACGACGGCGACGGCGCGCTCGATCGCCGCGTGCACACTGGGCAGCGGACCGTACACGGTCTCGTTGCTGGCCAGCTTGATGGAGCCCGGCACGTTCTTGCCGGGGACATAGACTGGCAGTCCGACCAGTTCGGGACGCAAGCGGGCGGTCACTTCGACAGTTTATGTCGCGGATGTGTACGCTATGGCCGGTTCCGCGAGACCGGAAAGGGGTCGGGTACCCTCGAACAGTCCAAGGGAGGCGTGCCAGAGCGGCCGAATGGGGCTCACTGCTAATGAGTTGTCCCCCTCAAAGGGGACCGGAGGTTCAAATCCTCTCGCCTCCGCCAAGGAACACGACGCACGACAATTGAACACGGGCGCCCGTAGCTCAACGGATAGAGCATCTGACTACGGATCAGAAGGTTAGGGGTTCGAATCCCTTCGGGCGCGCTCACTGCCTGTATGACGTTCGTTGGCGCTCGACATTTCACCTTCGGCTGATCCTTGACGACCGGAGTTCCCGCGCGCCGAAGCGGTCTAGTGAGACGCGCGGTGCGTCGCCCTTAGGGGCGACGTGTGAAGCTACCCCTGTTGTCGGTTAGGTAGCGACGTTGCAGCCGACTGACGAAAATCTGCGCGGCTCCAAAGCCTGCGCGGATCGCTGCCAGGTCCGCTAAGCGAATTGGCGCGTCGGGGCGCTCTTGAGGTATCGGCTCTGTAGCCGGTTGATGTGCGCCTGCGCTTCGGCGATGTCCCGGTGCAGGGCGGCCGCTTCGGCCCCAGCGCCGCGGGCTTCCAGCCAGGTCAGTTGGCGGGTCATTTTGTCCAGCACCTCGCACAGAGCCCGGATCAGCTCGACGGCTTGGGCGGTATCGCTTTCACCCATCAGAAGATCGTTGCACCAACGGCCTGTTGTTGACAGGGCAATGGCCGATTTGGAACACGGTATTTAACGGAACGTAAAGCGCAGTAGCTGATGCGTCGCAACGGATAACGTTCGAGCCGTTGACACCAGACGGCTGCGAATACACCAGCCTTGTGGATCAACAGGTTCGGGGTTCAAATTCGCTCGGGACAAGGCCGAGGATCTAGCGACCGCCGGACGGACCCCCGAAGGGGCCGCGGCGCTGTGGGACGGTCACGGTCTGGGTGACGGTGCTGGTTTCGGTGCTCGGCGTATCCGCTGTGGTGGGGGTGGTGGTGACAGTCGTGGACGCGGTGGTGGTGGCCGTCGCCGCTGCGGGGCTGCGAGCGGACGAAGCGGTCGCAAGCTTGACCACCGTGAAAGCCGGCGCGGCGAGCACGATCACTCCGATCGCGCCGGTCGCGACCAGCGTGGCCGGACGGTACCAATGTGTCGGCGGCTCGGTTCGGGCGTCGGCTCGTCGGGATACCCGCCATACCGGGTGGCCCGGGTGGGTTCGGAGTAGGGATCGGGTGCTTCGCGATAACGCGGCAGGACACGGAGTTGCCGGGGGATCAGGGCTCGTTCTCGATGAGGCCCAGCGCGCGCTCGAACAGGTGAACCGTGGCCGCGTGCAACTGGTCGCCAACCTCTTTCTCGGCCTTGCCCGCACAGGCCCGGGCGAGCGTGCCCTCGATGACGATCCCCAGCTTGAAGCAGGCCAGCACGGTGTACCAGGTGATGTGCGACAGGTCGCGGGTGGTGTTTGCCGCATAGCGCTCGAAGAGCTCGTCGGTGCTGGCCAGCCCCTCCTGCCCGCCGAGGGCGTGGCTGAACACGCTCGACCCGTCGGGCTGGCGCCAGGTGGCCAGCAGCCAGCCCAGGTCCAGCAGCGGATCCCCGATCGTGCACATCTCCCAGTCGACGATCGCGACCACGTCCGGGCCGGTGTTGGAGAACATCACGTTGGCGGCGTGGTAGTCGCCGTGCATGATCCCGGGCGCCCACGTGGCCGGCCGATGGCGCTCCAGCCAGGCCGACACTTCCGCGATGCCCGGGATCTGCGGCCCGGGGTAGCCGTCGTACTCGTTGTAGGAGTCCAGCTCGGCAAGCCAGCGTGGAACCTGGCGTTCCAGGAAGCCCTCCGGTTTCCCGAAATCGCCGAGACCCACCGCGACATGGTCGACGGCGCCCAGCTTGGCCAACGCATCGGCCATTGAGAGGCCCATGCCGTGCCGCACGCCGGGATCGCCCGTATGCAGCGGCGGCAGTCCTTCGCCGGCGTTGAATCCCTCGACCGGGTCCATCAGGTAGAAGACGGCGTCGCCCAGCACGGCGGGGTCCTCGCACGCCGCGATCAGGTGGGGGTGCGGCACGTCGGATCCGGCCAGGGCGGCAAGGACTTTCGTTTCCCGCAGGATGACGCTGTTGCTCCGGGGACGCAGGTGCCGCGGGCCCCGCCGCAACACGTACGGCCGGCCGGCCCTGGTGAACCGGATCATGACGTTCTGGGTTCCGCCCGTGACGGCGGTGACGTCCTCCAGCGGGCCCTCGCCGAGTCCCCGCCCCGACATCCAGGCCGCGACGGCGTCCAGGTTCACGGCATCCACGTTCAGCCGATACCGATCTCGTCCATGTCAGCGCTCCTCCGCAACCCTGTGGGCAGTCTGGGAAAAAGCGTAAGCCACCGCCGGGAACGGGCTTCGGGCGGCGGAGCCTGGAACAATAGTGTGCGCAACTAACTGAATCTTGCTCCTGAAGGGACTGGCGATGCCGCGTACCGACAACGACTCCTGGGACATCACCCAAAGCGTGGGGGCCACCGCATTGGGTGTCGCGGCGGCGCGGGCCGCCGAGACGGAGAGCGAGAACCCACTCATCAGCGACCCGTTCGCGCGCGTGTTCGTGGACGCGGCCGGCGAAGGCATGTGGAGCATCTATGCCGATCCTGAGCTGCTGGCCAAGGCGGTGGAGCTCGAGCCCGACGTGCGCACGCGCATCCAGCTGATGATCGACTTCATGGCCACGCGGACAGCCTTTTTCGACGAGTTCTTCCTGGGCGCCGCCGAGTCCGGCGTACGGCAGGTGGTGATCCTGGCCGCCGGGCTGGACGCCCGCACCTGGCGGCTGCCGTGGCCCGACGGCACGGTCGTCTACGAACTCGATCAACCCAAGGTCCTGGAGTTCAAATCCACCACGCTGCGCGAGCACGGCGCGCAGCCCAGGGCGCGGCTGGTCAACGTGCCCATCGACCTGCGGCAAGACTGGCCGAAGGCGTTGCAGGAGGCCGGGTTTGATGCGTCGAGGCCCGCCGCCTGGTCGGCCGAGGGCCTGGTGCGTTACCTGCCGGCGCAGGGCCAGGACCTGTTGTTCGAGCGCATCCATTCGCTCAGCGCCGACGGCAGCTGGCTGGCTTCCAACGTGCCGGGCGAAGGGTTCACCGACCCCGATCTCGTCCGGCGTCAGCGCGAGGAGATGCGGCGCATGCGGGCAGCGGCGGCCAAGCTGGTCGATTCCGAGATCACCGATTTGGACGACCTCTGGTATCCCGAAGAGCGCACCGCCGTCGACGCCTGGCTGCGGGAGCGCGACTGGGATGTCGCCACGGCGACGTTCGCCGAACTGATGGCTCGTTACGGTCGCAGCGTTCCTCAGGACTCCGAGGGCGCGGTGCCGCCCACCCTGTACGTGTCCGCGCGGCGACGTTAGCTAGCGCGTCAAACCACTTCGATTCGGTCCCCGGGCTCCGCTGGCGCACTGCCGAATTCACCCGCGACGAATGTTTAGACATAAGTCGAATGGGTAACTATGCTCCACGAGAAATTTTTCTCGACCACATTGGAGGGCACCATGCGTGGCAGCGGAATCATCGGCACCCTCGCCCTGGTATGGCTGCTCATCGGGGTATTCGCGGCATGGCAACGCGACTACTTCAAAGGTGACTCGACCAGCTGTGTCACGGCGGGCAACATCGCGTTGACCGTCATCGCGGGGCCTTTGAATTACGGGGGCGTCAACCCGAAAGTCAAGGACTGCCATGTTCCGCAGCCCAGTTCAATGCCTGGTGTTTTACTGCCCCTCACCTAAAGGAGTCGTCATGATTGTCTTGGGCGTAGTCCTGCTTATTCTCGGGTTTGTATTCAGCGTCCCATTGCTGTGGGAAATCGGCGTCGTCGTGTTGGTCATCGGCGCCGTGTTGTGGATCATGGGCTCGATCGGTCGTCCAGTCGCCGGCCGGCGCTATTGGTATTAGCCACCACGCCGGGAAACGGGATCGCGCGACTGTCCGGCAGTCGCGCGATCCCGTTCACAGCTGGCGCAAAGCTGCGCCATAGCGGCGGCTCAGCACGGTGCGGATACTGGAACTCGTGACACAGCCCCGCGCCTCCGTCGAACGGGTGGTCATGTGTCGCGCGGACGGCAATCCGATCAATGTGTTGGTCGTGGACGACGAGTCCGTCCTGGCCGAAATGGTGTCGATGGCGCTGCGGTACGAGGGGTGGAACATCGCCACCGCCGGCGACGGTGCTTCGGCCATTGCCGCCGCCCGGGCCCAGCGCCCCGACGTGGTCGTCCTCGATGTGATGCTGCCCGACATGAGCGGGCTCGACGTCTTGCACAAGCTGCGTGAAGAGAACCCGCAGCTCCCGGTGCTGCTGCTGACGGCGAAGGATGCGGTGGAAGACCGCATCGCCGGGCTGACCGCGGGCGGCGACGACTATGTCACCAAGCCGTTCAGCATCGAAGAGGTGGTGCTGCGGCTGCGCGCGCTGCTGCGGCGCACCGGGGTGACGACGCTGGACAGCGGCGCGCAGCTGATGGTCGGCGACCTGGTGCTCGACGAGGACAGCCACGAGGTCACCCGGGCCGGCGAGCCGATCGCGTTGACCTCCACCGAGTTCGAGTTGCTGCGTTTCATGATGCGCAACTCCAAGCGGGTGCTGAGCAAGGCCCAAATCCTCGACCGGGTATGGAGCTACGACTTCGGCGGCCGGTCGAACATCGTCGAGCTCTACATCTCCTATCTGCGCAAGAAGATCGACAACGGGCGCGACCCCATGATCCACACGCTGCGGGGCGCGGGTTATGTCCTCAAGCCGGCTCGCTAGGAGCGATCGCAAGCGCGGCGAAGCCGGGCGCAGCGGGTCGCGATTTTTGGCTAGGAGCGATCGCAAGCGCGGCGAAGCCGGGCGCAGCGGGTCGCGATTTTTGGCTAGGCGCGCTGAGCCGCGGCGGGCCTGGTCGCTGCGGCTGCGGCTGCTGGTCGGGCAGATCGTCGTGCTGGCCTTGGTGTGCGTCGGAATCACCGCGGTGACCGAACTGGCGCTCAACCACCACCTGGTCAAGCAGCTCGACGGGCAGCTCGCCGGCACGTCGTTCCGTTCGGCGCTGATGTATCCCGAACCGAACCACCCGGGATGGCGGCGCGAGCACTCCTACTATCCGCGGCCGGGCCCCGGCCCGCGATTCCTGGACGCCCCCGGCCAGCCGGCAGGCATGTTGGCCGCGGTCGTCAATCACGGCGAGATCGTCGACGCCGGCTACCTCACGAGCAGCGGCACCCGCGCCGCGCTGACCCCGACGGCCCAGAGCCAGCTGGAACGGATAGCCGCCAGTCGCGCGCCGGTCACCGTGGAACTGGACGGCCTCGGCCGATACCGGGTGGTAGCGGCCCCGAGCCGGAACGGCGCCGACACGATCGTCACCGGCCTCTCGATGTCCAACATCGACGCCACGCTGATCCGGATGCTGATCATCTTCGGCCTCGTCACCGTGGTCGCGCTGGCGGCCGCGACCATCGCCGGGGTGATCATCATCCGCCGGGCGCTGGCGCCTCTGCGCCGCGTCGTGCAGACCGCGAGCAAGGTGGCCGACCTGCCGCTGGATCGCGGGGAGGTTCAGCTGCCGGTCCGGGTGCGCGAATCGGACGCGAATCCCTCCACCGAGGTGGGCCAACTCGGGTCGGCCCTCAACCGGATGCTGGACCACATCGCGTCCGCGCTGTCGGCGCGGCAGGCCAGCGAGACCCGCGTCCGTCAGTTCGTCGCCGACGCCAGCCACGAGCTGCGCACCCCGCTGGCCGCGATCCGCGGCTACACCGAACTCACCCAACGCATGGGGGACGACCGCGAGGCGGCGGCGCACGCGATGAGCCGGGTCGCCTCCGAGACCGAACGGATGACGCGGCTGGTCGAGGACCTGCTGCTGCTCGCCCGCCTGGACTCCGGCCGCCCGCTGGAACGCGAACCGGTCGATTTATCGCGGGTGGCCGTCGACGCGGTCAACGACGCGCATGTCGCCGGGCCGGACCACCAGTGGGAACTCGACCTGCCGGAGGAACCTGTGATCGTCACCGGTGATGCGGCCCGGCTCCACCAGGTGCTGACCAACCTGCTCGCCAACGCCCGCCTGCACACCGGCGCGGGCACGGTGGTGACGACGCGCCTGGGCACCGAGCCTGATCACACCGTGCTGCAGGTGATCGACAACGGCCCCGGCATCCCGGTGGCACTGCAATCCGAGGTGTTCGAGCGGTTCGCCCGCGGCGATACCTCGCGCTCCCGCAAGGGCGGCAGCACCGGGCTGGGTCTGGCGATCGTGTCCGCGGTCGTCAAGGCCCACAACGGGACCATCACGGTGGACAGTTCACCCGGCCATACCGAGTTCACGGTGCGGTTGCCACTCAACGGGTGGCAACCGCCCGCAACCTCGGCTAGCTAGAGCAGGTGACGTCGATTTCGAACGGCTTGTTCACAGGCTGCATGGGGTTGGCCATGTCGACCCCGGTGGCCGTTCCGGTGATCTTGTAGCTGTTGCCGTTCTTCTCGGCGGAGGCGTTGCCCTGGCCGGTTCCCGAGGTGTACCCGAGCGTCACACCGTTGACGTTGCCCAGGCCAACGGATTTCACCTGCGGCGGGTTGGCGTCGGTGAGCACGGCGGCGATGCCGGTCGCTGCGCCACCGATCGCGATGTTGACGGTGCCGCCCGCGGACGTGCACACGACGGAGCCGCTCACGTTCTGGTCCTTGCCGTCGATGAGGACCTTGGTTCCGCTGGCGGCGCCCGCCGAGGTGTTCACGGCGGAGGTGGTGCCCGAACCGCCCGAACTCTGCTTGTTACTCGAACAGCCGGAAACTCCGGCGGCCAGAATTGCCGCTCCAGCCACCGCGACGATCAGTCCACGCTTCACGTGTTCTCCTTTGCCCGATAGTTGCGGCCCTCGGCATTGAGGGCCGTGGGGGCAGTATGCGGGTTAACTAGTCCGCGAATCCAGGGTTCCGGGTAATCGGTTTTTGTGTCCATTGGCCACTTGACGAGATCCGGTGGAATGGCCCCGGTCAACGGCACGTCGGTGGCACTGTATTGGCGTGCAGCACAAACCCCCCACCGCAGTCATCGAGGCGGCGCACCGCGCACACGCGCTGCCCTTCGCTGACGACGCGGACTTCCACAACGCTGACCGCGGGTTCATCGCCGCCCTGTCGCCGTGCGTGATCAAGGCGGCCGACGGCCGGGTGGTGTGGGACAACGACGCCTACTCCTTTCTGCGCGGTCAGGCGCCGGCGTCGGTGCACCCCAGCTTGTGGCGGCAGTCGGCACTGGCCGCCAAACAAGGCCTCTACGAAGTGGTGCCCGGCATCTACCAGGTCCGTGGCTTCGACATCTCCAACGTCACGTTCGTCGAGACCGATACGGGCGTCATCGTCATCGACCCATTGGTGTCCACCGAGGTCGCGGCGGCGGCGCTGGCGTTGTATCGCGCCCACCGGACGGGCGAACGCCCCGTCGTCGCGGTGATCTACACCCACAGCCACGTCGACCACTTCGGCGGCGTGCTGGGAGTCACCTCACAGGCGGACGTGGACGCCGGCACGGTGGCCGTGCTGGCGCCGGAAGGCTTCGCCGAGCACGCCGTCCGGGAGAACGTCTACGCCGGTCCGGCCATGGCGCGGCGGGCCACCTACATGTACGGCACCCTGCTGCCCCGCGGGCCGCAGGACCAGGTCGGTTGCGGCCTCGGCCAGGCGCCGTCCACCGGTGAGGTGGCGATCATCGTCCCCACCATCGACGTCCGCGAGACCGGCGAGAGGCACACCATCGACGGCGTGGAGATCGAGTTCCAGATGGCACCCGGCACCGAGGCGCCCGCCGAAATGCACTTCTACTTCCCGCGTTTCCGCGCTTTGTGCATGGCCGAGAACGCCACCCACAACCTGCACAACCTGCTGACCCTGCGCGGCGCCCTGGTGCGCGACCCGCACGCCTGGTCCGGTTACCTCACCGAGGCGATCGACACCTTTGCCGACCGCGCCGACGTGGTGTTCGCCTCCCACCACTGGCCCACCTGGGGCAGGGAGAGCATCGTCGAATTCCTTTCACTGCAGCGCGACATGTACGCCTACCTGCACGACCAGACGCTGCGGTTGCTCAACCGGGGCTATACCGGGGTCGAGATTGCGGAGATGTTCCAGATGCCGCCGGCGCTCGAGCGCGCGTGGCACACCCACGGGTATTACGGTTCGGTCAGCCACAACGTGAAGGCCGTCTACCAGCGTTACATGGGCTGGTTCGACGGCAACCCGGCCAGGCTGTGGCCGCATCCGCCGGAGGCCCTCGCTCCCCGCTACGTCGAGGCGATGGGCGGAATCGACCGAGTGGTCGAGCTGGCTCGGACGGCGTTCAACTCCGGCGACTTACGTTGGGCGGCAACGCTGCTGGACCATGCCGTCTTCGCCGACAGCGCTCATGCCGGCGCGCGTGCGCTCTACGCCGACACGCTCGAGCAGCTGGCCTACGGTGCCGAGAACGCGACGTGGCGCAACTTCTTCCTCAGCGGCGCAACCGAATTGCGGGACGGAAACTTCGGCACCGCGACTCAGGCCACCTCGCCCACCATGCTGTCGCAGCTGACCCCGGAGCAGATCTTCGACAGCCTCGCCATCCGGGTGGACGGGCCGCGCAGCTGGGATCTCGACCTCGCCATCGACATCGCCTTCGCCGACCTGGCCGTCAACTACCGGCTGACCCTGCGCAACGGGGTGCTCGTCCACCGCAAGGCGGCGGCCGAGCCCGCGACGGCGACCGTGACGGTCCGGCTGGACGGCAAGTCCCGGCTGCTGGCCGCGGCGCTGGGCGACTTCGGCTCGCCGGGTCTGCAGATATCCGGCGACCAGGCGGCGCTGCGGGCCTTCCTGGGTGCGCTGGACCAGCCCGACCCGGGCTTCAACATCGTCACCCCGTGACGCCGAGATTGCCTCGAGGGCTGTTGGCGGCGGGCAGGTCACGACCACGGCGGCAATCTCGGTGCTACGCGCATTCAGACGTCGATGACGACCTTGCCCAACACTTTGCGGTCGGCCACGTGCCGCAGCGCGGCGGCGGTTTCGGACAGCGGGAACCGCGCACCGATGTACGGACGAATCGTGCCGGCGGCGAACATCTGCGAGAGCTCCCGCATGTCGCGGGCGGCCTCGTCCGGGTGGTCGGTCATGAAGGTGCGGATCTCCATGCCCCGCACGCAGATGTCCTTGAGCAGAACGAGATTGAGCGGGATGGCCGGTATGGACCCCGCGGCATAGCCCAAAGTGACGAAGGTGCCACCGCGGGCCAGCGCCCGCAGCGCCGGCTCGGCGTACGGCCCGCCGACGGGGTCGATCACCACTCGGGCGGCATCGCCGGTGAGGTCGCGGATGCGCGCCTTCAAGTCCTCCCGGTCATAGTCGACGGTCGCCTTGGCGCCGCGTCGACGGCACAGGTCCAGTTTCTCGGGGCTCGACGCGGCGGCCAGCACCCGGGCTTTCATGGCGACGGCCAGGTCGACCGCGGCCAGCCCCACGCCGCCCGCGGCGCCCAGCACGACGACCCAATCCCCTTCCGCCACCGCCGCGGTCGAGCGCAACGCGTGATACGCGGTGCGGTACGTCACGCCGAAGGCCGCGGCCGACGCGAAGTCGGCGTCGTCGGGAATGAGCGACGCCTGGCCCGCATCGAGCAGTGCGCGTTCGGCGAACGCCCCGAAGGTGGTTCCGGACACGCGCTGGCCCGGCGTGAACGGCGCGCCGGCGCCGGTGGCGATCACCTCGCCGGCGATCTCGTTGCCCGGGATGAATGGCGGCGGGATCTTTACCTGGTACTTGCCGGCGATGAACAGCACGTCGGGGAAATTGACAGCGGCGGCATGCACCCGCACCAGCAGCTGCCCGGGCGCCGGAACCGGCTCGTCAACGTCCTCGAGAACCAGATCTTCCGGTGAGCCATAGGAGCGGCAGACGATCGCGCGCATCAGCTGACCCCCAGACCACGCAGGCAGAATCCCACCAGGTGTGCGATGTCGTCGGACCCGGGCCGGTCGGCCGAGCCCACGTATCGTCGCATACTCGCCGCCGTGCAACTGAACACCGCTTCGACGTCGCGGTCGACGTCTCTGCTGCCCAGTGCCGCAACGGGTTCGACGAGCAGGTCGCGCAGCGGCCGCAGCATCTCCCGGTCCACCGCTCGCCAATCCGACAGCTGTCCGGCGGCCGCCCGGCTCATGCTGATCAAGTGCGGGTCGGCGACCTGCGCCAGCGTGCCCTCGATCCAGCGAGCGACCCGCTCGCGCGGCTCGCTCTCCTTGGCCATCTGGTGCTCGAGGTAGGACACGACGATGCTGACCCCGCGCTCCATGACGGCCAGGATGAGATCGTCCTTGCCGGCGAAATAGCGGTAGAACGCCTTGTTCGACGTGCCGGCCTCGGCGACGATGTCGCTCACCCGCGGCGGCTCGGGCGCGACCCGTTCCATGACTCGCACCGCGGCAGACAGGATGCGCTCCACCTCTTCGGTGGCCTCCCGCTGGCGGTCGTCGAGCGCCCGCTCGACCGCCGCGGTCACCCTGCTGCTCACGGCGAATCGGGCAGCGCCGGAACGCGGTCGACGAGGTCGCCGTACTTGGTGCGGGCGGCCTCCCGACGGATGTCCAGCAGCTCACTGGGCCACTCGGGGTCCTCGGCCTCGTATCCCTTGAGCAGCAGCCGGGCCAGGTTGACCTTGTGGGCCTCGGTCGGCCCGTCGGCCAGGCCAAGCGCCACCCCGCCGAGCAGCACGTTGACCAGCGGCAGCTGGTCGGTGGTGCCCAGCGCCCCGTGCACCTGGATCGCGCGCAGCCCAATGGATTTGAGCACTTGTGACGCCAGGATCTTGCAGGCGCCGATCTCGGCGCGGGCCGCATGTTCGCCGGCGGTGTCGATCAGCCACGCGGCGTGCAGCACCGCTAGCCGGAACGGCATCAACTCGGTGTAGGAATCGGCGATGAATGCCTGCACCAACTGTTTGTCGGCCAGCGAACTGCCCTGAGTGAAACGGCTTTTCGCGCGGCGGGCCATCATCTCCACCGCGCGTTGGGCGACCCCGATCGATCGCATCGCGTGGTGCAGCCGCCCGCCGGCCAGCCGGGTCTGCAGGATCATGAAGCCCTGGCCGGGTTCACCCAGCAGCGCGTCCGACGGCACGCGCACCCCGTCGTAGTGCACCAGCGAATGCCCGGGTTCGTGCGGCAGCGCACCGACCAGATGATGGGTGGCCTCGATGGTCAGGCCATCGGTTCCGGCCGGCACCAAAAACGTCGACGCGCCGCGGTGGACCGGCACGTCCGGGTCGGTGATCGCGACGACGATGAAGAACGAGGCCACGGAGGCGTTGGAGGAGAAGTACTTTCGCCCGGTGATCACCCAGTCGTCGCCGTCGCGGAACGCGCGCGTCCGGAAAACCCGCGGGTCGGCGCCGCCCTGCGGCTCCGTCATGGAAAAGCAGGAGAAGATCTCCCCGGACAGCAGGCCCGCGAGGTAGCGGTCCTTCTGCCGCTGGGTTCCGAAGCGGGCGATGATCTCCGCGTTGCCGGTGTCAGGCGCCTGCGTGCCGAACACGATCGGCGCCCACGGGCTGCGGCCCAGGATTTCGTTGATCAACGTCAGCTTGACCGCGCCGAAGCCCTGTCCGCCGAGTTCGGGCCCCAGATGTGGTGCCCACAAACCCTGGTCGCGCACCCGCTGTTTGAGCGGGTCGACGATCCGGCGGCGCTCGTCGTTCAGCGGCAGGAACTCGCAACCCGGGAACAGCACCTCGAGGGGTTCCACCTCTTGGCGGACGAACTGCCGGATCCACTCCAGCTTCTTCTCGAACTCCGGTTCGGTGGAGAAGTCCCACGACATTCGGATACTCCTATTCGTTCATTGGCGCGACCCCGCCGCGTCACGGAATTCCGCCGTCGGCGCGCAGGATCGAGCCGGTGGTGAAACTGGACGCGTCGGATGCCAAAAATAATGCCGCGCCGACGATTTCGGCCGGATCCCCGGCGCGCTGCAGTGCCAGGTGCCCGAACGGCTTGCCCTCGGCCGCCTCGAGGTTCCAGGCCTTGCTCACATCGGTCAGAAACGGTCCGGCCATCAGTGTGTTGACCCGCACGGCCGGCCCGTAGGCCTTCGCCAGCGCCTCGGTCATCGCGTTGAGCCCGGCCTTGGCGGCGGCGTAGGGGATGATGTCGGGCGTGGGGCGCAGCGATCCGGCCGTGCTCACGTTGATGATCGACCCGCGTCCGGCCGCCACCATCCGCTCGCCCACCAAGGCCGACAACCGGAACGGCCCCTTGAGGTTCAGGTTGACCACCGCGTCGAACAACTTCTCGGTGACATCGGTCAGCTTGTCGTACAGCGGTGACATCCCGGCGTTGTTGATCAGCGTGTCGACCTTGCCGAAGCGGTCATAGGTGGCCTCGACCAGCCCGTCGAGCTGATCCCAGCGACCGACGTGCACCTGATACGGCATGGCGGAGCGACCGGTTTCGGCTTCGATCTCCTTGGCGGTGGTCACGCAGTTGTCCATGTTGCGGCTGGCGATCACGACGTCGGCGCCGCAGCGCGCGGCGGCGAACGCCATCTCGCGGCCCAGTCCGCGGCTGCCGCCGGTGACCAGCACGACTCGGTCGGTGAGATCGAAAAGCTGGTCGGCGTAACCCATTTCAGTGGCCCCCGGAGGGCAGCGAGCGCGCGAGCTCGGCCGCGGTCGCAATCAGCTGCGGGATCATCGTCCCGAAGGCGTCCTGGATCTTGGGGTCGACCTTTCTGGTGCGCACCCCCGCAGCGTAAGTCTTTTCCAGCACGATGCCGAGCTTCCAATTGGCCAGCACCAGGTAGTAGTCGATGTTCTCGGTCGACAGCCCGCTGACCGTCTCGTAGTGCGCCAGCAATTCGCTTCGGCGGGGCATGCCGCTCATGTCCAGATAGAACCCGTCGGCGCGCGGCTCTTCACCGTCGTAGCCGAGCAGGCACCACGCCAGGTCCAGCAGCGGATCGCCGACCGTCGTCATCTCCCAGTCCACGATCGCGGCGAGCCGCGCCGGCGCGCCGTGGGCGAACATCACGTTGGCGAATTGGTAGTCGCCGTGCATGATGCCCGGTCGGTACTGCGCGGGCCGGTTGTCGCGCAGCCAAGCCGCGGCCTCGTCCAGGCCGGGCAGCTCGCGCACCTGGTAGGCGCTCAGGAACGCCAGCCAGCGATCGACCTGCCGGTCGTGGAATCCGTCCGGGCGGCCGAAGCCCTCCAGCCCTTGGGCGCGCCAATCCACCCGGCCCAGCTTGGCCGCGCCCTCGACGAGTTCGAAGGCCAGCCCGCGGCGGGCGTTCAATTCGGTGTCGAACGGCGGTTGCCACCCGCCGTCCATCGGGCTCCAGCCGTCGATGGCCTGCATGACATAGAAGGGCATCCCGAGGACGGTGCCGGTGTCGTCGGCCGCGATCAGCGCCGCGTGCGGGACGTCGGTGCCGGACAGCGCTCGCACCAGCCGGATCTCGCGCAGCAAGCCGTCGATGCGGGCGGCGTCGGCGCGGGCACCGGGCATTCGCAGCACCATCCGCTCGCCGCCGCGCTCGAGCAGGTACAGCGTGTTCTGCGAACCGCCCTTGAGCTGTTGCAGCCGCGGTTCTTCGCCGCTTCCCGGTGCGTCGTTCGCATCCAGCCAGCGACCGAGCATGCCCGCATCCAGTTGGGACTGGTCTACCGTCGTCATTCGCACACCCCGCTCTCTGTGCGGAGAATAGCATTCTCCCGACGGACCGCCGACCTTTCGGCTCCCGCGTGCGCCCGCATTTTGCGGCGGCCGGTCCGCGTGCTTTGAATGAACACGTCGCGCCCCGCACAGACAGGAACCAACACATGCAATTGCTTCTGGTCCGGCACGCGCTGCCGCTGCGCAGCGAACACGGCGAGGGTTCCGATCCCGACCTGTCGGACGAGGGACTGGCGCAGATCGAGCGGCTACCCAGGGCGCTCGACCGCTTTCCGATCTCCCGGGTGGTGAGCAGCCCCCAGCGGCGCGCCATCCAGACCGCCCAACCCGTCGCGACGGCGCGGGAACTCACGGTGGAGATCGACGAGCGATTCGCCGAATACGACCGTGACCTTCCCCTGTACATCCCCGTCGAGCAGATCCGCGAGGAAATGCCCGAGGAGTGGGCGCGCCTGGCCCAAGGGCACCTGCCCAGCGCGGTCGACGAGGACGCGTTCCTGGCGCGGGTGCGCGCGGCCGTCGACGACCTCGTCGTCGCCGCCGAACCCGAGGACACCGTCGCGGTGTTCAGCCACGGCGGGGTGATCAACGTCCTGCTGCACCAGATTCTGGGGACGTCCCGGCTGTTGTCGTTTCCGGTCGACTACGCGTCGATCACCCGGTTGCTGTTCTCCCGATCCGGTCAGGCGACGGTGGCGGGGGTCAACGGGGTCGAGCACGTGTGGGACCTGCTGCCGCGAAATCAGAGGTGGTAAACAAGTCCGGTGACTTCAGCTGACCAACTCGAAGGGCTGGACCTGGCCTCGCTGGACGCCTACCTGCGTTCGCTGGGCATCGGGCGCGACGGTGAGTTGCGCGCGGAGTTCATCTCCGGTGGCCGCTCCAATCTGACGTTCCGGGTCTACGACGACGCGACCAGCTGGCTGGTGCGGCGCCCGCCGCTGCACGGGCTGACCCCGTCGGCGCACGACATGGCGCGCGAGTACCGGGTGGTCGCCGCGCTGCGGGACACACCTGTACCGGTGGCGCGCGCGATCGCGCTGTGCGAGGACGAATCCGTGCTGGGCGCCCCGTTCCAGATCGTCGAATTCGTCGCCGGCCAGGTGGTGCGCCGCCGCGCGCAGCTGGAAGCCTTCAGCCACACCGTCATCGAGGGCTGCGTCGACTCGCTGATCCGGGTCCTCGTCGACCTGCACAACGTCGACCCGGCGGCCGTCGGCCTGTCCGATTTCGGCAAGCCCAGCGGTTACCTGGAGCGCCAGGTGCGGCGGTGGGGCTCGCAGTGGGCGTTGGTGCGGCTGCCCGACGACCGCCGCGACGCCGACGTCGAACGTCTCCATTCCGGCTTGCAGGAAACCATTCCCCAGCAGAGCCGCACGTCGATCGTGCACGGCGACTACCGGATCGACAACACCATCCTGGACGCCGACGACCCGACGAAGGTGCGCGCCGTCGTCGACTGGGAGCTGTCCACCCTCGGCGACCCGCTGTCCGACGCGGCCCTGATGTGCGTGTACCGCGACCCCGCGCTGGACCTGATCGTCAACGCCCAGGCCGCCTGGACCTCGCCGCTGCTGCCGACGGCCGACGAGCTGGCCGACCGGTATTCGTTGGTCGCCGGCCTGCCGCTGGCGCATTGGGAGTTCTACATGGCGCTGGCCTACTTCAAGCTCGCGATCATCGCCGCGGGCATCGACTTTCGCAGGCGGATGTCCGACCAGGCCCGCGGGATGGACACCGACCACATGCCGGAGGTCGTGGCGCCGCTGATCTCCCGCGGGCTGGCCGAGCTGGCCAAGCTGCCCGGCTGAGGCGCGCTAACCCTTACGCGCCGCCGCGTGGTGCTTCTTGGCCGCCCGGCGCAGCTGCAATATCCGCGCGGTGCCGACGGCCACCGTGATCAGGCCGCCGACCACCGCCGCCAGCAAAATGGCCACCCCCAGCGGCAGGCGCCAGTGCCAGCCCAAGAACGTAAAGGGGGTCTCCGCCGTGTTCTGGGTGATGAAGATCAGCAACAGAATCAGGATCAGGAAGCCGCCGATCAGGGACGACCACAGCGCACCGGCGCGGGTGAACCCGATCGCCGGTTCCTTGGGCGCGGTGCCCGGTGTGGGCGCCGCGGCGGGTTTGGCGGGCGGCTGGCTGGGCGAGGCAGGGGTGTGGCTGCTCATAGTGTCATCTTGGTCCCATCGGGCGAGGAATGAAACCAAACCGCGCAACCGGCCTGCCGGGTCCCGGCGCCCGCGCGATTCTGCCGTTAGTGTCGGCGGTATGACGATGCCGTCGCGCGCGCACCGCGCGAGCATCCAAACGGCGGTGTGGCTCACGGCGATCTGCGTTCTCGCGGCGTGCAGCAGCTCCGACCCGCTGGGCGGCGCGGTCAGCAGCCCCAAATCCATCGTGGTGGGGTCGGGTGACTTCCCGGAATCTCAGATCATCGCCGAGATCTACGCACAAGCATTGCAGGCCAACGGTTTCGACGTGGGCCGGCGGATGGGGATCGGCAGCCGGGAGACCTATATTCCCGCGCTCAAAGACCATTCCATCGACCTGGTGCCCGAGTACATCGGCAACCTGCTGCTGTACTTCGCGCCCGAGTCGACGGCGACCATACTGGACGCCGTCGAGTTGGAACTCGACCGCAAACTTCCCGGGGACTTGGCGATCCTGACTCCGTCGCCGGCGTCCGACACCGACACCGTGACCGTGACCGGTGACACGGCTAATGCCTGGAAGCTGAAGACGATCGCCGATTTGGCGGCCTATTCGGCGGATGTGAGGTTCGGCGCGCCCTCGGCGTTCGCGACCCGGCCGGCCGGACTGCCGGGTCTGCGGCAGAAGTACGGACTCGACATCAGGCCCGGCAACTTCGTCGCCATCGACGACGGCGGCGGCGCGGTGACGGTGCGCGCCCTGGTGGAGGGAAGGGTCAACGCCGCAAACGTTTTCACCACGTCACCGGCCATCCCGCAGAATCACTTGGTGGTGCTCGACGACCCCGCGCACAACTTCTTGGCCGGCAACATCGTGCCGCTGCTGAACTCGCAGAAGAAGTCGGACCGGCTCAAGGAGGTGCTGGACGCCGTGTCGGCGAGGCTGACCACCGCCGGGGTGGCCGGACTCAACGCCGCGGTGGCGGGGAACTCCGGCGTCGATCCAGATCAGGCCGCGCGGAAATGGCTGCGGGACAACGGCTTCAATCATCCGGTCGGCCAATGATCGTCTTCGACGAAGTGAGCAAGGCCTTCGCCGACGGAACCACCGCGGTGGACCGGTTGAGCCTGACGGTCCCGAGCGGGGAGTTGACCGTCTTCGTCGGTTCGTCTGGCAGCGGAAAGACCACGGCGCTGCGCATGATCAACCGCATGATCGAGCCGACATCCGGTGTCATCACCGTCGACGGGGTGGACGTGTCCACCCTCGACCCGGTGCGGCTACGCCTCGGCATCGGCTACGTCATCCAGCACGCCGGACTGATGCCGCACCTTCGGGTGATCGACAACGTCGCAACGGTTCCGGTGCTGAAGGGGCAATCTCGGCGGTCGGCCCGCGCCGCCGCCTACGGGGTGCTCGAACGCGTCGGGCTGGACGCCCGGCTCGCCGGCCGCTACCCCACGCAGCTGTCCGGCGGTGAGCAACAACGCGTCGGCGTGGCCCGTGCGTTGGCCGCCGACCCGCCCATCCTGTTGATGGACGAGCCGTTCTCGGCCGTCGACCCGGTCGTCCGGCTCGATCTGCAGAACGAAATCCTGCGGCTGCAAAGCGAATTACACAAGACGATCGTGTTCGTCACCCACGACATCGACGAAGCGCTCAAGCTCGCCGACAAGGTCGCGGTGTTCCGGGCCGGGTCGTTACAGCAGTACGACGACCCGGCGCGGTTGCTGTCGCGCCCGGCCAACGATTTCGTGGCAAGGTTCATCGGCCTGGGCCGGGGCTACCGCTGGCTGCAACTCATCGATGCCGCCGGCCTGCCGTTGCACGACGTGCAGCGCATCCCGGCGGATGACCTGTCCAGGATCTGCCCGGCGGATGGCTGGGCGGTGGTGGTGGATGGCGCCGGCGCGCCGCTGGGCTGGATCGACACCGAAGGGGTGCGCCGGCATCGCGGGGGTGCGTCGTTGTCCGACAGCATGAGCGGCGTCGGCTCGCTGTTTCGTCCCCACGGCAACCTCAGCCACGCGCTGGACGCGGCGCTGTCGTCGCCGTCGGGGGTGGGCATCGCCGTCGACGATGGCGGCAGGGTCATCGGCGGTGTGCTCGCCGGCGACGTGCTGGCCGCGGTGGAAGCCCGACGGCGGGGCTGAGCGATGCACTACCTGCTCACCCACCTCGATGACGCCTGGGCGCTGACTCTCGTCCATCTGCGGCTGTCGTTGGTGCCGGTGCTGATCGGCCTGGCGATCGCGGTCCCACTGGGCGCGGCGGTGCAGCGTGCGCCGGTTGCGCGACGGCTGACGACGGCCACCGCGAGCGTGGTGTTCACCATCCCGTCGCTGGCGCTGTTCGTGGTCTTGCCGATGATCATCGGGACCCGGATCCTCGACGAGGCCAACGTCATGGTCGCGCTGACCGCCTACACCGCGGCGCTGCTGGTGCGGGCGGTGCTCGAGGCGCTGGACGCGGTGCCGGCCCCGGTGCGTGACGCCGCCACCGCGGTCGGCTACTCGCCGATCACGCGAATGCTGAAAGTCGAACTGCCGCTGTCTGTTCCGGTTCTGGTGGCTGGGCTGCGGGTGGTGGTGGTGACCAACATCGCGATGGTCTCGGTGGGTTCGGTGATCGGCATCGGCGGCCTGGGTGCCTGGTTCACCGAGGGCTACCAGACCAACAAGAGCGACCAGATCCTCGGGGGCATCATCGCGCTCTTCGCGCTGGCGATCGTCATCGACGCGTTGATCGTGGTGGCGGGCCGGCTGGTCACACCGTGGGAGCGGGCCGCGCGCCCGCCGCGCCGACGGTCGGTGGTGGCCCCGATCGTGGGCGGCGCGCGATGAACTTCGTGCAGGGCGCCGTCGCCTTCCTGTTGACCGCCGAGAACTGGACGGGTCCGGTCGGGCTGGCGGCGCGGGTCTTGGAGCATCTCGAGTACACGGCGCTCGCGGTGGGCGCCTCGGCCCTGATCGCCATTCCCGCCGGGCTGATCATCGGGCACACCGGCCGCGGCACCCTGCTGGTGGTGGGCGCGGTCAACGGGTTGCGCGCCCTGCCGACGCTGGGCGTGCTGCTGCTCGGAACGCTGCTGTTCGGGCTCGGCGTTGGGCCGCCACTGGTCGCCCTGATGCTGCTGGGTGTCCCGGCGCTGCTGGCCGGCACGTATGCGGGGATCGCCAACGTCGAGCCGGCCGTGGTCGACGCCGCCCGCGCGATGGGAATGACGGAGGCTCAGGTGCTCCGGGTGGAGGCGCGCAACGCGCTGCCGTTGATCCTGGGCGGGTTGCGCAGCGCCACGCTGCAGGTGGTCGCCACCGCGACGGTCGCGGCCTACGCGAGTCTCGGCGGGCTGGGCAGATACCTGATCGACGGAATCAAGGAACGCGAATTTCACCTCGCCCTGGTCGGCGCCTTCATGGTGGCCGCGTTGGCGCTCGCGCTCGACGGGCTGCTGGCGTTGGCGGTGTGGGCATCGGTGCCGGGCGGCGACCGCCTGCGCATGGCCGCCGGCCGGCGCGAGCGCCGGGCAGGTACCCGACCGTCGACGGGCACGATTACGGTAGATGAGTGAACACAGATTCCTCTGATTCGAGTCGGCGCGTATGGCAGGCGATGCTCACCTGGCGTGCACAGGACGTATCGCGGATGGAATCGGTACGAATTCAGGTGTCCGGCAAGAGAATCAAGGCCAATGGCCGCATCGTGGCCGCCGCCACCGCAACCAATCCGGCGTTCGGCGCGTACTACGACTTGCAGACCGACGAGACCGGTGCCACCAAGCGGCTCGGCATGACCGTCACGCTGGCCGAGCGGGAACGTGTGATCTCCATCGCCCGTGATGAAGAGAACATGTGGCTGGTCACCGACCATCAGGGCGAGCACCGGGCGGGGTACAACGGAGCCCTCGACTGCGACGTGGTGTTCAGCCCGTTCTTCAACGCGTTGCCGATCCGCCGGCTCGGCCTCCACGAAAGGCCGGACTCGGTCACACTGCCGGTGGTCTATGTCAATCTGCCTGACATGTCCATCACCGCGGACGTCGTGAGCTACAGCAGCTCGGGCGGCCTCGACGGCATCAAGCTGCGCTCCCCGGTCGCCGATACCGTCGTGAGCGTCGACGAAGAGGGGTTCATCGTCGACTATCCAGGCTTGGCAGAGCGGATCTGATCACCCCGCCCGCCCGGCCGGCGGCGGCCAGCTCCTCGCGCCAGTTCTCGGCGCCGATGACGACGTGGAAAATCTCGGAACGCGGGAAGTTGTCGTAGCGCGTCCGGGCGGCGTGCCCGGCCTCGACGAGTTCGGCCACCGAATTGTTCCCGACCAGGGATTCACGGGCCCGGCTCAGCAGCTCGATGACCCGGTCGGCGGCCGGCACCAGCTGGTCGGAGTTGCCCTCACACATCGCGCGCACCAGGTCGGGGGCGGTGGCGGCCACCCTGGTGCCGTCGCGGAAAGATCCGGCGGCCAGCGCGAAGGCCAGCGGGACCTCCCCGGCGATGACCGCCAGGGCCTCGGCGAGCAGGTGCGGCAGGTGTGAGATGGCGGCCGCCGCGGCGTCGTGGTCGTCGGACTTGGCCGGCACCACCACCGCGCCGCAATCCAGCGCCAGCGTCATCACCATCGACCACACCGCCGGGTCGACGTGGTCGTCCACGCTGACCACCCACGGCGCCCTGGTGAACAGGCCGGGGTTGCCCGCGCCCCAGCCCGAATGAGCGGTGCCGGTCATCGGGTGACCACCGACGAAACGTTCCTGCAGACCGGCCGCGACGACCTCGTCGAGCACCGCCCGTTTGACGCTGGTGACGTCGGTCAACGGACAGTTCGGGGCCAGTTCGCCCACGTGGGCGAGCATGCCGGCCATCGCCGGCATGGGCACCGCCAGGACGATCAGCGCGCCGGTTTCGGCTGCGCGGGTCAACGTGACCGTCAGGTCGGTGCTGGCGTCGAAACCGTCGGCGGCGGCTCCGCGTGCACCTTCCACCGACCGGTTGTAGCCGAACACCTCCCGGCCCGCCGCCTCGGCGGCCCGCATGATCGAGCCGCCGATCAGGCCCAGCCCGAGCACGCACACCGGTGGTTGAGAAACGGGGCTAGCCACAGACCAAGGTTGGCACAACCCGGCGGCGCGGTGCGGTCAGACGTTGCCGCGTTTCGCTCCATCTGGTCAGGGGGCCTCGTCTGCGACTACCGTAAGCGGCCATGGGAGCACAACGGGCCCCAGCCCAAGGCCCGTCCGCGGATACGCCGGACGGTTTCGGCGTAGCGGTCGTGCGCGAAGAGGGCCAGTGGCGGTGTTCCCCGATGGCCCGGAAATCGCTGATGAGCCTCAAGGCCGCCGAGACGGAGCTGCGGGAGCTGCGCAGCGCCGGCGCGGTGTTCGGGCTGCTGGACGTGGACGACGAGTTCTTCGTGATCGTGCGCCCGGCGCCGTCGGGCACGCGGCTGCTGTTGTCGGACGCCACCGCCGCGTTGGACTACGACATCGCCGCCGAAGTGCTGGACAAGCTTGACGCCGACATCGACCCCGAGGATCTGGAGGATTCGGATCCTTTCGAGGAGGGCGACCTCGGGTTGTTGGCCGACATCGGCCTGCCCGAGGCGGTGCTGGGCGTGATCCTCGACGAGGCCGACCTGTACGCGGACGAGCAGCTTGGCCGCATCGCCCGGGAGATGGGCTTCGCCGACCAGCTGTCGGCCGTGATCGACCGCATCGGTCGGTGATCGCGAGCGCGGCGAAGCCGGGCGATGCGGGTCGCCGCCATCAGGCCCGGTCGGTGATCGCGAGCGCGGCGAAGCCGGGCGATGCGGGTCGCCGCCATCAGGCCCGGTCGGTGATCGGTGACGAAGACCTGATCCGTGCCGCGTTGTCGGTCGCGGCGACGGCGGGTCCCCGCGACGTGCCCATCGGTGCGGTGGTCGTCGGGGCCGACGGAACCGAACTGGCCCGCGCGGTGAATGCCCGGGAAGCTCTGGGCGATCCCACGGCGCACGCCGAGATCCTGGCGCTGCGCGCGGCCGCCGGCGTCCTCGGCGACGGCTGGCGGCTGGAGGGCGCCACTCTCGCGGTCACCGTCGAACCGTGCACCATGTGCGCCGGCGCACTGGTCCTGGCCCGCATCGGCCGGCTCGTGTTCGGCGCGTGGGAACCCAAGACCGGAGCGGTCGGATCCCTATGGGACGTGGTCCGCGATCGGCGGCTCAACCATCGGCCGCAAGTACGCGGCGGCGTGCTCGCCGAAGAGTGCGCCGCACCGCTGGAGGCCTTCTTCGCCCGCCAGCGATTGGGGTGAGGGGCTCACGGTTAGGTAAGCTGCTCGGCGGTGGCGTGTCCGAGCGGCCTAAGGAGCACGCCTCGAAAGCGTGTGACGGCTAACACCGTCCGAGGGTTCAAATCCCTCCGCCACCGCCAAAGCTGTCAGCGCGTTCGCGTAGCTAGACAGCCTGTTTTTCTGTTCGCTGGGCGCCACCGCGGCCGCCTCGTGAGCACACTTTGAGCGCATTCCTGCGTGAATGTCTGGCACAAAGCGTCGCAGCGACGGTCGCTTCCCCGGAGCATTCGCTCAGCGCTGCCTAGCCGGGCCCAGCCTCGCCGGCCGGCGGCCAGTACCCCGTGGAGCCCCAGCTGCAGGCATTCTCGCCCACGCCGCCGACGAAGCCACCGGGCGGCGGTCCCGCATGGAGTCGAGCCACTGCGGACGCGCGGCCAGCTGACTCATTCGCGTGCTGCAAGACTTCGAGCGCCGATTCTGCCGTGGCGGAGCACGACCCGAAGCGTCATCGCCCGGTTAACTGGCTGGTGATATCAACGCCGGCCCCGGGGTCGTGGTGGTGGTCGTTCGGATCGCGACATTCTCCATACAGGAGAATCTGCCCTCGGCTGTGGTCCGAAGGTATGTACCCCAAGTTGGCGGTGACACCGTCTTTATTGAGGGTGGTGCCGTGGAGGTGCTGTCCTGGCGGGGCGCCATCGTTCCAGCCGTTTGCGCGCATTGCATCGCGGACGTGCTGGAAGTAGCTGTCGGGGTCTCCCTGCAGCAAAAACCCGATGGTGACCCTGCCTTGATAAGGGGGATCGCCCTGATCGTTGCACGAGGCGAAGGAGAATCCGCCGTCCACGCCTTGAAGATTGGCGATGGCCACGATTTGTTTGGCGGGTTCGATGACTTGTGCCATGGTCTGGTCATCGGTGAGTGGGTGGGCTGAATCATCGAATGGATTTGTCGATGGACCCGAAGAATGCGGTTTGTTCATCACCAGTGCACACCCTCCCAACAGCATGACGATGAGTGCGAGGGCAGCAAGCCCCGCTTTCTGCGGCCCCCTGCCTGGGGACTCAGTGGTGGTGTTCAGCATCGAAGTAATGATCGCTGGTAACGGATCCAGGTGAGCGGTCCCACTCCGGGTCGACAAATGCCGGCGTCTGGGGGCCTACATTGACCGGCCCGAGCCCGGGAATATTGATCTGCACGCCCGGCTGATGACGATGCCCCGCCGTCATCCCGTCGGCTTGCAGTGCATCGCCATGACCCGAGGCGATGTCGGCCATACTGTGTAGCGCCTCGCCTCCGAGGTTGTAGTACTGCGAATGGTCGTGCCGGGCGTTGATGCCGTCAGAACCGGGTACTTCCGCGCGGAACCGAACCGATCCGAAGCCGTCGGCGGCCGGATCGACCCCCAGGCCCGGGTCCGTGCCGAGCCACTGGCCACCGATGTCTCCTCCAAATATGGACTTGCTCAGACCATTTGATTCGCCGATCAGACTGATCGGGTCGGTGGACGCCGCTCCCACATAAACGTGGCCGCCATCGAGGTGGAAGTCGGCAGCGCTGTGGGCCATGTCGGTTCCGGGGCAGCCGATGAGCACCGCGTCGTTTGCGTGCATATTGTGCATGGCGAAGGCATCCGCGACCGTCGTCGAGCCGTAAGAGTGGCCCAGCACCGTGACGTGTTGGCCGCCGCCTAGGTGCGTAGCCCACAGGCCGTTCACATCTTGCGTCAGCGCCTCGCTGCCGGTGCGGGCGAGCATGGGTGTCGAGATGCGTTGGAGGTCTTTGAAGTCGTTAGGAGCGTCATAGCCCATCCACGCAATCACCGCCGTGGGGTTGTTCGGGTCGGCGGCGTTAGCTTGTCCGTAGAGGTTCAGTGCGTCGTTGTGGCCCTCGTGCAGCCAGCCGCCTTTGACGCTGCTGCTGGTGCCGGGGACGATCACGGCGGTGTTCTTGGCCGTGTCGGGGTTGCCGATGCAGACCGCAGCGCGTCCCTTGCCTCCGAATGCCGTGGGATCGTATGCGAAGAGGTAGACAGGGTTATGGCCGTGATCAGAGTCGTGGTCGAGGCCCTGCTTGGTCTCGTCGGCGTTGTGGTAGCGGGTGATGTCGGTGTCGGACAGTCCGTATTTCCCGGGGTCACGGAGGACATCGTCGACTGAGACCCCGCTGCGGTTGGCGATGTCGCGCACGCGGCTGAGGTCTTGGTTCATCACTGAAATGTTGGCGTCACTGCGGGCGAGGACTGGGACGCCGTTGAGGTTGCCGATCTTGTCGGGGTGCTCAGCGATGAACCTCTGGCGTTGTTCGGGTGTCAGGGATGTCCACCACCGGTTCACGTCCTCTGGCTTCGTATTCGGCGGCGGGATTTGAGGATCTGCGTCCGCTTGCTCGAGATCCTCCGGGGCAAAGCCATCGGTGCGTAGATTCCCCAGTGCCGACTCCAGCGTTGCCGAGTATCCGTTGCGGATGGAATTCACCTGGTTGAGAGCATCTCGTGTTTCATCGACGGCATCGGCCTTGGCGTCGTTGATCAACGATTGCAGTTGAGACCGGCTGTGTGCGTCAAGTGTGGGATCGTCCAAATCCTTCTTCGCTGCGCCGATTAGTTTGTCGAGCAATTGCAGCTGACGCTCCAGCGCAGCGATGACCTGGCTTCCGGCTTTTTGCGCCTCGGCCAACGCAGCTGCGATGTTTTCCAGATCAGCCCCGATCTTGGGCAGCTGAAGGGACTGCGCGCCAAGCGATTTGACCACCCGCTGAACCTCGGCCGAGTCGTTGATCGGGTGGTCGCCATTCTGGTGGTTCCACGCGGCGTCAAATCGGCTGCGGGCGAACTGGAAAGCGTGTTCCGCCTCCTCCGTGCACCGGCCAGCGTCATGAAAGGCCCCAGCTAGACGAGAGATCTCATACGGGCTGCCAGCCTGCAGGCTGTCATTGACTGCCCACGGATCACCGCCGGCCCCCGCGATTAATTCTGCTTCGCTCAGGTTTGCAAGCTGCATCGCATCGGCTGCGGCCGGCCAGCACTGACGAACACGGTCGCCCCCTTCTGGGTCGATGTAACCGTACTGCTGTGGTTCCAGCGGTCAAGTCACTGATGCCGTCCCGACCTGTTCGATTCGTGTTCCGCGAACCATCATCGCGAGGAGCATTAGATCACGGTTGGGGCTAATGTCACGCAGTCTGCGCTATGTTGACGATTTCGGATTTTGACTTTGATCGAATGATGTAGGTCGTCCTGCTCTCGCCCATCGGCACCCATTCGTCGTGCAGCCAAACTGCGGCAACGTAGACGCGCGGCGCTCGACGAGGCTGACGAAGAGCTGCGCCAGCTCATCCGCGAGGGATTCGAGCACGGAATCTCGCGCGAGAAGACGGCCGAGGCGGCGGGCGTGTCATTGCCGCACGTCCCACCAACTCCGCGACGGCCGCTAGATCACCGGCCTCACGCCTTGGCGAAGCAGTACATCCGGTATTCCATAGGTCCGCCGCTTTGCAGGCCCTGGTACGTATTCCATACAAATTGGTACCCACGGGTGACGGCGAAGCTGCGCGCGAAGGCCGGCACAAGTGCGTTGACCACCGCCATCCACCACTGTGAGTTCTTCTCCATCCCGCGCATGACCTCTGAATTGATCATCCGCTGCGAAAGAATCCGCATCGGCGCCTCGGCTAATTCTGCTTCCCAGGTGGCAGTGCCCGCGGTGAGGCGGAAATCGGCGTAGAGGAAATGCCCGCCGGGGCGCAGCACACGTACAACCTCGGAGAGGAATCGGGGAAACTGCGCGTAGAGGTGTGAGGATTCGATGTTGATCACCGCGTCGAACGATTCGTCCGGGAAAGGCAGGTTCTCGGCGTCACCTTCCACGAACTTCAGGCCGGCAAGATTGTGCCTTTCCCGGCAAAAGGCCACACCGGCCGGATTCAAATCCAGTCCCGTGTATGACGCTGGGTGCAGGGTGCGGGTGAGGTAGGAGGCTCCGCCGCCGTGACCGCAACCGACCTCCAGCACGTCCTTACCGCGGAGGTCGACCTGAGTTGCCGTGCGGTGATAAAGCTGGATGAAATACCGGTTCGGTTCGTCGGAGGGCGCCAGCGGAACGCCCATTGGTGGATCTTCTTCATAACCGTAATTGAGGAACACAACGTCATTGACGGACAGCTTGCGTGTTAAGTAGCGGTAGAAAAACTTCTGATAAAAGTACTCGTGAATATACTGCGCGTACTTCGCGCTGGCCTTATCCCACAGGAGGCGGCGAAAGCCGCGCTGTTGACCCTGCAGCGCCATGGCCGGAGCATAGCAAAAGCCAGCTTGATCCTGATCGGATTCAGCGCGATCGACTTAACCCGGCTTCCGCCAGACCGGCGGCCGTTCTTGAGTGCGGTGCCACCGTTTTCTGGATGGGTTCAAAAGTGCACCAAAGGTGTTCGGCCCTGAGTGGGCCGCCGCCCGTCACGAGCGAGGCCGACCCCGTACCAGAGGGGGCCGGTGGATGCGCTCGGCCGCCCGATGGGGACCTTCCCTGCAGCGAATGGGTTGTGATTCCCGGCAGTCCCGGCCGAAGGTGGATAGCATTGCCTCACGGACAACTGCACGGCGCGCAGTAAGAGGCCACATGACGAACAAAGTCGCGATCGCCGCCATCTTCTCGTCTTGCTGTGTCCTCATGGTGGCTGTGGGCACGGCCGCTGAATTCGTGGCGCACGCAGACGATTCGGTCGCTGTCCTGTACAGCGGCGTCAACGGGCTTCGCCAACCTTGCGGGCCGCTCACAGACGACCCGCGTTTGAGGGTGGCGGCGCAGTGGCACGCCGACGATATGTTGCGCACCGGTTTAAGCGGCCATATCGGTTCCGACGGGTCTTCGCCGCGGACGCGCATCGCAGAAGCCGGCTACACCCGGGCCCCCGCCACGGGTGAGATTGTCTTCTGGGGCACCGGCTCAGCCGCGAATCCCACCCAGGCCCTCGACTCGTGGATGCAAAGCCCTCCGCACCGAGGGATCATCATGAATTGCGCCTTCACCGCGGCCGGCTTCGCCACCGCCTGGGATGGCAACAAGATGACCGTGGTGGGTGATTTCGCGGCTTCCTAGCCCTTGCTCTGCCGGACATTCGTTGCTCGACCAGACCAGCGACGCAGGGTCGGCCCGCGGCGTCGGTTGGTCGGTGTCTCGGTTCGCGCGGCTCGCTGTCGTCGCGGTCCTCATGATGACCGCGGGTGTCAGTACGTCTCACAAGCACGAATCGGCCTCGAGATCGGCGACGATGGGCCGATAATCCATGCCCGAAGAGTGCAAACCTGCCGAGGGGCAACGGATGAAGTGTCGGTGACGGTGGCGGGATGCTGCCAATCAAATGCGCTCAGGCGGCGTCTACACATGGGGCAGCCAACCGGAGCCGTGTGGGGACAGCACAAATCCGCGACCTTGCGCGTCTTTGCACGCGGTGGTGCCGGAGTTATCCACCCCGCAAATCACGCCATCCACAGTGATGGAGTGGAAAGGCGGTAGCGTTTTCAGTGGATGCCCGTAAACCTGACCGTTGGGCGCGATGGGATTGCCGGACTGCACCAAGCCGGAGGTCGTTCCGATCGCGTTCACAGTGCCTGGTTCGGCAGCAGGCGGGATACCGGGAAAATTGTTGCCGGTGCATTGAGCCTGACCGGAAAAAAAGTCGCACGTTATACCGTCTGGCGTAAGAAAATACACGGTATTGAGAGGGGTTCGGCCCGTATTGGGGAGCCCTATCGTGTAATCTTCTACATTTACTTTCGTAAAGTTGTTGATGTCCGGAAATGTAGGCGTGTCGGCGTGCGCACTGCAGCTGGTCAAGAGTGCGCTCAGAATTGCTGCGGCAACCGCCGGTGTCTTATAAATCATATTATGATCCTGTCATCCTATCATTCACCGAGTCGCACTGACCTGAAATTCTCGAGTGTTATACGGAGTGTTCGCTGTCGTATTCCACTGACTTACAAGCAAATTCAGGTGATCGAGCGTAGATCCAGGCATGATAAATCCACCGTAATTCTGTGGCAAGAAATTAGCCCCCTCATGATTGCTCTGCTGTGCAACAACGGTCGGTCCAACGCTGAGCACTTTCGTGGGGTCGTCCGCCACGCGAACTTCGACATTCCCCGTTCCTTGATTAAATCCCGAAAGCACCGCCTTGCCGCTGACGTCCCGGAAACTGATTTCACCAAAGGGTGTTTGGCTAACAGGCACCGTTGCGACTTCTCCTGCATTGCCCCATCCGGATCCGTTCCACGGTTGCCATTTACCGCGGTCGGTGACTTGGTCAGCATCAACTCGGTACATCGTGACGCCCTGGCTGCGGTCGAAAGAGTTAGCCGCGATGTACACCTTGCCGTCTTTGGCCTGAAAGCCGCTGATCTGGGTGGGCTGGCTCGCCAAGCTTGTTCCCGGGTGGGTGCCCGGGGGAACGGGATCATTCGGATTCGGCAGATTTGGCGTCCAGGGACGCCAAGACTTGTCGATCGGTTTCCAACCTTCTGCGGGGTTGCCGGTGGCCTTGACGAGCCAGGACCCCCCGGTGGGATTCAGGTTGTCGGTGCCCGCCACCATCATGTACGTGGTGCCGTCTCGCATCCGGATACTCCCGGCAGGCAAAGTGTCGGTTTTCCCTGCTTCGGGCGGCGGCGGGAACAGAACACTGGTGCTCTTGTCGTCCCCGGTCAGCGGCGGACCGAAGTGCGGACGCCCCTGTGCATCGAAGGTGACCGGTACAGCAACAGACGGGTAGTGCTTGCCGTCGTAGGCCTTATCGCCGGTGAATGAATCGCCGAAGATCGCAAGAAATTTCGTGGGCTGCCCGTTCTCTCCCGGCACCTCGACGACCTCGCCAAGATCTGCCGCGCCGATCCCCGGTATGCCGGGCACGGCACCGGTACCGGCGATCGGCCCGAGGTCTCGCACCTCACCCCGCAACGGACGCTCCATGGTGTCGTCGACGGCGGCGGGTGGGTCGTAGCCCTCGCTGTGCAACGAGCCCAGCGCTTTGTGCAAGGTATCCGAGTAGCCGTTGCGGATGGAGTTCATCTGTTTCACCGCGTCGCGGACGTCGTCCACGGCGTCGGCGTGGGCGGCTTCCATGATCATGCGCAGCTTTGCTACCTCCTTCGGCGGAAGGCTGGGATCCCGCAGATCCGCTTGCGCGGCGCCATAAAGCTCGTCGAGCCAATGCAACTGATGCTCTAAGGTGGCGATCTCGGCGGCACCCTGCTTCTGCGCATCGGCCAAGGCGCCGGCGATGTTCTCCAAGTCTGCGCCGATCTTGGGCAGTTGCTCCGATTGGGCGCCAAGGGATTTCGTCAACCGCTGCACTTCCGCGGAGTCGTTGATCGGGTTGTCGCCGTTCTGGTGGTTCCACGACTCGCGGAAGCGCTGCTGGGCAATCTGGAAGGCATGGTCGGCTTCGGCGGTGTGTCGGCCCGCGGCATAAAACGTCTCAGCCAGGCGTGAGATTTGAAATGGGCTACCCGCTTGCAGGCTCCGGTTGATCGCCCAGGGGTCGCCCCCGGCCGAGGCGATCAGCTCCGGCTCGCTCAGATGAGTCAGAGTCATCGCCGCCCCCTTCCCGCGGGTCAACCCTACTACCGCAAAAAGGGCATTCAACGGCGAATTCGGCTAACCGAACGGCCCCGCTCAAGCCTGGGTGCCGGCCAGCTTTCGGGTCGTCAGCGCCTCGCTGTCCCTGAAGGGTCGGCCGTCGGGCGCGAGCAGGTCGTGGAACCAGACTTTCGGGATCGTGGTGTACGGGTGGTCCCACGATTCCCAGGGAAAGTAGGTCTGCGTCTTGCCGGCGACCAGGCCCCAGTTGATGGCTCCGACGTTGTGGCGCTTGGCCACCGGCAGAATGGCCTCGACGGTGCTGCCCCGTGGCCGCGCCATGTACTCCGTGCACAGGATCGGTCTGCCGAGCGGGGCGAGCTCGCCGATCCGGGACTCGAAGCCCGCGGGGTCGGCGTAGGAATGGAACGTGATCACGTCGGCGTTGGCCAGCTGAATATCGCTGATTGCGCTGCGGCCCTGGGGTTGTCCCCAGTCGCCGCGCCACACGCCGCTGGTGAGCGGTTGGCTGGGGTCCACCGCGCGCGCCCAGCGGAATACCTGCGGCAGCAGATTGCCGACGAGCTGTTCCTTGTCGCTGCGCTCGGTGTTGCGGTATTGGCGTGCCGGGTTGTCGGGCTCGTTCCACAGATCCCAGCCCAGGATGCGGTCGTCGTTGCGGAACTGCGTCAACACGGCCGTGACGTAGTCGCGCATGACGCCGGTGTAGCGGGGGTCGCCCAAGCGTTCGGCGCCCGGGCTCTGCACCCAGCCGGAGTTGTGCACCCCGGGCGTCGGCGGGCGCTGGCGGCCCGCCCGGGGCGCCGGGTCCCAGCATGAGTCGAAGAACACGAACAGCGGTTTGATGCGGTGGCGCGCGGCGATGTCGACGAACTGCGCGAGCCGCGTCTGAAAGCCGCGCTGGTCCTGGGCCCACAGCTGATCGTGCAGGAACACCCGGGCGGTGTTGTGTCCGTAGAACCTGGCCCAGCCGAGCTCGGTGTCGATGCGCCGCGGGTCGTAGGTGTCTGGCTGGAACATCTCGAGCTGGTTGATGGCGTTGGAGGTGATGTAGTTCGACCCGACGAGGAAGCCCTGCGCCTGGTACCAGCGGTTCGCCCGGTCGGCGGGCCACCGGCCGCGTTCCTCCGCGGAGGCGCGGGGGGCTCGCGCCAGCGCGGTGCCTGCTGCCAGCAAAAGTGGCAGCTTGAGGGCCGTTCTTCGGTGCACGATGTGACGATAAATTTTCCCGGCCATTTCCCCGGGATTTGCTCAGCGCGTCGCGCCGGCTTGACGTGGGAATTGTTATCGCTCCGTCACCCGCACCGCTTAACTCTTTCTCAGGAAAAGTTTTGCATACCCAAACAGTTGCCTGGTGCTATGATTCCCCCACGACATATCGGCGTGGAGGAGTAGGCCCGTGCAGGCACTGTCATTCGATCCGGCCGCCGCCAACGTCGGGTCCGACGTCGTCCGGGGCGCCATGCAGGGGCTGCAGGCCGGTGTGACCGCATCGCCTCCCACCACGGCGCTGCTTCCCGCCGGTGCCGACGAGGTGTCAGCGCAGGCGGCCCTCGCGTTCGCCGCGGAGGCCACCGCCTTCCTGGCACTGCACGCGACGGCGCAAGGAGAGCTGGTCCGGACGGGCACGGCGATCGTCGACATCGCCCGCATCTACACGGAGGTCGACGCGGCCGCGGCGCGAAGCGTCCTCGGCGCCCGCCCGCTGGCCGGCTACCCGATGGCGGGATGACCCCGCTCTTTGCCGCCCGGAGAAATTCGCCG
Source organism: Mycobacterium europaeum (assembly GCF_034555895.2). Lineage (NCBI taxonomy): Bacteria > Bacillati > Actinomycetota > Actinomycetes > Mycobacteriales > Mycobacteriaceae > Mycobacterium > Mycobacterium europaeum. Next base: position 5,146,368 of record NZ_CP157315.1, read on the forward strand.
GGCAGCGGACGGCAAAGTCACTTCAAACTTCACCCCACCGAGCGCGATACTGAATACGTGCGCGAGCGAAATGTGTTAGGCGGTCCGCTGGAACCGTGCGGCACAGAGCCACTTACCGGGTACTACCGCGACGGCTGCTGCTCGACGGGGCCCGAGGACCTCGGCCGGCACACGATCTGTGCGGTCATGACGGCCGAATTCCTGGAGCACCAGCGGTCCATCGGCAACGACCTGCTGACGCCGGTTCCCGAATACCGGTTCCCCGGACTGCTGCCCGGTGATCGTTGGTGCGTCACCGCGCTGAATTGGCTTCGGGCGCATCAGGATGGCTGCGCCGCGCCGGTGGTGCTGGCCTGCACGCACGAGCGCACCCTCGAGGTCGTGCCGCTGGAGGTGCTGCAGGAACACAAGGTCGACGTGCCCGACGACTTGGCGAACCTGTAGGGGCCACGCCGGCTCGACGGCTAGCGTCTGTGTCATATTTTCCGTCGGCGACACGTCGAAAAGAGGATCCGGTGGGCTCTGCCGTTGACGACATCGACTTCGACGACCTGACCGCGCCCAAGCTGACCGACGTCCAACGCCAGATCCTGGAATTCACCGAGGCCAGAGTCGTCGAGTTCGGCATCGACCGGATGCTCGCCGAGGCGGTCGAGCAGGCCGGGGTCGACGATATCGACGACGTCGACGGATTCGGCGATCGTCTCGCCGCCCACGTCGCCGCGATCGAAGGCGACGTGGGCCTGCGGCAGCTCACCCGCTCGTCGCTGCGGCAACGCGTCGTGCGGTTGCTGCGCAACCGGTTGTCGCTGACCGATCTCCTCCGTCGTTATCCCGAAATCGAAGCCATCCCGATCGAGAACCCGTTCATCGTCGTCGGAATGCCGCGGTCGGGTACCACCCATCTGGTGAATCTCATTGCCGCCGACCCTCGTCGGCGGGCGCTGCCGTACTGGGAGAGCCAGGAACCGATTCCCGCGCGTGGCCAGGGTCCCGACATCTTCGGGATCGACCCGCGCTACGCGCGGGCCAGCTCCGAGCACGACGCGCTGATGGCCAGCGCGCCGGCGGTCGCCGCCATGCACGACCGGTTCCCCGAGGCGATCGAGGAGGAGGTCGAACTCCTCGACCTCGATATGGCCGCCTATGTCCTGGAATGGCATGCGCGCGTGCCGGACTGGCGCGACTACTACCTGAACCTGGACCAGACCCGGCATTACGCATACCTGAGGAAGGTTCTCCAGGCGCTGACCTTCCTGCGCGGCCCGCGGACCTGGATTCTGAAGAGCCCTCAGCACTGTGAGCAACTGGGTCCGCTCCTGGCGACGTTTCCCGACGCGACAGTGGCTTTCACACACCGCGATCCCGTTGCGGTGATCCAGTCGGCGGTCACGATGATGGCCTACTCCGATCGACTACGACGAACGAGCATCGATCCGGACTGGCTACTCGACTACTGGACCGACCGGGTGCACCGGCTGCTGAGCGCATGCGTGCGCGACCGCGATCTCGTGCCGGACGAACGCAGCATCGACATCGGCTTCCATCAGCTCAACGGCAACGAAATGCCGGTGCTCGAACGGCTTTACCAATGCGGCGGCGTCGAATTGACACCGAAGGTGCGCGCACAGTTCGACAAATACCTGGCGGGCAATCCGCGCGGCAAACACGGTCGCATCCACTACGACCTGCAACGGCACTTCGGCGTCACCCCGGCCGAGCTCCGCGGTCGCTTCGACTTCTACTTCGACAGGTTCGACGTCCATGCCGAGAGCTAGTGAGAGGCGACGAGAGCGATGAGTTTCGAACCGGTCTACCGCACCAGGCCCGGGGCCGACGCCATGCGGCCCGCGGCCGCCGACCGGGCCGAGGAGATCGCGCCCGGGCTGTGGTGTTCGCCGGGGCTCTCGAACGCCTACCTGCTCACCACAGATGAAGGCCGGGTGATCGTCAATACCGGTATGGGGTTCGAGGGCCCGGTGCATCGCGCCAACTTCGACGCCGTCGACGCCTCCCCGGTGCGCTACGTCATCTTCACCCAGGGGCACGTCGACCACGTCGGCGGCTTGGACAGCGTGCGCGACCCGGAGACCACCGTGGTGGCCCAGGCGAACTGGACGTTGTGGCGCGACGACAACGAGCGCCTCATGCCCTACCGTGCCGGCCGCAGCGCCTTCGCGTTCAAGGACACCCTGGCGGCCGGGATCCAAGCGATTCAGCGACGCCTCGATAGCACGCGGCTGGCCGGTCAGAGTGTTCCCGTCGTCGACCTCGACTTCGAAGACACCCTGACCCTGCAGCTCGGTGGTCGGCGGATGGAGCTGATCTCCGTGCCGGGCGGCGAAACCACCGATTCGCTGGTGGTGTGGCTGCCGGACGAGCAAATCTGCCTGTGCGGCAACGTCTTCGGGCCGCTGTTTGGGCACATCCCCAACCTGGTGACCATGCGCGGTGACCGGTACCGCGACGCCCTGGCGGCCGTCGCGTCGGTGGAGCGGGTGCGCGACCTGCGCCCCGAGCTCCTGGTGACCGGCCATTTCGAGCCGATCGCGGGCGCCGAACGCATCCATGCCGAACTGACCCGGCTGCGGGACGCGATCGCCTATGTCCACGATCGCACCGTGGAGGGGATGAACGCCGGCAAGGACGTGCGGACGCTGATGCGGGAGATCACGTTGCCCCCGGAATGCGAAGTGGGGCAGGGCTACGGGAAGGTGGCCTGGGACGTGCGGGCCGTCTGGGAGAACTACTCCGGATGGTTTCACCACGAGTCGACCACCGAACTCTATCCGGTCGGGTTCGACACCGTCGCCGCCGACGTGGTCGAGCTTGCCGGGGCCGACGCTGTGGTGGGCAGGGCTCGGGAACACCTGGCGGCCGGCCGCCCGCTGCAGGCCATCCACCTCGCCGAGCTCCTGCCGTCGGACCACACCGGGGCGCGGGCCGTGTTGCGGGACGCCCACGAAAAGCTTCTGGCCGGCTGCTCCAACTTCTGGGAAAGCGCCTGGCTCAGACACCAGATCGCGAGGAACTCATGACGGCACGCGCCAGCTTCGACTTCAGCGGCACCACGGCCCTGATCACCGGCGGCACCAGCGGAATCGGGCACGCGACCGCGGTCTTGTTCCGCGACGCCGGGGCCCGCGTCGCCGTCACCGGAACCAAGCCGGGGCCGGCCGACTATCAGGCCGACCTGTCCGGCATGGATTACCATCAGCTGCAGATCAGCGATCCGGAGTCGGTCGACGCGCTGGCGCAGAAATTCACCGCCCTCGACGTGCTGGTCAACAACGCCGGCGCCAATTTCCCCGGCGGCCTTGATGAATCGAAGCCGGAAGGGTTCGAGGCGTCGGTCGCGCTCAACCTCACCGGACCCTATCGGCTGACTGTCGGGCTCTATCGTGCCCTGCGGACGTCGACGGCGGCGGGCGGCGCGAGCGTGGTGAACCTGGCGTCGATGTCCGCACTGCGTGCGGTCCCGTTAGTGCCCGGCTACGGCGCGGCGAAGGCCGGGATCGTCTGTATCACGAGGAATCTCGCCGTCAAGTGGGCGCCAAAGGGCATTCGGGTGAACGCGGTGGCGCCAGGTGCCGTCGATACCCCGATGACCGCGCCCATGCACGGCTCGGCCGAATTGGTGGAGGCCGAGCTGGCGCATATCCCGTTGCGCCGCTTCGGTTCCGTGGGGGAGATCGCCCCCACCATCGCCTTCTTGTGCACCGAGCAAAGCAGCTACACCAGCGGCGCGGTGTTCGTCGTCGACGCCGCGTCGGACTGCGTCTGAGACACGAGGAAAACATGGCACTTGCGCTGCGACCCGAGGACCTCTACCACACCGGCATCGTCGTGCCCGACCTCGAGGCGGCCATGGCCCGGCTGAGGGCACTGGCCGGCTACCGGTGGATCACGCCGATGAGCTACACCTTGCCGTTCCGCACCACGGCCGGCGTCCGCGAGCTGACATCGACGATCGTCTACTCGTTGCAGAGCCCGCACGTCGAACTCGTGCAGGAGGTGCCCGGTACGCCGTGGACCGCCCCGCCGGGCAACGCGGTCCACCACCTCGGCTACTTCAGCGACGACCTGGCCGCGAGCGCACGAGCGCTGCGGGACAACGGCTTCACCCTCGAGATGACCGCCGAGGTGCCCGGCTCCGACCTCGGGATGTTCGCCTACTTCACCGACGCGTTCGGCGCGCGGATCGAAATCGTCGATCGCGCGCTGTTTCCCGACTTCCCGGCGTTCCTGCAGTCGATGGCCCCGCGGGAGGCGTGACGTGTTGCTGACGGTGTTGCGCTTCAATTTCGCGTCGCCGCAGGGTGAACCGCGCACGCAGAGCGCGCTGTTGTCCGCTGCCCTCGAATTGGCGCAGTGGGGCGAGTCGCGCGGCATCACCTCCGTCAGCGTCGACGAACACCACGCGACGGGACACGGCTGGAGCTGTAACCCCATCATGGCGGCGGCCATGTTCCTGGCGCGGACCTCGAGGCTGATCGCCAGCGTGGACTGTGCCCTGGGCCCGCTCTGGAATCCGGTGCGCCTCGCCGAGGACATCGCCCTGGTCGACAACATGAGCCGGGGCCGGCTGCACACCACGGTCGGCCTCGGCTACCGCACGGTCGAATACGACACGCTGGGAGCCGATTTCGCACGGCGCGGTGCGCTGATGGACAGCCTGCTGGAGCGGATGCTGTCGGTGTGGTCCGGTGCCGAGCCGGGACTCTGCACCGGCACCTGGACGCGGCCGCATCCACCGCTGTACGTCGGGGGCGGCGCGCCGGTCACGGCGCGACGGGCGGCACGGTTCCGGCTGCCGCTCAGTCTGGCCGACCACCTGCCCGAGGTGGCCGCCTACTACCGGGAGTTGTGTGTCGAGGCCGGCATGACGCCGTTCATCCTCATGCCGGGGCCGGTCAACCGCGGCATGATCTTCCTGCACGAGGACCCCGACCGGGCCTGGGCCGAGCTCGGTGACCACATCCTTTGGGAGGCCGTCACTTACGGCGGATGGTCGACCGACCAGCGGTCCCTGATGCATCTGCCCGGCGTGCAGACGCTGGACGAGGTCAGGGCGTCGGGCCGCTACCGGTTCCTGACCCCCGACGAGCTGATCGCCGAGGTGCGCGGCGCCGACAACTACGGACCGCTCGTGATGCACCCGCTGGTCGGCGGCATGCCCGTCGACGAGGCGTGGACGTCGGTCCAGCTCCTCACCGACAAGGTCCTGCCCGCGCTCAGCTAACTACGCGAAAGTTCGGATTGCGCATGCGAATAAGGGGTATGCGGCCAACCATGAAACCTGACACGAGAAAGACCCTGGCCGTCCTCGGCGGCGCCGCCACACTCGGACTGGCCGTCACGTTCGGCGGCGGTGCCGCCGCAAGCACGCTGGCAAGTAACACGCCGGCGGCGCCGCCCGTGCCGACGTCGTCCAGCCCGGCGCCCCCGCCGCCCCCACCGCCCGTTTACGGCGGGACGTACGGTAACGGCGGTAGCGGTGAAAGCGGTGCCGGTGGCGGGGGCGCCGCCGGAGGTGCCGGCGGTGGCGGCGGCGGAGGTGGGGGCTGAGCCGCGCCCGGTCCGCGCGTGATGGAGCACCGATGAAGAGATCGCAGGCGAATACCGCAATTGCGGCCTTGGGTGGCGCCGCCGCGCTGACGGCCCTGGTCGGGTACGGTGTCGACACGCCGGTGGGGCTCGCGCCCGCGGCGCCGGCAACGCCCACGTCGTCCAGTCCGTCCACGCCGCAGACGAGCCCCGCTCGCGTCCCCGACAGCGGCTGCGTCTCCGGTGCTAATTGCTAGCCCGAAAGGCCGAGTGCGCGACCTGACCTAGGGTTCAATGGGGCGATGGCGAACCCTGCGCCCCAGGTGGCGATCCTCGACGACTACGCGGGCGTGGCACTACGGCTCGCCGACTGGTCGCCGGTGCAAAGCCGTTCCCATGTGACGGTTTTCGACCGGCACCTGTCCGAGGAGGACGCGGCGGAGGCGCTGCGGCCGTTCGACGTGATCTGCACCCTGCGCGAGCGGATGGCGCTGCCGCGGACGCTGCTCGAGCGGCTGCCCAACCTCAAGCTCATCACCATCGTCGGCAAAAGCCTGCCCAACCTGGACATGGCCGCGGCCACGGAGCGGGGGATCCTCGTCGCCCACACCGACTTCACCCATCCGCGATTCCGCTCCGTGCAGGACGCCACGCCGGAATTCGCGTGGGGACTGCTGATCGCCACGGTACGCAACCTGGCCGAGGAACACCGACGCATGCGGGACGGCGGCTGGCAGGTGACGACGGGTCTCACGCTGTCCGGCAAGACGCTCGGCCTGCTCGGCCTCGGACGGGTGGGCCAGCGGATGGCCGGATACGCCAAAGCCTTTGGCATGGAGGTCATCGCGTGGAGTCAGAACCTCACCGCGGAAGCCGCCGCGGCGGTCGGTGCGCGCCGGGTCGACAAGGCGGCGCTGTTCGAGGAGTCCGACGTGGTCTCCGTCCATCTGGTGCTCTCGGAGCGCACGCGCGGGCTGGTCGGCGAATCCGAACTCGCCCTGATGAAGCCGCACGCATTCCTGATCAACACGTCGCGCGGGCCGATCGTCGACGAGGCCGCCATGATCGCCGCCCTCACCGCGGGGCGTATCGCCGGCGCTGGGCTTGACGTCTACGACGTCGAACCGCTGCCGTTCGACCACCCGCTTCGATTGCTCCCGAATGTCACCCTGGCACCCCACCTGGGGTATGTCACCCGTGAAATGCTCGGCGCCTTTTACTCCGACACCGTGGAGGCGGTGGTCGCCTGGCTGGACGGCGACCCGATCCGGATCGCCAACCCCGAGGCCTCGCGGGCTTGATCAGCCGCGCTTCCCTCTCCAGTGCGGACTCCTCACCGCTTCCAGCGCCTCGGTGACGTAGCGGTGCAGCGGCCACGCCCGAGCGGGCCGGCGGACCCATTGCTGGAAGCCGAAATCGGCCGCGGCGAAGGCGAGTTGCACCAGCAGGCCGGGACGCATGTCGGCGTCCGGGTTGACCCTCATGCGCGCGGCGATCAGCTTGGCCGCCCGCTCCTTGTCGGCGGGCGTGTGGACCGTCACCTTGCCGAGCAGATCGGGCGCCACCAGCAGCGCTTCTCGCCACTCGTCGGTGTCGGCCTCCTCGAACGCCCGGGTCCGCGTGACAATGGCGTTGATCAACGCGACATCCGGGGCCTCGTTCGCGGGCCGCTGCTCGAGCAGGTTGACGATCGCGGCCCCGCCATGGCGAACGGGCGCGAGCAGCAGGTCTTCTTTCGTCGGCACATGCCGGAAGAAAGTGCGCGCCGAAACGCCCGCGGCGGCGGCGATCTCCTCCGTGGTGACGGCGTCGTACCCCCGCTCGACGAACAGCCGGAACGCCGCGCGCCGGAGGTCGGCCCGGATCTGTGCGCGCTGCCGATCGCGCAGCGACTCCGGCCTGCCGGGCGCGCTCACCGGAAACAGCCGATCCCGCCGTCGACGTGAATGGTCTGCCCGGTGACGAACGTCGAGTCGGTGCCCAGCAGGAACGCCACCAGCGCGCCCACGTCCGTGCGGACATCGCCGATGCGCTTCATCGGCACGCGTCCCACGGCCTTTTCGTACTCCTTGGGGGCGAACGACTTCCAGAACTTGACGCCGTCCGATTCGGCGAACGGGCAGATGACGTTGACGCGAATGTTGTCGCGCCCCCACTCCAGGGCGGCGACCTTCGACAGGCCCCGGATGGCCTCCTTGGCGGCGGCGTAGCCGCCCCACTTCGGCTCGCCGCCGGTGCCCGTCCCCGAGCCCAGGTTGACGATCGACCCGCCGCCCGCGTCGACCATGACGGGGTATACGGCCTGCATGAGCAGGAAGGTCGCGCGCGGGCCGACCTCATGGCCGAGCGCGAAGTCTTCGGTGGTGATGTCGACGAACGCCTTGGGTTCGTTGGTGGCGATCGCGTTGTTCACCAAGCCGTGGACCGTGCCGAAGGCGTCGACAGCGGCCGTCACGATCAGTTGAGCGCTGTCCGGCTCACGCAGGTCGGCGGTGAGCTTCTCGACGCGACCGATCGCCGCGAGTTCCTCGGCGGTTTTGCCCAGCAACTCGTCCTGGATGTCGACCAGCAGCACCGATGCGCCGCGCTCCAGCAGTGCGGCGGCGGTGCCCTTGCCCACACCCTGGGCGGCGCCGGTGACGACCGCCACGTGGCCGCGCATCGAATCGGGATGCGAGTAGCTCATGTCGCGGGCCCCATCCGGACGGGTACGCCGCGGTGCATCTCGTACGTGCTGCGCGCGCCGCCGGGAAGTTCGATGAACTCGACGGCGGTCCCGTCCGGATCCTTGACGAAAAACATTCGGACGCCGCCGATTTCGAAGGGATCCTGATCGGGGGCGTAAGCGGCCGCGGTGACACGGCGGTGGGTTTCGTCGAGGTCGGTCACCGACAGCGCGACGTTGTGGATTCCGGTGATGCCACTACGTGCCGGCCGGTGATCCGATTTACCCAGCGACAGCAACTCGACCATCAACCCGCCGAGCAGTCCGCCCACCACCCGGCCCTCCTGCTTGCGGGTGGCGTGCAGCACAGCGTCGAAAGGTTCACCGGAGACCAGGGTTTCGAAGACGACCTCCATGCCCAGCAGGTCGCGGTAGAACTCCAGGGCGCGGTCCATGTCGGTCACCCCGACGACGAGGTGGCAGAACGAGACGTCGCCGAGGACGCCGGTCATGACGCGGCGAGGCCGGGAGCGGGGCGACCGGCGAACAGGGGCAGGTCGAGGTAGGTCTTGATGCCGGGTTCGGCGGCGCAGACGTCGGGGATCGCGTTGACGCAATGGTTGGCCGTGGCCACCACGCCGGGATTCTTCACCAGCCCTTCGGCGATCGTCTCGGGTTGCAGGCCCTTGAAGGTGAGGCACACCGTGGGATCGCCGGTGATCTCGACCTCGAACCGTTCGCCGCGCCCACCGAAATCCCAGGCCGGGTCCAGGTTTTCCTCGCCCATCAACCAGTTGACCGCCGCCGTGATCACGGGTTCGCCGTCCACCATGGCCTGCCAGCGGAACCGGCGCGCGGCCACGGCTCCCGTCGTGATCGGGAACGGGGCGTAGTCGATGTCGGCGGTCGCGACCGCGACGTCCTGGATGGTCCTGATGTTGGGGTCGATGCGAAATCCCATGTGGTCGGCGATCATTCGAACCGATTGTTTGAAGCCCCCGTCCAGCAGGCCGGCCATGGGGCCCTGCATGGCCTCCTCGGGGGTGCCGCCGAAGCCCATGATGTGGCGCACGACGTCCGGGGCGTTGTAGGTGCGGATGTCGGAGAACTCCTCGGCGCGGATATGGGTGACGCCCGACGAGAGCGACGACAGCATCAGCGGGAACCGCTCCGTGATGCCGCCGGGGTGGATCCCGGAACCGTGCAGGGTCACCCCGCCCTGGACCGCGGCGTCCGCGACGGCCCGGTGCCGCGAGTTGGCGGGGTCGGGGTAGACCCAGCCGACCGGGGTGACGACGTTCTTGCCGGATCGCAGGATCGCGATGACCTCGTCGTCGTTGGGCACCAACGGGCTGTACACGACGCAGTCGGCGTCCAGCGCCAGGATCTCCTCAGCGCTGGAGGTGGCGGTGACCCCGAGGTCCGCGGTCCCCAGGATCCGGCCGACGTCGAGGCCGTTCTTGTCCGCCGAGTGCACCCAGCAACCGGCCAGCTCCAGCTGCGGATGATTGAGCACACACGCGATGGCCGCCTTGCCGACGCCCCCGGTCGCCCATTGGATGACGCGGATCTTGGACGGACTGCTCATCTGGGTGACCTCCGAATCGCATGCCTTTACACGCCGATGACCGGAATGGCACAGTATGACTAGCTGACAGTGACTGTCAACATCGGCGTTAGGAAGGCCTGTCATGAGTGTCCTGGACGGCAAAGTCGCGATCGTGACGGGAACCAGCCGCGGTGTGGGCGTCGGCATCGCCCATGAACTGCTCCGCGCCGGCGCCACCGTCATCGGCTGTTCCCGTTCGCCCCTGGACGCCATTCCCGGCGTCGAACCCGATTGGGCGGAGCGCGCCTCGCAGAAGGTCTGCGACCAAGGGGACTGCCGTGCGATCGACTCCTTCGTCGCCGATGTCGTCGCCGAGCACGGCCGCATCGACATCCTGGTGAACAATGCCGGCGGCACCGTTCCGGCCCCGCACGCGGAGAGCATTCCTCAACTGGTGCAACGCATTCAGGGGGCGCCGGCGAGCGACGACGAGTATGAGCGCACGGCGCTGTTTCACGCGTTCGCGGTACAGATGAACCTGATCAGCCCGCTGTGGTTCGCGATCCGCGCGTACCGGCAGATGCGCACCCAGGACGGCGTCGGTTGCATCATCAACATCTCCAGCGGGGCCGGGCATCCGGCGGGGTCACCGACGTTGGTCTCCTACGGCGCCGCCAAGAGCGGGCTCAACCATCTCACCCGGTCGCTGGCCGAGGAGTGGGGGCCCGAGGTCCGGGTCAACTGCATCGCACTGGGACCGACCATGACCGAGAACTTCCGGTCGTTCGTGCTGCCCAAAGACGACCCCACCGGCGCAAAGTATTTCGCGGCCGTCCCGCTGCGCCGGGCGGGCGAACCGGCGGAGGTGGGCAGGGTCTGCGTCTTCCTCGCCAGCGGCGAGGCCGACTTCGTCAACGGCACCACCATCGAGCACGACGGTGGCATGTTGCCCGGCGTCCTGTACGAAGCGGGCCTGAAGACCATCACCGATCTGCTGTAATCGTCTTTCATGAGCCATTCCCTGGAGCCCACTCCCGAACAGTTCGCGGCCCTGGCCACCCGGCCCGCCGACGAGCCGGTGGTGATGGTCAACCTGCTGAAGTTCAAGACCCCGGGCGGACGGGAGTCCTACCAGCGCTACGCCCTGGAGGTCGCGCCGCACCTGCGGCGCGTGGGTGCCACCGTCCGTTATGTGGGGACCGCGCCGACCTTCGTGATAGGGGATGGCGAAAAGCCTTGGTGGGACGCGATTCTGGTCGTCGAATACCCGACGCCGCAGGCATTCATGGACATGGTGAGCACGCCGGAGTACGCGAAAGTGCACGAACATCGCGCCGCCGGGCTCGACCGCGGCGACCTGATCGCGACATCGGTGTGGTCGCTGGCGCCCGAATAAAGGGTGCTAGCGGGTTCGCGCACCGTCGCGTGTAATTGGTGGATGGAACTGATGATGCCCACCGACGCGATATTTCTGCTCGGAGAGTCGCGGGAACACCCCATGCACGTCGGTGGCTTGCAGTTGTTCGAGATGCCCGACGGTGCCGGTAGCGGCTTCGTCCGGGACCTCTATGACCGGTTGATCGCGCAGGACGATTTCCAGCCCACCTTCCGCAAGCATCCGGCGGCATTCGTAGGCGGAATAGCCAGCCTGGGCTGGTCCTACGACAAAGACGTCGACGTCGACTACCACGTCCGGCGCTCGGCGGTGCCGTCGCCGGGGCGAATCCGTGAGTTGCTCGAGCTGACTTCCCGGTGGCACAGCAGCCTGTTGGATCGTCACCGCCCCCTGTGGGAGACGCACATCATCGAGGGCTTCAAGGATGGCCGGTTCGCGATCTACACCAAGGTTCACCATGCGCTGATCGACGGCGTCTCCGCGCAGAAGCTGATGCAGCGGGCGTTGTCGACGGACCCCGGCGACGCCGAGATTCGCGCGCCGTGGAGCCTGCCCAAAGGCAAGCGCAAGAGCAGCCCGGTGAGCCCCTTGCGCTCGCTGCTGCATGCGGCGGGATCCGTTGCGGCACTCGCCCCGTCGACGATCTCGCTGGCCCGCGCGGCGCTGCTCGAGCAGCAGCTGACCTTGCCCTTCGGGGCCCCCCGCACGATGCTCAACGTCAAGATCGGCGGGGCGCGTCGGTGCGCCGCGCAGTCATGGTCGCTGGACCGCATCAAAGGCGTCAAGAAGGCCGCCGGGGTGACCGTCAACGATGTCGTGCTGGCGATGTGTTCGGGCGCCCTGCGCACCTACTTGCTCGAGCAGAACGCCCTGCCGGACACCCCGCTGATCGCGATGGTTCCGGTGAGCCTGCGCACCGAGGACGAGGCCGACGCCGGGGGCAACCTCGTCGGCGCCATCCTGTGCAATCTCGCCACCGACACCGACGACCCCGCGCAGCGACTGCAGACCATCAGCGATTCGATGCGCCGTAACAAGACGGTCTTCTCGCAGCTGCCCCGCTTCCAGGCGCTGGCGCTGTCCGCGGCCAACACGTCGGCGTTGGCCCTGGCCGCCTTACCGGGCTGGGTGGCGTCCACGTCGCCGCCGTTCAACATCATCATCTCGAACGTTCCGGGGCCCACGCAGCCGATCTACTACGGCGGCGCCCGCCTCGACGGCAACTACCCGCTGTCCATCGCGCTGGACGGCCAGGCGCTGAACATCACCCTGGCCAACAACGCCGGCAACCTGGACTTCGGCCTGGTGGGCTGCCGGCGCAGCGTGCCGCACCTGCAGCGCCTGCTCGCGCACCTGGAGTCGTCGCTCAAGGACCTGGAACGTTCGGTCGGGTCCTGAGCGGATGCCGAAGCTCAGTGCGGGGGTGCTGCTGTACCGGACCCGCGACGGCGTCGTGGAGGTCCTGATCGCGCATCCGGGCGGCCCGTTCTGGGCGCGAAAAGACGACGGGGCCTGGTCGATTCCCAAAGGCGAGTTCGCCGACGGAGAGGATCCGTGGGTCGCCGCGCAACGCGAGTTCTCCGAAGAGCTCGGGCTTTCCGTGCCGGCGGGGCCCCGGCTGGACCTCGGACAGCTCAAACAGTCCGGCGGCAAGGTGGTCACCGCTTTCGCCGTGCGCGGCGACCTCGACGTGACCGGCGCGCGCAGCAACACCTTCGAATTGGAATGGCCGAAGGGCTCGGGCACGGTGCGGGAGTTCCCGGAGGTCGATCGGGTGGGCTGGTTTACGGTGGCGCAGGCGCGCGCCAAGCTGCTGAAGGGCCAGTTGGGTTTTCTGGATCGATTGACGGCACATCCGGACGTGACGGCATCGCACGAAGGGACCTGACATGCGGACATCCCGGCCGGCCGCCGCCGCGGGCACAATGGCCGCATGACAACCGCGCCGACCGATTCCCAGGAGTTGTTGCTGCAGCTGCTGGACCCGGCCAACCGGCCCGACCCGTATCGGCTCTGTGCGCAGTTTCGCGACGGCGGGGCGTTGTCGCTGCCCGACGCCAACCTTGCGGTGTTCTTGCGTTACCGAGACTGCGACGAAGTGTTGCGGCACCCGTCGTCGAGCAGCGACAACGTCAACTCGACGGTCGCCAAGCGCCAGGCCGAGGCCGGAACGGCACCGCGCCGACAGGGACCGCCGGGCTTCCTCTTTCTCGATCCGCCCGACCACACCCGCCTGCGCAGGCTGGTCAGCAAGGCCTTCGCGCCCAAGGTGGTGAGCGCGCTCGAGCCCGACATTCGTTCGCTGGTCGACGGAATGCTCGATCGGGTCGCCGACGAGGGCCATTTCGAGGTCGTCGACGATTTCGCCTACCCACTGCCGGTGGCGGTGATCTGCCGGCTGCTTGGTGTGCCGCTCGACGACGAGCCACAGTTCAGCCGTGCGTCGGCGTTGTTGGCTCAGGCGCTGGACCCGTTTTCCACGATCACCGGCGTGCCGCCGGACATCGCGAAGGAACGACAACAGGCCGGGGCGTGGCTGCGCGAATACTTCCACGGGCTGATCGAGCGCCGCCGTTCACGACCCGGCGACGACCTGCTGTCGGGCCTGATCGCCGTGGAGGAGTCCGGCGATCAACTCACCGAGGAGGAGATCGTCTCCACCTGCAACCTGCTCCTGATCGCCGGACACGAGACCACGGTGAATCTCATCGGGAACGCGGTGCTGGCAATGCTGCGCAATCCCGGGCAGTGGGGCGCCCTGGGCGCCGACCCCGGCCGGGCGCCGGCGATCGTCGAAGAGACGTTGCGCTACGACCCGCCCGTGCAGCTGGTGGGCCGAATCGCGCTCGCGGACATGACGATTGGTGGCGTGGACGTGCCGACGGGCGACGTCATGATGCTCCTGCTCGCCGCGGCTAATCGTGATCCCGCGGAATTCGATCGGCCCGATGTGTTCGACCCGGACCGGAAGGGGTTGCGACACTTAGGCTTTGGCCGGGGCGCGCACTACTGCCTGGGCGCCCCGCTGGCCCGGCTGGAGACCGCCGTGGCGCTGTCGGCGGTAACGGCACGCTTCCCGGGCGCGCGACTGAGCGGAGAGCCGCAATATAAGGCCAACGTCACGCTGCGTGGGCTGTCGCACCTGCCCGTCGCGATTTAGCTCAGCCGCGTTCCCATGGCGGGTCTTCGCCCATTTTCTCGTAGTACTTGGCCAAGTGGCTCTTGACTCGATCGACGTCCGTCTTCGGCAGGTCGATGCCGCCGCGCGCGCCGTCCATGATGGCCCCCGCGGCCATCACCCCGCGGGGCACGGCCTTGAGGTCGCCGTCGACGACATCGGCGATCAACAGCTTGTACGCCGTGAAGTTGCCCTTCTTGGCGTTGTCGTACCAGACGTGCGCGTCGCGGTACTTCTCGTTGGGCTCGTCTTCGGCGTCCGCCCAGTTGCGGACCCGCTTCTCGGCGGCGTCACCGTCCCACTTGCGGTCGCGATCCGCCAGGGGAAGGTCCTGAAACGCTGTCACTGACATGTCGTTCGCGTGTCCACGCCCCGCGGGTATTAAACGTGCCCGTGCCGCGGGTTATGCACAGTTCGAAGTTTGTCCACAGGCGAGTGGTTGGGCGGTGCCCGGCGTCCCGACTCGCGCCTACTATCGAAAATATGTTCGATCGCAGGCTGCCGTCAGTCGAGGAGCTGGCGCGCGCCGAGGACGCCGAAGTGGCCGCCGCCATCTCCGCGTGCGCGCGGGTGGAGGCGGCGGCCGCGGCGTGCCGGCTGGCGGCCATCGCGGAACTGGTGGAGCGCCATGCCGACGGGCCAACCAGCTCCGCGCATTGGTCCTGTGACAACTGGGATGCCATGGCCGCGGAAGTCGCAGCGGCGCAAAACATCAGCCACGCGATGGCTTCGGGGCAGATGTATCTGGCTACCGCGTTGCGCAACCGGCTGCCCCGGGTGGCGGCGCTCTTCGCCGAGGGCGCGATCAGTGCCCGGCTGGCGGCGACCATGGTCTGGCACACCGATCTCGTCAAAGATGCCGACACACTGCACTTGATCGACACCGCCCTGGCGGAAGACGCTGCGCGGTTCGGGCCGATGTCGACAAGCAAGACCGCGCAAGCCATCGACGTCGTGGTGGACCGCCACGATCCCGGGGCTTTGCGGCGCACTCGCGCCGCGGCCCGCAGCCGCGACGTCGTCATCGATCAATCCGATGGCGAGTCGGGCACCGCCGCCATGTGGGGGCGGCTCTATGCGCACGATGCGGCCATGTTGGACCGGCGCCTGCTGCAAATGGCCGGGGAAGTGTGCGGAGAGGATCCGCGCACCGTCGCTCAGCGCCGCGCCGACGCGTTGGGAGCCCTGGCCGTGGGCGCTCGCCGGCTCGCGTGTGGTTGTGGCAACACGGACTGCCCCGCCCGCGTCGAGAAGGACGAGCGGGCCGCCGGCGTAGTGATCCACGTCGTCGCCGACGCTTCGGCGCTGGAGGCCGACACGGATCCGCATATGTCCGGGCAGCGGCGGTCCCGCCCCATCACAGACCAGACGACCCTGGCGGAGGCGCTGGCCCCCGACCCCGAGCCCGACGTCCCCGATCCCCGGCCGCCCGCGCTGATCCCTGGCGGCGGCGTGATATTGCCGGCGCAGGTCGCCGAGCTGATCCGTGGCGGGGCCAAAGTGCAGCCGGTGCGCCATCCATCCGACGCAGCGGCCGAGCCGGGCTACCGGCCGTCGGCCGAGCTGGAGCGGTTCATCCGGTGCCGGGACATGACGTGCCGGTTCCCCGGTTGTGATCGACCCGCCGAATTCACCGACATCGATCACACGGTGCCCTACCCGCTGGGCCCCACCCACGCGTCCAACCTCAAGTGCCTGTGCAGGAAGCATCACCTTCTGAAGACTTTCTGGACGGGTTGGCGCGATGAGCAACGGCCGGACGGCACCGTGGTCTGGGTGTCTCCGACCGGGCAGACGTACATCACCCATCCGGGCAGCCGGCTGGTGTTTCCTGTGCTGTGTTTGCCGACGGGCGAATTACCCAGTGCGCCAGCGAATTACCGCGGCCGCGGCGATCGCGGGGTCATGATGCCCGTGCGCCGGCGGACCCGACAACAAGACCGGGCCCGCCGCATCGATGCCGAACGCGCGCTCAACGCCGCCCGCATCGCCGAACGCAACCAGCCGCCGCCCTTCTAGCCCGGTCCCAGCCCGGGCACGATGTCACCGAGGCTGAAGGTGACCGGCTGCTCGAGTTGTTCGTACGTGCACGAACGCGGGTCACGGTCCGGCCGCCACCGGTTGAACTGCGCGGTGTGCCGAAACCGCCGGCCCTCCATATGGTCGTAGCGGACCTCGACCACGCGCTCGGGTCGCAACGGCACGAACGAAAGATCCTTGCCCGCGTTCCAGCGGGAGAATTCGTTCTTGCGCGGCGTGCGTTCGCCCGCCTCGTGGGCCGCCCAGTTCCACGGGTGATCCTCGAAATCGGTGACGAGCGGCTGCAGCTCGGCAAACAGGCGCCGCCGCTCGGCCATCGGAAAGGCGCCGATGACCCCGACGGACGCCAGCTGGCCGTCATCCTGGTACAGCCCGAGCAGCAGCGAGCCGATCGAGTCACCGCCCGACTTGTGTACGCGATAGCCGGCGACCACGCAGTCCGCGGTCCGCTCGTGCTTGATCTTGAACATGACCCGCTTGTCGGGCTGATAGGTGACGGTCAGCGGCTTGGCGATGACACCGTCGAGGCCGGCTCCCTCGAATTCGTCGAACCAGCGCCGCGCGACGTCGATGTCGGTGGTGGCCGGGGTGACGTGGATCGACGGGCCGGAGTTTCCCACCGCCTCGACGAGCGCGGCGCGTCGCTCGCTGAACGGTCGCCGCGTGTAGTCGTCGTCGCCCAGCGCGAGCAAGTCGAACGCGACGAAGGACGCCGGCGTGGTTTCGGCGAGCAGCCGCACCCGCGAATCCGCCGGGTGGATGCGTTGTTGTAAAGCCTCGAAATCCAGGCCGTGGGCGGTCGCGATGACGATCTCCCCGTCGATCACGCAACGCTCGGGCAACTCCGCCCGGGCGGCGGCCACCAGCTCGGGAAAATAGCGCGTCATGGGCCGCTCGTTGCGACTGCCGAGCTCCACCTCCTCCCGGTCACGGAAGCAGATCGACCTGAACCCGTCCCATTTGGGCTCGTACGACGCGTCTGGTGGGATCGACCGCACCGATTTGGCGAGCATCGGCGACACCGGGGGCATGACAGGGAGGTCCATAGGCCGATTGTGCTGGAATCGTCGGTATGGCTGCTGCAGAAGAGCTCGACGTCGACGGTATTGCGGTGCGCCTGACCAACCCGGACAAGGTCTATTTCCCCGAGTTGGGCTCCAAAGGCACCAAGCGGCGACTCGTGGAGTACTACCGAACCGTGGCCGTTGCAGCCGGAAGCCCGATGCTCGCCGCGCTCCGCGACCGGCCGACCCATCTGCAGCGGTTCCCGGATGGCATCGACGGCGAGGAGATCTACCAGAAACGCATCCCCCGGCACCATCCCGACTACCTGCAGACCTGCCGCGTGACGTTTCCCTCGGGACGCACTGCGGACGCGCTCAAGGTCACGCACCCCTCGGCGATCGTGTGGGCGGCGCAGATGGGCACCATCACCTTGCATCCCTGGCAGGTGCGTTGCCCGGACACCGACCATCCCGACGAGTTGCGCATCGACCTGGATCCTCAGCCCGGTGTCGCCTTCGCGCAGGCGCGTACGGTTGCCGTCGACGTGCTGCGGCCGTTACTCGACGAGCTCGGTCTGGTGGGCTACCCCAAAACCTCCGGCGGCCGGGGAATCCATGTCTTCCTGCGGATCGCCACCGAGTGGGACTTCACCGAGGTGCGGCGCGCCGGCATCGCGCTGGCCCGCGAAATCGAGCGCCGCGCGCCCGAGGAGGTCACCACGTCGTGGTGGAAAGAGCAGCGCGGCGAGCGCATCTTCATCGACTTCAATCAGAACGCGCGGGATCGCACCATGGCGTCGGCCTACTCGGTGCGGCCAACCCCGACGGCGACGGTGTCGACGCCGCTCAGCTGGGACGAGCTGGCGAGCGCCGAACCCGACGACTACACCATCGCGTCCGTTCCCGACCTGATGAAGGGGCGCGAAGACCCTTGGGCGGCAATGGACGACGCGGCGCAGTCGATCGCGCCCCTGCTGGAAATGGCCGAGCACGACGAGGAGCGCGGACTGGGGGACATGCCGTATCCGCCGAACTACCCGAAAATGCCCGGCGAGCCGAAACGCGTTCAGCCGAGCCGGGATACGGACCTGAAGGGGGATGGCGGCCGCTGACGGGTCGAGACCCTGTGGTTGTTGTGCCCCAGAAACGACCCCTCGAAGTCACCTGGCGGACCCGACGCTTCTGGGGCAACAACTTTCAGCACAACTCTACTGCTGACTGTCTGCCCTGGCGAGACAACAGCGCAGATTTCAGGAGATTCCTGCTGCCGGCCGGCCGTGGCGCCGGACCTGCTCCGCAAGGACGCGCCCGAGAGCGGCGCGCCGGACCATCGGGAAGGCTTGAGGCACAAGTCACTTCAACATAGCGAGGCGCGTCGTACGGGGGGACGGTTGGCCGCCGCCACCCGACGGCGCGACGGCGGCCAACCGTGAACTGGTGATGCCTTGGGGGCAGCTCTAAGGCGTGCAGCTGATCCCAGTAGTGCTGCTGGTGCACGAGATGGTAGGCAGCGTGCATCCGGAGCTTGTCAATGCGGTGAAGCCCAGGACCAGGCCGAGAACGACTTTGTACTTCAAACGAGACATGAACACTCCGTTCGCCAATGAACAAATGTTTCGCCCGAGGGAAGCTATTTTACGTGAGCCCAATGCGGAATGGTGTGGGATTCAACGAATTTGGGCTGATTTCCCACCAGTCGATGAATGCACGACAACCTGTTCGCGAAAGGTGGTGGGCTCGATTCCCTTGTGCCACAACATGGAAGAGATTCGTCACAGTGACCGATGCGCTGGCTCGGCTCGGCGAACGCCGCAACGAATCAACGGGTTCCGACACCTTGCGCACCCCAAAAGTCGAGTGTGCGGGAACCGGCACGGCTTCACTTCGCCTTTCCCGCAGGCAAGCCAGCAAGAAGTGAGCCAGGTGCCTACTGCTGCCGAAACGCTTGATAGCCAAGCGTCCTCATCAATCCAGATGGCAGCAAGGCGGGGTGCGCTGACTGGCACGCTTAGGCAACGACGTGCCTCTCGGTGGGTCTATGAGCGGACCACGCCGAGTAGGGCGTGCCAGTAGCGCAACCCCCTCGAAAGCTTGCGGCCTATCCCGTGCAGGTTATTCCGGTCGTGGCCGTGCTGCAGTCGATGGTCAGCGGTACCGTGCAACCGGAGCTGGCCAATGCGGTGGCGGCCAGGATCAGGCCGAGAGCAATCTTGTACTTCATGCGTGACATGAACCACTCCATCCGTTAGAGGGAAGATGTACGCCCGAGGTGAGCAATATTACGTGAGTGCAATGCGGAACACGATGGGATTCACCAAATTTCCGGCGATCCACACGTCGATAGTCTGGAAGCGGGCCATGGCCTTTGGCTGAACCGCCGCGCGCCGCGAGGTCAAATCCGCTGCCGGCGGGCGGCTTTCAACCTATTTGGCATTCATTTCTTCGGGCGAAGTTCCACATGGGGTAAACGGGTCACGACATGAAGCGCATACCATCCGGCCTGTATCTAAAGCGATTCAACCGATGCCAAACGCATTCGTGCGAGCCGAGATACGTACCGTAGGTCTTGAAATCCGCACTTGCAGCGTCTCTTGGTATGGGTAATGTCGAGGCATATCGTGCCGGTCAACTCGGTTGGGCGCGTCGGCACCGAGCGCACGGACCGCACCGCCAGCTTCGCTCTTGCCACCTTCTTCGTAGGTTGAATGCATTTCAGGCGCGCCACGCCGCAGCGGATCCGGACTTAGATTTCAAATTCGGCCAACCCGACCGGGAAAAGTAAACTTTGCCGCTATGCCTGTGGCAATTCGTGCGTGGTGCGTGGTCTCGGCCCTCGCGCTGTCGGCGGCAGGTGTCACCATGGCGGCGCAAGCGCCGGCTGAGCCGAGCGGCACCGGCGACCGGCTGATCGGCTGGGACACTTACCGCCGACTGGATCGGTTGCCGTATCTACGCTCCGACACCCAGGCCTTGCAGCTTTCCAGCTTCGATCGCAGCGGTGGCGATTTCGACCTCTCCACCGGAAATCGCAACGGCACCGGGGGGTGTTTGGCCGACGGCGGTGCCGGCTGCGTCATCGCGGAGGATCGTGGCGCCGGCGAGGTGGATTCGATCTGGCTCACCCGTGACGGTGGCAAGGTGACCCGGATCGGAAACATCCGCGTCGAACTGGACGGACGGACGGTCTTGGACGCTCCGCTGCAGTCGGTCGTCAACGGTGCGCTGGGCGCGCCATTCGAATGGCCACTGGTGGCCAACGCGACTCAGTCGCCGGGCGGGGTGTACGTCAAGGTGCCCATGCCCTACCGCCAGTCGATGCGCGTCAGCGTCGCATCGAACGTCGAGTACTACCACGTCGATTACCGTCAATTCCCGACGGCCGACGGCGTGACCACCTTCTCGCCCGCCGACCCGGCCCGCGACGTGCTCGCCACGCTGCGCAAGGCGGGCACGGCCGATCCCAAACCGGCCGGACCCGCCGGCGCTCATGACAAGCGGACAGTCGAACTGCCGGCCGGGGCGGAGGTGACGATCGCGGAAGCGACCGGCCCGGCCGGCGTTTCGGCGATACGCCTGCAACTCCCCGAACCCACGGACCAACTCCTGGGTGGCCTACGGCTGCAGATGGACTTCGACGGCCGGACCACGGTCGACTCCCCACTCGGGGAATTCTTCGGCGCCGGACTCGGCGTCGCCACCGTGCGGTCGCTGATGTTCGCCGCGGTCCCCGACCCGGGAGGATCGTTGTCCTTGTCCGCGTGGTGGCCGATGCCCTTCGCCCACGACGCTCGCATCACCCTCGTGAACACCACCGACGAACCGGTAGACGCAATCGCGACCGACGTGACGATCACGCCCGACGCCCGCTGGGCGCCTGCGCTGGCCACCGGTCGCGCCGGCTATTTCACTGCCCGGTCCCACGCCGCGCCGACGATGCCGGGCCAGGATTGGCTGTTCGCCGACGAACGGGGCCACGGGAAGTTCGTGGGTGTCAGCCACACCATTCGCGGCTTCCGGATCAAGACCGCGTTCAGCGACGCCGCTCCGTACTTTCTGGAAGGAGCCGAGCGCGTGTACGCCGACGGCGCCGCGTCGCCGCAGTGGTATGGCACCGGCACCGAGGACCTCTACGAGGGCGGCTGGTATTTCAAGGACGGCACCCGCTTCACCGACCCGCTCACCGGACAACCCGATCGGCGCACCGCCACCGCCGGCTGCCCGGACTACTGCGTCGCCGTCTACCGGCTCATGCTCGCCGACACCATCGACTACCACTCCGCGCTCCGCTTCGGCATCGAGCACGGCAAACGCAACATGGTCCAACCCGATTACAGCTCAACCGCTTTCCTCTACACACAACCGAATGACACGCTGGCGCCCGGCGACGAGCTCCGCCCCGCCGACCCCGTCAGCCGGTTCCTGCACGGCTACGCCGACGCCGACGCCTCGGACCGGTTGTTGGTCAGCGAATACGAGGGCGCCGAAGACACCCGTCCGGTCGTCGGGTCGGTCCGCGCCACCAACGCCGCGATCACCTTTCACGTCGACACCGACCCGGGCAACCGCGGCATCCTGTTGCGCCGCACGTCGGACCAAGCGGACGGCTTCCAATCCGCGGACGTCGCCATCGACGGCGTTCCGGTCGGGAACTGGCTGCAGCCGCGGGCCAACACTTTTCACCGCTGGCTCGACGACACCTACCTGTTGCCGCCGTCGGCAACCGCAGGCAAGGCGCAGCTGACGGTCACCCTCACGCCCGCGCCCGATTCCCCGCCCTGGACGGCGAGCCGCTATCAGGTGGAAACACTCTCGGGGCCAACCGACTAGACGGGCGCCGACCGCATCACCCGGGTGGCGAGGAGGGCCGCCACCACGCCCGCCAACCCACCGAGGGCCGCCACCGGCGACGACCACCCGGAGAGCACGAAATAGCCGAAGGTGGCGCCGACGGCGAGCAAGGCCGCGTGCGCGGGCGTCCAGCGCGCGATCGACGGCAACCGGAACGACAAGCCCATGCCCAGCAGCAGTGCCAGCACGTGACCGAACGCGGTGAAGTCCGCGTCGGCCGTCGCCACCAGCGCGACACCCAGCCACCACCCGACCCAGGCCGCACGCCAGCGCAACGGTATCGATGCGGTCAGGGCGCCCAGCACGCATGCCGCGCCGTAGCTGATCCCCACGTCGGTGGCCCGCGCGACCGAGAACGGCAGCCATCCCGTCTCCACCGCCGCGACCAGACCGACCGCGACGATCACGGTGGCGCCGATGTGGCCGACGGCAAAGGTGACCAACAGACCCCTGCCGCGCCAGATGAGTTCGCCCAGCGCCAGCAAGCACACCAGCCCGGGCAACCAGAGATAGACGTCGCCGCCGTCGCTGACGAACGCGCTACCTACCAGGCTGCCCAGGTGGCCGTGCGCCAGGTTGTGCAGGTTGGTGCTCATTTCGCGGACGACGGCGGCCCGGGTGCGCGCACCCAGCGCCGTCAGGGTGACCGAGACCGCGAGCAGCAACAAGGCGTACGCCGCCGTGACGCGCAACCGGTCGGCACGCAGCCGAGCCTGATTGCCGGGCGCCGTCATTGGCCGTTCCAGCCGCGATCTCGGGCCAGCAGGTCGGCCACGGTCTCCCGGCGCACCAGTTCCCGGGACCGGCCGCCGGAGACCGCGACCAGCGGCGGGCGGCCCACCAGGCTGCGACTCGACTCCGTCGAGTGCTGATAGGCGCCGGTGCAGGCCACCGCCAGCAGGTCCCCGGGCCGGATGTCCGCGGGCAACGCGACGTTGCGGGCGATCTCGTCGCCGTCGCCATGCCGGCCCACGACCGTGACGGGTGCGGTCGCGGTTGGCCGGTGCCGATTGGCCAGAGCCACCGTGTGTTTCGCGCCGGGCCGCTCGGTGCCGGGGATGTCGCCCGTGCCGCCGTCCACCGCGACGAAGGTGTGCCCGCCGGGCTGCCGTTTGACGGCGATCACCCGGCACAGCATCATCCCGGCGCGCGCGGCGATGGCCCGGCCCGGCTCGATCACGATTTTCGGGCGCGGGAATTCGTAGTCCGCACAGGCGGATTCGAGTGCGGCGTCGATGGTGGCCCGAAGCGACCGCAGGTTGAGTTCCGGGTCGCCGGAAAGGTAGGGGACACCGTGTCCGCCGCCGAGGTTGAGTTCGGTGAGCACGACCTGATGGCGGTCGCGGACCTCGGCCATCACGCCGATCATCTGGCGGATCGCCTCACCGTAACGCGCGGCGTCGCTCAGCTGCGATCCCAGCCGGCAGTGCAGACCCACCAGATTCAGCCACGGCTGGCCCAGGACGCGTCTGATGGCGCCGGCGGCCAGGCCACCCGACAAGGCGAAGCCGAACTTCTGGTCGACGGCCCCGACGTCGGGGATGACGCCGAGCAGGACACGCTGGGGGTGACGCACCCGGCAGGCGAGCAGCGAGACCTCGCTCGGCGTGTCGATGACGATCCGCCCGACCCCGGCGGCGACCGCGTCGTACAGCTCGGCCGCCGTGATGACGCCGTCCAGGATGATTTGTGCCGGCGGGACGTCGGCGGCCAGGGCGGTGGCCAGCTCGCCGGCCGAGCACACGTTGACGCCGGCCCCTTCGTCCGCGGCCCAGCGCGCGACATCGACGCTCAACAGCGCCCTGCCCGCGTAGATCAGCTCGGCGTCGGGCAGCGTCGCGCGATAGCAGCGGATGCGCGCCCGGAAATCCTCCTCGTCCACCACGTAGGTGGGGGTGCCGAACTCGGCGGCGACATCGTCGGCGGCCACGTCGCCCACGCACAGCCGGCCCCGGTCGTCGACGTAGGCGCTCAGCGGCCAGACCGCGCGATCGAGGTGCGGGTTCAGCCCGTGCCTCACCGAGGGAAGCAGCTCGAAGAGCGTCATACCTCCACGGTGCCGGTCGGATCGCACGCGTGCCGCGCTCTTAACGAAGCCTTCACACCCGGGCGGTAGATCTTCACAGATCCGGAACACCGGGCGCGAACGGGGCGATCACCGCGCGGGCGTCTTGACTGCCCCGGTCCCCGCTGCTAGACATGGGTTCGCCAGGAATTTGGGCGATCGCCCAAAGTGGAGGTGAAAAGCAGCGATGACGGTCACCAGCGGCACGGACGTCTACTACGACCCCTATGACACCGGCATCATCGCCGACCCGTACCCGACCTACGCGCGGCTGCGCGAAGAGGCGCCGATCTACTACAACGAGCGCTACGACTTCTGGGCATTGTCAAGGCATTCCGACGTCGAGCGGGCGCTGGCCAACTGGGAG
Organism: Mycobacterium europaeum; assembly: GCF_034555895.2. Taxonomy (NCBI): domain Bacteria; kingdom Bacillati; phylum Actinomycetota; class Actinomycetes; order Mycobacteriales; family Mycobacteriaceae; genus Mycobacterium; species Mycobacterium europaeum. Next base: position 5,171,027 of record NZ_CP157315.1, read on the forward strand.
ACGTTCTCCAACAAGCGCAGTGACATCCTCGAGCTCATCCAGTCCAAGTTCGACATGCCAGGCGGGGTGATGATGTTCCAGGATCCGCCGGAGCACACCAGGCTGCGCGGCCTGATGTCGCGCGTGTTCACCCCGCGCCGGATGGCGGCACTCGAGGACCAGATCCGCCGATACTGCGTGCGGTGTCTGGACCCGCTGGTCGGTTCCGGGGGCTTCGACATCATCGCCGAGCTGGCCTCGATGATGCCGATGCGGGTGATCGGGATGCTGTTGGGAATCCCGGAGTCCGAACAGGTTTCGGTGCGCGACGCCAACGACGCCAACCTGCGCACCAAACCGGGCGCACCGCTGAAGGTCGCGGACGCCGACGCGATCGCCGACGGCCGGATCTACGCCGACTACGTGGAATGGCGGTCCAAGAACCCCTCCGACGACCTGATGACGACGCTGCTCAACGTCGAGTTCGACGACGAGCACGGTGTGCACCGGAAACTGACGCGCAAGGAGGTGCTGCACTACACGCAGGTGGTCGCCGGGGCGGGCAACGAGACGACGGGCCGGCTGATCGGCTGGCTGGCCAAGGTGCTCGCCGAGCATCCCGATCAGCGGCGCGCGGTCTACCAGGATCGGTCGCTGCTGACCCGCACCGTCGACGAGACGCTGCGATTCGAACCGACGGGACCGCACGTCGCCCGCTGGATGGCGAGGGATTTCGAGTGCTACGGCACCACGGTTCCGGCCGGCAGCGCCATGCTGCTGCTGTTCGGCGCTGCCAACCGTGACCACCGCCGGTACACCGATCCCGACATCTACGACATCCGCCGTGACAACATCTCGCACATCACGTTCGGAAAGGGCGTGCACTACTGCCTCGGCGCCAACCTGGCCCGCCTCGAGGGCCGCGTCGCGCTGGACGAGATCCTCAACAGATGGCCCGAGTGGGAAATCGACTACGACACCGCGAGATTGGCGCCGACGTCGACGGTGCGGGGCTGGGAGCGGCTACAGGTGGTCCTGCCCTGAGTCAGGTGGGCGCCTCGTATCGGTCGATGAGTCGGTTGACCAGCGCGATGGCGTCGGCGTGGCCGCGCGTGGCACCGAGGGAATCCTCCAGGATGACGGCGCGGCCGATCGCGGCGATGACCACCGCGAGACCCGCCGGCGGGAATTCGACTGCGTCGAGGCCATTCTCGCGAACGATCTCGTCCAGCGCGGCGATCTGCATGTCGCGCCACCGCTCCGACCACGCCGCGATCTCGGCCCGGATCTCCTTGCGGTGGTTGGCAAGTCCCATGAATTCCTGCAGCAACCGGGCATCCTTGGGCGCGACGAGGGTGTCCCACAGGGCATGCAGGGGGCGATCGGACGCCAGCGCCTCCTGCTGGCGATCGAGGTAAGCGGCCGCCCCGCGCCTGAAGACGTCGAGGTAGAGCTCGTCCATCGTGGGGAAGTAGTAGTGCACCAGCGCCGCTTTGACCCCGGCTTGGGCGGCCACCCGGCGCGAGGTCGCCGCGGCGTACCCCTCCTCGACCATGACCTGAACCGTCGCGTCGATCAGCAGGTCCCGAGTCGTCGAGTCCCTGGCCATCACCGGACCCTAATTTGGGCGGTCGCCAAGAATCAACAAGGCTCTTGATTAGAAGATCGAGGACCGGGGAATGGTTCACGGCAACCGTTCAGAAAGTGAAGGAACAATGGCTCCCAGTTTCTCCGACGTCATCCAATCCAAGTACCTGCTGCTGACGACGTTCACCAAGGACGGCCGCCCCAAGCCGACCCCGATCTGGGGTGTGCCGGAGGGCGACAAGCTGCTGGTGATCACCGACGACGGGTCGTGGAAGACCAAGCGGATCAACAACACGCCTCGGGTGACGATCGCCAAGAGCGCCGCGTTGGGCAAGCCCAAGAGCGAAGAGGTCGAGGGCGTGGCCCGGGTGCTGCCGAAGTCCGAGACGCGCCGCGTCTACAACGCCGTGCTCAGGCGGTACTGGTACCACGCCTGGTGGTTCTACGCGCACTCGATCGTCCGGGGCGGCATCGACAAGGTGCACGTGGGGCTCGAGATCAAGCCGGCCGGCTAGCGTCGCTGCTGGGATCGATCAAGATCTTCGCGTGCGCCTCGGGATCACCGAGTGCATCAAACGCGGCTTCGACGCCGGCCAACCCGACCGTCCCGGTGATCAGCGGCGCGACGTCGACCTTGCCGTCGGCGAGCATGTGCAGGGTGTCGCGGAACTCGAGAGGCGTGTAGCCGAGCACGAAGCGCAGGTCGATCTCTTTGTTGATCGCCATCGCCGGCCGAATGTGGTCGGATCCCATGCAGACCCCCACGACGACGACACGCGAGAACAGCGGTGCGCCGGCGATGATGCCGTCGATGATTCCTGGGACACCCACGCATTCGAAGATGACCGGGTGCTTGGGGGTTGCCGCGCCGGCGGCCTCGGCGGCGCGCCACACGTGCCACCACGGCAGCCGCAGTCGTTGCAGTTTCTCGATCGTGCCGACCGCGAGGTCGAACGCCTCCAGAATGCCCTGCAGATGCTTGCCGCCGGCCTCGGTCGCGTAGGGCGAGTCCTGCGCGGGGTCGACGACGATATCGGCGCCGCAGGCCGTCGCCAGCGCGCGCCGGCCCGCAGAGATGTCGCTGGCGATCACCGTGCGCACGCCGTGCGCCTTGAGCATGCAGATCACGGCGAGACCGATTGGCCCGCAGCCGATCACGATCGCCACGTCACCCTTCTTCACCTCGCCGCGCCGGACGGCGTGCCACCCGACGGCCATCGGCTCGGTCAACGCGGCGATCTGCGGGGACAACCCGTTCGGCACGGCGAACGTCAGCGACCGCTCGACGAGGAGCTGCTCGGCGTAGGCCCCGGGTGCCATGGTCGACAGCCCGATCCCGTGCACCTCCTTGCCGCGCCGCAGCAGCGGCAGGGCCACGACCGGGGTGCCGGGTCGCGGGGCCTTGCGCGTGCCCGGCCCGTAATCGAGTACCTCGCCGCAGAATTCGTGGCCGAAGACGACGTGCTGGTCCGATCGCATGAACGCGTCGTAGCCGGATTCGGCCATCACGTCGGCGAGCTCGTCGCAATGGTGGCGGGCGTGCAGGTCGGATCCGCAGATGCCACACCTGAGGACCTCGATCAGCAGCTGGCCCTTGGCCGGCGTGGGTGTCGGCTGGTCAACGACATCCAGCTTCCCGTTGGTGCACGTCACGCTTTTCATTGCGCTATCCCCGTTCGGCTCGTGTCCGCGAGTGTGGCGTACCAGTCCCCTGCAGGCGGGAAGCCTCAGGTGGCCGCGCGGTAGGCGGCCAGCGTGTCCGCCACGGTTTCCCGGGGATCCCGGTAGGTGATGCCGAGTTCGCGTTCACTGGGTGAGTCGTCGGACGCCGGCATCTGCGTGTAGTACTGCATGCCCGCCCAGGTGAACGGCGTCTCGAACGGCAGGAAGCGGCCGGCCGCGTCCAGCACCGCCCCCGCCACGCGCAGCGCGGTGTCGGGGATCGGGACGGACACCATGGGCGTCCCGGCAACCTCGCCGAGCATGGCCGCCAGCTCGGCCGCCGGCACCCGGTGGCCACCGGCGGTGTAGCGGCGCGGGCCGCGCCCGGGCTCCAGCAGCGCCGCGTGCAGCGCGGCCAGATCGCGGACGTCGACGATCAGCCACGCCGCACTGCGGCCCGGGATCGCGTGCATCTGCACGGCGGCCCGCACGCCCTCACCGGCCTCGCCGAACTGGTCGCCGACCGGCGGGCCGAGCACCATGCCGGGATAGGTGATGTTCACCGGCGCACCCGCGTCCTGCAGTCCGCGGGCATAGATCTCGACCTGCGCCTTGGACGTGCCGTACCCGTCGGCCCCGCCGACCACCGGCAGGTCCGCGCTCAGCGTCTCGAGGCTCGGGTGGAACAGCGCGGTGAAGCTGGAGACGTGAATGATGGGGTCCAGGCCCAGCTCGACCGACTGACCGAGGACGTTCTGCGCGCCCTGCATGTTGGTGGTGAGCATCTCCGTCGTCTGGCGCGGATCGGTGGCAACCAGGGCGGCGCTGTGCACGACGGCCTCGCATCCCTCCAACGCCTTGCGCACCGCCATCCGGTCGGTGATGTCGGCGACGGCGAAGTCGGACACGTCCACGCCCAGCTTGGCCACCGACCTCTCCAGCTTGTCGGGGTTGCGCACCAGAAACCGGATGGAGTGTCCCGCGTCGGCGATGGCCTTGGCCGTCCATCCGCCGACGAATCCCGTACCGCCTGTGATCAGAACGCGCATGCTGCGATCTTTGCAGGACCGTCGGGCCTACAGATGACTGGAGGCGAAGTTGGCGGCCTGTCCGGTCATGCCGTTGACGCCGTAGGACACGTGGGCGGCAAAGTCGTTGCCACTGCCGGTGCTGCAGACCGGATCGCCCTGGGCGCACAGCTCCAGGGTCTTGGGCTGATACAGCGGGCCGATGGCGAGCGGCGGTGCGTGGTACTTCTGCAGGAAGTCACGCGACGGTGTCCCGAACAGGGTCACCACGGCGACGTGGTTCGCGACGTCGGGCGGCATCGGAGGCGGCACGGCCGACGCCGGCACCCCCGGCGGTACGGCCGCCGAGGTGACGTACCCGGCCAGGGCCGCGCCCTGCGAATACCCGCCGAGCACCTCGCGGGTGTTGGGGCAGTTCTTGGCGGTGGCCTCGACGTGCGCACTGGCGTCACGGATGCCGTCGATCACCGTTTGCGGGAAATTGGGGTTCGAAAAGTCGGTGCTGGCGGGGTAGTTGACCGGGTACACGCCTAGCGATCGCGAGCCGATCTGCGAGCGCAGCGCTTCCACGAACGACCCGCCGATGCCGCCGATGCCGGGCGGCTCGCCCGACCCGCGGGCGAACACGACCTCCACATCGGGACACGGGTCCGCGGATGCCGACGGGCTCGGCGCGCTGGAGACCAGCCCGCCGGCCACCAACGCCGCCAGTCCGACGAGCGCCGGCAGCCGGCGCAGCGTGGCGATTCTGCTCACTTCTTGAAGGCGTCTTTCACCTTTTCGCCGGCGTCCTTCAGGCTGGACTTCGCCTGGTCCGCCCTGCCCTCGTCGCGGGTTTCGTGGTCCCCGGTGGCCTTGCCGATGGCCTCCTTGGCCCGGCCGCCCAGGTCCTCGATCTTGTTTTTCAGCTTGTCCTCGTTACTCATGCCGGTGTGGCTACCCAGCAACGGGAGCTGTTGAAACCCGGCCCTGCCATGATGGAGCTTGTGAGCGCCGCGATCGTGGTGGCAGTGGTGGTGGGGCTGATGCTGCTCGGCATCGGCATGGTGGTCAACCAGCTGCTCCGGCTGCGCCGGTATCTGAAGGAGTCGCCGCCGGGGCCACCGCCCCCGCCCGAGTCCCCGGACCCGCCCCGCTAGGGGCCGGCCACCCCTACAACCGGGCGGCAACAAAGTCGGCGGCTTGCGTCGTCATCCCGGACTGCACATACGAGGCGTGCGCGAAGATGTTGATGTTGGAGCCATCGGAGCACGCCGGGTCGCCGGCGGCGCACATGTCGACGGTCTTCGCGGCGTATGGCGGGCCGATCGGCGGGAACACGGCGCCCGACAAGCGATTCGCGAGTGCGCTCGTCGGATTGCCGAAGACGGCGATCGCCGCGACGTGGTCGGCCGCCTGGGCTGGCATGGCCGGTGTGGCCAAATCGATCACTCCGGCGCCCTGCGAAAACCCGCCGAGCACCATTCGGGTGTGGGGGCAGCGACCGATCATGTCCTGCACGTGGGCAACCAGGTTGTCGGCACCGCTCTGGGCGCTCGCGGCGAAGGCCTCGGTCGCGGGGTAATCGACCGGGTAGACACCCATCGACCGCCCGGAGAGCTGGGAGCCGAGGGAGTCGATGAACGCCTGGCCCACATTGCCGACACCCGGGGGCTGGCCGGTGCCCCGGGCGAACGCCACCTCGACGGCGGGGCACGGGTCGGCATGAGCGGCGGGGATGTCGAGCGGCCCGCCCAACCCGGCCGACGTCAGCGCGAGCGCGGCGCCAAGCACGCGAAAGATGTGGTGTGCACTCACCGCTTCATGCTGACATAGGCGTTCCCACGCGGCAGTGTCAACGGAAGATCGGCGTAGGTGACGATGCCCGGCGCCGCGGCGACCACGGCCGGAATCGCGTTGATCGCCGGCATCGCCGTCATGATGTGCCCGAGGTCCATGAACTCCTCGATCGTCGTGGCCTCGAAGTAGGGCGGCGGCAGGAAGCCGACCTTGGTGGTGACCGTCGGCTGTCCGTCGATCTGGATGACCCAGCCGTCCTGTTCGATCTTCCAGTCGGGTTCGAGCGTCTGGCCCTTGCGCCACCGGACATTCAGGTCGATCAGCGTGGTGTCGCCGACGATGCCCTGCCAGCTGATGTACACCCCGGCCACGCATCCCGCGGGGATGGTCCACGACGCCATCTCCAGATCGGCCGTGGTCTGGGCGAACTCGGCCACGCACCTGACCTCGTCGAGCTCGACGCCCAGCGCGTCGCCCACCAGGCGGACGGCCTCGCCGAAGATGGCCGTCCCCTTCGCCGCCATCGCCTGCAGCTCCGGGTGGTCGATCGGCTGTCCGAAGCCCACCGGCCTTTCGGTCTCCGGCGAGTCGTAGAACGTGGTGTCGGCGGCCTCGTTGACCGTGACCTTGTCGATGCGGTTGCACACCATCGCCGACACGATGGCCAGCAACTCGGCGAAACCCGGGCTCACCCCCGAGCCGAAGATGGTGGCGCCGCCCTGCTCGCAGGCCTGGGCGAGCTTTTCGCGCCCGGCGCCGAGATTCCCCCCGGTGATGAACGACGCGGTCGTCACCACGTTCACGCCCGCGGACAGGATGCGGACCAGCTCGTCGACGTCGATCCACATCGGGTTGTAGACCACGCAGTCGGGTTTCAACGCGAGCAGCGCGTCGACATCATTGGTGGCCGCCACGCCCAGCGGCGCGATCCCGACGAGTTCGCCGGCGTCGCGGCCGACCTTCTCCGCCGACCACGCGAAGCAGCCCACCAGTTCCAGGGTGGGGTTGGCGACGATCGACTTCAGCGAGCTCTTGCCGACGTTGCCGGTGTTCCACTGAACCACTCGATAGGTGTTTGGCACTCGCTCAGCATAGGGAATCGTGGCGGTCGTTAGTAGGCGGATTCGGCCGCCAGAATTTCGGCGAGGTAGGCGTCGCCGGCCGGCCGGCCGGTCGGTCCGGCCGCGCCCGCGCCCGGCGCCGCACGCGTTCGGGGGGCTTCGGCCGATTCCGTCGTCTCGGCCCCGACGGGCACCGACATCGCCGGCCAATCGTGGTTTCCGGGGTTCCTCGGCGTTTCCGCTGCGGATGCGCTGGCTGCGGCCCTGGTGTTCGAGGACCTCGAACGCTGCCGATCCCAAATTCCGCGGCGCCGAGCCGGTAGGCTGCGTCGGGGTCGGCGCCGAGGAAGGGAGACCGCGATGCTGAGCGTGAAGTGGCTGGAAAGGCCTGAGGCGCATGACTTTCCGGCGGCGACCGACTACCTCACCATGCTCGCGGACGCGAACACCGTCAAGAAGGTGCTCAAGAAGCTGAAGGCCGGAACGGTCACGCATCGAAAGGCCAAAGACATCCTGCGCGCGGCGCAGTTGGCACTGCTGCCCCCCGACAATCCCCACGTCGCAGCCGACCTGACCAAAATCGAGAAGGGCCAACCGCTCTCGCCCATCCTGCTGGTGCGCGGGGACTTCGCGACCGGTGTCCCGCTACAGATCGCCGACGGCTACCACCGCGTGTGCGCGAGCTATCACACCGACGAGAACACCGACATTCCGGTCGTCATCGCGGCCGTGAGCCGCTGACCCGGGGAGGCGACCATGATCGACATCAAAACCGTGGGAAGCGTTCAGGTGCTGACCCTGTCATCGGGTCCCGTCAACGCCCAGGACGTGGAGTTGCTCGACGAGCTGACCTTGGCGGTGCGTGACCTGGAGCGTTCGGACGCCGGCGCGCTGGTCGTCACCGGAGCCGGCCGGGCGTTCAGCGCGGGCGTCGACCTCAATCGCGTGGTCGAGGGCGGCTCCGGCTACACCGATCGGCTCGTCCCGGCGCTGTCCGCGGCGTTCGAGGCGATGTTCGCCTACCCGGGCCCGACCGTCGCGGCGATCAACGGCGCCGCCATCGCGGGCGGATGCGTGCTGGCGTGCGCCTGCGACCGCCGCCTGATCCTCCCGGAGGCGCAGATCGGGGCGGCCGAGGTGCGGGTCGGGGTGCCCTTCCCGGTCGCCGCGCTGGAGGTCATGCGTTACGCCTGCGGCGACCAGGCCGAGGAAGTGCTGCTGGGCGGCCGCACCTATCGGGCGGCCGAGGCCGTGGCCCGCGGGCTCGCGCATCGGGTGGTCGCCGACGATCTCCTCGGGGAGGCCGTGGCGGAGGCGTCGGATCTCGGCGGCATCCCGGCCGGCGCATACCGCCAGACCAAAACCCAGCTGCGGGCGCCGACGATGGCGCGGATCCGCGAGGGCCGGGGCATCGACGACGAGGTGCGTCAGATGTGGGGCGCCGACGAGACGCTGCGGCGCATCGCCGCCTACGTGGAGCGGCTGCGGCGACGCGGCTGATCAGTCCTCGTCGACGGCTTCTTCGACGGCCACGCCGCCCCGGGTGCGCCGCCGCCGCATCCGATGCGAGCCCTTGCCCGTCGGGCGGCGGTTGCGCAACCTGGCCTGGTCCGCTTCCGCGTCCTCGGTCTCCCCGGTGGACTCGGCGGGCTCTTGCTCCGTAGCGTCCGCGCCCCCGGCCTTGACGGTCTCGGCCTCCTCCGGTGCGCCGGCCTCTTCGGCCTCTTCGGCCTCTTCGGCCTCTTCGGTCTCCGGTTCCTCGGCGGCCTCGGCGTCGCTGTCTTCCTCGGCGTCGGCCTCTTTGCGGCGCCGACGCTCCTTGGGCTTCTTCGCCTTGATCGGTTTCGGCGGCGGCGGGGGCAACTCGGCGACGAACGACAGGTAGAACGCGAAGAACCCGAGCAGCGCGATCGCGGCGGCCGCGCCGTAGATCGCGAACAGATATTGGCCGGCCGCGTCCAGGCTCAGCCAGATCTCGCTGATCGCCGTGCCGATGATGAGCACGCCCGCCAGCACGTGGCACACGATCGAGGCGACCCGCAGGTTCAGGGCCAGCTGCGGCGTCCCCAGCTCCGGCTTGCGCACCCGCAACAGGTTGAACACCACCGGCAACGCGGCCAACGCGATCAGCGCACCCGTCGTGATCCGCAGCGCCGTCCCCAACGTATGGGTGGTGTCACCCATCAGCTCCGGCCAGCGGGGTAACACGAAGAAGAAGTAGAGGGCGCCGCCGGCGAGGGAGAACAGCAGGTGCCACGGCACGGCGATTTTGCGCCCCATACCCCTCCTCATGCTGGTGAGTTCACGCCAGCCTAAAGGCGGCCAACCCGAATACATACCAATTCGTGCACGTCCGCATGGCGGACCAGTTGCGGAGGATGCGGGATTTGAACCCGCGAGGGCTGTTAACCCAACCCGCGTTCCAGGCGAGCGCCATAGGCCACTAGGCGAATCCTCCGTGGCCATGGTAACCGAGGCCGCCGTCGCCGCCGCCACGCGCTCGGCGGCTCCCTCGGTCCGGGTATTACACTCGCGGTGGACCCCGCGCGGCGTCTATCCTGTGAACTCCCCCAGGGCCGGAAGGCAGCAAGGGTCAATGGGCTCTGTCGGGTGCGCGGGGTCCCCTATGTTTGATGAGTGGCGACCCGCTGCGCCCGGCTTCGCCGCGCTTGCGATCGCCACTATGAGCAGCGAAAGGGCCCGTGGTGTCTTTCGATTCCCTCAGCCCCGAAGAGTTGGCAGCTGCGCATGCGCGCAACCAGCAGGACTACGCGAACCTGCAGGCCAAGAAGCTGGCCCTCGACCTGACCCGCGGCAAACCCGCGCCCGAGCAGCTCGACCTGTCCAACCAGCTGCTGAGCCTGCCCGGTGACGACTATCGCGACAGCGAGGGCACCGACACGCGTAACTACGGCGGCCTGCACGGCCTGCCCGAGTTGCGGGCCATCTTCGGCGAGCTGCTCGGCATCGGAGTGCCCAACCTGATCGCCGGCAACAACTCCAGCCTGGAGCTGATGCACGACCTCGTCGCCTTCTCGATGCTGTACGGCGGCGTCGACTCGCAGCGGCCCTGGAAGGACGAACCGGCCGTCAAGTTCCTGTGCCCGGTTCCCGGCTATGACCGGCACTTCGCCATCACCGAGACGATGGGCATCGAGATGATCCCCGTCCCGATGCTGCCCGACGGCCCTGACGTCGACCTGATCGAGGAGTTGGTGGCCGTCGACCCCGCCATCAAGGGCATGTGGTCGGTGCCGGTGTTCGGCAACCCCACCGGGATCACCTACTCGTGGGAAACGGTGCGCCGGCTGGTGCAGATGCGGACGGCGGCGCCCGACTTCCGGCTGTTCTGGGACAACGCGTATGCGGTGCACACCCTGACGCACGAGTTCACCCACCAGGTCGACGTGCTGGGGCTGGCGGCCAAGGCCGGCAACCCCAACCGGCCCTATGTGTTCGCGTCCACCTCCAAGATCACCTTCGCCGGCGCGGGCGTGAGCTTCCTGGGCGGCTCCCTGGGCAACATCGCGTGGTACCTGCAGTACGCGGGGAAGAAGTCGATCGGCCCGGACAAGGTCAACCAGCTGCGACACCTGCGCTTCTTCCGCGACGCCGACGGGGTGCGCCTGCACATGCTGCGCCACCAGCAGATCCTGGCGCCCAAATTCGAGCTGGCGCTGGACATCCTGGACAAGCGGCTGAGCGACTCCAAGATCGCGTCGTGGACCGAACCGCAGGGCGGTTACTTCATCAGCCTCGACGTGTTGCCGGGGACGGCGCGCCGGACCGTGGCGCTGGCCAAGGACGCGGGCATCGCCGTGACCGAGGCGGGAGCGTCGTTCCCCTACCGAAAAGACCCGGAGGACAAGAACATCCGGATCGCGCCCACCTTCCCGTCGCTGCCCGACCTGCGCGACGCGGTCGACGGGCTGGCCACCTGCGCGCTGCTGGCGGCGTCGGAGTCGTTGCTGGTCTCCGCCGCATCCAGTGTGAGCTGAGGGCGACGACGCGCGGGCGAGCCCGCGCCGGATTCACACTGAAAGCCACTGATGCGCACTCGATGCCAGCCGAGCTCTAGTCGGACTACGCCGGTAGCCTGCTGAGCGTGGCCCTCTACCGCAAGTACCGACCGGCAACCTTCGCCGAGGTGGTGGGCCAGGAGCACGTCACCGAACCGCTGTCGATCGCCCTGGAAGCCGGCCGCATCAACCACGCCTACCTGTTCTCCGGTCCCCGCGGCTGCGGGAAGACGTCGTCGGCGCGCATCCTGGCCCGGTCGCTGAACTGCGCCCAGGGGCCGACGGCCACCCCGTGCGGGGTCTGTGAATCCTGCACGGCGCTGGCGCCGAACGCCCCCGGCAGCATCGACGTGGTGGAGCTGGACGCGGCCAGCCACGGCGGCGTGGACGACACGCGGGAGCTGCGGGACCGCGCGTTCTACGCGCCGGCGCAGTCGCGCTACCGGGTGTTCATCATCGACGAGGCGCACATGGTGACCACCGCGGGGTTCAACGCGCTGCTCAAGATCGTGGAGGAGCCACCCGAGCACCTCATCTTCATCTTCGCCACCACCGAGCCGGAGAAGGTGCTGCCGACGATCCGTTCGCGCACCCACCACTACCCGTTCCGGCTGCTGCCGCCGAAGACCATGCGGGCGTTGATCGGGCGGATCTGCGAACAGGAGGGCGTCGCGGTCGACGACGCGGTGTTCCCCCTGGTGATCCGGGCCGGTGGCGGCTCCCCGCGCGACACCCTGTCGGTGCTCGATCAGCTGCTGGCGGGCGCCGAGGGCGCGCACGTGACATACCCGCGGGCGCTCGGCCTGCTCGGTGCCACCGACGTCGCGCTGATCGACGACGCCGTGGACGCCCTCGCCGCCGGGGATGCCGCCGCGTTGTTCGGTGCGGTGGAGTCGGTGATCGATGCCGGCCATGACCCGCGGCGCTTCGCCACCGACCTGCTGGAGCGGTTCCGCGATCTGCTCGTGCTGCAAGCGGTGCCGGACGCGGTCAGCCGCGGCGTGGTGGACGCGCCGGAGGACGTGCTGGACCGGATGCGGGACCAGGCGAGCCGCCTCGGGCCGGCCACCCTGACCCGCTACGCCGAGGTCGTGCAGGCGGGGCTCGGCGAGATGCGCGGCGCGACGGCCCCCCGCCTGCTGCTCGAAGTCGTCTGCGCGCGGCTGCTGTTGCCCTCGGCCAGCGAGACCGAGTCGGCCCTGTTGCAGCGCGTCGAGCGGATCGAGACCCGGCTCGACATGTCCATTCCCGCCTCGGAGGCGGCCGCCGCGCACCCGCCGCACCCGGCGGTGGCCGCACCCGCGCGGCCCCGCAGGGAGCCGGCCCCGCCCAAGGAACACGTCCCGCCCCGGTCCGCTCCGCCCGTTCCCAGGCCGGAGTCTGTCCCGGAACCGGTCCCGGTGCCGCCGGCCCCCGAGCCGGCCCCCGCGCCTATCGCCGAGCCGGCCGCCGCGCCCGGCGAACTCAACGCCGCCGCCGTGCGATCCATGTGGCCCACGGTGCGCGACAAGGTGCGCCAGCGCAGCCGCACCACCGAGGTCATGCTGGCGGGTGCCACCGTCCGCGCGCTCGAGGAGAACACGCTGGTGTTGACGCATTCGTCGGCCCCACTGGCCAAGCGGCTGTGCGAACAGCGCAACGCCGACGTCATCGCCGAGGCGCTCAAGGACGCGCTGGGCGTCAACTGGCGGGTGCGGTGCGAGGTGGGCGCGGCCGTGCCGGTCGAATCAGCCCCGCCGCCCACGAGGGTCGAAGAGCCGGCGCCCGAGGTGGCCCGACGCGACGACGAAGAGGAACACATGCTCGCCGAGGCCGGCCGCGCGGAGTCGTCGGGGCCGCGGCGCGACCCCGAGGAGGTCGCGCTCGAGCTGCTACAGAACGAGCTGGGTGCGCGCCGGATCGACGGGGGCTAGCTAGGGCGTCCACCACGGCCGCAGCGGCAGCCGGTCGATGCCCCGGGCGTCGACGTTGGCCGCCAGCACGTGGTGCAGCTGCAGGTTGTTCTGCTCGAAGGCCACCCGAGAGGCCGCCATGTACAGGCCCCACACCTTGGCGGTGGCCAGCCCGATCTCGCCGACCGCGTCGTCCCAGTGCTCGACCAGGTTGCGGCACCAGTCCCGCAGCGTCATCGCGTAGTGCTGCCGGAAGTTCTCCTCGTGCAGCACCTCGAAGCCGACGTCCTGGACGTCGGTGATGATGCGGCCCGAGCCGGTGAGCTCCCCGTCGGGGAAGACGTACCGATCAGTGAAGCCACCCGCGAACGAGGTCGACTTGTTGTCGTGGCGGGTGATGCAGTGGTTCAGCAGGAGGCCGCCGGTGCGCAGCCTCGACTTCAGGAAACCGAAGTAGGCCGGGTAGTTCTTGACGCCGATGTGCTCGGTCAGCCCGATGGAGGACACGGCGTCGAACCCGCGCTCGCCGATGTCGCGGTAGTCCGAATGCCGGACCTCGGCAAGGTCCGTCAGCCCTTCGTCCTCGATCGCGCGCTGCGCCCACTTCGCCTGCTCGCTCGACAGGGTGGCGCCGATCACCCGGACCCCGCGGCGCGCGGCGAAGCGCACCATGCCACCCCAGCCACAGCCGACGTCGAGCAGCCGGTCGCCCGGCTGCAGCCTCAGCTTCTCGAAGACCAGCCGGTACTTGTTCTGCTGGGCCTCTTCCAGCGTCGCGTCGGCGTGGGGATAGGCGGCGCACGTGTAGGTCATCGACGGGCCGAGCACCCATTCGTAGAAGGTGTTGGACACGTCGTAGTGGTGGTGGATGGCCTCGGCGTCGCGCGTCTTGGTGTGCATGAGCCCGTCGGCGATCCGCCGCCACCGCGGCGGGGTCTCCTGCGGCGGCGGGGCGATCGGCACCAGCCGCTCCAGGCCCATCGAACGCACCACGTGGGCGAGCACCCGCGCGGGCGGCCGCTTGAACTGGACGCGGTCGGTCAGCGTCTTGAGGAGTTCGTAGGGGTCACCGGGGTGGACCCCGTACAGGTCCAGGTCGCCCGCCACGTATGCGCGGGCGAGGCCGAGCTCCCCGGGAGCGGTGGCCAGGTAGGTGGCGCCGCGCGGGGTCCGAAGGTCCAGGCCCAGTTCGGCGTCCTTGCTGCCCGCGGTGCTGCCGTCGTAGGCGGTGAACTTCAACGGATGGCGCCCGGTCGCGGCGAAGACCTCCAGGATCTCCGCCATGCTCATTTTTCGGGCCGGGGCGCGGTGGGGTTCTTTGGTGGTCGTCATCGCCGCTGTACCGCCTTTGCGTAGAGGTCGAGGAGACGGGAATCGGGATCATAGGTTTTCTTGACGGTGTTGTAGGCCTCGCCGCCGTACAACTCGTCGAATTCCTCGCGGGTGTAGTAGGAGTCGGAATACAGCGACTTGTGACCGTCGAGTTCGCTCACCTTCGCTTCGATCGCGCGGTTGGTTTCCCCTTCGGTGGTGCCCGCCGGCACCGAGGACCAAAACCCGACATTGACATACGTGTGGTCGGGCCGCATCGGATACAGCGGCCAGCCTTCGTCGTCGCGCAGGCGCAGCGGACACAGCCAGATCGGGGTGATGGGCACGTTGCCCAGGAACCACTCCAGGAAGTCGCAGGTCCGCTCGACCGGCACCTCGACATCCTGGACCACCCGCTCACGCGGGGGCCGGCCGTTGCGCTTCTCGATCCGGTCCGCGATACCGAAGCGCTGGTCCATGGCGACGAGCTTGGAGTAGACGCTGCTGCGCCGGTAGCGCCGCGGCCACCACCGCCGTAGCCGGGGGTTCTGCACGCCGAAGGCGCGCGAGCACCAGAACCAGTCCGTGTCCCAGCGCCAGAGGTAGTCGTGGATGGTCAGCCGGTCGTCCTTGGTGGCTTCCACCCCCGCGGAGTCGTGCCGGATCGACTGGTAGTAGATGTCCTTGCCGGTGTAGTCGCTGACCGGGCCGGGGGTGGTGGTTCGCCGGCCCACGCAGAGGTAACTTTCGTCGGCGCTGAACACCACCCCGTCGAGATAGTCCACCGGGGTGCCGCCCTGCCCGCCGGTGTCGATGATGCGTTCCATCGCCGCGACCAGCGCCGGCAGCGAGCGGAACCGGACGTGCCGCAACGCCACGAACGGCGCGACGGGCTCCAGCTCGATCCGCAACCGGGTTGAATAGCCAAGCGTCCCATAGGAATTCGGGAAGGCGCGGAAGAGGTCGGGGTGCTGGGTGCGCGACGCGGTGAGCAAATCGCCGGCGCCGGTGAGGATGTCCATCTCCAGCACCGATTCGTGGGGCAGGCCGTTGCGAAACGACGCCGACTCGATACCCAGGCCGCTGACGGCGCCGCCGAGGGTAATGGTCTTCAGTTGCGGGACGACGAGCGGCGAAAGGCCGTAAGGCAACGTCGCGTCGACCAGATCCTCGTAGGTGCACATGCCGGCCACGTCGGCGGTGCGAGATTCGGGATCGACGCTCAGCACGCCGGTCAGCCCGGACGTGTCCAGGCCCGGGGCGTCGCGTTTAGTGCGGGCGCGGAACAGGTTTGACGTCGGTTTGGCGAGCCGGACGGCGGACGTCGCGGGGATGGATCGATAACTCGCCATCAACCGGTCAACGCCCGACTTGTGCGCCGAGAGTGCAGATCCAGGGACAGGCACCACATATACCCTAGTCTTCGACCACAGCCCGTGCACCCGCGCGCGGGCGGCATAACTTCAGGAGTTTGTCTTGGGACAGGTGAGTGCTGCCAGCACAATTCTGGTCAACGCGGAGCCGGCCGCCACCCTGGCGGCCGTCGCGGACTATCAAAAGATGCGCCCGAAGATTCTGTCCCCTCAGTACAGCGACTACCAGGTGCTGCAGGGCGGCCAGGGCGCGGGCACGGTGGCGAAATGGAAGCTGCAGGCGACCAAATCCCGCGTCCGCGACGTGCAGGTCGACGTCGACGTCGCCGGCCACTCCGTCATCGAGAAGGACGCGAACTCGTCGATGATCATCAACTGGACGGTGGCCCCCGCCGGGCCCGGGTCCAGCGTCACCGTGAAGACCACCTGGACCGGCGCGGGCGGCGTCAAGGGGTTCTTCGAGAAGACGTTTGCGCCGTTGGGGCTGAAGAGGATTCAGGGCGAGGTGCTGGCCAACCTGAAGAACGAATTGGAGGGCTCGGCCTAGCTAGCGCGCCTGGCCCTGGGAGGCCAGGAAGCCCGCCACGCCGCGGACCATCGCGTCGGCGTACTTCTGCCGGCCCTCCGCCGACTCCATCAGCGCCGAATCCGCGGGGTTCTTCATGTTGCCGCACTCGACCAGGATGGACGGGTACTGCGCCAGGTTCAGGCCGGCCAGATCCGAGCGCCCGTAGAGACCGTTCTGGCCGATGTAGTTGGCCGGCGGGATCCCGGAGGCCTGCATCTGGTCGCGCATGATCCGCGCGTACTGCACCGACGGCCCGGCCTGCACCTGGTTGAGGGGCGGGGCCGAGTAGTTGACGTGGAAGCCCCGGCCCGACGCCGGCCCGCCGTCGGCGTGGATGCTCAGGACCGCGTTCGGGTGCAGCGCGTTGGCCATGTTGGCGCGCTCATCGACGCACGGGCCCAGCCCGGTGTCGTTCCCGCGCGCCAGGGCGGTCCGGACGCCCAGGGCGTTCAACTCCTGGCGGACCCGCAGCGCGGTGTCCCAGGTGAAGGTGTGTTCCTGGTAGCCGCTGTTGGTCGAGGTCCCGCTCGCCTGGCAGTCCTTGGTGCCGCCGCGGCCGGTGGGCACCTGACGGCTAATCGATGCGTCGTTGGAGCCGTTGTGGCCGGGATCGATGAAGACCACCATCCCGGCGATGTTGGAGGGGGCACCCCACGCGGCCGGGGTGATCGCCGTCGAAGCGGCGACCAGCACACCGATGACCAACCTGACGCCGACACGCCTGCTCACTCGTAGGTCCACGGCGCAAAGGTAGCCTCGCGCGGTCTACGCTGGGTGTTTCGAATCGCCGGACACCCGCAGGCGAAACCAAGTCGAGACCAAGATGCGAGGGGACTGTCATGCAACCCGGAGGCGACATGTCGGCGCTGCTGGCCCAGGCGCAGCAGATGCAGCAGAAGTTGATGGAAGCCCAACAACAGCTCGCCAACGCCGAGATCCACGGGCAGGCCGGCGGCGGGTTGGTCAACGTGACGGTGAAGGGCAGCGGCGAGGTGGTCGCGGTGCGGATCGATCCCCAGGTCGTCGACCCCGCCGACGTCGAGACGCTGCAGGACCTGATCGTCGGCGCCATGGCCGACGCCTCCAAGCAGGTCACCCGCATGGCGCAGGAACGGCTGGGCGCGCTGGCCGGCGGTTTGGGCGGGCCGCCCCCCGGCCAGCCTCCGGCCCCGGCGCCGGAGCTCTAGATCCTCCGCCGACATGTTTGAAGGACCCGTCCAGGATTTGATCGACGAGCTCGGCAAGCTGCCGGGCATCGGGCCCAAGAGCGCGCAACGCATCGCCTTCCACCTGTTGTCCGTCGAACCGCCGGACATCGACCGGCTGACCGCGGCGCTCGGGAAGGTCCGCGACGGTGTGCGGTTCTGCGCGGTGTGCGGCAACGTCTCCGACAACGAGCGCTGCCGGATCTGCTCGGACCCCCGCCGCGACGGCTCGCTGGTGTGCGTCGTCGAGGAGCCCAAGGACGTCCAGGCCGTCGAGCGCACCCGCGAGTTCCGCGGCCGCTACCACGTGCTGGGCGGTGCGCTGGATCCGCTCTCCGGGGTCGGGCCCGACCAGCTGCGGATCCGCGAGCTGCTGAGCCGGATCGGGGAGCGGGTGGACGATGTGGACATCGCCGAAGTGATCATTGCCACCGATCCCAACACCGAGGGCGAGGCGACCGCCACCTACCTGGTGCGGATGCTGCGCGATATCCCCGGCTTGACCGTGACACGGATCGCCTCCGGGCTACCGATGGGCGGCGACCTGGAGTTCGCCGACGAGCTGACGCTGGGCCGCGCCCTCGCCGGGCGCCGGGCGATGGTCTGAGGCCGCTCAGGACTTGATCAGTCGGAACGGCCGAGTGACGGTCGAGCCTGGACCTCCGCACCCGTCCGACGTGGTCGTCCGGCCCTCACCGGCAAGTGACACGGCGTCGAAGCTGTAGTCGACGGTTGCCGGGACCGAGGCTCCGTTCGCGCACGGCGCCTGCGTCGCGCCGCTGTGGGTCCAGCGTCCGTTCGCGAGGTCGAACTCCCAGCTGATGACGAACGTCCCGCCGTCCTGCGAGGTCGCCAGGGTGCAGTCCGACCCGCACGGGGCGAACAGCCAATTGGTCGACTTGTCGCTGTCGGTATAGAGCACGGTGTATCGACCGCTCGGCACCTCCGGGGCGGCGTGCGCGGGCACCGGCGTAATCAATGCGGCTGCGACGAGCAGGGCGCCGCCGCCCGCCCACCCCGGCCGGCTGCTTCTCGCGATGTCTTTCGTCACGTCAGCGCACCGCCAATCGCTCCCGGCGCAACAACTCCACCTCTGGCAGGTTCAACGGCGCCAGCTCACCCACCACCTTGCTCAGCAGCAGGTCGGCCAGCTCGGGATTGCGGGCCAGGCACGGCCCGTGCATGTAGGTGGCGACCACGCTGCCCTGCACCGCGCCGTCGTAGCCGTCGCCCGCCCGGTTGCCCGCGCCCTTGGTCACCGCCCCCAGCGGCGACGCGGCGGGGCCGAGCACGGTGCCGCCCCGGTGGTTCTCGAAACCGGTGAGCCGCTGGGTCAGCTCGGGCAGCAGCGGCTTGCTGACCAGCTCGCCGATGGTGCGGGCCTGCTGCGGCGACGTGACGGCGTCGAGCAGGCCGACGCCGTCGACCCGTTCACCCGCCGACGTCTCGTACCACTGCCCCAGCACCTGCACGGCGGCGCAGATCGCCAGCACGGGCGCCCCCCGCTCCGCGGCGCGCTGCAGCCCCGGATGCTTGATCAGGTGCTTGGTGGCCAGCCGCTGCGCGTAGTCCTCCGCCCCGCCCAGGGTGTAGAGGTCCAGCGACTCCGGCACCGGGTCGGCCAGCGTGATCTCGACGATGTCGGCGGCGATGCCCCGCAGCCGCAGCCGCTGGCGCAGCACCAGCGCGTTGCCGCCGTCGCCGTAGGTGCCCATCACGTCGGGCAGCACCAGCCCGATGCGCACGGTCGAGTCAGCCATGGCGCGCCAATGCCCGTTGCAGCTGGAGGAACGCGGTGTAGTTGGCGACGACCTCGACCCGCCCCGGCGGGCAGGACGCGACGGCCGCCAGGGTGTCGTGCACCAGGGTGTGGTCCACGCCGGCGTATCCCAGGCGCACCGCGAGGTCGGTGCCCCGCTCGCCGGCGGCGACCACCCGGGTCTTCTCGCGCTGCCGTTCCTCGCCGGATTCGCCTCGTGACGCACGAGGCTCACCAGCGAGATGCTCGAAGCGCACGTCCCACAGCCAGGACAGGTCCTCGCCGTCGGGGACCTGGCCGTTCACCGCGATGACCACGCCGGCCGCCTGCTTGTCGACCATCGACAGCGCCTCCTGCCAGCCGGCGGGGTTCTTGGCCAGCAGGATGCGCACCTCGTGGTCACCGATGCGGACGGTCCGGTAGCGCCCGGCGACCTCGTCGACCCGGCTGACGGCCGCGACGGCCTTGGCGGGGTCCGCGTCCAGCGCCACGGCCGCGGCGACGGCCTGCGCGGCGTTGCCGCGGTTGACCGCGCCCGGCAGCGCCAGCCGCATCGGCAGGGCCAGCCCGTCGGGCCCGTACAGCTTCTCGTCGTCGAACCACCACTGGGGGCTGGGCCGCTTGAAGTCCGCTCCGGTGGAAAACCAGTGGCCTCCCTTTATTGAGGGGTCGCGGACGATGACCTCGCCGCTGCGCGGGCAGCTGACCGAATCGTTCGCCCACGAGCCGCCCGCGGCCACCCACACCACGTTCGGGCTGTCGTAGGCCGCCGACGTCATGAGCACGTCGTCGCAGTTGGCGACGACGACCGCCGACGGGTGCCGCGCCAACCCGGCCCGCAGCGTGCGCTCGATGACGTTGATCTCGCCGACGCGGTCCAACTGGTCGCGCGACAGGTTGAGCAGCACGACGACCGCGGGCTCGACGGCATCCGACACGTGCGGCACGTGCATCTCGTCGACTTCCAGGGCCGCCAGCGGTGCCTCGCGGTTGGCGGCCAGCGCCGCGACCAGGCCGGCGTCCATGTTGGCGCCCTCGGCGTTGGTAGCCACCGGCCCCAGCGTGCCCAGCGCCGCCGCGGTCATCCGGGTGGTCGTCGACTTGCCGTTGGTGCCGGTGACGACGACGGTGCGCCGTCCGGCCGCGAGCTGGCGCAGCACCGATCGGTCCAGGGTCATGGCGATCAGCCCGCCGATCATCGCCCCGGCCCCGCGTCCGGTCACCCGCGACGCCCAACGCGCGCTCGCTCCCGCGGCGAGGGCGAGACGTGCGCGGGTGGTGATCACCCGGGCAGTTTAAGGGCGATCGCAAGCGCGGCGCAGAGCGCCGGGCGCTGCGGGTCGCCCTCATCGAATTCAGCGGCCGACACGATGTGCAGCGACCAGGCGATGTCGGTCGGACGTGCCATCCTCAACTCATGAACGGCATGTCCTGGGGTCGGCCGGCCAGCGAGCCGGTCGGGGGCTGGGCCGTCATCGACGTCGAGACGTCGGGCTTCCGGCCGGGGCAGGCGCGGGTCATCAGCCTCGCGGTGCTCGGCCTCGACTCCGACGGTCGCGTCGAGCAGTCCGTCGTCAGCCTGCTCAACCCCGGCGTGGACCCGGGTCCCACCCACGTGCACGGCCTGACCGCCGCCATGCTGGAAGACCAGCCGCAGTTCGCCGACGTCGTCGACGACGTCGTCAAGGTGCTGGACGGCCGCACGCTGGTGGCCCACAACGTCGCGTTCGACTACGCGTTCCTGGCCGCCGAAGCCGAGCTCGCCGAGGCCGAATTGCCCATCGACTCGGTGATGTGCACGGTCGAGCTCGCGCGGCGGTTGGACCTCGGCATCGACAACCTGCGGTTGGAGACGCTGGCGGCGCACTGGGGCGTGACCCAGGAACGGCCGCACGACGCCTTCGACGACGCGCTGGTGCTGACCGGTGTGCTGGCCTCGGCGCTCGAGCGGGCGCGTGAACGCGACGTCTGGCTGCCCGTGCGTCCGGTGACCCGGCGCCGGTGGCCGAACGGCCGCGTCACCCACGACGAGCTGCGCCCGTTGAAGGTGCTGGCATCCCGGATGCCCTGCCCGTATCTCAACCCCGGCCATTACGTGTCTGGCAGGCCGCTGGTGCAGGGCATGCGAGTGGCGCTGGCGGCCGAGGTGGGGCGCACCCACGACGAGCTCGTGGAGCGGATCCTGCATGCCGGGTTGGCCTACAGCGACGCGGTCGACGGGGAGACCTCGCTGGTGGTCTGCAACCACCCCGCCCCGGACCAGGGCAAGGGCTATCTGGCTCGGCAGTTGGGCATCCCGGTGCTCTCCGACGCGGAGTTCCTGGACTGCATCCGTGCCGTCGTCGGCGGTACCAGCATGGAGGAATTCACCGACACCACCGCGGTGGATCAGCAGCTCGCGCTGTTCTGACCGCCTAGGCCGGATGGTGCCGACGCCCGGCGCCAGCGCCGCGCTTGCTGATCGGCGTTAGCGCGATGCGCGGTTGACCGCCGACACGACCGCCCGCAGTGATGCGGTGGTGATCGACGGCGCGATGCCGACGCCCCACACCGTGCGGCCGTTGACCGACGCCTCCACGTACGCGGCGGCCTGCGCGTCGTCGCCGGCGCTCATCGCGTGCTCGGAGTAGTCCAGGACCGCGACGTCGAACCCCACGTCGCCCAGCGCGTGGACGAACGCCGCCAGCGGGCCGTTGCCGGCGCCGCTGATCTCGGACTCCACGCCGTTGACCTTCACGGTCGCCGCGATCGTGGTGTTGCCGCTGTCCTCCTCCGACGCCTCGACCCGCTGCTTCATCCGCTCCAGCGGCCACACCGGCGCCAGGTACTCGTCGTAGAAGGCGTCCCACATCTCCTTCGGCGAGACCTCGCCGCCCTCGCCCTCGGTGATCTTCTGGACCACCTGGGAGAACTCGATCTGAAGCCGCCGGGGCAGCGCCAGGCCGTGGTCGGACTTCATGATGTAGGCCACCCCGCCCTTGCCGGACTGCGAGTTGACCCGGATCACCGCCTCGTAGGTGCGCCCGACGTCCTTGGGGTCGATCGGCAGGTAGGGCACCTGCCAGAGCATGTCGTCGACATCGGTGTCCGCCGCGTCCGCGTCGATCTTCATCTGGTCCAGGCCCTTGTTGATGGCGTCCTGGTGGCTGCCGGAGAAGGCGGTGTAGACCAGGTCCCCGCCGTAGGGGTGACGCTCGTGCACCGGCAGCTGGTTGCAGTACTCCACGGTGCGGCGGATCTCGTCGATGTTGGAGAAGTCGATCTGCGGGTCCACGCCGCGGGAGAACAGGTTGAGCCCCAACGTCACCAGGCACACGTTGCCGGTGCGCTCGCCGTTGCCGAACAGGCAGCCCTCGATCCGGTCGGCGCCCGCCTGGTATCCCAATTCGGCTGCGGCGACGGCGGTTCCGCGGTCGTTGTGCGGATGCAGGCTCAAGATGACGGAGTCGCGACGCGCCAGGTTGCGGCTCATCCACTCGATCGAGTCGGCATAGACGTTGGGAGTAGCCATCTCGACCGTGGCGGGCAGGTTGAAGATGATCGGGTTTTCCGGGGTCGGCGCGATGATCTCGCCGACGGCGTCGCACACCTGCCTGGCGTACTCGAGCTCGGTGCCGGTGTAGGACTCCGGCGAATATTCGAAACGCCATTGTGTGCCAGGGTATTTGGCGGCTTCCTCGACGCACTTGCGGGCGCCTTCGGTGGCGATCGCCTGCACCGCGGCCCGGTCGGCGCGAAACACCACGCGGCGCTGCAGGATTGACGTCGAGTTGTAGAAGTGCACGATGGCCCGCGGAGCGCCGTCGCACGCCGCGAACGTGCGCTCGATGAGTTCGGGACGGCACTGGGTCAGCACCTGGATGGTGACGTCGTCGGGGATGGCGCCGTCGGTGATGATCTCGCGCACGAAGTCGAAGTCGGTCTGGCTGGCCGAGGGGAATCCGACCTCGATCTCCTTGTAGCCCATGCGCACCAGCAGGTCGAACATGCGGCGCTTGCGGGTCGGGCTCATCGGGTCGATCAGCGCCTGGTTGCCGTCGCGCAGGTCCACCGCGCACCACAGTGGCGGGCGGTCGATGACCCGGTCGGGCCAGGTGCGGTCGGGCAGCCGGATGGGCTCGACCTCTTCGGCGAAGGACCGGTACCGGTTGACCGGCATCGCCGAGCCCCGCTGAGGATTCCAGGCGGGCTGGCCCGGCCGCGGCGGTCCCGCGGGTTTGGTGATGTTTCGCGCCGAGGTGTAGGCGTCGGGGTTGGAAGTCACGGTGTTTGCTCCGGGGGTGTCAGAAGGAACCTCAGACCGGCGCATCGCGAACACCCGCGACGGGAGGCCGGTCTGGATCAGACCCCGTCGCGGCGTCCGAGGAGGAGCACCCGCTGCACGTCGGCAACTCTACCGCTTTTGGCGCTCGGGTAAAAATTGCGCGGAAGCTGGCTGGGAATCCCCGGCGCCGAGTGTGCGACGACGGCTTTGCGGGTGAGTCCGGGGCGGGGGAATCGCGAAAGCCCCGCCCTGAACTCACACACCGGGCCTCCAGCTCAGACTCGATTCAAGCGGTACCCGCAGACAGCGCCAAAAACCCGGATGGGCAGGCACGTATTCTGTTGTGGACTTAACGCGCAATCAGCGCAGAGACTCAGAAGACAGGAAGACCAACAGTGGCGCTCGTCGTGCAAAAGTACGGCGGATCCTCGGTGGCCGATGCCGATCGGATCCGCCGCGTCGCCGAGCGCATCGTCGCGACCAAGAAGCAGGGCAACGACGTCGTCGTGGTGGTCTCCGCGATGGGCGACACCACCGACGACCTGATGGATCTGGCCCAGCAGGTGTGCCCGGCCCCGCCGCCGCGCGAACTCGACATGCTGCTGACCGCCGGCGAGCGCATCTCCAACGCTCTGGTGGCCATGGCGATCGAGTCGCTGGGCGCGCAGGCGCGCTCGTTCACCGGCTCGCAGGCCGGCGTGATCACCACCGGCACGCACGGCAACGCCAAGATCATCGAGGTCACTCCGGGCCGGCTGCAGGAGGCGCTCGAGGAGGGGCGCATCGTGCTGGTCGCCGGGTTCCAGGGCGTCAGCCAGGACACCCGCGACGTCACCACGCTGGGCCGCGGTGGCTCGGACACCACCGCCGTGGCGCTGGCCGCCGCACTGCACGCCGACGTCTGCGAGATCTACACCGACGTGGACGGCATCTTCACCGCGGACCCGCGGATCGTGCACAACGCGCGCCGGCTGGACACCGTGACCTTCGAGGAGATGCTCGAAATGGCGGCGTGCGGCGCCAAGGTGCTGATGCTGCGCTGCGTGGAATACGCCCGCCGGTACAACATTCCGGTGCACGTCCGCTCGTCGTACTCGGACAAGCCGGGCACCGTCGTCGTCGGATCGATCAAGGACAAGCCAATGGAAGACCCCATCCTGACCGGAGTCGCGCACGACCGCAGCGAGGCCAAGGTGACCGTCGTCGGCATCCCCGACATCCCCGGCTACGCGGCGCGCGTCTTCCGGGCCGTCGCCGACGCCGAGGTCAACATCGACATGGTGCTGCAGAACGTCTCCAAGATCGAGGACGGCAAGACCGACATCACCTTCACCTGCTCGCGGGACAGCGGGCCCACGGCGGTGGCCAAGCTGGATGCACTCAAGGACGAGATCGGGTTCAGCCAGCTGCTGTACGACGACCACATCGGCAAGGTGTCGCTGATCGGCGCGGGCATGCGCAGCCACCCCGGCGTCACCGCGACCTTCTGTGAAGCCCTGGCCGAGGTCGGCGTCAACATCGAGCTGATCTCCACCTCCGAGATCCGCATCTCGGTGCTGTGCCGCGACACCGAACTAGACAAGGCCGTCGTGGCGTTGCACGAGGCGTTCGGGCTCGGCGGCGACGAGTCGGCGACGGTGTACGCGGGGACGGGCAGGTAGATGGTTGCGATAGGCGTGGTGGGCGCCACCGGCCAGGTGGGCCAGGTGATGCGCAGATTGCTCGACGAGCGCGACTTTCCCGCCACGTCGGTGCGGTTCTTCGCGTCCTCCCGCTCCCGGGGGCGCAAGCTCGAGTTCCGCGGTCAGGAGATCGAGGTCGAGGACGCGGCGACGGCGGACCCGGCCGGGCTGGACATCGCGTTGTTCTCCGCCGGCAAGACCATGTCGCTGGTGCAGGCGCCGCGGTTCGCCGCGGCCGGGGTGACGGTGATCGACAACTCGTCGGCGTGGCGCAAGGACCCCGACGTGCCGTTGGTGGTGTCCGAGGTGAACTTCGAGCGGGACGCGCACCGCAGACCCAAGGGCATCATTGCCAACCCGAACTGCACCACGATGGCCGCCATGCCGGTGCTCAAGGTGCTGCACGACGAGGCCGGGCTGACCCGGCTGGTGGTTTCGAGCTACCAGGCGGTGTCGGGCAGCGGTCTGGCCGGGGTCGAGGAGCTGGCGACGCAGGCGCGCGCGGTCATCGACGACGCCGAGCGGTTGGTGCACGACGGCTCCGCGGTCGCCTTCCCCGCGCCCAAGACCTATGTGGCGCCGATCGCGTTCAACGTGGTGCCGCTGGCCGGCTCGCTGGTGGACGACGGCTCCGGCGAGACCGACGAGGACCAGAAGCTGCGGCACGAGAGCCGCAAGATTCTCGGCATCCCCGAGCTGGCGGTCAGCGGTACGTGTGTGCGGGTGCCGGTGTTCACCGGGCACTCGCTGTCGATCAACGCCGAATTCGCCCGGCCGCTGTCGCCCGAACGCGCCCGCGAACTGCTCGACGGCGCGCCCGGGGTCAAGGTGGTCGACGTGCCGACCCCGTTGGCGGCCGCCGGCGTCGACGAGTCGCTGGTCGGCCGCATCCGGCGCGACCCGGGCGTGCCCGACGGGCGCGGCCTGGCCCTGTTCGTGTCCGGGGACAATCTGCGCAAGGGGGCGGCGCTGAACACCATCCAGATCGCCGAGCTGCTGGCCGCCCAGCTGTGATCCGCGGGTGAGCACCGCGCCTGCCCGACTGGTCGCGCGGTGCTCGCTTGCACTGACTCTGCTTGCGCCGCAATGGTGTTGGCTTGCCCGCGCCGACCCGCCGGCGCCGGCCCCCGAGCCCATCGTGGGTCCGCTGGCACCCGGTCAGGTGTTGCGGATCGGCCCCACGGCCGGCACCGGCACCCCCACCGGGGACTACGGCATCGGCGCCACGGACCTGTGTGAGTTCGTGGAGTTCCCCACCGAACTGTTGCAGGTGTGCGGCGACAGCTTCGCCGGGCAGGGGGTGGGGTTCGGCGGCTGGTACGCCCCGGTGGCGCTGCACGTGGACACCGCGTCCGTCGACGACCCGGCCGGCGTGCGCTACACCGGCGTCACCGGGATCAGCCATCCGCTGCTGGCCGACCCGGCCCCGCCGGGCGCCTCGCAGCTGCCCGCCGGGGTGGTGCAGATCAACCGGCGCAACTACGTGATGGTGACGACGACGAAGAACCTGGAGCCGCAAAGCTCACGGCTGGTGACGGCCGAGCCGGCGCGGGCGGGGTGGCAGACCATCGCCGGATCGCGGCGACCCGCCTCCTATCAGGGCGGCTCGCAGACCCAGATCAGCGGCTACTACGACCCGATCCCCACCCCGGACTCGCCCACCGGGTGGGTGTACATCGTGGCGGACAGCTTCACCCGCCGCGACCCCGTCGTGCTGTATCGGGCCACCCCGCAGGCGTTCACCGACCGGTCCCGGTGGCAGGGCTGGGCGGCCGGCCCGCACGGCGGCTGGGGCAGGCCGCCCACCCCGCTGTGGCCGGACGCCGTCGGCGAGCTGTGCATCCGGCAGATCGACGGCAAGGCCGTGCTGTCGTATTTCAACTCGGTCACCGGCAACATGGAGGTCCGCGTCGCCGACGACCCGACCGGGCTGGGCGACGCCCCGGTGACCACGGTGGTGCAGCACGACGAGTGGCCGGATCCCGCGGAGAGCCTGCCGCCGCCCTACGACAACCGGCTCGCCCAACCGTACGGCGGGTACATCTCGCCCGGCTCCACCCTCGACGAGCTGCGAATCTTCGTGAGCCAGTGGGACACTCGGGCCCGGGTCGCGGCGCCCTACCGGGTCATCCAGTTCGCGGTGAATCCGTTCAAACCGTGATCCTGCCGACCCGACGAACCGGCGCCCGCTCGCCGCGGCCTTGTCAGAGCACCACTTCCGAAGGCGCCGCCCCCGCCTGGCCGCCGGCAGCCGGTGGCGCGGTGGGGGCGGCCCCGGAAGCCTGATCGCCCGCGGCGGCGCCGTCGACGAGTGTCGCCTGGTCCTGCGTTTCCTCGTCGTCCTTCTTGTCGTCGTCCTTGTTTTCCGCGTCCGCTTGCGGGTCGATCGCGGTGGTGTCCGAGGCGAGTGAAGCCGGCATCGAGCCGCCGCCCTGCGCGAAGCCCTGGATGCCCTGCATGATGCCCTGCACCCCCTGCGTAGCGCCCTGCATCCCTTCGGAAAAGCCCTGCATACCTTGCGAAATGTTGCCCGCAAGCTGACCGATCTGCGCGGGGGTGGGCGTCCCGCCGCCCGGGGTGGGCGTCCCGCCGCCCGGGGTGGGCGTCCCGCCGCCCGGGGTGGGCTTCGGTTCCGGCTTGGGACTCGCGTCGGGATCATCCGGGTTGGGATTTTCCGCGTTGGGATCGCCCGGGTTGGGCTTTGGCGTTTTGTCGGGCGGCTTGATGACCGTCGCCTTGGGAGGCGTATCCGGGGTGAGCGCCTTCAACGGCAAGTTCGCATACTGAACGTAATACTTCAGCGCCGATTCCGAGGTTGCCTGCAGCTTCTCATACCATTGAATGGTGACGGTCACGTAGTACTGATTGTTGGATTCCATGTAGCGCCTGTACCAATAATCGCACTGCGATATTTCATAGGACGTGGGGTGCGCGCCATCAAGGGCGTGCTGGTTGTTGTACCCGGTGGTGGCGGTGGCCTTCTTGTGCACGTCGACGACCCTGTTGGCCTGCTGCGCGAGGTCACCGCACAATTTCGCCATCGAGTAGATCCACTCCTTTTGCCGCTGGAAATTCTGCTCGACCTGCGCCGTCGCCTCACCCTCCCAGCTATTGAAGAGCCGGAACCGATTCGTTTGCTCCCGAAGCGCCCGTTGGAACGACTCCCATTCCTGCGCAAACGCCCTGAATGCGGTTCCCTGGTCACCGGACTCGATGTCCGCCGCCGCCCGTCTGACTTCGTAATAGGGGTATTCGAACGGCGCCGCCGCGGCCGCGGGTGGGGGCGGTGACCACGGCTCCTCCTCCGCGACCACTTGCACCGGCGCCATGGCCGCGGCGGAAGAGCCGTCGGTCAGGATCTTGTCGATGTCCTCCGCGGCCCCGGTGTCGACCTCTTCATAGGCCTTTGCCGCGTTCCTCAGCGATTTCGCCAGACTCTTCCATTCCCGTTCGCACCCTTTGAGGTACATCCGAAACGTGTCGGCGGTGAATGCGAGTCGTGCAGCGGTATCGTGGATGAACGAAAGGTTGCAGGGGCCTTGCGGATTGGTGGACGGGACGGTTGGCAGCGGTTGCTCGAGTTCTTCAGCGCGCGCGATGAGTTCCTGATATTCGACGTTCAGCGTCTGCGTCATATCGGCTCAATCTCCTTGTGCTGCAGCGACCCTGGCCGGCTGGGTCATGTCCTGGGGAGCGCCTTCGGCAGCCGGTGACGCCGGGGTGCTTGCTCTCCGCCTTGCCTGACGGCGGCCAAATACATTGCACCCACCGACCGTTCCTCTCGTTGTGCCGGTCATGCGAGCGGTGCAGTGGCGCGCCGGCCGCTACCACGTGCCATCCTAAGTCACCGACGGGGGGCTGGTACGCGCCGATTTCTACGGATTGCGAATCGGCCCGGTTTGATCCATTCGGCCCGGCGAAGCCGAGCGGTGGGCCCCTTGCGCTCACAGCTGCTACATAAGGAGCGCATAGCCGCAACTGGTGTTAACGGCTTCATCATTTGTCTCATGAGTGAAACATCCGAAACCCCCATCGCGCGGTCCTCCACCGCCACCGCACCGGCCGCCGCGGAAGCCGCGGCGGCATACCGGGCCCCGCGGGTCTTCCAACTCGCCGCGTGGGTCGCCATCGTCGCCGGGATCGTGTTCATCGTCGCGGTCGTGTTCTTCACCGGCTTCATCCTCGGCCACCGCGGCGGCCACCACGGCGGCCACCACCACAAGCACCACGCGGCGTTCATGCACCCGCACCGCATGGGCGGTCCGGGCGGCCCGGGTGCCGGCGGACCGGCCGGCATCCAGCAGGGCGGGCCCGCGTCGGCGACCCCCGGCGCCCCCGGGCCCAGCCAGATCCCGTCGTCGGTCGCCCCGGGCCGGTAGTCCAACCCTTCACCGAACAACCAGCAGCCCGGTGCTCGGCAGAGCACCGGGCTGCCCGTCGTTCAGTCAGCGCCGGCTCCGGATTCACAGCAAGTTTGTGGTCCCGAACCTGTTACGGCCGCCGCGCCCCTGGGCATGATTCAAGGCATGAGCGAGACACCCGAACCGCCGCCGCCCCCGCCGACCGCCGCACCCGTGCCACCCCCGCCGCCGCGCCCCGAGCGGGTGAAGCCCCCGCGGCTCTATACGGCCGCCGCATGGGTGGTCATCGTCGCCGGAATCGTCTTCATCATCTCCACCGTGTTCTTCGCCGGTGCCTTTTTGTTCGGTCACTACCACCACTGCCACTACCACCACGGCCAGATGTTCACACCTGGTGGCGGCCCGGGCGGACCCGGCCCGGGCAACGGCCCGTGGGGGCCCGGTCCCGGTACCGGCCCGTGGGGCCCCGGTCCCGGCCCCGGGCCGTGGGGGTCCGGCGGTCCCGGCCCTGGCGGCCCGTGGAATTCCGGCGGCCCGGCGCTGATCGTCCCGATGCCGCCCGGTGGCCCGGGTGGACCCGGCGGCCCCGGGGGCGGTCCCGGCGTGAGCGGCCCCGGTGGGCCGTCGGCAAGCCCGACGCCGAGCACGCCCGCGCCGCGCCCGTAACACCCCATGAGCGCGTCAGCCCAGCAATCGAGGAGATAGCGACATGACGGAGCGTTTCACCACCACTGACGCCGGCATCGCTGCACCCAGCGACGACCAGTCGTTGACCGTCGGCCCCGACGGCCCCATCCTGCTGCAGGACCACTACCTGATCGAGCAGATGGCCCAGTTCAACCGGGAACGCATCCCGGAGCGGCAGCCGCACGCCAAGGGCGGCGGCGCCTTCGGCACCTTCGAGGTCACCAACGACGTCAGCAAGTACACCAGGGCCGCGGTCTTCCAGCCCGGCACCAAGACGGACATGCTGGCCCGGTTCTCCACCGTCGCCGGCGAGCGCGGCAGCCCGGACACCTGGCGCGACCCCCGCGGCTTCGCGCTGAAGTTCTACACCAGCGAGGGCAACTTCGACCTGGTCGGCAACAACACGCCGGTCTTCTTCATGCGGGACCCGCTGAAGTTCCAGCACTTCATCCGGTCGCAAAAGCGCATGCAGGCCACGAACCTGCGCGACCACAACATGCAGTGGGACTTCTGGACGCTCTCGCCGGAGTCGGCGCACCAGGTGACCTGGCTGATGGGTGACCGCGGTATTCCCAAGACGTGGCGGCACATGAACGGCTACAGCAGTCACACTTACAGCTGGATCAACGCCGCGGGCGAGATCTTCTGGGTGAAGTACCACTTCATCACCGAGCAGGGCATCGACTTCCTGACCCAGGAGGACGCCGACCGGCTGGCCGGCGAGGACGGCGACTACCACCAGCGCGACCTCTACGAGGCGATCGAGCGCGGCGACCACCCGAGCTGGACGCTGAAGATGCAGATCATGCCGTACGAGGAGGCCAAGAGCTACCGGTTCAACCCGTTCGACCTGACCAAGGTGTGGCCGCACGCCGACTACCCGTTGATCGACGTCGGCAAGATGACGCTGAACCGCAACGTCACCGACTATCACACCGAGATCGAGCAGGCGGCCTTCGAGCCGAACAACACCGTGCCCGGCACCGGGCTGAGCCCCGACAAGATGTTGCAGGCCCGCGGGTTCTCCTACTCTGACGCGCACCGCGCCCGGCTGGGGACCAACTACCGGCAGATCCCGGTCAACGAGCCGAAGGTCGAGGTAAACAGCTACTCCAAGGACGGGGCGATGCGGGTGAAGAACGCCTCCGACCCCGTCTATGCGCCGAACTCCTACGGTGGCCCGCACGCCGACCCGGCCCGCGCCGCCGAGGTGCGCTGGCACGCCGACGGCGACATGGTCCGCGCCGCGTACACGCTGCACCCCGAGGACGACGACTGGGGCCAGGCCGGCACCATGGTCCGCGAGGTTCTCGACGACGCGGCCCGGGACCGCTTGGCGCACAACATCATTGGACACGTCTCGAAGGGCGTGAAGGAGCCGGTGCTGTCGCGGGTGTTCGAGTACTGGCGCAACGTCGACCCCGACCTCGCCAAGTTGGTCGAGGAGGGCGTCCGGGCCAACGGGGGCTGACCGCCCGGCCGCGTGCCTGGCATGATCGTTTGAATGACGATGCGGGTTCGCGCGGCGGCGATCACCATCGGCCTGGCCATCGGGGGCGCGGTCGCGCTCCCGGTTGCGGCCGCGCACCCGTCGGACCCGGGGGTGGTCAACTACGCGGTCCTGGGTAAGGGCTCGGTCGGCAACATCGTCGGCGGACCCATGGGCTGGGAGTCGGTGTTCACCGAACCGGTGCAGGGCGACTGGGTGGACGTCCCGGTGTGCAACAACTGGGCCGACATCGGATTGCCCGAGGTGTACAACGACCCCGACCTGGCGTCGTTCAACGGCGCCGTCACCCAGACATCGGCCAACGACCAGACCCACTTCGTCAAGCAGGCCGTCGGGGTGTTTGCCACCAACGACGCCGCCGACC
Organism: Mycobacterium europaeum; assembly: GCF_034555895.2. Classification (NCBI taxonomy): domain Bacteria; kingdom Bacillati; phylum Actinomycetota; class Actinomycetes; order Mycobacteriales; family Mycobacteriaceae; genus Mycobacterium; species Mycobacterium europaeum. The sequence continues at coordinate 5,203,118 of NZ_CP157315.1, forward strand.
GTGCCTTCCATCGCCTGGTGGACCGAACGGTGGGCTGCTCGGGCCAGACCACCGCGATGCACCTGGACAACGGCGTCACCCAGGTGTGGACGTTCGACGGCGGCCCGCCGGGACCCGCCGACGCGAACTGGACCAAGCAAGAAGCCGGCACCGATCGGCGCTGCTTCAATCAAACCAGGCTGCGCGAAAATGTATTGCTGCAGGCCAAGGTCTGCCAGTCTGGCAACGCCGGGCCGGCGGTCAACGTGCTGGCCGGTGCGATGCAGAACGCGCTCGGTCAGTGACCCGGCTTCCGCGGCCCGCATGGGCATGCTTGAGATCGGGCGCGAACGGGAATATGTCGGGGCCATCTGTTAGATGAAGTAGTGGCGGTTACCGTTGCCTTAGCTGTGCAGGGAAGTGGTCCGCAGTCGCGTGCTCAGGCTGGCCCAGGCCCGAAGGGATAGTGATATGACGTTTGCCGCCATCACTACCGCGGGCTCCGAGATGGCCGATTCCAAGGCCGCCGCGCACTACATCGCCGAGGGCTGCCTGGTGGACGGCCCGCTGGGCCGGGTGGGCCTGGAGTTGGAAGCTCATTGCCACGACCCGTCCGACCCGCATCGCCGGCCCGCCTGGCGCGAGATCGCCCGCGTGCTGGAGCGGCTACCGGCGTTGCCCGGCGGCAGCCGCGTGACCGTGGAGCCCGGCGGTGCGGTGGAGCTGTCCGGCCCGCCGGCCGACGGGGTGGTGGCCGCCATCGACGCGATGCGCGGCGACCAGGGCGTGCTGCGGTCGGCGTTCGCCGACGCCGGCCTGGGGCTGGTCTTCCTCGGGGCGGACCCGCTGCGGCCGCCCAAGCGCATCAACCCCGGCGCGCGCTACCGCGCCATGGAGCAGTTCTTCGCGTCCAGCCGCTCCGGTACGGCGGGCGCCGCGATGATGACGTCCACCGCCTCCATCCAGGTCAACCTGGACGCCGGTCCGCGGGCCGGCTGGGCGGACCGGGTACGGCTGGCGCACGCGCTGGGACCCACCATGATCGCGATGGCCGCGAACTCCCCGATGCTGCGCGGCGAGTTCACCGGCTGGGTCTCCACCCGGCAGTGGGTTTGGGGCCAGATGGACTCGGCGCGGTGCGGCCCCATCCTGGGGGTCAGCGGTGACGATCCGGGCACCGACTGGGCGCGCTACGCGCTGAAGGCCCCGGTGATGCTGGTCAACTCCCCGGACGCCGTCGCGGTCACGCATTGGGTGCCGTTCGCCGACTGGGTGGACGGCCGGGTGCTGCTGGGCGATCGCCGTCCCACGATCGCCGACCTCGAATACCACCTGACCACCCTGTTTCCGCCGGTGCGGCCGAGGCAGTGGCTGGAAATCCGCTATCTCGACAGCGCGCCGGACCTCTTCTGGCCGGCCCTGGTGTTCACCCTGGTGACCCTGCTCGACGACCCGGTCGCGGCCGGCGTCGCGGCCGAGGCGGTCGAACCGGTGGCCACCGCCTGGGATGCCGCGGCCCAGGCCGGTCTGCGGGACCGGCGGCTCTACGCCGCGGCCAACCGGTGCGTGGCCGTCGCCGCCGAGCTGGCACCGCCGGAACTCGGCGGCCCGATGCAGCGGCTGGTCGACGCCGTGGAGCGGGGCCGGTGCCCCGGCGACGACTTCTCCGACCAGGTGATCCGGCACGGCATCGCGCCCACGGTGGCGCGGCGGGCGCAAGGGGGGCTGTGACTTCCGCTGATGATTCCGACCCGCTGCGGCCGGTCCCCCGCAAGCGGGTGGGGTCCCCGCGGAGCTGGGGAGTGCCCGCCGCGCCGCGATTGCGATCGTCCTGCCGGGCGGGTCTTGCCGACGATCTGGCGCGGGCGCGGGCGCGGACGTTGCGGTTGTGCGACTTCGACGACGCCGAACTGTACCGGCAATACGACCCGCTGATGAGCCCCCTGGTGTGGGACCTGGCGCACATCGGTCAGCAAGAGGAGCTGTGGCTGCTGCGTGGCGGCGACCCCGGCCGGCCGGGCATGCTGCCCCCGGCCGTCGAGGGGCTCTACGACGCCTTCGTGCACTCGCGGGCCAGCCGGGTCGACTTGCCGCTGCTGCCCCCGGACCGGGCGCGGTCGTACTGCCAGACCGTGCGGTCGGCCGCGCTCGACGCCCTGGACGCCCTGCCCGACGACGCCGACAGCTTCGTCTACGCGATGGTGATCAGCCACGAAAATCAGCACGACGAGACCATGTTGCAGGCGCTGAACCTGCGCAGCGGCGCGCCACTGCTGCGCGACACCGCGGCGTTGCCGGCCGGTCGGCCCGGCCTGGCCGGCAGCTCGGTGCTGGTGCCCGCCGGCCCGTTCGTGCTGGGCGTGGACGCGGTCAGCGAGCCCTACTCGCTGGACAACGAGCATCCCGCACACGTCGTGGAACTGCCCGCGTTTCGCATCGGCCGGGTCCCGGTGACCAACGGGGAATGGCGGCACTTCATCGAGGACGGCGGCTACTCCGATCCGCGGTGGTGGTCCGAGCGCGGTTGGGAGCACCGCCGGCGCGCGGGCCTGACCGCGCCGCAGTTCTGGGGTCCGGACGGACGGACGCGCACCCGGTTCGGTCACGTCGAGGACATTCCCGCCGACGAACCGGTGCAGCATGTCACCTACTTCGAGGCCGAGGCCTACGCCGCATGGGCGGGCGCGCGGCTGCCCACCGAGGCGGAATGGGAGAAGGCCTGTGCGTGGGATCCGGCCACCGAGAGCCGGCGCCGCTACCCGTGGGGGGCGCAGCCGCCGACCGACGCCCTCGCCAACCTGGGCGGCGCCGGGCTGCGCCCGGCGCCCGTCGGGGCGTACCCGGCCGGCGCCTCGGCGTACGGGGCGGAGCAGATGCTCGGCGACGTGTGGGAGTGGACCTGTTCGCCGCTGCGGCCGTGGCCGGGGTTCGTTCCGATGATCTACGAGCGCTACTCGCAGCCCTTCTTCGACGGCGACTACCGGGTGCTGCGCGGCGGCTCGTGGGCCGTGGAGCCCGCGATCCTGCGGCCGAGCTTTCGCAACTGGGACCATCCGATCCGGCGCCAGATCTTCTCCGGTGTCCGGTTGGCTTGGGACGTCGAGGATTTCGCCTGATGTGCCGCCACCTCGGTTGGCTCGGGGCCGACGTCACAGTCTCCTCGCTGGTGCTGGATCCGCCGTGCGGGCTGCGGGTGCAGTCGTATGCCCCGCGCCGGCAGAAGCACGGGCTGCTCAACGCCGACGGCTGGGGCGTCGGGTTTTTCGACGGCGCTTCGAAAGGCCCCCGCCGCTGGCGTAGCCAGGCACCGCTGTGGGGTGACGTGTCGTTCGACTCCGTGGCCCCTGCCCTGCGCAGCCGCTGCGTGGTGGCCGCGGTGCGATCGGCGACGGTCGGGATGCCGATCGACGCCAGCGCGACGGCGCCCTTCACCGACGGCCGGTGGTTGCTGTCGCACAACGGAGTCGTCGACCGCGCCGTGTTGCCCGCGACCTCGCGCGCCGAATCGATCTGTGACAGCGCGCTCTTGGCGGCCGCCATCTTCGACCGCGGCCTCGACGCGCTCGGCGAGACGATCACCGAGATAGCGGCTGCCGACCCGGACGCCCGGCTGAACATCTTGGCCGCCGACGGCGCTCGCCTGCTGGCCACCACCTGGGGAGACACCCTGTCGATCCTGCGCCGCCCGGACGGTGTCGTCCTGGCCAGCGAGCCGTATGACAACGACTCCGGTTGGGAGGACGTGCCGGACCGCCACCTCGTCGAGGTCACCGCGACGGGCGTCGCGCTGACCCCGCTGGATCGATCGGAAGGTTGACGATGACGCTGACCCTGGCCAACCACCTGGCCGCCGACTCCGCCGACCGGGCGTTACGTCGCGACGTGTCGGACGGCCTGCGCCGGACGCCGAAGTCGTTGCCCCCCAAGTGGTTCTACGATTCGCTGGGCAGCCACCTGTTCGATCAGATCACCCGGTTGCCCGAGTACTATCCGACCCGCGCCGAGGCGGAGATCCTGCGCGCGCGGTCGGCGGAAATCGCGGGGGCCAGCCAGGCCGACACCCTGGTGGAGCTGGGCAGCGGAACGTCGGAGAAGACCCGGCTGCTGCTGGACGCGCTGCGCCAACGCGGATCGCTGCGCAGGTTCGTCCCCTTCGACGTCGACGCCGGCATCCTGGAGACCGCGGCGGCGGCGATCCAGCGGGAATACGCGGGGATCGAAATCAACGCGGTCTGCGGCGATTTCGAGGAACACCTCGCCGAGATCCCCACCGGCGGCCGCCGCCTGTTCGCCTTCCTGGGGTCGACGATCGGCAACCTCACGGCCGGCCCGCGCGCGGAGTTCCTGTCGAGCCTGTCCGCCCAGATGCGGCCGGGGGACAGCCTGCTGCTGGGCACGGATCTGGTCAAGGACACCGGTCGGCTGGTGCGGGCCTACGACGACCCGGCGGGGGTGACGGCAGCGTTCAACCGCAACGTGCTGGCGGTGATCAACCGGCAACTCGACGCCGACTTCGACGTCGAGGCGTATGAACACGTGGCGCGCTGGAACGCCGAAGAGGAGCGCATCGAAATGTGGTTGCGGGCGGCCCGGCCCCAACGGGTCAGCGTGGACGCGCTCGACCTGACCGTCGATTTCGCGGCCGGTGAGGAGATGCTCACCGAGGTGTCGTGCAAATTCCGCCCGGACGGGGTGAGCGCCGAACTGGCCGCGGCGGGGCTGCGCCGCACCCGGTGGTGGACGGACGCCGCGGGCGATTTCGGGCTGTCGCTGGCCGTGAAGTGACCGTCGGGGACTCGCTGGCCGCCCGTTGGCGGGCGGCCCGCCCGCCGATGGCCGGGCTGCACCTGGACAGCGCGGCCTGCTCGCGACAGAGCCTGGCGGTGATCGAGGCCGCCGCCCTGCACGCCCGCAACGAATCCGAAGTCGGCGGCTACGTCGCGGCGGAGGCGGCCGCGCCCGCGCTGGACGCCGGGCGGGTCGCGTTCGCCGCGCTGGCCGGCATGCCCGACGCCGAGGTGGTGTTCACCACCGGCTCCCTGAACGCGCTCGACCTGCTGCTGGGCGCGTGGCCGGCCGACCGACGCACGGTGGCGTGCTTGCCCGGCGAATACGGCCCCAACCTGGCGCTGCTGAACGCGCACGGATTCGACCGCCGGCTGCTGCCGACGCTTTCCGATGGCCGGGTCGCGCTCGATGACGCCGCGCTGGAGCTGGAGGCCGATCCGCCCGATTTCGTCCACCTGACCGCGGTGGGCAGCCACAGCGGGGTGGTGCAGCCGGTGTCGATGATCGCGCAGCTGTGCCGCGAGTTGGGGCTGCCGCTGGTGGTCGACGCCGCCCAGGCGCTGGGCCAGGTGGATTGCGCGGTCGGCGCCGACGTGACCTATGCGTCGTCGCGCAAGTGGCTCGCCGGGCCGCGCGGGGTCGGGGCGCTGGCTGCGCGCCGCGAGCTGCTGGAGGGCCTGCGCCCGAGGCTGGCGGCACCCGACTGGCTCGCCGGCTCGTTCACGGTGGCCCAGCAGCTGGAGTTCGGTGAAGCCAATGTGGCCGCGCGGGTGGGCTTTTCGCTGGCGCTCGGGGAGTACCTGGCGTGCGGCCCGCAGGCCGTGCGCGCACGGCTGGCCGCGCTGGGCGCCTCCAGCCGCCGGGTGCTGGCCGACGTGGCCGGCTGGGCGGTGGTCGAAGAGGTCGACGAGCCCAGCGCCATCACCACCCTGGCCCCGGTCGACGGCGCCGATCCGCAATCGGTGCGGTCCTGGCTGCTCGCCGAGCGGCGGATCCTGACCACCTACGTCGGCGTGCAGCGCGCGCCCCTGGAGCTGGCCGGCCCGCGACTGCGGATCTCGCCGCACGTCGACACCACGGCCGACGATGTGGAGACCTTCGCCGAGGCGCTGATCGCCGCGACCGCGGCGACGTCGGGTTAGAGATCGACACCGGCGCGCAAAAGTGCGAGAAGGGCCCGCGGTGACGTCGATTTCGGCGCGACCGGCCCTGTCGTCCTAGCCCGCTTTGTGCGCCGTCAGCAGGTAGGCCGGCATCTTCATCCGGCCCTTCTCGTCGCGCTGATGCGGCGGGAATTCGAAAGGCGCGTCGGGGATCTCGATGACGTTGGAGAGGATGAAGGCCGGTCGGATCTCGTCGACCTCCCAGTACTTGCTCACCGCGGCCCGAAGCTCGTCCTCGTCGACCTCGTTGGGCTTGGGTTCCATCTCGGCGGGAAACGCGCCCTTGGCGAACACCAGCACGAACAAGCCGGCCCCCGGCGCGGCCGCGCGGTGGATGGAGCTCAGGTAGCCGTCGCGGCCCTCGACCGGCAGCGAGTGGAACAGCGTGGAATCGACCACGGTGGAGAACCGGCCGTCGTGGCCGCCGAACGACGTGATGTCGGCCTGCTCGAAGCTGGCGGTGGTCAGGCCCCGCTCCCGGGCTGCCTTGGTGGCCGCCGCGACGGCGGTCGGCGTGAGGTCGACCCCGACCACCGTGTAGCCCTGGGCGGCCAGCGCCAACGACAGTTCGGCTACCCCGCACCCGGCGTCCAGCACGTCGCTGTGGAATTTCCCCGCGGCCACCAGCGCGGCCAGTTCGGGTTGCGGCTCACCGATGTTCCACGGCGGCGGCCCCTCGAAGTGCGCCTGCTCGCGGTATGCGCTGTCCCAGTCCATGATTTGATCGCCCGTCATGGATCTCAACGTACCCGGCGCTCAGCACTCCCAGGTGTGCACCGGCTCGTTGGCGTGCATGTGCGCGCAGTACCGGCGCAGCATCTCGGCCAGCGCGGCCGGCCTTGTCATCCCGCCGTCTTCCAGCGCGCGCACGGTGGACACCTGCCAGCTGGCGCCGTTGCGACCGGTCCTGGCGCGGCCCTCGATCACCCCGAGGAAGCGGTCCCGCACGTCGGCGTCCACCCCCCAGCGGCGCAGCCCCTCGTCGGCGATCGGCAGCAACGTGTCCAGCACCAGTGCGGTCGCCGTCACCTGGCCGCGGCCCGGCCAGTGCAGGCGGGCGTCGATGCCGTCGCGCGCCGCCGCAAGGAAATTCTCTTGCGCGGCAGCGAAATCCATGCCGGCCCACAGCGGATCGTCGTCCTCGGACAGGCGGCGCAGCATCCCGTAGAAGAAGGCCGAATTGGCCAGCATGTCCACGACGGTCGGCCCCGCCGGCAGCACCCGGTTCTCCAGCCGCAGGTGCGGCCGCCCCTGCACCACGTCGTAGACCGGCCGGTTCCACCGGTACACGGTGCCGTTGTGCAGCCGCAGCTCGGGGAGGCGCGGCGCCCGGCCGGCCGCCAGCTCCGCGACCGGGTCCTCGTCGGACACCTCCGGCAGCAGGGCCGGGAAGTAGCGGATATTTTCCCGGTACAGGTCGAGCACCGAGTCGATCCAGCCTTCGCCGAACCACACCCGCGGCCGCACGCCCCGGGATTTGAGCTCCTCGGGCCGGGTGTCGGTGGACTGGGTGAACAGCTCGATGCGGGTCTCGGCCCACAACTGGTGGCCGAAGAAGTACGGCGAGTTGGCGCCCAGCGCCAGCTGCGGGGCGGCCACCACCTGTGCGGCGTTCCAGTTCGCGGCGAATGCCTCGGGGGCCACCTGCAGATGCAATTGGGTACTGGTGCACGCGGATTCGGGCGCGATCGACACGGCCTGCCAGCTCAGCGGCTCGGGGCCGGAGATGTTGATCGGGATGTCGTCGCCGCGGGCGGTGAAGATCGACTCGTTGAGCGCCGCGTAGCGCCGGGAGTCGCTCATCCAGCCGGTGGCCAGGTGTTCGGGCATCAGCGTGGGCAGGATCCCGATCATCACGATGTGCGCACCGCCCGCGCCGGCCTTGATCTCGGCGGCGTTCAGGCTGGCCCGCACCTCGTCTTCGAGATCCAGCGCGGTGTGCCCGGGCAGGGCGTGGGGCGGCACGTTGAATTCGATGTTGTAGGCGCCCAATTCCGGCTGGAACGCCGGATCCCCGATGGCGTCCAGCACATCGCGGTTCGACATGGCCGGCTGATAGTCGGCGTCGACGAGGTTGCACTCGATCTCCATGCCGGTGAGCGGCTTCGCCGAGTCGAAGTGCGACCGGGCCAGCATCGTCTCCAAGACGTCCAGGCACAACTGGAGCTTCCGCCGGTATTCCCGCCGATGTGCGCTGTTGTACGTGGTGCGCTTGACCTCTTCGCCCACACCGCCGATGGAACAGGGTTACCGGCGGTAACGCAAGCTGCCCGGCCGCTTGTCGGGCGCGGCGGACCGTGATGGACTCCTGACGTGTCCGCCGAGTTCGTCGCCGCCATCGATCAGGGAACCACCAGCACCCGGTGCATGATCTTCGATCATGACGGCGCCGAGGTGGCCCGCCACCAGCTCGAGCACGAACAGATCCTGCCCCGCGCCGGCTGGGTCGAGCACGACCCGGTCGAGATCTGGGAGCGCACCTCCTCGGTGCTGATGTCGGTGCTCAACCGCGCCAACCTGTCCGCCGATCACCTTGCGGCGCTGGGCATCACGAACCAGCGGGAAACCACGCTGGTGTGGAATCGGCGCACCGGGCGGCCCTATTACAACGCGATCGTCTGGCAGGACACCCGCACCGATCGGATCGCGTCGGCGGCCGAACGCGACGGTCGCGGGGAGGTGATCCGGCGCAAGGCGGGCCTGCCCCCGGCGACGTATTTCTCCGGCGGCAAACTGCAGTGGATCCTGGACAACGTCGACGGGGTGCGCCAGGCCGCCGAGAGCGGCGACGCCCTCTTCGGCACCGCCGACACCTGGGTGTTGTGGAATCTGACCGGGGGCGCGCGCGGCGGCGTGCACGTCACCGACGTGACCAATGCCGGCCGGACCATGTTGATGGATCTGGAGACCCTGGACTGGGATGACGAGCTGTTGTCCTTCTTCTCCATCCCGCGCGCGATGCTGCCGGCGATCGCGCCGTCGTCGTCGCCGCAGCCCTACGGCGTCTCCGCGCAGACCGGGCCGGTCGGCGGCGAGGTGCCGGTCACCGGCATGCTGGGCGACCAGCACGCGGCGATGGTCGGCCAGGTGTGCCTGTCCGAGGGCGAGGCGAAGAACACCTATGGCACCGGGAACTTCTTGCTGCTCAACACCGGCGAGACCATCGTGCGGTCCAAGAACGGGCTGCTGACCACCGTCTGCTACCAGTTCGGCGGCGCCAAACCCGTGTATGCGCTCGAGGGTTCGATCGCGGTCACGGGCGCGGCCGTGCAGTGGCTGCGCGACCAGCTGGGCATCATCAGCGGTGCGGCGCAAAGCGAGTCGCTGGCGCGTCAGGTCCCCGACAACGGCGGAGTCTATTTCGTCCCGGCGTTTTCCGGGTTGTTCGCGCCGTACTGGCGATCGGACGCGCGCGGCGCGATCGTCGGGTTGTCGCGGTTCAACACCAACGCACACCTGGCCCGCGCGACGCTGGAGGCGATCTGTTACCAGAGCCGCGACGTGGTGGACGCGATGGCGGCGGATTCCGGTGTGCACCTTGAGGTTTTGAAGGTCGACGGTGGGGTCACCGGCAACGACCTGTGCATGCAGATCCAGGCCGATGTGCTCGGCGTCGACGTGGTCCGCCCGGTGGTGGCCGAGACGACGGCGCTGGGCGCGGCGTACGCGGCCGGTTTGGCGGTGGGGTTCTGGGCCGACCCGGCCGACCTGCGGGCCAACTGGCACGAGGACAAGCGCTGGACGCCGGCCTGGACCGACGAGCAGCGCGCCGTCGGATACGCGGGTTGGCGCAAGGCGGTGCAGCGGACCCTGGATTGGGTGGACGTCACCTAGCGCCTCGATGCCGCGAGCGTGCGTGTCTGTACAACGACACGCCGGTGCGGTCGTACATTTGCGCACGCTCGCGGCAAGAGGGCTCAGTCTTCGCCGAGGATGCCGTAGACCTCGCGCCGCGCGTTGTTGAGAATTTCGACGATGCGCTGCTGCTGCTCGGCGGTGGCGGTGTGCGCGGACTGCGCGACCGCCCCGAACAGCTGGCCGACGGCCGCCCGCAGGTTCATCTGACCCGGGTCGGCGCCCTCGGCGATCTCGTCCCACGGCGGGGTCTCGACCTTTTCGGCCGCCGCGCGGCCCTCGTCGGTCAGCTCGAAGAGCTTCTTGCTGCCCTCGGTTTCGCTGGCGGTGATCAGGCCCTCGTCGGTCAGCAGCTGCAGCGTGGGGTAGACCGAGCCGGGGCTCGGCTTCCAGAGCCCGTTGCTGCGTTCGGCGATCTGCTGGATCATCTCGTAGCCGTGCATCGGCCGCTCGGCCAGCAGCGCCAGGATGGCCGCGCGGACATCGCCGCGCTTGCCGCGGCCGGGGCCGCGCCGCCAGCCGCCGCGCCGCCCGCCGGGCCCGAAACCGAAGCCCGGACCGAAGCCCGGACCGAACCCGGGCCCGAATCCGGGACCGAAGCCCAGGGGGCCGTCGTGGCCGGGGCCGTGCTCGCGGAGGTTTTCGAAGAACTCGTGGCGGGCCCGCCGCCGGGCGCCGTGCAGGGCGCGTCGATGAATGTCGGGACCGAAGCCGAAGCCCGGCCCGCCGGCGAATGGGCCACCAGGGGGGGTGAATGGGTGATTCATGTCTTTTCCTTACGTCTGAAGGGGAAGCGCACCGTGCGCTTCGAAGTATCACGATATATCGAAAACTATCGCGATGCAACGCTCGGGTGCCGAAGTCCGGGCAGCTCCGACCGAGGAACCGTCTGACCTGCGGTGATGGCGTGACCCTGCGCCCGCCGGGCCGGTGGCCGGATGGTCCAGGGCGGTTTGCACCCCACGGGCGGCGGGTAGGAACTCTGGGATGAACGCGGACAACTCCCACCTGACGGCGGGCAGCGGGACCTCCACCGCGACCGGCCCCGGTCAGGGCGGCAGCGGACGCGAACGCAACGTCTGGCCGTGGGTCAACTGGGGCCTGGCGCTGGCCACGGTGCCCGCCGCCGCCATCGTGATGCTTTTTGCGCTTGGTGCGGTGATGAGCACCGACGGCTGCGCCGACCGCAGCTGCCCCAACCTGGGACACGGCGGGATCAATTTCGGGGTCGCGTTCTACGGCGCGCCCGCGGTCGCCGTCGTCGTCATCGTCATCTCGCTCTTCACCGCGAAGCGCCGCGGCGGCATCGCCGTTCCCCTGTGCGGGTGGGCGCTGTTGATCGCCGACGTCGCCCTGATGGCGGCCAGCGTCTCCGGTTAGCCCGGCCGGTCAGCCCGGCGGCGAGAAACCGCCCGGTCCGGCGCTGGGCGGGGGCTGCCGCGGCGCCTCCGCGCCCGGCCAGAATCCGGCCGGCGGTGGCGGCCCGGGCGGCCACGGCGCGGCACCCCACGGCGGCGCGGCGGGGCGAAGCCGCGCCAGCTCGCGGCGGTGCCGTTCGGCGAGCACGGCGGCGAGGACCAATTCGGGCGGTGCGCCGGGCGGGGGCGGTGGGGCGATGCGGGACACCACGTCGCCGGCGATGCGGTAGGCCATCTGCTGGCGTAACTGGCGATCGAGTTGCGGTGCCCGCGAGAGGAATTGGCGCGCAACCTCCGCCTGGCCGGGCGACAGCCCGGACAGTTGCAGCGACGCCGCCCACCAGGCCAGCGACGGCGGCATCATCGGCGGGGGGCCCAGCCGGGGTCCGCGCTCGTTGATGACGACGGTGCCGGCGAAGATGTCGCCGATCCGTTTGGCCTTCGGCGACAGGATGCTGCAGATGACGGCCGGACTGCCGAACAGCATCCAGATCTCCACCACCGCGGCCAGGGCCCGAAACAGGGCCTGCCGGAAGCGTTCTGGGCCGCCGTCGTCGGACACCACGCGCAGGCCCATCGCGATCTTGCCGACCGAACGGCCGCGGGTGGTCGTTTCCAGGATGACGGGATAGCCGACGATCACCACCACCGTGAAGATGAGCAGGACGGCGGTGCTCAGCGCGCTGTCGTACTGGGTCAGCGTGGCGGCCCACAACATCAGGCCGAGCAGGTAGCAGACGGCGACCACCGCGATATCGATCAGTGCGCTCACGGCGCGCACCGGCAACTGGGCGATCTGCACATCGAGCACGACGGCGTCGCCGGTCACCACCTCCGACATAACACCGAACGCTACAGGGCGATTAGGCTGCGCAGGATGGACGTCGACGCATTCGTGCTGGCGCATCGCGGTACCTGGGACCGCCTCGACCGGCTGGTGGGACGGCGTCGCTCGCTGACCGGCGCCGAGGTCGACGAGCTCGTCGAGCTGTACCAGCGGGTGTCCACCCACCTGTCGACGCTGCGTTCGGCCTCCTCGGATTCGGTGCTGATCGGTCGGCTCTCCAGCCTGGTCGCCCGGGCCCGTTCGGTGGTGACCGGCGCCCACGCGCCGTTGAGCAGTACGTTCGCCCGGTTCTGGACGGTGTCCTTCCCGGTGGTCGCCTACCGCTCGTGGCGGTGGTGGCTGGGCACGGCGGTGGCGTTCTTCGCCGTGGTGGTGGTCATCGCGCTGTGGGTGATCGGCAACCCCGAGGTGCAGTCGGCCGCCGGAACCCCAAGCGACATCGAGCAATTGGTCAACCACGACATCGCCTCCTACTACAGCGAACATCCCGCGGCCGCGTTCGCCCTGCAGATCTGGGTCAACAATTCCTGGGTCGCCGCACAGTGCATCGCGATGTCGGTCCTACTGGGGCTTCCGATTCCGGTCGTGCTGTTTCAGAACGCCGCCAACCTGGGGCTGATCTCCGCGCTGATGTTCCAGGCGGGCAAGGGCGGCGTGCTGCTCGGGCTGCTGGCCCCGCACGGGCTGCTGGAACTGACGGCGGTCTTCCTGGCCGGGGGAGCGGGGATGCGGCTGGGCTGGTCGGTGATCGCACCCGGCGACCGGCCCCGCGGACAAGTGCTCGCCGAACAGGGCCGCGCCGTCGTGTCGGTGGCGATCGGACTGGTGGCCGTGCTGTTGGTCTCGGGGTTGATCGAGGCGTTGGTGACGCCCTCGCCGCTGCCGACGTTCGTTCGGGTCGGCATCGGCATCATCGCCGAGGCGGCATTCCTTTCCTACATCGTGTATTTCGGCCGCCGCGCGGCGAAGGCGGGTGAGACCGGCGACATCGAAGACGCGCCCGACGTGATCCCCACCGGATGAGCGGTCAGAGCCGGCCGGTGGCCTTCATCGCCAGATAGCGGTCGGCCAGTGCGGGCGCCAGTTCGGTGGGCGGGGCGTCGACGACCTCCACCCCGCCGCGGCGCAGCCGGGTGGCGATCGCGCGGCGGTCGTTGCGGGATCGTTCGGCCGCCGCCGCGTCGTAGACGGCGGCGGGATCCGAACGCCCGGCGGCCATGTGGTCCACCCGCGGGTCGGCGACGGCGGCCACCATCAGGTGATGTCTCGCCGACAACTGCGGCAGTACCGGCAGCAATCCCTCGTCGAGCGCCGTCGCGTTGAGGTCGGTCAGCAGCACCACCAGCGACCGTCGGCGGGCCCGCCGGGCGATCGTCGAAACCATTGCGGTCCAGTCGGGTTCGAGCAGCGCGGGCTGCAGGGGTGCCATCGCCTCGACCAGCTGGGCGAGCAGTTCGGTGCGCGACGCGCCGAACACGCCGGCCCGGCTGACCCGGTCGTGGGCGAGGAAGTCGACGTGGTCGCCGGCCCGCGACGCCAGCGCCGCCAGCAGCAGCGCGGCATCCATCGACCAGTCCAGCCGCGGCCAGCCCGCGGGATCGGACGCGGTCGGGTCGACGCCGACCCGGCCCGCCGAGGTGCGCCCCGTGTCGAGCACGATCACCACCCGCCGGTCGCGCTCGGGTCGCCAGGTGCGGACCACCACGTCGGCGCGGCGCGCGGTGGCGCGCCAGTCGATCGACCGCACGTCGTCGCCGACGACGTATTCCCGCAGCGAATCGAATTCGGTGCCCTGGCCGCGGATCAGCGTCGGCAACAGCCCGTCGATCTCGCGCAGTTTGGCCAGCCGGGCCGGCAGGTGCTTGCGGGACAGGAACGGCGGCAGCACCCGGATCAGGCCCGGCACCGCTTGCGACCCCTGCCGGCCCGCCAGCCCCAGCGGACCGATGGACCGGGCGGTGACCAGCGCCGCGCGCTGCTCGCCGCGGCGGACCGGTCGCAGCTGGGACCGGACGTGCTGGTGCTGGCCGGCGGGGATGTTCACCGGATGGATGCGGGGCCGCGCCCCGGCGCTGGGTGGCCAGGCGTCGCGGACCTGGCCGCGGAACCTGCGCCGACCGTCGTTGTGGATCAGCAGCCCGACGTCGACCTGCTGGGCGAGCCGGGCGGAACGATCCGGGGAGCGGGTGTAGCGCAACTTGCGGGTGCTGGCCGCCAGCCCGGCGTCCGCGGCCACCACGACCAGGAGCGCGACCAGAAGAAACACGAAAGTCGCTGCGGGCAAGGGCGACAGCGCGATCGGCAGGACGCACAGCAGCGCGACCAGCCCGGTGCGTCCGGTCAGGATCATGGGCGCCGCTCTCCCCCGCAACCGGGTGGTGCCCCCACCTCATCGGCGCGTTGCATCGTCGCCGGCGCGACCACTATCGGGGCACCGGAACCGACGCCAGGATCCCGTCGAGCACACCGTCGGGCGTGGCCCCTTCGAGTTCGGCCTCGGGGCGCAGCATCACCCGGTGCCGCAGCGTGGGGCGGGCCATGGCCTTCACGTCGTCGGGGGTGACGTAGTTGCGCCCGGACAGCCAGGCCCAGGACCGGGCAGTGGCCAGCAGCGCGGTCGCCCCCCGGGGGGAGACGCCCAGCTGCAGCGCGGGCGAGGAGCGGGTGGCCCCGACGATGTCGACGATGTAGCCCAAGACCTCGTCGGCGACCAGCACCTGCCGCACGGCGTCGCGCCCGGCCGCCAGTTCGGCGGGTCCGGCCACCGGTTTGATCGCCGAGAGGTCGCGCGGATCGAAGCCCTGGACGTGCCGGCCGAGGATGGCGATCTCCGAATCTCGCGGCGGCAGAGGCACATTCAGTTTGAGCAGGAATCGGTCCAGCTGCGCTTCGGGCAGCTGGTAGGTGCCCTCGTACTCGATGGGGTTCTGGGTGGCGGCGACGATGAACGGGTCGGGCAGCGGCTGGGCCACCCCGTCCACGCTGACCTGACGCTCTTCCATCGCCTCGAGCAGCGCGGCCTGGGTTTTCGGTGGGGTCCGGTTGATCTCGTCGGCCAGCAGCAGATTGGTGAACACCGGTCCGGGCCGGAACGCGAAGGCGGCGGTGCGCGCGTCGTACACCAGCGAACCCGTGACGTCGCCGGGCATCAGGTCGGGGGTGAACTGCACCCGCTTGAACTCCAACCGCAGCGCGGCGGCCAGCGCGCGCACCAGCAGCGTCTTCGCCACTCCCGGAACGCCTTCCAACAGCACATGACCGCGGCACAGCAGCGCGATCACCAGCCCGCTGACCACTCCCTCCTGCCCGACGACGGCCTTGGCGAGCTCGGTGCGCAACGCCAGCAGCGCGTCTCGTGCCGATTCAGCGGTGGGGGTCTGGGCGGGGGCGGGGGACTGTGTCACGTCCGTGTGACCTGCCTTTCGATGTCGTCGAGCGCACGGGCAAGTTGTAGCAGGTCGTGGTCGGTCGCCGGGGGTGGGCCGAACAGCTGGTAGGAGACGAACGCCGGGTCGGCGCCGTAGCGACCGGCCACCGCGGCCGCCACCGCCGGCGCCGACGCGCCGGTGTTCAGACCGAGCCGGGGCAGCAGCCGCTGCAGGGTGGCGGTGCGCAGCGCCGCGGCGGCGCGGTCGCGCGCCCGGCGGGAGCGGTAAAGCCGCCCGCGGCCCTCGACGGTCTCCGATGCGCGCACCACGACGGGCAGCTCCTCGGCGACCAGCGGGCCGGGCCGCCGGCCCCGCCACAGCGCGACCAACAGCACGACCAGGCACAGCTGGCAGAGGATCCACGTCACGTTCTGCGGCATCAGGTCGGACATCGAACCGGGCGGCGACGATTCGCCCTCGACGCGGTGGGGTGCGTACCAGACGAGCCGGGGCCGGGCGCCCGCGAGGTTCATCGCCAGGGCGGCGTTGCCCGCCTGCAGCAGGGCGCCGTTGGTCAAGAAGTCGGTGCTGCCGACCGCCGTGACGGTCCGCCCGCCCGCACGGAAGCGGATCAGTGCCCCGCCGTAACAGCGGGTCATCGCGCGGCCGTCGGCGGCGCGATAGGTGTCGCTGGGCCCGAACCGCACCGGCCCGGCCCGCGTCGCCGCGCGCAGAGTGCAATCCGGGTCGGTGTCGAAGGCGTGGGCCGCCGGTGAGACCCCCACGCCCGGCATCAGCGCCTCGCGCGTGCGCGCCGTCGGCTCCACCAGCAGCAGGTCGCCCGGCGCCCCGGAAAGCCGGTCCAGCAGCGGCTCGGTCAGGTATTGGCTCTGCGCCACCAGGATCAGCGCGTCGGGGCGCGCCGCCCGCTCCACCCCGGCGATGCTGTCGGCGACCACGACGTCGACGCCGCCCCCGCGCAGCAGCGCCACCAGCGCATGGGCGCCGTCGGGGCCCGTCGACGCCGGATCCATGCGCGCGCCCGGCCGGGGCGCGGTCAGGTAGGCGTCCACGCCGGCGAACACGGCGAGCACGATCAGGGTGAGCACCACCCAGCGCCAGGATCGCGAGCGCCGCACCGGCGGCGCGGGTTGGGGGCGCCCGATGGTCGCCATCACCGCACCCGGGCCCACGCGTCGGCCGGGGCGGGTTGCCCCGGTCCCGCGGCGACGGCCGCCGAGCGGGACCGCAGGTGGTCGTCGAGGTCGGCGATCATCTGGTATGCGCCCTGCGTCCCGGGTTGTTCGCCGTAGGTGACGTCGTTGAAAGCCGTTGCGGCTTGCGAAAGTTCACCGGCGAGGTGGGGAAGGGCGGCGCCGGCGTCGGAGGCCAGCTCGTTGGCGGTGCGGCCGGGCGCCGGGTTCAGCACGCCGGTCTCCTCCAGCTGGCGGGCGACCGCACGCAGCCGGTGGCGAATGGCTGCGGCCCAGTCACCTTGCGCCGCACAGCTTTCGGCGGTCGTGCGGTGCTGGGCGGCGGTGAGCTGCGCGGCTTCGAACAGCTGGTAGTCGCCGCCGCGGTTGGTGCGCATGGTGCGCCGCGCGAGGTGGATGGCGGCCGCCAGCGCGATCCCGAGCATGATGAAAAGCACCGTCGCCGTGAGCCATCCGCCGGGCAGCGAGGCCGTCTTCTGCAGCAGCCGGAGGATGGTCTCGTTGAGCCATTCGGCGATCTGTTCGGTGGCCGAGCCCTTGGAGTAGATCGGTTTGTTGAGCTCGTCCTGGGCGGCCTGGTGTGCGGCATCGCGGTCGATGTCGATGGAGGGCACGGTCAGCTCGTCCTCAGACCGGTCGCGTCAGCCAGAGGTTGTCGGTGGACTCGGCCGCGTACGGCCCGCCCGCGGCGCCGGTCTGCAGCACCAGATCGAATGCCTCGGCACGCATCCGGCGGTCGGTGTAGAGCAGCGCGATCACGCCCGCGTTGAACGGCGCGGTGATGATCTCGCCGATCGCGGCTCCCACCGACGAGACCGCGGTGCCGACCAGGAAGGCCGCGGTGGACGAGGTGGCGAGGAAGAACTGGCTGGCGATGTTGAACGGCACGGCGACCGCGCCCGCGACGACGGAGGTCACCACCAGCGTCAGCAGCCGGATGGCCAGCACCCGCCAGAAGCCGTTGCGGACCAGCGCGAACGATCGGGTGATGGCGTCCAGGACGGGCAGCCGCTCGAGCACGATCAGCACGGGCGCAAACAACACGACCGTGTACAGGTACACCAGCAACGCGATCACGGCCAGCGCCAGTGGCAGGCCCAAAACGACCACCGCCGCGGCCTTGCCGATCGCCGCCAGCACCGCGATGATCACGGCGACCAGGCCCGCGACCACCGCCAGGGCGGCGCCTTCCAGCAAGGCCAGCCCGAGCAACGGCACCAGGCGCCCGCGGATCTTGGCCCATGTCTCCCCGATGGTGATCGGCGAGCCGAACACCGCCCGCCCGACGATGACGGTGAGCATGCCGGACAGCAGCACGCCGCCCAGCCAGGCGACCAGGACGCCGGCGCCCATCGAGGTCAACCAGGCGCCGATGACCCCGTTGGTCAGCTCCTTGGCGTGGTCGGCGCTCAGCCTGCCGTAGGCGGCCAGCGGCCCGAAGACGGCGACCTTCGTCACGATCTGGATGGCCACCACCACGGTGGCGGTCAACCCCAGGGTCGCCTTCGGGTTGGCCCGGACGTAGCCCACCGCCCCGTTGAAGATGTCGCCCAGGGTGAGCGGCCGCAGGGGGATGATGCCGGGCTTGACCGCACCCGGAACCCGTTGCGGGAAGCCGGATTGCCAGCCGTGCGGGGGTCCGTACCCCGGCGGTGGTGGCCCGTAGCCCGGCGGCGGTCCGTAGCCGGGTGGCGGTCCGTAGCCGGGCGGGGGCCCGTACCCCGGTGGGGGTCCGTAGCCGGGTGGAGGGCCGTACCCCGGTGGAGGGCCGTATCCGGGTGGGGGGCCGTAGCCCGGTGGCGGGCCAGCCGGATAGCCAGGCGGCGGCGCGGTCAACGTGTTCCGCGGCGTTCGCGGCTGGGCCCGTCGTTCGTCATGGGGTACATCCTGTCGGTGGTCCGGGCATTTCTCAATCATGGCCAAGCCGTCGGCGCGTAGCGTTCCTGCCATGGCGGAACTCAAATCCCGGCTGCGGGCCGATCTGACCGATGCGATGAAGAGCAAGGACAAGCTGCGCACGGCGACCCTGCGCCTACTGCTCGCCGCGATCCAAACCGAGGAGGTCGCCGGCAAGGAGGCCAAAGACCTCTCCGACGACGAGGTGATCAAGGTGCTGGCCAGGGAGTCGCGCAAGCGGGCCGAGTCGGCGGAGATCTACACACAGAACGGCCGCGGGGAGCTGGCCGCCAACGAGCACGCCGAGGCGCGGATCATCGACGAGTATTTGCCGACGCCGCTCACCGAGGCCGAACTGGCCGACGTCGCCGACACCGCGATCGCCCAGGTCGCCGAGGAGATCGGTGAGCGCCCGAGCATGAAGCAGATGGGCATGGTGATGAAGGCGGCGACTGCGATCGCGGCGGGCAAGGCGGACGGGGCGCGGTTGTCGGCGGCGGTCAAGGAGCGCCTGTAGGCGACCCCACCACCCGGGTGCCGTCGGCGGCCCGCCTGGTGACGCGCCGGGCGTCGAGCTGCTCGAGCAACGGCACGGCGACGCGCCGGGTGGTGCCCAGCGCGCGGCGCGCGTCGCTGACCGTGAACGGCTGGGGCAGCGTCGCGAGGACGCCGGCCGCCCGGTCCAGCGCGCCGGACCCCAGGACGACGCCGTCGGCGATCCGGGTCAGCCGCCCGGCGCGCACCGCCGCCGCCAGCTCCCGGGGTCCCAGCTTGAGCTCGGCCAGCTCGTCGGCCTCGGGCGCCCGGAAGGGCTCGGCGGCCAGCCACTCCTCGATGGTGCGCACCGCCTTGTCGACGCGGGCCGGCAGGCCCGCGCCCGGCGCGCGCACCAGGCCGTCGCCCACCTGAAGGCCGGTGCCCTCCAGCAGCGGCGGCAGCAGTTCGGCGGCGGGCAGCCCGGCCCGCTGCCGCAGCGTCTCGAGCGGCATCCCCGCCGCGATGTCGTGGTCGTCGGCCCAGTGCCGCACAGCCGCGGTCGCGCACTCGCGCCGGGCGGCCCACCACCGCGGATCCACCACCCAATTCCCGACCCGCAGCCCGGCGAGCGGCACGCCCATCGCCCGCAGCTCGGCGGCCCGGGCGCAGTCGGGCGGGGAGACCCGCCCGGTGGCGAGCTCCGCGGCGCGCTCCCGGGCCGCGCCGCGGCGGCGCAGCGCGGGCGGCCGGACGTCGAGCACCTCGACGCCTGCCGCGATCCGGTGCTCGCCGGGATCGCGCAGCAGTCCCACGTCGCCGACCCGCAGGGGCAGGGGCTCCGCCAGCCGCAGCCGGGCCGCCGCCTCGCCCAGCGGGCGCACCTGCACCGGCACGGCCGCGGACCCGACGTGCAGCACCAGCTGGCGGTGCAGCGCGCCCGCCGACCGCAGGGCGACGTCGATCTCCGCGGTGTCCAGCCACACGCCCGGCGTCCGAACGGTGTCGCCGCGACCGATGTGCCGGCGGTCCACGCCCCGCAGGTTGAGCGCGACGCGCGCCACCGGGCCGGCGGCCGGGCGATCGCGGCCCAGCGATTGCAGCCCGCGCACCGTGACGCGCCGGCCGGCGTGTTCCAGCTCGTCGCCCACCCGGATCGTCCCGGCCGCCAGGGTGCCGGTCACCACGGTGCCCGCGCCGCGGACCGTGAAGCTCCGGTCGACCCACAGCCGCACGTCGGCGTCCGGATCCGGGACCGGCAGCCGGCCGGTCAGCGCCAGCAGCTCCGCGCGGACCCGCTCCAGGTCGGTGCCGATCGCGACGGGCGCCCCGGCGAGCGAGGTGGCGGCGAACCGTTCGCGCGCCTGCTCGGCGGCGGGACCGGGATCGGCCAGGTCCGCCTTGGTGATCACCACCAGCCCGTGGCTGACCCCGAGCGCGTCCAGCGCCGCGAGGTGTTCGTCGGACTGCGGCATCCAGCCCTCGGTCGCGGCGACGACGAACAACACCGCCGGGACGGTCCCCACCCCGGCCAGCATGTTGGCCACGAACCGCTCGTGCCCCGGCACGTCGACGAACGCCAGCTGGCGGCCACCCAGCTCCGTCCACGCGAAGCCCAGGTCGATGGTCAGGCCCCGGCGCCGCTCCTCGGCGAGCCGCTCCGGCCACATGCCGGTGAGCCGGTGCAGCAGGGTGGACTTGCCGTGGTCGACGTGCCCGGCGGTGGCTATGACGAACATGCGAGCACCGCCGCGGCCAGCAGCGCGTCGTCCTCGGGCGCCACCGTGCGCAGGTCGAGCAGGCACCGGCCGGCCTCGAGGCGGCCGACGACCGGCGGGCTGGCGGCGCGCAGCGCGGCGGCGTAGGGCTCCGGCAGGCTCACGGCGGCGCTGGGCAGCCGGACGTCCGGCGCCCCGCCGCCACCGACGGCCGCGACGCAGTCCACCACCCGTGCGCCCGGCAGCGCGGCCGCGAGCGACTCCGCACGGGCCCGCAGCGCCGCCACGTCGGCGACCAGCGCCTCGGCCACCGGCGTCGGCGGCCCCGTCAGGGTCGCCTCCAGAGCGGCCAGCGTGAGCTTGTCCACCCGCAGGGCGCGCGCGGCCGGGTGGCGGCGCAGCCGTTCGATGACTTCGGCGTCGCCCAGCAGCAGGCCGGCCTGTGGGCCGCCGAGCAGCTTGTCGCCGCTGGCGGTGACCAGGTCGGCGCCGTCGCGCAGCGCCGTCGTGGCGTCGGGCTCGTCGGGCAGCAGGGGATGCGGGGCCAGCAATCCGGAGCCGATGTCGACCACCAGGGGCGCGTCCAGGCTCGACAACTCCGCGACGCTCACCGCCGAGGTGAACCCGGTGACGTGGAAGTTGGACGGGTGGACCTTCAGGACGAAACCGGTCTGCGGCCCGATCGCCTCGGCGTAATCGCGCAGGCTGGTGCGGTTGGTGGTGCCGACCTCGCGCAGCCGCGATCCCGTGGAGGCCAGCAGCTCGGGGATGCGGAACCCGTCGCCGATCTCGACCAGCTCGCCGCGGCTGAGCACGATCTCCTTGCCAGGGGCGAGCGTGAGCGCCGTCAGCAGCAGCGCGGCCGCGTTGTTGTTGACGACGTGCACGCCACCCGCGAGGGGCACCGCGCGGGCCAGCGCCGCCAGCGCGCCACGGCCGCGGCGGCCGCGGCGGCCGGTCGTCAGGTCCAACTCGACATCGGTGGTCCCCGCGGCGGCGACCACCGCGTCCACCGCGGCCCGCGACAGCGGCGCGCGGCCCAGGTTGGTGTGCACCACCACGCCGGTGGCGTTGATGACGGGCCGCAGGCTCGACGCGGTGCTCGGCAGCGCGCCGAGGGCGTGCTCGGCGACCCGCTCGGGCTCGATCTCCCCGGCGCGCGCCCGCCGCTGCGCGTCGGCGATCACCGACTTCACCAGCGCGCGCCCCAGCACTCGCTGGGCTTCGACCAGGCGCGGATCGGCGAGCAGCGTGTCGGTCCGCGGCACCCGTCGGCGCGGGTCGCTCACTTGGGGCTCGGAAGAGTATGGCGGAGGCGGACGGGAATCGAACCCGCCAGCGGCAGCGTCTGCCGTTCGACGGTTTTGAAGACCGCGCCGATCACCAGACCGGACACGCCTCCTCGGACCATGCAGTCAATTATGTATTCCGTGACCTACCGCCTGACTCAGTACGCCCACGGCGGCGGCTGCGCGTGCAAGATCCCGCCCGGCGAGCTCGAGGAGGTGGTCCGCGGGCTGGGGGCGTCACCGGGCGTCGCGCCGCGCGACCCGGTCGGTGAGTTGCTGGTCGGGCTGGAGCACGGCGACGACGCGGCCGCGGTGCGGATCGCCGACGGCACGGCGCTGATCGCCACGACGGACTTCTTCACCCCGGTGGTCGACGACGCCTACGACTGGGGGCGCATCGCGGCCACCAACGCGCTGTCCGACGTCTACGCGATGGGCGGGCGTCCGGTGGTGGCGGTGAACCTGCTGGGCTGGCCGCGCGACGTGTTGCCGTTCGAGCTGGCCGCCGAGACGCTGCGCGGCGGCCTGGACGTCTGCGCCCTGGCCGGCTGCCACCTCGCCGGCGGGCACAGCGTCGACGACCCCGAGCCCAAATACGGGCTGGCCGTCACCGGGATCGCGGACCCGAACCGGTTGCTGCGCAACGACTCCGGCAAACCCGGCCTGCCGCTGTCGCTGACCAAACCGCTCGGTGTCGGCGTGCTCAACAGCCGGCACAAGGCCACCGGCGAGCGCTTCGAACAGGCGATCCGGGTGATGACCACGCTCAATGCCGACGCGGCCGCCGCCGCGCTGGCCGCCGGTGCCGAATGTGCCACGGACATCACCGGTTTCGGCCTGCTCGGGCACCTGCACAAGCTGGCGCGGGCCAGCGGCGTCACGGCGATCGTCGACGCGGCGGCGGTGCCCTACCTGGAGGGGGCGCGGGAGGCGCTGGCGGCCGGCTACGTCAGCGGGGGCACGCGGCGCAACCTGGACTGGGTGGCCCCGCACGCCGACCTGTCCGCGGTCGGGGAACAGGACGCCCTGTTGCTCGCCGACGCGCAGACCTCGGGCGGGCTGCTGGTCGCCGGTGAGGTACCGGGCGCCCCGGTGATCGGTGAGCTGGTGCCGCGCGGCGAGCACACGATCGTGGTGCGGCGAACCGAGCGGGGTTTCGCCGCCGCGCACTAGGGTAAAGGTCATGGCTATGCGCAAGCTTTTCCTGGAATGGCCCGTCGTGCGTCAGCTGCGATCGGGAGACAAGCTCGGCCGCGGATCCGCCGTGACCTCGAAGCGCACCCGCGCCGTCACGCCGCGCACGACGACGGCCGACCGGGTGGTGCAGAGCATCTGCCCGTATTGCGCGGTGGGGTGCGGGCAGCGGGTGTACGTCAAGGACGAGCGGGTCGTCCAGATCGAGGGCGACCCGGACTCGCCGATCTCGCGAGGACGCTTGTGCCCCAAGGGCGCTGCCAGTGAACAGCTGGTGAACTCGCCGGGCCGGCAGCTGCAGGTGCTCTACCGCGCGCCGCGGGCGACCGAATGGCAGCCCCTCGAGCTGGACGCCGCGATCGACATGATCGCCGACCGGTTCGTCGAGTCCCGCCGCCACACCTGGCAGGACATCGACAAGAAGGGCAGCCTGCTGCGCCGCACCATGGGCATCGCCGCGCTGGGCGGGGCGACGCTGGACAACGAAGAGAACTACCTCATCAAGAAGCTCTTCACCGCCGCGGGCGCCATTCAGATCGAGAACCAAGCCCGCATTTGACACTCCGCCACGGTTCCCGGTCTGGGAGCCTCCTTCGGGCGCGGCGGCGCCACTCAAACACTGCAGGACATGGCGAACGCCGATTGCATCGTCATCCAGGGCTCCAACATGGCCGAGTGCCACCCGGTGGGTTTCCAGTGGGTGGAGGAGGCCCGGGCCCGCGGCGCGCGGGTGATCCACGTGGACCCGCGCTTCACCCGCACCTCGGCGGTGTCGGACAAACACATCCCCATCCGGGCCGGTTCGGACGTGGTGCTGCTGGGCGCGTTGATCAACCACGTCCTCAGCAATGACCTGTGGTTCTCCGAGTACGTCATCGCCTACACGAACGCCGCCACGTTGATCAACGAGAAGTTCAGGGACACCGAGGATCTCAACGGGCTGTTCTCCGGCTTCGACCCCGAGACCGGGCAGTACGACACGTCGACGTGGGCGTACGAGCAGGAGAGCAACGGCCAGGTCGAGTCAGCTGGCGGTGGCCACACCCACGGCGGCACCGCATCGGCGAGCGCGGCGGGCGACGAGCACGGCAGCGGCGGCCCGCCGCTCGCGCACGCCAAGGTGAAGCGCGACGAAACCCTGCAGCACCCGCGCACGGTGTTCCAGATCCTCAAGCGCCACTACGCCCGCTACACCCCGGAGATGGTCACCGACGTCTGCGGCATCTCCCGTGCCGACTTCGACTACCTCGCGCGATCCATCGTCGAGAACTCCGGGCGCGAACGCACCACCTGCTTCGCCTACGCCGTCGGCTGGACGCAGCACACCCTCGGCGCCCAATTCATCCGCACCGCAACCATTTTGCAGCTCCTGCTGGGCAACGTGGGCCGTCCGGGCAGCGGCATCATGGCGCTGCGCGGCCACGCCACCATCCAGGGGTCCACCGACATCCCGACTCTGTTCAACCTGCTGCCGGGCTACCTGCCCATGCCCAAGGCGGGCATGCATGACACCCTGGCCGACTATCTCGACACGGTGGGATCGAAGAAACAGAAGGGCTTTTGGGCCAACGCCGACACCTACGCGATCAGCCTGCTCAAGGCGTGGTGGGGCGAGGCGGCCACGCGGGACAACGACTGGGCCTACGACTACCTGCCCCGGCTGTCCGGCCCGCACGGCACCTATCAGACCGTGATGGGCATGCTGGCCGACGAGGTCGAGGGCTACTTCCTGCTGGGCCAGAACCCGGCGGTCGGATCGGCGCACGGCCGCATGCAGCGGCTGGGCATGTCCCACCTCAAATGGCTGGTGGTTCGCGACCTCAACCTCATCGAGTCGGCCACCTGGTGGAAGGACGGGCCCGAGATCGCTTCCGGCGAACTGAAAACCGAGGACATCGACACCGAGGTGTTCTTCCTGCCCGCGGCCACGCACGTGGAGAAGGCGGGATCGTTCACGCAGACGCAGCGGCTGGTGCAGTGGCGTCACAAGGCCGTCGAACCGCCGGGACAGTGTCAGAGCGAGCTGGCGTTCTTCTACGAGCTGGGCAAGCGGATCAGGCAGCGGCTCGCCGGCTCGACCGACGAGCGCGACCGGCCGCTGCTGGACCTGACATGGGACTACCCGGAGGACGAAAACGGCGAGCCGGACGGCGAAGCCGTGCTCGCCGAAATCAACGGCTATCACGTCAGTAGCGGCGGCGCGCCGCGAAAACCCCTGTCGTCCTACACCGAGTTGCGCGCCGACGGCTCGACCGCCGCGGGGTGCTGGATCTACACGGGCGTCTACGCGAACGCCACCAACCAGGCCGCCCGCCGCGTCCCGCACGGCGGACCCTCACCGAGCCAGCATGAGTGGGGCTGGGCGTGGCCGGCCGACCGGCGAATTCTGTACAACCGCGCGTCGGCCGACCCGGACGGCAAGCCGTGGAGCGAACGCAAGAAATACGTGTGGTGGGACGCGGATCAGCACCGCTGGGTCGGCTACGACGTGCCCGACTTCGTGGCCGACCGGGCGCCGGGCAGCCGGCCCGATCCCGACGTGGGCGGTCCCGACGCGCTCGCCGGGGACGACCCGTTCATCATGCAGGCCGACGGCAAGGGCTGGCTGTTCGCGCCCAAGGGTGTGGTCGACGGGCCGTTGCCCACGCACTACGAACCGCAGGAGTCCCCGGTCGCCAACGCGCTGTACCCCCAGCAGCGCAACCCGGGGCGAATCACCTTCCCGCGCAAGGACAATCTCAGCGCGCCCAGCGCCGGCGAGCCGGGCGCCGACGTGTACCCGTACGTGTTCACCACCTACCGGCTCACCGAGCACCACACCGCCGGCGGGATGAGCCGGTGGCTGCCCTACCTGTCGGAGCTGCAGCCGGAGATGTTCTGCGAGGTGTCCCCGGAGCTGGCCGCCGAACGCGGCCTCGAGCCCTATGGGTGGGCCACGATCGTGTCGCCGCGCGCGGCGATCGAGGCGCGGGTCCTGGTCACCAAACGCGTTGCGCCGCTGGTGATCAACGGTCACACCGTGCACCAGATCGGGCTGCCGTATCACTGGGGCGTCGGCGGCGACGCCGTCGTCAGCGGGGACGCGGCCAACGACCTGCTCGGCGTGACGCTGGACCCCAACGTGCAGATCCAGGAGTCGAAGGCCGGCTCGTGTGACATCCGGCCGGGGCGCCGGCCGCAGGGCGAGGACCTGCTGCGGCTGATCGCCGAGTATCAGTCCCGCTCGGGGGCCACCGCCGAGACCGGCAACGTGCGCATCGACGACGGCGTCTGGGAAGGGGGAGCCGATGGGTCAGCTGAGCGGACCGACCGACCCGACGAGTGACGCCGGCTGGGCAGAACCCAAGCCACGCAAGGGATTCTTCACCGACACCTCGATCTGCATCGGCTGCAAGGCCTGCGAGGTCGCGTGCAAGGAGTGGAACCGCAACCCCCGCGACGGCGACCTGGAGCTGCTGGGTTCCTCCTATGACAACACCGGCGCGCTGGGCGCCAGCACCTGGCGCCACGTCGCCTTCATCGAGCAGGGCCGCGACCGCATCGAGGAGGCGCGCGAATCCGGGCGCGCCCTCACCGATTTGGGCATGCCGGCTGTTCCCGGCAACGGCAACGGCAACGGCAACGGCAACGGCGGCGGCGGCGCCGCCGCGCCGCGACCGGACCTCACACCGCCCGACACCCCGGAGTTCCGCTGGCTGATGTCGTCGGACGTGTGCAAGCACTGCACGCACGCCGGCTGCCTGGACGTCTGCCCGACGGGGGCGTTGTTCCGCACCGAGTTCGGCACCGTCGTCGTGCAGGACGACGTCTGCAACGGGTGTGGCACCTGCGTGGCCGGGTGCCCGTTCGGCGTGGTCGAACGCCGCAGCGACGGCACCTATGCGACGCCCGCGCAGCGGCCGGGCCGCCCGACCGAGCCGTTCGTCACCGGCGTCGCCCAGAAGTGCACGCTGTGCTACGACCGCCTCGTCGAGGACCAGATCCCGGCGTGCGCCCAGACCTGCCCCACGACGTCGATCAAGTTCGGCGACCACGACGACCTGGTGGTCCAGGCGCGCGAACGGGTCGCCGCGCTGCGCGCCCAGGGGCTCACGGAGGCCCGCCTCTACGGGGCCAACGAGCACGACGGCGTGGGCGGCACCGGGTCGATCTTCCTGCTGCTCGACGAGCCGGAGATCTACGGCCTGCCGCCCGACCCGCGCGTGTGCACGGCCGATCTGCCCCAGATGTTCAAACGAGCGGGCGTGGCCGCGGCGGGCATGTTCGCCGCCGCGGCGCTGGCCTTCTGGAAAGGCCGGTGAAAAGCCCATGAGCACTTCGGAATACGACAGCCTGCGCCCGCCGGAGCCCGCCGGCGGCCGACGCAAGCGGCAGCGCAAGGGCCGCCGCGGCGGCGACGGTTCGCGCGAGATGCCGATGGTGCCCGAAGCCGAGTTCAGCTCCTATTACGGGCGTCCGGTGGTCAAGCCCCCGCCGTGGGAGTCCGAGGTGGCCGCGTACCTGTTCCTGGGCGGCGTCGCGGGCGGATCCGGCCTGCTGGCGGCCGGCGCGCAGCTCACCGGCCGCACCCAGCTGCGCCGCAACGCCCGCCTGACCGGCTTGGCGGCCGTCTTGCTCAGCCTCGTCGCGCTGGTGAAGGACCTGGGCCGGCCCGAGCGGTTCCTGCACATGCTGCGCACGTTCAAGCTCACCTCGCCGATGAACCTCGGCTCGTGGATCCTGAGCGCCTTCGGCGCCGGGATCGGGGTGGCCGCCGCGGCCGAGGTCGATCGGATGATGGGGGAGCGGCTACCGCTGGGCCCGCTGCGGCCGGTGCTGCGCGCCGTCGAGGGACCGGCCGGCCTGGAGGCGGCGCTCCTCGCCCCGCCGCTGGCCGTCTACACCGCGGTGCTGCTGTCCGACACGGCGACCCCGACGTGGAACGCCGCCCACGAGGACCTGCCGTTCGTGTTCGTCAGTTCGGCCGGCCTGGCCGCGTCGGGGTTGGCGATGGTCACCACCCCGGTCGCCGAGGCCGGTCCGGCCCGCGCGCTGGCCGTGTTCGGCGTGCTCGGCGACCTGGTGGCGACGAGGGTGATGGAGCGCCGGATGGACCCGGTCGCCGCCGAGCCGCTGCACCACGGCGCCCCGGGCCGGATGCTGCGGTGGAGCGAGCGGCTGGTGATCGCCGGCGGGTTGGGCACGCTGCTCGGTGGCCGCAACCGCGGCGTCGCGGCCGTGTCCGGCCTGGCGCTGGCGACGGCGTCCGCGCTGACCCGCTTCGGCGTGTTCGAGGCGGGCCTGGAATCGGCCCGCCACCCCCGCTACACGATCGAGCCGCAGAAGCGCCGGCTGGCGGCGCGCCGCGCGGCGGGCGTCGCGGACGACTCGATCACCACCGCGGGCTGAACTTGCCCGTGCCGCCGCCGTAACGCCCCCGGAGGCGACTGAGGCGGTTTGAGCCCGCGGCACCGGGGTAATCCTGGCGCTATGACGCATTTTGGCTACACTCTGATGACCGAACAGAGTGGACCCAAAGACCTTGTCCGTCAAGCTGTTTCCGCTGAGGAACGCGGTTTCGACTTCGAGGTGTGCAGCGACCACTTCTCCCCGTGGCTGACGTCGCAGGGACATGCGCCCAACGCCTGGACGGTGCTGGGCGCGGTGGCGCACGCCACCGAACGGGTGGACCTCTACACCTATGTGACCTGCCCGACGATGCGCTATCACCCGGCCGTCGTCGCCCAGCAGGCCGCCACCGTGCAGATCCTGTCTGACGGCCGGTTCACGCTCGGCCTCGGGACCGGGGAGAACCTCAACGAGCACATCGTCGGCAGGGGCTGGCCCACCGTCGAGCGCCGTCAGGACATGCTGCGCGAAGCGATCAAGATCATCCGCGAGCTGTTCGGCGGCCAGCTGGTGAACTTCAGCGGCGACTACTTCCAGGTGGACTCCGCACGGTTGTGGGACGTGCCGGAGATCCCGGTCGGCATCGCGGTGGCGATGGGCGGCGCCAAGGCCATCGACAAATTCGGCCGGCTGGCCGACCACTTCGTTGCGGTCGAGCCGGACGGCGAGCTCGTCGACGCCTGGCACGCCGCGCGGCAGGCCGCCAACCTCGCCGGCGGCGGCCGCGTCGTCGGCCAGATCCCGGTCTGCTGGGACCCCGACCGCGACACCGCCATCGAACGCGCCCACGACCAGTTCCGCTGGTTCGCCGGTGGCTGGAAGGTCAACGCGGACCTGCCGACGCCGGCGGGCTTCGCCGGCGCCACCCAGTTCGTCCGCCCCGAGGATGTGGCCGAGTCCATCCCCTGCGGCCCCGACCTCGACGCGATCGTCGAGGCCGTCCGGCCCTACTGGGAAGCCGGGTTCACCGACGTGGCGCTCGTCCAGGTTGGCGGCGAATCCCAGGACCTCTTCCTCAAAGAAGCCGCCGAACCGTTGCTTGCCGCACTGCGCAGCGCAGCAAACTGATCCCAGGTTTGGGCGGTATCTGCCCGGGTATCCGGCTTTGATCGTGCGCCCGGTAAGTACGGGTTAGTGCGGCGCGTGAAGGCCGGCAAGCAGAGCCGAGAACCTGTAGATCCGCAAAGCGGCTGTCGGTCAGCAACTTTGCCCGATATGTGGTCCACCGCAAGGCAAGGGGAGCTGACGATGGGCGATCGGTCCGCCGACACCACCTCGGCTTTGGTGAAGGCACTCAGCATCGCCAGTTTCGGACTGGGGCTGAGCGAGCTGGTGGCCCCCGGAAAAGTTCCTGCCGTGGCGGGTGTCGACGACACCCCCGGTCGCGCCGGGTCATCCGCGCGCTGGGCGCGCGGGAATGCGCCTACGATCGCGTCAAGCAGGCCGCCCGGATGGAAACCGAACGGCCGCATGCCATTCGGGAAGCGGCGATGAGCGGCCGCAATGGCGGGACGATTTCCATCGTCGGCGTGTACGGCGACCTGATGGACAAGTTTCCCATCGGGGCGGTGATGAACCGGTCGGTCACCATCAAGACCGGACAGTGTCACGTGCACCGCTTCATGCGCCCGCTGTTGGACCGGATTCGCAACGGCGACATCGAGCCGACCATCATCGTCAGCCATCATCTGACGCTTGACCAGGCGCCCCATGGATATGAGATCTTTCAAGAACAAAGAGGACCGCTGCACCAAAGTCATCCTCAATCCGAGCTGACCGCAAGAATGGGAAAGGGGAATAGTCATGGCGAATGAATTGCAGGGCAAAAAAGTCGCGATTCTCGCCGCCGACGGCGTCGAGAAGGTGGAACTCGAGCAGCCACGCTCGGCGCTCGAGGCGGCAGGCGCCCAGGTCGAGCTGCTCTCGCTGAAGACGGGTGAAATCCAGGCCCGCAACCACGATCTCGAGCCGGCCGGAACCTTCAAAGTCGACCGGGCGGTGTCTGACGCCTCGGTATCCGAATTCGACGGCCTGGTGCTTCCGGGCGGCACCGTCAATCCGGACAAGCTGCGGATGGACAGCTCCGCCGTCTCCTTCGTGCGCGACTTCGTCTCCTGCGGAAAGCCGGTCGCCGCGATTTGTCACGGGCCCTGGACGCTGCTGGAAGCCGGTGTGGCAAAGGGTCGGACGCTCACGTCGTATCCCTCCATCCGTACCGACCTGCGCAACGCGGGGGCGAACGTGGTGGACGAGGAGGTCGTGGTCGACGGCAATGTGATCACCAGTCGCTCACCGAAAGACCTCCCCGCGTTTTGCGCGACCATCGTGCAGCAATTCGCCCACGCCCCTGCGAGTTAGCGGGAAATGGCCTTTCCGCACGCCGTTTGAACCCATCGGTTTGCGGGCATTACACAGGCCAAGCAGTGATCGCCGCGGCGATCCGTCGAAAGGCCAGAGTTGACCACAACACATCCCGGACCCGCTGTTTCTGCTGCGTCGAACGTTTATCAGCCACAAGAGGATTCCCGGTTGCTGGTGGATGTGATGAGCGAGAGCGGACTCGTTCCGGGGCGGCGCGTTCTCGACTTGTGCACGGGTAGCGGATTTGTCGCGATCGCCGCAGCAGAGATGGGTGGCGCCGACGTCACCGCCTTCGACATCTGCCCGCACGCGGTGGGCTGTTCGCGCGGCAACGCCGTCGCCGCCGGCGTGCATCTCGACGTCCGCAACGGCACGTGGAGCGACGCGCTCGACTGCGCGCCGTTCGACGTCGTGGTGTCCAACCCGCCGTACGTGCCGGCACCGCCGCACGACGACACGGCGGCGATCCCGTCCGGTGCGGGGCCGTCGTGGGCCTGGAACGCCGGCCCGGACGGGCGGATGGTGCTCGATCCGCTGTGCGAGGCGGCGCCCAAGTTGCTCTGCGACGGCGGAACACTGCTTCTGGTGCACTCGGCGCTCGCCGGTGTCCAGCAGTCGCTGGATTCCCTGAAGTGGGCCGGCATGGACGCGAAAGTCGTTGCGTCGAAATGGATACCGTTTGGTCCCGTGATGACCGCGCGAGCGGCCTGGCTGGAGAGCGTCGGGTTGATACCGCCCGGGCGCAGGGAAGAGGAGCTGATCGTGATCCGGGCGGACAAGCGGTGACCGGGACCCGGGTACAGGTGGTTGCGGGCGGGCCGGTGCTGGTGGCCGGCCCGGTGCGCATCGAGATGCCCAACGGGGAGGTCGTCGAATCCGACCGGTTCATGGTGGCGATCTGCACCTGCCGGCGCAGTGACACGTATCCGTTGTGCGACACCAGCCATCGGCGGTGCCGCGATCTGGACCGGCGGACGCCTAGTCCAGCGGCCTCCGCAACGACGTCCGACCCTGCTGCCACGACGCCATAACCGCGTCGGCCAAGCGGTTTTCGACCGCGGCGTGCGCGCGGATCCCGAACACGATGTCGCGATCGAGCTGTGGTTCCCGGGCGACCAGGTCGCCGACCACATCGATGCGCACCACGTGCTCGTGCACCGCGTCGGCCTCGACGTGCTCGGCGTAGAACTCCACACACGCCGACGGTGCCCCCATCCGCTGCAGGGCGTGCACCATCCGCCGGGACCCCGGCGGCGAGGTGATCTCGGTCGACGCGAAATGGCCTATGGCGGCCCCACGCAATTCGCGGTGCAGCCCGAAGAGCGACATCAGGTTCACCGCGGCCAGCGCCTCGGCGGTGACCACGTCCGCGTAGGCCAGGTACGTCGTGTCGAGGCCCGCGGCCGCCATCAGATCGGCGAAGAGCTGCTGATGCAACCGGGGACCGTGCCCGGCGCCGTATTCGTCGAATTCGATTGCCACGAAAGCCGCTTTCGCGACACCCAGCAGTCGCGGGATCGCCCAGGCGTGCGGATCGCCCTCTTTGAGGTGGTACACCGACCGGTGTACGAAATATTCGCGCATCTGCTGCCAGGTCCCGGTGTCGCGCAGGTAGTACGACGGGCCGGTGCCGTCGGCCGGTTCGACCGAGATGGCGTCCATTTCGGCGGCAGCGGTCTGGTCGGCCGCGATGGGCCCGACATCGCGGCGCACGCCGGCCAAGAAGACGCGTTCCAGTTCGCCGCGGAGCGTGAGCAGCGCCGGGTTCCATTCCCAGCCCGGGTCCACCCCGGCGAAGCCCCGGTAGTGCAGCTCGTAGCACATGCACAGGGCCAGCTGCAGGTCCAGCCCGTAGGGATCCGAATCGCGGACCGACGCGCCGATGCGGGCCAGGTGGTCGTGTGACGGCGGCCCCGTCAGGGCGCGCCGAACGGTGGTCGACAGCGGCCCGTGTGCCGCCGGCAGGGCGGGTTCGGTCGTGATTGATGCGCGGGTCACGCCCACGACTACCCGCAATCCGGGGCCCACAAACGGTGCGGCGCCACCGCTATCCGGCCCCGGCCGGCAGGCGAAAGGTGAGGTCGACGGTCGTTCCGGTGTCGCCGCGGTCCAGCTGCAACGTGCTGCTGAGCGCCCTCATCAGCACCAGGCCCCGCCCACCGTTCCCGGGGTTGACGGCGGGTTCCTTCCACGAGCCGTGGTCGCTGATCCGGGCGCGGATTTCGCCTTCGGCGAGTTCGACGTGGAGCGACATCGTGCCGGGCGGGTGCCCGACGTATGCGTGCTCGACGCAGTTCGTGCAGGCCTCATTGACCACCAACACGATGTCGGCGGCCAGTTCGTCGGGCTGGCCCGCGGCGCGCAGCCAGTCGGCCAATCGATGCCGGACGCCGGCCAATTCGGCTGCCCTGGCCTCACTTTCGATCCGGAGCGGGGACGGCTGGTACCGGTAGATCACCATGGCCACGTCGTCGTCATACCCCGAAACGGGCGCCAACTCACGCAACACCGCATCGGCGACCGAATCCAATGGCAACGTCGTCGTCTTCGCCAGCACCGCCGCGGCGCGATCGATCCCGTCGTCGATCGACTCGTGCTTGCGTTCGACCAGCCCGTCGGTGAACAACATCAGGGTCGAGCCCGGTGGCAACACCCGGCTGGCCTGCGGGCGAGGCTCGGCGCGGCGGACCGCGAGGGGCACCGACGCGGCGTCGGTCAACATCACCGTCGTGCAGGGCTCCGACCCGACGAGCACGGCGGGCATGTGACCGGCGTTGCTGTACTGCAGAACCCCGGATTCGGTGTCCAGGACCGCCAGGAAGACGGTGGTGCAGTATGCATTCGGGATGAGCGATGCCGCCGAGTCGAGTTGCTCGAGCAACAGCGCGGGCTCAGCCCCGTTGATCAACAGCGCCCGCGCCGAACTGCGCAGCTGGCCCATGACCGCGGCCGCCGGCAGGCCGCGACCCACGCAGTCACCCACGACGATGCCGATGCGGTGATCGCCGATGGGCAGCACGTCATACCAGTCGCCGCCGATCTCCAGCGGCGGGACGGCGGGCTCGTAACGCACGGCGAAACCCGGCGGCGGCTCCATGGTCGGGAGCAGGGCGCGCTGCAAGGTCAGCGAGGTCTCGCGGGCGCTCTCGAATTGGCGGACGTGTTGCATGGCCAGGCTGAGATGACCGACGAGGACGGTGATCAGCAGCCGGTCTTCGGCGCTGACCCAGCGGGGCGAACGCAGCTCCAGCCACAGGGCCACATCACCCGCGCCGGAGAGCACCGCCACCAATCCCGCCGCCTTGCCGGGGCTGTCGGGCCGCTCGACCGTCTTGGCGGTCAGCGGCAGCTGGTGACGCGCGTCCTCGAAGGTGTGCCGCAACCACGGATCCAGCCTGCGCCAAGAGGTTTGGGACGGTTCGCCGGCGACCTGGACGGTGGGTTCTCCCCCGACGGCCGGCCAGGAGATCGCGATCACCCGCTGCACGTCGATCGCCGCGGTGCACTCGGCGAGGGTGATGGACAGCAGCTCGTCGACGCTCTTGGCCACCGCGACCGCCGTCGCCAACCGCAGGACCGCGCTCTCCCGCGCGGCGAAGGCCCGTTCGGCGGTGATGTCCCGGATCGTTCCCACGAAGACGTCTTGGTCGCTGCCGCTGCCCTGCACCGCGTTGATGCTGACCGTCACCCAGACCAGGTGCCCGTCGTGATGGCGGATCGGCGTCTCGTAGGCGGTGCTGCCGATGCTGCGCACCAGCGCCTGCTGTTGGGTGGCGCCCTGCTGGTCGACCAACCACGGGTGCGGCCACCGGTACGGCAGCCCCTCGGCGGGATAGCCGAGGATCTCGATGAGGGCGTTGTTCATCTCGATCACGGAGCCCTCGTGGTCGGCGACGAAGAACCCCTCCTGCAACGAATTGACCAGCGCCGTGCGGAATTTGTCGCGGTCGGCCAGCCCCTCGGCGCGAGCCCGCTCGCGGGCGTAGCGCCTGGTGCCGTCCAGGAAGCCGCGGGTGGCGATGTCGAGCGGGACCAGCATCTGCAACAGGAATTCCAGCGCGATCGGTGCGTCGATCTGGATGTCCTTGGCCAGTTCCAGGATCAGCTCGACGTGGCGCTCGATGATGGCGAGCAGGCTGACCTCTTCTTGCAGGGCCCGGCGCCCGAGCTCGTACGCCACGGCCAGACTGTCCTCGTCACGCGCCTTCAGATAGGTGCGCAGCGCCGTGGCGTACTGGGCGTGGAAGTCGTCGTCGTTCATGTCGAAGCTCCCCGATGACGAGCGGTCAGCACCATGGCGTCATCGGTTTCCTTCGCGTCCTTGCCGAGCAGTTCTTCGGCGATGGCGACGGCGGGGGCCGCGAAGTCGATGTGGTCCAGGTAGTCTTCGGCGATCCCGTCGGTCCGCATCACCAGCAGATCGCCGGGGCGCATCGAAACCACCTGCGCCGGCCGGATTTCCGGTATGCGGTAGCCGACGATCCCCGCGGTCAGCCGCGCGCTGGCCCGGATCTGGACACCGGTGGGGGACTTGGCCACCAATTCGGCTGTCACGTTGCCGACGCCCGTCCACGTCAGCGTGTTGGTCGCGAAGTCGACCCGGGCCAGAGTCATCGCAACGCCTCGGCTGCCGGTCAGCACGCGGTGACAGAGCTGGACCAAGACCTCGATCCGCTCAGCTCTGGAGCGTCTGACCGCTTCGACGGCCCGCAGCGCCGCTGCCGCGGCGTCCGGACCGTGGCCGAGTCCGTCCACCACGGCGAACAGGGCGGCGTCACCGCCAACGTCGACGGCGATGCCCCGATCCCCGGAGATGAACTCACTGGGCAGCGGACGGCCCGCCCGTGCCCACTCGATCGGCCCGAAGCGGCCGTTCTCACGCATGGGGCGGGACCCATTTCCACATCTCGACGACCGTTCCCCGGCCGAGCGTGGATTCCACGAGCAGCCGGTCCATCAGCCGCCGGGAGCCGGGCAGGCCCATGCCCAGCCCGCGGCCGGTCGAATAACCGTCCTCCATCGCCCGTTCGATGTCGGCGATGCCCGGTCCTTCGTCCTCGGCGCGCACCACCAGGGCCTTGTGGCCCTCCCGGTCGGCGACGAAGACCCGGACCACGCCGCGGCCGGCGTAGCTGGTGATGTTTCGCGCGATCTCGGAGATCGCCGTGGCGATCATCGTGACGTCGGTCAGGGAGAACCCCAGGTCGAGTGCGAGTTGATGGCCGGCTTTGCGGACTTCGACGATGTCGTCGGAATTGTTGATGTCGACGACGATGTCAGTCTCCACCGTCGCGCCCGATCGCCGGTTTGCGCTGTGTCAGTTGGCGATTCAGCAGGGCGAGGCCCTCTTCGAGATCCAGCGCGGTGTTCATGTCGTCGAACGCCAGGCCCAGCTGGACCATCGCGAAAGCCACCTCCGGCTGCAGGCCGACGATCACCGTGTCCGCGCCGCGCAGCCGGGTCATGTGCGCGATGGTCCGCAGCGATCGGGCCGCGAAGGAGTCCATCACGTCGATGGCGGTGACGTCGACGATGATGCCCTGCGCGCGAAAGCGGCTGACTCGCTCCATGAGGTCGTAGCGGAGCCGCTCGGCGTCGGAGTCGCTGAGCGCGGCCTGCACCGAGGCGATCAGGATCGCACCCTGTTTCAGGATCGGTACCGGCATGGGGCGCTCGTGTTCCTCTTGCTATCCGGTCTGCTCGCCGGTGCGGGTGACCTCGTAGCCCAGTAGGCGCTCGGCTTCCTCGATGCCGCCCTGCAGGTCGCCGACGGCGTTCATCTTCGACAGGTCCAGGCCGATGGTCACCAGCGTCAGGGCGATCTCCGAGGACAGGCCGGTGATGATGACGCTGGCGCCCATCAATCCGGACGCGTCGACCGTCTGCACCAGGTGGTTGGCCACCGTGGAGTCGATCGTGGGCACACCGGTGATGTCGATGACCACCACCTTCGCGCGGTTGGCGCGGATGGCTCTCAGCAGCTGCTCGGTGACCTGGCGGGCGCGTTGGCTGTCGAGCACGCCGATGATCGGCAGAATCAGCAGCTGTTCACGCACCTGCAACACCGGTGTCGACAGCTCCCGAATCGCCTCCTGCTGCTGGCGGATGATGCGCTCGCGTTCCTGCACGAAGCTGACCGCCACGGTGTTGGCGATGCGGTTGGCCGCCGGTTCGTAGGCGTCCAGCACCCGGTTGAGCATTTCGAATTCGGCCTGGTATTTCTCGAACAGCGAGCGTGCGAGCACGTCGCGCAGCAGCAGCACGATGCCGACCACCTCGTCGGTTTCCACCCCCCGCGGGATGATGCGTTCCGACAGGTCGCGGGCGTAGGCCTGCAGCGCCTCGACGCTACCGGTCTCGAGCACCTCGACATAGTTGTCGTAGACCGCGGTCGCCTCGGAGAACAGCTCCTCCGGCGTCATCGCGGTGAGCAGTTCGGCCTCGGTGATCCGGCGCGCCCACTCCTCGCGCAGGACGGTGCGGTTCTGCCGCAGATGCTGAACGAGCTGCGGTAACAGACCCTCGCTGGAAACGCTGACTGCCTGCGCGGTGGCGCCTGCGCCGCTGAACTCCGCCGGCGATTCTGACATGTGGCCTCCCGAGTAACGGTCCGCGCCCCGCCGTGTGCAGGCTGATTTTGCGAGACTAGCCTGGGTTGCCGCGGGGCAGGTGTTGAGGGCATATTCTTCCCGCAGTTTCGCAACGCAGGCTAGGCTTGCACCACACCCTGCAGCCCAGGACAAAGGATCGCCATTGTCAGCTCCTGATTCGATTACCACGTTGGTTGAGGACCACGGAGGGGTGTCCGTGGTCAGTGTCAGCGGAGAAATCGATTTGGTCACGGCTCCGGCTCTTGAACAGACCATCGGCGCGGTCGTTGCGGAGAACCCGACGGCACTGGTGATCGATCTTTCCGCGGTGGAGTTTCTGGGTTCGGTGGGGCTGAAGATCCTGGCGGCGACGTACGAGAAGCTGGAAACGGCGACGGGGTTCGGGGTGGTCGCACGCGGTCCGGCGACCAGGAGGCCCATTCATTTGACCGGGCTGGACAAGACCTTTCCGCTGTACCCTACGCTGGACGACGCGCTGACCGCGGTGCGGGACGACAACATCAACCGGTAGGCGCGTGGCGTTCGCGCCATAGTTTGCGCGACAAGCCATTTGGCGAAATTGCCGGCGGTTGCATTGCCGGATGTGGACGACGAGTCAACGGTCGGCCGAGAATCATTTGAAAGTGCAAACGCGATACCGACTCTCGCTACACCTGTCGAATTGGCGCCGCCTCGTGCGGCAGGTGCGATGATCACGGCTATGGACGTCGACAATCCGCAAGGCGATCAGCGGTGGGACAGCCGTGAGCGGGGCGAATCCGAAATGCAACGGCTGGACCGCAATTGGAACAGCCTGCTGCAGGAGCTGCGCGTGGTGCAGACAGGTGTACAGCTGCTCACGGGTTTCCTGTTGACACTGCCGTTCCAACAGCGGTTCGACGTCCTGAGCCCGCCGATGCGCAACCTCTATCTCGCGACGGTGGGGTGCTCGGTGGGGGCGACCGTGCTGTTGATCGCCCCGGTCGGCATGCATCGCCTGTTGTTCCGCCGTCATCGCCTGCAAGTGCTGGTGTCCGCCGCGCACCGTTGCGCGTACGCCGGGCTGGCGCTGTTGGGCCTGGCGCTGACCGGGATGACGGTCATCGTCTTCACCGCGGTGGCCGGCAGCAGCCCGGGGCTCATCGCCGGGGCGTGTGCGCTGACGCTGTTCACGCTGTTCTGGTGGCTACTGCCGTTGCTGCTCCGCACCCGCGGCACCTGACGCGAGACCGGTGATGTGGGTCGAATCCAGATGCTCGAGCAGGTCTTGCGGATCGGCGAAGATCGGTGACGCGCCCGCCGCCTGCAGCTCCTCGCGGGCGATGCCGCCGCTGAGCAGCCCGATGCAGGGCAATCCGGCGCCGGCCGCGGCGTGCGCGTCCCAGACGGCGTCCCCGATGAACACGGCATGGGCGGCGTCGACCCCCGCCCGGTCCAGCGCCACCTGCACGATGCCGGGTTCGGGCTTGGCGGTGTCGACGTGGCGCGACGACGTCGTTTCGGAGATCACGTCCTCACAGTCGAGGACCTTGCGCAGGATCTCCAGTTCGTCGTCGGGCGCCGAGGTGGCCAGCACGACCTGCAAGCCGAGTGCGGCGACCCGGCGCAGCAGCGCGCGGGCCCCCGGCAGCGGCGCGAGCAGCGGGGTGCACTCCCGGTAGTAGCGGCTGTGCCCGTCGCTGAGCCGCTCCTGGACCTCGTCCGGGGCGTCCCGGGATAGCGTTCGCACCAGCGTGGAACCGTCCATGCCGATGCAGCGGTGGATCTGCCAGGCGGCCACCGGCAGACCCTCCGCGTCGAAGGCACGTTGCCACGCGTAGACGTGCAGATAGTTGGAGTCGACCAGGCTTCCGTCGACGTCGAAGAGAACGGCGGGTTCCATCTGCGCGGCATACCCAGGCCGGGGTCGGCTGACACCGGCGCGCGATGTCGTTTGGATTGCGGGGCGGCGGGTAATCGGCGTGCGTGAGCGGTTGCGGCTCCTTTGCCGCGGGATGGCCGGCCCGGCCGACGCCCGAGTGGTGGACCGCAGTGCCACACGAATCGCATTGGTAGGCAAACTTTCTCACAAGGAGTGAAGTTGAATTACCGCAACGGCGACCCGGTCGATCACCATCGGACCTCCCGTCGGCACGCCGGCGAAACCGTCACCGACGGCGCGAACGCGCCCGGTCTGGCCGGCTCGGCCGTCGCGGTGGTCGCCCTGATCGTCGGTTTGTTCGCGTTGGCGACCCGGCACCCGGCGGCCGGCGTGGCGGCCGTGATCCTGGCCACGATGCTGGGGGCGGCGAGCGCGGTGTGGTTGCTGCGCACGCACCGCAGGGTGCGCGAGGACGAACTGGCCTGGCACGCCGCGCATTCCGACGAGCCCGCCCCGCCGCCGAGTAGCTGACCGCTGTGAGCTAACGAACACCGGTGGGCGCGTCGCCCGCCGTGTGGGGGTTTATCGGGCGCCACGACCGGGTAAATGCGGATCTATGGTCGCGCCAGTTTCGTTGCGAGCAGCAAACTATCCGGTCGAGTACGGGCGGGATTTTCCGCTGCTCGGCCTGGCGGCGGTGGCGGTCTGGGCGCTCAGTCTGGCCCTCGGCCTTTTCGAGCTGCTGCTTGGGCACGAGGGGATCGCCATCGCGGCGCTGATCGTGTCCGTGGTCGCTCCGTGGCTGGGCCTGGCGCTGGCGCATTACCCCGCGGTGGCCCGGCGCACGCGGCGGCTCAATGTCCGACTGCGCAACTTTTTCCAGCCGGTCGGTGTAACGCGCGCCTGAATGGGGTACGTCCTGCGCCACGGGTGAGTACAGGAAAGTGCGTCAACCCGGCTTCACCAGCAGGAAGGAACTGCCATGCCGACCGCAAGCGACTATGACGCACGCCGCGCCTCGGACTCCGAAACCCAGGACAAGTCCGCCATCCGCGAACTGGCACCGACCTTGCACGGGTCCGCCACCGCGGTGGTCGACGAGGACCCCAACGATGTGCACTTCTTCGAGTTGCCCGGCGCGGACCTGTCCGGTGAAGAGCTGTCGGTGACCGTGATTCCCCAGCGGTCCGATGAATTCACTTGCTCCAGCTGCTTTTTGGTGCAACACCGCAGCCGGTTGCGCAGCTCGAGCGCCGGCGTGTCCATCTGCGCCGACTGCGCCTGACACCGGCGCCCCCGCCGGGTGATCCGTTGCCCCGCAACCGATTCAGGCCTGCGCCCATTCGCGATCGCACACGGCGCACCGCCGGGTGACCATCGCCCAGGCCGGTTCGTCCGGGCCGGGCTGGCGGATCGGGTGGGCCGAAGTGTCGCCGCAGCCGGGGCAGGCACAGACGGCGCGGTAGGGCTCCATGGGCTGGCCCTGCATCAGCCGGAGGTTTTCCGCGCGGGAGAACGGCACGATCGCCAACGGCTCGGGGCGGGGGACCGGGCGCGGCTTTTCGAACCACAACAGGCCACAGGTCACCGTCGCGACCGCGGTGAAGATGGCCAGGATCATTGTCGGGATGTTCCACGGCCAGTTCGGCGGGATGGGAGTCACCACCAGAACCGCCAGCACCGTGGAGAGCAGGGCGCCGATGATGGTGCCCGGTTTGGCAAACCGGTAGTGGTCGCCGACGCTGAGCGCCTCCCACGCCCGGATCTCCCGCTGCCGCTGCGCGACCTCGGCCAGGGTGGGGTGCCGGCGACCGGCGCCGTCCGTGCAAACAGCAAACCCCGTCACCTGTCGCGTAGGCCCGCGCGGCTCGCCCCGCGCGGGCGACGAGCTTGCGGGCGTCATGCAGGCCGAGCTTAATGGCAAAGCCGCGACGCCGCAGCGGGAGACCGCGGCGCCGGCCGGCGCACCGGCTAACACAACCGAGTCGGGGTGGCGGGATTTGAACCCACGGCCTCTTCGTCCCGAACGAAGCGCGCTACCAAGCTGCGCCACACCCCGCTTGAAGCTCCGACAGCCTATCGCACCGGCCCATCGGCTGGCCAAATCGCGGCGTGGCGGCTCATTCCCACCGGCAGGAGCGCTCGAACTCCGCCAACGCCTCGGCGGGGCCACTCGGGTCGATTCCCTGCGCGCTGACCCACTCGTCGTCGAAGTAGGTGTCGATGTAGCGGTCGCCGCTGTCGGCGAGCAGCGTGACCACCGACCCGCTGCGCCGCTGGGCCACCATCTCGGCGAGCAGACCGAAGGCGCCCCACACGTTGGTGCCCGTCGAGGGCCCCACCCGGCGTCCCAGGACGGCGCTGACGTGGCGGGCGGCGGCGACCGACGCCGCGTCGGGGACCAGGACCATGCGGTCGACCACGTCGGCCAGAAACGACGGCTCGACCCGCGGGCGGCCGATGCCCTCGATGCGCGAGGACCCGGACATCACGATGTCGCAGCGGCCTTCGGCGTACGCGGGAAAGAACGCGGAGTTCTCCGGGTCGACGACGCACAGCCGGGTGGCGTGCCGCCGGTAGCGGATGTAGCGGCCGATCGTCGCGCTGGTGCCGCCGGTGCCCGCACCGACCACGATCCATTCCGGGATCGGATGCGTCTCCTCGCCCATCTGCTCGAAGATCGACTCGGCGATGTTGTTGTTGCCCCGCCAGTCGGTGGCGCGTTCGGCGTT
Organism: Mycobacterium europaeum; assembly: GCF_034555895.2. Classification (NCBI taxonomy): domain Bacteria; kingdom Bacillati; phylum Actinomycetota; class Actinomycetes; order Mycobacteriales; family Mycobacteriaceae; genus Mycobacterium; species Mycobacterium europaeum. Next base: position 5,245,253 of record NZ_CP157315.1, read on the forward strand.
GGTGAATTGGTCCAGGTAATGGCCGCCGGTGTCGCGGGCGACCCGCTCGGCCTCGGCGTACACCTCGCCGGAGTCGTGCACGAAATGGCAACGGCCGCCCTGGGCCTCGATCAGCGCCACCTTCGACGAGCTGGTGGACGTCGGCATCACGGCCACGAACGGCAGGCCCAGCAGGGCCGCGAAGTAGGCCTCCGACACCGCGGTCGAGCCCGACGAGGCCTCGACCACGGTGGTGCCCTCGTTGATCCACCCGTTGCAGAGCGCATACAGGAACAACGACCGCGCCAGCCGGTGCTTGAGGCTGCCGGTGATGTGCGTGGTCTCGTCTTTGAGGTAGAGCGTCACCTGAGCGCCTGGGCCGTCCGCGGCCCACGCCGACGGCAGGGGATACCGCAGCAGGTGGGTGTCGGCGCTGCGACGGGCGTCGGCGTGGATGAGCCGAATCGCGTCATCCGTCCAGCACCGCGAGCGGCTGCGGACCGCGATCCGGGTCCGCTCGCTCAACGCACCGAAACTGTTGGCTGCGAACGGCTCAGGTCGCTGGCCGAATCGCGACCGCCCATCGGGGTGGCGATCAACGTCAGCAGCGTGGCCTCGGGCCGGCAGCAGAAGCGCACCGGGGCGAACGGCGAGGTGCCGATCCCGCCGGAGACATGCAGCTGCATGTGCGCGCCCCAGCGCGACGGGCCCTTCGCGCGCGACCGGTCCAGGCCGCAGTTGGTGACGAGGGCGCCGTAGAGCGGGAGGCAGACCTGGCCGCCGTGGGTGTGTCCGGCCATCACCAGCTGGTAGCCGTCGGCGGCAAAGCGGTCCAGCACCCGCGGCTCCGGGGAGTGGGTCAGCCCGAGCCGCAGGTTCGCGGCCGGGCTGGCCGGCCCCGCGATCGTCTCGTAGCGGTCTCGGTCGATGTGCGGGTCGTCGACGCCGGCGGCCGCCACGTGCAGGCCGGCCACCTCGAACTCGCGCCGCGTGTGGGTCAGGTCCAGCCAGCCGCGCTCGGTGAAGGCCGCCCGCAGGTCCTGCCAGGGCAGCGGCTCGCCGTGGACCCGATGCGACGGGTTGGTCACGTAGTTCAGCGGGTTCTTCAGGCGCGGCCCGAAGTAGTCATTGCTGCCGAACACGAAAACGCCCGGCCGCGACAGCAAGTCCCCGAGGGCCTGTACCACCGCGGGCACCGCCTTGGGGTGCGCCAAGTTGTCGCCGGTGTTGACCACCAGGTCGGGTTCCCAGTTGCTCAGCTCGCGCAGCCAGGCCTGTTTGCGGCGCTGGCTGGGCAGCATGTGCAGATCGCTGATATGCAGCACCCGCAGCGGCGTGGAGCCCGGCGTCAGGACGGGCATGGTTATCTCGCGCAGGACGAAGGCGTTGCGCTCGACGACGGCGGCATAACCGATGCCGACGACGGCCGAGCCGAGCGCGACGGCACCGGTGCGTATCAGCGTGGGCAGCGCCGCGCGACGACGCGGTCCGCGCAGCGGACCGGTGTGCGGGCGCCCCCAGCCGCGCAGCGGACTGCCAAGGAGCGGGGCCATTGAGCTTGCATCAGCCATGCTGGCAGCCTACTGCCGGTTGCGCTTTGGCAACGGAGGGCTTGCGTCGCAATTATGAAATCGCGGTGTGTGCCGGTCTACGGCGGCGGCTGTCCCGGCGGAGGCGGCGGTGCCAGCAGCGGAATGGTGATCGGCGGCAGGCCCGGGATCTCCACCACCTGCGAGCCGACCGGTGGCGCGCCGTCCGGCGGCGGCGGGGGGGCCGGCGGAATGCCGTTGCTGACCTGGATGGTGATGATCGACCCGGGAATTGTCGCGCCGCTCGGCGTCGTTCCGACCACCTCGCCCTGCTTGGCGCTGCTGTTGACGAAGTTGTTCTGGTCGGCGACCTGGAAGCCCGCCTCCTTGAGGCGTGACCGTGCCGCGTCGATGTCCAGGCCGGCGACGCTGGGCACCCGCGACCCGGGCGACCCGTCGACGTACCGCGGATCGGTGGGGGGCAACTGCACCGGCCCGAAGTTGGTGGCGATCGGCTTCATCGCCGTGAACCAGGTGCGGGCCGGCTCGTTACCGCCGTACAGGTCGCCCTCGGCGCAGTGGCGCAGCGGCGACGAGCACAGGTCGGTGGGCGTCGTGGAGTCGTCGTAGATGTAGTTGGCCGCCGCGTAGTGGCTGGTGAACCCCACGAACCCGGAGGAGCGGTGCGCCTCCGTGGTGCCGGTCTTGCCGGACACCGGCAGGTTCCACCCGGCGGCGGCGGCCGAACCGGCCGCCGTGCCACCGCCGAGCGCGTCCTTGCTCATCGCGTTGGCCAGCGTGTTCGCCAGGCCCTCGGGCACCACCTGATCGCAGGTCTCGGTGGTCACCGCGACCTCGTTGCCGTGCCGGTCGATCAGCTTGTCGATCGGATTCGCCGGGCACCACGTGCCCCCGGAGCCCAGCGTGGCCGCGACGTTGGACAGCTCCAGCGCGTTGACCTCGATGGGGCCCAGGGTGAACGACCCGATGTTCTGCCGCTTGACGAAGTCGGCCAGGCTTTCGTTGCTGTCGGGGTTGTAGTCGCGGGCCGTGCCGGGGTCGGCGTAGGACCGCAGCCCGAGCTTGATCGCCATGTCCACCGTGCGGGTCACCCCGACCTGCTGGATCAGCTTGGCGAACGCGGTGTTGGGCGAGGTGGCCAGCGCGTCGGTCACGTTCATCGACCCGCGGTAGTTGCCGGCGTTGACCACGCACCAGGTGTCCTTGGGGCAGCCCTTGGCGCCGCCGCTACCCATGCCCTTGGCCTGGAACCGGCCCGGCACCTCGAGCGTGGCGTTGATACCCATGCCCATGTCCAGGGCGGCGGCCGTGGTGAAGATCTTGAAGACCGACCCCGCGCCATCGCCGACCAACGAGAAGGGCTGCGGGCGCATGGTTTCGCCGGCGTCGAGGTTCAGCCCGTAGGTCCGGTTACTGGCCATCGCCATCACCTTGTGCGAGGTCTTCCCCGGCTGGATCACGCTCATCACGCTGGAGATCCCCGGCAGCGTCGGGCTGGCGAACTGGTCGATGGCCGACTTGACCGGGATCTGCACGTCGGGGTCCAGCGTGGTGCGGATCAGATACCCGCCGCGGGCCACCTGTTCTTTGCTGATACCGGCGCGGGACAGGTACTCCTGGACGTAGTCACAGAAGAACGCGCGGTCGCCGGCCGCGATGCAGCCGCGCGGCAGTTCGTTGGGCTGCGGCAGTACGCCCAGCGGGGTGGCCTTGGCGGCGCGCAGCGCGTCGGCCTCCTGCGGGATGTTCTCGATCATGGTGTCCAGCACCAGGTTTCGCCGTGCCAGCGCGCCCTCGGGATTGGTGTAGGGGTTGAGCGCGCTTGTTGACTGCACCATGCCCGCCAACAGCGCCGCCTGCTGCCAGTTGAGGTCGGACGCGTTGATGCCGAAGTAGGTCTGGGCCGCGTCCTGCACGCCGAACGAGCCGTTGCCGAAGGACACCAGGTTCAGGTAGCGGGTGAGGATCTCGGGCTTGGTGAAGGTCTTGTCCAGGGTGAGTGCCATCCGGATCTCACGCAGCTTGCGCGCCGGGGTGGTCTCCACCGCGGCGCGCTTCTCGGCGTCGGTCTTGGCCGTCACCAGCAACTGATAGTTCTTGATGTACTGCTGCTCGATCGTCGAACCGCCCCGGGTGTCGACGTCACCGCGCGCGTAGCCGGCCAGCCCGGTCAGCGTGCCCTTCCAGTCCACCCCGTTGTGCTCGGCGAACCGCTTGTCCTCGATGGACACGATCGCCAGCTTCATCGTGTTGGCGATCTTGTCGCTGGGCACCTCGAACCGGCGCTGGGAGTACAGCCACGCGATGGTGTTGCCCTTCGCGTCGACCATCGTCGACACCGCGGGTATCTCGCCCTCGAGGAGTTGGGCCGAGCCGTTCGCGACGACTTCGGAGGCGCGGTTGGACATCAGGCCCATTCCGCCCGCGAACGGAAACATCAGCGCCGTGGCGACGACGCCGGCCAGCAAGCAGTACCCCGCAAGCTTGAGGATCGTGAAGAAGGCCGGGGGGCGGTCTGACATGGCTACTACAGTAGCGGCCCCCAGTCACGCCGCCACGCTGCGAGTTCGTCCGGATTTTGCCCGGTCATCGACCAGCGCTTTACGCGCCGGGCCGCGATAAAATTGTCGCGTGCGTCAGCGGCCCGCCCCGGGTGACGTGTGCAAGATCACTTCTTCGCCTATGGTTCTAGGCCGAGACGGCACGCCCGTCCCAAAAAAAGCGTTATCGGACTGTTGCGCAATTGGCAGCTGACCACCTAACTTAGACACACGGTGAGATTCAGGTAACACCGATGTACACAGTGTGGCGTAGATCGCAGGTGAGATCTGCACCCGGAGGGCGGTCGCGAGAGCGGCCGGTAGGGAAGGGACCAGCTCGTGTCAGGAACACGACCTGCGGCACGTAGGACAAACATTGCGGCCGCGCAAGGGGTACTCCGCAGCGTTGACGCCGAAGAACGGATCGCCTGGGTTTCCAAAGCACTGTGCCGGACCACCGACCCGGACGAACTCTTCGTCCGGGGAGCCGCCCAACGTAAAGCCGCCGTCATCTGCCGGCACTGCCCGGTCATGCAGGAGTGCGGCGCGGACGCGCTGGACAACAAAGTCGAGTTCGGCGTCTGGGGCGGCATGACGGAACGTCAGCGTCGCGCCCTGCTCAAGCAGCACCCCGAGGTGGTGTCGTGGGCGGACTTCTTCGACAAGAGGAGAACCCGCAGCGTCGGCTGAGCCAAGGGTTCGCCCGGGTCCCTCAGCGGACCGCCGCGTCGCCGGTGGAAGTGATCTGGTCGGCCAGCGCGCGCAGCGCTTCCAGGTCCGACACGTCGAACGGCAGCGAAGGCACCCCGATGACCGGCACGTGCGGATTGGCCCCGGTGAAGCGGGACAGCAACCTGATCTCCCGCTTGGCGGTCTGCGCGCGGTCGGCGTGAATCCTCAGCACGGCCGCGGCCAACGACGCCGCCTCGGAATCCCGTTCGGCCTCCAAGGTCTCGAATCCGTCGATGGCCCGCTCGGCGGGTAACGAGCACAACGTCGGGTGGGTGCGATTCAAGACCAGCCCCGCGAGCGGCATCCCCTCCTGGGACAACCGGTCGACGAAGAAGGAGGCCTCGCGCAGTGCGTCGGGTTCGGCCGCCGACACCACGACGAACTGGGTGCCGCGCCGCTTCAGCAGCGCGTAGGTACGGTCGGCCTTCTCCCGGAAACCACCGAAGGTGGCGTCCAGTGACTGTACGAACGCCGCCGCATCGCTCAACATCTGCGAGCCGAGCACGGTGGACATCGCCTTCATCGCCAAACCCATTGCGCCCGTAACCAATCGGCCTATGCCCCGGCCCGGCGCGAGCAGCAGCCGCCACAACCGGCTGTCCATGAAGCTGCCCAGTCGTTTCGGCGCGTCCAGGAAGTCCAGAGCGTTGCGCGACGGCGGCGTGTCCACCACCACCAGGTCCCAGCGGTCCTGCGCCAACAGCTGACCCAGCTTCTCCATCGCCATGTACTCCTGCGTGCCGGCGAGCGAGCTGGCGACGGTCTGATAGAACTGGTTGTCCAAAATCGCTTGCGCCCGCCCGTTTCCGGAGTACTGGAGCACCATCTCGTCAAACGTGCGGCGCATGTCGAGCATCATCGCGTGCAACTCGCCGGGAACCTCGGGCGCCAGGGGCACCCGCTGGGGGGTGTTGCCAAGGTCGTTGACCCCCAGCGCTTGCGCCAGCCGCTTGGCCGGGTCGATCGTCAACACGCAGACGTTGCGGCCGTATTCGGCCGCGCGCAACGCCATGGCGGCCGCGGTGGTGGTTTTCCCCACCCCGCCGGCGCCGCAGCACACCACCACCCGGTTGGACGTGTCGGCCAAGATGGCCGCCATATCAAGCCTATTCGGTGCGGTGATCATCGAACCCCCTGGTGCGCAAGCGATTCCGAAAGCTCGTAGAGGCTTCCGAGGTCGACGCCGTCGGAGATCGCCGGCAGTTCCAGCCGCGGCACCTGCAACGCATCCAGCTGCTGCGCGATCTCGGCCCGCGCTGCGATCACCGCCGCATGCTCGATGGTTTCGGTCAGCAGCCCGGCGAAGTCGGTGTCGTTCAGCTTGATCCCGGCCATCTCCAACCCCGCGCGCAGTGAGTCCGCGTCGACGTGTCCCTCGGCGGCCTTGGCCAGGTCGGCCGGCTGCAGGTGAGACGGGATGTTGCGGTTGACGATCACGCTGCCGATCGGCAGCTCCATCTCGGCGAGTTCCTCGATGGCCTCCAGCGTCTCCTGCACCGGCAGCGCCTCCAGCAGGGTCACCAGGTGAATGGCGGTCTGCTCGGAGTGCAGCAGCTTCACCACACCCTCGCTCTGCGAGTGCACCGGGCCGCCCTTGGCCAGATCCGACACGGCCTTGGTGACGTCCAGGAAGCGCGCGATCCGCCCCGTCGGCGGGGCGTCGACGACCACCGCGTCGTAGACCGGGAGCCGGTTTTTATCGACGCGCACCACCGACTCCTTGATCTTTCCGGTGAGCAGCACGTCGCGCAGACCGGGCGCGATCGTCGTCGCGAACTCGATCGCGCCGATGCGCCGCATCGCCCGCCCGGCGATGCCGAGGTTGTAGAACATGTCCAGGTATTCCAGGAACGCGGCCTCGATGTCGATCGCCAGTGCGTTGACCTGACCGCCCCGTTCGGCGGTGGCGATCTTGACCTCCTGGTAGGGCAGCGGCGGAACGTCGAAGAGTTGCGCGATGCCTTGTCGCCCTTCGACTTCCACGAGGAGCACCTTGCGGCCTCCGGCTGCCAGGGTCAGTGCCAGTGCGGCCGCAATCGTCGACTTGCCCGTACCGCCTTTGCCGGTGACGAAATGCAGGCGGGCTTTAGACAGCCGCGCCGGCCAGCCGACGGCGCCGCCGCCGCTCGATGTGTTTGCCACCTTCGCATGCTAGCCCGACCGGCGCCCGGGCCACGGGCAGGCCAGAGCCGTTCACATCCGACCGATAAGCTCGCGCCATGAGCCAACCGACCGCATGGGAATACGTCACCGTCCCGCTGCTGACGCACGCCACCAAACAGATTCTCGACCAGTGGGGTGCCGACGGATGGGAACTGGTGTCCGTGCTGCCCGGTCCCACCGGCGAGCAACACGTCGCGTATCTGAAGCGCCCGAAGTAGATGACCGCGTCGGCCCGGCTCGCGCAACTCGGCGTCGCGCTTCCGGAGGTGGTGGCGCCGCTGGCCGCCTACGTGCCCGCGGTGCGAACGGGTGACTTGGTCTACACCGCCGGCCAGCTACCGATGCGGGCCGGGCAGCTGGCCGGGACCGGCAAGGTCGGGGCGCAGGTCAGCATGGAAGAGGGCAAGGCGATGGCGCGGATCTGCGCGCTCAACGCCCTGGCGGCCGTCGATTCGGTGGTGGGCATCGACGCGGTGACCCGGGTGGTCAAGGTCGTCGGCTTCGTCGCCTCCGCCCCGGGTTTCAACGGCCAGCCCGGCGTCATCAACGGGGCTTCCGAGCTGCTGGCCGAGGTGTTCGGCGATGACGGCGCGCACGCGCGGTCGGCGGTCGGCGTGTCCGAGCTGCCGCTGGATGCGCCGGTGGAAGTCGAGCTGATCGTGGAGGTCGGCTCACGACCGTGACCGCCGCACCCGAGTCGCTGAGCCATCCCGCCTACGGCAGGCTGCGGGCGGTGACCGACACCGCCTCGGTCCTGCTGGCCGACAACCCCGGATTGCTGACGCTCGAGGGCACCAACACCTGGGTGTTGCGCGGCAAGGGCAGCGACGAGATGGTCGTCGTCGATCCGGGGCCGGACGACGACGACCACATCGACCGGGTCGCCGCGCTGGGCCGCATCTCGCTGGTGCTGATCAGTCATCGGCACGGCGACCACACCGACGGCATCGACAAGCTGGTCGAGCGGACCGGGGCGACGGTGCGCTCGGCGGGCAGTGGGTTCTTGCGCGGCCTCGGCGGTCACCTCGCCGACGGGGAGGTGATCGACGCGGCCGGCCTGAAGATCAAGGTGATGGCCACCCCCGGCCACACCGCCGACTCCTTCTCATTCCTGCTCGACGACGCGGTGCTCACCGCGGACAGCGTGCTGGGCCGCGGCACCACCGTCATAGATTCCGAAGACGGCAGCCTGGCCGACTACCTCGAGTCGCTGCGCCGGCTGCGCGGCCTCGGGCACCGGACGGTGCTGCCCGGTCACGGGCCGGAGCTGGCCGACCTGGAGGCCGTCGCGTCTGGCTACCTGACGCACCGCCACGAAAGACTCGAGCAGGTCCGCGCCGCGCTGCGGGACATCGGCGACGACGCCACCGCACGCCAGGTCGTCGAACACGTCTATGTCGACGTCGACGAGAAACTCTGGGACGCGGCCGAATGGTCGGTTCAGGCGCAGCTGGACTATTTGCAGCGCTGAACTCTCGCCGAAATCGACGCCATCGCGGAAAACGTCGAGAGAACGGGTCGATAACGTCGATCTCGGCGCAATTCGCGCGCTTACCTGGCGCGCTTACCTCGCTCGCTGTTGGATTTCTCGCTCGGTTGCGCCCGCGCTGCGCGCGCGCTTTGTCCGATTGCTCGACTCTCCCCCGCAAGCGGGAGGTGCCCCCACCTCGGTCCGCTACGCGGCCCGCATCGTCGTCAAGCTACCTCGCTCGGCGGGCCAGCCTTTCGGAGTCCGAAATCAGCACGCTTTTGCCCTCCAGGCGGATCCAGCCGCGGTGGGCGAAATCGGCCAGCGCCTTGTTCACCGTCTCCCGGGACGCGCCCACCAGCTGGGCGATCTCCTCCTGGGTCAGGTCGTGGGTGACCCGCATCGCGCCGCCCTCCTGGGTGCCGAAACGCTGGGCGAGCTGCAGCAGCTGCTTGGCCACCCGGCCGGGCACGTCGGTGAAGATGAGGTCGGCGAGGTTGTTGTTGGTGCGGCGCAGCCGTCGGGCCAGCACCCGCAGCAGCTGCTCGGCGATCTCGGGTCGGTCGGCGATCCAGGCACGCAACGCGTCGCGGTCCATCGACACCGCACGCACCTCGGTGATGGTGGTCGCGCTGGAAGTCCGCGGGCCCGGGTCGAAGATCGACAATTCCCCGAACATGTCCGAGGGGCCCATGATCGTCAGCAGGTTCTCCCTGCCGTCGGGAGACCGACGGCCGATCTTCACCTTCCCCGAGACGATGATGTACAGCCGATCGCCCGGCTCGCCCTCGGCGAAGACCGTGTGTCCACGGGGAAAGTCGACGGGTTGCAGTTGCTTCGTCAGCGCGGCGACGGCGCCGGGCTCAACCCCTTGGAAGATTCCTGCCCTTGCCAGGATCTCGTCCACATTGCCTCTTCAGATTTCCAATGATTGCGCTACGGGCAGGTAATCCCGTGCTCTCGCGTGCTGAGTCTAGCGGTAGGACATTTTGTCCAACGTGCAACGCTACACACGATTGACGTGTCGAGTGGCCTTAAACTGCGGATTGATCGGCGAATGCGCGTGTATTCGCGTCGGCAATGTCAGCTCGGCATGGTCGATGAAGCTGGCGGCAAACGACGGCGCCGCGTGCCGCGGCCGGGCCGTGATGCCGGCCAGCGCGGCCTCCGACAGTTCCCACGCCTCGCGCCGGTGCAGGTATTCGACCGCCTCGGGCATGCCCTCCCGGGCCAGGGTCCGCATGTCGACGAGCTCGACGCGCTCGAAGAGCTCGGTCACCGCCAGCACCGCGACGTCGTCGCGGGACAGGCCCCGTTCGAGCCGTCCCAAGCCGAGCGCCGCCAGCATCAGCAGCCCCGGAACGACGGCCACCAGCAACCATGACACAAGGAGAGTAAACATGGCCTCCAATCAACACGAGGTCTCGGCGAGATCACGAAATCAGTACTCTGTCGTAGGTGACAGCGGCTAAGTCGTCCGGGCGCACGAAGTCCACGTCGACACCTCCGGGCGGCGACGCTGCGCGGCGCTGGGCCGAGGAGACCCGGGTCGGCCTGGTGCGGCGCGCCCGCCGGATGAATCGGGCGCTGGCACAGGCCTTTCCGGACGCGCACTGCGAACTCGACTTCACCACGCCGCTCGAGCTGACGGTCGCCACCATTCTGTCCGCGCAGAGCACCGACAAACGGGTGAACCTGACGACGCCGGCGTTGTTCAAGCGGTACCCCTCGGCGCTGGACTACGCGCAAGCCGACCGCGACGAACTGGAGACCTTGATCCGTCCGACCGGGTTCTTCCGGAACAAGGCGACCTCGCTGATCGGCCTGGGGCAGGCGCTGGTCGAACGGTTCGACGGCGAGGTGCCCTCCACCATGGAGGAATTGGTGACGCTGCCGGGGGTGGGCCGCAAGACCGCCAACGTGATCCTGGGCAACGCCTTTGGCGTCCCCGGCATCACGGTCGACACCCACTTTGCGCGGCTGATGCATCGGTGGCGCTGGACCGCCGACAAGGACCCGGTCAGGATCGAGCGCGCGGCCGGCGAGCTGATCGAACGCAGCGAGTGGACCATGCTGAGCCACCGCGTGATCTTCCACGGCCGCCGGGTGTGCCACGCGCGCAAGCCGGCGTGCGGGGTGTGCCTGGTGGCCAAGGACTGCCCGTCCTTCGGCCTCGGGCCCACCGAGCCCCTGCTGGCCGCGCCGCTGGTCCGGGGCCCGGAAACCGAGCACCTGCTCGCCCTGGCCGGCCTGTAGGGCACGGCCTTGACGCGCACGACGCGCTGGACGATCGCGATCCTTGCGGTGGTGGCGGCGCTGACCGCGGCCCTGGTGGCCCAGCTGCACGACGAGTCCGCGACGCCGTCGAAGCCCGGCACAGCCGCGGACACCGGTGACCGCGAACATCGCGACGCCGACACGGCGGCGGCGCTGGCGGGCCCGCGGCAGCGGGCCGACCTCCCGCCGTGCCCCGCTGCCGGCGCCGCCCCCGGCCCCCGGGCGCTGCGCGGTGTCACCGCCGAGTGCGCCGCGGACGGTTCGGTCGTCGACGTCGCCCGCGCGCTCGCCGGGCGCCGGGTGGTCCTCAACCTGTGGGCGTACTGGTGCGCGCCGTGCGCGGCCGAACTGCCCGCGATGGCCGAGTATCAACGGCGCGCCGGACCGGACGTGACGGTGGTGACCGTGCACCAAGACGAGAACGAGACGGCGGCCTTGCTGCGCCTGGCCGAGCTGGGCGTTCGCCTGCCGACGCTGCAGGACGGTCGCCGTCGGATCGCGGCGGCGCTGGGGGTGGTAAACGTGATGCCTGCGACGGTGGTGCTGCGGCCGGACGGTAGCGTTGCCCAGATGCTGCCGCGGGCTTTCGGCAGTGCCGACGAGATCGCCGCAGCGGTCGGAAACGACAAGGGATAAGCCGTACATTGGACCGACTGGAGCGCCCGGTGACTGTTGGGGGCATGCCCCCGCCCGGGGAAGGCGGCACGCCGGCCGACGCGCGCGGGACGGTTCCGCTGACGCCGGACTCCTCGCCCGCGTGGCTGCGCCCCCTGGTCGACAACGTCGAGCGGATGCCCGACGCGTATCGGCGCCGGCTACCGGCCGACGTGCTGGCGATGATCACCGGCAAGACCGTGTCGGCGTTGAGCGGCAGCGGTCGCGAGGCCGCCGTCCTGGTGCTGTTCTCGGGTCCGGAGTCCGCGGCGGCCGACGGCGGCGTCCCCGACGACGCCGACCTGCTGGTCACCGTGCGGGCCTCGACGCTGCGCCACCATGCCGGGCAGGCGGCGTTTCCCGGCGGTGCCTCCGATCCCGTCGATGACGGTCCGGTGGCCACCGCCCTGCGCGAAGCCCGGGAGGAGACCGGGATCGACGTGTCCCGGCTGCGTCCCCTGGTCACCATGGAACGCACGTTCATCGCGCCGTCGCGGTTCCACGTCGTCCCGGTGCTGGCCTACTCGCCCGACCCCGGGCCGGTGAACGTCGTCAACGAGGCCGAAACCGCGATCGTGGCGCGGGTTCCGGTGCGCGCGTTCATCAATCCGGCCAACCGGCTGATGGTGTACCGGGGTGAGGCCGGCCGCCGGTGGGCCGGACCGGCGTTTCTGCTGAACGAGATGCTGGTCTGGGGATTCACTGGCCAGGTGATCTCCGCGATGCTCGACGTCGCCGGATGGGCCCGGCCGTGGGACACCACCGACTTCCGCGAGTTGGACGCGGCGATGGCGCTCGTGGGCGAGCAGGGCGGACCGCCGCGGTGAACATGAACTCGATGACCCCGTCGCAATGGCTTGACGTGGCCGTGCTCTCGGTCGCCTTCATCGCGGCCGTCTCGGGCTGGCGTTCCGGCGCGCTGGGCTCGTTGCTGTCGTTCGTCGGTGTCCTGCTGGGCGCGATCGCCGGTGTGCTGCTGGCCCCCCACCTCGTCAGCCACATCGCCGCGCCCCGGGCCAAGCTGTTCGCCGCCCTGTTCCTGATCCTGGCGCTGGTCGTCATCGGCGAGGTCGCGGGGGTGGTGCTGGGACGCGCGGTCCGCGGCGCGATCCGCAGCCGCCTGATCCGGACGGTGGACTCGTTCATCGGGGTGGGCGTTCAGGTGGTGGTGGTGTTGACCGCGGCCTGGCTGCTGGCGACGCCGCTGACCCAGTCCAAGGATCAGCCGGAGCTGGCCGCCGCGGTCCGCGGCTCGCGGGTGCTGGCCCAGGTCAACGAGGTCGCCCCGCCGTGGCTGAAGACGGTGCCCAAGCGGCTGTCGGCCTTGCTGAACACCTCGGGCCTGCCCGCGGTGCTCGAGCCGTTCAGCCGTACGCCGGTGATTCCGGTCGCCTCGCCCGACCCGGCGCTGGCCAACAACCCGGTGGTGCAGGCCACCGCGCCCAGCGTCGTCAAGGTGCGCAGCCTGGCGCCGAGCTGCCAGAAAGTGTTGGAGGGCAGCGGATTCGTGATCGCCCCGGACCGGGTGATGACGAACGCGCACGTGGTGGCCGGCTCCAACAGCGTGCAGATCTACGCCAGCGGAACCCCGCTGGACGCCACCGTCGTGTCCTACGACCCGTCGGTCGACATCGCCATCCTCGCGGTGCCCAACCTGCCGCCACCGCCGTTGGTGTTCGCGCAGAACGAGGCGAAGACCGGTACCAGCGTCGTGGTGCTGGGCTATCCGGGCGGCGGCAACTTCACCGCGACGCCGGCCCGCATCCGCGAGGTGATCAAGCTCAGCGGCCCCGACATCTACCGCGATCCCGCACCGGTGACCCGTGACGTCTACACCATCAGAGCCAATGTGGAGCAAGGGAATTCGGGTGGACCGCTGATCGACCTGAACGGTCAGGTGCTCGGCGTGGTGTTCGGTGCGGCCGTCGACGACCCGGACACCGGTTTCGTGTTGACGGCCGACGAGGTGGCCGGCCAGCTCGCCAAGATCGGCGACACCCGGCAGGTGAACACCGGGTCGTGCGTCAGCTGACCACCTGGTCGAGGAATCTCATCAAGTGTCTGTTGACATCCTCGGGCGCCTCTTCGTGGCTGAAATGCCCTGCGCCCGCGATGGATACGTACCGCCCCTGCGGGGCGTAGCGCTGCGTCCGGTCGACCGCGTCGGCCAGCACGTAGGGATCGGCGTCGCCGCGCAGGTGTAGCAGCGGCACGCCGAGCCGCTGGCACATCGACTTCATGAAGCGGCGGCCTTCGTCGCGCAGCTGACTGCGCACCGCCCAGCGCTGGTATTCCAGCGCGCAGTGCGCCGCCGAGGGGATCTGGATGGCCATCCGCAGGTGACGAATGGATTCGGAAAAGTCTTCGGAAGCAAGCCATTTGGCGCTGCTGCGACGCCGGACGAGGCGCTCGATCTCGGCCCCGTCGTCGCGGGTCAGCAGGCGCTCCGGCCAGATGGGCAGCTGGTAGCGCAGCAACGTCGGCAGCAGCGCGTAACCCTGGTCGCGCCGGGTCAGCGTGGACCGGCGCAGCGCCGCCGGGTGCGGCGAGCTGATCAGCGCGATGGCCGAGACCAGCCGCGCGTGCAGCAGCGCGGTCGCCCAGCAGGTCAGCCCGCCGTCGGCGTGACCGACCAGGGTCGCCGACGAGTGCCCCAGCGCGCGGATGAGGCCGGCGGTGTCGCCGGCGAGTGTCCAGCCGTCGTAGCCGCGGGGCGGCTTATCGCTGCCGCCATACCCGCGCAGGTCGACCGCGACCACCCGCGCCCCGGTCAGCCCACGCAGCTGATGACGCCACGACCACCAGAACGAACCGAAACCATGCAGCAACATCACCAGCGGGCGGGCGGTGGGCGGTGCGGCCGTGTCGGCGGCGGCGGGCAGGGCCTCGACGACGTGGAACCGGATGCCGTTGGCGTGCACGTCCAGGTGACGCCACGGCCCGTCGATGCGGGTGACCGACGGATCCGGCGGCGCCATCTACCAACCCGAGGGATCGGTTTCGGGCTTCTCGTGCTTGCCGTGCCCGGCGAGCTGCTTGGCCGCTCCCTGTGGTTTGTCGTGACCCGGGGTGAGCGCGGTGCGCGTCTCCTTGACCGATTCGATGGTCTCTCGCGGTCCCCGGATCCGGCGCACCTTGAGGAAGCCCAGCAGGGCCAGCAGGGCCCCGACCACCACCTGGATCCCGAACACGATCAGGAACGCCACCCACCGCCACAGCCAGGTGTCGAGCAGTTCGGCGACGAAGAAGAAGAAAAAGAAGGTGGAGTAGAACAGCACCACCAGCGCGGCGATGAAGAACACGCTGCCGGTCAGGCCCTTCTTGACGTCCCGGGTGATCTCCGCCCGGGCCAGTTCCACCTCGGCGCGCACCAGCGTGGAGACCTGCGTGGTCGCGTCCTTGATCAGGTCGCCGATCGACGGCTCGGCGGGCCGGGCGTGCGGGTCGGTCAGGGGGATCGTGGTCAGGGTGCTGGGCACACCGTTCTTGCCGTCGCCTTTGCTCACAGACGGTCCCCTCTTTCGTCATCGGCCGGGCTCTGTCGTCGCGGTTCATGTTGCCATGCGGCGCTTTGCCAGACGAGGCCAGCCGAGGGCGGCGACCGGACCGACCTCGATCGGGGCGACGATCTGGGCCCGCGCGACCGGTTCCGGCAACCGCGCGCAGCACGGCGTGCGAGACGTCCGGCCGACTAGACTGGCAAAGCCGGTCCGGGTCCGGCCTGTCGATGGGAGTGGTGCTGTGCAGACGGCGCACCGGTGCTTCGTGGCGGCAATGGCGGCGGTTTTCGTGGTTCTGGTGGGCTGCCCCCCACGCGCTGCGGCCGCCGACGTCAAGATCCCGATGGGCGGCGGCGCGGGAATCGTCATCAACGGCGACACGATGTGCACCCTGACGACCATCGGGGGCGATACCGCCGGCGATCTGATCGGTTTCACCTCCGCGCACTGCGGTGGTCCCGGCGCCAAGGTCGCCGCCGAGGGCGCCGAAAACGCCGGGATCCTGGGCACCATGGTGGCCGGCAACGACAACCTCGACTACGCGGTCATCAAATTCGATCCGGCCAAGGTGACCCCGACCGCCAACTACAACGGCTTCGTGATCAACGGCCTCGGCCCGGATCCGGCCTTCGGCGAGATCGCCTGCAAGCAGGGGCGCACCACCGGAAACTCGTGCGGCGTCACCTGGGGTCCGGGCCAGGACCCGGGCACCATCGTCATGCAGGTCTGCGGCCAGCCGGGTGACTCGGGGGCGCCGGTGACCGTCAACAGCATGCTGGTCGGCATGATCCACGGGGCGTTCAGCGACAACCTGCCGACCTGCGTCATCAAGTACATCCCGCTGCACACCCCGGCCGTGGTGCAGTCGTTCAACGCGATCCTGGCCGACATCAACACCAAGCATCGGCCCGGCGCGGGGTTCACGCCGCTACCGGCCTGAGGCGGCTACTTCGAGGCCTGGATCGCGTCGAACACGCTGGGGTCGAGCAGCGTCGACGTGTCACCCAGGTCCCGGTTCTCGGCGATGTCGCGCAGTAGCCTGCGCATGATCTTGCCGCTGCGCGTCTTGGGCAGCTCCGGCACCACGTGGATCTCACGCGGTTTGGCGATGGGCGAGATCTCCCGGGCCACCTCGGCGCGCAGCTCGTCGACGACCCCGTCGTGCACCTCGTACTCGGCGCACAAGACGACGAACGCGCAGACGGCTTGGCCCGTGGTCTCGTCGGTCTTTGCGACCACCGCGGCCTCGGCCACTCCGTAGTGGCCGACCAGCGCCGACTCCAGTTCGGCGCTGGAGAGCCGATGCCCGGACACGTTCATCACGTCGTCGATGCGGCCCACCACCCAGATGGCTCCGTCGCGGTCGTAATAGGCGCTGTCCCCGGCGAAATACCAGCCTTGCTCGGCGAATCTGGACCAGTAGGTCTCGACGTATCGCTCGGGATCACCCCAGATGCCGCGCAGCATGGACGGCCACGGTTGGTCCAACACCAGGTAGCCCGTCACGTGCTCGCCGTGGTGGACGCCCGGCACCAGTTCGTCGCCGTGGTCGTCGACGATCTTGGCCGAGATGCCCGGCAGCGCCCGCATCGCCGAACCGGGTTTGGCGGCGGCGACCCCGGGCAGGGGGGCGATCATCGCGGAGCCGGTCTCGGTCTGCCACCAGGTGTCCACGATGGGGAGGCGGTCCGCGCCGATCACCGTGCGGTACCAGCGCCAGGCCTCCGGGTTGATCGGTTCGCCGACCGATCCCAGCAGCCGCAGGCTGGACAGGTCGTGCGCGTCGGGGATCTCGTGACCCCACTTCATGAACGTCCGGATGAGCGTGGGCGCGGTGTAATAGATTGTCACACCGTACTTTTCGATGATCTCGAAGTGCCGGTGCTGGGTCGGTGTGTCGGGCGTGCCCTCGTAGAGAACCTGGGTGGCCCCATTGGACAGCGGGCCGTAGACACCGTAGGTGTGCCCGGTGACCCAGCCGATGTCGGCGGTGCACCAGAAGACGTCCTTCTCGGGCTTGAGGTCGAAGACGTAGTAGTGCGTGTAGGACGCCTGGGTCAGGTACCCACCGCTGGTGTGCACGATGCCCTTGGGTTTTCCGGTGGTGCCCGAGGTGTACAGCAGGAACAGCGGCTGCTCGGCGTCGAAGGGCTCCGGGGTGTGCTCGGGCGACGCGGCGTCGACGACGTCGTGCCACCACAGGTCGCGGTCGTCGTCCCACGACACGTCGATTCCGGTGCGCCGCACCACCAGGACGTGCTCGACGGGGCTGTCGCCGTCCGGGCCGGGCGCAACCGCCTCGTCCGCGGCGTCCTTCAGCGGCGCCGGTTTCCCGCGGCGGAACTGCCCGTCGCTGGTGATCAGCAACTTGGTCTGCGCATCGGCGATGCGGGCCCGTACCGCCTTCGCGGTGAAGCCGGCGAACACGACGCTGTGCATGATCCCCAGGCGGGCGCAGGCCAGCATCGCGATGACCGCTTCGGGGATCAGCGGCATGTAGATGGCGACGCGGTCACCGGCGACCAGACCCAGGTCGGTCAGTGCGTTGGCCGCCTTGCACACCTGCGCCTGCAGCTCGGAATAGGTCAGGCTGCGGCTGTCGCCGGGTTCGCCCTCCCAGTGGATCGCGACGCGGCCGCCGTTGCCCGCCTCCACGTGGCGGTCCACGCAGTTGTAGGCGACGTTGAGCCTGCCGTCGGCGAACCACTTGGCGAACGGGGCGTTCGACCAGTCCAGCACCTCGGTGAACGGCGTCGCCCAGGAGAGCCGACGGGCCTGCTTGGCCCAGAAGGCCAGCCGGTCCTCGTCGGCCTCGCGGTACAGCTCCTCGCCCGCGTTGGCCTGCGCGACGAACTCCGCGGACGGGGGATACGACGACGGGCCTACGGCGTCGGTGGCGGTCACTGGCTTCCTCCTGGTGTCGAGGCTCGTCGATCGTCAGAGAGCCTAGCCCCACAACGTGAAATGCGACGCTCGAAATGCAGGTCAAAGCGCGCCCCGATGGCGGATAATCACCGGTGTGCCGGGTCACGGGCGGCGCATCCGCCGACTAGTTCTCAGCTTTGCCTCGGCCGCAACGGGTTACGCGGCCACCGCCATGCTGGGGACTCCGGCGTGGGCCATGCCGACCGACACCGCCGACGAGCCGACCCCATGCTGGTCGGACCAGATCGCCGTCACCTCCTCGCCGGCTCAGGCCGCCGTCGGCCACCGCGCGACGACTCTGCTGTTCAGCCTCGCCGGCGGCGCGGAGCCCTGCACGTTGACCGGATACCCCGGGGTGGACTCGGGCGCCGGTGGGCCACTCATCCATGCGCAACCCACGCTGCGCGGCTACATGGGCGGCCTGCCGGGCGGCGCCGAGTCACCGCCGACGGTCATCCTGTCGCTGTCCAGCCAGGCGCAGGCCGTCGTGGAGGGCATCGCCATCGACGCCAACGGCGCGCCGTGCCCCACCTACACCGAACTGCTGGTCACCCCACCGGACACGACGGTGGTGCTGACCGTGCCGGCCGCCATCGACGTGTGCACGCTGCAGGTGCACCCCGTCACGCCCGTCTGAAGCGACGTCACGAGTCGGCTTGCGCCAGGCAGTAGACCCGCGGCGGCGTGGGGTACGCGTTGGCCTTTGTCCCCGGCGGACATTGCGTTTCGTCGGCGCTGCCGTCAATGCGCTTGTCGACCTTAAATCTTGCGAAGCGTGCTTCAGCGCAATCGATCGGTGTCCACGTCGTCGTCTTGCGCTGGTCGGTCCTCAGGTAGCAGAGCCCTTGTTTGAGGTTGGGGGCAAAACACAGTGTGTGGGATTCGTTGGTGAGGCGCGCGTATACGGAGTCGCCGCGTTTGTTGTCGGGGCAGGTCGCCGTCGGCCCGCCTGCGGCGGCGAGCTCATAGGTCGCCACAGGATCACCGCAGTCGGTCGGTTGGTTGAGCGAACCCATACGGACCTCGAATTCGGTGAAGCACTGACCTATTTCGGGCATCGCGGCTCTGGCCGATGGGGTTGGCTGGGCGGTCGTGAGCGAGCCACTATCGTCGCTCGACACGGCGCGCGTAGCGTGGAAGAAGATGTTCAGCCCGCCCAGCCCCAGCAGGACGGCGCCGACGGTGATCAGTGTGGTGGCCGACTTGCTCGTCGGCCGCCGCGGCGGCACGGCGGGCGGATAGCCCGGGAAGGGCGGCGGAGCGGGGTACGGGCCCGGATAGCCCATCGGCGGTGGGGGCGGATACGGATGGCCGGTGTTGTACGGCGGCGGGAACGGTGGACGTCTGCGCGAGCGCTCCAGCAGGCCGGCGACCAGACAGATCAATCCGGTTGCGGGAAGGCCGAACGTAAAGATCAGTTCCCCCGCTAGCAGACCCGGTCGGTCCGAAGCCAGATACACGACAGTCACGCCGCGATTCTAAATTCGCGGACCCGCGCCGGGCACTTCACCGCCGGGCGCGGCGGCAGGCCCTAGGGTCGGGTGTCATGCGTCGGATGCGGGCCTATGCGACGAGTGTGATCGTTGCCGGCTTCCTGGCGCTCGCGTCCCTGACCGCGTGCGGCGGCGGGGCGTTGAGCCCTGAGTCGGTGGTGGTCAACGGCGGGGAACCGCCGAATCCGTTGGTCCCGACCGGCACGAACGACAGCCTCGGCGGGCGGATCCTGGATCGGCTGTTCGCCGGCTTGGTGTCCTATGACGCCGCCGGCAAGCCGTCGCCGGAGGTGGCGCAATCGGTCGAGACCACCGACAACGTCAACTACCGGATCGTCCTCAAGCCCGGCTGGAAGTTCACCGACGGCTCGCCGGTGACGGCGCATTCATTCGTCAACGCGTGGAATTACGGGGCGCTGAGCACCAACGCCCAACTGCAGCAGAGCTTTTTCAGCCCGATCGTCGGTTACGACGACGTCGCGGCCGCCAAGCCGAGCGCGACCACCATGTCCGGGCTGCACGTGGTCAACGATCTCGAATTCGACGTGCGGCTCAAGGCGCCGACCGTCGACTTCACGTTGCGGCTGGGACACAACGCGTTCTACCCGTTACCGGACAGGGCTTTTCGGGATATGGCGGCGTTCGGCCGCAACCCGGTCGGCAACGGCCCATACGAATTGGCGGACGGTCCCGACGGGCCGGCCTGGGAACACAACGTCAAGATGGACTTGAAGCCCAATCCCGACTACCAGGGCAACCGAAAGCCGCACAACAAGGGCTTGCGTTTCGAGTTCTACGCGAACCTCGACACCGCCTATGCCGACCTGCTGTCCGGCAATCTGGATGTGCTGGACACGATTCCGTCCAGCGCGCTGACGATCTACAAGCGCGACCTGGGGGGCAACGCGGCCAGTGGACCCGTCGCGGTCAGCCAATCGCTCGACACGCCGTTGCGGCTGCCGCATTTCGGGGGCGAAGAGGGTCGGTTGCGCCGCTTGGCGTTGTCGGCGGCCATCAACCGCCCGCAGATCTGTCAGCAGATCTTCAACGGCACCCGCAGCCCGGCCCGGGATTTCACCGCCAGCTCGTTGCCCGGATTCGATCCCCACATCCCGGGTAACGACGCATTGGACTTCAAACCCGAACGGGCGCGCCAACTCTGGGCGCAGGCCAACGCGATCTCGCCATGGAGCGGGCGGTATTCAATCGCATACAACGCCGACAGCGGGCATCAAGAGTGGGTGGACGCGGTGGCCAACAGCATCAAGAACGTGCTGGGCATCGATGCCGTCGGCGCGCCGCACCCCACGTTCGCGGGCTTTCGCACCCAAATCACCAACCGCACCATCGATACCGCTTTCCGCGCGGGCTGGATCGGCGACTACCCGTCGATGATCGAGTTCGTGGCCCCGCTGTACGCCACCGGAGCGGGATCCAATGACGTTGGATACTCGAGCCGGGAGTTCGACGCCGGGCTGGCCGCCGCGGAGGCCGCCCCCAACCTGCAGCGGGCCGATGTGCTGGTCAACGAGGCCCAACGAATCCTATTGCGCGACATGCCTGCTGTGCCGCTGTGGTACTACATCGCGGTGGTCGGGTGGTCGCCGCAGGTCAGCGGCGTCAAGCTCACCTGGAACGGTCTGCCCGACTACGAGAACATCGTCAAGGCCTGAGCCATGGGCTGGTACATCGCGCGCCGGATCGCCGTCATGGTGCCCGTTTTCCTCGGTGCCACGCTGCTGGTCTACGGCATGGTGTTCCTGTTGCCGGGCGATCCCCTCGCCGCGATCGCCGGGGACCGTCCGCTCACCCCCGAGGTCGCCGCGCAGCTGCGGGCCCGCTACCACCTCGACGACCCGTTCGTCGTGCAGTACCTGCGCTACCTCGGCGGCGTGCTGCGCGGCGACTTGGGTCGGTCCTACTCCGGCCTGCCGGTGAGCGACGTTCTGGCGCATGCCTTTCCGGTCACGCTGCGGCTCGCGCTGATCGCGCTGGCCGTGGAGACGGTGCTGGGCATCGGTTTCGGGGTGATCGCCGGCCTGCGCACCGGTGGCCTGTTCGACGCGGGCGTGCTGATCACCGGTCTGGTCATCATCGCGGTGCCCATCTTCGTCCTGGGGTTCCTGGCCCAGTTCGTCTTCGGGGTGAAGCTGGGCATCGCGCCGGTCACGGTGGGCGAGCGGTCGACGTTTGGGCGCCTGCTGCTGCCCGGGTTTGTGCTGGGTTCGGTGTCGTTCGCCTACGTGGTGCGGTTGACCCGGTCCGCGGTGGCCGCGAA
Organism: Mycobacterium europaeum; assembly: GCF_034555895.2. Classification (NCBI taxonomy): domain Bacteria; kingdom Bacillati; phylum Actinomycetota; class Actinomycetes; order Mycobacteriales; family Mycobacteriaceae; genus Mycobacterium; species Mycobacterium europaeum. The sequence continues at coordinate 5,266,812 of NZ_CP157315.1, forward strand.
CGCGCACGCCGACTACGTCCGCACCGCCACCGCCAAGGGGCTGTCCCGGCCGCGCGTGGTGACGGTGCACATCCTGCGCAATTCGCTGATCCCGGTCGTCACCTTCCTGGGGGCCGACCTGGGGTCGCTGATGGGCGGGGCCATTGTGACGGAGGGCATTTTCAACATCCACGGCGTCGGCGGTGTGCTGTATCAGGCCGTCACGCGGCAGGAGGCGCCGACCGTCGTGTCGATCGTGACGGTGCTGGTGGGGATCTACCTGATCACCAACCTGGCCGTCGACCTGCTGTATGCCGCCCTGGACCCGAGGATCCGGTATGGCTGAGCCGTCGGCCGGGCGCAGCGGCTTCTGGCGGGACACATGGCGTGGGTTGCGCGGGCGCCCGAAGTTCGTCATCGCCGGCCTGCTGATCCTGTTCGTCCTGCTCGTCGCGATGTTTCCGGCGCTGTTCACCGGGGCCGATCCGGCCTACGCCGACGCCGGCCAGAGCCTGCTCCCGCCATCGCGTGCGCACTGGTTCGGCACCGACCTGCAGGGCCACGACGTCTACGCCCGCACCGTCTACGGCGCGCGGGCCTCGGTCATCGTCGGAGTGGGGGCGGCGCTGGTGGTGTTCGTCGTCGGCGGCGCGCTCGGCGCGCTGGCCGGGTTCTACGGCGGCTGGGTCGACGCGGTGGTCTCGCGGGTCAGCGACGTGTTCTTCGGGTTGCCGCTGCTGCTCGCAGCGATCGTGCTCATGCAGGTGATGCGCCATCGCACGGTGTGGACGGTGATCGCCATCCTGGCGTTGTTCGGCTGGCCGCAGGTGGCCCGCATCGCGCGCGGATCGGTGCTGGCGGTGCGCGCGAGCGACTACGTCCTGGCTGCGAAAGCGCTGGGGCTGAGCCGCTTTCAAATTCTGCTGCGCCATGCGCTGCCCAACGCCCTGGGCCCGGTCATCGCGATGGCCACCCTCGTCCTGGGCGTTTTCATCGTCACCGAGGCGACGCTGTCCTACCTCGGTGTCGGGCTGCCGAGCACGGTGGTGTCCTGGGGCGGCGACATCAACCTCGCCCAGACTCGGCTGCGCGCCGGCTCGCCCATCCTGTTCTATCCGGCCGGCGCGCTGGCGATCACGGTGCTGGCCTTCATGATGATGGGCGACGCGTTGCGCGACGCCCTGGATCCGGCGTCCCGGGCGTGGCGCCCATGACCGGCGAACCGCTGCTGGCCGTCGAGGGCCTCGAGGTCCGCTTCGGCGACCAGGCCGCCGTGCGCGGCGTGGATCTGACGGTCCTGCCCGGCCACACCGTCGCGGTGGTGGGCGAATCGGGTTGCGGGAAATCCACCACGGCCGCGGCGATCCTCGGCCTGCTTGCGCCCGGTGGCCGAATCACCGCCGGGCGCATCCTCTTCGACGGATCCGACATCGCCGGGGCCGACCGCCGGACGCTGCGGGCGATCAGGGGCCGCGAGATCGGCTACATACCCCAGGACCCGATGGCCAATCTGAACCCCGTCTGGAAGGTCGGCTTCCAGGTCTCAGAAGCGCTGCGGGCCAACACCTCCGATCGCCGGACGCGGGAACGCGCGGTGGAGCTGCTGGCCCGGGCGGGCATGCCGGACCCGGCGAAGCAAGCGGGTCGCTACCCGCACCAGCTATCCGGTGGCATGTGCCAGCGGGCGCTGATCGCGATCGGGTTGGCGGGCCGGCCGAGGTTGCTGATCGCCGACGAGCCGACCTCCGCGCTGGACGTCACCGTGCAGCGCCAGGTACTCGACCACCTGCAGGGGCTCACCACCGAACTCGGCACCGCGTTGCTGCTGATCACCCACGACCTGGCGCTGGCCGCCGAACGCGCCGAGTCCGTGGTGGTGATGCGCGCGGGTGTGGTGGTGGAATCCGGTGCGGCGGAGTCGATCCTGCGCGACCCGCAACACGATTACACCCGGCGGCTGGTGGCCGCGGTGCCGTCGCTGTCGGTCACCAGGCCGGCCCGGACGACGGATCGCCGGCCGGCCGGCGACATCCTCGTCGCCTCGGGACTGACGAAGGTCTATCGTGAATCCCGCGGCGCTCCCTGGCGGCGAACGGAATTCCGTGCCGTCGACGGGGTTTCGTTTCGGTTGCGGCGGGCGAGCACGCTGGCCATCGCCGGTGAGTCGGGTTCTGGCAAGTCCACGCTGGCGCGAATGGTCCTCGGCCTGCTGCCGCCCACTTCGGGCACGGTCGTCTTCGACGGCGCCCGGGTCGACGCCGCACTGAACCGGGAGCAGCAGTTGGCCTTCCGGCGGCGGGTGCAGCCGGTGTTCCAGAACCCCTACAGCAGCCTGGATCCCATGTACACGGTGTCTCGGGCCGTCGAGGAGCCGCTGCGCATCCACCACGTCGGTGACCGACGGCAGCGCGAGCGCGCGGTGCGCGAACTGGTCGACCAGGTCGCGTTGCCGTCCTCGGTGTTGGGGCGGCTGCCCCGCGAGCTGTCGGGTGGGCAGCGGCAGCGGGTGGCAATCGCCCGGGCGCTGGCGTTGCGCCCGGAGGTGCTGGTGTGCGACGAGGCGGTCTCCGCGCTCGACGTGCTGGTGCAGGCGCAGATTCTGGAGTTGCTGGCCGGCCTGCAGGCCGAATTGGGCCTCGCCTACCTGTTCATCAGCCACGACCTGGCGGTCATCCGGCAGATCGCCGACGACGTCCTGGTGATGCGCGCCGGCCGCGTGGTCGAGCAAGCCCCGGCCGAGGAGCTGTTCACCCGGCCCCGGCACGAATACACCCGTCAGCTACTGGAGGCCATCCCGCGCGCGCCGGCGCCACCGGGATAGGTTGGCAACCTGTGACGGCTGATCCACTGGCTCCGCTGATGGAGTTGCCGGGCGTCGCCGAGGCCAGCGACCGGGCCCGCGACGCGTTGGGCCGCGCCCATCGTCACCGGGCCAACCTGCGTGGCTGGCCGGTGACCGCCGCCGAAGCGGCGTTGCGGGCGGCCCGCGCGTCGTCGGTGCTGGACGGCGGTCCCGTGCGGCTGGAAGACCTGGCGGACGCGGCGGTGGTCACCGATCCGGTGTTCGGCGGGGCGCTGCGGGTGGCCCAGGCGCTGGAAGGCGGCGAGGGTCCGCTGGTCGGGATCTGGCGGCGGGCGCCGCTTCAGGCGCTGGCCCGCCTGCACATGCTGGCGGCGGCCGACCAGGTCGACGAGGACCGGCTGGGCCGGCCGCGCGCCGATGCCGGCGTCGCGCAGCGGCTGGAGTTGCTGGCGGAGTTGGTGAGCGGCGGCACCGAGGCGCCCGCGCCAGTGGTCGCCGCGGTCGCGCACGGAGAACTGCTGACGCTGCGGCCGTTCGGCAGCGCGGACGGCGTGGTGGCCCGCGCGGTGTCCCGGTTGGTGACCATCGCCAGCGGGCTGGATCCCCACGGATTGGGTGTGCCCGAGGTCAGTTGGATGCGCCAGCCCGCCGACTACCGCGACGCGGCCCGGGGCTTCGCCGAGGGCTCCGCGGCCGGGGTGGGCGGCTGGGTGGTGCTGTGCTGCCGGGCGATGCGGGCCGGTGCGCAGGAGGCGTTGACAATCGCCGAGTCGCTGTCGGGTCGATAGCTGGACCGGTTGCCGCGAGTGCCCGAAAACGCGGCGGGACAATGCAAAGCGGGCGACGTCCCGAAGAATTCGGTCCGCCGCCCGCTAGCACGGAACTCGGTTACCATGCGTGCATTTCGGGGCTGCGTGGGTTGGCCTCGGCGATCTTGCGATGCTTCCGGTCGCAACCCCACCCAAAGGGCCGTCGATACCGTCCACATTTCGCAATTACGCAGGCCCGCAACACTTCTGCCATTATCGCGGCTATGACTCCGCGTGGGTGCCGAGCACCGTGCTGGGCGCCCGGGTCGGGAGATCGAACCTTCTCTTCCGGATCGACCTAGGCCTCACCGGGCTTCCGTGGTTCCTTTGTACTACTAGACCCTTAGCGCAGCAAGGCCCAATTTTGCAAACGTTGCGAAACGGTGCCGGAAATGTGTTTGCTGCGCATCGGCCAGGTTTGGGTCAGAACGCGAAGCGGCGCAACAGCGAATAGGTGACCGCACCGGCGGCCAGCGCGCTGACGCCCACGGCGGCGGTCGTCGCGATCGCCGCACCGGACGGCGCCGGGATGCGGTCGCGCAGCGACACCGGCCGCGAGAACGACAGCACGGGCCATCCACGCTCGACGGCTTCCCGGCGCAGTCCGCGGTCGGGATTCACCACGCTGGGATGCCCGACGGATTCCAGCATCGGCAGGTCGGTGATCGAGTCCGAGTACGCGTAGCAGTGCTCCAGCGGGTAACCCTCGCGGGCGGCGAGCTCGCGGATCGCCTGCACCTTGCCCTCGCCGTAGCAGTAGAACGCGATCTCGCCGGTGTACCGGCCGTCCTCGACGACCATCCGCGTCGCCATCGCGTGCGTGGCGCCGAGCGCCCGGGCGATCGGCGCCACGATCTCCTCCCCGGACGCCGAGACCACGACGACGTCGCGGCCGCACAGCTTGTGCGCGGCAATGAGGTCCGCGGCTTCGGCGAACACGAGCGGCGTGACGATGTCGTGCAGCGTTTCGTTGACGATCGACTTGACCTGTTCCACATCCCAGCCGGCGACCATGTTCGTCATGTGGATGCGCATCCGGTCCATCTGGTCATGATCGGCGCCGGAGAGCAGATAGATGAACTGGGCGTAGCTCGACTTGAGCACGGCGCGGCGGTTCAGCAGCCCCTGGTTGAAGAACGGTTTGCTGAAGGCCAGGGTGCTGGACTTGGCGATGATCGTCTTGTCCAAGTCGAAGAAGGCCGCGGTGCGGGCCCGGGGAGTCGTGTGCTGCTCATCGGCCGGGTCGAAGACGGTCACGGGCCCAGCATAGGTCGGTCGTCCGCCGGCGCTGGGACCTTGGGCGCGAAATGGCCGCTCAGCAAAGTGGGACCTACGGTAACGGCAGTGTTCTTGCGGCTCAACGTGTTCTTTCATAGAAAGAGCTATTGCGTTACCGCGGCTTGGCATGTGTATAGTAAGCATTACTCGGCCTGAGCCGAGGGTGTATCAGCCCGACCCCCCGGGGCTGATGCACGACGACCCTCGCCTCCTCCCCCCCTGGCGGGGGTCGTCCCTTTTCTGGGGTCAGTTTCCCTGATACCGGCCGCGCCGCGCCGCCGTCCGAGTGGTTGCGGACATTTCCCCCTCTGCGCGCCTCCCGATGCGTTTGTGCACAGTCGCGTCTCTATCCCCAAATGCCGCGTTTGGGACTGGTGTCCAACATCACGCGCCCGCAGAGTGGGTGCGTGACAAGCACACCGCAGGCCGAAGTGGCGACCTCTCCGGGCGTGCTGGCGGTGCTGGCGGACGCGGAACTGTGCCGGGAGTTGGATCGCGTGGCCGCGGCCGTCGGCGTCCGGGTGGTCCATGCCGGCGGCGCCGTGAGTCGCAAGACCTGGTCGGCGGCCGCGGCCGTGGTGCTGGACGAGGCGGCGGCCGAACGATGTGGGCGAGCGGCGTTGCCGCGGCGCGCTCACGTGACCGTGCTGACGGCGGCCGACCCGGCGACCGCGACGTGGGCGGCGGCCGTCGCGGTCGGCGCCGGGCGGGTGCTGCGGCTGCCCGAGCAGGAGCGCGGGTTGGTCGGCGCCCTCGCCGAGGCGGCCGATTCGGTCCGCGACGACGGGCCGCGCGGCGATGTCGTCGCCGTCATCGGAGGGTGCGGCGGGTCGGGCGCGTCGTCCCTGGCGATCGCCGTGGCGCAGGCCGCCGCCGAGGCGCTGGTGGTCGATCTCGACCCGTGGGGCGGCGGGATCGATCTACTGCTGGGCGCGGAGGGCGTGGCCGGCCTGCGCTGGCCGGACCTGGCGGTGCAGGGCGGCCGGCTCGCCTGGTCGGCAGTGCGTGCGGCGTTGCCGCGACACCGGGGCGTGAGCGTGCTGTCGGGCACCCGGCGCGGGTACGAGCTGGCGCCCGGGCCGGTGCACGCCATCGTCGACGCCGGCCGCCGGGGTGGGGTGACGGTGGTCTGCGATCTTCCGCGTCGTCTGACCGACGCGGCACAGGCTGCGCTGGACGCCGCCGACCTCGTCGTGGTGGTCAGCCGATGCGATGTGCGCGCGTGCGCGGCGACGGGTGCGCTGGCCCCGGTGCTGGCGGCCGTCAACCCCAACGTGGGATTGGTGGTGCGGGGCCCGTCGCCGGGCGGGTTGCGGGCGGCCGAGATCGCCGACATCACCGGGCTGCCGTTGCTGGCGTCCATGCGGGCCGAGCCGCGGGTGGCCGAGCAGCCCGAGCGCGGCGGCCTGCGGGCCGGGCGGCGGTCTGCGCTGGCGGCCGCGGCCCGCGGGGTGCTCGCCGTGCTGCCCCGGACGTCGTCGGGGCCGGCGGGAAACGGTAGGGCCGCGTGAGCGGTTCGCTGATCGACCGGGTGCGCGAGCGGCTGGCAGCCGAATCCGTGCCGTTGGGTCCCAACGTCGTGGCCGCCGCGATCCGCGCCGAGTCCGGCGGAATGCTCGGTGACACCGAGGTGCTGGCCAACCTGCGGGTGCTGCAGACCGAGCTGACCGGCGCCGGCATCCTCGAGCCGCTGTTGTGCGCGGACGGCACCACCGACGTGTTGGTCACCGCACCGGACGCGGTCTGGGTCGACGACGGAAACGGCCTGCGGCGCACCTCCGTCCGGTTCGCCGACGAGGCGGCGGTGCGGCGCCTGGCGCAGCGGCTCGCGCTGGCCGCCGGTCGGCGCCTGGACGACGCGCAGCCGTGGGTGGATGGCCAGCTGACGGGCATCGGCGCCGGGTTCACCGTGCGATTGCACGCGGTCCTGCCTCCCGTGGCGGTCGCGGGCACGTGCTTGTCGCTGCGGGTGCTGCGGCCGGCCAGCCAGGACCTGGCGGCCCTGACCGCATCGGGTGCCCTGGCGTCCGACGCCGCGGCCCTGGTCGCCGACATCATCGCCGCGCGGCTGGCCTTTCTGGTGTGCGGCGGAACGGGAGCGGGTAAGACCACCCTGCTCGCGGCGATGCTCGGTGCCGTGGCGCCCACCGAACGCATCGTCTGCGTCGAGGATGCCGCCGAGCTGGCGCCCCGGCATCCGCACCTGGTGAAGCTGGTCGCGCGATGCGCCAACGTCGAAGGCGTCGGCGAAGTGGGCGTGCGCCAACTCGTTCGGCAAGCCCTGCGGATGCGGCCCGACCGCATCGTGGTCGGCGAGGTGCGCGGCGCGGAGGTGGTGGATCTGCTGGCGGCCCTGAACACCGGCCACGACGGGGGAGCGGGGACCGTGCATGCGAACAACCCCGCCGAGGTTCCCGCCCGGCTGGAGGCGCTGGGTGCGCTCGGCGGTCTCGACCGCGTGGCGCTGCACAGTCAACTCGCCGCCGCAGTGCAGGTGCTCTTGCACGTCGCACGGGATCGCTCCGGGCGGCGCCGGCTCGGCGAAATCGCCATGCTGCGCCCGGCCGCGGGGCGGGTGCGCGCGGTCACGGTGTGGCATGCCGACACCGGCATGACCGACGACGCCGAACTCCTGCGCCGGTTGCTGGACAGCCGGATGCCGGCGTGAACGGCCTGGTCGTCGTCGGGGCGTTGTTGGCGCTGGCGCTCGTCGTCTACCCGTCGTCGCCGCGGTACCGCCTGGCGCCCCGGACGTCACACCGTCGGTGGCGCCCGCTGGCCGGGCCGCGCGCGGCGGCCTGCCTTGCCGCGGCGACGGTGGCGGCGGCCGCGCTGCTGCTGCCGCTGACGACGGTGCTCGCCGTGGCCGTCGTGGGTGCGACCGCGAACGTGCGCTACCGCCGCCGCCGTCGCATCCGGCGCGCCGTGGGCGAGGGGCGGGCGCTGGAAGGCGCACTCGACGTGCTCGTCGGTGAACTGCGGGTCGGCTCCCATCCGGTGCGCGCGTTCGGCGTGGCCGCGGCGGAAACCGCGGGCGCGGTTGCGGAGTCGTTGCGGGCGGTCGCGGCCCGCGCCAGATTGGGTGCCGACGTCGCGGCCGGCCTGCGGGCCGCGGCGCAGTCGTCGAGCCTGCCCGCGCATTGGCATCGTCTCGGGCTGTGCTGGCAACTGGCCAGCGACCACGGCCTGGCCATCGCCACCCTGATGCGCGCCGCGCAGCGCGATATCGCGGAGCGGCAACGGTTCTCGGCTCGGGTGACGTCGAACATGGCCGGCGCGCGGGCGACCGCGGCGATCTTGGCGGCCCTGCCGGTGCTCGGCGTGCTGCTGGGCCAGCTGATCGGGGCCCGGCCGCTGGGCTTCCTGCTCGACGGGCACGCCGGCGGATGGTGCTTGGTCGTCGGTTCGACCCTGGCGTGCGGGGGATTGTTGTGGGCCGACCGCATCACGGATCGGCTCGGGTCGTGACGGCTGCGGCGATGTTGCTCGCGGTGGCCGCGTGGATCGGCCCCGGCCCGGCGCTGGTGCGGGCGCGGGTGCGGGCGCCGGTCCGCGAGAATCGGGCGCCCACCGGGCTGGGGCAGGCGCACGACGACGATCCGCTGGCGGTCGCCTCCTGTTTCGACGTGCTGGCCGTGTGCCTGGGAGCGGGCATGGCGGTGGCCACCGCCGCGTCCGCCGCCGCGTCGTCCGCGCCGCCGGTGTTGGCCCGCGTGCTGCGGCGCGCGGCCGATCTGCTGGCGTTGGGCGCCGATCCCGCTGTCGCCTGGACGACTGCGCCGGATCCGCGGGCCGGCTCGGCCGACACGCAGGTGGAGGCGCTGCTACGGCTGGCTCGGCGCTCGGCGGCGTCGGGCGCTGCGCTGGCCGAGGGTGTCGCCGAGTTGGCGGACCAGTCCCGCCACAACGCCGCGCACGCGGCCACCGCCACCGCCGAGCGCGCCGGGGTGTTGATCGCCGGACCGCTCGGATTGTGCTTCTTGCCGGCGTTCGTGTGCCTGGGCATCGTTCCCGTGGTGGCCGGGCTCGCCGGTGAGGTCTTGCAGTCGGGATTATGGTGAAAAGAAAGGAAAGCGTTGCTGTACAACATATTTCGGGCGCTGATGGCCCGAGTGACGGTTCTGGTGTCCGACGAGGCGGGCATGTCCACGGTCGAATACGCGATCGGTACGATCGCTGCCGCCGCGTTCGGAGCGATCCTCTACACCGTCGTGACCGGCGACTCCATCGTGTCGGCGCTGACCAACATCATCGGTCGGGCGCTCAGCACCAAGGTCTAGCGGGCAGTGCGGGTGCCGGCACCGTGGAGGCGGCCTTGGGCGTGGCCACGCTGGTCGTCGTGCTGGTGCTCTGTCTGGCCGGCGTCACCGCGCTGTCGATGCAGGTGCGCTGCGTGGACGCGGCCCGGGAGGCCGCGCGACTGGCCGCCCGCGGCGACGAACGCTCGGCGCTGGGCGCGGCTCGGCGCATCGCCCCCGCCGGGGCGCGCGTCGAGCTGCGTCGCGACGGCGAGTTCCTGGTGGCCACCGTCGTCGCCCGTTCCAGGCTGTTGCCGGCGCTCGACATTGCGGCCAAAGCGGTCTCGGCGGCCGAGCCCTCGGGATGATCGCGGCTCGGCCACCCTGGTCGCGGCCTGGATGGTGGCGGTGCTGCTGTGCGTCACGGTCGCCGGGGCCTACCTCGGTGCGGTCGTCGTCGCGCGTCATCGCGCGCAGGCGGCGGCCGACCTGGCCGCGTTGGCCGCCGCGGGCCGGTTGGCGGCCGGACCCGAAGCCGCCTGCGCCCGCGCGACGGCGGTCGCCCGCGCGATGCGGACCGACGCCGGCTGCGCCGTCGACGATCTCGACGTCGTCGTCACGGTTCGCGTCGCGGTCCTCGGCGGGTCGGCGAGCGCCGCCGCACGGGCGGGGCCGGCGCGCGGCTAGGAAGCCGGGTCGGGGCCGCCGGTCAGGCCCGCGGCGGCGAGCTCCTCGCCGGAGGGCAACCGCAGCGAGACCAGCCCGGCGTAGGCGCCCGGTTCGATCTCCACCCGGTTGACCGTGACGTGCACCGGCACCCACGCGGTGTCGTGGCCGGGCATGCGCAGCACCCGGCTGGTGGCGCCGTGGGCGAATTCCTCCGTCATCGAGGCGACCAGGTGCTGGTCGTCGGGGTGAACCCTGGGCTCGCCCGTCTCACTGCCCCGCCAGTCGTAGAAGGTGCACGGCTCGTCCAGCCATTTCAGCAGGGCCCAGTTCTTGAGGTCGATCAGCGCGCGGTGGACGCCGGCCTGGGCGAGTCCACTCAGGATCCGTTGCGCCAGATCATCTGTCGACACCGCCGGGCCCTTGAGTTCGGCGCGCCAGTTGATCGCCCGGGCGACCAGATGGTCCCGGCCGTCGGGCCCGGGCTCCAATCCGGTGCGCGCGACGAACCCGATCCGCACGGGGTTGCCCTCCCAGTCGGTGAGATCCCATGTGCTGCAGAGTGTTTGGTCGGGCTCGGCCTTGACGGCCATGGCAAGCACCTTGGTTTCGTTCGGGTTGAGCTCGCGCGAGGGAAGGTCTTCCGCGAAGGCCCTGCCGAAGGTCACCTCCACTTCGGGATTCTTTCCGCTGTTCACCAGCGACTCCCGGGTGTCGGTGGCGACGCCCAGGGTCAGGTCCCACTTCAACGGCCCGGGGATCGGCCGCTCGGGGGGCTCGACGTCGGCGGGGCCGGTCCACACGTGCACGCCGTGGACATGGCCATCGGACATCACCACCGGTTCGGTGCGAATGACGCGGTCGCGCTTGGGGGTGATGCTGGTCAGGCTCTGCCCGGTCTGCACCGACTCGGCGATCGCCGTGCGAACCGCGGAGAGGTAGGGGCTGCGGCGCATGAATGTGGTGATGGGGACCAGGTTTTTCAGCTGGCGGCCCTGCGCCACCACGGTGGGTTCACCCCCCAGCGTCTCCACGAGCAGCCAGTCGTGGCCCATGCGGCCGATTTTACGGCGACGCCCCGCCCACCTGGGACCTCGGGCTCGGCGGGATCATCAGGCGGAGCGCCGCGCCGGCCGTCATCCGGCGGACCGCTGGGCGTGGGGCAACTGCGCCAGCACCAGCCGTAGCACCCGCACCGCACCCGCCTTGTCGAGCGGGTCGTTGCCGTTGCCGCACTTGGGGGACTGCACGCAGGAGGGGCATCCGCGGGGGCACTCGCATGCCTCGATGGCGGCGGCGGTCGCACCCAGCCAGGTGCTCACCTGGCGAAACCCGCGTTCGGCGAACCCGGCGCCACCGGGATAGCCGTCGTAGACGAAAACACTGGGCAGACCCTCCGGGTCGGGTCCGGCCACGGTGGACAGGCCGCCGATGTCGCCGCGGTCGCAGCTGGCCACCAGCGGCAGCAAGCCGATCGCGGCGTGCTCGGCGGCGTGCAGCGAGCCGGGGATCCGCGTAGCGTCAATACCGTTGCGCAGCAACGCCTCTTCGGTGATGGTATACATCACCGCGGTGGTCGCCAGCGTCTGTTCTGGCATGTCGAGTTCGATAAAGTCGATGACCTCACCGGACGGCCGGCGGCGCAGGTATCCCACCACCCGGTGGGTGACGGTGACCGGCACCAGGCCGAGGGTGACCGGCCCGAATCGCGAGCGCTCGCCGGCGCCGGTGACGGCGATGTCGGTGACTTCGCGCGCGAACGTGGCGTAACCGGGGTCCTCGGCGTGCACGAAGGCGATCGCGTCCTCGAGGTCCAGCGAGTCGACGACGTAGCTCTCGCCCTGATGCAGGTAGACGGCGCCGGGATGGATCGCCGCGGGGGCCTGGCCGACGCCGGTGCTGCCCAGCAACCGCCCGGTGTCGGCCTCCACGATGACGATCTGGCCGCCCGCCGACCCCCGGATGTCCACCGCCCCATGGGGTTCCAGGCCCGGCGCGGGAAAATACTTGCCGTTGCGCCGTCGCAGCAGTCCGTCGTCTACCAGGTGATCGGCCACCTCGGTGGCGCCGAGGTCACGCACCTCCGCCTCGTCGAGCGGCATTTCGGTTGCCGCGCAAAGGAGCTGGGGCCCCACAATGTAGGGATTGCCGGGATCGATCACCACCCGCTCGACCGGCTTGCCCAGCAGCGCCGCCGGGTTGTGGACCAGGTAGGTGTCCAGCGGATCGTCGCGGGCGATCAGCACGACCAGCGCGCCCTGTCCGCGCCGGCCCGACCGCCCGGCCTGCTGCCAGAACGAGGCAACCGTGCCGGGGAACCCGGCGAGCACCACTGCGTCCAGCCCCGCGATGTCCACACCCAACTCCAGGGCGTTCGTGGTGGCCAGGCCACGCAGCCGGCCCTCCGCCAGGGCGCGCTCCAGCGCGGCGCGGTCCTCGGCGAGGTAGCCGGCCCGATAGGACGCCACCTTGCCGGAGAGCTCCGGCGCGGTGTCGTCCAGCCGCGCCTGGGTGCCCAGCGCGGTCAGCTCGGCGGCGCGGCGCGACCGGACGAACGTCAGCGTCTGCGCCCCCTCGGCGACCAGGTCGGCCATCACCCGGGCGGCCTCCGCGCCGGCCGAGCGGCGCACCGGCGCGCCGTTCTCGCCCAGCAGGTCGGTCCGCAGCGCCGGTTCCCACAACGCCACCGTCCGGGCGCCCTGCGGGGAACCGTCCTCGGTGACCTCCTCGACGGGAAGCCCGATGAGCTCGGCGGCCGTTTCGCCCGGCGCGTCCGTCGTCGCGCTGGCGAAGATGACCGTGGGGGCGGCCGAGTAGCGTGCGCACAGCCGCAGCAACCGGCGCAGCACCATCGCCACGTTGGAGCCGAAAACCCCGCGGTAGTAATGGCATTCGTCGACGATCACGAACCGAAGCCCCCGCAGCAGCACGGCCCAGCGGGCGTGGTTGCGCAAGATCGACACATGGATCATGTCGGGGTTGGAGAACAGCCAGCGGGAGCGCTCGCGCGCGAACTTGCGCACTTCCGGCGGGCTGTCACCGTCGTAGGCGGTGGGAGCGACCGCAAAACCAGGCTCGTGCAGCCGCGGGATGGCCGCGGTGAGCGCGTGCGCGGCGCGCAACTGATCGTGGCCCAGCGCCTTCGTCGGCGACAGGTACAGCGCCCGGGCGCGCGGATCGGTGGCCAGCGCATTGAGGACGGGGAGCTGATAGGCCAGGGACTTGCCCGACGCGGTCCCGGTGCTCACCACCACATGCCGGCCCGCGTGCGCCAGCTCCGCGGCCACCGACTGGTGTGACCAGGGGGAAGCGACGCCGCGGTCGGTGAACGCGCGCACCACGTCGGGCTCGGCCCACGCCGGCCAGCGGTGTGGGCTGCCACCCCGGGCCGGCAGCTCGGCGACGTGGCGCAGCGGGTGCTCGTCGGCGGCGGTTCCGGCAAGCGCGGCGGCGAGCAGCTCGCTACCGAAACTCGCCATCGGCACCCTCCTGGAACCCGGCTGAGACTGCGCCCACGGCGCAAGTCTGTCGCCGAAGCGATGAACATGGTTGACTATTTGCGGTCGCAGCTTCTGTGTTCGTTTGTCAAACTTTCGCAGGATCGACGTTGCGGCCGCGGTTCCTGCGAGGTTAATCGGTCGGGTGAAGTTCCGGCGACTGAGCGAGGTATGGCGGTCGTACCAGGCCCGGGGCATCGAAAGGCGATGCCCCGCACCCAGAAGAAAAGGAAAGATCGAGAGATGCCACAGGGAACTGTGAAGTGGTTCAACGCGGAGAAGGGCTTCGGGTTCATCGCCCCCGAAGACGGTTCCGCAGACGTGTTTGTCCACTACACGGAGATCCAGGGTTCGGGCTTCCGCACCCTCGAAGAAAACCAGAAGGTCGAGTTCGAGATCGGCCACAGCCCTAAGGGCCCCCAGGCCACCGGAGTCCGCTCCGTCTAAGACGAGCCGAATCTCCACGAACCCCCCGTGCAGTCCCGCCCAGCGGGTCCGCCGGGGGGTTTTCGTATTGCCGCCGGCTAGCGAAGCCGCCGCCGCGCCTCGAGACGCGGATGGTCGACCTGGCCTACTGTCGGTGGCGTGAGCCAGCTTTCCTTCTTCACAGCGGAGTCGGTGCCGCCCGCGGTCGCCGACCTCTCCGGGGTGCTGGCGGCTTCCGGTCAGATCGTCATGGTCGGCGGCCAGGGGGCGCCGGGCGCGCGGCTCTCCGTGGTGGTGGATCAGCCCTGGCGCGCCGGCGCGCTGGCCGAGATGATCCGCGAGGCCGGTCTGACGTTCGAGATCGGCCGCACCGACGAGGACACCCCGTTGGTGCGGACGGCGGTCAGCGCGTCCTTGGTGAATTTGGCCACGGAATGGACGCGCGGGGCGGTAAAGACCGTGCCGCCGCGCTGGCTGCCCGGGCCGCGCGAATTGCGGGCGTGGACGCTGGCGGCCGGTCACCCCGACGGCGACCATTATCTGCTTGGGCTCGATCCCCACGCGCCCGATACCCATTCCCCGCTGGCTTCGGCTTTGATGCGGGTCGGAATCGCGCCCACGCTGATCGGCACCCGCGGCGGCCGCCCGGCGCTGCGGATCAGCGGGCGTCGGCGGCTATCGCGCCTGGTAGAGAACGTGGGCGACGCGCCGGGCGAGGCCGACGCATCATCGGTGTGGCCGCGGGTATAACCGCGGAAAAACATTTGCCATTCCGCTTGCCGGTTTGCGCAGTCGCGCCCAAGGGTGCGAAATTGTCAGGTGCCCGAGGGCGAAGGAACGCTGGCCTATCTGAATTTCCGCGGAATTTTCGACGCCGGCCTGTCATTCTTCTGCGGGGGCGGCCTCGCAGGGGGGCCGGGATCTAAGGATGGAGCGTAAGCGTAGTTGGCCGACCAGAATCTCAAGGACCGCGAAAGCGGCCGGGCTGGGAGCCGTAGGCGACTCGTCATCGTCGAGTCGCCGACCAAGGCGCGCAAATTGGCCGGCTACCTGGGCTCCAACTACATCGTCGAATCGTCGCGGGGGCACATCCGCGACCTGCCCCGCGCCGCCGCCGACGTGCCGGCGAAGTACAAGTCCGAGCCGTGGGCACGGCTCGGGGTCAACGTCGATCACGACTTCGAACCGCTCTACATCATCAGCCCGGAGAAGAAGAGCACCGTCAGCGAACTGAAGGGCTTGCTGAAGGGCGTCGACGAGCTCTACCTCGCCACGGATGGTGACCGCGAGGGCGAAGCCATCGCCTGGCACCTGCTGGAAACGCTGAAGCCGAACATCCCGGTCAAGCGGATGGTGTTCCACGAGATCACCGAGCCGGCCATCCTCGAGGCCGCCGAAAACCCCCGTGACCTGGACATCGACCTGGTCGACGCGCAGGAGACCCGCCGCATCCTGGACCGGCTGTACGGCTACGAGGTCAGCCCGGTGCTGTGGAAGAAGGTGGCGCCCAAGCTGTCGGCGGGCCGGGTGCAGTCGGTGGCCACGCGCATCATCGTCCAGCGGGAACGCGACCGGATGGCGTTCCGCAGCGCCTCCTACTGGGACATCGTGGCCCAGCTGGACGCCAGCGTGTCCGACCCGCAGGCCTCACCGCCCACCTTCACCGCCCGCCTGAGCTCCGTCGACGGGCTGCGGGTGGCCACCGGCCGCGACTTCGACTCGCTGGGTCAACTGCGCAAGGCCGACGAGGTCACCGTGTTGAACCAGGCCCAGGCGACGGAGCTGGCCGCCGGGCTGCGCGGCGCCCAGCTCTCCGTCGCCTCGGTCGAGGAGAAGCCCTACACCCGGCGGCCCTACGCGCCGTTCATGACGTCGACGCTGCAGCAGGAGGCAGGCCGCAAGCTGCGGTTCTCCTCCGAGCGGACCATGAGCATCGCGCAGCGGCTCTACGAGAACGGCTACATCACTTATATGCGGACCGACTCGACGACGCTGTCGCAGTCGGCCATCAACGCCGCACGCACCCAGGCGCGTCAGCTCTACGGCGAGGAGTACGTCTCGCCGTCGCCGCGTCAGTACACCCGCAAGGTGAAGAACGCCCAGGAGGCGCACGAGGCCATCCGGCCCGCCGGCGAGGCGTTCGCGACCCCGGACGCGGTGCGCCGCGAGCTCGACGGCGACGAATTCCGGCTCTACGAGCTGATCTGGCAGCGCACGGTGGCCTCGCAGATGGCCGACGCGCGCGGCACGACGCTGAGCCTGCGGATCAATGGGGCGGCGGGTGGGGCCGCCGGGCAAAGGCAAGTGGTGTTCGCCGCCAGCGGGCGCACCATCACGTTCGCCGGCTTCCTGAAGGCCTACGTCGAGACCGTCGACGAACTGGCCGGCGGGGAGGCCGACGACGCCGAGAGCCGGTTGCCGCAGCTGACGCAGGGCCAGCGCCTGGACGCCATCGAGCTGACTCCGGACGGCCACGCCACCAACCCCCCGGCGCGCTACACCGAGGCGTCGTTGGTGAAGGCGCTCGAGGAGCTGGGCATCGGCCGCCCGTCGACGTATTCGTCGATCATCAAGACCATCCAGGACCGCGGCTACGTGCACAAGAAGGGCAGCGCCCTGGTGCCGTCGTGGGTCGCGTTCGCCGTAACCGGTTTGCTGGAACAGCATTTCGGCCGGCTCGTCGACTACGGCTTCACCGCCGCGATGGAGGACGAACTCGACGCGATCGCCTCCGGGCAGGAGCGGCGCACCGACTGGCTGAACCGCTTCTACTTCGGCGGCGAGCACGGGGTTGCCGACTCGGTGGCCCGTTCCGGTGGGCTCAAGAAGCTCGTCGGCGTCAACCTCGAAGGCATCGACGCCCGAGAAGTCAACTCCATCAAGCTGTTTGACGACGAGCAGGGCCGGCCGGTGTACGTCCGGGTGGGCAAGAACGGGCCCTACCTGGAGCGCATGGTCGCCGGCGACGACGGCGCACCGACGCCGCAGCGCGCCAACCTCAACGACTCGCTGACGCCCGACGAGCTGACGCTGGACGTGGCCGAACAGCTGTTCGCCACGCCGCAGGAGGGGCGCTCGCTGGGCATCGACCCGCAGACCGGTCACGAGGTCGTCGCCAAGGACGGCCGGTACGGCCCCTACGTCACCGAGATCCTGCCGCCGCCCCCCGAAGCGGACGACGGTGGTGCCCCGGCGAAGAAGGGCAAGAAACCCACCGGCCCCAAGCCCCGCACCGGCTCGCTGCTGCGCAGTATGGACCTGCAGACCGTCACCCTCGAGGACGCGCTCAAGCTGCTGTCGCTGCCCCGCGTGGTGGGTGTGGACCCGCAGACCGGTGAGGAGATCACCGCCCAGAACGGCCGCTACGGCCCATACCTGAAGCGCGGCACCGACTCTCGCTCGCTGGCGACCGAAGACCAGATCTTCGAGATCACGCTCGACGAGGCGTTGAAGATCTACGCGGAGCCCAAGCGTCGCGGCCGGCAGGCCGCCGCCGCGCCGCCGTTGCGCGAGCTGGGCGCCGACCCCGCGACCGGCAAGCCGATGGTGATCAAGGACGGCCGGTTCGGCCCCTACGTCACCGACGGTGAGACGAACGCGAGCCTGCGCAAGGGCGACGACGTGCTGTCGATCACCGACGAGCGGGCCGCCGAATTGCTGGCCGACCGGCGGGCGCGCGGTCCGGTGAAGCGTCCGGCGAAGAAGGCGGTGCGGAAGAAGGCCCCGGCCAAGAGGGCCGGCAAGCGCGCCTAGCGCCGGCTAATAGCCGGGGCCGATGGCCTCGCTGTGCACCTCGTCGGACGTCCGCACGGGTTGGCTATCCGGCGATCCGGCCAGGTTCACCGGCCGCGCCAGCTGGGTGGGGGCGGTGCGGCCACGCAGCTCGACCACCTCGCCCACATCCCAGCACAGGGCCTCGGCGTCCAGGGCGCCGCTGACCGCGATCGCCGACGCCAGCACGTGCCCGGGCTCCAGCTTGGCCAGCTCGGTCAGCCGGGCGGCCTCGTTGACCGGGTCCCCGATCACCGTGTACTCGAAGCGGGCCTGCGCGCCGATGTGCCCGGCGATCGCCCTGCCGGCCGACACCCCGATGCCGAACTCCGCCGACCCGATCACCGGGAGCAGCGCGTCGTGCAGCTCGCGGGCCGCGGCGAGCGCGCCGCCCGAAGCGTCGGGGTGTTCGATCGGCGCGCCGAAGATGGCCAGCGCGGCGTCGCCCTGGAATTTGTTGACGAAACCGCCGTGGCGGCCCACGGTTTCCACGACCACCCGGAAGAACTCGTTGAGCAGGTGGACCACCTCGGCGGGCGGGCGGGTCGCGGCGAGCTTGGTGGAGCCGACCAGGTCGACGAAGAGGACCGCCACGTGGCGCTCCTGGCCGCCCAGCTCGGTGCCGCGCTCCAGCGCCCGCCGGGCCACGTCTTCGCCGACGTAGCGGCCGAACAGGTCGCGCAGCCGCTGCCGCTCGGACAGGTCCCGCACCATGTCGTTGAAGCCGGCCTGCAGCAGCCCCAGCTCGCTGGCGTCGTAGATCTGCATGTGCGCGTTGTAGTTCCCGCGTTGCACCTCTGACAGCGCCCAGCGCAGCTGGCGCAGCGGGTCGGCGATCGACATGGCCACCAGCAGGGTGCTGACGAAGCCGATGCCCAGCGCCGCCAGTGCCAGCAGCAGGATCGGGGTGAACAACTTCTCCGGTGTCGCGTGCAGCAGCGACGCCTTGTCCGCCATCACCGCCAGCACGATCGCCAGCACCGGGACCGCGGTGGACAGCATCCACGTCAGGATCTGGCGCAGGATGACACCGGGCGCCTGGACGTTCTCGGGTACGCCGCTGCGCAGGGCGGCCACGGCCACCGGCCGCAGCACCCGCTCGGACTGCAGGTAGCCGATGATCGCGGTGGCCGCGGCGCCCAGTCCCGTGGCGACGGCCACGACGGGCGCCGCGAACCGGGCCACCGACCAGCTGGCGACGATGAACACCACCCCGCCGATCAACCAGGCCGCCATGCTGATGAGCGTGCGGTAGAACGGCATCCGCAGGGCCCGGCTACGGGCCAGCTCCGTGGCCGCCGGGTCGGCCTCGGCCAGCAGGTTGTCCCGGCGCTGCCAGCGGAAGACCGGCATCAGCAGCTTCAGGTTCACCATCCAGCCGGCCAGGAACAACACCACCAGCGCGGTACCGAAGACCGCCAGGTTCAAGACGGGCAGATCCTGCAGCTGAATGCGATCCTCGGGGGGCAGGGCGTAGCGCAGGAAGCCGAGCACGAAGAGGGCGCCGATGATGTCGGCCTGCAGCATGCTCAGCGAGAACAGTGGCCACGGGGTGCGCACCACCCACCGGACGAATCCGCTGATCCGCCCGGGCAGTGCTGCCGGTGATGCCACGATCCCACCGTATCGGTCAGCAGGGACTTGTCGGAAACTTACAACCATCTCGAGCGGGCCCCATCCGCGGCGAAAAAGGGCGAAATGTAACGGGACCGTCGCAATGCGGTGGCTGATCGGTATCCGTCGGCGGTGATGGCTACTGTTACCGGTGATGTCCGGGGTGTTTGCGCGGCTGGTAGGCCAGGACGCGGTGACGGCCGAATTGCTCGCCGCCGCCAGGGCCGCCCGCGGTGATCTCGTTCACAGCGAGGCGGGCGCCGGGACTATGACACATGCGTGGCTCATCACGGGTCCCCCCGGGTCGGGGCGCTCGGTCGCGGCGCTGTGCTTCGCGGCCGCGCTGCAGTGCACCTCCGACGCGGAACCGGGGTGCGGGCAGTGCCGCGCCTGCACGACGACGATGGCCGGCACCCACGCCGACGTGCGCCGGGTGGTCCCCGAAGGGCTGTCCATCGGGGTGGACGAGATGCGCGGCATCGTGCAGATCGCGTCCCGGCGGCCGGCCACCGGGCACCGGCAGATCGTGGTGATCGAGGACGCCGACCGGCTGACCGAGGGCGCCGCCAACGCGCTGCTCAAGGTCGTGGAGGAGCCGCCGCCGTCGACGGTGTTCCTGTTGTGCGCGCCGTCGGTGGACCCGGAGGACATCTCCATCACGCTGCGGTCCCGTTGCCGGCACGTCGCGCTGGTCACCCCGCCGACCGAGGCGATCGCGCGCGTGCTGATGGACAGCGACGGCCTGAGTCCCGACACCGCGAACTGGGCGGCCTCGGTCAGCGGCGGCCACGTGGGCCGGGCGCGGCGGTTGGCCACCGACTCCGAGGCCCGGGCGCGCCGCGAGCGGGCGCTGGGGCTGGTCCGCGACGCCGCGACGCCGTCACGCGCCTATGCCGCCGCCGAGGAGCTGGTGGCCGCGGCCGAAGCCGAGGCTGTGGTACTCACCGCGGACCGCGCCGAGGCCGAGACCGAGGAGCTGCGGACGGCCCTGGGCGCCGGCGGCACCGGTAAGGGCACCGCCGGGGCGATGCGGGGCGCCGCCGGCGCGATGAAGGACCTCGAGCGGCGGCAGAAATCGCGTCAGACCCGCGCCTCCCGCGACGCGCTGGACCGGGCGCTGATCGACCTGGCGACGTATTTCCGCGACGCGCTCATGGTCTCGGCCGGTGCGGGGTCGGTGCGGCCCAACCATCCGGACATGGCCGACCGGGTCGCGGCCCTGGCCGCCCACGCCGCGCCGCCGCGGTTGCTGCGCTGCATCGAGGCGGTGCTGGAGTGCCGCGAGGCGCTGGCGATGAACGTCAAACCCAAGTTCGCGGTCGACGCCATGGTGGCCACCTTCGGCCAGGAACTGCGCGACTAACTTGGGCCGGCCCGCCCGCCTGCCGTAGACTCGTGCCGCCCGGCGTCAGGGTGTGCCGCCTTAGCTCAGTCGGTAGAGCGATTCACTCGTAATGAATAGGTCGGGGGTTCGATTCCCCCAGGCGGCTCCACAGGTTTTACCGCCAGGCGCGCGTCTTCAGGCCGGCGCCAGGAACCCCACCGGACCCGACGCGAGGCACAGCGCGAGTGCGGTGGTGTTGGCGCGCACGGTGATCGCGTCCCCGGCGCCGGGCAGCCGGACGAAGACACGGTTGAGACCCGGATGCACGGGGACCCGCGCCTCGGGCCCCTGCGTCATCGCCAGCGTCATCGTTCCCTCGCTGTTGGCCAGGTAATTGAGTTCGACGCTCCAGTCGGCGGGCAGCAGCGGCCCGTCGAGGGCGAGGCGCGCCGGCTTGTCCGGCTGCGCGAAATACCCGCACTGCGGCAGGGGTCCCGGCACGATGGTCCGCACCCAGGTCACCCGTGCCCTGACCAGGTGACCCGATCTGTCCAGCATCAGCAATCGCGTTGTGGCCGAGGCGAATTCGGGCCTGTCTCGCAGCAGGGCGAACAGGTGGCTGGCCAGGTTCTCCGGCGCCGCCACCCGCTGCAGCACCAGCGGGTCGACCTCCTGATCCAGTAGCGGCGCCGTCGACGCCGCGTGCGCCGCGGCCAGGTCGGCCTGGGCGTTCCGCAGGTAGGGCTGGGCCGGGTTGTCCCGCCAGCTGGTCAGGAACGTCGCCGTCGAGTACAGGCTGCTGGCGACGAACAACGCCGCCAAACCCAGCGTCACCACGGTGCGTCCGGGGGAGGCGTCCAGCCAGCGGGGCCCGCCGGCCCGGTTGGGCGCGCCGAACGCGACGGCGGCCAGCAGGGCCAGCACGAAGACGAGATCCGGGAAATACCGCAGGGTTTGGGCGAGCTCCAGCGCGGTCTGCTTCGACGAGCGCATCAGATAGATCGGCACCTGACAGGCGACGGCGTAGCCGGCCGCGGTCAGCCACACCGCCCCGATGTGCCGCTTGCGCATCAGCGACAGCACCAGCGTGCCCGCCAGCGCCAGCCAGCCGAGCGCCATCACCAACGGCGGGGGCGTGGCCCACGGTGAGGCCGGCGCCCACCGGTCCCAGCGCCATGGCCCGCCGGCCAGCCCGGGGACGATGCCGTGGGTGACCGACCGCACCAACAGCTCCGAGGTCATCGCCAGGTCGGAACTCCACCGCCGCTGATTGACCACGGCCAGATAGAGCGCGATCCAGCCGGCGGTCAACGACAGCGTCGGGACCCACAGCCGCAGCCCGGCGCGCCACACCGTCCGCAGCGCCGCCCGATCGCCCTGCACGTGGCGCAGCAGCGCGGCCACCGCGAAGGCGACGAACGGGATGACCGCGGCCTTCTCGAAGAACAGCAGCCCACCGAGATAGGCCAGCGTCCCCGTCGCCGCGTAGCGCCGGTTGCCGGTGCGCACCAGCAGCACGGCGTCGGCGCACACCCAGGCCAGCGCCGCCAGCATCGGCAGCGAGTTCAGCGCCGCCGCCCACCACGCGAACCCCGGCACGGCCAGCGGGGTGAACAGCGCGAACGTCAGCGGGATCAGCAGCACCGGCCGCCACCCGAGGAGGACGTGCAGCGCGCGCAATAGCGCCAGCGACGCCAGCAGCTGCAGCACCAGCAGGCTGATCGCCGGCCCCGTCCAGTTCAGCGGCGCCAACCGGATGATGGCGCCGCCGAGCAGAAAAGCGCCGGGCATGACGTGGCCGTCGTGGTCGTCGAACAGGTACGCCGGCGAAAACAGGTTGTGGGTGCCGGCCTTGCCGATCAGGATCAGGTCGTCCCAGTAGAAGTAGCCCCCGAACGCCAGCGCCGCGCGTATGCCCAGCGCAATGGCGATCAGCGCCCCGGCGACCACCCCTATGTATGGTGGGCCGGTGCGCGCACTGGTTACCGGGGCTGCCGGATTCATCGGGTCGACGCTAGTCGACCGCCTGCTGGCCGACGGCCACACCGTGGTGGGGCTGGACAACTTCGCGACCGGCCGCGCGACTAACATCGAGCACTTGGCCGACAACCCGGCGTACGCCTTCGTCGAGGCCGACATCGTCACCGCCGACCTGCGCGGCATCCTCGACGAGCACCGGCCGGAGGTGGTGTTTCACCTGGCGGCCCAGATCGACGTCCGGCATTCGGTGGCCGACCCGCAGTTCGACGCCTCGGTCAACGTCATCGGCACCATCCGCCTGGCCGAGGCGGCCCGCATGGCCGGGGTGCGGAAAATCGTGCACACCTCGTCGGGGGGATCCATCTACGGCACGCCGCCGGTATACCCGACGCCGGAGACGGTGCCCACCGACCCGGCTTCGCCGTACGCCGCGGGCAAGGTGGCCGGCGAGATCTACCTGAACACGTTCCGCCACCTGTACGGCATGGAGTGTTCGCACATCGCGCCCGCCAACGTGTACGGCCCCCGCCAGGACCCGCACGGCGAGGCCGGCGTGGTGGCGATCTTCGCCCAGGCGCTGTTGTCGGGCAAACCCACCAAGGTGTTCGGCGACGGCGGCAAGACCCGCGACTACGTGTACGTCGACGACGTGGTCGACGCGTTCGTCAGGGCCTCCGGGGACGCCGGCGGAGGGCAGCGGTTCAACGTCGGCACCGGGATCGAAACCTCGGACCGCCAACTGCATTCGGCGGTGGCCGCGGCCGTCGGGGGACCCGACGACCCGGAGTTTCATCCGGATCGGCTCGGCGACCTGAGGCGGTCCTGCCTCGACATCGGCCTGGCCGGACGGGTTTTGGGCTGGCGCCCGCAGGTGCGGCTCGACGACGGCGTGCGCCGCACGGTCGAGTACTTCCGTCACGCGCAGACGGTCTAGCGCGGCGTCGAGTGTGCAGTTAGGCCTTTGAGTGTGAACCGGCGACGGGGAATTCGCCGAAATCCCGCCGTGGCTTCACACTTGAGGCCATCAGCGCACGGAAAGCCGGGCCCTGCCTACACGTTTGACGACTGCTCGGGCGCCTGTGCGCCCTCCAGCGCCAGGGTGCGGGCGAGGCGCGCGTAGCGCAGCTCCAGGTCCTTGAACCGCATGTAGGTGCTGAGCGTGGTGAAGCAGAACGCCATGATGAGCGCGTAGAGCATCAGATCGGTGCCGCGGCGCACCCCGAACCACTGCGCCACCACCGTGGTGTCGTCGGGCCGCAGCACGGCATAGATGCCGCCCAGCACGAAGACGACGTAGCCGACCTTGACCCAGGCCCGCGACCGCGCATTCCGGCGGGACCGCAACAGGTAGACCAGCAGCGCGATGATCGACCCGATCAGCAGCACCTGGATCCAGTTCATCTGGGAATCCTTCCTCGCAGGAAACCGTCGAAGATGATGTTGACGCCGTTGAGAAGCGGCTGTCCCTTCGACTTCGAGTAAGCGGTGTACAGCACCTCGACCGGCTGTTCGACGACGCGCCAATGGTTTTCGGCGATGAGCATGATGAACTCGTTGGCGTGGCTCATGCCGCTCATCGTGATGTCCAGCCCGTCGGCGACCTTCTTGTTGAAGACCCGCAGCCCATTGTTGGTGTCGGTCAAGCCAAGTCGGCGACCGCGCCGGCTCAGGCGGGCGGCGGTCTGCAGCACGAGCCGTTTCAGAAACGGCGGCCGGGTGCCCACCGCCGCGCCGAACCGCGTCCCGATGACGACGTCGACGTCCTCGGAGCAGAGCCGGTCGACCATCGCGGCCAGGTCCTTGACCCGGTGCTGCCCGTCACCGTCGAACGTGGCGAACACCTGAGCGCCGGGCTGTTTGCGGGCGTACTCGACGCCGGTCTGGATGGCCGCACCCTGGCCTAGGTTGATCGGATGGCGCACCAGGTGGGCGCCGGCCCGCCTGGCGATCTCACCCGTGTCGTCGCTGCTGCCGTCGTCGACGCAGACGACATTGTCGAAGACGGAGCGCACATCGGCGACCACCTCTCCGATGACGGCGGCTTCGTTGAAGGCGGGGATGACGATCCAGGCGCCCGGGTATTGGGATGCTGTGTCCATTCAGCCCAAAAGGTACACGCGATCAGCCGGTAGGGCGCTCGGCGCGCGACAGCGCCACCAGATGAACGCCGATTCCCACCAGTGGGCCGCACAGCAGGCCGACGACGGTGCGCGTCTGCAGCGGCAGCGGTAGCAGCAGCAGTAACACCGACGCCACCGTCGCCCCGACCCAGCCCAGCGCGTACGCCCGTTGTAGCGCCGCCGCGACCGCGCCGGCCCCGGTCAGCGTCAGCATCGCGATCGCCACGGCCGCCGCCGTCAGCCAGGCCAGCAGCGCACCGTCGGCGTGGTACTGCGGCCCGAAGGCGACCCGCAGCAGCCACGGGCCCACGGCCCAGGCGGCCAGCACCCCCACCGCGCCGATGCCGCCGACGACGGCGGCCGGCCCGAGCAGGGCGCGCACCCGGTCGTTGCGCGCGTCGACGAAGTGCGCGATCAGGTTGCCCTGCATGGCCGTCAGCGGCACCAGCAGCGGCGCCCGCGTCAACGTCACGGCGAGGATGATCACCCCGCCCTCGGCCCCCAGCTCGTCGCTGGTCAGCTTCAACAGCACCGGAAATCCCATCACCAGGACCGCGCTGGCGCCGGCGGCGGTGATCGAATGGGCGGCCCCGCGCAGGAAGGTCTGGGCGCCGCCCGGTGTCCGCAGGCGGGCGGCGGACCGTGCCGAAGGGGAAGCCAGCAGCATGATGAGCCACGCGACCGCGCCCGCCACCGTGGCCCACAGGAAGCCGACCAGGCTCCAGCCGAGGACGACGGTGGCCGCGGCGACCGTGACCCGCATGACCGCGTCGGTCACCATCAGCGTCCCGTAACCGGTCCACCGATCGGTGCCCGCCAGCATGCCCAGCAGCGTGGCGTGCACACAGAACCCGGCCAGCCCGACGCTGAGCAGTGCCACCGAGAGCCAGCGTTGTTCGACGAACACCCGCGCGCTCCACAACGGCGAGCTGCCCGCGATCACGACGGCCGCGCCGACGCCGACCAACATGGCCACCCGCAGCGGGTGGGTTCGCGGCTCGTCCGCGACCGGCAGGGCCGCCGGCAGGTGGCGGCTCGACCGGATCTCCCGGGTGGTCTCCTGCAGCAGGCCGAAAGCGGCGCCGGTGGCCAGGCCGAACGCCCCCCAGAACACCCCGAACACCGAAAATCCGCCCGGCGCCAGGTCGCGGGCGGCCAGATAGATCACGGCGTAACCGCACAGGGCGGTCACCGCCGTCGCGGTGGCGACCCGTGCCACGCTGCCGCGCGTGATCGGACCGGTGCCGGTGGGGGCTTGGGTACCGCCGACTTCGGGCATCGCCACAATTTGAAAATAGTAAGTGGCCGTGGACGCAGGTCTGCGGCGGCGACCGGCGTTCGCTATCGTGAGCGGCTGTCGGAAAGGACCTCGGCCGCCTTGCGCATCTTCGGGATCTCGCTGTTGGTCACCGTGGCGGCCCTCGCGGTCGGATACGCCCACGGCGGCCTGCAGGATCTGTTCTTGCTGCTGGTGCTGGCCATCCTCGAGGTGTCGCTGTCCTTCGACAACGCCGTCATCAACGCCGCGATCCTCAAGCAGATGAGCCCCTTCTGGCGGCAGATGTTCCTGACCGTCGGGATTCTCATCGCCGTGTTCGGTATGCGGCTGCTCTTTCCGCTACTGATCGTGTGGGCCACCGCCGACCTCGACCCCGTCCGCGCGATGGAGCTGGCGCTGCACCCCCCGCCGCACGGCGCGCTGGAATTCCCCGACGGCTCGCCCAGCTATGAGAAGCTGCTCGCCGCCGCGCATCCGCAGATCGCGGCGTTCGGTGGGACATTCCTGCTGATGCTGTTCCTGGATTTCGTGTTCCACGACCGAGACATCAAGTGGCTCAAGTGGATCGAGATCCCGTTCGCCCGCATCGGGCGGCTGGGTCAGGTGTCGGTGGCGGTGACCGTCGTCTTGCTGATTCTGGTCGGCACCCGGCTGACGCAGTCGGCCGAGGAGCGCGCGACGGTGCTGACCGCCGGACTGCTCGGCCTGGTGACGTATCTGATCGTCAACGGCCTGAGCCGGGCGTTTCGGCCGCCGGACGTCGAGGCGGCGTCGAACGGCAAGGCGGTCGCCAGGGCCGGCCTGAGCCTGTTTCTTTATCTCGAGGTTCTCGACGCCGCCTTTTCCTTCGACGGGGTCACCGGCGCGTTCGCGATCACCTCGGACCCGATCGTCATCGCCTTGGGGCTCGGCCTGGTGGGCTCGATGTTCGTCCGGTCCATCACGATCTTCCTGGTGAAACAGGACGCGCTGGACCGCTACGTGTACCTCGAGCACGGCGCGCACTGGGCGATCGGGGTGCTCTCGGTGATCATGCTCGTCTCGATCGACCCGCGGTTCGAGGTCCCCGAGCCGGTCACCGCCTCGGTCGGCGTGGTGTTCATCAGCGCGGCGCTGGGCTGGAGCGTGCTGCGCAATCGACGCCAGGCCGCGGCCGCCGGTTAAGGCCGGTCGGGCGTCAGTGCCCGCCGGCCTTGAACCGCTCCACCGAGCGCTGAATCTCGGCTTCGGCTTCCGCCCGGCCGACCCAGTCCGCGGCCTTGACGAACTTGCCCGGCTCCAGGTCCTTGTAGTGCACGAAGAAGTGCTTGATGACGTCCAGCTCGAACTCGGGGACGTCCGCGATGTCCTGGACGTGGTCCCAGCGGTGGTCACCGGCCGGCACGCACAGGACTTTGTCGTCGCCACCCTTCTCGTCGGTCATCCGGAACATGCCGACCGGACGGGCCTCGACGATGACGCCGGGGAACACCGACTGCGGCAACAGCACCATCGCGTCCAGCGGGTCGCCGTCTTCGCCAAGGGTGTCCTCGATGAAGCCGTAGTCGGTCGGGTAGCCCATCGAGGTGTACAGGTAACGGTCCAGACGCACCCGTCCGGTCTCGTGGTCGATCTCGTACTTGTTCCGCTGGCCTTTCAGGATCTCGATGGTGACGTCGAATTCCACGGCGTCGGCTCCTTTTCTGGGTAGGCAGGTCAACTTTCCTCTGTTACACCCTAGTCGAGCCCATTTCGGCCGATTCGGCAGAATGGCTTCAGACAGTCAGGAGAGCGATGGGTCCCACTCGCTGGCAAAAATCCACCCATGTCTTCGTCGGGTTGGCCGTGCTGGCGTTCGTCGCCGCCGTGGTGGCGGCGGCAACGTTTTTCACCTCGGCGGGGCATGGCGGCAACAGCTCGCACGCCCCCATACCGCCTCCGCACGCGCCGGCCGTCAAACCGGGAATGGTGCCCGTCAGCGACACCGCCGAGACGCCCAGCCCCGCCGGGGTGACGGCCGCGCTCGCGCCCATCGCGGCCGATCCCAACCTGGGCCGGCTGGGCGGCCGCATCACCGACGCCATCACCGGCAAAGAGCTTTGGCAGGTGGCAGACGACATGCCGCTGGTGCCGGCGTCCACCAACAAGGTGCTCACGGCGGCCGCGGCCCTGCTCACCCTGGACCGTCAGGCGCGGATCAGCACGCGGGTGGTGGCCGGCAGCCAGAACGCTCAGGGGCCGGTCGTGCTGGTCGGCGCCGGCGATCCGGTGCTGTCGGCGGCGCCGCCCGGGGTGGAGACCTGGTACCGCGGGTCGGCCCGGATCAGCGACCTCGTCGAGCAGATCCGCCGCAGCGGCGTGACGCCGACCGCGGTGCAAGTGGACACGTCGGCGTTCAGCGGGCCGACGATGGCGCAGGGCTGGGACGCCGCCGACGTCGACAACGGCGACATCGCGCCGATCGAGTCGGTGATGATCGACGCGGGGCGTATCCAGCCGACCACCGTCAATTCCCGGCGGTCCCGGACGCCGGCGCTCGACGCCGGGCGAGAGCTGGCCAAGGCGTTGGGCCTGGACCCCGCGGCGGTGACGATCGCGACGGCGCCCTCGGGAGCGCGGCAGCTGGCCGTCGTGCAGTCGGCGCCGCTGGTCGAACGGCTGTCCGAGATGATGGACCACTCCGACAACGTGATGGCCGAATGCATCGCCCGCGAGGTGGCCGCCGCCATCAACCGGCCGCGCAGCTTCGCCGGGGCGGTCGACGCGGTGACCAATCGGTTGGGCACCGCCCACGTCGACACCGGCGGCGTCGCGCTGCTGGACTCCAGCGGGTTGTCCGTCGACGACCGGTTGACCGCCAGGACGCTCGACGGCGTGCTGCAGGCGGCCGCCGGACCCGACCAGCCCGCGCTGCGTGCGCTGCTGGACCTGCTCCCGATCGCCGCCGGTAGCGGGACGCTGGGCGACCGCTTCACCGACGCGGCGTCCAATCAAGGGCCGGCCGGCTGGCTGCGGGCCAAGACCGGATCGCTGACCGCCGTCAACGCCCTGGCCGGGGTGCTCACCGACCGCAGCGGCCGGGTGCTCACGTTCGCCTTCATCTCCAACGCGGCCGGACCCAACGGTCGCAACGCGATGGACGCCCTGGCCACCAAGCTCTGGTCCTGTGGTTGCTCATGACGTCCGGCTCGGAGCTGACGCTCGGCACCGCCGTCGACTGGGGCTTCGCCGCCACCGTCGGTAAGCGGTTGGCCCGGCCGGGGCCGCCCTCGAGCGAGTACACCCGGCGGCAGGTGATCGACGAGCTCACCAGGTCGGCCGCCAAGGCCGAACCGCCGGTGCGTGAGGTCACCGGGCTGGTGACCAAGGGGGCCGTGCCCGCCGCCCGGATCGTCGACCGTCCGGAATGGATCGCCGCGGCGGCCGAGTCGATGCGGGTGATGATGAACGGCGCGGAGAAGCCGCGGGGCTTTCTCACGGGCCGCGTCACCGGCGCACAGACGGGGGCGGTCCTGGCGTTCGTGTCGTCGGGGATCCTCGGTCAGTACGACCCGTTCGCGGCCGGCAAAGAGGGCTGCCTGCTGCTGGTGTATCCCAACGTCATCGCCGTCGAGCGGCAACTGCGGGTGGAGCCCTCCGACTTCCGGCTGTGGGTCTGCCTGCACGAAGTGACCCACCGGGTGCAGTTCACCGCGAACCCGTGGCTGTCCGAGCACATGTCCCGTGCCCTGGCGCTGTTGACGCGGGACCCCGGGGAAGACGTCACGCAGGTGGCGAGCCGGCTCGCCGATTACGTCCGCAACCGCGGCGACGGGGTCGGCGACGACGGCCCGTCGGGGATCGTCGGCCTGGTGCGCGCCGTCCAGTCCGAGCCGCAGCGCCAGGCCCTCGATCAGCTGCTGGTGCTCGGCACG
Organism: Mycobacterium europaeum; assembly: GCF_034555895.2. Classification (NCBI taxonomy): domain Bacteria; kingdom Bacillati; phylum Actinomycetota; class Actinomycetes; order Mycobacteriales; family Mycobacteriaceae; genus Mycobacterium; species Mycobacterium europaeum. Next base: position 5,296,489 of record NZ_CP157315.1, read on the forward strand.
CTGCTGGAGGGCCACGCCGACCACGTGATGGACGCCGTCGGGCCCATGGTGGTGCCGTCGGTGACCACCATTCGCCGTCGATTCGACGAGCGCCGCAACCGCAGGCAACCGCCGCTGCAGCGGCTGCTGCGCGCGCTGCTTGGCCTTGACGCCAAGCTCAGCCAGTACACGCGGGGCAAGGCCTTCGTCGACCACGTGGTGGGGAGGGTCGGGATGGAGCGGTTCAACGCGATCTGGACCGGCCCCGAGACGCTGCCCGTACCCGCCGAGATCGAGGAACCCCAGCGATGGATCGACAGGGTGCTGTAGGGCAGCTGCGCGCGGCTGCCGAGGATTTCCTCAAGACCCACGTCGCCACGGCCGAACAATGGTGCGTGGCGCTATCCGGCGGCCCGGATTCCCTGGCGCTGACCGCGGTGGCGGCCCAGCTGCGGCCCACCACCGCCGTGATCGTCGACCACGGTCTGCAACCGGACTCCGCCGCCGTCGCGCAAACCGCCCGGGAGCAGGCCGAAACGCTGGGATGCGTTGCAGCACAAGTGATTCGAGTGCATGTGGGCAACGAGGGCGGTCCCGAGGCCGCAGCGCGCGCCGCCCGCTACGCCGCCCTGAGCGCCTACCACGGCGGGCCGGTGCTGCTCGGTCATACCCTCGACGACCAGGCGGAGACGGTGCTGCTGGGGCTGGGCCGCGGCTCGGGCGTGCGGTCGATCGCCGGGATGCGCCCGTACGACTCACCGTGGGGCCGGCCGTTGTTGGGGGTGCGGCGCGCCGTGACCCACGCCGCGTGCCGGGAGCTGGGCCTGACCGCCTGGCAGGACCCACACAACACCGACCGCCGCTTCACCCGGACCCGGCTGCGCCTGGAGGTGCTGCCGCTGCTGGAGGACGTGCTGGGCGGCGGGGTGGCCGAGGCGCTGGCCCGGACGGCGACGGCGCTGCGCGAGGACACCGAGCTGCTCGACACGCTCGCCGCCCGGGCGCTGCCCGAGGCGAAGTCGGGCGCGGGCCTGCAGGCGCAGGCGTTGGCCGCGCTGCCCGCCCCGGTGCGGCGCCGGGTGATTCGCGGCTGGCTGTTGGCGGGCGGCGCAACGGGTTTGACGGACAAGCAGATCCGCGCGGTCGACGCCCTTGTCACCGCCTGGCGCGGCCAGGGCGGGGTGGCGGTCGGGTCCGCGTTGCGTGACGAGCGGTTGATCGCGGGGCGGCGCGACGGCGTGCTGACCCTGTGGCGCGAACCGGTTGAAAAATCCGCCCGATAGGCGCAATACCGGGGTCGCCGTTGGTTATTCGGCGGTCGGCGTGGCACTCTGTGGACGTGGCCCAGATGTCCTCGGCGATCACCCCCGCCCAGCCCGTGGAGCTGTACCCGGGGGACATCAAGTCGGTCCTGCTCACCGCCGAGCAGATCCAGGCGCGAATCGCCGAACTCGGTGAGGAAATCGGCGCGCAATACCGCGACGTCATGGCCCAGACCGGCCAGGATTTGCTGCTGATCACGGTGCTGAAGGGCGCTGTGATCTTTGTCACCGACCTGGCGCGGGCGATCCCGGTGCCCACCCAGTTCGAGTTCATGGCCGTCAGTTCGTACGGGACTTCGACGTCGTCGTCGGGCGTGGTGCGGATCCTCAAGGACTTGGACCGCGACATCCAGGGCCGCGATGTGCTGATCGTCGAGGACGTCGTCGACTCGGGCCTGACCCTGTCGTGGTTGCTGCGCAACCTCACCAGCCGCCACCCGCGTTCGCTGCGCGTGTGCACGCTGCTGCGCAAGCCCGACGCCAAGGGCGCCAACGTGGACATCGCCTACGTGGGCTTCGACATCCCGAACGACTTCGTCGTAGGCTACGGGCTGGACTACGACGAGCGCTACCGCGACCTCTCCTACATCGGCACCCTGGACCCCAGGGTCTACCAGCAGTAGGCACGCGCCTCGCGGGCCGTCAGGCTAGTCCAGTTCCCAGACCGCGGTCACCGAGAAGCTCACCGTCTGCTGGCCGGGCTCCAGCGGGACCATGCTCGGCATGGCCTTCGGCGGCGCCGGCGCCCCGGCCGGCGCCGGTTCGGTGGCCTCCGAAATGGACAGCACCTTGCCCAGCCGGAGCCCGGACAGCTGGGCGTACTGTTCGGCGCGGTTCTTGGCGTCGCCGAACGCCCGTGCGCGCGCATCCTTCACCAGCTGTGAGTCATCGGCGATGGAGTAGCTGACCGACTTGATCCGGGTGGCGTCGCCGCCGGTTTCGACGATGAGGGCCAGCATTCGCGACGCGGCGTCGGGCGGGTGGATCTTGACCGTGATGTCGTTGGTGGCGCGGTAGCCGGTGATGGTGGCGGTGCCGTTGGGTCCGGGGTTGTTGAACTGCGGCTGCAGCGTGACCTCGCTGGTGCTGATGTCCTTGTGGTCGACCCCGGCACCGACTAGCGCGTTGATGACCGCTTGCTGACGGTCGTTGGTCTGGTTCATCGCAGCGGTGACGTCGGGTGCCGTGAACTCGATGCCGACGTCGGCGGTCAGGGTGTCCGGAACGCCCTGGACGTGCCCCGACCCGAAGACGGTGACCTGGCGGGGGTTGACCCCCGGCGCGGGCGCCGAAGGCGGCGAATCGCAGGCCGACAACGTTGTCGTGACCATGCCGGCGACCGCCAAGGCGATCAAGCTGCGGGCAAACCTCGGGGCGCTCGGTTGCGGCATGCAGTGGACCCTAGCGCTTTCCGACGCAGCCGAGTCGGACTGCGGCGGCGCGCCGGGTCCGCCCAAGAAGGTGCATGAGCTGACGCGGCGCGCGAGTAGACAGGTTCATGCCGAACTCAGATGAACGGGGTCCTGGGATCTGTGGCTGATATGTCCGCACGCTGATTCGCTTCTGGTTTAGGCCCAATCATGTGCGACACACCTGAGTGTCGTGGTCGGCAATCCGGTGGAGACGCACCCACAGTGGCCCTGACCGCCTCGTCCCCTTCGCCGTTGTGCGACCGCAGTTCTGACATTCGCGGCGACATCGTGGTCAATTCCCCTGCAATGGAACACATTTCACGAACCGACCGCGACACCCGTGGTGTCGGCCAAGGGTCCGCTTAGCCGAGGTTCGGCGTTGGCGAAATCACTGTGACGATTTTCCTATGAAACCCTAATCGCAAGAATCCCATGGCTTTCCACGAAAATCTGGATCGCGCAGCAATAAGCCCCGGACTGAGTAAACGTCCACCAAATCGGTGGTTAACGGGCCGGCCGTGAACTCGGATCGACCCGATGCGGGTGGTTTAACGTGGCCGCCGGAATCGCAGTCGGCGACGGTAATCAGTCGTTGAAAGTCGCTGATGCAAAACGCTATTGAGGGAGGAACGGGAATGTCGATCGTGATCGCACAGCCGGACATGTTGAGCGGGGCCGCGGGGCAACTCCAGTCGATCAACGCGGCGCTGCAGGCAGGCAATGCGGCTGCGGCAGGCCCGACGACGGTGGTGGCCCCTGCCGCGGCCGATGCGGTGTCCATCCTGACCGCCGCCCAATTCTCCGCGCACGCCCAGCTGTATCAGGCGATCAGTGCCCAGGCCGCGTGGGCGCGAGAACAGCTCGCGGCGGTGCTGGGTCTCAGCGCAGGTTCTTATGCGGCTACCGAGGCCGCCAACAGCACGATGGTCGGTTAGGCGAGAGCATCATGCTGGATTTCGCGCTCTTGCCGCCGGAGATCAACTCCGCGCTCATGTATGCCGGCCCCGGCTCCGGGCCGATGCTGGCTGCCGCGGCGGGCTGGGAGGCGTTGGCCGCCGACCTGCTCACCACGGCGTCCGCCTACCAGTCGGTGGTCACCGGGCTGATCGACGGGCCATGGCTCGGTGCCGCCGCCGGGTCGATGGCGGGTGCGGCCACGCCGCAGATCGCATGGTTGAACGGCACGGCCGACCAAGCCGAACACGCCGCCGTCCAGGCCGCCGCAGCGGCGAGCGCCTACGAGGCGGCATTTGCCGCGACGGTGCCGCCGCCGGTGATCGAGGCCAATCGGGTGTTGTTGATGGAACTGCTGGCGACGAATTTTCTCGGCCAGAACACACCGGCGATCGCGGCAACCGAGGCGGAATACCTGCAGATGTGGTCGCAGGACGCGGCGGCAATGTACGGCTATGCGGGCGCATCGGCGGCAGCGTCGAGGGTGGCGCCGTTCGACCCGGCATCGCCCGCCACCAACCCGGCTGGAGTGGCCGCCCAGGAGGTTGCCGTCGCGCAGGCGGTGGCGTCGTCTGCTGCGGCCGACACGCAAGAGTTGTCCGCGCTGACCAACGCGATGCCCGGCACCCTGGCGGGGCTCGCCGGCCCCCAACCCGCCGTCAACCCGTTGGCGAATCTGCTCAACGGCGGCACCATCGAGCTCGACGGAATCGGTGGTGCATTCCTGGAGAGCCTGGCCGGCTCGTCAACCCTGCACCTCGGCACGCCCATCGACATGTTCAAAGAATGGGTGGGGCCAAGCCGGCTCTTCGTCACGATCTTCAGGGACCTCGAGGGGCTCAGCCACTCGATGGCGCCAAAGGCCGTCGCCCAGGCCGTCGAGGGCGCCGCGAAGGCCGCCGGATCGGCCCTGCCGGCGGCCCTGTCCAGCACCGGGGTGGCCGGCCCGGTGGGAGCTGTGGGCCAGGCGGTGACGGTCGGCGCGTTATCGGTGCCGCAGGCGTGGGCCGGCGTTGCCCCGGCGGCGACACCTGCCGCCGCAACCCTCAACGGCCTCGCGGCGTCGGCGGCGGTGGAACCCGCGACGCACGCCGTAGGAGGTGTGCCCATGGTGGGCAGTGGCCTCGGCCGCGGAGTGTCAGCCAACTTCGCGGCCCCGCGCTACGGCTTCAAGCCCACGGTCATCACGCATCCACCGGCCGGCGGCTAGCGACAACGCCTCAGAACGCGTGGCGCCGCTGACCCGATGATCCAGCCCGAAGACGGCGGATCGTCGGGTCAGCGGGCGGCATTGAGCGGCCGCGCGCGCGACCACGAGTGTGGTCTTGCCTGTCGGTGAGAGCGGAGCATGGTGCGTCGCAACGCCTTTCGCGCAACCCAACCAGGGCCGACCCCACGCTCGACGGCGAGTTAGTCGCGCGAGGCCTCTGGCGCCGGATTGGGCATCAGCACCCGCTGTCGCGTCGTGGCGCGGAAAGGATCGAGGGACTGCCCGTCGCCCAAGGCGCCGTGCACGTCTTCGGGGGTGATCAGGCCGAGTTCGATCTGTAGCCAGGTGGCGCTGAGTCCGAACGCGTGCGCGGCCCGCCTGGCCTCCTCGGCGTCGGGGAAGTCGTCGGCGTTGGCCCGGCCGGCGGCCCCGTACCAGCGCCCCTTGGTGACGCCGCAGGCGTCGCGCAACTGCTCGACGGTGATGTCGCGGTTCAGCGTCGCCTCAAGCAGGCGCCTCAGACCCCAGCCCGCGGCATTAGTTCGTGGCATCCACCAAGCGTAACTCTGTGCCGAAACGCGGGCAAAGTGTCTCCACCTGCGAGTTATACGACGGAAAAAAGAACTATGTACCTAGTACTAGACATAGATTCCGAATTTATGACATAGTGTCCGCAAGTACGACACCGGAAGCCGGATCAAGGCATTCATGAGGAGAAGACACATGGCGTTCCTGACCACCGTCCCGGAACTGCTGCTAGCGGCAGCCGGCCAGTTGCAGGCGATCGGCTCTGCGGTAACCGCGGCCAACTCGATGGCCGCGTTCTCGATCACGGGAGTGGTCCCGGCGGCAGCCGACGAAGTCTCGGCAATGACGGCGGCCGCCTTCGCGGGCTACGGCCAGCAGTATCAGGCGATCAGCGCCGAGGCGAGCATGATCCACGAGCAGTTCGTCAAGGCCCTCGGGCTCGGCGCCGACTCGTATTCGGCCACCGAGGCCACCAACGCGACGCAAGCCGCGGGTGGTCACCTGGCGCCCGCGCACATGGCCCCCGTCGCACCGGCCCGCCCGGCGCCCGCCGTGCACACGCGGGTCGCACCGGCGGCGCCGAACCGCGTGACCCCAACCGTTCCCGGACGGCCGGTGCCCGGCGCGGGTCCCGGTGCGCCCGGCCTGCCGGCGACGACGCCCCTCGGTCAGGGGTGGCATGGGGGCGGCAGCTACGGCGGCCACATGACAGCGCAGCACGGCGGTTATGCCGGTGCCGACTATGGCCGCCACCAGGCGCCATACGGGCGCGGCGGCTATGGCCCGCACCCGGCAACCCGCGTCGAGCACCTTGCGCCCGCACGGATGACGCCCGCCCAGCGTGTCGAGCACGTGGCACCGGCCCATCCTGCGCCGCCCGAACGCGTCGAGCGCCCGAACGTGGGGGCCGGCCAGCACGTCTCGCCTACGCAGCTGACACCGACGGCGCCCCTTCACCGCGTGCCGCTGGCGGCGGGCTTGCACCTGCCCGGCACACCAGGCGAACACGTCGTGCACGCGAACCCGGCATTCAGTGCCGTTGCCGGCCCGAAGCCCGTGCCGGCACTGGCATAGCGAATCCACGCGATAGAGAGAGGAACACTCATGGATTTCGGTGCGATGCCCCCGGAGATCAATTCCGGCCTCATGTACGCGGGGCCGGGGCCAGCGTCGATGCTGGCGGCGGCGATGGCCTGGGAGGGGCTGGCCGCGGATCTGCGTTCAGCCGCGACCAGCTACGGGACGGTGATCCTCGACCTCACCGAGTCCGGCTGGCAGGGCCCGTCTTCGGTGGCGATGGCCGCCGCCGCGGCTCCCTACGTGGCCTGGATGCACGCCACGGCCGCGCAGGCCGAGCAGGCCGGCATGCAGGCGACAGCGGCCGCGGTCGCACACGAGGCCGCGTTCGCTGCCACCGTGCCGCCGCCGCTCATCGCCGCCAACCGCTCCACGCTGATGATGCTGGTGGCGACCAACTTCCTCGGCCTGCACTCCGCGGCGATCGCGGCCACCGAGGCGCAGTACGGCGAGATGTGGGCCCAGGATGCGATGGCCATGTACGCCTACGCCGGTTCGTCGGCGGCGGCCGCCATGCTGGCGCCGATGGCGGTCGCACCGCCCACCACCACTGCGGGCGACATGCAGGGGGCAACTCAGGGATTGGCCACTCAAGCGGCCATGGGGCTGCCGTCGACGCTCAATTCGTCGGCGTCATCGCTGGCGAGCAACTTCCCTTCTGCCATAGGCAGTTTCGCGGACCTGCTTGGGATGCCCTTCGGTCAGGGGTCCGGCGGCGCCGCGTCCGGCGTGGCCGGGACGACGCCGTCCGGAGGGGGCCTCGCGACCGCCATGCGCGCATCCGGGGCGTTCTCTCCGGCGGTGATGCCCGGCATGCAACGTTTCATCCCCGCTCAGCCGCTGATGTCCTTGCCCGAGCGGCTGGCACCGGCGCGGCTGATGCCGTCGGCGGTAATGGGCCAGGCGACTCCGGTCGGAGGTCTGTCGGTTCCGCCCGGGTGGACTGCGGTGACCCCCGAGGCTGCCGCGCCGGCCGGCGCACCGCTGGCCGGCGCCGGCGCCGCGGCTCGAATGCTGAGTCCCCGGAATACCTCCGCGGCCCCGCTGGCCGGGATGGAGATGCGCGGATTCGGCGGCACAATGCCGGCCCCCGCAAGCGTATTGCCGCGCGTGGTCGGATGACGAAAGGAGAAGCACTTCGGCGACCTGGTGACCAAAGCTCGAAAACAACAACCACTTTCGAAGGAGATATCTGATGGCAACACGTTTCATGACCGCCCCGCACGAAATGCGGGCGATGGCGGGCCGCTTCGAGGTCCACGCCCAGACCGTTGAGGACGAGGCCCGCAAGATGTGGGCGTCCTCGATGAACATCGCCGGCTCGGGCTGGAGCGGTCAGGCCCAGGCCACCTCGTACGACACCATGGGGCAGGTCAACCAGGCCTTCCGCAACATCGTCAACATGCTCCACGGCGTGCGCGACGGACTGATCCGCGACGCGAACAACTACGAGCAGCAAGAGCAGGCCTCACAGCAGATCCTGGGCAACTGACCCACCAACCAACCCGCTACCAACAGGAGACGATCAACCATGACGATCAACTATCAATTCGGCGATGTCGACGCCCACGGTGCCTTGATCCGCGCCCAGGCCGCGTCCCTGGAGGCAGAGCACCAGGCCATCGTGCGTGATGTGCTTGCGGCCGAGGACTTTTGGGGCGGTGCCGGTTCGGCGGCGTGCCAGGAGTTCATCATCCAGCTGGGTCGCAACTTCCAGGTGATCTACGAGCAGGCCAACGCCCACGGGCAGAAGGTGCAAAGCGCCGGCAGCAACATGGCCAGCACCGACAGCGCCGTCGGATCCAGCTGGGTCTAGTGGCGATCGCAAGCGCGGCTTAGCCGGGCGCGGCGGGTCGCCACCGTGGGTCTAGTGGCGATCGCAAGCGCGGCTTAGCTGTCGTGACCCGGAAGGTTGTTAACCGCGTGCCTGCTTGAAAGTGGGAGGACCTCCTGACGGAGTGGATGTGTCTGGCATTCACCCGTAGGAGGTCCTTGTGTCTCACGCTAACGCTCGTACCAATGTGTTCGCTCGTCGGCTGATCGTTGAGCGTGTCGCCGCCGGGTGGCCGGCTGCGCATGTGGCTGAGCAACTGGGGGTTTCGCGGGCAACGGTGTACAAGTGGCTGCGCCGATATGCCCAGGGCGGCGATGCGGCGCTGGCCGACCGTTCGTCACGGCCGATCCGGATGCCCAACCGCACGAGTCATCGGGTCGAGCAGAAGGTGCTCGCCGCCCGCCGGCGCCGTAAGCGTGGCGCTGTTGTGCTCGCTGCAGAACTCGATCTGAATCCCTCGACGGTCGGGCGGATTCTGGTGCGCCACCAGATGCCGCATCTGAGTGCCCTTGACCCGATCACTGGCGAGGCGCTGCGCTGCTCTCGGCGCAGCCCCAACCGCTACGAACACCCCACGCCGGGGGCCATGGTTCATGTCGACGTCAAAAAGCTCGGCCGTATCCCGTCAGGCGGTGGATGGCGGCTGCACGGCCGCGACGCCGCGATCTCCGTTGCCCACCGGCACAAGAAGACCAAGATCGGCTACGACTACGTCCACACCGCTATCGATGACTACACCCGGCTGGCCTACAGCGAAGTGCTCCCCGACGAGAAGGACCCGACGTGCGCTGGGTTTCTCCACCGGGCACTGGTCTGGTTCGCCGCCCACGGCGTGCGCGTGCGTCGGTTACTGACCGACAACGCGTTGGTCTATCGCCAGGGCACCGACTGGAGCTGGGTGTGTGCGGCCTGGCAGCTCAAACGCCGATTCACCCAACCCGGCTGTCCATGGACCAACGGCAAAGCAGAACGTTTCAACCGGACCCTGCTCAACGAATGGGCCTACGCCCGCCCCTGGACCAACAACACCCTGCGCAGCCGCGGTCTTGACCAATTCCTTCGCCGCTACAACACTCGACGAGGCCACTCCGCCCTCGGCGGACGACCCCCAATCAGCCGACTCGCTGCCTGACAACAACGTGTCAGGTCACGACACTTAGCCGGGCGCGGCGGGTCGCCACCGTGGGTCTAGTGGCGATCGCAAGCGCGGCTTAGCCGGGCGCGGCGGGTCGCCACCGTCGACCCAGTGCCTAAGGGGTGACGAGAACCTTGCAGTGCCGCTCGGGGTCGGCGAGTTCGTCGAAGGCTTCGCCGACCCCGTCCAGGCCCACCTCTCCGGTGATCAGCGGGCCCACGTCGATGTCGCCCTCCGCGAGCGCGCGCAGCGAATCGGTGAACTCCTCGGGAGTGTAGGCAAGGCAGAACTGGACGTTGATCTCCTTGGCGATAGCGAAAAACGGATGTACGGTGTCGGGCTGCATACAAACGCCGGCGACCACCAGGCGGGTGCCCAGCCGGGCCCGCAGCAGCACGTCATCGATGATCCCGGGCACTCCGACCGCCTCGAATACCACGGCCGGTTTGACCGAGTCGAACGGTGAACCCTGCCCTGCATCCAGGGTCTGATGGGCGCCCATGGCGGTGGCCAGTTCCCGCCGCTTCGGTGAAAAGTCCGATGCCACGACGTTTTCCACCCCTCGGGACCGCAGCGCCGCGATGATCGCGATGCCGATCGGACCGCAGCCGATGACCAGGGCCGTCTCGACGGGGGTGACGTTGGACTTGTTGACCGCGTGCAGCCCCACCGCCATGGGTTCGGTCAGGGCCGCGTGTTTGAAGTCCAGCCCGTTCGGGACGGGCAGCAGCAGCGCGGCCGAGAGGAGCATGCGTTCGGCGTAGCCGCCGATCGTGCTGTTGCTGTAGACGATCGGTTCGACGCCCTTGGCGGACAACAGCACCGGAAGCGAGGTGACCAGCGTTCCCGTCGGGTGGGTTTCGGTGCCGGGCCCGGCCTCGAGCACCTCGGCGCTGAACTCGTGCCCCATGAAAACGTCGTGATTCAAGTCGACATGCATGCCCCCCGCGCCGCGGGCCACCCGCGCGGTCATCTCGAGCACGTGTGCGCCGTGAGCGGCGAAATGCAGGTCCGAACCGCATATCCCGCACGCCCGCACGCCGACCAGTACTTGCCCCGCCTCGGGCACGGGATCGGGCACATCGTCCCGATAGACCATCCGGCCATCTCGCAATACCGCGGCGCGCATCAGCTGCTCACGCCCTTGTGTTCATCGACGTGCTCGGTGATGGCTTTCACCACGGCCTCACCTGCCCGGCCGATCAACTCGTCGCGTCTGCCCTTGGCCCAGTCGTGCGACGAACGCGACGCCTCGAGCTGCCCCTTGAAATGGGGGATCACCTTGCGCGCCATCAGGTCATAGCAGTGATACGTCGCCTCCGGGGACGCCCAGTCGTGGCCGAGCATCAGCAGCGTGCCGAAACCGCCCGAGCGGTCGAGCAGGTCCTCGATGTGGGCGATCGCGTCGTCGGGGGTTCCTATGCAGCAATTCCCCTTGGCCGCGTAGTCTTCGACGAACTCGTGCGGCGTCTGGGCGCCCTCGACGGTGTTGGCCAACGGGACGAACCCGGCAGCGCCGAAATAGTTGGCGAAATCCTGCAGCCCGTAGGTGCAGTCGTCGATGGCCCGCTCTCGGCTGTCCGCGATGTGCATGATGCTCAAAACCCGCCAGTCGGCCCGATCCGGCTCGTCCCTGCCGGCTTTGGTGGCCTGCTCGCGCACCACGTCCCAAGTGGTTTCCAGCGCGGCGTAGCCGCCGGGCACCGACATCGACAGCGACAGCAGCGACGTGCCCAGCGCGCCCGCAAGCCGCGGTCCGGACGGGGAAATCATTGCAGCCGTGGATATCTCGGGATAGGGCCAGGTATACGGGCGGATATGCAGCTGCGCCTCGCGCAGCGTGAACCAGTCGGTGTGGCGGTCGATTCGCTCAGTCGGCCCGGCGCGGAACAACGCGAGGATCGCTTCCAGCGACTCCTGCATCATGTGCCGTTGGTCGACCGGGTCGATGCCCATCATGTAGGCGTCCGACGGCAACGCGCCCGGACCGGTGCCGAACATCACCCGGCCGCGGGTGAGATGGTCGAGCAGCACCCAGCGGTCGGCCACCATCAGCGGGTGGTGGTACGGCAGCGAAACCACGCCGGTGCCCAGCCGGATGTGTTTCGTCCGCTCGGCCGCGGCGGCGATGAAGACCTCCGGGCAGGCGATCAGCTCGTAGCCACCGGAGTGGTGTTCGCCGAACCAGGCTTCGTCGAACCCGAGCCGATCCAGCGCGACCACCCGTTCCATGTCGTATTCCAAAGCCACGGTTGGTGATTGGCCGATCGGGTGAAACGGTGTGATGAAAACACCGAAGCGAAGTGGCGCGCTCATCGCAGCTCCAATCCGTTGAGGAAGTCCAATAGGGCCGCGTTCACCTCGTCGGGCCGCTCCTGCTGCAACCAGTGCCCCGCGTCCTCGATCATCACCTGGCGGTACGGGCCGGTGATCAATTGCGCCGCACGGTCGGCGCGGGTGAACGTCAACACCGGGTCGGCGGTGCCCCCGATAAAGAGCGCCGGCACAGTGATTTTCGCGTCGGCCAGCTCGGGGGTGGTCTCCCAGTTGCGGTCGAAGTTGCGATACCAGTTCAGGCCACCGGTGAAGCCGGTGCGGGAGAACTCGGCGATGTAGTAATCGAGTTCCTCCCGGCTCAGCCAGTCCGGCAGCCCGTCGGGTTCCGGAAGGCGATCGATGAACCCCTCGGGGCCGGGCGCGACCATCCGCAGGCCCGCGGCCTTGTCGGCGGTCGTGCGCAGCCCACCCATCATCCGCCGCATCGTGCGGGCGGGGTCGGCGTTGAGTTCTGCGTCGGCGACGCCGGGCTCCTGGAAGTACAGGATGTAGAAGAAGTTCTCGCCGAATGCCTTGTGCCACGCCCTCGTCGGCGCCACCCTCGAGCGGGGCACCGCCGGCACGCTGAGGGCGGCGACCGCCGCCACCCGGTCCGGGTGCAGCAAGGGAGCGTTCCACACCACGGCGGCACCCCAGTCGTGTCCGATCCAGACGGCACGCTCGGCGCCGACGTCGTCGAGCAGACCGACCAGGTCGGCGGTCAGCTGATGGATGTCGTAGGCCTCGATCGCTTCGGGGCGCGAGGAGCCACCGTAGCCGCGCTGGTCGGGTGCCAGCACGTGGTAACCCGCGTCGGCCAGGGCCGGTATCTGGTGGCGCCACGAATAGGCGAGTTCGGGAAAGCCGTGGGCCAAAATCACGACGGGCGCGCCGCGCTCTCCCGCCTCGGTCACCCGCAGCTGGACACCATTGGTCTCTACTAACCGTTCGGTTGATCTGGGCACCCTGCCACCAAAGCACAACCCCTACGAGGCTGAGAAGTATTCGCACTGATTGCGAATAGCATTCCAACGGCTTTCGTCGCCTGGTAGATATCGCCGTGCAGCCATCGCAATTACGCGAAAGCAGGTGGAATCGGAATGAAGCGGCTCGACCACGTCGTCCTCTGGACGAGGGATCCCCGCGCCTCGATGGATTTCTATACGCGGGTGGTTGGCTTGGAGCCGGTCCGGTTTGCCGAGTTCGAGGCGGGCGATGCGCCGTTTCCGAGCGTGCGGGTGTGCGAGGACTCGATCATCGACTTGTTGCCGGTGGCCAACGCCGCCGCCACCGAGTCTCTGACCAAGACGGCAGGCAGCGCCGGGCACCCGGTCAATCACGTCTGCCTCGCATTGCCGAAACCGGAGTACGACGCGCTCGACCAACGCCTGCAGGCCGAAGGAGTGGACACCGGCGCGAGATTGAGTCCTACCTTCGGGGCACGCGGCTGGGCGCCGGAGGGTTACTACTTCGCCGATCCGGACGGCAACGTCGTCGAGGCCCGCTATTACGAATGACGGCGACGTCCGGCGCGCGTGCCCGGGCCGGGGATCCTGGCGGGAACCCCTGGTCGTTGTATGCACAGATGGTGGCGATCCGTCGTGCCCGGCTCTGCCGGAGCTGGCGATCGCCACGTGACAGATGGTGGCGACCCGCTTCGCTCCGGCTCTGCCGGAGCTGGCGATCGCCACGAGCGGTAACCTGGACTTTTCGAGCTGCGTGTATATCGGGGAAGGACCTGGCCACCAAGGCCGATGATTGATGAACCGGAAAAACGTTATTCGCACCGTCACGGCGATTGCAGTCGTGGTGCTGCTCGGTTGGTCGTTCTTCTACTTCAGCGACGACACCCGCGGCTACAAGCCCGTCGACACCTCGGTGGCGGTGGCGCAGATCAATGCTGACAACGTCAAGAGCGCGCAGATCGACGATCGCGAGCAGCAGCTGCGGTTGACCCTGAAGAAGGGCAACAACGACACCGACAGTTCCGACAAGGTGATCACCAAGTACCCGAGCGGGTACGCCGTCGACCTGTTCAACGCGCTGAGCGCCAAGAATGCCAAGGTCAGCACGGTCGTCAACCAGGGCAGCATCCTGGGCGAGCTGCTGGTCTACGTGTTGCCGCTGCTGTTGCTGGTGGGCCTGTTCGTCATGTTCTCCCGCATGCAGGGCGGCGCCCGAATGGGCTTCGGGTTCGGCAAGTCGCGCGCCAAGCTGCTCAACAAGGACATGCCCAAGACCACGTTCGCCGACGTTGCCGGCGTCGACGAGGCCGTCGAAGAGCTCTACGAGATCAAGGACTTCCTGCAGAATCCCGGCCGCTACCAGGCGCTGGGCGCCAAGATCCCCAAGGGCGTGCTGCTCTACGGCCCGCCCGGGACCGGCAAGACCCTGCTCGCCCGCGCGGTGGCGGGGGAAGCCGGCGTCCCGTTCTTCACCATCTCCGGCTCCGACTTCGTCGAGATGTTCGTCGGCGTGGGCGCGTCGCGGGTGCGCGACCTGTTCGAGCAGGCCAAGCAGAACAACCCGTGCATCATCTTCGTCGACGAGATCGACGCGGTGGGCCGCCAGCGCGGCGCCGGCCTCGGCGGGGGCCACGACGAGCGCGAGCAAACGCTGAACCAGTTGCTGGTGGAAATGGACGGCTTCGACCCGCGCGCCGGCGTCATCCTGATCGCCGCCACCAACCGCCCCGACATCCTGGATCCCGCGCTGCTGCGGCCCGGCCGCTTCGACCGGCAGATCCCGGTGTCCAACCCGGACCTGGCGGGTCGCCGCGCGGTGCTCGAAGTGCACTCCAAGGGCAAGCCGATCGGCCCGGACGCCGACCTCGCCGGGCTGGCCAAGCGCACCGTCGGCATGACCGGCGCCGACCTGGCCAACGTCATCAACGAGGCGGCGCTGCTGACCGCCCGCGAGAATGGCACCGTCATCACCGGCGCCGCCCTCGAGGAGGCGGTGGACCGCGTGATCGGCGGCCCGCGACGCAAGGGCCGCATCATCAGCGAGCAGGAAAAGAAGATCACCGCCTACCACGAGGGCGGCCACACCCTGGCCGCCTGGGCGATGCCCGACATCGAGCCGATCTACAAGGTCACGATCCTGGCGCGGGGACGTACCGGCGGACACGCGGTGGCGGTGCCCGAGGAAGACAAGGGCTTGCGGACCCGCTCGGAGATGATCGCGCAGCTGGTGTTCGCGATGGGCGGACGCGCCGCCGAAGAACTGGTGTTCCGGGAGCCGACCACCGGCGCGGTGTCCGACATCGAGCAGGCCACCAAGGTGGCGCGCGCGATGGTGACCGAATTCGGGATGAGCTCCAAGCTGGGCGCGGTCAAGTACGGCACCGAGCACGGCGACCCGTTCCTGGGCCGCACCATGGGGACGCAGGCCGACTACTCCCACGAGGTGGCCCGCGACATCGACGACGAAATCCGCAAGCTGATCGAGGCGGCCCACACCGAGGCCTGGGAGATTCTCACCGAATACCGCGACGTCCTCGACACGTTGGCCGGTCAGCTGTTGGAAAAGGAGACCCTGCACCGGGCGGAGTTGGAGAAGATTTTCGCCGGCGTCGAAAAGCGGCCCAGGCTCACCATGTTCGACGATTTCGGCGGCCGCATCCCTTCGGACAAGCCGCCGATCAAGACCCCCGGCGAGCTGGCGATTGAGCGCGGCGAGCCGTGGCCGCCGCCGGTCCCCGAACCCGCGTTCAAGGCGGCTATCGCGCGGGCCAGCCAGGCCGCGGCGGCCGCGGGAGTGGACGCCGACCGAAAGAACAACGGCGGGAACGGCTCTCAAGGCGCCGGTAACCACCCCGGCGTGCCGCACGGGGCCACCCAGCCGGACTACGGCGCGCCGGCGGGCTGGCACGCGCCGGGCTGGCCACCCCAGGACCAGCAGCCCAACTATTGGTACCCGCCGCCACAGGGCCCGCAGCAGCCGTATTGGCCGCAGCCCGCGGGGCACTACCCGGGTCATCCGGGCCAACAGGGTCAGGCACAGCCCCCCTACCCGCCGTATCCGCCCTACCCGCCGCCGAGCCTGCCCGACCCGGACGGCGGCAAGTCTCCCGAGCAGGACGACGTAAGCCGGTCCAACCCGCCGGCACACGGCTGACGAACGGAGGATTCGATGGCCTTGACGGGTTTGGGGCCGGACACCGCGACTTCGCCGACGCGGGTGTTCGATCAGGCGCGTGCCGAGGCCGCGGTGCGGGAGTTGCTGCTCGCCATCGGCGAGGACCCGGACCGGCACGGGCTGCGGGACACGCCTGCCCGGGTCGCGCGCGCCTACCAGGAGATGTTCGCCGGGCTCTACACCGACCCCGACAGCGTGCTCAACACCATGTTCGACGAGGAACACGACGAGCTGGTGCTGGTCAAGGAGATCCCGCTCTACTCCACGTGCGAACACCACCTGGTGTCGTTTCACGGTGTGGCGCATGTCGGCTACATCCCCGGCGCCGACGGACGGGTCACCGGCCTGTCCAAGATCGCGCGGTTGGTCGACCTCTACGCCAAGCGGCCACAGGTGCAGGAACGGCTCACCAGCCAGATCGCCGATGCCCTGATGAACAAACTCAATCCGCGGGGCGTGATCGTCGTGATCGAGGCCGAGCACCTCTGCATGGCCATGCGCGGCGTCCGTAAGCCCGGCGCGGTCACCACCACCTCGGCGGTTCGCGGACTGTTCAAGACCAACGCCGCTTCCCGGGCCGAAGCGCTCGACCTGATCCTGCGTAAGTGAGTCGCGCCTGTGCGGGTTATGGGAGTCCTGAACGTCACTGACGACTCGTTCTCCGATGGCGGCCGCTATCTCGATACCGGTAACGCGGTGGCGCATGGGTTGGCGCTCGCCGCGGACGGCGCGGACATCGTCGACGTCGGCGGGGAGTCGACCCGGCCCGGTGCCACGCGCATCGATGCCCGGGTCGAGACGTCGCGGGTGATCCCCGTCGTCAAAGAGCTCGTGGCGGAAGGGATCACGGTAAGCATCGACACCATGCACGCGGAGGTCGCGCAGGCGGCCCTGCAGAACGGCGCGCGGATCGTCAACGACGTGTCGGGCGGACGGGCCGACCCCGCGATGGCGCCGCTGCTCGCCGACGCCGGCGTGCCCTGGGTGCTGATGCACTGGCGGTCGGTGTCCGCCGACCGCCCCCACGCGGCCCCGCACTACGACGACGTGGTGGCCGAAGTGCGCGCCGAGCTGCTCGCCAGCGTGGACGCGGCCGTCGCGGCGGGCGTCGACCCGAACAAGCTGGTGATCGACCCGGGCCTTGGGTTCGCCAAGACGGGGCAACACAATTGGGCGCTGCTGCGCGCGTTGCCGCAGTTCGTCGCCACCGGAATCCCGGTCCTCCTGGGCGCGTCGCGCAAACGGTTCCTCGGTACGTTGTTGGCCGGGCCCGACGGCTCGCCGCGTCCGCCCGACGGCCGCGAGACGGCGACCGCGGTGATCTCCGCGCTGGCGGCGCTGCACGGGGCATGGGGTGTGCGGGTGCACGACGTGCGGGCCACGGCCGACGCGCTCAAAGTGGTGGGGGCGTGGGCGCAGACCGAAGAGCGGCAGACCGAGCTGGCTGGAGACGATGGCTGATCGAATCGAATTGCGGGGCTTGACGGTTCGTGGGCGACACGGAGTTTTCGAACACGAGCGTGCCGATGGGCAGGACTTTGTCGTGGACATGACGGTGTGGATCGACCTTGCCGGCGCCGCCGAAAGCGACGAGCTGACCGACACTTACGACTACGCCGCACTGGCCCAGCTCGCCGCCGACGTCGTGGCCGGGCCGCCGCGCAACCTGATCGAAGCGGTGGGCGGCGAGATCGCCGACCGGGTGATGCACGACGAGCGGGTGCACGCGGTCGAGGTGGTGGTGCACAAGCCGCGGGCCCCGATCCCGCAGCAGTTCGCCGACGTCGCGGTGGTGGTGCGACGGTCGCGCCGCGGCGGCCGCGGTTCGGTGGTCCCGGCGGGCCGGGCGCTGTGATGCGCGACGACCACGGCACCGGGGCCCGGGGGCGGCGCGGATGACGTGGGTGGTGCTGTCCATCGGATCCAACCTGGGCGACCGCCTGGCGCGGTTGCAGTCGGTGGTCGACGGGCTGGGCGACAAGGTGCTGGCGGTGTCCCCGGTGTACGAGACCGATCCGTGGGGCCGGGTCGATCAGGCGCCGTTTCTCAACGCGGTGCTGATCGCCAACGACCCGGCGTGCGACGCGCAGGACTGGCTGCGCCGGGCCCAGGACTTCGAACGCGCGGCCGGCCGGGTCCGCGGCGAGCGCTGGGGGCCGCGCACCCTCGACGTCGACCTGATCGCCTGCTACGGCGAGGCGGAGGTGACCTCCCGCGAGAACAATCTGACGCTGCCGCACCCCCTGGCCCATCTGCGGGCTTTCGTCATGATCCCGTGGCTGGCCATCGACCCCGATGCCCAGCTGACCGTCGCCGAGGGCCCGCGGCCCGTCGCGAGCCTGCTCGCCGAGCTGGACGCGGCCGACCGGGAAGGCGTCCGGTTGACGAGCCTCACGCTCGAGCGGGCGGCCACGCCGCCGGCCGGTGGGGAACCGGAAGCCTGATGGGACCGACGCGCAAACGTGACCTGACGGCCGCGGTGGTTGGCGCTGCGGTGGTGGGCTATCTGGTGGTGAACGCCCTGTACCGGTGGTTTCCGCCCATCACGGTGTGGACGGGCCTGTCGCTGCTGGCGGTGGCCGTCGCCGAAGCGCTGTGGGCGCGCTACGTGCGGGCCAAGATCAACGACGGCGAAATCGGCGTCGGCCCCGGCTGGCTGCACCCGCTGGCCGTGGCGCGCGGGCTGATGGTTGCCAAGGCCTCGGCCTGGGTGGGCGCGCTGACGCTGGGGTGGTGGGTCGGGGTGCTGGTGTACTTCCTGCCGCGGCGATCCTGGCTGCGGGCGGCCGCCGAGGACACCACCGGCACGGTGGTCGCGGCCGTCAGCGCGCTGGCGCTGGTGGGCGCCGCGCTGTGGCTGCAGCATTGCTGCAAGTCGCCCCCGGATCAACCCGAGCACGGCGAGGGGGCGGAGAACTAACCCGCCTCCTGACGGGCCGGCAAGCCGCGTGAGAATCGCCGGAGTAGGGCGACACGCGGAATGACCTCGCGCAGGTACAGTCAGGCCATGACCGTTCTGTCCCGCGGCGCCCGGGTTCGGCGCGGCGGCCGCAGGCCGGGTTGGGTGCTCTTGACCGCGTTGCTGGTCCTTGCGATAGGGGCCAGCTCCGCGCTGGTTTTCACCAATCGGGTGGAACTCCTCAAGCTCGCTGTAATCCTGGCGCTGTGGGCCGCAGTCGCCGGTGCCTTCGTGTCGGTGCTGTACCGCCGCCAGAGTGACGCGGATCAGTCGCGCGTCCGAGACCTGAAGCTGGTGTACGACCTGCAGCTGGATCGCGAGATCTCGGCCCGCCGTGAGTACGAGCTGACCGTGGAGTCCCAGCTGCGCCGCGAGCTGGCCTCCGAGCTGCGCGCCCAGGCCGCCGACGACCTGGCCGAGTTGCGCGCGGAGCTGAGCGCGTTGCGCACCAGCCTGGAGATCCTGTTCGACACCGATCTCGCCCAGCGGCCGGCCCTGGAGAAGCCGGAGACCGAGGCGCCACCCGAGCGCGCGTACAGCGAGTGGGACCGCAACGGCGAGACCCCGCGTGACGTGCCCTACGACTGGGTGGCCAGCGATCGGGTCACCTCCGTCCCCCAGGACAGCGCCACCGGCCGGGCCGACGAAACGGCGATCATCGACGTCCCCGAGGAACCACTGTTGCCGCCCCGGCAGCCGCAGCCCCGCCGCGAGCGGGTGCCTTATCAGTACGAGGCGCCGCCGGAACCGGCCCCGCCGGTCCAGCCCGAGCCGGCGTACCGCCCCGCGCCGCCGGAACCGGAACCGAGGTTCGAACCTCGCCAGCCACCGCCCCCACCGGCCCGGCCGGCGCCCGAGCCGGAACCCCAGCCGCAGGCGCCGGGCTGGCAGCCCGCCGGCGCGTCCGGGCTGTGGTTGCCCCCCGGCACCCCGGGTAGCCACTGGTCCGGCTCCGACGCCGCCGTCGCGGCCGCCGACGAGACGTCGGGCCGGCGGCGGCGTGCCCGCCATTCCGAACCGGATCGGGCCTGGGCCGGCCCGCCCGTCGAGCCGGTGAACCCGCCGTACGGCGAGTCTGGGCGCCGGGCGCGGTCACGGCACTCCGCGGAGTACCGCGACTATGGCGTGCGCAACTTCGCCCCGACCGGCGAGCCCCGGAACGAGCCCCCGAGGGAGCCGGCGTTCGCGCCGCCACCTCCCGTTCCCGCCACACCCCCGCCGCCCCCGCCGCCTCACTCGCCGCCCCCTGCCGCCGAGCAACTACCACCGCGGTTGGCCCCGCCGCCCCCGCCGGAGCACGCGCCGCGGCACGGCGGCACCGAACTCGACGGCGTGGAGGGCCCGGGCGAGGCCGCCCAGACGGGCGGCCAGTCGGTTGCCGACCTGCTGGCGCGGCTGCAGATCCAGCCGCCGGAGGGGGGCCGCCGTCGTCGCCGCGACGGCTGAGCTGGGAGCTTCCTCACATTGGGCTTGCATTGGTCGGGGCCGGCCAATCGACTACAGTTTGAGTGACCGAACGGTACCCACGGGGTGGGACCGGAACGAACGAAGAAATCTGTGAGGTCGTCTGCGATGGTGCAGTTCGACGGTTTGCGCCCGGCCAGGCTCAAAGTGGGGATCATCTCGGCCGGCCGGGTGGGCACCGCGCTCGGTGTCGCGCTGGAGCGGGCCGACCACGTCGTGGTGGCGTGCAGCGCCATCTCCCACGCGTCCCGGCAGCGGGCGCAGCGCTGGCTGCCCGACACCCCGGTGATGCCGCCGCCCGACGTCGCCGCCGGCGCCGAGCTGCTGGTGCTGGCCGTCCCCGACAACGAACTCCCCGGCCTGGTGTCCGGGTTGGCCGCGACGTCCGCCGTGCGGCCGGGCACGATCGTCGCCCACACCTCCGGCGCCAACGGCGTCGGCATCCTCGCCCCGCTGGCCCAGGACGGTTGCATACCGCTGGCGATCCACCCGGCGATGACGTTCACCGGGTCCGACGAGGACATCAGCAGGCTGCCCGACACCTGCTTCGGCATCACCGCGGCCGACGACGTGGGGTATGCGATCGGGCAGTCGCTCGTCCTGGAGATGGGCGGCGAACCGTTCTGCGTGCGGGAGGAAGCGCGGGTGCTCTACCACGCCGCTCTGGCGCACGCCGGGAACCACCTGGTCACGGTGCTCGCGGACGCGCTCGAGGCGTTGCGCGCCGCGCTGCGCGGCAGCGAACTGCTCGGCCAGGAATCCGTCGACGACTCCCCGGGCGGCATCGCCGAACGCATCGTGGGGCCGCTGGCCCGGGCCGCGCTGGAGAACACCCTGCAACGCGGGCAGGCCGCGCTGACCGGGCCGGTTGCGCGCGGCGACGCGGGCGCGGTCGCCGGGCACCTGGCTGCGCTGAATCGCGTGGACCCGGAACTGGCGCAGGCGTACCGGGTGAACGCCCTGCGGACCGCCCGGCGCGCGCACGCGCCCGCCGACGTCTTCGAGGTGCTGGCGGGATGACACCGGGCAAGCGGCCCGCCTTCAAGGCCGGCGAACTCCACCTGTACTCGCGCCCGCGCGAGGTCACCGACGTCTGCCGCGCGCTGCGGCACACCGGTCGCCGGGTGATGCTGGTCCCCACCATGGGCGCGCTGCACGAGGGGCACCTCACGCTGGTCCGCGCCGCCAAGCGGGTGCCCGGCGCGGTGGTGGTGGTGTCGATCTTCGTCAACCCCCTCCAATTCGGCGCGGGCGAAGACCTGGACGCCTACCCGCGGACGCTGGACGACGACCTGGCGCTGCTGCGCGGCGAAGGCGTCGAAATCGTCTTCGCGCCAACGGCGGCGGCGATGTATCCCAACGGCCTGCGCACCACCGTGCAGCCCGGCCCGCTGGCCGCCGACCTCGAGGGCGGGCAGCGGCCGACCCACTTCGCCGGTGTGCTAACCGTGGTGTGCAAGCTGCTGCAGATCGTGCGTCCCGACCGAGTGTTCTTCGGCGAGAAGGACTATCAGCAACTCGTGCTGATCCGCCAGATGGTCGCCGACCTGAACATCGACGTCGCCGTGGTCGGCGTGCCCACCGTGCGCGAAGCCGACGGGCTGGCCATGTCGTCGCGCAACCGCTACCTCGATCCGGTGCAGCGCGAGGCCGCCGTGGCGGTGTCGGCGGCGCTGACCGCGGCGGCGCACGCCGCCGACGCCGGCCCCCGGGCCGCGCTGGGCGCGGCGCGCGCGGTGCTCGACGCCGTGCCCGAGCTCACGGTCGACTACCTCGAGTTGCGCGACCCCGACCTGGGCCCTTTGGGCGCCAACAGAACCGGCCGGCTGGTCGTCGCCGTCCGGTTGGGCAGCACCAGGCTGCTGGACAACATCGCGATCGAGGTCGAGACTTCGCCGGCACCCGTGGGGCCGGACGGATATCGGGACACCCGTGAATCATCTTGGAGGAATTGATGCTACGGACGATGCTCAAGTCGAAGATTCACCGCGCCACCGTCACGCAGGCTGACCTGCACTACGTCGGCTCGGTGACCATCGACGCCGACCTGATGGACGCTGCGGACCTGCTCGAGGGTGAGCAGGTGACCATCGTCGACATCGACAACGGTGCCCGCCTGGTCACCTATGCGATCACCGGGGAACGCGGCAGTGGTGTGATCGGAATCAACGGCGCGGCAGCACATCTCGTGCATCCCGGCGACCTGGTGATCCTGATCGCATACGGGACCATGGAGGAGGCCGAGGCGCGGGCCTACCGCCCGCGTATCGTGTTCGTCGACGCCGACAACAAGCCGATCGACCTGGGCCACGATCCGGCCTTCGTGCCCGACGACGTATCCGCCGCCGCCGAGCTGTTGGATCCCCGAATCGTTGCGGGGTAACCGTGCTGCTGGCCATCGACGTCCGTAACACCCACACCGTCATGGGGCTGATCTCCGGGTCCAAGGAGCACGCAAAGGTCGTGCAGCAGTGGCGGATTCGGACGGAGTCCGAGGTCACCGCCGACGAGCTGGCCCTGACCATCGACGGCCTGATCGGCGACGACTCCGAGCGGCTCACCGGCGCCGCCGCGCTGTCCACCGTTCCTTCGGTGCTGCACGAGGTGCGGATCATGCTCGACCAGTACTGGCCGTCGGTGCCGCACGTGCTGATCGAGCCGGGTGTGCGCACCGGCATCCCGCTGCTGGTCGACAACCCCAAGGAAGTCGGCGCCGACCGGATCGTCAACTGCCTGGCCGCATTCCACCGCTTCCAAAGCGCCGCGATCGTCATCGACTTCGGATCCTCGATCTGTGTGGACGTCGTGTCGGCC
Organism: Mycobacterium europaeum; assembly: GCF_034555895.2. Classification (NCBI taxonomy): domain Bacteria; kingdom Bacillati; phylum Actinomycetota; class Actinomycetes; order Mycobacteriales; family Mycobacteriaceae; genus Mycobacterium; species Mycobacterium europaeum. Next base: position 5,319,633 of record NZ_CP157315.1, read on the forward strand.
AAGGGCGAATTCCTCGGCGGCGCGATCGCCCCGGGCGTGCAGGTCTCCTCGGACGCCGCTGCGGCCCGCTCCGCCGCGCTGCGCCGGGTGGAACTGTCCCGCCCCCGTTCGGTGGTGGGCAAGAACACCGTCGAATGCATGCAGGCCGGGGCGGTGTTCGGGTTCGCCGGGCTGGTCGACGGCCTGGTCGGACGCATCCGCGAGGACGTCGAGGGCTTCGCCGGCGACGACGTGGCGGTGGTGGCGACGGGACACACGGCACCGTTGCTGCTGCCCGAGCTGCACACGGCCAGCCATTACGACCAGCATCTGACCCTGCACGGACTGCGGCTGGTATTCGAACGCAACCGGGACGCCCAGCGCGGCCGGCTGAAGTCCGCGCGCTGAGCGGGAGAACCGCGTCGAGTGTGCGCCCAGGGCGTCGCGGGTGAACCCTGGCCGGGGCGCGGCCGCAATTTGCGCCCGGGGCGCACACGTAAAGCCCCGAACGCACGCTTGATGCCCGTGACCGGCGGCCATACCAGGTCATTTAAGCTGGCAGCTCGTGAGTGACGCCAGTGAGGATGCCGCAGCAGACCTGCCCGAGCAGTTCCGCATCCGCCGGGACAAGCGCGCTCGCTTGTTGGCGGAGGGCCGCGAACCCTATCCGGTCGCCGTCGAACGCACCCACACCCTGGCGCAGGTGCGCGCCGACCATCCCGATCTGCCGGTCGACACCGCGACCGACGACGTCGTCGGCGTCGCCGGCCGGGTGATCTTCGCGCGCAACTCCGGGAAACTGTGCTTCGCGACGCTGCAGGAGGGCGACGGCACCAGCCTGCAGGTGATGCTCAGCCTCGACAAGGTGGGCCGCGAGTCGCTGGACGCCTGGAAAGCCGACGTCGACCTCGGCGACATCGTCTACGTGCACGGCAACGTGATCAGCTCACGCCGCGGCGAATTGTCCGTCCTGGCCGATTCCTGGCAAATCGCGGCCAAGTCCTTGCGGCCGTTGCCGGTGGCCCACAGGGAGATGAGCGAGGAGGCGCGGGTGCGGCAGCGCTACGTCGACCTCATCGTGCGTCCCCAGGCCCGCACGGTGGCGCGGCAGCGAATCGCCGTGGTCCGCGCGATACGCAACGCGCTCGAACGGCGCGGGTTTCTCGAAGTCGAAACGCCGATGTTGCAGACGCTGGCGGGCGGCGCGGCGGCGCGCCCGTTCGTCACGCATTCCAATGCGCTCGACATGGATCTGTACCTGCGGATCGCACCGGAACTGTTCCTCAAGCGCTGCGTCGTCGGTGGTTTCGACAAGGTCTTCGAAGTAAATCGAGTCTTCCGAAACGAGGGCGCCGATTCCACTCATTCTCCGGAATTCTCCATGCTGGAGACCTACCAGGCGTACGGAACCTATGACGATTCGGAGGTCGTCACGCGGGAGCTTATTCAAGAGGTCGCTGATGAGGCGATCGGAACCAGACAACTACCGCTGCCCGACGGCAGTGTCTACGACATAGACGGAGAATGGGCGTCGATTCAAATGTACCCGTCGCTGTCGGCGGCACTCGGGGAAGAGATCACCCCCGAGACGCAGGCCGACCGCCTGTGGGCGATCGCGGAGCGGCTCGGGGTGGAAATCCCCCGCGACCGGGGTTACGGCCACGGAAAGCTCGTCGAGGAACTCTGGGAGCACGCCGTGGGCAACACGCTGACCGCGCCCACCTTCGTGCGGGATTTTCCGGTCGAGACAACGCCTTTGACGCGTCAGCACCGCAGCATCCCCGGTGTGACGGAAAAGTGGGACCTCTACATCCGCGGGGTCGAACTGGCCACCGGGTACTCCGAATTGAACGACCCGGTCGTGCAGCGGGAGAGATTCGCCGCGCAAGCCCGCGCCGCGGCGGCCGGCGATGACGAAGCCATGGCGCTCGACGAAGACTTTCTCGCCGCGCTCGAGTATGCGATGCCGCCGTGTACGGGAACCGGAATGGGTATCGATCGGTTGTTGATGACTTTGACCGGGCTGTCAATTCGAGAGACAGTTTTGTTCCCGATTGTTCGGCCACACTCCGGCTGAAAAGTGCAACTGTGCGCTTTGCGGCCGGATTGAGTATGCTGCCTTGTTATGGCAGATTGATTGCCCGGGGAGGCGCACCCAATCTGCTCAGCAACTGCTCAGGACGAAATGCGAGGATAAGCCAATGGCGAAAAAAGTGACCGTCACCTTGGTCGATGATTTCGACGGTGCCGGCGCAGCCGATGAAACGGTCGAATTCGGGCTTGACGGGGTGACCTATGAGATTGACCTTTCGTCCAAGAATGCCGCGAAACTCCGCAACGACCTGAAGCAGTGGGTGGAAGCCGGGCGCCGGGTCGGCGGGCGGCGGCGGGGGCGTTCCGGCTCCGGGCGCGGCCGTGGCGCGATCGACCGCGAGCAGAGCGCGGCGATCCGCGAATGGGCCCGCCGCAACGGCCACAACGTGTCGACGCGGGGCCGCATCCCCGCCGACGTCATCGACGCATTCCACGCGGCGACCTGACGAACCTGCAAACCGGCGCCCGGGCCGCAACGGCCTTGGCGCCGGTTTGTCATTTCGCTGGCGGCGAAAGGCCCGCCCGCCGATTGAGGAAACGAATTGGGGCCCGGCCACGTTGCTCCGGTAACGGCGCTGTGATCACAGGGGAGATCGCCCGAAACGGGCGCGCGGGTGTTTCAGCAGTGAGCAACCGCAAGGTTATGCCCCCTGGCAGACCGACCATTACAGTGGATGGAAGGTATGCGATTCCGGTCCCAACAGGGGCCGGTGGGCCGCTAAGAGGCCAGTACCGATGGTGAGGGAGAGCAGGTAACCACCGATGTTTGAACGTTTTACCGACCGTGCCCGCAGGGTCGTCGTCCTGGCGCAGGAAGAGGCCCGGATGCTCAACCACAACTACATCGGCACCGAGCACATCCTGCTGGGTTTGATCCACGAGGGCGAGGGCGTCGCCGCGAAGTCTTTGGAGTCGCTGGGAATCTCGCTCGAGGGCGTGCGCAGCCAGGTCGAGGAGATCATCGGCCAGGGCCAGCAGGCGCCGTCCGGGCACATCCCGTTCACGCCGCGCGCCAAGAAGGTTCTCGAGCTGAGCCTGCGTGAGGCGCTGCAGCTGGGCCACAACTACATCGGCACCGAGCACATCCTGCTCGGCCTCATCCGCGAGGGTGAGGGCGTGGCCGCCCAGGTGCTGGTCAAGCTGGGCGCCGAGCTGACCCGGGTGCGCCAGCAGGTCATCCAGCTGCTCTCCGGCTACCAGGGCAAGGAGGCCGCGGAGGCCGGTACCGGTGGCCGCGGCGGCGAATCGGGCAGCCCGTCGACCTCGTTGGTGCTCGACCAGTTCGGGCGCAACCTGACGGCCGCCGCGATGGAGGGCAAGCTCGACCCGGTCATCGGCCGCGAGAAGGAAATCGAGCGCGTCATGCAGGTGCTGAGCCGGCGCACCAAGAACAACCCGGTGCTGATCGGTGAGCCCGGCGTCGGCAAGACCGCCGTCGTCGAGGGCCTGGCGCAGGCCATCGTGCACGGCCAGGTGCCGGAGACGCTGAAGGACAAGCAGCTCTACACGCTGGACCTCGGCTCGCTGGTCGCCGGCTCGCGCTACCGCGGTGATTTCGAGGAACGCCTGAAGAAGGTGCTCAAGGAGATCAACACGCGCGGCGACATCATCCTGTTCATCGACGAGCTGCACACGCTCGTCGGTGCAGGTGCCGCCGAGGGCGCGATCGACGCCGCGTCGATCCTCAAGCCCAAGCTGGCCCGCGGCGAGCTGCAGACCATCGGCGCCACCACGCTCGACGAGTACCGCAAGTACATCGAGAAGGACGCCGCCCTGGAGCGCCGCTTCCAGCCCGTGCAGGTCGGGGAGCCGACGGTGGAGCACACCATCGAGATCCTCAAGGGGCTGCGCGACCGCTACGAGGCGCACCACCGGGTGTCGATCTCCGATGCGGCGCTGGTGGCCGCCGCCACCCTGGCGGACCGCTACATCAACGACCGGTTCCTGCCGGACAAGGCGATCGACCTGATCGACGAGGCGGGCGCGAGGATGCGGATCCGCCGGATGACCGCTCCGCCAGACCTGCGCGAGTTCGACGAGAAGATCGCCGACGCGCGGCGGGAGAAGGAATCCGCGATCGACGCGCAGGACTTCGAGAAGGCCGCCAGCCTGCGGGACCGGGAGAAGCAGCTGGTCGCTCAGCGGGCCGAGCGCGAAAAGCAGTGGCGCTCGGGAGATCTGGACGTGGTTGCCGAGGTGGACGACGAGCAGATCGCCGAGGTGCTGGGCAACTGGACCGGCATCCCGGTGTTCAAGCTCACCGAGGCCGAGACCACCCGCCTGCTGCGCATGGAGGACGAGCTGCACAAGCGGATCATCGGCCAGGAGGACGCCGTCAAGGCGGTCTCCAAGGCGATCCGCCGCACCCGCGCCGGGTTGAAGGACCCCAAGCGCCCGTCGGGTTCGTTCATCTTCGCCGGCCCGTCCGGCGTCGGTAAGACCGAGCTGTCCAAGGCGCTGGCCAACTTCCTGTTCGGCGACGACGACGCGCTCATCCAGATCGACATGGGCGAGTTCCACGACCGGTTCACCGCGTCGCGCCTGTTCGGCGCCCCGCCGGGATATGTCGGGTACGAGGAGGGCGGCCAGCTCACCGAAAAGGTGCGGCGCAAGCCGTTCTCGGTGGTGTTGTTCGACGAGATCGAGAAGGCCCACCAGGAGATCTACAACAGCCTGTTGCAGGTCCTCGAGGACGGCCGGCTCACCGACGGGCAGGGACGCACGGTGGACTTCAAGAACACCGTGCTGATCTTCACCTCCAACCTCGGGACGTCCGACATCTCCAAGCCGGTCGGCCTGGGCTTCACCCAGGGTGGTGGCGAGAACAACTACGAGCGGATGAAGCAGAAGGTCAACGACGAGCTGAAGAAGCACTTCCGCCCGGAGTTCCTCAACCGCATCGACGACATCATCGTCTTCCACCAGCTGACCAAGGACGAGATCATCAAGATGGTCGACCTGATGATCAGCCGGGTCGCGGGCCAGCTCAAGACCAAGGACATGGCTCTGGAGCTGACCGACAAGGCCAAGGCGCTGCTGGCCAAGCGCGGCTTCGATCCGGTGCTGGGTGCCCGCCCGCTGCGGCGCACCATCCAGCGCGAGATCGAGGACCAGCTCTCGGAGAAGATCCTGTTCGAGGAGGTCGGACCGGGACAGGTCGTCACGGTCGACGTGGACAACTGGGACGGCGAGAGCGCCGGCGAGGACGCGGTGTTCACCTTCACCGGGGCCCGCAAGCCGCCGGCCGAGCCGGACCTGGCGAAGGCCGGGGCGCACGCCGCGCCCGAGACCCCGTAGCGGTCGAACGAAACGGGCGGCGGTTCCGCATGGGACCGCCGCCCGTTTCGCTTGTCCGGCCGCCCGTGGTTTACTGGCGTCTGCCCTGACGAGTAACGGAATCTGGTGAAATTCCAGAACGGTCGCGCCACTGTCCACAGTCAGACCCGAAACTCGTCGCAGCCAACGGGGACGCGTAATCCCCAGAAGGAGCCGACGATGTCCGATCGCCAGCGAGTTGTCCGTGTCCGATCCGTTGACCTGTCGGCGACGAGCGCCGCGCTCTGGTTGACCGCGACCGCCTTCCTGGCGCTGATGGCGCTCTACTTCGTCGGCGTCGAACAGGGCGCCGTGTCGCTGTTCGGCGGCGATTCGCACGTGCACGAATTCCTGCACGACGCGCGGCATCTGCTCGGCTTCCCCTGCCACTGATCGCGTGGAGAAGCGTCTGATCGGGCGCGGCCTGCTGGCGGGTGCAGTCGGCGCGGTGCTGGCATTCGTCTTCGCCCGCCTGTGCGCCGAGCCGGTGATCGGCCGCGCGATCGCTTTCGAGGACGGCCGGGCCGACGCCGAGAACGCCCATGGCGTACACGAGCATGGCGCCGAGTTGTTCAGCCGTGGCGTGCAGTCCAACGCCGGGCTGGGTTTCGGTGTGCTCATCTTCGGTGTCGCGGTCGGCGCGCTGTTCGCCGTGCTGTTCTGCGTGGTCGCGGCGCGGACGAAAGACGTTGGGGTGCGCTCTGTTTCGCTGCTGCTCGCGGCGGCAGCGTTCGTCGCGGTCTACTTGGTGCCGTTCGTGAAGTATCCGCCGAATCCACCGGCGGTGGGGCAGGCGGACACGATCGGGGCGCGCACCGGCTGGTATCTGGTGATGGTGTTGGCCTCGGTGGTGCTGGCCTTCACCGCGGTGTGGCTGGCTCGGCCGCTGACGGCCCGGTTCGGCGCGTGGCACGGGCGGCTGCTGGCGGCCGGCGCATACGTCGCGGCCGTTGCCGTGGTGATGGCGCTGCTTCCGAGCGTCGACGAGACAACCGAACCGCTGCGCGACGCGTCGGGGGCGATCGTCTATCCGGGCTTTCCCGCCGACGTCCTCTACGAATTCAGGCTGCTCTCGCTGGCCACGCAGTTGGTGTTGTGGGTGACCCTCGGCGTGGTGTTCGCGACGCTCGCCGGGCGGCTGCTCGGCGAGCGCACCGGGAGCGGGCGGGCGGCGGGCATCGCGGCGTGACGGACATCGTCCGGCTGACGCTGGTGGCGCACGCGATGACCGACGCGATGGCCGCCGCGCGTTTCCCCGGCGATGAACCGCTCAACGACGTCGGCCGCCGCCAGGCCGAAACCGCCGCTCAATTCCGCTGCGGCGCAATCCATTTCACCGGGCCCGAGCGAAGGGCCCGACAAACGGCGGACTTGCTGGGATTGGAGGCCACCGTGGATCCGCTGCTGGCCGACCTGAATTGCGGTCCCTGGCAGGAAAAGAGGTTGGAGGACGTGCCGCCCGGCGACCTGACGGTCTGGCTGACCGATCCCAGCCGCGCTCCGCACGGCGGTGAGTCGATCATCGAGCTGATGCAGCGGGTGGCCCGGTGGCTGAACTCGGTGACCGAGAACGCGGCGGCCGCCGTCGCGGTCACGCACCCCGCGGTGATCCGGGCGGCGATCCTGCTGGCGCTCGACATCCCCGCGAAATCGTTCTGGCGGATGGACATTGCGCCGGTCAGTCGCACCGCTCTGCATTACCGCGGCGGCTGTTGGACGCTGCGCTGGTAGCCGCGTATCGGCGCGCGAACGCGCCGGCTATTCGGGAGCGCCGTCGACGATGCGGATGCCGGTGATGATCTCCGGTCGGATCGCGATCATGGTGTCCATGGTCATGTTCACCCACGGGTGTAGGAGTTGTTCGTAGCGCGAGAGCTGCTGGGGGTCGGTGATCGTGGTCGCCCACCCGGTGACCGCCACGCTCCAGCCCGCCCGCCGCTCGGGGTCGAGGCGGTCGACTTCATACGCCATCACCACACCGGCGTCAGCGCCGGATCGCACCACGGTGGAGACCTTCGCCGCCAGGCGGGTGCGCACGATGATCCGCCCGTCGTCGACGAGGTGGTTGACCAGGCGGATCGTGGGCAGCGCCTTGTCGTTGAACACCACCCGCCCATGGTCGATGCTGGCCAGCAGCCGCATCGCCTCGAATTCGTCGAGTTGGACCACCTCGCGGCGCGGCGCCAGCGCTGCCGAGTCCCCGATCACCGCGCGCCGCCGCGTGCGTGACCGGTGGGGTCGAGAACATCACGAGACGCAGCCGCCTTCAGTTGCCGTCGATCATGGCCAATCTGTCCAGACAACCGCACTACCTCATTCCGTTCCGACCTCGACTCTGGCAAGTTCTGCAGTCTCGTCTGGCCGCGGACCCGTCGGAAGGGCCAAAAGTCCCGGGCGGTGTGTGGTGTGCGTCACTTGGCAGCCCGTCGGCTCAACCGGCCGACCATCCGGGCTCAGGCGACGACGAAGTTGCTCAGCTCCGGAAGCTCCGCCAGATTCCACTTCTTGATGCGGTCGGAGATCGCGCCCCGCAGCGTGTCCTGGCCGAAGATGCCGCTGTCGGCGACGTTGCGGACCTTGCCTTCGTACGCCTCGATGTCCGCCCCGACCACCTCCAGCTCGAGCGCGCGGGCGACGATCGCCGCTATCGTCGCGGCGGGCACGATGCGCAAGCAGGCCCGGACGATCTCGGCGAAGAACGTCTCGTGGCGTTCGTCGTCGGCGGCGATGACCTCGACAAGGCGGCGCAGCACGGGTTCGTCGATCCGCGCAGCCAGCCGCCGCAGGAACACCGCGTGCGCGCTTTCGCGCAGCGCCATCAACACCATGGCCTCCACCTGGGTGTGGTCATCGGCGTCCAGGCCTTTCGCCACATGCTCGACGCGGACGATCTCGCTGGCGATCGGGTCGATCTGGCGGGTCAGTACGAGGTTTTGCCGCAGGGCGAACGCGTGCAAGTTCTCGTCGGCCGCCCACCGGCCAACCCACTTGCCCCACCAGCCCGTCAGGAGGAAGTGCTCCGCCAGCCGGTGGTGCTGGCCCACCAACGCGTCCTTGGTGATCAGCATGATCTCCGCCGCGTCGACGACGTGATCCGGAAGCGTGACCTGAGCTGGATCCCAATCCCGGCCACCCAGGGACGCGAAGTTCTCACCTCGATCGAATGGCACATGGTCGTGCGGGTACCAGGGGGTGGCCGCCTCGATGTGGCGGGAGTAGGTTTCGCTGACGACCGGTTCGAGTTCGAGCATCAACGGTGATGCGACGCGTTCTTGTGGCATGCGGCCAAACTAGACCTCGTCACCACCGTCCCGAACGCCGCCCGGCGGGCGTTGTGTGGTGAGGGCTATCGCGGTGCGATGAGCGCGAAGGCCTGCTGGGCGATCTTCAGCATCCACCCCGTCACGGTCGGCCCGTGGTCGCGCGGCCAGTTGAGCTGGAAGCTGACCACGTACGGCTGCTGCGTCCTGTCGACGGCGTACCAACTGAAGGTCAGATCACCCGGCAGGCCACCGGCTTTCGCGCCGATGTACGGCCAGACGTTGCGGTCCAGCTGGATGCCCGACACCGCGGAGAGGATCTGTTTGACCGGTGCCGCCTTGCCCACGGCGTCGGCCTGCAGGGTCGTATGGATCCGGCAGATGTCCTCGGCGTTGCCATACCACTCCGCGCCGTACGACGACGCCGGAGTGTGGGCGCGCGTCGGATCCGGTTCGTAGGGAGTGTCGTTGGCCTGGGTCAGCAGTCGGGCACGGACCTGCGGTGAACCGTGCTGCCACTGCTCGCGCAGATCGGGCTTGCCCCAGCCCACCGAGAACAGCTCGTACATCGTGGGGAACGGCGTCATGCTGGCCGGGTCGTGGTGGCCGGCCGTGGCGAGCGCTTGCTCGATGGCGTGGGTGCCCAGCTTCCCGATCAGCAGGTCGGTCGCCATGTTGTCGCTCGTCGCGATCATCTTCTCGGCGGCCGTCCGGACCGAGACATGCGCTCCGGCAGGCAAAGCCAATCCGGACGAGCCCACCGCCCGGCTCTTGTCGGTGACGGTCAGCTGATCGTCCCAGGAGACCGTGCCGGCGCGGATCGCGCCGGCGACGGCGTGCAGCACGTACAACTTGAAAATCGATGCCAGCGGCAAGGATTCACCGGTGTTGGTGCCCGCGACCGGGTCGCAGTGCCCGTCGTCGACCTTGGCGACCTGGTAGGAGTAGCGGGCGCCGGTCTTGCTCAACACCGCGTCGATGTCGTGCCACGAGTTGATCTTCGGCGATTGCGTCTCGAGCTCGAATCGATCGACCCACCCACCGTCGTCGGTGTGGATGCGGATGTCTTGGCGCGCACCGTAGGACGACGTCAGGTGCAAGGTGGCCACGCTGGCGCCCAGATCCACGCCGTCGAGGGTGAACGGGCGGTCCCACCACAGTGACTCCATGGTGGTCTGCACCGGCTTGACCATGTCCGGTGTGGCCAGGGTGCCGACGCCGACCGGGCCGATGGGCCAGTCCGAGTTGAGCATGTCCAGCGTCTGCTGGGCCCGGATGCCCGGCGGTGTGCGGACATCGATCTGGCGGCCGGGGTTGGCCGCGTTCGCCTGCGGAGAGGGAGAGGGCGCGCAACCGGGCGCGCACATCACTACGAGTGCGGCGGCGGCGCTCAACGCCACCGCGCGGCGCCGGGCCCAGAACCCGCTAGCCAGCCTGCTTGTTGCCGGCAACGTCCATCACAACCTCGAATTCCAGCAACGATGCCCCGGTCGCGACCGGGTTCGCCCGCTCACCGGCATGGGCCGCGATGGCAGGCCCTTGCGCCCACGCCTGAAACGCGTCCTCGGACTCCCATTGCGTCACGACGAAGTAGCGGTTCTCGCCCTTGATCGGGCGGAGCAGCTGAAACCCGAGGAAGCCGGGCTGGTTGTCGACCGCGTGCGCCCGGTGTGCGAACCGCTTCTCCAGCTCGGGGCCGGCGTCGGGGGGTACTTCGATTGCGTTGATCTTCACCACTGGCGGCATGCCGCTAGGCTACCCTCTCGCCCGGCCTGTCCAACTGCAGGGCGGGGCACGCAGGATGGTGACATGCCCGGTGATCTGCTCACTTGCCGCGGGGGGCAAGGCGCGCCGTTGGTGCTGGTGCACGGCCTGATGGGGCGTGGCACCACCTGGTCCCGGCAGTTGCCCTGGCTGACCCGCCTGGGCGCCGTGTACACCTACGACGCGTTGTGGCACCGGGGCCGCGGCGTCGACGACCCGCACCCGATCAGCACCGAGCGGTTCGTGGCCGACCTGGCCGACGCAGTGAGCACGCTCGAGGCGCCGGTCACGCTTCTCGGCCATTCGATGGGCGCCCTGCACGCGTGGTGTCTGGCCGCGCAGCATCCCGAACTGGTGTCCGCGCTGGTACTCGAGGACATGGCCCCGGACTTCCGCGGCCGCACCACCGGCCCGTGGGAGCCGTGGTTGCACGCGCTTCCGGTCGAGTTCGACTCCGCGGAGCGGGTGATCGAGGAGTTCGGGCCCGTCGCGGGGCGCTACTTCCTGGAGGCCTTCGACCGCACCGCCACCGGTTGGCGCCTGCACGGTCACCCCGCGCGGTGGATCGAGATCGCCGCCGAATGGGGCACCCGCGACTTCTGGGAGCAGTGGCGGGCGGTGCGGGCCCCCGCGCTGCTCATCGAGGCGGGCGACTCGGTCACCCCTGCTGGCCAGATGCGTGAGATGGCCGAAACCGGTTCTTCGACAACCTATTTGCGGGTGCAGCCGGCCGGTCATCTGATCCACGACGACGCGCCGCGGGATTATCGCCGGGCGGTCGAGTCATTCTTCGCGACGTTGTCCGACTGACGGAGTCCGCGGCGCCCACGACAAATCCGCTGACGAATTAACGAACTTCGTTACGCGAATCCGAGTGTAGTACGATGGTCGGGTGAACGTTGCCCGGAATCGAACTTCGGCGGCGCAGACCGCAGCCGAAGGTTCCGAGCGCACCTGGACGTTCCTGACCAACCACGCACACGTGTTGCTCTGTGTGTCCAGCGGCGAGCCGTTGACGGCCCGGGAGTTGGCGTTGCGCATCGGCATCACGGAGCGCTCGGTGCAGGCGATCCTGACCGATTTGACGGACGAGGGCTATTTGACCAAGTCGAAGGTGGGCCGTCGCAACGTCTATGAGCTGAATCCGGAGGGGAAGCTGCGCCACCCCCTCGAAGCGAGCCATTCGGTGGGCGAGCTCATCGCAGCCCTGTCGTGATGGTCGTCGCCCGCCGGCATCCCGCCGTCCAGCGCCCGGCACACGGCGTGGCCGTGTTCGACGACCGACGGTATGCCGTCGTGGGCGGGGAAGCCCGCCCGGGCGAGCGCCGCCGGGAACTGGTCGTCCTGGCCGGCGGCGTTGCCCGTCGGGGGTGGTGAGACCGCGGCACCGCGGGGCCGTTACACGCGCTCGAGCAACGGTGACTCGGTTTCGGAAACGGCGCCCAGCGTCGCGCAGACGCGAAGCCGACCGTCGGTGCGATCGCCGACGAGACACACGATCGCTGTGTGTCCGCTGTCGACGGCCTTGGCGATCATCGGCGACTTGTGCAGCAACGTGACGCCGGTCTGCACCACGTGCGCAGCCGAAAGGTCTTCGGCCTCAACGATGCTCGCGTCGAGCCGGGTGAGCGAAGATACCGCCTGCTCGACGACCGCACGAGCCGCTCCTTCGGGGAAGGCAACGTTATGCCACGCCTTGAGCGCGGTATGCATCGCGGCGCAGCCGGGATGGCCGAGGACCACGATCAGCGGTGTCTTGAGTGTGTCGACGGCGTACTCGAGCGTGGCCAACACGCCGGTGTCGACGACGTGTCCCCAGGTGCTGACGTCGATGAGCGAACCGCGGCGCTGGTCGAGCAACACCTCGCTCGCCATGTCGGAATCGGCGCAGCGGAATACCACCGCGATGGGCGAGCGGTCGGTTGCGGCGAGCCCGTGCCTGGACTGCAACGTGGCGGAAAAGCGCCGATGGCCCGCTTGCAGTTCTTGCCAGGCGGCTGAGGGGTTGGACATGGTGACTTCCTTTCTTCGAGGGTTTAGCCGAAGTACTCGGGTCGGCTGACGTAGGTGTCGGTGACGAACATGACACCGGGCGAGTCGTCAAGCAGGCGGCGCAGTCCCGCGATCAGTGCCTCGGATTTGGTTTCCGGGACGACGGTGATGAGCAGCTCCAGGGCCGCCTGTTGGTTGAAGAGCAGCCGGCCTTGGTGGTACCCACCGTGACCGAGGCCCGAGACACCGGACACGCTGGTGAAACCGGTTGCCCCGGCGCCGCGGAACTGCTCGCGCACCGCGGGTGCGTTTTCTCCGGAAACGACGACTTCGATCTTGGTCATCTTGGTCAGTCCGTTCACCGACATGGGGTTACCTCCTCTTCGATGGGGTGATGGGGTGCGGCGGCGTCCCAGGCCCGCCAGCCGCCGCGGGTCCAGCGTTGCCAGGGCTGGTCCGGGTGCTCACGTGCTGCCAGGCAGACCCAGTCGTTTCCGAAGAGATGCTGTAGCAATGGGTTTCGCTGGACCACCAGGTCGATGCGTCGTAGCGGTGCCTGGACGATGGTCAGCAGGCGCATCGGTTCGTGCCCGAAAGACCGGCCGTCGGTGAGCGACTGACGAGGCAGGCCCAGCCGCAGGTCGCCGCCGTGGCCGGCGAGCACCCCCACGCCGCCGACGACGTTGTGGACGGTCTTGGTTCCCGCACCGAACATCTCCGGCGCCACCGTCGAGAAGTAGTACTGGCAGTTGATCCATTGAGCCACCACCATCGGGGCGGTCAGGATGGTTTCCAGTGCGCTGCCCTCCGGGTCGACGTCGGACTCGTAGGAGTGCAGGAAGACCCTTCGTTGCAAATCGATTCCGCGCGTGACGGCGCGGGGCGCGACGATGAAAGCCGCGTTGCCGGCCAGCCCCCACTCGGGAAAGACCTGTGCCCAGTCGGCGGACCTGTTGGCGACGTGGCGCGAGGCACGCGCCGGGTGGGCCGCCGGGGGGCCGCCGGGAAGACCCGGGCTGCGCTCGGCGGCCAGTTCGGCGCCGGCTATCCGGAGATCGTCGATGAGCCGGCGCACGTGGCCGCGATGGGTGGCCGGAATCAGGTGCTCGTCCAAGACGGTGACCCGATCGGTCGCGGTGTCGTGTTGGGCGGCGACGAACCAGGTGTCGCCCGGGATGGTGATGCCCAGGTCGCCCAATTCGCGCCGGACATCGGCGTCGTTGAGGATCGCCGCGGCGGCGCGGGCGTTCGGTCCGCCGGCTTGTCCGCCGCAGGCTCCGCAGTCAAGCGCCGCCTGATACGGGTTGTTTTCCGTGACGCTGCCGTGTCCGCAGAGGACGACCAGAGGCGCGAATTCGTCGGTGAGGCCCATGGTGGTCAGCGCCACCTGTGCATAGAGGGTTCGACGGGCAAGCTCGGTCGCGTCGTTGATCGACAGCACCGTCGGGGCCGGGGGCGCCAATCGGTCGCGCAGCCACCGCCGCAGTGCGGCACTGCCTTTCGGGCTCAGTGTCTTGGCCGCTGCCCACGGACCGGTGGCCCAGCCCGCGGCTTCGGCTAGCGCGAACGGCGCGAGTAGAGCCTGCTTGGCGGCGTGGAAGGCCGCCTCGGCGCCGGCCATCGTGATGCTGCCGGCGCGCAGACGGCGCGCGGCGACGGCGGCCCCGGGCGCCGGGCTTTCGGCGACTTCATGCTCCGGGCTGATCAGCACCGGGCACAGATCGTTGGGCGCCCCGCCGAGCAGGCCGGTGAACCGGATGGCCACCGCGAAGAAGCCGGCGAAGCCGAAGGTTTGGTATCCGCCAAGGGATTCGATATGGCGGCGCAGGCCCTCGGACCGGGTGTCGATGCAGCACACGAGTTGGGTTTGGGGGCGGCCACCGCCTGGCTCCGGCGTGGGTTGCGTCAGCGCTCGCAGCAGCGCGTCGCGAAAGTTCCCCTCGTAAGCCTGCTGCCAGATCATGGGCCGCGCGGTCACCGGCAACGCCGACAACACCCGCGCGGCCGCGCCCAGATCGCGGTCGTGCACAGCGTCGAGCTCCCATGCCAGGGCCAGCGCGGCGGCTCGTTCGCGGGCCGAGGGAATGCTCGAGGCGACGTCGCGAGCCGCGTCGCCCTGCGGTGAACTGTTGTCGGACAGCAACACCGCCTCGTACGTAAGGCGCATGGCGAGGTAATCGAGGAGGTCCACACCGGTCGTGCGCTCCGCGGCCCAACGGATGTGGGCGGCCCAGCCGGGAAGGCGGGTCAGGTGCGCCTGCAAGTAGGTGATCCGTTCGTCGTCGGTCACCCCCAACCGCTGCAGGGCCTGGAGCGCGGCGTCATCGGAGCGGCTGGGCACCCCTCGCAGCGCGGCGCGTGCCCTGCGGCTCAACGTGTGGTCGCCGGCGGCCAGCGCCCGCCAAGCGTGGTAGAAGCCCTCGTGCCGGTGCGGCATCGGCCAGCCCGCCGAAGAGGAGCCGAAGAAGGCTGCACACCATTTGGCGGCTTGCGCGTCGACCTGCTGGGCGACCCGGGGCGCCGCCTGCTCGCTGCGGGTCGTGTTGCGCCGCGACGGCTCAGGGGCGGTGCTTCCGTTGAGCAGGTCGCCGCGCAGCACTTCGAAAGGCGTTACCACGCGCGGGCCCATTCGAACGGGCTCCCCGTCGAGCAGCGCCGGATACCGCTGCCGCAGCGCCGATTCCAGGTCGGTGTCGGTGATCCGTCCACGGCGGTAGAGGTCGCGATAGGCCGTCTCGGCCAGCAGACCTCGGATGCCGTAGAGGTCTCCGGCACGCCGGACCGCCTGCTCGAAGGGCATCGACTCCAGACCGGCCAGCGGGTTGACCGCGATGAACGTCTCGAGGGGGTAGTGCGTCGGTATCACCCGGGCGGCCAGGTTCACCTCGCTGCGCAGCTGCGCGCGGCGGGTATCGATCGTGATGTGGTCAGCCACCGTGGTCACTGGAGCGCTCCTGTCAGCTGGTTGGTCAGGGGAGGGGTGGTCGGCACGGGTCGCGGGCTGGTCACTGGGATGTGGCCGGCGACGAGCGCTTTCGTGTAGATGGCGCGCTGCAGGCTACCGACCCGGCCATCCGGCGGTGCCTGGCGCAGCAGGGCTAGTGCGCCCAGGATTGCGGCCACCGCGACGATGCCCGGCGACGACGCGGCGGGTACGGCGACCGGGGGCAGGTCGGGAGCCAGGAAGCCGGTCACCGTGTTGACCAGCGCCACATATCCGAGTGCCACCGCGAGCAGTGCCACGGCGCCGGTGAGGGCAGCCCGCGGGCTCGGATTGCGCGCCAGCCAGCCCGCCAGCGCCGCCGCGGCGGTCGCCCAGGTGAAGACCAGCAGCGCCGCTGCCGAGCCGTGCTCGGCGGTGGGCACTCGCACGATGCGGCTGGCGACGTAGAGCGCGGCGGCGGCCAGCAGCATCGCCGCGAAGTGGATCGCCGCCCAGCGGGCGGGGCTCGGGGCGGGCGCGGTTGGGCGAGCGGCCTTTTGGCGACGTTTGGCTATCGCCGAGCCTGACGACAGGAACATGGAGGCCTTGTAGAAGCCGTGGCCCACCAGGTGGAATACCGCGGCCGCGGACAATCCCAGCCCGCAGGCCAGCACCATGAAGCCCATCTGGGCCATCGTTGAATACACCAACGATCCCTTGATGTCTGCTTTGGTGAGCATCACGACCCCGCCGTAGACCACGCTCAGCGTGCCGGCGGCGAACGCCAGGCCCATGGCGAAGCCGGATCCGCTGACCACCGGGCTCAGCCGCACCAACAGCACCCCGCCGGCGTTGACCACGCCGGCGTGCAGCAGCGCGGAAACGGGGGTGGGTGCGGCGAGGGTCGCGGGCAGCCAGCGGTGGAACGGGATCTGGGCCGATCGTGACAGCGCGGCCACCACGATCAGGCCGGCTGCCGCCGGGAGGACCGGTGATGAGTGCCCGAAGCCGTTGTGTCCCAAAGTGGACAGCTGGACGTTGCCCCGTTGCGCGGTGAGTAGTCCGACCGCCGACCACAGGGCGAGATCGCCCAACACGAACGCCGTCGCGGTCCGTCGGACACCGTCGCGGGCGGCGGGCAACTCCCAGTAGGTGGCCAGCAGCAGGCACAGCGCGGTGCCGGCCAGGGTCCAGCAGACGGCCAGTCCGATGAGAGTCCCGGAGGTCATCAACCCGGCGGAGGCGGCAGTGAGCAGGCCGGTTCCGGCGGTGAACCATCCCGCGCGCCCGTCGCAGGCGAGGTAGCGCAGCGCGAAAATCTGGACGACCGTGCTCACCCCGTACACCAGCACCAGCAGCAGTGCGCTGAGCCGGTTGGCGTCCAGCTGCGCGATCACGGTGCCGTCGGCCGAGTTCAGGCCGGCCGAGACCGGGCCGTGGACCGTTGCGCAGAGGCCCAGCAGGACCGCGCCGGCGAAACCTGCGCCCGCGGTTGAGGCGCCCAGGCGGCCCGCCAATCGCGGGTACTGCGAGCCGGCCAGCAGTGCGCCCGCTGAAGCGAACAAGGGCAGCGCCAGAACACCGATGAGGACGGCGCTCGCCGGCCCGCCGGTTCCCGCCACCGATAGGGAGCTGTACATGCGATGCAAGTTACGCGAGATCAAAGACAGGTGTCAATCTTCATGAAATAAAATTCATACAAAGCGATGTCGCGGCGCGGAAGGGTCGACGATTTCGCCGCGATGTGCGCGATGTCATATCCCGCGGAGCCGACGCGCCCTCGCGGCGATTTACCAGCTCATCGGGGCTATCGGACCGGTAGGTCGACGTCGCACCGGTAGGCGGCGGCTGACATATCTGATAAATTCTTCAATCGTTCAAGCGTAGAAAATTTGTAGTCTTCAGGAGCCGGATGGTGACCGAGCCGCTGTACAAGCTCAAGGCGGAGTTCTTCAAGACGCTGGGGCATCCCGCGCGGATCAGGATTCTGGAGCTGCTGGTGGGGGGCGACAAGTCGGTGGCCGAGCTGCTGCCCGAGGTCGGGCTCGAAGCGTCCAACCTGTCCCAGCAGCTCGGCGTCCTGCGCCGGGCCGGTGTGGTCGACGCGCTGCGGGAGGGCAACACGATGATCTACTCGATCGCGTCGCCCGATATCGCCGAACTGTTGATGGTGGCGCGCAAGGTTCTCACCGGGGTGCTCAGCGACCGCGTGGCGATGCTGGAGGGCCTGCGGACCGGCGGTGCGGAGTAGCGCACATGGGCTGGGTCAGCAAAGCCTTCAAGGCCGGGCGGATCGCCGAACCGGCACCACCCGCCCCGGAGCCGGTGACCGATCCGCCTGCCGGGCTGCGGGGTTCGCTTCAGATCCGGCACGTCGACGCGGGGTCCTGCAACGGGTGCGAGGTGGAGATCTCGGGCGCGTTCGGGCCGGTCTATGACGCCGAGCGGTTCGGCGCCCGGTTGGTGGCCTCACCGCGCCACGCGGATGCGCTGCTGGTGACCGGTGTCGTGACGCACAACATGTCCGGTCCGTTGCGCAGCACTATCGAGGCCACGCCGTTGCCGCGCCGGGTGATCGCGTGCGGGGATTGCGCCATCAACCGGGGGGTTTTCGCAGACGCCTACGGCGTGGCGGGCGCGGTCGGGGAGCTGGTGGAGGTCGACGTGGAAATCCCGGGCTGCCCGCCGTCGCCGAGCGAGATCGTCGCGGCTCTGCGGTCGGTGACCGGCAAGTGACCGCGGTGTTGGCGGACCGCATGGTGCCCGCTCCAGAGCTGTTGCGCCGCAACGCCTTCCCGCCGATCTGCGCGGGCACGCTGACCGCCCTGCTCGGTGTCGGCGGGGTGTGGGCCGGCGCGCTGGGAATGTTCGGTCCGGCGCGCGCGGTCCGCATCGGGTGGCTGCTTCCGTTGGCGGGCGTCGAGCTGAGCCTCGATCCGCTGGGCGGATTCTTCATGGCGCTCACGGGGGCGGTCGCAATCGTGGCCGGGCTGTACACGATCGGGTATGCCCGGCGCGAGCAGTTGGGGCCCGTCACCCTGGCGGTGCTCCCGGCCTTCGTCGCGGCCATGCTCCTGGTGCCCGCGGCGGCCTCGGTCACCACCTTCCTGCTGGTGTGGGAGTCGATGGCGGTCGCGTCGTTGGTGTTGGTGCTCGCCCACCACACCCACCCGGCGGTCCGCTCCGCCGCGCTGGTGTACGCGGTGATGACCCAGTTGGGCTTCGTGGCAATCCTGATCGGCCTGATGGTGCTCTCGGCTGCCGGTGCGGCGGACCGGTTCGCCGACTTGCACCGGATACCCCCCGGCGCGTGCACCGCGGTGTTCCTGTTGACGCTGGCGGGCTTCGGTTCGAAGGCCGGGCTGGTGCCGCTGCACGCGTGGCTGCCGCGCGCCCACCCGGAGGCGCCGAGCCCGGTGTCGGCACTGATGAGTGCCGCGATGGTGAACCTCGGCGTCTACGGCATCTGCCGCGTCGATCTGCAACTGCTCGGTCCCGGCCCGCGCTGGTGGGGGCTGACCATGATGGTCGTCGGCGGGTTGTCGGCGCTCTACGGGGTGGTGCAGGCCTCGGTGGCCACCGATCTCAAACGGCTGCTGGCCTATTCGACGACCGAGAACCTCGGCTTGATCACGCTGGCGCTGGGCGCCGCGACGCTGTTCGCGGCCGCCGGCGCGAACGGCCCGGCGACGATCGCGGCGGCCGCCGCGATGCTGCACCTCGTCGCGCACGCGGCGTTCAAGAGCCTCGGATTCCTCGCCGCGGGTTCGGTGCTGGCCGCGACCGGGCTGCGCGACCTGGACCGGCTGGGCGGCCTGGCCCGGCGGATGCCGGCGACGACAATCCTGTTCGGGGTGGCCGCGCTGGGGGCATCGGGACTGCCGCTGGGCGCCGGGTTCGTCAGCGAGTGGCTGCTGCTGCAGTCGCTGATCCACGCCGCTCGACAGCATTCCGCCGTACTGGCGTTGACCACGCCGCTGGCGGTCGGCGCGGTAGCGCTCACCACGGGTCTGGGTGTGGCGGCAATGGTCAAGGCGTTCGGGATCGGATTCTTGGCGCGGCCGCGCTCGGAGGAGGCCGCGCAGGCTCGGGAGTCGCCGCGCACCATGCTGGCCGGGATGGCGGTCGCGGCGGCGGCCTGCCTGGTGCTGGCGGTGGCACCCTCGGCCGTCGGGCCCGCGCTGCGCCGGGCGATCGCGGCGCTCCCCGCGGCCGATTCGGTGCGATTCACCGGCATCGGGGCCGTGGTGCGGCTGCCCGGCCCCCCGGGCTCGATCGCGCCCGGGGTGATCGCGGCGGGTGTCGTGCTGGCCACCCTGACCGCGGCCCTGCTGGGCCGTTGGCGCTCTGGGCGTCGCCCGGCACCCGCAGCGCCGCCGCTATGGGCTTGCGGCGCAGAGGATCTCACGCCGCGAATGCAATACACCGCCACGTCGTTCGCCGAGCCGCTGCAACGAATCTTCGACGACGTGCTGCGCCCCGACACCGACGTCGAAGTCACGCACACCGCCGAGTCACGTTATCTGGCCGACAAGATCACCTACCGCAGCAGAATCGCCGACGCGATCGAGGAACGCTGCTATCCGCCGGTGATCCGCGCGGTCGCGGCCGCAGCCGGACTGGTGCGCCGCGCCCACCCGGGCAGCGTGCACCTGTATCTGGCCTACGGTGCGCTCGGTGTGCTGATCGTCTTGGTGGCCGCCCGATGAACGCCATGTCCTACCTCGCGGGTGCGGTTCAGGTCGGCGGCGTCATGGTCGGGGCCCCGCTGGTGGTCGGGCTGACCCGGCAGGTGCGCGCCCGCTGGGAAGGCCGCGTTGGCGGTGGCGTCCTGCAGCCCTGGCGTGACATCGTCAAACAGCTTGGCAAGCAACAGGTCACCCCGCGCGGCACGACGGCGGTGTTCGCTGCCGCACCCGCGGTCGTCGCCGGAACCACGCTGCTGATCGCCGCGATCGCGCCGCTGGTCGCCACCGGATCGCCCCTGGACGCCGGCGCCGACCTGTTCGCCGTGGTGGGGCTGCTGTTCGTCGGGACCGTCGCGCTGACCCTGGCCGGCATCGACACCGGCACCTCGTTCGGCGGCATGGGCGCCAGTCGCGAGATCACCATCGCCGCACTCGTCGAACCCACCATCTTGCTCGCGGTCTTCGCCCTGTCCATGCCGGCAGGGTCGGCGAATCTCGGTGCGCTGGTGTCGAATACGATCGCCCATCCCGGGCAGGTGGTGTCGCTGGCCGCGGTACTGGCGTTCGCCGCGCTGGTGATCGTGATCGTCGCCGAGACCGGGCGGCTGCCGGTGGACAATCCGTCCACCCATCTCGAGCTGACGATGGTGCACGAGGCGATGATCCTCGAATACGCCGGCCCGCGGCTGGCCCTGGTCGAGTGGGCGGCCGGGATGCGACTGACGGTGTTGTTGGCGCTGCTGGCGAACCTGTTCGCGCCCTGGGGCATTGCCGGCGGCCGGCCCGGCGCCGTCGAGATCGTCGTCGGCATCGCGGCGGTGGCCGCCAAGGTCGCGTTGCTCTCCGGAGTGCTGGCCACCGTCGAGGTGTTCATCGCCAAGCTGCGGCTGTTCCGGGTGCCCGAATTGCTGGCGGGGTCGTTCCTGTTGGCGGTGCTCGCGGTCGTGGCCGCCAACTTCTTCGTGGTGCCGGCATGACCTACGGCACGTTCTCGGTCCTGGTCGACCTCGCCGCAGGCGGGCTGCTGCTGGCCGCGGTGCTGATCGTGTGGCGCCGCGACCTGGCCGCCATCATCCGGTTGCTGGCGTGGCAGGGCGCCGCCCTGGCCGCCATCCCGGTGCTGCGGGGGGTGTACGACCGCGACGGCGCGCTCATCGGCGTCGGCGTGGCCGTGCTGCTCCTGCGGGTTGCGGTGCTGCCGCGACTGCTGGCCCGCGCGGCCGGCGCCGATTCGCGGTCGCGCCGGGAAGCCACCCCGCTGGTGAACACCGCCACGTCGCTGCTCATCACCGCCGCGCTGACGCTGGCCGCGTTCGCCGTGACCGGACCCCTGGTGAACCTGCAGCCCGCCGCCACCACCACCGCGGTGCCGGCCGCCACCGCGGTGGTGCTCATCGCCCTGCTCGTGATGGTCACCCGGCGGCACGCGGTGTCGCAGGCGGCGGGATTCCTCATGCTGGACAACGGAATCGCCGCCACCGCGTTCCTGCTCACGGCCGGCGTGCCGCTCATCGTCGAACTCGGCGCCTCGCTGGACGTGTTGTTCGCCGTCATCGTCATCGGCGTGCTCACGGGCCGGCTGTCCCATGCCTTCGGCGGTGCCGACCTGGACGCGCTACAGGAGCTGCACGACTGATGACCGGTTTACTGCTTGCCGCGATCCTCACCCCGGTCGGCGCCTCGGTGGCCGTCCTGGTCGCCGGCTGGCGCCGGGCGACCGCGACGCTGATCGTCGGATCGGCGCTGACGGTCCTCGCGTGCGGCACGGCGCTCGCCTTCGGTGTCGGGTCCGGCGCCCGGTTGGCGTTGGGCGGGCTGCTGCGGCTCGACGCGCTCACCGCCACGATGCTGATCGTCATCGGAATCGTTGCCACACTGGCCACCTGGGCCAGCATCGGCTACCTCGACGCCGAAATCGCGCACGATCACACCGATCTGCGCGGTGCCCGGGTGTACGGGGCCCTGACGGCCGGCTTCCTGGCGGCGATGGTGGTCGCGGTGTGCGCCAACAACATCGGCGTGATCTGGATCGCGATCGAGGCGACCACGGTGATCACCGCCTTCCTGGTCGGGCACCGCCGCACCCGTGGCGCGCTCGAGGCGACCTGGAAGTACGTCGTGATCTGCTCGGTCGGCATCGCCGTCGCCTTTCTGGGCACCGTGCTGCTGTACTACGCCGCCCAGCATGCCGGCGCGCCGGCCGCCGCCGCCCTGAACCTCGACGTCCTGGCGGCGCACGCCGGCGGGCTCGATCCCGGCATCGCCCGGCTGGCAGGCGGACTGCTGCTCGTCGGCTACGGCGCCAAGGCGGGGTTGTTCCCGTTCCACACCTGGTTGGCCGACGCCCACAGCCAGGCCCCGGCGCCGGTTTCGGCGCTGATGAGCGGGGTGCTGCTGTCGGTGGCCTTCTCGGTGTTGATTCGCCTCAAGCCGGTGATCGGCGCCGCCACCGGGCCCACCTTCATGCGGTCGGGCCTGTTGGTGATCGGGCTGGCGACGCTGGTGGTCGCCGCGCTGATGCTGACGGTCACGCCCGACATCAAACGCATGCTGGCCTATTCGTCCATGGAGAACATGGGTCTGATCGCGATCGCCGCGGCGGCGGGAACCTCGCTGGCCATCGCCGCGCTGCTGCTGCACGTCCTCGCTCACGGGATTGGCAAGACGGTGCTCTTCCTGGCGAGCGGCCAGCTGCAGGCCGCTCACGAGTCGACCACGATCGCCGACATCACCGCCGTGCTGCGGCGCTCCCGCCTCATCGGTGTGTCACTCGCCGTCGGGGTGGTGGTCCTGCTCGGCCTGCCGCCGTTCGCGATGTTCGCCAGCGAGCTGGCCATCGCCCGGTCCCTCGCCGACGCCCGGCTCACCTGGGCCCTCGCCGCCGGCATGCTGCTGGTCGCGATCGCCTTCGCCGCGCTGGCCCGCAACGCCGGCCGCATCCTGCTCGGCGGGCCGGCCGCCGCACCCGAGATCGCGGTCCCGCGAACGGTCGCCGCCGCGCTGGTCGTCGGCGTCGCCGCATCGATCGCCCTGGGCGTCACCGCCGGGCCGCTCACCGATCTGTTCACCATCGCGGCCGGCGCCGTCGGGGGACCGCGGTGAGGCCGCAATGGCAGCGCCACCGGCTGGCCCAGGACCGGCTGGCGGAAACGGCTGAGGACCTGCTGGGCAAGGGGTTTCGTCTGGGCCTGGTGGCCGCGCACGACGACGGTTCGGCATTCCGCGTCGTCTATCTGTTCCTGGCCGGATGGCCGGATCGCCGCGTGGAGCTCGAATGTGTGGTGCCCAAGGATGTTTCGGCGATCCGATCGCTGGCCTATCTGTCGTTTGCCGCCAGCCGCTTCGAGCGGGAAATGGCGGACCTGTATGGCATCCGGTGCGTCGGGCATCCCAAGGCGCGCCGGCTGGTGCGGCATGCCCACTGGCCCGAACAGTGGTACCCGATGCGCGGCGACGCCGCGGCCGTCCCGGAATTCGATGCCGCCGGCCGGTTTCCGTTTGTCACCGTCGAGGGGCCCGGGGTGTACGAAATCCCGGTGGGGCCCGTGCACGCCGGGCTGATCGAACCCGGCCACTTCCGGTTCTCCGTCGCCGGCGAAACCGTGCTGCGGCTCAAGGCCCGACTGTGGTTCGTCCACCGCGGCGTCGAGAAGCTGTTTCACGGCCGGCCCGCCGGCGCCGCGGTCGAACTGGCCGAACGCGTCAGCGGCGACACGTCCGTCGGGCACGCACTCGCCCACTGCCTTGCCGTCGAGGACGCGCTCGGGATGCAACTTCCCGACGAGGCGCACCGGTTGCGGGCGCTGCTGGTCGAACTCGAGCGGCTCTACAACCACGCCGCCGATCTCGGCGCGCTGGCCAACGACGTCGCCTTCGGGCTGGCGAACGCGCACGCGCAACGCATCCGCGAAGAGTTGTTGCGACTCAACGCCGCAGTCACCGGGCATCGGCTGCTGCGCGGCGCCATCCGCCCGGGCGCCGTCACGCTGCGGGCGCTGCCCGACGTCGCCGCGCTGCGGCGGATCGCCGACGACCTCGCCGAGATCGCCGAGCTGACTCTGCACAACACCGTTGTTTATGACCGCTTCGCCGGGACCGCCGCCCTGCACCGCGACGACGCGCAGGCCCTCGGCTGCCTGGGCTATGTCGCGCGGGCGAGCGGCATGCGCACGGACGCCCGAGTGGAACACCCCACCGTCGCGCTGCCCGTCACCGAGGTCGGCGCCGCCGCGGGTGACGTGCTGGCCCGCTACACCGTGCGGCGCGACGAATTCGCCGCGTCCACCGACCTGGCGTGCCATCTGATCGAATCCCACTGCGGCCCAATCACATACGAGGTGCGGGTGCAGGCGCCGCAGATGCCCCGCAGCGGCATCGGCATCGTCGAGGGCTGGCGCGGGACCATCGTGCACCGCGTCGAGACCGACGCCGCGGGTCGGATCACTCGCGCGAAGATCGTCGACCCGTCGTGGTTCAACTGGCCGGCACTGCCGGTCGCGATGGCCGACACGATCGTCCCCGACTTCCCGCTGGCCAACAAGAGCTTCAACCAGTCCTACGCCGGCAACGATCTCTGACGCGCGGCCGCTACGCCTCGCCCAGCAGCGCGAATCGGCCGTCGGTCGTCCGGGTCACCAGGCCGTCGGCCAGCAGCGAATCCAGCGCGCGGTCGCGTTGGGCGGTGTCGGTCAGCCACGCCACGTCGAGATCCGCCCGGGTGACCGGAGAGTCGTTGGCGCGCAACACATCCAGCAGCCTGCCGCGGACCTGACGGTCGGTTCCGGCGTAGGTCTGTACCCGCCGGGCCGGCCCCTGCGCCGGGGCGTATCCGGCCTCCCGCCACGCGCACCGGGCAAGCGGGCACAACCCGCACCGCGGCGCCCGTGCGGTGCACACCGTCGCGCCCAGCTCCATCAGGGCCACCGAAAACCGCGGCGCCGCATCGTCGGCCGGCAGCAGGGCGTCGACGTCGGCGTGGTCGCGCGTCGCGGACGGGTTGCCGGCGTCGGCCCGCCCGTGCACGGCCCGGGCGACCACCCGGCGCACGTTGGTGTCGACCACCGGAACCCGTTGGCGGTAGGCGAAGCAAGCGATCGCGCGGGCGGTGTAGCTGCCGATGCCGGGCAGGGTGAGCAGGGTGTCGACGTCGGCGGGGACGACGTCGTCGTGCTCGCGCGCGATGACGGTCGCGCATTCGTGCAAACGCTTGGCCCGCCTCGGGTAACCCAGCTTGCCCCAGGCCCGCAGCACGTCGGCGGCGCTGGCCGCGGCGGTCGCCGACGGGGTGGGCCACCGGGACACCCAGTCCGTCCAGACCGGTAGCACCCGCGACACCGGCGTCTGCTGCAACATGAATTCGCTGACCAGGATCTGCCACGCGCTGACGCCGGGCTCCCGCCAGGGCAGGTCGCGGCGCGATCGTTCGTACCAGTCAAGAAGGTCGGTAACTGATATGTGTTTCGGGCCGTCCACCGGCGGATGCGGCATGATGTCAGCCATGCCTAACACCAGTCCGGTAACCGCATGGAAAGCACTCAAAGAGGGTAACGAGCGATTCGTCGCCGGGAAGCCGCAGCATCCGAGCCAGAGTGTCGAACACCGTGCCCGCCTGGCCGGCGGGCAGACGCCCACCGCGGTGGTGTTCGGCTGCGCGGACAGCAGGGTTGCGGCCGAGCTCATCTTCGACCAGGGCCTCGGCGACATGTTCGTGGTGCGCACCGCCGGGCAGGCCATCGACTCGGCGGTGCTGGGCTCGATCGAGTTCGCGGTGGTCGTGCTCGAGGTGCCGCTCATCGTCGTCCTGGGCCATGACAGCTGCGGCGCCGTCAAGGCCGCCCTGGCCGCCATCAACGACGGTTCGGTGCCGAGCGGTTTCGTGCGAGACGTGGTGGAGCGGGTCGCGCCCTCGATCCTGATGGGCCGCCGCGACGGCCTGACCCGGGTCGACGAGTTCGAGGAGCGCCACGTGCGCGAGACGGTCGCCCAGCTCATGTCGCGTTCGTCCGCGATCGCCGAGCGGGTGGCCGCGGGCACCCTGGCGATCGCCGGCGCCACCTACCACCTGGCCGACGGCCGGGCCGTGCTGGTCGACCACGTCGGCGACATCGGCGAATAGCGGGGGAGTGAGCCGCTTTCTGGCCGTCATTTACACGACGGTCAGCCAGCAAACACCGCGACACGCCGGGGCGGGTCAGACAACTCGACGTGACCTGGGCTTACGCTGCAAACGTGCTGGATCTGGAACCGCGTGGCCCGCTACCCACCGAGATCTATTGGCGGCGCCGTGGCCTGGCCGTGGGTGTCGCGGTCGTCGTCGTCGGGATCGTGGTCGCCGCGGTCATCGCCTTCATGGGACACAACTCGGGCGCCAAGCCCGCCAGTGTCGGCAAGCCCAATTCCGCTCAGAGCAAGCCCAGTTCGCCCGCGCCGCAGGCGCCTCCGCCGGCGGCCCCCGGGGAGCAGCCCAACCCGGCCGTGCCGCAACAGGGGCAGAACCCCGAGATGCCCACCCCGACCGCCGCGGTGCAGCCGCCGCCGGTGCTGAAAGAGGGCGACGACTGCCCCGATTCGACGCTGGCCGTCAAGGGCCTGACCAACGCGCCCCAGTACTTCATCGGTGATCAGCCGAAGTTCACCATGGTCGTCACCAACATCGGCCTGGTGGCGTGCAAGCGTGACGTGGGAGCCGCCGTGCTGGCGGCCTACGTGTACTCGCTGGACAACAAGCGGCTGTGGTCCAACCTGGACTGCGCGCCGTCCAACGAGACGCTGATCAAGACGTTCACCCCGGGCGAGCAGGTGACGACCGCGGTGACGTGGACGGGGATGGGCTCGGCGCCGCACTGCCCGCTGCCGCGGCCGGCGATCGGCCCGGGCACCTACAACCTCGTGGTGCAGCTGGGCAACCTGCGTTCGCAGCCCGTTCCGTTCATCATGAATCAGCCGCCACCGCCGCCGGGCCCGGGGCCGGGCCAACCGGCCGTCGCGCCGCCGCCCGAGGCGCCGCCGGCCGCGCCGATCCCGGCCGGCTAACTGAGCGGGTCGGCGATAGTCGACTCCGCGAGCTGCGACAGCCCCTCCCGCACGTGGCGGGCCCACATCGCGCCGATGCCCTCCACCGACTGCAGGTCGCCGGCGCTGGCCGCCAGCAGGCCCTGCAGCGTCCCGAACGACCGGACCAGCAGGTCGGAGTGGGCGAACTGCAGCCGGGGGATGCTGGCCAGCGCGCGGTAGCCGCGCGGGCTGACCGCCGAGTCCTGCGCCTCCGCCGTCGTCGGATAGCCGAAAACCTTTGCCAGGGCGGTGAGTTCGAGTAGCTCGGTGTCCGAGAGGGCGTCGAGCTCGTCGAGGGTCGCGGTCATCTGCGCTTTGGACAGCGGCTCGGGGCTGGCGTGGTAGTCGCGCACGGTCAGCTCCCGCGCGATGTCGTTGCCGCCCAGCAGCTCGTCGAGCTGCAGCCGCAGCTGGCGCCCGTCGGTGCCCAGCTCGACGACGTCGTCGTCGATCACCAGGCCGATGCGCCGGACCAGCTCGAGCCGCTGCACCACCGTCATCACGTCGCGCAGCGTGACGAAATCCTCGATCTCGGCGAGCGAGAGTTGCCGGCTGACCTCGTCGAGCCTGGTCTTGTACCGTTCCAGGGTCGCGATCGCCTGGTTGGCCCGCGACAGGATGGTCGCCGAATCCGCCACCACGTGGCGTTCCCCGCCCACGTAGACGGTCACGATGTTCATCGAGTGGCTCACCGAGATCACCGGGTAGCCGGTCTGGATCGCCGCCCGTTCCGCCGAGCGGTGCCGCGTCCCCGATTCGTCGGTGGGTATCGACGGGTCCGGCACCAGCTGCACGTTGGCGCGCACGATGCGGCTGCCGTCGGTGGACAGCACCACCGCGCCGTCCATCTTCGCCAGCTCGCGCAGCCGGGTGGGCGCGTACCGGACGTCCAGCGCGAAGCCGCCGTCACAGATGGCCTCGACGTTTTCGTCGTTGCCGAGGACGATCAGCGCGCCGGTGCGGCCACGCAGGATGCGCTCCAGGCCGTCCCGTAGCCCGGTGCCCGGTGCCAGGCGGGCGACGGTCTCACGCAGTGTCGGACGAGTCACAGCGTGTCATTGTGCGGCCCCAGCACGTTGTGCGTCCAGCCACTGCGCGGCTCGGCGATGGCTTTCATGTGTTGCAGCGCCGCGACAATGGTCGGTGCCCGCAGCGCCCGCATCCCGCTGGGGACTATCTCGCGCCGGGGGTCGTCACCGTCGGGGATGAGCGCGATGCTGAATCCCTGGCGCGCGGCCTCGCCCAGCCGCCGTTCCATCCCGCCGACCCGCCGCAGGTCGCCCGCCAGCCCCACCTCGCCGATCATCACCGCCGTCGTCGGCAACGGCAGGCCGGAGTATGCCGAGGCCAGCGCCATTGCGACGGCCAGATCCGAAGAGGGGTCGGTCAACCGCATGCCGCCGACGGTGGACAGGTAGATGTCGCTGACACCGACGGCCAGCCTGCCGTGCTTCTCCAGCACGGCGCTGATCATCGCGGCCCGCGAGTGGTCGATGCCGCTGACGGCGCGGCGCGGCGAGCCGCCCCCCGGGGTCGCCAGCAGCGCCTGGACCTCCCCGATGAGCGGCCGCTTGCCGTCCAGCGTCACGGTGATCGCCGTCCCGGGGACCGGCGCCGGCCGCTGATCCAGGAAGAGGTTCGACGGGTCCGACACGTCCTCGATCCCGTTGTCCTGCAGCATGAAACAGCCGACCTCGTCGGCCGCGCCGAACCGGTTCTTGATCCCGCGCACCATGCGCAGCGATCCGTTGCGGTCCCCCTCGAAGTGCAGCACCACGTCGACCAGATGCTCCAGGGAGCGCGGACCGGCGATGGCCCCGTCCTTGGTGACGTGGCCGACCAGGATCAGCGCGACGCCGTTGGCCTTCGCGGCCGCGGTCAGCGTGGCGGTGACCGCGCGCACCTGCGTGACCCCACCGGCCACGCCGTCGGCCTCCGTCGTCGACATGGTCTGCACCGAGTCCACGATCACCAGCGCGGGCCGCACCGTCGAGATGTGGTCCAGCACCGTGTGCACGTCGGATTCGGCGGCCAGATAGACCTCCTCGGCTCCGCAGCCGATCCGGTCCGCGCGCAGCCGGATCTGGCCGGCCGACTCCTCACCGGAAATGTAGAGCGCGCGCCGGCCCGACAGCGCCCAGCGGTGGGCCACCTTGAGCAGCAGCGTCGACTTGCCCACGCCGGGATCGCCCGCCAGCAGCGTGACCGAACCGGGCACCACCCCGCCGCCGAGCACGCGGTCGAGTTCTCCGATGCCCGTCGAGCGGTGTTGGCTGGCATTGGGTTCGACGGAAGTGATCGGGACCGCGCGCGAGGCCGAAGCCGAAGCGATCCTGGTGCGACGGCCGCCGACCGCGCTCAGCACCGGCGCCTCGTCTACGGTGCCCCAGGTGCCGCATTCCAGGCAGCGGCCCACCCACTTGGCGGTGACGTGCTGGCATTCGGAGCAGCGGTATTGGGAGCGCGGATTAGCCACCCCATGACGGTATCGGGGCGGTACGACAAGTCCCCGCTATGACAGGCGGATACGCCCGTCTAGCTTTGCTGCGGCGGGACCAGCCCGGCCGAAACCGGGACCAGCACGGTGGCCTGACCGGCCTTCTCGAAGTTGAAGGTGAAGTTGTACAGCAGGCCGTTGCTGATCGGCTTGGCGAGCATGACGGTCGCCTTGGCCGAGTTGTTGGAACCCATGGGGCCCGGCGGCACCTTCTGGCCCTCCGGCGTACCGATCAGCAGCATGCCGCCGGCGGGCAGTCGACCGTCTCCGCTCAACGCCACCGCGCCGATGTCGCTGGTGATGCTCACCAGCCTGTCCGGGGTGTCGGGCGATTGGTTGATGGCCACCAACAACAGGTCCACCGCCCGCCCCGCCTGGATGGAGTCGCCGGTCTGCGGGGCCTGGATACGGATGTCGCGCAGCGCCACGTTCTTGAAGGTGACCTTGTTGCCGTTGATCGCGGGCTCCTGGACGGCCATCTGCGAGACCTGGCCGGCCCCGCAACCGCTGAGCAGAAGGGAGACCACCGCGACGAGGCCGACGAGCGCGGCCCGGACGGTCGGCGGGGACAGGCGGACGGGGAGGCTCGTCTCGAAGCGGTTCACTCAATGCCTCCTGCTGGGCCGGTTCGACTGATGCAACTATGCACAGTAGTAGGAAGGTTTCGCGGACGGTAGCGCGGGGCGCGAGACCAGCCCTGCAGCCCTTCCCCGTGGTCCCTCGGGGCCGCGTGGGGGCCGCTCTCGGGGCCGGTTGAGCGCATTGGTAATGTGCGTCACTGCACGTTCTGCTCCCCGTGTCAACCCCTAATCTGCGCGTGTTGTGCCCCTGACCTGCATCGTTGCTCCTCGCGCGATTGGGCGGCCGTGTTAGACTGAAGTAACGAAAGGGGCTCGAATCAGATGATCTTCAAGGTCGGCGACACCGTTGTTTACCCGCATCACGGTGCTGCGTTAGTCGAGGCGATTGAAACCCGCACCATCAAAGGGGAACAAAAGGAATATCTCGTCTTGAAGGTGGCGCAGGGAGACCTGACCGTTCGAGTTCCCGCCGATAACGCCGAGTACGTCGGCGTCCGCGACGTCGTCGGCCAGGAAGGCCTCGACAAGGTGTTCCAGGTGTTGCGGGCTCCGCACACCGAAGAGCCGACCAACTGGTCGCGCCGCTACAAGGCCAACCTGGAAAAGCTGGCCTCCGGCGATGTCAACAAGGTGGCCGAGGTGGTTCGCGACCTGTGGCGCCGCGACCAGGAACGCGGTCTGTCCGCCGGCGAGAAGCGCATGCTGGCCAAGGCCCGGCAGATCCTGGTCGGTGAATTGGCGCTCGCCGAGAGCACCGACGACGCCAAGGCGGAAACCATCCTCGACGAGGTTCTGGCCGCCGCTTCCTGAACGCTCTGACGCTGCGGTGGTCACGGGGACGTCCCCCTCGGGCACGGTCGTCGCGGTGGTTCCGGCCGCAGGCTCGGGCGAACGACTGGGCGCCGGCATCCCGAAGGCATTCTGTGAGGTCGCCGGGCGCACCCTGCTGGACCGCGCCGTCGGCGGTTTGCTGGAATCCGGAGTCGTCGACCACGTCGTGGTGGCCGTGCCGGCGTCCCGGGTCGATGAGGCCAAAGGGGCGCTGGGCGGGCGAGCGACCGTCGTCGCCGGCGGGCCCGACCGAACCACATCGGTGAGCCTGGCGCTCACGGCCCTCGCCGGTGATCCCGAGTACGTGCTGGTGCACGACGCCGCCCGCGCCCTGACGCCGCCCGCGCTGATCGCGCGGGTGGTGGACGCGCTGCGGGCCGGGCACAACGCCGTCGTGCCCGCGCTGCCGCTGCATGACACCATCAAGGCCGTGGACGCCAACGGGGTGGTCCTGGGCACGCCCGAGCGGGCCGGCCTGCGCGCCGTGCAGACGCCGCAAGGCTTCGCGCGCGAGCTGCTGTTGCGGGCCTACCAGCGCGCCGGCACCGCCGATGTCACCGACGACGCCTCGCTGGTCGAGCATGTCGGCGGCCAGGTCCAGGTGGTCGACGGCGACCCGCTGGCGTTCAAGATCACCACCCAGCTCGATCTGCTGCTGGCCGAAGCGGTCGTGCGCCGGTGAGCGAGCCGCTGCCAAGGGTCGGGCTGGGCGTCGACGTCCACCCGGTCGAACCCGGCCGGCCGTGCTGGCTGGTGGGCCTGCTGTTTCCCGGCGCCGACGGCTGCGCCGGTCACTCCGACGGCGACGTGGGGGCGCACGCGCTGTGCGACGCGCTGTTGTCGGCCGCGGGGCTGGGCGACATCGGCGCGGTCTTCGGGGTCGACGACCCGCGCTGGAAGGGCGTCAGCGGCGCCGGGATGCTGCGCCACGTCGCCGGCCTGGTGGCGGGCGACGGCTTTCGGATCGGGAACGCCGCGGTGCAGTTGGTCGGCAACGAGCCGAGGATCGGCCCGCGCCGCGCCGAGGCGCAACGCGTGCTCTCGGAATTGCTGGGGGCTCCGGTCTCGGTGTCGGCGACGACGACCGACGGGCTGGGGCTGACCGGTCGCGGCGAGGGCCGCGCCGCCATCGCCACCGCATTGGTGATCCCGGTCGGATAAGGCCCGCGCAGCGCCGGGCACCCCGGAACCACCCGGTAAGCTGGCACGTCGTGACCGATCGCGCCCGCTTGCGGCTACACGACACCGCCGCCGGTGCCGTGCGTGATTTCGTCCCGCTGCGCGAGGGCCACGTCTCCATCTACCTGTGTGGCGCCACGGTTCAGGGCCTGCCGCACATCGGCCATGTCCGCAGCGGCGTGGCCTTCGACATCCTGCGCCGCTGGCTGATGGCCCGCGGCTGCGACGTCGCGTTCATCCGCAACGTCACCGACATCGACGACAAGATCCTCAACAAGGCCGCCGCGGCGGACCGACCGTGGTGGGAGTGGGCGGCCACCTACGAGCGCGCGTTCAGCGCCGCCTACGACGCCCTGGACGTCTTGCCGCCGTCGGCCGAGCCGCGCGCCACCGGGCACATCACCCAGATGGTCGAATTGATGGACCGCCTGATCGAAACCGGCCACGCCTACCCCGCGGGGGGCGACGTCTACTTCGACGTGCTCAGCTATCCGGAGTACGGCCAGCTGTCCGGGCACAAGATCGACGACGTCCACCAGGGCGAGGGTGTGGCCACCTGCAAGCGCGACCAGCGAGACTTCACGCTGTGGAAGGCCGCCAAGCCCGGCGAGCCGTCGTGGCCCACGCCCTGGGGGCGCGGGCGCCCGGGCTGGCACCTGGAATGCTCGGCGATGGCGCGGACCTATCTGGGGCCGGAGTTCGACATCCATTGCGGCGGGATGGACCTGGTCTTCCCGCACCACGAGAACGAGATCGCGCAGAGCCGTGCCGCCGGTGACGGATTCGCCCGGTACTGGCTGCACAACGGCTGGGTCACCATGGGCGGCGAGAAGATGAGCAAATCACTGGGCAACGTGCTGGCCATCCCGGCGTTGTTGCAGCGGGTAAGGCCGGCGGAGTTGCGTTACTACCTGGGCAGCGCCCATTACCGCTCGATGCTGGAATTCTCCGACACCGCCCTGCAGGATGCGGTGAAAGCCTATGTGGGCGTGGAGGAATTCCTGCACCGCGTCCGGGTCCGGGTCGGTGGCGTCGAGCCCGGCGATCCGACCCCGCGGTTCGCCGAGGCGCTCGACGACGACTTGGCGGTGCCGGCGGCGCTCGCCGAGGTGCACCACTCCCGGGCCGAGGGCAACCGGGCCCTCGACACCGGCGATCACGACGGCGCGCTGCAGCATGCGCGCGCGATCCGCGCCATGATGGGCATCCTGGGCTGCGACCCGCTCGACGAGCGTTGGGAAACCCGCGACGAGACGTCGGCGGCTCTGGCGGCCGTCGAGGTGCTGGTGCGGGCCGAGTTGGAGAACCGGGAAAAGGCCCGCGAACAACGCGATTGGGCGCTCGCCGACGAGATCCGCGAGCGGCTGAAGCTCGCCGGTATCGAGGTCACCGACACCGCCGACGGACCGCAGTGGGAGCTGTCGGCCCGCGAAGAGCAGCGCGATAACTAGATGGCCGGCAATTCGAAGCGCCGCGGGGCGGTACGCAAAGCGGGCACCAAGAAGGGGGCCACCGTGGGCTCGGGCGGCCAGCGCCGCCGGGCGCTGGAGGGACGCGGTCCCACGCCGCCGGCGCACCTGCGTCCCAACCATCCCGCGGCCAAGCGCGCCCAGTCCCAGCCGCGGCGGCCCACCAAGCGGCCCACCGACGAGACGGAGACCGTGCTCGGCCGCAACCCCGTGCTGGAGTGCCTGCGCGCCGGTGTCCCGGCGACCGCGCTCTACGTGGCCCTGGGCACCGAGGCCGATGAACGCGTCACCGAAAGCGTTGCCCGGGCGGCGGATTCGGGCATCTCTATCCTCGAGGTGCCGCGTGCCGACCTGGACCGGATGACCGCCAACCACCTGCACCAGGGCATCGCGTTGCAGGTGCCGCCGTACCGCTACGCCCATCCCGACGACCTGCTGGCGGCGGCGATGAGCTCGCCGCCCGCCCTGTTGGTGGCGTTGGACAACATCTCCGATCCCCGCAACCTGGGCGCGATCGTGCGTTCGGTCGCGGCGTTCGGCGGCCACGGCGTGCTGATCCCGCAGCGGCGTTCGGCGTCGGTGACGGCGGTGGCGTGGCGCACCAGCGCCGGCGCCGCGGCCCGCATCCCGGTCGCCAGGGCCACGAATCTCACTCGCACGCTGAAGGATTGGGCCGATCGCGGAATCCGGGTGATCGGCCTGGACGCCGACGGCGACACCGTGGTCGACGACGTGGACGGCGCCGACCCGCTGGTGGTGGTCGTCGGGTCCGAGGGCAAGGGGTTGTCGCGGCTGGTACGGCAGAACTGCGACGAGGTGGTGTCCATCCCGATGGCCGGGCACGCCGAATCGCTGAACGCCTCGGTCGCCGCCGGGGTGGTGCTCGCCGAGATCGCCCGCCAGCGCAGGGTTTGACTCCGGTGCGCGCCCGGCTCGCGCGCCTGGGTGCGGTACTGCTGACGCTGGCGGTGCTCGCGCCGCCGGCGGCGGCCCCGGCGCAAGCGGCCGCCTTCGACCTACAGGCGCATCGCGGCGGACGCGGCGAGACCACCGAGGAGTCGTTGCGGGCCTTCGCCAAATCACTCGAATTGGGCGTCAGCACACTCGAACTCGACATCAACCTCACCAAGGACGCCCAGCCGCTGGTGTGGCACGACCCGACGATCGACGCCCAGAAATGCACCGACACCGGACCCGCGTTCGCCGGCGATCCGCAGTATCCCTACGTCGGCAAGCTGGTGCACGAGCTCACCCTGGCGCAGATCCGCACGCTCGACTGCGGGCGGCGGCTGGCGGAGTTTCCCGACGCCGAGGTGGTACGGGGCAACAAGATAGCCATCCTGCCGGAGGTGTTCGACCTCGCCGATTCCTACCGCGCCGCGGTGCGCTACAACATCGAGACGAAGGTGGCGGCCGACCACCCCGGCACGTCGGCCGATCCCCGGCAGTTCGTCGACGTGATACTGGCGGCGGTCAGGTCAGCCGGCAAAGTCGGCCGGGTGGAGATACAAAGCTTCGACTGGCGCACCCTGCCGATGGTGCGCCGGGACGAGCCGTCAATTCCGTTGGTGGCGTTGTACAGCCAGGACACCTGGGTGCCGGATTCGCCATGGCTCGCGGGGGAGAACCCGGCCGCCATCAATGACCCGATGCTCGGGGCGAAGCTGGTGGGCGCCGACATCATCTCGCCCGACTACCGCCTCGTCACGGGCAAACCCTATGTCGACCGCGCCCATTCGCTGGGGTTGGAAGTGATCCCGTGGACCGTCGATGACGCGGCCGGCATGCGCGAACAGATCGCCGACGGGGTCGACGGACTCATCACCGACTTCCCGACGCTGCTGCGCGGCGTGATGGCCGAACTCGGAATGCCGCTGCCGCCGGCCTACCACCGCGGTTAGCCGCCGAGCAGGCGCGCCGACGCCCACAGCGCGACCACCGCGACCACCAGGGACACGGGCACCGTGCACAGCCCGAGCCGGGTGTATTCCCCGACGCCGGCATCGACATCGTGCTGGCGAAGCACGCGCCGCCACAACAGGTTCGACAGCGAACCGACGTAGGTCAGGTTCGGTCCGATGTTCACCCCGAGCAGGACGGCCAGGATGGCGACCGGCCCGCTCGGGGCGACCAGCGGCAGCAGCACCAGGGTGGCGGGCAGGTTGTTCACCACGTTGGCCAGCACGGCGGCCACCGCGGCGATGGCCAGCAGCGCGGGCAGCGTCGAACCGGACGGCAGCACCGCCGACATCGCCCTGTCCATGCCGTTGACCATGACCGCCCGCACCACGACACCGAGCGCCAGCACGAACACCAGGAACGACACGTGCACCGAGCGCGCGATGTCCACCACCGAGGTGTGCCCGCGGTTCAGGCTGCGCACGGCCAGCGCGGCGGCGCCGGCGAGCGCCACCCAGGCCGGGGCCACCCCGACGGACTGGGCCACCGCGAACCCGGCCAGCGTCAGCCCGACGACCACCAACACGAACACCGGCGGCCGCGGCGCCTGCCCGTCGTCCTCCGGTTCGGGCTGCACACGCAGGTCGCCCGCGAAGAACCAGCGGAATATCGCGTACAGCGTGATCACCGCGCCCAGCCACGGCAAGGCCATCAACAGGGTGAACCGCGTGAACGACAGGCCGGCGGTGTGGAACGCCAGCAAGTTGGTCAGGTTCGACACCGGCAGCAGCAGGGAGGCGCCGTTGGCCAGGTGCGCGGTGGCATAGGCGTACGGCCGCACCGGTGTCTTCAGCCGGCGGACGGCGGCCAGCACCACCGGCGTCAGCAACACCACCGCGGTGTCCAGGCTCAGCACGGCGGTGATCAGGGAGGCGATGACGAACACCCGCAGCAGCAGGCCGCCCGACCCGACGCGGCCGCGCGCGATCGCGGCGCCCGCGGCCTCGAACAGGCCCTCGTCGTCGCACAGCTTGGCCAGCACCAGCACCGCGCCCAAAAACCCGACCACCCCCGACAACCCGGCCACCTCGTCGGCCGCCTGGCGCACCGAGATGGCGCCGACCGCGACCAGGACGAGCGCCGCGGGAACGGCCGCCACCGCCTCCGGCAGGCCCTGCGGACGCACCACCGCGAACGCCAGGACGGCAGCGAGCAGCGCCAGCGCAAGTGTCAGGGTCAATGTCTTAAGGCCGCTTCACGCCCAG
This sequence comes from Mycobacterium europaeum, assembly GCF_034555895.2. Lineage (NCBI taxonomy): Bacteria > Bacillati > Actinomycetota > Actinomycetes > Mycobacteriales > Mycobacteriaceae > Mycobacterium > Mycobacterium europaeum. Next base: position 5,356,422 of record NZ_CP157315.1, read on the forward strand.
GGGTCCTCGCGCCGCCACACCGTCGGCAGGTGCAGCGCGACACCGTCGTGCGCGGCCAGCTCGTCGAGGATGCGGACCGACACGTCGAGGTCGTCGCCCGCATAGGGCAACGCCCGCAGCGGTTTCGACAGCGGCCGGAAGAAGTCGTCCCAGTGAATGAGGAGCACCCGGCGCGCCCCCACCGCGCGCACGGTCTCGGTCCAGTAGTCGATCAGGTAGGACCGCGGCCGCAGCCCCAGCTGCCCGACCGACAGGTAGACGACGTCGGCGCGGTGGCCGGCCAGCGCGCCCTCGACGAAGCCGGCGCTGCCCTGGATCAGCAGCCGCCGCTCCGACGGCCGGTGGTGCACCAGCGCCGACCAGGCCTCACCGCAGCGGTAGGCGGAGGCCTTGACCGGCGGGGTCAGCGGCGCGTCGATGGTGCCGGGGAAGCGGTCCGGCGGGCAGTGATGGGACTCCACCAGCGTCACGTCGTAGGCGCCCAGCGTGATCGGCTCGCCGCTCTGGGCGACGACGATCCGTTCGTCGGGCAGCCCGTGTCCGCGCCCGACATTGGCCGCCGACTCACCGCCGACCAGCAGTGCACCGGTGCGTTCGGCCACCAGCGCGGAATCCAGGGCGTGGTCGATGTGGGTGTGCACCGGGATCACGGCCTCCAGCCGGGACACCTTGGCCCGGGCCAGGCAGCCGTCCACGCGGGCCGGCGCCGGCGCCACCCTGCCGGCGGCCACCCGGGCCAGGCCGGGCCGGGAGAAGTAGCCGTCGGTCAGCAGCGCCGACGACCCGTCGTCGACGAGCAGCGTCGCCACGCCCATCCACAGCACCGACAGCGAGCCGGGTTCGGCGGCGGGCGCGTCGAACCGGTCCGCATACCGTGCGATGTCGGGCCGGCCGAGTTTGAGCCGCATCAGGCGAACGCCCCGATCTCGACACCCGCGGCCTGCAGCCGATCGCGGACGGCGGCGGCGATCTGCGCCGCACCGGGCGAATCACCATGCACGCAAACCGATTCCACGTCGACCGGGACGGACGCGCCGCCGGCGCCGGTGACCCGGCCGGAGGTCACCATGCCCAGCACGCGCTCGGCGATCGCCGCCGGGTCGTGCAGCACCGCGCCGGGCTCGCGGCGCGACACCAACTGGCCGTCGGGCCGGTAGGCGCGATCGGCGAAGGCCTCGGCCACCGTGCGCAGGCCGCGGCGCGCGGCCTCGTCGAAAAACGCCGAGCCGGCCAGGCCCAGCACGGGCAGCGCCGGGTCCACCATTCGCACCGCGTCGGCGACCGCGGCCGCCTGTTCGCGGTGGGTCACGATCGTGTTGTACAGCGCACCATGGGGTTTGACGTAGGAAACCGCGGAGCCCGACGCGCGCGCGATCGCCTGCAGCGCGCCGATCTGATACACCACATCGGCGACGAGGTCGTCGGCGGCGACGTCGATGAAGCGCCTGCCGAAGCCGGCCAGGTCGCGATAGCTCACCTGCGCCCCGATCCGAACACCGCGCTCGGCGGCCGAGCGGCAGACCCGCAGCAGGCCGGCCGGATCCCCGGCATGGAATCCGCACGCCACGTTGGCGCTGGTGACGATCCGCAGCATGGCGTCGTCATCGCCGAGGCGCCAGACGCCGAAGCCCTCGCCCAGGTCGGCGTTGAGGTCGATGCGGGCCACCCGCCCAGCTTATGGGGCGGCGCCGGCGCCGTCCTTCAGAGGCGGTCGTCTTCCCCGGCACCTAGCGGGTGACGACCCCGGCCGCGATCTGTTGGGCGACGTCGACCGCGGACCCACCGGACAAGAAGGAGCCGCAGGCGGCCACGTCGACGACGATGTTGTTGCGCACGGTCAGCGCGCGCTGGCACCGCCAGCCGTCCTGGCTGCCCTCCTGCTCTTCGGACGTGCTGAGCGTGCCGCCGACCTTGTGGGAATCGGCGACGGCCCACGCGATCTCGGGCTGGCCGGGGGGATGGTCGACGAACCGGCGGTTGGCACAGGCGGACCACCTCCGGACCGAGGCGTCGTAGAACGCGTTGGCCTGCCGGGCCGCGGGGTAGGCGATCACGGCCTGGTTGACGGAGCCGTTGCGCACCTTGGGGTCGTCGAAGCTGTCGTCCAGTCGCTCGCCGCGCACCGCGGTCCAGCCGGTGTCCGCGTACACGGCCTGCTGGGCCGGCCCGGCCATCGCCAAGCAGCTCTTGTCGCTGAACGTCTGGCTCGAGTCCCACATCTCCTGCGTGCGATACCGGATCCGCATGCCCGCGCCCACGATCTCGTTGAGCTTGCTGTCGTCGAGCAGCAGCCCGTCGAGGGCGGTGACGGCAACCGGTGCCCCCGGCAGCGGACCGCGGGTGTCCGCGGGCGCGGCGCTACCACCGACGATGGTGGTGCAGCCGGCCGTCAGGCCGCACACCGCCGCCTGCAACAGGATCGGGATTTGCCTACGCACCACAGCCTTTCGGACGCGGGGCCCGTCTATGGCGACAAGCTTAGGCGGCGACTTCCCGCCGGCGCCCGAGCAGCCAGCAGACCAGGTAGATCAGGAAGGAAATGCCTGCGACGAAGACCGACACCGGGACGCCGGGCGCCAGCGACAGCACGATGCCGCCGACGGCGGAAACCTCGGCGAAGACGACGGAGGCCACCATCGCCGCCGCCGGCGAGGCCACCACGCGGGCGGCCGCGGCCGCCGGGGTGATCAGCAACGACATCACCAGCAGCGCCCCGACGATCTGCACGGCCTGGGCGGCCACCACACCGACCAGCGCGGCGAACACGATGCCCAGCGCGCGCACGGGCACGCCGCGGGCCGCGGCGACGTCGGGGTCGACGGTGGCGAACAACAGCGGGCGGTAGCAGATGCCCAGCACCGCGATGACGAGCAGGCACACCAGGGCCAGCATGGTCAGCCCGGTGTAGCTGACGCCGACGATCTGACCGGTGAGCAACGCGAAGCTGGTCGCGGTGCGGCCCGGGTAGAGGTAGAGGAACAGCACCGCCAGGCCGAGCCCGAAGGCCAGCACCACGCCGATCACCGAGTCGCGTTCGCGGGCCCGCCGCCCCAGAACGCCGAACAGCGCGGCCGCCAGTGCGCTGCCCACCAGCGCTCCCAGCCCCACCGAGAACCCGACCAGCAATGCGAAAGCCGCTCCGGTCAAAGACAATTCGCTGGAACCGTGCACGGCGAACGACATCTGGCGCATCACGATGAACGGCCCGATCAGCCCCGCCACCAGTCCCAGCAGCGCGGCGGCGAGCAGCGCCTGGCGGACGAAGTCGTGGCCGAGCAGGTGCGCGGTGACGTCGAAGTCGAGCAGGTGCGCAAGGACGTCGGTGAGCCGGTGGTTCACGGGTGCGCACCGTCGTTGGTGTCGCCCACCACCACGTAGCGGTCCTTGACCTTCACCACCTCGATGTCGGCCCGGTACAGCAAGGAGAGCGTCTCCGTGGTCATCACCTCGTCGACGGTGCCGATGCGGAATCGGCCGTCGACCAGATACACCAGCCGGTCCACGTACGGCAGGATCGCGTTGACGTCGTGGGTCACGACGATGACGGTGGTCGCCGCCTCGCGGCGGCGGCGGTCGATCAGTGCGGACACCAGCTTGGCGTTCGCCGGGTCCAGGGCCAGCAGCGGCTCGTCGCAGAGCAGCAGCATCGGATCGCTCACCAGCGCCTGCGCGATGCGGATCCGCTGCAACTCCCCGCCCGACATCACGCCCACCCGGACGTCCGCCAGGTGCTCGGCGTTGACCTGCCGCAGCGCGTCGGCCACCGCCGCGCGGCGGCGTGCCCGGTCGGCGCCCCTCAGCGGCAGGCCGCCCCACCGGTGCCCGTCGAAGCCCAGCCGAACCAGGTCGCGTCCCCGAAGCATCACGTCGTGGTCCATCGGCCGGTGTTGCGGCACGTAGCCGACGCGTTCGCTGCCCGAGGTCATCGGCTTTCCGTCGACCAGCGCGACACCGGCGGACAGCGACAGCTGCCCCAGCAGCACCTTGAGCAGCGACGTCTTGCCGCTGCCGTTGGGACCGAGGACCGCGATGAACTCGCCGCGCGACACCGACAGGTCGAGGTGGTCCCACAGCACGCGGTCCCCGAACGCCAGCCGGGCACCGCGCAGCGAGACGGTGTCCGGGTAGCGGTCGACGGCCCGGGCCGCATCGAGGGTCATGGCTGCACGGACCGGCCCGACTGCAGCGCGGTCAGCAGCTGGTTGACCGTGTTGCGCTGCCAGGTCAGGTAATCGGTTCCGGCGGGCAGGGTTTCGCTCACCTCGGTCACCGGCACGCCCGAGCGCTGCGCGGCGTCCCGCACACCGTTGATCGCCGCGGTGGACGTCTGCGGATTGACCAGCACCGCCGACACCTGGCGGTGGTTGATCAGGTCGAGGACGAACGCCATGTCGGCCGGCGAGGGATCGGTCTCGTTCTCGTTGGCGGCGGTGAAGGCGGGCGGTGTGCGGTTGACCAGTCCGGTGGCCGCCAGCAGGTAGTGGCCGACCGGCTCGGTCGAGATGACCGGGGTGCCGGGGTAGGCGCTCGCGATGGCGTGTTCGGAGATGGCGATCGCGTCCGCGCCGCGGCAGAACTCGGCGGCGTTGGCGCGGTACTCGGCGGCGTGGGCCGGGTCGATGGCGGCCACGCGGTCGGCGACGGCGAAGGCCACCGACTTGGCGACGCCGAGGTTGTAGAAGACGTGCTCGTTGGCCGGCTGCTGTCCCGCGCCGGCCCCCTTGAGGAACGAGTAGGCGCCGATCGATTGCACGCCCGGATGCCCCGCCAGCACCTGCTCGACCCAGGGGTCGTAACCGCCGCCGTTGTACACGACCAGGGTGGCGTCGGCGATGGCCGCGGCATCCGAGGGGCTGGCTTGATAGGAGTGCGGGTCGGTGTCGGCCCCGGTCAGGATGGAGTTCACCGGGATGTGACGGCCGGTGACGGCGAGCACCACGCTGCCCCAGACGCCGGTGGAGGCCACGACGGTGGCCGCGCGTGGGTGCGCCGTGCCGCCGCAGCCGGTGAGCGCGGCGGCGCCCAGCAGGACCAGCGCGGCAGGCAGCCAACGCAGCGCATCACGCACCGCGCGTCGTCCCCGCTTGAGCGCCATGCGCACGTCCGAAATCCTCTCACTGGCCGACCGGCCGACCCACAATACTAATGAAAATCGTTTCCATTACAAACTGGCGGTCGGCCGCCGCGTAGGCGCGACGGTCGATCCGCTGTAGCGTCACCGAACGTGGGTCCCGCACCGCGCCGGCGTGCGACTCTGGCATCGCTGGCCGACGAACTGAAGGTTTCGCGCACCACGATCTCGAACGCCTTCAACCGGCCGGATCAACTCTCCGCCGACCTGCGCGAACGCGTGCTGGCGACGGCCAAGCGGCTCGGCTACCCCGGTCCGGACCCCGTGGCGCGATCCCTGCGCACCCGCAAGGCGGGCGCGGTCGGCCTGGTGATGGCCGAACCGCTGACCTACTTCTTCAGCGACCCGGCGGCCCGGGACTTCGTCGCAGGGGTCGCCCAGTCCTGCGAAGAGCTGGGGCAGGGGCTGCTGCTGGTGGCCGTCGGGCCCGGCCGCAGCATGGAGGACGGGATGAGCGCGGTGCTGGGCGCCGGTGTGGACGGTTTCGTGGTGTATTCGGTCTGCGAAGACGACCCCTACCTGCAGGTGGTCCTGCAGCGCCGGTTGCCGGTCGTGGTGGTCGACCAGCCGAAGGGGCTCGCCGGTGTGTCCCGGGTGGGCATCGACGACCGGGCGGCGATGCGCGAGCTGGCGGACTACGTGCTCGGCCTCGGGCATCGCGAGATCGGGTTGCTGACCATGCGGCTCGGCCGGGACCGGCGGCAAGGGCTGGTGGACGTCGACCGGTTACGGTCGCCGGCCTTCGACGTGCAGCGCGAACGGATCACCGGGGTGTGGGAGGCGATGACGGCGGCCGGCGTCGACCCCGGCGCGCTGACCGTGGTGGAGAGCTACGAGCACCTGCCGGACTCGGGTGGGGCCGCGGCCAAGGCGGCGCTGGAGGCCAACCCGCGGATCACCGCGCTGATGTGCACGGCGGACATATTGGCCCTGTCCGCCATGGATTACCTTCGCGCACATGGCATTTACGTGCCCGGGCAGATGACCGTCACCGGTTTCGACGGGGTGCCCGACGCGGTCGGCCGGGGCTTGACCACGGTGTCGCAGCCGAGCCTGCAAAAGGGTCGCCGGGCCGGTGAGCTGTTGTTGAGTCCGCCGCGGTCGGGCCTGCCCGTCGCCGAGGTCCTGGGCACCGAGCTGATCCGGGGCCGCACCGCCGGTCCGCCCGCCTAGCCCTGATGGCGGCGACCCGTCCCCCAGCTTCGCGGGGGTACCCCCAGCGCCCGGCTACGCCGCGCTTGCGATCGCCGCTAGCCGCCGTTCTGGTCCCCGATCAGCAACCGCACGGCCAGGTCCAGGCGCTTGCTGACGTCGGTCGCCGAGGCGCGCCGGGTGAGCCAGGCGAGCAGGTTGGACAGCCACACGTCCGAGATCACCCGGGCGATGTGGTACTGGTCCTCGGTCGGCTCCCCGTCCGCCATGGCCCGGGCGAACATGGAGTCGATGAGCTTCTCGACCTGGTCGACCTCGCTGGCCGCCGAGGCGTCGGCGAACACATAGGCACGCGTCATGGCCTCGGTGAGCAGGGGATTGCGCTGCATGGCCCGGTTGAGCTTGCCGACCATGAAGTTCAGCCGTTGAAACGGCGTGCCCCCGGCGACCGACGAGCGGTCGGTCTTGGCGTCGATGCGGCTGAATTCGCGGCCCAGCGCCGAAACCAGCAGGTGCACCTTCGACGGGAAATACCGGTACAGGGTGCCCACCGCGACGTCGGCGCGGTCCGCGACGGCACGCATCTGAACCGCCTCATAGCCACCCTTGGACGCGATGGCCATGGTGGCGTCCAGGATGCGCTTGCGCCGCTCCCGCTGGGCCTCAGAGCCGAGTTCGGACTCGGCCAGCACCGCCACGTTCATCACCTCGCGCGGCTGCGAGTCAGAAGCGCGGCTCGAGGTGGCCTTCGAGTTGGCACTGGCTGGCATCTGCGGGGTTGCTCCTGTTCCTGGCGGCTCGCTTGCAAACGATACGCATGCTGAGTGTGAATTTCCCACCTCCGTACCGCCGGGACAGCCGCGTGTGCTGCTGCGATGGCGTTCGACTTGACGGTCGATCGCTGGCACTATTAGAACACGTTCTAGTCTGCGACGTGGTCGGGTTGCGCAGCGACCCGAGGCAGACAGGACAATCGAGAGCTAGGGGTCGTAGGCCCCAGGTCACGTCGAGTCGAAGGACGCGGAGGTCCCGAGGGTGGTAGCGACCGTCACAGACGAGCAGTTCGCCGCGCGCGCCCTGGTGCGCGACTGGGCCCGCAACGCCACGTCGGGGCCCGGCGGGACGACGGCAATCCGCGAGGTCGAGCGGGGCGACACGGACGCGTGGCGCCCGGTCTTCGCCCGCCTGGCCGAGCTGGGCATCTTCGGTGTCGCGATCCCCGAGGAGCACGGCGGCGCGGACGGCAGCGTCGAGGATCTGTGCGCGATGGTCGAGGAAGCGGCCAAGGCGCTGGTGCCCGGCCCGGTGGCGACCACCGCGCTGGCGACGCTCGTCGTCACCGATCCCGAACTGCTGGGGCAGCTGGCCGCCGGCGAACGCTTCGCCGGGCTGGCGCTGGAAGGTGACGCCCAGTTCGACGCCGACAGCTCGCGCGTGTCGGGTGTCCTGCCGTGGGCGTTGGGCGCCGCCGACGGTGGTGTCCTGCTGCTGCCCGCCGACGGCAAGTGGCTGCTGGTCGACACCGCCTCGCAAGGCGTGCAGATCGAGCCGCTGGAGGCCACCGACTTCTCCCGGCCGCTCGCCCGGGTGGTGTTGACGTCGGCACCGGCCACCGTGATCGCCCCGTCGCCGGCGCGGGTCGAGGAGCTGGCGGCGACCGTGCTGGCGGCCGAGGCCGCCGGCGTGACGCGGTGGTCACTGGACACCGCCGTCGACTACGCCAAGGTCCGCGAGCAGTTCGGCAAGCCGATCGGCAGCTTCCAGGCCGTCAAGCACCTGTGTGCCGAGATGCTGTGCCGCGCCGAGCAGGCGGAGGTGGCCGCCGCCGACGCCGCCCGCGCCGCCGCGGAGTCCGATCCCGAGCAGTTTTCGATCGCGGCCGCATTGGCCGCGAGCATCGGCATCGCCGCCGCCAAGGCCAACGTCAAGGACTGCATCCAGGTCCTCGGCGGCATCGGCTGCACCTGGGAGCACGACGCCCACCTGTACCTGCGCCGGGCGCACGCCATCGGACGCTTCCTGGGCGGCGCCGAGCGCTGGTTGCGCCGCATCACCGAACTGACCCAGGCCGGCGTGCGGCGGCGGCTGGGAATCGACCTCACCGACGTCGAGGGCCAGCGTGCGGCGATCGCCGCGGCCATCGCTGAGGTCGCCGCGCTGCCCGAGGAGAAGCGCCAGGCGGCGCTCGCCGAGGCCGGGCTGCAGGCGCCGCACTGGCCGGCTCCGCACGGGCGCGCCGCGTCACCGGCCGAACAGCTGCTGATCGATCAGGAGATGGCGGCGGCCGGCGTGGTCCGCCCGGACCTGGTGATCGGCTGGTGGGCGGCGCCGACCATCCTCGAGCACGGCACCCCCGAGCAGATCGAGCGCTTCGTGCCGGGCACCCTGCGCGGTGAATTCCTGTGGTGCCAGCTGTTTTCCGAGCCGGGAGCCGGCTCGGACCTGGCGTCGCTGCGTACCAAGGCGGTGCGGGGTGAGGGCGGCTGGCTGCTCACCGGGCAGAAGGTCTGGACGTCGGCGGCGCACAAGGCGCGCTGGGGTGTGTGCCTGGCCCGCACCGATCCCGACGCGCCGAAGCACAAGGGCATCACCTACTTCATCGTCGACATGCGCTCGCCCGGCATCGAGATCCGGCCGCTGCGCGAGATCACCGGCGACTCGCTGTTCAACGAGGTCTTCCTGGACAACGTGTTCGTCCCCGACGAGCTCGTGGTCGGCGCGGTGAACGACGGCTGGCGGCTGGCGCGGACCACGCTGGCCAACGAGCGCGTCGCGATGGCCACCGGCACCGCGCTGGGCAACCCGATGGAGGAGCTGCTCAGGGTGCTGGCGAAGCTCGACCTCGACGCCGCGCAGCAGGATCGGCTCGGCCGGTTGATCGTGATCGCCCAGACCGGTGCGCTGCTGGACCAGCGGATCGCCCAGCTCGCCGTCGGCGGGCAGGACCCGGGCGCGCAGTCCAGCGTCCGCAAGCTCATCGGTGTGCGCTACCGGCAGGCGCTGGCCGAGTACATGATGGACGTCTCCGAGGGCGGCGGGCTGGTCCGCAACCACGCGGTGTACGACTTCTTGAACACCCGCTGCCTGACCATCGCCGGCGGCACCGAGCAGATCCTGCTCACCGTGGCCGCCGAGCGGCTCCTCGGCCTGCCGCGCTAGCGCCGCCCGGGCCCAACGGCGCTCTGCCCGCCGGCGTTCGGTCCGAAGTGGTATTGCAGGCCGCGCCCGAGTCGCCTGATCGGGCTGATGTGGAACAGGATCTGCATCACGTGCCAGTACATCGGTGAGAAGTGCCGCTTGATGTCTTCCGCATCGGCGACCCACCATTCGCCGTCGAACACCAGCCCCGGCACCGCCCTTTCGAGTTCGCGCGGGTCGCCGATGCTCCAATCGAGCTGCGCGCCTGAGGCTCTCACCGGCGGATAACGCTGCAGCAGCCACACTCCCGCGCGGCTGTAGCCATCGAAAAGCAATAGACCCGCGGGGAAGTGCCCGACGATGCGCCGCAGCATCGCCAGGCCGTCGGTGCGACGCAGATATGGCGTCAGCCCCTCGGCGACAACCAGGACCGGCCGGTCGGCGGCGATCCCGCCGAGCAGCTCCGGGTCGGTGATCGAGGCGGAGACAACGTGCAGCCCGGGCCGCGGATCAAACAGCTTTCGCCGCAGTGCGATGACGTCGGGCAGGTCGATGTCATACCAGTCGACGGTGGCCGGCGGGTTGACCCGGTAGGCCCGGGTGTCGAGTCCGCAGCCCAGATGCAAGACGACGCAATCGGGGTGACCGTCGAGGAATCGCATGACCCGCCGGTCGTAGGCCTTGGAGCGCATCGCGGAGGATTGTTGATCGCGAGGGCGCATGCGCAAGTCGCCGAAGTCGTAGTCGAGGCGCCGCACGGCGCGATCGGCTTCGCGGTCGCCGAGGATGGAATCGGGCCGGCGGCTGTCCAGCGCCTTGCCGTAGAGGGTGACCAGCGCGGTCTGCTGCGTCCCCGTGAGGCTGACCTTCATGTGATCACCCATCGTCAGTCCGGGCGGATCGCTCGCGCCGCCCGATGTTCGCCATCGGCCCGGTCGCGCGCATCGCCAGAACAGTTTCGGCCATCCGGTACGCCGGGGCTAGAGACCGAAGTCCTCGGCGAGAGCCGCTGACCGCCAGAAGTGTATGCAGGCGACCGGTTTTCCGGCGCATGGCCACGGCTATGCGCGCGCCGCGGCCAGCTCATCGGGCGCCCGCGCCGGTAATCTCGTGGAGCGTGTTCGTGTGGGGGCCTTTCGGCCCTGGCCGGGCCCGTCAAGCGGTCGCTCTACTGGGTGTCAAACGCCGGTGCGAGGAAGGGAGCCGTGTCGTGGGTGCGCGACGTGCCGTGGTCTTGCACAAGCGACGACGGGGGCAGGGCATCACGTGTCGCTGACAGCTGATGCGACCACCCTTGGGCTGACGTCGGAGGAGGCCGCACGCCGGCTGGCGGTCGATGGCCCCAACGAGTTGCCGACAGCCAAGCAGCGCAACATCTTCCGTGAGGCGTGGGACGTGATCCGCGAGCCCATGCTGTTGCTTCTGCTCGGTGCCGGCCTGGTCAATTTCCTGCTGGCCGAGCCGCTCGACGGCGTGATGTTGATGGCGTTCGTCGTCGTGGTGATCGTGATCTCGATCTACCAGGAGCACAAGACCGAGCGGGCGCTGGCCGCGCTGCGGGACCTCTCGTCACCCCGGGCGCTGGTCATGCGCGACGGGGTGCAGCGACGCGTAGCGGGCAGGGACGTCGTCCGTGGTGACTTGCTGATGCTGGCCGAGGGCGACCGGGTGCCGGCCGACGCCGTGCTGGTGGACTGTGCCAACTTCTCGGTTGACGAATCGGCGCTGACGGGTGAGTCCGTGCCGGTGCGAAAGGTCGCGGTGGACTCTTCCGCCATGTCGGCGCCGATGGGGCATGCGGGCGGGGACGCGACGCCGTGGGTCTTCTCGGGCACCCTGGTGGTCAAAGGCCATGGCATGGCGGTCGCCAAGGCCATCGGCGCGGGCACCGAGCTGGGCAAGATCGGCGCGGCCCTGCGGACCATCGAGCCGCAACGCACGCCGCTGCAGCGCGAAATCAACAGGCTGGTAAGGGTTCTGGCGGTCTTCGGGATGGCCGCCGCGGCGGCCGTGGTGGTGGTCTACGGGTTGACCCGGGGCAATTGGCTGGCCGGGCTACTCGCCGGCATCGCGACCGCGATGGCGCTGCTGCCCGAAGAGTTCCCCGTTGTGCTGACCGTCTTCATGGCGCTGGGTGCCTGGCGGATGTCGCGCAAGCATGTGCTGACGCGCCGGCCCCCCGTGGTCGAGACGCTGGGATCGGCGACCGTGCTGTGCGTGGACAAGACCGGCACCCTGACCATGAACCAAATGACGGTGCGGCAGCTGATCGCCGGCGGGCGAACTTTCACCTGCGATGGCCAACCATTGCCGGAGGCGTTCCACACAATCGCGGAGTTCTCGGTGCTCGCCTCACCCATCGATCCGTTCGATCCGATGGACAAGGCCTTCAAGGATCTTGGCGCGAAATACCTTTCCGGCACCGCGCATCTGCACGACGACTGGGAGCTGGTCCGCGAATATCCGCTCTCCGAAGGCCTTTTGGCCCTGTCGCACGTCTGGCGCTCACCTGACGGGGAACGCTATGTGATCGCCGCCAAGGGCGCCCCGGAGGCGATCGCCGATCTGTGTCACCTGGGCGCCGAACGGCTGGCGTCGGTGGCCGCTCAGGTCGAACAGGCCACCGCCGACGGCCAGCGGGTGCTGGCGGTCGCGCGCGCGGGATTCGACGCCGACAGCGCACTGCCCACGCAACAGCATGACTTCGACTTCGAATTCCTCGGTCTCGTCGGCCTGCACGACCCGGTCCGCCCCGGCGTAGCCGCCGCCGTCGAGGAATGCCGCAGCGCGGCGATACGGACGATCATGATCACCGGCGACTACCCCGGGACGGCCCTGGCCATCGCGCGCGAAATCGGCCTCGACCATGCCGCCGGCTGCATCACCGGTTCCGATCTCGGCACGATCCCCGAAGATGAATTGGCGGAACGCATTCGCTCGGTGAGCGTGTTCGCTCGGATGGTTCCCGACCAGAAGCTTGCGCTGGTGCGGGCGCTGCAGGCCAACGACGAGGTCGTCGGGATGACGGGCGACGGCGTCAACGACGCCCCCGCGCTGCGGGCCGCCGACATCGGCATCGCGATGGGAGCGCACGGCACCGACGTCGCGCGCGAATCGGCCGCCCTGGTGATCACCGACGACGACTTCACCTCCATCGTGGGCGGGATACGTCAGGGCCGGGGCATCTTCGACAACCTTCGCAAAGCGATGGCCTACGTCATCGCGGTGCACCTGCCGATCGTCGGCATGTCACTGATCCCCGTATTCGTGGCGCACTGGCCACTGGTCCTGCTCCCCGTGCAGATCGCGTTCCTGGAACTCATCATCGACCCCGCCTGCTCGGTGGTCTTCGAGGCGGAGCAGATCGATCCCGCGATCATGCGACAACCACCACGCGGGCTGCACGAGCCGATGTTCGGCCGGCGCGTACTGACCATCGCCGCGCTGCAAGGATTGTCGGCGCTGGCCGCCACCGCGGCGGTCTACGTGTGGGCCGTGCTGACCGGACAGTCGGACGACGTCGTGCGCTCGATCACGTTCGCCACGCTCGTCGTGAGCAACCTGGCGCTGATCTTGGTGAATCGCTCGTGGCGGCTGCCGGTGTGGCGGGCGTTTCAGCAGCGCCGCAACCCAACGCTCAAATGGGTCCTGGGCGGGGCCACCGCGCTTCTCGTTGTCGTGCTGTCCGTTCCGGGTTTGCGCCACGCGTTCAAGTTCGGTCAGATCACGCCCGGTCAATGGGGTGTGGCCGTCGTCGCCGGAGTCGTTGGTGTCGGCTGGTTCGAGATCTACAAGACCGTCACCGGGCACCGGCAACCGGGTTCGTCCCGGTCTCATCGGGTGAGGCCGTCGTGACCGGTTCGGGGATCGCGGTCGGCCTGCAGCTCGGCACCCAGCCCCCGCTCGGTGCCACTCGCGCCTATCTCGTCGGAGCCCGCGCGATGCGGCTGGACTCCGTCATGCTCATCGATCACTTCCAGAACGTCTTCCCCAGCGTCATCTGGGACCGGCAGCTGACGTGGCTCGCCGCGCAGCACCCGACCCCGCACGAGTTCTTCGACTATCAAGTGCTGTTCGGTTTCCTCGCGTCGCGCGTGGGCCGTATGCGCCTGGGCGTGGGGGTGACCGAGTCGATCAGGCGGCACCCCGTCCTGATCGCGCAAGCCATCATGACCCTTTCCCATCTGACCAAGCGCGCACCCATCCTCGGCATCGGAGCCGGCGAACGGATGAACATCGACCCCTACGGGCTGGACCCCACCGGGCCGGTCGGCCGCCTGGAGGAGGCCCTGCAAATCATCCGGCTCTGCCTGTCGCAGCGAGGGCCGATCACGTTCTCGGGCAGGCATTTTCGGCTCGAGCGCGCGCCGATGGATCTCAAACCCGCACCTGGCAGGGCTCCGGAGATCTGGATCGCCGGACACGGGTCGCGGATGCTTGCACTGACCGGACGCTACGGCGACGGGTGGTACCCCACCGCGGTAGTGTCGCCGCGCGAATACGCGGACAAGCTCGCGACGGTGCGAGCCGCGGCCGGCGAGGCGGGGCGTGACCCGGCCTCGATCACCCCTGCGCTGCACCGGTTCGCGGTGATCGCACCCACCGAGCGCGAGGCGCGAGCCATGCTCAGGACGAAGGTCATCAGGTCGTTGGGACTGATGGCGCCCAGCGACCTGTGGCGCCAAGCCGGGACCGTGCACCCCTTTGGCGAACACTTCAACCCGCTCGTCGACTTCGTGCCCGGCGACTACGACCGGGCGACGATGGACGCGGCGATCGCCGCGGTGCCCGACGACCTGGTCAGCGAGGGCCCGCTCCTGTGGGGCGCCCCCGACCAGGTGGTCGCCAGGCTTCGGGCCTTCGGCGACGCCGGCATGCGGCACGTCGTCCTCGCCCCCGTGTCAGGTCTGGTCTCCAAACGCGCCGCCCTCTACGGGCTCTGGGCCACCGGGCGGATCGCGCGGTCACTTCGTGGCATTGCCCAACACGGCAGTTAACTCAAAGCCCAGTGCCTTGACCGACGGTCCAGCCGGATCCGTGAACCCACGCGGCCCTAGGAGAACGTGGTCTGGGCGCAGGTGCTGGGTGAGGTGGTGTTGACCCCGGGATAGACCACCTGGATGTGGGTGCAGACGATGACGTTGTTGTCGGTTTTGGGCTGGCCCGTCTGCCAATCGGTGGAGTCGATGCGGCCCGTCGTCTGGTACTTGTCCGGCGGGCCCTCGCCGAAGTAGACGGTGGTGATCTCGTCGGATCCCATGGACTTCATCACCCGCTCGTACTGGCCGGTGGCGTGCGCGTCCAGGTAGGCCAGCCGGTTCGACGAACGGATCTCGGTGGTCTGGCGGGCCCACAGCCCGGGCGGGAAGCCGGTCACCCCGTCGGGGGTCAGCATGTCCGCTCCGGCGGTGAAGTCGCAGTGGCCGTCGGACTTGAAGCAATTGAGGACGGTGCGCGTCTCCAGCTGGTTGGGTCCGTCCAGCGGGAACAACGTGGTCGCGGTGTTGCTGGCCGCGCCGGCGGCGGGGGCGGGCAGCAACGCCAACGCCGATCCGACGACCGTCATCCCCGTCATCAGCCGGTTCATGCTGCTCCCCTCTCGGTTCGCCAACCCTAACGGTGAACCTAATCCCGCCACTACTCGTCGTAGGTGACTTCTACCGAATCAGATTCGGGGTGGGATTGACAGGCCAGGATCAGGCCGTCGTCGAGGTCCTGCTGCTCGAGCACGTCGTTGACCTCCATGCTCACCTTGCCGCTGCGCAAGGTGCACGCGCACGCGCCGCAGTGGCCCTCGCGGCAGGAGAACGGCGCGTCGAGGCCCTTCGCCAGCAGCACGTCGAGCAGTTTGGCGTTGCGCGGCCACGACACGGTGTGGGTTTCCCCGTCCAGCTGCACCACGGCGGTGGCGGGCGGCTGGTCGCCCGGGGCGGTGTCGTCGATCTTCACCGCCGCGAACGGGTCGGAGTCCAGCGACTTGAACACCTCGATGTGCACTTGCGCGGCAGGCACTTTCAGCGATTCCAGCGCCTCGCGGGCGGCGTCCATGAAGGGTCCGGGCCCGCAGATGTACACGGGCCGATCGGTGTAGGGGGCGGCGAGATTTGCCAGCGCCGCGACGCTCGGCATCCCCTGCAGCGATTCCAGCCAGTGCACGACCGTGAGCCGGTCGGGATGCTTGGCGGACAATTCGCGCAGCGCGTCGGAGAAGATCACCGACTTCTCGTCGCGGTTGGCGTACAGCAGGGTCACCTGGCCGCCGCCCTCGGCGAGGGCCGACTTGCAGATCGACATGATCGGGGTGATCCCGCTGCCCGCGGCCATCAGCAGGAAGTCGTCGTCGAGCGTTTTCGGCACGAAAGTGCCGGACGGGGCCAGCACGTGGATCCGCATGCCGGCCCGGGCGTGCTCGCACAGCCAGTTCGATGCGTACCCGTCCGCGGTCCGCTTGACCGTGACGGTCAGCGCATCGTCGGTGAACGGCGAACTGCACAGCGAGTAGCAGCGGGCCACCGAGCCGGTGCGCTCGCTGGGGATGCGCAGCGTCAAGAACTGGCCCGGCGCGTAGCGCAGCCGCTCGGGCGGGATGTCGGGGTCACCCGGCTCGTCGGGCACCGCGAACACCAGCGACCGCGCGTCGTCGGTCTCGGCGACGACCTCGGCGATCTGCAGTTCAAGGACGTGGTCACCGAGTGGCTCGTCGAGATTGGCCTCGGCCAAGACCCATCCTCCCTCTCGTCACAACTAGAACATGTTACAGAAAACCGGATCCATATCGCTACCAGCCGCAGGAATACCCTGCTCGACACAAATCGGAACGTGTTCTAGTCTCTGGTGTAAGTCCGCACTCTCAGGAGGCAAACTTAAGTGACGTCCATTCAACAGCGTGACGCGCAGTCGGTTTTGGCTGACATCGATGATCTGCTGCCGCGGATCAGGGAGCGCGCTCAGGCGACGGAGGATTTGCGGCGGCTGCCCGACGAGACCGTTCAGGATCTCCAGGACATCGGCTTCTTCACCCTGCTGCAGCCCGAACAGTGGGGCGGGCTGCAATGCGATCCGACCCTGTTTTACGAGGCGGTGCGGCGGCTGGCCAGCGCGTGCGGTTCCACCGGCTGGGTGAGCTCCATCATCGGCGTGCACAACTGGCACCTGGCGTTGTTCGACCAGCAGGCGCAGGAGGAGGTCTGGGGCGACGACCCCAACGTGCGGGTCTCGTCCTCGTACGCCCCGATGGGCGCCGGCGTGGTCACCGACGGCGGATATCTGGTCAACGGTTCCTGGAACTGGTCGTCGGGCTGCGACCACGCCACGTGGGCCTTCCTGGGCGGCCCGGTGATCAAGGACGGCCGCCCGGTCGACTTCGGCAGCTTCCTGATCCCCCGCAGCGAGTACCGCATCGACGACGTGTGGCATGTCGTCGGTCTGCGCGGCACCGGCAGCAACACCGTGGTCGTCAAGGACGTCTTCGTGCCCAGGCACCGCTTCCTGTCCTACAAGGCGATGAACGACGGCACCGCCGGCGGGTACCAGACCAACACCGCCCCGGTCTACAAGATGCCTTGGGGCACAATGCATCCCACCACCATCTCGGCGCCGATCGTCGGCATGGCCTACGGGGCGTACGACGCGCACGTAGAGCACCAGGGCAAGCGGGTGCGCGCGGCGTTCGCCGGCGAGAAGGCCAAGGACGACCCGTTCGCCAAGGTGCGCATCGCCGAGGCGGCCAGCGACATCGATGCGGCGTGGCGCCAGTTGAGCGGCAACGTCGCCGACGAGTACGCGCTGCTGTCCGCCGGCAAGGAGATCCCCTTCGAGCTGCGCGCCCGCGCGCGCCGCGACCAGGTGCGGGCGACCGGGCGCGCGATCGCGTCGATCGACCGGCTGTTCGAGGCCTCCGGCGCCACCGCCCTCGGCAACGACCAACCGGTGCAACGGTTCTGGCGCGACGCGCACGCCGGCCGGGTGCACGCTGCCAATGACCCCGAGCGGGCCTACCAGATCTTCGGGAACAACGAGTTCGGGTTGCCGCCCGGCGACACCATGGTCTAGCCGTGACGGCAACAACGGGGGAATTGACGTTCGAGTCCACGTCGCGCTTCGCCGAGGTCGATGTCGACGGACCGCTCAAGCTGCACTACCACGAGGCCGGGGTCGGCAACGACCAGACGGTGGTGCTGCTGCACGGCGGGGGTCCGGGCGCGGCGAGCTGGACGAACTTCTCGCGCAACATCCCGGTGCTGGCGCAGCGGTTCCACGTGCTGGCCGTCGACCAACCCGGTTACGGGCTTTCCGACAAGCGCGCCGAGCACGGCCAGTTCAACCACTACGCGGCGCGGGCGCTCAAGGGCCTCTTCGACCAGCTCGAGCTGGGACGCGTTCCGCTGGTGGGCAATTCGCTGGGCGGGGGCACCGCGGTCCGGTTCGCCCTGGACTACCCGGACCGGGCCGGGCGGCTCGTGCTGATGGGGCCGGGCGGGCTGAGCATCAACCTGTTCGCCCCCGATCCGACCGAGGGCGTCAAGCGGCTGGGGAAGTTCTCCGCCGAACCGACCCGGGAGAACCTCGAGGCCTTCCTGCGGGTCATGGTCTACGACCAGAAGCTGATCACGCCGCAGCTGATCGACGAGCGGTTCGCGCTGGCCAGCACGCCGGAATCGTTGACCGCGACCCGGGCGATGGGAATGTCTTTCGCCGGAGCCGATTTCGAGCTCGGCATGATGTGGCGCGAGGTGCACCGGCTGCGCCAGCCCGTGCTGTTGATCTGGGGCCGGGAGGACCGGGTCAACCCGCTCGACGGCGCGCTGGTGGCGCTCAAGACCATTCCGCGTGCGCAACTCCACGTTTTCGGGCAGTGTGGGCATTGGGCGCAGGTGGAGAAGTTCGACGAGTTCAACAAGTTGACCGTTGATTTCCTTGGAGGCGCGTGATGAGCATCCGTTCGCTGGGCTATCTCCGCATCGGGGCCACCGACATGGCGGCCTGGCGTGAATTCGGCCTGAAGGTGCTCGGCATGGTCGAGGGCAAAGGCAACACCGAGGGTGCGCTGTACCTGCGCATGGACGATTTCCCGGCCCGGCTGGTCATCGTGCCGGGCGAGCGTGACCACCTGATGGAGGCCGGCTGGGAGTGCGCCAACGCCGAAGGCCTGCAAGAGATCCGGAACCGGCTCGACGTCGAGGGTGTGCCCTACAAGGAGGCCACCGCGGCCGAGCTGGCGGATCGCCGGGTCGCCGAGATGATCCGATTCTCCGACCCGTCGGGCAACTGCCTGGAGGTGTTCCACGGGGTCGCGCTGGAGCACCGCCGCGTGGTCAGCCCGTACGGGCACAAGTTCGTCACCGGCGAGCAGGGGCTGGGCCACGTGGTGTTGTCCACCCGCGACGACGACGAGGCGTTGCACTTCTACCGCGACGTGCTCGGCTTCAAGCTGCGCGACTCGATGCGGATGCCGCCGCAGGTGGTCGGCCGGCCCGCGGACGGCGCGCCCGCGTGGCTGCGGTTCTTCGGCTGCAACCCGCGTCACCACAGCCTGGCCTTCCTCCCGCTGCCGACGCCCAGCGGCATCGTGCACCTGATGATGGAGGTCGAGAACGCCGACGACGTGGGGCTGTGCCTGGACCGGGCGTTGCGCCGCAAGGTGCCCATGTCGGCCACGCTGGGCCGGCACGTCAACGACTTGATGCTCTCGTTCTATATGAAGACGCCCGGCGGGTTCGACATCGAATTCGGCTGCGAGGGAAGGCAAGTCGAGGACAACGACTGGGTGGCCCGGGAAAGTACCGCCGTGAGTTTGTGGGGCCACGACTTCACCGTCGGCGCCCGCGGATAGTCATGTCTGCACCGATCGATCCGCGGGCCTTCCGCCAGGTGCTGGGCCAGTTCTGCACCGGTATCACGATCATCACCACGGTGCACGACGACGTTCCGGTCGGCTTCGCCTGCCAGTCGTTCGCGGCGCTGTCGCTGGACCCGCCGTTGGTGCTGTTCTGCCCCACCAAGGTGTCGCGGTCCTGGCAGGCGATCGAGGCCACCGGCCGGTTCTGCGTCAACGTGCTGCGAGAGAAGCAGAAGGACGTGTCGGCGCGGTTCGGATCGAAGGAGCCCGACAAGTTCGCCGGGATCGACTGGCACCCTTCGGAACTCGGCTCGCCGATCATCGACGGTTCGCTGGCCCACATCGACTGCACGGTGGCGTCCGTGCACGACGGCGGCGATCACTTCGTGGTGTTCGGCGCGGTGCAGTCGCTGTCGGAGGCACCCAAGATCAAGCCCCGCCCGCTGCTGTTCTATCGCGGCGAATACACCGGGATCGAACCGGACAAGACCACCCCGGCGCAGTGGCGCGACGACCTGGAGGCGTTCCTCACCACCACCAACCAGGACACCTGGCTCTGATTGCCAACTCCGCTGGAGGCGAATCGGGCCTGCCCGCGATTCGGTGATGTGTTTGCGCTGGGCTCAACACATATCAAATGCAAATGTCGCCAAGGCTGACACACGTAACCGCTTCGTCTAGTTTGCTTAGCATGGTTGTTGCACTCACGCGCAACGCTCCTTCCGCTCTCCCCGGTGTCTCCTGGTGAGGCGAGCAAACTCGTAATCCACTTCAGCCGCTTGGTGTTTCGGTTGCACCACGGGAAAGGAAGCACAGAGATGTTCTCACCGCGCCGGCTCGCCGGTCTGACCGTCCCCATGATGGCCGGGGCCGTGGTGTTGATGAACCCGGGCACGGCGAGCGCCGACGCTGCCGACGACGCCTACTTGGCCCGGCTGCACACCCTCGGTCTTACCTGGCCGGCCGATCACGACGTTCCTCTCACCACGATGGGGCGTCTCATCTGCGACGACATCGCCTGGGGCTACTCGTATGATCAGATCGCCCAGGCCATCCACCCGAATTTGGATTCGCGGAAGGTGTCGCTCAAAGAGGTCGCATCCATGGTGAGCGTTGCCCATTCCACCTATTGCCCCGATGTCCGCGCAATGCTGAGCGCATCGCCCGCGCCAGGCGACTGAGCGGAGTGCGCGCGGTCACCACTGCTACATGAAGTCGAGCGCCTCGACCGTGGCGATCGGGCCCTCGTGGGTCGGCCGGTTCGCTCCGCCGATGCAGTAGACGGTGTTTCCGACCGTCGCCACCACTTCCGCGTGGCGCGCCGTGGGCATCGGGGGCAGGGTGCTCCACTTCCCGTCGGCGATGTCGTACATCTCGGCCACGTTCAGGACCATCGTCGGTTCCTCGCCGCCGGCGACCACGATGCGGCCGTCGATGTAGGTCGCGCCGTAGCTCCCGCGCGGGGTGGGCATGCCCACCAGCTTGGTCCAGGCGCCCGACTGCGGGTCGAACCGCTCATTGGCCGCGGAGTTCTTGTCGGCGGAGAGGAACCGCCCGCCGATCGCGTACAGGTAGGTGCCGTCCGAGACGGCGGCCAGATGTTCGCGCGGCGTGGGCATGTCGGCGGCGTCCTTCCACGAACTGCCGTCGAAGACCTCGGTCTGCGGAACGAGTTGCTTGGCGTTCTGGCCACCGACCGCGATGAGCTTGTCGCCCACCACCGCCGCGGCCGGCGCGGCGCGCGCGTGGGTGAGATGCGGCAGTTCGACCCAGTTGCCGCCGCGCAGCGCGAACACCTTGTCCGACGCGTCGGCGAGTTGATCGCTGGCGCCGCCGAGCACGACGACTTCGCCGCGGTAGGTCGCCGCCGTCGCGTGATGCAGCGGGATGGGCAGCGGCGGACCGGTCTGCCAGGCGCCGGTGCGCGGGTCGTAGCTCTCGACGGTCTGCAGCGCCGCGCCGTTGCGCAGGCCGCCCACGATCCAGATCTTGTCGCCCTGGACGGCCCAGGCCATCATCAGTCGGGGCGTCGGTGCGTCGGGCAGCGAGCGCCACTGCGCCGCCGGCTGGATCCTGCGCGCCGGCAGCTTCAGCGCTTCGGCCGACGAGGTGAGCTGCCCGTCGCCTACGGCGGTGGACCCGCCGATCGCATACACGGACTTCTCCACGGCGTCGACGGCCAGGCCGTGCCGGCCGGTGGTCATGTCGGGCAGACCCGACCACGTCTTCGTCATCAGGTCGAACGCCGCGGCGCTCTTGAGGACCTGTCCCGCCGATACGCCGCCCACGGCGACCAGGCGCCCGTCGACGACCGCCACGCCCGAGTCGCTGCGCGGCTGGCTCAGCGCGGGCATCGCCGCCCAGGCCTTGGCGCCCGGGTCGTACGCCTCGACCGTCGCCAGGTCGGCGGTGCCGGTGGTGCCGCCCACGGTGTACATCAGCTTCCCGTCCGACGCCCCCGCGAGCAGCTGGCGCGGAGTCGGGATCGGCGCGCCGAGTGTCCAGGTGTTGCCGTCGAACACCTCGGTGGTGTTCAGCAGCGCGCCGCTCGCGTCGACACCGCCGGTGACCACCAGGCGGTCGCCGACCACGGCCGCCGCCGCGGCCGCCCGGGGTTGCTGCAGGTGCGGAAGCTCGACCCAGCGGCTGTTGACGACCCGCCAGACCTGGTCGCTCGCCACGTTCTTGCCGCCCTCGGACTTCCAGCCGCCGAGCACGACGGGGTTGCCCTGCCAGGTGACGGCCATCGCGTGCGAGACGGGGACCGGCAGGTCGTCGCCGACCTTCCAACTGTCGATGACGGGGTCGTACCCCTCTTGCAGTCCGGTGAGCCCGCCGTCGCTGCGGATCCCGCCGAAGATCCAGATCGTGCCGTCGGCCTGGGTGGTGGCCGCCGCGTCCCGCGAAATGCGTGCGTTGGTGATCGGCTTCCACTGCATCGGGGGCTGCGCGGTCGGCTGGCCCGCGGCGCCCTTCGAACCGGCGTTGTTGTCGTTCGGCAGCGCGACGTAGATCCCGGCGGCCACCAGCAGCAGGATCGCGGCCACAGCGCCGGCCGCCATCGCGATGCGGTTCCGCTGTTGGCCCGGTTCCGCGAACCACGCGGCCACCCGGGCACCGGGGCCACGCGGCGGGCCCTGGACGCCGCCGCTTCGACCCGACGGCGCGGTGGCCTGGGGAGGCGGCACCTTCGGTTGCGTCGCCGAACCGTGTCCGCCGCGCAGCAGGCTGGCCGCCTCGGACAGCTCGGCGGGCCCGGACTGCGGGAAGGGCGCCGTCTCCATGGCGTGGTCGACCGGGGCGCTGATGGCGGAGGTCGGGTCGTCGTGCCCGGCCGGCCCCCGCGGGGGTGGGGCCGGGCCCGACGTGTTCGGGGCGGGCGGCCGCGCCACTTCGCTGTGGACGCCCGGTGGGACCGGCGGGGCGAACGGGACGTCCGCCGCCACGGCCGAGGGGCGTCCGGTGATGGCCATCGCGTCCGGTTTCAGGCCGTTGCGGCGCTGGGCGGCCTGCAGCTCGCGGCCGAACTCCTCGGCCGAGGCGGGCCGCTCGGCGGGGTCGATCGACATCGCCCGCTCGATCGCCGAGCACACGGCGTCGGGGATGCCGTCGGGCCGCATGTCCGGAATCCCGGTGGTGCTGATCCGCAGGTACTGCGCGATCAGGTCCTCGCCCTTCTTGCGTTCGTGCGCGGCGTTGCCCGCGATCAGCGCGTAGAGCGTGGCGCCGAGGGAATACATGTCGGAGGCCACCGTCGCCGGATTGCCCGTCATCACCTCGGGCGCGGTGTAATCGATCGTGCCGGAGAAGAACCCGGTCGCCGTCTCGTACCCGCCTTCGATGTGGGCGATCCCGAAATCGCTGAGTTGCGGCTCGCCGTAATCGTTGACCAGGATGTTGGCCGGCTTTATGTCGCGGTGCAGGGTCCCGGCGCGGTGCGCGGTTTCCAGTGCGCCGCAGAGCTTGACACCGATGTGCAAGGCCTCGGGCCAGGGCACCGGCCCCTCGCGGCGCAGCCGGACCGCCAGCGAATCCGCCGAGTGGTACGGCATCACGATGTAGGGCTTGCCGCTCGCGGTGACGCCGACCCGCAGGATGTTGACGATGTTCGGATGCCCGGAGAGCCCGCCCATCGCGTAGCCCTCGCGAAGGAACCGTTCCCTACTGTCGTCGTCGATGTGCGACGGCAACACCTTCACCGCTACGCTTCGCCCGAGGGCGGTCTCGTAGCAGCAGTAGATCACCCCCGCCCCGCCCCGGGCTACCTGGCGCGCATCTTCGAACCCCGCTGCCGCCAGCTCCGCGGCGATGCCGCTCGGTACCGGTGCGACAGTGTCGGAACGGGGCTCTTCAGGCATTTGCTGGCGCTCGACCCTCCGCGAAACATGTGACGGGCGAGCTCAAGGTTAAGCGCTCAGAACCTCACCGGTGCCTCTTTCGGCAACCTTGGTGACCGGGCCATGACGGAGCCGCGAAGACTTAACCGGGTCGCGGGCTCAGGCGTCGATGGTCGGTGGTCCCTGGTGCGGCCGCTGCAGCGCGGCGAACTCGGGAACGGCGGCCATGGTGAGCACCGCCTCCAGCAGCCGGACGCCGTCGTGCCCGTTCGGCGCCCGGGTCAGTACCGGTCCGGAGAAGGCGCGGCCCCCGACGGCGATGATCGGGCTGCCGGCCTCGTCGCCGAGGGCTTCCTGGCTGGCCTGGTGCGCCCGCCGCACCGCGTCGTCGAAGCCGCTGTCGTCGAGCGCTTCGGCGAGGCGTTCCTCGTGGCCGTTCTCGGCGAGGGCTTCGCGGATCGCGTCCGTGTCGAGTTCGTCCCCGTGCACATGGATGCGCCGGCCCACGGAGTCGTAGAGGCCCTCGAATGCGTCGGGTCCACGCTCGTCGACGGCCGCGGCGAACAGCCGTCCCAGCCGCGTCGACCGCTCCATCATGCGTTGCTGTTTGGCGTCGTCCGCGTCCTGGCCCTCGTTGAGTACCGCCAGGCTCATCTGCCGCAGGACGACCGGCGTCTGCGTGGACTGGGCGGCGTCGCGCAGCCAGCGCGCCGTCACCCAGGAGAACGGACAGACCGGATCGAGGTAGAGGTCGACGTCGGCCATGGGCTCCTCCTTCGCGGTAAGAATTGGGCTGACGAAGGGCATACCCGCTACGGGCCGTCGCACGCCCGCTGATGGCGGTGCCAGCAGAATGGCTCTATGACGCTGAACCTGGGCGAGTACTTCGACCGCATCGGCTATGGCGGCGCCGCGGCGCCCAACCTCGAGGTCCTGCAGGATTTGGTCGGCGCCCACACCAAAGCGATTCCCTTCGAGAATCTCGATCCGGTGCTGGGGGTGCCGGTCGACGACCTGAGCCCGGGCGCCCTGGCCGGCAAGCTGGTTCACCGGGGCCGCGGCGGCTACTGCTACGAGCACAACGGCTTGATGGGCTACGTGCTGACCGAGCTCGGCTTCCGGGTGCGGCGCCTGGCCGGGCGGGTGGTGTGGATGCGGCCGCCCGACTCGCCATCACCGTCGCAGACTCACACCGTGTTGGCGGTGACGTTCCCGGGCTCCCACGGTGCTTACCTTGTCGACGTGGGCTTCGGCGGGATGACACCCCCCTCGCCCCTGCGCATCGAGACCGGCAGCGTGCAGCCCACGACGCACGAGCCCTACCGGCTGGACGACCGCGGCGAGGGCCTGGTCCTGCGGGCTCAGGTCCGCGGCGAGTGGCAACCGCTCTACGAGTTCAGCACCCGGACGGCGCCCGACATCGACCTGCAAGTGGGCAGCCGGTTCGTCTCGACGCACCCCTCGTCGCATTTCGTGACCGGACTGACGGCCGCGCGCGTCACCGACGACGCCCGGCTGAACCTGGCCGGCCGGAATCTGGCCATCCACCGCGCCGACGCCACCGAGAAGATCCGCCTCGACGACGCGGCGGCGGTGGTGGACACCCTCAGGGACCGGTTCGGCATCAACGTGTCCGACGTCGCCGGCCGCGGCGCGCTCGAGGCACGCCTGGACAAGATCCTGGACGCTTAGAGCCAGGCGCCGATTCGCCGCAGCGCCTCTTCGATGTCGTCCGTCGGCCCGGCGAACGAGAGCCGGACGAACGAATTGCCGTGCGTGGTGTCGAAGTCGATGCCCGGTGCGATGGCAACGCCGGTGTCGTGCAACAGCTTCGAGCAGAACGCCATCGAGTCGTCGGTGTGGTCGCAGATGTCGGCGTAGACGTAGAACGCACCGTCGGTGGGCGCCAGCCGGTCGATGCCGATTCGGCGCAGCCCGTCCAACAGCAGCGCGCGGTTGGTCGCGTAGTGGTGCAGGTTGCCGTCGGCTTCGGCGATCGCCCCCGGGGTGAAGGCCGCCACCCCGGCGATCTGTGACAGCGCCGGCGGGCAGATGGTGAAGTTGCCCGTCAGGCGGTCCACCGCGCGCAGCAGCGCCGGCGGCACCAGCATCCAGCCCAGGCGCCAGCCCGTCATCGCCCAGTACTTCGAAAAGCTGTTGACCACCACGGCGTCCCGCGAGGTCTGCCAGGCGCAGCTGGTCGGCGGCGCGCCCTCATAGACCAGGCCGTGGTAGACCTCGTCGCTGATCAGCCGCACACCGGACTTCTCGCACCACGCCGCGATGGCGGCCAGTTCGGACGGCGCTATGACCGTCCCGGTGGGGTTGGCGGGGCTGGCGACGATCACGCCGTGGGGCGGCGGGTCGAGTTCGGCGAGCATCTGCACGGTGGGCTGGAAGCGGGTCTGGGGTCCGCAGGGGATTTCGACCACCTCACATCCCAACGCGGACAGGATGTTTCGGTAGCACGGGTAGCCGGGGCTGGCCAGCGCGACCCGGTCGCCCGCGTCGAAGCACGCCAGAAACGCGAGCAGGAATCCGCCGGAGGAGCCCGTGGTGATCACCACGTCGTCTGGCTCGACTACCAGCCCGTGCTGGCGTCGGTAGTCCGCCGCTATCGCCGCGCGCAGCTCGGGGAGGCCCAGTGTCACGGTGTAGCCGAGCTCGTTGAGGTGCAGGGCGGAGGCGGCGGCCGCGCGGACCGGCTCCGGCGCTCCCACGCTGGGCTGGCCGGCCGACAGGTTCACCAGATCGCCGTGGCTGCGCTGGCGCTCGGCGGCCGCCAGCCACACGTCCATCACATAGAACGGCGGGATGGCGGCGCGCCGGGCGACGTGGTCGTTCACGACGTTTCGAGCACCTCGGCTTCCAGTCGGGCGAGCACTTCCTGCGGCGTGTCGAGCAGGTGCGCGCCGCCGTGGGCGCGTTTGAAGTACAGGTGCATGTCGTGCTCCCAGGTGATCGCGATCCCGCCGTGCAGTTGGATGCCTTCGGCGGCCGTGGTGCACAGCGCCTCGGTGGCGGCCAGGCGCGCGGTGGCCGCATTGGTGGGGGTGGGCTCGGTGCACGCGTCGGCCACGACGGCCTTCGCCGCGGCGATCATGACGTAAAGGTCGGCCATCCGGTGCTTGAGCGCCTGGAAGCTGCCGATCGGCCGCCCGAATTGCACTCTGTTTTTGGCGTATTCGACGGTGAGCTCCAGGCAGCGTTCCGCGGCGCCGATCTGCTCGGCGGCCAGCAGGATGGCCGCGGCGTCGGCGATCCCGGGGTCGGTGCCGATCGTCTCGGCCTGCTCCGGCTGTACCCGCGCGAGCCGGCGGGTCGGGTCCAGGGTGGCCACCGGCTCCGCGCTGAACCGGGTCCACCTGCTCAGCCGGCCGTCTTCGACGGCGATCACGACGTCGGCGACATCGCCGTTGACCACGTAGTCGGCGTCGAGCACCAGCGCGCCGATCGAGGTGCCCTCGGCGAGCCCGCCCAGCGTCTCGGCGTCGGGCTCGGGCGCGGCCAGCAGGGCCAGCTCCGCGAGCGTGGTGCCCAGTAGCGGGGAAGGCACCAGTGCGCGGCCCAGCTCCTGCAAAACCGTTGCGGCGTCGGCCAGTTCGCCGCCCGCGCCGCCGAGTTCCTCGGGGATCACCAGCGCGGCGGCGCCGACCTGCTCGCACAGCAGCTGCCACAGCGACTCGTCGTAGCCGCGTTCGGACTCCATCGCCGCGCGCACCGCCGCCGGGTTTGCGTGCTTGGCCACCAGGGCCGCGACGGTCTCCCGCAGCATCTCCCGTTCTTGAGTCATCAGAGCGCCTCCAGCACTCGCCGCCGATGTGCCTCGGGAGTCCCCCAGGCCGAACGCAATGCCTGCACCCGCAGCAACCACAGGGACAGGTCGTGCTCCTGGGTGAACCCGATCGCGCCATGGGTCTGCAGCGCCGAGCGGGCCGCCAGCAGCCCCGCCTCGGAGGCGGCGGCCTTGGCCGCGCTGACGTCCCGGGTGCTTCGGCCCGGGTGGTCGGCCAGCGCCAGCGCCGCGCCGTAGAGCAGCGGGCGGGCCAGCTCGATCGCGATGTGCACGTCTGCGAGCTTGTGCTTGATCGCCTGATATGAACCGATCACCCTGCCGAACTGCGTCCGCTGCTTGGCGTAGCCGACGGTGTCGCGCAGCAGCGCCTCGGCCGCCCCGACCAGCTGCGCGGCGGTGGCCAGCGCCCCGAATTCGTAGGCGCGCGCGACATCGGCCTGCCAGGCGGCCCCGGTCGCGGACACGTCGTAGAGCGGCCGGCTGGGGTCGACGGACTCATGCCGGTCACCGGGTGACGCCTCGCTCACGCCGTCCTCGGTGGCAAGCAGCACCACCCCGGCGGTCTCGGCGTCCACGGCGCGCGGCGCGTGTGGCGGCAACGCGACGGTGGCGATCAGCTCTCCCGATGCCAGCGCGGCGCAACGGTCATCGTCGGCCAGCAAAACCGGTGCCACCGCGATGGATTCGGCCACCGGCCCGGGCACGCACCAGCGTCCGAGGCGTTCGAGCGCGACGACCAGGTCGACGGGGTGTGCCTCGATGCCGTCGAACTTCTCGGGCACCGCCAGGGCGGTGACGCCGAGGTCGGCCAGCTGCCCCCACACCTTGCGGCCGGGCGCGGTGTCGCCGGCCGACCACGCGCGGATCGCGCCGGGCAGGCCGGCCGCGCCGAGCGCAGCGTCGATGCTGGCCGCGAAGTCGCGCTGCTGAGAGTCTAGTTGGAATTCCACGTCACTTCTTCTCTCGGGGCAGGCCCAGCAGCCGTTCGGAGATGATGTTGCGCTGGATCTCGTTGGTGCCGGCGTAGATTGGGCCGCCGAGCGCGAAGAGCAGGCCGTCGGTCCACTGGCCGGCCAGCTCCCCGTCGGCACCGAGGATGTCCAGCGCCGTCTGATGTATCGCCACGTCGAGGTCCGACCAGAACACCTTGGTCACCGAGGATTCGGCGCCGAGTTCACCGCCGGCCGCCAACCTGCTCACCGTTTCGAACGTCTGCAGGCGGTAGGCCTGGGCCTTGATCCACGCGTCGGCCGCCCGATCGGCGAACGCCGCGGGGGAGCCGCGGTCCTTCCACAGCTCCACCAATCGTTCGGCCGCCGCGAGGAAGCGCGCCGGGCTGCGCAGCGACATGCCGCGCTCGTTGCTCGAGGTGCTCATGGCGGCCCGCCAGCCCTCGTTGGGCGTGCCGATCACGTCGTGGTCTCCGACGAAGACGTCGTCGAGGAAGATCTCGCCGAAGCCGGTGTCACCGCCCAGCTGGACGATTGGTCGCACGGTGACGCCGGTGGCCTTCAGGTCGAACATGAAGTAGGTCAGGCCGTGGTGGCGCTCGGCTTCGGGGTCCGACCGGAACAAGCCGAAGCCCATTTCGGCGAACGGCGCGCGGGAACTCCAGATCTTCTGCCCGTTGAGCAGCCAGCCGCCGTCGGTCTTGGTCGCGGTGGACCGCAGCGACGCCAGGTCGCTGCCGGACTCGGGCTCCGACCATGCTTGCGCCCAGATCTGTTCCCCGCTGGCCATTTTCGGCAGGATGCGGTCCAGTTGCTCTTCGGTGCCGTGCGCGAAGAGCGTCGGCGCGAGCATCGACGTGCCGTTCGCGCTGGCCCGGCCCGGGGCGCCCGCCCGGAAGTATTCCTCCTCGAACACCACCCAGTGCAGCAGCGGCGCGTCACGGCCGCCGTACTTCTTGGGCCACGTGATGACCGACAGCCCGGCGTCGAACAGCACCCGGTCCCAATGCCGGTGCTGGGCGAAGCCTTCGGCGTTGTCGTAGGACTTCGTCGGGATCGCGTCGGCGTTCGCCGACAGGAAGTCCCGGACCTCGGCCTGTAACGCCAGGGTCTCCTCGTCTAGTTGCAGATCCACGTCAGGTCCACTCTCGCAGTTGTGGTTTGACCACCTTGCCGCCCGGATTGCGCGGCAACGCGTCGACGAACCGCACCGACCGCGGGGCCTTGAAGTTCGCCAAATGTTCACGGGTGTAGGCGATGACGGATTGCTCGTCGAGGTGGGCGCCGGGCCGGGCCACCACGAACGCCCGGCCGACCTCCCCGAGCCGCTCGTCGGGGACACCGATCACCGCGGCGTCGGCCACCCCCTCCATCCGGGCCAGCACCTGCTCCACCTCGGCGGGGTAGACGTTGAACCCGCCGCAGATGTACATGTCCTTGAGCCGGTCGGTGATGCGCAGGTTGCCGGCCGCGTCGACGGCGCCGATGTCACCGGTGTGCAGCCAGCCGTCGGCGTCGATGGCGGCCGCCGTCGCTGCCGGGTCATCGAGGTAGCCCAGCATCACGTTCGGTCCCCGCAGCAACACCTCACCCGCCTCGCCGGGAGTGCTTGCGTCGATGCGCAATTCGAAATCGGCGAACGGGCGTCCGCAAGTGGTCGCGACGGTGACCGCGTCGTCTTCCGCGCGGCACATGGTGCCCATGCCGTTGGCCTCGGTCAACCCGTAGGCGGTCAACACGATGTCGATGTCGAGCTCGGATTGCATGCGCTCGACCAGCACGACGGGCACGGTGGCGGCCCCCGTCACCGCGAACCGCAGCGAGCTGAGGTCGTAGTCCTTGCGCTGCGGGTGGTCCAGCAGGGTCTGGTAGATGGTGGGCGGGCCCGGCAACACGGTGATGCGGTGGTGCTCGATCGCCTGCAGCGCGCGCAGCGGGTCGAACGTCAGGTGGGGGATCAGCGTGGCGCCGGTCTGCAGGCAGGCCAGGATGCCGGCCTTGTACCCGAAGTTGTGGAAGAACGGGTTGATGCACAGGTAGCGGTCGTCGCTGGTGATCTTGCCGTTGGCGGCCCACGACGCCGAGGCCGACAGCGACTGCCGATGAGCGCACAGGACGCCTTTGCTGCGCCCGGTGGTGCCCGAGGTGAACAGGATGTCGCTGACGTCGTCGGGGGTGACGGCGGCGGCGCGGGCGGCAACCGCCTCGAGGTCGGAGCCGCGGGCGATGAACTCGTCCCACGTCCCGTCTTCCGCGTCGATCGGGATCCTGACGATGTGCCGCAGCGCGGGCAGGGCCCCGCGATCCAGGTCGGCGACGCGGTCGTTGCCGAGGAATCGCCCCATGCCGAACAGCACGGGCGCGGCGGTGCGCGCCAGGATGTCGGCGGCCTCCTCGGCGGTGTAGCGGGTGTTCAGCGGCACCATCGCCGCCCCGGCGTGGTGGATCGCCAGGCAGGCGACCACCCAATGCCAGGTGTTGGGCGACCAGATGGCCACGCGGTCTCCCGCCGCCACGCCGAGGCTGATCAGCGCGGCCGCCGCCCGGTGCACCTCGTCGCGCAGCGCGGCCGCCGTGAACGACCGCTCGTCGGTGACCAACGCGTCGTGATCGGGGAACTGGGCGGCCAAGCGATCCAGCGCCGCGGGCACGGTGCGGGGATCGTCCCCTGCCCTAGGGGCGTGGGCCCAGGTCATCGAATGCTCCTCTAGGTTCGGTCCGCGGCGCGCAGTTACCGACGGCCTAACAAAGCAAGTGCTTGGTAGGTTAGCCTACAGGGCATGCAGGACGTCGAGGAGTTCCGGGCGCAGGTCCGCCAGTGGCTCGCCGACAATCTGGTCGGCGAATTCGCGGCTTTGAAGGGGCTTGGCGGGCCGGGGCGCGAGCACGAGGCGTTCGAAGAGCGCCGGGCATGGAATCAGCACCTCGCCAAGGCCGGGCTGACCTGTCTGGGCTGGCCGGTCGAACACGGGGGCCGCGGGCTGTCCACCGCGCACCGCGTCGCCTTCTACGAGGAGTACGCCCGCGCCGACGCCCCGGACAAGGTCAACCACTTCGGCGAGGAGCTGCTGGGCCCGACGCTGATCGCCTTCGGGACCCCCGAGCAGCAGCAGCGGTTCCTGCCGAAGATCCTCGACGTCACCGAGCTGTGGTGTCAGGGCTACTCCGAGCCGGGCGCGGGCAGCGATCTGGCCAACGTGTCCACCACCGCGGAGCTGGACGGCGACCAGTGGGTCATCAACGGCCAGAAGGTGTGGACGTCGCTGGCGCATTGGGCGCAGTGGTGCTTCGTGGTGGCCCGCACCGAGAAGGGCTCCAAGCGGCATGCCGGGCTGTCCTATCTGCTGGTGCCGCTCGATCAGCCGGGGGTGGAGGTCCGCCCGATCGTCCAGCTGACCGGCGACTCGGAGTTCAACGAGGTGTTCTTCGACGACGCGCGCACCGAGGCCGGACTGGTGGTGGGCGAGCCCGGCGACGGCTGGCGGGTCGCGATGGGCACGCTGACCTTCGAGCGCGGCGTGTCGACGCTCGGCCAGCAGATCCGCTATGCGCGTGAGCTTTCCAATCTGGCCGACCTCGCACGGCGCAACGGTGCCGCCGACGACCCGCTCATCCGGGAGCGGCTGACGCGGGCGTGGACCGGGCTGCGGGCGATGCGTTCGTATGCACTCGCCACCATGGATGTCGAACAGCCGGGCCAGGACAACGTGTCGAAGTTGTTGTGGGCCAACTGGCATCGCTCGTTGGGGGAGTTGGCCATGGACGTGGTGGGCAAGCCCGGCATGACCCTGTCGGACGGCGAATTCGACGAATGGCAGCGGTTGTTCCTGTTCACCCGTGCCGACACCATCTACGGCGGGTCCAACGAGATCCAGCGCAACATCATCGCCGAGCGGGTGCTCGGCCTGCCCCGGGAGGTAAAGGGATGAGCCTGTCCGAAGCTCCGAAAGAGGTTGCCGGGCATGGCCTTCTGCAGGGCAAGGTGGTCGTCGTGACCGCGGCGGCGGGCACCGGCATCGGCTCGGCGACGGCGCGGCGGGCCCTGGTCGAGGGCGCCGACGTGGTGGTGTCCGACCACCACGAGCGACGGCTGGGGGAGACCGCCGACGAACTGGCCGGGCTGGGATTGGGCCGGGTCGAGAGCGTGCTGTGCGACGTGACCTCCACCGCGCAGGTGGACGCGCTGATTGCCTCGACCACGGCACGGATGGGCCGGCTCGACGTGTTGGTCAACAACGCGGGCCTGGGC
This sequence comes from Mycobacterium europaeum, assembly GCF_034555895.2. Taxonomy (NCBI): domain Bacteria; kingdom Bacillati; phylum Actinomycetota; class Actinomycetes; order Mycobacteriales; family Mycobacteriaceae; genus Mycobacterium; species Mycobacterium europaeum. Next base: position 5,389,013 of record NZ_CP157315.1, read on the forward strand.
GGGCAGACGCCGGTGGTCGACATGACCGACGACGAGTGGGACCGCGTCCTGGACGTGACGCTGTCGTCGGTGTTCCGGGCCACCCGGGCGGCGTTGGCCTACTTCCGCGAGGCCGGTCATGGCGGGGTGATCGTGAACAACGCGAGCGTGCTGGGCTGGCGGGCGCAGCACTCGCAGGCGCACTATGCGGCCGCCAAGGCGGGGGTGATGGCGTTGACCCGTTGCAGCGCAATCGAAGCCGTCGAATACGGAGTGCGGATCAACGCGGTGTCCCCGAGCATCGCCCGGCACAAGTTCCTGGACAAGACCACGTCGGCGGACCTGCTCGACCGGTTGTCGGCCGGTGAGGCGTTCGGGCGGGCCGCCGAGCCGTGGGAGGTGGCGGCCACCATCGCGTTCCTGGCCAGCGACTATTCCAGTTATCTGACCGGCGAGGTCATCTCGGTCTCCAGCCAGCATCCCTGAGTCGATAGCTAGCCAAGCAAGCGCTTGGTTGATATCCTGGCCGGGTGGAACGAGTGGCCGGTCAGGCGAACAGTCGCCGCGACGAGTTGTTGGAACTCGCCGCAACGATGTTCGCCGAGCGCGGCCTGCGCGCCACCACCGTGCGCGACATCGCCGACAGCGCGGGCATCCTGTCGGGCAGTCTCTATCATCACTTCTCCTCCAAGGAGGAGATGGTCGACGAATTGCTGCGCAGTTTCCTGGACTGGTTGTTCGCCCGCTACCGCGAGATCATGGACAGCGAGGCCAACCCGCTGGAGCGGCTCAAAGGCCTGTTCATGGCGTCGTTCGAGGCGATCGAGCATCGGCACGCGCAGGTGGTCATCTACCAGGACGAAGCCCAGCGGTTGTTGTCGCAGCCCCGGTTCTCCTACATCGAGGACATGAACCGGCAGCAGCGCAAGATGTGGGTCGAGGTGATCAACCAGGGCATCGACGAGGGCTACTTCCAGCCCGACCTGAACGTCGACCTCGTCTACCGCTTCATCCGTGACACCACCTGGGTGTCGGTGCGCTGGTACCAACCCGGCGGACCGCTCACCGCCCAACAGGTGGGTCAGCAATACCTCGCCATCGTTCTCGGTGGGATTACCAAAGAAGGAGTCTGAAAATGCCTGAGGCGTACGTCATCGACGCTGTGCGCACCGCGATCGGCAAGCGAAACGGATCGCTGGCCGGGGTGCACCCGGTGGACCTCGGTGCCCTGGGTTGGCGCGGACTGCTCGACCGGGTTGACGTCGACCCCGCCGCCGTCGACGACGTGATCGCCGGTTGCGTCGACGCCATCGGCGCGCAGGCGGGCAACATCGCGCGGCTGTCGTGGCTGGCCGCCGGCTACCCCGAAGAGGTTCCCGGCGTCACCGTGGACCGGCAGTGCGGTTCCAGCCAGCAGGCGATTTCCTTTGGCGCCCAAGCGATCATGTCGGGCACGGCCGACCTCATCGTGGCCGGTGGCGTGCAGAACATGAGCCAGATCCCGATCTCGTCGGCGATGACCGTGGGCGAGCAGTTCGGCTTCACCTCGCCCACCAACGAGTCCAAGCAGTGGCTGCATCGGTACGGCGATCAGGAGATCTCTCAGTTCCGCGGCGCGGAGATGATCGCCGAGAAGTGGAACCTGTCCCGGGAAGAGATGGAGCAGTATTCGCTGACCAGCCACGAGCGCGCGTTCGCCGCGATTCGCGCGGGTCACTTCGACAACGAAATCATCACCGTGGAAACCGAATCCGGGCCGTTCCGGGTCGACGAGGGACCGCGTGAGTCGTCGCTGGAGAAGATGGCCGGCCTCAAGACGCTCGTGGACGGCGGTCGGTTGACGGCGGCGATGGCCAGCCAGATCTCCGACGGCGCCAGCGCGGTGCTGCTGGCCTCCGAGCAGGCGGTCAAGGACCACAAGCTGACCCCGCGGGCGCGCATCCACCACATCAGTGCCCGGGCCGCCGACCCGGTGTTCATGCTGACCGGGCCCATTCCCGCGACTCGTTACGCCTTCGACAAGACCGGTCTGTCGATCGACGACATCGACACCGTCGAGATCAACGAGGCGTTCGCGCCGGTGGTGATGGCGTGGCTCAAGGAGACGAAGGCCGACCCGGAGAAGGTCAACCCCAACGGTGGTGCGATCGCCCTCGGGCATCCGCTGGGTGCGACCGGCGCCAAGCTCTTCACCACGATGCTGAACGAACTCGAACGCATCGGTGGCCGCTACGGCCTGCAGACGATGTGCGAGGGCGGCGGCACCGCGAACGTCACCATCATCGAACGGCTGTAGCGCTCTAGCGGCTTGGGGCCCGTCCGGCCCGTCCTCGTCGCCGAATGTGCAATTCACGACGCCCGGTCGGCGTGTCGCGTCGTGAATTGCACGTTCGAGGCGGTGTCAGTGGTGCTTGGCAGCATCAGCGACATGATCGAAGCATTTTTGGGCAGCGAGGCCTTAGCCGCCAGGGCCATGCCGGAGCGCGCAATGCGCTCGCTGCATGCAGCGGTCTACCCGGGCGTGTACATACCGGCGGGCGTCGAATTGACGGCGCGCGAGCGTGCCTTCGCGGCATGGCTGTGGTCGCGGCGCAAGGGAGTCATTGCCGGCAATTCTGCGGCGTCGCTTCTCGGCGCCAAGTGGGTGAGCCCGGCGCTTGACGCCGAATTGCTACACCACAGCCGGAGGCCGCCGGCAGGCATCACGGTGCACAACGAAAGTTTGCTTCCCGGTGAGGTAGTCGAAGTCGACGGCATGCCGGTAACCGGAGCTGCGCGCACGGCCTTCGACATTGGGCGGTGGACATCCGCGCGGCTGCAAGCCGTCCAGCGGCTGGACGCACTGGCGAACGCCACCGACTTCAAGATCGCCGACGTCGAGGCCGTGATGGCCCAGCATCGCGGGTCCCGGGGGTTGGTACGCCTGCGGGGCGTACTGCCGCTCGTGGACCGCGGTGCCGAATCTCCGCAGGAGACCCGAACGCGGATGGTGTTGATCGACGCCGGATTGCCTGCGCCACAAACGCAGATCACGGTCTGCGACGAATACGGCGACTTCGTTGCGCGCATCGACATGGGCTATCGCGAGCTGCTGGTCGGCATCGAGTACGACGGACCCCAACACTGGACGGACCCTGCGCAGCGCCAACGCGACATCGACCGGCACGCCGCGTTGCTCGACCTGGGCTGGACGATCGTCAGGGTGAGCAGCGACCTGCTCCGCCATCGGCAGGGGACGTTGATTGCCCGGGTGGTTGCCGCGATGCGGACGGCGGCCGGGCGCGCGTCCTCGTCGCCGAGTGTGCAATTCACGACGCCCGCTCGGCGTGTCGCGTCGTGAATTGCACACTGGCCGTTGCAATTACCGGGCGGCCAGCACCAGGCCGATCCCGCCGAGGGCCAGCAGCCAACTGGTGAAGCTGCCGACCAGGAAGTACTCCGTCACCTCGTCGATCCCGACCTGACCGTCGCGGCCCTTCTGGGCGGTCAACTCTGGAAACCGGATGATGCCCTTGGCGGCGACGACGGCACTGGCCGCGGCCACCTGCCCACCGACGCCCAGGCTGAGGATCAGCAGGCGTTCCATGGGGCCCAGCAGCCGGCCGCCCTTGAGCCGGTCCGACGGTTGCGGCTCACCCGCCGGGCGCACCGCTCCGACCGAGCCGAGCACCAGGCGGACCAGCTGGTTCGCGGTCGCGAATTGCACCAGCACGACGCCGACAATCATGAGCAGCCGGTCGGGTGTGACGTGGCTGAGTGGCAAGTGCACCCAACCCATCCACCGCGCGATGGCGCCGTTGACCGGCGACGACCATCCGGACATCAGCGTCGGCAGGGCCAGCGCCGCGGCGAACACCCCCAGCGGCGCGGCTTGGTGGCCGCCGCTGCGTTCGCTGCGCGCGCACAGCCATTCCCATGCCACGACCGAGGCGGCCGCCAGGACCAGCAGCGGGATGTCGCCGGCATGCCACAGGGCGCCCAGCGCCGCGAGCGCCGCCACCACGACCGGTCCGACGGCCAGCGGCACCCATGCCGCACGCACGGCGCGCCGACACAGGTCGGCGATGCCGAGGGCGGTGAGCAGGACGGCGATGACACTCACGGCAGCCCCCGAAGGTATTGGCTGGCAAGGAGAATCAGATCCAATCCATCGCGGCTCGTGCGCTGTGACACCGCCGACGGACTGATGCCCTCGGCGGCGGCGAGCTCCTTTTTGGTCCGGCCGGTCATCAGCCCCCTCACAATCCGCAACGATCTCTCATCGAGCGATCCAAGCAGATGGTCCCGACACATCAGCGCGGCGTTGACGGCGGCGACGTCGGTGCGCGTCTCGCCGGCCGCCCGAAATGTCGTGCGCACCAGCGCGAAACCGGGCTGCCGCTGGGTCTCCGCCGTCTGCTGGATGGCCTCGCGGGCAGTCCACCACCCGGGGCCGTCCTGGATTCCCGCGTCGGCATCGAGGACGGTCACCGCGCCCCACCCGAGCCCGAATCGGACGTCGATGTCGGGCGCAAGGAGCAGGCGCACGGTCAGAGCCGCATCGATGGCACCACCGAGAGTGGGATAGCTGCCCTGAAACTCGTCCCCGACGGTGAAGGAGGGTGGGTCGATCGCTCCGGCGGCGACCTGGTCGAGGGCGGCGGCGACGCGTCGATGCAGGGCGGCCCGGTCGCGGGCCCGCCGGGATCCCACGACATCGCCGATCAGCGTCGCACAGATTGAAGGCATCGCCTTCATCATCGCCATATGAAGACTATAGCTTAATTCGATCCATATTTAGTTCTGAGCTTAATCCCGCGCAATCGACATGTTGTTCAGCCCGCCGGCTGGTCCTTGACCCGCACGTACGCCTCGATACCGACGCGTTCAAAGGTGCGCCGCCGGGAAGCCGACACCATGGGCAGGGCCTCGGCCGCGTCGATGATCTCGGGCTGGACCACCTCGTACTTCTCGCCGTGTGAGTAGATGGTCGCTCGCCCCGCGGCACGAAGGTTCTGCAACCAATCCACGTCGGTGCCGTAGGGCAGCGGGATGAGGAAGCCGTCGGTGGTTCGCTCGGCGACGACCGGTGTGGTGTACGCCTTGCCCGAGCGCCGTCCGGTGTGCTCGATCGCCGCCGCATACCAGTTCTTGCGGCCGGCCAGCCGCAGCATCAGCGGGTTGAGCAGGTATTTGTTGGAAGTGCGAATCGCGTTCAAGAGCGGAGTGGGCCAGGTTGCCGGTTCCAGTGTCATCATCCATCCAGGGTGACGCCGCGCACCGGGCCGGAGCCAGGGTCTTTGGTCGCCGGCTTACCGTTCGTCGACGAGTGCCGACGCCGCCTGAAGATGCTTGATCGCGTCCCGCACGATCGAGTCGATCAGCTCCGAGCACGACGGCAGGTCCTCGAGGATGCCGGCCACCTGGCCCGAGGCGAGCACGCCGGCCTCGGTGTTGCCCTCGACCAGCCCGGCCTTGAGCAGCATCGGCGTGTTGGCCGCCATCACCACCTGTGACCAGGTCAGCTCCTTGCCGTGGCGCATGGCCAGGCCGTCGCGGATCATCGATCGCCAGGTCATCTGCGACATGTGTTTGAACTTCGCCGCATTGCGGACGGCCGCGGTGAGACCCCTTACCGGCGAACCGCTTTCCAGCCGCTCGACCAGTCCGGTGCGCAGGACGCGGTGCGGCATGCCGTCCACCCGGGTGGTGACCACCGTGCCGTCCAGCGCCGCATCCAGGTAGCGCCGCTTGACCGCATCGGGCACGGTCGAGTCGGAGGTCAGCAGAAAGCGCGTGCCCATCGCCACGCCGGCGGCGCCGTAGCTCAGTGCGGCCGCCAGCCCGCGCCCGTCGAAGAAGCCCCCCGCCGCGATCACCGGAATTCCGGTGCCCTGCACGGCGTCCAACACCGACGGCAGCAGCAGCGTGGTGGCGACCGGGCCGGTGTGCCCGCCGCCCTCGCCGCCCTGCACGATCATCGCGTCGGCGCCCCAGGCCGCGACCTTGCGCGCGTGCTTGGCCGCGCCGATCGACGGAATCACCACCGCGCCGGCCTCTTTCAGTCGGGCGATGAGCTCCTGCTTGGGGGCCAGGGCGAACGACGCCACCTTCACGCCCTCGCGGATCATCAGGTCGACGCGGTCGCCGGCGTCAGCGGCGTCGGCGCGGATGTTCACGCCGAACGGCTTGTCGGTGGTCGCCTTGACCTTGCCGATGGCCGTGGCCAATTCGTCGAGCGTCATGGTGGCCGAAGCCAGGATGCCCAGCCCACCCGCGTTGGCGGTGGCGGCCACCAGCCGGGCGCCGGCCACCCATCCCATCCCGGTTTGGACCACTGGGTGCTCGACACCGACCAGCTCGGTCAGCGGCGTGCGCAACTTCATCGCCACCGCCGACGATGCAGTGGGGGCACCGACCGCTTGCGGGGGAGAGGCGGAATGATCATCAGCGGATCTCTCTGTCGCGCAGGGACTTCGGATCGATCACCTCGCGGATCAGGCGGAGCTCTTCGTCCGTCGGCTGCCTGGTCTCGCCCGCCTCGTCCACGTCGTGCACCTCGAAAGAGGTGGCCTCACGGACGTCGTCGGGCGACACTCCCGGGTGCAGCGTCAGCGCCCGCATCGTGTGGTCCGGACCGCCGAAGTCGAAGACCCCGAGGTTGGACACCACCCGGTAGGTGTTGGCGAAGCGGAACGCCGGGTTGTCCGGGTCCACCTTGTCCCAGCCGATGCCGCAGACGACGTCGACGGCCTCGCAGAACACCCGCTTGGAGTGGTTGCCCACCCAATAGCTGGTGGCGTGGTTGATCGCGTTGCCGGGCGCGCCCCGCAGGCCGAACATCTGCCGGGTCGGGTGCTGCAGCGGGCCGAACGCCGAGATGTTCTGATTGCCAAACCGGTCAACCTGATTGGCGCCCATCACCACGTGCCGGCGCCCCCAGGCCAGCGTCTCGAACACTCGGCCGAACGGCATCCAGCCCTCGACGGGCCCGGCCTTGCCCAGGGCCGGGGTGTCCGCGAGGAGCTGCGCCTCGCCGTCGGTCAGCAGGATGTCCGGCGAGAACGTCAACCGCGCCAGCCGGGCACCGACCGAGGCCATGTTCGTCATCGGGCTGACCATGATCTCGCCCGCGTCCCGGAACAATTCGGCACAGGCTGCGGCGCATACCTCGGCGCGGGTCGTGCTCACTTGGCGGCCTCCTCTGCGAATGCGCGAACCGCCGCCTGGTAGTCGTCCTCGCCACCCGACAGGTAGGTCTGGACGAACGTCTGCCAGCCGTCCTCGGTGGAGGCGGCTTCGGCGTAATGGCGCTGGAATTTCTCGTCGCGCCCGTAATCCGGTGCGGCGGTGGTGAAGTGGGCGCCACCCGGCGCCTCCACCACGGAATCGACCATCATCCGGTTCACCAGCAGGGCCTGCGGCGGAACGGCTTTGACCAGCTCCTCGGTGGAGACCACGCGCTCCACCGAGAGGAAGCGCCTGTCGGCGGCCATCAGGAACAGGTCGTCGAAGTAGGGATCGATCCCGGTGTAGGCCGCATTGCCCCGGCAGTCACCGAGATTGAGGTGGACGAACGCCGCGTCCAGGCACAGCGCCGGCATCGCGATCAGCGTCTCGTGGCCACCCTCGGGTGCGGGGTACGGGCTGGTCACGGTCCGCAGCTCGCCCTCCCAGAAGTCGGGCACCGAGCTGCCCAGCCCGGCCCGAATCGGTAGGAACGGCAGGCGCTGCGCGGCCGCTTGCAGGCCGCATCGCAGCATGCCCTCGTCCATCTCCCGGGCCTCGATCGCGCCGCTGGTGCGGGCCTTGGCGAACCAGGGGTCGTAGAAGGGCGGGGAGTCCAGCGAGACGAAGCCGTAGTAGGCGCGCTTGACCTTGCCCGCAGAGCAGAGCAGGCCCAGATCCGGCCCACCGTAGGTGACCACGGTCAAGTCCTTGATGTCGGTGCGCAGCATGGCCCGCACGAAGGCCATCGGCTTGCGCCGCGAGCCCCAGCCGCCGATGCCGATCGTCATGCCGCTGCGCAATTGCGCGACGGCGTCGTCCAGCGTGGTCCTCTTGTCGGTCACTTCTTGCCCTTCGCGGTACCGGCGAACGCGTCGCGGTGCTCGTCGGCGACGCCGGCCAGGTTGAGCTCGAACGTAAAGCCTTGTTCCATGCGGTAACTCGCGTTGACCCGCTGCACGTCGATGAGGTTGAGCGCCTCCTTGGCCGCGCGGATGACGCGGGTGTCCTTGGTGGCGATGTCGCGGGCAACCCGCAACGCGGCGTCGTCCAGCTGGTCGCGCGGCACCACTTCGTGCACCGAACCGAAGTGGTGCAGGGTGGCGGCGTCGACGGTGGCCGCGGTGAAAAACAGCCGCCGCATCAGGTGCTGGGGCACCAGCCGGGACAGGTGGGTGGCCGCACCCAGGGCGCCGCGCTCCACCTCGGGCAGCCCGAAGGTGGCGTCGTCGGAGGCCACGATGACGTCGGAGTTGCCGACCAGGCCGATGCCGCCGCCGACGCAGAACCCGTTCACGGCGGCAACGACGGGCACCGCGCACTCATAGACCGCGCGGAAGGCGGCGAAGCAGCCGCGGTTGGCGTCGATCAACGCGGTGAAACCCTCGGTGCGCTGCATCTCCTTGATGTCGACCCCGGCGTTGAATCCGCGCCCCTCGGCCCGCAGGATGACGACGTGGGTCTGCGGATCCTGGCCGGCGGAGGTGACGGCGTCGGCCAGGTCGAACCAGCCGCGCGACGGGATGGCATTGACCGGGGGGAAGTCGACGGTGACCGCGACGATGCCCGGTTCGGTGGTTTTCGATGTGATGGGCAAGGTGCCACTTCCTTACGGGGTAACTACCTAAGCAAGCACTTGCTTGGTACGCTAGCACAGTGACTCGCGCCGAAGCACCCGACGCCATCGACTTCGGGCTCGCCGGCCGGGTGGTTCTGGTCACCGGCGGGGTCCGCGGAGTGGGCGCCGGCATCAGCTCGGTCTTCGCCGGGCAGGGGGCGACCGTCATCACCTGTGCGCGGCGGCCCGTCGAGGGATTGCCCTATGAGTTCCATTCCTGCGACGTCCGCGACGACGATGCGGTCAAGGCGCTGATCGACTCCATCGTCGACAGGCACGGCCGGCTCGACGTCGTGATCAACAACGCCGGCGGTTCGCCGTACGTGCTGACCGCCGAATCCAGCGCCAAGTTCAACCGCAAGATCATCGAACTCAATCTGATTGGCGCGCTGTCGGTTTCGCAGCACGCCAACGACAAGATGCAAAACCAGGACCGTGGCGGGTCGATCATCAACATCTGCAGCCTGAGCGGTCGCCGGCCGTCGCCGGGCACCGGTGCGTACGGAGCGGCCAAGGCCGGCCTGGAGAGCCTGACGCAGACGCTGGCGGTGGAGTGGGGGCCGAAGGTCCGGGTGAACGCCTGCGTGGTCGGCATGGTGGAGACCGAGCAGTCCGAACTGTTCTACGGTGACGCCGAGTCCATCGCCGCGATTTCAAAGAACGTGCCCCTGGGCCGGCTGGCCAAACCCGACGATATCGGTTGGGCTGCAGCCTTCTTGGCATCTGACGCCGCGTCCTACATCAGCGGTGCCTCGCTGGAGGTGCACGGCGGCGGCGAGCCGCCGCACTACCTGGCCACCACGAACGCCAGCGCGATCAAGTAGAGGAGAAACGAACAATGGGAGTGGTTGACGGCCGCGTCGTCATCGTCACCGGAGCGGGCGGCGGTATCGGTCGCGCGCACGCGCTGGCCTTTGCGGCCGAGGGCGCGCGCGTGGTGGTCAACGACATCGGCGTGGGCCTGGACGGCTCACCGGCCGGCGGCGGCAGCGCCGCCCAGGGCGTGGTCGACGAAATCACCGCGGCCGGTGGGGAAGCCGTCGCCAACGGGTCCAACGTCGCCGACTGGAACCAGGCCGCCGGCCTGATCCAGACCGCCATCGACACCTTCGGCGGGCTCGACGTTCTGGTGAACAACGCCGGCATCGTGCGGGACAGGATGATGGCCAACACCAGCGAGGAGGAGTTCGACGCCGTCATCGCCGTGCACCTCAAGGGGCACTTCGCCACGATGCGGCACGCCGCGTCGTACTGGCGGGGGCTGTCGAAAGAGGGCAAAACCGTTGACGCGCGGATCATCAACACCAGCTCGGGTGCCGGCCTGCAGGGCAGCGTCGGCCAGGGCAACTACAGCGCCGCCAAGGCCGGCATCGCCGCGATGACGTTGGTCGGCGCCGCCGAGATGGGCCGCTACGGCGTCACCGTCAACGCCATCGCGCCGTCGGCGCGCACCCGCATGACGGAGACGGTGTTCGCCGAGATGATGGCAACGCAGGACCAGGATTTCGACGCCATGGCACCGGAGAATATCTCCCCGCTGGTGGTCTGGCTGGGCAGCGCCGAGTCCCGTGACGTCACCGGGAAGGTGTTCGAGGTCGAGGGCGGCAAGATCCGGGTCGCGGAGGGCTGGGCGCACGGGCCGCAGATCGACAAGGGCGCAAGGTGGGACCCCGCGGAGCTCGGGCCCGTCGTCGCCGACCTGCTCGCCAAGGCGCGCCCGCCGGTCCCGGTGTACGGCGCTTAGAGCGAGCCCCCCAAGCGCGGTGACGAGGTCGTCGAACACTCGCAGCCCCTGCTGCGGCCGTTCATCGGCGACCCCGCGGCTACCGCGATCGGTCGTCAGCCGCTGACTTTCTCGCTGGACTGACCGATGGAGGTCTGCTTGTTGTTGTAGTTGACTGTGCACTTCACCGTTGTGTCATAGCTGGTGCCCGGTGGGGGCCACAGCATGTCGGTGATCGCACCGGTGCTGTTCGCAGCGACGTCGATGCTTCTATCGACCTCTTGCGGCCCGAATCCACCGGATTTCGTAGCGGTGTAGCTGCATTTGGCGGGCAGGCTGGAATTGTTGGTGATAGCTACGCGGGCATTGAATCCATTCCGCGAGATGTTCACCGCGACTGCGTTCGTCGGCGCGCTGCACTGCTGGCCGGCTGGGACGGTGTCTGTCACCGAACCGGTCGGGCATTTCACCGGCGCTGCCGGAGCCGGCGCTGCGGCGCAATTAGAGCCGGGCGGAAGGGTCTTTCCCGCATCCGGTCCGCCGGTGCATCGCACGGGCAACTGGTCGGGCGCGGGTGCCGGCGCTGCCGCCGCCGCAGGCGGCACATACGTATAGTCCGACCAGGCGCCGCAATCATCCGTACCCGGGAAGTGTTTGCGGCAGCCCTGGATCGAGAAGGTTTGCGGCTTCGTACTTGCGGCAATAGTAAAGGACGCGGTGTTGTTGCACCCTTTGCTGAGTTCGGGTTGCATGAAATAACCCTGGCCGTTGATATGGATCACATCCCCAGCCTCATCTCCGTGCACCCGCGGGCACCCGGAAACGATGCAGGTCGGCTCGTGCGGACCGTTGGGCGTACAGGTCACGCTGTATCCGTTCGGCAGCGTGTCGGCGCTGGCGGTTGGCGCCATCGATGTTGTGGCATCGACGATTCCGAACAGACAGGCCGTGGCCGTGGCGACCAGGACCGCGAAACGTTTCGTCATTCGTTCAGCCACGGCAGTGCCTTCCGAGATGTGTGTGGCGTAAGTTCGCACGCGTCAGACTTTTTACAGCCTATGGCCGTCGGGGTGGCCGGAGAATAAGGGATTTCCCTACAAGTTCGGCCCATCCGCAGCTAACGCTGCCCGTCAAATCCATGCTGTTCCAAAGGATCGACGACCCCAGACCGGGCGACTTACATTGGCCTGGCATCAACGATGGTCGGCACGGTGGAATACATGAAACAGCCCGGAGCGGCGGGGACCGGGGCGATGAACGTCAATGCAGCACATGAATACCGCCGAGCTCAGGGGCAGTCATCTGACGGCGCGCTCGTCGCGGACCTGAACCTCGATGATCGGGTCGGCCTTAAGGAGGTTGAGATACCAGGTTGGGTTCCTGGTGCGGGGCGCCGAACGACGCGGGCAGGATCATCCCCTCGCCGACGCTCAGTTCGAGCGTCGGCGTGGTCCGAGGCTTACCGGATCCACGTCCGATGGTCGTCACCAGCGCCGCCGGGAACCACAGCAACCGGGCGCAGCCGGCCATTCGTACAGCGATATGCCCAATCTGAGCGTGTGCAAAGTATTTCAGTGCTAAGGCGAGCAACGTGGGTTGCGGAACCCCTTAGTCACGTGTCTGACGTTACGGGTCGCAGATGACGATCGGGATCACCCGATCGGTCCACGACTGGTAGTCGTCGAAGTTGGGGTACATGGCGACCAACTTCGGCCAATACTCCGCGCGTTCCTCGGCCGTGGCGTCGCGGGCCTGCAACTGCAACACCTCGTCTTTGATCTGCACCGAGACCTTGGGGTTGGCCTTGAGGTTGAGATACCACAGGGGGTGCTTGTCGCGGCCACCCTGCGAGGCCACCAGGATCACGCGATCGCCTTCGCGCAGGTAGAGCAGCGGGCTCACGCGTGGCTGGCCGGTCTTGCGTCCGGTGGTGGTCAGCAGCGCCACCGGGTTCTTCTGGAAGGTGCCGCCCCACTTCCCCTTGCTGAGGCGATACATCCAGGTGTTGGCCCGGGACATCCACTTGATGATGAGACCGGTCGTGGGCGAGTTCAACGACTTGGGCTTTTCCACTGCTGTCCTTAGCGCTGGATGAACGGTTGGAAGCGAACCTTGATGTGGTGGATTTCGGCCTTGCCGCTTGCGCTTGCGGCGGGAATCACGAACGTCTCGTCGACCCGCGCGGCCAGCCGGCGGCCGCCGAGCGCCGCCCTGGTCAGCACGACGTACGCCGCGTGCACCGCGTCGCCCTCGATCCGATAGTCGGGCGGCGTGGTGTCGGCCAGCAATCGATACTGGGCCCCGCGATTGAGGCTGCGGCGCAGGTGGTTTCCGGAGAAGCCGTTCTTGATCCCCTGCTCGACGCGGGTGCATCCGGCCGCGAACGGAACGGAGTCACCTTGGTGACTGACGAGCGCGTCGATGTAGGACTGCGCCGCGGCGATGCGGCTCTCTTCAGAGACGATCAAGACCGGCTAGATGCGCTCGATGATCGTGCCGGTCGACAGGGCGCCGCCCGCGCACATGGTGATCAGCGCGGTGCTCTGGTCGGTGCGCTCCAGTTCGTGCAGCGCGGTGGTGATCAGCCGGCTGCCGGTGCTGCCCACCGGGTGGCCCAGCGCGATGGCCCCGCCGTTGACGTTGACCCGTGCCATGTCGGGCTCGTGGACGCGCGCCCACGACAGCACCACCGACGCGAACGCCTCGTTGATCTCGACCAGGTCGATGTCGCCCATCTTCATGCCGGCCTTCTCGAGCACCTTGGCGGTCGACTGCACCGGGCCGTCCAGGTGGTAGTAGGGCTCGGCGCCGACGAGCGCCTGGCTCACGATGCGCGCCCGCGGCCGCAGCCCGAGCGCCTTGGCCTTGTCCTCGTCCATCCACAACACGGCCGCGGCGCCGTCGGAGATCTGCGACGACGTTCCCGCCGTGTGGATTCCGCCCTCGATGACCGGCTTGAGTGAGGAGAGGCCGGACAGGGTCGTCTCACGCAGGCCCTGGTCGCGGGAGATGGTGACCCGCTCGGACGTCGGCTGCTTGTTCTCGTCCAGCGCCGGCGCCTCGATCGGGGAGATCTCGCGATCGAACCGGCCTTCCTCCCACGCCTGCTTGGCCTTCGCCTGCGACTCGTAACCGAACTGGTCGATGTCGTCGCGGGTGATCCCGCGCCGCTTGGCGATCCGCTCGGCCGCGGTGAACTGGTCGGGCAGGTCGATGTCCCACGATGCGGGCCGCAGGATGCTGCGGTCGGGGCCGGCGTTCGCGCCGAGTCCGACGCGGCTCATGGCCTCGATTCCGCAGGCGATGCCGACGTCGATCGCACCGGCCGCGATCAGGCCCGCGATCAGGCCGTTGGCCTGCTGGCTGCTGCCGCACTGGCAGTCCACCGTGGTGGCGCCGACGTGCTCCGGCAACCCGGCGACGAGCCAGCTCACCCGGGTGATGTTGTTGGACTGCTCGCCGAACTGCGTCACGCAGCCGCCGATCACCTGCTCGACGTCGCCCGCGTCGATGCCGGCCTTCTCCACAAGTGCCCTCTGCACCGCACCGAGAAGCTCGGTGGCGTGCAGCCCTGACAGCCATCCATTCCGCTTGCCGATCGGGCTGCGGGTGGCTTCGACGATTACCGGGTTACCCATTCCGTCAGGCTAGAACACGTTTCATTACTCTGACAAGCGAGGATGATGACCTGCCTTTTATCTGCCTAGGAGCCGTGTTTTACTGGCACTAGAACACGTTGCAATTGAGGAGCGCACACATCATGGCACCCCCCAACATTCCCGCCGACTTCGACTTCCTGGACCCCGACGTCAACCTCGCCGGGTTGCCCGTCGAGGAGCTCGCCTGGCTGCGTAAGGCGGAGCCGATCCACTGGGTCGACATCCCCAACGGCGCCGGCGGCTTCGAGGACCACGGCTATTGGATCGTCACCCGGCACGCCGACGTCAAGGAGGTGTCGAAACGCAGCGACATCTTCTCCAGCTGGATGAACGGCGCGATCCCGACGTGGCCGCCGGAGATGAAGCGCGAGCAGGTCGAACTGCAACGCAGCGTCATGCTCAACATGGACGCGCCGCACCACACCCGGCTGCGCAAGATCATCTCCCGCGGGTTCACGCCTCGCGCCATCGGACGGCTGGAGGCCGAACTGGCCCAGCGCGCCCAGAACATCGCCAAGACGGCGGCGGCCGAGGGCACCGGCGACTTCGTCGAGCAGGTCTCGTGCGAGCTGCCGCTGCAAGCCATCGCCGGCCTGCTCGGCGTCCCGCAGGAGGATCGCGACAAGCTGTTCCGCTGGTCCAACGAGATGACCGGTGGCACCGACCCCGAGTACGCCCACGTCGATCCCGCGCAGTCGTCCATGGAGCTGATCACGTACGCGATGGCCATGGCCGAGGAGCGGGGCAAGAACCCCACCGACGACATCGTCACCACGCTCATCCAGGCCGACATCGAGGGCGAGAAGCTCTCCGACGACGAGTTCGGTTTCTTCGTGGTCATGCTCGCCGTGGCGGGCAACGAGACCACGCGCAACTCGATCACCCACGGCATGATCGCCATGGCGAACAACCCCGATCAATGGGAGATCTTCAAGAAGGAGCGCCCGTCGACGGCCGCCGACGAGATCATCCGGTGGGCCACCCCGGTGTCGGCCTTCCAGCGCACCGCCAGCGAGGACACCGAGCTGGCCGGCGTGCAGATCAAGAAGGGGCAGCGGGTGGTGATGTCCTACCGGTCGGCCAACTTCGACGAAGAGGTCTTCGAGGACCCGCACACCTTCAACGTCCTGCGCGACCCGAATCCCCACGTCGGTTTCGGCGGGACGGGCGCCCACTACTGCATCGGCGCGAACCTGGCCCGCATGACCATCAACCTGATCTTCAACGCGGTCGCCGACCACATGCCGGACCTCAAGCCGATCGGTGAGCCCGAGCGGCTGCGGTCGGGCTGGCTCAACGGGATCAAGCACTGGCAGGTCGACTACGCCGGAACCGCGCGGTGACGTCCTGATGGACTTCAATCTGACCGCGACGCAACAGGCCGTCGCCGACGTGGTGACCTCGGTGCTGGACCGGGACCTCAGCTGGGACGCGTTGGTCAGTGGGGGCTTGACCGCGCTGGCGGTGCCCGAGCGGCTCGGCGGCGACGGGGTGGGCCTGCCCGAGGTCGCCACGGTGCTGACCGAGGTGGGCCGCCGCGGCGCCATCACACCCGCGCTCGTCACGCTCGGCTTCGGCGTGGTGCCGCTGCTCGACCTGGCATCCGACGAACAGCAGGACCGGTTCCTGGCCGGCGTCACCAAGGGCGGCGTGCTGACGGCCGCCCTGAACGAGCCGGGGACCGCGCTGCCCGACCGGCCGTCGACGACCTTCGCCGCCGGGCGGCTGTCGGGCACCAAGGTCGGTGTCGGCTATGCCGGACAAGCGGATTGGCTGATCGTCACCGCGGACAGCGCGGTCGTCGTCGTGTCGCCCAAGGCCGACGGTGTGCAGTTGGTCCAAACCCCGACGTCCAGCGGCGCCGACGAATACACGGTGACGTTCGCCGACGTCGCCGTCGGGGAGTCCGACGTCCTGTCGGGCGCCACGGCGTCTCGGGTCAACCAGCTGGCGCTGGCGGCGGTCGGCGCCTACGCCGACGGGCTGGTCGCCGGAGCGCTGCGGCTCACCGCGGACTACGTGGCCAACCGCAAGCAGTTCGGCAAGCCGCTGTCGACGTTCCAGACCGTCGCGGCCCAGCTCGCCGAGGTGTACATCGCCTCGCGCACCATCGATTTGGCGGCGAAGTCGGTCGCCTGGCGGCTGTCCGAGGGCCGGGATGCCGACGACGACCTCGACGTCCTGGGCTACTGGATTGCCTCGCAGGCTCCGCCGGTGATGCAGCTTTGTCACCATCTGCACGGCGGCATGGGAATGGACATCACCTATCCGATGCACCGGTACTATTCCACGATCAAGGACCTGACCCGGCTGCTGGGCGGGCCTTCTCATCGTCTCGACCTGGTGGGAGCGCAATGTTCATAGACCTGACTCCGGAGCAGCGTCAGCTGCAGGCCGAACTGCGAGAATACTTTTCCAACCTCATCTCGTCCGACGAGATGAAGGCGATGGAGCAGGACCGTCACAACGAGGCCTACCGCGCCGTGATCCGGCGGATGGGCAAGGACGGCAAGCTCGGGGTCGGGTGGCCAAAGGAGTTCGGCGGCTTGGGCTTCGGGCCGATCGAGCAGTCGATCTTCGTCAACGAGGCGCATCGGGCCGACGTGCCACTGCCCGCCGTGACGTTGCAGACCGTCGGCCCGACCCTGCAACAGTTCGGCAGCGAGATGCAGAAGAAGAAGTTCCTGCCGGCGATCCTGGCGGGTGAGGTGCACTTCGCGATCGGTTACAGCGAGCCCGAGGCGGGGACCGACCTGGCTTCGCTGCGCACCACCGCCGTGCGCCACGGCGACGAGTACATCGTCAACGGCCAGAAGATGTGGACCACCGGCGGGCACGACGCGGACTACATCTGGCTGGCCTGCCGCACCGACCCGGAAGCGGTGAAACACAAGGGCATCTCGATCCTGATCGTCGACACCAAGGACCCGGGCTACTCGTGGACGCCCGTCATCCTGTCCGACGGCGCCCACCACACCAACGCCACCTACTACAACGACGTGCGCGTGCCCGCCGACATGCTGGTCGGCGAGGAGAACGGCGGGTGGAAACTGATCACCACCCAGCTCAACAACGAACGGGTCATGCTGGGCCCCGCCGGTCGTATCGCCGGCATCTACGACCGGGTGCACGCCTGGGCGTCGAAGCCCGGCGCGGACGGGGTCACGCCGATCGACCACGCCGACGTCAAGCGCGCGCTCGGCGAGATCCACGCGACGTGGCGGATCAACGAGCTGCTGAACTGGCAGGTGGCCGCCGCGGGCGAGGACATCAACGTGGCCGACGCCGCGTCCACGAAAGTCTTTGGCACTGAGCGTATCCAGCGGATCGGCCGGCTCGCCGAGGAGATCGTCGGCAAGTACGGCAACCCCGCCGAGGCGGACACCGCCGAGCTGCTCGACTGGCTGGACTCGCAAACCAAGCGAAACCTGGTGATCACCTTCGGTGGAGGGGTGAACGAAGTCATGCGAGAGATGATCGCGGCCGCCGGCCTCCAGGTGCCGAGGGTTCCCCGGTGACCGACATCCAGGAGGCCGTTGCGGAGATCAAGGCGGCCGGCGGCCCCAAGCCGCGCGCCGGCCGCGACCCGGTGAACCAGCCGATGATCAACAACTGGGTCGAGGCCATCGGCGACCGCAACCCCATCTACGTCGACGAGGCCGCGGCCCGCGCCGTCGGGCACCCGGGAATCGTCGCCCCACCGGCCATGATTCAGGTGTGGACCATGTTCGGCCTGGGCGGGGAGCGTCCGAAGGACGATCCGATGGGTCCCATCATGCAGTTGTTCGACGACGACGGCTACATCGGCGTGGTCGCCACCAACTGCGAACAGACCTACCACCGCTACCTGCAGCCCGGCGAGCACGTCAGCATCACCTCCGAGATGGGTGACGTGGTGGGACCCAAGCAGACCGGCCTGGGCGAGGGCTACTTCATCAACCAGCACATCATCTGGCGAGTCGGGGACGAGGACGTCGCCGAGATGAACTGGCGCATCCTGAAATTCAAGCCCCGCGAGTCGGATGCCGCGCCGTCCTCGGTTCCCGCGGACCTGGATCCCGACGCCATGATGCGCCCCTCGTCGTCGCGCGACACGGCCTTCTTCTGGGAGGGCGTCAAGGCGCACGAGCTGAGGATCCAGCGGCGGCCCGACGGCAGCCTGCAGCACCCGCCGGTGCCTGCGGTATGGCAGGACAAGGCCGCCCCCATCGACTACGTGGTGGCGTCCGGCAAGGGCACGGTGTTCAGTTTCGTGGTGCACCATGCGCCGAAGGTCCCCGGCCGCACGCTGCCGTTCGTGATCGCGTTGGTCGAGCTCGACGAGGGCGTGCGAATGCTGGGCGAGCTGCGCGGGGTGGACCCCGCCGAGGTGGAGATTGGAATGCCGGTGCGCGCAACCTATATCGACTTTCCGGCGGGCGACAGCGGCCCCGAGTGGACCCTGTATGCCTGGGAGCCCCGGGCATGAGCGCACCGGCCATCGAGGTCGGCACGACGCTGCCCGAGCTCAAGCTGCACGGCAGTCCGACCTTCATCATCTCGACGGCATTGGCCACGCGCGACTTCCAGGACGTGCACCACGACCGGGATCTGGCGCAGGCCAAGGGGTCGAAGGACATCTTCGTCAACATCCTGACCGACACCGGGCTGGTGCAGCGCTACGTGACCGACTGGGCGGGTCCGTCCGCGCTGATCAAGTCGATCGGGCTGCGGCTCGGGGTGCCGTGGTACGCCTACGACACGGTCACCTTCTCCGGTGAGGTGACCGCGGTGGAGGACGGCCTGATCACGGTGAAGGTGTTCGGCCGCAACAGCCTTGGCGACCACGTGATCGCGACCGTGACGCTGACGATGGGGGACTCGTAGATGTTGTCGGGTAAAGCGGCGATCGTCGGCATCGGTGCCACCGACTTCTCGAAGGACTCCGGCCGCAGCGAGCTGCGGCTGGCGGCCGAGGCCGTCTTGGACGCGCTGGACGACGCGGGCCTTTCGCCGGCGGACGTCGACGGGCTGACCACCTTCACGATGGACACCAACAACGAGACCGCGGTGGCGCGGGCGGTCGGGATCGGTGACCTGAAGTTTTTCTCGCAGATCGGCTACGGCGGCGGTGCCGCCTGCGCGACCGTTCAGCAGGCCGCGATCGCGGTCGCCACCGGGGTGGCCGACGTCGTGGTGGCGTACCGTGCGTTCAACGAACGCTCGGGTATGCGGTTCGGTCAGGTGCAGACCCGGTTGGTGGGCGACGCTCGCGCACAGGCCGATTCGACCGCTGCGGACAATTCGTTCTCCTACCCGCACGGGCTCTCGACGCCGGCCGCGCAGGTCGCAATGATCGCTCGGCGCTACATGCACCTGTCCGGTGCGACGAGCCGCGACTTCGGTGCGATCTCGGTGGCCGACCGCAAGCACGCCGCCAAGAACCCGAAGGCCTACTTCTACGAGAAGCCGATAACCATTGAGGACCACCAGAATTCGCGATGGATCGCCGAGCCGCTGCGGCTGCTGGACTGCTGCCAGGAGACCGACGGCGCCGTCGCGATCGTGGTGACGTCGGCGGAGCGTGCGCGGGACCTCAAGCAGCGGCCGGCCGTCATCGAGGCGGCGTCGCAGGGCTCGAGCCCCGACCAGTACACAATGGTCAGCTATTACCGACCCGAACTGGGACTGCCCGAGATGGGCGTGGTGGGACAGCAGCTGTGGCAGCAATCCGGTCTCCAGCCGTCCGACATCCAGACCGCCGTCCTGTATGACCACTTCACCCCGTTCACACTGATTCAGTTGGAGGAGTTGGGGTTCTGCGGTCGCGGTGAGGCCAAGGACTTCATCGCCGACGGTGCGATCGAAATCGGTGGGCGGCTTCCGATCAACACCCACGGCGGTCAGCTCGGCGAGGCCTACATCCACGGCATGAACGGCATCGCCGAGGGTGTGCGGCAGCTGCGCGGGACCTCGGTGAACCCGGTACCCGACGTCGAGCACGTCCTCGTCACCGCGGGCACCGGCGTCCCCACCTCGGGTCTGATCCTCGGCTAGTTTGACCACTTTCTGCATCGTCGAGTGTGAAGTTGGTTTCACGCTCGGCGTCGGTCGTGAAACTAACTTCACGCTCGACGAGTGAAGTGACGCTGCGAGTGACACGTGCGACGCTGCCGTCGTGGGTGAGCCGTTCCTTGGCAGTGAGGCCGTTGCTCGAGGCGCGTTGACCAGAGGTCAGCTCTGCACCGGTTATCTCCGGCTGTTCCGAGATGTGTACGTCGGCCGGGATTCGGACATCACCGCCGCGCTGCGGGCGAGGGCCGGTTGGTTGTGGACCGGGCGTCAGGGCGTCGTCGCCGGCTTCTCCGCCGCGGCGCTACACGGAAGCGAGTGGGTCGATGGCGCCGCGGTGGTGGATCTCATTCACGACAATCGCCATCGTCAGGCCGGGATCAGGGCTCATGGGGACCGAATCGAGGAAGATGAGATTGCCGTCCTAGACGGGATTCCGGTGACGTCGGCGGCCAGGACGGCGTTGGACCTCGGCTGCTGGTATCCGACTACCGCGGCAGTCGCCGGCATCGACGCACTGGCCCGCGCAACGCGAATCAAGCCGGCGGATGTCGAAATGCTCGCTGAGAGGTACGCGGGCCGGCGAGGCGTCGTCCGGGCAAGGGAGGCGATAGCGCTGTTCGACAGTGGCGCCCAGTCTCCCAAGGAGTCTTGGCTGCGCGTTGTCCTAGTCCAGGCAGGGCTGCCGAGGCCGCAAACCCAGATTCCAGTGCTCAACGAATTTGGCAGTGCGGTCGCATATCTGGACATGGGCTGGGAAGAGATGAAGGTCGCGGTGGAGTACGACGGCGAGCAACACCGCAGTGATCGCCGGCAATACACCTGGGACGTCCGGCGCCTGGAAATGCTCGAGCGTCTCGGGTGGATCGTCGTAAGGGTGGTCGCGGGAGACCGGCCGGCCGACATCGTCAGCCGAGTGCGCGCGGCCCGCGCACGTCGAGCGTGAAACTAGTTTCACGCTCGACACCGAACGTGAAGCTAACTTCACACTCGGCGAGAAGCAGAAGCCAAAGCGACCCTACGCGGGCACCAGTTCGACGCCGGAGAGCACCACGGCGTTGTCGCGCGCGGGCGCGACGACGCTGGCCAGCAGCCGCCCGTCTTCCTTCCAGATGCCGACGTTGAGCGTCTCACCGGGGAACGCCACACCGGCGAAGCGCGCACCGTAGGCGGCCACCGCCCCGGCGTCGCCGTCCAGCATCGTGTCCACGATGGCCTTGCACGTCATGCCATAGGTGCACAGGCCGTGCAGGATGGGCCGCGGAAAGCCGTTCGCCGCAGCGAATTCCGG
Source organism: Mycobacterium europaeum (assembly GCF_034555895.2). Taxonomy (NCBI): domain Bacteria; kingdom Bacillati; phylum Actinomycetota; class Actinomycetes; order Mycobacteriales; family Mycobacteriaceae; genus Mycobacterium; species Mycobacterium europaeum. Next base: position 5,410,540 of record NZ_CP157315.1, read on the forward strand.
ATCGGAGTGCAGCGGGTTGCGGTCGCCGCAGAGCCGGTACAGCAGCGCCTGCTGCGGCAGGATCGGCACCTCGACCTCCACATCGGGGGCGCGGTCGGGCGCCGCGTCCGACGAGGACGGCCCGCGTTCCCCGCCGAAACCGCCCTCGCCGCGCGCGAAGATGGACCGCCGCTGCGTCCACAGCAGCGTGCCGTCGGGTGCGCTCACCGTCGTCTCGCTCCAGATCACCGCGGCCTTGCCCTTGTCCCAGATGTCGGTGAACCGGGTGACGGCGCGAGCGGATCCCGAGGGCGGCAGCGGCCCCGGCACCTCGACCCGCTCACTGGCGTGCAGCACCCTGCCGAGCTCGATGTCGATGCCGGGGAACTGCACGGTTGGTGGCTTGGTCATGTGGAACGACGCCGCGACGTTGCCGAACGTCGGCAGGACCTGCGGTGTGTCGTCGACGAGGTAACGCAGTTCGCGCGGGTCCATCGGATCTTTACCGGCACCCAGCCCCAGGTGGTAGAGCTGCACATCGCTGCTCGTCCACGCGAAGTCGATGGGTTCGAGCTCGGCCGCCAGCGCGACGTCTACATCAATGGGCATATCAGTTTTCCCCCGCGATGTGCAGTGCGGCCAGGTAACCGAAGGTCATGGCCGGGCCGATGGTGCCGCCCGGGCCCGGATAGGTGTGACCCATCACCGGGGCGCTGACATTGCCTGCGGCGTAAAGCCCTTCGATGATGCTGCCGTCGTCCCGCAGCGCGCGACCGTGGACGTCGGTGCGGACGCCGCCCTTGGTACCCAGGTCGCCCGGCACCATCTTGGCCGCATAATACGGCGCATGCGTGAGCTCTCCCAGGTTGGGGTTCGGCTTGTTGGTCGGGTCGCCGTAGTAGCGGTCGTATGCGCTCTCGCCGCGGTGGTAGTCCTCGTCGACGCCCGATCTGGCGAAGCCGTTGAAGCGGGCCACCGTCGCGGTGAACTCGGCGACCGGAAGGCCGGCCTTCTGGGCCAGCTCCTCGAGCGTGTCCGCCTGGATGATGACCCCGGACTCCAGCCATTTGCGCGGAATGCGTTGCCCGGGCTGCAGTCCCGCAAAGATGTAGCGGTCCCGGTATTGCTGGTCGAACACCAGCCACGCCGGAATGTTCTCGCCCGGGCCGGGGCCCTGGCCGAATTCGCCGCCGTACATGTGGTGGCAGGCCTCCACATAGGGCATGGACTCGTTCATGAATCGTTTGCCCGACATGTTGACGATGATCGATCCCGGCGAATTGCGTTCCGACAACGCGAACCACGGCGCACCCACCAGCGGCACGGTCGGCCCCCACCAGGCGTCTTCCATCAGTTCCAGTGCCGCGCCAAGCTTTTCGGCGGCGACGATCCCGTCGCCGGTGTTGGCCTTGGCGCCGACGGTCCACTCCGTGGTGATCGGCGCGCGCTGGTACTTCACCCGCATCTGCTCGTTGTGCTCGAACCCGCCGGAGGCGAGGATCACCCCGCGCCGGGCCCGGATCAGCCGCGGCTCCGCGGACTCCGATGCGCCGGTGTCGCGAACGTAGACGCCGCGCACCACGCCGTCCTCGACGTACAGGTCGGTGAGCGCGGTGTTGAGCAACACCGGAACGCCGGCCCGCTGCAGCCCGATGCGCAGCGGACCGATCAACGCCCGGCCCATGCCGACGAGGTTCTTCCCGGTCGCCTTCGCCCACATCGTGCGGGCGCCGACCTTCAGGCTGCGCAGCACGCCCCGCGGGTGTCGCTTCAGCTGGTTCAGCCGCACGTAGTCCTGTTGCATCACAACGACGTTGAGCGGCACCTTGCCGTACGCGGGCTCCAGCCCCGGCATGTCGGCGCCCAGCTTGCGGGCGTCGAACGGCTTCGGCTCGATCGAGCGGCCGTCGGCGCGGCCGCCCGGCGCCTCGGGGTAATAGTCGGAGTAGCGCGGAACCCAGCACATTTTCAGCGGGGTGTGCTTCAGCACGAAGGACAGCATCTCGGGCCCGCGGTCGAGGTAGGTGTCGATGCGTTCCGGCTCGACGATGTTGCCGACGATGCCGTGCAGGTAGGTCCGCGCCGCCTCGGGGTTGTCGCGGACGCCGTCACGCTTGAGGATCTCGTTGTTGGGGATCCAGACGCCTCCTCCCGACCGCGCGGTCGAGCCGCCGAAATGCGCAGCCTTTTCGATGACTACGGTCGAAAGGCCCCGGTGAGCGGCGGTAAGGGCAGCTACCATGCCGGCTCCGCCGCTCCCGACCACGACGACGTCGAGCTCCTGTGCTGTCATGTAGAACACGTTATAGAATTGCGCGGGCCGGGCGCTACTGGGCCGGTCACACGAACGAGGAGACTTCCGAAGATGCTCAGTCTTGCGACGCGAGACGAGCTTGCTGCCGAGCTGGCGCAGGCCGAGCGGAGCCGCGAGCCGATCGCTCCGCTGACCGCTGTTCACCCGGAGATCGACGTCGTCGACGCGTACGAGATCCAGCTCATCAACATCCGTCAGCGGGTCGCCGAGGGCGCCCGCGTGCTGGGCCACAAGGTGGGCCTGTCGTCGAAGGCGATCCAGCAGATGATGGGCGTCGACGAGCCCGACTACGGGCATTTGCTGGACGAGATGCAGTTGTTCGAAGACACCCCGGTCAAGGCGAACCGCTACCTGTGGCCGCGGGTGGAGGTCGAGGTGGGTTTCCTCCTGAACGCCGACCTGCCCGGGGCCGGCTGCACCGAGGAGGACGTGCTGGCCGCCACGGAGGCGTTGGTCCCCTCGATCGAGTTGATCGACACCCGGATCACCGACTGGAAGATCGAGTTGTGCGACACCATCGCCGACAACGCCTCGTCGGCCGGCTTTGTGCTGGGCAAGGCCCGGGTGGCGCCGCGCGACGTCGACGTCAAGGGCATCGATGCGGTGCTGCGCTGCAACGGTGAGGTCGTCGCCACGGGACGCACCGACGCGGTGCTGGGCAACCCGGTCACCGCGGTGGCCTGGCTGGCCCGCAAGGTGGAGGGCTTCGGCGTGCGGTTGCGCAAAGGCGACCTGGTGCTGCCCGGATCGTGCACGCGCGCCATCGACGCGCACGCCGGCGACGACTTCGTCGCCGAATTCACGGGCCTGGGCTCTGTTCATTTGTCGTTCGAATAGTCTCGAATTAAATCGTCGGACTTAAATATCGAGAGCTTCGCGAAGGAGCGTCATGCCGGCTAAGGCGAGTGTGGCCATTGTCGGGTCGGGAAACATCAGCACTGACCTGCTGTATAAGTTGTTGCGGTCGGAGTGGTTGGAGCCGCGGTGGATGGTGGGCATCGACCCGGAAAGCGAGGGCCTGGCCCGGGCCCGCAAGCTGGGTTTGGAGACCACCCACGAGGGGGTGGACTGGTTGTTGGCCCAGTCGGAGAAGCCCGACCTGGTGTTCGAGGCGACCAGTGCCTACGTGCACCGCGACGCCGCCCCGAAGTATGCGGCCGCCGGGATTCGGGCGATCGATCTGACGCCGGCCGCGGTGGGTCCGGCGGTGATCCCGCCGGCGAACCTGCGCCAGCATTTGGACGCGCCGAATGTCAACATGATCACCTGCGGGGGGCAGGCGACCATCCCCATCGTCTACGCCGTCAGCCGCGTGGTCGAGGTGCCGTATGCCGAGATCGTGGCGTCGGTGGCGTCGGTGTCCGCGGGTCCCGGGACGCGGGCCAACATCGACGAGTTCACCAAGACCACCAGCCGGGGCGTGCAGACCATCGGCGGCGCCCAGCGCGGCAAGGCGATCATCATCCTGAATCCGGCCGATCCGCCGATGATCATGCGCGACACCATCTTCTGCGCGATCCCCGAGGACGCCGACCGCGACGCGATCGCCAAGTCGATCCACGACGTGGTGGCCGAGGTGCAGACCTATGTGCCGGGATACCGGCTGCTCAACGAGCCGCAGTTCGACGAGCCGTCGCTCAATTCCGGTGGTCAGGCCGTGGTCACCACGTTCGTCGAGGTCGAGGGTGCCGGCGATTACCTGCCCCCCTATGCGGGCAACCTGGACATCATGACCGCCGCGGCCACCAAGGTCGGCGAGGAGATCGCCAAGGAATCCCTGGCGGCGGCCGCTGGTGGGACGGCGGGAGGGACACAGGCATGAGCACTTCTGAGATTTTCTTCAACCCGATCTGGGATGTGCGGCTGACCGACACGTCGCTGCGCGACGGCTCGCATCACAAGCGCCACCAGTTCACCAAGGACGAGGTGGGGGCGATCGTGGCCGCCCTGGACACCGCCGGGGTGCCGGTCATCGAGGTCACCCACGGCGACGGACTGGGCGGGTCGAGCTTCAACTACGGATTCTCCAAAACTCCGGAGCAGGAGCTGATCAAGCTGGCCGCGCAGACCGCCAAAGAGGCCAAGATCGCCTTCTTGATGCTGCCCGGCGTGGGCACCAAGGAGGACATCAAACAGGCCCAGAACAACGGTGGGTCGATCTGCCGGATCGCCACGCATTGCACCGAGGCCGACGTGTCCATCCAGCACTTCGGCCTGGCCCGCGAACTCGGGCTGGAAACCGTCGGGTTCTTGATGATGAGCCACACCATCGCGCCGGAGAAGCTCGCGGCCCAGGCCCGCATCATGGCCGACGCGGGCTGCCAATGCGTCTACGTGGTCGATTCGGCCGGGGCGCTGGTCCTCGAGGGCGTGCGCGACCGGGTGGCCGCGCTGGTCGCCGAGCTCGGCGACGACGCCCAGGTCGGCTTCCACGGACATGAGAACCTGGGGCTGGGGGTGGCCAACAGCGTGGAGGCCGTGCGCGCGGGCGCCAAGCAGATCGACGGCTCGTGTCGGCGGTTCGGCGCCGGGGCGGGCAACGCGCCCGTGGAGGCGCTCATCGGGGTGTTCGACAAGATCGGCGTCAAGACCGGCATCGACTTCTTCGACATCGCTGATGCCGCCGAAGAGGTGGTCGCCCCGGCCATGCCCGCCGAGTGCCTGCTGGACCGCAACGCCCTGATCATGGGCTACTCCGGGGTCTACTCCAGCTTCCTCAAACACGCCATCCGCCAATCCGAACGCTACGGCGTGCCCGCCCACCAACTGCTGCACCGCGCCGGCCAGCGCAAACTCATCGGCGGCCAAGAAGACCAACTCATCGACATCGCCCTCGAAATCAAACGCGAGCAAGAAAGCGGTACGGCTGCCGCCAAGTAGCCCGCCTCTGCACGCACAGGCGGCGCAAAGGAACCGCGAGTAGCCTGGCGCGCATGAGCACGACAGACAAGACAGTCGGTCCTCGCCGGGGACGGTACGGCCTGCTCGCCGGGGGACTACTCACCGCCATCGCCGCGACGATGATCGCACTGCCAACGGCCAGCGCCGCTCCCCAGTGCGATCAGGACGTGGGTGCATCCATCAACTCCTACCTGCAGCGGCATCCGGACCTCCATGCGCAGCTGCAGGCCAGGTCCGAGGCGGAGGGTGGCGGTCCCAACGTGATCGACTACCTGAACCGGCATCCCGACGTACGTCAGCACCTCATCGACCTATCTCACTCCTGCCCGCCCTAGCGAGCCGGCCTCGTCCTCGAACGCTGTACGCGACGCGCGGGAACGTTCGCCATTGACGAAAAAGTAGAACACGTTCTAGCGTCTATGCGTGTCCACAGATTCTTTTTCAGGCCCGCTCACTTCTGCGATCGCCGAAGCCGAGAAGCTCGTCTCCGACGCGCCGTTCATCGAGACCGAAGCCGACCTGCTCGAAGGGCTGCAGTATCTGGCCGGCTGCGTCTCGGCCTGCATCCACCTCGCCGTCGATTACGACCGTGATCACCCGTTCCTGCAGTCGGGGACCGGGCCGTTCACCAAAATGGGCCTGGACAACCCCGACACCCTGTACTTCGGCACCCGCGTGCACGCCAACCACGAGTACGTCGTCACCGGCCGGCGCGGGACCACGACCGACCTGAGCTTCCAGCTCCTCGGCGGCGAGTACACCGACGACTTCGTGCCCGTCAGCCAGGCCGCGTTCGACGACCGGGAACTCGAGATCGCACCCGACGGCAGCTTCGAGTGGCGGGTGACGCCCACCAGCCCCGGGCAGCTGGTGATCCGCGAGGTGTACGGCGACTGGGCGGCGCAGCGCGGCACGCTGGCCATCGCGCGGACGGACACCGCGGGCACCGCGCCGCCGCCGTTGACTCGCGCGCTCATCGAAAAGCGTTACGCCACAGCGGGAAAGCAGCTCGTCCAGCGGGTGAAAACCTGGCTGCAATTCCCGCAATGGTTCTATCTCGACCTTCCGGTCAACACCCTGACGGCGCCGCGCCTGACCCCGGGCGGACTGGCCACCCAGTACTCGTCGGTCGGGCACTTCGACCTGCGACCGGATCAGGCGCTGGTGATCACCATCCCGGTCTCCGACGCGCCCTACCTCGGCTTCCAGCTTGGCAGCCTGTGGTACATCTCGCTGGACTACATCAACCACCAGACCTCGCTGAACAACACTCAGGCGCAGGCGGATCCGGACGGCAAGGTGCGCATCGTGGTCGCCGACCAGAACCCGGGCGTGACCAACTGGGTCGAGACCCTGAACCACCGGCGCGGCTTCCTGCAGTTCCGCTGGCAGCGCGTGTCGCGTGAGCTCTCCGAGGCCGACGGTCCCACCGTCGAGGTCGTCGACCTCGACAAGGTAGCCGCCGCGTTGCCGTATTTCGAACACAACAAGATCTCCGAGGACGACTGGCGCGCCCGAATTGCGCTGCGTCACCAACAAATTCAGGCAAGGATGCTGGGATGACGAAGCTGCTCGATGGCAAGGTAGTGGTGATCAGCGGCGTCGGCCCCGGTCTGGGCACGACGCTGGCGCACCGGTGCACTCGAGAGGGGGCCGATCTGGTGCTGGCCGCCCGCACCCCGGAGCGTCTCGACGACGTCGCCAAGCAGATCGCCGACCTCGGCGGCCGCGCGACGACGGTGCGCACCGACATCACCGAAGACGACCAGGTGAGCAACCTCGTCGACGCCACGATGGAGGCCTACGGCAAGGTCGACGTGCTGATCAACAACGCGTTTCGGGTGCCGTCGCTGAAACCATTCTCGGGCACCAGCTTTCAGCACATTCGCGATGCGATCGAACTCAGCGCGCTGGGCGCACTGCGGCTGATCCAGGGCTTCACGCCGGCGCTGGCCGAGTCGAAGGGCTCGATCGTCAACGTCAACTCCATGGTGCTCCGGCATTCGCAGGCGAAGTACGGCGCCTACAAGATGGCGAAGTCCGCGCTGCTGTCCATGTCGCATTCGCTGGCCACCGAATTGGGCGAGCAGGGGATCCGCGTCAATTCCGTTGCCCCGGGCTATATCTGGGGTGACACCCTGCAGGGCTACTTCAACCACCAGGCCGGCAAGTACGGCACCACGGCCGAGCAGATCTACGCCGCCACCGCGGCCAACTCCGACCTGAAGCGCCTGCCCACCGAGGACGAGGTGGCCTCGGCGATCCTCTTCCTGGCCAGCGACCTGTCCAGCGGCATCACCGGGCAGACGCTCGACGTCAACTGCGGGGAGTACCACAACTGATGTCCGACCGCACCGATATCGGCACCGTCGACGAGTTGCACGCGTCGGCCACCAAGGTGACCGGGCTCGACGACTTCGGGTCCAACGACGACAACTATCTCGAAGCGCTGGAGGTGCTGCTGGACTCCTACCGGCGCGAAGCCGGCCTTACGGTGTTGGGCAGCAAGATGAATCGGTTCTTCCTGCGCGGCGCGCTGGTGGCCAGGCTGCTGTCCGAGTCGTCGTGGAAGCAGTACCCGCAGCACGCCGACGTGGTGATCGAGCGCCCGATTTTCGTCACCGGCCTGGTGCGCACCGGGACGACCGCGCTGCACCGGCTGCTGGGCGCCGATCCCGCACATCAGGGCCTGCACATGTGGCTGGCCGAGTTCCCGCAGCCGCGTCCGCCGCGCGAAACCTGGGATTCGCATCCGCTTTACCGCCAACTCGACGCGCAGTTCAACCAGCACCACCAGGACAATCCGGGCTATACCGGCCTGCATTTCATGGCGGCCTACGAGCTCGAGGAATGCTGGCAGCTGCTGCGCCAGTCGCTGCATTCGGTGTCCTACGAGTCGCTGGCACACGTCCCCACCTACGCGCATTGGCTGTCCGAACAGGACTGGACGCCGTCCTATCGACGGCACCGCAAGAACCTTCAGCTCATCGGCCTCAATGACACCGAAAAGCGTTGGGTGTTGAAGAATCCCAGCCATCTGTTCGCGTTGGACGCGTTGATGGCGACCTATCCCGACGCGCTGGTGATTCAGACGCACCGGCCGGTCGAGACGATCATGGCGTCGATGTGCTCGCTGGCCCAGCACACCGCCGAGGGATGGTCGACGACGTTCGACGGGGCCCAGATCGGTGCTGACGCAATGGACACCTGGTCGCGGGGGCTGGAGCGGTTCAACACCGCCCGCGCCAAGTACTCGCCGTCCCAGTTCTACGACGTCGACTACACGGACCTGATCGCCGATCCGATCGGCACGGTGGCCGACATCTACCGGCACTTCGGTTTGGCGCTGACCGACGAGGCGCGCGCGGCGATGGAAAAGACGCACGCCGCCAGCCAGTCCGGCGAGCGGGCGCCGAAACACCGTTATTCGCTGGCCGACTACGGGCTGACCGTGGAAACGGTCAAGGAGCGCTTCGCCGGGCTGTAGATCAGTCGTCCTCGGGCGCCGGGTCGCCCAGATAGCCTTCGGCGACCGCGTGCTCGATGCTGTCGCTCAGCTTGGGGCACGAGCGGGTGCGCGCGGTGTCGCCGCCGGAGTTGCGCACCTCGGTGAAATGCGCGCAGCGCTGCCACGCTTCGGTGTTCCATTGCACCGCGGTGTGACCCGGGCCGAGCCTGCGCACGGTGACGGTGACGTGGCAGAACCGGCAGTCCACCGGCATCAGCCCGGAGTTGAGGTAGCGCTCTCGGTCGGCCCGGCTGGCCTCGGCGACGGCCGCGGCGCGCTGCGGATCGCTGGTGAAATCGCGTGACTTCGACCATGATCCGGAGCCGCCGTCGCGGGCCGGCCTGTCTTCGTGGTCGTGCCCGTCGCCATGCAGCAACAACATCGACCGAGCGAGCCGATCGACGTCAGGAACTGCCGGCTGATCGTCGGGCATGGGCGTCAGTGTTGTTCCGCGGGAACGTCTTCGGTCTCCTTGGCCTTGAGATTCTCTTCGACCTCGGCGTTCCAGTACTCGTTGGCGCGGGTGGTGTCCACCTCGATCTCGAAGCGTTCCACCATTTCCGGCTGGATGTCGGCGACGTCGACGTAGAACTGCTGGTACCAGCGGCGCAGCTGATAGACGGCGCCGTCCTCTTCGACCAGCAGGGGGTTGTCGATGCGGGTTTTGTGCTTCCAGATCTCGACGTCCTGCAGGAAGCCCTTGCTGACGCCTTCGGTGAATACCCGTGACAGCTTGTCGGTCATCGCCTCGTCCATGCCCTTGGGCTTTTCGACGATGACTCCCCACTGCAGCACGAAAGAATTCTGCGTCACCGGGTAGTGGCAGTTGATCAGGATCGATTCGGCCTTGTAGCCGCCGTAGCTGTTGTGCAGCCAGTTGATCATGAACGACGGCCCGAAGTAGGACGCCTCGGAGTCAAGGTGGGCCTCGCCGTAGGAGGTGCCCAGGTCGTTGACGTCCGGCCGGCCCACGTTGTGCAGGTACTGCGACGCGATGTGGCCCTCGAAAACGTTCTTGAAATAGGTGGGCAGACCGAAATGGATGTAGAAGAAGTGCGCCATGTCGGTGACGTTGTCGATGATGTCGCGGCAGTTCGACCCCTCGATGAGGATGCGGTTCCACCGCCACTCGGTCCACTCGTCGCTGTGCGCTTCCGGGATGTCCGGAATCCGGACCGCGGGGTCCGGCGGATTCTGTTCGTGATCGTGCCAGACGAAGAGCAGGCCGCCGCGCACATCGGTCGTCCAGGAGCGGGTGCGCGCCGTCTTGGGTGTGCGCTTGGCGTACGGCACCAGCTTGCAGCGGCCGTCGCCGCCCCAGCGCCAGTCGTGGAACGGGCAGGCCACCTCGTCGCCCTTGATGGTGCCCTCCGACAGGTCACCGCCCATGTGCCGGCAGTAGCCGTCCAGCACCTTCAGCTCGCCCTGAGAGTCGGCGAACACCACCAGCTTGGTGCCGAACGCCTCGACCGAGTGCGGCTTGCCGTCCTGGAAGTCCTTCGCGACGCCCAGGCAGTGCCAGCCGCGGGCATACCTCGTCGGCAGCGCGCCCGGATCGATCTCCCGGATGCCGACCGCTTTGGTGTCGGTACTCACCTGTCACCTCCAAGTCGCGAGCCCTCTAACTAGAACACGTTACAGTTTTGCGGCGGGGGCGCGCAATGACGGCGAGTCTGGCTGCGGTTTCCCGCGGCGGATGCGCGCGCGGGGTATATCTAGACGATGCCGCTGTTTGCTTTCGAGGGGCGGGCGCCGCGGGTCGATCCCACCGCGTTTGTGGCCCCCACCGCCACCCTGATCGGCGACGTTGTCGTCGAGGCCGGTGCCTCGGTGTGGTTCAACACCGTGCTGCGCGGCGATTACGGCCCCATCGTGGTGCGGGAGGGCGCCAACGTTCAGGACGGGTCGGTGTTGCACGCGCCGCCCGGCATCCCGGTCGACATCGGCCCCGGCGCCACGGTGGCGCACCTGTGCTGCATTCACGGGGCGCACGTCGGGTCGGAGGCCCTGATCGCCAACCATGCCACCGTCCTCGACGGCGCGGTGATCGGCGCGCGCAGCCTGATCGCGGCCCACTCGCTGGTGACGGCCGGCACTCAGATCCCGGCCGGCATGCTGGCGGTCGGCGCGCCGGCGCAGATCAAGGGTCCGGTCGCGGGAACGGGCGCGGAAATGTGGGTCAAGCTGAACCCACAGGCGTACCGCGAACTGGCTCAGCGGCACCTGGCCGGGCTCGAGCCGCTCTAGACCTTCCGGGCCGACGCGGCCGCGCGGTCCATCTCCCAGTACGCGCGCAGGGCGGTCAGCTTGCCCTCGTCGTTGGCCTTGTAGGTGAAGACGCCCTCCGCGGTCACCTGGTAGTCGCCATGGGTGATGAGGATGTGCCCGACGTTGGCTTCCTCGTTGCCGCACTGGTAGGTGTCGCGGAAGACGAATTCGATCTTCGTCGTCGGGGCGATGGCCTTGTCCCAGAAGGCCGAAATCGCGTCGCGCCCCCGGTGGCCCCTGCCTTCCGGGTCGAAGGCCGACGGCCCGATCGGGTCCTCCACGATGGCGTCGTCGGCGAACACCGCCAGCCACGCGTCTTTGTCCCTGGCGATGACGGCCTCGCGCGAGCGCCGACCGGCCTCGTGCGCGGGGTGCTCGCTCACGCGCCGACTTTCTCCGGCGTGGGCTTGTCCGCGCCGACCACCCACATCGAGTAGTACTGCGAGCCGCCACCGTAGGCGTGGCCCAGTGCCTTGCGCGCGTTGGGCACCTGGTGATCCCCACCCTTGCCCATCACCTGAATGGCCGCCTCGGCGAACCGGATCAGGCCCGAGGCGCCGATCGGGTTCGACGACAGCACACCGCCCGACGGGTTGACCGGCAGCCGACCGCCGATCGCCGTCTCGCCGGCTTCGGTGAGCTTCCAGCCCTCGCCCTCGGGCGCAAAACCGAGGTTTTCCAACCACATCGGCTCGAACCACGAGAACGGCACGTAGATCTCGGCGGCGTCGATCTCGTCGATCGGGCTGGTGATCCCGGCCGCCTTCCACAGCGCGGCGGCCGCGTCGCGCCCGGCCTGCGGGCTGACCTGGTCACGCCCGGCGAACTGCAACGGCTCGGTGCGCAACGCGGTGGCATGGATCCAGGCGACCGGATTCCCTTGTGCCAGGCGGGCTTCGGCGGCCTCTTCATTGCCGATCACGACCGCGGCGGCGCCGTCGGACGACGGGCAGGTCTCGTCATAGCGGATCGGGTCCCACAGCATCGGCGACTGCATCACCTTCTCGACGGTGATGTCGGGCTGGTGCAGATGGGCCAACGGATTGCGGGCCCCATTGAGCCGATCCTTGACCGCCACTATGGCGCCGATGTTCAACGGTGCGCCCGAACGGCGGATGTAGGACCGCACGTGTGGCGCGAAATACCCGCCCGCCCCGGCGCCGACCGGCTTGATGAAGGGCACCGGAATCGACAACGCCCACATGGCGTTTGACTCCGACTGCTTCTCCCAGGCCATCGCCAGCACGCGCCGGTACTTCCCGGACTGCACGAGGCTGGCGGCGACCACTCCGGTGGACCCGCCGACCGAACCCGCGGTGTGCACCCGGATCAGCGGCTTGCCGGTGGCTCCGACCGCGTCGGCCATGAACAGCTCGGGCATCATGACGCCCTCGAAGAAGTCGGGTGCCTTGCCGACGACGACGGCGTCGATGTCGTCGAAGGTGGAGCCGGAGTCGGCCAGCGCGCGGTCGATCGCCTCGCGCACCAGGCCGTTCATCGAGACGTCTTGTCGCTTCGCGACGTACTTCGTTTGTCCGGTACCGAGTACCGCGGCGAGGTTGGGCCCTGCACCGGCCATCAGTTCTTTCCTTCCATGACCGCGACCAGGTTCTGTTGCAGCGCGGGTCCGCTGGTGGCGTGCGCGAGCACCCGCTCGGCGGACCCGTTCCAGATGTGTTGCGCCGCAAAGCCGATGCGCTCAAGCCCGGCGACGAACATCGGGTTGGCGGCCAGCGCGCCGCCCGACGGATTGACCTTGGTGGGCCCCGGTATCCGGATGGCCTCCTCGATGATCAGGTGTTGGTGGGTGAAGGGCGCGCAGATCTCGGCAACGTCGAGCTTGTCGGTCCTGCCCCCGGTGGCCGCTTGGGCCGCCGCCTTGGTCGAAGCGGACTCGGTGAGATCCCGCGCACCCAGCGACGGGGTTTCGATGCGGTGCTCTATTCCGGTGATCCACGCCGGGTTCTCGCGCAGCTCCTTCGCCCGATCGCCGGCCGCCAGCACGATCGCGGCCGCGCCGTCGGTGATGGGCGCGATGTCGTGGCGGCGCAGCGGTTCGGCGAAGAACGGCCTTTCCAGCAGCTCCGCGACGCTGATCGACGGCTCCACGGAGTCCACCCGGCGGGCGTTCGCGAAGGAGTCGAACGCGACACGCGCCATCTGCTCTTCGGTCCACTTGCCGGTGTCGAGCCCGATGCGGGCCTGCAGACCCGCCATGGACACCGAGTCCGGCCACAGCGGCGCCACGGTATACGGGTCGGTCTGCCGTGACAGGATCTGCCGCAGAACCCCGGCCGAGGACTTGCCGAAGCCGTACACCAGCGCGGTGTCGACCTCACCGGTCAGCAGCTTGATGTAGGCCTCGTAAAGGGCCCAGGCCGCGTCCATCTCGACGTGCGACTCGTTGATCGGTGGCACGGCGCCGATCGAGTCGATCGCCGAGATGAACGAAAACGCCCGCCCGGCGAGGTAGTCCGACGATCCCGAGCACCAGAAGCCGATGTCGGCCTTGGTGATTCCGAGGTCCTCGTAGAGCTGGGCGAAGCACGGCATCAACATCTCGACGCCGTTGGTGGTGCCGTCGGTGCGGCGGACGTGTGGGGCGTGGGCGAAGCCGACGACCGCAACGTTGCGAGCGCTCATTTACAGGTAGGCCCTTTACAGGTGGTGCTTGTAGGTGTCGTAGTCGGCGTCGGGTTCCCCGGTCGGCCGGAAGTACTCGATGTTGTCGATGCCGAAGCCCCACTCCTCGCGAGGTTTCCACACCGCCTCGACGCGCATGCCCATCCGCACCTCGTGCGCGTCGATGTCCGCGACCAGATGCAAGAAGGGGATGTCGGCCCCGTCGAGCAGCACGTAGGCCGCGACGTACGGCGGCTTGATGCGCTGGCCCTGGAACGGGATGTTGATGATCGCGAAGGTCGTCACGGTGCCCTTGTCCGGCAACTCGACGAATTCGGTGGTGGGCTGGCCGGTGGCCGGGTCCGCGCCGTGGGGCGGGAAGTAGACCTTCCCGTTCTTGCCCGTGCGCGCGCCCAGCAGCTTGCCCTGCGCGATGGCGCGCAGGTACGCGCTTTCCTCGTGCGACGCGGTGTGCTGAATCGTCAGCGAGATCGGCGTGACGATCATGGTCACCGGGTCTTGTTCTCCCGCCGCCTGTTCGGACACGGGTTCGGCGTCCTGGCCCAGGGCGAAGTAGGCGATGTCGGTGATGGCGCCGACCGGCTCGTCGGCCCAGTGCACGTGCACCCGGGACCCGGTCTTGATGGCGTTGGGCTCACCGGCGTCGACGGCGTGCATCATCGGGGTGTCCGCGCCGTCGAGCTTGATCAGCGCCCAGGCGAACGGGCGGTCCAGCGGCTGGCCCTCCAACGGCTCCGGTTGCCACGTCCAGGAGACCACGGTGCCGGCGCTGGCCACCGGTACCATCTCGCCCAGCGGCTCATAGGTGACCGGGTCATATTCCACCGGCGGTACGTGCACCCGGCCATCGGATCCGCGCACCCCGAGGATGTGGCGCTCACGCAGTGCAGTGAAGAACTTGCTTAGCGTGGGGCCCACCGAACGGGTGTAGTCGAAAGACAACGTCAGTGGCGCGGAGAGCGGTGGCTCAGGGTGATCCGTCAAGGTCGGGCTGCTCGAGCTGGCTGTCACGCCATCGAGTAGAACAGGTTCTAAGAACGGTTTCAAATTTTTTCGATATCGGGTCGGCATTGAAGGGTCAGTGACATGAAGCTGGGGTTGCAGCTCGGGTATTGGGGCGCTCAGCCGCCGGAGAATCACGCGGAGCTCGTCGCTGCGGCCGAGGAGGCCGGGTTCGACGCGGTCTTCACCGCCGAGGCGTGGGGTTCGGACGCCTACACGCCGCTGGCCTGGCTGGGCGCGTCGACGCGCCGGCTCCGGCTGGGCACCTCGGTGATCCAGCTGTCCGCGCGCACCCCGACCGCCACCGCGATGGCCGCGCTCACGCTCGACCACCTGTCCAAGGGTCGACACATCCTCGGGCTCGGCGTCTCCGGCCCACAGGTGGTGGAGGGCTGGTACGGGCGGCCGTTCCCCAAGCCGCTGGCCCGCACCCGCGAATACATCGACATCATGCGACAGGTGTGGGCCCGCGAGAAGCCGGTGACCAGCGACGGGCCGCACTACCCGCTGCCGCTGACCGGGGAGGGGACGACGGGACTGGGCAAGGCGCTCAAGCCCATCACCCACCCGCTGCGGCCCGACATCCCGATCATGCTGGGCGCCGAGGGGCCGAAGAACGTGGCGCTGGCGGCCGAGATCTGCGACGGCTGGCTGCCCATCTTCTACACGCCGCGGATGGCGGACACCTACAACGAATGGCTCGACGAGGGGTTCGCCCGGCCCGGGGCGCGGCGCAGCCGCGAGGACTTCGAGATCTGCGCGACCGCGAACATCGTCATCACCGACGACCGCGCCGCCGCGTTCGCGGCCATGAAGCCCTATTTGGCCCTCTACATGGGCGGCATGGGCGCCGAGGACACCAACTTCCACGCCGACGTGTACCGCCGGATGGGCTACGCGGAGGTGGTCGACGACGTGACCAAGCTGTTCCGCAGCAACCAGAAGGACAAGGCCGCGTCGATCATCCCCGACGAGGTCGTCGACGACGCCGCGATCGTCGGTGACATCAACTACGTCCGTGAGCAGGTCAAGGTCTGGGAAGCCGCCGGCGTGACCATGATGGTCGTCAACGGACGCAACGAGGCGCAGATCAGGGAGCTCGCCACGCTCGTCTAGCCGATCCTTGCCATCGGATTAGAACGCGTTCTAGATTGACCGGATGACAGCCTCGCAGCACACCATCGCGGGCACGGTACTGACGATGCCGGTGAAGATCCGCAAGGCAAACCAGCACATGGCGATGTTCTCGGTCGACGCCGATGCCGCGCAGCAGATGATCGACTACAGCGGGCGGCGGGTCTGCCGCTACCTTCCCGGCCGCGCGATCGTGGTCCTGATGCTGATGCACTACATCGACGGCGACCTGGGCGAGTACCACGAGTTCGGCACCAGCGTGATGGTCAACCCGCCCGGCTCGAACGCAAGCGGGCCGCGCGCCCTGCAGTCGGCCGGCGCCTTCATCCACCACCTTCCCGTCGACCAGGCGTTCACCCTGGAAGCGGGGACCACGATCTGGGGCTACCCCAAGGTGATGGGCGAGTTCACCGTGTCCGAAGGCCGCCGGTTCTCCTTCGACCTCAGCATCGACGGCCAACCGGTGATCGGCATGGAGTTTCGCCGCGGCCTGCCGTTCCGGCTGACCCCGCGCCGGCAATCCCAGCGCACTTACTCCCACCGCGACGGAATCACCCGCGAAACCGCCTTCGAACACACCCTGGACGGCGTGCGCACCCGATTCGGCGGCGTGAGCGTTCGGCTCGGTGATCATCCGTATTCGAAAGAGCTTGCGGCGCTGGGGCTTCCAAAACGTGCCTTGATGTCCAGCTCGGTCGACCACGTCCAAATGTCCTTCGGTGATGCCCAGGAGATCTCATGACCACCAGCGAGTTGAAGACCAAACCCGACGTCGACCTCACCGACGGCACCTTCTACGCCGGTGACTCCCGGCCCGTCTACAAGTGGATGCGAGAGAACGAGCCGGTCTTTCGGGATCGCAACGGATTAGCCGCCGCCTCGACGTACCAGGCGGTGATCGACGCCGAGCGCAACCCCGAACTGTTCTCCAACGCCGGCGGCATCCGCCCCGACCAACCGGGTGTCGAGATGATGATCGAGATGGACGATCCGCAACATCTGTTGCGCCGCAAGCTCGTCAACTCCGGCTTCACCCGCAAGCGCGTCAAAGACCTGGAATCCAAGATCGTTTCGCTGTGCGACACGCTGATCGACGCGGTGTGCGAACGCGGCGAGTGCGACTTCGTCTGGGACCTGGCGGCACCACTGCCGATGGCCGTCATCGGCGACATGCTCGGCGTGCGGCCGGAAGAGCGCACGATGTTCCTCAAGTGGTCCGACGACCTGGTCGGCGCATTGAGCAGCACCGCGGCCGAAGCAGACGTCCAGGTCACCATGGATGCCTTCGCGGCCTACAGCCAATACATGATGGGGATGATCGAGGCCCGCAAGTCCGAACCGACCGATGACCTGGTCAGCGTGCTGGTGCACGCGGAGGTCGAGGGCTCACGGCTCGAGGATCACCAGATCGTCACCGAGGTCCTGCTGCTGTTGATCGGCGGCGACGAGACGACGCGCCACACGCTGTCCGGCGGGACGCGCCAAATTCTGCTGCACCCCGACCAGCACCGGCGCCTGGCGGCCGACCTGAGCCTGCTGCCCAACGCGATCGAGGAGATGCTGCGCTGGACCGCGCCGGTGAAGAACATGGCACGCACCATCACGGCCGACACCGAATTCCACGGCACCCAGCTGCACCAGGGCGAAAAGATGATCCTGCTGTTCGAGTCGGCGAACTTCGACGAGAAGGTCTTCGACGACCCGGAAAGCTTCAACATCGAGCGCTACCCGAACAACCACCTGGCCTTCGGCTTCGGGACGCACTTCTGCCTCGGCAACCAGCTCGCCCGGCTGGAGCTGTCGATCATGCAGACGCGTCTGCTGCAACGGCTGCCCGACATGCGGCTGGCGTCGGACGCCGACCTGCCCCTGCGGCCGGCCAACTTCGTGTCCGGCCTGGAGAAGATGCCGGTGGCGTTCAGCCCGGCCGCGCCGCTGGGGTGACGGGTTTTCTCCCCGCCGAGCGTGCACACAGGGCGAGGAATCGACCAAATTACGTGCGTGAGTTCACGTTCGGCGAGTCCACGCCGCGGCCAGTCGCGCCAGGATGCCGCCCCGCGTGTGGTCGGCCGTGACGCGGATGGTGATCCAACCCATGGTGTCCAGAGCTTCATAGCGCTCGATATCCCTGCGCAGTTGCCGACGATCGGTCCGATGGTGGTCACCCTCGTACTCGAGGGCGATCTTGAGATCCTCCCAACCGAGGTCGACAACCGCGACAAGCTCGCCATATCCGCCGTAGACGGGGATCTGGGTCTGCGGCGGAGGGTATCCGGCCGCGATGACCATGAGTCGCAGCCAGGTCTCCCGGGGTGACTGCGCGCCGGCATCGACAAGTGCGAGCGCGCGCCTGGCTCGGCGGATGTTCCGGTGGCCTTTATAGCGTTCCGCAACCAATTCCGCATCGGCGACCTTCAGTCGGGTTGCCCGAGCCAGGGCATCGATAGCAGCGACAGCACTCCCGACTGGATTGCGACAGGCCAGGTCGAATGCTGTGCGCGCCGGGTTCGTCGTCAGCACGTCGGCGATCACTTGAGTCTCATCGTCCGCGACGGTGTCCGACCAGGTGCGGATGCCGGTCGGGGGGCGACGGTGTTCGTACAGCAATTGCGCCGGCGCGCGGTGATCCACCCATTTGGCGCCGTGGAGCGCCGATGCGGAATGTCCCGCGACGACCCCGCGGCGCCGGGACCACAGCCAGGCGGCACGAGCGCGCGTCACAGCGGTCAAGTCCTCGTCGCGCGGGACGTAGACGTTCGGATGGACTGCGACGAACCTGCGTCGCAGCGCATGCCGCGTCACAGCGCCCACCGCGAGCGCTTCGCTGCCGATGAACGGTTCTTCCACGCGGGGAGTGTGTCTCAGGCCACCGACAGCCGCGCCGAGCGTGAAGCCAGGGACGAAATTTGGGCGAAATCTCGCCGTCAGTTCACGTTCGACGCAAAACGCTATCGGTTCTGGAAGTTGGGCTTGCGCTTCTCGGCGAACGCCCGCGGGCCTTCCTTGGCGTCGTCGGACAGGAAGACCTTGATGCCGATCTGGGTGTCGATCTTGAACGCTTCGTTCTCGTGCATGCCCTCGGTCTCGCGGATCGCCCGCAGGATGGCCTGCACGGCTAAAGGTCCGTTATTGGTGATCAGCTCCGCGATCTCCAGCGCCTTGGTCAGCGCCTGACCGTCGGGCACCAGGTGGCCGATCAGGCCGATCTCCTTGGCTTCGGCGGCGGTGATGTGCCGCCCCGTCAGCAGGAGGTCACACGCGACCGTGTAGGGGATCTGCCGCACCAGCCGCACCGCCGACCCGCCCATCGGGTACAGGCTCCACTTGGCCTCCGAGATGCCGAACTTCGCGCTCTCGCCCGCGACCCGGATGTCGGTGCCCTGCAGGATCTCGGTGCCACCGGCGATCGCCGGCCCTTCGACGGCCGCGATGAGGGGTTTCGTGAGTCTGCGGCCCTTCAGCAGCGCATCGATGCGCGACGGGTCGTAGCTGCCGTCCTTGAACGATTCGCCCGGCGGCTTCTTGGTTGCTGCCTTGAGGTCCATGCCGGCGCAGAAGTAGCCACCCGCGCCGGTCAGGATGCAGCAGCGGATGTCCGGGTCGTTGTCGACGCGGTCCCAGGCCTGCACCATGATTTCCATCATCTCGGTGCTCAGGGCGTTGCGGGCGTGCGGCCGGTTCAGCGTGACGATGAGGGTGTGACCACGCTGTTCCACCAGCGCGTCGGGTCCGGTCTGTTCGTTTGCTGGCGCCTCCACCACGGCTACCGCCTTTCGCACGACAATGGGCATGAGCTTGTCAAGAAATGTAACACGTTCTAATTTGGTGGCCGTGGCCCTGAATATTGCCGATCTCGCAGAGCACGCCATCGATGCTGTGCCGGACCGTGTCGCCCTGATCTGCGGCGACGAGAAGCTGACCTACGCCCAGCTGGAGGAGAAGGCCAACCGCCTGGCTCACTACCTGATCGACCAGGGGGTGAAAAAGGACGACAAGGTCGGGCTGTACTGCCGCAACCGCATCGAGATCGTCATCGCGATGCTCGGCATCGTCAAGGCGGGCGCCATCCTGGTGAACGTCAACTACCGCTACGTCGAGGGCGAGCTCCGCTACCTGTTCGACAACTCCGACATGGTCGCCCTGGTCCACGAACGCCAGTACTCCGACCGGGTCGCCAACGTGCTGCCGGACACTCCCAACGTCAAGACGATCCTGGTCATCGAGGACGGCTCCGACAGCGACTACCAGCGCTACGGCGGCGTGGAGTTCTACTCGGCGATCGCGCAGGGCTCGCCCGAGCGCGACTTCGGCGACCGCAGCGAGGACGACATCTACCTGCTCTACACGGGCGGCACCACCGGCTTCCCGAAGGGCGTGATGTGGCGCCATGAGGACATCTACCGGGTGCTCTTCGGCGGAACCGACTTCGCCACAGGGCAATTCGTCGAGGACGAGTACGACCTGGCCAAGGCCGCCGCCGCCAACCCGCCGATGGTCCGCTACCCGATTCCGCCGATGATCCACGGCGCCACCCAATCGGCCACCTGGATGTCGATCTTTTCGGGCCAAACCACAGTGCTGGCACCGGAATTCAACGCCGAAGAGGTATGGCGCACCATCCACCAGCACAAGGTGAACCTGCTGTTCTTCACCGGCGACGCGATGGCGCGCCCGCTGCTCGACGCGCTCGACACGGACCACGACTACGACCTGTCCTCGCTGTTCCTGCTCGCCAGCACGGCCGCGCTGTTCTCGCCGAGCATCAAGGAGAAGCTGCTCGAGTTGCTGCCCAACCGGGTCATCACCGACTCGATCGGCTCCTCGGAGACCGGCTTCGGCGGCACCAGCATCGTCGCGAAGGACGCGCCGCACAGTGGCGGCCCACGCGTGACCATCGACCACCGCACCGTCGTGCTCGACGAGGAGGGCAACGAGGTCAAGCCCGGCTCCGGGGTGCGCGGCTTCATCGCCAAGAAGGGCAACATCCCGGTCGGCTACTACAAGGACGAGAAGAAGACCGCCGAGACGTTCAAGACCATCAACGGGGTGCGCTACGCGATCCCGGGCGACTGGGCCCTCGTCGAGGAGGACGGCAGCGTGACGATGCTGGGCCGCGGCTCGGTGTCGATCAACAGCGGCGGCGAGAAGATCTACCCCGAAGAGGTCGAGGCGGCGCTCAAGGGCCACCCCGACGTCTTCGACGCCCTGGTGGTCGGCGTGCCCGACCCCCGCTACGGGCAACACGTCGCCGCCGTCGTCGCACCCCGGCCCGGGGCGCGCCCGACACTGGCGGAGCTCGACCGCTTCGTGCGCTCCGAGATCGCGGGTTACAAAGTGCCGCGTAGCCTTTGGCTGGTCGACGAGGTGAAGCGCTCGCCGGCGGGCAAACCGGACTACCGCTGGGCCAAGGAGCAGACCGAGGCGCGACCGGCCGACGACGTGCACGCCGCTCACGCGACCGCTTGAGCGACTTCGTCAAGCAGCACCCCGGCGCGCCCAGCGGTTATTTCGCGTGGGAAGCCGCCGGATTGCGATGGCTGGGCGGCGTCGCCGGCGGCGTGCCGTGCGCGCGGGTGGTGTCCGTCGACGCGACGAGCCTGACGCTGGGGCGGCTTGGTTCGGTGACACCGACCCCCGACGCGGCGCACGCGTTCGGCGGTCGGCTCGCCGTCACCCACGACGCAGGAGCGCCGGCGTTCGGCGCGGGGCCCGACGGATGGGAGGGGCCCGGTTTCTTCGGGCCGCTGTCGCAGCCGCTGCCGATGTCGCTGCGGCGGCACGGCCGCTGGGGCGAGTTCTACGCCGAGGAGCGGCTGGTTCCGATGGCCGACCTCGCGGCGGAGCGGCTCGACGCCGCCACCCGCGACGCGATCGATGCCGTCGTAGCGCGTTGCCGGGCGGGCGACTTCGACGACGATGACGGGCCCGCGCGGCTGCACGGCGATCTGTGGAGCGGCAACGTGATGTGGACTCTCGACGGGGTGGTGCTGATCGACCCGGCCGCGCACGCCGGCCACCGCGAGACCGACCTGGCGATGCTGGCGCTGTTCGGCTGCCCGCACTACGACGCCGTCGTCGACGGGTATCAGCGGGTGCGGCCGCTGAAACCGGGTTGGCGCAATCGGATCGGGTTGCACCAACTCTTCCCGCTGCTGGCGCACGTCGTGCTGTTCGGCGGCGGGTACGCGCAGCAGACGCAGGCCGCCGCCCGCGCGGCACTGGCCGCGTAACGCCCGTCTACTGTTGGATCTCGATGACGGTCGATGTGTGGATGCAGCATCCGACTGCGCGGTTCCTGCGCAGCGACATGCTGGCGTCGCTGCGCCGCTGGACCGGCGATTCCATCCCGGACGCCGACGTGCCGATCGAGGCGAGTGTCGCGACGATGGACGCCGCCGACGTCCGCTTCGGCCTGCTCAGCGCGTGGCGCGGCCCCGCCGGCCAGGATCTGATCTCCAACGACGAGGTCGCCGAGTGGATCACCCTGCATCCGAAGCGGTTTGGCGGGCTGGCCACGGTCGACCTCGATCGCCCGATGGAAGCGGTTCGCGAACTGCGCCGCCGCGTTCGCGAGGGATTCCTGGGCCTGCGGGTGGTGCCGTGGTTGTGGAACGCGCCGCCCACCGATCGCCGCTACTACCCGCTGTTCGCCGAATGCGTGGAGCTGGGCGTGCCGTTTTGCACCCAGGTGGGACACACCGGCCCGCTGCGGCCATCGGAGACCGGCCGCCCGATTCCCTACATCGACCAGGTCGCCCTCGACTTCCCCGAGTTGGCGATCGTGTGCGGTCACGTCGGTTATCCCTGGACCGAGGAGATGGTCGCGGTCGCCCGCAAGCATCCCAACGTCTACGTCGACACGTCCGCCTACACGTTGCGGCGGTTGCCACCGGAGCTGGTGCGGTTCATGAAAACCGGCACCGGGCAGCGCAAAGTCTTGTTCGGCACCAACTACCCGATGATGACCCACGCGCACGCCCTGGCCGGGCTGGCCGAACTCGGCCTGACCGACGAGGGCCGCCGAGACTTCTTGCACGGCAACGCCGAACGCGTTTTCAAACTGGAGGCAATCACGTGAACGGTGCCCAGGCCCTGATCAACACCCTGGTCGACGGCGGAGTCGACGTGTGCTTCGCCAACCCGGGCACCTCGGAGATGCACTTCGTGGCCGCACTGGATACCGTCCCGCGGATGCGCGGCGTGCTGGCCCTGTTCGAGGGTGTCGCGACCGGCGCGGCCGACGGCTACGCGCGGATCGCCGGGCGGCCGGCGGCGGTGCTGCTCCACCTGGGGCCCGGCCTGGGCAACGGCCTGGCGAACCTGCACAACGCCCGGCGCGCTCAGGTGCCGATGGTGGTGGTCGTCGGTGACCACGCCACGTATCACAAGAAGTACGACGCCCCACTGGAATCGGACATCGATGCGCTGGCCGGCACGGTATCGGGGTGGGTGCGACGCACCGAACACACCGCAGACGTCGCGTCCGACGCCGCCGAGGCGATCGCCGCCAGCCGTGCGGGCTCGCAGATCGCGACGCTGATCCTGCCCGCCGACGTGTCCTGGTCCGACGGGGCGCAACCCGCCGGTACCGTGCCCGCGGAACCCGCGGGGGCCGAGCCGCGGTTGGCGTTCGAGGTGATCGAGGTGCTGCGCTCGGGCGAACCCACGGTGCTCATGATCGGCGGTGACGCGACTCGCGGTCCGGGTCTTGCCGCCGCCGTTCGGATCGCGCAGGCCACCGGGGCCCGGGTGCTGTGCGAGACGTTCCCGACGCGGCTGGAGCGGGGCGCGGGCGTTCCCGCCGTCGAGCGGCTGGCCTATTTCGCCGAGGCCGCCACCGCCCAGCTGGACGGCGCCAAGCATCTGCTGCTGGCGGGCGCCAAGTCGCCGGTGTCGTTCTTCGCCTACCCGAACATGCCCAGCGACCTCGTACCGGCCGGCTGCGAGGTGCATCTGCTCGCCGGGCACAGCGGCGCCGCCGAGGCGCTCGTCGCGGTGGCCGACGAGTTGGCGCCGGGAACGGTTGCGCCCGTGGCGGATGCCGCACGGCCGCAGCTGCCGACGGGGGCCCTGACGTCCGCCTCGGCGGCCGACGTGGTGGGGGCGCTGCTGCCGGAACGGGCGATCGTGGTCGACGAGTCGAACACCTCCGGTGTGCTGCTGGCCCAGGCCACGGCGGGGGCGCCGGCCCACGACTGGCTGACCCTGACCGGCGGGGCGATCGGGTACGGCATCCCGGCCGCCGTGGGCGCCGCCGTGGCCGCCCCCGACCGCCCGGTGCTCTGCCTGGAATCCGACGGGTCGGCGATGTACACGATCTCGGGATTGTGGACTCAGGCGCGGGAGAACCTCAACGTGACCACAGTGATCTACGACAACAGCGCCTACGACATCCTGCGGATCGAGCTGGCGCGGGTGGGCGCGGGATCGGCGCCCGGGCCCAAGGCCCTCGACCTACTCGACTTGTCCCGCCCCACCATGGATTTCGTCAAGATCAGCGAGGGCATGGGAGTACCGGCCCGCCGGGTCACCACCGCCGAGGAACTCGCCGACGCACTGCGTCACGCCTTGAACGAACCGGGCCCGCACCTCATCGACGCCGTGGTGCCGTCAATAACGGGCTAGACCGGGAAGCCGGCTGAGGACCCACTCCGACATCGCGTTGAGGACGTCGACGCCGGTCTCCAACACGCCGTCGTGGACCTTGGCCGCCAGGGCCACGCCCCACTGTCCCGACGGCGTGGGCACGATCCCGAACTGACGCACCAGGTAGTCACCGTGCATGCCGGGCCCCCAACCGCCCTTGGCCGCAAACCCTTTCGCGGCCAGCCCCCAGCGATGGCCGCGGGTGAGCCCCTGCATCAGATCGATGACGTCGGCGGAACCGGGGATGGAAGGCAGCTCGGCAGCGAACCGGGCTTGCCGCTGCAGAG
The DNA here is from genome assembly GCF_034555895.2 of Mycobacterium europaeum. Classification (NCBI taxonomy): domain Bacteria; kingdom Bacillati; phylum Actinomycetota; class Actinomycetes; order Mycobacteriales; family Mycobacteriaceae; genus Mycobacterium; species Mycobacterium europaeum. The sequence goes on from NZ_CP157315.1 coordinate 5,435,222, forward strand.
TCCACTGCGTCTGGCCGAACGCGGTATAGCCACGCCGCAGCCGACGCGATTCGACGACGGTGGCGGTGTCGCCGCCCTCGGCGATCACCTGCTGCACCCGCCGGGCCGCTTCCGCCGGATCGCCCAGGTGCGCCCACATCTGCTCGGAAGCGCGGTTGTCGGATTCCGTGATGGCTTTGACGGCGAGGTCCTTGGCGCGCAGCCAATCGCTGCGCAGCGCGGCGATCGCCAGCGGCACCTTGATGGTCGACCATGCGACGCCGGACCACCATCGGCCGAGTGAGTAGGTGCGATCGGGTCGGGCGATCGCGACGCCCACATCGGCCGGTACCGCGGCGGACAGCTGCTCGAAGCTCGCTTCGAGCGCGGTCTCCAGGGGCCGGGAAGTCATGCGCTGATCGGACCCCCCATCGCGTCTCCTTCGGTCCCGACGTGTCTGTGCCGTGTCGCATTATCGTCGACAGGCTTAACGCGCGGCGCGACGAGCGTGACGGCGCGCCGCTAGCCGGGCGGCAGCGGCGGCAGAGGCGGCGCCTCCGGCGGGCGAGGCTCCCAGGTCTGGGGTTCCGGTGTCTGCGGCGCGTATACCAGCGGGGGCGGCGGAGGCAGGGGCGGCGGCGGTGGCGCGGGCTCCCCCGCGGCGCAACCGGCACCGACGCCGAACGCGGTGAGGCCCAGGGACGCGACCAGGGCGAACCCGGCGATCACCTTACGGATGTCCATCAGGCACCGGCCTTTCCCTTCCCGTTTGCGGCCAACCGACTGTCCGGGCGCCGGCTAGCGCCGGATTCGCACGACGTGATCGTCGCAGTCCACGCCCTGCGCCGCCAACTGACGCTTGAGCACCTTGAAGGTCACCGTACGCGGCAGCTCCGGACTGACCCGCACGTACGACGGCCACTGCTTGGGCCCGAGGTCGGGCTGCTCGCCGAGGAAGGCGCGGAACTTCTCGGCATCGAACTCCGCCCCTGGAGCCATGACCACCGCGGCCATCACCTGGTCGCCGACCACCGGATCCGGCACCGCGTAGACGGCCACCTCGGTTACGCCGGGGTAGCGCAACAGCACCCGCTCGATCGGTGCGGCGCCCAGGTTTTCACCGTCGACGCGCATCCAGTCGCCCAGCCGTCCTGCGAAGTACGCATAGCCGGCGTCGTCGCGGTAGGCGAGGTCGCCGGTGTGATACACCCCGCCGGCCATCCGCTCGGCCTCGGCGGCCTCGTCGTTGTAATAACCCTCGAAACGGCCCGCCCCGGCCGTGTTCACCAACTCGCCCACCACGCCGGGCGGGCAGGGGCGGCCGGTGTCGGGGTCGACGATCTCGATCCCCTCGGGCAGCGGCCCCAACGCCCCGTCCGGGGTTTCGGGGGTGCGGGCGATCGCCACCCCACCCTCGGTGGAACCGAACCCGTCCTGCACGATGCAGCCGAACCGGCGGGCGAAGCGTTCGACATCGCGGGGCACGCCCTCGTTGCCATACACCGCCCGCAGCGGGTTGTCCGCATCGTCGGGCCGCTCTGGCGTGGCGAGCACATAGGACAGGGGCTTGCCGACGTAGTTGGCGTAGGTGGCCCCGAACCGGCGGACATCCGGCAGGAAGTTGGAGGCGGAGAACTTGTGCCGCAACGCCAGTGAGCCCTGGCAGGCCGCCGCAACCGCCCAGCCGACCAGCACCGCGTTGGAATGGAACAGCGGCATCGACACATAGCAGACGTCGTCGCGTCCGAGGCCGAATCGCTGGGTCATCGTCAACCCCGCGATCGCCACCTTGCCGTGGCTGCACTTCACCGCCTTCGGCTCGCCGCTGGTCCCGGACGTGAAAATGAGCATGAAAAGGTCGGTGGCGGTGGCGGATTGGAAACGCGGCTCGGCATGCCGATGCGCGGCCACCTCGTCGGCCCACTCGGCGGAATCGACGTTCACGTGGGCCGTGTCGCCCAGAGCGGCGGCCGAATTGGAGTCGGCCAGCACCACTTGGCAATCGGCGTGGGCGATGTCGCGGGCCAGCGCGTCGCCACGGCGCACCGGGTTGAGTCCGACCGGCACGATCCCGGACATGCCGGCCGCCGTCAGCATCGCCGAGAAGAACGGGGTGTTCTCCAACAGCACCCCGACGTGCGGCGGCTTGGTCGGGTCCAGGCGGTCACGCAGCGCCGCCGCGATCGCCGCACCGTGGCGCAGGTGATCGCGCCAGCTGGTGTAGGAGTCCTCGAAGTAGACACCCCGGTCGTCGATCTCGGCCAGCGGGACCAGCAGTTTGGTGACCGTCGGATCGGCAGGCAGGTTCAATGCCGCGCCTAGGCGGGGGTTTCGGCCAGCTCGCGGCCGATGCGGCGCAGCTGACCGGTGGCGCCGCCCAACGCGAATTCGGCCTCTTTGGCGGCCAGGAAGTAGCGGTGCACCGGGTGGTCGGTGTCGACGCCGACGCCGCCGTGCACGTGCACGATGGTGTGCGCCACCCGGTGTCCGGCGTCGGCGGCCCAGAACGCGGCGCTGGCCACGTCGATGTCGGCGGGAACATCCTCGGAGACCTTCCAGGCCGCCTGGGTGAGCGTGAGCCGCAAGCCCTTGACGTCGATGTAGCCGTCGGCCAGCCGTTGCGACACGGCCTGGAAGCTGCCGATCGGGCGGTCGAATTGCTCGCGCTCGCGGGCGTATTCGGCGGTGAGGTGCAGCCCGCGTTCCAGCACGCCCAGCTGGAAGGCGCTGCGGCCCAGCGCCGCAAGGGTGTCGAGCCAGACCACGACCTCGGGGCCACCGACCATGCGCGTGCCGTCCACTTCGGTGCCGTCCAGTGCCAGGTGTCCGACGCTGCCCAGGCCGGTCGTCGCCAGCGCGGTCACCGAAACGCCGGGATCACCGGTGGCGACCACGAAAACGGCGGTGCCGGAATCGGTCTCGGCCGGAACGAGGAAGGCGTCGGCCGTCGGCCCGAAGCCGACCTGGGTGCGGGTGCCGGTGAGGCGGTAGCCGTCGCCGGCCCGGGTGGCCTGCACCGGGCCCTCGCCCATCTCGCCCAGGAGCGCGACGGCGAGGATCTTCTCGCCGCTGACCGCCGGGGCACCCCAATCCTGTTGCAGCTCCTCGGTGCCGAACCGCGCCAAAGCTCCGGCGCCCAGCATCACCGATTCCAGGTACGGCACGGCCGCCAACTGGTGACCCAGCGCCACCAGGATGGCGACCTGCTCGAGCACCCCGAATCCGTCGCCGCCCACCGAGGTGGCCGAAGCGCTGGTCAGGATGCCGGCGTCGATGAGCTTGCCCCACAGGTCGCGGTCGAACCGTTGGTCGAGCTTGTCGAGTTCACGCTGGTGCTCCGGCGTGCAGACCGAATTCACGATCGTGTCGACCAGACCGCCGAGATCGTTCGCCGCTTCGGTTGTCGAAAAGTCCATCGATGTCGTCCTTAAAGAAGAGGTGGGCTCAGCGGTTTCGGGGCAGTCCCAGCGCGACCATGCCGATGATGTCGCGCTGCACTTCGTTGGTGCCGCCGCCGAAGGTGAGGATCAGGCACGCGCGGTGCATCCGCTCGACCCGGCCGCGCAGCAGCGCCCCCGGCGAATTCTGGCGCACCGTGGCCGCGGTCCCCAGCACCTCCATCAGCAGCCGGTAAGCCTCGGTGGCCAACTCGGTGCCGTACACCTTGGCCGCCGACGCGTCCGCCGGGTTGAGCGATTCGCCGTCCGACGACGCCAACTCCCAGTTGATCAGCTTGAGCACCTCGGCCTTGGCGTGCACCCGGGCCAGGTTGATCTGCACCCACTCCGAGTCGATCAGCCGGGCGCCGCTGGAATCCTTGGTGTTCTGCGCCCACTCGCGAACCTCCTGCAGCGCGAGGAAGATCGGCTGCGCCGACACCAGGGCGACGCGTTCGTGGTTGAGCTGGTTGGTGACCAGCTTCCAGCCGCCGTTCTCCTCGCCGATCAGGTTGGTCACCGGGACCCGCACGTCGGAGTAATAGGTGGCGCTGGTGTCCACACCGGCCATGGTGTGCACCGGCGTCCACGAGAAACCTTCGGCGGTCGTCGGCACGGTCAGCATCGAGATGCCGCGGTGCTTCTTGGCCTCGGGGTTGGTGCGCACCGCGAGCCAGACCCAGTCGGCGTACGCGATCAGGCTGGTCCACATCTTCTGGCCATTGATCACGTAGTCGTCGCCGTCGCGGACGGCGGTGGTGCGCAGGTTGGCCAGGTCGGTGCCGGCGCCCGGCTCGGAGTAGCCGATGGAGAAGTGCAGTTCGCCGGCGGCGATCTTGGGCAGGAAGAACTTCTTCTGTTCCTCGGTGCCGAATGCCATGATCGTCGGTGCGACGCTGTTGATGGTCAGGAACGGCACCGGCACACCGGCGACGGCCGCCTCATCGGTGAAGATCAGCGAATCCATCGGGGAGCGGTCCTGGCCGCCATACTCCTTGGGCCAGTTCAGTGTCAGCCAGCCGTCCTTGCCCATCTGCGCGACGGTGTCGCGGTACGCGGTGCCGGTCCCGACCTCGCCGTCGCCCGAGGAGGTCAGCGCCTCCCGGCGCTCTGGCGTCATGAGCGTGGTGAAGTACGACCGCAGTTCGCGACGCAGTTCCTCTTGTTCAGGGGTATAACTGATGCGCATTCCAGCCGTCCTTTTGTTAACGTGACACGCCTCGACTAGCCGACGTTACTCGGCCGACAACGACCCATTCGTCATCCCGGTTGTAACACGTTCTAGTCTGAGATTCCAGCGACCGTTTCCCCAGCGGTATTCGGGACCTATGGTGGTCCTACATACTGATGGGGCATGTCCTCAGGTGAAGGCCAGGTGCAAGGAGGGTGCTGTGCGGGTGATCGTCGACCACGACCGGTGTGAAGGCAACGCCGTGTGCATGGGAATCGCGCCGGATATCTTCGACCTGGACGACGAGGACTACGCCGTCGTTAAGCTCGACCCGATTCCCGCCGACCAGGAGCACCTGGCCGAGCAGGCGATCGCCGAATGCCCGCGCGCGGCGCTGCTGCGCGGCGACTAACCCGAGCCTGAACTGCGCCACCAGAAACTAGAGGTATTCATAAATTGACTAGCAGCACGAACGCGACCGATCTCTCCGGGAAGGTCGCGGTGGTGACCGGTGCCGCCGCCGGGCTGGGGCGGGCCGAGGCTCTTGGCCTGGCCCGGGCCGGGGCGACCGTCGTCGTCAACGACATCGCCGCCGCGCTGGATGCCTCCGACGTCATCGACGAGATCAACTCGGCCGGCTCGAAGGCCGTCGCGGTCGCCGGCGACATCAGCGAACGCGCCACCGCCGACGAGTTGGTCGCGCAGGCCGACGGCCTGGGTGGGCTGGACATCGTGGTCAACAACGCGGGGATCACCCGCGACCGGATGCTGTTCAACATGTCCGACGAGGAATGGGATCTGGTCATCGCGGTGCATCTGCGTGGCCACTTCCTGCTCACCCGCAACGCGGCCACCTACTGGCGCTCGAAGGCCAAGGAAGCGGGGGGAACCGTCTTCGGCCGCCTGGTCAACACCGCGTCCGAGGCGGGGCTGGTCGGCCCCGTGGGCCAGGCCAACTACGGCGCCGCCAAGGCCGGGATCATTTCGCTCACCCTGACCGCCGCCCGGGCCCTCGGCCGCTACGGCGTGTGCGCCAACGCGATCTGTCCCCGCGCCCGGACCGCGATGACGGCCGACGTGTTCGGCGCCGCACCGGAAGTGGAGCCGGGCGGGGTCGACCCGCTGTCGCCCGAGCACGTCGTCAACCTGGTGAAGTTCCTGTCGTCGCCTGCGGCCGCAGAAGTCAACGGGCAGGTGTTTATTGTTTACGGGCCGCGGGTGACACTGGTTTCGGCGCCGACCGCGGAGCACCAATTCAGCGCCGACGGACCGGCCTGGGACCCTGCCGAACTCAGCGCGACGCTGCGCGAGTACTTTGCTGGGCGGGATCCGGAGCGGAACTTTGCCGCGGTCGGACTGATGGAGCAATAACCGTGTGAGGTTACTTAATGGGGGGGAATCGACAGGTATAACCTGTTTCAGTTTGACACGTGACAAGTGCGTCTGACCTGGCAAATTAACGGTTCGGATAAAGAAATGACGTTCATTGACACCGTTAACTTCTTCTGGGTTAATATGATCCGGCTCACACCGAGCCTGCTGGGACCGCAAACGACGCAAAGGCCTGACATAGACTTCGCCGCGAGCAGCCGAGGGGGGTAATCGAGTTGATGCAACAACTTGCTGTTCCCGCCCGGGCCGTCGGCGGGTTCTTCGAAATGATGCTCGACACCGGTCGTCAGACGTTTCGCCGGCCGTTCCAATTGAGCGAGTTCCTGGAACAGACCTGGATGATCGCGCGGGTGTCGCTGGTCCCGACCCTGCTGGTCTCGATCCCCTTCACCGTGCTGGTGGCATTCACCCTCAATATCCTGCTGCGCGAAATCGGTGCCGCCGACTTGTCCGGCGCCGGAACGGCATTCGGCACCATCACCCAGCTGGGTCCGGTGGTGACGGTGCTCGTCGTGGCCGGTGCCGGAGCCACGGCGATCTGCGCCGACCTGGGTGCGCGGACCATCCGCGAGGAGATCGACGCGATGCGGGTGCTCGGCATCGACCCGGTCCACCGCCTGGTGGTTCCCCGCGTCCTGGCTTCCACCGTGGTCGCGCTCTTGCTCAATGGCTTGGTGTGCGCCATCGGCTTGTCCGGTGGCTATGTGTTCTCCGTCTTCCTGCAGGGCGTGAATCCGGGTGCCTTCATCAACGGGCTGACCGTCCTTACCGGGCTGCGCGAGTTGGTGCTCGCCGAGGTCAAGGCCCTACTGTTCGGCGTCATGGCCGGGCTGGTCGGTTGCTACCGCGGGCTGACGGTCAAGGGCGGACCCAAGGGCGTCGGCAACGCGGTCAACGAAACCGTGGTCTACGCGTTCATCTGCCTGTTCGTCATCAACGTGGTGATGACCGCCATCGGCGTGCGAATCTCGGCGAAGTGAGTACTCGATGAGCTACGACGTCACCTACCGGCTGCGCAACCTCGCCTCCCGGTTGCAGGAGCCCGTGGACGACTTCGGCGAGCAGGCACTGTTCTACGGGCAGACCGTGCGGCACGTCCCCAACGCGTTGACCCAGTACCGCAAGGAGACCATCCGGCTGATCGCCGAAATGACCATGGGTTCGGGCGCGCTGGTCATGATCGGCGGAACTGTCGGGGTCGCGGCCTTCCTGACGCTGGCTTCCGGCGGGGTCGTCGCCGTGCAGGGCTACTCGTCGCTGGGCAACATCGGCATCGAAGCCCTGACCGGGTTCCTCTCGGCGTTCTTGAACGTCCGCATCATCGCGCCGGTGATCGCGGGCATCGCCCTGGCCGCCACCATCGGCGCCGGCGCCACCGCCCAGCTCGGGGCCATGCGGGTGTCGGAGGAGATCGACGCCGTCGAGTGCATGGCGGTGCACTCGGTGTCCTACCTGGTGTCGACGCGGCTGATCGCGGGCCTGATCGCGATCATCCCCCTGTACTCACTGTCGGTGCTGGCCGCCTTCTTCGCCGCCCGCTTCACCACGGTTTACATCAACGGTCAGTCCAAAGGCCTCTACGACCACTACTTCAATACGTTCCTCATCCCGACCGACCTGCTGTGGTCCTTCCTGCAGGCCATCGCGATGTCGATCGCGGTGATGCTCGTCCATACCTATTACGGCTACAACGCCAGCGGGGGCCCCGTCGGCGTCGGGATCGCGGTCGGTCAGGCCGTGCGGACCTCGCTGATCGTCGTGGTCGTCATCACCTTGTGCATCTCACTCGCTGTCTACGGCGCGTCCGGCAACTTCAACCTCTCCGGGTAGCAGGGCCGCTTAAAGGACATGGCAGATACAGATTCGCGACGTAGCTCCGTCCGGTTGGCAGCCGCGGTGCTGGCCGGTCTGCTGGTGGCGTTCGCCGCCGTGACTTACCTTTCCTACACAGCGGCTTTCGCCTCGATCGACACCGTCACGGTCTCGGCTCCGCGGGCCGGTCTGGTGATGGAGCAGGGCGCCAAGGTCAAATACCGCGGCATCCAGATCGGCAAGGTCGAGAGCATCGACTACTCCGGTGACCAGGCACAACTGACGCTGGGCATCAACAGCGATCAGATGCGCTTCATCCCCTCCAACGCGACGGTGCACATCGCGGGGAACACCATCTTCGGGGCCAAGGCGGTGGAATTCCTTCCGCCGCAGAACCCTTCGCCGACCTCCCTGCGCCCGGACGCCCACGTCGCGGCCTCGGCGGTGCAGCTCGAGGTCAACACCCTGTTCCAGTCGCTGATCGACCTGTTGCACAAGATCGATCCCGTCGAGCTCAACGGCACGTTGAGCGCGCTGTCCGAGGGGCTGCGCGGTCACGGCGACGACTTCGGCGGCATCCTGTCTGGGCTGAACACGCTGACCCAGCAAACGAACCCGAAACTGCCTGCCCTACAGGAGGATTTCCGTAAGGCGGCGGTCGTCACCAACATCTATGCCGACGCCGCCCCGAACCTGAACACGGTCTTCGACAACCTGCCGACGATCAACAAGACCGTCGTGGACCAGCAGAACAACCTCAACGACACGCTGTTGGCGACCATCGGCCTGGCCAACAACGCCTACGACACGTTGGAGCCGGCCGAACAGAACTTCATCGACGCCATCAACCGGTTGCGGGCCCCGCTGAAGGTGGCCGCCGATTATTCGCCGGAATTGGGCTGCCTGTTCGCCGGCATCGAGCGCGGTATCAAGGAGTTCGCCCCGCTGCTCGGTGTCCGCAAGGCGGGCCTGTTCACGTCCTCGAGCTTCGTGCTGGGCGCGCCGGCCTACACGTTTCCGGAGTCGCTGCCGATCGTGAACGCCTCCGGAGGCCCGAACTGTCGCGGCCTGCCCGATATCCCGACCAAGCAGACCGGCGGATCCTTCTACCGCGCGCCGTTCCTGGTGACCGACAACGCCAACATCCCATACGAGCCGTTCACCGAGCTGCAGTTCGACGCGCCTTCGACGCTGCAATTCTTGTTCCACGGCGCCTTCGCGGAACGGGACGACTTCTGATGGCCGCCGGGAGCATGCCGACGCACCGCTCGATGATGATCAAGGTCAGCATCTTCGCGGTGGCCATGCTGATCGTGTCGGCGGGGCTGGTGGTGGTCTTCGGCGACTTCCGGTTCGGCCCCGAAAGTACCTACCACGCAACGTTTACCGATGTATCGCGGCTGAAGGCGGGCCAGAAGGTCCGCATCGCCGGGGTGCCGGTGGGGGCGGTGTCCGGCGTCAAGCTCAACCCCGACAACACCATCGACGTGACGTTCGGGCTCGACAAGCGCTACATCGTCTATTCCTCCACCCGCGCGGTGATCCGCTACGAAAACCTGGTCGGTGACCGGTATCTGGAGATCACCTCCGGCCCGGGAGAGCTGCGCAAGCTGCCGCCGGGCGCGACGATCAACGCCCAGCACACCCAGCCGGCGCTCGATCTCGACGCGCTGCTGGGCGGCCTGCGGCCGGTGCTCAAGGGGCTGGACGCGGACAAGGTCAACACGATCAGCAGCGCCGTCATCGAATTGCTGCAGGGGCAGGGCGGTGCGTTGTCCAACGTGCTGGCCGACACCAGCGCGTTCTCCTCGGCGCTGGGCCAGCGCGACCAACTCATCGGTGACGTCATCAACAACCTCAACACGGTGCTCAAGACTGTCGATGCGCGCAGCGCGCAATTCTCGGCCAGCGTCGACCAGCTGCAGCAACTGATCAGCGGGCTGGCCAAGAACAAGGACGACATCGCGGGCGCCATTCCGCCGCTGGCCTCGACGACGACGGATTTGACGGAGCTGTTGAAGAATTCGCGCCGGCCGCTGCAGGGCATCCTGGAGAACACCCGGCCGCTGGCCACCGAGTTGGACAACCGCAAGGCCGAAGTCAACAACGACGTCGAGCAGCTGGGCGAGGACTATCTGCGGCTGGCCGCGCTCGGTGCCTACGGATCGTTCTTCAACATTTACTTCTGCTCGGTGACGATCAAGATCAACGGCCCCGCCGGCAGCGACATCCTGCTGCCCCTCGGTGGCCAGGTGGATCCCAGCAAGGGGAGGTGCGCTTTTGCCAAGTAACGCAAAGCCCGAGCGGGATCCGCTGCGCACCGGCATCTTCGGGGTGGTGCTGGTGGTGTGCGTCGTGCTCATCGCATTCGGCTACGCGGCGCTACCGTTCTGGCCGCAGGGAAAGATCTACGACGCCTACTTCTCCGACGCGGGCGGCATCAATCCCGGTAACGCCGTTTACGTTTCCGGTTTGAAGGTCGGGAAGGTGACGTCGGTCGGCCTGGCCGGCGACACCGCCAAGATCAGCTTCAGTGTGGACCGGCACGTCACCGTCGGTGACCAGTCGCTGGCCGCGATCCGCACCGACACCATCCTCGGCGAGCGTTCCATCGCGGTGACACCGGCCGGCAGCGGCAGGGGAACCACCATCCCGCTCAGCCGCACGACCACGCCGTACACGCTTGCGGGTGCGCTCGAGGACCTGGGCGAGAACGCCAGCAACCTGAACAAGCCCCAGTTCGAGCAGGCGTTGAATGTCCTGACCGACACGCTGCGCGACGCAACCCCCGACCTGCGCGGCGCGCTGGACGGTGTGACGACGCTGTCGCGCACCCTGAACCGCCGCGACGAGGCGCTGCAAAGCCTGCTGGCGCATGCGAAGTCGGTGACGGGCGTGCTGGCCCAGCGCGCCGACCAAGTCAACAAGCTCGTCGATGACGGCAACGAGTTGTTTGCCGCGCTCGACGAGCGCCGTGCCGCTCTCGGGCGGTTGATTTCCGGGATCCAGGGCCTCTCGCAACAGATCTCCGGGTTCGTCGCCGACAACCGCAAGGAGTTCGGACCGGCGCTGAGCAAGCTCAACGACGTGCTGAGCAATCTCAACGAGCGCCGCGACTACATCACCGAGGCCCTCAAACGGCTGCCCACCTACGCCACCGAGCTGGGCGAGGTCGTGGGTTCGGGACCGGGCTTCAACGTCAACGTCTACGGCGTCATACCCGCGCCCTTGATCGCGACGATGTTCGACTTCTTCTACCAGCCGGGCAAGATGCCGGCCAGCCTCGCCGACTACCTGCGCGGTTTGATTCAGGAGCGCTGGATCATCAGGCCGAAGTCGCCATGATGCAACGGATCACCGGCAGCCGGGGGCTGCGCTATAGCACCGCCATCGCGCTCATCGCGGTGTTGGTGGGCGGCGTGTACGTGTTGTCGTCGACCGGCAATACGCGAAGCATCGTCGGTTACTTCACGTCGGCCGTCGGGCTCTACCCGGGTGACCAGGTCCGGATTCTCGGCGTGCCGGTGGGTCGGGTCGACGCGATCGAACCGCGGCCCTCCGACGTCAAGATCACCATGTCGGTGTCCAAGGACGTGAAGGTCCCGAAGGACGCCAAGGCCATCATCATGTCGCCGAATCTGGTGGCGGCGCGGTTCATTCAGTTGACCCCGGCATACACCGGCGGGGCGGTGATGCCCGACGGCGCAAGCATCGGCCTGAGTCGCACCGGTGTGCCGGTGGAGTGGGACGAGGTCAAGGAGTCCCTGACCCAGCTGGCCACCCAGCTCGGCCCCACGACGGGATCGATGCAGGGGCCCCTGGGCCGAGCGATCAACCAGGCCGCGGACACGCTCAACGGCAACGGCGAGTCGTTCCATGACGCGTTGCGCGAACTCTCGCAAGCCGCTGGGCGACTGGGGGATTCACGCAGTGACATCTTCGGCACGGTCAAAAACCTTCAGGTGCTCGTCAACGCGCTGTCGGCCAGCAACGAACAGATCGTGCAGTTCGCCGGCAACGTCGCCTCGGTGTCCCAGGTGCTCGCCGACAGTTCGCGCCACCTCGACACCACCCTGGGCACGCTCAACAAGGCGCTCTCCGACGTCCGCGGGTTCCTGCACGAGAACAACTCGACGATCATCGACACGGTCAACAACCTCAACGACTTCGCCAAGACCCTGAGCGACCAGAGCGAAAACATCGAGCAGGTGCTACACGTGGCGGGCCCCGGCATCGCCAACTTCTACAACATCTACGACCCGGCACAGGGCACGCTCAACGGCCTGCTGTCGATACCGGAATTCGCCAACCCCGTGCAGTTCATCTGCGGTGGATCCTTCGAAACGGCGGCCGGCCCACGCGCGCCGGACTACTTCAAGCGCGCCGAGCTGTGTCGTGAGCGGCTGGGGCCGGTGCTGCGGCGGCTTACGGTGAACTATCCGCCGATCATGTTCCACCCGCTCAACACGATCACGGCGTACAAGGGCCAGATCATCTACGACACCCCGGAAACCCAAGCGAAGTCGGCGACCCCGGTCCCCGAGCTGACCTGGGTCCCCGCCAACGGCGCCAAGACGCCGCCGGCCGCGCAGGACCCGGCTGACCTGCAGGCGTTGCTGGTTCCGACGGCACCGCAGACCGGTCAGGCGCCGGCGCCTGCCTTGGGGAATGCCGGGCCCGCGCCCGCGCCCGGTCCCGCCGCGGGGAGTGCCTTCGGACCCCTACCGGGGCCGCCGCCGAGTCAGGCGCCGGCCGCGAACGGGGGCGGCTGATGCGCCGGATGTTGTTGCGGGGTGGCGCTTTAGCGGCGGGTAGCGCGCTGCTGGCCGGCTGCCAATACGGCGGTTTGAACTCGCTGTCCATGCCCGGTACCGCCGGCCACGGCGGCGGCGCCTACTCGATCACGGTCGACCTGCCCGACGTGGCGACGCTGCCGCAGAACTCCCCGGTGATGGTCGACGACGTCACCGTCGGCAGCGTCGCCGGCATTCAGGCGATGCAGCGTTCCGACGGATCGTTCTATGCCACGGTGAAATTGGCGTTGGACAAGAACGTCGTGCTGCCGACCAACGCGACGGCGACGGTCGCCCAGACGTCGCTGCTGGGTTCGATGCACATCGACCTGGCACGCCCCAAGGACAAGCCCGCCGTCGGCCGGCTGACCGACGGCTCGAAGATCTCCGAGTCCAACACCGGCCGTTATCCCACCACCGAGGAGGTGCTCTCGGCCCTCGGTGTCGTGGTGAACAAGGGCAATGTCGGTGCCCTGGAAGAGATCACCGACGAGACCTATCAGGCCGTCGCCGGCCGGCAGGACCAGTTCGTCGACCTGCTGCCCCGACTGGCGGACCTGACCGCGGGACTCAACCGTCAGGTCAACGACATCATCGGCGCGCTCGACGGCCTGAACCGATTCTCGGCGAGCCTGGCGCGCGACAAGGACAACCTCGGCCGGGCGCTGGACACGCTGCCCGACGCCATACGCGTGCTCAACAAGAACCGTGACCACATCGTCGAGGCGTTCGCCGCGCTGAAGAAACTGGCGACGGTGACCTCGAACGTGCTGGCAAAGACCAAGGTGGACTTCGCCGCCGATCTCAAGGACCTGTACGCGGCCGCCAAGGCGCTGAACGACAACCGGAAGAACTTCGTCACCTCGCTGCAGCTGTTGCTGACGTTCCCCTTCCCGAACTTCGGTATCAAGAACGCGGTGCGCGGCGACTATCTCAACGTGTTCACCACGTTCGACCTGACGTTGCGCCGGATCGGCGAAACGTTCTTCACCACGGCGTATTTCGACCCGAACATGGCCCACATGAACGAGATCCTCAATCCCCCCGACTTTTTGGTCGGCGAATTGGCCAACCTGTCCGGACAGGCGGCCGACCCGTTCAAGATCCCGCCCGGCACGGCTTCAGGACAGTAGGGGGCCGACGCAGATGCACGACAGACTCACCAAGATCCAACTCTGGATCTTCGCGGTGATCACCGCCGTCACCTTGACCGTGATGGCAATCTTCTACCTGCGACTGCCCGCCACGTTCGGCCTTGGAACCTACGCGGGGACCGCCGACTTCGTCGCCGGCGGCGGCCTGTACAAAAACGCCAACGTCACCTATCGCGGCGTCGCCGTCGGCCGGGTGGAATCGGTCGGACTCAACCCCAGCGGCGTCACCGCCGCGATGCGACTGAACAGCGGAACGCCCATACCGTCGAACGTCACCGCGACCGTCAAGAGTGTGTCGGCGGTGGGGGAGCAGTACATCGACCTGGTGCCTCCTGGCACGCCGGCCTCAACCAAGTTGCGCAACGGGTTTCGGATCGAACGGCAGAACACCCGGATCGGCCGGGATGTCGCCGACCTGCTGAAGCGGGCGGAGGCGCTGACCAACAGCCTGGGCGACACCCGGCTGCGCGAGCTGCTGCACGAGACGTTCATCGCGACCAACGGGTCGGGCCCCGAACTGGCCCGGCTGTTCGAGTCCGCCCGGTTGCTGGTGGACGAGGCCAACGCGAACTACCCGCAAGCCTCGCAGCTGATCGACCAGGCCGGCCCCTTCCTGCAAGCACAGATTCGCGCCGGCGCCGACATCAAGTCGCTGTCCGACGGGCTGGCGCGGTTCACCTCGGAGGTGCGCCAGGCCGACCCGCAGCTGCGTTCGACGCTGGCCATCGCCCCCGGAGCGACCGACGAGGCCAGCACCGCGTTCTCCGGCATCCGCCCCTCCTTCCCGGCGCTGGCGGCCAGCCTGGCCAACCTGGGCCGGGTGGGGGTGATCTACCACAAGTCGATCGAGCAACTGCTGGTGGTGCTGCCGGCGCTGTTCGCCGCGATCACCACCGCCGCCGGCGGCTCACCCCAGGACGAGGGCGCCAAGCTGGACTTCAAGCTCGACCTCAACGACCCGCCGCCGTGCGCCGTCGGCTTCCTGCCCCCGCCGTTGATGCGCACACCCGCCGACGAGACGGTGCGCGAGCTGCCGAGGGACATGTACTGCAAGGTCGCCCAGAACGATCCGAGCACCGTGCGCGGCGCGCGCAACTACCCGTGCCAGGAGTTTCCCGGCAAGCGGGCACCGACCGTGCAGCTCTGCCGTGACCCCAAGGGCTATGTGCCCATCGGCCGCAACCCGTGGCGCGGTCCGCCGGTGCCTTACGACACCCCGGTGACCAACGGGCTGAATGTGTTGCCGCCCAACAAGTTCCCCTACATCCCGCCGGGCGCCGAACCCGACCCGGGCACACCGATCGTCGGGCCGCCTCCGCCCGGGGTGGTGCCGGGACCCGGGCCATTGCCCAACAAGCAGCCGGCCTACGACCCGCCACCGCCCAACGACAACGGGCCGCCACCACCGTTCACCTCGTGGCAGCCGCCCGGGGTTCCGCCCGTGCCGCCGCAGTTGCCGTACCCCAAATGGCTGCCGCCGCCGGCCCCACCGGAAGGGATCAACCCCCCGCCGCCCGGTCCGGGACCGGAGAAGCCCTGGGGGCCGCCGCCCGGCGGTCAGCCTCAGGCCAGCGGACCGGCATACGCCACCTACGACGAGAAGACCGGCGCGTTCAAGGACCCGGCCGGAGGCACTGGTATTTTCGCGGCCGGTGCGAGCGGCGCGTCGAGCGCCGAGAATTGGGTGGACCTGATGCTTGATCCGAGGCCGATGTAGTGGCAGACGAGCCGACCAACAATCCGCGAGCTCGCCGGCGGGCCTCCCGCGCCGCCGGTCCCGCGAAAGTCGACGCGCCCCAGGCCGCCACGGTCCAGCTCGACGCCGCGCCGGCGCGGCCCGCCCAGCCGGTCAAGGCACTCAAGTCGGTCAAGCCACCACCGCGGCGGCGGCCGCACCGCGCCCTGGTGGCATGGATCTCGTTCGCGGCCGGGCTGTTGGCCGTCGGCGCGCTGGCCGGTTGCGTGACCCTGCTGGTCGTGCAGCAGGGGCACGCCAATGCTCAACAGGCGCGCGAACAGCGTTTCGTCGACACGGCCACGCAGACTGTGGTCAACATGTTCAGTTACAAGCAGGACAACATCGACGAGAGCGTGAACCGCTTCTTCAACGGCACCAGCGGGCCGCTGCGCGGAATGCTGGGCGCCAACAACAACATCGAGAACCTCAAGGGCATCTTCCGCTCGACCAACGCGACATCGGAGGCCGTCGTCAACGGCGCCGCCCTGGAGGGCATCGACAACGTGACCGACAACGCCTCCGTGCTGGTTTCGGTGCGCGTCACCGTCGCCGACATCGACGGCGTGAACAAGCCTTCCATGCCCTATCGCCTGCGGGTGATCGTGCACGAGGACGAGCAGGGCCGGATGACGGGTTATGACCTGAAGTATCCCAACGGGGGCAATTGATGCGGTGGCGGCGCTGGCTGTCCGTCGTCGCGGGCTGCCTCCTGGTCGTGGGGTTCGTCGGGCTGTCCGCGGCGGCCGGGTGGTTCTACTGGGGGCGGGTACAGACGCGCGGCGAGGAGGCGGCGCGGGCGGTGCTGCCGGGCTTGGCCACCAAGGAGATTCCCGAGGTCTTCGCCTACGACTATCAGACGGTGGAGCGCAGCCTCAGCGATGCTTATCCGTTGCTGACCCCCGACTATCGCCAGGAGTTCCGCAAAAGCGCCAACGCGCAGATCATTCCGGAGGCCAAGAAACGCGAGGTGGTTGTCCAGGCCAGCGTGGTCGGCGTGGGAGTCATGTCCGCCAAGCGGGATTCGGCATCGCTGATGGTGTACATGAACCGGACGGTGACCGACAAATCACGCCAGCCGCTCTACGACGGCAGCCGGTTGCGGGTGGACTTCAAAAAGATCGGCAAGCAATGGCTGATCGCCTACATCACGCCGATCTAGTCAGTCCTAGTAGCACATCGCAATGCCATTGCAGTACAACGGGTAACGTTCGATCGGGCTGGGCGGGGGCCCGGTCATCTGGAGCGAGAACGGCTGCTTCTTCATCTCCGGCTGCATCCCGCAGACGGGGCCGTGCAGGCTTGTGTGCGTGCCGCTCATGTTCTCGTCGCTGAACGCGTAGGTTTCGGTGGACGGTGCGGTGCCGCCGCCCGGACACGAAACGCCGTCCGATTTATCGACTTTGAAGGTCCACAGCATGCTGGACATCCGGGCCCTGCCGCTGAAGTTCTGTGCCTTGTCCGCGGGGGTGATCCGTTCGTTCGTCGAACTCACGATGTTCAGGGCGCAGTTCATCGCGAAGACGATGGGGTCGGAATAGTCGTTCATGTTCCGGGTTCCGGATGGCTGGTCGCATAGGGCCGAGATGGTCCAGGTCACCCCGGAGACACCCGCCTCGTTGTAGTTGTAGTTGCCGTCCGGCGGCGGTCCCACCGCGCGCGCCGGGTCGCCGGATTCCAGCGCAATCCCGGTGGCGACCGCGCAGAAGATGCCGGCGCCAGCGGCCAGCCCGCGACGGAGCTTCATCTGACCCCTCCCTTGACCGATGCATTGAGTATCACAGCGATTACGCGGCAACACCATGGGTTCTCGCGGCCTACTTGGCATCGTCGGGACGCGGCTCCGCCAACGCGTCGAGGAATGACCGCGCCCAGCGGTCGACGTCGTGCGCCAGGACTTGGCGACGCATCGATCGCATCCGGCGCCGGCCCTCCTCGACGGGCTGGTTGAGCGCCGCCTCGATCGCGTCCTTCACGCCGTCGAGGTCGTGCGGGTTGACCAGATAGGCCTGCCGGAGTTCGTCGGCGGCGCCGGTGAATTCGGACAGCACCAACGCGCCCCCGAGGTCGCTGCGGCAGGCAACGTACTCCTTGGCCACCAGGTTCATGCCGTCGCGCAGCGGGGTGACCAGCATGACGTCGGCGGCCACGAAGAAGGCGATCAATTCGTTGCGGGGGACCGGACGGTGCAAGTAGTGCACCACCGGATGACCGACCTCGGCGTATTCGCCGTTGATGTGTCCCACCTGGCGCTCGATGTCGTCGCGCAGAATCTGGTAGCTCTCCACCCGTTCGCGGCTCGGCGTCGCCAGCTGGACCAGCACGGTGTCGTCGCGCTTCGCGCGCCCCTCCGCGAGCAGCTCCGAGAATGCCTTCAGCCGCACGTCGATGCCCTTGGTGTAGTCGAGCCGGTCGACGCCGAGCAGCAGCTTGCGGGGGTTGCCCAACTCGGCCCGGATCTCCCGGGCGCGCCGCCTGATGTCGCGGTCGCGGGCGGCCTGGTCGAGCGAGGAGGAGTCGATGGAGATGGGGAAGGCGCCCACGCGGACGACGCGCGACCCGAGGTCGACCTCGCCGTATCGCGAGCGCACCCCGACCGATCCACGGGACGTGTTGACGCCGATCAGTCGCCGGGACAGGAACAGGAAGTTCTGCGCACCCCCGGACAGATGGAAGCCCACCAGGTCGGCGCCGAGCAGGCCCTCGATGATCTCGGTGCGCCAGGGGAGCTGCATGAACAACTCGACCGGCGGGAACGGGATGTGCAGGAAGAACCCGATGGTCAGGTCGGGCCGCAGCTCACGCAGCATCTTGGGAACCAGCTGCAGTTGATAATCCTGCACCCACACGGTCGCGCCCTGGGCGGCGGCGCGGGAGGTGGCTTCCGCAAAGCGCCGGTTGACGTCGACATAGCGTTCCCACCATTGGCGGTGGTAGATCGGCTTGACGATGACGTCGTGGTACAGCGGCCACAGCGTGGCGTTCGAGAACCCCTCGTAGTACTGAGCGATGTCGTCGGCGCTGAGCCGCACCGGTCGGAGCTCCAGGTCCTCCTGGACGATCGGCTCGTCGTCGAAGTCCGCCTCTTCCTCGGCGATGCCGGCCCACCCGACCCATGCGCCACGCCGGCGGCGTAGCAGCGGCTCCAGCGCCGTCACCAGGCCGCCCGGGCTGCGCTTCCACGCCTTGGTGCCGTCGGGCAGCCGCTCCTGGTCTACGGGAAGCCGGTTGGCGACCACCACGAAGTCGGAGTTGCCGAAGGTCGGCATCTTCGAGTCGTGCCCGTCCCCGGGGGTCATTTACGCGTCGAGTTTTGCGGGCCCAATGCCGAGCATGGACAGGAACACGCGGCACTCGTCGGCGTCGGTCGCGTACGCGGCGACGACCCGCCTGGCCTGGCTCGCGGTGCTGTCAGCGACTGGTTCGACGTCGCCGATCTCGCCAGGGTCAGATTTGGTAGCCATGACTTAACTGTAGGTGATGCGGGATGGGCAGGTGGGTGAGGACTTGATGTTCGAACTCGCCGGCCTCGTCCGCCCCGCACTCGCGCTGGGCGACACTCCTGGCGCCGCGCCGGTCACATCCGCGCGTAGCTCACGAGTTGTCCCCTGTTCAGCCGCCAATAACGCACATGTAGAACAACTGCCATATCCTCCTGGGAAACCGCCCCGGCTTCATCGTGACCAGCGACGTCTACGACTTCGGAAACAGAATGGTCCTCACCCCCGCTGACGTCCACAACGTCGCATTCTCGCGTCCGCGCATCGGCAAGCGTGGTTACAACGAGCAAGAGGTCGACATCTTCATCGACCTGGTCGAGGAAGAGCTCATCCGGCACCTGCAGAAGGAAGGCGAGCTACGCAACCGCTGCGCCGAGCTCCGCAAACGCGATGGCGCATTGGACAGCCGGGAAGCCGAGCTCTCCGAGCGCGAGGCGGCCCTCGTCCAGTACGAACACGAAGTGCGCGACCGGGAGAGCCGGGTGCGCGACCGGGAGGCGCGGCTCGACCAGCGGGCGGCCGGGCTCGCCAAGCGGACAAACCCGTTGCCCCAACAACTGGCCCAGATCCGGCACCGGGAGGAGCAGGTCGCCGAGCGGGAGGCCGAGCTGGCACAGCGGGCGGACGAGCTGGGGCGGCGGGAAGCCGAACTGCGCTTGCGGGTACAGCAGCAACAGGCCACCGTCTCTCCCGTCGCGGTGGACGCCGCCGCAGGCCAGGCGCAGCGAGCGTATCGCCACGCGCAGCCGCCGAAGTCCGCCGCGACCAACGGGTCGGCCCGCATCGATGAGATGCGCGCGGTCGCCTCGGTGAACGGGCGGCACGACATGGAGAGGATGGCCATCCGGGCCGTCACCGATCAGCTCGGCAACACCGTGACCGAGACCGTCCATGAGCGGACCCGGAGGGCCCCACTCGAGCACGACGGTCCCCGGTTACCCGCCAACCCCCAACTCGAACTCGAGCGGCTGAAGGCAGAGAACGCCGAGCTGAACCGCACGCTGCGTCTGCTCAAGGCGGCGGCCGCTTCCCTCGCGGCCGCCCTCGATCGTCCGTAGGCCGCCCACCCAGCGGTGACCCACTTACATACTGGCCGTAATGTGTAAACACGCGGACCTGACAACGAGTGAGGTGGGCCGAATGACAGTGTCAGAGCAAGCCGGTGCGCAGACGGGCGACGCCAACGCCGAAGAGTTGGTGAGCTACGAAACCCTCGACGAGGGCCGCATCGCGCGGATATGGCTCAACCGGCCCGACGCCCACAATGCGCAAAGCCGCGGCCTGCTGATCCAGCTCGACGAGGCGTTTCTGCGCGCCGAGGCCGACGACACCGTGCGCGTGGTGATCCTGGCGGCACGCGGCCGCAACTTCTCCGCCGGTCACGACCTGGGTTCGGAGCTGGCGATCGCCGAGCGCAGCCAGCTTCCGAGCTTCCGCATCAACGGTGGGACCCGGGATCCGATCGTGGAGAAGCTCTACCTGCAGGAGTGGCACTACTTTTTCCAGAACACCTGCCGCTGGCGGGATTTGCGCAAGATCACCATCGCCCAGGTACAGGGCAACGCGATCTCCGCGGGTCTGATGCTGATCTGGGCGTGCGACCTGATCGTGGCCGCCGACAATGCCAAGTTCAGCGACGTGGTCGCGGTGCGCCTGGGCATGCCGGGCGTCGAATACTACGCCCACCCTTGGGAATTCGGTCCACGTAAAGCCAAAGAGCTGCTGCTGACCGGAGATTCGCTCGACGCCGACGAGGCCTATCGGCTGGGCATGGTCTCCAAGGTGTTCCCGCTCGACGAGTTGGCGGACAAGACACTGGAATTCGCGCGGCGCATCGCCGACCGGCCCACGATGGCGGCGCTGCTCGTCAAGGACTCCGTCAATGCCGCTTCCGACGCAATGGGATTCACCGAGGCGTTGCGGCACGCGTTCCACATCCACGAGCTGGGGCACGCGCACTGGGCGGCCCACAACGAGAACAGGTACGCGGTCGGCCTGCCGCCCGACGTCGAAGACTGGCGCAACGCCAAGCCCACGCAGGTGGCCCGCCGCGATACGCCGTAGGCTCCGCGGGCACTTCCGTGGAGTGTGAAACCACGGCTTCCCGTGTGCGTCCGGGGTGCGATTTCGCCGTTTTCCCGCCCTGAGCGCACGGTCGAAGCCGGCAGCGCACACTCGAACGCCCCGCCAAGTCTGAGGCCGACGTGGCAGGTCTGACAGCTGGCCTATGCTAGAACCCGTTTCAGTTTCGGCGTTAGGGGCTCGGGCGTGCAGCTTTCTTTCGAAAACCGGACATACCTGGTTACCGGCGGTGGCAGCGGAATCGGCAAGGGCGTGGCCGCCGGGCTGGTGGCGGCCGGTGCCTCGGTCATGATCGTGGGCCGCAATCCCGACCGGTTGGCGGGCGCGGTCAGCGAGATCGAGGCGCTCGGGGGCGGCGGCTCCATTCGCTACGAGCCGACCGACGTCACCAACGAGGAGGAGGCCGTCCGCGCGGTAGAAGCCGCGACGGCCTGGCATGGTCAACTCCACGGGGCGGTGCATTGCGCGGGTGGCTCCGAGACGATCGGACCGATCACCCAGATTGACTCGGAAGGCTGGCGGCGCACCGTCGACCTGAACGTCAACGGGACCATGTACGTGCTCAAGCACGTCGCGCGCGAGCTGGTCCGGGGCGGCGGCGGATCGTTCGTCGGCATCTCGTCTATCGCCGCCAGCAACACCCACCGGTGGTTCGGTGCCTACGGGGTCAGCAAGTCGGCCGTCGACCACATGATGCAGTTGGCCGCCGACGAACTCGGCCCCTCCTGGGTGCGGGTCAACAGCATCCGGCCGGGCCTGATCCGCACCGATCTGGTCGCGCCGGTGTTCGCCCTGCCAGAGGTGAGCGGGGACTACAGCGAGTGCACGCCGCTGCCCCGGCCGGGAGAGGTCGAGGACGTCGCCAATCTGGCGCTGTTCCTGCTCAGCGACGCCGCCTCCTACATCACCGGTCAGGTCATCAATGTCGACGGTGGGATGATGCTGCGGCGCGGCCCCGACTACTCCGCCATGCTGGAGCCGGCGTTCGGCGGCGACGGGCTACGCGGAGTGGTCTGACGCCAAGCCGGCGTCCCAGTCGGCGAGCGTGGCGAGCGCCGACCAGTCCAGCTGCCCACCGCCGGTGGCCACCAGGGTGAGGAAGCGGTCGCGCAGCAGGCGTGCGACCGGTGGTGACTGCAGTTCTTCGGCAGCGGCGTCGAACAGCGCAGACAACGGCTGCAAAACCTGACGTCGGATTCGGCTACCGAGTAGGCCGCGGGCCATCCCGGCTGTCACCCGATAAACACCGCGGCGGCGTTGGTCCACTGGACCGCCTCGGTGATGGTTTGTTCAGTCACCTTGATCGACATTGTGTTGCACTTGTTGATAATTGGATCGTTTGATCTCTACGGGCTCAGGGATGATCACGACGCGGCCGGCGATGTGGTCGGCGACGGCTTGATACGCCGCAACCCCTCCGTCAAGCGGGTAGCTCGCTGCGATGGGTAGTGGCCGAAACTTTCCCGATTCGAAGTAGGGGCTGGTCTGTTGCAGGAGCCGCGCGGACTCAGTCACGTCGAGCTTGCGGCTGTCTGACCCGAGGATGCGGGTTTCATTGCGGTACAGGTCAATGAGGTCGATGTTTACCGTGCGGGCCCCGACGGCGCTGATTGCCACCAGCCGGCCGCGACGGCCCAGCGAGGCCAAAGCGGCCGCCGTGGTCACTCCGCCTACGGCGTCATAGACCACGTCGACGCCCGTGCCGCCGGTCAGCCGCTTGATGTCGGCGCCGACGTCAGCGGCGGGATCGAAAGCGACGAACTCGTCGATGACGGCTGCAGCAGGGCTATCCGGGCTGGGAACGCGCCGGCTCACGCCGATCACCCGGGCTCCCAGCGCGTGAGCGATCTGCGCGACCGCGCCGCCGACCCCGCCGGTAACGCCGAACACCGCGATGGTTTCGCCGTCCAGCAGCTGCGCGGACTCTACTGCTCCCAGCCAGGCGGTCACGAAGTTCACCCCAACCGCAGCGGCCTCCTCGAAGCTCAACTTTTCGGGTTTGCGCACCAGCGCACCCACGGGTACCGACATCAGTTCGGCATGCGAGCCGTCGCGGGTGAACCCGACATCTCCGCCGGTGCCCCACACCGCAACCCCCTGCCAGTCGGGCGGCCCGTCGATCACCACCCCGGCGAAGTCCCGCCCGGGGACGCGCGGCAGCGCCGTGCCTTCCATCGCCCCGGCCACGTTCTTGACGTCGGAAGGGTTCACCGACGCCGCGCGAACGCGGATCACCGCTTCCTGCGTCGTTCGCACCGGGTCCGGCACATCCACGACCCGAAGAACGGCGGGGTCACCGAAACGATCGAAGCGCAGCGCCCGCATGATCACGTCCCTCTGTGAGCTGTTTGGCAAAGCCGGACAGTGCTAGGACAACACCCGAAAGCATCTAGCGGCATTCTTTCCGACGGCGCGGAAAGCCGGCCGCTGCTAAGCCCGCGGGCCTGCCCACCAACTGCCGGTGGAGCTCACACCGTACCGCTGTGCCAGATCCTCGGCTTTGTCGAGGTCGTAGCTGATCCCGTAGCGTGCACCCAGAGCGTGTATCACCTCTTGACTGGTCTCCCCCGCCTCGGTGAGTTCGCCGAATCGGAGGAAGTAGCACTCGAATTGCCCACCGGGATTGGTGATTTCGATCATCCGCGCGGGCTTGTCGGTAGCGTTCCACAATGCGTGCCGGACACCGCGTGGACGAAAAATGCAGCTGCCGGTCGGGGCGACGAACTCCTCCTCGCCGACAAGGAAGCCCATCTCACCTTCCACCACGTAGCTGACTTGATCCTGCGCAGCGTGGGTGTGTGGGGCCACCATCACTTTCGGCCCGACCGGCTGCTCGTGCATGGTGTATGCACCGCCGGTCCACTCGGCGGACACCTTGTACACCACCGACATCGACCCGGTGCGGATGGCCTTGCCCGCGCCAGGGGGCAGGAACGCGACGGTGTCGCGCAAAGTCGTTGGCACCGAGCCGGGTTGCTCGCCCGCTTCCGGCGGCGTCGCGACGCGCGTTTCAGGATGGCGCATCACAGCAAACCACGGATGCTGCCACCATCCACACCCCAGACCGTCCCGGTGATGAATGACGCTGCGTCGGAGGCCATGAACGCGATCACCCGCGCGACTTCGTCGGGCGTGCCCATCCGCCCTGCCGGGATCTGGCGCTGGGCCAGTTCGTGTTCCACCGCGGCCTTGGCGTCCCGGCCGTGCAGCGTGCCGAGCGTGTCGGCGAACCCGCCGGGGCGAGTCCACAGCGGTGTCCACACCGGTCCCGGCGCCACCGCATTGACTCGCACGCTTGGACCCTCGGTCAGCGCCAACGACTTGGTCACCGACAGCAGGCCGACCTTGGAGACCTGGTAATCCATTGGTGCGGCCTCCGGTTGACGAGCCAGGTCCGACGAGTTGTTGACAATGCTGCCGCTACCACGCAACCGCATCCCGGGTAGCACATACCGAATCGCGCGGATCGCCGAGAAGAGATTGATCTGCAACGTCGCCGCCCAGTCGTCATCGGTGAGTTCGTCAAACGTCCGCGCGAAGCATTGCCCGACGTTGTTCACCAGAACGTCGGCTGTGGCGTCATAGGGACGCAACGCCATCTCCAGCCCGTCGACGACACCCCAGGCAGTGGACAGATCGGCGGCGGCGGTGGACACCTCCGCGTTCAGCGCGCAGACCTGTTCGGCAGTGTTCTCCAGCTCGTCCTTCGCCACATCGACGAGCGCCAGCCGCGCGCCCTCCTTGGCGAATTCCAGTGCGGTGGCCCGCCCGATCCCGCTCGCCGCGCCCGTCACGACGACGACGCGGCCTTCGAGTCCGAGTTTCATGCCACCGCCACCTCGGTCGAGATCAGCCGCAGCTCATCTTGGCCGGAGACGTTGCTGATGCGCCGTGTTGCCCCGGCGGGCAACCCCACACAGAGCCCCGGACCGCCGTCGTAGGTCTCGTCCTCGACAGTGATCGCGGCGCTTCCGTCCAGGACAAAGATCACCTCGGCGCACTCGGGCAATGAATAGTCCCCGAGGCGGGCCTGAGGTTCGAGACGAACCTCGCTGAAAGCCCGCCAGGGCCCGGTGAATATCTCCGTCAACATAACGCGGGACAGGTGGACCGGCTGCGGCGAATCGCGGAATCCATCCACCGTGCGCATCCGATCCGCCATGGGAATGAACATCGGATCCGCGGACGGGCCTTCACCGGGGAAAACCTCGGCGACAAAGAAGACCATGTCTTCTTCACCGGTGTTCTTGATGGAGTGCCTGCCGCCGATCGGAGTGGTGATCAGATCGCCTGCGCGCACCTGGTGCGTTCGGCCGTTAACCTGCATGGTGGCCACGCCGGACAGGACGTAGTAGATCTCCTCGGTGCGCAGGTGGACGTGCTCGCCGACGCCTGCCCCGGGCAGCAGCGTGACATGTTCGATGGTGTTCCACTCGCCCTGCAGGTGTGCGCCGTACGCGAGTTGCTTCCATCGGGCGGTGCCCGTTCCACCGATTTGCCGGATTGTGGTGGCCAGACCACTGGTGTCGTTGATGATCGGCCCGTATCCAGAGTAAGCCGTTGATAACGCTGTCATGATGCCTGCACTTTCGTCAGCGCCGCGTCCGTCGCAACCTGTGGCTAGGATCCCGGCAGGTAACTGCCGATGGCGCAGCGCAGAATGTCCTCGTCCACCTGGGTGATGATGTTGTCGTCGACCCAGTGCGGGCGACCGAGTCCCTCCAGGATGACCATGTCGGCCATTCCCGGACGGGACGGGACGTACCCGCGCTTGTTGTCGCGACGGACGGCGGAGATGATCTCGTCGACCGTAAGCTGTGACGGCAGTTCAACGGGAGCGCCGTTGCGCTCCAACAGAACTCGATGTGCCGCTTCATCGGCCTCGTCCAGGAAACCGAGCAGACGCGAAACACGTGCGGCGACCAGCATGCCGACACCGATCGCATGGCCGTGCCGCAGTGTCCCCCCCGTGAGCAGCTCGGCCGCATGGCCGACGGTATGCCCGTACTCGAGCACCAACGCTTCCCGCTTCTCCCGGTGGTCGTTTCGCATCACAGTGGCCTTGGCCGTCACGCACAGATCGATGAACTCGGCGATCGTCTCCGATGCGTACACCGCGTCGGGCCGCAGCTTCGCGGCGATCTCGTCGTACCGGTCCGGGCAAATTCCCAAGACATTCTTGATCATCTCGCAGAGCGCGGCCTGGATCTCTTCCGGCGGCAGCGTCGCAAGGAAATCCAGGTGGTTCCACACCAATACAGGGGCATGAAAGGTTCCGAGGTGATTCTTGCCTATGCGCGAATTGACCGCCTGCTTCAATGACAGCACCGAGTCCGACATCCCGAGCAAGGTAGTCGGCAAGTGCACCAACCGAATTCCGCGAAAAATCAGCGCCGCCAACAGACCTGCGACATTGCCCGCCAGTCCGCCGCCGAGGGCGACGACCACCGAGTTGCGGGTGACTCCGCTGCCGATGACCTCCTCGGCCAGTCGGTCCAAAGTCTCGATGTTCTTGGCCTTCTCCGTGTTCGGTGCCGTGAACACTCCGGTCGGACCGACGCCGACAAGGCAGTTTTCCACCGCATGCACAATCGCCGACGGCACCCCGTCATCGGTGATGACAATGAACCGGTCGGCGTCGAGTTCGACCATGCGACTGGCGAATTCAGCCCATGATTGATCACCCGAATGAACGTGGAACGGATAGCGGAAGTCGCCAAACTGGACCTCGCGCTCGCACGCAATGACCGACATGCCCGCTGTACTCATCGGATTCCTTTCCCCCCACCGTCAAGGCATCTGCGCCGTGCCGGAGCGATACACAATGTATCGCAGTGATACGTAATGTATCGGACGCGGCATGCTAACGGGTGAACGTCCCATGACGTTTCTGTATAAGCGGGTCGACGCGTGTAACCAATTGGCGCTCTGCAGTCCAAGGCCAGCGAAAAGCGCATGCAACAGTTTTGGGGCTTAAGGAAGCGCCAACAGGCCAGGCCCGCAAAGCGCGATGACATCGAATCATGCTGCGGAGGCGGCGGTTAGCCCTTTTTCAAGGGCGTGGCCAGCTGAGGGCGGCGATCGCTATCTGGGGCCCTCTAGGGTCACCGCCGTTGACTAACGACTTTGTACTCATCCTGCGTTCCCCGTCGCGACGGCGGCAGATGGTTTGGTGTCCAGCTGTTTTCGCGGCGCCATGATGCGAGCGAAGACTGCGAAAGCGCCTGCGGCAAGCACCGTCGCTCCGAGCGGAATAGCGCTGTGCCGGTCGAGTCCGGTTACCGGGGCCGCGATCGCGCCGAGAGCGAACTGGATCATGCCGAGGGCCGCAGCGGCAGTTCCGGCTGCTTCCGGGTGCTGGTCGAGGGCAAGGGCTGCAGCGTTGGGCATTGTCAGACCGGTGCTGGCGACCATGACGAACAGAGGCACCACCAGTGCCCAGAGGTAGGGATTGTGGTGGGTGGTGACGATCACCAGGAATACGGCTGCCGCTCCGCCGGCGACGCCGACGAGGCCCAGATCCAGCAGCGTGCGCGGGGAGAAATGTTGCAAGAGGCGGGCGTTGACGACGTTGGCAAGTAGAACCCCGGCGGAGTTGAGCGCGAAGAACAGCGCGAACTGTTGCGCCGACATCTGAAACAGGCCCTCGAAGATGAACGGGGACGCCGAGATATAGGCGAACATCGTTGTGAACGTGAAACCACCTGCCAGCGCGTAGCCGGTGAAACCAGGGTCGGCGATCAGCCGTCGCAGCGCGTCCGCTCTGACGGCGAATCCGCCGCGTGCGCGGCGCGCGACCGGCAGGGTTTCGTCGACCCAGGCGTAGGCGCAGCCCACGAAGATCAGGCCGAGTCCGGCGAGGGCGAGGAATACGCCGCGCCAGTTGGTGATCCGCAGCAGCTGGGCGCCGACGGTCGGCGAGATGACCGGGGCAATGGCATTGACGGCCATTAGGATCGAGTAGGCCCGGGCGGCGGCGCGGCCCGAGTAGAGGTCGCGGACTATGGCGAAACAGATTGCGATCCCGGCCGCGCCGGCGCAGCCTTGCAGCAGCCGGAACAGGTCGAGGGTAACGATGTTGGGCGCGCTCGCGCACAGCGCCGACGCCAGGACGAACACCGCCATGGCGGCCAGCAGGGGCCTGCGGCGGCCCCAGCTGTCGCTCAGCGGCCCGGCGACCAATTGGCCTGCCGCCAGCCCGAATAGGCAGGCGGTCAGCGAGGACTGTATCCCGGCCGGGGTGGTGTGCAACGCGGCGGCGGCCTGGGGCAGGCTGGGCAGGTACACGTCGGTGGTCACCGGTCCAAACGCCGACAGCGCGCCGAGCATGACGAGCAATCGGGCGCGCAAGGGGGCCCGAGGCCCCGCGTCGCTGCGCGAGTCGATATCGAAGGTCTTATCCAGTCTGCTCCCGGTCCGACCCTGCGGTTTTGCGGCTTGATCAGCCAACACCAGCTTCTCCGGGCCTAGTACCGGGCCGGACCCGGATGGACGCCGAACGTCGGCCGATCCAGACCGAGAAGGAGGGATACGGGATCCGGTGGGACTTGGCTCACGCCGCCGATCACCGGGAGTCCCGCGTTGCAGTCCATCGCTACCTCGTCCGATCTGGTTCGCTGCGCTTGGATCGGAGATACCCACTGGAGATGCATCCCCTGCATTGATACGAAGCCATCACCGCTGATACGAGAAGTATCGGCGTGATACGCACAGTATCCGTTCGCGGACCACCAGGCAAGGCCCGGTGTTTTACAAACGCGTTTCGGTCAATCACCCGAAGCGGGGCTTGAACCACAGCCGAGTCAACGGTGGGTTTCTCGATCGCGCCTCAATCATCGAAGAGCGGCGCGGACGGTGCGCGGCGCTTTGCTACGTAAAGCCAAGTGCACCAACATTACCGACGAATTTGGCGGTGGCTGTGCAAAGAACCCGAGTGCGCCTGCCTGGGCTCGCGTGGATCCTCGCCGGCCCACCGCAATGCTTGGCCACCATCACACATTCGTCATTGATGCGGAACACGTTGCAGCAGTTGATAAGCGGACGAGATTCGGCAACAGACAAAGACGCCATCCGGTGATCGGAATGCTCAGTCCTATGGCCTACGAACAATCTCTCGACGCGGCCACCCAAGCCGGATAACCCCCCTGTCCACTTTTCGTCGGAAACCTCAGTCGCCAGATCAGGATGGAAGACCGATCAACCCTTCGCGGTCATCCATGGCCTTGCGGGTGAGGGAGTTGAGTTGGTCCGCGTCACGCTTGCTCAAGCAGTAGGAGGCCCATGCCGTAAGAGAGCGCCCACGTGATGCCATCGGCGCCCGGCACCAGGAGCACCTCCGCGGCCCGATGTCCGTGCATCCACTTTGCCTTGATTCGGGCCCCATTCGGGCCACACCTTGCGATGATGGGCACGGCTAGTGACGGACAAGCACGGGAGCGGCAATGGAGCGACTCAAGGGCAAGCGGATCCTGGTGACGGGCGCCGCGTCGGGAATCGGCCAGGCCACCGCGCTGCGCCTACTGGATGAGGGCGCCACCGTGGTGGCCTCCGACGTCGCGGAGGCCGGCCTGGACGCCACGCGGGCCCGCGCGGACGAGGCCGCGACCGCCGCTCGCCTGACCACCATGCCGATGGACGTGGGCAACGAGGATTCGGTGGTCGAGGGGGTGGCGCGGGCCGTCGAAACGCTCGGCGGGTTGGATTCGTTGGTCAACGCCGCCGGCATCCTGCGCGCCGCGCACACCCACCAGACCACCCTGGAATTGTGGAACAAGATCGTCGGCGTCAACCTGACCGGCACGTTTCTGGTTGTGCGGGAAGCACTTCCGGCGCTATTGGCGAATTCGCGCAGTGCGATCGTGAACTTCAGCTCGACGTCCGCCTCGTTCGCTCACCCGTATATGGCGGCGTACGCCGCCAGCAAGGGCGGGATCCAGGCGTTCACGCATTCGCTGGCGCTCGAGTACGCCCGCGCCGGCCTGCGCGCGGTGTGCGTGGCGCCCGGGAGCATCAAGTCCGGGATCACCGACGCAACCGGCGGATACATCCCGAAAGACGCTGACTGGGCGCTGTTTTCGAGGTTGATGCCAATTCTGCCGACCACGGTCGAGTCCAGCGGGACCGGGATGGCCGATCCGTCCGTGGTGGCCGGGGTGATCGCCATGCTGGTGTCCGAGGACGGCGCGTTCATCACCGGAACCGAAATCCGCATCGACGGCGGGACGCACGCTTAACTCGATGTCGGCGACCCGCAGCGCCCGGCTGAGCCGCGCTGGCGATCGCCGAGACTCGATGTCGGCGACCCGCAGCGCCGGGCTGCGCCGCGCTGGCGATCGCCGAGACTCGATGTCGGCGACCCGCAGCGCCCGGCTGCGCCGCTAGTTAACGCACGGAACGCCGTCGCCGTCGATCGGCTTCCCCTGATCGGGCGTCGGATAGGTCGTGGTGGTGCCGTTGTAGTAGTAGGTCTTGGCCTTGGTCGACGTCGTCGTGCTCGCGGTGTCGTCCGTGCTGTCGTCAACCATCGACACGGTGAAATTGGTATCCACGGTCACCCTGATGTGGCCGGGCTGAACGGTGGGGTCGGGATGGCTGGGCGCGTCGAGGCCGAGCAGCTTGGCCACGTTCGCGGCGTCGGTTTCCGCACCGGCACCGTAGGCGACCGTGCTGTCCGTCGGCTCGCCCGAACTGCGGTCGCGGGTCTGGCCCGTCGTGTAGCCGTGGTTCTGCAGGGCGCGCGACACCTCCGTCGCGAGTCCACTGGTGCTGCCGGCATTGATCACATCGACGACGGTCGACGGGCTCGGCTTGGCGGCCGTGGTGGCGGGTGTTGTGGTCGGCGGCGAGGCGCCGATGGCCGCGGCCACCTCGGCCTTGATCGCCGCCGGATCGACGATGTTGACGTCCTGACCGTCGATGTTGTCGTAGCGCACCACCGGCAGCGTCCGGAACTCCACGTGGCCGCCGGAGGCCAGCGAACCCAGCCGCTGGATCATCTCCTCGTCCCAACCGGCTGAGAGCACCACGTCCTTACGTGCCACGGCCATCAGGCTCTTGAGCTTGTCCAGATTCGTGAACGTCCCCGCGGCCTGCAGTTCCTGCATGACCGACGAAATGAACGCCTGCTGCCGGTGGGTGCGGTCCAGGTCCCCGTTCTCCAGGCCGTGGCGTTGCCGGACAAAGGACAGGGCCTGGGAGGCATCCAAGGTCTGTCGCCCGGCCGGAAAGTCGGCGCCCGAGTACGAGTCGTAGACGGGATGGTTGAGGCAGACCTCCACCCCGCCGAGGCTTTGGGCCAGATCGTAGAAGCCGGCCAGGTTGACCTCGGCGAAGTAGTCGATGGGGACGCCGGTCAGACTGCGCACCGCGCGCAGCGTCGCCGCGCGGCCGGCTTCGCGGCCCTTGGTCTCGAGTTCCTTCTGGCTGCTGGTGCCCTGGTTGGCGAGCTTTTGCGCGACGTACTGCTTGGTCAGGCCGTACGCCTCCTTGATCTTGATGTGGTTGTATCCCGGCACCCCGTTGAAGGCCACCCAGTCGTCGCGCGGGATCGAGAAGGCGACGACTTTGTCGTCGGCCCCGACGTGCACGAGGATCAAGGTGTTGGTGTTGTAGCCGCCGTCGTCGGAATCGCCCGCGTGCAGATGCTTCAAGATCGACCAGGGCAGGTCGTTGCCCTCCTGGTCTTTGCGGGAGTCCAGCCCGATCAGCAGGATGTTCATGTTGTCGCCGCTGGATCGCGGGTCGTCGGGCTGCAGGGCGTTCGAAACGGTGATGCCGCCCAGCGCGCCGTGAGCGACGTAGTACCCCGCCCCGGTCAGGCCGATTGCCGCAACGGAGACCAGCGCGCCCAGGGTGCGCGTCAGCCCCTTGCGGAATCGGGAGGGCTGTCGGACGGCTCGATGACGGTGGTGAGCACCGCCAGAGCGGGCCATCACAAACCTCTGTCCAGACCCAGCGCATCGCCGGGCACCGCGGCGGCGGTTTGCGGCGATGTCGCTTCAAGCATGGTGTCAAGTATGCGTTAGCTTGCTGTGAAGGCCCCAATCGAGGACGGTTGCCAGGCGCGCTCCGCGGGGGCCGCCGGGCCGTCCATCGCAGCGGCAATATCGGTCTGACCAGCGTGTTCCGTCCTGGCCATCGCGCCGGGGTTTCGCTAATGTCACACGACCGGCGGGACCGAATCGAACTTGTTATCGAGCCGAGATGAGGGCTACGGGGCCTTCACGAGGTCCTGGCCCGACTCGTAGAAAACGGCGATGTTCGAGCCGGTCGCGATCTCTGCGAGGTAAACACCGAGCGGCTCGACCTCGTAGTAGTAGTGAATATTGCCCTGGGGGTCCACCGCCGTCGCGCACGACAAGCCCGGCGCCCCGCAGCGTTGCTTGATGGGTACGGCGAGAACGGCGAGGGCCACCACCACGGCGATCCCGACCATCAGCCGAACCCTGCTGACCGCCCTCCTGGCCGTTGGCGCCGGATGCATCACCGTTGGAGTCTAAGCGGCAGACGCGCCCGATTCGGCGCGGCGCAGTAGGTTTTCCAGCTATGGCCATTGCAAGCCCCGACGGTGCGGCGTCGCCGCAGACCCGGGTCGAGGTACTGGGAAACATCGGGCCCAACTGGTTCGCCTCGGTGATGGGCACCGGGATCGTGGCCAGCGCCGGCGCGTCCCTGCCCGTGCACGCAGTGGGGCTGCGCGCATTCGCCCAGGTGGTGTGGGTGATCGCCGCCGCCCTGCTGGTGGTACTGATCGTGCTCGTCGGGGGGCACTGGCTGCGGCACCCGACGGTGGCGCGCACCCACGCGCGCAATCCGCAGATGGCACACTTCTACGGCGCCGCGCCGATGGCGCTGATGACCGTCGGCGGGGGAGCGGTGCTGGTCGGCAGGGACCTCATCGGCGAGCGCCTCGCCGTCGACCTGGATTGGGTGCTGTGGACGGCGGGAACGCTGGGCGGCCTGTTCACCGCGGTCAGCATTCCGTTCTTGATGTTCACCCAGCACAACGTGGAGCCCGACGCGGCCTTCGGGGGCTGGCTGATGCCGGTGGTTCCACCCATGGTGAGCGCGGCAATGGGTGCGCTGCTGCTGCCGCACATGGCGGTAGGCACCGGACGCGAAACCATGCTCTTGGGCTGCTACGCGATGTTCGGCCTGTCGTTGCTGGCTTCCCTGAACATCATCGCCATGATCTGGGCGCGCCTGACCCTGTACGGCACGTCGGGCTCGGCGCGCGTGCCGACACTGTGGATCGTTCTGGGCCCGCTCGGCCAATCCATCACCGCTGCAGGGCTCTTGGGTGCTACCGCGGCACTGGCCGTCGACCGCGACCTGGCCGAGGAGATGAACGCCTTCGCGATCCTGTACGGAGTTCCGGTGTGGGGTTTCGCGGTGTTGTGGATCGCGCTGGCCACCGCGCTCACCGTGCGTACGCTGCGGCGCGGCATGCCGTTCGCGCTGACGTGGTGGAGCCTGACCTTCCCGGTGGGAACGTTCGTCACCGGCACCTCCCAGCTCGCCGGCCATACGCATCTGCCCGCGTTCCGGGCGGCCGCGGCCCTCGCGTACGCGGGGCTGTTGTTCACCTGGTTGCTGGTGGCCGCGCGGACTGCGCGGGGGAGCCTGCGCGGCAATCTGCTCAAGCTGCCGCCGAGCACCGCGCCGGTCAAAGCCAGCAAGGAGCCGGTGTCCTGAGCGGCGGCGGTCCGGCTTCGTCCGCGTTTCGGCTCCCGGGATAGGCGGGTAGGCAACCCGGGAGCCGATCGGAGGGCTGAGCGATGGACACCACCGATTCGCCGCAGCGGGGCACCCCCACTGAGATGCCCGAGCGGCTGAGGCCGGCCCAGACACCCGAACGGCTCACACCGGCGGAAGACATCGGAGGTTGAGGATGCGTGCTGAGGAAGGCGACGAAACGGTCAACGACTATGCCGCGGAGGGAAAACAGGCTCTCGGCAGGATCAAGGCTTCTCAATGGGCCGGGAATCGGCTCGGCGATGTCGCCCGACGGTTTTCGCGGCTATGGCGGGGCGACCACTCGCCGGAAGGCAAACGGAACGCGTCCCGGTAGTCACGCGGGCGCCGGGTACCGGTGGGCCCACGGGGCGGCTTCCTCGAGTTGGGCCGCCAGCTGCAGGAGGTCGCCGTCGGCGCCCAGTCGCCCGACGAATTGGACGCCGAGGGGAAGCCCCGCGTCGGTCCAGTGCAGGGGGACGCTGATCGCGGGGCGTCCGGTGATGTTGGCGAGCTGCGTGTAGGGCACCCATCCCAGGCTCTCGCGGACCAATTGGTCGAGAATGCCGCTGAGCGCCAGGAGTTTTCCCGCGCGCACCTTGCTGGCGATGCGGGCCGCCCGTTGGAGTGGTCGGGGCGTGGCCGTCGCGCCGACCCGAAGCGGGGGCGTGGCCAGGGTGGGGGTCAGCAAGCAGTCGAAACTCTCGTGGAAAGCCGCCAGGGATCTGATGTGGTTGTTGCGGTTCTCCAACGCGAAGATCGGTGCCAGCACCCCGGTGGACCGGGCGAGTTCACTCACGGCCAAGGTGTCGGCCTCGAAATCGCGGTCGCCGGCGCCGGTGCGTTGTCTGGCGTCGGCGACGTGCTGGTAGAGCTGGGCGAACCAGATGATGAGAAAGTCGCGCGCCAGGGCGGCGTCGTCGTACGGCGGCCGAACCTCCTCGAGCCGGTGTCCCAGATCGCTCAGGAGCGACACCGCCCGTTCGACCGCGGCGACGGCTTCCCGGTCGGGCTGCGGGTTGATCGCCGAGGACCACGAGTACCCGATCCTCAGCGTGCCCGGACGACGCTGGATGTGTTCGGCGAACGCGCCTTGCGGAAGGGCGACTTCGTAGGCGGCGTGCGCATCGCGGCCGACGATCGCGTCGCAGAGCGCGGCGCTGTCGCGGACGGTGCGCGAGACGACGCCCTGGGTCACCATCCCGAACATCGGCTCGCCGGTCTGCGGCCCATACGGCGAAAGCCCCCGGCTGAGCTTGAGGCCGACGAGCCCGTTGCAGGCGGCCGGGATGCGGATCGATCCGCCGCCGTCGTTGGCCCCCGCGGCCGGCACGATCCCGGACGCAACCGCCGCTCCCGAACCGCCCGATGAGCCGCCGGGGGTGTGCTGGGTGTTCCAGGGGTTGCGCGCCGGCCCCCAGTAATCCGATTCCGTCACCCCCTTGGCCCCGAACTCGGGGGTGTTGGTCATGGCGAAGATCACCAGCCCCGCGTCCAGGAACCGCTGCGTCACCAGCGCGTGTTCGTCGGACACGTCGTTGGCCAGCGACCGGGAACCGCTCGACGTCGGGAAGCCGCGATACTCCTGGGCGAGGTCTTTGATCACGAAGGGCACACCGGCGAACGGCCCGGACAGGGCCGCGTCGGCGGCCCGCCTGTCCGCGACTTCGCCCAGGTGGCGGACGATCGCGTTCAACCGTGGATTGACGGCGTCCGCCCGCTGCCGGGCCAGTGCGAGAAGTTCGGACGCCGTGACCTGCTTGCGCTCGACCAGTTCGGCCAACGCGGTCGCGTCCATGGACATGTACTCGTCAAGCCGCATGGGTTTCTCCTCGGGACGCCCCGCTGCATCGTATTGAAGCGGCTTAGTATCACCTGATGCCCATGGCAGTGGAGCCGTTTTCGATCCAGGGGACCGGTGGCGTGCGCATCGTCGCCGACCGGTTGGGGGATCCGCAAGCGCGGGCCGTGGTGTTCCTGCACGGTGGCGGGCAGACGCGTCGCTCCTGGGGCAGGGCCGCGGCCGCCGTCGCGCAGCGCGGCTGGCAGGCCGTGACCGTCGACCTGCGCGGCCACGGGGAATCCGACTGGTCCGACGAGGGCGACTACCGCGTCGTCAGCTTCGCCGGTGACGTCCGGGAAGTGCTGGGGACGCTGCCCCCGCAACCGGTGCTGGTCGGCGCCTCCTTGGGCGGCTTCACGTCGATGCTGCTCGCCGGTGAGCTCTCCCCGGGCATCGCCAGCGCGGTCGTGCTGGTCGACATCGTGCCGAACATGGATCAATCCGGGGCGAATCGGATTCACGCCTTCATGTCCGAGCGGGTGGAATCGGGGTTCGCTTCACTCGACGAGGTCGCTGACGCGATCGCCGAGTACAACCCGCACCGGCCGCGGCCCACCGACCTGGACGGCCTGACCACGAATCTGCGCCGCCGCGGCGATCGCTGGTACTGGCACTGGGATCCCCAGTTCATCAGCGGAACCGCCGCGTTTCCCCCGTTCGAGGTCACCGACCCCGATCGCATGCACGCGGCCGTCGACGCGATCCTGCGTGACGGCGTGCCGATGCTGTTGATCCGGGGACAGGTGAGTGACCTCGTCAGCCAGGAACGTGCGGACGAATTCCTGGCGCGCTTCCCGCAGGTCGAATTCACCGACGTGCGCGGTGCCGGGCACATGGTCGCCGGTGATCGCAACGACATCTTTGCCGACGCCGTGCTGGGCTTCCTCGCCCGGCACGTCGCCGGCTGATCGCCGGCTCGTCGTCATCGAAGCGAAACTGGTTGTCGGGCAGAGGGAATGCCACTGATTTGGCGTTCATGTCAATTCGCTTGGGTGGCTGACGGATCCGTCCTGAACACCCGGGCGGCCGCAACCCGTTGACGCTGTTAGCATGCTGCCCGACACATCAAGAGAGGTGGCGTGGCCATGCGGTGGTTGCGAGGGTTGGGCCTGGTCGGTGCTGTGGTCGTCGCCGCGACGGCGTTGGCGAACCCCGTATGGGCGGATGCGGGCGTGGCGCCGGGTATGAAGGTCGAGGATGAAAACAACTCGTGCACAGCGGGTTTCGCGGCACAGGGTATCGACGGCAGCTATTACCTGATGACCAGCGGCCACTGCGACGCCCACGACGGTTCGTTGTGGACGTACGGGAATGCGTTACCGCTCGGGCGGATCAGCGCCAGCGAGCAGGAGGGCGAGATACGCGACGCGGCGATCATCCGCCTCGACCCGGGTGTCGGCGCGCCGATAGGTGATGTCGGCGGACGGTATGTGGTTCGGGATGTGTTGCACAGCGACCAGATTCGCGAGGGGGCGCCGTTCTGCAAGATCGGTGCGGTCACCGGCGAAACCTGTGGTGTCGTCAAGCATGTGGAAGGTGGCATTGTCACGGCCAGTGTGTTCAGCCTGAATGGGGACAGCGGCAGCCCTGGTTTCGTGAAGAACGACGACGGCAGCGTGAGTGCGGTGGGTTTGTTGATGTCTTCGCCCGACGGAGACGACAACACCACCGACTTCGTACTCGTCGATCCGCTACTGGGCAAGTGGGGGTTGCGCGTCCTGCCGTGATAGGCGGCCGTCGCGACACCGGGTTTGTGTCCCACGGGCAGCGGGTAACCGCGCTCGCGGCATCTGGGCGTCCGTGCTGGATCGGCGCGGCCCGGCCAGTGGAGTTGGCCGTGCGACACGAGCGACACGAAGGAGAGCAGCAGTGAAGCGTGGGATCGTCTTCGGCGCGGCGGGCTTGGCCGTAGTGGCCGCGGCCTGCGCCGGCTGTTCGAGTAACGAGCCCAACACCGGATCCTCGTCCTCGTCCCCATCGGCGGCCGGTCCGCAGGTCATCGTGGACGGTCAGGCGCAGAACGTCAGCGGCCAGGTCACGTGCATCCAGTCCGGCGACAACACCAACATCGGCATCGGTGATCCCACGGCCGGTGTCGGCGCGGTGGTCGGCAACGCGAACCCACCCATCGTGCACTCGGTCGGACTCGGCAGCGTCAACGGCATCACACTCGGCTTCTCCGACGCCGCTCCCAATCAGGGCGGCAACGCCGGAGCCGCCGTGAACGGGAAAACCTATGCAATCAAGGGCACAGCGACGGGTCTCGACATGAGCAATCCGCAGCAACCGCAGCAGGTGACCAAGTCGTTCGAGTTGGACGCCACCTGCCCGTAGCGCAGGCGATCGACACCCGAGAGGGGACGCAGTCATGTCTATGAAACGTGTCGTCAGCGCGGCGGCGGTTGCGGCCGGCCTGAGCATCTCCGCGGTCACCTTGACCGCGGGTTCGGCCTTCGCGGCCCCGCTCGACCCGCCGCCGCCGTGCCCGAACTGCCACGGCGGCGGCGGTGGCGGGGGTAACCCCGGCGGCGCCGGCGGCCCGCAGAGCGGGCCGGGCGGTGAGCAGAGCGGACCCGGCGGCGCGCCGGGTGGGCAGAACAATCCTCCTCAAGGGGGGCATGGGCAGAACCCGCAGGGTGGGCAATCCAACGCGCCGGCGAGCGAGCACAGCGCACCGCCGCCGCAGGGCAGCCAGGCCCTGAACCCGCCGAGCACCCAGCCTCCGCACCAGCCCTACGTCCCGCGGGGCACCTACGCGAGCGGCAACGCACAAGTGGGCGGGCCCGGCGATGCGCGGGCCGGCTTCAGCGTGGTGGACCACGGCGCGCCGCCACCGCCGCCGCCGCGCGGCCACGGCTGGAATGACGGTCCGGCACCGGGCCACCCGCCGCCACATTGGGTGGGCGCGCCGCCTCCGGGCGGCTGGGACGGTCCACCGCCTCCCGGCGGCTGGAACCGTCCGTGGTCCGGGCCGCCGCGTGACCTCACCGCCGCGCAGGCCGATTTCGGGCCGTTCCAGTACGACACCTACACCGCCATCCCGGTCTTCAACTGGCAGTTCGGTGGTTGGGGTTTCTGGTACATGGGGGTCTGGGTTCCGCTGTACTGACGGCCCGGGCTGAGCCGATCACCGCGTCGGGCCGCCGCCGGCTGGTGCGGCCGGTGCGCCCGTCGGCGGGCGGCGCGCGGGTCGTCATGGCAGGCTCCGGGAATGGATGTGCGAGAAAACGTTCGCCGGGCCATCGAGGTCATGACGGCATGGACGTCGGACAGCGGCAATGAATTCGCGTGGAACCGGCTCGTTGAAAACGTCACCAACGAACCCGACGGCGAAATCATGCTGTTGATGGGCTTCGTCAATCTCGCCGGCGAGTTGGGCATCAAGCTGGAGAAGGCGACCGGCCAGACGATGCGCACCCATCTGCAAGACATCGCCCTGAAGTACCTGTGAGGGCCGCATGAACACCACGGGAAGGCCGTTCACTCAAGTCAGTCGCGACGGCGGCGTGCTCACCATCGAGCTGACCAACTCCAAGCCGCTCAACATCGTCGGCACGCCCGCCATCGAGGAGTTGACGCAGGCATTCCACACCGTCGGCCATGGCGATGACGTTCGGGTGGTCGTGCTGCGCGGGGCGGGGGACGCCGCCTTCATCGGGGGCGCCGATATCCATGAGATGGTCGCCCTGGACCGCTTCAGCGCCGAGGTGTTCATCCGTCGGCTCGCGGGCATCTGTGAGGCGATCCGTCAATGCCCCGTCCCGGTCATCGCCCGGCTCGCCGGGTACTGCCTCGGCGGTGGGCTCGAGGTCGCGATGTGCTGCGATCTTCGGATCGCCGAATCCGGAGCCAAGTTCGGCATGCCCGAAGTGGCGGTCGGCATTCCCTCGGTGATCCATTCGGCCTTGATGCCGGCGCTGATCGGGGCGTCGCACGCGGCCTGGCTCCTGCTGACCGGCGAAACGATCGATGCCGGCACGGCCGTCGCCTGGGGCCTGGTGCACCAGGTGGTCGCCCCCGACGCGCTTGACTCTCGCATCGCCGAACTCGCCGGGAAGCTCGCGGGATTCGGCCCGCACGCGGTCCGTCAACAGAAGCGCCTGCTCAACAAGTGGTTCGACATGACGGTCCACGGGGCGATCGAGGACAGCATCGAGCAGTTCGGACTGGCGTTCCTGACCGGGGAGCCCCAAGAGCACATGCGGGCGTTCCTCGCCCGCAAGAAGGGCCGAGGGTAGCGCGCCTCACTTGGGACGGCGGCCCTGAAATCCGTTGCCGTGCTTGCCTTCCTGGCCTGACCGTGACAATCACTGCGGGTGGGTGGCCAGGTAGTCCGCGACGGGGATCGGGGCCGGCGCTGCGTAGCCCACGGGGAGCAGAACGTCGCCCGCGGTGGTGACGTAATAGACGTCCCACCGGTAGTAGGTGGGAAAAGCGGCCGGATCAGCTGCGATCAATGCGGCGTATTGGTCTACCGCATCGACGTATTGGTGCGCGTGGTTGTAGCCGTAGATGGCGCGAGCGGGGTCGTTGGCGAAGCCGTTGGCGGCGAGGAAGCGGGCCGCCGCCATGATGCTGTCGCGGGGCGAGCTGATGTCGCCACCCTGGCCGTAGGTGGCGAAGGTCGACGGCAAGAACTGCATGGGCCCTTGCGCGCCGGCCGTGCTGACGCCGTTGATGCTGCCGAAGCGGGTCTCGACGAAATTGATGGCGGCCAGGTAGTTCCAGCCGACGCCGGTCTCCGCCTCCGCGGTGTGGAAGTCGTTGATCAACTCGTCGGCGGGAACCGGAGGCTCGATCCGCCAGGCGGGAAGCGTGTCTTTTGCGGGCGTCATCGCCTGAAGCTGGCGCCGCGCGTCGAGGTTGCGGTCGTAGACGTCGACCAGTTCCGGTGGGATGCGCGGCCGGGTGATGGAGTCCCATTCCGGGTGTCTCCCGATGGCCCGGTACGCGGCCTGCTCGCGATGCGCCGCCGCCACCAATGCCGGCTCCGCCGTCGACGGGTCACGCAGTGCCCGCTCGTCGGCGACCAGGTCGTCGGCCAGCTGCCCCGGATCGGTCGCCAACTGGGGTTGTGCGCCGAGGGGCGGGGTTGGTGCGGCGGGCACGGTCCTCGACGCCAGCGGGGTGGCGACCGCGGTCGATGCCGGCGCGGCGGTTACCGCCGTCGCGGTGGGCTTCGCCGTCGGCGCCGAACAGCCGACGAGTGCGACCATGGCCACGCCGAGCAACATCGGCGCGGCGTGCCGCACTGTCCGGGTGTTCGCGACGCGGTCACGGCTCACTGTGATCACTTCCATCGATTTGCCGTGACAAGTCTTCCGCATCGAGCGGTCCGACATCAACGGCCGCTCGGGGCGGGGCGTCGACGAGGAACATCCCTCGACGGCGGAGCGGCGACGCCGGACCACGCGGAAGTGGGGGGATTCCTTCGAGTTGCGGCGTACACCGGCGCATTTCAGACTGGGAAATCAGCTTCCCGGCAGAGCGGAAAAGTCATATGCCTGACGCCACGGCCCAACCGTCGGCGAGACGGTCCCGCGTCCGTCGCTCTCCGGGCCGGGTTGCTGCGAAGTTCGTCGCCCGCCTGAGGGGTCCGGCGATTCTTGCCGCGGCGCTGACGGTGTTGATCGCAGGGCAGCAGACGCCTCCCTTGTTGCCGCCCGGCTGCGCGATTGGCTGGACCATGGTCGGGGGCGTGTTGATGTTCGTGCCCGACTGCACGCATCGGTCGCCGGCTCCGGTGCCGCCCCCGCCAGACGGCCCGCCGCCCGATCCTGTTCCGCCGCCGGATCAGTAGGCGATAGGGATTTTCCCGCGAGGCGGACCGGGCGAGCGGCGTCGGGTCCCGGGCAAACCGCCTACGATGGCGTCGCGGTGCCGGGATCGCTGTTGGGGCGGTCGGAGAAGGCCGGGAGTTGCACCGGTTCCCCATCGCCGGCGGGCCGTGACACGACCTCGGGCTCGTAGCGATGCGAGAACAAGTCGGATGATGTCATGGAATGGGCTCCTCAAATTGGTTTGGCTTCGGCCCAAACGGAGGTGGTGGAGCGAAGAGCGATCGATTCGTAGATGCGCCCCTCCGCGAGAAAGTTGCTGGGGAAAGGCGGAACACGACCGCTGCCACCAATGTACACGCCTCAACGCACTGTGGGCTGGCGGGAAGCCTCCCACCAGCCCACATAGGGTTGAACTCGCTTTAGACGGCAGTTACTCCGACTGCCTGCGGGCCCTTGGCTCCCTGCTCGACATTGAACTCGACTCGCTGGTTCTCCTCGAGCGATCGGTAGCCGTTGCCCTGGATTTCCGAGTAGTGGACGAACACATCCGCTGCGCCGCCGTCCGGAGCGATAAAACCGAAGCCTTTTTCGCTGTTAAACCATTTCACAGTTCCCTGTGTCATACCTTCAACTTCTCTCATTGTGAACGGATGCCGACGGGCATCCCCGGGTCACGGTAGCACATGCGCCGGCCGCGAATGCTAACCGATTGGAACGCAACGCTTTTCATGCGGTCTCGAGCCCGTCGTCGATCAATCGGGTCAGGAATCCTCGAATCCGTGGTGAACAGCCCGATCCGATGAATCGGGGCCGCCGCGTCGTCGCTATCGGCGCCGAGACCAGGGTGCCGCCTCGCATGGGTATGACACCGTCCCGCGTCAGTCGATGGCCGGCGGGCCCGCACCCGACCACCGCCTCTGCCCCGAGGCTTGTGGCGGCGCCGGGGCAGTCGCAAACTTGTTGATATGCGCGACCGCGAGACCATCGACGCAGAGTTGCGGCGCATCGCTGCGCGCCGCCGCTCGGTGCGTGAGCAGGGCGGTCGACTGTCATCGCAGGAGGTCGACGAACTGCTCGACGAGCTCCTGGCCCACAACACCGGGGTGTCTTTCAGCAACTCGGTGGAGGCGCCCGAAGCCGGGGTTCGCGCCGACAACCGGTCGCCGGGCGGCAGAACCGGTCGCGGGGCACGCCGGGCCAAGCGCCCGCTGCTCCGCCAGGGTCTGTCCGCGGCGATGCCGCTGTCTCTGGTAGCCGTCGCCGCCGCGCTGATCGTGGTGGTGTTCACCGTCCACCGCCAGGATCCATCGGCGCAGCGGACCGAAGCGCCGACCGAAACCGCGCCCTCGGCCGCGCCGCCGTCCCCTCGAATGGCACCGAAAGCGCCCGCTCCGCGCGTTGACATTGCCGACACTGCGTTGATCACCGCGTTGAAGCATCAGGGCGTACCGGTTCCCAGCCAGGACTACGTGATGGCCCAAGGCCACGCGGTCTGCGACTTCCTGGCGCGCCGACCCAATTTCGCGGACGCGGTCCAATTCGTGCAGCGGTCATCGGTCTGGGACGCCGATCAAAGCGCGCAAGTGACGGCGGGGGCCATTGTCTCGTATTGCCCTCAATCTCAGCC
Organism: Mycobacterium europaeum; assembly: GCF_034555895.2. Classification (NCBI taxonomy): domain Bacteria; kingdom Bacillati; phylum Actinomycetota; class Actinomycetes; order Mycobacteriales; family Mycobacteriaceae; genus Mycobacterium; species Mycobacterium europaeum. The sequence continues at coordinate 5,478,259 of NZ_CP157315.1, forward strand.
CACCGCCGCGGACCAGATGCAGCCCGCCTATCAGAACACCCTCTCTGACCTGCAGGCCATCCAACGGCAACTGGACGGCATCCAGGGCGACCTGCGAGGCATCCAGGGCAGCTTGGACGGTATCCCGGGCCATCCGTGATCCAGGGTCGGCCCGCTGGGCCGGCGGGGGCACCGAAACTCGGAGCCCCCTGTCAGGATTGAACTGACGACCGCTCGCTTACAAGGCGAGTGCTCTACCACTGAGCTAAGGAGGCGGGGTCAAGCGGGGTTTAGCCTAATCGGTCACTCGCCGGTGTCGATCATGCGCGTTGAGCGCACCGCCCGCGACGACGGACGGCGCCGGCCCGGCAGCGGGATGCGGTCGGCGATGTTGCTCAGCGGGTTGACCACCATGGTCAGCGCGACGACGGCATCCTGCAGCGTGGCGATCGCCGGCTCCAGCGCCTCCATCCCCGGCGTCAGCCGCGCCAGGGTGTCGGCGACGTCGGCGAGCTGATCCAGCGGCCCGTTTCTCGCCGTCAGCTTGTCGACCAGGCCACCGTCGGCCAGCAGCCGATCGGCCAGCCCATCCTCGGCCAGCAGCCGCTCGATCAACCCGTCCTCTGAGACAAGCTGATCGGCCAGCCCGCCGGGCTGCAGCGTGCGGTGCAGGCCGCCGCCCTCGGCGGTCAGGCGGTCCAGCAGACCGCCATCCGAGGTCAGCATGTCGACCACGCCGCCCGGGCGCAGCAGCCGGTCGATCGGTCCATCCGGCGCCACCGCCCGCCCGAGTGGCGCGTCGTCGTCGAGCAGCCGGGCCAGCCGGTTGGCGCGAACGATCGCGTCGTCGATTCCGAGCATGGACGTCATGGCCGTCGTTCCGGCGGTACCGCCGTCACCCAGAGCCCGCTTCGCCACGCCCACCGCCGCGCTGGCGACGGTCAGGCTGGCGTCCGCGGCCGCGAGCCCCACGCGCGCCGGGGCGGTCGCGGCCGAGACGATCCGTGCGGCGAGATTCATCCCACGAGTTTATTCGCGACGCGACCACGTCAAGCTGCGCAGGTCCACGCCGCCGCCGCGATTCCTGGCAGACTACTATCAGAGTGTTGGCACTGAGCTTTCAGGAACCACACAATCTTTACATAGCTAACGTACAACAAGGGGCAGAAGAACCTGATGACCACGGCAACCCCAAGCGAAACCAAACCGGAGGCTCGCGTCCTTGTGGTCGACGACGAGGCCAACATCGTCGAGCTGCTCTCGGTGAGCCTCAAGTTCCAGGGGTTCGAGGTCTACACCGCGACCAACGGTGCCCAAGCCCTGGACCGGGCGCGGGAGGCCCGCCCCGACGCGGTCATCCTGGACGTGATGATGCCCGGCATGGACGGGTTCGGGGTGCTGCGCCGCCTGCGCGCCGACGGTATCGACGCCCCGGCGCTGTTCCTGACCGCCCGTGACTCCCTGCAGGACAAGATCGCCGGCCTGACCCTGGGCGGCGACGACTACGTGACCAAGCCGTTCAGCCTCGAAGAGGTGGTTGCCCGGCTGCGCGTCATCCTGCGGCGCGCGGGCAAGGGCGGAGCGGAGCCCCGCAGCGCCCGCCTGACCTTCGCCGACATCGAACTCGACGAGGAGACCCACGAGGTGTGGAAGGCCGGTGAGCCGGTCTCCTTATCGCCCACCGAGTTCACGCTGCTGCGTTACTTTGTGATCAATGCCGGCACTGTGCTCAGCAAGCCCAAGATCCTCGACCATGTGTGGCGGTACGACTTCGGAGGTGACGTCAATGTCGTCGAGTCCTACGTGTCGTACCTGCGGCGCAAGATCGACACCGGGGAGAAGCGGCTGCTGCATACGTTGCGCGGGGTGGGCTATGTCTTACGGGAACCGCGCTGACCCCGCGGCCGGTCAGCGATAGCGAAGCGTCGCCCCCGATGGCCAAGCAGTATCGACGTGGATTGCCGCTCCGGGTGGGGCTGGTCGCCGCCACGCTGGTGCTGGTGGCGTGCGGCCTGGCCGTGTCGGGCGTCGCGGTCACGTCGATCCTGCGGCACAGCCTGGTCTCCCGGATCGATCAGACGCTGCTCGACGCGTCGCGCGGCTGGGCGCAGGCCCCGCGCAAGCAGTCGCCGCCTCCCTACGAGGGCCCCGATCCGGGCCGCCCGCCGTCCAAGTTCTACGTGCGCGGAATCAGCAGCAGCGGCACCCCGTTCACCGCCATCAACGACCGCAACTCCGAACCGGCGTTGCCGCCGAACAACGACGTGGGCCCGAACCCGACGACGCTGCCGTCGGTCAACGGGTCGGACATCCAGTGGCGCGCGGTGTCCGTGCGCGGCCCGCACGGCCTGACGACCGTCGCGATCGATCTGTCCGACGTCCAGCACACGGTCAGCTCCCTGGTGTGGTTGCAGATCGGCATCGGGGTGGCGGTGCTCGTCGTGGTCGGCATCGCCGGCTTCGCGGTGGTCCAGCGCAGCCTGCGGCCGCTGTCCGAGGTCGAACAGACCGCGGCGGCGATCGCTGCCGGCCAGCTGGATCGCCGTGTCCCGCAACGCGATCCGCGCACCGAGGTGGGCCGGCTGTCGCTCGCCCTCAACGGAATGCTCGCACAGATCCAGGAAGCCCTGGCGTCCTCGGAGTCATCAGCGGAGAAGGCGCGCGGTTCCGAGGAGCGGATGCGGCGGTTCATCACCGACGCCAGCCACGAGCTGCGCACCCCGCTGACGACCATCCGGGGCTTCGCGGAGCTGTATCGCCAGGGCGCCGCGCGCGACGTGTCCATGCTGTTGTCGCGCATCGAGAGCGAAGCCAGCCGGATGGGGCTGCTGGTCGACGACCTGCTGCTGTTGGCCCGCCTCGATGTGCAACGGCCGCTCGAACACAACCGGATCGACCTGCTGGCGCTGGCCAGCGACGCCGTGCACGACGCGCAGGCGATGGATCCCAAACGCAACATCGCCATGGAGGTGTTGGACGGCCCGGGCACCCCGGAGGTGCTCGGTGACGAACCGCGGATCCGGCAGGTGCTGAGCAACCTCATCGCCAATGCCTTGCAGCACACCCCGACCAACGCCGACGTCACCTTGCGGGTCGGCACCGCCGGCGACGATGCGGTGCTCGAGGTGGCCGACAAGGGACCCGGCATGACCGAGCAGGACGCGTCGCGGGTGTTCGAACGGTTCTATCGCACCGACTCGTCGCGGGCGCGCGCCAGCGGCGGTACGGGGTTGGGGCTGTCAATCGTCGACTCGCTGGCGCGGGCGCACGGCGGCGCCGTCACGGTGACGACCGCACCCGGCGAGGGCTGCTGTTTCCGCGTCACGCTGCCGCGCTTCAGCGAGGTGCCGGCGCAGGAGCCGGTTCACGTCAACTGAGCCAGGGCCGCCTTGATCTTGGCCTGCGCCTCGTCCAGTGATTCCGGTGACGGGTTGCGGTCGACGTTGGCGAAGCCGAAGTCGCTGAGGCGGCGGGTGGGAAACACGTGCACGTGCAGGTGGGGCACCTCCAGGCCGGCGATGATCACCCCCGCACGCTCGGTCTTGAAGGCCTTGCACACGGCCTTGCCGATGAGCTGACTCACCGCCATGATCCGGGCGAACGTCGCGCCGTCGATGTCCTGCCACTGATCGATTTCGGCCCGCGGCACGACCAGGGTGTGTCCCTGGGTCATGGGCTCGATCGTCAAGAACGCGACGATGTCGTCGTCCTCGTAGACGAAGCGGCCGGGAAGTTCACGGTTGATGATCTTGGTGAAGATCGACGCCATGGCCCCAGCATAGGGGCGGCTGCCCGACGAGCCTCGGGCAGCGGGCCCCTCACTCCTCCTTGCCGAACTGCATGAGGTCGAGGTTCCAGTACCCGCGCATGTTGGTGATGAGCCCGGCCTCGTCGACCGCGTAGGTGAACACGCCGCGGACCGAGCTGGTGAAGCCGCCCTCGAACTTGCTGTTGAGCACCAGGATGTGGGCGATCTCACGCGGCGAACTCGACGGGAAGGTCTCCTCGCAGGTGATGGACAGCTGATTGGCCGCGATGTTGGTGTCGAAGAACGCGCCGACGGCCTCCTTGCCGCGGACCCCGGTGCCATCGGGGTTGGTCACGGATTTGCCGATCGGGTCCTCGATGACGACGTCGTCGGCCATCAGGGCCAGCCAGCCCTCCCGGTCGTGCGCTTGCACGCACCGCCACGAGGCCCGCGAGGCGGCCAGCGCCGGCGTCACCTGCGATTCTTCGGTTTGGGTCATTTGCGTTCTCCTGTCACTAGATTGCGCACGCGGCGCGCGCGCCTTCCTCGGTGGCCTTGCGGATCAGCCCCAGTCCTGTGCAGTCGCCGGCGGCATGCACCTGCGCGTCGGGCAGGGCGGCGACCAGCGCGTCGAACAACGTGGTGTCGGGTTCGACCGCGCCGGCCAGCACGACGTTGTCGGCCGGCAACTCTCGTACGGTGCCACCGGCGGGGGTGAACAGCACCGCCTCGGTGGTGATCCGCTGCACGCTCGCCCGGACGTGCACGGTGACGCCCAACCGGTCGAGTCGGTCCATGTGCTCGGTCTTGCGTTTGTTGCCCACCTCGGGCGCGAGGTTCTTGCCCGATTCGAGTACCGACACCAGCCGGCCCCGGTTCGCCAGGAATTCGGCCAGCTCCAGGGCGACCAGATCGCCGCCGACGATGACAACTCGGCGCCCCAGCGGCATCCAGGCGCGGCTGGCCAGCCGGATCGCGGTGGGCCGCACCAGCCGCTGCCGCCAGCCGCCCAGCGCGGCCGCCCCCAGGCGCTGCCAGGCCTGGCCGCCGGATTCGGCTCGCCCGCCGAGCAATTCGCGTAGCCCGGGCCCGGTGTGCACGTGCGATAGGTCGGAGCCGGGGAACCGCGGCACGGCGACCCGGCCGCCGGTGGCGACCACTACCGCGTCCGGTGCGGATTGGATGATGTCTTGGGCCGAAACATCCTGTCCGAGAACGACGTCCGTGCGGCTCCGGTTGATCTCGTCGCGCAGGTAGTGCAGGAACGGTTCATTCTCCGGGTGCAGGACGGATGCCCAGCGCAGGGCCCCGCCCAGTGCGGCGCTGCGCTCGAACAGGGTCACGCGGTGGCCGCGTTCGGCGGCCACCCGGGCGGCCTCCAGCCCCGCGGGTCCGCCACCGATCACCACCACGCGCTTGGCCCGTGCGGCGGGAGCCGCGGACAGTTCGCGCTCTTTGCCGGTGCGGGGATTGACGGCGCAGTCGACGGAGAAACGCTGTTCCATTGCGTCGATGCAGTTCTCACAGGAGATGCACCGGCGGATCCGGCGCACCTGACCGTTGCGGAGCTTGCTCGGCAGTTCGGGGTCGGCCAGCAGGGGGCGTCCCATCGCGATGAAGTCGGCCCGCCCGTCGGCCAGGATGCGCTCGGCCCTCACCGGGTCGTGGATGCGGCCGACGACGATCACCGGCACGTCGACCACCTGCTTGATCGCCGCCGCGGCGCCGACGTTGAGCTCGTCGCCGTCGTCGGCGCCGTTGACCATCCCGGTCACCAGCCGATCGATCACCCCGCCGCTGACGTGGAACGCGTCGACGCCCGCGGCCACGAATTCCGGTGCCAGCTGAGCGGTCTCGAAAATGGGCCGTCCACCGGCGACCCGTTCGTAACCGGAGATGCGCAGCGTGATCGGCAGGGTGTCGCCGATCTCGGAGCGGATCGCGGCGAGCGCGTCGAGCACCACTCGCGCCCGCCCCCGCGCCGAATCGCCGCGATAGTCGTCGGTGCGGCGATTGCGTTGCGGGGCAAGGAACGAGCCCAGCAGCATGTAACCGTGCGCGGCGTGCAACTCGATGCCGTCGTACCCGGCCTCGACCGCACGCCGCGCCGCGGTCCTGAACAAGTCGAACACCTCGCACAACTGCTGCTTGCTGATCTCGACCGACGGGCGCCCGGTGAGGTAGGACGGGATCACCGACGGACCCAGCGACGGGACACCGAACATCTCGGGCCCCAGGCCGTCGGGCCCCGCGTGCACGAGCTGGGGCTGGATCTTGGCGCCGTGCTCGTGGACCACGTCCACCAGTGCCCGATGCGCGTCGACGGCCTCGTCGTTGGCCAGGTGCAGGCCCCCGGGCGTCTCGGGGTGGTGGTGGTCGATCCCGGTGGCGCCCAGCGTGATCAGGCCGACACCGCCCCTGGCGCGCGCGGCGAAGTAGTCGCGGGTGCGTTGCGACGGCAGGCCGTCCGGCGTGCCGTACATCGTCTCCATGGGAGACATGACCACGCGGTTGCGCACCGTCATGGCGCCGATCCGTCCCGGCGCCAGCAGATGCCCGAACCCCGTCATTCGGGACCCAGCGGGTGGCTTACCGGTCGGCGTCCGTGTACCGGATGACGCCGCGAATGTTCTTGCCGTCCAGCATGTCCTGGTAGCCCTCGTTGATCTGCTCCAGGCGGTACTGGGTGGTGACCATGTCGTCCAGGTTCAGCTTGCCGGCCTTGTACATCGACAGCAGCTGCGGGATGTCGTACTGCGGGTTGCCGCCGCCGAAGATGGTGCCCTGCAGGTTCTTCTGCATCAGGGTGAGCATCGCCAGGTTCAGATTCACGTTGGTGTCCAGCAGGCTACCGATGGCGGTCAGCACGCAGGTGCCGCCCTTTTGGGTGATGTTGAGGTAGTTGTCGACGTCGGCGCCGTGCAGTTCGCCGACCGTGACCACGACCTTGTGCGCCATCAGGCCGTAGGTGACCTCCATGATGCCCATCAGCGCCGCGTCGATGTCCGGGTAGACGTGGGTGGCACCGAATTTCAGCGCCTGATCCCGCTTCCATTCGACGGGGTCGATCGCGAAGATGTAGCGCGCGCCGGCGGTGACGGCGCCCTGCAGCGCTGCCATGCCGACCCCGCCGACGCCGACGATGGCGACGTCCTGGCCCGGCCGGATGTCGGCGGTGCGGACCGCCGAGCCGTAGCCGGTGGTCACGCCGCAGCCGACCAGGGCGGCTACCTCGAACGGGACCGACGGATCGATCTTCACCACCGAGCTGCGGTGCACCACCATGTACGGCGAGAAGGTGCCCAGCAGCGTCATGGGGAAGACGTTCTGTCCGCGGGCCTGGATGCGGAACGTGCCGTCGGAGACCGCGGCACCGCCCAGCAGGCCGGCCCCCAGGTCGCACAGGTTGCGCATGCCGGCCTGACACGTCGGGCACTGCCCGCAGGACGGAATGAAGGACAGCACCACGTGATCGCCCGGGGCGATGTCCTCGACGCCCGGACCGACCTCGGTGACGATGCCGGCGCCCTCATGCCCGCCGAGCACCGGGAATCCTGCCATCGGGATTCCGCCGGTGACGAGGTGATGATCGGAGTGGCACATGCCCGCCGCTTCCATCTGGATCTTGACCTCGTGTGCCTGCGGGTCGCCGATCTCAATTTCCTCGATGGACCACGGCTGGTTGAACTCCCAGATCAGTGCGCCTTTTGTCTTCACGATGGTCCTGACCCCATTTCGCCTTTGAATCGATCAGAGCTGCCCGGCCCCTTCACGCCGGACAACTTGGTGACGGGCGCCACAGGCACCCTTGTCGCGTCAGCATAGCGCGTGGAACAAATCAAATGCTTGGTTGGTCCCCGGCCCTCGGGCGCCGCTACCAAATCGGCACCGGTGCCTGGCCGAGCGGGTAGTAGCCGGGTAGCTTCTCGCCGGCGATGCTGCGCTCGATCCGCTTCTGCATGCCGGCACTCAGGTCGCCCGACTCGATGAGGTTCGCGAACATCTTCGCGACGTGACCGAAGTCGAAGAAGTCCCGTTGCCACTCGATGAGGTTGTCGGCGTTGAGGCGGAACCAGCTGCCGCCGATGCCGTAGATCTCGTCCTGGGTGCCGTCGGACTTGTTGACGATCTGCTTCCAGAAGCCGACGATCTCGCCCTGCTTCTCGTCGATGAGCACCTTCTGGTACTCGTACACCCAGTTCTCCAGGCCCTCCATCTCCAGCCCGAGCGCGATGTCGCGGATCTCGTCGACGCCGACGCACATCACGTCTTCCTTGGGGCCGATGTTCCAGCCGTAGGTGGCGTCGGGGGCGTAGAAGTCGGCCAACGGCCGCCAGTCACCGGCCTTCTCGCAGTCCCTGTTGGCCTGCAGCCAGCGGTCGACCCATGCCTCGAGTTCTTCCCGTGACGCCATCATTGGTCTTCTTTCTCTTTGATGAACAGTGCATGCGTTGGGCACATATCGACCGCGCGCTCGACTTCGTCGCGGGCGTCTCCGGACGGTTCGGGGTCGAGGATCTCGACCTTGCCCCGCTTGGGCACCCGGAAGTAGTCGGGCGCCTCCAGTTCGCACATGGCGTGGCCCTGGCACAAATCCAGATCCACTTCGATTCGAAACCCCATGGCCTATCCGGCCTTCCGCTTGCGGTAGCGCACCCGCGCCGGCCGCGCGAGCTGGACGACCATCTTGGAGTGGTCGTTGTGATAGCTGTCTGCCGGCTGGGCCATTTCGAAGTCGTACTCGCGCAATAAAACCGAGAAGATGGCCTTGATCTGCATCTGGGCGAACGCAGCGCCGACGCAGCGATGCCGTCCCGCGCCGAACGGAATCCAGGTCCACCGGTTGACGATGTCGGCCTGCTCGGGCTTGTTGTAGCGATCCGGCTTGAAGGCATCCGGGTCGGGGAAGTCCTCGGGAATCCGATTCGAGATCGCCGGGGAGGCCGCGACGAAGTCGCCGGCGTGAATCGGGAAGCCCTCGACCTCGAATTCGCCCTTGGCGACCCGCATCAAGATGATCAGCGGGGGGTGCAGCCGCAGCGTCTCCTTGACCACGTTGTCCAGCTTCGGAATCGACCGCAGCGCATGGAAACTCACCTCCTGACCGTCGGCGTACAGCTCCTCGAGCTCGGCCAGCACCTCGGCGTAGACATCGGGATGGCGAATCAACTCGATCAGCGTCCACGCCGACGTCCCGGAGCTGGTGTGGTGCCCGGCGAACATCAGCGAGATGAACATCCCGGTGACCTCGTCGGCGGAGAAACGCGGATTGCCGTCCTCGTCCTTGATCGAGACCAGCACGTCGAGCATGTCGCGATCGGCCTTGTCCTTCGGCGGGTTGGCCAGCCGCTGGTCCATGATCTCCTGCACCAGCGCGACGAGCTTGACGCGCGCCTCGTCCCGCAGCCGGAAGCTCTCGATCGGCAGGTAGGGATCGACGTAGCACAACGGGTCGGTGCCCCGCTCCAGCATGTGGTAGTACTCGGCGAACCGGTGGTCGAGCTGCTCGCGGAACTTCAGCCCGATCAGGCAGGCCGTCGAGGTGTAAATGGTCAGCTCGGCGAAGAAGTCGAGGAGCTCGATCTCGCCCTCGTCGCCCCAGTTGGCGATCATCTTCTTGACTTCGCCCTCGATGGTGGCGGCGTGGCCCTTCATCTGTTCGCCCCGCAGCGCGGAGTTGTGCAGCATCTCCTTGCGACGCTCGGGGCTGGCGTCGAACACCACGCCCTTGCCGAAGATCGGCGTCATGAACGGGTACGCCTCGGCCTGGTCCAGATCCTCGTCGGCGGAACGGAAGAAGAACTCGTTGGCCTGCGCCCCCGACAGCAGGATGACGTGCTTGTCGACCAGCTGGAACCAGCCGACATCTCCGCACTCGTCCCGGACGCGCTGCATCAAACCGATTGGGTCGGTGCGGAACTCCTCCAGGTGGCCGTGCTCTTCCTCGCCGCCGGAAACCCGCGGCACGATCGCTGTGGTCATGTGCTCACTCTCCCCCGCCGAGCGGGAGGCGCCCCCACCTCGCCGCGCGTAACCGTGCGCCGCATCGTCGTATCGCGAAGTCATGAAGGCATCCCCTCTTCGCCGAGTGCGAGCTTCTGGCGATCTTTCTTGTCGGCCAACGGCGCTTCGGGCTGAAGCTCCATGTTCGCGATGAAGCCACCGCGCGGGGTCTCCGCGACGAACGTGATGGCGCGCGCCAGATCCGCCGCGCGCAGGAAGTAGTCGTGGCGGGCCTGGCCCCACTTGGCCCAGTCCTCGAGCGCGGGGCCGATCTTCTCGGCCGGCAGGCTCCAGCCCATCGACGTCTTCGTCGGGCCGGGATGCACGATCGAGGCCCGCACGCCGGTGCCCTCGAGCTCCATCTGGAAGTTGGTGACCATCGCAACCAGAGCGGCCTTGGCCGCGCCGTAGGCGCCCATGTGCGGCCGCTGGCGCAGGGCCACATCGGAGCCGACGAAGATCAAATCACCGCGCTGGCGCTCCAGCATGCCGGGCAGCACCGCGGCGGCCAGCCGGTTGGCGCCGACCAGGTGGATCTGCAGCTGCGACTCGAACTCGTCGGTGGTGATCTCGGCGAGTTTGCCGAAGTAGGTGTCTCCCGCGCCGGCGACCAGGACCTCGATATCGCCGAGCGCGTCGATCGATTGCGCGACAAAGGATTTCACCGAATTAGGGTCGGTGACGTCCAGGTGGAACCCGACCGCCTCGCCGCCTTCGGCGTTGATCTTGCCGACGATGTCGTTGAGTTTCTCGACCCGGCGGGCGCCGAGGGCGACCGGGAAGCCGTGCGCCGCGAGTTCGATGGCGGTGGCCTCTCCGATGCCGGAGGAGGCGCCGGCCACGATCACCGGTCGGCGTTCGGGCAGGGGGTCAAAGCGGGGCATTCAGCGGACCTCCACGGTCATGGGTAGGTGAGCGAATCCGCGGACATTGCTCGAGTGGACGCGGACGGCGTTGGCCTCGTCCACCTCATATCCGCGGATTCGCTTGAACAACTCGGTGAGCGCCACCCGGGCTTCCATCCGGGCCAGATGTGCGCCCAGGCAGAAGTGTGCGCCACTACCGAAACTCAAGAGCTTGGGGCCGATTTCGCGCCCGATCACAAAGTCGTCGGGGTTGTCGAACACCCGCTCGTCGCGGTGGCCCGAACCGGGCAACAGCAGCAGGACGTCGCCCTCGGGAATCGTGGTGTCGTAGAGGGTGAGTTCCCCGGCCACGGTGCGGGCGAGGATCTGGCTGGACGTGTCGTAGCGCAGGGTCTCTTCGACCCACAGCGGCACCCGCGACAGGTCCGAGTAGACCGGCGTCAGTTGGTCGGGATTCCTGTGACCCCAAAACGCGGCATTGGCAAGGAGTTTGGTGGTGGTCTCGTTACCGGCGATCACCATCAGGAACATGAACCCGAGGACTTCCTCGTCGGTGAGCCGGTCGCCGTCGATCTCGGCCTCCAGCAGGGCCGAGGTCAGATCGTCGGTCAGCTGCTTGCGCCGTTCGGCCACCATCCCCTGGTAGTAGACGATCAGGTTGATGGAGGCCTCGACAGCCTCCGGCGGCACGTCGGTGACGCCCTCCTCGCGGTGCATCACCCCGTCGGCCCAGGCCCGGACCTGGGCGCGGTCCGGCTCGGGGACGCCCATCAACTCGCTGATGACGTCCATGGGCAGCTTCCCGGCGAACTCGTCGACGTAGTCGACGGTGCCACCCTTGGCCCGCTCCAGCATGGTGTCCAGGTGCTGCGTGGCGATCTCCGTCACGCGCGGCTCGAGCTCGCGAATCCGCCTGGGGGTGAATCCTTTTGACACCAGGGTCCGCAGCCGCAGATGCGCGGGATCGTCCATCGCCAGAAACGACATGGTTTTGGACGCGTGCGGCCCGCGCGATGCCGGATCCAGCGAGACGCCGTACTTGTTGGACAGCGTCGTGCTGTTGCGGAACCCCTGCAGCACGTCTTGGTGCCGCGACAGCGCCCAGAACTTGAGGTCCTCGTTGCGATACAGCGGGGCCTCGTCGCGCAGCCGCTTGTAGTACGGGTACGGATCTTCGTGGAAGTCGTAGTCGTAGGGATCGAGGACCAACTCGTGGTCGCCAACGTGAACGGTCATTCGGTGCTTTTCTCCTGGCTTGTCTCGCCCGCGCCGGTGAGGATCAGCCGCACCACGTAGGCCAGCCGATCGGCGATCTCGCGGTAGGTGAATTCGCCGCTGCCGGCCTGCACCAGCGCGCCGAAGAAGGACATCTCCAGCGCGGATACGGCCGTGGGGTCGGCGTCGGGGCCCATGGCCGAGGTGATGCGGCGGTGGATCTCCGCGCCGATCCGGTCCCGCGCGGCGGCCACCGCGGGCTCGGCGCCGCCGCTGAGCAACGCCGTCGTACACGCGGCACTGACCTCGGGCTCGTCGGCGACCACCAGGGCCAGGTGCCGCAACACCTGTTCCACCCGGTTGGGCATCGGGTCGTTGACGTCGGTGAAGTAGGGGACCTGCCGTACCAGGTCCAGGTAGACCTCGGCGATCAGGTGGTTCTTCGACGAGAAGTAGGTGTAGGCGGTGGCCGGGGCGACTTTCGCGCGGGCCGCCACCGCGCGCACCGTCAGGTCGGCGTAAGACTTCTCGCGCAGCGTCTCGATGCCGGCGGCGAGCACCTTGCGGAAGGTCTCCTCCTGGCGGCGGTTGCGCGCCGGGCGACCGGTCTGGAGCTCGGCCTGCGACGTGATCGCCACCAGTGCATCGCTGGACACATGTCCAAGCTATCGGACTGACTCGGACCGAAGCAAGCCCGATCAGTAAACATGCCGGTTAATGTGCCGTTTTGCGAGTCCATACCGCAGTCGGCGAGATCGGCCCTTGCACCGCCGACGGCCCGGCGGCTATGGTTCCATCGGAGAATATCGGACAACTGTCCACTGAAATGTCCGTTGGAATTCGGGTATTCGATTTGGTCCGCACAGACGGGAGCGGGAGATGGCCTTGCTGGCCGACGGCGTGAGCGCACTCTTCATCGACGGCAAGATGTCGCCCGGCAGCGCCGGCACCTTCCCGACGATCAACCCGGCGACCGAGGAAGTGCTCGGGGTCGCGGCCGACGCCGACGCCGACGACATGGGCAGCGCCATCGACGCCGCGCGCCGCGCTTTCGACGAGACGGACTGGTCACGCAACACCGAGCTGCGGGTGCGATGCGTGCGCCAGCTGCAGCAGGCGATGCAGCAGCACCTCGAAGAGCTGCGCGACCTGACCATCGCCGAAGTCGGCGCGCCCCGGATGCTCACCAGCATCGCCCAGCTCGAAATCCCGGTCAGCGATCTGGCGTTCGCGGCGGACACCGCCGAATCCTACGTTTACAGCCAGGATCTCGGCCTAGCGTCACCGATGGGGATCCCCACCCGCCGCACCATCGCCCGTGAGGCCGTGGGCGTCGTCGGCGCCATCACGCCGTGGAACTTCCCCCACCAGATCAACCTCGCCAAGATCGGGCCCGCACTGGCCGCCGGTAACACCGTCGTCCTCAAGCCCGCCCCAGACACCCCCTGGTGTGCCGCCGTGCTGGGGGAACTCATCGCCGAGCACACCGACTTTCCGCCCGGCGTCGTCAACATCGTCACCTCCAGCGATCACAGCGTGGGTGCGCTGTTGGCCAAAGATCCACGAGTGGACATGATTTCGTTCACCGGGTCGACGGCCACCGGCCGCAGCGTGATGGCCGACGGCGCGGCGACCATCAAAAAGGTCTTCCTCGAACTGGGCGGCAAGTCGGCGTTCATCGTCCTCGACGACGCCGACTTGAGCGGTGCCGTGGGCGTGGCCGGATTCTCGGTCTGCATGCACGCCGGGCAGGGCTGCGCGATCACCACCCGGCTGGTGGTACCGCGGGCACGCTACGACGAGGCCGTCGCCATCGCGGCCGCCACCGTGGGGGGCATCAAGGCCGGGGACCCCACCGACCCCGGAACCATCTGCGGGCCGGTGATTTCGGCGCGCCAGCGCGATCGGATTCAGGGCTATCTGGACTCGGCCCTCGCCGATGGCGGGACATTCGCGTGCGGAGGCGGGCGGCCGGCCGACCGTGACGTCGGCTTCTTCATCGAGCCGACCGTGATCGCCGGCCTTGGCAACGATGCCCGCTGCGCGCGCGAGGAGATCTTCGGCCCGGTCCTGACGGTGATCCCGCACGACGGCGACGACGACGCCGTGCGCATCGCCAACGACTCGCCGTACGGGCTGTCGGGCACGGTGTTCGGGGCGGACCCGGACAGGGCGGCGAGCGTCGCCGCGCGGGTCCGCGCGGGCACGATCAACGTCAATGGCGGCGTGTGGTATTCGGCCGACGCGCCGTTCGGCGGTTACAAGCAGTCCGGAAACGGCCGGGAGATGGGCCTGGCCGGTTTCGAGGAGTACCTGGAAATCAAGACGATTGCGACAGCGGTCAACTAGAGGGGTTTGAAGCATGCGATTCGAGAACAAAGTCGCCATCGTCACCGGCTCCGGCGGCGGCATCGGCCAGGCCTACGCGGAGGCGCTGGCCCGGGAGGGCGCCGCGGTCGTCGTGGCCGACATCAAGGTCGAGGCGGCCGAGGGAGTGGCCAAGCAGATCGTCGCCGACGGTGGCACCGCCCTGGCCGTTCCGGTCGACGTGTCCGACCCGGCGTCGGCCAAGGCGATGGCCGACCGCACGCTGGCCGAATTCGGCGGCATCGACTATCTGGTCAACAACGCGGCGATCTTCGGGGGCATGAAGCTGGACTTCCTGCTCACCATCGACCCCGAGTACTACAAGAAGTTCATGAGCGTGAACCTCGACGGTGCGCTGTGGTGCACGCGGGCGGTCTACAAGAAGATGGCCAAGCGCGGCGGCGGGGCGATCGTCAACCAGTCGTCCACGGCCGCGTGGTTGTACTCGAACTACTACGGCCTGGCCAAGGTCGGCGTCAACGGGCTGACCCAGCAGCTCTCCCGCGAGCTGGGTGGCCAGAACATTCGGATCAACGCGATCGCGCCCGGGCCCATCGACACCGAGGCCAACCGGACCACCACGCCGCAGGAGATGGTCGCCGACATCGTCAAGGGTTTGCCCCTGTCGCGCATGGGAACTCCCGAGGACCTGGTGGGCATGTGCCTGTTCTTGCTGTCCGACGAGGCGTCGTGGATCACCGGGCAGATCTTCAACGTCGACGGCGGGCAGATCATCCGGTCATGACTGAGCACGCGAAGCTCGGCTACATCGGCCTGGGCAACATGGGGGCGCCGATGGCCACGAGGATGACCGAATGGCCAGGCGGGGTAACGGTTTACGACATCCGGCCAGAGGCGATGACCCCCCTGGCCGAGAAGGGCGCCGGCTTGGCAGACAGCGTCGCCGACGTCGCCGCCGCGGACATCATCCACGTCACCGTCTTGGACGACGCCCAGGTGCGCGAGGTCGTCGGCGAATTGGCGGCCCACGCCAAGCCCGGCACGGTCATCGCGATCCACTCGACCATCAGCGACACCACGGCCGCGGAGCTGGCCGGCCATCTGAAACCACGGGGCATCCATATCGTGGACGCACCGGTCAGCGGCGGCGCGGCCGCCGCCGCCAAGGGTGAGCTCGCCACCATGGTGGGGGCCGATCGCGAGGTGTACGAGCGGATCAAGCCGGCGTTCAAACACTGGGCGGCCGTCGTCATCCACGCCGGTGAGCCCGGTGCCGGCACCCGAATGAAGTTGGCCCGCAACATGTTGACTTTCACGTCCTATGTGGCAGCGTGCGAGGCCATGAAACTGGCCGAGGCGGCGGGACTGGATCTGCAGGCGCTGGGCCGGGTGGTGCGTCACACCGACGCCCTCACCGGCGGGCCGGGAGCCATCATGGTCCGCGACGACATGAACGACCTTCCGCCAGAACACTTCCTGTACCAGCCCTTCATGCACACCCGCGGTCTGGGGGAGAAGGACCTGAGTCTGGCGCTGGCGCTGGGCGAGGCCGTGTCGGTGGACCTGCCGTTGGCCCGGTTGGCCTACGAGGGGCTGGCGGCCGGCCTCGGGGTTCCGCACAAAGAGAAAGAGGCGTGATGGACGAAATTCGCCGCAAGGGCCTCGAGAAGATGAACGAGGTGTACGGCTGGGAGATGCCCAACATCGAGGGCGACGCGTACTTCGACCTGACCGTCGACCACCTGTTCGGCAGCATCTGGACGCGGCCGGGTTTGTCGATGCGCGACAAGCGCATCATGACGCTGACGGCGGTGACCGCGGTCGGGAACCGCGACCTGGCCGAGATCCAGATCAACGCCGCGCTGCTCAACGGCGAGCTCACCGAGACCGAGCTGAAGGAGATGGCCGTCTTCCTCACCCACTATCTCGGGTTCCCGCTGGGTTCGGCGCTCAACGGCGCCGTCGACGCCGTCGTCGCCAAGCGCAGGAAGGCCGCGGCCAAGGGCGCCGCCGAGGACAAGAAGGCCAACGTGGACGCCGCGCTGAAGATGCATTCCGGCGACAAGGACTGATCCGAATACGGGTGCCGTGGGCGCGCGGCGTTTTCCCGGGCTAGTCTGACGTGTCGTGCGAGTCCTGGTAATCGGTTCGGGCGCCCGTGAACATGCGCTGCTGCTGGCGCTTCGGAAAGACAAGCAGGTCACGGGACTATTCGTCGCTCCCGGCAATGCGGGCACCGCCCGGGTGGCCGAGCAGCACGACGTCGACATCAGTTCGGGCGACGACGTCGTCGCCCTGGCCCGTGACGTCCGGGCGGACCTGGTGGTCATCGGTCCCGAAGTGCCGCTGGTGTTGGGTGTGGCCGACGCGTTGCGCGCCGCCGGCATCGTCTGCTTCGGGCCGAGCAAGGATGCCGCCCGGATCGAGGGGTCGAAGGCGTTCGCCAAGGAGGTGATGGCCGCGGCGGGCGTGCGTACCGCGGCCAGCGAAACCGTCGACAATCCCGCCAATTTGGATGCGGCCCTGGACCGGTTCGGGCCTCCGGCGGGCGACCCGGCCTGGGTGGTGAAGGACGACCGGCTGGCCGCCGGCAAGGGCGTGGTGGTGACCGCGGATCGCGGCGTCGCCCGCGCGCATGCCGCCGCACTGCTCGAGGCGGGCCACCCGGTGCTGCTGGAGTCGTACCTGGACGGTCCCGAGGTATCACTGTTCTGCGTGGTCGACGGCGAGACCGTGGTGCCGTTGTTGCCCGCGCAGGACTTCAAACGAGTCGGCGAGGGCGACACCGGGCCCAACACCGGTGGCATGGGTGCCTACGCGCCGGTTCCCTGGCTTCCCGACGACGTATACCGGGACATCGTCGGCAACATCGTCGAACCCGTTGCGGCCGAGATGGTTCGGCGGGGCAGCCCGTTCTGCGGCTTGTTGTACGTCGGACTGGCGATCACCCCCGACGGGCCGGCCGTCGTCGAATTCAACTGCCGGTTCGGCGATCCGGAGACCCAGGCGGTGCTGGCCCTGCTGGAATCGCCGCTCGGGCAGCTGCTGTACGCGGCGGGTACCGGCAGGCTCGCCGACTTCGAAGACCTGCGTTGGCGCGCGGGCGCGGCCGTCACGGTGGTGTTGGCCGCGGAGAATTATCCCGGCCGCCCCCGGGTCGGGGACGTGATCGCCGGCTCGGAAGCCGAGGGGGTGTTGCACGCCGGTACGGCGCGGCGCGAGGACGGCGAGGTGGTGTCATCGGGTGGCCGGGTGCTCTCGGTGGTGGGCACCGGCGCCGACCTCGCCGCGGCCCGGGCACAGGCGTATGACCTGATGAGGTCGATCCGATTGCCCGGCGGCCACTTTCGCGGTGACATCGCGCTCCTGGCCGCCGAGGGCAAGATCAGCGTTTAGCACCCCGCGGCCTGGCCGTCGCGACGCGGATCGCTCGCCGCACAGTAGCCGGCATCGAGCCGCCAGATCGCCTGGCAGCTGCCGAACTGGTTGTAGTCGTCCACCGCGACCAGGTCGTGCCCGCGGCGGCGAAGCTCGTCGAGCGTCGCGGGTGGGAAGCCTTTCTCGCAGGCGACCTGCAGGCCCTGCACCCAGCGGAAGCGTGGGCCGTCACAAGCGGCCTGGGGGTTCTGCCCGTGGTCGGCGATGCGCACCATCACCTGGGTGTGGCCCTGAGGTTGCATCGTTCCGCCCATCACGCCGAAGCTCATCACCGGGGCGCCGTCTTTGGTGACGAAGCCGGGGATGATGGTGTGGTAGGGGCGTTTGGCGGGCCCCACCCGGTTCGGGTGTCCTTCGGCCACAACGAAATTCGCGCCGCGGTTCTGCAATGATATGCCGGTGCCGGGCACTACGACGCCCGATCCGAACCCCATGTAGTTCGACTGGATCATCGACACCATCATTCCTGCGGCGTCGGCGGCGGTCAGGTACACGGTTCCCCCGCTCGGCGTGCCCGCCGACGCCGGCTTCGCCCGCGCCCGATCGATCAGGGCCGCGCGCTGCCTCAGGTAGTCGGCATCGAGCAGGCGTTGTGGGTCCAGCGGCATGTGCTCGATGTCGGCGACGTAGGCCTGCGCGTCGGCGAAGGCCAGCTTCACCGCCTCGATCTGAAGGTGCACGCTGTCGGCGGAATCGGCTGCCAGCGAAGCCATGTCGAAGTGCTCCAGGATGCCCAGGGCGATCAGGGCCACGATCCCGTGGCCGTTGGGCGGGATCTCGTGCACGGTGTAGCCGCGGTAGGTGCCGCTGATGGTGCCCACCCAGTCGGCGCGGTGAGCGGCGAGGTCGCCGGCCCGCATCGCGCCGTCGTTGGCCGTTGCGTGCGCCTCCAGTTGGGCGGCCAGCTCCCCGCGGTAGAACGCCTCCCCATTGGTCGCGGCGATCTTCTCGAGCGTGGCGCCCTGGTCGGAGAAGCGGAACCGCTCACCGGGTTTCGGTGCCCGCCCGTCGGGCATGAACGCCGCTGCGAATCCGGGTTGCTTCTCGAACAGCGGTACCTGTGCCTTCCATTGGTACGCGACGGTCGGTGATACCAGGAAGCCGTTGCGGGCGTAGCGGATTGCGGGCTCGAAGAGTGCGTCGAACGGGAGCTTGCCGAACTTGGCGTGCAGTTCGGTCCATGCCGACACCGCGCCGGGCACGGTCACCGCGTTCCAGCCGAGCGCGGGAACGGCTCTGCCGCCGAAGTATTCCGGTGTCCAGGCGGCGGGCGAACGGCCAGAAGCGTTCAGCCCGTGCAGTTGCCGACCATCCCAGACGATGGCGAAGGCGTCCGAGCCGATGCCGTTGGACACCGGCTCGACGACCGTCAGGGCGATGGCGGTGGCGATGGCCGCATCGACCGCGCTGCCACCGTCGGCGAGCATTCGAAGGCCCGCTTGGGCGGCCAGCGGTTGTGACGTGCACACAACGTTTTCCGCCAAGATCGGCGTCCGCGGCCAGGCGTAGGGGAAGTTCCAGTCGAATGGTGCGGTCACCCTGCGATCGTCGCACGAGCCTTCGACTGCACCCAAGGCGGAAGCCCGGCGAAAGGCATTGTGTTGCCGCCGGATCTGATATCGCCCGCGCTATCAAATCCGAGCGTCGCACGGTGCCAGGGTCATGGTGTTGGAGTGACTCGTGGGGCGCGGGGTCGACGCAACATGCTCCTAGGCCGTCAGTAGCGGCGCCATCCAGGTCAGCTCGGCCGGCAGCTGCGAGCTCCAGAACTCTCCGTTGTGTCCTCCGGGCGAGAACCCGCCCGCGGGCGGGTGGGGCAGTTGCGCGATGAACTGCTTGGTCGCGGCGTAGAACGGGTCGCTGTCGCCACAGTCCACCCGGATCGGGATCGACGCCAGCGCGGGCATGCCGAACACCGAGTTCGCGGCGAAGTCGTCGGGCCCGTCGAACGCGCCCGGCGCCGCCGCGCCGGGGGAGAGCCACAGTGCGGGACTGACCGCGCAGATCGCCGCGGTGCGTGCCGGACCCAGCCGGCCGCCGAGCAGCAACGCGCCGTACCCGCCCATCGACCAACCCAGAAACGCCACCCGCGAGGTGTCCAGGTTCTGGCCGCCGAGCATCGGAATGAGCTCGTCGAGCACCATGGCCCCGCTGTCCTCGCCGGAAGCCCGCTTGTGCCAATAGCTGCCGCCGCCGTCGACGGCGACCACCGCAAACGGCGGCAGCCCCGCGTTGACGGCCTGCGCCAGACCCTGTTCCACGCCGCCGGCCATCACCGTGGAGGCGTCACTGCCCTTGCCGTGCAGCGCGACCACCGGCCGCAGCGCCTTGGTCTGGCCGGGCGGGCGCGCGATGGCCCAGTTGGTGTTGATCCCGCCGCGCGCCGCCGAGACGAAGGAACCGGTCACCATGGTGGGCGCGGGTTGTCCCGGCGGAGCGGGCTCGCGAGGCGCGCTCGGCGGCGGCGCGAGCGGCGCCTCGGTGCCGGCCGGTGACAGCGGCAGTGCTTGAGATGGCCGGGGCTTGAACAGGATGTCCAGCCCATACGTGCCCACTGCGCCCGCGGCGGCGCCGGCACCGAGGCCCAGCAGGGCGCGGCGGCTCAAGTCGGGCATGCCGGCCATCATGCCATGTTGGTCTGGCTGGCCGTTTGGCGGAAATGGCAATGCAGTACCACTTTGACTGGCACGATGGCTACTCGTGACGTCAGCAGTCACTCCCAAGGGAGAGCGTCGGCGGTATGCGCTGGTGAGCGCCGCGGCCGAGTTGCTCGCCGAAGGCGGATTCGAGGCGGTGGGTCACCGCGCGGTCGCTCGGCGGGCCGGCCTGCCGCTGGCGTCGACCACGTATTACTTCTCGTCCCTTGACGATTTGATCGCGCGGGCCGTCGAACACATCGCGATGATCGAGGTGGCGCAGCTGCGGTCACGGGTGTCTGCCCTGTCCCGGCGTCGTCGCGGACCCGAAACCATCGCCGAGGTGTTGGTCGACCTGCTCGTCGGAGACGTGTCCAGCCCGGGGCTCAGCGACCAGTTGATCTCGCGCTACGAGCGACACATCGCGTGCACCCGGCTGCCCGCGTTGCGCGAGACCATGCGTCGCAGCCTGCGCCAGCGCGCCGAGGCGGTGGCCGAGGCCATCGAGCGATCGGGCCGCACGGTGCACATCGAGTTGGTGTGCACGCTGATCTGTGCGATTGACGGTTGCGTGGTGTCGGCATTGGTGGAGGGCCGCGATCCGCGCGCGGTGGCGTTGGGCACGGTGATCGATCTGATCGAGGTGCTCGCGCCCATCGATCAGCGGCCGGTGCGGTCGGCCGGCAACGACGGCGTCACGATGCATCCGGTGGCGAAGTCGCCGTAGATGGTCACGTCCGCCGGGCAGCGTTGCGCGAACAACGCCACGTAGGCACAGACGACGGCATCGACCGGATCCTCGGCGCGGCGCAGCTCGGATTTGCGCTGGGCGGTGGTCACGCGGTGGCGGAGCCGAACCCAATCTTCGTGGCCCGCCACGTGCAAGGGCACCGCAGCGTGCGCGAGCTTTTCGACGCCGTCCATCAACACGAGCAGCTCCGCTTTGAGCTGGTCGATTCCCCGGCCGGGCTTGGCCTTGTACTTGAGCGTTCGCGCCAGCCGGAAGAACACCACGGTCGCCGGATGGGGGTAGACCTCGATGGCACGGCGCGGGGCCGATGACCGCGGGTCCAGGTCGAGCCCCATCGCGTGTGCCAGGCGCGCCGCACGCGGCCCGTCGGCGAACTCCGGTTTCGCCGTGTTGGCCGGGTGTGCGCCGGCCTCGAACCTGCGAAAGTCGCGGTTGAGCGCCGCCTCGGCGGGACGCTGGCCCGTCGGGTTGGTCACCACCAGCGGCGCGTCGAAGGCGACCAGGCAATCCCCCCGCACATAGGGGGACAACGCGGCGAGCACCTCGGCGTCGTCGCCGGCCGCGCCGACGTGCACGAGGAGTCCCCCCGAGTCGACGACCGCGACCCCGGTGGGGTTGCGCCCGGCCCAGGCCAGATCGACGCCGGCGAAGTACATCCTGCCTAGGGTAGGGCGGCGGATCGTAAGCTCTATGTCTGTGAGCATTCCGAATGTCCTGGCCGCCCGGTACGCCAGCGCGGAGATGGTCGCGATCTGGTCGCCGGAGGCCAAGGTCGTCGCGGAGCGCCGGCTGTGGGTCGCGGTGCTGCGGGCGCAGGCGGAACTCGGGGTGGACGTTCCGCAGGGCGCCATCGCCGACTACGAGCGGGTGCTCGAGGACGTCGATTTGTCCTCGATCGCGGAGCGGGAGCGGGCGCTGCGCCACGACGTCAAGGCCCGCATCGAAGAGTTCAACGCGCTGGCCGGTCACGAGCACGTGCACAAGGGCATGACCAGCCGCGACCTGACCGAAAACGTGGAGCAGCTGCAGATCCGGCGATCCCTGGAAGTGGTCTTCTCCCATGGGATCGCGGTGGCGGCGCGGCTCGCCGAGCGTGCGGTGGCCTACCGCGACCTGGTGATGGCCGGGCGCAGCCACAACGTCGCCGCGCAGGCCACCACGTTGGGCAAGCGGTTCGCGTCCGCCGCGCAAGAGACGCTGATCGCGCTGACCCGGCTGCGCGAGCTGATCGACCGCTACCCCCTGCGCGGCATCAAGGGCCCGATGGGCACCGCCCAAGACATGCTGGACCTGCTGGACGGCAACCCGGCCAAGCTGGCCGAACTCGAGTCTCGCGTGGCCGAATTCCTCGGCTTCGCAACCGTTTTGACCAGCGTCGGACAGGTGTATCCGCGTTCGCTCGACCACGACGTGCTCTCCGCTCTGGTGCAGCTCGGTGCCGGCCCGTCGTCGATGGCCCACACCATTCGGCTGATGGCCGGGCACGAGCTCGTCACCGAGGGATTCGCCCCGGGCCAGGTCGGCTCCTCGGCGATGCCGCACAAGATGAACACCCGCAGCTGCGAACGGGTCAACGGGTTGCAGGTGGTGCTGCGCGGTTACGCCTCGATGGCCGCCGAGCTGGCGGGCGCGCAGTGGAACGAGGGTGATGTGTTCTGTTCGGTGGTGCGCCGGGTTGCGTTGCCGGACAGCTTCTTTGCCATCGACGGTCAGATCGAGACGTTCCTGACCGTCCTCGACGAGTTTGGCGCCTACCCCGCGGTGATCGCCCGCGAACTGGATCGCTACCTGCCGTTCCTGGCCACCACCAAGGTGCTCATCGCCGCGGTCCGCGCCGGCATGGGGCGCGAGGCCGCGCACCATGTGATCCGCGAACACGCGGTCGCCGCGGCCCTGGCCATGCGCGAGCGCGGCGCCGAGCCCGACCTGCTGGAGCGGTTGGCCGCCGACGAGCGGCTGCCACTGGACCGGGCGGCGTTGGATGCGGCGCTCGCCGACAAGGAGGCGTTCATCGGTGCCGCCGGTGACCAGGTGGACGAGGTGGCCGCGTTGGTGGACGCATTGGTGAGCCGCTATCCGGACGCCGCCAAGTACGCGCCGGGCGCGATCCTGTGACTCTCGCCGGCGCGCTCGCGGGGATCGACTTCACCGATCTCGACAATTTCGCCAACGGTTTCCCGCATGAGCTGTTCGCCATCCACCGGCGCGAGGCCCCCGTCTACTGGCACGAGCCAACGGAGAACACGCCCGACGGCGAAGGCTTTTGGTCGGTCGCCACCTATGCGGAAACGCTTGAGGTGCTGAAGGATCCGGCGACCTTCTCGTCGGTCACCGGCGGCGGGCGGCCGTACGGCGGCACGCTGTTGCAGGACCTGGCCATTGCCGGCCAGGTGCTCAACATGATGGACGACCCGCGCCACTCACAGATCCGGCGACTCGTCAGCTCGGGGCTGACGCCGCGAATGATCCGGCTGGTCGAAGACGACCTGCGGGTGCGGGCTCGCCGGCTGCTGGATGCCGTGGTGCCCGGTGAACCGTTCGACTTTCTGGTCGACATCGCCGCGGAGCTGCCGATGCAGATGATCTGCATCCTGCTGGGAGTGCCCGAGTCCGAACGGCATTGGCTGTTCGAAGCCATCGAGCCGCAGTTCGACTTCGGCGGTTCGCGCAAGGCAGCGCTTTCTCAGTTGTCGGTCGAAGAGGCCGGGTCGCGGATGTACGACTACGGCCGGCAGTTGATCGCATCGAAGCGGGCGCAGCCGACCGAGGACATGCTGTCGGTAGTCGCGAACGCGATGGTCGACGATGCGGATGCGCCGTCGCTGTCGGATCTCGAGCTGTACCTGTTCTTCAGCCTGCTCTTCAGCGCCGGCGCCGAGACGACGCGCAACGCGGTTGCCGGTGGTCTGCTGGCGCTGGCCCAGCATCCAGATCAACTGCGGGCGCTGCGTGCGGATCTCGACGCGCTGCCGACCGCCGTCGAGGAGATCGTGCGGTGGACGTCGCCGTCACCGTCCAAGCGCCGCACCGCCACCCGCGAGGTGACGCTCGGCGGTCAGTCCGTCGAGGCGGGGCAGAAGGTTCAGATCTGGGAGGGCTCGGCGAATCGCGACGCCGCCGTATTCGAGCGCGCCGGTGAATTCGACATCACCCGAAAGCCGAACCCGCACCTGGGATTTGGCCAAGGCGTGCACTATTGCCTGGGCGCCAACCTGGCCCGGCTGGAACTGCGGGTGCTCTACGAGGAGCTGTTTTCGCGGTTCGGGGCCGTGCGGGTGGTCCGGCCGGTGGAATGGGCTCGCAGTAACCGGCATACCGGCATCCGGCACCTGGTGGTGGAACTCTTTGAGGACCCGTGAGGGTCGGGCGCGCCGATGTCGAGCCGACACCGGACGTCTTCGCCGCCGTGATGGCAACCGGGATCCTGTCGATCGCCGCCCGCGACCACGGCTACGGCCGCATCAGTGACACGCTGGGCGTCGTCGCGACCGCCGGCCTGGTCTTCCTGGTGGTTCTGGTGGTCGCGACGACCCTGGGCGGCCGTCGCAGGTCGCGCTGGGATCTGACGGATCCAGATGTCACCCTTCGGTTGTTCACCTTCGTCGCCGCCTGCGCGGTGATCGACACCCGGCTGCAGTCCAACGTGTGGGCGTTGCGGGCGCTCGGCGCGGTTGCGCTGTGCTCGTGGCTGGTGCTGATCGGGCTGAGTTCGCGGAACGTGGTGTCGCGCCGGTGGGCCACGCTGCGTTCGCACGCCCACGGGGCGTGGGAACTGGGCAGCGTGGGGACCTCCGGGCTGGCGATCGTGATCGCCCGGGCGGCGTATCACACCGGCCATCGCTGGTGGCTGGCCCCGGCCGTGGCGGTGTGGGTTTCGGCCCTACTCATCTACGCGCTGACGACCTGGCTGATCCTCTGGCGGGTCGTCAGCGAGCGGCGGTACCGGGAGGGGGGTTGGAGCCGGACAGCTGGATCCTGATGGGCGGCATGGCGATTGCGACGCTGGCCGGTGACAGCATTCACGCGCTGGCTCCGCCGTGGCTGGCCGGGCCGGTGCGCACTGTCACCGTCGTGACGTGGTTGGCGGCGACCCTGTGGATACCGCCGCTGATCTACCTCGGCCTGCGCCGCATCAGCGGCCGTCCCAACATGCTGCGGTTCGCCGGCGTGTGGTGGGCTTTCGTCTTTCCGCTCGGCATGTATTCCGCGGCCAGTTATGCCATGGCGGCCGAGCTCGGCCACCGGTCGTTGCTGACGGTTTCGCTGGTGTTCTTCTGGGATGCGTTGGCGGCCTGGCTGGTCGTCGTCGTGGCCGGTCTGCTGCTCTTCGGCCGCGCGCAGCTACATTCCGCGAATCGAGATGCCGGCCGCCCGTAATTCGAGCGCCGCCAGGGCGCGGATGGTGAGTGGGTCTTCGCGGCGCCACCCGCCGACCGGGTCCGCGCTGATCGCGGCGAGCTGCCCCGGCGGCCGGTTGGTCAACGCCCGCAGGGCCAGCAGCTGCTCCCCGGCCGGGGACGCTGCCAGGGCGCTCACCGTCAACTCGCGTCGAAAGAACCGCAGCCGCAGCAAGAGCCACGGCACATCCGCCATGAGGATCGGGACCGCGACGACGGCCATCGCGAGCAGGATCGCCAGCCAGCTCGCGGTGGAGTCCAGGTCGTGGCCCGCGCCGGCGAGGTCCAGCGCTGCCTGACTCGCGGAGTTCAACGGCTTGCTGACCGCGTCCCCGACGACCGGGATCTGCTGGGCGCCGTGGCCCGCCGACGCCAGGTTCCCGGCGATGCCGTGCGCCCCACTCTCGACCTGCCGGCCGGCCTCGGCGATCGTCGACACGGCGTCGTACACCGCCAGCCCGACGAGCAGCCACAACGCCGTCCACATGATGACGGCGACGTCGCTGAGCAGCTGGGCCATCAGTCGACCGGGGCGGGTGGAATAGGGCAGAAACCGCGGTGTCATAGTCCCGATCCCAGCACAGCTCCCGACGCATGTGCCCGCCCGAGGCGCCCGATAGGCTGACCCGATGCGCCCTGCACTGTCCGATTACCAGCACCTGGCCAGCGGCAAGGTGCGCGAGATCTATCGCGTCGACGACGAACATCTGCTGCTGGTCGCGACCGACCGGATCTCGGCGTACGACTACATTCTCGACAGCACCATCCCGGACAAAGGCCGCATCCTGACCGCGATGAGCGTCTTCTTCTTCGGTCTGGTCGACGCACCCAACCATCTGGCCGGTCCGCCGGACGACCCACGCATCCCTGACGAGGTGCTGGGCCGTGGGCTGGTGGTGCGGCGGCTGGACATGCTTCCGGTGGAGTGTGTCGCGCGGGGTTACCTCACCGGGTCGGGATTGCTGGACTACCAGGCGACCGGAAAGGTGTGCGGCATCGACCTGCCGCCCGGCCTGGTCGAAGCCAGCAAGTTCTCCGAACCTCTGTTCACCCCGGCCACGAAAGCCGCGCTGGGGGACCACGACGAGAACATCTCGTTCGACAGGGTGATCGAGTTGGTGGGCGGTGTGCGCGCCAACCAGCTGCGCGACCGCACGCTGCAGACCTACGTTCAGGCCGCCGACCACGCCCTGACGAAGGGAATCATCATCGCAGACACCAAGTTCGAATTCGGCACCGATCGCGACGGCAACCTGCTGCTCGCCGACGAGATCTTCACGCCCGACTCCTCGCGATACTGGCCGGCCGAGGATTACCGGGTGGGGGTGGTGCAGACGAGTTTCGACAAACAGTTCGTCCGTAACTGGCTCACGAGTCCCGAGTCCGGCTGGGACCGCCACGGCTCACAGCCGCCACCACCGCTGCCCGACCACATCATCAATGCCACCCGGGGCCGCTATATCGATGCCTACGAACGTATTTCCGGGCTGAGTTTCGCTGACTGGATCGGCGCATGACGGAAACTCGCGCCGACGCAGCGACCAGCGAGCGGGACGTTCCCCCCGTACCACCGGCCGCCAAGCGGCAGGACACCAGACGCGAGCATCACGGAGACGTCTTCATCGACCCCTACGAATGGCTGCGGGACAAGTCCAACCCCGAAGTCATCGCCTACCTGGAGGCGGAAAACGACTACGTCGACCAGATGACGGCCGATCTCGAACCGTTGCGGCAGAAGATCTTCGACGAGATCAAGGCGCGTACCAAGGAGACCGACCTGTCGGTGCCGACGCGGCAGCGCGACTGGTGGTATTACGCCCGAACCTTCGAAGGAAAGCAGTACCGGGTCCAGTGTCGTTGCCCGATAAGCGATCCCGACGACTGGGATCCGCCGATCCTGGATGAGGACACCGAGATTCCCGGCGAGCAGATCCTGCTCGACTCGAACGCCGAGGCGCAGGGCCACGAGTTCTTCGCGCTCGGCGCCGCCACCGTCAGCCTGGACGGGAACCTGCTGGCGTATTCGGTCGACGTCGTCGGCGACGAACGCTATACGCTGCGGTTCAAGGACCTGCGCACCGGCGAGCTGTACCGCGACGAGATCCCCGACATCGGGGCGGGGGCGACCTGGGCGGCCGACAACCGCACCGTTTATTACCTGACTCTGGATGCGGCCCACCGCCCCGACAAGGTCTGGCGCTACCGCGTGGGCTCCGGCGAGCCGTCGGAGCTGGTGTACCACGAGGCCGACGAACGGTTCTGGCTTGGCGTGGGGCTCACCCGCAGCGAGGCCTACATCTTCATCGCATCGGGCTCGTCGATCACCTCCGAGTACCGGTACGCCGATGCCGCCGACCCGCATGCACAGTTCACCGTGGTGCTGCCGCGGCGCGACGGCGTCGAGTACGCAGTCGAACATGCGGTGGTCGGCGGGCAGGACACGTTTCTGATCCTGCACAACCACGACGCGGTGAACTTCACGCTGGCCGAGGCGCCGGTCAGTGACCCGACCCGGCAGCGAACGCTGATCCCGCACCGCGACGACGTGCGGCTCGACGGGGTGGATGCTTTCGCCGGCCATCTGGTCGTCAGCTACCGGCGGGAGGCGTTGCCCCGGCTCCAGGTGTGGGGCATCGAACCCGAGGGGCAGTACGGTCGGCCCGAGGAGATCGCCTTCGACTCCGAGTTGATGTGCGCCGGTGCCGCCGGCAACCCGAGCTGGGATGCGCCCAAGCTGCGGATCAGGGCGGGGTCGCTGGTCGTCCCGGCGCGGGTGTACGACATCGACTTCGCCACCGGTGAACGCACGTTGCTCCGGGAGCAACCGGTCCTCGGTGGTTACCGCACCGAGGACTACGTGGAGCGGCGGGACTGGGCACTTGCCGAAGACGGCACCCGAATCCCGGTGTCCATCGTGCACCGCGCCGGTATCGAATCCCCGGCGCCGGCCTTGCTTTACGGATACGGCGCCTACGAGATATGCACCGATCCCAGCTTTTCCATCGCCCGGTTGTCGCTGCTGGACCGCGGCATGGTGTTCGCCATCGCCCATGTCCGCGGCGGCGGTGAGATGGGCCGGCCGTGGTACGAGCACGGCAAGCTACTGGAGAAGAAGAACACCTTCACCGACTTCGTCGCGGTGGCAAGGCACTTGGTCGACACGGGAGTCACGCGGCCCCGGCAACTGGTGGCGTTGGGCGGCAGCGCGGGCGGCCTGCTGATGGGGGCGATCGCCAACCTGGCGCCGGAGCTCTTCGCCGGGATCCTCGCGCAAGTCCCGTTCGTCGACCCGCTGACGACCATCCTGGATCCCTCGTTGCCGCTGACGGTCACCGAGTGGGACGAATGGGGAAACCCGTTGCAGGACAAGGACGTCTACTTCTACATGAAGTCCTATTCGCCCTACGAGAATGTCGAGAGCAAGCGGTATCCGGCCATTCTGGCGATGACTTCGCTGAACGACACCCGGGTCTACTACGTCGAGCCCGCCAAGTGGGTGGCGGCGTTGCGCCACGCCAACGGCAGCGGCAGCCCGGTCCTGCTCAAGACCCAGATGAATGCCGGGCACGGCGGAGTCAGCGGTCGCTACAAGGCATGGCAGGAAACCGCATTCCAGTACGCCTGGCTGCTAGCTGTCGCCTCCGGCCAGCGCGACGGCGGCGGCTGAATGCGACGATCTTGCTTCGACGGCGACGGCAAGGTCACTCGCCGGCTACGTGGCTCGGCACCTTCTTCGGCAAGAACCACGCCGGAATGATCGTCAACGCGACCAGCACCACAGCCAGCACGAACACCACCGTGTAAGCGTGCGACAGGCTGGTCATGAGGTTGCTCGCGAAATCCGGGCTGGCCGTTTGCCTCGGAATGGCGGACGGGTCGACCGCCTGCCCGCGCCTGGCGGCGTCGCCTTGCAGAGCCGCCAGCGTGTTTGCGCTGGCGATGTATGCGTTGTGGTTGAACTGATTGGTCAGGATCACCGCCATCAGCGCCGCCCCGACCGAGCCGCCTATCTGTTGGTTGACGCTCATCAGCGTCGTCCCGCGGGCGATCTGATGCGGCGCCAGCGACTGCATGAGCACCGCGTTGAGCGGCGTCGTGGTGAAGCCTATGCCCAGGCCCATGATCGTCAACCCGGCCAGCAGGGTCGGTTGGTATGCGGTCTGCTTGGCCACTCCGAAGGTGAATACGCCGAGGCCCGCGGCCATCAGCGCCAAGCCGACCACCACGATCTTGCCCGGCCCCCGTCGGTCTACGTAGGCCCCGCCGAGCGGCATCGTCACCAGGGCACCGACCCCTACCGGCACCATGTGCAGGCCGGCCTGCATCGGGGTTTCGTGGTGCACGACCTGGAAATAGCTGGGGACCAACAGCCCGGCACCGACGAAGGCGACGGCGAACACCAGCAACGTCACGTTGACCTCGGTGACCACGCTGTTTCGGAAAAGCCTCAGGTCGATCAGCGGATGATCCGCGCGGTACCAGGCATGCCAGACGAACGCGGTGATCAAGGCCAGCCCGAGGAGCGCCGGTACCAAAACGTAGCGGTCGGCCACCGTGCCCCGTCCCGGGATGGACGACACCCCGATCAGGAAGGCGGCCACGCCGGGCGACAGCAGGAGGACGCCGACGAAGTCGAACGCCTCCGAGGGGGCCGAGCGATCTTTGGCGAACATGATTGCTGCGAGCGCGAACGCCGCGAGGCCGACCGGCAGGTTGACCAAAAAGATCCATTTCCAGCCGTAAGTGTCGATCAGCCAGCCGCCCAGAATCGGGCCACCGATGGGGCCGAGCAGAATCGGGAGGCCACCGATCGCCATGAGCCGGCCGACGCGCTTCGGCCCGGCCTCGCGAGTCAAGATCACAAAACTCAGCGGCAAAAGCATGCCGCCACCGACACCCTGCAACACCCGAAAGATGATGAGCGTCAGGATATTTGGTGATAACGCGCATAGCAGCGAGCCCAGCGTGAACAGCAGGACCGAACCCATGAAAAGCCGTTTGGTGCCGAAGCGGTCGGCCGCCCAACCCGTTATCGGGATCACCGTCGCAAAGGCGAGCATGTAGCCGGCGATCGTCCAGGAGACGATGGCCTGGGTGGAGCCGAATTGCGCGAGGAAGGTGGGCTGTGCGACGAGTACGACGGTGTTGTCCAGGATCGCCATGATGCAGGCCAGCCCGCACACGCCGGCGATGCGGAGCAGCGCAGCGTCAAGTTTGTCTGGAGACTCGTGTCGGTCCGTGTCCGGTCGCGCGGTTGAAGCGGGCTCGCCCGCGGCGTCGGAAGGGGCGGAATAGGCCTTCTGCATCGTGTCCCCGAGCATATCGACTCCCATACCCGCCCGCGGAGGCTTTCAGACGTTTGGCCCCACCGGCGCTTTTTTTGCTGGCCAGGCGGGTGACCGGTGGTCGGACCGTCAACGATGTCGCTGCAGATCCAGCGCTGTGCGCGCCTCGACACCGCCCGAGCCGATGCGGCTATTCACCCACTGTTTGGCTCGCCGGCTTTTTCGGCAGAAACGACGCCGGAATGATCGTCGACACCACCAAGACCACCGCGATCACAAATACCGCCGAATAGGCATGGGACAGGTCATGCACCACGTTGGGCCAAAAACCGGTGCTCAGCGCCTGCCGCGGTATTGCCGACTGGTCGACCGGGACCCCGCTGACCGCTGCCTGCTGCCGCAACGCCGCCAGCTTGTTCGAGGCGGCGATGTTTTCACTTCGGTTGAACTCATTGGTCAGGATCATCGACATCAGCGCGGTGCCCATCGATCCGCCGACCTGGTGACTGACGCTCATCAGCGTCGTGCCCCGGGCGATCTGATGCGGGGCCAGCGCCTGCACGGACGCGACGGACAGCGGCATCATGGTGCACCCCATGCCGAGGCCCATGATCGCCAGGCCGATGAGCAAAGTGGGCAGGTAGTCGGCCTGCCTGGCGACGCCGACAGCAAAGGTGCCCAGGCCGGCCGTGATCAGCGCGATGCCGACCAGCACGATCTTGCCGGGCCCCTGCCGGTCCACCAACGGCCCGGTCAGCCGCATGGTCAGCATGGCGCCGAGTCCCTGAGGAATCATGCGCAGACCCGCCTGCATCGGGGTTTGGTGCAGTACCTGCTGGAAGTAGCTGGGCAGCAGGAGACCGGCACCGAAGAACGCGGTGGCGAATACCAGCATCGTCACGTTGGCGTGGGTGAGCACCGGGTTGCGGAACAACCGCAGATCGATGAGGGGGTGATCGGCGCGGCGCCACGCATGCACGACGAACGCGGCGACCAGCGCCAGGCCGATGGCCGCCGGTATCGCCACGTGGCGGTCGGCTACGGTGCCGCAATGCGGGATCGATGAGACCGCGAACAGGAATATGGCCAGGCCGGGTGAGAGCAGCAGCACACCCACGAGGTCGAAGGTTTCCGAGCGCGCCGCGTGGTCCCTGGGAAAGATGATCGCCGCGAGCACGATGGTCAGGAGCCCGATCGGCAGGTTGATCAGGAAGATCCATCGCCAGCTGGAGGTGTCGATCAGCCAGCCGCCCAGAATCGGACCACCGATCGGGGCGAGCAACATCGGGATGCTCAGGATCGACATCAGGCGCCCGAGCCGTCGTGGCCCCGCTTCGTGGGTCAAGATCATGAAACTCAGGGGCAGCAGCATGCCGCCGCCGACGCCTTGAGCCACCCGAAAGACGATGAGCTGCAGGATATTTGCGGCTACCGCGCACAGCAGCGAGCCCAGCGTGAAGGCCAGCACGGAGCCGATGAAAAGCCGCTTGGTGCCGAACCGGTCGGCCGCCCACCCGGTGATCGGGATTACGGTCGCCAACGCCAGCGTGTAGCCGGCCATCGTCCAGGCGACAACGGCCTGTGAGGACGCGAATTGGTCGATGAAGGTGCGCTGCGCGACGCTGACGACGGTGACGTCCACGATCGCCATCACGGTGGCCAGGATGCAGACGGCGGAAATCCGCAACAGGCCGGCGTCCAGCTTGTCCGGGTAGTCCCGCTCGCCCGCGCCCGGTTGTGGGGCGGGGACGTAAGGTAGCGGGGTGTCGGCCGCTGCGTACGGGGCCTGATCCATGGCGTTGCTTAGCATATCGAACCGATTGGCCCCACCGCCCCCCGCTGGCCCTGGCCACCAGCCGCGGATGGGGCGGCACCTGCGGAAGCGCGGTTTCGATATACGTCTGCCGTCTGCGTGTCCTTCACCATTCCGACACCTGAGCTCGTCAAACTGCGGGTGTGGCTGGAAAATTGATCGTCTCGGTCTCGGGGATTGGGGAACGCACCCTGCCCGACGTCGAGGCGTTCTGCGCGCAAATGGATGCCCGCAACGTGCCGGTGTCGCTGTTGGTGGCACCCCGGCTCAGTGGTGACTATCGACTCGACCGCGACCCCGACACCGTCGAATGGCTGAATACCCGGCGGTCCGGCGGCGACGCCATCGTGCTGCACGGCTATGACGATGCGGCGACCAAGAAGCGCCGCGGTGAATTCGCCATTCTTCGGGCCCACGAGGCCAACCTGCGGCTGATGGCCGCCGACCGGGTGCTCGAGCATCTCGGTTTACGCACCCGTCTGTTCGCCGCGCCCGGCTGGGTGGTGTCCCCGGGAGTCGTCAAGGCGTTACCGGACAACGGTTTTCGGATGCTGGCGGACCTGCACGGCATCACGGACCTGGTTCGGCACGCCACCGTGCGCTCCCGCGTGCTCGGCATCGGCGAAGGCTTCCTCACCGAACCGTGGTGGTGCCGGATGGTGGTGCTGTCCGCGGAGCGGATCGCCCGCCGCGGCGGCGTGGTACGGGTTGCCGTCGCCGCTCGTCACCTGCGCAAACCGGGCCCGCTGCAGGCGATGGTGGACGCGGTCGACCTGTCGTTGATGCACGGCTGCGAACCGACGGTCTACCGCTGGCGGCGCGACAAAGCGATTCTCGACGCGGCCTGAGCAAGCGTCCCCTCGGCTGGCCCGCCGCGGGCACTACCCTGGTCCGACATGAGCGATTCTTCGGCCGGCGCGTTTGGTGCCGACGCCATCGTCGTCGGCGCGGGACTCGCAGGCCTGGTGGCCGCGTGCGAGATGGTGGACCGGGGCCTGCGAGTGTTGATCGTCGACCAGGAGAGCAGTGCCAACCTCGGTGGGCAGGCCTTCTGGTCGTTCGGTGGCCTGTTCTTCGTCGACAGCCCCGAGCAGCGCCGGCTGGGGATTCGCGACAGCCACGAACTCGCCCTGCAGGACTGGCTCGGCACGGCGGCGTTCGACCGCCCCGAGGATTACTGGCCACGCCAATGGGCGCACGCCTACGTCGATTTCGCAGCGGGTGAGAAACGCCGGTGGCTACGTGACCGCGGCGTCAAGATTTTTCCGCTGGTGGGCTGGGCCGAACGCGGCGGCTACGACGCTCAGGGCCATGGCAATTCGGTGCCCCGCTTCCACATCACCTGGGGGACCGGGCCCGCTCTGGTCGAGGCCTTCGCCCGCCAGCTGCGGGACCGGTCGACCGTGCGCTTCGCGCACCGTCACCAAGTCCACGAGTTGATCGTCGAAGGCGGCGCGGTGACCGGCGTTCGGGGCACGGTACTGGAGCCTTCTGCTGCGCCGCGGGGCGTGGCGTCGTCGCGAAAAGCCGTGGGGCAATTCGAGTTCCGTGCGGCCGCGGTGATCGTCACCAGCGGCGGCATCGGCGGGAACCACGAGTTGGTACGCCAGAACTGGCCGAAGCGGATGGGTCGGATACCCGAGCAGTTGCTCAGCGGGGTGCCGGCTCACGTGGACGGCAGGATGATCGGCATTTCCGAACGGGCCGGTGCGCGGGTGATCAACCCCGACCGGATGTGGCATTACACCGAGGGCATCACCAACTACGACCCGATCTGGCCGCTGCACGGGATCCGGATCATCCCGGGGCCGTCGTCGCTGTGGCTCGACGCGGCCGGCAAGCGGTTGCCGGTACCGCTTTACCCCGGATTCGACACCCTCGGCACGCTGGAATACATCACCAAGTCCGGGTATGACTACACTTGGTTTGTATTGAACGCCAAGATCATCGAGAAGGAATTCGCCCTTTCGGGGCAGGAGCAGAATCCCGATCTGACGGGGCGGAGCCTGCTCGAGCTACTGCGTAATCGGGCGCGTTCCGGGCCGCCCGGGCCGGTGCAGGCATTCGTCGACCGGGGGGAGGACTTCGTCAGCGCAACCACGTTGCGGGAGTTGGTGACCGCGATGAACAAGCTACCCGGCGTCGCGCCGCTGGACTATGCGACGGTCGAGGCCGAGGTCACCGCCCGCGACCGCGAGGTGGCCAACAAGTTCAGCAAGGACGGCCAGATCACTGCGATCCGCGCCGCGCGCGGCTACCTGGGCGACCGCTTGGGGCGGGTGGTGGCCCCGCACCGGCTGACCGATCCGAAGGCCGGGCCGATGATCGCGGTCAAGTTGCACATTCTGACGCGAAAGACGTTGGGCGGCATAGAGACCGATCTGGACGCCCGCGTGCTGACGGCCGACGGCACACCCCTGAATGGGCTGTACGCCGCCGGAGAGGTGGCCGGTTTCGGTGGGGGCGGCGTCCACGGTTACCGCGCCCTGGAAGGCACGTTTCTCGGTGGCTGCATCTTCTCGGGACGCGCCGCCGGCCGCGGCGTCGCCGACGACATCGCCTAACTTGACTGGGCGAGCAGACGCAAAATCGCACTGATCAGGGAGAGATCGTGCAATTTTGCGTCTGCTCGCGCTAGAAGGCGACCGCGTCCTCCTCGGGCAACACCTGGAAGTCGGTGGTGGTCATCTCGGTCAGCCGGCCGTAGTAGATGCCCCGCGCATCCGGGGCGATGATGCCTTGGTGGATGGGCACCGCGCGCGCCGGCGCCACCGCGCGCAGGTAGTCGACGGCTTCGGAGATCTTCATCCACGGGGCGGCCGCGGGTGTCGCCAATACGTCCACCGGCTCATCAGGAACGAACAGCGCGTCACCCGGGTGCATCAGCCGGGCGCGGTGATCGCCGTCGCCGACGAGAAATGAAATATTCTCTATCACAGGGATTTCCGGGTGAATGACGGCGTGCTTGCCGCCGACGGCCCGCACTGTCAACTCACCGATCCGTAGCTCGTCGCCGACGTGCACCGCCTGGCACGGCGTGCCCAGCTGGGCGGTGGTTTGCGGGTCGGCGTACAGCGCGGCGTCCGGGTTGCCCTCGAGCAGCGCCGGCAGGCGGGTGCCGTCGACGTGGTCGGGGTGCTGGTGGGTGATGAGAATGGCCGATAACCCCGTTATGCCCTCGAAACCGTGCGCGAAGGTTCCAGGATCGAAGAGCACGCGAGTGTGGTCGAATTCCGCAAGTAGACAGGAATGGCCGAAATGCGTCAGTTGCATGACTACGATTGTGCCCTGACGGGGGTGATGCCGATGCGGGTAATCCTGGCGACCATGATCGTGGTCGGCGGCCTCGCGGTGGCTTTCATTGTCGTAGTGCCCGCCCATGCCGAGCCCCAGGCGTGCCCGCCCGTGTGTGACCAGATTCCCGATTCCGCGTGGGTCCAGCGGCGCGCCGTGCCGCTGGACCCCGTCTACGGCTGGCCCGCGCTGGCGGGGGTCGCGGCGCAGGTGACCGGGGCGACGCCCGGCCCCCGATTCCGGTTCGAGGAGCTGTGTGCCACGCCCCCGGTATCCCGGGATCCGCGTGACTCGGCGGTCGCGGCACGCGCCACAGTGACCCACCCGGACGGGCAGTGGCAGCTGCAGGCTCAGATCCTGCACTGGCGCGGCGACACGGCCAGCGGCGGCGCTATCGCGGCGTCGGTGTTCAGCAACGCCGTCGCCGCGCTGCGCTCCTGCCAGCAGCGGGTGCCGGCGCAATCACCGTCGATCACCAGCGACGAAACCAACCGGATGGCCGCGGTGATCAGCGGACCGGTTGTCATGCACACCTATCTGATCGCCCACCCGGCCAGCAGCACGATCAGCGAACTCACCCTCTGGTCGTCGGGGCCGCCGCAGGTCCCGTGGCCGTCAATGGCCGACGACCCGGTGCTGAACGCCATGACCGCCCCGCTGTGCGAGGCCTACATTGCCTCGTGCCCGTAGCGGCGAGCTGCGCTTTCGCCGGTAGAGTTGGCGCGGAAACAAACCTGAGGAGGAGCGCCGGTGGGCCGGGTAGTCGTTCATGTGATGCCCAAAGCGGAGATTCTCGACCCGCAGGGTCAGGCGATCGTCGGCGCGCTGGCCCGGCTCGGTCATCCCGGGATCTCAGATGTCAGGCAGGGCAAGAGGTTCGAGCTCGAAGTCGACGACACGGTCGACGATTCTGTGCTCGCCGACATAGCGGAGACGTTGTTGGCCAACACCGTGATCGAAGACTGGACGATCAGCCGGGAGACCCCGTGACCGCGCGAATCGGCATCATCACCTTCCCCGGGACCCTCGATGATGTCGACGCCGCCCGGGCCGCGCGCCATGTCGGCGCCGAGGCGGTCAGCCTCTGGCACGCCGACGCCGACCTCAAAGGCGTCGACGCCGTGGTGGTGCCCGGCGGCTTCTCGTACGGCGACTACCTGCGTGCCGGGGCGATCGCCAGGTTCGCACCGGTGATGGGCGAGGTGGTGGCCGCCGCGCAGCGCGGCATGCCAGTGTTGGGGATTTGCAACGGCTTTCAGGTGCTTTGCGAGGCCGGGCTGCTGCCCGGGGCGCTGACCCGCAACGTCGGACTGCACTTCGTCTGCCGCGACGTGTGGCTGCGGGTGGCCTCGATCTCGACGGCCTGGACGTCGCGTTTCGAGTGGGGCGCTGAGCTGCTGGTGCCGCTGAAGTCCGGCGAGGGCCGCTACGTGGCCCCCGACGATGTGCTCGACGAACTGGAAGGGGAGGGCCGGGTGGTGTTCCGCTACCTCGACAACCCCAACGGCTCGCTGCATGACATCGCCGGGGTCAGCTCTGCCAACGGCCGCGTCGTCGGGCTGATGCCGCATCCCGAGCACGCCATCGAAGCGCTGACGGGCCCCTCCGACGACGGCTTGGGCCTGTTCTATTCGGTGCTGGACGCGGTGCTTGCGGTCTGAACGGAAGTCCCCGCGACCGAGCGCAATTCGGCGAATGATGCGCTGATCGCGTCCGTCGCTTCGTGCGGGTCGTTGAACGTGCGGTCATCGGTGAGGACGGCGACGCCGAGCTGGTCGACGTAGCTCCACACGGTGATGTTGACCGGGGCGCCCGGCGACAACACGCCGGTCGAGTAGATCTCGCTGACCGCCGCGCCGCCGAAGTGGCCGCGTTCGCGCGGGCCCACCACGCTGGAGACCGCTACGTTCATCAGCTTGTTCGGGGCGTCGCGCCGCCCCAGCCACCGGAACGCGGCAGGGGCAACGGCCGTCGGGAGGTACGCCATCAGCCGGCCGTACAGCTGCGGTCCGAGAATTTCGTGGTCTTCCTTGGCGATTCGCGTCGCCAACGCCACCAGCCGCGCCCGCTCGGCGGGAGCGGCGACGTGTACCGGCAGCGAGATCATCAGACCGCTGATCTCGTTGCCCGTGATGCGGTCCGACCTGTCGGTGGCCGTCGGCACCGACGCGATGAGGGGCCGGTCGGCCGCGCCGTCATAGGCCAACAGCAGCGTGCGCAGGGCGCCGGCGGTCGTCGCCAGTATGAGGTCGTTGACGGTGATGCCCAGCGCCGCGGCCGCCGCCTTGGCGTCGGCCAGCGGCAGCCTTGCGCTGGCGAACCGCCGCCGGGGCGACACGACGTGGTTCAAAAAGGTCGTTGGTGCATCGAAGGCATCGGCCAGATCCGGATGGTCACCGCGTTGTTTGGACCGGCGGCGAACCCGCGTGAGCCCCACAGCGGCGTCCCTGACCAATCCCGGCAGTTCGGCGATCTGCCGGGCGTGATCGCGCGCGGCGGCGCGCAGTAGGTCAGCGGTCGAGGCGGTGGCGCCCGCCTCGTCGTTGTCACGCTCGCCGGTCGGTGCGTCTTTCAGATCCATCGCGCGGGCCAGCAGGTTGACCGAGGCGACGCCGTCGGCCAGCGCGTGGTGGATCTTGCCGATCAACGCGAACCGGCCGCCGGCCAGGCCCTCGGCGAAGTGGAACTCCCACAGCGGGCGGC
This sequence comes from Mycobacterium europaeum, assembly GCF_034555895.2. Classification (NCBI taxonomy): domain Bacteria; kingdom Bacillati; phylum Actinomycetota; class Actinomycetes; order Mycobacteriales; family Mycobacteriaceae; genus Mycobacterium; species Mycobacterium europaeum. The sequence continues at coordinate 5,516,715 of NZ_CP157315.1, forward strand.
TGCGGTCCAGCGGAGTGGAGGCCACCTCGCCGATGACGGCGTCGAGTTCTCGCCGGCCGCCCGGCGCGGGCACTCGCACGCGGCGCAGGTGATAGTCGAGGTCGACCTCGCAGTCCTCCTGCCACATCGGGTGATGGAGCTGCCAGGGAATGTCGACGAGCTTGTAGCGCAACGGCTCCAGCAGGTGCAGGCGGCGGCGCACATGGCCGCGGAACGCCTCGAAACCGAACTCGGGGTCGGAGGGCTCGATGACCGCCACTTTCAAGGTGTGCGTGTGCAGGTTGGGCGTCTCGCTGTAGAGCAGCATCGCGTCCATGCCATTGAGTCTTTTCACCCGCCACCTCGCTGTGCCGAAGCCACAAGATCACGAATCAGGTCGTGCTGCAGCGGTATTCGCATGGCATCGGTACCCAAGTCATCGGTCGCCGTCGGTCAGCCGAGGACGGGCAGCCGGCGCTCACTGGCCAGTCGCTTGAGCGCTGACTCCATGACCCCGCGCACATGCCTGTCGACCTCGTCGATGTCGGGGTCCGCGCCGAACCGGGCGGCGACGTCGATCGGTTCGAGCACCTCGGTCACGATCTTGGCGGGTAGCGGCAGGTTCGGCGGGAAGATCACGCTGAGGCCGAAGGGGAACCCGAAGCTCACCGGCAAGATGTCCATGCGCGCCTTGGTCAGCCCGAGCTTGCGTGCCAGCCAGTTGCCGCGGGTCAAGAAGAGCTGGGTCTCCTGGCCGCCGATCGACACGGCGGGCACGATCGGCACCCCGGCTTCGATGGCGGTCCGCACGTAGCCGGTGCGGCCGTTGAAGTCGATGGTGTTGGCGCTGAAGGTGGGCCGGTACGAGTCGTAGTCGCCGCCGGGGAAGACCAGTACCACGGCTCCCGAATGCAGGGCCGCCGCGGCATTCTCACGGCTGGCCTCGATGACCCCGAGGCGGCGCAGCCAGCCGTCCAGGGGCCCGATGAACAGGCCGTAATGGCCCAACGTGTAGACGGGGCGGTCGTAGCCGAACTGTTCGTAGAACGCCGGGGAGAAGATCAACACGTCCGGTGTCAGCATGCCGCCCGAATGGTTGGACACCACCAGGGCTCCACCGGACGACGGGATGTTGCTGATGCTGCGCACCTCGGCCCGGTACCACCGCTTGATGACCGGTCCGAGTGTCTTACTGACCTGTTCGGTGAAAGCCGGGTCCCACTTGGTCGTCTCGTGGTTGTCCGCCACCCCGACACCGCTGCTCGTCATGGCTCCCCGCCGTCGTGTTCCTGCCGCTGGCTATTGATTGCCGGTGTGACTCAGCTCTCAAACCTCCCCGCGCGGCATATTCCCTTCTTCTGAGAAGAGAATGCCATATCCGTCGATGGGGAGTTCGGCCCAGGTCAGCCGGCGTCGCGCAGCAGCGGGTGCGCCGTCGACGGCTGGGCGGCCGGGCTCAGGGCGTCGAACAGGTCGGTCGCGTCCGCGATGGTGCGGTCGACGAAGGCGGCGAATTCCTCGAACGACGTATTCCGCCGGATCCAGTGCGACCTGCGCGCCACCACGCCGATCCGCTGCGGGTCGCACGAGCCGTGCACGATGGCGGTGACTTCGTGCTCGTCGCGGTTCCACGTGTCCGAGAAGTGCACCAGCCAGGGGCGCTCGGTGGCGGGAAAGAAGCAGGCGGGGGTCACGCGAACGATCAGCACATCCCCATGCGCGGGCGAGATCTCGAGATGGACGTGCAGGCGCCCTGAAGTGCACATGCGCGCGTTGGTGACGAAGAAGTAGTCGCCGTCGTGGTGGCCGCGGAAGTATCGCCGCCCCCGGGTGCGCAGGTAGTGTTCGATCAAGTTCGCGCACATGAGCTCGTTCGCCATGAAATCATGTTGCGCCCAGTGGCTTTGCGAATGCTGGGGGGCAAGCCATGAGCCCCCGAAGAAACTGTTGAGAATTTGCTGAGCGCGGCCGGAGCCGGTCGGCCCCGCGGTCAAGATCGGGTGTTCGGTCGCCGCTCCACGATCCCGGCGCCGGACCCGGGCATGGTCCGCGGCAGCGTCACCGAGAACCGGTAGCGCTCCGGGCGGTAGTGAAACTCCACGACTTCGAGCGGCTTGTCGTCATTGCCGTAGCTGATCCGTTCGAGCACGAGCACGGGCGAGCCCAACGGCAGGTTCAACGCGGCGGCTACCTCGACCGAGGCCCCCGCCGCATGGATCTCATAGGTGGCCCGGGCGATGGGGGTGCCCAGTCGCCGCTCCCACACCGTGTAGGTGCTTTCCATCGCCCGCTCGGGTTGCGCGTCCGACACGCTCGCCAGCAGTGGCTCAACGGCCCGTCCCAGCCCCGGGGGCAGATAGGCGATCATCAGCGCCAGAGGTGCGTCTCCGTCCCGGAAACGTCGCTGGATGCATAGAACTTTGGGCAAACCCAGCGTGTCGGCGACCCGTTGTGGGGGTTCCTCGACGCGATGCGACAGAACGTCGACGTGCGGGGTGATCCCCGAACTCGCCAAGACTTCGGTGATCGTGCGCACGCCGGAACCCAATTCCTGTCTCACCGGGTTGGTCACGAAGGTCCCCAGACCCTGGCGCCTCAGCAGCCAGCCCTGCCGCTCGAGCAGTCCGACCGCCGCGCGCACGGTCACCCGGCTCAGGCCGGAGCGCTCGATCAGCTCACGCTCGCTGGGCAGGCGTCCGCCGCGGGGCAGGCGCTGCTTGATGATCGCGGCCTTGAGCGCTTCGGCGAGTTGGGTGCTCGCGGGTACGCTGCCACGCCGGACTCGGAGATCGGCGGACTCGAGGTCGAGCGACCGGCTGGTCATCGGGGTCAGAGCGGGTAGAGCGCCGGCAGGTTCACCACGACCGCCTCCTGCGTGCTGCGCGCGATGACGACCTCCGCCGGCGCGTTCGGGTCGGGGTTCTCCTCGCGGTGCGGCAGATACGGCGGGATGAAGACGTAGTCACCGGGTGAGGTCGAGATCCGCACCTCTTGGGCGCCGTCGTGAAAGACGAATTCCGGGTGGCCGCTGCGCACGTAGATGGCGGTTTCCGAGTCGCCGTGATGGTGGTTGGAGGAAACGGCCGACGGCATCGCGTGTGTCTCACCCATCCAGAGCTTTTCGGCGCCGACGGACGTGCCGCTGAGCGCGGCGAAGCGACGAAGCCCCTCCGATTGCGCGGTGTCGGAGCTGAGGTCGGACGCCTTGATGTGGTGCACCCGGTTGCCGGTGGCTTCGGTTGTTGTCTCGTCGAAGTCCGGGTGGAATCCGTCGGTGGTCGCCATCCGTCAATTATGGCGCCGTTTCTTGAGGAGTTCCTGGGTGAGCTCATGCATGTCAGCCACCACCAGGTCCGGCTGGGGCATCCCCTCGACCGGCAGCGGTGGATTGCCTGGGCGCGCGATGAGCGCCGCGCTGAAGCCGACGTTTTGGGCGCCGAGCGTGTCCCACACGTGCGCGGCAACCATCATGCAGTCGGCCGGTGCCACCCCGAGCGTTTCGCACACGTATCGGTACACGGCGGGTGCCGGCTTGAAGGCGCGGCGGGCGTCGACGCTCAGTTGGTGTTCGAAGAAATCGGCCAGCCCAGCACTCTGCAGCGCCGTCGGCCCATCCGGGTTGGGCGGTGAATTAGTGAGGGTAACCAGCCGAAAACCGTTGTCACGCAACCTGGCCAGCCCTTCCGTCACATCCGGGTGCGCCGGCATGGTGAGCAGGCCCGTCGTCAGCCGGTGCAGGTCATCGTCGGAGACGTGAACGTGGTGAATGTCGCCGACCATGCGCAGCACGCCCTGCGCGAGCGTGGAGAACGTCATGTAATGGTCCGACAATGTCGCGGACATCGAGTACATGACCAGCTGGGCGAACCACTCGCGAAGCACCCGCTCGTCACCGAATAATTCGATGAAAAGCGGTGCGAGTGAATCGATGTCGACCAGCGTCTCGTTGACGTCGAACACCAGGACGGACGGCAGATGCACGGCTAGGCCTCAATTTTCTTCAGTGTGGGGACGTCGGGCCGTAAGTACCCGATCAAACACCGGCAAATCAACGCCATCCCGAGCAACGGCCACCACAGCGCGGCGACCCCGGCCATCGTGAAGACGCCGACCGTGATGATCACCGCGAACACACCGTCGGAGAACGCTGCTACCCGCTCCGGACCCGCTTCCCGCACGGCCACTACGCCCCCTTAGATCCCAGCCCGCAGGATTGCGCCTTCGGCGGACCCCTTGTGCCAACCCGACGGTACTGCTCACTGCATCACGACGACCATCTTCCCTCCGGCCTCTCCCGCTTCCATCACGCGGTGTGCCTCACGTACCTGATCGAAAGAGAAGACGCGAGACGGTTTGGCCTCCAGCGTGCCCTCCGCGACCTGCCGCGCGATCGCTTGCAGCGGCACGTCCGACAGCGGAAAGCCAGGAGCCCCAAAGACGAAGCTGCCGAAGAAGTTCCAGTTGACGCCGCTTGCCATGCGTAACAGCGGGTTGAAATCCCCGATGGGGTCGAGTCCGCCCAGCCATCCGGCCAGGCAGGCCGTCCCGCCGCGGCGCAGCATGTCCAGGGAGTCCAAGATGGTGCTGTTGCCGACCAGGTCCAGGACGGCGTCCACCCGCTTCGACTCGGGGAGATGGTCCGCCAGGTCGCGCCGTTCCAATTCGGCGCGGGAGGCGCCGAGCTCTTCCAGCTTGGAGAACCGGCCATGGCTTCGTGCGGTGGCGATGACGCGCGCGCCGGCGGCGACGGCCAGCTTGAGCGCGGCCTGCCCGAGTGATGAGGTCGCGCCGCGCAGTACCAGGGTTTGCCCGGCCGTCAGGTCGAGGTTGCGGAAGAGGCACGTCCAAGCGACCGCGTAGGTTTCGGGCAGCGCCGCCAAATCCGACCAGGGCAGCTCGGATTCGATGACGGCGACGTTGGAGGCGCGCACACGCGTGTACTGCGCATAGCTGCCGTTGATGGTGCGGCCCAGACCGCCCATCAACGCCGCCACCCTGGCGCCCACCGGGAATTCACCGCCCGGACACGAGTCGACGACGCCGACGCATTCGATGCCGCTGACTTCCGCGGCTTCGGCCCATTCCCCCCGGCGCATGTGCAGCTCGGCGTGATTGAGGCCGAACGCCTTGACTTCGATAACCACTTCGCCGTGCCTGGGTAGCGGCTTCGGAATGTCTGCGTAGACGAGCCTGTCCAGGCCGCCGAATCCCTCGAGGATGATGGCCCGCATGGTTTCGCCGCCGGGGTGCTCGCGCACGACCGCAGGCGCGGTGGGTAGCTGGGGCGCTTCGATGGTCGACACTTGCCGCTCCTCCCAAATGCCCAGTGGGCATCCATATCTGGATGTGCGGAACGACGCCAGAGGGGCTTCGTCCATAATGGGCTAGCTAACCCATTTATTATGGGCTACCTATCCCAATCTGTCCAGTGGGATGGTGTGGCGTCACTTGGCTCGGGACCGGCCGCGGCGTCGCGCCGGAGTGGATCGTCCTTTGCGGGCGGGTGTCGTGAAGGCGTGCACGTAGTCGACGGCGGCGTTGACTGCGGCCCGCAACGGTTCCGGATTCCCGGTGGCATATGTCAACATCGCACCGCCCTGGTGCGCGACGACCAGCGATACCGCCAGGTGGCGCGGATCGGTGTCGGGGCGCAGCTCGCCGCGCCGGCGCATGGCCGCAAGGCCCGTCTCAAAGAGCTCGATCCACTGGTCATAGCCGGCGGAGAGCTCCTGGTGTAATTCGTCGTCGGCGTCGATCAATTCCCCCGCCAATGAGCCGTAGACGCAACCTCCTAAGCGGTATACGGCGTCGATGTCGGCGATGCAGGCGTCGGCCCACTTCTGCAGGGCGTCGAGGGTGTCCAGGTCGCCCAGCGGTGGCCGAGTGTGGAAGGCCCGTACGTCTTCGCGGCGGGCGGCGATCACCTGACGAGTCAGCTCGCGCTTGTCCTGGAAGTAATGCGCGATCTGCGAGCCGCCGACCCCGGCCGCTCGGCGCACCTGCTCGATGCTGGTGCCGGCGACGCCGCGCTCGAACATCAGGCGCGCGGCGACCTCGACGATGCGCGCGCGTGTCGCCTGTCCCTTGCGGGTGAAACGCGTTGGGCTGTCGTCACTTTGGTCGTGCACCTTACTTATGCGCCGAGGACGCCGGGCGGGCCGGGCGACCCGCTCGCCGGGATCGGTGGCGAAGCGGCGCAGGTGGTTGATTGCGAAGCGGACCGCGTCGGCGTGCGGCCATTCCGCGCGGTAGGTGAAGGCCAAGGTGCCACCGCCCTGATGGGCGGCGACGATCACGATCGCCAGCGCGCGCGAGTCGGCCTCAGCGACCACGACGCCGTCATCTTTCATTCGCTGGATCGCCGCGTCGAGCAGGTCGACCCACTGCCAATAACCGGCCGCCAACGCCTGTCGTATCGCATCGTCGGACTTCGCCAGCTGGGCGGCGAGGGCGTGGTAGGTGGGCGTGCCGAAATATCCGATGCGCCTGAGGTACCGCATATTGAGGTCGATCCACCGCTCGAAGTCGGCGAACGAAGCCAGACCACCGAGCTTGGGCTGCCGGTGAAAGTCGAGAACCACGCCGATCTGCCGCCGGATGACCGCGCGAATGAGGGCGTTCTTGTCGGCGAAATAATGGGTGAGCTGCGAACCGCTGACCGACGCCGCCCTGCGTACATTCTCCATGTTCAAAGCGGACAGGCCCTCGGTGACGATCAGTTGGGCGGCCGCTTCCACGATGCGATCCCGGGTGGCACGCCCCTTGGCGGTCAACCGTTGTTCGTCCTGAACATCGGGATGGGCCATCGCGTCAGGCTAACTCGCGGGCGCCCCAAACTATGGGATATCCAACCCAATGACGCGCCGGAGGCCCCGGCGGTCCCGGTCAAGCGGTCATGTCAACCCTGGCCAGGAAGCGGCGGATCAATTCGGCGACCTCGTCCAGCGCGGACTCCAGTAGGAAGTGCCCGCCGTCGAGCAGTCGGATCTCGGCATCCGGGAGGTCGTCGGCGAACGCCTCGGCGCCGGCCGGGCCGAATATCTCGTCGCCGCGACCCCACACCGCGAGCAGGGGCACCTGGCTGGCGCGAAAGTACTCGTGCAGCCGCGGATACAGCGGCGCGTTGGTCGCGTAGTCCCGCAACAGCTTCAGTTGCACCAGGTCGTTGCCCGGACGCGATATGAGCGCGTAGTCGTGATGCCAGGATTCGGGGTCGAGCAGGGTCTCGTCGGGAACGCCGGTGACGTACTGCCACCGGGTGGCGTCCAGTGTGAGGAACTGCCGTACCGCGGCCTCGGTCTCGGGCGTCTGTTCGCGTTGGTAAGCGCGCACGACCTTCCAGAAGTCGTCGACGAATCCCGCGTCGTAGCCATTACCGTTCTGGCTGATGATGGCCGTGATCGCCGAGGGGTCGCGCAGAGCAAGTCGCCATCCGATCGGTGCGCCGTAATCCTGGACGTACATGGCGTATCTGTCGATGCCGAGCGTGCGGAGCAGGCCGCCGGTCAGGTCGGTCAGCGCATCGAAGGTGTAGTCGAACTGTTGCACGGACGGCGCGTCGGAAAGCCCGAAGCCCAGGTGGTCCGGTGCGATGACGTGATAGCGGTCCGCGAGCGCCGGCAGCAGATGCCGGAACATGTAGGAGCTGGTCGGAAAGCCGTGCAACAGCACGAGCGCGGGAGCGCTGGGGTCACCCGATTCCCGGAAGAAGAGCTGGTGACCGTCGACGGTGGCGTATCGATGATGGACAGCCGGCATGACATTCCTCCTCATGGCTCCGGCCCGCAACTCAAGGTGGCGGTTGGCGGACGCTACCGCATCCACGGTTTTGATTTTGGGATGCTTAGCCCAGTATGCATCAACACGAGCTTGGCGCAACAGCCCGTCTGGGTTGCCCAATGGCGCGGCGCGGCATATTTTGGGTCAGCCAGCCCAGTTACGGGGGCCCGGAGGTGACACGGTGGGCAAGCTGGTTTCAGTAAACGTCGGTCTGCCCAGAAACGTGGAATGGCGGGGCAAGACGGTCTACACCGGTGTCTGGAAAGCCCCGGTTCAGGGGCCGGTCATGGTGCGCCGCCTCAATGTCGATGGCGACGGCCAGGGTGATCTCGCCGGTCACGGGGGTGAGCATCGTGCCGTCATGGTGTACCAGACAGAGTCATACGACTTTTGGAAGAAATACCTGCGTCGCGACGACCTAGTGCCTGGCCACTTCGGGGAGAACTTCACGATCGCCGGCTTGCCCGACGACGATGTGTGCATCGGTGACCGCTATCGGATCGGTGAAGCCGAATTCGAAGTTACCCAGCCCCGTGTTACCTGCTTCCGAGTCGGAATGCGGCTGAACGAGCCAAAGATGCCGAAGCTGCTTGTCTCCCAACACCGCCCGGGATTCTACTTTCGCGTCATCGTCGAGGGGCAGGTCAGCGCCGGTGACGAGATCGTGCGTACCCGCCGTGGTCGCCACGAACTGAGCGTCGCCGACGTCGACGCGCTGTTGTATCTGCCGGACCGTGACCGCGACCAACTCTACAAGGTCGTCGATGTCGCCGCGCTCAGCCCCGGCTGGCGGCAGTCCTTCCGGGCGCGCAACCGGCGTGGGATGGATTCCGCTCCTTGCGCGTCAGCGAAATACGCCAGGAGAGTTCACAGGTGATGTCCATCTGGCTGGAGGCTGACGACCACGCCGTCCTGCCGTCGCCGCTTCCCGGGCAATACCTGCCGGTGCGGATCCCCGGCGCGGGCATGCCGGCGCCGCTGCGCAGTTACTCCCTCTCGGGCGACCCCGCGGCAGGGTATTTCCGCATCAGCGTCAAACGCGAAGAGCACGGCCTGGTGAGCCGATGGTTGCACGAGCACCTCGAGCCGGGCTCGGTCGTTGAGGCCGCGGCCCCACGGGGTGATTTCTACCTGGCCGACGACGACGGTCCGGTGCTGTTGATGTCGGCGGGAATCGGCATCACACCCGTCTTGGCGATGCTGCACGTGCTGTCAGCGGCCCGTAGCTCCCGCGAAGTCTGGTGGCTGCACACCGCCCGCAGTCCTGAAACACACGCGTTCGCAGCCGAGGTCGCCAGCTTGATCGGGTCGCTGCCGCATGCGCGGCAGTTGGTGTTCTACACGCAGACCCAGGGACGGCTGGACCGGCAGTCCATCGCGGCACTGGGTATCCCGGTCGATGCGACGGCGTACCTTTGCGGCCCAACCCAATTCATGAGCGACATGCGCGACGCGCTGGCCGCTGGCGGGCTGGACCCTGCGCGGATCCATAGCGAACTATTCGGCGCCCTGCCGCCGATCAACCCCGGGATCGTCGACGGTACCCCTCGTCAGCCACCGCATCCCCCGGCGGGCCCTCCGGGGGCGGGGCCGGCAATCACGTTCGCACGCAGCGGCCTGACGGTCGGCTGGTCGTCCGTCTGCGGAAGCATTCTCGACTTGGCAGAAGCATGCGACGTGCCCACCCGATACTCCTGCCGAAGCGGAGTCTGTCACGTGTGCGTGACCGGCATCGTTGCCGGCAACGCCAGATATGTGCAGCAGCCCTTGGAGGCTCCCGAGCCGGGGACTGTGCTTATCTGCTCGGCGGCCCCAGAGACCGAGCTGGTGCTCGACCTGTAGCGGAAACCGTTGCTTCAGGCGGCGATCGCGCGTTGACCGCCGCTCACCGGCACGACGGCGCCGTTGACATAGCTGGCGTCGGGGGAGCTGAGGAACACGACCACGCCGGCGATTTCACTCGGCTCGGCGGGTCGGCCGATCGCGGTGCCGGCCGCCACGGCGTCCAACACACCAGGTGTAACCGCTACGCCGGGAGTGTCGGTTGGCCCCGGCGCGATCGCGTTCACCCGTACCCCCGACCGACCGAACTCATCTGCCCACACGCGGGTCAATAGCTCCAGGCCGGCCTTGGTCGCGCCGTAGATGCCCGCGCCGCTCGCCGGTGCCGATGCTGCGACGGTGCTCACGTTGACCACGGTGCCACCGCCACGCTCGATCATTGCCGGCACCAGTTGCTGGACCAAGATGTACGGGGCGCGCAAGTTCACGTTCACATGGTCGTCGAACGTTGCGTCATCGGTGTCCACGGTGGCTCCGAATTGGTAGATACCGGCGTTGTTGACCAGTATGTCGACCGGTCCCGCCTCGGCCGCCAACCGGCGCACGTCTTGGCTGTCGGTGAGGTCGGCGGCAACGAATCGCGCTCGGCCGCCGGCATTTTCGATCTCCCGAACCGTCTTCTCGCCGCGTTCGGCGCTACGGCCGTGTACGACCACCTCGACGCCACGTTCGGCGAGTTGCAGCGCGATCGCTCGGCCGATCCCTGATGTGGCTCCGGTCACCAACGCGGTGGAGCCGGCCATTGTCGTTGCCATCGCACCCTGCCTCCGGGAGAGAAGTTCATTTGCCTTCCCGTCAGCAGCGGGCCGCGGCCGTTTATTCCTAGGAGCCCAGCGGGACGGCGGCCTCCGCGGTGTAGCACAGGAAGGTCAGCGTCTCCTGCAGATACAGCCGCACGGTGTCCGCGTCGTGGCTGGTGTAGCCGATCGACACGTCGGTTCCCAGCTGCAGATCGAAGTCACCACCGCGGGTGGTCAGCACGAAAGCACCGTCGATCGCCGGCGCCCAGATGATGTCCCCGGGAACCAGCCGGTCGATGTGTTCGAGGATCGGATATCCGTGTTCGGTGGTCTCGCTGACCTTCGTGTAGACGTCCGCGGACAGCAGCACCGAGTAGGGGCCGTCGACACCGGCCAACCGCAGTTCGGAGATCGCCTGGGTGATGACATCCGGAATCTCGCGCGGGTCCGCCGGCAAGGTCAGCGGCTTGTTCGAGCTGGCGGCGCGGATGCCCTCGATCGACGCGGCGGGGTAGCCCTCGAAGATGGCGCGATCTTCGACGAATGCCAGCTTCTTGGCGGCGGCCTTGACCGGATCCCAGTCGGAGTCTTGCGCGCCGCGTTCGACGTTGTCGATCTCGTAGCGCGACAGGGTGAACGGAACCCGAAGCCGGACAAGGGGTTTACTCGCCCGCAGATGGGCCTCCACGCCGTCGGAGGGTGACGCCACGTCGAGCAGCCGGCCGGTGCTGACCGCCGCCGTGGCCGGGCCGCCGGGCCCGCTGACATCGACCACGCGGCGTCCGGCGACATGGCGTTTGAACGTTCGGGTCGCCTCCAATTCGATTTCTTCCCAGGCGGCTTCGGTGACCGGTGCCAGGTCGCGGTAGAGGTTGTTCATGAAGTGGTTCCTTTCAGGCTGCCGATCGAGAGTGAGCCGTCCTGGGCGGCGGATGTTTCCGCCACGGGCGGTGCGGGCAATGGCGGTGGATCGTCGAGGAAATCGACAGTGGGCGAGAAGAACAGGCCACCGGTGATCGCGGTGGAGAATTCGAGGATGTGGTCGGTGTTGCCGGGCGGATCACCGAGGAACATGTTGCGCAGCATCTGTTCGGTGACCTGCGGCGTGCGGGAATAGCCGATGAAATAGGTGCCGTACTCGCCCTTGCCGAGCTCGCCAAACGGCATGTTGTGCCGCACGATCTTCAGCTCGGTGCCGTCGTCGTCGGTGATGACGTTGAGGGCGATGTGGGAGTTGGCCGGCTTTTCGTCCTCGCCGAGTTCCAGGTTCTCTAGCTTGGTACGGCCGATCACCAGCTCCTGCTCGCTGACGGAAAGCGAATTCCACGAATCCATTTCGTGCAGGTACTTCTGCACGTGCACGTAGCACGAGCCCTCGAATTCGGGATCCTCTGGCCCGATGGCGGTCGCGCTGACGGCGAGCTGGCCGCCGGGGTTCTCGGTGCCGTCGACGAAGCCCAACAGGTCGCGGTTGTCGAAGTAGCGGAATCCGTGCACTTCGTCGACCACGGTGACGGCACCGGACATCGACCTCAGGATGCGGTCGGCCAGTTCGAAACACACGTCCAAGCTTTCGGCCCGGATGTGGAACAACAGATCCCCGGGCGTCGCCGGGGCGGTGTGCCGCGGGCCGTTGAGTTCGACGAACGGGTGCAGCTCGGCGGGACGCGGCCCGGAGAACAGCCGATCCCAGGCCCGCGAGCCGATGGAGGTGATCGCCGACAACCGCTTCGGCGGCTCGCGAAAGCCGATCGCGCGCACCAGACCGGAGATGTCGGGCAGCGCGTCATGAACCGTGGCTTCTCCGCCGTCGTCGATGGTCACGACCAGAAAGACCGCCGCGGGTGTCAACGGCTCGAGGATCGGCTGCGGCTGGACGGCGGGCACTCTGCCGACCCTAGCGTGGCGACGGCGAGCGCAGGAAGTGCGCGAGTGTGGAGCCGCGCAATCGGACCCGGCGTGGCGACGGCGAGCGCAGGAAGTGCGCGAGTGTGGAGCCGCGCAATCGGGCCCAGCGTGGCGACGGCGAGCGCAGGAAGTGCGCGAGTGAGGAGCCGCGCAATCGGGCCCAGCGTGGCGACGGCGAGCGCAGGAAGTGCGCGAGTGAGGAGCCGCGCAATCGGGCCCAGCGTGGCGACGGCTGTCGCCGACAGCCATGATGTTGAACATGCCGGCCAGCGCCGCAGGCCTCTGCGATTTCATCGACGCTTCTCCATCGCCGTTTCACGCCTGCGCGACGGTGGCCGCGCGGCTGGCCGCCGCGGGTTACACCGAGCTGCGCGAGGCCGAGCGCTGGCCGGACGAACCGGGTCGCTACTTCACCGTGCGGGCAGCCTCGTTGGTCGCCTGGCACTCCGCTGGGGCCGACGGCCCGTTCCGGATCGTCGGCGCACACACCGACAGCCCGAACCTGCGGGTCAAGCAGCATCCGGATCGGCTGGTGGCCGGATGGCGAGTGGTGGCCCTCGAGCCGTACGGGGGAGCATGGCTCAACTCGTGGCTGGACCGCGACCTCGGCCTGAGTGGACGGCTGTCGGTGCATGACGGCGGCGGGATCGAGCACCGGCTGGTCCGGATCGACGAGCCGATCCTGCGCGTACCGCAACTGGCCATCCACCTGGCCGAGGACCGTAAATCGCTGACGCTGGATCCGCAGCGACACCTCAACGCGGTGTGGGGCGCCGGCGCGGAAACGAGGTCGTTCGTCGACTTCGTCGCCGAACGCGCCGGGGTGTCGCCCGCCGCCGTGCTGGGCGCCGACCTGATGACCCACGATCTGACCCCGTCGACGGTGGTGGGCGCCGACGCCGACCTGCTCAGCGCGCCCCGGCTGGACAACCTGACCAGCTGCTATGCCGGCATGGAAGCGCTGTTGACCGCCGAGCCGCGGGGTTTCCTGCCCGTGCTGGTGCTCTTCGACCACGAAGAGGTCGGTTCGTCCTCCGATCACGGGGCCCAGTCCGACCTGCTGGGCACCCTCTTGGAGCGGATCGTGCTGGCGGCCGGCGGCACTCGGGAAGACTTCCTGCGCCGACTGCCCGACTCGTTGCTGGCCTCGGCCGACATGGCGCACGCCACCCACCCCAACTATCCAGAGCGCCACGAGCCCGGCCACCTCATCGAGGTCAACGCCGGCCCGGTGCTCAAGGTGCACCCCAATCTGCGGTACGCCACCGACGGACGCACGGCCGCGGCCTTCGCCCTGGCCTGTGAGCAGGCCGGCGTCGCCCTGCAGCGCTACGAGCATCGCGCCGACCTGCCGTGCGGGTCGACGATCGGGCCGCTGGCCTCGGCCCGGACCGGGATTCCCACCGTCGACGTCGGTGCCGCGCAACTGGCGATGCACTCCGCGCGGGAATTGATGGGCGCGCACGATGTGGCCGCCTATTCGGCGGCGCTGCAAGCTTTTCTGTCGCCCCGCTGACTTACGATCCGGCCATGACGCTCAACGTAGAAATGGTCACCTTCGACTGCAGCGCTCCCGCGGGGCTGGCTGGCTGGTGGGCCGAGCAGTTCGGCGGTACGACGCAGGAGTTGCTCGCCGACGAGTTCACCGCGGTGACCCTGCCGGAGGGACCCAAGCTCGGATTCCAGAAGGTGCCCGACCCCACCCCCGGGAAGAACCGCGTGCACCTCGACTTCAGCGCCACCGACGTCGATGGCGAGGCGGCGCGGCTGACGGCTGCCGGGGCCAGCGAGGTCGGCCGGCACAGCTTCGGCGACAACTTCCGCTGGGTGGTGCTGGCCGACCCCGAGGGCAACGTCTTCTGCGTCGTGGGGCAGTAGCTCGCCGCTCAGCCGCGGGCGAGGAAGAGCGGGTCGTAGCGGATGACGTTCTCCACGACGATCCCGTCGCGGGTGCGAACCCGGTCGAGCCCCCGGATCTGGAACGGCCCGTCGGGACCGGTGCCCCGACCCACATAGTGCACGAACACCAGCTCCTCGCCCTCGGCGGCGCCGGGCACGGTGGCGCTGTCCACCACCTCGAGCTTCAAATCCGGTGCGGCGTCCAGTATCTCGGCGATCTTCGCCGTGTAGGGTTCGATACCGCGGACCGGCTCGGGGTCGCCCGGCCAGTAGCCCACGATGTCGTTGGCCAGGATCTCGAAGCCGCGCGACATGCTGGGCGCGGCCCAATACGCGGCGAATACCTCGGCGCTGAATTTCGGGGCGGATTGGATGTCGGTCATCGGTTCTCCTTGGGTCGGGCGCTCCGATCGAGCGCGTTGCGCCAAGCGTGTCGCGGCGGTGTGCGGCGGCACAATTACCTCCGAGGTCATCGCTACGGGTCCGCGGCCGTGGTTAACGTGGCTTCGTGAACCACGCGGCGGTAGGTGCCCTGTTGCGCGAATGGCGCGAGCGTCGACGGGTGAGTCAGCTCGACCTGTCGCTGAGTGTGGGCGTGTCGGCGCGTCACCTGAGCTTTGTCGAAACGGGCCGCTCGCGCCCCAGCCCGGAGATGGTGCTCGCCCTCGCCGAGGGTCTCGACGTTCCGCTGCGGGAGCGCAACACGCTGCTGCTCGCGGCCGGGTTCGCGCCGCGCTACCCGTCGCGTTCGCTGGAGGATGCCGCGCTGTCCCCGGCCCGTGACGCGGTGCAGCGCCTCCTCGATGCCCACGATCCCTATCCGGGCATCGTGATCGACCGCTGCTGGAACATCGTGGGCGCCAACGCCGCGGCGTCGGCGCTTACCGCCGGCCTGCCCGACGATCTGCTCGGCCCGCCGACCAACGTCTACCGGTTGTCGCTGCACCCCGACGGCCTCGCCGGGCGGACCCTGAATTTTCCCGAATGGGCGGGCTACCTGCTGCAACAGTTGCGGCGCACGATCACGCTCACCGGCGACCCGGGATTGCAGGCGCTCGACGACGAGGTGCGCGGCTATCCGGGAGTTGAAGCGGCCGCCAAGGCATGGAACTCGCCGCACGACAACGCCGCACTGCTCGTTCCGTTCGAGCTCGATGCCGGCGGCGGGCAACGGCTGTCGATGTTCACCACGCTGACGACGTTTGGGACCCCGCTCGACGTCACGCTCGCCGAGCTCGCGGTCGAGCTGTTCTATCCGGCCGACGCCGCCAGCGCCAGCCTGCTGCGCGGCCGGTAGCGCTCTTACACTGTTCAGGTGACTGTCTCCGGGACGAGCTCGCATACCCACACCATCGACACCGTCGAGCACGCCGCCGCCAGCCCCGACGAGCCGCAGCCGTTCGCCGAGCTGGGGCTCAAAGACGACGAGTAC
The DNA here is from genome assembly GCF_034555895.2 of Mycobacterium europaeum. Taxonomy (NCBI): domain Bacteria; kingdom Bacillati; phylum Actinomycetota; class Actinomycetes; order Mycobacteriales; family Mycobacteriaceae; genus Mycobacterium; species Mycobacterium europaeum. The sequence continues at coordinate 5,532,294 of NZ_CP157315.1, forward strand.
CAGCGGATCCGCGACATCCTGGGCCGCAGGCCCACCGACACCGAGCTGGCGATGTACTCGGTGATGTGGAGCGAACACTGTTCGTATAAGTCGTCGAAGGTTCACCTGCGCTACTTCGGTGAAACCACCACCGACGACATGCGTGCGGGCATGCTGGCCGGCATCGGCGAAAACGCCGGCGTGGTGGACATCGGCGACGGCTGGGCCGTCACCTTCAAAGTCGAGTCCCACAATCACCCGTCCTACGTCGAGCCCTACCAGGGCGCGGCTACCGGCGTCGGCGGGATCGTCCGCGACATCATGGCCATGGGGGCCCGGCCGGTCGCGGTGATGGACCAGCTTCGGTTCGGCGCCGCCGACGCCCCCGACACCCGCCGGGTGGTCGACGGGGTGGTCCGCGGCATCGGCGGCTACGGCAACTCGCTGGGGCTGCCCAACATCGGCGGCGAGACGGTCTTCGATGCGTGCTACGCCGGCAACCCGTTGGTGAACGCGTTGTGCGTGGGCGTGTTACGCCAGGAGGACCTGCATCTGGCGTTCGCCTCGGGCGCCGGAAACAAGATCATCCTCTTCGGCGCGCGCACCGGACTGGACGGCATCGGCGGGGTGTCGGTGCTGGCGTCGGACACGTTCGACAGCGAGGGATCCCGCAAGAAGCTGCCGTCGGTGCAAGTGGGCGACCCCTTCATGGAGAAGGTGCTCATCGAATGCTGCCTCGAGCTCTACGCCGCCGGCCTGGTAATCGGCATTCAGGATCTGGGTGGGGCCGGATTGTCCTGCGCCACATCGGAACTAGCGTCGGCGGGCGACGGGGGTATGGCGATCGAGCTGGACACCGTCCCGCTGCGCGCCAAGGACATGACACCCGCCGAGGTGCTCTGCAGCGAGTCGCAGGAGCGCATGTGCGCCGTAGTCGCCCCGGAGAACGTCGACGCCTTCTTGGCGGTGTGCCGCAAATGGGAGGTGCTGGCCACGGTGATCGGCGAGGTCACCGACGGTGACCGGTTGCGGATCACCTGGCGCGGCGAGACGGTCGTCGACGTGCCGCCGCGCACCGTGGCGCACGAGGGCCCGGTCTACCAGCGGCCGGTCGCGCGACCCGAATCGCAGGACGCGCTCAACGCCGACCGCTCAACACGCCTCCCGCGGCCGGCGACCGGGGACGAGTTGCGTGCGACTTTGCTTGCGCTGGTGGGGAGCCCGCACCTGTGCAGCCGTGCCTTCATCACCGAACAATACGACCGGTACGTGCGCGGCAACACCGTGCTCGCCGAGCACGCCGACGGCGGGGTGCTCCGGGTCGACGAGACCACCGGCCGCGGCATCGCGCTGTCGACAGACGCGTCGGGGCGCTACACACTGCTCGATCCCTACGCCGGGGCGCAACTCGCGCTGGCCGAGGCCTACCGCAATGTCGCCGTCACCGGCGCCACCCCGGTCGCGGTCACCAATTGCCTCAATTTCGGCTCCCCGGAAGATCCCGGGGTGATGTGGCAATTCTCGCAGGCGGTGCGGGGATTGGCCGATGGGTGTGCGGCCCTTGGTATTCCGGTGACCGGAGGCAACGTCAGCTTCTACAACCAGACCGGCTCTGCGGCAATCCTGCCCACGCCGGTGGTCGGCGTCCTCGGCGTGCTCGATGACGTCGCCCGGCGCATCCCCACCGGCCTGGGCGGCGAACCCGGCGAGACCCTGATGCTGTTGGGGGAGACCCGCGACGACTTCGACGGTTCCATCTGGGCGCAGGTGACGGCCGACCATCTGGGTGGGTTGCCGCCCGCGGTCGATCTGGCACGCGAAAAGCTGCTCGCCGAGGTGTTGAGCGCGGCGTCTCGCGACGGGCTGGTGTCCGCGGCGCACGACCTGTCGGAGGGCGGCCTCGCGCAGGCCATCGTGGAGGCGGCGCTGGCGGGCGAAACCGGTTGCCGCATCGTACTTCCCGAGGGCACCGACCCGTTCGTGGCGTTGTTCTCCGAGTCGGCCGGCCGAGTCTTGGTGGCGGTGCCGCGCACCGAGGAGAGCCGGTTCAGGGCGATGTGCGAGGCGCGCGGACTGCCCGCGGTGCGCATCGGCGTCGTCGATGAGGCCTCCGACGCCATCGAAGTTCAGGGCCTGTTCACCGTGTCGCTGGCCGAACTGCGTGAGACGTCCGAGGCGGTGCTGCCTCGCCTGTTCGGATGAGCAGTAGCGAACAATCCTGATGGGTGACAGCGGCTTTCGTTGGGCCCGTGCCTTCTTGTTGGCCGCCGCCCTGGTCGGCTGGAGCTTCGTCGGCCCGCGACTGCCCACGGCTTGGCGGACGACACTACAGGCCGGTGCTGCCGGGTTGCTGGTGCTTGTGACGCGCGCACCGCTGGGGCTATCTCCGCCGCGGCTGTGGTCGGGGCTGCGGCTGGGATCGGCGGCCGGCGCGGCGGCGGCGACCGTGATCGCCGCGACGACGACGGTGCCGATGGTGCGGTCGTCCATGGCCGGCCGTGCGGCACCCGGCTCGACGCCCGGCTGGCTGCTGCTGCAGATCCCCGTCGGGACCGTCTGGGCCGAGGAGGCCGCGTTCCGTGCGGCGCTGGCCACCGCCGCTTCCGGCGCCTGCGGCGCAGCGGGCGGAAAACTGATGCAGGCGGCGACCTTTGGGCTCTCCCATATCGCCGACGCGCGGGCGACGGGGGACCCGGTGCTGGGCACCGTGCTGGTGACGGGCGTCGCGGGGTGGCTGTTCGCTTGGCTGGCCGACCGCTCCGGCAGCCTCGCCGCGCCCATGCTGGTGCACCTGGCCATCAACGAGGCCGGCGCGATCGCCGCACTTAGCGTGCGGTGGCGTCAGGGATTGATGGTGTAGTCGCCCACCTGGCGGCCCCACACGTGCTCGAGGAAAAGTGGCGATCCGAGCTCGAAGTGGTTGTAGGGAGCCATGCTTGCGCCGGTATCCATGACCAGAAACGGCGCCGGCCACAGCTGCCGGGTGATCGTCTGCCAGCAGCCCGGCCGGCCGCCGGGACCGCCCCTGGCGTTGGTGCGGGGCAGGTTCTCCGGCCAGATATACGGATTCGGCGCCCCGGCGATCGCGCCCGCGGCGTGCGCGCCCAGCGAGTAGCCGTTGTCGCCGAGGGCGTTGTGGATCCTGGGACCGACCTCGGCGAAATTGCGTATGGTGCAGAAGATCTCCGGGCTGTACTCGTCGAGCAGCTGGCTGGAGGTGAGCAAATCGTCGGCCCCCCGCGCGAGGTAGGGTCCGCCGCGGCCGAAGACGTCCGCGCCCGTGCCGCCGAGCCCGGCCGCGGCGAGCAACGCCGCATCCAGATCGACGTGCTGACGGTCGAGCGTGCGTGCCGCGGTCACCGCGTCGTCGAGCGCGGCCCACAGGTCCGGTGAGGCGTTGGCGTAGGTCTCGCCGAGGGCGGCCAACCGCGCGACGTCGCTGCGGATTTCGCCCATCCGCGGGTTCACGTCGTCGAGGATCGTGTTGCCGTTGACCACAGAGGCGCCGAACCTCGCGCCCAATCCGGTCAGGGCTTGCGCGGCCGCGCCGAGCGTCAGGTTCAACTTGACCGGGTCCACCTTCTCCGCGATCGAGACGAGCGTCTCGAACACGGTGTTGAACTCGGTGGTCACCGACGTCGCCTCGATCACCGTCGCCGGTGTGATCGGTTGCGGCGCGGGGCGGGGCGGCGGGCTCAGCGCGACGTACTTGTTGCCGAACACCGTGGTCGCCTTGATGCTGGCCGCCACGTTGGCCGGGATCCGGTTGAGATACCTGGGGGTGATGTCGAGCACCAGCTTGGCGGCCGGCTTGCCGCCACGGGTGATCTCGGAAATGCCGGCCACCCGGCCGATCTGGACCCCGTTGTAGGTGACCTTCGAACCGGGGTCCAAGATCAAGCCGGCCCGGTCGGCCACCATGGTGAGCTTCGTCGTCGGCGTGAGGTCACCCCGGAACTGCAGGTACAGCAGCGACCCGACCAGCCCCATGATGACCACCGTCACGAGCCCGACGGACTTGTACGGTGGCCCGCGCCGCACGCGCCGACGCTCCATGAGTTTGAGACCCTAGGGTATGGCCGCCCGCCAAAAGGCCGATCCGGCGAAGACTCGGCAGGCCGTGTTGGACGTCGCGGACTGGCTGCGCGACGAATCCCGGCCGGCCCCCGACCGCGAGAGCCTCGGCACCGCCGTCCGGCTCACCGCCCGCACCCTGGCCGCTGTTGCACCCGGTGCCAGCGTCGAGGTGCGGATTCCGCCCTTCGTCGCGGTGCAGTGCATCGCCGGGCCCAGGCACACTCGTGGCACGCCGCCCAACGTGGTGGAGACCGATCCGCGGACGTGGTTGCTGCTGGCGACCGGGCAGTTGTCCTTCCAGCGGGCGAAGGACACTGGCGCGCTGAGCCTCTCCGGCTCTCGGGCCGGTGAGATCCAACACTGTCTGCCCCTGTCCGACCTCAGCTGAATATAACCGTGAGCTGCAGCTTTACAGTCGGGGGCGGGAATTTTCGCCGCTCAACACGCGCTGTTAATTCGCGGTCGCGGGCGTCGGACCCGTAGACTCCGTTACGTCACCAACCGTTCCCCAGGGAGCCCCCCAATTGTGACCATCCAGGAACCCGAGCAGGACCTGAACTCCCCACGTGAAGAGTGTGGCGTATTTGGGGTCTGGGCCCCGGGCGAGGACGTCGCAAAGCTCACCTATTACGGCCTGTACGCGCTGCAGCATCGCGGGCAGGAAGCCGCGGGCATCGCCGTCGCCGATGGGTCACAGGTGCTCGTCTTCAAAGACCTGGGCTTGGTCAGCCAGGTGTTCGACGAGCAGACGCTGGCGGCGATGCCGGGCCACGTGGCCATCGGCCATTGCCGCTACTCCACCACCGGCGACACCACCTGGGAGAACGCACAGCCGGTGTTCCGCAACACCGCCGCCGGCACCGGCGTCGCCCTGGGGCACAACGGAAATCTGGTCAACACCGCCGAGCTGGCCGCCCGTGCCCGCGACGCGGGTCTGATCGCCCGGCGCTGCCCCGCCCCCGCGACGACGGACTCCGACATCCTGGGCGCGCTGCTCGCGCACGGCGCGGCGGATTCCACCCTCGAGCAGGCTGCGCTGGACCTGCTGCCCACGGTGCGGGGCGCGTTCTGCCTGACCTTCATGGACGAGAACACGCTGTATGCGTGCCGCGATCCGCACGGCGTGCGGCCCCTTTCACTCGGCCGGCTGGACCGCGGCTGGGTGGTGGCCTCCGAGACGGCGGCCCTCGACATCGTCGGCGCGTCGTTCGTCCGCGACATCGAGCCCGGCGAACTGCTGGCGATCGACGCCGACGGGGTGCGCTCCACGCGCTTCGCCAACCCCACCCCCAAGGGCTGCGTTTTCGAGTACGTCTACCTGGCGCGCCCGGACAGCACACTGGCCGGCCGGTCCGTGCACGCCACCCGGGTCGAGATCGGCCGCCGGCTGGCCCGCGAATGCCCGGTCGAAGCCGACCTGGTGATCGGCGTCCCGGAGTCGGGCACCCCCGCCGCGGTCGGATACGCGCAGGAGTCCGGCATTCCGTACGGGCAGGGTCTGATGAAGAACGCCTACGTCGGGCGGACCTTCATCCAGCCGTCCCAGACCATCCGCCAGCTCGGTATCCGGCTGAAGCTCAACCCACTTCGCGAGGTGATCCGCGGCAAGCGGCTCATCGTCGTCGACGACTCGATCGTGCGCGGGAACACCCAGCGTGCGCTGCTGCGCATGCTGCGCGAGGCCGGGGCCGTCGAAGTTCACGTGCGGATCGCGTCGCCGCCCGTGAAATGGCCGTGCTTCTACGGCATCGACTTCCCGTCGCCGGCCGAGCTGATCGCAAATGCCGTGCAGGACAAAGAGGAAATGCTCGAAGCGGTGCGGCACGCCATCGGCGCCGACTCCCTTGGCTACATCTCGTTGCGGGGCCTGGTCGCGGCGTCCGAACAACCCGCGTCGCGGCTGTGCACCGCCTGCTTCGACGGCCGGTATCCGATCGAGCTGCCCGAGGAGACGGCCCTGGGCAAGAACGTCATCGAGCACATGCTCGTCAACGCCGCGCGCGGAGCCGGGCTCGACGATCTGGCTCCCGACGAAGTCCCGATCGTCCACTGACGGACGTCCGGTGCGCCGCTTCCACCACGTTTGATCACGGCGGTCGGCGGCGCCCGGTAGCCTTTATCGCGATGACGGATCCCGGAAAAAGCCCCGGACGCAACCCGGGCAGCCACGGCATCACCTACGCATCGGCCGGGGTGGACATCGAGGCCGGCGACCGCGCCGTGGAGATGTTCAAGCCGCTGGCGACGAAGGCCACCAGACCCGAGGTGCGGGGCGGCCTGGGCGGGTTCGCCGGGTTGTTCGCTTTGCGCAACGACTACCGCGAACCCCTGCTGGCGGCGTCCACCGACGGCGTGGGAACCAAGCTGGCGGTGGCCCAGGCGATGGACAAGCACGACACCGTCGGGCTGGACCTGGTCGCGATGGTGGTCGACGACCTCGTGGTCTGCGGCGCCGAGCCGCTGTTTCTGCAGGACTACATCGCGGTGGGCCGGACGGTACCGGAACGCCTCAGCGCGATCGTGGCGGGCATCGCCGAGGGATGCGTGCGTGCCGGCTGCGCGCTGCTCGGCGGCGAAACCGCCGAGCACCCGGGTCTGATGGAACCCGACCACTACGACATCTCGGCTACGGGCGTCGGCGTCGTCGAGGCCGACGACGTGCTGGGACCCGATCGCGTCAAACCCGGCGACACGATCATCGCGATGGGATCCTCCGGCCTGCATTCCAATGGCTACTCGCTGGCCCGCGCGGTGCTACTGGAGATCGACCGGATGAACCTGGCCGGCTACGTCGAGGAGTTCGGCCGGACCCTGGGCGAAGAGCTGTTGGAGCCGACGCGGATCTACGCCAAAGACTGCCTGGCGCTGGCCGCCGAGACCCATGTCCGCACGTTCTGCCATGTCACCGGAGGTGGGCTGGCCGGCAACCTGCAACGCGTCATCCCGCACGGCCTGGTCGCCGAGATCGACCGGGGGACCTGGACGCCCGCACCCGTGTTCGCCATGATCGCCCAGCGTGGTCGGGTGACGCGGGAGGAGATGGAGAAGACGTTCAACATGGGCGTGGGCATGGTCGCCGTTGTCGCGCCCGAGGACACCGACCGTGCCCTGGCCATCTTGACGGCCCGCCACTTGGACTGCTGGGTGTTGGGGACCGTGTGCAAGGGCGGTAAAGAAGGCCCGCTGGCAAAGCTCGTCGGACAGCACCCGAGGTTTTAAACGGCCGAAGCCGGGTCAGCCCCGGCGCGAGGCGGATTGCGCCGGCATGGCGCGGTGAGTGTCAGCGGCGCCAGTCGTCGCTGTCTTCCCAGGAGTCGCCGGCGCCATCGTCCTCCAGCTCGGCGGTTTCCTCACCGCCCGACAGTTCGCGCTGAAGCCGCTGAAAGTCGGTCTGCGGAGAACTGTATTTGAGTTCTCGAGCAACCTTGGTCTGCTTTGCCTTAGCCCGGCCGCGGCCCATGGGGGAACCCCCTCGCGCAATAACGGAGCGGCCCGAATCAGGCGGCTCCGATCTCCTGGTGTCGTTATTGTCCTGCCGACAGTTTACCGTGCCTTGCGGTCGGGCGTCGGTGCCCCCTGCCGCTGTGGCGGACGTCATCGACGATTATCTCGCACCGCCCCGCAACCGTTCAACGGCCAGCCGTCCCGCACCGATCTGTTCCGTCGGCGGCAACGAATCGGCGTCGATCACCGCAGCCACCGCGCCCTGCGGACCGGTCGCCAGCTCGGTGCCGGCCGGCACCCCGCGCTTCACCAGCGCCAGGGCCACGGGCCCGAGGTCCACGTGATCCACCACGGTGCCGAGGCGGCCGATGGCGCGACCGCCGGCGAGCACCGGGTCACCCGTCGACGGCCGCTCCACTGAGCCGTCGAGGTGCAACAGCACAAGCATCCGGGGCGGTTTACCGAGGTTGTGCACGCGGGCGACCGTCTCCTGCCCCCGGTAACAGCCCTTGTCCAGGTGAACCGCGGAGCCGATCCACCCCACCTCGTGCGGAATCGTGCGCTCGTCGGTGTCGACGCCCAGTCGCGGCCGCAGCGCCGCGACCCGGTGCGCTTCGTAGGCCCAGACCCCGGCGGGTCGCAGACCGGCCTGCGCCAGACGTTCCTGCCACCGGGCGGAGTCGTCGCGCGGGACCAGCAGATCGAGTTCGATCTGTCCGGCGGGGGCGCCGGGCATCCGGCGCACGAAGCCACCGCCGGCAAGCGGAACCGCCGTCAGCTCGGCGGGCAGGGCGTCCAGGCCGAGCGCATCGAGCACCGCCCGGTCGGCCAGGCGCGGACCCAACAGCGAGAGCACGGCCAGGTCGGCGGCTGCCGGGGAGACGTCCGACCAGAACACCATTTTGCGCAGATAGGCCAGCAGCGGTTCGCCCCGCCACGGTTCGGTGTCGAGGTAGGTGGTGCCGCCGAGTTCGGTTTGGATCCAGTGGTCCTCGACGCGCCCTTGGCCGTCGAGGCTGAGGTTCTGCGTGCTGGCGCCCTCGGGGAGGTCGCTGACGTGTTGGGTGGAGATGCTGTGCAGCCATTTCTGGCGGTCCCCACCGGTCAGGGTGAGCACGGCGCGGTGCGAGCGGTCCACCACTACCGCGCCGGTCTCGGCCGCGCGCTGCTCGCCCAGCGGATCGCCGTAATGCCAAACGGCGCCCGCGTCGGGTCCGGTATCGGGTGCAGGTACTGCAGACACACATCAACTCTACGGATCGGTGCGCGGTCCATCCGACGAGCGTGCGGGCGGCTTTACGTTCGCGGCTAGGCTTTACCCCCATGGCAGGCCAGACGGGTGTGATCGTCACGCTGGACGGCGCGATCCATCCGCCCGATGTGCCGCTGCTGCACGCCGACGACCTGGCAGCGGTCCGCGGCGACGGCATCTTCGAGACGCTGTTGGTCCGCGACGGCAGGCCCTGTCTGGTCGAGTCCCACCTGCAGCGGCTGACCCAGTCGGCCAGGCTGATGGATCTGCCCGAGCCCGACCTGCCCGCCTGGCGCAGCGCGATCGGCGTGGCCACCGGGCAGTGGGTGGCGGGCACCGCTGATGAAGGCGCAATGCGCCTCATCTACAGCCGCGGCCGGGAGAGCGGAACGGCGCCGACCGCCTACGTGATGATCACCGCTGTCCCGGATCGCGTGACGGCGGTTCGGCGGGAGGGCCTGGCCGCCATCACATTGGACCGCGGGCTGGCCGCCGCCGGTACGGACGCGATGCCGTGGCTGCTGGCAGGGGCCAAGACGCTGTCCTATGCGGTGAACATGGCCGCCTTGCGTCATGCCGCCCGGCAGGGCGCCGGTGACGTGATCTTCGTCAGCTCGGACGGCTACATCCTTGAAGGCCCTCGCTCGACCGTGGTGATCGCGACCGATGCCGAGCCGGCGGGAGGCGGGAACCTGTGCCTGCTGACACCCCCGCCGTGGTATCCGATTTTGCGGGGCACCACGCAGCAGGCGCTCTTCGAGGTGGCGCGGGCCAAGGGCTACGACTGCGACTATCGCGCGCTACGGCCCGCCGATCTCAATGCCGCGCAAGGAATCTGGTTGGTCTCGAGCATGACGTTGGCGGCGCGGGTGCACACGCTCGACGGTCGTCCGCTCCCCAGGTCGCCGATGGCCGCGGAATTCGCCGCGCTGATCGACTCCGCGATCGTCAGCGATCGCTAAGCGCTGAATTGTGTTGTCGCCTCGCGGAATCGCGGGTACGGTCGGCCGTACACAAGGAAGGAGGTGGTCCGCGAATTGATAGCTTCATGGACATGTGAGGTGGCTGCGCGCTAGCAGCAGTGGCTTTCGAAGAGCCGGCGATATACGCGCGCTGGCGAATTCCCCGTAGCCACCCGGCCCCCGAGCTTCCGGTGTGTCCAACCGGTTGCCATGCTCGGGGGCCGCTCCATGTCCGGAGCCGTTACTGGCCCACCTTCGTGGCGATCTGCCGGGTCAGTTTGCCCGCTTGACCGTTCTCGCCCTCGGGGCCGCACAGCAACAGGTCTACGACCACACTGGACACCGCATGCAGCGCGTGGTGGCAGACGCGGGTGCCTGCCGCCTCAGTCCGCTGCTGGAAGATCGTCGGCACGGTTCCGGTGACCTCGCCGAACTTCCATCCGGTGGTTTTGCCGTTGGTGGCGGTCACCGTCACCGATTGCCCGGCGCAGGCTTTCCACTTCTCCGCCGACGCCTGGACGAAGGCACCGGCCTTGTCGGCGGACGGGAAAGCTATCACCGATTCGAAGACTCGGTGGGCGGGCTCCTGGCCGGGACTGTGAACTGCCTGGCCGGAAACCGCGGTGTAGCCGCTCGCCCGGTACGCGGACTCCGCGATGGGCTCGTAGGCGCCCAGGCAGTCCGGGTTGGACAGGGTCCACCGGGGCGAACGCATCCCGCTCGTCTTGTCGGACACGACCAGGTTCGGCTCGCCCACGATGGCGCTCACATCGGCGGGGCCGAGTAGATACGCGTCCAGATTCGGGAGGTTCGCGGCGGTCGGGGCACTCGGAGCCGTTGAAGCCGGGGCGCCCGTGGTGGCTTTCGGGGATGGCTTCGTCCTGCCGCCCTGCGTGGCCACTACGACGACGATCGCGATCACGGCGACGACGGCCGCGGCCGCGCCGCCGATGATCATCAGCCGCTTGCCGGACCCGCCGCCGGCACCCGCGGCCACCGCGGTCGGTGCAGCGGCTTTGGGCGGACCGCTGGTTGGCGCCGCGGCATCGGGCTGCGGCGGGGCCGACGCCGGTGCCTGCGTCTTTTGCGTGGCCGCGGCCGCCGGCGAACCGTCCTTGGCCTCGATCTCGGCCAGCACGTTGTCGATCTCGGTGCGGGTGCGGTAGGTGACGTCGTGGCGCAGGCGCAACATGCGCAGCAGCTGGCCGATGTCCCCGCGAGCGCTGGGATCGTCGCCGTCCTCATCGAGCCCCTGCCGGAGTTCGATCAACAGCTGGGTCTGCTGCTGCGGGCTGAGTTCCTTTTCGGCGAGGGTGTTGCCCAACCGGGTGATGTATCCGAACGGCACCGGCGGCTCTTCGGGCAGCGGGTCCGGCAACGGCACCGGCTTGCTCTGCAACGCGTGTACCGCCGTGACGAGTTGGATGCCTGCGTCGACGGTCGGTTCGCGATAGTCGATGATCTGCAACGAGGCAAGGGGATTCACGCGCATGCTGTCGATGTCGCCGACCCGGACCGGCAGGATCGGCCGGTTCAGCGCCCGTGCGTAACGCAACTCGGCCTGACTGGGCTTGGACTGCAGCCAGTTGTTGGACAGCGCCACGATGAACACGTCACACGAGCGAATCTGCTCAAGAATCTTGTGCCACCACGACTCACCGCCGCCGAGCTCTTGATCGAACCAAACCTGTTGCTGTCCGCGGCGAAGTGCGGTCGTCAGGGCGTCGACCGTCGCCCTGTCCTGGCTCGAGTAGCTGATGAACAGCGGCATCGCGGTCTCCTACGGGCGGGCGTAGCAAACGGACGGTGAAATCCGCGCATGCCGCTATTGGGCATGCGCCGATACCGTATCAGTGCTGGGCCGTGTCGGACCGCGCAAACTTGCGGTCGCTCGGGGCGGCGGCGACCAATCTCATCCGTGTCCGCCGTCGACCGCGGACGCTTGCTCGGGCGGGTGGAATTCGGCGTAGCGACGCGAGAATTCGTTACCGGGAACCGGCCACTGTTCGCCGGTGGATCCCCGTACGATCCAGTCGCCCTCCGCCGCGGTCGTCGGCCCCTCCAAGGTGTTCACGGTCTCCCCTGGGTAGGCCGGGCGGGCCTGAACGCGTCCCTTTCGTCGCCAGCGACCCTCGCCGGCGGGCTCGTACGTGTCCCGGAAGATGTCGTCGCGAACGGACCACACCTTGCCGTCTTCCTGGATCGCCCAGTCGCCGGCGTCGGCGCGCATCACGTGCCCCGCATCCGACGTCCATGTCCATGGGGTGCTTCGTTGTTCGGCGGTCACCGTTCCCACCCGGGTGAAGGACTGCCACAGCGGACGCGACCGGAAACCGAGCTGGCGCAGACTCCACAACGTGGCCGCCAGGCTGCGCACCGCGGCGTTGAGCAGATCCGGGTTGCTCTCGACGACCGACCAGTCCACCAGCTTGTCGTGGATCTTGCGCGAATCATCGCGCGGCGAACCGTATTTCCAGCCGTTGCGCCGGTAGTAGCGGCACCAATCCTCGTGCTCCGCACGGGCCATGCTCATCGCCGAATCCGGGTCGAAGCTCATGAGGGCGAGCTGTTCCAAGGGGGGCAGTGCCGCCATGTCGTGGCCGGACAGCTGTGCCGGTGGGCTGCCCCACGTGTTCCAGGTGTGCCCCGCGATCTGCTCGACCATCCACAGCGCGTTGCGCACCTGCCGGCGGTTGGACCCGCGGTAGAACTCGTCGAGCTCGGACCACGGCATCGCGGCGGCGGACCGCGGCGCGCCGGGAGCGATCGTCGAGACGTACCGTTCGTGGATCAGCCTGGCCGCGCGCTCCCAGGTGTCCCGCACCTGGCCCTCTTGGGTGTCCAACACCAGCGAGTAGGACTGCAGCCGGCCGACCACCTGGATCGAGTCGTCGCTGATGCTGGTGTTGAGGTCCGAGGCGTAGATCGGCATGTCAGGGAAGCGGGCCGCCAGCCTGGCGGCGGTCGTCGCCGCATGGGAGTCCACGAAGATCACGGCGCTGATCGTCGGGTCGGCGTCGCCGGTCAGCTGCAGCATCGTCGGCACCGTCGGCGCCTCCGCCGTGGCATCGATGCTCGGCCCCTCCGATATGAAGCCCGCCTGCTGCCGGTAGAACTCGTGATCCGCCAGGTACTCCTGGGCGTCCCTTTCGACCAGCGTGAGCGCGGGCAACGGCACCGCCCCCGGTGGGGTGTAGAAGTCGCGTTCCAGGGCGCGCTGAGTGAGGTCCGCGCACAGCGCAAGGGTCAATTGTGAAGTGCCGCAGACGAATACGCGTTTGATGCGCCCCGTCGCGATGATGCCGTCGAGCAGTCTGCCCGCCGTCACCTCGTACTTGCCGATCACGTCGGCAGCCCAGCGGGTATCCGATCCGCCGAACTGCTGGGCCCGCCAGGCCTGGGCCAGCCACGGGTCGTCCATCCGCACGATCAACGGCAACCGCCGCTTGTGGGCGACTTCGTCGAGCCGGCGGCCGATCAGGTCCAGCCACAGCAGGTTGATCGCCGGGTCGGGCGCCATCAGATAGAGCCGGGACAGGCGGCGCCACAGCCGCAGCGAGACCAGGGTGGACGGGTTGTTGAAGTCCACCAGGACCACCCGGGCGCCCTGTCTGCGGGCCCGCTGCACCCGGTCGTCGCTGGCGCCGGTGATGACGACCAGCGTGCCGCGTCGGTCCAGCGTCCGCGCGACCCCGCTGATCATCGACTGCGTGTCACCGTCGACGCCGACGATGGCGGTGACGGAATCGGCCAGGTTGGCCCGCATCCGGTCCACCTGGGCTCGGAAGACCCCGACCACGACGCCGCCCAGCCCGGTGAAGATCGCCGACAGCGCCGCGATGCGGGCCAGCTCCAGGCCGACCGGCGTCGGATTCGGGCAAGTCCGTCCGCTCACCGAGAAGTCGCCGGTGCCGCCCTTGACCAGACTGGCCGTCGCCATCAGCGGGGTGAAGAAGGCCGGGTGGTTGGCGTCGTGGCAACCCCAGTACGAGCTGAGGCCGAGGATCGCCGTCATGGCGACCAGGGCTGCGATCAGGGTGAACGAAACACCCACCACCCGGTGGCTACTGCCCGAGCGGAACGTCAGCACGGATGCCCAGACCAGCACCGTCACCACGATCGCGAGCGTCGGCATCGATCCGGGCCTGCCGAACCACCCCACGGCCGGCGGCAGCACGTCGATGAGCCCGGGCTGCAGGTCGAGCACGAACAGATAGGCGATGAGGAGCACGCCGACCGTGGTCACACCCCACCGCAAGAAGGGCGAGGGTGCGCTCGTCGGACGCATCCGCCGATCTCCCTTCGCGCGATATCGGCTGCTCGGACGTCGAACAGTACACGCAAAAGATCGGCCGAAAGCAATGATTCCGGGTCGGCGCGCACGACCCGGTTGCCCGGGTGGGCAATGGGTCGGCGGTTAGCCCGCGTAGCGCGAGAGCCGCGCCGAAAGATGCGGAACCAGACCGCCGTCGGCGTCGACTCGCTCCTCGACGTACGCCAGGTCGCCGCCCTCGACGATGCCGTACAGCCGCTTCGCGCCGCCGACCAACACGCCCGATCGGCTGCGGGCCAGCGCATCGGTCACCAACTCCCACGACGACTGGGTACGCGGCCGGCCATAGAACAGTTCGACGTAGCCGGCCGAATGGGCGAGCAGCAACTCGATGGCCTGAGATTCGCTGGGGTCGTCGGGGTCGCTGACGAAGCGCCAGAAGCCCGTCTCGCGCAACCCGTGTTCCTGGTAATCGCCCGTGTCGCTGATCCGCCAGGACCGGGATTCCCAATTGAGGTAATCGCCGCCGTCGTGCGAGACCACGATCTGCTGGCCGAACCGGTAATCCCCGTCGTGTCCACGGCCCTCGCCGTGTCCGCGCCACACACCGACCAGCGGTAGCAGCGCCAGCAATGCGTCGTGCAGGTTGGCGCCTTCGCGCAGGTTGGCGGTGTCGGCGGGAAGCGGCAGGTCGTCGAAGGCGGGGATGTTGCGGCCGGCGGTCAGCTTGGCGCGCTCTGCGGCTGCGGCCACCGCGCGGTCGCCGGAGCTAACAGAACTCAACGATTCGTCGGAAGTCGTGCGCCACTCTCCCCCGCAAGCGGGAGGGACCCCCACCCCATCGCTGCGCTCTGGATCGTCGCCGGCGCGGGTCACGATTCGTCAGTGATGAGCCGGTACAGCGTGTAGAGCGCAAACCATGAGATCACCACGACCGACACGACCAGCATGATCTCGAAGAAGAGCACCACGGAGACCAGTCTATTCGCCCCGCGGGATCCCGGTCGGGGCAGCGGGGGTCTCAGGCGATCTTGACATCCACCTCGTGGATGCCCGCACCCGATGGGGTCACCACGGCGGTGCCGTTACCGGCCGACGACAAGGCGCGCAGCTTCCACGACCCCGGCGCCGCGAAGAACCGGAAGTCGCCGGTGGCCGACGCGACGACCTCGGCCGTGAATTCGTCGGACGAGTCGAGCAAGCGGACGAACGCGCCACCCACCGCCTGGCCGTCGCCGTCCACGACCCGGCCGGTGATCACCGTTTCCTTCTCCAGGTCGACGCCGGCGGGCAAGGTCAGGCCTTGCTTCGGGGCAGAGCACATATCAGTCAGCTTCCCAACTCGATCGGGGCACCCACCAGGGAGCCGTATTCCGTCCAACTTCCGTCGTAGTTCGTGACGTTTTTGTGGCCGAGTAATTCCCGGAGCACGAACCGGGTGTGCGACGAGCGCTCCCTGATGCGGCAGTACGCGATCGTCTCCTTGGTGCCGTCCAGGCCGGCGTCGGCGTACAGCTTGGCCAGCTCCTCGTCGGAACGCCAGTCCAGCCTGATCGGAGACCAGGACGTCGGAGCGTGCCATGCGGGGGTCCTTTCGGTCGCTTCCTACGAGCGGGTCACGAGGCGCGCGCGGCGGCCCGGAACCGTGCGACCAAGGGGTAGAGCTGGCAGCCCAGGCAGATGCCGAAGGCGGCATTGAGGAACGCGGCGGTGAGCGCGGCGGCGGTGGCGATGACGCCGACCACGAACGCGCCCGCGGCGAACGCGGCGACACCCGCGAGCGCGAAGACGAGGCCGACGAGCTGGGCGAACTTCAAGGGTGCGACCGGTTCGCGCTCCGTCACGGGGCCGAGCCGGGGCGCCACCACGCCGGCGAATATTCGCCCGTAGGGATGCTTGCGAGGGCCGCCGACGGCGCCGAGGGCGAAGATGACGGCCTGCACCCCCAGAATCGCCGCCGCGCCCGGCGCGCTGATGGCGGATACGGCGAGCGCTGTCACCAGGACTGCGGTGGTGACCCAGGCGGCGAACCTCGGGCCCCGTACGTCGACGGTGTCTGGCTGGGTGCTGTTGTTGGTGCTCGGCACGGTAGTACTCCTGGATACGCCTGTTGCTTGTCTGCTTTTGGGAACGAACGAAGGGAGTCAGGCCACGGCAACGTTCCGGGCTGCTCCGAGTGCTACGCGCGAAGGCGCGCGCCACTCAGCAGCTACAGCGACAGCAACAGCCCGCGGTGCGGCACAGGTCGACTGCGCGGCGTTGGGTGAGCAAAGGCTCAAGGCGGGCTAGCACGTCGGCAAGCTTACCGAATGACCGCGAACGATCAAATCAACGGCGGTTGCTGGGCGGACCGCAGGCTTTGGACGGTGACGAGCTCACGACTGCTTGAACCCGTCCAGGTTGACGGTCACTCCGTAGCTGATGCCTTCGATGATGACGTCGGAGCCGCGCGCCCCCTCGGTCTTCGGCGCCACCCCGAACGGAAGCCGCTGGTTGGGCACTTTGGTGGTGAAGGCGCGCAGGACCGCGTCCCGCTTGTCGTCCGGGACGGTCTGGTCCGCGGTGTCCGGACCGGTGAGGATGCCCGTCGGCGTGATCACCAGGGTCGCCTGATCGTCCGGGGCGATGGACAGGTCCACCGACACGCTGACCCGGTGCTCGAAGTTGGCCGAGTCCGGGGTGCCGCTGAACACCAGGCCATGGCTGTCGGAAATGCCCGACGCGGTGACGCCGCCGGTTGCGGTGTTGGTTTCCCTGGGCGGCGCCTCGACCATCAAATCGCTGATGCCCATGTAGCGGCCCAGATGGGTCGAGCCGATGATGATGCGACTCTCGAGCTTGCCGACCGGCAGTGTCGCGTGGGGCCCGATCAGCCAGGACGAGTGGGTCAGGTCGACCGAGTACATGGTGGCTTCCAGCGTGGCCTCACCGACCGTCGCGTGGTCGACGGCGTTGGCCTTGATCTCCAGCTGGTTGTAGTGGTCGCGCATGGCCTGGGGGATGAAGGGGAACGCCACGATGGCGACGAACGGGTCCGACCTCAGGTTGGCGGCTTTGCGGACGCTGCACGACAGCCGGTATTCGGCGTAGATGCTGCTTCCGTAGTCGACGGCCACGGCGCCGACCGCGACCACGACGAGGGCGGCCGTCACGGCCGCCGCCCCGATCAGGACCTTGCGCACCCGCACATTGTCGCGTAGCCCCGCGCCCGCCGTGCGTCCGACCGCCCGGGTGGCGGGGCTCACACTGCCATCCTCGCCACGCCAAAATGGCAGGTGGCAAGTTATCGTTAGATGACCTGGCAACTAACGCGTCGTTGCGTTGCGAACTGTGAAGATGCCGTTCCCCCGAGCTGGAGGGGCTAGTTGGAGCTATTACTGCTGACTTCGGAGCTGCATCCCGACCCCGTCCTGCCGTCGCTGTCGCTACTTCCCCACACCGTCCGGACGGCGCCGGCGGAGCCGTCGTCGTTGCTCGAGGCGGGGACGGCGGACGCCGTCCTGGTGGACGCGCGCACCGACCTGTCGTCGGCGCGCGGCCTGTGCCGGTTGTTGAGCACCGCGGGCCGCTCGGTCCCAGTCCTGGCTGTGGTCAGCGAAGGCGGCCTGGTGGCGGTCAGCGCCGACTGGGGGCTGGACGAGATCCTGCTGCCCAGCACCGGCCCCGCCGAGATCGATGCCAGGCTGCGATTGGTGATCGGCCGCCGCGGCGGGCTGGCCGACCAGGAGAGCGCCGGCAAAGTGAGCCTGGGCGAGCTGGTGATCGACGAGGGCACCTACACGGCCAGGCTGCGGGGCCGTCCGCTCGACCTGACCTATAAAGAGTTCGAGTTGCTGAAGTACCTGGCCCAGCACGCCGGTCGCGTCTTCACCCGCGCGCAACTGCTCCACGAGGTGTGGGGATACGACTTCTTCGGCGGCACGCGCACCGTCGATGTGCACGTGCGTCGGCTGCGGGCCAAACTCGGCCCCGAATACGAGGCGTTGATCGGCACCGTCCGCAACGTCGGGTACAAGGCGGTCCGGCCGGCACGCGGGCGCGCGCCGATCGCGGACCCCGCTGAGGACGAAGCCGCCGAGGGTGCCGACGACGTCGAATCCGGTGCCGAGGGCCTGCACCAACCCGTGGGCGACGCCCTGCGCAGTCAGTGACCGCGCCCGCCTGGCGCTCGACGCTCACCGCCGACGAGCAGCGGCAAGTGCGCGAACTCGTCACGGCGGCCACGGAATTCGATGGCGTGGCCCCGGTCGGCGAACAGGTGCTGCGCGAGCTCGCGCACGACCGCACCGGCCATCTGCTCATCACCGAGACCGACGAGGTCGTCGGCTACCTCAACCTCACGCGCGATGCGGAAGCCGGGATGGCGGAACTCGTAGTGCACCCGCAGGTCCGGCGGCTTGGATTCGGGACCGCCCTGGTGCGCTCGGCGCTGGCCGAGACCGGGGGACGCAACCGGTTCTGGGCGCACGGCACCCTCGAGCCCGCCCGGGCCGCCGCCTCGGCGATGGGTCTGGTTCCGGTGCGTGAGCTGCTGCAGATGCGACGGACGTTGCGCGACACGCACGATTTGGTCCGTCCCGCGCCCGGCGTGCGGATCCGCACCTACGCGGGCACCACCGATGACGCCGAGCTGCTGCGCGTGAACAACGCCGCGTTCACCAGGCATCCCGAGCAGGGCGGCTGGACCGAGACCCAGCTGGCCGAGCGGCGCAGCGAACCGTGGTTCGACCCCACCGGTTTGTTCCTCGCGTACGACGAGTCCGACGCCGGTCAGCGGGGCAAGCTGCTGGGCTTCCACTGGACCAAGGTGCATCCCGATCAGCCCGGTCTGGGGGAGGTGTACGTCGTCGGCGTCGACCCGTCGGCGCAGGGCCGCGGGTTGGGGCGGACCCTGACAGCCATCGGTATCGAGTCGTTGGCGCAGCGGCTGGCCGGGTCCGCCGAGCCGACCGTGCTGCTCTACGTGGAGTCGGACAACGTCGCCGCCGTGCGCACTTATCAGCGCCTGGGCTTCACCACTCACAGCGTGGACACCGCCTACGCGGTCGCTCCCGAGTGACCGCGCACGCAGGCGGCGGGTCGGGTATCCCCGGCTGTTCACCTGCGCCTGCTACTCAACTGGTGCCGCGGGCCGCATCCGAGCATATTTTCGCCGCTGCGCGGCAACCTCTTGGGAGACGGCCGGCGGCGCACACGCGGGTACGAATGGTCAGGAAGCGGGATCGGTGAGGCTCGACAGGGGTGGCGGGGCGCTGGCGGCGCTGGTGGCGCTGACTGTCGGTGCGGTCGTGATGACGGGCTGTGGCAGCGATCAGAACCCTCGGGGAGCGCCGTCGCCAGCAGTCTCCGGGATCACCGGTACGGCGGGATGTGGCGGCAAGAACCAGCTCACCGCAGAAGGCTCGACGGCCCAACAGAACGCCATGTCGCTGTTCAACCAGGTCTGGGGGCAGTACTGCCCGGGCAAGAGCGTGGCGTACAACCCGACCGGTTCGGGGGCGGGGCGGGAGCAGTTCATCGCCGGCCATGTCGATTTCGCGGGCGCCGACTCCCCGCTGGCCGCCGACCAGATCGGCCCCGCCGCCGCGCGCTGCGACGGAAACCCGGCGTGGGACTTGCCGCTGGTGTTCGGGCCGATCGCATTGGTTTACAACCTGCCCGGAGTCCCGGCGCTGGTGGTCAGCAGCGACGCGTTGGGCAAGATCTTCAGCGGACGGATCACGGCCTGGAACGACCCCATCCTGGCGGCGCTCAATCCCGGCGTCGCCCTGCCCGATACCAGGATCACGCCGATTTACCGAACGGACTCGTCGGGGACCACCGACAACTTGCAGAAGTTTCTGACGGCCTCCGCGCCGCAGAGCTGGACCAGAGGCGTCGGCACCGAGTTTCAGGGCGGGGTGGGCGAGGGCGCCACGAAATCGGCCGGGGTCGTCCAGGTGGTGCGGGCCACCCCCGGAGCCATCGGTTACGTCGAGAAGGGGTTCGCCGACCAGGGCGCCATCCCCTACGCCCGGATCGCCACCAACAAGGGCGCCGTCGTCCCGCTCACCAACGACACGGCCACCAACGCCGTGAAAGCGGCGCAATTCGTGGCCGACGGCAACGACCTGGTGCTCGACCTCAACGCCATGTACAGCTCCCAGGAGCCGGGTGCCTACCCGTTGGTGCTGGCGACGTACGAGATCGTGTGCTCGAAAAGCTCCGACCCCAACACCTCCGGAGCGATCAAGTCGTTCCTCACGGTGGCCGCCGGCAGCGGGCAGACCGACCTTCCGTCGGCCGGCTACGTCCCGCTGCCCGATAGGGTCAAAGAGCGGCTCGCTGCCGCGATCGACGCCCTGCAGTAACCAGGTTGCCCCGCAGTCAAGGAGCGACAGAACCGTGCCGGGATCACCGTGACCACGCCGAACCCCGTCGACGCCGGTTCGGGCGCGACCGTCGCCGCGCCGTTTCCCGAGGCGCCGCTGATACCGATCAGCCCGTGGGGAGAGGGGCGCCCGCAGGTGGGAGATCGGGCTTTCCGTTGGCTCGCCAACGGCTCGGGCTTGTTGATCGTGGCCGTGATGGCGGCGATCGGCGGATTCCTGTTGCTGCGCGCGGTACCGGCCTTGAAACGCGACCGCGAGAACTTCTTCAGCTACGGCGGAAACTGGGCCACCACCGACGCGTCGGCGATGCACTTCGGCATCTCCGATCTGCTGAAGGTCACGCTGTTCGTGTCGGCGTTCGCGTTGATCCTGGCGATGCCGGTCGCGCTGGGCGTCGCCATCTTCATCACGCAGTACTCGTCGCGACGCGTCGCCGGCGCCCTGGCCTACGCCGTCGACCTGCTGGCCGGGGTGCCCTCGATCATCTACGGTGCGTGGGGCCTGTACGTGCTGGCGCCGGAGCTGCGGCCGTTGGCCACCTGGCTGAACCGCTCCTTGGGCTGGTGCTTCCTGTTCGCCGATGGCAACGCGTCGATCGCCGGTGGCGGCACCATCTTCACCGGCGGCGTGGTCCTGGCGGTGATGATCCTGCCGATCATCACCGCGGTCACCCGCGAAGTGTTCATCCAGACACCGCGGGAGGAGGTCGAGGCGGCGCTGGCGCTCGGCGCGACCCGTTGGGAAGTGGTGAAGACGATCGTGCTGCCCTTCGGGCGGTCTGGATACATCAGTGCGGCAGTGCTGGGGCTTGGTCGCGCCATGGGGGAGACGGTCGCGTTGCTGATCATCTTGCGGGGAACCCAGGCGGCCTTTGGTTGGTCGCTGTTCGACGGCGGCTCCACGGTCGCGACGAAAATTGCGGGGGCTGCGGCCCAATTCGACGACCAGTACAAGGCGGGCGCATACATCGCCGCCGGGTTGGCGCTCTTCGTGCTCACCTTCCTGGTCGACGCCCTGGCGCGTGGCGCCGCCGCCGGAACCAGATGGGGCGGCCGATGACCTCGATGCTGGACCGCCCGCTCAAGCCGCGCACGTTCTCCCGACCGAGCCGGCGCCGCCGGGTCGCCGATCGCCTTGCGTTGGTGCTGGTTTCGCTGTCGATGGCGATCGCGGTGACCCCCTTGCTGTTGGTGTTGCACTCGGTGTTCGCCAGGGGTTTCAGGGCCGTCGTGTCGACCGCTTGGTGGACGCACTCGCAAGCGGGCATGACCGCCTTCGTGGCCGGTGGCGGCGCGTACCACGCGATCGTCGGCACCGTCCTGCAGGGACTGGTATGCGCGCTGATCTCCATCCCGGTCGGCCTCATGCTCGGCGTCTATCTGGCCGAATACAGTGGCGGCACCCCGCTGGGCAGGTTGGCCAGCTTCATGGTGGACCTCCTCAGTGGGGTGCCCTCAATCGTGGCGGCTTTGTTCATCTACGCGCTGTTCGTGGCGACGCTGGGTCTTCCCCGCTCCGAGCTCGCGGTGTCCCTCGCGCTGGTCCTGTTGATGCTTCCGGTGATCGTGCGAGCCACCGAGGAGATGCTGCGAATCGTCCCGCTGGATCTTCGCGAGGCCAGCTACGCGCTGGGCATCCCGAAGTGGAAGACGATCGTCAGGGTTGTGCTGCCCACCGGGATCTCCGGCATCGTCACCGGGATCATGCTGGCGGTGGCCAGGGTGATGGGCGAGACTGCGCCGCTGCTGATTCTCGTCGGCTATGCGCAGTCGATGAACTTCAACATCTTCAGCGGGTTCATGGGAACGCTACCTGGCATGATGTACAACCAGACCAATGCCGGTGCCGGCGTCAACCCCGTCCCCACGGATCGGTTGTGGGGTGCCGCCCTAACCCTCATTCTGGTGATCGCCACCATCAACATCGGGGCCCGAATATTGGCGAAGTTCGTTGGCGCCAACAAGTCATAGGCAGGAGCAGTAAGTGGCAAAGCGGTTGGACCTCAAAGCCGTCAACATCTACTACGGTTCGTTTCACGCGGTCGCGGATGTGACGCTGTCGGTTCTTCCCCGCAGTGTGACTGCGTTCATCGGCCCGTCGGGTTGTGGCAAGACGACGGTGCTGCGCGCCCTGAACAGGATGCACGAGGTGGTGCCCGGCGGCCGGGTCGAGGGCAGCGTACTCCTCGACGACGAGGACATCTACGGAGCCGGGGTGGACCCGGTCGGGGTGCGCCGGGCGATCGGGATGGTGTTCCAGCGGCCGAACCCGTTCCCCGCCATGTCGATTCGTGACAATGTGGTGGCAGGTTTGAAGCTGCAGGGTGTACGCAATCGCAAGCTACTCGACGAGACGGCTGAATACTCGTTGCGCGGCGCCAACCTGTGGGACGAGGTCAAGGACCGGCTGGACAGGCCCGGCGGCGGCCTGTCCGGGGGCCAGCAGCAGCGTCTGTGCATCGCGCGGGCGATCGCCGTGCAACCCGACGTGCTGCTGATGGACGAGCCGTGCTCGGCGCTGGACCCGATCTCGACGATGGCCGTCGAGGAGCTGATCAGCGAGCTCAAACAGGACTACACGATCGTCATCGTCACCCACAACATGCAGCAGGCGGCCCGGGTCAGCGACTACACGGCGTTCTTCAACCTGGAGGCGGTCGGAAAGCCGGGGCGGTTGGTCGAGGTCGACGACACCGAGAAGATCTTCTCCAACCCCAGCCAGAAGGCGACGGAGGATTACATCTCCGGCCGCTTCGGCTAGCCGGACGCGGTTTCGCTCACTGCGAGGTTGAGTTGGTTTCCTCGTCGGGCAGCTTGCCGGTCGCCTGGAAGATGACCCGCCTCGCCACTTCGACGGCGTGGTCGGCGAATCGCTCGTAGAACCGGCCCAGCAGGGTCACGTCGACGGCGGCCGCCACACCGTACTTCCATTCGCGGTCCATCAGCACCGAGAACAGATGGCGGTGCAGATCGTCCATCGCGTCGTCCTCTTCGCGGATCCGGGCGGCTTTCTCCGGGTCGCGCGACATCACCACCTCTTGCGCGCTGTTGCCCAATTCGACTGCGACCCTGCCCATTTCGGCGAAGTAGCCATTGACCTCTTCGGGCAGCGCGTGTTGGGGATGACGGCGGCGGGCGATCTTCGCGACGTGCAGGGCCAGCGCGCCCATCCGGTCGATGTCGGCCACCATCTGGATGGCGCTCACGATGGACCTCAGATCACCGGCCACCGGTGCCTGCAAGGCCAGCAACACGAACGCACTTTCTTCGGCCCGGGCGCTCAGCGTGGCGATCTTCTCGTGATCGGAGATCACCTGTTCTGCCAGCACCAGATCCGCTTGCAGCAGGGCTTGGGTGGCCCGCTCCATGGCGATGCCCGCCAGCCCGCACATCTCGCCGAGCCGCTCGGATAACTCCGAGAGCTGCTCGTGGTAGGCGGTCCGCATACCGCCAAGCCTACGTTCTCGGCGCCGGGAAAGGGCGGTGGAGCGCCGCCAGATGCGTTTACTCGCAGCTGGTGTCGGCGGCGTTGGTGACGGTCAAGTCCTCGGGGAGCTTGGCCGGTGCACTGCCCGAGCCGCGTTCGATCTGCAAGTTGATCGACGACCCGCTCGGTTGGGGTGTGGCAACCGCCTTGAAGTCCGGTCCGAGCACCACCTGAACGACCTGCCCGTAGCCGGAGACTCGCTGGACTTTGGCATTGGCGAACGAGGAGGCCACGGTCGCCGCGGCCTGCTCGTTGCCGGGCGAGAACAACACCGTCGTCGTGGTCACCGGACTCGGATAGTCGTCCGGCGACATCACGTTGAAGCCGTCCCGCTTGAGCTCGCTGGTGGCGGTGGCCGCGAGGCCGGTCTGCGTCGTGGCATTGGAGACCCGCACCGTGACGTCGCCCGGCGTGGTGGTGGTGACCTGCTCGTGCCGAGCCTCGGGGGCCGGTGGGTGCGGCGGCGCCATCTTGGTGGCGGGCGCCTTGGCCTGCCCCGATTTGTCGTCGGAGGGCCCCAGATTCTTTGCGTTCTGGTCGTTTTCCTCGGGCAGCGGGTCGTCGTTGATGATGGCGTCGAACAGCGCCCGCATATCGCCCATGCGCGGCGGCTCGTCGCCGTTCTGGTCGGTGACGCCGGTCGGCACAGTCACGAACGTGACGTGCCCGGCGGCCATCCCCTGCAACGACTGTCCGAGTTGGATCAAGTCCTTCGACTGCACGTTGTCGACGACGGTGTCGCTGATGAACATGTTGACGACGTTGTTGAGCTTGTTGAGGTCGAGCAACGTGTCCTCGGAGATCAACGACCGCAGCAACGACGACAAGAACAGCTGCTGGCGTTTGATGCGGCCGTAGTCTCCGTTCGTTTCGGTGGTGACCTGCCGGGCTCGCACATAATTCAGCGCGGTCGAGCCGTCCAGGACCTGGCGGCCGCCGTGTTCGAGGACCGTGCCCAGCTCGTAGTCGTGCAGCGCGGTTTTCGAGCAGACCTCGACACCGCCGAGGGCGTCGACCATCTTGGCGAAGCCGGCGAAGTCGACCGCGATGAAGCGGTTGATGCTCAGGCCGGACAGCTTCTGGATCTCCTTGACCAGGCACTTCGGGCCGCCGAAGGCGAACGCCGAGTTCAGTTTGGTCTCGGTGTAGACCATCTTCGGACCCCAGGTTTTGCTCTTCGGGTCGTAGAGGGGCCCGTACTTACCCGTGTTCGGGTTCCACGCCTCGCATTGCATCGGGGTGATCGCCAGGTCGCGGGGGAACGACACGGCGACCACGCGTTTGCGGTTGGCGGGAATGTTGACCAGCATCACGGTGTCCGAGCGGGCGCCATCGGCGTCGTCGGTGCTGCCGGCGCCCATGTTGGCGTTGTCGCCGGCGCGCGAATCGAGGCCGACGATCAAGAAGTCTTCGTCCCCGTATTGTCCGTTGCGATCGCGAATGTCGTCCGACTGCGGGTCGAGCGCGCTGATGGTGTTGAGCTTGGCGTTCTTCGACGTGCTCCACTGCCACGCCCCGCCGGTCATCACGATGGCGAGTACGGCGAGCAGGGCCGCGACTGAGCGTCCGGCCAGCAGCACCGGCCGGCGACGGTGCCGCGTGGTGAGGTCGGCCTCGCCGGGGCTTTCGTCGGAGGCGGAGCCGTCGCCGTTCCGGTGGTCGGCGGTCTGGAGGTCGGGGAGCTCCGTGACCAGATCGAGGGAGTAGGCGAGGTCCTCGATCACCTCGGTTTTCTGCAGCTCGACCGGCAGGTCGGCGTCGGCGTCGGCGGATTCGATCTCCGGGTCGGCGCGGCGGTGAGTGGATCGGCCTGTCGATGGGGCACCGAGTTTCGCGATCAGGTCGGCCACGCTGACCCCACCGCCGGCGTGGGATCCGGCTCCCTCGTCATCGGCTGGTCGAGGCTGGCGGGGCCCGGCCGGCTCGACCGCATTGTCGATCTGCCACAGGTGAAGGCTGTAGTCGGACGGCGGCTCCGAGAACCGCTCCCACGGGGCGGCGCCCAGCGCGGTGCGCCGAGCGTCGGGAGTGGCGTCGCCCTCGGCGTCACTCATGTCCTACCGGCCTCCGAAGCTCTGATGCGGATCCCAGCCCGTCCGTGCGCGATGCCGGCCCAGTGCGTTGTCAGCGCTGCGGCTCGTGCCACCCGTGGGTCGCACTCCTTTGTCGCGCTCGGGCGGCGGCGCGTTACCCATCCGTCCCAGGAACGCGCACGGCGGCAAGGTCCACATCGTACTGAGTTATCGGCGCGGATGCGATTTCGAGCGGTCGGTCAGCCGCCGGAGTGCATCACGTCGGCGCCGGCCGGGACGGTGCAGTCGTCGGGGTCGGTCAGCCAGCCTTCGGGCAGCGCGACCCGCGCGGGAGAGCCCTGCCGGCCCCGTGGGCCGCTGGCCGCGTCCGGGAAGGGCACCGTGCCGTCCAATTGGCTTAGCAGCGAATCGAGTTCGTCGAGCGTCTTGACCATCGCCAGCGCCCGGCGCAGCTCGGAGCCGGCCGGAAAGCCATGCAGGTACCAGCCGATGTGCTTGC
Organism: Mycobacterium europaeum; assembly: GCF_034555895.2. Taxonomy (NCBI): domain Bacteria; kingdom Bacillati; phylum Actinomycetota; class Actinomycetes; order Mycobacteriales; family Mycobacteriaceae; genus Mycobacterium; species Mycobacterium europaeum. The sequence goes on from NZ_CP157315.1 coordinate 5,558,670, forward strand.
GGATGTCGCGCATGCCCTTGTCCTCGCCGAAGTGCGCGGCCAGCAACCGCCCGTGTCGACGGACGATGTCGGCGACCTCGCCCAGCGTGGGCGGGGTGGGGGCCGGGCTGTCGGTGAAAGCGGCCGAGAGCTCGGCGAAAAGCCAGGGCCGGCCCAGGCAGCCGCGGCCGATCACGACGCCGTCGCATCCGGTGGTGGCCATCATCGTCAGGGCGTCGCTGGCGTCGTAGATGTCGCCGTTGCCCAGCACGGGGATGGTGCGCACATGCTGCTTGAGCAGGGCGATCTGCTCCCAATCGGCGGTGCCGGAGTAGCGCTGCGCCGCCGTGCGGGCGTGCAGTGCGACGGCGGCGGCCCCTTCGGATTCGGCGATGCGGCCGGCGTCGAGGTGCGTGTGGTGCTCGTCGTCGATACCGACGCGGAACTTGACGGTCACCGGAATCCCGGAGCCCTCGGTCGCGCGCACGGCGGCCGCCACGATCTGGCCGAACAACCGTCGCTTGTACGGCAGCGCCGCCCCACCGCCGCGCTTGGTGACCTTGGGCACCGGGCAGCCGAAATTCATGTCGATGTGGTCGGCCAGGCCCTCGTCGGCGACCATCTTGGCGGCCGCGTACGTGATCGCCGGATCGACGGTGTAGAGCTGCAGCGAGCGTGGTGACTCGTCCGGCGCGAACGTCGTCATGTGCATGGTGACCGGGTGCCGCTCGACGAGCGCGCGCGCCGTCACCATCTCGCACACGTACAGCCCGCTGACCGTGCCAACCTTCGACTGCTCCAGCTCACGGCACAGCGTGCGGAATGCAACGTTGGTCACGCCCGCCATCGGGGCCAGCACCACCGGGCTGGCGAGCGTGATGGGTCCGATGCGCAAGGCCGCTACCGGCGGCTCATCGCCAGTTTGCCCGCAGTCTGGTGCAGCTCGAACGCCGTCGTCTTCTTGCCCGTGCGGGCCTCCCGGTCGAGCTGACGCTGCTTGGATATCTCGAACTTGTCGCAGGCCTGCTCGAGTTCCTTGATCAGCAGGGCAAGGTCGTCGCGCATAGCGGCCGCCTCGCCGGTGAAGTCCTCGCGCTCGAAGATGCGCCACTTCTTCAGCACCGGCATCACGACATCGTCGAGGTGGATGCGGGGGTCGTAGACCCCGCCGACGGCGATGAACACGGCCTTGCGCCGGAACTCCGGGACCTGATAGCCGGGCATCTGGAAATTGCGCAGCACCTTGTGCAGCTCTTTCATCGCCTGATTAGGTGCAATCTCAAACCCGGCCTCGCTGACGTCGCGGTAGAAGATCATGTGCAGGTTCTCGTCGGCCGAGATCTTGGCCAGCAGCTGGTCGGCGATCGTCTCGTTGCACGCCTTGCCCGTGTTGCGGTGCGAGATCCGGGTGGCCAGCTCCTGGAACGTCACGTAGATGACCGAGTCGAACAGGCTCTCGGCGAACAGATCGGCCCGCACCTGTTGGTTCTGGCCCGGGCTGAAGCCCCGGTTGACCACCTCGATGCGCAGCTTCTCCAGCTCGACCGGGTCGACCGCACGGGTCACCACCAGGTAGTCGCGCAGCGCGATCCCGTGTCGGTTCTCCTCGGCGGTCCACCGGTTGACCCACTGGCCCCAGGCGCCGTCCAGGCCGAAGTTCATCGCGATCTCGCGGTGGTATGACGGCAGGTTGTCTTCTGTCATCAGGTTCTGGACCATCGCCACCTGGGCGAGATCGGAGAGCTTGCTCTCCTCGGGGTGCCAGTCCTGCCCGCCCAGCGCGTAGAAGTTCTTGCCGTCCGACCACGGGATGTAGTCGTGCGGGTTCCAGTCCTTGTGCATGCTCTCGTGCCGGTTGAGACACTTCTCGACCACCGGTTCGAGCTCGTGCAGCAGCTGTAGGTTTGTCAGCTCGGCTGACATACGGCCTCCAGTTATCTGTGTCGACGGGTAGCAGTCAATATATCTGTGAACCTCAGTAGCATCAAGCTGCCTTGCCGCGCGCCGCCTAACGGATAATGCCAACTTTCTTGGGGTTTGCCGCTATGGCGCGCCCGGTAAACCGGTGGTTGTGCTACCCCAGGTCGGGGGCGACAACGTACGGGGCCGCCGTCACGTAGAGCATGTTGACGCAGTAGTCGATGAATTGTTCGCGCGTCGCACCGAGCTGCCCGTTCAGGTAGGCGGTGAACAGACCCGACAGGCCGCCGACCAGGCTGGTGGCGATCATCTTCTGCAGCACCGGATCGCCGATCCGGGACAGCTTGCGCTGCAGTAGTTCGATGAAGTTGGGCATCCACTCGGCTCCCGAGCGGGTTAATACCGGTTCCACCGCCGGCGCCAGCAGCAGCACGCGGCCGCGGACCGGGTCGTCGACCATCAGCTCGACAAACTTTTCGACGGCGTCTCGCGGGGTGTTCGCCGACGTGAGCGTGTTCATCGCGCGAGTGCACACGTCGTCGTAGACCGCCCGCACGAACTCGTCACGGTCGGAAAAGCTTTCGTAGAAGTAGCGCTCGGTCAGCGCGGCCTTGCGGCACACCGCACGTACCGTCAGCGCCGGTCGACTGTCGCCGCCGAGCAGTTGCACGCCGGCGGAGATGAGGTTGTCGCGACGGAGGGTGAGGCGATCCTCCAGGGGAACGCCGGTCCAACGGCCCCGTCGTTGACCGGACTGCACATCACTCCTAAGCTTAAAAATGACAACGCATGTAGTCAGTTTTCCAGATACCTACAGGGATTCAATAGTGACCCAACATACGTCCGGAACCCGCCCGCCGACCAGCGACGTCGTGCGCGGCTGTTCGGCCACCGCCGCCGGGACCGATCCGTCGGGCGGTGTCTCCGCCGGCTGCCCGGTATCGCCGCTGGGCTACGACGCGCCACCGATGCCGCTGGGCCCCGACTCGTTGACGTGGCGATATTTCGGTGACTGGCGCGGCATGCTGCAGGGCCCGTGGGCGGGCTCGATGCAGAACATGCACCCGCAGCTGGGCGCGGCCGTCATCGACCATTCGACGTTCTTCCGGGAGCGGTGGCAGCGCCTGCTGCGCTCGCTGTACCCGATCGGTGGTGTCGTCTTCGACGGTGACCGCGCCCCGGTCACCGGCGCTGAGGTGCGCGACTACCACACCGACATCAAGGGGGTCGACGAACAGGGCCGCCGGTACCACGCGTTGAACCCTGACGTCTTCTATTGGGCCCACGCAACTTTCTTCGTCGGCACCATTCACGTGGCCGAGCGGTTCTGTGGCGGGCTGACCGAAGCGCAGAAACGCCAGTTGTTCGACGAGCACGTCGACTGGTACCGGATGTATGGCATGAGCATGCGGCCCGTTCCCGCGTCGTGGGAGGACTTTCAGGTCTATTGGGACCACATGTGCCGCAACGTGCTTGAAGACAACTTCGCCGCCCGCGCCGTGCTCGACCTCACCGAGTTGCCGAAACCCCCGTTCGCGCAATGGCTTCCGGACTGGTTGTGGGCCGCCCAGCGTAAACTCCTCGCGCCGTTCTTCGTCTGGGTGACCGTGGGCCTCTACGACCCCCCGGTGCGCGAGCTGATGGGTTACCGGTGGTCGCGGCGCGACGAGTGGCTGCATCGCCGCTTCGGCGACGTGGTTCGCGCGGTTTTCGCCTTCGTGCCGAGCCGCTTCCGCAAGCACCCACGAGCCCGCGCGGGCTTCGACCGCGCCGCCGGGCGGATCCCGGCCGACACGCCGCTGGTGCAGACGCCGGCGCGCAACCTGCCGCCCGTGGACGAGCGCGGCGACCCCAAGCATTACTGCCCCGCGGTCTCCTGAGCCGGCACGCCCCCGCTATACCTGGGCGTGACCGTGCACGTCCTCCAGTCCGGCCTGATGCACGTGCTGATGGGTGTGCTCCGTGCCGTCGACGTGCTCGTGTTGGCGAGCGTGGGGTGCGTCGTGGGTGTGGTGCTCGGCCATCGGTGAAGCCTCCCTATGTAGATGCGCTCTGCTGATCGCCGATGGCCTGCAGGCCGCCATCCCGGCGGTGATGGCCGGGCACGCCCGGGCCCGCGTGTTCGGCGTTGAAGACCGCGTCGATGACGAGCTGACGGACGTGGTCGTTTTCCAGGCTGTAGAAGATCGTGGTTCCGTCCCGGCGGGTGCGGACCAGGCGCGCCATCCGCAGCTTCGCCAGGTGCTGAGAGACCGACGGTGCCGGCTTGCCCACATGCTCGGCGAGTTCGTTGACCGACATCTCCCCGTCGGTCAGCGACCACAGCACCTGCACCCGGGTGGCGTCGGCCAGCATCCGGAATACCTCGACCACCAGGCTCACCTGGTGATCCGGCAACCGGGCTGCGCCATTAGCTGCATGCATGCGCAAACAATAGTCAAGGGCGCCGGCGCTTCCAACGGCTGCGATCAGCGGGTTTAGGGGGAGGGGACGACCGTGGACCGGGCCTGACCATTGTTGCGCTCGTTCCAGAACCGGTAGACATCCACCGCATCGTCTCGGGGTTGGTAGCGCATGGGCAGGCGCCGCTGCTCCCAGCTCTTCGCGAACTCGTCGTAGAACGTGGACAACTCGAAGTACTTGCGGTCGTCGACGTAATACCGCTCGTATGCCTCGCGGGTGGTCAGGAAGATCACTTCCCTGGGGGAGCAGTAGTACAGCGAGCCCAGGCACATCGGACACGGATGCGCCATGACGTAGATCGTGGCGTCGACGAGGTGCTCGGTGCCCAGCTTCATGCACGCCTCGCGGATGGCCAGGATCTCCGCGTGCGCGGTCGGGTCGTTGGTCTGGGCCACCCGGTTGGCGCTCTCGGCGAGGACCTCGCCGTCGTTGACGATCACCGTCGCGAACGGGCGACCGCCCTCCGCGACGTTTCGGCGGGCCAGTTCGATCGTCCGCTGGGCGAAGTCGGTCACAGGTCGCAGGGTAGTCGCGCGAGGGTCGGGGAGGGACGCTGTGATAGTGACTAGATGGTCTATTTAATTTTCTGGATCGGGATGAGGGAGCACCATGGCACGCACCGATCGTGATCGTTGGGATCTGGCGACGAGTGTGGGCGCGACGGCGACCATGGTCGCCGCCCAGCGGGCGCTGTCCTCCGACGCGAAGCTGATCGACGACCCTTACGCGGCCCCGCTGGTGCGGGCCGTCGGGATGGACGTCTATGTCCGGCTGGTGAACGGCGACATCGCCGCCGGCGGGGAGGCGGAGTTCGACCCGCAGCGCATGGCGCGGGGAATGGCTTGCCGCACCAGGTTTTACGACGACTTCTTCCTGGAAGCGACGCGCGGTGGCATCGGGCAGGCGGTGATCCTCGCGTCGGGGCTGGACGCGCGCGCCTACCGCCTGCCGTGGCCGGCCGGCACCGTCGTCTACGAGGTCGACATGCCAGAGGTGATCGAGTTCAAGACGCTGACCCTCCACGATCTGGGCGCCGAGCCGACCGCCGAGCGGCGCACCGTCGCCGTCGACCTGCGCGATGACTGGGCCACGGCGCTGCGCGATGCCGGTTTCGATCCGCAGGCGCCCTCGGCGTGGAGCGCCGAGGGCCTGCTGGTGTACCTGCCGGAGGAGGCCCAGGACGCGCTGTTCGACACCATCACCGCGCTGAGCGCCCCGGGCAGTCGCTTGGCCTTCGATTTCGTGCCCGACACCGCCGTTTTCGCCGACCCGCGCTGGCGGGCGCACCACGACCGGATGAGCGAGCTCGGGTTCGAGGTCGACTTCAACGACCTCGTCTATCACGGCGAGCGCAGCCACATCGTCGACCACCTGAACCGGCGCGGCTGGCAGACTTCGTCGCAAACCGTCGCGGACCTGCACGCGGCCAATGGCTTCGTGTATGCCGACGACGAGGTCGCCCAGGCATTCGCCGACGTGACCTACAGCAGCGCGGTGCTCGGGTGACGAGCGCCGCGCTGGCGAGGCCAACACGCGTCGGTGCCCCCACTAGGACTCGAACCTAGGACCTGCGGATTAAAAGTCCGTAGCTCTACCAACTGAGCTATAGGGGCTGCGGAGATTCAGGATACTTGGGCCCAAAGTGCGGCTCGTTTGAGGATTGGGCCTGCGGTGACCTAAGCTGACGTGGCTCCTAACGAAACCACGTTGCGAGTACCCCGGAGTGATTCGGTTCTGGCCCCCATCGTCTAGTGGCCTAGGACGCCGCCCTTTCACGGCGGTAGCACGGGTTCGAATCCCGTTGGGGGTACGCGACGCGGTAACGCGGAGCAGCAGCAAGGCCCTGTGGCGCAGTTGGTTAGCGCGCCGCCCTGTCACGGCGGAGGTCGCGGGTTCGAGTCCCGTCAGGGTCGCCGATTCGGCGAGGCACAATGTATGCCTTCCGGCCAGGTAGCTCAGTCGGTACGAGCGTCCGCCTGAAAAGCGGAAGGTCGGCGGTTCGATCCCGCCCCTGGCCACCAAGTATCTGTGCATTTCAGCGCCCCTTTTCGCTCTGTCTACGAACTCGTCATCACCGATTCGGACTCGGCGATGGGGCCAATATGGGGCCAAAAACGAGGTGCCGTCGCTGCCAACTCTGTATCGGATCCGTCCCCCTCGACTCTCCGCTGTCTTCGAGCGGAGCCCTACGCGACATGCGCGTGGCCAGTGGCGATTGCACTAGCACCTGCGAGGCACAATTGCGTCGTGCCCGTTCGCTGGTCAGTCGTGGCTGCCGACGACTGGGCTGTCGCTGGCCTCGAGAGCCAGGGCCAGCATCCGCACGACTGGCTCAAACATCCGTCGAGAGAGCGTACCTGGCTGTTCAAACCCGCACGGCCAGAGCGCGATCGTTCCCTCGGGGAAGACACTGTGGAGAAGCTCGGAAGCGAGATGGCTCGGCTGGTCGGAGTGCCGGCGGCCACGGTCGAACTAGCCACTCGGGGCGGGGTGCGTGGCGCATTGGTTGAAGACGTGCGATTGCCAGAGTGGGAATTGCAGGCAGGGCAGGCGCTAATGCCAGAGGTGGTTATCGATTACGACCCGACTGATCCTGAAGCGCGCGGATACAATGTCGGCTCTATCAGGCAGGCACTCACACGGTTTGGATCACCGCCAGGCTCATCGATGCCTACGTCGTTTCGGGCTTTCGATGCGTTCGCAGGATATCTCCTGTTTGACGCGTTGATCGCGCATGGAGATCGCCACGACCGCAACTGGGCCGTCCTTGTGCCGCCGCCGGACGTATCCGAGCCCTCTTTCGACCACGCAGCTAGCCTCGGCTTTACGTTGAGCGACGAACTGCGCGCCGAGCACTTACGCGACGGAACAGTGATGAAATGGGCAGAACGTGGGCACGCGAGCCGATTTGAGCATCGCAAGGGCACGCGTTGGCAGACACTCGTGGACCTGGCAGGCGACGCCATCAGACTCTGTGGACCGAGCACCCGCGAGTACTGGCGTGAACGGATACTGTCGCTTGAACGGCGGACCGTTGAGGACCTATTTGCTTCTGCCCCAGGGATGACGGAGACTGCGCACCGTTTCACGGTCGAACTCGTCAAGATTAATCGAGAGAGGTTGCTCGATGTCCTCGCCTGAATTGCTGTTATCGCGGACGTCAATGGCCACGCGACGCTTCGCTGTCGCATGGCGGAACCGGCGGCGACGCTTAAATTACGCCGGTGGCCGTACTAGACCACGGTGCCAAAGGCTATCGATTCCAGTACCTAGTTGCGTCCAGCAGAGTGGTGTACGAGCCGGTGATGACCGGCGTGTCGTAGCCGGATGAATGAAGGTCATCGCGTGATTCTTCGAGGGACCGACCAAAGTCACTCGAGCAAAGGAATCAACGCGATGACCATTGCCCACGATATCGACCTGTCTGCCGTGCTGGCCGAACGACTCACCACCACGCACCCTGATGTGCTGCGCGAGTTGTTGGCCGCCTTCATTCACGCCCTGATGGGCGCCGAAGCCGACGCGGTGTGCGGTGCCGGCTACGGCCAGCGCAGCAGCGAGCGCACCAATTCCCGCAACGGGTATCGGCACCGCGAGTTTGACACCCGCGCAGGCACATTGGATCTGGCGATTCCCAAGCTAAGGCAAGGTTCGTACTTCCCGGACTGGCTGCTGGAACGGCGCAAACGCGCCGAGCGGGCCCTGACCACGGTGGTGGCTACCTGCTACCTGCTGGGCGTTTCGACGCGGCGGATGGACAAACTCGTCGAGACTCTGGGCATCACCAGCTTGTCGAAGTCCCAGGTCAGCGTGATGGCCAAAGAGCTCGACGCCGCGGTCGAGGCGTTCCGGACCCGGCCACTGGATGCAGGCCCGTACACGTTCATGGCTGCTGACGCCCTGGTGCTCAAGGTTCGCGAAGCAGGCCGGGTGGTCAACGTGCACGCGCTGATCGCCACCGGGGTCAACGCCGAGGGCTACCGCGAAATCCTGGGCATCGACGTCACCACCGCCGAGGACGGGGCCGGCTGGCTGACCTTCCTGCGGTCGCTGACCGCCCGCGGCCTATCAGGGGTCCGTCTGGTCACTTCCGACGCCCACGCCGGTCTGGTGGCCGCGATCGGCGCCACCCTGCCTGGGGCATCGTGGCAACGGTGTCGCACCCACTACGCCACCAACCTGATGGCCATCACTCCGAAATCATCGTGGCCGTGGGTACGCACACTACTGCATTCGGTCTTCGATCAACCTGACGCCGGTTCCGTTGCAGCCCAATATGACCGCATCATCGACGCACTGGCCGACAAGCTCCCCAAGGTCGCCGACCACCTCGAAGACGCCCGCGCCGACCTGCTCGCCTTCACCGCCTTCCCCAAACAAATTTGGCGGCAGATCTGGTCCAACAACCCACTATCCGTTAACCGGCTCTCCGGGGACACGGTTCGGGCTGCAGCGTGAGGTTCACGCACAAGCGCTGAGCACGGATGGATGCTGTCTGCATCTCGGTGGGGGAAGGCGGAGCGGCGATGCGGGTACTCAAGAGCGACAGCGGATATGTCCTGGAGGGCGACTGGGACGGGCAGGACGCGGTGAACGCGTTTCTCAACCATTTGGCGGGACGGGGGTTCAGCGCGGCCACGGTGCGGGCCTACGCATTCGACGTCGCCAATTTGAGCCGGTTCCTCGTCCAGCAAGCGGTCGGGCTCGCCGCGGTCGATGCGCCGTTGGTGTTCGACTGGATCGACTGGCAAGGCGTCCGCCGAACGGACCAGCCCACCGGCGGTCACCGCTCGTCGACCCCGCCGGCAGCTTCGACGGTGAACCGCCGGGTCGCGGCAGTGCGCGCGTTATTCGAGTATCTGGTGATGACCGGTGTCTGCACCGACAATCCGGTGCCGTCGCCGCGGCGGGGACAGGGGCTGCGCCAGTCGCAGCGGGGGTTGCTCGGTCATCTGGGTCCCGGGCGTGCACGCAGTGGCGGTAGGTTGGTGCGTCAGCCGCAGCGTCTTCCGGAATCGTTGTCCACCAACGATGTCGACGCGTTCCTGGCGACACTGGCAACGCACCGGGACCGGGCGATGGTGCTGGTGATGCTACTCGGAGGGCTGCGTTCGGCCGAGGCGCGTGGCCTGCTGCTCGCCGACGTCGATATGGGCCGGCGCCGGCTTCGGGTGATCGGCAAGGGCGGCAAGGAACGTCATGTCCCGGTCGATGCGGCGTTCTTCACCGAGCTCGCCGCCTACCTGCGATGGGAGCGGCCGCCGGGGTTGGCGACGCCGCAGTGCTTCGTAGTGCTGCGCGGCCCGACGACCGGTGCACCGGTCAGCGAGGCCGGGCTGCGCAGCCTGTTCCGTCGGCACCGGGAGACCTCTGGCGCCACAAGAGTCCGCCCGCACCGTTTACGGCATACCTACGGCACCGAATTGTCGGCGGCCGGAATCGATCTGCTGGCGTTGCGGGCGTTGATGGGGCATGTCTCGCCGGAGACCACGGCCCGCTACGTGCATTTGTCGATCGAGCAGCTCGCCGCCGAATACGGTGCTGCTCGTGCGACGTTGGCCGGAGCCCGGCAGTGACCACGGTGTTGGTCGGCCAACCCGTAGGCGCCGACGAGGTGGTGGCGGATTATCTCGACCACGTCGCCACCCTGGGTTTGAGCGGGCGGGCGGTACGCGACCGGATTCGGATCGCTCGCGACTTCACCGCACGCCACCGCGACCTGCACGCCTGGATGACGCTGCCGGCAGCCGAGCGGATCGCCGAGATACGGGACACCGGGGCGTGGCCGCTGATCTGTCACACGATCGGCACCGGCCGGTTACGGCTGGACGTCGAGCTGGCCGCGGTCAAACAGTTGACCGGGCTGGGCCGCGCAGTGGAGGACCGGGATCCGAGCGGATTCGCCGCGTTGCGGAATGCGGGAATTCGGTTGGGCTGGAGGAGTTCCTGGGTCGAGACGGTCCTCGGCGAATGTCTGGCGGTAGTGCTGGCACACCACGGCGGAATGGTCGCCGACCTGACCGGCGACGCGCTCGACGACTTCGACGCCGCGCTGTCACGTACCGTGGTGCCGCCATCGTCGCGGCGGGCATACAGGGGGCGGCTGGCCAGCCTGCGGCAGCTGTTGTTCGAGACCGCGGTCATCGACACCGCGCCGAAACGCCGGCGGTGGGCCCGTAGCCTCGAGCAGCGCTTCACCGAGGTGGAGATGCCCGACCCGATCCGTCAGACGTTGCTGCGCTACATCGGCGTGCGCGCGGCGGTGCTGCGGCCCAAATCGGTCGAGTCGCTGATCAACGACCTGCTGCCCTTCGCCGAATACCTCACCGCTCACCATCCCGACGTCATCAGCCTGCGTGAACTCGACCGGAGCTGCATCGAGGGCTACCTGAAATGGAATCGCACCCGGGGCTGGCGTGGTCAGCGCGCCGCCGCGGGCGCCGGGCGCACCGTCTCGGCCGCGGTGGCCCAGTCGGCAGTGCTCAGTCTGCGCAACCTGCTCGACGACATCACCGCCTGGGGCTGGGCGCAGGCCCCACCACGGCGGTTGGTATTCGCCGCCGACGTCCCCAAACTCGACCAGCCGTTGCCACGCGCGCTAGCACCCGATGTGGACGCGGCAGTGATGAACGCCGTTGCCCACCTGCAGGATCCGTTCGCCCGCATCGGCCTGACCGTGCTGCGTGGTGCCGGCCTGCGGGCGGGGGAACTGCTCGACCTCGAACTGGGCAGCATCATCGACTACGGACCGGCCGGAACCTGGCTGAAGGTGCCACTGGGCAAGCTCGCCACCGAACGCATGGTCCCGCTCTCCGCCGCGACCCTCGCCGCGCTCGACGAGTGGGTCGCCCTCCGCGGCACGCACCGGCCGCTGCCGCACCCACGCACCGGCGTGCTCACCGACTTTCTGTTCACCCGGCACGGACGCCGCCTGGGCTACACCCGGCTGCGCAACGGGCTGCTCACCGCCGCTGAATCCGCCGGGTTGCACCGTCCCGACGGCGGCGTCCTGATGGTCACTCCACATCAGTTGCGCCACACCTGGGCCACCGAACTCGCCAACGCCGGGATGAGTCTGCAGGCCTTGATGTCCTTACTCGGGCACGTCACTCCACAAATGACGATCCGCTACGCCACCCTGGCCTCGCCCACCCTGCGCGCGGCCTACGACGAAGCGATGGGCAAGATGCGCCGCCAGTTCACCCTCACCCCGGTCGGCAAACCGATCCTGCCCGACAAGGTCGGCTGGCTGCACAGTGAAATGCTGAAAACCCGCGTTGCACACGGATACTGCGCTCGCCACGAATCCGCGGGCGCGTGCCCTTATGCCAACATCTGCGAAACCTGCGACAACTACGTCACCGCCCCCGAATTCCGCGACACGCTCACCGACCAACTCGCCGACGTCCAGGCCCTCAGAACCGACGCCGAGTGCCGCGGCTGGACCGACGAAGCCGCCCGCCACGACCGCGTCGCCCACGCCCTTACCGACCACCTCCAGCGCCTCGATCGATGAACATCCCACCCCGACGGGTTGACCCGCCCCCGAGGGCCGGATAAAAGAACGACTCAACAAGGAAATCCGCCGGCGCACCGACGTCGTCGGAATCTTCCCCGACCGCAACGCCCTAATCCGCCTCGTCGGCGCGGTGCTGGCCGAACAACACGACGAATGGGCCGAATCCCGCCGCTACCTCGGCCTCGACGTCCTCAGCAAATCCCGCGCCGACCACACGCCATCAACAGAACAGGAGGACACCCCGGCGGCACTGACCGCCTAAACCACCAAGTCGAAGAATCACACGACGACGTCGTACACCACGTCCCTGGACTTGACCGTCGCATAACCCCGGGGTCGGCTGTGTTCAGCGGGGGCGTGTGGCCTCCGCTCAATTGGGTTTGAGTCCTTTACACTTGATGAAGTGCGCTCCGATGCGGCCGGTTAAACAAACGGCTTCGGGACCAGCGTTGGGGATGACCTCCGGGTCTGCGCTCTAGTCGAATGGCCCCGGCCTCGCCAACCTGGCTTGAGGCCGGGGTCTAACGATTGGGTCTCCCTTCCCGTGCGATTGCCAGACAGCCTTGCCGCCACCTCGATCCCTGAGAAATGGGACGAAACAGGGCCAAACCGGATCAGCTGCGGCCCGCACGAAAAGTATCGTCGAGCGAGTCAAGCGCGGTTGCGATGTCGTCAAGCTCGTCGTCGAAGAGATCCGCGTAGGTGTGTGCGGTCACGGTGATTGATGCGTGGCCCATTGCCTTTTGCAGGAGTCGCAAGTCGGCGCCGGCCCGTCGTGACAGCGATGCGTAGGTATGCCGTAGGTCATGCACACGCAAGTTGTCCCGGCCGATCTCAGTCACAGACTTCCGCCAGTTGACCGCACGCTTCCAGTTCTCCAGGCTCAGCCGGGAACCCTTCGGCGACGCGATCGCCGGCGCGCCACAGGGTCGTGCGTCGAGCCGCGCCTTAAGTGCCGGCATCAAGCGCTCGGGGATTGGGACAGAACGTCGGCCGGCTTGCGATTTCGGGTTCCCTTCAACGAGTTTGCCGCCGACTTGGGTCATCGACCGGCGAACACGGATTCGACGAGCGCCCAGGTCGACATCCTCGACATTGAGGCCGGTGAGTTCACCGAATCGTAGGCCTGTGTAAGCCAGGAGCAAGACGACGTCACCTTGAGCGCCGCATGTTTGGGCAAGTGTTGCGACTTCGCCGACGGTTAGATAGACGTGTGTGGCTTGCCGCATCGGTGGGAATTTGGTGCGTGATGCGGGGTTCTTGCCGAGGAGCTGGTCTTCCTCGACGGCGCGGTCAAGGGTCATCTTGAGGACCGAGTGCGTCCACCTCACGGTCCGCGGTCCGAGACCCGACGCTGACATGGCATTCACCCATCGTTGGATCGACTCGTGGTCGATTCTTGCGATCGGCCACGAACCAAACTGTGGCTCGATACGCAGCCTCCAGTTGTCTTCGTATCCGCGGCGGACTTTCGCGCTCAGGTCGGGTCGGGAGGCTAGCCACGATCGATAGACGTTGCGGAGCAGGATTTTGCCGCCGCGTGGGTCCACCCTGACGCCCGCGGCGCTGTCGGTGACGAGCCTTGCTTCGAACTGGCGCGCCTCCCGCTCTGTTCGGAAGCTCTTCTTGCGCTTCGAACGATCCGGTAGGCGCCATTGGACGTCATAACGCACGCCGTCCTTCGTCTCGCGGCGCTTTATGGCCAAGATTCCTCCGGAATGACGTTGGGGGAATTGAGGATCAGTGCCTGCAGCCAGCAGTGAGCGTGTGCAAGCTTGATCGTTAGCTCAAAATTTGCGGTTGTGCTAAGTCGTGGGTGAGGGCGAATCGCTCTACACCCGAGTCGATTCCAGCCAATCTTTGACGTCATCCAGTAACCATCGACGGTGCCGATCGCTAAGCCTGAGGTGATGTGGACCAGGCGCATCAATCCCACGTTCCCGCCTGGCCGCCCAATCATGCAGCGTTGAGACCGGAACTCCGGTCATTGCTCGAACTTCATGAGCGGTGAGCATGACCGACGCATTTTCTATAGTCATCGTCTCCAACCCCGTCTCCCGCCGTTGGTACTGGCCGGCAGGTCATACCGAGATCATGAGGCATAGTTCTCGATTCCCGCTACCAGCAGTGCGACATTCGATCGGAAATGCACCGTCGAGTGCGGTCAGGGGGTCGAATCTGCGAGACCGGCTTTAGGAGAGCGGTCAAGCCCTTCTGGTTGAGGTCCAGAAGGGGTGTCTGAGCTGGTCATATAGCGCCATCGCACACCAAGCGAAACCACCGCGTGCCGACCAGTGCAGATAGCGGGTTTCAGGCTGCTGTGGTACGGGTCTCGTTGGCATAAGTGTGTCGTAGCGCGTGAACGAGCGCACCCGACCGTTTCCCGGATCGGACAGGTGGTTGTGGTGAGTGGTGCGGATCGGTGCGGATGTGTTGCATTGGTGGGCAGTTGATTTGGCGACAGTGGGTGCGGACAAATGGGGACACAGATGATGTTGGTCAGGTTGGTAGAGCGCGACGATGGGTGTGTCCTATGGTTCCCACGTGGTGAACATCAATTCGAAATCGGCGGCGCGCAAGCGTGTCCGGGAGGCGCAGCATAAGGCCAACGAGGCACGTCTGGAGCGTGAGCGTCAAAATGTCGATGACGCTGCGTCGTTTCTCGTCGAGATTGGGCGGCTGGTCGCCGTCGACGAGTGGGAGCGCAACCGTATCCTCGAGATACGCGCAGAGGGGGAGCGGCGCCGTCACGAACACCGCCAGGCTGGCGCGACAGCGGTGGCCCGGATGCAAGGCCGTGGTGAAAGCCTCACTGCGATCGCTGAACTGGCGGGAGTCAAAGTCGGTGAGGTGCGCGCGGTGTTGAAGTCTGCCGACGCGCAGGCAGCGCCACGCGCGGATGCACTAGGCGCGGAAGGCAGCGCGGCGCGGGGCGCAGGAGAGGGCGCGGTGCCGGAAGCCGGCGGTGGCGCAGCCACCGACGCCGCGGCGCAAGCACTAGGTTCGGTAGACGCCGCCGCGCGAGAGGTCGGCGGTGGCGTGCCCAACAACGTGGCGGCACAAGCACTAGGTGCTGGTGCGCCGTGAACCGTCGACCGACGGTGTCGGTGAGGTCGTCAAGCGTCGGTGCACGTGCGAACGACTATGGGGGCGCTTTGTGGGTGGACCCGGTTGTGCATGCCAGCGGATGCCGCCGGTTCGACTCCTACGTCGTGCGGGGCCCCGGCGCAATCAACGCCCCGATCCACGAGTGCCCGAGGAAGTGGTCACCCTCTCGGCGGCGGCTGCCGGCCAACGTCATGATGTGGCCGGATGCCATCGGGAGCGGCGAGTCGATGAGGCGCGCGCACAACTCACTGCCGCGGCGGAATCGCGTGACTTTTGGGGTGATGATCTGAGCCCGGCATGTCCAGTTTTCCGCGGAAAACTGGCCTGTCGCTCGTCAATCGACGCAAGTCATGGACTCGCTGATGTGATTGACGGACCGGGAAGGCGCGAAAGACGGCATGCGATCTCCGGTTGGATCTGGGCAGTTTTCCGCGGAAAACTGGCGAGATGTAATGCACAATTCAGCGTGTCTGAGGGGCGGTCGTTCGGTCAGCGACGTATTTCCTGGCGGCCGGTTCCCGGAGTGGGCCGCAGCCGCGGCCCAAGCGCACCAAGGTCTTCTCCCCATGACTAAAGTTGTCACTGTTTTGAACCAAAAAGGCGGTGTCGGCAAGAGCACCGCGACCGTCAATCTGGCCGCCGTACGAGCCCAAAAACTGACCGCATATCTCGAGCCCGACGCGTTCTCGCCGGTGGCTGCGGTCTCGATAGACCCGCAGGGGTCGGCAAAATGGTGGGCCAACCGGGTCGACGCACTCCCCTTCCATCTTGTCCAAGCGCACGACGATCCCCTCGAATGGCTGCAGCAGCTCAACAACCTGCCCGGTATTGTCGAGGTCTACGTCGATACCGCCGGCTGGTTCGACCTCGACGCGGACTCCTCTCGAGATGGTCTAGGTGACGGATACTCCGCCGATGCACTGCGGACCGTCCTCGACGTCACCGCCGAAGCGATCGTCCCGGTGCTGCCGGCGCCGATGTGCTTCGACCCAACCGCGCGCACGATCCGTAAGCTTCTCGAACCGCGCAACATCCCCTACCGGGTCTTCATCAATGATTGGGACCCGCGCGATGGCGAACACTGGTTAAAGCAAACGCAGAAGTTCATTCGCGGACAGGGATGGCCCTTAGCCGAGACGGTAGTGCGGCACTACAAGATTCACACGAATGCCTGCAGCGAGGGCGTCGTGGTCACCCAGTACAAGAAGAGTGGCTCGGCGGCCAACGCGGCGGCTGACTTCTACAAGCTCGCCGACGAACTGAACATGGTAGGAGTCCGGTAATGGGGCGCGGTGGTGTCAAGACATTCGATGATCTCGTCGATGCTGTTGGCGACAACTCATCTGTTGACGGAAACGCGAAGATTCCCGTCGTCGCCCCACGGTCGGGCCTGTCGCGGTCGGTGGCTCTACGAGACCTGGTCGGCAACCCACACAACCCGCGCGATTCGGTCGGTGACCTCGACGAGTTGGCCTCCATCGTTGACTTCCAACTACAGCCCGTAGTTGTTGTCACCCGAGGAGCATTTCAAAACATCTACCCCGAGACCACGATTTCGGCGCGGTGGGTAGTAATCATCGGCAACCGGCGGTTGGCCGCCGCGCACAAGTTCGGCCGACCCGAGCTCGACATCGTGATCAAAGACGAACTCGCCAATGATCGCGCAACGCTGCTCACGGCTGTAATCTCCGAGAACGTCGACCGCTCGGGATTCGACGTGATCGAGGAAGCCAAAGCTGTCGAGAGGCTAGTGGGGGAGTACGGCAGCGCTGACGCCGCGGCCGAACATCTTCGTAAGAGCAAGACGTGGGTGTCACATCGGCGCGCGCTACTCAAACTGGCACCCGATCTTCAGGAAGCCACCCGCAGGGGCGATCTGGCGATTCGCGAAGCGCGTTCACTTGCCCAGGTTCCGCTCGCACAGCAGGTGGCCCGGTGGAAGGCCGCTCGCGGCCGGCGCAGTGAAGGGGCCAACACCGCCAATGAAACCGAAGACGGCAATTCGGATTCGGCGGCACGAGACGAACCAACGGCGCCGCCGCTGCGCTCGGTGACGCGGGCGCTTCGAAAGTTCGACGCGGATCCACGCGCCCTGGCGATAGCGTTGCGCGATCAACTTGGCGATAAAGGAGCCAGGACACTGGTCGGCCAGCTCAGGAAGTTGCTCACATAGCATCGCGAGGGTCAGTTTTCCGTGGAAAGCTGACCCATCCATCGAGGTGGCGTGGCATACTGCACGCTCAGCCACACTCAATTATGTTGGGCGTCAAGCGGTTTCGGTGGCACCGTTCGATATCGCAGGTGGTGGTTGTCGGCGTCAACACCGGCGAGCCGAAAGCCAAACGCACCCCACGGCAACGCTCACAGCTGGGAGCGCTGGGAGGCGTGAGCGGCGAAGTTGGTGCTGGTGATAGCCGCGTGGGCGCGGTTTAGGTGATACTGCCGGGTATGTCGCTCGATGAGGTGGTGGCTGAGGCTGGCCGTGTATTGGGCGATGCGCGCAGGCTTTTCGGGGCGGCGCCGATGATTA
This sequence comes from Mycobacterium europaeum, assembly GCF_034555895.2. Lineage (NCBI taxonomy): Bacteria > Bacillati > Actinomycetota > Actinomycetes > Mycobacteriales > Mycobacteriaceae > Mycobacterium > Mycobacterium europaeum. Next base: position 5,576,189 of record NZ_CP157315.1, read on the forward strand.
ACGGGGGTTGGTCATCAACGTCGGGACTGGTGACGGGTCGCCAGGTTGTGGCAGGCGCGGGACAGGCCGCCGCCGCAGGCTGGGGTGGTGCGGCGGCCACCGGGTACGGCGTTGCCAACACTGGGCAGCTATTTTCCCTGGATCACACCATCGCCGCCGACGCGGGGACCGGCCCGCCGCTGACCGGCGTGGGAGAGGCTGCTGCCGCGGGTGGCGGGGGCATGGATGGGGTGATCACCGATACCCGTTCGGGGGTGGCCGCGATCGCTCCTGCCACCGGAACCCCGGCAGGCAAGCGGGAATTGGTGACGCATTTGCAAAGCCAGCTGGATCGGGCCAAGGCCCTGTTGCGCATCTGTGAGCGGCGCAATATGGAGCTGGCGGCGTTGATCGGGCGAGGTGCCGGCGGCTACGGCGCAGGGATGGGCGCGATGCCGATGGGCGCCGGCGCCATGACCGGTGGCATGCCGATGGGCGGCCTGGGCGCCGCCGGCGGGGGAGTGGGCAGCCCACTTTCTATCCCCGGCCTCGACACCGCCCTGTCCGGGCTTACCCGAAACCACCACCACACCAACCCCGAGCCGGATCAGGGATTGAACCTGGCCGCCGAGCCCGCAGGTCCAGGGGCCGACCGCGTCCGCGCGGCGATCCGCAAAGCCCTCGACATCGAAGGCGTTCATGATCCCGTAGCACGTGCCCGGTGGGAAGCCGGGATGATGCTGGTGGCTAAACGTGAATCCGGATACCGCAACGACGCCATAAACCACACCGATGCCAACGCGCAGAGGGGAGATCCCAGCGGAGGGTCGTTCCAATTCACCGGTGCAACGTTCCGGCAGTATCACCAGCCGGGCACAGCAAGTAGCCGATTCGACGACGTATCCGAAGCGTGCGCGTTCATCAACTACGCCCGCGGCCGCTATTGCGTCGCAGCTGACGCGTCGAATCTGGCAGCCAACATCCAGCAGGCCGATCCCACACGACCGCCGAAGGGTTACTGAGCGGCGAAGTTGGTGCTGGTGATAGCCGCGTGGGCGCGGTTTAGGTGATACTGCCGGGTATGTCGCTCGATGAGGTGGTGGCTGAGGCTGGCCGTGTATTGGGCGATGCGCGCAGGCTTTTCGGGGCGGCGCCGATGATTAACGGGGGTTGGTCATCAACGTCGGGACTGGTGACGGGTCGCCAGGTTGTGGCAGGCGCGGGACAGGCCGCCGCCGCAGGCTGGGGTGGTGCGGCGGCCACCGGGTACGGCGTTGCCAACACTGGGCAGCTATTTTCCCTGGATCACACCATCGCCGCCGACGCGGGGACCGGCCCGCCGCTGACCGGCGTGGGAGAGGCTGCTGCCGCGGGTGGCGGGGGCATGGATGGGGTGATCACCGATACCCGTTCGGGGGTGGCCGCGATCGCTCCTGCCACCGGAACCCCGGCAGGCAAGCGGGAATTGGTGACGCATTTGCAAAGCCAGCTGGATCGGGCCAAGGCCCTGTTGCGCATCTGTGAGCGGCGCAATATGGAGCTGGCGGCGTTGATCGGGCGAGGTGCCGGCGGCTACGGCGCAGGGATGGGCGCGATGCCGATGGGCGCCGGCGCCATGACCGGTGGCATGCCGATGGGCGGCCTGGGCGCCGCCGGCGGGGGAGTGGGCAGCCCACTTTCTATCCCCGGCCTCGACACCGCCCTGTCCGGGCTTACCCGAAACCACCACCACACCAACCCCGAACTCGCCGGTGACCACGACGCCGCGATCGCTGGGGGAGGGCCATTAGCGCGCATCGCGGTCAAAGCCGCACTAACCCGCTTGGGGTGCCCCTATGTCTGGGGGGCCAAGGGGCCCAACCAATTTGACTGCTCCGGCCTGGTTCACTGGTCCTACGCTCAGGCCGGCATCACCTTGGGTCCCGACACATACACCCAGATTCACCAGGGCGCCAAGGTAGCTCATGGAAACGTCGAAGCCGGAGACCTGATCTTTCCCGAAGCAGGGCACGTCATGCTCGCCATCAGCCCAACGCAGTGCGTAGAAGCCCAGCAATCCGGTGTGCCGGTCAGGATTTCGCCGATGCCAGCCTCGTACGTGGCGCGCCGGCCGATGGCGTAGCAGTTTCGGTCGAGGCCTGCGCGTCCCCGGCGGCGTCGCGGATGACGTCGCGATACTCGTGCAGCTCGGTCAGCGCCGACATGGTCTCGCTAAACGACTTTCCGCGCACGTGCGGCAGACTCGCGACAATGAGCGACTCTAACTGCAACAGTTGATCGTCGAGGTCGCGCAGCGTTGCCTTCGCCTGTGCACTGTTGCTGTGGCGCACCAGAATCTGTGCGCATATCGCAGATATCGCCGCTATCGCCTTAGCGATTCCCAAGGCCTGCAACGTGGTGCGCGGATCGGTCGACACCGACTCGAACGAGGGCTGCGCCGTGAGCGCCGCTGCCGGGCGCGGTTGGGTCTGCGGGATGGGCTCACCGCGGCGTAGCGCATCGAGGGTGCCGCGCGGCCACTGCAGGGCATCTTCGAACTTCACGCGGTTGATCCGATGAGGAAATGACTTGCCGCGCTCAAGCAACGCGGCCGTGTTCAGCGACACATTCGCCGCGTCAGCTAGCTCTCGCTGCGTTTCCAGCCCAACTTCGACTCGGCGGTCGGCAACGGCCTTGCCGACCCGCTCTAGCGGGCTCTCGCCAGGTGGAGTCGCCTTGGTGCTCACCGTGTCCTTCGCCATCGTCGCCGCCGTCGTCGACCGACGACCTCTCGGATACTTGCAAGTTAACTATAGAAGTTGACCACGTTCAGCCACGGTCGGACACGGGATCCCAACAGATGTGCCACGCGAGAGATGCACAGAAATAGCCTGTTTAAGGCAGAAAAGCATGGTTTCGCGCAGCAGATGCGCAGGGGTGCCAATACGCTGTACGCCCTTGAACTGTGTCGACTTACTCTGCCGAAACCTTCATCTGCACTGATGTTGCCTATCAGCGCATGAGCAGCTATAAACGTAGTCAGTACACAACATACACAATATGATGCACAGGTATAATTAGGAATGGAGAGCGCCGTGACCACCATCCGACCCTTGCGAGCCGACACCGGCCTGTGCGAGTACGAAGACCCCGACACCTGGTTCAGGGGATATAGCGGGGAGCGAGAGTCGGCAGCGATCTGCACCAACTGCCCCATCATCGTCGCCTGCGCCCAGAACGCCCTCAGATTTGGCGCTACCGATGGGGTGTGGGCGAGCGTGGCCATGCCCGGCGCCCGTGACGTCGCCGCCCTCAAGGCCGCTCGAGCGCAATTACGCGAGGTCATCGCCCGCTACCGAAACCAACCCCCAGCGCTACGGCTGCGGTCCCTGCAAATCCGTCAGGCCGTGCACTTCGCGGCCACCCAGCGCGACCTGCGCCGCCGACAAGCGGCTAAACCCGCGTCCAGGGCAAGTGCGACGCTAAGGGAGAAGGCCAGTGCCTAGCAGCAGCGCAGCCACCCGCGTCCTGCGCGACGACCTGCTCGCCCAACTCCGCATCGCGCAACGGCCCCTCACGACGGCACAGTTGCGCCTGCACGCGCCTGACGTGCCGGTCGCGGGGGTCGCGATATCCTGCGCCCCGATCCACGAGCAGATCTACCGGGTGCTGTGCGGCCTTGAGCGTCAAGGCCTGCTGACCCGCGGTGGCCGTGAAGGCCGCGAGGTCACCTGGACGGCGGCCGCCAACCCCGCCGACCGCGAAATCGCCGCCCTGGAAGCCGCTTTCAGCGCCTCGGACGGCCAGCCGGCGCCACGTTGAAAGGGCGCCATCCGATGATCACATGTCCCGTTCGAGCGGCGCTGACAGCTCGGGTGCCCGAACTGGCCAACGGCTCCGTCGAAATCATTGCGGTCGCACGCGAGCCCGGACTGTTGGCTAAAGTCGCGGTCCGATCACGTGTTCGCGGGATCAACGCGGTCGCCGTCTGTATCGGGTGGGGCGGCCTGCGTATCGCCGACGTCGAAAAGCGCCTCTGCGGCGAACATGTCAGCATCATCGCCTACGACAGCGACACTGCCAGGTACGTGATCAACGCACTGGGAATCAAGTCTGCGATCGCCGAAGTCATCAACCCTGAACAGCGCCGCATCCGCGTTTACGTCAACCCCGATGACTATGCGCGCGCACTAGGCAAGGTTGGTCACAACTTGCGCCTTGTCCGGCAGCTGACCTCCTGCAGCATTCACATCCGCACCGCCACTGGCGCAAATCGTGCCCCCATGGTTGCACCACCAGGCAGTTGCCCCCGATCCCAGTAACCGAAAGGCAACCCAATGAGCGCAAACACCCTGTATGACATCGAGCTGCGCGACTGGGACCGAGTCGAAATCCTATCTGCCACATCGCAAAGCGGCGCCTACGCGGCGCGTACCGAGGTCTCGTGGTCCAACCGGAAGATCTTCACCCCGACATTATTCGACTGCGGCACAACGACATGACCTCCCCCGATGCACGCTCGGCTGCGGCACGAAGACGGGTCGCTGAGCGTCGGCTGCGCCAGTTTATGGCTAACCACGGTTACCCCGACCCCGACTCGAGCCGATCGGAGCGCACAATATGGCACGGAGGACGCGGCCAGATCCACACCAGCCGGGTCTGTTCGACATCTTCGGCGGGGACGGTGGTGGTGACGAGCCCAGAGATACGCCAGATCGTGGCGGAGGCCTACGCGGGCCCGCTCGAGCTGCCCCCGCAGTGGAGCCCAGCCCAACGCGAGACATTCCTGGACAGCCAGGCGGCCAGGATCAGCTACCAGGTCGCCGAGCTGGCGGCCGAGATGGGCGCCCAGGCGGTAGGGGCGTGGACCCGCAGCCGCGGCGAGCATCCGGATTACCTGACCAAGGCAGGGATGCTGAACACCGCACGCAGCCAGGCGATGGAGATCGTGCTCAACAACGAGCTCTACGAGCAGATCCCGACCGAGGACGGCCAGCCCAGCAACCTGTGGGGGGAGCACAACGACCCAGCGCCCGATCGCAGTCAGGTGCCCTGGGATCAACGCTGGACCCGGCCCCAGTATCGCAGCGACCCCAGCCAGAACATCGAGGCGCTGATCGCGGATCTGTGGCCGGACCCGAATTACTCGGCGGTGTTTCGGATCAAGGCCGGATACCTGCTAGCCGCCCGGGCCGAGGATGGCCTGCCCCTACCGAGCGGCCCGGACGATCCGCTCACGAGCACGCTGGCTCAGATGGTCTACACCGATCTGCGCGACGACGGCATACCCGAGCGGTAAACGCCCAGCCCTCACTGTTCGATGAGGCCGATCAGCCCACCGATCCGCGCTCGATTGACCCCGGCGGCGCCCCGCTGCCGCGGCCGAACCCGCGCACACCAGCCCACCAGCCAATCGACCCGCCGGCGGGCACCGTACAAAGCCCGGCTGTATCAGACGAACCGACTCCGGCCGCCGAGCAGCGGATAGAAGAATTCACCAGCCCCACCGATTTTCCGGCAAGCCTCGACACCCTGGTGCCATCGGGGTCCAAAGCACGCATCCGCGCCAACATTGCCGCCGTCCAGCTGCTGCGCGCCCTGCAAGACGCGCAGCGGCCGGCCACCCCAGCCGAACAACGTGTCCTGGCCACCTGGTCAGGCTGGGGTGCGGTACCCCAGGTGTTCGACCCCCGCGCCAGCGACCTCACCGCCGAACGGGACACCCTGGCCGAGTTGCTCGATCGCGACCAATACCGCCAGGCAGAGGCCTCCATCCTCAACGCCCACTACACCGATCCCGCCATCGCCGCCGTGGTGTGGGAAGCACTAGGTCGGGCCGGGTTTAGCGGTGGCAAGGTCCTCGAACCAGGTTGCGGAGCAGGAACATTCATCGCTCACGCCCCCGATGAGGCAGTCATGGTTGGTGTGGAAAGTGACGCCACCACCGCAGCCATCGCCGCCCTGCTCTACCCATCGGCCCAGATCCGCCACGAAGGTTTCGAATCCACTCACGTCCCCGAAAACAGCTTCGCCGCCGCCGTCGGCAACGTCCCCTTCGGCCGCTACGCGGTCACCGACCCCGCCCACAACCCCGCCCGTCACTCCATCCATAACCACTTCATCGTCAAATCCCTCGCGCTGATTGCCCCCGGTGGATACGTGGCTGTGCTGACCAGCCGCTACACCCTGGATGCGGCGAAATCGGTCGCCCGGCGTGACATTTCGGCCAAAGCCGACCTCATCGGCGCGATCCGGCTCCCGTCGAAGGCGTTTACGCGGGTGGCCGGCACCGAGGTCGTCACCGACCTGCTCATCCTGCGCCGCCGCGATCCCCGAACCCCCTCCCCAGACGAACTGCCCGCCTGGATCAACACCGAAGCCATCGAACTCACCGACCCCGACACCGGCGCCGGCGAAACCCTGCACATCAACTCCCATTTCGTCGCCAACCCCCACAACGTGCTCGGCCAGATGCACCTGGGCCGCGGACTCAACGGCTCCCACCAACTCGTCGTGCGCGGCACCAGCGGCACCAGCGGCACCAGCGGCACCGAGCTCGCCGAGCAGCTGCACGACCGGCTACACCTGCTCATCGACTCGGCCATGAAGCACGGGCTCGGATTAACCGCCACGCCGGCTGAACTCACCGAGGTCTCCGCAGACGTCTTCGACCCCGGCCTGATCACCGCGGCCGACCGCGGTGAGGACACCCCGCTCTACACATTGCGCTACAGCGAGGCCAACCGCGGCATCGAATACTGGGCCGGACACCAATGGGAACCCCACAAAACCCCGAAAACGCTGCTAGCAGAAACCCGCGAACTCATCGGCCTGCGCGACGTCGCCGTCAGCCTCATCGCCTCCCAACGCGACGGCCAGCCCGCCGCCGAGCGCGACCAGCTCCGCGGACACCTCAACACCCTCTACGACAACTACGTGCGCCAGCATGGCCCCCTCAACCGGTTCACCTGGGTCTATCCCACCGTCACCCAAGAACGCCACGATCAGCGCTTGGCCGCCGCCGAAACCGCCTGGCGCACCGCCGAAGGCACCCCCGAGCGCCCCTACACCGGGCCCGTGCCCGACGACGTCGCCGCGCAATGGGACACCGAGGCCTCCGAAGCGCCCGCGCCCTACAAGAAGCGGCGTCACCTCGACGGCGGAATGCGCCACGACCCCGGATGGGCACTGGTCGCCTCATTGGAAATCTTCGACGAAGACACCGGCTCCGCCCAGAAATCGCCCATCTTTTCCACCGACCTGCTCACCCCGCCGCTGGAGCGCGCCACCGCCGACACCCCCGAAGAAGCGTTGGCGGTGTGCCTGGACCGCACCCAGCGCGTCGACGTCGACCTAATCGCCAACCTGCTAGAAGTCGAAGTCGACGACGCCCGTGACCTGATCGCTGGACTGGTCTATCCCAGCCTCGACGACCCCGACGAACTCGTCCCCGCCGTGAGTGCCCTGTCCGGCAACGTGCGCACCAAACTCGCCCGCGCGCTCGATGCGGCCGAAACCAACCCGATCTACAACGACTACGCCGCCGCCCTGCAACAGGTGCTGCCGCCCCAGCGTGAAGCCCAAGACATCAAAATGCGCCCCGGGGCACCGTGGATCCCGGCCCAAGTCGTCGCCGCCTTCGCCGAGAAAACATTCGACGCCACCGGTGTGGTCGCCGAACACATCGGCGGGCGCTGGGTCGTCGACGTTGCCTCCTACAAACGCCACGGCCGGCTGATGACCGACGAATGGGGAACCGACCGACGCGGCTGCGACGCGGTCAGCCTGCTCGAGGCCGCCTGCAACTCCAAAGCCGTCCTCGTCAACAACGACGACGGTGTCCTCGACCTGCAGGCCACCTTCGCCGCCCAAGCCAAAATGGCCAAAATCAGCGAGGAATTCACCCGCTGGCTGTGGTCTGACGAGACCCGCCGCGACACCCTGGTCGCCGAATACAACCGGCGCTTCAACTCGCGGCGCGCGCCTGCCTACGACGGCTCACACATGCGTTTTCCTGGCATGTCGGATCACTTCACGCCGCACTTCTACCAGCGCAACGCCGCCGCGCGCATCATCTCCGAGCCCGCCGTTCTCTTGGATCATGTTGTCGGAGCGGGCAAGACGGGAAGCATGGTCGCTGGAGCGCTGGAACTGCGGCGCCTGGGGTTGGTACGCCAACCCTGGCTCGTGGTACCCAATGCGATCACCGAACAAGTTGGCCGCGAAGCCCAACAGTGGTATCCGGCCGCCAAGATTCTGCTCGGCTCAGCGGCCACCACCGCTGATGGACGGCGCCGCTTCATCGCCCAAACCGCCTCAAGTGATTGGGATCTCGTTGTCATCCCGCAGTCGGCGTTCACCGCGATCAACGTCTCCACGGATATGCGCGTCGACTACATCGAAAACCAGCTCGATACATTGCGCGAACAACTCCAATCCGCCGAAGCCGACCGCAGCAAAAAGCGCATCGAACTCGCCATCAAAAGCGCCAAGGCGCGGCTAGAAAAACTTGTAGCCGCCAACACCAAAGACACTGGGTTGCGGTTTGAGGAATCCGGTTGTGACTATCTGATGATCGACGAGGCCGACACGTACAAGAACTTGGGCCGCACCTGCAACATTGAAGAATTATCGTGCCCCAACGCATCGCAACGTGCCGAGGACCTCGCCCTCAAACTCACCGTGTTGCGCCAGCGGCGCCGCGACGAGGCGCTGGCCAAAGGCATTCCCGCGCACCGGGTTGTCGAACGGGTCGCGACCTTCGCCACCGGCACACCGATCAGCAACTCATTAGGCGAGCTATGGGTCATGCAAACCTACTTGCGGCCAGACCTTTTAGAGCACGCCGGGGTCGCTGACCTGGGGGACTGGGGTGCGGCGTTTACCGCGACCACCACCACCATCGAGGTCAACACCACGGGCACTAAGCTGCGGCCCGTCACGCGAGTAGGGAAGTTCACCAACCTGCCCGCCCTGCTGGCGCTGTCCTCGGTCTACACCGACGTCGTCACCCGCGACCAAGTCCCCGTCGAGCTGCCGCCGCTTCGCACCGGGCAACGCCAAATCATCAGCTTGCACCCCGACATCGAAGTCGTCGACTTCATTACCGACTTGGGCTACCGCCTCGATCATCTCGACTCACGCAATCCCCGACGCGACAACCCACTCAAAATCAGCAACGACGGGCGCAACGTGTCGTTGGATCCACGGTTGGCCCACCTGCCCAAACCCCGACACAGCCGCGCCTGCGCAGTCGCCGACGCAGCCATGCGTGTCCATTACCGCCACGCGCATCGCGCCTATACCCATCCCGACACCGGCGCGCCGGCCGGCACCGGGGCACTGCAGATCATGTTCTGCGACCGCGGCACCCCATCCAAAGACCCCGCCCAGTTCACCATCTATCAGGCGATCAAAGACGAACTCGTGGCGCGCGGCATGCCCGCAGCCGCGATCCGCTTCGTCCACGAGGCAAAAAATCTTCAAGAGATCAAAACGCTGTTCGCCCAGTGCATTAGGGGAGACGTCTCAGTGCTGATCGGTAGCACCGAGAAAATCGGCGCCGGGGTCAACGTGCAAGCCCGAGCCGCCGCCCTGCATCACGTCGACGTGCCATGGCGCCCGCGCGACCTTGAACAACGCGAAGGCCGCATTCAGCGCCAAGGCAACCAAAACCTCGACGGCATCGACATCTTCATCTACGTCACCGAAGGCTCCTACGACACCGTCATGTGGCAAAAAGTCCAAGCCAAAACGCTGTTCATCGAACAGATGCGCCGCAACGAGGTCCTCGATATCGAGATCGACGACCTTTCCGGCGGTGACATCGGGACCGCCGCCGCAGAAACCAAGGCCATCGCCACCGGCGACCCGCGCTACATACACCAAGTTGAACTCGACGACACCGTCAAACGCCTCACCGCCCTGCAGCGCGCACACAGTCAATCGGTGCGCAACCGCGACTGGCAAGTCAGTGTGCTCGAGCGCGCGATTCCCAACAAACAACGCGCCATCGACGAGCTCACTCCATTCGCCAGGGCAGCCGCCGCGCATGCCTCCGCCGGCGGGCCACCACGGCTGACCGTCGCAGACACCACCTACACCGAGCGCGTCCCCGCCTCCCACGCACTGGCTGCGGCCTGCCGGCGCGCCTACACCGCCGGCAAAGACCGCGGCGCCAGCCGCTTCGAACCCATCGGCGCCACCATCTACGGCATCGACATCCTGGCCGCCCGCGACCTCACCCACGACCAACTGCTACTACGACTAGCCGTGCCGTCGCGCACCGCAGAAATCTCCGGCCTTGAACTGTTATCCACCGGCGCAGGTCCAGGCTCCGACGTCAACGGCCCCAAACAACTCGGACTGCTGCGCCGCGTGGAAAACCTCTACACCGGCCTACCCGAACACCACGCACGACTGCAGCACGAACGCGACCGCGACCAGGCCGCCCTCGACGACTTTGTAACCAACCCCCCAGCACCGTTCGAACACGCCGACGAACTGGCCACAAAAGACGCAGAACTTAAAGCCCTCACCCTCGAGCTGCGCATGGCCGCCCAAAGCCCCGAAGCCAAAGCCAAAGCCGCCGCGGCCGAACAACGCATGGCCGCCCGCGGCCGCAAACCCGGATGGAGCCTGCTCCTGAACCCCACACCGGCCCTGGTCGAAGAACTCGGCTACCCCAGCGCCGATGCCCTACGCAAAATTGTCCGCGCCCGAGAACGCCTCGCCCTCGAACAACACGACCACCAGCAAGGCCTCGCCGGTCCCGAGCACGACTTCTGAATATCCAAACCGGAAGTTAGACACTACATTCGAACGGTCCCTTGTGTGGCGCTGAAGTTCCCCGTGCCCTTTCATCGCGGCATATTCGAGCCGTCGCCACCGCATGCCGACACATGGCGAAACCTCGCAGCCTTTGTCGCGCGGCACAGCCCCGCGGTTTACTGTGCGGCATGCCCGAATCCGGACCTTCGGCTCAAGCCCAACAAGACATCCGCGCCGCGCAAGCCTTGCCCGACAATCTCGCCCGCCGCGAGCACGTCCATGCCGTCCAGCAACGCGCGCGGGCCCTCCTTCTGGATGCCACGAGCACGCCCGAACAAAAGTCCGCCGTCCGGCTCGATATCAGACAAGCGCGCGCACTCACTAGCGACCTGTGCACGCCGCGCACCCCAGCACCCCTGACCTGGATCGCAGCCCCAGCATTGAATAAAGCTGCGACGCCGCTCGTACGCCAGCACGTGCATGCCGGAGACCGAATGAACGAGCAGTTGGCCGATCCGGTCGCCGACGCCCCGCACACCACATGAGCACGAAGTCGGAGACGGCGATAGAAGCCGCACTGGATCTGGGTAATACTGGCCAGTATGTCGTCACTCGATGGACTGGTGGCCGAGACAGGTCGCGTGCTCAGTGATGCTCGCCGGCTTTTCGGCGCGGCGCCCCTCGAAGCGTCGTTGCCTTCGGCGCAGCAGTTGATGGCGGGCCGAGCAGCTGTAGCGCCAGTGGGGCAGGCCGCAGCTGCCAATTGGCAAGGCGAGGCAGCGACGACCTACGCTGCGACCAACGCCGATCAGGTCCATGCGTTAGACCGCACGGTAGCCGCCGATGGCCAAGTCAATCCGGCGCTGACCCATGCCGGACAGGCCGCCGCGGCGGGAGCACGAAGCATGGACAACCTGATCGCTCAGACCCGCGCGGGGGTTAGCGCACTGGCCCCCAGCACACGTAGCGCCGCAGGGCAGCAGCAACTCGCCAGCTTTTTGCAGGGTCAGCTCAACCAGGCGAAGGGATTGCTGCAAAACTTCCAGCAGCGCAACGCTGAAATAGCCGGCACCATCCAAAGCGCTGACTACGGGCGCCTTTCCGGTAGCCACGGCAAGGAGTCACCACCTGCTGCGCCGCTGGATTCGCGCACGTGGAAGCCGGGTGATAAGCGGCATATGCCCTATGACGCCGGCCCGGGTGGGATGGGCCCGCCCAACTTTCCTGATTCGCCGCCGTGGGTTGATATATGGGACCGGTCAGGAGCAGACGACCCCGACAAAGTTCCGCACTACTTTGTCAGATCCGATGAAATCCCCGGCTACAAGGTGTATCCGCCCGGAGCCCTAGGGCCACCAACGGTCGTCGACGAACGCGGCAATCCAGACCCATATGTCCAGTTGGGCCCAAACACAGGCGTGTGGGTACCGCAGTCGGCCTTTCCGGGAGCGAAAATCTATCCGCCTGGCTCTAACCCACTGCCACCCTACGGATACGACGAATGGTTACCAGGGTCCGGGATTTATATGTGGCACAGCGATTTAACCCCCGAACCGTACAACCCTTCCGGTCCTCTGGGGCCACCAACCTATCCGCAGGAAGGCCACTAACTACTAACTAGAAGCCACACCCGGGGGACGGCCTGCCAACAACGGGCGGCGTACAGCCCCCATGGCCCGTCGCGATGCAGATCTACCCCAAGGCCGGCGATCAACCTTCGCGCGTCAAAGTTCTGGCGGGAATTTTGACCGTGACCGTCGCCTAGGCCGATAAGTTGCCCTAGCGTTGGTGGAAAGTGCAGCGCTCGAAGGGATTTAACATTGGAACCAAAGGGGTGCAGCGCCCGGATCGCTGATAGAGGTGTCAGGTTGGCCTCGCGGGCGATGCCACTTGTCGAAGGCGACCAGTTCGCATCGCGTCGAATAAAGTGGATCGCCGACGAGCTGGCCAGCTTGCGCGACGGTATCCCCGCTAAGCTAGCCGACGATCCGGGCATCACGCACGCAGTCGTGCAAGACGTCGACATGAAGATTGCGGAAATCCAGGACGTACTTACTGCCAGCCGCAAGGCCGCTTCTTCGGCGCCACCGGTCAGATGATCGGCGCCCGCCCGGGTTGCAATAGCGCCCCGTGCGCCAGGCTGATTCGTCACCGTGACAATTTGACCCTGCTCTTGTCCAGGCTGGTCCTGCTAGAGGTGCGTCGGCTTTCGCGCGCGTATGTCGGTGTTGGCGGCTACTGCTTGTGCAGCCGGGGATTCCACTGCGGGGAAGGGGCGTGCGGCGAGAAGTATCGAGGAGGCGCAACCCGTGATGGGCCCGCTGCGAACCCGAAAGTCATTGCCGCCGATGGATATGCGCGCGGTGCTCGATGCTACCGATGTAGAGCACGCGATCGTTGCCGGTGGAGCTTGCAGCTAAGATCGCCGATTGGCTCGCCGGCTACGCTCACAGTCGCGAGGCTCCCCGGCTTAAGGCACTCCTGTGTGCCGTATCTCCGGACTGATTGACGCAGGTGTGCGAAGTTGCAGGACGCATCTGGTGCGGCGTGTCTTGAAAGAAAACAAAAGTCGACAAGCCGTGTGGACATGCTGGCGTAGCCGGTTTTTGGTGAATGTGGCGTTGTTGGTAGCGGCTAAAGCGACTCGGGACTTATCGTCCCGAACATGACGGGCTGGACCGATGTAGCGCTGTCCCAGGTGCTCGGCGGAGTATCCGAGGTATTGGGGTCACCCTTCCCTCAAAGCCCGGCGCCCGGCGGCCCGATGCCACTAGACCCGGCCCCAACGGCTCCGGTCACCTCACGCGATCAGCTCACCAAGCTCGACCGAGCCAAGCTCACTTACATGGGCATTAACCCGGATACGGCTCCGATGCCCGAAATCAACCAGGCGCTGGGCCGCGACCAACCCGCAGCGCCTCCGCCCCCGCCGCCCCCGCCGGAGTCGCCGGCGCCGACCTCCCCGGCGGGCACGCCACCGCCACCGGGACTGAGCGGGGCAGGGGCAGAAGCAGCCAAACGGCTCGACGAGGCACTGGCCAAAAATCATTCGGCGCTCAATGACGCTGACGACAAACTGGCCGACGCTCTGCTTAAAGCGTCGAGCTCTAGCGCTGATGGTCGTCAGCGGCTCCAAGCTTTGCAGCAAGACATCATCGACCAGGTCAACAAGCTGGGGTCATCGCTGGATACTGCGACCGGCCAACAGCAGCTGGCAGAGTTCTTGCAGGGAAAAACCGACGACATCCTCAACGTCCTGAAAAACGCTGGGCTGGACTCAGATTCACAAGCGCGGGTGTTGGATGGTCTCTCGGCGCGCTATCAGGCGTTGCAAGACAAGAAACCCGGCGATGACCCGCACACCAAGGGTTCGAGCGGCGACGGCACTGGCAGCGGCAACCCGGACTCAACCGGCACTACACCGGGTGGTGGTGCCGATTCTCCGGCCGGGACCGGTGACGGCACTGGCAGTGGCAATGACCCGCTACTGGACGGGCTGGCCTCAGATCCGTTGATGTCGCGGTTGGGCATGATGGGCGGGCCTGCGATGGGCGCTCTTGGCTCGCTGCCAGGTGCGCTCGGTTCAGCGATTCCCTCGCTCGGCGGAGGCGGTGGCGGCGGGCTGGGGGATTTGGGTTCGGCGATCGGTGGGGCGCTACGCGATGGCGGCCACGATCCGGACCAGGCCTCTGATGAGCACGTCGATTCGTTGAAAGACCCGTCCGGATCGCACACCGGTGACGACAAACCGCGAGATGGCACCCAGCCGGCCGGACTGCACGACCCAGGGGACAAAGCAGACAAAGGGGACAAGGCGGGGACAGAAAACGCTGGCAGCGGATCCACCCCGCCGCCGTCAGCGCCGGCAGCGCCAGGTCAGACGCCAACACCGTCGACTCAGGTCCAGCTGCCCGACCAATCGGTGCGAACCGCGGCCAATGGCGCACTCGCGCAGGCCGGACGCGCGGTGCTCTCCGGTGACAGCATCGACGACGCGTTTGCAGGGGCCAATCTTCAGTTGCCGCCGCTGGGTTCGCCGGTGAGTTCACCCATGGCACCCTCGCGGCTGCAATTCGGCGATGTGGGCCAATACACCGATCATCGGGTCATGGCTCTAGACAAAGACCATGTTTGGCTCAATGGCCAGGTCACGCCGATTGACCAGCTCGACACTGGCCCGAATTTCTTGGGGTGGACACGCGTGTCGGCCCCAACAGCGACAACGGTGACTTCGGCGGCCGTCGCCCCGGCACCGGCCGTGGCGCCCGCACCGGCGCCGCCGACCACTTAAGCGAACTTTTACTGCAACGTGAGGGAGTACCGTAATGACCGTGAATGAGCAGGCCTTGCAGGTCAACACCGATGACCTGATCCGATGGGCGATCGCCCACGAACGCGCCGCCGAGGCGTGCGGGCAGGCCCGTGCTGACCATGCCCGCACCGTGGCTGCGGCCGAATCGTGGGGACCGCTGTTTTACGAGGCGCGTCGTGCTGCAGTGGCCGCGGTCAACGACCGCGAGACCGCATTGCGCGACCAACAAGAGCGGCACGGGGCCATGGCGCAGCAGCTTCGCGCCGCCGCGGCGCGCATGGCGGAGATGAACGCTGACAACCGTGCCAATTTGACGATTTCCACGGATTAGCAACATGTCTGAAGCGCCGTCGACCGACTACGACACCGTGGTGTTCGAGGTCGCAAGCCGCGATGAGTCGATCGTGGTGGCGGTGGGCCGCAGCGGCAACTCGTTAGGCGTGGAGCTTCAGGCGGCGGCGATGCAGCTCAGCGACGCCGAACTGGCTAACCGCATCATCAAATTGAACACGCTGGCTCATTTACGCTCGCAGTTGGCGCTGCGTCAGGAGTGGGAGGCTCAACACGTGACCGTGTCCAGTGCGTTGCCCACCAAGGATCAGGTTGCCAGCTATGAGGCCCTGATCGATTTCTGAGAGAACTCGTCGCAACGTCAGCTAGAACACGGAGGGAGGACCGCAGTGCTGCAGGTCGATGTTGCCGGACTGCAGAGTGCGGTCGCGGGGCTGGTCGCCGCCGCTAACAGCCTTGCCAGGCTCGGCGCGCAGTCGCCGGTGCACCCTCCGCTGGCCACCGATGAGACATCAACGAGCGTGGCTGCCCGCCTCAGTGAGCACGCGGCGGTGATGGCATCGCGAGCTGCTGACGGGTCGACGGTCCTTGCGGCCGGCGCCAAGGCGATAACCCAGTCAGCAGTCGCGTATGGGCAGATGGACCAGGCCAATCAAGCGGTGGTGAGCTTGCAAGGTAACCCTGCACCCTCCACGCCGGGCTTCACCCCGGCGGTGACGGTGAATCTTGTTGCGCCTGATGTGCCGATCGCCCCGCCGGGACCCCGCCCAGCCGAAACGACGGCGGCGATCATGGAAGCCGGTCAGCCCGCTGCCGGGGATGCGTTTGTGGCCGACTGTGCGGCACTGTCAGAAGGATTTAGCGCTGCCGCGCGATCGGCCCGCCGCGGGGCGGCCACGGTCAGTGAACATCTCAAAGGGGAAGCAGGACCGCGTATTTCGGCGGCGTTGAATCGTTACGCGGACTGGGCGCAGGAGATGGCCCGCCATGCCGACACCGTTGGAAAGCTCGCCGGCAGCCACAAGAACAGATTTACACAAGCCAAGCAGGCGACTCCGACGACCACGGAGTTCGCTAACCGTCACCGCGAGCTCCACAACGCGATCGCACTCAACAGCTCTTATCCCAGTCCGGGATCGGCGGCCGCGGTGTCTAAGGCACACACGAATTTGACCCAGTTAACGAACCACACCCAGGTTGTGGCCGCTGGCTACCACACCGGCGAGACGATACCGGAGGCTCCGCCGGGGCCACCGCCAGCCCCAGCAATCGTGGAACCTGGTGCCGGACAAGGGGACACCCCGCCGTCTCCAACTCAGCAGGGAGCGGATCCAAAACCGACACGCGATCACCCGGGCACCACCCACGCCGGCGACGTCGACCCCGACACCGACCCCGCCGGCCTCGACGAGAGTCTCAATGCAGGCGATGGTGATCCCGCCGCTAACCCGCTAGCGCCTGCGGGAACGGGTGCGATGCCGGGAATGGCCTCATCTTTGCCGCCGATGTTGACCGGCCTGCTGGGCGCCGGGGTCGGGATGGCCACCCAGATACCGCAGAAATTAGGCCAAGAGCTGCAGGGATTGGCCCAGCAAGCCACCCAGAGCGTTGCAGGTTTGGCACAAGGAATGGCAGGCAAGAACGGGCTGGACGACGCGGCCAAAATTGAGCCAGCAGACTCCCTGGGCAGCGGTGCCGGCGGAGGCGGTGGTGACGACGGCGCTACCGCCCCGGCGGCCAGCGGCGGCGCAGATCTCAAGCCGGCGGCTTCAGCGATCTCCGGAATGAGTTCCCCCACCTCGCCCCCGTTGGCGGGGGCCAGCGCCACCCCGAGTCCCACCGCTGCCGCCGCTGAGAGCGGTATGGGCGGCTCCCCAATGTTCATGCCCCCGATGGGGGGCATGGGCGCTGGCGCCGGGGCGGCCAAGCGCAAGGTAAAGGACCCGGACAAGTCGATCGAGATGCCATCGCGCCCTAATTCCGAGCCGATCAAAGGCGAACGGGGAGACCCAATTCGGCACACGGCCACCGTTGACGCCGCTGCCTACCCCAAAGACGGGCCGAAGCGCACGGTGACCGTTCGGTCACGCAGCCGACGCGTCGACCGCGACCCGGGCAGCGGTGATGACCAGTGAGCGTGAATGGGTGCGTCGGCTATCAGTCCGATCAGAATCTGGTCGCTGAAGTGATGGCCCAGCTCGATTCGGTGTCGATGGCCCTGCCCGACCTGCAGGATGAAATTGCGTCCGACGACGATGGTGAGGCCCCGTGACGGTGTACGAGTATGACGGCTACCAGGCGGATAAGAATTTAACCGCCAGTGTCATAGCGCGCATGGAACGGGTGTCGACGATGCTTTCCAAGCTGCTCGAGGAGATGGATGGCATCGACCTGGAAGCCATCGGCGGCGATGGCGACGTCGTGTTGTCGGTGAACTCCCAAGGACAACTCACCTCGCTGTCGCTGGCGCAGGGCTGCACCACCCGCTACTCACACGGGGCTTTGGCCGAGCTGATCAACACCACGATCGACGAGGCAGTCAACGCCGCGGCCGAGGAAACAGCGAGCGTGGGAGGCGGCCAAGACCAGGAAGCGCTCGACGCTGCTGTGCAAGCGTTCATCAATCCCGAAAGTGAGATCTGGACTGCCACCTGAGCACCGGTTTCGTCTTGGATTCGCGTCCAACGGTAGCCCGATGTCGCCGCAGGACAGTACGCTGATTGCATGAATCCGCAGGCAGTTGGGCAGCCGAGCTACCCCGCTGCGACCGGCGGCCCGCCCACCTCCACGAGTACGGTCGGTGTGCCGACCGGTGCCGCGGTGTTGCCACCACCGCCCAGCTACGTGCCACCCCCACAAGCTCCTGCACCGCCACCGGTGTACCGCAGACGCGGGCCGGGCTGGCTGGCGGTATGGGTAATGCTGGCGCTCGCGCTGCTACTGGCGTTAAGCGCAACGGTGATGAGTGCGATGAAGTTGACCGCATCAAACCCGGCCGCGACAACCACCACGGTGATGGCGCCACCCCCACCGCCGGTGAGCTACAGCCCGGAGCAAGTGGCGGCGGCCAAGAAGGAAGCCTGCGACGCCAGCGATACGGCGGACAAATCGATAATTGCTGCTCAAAAGAACTTCTTCGACGCTGCGCGAGACCGGCAATCGCCTCAATACCATCCTGCACTGGGCAACTTCCAGCTTGTGGTGATACTGGAGACGCAGTACATCCAACAGCATCTTCCGCCGGCTACCCCGAAGAACGTGCTAGACGCGACCAATGAATATGTCACCGCAGTAATTCGGTTGGTCGACGCCAATACCCGCGAGCTGTCCGACCACGATGCCCAGCCGTTCGTGTTAGCGCTTAGAAGTGCGGGAGATCGACTCGACAAGGTGTGTGAGTGATGCGAACCGATGACATTCTGCAGGTCATTCCCGCTGCGGCGGAGTCGGCGAACATGCTGACCGGTTCGGCAACGGTCGAGTTTGCTACGACCGTGCCCGAGCACGCGGCCCATGGCGCGGCGGCCACGGCAGCCGGGGGGGCTCACGCGGCTTCAATGTGGGCGCCGAGCGTGGCAGCAAGCGCAGGTGTGAACCAGCAAGTCGCGGGAGCCGGTGCCGCGCTGGCGCCACGCGGTGGAAAGGTGGCTCAACGCAACGATCAATCGTTGACCGCAGACCTTCAGACCGACAACCAGAACGCTCAGGACCTGACACCGGTGGTGAGCATATGACCGCCACCCTGCACTCGCCCCAAGCGGGGACACCGCTCCCACCCGCTTTCCCGCCACGTCAGCTTCCGCCACCGGCGGGGCCCGGCCGCGGGGCGGTGGGGGGCACGGCGGCGGCGCTAGTCGTTGCGGTCGGAGCCGCCGTCCTTGCCGCAGTAGCGTGGATGACGCCATCCAAAGTTCCCGTCAGTACGGTGGTTGCGCCGTGGTCACCACCTGCCCCGAGTTCCGACCAGGTGGCAGCCGCACGCACAAAGGCATGCCAAGTGTGGGGGATTACCGCGACAGCAATGGACGCGGCCACGAACGCGGTGGCCCACGCTCCAGCCGACTGGAATGACCCTGGCACCCAAGAGGCCTTGGCCAACGAGGCGCGGGTAATCCTGGTGGAAAGCGCATACCTGCGCCGTGAACTGCCCGCCGATACACCGGCAACGATCCGCTCAGGGATCGACGACTACCTTGCGGCCAGCTCGGACATGGAAAACGCCACCACGCATCGCAAGGGCAGCTTGCGAAACGCCGCGATCGGTCGTGCAAACACCGCAGAAGACAAGGTAAACGCCGCTTGCCGGTAGTGTGAGGAAGAGGGAGCCGTGGCGGATGTGCCCGCAACCAGTATCGCTGGGAACATCATCATCACCCCGGATATGGTGCCGCCAGCAGCAGAGCCGTTGGAGACCCAAGCGGCGCACTACGCGGCGTTGGCGGAGAAAGTCGGTGAGCTGCAGCAGCAGCTCAAAGCCGCCAATGCGATGCGCGAAGAGGCCGCACAATCGCCCGGTTGGGAAGCTGGGCACGAAAAGAATCGCCAATTGGCCGCAGACTACGGCCGGATGGTCGAGATATACAACGCGGCGGCAGATTATTTCAACGGAGTCGCTGGCGTTTACCGCGACGCGCAAACCGCCCAACGGAACGTCTTGATGAAAGCCAATGCTGAACTGTCGCAGGCCAAGAACGCGATACAACAGCAGGAGATCGCGGCGCGCTGGCACACGCACGCCCGAGCCCTGACGACCAGCGCGGTAGGAGCCGCTACAGCCAAGGCCGGAGTTTTCGAGCACACTGCAGGCACCGATATCACGGCTCTTACCTCACGCCTAGGCGGTCCGGCACCTCAAGACCCCGTCTTGCCCCATAGCGGCGGAGGCGGAATAGCCGTACCCACAGGCAAAGAGGGCTCCGGACTAGGTGATGACAACGGCGACCCCGCGAACCCCAACGGCACTGGCAATCCGCAGGGAATAGGTAATGGGCACACGCCGCGCCACAGTGGTGCAGCGAAGGGCGAGGACGGCGAGCCGGCGACGACGGGACCAGGATCCACTCCTGCGGTGATGGGGAGCCCTTATCCGGGTGCCGGGCAGATGCCGATGCCGGGTGGTGGTGGCAGCGGGATTCAGTCTGTTGGTTTCCCGCCGGGGTTGACGTCGATGACGGGGGGACTTGGATCGATGCCCGGTGGGGGTGGCATGGGAGGCCTGGGCTCTGGTGGGGGCTTGGGCGGGCTGCCCGGCGGTATGGGGCAGCTGCCCGGTACTCAGGCTGCCGGGCTGGGGAACCTGCCCGCTAATGCCGCACCAGCAGCCGGGGCACCGGCACAGTTGGGACCGGCGTTCTCCCAAGGACTTTCAGCCGGATCGGCGTTGGGGTCGCTGCCGCCTGCGACCGGCACTGGAACGCCGGCCGCAGGGCAAGCAGCCGCAACTCCAGCGGCAGGGCTGACTTCGGGTGCGGGCGTTCCTTCGGCCGGGTTGACAGGAGCAGGTGCGACCCCTCCGGCAGTCAGCCCCGCAGCGCCGGGGCTTGCCACGTCTGGCGGGCCGACGAGTGCTGCACCGGCGGCGATGATGCTTCCGCCCCCGGGTATGGGCGCTCCCGCGGCCCCCGTAGCTGCGGGTGGCGCAAGTGCTGCAGCCCCCGTCGCCCCTGCTGGCAACACGGCCACACCGGGTGGCTCCGCGCCGACAACCGGGCCGGCAGCTGGATCGACGGTCGGATCGGGTGGGGCGGTGGTTGTGCCGGCAAGTGTTGTCAGCGCCGGAGCTGGCGCCCGCAACCGTGGACGACCGGAGTCAGCCGAACTGGCAACCGCAAAAGTGTTGGCGCGCAAGCTCCGTCGTGACAGCGACATTGTTAATTACGCGTGCATTGAGTGGGCCGTGGGCGTATTTCGCCGCGAGGCTGGCGGGGCCACCGAGTGCGTGGTGATGTCCAACGAAGGCTTTGGTTACATTCCGCGGGGAGTGTTCTTGCCACGTACTGCCCGTCTGTTGACGGCAGATAAGTTGGTAGACAACCAATTTCGGGAAGGCTGGTTCGGGTCATCCGATCCTGCCGAGGTGCTAGCCGAATATGCACGGCTGCGCGGCCGCGGCGGAACGCATCTGGTTGCCATGGCAGTAACCGCGGACAGCCCCTACGGTCGGGTGCCAGGGGTCGAATACGCGGTTTGTCAACGCGAATTCGATGACGGTGCTTACATCCGCCCGATTCTCGACGATATGCATATGCATCGTCTCGAAGCGTTGCACCCGGAGGTGTATGCCCGGGTTCAGCAGACGACCTCCACTGAACCTGAGACGCGCATGGTTGAAAATCAGGTCGTTGTGCCGCTGGCTGTGCAGATGATCGAAGCTGTGAAGATGTCGGGGGAGATGACGCTCGATCTGCGGCAGATGTGGGATGTGCTGGGCACCGGCGACCACATCTCGGAGGAGGTATGGAACCAGTACCGGATCGCCTCAACCGTGTACTACGTGAACCTCAGCGCGAACCGGCCTCGGCCGGAGGCCTCCACAGGAGATCGCGAGCGTTATCAGGCGCAGTGGGTCACCGCACGCACGATGGAGTTGCTGCAGGGTTGGGAGCGGCGACCGGTCGACGTAGCGGATATGGTCTACGCTGCGGCGACGGCCTACCCATGGAGATTTTGGCACCAAATTTGAATTGTTATGGCGCGTGGTCGAATCCGAGCTCGGCTGCGGCGTAGCGTGAGGTGCCGCGGCGTGCGACGTGGGATGCAGTGATCAGGATTGACCGCCGAGCGCTGGCGAAAACCGTTATAGGAGCACGCCTTATAAGTACGTGGTAGCTGGGCCTCGATTTGGCGATCGAGGTGATGGCCGGATCGTTGGAGGAGAGACGCCGAGTCGTCACAGTGACGAAATAAGCGGTATTCGCTGGAAGCACCCATCCATCCACCGCCGCGGCCACGCGCGCAGGGTTGCCCGAGAAATTGGTGTCTGTTCTCACGCAATCTCGGGGACATTCTTATCGGATTGGGGGCAAGTTGCGATCGGGGATAGTACGTTGAGGGTCAGGAAATGAGCGCGGTGACGGCGGTCGTGGTCGTGTCAGCGAGCGCGATGCCGCCGATATTGCCGATGGGTTGGTCGAGGGCCGCGACAGGAAGCCACTGGATGAGCTCCGGTAAGACAACCCCTTTGGGTTGCAGCACTGTGACGATCATAGCCATTGTGCTGCTGGGGATTTCACCGGGAATGAAGGGGCAGATGATCACCTGGCCGGTGGCGGCTGCGAGGTGAATCGTGTTAGATAGTACGACAACGTACAGTTCCTGGTTGGTGTCGCGGCCTGGCGTGATGTCTCCGGGTGTGATCACAGGCCAGCGGCCCGGTTCGCCTGATAGACCTTCTCCGCGTAGGCGTCGATGTCGAGCGTTGGCACAGTGTGTGTTGTGTAGTTCTCGAGCGAGATTCGGAGATGCTCGTTGTGCAGGGCTCGTTCGATCATCTCTGAACGATTCAGCCCGGCCGCCTGGGCGTCCGCATCGGCCGCCGCCAGCACGGCCTCTTCAATCATTACGGACACTTTGGCTTTCGCCATACCATTTATCCTACTCTGAGCAGGACAGTTGTCGTGAGGGTACTCCGGCTGGTGGCGCCGACGCAGGTTGCGTTAAATGGTGCGAGGACGACCTACCACAGATTCAGCTTGCCAGTCACGGTTACGGACGGGCCCATGTACGCCGATGACGACGATTCGGGGCGCGAAACGGTGTACCTGCTAGGTTCGCGTGAGAATGCGCGCCGCCTCATGGCGGCCGTCGCACGGTGTCAATGGCCAAGTAGAAGTACCCGCTGGTGGCCGGATAAAAGTACCCACCCCGTGCAGTGATTCTTAGATTGGTTGGGGGTTCTCCTTCCGGTGTTGGGCGTCCTTCATTCGGTAGGACTGGCCGTCGGTGATGACGACGGTGGCGTGATGCAGGAGCCGGTCCAAGATGCTGACGGCGGTGGTCTGCTCGGGCAGGAATCGACCCCACTCTTGGAAGGGCCAGTGCGAGCCGATGGCCAGGGAGCGGCGTTCGTAGGCGCCGGCGACGAGGCGGAACAGCAGCTGGGTGCCGGTGTCGTCGAGTGGGGCGAAGCCCAGTTCGTCGAGGATGATCAGATCGACACGGAGCAGGGATTCGATGATCTTGCCGACGGTGTTGTCGGCCAAGCCGCGGTAGAGGGTTTCGACGAGGTCGGCGGCGGTGAAGTACCGGACCTTGTGCCCAGCATGAATCGCAGCGACCCCCAGTCCGATCAGGGTGTGGGACTTGCCGGTCCCAGCCGGTCCGATGATCGCCAGATTCTGTTGTGTGCGAACCCATTCCAGGCTCGACAGGTAGTCGAACACCTTGGGCTGAATCGACGATGCGGCCACGTCGAAGGACTCCAAGGTCTTGGTGACCGGGAACCCGGCAGCCTTGAGCCGGTTGACGACGTTGGAGGCATCCCGTGCCGCCAGTTCGGTCTCGACGAGGGTCCGTAGCACTTCTTCGGGGGTCCAGCGCTGGGTCTTGGCGGTGATTAGGACTTCGGGGGCGGTGCGCCGGATCGCGGCGAGCTTGAGCCGCCGCAGCCCGGCGTCGAGATCAGCGGCGAATTGCGGAGTGGACAGTGGTGCAACGGGTTTGGTTGCCTTGGCTGGCGTGCCGTTCATGACGTGGCACCACCGTCTGCGGCCGGGTTGACCGTGTAGGCAGCCAGGGATCGGGTCGGGGCGACTGGGAGGTCCAGGATCAACGCATCCCCGGCGGGGCGGGGCTGCGGCGTTCCGGCGCCGGCGGCCAGGATGGACCGCACGTCGATCGCGCGGAACCTCCGGAACGCGACCGCCCGGCGAAGCGCGCCGACCAAGGCGTCGGTGCCGTGGGCGGCGCCCAACGCCAGTAGGACTTCCAGTTCGGAGCCCAGCCGAGTGTTGCCGATCGCGGCGGCCCCGACCAGGAATGCTTGAGCATCCTCGCCGAGTGTGCAGAACTGTTGCTCAGCATGAGTTTTGGGTCGTGGTCCGCGGCTAGGTTCCGGGCGGGGACCGTCGTAGTGATCGTCGAGGACTGATGCGCTGCCTGGGGCACCCAGTTCGTGCTCAGCCACGATCACCCCAGTCGCGGGCTCCACGATGCACAGCGCGCCGTGATCGACGACGACGGCCACGCTGGTCCCGATCAGTCGGGTGGGCACCGAGTAGCGGGCCGAGGCATACCGGACACACGACAGCCGGTCGACCTTGCGGATCACCGACGGTGCCCCGATTCGAAGTTGCAGCGACGGCAACGGTTGCAGGAGTTCCCGTTCGATCAGCAGTTGCTCATCGGGGACCGCACAGATCTCCGAATGCACCGCGGCATTGACCTCCAGACACCACGCCCTGGCCGCAACGTTGGCAGCACGCAGATCAACCGGCACCCCGGCGATGGCGGCGTCGGTGAGCAGCGGGACGGCGAGGTCGCGTTGGGCGTAGCCGCACAAGTTCTCCACGATGCCCTTCGATTTAGGGTCGGATGCATGGCAGAAGTCCGGCGCGAAACCGTAATGACCTGCCAGCCGGACGTATTCGGCGGTAGGGATCACCACGTTGGCGACCACGCCGCCCTTCAGACAGGCCATCCGGTCGGCCAGCACCCGGGCCGGGACACCACCTATCCCGGCCATCGCTTCGGCGATCAACGCCAACGTCGTGGACGCCTTCTGGTCGGTGGCGAACGCGACGAAGCGCCACCGGGAGAACGCCAGCACTGCGCAGAACAGGAACAACCCGGGTGCGGCTTGGGCCCAGTCGATCACCAGATACTCACCCGGTGACCACACCGCCGGGCGACGTCCCCGGTGATGTTCGTTGCGCCACAACACCTTCGCCTCAGCAACGAGGCGACGGAAGTTGCGTGCCGACCCGTCGTAACCGGCGGCCTTCGCGATCGGCAACATCCGCTTCGCCGACATCCGACCCGCCGACTTCTCGACACGCTCGGCGACCAGATCGGCCACCGCATCGTAATTGTGGGCCCGCTCGACCCGCGGCGGTGCGCTCTCACCGGCTTCGAATTTCTCGACGACTTTCTTGACGGTCCTATGGGTGGTGCCGCACAGCTGCGCGGCGCCGCGGTATGACCCGACTTGTTGATAAGCAGAAATGATGTCCATGCGGTCCCTCGCAGACTTCAATGGAACTCCCCGGTGGTGACGATGAGTGGTTGGCACCTTCACCGTCACCACCGGGGCCCGCAGTTCCTGATCGACACGACGAACACGGGGTGGGTACTTTTATCCGGCCACCAGCGGATACCTCCACTTGGCCACCAGTGGGTACTTTTTCATGGCCACGGACACACGGGATAGGGCCGTCGTCCCGGGCTGGCGAGCCTTACTAAGTCGATGGCCGAACTCGAGGAGATGGTCGGCGGCCAGGAGTGAGCTGCGATCCTGATGGGTAGGGCGACTTCGCTTTTGGGGCGGACTCCGATCGCTGGCGGTCAAGGTCCTGAAAGCCCGGTACCTGTAGCGATCTGGCGCCACTGCGGTGTTCTGGGTTTTCATTCAATTTGGACGTGCTGGTAGCGGGGGTGTAGCGGGGGGCGGTACGGTGCCGGTGTGCCGTTGAAGTTGGCGTCTAAGACGCAGGTTTCGGGTCATTTCTTTGTTCGGCGACGCTTGTCGTTTGCGTTGCTGCGCCGTTCGGTGAGCATGGAGATCAATCCGGTTCGCTGGCACCGCACGCTGTTGATGTTGTCGGCGGTGTTGGGTGTGGTGCTCGTGGTGGGGGCGTTCGTGTACGGGTGGTTTCGCCCGGCGGGGGTGATCGACGACTCGTCGAAGATCGTTGCTGATCGTTCGTCGGGGGCGTTGTTTGTGGTGGTCGACAAGCGACTGTATCCGGCGTTGAATCTGGTGTCGGCGCAGCTGATTGCTGGGTCGCCGGATCGGCCGACGTTTGTGGCATCGGGGGAGATTGCGAAGTGGCCCAAAGGGCCGACGGTGGGGATCCAGGGCGCTCCGGTGGAGACACCGGCGGTGGTGTCTCCGCAGGTTTCGCGCTGGGCTGTGTGCGACACGGCGCCGACGACGGTTGGTGGTTCGCCGTTGGTGACGGGCATCAATGGGCAGTTGTTGCTCGGGGAGGCGGCGGGAGAGCTCGCCGGCAGCGAGGCCTTGTTGTTGTCTTATGGGCCGCAGGTACACCTGGTGACTAATGGTGTTCGGATGCCGATTGATCTGTCTCAGTCCGCGGTCGCCGGGCCCCTGGGGATTGCGCCCGGGGCGCAGGCGACGGGGATGTCGCGGGCCCTTTTTGACGCGTTGCCGGCGGGGGGACCGCTGGCTGTTCCCGCGGTGCCTGGCGCCGGTGGGCCCGGTCAGGTGGATTTGGGGGCGGGGGTTGTTGTCGGTGCGGTGGTGGCGAGCCGGGATGTGGCTGCACAGTCGGACCGCTTTTATGTGGTGCTGGCAGATGGGGTTCAAGAGGTCTCGCCTGTGGTGGCTTCGATGCTGCGCCAGCATGATTCGTTTGGTTTAGCCACGCCGCCGCAGATATCGCCGGATCATTTGGCGCATATTCCGCTGCGTCATGTTCTTGATGTGGATTATTATCCGCGGTCGCCTGTGCGCCTGGTTGATGCGGGCAGTCGGCCGGTTTCGTGTGTGGCGTGGCAGTGGAGTGTGAGCGAGCGTCAGGCGCGGCTCGCGGTGATTTCGGGTCGGGGGTTGCCCATCCGCGCGGATCAGCGGGCGAAGATGGTGCCGTTGGTGGGTGCCGGCAATGGCGGGGTGCAAGCGAATCAGGTCTTGGTCGGTGATGGTGCATCGACGTTTGTTAGCACTACTGGTCAGGCATTGGATTCGCCTGCGCGCGAGACGATGTGGCTGACTAGCTCCACCGGGTCGCGCTATGGTGTGCCGTTTGACGACAATAGCGTGCAGGCGTTGGGGCTGGTGTTATCTCAGGTTCGTCCGGCGCCGTGGTCGATGCTGCAGGTGTGGCCTGCGGGACCGGAGTTGTCGCGGGCGGCCGCGTTGACGGTGCATAGCCCGTCGGACGCGGTGGCTGTGTTGCCGACGAAGACCAACGTACGGGCCGGCGGATAGGAGGGGGAGAAGGTTGTCGACGATTCGTTTCAGCCCGTCTCGGCGGCTGAGGGCGCCCAAAGTTGATGGCGGCATGCAGTCGGTACGCGATTCTCCGATCGCGCCGCGCCGGTTGCCGATGACGAAGGCGCAGATCATTTTGCCTGCAGTCATGGGCGCGGCGTTTTTGGGCATGATGGCCATGATCTTGACTCAACCGGGGCTGCGCTCGGGGCCGATGAGTTTGTTTTCGTTGTTTGTGCCGGTGATGATGATTGTGTCGTTCGCCGGGGTGTTTATGCAGGGCCGTTTTGGTGGCGGTGATAAGGCGTTGTCTCCGCAGGCGTTGGAAGAAGAGCGCCGTGCCTACATGGACGAGCTCGACCAGACACGTGATGTGATTCAAAGTGACGCCGAGCGTCAGTTCGCCAATTACCAGTTCTTGCATCCCGAACCGGCGATGCTGCGTGGGTTGGTCGGGTCGCCGCGGATGTGGGAGCGATCGGGTTCTGCTGAGGACTTGGCGATGCACTTTGGTTTTGTCCGTTTCGGAACCGGTACTTCGGATTTGGCGAAGAAGCTGGCTAAGCCTCGGTTGGGGGAGTCGGCCGATTATGAGCCAGTCTGCTATGACGCGCTGCGCAAGTTTTTGTTGGAGCAGTCCAAGATTAGTGGGATCGCTAAACCGCTGTCGCTCAAGGTGATTCCGCTGATGACGTTGGTGGGTGAGGATGGTCCGGACACAGTCCACGGTGTGGTGCGGGCGATGATTTGTCAGGCGGCCTGCTTCCATTCACCGCAGGACTTGAAAGTCATGGTCGTCACCGACGAACCAGCACGATGGGATTGGGTCAAGTGGTTGCCGCATTGCCAACACGACAAGCTCTTTGATAGTGGCGGGCCGTTGCGAATGGTGTGGACGTCGCCGACGGCGATGGATGCGGCGGTTGGTCACGAATTGCATGGCGCTCGAAAGAATTACGGGGACCCTGGCGCCGCGGACGGGGTACGTCCGCATTGGCTTGTGATCAACGACCAGCTCCGTGTGGATAGTGAATGGGACACGTTGAATCGCAGGGGCGTTGGGGGGGTCGCGGGCGTGACCTTTGTGCGTGTAGTGGTCAAGGAGGGCGCGGCGGATGACAACTGAGTTCACATTGCATGTCAAGCGCGACGGGGCATATGACGAGGAGGGGTTTTTCGCGCTCCCCGATACGCTGGACACGGCGTCCGCGGTCGCGTTTGCGCGCAAAATGGCTAGATACCATGCAGATTCGCGGGTAACGCAAAGTTCGACTGCCGCCGCATCGAAGGTCGTGGATCTGTATGAGATTCTCGGCCACGCTGATCCGGGCGATATCGATGTGGAGGAGGCCTGGGCGGCGACGCGGCTGGGTCCGCCGCTGCAAGACGACGAGGGCGAATTGCAGTGGGGTCGGGAGTGGATGCGGTTCCCGATCGGTATTGATCCACGCAATGGACAGCCCGTGGCCCTCGACTTGAAGGAGACTCACGAGTTCGAGGGGATGGGCCATCACGTCGTCGTCGTCGGCACGACTGGGAGTGGTAAATCGGTGTTTTTGACGGCGTTGATTACGTCGGCGTGTTTGACGCATTCGCCAGACTCGTTGAAGGTCGCGGTGTTTGACTTTAAGGGTAGTGCGTTGGCGCATTTGGTGGCGGGATTCCCGCACTGCGTCGCGGCGATGAGCAACTTGCGTAACGATCGCCTGTGGATTGTGAGGATGGAAGATGTCCTCTACGGCGAGATGGAGCGCCGCAAGTCTTGGCTTGACCGGGCTGGGGTCAGTGACATCGCTGAATATGAGTATTTGCGCATTCACAAGAAGGAGAAGTTGCGGCCGATGCCGCACCTGCTGCTGATTGTCGATGAGTTCACGCAGATGTTCGCTGAACATGACGGAGCCAAAGCGGTCATGGACGAGGTCGGCCGCCAGGGCCGCTCGCAGGGGCTTCGCCTCGTGATGGGGTCGCAGCGGCTGGGCCACCAGATGCAGGGCGGCATCATGAGTAACATCCCGGTGCGGGTGGCGCTGCGAACTGTCGGCGACACCGATTCCCACGAGGTGTTGGGTAGCGATGAGGCCAATCATCTGCCCAAAAAACCTGCTGGGGCTGGGCTTTTGAAGGTAGGTGCCAACAAGAACCTGACGAGGTTTCAGACGGCGTTCGTGCTCAAGAGCTATGTACCGCCCCAACGGGCAGCAGCTGCTGCGGCCAGGCAGGAAGCCGGTTACCTTGAGCCACAAGAGTTCCAGGCGGTCGGTATGCCTGCTCTGCAGATGGCCCGCGACGGCGAGGGCGAGCAGACCAAAATCCCGGAACCACGCGCCATCATTGGCGCCGATGGCCGCACCGTCAAACAGGTGCAGGCAACGGTGGATTGCTTGAATCGGCTGAATCTTCCTCCACTGCAAGCGATGTGGCTGCCGCCGCTGCAGCCGGTCCCTGCTGATGAGCTGGTGCGGCGGTTGCGGGGCCAACCGTGGGATGTCGACTATGGCTCGGCCCAAAGCGAGCTCTCGAGGCTGATGTTTCCGGTCGGGATCGAAGACAGGCCGCGCGACCACCGCCAGCTTGTCTATGCGCCCAATCTGGCCGAAGGTAACTGCGCGGTCATTGGTATGGGGCAATCGGGTAAGACGGTGGCCATCGCGACGATGATCTCGGGTGCCGCTTTGTTGTATCATCCTCGGCGGCTTCAGTTCTACGTCATCGCACTCAGCGGGCCGGACCTCAACCTGGTAGCTGGTTTGCCGCACGTCGGTGGTTTCGCACGCGAGGTGGACCCCGAGCAGGTCAAACGAATCATCGCCGAGATGCTGGCGCTGATCGATCAGCGCGAGCAGGCGTTCACCAAGCTAGGTCTGACGCTAACCAAGCTGCGTGAACGCAAATTTGGCGGCGTGCCAGGTGAGGTGCCTCAAGACTCGTTCGGCGATGTGTTTTTGGTGATCGATGGCTGGCCAACGTTTGTGAAGAACTGGGAGCTGTTGGTTTCTGACGTGGAACGAATCTTGGCTAAAGGACCCGATGTTGGGGTGCACGCCATTGTGTCGACCAGTGGCTGGGTGGCCAACAAATTCCCGTCAGGAATGACCAAGAATTTCACCAGCAACGTGGAGCTCAAGCTCGGTGACAACGATGACATGACGGTCAACAATGTGAAGGTCGCGCGCGACGTTCCCTTCGGGGAGCAGAAGATGTTCCTCGACGAAGAGGACGACACTGGCGGTGAGGTCGAGCAGGTCAACGTGGTCAAGATCAGGGGCCGCGGCACGACGATGGAGGGGTACCATTTTCAGGCCGGGTTACCGGAGATAACCGTGCAAGGGCGGCGCGCCGACGTGGCAGCAGCCGTTGAGCCAATTCAGCGGCTCGCTGGACCTGACAGTGCGGCCGCGCGGGTACGGATGCTGCCCAAAATCGTCGGTATCGACGAGGTCTTCGCGCAATGGGAGCAGCGTGAGCATGGGCCGGGTGGGGTCGACTGGAGTGGTGTCGTGCCGTTCGGGATTTCAGAAATCGGTTTGGAGCCGGCGGTCGCGAACTTCGCTGCGACCCCGCATCTGCTGCTTACCGGTCGGCCTGAATGTGGATTGTCGAGCGGGTTGGCCACGGTGGCCCAAGCTGTGATGCGGGTGTACGGGCCCGAGCAGGCCCAGATCTATGTGGTGGACCCTCATAATGAGTTGCTGCGCGTGGTCGAAGGTGAACATTTGGGCGCCTACGTTTTCCGGGAGGACCAGGTGCGTGCCTTGGGTGACAGCCTGGGGGCGATCCTGACTGAACGTATGCCGATGACAGACCTAAGCCAGGCGGAGTTGGCTGCGGGGACGCGGCGTTGGAGCGGGCCAGAGATCTTTGTCTTCATCGATCGTGAAGAGACCCTTGCTAGTTGGGACACTGGTGGGTTCGTGGCAGGAACCGGATACCCGTTGGGCCCGCTGGCGCGGTTTATTGCGCGGGGTAAAGAGGTCGGCCTGCACCTGGTCGTGTCGCGGCGGATCGCTCAGTGGGGCCGCACGCTGACCAATCCGATAATCGGGGAGTTGCTCAAGGCCAAAGCACCTGTCGTGGTAATGGACGGCGACCCTGATGAAGGGCCGATCGTCGGCAAAACGAAAGCCGTGCCAGCTGACCCCGGTCGTGGCCTGTACGTCACTGACCGGATGGTGGCGCCGGTGCAGATCGCGTTCCCGGCGAGCGCCCATTGAGCGAGGATGACCCCGCGTGGCTGCTCGTCCACGCGGTGGAACAAGCCCGCTTAGAACAGGGGTTGTCCAAACATGATCTGGCACGCCTGGCGCGCGTGGCGCGGCCTACGATCTCGCGGCTGATCAACCATGGCATGGTCCCGTCTCGTGCGGCCACGCTGGATAGGATCGGCTCGGCGCTGGGCTGGGAGGCCGGGACGTGTGCGGCCTTGTTGGCCGGCCAACCCCTACCGGGTCCACGCGCGCCGGTGACTCGCTCGGCCCAGCTCGTCGCAGCGCGGCTCACCGAGATTGCCGAGGAGGCGCGGTCGGCCGCCGGTGCTGCCGAGCAGTCGATTCTGCGGCTGAAAACCATCGAGGAGCGTGCGCGTGCGGCTGCGCAGTTCGTGCTGGGCGGTTCAGTAGCTGATTAAGCGGTCGATCTGGACCGATTCATGCGTCGGCATGGGCCTTTGTCGCTCGGTGATGCGTGGCGGTATTTCGCCAGGTGAGCGGCGCCGTAGAGGGTGTCGGGAAACAGGGGGTGTTGCCTTGTGTGGAATGTCGGAGGTTTGGTTGCCGGTGTCCCTGGGGGCGGTTATCGTCGCATCAAACGGCGGCTTTATTGCTCGTGGGGCGAATGGGATATGTGGACAGGGGTGGGATTGCAATGATGTTCATTGAGGCGCCGGCGCTGGCGGCGCAGGCAGCATCAGAGGGCGCAGGCGGGGCGACCACGGCGGCCACTCTTGCCGCTGGGGCACCAGCGATGGGCGCTGTGCTGCCGATGGGCGGCGAGGAAGTGTCGGCAATGTTCGCTCAAGCTATCGCCGCGCACGGCGCGCAGTTCTTGGCGGCAGGTGCTCTAGGTGTGGCTCAGCGGGAGGCGTTCGCAGCCACCGTGGCTACGTCGGCGGCCACCTACACCGCTATGGATGCGGTCGGCAAGGCGCTGCTGTCGCTGTAGCGCGGCGGTGCACTGATGTACTGGGGTATCCCACCAGAGATCAACGCATTTCGGTTGACCAGGATGGGCGCGGGTCCAACGGCGCACGTCCCACAGATCACCGCCTACACGGCTGCTGCGGCCACGCACTTCGAGCAAGGGATGCAGCAGTCGGTGACCGCGATCGCGACCGCGCCGGTTTTCCAGGGCTCTGGCGGAATGGGGATGCTCGATAGTGCCACGCCGATGGCGGCCTGGCAGCAGACCGCCGGGCTGCATGCAGAGACTGCGGCGGCCACCATCCAAACTGGGTTGACTGCGTACAGCGCGGCCGTGTCCGCGACCATTCCTCATGAAGTGGTGGTGGCCAACCGGGTCCGCGAGGCCACTTTGGAATCAACAAATTTCATGGGGATCAACACCCCAGCGATCGCCGAGGCGAATGCTGAATATGGGGAGTATTGGTCGCAGAACGCCGGGGCCATGGTCGGCTACTTGGGCGCTATGGCCCCTGTCGTGAGCGCGCTGACCGTTCCCTTGCCGACGTTGCCTGATATGAGCAATCCGCTGGGGGCGACGGCCGGCTTGGCAGGGTTGGTCGGCGACGGGGTTGGTGCTGGCGTGCAGGCCTTAGGGTCGGGCATTAGCGCCGGTGGGGGAGTGGTGTCGGCTGGCAGTGGGATCAGCACAGGCGTGGCCACTGGGATCTCGAGCGGCGTGTTCAACGGCACGGGAGCAGGCGTGCAGGCCGCAGGGTCGCCCACTGGTGGGCAAACCCCGGCACCGCAGCCAGCGACCACCGGCACGACCGCGGGGCAGGGCGTGCCCGCAACGACGGGCACCGGCCAGGGCGTCACGAGTAACGCGCCGCAGGGAAAAGCTCCACCGTTGCAGGCGGGTCAAGGCGGTCAGCCGCCCCTGGAAGAGTCTGGACAGTCGTTGCTCGGCCAACTCACCCAGGCGCCAACCGAAATGATGAGTTCGCTCAGTTCACCACTGGAGTCACTGGGGCAGCTCCCGTCGAGTGCCAGTGGCCAACTAAGCGGCCTGATGGGCCCGTTGTCGGCGCTGACCGGTGGAATGTCCGGTGGATTGGGTGGGCCCCCAGCCGGGGGAGCACCGGGATTCAGCGCAGCCAGTGCACCGTGGTCGGGACTAAGTGGCGCCAACGGCGGCTTCGCCGGGGGCGCGTCAGCGGTTGCCGCGGCGTTGACGAAACCGTCTGCTGGCGGGCTAGGTGGGCCTGTGGGCGTGCCGGGCGGCTGGTGGGCCGACGTGGCTGATGGCGCTGAAACAGACGAGCAACCGGCTGCGGGACTGCGAAGCGGCGCGGCAGCGGGCAGAGGAGCCATGGCGCCCGGAATGTATGGACCCATGGCGGCAACGGGGCGCTCCGGACGCGGCAGTGAATATGCCGATGTCAGCGAGCAGGATAAGACGATCACGCTACCGGCCTCCGCGCATGCGGCGCCGGTGCTCACGTCTGAGGGCGTGGTCCACGTCGGGCAGGGAGGATAACTCCCGGCAGGGGCCCGGGTCATTGCTGAACTGATCGAACCAGCGGTAACCACTTGCTAGTGAAGGAGATACACCATCATGGCGTTGAACGCCGATGTCGCCCAGATGCTTTCGGGCGCAAGTCAATTGTCGAACATTCAACAAGAGGTGCTGTCGGCGTTGGGCCGTTATGTCACCATGAACCAGAACCTCACCGGTACTGGGTTTAGTGGTGATGCGGCGCTGGCCTCCATGGCCACCACCGAGGACATCAACCGGACCGGCCAACAGGTCAGCCAGCGGTTTCAGAGCGTCATCGACATAATGAAGCGCTCGGCGCACCAGTACCAAGAAACGAACGCGCAGAACCGCGCGGCGCTGGGCTCCATCCAGTCGACCTGACCGCGGCCAATCTTTCAGACATCGAACGACTTTCAGAGGAGAATGGTTATGGATTCAATGCGTTACGACCACGCCATGATCGCCGATCACGTGTCGGCCCAGGCGCAGCTGGTCGCTCACATGAACGATCTGCGTACCCGGGCCATGGGAACAATCAACCAGGTCGCCACAGTCTGGACGCAGCATGGTTCTGACGCTGCCCAGGTCGCCATGCACGAGATCGATCAGGCGTTCCAGGCGGTGTTCACCACGATCGAGCGCCATGGACAGGCCCAGGGGCACGCGTCGACGAATGCGCTGGGCACCGACCACGCGGTCCAGGCTGGTTTCCGGGGCTTGTGACCGAGACCGGAACCGCGGTTGCAGCGCGGCTGTCGACCACGTCGGAAGGTTTGTGGTTGACAGCCGCGCTTTGCGGTGTGGCTCAATTGCCACCTGCCCTCAAGATCCGGCCCATTGGGGCGGTGCAGGCCACCATCGCGGCTCACCCCGGGATGGAGGTGCTCGAAAACGCGGGGATTTGTCAGGGCGGCGAGGTTGACCCCAGCGTGGCCTCTTGGGTGCGGGCCTTGGGGCGTCCCGACGTCGAGATTGACGTGACGATTACCCGCCCCGAGATCCGACCGGAGCGGCTTGAAGGCCCACCAGCGGTCTTCACCGCCCCGGAGGACGCGATTGAGGCCGCCGAGGCGCTGGCACGGTGGTACGCCCAGCGGCCTCCCCAGCGAGTTGTGACATTGTGCCGGCGCGATAACGCGTGGGTGGCCGCCGCGCGGCTCTGGCGCCCGGGCCAAGACACCAGCGATGAGGTTGTGGTCACCCCGCTGGGTGGGACCGAGATCGCGCACGTCGTCGTCGACACGATAGGGCCGGCCGACCCGGCCCAATTCCACGGCATCAATAGCGAAGCAGCGGTACTCAATACAGTTCTGTCGGCCTGGCAGGCCAACCCCGCCATCGACATCATCGCGGGCCTCGTAGAGGTTGGACTTTCAGTTCCCCAGGCGCGGCTAGTCGAAGCGGTCGCCGACCGGGGCACCACCCGCGCGGTTATCGGCGCGGCCGAATTCTCTATCAGTGGCCCGGCGCGGGCGCCGATGGCGGTGACCGTGGCTGACACCTTGATCGGCCGCGTCGTTGTCAGCAACAGCGTTGGTCCTGACGGCAGGCAATGGACCACACTGCTGCCCGGCGCCGATCACGCAATCCACACGGCTGTGGTCGAGCTGCTCGAAACTTTGCCCTCGGGACGCGGCTGGGCGACTCATCAGCGGACATAAAATTTCGATACAGGCGAATATGGTGTCCGTTGTAGACGGATGAAAACCGTGGTTGTTACTGTCGCGCTGTGGCCAAATTATGTGGCGCTAAGCGAAATTCGAATACGTCTGGTGACGAGGGGACACGGTATGACAAGTCCGCATGAGCGTGAGGAACGCGACTTTTTCAATGGCCTGGCGGCAGGTCCGCCGCCCGAGACGCAGCCCGCGCCAGGCGCAGTTGAGCCCAGCCATCCCAACAACAGCGGCGAACCGACGAGCGATGATGGGCGGCCGCGGTTTTCACCCCCGGAGGCCGCTCTTGGGCTCCCCGCCCAGGATGCGACGCCGGCGCCGTCTTCGGCGCCCCAACAAGCCCCGGGTTGGCAGCCGCCGCGGTTTTCGCCCCCGGAGGGCACCTTGGCACCCCAGGGCCAAGACACCCCTCCGCCACCTCCGTGGGCGCAGCAGGCCGGTCCCCATCAGCAGGGGACGCCCAGCGAAAGCTACGGTTCCTCAAGTCAATTGGGCCGCCCACCGCAGGGAGTGTCGGAGGCGGCGCTCGGTGGGCGTCACGGCGCACCGCAGCCAGCCGGTCACGCAGATCCCAGCCAGGTTGCGCGTCCGTATCCGCCGGCAGAAGAACATGGTTGGCGTGCGCCAACACCCCAACCGTCGCCTCGCACCGCGGGCACGCCACGGTCTTCGGACGCGCTGCGAGAGCACCTGCGCGCCACGGACTTGATTGCCCCACACAAGGAGGCGCCATCCAAGGGGTGGCGCAGGGCGTTGCTCAAGGTTTCTGGTGGGCTGATTAACGTCGGTGAGTCCAGCGACGAGCGCACAGTGCGTGGCCTCAAGGCTGCGATCGGGGC
Source organism: Mycobacterium europaeum (assembly GCF_034555895.2). Classification (NCBI taxonomy): domain Bacteria; kingdom Bacillati; phylum Actinomycetota; class Actinomycetes; order Mycobacteriales; family Mycobacteriaceae; genus Mycobacterium; species Mycobacterium europaeum. The sequence continues at coordinate 5,612,804 of NZ_CP157315.1, forward strand.
CAATTTGCGTGGCACTTATACCGTCGTGGTGCTTGGTGGCAAGGGCGGTTCGGGCAAGACCGCGATGACTGTCGCGACCGCCAGTGAGTTTGCACGCAATCGTAACGACCAAGTGGTCGCTGTCGACGCCGATCCGGCACAGGCCGCAAATTTGGCGGCTCGGGTGGATCCCAAGGCGTCATCGCTGCGTGCGATTAACGACGACCTTAATCTTCATCGCTACGCCGATGTTGGGGCCTTGACGGGCCACAACCAAGTTGGTTTAGACGTTGTGGCTTCCCCGCGCCATGGAGGCGCTCGCGGGGAGGGGTTGACCGCTGATGAGTTCAGCAAGGGCCATATGCGTCTACAACGGTTCTACAGTGTGCTTTTCGTTGACTGCGGTGTCGATCTCGAACACGAGGTGATGAAGGGTGTGTTCGAGCGCGCCGATGCGGTGTTGATGGTGGCCTCGGCCGTCCCGGACGGCGCCGAAGGCGCGAGCACCAATTTCGAGTGGTTGCGCGACGAAGGCTATCACCAGTTGCTGTCGCGAACAGTGTTGGTGATCAACCACATTCGCCCGGCGCGCAATCGGAAGGATCGTAAGGAGGCGGCCAAACTGGTCGCCACACTCAGGGAGCATTTCGGGAGCTGGGTCAAAAACGATCGCATTATCGAGGTACCCTTTGACCCCCACATCGCCTCGGCGGGCGAGTTGGACCTTCGAAGGGTCAACCCTAAGACCGCCAGGGCGGTGCTTAAGACCGCCGCCGCATTGGCGGCAGGGTTCTCGACAGCGGCCGATGCCCGATGACCACCGCCAATTCCGCACAACAGGCGCCGGAAGTCCCTCGGCTGTGCAAGGTTCATTTGCTGGTCGGGGATGACACGCTCATCGATTACGTCCTGCCTGCTGGGGTGGCGTTGATTGCGGTGATCGAGGACCTCATCCCGCGGGTCAATGCGATTCTCAAAGATCGCGGGCGGGCACCTCTTGATGACACGTTGACCTTTCAACTGTGCCGTGCAGACGCCACTCCGCTCGATCCGCAGCGATCCCTTGATGACAGCCGTGTCTACGACGGGGACTTGTTGTGTCTCTTGCCTACTGACGCCACCGAACGCTTCGCACCTGTCATTGAGGAGGTGTCGACGGCGCTGGCTCGTTCAGCACGCCAGCAGTTCGCCACAGTCGATGTCACGGTCGCGCGTCGGGTAGCCGGGGGGCTTTTCGCAGCGCTGGTCGCGTGGGCCGAGGTGATGTTGGCGCAGTTGTGGTGGCAACAGCACGGCTGGCTGCCCGCGGCGGTGTCGTGGGGATTAGCCGCCGTTTTCTTGGTGTCGGCGAGGGCGGCGACGCGGGCACGAGATGAGCAGCGACGCCGATCGGCGGACTTCCTGGTGTGGTCGGCGCTGATTTGCGCCGGTGCAGGCGCGGCGATGTCGGTGCCGGGACCACCCGGTGGCTGGCATGTGGTGGCCGCGACGGCCACCGTGTTGGCCGGCGTGGCGGCATTGACGATGCTGACCGGCCGCTATCTGACTGTGTTTGCGGGGATGGCTGTGGTCGGGTTATCTGCGGGCGCGGTGGCGGCGATCCACGCCAGCGGTTGGCGAGTGCTGCCAGCGCATCTGGCGGTCGTCTTCTTGGTAGCGGACCTGGTGCTAGTGACGTTTGCAACCAGCATCGGGATCGTGGGGGCCGGAGTGCCCGGGCCATGGTTTCCTTCGGTCACTAACCGGGGGGTGTTTGAGACTCGAGAAGGCGCTGCCCTAAACACGGTGTCGCCGGTGGAGCGTCCGGGCAATGAAACCGTTGAGCAGATCGCGACGTGGGCTCGGCGCGGCACCGCCATCGTGACGGGTCTGCTGGCTGGCGGCGCTGTGGTGTTGGTGGCGGCCGCGCGCTATGCAGTGATGCCCGAAACTGGCGGCGGGTGGCGGTTTTTGGCATTCACGTTGGGGATTTGCGCAATCTTTCTGCTCCGGGCGCGCTCGTTTGTTGATCGCAATCAATCGGTGATGCTGGCCGTTGGTGCGGTCGTCGCGGTAGCGGTGGTGATCGGACGATACGCAAGCGCTCCCAACCCGGCTTCGCCGGTTGTCACCCTGATATGTGTTGGCGCAGCGCTAATGTTGGCCGGGGCGGGCCTGCTTGGAGCGCTGGTGGTGCCCAATGCGCGGATCAGCGCACCGGTAAACCGCGCCGTCGAAGTCAGCGAGTACATTCTGCTGATTTTCGTTGTGCCATGGGCGATCTGGCTGCTGAATCTGCTGTGGGTGGTACGAAATGCGGTCCACGGCTGATGATTAAAGCCGTGAGTACGCTGGGCGCGATCGGGCTCGCCGCAGCACTGGTTGCCGTATCTGGCGGCGTGGCCGGCGCGATTGATCCCCCGGTGGTGCCGCCTGGGCCACCCCCGCCCGATCCCGCACCCGGGCCGGATCAGCCGATGCGCCAGATCGCGGCGTGCACAACAACCGGCGTGTTGCCCGGCAGTGATTTGCGTGAGTTGCCCGCGGCGCTGCAGCTGATGAACATGCCAGAAGCGTGGAAAGAATCCACCGGTGTTGGCGTGGTCGTCGGGGTTATCGATACCGGCGTGGCTGCACAACCTCGGCTGCCGCACCTAGTTTCTGGCGGGGACTATGTCATGGGCCCGTTTGGCGACGGCTTATCGGATTGCGACGGGCACGGCACAGTAGTGGCTTCACTGATTGGGGCGGCGCCTTCAGGGCTCGCACTGGTCCCCAAGCCGGCGTGGGCGGCGCCTGCGGCCCCGCCGGCCGGGGCTCCGCCGCCGCGCGCGATTCCACCGCCACCGCCTCCGCCGACGGTCACGGTGACCCAAACGGTGGCGCCGCCGCCGCCACCACCGCCGCCGCCGCCGCCGCCCGACGAGCCATCATGGGTGGGTATGCCGCCGTCTCCGGTTACTCTCGGCCACGCTCGCGGGCCGGCGCCGCTGGAACCGTCGCCCGGTGGTGGTCCAGACGGGCTGATCGGCATCGCCCCAGACGCGGTGCTGCTGTCGATTCGCCAGACCGCGCAGACTTTCGGCCTGGTTGATCCCGGCGTGGTCGACAACCCCGAGGATGTTCGCCGCGCCGGTGACATCAATTCGTTGGCTCGCGCGATCGTGCACGCGGCGAATCTGGGCGTCAAAGTGATCAACATCAGTGTGGTGTCGTGCATCTCGACAGCCAAGCCCCAGGATCAAAGCGCCTTGGCCGACGCGGTCCACTATGCCGCGGTTGACCGCGACGTGGTGATCGTGACCGCGGCGGGCAACGTTCATGCCCAGGGCTGCAATGGGCAAAACCCGGACCCATTACCGGGTGATCCCACTCGGGGGTGGTCGTCAGTCAAAACGATCGCCACCCCAGCATGGTTTAGCGACTACGCGTTGGCGGTGTCGGCCACCGATTCGACCGGCGTTCCCGCCAGCGGCGACGCCGCCTCATTGCACGGCCCGTGGGTAGGACTGGCTGCGCCGGGAGCCGACATCGTGGGGCTGTCGACGAGCGGGCAGGTGATCAACGGTTCAGTCGATGACGACAAGCTGCACCCTATCGCTGGTAGCTCGTTTAGCTCGGCGTTCGTCGGGGGAGTGGCGGCTTTGGTGCGGGCCAAATTTCCCAACCTGACAGCCCATCAAGTGATCCACCGGTTAGAGGCCACCGCGCACCCTCCCGCTGGTGGACGTGACAACGTGGTCGGTTATGGAACTGTGGACCCCGTTGCGGCGCTGACCTGGGATGTGCCGCCGGGTGAGACGTTTGCCCCCGGGGTTCAGCGCGCCCAGTTGAAAGTGCCGGCCCCGCCCCCGCCACGCGACGCACGTCCGGGCTGGGTCGCGATGGCCATCACCGGTCTCGCCGTCGTCAGCGTATTGGGACTTGCTGTGGGCCTGACCGTCTCGCGTCGCAGGGAGCGAATCTGATGAAGCAACGGTTTGTCTCGGCCCGTATCGCACCCCGCGCCGTGGTCACCGGCGAAGTGGTCGCAGGTCTGGTTGCGCTGGCACTGAGCGCCACGCTGGATTCGTGGCCGATCGCCGTCGCCAGCGGCGCCGCGACCGGACTGGTGATCTGTGTGCTGACCTTCCGGGAGCGCACCGTGTGGCAGTGGGCGTGGCGGGCCATGTCCTGGACGCGCCGCCGGGTGCGCAGACTCCAGCTGCCTCAACCGGTCGATGTCACCCTCAACGAGCACACAGTCGGTGTTGTGATCGACGGGCACACCGTGTCCACGATGATCACTGTGCTGGGCAAGCCTTACATCCCCACCCTATTGCACGCCGACCACACCAAAACACTTAATACCGTGCCGATTAGCGTAATCGCACAAGAGATGCAGCGCTGCGGGTTGAGTGTTGATGTCGACATCATCTGCGAGGGCAGCCGCACAGCCAGAGACAACTATGCCGAACTGTATGAAGCGGCGCTACGGGGGCTGCCGGCGGCCGGTCAGCGTAGCGTGACGTTGGTAGTCCGCTTCGATACGCGCAGCGACCGCATTCTGCCTGGACTGCTGTGGCGGCGAGACACGATCGGCGCGGCGGTGGCGGCTTCTCAGCGCATCACCAGAGCGCTGTGCCAAACAAACTGTCGTGCAAGGCTTTTGACCGCAGCGCAGATGAACGACGCGGTAGCGGCCAGCCTGGGTGGGCCCGAAAACGCGACAGCTTCTTACCAGGACCGCTGGACGAATCTGCAGCGCGGCGGGAAGGCCTATGTCACAGCGTATTTCTTCAGCGCCAGTGACGTGCGCTCTGCTCAACTCGACGACGTGTGGGCCTACCAGAGCGACCACACGACCCTGGTGATCGCGTTGCGCAGCGATCCTGCCGGCGTGCGGGCTTCAGCCCTCGTCCGGTTGACCACCGTGCAACCGCTTGCCAGCTCGCCGCGGCTGGTGCTCAACCCGATGGCGGGCCGACAGTGGGAAGCGTTGGCGCTGACCTTGCCTGGGTGCAGGCGGCTGAGGTTGCCATCAACGCCAGTAACTACCGAACTCAACACAGCTGTCGTAGCCGGCGCATCGGGTGTTCTGCTGGGTGAACTGCGAGACGCTATGCTGTTGATGCCGATATCAGATCCCGCGGCCCCCACCCGAATTGCTCTGCACGCCGATGATGACCAGGCGGTGAAACGGCTGATTCGCCGGGCGGCCGCAGCAGGCGAACAGGTCGCCGTTTACGACCCCACTGGGCGTTGGACAATGACGTCTGCTTCCCCACGGATCTGGACGACGCGCGACGTCACAGCCCAGCCGCCACGTCCTCCGACGATGGTGGTACACAATGGTCGCGTCAACAACTACCCACCCGCGCGCACATCGATCACGGTCGGCGATGTGCCCGCCAGCGCTGCACCCGATATCCGTATCGAACAGCGGGGCGAGCGAATCACCGTGAAAACACAGCGTTTTCGCACCACGTTGAGGTCTGTGACATTCCGCAACGAGGATGCTTATCTGCGGTAATCGATCCTCCCAATGTGGCTGACTTTGGTAGACGAATACCGGGGTGGGAGTGCACGATTGCGGGTATGGCTTGCGATAGCGCCCGCAGCACTCCCGCCGATACCGATCCGAAAACCCACCGGCGCGCAGTGCGTTTCTTTTGGGTGGTGTTGATAGGAGCAAGCGCGGCCTCGATCGCTGGCAACGCGTTACACGCGATCGTGCAGGCCGATCACGTCGCCCCGGCGCTGGCGGCCGCGGTGGCCACGGCCCCACCTCTGGTATTGCTCGGGTCCACGGAAGGGCTCTCGCTGCTCATCAAGGTGCACCGCCGGCCCACCTTGACGTTCTGGGCGGCGGTGATCATGACGCTGTTACTGGGGGCCGGTGCGTTTCGCCTGTCATTTGATGCGTTGTGCAGCTTGGCTATCCGGTGCGGTATCCGCCCAAGCTTGGCATGGTTGTGGCCGCTGATCATTGACGTCACGACCGCGCAGGCCACCGTTGCGCTGGTAGCCCTGACCCGGCTCCTACACAGCCGCGCCGAGGCGCCGCCGGCCCTCGTCGAGGAGGACGTCCCGGTGTCCCTGTCGGCGACACCTCTGCCAGTCGCTGGGTCCTCAGCAGGTGAGCGTGATAGGGCCATGGTGGCGGTCGAGCCGGACCGGTCGCTGTCATCGGTTCCAAGAGTGGACGCCGCTGTGCCCCCGCGAGAGCGTCATGAACACGCCGTACGCACAGTGATGGCATCGAAAAGAACCAAGCAGCCTGCAGAAATCATTGACGCTGTGCTGCGCCGCCACGCTGACGGGCAAAAGCCGGGTGAAATCTCAGAGGAACTCAAGCTGCACCACACAACGGTGAACCGGATACTGGCGACGGCGCTCCACTCGGCAGCGGCGGTGTAAACCCGAAGCTTCCGCCGCAGTGACCTACGTCCGGCGATCGCGAATGTCGCTGCTTTGATAGACGTTCGCGGCCAGTGGCGCCCATGATGACGTAGTGGTCAACGAACCGTACACCCCGTACTGCGGCCTCACCTACAATCGCCAAAACGTTGCCGTGCGTGCGGAGACAGCACCTCACATTCTGGTAAGCGCACCAACACGTACGGGTAAAACACGCAGGATTTTGGCCCCGGCGGCGCTCGTGCATCCTGGGCCGGAAGTTTTGGTGTCGTCGAAACCCGACCTGGCAGAGCTTGTTCTAACACGACGCAATATCGGGATTACCGGTGTGATTGATCTGCGGCCTGAGCACACTGAGGTATGGCCGGCCGGGGTTAGGCGTATGGTCACCGACCCGACCCGCACGATCGCCAGCGCCCATGAAGCACTGACCGTTGCTGAGACCATGCTCGCGACCTCGGGCGTGGGTTTCAGTGGCGCATCGGGCGGCAACGCTGTTGCTGCGGGCGGGCTTTGGGAAAGTCAGGCCGCACCGCCGTTGGCATGCCTGCTGTACGCGGCCAGCCCGCAGGGCAACAGTTTGGGAATGCCCTGGGTGCTCGATGCCGTGCAGGATTTCGGTATCGACGAAACCGGCGGCGACCAACCCATCCCCGAGCTCGGACGCCCGTCGTGGCTGACCGCTTACGGGCTTTGCGAACAACCGAAACTCGCGGCCCCGCTGTATTCTGTTATCGCCGGGATGGATTCCCGGCTGCGTGACAGCATCAAGATCACGGTGTCCAAGGCCGTAACACCGTGGCTGCGCTTGGGTTTGAGCGCCGACGAGGGAGCACCGTACTTGAGCGCGGTCGAACGTGTCGCTGTGGAGTCATTCGACGTCCACATGCTTGATGAGCCGGACGCCACATTGTTTGTGATCGCCCCGAACACCGGCTCGGTCGCCGGAGCCGCGGTGGCTCTGATCGATTCCATCGTGCGTCATTTCCGCCGCAAGATGGCCAATCATCAACTGACGCATCCGCTGCTGCTGGAACTCGACGAGGTATGTAACTCATGTCCGTTGCCGGATCTGTTGACCTACGTGGGGGAGTCAGCGGGACTGGGTGTCAACATCTTGGCGACGGTGCAGGCGTCGGCGCATTTCGACGTTGTATTTGGGTCCAAGTACGCTGAAGCGCTGCGGGAGATGTTTCCGGGCACGCTGATCATGTATGGAGCTCACGAGCGCCATTTGCTCGAACAGGCCTCACATTGGCTGGGAGAGACAACCCGACGTACCGAAGCCTATGAGCCCACAGGGGGGAGTCGGGGCCAATCGTCGCAATTCGGCCAGGCGATCGGTTGGCAGGAACTGCTTCCCCAAAGCCGGGAAGAAGCCCAGCTGTTGCAGCGCGGCACGGCTGGCGAGCGAGTTCATATTCCAGACTGGACCGAGTTCCTGGCTCTGTTCGACCAGGCGGTTCAGCGGCGAATCAAAAAGGCGCAGTGGGGTTGACGGGCGGTTGCCGCGACGGGCGCAATCTATGACTGACGCATTGGTCTCGGTGCTCGCGTCCAGCTTCCCAAGTGCGACCGCTGGGCAGCTCCGGGTAGCTGCACCGTGTAATCTGCCTGTGCTGCAACTAATTTGCTGTCGACGCGATCAAGCGTTTCTCGACGCTGGCCGTGTCCGCAGTAGCACTCCAGCTGCGGACCTACCGACGAATGTTGCCCTCACATGACCCTGGGTCCTGACGCGTGTTTTTCACGATATCGCTTGCGTCTGAGGCGATTTGACGCAGGATCTTCAAGAACAGCACTTGCCCGGCCGAGGTGTTGAGATACCACGGCGGATCGCTGAGCATGGCAATGATCTGTTGCCGCATCGCCTCGAGCGACTGCGAACCCGGCGGCGTGTCACAAACCTGGCCAGCTCGCTCGAGCGCGGCTAACACCCGATGCACAACTGCGTCTACGGTCGTACCCCGATCCATACCTTGAACCGTATCTGTGCCGCCACCCCCCGCTCACACCCCAATTTTTGCAAAGCGGTGTAGGCATCAGCGCGCCAGAGTTGGCCCCGAGCAGCGAACTCAGTTCGCGAATAGCTGCATCGAGGTTGACCGGGAGCTGACCGTGTCGAGGTGCTGGTTGGTGGAGCCGAACAGGACGCTGATTGCGCAAATGAGACACCAGATGGAGATCGCTGCGATGACCGCAGTCCCGCCAAGGATGGGGACCCAGTGGATAGGTGGTGGGGTTCGCCGGCGCGCGTGCAGGGATGGCGGTATGCGGCGGGCGGAGCCCGGTTCGGGGAGTGGATCTAAGACGGTGGTGATGGGCAGCGTCGGCCCGAGAATGAGGTCGTCGTCAACCTCGACAGCTTGGGGTGTCAGTGGCCACCAGTCGCTGGATCCTTCCACGGCTAGCCAGCCTTCGAGGACCCCGCAGACGGCTGCGGTGAGCAGGGTTGCGGGCAGTTGTGTTAGAAGCCAGGGGATGATCAGCTCGCCCCAGAGACTAGGGGAGGGGTTATAGAACGGCAAGGGCAGCGCTGCGAGCGCGGCGCCCCAGAGCAGTGCCGGTATCGGGTAAGCGCGGAGCCGCTCGGGGATGAGCGTGACGATTAGTCCGTAGGCGAGTTTGCCGGCCAACCAGCCCAGCGGCGCGATGGCCGCACAGGTTAGCACCAGTGCGACTTCAAATGATCCGCTGGCTGAGGTGGCGGAGCGCATCGGTAGTGGCAGGGCGACGACGTCGTCGTGTGGGTCGGGTCGGGCACCAACATGGCTGCGTGTGCGAGCGCGAATCTTTTTGGCGAGCAGCTCGGCGCGACGCTTTTGGAAGACAAATATCCCAGCGTGTGCGGCTATCCATGCTCGGCGTTGGTCGTCGAAAATGTCAGCGGGCATGCTCGGCCGGGTCCCGGCTTGTCAGGAGTTCGGTGAGCAGCTGACGGGCGTCGGCCAAGATTGAGTGGCATTGCTCGACGAGGCCTTCGACGGCGTGCAAAACGGTGTGTACGTGGGTGTCTTGGGGCGGTGGTGTGGCTGGGACCCCGCCGTCAAGGATCGCCCTTGACGACCCGTGGGCCCACCCGAGCGCCTCATCGAGTCGGGCCAGCGTGGCCAGCGACATGGTGCGTGAGCCGTTACTGGATTTGTGCAGTGTCGAGCGGTTGGGTCCGCCGCGGCGGGCCAGTTCGACACGGGACATGTGCAGGACCGCCAGCCGTTCAGAGACGAAGTAGTCGAGTCGCGCTGGCCCATCATTAGGTGCAATCACGCCCACAAAACTACCTAAACGCAACCATTATCGTCTAACCATGTGGACAACCTTGCCTATTACCGCTTACGGTTGCGTGCATAGGCGCCCACCCGATTTAGCGGCGCCGAGACGACGAAGGGACACCGCGATGAAGGGGCTTGTGGCGACGGCCGCAGTGCTGATGACAGTCATCGCCGCGATCGTGTTGGCGATCGTCGAACTGCTCATCAAACTCGCTCCGTTGCTGGTCGCGGCGGCGTGCTTGTGGGGAGCGGCCAAGCTAATAGGCGCACACCGCGCCCGAGGGGCGGCCGACGAGGAGCGTCTTAAGCAGGACTGGAGCCGGACCGCTCCCCAAGGCCCACCGCAGGCGGCGCCATCCACACCGCTGCCGCCGGTAATTGCTCATCGCGAACGCATGTATGTGGTGCGCGGTGAGGACACCGGCTTGGCCTCTGACCGCGACGACGGCTATGTCAAGGTTTCGGCGACGGCATTGCCGCGTGTGCAGCGTTTGCCGGCCACCTACCATCACCGGCGCAAATTCACGCCGCGCCGGGCTAGCGGGCACCGTTCGGGGCGGCGGCGGCCGTGAGCTCGGTTTCTGATCAGCAATGGCTGCGTCAGATTGGGGTGAATCTCGACGCCGATGCAGAACACGACCAAGACACCCTCGACAGCGGCGCGGCCGGGGAGTCAGCCGACGAGCATCCCGATGATGATGGCGCGATCAGCGACAACGACGCCGCACCCTTCGGCGAGGATCAAAGTGCCGACGCCTTTGCGGGTGCGTTCGTTTCCGACGGCGACGACCACACCGACTCGGCAGAAAACGAAAGCCCCGGTGCCGACGCTGATTTAGATCACGAGGCGGAGCGGCGTACGCGCCGATTTACGCCGTGGGTACTCGGCGCGTTCGCTGGCGTCGTGTTGTTGGCAACGGTGATAACCACGCTGGGCGTCACACTCTCAGGTCCCGACAACCCTTCGCCGAGTCTGCGCCAGCACGCAGTCAAATCGGGCCCCGCACCGACAATGGCGGCAGCACCAGCGCCGACTCCTGCTGATGGCGGCGATCACCCACTGCCGTTTACCGCCTCAGCCGACTGCCCGGCGGGCGCCTCAACTTCGGCGAAATCGATTGCCGATCCCGACAAGCCATCGCCGTGGATCTGCGTGCGGCATACGGATGGACAACCGCTCTATATCACGCTCGGGCCCGCCGGAATCGAACGCGCTTACGTGATCACGGCGGTCAGTATCGTGCCGGGGGATACTGCTGCGGCCCAGGGGTCCGGCGGTGACCCATGGCTACAGCATCGGGTGGTCACGTTGCTGCAGTGGCAGTTCAATGACACTGCGCACACGGTCGTCGACCAGGACACCGGCAATGCTCACGGCGAAGCGGTCAAACTGATTCCCGGGATCAGCGCCTCAAAAATCACTGTGATCATTCGGCACACCAGCCGTCCGGTCGCAGCCCCCCAGCCCAGCGTGTCGGCCCCAGACGGCGGACCGTTCGGCGGAATCCTGGGTGGGCCCACCCCGGCCACCGGCCCGGAACCGACCAACGGGCCTGACCCGACCGGCTTTGGGTCGGGACACGACACCGATCCCAGTGATGGAACCTTCGCGGTGTCGAGCATCAAAGTCATTGGGCACCAGGCGACATGAGGACGATGTGGTGAGAATCAGCAACGTATGGAAGAAGCGCATCACGGTGCTGGGCCACAGCGCCGGCCGGGTCGCTCTTGTGATTCTTGTGGCCAGTTCGTCCATCAACGGTATCGCCCTGCTGTGGGGGTTTGTCTTTCCCCCTGAACCAGCACCAGTGGCGGCGGTGGCCCGCGACGTGATCAACGAGACCGATCCCGTGAAGGCTTTCGCCGTGAATTGCGTGAAAGGGCTACTTGTCGGAACCACCTCGGGTGCTTCGAATTTGACACGCTGCTTTCCCGGGGGACAAAAGTACGAGTTGCCCACGACATCGTCGATGACGGTGTCGAACCCGGCGGCGTGGGCATCTAAGCGCAAGACCTCTTCCAACGACATCGTGCTCTATAGCGTGAAGGTTCAAATCGACGAACTGCCCTACCCGTCGGCGCCGCCGACGACGGCTTTCTACCAGCTGCCGGTGGCGGTATACCGGGATATGGGCATTCAGGCTCTTGATCGGATCAGCAGAGTCGATATGCCGCCTCCGGGAGCCTATGTGCCGCTGGGCTATTCAGCACCAATCGCTGCCAACAGCCCACTTTTTACGATGCTGTCTGGGTTTGCGACGTCGTTTTTAACCACCTCGGGTGGACTGGAACGGTTTATCACCACCGACTCGGGCATCACAGCCGTAGGGTCGTACTCCTCGGCCACAGTGACTGCTGCTCAGGCCGACAACACTCCACCCGATGCTCCCTCCGATAACAACGAATTAGCCACGCACATCGATGTTTCGGCGCGCCGATCCGATTACACCCTCGTATCGCTGTCTTATTCCCTGACGCTGCGTTCGGTGGGCGGCACCTGGTTTGTTGCCCAGATCGACGCGATCCCGCTGTTGGCTGACGCGACACCGACACCGGTGCCCACCACGGCGGTAGCACCGCACTGACCATCACTCACGTTGAGAGAAAGAGGGATTGATCATGATTAGACAGCTAACATTACAGACGTTGGCTACCCACACGACAAATGTGGCTGCCGGGGCCGGCGTGATCAACATGAGCCACGAAGTGCTTTACATCATCGTCGCAGTCGGCGGCACATACTTCCTGGGCAGCGGCATCGTGCGCGGTATGAGAGACCATTGGAAGCGCGGCACCGGTGCCGGATTGTCGGCAATCGCCGGCGGGGTGGCTCTTGCAGTTGTCGTAGCCCACATCGTCGGGCTGTATCAGCGCGGTAACCAGGAATTTGAGCACCTGCCCGGCAGCGTTGGCCACTCCAATACCCGCGGATGGTGACCACCGGCCCAGTTGCCCCACCACGGCCCGTCGACAAGGCCGAAGCGTGGTCGGGCATCCGCGACATCGACATCCAGATCGGGGAAGCCGCTCCCGGGCAGGAATGGCCCGGCGGGCCCTACCGCGGGGTGGAATGGGTGGCCATTGCCGCGATCGCGGGTCCCACGCTGCTATGGGTCGACAGCCAGCCCGCCGGAACCACGCTTCCGGTCCTCGCCGGCGGGGTGGTGCTCTGTGTGGTGACCGTTGGGCTGATGCGGCTACTTTTGCCCAAGGGACGTCCATCTCTTTCAGCACGTCTCGTTTTTGCCCGCAACACTATTCGGCCACCTCACCTGATCACCTCGCAGCCTCGTGCCGCTGAGAGGAAGCTGCGTGTTGACTCCAGTTTTGACCCTCCTGAACGTGTCGAGGACAATCTGGTCTTCACCGGCGGAGGCGTCTATGCCGAATTCTTGATCGATGGTTTGTCGGTCAATATGCGCTCGCTTGACGTCCACCGGCGAGCCGCCAGGCTGACGCGGAACTTGGGGCGCTACCTGCCCTCAGGCTCGCAAGTGCGCGGGTTGCTGGTCGCCGAGGACCAAAACGCCATCATGCGGGCAATGGTGGGTCCGCACACCAACAAGTCGACATGGATTGGGCAGTGCAAGCACTGGGTCCCAACTATCGCCCAAGCGAACAAGTGGATCACCAAGGGATATCGCGGTCCCGTGCGCCCACGGTTTTGGCTAACGGTGCCAGTCGATGCTGGCACCGCGGGACGCACACCGCTCGGACAGGGCAGGCGGGCTTGGGACTGGGTCAGCGGGCGTGACAAAGACTCAAGCACATCGATTCAGCACTACGCCAGTGTTGCCCGCCAGATCTGTGGTGCCCTACCTGATGAGTTTCACGTTCGCGCGGCTAGTCCAGCGCAAATCCATTGGTATCGGCGACATCGCGCCATGCTCGGCGTCATCCATGAGCCGATGCCAGCGGCCAGCACGGGGCCGTCCTCACTGAGCGCTCACGATTTCCCTACCATCGCTTTCGATGAAGGCGACAACGCCGGGCGGCCATGGTGGCGACCCAGTTTCAAAGCCTTGGTTCGCGTCTATGATCCCCACGAGCCCACCTGCAGATCGAGCTACCAGTCGTTTTTGACCGTCGAGCACTTCCCGGAGACAGGCCTGGCCTTTCCACGCGCTTCGTATCTGAATGCGCTGCTCAACGTGAACACCCAGGCCAGTATTGAGTGGACCCAACATATTTACATTCGCACACCCCAGGATGCGCAAGCCCGCAATTTCCGCTACACCAAAAACATCAAAGACCAGATGCGTCAGCGTGGTCACCGCGGAGCTGAAAACGACGAATTGCCAAGGAAGCTAGCGCGCACGCGGGCCTACACATCGCATCTGAACGGCAATCCCGCCGAACGCGAGCTTGACCACACGGTGATGATTGCGGTCGGTGCCGACTCACCGCGGGTCTTGGAGGATGCGGTCAAACAGGTCCGCCAGGAGCTTGACACAGTCGGCATCGCTGTCAAACGCCACCGTGGCGCCCAGGCGTTGCTGTGGAAGGCATTCAATACCGGAAGTGAAAACACCTGCCCGCTCGATGAATTTCGCAATCCCACCAGCGCACATAAGTGGTCGCTGTTCTTGCCGCTGATTTCGGGCCGCGTGGGCAACGTCAAGGGCAGTGCGCTGGCCATCGACCAGACCACGATGCGACCGGCGATCATCCTTCACGATCCCGAGGGAACTGCGCGCCGAAACAAGAACACCGGGCTGGCCGTCGTCGGCGATCCCGGCGGCGGGAAGTCCAACCGCACCAAACTCTCGGCGTATGAACTGATCCTGCGTGGCGGACGCGTTGTGGTGTTCGAGCCAGACACAATCGCTGAATGGAAGCAGGCCCTCACACCCATCGAGGGTGTACGGTTCATCGACCCGACAACGCCGCAGTACTTGTATGACCCGCTGGTGATCTTCCCAGCGCACCTGGCAGGGCGCATCGCGGCCTCGCACATCCTGCCCTGGATTGGGCTGTCTTATGACAGCCTGCTTGCCAAGCGTTACCGACGTTTGGTGCGACCGGAAACCCGGGCCAGGCAAGGGATTACGAGCCACCGCACACTGCTGGACTATCTGCGTTCACAGCCGGACGCCGACAACGACGAGTTGCTGCTGCGCTTAGAAACAGCCCAGGAGGATTTTCCCGGGCTTTTCGATGACCACTTGCCGCCCTACCGGCCAGAAGACTCCCCGGCCACGGTCTACCTGACCGGCAACCTGGGCTTGCCCAGCACCGAGGATCTCACCAACGCCGATCTCTACGCGAAACTGTCGGGGACCCAGCGCGCCGGAATGGCTATCTATGGCCTGCTCATTGAGCTAGAGCAGCGATACATGTTCGACCGCCTCGACGTATTCGACGTCATGATCTTCGAGGAGTGCGCCGAACTGCTTGCCTTTCCCACCACGGCACGCATTGCGCACAAATTCACTCGGCGGGGCCGTAAGCACGCGAGTGGAATCTGGTTCATCACACAGGATTTCAGGGACCTTGCCCGCATGGGGGATGAGTTTGTCACACAAAAATGGATCTTTCGTGTTCAAGACCCTGAACTGGCCTACGCGACACTGAAGTGGGCGCGCATCGACCCAGAAATGTATCCAGAGCTTGTCAGCGCACTAAGCGAGGACACCAGTCCTGGCTCCACCGCTGATGAAGACGTGTTCTCTGATCGCGGGGAATGGGGCGGCTACGCCACCGAGGCCGGGGCGGTCGATCGTGCCCGACTCGGCGAGGGATTCTTAGTCGACGAACTTGGACGTCCCGCACGCGTTCAATTTTTCGGCGCGCCAACCGAAGAGCAGGCACGCGCATTCGATAGCACCGCATCGGTGATCGCATGACTGCCAGCGATTCCCTCGCAGTCTGGCTAGTTGAGCACCCACGGTTGCGCCGCGTGATCGGCGCGATGACAGGTGTCTACGTGCTGTGTCTGTGGGCGGTGGTGGCCGCACCTAAAGCCTCGGCGGCGGTGGGTGCCGCTGCTCTGGGGTGGACGGGACTGCATGACTTGGACAACGTGCCGATCGCTGACTACTTCCTCTCGATGGTCGATACCACCGAAGCCACCTTCAACAACGGCCAACACGTCAGCGCGTTCGATCCCGAATCGTGGGGGTCGTGGATCGTCAAAGCCACCCAAACCGCGATCGCGCATACCACCGCAGCCTGGTGGCTGACCAATGAAGCTGCTCTTGTCGTATTCGCTATCGGGATTGCGCTGTGGCTTCTGCGATTTGCAATGTCGAGCTCGTGGCTCTTGGCCCTCGTTCAAATCGGGCGCCCCGTTTTCGCTACAGTGAACATGCTCGTCAACCAGATGTGGCTGGGGCCATTGGCGGTCGCGGTTTGTGTGGTGTTGGCGGGGTATCACCAACAGCGAGGGCGGCCGGCCCAGGCCCGCAATCTGCTAGGCACCGCCGCGGTGCTAGCTGCATTGGTGTGGACGGTCTTTCGTGACCCCATTGACGATCTAGTCAGCGATCACGGCCTGCTGGGCATGGGTCGAGCGACAGGCTTTCAGATCGCCCAGGACGCCCGCCAGAGTTCGTACGCTCCGGGCCAGTCATTGGATACCCAGCTCGACGCCCTGCTGGCGCAGCTGGTGTCTTCGACGGCGCGACCAGCTCTACAGTTACAGAACTTCGGCATGGTCGTTGATGATGTGGGCACCTGCCGCCAGGCCTGGTCCCAGGCCATCTTGGCCGCGCATAGCCAAGGTCCTGGACCGGCGCACGCGATGGCCGGATGCGGTGCTCCCCAAGCCTTGGCGCACGCTCAACAATTGGGGGCCAACGACTTTGTGCTGGGGCTGGTGTTCTTGTTCGCCGCGTTTTGGATCGGCCTGTTCATCTGGTACGTCGGGGTGAGCACGTTGCTGGTCGGTGCCAAAGCCACCTACTACTGCATCGTGGTGGTTCCCGCGGCGATGGTCGGCATGAGCGGTTGGCAGCGCGGCAAGAAATACGCGGTGCGCTGCGTCTCGCAGGTGTTGTTGCATGGCGTCGAGATGATGATCTTCACTGTCTTTTTGGCGTTGAGTGCGGTCGGGATGGGGTGGGCGCTCACCACGCCGCAACTGGGGCATGGCGCCACCGCGGTCCCGCGCCTGTTGTTGGTGAGCCTGGGTTCGGTCGTAGGCATCTTCTTGTTCCATTACATCGACAAGCATTTCTACACAGACAGTTTGGGCACGATCGCCCACCACATCACTGGGGCGTGGTGCTCCACAAGCGGCGCTGTGCGCGATGAGTACAACGATTACGCCGAGGCGGGACGCAAAGCGCGCGGGCTGTTTCGACGGGTCGCGCGACGCGGCGATAGCGATGGCGCCGGCGACGATGACGGTTCTAACGGCGACGCCGACACCTCAACGCCGGGGTTCGATGCGGTCAAACCTCGGCCCAGCCGGATGCGCGGTGAGGAGGAGACCACGGCGACCCGGACGACCGGGGCCACCACCACCCGGATGGCAGCAGAAAAGGCCGGGGCGAGCGAGGCCGCGGCGACCGCAGGTGGACATGCCGCGGCTGCGGCAGCAGAGGGGGCCGGCGCCACAGCGGCAGAAGGCGCCGCCGCGGCCGCCGCGCCAGAGGTGGTGATTCCCGCCGTCATCACCGAAAAGACCGTCCAGCACATCCGCGGACACCACCACCGCAACGGCTCAGACCCCGGGTCCCAACAAGGCGTCCCGGACAGCGACACCAGCCCGCACCTGGCGGCGTCCAATGCCCTCAGCAACGGCCAGCCAGGGGAACCAGATCAAGGCGAGGTGGCGCCGATGGCCGGCTCAGATGGGCTGCCATCGCTACCGAGCCATCCGCGCCGCCCGGCCCAGGGCGTGGGTCGCCACCAGGCGCCCCCGTCGGCAACCCCTGATGAGGACCCCGGCCTGCCGCTAGATACATCATCTGAGCAGCAGCGATCGTTCGAGCTGTCTGAGTCGCCCGTAGAATTTCCGTCACCACCTCGACCACGAGCAAGGGACTATCACCAGTGAGTGCCCGTGACTATTTCGACATCGGGATTAGCCGCCTGGGCTTCGGTGGGCCCGTGGCCGATCACGCGGGAGCGCGCGAAGCCTTCACGCAGGCCACCGACATGGATCCCGGCATGTGCGACGCGTGGATGGGGTTGGCGGTTGCTGGCGACGTCAGCCTTAACACCATGCGCGGCGCATATGATGCGCTATCGACTTTGCATCGCGAAACGCGTCGGATTGGCCTGGCAGATTCTGCGCTAGCGCCAACCGTGTCTACGCCATTCCTCATTGACCTTTACCCGCACACTCCGACCGGGATCACCATCGCCTACGCGGCGACACTTGTTAGCCAAGGCGACTACGACCAGGCCGAAAAGATCCTCGACGGGGTTGACCTCACCGTCGAGCCCGCGCAAGCGCAGATACACCGGTTCATCGGGGCCACAATGTTTTTCCTGACGCGCCGCTGGCCAGACTTGTTGACGTGGACCTCGCAGGCCTCGTCGAGCAGCGGTGGAATCGTGGAGGCCGCCACACGGCTGCTCAAAGGAATCGCCCAAACCGGGCTGGGACAGTTCGAGGCGGCGCTGGCCACATTGACATCCGTCGTGACGCAGGCCGACCAGGCCAAGCTCGACCAGAGCGGCATCGATACCTCGCACCTGCTGGCCGAGGCGGCCGTATATCGCGGCTTGTGCCACCGCGCGTTGGGGGACGAGGCCGCCGCCCGCAAAGAGTTCAGCGCAGCCAGCGTAGACGGTCAACTGCGCCCGGACGCCGCCGCCGCGCTCGATGACCCCGGCTACGGCGTCACCGTCACGACCCCAGACGTGATTGCCGCCCGGTCCAATCGGTGGGACCCGGATTCTGGACCGAGCGTGGCCGACCTGCGCAGAGCCCGGCAACGCAAGGAAGCCGTACGTGTGCTGGAGCGCGCCGAACGCGAACTCGACGAATTCATTGGGCTCCGCCGCGTCAAAGAGCATGTCAAGGAACTCAAGTTCGTCAAGGTCTACGACCAGAAGATGGCCGAGCGCGGCGTCCAGATCGGTGAGCGCGACACCTTGCACATGACTCTGGTCGGCCCGCCGGGGACCGCGAAAACCTCGATAGCACGGCTGATTTGCGAGATGTATTTCGGCCTGGGCATCCTCGAATCGCCAGAATTCATCGAAGTCTCCCGCAAGGATCTTGTCGACGAGCACATCGGTGGCACCGAGAAGAAAACATCAGCGATCTTGCAAGCTGCCAAAGGCTGTGCACTGTTCATCGACGAGGCACCCGAACTCTACAAACCGGATAATGAGCGCGATTTCGGCCACATCGCCGTTGACGTCATCATGAAGTGGGCAGAAGACCATCGCCACGACACAATGATCGCCATGGCTGGCTACGCCAGCCCAATGAACCGGCTTTTGAGCGCTAACCCGGGACTGCGGTCACGGTTCCCGTTCCAGCTCGAATTCACCTCCTGCGACACCGACGACCTGGTACGGATCGCTGAGCTGTTCGCAGCGCGGTTCCATGTGGCCATCGAACCCTCCGCTCTTTCGCGCTTCAGCAGCAACGCTGAGTGGCTATGCAACACGCCAAGTACACGCCCCGGTGAACCACACATGCTCATCGATGTCGCCGCCAACGGCCGGTTCGCCCGAACCGTCATTGAACAAGCCCTGCGCAAAGCCAAAGCCCGCATCGCAGCGGACCCGACGGTGGACTTGCTCACCGCCGACCTGAGCAGCATTAGCACAATCACGCTGGCAGACATGGACGCTGCCCTCACCGACGTCCTGGCGGCCTTTGAGCTCGTCACGCCCTAAGCCCATCGTGGGCGCTGAAATGCGGATCGTTGTAGGCCACACTGATGCTGGGGATGCTGTCCAGGTGGACGTGGGTCAGCATGGCCTCGTGGTGGTCGCCGGCCGTGAGCTCGTCGGTGCGACGTTCATCGACTACCTCGCACTTGGCTGCATCCGCTATCACACCTGGCGATCTAGATGTCTGGGTAGTCCGGTCGGGCCTGCCCGAGCCGGGCGCGGCAGCCGCAGCCTTCGAAGAACTGCAGCAACAACTGCCCACCTCGGACCTTCAGATCGTCTACGACGATATGAGTCGCGACCGTGACCGCTTCGACGCTCTCACAATGCTTTCCGCGCTGCCGAGAGTCGCGACTGCGATGGGACCTGTGGTCGACGAGCCCGACATCACGGACTACCGCCTTGGCACGCCAGAACCATCGGAGGTCTGTAAGGCTGTCCCCGACGATTAGAGAGGTGGACGGGATCCTGAGTGCGACTCTGGATGTCAGCTGCTTGGCGGGGTTGTTCGCCCGAGCTCTTCTTCAAGGGCAGACAGCTGTTGTCGGGCGGTGTTGATGAACGTTCGAGCGCAATCGCTGCAGTAGTGGGCAGTGTCACGGTCGACCTTGACGATAAGTATCGGGTCGCCCTTATTGAGCACGTGGTTTTTGTCTGACCGACACGGGTGCCGTCGTCCTGCCGTGCCAATCGACAGCGTTCGCAGCAGTGAGCGGGGCTTACCCATGTCGCAGTTCCTCCTCGACCGCAGCAACGATCTGAGGCAACCGCGCGATGAGGTAGTCGCAGTCGTCCGCGGTGTAATCCTTCCTATTGGTGGCACCGCTGGGAACCATTGTCTTGATCCGCCTGTCGATGGCCGATTTCACGGTGACGAAGTTCTCCCGGGTGCGGTCCAGCTCGCGGCCAACGCGATTGAGGCTGTGTTTGGCCAGAAACTTGCCAGCCTCGTTCTTCACCAAATCGTCGAGCAGGGTCTTTTTGGATCGACGTGTCTGTTGTTTGGTGGGCTGGACGCGTTGTAGCTGATCGAATTTGACTCCGGTGTCGATACCCTTTTCCTTGAGCACGGTCAGGGCCTGCGCAACATCTGGGTCGGCGCTGAGGGCGATCAGGGTCAGGTTTTCGAGTTGGATGTCGGCCTGGCCAGTGATCACCGGCAGCGGAGCGTTCTGGCCACCTCCAGGTGGGGGTTCGCGAGTGGGCAGGGGTTCAACAACGGTCTCGTCGATGAGCTGCGCGAAGAACTCTTGGTCTGCTTCGGCGAACTCCTGGAAGTCGTTCCAGACCCCGGTGATGTTGCCGCCGACGTGAAAAACGACGACGCCATCGTTGACGGCATCGAAGGGGTCAACATCTGGAATCACCCGCATGATGCGCCCCACGAACTGCATGAAAGGGCTGAGGTTGTTGAAGATGCTGAAGACAGCGGCGACGCTGAGATACGGGTGGTCGTATCCTTCACCGAGTTTGCGCACCTGTACGATCACGTCGAGTTCGTGGTTCTCCAACCGCTGGTAAACTCGCTCGTTCGCTTTGCTCTTGCCTTCGATCAGGCTGTGAACGAAGTCGGCGCGGAGCCCCAGTTCGCGGAACTTGGCGACGACCTGTTTGCAGTGCTCCATGTTCAACGCCGCCGCAATGATCTTAAGCCTGGCCTCGCCGGTCTTTTCCCGCAGCTCGAACAATTTCTGGCGGGAGGCCTCGGCGATGGTGGTGAGGGTGGCGTCTGAGCTCACGACGCTGCGCCGGAAGCCTGCGTCGCGCTCGCCGAGGCGGCGGACCTCTTCCAAGGACACCTCGACTTCGGTGTTGTCGTCAGGGCGCCGGACGTAGTGCAGCGTGGTCGGGTTGAGGCGGTAGCCGTTGATGCGCTTGACGTATCCCTTCTCCACCGCGCGAGAGATGGGGTAGCTGTAGATGATTTCACCGGCCATGATTCGCCCGTCGGCACGACCGGGGGTGGCGCTCACGTTCACGATGCGTGCGTCCGGGAAGTGCCGCCGCAGAGTGTCCCAGCTCTCGGCCACGTTGTGATGGCCTTCGTCGAACATGATCAGATCGAAGAAGTCGGCAGGAAGCTTTGCAAGCCAGGTGTTTTCGGCTCGCTGGAGCTGATGAATATTCGTCACCACGATGTCAGCCACTTCGAGATCGGTGACGTTGGTCGACGTGCCTCGGATTTCTGCGGGCTCTGGGAACGGCGCGGAGTCCAACACTTTGCGCTTAAGGTAGAAGAACTTCGGGTCGCTAGGTGTCAGATCCTTCAGCAGCTGGTCGGCGATCTTGAGGTTCGGTGCGACCAGCAGTGCGCGGTGAGACTGTGCGGCGAACGGCGTGAGAGCCAGGAGGCCTGACTTCCCGCAGCCCACCGGCAGCACGACGGAGACTTCGCGGCCCTCGGGAGCGTCGAAGTCGTGCCCGGTGAGCGTTTCGTATGCCTCGATCTGCGGCTCGCGCAAGGACGCATTGCCCGTCACGGTGGGTCGCAGGGTGACGTACTGGTCGATTTTCATAAAGCTACCCCTTTTGTGGAAAACGTTGTCGGCAAGGCGATCTGGTTCAGGATGCGGAACTCTTCGGAGGCCGCAGCTTCTCGACGCCGCTACGGATCGCGGGGGGCAGCGTGCGGATCGCGAAATCGCTGATCGACCACTCGACGTCATCGGCGTCGGCCGCCCGCAACGCTTCCACTGCTGCCGAGGCCATCTCGTCAGACTTGACCTCCTGCAGGATCTTGACCAGGACGTCACGCACGTGCCACCGGTTGTGGCGGGGCCCCAGCGACGCGAGCGCGCCCACGCTCATCCGCATCACGCTGGAGTCCTTCGTCTCGGCCACGACAATGCGGGTGAAGTCAGCCAGCACGTCGCAGTACTCGAACGAGAAGTTCCCATGCCTCAGAAAGTCGGTGAACCGCTGGTAGACGCGCTGGAACGCGCCCCGCTGTTCGCTCCAGAGGAATTTGACGGACCCTCGAGTGCACCAGGGCAGCACTCGGGTCAGCACGTGCATGTCGTCGTGGCTGGACTCATCCAACGCGGCTGCCCACTCGATCATCTCGATCAAGTCCGCGTCGGCGACCGACGGACTGCGCATGCGGTCCTGCAGGCGCTCCGCTGCCTCTTCCTTCGACTCGTTGGCCACGTATTCCTCGTGTGCATCAACAGCACGCTCGAGTGCATTCATGAAGTGCTCGATCGACTGGTAACGGCGATCAGGCGAGTTGGCGATCGCGGTCTCGATGACAGGTCGCAGCGGGCCGGGCTCCACCTCGTTGTTCACTGGGAAGTCCTGAGTCACGAGCTCCTGCAGGATCTTGCCCAGACCGTAGATGTCGGAACGGTGGTCGGCGCTTCGGGCCCGTTGCCACTGCTCCGGTGCTGTGTAGACCCACGTGCCCAACCCTTGTCGCAGCGTTGAGGTCAGCGGGTCGGTGTGCCGCTCGGCCTCAACGGCAAGCCCGAAATCCGATACCGCCCAATCGCCGTTGCTCAGCCGCAAAACGTTGGCCGGCTTGAGATCTCGGTGATAGATGCCCCGATCATGGACGTAACCGAGCCCCGTGCAGATCTGACGCATGATGTCGACGATCAATCGCGCTTGGCCGCCCACCGTGTCGACGTAGTCGGTCAGGCTGCCCTGCGCCAACGGCATCGCATACCAGATGTTGTCGTCGTCGGTCTCGCCGTGGGCAAGCACCGAAATAACGTTGGGGTGGTGCAGGTCTTCGAGGAGCCGAAGCTCACGCCGAAACCTCTTGATGGCTTCGGGGTCAACCGCGACGGTGTCCTTCAGCACTTTGACGGCGACCAGTTCGCTGGTCTTGCGGTCGGTGGCACGGAAGACGTCGGCGAAGCCGCCACCACCGATCCGAGCGTGTTCCAGCAGGAATCGCCCACCCAGCGTGCGGGTCTTCTCGTCCGACTTCGGCCTGCCGGCCTTGGTCTGACGGAGGCCTGAGCTGTTCCATCCAGCGACAACATCGAGGTCCCAGATAGGGCCCTGCGCAATCTCCCCCACCGCGTCGGGGAAGTCGTTTCGCTGCCGCAGTGTCGCGATGCGCTGAGTGCTCACGCCGAGCTCCTCGGCCACCTCCGATATTCCGCCAAGACGCACGGTTGCCTCCAGAAATAGTTGTTCTCAAATCAAGTATAACACCGAATTGGTTGTGGTTGGCTCAACTATTTATCGCGTCGTCGCCGAGCGGCGACAAAACCGGTTGCCCACGTCCGCGCGTCGTAGCACGGTGGGGACGACGACGAGTCGGTAATTTGGCTGCGAGAGACCCCGAACGGAACGGATCCCTGTTCTAAGCAGATCACTCAGTCATCGGTGATGCCGATTTCTGGAGATTGTTGCTTGGCGTGGGGGCCGCGTTCGCGAAGCCAGGTGGCCTCAAGGTGTCGCTGGTAGGCGGCGTGGATGGTGGCGTGGAGCTGGGCGGCGCGTGCGAGGCTGTCGCGCAGTCGCTCGTCGAGTATGGCTGGGTGCAGGCGCCCTGCCTGGGTGAGCGCGGGGTCGAGGTCGGGCGGGGTCCCGCGGTTGATGACAGCCGACGTTGGGGGCGCGCCGATGGTTGTCGTCCAGGGTAATTCGGTGGCGACGAGTCGCAGGAGCCGCTGGGCAGGCTTGGGTGGCCACGTTTGGCCGGTCGTGTCGAGCAGGACAAGGCCGGACTGGTTGGCCGCGGCGTGTTCGGCGAGGTCGGCGATTATTGCAGGGTCGGCGCTGGCGGCGTCGTCGATGATGATGAGACTGCCGGGGGGTAACGGCGACTGCGACTTTTTGTTGGTGATGGTGGCGTGGGTTTCGGTGATGGTGGCAGCGGTGTCGGCGAGCTCGTT
Organism: Mycobacterium europaeum; assembly: GCF_034555895.2. Classification (NCBI taxonomy): domain Bacteria; kingdom Bacillati; phylum Actinomycetota; class Actinomycetes; order Mycobacteriales; family Mycobacteriaceae; genus Mycobacterium; species Mycobacterium europaeum. Next base: position 5,637,081 of record NZ_CP157315.1, read on the forward strand.
GGTCACGGCGTCCTCGGCTTGTTCGCGAGTAGGGCTGCACCACAGGATCTTTCGTTCGGAGGCTGCAGCCGCGCTGTGCAGGGTGTGCAGGGCGGCGCGGCGCTCGGGCGAGGGTTGGGCGTGCACGACCGTGACGGCGAAGGGCAGCCTTGCGGTGCTGGTGATGGCGGCGGCTATGGCGGGGGAGAGGTCGGCGGCGGCACTGTTGGCAAGGCTGAGGGGGCGGTGCGGTTGGAAGCGGCTGGCGGCTTCGAGCACGCGTAGCTCGATGGCCAGTTGGCCGAGTTGGGCGGTGATGTGCTCGGCCGAACGGGTTTCGGCGGCCGCGAACGCGGCGGCGGCAGCCAGTTCTGCGCGGTCAAGGTCACGGCGCAGCTGGCTGGAGCGCCGGCGGGCGGCCAGCACGGCGCGATCGTCTTCGGATCGTGCTTCGGCGATGACGTTGTCGACGTCGTCACCGCTGATGACGCGGTCCGCGCCGCCGGCGGCCTTTGCACGCGCCGCGAGTGCTTCGCGAAGCGCAGCCTGATAGCGCTCGGCGGGCGCAGTGTCGGGGAGTGCCATGAGTCGCAGTTGGACATCGAGTTTGGCCGAGGCGATGTCAAGTGGGTCGACGTCAGGTTGAGCCTGCAGCTCGTCGAGCTGGTTGCGCGCCCAGTCGACATGGCTTAGCGCTGTCTCGTATTCGGCTTCGGCGTCGGCCCATTCGGCGGTCACGTCGTGAACGGCGATCAAGTAGGGGCGGTCGGCGTCGGCGCGCTGGCGCAGTTCGCGGATGCGCGGGGTGGCTTGGCGCATTGCCGGTCCGTCACCAATTGCGGCGCGGGCATGCAGGGCCTGATGGTCGGCCAGCGCCTGCTGGTATTGGGTCCGCAAGCTGGTGAGGTCAAGCAGAGCGGCCGGCAGTGGCGGGGGTGCCACGCGGTGGCGGGGGAGGTCGTCGAAGTCCAGGCCGGCGAGTTCGTCGGCGGTCTCAAGCGGGGTGTTGGTCGGGTCGGGCTCAACGAGTTCGGGGTGCCACGGTTGCGTAGACAGGTCGGTGGCAGGCATGTCAATCCTGGTTGCGTGGGGGTCGGGGGGAAGTTGTTCTTCTTCCTCGGGGTGCAGTGGGGGTTGTTCGGGTAGCGGGTGGTCGGCGTGGTCGTGGTGGCCGCCGATCAGGTCGACGGTGTAGGTGATGGTGCGGGCGTATTGGTAGGCGGGGATGGTGTGGTCGGGGTCGACGTCGGCCAGGTGCTCGGCGGCGACGTGAAGAAGGTCGGCGGGGGTCCAGCGGGTGGGGTCGGCGGCATTGACAGCTGAGACGAGGCCGGGCCAGGCGGGATCGGCGACGATGGATTGCGCGGTTGCTGACCCAAAGACGTTGTGCAAGTCAGCGATCCAGGCAGGGCGCAGGCCGGTGTGGGGGGCATCGACGGTGGCCGCGGGCGTGAGTTCGGCGGCAAGACGCCACCACAGCGCGGCGGCGGGCAGCTCGTCGGGGAGCGGACGTTGGATGGCGGCCGCGCGAACGAGGCCGGGCAGGTCGGGCCGGCTGGTGGCGGCTTGGGCGAGGTGGGCGGCCAGTTGGGGCCAGTACCCGTCGGCGCGGATGCGCGGATCGATGGAGTCGATCAGCTGCTCAAAGCGGCGAGCATGCGGGCTTTGGGTGCGCACCACCGCTTGAGCCCGGTTTTCGAGGAGTTTTTGGATGGTGCGGGCGCGCACGGCGTATTGGGGTGGGCCGAGCAGGGTGGTGTCTTCGGCAACCACGTTGTGGGCGGCGCGGAAGACCGCGATTTCGGCGGCGAGTTGGGGGTTGGCGGCCAGCACGGGTTTGGCCCAGGCCGGCGCGGTCGCCGGTGTCCATTGGTGGGTGACGGTTTCACGGATCTGGTCTGCCAGCTCGGCAACCAGCACGGCGCGACCGGTCAGGCAGTTCTCCCATGCGGGGTCGTTGGCCAGCAAAGTGGGAGTGGCGGGCAGCCAGCGCAGCGGCCCGATACCGGCAGAGTGTCCGCCGGTGGGGTCGATGCGCCAGTCGAGCACCGCGGCGGGATCGTGGGCACTGAAAAGCTCGCCTACGCTGGCGGCCTCGGTCAGTGTGGCGAACGGGTCGCGCCCGTCGGCGCCGATGATCGCCAAGTGTTTGCAGAGCACTGGCCATGCTTCGGCGCGGGTCAACCCTGGATAGAGCTGATCGGCGGTGATGTGCAGTTGGGCCAGCAGGGCCGGGGAAGCCAGGGCCTGGGCGGCGTCGCCCAAGGCGTTGTAGTACATCGCCGCGGCCGGGCCCAACCGCACGAAGGGGTCGCGGGCTTCGCGTGCGGCACTGGTGGCCGAGACTTGTGCGCCGTCGCGTGACAGCGTTTTGGTCAGGACATCGACGGCCGTTTCGGGGTGAGTTGCTTTGGGCGACAACACCCGGTGCGGGTCGGATTCCGCGGTGGATAGATAGATGTGGTTTTCGATGCGGCCGCGAGTTAATGCCACGTAGAGCAGTTGGCGAGTGAGACTCCCGGCACCGACGATGTGGCAGGCGTGTCCGGCGGTGAGTCCTTGTGCGGAGTCAATGGTTGCCGCATAGCCGAGGGTGACGTGCTTTATGACGTAGTGGGCGGGGAGGCGCACTGTTTGGCCGCTGCCGAGGTGGCGGGCTTTGATGCTGCCGTTTCGGTGGATTTCCAGGATTTGGAAGCGGTAGCCGTTGCGCACGTAATCGGTGGGGCTCAAGCGCAGCCGGCGGGCATTGCGGCGGGTGCGAATAAGGTCGCCGGGAGAGGCGGCAAGCCGATCAGAAAGGGTGATTTCGTGGCCGCGCCGTGTTGCCGGGTCAGCCGCGGCGAGGCGATCGAGTCGGGCTCGGGCGTTGAGGGTATCGACGATGGCGTTGGTGGGTGCTAACAGGAGGGAATCGCGGCCCGCGTCGAGGTCGGCGGCCCACGCGGTGTAGGCCATGTCGGCGGCGGTCTGATCGGCACCGACGTGCACACGCTGGTGGTCGATGTAAAACCCGAGTCCAGAGGGGTCTCCTCTGCGGATCGCCAGGGTCGCTGCGCTTTCGGCGGTGGAGCCAAAGCGAACCAACTGAGACAGCGTCAGTGAATCGGTCTTGTGGGCGATGTTGCGCAGCACGCCACCGGCTGAGATCGACGCGAGTTGGCAGTCATCACCGACCAGCCGGATGCTGGCGCCACGGGCTAAGGCGTGGGTGATCACCGCATCAAGTTCGAGCGTTCCGGCTTTGCCGGCCTCGTCGATGATGATGAGCGTGTCGCGTCCGACGTTGGTGAACCATGGCGGTGGGGCAGAGCGACTCGACCCGCTGGCCGGGTCGGCCGACCAGACGTATTTGGCGATGGTGTCGGTCGGGGCCGACAGATCCTCGCCCAGTTCGATGGCTGCCGCCGCGGTGGGGGCTAAGCCGACGATGGTCGCGCCCGAGGAGCGCCACGCATGCGACAGCGCGGCCATCGCCGTGGTCTTCCCGGTACCGGCCGGGGCCAGCGCCAACGCCACTCGGCGCCCGCTGCTTGCCATTTCCCGGACCAGTGCGACCTGGCCCTCGTTGAGTTGCTTATCGCGTGCGGCCGAGTCTGCCAGCGCCAGCTCGATATCGATGTCCTCGACCGTGCGCCCGCCGCGTCGGAGGGCGGCAGCAACGATGCGTCGCTCAGCGGCCAGCAGCTCCTGAGAGGTGTAGGTAGCGCTGCCGTGGCGGCTATGCACGCTGGTTCCATCGCGGCGACGCAGCTGCGCAGGTTCTCCCATTTCACCGTCGTCGATATCGATGTGCTGAACCGACAGCGGCTCGGCCAAAGCAGTCTCGGTGATCTTGTCGGCCAGCGTCTCGTCGGCGGCGTGCCCGCTGCCACGAACGAGGCGCTGCGCCTCGGCGAACACGTGGTGGCGTTGCCAGGTCGCGCGGGACCGGGCAACCGTGGCGATGACTTGGGCAGCGCGCGCGGTGATCCAGTCGTCATCGACAGCATCGATTTGGGGCGCCGGCGCGGACAAGACGGTGCCCAGCATCGCGGTCAGCTCCCGCACAGCGCCGAGCACCTCGATCGCTTGGCCGCGCCACATGTGGCGCTGCTCGGCGAATGATCGGGGTTCGTGTTTGGCTTCGCGGGTCTCTAGGGTCGCTTGTTGAGCCAACGCGATGGTTTCCACGTGGGTCGGCTCGCGGCCGTGGGCGGCTTGAAACTGCTTGGCCAGATCGGCGGTGCGGGCTTCGATGGCCAGCCGCCGCGACGACCACGCGGCCATCAGCTCGACTGAGATTCCCACGATTTCACGCACCGGCCTCTTGCCGCGGCCCTCGCCGACCACATCAGCGAACCGCAGCTGCAGTCGCTGTCCAAGGTGGGCTTCCAGGCGCGTGTTGTACAGCTCGGAGGCGGCCACGGTGAACTGGTGCACAGGCTGCCCGTCAAGCGCCAGCCAACGCAACACACCGTCAGGGCCCACCGTGGCGACCTTGTTGGAGATCGCGACATGGGTGTGCAGATCAGGATCGCCAGCGCGTGAATCGCGGTGGGTGAACGCCGCCCCGAGCAGCCCGGTGGTGTCGACCTGGGCGACACCACCCTTACCTGAACGGGTAAATGCGGCGTGAGTTTCTAGCCACGCCAGCGCATCACCGACCGCTACGTCGTGACATTCCTCTACCACTGTTGCGACGGCGCGCGGTGCGATCGCCCACAGCGTCGACACTGACTTCACGGGCGAAAACGTCAAGTCGTAGCCGGCGACCGCGGTCGTGCGCGCGCGAGTTTCCCGCGCGATAAACCCACTGAGTTCGCGATCGTCGGCGGGCGCGCGCTTGTACTGCTCAGCGAACATTCGGCGCGCGACAACGGTGCGGATCGCGGCGCGCGTGGGCGCGGCGATGGGCGCGTTCCAGTGCAGGCCGGCTTCTTCGTTGTGATCGCGGTAGGCCACTGCCAGGGCGCGCACAAAGGTGGTTTCGCTGTCGCGGATATGGAACTTGCGGCCCAGTTTGGCGGCTTCGGCGGCCGCGAGGCCGCGCACGCCGCATTCGGCGACATACTTGGTGATCGCATCGGCGTTGGGGTGCAAGCCTTCCCCGAACAGGGCCTTCATTTGGGCCTCGGTGACCGGCGAATCAACCGGTACGGCCCAAACTTTCGCGAGGTCTTCGGGGGGCACCGGACGTGCCCTTGTCGAGGACAGCGATGCCAGACCCGATCCCACCCATCGGCCCGGAGATTCGCCTTTGGTCGAGTAGTAGTCGATCAGCGGGGCCCGGCCGCGCGCGGTGGTGTCGACAGCAGCGACTTGCCGGATCAGGTACTGGTAACCGTCTCCGGCGGTGAGCTTGTGGCTAGTCATCGTCACTGCAGTGCAATCCCTTTCGAGGCGCACGTTAGAGACGACACCGCAGATCTGTCCTACACAGATCAGGCGGTTCTTAGGAAACTGTGACCTTAATGCAAGAGGTGTGTGGTGTCTGGGGTGGTTCAGAACGGTTGATGCCGGTGGTCATTGGTGTGTGGTGCATGAGGGTGGGATCGGCTTATGTTGTGGGACTGGGGGATCGGGAAACATTGGTGGTGGACAAATGTGGACGCACTGATGTTGGTCAGTGTGGTAGAGCGGGACAGCCGGTTCGTCGTATGGTGCGGCGATGGGAACGATCAACTCGAAATCAGCGGCGCGTAGGCGGGTTCGCGAGGCGCAGCTTAGAGCGAACGAGGCACGCGTGGAGTGCGAGCGGCAAAACGTCGATGACGCGGCGTCGTTACTCGTTGAGCTGGGTCGCCTGGCGGCCGTGGAGGAGTGGGAGGCAACTCGCATCCTCGAGATTCGGGCAGAGGCAGAGCGGCGTCGGCACACGCACCGCCAGGCCGGCGGCATCGCGGTGGCTCGAATGCAGGGTCGCGGCGAATCACTCGCGGCGATAGCGGAATTGGCTGGGGTCAAAGTCGGTAGCGTTCGGATGATGTTAAAGGCGGCGAGCGCGCACACTGGCGCGGCGGTGCAAGCACTAGGTGAGGGCAACGGCGCGGCGGCCCCTGGCGCGGCGCCGTTGGCACTAGGTGCGAACGGCGTTACTGCGCATGACGATGGCGCGGCGGCGCAAGCACTAGGTGCGAATGGCGCTGCGGCGCATGACGAAGGTGTCGGTGGCCGGGTTTAGCGTGGGCGCGTGCGTGTTCATCTGGGGATGCCGCTGTGGGTCGATCCTGTTGTGCACGCCGACGAATGCCGGCGCTTTGACTCCGACGTGGTGCAAGGACCCGGCGCTGACGACTGCGATTTTTTCACGGGGGCTATCGGTAAAGACGGATATGGCCGGTTCTTCATTTACCGTGGGGGTAAAGGGATTTGCGTGCGGCCGCACCGGTACGCGCTGGCGCGTCGACTCAGTGTGCTCCTTCAGCCAGACGAGTTGGGCCTGCACGAGTGCGATAGCCCGCTGTGCGTGAAAGTCTGTGCGGCCGAGGCGACATTCCAGCATGTGGTAATCGGCACTCAGAGTGAAAATATGCGACGAATGGCCCGGATGCGGCGCGGAGGAGGCCGCAGGTCGATTCCCAGTGATGGGTTATGGGCTCGGCGGGAGCGCTCGGTCGCGTTGCACACGGTGTTGCGGGAACGCGGCTGGGATCGGGCCGCAGTGGAGGCGGCGCGCCTCGGTGATATGCCGATGTTGTGGTGAGGGTGTAAGCACTGTTGGTGATTTAGCCGGCGAGTACTGCCGGTCGTGCTGCGCTGCTGTGGGAACGGGGTGGATGCGATCCAGCCGATAGACGGCGGTATGCATCGCCCAGTAGACGGCGACGATGTTGGCCCCGGGTATCACGCTGGCTAAGACGGGCCCGCACGTCGGCCGGATTGCTTCACCGTATGCGGCTGCGGCGCACTGCTCGGGGCTGGGAAGAACCCTGGCCGGGGCGCTGTGGGCGGTGTGAGGCGACGCTTGGCGCCAACAGGGTGCTTGTCGGACTAGTTCAGTGCACTTGCGGGTCGATGCACCGTACTCACTTCTGCCGCAGGACGAGCGGAATTGCATCTGCTGCAACATAATTGCTCGGTTGAGAGCGAGTATAGCGCCCAGTAAAGCGCGTCCCGCGGACATCGGATCACACCTCAGAAAGGGTGCTGTCTCGACACTTACGTCTGGCGCATCATTGTCGCATCTAGTACAACAGGATGGTGGGCGTCGAGTTGCCGGGGTCAGCAGCGCTGTCGCTGGTGTCGAAAGTGCTTCCGTTGGATCCAGAAGCCACGGTCTTCACCGCGATGCTGTCTGGCTGGGCTGATCAGCAGCGAGCCCGGGTGTGCAAGCCACCGACGGTGCAGGCGCGGGCGAGCGTGGTGCGCCGTTTCGCCGAGTTCACCGGGACGTATCCCTGGCAGTGGCAAGCAGATGACGCGGATGCGTTTTTCTCCCAACTGCTTTCCGGTGCGGAGCCAAAAGCTGACTCGACGGTACGGGGATACCAAAACGCATTGCGGTTGTTCGGCGACTTCGTTACTGACACGCGATATGGATGGGCGTCTTTGTGCGCTGAGCGGTTCGGGCAGGCCCCGGCACAGATCCTGCATGACTGGAACACCGTGCGTCACGTCAACGAGTTTGAGGGGCGGCCGGGACGGCGCCCGCTGAGCTATGACGAGGTTCAAGAGCTCTTCGATGCCGCCGATGGCTTGGTAGATCAGGCGCGACTTCGCCACCGCAAGGGAGCGTTGTCAGCGTTGCGGGACTCGACGCTGCTGAAGACCGTCTACGCGTATGGGCTGCTCTCCGGGGCTCAACCAGATGCAGCGGCGTGATTCTCTGAGTTTGTGCAGTTCAGAAGCTGATGTTGGGATGCTATCTGCTGCAACAGGTGTGGTGCAAGTCGACTCGCGGTTTCAGCGGGGCCGGCCTGGCGCGTTGAGTCGGGCCATGAGTTCGCGGTTGGTAGCGCGGGCGGCGGCGAGGTCTTCGTCGCGTTCGTCGAGTTGTTGTTGTTGGTCGAGGACCTGCTGTTCGAGATGGGTGATCCGTTGGTGGAGTGCATCGATGTCGGTTGGGGCGTCGAGCCCGGACTCGCGCCATGTTTGTTCGCCGAGTGCTTGGGAGAGCCGCTGCTCGAGTTGGCGGATGCGGGCGTTGAGCCGGGCGGCGCGTTCGTGGGCGGCGAGCAGGTCGGCCTGCAGTGAGGCTTGGGTGACCGTGGGGCCGGTGTGTTCGTCGGGGACTGGATCTGTTTGCAGCGCATGGATTTTCTCGAGTAGGTCGCGGTACCGATAGAGGAATGTGCGGTCGACTCCGGCCGCACGAGCGATCGCGGCCGCGCTGAGCCGGTCGCCGGCGGCTGCGGCTTGGTCGATCGCGGCCAGCACGCGCCGGCGTCGGCGCATCGAGTCGCCGCGACGGCCGTCGAGCATCGATCGGGTGCGTGTGCTCGACGAGACAGATTGTGCGCGTGTGTGATTCGACGTGGTGTCGGTGGTTGTGGTCATGCGGTGGCCTCCGAAGCGGGGGTTGCTGGTGCGGGTGGGGTGGCGGCGAGGGTGGGCATGCCGAGCGGGACCGTGTGGGCCGCACGATGACGACGCACGATGGCGACCGCGTCGTTGATCTGCGCTCGCTCCGTGTCGTCGAGTTCGGCGATGTCGCCTTTGATCCTGTTGATCAGTCGCCGGATTCGGGTGATCTCCTCCTCGGTGGGGGTGGCGTCGGCGCGGGCCCATTCGTCCACTCCGTCGATGGTGGCGGCCAGCCGTTCGCGGGTGCGCAGCAGGTCGTCCAGGTATGCCTGCAGGTCGGGCAGGAAGGCGATGTTGGTGCGGAAGTGATCGCAGCCGACGCAGCGGAATCGGATCGGGCAGGCACCGCCGCCGGCCTTGACGTTGGTTGGTTCGGTGCAGGTGCCGTCGGGGACGGCGACCTCGCCGATGGCGTGGCGGGCGCGCTCGGAGTCCAGCAGGGCGTGTGCGTCACGCCAGATCCGGTTGCCGTGCCGGTCGAAGCTGAGCGTGGTGACCGTGTCGACGGCGTCGCGGCGGCGGTCCTCGCCGATGCGGTAGTAGCGGCGGGTCACCGAATAGCTTCGGTGATCGAGCAGTTCGGCCAGGACGTCGATCGGGATGCCGGCGTCGGCGTGGCGTTGGGCGTAGGAATGGCTTGTCTCCGCAGTGGCTGTGTGCGGTCGGGTTCGTGTTGCGTTTGACGTGGCCGATTCTCGGCGTGGAGTTCGTGACGCTGATCGCCGTTCGTGTGGCGATAACGCGAAACCGATTGTGATGGACGTCACTGCCGGGTCGGTCAGCATGGTCCCATTACCCTCTGCTGGTATTTCGGGCGATTCGACGCGAGGCGGGTGATGCCTGCCGCCGGGTCGTTGGCCGTGCGGAGCCGAAGGATCTCGTCGTGCTGGGCAGCGATCCGGGCCAGGGCCTGGCTTCGGAAGTTGGTGAGCTCCTGGATTGTCGAGTTGACGTGGGCGAGGTTGTTTTTCAGCTTCTCGACCTCCGTCTTGAGGCGTTCGATCTGTGCGGTTTTCGGGTCCGGGGTTTCTCCGGCCTGCTGAAGCTGCTGGAGGCGGTGCTCGAATTCGGCGCGTAGGTGTGCGTAGGGCCGGGTGCCGTAGAAGGCGGTGCGGTCGACCCCGGCTGATAGTGCGAGGGTCTTGATATCGCAGTTGCCGCCGGGTGAGATCTCGCCGCGCAGAAGCCGGTCCATGGCGGCGCGGATGCGGTTCTCGTTGTGGATGCGTTGGGCGGCAGTGATTCTCATGCCTGTTCCTCGGGTGCGCTGGTTCCTGTGGCAGTGTCGATGCTGGTGATGACCTGGACGGCGCGGTCGTAGTCGGCCTGCAGACGAGCGCGTTCGGCGGTTCGGGTTTTGCCGAGTTGGCCGAGGAAGGTTTTGGTGCGTTCGGCGTGCTCGGCCCAGACGGGCCGGTGGTGCTGGTGGTGGGTGGCCTGCGGGCAGCGTGCGGAGTCACACATGCCGATCATCGGCCGGTCCGCGGTCAGGGTGCCTGCAAGTTTCAGGCAGAGCGCGCGGGAGGGGTCGGTGAACCAGCAGTAGTTCGCTGGGCCGAGGTGCAGCGCCGTGGCGCGTTTGGACAGCAGGTTGAGGATGTCGCGGTCGTTGCGCTGGATCTTCGGCGCCGCAGTGGCTTTGGTGTTCGGGTCGGTGTCGATGGTGGCGAAGAATTCGGTCAGGCTGCGGGCGCCGGGTCCGGCGGGCAGGATGCCTTGCTGGTAGTTGCGGAACTCGGCCAGCACGAGCTTGAGTATGTGGTCGGCCTCGAGCTTGTTGACCTCGGCCAGCAACTCTGCTTGAGCGCCGCCCGGTCGAGCCGCGTAGCCTTCCGTTGTCGCCGCGGCGATATGTTTGAGGTGCAGTTTTGCGGCGAGGACACCGCCAGGCCGGTAAGCCATCTCCAGGGCAACCGTTCTTCTGAGCATACGCAGTGCTACTGGTTCGTCGGGGATCGGGACGAGTCCGAGACGGGCTCCGGCCGGGGAATTCACCCAGGCGCGGAACCAGAGGTAGCGGACTCGGAAGCTGAACCGGGACAGCAGGAGAACACCGTCACGCGGGTCGTCGTGGAGCTGCTCGATGAGTTCGATCGCGCGGTGGACCGGTTCGATGACGACCCATTCGTCGTCGGTGCCGCCGAGGCCCTGACCTTTGATGATTTTGCTGGCGATGCGATAGCACTTCAGGCCGGAGATCGGTTCCTCGACCCGGCGGCAGCCGACCCGCAGTTCCATCAGCTCACTGGCCCGCATTCCGGACGCGCCAGCCAGGACAACGATCGCTGCGGTGCGGGCGATGCCGACCATGGCGACCGCTTCGGACCGGTGCACTGGCAGTGTCCAAGGCAGCAAGGTCGCACCATCGGCGGCCGGGACTTCGGCGGCGTTGCGGCCGAAGATCTTCTCGACTCCGACGGTGTTGAGGGTGTCGATCAGCGGTTTGCGCAGTGTGGGCATCCATTTCGCCCAGAACTGGACGTATCCGGCCTGCCGCGCCAGGGTCCCGGTGGAGACCGGCAGCAGCGGGTCGTTCGCGTCCCAGCCAGCCTTGAGTCTGCGGTTGACGTCGTGTTCTTCGAGCATCGGCAGCGGTGTGTCGGTCGCCCTGTGGTCGGCCAGCAGCATCGTGATGTCGCTGACCATCGCCGGGGAGCCGTGACGAAGCCCGGGGGCTCCGGTAGCCCAGACACGGTCGATCTTGCGGATCTGCTCGTTCAGCTCGACAACGTGCGGGCCGAGGATCTGCACCAGGTGCAGGGCCGCGGCCAGCATCGGCTGCAGCACTTCGGCAGGAACGGCAGGTGTCTTGTTTCCGTCGCGACCAGAAGGCATTTCGGCGACCGCGGATGCTGTTGCGCCGCCCCAGGGGCGCAGATCGGCCGGAACCCGGTCGGCGGTGAACAGGTCACGGTAGTCGACCAGATCGACGATCATCTGCGCGGCTGCGCGCCGGACGCCTGGGCTCTGCTCGCCAACGATGACGCCGTCGGGGTCGATCACGTAGCGTCGGAACGCCAGGTATTCCTCGCAGAGGTGGGTGTCGAGCTCGGTGAGGGCAGTGATGCCCCGCTGATCGAGCCAGCCGAAGAACTTGCCGGCCTCGTAGAGGCGGCTGTAGCAGCTGGTCAGATGCAGTGGGGTGCGGTAGGCGCGTGGCAGACGGACCACGGCATTGTGATTCGGGGCCAGCAGCGCCAGGATCAGCTCCTTGGCGACCAGCCGCCAGCGGGTGTCGGTGATGGTGGTGAAGTCGAATCGGCGTCGGTAAAGGGCCATTTGGACCGGGAGCCCGACCACGTCGGTGAAATCCCACAGGTCGTCGTCGAATACCGGTCGTGGCGTGCCGCCCGGCAGCGTGAGCCCGGCGTCGCGGCAGATGTCCGCGCCGGTGAACGGCGACCGTGGTTGAACGCCGGGTGCTGCGGTCGCGATTGTGCTCGTCATGCGGTGCGTTCCTCTGGGCGCAAGGGGATTTCGTCGTCGCTGTCGGTGACGCGTGCGGCTGCGACAGCGAGTTCGGCGGGGTCGAAGCGGTCGAGGATCTGGTCGATCCGGGCGGCGTAGGGGCCGAAGACGGTCATGAAGTGGGCGGCGGGCATCTGCTGCCACTGGCGCGAGAAGAATGCCTTGAGCCGCAGCAGGTTCACTGCGTGCCGCGGAGCGAACACCGCCAGCGGGCAGAGCAGGCAGACCCAGGGACGTGCCGGGCATGGTTTGCCTGCCGGCCCGTGTAACCCGGCCAGCTGATCGGCGCAGGCTGCGGTGAACACATCCCGCGCGCCACCGACCAGCTCGGCGAGCACGCCTTCGTCGAGCTTCATCACCGCCAGCAGCTGCGGGTAACCCTCGGCGAGCGCCGCCGCGTCTTCCTCGGTGATCACGGCCGGAGGGTGCGCGCGGCGGAGGATGTCGTGCTGGGCGTCGGCGATGATCGTCTCGACGGCGTGGCGTTGACCGGGAGTCGTCGCCGACAGGTAGTGGTCACCCTCGACCGCGGGCGTGTGGTTCGGGTCGATCGTGGCGCGCGCATTCCCGGTCCAGGACTTCTTGTCCCGCATCGCGTGATGGGTGGTGCGGATGCGGGACCGGTGCAGTTTCATCGGCTGACCGTCGTCGCCGACGATGCCATGGCGGCGCATCCACCGGCCAATCGCGGACCGGTTCACGTCATCGAGGCGGCGGGAGTAGCCGGGCTGGCTCATCCCCAACCACAGCGTGGTGCGCTCGTCCGGCGGCACGAAGCTGCGCAACAGCGCCGAGTGCGCCAGCCACTGCTCGAGCAACCGCACCGCCGGCCGCGGCAACGTCGCGCTCTCGGCGGCGGTGCGCCGTTTGATATAGGACAGCAGAACAGTCGAATCCCCGGCCCAGTCGATGTCCCCGATGTCCAAGTCGGCGATGCCGTCGGGGACGATGCCGGAATAGATCCCGAACAGCAGCCGGTAGGCGATCACGACCTCGAGATGCGGGAACATCGCCAGCGCAGCCTCGTGGAAGACAGCGATGACTCCTCGATGACGGAAAACGTTGATGGACATGCCAATTTCCTCAGCAGCTTCGCTGCTGCCAAGCGGGCCGAGTGTCGACAACAGCCAGCAGAAGTTCTGATGAGTCCACGCACCCGTGCCCGGATGCCGCCCTCCGGCGGCGGACGCCAGCGCGCGCCGATGTGCCGCGTAGGAGTCGTCGACCTGCTGTCGGCAGGCCATGGTCAGCCGCTGCCATGCGCCCTCGGAATAGGGCGGCAACGGGCGCCGATTGCGCTGAATGTTGAAGTGCCGCCCTGCGGCCAGCTCCAGCACCCCCTCGCCGAGACGGCCGCCGGATCGCGCATAACCTTCCACCAAGTACCGAGTCAGCGCCTCCAGCCAGTTCGGGCCCGCCATCCAGAACTGCGCCAGCTGTCCGCGCCGCAGATCGCCGACACCGCCGGTGAAACCCTGATCAGAAAGTGTTCGCACCATCCTGTGCAACCCACGCACGTACTGGTCGACGGTGCCAGCAGTATCGACGCTGCCGTGAGGATGGATCAGCTCCACCAACCCGGTGGCCAGATCACGCACCAACCCGGGGTTCGGCAACCCCGTGAGATCGAATGCAGCTCTGCTGCCGTCGCTGAACACGCAGGCCAAACGCAGCGGATCATCGAGCACCGTCGTCGGCATCACAGCTCCTCTTCGGTGTCGTCGTCGAACTCGGCGTCGGCTTCCCGCTGTGCGGCGGTATCCTCGGTGAGTCCCGCTGCGGCTCCGGCGGTTTCGTAGGCTTGCCGGTAAATCCGCGTCGTATCAAGACGTTTCAGGTATTTCTCGGTCGTCAGAACCGTGGAATGCCCGAGCAAATCGCGCAGCACCAGCAGCGGGTCGGCCTTGGTCAGGTAGAACACCAGCGCTGCGTCGGCGTCGGTGTCGCATACCAGCTTCGCTGCCTGTCGGTAATAGCCGGTCACCAGATATTCCAGCGTCTGCATCGAGAACGAGTGGCGGAGTCGGTGCGGGTGGACGTGCGGGAACCGTGGTTCGAACCGTGCGCGGATCCGGTCGGAGGTGCGTTCGAACACCGTCGCCCACGCCGTGAACGGGCCACCATCACCCTTCACCGCTAGCAGGCACGACCCGCCCTCGGGTGCCACCAGCCGCCGTCGCTCGGCCGGGGTGAGCGACTCCCAGGACCGGCGGACGCCGTTGATCCGGCCGCCACGGGCGTCCGGTTCGGTGACCTGCAGCGGTTCGCCCCGGCGTCGTGGTGGCCGCCAGGCCGATCCGTCGGTGACGGCAGCGCGGTCGAGCTGCAGGTAGTCGTGCAGCCCGGCCAAGGCGTCGTAGGAGATCCAGGTGGTTCTGAACTTGCGGCCCTTGGTGATTCCCGCAGGCACCGGAAACGGGATCGGGATCACCGTCGGCGCCGGCGGCAGAGCCGGGATTTCCCACGGCAGCAGATGTGTGAACTCGCCCAGCCGCAACCCGGTCGCCAGCGCGAGGTCCCCGATCGCGGCGTTGCGGGTCATCTCCCGGCCCGCGAACCCGGTGTCGCGGGTGCCATCCGGCGCCAAACCGCGCAACCCCTTCCGGAACAGGTCGGTGAAGTCCGGCTCCAAATACTTGATGGTCACATGCGGTTTCGGGGTGCGGCGCACCGCCAAGTTCACCCGGACATCGCGGCCGGTGCCGGCGAAGACCGCTCGCGCGGATCGGTAGGTGAACGGCTCCGCCTCGGCGTATCCCTCGTCCATCGCCCACCGGTAGAACAGCGACAGGATGCTCATGTGCTGCGCCCACGTGGTCGCCGCGAATCTCGCCCGGATTGCTCCGGCGGCGCGGTGCTCGGCGTATCGGCTCAGCCCTGCCTTGAGCCGGTCTCGCGAATCGAACAGGCCCACACCGTGTTCGGCGAGGAATTCCGTCCATTCCTTGACCGCCCGCGCGTAGTTCTCCCACGAACTCGGCGCCGGAGCCCCGCTGGCCGGAAGCAGCCGCAACCACCGATTGATCACCGTCGTCGGCCGCGGCACGGCCGGGCCGTCCTCGAACAGCAAGTCGTCATCGATCAGCACCGGCATCCCCTCTGGGATCACCGGCCGGTGCTCGACACCCCAGGACTGCCAGCCCTGCGACGAGAAAAAGCTCAAGATCACGACTGGAGACCATACAAACACCACACGGCCTCACCAAAGCAGAAACGCCGAGCACGCCCGGGCCTTTCAGGCCAATCGCAACACGGGAACTAAGCGGGGACAATGTGCCGGTAGGCGTAGGGCACGATCTTGGTCATGTCAAACTCGACTCCATCGCGGGTGCGCAGTGTCGGCAGGTCGGCCACCCAGTCGCGGTGGCGCGCCTGCAGGGTGGTTCTGCTGATTGCCTTGTGCCCGTCGGGATTTCGATAGGGCGTGGGCAGCAGCTTCAGCTTCGCGGCCAGGGTGTGGGGGAAGCGTTGACGGATTCGTTGTTGTTGGCCGGTGATCACCGCGGCGGTGGCCGTGCTGATCGGCAGCCGTCGGCCGAGCCGGTTGGCTTTGATGTTGTCGTAGACCAGTACGTCGCCGCCGTCTTTGTCGCGGGCCAGGCAATCCAGCGGCAGATTGAGGATGTCCTCGGGGCGGCGGCCGGTGTCGATGCCGATCTGGGTGGCGACCCTGACCTCGACGGGTTCGAGGGAGTCGAGGTTGGCGCACAGGACGGCCATGATCTCCGGTGGCAGGCATCGGCCGGGCTCGCCGCGTTCGGGGTCGGCGGGGATGTCGGCGCGTTCGATGGCGCAGTCGCCGGGCAACCCGGCCGCCGGCCGTCCGGTTCTCGTCAGCCCCAGGGATCGGATCCCGGCCAACACCTGCCGCATGTCACGGCAGATCATGTTGCGGCGGTAGCGACCGATCTGGCCGGTGAACTCCAGATGGCCGAGCCGGTTGAGGAATCCCTCCAAGTCGGTCCGGCCCAGCGCGGTCGGGTCAAGCCCGTGATCGGGTCGGCGATGCAAGTGCTCGGACAGCAGCCCGATGCTGTTGATCTTGCCGCGAACGCGAGAGGCGCCGCTGCCGCGGTGCTGGGGCAGTTGCTCGGCAGCCCACCGCTTCGCGGCCCCGGCCAGCCAGGGCTGGGTGATCTTGGTGAACGACAGCGTGCCGGGGTACCGAAGATCGCCAGATCCCAGCGGTCCTTATCCTGCTCGACACCCGGATCGGCCAACACGCGGCGGGCGTCGCGGGCGAACGAGGCCAGCACCGAGCGTGCACGCTTGCCGGGAGCCAGGCCCGGATCGCAGTCGTGGATCGAGCCGACCTGGTGGCGACGCAGCGTGTCGCAGACCGCTCGCAGCACAACGTCGGTGAGCCGCAAGCCATCCCTAACACGGGTCTGCAAGCCCGTCAGCACTTCCACAACTACCAGGGAAGGCAGCGCCCGCAGGTTGACCTGCCCCGGCTCGGCCACGCCCGATTCCCGGACCCGCCACCACTGTTCATCGAGTTCGGCATGCTCTTGCTGGTCCACGCTCCATCGCTGATAGTGGGTCGTGCAGTAGCCGATCGCGCCGTCGGCCGTGCGGGTGCACGCCGGCACCAGGCATGCCGGCAGCGGCGGCCTTGGCCGCACTCGCGGATCGCTCACGAACTGTTCCAGCGAGATCGGGATGCGCCTGCCCCGGAACTGTTGGGCGTGCGGTTCACACATCACCGCGTCCCGCACCGTCGGCGTGCACCGGCACTGCGGGACGGCGCAGCGTTCCGCGGGAACCGGTGCGGCGGGCAGGCTTTCGGCAGCGGCGATGTCCTCGACGCTCATGCCCATGCCGGTCAGCCTGGTGAAACATCGGTGGCAGATCTCGGGGGCGTCGTTGTGGACGGTTCCGACGCATCGTTCCACCCGGCACACCTTCCGGCCGAGCAGCCGATGCTGCGCGGGCAAGTACAGCACCCGGGTCACCGGATCCCATCCGGCCTCGTCAAGCAGTCCTTGGTCCAGCGCCCTGGCCAGGTGCGTGGCCGCGCCACTCAGGGCGGCCCCGTCCAACACATGCGCGAACTTGCAGGATTCCTCATCGCCCGGGATCGTCCTGGCCGACGTCACGGCGGTCACCGGCTCGCTCCGGTCTGTTCGCGGGGGCTGGGCACCGCGTCCACCGCGGCCCGCAGTCGAGATGCGTCCGGATGCAGGTAGATCTGGGACGAGGAGACAGCCGCGTGTCCGAGCAAATCAGCGACCACGTCGATACCGGCCCCGGCGTCGACGACGTTGCTGCCGTAGGCGTGTCGCAGCTGGTGCGGGCGGACCGGGGTGTCCAATCCGGCCCGGCGGGAGACCGCTGCCATCAGCTCGCCGATCGCGTCGGGCCGCATCGGCGCGCCGACGCGGCCGCGGAACAGGTTGACGAACACGAAATCACTACCCGCCGCGGCCGGAACTCGCATGCGCTCGAACTCGTAGACGTCGAATGCTTGCACGACAAGGAAATCCAGCGGCACCACCCGCTGTCGGCGCGATTTGGCCCACGCCCCGTTCGGGTTGTCGTCTCGGCGCACCACATGCAGATGCGCCCGAGCGACCTCGCATCCCAACCGGCGCGAATCCACCAGCAGGTGCACATCACTGCGCCGCAGCCCGCACACCTCGCCCCGACGCAGCCCGCCCCTGGCCATCAGCAGCACGATCAGCTTGTCCCGCGTGGACCGGCAGGCCCGCAGCAGCGCGACGATCTGCTCATCGCTGGCCCGATCGATCGTCGTTTCCGGTTCCCGCAACCGGTGCCGGGCCCGCATCCGCCATGCCAGGTGGCCATCGTCGTTGCGGGCTTCCGCCGGCAGGTCTCGGTCATCGGCCACCTCGTACAGCATCGACACCAAACCCGCCGAGCCGTTGCCGGTCGCGACCGCGTGCACCACCATCCCCCGCACCGCGGTGAGCACCCCGTTGATCCGCGATGGGCCCCGCGCCGGGGCGGCCCCCGGACCGGCCAACACCACTCCCGAAGCGACGTCATCGACGCCCGCTGGCCAGCGGTCCGGCATGGGCCAGCCACGTCATGAACAACGCGAACTGCTCGACACCGGCCTGCCAGGACCGGCCCGTCCTGGCGCACCAGCGCAGGAACAACGCGATCGCGTGTGCATACGCCTTCGTCGTGGATTCCGCGCCGTCGCGGCCGAACCGCTGATGCCGCAGATACTCATCGGCGATGCCGACTACCTGCAGATCCTCATCCAGCACCGTCCAATACCGTTGCCCGGACGGCAAACTCACCGGAAACGCTCGCATGGGCCCTCGCTTTCAAGTCGACAGTCAGAAACGACTACCAGCCACGAGCACCACACCCACGGAGAAACGCCGCACCGCCCACCAGATCACCCACTACGAGCGACGTCATGCAACAGGTCGCAGACCCCCGGAGAAGGCTTGCGGCGCCAAGAGGCGGTGGGGCTAGACCTGGTGGATCTGAGATCGAATCCAAAGCTACCGTCCTACGGGCGTTTTGGCGGCGTATTCGTCCGATTCGGAAAAGCGTCCCGCGGTAGTTCGCCGAAGCGACGCGTCGTGCTGACGGTGCCGGAAATGGACTGGATTGTCCAGGTTTTCGAGTCCTACCTGGAGGAGGTTCGTCCATGCTTTCGAGCGGGCCGGCATCCGGCGTTATGGGTCACCGAACGTTGCGGCCGTCTCTCCAGACGCGCCGCGAACGAGGCCTTTGTGGCTGCGCGTGACGCCGCGGGGTTGCCGCAGGAGCTGGACCTGCATTCGCTGCGCCAGACCCTACGTCACACACCTGACCGAATTCGATTACCCGGAGCGCTTCGTGCAAGTTCTCTCGAGCCCGCACAGGGGTGTCCACGACGTGCAACACGCACGTGGCGTTGGCGGCGATCTTCGTGGCGGAGGTGGTTATCTGCAGCGGTCCATCACGCAGATTCCACGGAGGTTTGATGCTTGTGCAACGGGTACTGATGCCCACTTCGTCGCTTGAATCCTGGACGGTCCTCGGCGACGGAGGCGGCTCGGTGGAGCCAATCGAGCGCTACCTGGCCTATCTGACCGACATCGAGCGGTCCCCGAACACGGTCAAGGCCTATGCGCACGACCTGAAGGACTGGTTCGTCTTCCTCGACGCTCGCAGCCTGAACTGGCGCGAGGTCCGATTGGAGGATCTCGGGGAGTTCGTGTCCTGGCTGCGGCTGCCGCCGGCTGGCCGGGCTGGCGCAGTGGTGCTGTTGCCCTCGGCTGAGCATCACTGCTCTGCGGGAACCGTCAACCGGAAGCTGGCGGCGATCAGCGGCCTCTACACGTTTCACGCCCGGCACGGAGTCGACCTCGGCGACTTGGTCACTGAACTGCACCCAGGTCGGCGCCGGCGCTCGGGATGGAAGCCGTTCCTCTACCACCTGAGCAGCGGCCAGCCGGAGCGGCGGCGCACGATCAAGCTCCGGACCCCGCGTCAGCATCCGACCATTCTGACCGCCGGTCAGGTGCAGGCGATCCTAGATGCCTGCATCCACCTGCGGGATCGCTTGTTGTGGGCGTTGTTGTGGGACACAGGGATTCGGATTGGTGAAGCGCTAGGTCTGCGTCACGAGGACGTGGCCGCTGCCGAGGGTGAGTTGACGGTCGCGCCGCGATCCAACGACAACAGGGCGCGCGCCAAGTCGGCGACACCGCGCACCATCCCGATCAGCCCGCAGCTCATCCGCCTCTACGCCGACTACCTGCACGACGAATACGGCGATCTGGACTCCGACTACGTGTTCGTCAACCTCTGGGGCGAACCGTTCGGGCACCCGTGGGGCTATCCCGCGGTCTACGACCTGGTGTTGCGGCTGCGCCGGAGCACCGGCATCGACTTCGATCCCCACTGGTATCGGCACACCTACGCCACGCGTTTGCTCCGCCAGAACACCCCGATCGAGGTCGTCAGCACGCTGCTGGGACACTCCTCGATCGCGACCACGATGGACATTTACGGGCATCTGTCCGTCGAGGACGCCCGCCGGGCTCTGGAGGCGGCCGGCTTCCTGACCGGGCAGGAGGTGCAGTGGTGACCGCGGCAGTCCCGCCGCTACCGTCGGCTGCGGCTCCGGGCTTGCTGCGCAAGCTGGTGGCCGCGGTTCGACCGGAGTTCCGGGTGGACATCCTCGTTCCCGAGCGTGGTGCGCTGGTGTTCGACACCGCGCCGTGCCGGGTGCCGGGCTGCGTGCGCCAACCGCGCACCCGCGGGCTCTGCAAAGGCCACTACGTCGGTTGGCAGCAAGAAGGCCGCCCGGACATCGACGTGTTCGCCACGACTGCAGCACCGGAAGGGCTCGGGCGCAAAGAGCTCACGGTCTGCGCCGTCCAGGGCTGCCGGTACGGAGGTGCTCGCCGGGGTTTATGCCCACGCCACCAAGGGTTTTGGGAACGGTCCGGCATCGCCGACCGAGACGTATGGCTGGCTGCCGTTGCTCCGGTGGATGATCCCGATCATCCCGTCTGCGCGTTGTCCTATTGCACGCTATGGACGCAGGGACGGTCGCCGTTCTGCGTCAATCATCGGTCCCGATGGGCAGCGGTGGGATGTCCCGACATCGACGAGTTCATCGTGCTCTGCGAGTCCTATGGCGACGACCGGTTCGACTTCCGACCGTTCGGTGATCGCCGACAGCTCAAATTGGAGATGCAGTACGCGCTGCAGTGCCGGCACGATGAACGCCAGGTCAAGACTCCCGCTGCCGTCGCGCGTCCTGTCATCGCACTCACGGCCGCCAGTGGGGTGGCCTCGCTGCTGGACTGGCCGATGGCACGTTGGATCGAGTTCTTCGACGCCAACCACGCTGCGCAACACGGCCAGAACGGACAGCTGGCGTTTCTGCGTTACGCCTATCGCTGTCTGGAGGACCTGCACTGCGGCAGCGGGTGGGAGGCCGAGTTCCCGCGCGACGTGTGGGAGCTGCACCGGCTCGGCGTCGAGGGCCGCAAGCGGCTGCGCTTCGACGGCATTGCGCAACCGTGGCTGCGGGATCTGGCCAAGCGGTTCGCCCGCTGGCGGTTAAGCATCGGACGCAGCCCCAACCAGACCTACATCGACGTCCAGGCGGTGACGCGTTTGGCCGGCTTCTTGGCGTCCCCGCCGGTCGACATCACCAGCCTGGCCGGCATCAACCGCGCGGTATTGGAGCGCTACCTGGCCGACCTGTCCACCGACCCCCGGGCACTGCACTCCCGCAGCCGCGACATCAGCTCGCTCGGTGCGTTCCTCGACGCGATCCGCCGCCACGAGTGGGACCACGACCTGCCCGCGAGTGCCGCGTTCTATCCCGACGACTTCCCCAAACCCGCGAAACGCCTGCCCCGCGGGCTGGCCGAGCACATCATGGCCCAGGTCGAACAGCCCGCGAACCTCGACGGATGGAACAACCCCGAGAGTCGGCTGCTCACGATCATCCTGATGCGCTGCGGACTGCGCGTCGGTGACGCCACCAAGATCGCCTTCGACTGCGTCATCCGTGGCGGCGACGGAGCTCCCTATCTGCGCTACACCAACGGCAAGATGAAACGCGAAGCTCTCGTCCCGATCGACGAGGAAGTCGAGCAGGCCATCGCCGAGCAACAACAGCGGATCCTGCGCCGCTGGACCAACGGCAGCCCCTGGCTGTTCGCCGCTCCGAAGATGAACCCAGACGGCCGCCGGCCGCTGACTACGCCCTCCTACCGCGGCCAGCTACGGGACTGGCTGGCGCGCTGCGAGATCCGCGACGAGCACGGCCGTCCAGTGCATCTGACTCCGCACCAATGGCGGCACACCTTTGGAACACGGTTGATCAACCGGGACGTGCCGCAAGAAGTCGTACGGGTGTTACTCGATCACTCCAGCGGTGAGATGACAGCTCACTACGCCCGCCTTCACGACACCACCGTCCGCCGGCACTGGGAGTCCGCCCGCAAGGTCGATGCCAGGGGCCAAACCGTTGCGATCGACCCCGACGGCCCACTGGCCGAAGCGAACTGGGCCAAGCAACGGCTCGGGCGCGTGACCCAAGCATTGCCCAACGGCTTCTGCGGGCTGCCAGTTCAAAAGACCTGCCCGCATGCCAATGCTTGTCTGACATGTCCGATGTTCGTGACTACGCCCGAGTTCCTGCCGCAACACCACGAACACCGTCAGCAAGTCCTGCAGATCATCTCCGCTGCCGAGGCGCGCGGTCAGTTACGCCTCGTCGAGATGAACCAACAAGTCCTGGGAAACCTCGACACCATCATCACCACACTCGAAACCGACTCCGGTTCAGAGGAATTGGATTCTGCTGATGCGGGCTGACAACACCCGGCACCTCATCGTCGCCGCCCGACAACGCCACGAACTCACCCGAGCCAAGGCGATCCAGGCATTGAGGACCCTCGACGCCGAAGGGCGCCCGGTCACCTTCGAGGCCGTGGCTCAAGCAGCGGCGGTGTCTCGGTCCTGGCTCTACGCGCAATCCGACGTCCGAGCTGAGATCGAACGGCTTCGCGCTGCCCACCGTCGAGCACCCGCGACACCGGTCCCCGCGCGGCAACGAACCTCGGACGCCTCACTGCTACGCAGGCTCGAAGCCGCCAACCAGCGCAACCGGAAATTGGCCGAGGAGAACCGCACGCTCCGAGACCAACTCGCCCGAGCACTCGGCCAGCAGCGCACCGCATCCGAAACCACGTCAACCCGCACCCCCCGGAAACGTCTCAGCTCGATAACGATCGGTCCCTGCTGAAAGGCCTCCCCCATGACCCCACCTCAAACGTCGACGACAACGTCCACAACGAAACACCGCAGGTCAAAGCCCCGAATAGGCCAGCGGCTCAAGATAATTCAACACCAAGTCGGACATTCCTATGCGAGCACCACGTCGATCTATAGCCACGTCTGACGAGTACCGCAACCGTTTGCTCCGTGAAGCGCTCACCAAACGCGGCATTGCCGTCGGGGAGGATCAACCGTGATCAAGAAGATGGGTTATCAGTGGCGGCTGCGGGCGCTGATGGCGCAACGGGAGCTGTACCAGACGACTGATCTGGTTCCGCTGTTGGCCGAACGTGGCGTGGTCCTGTCGCGAGAGCAAGTGTTTCGCCTGGTCACTGCGCCTCCCCAACGGCTCTCAATGGACGTGCTGGCAGCGTTGTGCGACATCTTGGAATGCTCGCCCAACGACCTGATCGAAATCGAAGCCGTCAATCAATCGGTGAAGAAGGCGGCCGGGGACTCACCGCGGGAGGTGCCGAAGGTGCGGCGCACGACTGTGCGTCGACCTGACCGCAGCTCATGAGAGGATCGGCGAACTTCAGGCCCGACGCGTGGGATCGAGTCCGCGCTCACGTAGTCCGCGCTCTTGGCGACCTATCGCTTGCAGATGCCGACCGCCTCCTGAAAGCTGCTCGTGTCGACCGGCCGAAAACGCTCAATCAGGTCGACGCGTACCTGGCCGCTCATGGCGACGGAGTGCTCAACCCGGACGCGTCCTGCCCGCGGGGGCTTATGCGCTTGACGCACGTACTGGTGGCTGATGGCCACGCGTCGGTGAAGCCGCCGGCCTGTACGAATTGTCAACAGCGCGTGTCTCTGACCGCGATCGGTCCGACCGGCCGCATTTGTGGTCGCTGCAGAGATCTCGATCGATCGTTCACGTGCGCGCGATGCGCAAAGACCTCTGTCAGCAGACGCGTCAATCTTCCCGACGGACCCGTGTGCACGAACTGTTACAGCCGCGACCCGTTGTCGCGCAAGGAATGTAGCATCTGCGGACGCCTCCGTCCCCGGGCACGTCGACTCGTCGACGGCGGCGTGCTGTGTCCCACGTGCGCGCCACCGCGCCTATACACCTGCTCGGGATGCGGACAACGGCGCCGCGCCCCGTACGTGGCATCGGAAGGACGCATCTGCACGAACTGCTACGCCAAAGCCAGCACCGTGTGGGTATGCGGATTATGCGGAGCCACCCGGCGCCGCCAAAGCAGCAGCGTCCTCGGCCCGCACTTGTGCGGCACCTGCCGCGCCATCACAACGAGGACCTATTCCGGGATACGTTCACCACACTCGAAATCCACCTGCGCGTTCTGCCGACAACGGCGCGTTGTAGCCCGCCATTGGCCAGCGGGGCCTGTCTGCACACCGTGCGTGCGCAAGGCGAAGATGTACCCGTCACCATGCGCGGCGTGCGGCCAGCAGGCGGTGCTGATCGGATTTGACCCCGACGAGCGCCAAATCTGCGGGCCATGTTCTGGCTCCACGCTCGACTACCGCTGCGCCAATTGCGGTCAACCGGGTATTCGCGCGCATAATCGATGTAGCCGCTGCCACACCGCCGAATTACTGCACAACGCCTTAGCCGGGCCGGATGGCCAGATACCGGCGCAACTGAAGCCACTGGCGGACGCTCTTGCCAACGCCAATGATCCACGCAGCGTCGCCGTCTGGCTCGGCAAGAGCGCCGCCGCGGAGCTCCTCATGAATCTGGCGCGCACCGGACAGACCATCACTCACCACGCACTCGATCAGCTCCCACCCGGTGGGCATGTCAACTACGTACGTGAAATCCTCGTTCGCACAGCAGTATTGACGCCGCGTAACGAATACCTCGAACGTATCGAGCCATGGGTGGATCGCCACCTAGCCAACTATCCCGCCGAACACGCACGGCTGGTCCGCAGCTACACCATCTGGTACCTCCTGCACCGAGCCCGCCGAGCCAAACAACCACTAAGCAATCCCGGGTGTCAACGGCGGGGTGGCTTCTAGTCAACGTCGCAACAGTTGATGGTCTGGTGAGGTTAGCAGCGCGGTGAAAAGTTCGGCGGGACTGCGGTCTTCGAGGGTGTGGCGGGGGCGGTTATTGATCTCGTATTCGACAGCGCGCAGATGGTCGGGTGTGTAGGTGCTTAGGCTGGTGCCCTTGGGGAAATATTGGCGTAGCAGCCCGTTCGCGTTCTCGTTGCTGCCGCGCTGCCACGGCGAGCGGGAGTCGCAAAAGTAGACCGGCACGCCGAGGTCTGCGGTGATGTCGGTGTGTCGGGCCATTTCGATGCCCTGATCCCAGGTGATCGATCGGATCAAGTTCGATGGCAGGCCACCCATGGTCGTGGCGATCGCGATACGCAGGGAGTCGGCGTCACGGGTGGGAAGGTGCATCAGCCGAATCAGGCGGGTCTGGCGCTCGACCAGGGTCCCGATCGCCGAGCGCTGGTTCTTGCCGACGATGAGGTCACCTTCCCAATGCCCCGGCTGGCTGCGGTCGGCGGGAGCGAATGGCCGCTGATGGATCGACAACATCGGCTGGGCGAACCTCGGACGCCGCCGACCCGGCCGCTGGTGCGCGCGGCGATGGGTCCTGCCAGTGCGCAACGGACCCCGGTGTGACGACCTGACCTGTGGCGGCCGTATCAAGCGCGAATGGGGTTGGTACACAGCCCGGTAGATGCTTTCGTGGCACAACCACATCAATCGGTCCTCGGGGTATTCGCGCCGCAAGTGTCGGGCGATCTGCTGCGGGCTCCACCGTTGAGCGAGGAGCTCGGCGATCAGGTCACACAGGGCGGGATTCTTGTCGACCCGCCGCTGGTGACGACGCGCTCTGCGCTGAACCGCCCAGCGGTGGGCTTCAAACGGCCGGTACTGGCCGTCGCGGCGGCTGTTGCGGCGCAACTCCCTCGATACGGTCGATGGTGCCCGGCCAAGCGTGGTGGCGATCTGCCGAACACCCATGCCCGTGCGGCGCAGATCGGCGATGCCGATCCGCTCCTCTTCGGATAGATAGCGATCGCTGATCTGGCGCACAGCCAAACGATCGAGTGCGGGCACGAATCCCACGGCCTCGCCACGCCGATAGGTTTTGTACCCCCTTGCCCAATTGTTTGCTGCGGTACGGGACACACCGACTTCACGACCCGCCGCCAAGATGGACCAGCCCCGGGCGCGCAGCTCCGTAAATCGCTCACGCTTGGCGGACTGTGGCCGTCGGCCCGGGCCTTTTTTCACGCGACGCGACGATGACAACACAACCTCCAGAACCTAGAGAAGTGTTGCGACCGCCCCTAGAAACCACCCGGGGACACGGGGTCAGTTTTCAGACGACGCCGACACCGGGGCAGCACGCATTCGCCGCCAGGTGTGCGTCGCACTGGAATTCCTCGCTTGGCTCGAGACCCGGGGACGCACCCTCGCCACCATGGACCAAGCAGACATCGACAACTGGTTGGCCCACGGCACCTGGCGACACCGAGAGATCCGGCCCTTCCTGCACTGGACAACTCAGCGTCGCATCACCCACGGCGCCTCCGCGCCGGCCAACCGACCCAGCCCGCCCTCGGTGTTCATCGACGAAGCCACGCACCTCGAGCAACTCCGCCGATGCCTCAACGACAACACCATTGACATCGATGTGCGCGCCAGTGGTGCGCTCATCCTGCTGTACGGAATCACCACCATGCGAGTACTCGGGTTACGACAGAACCAGATACACACCCAGGACGGCCACACCTACCTCACCCTGCGCGACCACGAAATGGTGCTGCCTCCTAAGCTCGCCCAACTGCTCGCACAACTGCCGCGTCCAACCCGGCGCTCGACCCTGCCCGAACCCTCAACACCGGACCGGCTCCTGTTTCCCGGACGAACACCAGACCGCCCAGTCAACTCGGGCGTGTTCGGCAAGCGACTCAAACATAGCGGCCTGACAATCCGAGGCGGTCGCAACACCGGCCTCATCACAATGGCAGCCGAGTTACCGGGCGCAGTTCTGGCCGACCTACTCGCCATCGATATCGTCACCGCGACCCGCTGGGCGGCATATGCCAAACGCGACTGGAATCAGTATCTTGCCACCCGAAAAGCGGGCTCTACCTAGCAATTGCGCCTGCCCCACTAGGGTTAGCCCATTTGATCACCGGTGGTTGCCGTTACAAATATGGTGTGGGGTTTCGGGTTACCGGCCGGGTCCTCCGGGCTGTGGACGTGGCAACGGCCGCGGCTGCCGCCGAGCGCGATGGTTCATCGCGGTCCGCGATTAGTCGAATCCGGCTAGTGTGATTCTCAAGGCTTGTTCCAGTTGAATGTGGAGCGGTGGACTCGTTTTGGTGTCCGTGCTAAGCCAGCGCCGAAGTATGAATTGTGCAGTGGCCAAACCCGTGTGGACCAGCAGCGAGGGGCGGATGTCGGTCACCGCGTCGACGTCCATATGCGTAGCGACCAGTTCGATGAGCCGGTGGTTATCGTTCTCGCTGATCAGCGCCGATTCGCCCAGTAGGTGGGGGGCGGTCCGGATGGCTTCTCGCCAGTATTGCAGATTCTGATTTGCTTTGTCCCAAGCGGTTTCGATAAGCAGACGCATCAGAGTTTCGGTTGCTGATGCATCGGACGGCTGGGCGCGGTAGGACGCAACGATTTCGGCGACCGTTTGCCGGACGGGTGCGACAAGCAGGTCTTCCTTGGTGGGTGCGTAGCGGAAGTAGGTACTGATCGAGATTCCGGCCGCGGCCGCGATGTCCTCGGTTGTCACGGCAGCGAATCCGCGTTCGGCGAAAAGCTGGTGTGCGGTGTTCTGGATCTCGGAGATCAACTCGGCGCGGCGTCGGTCCCGTAACGAGCGGATGTTTGCTGACGGCATGCCATCACCTTCGTCAATGTGACATTCCAACTGCATTATGAGCTATGGTACGAACAGTAGCGTAGCGAAACCGAAAGTACTGGGGGTATTTCCTTGCCGGTGTCGCAGCGTCGGGTGCCGTGGGTTGCGTGGGGAATTGCGGCTACCCGCATGAGTATTCGCTGCCGAGTGCGCCCGGAAGCGTCCGCCGATCGGGTCCGCGTTTCGCACCGCGGTCTGGACGGCACAGCTTCAGTACCCACTCATGGCTGTGTCACCAGTACGCTCGTGCTAGCCCCGTTTACCGCACTCGCGGCTCTTGCAGTTGCGCTTGCGGCTGCACGCATATCCAACGGTCTGCAAAGACATCGTCTTCCCCGAAGGGGGATTTGAGGAATGTCATCCCGCCACCTCCTCGTCGAAAGGTCTATCCCCGAAGTGAAGTCGTAGTGTCGGTTGACGTACCGTTCCGCGCGGCGCCAGATTCCGAGACCGGTACCGGGGGCAGCACCGCAATCCTCGATGCTGCCCGAGCGGTCGCAACGGCGGGCGGTTTCAAGGCCGTGCGTCTCAAGACGGTGGCCAAGCAAGCTGGCATCACTGTCGGGTCACTGTATGACCATTTCGCGTCGAAGACCGACCTGCTGGTGACGCTGCTCGCCCGTGAGTTCGAGCGGGTGAATCAGGAACGCGACTGGAGCACGTGCGCCGCTTCCCCGAGTGACCGACTGGGATCGTTGACAGCGCGGCTCCACGACGAGTGGCAGCAAAACCTGCAGCTCACCGAGGCCGTGGTTCGGGCATTCGTTATGGCGGGCACAGACGAAGCCTTGACAGTGCAACACGCCGCCGACGTCGTCGAAAGCATGCTGGCGCGCACGGTTGGTGGGCCGACGCAGGGAGCTTGCGAGCGACAGATCGCCGGAGTCATCGCAGATATCTGGCTGGCCAATCTAATGGCTTTCGTCGTCGGACGGGCGACAGCAGCGGAGGCGCGCGAGCGCATTGATCGAGGTCTGCAGCGCATTCTTGCTGCGTGGAACGCGAGCAAGAGCGCATAGCAATACTAATAGTATCGGTGCGCTACTAGCGGTAGCATAGGTAGGCGACTCGCTGGTGCGTCGAAGGGAGTGGTTATGTACACGCAATGGATCGAGCAGTGCACCGTGCAACGAGTCTCGCTGCACGAAGGGCTGGTAGTCGACCTGGACGATCACAACCAGCTGGTGATTTCCCGACCGATGCGGCTGACCCTCCCTCCGGCAGCAGGCTGGCCTGAGGAAGAAGTGTTGATCGACCCTATCAATCTTTCGGCCGAGGAGCGGCCACTGTTGGACCTGGCCGGAGCGATCTGCACGCGTGCCTGGTGCGACGACGACGGTGCGCTGCATCTGTGTTTCTCCCGCGGCCACCGCATCGATGTCGACCCGGATGCGGCGGCGACTTCGTGGGAGCTCTATGGCAAGTGCCACGGCTACATGGCGTGTCTGCCGCGGGGTCGAGTCCGGGTGATTCGGCACGACCTTCCTGTTGACGAGAATGACTTAGACGCAACACAATCAGTGGCCATGGCGCATCAGTAGCCGCGCGCCTGGCGACAGGACGGCACAAGCGCCGAAGGCGTGCGAACGATAGATCGAGCCATCTCGATGGGTGTCCGACGTGTCAGCCGGGGCGGGTGCAGGTTCGCTGGATGCTTACGTCGGGGTCCTTGTGGTGCGGTCGAGGAAGTCGGTGACCGCGGCGGTAAACGCGTCGTTGTTGTCGCCGGCAACCATGTGACCGGTGCCGGTGACGTCCGTCGTTTCGGCGTGCGGGACGAGCTGGAGGAATTCGTTGACGGTTTCCTGGGAGACTACGTCTGACAGTGCGCCGCGTACTAACAGCGTTGGGGCCGTGATTCGACGTGCTCCTTCGGCGAGAAATCCGCTGATGGCGTCGAACTCCTCGCTGCCTGTCATGAGATTGCCTTGCAGGACATCGAAGTTGGAGCTGATGAACGCTGGGTCCCAGCGCCAGATCCATCGTCCGTCGCTACGTTGCCGCAGGACCTTGTGCAGGCCGTCGAGATTTTCGGGTCGCGCGCGCCGGGGGTTGTATTCGGCGATGATGTCGGCGGCGTCATTGAGTGAGCCGAATCCGTCGGGGTGGGCGGCCATGAATGACACGACGCGACGGGCTCCATGAAATTCGATCCGCGGGGTGATGTCGACCAGGACAACGGCTGCCCAGAGGTCGGGTGGGGCCAGCAGATGGGTAGCGAGGATGATCAGCCCACCCAGCGACGCGCCGACGACGGCGGGGGGACTGTCGGCGCTGACGTGTCCTCGTACCGAGATCAGATCGGATACGAACCGTTCGACGTCGTATTGTCCGATCGGGTCCCAGTCGCTGTCGCCGTGACCTCGTGTGTCGTAGGCGACGACGGTGTAGCCGTGGGAATGGAGTCGACGAGCGGTGGTGGCCCACGCGTGACGGTTCTGACCGCCGCCATGGAGGAGCAGCACGACGGGGCGAGTCGCGGCGTGCCGGTAGCAGTCGGCCACGAGAGTGATCCCGTCGCTGGTGCGGATGCGCTCCTGGCTAATTGTCATGTGGTCCGATGTGGTCGGCCGTTGTGAGTCAGGGGTTTCCGTTGCGGCCACCAGCTCGCTTCGCGCAGCAGTGTGGCGATCGCGGGAACCGTGAGCGTGCGAACGACGAAGGTATCCAGAAGTAGGCCGCAGCCAATGATGAACCCGGCTTGGATCATGATCGCGATGGAGCCGACGATCAGGCCGAACATGCTGGCGGCGAAGATGAGCCCGGCCGAAGTGATGACTGAGCCGGTATTTGCGACGGTTCGCAGGACGCCGACGCGAATGTTGTGGGTCGATTCTTCGCGTAGTCGCGAGATGAGCAGCATGTTGTAGTCGGCGCCGACGGCCACCAGGATTATGAACGCTAGAAGCGGTACGGGCCAGGCGATTTCCTTGCCGAGGCCATATTGAAAGACGAGGGTTCCCAGTCCGAGCGCGGCGCCGTAGTTGAGCACGACGGTACCCAACAGGTAGAGCGGGGCGACCAGGGCGCGCAGCAATACGACCAAGATGAGGCCGACGATGACGAGGGTCGCAAAGGCCAGCTGATGAAAGTCGGCGGAAAGCAGGCGTTGGATGTCGGAGTTGACGGCGGGGAATCCGGCCATCGACACCGTGGCGTTGGCCAGCGAGGTGTTGGGTCGTGCGGCATCGGCGATCTCGGTGATTTTGTGGGCGAGGTTCATCGCGTCGCTGCTGTAGGGGTCGTAACTGGATTCGATGGCGAAACGCGCGGTTTTGCCGTCGGGCGACAGGAAATGCTTTGCGACGTCGGCGAATTGGCGGTTCTCGAAGGCATTGGTGGGAAGGTAGAAGCCGCTGGCGTTGTCTGAGCCGGCGGTGGTTCGTGCGGAATTCTGCAGTTGGGTGGCGATTTGGCTCATGCCCGACAGCATTTCGATGTTGCTGTCGGCCAGGGTGTGCACGCCGGTGGCGAGGGCCTGTGCGCCGGAGGCGAGTTGGCTGATGCCGCTTTGGAGGCGGCGGATGTTGCCGGCCAGGTCGGCAGGGTCGCCGAGTGCTCCGAAAGCCTTGTCCAGCGACGTGATTGCGTTTTGGACGTCGGCCACGGTGCCGGCCGCGGTGTCGCTGCCGGGCTGGTAAAGGTCGCCGAGGTTGGCGAGCTGGTTGAAGAAGCCGGTATGGCGCAGGGTCACCAGGATCTGCACCTGGTCGCGGAGTTGGGCGCATTCCGGTGTGGTCGCACACCATGGGGAGGTGTTGAGCGCACCGACGAGCGGGTCGATGGCGGCGATTGCGTTTTGGGCTTGGTCGGCTTGCTGGCGCAGTCCCGGACCGGTTCGGATGGCTTGGTCGACGGCCGGGGCGGTAGCCGAAAGCTGCTGTAGCAGCGGACGGAACCGCTGGACTTGGGATCCACTGGATTGGGCCTGGGTGAGGATCCCGGTCAACGGTGTCAACGCGGTGCGCAAGGTGGTGTCCAGTTGCGCGAGACCGCCGGCGAGTTGGTCGGCGCCGTGGGTGAGTTTGGCCAGGTCATCCTTATGGGCGTCTCCCTTGGCGACCGCGCCGGCCATCTTGTTACCGATCTGGCCGTTTTGCCACGACAGTTGAGCCTGGTCCAGGCGTGCGCCCGTGGGCCGGGTGACACCGGAGACCTTGGTGACACCAGGCAGTTGCGAGACCCGAGACGCCATTTCATCCAGGTCGGCCAGGGCCTTGCTGGTGCGCATATCAGTGGGCGATTCAACCAGCATGAATTCGGTGATGATGACGTCCTTGCGAAAGTGGCGGTCCAGCAGGTGATACCCCTCATTGCTGGCGGTGGTCGCCGGCTGTCCTTGGCGATCGTCGTAGCTGATGTGCATAGTCAGCGCGACGGCCGCCAGGCCTAGCACCAGGGCCAGACTGGCGACCAGCAGTGGAACGGGTCGACGCACCACGGCCACGGCGATCCAGTTCCAGTAGCGGCGTGTGCGGTCGGCCTTGGGTTCACCGATGCCGCGTTTGGCCGCCAGCGCCAACACCGGGGGAAATAAAGTCACCGTGGCCGCAAATCCGACAAAGACGGCGATTGCGCACGCGGGACCCAACGCGGCGAACACGCTCAACTTCGCGAACACCATGGCCAGAAACGCAAACGCCACGGTGGCGGCCGAAGCCAAAATCACGCGCCCGATGGTGGCGGTCGCGTTGATCACCGACAGATCCGGCGGGACGTTTTGGCGTCGCTGCTCGTGATATCGACTGATCAAGAACACCGAATAATCGGTGCCGGCACCCAGCAAGATCACCGTCATGAAGGCGATGGTGAACTGCGACACCGGCATGCCCGATTCGCCCA
Organism: Mycobacterium europaeum; assembly: GCF_034555895.2. Taxonomy (NCBI): domain Bacteria; kingdom Bacillati; phylum Actinomycetota; class Actinomycetes; order Mycobacteriales; family Mycobacteriaceae; genus Mycobacterium; species Mycobacterium europaeum. The sequence goes on from NZ_CP157315.1 coordinate 5,669,518, forward strand.
ACGCTGATAGCACTCCGCGCCCCACCGCCAGGCTCACGCCGATGACCAGCAGCGGCAGCAAGGCGGTAAACACCGACCGATACACGACCAGCAAAATCATCGCGATCAGGCCTGCTGTCGCGACCGAGATGACAACCAAATCCTCTTCGGCCGAAGCGATTTGATCGCGGAAGGTGGCCGGGGGCCCGGTGACGCGAACATCGGTGGGTGAGCCGCTAAATGCCTGGGCGGCGATCGTGCGGACCGCCTGGACCGATTCGGCAGCTTTGAGATCGCCCAGCGTTCCGGCCACTCCCACCGGCACATACCAGGCTTTGCCGTCTTGGCTGACTGCCTGGCTTGCGGTGACTGGGTCGGCCAACAAGTCTTGAACCAAGCGCACATGCTCCGAATCGGCACGCAACCGGGAAATCATCGCGTTGTAGCGTCCGCGCACCGGCGCAGTCAGGCCCGCCGGATCCTCCATCGCGACAAATATCGTCGTCTTGGATCCCTGCTCGCCGAAGGCCGCGCCCATGCGGTCTACCGTCTGAAGCGATGGCGCATCGCGCGGTATGAGATTCACTGACTGCTGTCTAACAACGGTTTCCAGCTGCGGGAACAGCACCGCCAGGGCAGCGGCGCTCACCACCCACATGCCGATGATCAGCACCTTATGTCGGATACTGAAACCCGCCAAGCGCGCTAGCCGATCGCTGTACGCGCCCTCACCGGCCGCAACCTTTTGAAGTCGCTCCCGAACAGGGCGACTCAAGGTCGCCACGCCCGAAGAGACCCACCCGTTGTCTGCCATCCCCCGCCCCGCTACTTCGAAAGAAATCAACGGTATCGCAACAGTACTACCAGTACCCTTCTACCTGCCCGGCGAAACCGCCACCGGTGTCCGAAGCTCTCTGATCGCCGCCGCGCAACCAGCCGCTTCAGGCGGTGACCAACGCGCCGTCGACGGTCCAGCATGTCCGGTACAGCGACACGTGATCCCTTTGCGCACAGGCGGTTTGACAATGACGATGCACCGACTCCGAAACAGTGACCGCTTCATGAACGGCGCAGGCGAAATCCCAGCCGGGAGATCAACCTGATCGGCTCGTCGCGCACGTGGTCATACATTTCCCGGTTCATCAACTCGTCGTCCAAGTAGGAGCAGGAGCGAGGAGGGTAGTGACGGGGACGAACGCGGCCGCGGTCATCAACCGGCGGCTGTCGGTGTAGGCGCCGAGTGATACCGCGGCGGACCAGCCTGAAATCGCGAACCCCCCGCGCCCACACATGCGTCTTGGTTAGCCCAAGCGGCACATTCATCGCCGACCAGCCCCGCCCGTCTGTGCGATTCCCCCTCGCGCCCGCCGGCAGAGTTCGTTCGTCCGCCACACGAACCGGCCTGTGGTGGCCGCGCCCTGGAGCTGCTCAACCAGGGATCGTCCGACCCGCTGCCCGATCATGCGTCCTCCTTCGCCCCACAGACCCTTACAGACAAGTGTACTAGTGGTATCGCTACGCTACTAGTAGTAGCGTAGCCGTCTAGGGGTCGAATCAATCGACCGATGCAGCCGCGATTCGGTGCCGGCCAGCTACGCGCGAGGTTTACGGTGACTACATGGAGCGCGACACCCTGGAATTCCCGGTCGACGACGATGATGACGTCGACCCGCGCCTGTTGCGCTCACGAACCCGGCTATTGGATGCGGCCACCAAACTCCTGAGCGCCGGCGGCATCGAAGCCGTCACCATCGACGCGGTCACCAAAGCCTCCAAAGTCGCGCGCACGACCCTGTATCGCCACTTCAGCAGCTCCACTCAACTGCTTGCCGCCACATTTGAAAGGCTGCTGCCGCAGGTCCACCCTGCACCGGAGACGGGATCGTTGCGCGACCAACTCATCGAACTGTTGAGCCGACAGGCCACGCTGTTCCAGGAGGCACCGCTGCACGTCACCACCCTGGCCTGGGTCGCGCTTGGCCGCACACCAAACGGCACCCAGGAAACCCACGACCGGCACGCGCTGCGCACACGGATCATCGACCAGTATCGCCAGCCATTCGATGCCCTGTTGCAAAGCCCCGAAGCCCGCGCCGACCTCGACGATTTCGACCCGGAGCTCATCCTGTGTCAACTCGTCGGGCCAGTGGCGTTTGCCCGACTCACCGGGCTGCGTGCCATCGATCGTCAAGACTGTGAGCGCATCGTCGATGACTTCCTCGCCGCGCACCGCCGCAAGGCCGATGAGCCCGCATCGTAGGCCACCGTCCGCAAACCCCTCTTTCCGCAGCAGCCGCTTCACTTTGTCCTCCAAGACTTCAGGACTTCATGCTCGACGGTGAGGTCTTTGATGGTTTCCCTATAGACCAACCGCCAACGTCACCAGCGGGCCTATGTCGCCGAAGTGTCTTCTGGTGCGGGGTGCAGCAGAAAGTAGGCGTTTAGGTCGATGTCTTAGCGACCGTCGGGCGCTATTGAGAAAGGTGCGTTGGATGTTGCAAAACTCGCGTGTTCTCCGAGGCTGTCTACGGCGATCCGCTTTGGTTCGCGTGGCCCAATCACATGAAGATCTTCTGCAACAACAAGGGCGTTGTCGCCAAGTCCACCCACGTGTGCAACAACTACCTTCCCCGGGGAAATGTCGGTCTGGAACTGGAGCTAACCCCGCCCTAGTCCCGCCGCGGTCGGGACTGCATGCACCTCAGCAATGCCTTAGTAGTGCGGTGAGGCCGCCGGGAACCGGTCGGTGGTCGCCGACTGCGGGTCATCTTGCCGGGGCAGCAGGTAGGCGCGAACCGCCGAACGTGGCCCGTAGGGCCGAAGTAGCTGGCTGGCCGGGCGAGTGCGTACCTGCTGCGGCCACCAGAACCAGCGCCCCAGCAGCGCGGCGACGGACGGCATCATGAATGAGCGCACGATCAGGGTGTCGAACAGCAGACCCAGGCCGATGGTGGTGCCGACCTGCCCGACGACTTTCAAATCGCTGAATATGAACGAGGCCATGGTGGCGGCGAAGACCAGGCCCGCAGACGTCACCACCGCACCGGTGCCGGCCATCGAGCGGATGATTCCGGTTTTCAAACCGGCACCGATTTCTTCTTTGAAACGGGACACCAGCAGCAGGTTGTAGTCGGATCCGACGGCCAGCATCAAGATGATGGACATCGCCAGCACCATCCAGTGCAGTTTGAAGCCGATGATGTCCTGCCACACCAGCACGGACAGTCCGAACGAGGCGCCCAACGAGATCAGCACCGTGCCCACGATGGTGACCGCGGCGACCAGGCTTCGGGTGATGATCAGCATGATGATCAAAATCAGGCTGGCCGCAGCTATTGCCGCGATCATCAGGTCGTATTTGGAGCCGTCGCGCATGTCCTTGTAGACCGCGGCGGTGCCGGCAAGGTAGATCTTGGCGCCCTCCAGCGGAGTTCCCTTGATGGCTTCCTTGGCTGCGTTCTTGATCGGCTCGACGTGCGAAATGCCTTCCGGGGTCGCGGGATCCCCTTCATGGGAGATGATGAAGCGGGCCGCGTGCCCGTCCGGCGACAGGAACATCTTCAGACCGCGCTTGAAGTCGGGGTTGTCGAAGACTTCCGGCGGGATGTAGAACGAGTCGTCGTTCTTGGCGGCGTCGAAGGCCTGGCCCATGGCGGTCGAGTTTTGGCTCATCACGTCCATCTGGTCATACAGCGACGACATCGAGCTGTGCATGGTCAGCATCATTTGCTTCATGGTCGTCATGGTGGCGATCATGGGCGGCATCTGCGCCAGCATCTGCGGCATCAAGGCGTCCAGCTGAGATATGTCGCCGGCAAGATAGGTGAATTTTTCGGTGATCTGATCCAGACCGTCGAGCGCGTCGAAGAGGGATCGCAGCGACCAGCAGCCCGGGATGTCGAAGCAGTGCTTTTCCCAGTAGAAGTAGCTGCGAATCGGCCGGAAGAAATCATCGAAGTTGGCGATGTTGTCGCGCAATGTGTTTGTGACATCCAACATTTCATGCGTGAGGCCGTCCATGTGGTGGGTGACCGCGGCCATCTGCGAGGTGATGTTGTACATGCGCTGCATGGTGTCGATGGACTGTTGCATCGCGTCGGCCTGCTTGAGCATGTCGTCCATGCGCTGGTGCATGTACTGCTGGTTTTCGACCTGCGTGGTGTTTTGCATGCTGATCTGGAACGGGATTGAGGTGTGCTCGATCGGCGTTCCCAGCGGCCGGGTGATCGCCTGGACGCGCGCGACACCCGGGATGTGGAAGACCCCCCTGGCGATCCGGTCCAACACCAGCATGCCCGCCGGGTTGCGCATGTCGTGATCGGTCTCGATCATCAACAATTCCGGATTCATCCGGGACGCGGGGAAATGCCGTTCGGCGGCGGCGTAGCCGATATTCGCGGGGACGCTCGGGGGTAAATACAGCCGGTTGTCGTAATTGGTTTGATAACCGGGTAGGGCGAGTAGACCGATGAGGGCGATCGCGACTGACACCGCGAGAATTGGCCCGGGCCAGCGCACGATCGCGGTGCCCACCCGTCGCCATCCCCGGGTCCGCATCTTGCGCTTAGGATCGAACAGCTTGAAGAAACTGCCGACGGTCAGGACCGCCGGACCCAAGGTCAGCGCGGCAGCAACGGCGACCAGCATCCCGACCGCACAAGGGATACCCATAGTCTGGAAATACGGAAGCCGGGTAAAGCTCAGGCAATACATCGCACCGGCAATAGTCAGGCCAGAGCCAAGGACGACGTGCGCGGTTCCGTGGAACATGGTGTAGAAGGCTTTTTCGCGGTCCTCGCCTAGGCCGCGCGCCTCTTGATATCGGCCGAGAATAAAGATCGCATAGTCTGTCCCAGCGGCGATGGCCAACAGCACCAAAATATTAACCGCGAAGGTCGACAATCCCATGATGTTGTTGTAGGCCAGGAAAGCGACAACCCCCCGAGCCGCCATCACCTCGATCACCACCATGAACAACGTGCTGAACACGGTGATAATCGAGCGGTATACCCACAGCAACATCACGATGATCACCACGAAGGTGATGATCGTGACCTTCTGGAGGCTCTTTTGTCCGGCCGAGTGCTGATCGGCGATCAACGCCCCAGCGCCGGTCACATAGGCCTTGACCCCCGACGGCGCAGGCACGCTGTCCACGATCTTGCGGACCGCCGCGACAGACTCGCTGGCCAGGCTCTCGCCCTGGTTACCAGCAAGATACGCCTGCACATAGGCGGCCTTGCCGTCGGAGCTTTGCGAACCGGCGGCCGTCAGCGGATCCCCCCAGAAGTCCTGGACGTGCTGGACGTGTTTCGTGTCAGCCTCGAGTTTGCGGACGATCTGGTCGTAGAAATGGTGGGCCTCATCGCCCAGCGGCTTGTCACCTTCCAGCACGATCATGACCGCACTGTCACTGTTGAATTCGTTGAATACTTTGCCGATGTGCTTCATCGCTTGCATCGACGGCGCGTCCTTGGGGCTCATCGACACGGTGTGTTCTTCGGCGACCGCGTCCAGCGATGGAACCAAGACGCTGAGGACGACGACAAGCCCCACCCAGGCAAAGACGACGGGCACCGCGAGTTTGTGGACCGTTCGCGCGAAAACCGGCATATGCGGCAGCCCTGCGGCCCGGTCATCGGTCATGCGGACTTCACTATGCAGAACGTTTGCGCATTCATACCCTGACTCGACCTTTCGTCCTTGACCACCTCGTCCACGATGATCCGGCAGCCGATTTGGTTGCTGTCGCCCTGCGCGACGATGTTGACGCTCACCGAGGGCAGCGTCGAGGTAACCGAGAGCGTCCAGGGCAAAGGCACGTTGCTAGCTTTCTGGGGCTGGGCATTGATGTCCAAGTAGTTGATGTTGGCCACCGTCCCCGGGGGACCATAAACCTGGTAAACCACGCGCTTGGGATTGAACGGCTTGATCTCATCGGCGATGCCGCTGGTCATCGTCTGATCGTCGTGGACGCCGAAAAAGGTGCGAAGCCGCAGTACGCAGAAGCCCGCTACCGCCACCACCGCCACGATGACCAGGACGATCCACATTTTCTTCATCGCAGCGCCAACGTGAATCCTCCCCAGCCAACCATCTCCCGCTAGTTGGGCGCCCCACCGCCCATTCGACTGGATCGATCGCAACTTAGCGTTTGGCGCAAAGCCATTGCCGGCGGAAGGCTGCGCGGTCTCGCCTGGTTCCCGGCCATCGACAAGGTTGGCATCGTTTTCACCGGTTGCAGTTCGCCAAGCCACTGCGTCCTGGTCTCCTTTTCTGTTCATGAGGTTTCAGAGATGAGGCCGATGCACCTGGCGGTCAGCAGGCGGGTCAAGGCGGACGCGAAGCCCAGATTCCACTCGGGCGGAACGACTTGCGCGCCCTTTGCGTAGACATCGGTGAGCCGCTCTGGCGGGTTGGCGTCTGCCAGAGGGTGGCCACCAGCGAGTAGGCGGCCAACAGCATATCCAGTGATCCCGAACGGCCGAGCGCAGGCAACGAGCTCTCAATTGCGTCGGCGGGGATAGCGTCGCGGCGGTCCTGATCCGCTTGACCTCGACAACCCGTTCGTCGTCCACCTCGTGCTGCGACCGGCGTCTTGGTCCGCGCCGCACTTGAAGCCCTGCGCTACTGGCTGCTCTATGTTCCACGACCTGCGCGATGGGCGGATTATGCGCTGTTCTTTTCCGGCGCGGTGGTGAGATGACGGATAAACATCGCCACCTCCTCAACCGCGCGAAGCGCATCTGGGTTGACGTCGAAACCGAGCTGGAACATGTGCATCGCCTTGTGCCACTGCTGCACCCACACTGGTACGCCGTGAGCCCGCAGCCGGTCGGCCAGCGTGAGGGTGTCATTGAGCAGCATCTCGTGGGTGCCAACCTGGAGCAAAAATGGGCCAAGGCCATGCAGATCGGCCTCCGACGGCATCACTGGCGCCGCCCGGGTGCCGTTGACAGTACCGAAGACGTCATAGAGGAACTTCACCGTCATGAACGGAAACATCACGTCGCGATGGTCTTTGAGGGCCCGGTACTTCAGCCCCATATCCGACGACGTCAGCGGTGACATCAGCGCCTGACCCGCAGGCACCGGCAGCCCGCTGTCGCGGGCGGCCAGTGCGGTACCGGCAGCCACCATGCCACCGGCCGAATCTCCTGCTAGCACAATGCGATCCGCTGAAAAGCCGAGCGACATAACGTAGCGGTAGGCGTCGAGCCCGTCGGACACGGCATCCTCAAGGCGGGCCTGCGGGGCCAGCCGGTAACCGACATTGAATACCCGCGCGCCGGTCTCTTGGGAGAGCTTACCGACAAACCGCCGATGCGAATTGAGACCCAAAGTCACCAGCGCCGAGCCGTGGAAGTAGACGATAACCCGGTCGGACTGGCGGGCCGTCGGGAATACCACCCACTCGGCCGGACACTGTGGCAATGCGACGGGGGTCACTTGAGTTCCCGCCGGTGGCGGCACCACGCGCAGCGGTTTGTCGATGACGTCAAGGCGTGCACGCTGCAACAGGTGAGGACTGAAACGGTTGATGACTATGCCGATGACGGTCAAGGTAGCGAGCACTGGGCGCGCGAAGATAGCCGTCAATAACGCCAGCAGGCGCGACTGCCAGCAGATGGAGCCGAAGTGGGCGCTCGCGGGCCGATCCCGCCAATCAGACGAATTCACAGAGCCAACGGTATCAGGTACCGCATGTATTAGATACTATCTGTATGGGGTCCGCTGTAACGCGCGAAGGAGTGAGGACGGTAGCGGTCTGCACGTTCGACAGACCCCTCGCGATCGGACGGGAGGGGCCCAGATCGCCGACTTCACAATGCTAGCCTCGAGGTTTCATGTCGTTGGGGGTTGTGACGGCGTGTAATGCACGGAAGCGCCTGTCCTGCAGGGAATTCTTGGGATTGCTGAAGTCTCAAGATCCTCAAGCAGGAAGGCAACTCCGTAGGTGAAGCGTAACGCAGTTGGTGGGCTGGTCGTCGATGATGTCCGCGAGTCGTTGGTGACGTCATCGGGCGCGGCGATGATGAACGAGACGATCCGGGTTGCGGGCCTGGGGCTTGTCCTATCGAGGGCGCTGGGGCCGTGGCGGCTGGCGCGGGCCCGCCATGATCCGGGCAAGGTGCTGCTTGACGTGGCGATCGCGGTCGCGCTCGGTGGTGACTGTTTGGCCGATGTGGCCGCAGTCCGTGCGCAGCGCGACTTGTTCGGAGTCGTGGCCTCCGACCCGACTGTGTCTCGGTTGTTTGCGGCGTTGGCCGTCGATGACGCCACCACCGATGCTGCGGTCATGGCGCTGCGCTCGGCACACGCTGCAGCCCGTGACCGGGTCTGGTCACGGCGTCGGCCGCTGGCGGGAACACCGGGAACACGAGAGGGTGGGCAGGTCATCGTCGATATCGATGCCACCCTGGTGGCGGCGCATTCGGATAAGGAGGGCGCTGAGGCGACCCACAAGATGTCTTATGGGTTCGCCCCGATGTGCGCTTTTGTCGACCATGGCGAGCACGGCACCGGAGAAACTCTGGCGCTGGACCTACGCCCGGAAAGGCCTCGCCGTTCAATAGTTCTGATCACATCACAGTGCTGGGCGCCGCGCTGGAACAACTGCCCGCCGCCGAGCGGGGCCAGGTGCTGGTGCGCGCCGATGCCGGCGGGGCGTCTAAAGCATTCCTGCATCACCTCACCGACGCCGGATTGCACTATTCCATCGGGTTTCCCGCTCACGGCCCTGTCCAGGCCGCGATCGAGACGATTCCCGAGCAGGCTTGGGTGGCTGCGCTCGACAGTGACGGCGCACCTCGTGAGGGTGCGCAGGTCGCCGAGCTCACCAACTGGATGCCGACCCCGGTCAAACCCACCCGTTCGCCGGCCAAGTACGGCCCCCAGGAATGGCCACGCGGGATGCGAGTCATCGCCCGCCGTGAACGTCCTCACCCCGGTGCCCAGCTACGGCTGACCGACCATAACGGCTGGCGAATCACCTGCTTTGCGACCAACACTCGCGGAACCGGCTGGACGCTGCCGACCCTGGAAGTGCGTCACCGCCAACGCGCCCGCGCCGAAGACCGTATCCGCTGTCTGAAGGACACCGGCCTGCGTAACCTGCCTTTCCACAGCTACCGGGCCAACCGGATCTGGCTCGAAGTCGTCGCCCTGGCTGGCGACCTGATCGCCTGGACTCAAACCCTGGCCTTCGAGCGTCATCAACCCGCCCGCAGCCAAGATCGATCTCGTGACACGGACGGGTGTGATTTGTGATGAGTTTTGGGCGGTGGTCGAGCCGTTGATGCCGTCGCATGACGGTAAGCGAGGCAACAGGTTTCGTGATCACCGGCTGATCCTGGAAGCGATCGCCTGGCATTTTCGCACAGGATGCCCGTGGCGGGACCTGCCCGCCGAATTCGGGCCGTGGCAAACAGTGTGGAAACGCCATCACCGGTGGTCGCTGGACGGCACGTACGACGAGATGTTCGCCCGGGTCGCGGCCTCGTTCGGGTTCGACGCCGACGTGCACGCCGACATCGAAAAGCTGTTATCAGTCGATTCGACCAACGTGCGTGCCCATCAACGGCTCTTCGTAATTCAGAGTGCATTGACAAGTTGGTGGAGTGCTCCGCTGTGTAGTAGTGAGCGCCAACGGTAGTGGGTGAGGTTGCGGAATCCGAGGGCGTTGCGGCGCAATGCTTCCAGGCGGCCGTTGATGGCCTCGGTGGGTCCGTTGGAGACGTGGTGGTCGAAGAAGGCCAGGATGTCGGCGCGGCGGCGCGATAGCGTGCGGCCGAGTTGGGCGATCTCCTCCAATCCGGCGGGTACGCCGCGCCGTATCGACTCGATCAGCCTGGTCATTGCCTTCTTGCCGTGACGTCGGTTCGGGTCGGCGTAGGCGGCGATGATCTTCTGATAGATCAGCCAGGCGACCTTGACGGCGAGATGGTCGTCGCCGTCGAGCACCTCGGTCAGCCGGGTGTATTGGCGTGGGGAGAGCAGCTGCAGGCGGGTTCGGGCGATGCGCCGGATCCCATAGAGCGGGTCACCGGTGTGTCCGCGCCGACCCAGGGTCTGCTGCTGGATGCGTTGGCGGATCAGGTCGAGCTTGGTCCCGGCCAAAGCCACAACGTGGAAGGGGTCCATCACGGTGACCGCGTCCGGGATGACCTCGGTGGCGGCGGTCTTGTAGCCGGCGAACCCGTCCATCGCAATGACCTCCACGGCCCGGGCAAAGTCGGTGGGTTGGGCGGCCAACCACGTGGCCAGTGCGGTCGCTGAGCGTCCTTCGACCAGGTCGAGCAGGCGTGCCGGGCCGGTCTGGTCGTGGGTAGGCGTGAGGTCGATGATCAGCGTGACGAACCCCTCTGTGCCGCGACGCCGAGGCGCCCAGCGATGCTCATCGACACCGATCACCGTCACCCCGGCCAGCCGATCCGGCCCGGTTGTGGCGATCAGGCCGGCGGTCGCACGCATCGCGATGGAGCTGACAGTATGCCAGGACACCCCGAGTTCGGCGGCGATCGCCGAAATGGTGGTGCGGTCGATCATCAACCGCCGCAATACATACCGGGCACAGCGCCGCGTCGTCGATGAGCGCGGGGCCGCCAACTTGCCCAGATCCTGGTTGAACACTGCCCGCCCACACGCTGGCGTTGTGCAGCGGTAGCGAGGTAGGGCACCCTGCAGCACCAGCGGGTAGCCGGCCACCGGCAGATCCGTCAACGGCCGAGTCACAGTGTCGCGGTAGCGGCCCTCCCGGCCGCAGTCCGGACACCTGGCGTCACAGGCCACCGGCCTGCAGAAGATCGTCGTCGTCTTCTCGTCGACCGCGGCGTCGGTGATCGTCACCCCCAACTCGATGGTGCGCATGATCGTGTCGGCAACAACCGACGGCGGGCAGGCAGTAGCCTCAGGCAAGGGTCACCTCGGTGGTGTTGGTGAAGCGGCGTGTAGGAACCTGAATCGTCACCCACCGAGGCCCCACCTCAGCTCAACGACACGAACCCCCACCGCGGATATCCGCCAACCACTGCTGCACGCTCATTTCCGCAGAGCCCCATCAACACTCGGCGGGCGCCCGTTCGGACACGTTGTGCACAGGGGGCACTGTCGAATTCGAATTACAAGAAATCTGCCGATGAGCCCGACGATCATGCGATCGGGCGTTCCCGCGGCGGGCTGACCACCAAGATCCACGCGCTGACTGATCCTCGCGAAGCTCCCGTGGCGGTCCGGCTCACCGCCGGCCAAGCCGGCGACAACCCGCAATTGATGGCGCTGCTCGATGATTACGCCGCGACATGCAGGGATTCAGACCAGTCCGCTGACGATTTCCGGTTGCTCGCCGACAAGGCGTATTCGCATCCGAGCACCCGTACCCAATTGCGTTCCCGCAGAATCAAGCACACGATTCCCGAACGTCGAGATCAGATCGACCGCCGCAAGGCCAAGGGATCCGCCGGCGGCCGCCCACCGGCGTTCGACGCCGAGATCTACGCGCTGCGCAACACCGTCGAACGTGGCTTCAATCGGCTCAAGCAGTGGCGCGGCATCGCGACCCGCTACGACAAGTACGCCCTAACATACCTCGGCGGTGTACTGCTGGCCTGCGCCGTGATCCATTCGATGGCTTTATCTGCGGTGGAGCTTGCCTGTCTCAAGTAGCAGATCCTCATCTGCGTTGATACACCGGGCGTTCGGTCGTCGCTATCTTGTCAAAGCGACCTCGAAATAATCTCTTTCATTATTTCGTTAGACCCCGCGTAGATTTTCTGTACTCGCTGATCAACCCAGAGACGCGAAATCGGATATTCCGTCATGTATCCGTACCCGCCGTGCAGCTGCAGGCAGTCGTCGAGGACTTTCATCGCCCGTTCCGTCGTCCACCATTTGGCCATCGCGACAGTTTGCACGTCGAGCTGGCCCTGGAGGTGTAGGCAGATGCAGTGGTCGAGGAATACTCGCGCAATCCTTGTTTCAGTGGCCGCTTCGGCCAGGGTGAACTTGGTGTTCTGGAACCCGAAGATCGTTCGTCCGAAGGCCTCTCGTTCGCGCGTGTATTTGACCGTCTGCTGCAAGGCCAATTCCATGGCGGCAACCGCTCCGACCGCAACGATTAGTCGCTCCTGCGGCAGTTGCGTCATCAGCTGGATGAAACCTTGCCCCTCGGTGTCGCCTAGCAGATGCGTCTTGGGGACGCGCACGCCGTCGAAAAACAATTCAGATGTGTCCTGACCGCGCTGACCTATTTTGCTGAGGACTCGTCCTCTCCGGAACCCGGGGCGATCGGCTTCCACGACAATCAGCGAAATACCGTTGGCACCTTGAGTATGGTCGGTCTTGGCCACGACGACAATGAGATCGGCTTGCTGACCATTGGTGATGAACGTCTTCGAGCCGGTGATGACGTACTCGTCCCCATCGAGGACGGCGCGCGTCTTCACGCTTTGAAGATCAGATCCGGTTCCGGCCTCCGTCATCGCAATGGCACCGATCAATTCGCCCGACGCCATCTTGGGCAGCCACTGCCTTTTCAGGTCTTCCCGGGCGTAGTGCAGGATGTAGTGTGCGACGATGCCGCTGTGCAGGCCGGCGCCCCACGAACTGTCCCCGATTCGAGCTTGCTCTTCGAGCAGAACTGCCTCGTGTGCGAATGTCCCGCCGCCGCCGCCGTATTCGACCGGCATCGACATGCACAGCAGGCCCAGCTCGCCTGCTCGTTCCCACACCGCCCGGTCGACATGGTGTTGCTCGGCGAAGCGCTCTGAGTGGGGTGCAATCTCAGTGGCAACGAACTTTGCGGCGAGATCACGAAGCGCTTCCAATTCCGGGTTGAGCCAGGGTGAGGCGGCTGTCATAGGGAGGCGTCCTTTCGGTTAGCTGCCGTGAGATATCCCGCATTAGTGCTTTGCACAAGCATAATCTTTCAAACTGTTAATTGGTGAACGAGTCTGATATGGGCGGAGGTTCGTAGATGAGTTCGCTGTAGTTGTCGCGCAGCGCGTCGATGATTTCCGTGAGGGGAAGGTCGTCGAAAACGCCACGGTCATGGAGGTATTCCATGTGTTGGGAGCCGTCGCCTGTGTGAGCGTGCAACATGGCGTCTCGCTGACCGTCGAATTCGATAGGAGGGACCCCGAAGCGCGCGCATAACTCGCGGTTGAACGCCGGCGTGGCCTTGACCCACCGGCCATTCAGCAGCATTTGACTGTAGCCGTGGTAGACGAAAACGTCCGAGCCACCCATCCGTTCACGGAGACTCGGGGTCTGCAGATGGTTGCGGACGTCGGCGAAACCCAACCGCGCCGGAATCCCCGCGGCGCGACACGCAGCCGTCAAGAGCACCGCCTTGGGGACACAGTAGGCGCGCTCGGCGACGGCGACCGCGCTGGCTCGGTACTGGCACGGGTCGTCGGAGACGGAATACGGGTCGTACCAGATCGAATCACGGACAGCGGTGAAGATGCGGCACGCCTTATCGACGGAATCAATGGCGTTACGCGTCGCCGATTCGGTGAACTGCTGCACGGCATCGTGTTTCCAGTCGAGGAATTCGGTGGGTGCAAGGAACCGCGCGAACTCTAACTTCATCGGTGGTGGAGCCTGATCGGTAACCCGTCGACCGGGATCGGCAGCGATGTGTTGTCCCAACGGATGCGGTAATCGGTGTCGAGGCCGAAGGTGAACGTGCGCAGCATCTGGTGCAGGATCGCTTTCACCTCGAGGGTGCCGAAATGCATACCGATGCATTTGTGCGCGCCACCCCCGAACGGCAGCCACGCGAAGCGATGGGCTTGGTCTTCGCGGCGTGGGACGTCGAAACGTAAGGGGTCGAAGCGATCCGGGTTATGCCAGACTTCGCGGACGAAATGGTTGACGGCGGGAGTGATCGCCACAAGCGTGTCGCGGGGAATGTAGTGGCCGTCTATTGCGGTGTCTTCCACTGTTTTGCGCATCACTAGCGGAACCGGCGCCACGAGTCTCATGGATTCCTTGATCACCAGATCGAGGGACCTGAGCCCTTCCAAATCATCGATCTCCGGTGACCGGTCGCCGAGAACATCGCTTTCGGCGCGAACCCGATCCTGCCATTCTGGATGCTTTGCCAGGTAATAAGTTACCGCGGTGGTGGTGATCGTCGATGTGTCGTGAGCGGCCATCATCAGAAAAATCATGTGGTTGATGACATCGGAGTCACTGAAACGTTGCCCGTCTTCGGTGCTGGCATGGCACAGCGCCGAGAACAGGTCATTGCTGTCGCCGGCCCGGGCGGCCGGCAAGTGCCGGGCGAAGTACTCCTCAAGCACCCGTCGGCCGCGGACCCCGGCGCGATAGCGGGTACCGGGAAGCGGCGCGCGGACGAGCGAACTGGCCGCGCGTACCGTAGCGACGAACGCCTGGTTAATGGCGTCGCTGCTGTCTTTGCCTCGGCCACCCATGAACACATCGGTGGCGATGTCGAGGGTCAGGTTTTTCAACAGCGGGTACATGCGGACGGACGGGCCGGTCGGCCACGTGGGCAGGGTTGCGCGGACGCAAGGGGTCACTTGGGTGACGTAGCCGGCCAGTCGCGGCCGCGTGAAGGCCTCCTGCATGATGCGCCGGTGCATGAGGTGTTCGTCAAAGCTCATCAGCATCAATCCGCGGTGGAAGAACGCGTCGATGAGAAAGGCCCAGCCGTCTTGCGAGAACGCCTTTGCGTTGGTGGTGAGCGCCTCTTGGGTAGCTTGGGGGCCCGCGATGACCGCCATTTTGGTACCGAACGCTCCCATCCACGAGACAGAACCGAACCGCTCGTAGCGCTCTCTGCCCAGGTCGGACCCAAACCGGATGTAGTCGAGGGTGTGCCCGACCAAGGGGAGCCCGGCATCACCGAGAACCGGTCGCAATCCGCTTCCAGCCGGGGGGCTGCCAGTTCACGCACTGGCCACCGCCGACTCCACCGGCGAAGTCCGTCGTCCACCCGTTGCGGCGCGGGAATCAAGATGACCGAAGATAACCGTTCCCGGGCTTTATCGACGGGTGCGTGTAGCGGGTTAACCATTGTCGCTCCCCGGCCTGTGGTCGTCGTGGGCGGCCTGCTCGCGATGAGGAACCGACCAGCTGTTTACATTACGCCCAATAATGTCAAAATTAATACATGCATATCTGACTTGTCAACGGGCTCCCAGTGGCGCGCAAAGGCGGTCGCCGCGCAGCTAGCCGCTGCGCCCGCGTTCAGCTCCGGCGTCAAGGAAACTTGCGTTCAGCGCTGTCGGCGAGAAACGCCCCGCTGAGGCGCAAAGCGTGACGCGCCTCGGGCAAGAGTCGAAACAGGGCTTGAAACACGTGAATTTGACCGCGAAACACCTGAAGTTGCACGGACGACCCCGCGGCGAGCATGCGCTCGGCGAGTCGTCGGGAATCGTCGAGCAGCATTTCTCTCCCGCCCACCTGGATCAATGTCGGCGGCATGCCGGTGAGGTCGGTGGCGAGCACGTTGACGCGGGGGTCGTGCGGATCGGCGTCGCCCACGTAGAGACTCAGCGCCCGCGACGCGGATCGGGCGGATGCGAAAGGATCGCGGCGCCAGATTTCGCGAGCCGTCGCCAGCTGACACGTCAGATCGATGACGGGGGACATCAGTAGCATGCGGTCAGGCAACGGCAGGCGATGTGCGAGTGCACCCAACGAGGTCGCGACCGCCAGTTGGCCGCCCGCCGAATCGCCTGTGTCGGCGGCAAGTGAATACTGACCAGTGCGCGGCCGACTCCTGATCAGTTTTCGATTGCCGTTGACAGCCTGCGATCGCTACCGTGCGGGCTGATGTCGATTCTTCAGAGCCCGCCAACCTGTCGGCCCCGGTCGAATTTTGAGCAGTTTCTTCCGGTCGAAAACTGAGCAGGTTTGTTTACGGGGTTGAGTCTGCCTGACGGTCGGCTTCGACGGAGGGCAGGGACTCGATTGCGGTGTGTTTGATGCGGTAGCTGGCCCCTTTGAGGGCGATGACGTCGGCGTGGTGCACGATGCGGTCGATCATCGCTGAGGCGATGGTGGCCTCGCCGAAGACCTGGCCCCACCGGGAAAACGGCAGGTTAGAGGTCAAGATGATCGAGGATTTCTCGTATCGGGTGGACACCAGTTGGAAGAACAGGTTGGCCGCTTCGGTGTCGAAGGGTATGTAGCCGACTTCATCGATGACGATCAGCCCGATGCGCGAGATTTTGCGCAGCTCGGAATCGAGGCGCCCGATGCGGTGGGCTTCGGCCAGCCGGGTGACCCAGCCGGTGGCCGCCGCGAAGGCGACCCGGTGCCCGGCCTGGGCGGCTGCGATCGCTAACGCGGTCGCCAAGTGTGTTTTGCCGGTGCCCGGTGGTCCTAGCAGCACGATGTTGCGGGCTTCGGCCAGCCAGCCGCCGGCTTCTAGGCGGGCGATCTGTGCGCGGTCGACGTGGGGTTGGGCGGTGAAGTCGAAGTCGTTGATCGTTTTGATCGCCGGGAACCCCGCATAGCGGATGCGTTGCCGGGCACCAGATTCGGCCCGGGCATTGGATTCCACGGCTAGCACGGCAGCCAGGTAGTCCTCGAGTGACCAGCCCGCAGCGCGGCCTTGTTCGGCCAGCCGCCCGTAGTGGGCGGCGATCCGCGGGGCTTTGAGCAGCCGGGATTGGTGGGCGATCAGCTTGTCCGCCTCCCCGGGAACGGGAGCGCGTTTGGTGGCCATCAGGCGACCTCCCCGGTCCCAAACAGCGCGTCATAGGCCCCTAGATCGGCGACTTGGACCTCCACGTCCATGTGAGCACCCGCCGTCGGGCGGTCCCGGAAGTTCTCCCGCATGATCGCCGCCGCGGCCAGATGCTCAGGATCACCAACCAATCCCGCGGTGCCCCAGAGCCGTTGGTGGTCAGCGACCACCCGCTCACCACAGCGGGCCATCACCCGATCCAGCGATACGGACACGGTGATCATCCGACCGATCGCCTCGGGATGCACCGAATAGGCGTTGCCGCCGATGCTGACGTAGTAGTCGCGACCCAGCCGCGTGGTGATCATGGTGCCGGTGGCCGGGGCCACCGGCGGCAGCGCGGCCATCGCCTGCAGATCGGTGCCCAGCGCCTGGGCGGGGATCATCGTGGTCGTAGCGTGCCGGCGTGGGTTGGCCACCTGCGCCAGCCACTGCGCGAGCTGGGTGTTGAAGTCCGCAGGCGAGCAAAACCGCCGACCCGGCAGAAACGACGACCTCAAATAGCCGTTGGCCCGCTCGACGAGCCCCTTGGTCTCCGGATCATAGGGGCGGGCCTGGATGAGCCGGGTGCCCAAGACTCCGCAGAACCCGGCCACCCCGTCGGCAAGCCGACCGCGTTGACCAATCCCGGCCTCGTTGTCCCACAACAATGTTCGCGGCACCGCGCCGATGCACCCCGAGAGCAGCTGCCACATGCCGCCCAGCAGATCCCCGGTGACCCGCGACGGGATCATCATCGCGGCGATAAACCGCGAGTAGGCGGCCACCATCACCAATACGGGAAACGATCGCAGCACTCCGGCATGGTCGGGCACCACCCGGCCGGGCAGCCACAGATCGCACTGCACCTGCTCACCGGGCAGATGCACCAGCCGGTCGCACGGATCAGCCGGGGCGTACTCCGGGCGAATCCGGGCAACGTTTTCCCCAAACCACGAGTGCCCACCCGTCCAACCCACTCGCTCGGCGATCACCGTCGCCGGCATCCTCGGATACGCGCTGAGCACCGCTCGCACGGCTGGCTCGATCTGCGCCCACGCCGAGGTCGTCACCGGCGCCCGCTCATAGCGCGGCGGACTATCCGAACCCAGCGCCTTGGCCACAGTGTTGCGTGACAGACCCAGCCGTCGGGCGATCGCAGCCTGCGACAACTTCTCCGACCGATACAGCCGGCGGATCTCAGCCCAATCCTCCACAGTGATCACTCTCCAATCGAAGGGTGCTCACTTTTCGACCGGAATCACCTGCTCACTTTTCGACCGGAACCGACACCAACCACCGGTAGGCCCTCAGTGCGTCGTCAGCAGCCGCCGGATACGGGTAACGCGGAGCCAATCGATAGCGGACCGCGAAGACCGGGCGCAGCGACGCGGCAGACAGTTCGCCCAGCAGACCGCGATGGGTTTTGGGAGAGCACATCGAAAATGCGCCGCCGTGAATGTAAAGGATCGGTGGCCCGTCCGGGTTGACGTTCGGTGCGACGACCCAATCTCCCCTCACTCGATCGCCGGCGAAGACGGTGTCGACCAGCCTTACGCGCAGTCCTGGGCGTGGGCGGGACGCGATGAGCGCCGCCCGAAGCACCCGATCCATCACAGCAAGCCCGTACTGGTTGGACGGTAGTGCTTGCGTCAATGGGCGAAGGACCCCGCGTGCGGATGTTGCGATGAGGTAGCTTGTCAGGCTCGGATCCCAATCCGAGGAAACGGATATCACGATAAGCCAGCCAGCTTGTCCGTGGCCATGAAAAAGTACCCACTGGTGGCCAAGTGGAGGTATCCGCTGGTGGCCGGATAAAAGTACCCACCCCGTGTTCGTCGTGTCGATCAGGAACTGCGGGCCCCGGTGGTGACGGTGAAGGTGCCAACCACTCATCGTCACCACCGGGGAGTTCCATTGAAGTCTGCGAGGGACCGCATGGACATCATTTCTGCTTATCAACAAGTCGGGTCATACCGCGGCGCCGCGCAGCTGTGCGGCACCACCCATAGGACCGTCAAGAAAGTCGTCGAGAAATTCGAAGCCGGTGAGAGCGCACCGCCGCGGGTCGAGCGGGCCCACAATTACGATGCGGTGGCCGATCTGGTCGCCGAGCGTGTCGAGAAGTCGGCGGGTCGGATGTCGGCGAAGCGGATGTTGCCGATCGCGAAGGCCGCCGGTTACGACGGGTCGGCACGCAACTTCCGTCGCCTCGTTGCTGAGGCGAAGGTGTTGTGGCGCAACGAACATCACCGGGGACGTCGCCCGGCGGTGTGGTCACCGGGTGAGTATCTGGTGATCGACTGGGCCCAAGCCGCACCCGGGTTGTTCCTGTTCTGCGCAGTGCTGGCGTTCTCCCGGTGGCGCTTCGTCGCGTTCGCCACCGACCAGAAGGCGTCCACGACGTTGGCGTTGATCGCCGAAGCGATGGCCGGGATAGGTGGTGTCCCGGCCCGGGTGCTGGCCGACCGGATGGCCTGTCTGAAGGGCGGCGTGGTCGCCAACGTGGTGATCCCTACCGCCGAATACGTCCGGCTGGCAGGTCATTACGGTTTCGCGCCGGACTTCTGCCATGCATCCGACCCTAAATCGAAGGGCATCGTGGAGAACTTGTGCGGCTACGCCCAACGCGACCTCGCCGTCCCGCTGCTCACCGACGCCGCCATCGCCGGGGTGCCGGTTGATCTGCGTGCTGCCAACGTTGCGGCCAGGGCGTGGTGTCTGGAGGTCAATGCCGCGGTGCATTCGGAGATCTGTGCGGTCCCCGATGAGCAACTGCTGATCGAACGGGAACTCCTGCAACCGTTGCCGTCGCTGCAACTTCGAATCGGGGCACCGTCGGTGATCCGCAAGGTCGACCGGCTGTCGTGTGTCCGGTATGCCTCGGCCCGCTACTCGGTGCCCACCCGACTGATCGGGACCAGCGTGGCCGTCGTCGTCGATCACGGCGCGCTGTGCATCGTGGAGCCCGCGACTGGGGTGATCGTGGCTGAGCACGAACTGGGTGCCCCAGGCAGCGCATCAGTCCTCGACGATCACTACGACGGTCCCCGCCCGGAACCTAGCCGCGGACCACGACCCAAAACTCATGCTGAGCAACAGTTCTGCACACTCGGCGAGGATGCTCAAGCATTCCTGGTCGGGGCCGCCGCGATCGGCAACACTCGGCTGGGCTCCGAACTGGAAGTCCTACTGGCGTTGGGCGCCGCCCACGGCACCGACGCCTTGGTCGGCGCGCTTCGCCGGGCGGTCGCGTTCCGGAGGTTCCGCGCGATCGACGTGCGGTCCATCCTGGCCGCCGGCGCCGGAACGCCGCAGCCCCGCCCCGCCGGGGATGCGTTGATCCTGGACCTCCCAGTCGCCCCGACCCGATCCCTGGCTGCCTACACGGTCAACCCGGCCGCAGACGGTGGTGCCACGTCATGAACGGCACGCCAGCCAAGGCAACCAAACCCGTTGCACCACTGTCCACTCCGCAATTCGCCGCTGATCTCGACGCCGGGCTGCGGCGGCTCAAGCTCGCCGCGATCCGGCGCACCGCCCCCGAAGTCCTAATCACCGCCAAGACCCAGCGCTGGACCCCCGAAGAAGTGCTACGGACCCTCGTCGAGACCGAACTGGCGGCACGGGATGCCTCCAACGTCGTCAACCGGCTCAAGGCTGCCGGGTTCCCGGTCACCAAGACCTTGGAGTCCTTCGACGTGGCCGCATCGTCGATTCAGCCCAAGGTGTTCGACTACCTGTCGAGCCTGGAATGGGTTCGCACACAACAGAATCTGGCGATCATCGGACCGGCTGGGACCGGCAAGTCCCACACCCTGATCGGACTGGGGGTCGCTGCGATTCATGCTGGGCACAAGGTCCGGTACTTCACCGCCGCCGACCTCGTCGAAACCCTCTACCGCGGCTTGGCCGACAACACCGTCGGCAAGATCATCGAATCCCTGCTCCGTGTCGATCTGATCATCCTCGACGAACTGGGCTTCGCCCCACTCGACGACACCGGCACCCAGCTGCTGTTCCGCCTCGTCGCCGGCGCCTACGAACGCCGCTCCCTGGCCATCGGCTCGCACTGGCCCTTCCAAGAGTGGGGTCGATTCCTGCCCGAGCAGACCACCGCCGTCAGCATCTTGGACCGGCTCCTGCATCACGCCACCGTCGTCATCACCGACGGCCAGTCCTACCGAATGAAGGACGCCCAACACCGGAAGGAGAACCCCCAACCAATCTAAGAATCACTGCACGGGGTGGGTACTTTTATCCGGCCACCAGCGGGTACTTCTACTTGGCCATTGACACAGCTTTTCGTTGGTGCGGCCCCCTGTAGCATCCCAAAGCCCGCGTATAGCGGATCGAGGTCGCTGGCGCGGGGCCACGTCGTCTTTGAAGTGGTGGGTATAAGAAGGAAGCAGGCCTTGTAGGAACCACTGTTACTGATCTACCGGCAGCCTTCAAAGCGACGCGCGCCGTCGTCGCCAGAGCCGCAGAGCTACGCGATCCAGAGCGGGTCGTCCCCCGGTCGAGCTGGCGCAGGAACGTAGGCAACGATGATGCAGCGACGGCTGTCGAAGTTCTCGATTACCGCCGACCGGCCGGCAGTTGCAAGGTCGCCTCACTGGGCACGCATATGCCCTCCTCGCTGGACACTGCCAGTTCCAGGTCGACCAGGCGCATTCCGCGGTCTTGGCGCTTGGCCACCACCCGCCCGGTAAGGGTCGCGGTCTGTCCCGGGTAGATCGACTTGATCATCGATATCTTGCGCCGGCGCAGGAGCGCGTCGGGGCCCGCCCAGTCGGTGAGGCCCCGGTCGATGAAGCCGTGAAAGAACAGCGTCGACAGGTAGATCGTTCGCTGGCCCTGGCTGCGTGCGTACTCCGGATCGTGATGGCCCGGGAACCAGTCCCACGTCGCCGCGGCGTTCATGCAGACCCGCTTGTAGGTGATAGGAATCGACACCGGCGTGATCTCGTCGCCGACAATGACGTCATCGAAGGTAAGGCCTTTGATGTCTGCAGTGCTGATCTTGGTCATGAGCGCCCCCGGGTTTACTGGGCTGTGTCGTAGCGGAACAGGACGTTGGTGTTGCGGGCGATGTTCTCGCCGTGCTGGTCGGTGTAGGTGGTAAGCGATGTGATGAAGACGCCGGTTCCCAGCCGAGTCGTCTTCTCGTCGGATAGCGAGACGATCTCCTCGACTATCCAAACGTGGTCACCGACTCGGGGTCGGCGCTCCAGCTCGGTGGTGGTGGAGGCGTTGATGATGTGGTGGCCGGGCAGGGGAACGTTGAGCGCGAAAAGCCCGTCCTCGCGGTGCAGGTGCGCGGGCGCCCATTGCGGGTTCATGCCCAGGGTCATCAGCAGGCCCGGTGGGCACTCGTCGCCCTCCCAGTACCGTGGGTTGGCGTCCTCAACCAGAGAGCAGTAGTAGAGGATCATCGATCGGTCGATCGGAAACCACGCCTGCTTTGGCTCGGAGCGACGACCGACCCAGGACCGGCCCTCCTCTAGAGTGCCGAACGCCATCCCGAGCCCGGTGACATCGTTGGTGTGGGAGCTCACGGTGTTGCCTTCCCTTCGATGGCGGGTTCGGGCAGGGGCATGCGGGACAGGATCGAACACATCGACTTGCCGGTCTCGTCGAAGCGCAGTGTTGCGGTTGCGCCGCCGCCGAGGGCTCCCCGCATGACGATGTTGAACGCATGCAGGCGAGGCAGCGTGTAGATCGTCACGGTTCCGGTGACCAGACCCTTCATGAAGGAGGTGATGGCCTCCGGCCGCAGTCCGCGTTGCAGCGCGGCAAAAGCCTCGGCGTCGCGGGCGAGCACCACGACGTTGGAGATGTCACCCTTGTCGCCTGAACGCACGAACGCCAACTCGTCAATGGTGGGCATCGAGCATCTCCTTGGCGGCCTGGACACGGACGTGCTGTGGGACGAACTCACGCGGTACCAGGGTCGGCCACAGCGCTATCACCTTGCGCACCGCCAGCGGCGCGCCGAAGGCGGTACCCACCGGACCGGCCGTCGCTGGCAGCAGCATCGCGCGGCGGGCGACCTCGGCCTCGCTGCGGGTGCGGCACTTGGCCACCATCCGGAGCTCGACCTCGTTGGGCTGGGCGTCGGGTGCCGGTCGTGGGGCCACCGGGCCGGCCAGCGCGTCCCAACCGACACGGTCGAAACGCATCTCCTGCGGAATGACACCCAGGTACTTGATGCGGCCGCGCACTAGCCTCTCGCAGAAGTCGGCCTTCTCCAGAGCATCGGGCCAGGGGATCATCGTGCGCCCCTCGGCGAGGTAGCCGTCCTCGTAGCCGATCTGCACCTTGAGCGTGTCCGGCCGTCGGCGGCCGGTCATGCCCGTGAGCTGCACGCGGTCGGGGCCGAGTTCTTTGACCTCGACACCGCCCATGTCGACGACACCGTCGGGCAGCAAATAGCAGAACGGGTCGTGCACTTCGTAAAGCAAATGCTCTTTGATGGTCCACTCGTTGAGCACCCCACCCGAGCCCGGCACCTTACTGATCACAGCGGTGCCGTCAGCCGACATCTCGGCCATCGGGAACCCGAGCCGCCACGGATCACGCGACAGCCGCCACTGCGAGGACATGCCGCCGGTCGCGATGCCCGCACACTCCAGTACATGACCGACGGTAAGCGCGGCGCCGATCAGGTCGGGATTACGCTCAAATATCCACCCGAAGTGGCGCATGAGCGGCCCGCAATAAAGCGCAGAGTCGGCAAGCCTGCCGCCGATCACGACATCGGCGTCGCCGTCAAGTGCGTCAATGATCCCGTCGGAGCCGGTGTACGCCGAGACAGCGACGATCCGGTCGGCGATGCGGTCGATGTCTTCTTCGCCGGACTCAAGGTGCGCGAATTGCCAACCCGAATCCCTGATTTCGGCGATTCTCCCCGTCAAGTCGTCGCCCTCAATGGTTCCGATGCGGGTGTCGGGATATCCGGCGTCACAGGCCACTCGCGCAGCGGCCAGTGCGGCGGCACCCGGGTTCGCTCCGCCCCCATTGGTCACGATGCCGACGTCGTTACGGCGGGCAGCGGGCAGCGCCTGACGCAGAATGGGTTCGACATCGGGCACGTACCCTTTACCCGGGTCACGCATCTTGGCACGGGTAAGGAGCGCAACGGTCAACTCGGCCAGCAGGTCGAAGCAGGCAAACTCGACACCGCCCTGCTCAATGAGTTCCACCGCGGGATCCACCATGTCACCCCAATAGCCGGCACCAGCACCGATCCGCACGCTGGCACTCATGCGCACTCCTGCGCCGCCTCGGCGCTTGCCGCCGCGATGTCGGCACTAGGCGGCGGCGCGCTTGGCGGTATCCCGCCGACTGCCGGATCGACAAAGGGCACGAATGCGGCGCGCCCGGCCAGCCGTCCTTTGCCGGTGACCCCCGCAGCAATCAGCATCGTTCCGGGCATCGTGTTTTCCTCCTCTCTGTCCCCGGCCGTCGACCGCAAAGCTCTTGGCCGCGGGCCTGTTAATTGGCGTTAGCGTACGCTGTCTTGACACCGCTCGGCAGTGACCCGAGGCCCGGCGTCCGGGTCAAGCGAATCGAGCTTCCCGAAGTTGTCGACGTTGCGCCACGCCAGAGGGGCGAGATTGCCTTTCTGCTCATGGGCTGGGGATTAGAACGACTCCGGCTGCTGCCGAGAAATCACGTATCCGGCGTGGCGTAAAGCCGGTCACTGGAAGTCGACGCACTACCGACACGCGGACTTGCGCGTCAATGTTAACGGCCGATAACGTATCACCGGGCGATTACGCTGCTGTCGAGCGGTGACGGAAGCTTCCCTCGAATTCCTCGGTGTGTCGCCTGAAGTTTGTCGTGGCCGGTGCAAACCCGGACCTGCGGGTGATTCAAGGGGTTGAGCGGTATGGAGATATCAGAGAGCCAGGAACGGCGGGATCTGCGGGCGGCGGTTGCGGCCATCGGGAAGTCGTACGGCCACGATTACTACCTGACCAAATCCCTGGGGGGCGAGAAGTCTACGGAACTGTGGCAGGAGGTAGGTAAGCAAGGTTTTCTCGGGGTGAATATTGCCGAGGAGTACGGCGGTGGCGGTGGGGGTATCTACGAACTGCATGCCGTGGGAGAGGAGTTGGCGGCGGCGGGGTGCCCGTTGTTGATGACGGTGGTGTCGCCGGCCATTTGTGGCACCATCATCCAAGCGTTCGGAACCGACGAGCAGAAACGGCGTTGGCTTCCGGGCATTGCGAGCGGCGAGATCATAATGTCGTTTGCGATCACCGAGCCCGACGCGGGCTCAAACTCGCACAACATAGCGACGACCGCCAAGCGGGACGGCGCCGACTGGGTTCTGCGTGGCACCAAGTACTACATCTCGGGAGTGGACGAGGCGCAAGCCATCTTGGTGGTCACCCGAACGGGTACTGACGAGCGTGGGCGCGGCCGGCTGTCGCTGATGGTGGTTCCCACGGACGCTGCCGGCCTGCAGAAGACTCTGATTCCCGTGCAAGCCGTGACACCGGAGAAACAGTTCACCCTGTTCTTCGACGATGTACGTGTTCCCGGTGACAACTTGATCGGCGCTCGGGACGAGGGACTGCGGCAGGTATTCGTTGGTCTGAATCCGGAACGGATAATGGGGGCGGCGCTGGGCAATGGGATCGGCCGGTACGCGTTAAACAAGGCATGTACCTACGCCCGGGAGCGCAGGGTGTGGGACACCCCTATAGGGGCACATCAGGGAGTCGCTCATCCGCTGGCGCACGCCAAAATTCAGGTTGAACTCGCACGCTTGATGACCCAACGGGCGGCCGCCTTACACGATGCCGGCGAGGCAGGGGCCGGCGAGGCGGCGAATATGGCCAAGTACGCGGCAGCTGAAGCCGGAATCCTTGCGCTGGACCAAGCGATTCAGACGCATGGCGGCAACGGTCTGGCTACGGAGTACGGGTTGGCGACGTTGTGGGGACCGGCGCGGTTGATGCGGACGGCACCGATCAGCCGGGAGATGATCCTCAATTATGTTGCGCAGCATAGTCTCGCGCTTCCACGGTCATACTGAACGTCGACTAGGTTTGGGTGGCTGCTTCCATGAGGTCAACGTGAGAACTTGGGCACTTGCCAGCGAGCCGGCTATCGCCGCAGTAGAAGAACTACCGCCAGGAAAGTACGAAGGCCACGACGGCGCGGGCATGCAGGAGTTGGTGCTTCGTCGGTTTCTGCAGAGCCATTCACTTGGTCCCCGCGATGTGGACGGCCTGCTGGTTTGCCCGTCCGGCATGGCCAGCGGTGCGGGTGCCGACATCTTCGTCCACGAGCGCCTCAATGACGTGTTGGGCATCCGGCCGCGCTTTTGTGAGACTGTCAACGTCGGTGGGGCGACCTACACGATCATGCTGTCGCGGGCTGCACTTGCAATCAGCGCCGGCCTTGCAAACGCGGTGCTCTGTATCGGTGCGGGGAAATTCCCCAAGGTGGGGCGGGGAGGCGGCGCCAACGCAATGGCGCGCATGATCAGCCACCCGGACTTTGAGTACCCATACGGCAGCTTCATCCCAGCCCTTTACGCCTTAGCCGCCACGCGGCATATGGCCGAACGCGGAACGAGCCGCGATGCTCTTGCCGCCGTGGCGGTCTCGAGCCGCGAGTGGGCGTTACGGCATCCAGATGCTTTGATGCGCAACGCGGGTCCGCTCACCGTCGAGATGGTTCTGGCTTCACGACCTATCGCGTGGCCGTTCAATTTGCTGGACTGCTCAGTACCGTGTGAAGGTGGCGCCGTGTTCCTAGTGGCCCATGGTGACCGCGCGCGGGAAATCACCGACCAACCGGCCTATGTATTGGGCTTCGGTGAACACCACGATCACGGCAACATCACCCACACCAGCGACTTCGCAACAATGGGTGCCAGCGTGTCAGCGCGTGCCGCGTTCGAAATGGCCGATCTTTCGCCTTCGGACGTGCAGGTGGCCGAACTGTACGATGCCTTCACGATCAACCCGATACTGCTGTTGGAGGAAACGGGGCTGGTGGCGGCAGCTAAAGGTGGCCACTTCTTCCTGGATGGGCGGGGGGCGCCCGGCGGTGACCTTCCGGTGAACACCTACGGGGGTCTGCTGTCATTCGGACACACCGGCGACGCGTCGGGAATGTCGATGCTGATCGAAGCTGCGCGCCAAGTGATGGGGAAGGCTGCGGATCGTCAAGTGTCTGCAGAAATAGCATTGGTACACACTTACGGCGGCATGATGGCAGACCATTCGACCGTACTCTTGGGGAGGACGCCGTGACAACTGCTCCCATGCCCACCGTGACTGACAGCACGGCCGTGTACTGGCAGCAGGCAGCTGTCGGGCGGTTTGTGCTCCCGAAATGTCGGGAGTGCAAGCGATTCCATCATCATCCCCGCCCTTGGTGCCCATACTGCTGGGCTGCGGATCTGGATTGGCAAGAACCTTCGGGAAAAGCGACGATCGTCACCTACACCGTCGTCCGTCAGGCCCCGTCGCCAGCTTTCACCGCTCCTTACGTCTTGGCGATAGTGGAGCTGGAAGAAGGACCTCGAATGATGACCAACGTGATCGAATGCAACGTCGATGAAGTGCGGGTCGGTATGGCTGTCGAGGTGGTCTTCGAATCACGAGGCAACCTGGCACTTCCGCAGTTCCGACGGGTCACGTCAACTGCGTGACGAGCCGACGCGAAAACTCACTTATCCAGCACCGATTACCTGTATTTGTGGGTGGATGGCATCCACCTCAAGGTGCGCCTTGAGGTGGAGAAACTCTGTTTGCTGGTAATGATCGGGGTCCGTGCTGATGGCCGCATGGAGCTCGTCGGGCTGGCTGACGGCTTCCGGGGATCGACTGAGTTCTGGGCTGATTTGCTGCGCGATTGCCGCCGCCGCGCCATGACCGCAGCGGTGCTCGCGGTCGGCGACGGCGCCCTGGGCTTCTGCAAGGCGTGCGGGAGGTGTTCCCGGATATTCGAGAGTAGCGCTGCTGGTGGCATAAGCAGGCCAATATTCTTGCCGCACTGCCGAAATCGGTGCACCCAGGGTGCAGTCGCGGCGATGAAGGAGATCTACAACGCCGAGGATATCGACAAAGCCCAGCTCGCGATCAAAGCGTTCGAGATCGACTACGGCGCCAAATACCCCAAAGCGGTCGCCCAAGATCGTCGACGACGCCGAGGTGTTTTTGGAGTTCTACCGGTATCCCGCCGAGCATTGGATCCACCAATCGCACCACAAATCCGATCGAAAGTACCTTTGCGACAGTACGTTTGAGGACCAAAGTCACCAAAGGGCCGGGCTCCCGCGCGGCCTGGCTGGCGATGGCCTACAAGCTAATCGAGGCCGCCCAGGCCCGCTGGCGCGCGGTCAACGCACCACACTTGGTCGCCCTCGTCCGTGCCAGCGCCGTCTTCCACAAGGGCAAGCCGCTCGAACGGCCTATCGACATCACACCCGAACCGTCGGCAGCTGAGCCTCGAACCGTCGGATCATCCGCCATCCCGCTGCGCTGCCACTCGTATCCACCCATGAACGACTCTCACCCAAAGCGATTCGGCAGGCGTGCGAAGATTTACGTCCATGCTGCCGCTGACCGCATTCTGCGTACCGCAACGTGGTCGAGGTGTGGCGAAAAGCAAATGTGCGTCTGGCCGAGAGAACGGCGTTTCAACGCAGAACTGAAAGCCCCTCCCCGCCGAATTGCAGGCGAAGCTCCGTCTTGAGCACCTTGCCGGTGGCGTTTCGCGGCAAGTCGGGAACGACATGTACTCGTGACGGGCATTTGAAGTGGGCAAGGCGTTCTCGAGCGTAATCGATAAGCTCCTCTGCATTGACGGCGGCATCCTGCTGAAGGGCCACGACGGCCACCGGAGTTTCGCCCCAACGCGGATGCGGCACACCGACAACCGCGACCTCGCGCACGGCATGGTGACGGTAGAGGACCTGCTCCACCTCGATCGGGTAAACGTTCTCACCACCGCTGATGATCATGTCTTTTTTTCGGTCGACCAGAGTGATGAAACCTTCTCGGTCAATGCGGCCCAAGTCGCCAGTATGAAACCAGCCGCCACGAAAAGCTTGCACTGTCGCCTCGGGAAGACCCCAGTAGCCCGCGAATACGTTAGGGCCGCGCACTACTAACTCGCCCACCTCGTCGACGGGGACGTCGTTGTCGGCGTCGTCGACGATACGAGCTTCGACGTGAAAAGCCGTCCGACCGATCGATCCGGCCTTCTCCTTAACGTGTTCAGCGTCGAGGAATGAGACGATAGGCGCGGTTTCGGTCATCCCGAAACCCTCCTGGAACGGCAGACTGCGTCCTTGGAAGAATTCGATGACGGTCAACGGACACGGTGCGCCACCCGCAGCCGCCAGTTCGAGAGCCGACAAATCGTGGTCCTCGAATCCATCGACGTTCATCAGCGCGGCCCACATCGCCGGAACCATGAATTGCACTGTCGCATGCTCTTGGGCCATCATCGCCAGCGTCTGTCGCGGATCGAAGGACGGCAGCAGCACGCTGCAACCGCCGACATGCAGCAGCGGCAGCGTGTGCACTCCGAGTCCCCCGATGTGGAACATCGGAGCCACGGCGACGGTCACGTCCGTCTCACGCAGCCCGCGCCCGATTGTCAGCGCGTTCATGACGTTCCACAGATGGTTGTCGTGGGTGAGCATCACACCTTTGGGACGCCCCGTAGTCCCGGACGTATACATCAGATTTGCAATGTCATGGCCCGCCACGTCGGAGCCCACAGCTGTGGGCGCTTCACTGTTCACAACGTCGTCGTAGGAAAGCTCACCGGCAAGGCATTCACCGCCGACGGCCATTTGGTGGCGGACCCGCACCCCATCCTCTGACACCGCGGCGCGGGCGACCGGGGCCAGCGGGTTGGAATACACGAGCACGTCTGCGCCTGAGTCGGCCAGCTGGTAAGCCACCTCTGCTGGCGCCAACCGCACGTTCATGGGCACGAAGATCGCGCCTAGTTTCGCGGCCGCCAGCATCGTTTCTATGAACGCGGGACTGTTGATCAAGAGACCGCCAACCCTGTCGCCCTTGCGGACACCGAGCGCTCGCAGGGCACGCGCAAGCCGGTTGGTCCGTTCATCGAGCTGAGTGAAGGTGATCCGTCGGTTATCGTCAACGAGGGCGGTGCGGTCGCCGGACAGGAAGGCCCGTTTCGTCGCCCAACTGCCAATACCCCTGTCCATGTGAACTCCTTCGGAGCCGGTCGCCCAGACACGTCGTCGTGGGCCGATTCAGTGCCGAACAGCTATAAGCCGATGCGCTTGGCGATGATCTCGTTCATGATCTCGTTGGTGCCACCGCCTATTCCGAGAATGCGGCAATCTCGGTAATGCCGTTCGACTTCGGACTCGCGCATATAACCCATCCCACCAAAGATTTGAACCGCCTCATTCACCACATAATCGCACGCGTATACGGCGGTGTTCTTGGCCATCGACACCTCAGTGACTACATCCTCCCCGGCCAGCCACCGTTGCATCACGGCGCGGGTGTAGGCGCGCGCGACGTCGACCTGCCTGGCCATTTCCGCGAGCTTATGGCGGATCACTTGACGAGCCGTCAGAGGTTTCCCGAAAGTCTGGCGTTCGCGCGCCCAACCCTTGGCTAATTTGAGCGCGCGCTCCGCCGTCGCGTATGCCTGCACGGCAATGCCGAGTCGTTCCGACTGAAACTGCTGCATGATCTGCAAGAATCCGCCGTTCTCTGCCCCCACCAGGTTCGCAGCGGGAACGCGAACGTCAAAGAACGAGAGTTCTGCGGTATCGCTGCAACGCCATCCCATCTTGTCCAGCCGGCGGTCAACCTTGAACCCCGGTGTGCCCTTGTCGATAACCAGCAACGAAACTCCGCCGTACCCGGGTCCCCCGGTACGCACCGCGGTAGTCACGAAGTCGGCGCGGACACCGCTCGTGATGAAGGTCTTAGCACCGTTGACCACGTACGTGTCACCATCGCGGACTGCTCGTGTGCGTAGGTTCGCCACATCTGAGCCCGCTCCGGGCTCGGTGACTGCCAGCGAGCCGATCATATCTCCGGCCAGGGTGGGGCGAACGTAGTGGTCGATCAGGGCATCCGATCCATTCGCGGCGATGTGCGGAAGCGCGATGCCGTGGGTGAACAACGCGGCGCACACGCCGGTAGACCCACCGCACGCCAGAATTGCCTCGGTTACCAACGCCGAATCGATCGCGTCGCCGCCGCTGCCTCCCACGTTCTCGGGGAATCCAACCCCGAGAAGTCCCACATCGGCAGCCTTACGGTGCAGCTCGCGCGGGATTTCACCTGCCTCCTCCCAATCCGTCACTTTCGGTGTTATCTCGCGAGCGACGAAAGATCGCGCCAACTGGCTCAGTGCTAGCCGCTCCGGCGTGGTCCACGGATCGTTGGGCACAGCGCAGCCTTCCGTCCCGGCTATGTGTTTGGTGGTTGCTTCGATATCCGTCATGATGGCTCCCGGATCGAATTGCGTCGGCAACCGAACAGCGGTTGCACGCAGGTGCAAGGTGTCTCAATTCGATTGTGCAGTCGGACGATTCGGAAAGCATTCGCCCAACGGGGCGAGCGGCCCGTGTGCTGAATTCCGAAACAATCGGAGCGAAACTTTGTCTTCGCCTCCCAGCGCACGCGCCGAAAGCATTGTCCTGGAGCATGACTGCGCCGCCCACCAACACGATCAAGCGCATAGGCGGCATCGGTCAGCCAGGCTCCTCGCGCGAGGATCGGCACTGAATCTCTCAAACCGATCCCTTCCTACCCACTCGCGACCGCGACTTAAGTCAATGCAAGGCTCGGGCGTCGCGTGCAAGTGGCCACCTCAAGGAGTGCTTCGCGTGCCCCGATTAGTCCAGAAACCGTCGAAGCTCAACAGCCTCAGTTACTGGTGGCTAACGTTACGTGCGAGGCCCAAGGATTTGCAACACCCATCGCGTAGATGTCGCGCTCCGGTGCACCAGATCTACGACTCATGCGAATGAAGGAGGTCTCGTCCGCCGATCACTGCAATCTATCCGGGTTGATTGTCTTGGTGGTTGCAGCCGCGCCGCGCTTGGAGGTACCCCGGGGCCTCTCCCAGTATGGACGTTGGATGGCGCGGCAGTTGTGCGTGGGGAGTGGGCATCGTGAAGAAGTGTTAACGTTCGTAGATCACCCGGAACGTGTGGGCGTTTCGAACGGAAGAGGTATTGCTGCTTCGACTGCGAAAGGATGGTCGACCGTGACCGACACAGTCACCGTCGGCCGCACGCGAGGAGGCGAGCGTCGCGAGCGGATTCTGGCGGCCGCCGCCGAACTCATCGCGGACCGTGGCTATCACGCTGTTTCTATGGCCGATATCGGCATCTCGGCAGGGGTCGTCGGTCCAGCGATCTACCGGCACTTTGACAGCAAGGCGGGCTTGCTGGCGGCACTGTTCGAACAAGTGATTGACACGCTGCTGCGACGGGCGTCGGCGATCGTTGAACAAAGCCGAGATGATCGCGAGGCGCTGACTGCCTTAGTAGCCGACCACGTTGCCCTGGTGATGGAGAAGCGCGAACTCGCCATTGTTTACTACCGAGAAGTCCATAATCTGCCTGACCATCGACGTAGTCGCCTGCGCCGCAAACAGCGCCTCTACGTTGAAGAGTGGGTGCACGTTTTGGGCGAGTTAAGGCCGGAGTTGGACGAGACGGAATTGCGCGCCGTTGTTCACGGCGCGATCGGTGCCATCCAATCGACGTTGCAATATCGCGATACGGGGATGCCTCCCGAGCGCGTCTCGGTGCTGCTCGCGCGGATGGGGCACGCTGTTCTCGGCGTTCCACCGTGCGAGTCGCACAGTGAGGATCGGGCAAGCCACGCGTTGCCGCAGCGCCGAGGTCGACGGTAGGCGCAACCTCGGAGTGTCCTCGCCTCGGCGTGTCCTCGGGAGGGTGATTTCGCTGAGCAGAGGCTGTCAATGATTTGCTTCGTGTCGATGGCTCCCTGGCCACGATTAAGCACGCCGCCAATCGGCTTGCTTGGCGGGCCCGCACGCCGCGCCAGTCAGCCGGCGGTCTCGCCGCGCGGTCCTTGGCACGAGCATTCGCAGACATCCGGCGTGTTCAGCGTCCCCGCCATACAGGTGCCCGTTTCTCCCGGAATGCGCGTGGGCCCTCCTGCGCGTCCGCGGAGTGGTACACGGGTTCCCAGATCTTCTCAGCCAGCGTGTATGCCTCCTCAAGGCGATGTCGCGCCGATAGATACGCAGTCTGTTTAGCGGCCAGCACCGACAGCGGAGCATTTCCAGCGATTAGAGCGCCCAGCTTCTGGGCTCGATCCCTAAGCCGAGCGGCGGGCACCACCTCGTTAACAAGACCCACTTCGAACGCCCGGGCCGCGCTGATCGGTTCGCCGGTGAGCATCATCTGCAGAGCGATTCTCGGTGGAACGAGCCACGAAAGAGGAGCGGCCCAGGGAGCTCCACGGCCGACTTTGACTTCGGTGATCGCGAACAGGGCATGCTCGGCGGCGACGATCAGGTCACACTGCTGTGCGAGCAGGAACCCGCCGGCGAATGCAACACCGTTGACCGCCGCGATGGTCGGTTTAGCGATGTCGATGTTGCGGCCGAACTGCGGGGCGAAGTCCAGTGGCGGAACCGCCAGCGCCTGGTGCGCCATCTCTTTAAGGTCGCCGCCGGCGCAGAATGCCTTTTCACCCGCGCCGGTCAAAACGAGTACGCGCGCGTCAGCGTCCTCATTGAACCGACGTGCGCCATCCCATAATCCTTGGCGCACGGCGACACTGAGCGCATTGCGAGAGTGGGGCCGGTTGATAGTCAGCCAGGCCACCCCATCGACGACGTCATAAATCACCGGATCATCCAAGGTAGTCCTTCCGCGTGTTCTGGGCACTGTCTCCATCGACAATGCCGGCGTCCCATCGGCGACCACTTGGACGTCCCAGCGACACCTTCTGCGGGGCGTGCAGGTCTGGGCTGCGACGGGGTCTTCGATTTTATCGCCTCCAACGCCACCTAATTGGAGTAGTCGACTTGGAAGTGGGGACTGGTAACACCGTTCCCGCCACAAGTCGCAGCATATGTGACTAAGCATTCACGATTGTGGGACGTGACGACGATTCGATGCAGGCGGGTGACTGGGTGGGCTCTCAGTTGTCGAGTTCAAAGGACGATTGTGCTATCCATCGGCGCCCCAGTAATGTTAACCACTGATAACGTGAGGGCGCTCGGGGCCACTGGATGTGTCATTGCCGGGCCCGCACCGGTTGAGAGTTCAGGAGGAGACGTGATGTACCTCACGCAGGGCTTGCACAGAGCACTGCAACAACACCCGGACCGCCTCGCCACCATCGACGCGGATCGAACACGGACCTATGCGCAGTCCGCACAACGAATCGCGAAGTTGGCGAGCGCATTACGGACGATTGGCGTTAACCGCGGGGATCGCGTCGGCATGCTGGCGCTCAACTCCGACCGTTACCATGAGTACCTGCTGGCGGTGCCGTGGGCGGACGCGGTATTAAACCCGATCAATATCCGCTGGAGCCCTCCGGAGATTGCCTACGCCCTGCGCGACTCCCAAACCGATGTCTTATTTGTCGATGACGCCTTCAGTCCAGCAGTCCCCGCACTTCGCGCGTCATATCCTGACCTGCGCGCAGTCGTTCATTGCGGAAACGCCCCGACCCCGGAGGGAATGTTCTGCTATGAGGAACTCATAGCCGGCGGCGAAGTCGGTGATGACGTGCGGCGCAGCGGCGATCAACTGGCCGGTGTGTTCTACACCGGTGGCACCACGGGTCTACCCAAGGGCGTCATGCTTAGCCACGCGAACCTGATGACCTCCGTGCTGGGAATGCTCAGCGTGGGAAGCTTTCTGAGTTCGGAGGCTCGACTGCTTCATGTTGCGCCGTTGTTCCATCTCGCGGACTTGGCCGCCTGGGCGGGGCAAACCACCCTGGGTGGCACACATGTGATGCTCTCGACTTTCGAGCCCAGTGCCATTCTCCAGACCATCGAACGCCACCAGGTCACCGACGTCCTTTTAGTGCCGACCATGCTGCAGATGGTCGTCGACCATCCCGCCGTCAGGGATTACGACCTCTCCAGCCTCAGAAACGTGATGTACGGGGCATCGCCGATTTCCGAGGCGGTCCTGTCGCGCGCGATGAAGACCGTGCGGTCGGCGCGATTCATGCAGGGTTATGGCATGACAGAACTGTCCCCCCTAGCCACAGTCCTGCGTCCTGAGGACCACGAGCATCCGGACCTATTGCGTTCAGCCGGCCGCGCCGCGCCCTGCGCCGAGGTCAAAATCGTCGATGCTGACGATAAGGAAGTGCCGCCGGGCAATACCGGCGAAATCGTCGTGCGTGGCGGCAACGTGATGTTGGGCTACTGGAATAAACCAGACGAGACAGCGGCCGCGCTGCGCAATGGGTGGATGCACACCGGTGACGCCGGTTACATGGACGAGCGGGGTTATGTGTTCGTCGTCGACCGCATCAAAGACATGATTATCTCGGGTGGCGAGAATGTCTACTCGACGGAAGTCGAGAATGTTCTGTCCAGGCACCCGGAGGTGGCGGCGTGCGCGGTCATCGGAGTTGCCGATGAAAATTGGGGCGAGCGCGTTCATGCGGTCGTCGTCTTGACCGAAAACTCCTCGGTGACAGCCGAAGAGCTCAGAGACTTCTGTAAGACTCAGATCGCGGGATACAAGGCGCCCCGTACAGCCTCGTTCGTTGATGCGCTCCCTCTCTCAGGTGCTGGCAAGGTGCTCAAACGCGAACTGCGAAAACAGTTCCGGCAAGAGTGCACAAGCACTAGCCGGGGTCGATAGGTGCCCTTGCAGCGCGCCCCGCGGCCATCGACGCGGCTGCCTCCAAAGGATTTCCCTAGACGCCCTGGGCAGGCCGTCAGGACGGGATCGTCATGGCGCGCGTAGAGGTGCCTTACAGACACGAGCTCGGCGGCCACTGCGGGTCCGGTGCCCTCCGCGATCTGACCGAGTGGGCCGGACTCCGTTGGGGTGTGCACGCCCCCCGCGAAGGACTGGTTTTCGCGCTGAGCGGCACGCTGGATTTTTCCTATGCCCGTTCCGACGAGTTATTTCCGCCGGTGTACCTCGTTGGCAGGGGCCCCGATCTCGAAGAGCAATACCTCACTAATGTCGGTGCACAGTTCGAGATTCGCGCCACCGATGACGGCGACCTCGGGTGGAAGTGGGTGACCGATCAACTCGACCGCCGCACCCCCGTGATGGTTTGGGCCGACATTGCTCATCTGCCCTATCTGCGCGCACGGTTGAGCATGAGCCGCCACGACATTGTCATCACCGGCTACGACGACGACCGAGGCGTGGCCTTGGTCGTTGACAACGACCGAGATTCGGTCCAACTGGTCCCCTACGAGGATCTCCGTCGGGCACGGTCTTCGACCGGCTTTCCCGTGCCGACCCGTCACACCGCCTACATCGTCGACTGGCCGACTACGGCGCCGGACTTGGCGGCGATCGCCGGTCCCGCCCTTATCCGAAGCGCGCAGGCGATGGCGGCAATCACCGACAGCCGGGGTCTTACAGTCACTCGCGACCCTGAGGCACAGAAGGATGGACTCGATGGTGTCGAGCATTTCGCCGTCGACGTGGCGGCGTGGCCTGACGCCCTGGACGATCACAACCTCGAAAGCGCCCTGTTTGCGCTGTGGGCGTTCATTGAGAAGGCGGGGACGGGAGGGGGGTTGTTCAGGGCCCTGCAGGCCGACGGCTGTCGAAGCATCGCCAACTTGCTGCATTCCGAAGCCGCCCTGGAGGCGTCGAGGGCTGCTCGGGAGGTGTCGACCGCCTGGACCGAAGTAGCCCGGATGGCTTACAACCCAGGCACCCCACTGCGGGCTCGCGCCGCCGCCACTGCGGCCGCAGCCGAGCGTGTGCCTGACGCCGAAAAGCGGCTCACGGAATCGCTCTTCGCCGCCGGAGCGGCTCTGACGTAACAATTTCCGCCTTGGGCCGGCCGCTGCATTCAGCTTGGCATCTGGGTGCCGAACGTCCACGCAGCGCGGCTTTTGACCCACCGGAGCCATTTTCGAGGGGTACGCTAACGACGGTTAACACTGTTGGTGGCTCCACACGTGTAGCGGTCCGCAACTGGGGCAGCAGGAGGGAACGCTTGGTGCACGGAACAAGGGTCGCCGCACCGGCGTGCGCGGGTAGGACGGCTGGTCGTGTGCCGACAACGAGCGGAAGCGCGCATCAATGCCTTAGTGCGTAGCGGCGCCGGTATCGGCGTGATCGGCAGTGCCGAGTACAAGTAGCACTTCAAGAATGAGTGATGAACATGACGGAACAACGGTCAGTCAAAGTCGCAATCATCGGTGCGGGCATGTCGGGACTGTGCATGGCGATCAAGCTGCAGGACGCCGGCATTGACTCGTACACCATTTTCGAACAGGCCGAGGATGTCGGCGGCACATGGCGAGACAACACCTACCCGGGGCTAACCTGCGATATCCCATCGCGGTATTACTCCTACTCGTTTCGGCCCAACCCGAACTGGTCGCACCTGCTGCCGCCGGGGCCGGAGATCCAGGCCTATTTCCAGCAGGTGGCCGACGAACGGGCCATCCGCCCGCACATCAAGTTCGGCGCCGAGGTCATATCCGCCCGATACGACGACGAGCGGTGGCGGATCACGACCGACGACAGCGAAGAGACATTCGACGTCCTTGTCACCGCGACCGGCGTGCTCCGGGTGCCGCGCTATCCGGACATTCCCGGCCAGGAGAGTTTTGCCGGGCCGGTGTTCCACTCCGCGGAATGGGATCACTCCGTCACCTTGCGGGACAAGCGGGTCGGACTGATCGGGACGGGCTCGACAGGCATACAGATCATTGCCGAACTCGGGGGCAAGGTCAGTCGGCTCACCGTCTTCCAACGCACTGCGCAGTGGGTCTTTCCGATGCCCAATCCGCACTACTCACCGCTGATCCAGGCCGCGTTGACGCGGTGGCCGAGGTTGAACGGCCTGGGCTATTGGTTCTGGGGATTGGTGGTCAGGCGCATCTTCGGCCGCGCGCCGATCCGTCCGGGATTTCAGCGCCGCTTGGTTCAGACGCTATGTCGATGGAACCTGCGACTCTCGGTGCGCGACCCGCAGTTGCGCGCGAAACTCACCCCGAAAGATCAGCCGATGTGCAAGCGCCAGATTATGGCGGGACATTTCTACCGTTCGGTCCAACAACCGGGTGTGGAGGTGATCAACGAGACGATCGACCACATCGAGCCTCGCGGCGTCATCACGGCCGACGGTACCTTGCACGAACTCGACCTGCTGGTCTATGCCACCGGGTTTGACGCCCGGGCCTACGTGCGCCCGCTGACAGTGGTCGGGGAGCGTGGGCTCACCCTCGACGAGGCATGGGCCGATGGCCCCACGGCGTATCGGTCGGTCGCGGTGCCCGGATTCCCAAACTTGTTCATGCTGATGGGTCCGCATTCGCCGATCGGCAACCAGTCACTGATACCGGTCGCCGAGGACCAGGCTGATTATGTGCTGTGGTGGATTAACCGGATCCGTGAGGGCCGCATCGTCGCCGCCGCGCCCACCAAGTTGGCCACCAAGGGCTACAACGACAGCATGAAAGCAGCGATGCCACAAACAATTTGGGTTACCGGTTGCAACAGTTGGTACCTAGGCAAAGATGGGCTTCCCGAATTGTTTCCGTGGACACCCGAGCGGCACCGAGAACTATTGCGTGCACCTGAGATCGCAGATTTCGAACTCCGATGAGACGCGCATCGAAAGCCAATCAAGGTCTTTTCGCGCGGATCCTGTCGCGCTTGGTGCCATGCACGTCATCGGTGAAGATGGTTTGGGGCCCTAACGCGAGCGCAAGCGTCTCGGATCAGGCGGCGGCAGAATTCGGAGCGAGGACGCTACGACGCCCATGGAATGGGGAACGACTTCGCGTGGTCTTTGGTGGTGACGACCAAGCGTGGCCACTGTCCTGGCAACGCTTACGCCCACCGTTATCACGCCGGCGTTTGCCGACTAAGCCATCGAACGCTCCGAGCCGGCGTTAGAACCGCATCAACGAAATCATGCAGGGACCGGCGATTGGTCATCTTCGACAGCAAGCAGGTGTGGTCCTCCACCGCCCGGACGGAACACTTGTGCAAGACGCATATCCTGCTCACCATGTCCACAGAGTCCGTTCGCCTCTCGTTTCGCCAGCACATGCGTGAGCAAGTTCTCAGGGCTGCGCGTGACCTCACTATCGAGAAGGGCTGGCATCGGGTTCGCATGAGTGAAGTCGCCAAGCTTGTCGGCGTGTCCCGCCCGACGCTCTACAAGGAATTCACCGATAAGCAGGGACTGGGTGACGCGCTGGTTGTGTCCGAAGGCGAACGATTCTTGAACGGCATTCACGCAGTTTCGGCACAACACGCCGGAGATGTCCGCGGGGGTATCACCGCCGCGGTGTCGTACACCCTCGAGGAAGCGGAAGCGAGCCCGCTCTTGAAGGCGGTGTTGACGTCAAATCGGCCTACAGACAAAACGGTTTCCGAGACAACCGGTATGTTGCCGCTCCTGCCGACCTCGGCATCGCTGCTGGAGCTATCCTCGGCAGCCCTCGTGACTTGGTTCAACGAGCACTTTCCAGGTCTGGATGCCGATGACGTGCATGAAGTCGCCGATGCGCTGGTGAGGCTCACTGTGAGCCATGTCGTGCTTCCTTCTGCCGATGCAAGTCTGACCGGTGAGCGGATCTCGCGGATCGCCCTTCGCTATTTGGGCGCAGATCCCGCGAGGCCGTTTACACAACGCAGATTTTTGTCTGGATGTTGACTTTATAGAGAAAAGTGTAAACACTGGCGTGGAGACACTAGCTCGGGAGGACCCTCATGACTGTCAGCGCTTCCGCTCCGAAGTCGTCGGTGGAGCGTCGTTCAGCACGTTCGTATGATTCTGCCGACCTGTCCTCGACTGCCTTTTGGGCTGGCACCGCCGCTGACCGTGAGAAGACCTACGCGGAGCTGCGCCGACGCGCCCCCATCAGCTGGCACCCGCGCGTCGAGCACACCATGATCGACGACGAGGACGACCAAGGCTTCTGGGCCGTGGTCACCCACCCGCTACTTGTCGAGGCGACCCGGCGACACGACGATTTCCTGTCTGGTCAAGGCATTGTGATGGAGTCGATCCCGCAGGAACTGCTCGACACCGCGCAAGGCTTCATCGCTATGGACCCGCCGCGGCATACCAAGATTCGACGATTGCTGGCATCCGCATTCACACCGAAGCAAATGCGGCTGACCAGTCACCAGATCGAGGCCAACGCGAAACGGGTCGTCGATGGCCTTGCCCCGCAAGGCGAGGCTGACTTCGTCGACCAGTGCGCCGCGTTGCTGCCGATGCACAACATCTTCGACATGATGGGCGTGCCGGACTCGATGCGCCGCGACATCGCGTGGGAGTCACGGTATGCCGGTGGGTGGAGCGACCCGGAGGTGATGGGCGAAGACCCGGTCATACCTCGCCTGTTCCAAGCGATGGGATTCTTGGGCGATGGCGCCCGCGAAATCATCGCCGCACGTCGCCGGCAGCCCGAAGATGACCTTATGACGAACCTCGTTCAAGCTGAAGTGGACGGCGAACAACTCACCGACGACGAGATCGTCTCGTTTTTCATACTTCTCACGATCGCCGGGAACGACACCACGCGCCAAAGCACCAGTCACGCGATGAAAGCATTGACGGACTTCCCAGACCAAAGAGCTTGGCTCATGGAGGATTTCGACGGACGGATCAAAGGGGCCGTGGAAGAATTCGTCCGGTGGGCCACACCAATCATGACATTTCGCCGGACGGCGGCTCGCGACTGCGAACTGGGCGGGCAGCAGATCACCGAGGGTGACAAGATCATACTTTTCTACAGCTCGGCCAACTGGGACACCACCGTGTTCACTAACCCGGAGAAGTTCGATCTGTCGCGCGACCCTAACCCGCACGTGAGCTTCGGAGGCGGGGGAATCCATCACTGCCTCGGCAACCAGCTGGCCAGGCAGCAACTCGCTGCGCTCTTCAGAGAACTGCTGCACCGCCTGCCTGATATTGAAGTCTGCGGGCCACCCAGCTACACCGTCAGCACGTTCTTCCACGGCGTGAATCACCTTCCCGTCCGCTTCACCCCGAACGCGTAAGGCGGCGTGGTATGAAGATCAGAGTCGACCGCAACCGATGCTCGTCAATCGGAATGTGTGAAGGCCTGGCTCCTGACTTCTTCGAGGTCAGGCACGATGGCCAACTCAATATCGTGAACCCCGAGCCACCGGAATGCCACAGATCACTCATCGAAGAAGCAGTATCGTGCTGCCCCACAGGCGCTCTCGCCGTCGAGGACTGAGACCGCGGTCCTGAGGCAACGCTGACACACCTGCTTGCTGTCGGCGGCGATGGGCTTTCGCCTTCGGGTCAACTAGCCGCTGACACCGTCTGTCACCTACCACACGATGGAGCCGTCACTTATGAGTACTTATGGACTTTCAGTCGTCGCCCCTGAACTTGCCGCGATGAAGGCCACCGCCGCGGCTGCCGACCAGGCCGGGTTCGACGCCGTCTGGGCATCCGAGTTCTACACCCGGTCGGGATCCATCTCGATGGCGGCGATGGCAACCTCGACGAACAGGTGTCGCATCGGGTCGTCAATCCTCTACGGCATCGGACGTAGTCCGCTGGTCTTGGCGACCGAAACACGCGACCTCGACGAACTGTCCGGTGGTCGGGTCGTGCTCGGGATCGGCAACGGCACCAAACGGATGATGAGCGATTGGCACTCTGTCACCGATACCAGCGCCCCCGCCCTGCGCGTCGAGGAACTCGTACCCCTTATCCGGCGCATCTGGAACCTGCACGAAGGACCCGTCCGCCATGAGGGCCGTTTCTACAATATGAATCTCGTCCCCACCGGGCCGGTAGAACCCCCTGCGCGCAATATCCCCATCGTCACCGCCGCCGTGCGGCCGCGAATGTGTGAAGCCGCCGGACGGGTCGCTGACGGCTTGGCCGGGCATCCACTCTTCACCACCGCGTATGTGGAG
The DNA here is from genome assembly GCF_034555895.2 of Mycobacterium europaeum. Taxonomy (NCBI): domain Bacteria; kingdom Bacillati; phylum Actinomycetota; class Actinomycetes; order Mycobacteriales; family Mycobacteriaceae; genus Mycobacterium; species Mycobacterium europaeum. Next base: position 5,711,313 of record NZ_CP157315.1, read on the forward strand.
GAAGTCGTGCGGCCTGCGGTGGCCAAGGGCGCACAACGCACCGGGCGCGACCCTAACGGCGTCGAGATCGTGTCGATGGTGATGTGCTCCATCCACGACGACCCCGAGATCGCTCGTCGCGAGGTAGCGCAGCAGATCGCATTCTACGCCTCGGTCAGGACCTACGAACCGCTGCTCGACTTCTGCGGATTCGCCAAGCAGGGTGCCGTCATCCGAGAAGCCTTCACCCGCAGCGACTTTCAGGCCATGTTCAACGCCGTCACCGATGACATGATCGACGTCATGGGTGTCGCCGGCACCGCTGACGAGGTTCGCAACGGGCTACGCCGCTACGAGGGCGTGCTAGACCACATCATGCTCTACCCACCGTCGGTAGGTACCGCGCCTGAGCGGGTCGGACAGAACGTCGATGATCTCATCAAGCATTGCGCCCCGCCCAATATGCCTCCGGCCTCCCAGCTGCACGCGCGACCCGGACCACGGTAGCGACACGGCGATCTCGCACACAAAGTGCGCTGCCGCATCGATCGATGCCGACCTTCGGGTTCGCATGAAACTACTCATTTCCCTCTGGGACTATCTCGGTGGGGTGCAGTCCCCCAGTGACAGCCGAGCTTGCGTTTGGCAATAACGGTCCTTGGGGAAGGCTAGGACGATGCCGGTCCTCTTTCACTAGGAAGTGAAGTGGTCAGAACACGTTGTGGCACGCAGATGCGTTGCGGCGCGGACCTTCTGCGCCGCATCAAGGCGGTCCGACGGAGTAGATGCGGAGTCGATCGAGCGGTTTGGCGACAAGGTCATCGGGTTGCTAACCTCGATTAACATGTCAGAGTTGTTCGATGTGGTGGTCGTGGGAGCGGGGATTTCCGGTATCAGCGCTGCCTGGCACCCGCAGGATCGCTGCCCCGGTAATAGGTACGTAGTTCTAGAGCGCAGAAGTGATCCGGGTGGCACGTGGGATCTGGTCAAGTATCCGGGCATCAGGTCGGACTCAGATATGTGCACGTTCGGATTCCTTCAAGCCCTGGCACTCGGCCAGGTTCACTGTCGACGCGCCGACAATCAAGAACTATCTGCGTGAGGTCGCGACCGAGAACGGCATCCATGAGCACATTCACTTCGGTACCCAGGTCTTGTCTGCCGCTTGGTCGGACGCCAGCCGGCGCTGGACCATCAAGGCGGTTCGGAACGGCTGAGGAATTAGAGCTCGAGGCGCGGTTCGTCTTCATGTGTAGCGGCTATTACAACTACGACGCGGGTTACCGACCAAACTTTCCCGGCGAGGAGAACTTCGGTGGGCCCATATTGCAACCTCAGCACCGGCCCAGAGACCTTGATTATGCCGGTAAAGAACGTCGTCGTTATCGACAGCGGCGCCGGGCACATAACGATGCTGCAACGTTCGCCAACATCGACCGCTTCACCAGAACGGGTCACGAGTTGGCGGCCGATATCATCTTCTACCGCAACAGGATTGAACTTGTGGCTTTTGGGGGCGCCAAGCTTGGTCGTAACGGCCAGGATGTCGACGTCAGCAAGTCGATGACCTATAAGTCGATGTTGCTGTCCGATGTGCCCACCATGGCGTTCACCATGGGCTATATCAATGCATCGTGGACCTTGAGGGCCGACCTGGTATCGGAATACGTTTGTCGCCTGCTCAATTGCATGGACGCGCGCGGCTACGACACCGTCGTAGCCGCTCATCCAGGGAAGATGTCGAAGAAGAACCCTTCGCCGATTTCGCACCAGGCTACTTCCAGCGCGCGATGGACCAGCTACCGAAGGCGGGATCTCGAGGGCCATGGCAGGTAAAACACCAATTACCTCTTCGACATCCGTGAGTGAGATATCGTCAAGACCTGTGGATCGGTGAGTTTCAGGCGACCTGCGATCCGACGGTTTGAGGCTCAGCTGCCGACGGTTCGGGTGTGATGTCGATAGGCCGTTCGAGCGGCTTGCCCTTGTGGAAGACGGCGCTGGCACGGACGAGGGCGACCAAGTGTGGTGCGTTGACCGCGCGCCAGCGGGCCTGGGCGGCCTCGATTAGCTTGTAGGCCATCGCCAGCCAGGCCGCGCGGGAGCCCGGCCCTTTGGTGACTTTGGTCCTCAAACGTACTGTCGCAAAGGTACTTTCGATCGGATTTGTGGTGCGAAGGTGGATCCAATGCTCGGCGGGATACCGGTAGAACTCCAAAAACACCTCGGCGTCGTCGACGATCTTGGGCGACCGCTTTGGGGTATTTGGCGCCGTAGTCGATCTCGAACGCTTTGATCGCGAGCTGGGCTTTGTCGATATCCTCGGCATTGTAGATCTCCTTCATCGCCGCGACTGCACCCTGGGTGCACCGATTTCGGCAGTGCGGCAAGAATATTGGCCTGCTTATGCCACCAGCAGCGCTACTCTCGAATATCCGGGAACACCTCCCGCACGCCTTGCAGAAGCCCAGGGCGCCGTCGCCGACCGCGAGCACCGCTGCGGTCATGGCGCGGCGGCGGCAATCGCGCAGCAAATCAGCCCAGAACTCAGTCGATCCCCGGAAGCCGTCAGCCAGCCCGACGAGCTCCATGCGGCCATCAGCACGGACCCCGATCATTACCAGCAAACAGAGTTTCTCCACCTCAAGGCGCACCTTGAGGTGGATGCCATCCACCCACAAATACAGGTAATCGGTGCTGGATAAGTCACGCTTGCCGAAGGCTTTGGCCTCGTCCTGCCGCTGCGCGGTCAGCCGAGTAATCTCGGTCGCCGAGAGCGCCGCGCCCGTGCCGAGGAAATGCTCCGGCGCCGGGCCGAAATCCCCGCTGGACAGCCCGTGCAGGCACAGCAGCGGCAACACCTCGGTCATCTGCGGCGACTTGCGCGCCCACGCCGGCAAAATCGGGGAGGAAAACCGGCACCGCTCACCGGTGTCAGCGTCGATGCGCTTGTCGTTGACCCGCGGGGCCTTGACCGGCACCGCCCCAGCGGCCGTCAACACGGTCCGCTCCTCGTGGTAGCCGTTGCGCACCACTAGGCGATGCCCATTCTCGTCAACCTGATCGGTGAACTGCGCGATATAGGCCGACTTCGGCCTCCAGCGCCGCCGCAAGCATTTGCCGGGCGCCATCGCGGACGACCTCATCGAGTAACGAGCGACCCGAACCGGTGTTGTCGTTGGACTCGTCGACGTCGTGAACTACCGTGAGCATGGGCGTACCTTCCCAACCAGCGCGCCAACGCCGGTCCTTGATCAGACAAACCGAATTCAGAGCACCCTCGGGAAGGCGGCGCCCCTTCAGGCTGCCTCACCGAGGCTCATGTCGGGTAGGACCGCCGCATTGCTGCGGCGGTCCCCCCTCAGAACCGTACGTGCCAGTCGTCCCGGCATACGGCTCAAGCAAGCCCCGAGGACGTTGCGGGAACTGCGTAATTCGTTGGGCTCCCGCGCAACTTAGCCCGAAGGCTGCGATGGCAGGAGGCGTGTACCAGGTGGGTCTCGTCCAACCGGGCCAGCCGCCCGTGGTGGGTGAGATGCTCGGCGGCGATGGCTCGCTTGACAACTCCTAACCACCACCGTTCCCATTCGGAGGGCGACTGCGGGGGTTGATCGACGGTCAACAAATGATCGCCACACAGCGGGCACCGTCCGTCCTGCTTGGCGAGCAGGCGCAGGTTGTAGCTGTCCAGCGCGGGTTTGACCTTGCGCCGTCGTTCGGCCCAGTAGCTGGCCAATTCCGGGGCGTCGGGAGACGCCCGGCCCGCGACTAGCGTGTGTCGGACGATGTGAGTCCAGGAGAATTTGACCAGACACGCGATGTTTTCACGGCGGTCATCCAACGGCCGTTCGGGATCGCCGAACACCCACTGATCGTTCCTGAACTTGTTGAACCGACCCCAGTGGCGGCGTGCGATCCACTTTTTCGGCTTCTTCGGATGCGGTCGGCGCGCCCGCCCGGAGGTGAGCCGCCACATATAGTGGTCCAGCGAGCTGAAAACCTTGCTGGACACCGCACCTCGATAGTAGGCGGACCATCCCCGGATAATCGGGTTCATCCGGGCGATCACCGCCCTGGCGTTGGAGCCGCGCAGCCTGCGCATCTCCTCGGCCAACCGTTTGCGGATACGCTCGATCGCCTCCGGGCTCGGCTTGATCAACAACTTGCCCGGCCGTCTACCGTGGCGGTAGCAGCGGATGTTGAATCCGAGGAAGCTGAATCCCTCTTCGAGGTGGACGATGCGCGTCTTATCCTCGTTGAAGACCAGACCCCTCGGAGCCAGCCACCGGGCAAGCTGCGCCTTGACGTGTTCGGCCTGCTCACGTGAATGGCAGCAGGCGACCATATCGTCGGCATATCTCACCAGAACCGGGTTGCCCGCTATCGCCGCGCCGGCGTAAACACCGGTCGAACTGCGGTAACGAACTCCCGCGGCCTCCTCCAGGCCATGCAGTGCCACGTTCATCAGCAACGGGCTGATCACCCCGCCCTGCGGAGAACCCTCCTCGGTCGGCGCGAACCCGCCGTTCTCGATCACCCCGGCTTTCAGCCACTTTCGGATCATTTCCTTGGCCGGGAACGACCCCAGCTTGTCGAGTAGCCGAGGATGGTCGATTCTGTCGAACGCGGCCGACAAATCGGCGTCCAGAATCCATGCCCGTTGGGCTCGTGGCCCTTTGAGCGTGAGGAAAAGGGACTGGATCGCATCGGCACAGCTACGGCCCGGGCGAAACCCGTAGGAACGGGCCTCGAACCGAGCCTCCCACTCGGGCTCCAGCGCGTTGCGTACCCGCGCCTGATGACAGCGGTCCATCACCACGGGGATACCGAGCGGACGCTGATTTCCGTTGGCCTTCGGAATATACACACGCCGAACCGGCAAGGGCTCCCACGACGACCGCGAATCATGCACTCGCACCGCAATATTCGCTCTCGCCTCGGGCGACAGGGCAACCTCCCCATCGATCCCGGCCGTTCGACGCCCAGCATTGCGCTGAGTCACCTGTCGCACACTGACCAACGTGTTCGACCAGGAACCCAGCATCAGTTTCTGCAGCGACCGGACCGAGGCCCAGTCCTGCTCCCGCGTCGCCTTGAAGATCCTGCGCCGCAACCTCGCTACGTTTTCCTCATGGACACGCCAATCCACGACGGTCCAATCGAAAACGCCCTCCGGTCCGTTCACCTCTACGGTGTCCAACTTGCCCTTCCGGTTCGCAAGGCCCTCGGTCTCGGTATTTCAAAGGCTCACCTGCCCACGTCAGCGCCCTTTCGAGCCCAGCCACCACGCTGGTATCCGACCGGTTCCCCATGATCGCCGCCCAGGAGGAGCGGCGGCACCACGACCACAGGTCCCGCTGCCTTTCGGCCATCGGCATTCGCTTCTTGAGCATCCTGTTCCCGCCGAGGGATTCCGCCCCTCTCACGATCGGCCTACCGGCCCGAAGGCCGGACCCGACGGGGTTTCCACGTTCCGCGCATACGAGATACGGCCGGGGAGGGCGCCCTCTATACCCCGAGACCAGCGGTGTTCGCACGACCGGCCTGTGGCCTCCGGTCGCCGCTTGCCGCCACTGCCAGCGGCCGGGTCCTATCACCCGGGTTCTCAACCCGTCTTCCCGGGCTTCAAATAACGAGGCGTCATCAAGGGTTCATTCGCATTCGCCCGTCCGGCCTTCCCTCGCCCGGTCGTTCCCCCAGACGGAACGGGGGCCCTTGGGCTTCTTCCCTGAGCTTCGCACGCCCACGGGCAGGACCCGTCGACGCACGTCAGGGCGGGGATCGGTCACGAACACCAACCGAGAACTACGCGACCGGCATCGCCGACCTCCACTCCACGAGCTCACTCACATGCGCGACATCGCGTCGCACCCACAGACCTCCGATCTTGTTAACAGTCAAGCGGCGGCTCGTGTGGGGTGCGTCGGGGGTGGTCGGTATGCCTTGATTGGGTCGTAGGTTTGGCTGGTTTGCAGGCAGTGGTAGAGCTGGCCGAGCATGCGGTTGTAGAGGTGGCGCAGGGCTGCGGGGTGGCGGTCGCCGTGGTCGCGGCGTGTCAGGTAGTGAGCGCGGGTGGGTCCTTCGCAGCCGGCCGCGATGAACGCCCAGACGAATCCGACGGCGGCAAGTCGGTTGTTCTTCACGTGCCGGTGAGTGATGCGGATGCTGCGCCCAGAGGCTTTGGTGACGGGCGCCGACCCGGCGAACGCCTTCAATGCTCGGGCGTCGGCGAATCGTGTTCGGTCGTCGCCGATTTCGGCGAGCAGGCGGGCACCGGTAAGGTCGCCGACCCCCACAAATGAGGTGATGATCCTGTGGTCGGCGTGCTGGGCAAAGGTGGCGGCGGTGGCCTCGCCCAGCCGGTCGACGTTGGCGCACTCAGCGTCGAGGGTGGCCAGCAATGCGACTGCTTGGATACCGAAGGCGTCTTCGACCGGGGCGGGGTGTCGCAGCTGCGGCAGCCGCAGCTGCTGGTGGATTGTCGCCGCGAGCGTGGTCAGGCCGCGTTGGCGTCCGGCGCGGCGCAGGGCGGCGGTGATCTGCGGCTTTGACAGCCGCGCCGCCTTGGCCGGGGTGGCAGCGATGGCGAGCACCGCACGAGCTTCGGGTGCGGTGATTCCGCCGGGACGGTCGGCGAAGGCGTGCAGGAAACCCGGGAAATATTCCCGCAGCAGCGACCGCAGTTCGTTGCCGGCCCGGTTACGCCGCCAGGTGGCGTCCTGGTGGGCACGGGCCAGCACGGTGATCGATTGCGCCAGTTCGGTGTCGGCGGGTAACCGACGATGCTGGTCGATGTCGGTACGCAGGATGTTGGCCAGCGTGACCGCATCGCCGTGGTCAGACTTCTTGCCCGACATCGACGTCCGTTCCCGATAGCGGGCCACCGACATCGGGTTGATCGGGTAGATCGGTCGACCGCTGGCCCGCAACACGGCGACCAGCAACCCGCGCGGGGTCTCGATCGCGACCGGGATCGGATCCTCAGGGTCGTCGTCGGCATCGGCCAGCATGGCGGTCAGTTCGGCGAATCCGGCGACCGACTCGGGGATGCGCCGTCTGGCGACCAGCCGACCGTCGGCATCCACCAGCGCGACGTCATGATGATCCTGGGCCCAGTCGATCCCACACGTGACCATGGACAAATTTACCTCCTTGGTTGTCGAAATGTGTTGGGTGCGTGACCCTTTGTGAGAACGCGCGGCGCCCTAATAGCAAGGCTCTGATGGCCTGACCTCCGATTGAGCCGTTCGCGACCCCAGCAACCCGCACGACCCCCAGTCTTTGTCAGAGCTCAACGGCTCCCCGTCGATGAGGTGTCGATCGTGCAGGCGGGCTCGAACCACGTTCCCCACCCCAACCCCTTCCGAGGAGCAGCCGGTCACGACACGCCGACCTCGCCGTTCTCCCGGCAGGTCTAGCCGACCCCGGTATCGGTCAGGCGTTCCGTCGACACTCGCTGGCCGACCGCTCACTCGGAAGGTCGCAGAGCAGCCGGCGTTCCCGCCTGTGGAAGGGGGTCTAGCCCCGAGTTCTGATCAGGAATCGTCCAGTGCCCTACAAAGCTATTAGGTTCCTGATCATTGCTCCACCGCAGCGCCGTCGGGCGGGTATCACGCTGTCTGGCCAGGCGGTCAAATTCGAGGACCAGGTCCTCGCCGGTGATGCCGCGCGCCACCCGACCGTCGACGCATTTGCGGGTGTGTTCGTCGATGATCGAGACGATCTTTGATCTGGCGGCGGTCAGTGGTGCCATCGAAATGGAAGTCAACAGCCACACCCGCTTCAGGCGCATCTGCGTACCCCGGGCATGGCGCTTTCTGCGCCCGCGTCTCCCCAAGCGAGCGAGCGGGACATTTGACTTGTAGCACCACGTCTACACCCGATACTATCGGTATCCGAAACTGGATGTTCGAGGAAGGGCAGCCTGTCATGGTCGACGGAGACATAGGACAAGGGGCAGTGACCACTGCAAGTGCGGCAAGTGTGGGGTCTCGGTATCCGAGAACCCGGCGGATACGTTTCCCCTTTGGCGAGGGCAGCAAGTATTTCTTCGATGACGACATCATCTTCAGCCACCTGTGGGCGAACTTGTCGGGGTCGTTCCCGCCGGGGGAGGAGTTGTTCATTCGGTCGGTGCGCCGGTTTGCCGATGAGATCGCCGATCCTGGGTTGAAGAAGCGGGTGGCCGGGTTTATCGGTCAGGAATCGGTGCATGGCCAGCAGCATCGGGCGCTCAATGACAAGCTCGTTGACATGGGGTATCCGATTGGGTGGTGGGATTCCGAAAAGTTTGTTGATTGGGTGAAACGCATCGAGGAGGTGCTGCCGGCCCGGATTCCGCTGGCGGTGACAGCAGCCGCAGAACACTTCACCGCGATACTTGCTGAGCGGCTGCTCGGCGATGAGGACTTCCGGGCGATCCCGGGTGATGCGGAGGTGTGGAATCTCCTGAAGTGGCATGCGCTGGAGGAACTTGAGCACAAGTCGGTTGCCTTTGACGTATTCCGCTCGGTGGGGGGTACCGAGCGGGTGCGTCGACGTGTGATGGCGGTAATGATCCCCCTTCTGCTCCTCCTCATGAGTGGCACGCTGGCGTATTCGGTGGCGCGGGATCCCGAAGCGTGCCGTCAGCCAGTGCGACTGGTGCGTGAGACCTATCGGGTCTACCGCGGTCCGATATTTCGGGGTTTGATCCCAGAGCTCAGGCAATACTTGCGACCGGGATTTCATCCCGACGACATCGACACCAACGCGTTGCTCGAGCAATGGCAGGAGGAACTCTTCGGCACCAAGGGGGCCCTGGTCGGCTACCTGAAGTGAACCGAATTTCACCGAGACCGTCGCCAAGAAGGGAGCAAGCAGTTTTATGTCCGAATCCTTTGACGTTGTGATTGTGGGTGCGGGTATTTCCGGTATCAGCGCTGCCTGGCATCTGCAGGAGCGCTGTCCCAACAAGAGTTATGTAGTTCTAGAGCGCAGAGCTGATCTGGGTGGTACATGGGACCTGTTCAAGTATCCGGGCATCCGATCGGACTCCGACATGTGCACCTTCGGGTTCCGTTTCAAGCCGTGGCACTCGCCGCGCTTTACCGTTGATGGCGCCACGATCAAGGATTATCTCTGGGAAGCTGCCGCCGAGAGCGGCATCGACAACCACATCCGGTTTGGTAGCCAGGTATTGTCTGCGGACTGGTCGGACGCCGACAGGCGCTGGACGATCAAGGTGGCTGGGGACCGCCAAAAGACGACCGAGATCACGGCCGCGTTCCTGTTTGCGTGCAGCGGCTACTACGACTACGACCAGGGGTATCGTCCAGAATTCCGGGGCGAGAAGGATTTCGAAGGAATTATTGTTCACCCGCAGAACTGGCCCGAAGACCTCGATTATGCGGGTAAGAACGTCATCGTCATCGGCAGCGGTGCTACCGCAGTGACCCTTATTCCGTCCCTCGTGGATTCAGGCGCTGGCCAGGTAACGATGCTGCAGCGTTCACCGACTTACATCGGATCGCTGCCAAACATCGACCCCATTGCCGTGCAGCTCATCAAGTGGTTACCGACAAGGAGCGCGGACTTCGTCAACCGCTGGAAGAACATCCTGTTAGCTGTGGCGCAGTACAGACTGGCGCGTCGCTTTCCCCGTTCCATGCGAAAAGCGCTGATCGCTTGGGCTAAGCACCAGCTGCCCGCAGGCTATGACGTGGATAAGCATTTCGGGCCGAAGTACAACCCGTGGGATGAACGGATATGCCTGGCCCCTAACGGCGACCTTTTTAAGGCCATTCGGGACGGCAAGGCCGATGTAGTCACCGATACTATCGACCACATCACCAGGACCGGGATCAAGCTTTCCTCGGGTCAGGAGTTGACGGCCGACATCATTGTCGCCGCGACCGGTTTGAACATGCGGCTGTTCGGCGGCGCCAAGATTACCCGTAACGGCCAGGTCGTCGACGTCGCGAAGTCGATGACCTATAAGGCCATGATGCTATCCGACGTCCCGAGCATGGCGTTCACTATCGGTTACATCAACGCGTCCTGGACACTGAAAGCAGACCTGGTGTCTGAATACGTCTGTCGCTTACTCAACTACATGGATGCGCACGGCTACGACACCGTCGTAGCTCCCCACCCTGGCGAGGATGTCGAGGAACTGCCGTTCACGGATTTTGCGCCCGGCTACTTCCAACGCGCGATGGATCAACTCCCTAAGTCTGGATCCCGCGGTCCATGGAAAGCAAAGCAGAATTACCTCTTCGATGTCCGTCAAATACGCCGCGGCAAGATCGATGACGGTCTGCGCTTCACGACCAAAGCATCCCGGCCGGCAACTCTGCCGGCCTCGACATCACACCAAAGCACTTCCGAAATGGCTTCTGGCTCAAACCGAGGAAACGGTGAGCACCGCACAAATCCGCTCATCGCCGGATAATCCAACGGGGACTGTCTCGGTGAGTCCGGAGACTTTCTGATGTGAGAGCTCAGCTGGCGGCTGCTCTCTCGCGTTGAGCGTAATAGGCGGCCTCGAGTTCGGCTGGCGGAACATCGCCGCAGTATTCATACAGGCGGCGGTGGTTGAACCAGTCGATCCGCCGTGCGGTGGCCAGCTCGTTCGACCACCACGCCTCCACCTGAGGGGCTGTTGGCGCAGATGACCAAGGCGGTGCTCCAACGCGCTTTGGATGTCGAGATCGCTGATCACCTGGGCTATGAGTACGGCGATCCGGCTGGTTATGGCTCGGGCAACTCCCGCAACGGGCGCGGCCGCAAAACCGTGCTCACCACGGCCGGAGCGGTCGACCCGACTTTATCAAACTAGCTTCTCGGGCGCGCTTCGCTCTCACCGTGGTGATCGAAAATTCCGCGAGCCAGTTGCGGTTCCGAACGGGGCCTGCGCTGGGTTCAGCGTCCAGGCGGCCGACGGTTCATGCTGGAAGGTGTTTCGGTTGACCCCGGTTGCACTATGTTGCCTGTGAGCCCGCAAATTAGCCTGAGGGTGGAGAGCCCCCCATCCACGGGGACCGTGGAATGTTGCCGTCGAGCACGAGTGTCAGAATTCTGTTTCATCCCGCTCTCCTGTCAACGGCGACACGGGGTCAGTTTTCAGACGACGCCGACATCTCCCCGGAACACGCCCCTTTGTCAATCCTGTTGGGAGGCGGTGAGTTCGATGGATGTGGTGCACCCGCGGTGCGCGGGAATCGATTGCTCGAAGAAAGACGCGAAGGTCTGTGTGCGGATTCAGGGCCATGGACGCAGAGGAGCGTCGTCGACAGTGACGACATGGGGTGCCATGACATCACAGATCCTGGCGTTGCGTGAGCATCTTATCGCGCAGAAGGTCACGTGTGTGGTGATCGAGTCCACCAGCGACTACTGGAAACCGTTCTACTACCTGCTCGACGATGAGCTGAACATGATGCTGATCAATGCGTCGCGGGTGCGCAATGTGCCCGGCCGCAAGACCGATGTGTCTGATGCTGCGTGGCTGGCCGATCTCGGGGCTCACGGGCTGGTGACGGCGTCGTTGGTGCCGCCGCCGCCGATTCGTGTCGGCGGCAAGTGAATACTGACCAGTGCTTGCCGACTCCTGATCAGTTTTCGATTGCCGTTGACAATTCGCGCGCTGCGGGATCTGACCCACGCACGCACGCACATCACCCGGGAATGCTCGCGCGAGGTAATGCGGTTGGAGAAGCTGCTCGAAGACGCCGGGATCAAACTCACCTCGGTGGCCACCGACATCACCGGAGTGTCCGGACGAGCGATGCTCGAGGCGCTGATCGCCGGCCAGAACGATCCAGCCATGATTGCCGATCTGGCCAAGCGGACGCTGCGCCGCAAGATCCCGGCGTTGACCGAGGCGTTGATCGGCCGGTTCAGTGAGCATCACGCGTTTATGTCCCGGTTGTTCCTTGACCGCATCGATGCTCACACCGCCGATATCGGTCGCCTCGATGAGCGCATCGAGGAAGCGATGGCGCCCTTTCGCCTCACCCGGGAACTGCTGATGAGCATTCCGGGATTCTCCGGCAAGACTGCCGAGGTGTGAATCGCCCTGGAAATCCCGGAGGCTCCTGACCTTGGAAACGAGGATGCAGGTATGCCGAAGGAACAGTCGTCTGGGAAGCCCACGGCGCGTCGTTACAGCCCGGAGGAGAAGGCCGCTGCAGTGCGGATGGTGCGGGCACTGCGTGCCGAGTTGGGCACCGAGCAGGGAACGGTGTCACGGGTAGCCCGCCAGCTCGGCTACGGGGTCGAGTCGGTGCGCTCCTGGGTGCGTCAGGCCGATATCGACGACGGGTATGCACCTGGGGTGTCCACTGCGGAGTCACAGCGGGTCAAAGAGCTCGAGCAAGAGATACGAGAACTGAAGCGGGCGATCGTTATCTTGGGCGGGCTCGACTGTTTGGGGGCGTGATCTGGGTGTTTGTGTCGTGGACGGTGTCCGTGATGTGGGTGTCGGCGATGCGGTTGGCGCGGAGCTGTCCGTGCAGGAGTGCGATCTGGTTTCGTAGTTGACGGTTTTCGTTGTCGAGTTCGCGGATGCGTTCGTGTGCGAGGGTGAGGCGTTGGCGCAGGGAGGCGTCGGAGCCGCGCTCGACTGGGGCAGGTGGTGCCGGCTCGGGCGTCTCCGATATGGCGGTCAGTCGGCGGAGTTGGTCGCGCAGTGCGGGCTGGGCATACAGCCATGAGCGGGAGACGCCGGCGAGGGCGGCGATCTGTGTGATAGTGCGCCGCTGGCCGGTTTCGCCGAGTTCCTGCAGGGCTTGCCGGGCGCGTTGGAGGGTGTCGGCGCGGCGGCGTTGGGCAGCGGCGAGGAGGTAGTGGCTGTTGTCATGGCGCATCGGATGGTTCCTTTCCGCAGCATGTTTCGCTGCCCGCTGCAGCGCACCGGCAGTCGCGTTGGTCGGTTTCGAGGGTGGCGATGATGGTAAGCAGGTTGGTTTCGACGGTGTGGTTCATCTCGGCCAGGCGGGTGTGGCCGTCGGTTTGAGCACGCGAGATCAACGTGCGGGTGTCATCGAGCTGCTTGCGGTGTTGGGGTAGGAATTCGGCGGTCGTGATGAACAGCGGACAAGTCAAACATGCGTTGGCGTGCGGGCACGATTTCTGTAGTGGCAGACCACAATAGCCGTTGGGCAGCGCTATTTTCGCGCGTGCAAGGTTCTGCTTCATCCACTCGCCATCGGCGAGGGGCCCGTCGACGGTGATGTCGACCGGCTCACCGTGGATGTTGATCTTCTGGGCGCGTTCCCACTGCTCTCGTATGGTGGTGTCGGCCAATCGGGCATACACGGCGGTCATGGTGTGGCTGGTGTGGTCGAGCAGGCGTCGGACCACTTCCTGCGGCACCTCATGGTTGATCCATCGTGTGGCCGCCGTGTGCCGGAACTGATGAGCGGTGATATGCGCTGGCTGACCGAGTTCATCTGTGACACCACATGTTTCGAGCCACTGCCCGAGCTGGAGGTGGAACGTCACGGTGGGAATGGGCAGCCGTCCGTCGGGGTTGGCGCTGCTGCGCGGCAGCAACACGGCGGTGGTTGGAAACCGCTGCCGGGTGCGCTCCTGCTGCGTCTGGATCATGGCGGTGAGTTCGTCGTCGATGGGCACCACCGCGTCGCGGCGCATCTTATGGTTGCGGTAGCGCAAATAGACCGCGCCCTGCGGGTCGCGAACCAGACAGTCCAGCGCCAGCCGGGTGGCGTCGCCAATGCGCAGGCCGGTGCGGATGAGGACCTCCACCAGCAGCCGGATCCGCGGGTCGCTGATCCGGTCGAGGTTGGCCGGGCTTTCCAACTGGCCCATGACGAACTCGGGAATCGCCCGCGGTGCCGGTGTCTCGTCACGGCGGGGCTGGTCGCTGGGATACAGCTGCGCCTCGGCCGGCAGCGATGCCCACCGGTGCTGGCGAACGGCATTCAGAAACCCGGTCACACAGCCGATCTCGGCGCTGCGGGTCTTCGGTTGTGGGATCTCAACGGCCAGTCGAGCCAGGTAGGCCTCCAGCGCTGCCCGCTCGAGCGCACCCGGGCCCGACGAGCTCGCTAGTCCGGGCATGAACTGCGACAAACGAACGAGCGCGAGGCGATCACTGCGTAGCTGCCCCAGCCCGACTCCGCACGACATGCGCCACCGGCACCATCGTTTGGCCAGCTCTCGAAGCCAGACTGGGTGCACCGCAGTGAAATCCAGTTTGGCCCCGTCATGGCCGGAAACACCGAGCCGCCGTAGCCGCCACACGTCACGCTGGTATTCGCTGTCCCAGCCGGTCCCGTCGCGCAAATCGAGCACGCACTCGATCGCGTAACCGAGGAACGCGCGCGGGGTGTTGACCGACGCCGCGGCCGGCAGCCCGGCCAGCCAGTCGGCCAGCGGACGATCCAGCAGCGACTCGGCCCCGGTTGCCGACAAGTGGTCCAGCAGCGGCTTGATCGATCGCGGTGTGGTGCGGGTTCGGTTCAGGTCGACGCGGCATTGCAGCGCGTAGCCGATCTCCAGCCGCAACTGCGGCCGCAGCGGCCGCAAGTCGAAGCGATCCTCGCCGTAGCTGGCGCAGTAGGCGATGAACTCCGCCGCCGACGGGCGACCACGCAGCCGCCACCGCCGGTGGTGGGAATGACACCACCCGGCGTCCAGTTCGGCCCACAACATGCACCCCGGGATGGCGCACACCGCTGCCGGCGTGCCGGCCACGTCCGGCTTCCACCGATCCACCACTGGGCGTCCGGCCTTGTCCCAGGCGTGGGAATGCGTGTAGCACAACCGATACCGATGCTGCCCGAAGCCGCAACCGGGCACCAGGCACGATTGCAGCGGCCGGTACCCCATCACCTCTGGATCAGCGGTCGCCGCCCACGCCCGTCGGTCATCCGGGCGACCCGCCTTTCTCCACCGGCCCAGATGGGCCGGGCAGAGCCCGGCGTAGCGACTCGAACGCACACACCCGGGCACCGCGCATGCCGGCGACCCGAGAATCGGATCCGCGACGGCGGGCACCAGCACCTCGACCCGGAACTCCGCACGCACCGCTGCGCCCAAACGCGCAACCCAGCCGGGCTCAATCGGCGGCGCCAGCACCTCGACGCTCACCACGACCCATCCCGGTCCGCCAGCCACCCCGCGGCCACCAACGCGCGGCGGGTGTCCTCGACCTTCAGATGCGCGTACGCGTCACTGGTCGTCGCGATCGACGCGTGCCCCAACAGATGGGCCACCACCTCGACCGGCACCTGGCGGCGCAACAACTCTGTCGCATACGAGTGGCGAAAAGTATGCGGCCCGAACATGATTCCGGTCCGCTCCCGCAATCGGCAGACCAAATCGTAGACGCTGGCATACGTCAACGGATACCCAATAGGACCGGACCACAAGTTGACGAATACGTAATCGCTGTCCAGCTCGCCGTACTCGCCATGCAGATAATCCGCATACAGCCGGATCACCGCGCCCGGCACCGGCACCTGGCGACCCCCGCCCTTGGCTCGGGCACGATTCGTATTCACCCTCGGCACCACCGTCACCAGCCGAGCAGCCGCATCGATGTCGCTGTGCCGCAACCCCAACGCCTCACCAACCCGCAGCCCGGATGCAGCCAGCAGAGAAAACAGGAACCGATCCCGCAGCCGATCACAGGCCGCCACGATCGCCGCGACCAGTTCCGTGTCCAGCGTGTCCGGGATGCGCCGCTGGGCCCGTAACCGGATCCGCCTGCTGCGCTCCGGTCGAGATCCCAGGTGCGCCAGCAGTGGTCGCCACGATCCACCATGTCCCTTATGCCGCTGCCAGGTCGTCAACAGATCACCCAGGTCCACTCCGTGGCGCTGATGGAATTCATAAAACGCCGAGATTGCCGATAGCTTGCGGTTCACCGTGGCCTCCGAGCACATGCTCTCCGCCGTCGGCAGCGCTGACACATTGCCCACTCGCCCCGCCGCGGGTAGTCGCAGCCACGCCACGAACCGGCCCACCTCCTCCAGTCGCACCCGCGACCACACCAGGCCGCCCCGATCGAGGAACTCGAACCAATCCCGCAGATCATGGGCATAGGCCTTGACCGTGTTCGGTGAGCGCTCGATCGCGTGCAGATGCGACAAGAACGCCTCGACCGGCTCCACCACCACCGCATCCTGATCCACCAGCGTCCACGATTCGCGGTCGCCGAACGGCATCACCACCGACTGCACCCGCAGCCCAGGACTCGTCACAGACACCGAAGATAACTGGTCCACAACGCATTTCCCGGCATCTCCGAACGCGTGTCGTCTACATGGTGAACAGCTTCCTCACGGCCTCAGATAACCAACGAGATTCTGAAACGAGCGGCCAGTTTCTTCGGCGCGGAGCTCGACCGCCAACACAAGAAGTAGTCGACTTCATCGACACCCACCGTGGGGAATTCGGGGTCGAGCCCATCTGCACCGTCCTGCGCACCGCAGGGGTGTCGGTGGCCCCGAGTACTTACTACGACACCAAGGCACGGCCGCTGTCGGCACGGGCCCGTCGAGACGCCGAGCTGGCGCCCGCCCTGGTGGCGCTGTGGGACAACTACCGGGTCTACGGCGCCCGCAAGCTGTGGAAAGCCGCCCGCCGTGCCGGCCACGACGTCGGGCGAGACCAGGTCGCCCGACTGATGCGCGCAGCCGGCATCCAAGGAGCGCGGCGCGGCAAACGGGTCCGCACCACCAAACCCGACCTGACAGCGCCTCGCCACCCCGATCTGGTCAAGCGGAAGTTCACGGCGACTACGCCGAACCAACTGTGGGTCACGGATCTAACATTCGTGCCGACCTGGGCTGGGGTGGCGTATGTGTGCTTCATCGTCGATGCCTACTCCCGGATGATCGTGGGCTGGCGGGTGGCCTCCCACATGCGCACAACCATGGTGCTCGACGCGATCGAGATGGCCCGCTGGTCACGTGGAAACACATTGCCGGGCTTGACATGTCACTCCGATGCCGGGTCCCAGTTCACTTCCATCCGCTACGGTGAACGTCTCGCCGAGGTCGGTGCGGTGCCCTCGATCGGCACCATCGGGGACAGCTACGACAACGCTCTGGCCGAGACCGTCAACGGTTACTACAAGGCCGAGCTGATCTACGGGCCGGCTCACACCGGGCCCTGGAAGACCGTCGAGGACGTCGAGCTGGCGACCCTGGCCTGGGTGTACTGGCACAACACCAGCCGCCTACACAGCTACCTCGCCGACGTTCCTCCGACCGAGTTCGAAGCCACCTTCTACGATGCACAACGGACCGACCAACCCCTGATCGGAATCCAATAACCCGAGCCTCCGACAGAACCAGGGCGATTCATCACGCAGCTCCGGCGGATACCTCCTCAATGAACCACCTGACATGACTCCAACCTTCCCAAGAAGTGGAGTCTCCGGACATGCCGGGGCGATTCAGTGTGGAGCTCTTAAAGGCCATGGCCTGCATTCCAGACGGTCGCGACGAACGCTATAGTTATTGGCCATGAGATTAGATTCGATTCGCCGTTCGGGCGTTGTAGTGCTTGTCTTGGCCACGGCCTCGGTAGCAATGGTCGTGGAGGCGCTGGGGTGGCGCCGTTACCTTGTGCTGGGCACGGCCACACTAGCACTTGTCGTCAAGGCGGCGGGAGGGCGGCGTCGCCTCGGCGTCCGGCGCAGTCTGGGAAGAAAAGGCAAACGAACGGTCGCGTCCTAAAGCCGGTGTAAATGGGCCGGGCATAGGTTCTGCTTCGAGACCTACCAAGTCATCGAAGAAAGGACCTATGCCCGTGCCTGCACGAGTATCGCCGACTGATCGTGTTCGCGCCAAGATCGACGAGCTGTTCGCATCCGATCGTGAGCTGCCCGAGATTCTGGAGGAGGTGGCCCGGCTCGGCGCACAGTTGCTGATGCAGGCCGCGCTGGAGGCCGAGGTGACCGAGTTCCTCGGCCGTGACCGCTACCAACGCGCCGCGGCCGCGCCGGATGCGCAGCCCCGGGGCGCGCAATGGTTATCGGCCAGCGACGGTCAAGACCACCGTCGGCCCAGTCACCCTGGAGCGGCCCAAGCTGCGCGGCACGACCGCCGCGTTCGTCTCACGCCTGTTCGGCAAGCACGTCACCAAAACCAATGCGCTGGAATCGCTGGTGATCGCCTCGTTCGTGCGCGGACTGTCGGTGCGTGATGTCGAGGCCACCCTTGCCGATGCGCTCGGTGATCAGGCCGCGATCTCGAAATCGACTGTCTCGCAGGTATGCCAAGCGATAAAAACCGAGTACAACACCTGGGCGCGGCGCCCCTGGGCGATGTCGTGCTCGATTAGCTGTTCCTGGATGCCTCCTTCTTCCGGATGCATCCCGGCTCGCCGGCCGAGCCGATCCTGGCCGCGTGGGGCGTCACCACCGCCGGCAAGCCCGTCTTTGTTGGCCTGGCCCCCGGCGTGGTGGAGTCGACCGAGGCCTGGGCCGATTTCCTGACCGATCTCACCGACCGTGGGCTAGCGTGCCCGCTGCTGGTCATCTCCGACGGTGCCCGCGGCCTGATCGCCGCGATCGAGCAGGTCTTCCCGACCGCGCTGCGGCAACGCTGCCTGATCCAGCGGTTACGCAACGTGCTGGCCAAGATCCCGGCCGGGATGCAGGCCGAGATCCGCGACGGCTACTGGGCCTGCTTCGACACTGAGGACCTCAAAACCGAGCCCGGTCCGCGGCTGGTCGAACTGGTCGACGCCCGGCTGACCGCGTTCGCTACCCGCTACACGACCACCTACCCGGCAGCGATGAAGATCATGCTGACCGAGCGCGAGGGCCTGACCGCCTATCTGCGGTTCCCGCCCGAACATCATCACCGCATCCGCCACTCGAACTTCATCGAACGCACCTTCGGAGAAACCCGCCGCCGCGCAAAGGTTATCGGCCGCTTCCCTGGCGAGACCAGTTGTAACAGCATCGCCTGGGCCGTGCTCGACCGCGCATCCCGCGGCTGGCGCGGACTCACCATGACCCCCGCCGGGCTGCGCCAGCTCCAAGACCTGCGCCGCAGCCTGCTGCAACCACCCCGGCAACTGTGGCCCCAGCACACCCCGGACTTCGCTAGCAGCACCACCGAAACCGTCAGCGCCACCGCGTAGCATCACTCACCGAAGCCAGAACCTCCGCAGGCCGATTTACACCGGATTCCGGACGCCACCCAAACGAACTAGTGCCCTGAGTCATTAATTTTGGTGCAGTAGTTGCCGACGATGCTGATCAAGATTTGGTCGACGGTCTTGGTCCAGACGTATGGGGGCCCTCGTTCCGGGTTTCGACTACTGCGGTGATCGCCGCCCACTGCGAGGGGTACTGCGGATGCACCTCAGCGACCATGCGCACTGCACGCTCACGAAGCTCGTCGGGATACTTGCTCGGGCGTGCCATAACTCGAATCCTCCCAAGATCGGGAGTCTCCGGAAACGCCGGGACGGCTCAGTGTGTGGGAGCTGTTCAGCAGGTGCGTAGACATTGCCGACGCAGTGCTCGTTCAGTGTGTCGGATACCTGAACCAAGCAACGGCTCGATAGCGCGCTGGAGGACTTTGCCCGCGAGCCCACCGGGGAACTTGTAGTCGGCAGTTATGTCAACGCGGGTCACTGCTGATCCCATCGGCGTCGTGGCAACGGCTGCCAAGGCAACTATGCCGTTGTTGGTCACCAAGGCCTCTGTGATGCGCCGGCACGGCTCCCACTCGGTGATGCGACTCGTTCCGGTCATCGCGATTGGGCCGATCTTGCCGGTTCCTCGAAATTCGGCGCCGACCCCGTCTGATAGTTCGCCGATTGGCGTAATGGTGCGCAACCCAAAGACCCACTCCGGCATCCGGCGGTAGTCGACAGCGTAGTCGAAAACCGCCTCAGCCGGCAATTCTAGAGTGCCAGACGCGAACACCATCGTCATGCGCCACCAGCCCAGGCCAAAGACTCCGCCGTGGCATCGCCTACAGAATGATCCCTGCAGTCAGTGCGCATGGGTTGATGGTGGCATCACCGTCACAACCCGTCAATAGAATTGGATTTCGAATCTCCCTCGTGGTGGGTCGGCCGGCCGCTACGATGAATCGCGTTCATGATGGTGAAGACGGATCGTCACGCGCGGCGCGACGTTCAGGCGCTTCCAGGCGGGCACCGAGAGGCTCAACGCGTGAGGAGTTGCCTGACGCACCGTTGGCTTGTGCAGTAGCTTTAGCTTTTAGATTAGAATTTCGGGGTGTCGATGAACCTGGGTGCCGTGGGGCGGCTGCTACCGGAGTTGACCGGAGATGCCCGAGCCGATCGTTGGCGCGAGCATCGAGCTGCTGTGCGGGCGGAGCTGATAGAAGCGACGCTTCGCGCGATCGACGAGTATGGGCCTGACCTGTCCATCGACGATGTCGTAAAGACCGCGGGGATCCCCAGGCCCAAGCTGTATCGATTCTTCGCGGATAAGGACGCCTTATTCGCCGCGGTCGGCCAGCGGGTGCAGGAGATGATCATCGAGCAAGTCGTGCCGCAGTTTGATGCCGCCACCACGGCGCTGGAGCTGGTCAGCTCCGCGGTGGCCGCTTACGTCGGGCTCGTGGATAAGCGGCCTAATCTTTTTCGTTTCCTGGTGAATTCCCACTTCAGGGACGGGCGTTCGCCCGCGGATTTGATCGAGGGCGGCAGGCCGCTCTCGGACGCCACGGTGGATGTTTGGTCAGCCGCTATCGAGGCGCGTGGTGGCGAGGGCGCCAACTTTGAATATGTTGTGGATGCTGCTCTGGGAGCGGTGGGACTTGGTGTGCTGCGCTGGCTGAATTCCCCGACCGTCAGCAAGGATGCCCTTGTCGAAGAGTTGACCGCTTTTTTGTGGGGCGCCTTTTCGGCAATTGCGGAAGTGCGTGGGGTGCACCTCACTCCTGACACGAAGCTAGAGTCATCGGCCGAGGCAAATTAAGCGGTCGCTTTCCCAGTTCGGGCGGCTGGCGGCGCCGACATGCTGAACCTGCCCTGAACCGTAGAGGCATACACTACGAGGAGTGGATGTGCCGGAGACACGGATCGGGAGTGGAGATATCGTCAAGACCTGTGGATCGGTGAGTTTCAGGCGACCTGCGATCCGACGGTTTGAGGCTCAGCTGCCGACGGTTCGGGTGTGATGTCGATAGGCCGTTCGAGCGGCTTGCCCTTGTGGAAGACGGCGCTGGCACGGACGAGGGCGACCAAGTGTGGTGCGTTGACCGCGCGCCAGCGGGCCTGGGCGGCCTCGATTAGCTTGTAGGCCATCGCCAGCCAGGCCGCGCGGGAGCCCGGCCCTTTGGTGACTTTGGTCCTCAAACGTACTGTCGCAAAGGTACTTTCGATCGGATTTGTGGTGCGAAGGTGGATCCAATGCTCGGCGGGATACCGGTAGAACTCCAAAAACACCTCGGCGTCGTCGACGATCTTGGGCGACCGCTTTGGGGTATTTGGCGCCGTAGTCGATCTCGAACGCTTTGATCGCGAGCTGGGCTTTGTCGATATCCTCGGCGTTGTAGATCTCCTTCATCGCCGCGACTGCACCCTGGGTGCACCGATTTCGGCAGTGCGGCAAGAATATTGGCCTGCTTATGCCACCAGCAGCGCTACTCTCGAATATCCGGGAACACCTCCCGCACGCCTTGCAGAAGCCCAGGGCGCCGTCGCCGACCGCGAGCACCGCTGCGGTCATGGCGCGGCGGCGGCAATCGCGCAGCAAATCAGCCCAGAACTCAGTCGATCCCCGGAAGCCGTCAGCCAGCCCGACGAGCTCCATGCGGCCATCAGCACGGACCCTCGGCACGGGCGCGGGGCTCTCGGTTCCCAACCAGCGCGCCAACGCGATGACCGATGCCCACGTTTCCATGACAACTGTTTTGGACCGTGAAAGAGTTGGCATGCGCGTTCAACCGCCCCGGCATGTCTGGAGACTCCATTTCTTGGAAAGGATGGAGTCATGTCAGGTGGTTTGTCGAGGAGGTACCAGCCAGAGCTGCGGGAGCGGGCGGTGCGGATGGACGCGGAGATCAGCGATCAGCACGATTCGGAGTGGGCAGCGACCAGTGAGATCGCCGGGCTACTTGGTGTTGGCACGGCCGAGGCGGTGCGCAAGTGGGTGCGCCAGGCTCAGATCGATGCGGCGCACGCGGGGATCACGACCGAAGAGTCCTCCGAGCTAAAACGACTGCGGCGAGAGAACGCCGAATTCGGAAGGACCAACGTTATCTTGGGCGGGCTCGACTGTTTGGGGGCGTGATCTGGGTGTTTGTGTCGTGGACGGTGTCCGTGATGTGGGTGTCGGCGATGCGGTTGGCGCGGAGCTGTCCGTGCAGGAGTGCGATCTGGTTTCGTAGTTGACGGTTTTCGTTGTCGAGTTCGCGGATGCGTTCGTGTGCGAGGGTGAGGCGTTGGCGCAGGGAGGCGTCGGAGCCGCGCTCGACTGGGGCAGGTGGTGCCGGCTCGGGCGTCTCCGATATGGCGGTCAGTCGGCGGAGTTGGTCGCGCAGTGCGGGCTGGGCATACAGCCATGAGCGGGAGACGCCGGCGAGGGCGGCGATCTGTGTGATAGTGCGCCGCTGGCCGGTTTCGCCGAGTTCCTGCAGGGCTTGCCGGGCGCGTTGGAGGGTGTCGGCGCGGCGGCGTTGGGCAGCGGCGAGGAGGTAGTGGCTGTTGTCATGGCGCATCGGATG
Source organism: Mycobacterium europaeum (assembly GCF_034555895.2). Lineage (NCBI taxonomy): Bacteria > Bacillati > Actinomycetota > Actinomycetes > Mycobacteriales > Mycobacteriaceae > Mycobacterium > Mycobacterium europaeum. Next base: position 5,733,968 of record NZ_CP157315.1, read on the forward strand.
GTTCCTTTCCGCAGCATGTTTCGCTGCCCGCTGCAGCGCACCGGCAGTCGCGTTGGTCGGTTTCGAGGGTGGCGATGATGGTAAGCAGGTTGGTTTCGACGGTGTGGTTCATCTCGGCCAGGCGGGTGTGGCCGTCGGTTTGAGCACGCGAGATCAACGTGCGGGTGTCATCGAGCTGCTTGCGGTGTTGGGGTAGGAATTCGGCGGTCGTGATGAACAGCGGACAAGTCAAACATGCGTTGGCGTGCGGGCACGATTTCTGTAGTGGCAGACCACAATAGCCGTTGGGCAGCGCTATTTTCGCGCGTGCAAGGTTCTGCTTCATCCACTCGCCATCGGCGAGGGGCCCGTCGACGGTGATGTCGACCGGCTCACCGTGGATGTTGATCTTCTGGGCGCGTTCCCACTGCTCTCGTATGGTGGTGTCGGCCAATCGGGCATACACGGCGGTCATGGTGTGGCTGGTGTGGTCGAGCAGGCGTCGGACCACTTCCTGCGGCACCTCATGGTTGATCCATCGTGTGGCCGCCGTGTGCCGGAACTGATGAGCGGTGATATGCGCTGGCTGACCGAGTTCATCTGTGACACCACATGTTTCGAGCCACTGCCCGAGCTGGAGGTGGAACGTCACGGTGGGAATGGGCAGCCGTCCGTCGGGGTTGGCGCTGCTGCGCGGCAGCAACACGGCGGTGGTTGGAAACCGCTGCCGGGTGCGCTCCTGCTGCGTCTGGATCATGGCGGTGAGTTCGTCGTCGATGGGCACCACCGCGTCGCGGCGCATCTTATGGTTGCGGTAGCGCAAATAGACCGCGCCCTGCGGGTCGCGAACCAGACAGTCCAGCGCCAGCCGGGTGGCGTCGCCAATGCGCAGGCCGGTGCGGATGAGGACCTCCACCAGCAGCCGGATCCGCGGGTCGCTGATCCGGTCGAGGTTGGCCGGGCTTTCCAACTGGCCCATGACGAACTCGGGAATCGCCCGCGGTGCCGGTGTCTCGTCACGGCGGGGCTGGTCGCTGGGATACAGCTGCGCCTCGGCCGGCAGCGATGCCCACCGGTGCTGGCGAACGGCATTCAGAAACCCGGTCACACAGCCGATCTCGGCGCTGCGGGTCTTCGGTTGTGGGATCTCAACGGCCAGTCGAGCCAGGTAGGCCTCCAGCGCTGCCCGCTCGAGCGCACCCGGGCCCGACGAGCTCGCTAGTCCGGGCATGAACTGCGACAAACGAACGAGCGCGAGGCGATCACTGCGTAGCTGCCCCAGCCCGACTCCGCACGACATGCGCCACCGGCACCATCGTTTGGCCAGCTCTCGAAGCCAGACTGGGTGCACCGCAGTGAAATCCAGTTTGGCCCCGTCATGGCCGGAAACACCGAGCCGCCGTAGCCGCCACACGTCACGCTGGTATTCGCTGTCCCAGCCGGTCCCGTCGCGCAAATCGAGCACGCACTCGATCGCGTAACCGAGGAACGCGCGCGGGGTGTTGACCGACGCCGCGGCCGGCAGCCCGGCCAGCCAGTCGGCCAGCGGACGATCCAGCAGCGACTCGGCCCCGGTTGCCGACAAGTGGTCCAGCAGCGGCTTGATCGATCGCGGTGTGGTGCGGGTTCGGTTCAGGTCGACGCGGCATTGCAGCGCGTAGCCGATCTCCAGCCGCAACTGCGGCCGCAGCGGCCGCAAGTCGAAGCGATCCTCGCCGTAGCTGGCGCAGTAGGCGATGAACTCCGCCGCCGACGGGCGACCACGCAGCCGCCACCGCCGGTGGTGGGAATGACACCACCCGGCGTCCAGTTCGGCCCACAACATGCACCCCGGGATGGCGCACACCGCTGCCGGCGTGCCGGCCACGTCCGGCTTCCACCGATCCACCACTGGGCGTCCGGCCTTGTCCCAGGCGTGGGAATGCGTGTAGCACAACCGATACCGATGCTGCCCGAAGCCGCAACCGGGCACCAGGCACGATTGCAGCGGCCGGTACCCCATCACCTCTGGATCAGCGGTCGCCGCCCACGCCCGTCGGTCATCCGGGCGACCCGCCTTTCTCCACCGGCCCAGATGGGCCGGGCAGAGCCCGGCGTAGCGACTCGAACGCACACACCCGGGCACCGCGCATGCCGGCGACCCGAGAATCGGATCCGCGACGGCGGGCACCAGCACCTCGACCCGGAACTCCGCACGCACCGCTGCGCCCAAACGCGCAACCCAGCCGGGCTCAATCGGCGGCGCCAGCACCTCGACGCTCACCACGACCCATCCCGGTCCGCCAGCCACCCCGCGGCCACCAACGCGCGGCGGGTGTCCTCGACCTTCAGATGCGCGTACGCGTCACTGGTCGTCGCGATCGACGCGTGCCCCAACAGATGGGCCACCACCTCGACCGGCACCTGGCGGCGCAACAACTCTGTCGCATACGAGTGGCGAAAAGTATGCGGCCCGAACATGATTCCGGTCCGCTCCCGCAATCGGCAGACCAAATCGTAGACGCTGGCATACGTCAACGGATACCCAATAGGACCGGACCACAAGTTGACGAATACGTAATCGCTGTCCAGCTCGCCGTACTCGCCATGCAGATAATCCGCATACAGCCGGATCACCGCGCCCGGCACCGGCACCTGGCGACCCCCGCCCTTGGCTCGGGCACGATTCGTATTCACCCTCGGCACCACCGTCACCAGCCGAGCAGCCGCATCGATGTCGCTGTGCCGCAACCCCAACGCCTCACCAACCCGCAGCCCGGATGCAGCCAGCAGAGAAAACAGGAACCGATCCCGCAGCCGATCACAGGCCGCCACGATCGCCGCGACCAGTTCCGTGTCCAGCGTGTCCGGGATGCGCCGCTGGGCCCGTAACCGGATCCGCCTGCTGCGCTCCGGTCGAGATCCCAGGTGCGCCAGCAGTGGTCGCCACGATCCACCATGTCCCTTATGCCGCTGCCAGGTCGTCAACAGATCACCCAGGTCCACTCCGTGGCGCTGATGGAATTCATAAAACGCCGAGATTGCCGATAGCTTGCGGTTCACCGTGGCCTCCGAGCACATGCTCTCCGCCGTCGGCAGCGCTGACACATTGCCCACTCGCCCCGCCGCGGGTAGTCGCAGCCACGCCACGAACCGGCCCACCTCCTCCAGTCGCACCCGCGACCACACCAGGCCGCCCCGATCGAGGAACTCGAACCAATCCCGCAGATCATGGGCATAGGCCTTGACCGTGTTCGGTGAGCGCTCGATCGCGTGCAGATGCGACAAGAACGCCTCGACCGGCTCCACCACCACCGCATCCTGATCCACCAGCGTCCACGATTCGCGGTCGCCGAACGGCATCACCACCGACTGCACCCGCAGCCCAGGACTCGTCACAGACACCGAAGATAACTGGTCCACAACGCATTTCCCGGCATCTCCGAACGCGTGTCGTCTACATGGTGAACAGCTTCCTCACGGCCTCAGATAACCAATGCGATTTTCAAGACGGCGTCGGCTTTCTCCGCGGCCGAGCTCGACCTGCCAACACACTAATCACCCAGTTCATCGCCGATCATCACGGTCACCGCGATGGCCCTGATGGTTTGCGGTGGGGTGTCGAGTCGATCTGCACACAGCTGACCGAGCTGGGTATGCCGATCGCCCCATCGACCTATTACGACCACATCAACCGCGAGCCCAGCCGCCGCGAACGCCGTGACGACGAACTCAAAGAACAGATCAGCCGGCTCTACGCCGCCAACTACGGCGTGTACGGTGCCCACAAGGTGTGGCTGGCGCTCAACCGCGAGGGCACTCCAGTGGCCAGATGCACCGTCGAGCAGGGTTTGCCTACGTCGCTTTCGCCACCGACGCCTACGCGCGGCGGGATGCTGGGCTGGCGGGTCGCTTCCACGATGGCCACCTCGATGGTCCTCGATGCGATCGAGCAAGCCATCTAGAACCGTCAACAAGAAGGTGTACTGATCTCAAAGACGTTGTCCACCAGACGGATCGGGGATCGCAGTCAATACACCTCGATCAGGTTCAGCGAACGGCACGCAGAAGCGGGCATCCAGTCCTCGGTCCGAGCGGTCGGCAGCTCCTATGACTGTGAGAATGTTGGCGGCTGTCTGGTCGCCTGACTCGTGTTATGACTGACCCAGCGGTATGGGTGTCCTGGCTGTTGATCTGTCGTCCAACGGGCGGTCGTTCCACCTCGTGCTGACCGAGCGGGCAGTGACCTCATAGAAGCCTGACCACACCAGGTCCCATCGCAGTCCCGTCACCCGACCGGCCAGCCTCAACAACCCGCTGAAGGTCGCAATGACAAGCATGGCAACCACACCTCGCCGCGGTCGAGTCGTGATCGGTGTTGATACCCACAAGTTCGTTCATGTCGCCGCCGCGTTCGACGACTTCGGCGCGGTGCTTGACACCGGAACGTTCCAAGCCGACCGCGCCGGCTATGCCGAGCTGATCGAATGGGCTAGCCACCCGGGCCACATCCTGACCTTCGCCATCGAAGGCACCGGCTCCTACGGAGCCGGCCTGACCGCAGCCGTGCGTCGCAGCGACATCGGTGTCGTGGAGGTAATGCGCACCGACCGGCGCGACCGGCGGCTGCGCGGCAAGTCCGACTTCCTGGACGCCGAAAACGCCGCCCGTGCCGTGCTTGGTAGCCATGCCACCGCCACCCCGAAGACCGCCGATGACACCGTGGATATGATCCGACAGATCAAAATCGCCAAAAATATTGCGGTCAAAGCCCGTTCGGCAGCGATGATCTCGCTGAAGACGGTCATCGTTAACGCCCCAGACGAGCTGCGTGAACAACTGCAGCCCTTGTCCAAGATGGCCCTAATCCGCCGCTACGCCGGCCTGAGGCCAGCTGGCATCAGCACGGTCGAAGCCGCAACCAAGCACACCCTGCGCTCGATCGCCCGCCGCTGGCAGCATCTCAACGAGGAGATCACTGAACACGAGAAACTACTCGCCCAATTGGTCACCGAGATCGCGCCAGAGTTGACCGCAGCATTCGGCATCGGCGCCGACACCGCCGCCGAGATGCTCATCGTCGCCGGCGACAACCCCGACCGGATCCGTATTGAAGCCGCGTGGACCAAGCTGTGCGGCGTGTGCCCGATCCCAGCCTCCACCGGCAAAACCGTTCGCCACCTGCTCAACTGGGATGGCCACCGCCAGGCTAATGCGGCGATCTACCGCACCGTCATCGTGGGCATGCAACACCATCAACCCACCCAGGCGTACCTCGCAAGACGCACCGCCGAAGGCAAGTCCAAGGCCGAAATCATCCGGTGCTTAAAACGCTTCCTTGCCCGTGAGATATGGGCCTCGTGCATCCACTGCGCACCACTCCACAAGCCGAAAAACCAGCCGCTTGACGGATATAGGAGCATCAATGCACTAGCCGAGACGGTCAACGGCCTGTACAAGACCGAGCTGATCAAGCCCGGCAAGCCCTGGCGCTCCATCAAGGACGTCGAGCTGGCCACCGCACGGCGGATCGACTGGTTCAACCACCGTCGCCTCTACGAATACTGCGGCGATATCCCCACCAGTTGAACTCGAAGCCGCCTATTGCACTCCACGCCAGAGACCAGCCGCTGGCTGAAATCTCACATCAGAAAGTCTCCGGACTCACCGGGGCGATTCAGGTGGCGGACAGATCCCTGCCGCCGAACGCGGCGACTTCGTCTTGCCACTGGGCGGTCAGCCGGGTAATCGTGGCTGCCGACAACCCGGCCCCCGACCCAGGAACTGCTCCAGGGCTCCGGCCTGAAATCCCCGCTGGACGCCCATGCAGGTACAGCAACGGCAACACCTCGGCCATCTGCGGCGACTTACGCGCTTACGCCGGCACGATCGTCGACGAGAACCGCTGCCGCTCAACGGTATCGGGATCAATACGTTTGTCATTGACCCGCGGGGCCTGCACCTTGACCGCCCCCCCGCGGTCAGCACGTCGCGGGGCTAGCGTTGCGCACCCTGTCGCTTCGCAGTACTGTAACGCCCGACACCCTGTACTGTCAGTATCCGAAACTAGAAGTTCGGGGAAAAGGTAACCTTCGTGGTCGACGGGGGCACAGGCTAGATATATAGGGGGTCGTGACCACTATGAGTGCACCGAGTGGGGTCTCGGTATCCGAGGACTCGGCGGATATGTTTCTCGGTGGGGGGAGGGCAGCAACTATTATCGTGGATGACGACATCATCTTCAGCCACTTTCTGGCGAACTTGTCGGGGTCGTTCCCGCCGGGGGAGGAGTTGTTCATTCGGTCGGTGCGCCGGTTTGCCGATGAGGTCACCGATCCTGGGTTGAAGAAGCGGGTGGCCGGGTTTATCGGTCAGGAATCGGTGCATGGCCAGCAGCATCGGGCGCTCAATGACAAGCTCGTTGACATGGGGTATCCGATTGCGTGGTGGGATTCCGAAAAGTTTGTTGATTGGGTGAAACGCATCGAGGAGGTGCTGCCGGCCCGGATTCCGCTGGCGGTGACAGCAGCCGCAGAACACTTCACCGTGGGTTCGCGACCTATGGATGACCCGGTGATCACGGCCAGAGTCATTCTCGTCGAAGACGTCCGGGATCAGACCTTTTCCAGCGTTGGGAGCTGGCGGCGTGTTTTCGCAGATGCCATTTCAATTCGGCAAAAGGCCGTGCTGAGAGGCCGTTCCAATGGTTTGAGTTCATCGTCCAAGTTGCGGTTTTTGATGCAGATGTCGACCCTGCCAACCATCGCAGCTTCTTCGTCCCTGGCGGCGCTAAGCATCTTCACGCTCAACGTGTTGTTGTGCAACGTCGGCACAACGGACATCTCTGGCGCGAGCGATGGGTTGAGCGCTACCACCCAGTATGGTCTGCTGGTCACGGTTTCGGCGGTCGCGCTGTACGTTGATCGGCTGCTGCAGCGCGACGCACGTGGTGCTGTTGTCGAGGGGCATCGGTGACGGCATCCAACGGTTTGTCGGTATACCTTCGTGAACAACTGCGGAAACCGCTAGGGCAGGTGGCCAGCTTCACTCAGATGTGTGTGCTAACCGGCAAGGCGCTTGCACGTCCGTTCCAATGGCGCGAATTCATCCTACAGGGTTGGTTTCTACTCGGTGTGTCGTTCCTGCCAACCGTTATGGTCGCAATTCCGCTCACCGTGCTAATCATCTTTACGCTGAATATCTTATTGGCCGAATTTGGGGCCGCCGACGTCTCCGGCGCTGGGGCTGCGCTCGGCGCCGTCACTCAACTGGGCCCCCTTGTGACGGTGCTCGTGGTCGCTGGCGCAGGTTCTACTGCGATTTGTGCGGATTTGGGCGCTAGGACTATTCGCGAGGAGATCGATGCGATGGAGGTGTTGGGCATCGACCCGATTCATCGACTGGTAGTTCCCAGGGTGGTTGCATCGACCATTGTAGCCCTGCTGCTCAATGGCGCGGTGATCAGTATCGGGCTGGTCGGCGGGTTCTTGTTCGGTGTGTATATCCAGAATGTTTCGGCCGGCGCATACGTTTCGACCCTAACCTTGATTACTGGATTGCCCGAGGTGCTGATCTCGATTGTGAAGGCCACCTTATTCGGGCTTATTGCCGGGCTGGTGGGTTGCTACCGCGGGTTGACAGCCGGCGGGGGAGCCAAAGGGGTGGGCACAGCAGTCAACGAAACGTTGGTTCTTGCGGTGGTCGCATTATTTGCGGTCAACGTGGTGCTGACTACCATTGGTGTGCGGTTCGGAACGGGGCGTTGAGATTGGCTTCCCCGACGGTCGTGCAATCACGTTTCCCACGCGCTTGGAAGCTAGGCGCCGGATGGGTCGGCGCTCCTGGCCGTGCGCTCGACGCCTCTGGTGATGTCGCGCTGTTCGTCGGCGAAGTGCTCCGTTATCTCGGGTTTACCCTAAAGAATTACCGAAAGGAAGTCTTGCGCCTGATCGCCGAGATCGGCATGGGCACTGGCGCAATGGCCGCCGTCGGCGGCACGGTGGCGATCATCGGCTTTGTGACGCTATCGGCCGGTTCGCTGATTGCGATTCAAGGGTTCGCCTCGCTAGGCAATATCGGCGTTGAGGCGTTCACCGGTTTCTTCGCCGCGCTAGCGAATGTGCGTGTGGTGGCGCCAATCGTAACTGGCACTGCTTTAGCCGCGACCGTCGGGGCCGGTGCTACAGCGCAATTGGGCGCCATGCGGATCAGCGAGGAGATTGATGCGCTTGAGGTGATGGGAATCAAATCAGTTTCGTATTTGGTATCTACCCGAGTTATTGGCGCCTTCATCGTCACTATCCCACTATATTCGGTCGCGGTCCTCCTCTCGTTCTTTTCCGCCCAGCTGGTGACAACTTTGTTCTATGCGCAATCAATCGGAACGTATGACCATTACTTCAACACTTTCCTGAGGGTTAACGACTTCTGGTACTCTCTTGCGGAGACGGTCGCCATTTCGGCAGTCGTGATGTTGAACCACTGCTACTACGGATACAACGCCAGCGGCGGTCCGGTTGGAGTCGGCGTGGCAGTCGGGAGATCGATGCGCGCATCGCTAATCGCCATCGTAATGGTCGTGCTAATGGCTTCGTTAGCGATTTACGGCGTCAACCCCAACTTCAATCTCACGGTGTAAATTATTATGGCAACCACAAGCAAGCGGCTACGGCGACTTATTTCGGTCCGAAAGTTAGCGGGGCTGGCTTTGTGGCTCATCACCGCGGTCGTGCTGATCGTCGTCTGGGTCCAGTTCCGGGGTGGCTTCACACCCAAGATAACCTTAACAGCATTGGCTAGCCGGTCGGGTTTGGTCTTGGATCGGGGGGCGAAAGTCACTTACAACGGGGTGGAGATCGGCCGGGTGGGCAGCATCAGCGAGGTGGAGCGTGACGGAAAGCCGGCGGCCAAGCTGCTGCTGGAAATTGCGCCAAAATACGCCGGGCTGATCGCGCTAAACGTAAATGCCGAAATTACAGCCACCACGGTGTTTGGCAACAAGTACGTGTCGTTGAGTTCGCCCAAACAACCTGTGGCCCGGAAGGTTACACCGGCTGACATAATTGTGGTGAGGTCGGAAACAACGGAGTTTAACACGTTGTTCGAGACGGTCATGCAGATTTCAGAGAAGGTGGATCCGGTCAAGGTGAACTTAACGCTTTCGGCGGTGGCTGCAGCGTTAAATGGGCAAGGCGATAAATTCGGGGCTTCGATCATCAATGGAAACACCATACTCGATGACATCAACCCGCAGATGCCTCAAATCCGCCATGATATTCAACGGTTGGCGGATTTAGCCGATATCTACGGGGATGCCTCGCCGGATCTTTGGAGCGCCCTCGATAACGCAGTCACCACGGCGCGTACCTTCAACCAGCAAAAGAAGGATCTGGACGCCGCACTCTTGGCCGCGGTGGGGGTTGGAAACACCGGTGCCGACATCATTGACCAGAGCAGATCGGACCTGCAGCATGCGGTCAGCGACCTGGTGCCGGTGACTCAACTGCTTGACACCTACAGTCCGGAGCTTTACTGCCTTTTTCACCATGGCGCTAATGTGCTACCGAAAGTGACGGATGGGGAGAGCGGCAACGGTTACTCGGTAAGGTTAACAGGCACGATCTTGGGAGGAACAAATGCGTACGTCTATCCTGACAACTTGCCGCGAGTGAATGCTCACGGCGGACCGGGCGGGAAACCGGGATGCTGGAAGACCATTACCCGCGATCTGTGGCCTGCTCCGTACTTGGTAACGGATAGCGGTTCCAGCATCGCGCCATACACCCACTTTGGAATCCCGCAACCGCAGGCCAATGAATACGTGTGGGGCCGCCAGTGGGGGGAGAACACGATCAACCCATGAAAAAAATCACCGCTACGGCAGTGAAGTTTAGTACTGCCGTATTAACTTTAATTGCCGTGACGGTCATCATTGTCGTGGTGTTCGCCCAGTTGCGCTTTAACAAGACCTCCAGCTACACGGCCGAATTCAGTACTGCGAGCGGCTTGCGCGCCGGCCAGTTTGTCCGTGCCTCCGGGGTGGAGATCGGCAAAGTAAGCAGCGTACGGATCACGGAGGGCGGTCATCGGGTGCGTGTGGACTTCGAAGTAGACCGTTCGGTGCCGCTTTATCAGTCGACGACCGCGTCCATTCGCTATGCCGACCTACTTGGGCAGCGCTACGTAGAACTTAAGCGCGGCGACGGTGAAGGGATGGATCGGGTGTTGCCGCCGGGTGGGTTTATCCCGCTGTCACGTACGGAGCCAGCCCTGGATTTAGATGCACTGATCGGTGGTTTCAAGCCGGTGTTTCGCGCGCTCGATCCCGACAAAGTCAATACGATTGCGACCGCGATCGTCACTGTGTTTCAGGGCCAAGGTGGCACGATCAACGATATCTTGGACCAGACGGCGCAACTAACCGCGCAGATCGCTGGACGTGACCAGGCAATCGGTGAAGTCATCTCAAACCTTAACGTCGTGCTAGAGACCACGGTCAAGCATCGCAAGGAATTCGACCAAACGATCGACAACGTCGATAAGTTGATCACCGGGTTGAGCAATCAAGCCGATCCGCTCGCGGCCAATGTCGCGCACATCGGTAATGTGGCCGGCACGCTGGCGGATCTGTTGTCAGACAATCGGCCACTGCTGCAGAAGGCCGTTGGCTATGTGCAGAATACCCTCCAACCGCTAATTGACCGGCTCGACTACGTCGACGGGGTGTTACGGGACGCCCCACAATCTGCGAAGCGTGTCGCGGGTATCGGGGGGCTTTATGGCGACTTCTTCAATTTCTACGCGTGCGACGTCACGCTGAAGGTTGATGGCCTGCAGCCTGGCGGGCCCGTCCGTACCGTGAAGCTTTGGAGTCAGCCGACGGGGAGGTGCACTCCGAAGTGAGAACCCTTCAAGCAATCAATCCGTATCGGATGGGGGCGATGGGAATCATCGTTGCAGCGGTGGTGACCGGAGTAGGGCAAAGCTTCACCAGCATTCCGATGTTGTTTGCCCAGGCAACCTATTACGGAGAGTTCAAAGACACAGGCGGGCTGAACAAGGGCGATAAAGTTCGCATCGCTGGGGTAAATGTCGGCGAAGTGCAGGGATTTACGATCAATGGCAACCATGTAGTCATGAAGTTTTCCATCGGCTCCAATACAATCGGATCTAAAAGCCGTCTTGCGATCCGTACCGATACCATCCTGGGGAAGAAAGTGCTCGAGATCGATCCCCAAGGCTCCCGCGTGCTCCAACCAAATGCGACACTCCCGCTTGGGCAAACCACCAGCCCGTACCAGATCTACGACGCGTTCTTCGACGTCACGAAGGCGGCTACCGGCTGGGACATCAATACAGTCAAACGCTCCCTGAATGTGCTGTCGCAGACAGTTGAGCAGACTTACCCGCATCTGAGTGCAGCACTGGATGGTGTGGCCAAGTTCTCTGACACGCTAGGGAAACGCGACGAGCAAATCCAACGGCTGCTTGCTGACGCTAGGAAGGTGGCAAGCATACTCGGTGATCGCAGCAAGCAAATCGATCGGATTTTGGTTAACACGCAGATCGTTCTGGCGGCGTTCAACGAGCGCAAGAGTGCCATCGACGGCTTGCTGGGCAATATCGCCGCCGTTTCCGCCCAGTTGAAGGGTTTGATCGATGACAACCCGAATCTGCATAACGTTGTCGAGCAATTGAGGACGATTAGCGATCTGCTACTCAAACACAAAAAAGATCTCGTCGAGTGGGCGCCTAACGTAAGCTATTATGCGTCGGCTTTGGCGGAGTCGGTAGCGTCGGGTCCCTACTTTAAGGTGGCTCTGCTGAATCTTGCACCTTTTTGGATGACTCAGCCTTGGGTCGACGCGGCGTTCAAGAAACGTGGGATCGACCCTGAACAATTCTGGCGCAGCGCTGGTTTGCCCGCCTACCAGTTCCCCGATCCTAACGGCACCCGGTTTCCCAATGGCGCGCCACCGCCAGCTCCGCCGGTAAGGGAGGGCACCCCGGACCATCCAGGACCGGCGGTTCCGCCAGGCGCGTCGTGCGCTTACACCCCCGCAGAGGACGGTTTGCCGCGGCCATGGAACCCGCTTCCCTGCATGGGTTTGGGCGCCGGCCCTTTCGGTGGCCCGTCGACGATCGCGCCGTTTGACGTCCAAACGTCACCTCCCGACCCTAATGGGCTGCCACCAACACCCGGTATCCCGATTGCCGGACGACCTGACGAGCCCCCGCCGAATGTGCCAGGCACTCCGGTGCGGCTTCCCGTAAAAGCTCCACCAGGCGCGCGTACCGAGAACCTGGCGCCGGCCGGCCCGACATCACCGCCGTCGACCTTCGCGCCAGGACTCCCCCCGGGACCACCATTCCCGCCGGGCCCGGGCCCGCAGCTGCCGGGCCCATTCATCACCCCGGGCGGAACAGGAGGCAGCGGCGCTGCGACGGGAGGCAGCCAGAATTGAGTACTGTTTTCGATATACGCAAAATTCAACTCCCGAAGTTTTCGCGAACTGCAATCATCGTTGGGTCCTTGGTGATACTGCTGGCGTCTATTACGACGCTGGCTGCTCGGGATTTCTACGAAAAAATGACCAATAACACGGTGGTTGCGTATTTCCCGGAGGCAAACGCGCTTTATGTCGGGGACAAGGTCCAGATAATGGGTGTGCGAGTGGGCGCGATCGACAAGGTCGAGCCGTCGGGTGACAAGATGAAGGTGACTTTCCACTACGAGAAAAAATACAAAGTGCCCGCTGACGCCTCTGCGGTGATCCTCAATCCCGCGCTGGTCGCCTCGCGCGTCATTCAGCTGGAACCGCCCTATGAAGGCGGCCCATCGCTAGGAAATCATGCGGTGATCCCCATCGAACGAACACAGGTGCCGGTGGAATGGGATCAGTTGCGCAATGGTATCACGGACATTATCTCGAAGCTGGGACCTACGCCCGAGCAGCCCAAGGGGCCTTTCGGCGAAGTCATCGAATCTTTCGCGGACGGCTTGGCCGGCAAAGGCAAAGAGATCAACAGTACTTTGACCGGGCTTTCGCAAGCGTTGACCGCGCTAAATGACGGGCGTGCCGATTTCTTTGCCGTGCTGCGCAGCATGGCCTTATTCGTCAACGCGCTATATAAAGATGATCGGAATTTCGTCGCTTTGAATAAGGACCTCGCCGTATTTACCAGTTCACTTACCAGCTCAGATCCCGGGCTTGCGAAGGCACTGCAACAGGTAGACGATATGCTTCCCGCATTGCGAAAGCTTCTAGCGGACAATCGTGATGGGCTAACCCACGACATCAACACCCTCGCCGATGTGACCACCGCGCTGGTTCAACCCGAGCCGCTGAATGCGCTTGAAACGGCGCTGCATGTCTTCCCCCATTTTGCCGCCAACGCCCTCGCAATCTATGAGCCGGCGCACGGCGCGCTGACAGGTGCAATAGCCCTGCCAAACTTTGCCAACCCATTGCAGTTCATCTGCAGCGCGATGCAGGCCGGCAGCCGTATGGGATACCAAGAGTCTGCCGAACTGTGCGCACAATACTTGACGCCGGTTTTGGATGCGATCAAGTTCAATGGACCCCCGGCTGGCATCAACCTGTACCAAACTCCTGCTGTACTGCCCAAACATATCGCATATTCCGAGCCTCGGTTACAGCCTCCGCCGGGGTTCAAGGACACCACGGTCCCCGGGATTTGGGCGCCGGACTCGCCGTTGTCACATGGTAACCACGAGCCCGGCTGGGTCGTAGCGCCCGGTGAGCAAGGCCTCACAGTGGGACCGGCTACCGAAAGCTTGCTGACACCGGACTCGCTCGCTGAGCTGATGGGAGGCCCGGACACGACACCGCCGCCATCAAGGTTTCAGACGCCGCCGGGGCCGCCCAACGCCTATTCCAATATGGGTCCACCGCCGCCGGGCCCGCCACCCGCCGCTGACGCAGCATCAGTCGCGACAGGATCCGGCCAGTGAGCATGCGGGCGGGAATGTCACGGTTCGTGGCGCTATTTGCGGCCGCTACAGTACTTACCTCGTGTGCTAGCTGGCGAGGTATCGCTAATGTGCCACTGCCTGGTGGCCCGGGAAGCGAATCCGGCTCTTATACGATTTATGTGCAGATGCCGGAAACGCTGGCTTTGAATGCCAATAGTCGGGTACGCGTCGCCGACGTTTTTGTCGGCAGGGTACGCGCAATCGGCCTGAAAAACTGGATCGCGACGTTGACCTTGGATCTAGAAAAGGGCGTCAAGCTACCGAAGAACGCCACCGCGAAGATCGGGCAGACCAGCCTGCTCGGCTCACAGCATGTGGAGCTGGCGTCGCCAGCCAACCCATCACCGCAACTATTGAAGAACGGCGACATCATCCCGCTGCAGAATGCGTCCGCCTATCCCACCACCGAGCGGGTCCTGGCCAGTTTTGCCGCGGTGCTGCGCGGTGGCGGCATCCCTAACGTCGAAGTGATCGCAAGTGAAGTCCGTAACATGCTGACTGGGCGGGCCGATCAGATACATGATTTCCTCAAGAAGCTCGACACCTTCACCGCCCGACTAAACGAGCAACGTGATGACATCACTCGCGCTATCGACTCCACAGACCGGCTGTTGACTTATGTAGCCAAGCAATCAGACACCCTGGACCACGTTCTCACCGAGTTTCCCCCATTGGCAAAGCATTTCGCTGAACAACGACAGCCGTTCCTCGATGCGACCAATGCGTTGGGCCGGTTTAGCGACGTCCTCAATCAGACCTTGACGGCGGCGCGTCCCGACTTGGATAAAGACGTGCGCCAACTGCAGCGTCCCCTGAAACAACTCAGCCGGGCTTCGATGGATCTGGTCGAGACGCTAAAGATTGCCTTGACCCTCCCGTTCAGCGCCGACGCCATCCCGAAGGTGGTACACGGCGACTCAATGAATGTTTCGATAACCTTGGACCTCACCTTGAGTGCAATCGATAATGCGCTCCTCACCGGAACCGGGTTCTCCGGCGCACTGCGAGCGCTTGAGCAATCGTGGGGCCGCGATCCGAACACCATGCTTCCCGATGTCAGGTTCGCACCCAACCCCGCCGACGAACCCCCCGAGCGTGACGAGGAGTAGGCAGCATGTTGACTCGACGCCTTCGCCTTCAGCTAACCGTGTTCACTATCGTCACGATGCTCGCCATGAGCGTTCTTGGGTGGCATTATCTGAGGTTGCCGAGCGTCGTTGGGATGGGCCAGTACAGTTTGGAGGTGGATTTACCCACGTCGGGAGGGCTTTATCCCACTGCAAACGTCACCTACCGCGGAATCACCGTGGGAAAGGTAACTCGGGTAGAGCCGACCGAACAAGGAGTTCGGGCCACATTGCGTATCAGCGACCAGTACAAAATCCCAATTGACTCCTCGGCGAACGTGCATTCGGTGTCGGCGGTCGGCGAACAATACATAGACCTAGTATCCGCGCAGAATCCGGCCAAGTATTTCTCGCCCGGCCAGACCATCACTAACAGCACGGTGCCTAAACGAATTGGCCCGACCCTGGATACCGTTAACCATACATTGGACGTCCTGCCCAAAGACAAGATCGCCGGACTACTCGATGAGACAGCTCAAGCGGTCGGCGGCCTGGGCCCAGCCCTGCAGCGGCTAGTCGACTCGACCCAATCGATCGTTGGGGATTTCAAAACAAACCTTAGCGACGTCAACGATATCGTCCAAAACGCAGCACCGATCATCGACAGCCAGGCCAACTCGCGTGATCCCATCGAGCGGTGGGCGCACAACTTAAATACTCTCGACGCGCAGGCCGCGGAAAAGGACAAACAGCTCAAGAGCATCCTGGGCCAGGTTGCGCCGACCGCCGATCAGATTAAAGCCGTGCTCGGCGACGTTCGCGAAACTTTGCCGCAGACCCTAGCAAATGTTGCGATTGTGGCCGATCTGCTCAAGCGGTACAACAAGAATGTAGAGCAATTGCTGGTCATACTTCCGCAAATTCCCGCATTCGGTGAGACAGTGACCGCTGCTTACCCACATACGTTTTCTCTTTCGTTCCAAACGCCAATAAATATGACCCCTGCTTGCCTGACGGGGTTCTTGCCGGCATCGCAATGGCGATCCTTTGTGGACGAGACTCCCGGGCTTTTGACCACGCGATACTGCAAGATTCCGATGGAGGCACAAAACGCGGTCCGCGGCGCGCGTAATTATCCCTGTGTCGATGTTCCCGGCAAGCGCGCGGCCACGCCGCGCGAATGCCGCAGCAAAGAGCCGTATGTCCCGCTGGGGACCAATCCTTGGTACGGGGATCCGAACCAGATTCTAAGCTGCCCCGCACCTGCGGCGCGCTGTGATCAGCCGGTGAAACCCGGCTTGGTCATACCGGCTCCGTCGGTCGATACCGGCATCAATCCGCTTCCTTCCGACCGGGTGACGGGGACGCCTCCTCCACGAAGCGATCCACTGCAACGGCCAGGTTCTGGGAGCGTCCAGTGCAACGGTCAGCAGCCGAACCCGTGCATTTACATTCCTAGCGGTGCTGCAGCTATCTATAGTCCGCAAAGCGGCGAGTTCCTAGGGCCCGATGGCGTCAAATACACCATCGAAGATTCGGCCAAAATAGGAGACGACGGTTGGAAGGAGATGTTAGGACCTCAACCTCGGTGAAGCGGCCGCCCATCGGTGGTGACATCGAACTGGAAGTCGACCGCCCACACCCGGTTGGCCGCATCGGCGACCGTGGTCGGCGCGGTGGAACTGCCGCGGCGGTTGCGTCGTCACCGCTGCGGTACGCGCAGTCCTTCTTCACGCCAAAGCGGCTCTTCGTAATTCAGAGTGCGTTGACGAGTGAGTGCAGGGCTCCGCTGTGCAGCAGTGAGCGTCATCGGTAGTGGGTTAGGTTTCTGAATCCCAGCGCGTTGCGGCGCAGTGCTTCCAGTCGGCCGTTGATCGCTTCGGTGGGGCCGTTGAGGCGTGGTGGTCGAAGAAGGCCAGGATGTCGTTGCGGCGGCGCCATAGAGTGCGGCCGAGTTGGGCCAGTTCCTCGAGCTCGTCGGGGACGCCATGGCGCAGGGTGTTGATGATCGTGGTCATCATGGTTTTGCCGCGGCGGCGGTCGGGGTGGGCGTAGGCGGCGATCAGGCGTTGGTAGAAGCTCCAGCACAGTTGGACCGCGAGGTGGGCCTCATCGGTGAAAACGGCTTCCAGTCGGGCTTTTTGGTGCGCATTGAGCAGCGGATAGCGGGTGCGCAACGTGCCCCGCACAAGGTAAGCGGGTCACCCGTGCGGCCGCGGTGCCCGCATGTCTGTTGTTGGATGCGCTGGCGGCACAGGTCGAGCTTGGCGCCGGCCAGCGCGACGACATGGAAGGGGTCCATGACCGCGGTGGCCTCAGGCAGCTGATCTGTCGCCGCGGTCTTGTAGCCGCCGAACCCGTCCATCGCCACGACCTGCACCTGTTCGCGAAACGCTTAGCTCTGCTCAGACAGCCAGCTGCTCAAGGCGGCTGCCGAACGTCCGGGGACCAGGTCGAGCAGCCGCGCACGGCCGGTGCCATCGAGCACGGGAGTCAGGTCGATGATGACGGTGACGTAGCCCTCTGAGTCGGGTCGACGCACATGTGACCAGCGATGCTCATCAACCCCGATGACCCGCACGCCGTCGAGTCGGCCGGTGTCGTTGGCCACGATCAGCTGGGTGGCGTCCATGGCGATGGTGTTGACAGTGTCCCAGGACAGGCCGAGCTCGCGGGCGACCGCGGCGACGGTGGCGTGGTCGATCATCAGCCGGTGACAGATGTAGCGGGCGCATCTGCGGGTGGTCGACCATCCTGGCCGCGCTAGCGCAGAGGTGTTGTGGGCGAACACTTCCCGCTCACAGGCGGTGTCGACACAGCGGTAGCGCGGCACCCGCAGGCGAAGTGGATGCCCGACCACCGGCACATCAGTCACGTTGCGGATCACAGTGTCACGGTTGACGTCTCGACGGCAGCCCGGACAATGCCGCTGGCCATCATCGAGCAAGTTGCAAAACACCACCGTGGCCTCGCCGTCGACAGCAGCATCGGTGATCGTCACCCCAAGTTCGACCGTGCGCACGATCGTGTCGGCAACAACAGCAGCAGAACAAGACGTAGGCTCGGACACAGGACTCCCCAGAAGGCAGACGACAAAGGTGTAGGAACCTGCATCCTCTGCCCGCCGCCCGTATTAGCTCACCGACACGACCCAATCAACAAGTCGCCGCAGCGTTTACCTGCACTCCATTTCCGGAAGAGCCGGCAAACGGTTCGCTGACCCCCAGCCGGCACCGACGATCAGAACGGTCGATTGATCGGTCACTTGGAAACCGGTTCGTATGTCATGTCCCCAGCCCAGGAGGGCAGTTTGCCGAACACCTGGACGGGGAAATGGTCGACAAGGGTACCTAGCCCCTGGGAAAAGAAATGGAAAGGTTGAGCGCGGTTGATAGTCGCAGACATGTGCGTCCGAAGGATGTGATAAGCGGGAATTCGGCGGGTGAACTCGCTTCGATCGCCGATATTCGAGTAGCGTGTGACCGCGTTGTATAGCTTCTCCTCCGAGAGGCCCCACGCAGTGAGGTTAGCCATCATCCTGGTGAGCAGCGGTATATACATTAGGGAGCCGAGGAGAATTCTCGGATCAATAATGGACCCCACCGTCTCGATCACGTGCACCCGCACCGGGCTGGCGCCGAGGTCATTGAGAACTTGGAAACCCACTGCAAGATGGCGAGATTCGTCACTATTGACCTTACTGAAGACCTCGCCGCACAACGGGTCTGCCACCTCGTCTAGAAGGAACTTCAGCAACGCGCCGTCGAGGGCGCATTCCAACGCCGGGATCGCAGAGCTCATCACCGTCAACGGGAGCGCATCGCTATAGTGGTCGATCCACTCGATCCCCAGCCGAATATTCTTATTCGGCACAGGTGTCTCTCCTGGCTCGAGCATTCCCCAGCGATGCATGAGGGCAAGTTCGGCATTAGCGTGCCGCTGCTCCTCGGCGTGGAAGTAGTGGTAGATCTCTCTTAACGCCTCGAACGGCGCCTTAGGCGCCATCGCCTCGAAAGCACGCGCTCCGACATGCTCGATCCACACCACATCTGACATGAATTGTTTGAGGTGGGGCCGTTGCTCGTCGGTAATCAACTCCGCGCCTGGGGCTTCCCAATCGATGTCGGCAAGCGCCCACTGTCGGTCTTTAATCGTTTGCAGCATATCGCTGTATTCGAACGCCATTTCCCTACTCCGATCTGGTTCTTCAAATCGCCCGGTGGCTATTTACCGCGCGACCCACTCGATGACACCAAGCCCACCGGTATAGCTCCTGGGCGCCATTCTCTCGGCCTGCCATCACAGGTAATGTCCGAACCTTGACCACCAGCTTGGACGACAAGTCCAACGGTCTCCTTAGCCCGTCCCGGATCGATATCGGCGCAGACACCCGCGCACCCCGACGAGCAAGCTCAACGCCAAAGCCGCGGCCAATGCCGCTGCCAGCTCTCGTGACTACAGCGACAGCACCATGAGTGAGCACATCTGAGCCGCCGAATGGCACCAGCCTCATCGGCGACCGCACGCGCGGGAGCCAGCAGGATCCGCAACCACAAACTGGTGGCACTGGCCCTAAGTGTGGGCGCATGACACCAGTTTTGTGCCGCTCCGGGCGCCTTGTCAAGACGCCGCCTGGACTCAGCAAATGCGTGGGTAGACCCGCTCGTCGCGTCAGCTAAGAATGCGCGCGTGCGGCGCACCTGATCAGCCAAGGATAACGCGCTGGATAGGCCCAGCTGGTGGTACTGAAGGTGAGTCAACGCAAGGTGGTGCTGAGGCGATCGTAACCGCTACGTGGGGACGGACAGGGCCGGCAATGGCCGGAATCTCGACCAGTTGTGCGCCATCACCGGCTGGCGTCGCAATCACGTGCGTAACGCACTCAAGGACACGCTGCGCCCGAAGGTCGTCACGAAAAGACGGCCGCAGCCGCCAAAGAATGGGCCGAAGTCCTTGCGGTGCTGACCTTTGCTGGGAATTGTAGGGCATGCTGGCGGCAGACGACTGCCGCCTTATGCTGGGCGGGTTAGACGGGTATGGGGGGCTGGGGCCTCCGCTCACATGTGAACGTGGGTTGCCGTCAGAAAGTTGGTCCTGGTCGGTAGAGCCACAGTTGTGGGAGGCCCAAGTGGTAGTTCAGCGGACGAGCCATTCTGACCTGGCGCTCGCCCTCAGGAGATGAAAATTATGCAGTGGTCGCCTGTCGACGCCGTCTAACAACTGTGGTCCTACGAGGCCGTGCATCGAGCCGGGCGTCGGATGCCGCTGTTGGGCCCTTCACTGTTGCCGCTAGTTGAGCACGAGGATCAGAATCGTTGTCCCCATGCGTTATCCGCGGGCGGCCGCACCTTGAGATGAACAGGTGTGAGTGTGCAGTGAGGAGATGATGGCGCGCGGATTCCCCGTTTCGCCGCGGCCCGCTGAACACCCTGTCCGACGTCGAACACGTCACCGCCGACTATGTCGCCTGGTACAACCAGCAGCGGCTCATGCACCGCCTCGGACGAGTCCCACGCGCCGAAGCCGAAGCCCAGTACTATTCCCAACACGTGACCGACCAACCGGCCGGCTCACAGAACCCCGAGGGTGCATAGGATGGTTCACTTCGGCCGCACTGCTTGAACACAGCGGCTGGAGCGTGCCTCGAGGACGCGACGAGCGGGATAGTGTACAAATTACTGATCGCTGATGCCCCCAACCTCGGCTCCGGCGACATCGGTGCCCGCGCCCCTGCCAAGCGAGCTAGGAGCGGGCGATATCGTAATGAAAATGACTTTCAATAGGCTCGTGGTGGCGTGGCTGCGCGACGGCCCGAACCTGTTGCGGCGGGTACAAGCCCTTAAATGGACAGGCTTTTGAAAAGTTGGCGATACCAGCGGTACCGTATCAGTAGCTTTTCTGATGTGAACTTTCGGTAGGAGGCTGGCGATGGCCCAGAAGATCGCTCGGACGAGGTTGGTGCGGCGTTGGCGCCGCAACATGGACGTGCTGGACGACGCCGAGTATGCCGACGTGCTGCGCGTCCTGTCTGAGGGCTCAGTGCGACGCAATTTCAACCCATACATCGACATCGACTGGACCGCACCTGAGTACGCGGTAGTCGACAACGACCCCCGCTGGAAGTTGCCGGCGACTGACCCGCTGGGCCGGCACCCGTGGTATCAGGCGCAGTCGGAGGAACGCCAAATCAGGATCGGCATGTGGCGTCAGGCCAATGTGGCCAAGGTGGGGCTGCACTTCGAGTCGGTCCTCATCCGCGGCCTGATGGGGTACGCGTTCTGGGTGCCGAACGGGTCCCCGGAGTACCGGTACTGCCTGCACGAGGCGGTCGAAGAGTGCAACCACACCATGATGTTTCAGGAGATGGTGAACCACATCGGCGCCGACGTGCCTGGGATGCGGCGGCAGCTGAAGTGGCTTTCGCCGCTGATCCCGCTGGTCGCTAGCCCTCTGCCGATCCCGTTCTGGTTCGGCATCCTCGCCGGTGAGGAACCCATCGACCACACTCAGAAGAACGTGTTACGTGAGGGCAAGGAACTGCACCCGATCATGGAGCGGGTGATGTCCATCCACGTGGCCGAAGAGGCTCGGCACATCTCGTTTGCTCACGAGTATCTGCGTAAGCGTGTGCCGCACTTACCGCGGCGTAAGCGGTTTTGGCTGTCGTTATACGTGCCGGTGATTATGCGGGTGGCATGCTCGGCGATCGTGGTCCCGCCGAAGGCCTTCTGGCAGGAATTCGACATCCCGCGCGAGGTCCGCAAGCAGGTGTTCTTCGGGTCCCTGGAGTCGCGCAAGGCGCTGCGTGACATGTTCGGTGACGTGCGGATGCTGTGCTACGACACCGGGCTGATGAACCCGATCGCGCGAATGGTGTGGCGGATCT
Source organism: Mycobacterium europaeum (assembly GCF_034555895.2). Classification (NCBI taxonomy): domain Bacteria; kingdom Bacillati; phylum Actinomycetota; class Actinomycetes; order Mycobacteriales; family Mycobacteriaceae; genus Mycobacterium; species Mycobacterium europaeum. Next base: position 5,755,875 of record NZ_CP157315.1, read on the forward strand.
GCAAGATCAACGGCAAGCCGTCGCGTTATCGCTGCGAGCCGCAGCGCCAGCACCTGGTCGCGGTCGCCTAGCGTTGTGAGTCACTAATTTGGAGCAGTAGTTAGCTGATGCTGCCAGGATTTGGTCGGCGGTTCTGATCCAGACGTAGGGTCGAGGATTGTCGTTCCAGATGAATCGTCCTGCAAATCCCGGAGGCTCCTGACCTTGGTAACGAGGATGCAGGTATGCCAACGTTGTGGCTCCACCAGCAAATCATTTCGCCAGTCGTCAGGGTTGGCTCTTACTACCTGGGCAGGCCGAGGCGTTCGGCGAGTCGACGCCCCGCACCGTAGCGCCCGGTGCGATAGAACGACGCCATGATGTCCTCGTAGCGAGGGCCGAGGATTCGGGGAATGGCATCGAAAACTCTTGCGTCAGGACCGATCAGCACCCGCGGCTTATTCTTCTTGACCCCACGCAGTATCGCCCTCGAGGCTGATTCGGGGCTGGTGAACGCGATCCTATGGAAAAGGCGGCTAAGCGTTTCGGGGTCCGAGCCGTCGGGCAGCCCTCGGGCGTGACCGGCGATGTTGGTCTTCACCCCGCCCGGGTGAACGCAGGTCACACCTACCGGATGCCTGGCGGCCCGGAGTTCTTGGCGTAGGGCCTCGGTGAAGCCGCGGACGGCGAATTTGGCGGCATTGTAGGCGCTTTGTGACGGAATCCCGACGAACCCGAAAACCGATGACACATTGACGATGTGGCCATCGCCGGACGCGATCAGGTGCGGCATGAATGCCTTGGTGCCATGGGCCACCCCCCAAAAGTTGATGCCCATCAGCCACTCGAAGTCGTCCCAATCCATGTCGGCCACGTCGGCCGAGAGTGCCACACCCGCGTTGTTGAAAACAAGGTTCACTCTGCCGAATTCACTGACGACATTCTTTGCGTGTTCGTAAACTGCCGGCCGTTGGGCTACATCGAGCTCGAACGGCACCGCCTTAGCTCCGACCTTCTCGCATCGACCAGCGGTATCGGCCAGCGCGCTCGTATCGATGTCCGACAGCGCCAGCTGCGCCCCCTGTTCAGCCAAGCTCAACGCCAGGTTACGGCCGATACCTGAGCCAGCGCCGGTGATTACTGCCACTTTATTGGTGAAGTCCTTCATAAACTGATCGCCTCCGAATGTATTTGGACTGGCCGACGGCCGGTTCCGCAGATCGTTGACACCGCCCCCATCCTCTTCTGTAACAACCAGAGTCCACTGCACTACACGGCATGGCGCTGGGTGCCAATCCCGTCCGGGATGTTCACCGTCGCCACAGGCGCCCGTAGAGCAGCTAGAACCGCTAGGTATCCCGGAACATGAAACGCGAGCCTCCCTGTTACGCGCCGTACGAGTGGTTGCTGAGAGCCTCGATGCCGGTATCCAGCTTGAACGCTCCCTGCTTCCGAGTAAGCAATTTTCCGAACAAACAGTATACGTAACGACTAGTACTATGTACTGCGGTTTGGGCCGATTGTCAAAACAGTTTAAAGGCAGGAGTCGTGGAGGTGACAGCGTACGCGGCGGTGTGATGCGGCTCTCAAACGCAGCGCTTCTACACGTCATTGCGGAGTCTTGCGCGCCCTGTCGATCCGCAGTAACGTCTCACTAAACACCTAGTACTGTCGGTATCGGAAACCGGGTGTTCGAGGAAGGGGTATCTTGTTATGACGAGCGACCACATAGTGCAAGAGGCAGCGACCACTGCAAATGCGGTGAGTGAGGGGTCTCGGTATCCGACGACCCGGCGGATACGTTTCCCGTTTGCCCAGGGCAGCAAGTATTTCGTTAACGACGACATCATCTTCAGCCACTTTCTGGCGAACTTGTCGGGGTCGTTCCCGCCGGGGGAGGAGTTGTTCATTCGGTCGGTGCGCCGGTTTGCCGATGAGATCGCCGACCCTGGGTTGAAGAAGCGGGTGGCCGGGTTTATCGGTCAGGAATCGGTGCATGGCCAGCAGCATCGGGCGCTCAATGACAAGCTCGTTGACATGGGGTATCCGATTGGGTGGTGGGATTCCGAAAAGTTTGTTGATTGGGTGAAACGCATCGAGGAGGTGCTGCCGGCCCGGATTCCGCTGGCGGTGACAGCAGCCGCAGAACACTTCACCGCCGTACTTGCTGAGCGGCTGCTCGGCGATGAGGAGATCCAGGCGATCCCGGGTGATGCGGAGGTGTGGAACCTGCTGAACTGGCATGCGCTGGAGGAACTTGAGCACAAGTCGGTTGCCTTTGATGTATTCCGCTCGGTGCGGGGTACCGAGCGGGTGCGTCGACGTGTGATGGCGGTAATGATCCCCCTTCTGCTCCTCCTCATAACCGCCGTACTGGCTTGTTCGGTGGCGCGGGATCCCGAAGCGCGCCGTCAGCCAGTGCGACTGGTGCGTGAGACCTATCGGCTCTACCGCGGCCCCATTCTTCGTGGCGTGATCCCAGAGCTCAGGCAATACCTGCGACCGGGATTTCATCCCGACGACATCGACACCAACGCGTTGCTGGAGCAATGGCAGGAGGAACTCTTCGGCACCGAGGGGGCCCTGGTCGGCTACCTGAAGTGACCGACCACCACACTCAAAACAAAGGAGAGTGTCATGGTAGCTAGTCACGCAGCAGTTGCGAACACAGGAATGGCACCGGAAAGACCAGCAAAAAAGGCGTATCCGAAAACTCGCCGGATTCGGTTCTCATTCGGTGATCCGCAGCCGATGCAGCGTCACTTCGTTGAGGGCGACATCGTGCTTAGCCACCTTGTGGCGTTGCTGTCGGGCATATTTCCGCCCGGCGAGGAATTATTTATCAGGTCGGTCCGGCGCTTCGCCGATCGGGTGACCGATCCGGAGTTAAAGAAGCGGGTGGCCGGATTCATTGGTCAGGAGTCGGTGCATGGGCAGGAACACCGCCGGCTCAACGAGCAATTGGTGGACAGGGGCTATCCCCTGGTCAGTTTTTTCATGTTCGATGCCAATAGTCGGCGGCAGCGGCTGTTGGTGCGGATCGAAAACCTGCTGCCCGCGCGGGTACCCCTGGCGGTCACTGCAGCGGCTGAACACTTCACTGCCACGCTGGCTGAGCGAATGCTAGGCGAGGAGTTACAGAAGATCCCTGGTGATCCCGAGGTGCGAAACCTGCTCAACTGGCACGCGGTGGAAGAGCTGGAGCACAAATCGGTTGCCTTCGACGTTTACCGGTCGGTCCGCGGGCCGGAGTGGCTTCGCATCGGTGTGATGGGGGTTTTATACGTTCTGGCCATCCCGGTGATAACGATCGGCGTGTTGCTGTCCATCGCGACGGACCCTAAAGGGTGGCATCCGATCAAAGTGACGCGTCAAGCGCGTGCTGTGTTTCGAGGCCCGCTGCTCAAGGGTTTGATGGCCGACCTGCGCATCTACATGAAACCCGGCTTTCATCCCGACGATGTCGACACCCGTGCGCTGCTGAACAAGTGGCAGCAGGAACTGTTCGGGACCCATGGCACCCTTGTGGGTTACCAAAAGTAGCAGCAAGTCCGGCGAGCCCGAATTGAGTACAAAAGTCGAGATTGAACAGTTACCTGCTGCCGAGCGTGTCACTCCTGACCATGACGTCGTCATTGTGGGCGCTGGGTTCGGCGGTATCGGCGCCGGTATCGCCTTGCAACGGAGAGGTATTCACGACTTTGTCATCGTCGACAAGTGGGATCGGGTGGGCGGCACCTGGCATGCGAACACATATCCGGGTGTGGCGGTGGATATTCCGTCGTTTGTCTACAGCTTTTCCTACGAGCAGCGCGGTGATTGGTCGCGGATCTTCGCTCCGGGTGACGAGCTTCGGGATTACGCCGATGACGTCGTGGACCAATACGGCCTGCGTGAGAAGCTTCGGTTGAACACCACCGTCGCCTCGGCGGTGTTTGATGAGCACAACAGTCTATGGCGATTGACCGCCGCCGGCAACCAGGAGATCACGAGCCGATATGTCGTAATGGCGGTCGGCGGCCTGGAACGCCCGAAGATGCCCGATATCCCAGGTTTGGACGAGTACGGGGGTGCGCTCGTGCACACCGCGCTATGGGATCACGACGTGGTGCTGGCCGGTAAGCGCGTCGCGGTGATCGGCACGGGCGCCACGGCGCTCCAGCTTGTCCCGGCCATCGTTGACGAGGTCGAACATCTGACCGTCTTCCAGCGAACGCCGATCTGGGTGTTCCCCAAACCGGATATGGAGATCAAGTCCGTCGGCCGATGGGTCCTGGGCCGTAAACGAATCCGCTCGGCTATCCGCACGGTGGGCACTGTCGCAACTGAGATCGGGATGGCGGGGATGTGGGTCGGTCCAGGGTGGCTAGTGAACGGGACTCGCCAGCTGCTCGAGCTAGCTACACGCCGCTGGATGCGTCGGCAAATCGAGGATCCAGTAATTCGGGAGAAGCTGATCCCACACTATGGCTTGGGCTGCAAGCGCCCATCGATGTCAAACGACTACCTCCGCACATTCAACCGCGAAGATGTCAGCCTGGTCACCGATGCGATCGAGTGCATAACCAGGAAGGGGGTGCGGACAGTGGATGGTGTAGAGCACGAGGTCGACGTGTTGATATGCGCGACCGGGTTCAAGCTGTGGGATACGGGTGCAGTGCCACCCTTTCCCGTCATCGGGCGCGACGGCATCGATCTCGGGCGGTTCTGGTATGAGCAGAGATACCAGTCGTATCAAGGCGTGTCTGTTCCCAAATTTCCGAACATGTTCTCCATCACTGGGCCTTATGGCTTCGTGCTGGGATCATATCTGTGGATGATCGAAGCGACGTCGGCTCATCTGAGCCGCGCTATAGCCGAGGCGAAGCGCTGCGGCGCGACGGTCTGCGAGATACGTCAGGAAGTCCACGACGAGTATTTCCGGAAGTGTTTGAAGCGCCAGGAAAAGAACTTTCTGTTCACTCCGACCTGCGCGGATTCGAATACCTACTATATCAACAGCCAGGGCGATTCACCGTTTCGGCCGTCGACGCATGGCGAAATGTATTGGCAGAACCGACATTACAACCTTGATGTCTACCGCTACAGTACGGGCGTTAAGCTTCCGGGTGCGATCGGGGCCATGAGGAAGGAGAACGCGTGAAGGTCAATCGGTTGCGTCCACGCGTGGTGGTGGTCACCGGGGCTGCAAGCGGTATTGGCCGGGCGACAGCGATCAGGTTTGCCAAGCTCGGCGCCCATGTCGTGGTGTCCGACATCGATCTGGATGCGGCACAAGCGACCACGGCGATGATCCGTGGTCATGCCCGCAGCGCGTCGGCGGCGCAATTGGATGTTATCGACCCCGATGCCTGGGAGGCGCTCGCTCGCAGCGTGTTAGCCGATTACGGATACGCCGATGTGCTGGTCAATAACGCAGGAATCTTGGTGGGCGGCCCGTTCTTAGAGCTGCGTCCGTCGGATTGGGAACGCCAACTCGGTGTGAACCTAATGGGCGTCGTTCATGGGTGCCGTTTCTTCGGCGCCCAGATGGTTGAACACGGCGGTGGCCATATCGTCAATATCGCCTCGGCGGCGGCATTCACGCCCACCCCGGTTATGTCGCCGTACTCGGTTTCCAAAGCGGGCGTGAAGATGCTGACCGAATGCCTGCGGCTCGAGCTCGGACCGAAAGGCATCGGCGTCAGCGCGATATGCCCGGGTGTGATCAATACCAATATAGGTGATCGCGCGGTGGTTGTCGGCGTCAACCACGAACTGATCGAACAAGGAAAACAGTTCACCAAGAAGCTCCAGGAATTTGGCGAGAAGTTTCCGATCTCACCGATGAGTCCCGACCTCGTCGCTCGCGCCGCCGTGCGTGCTGTACGGTTTGATCTCGCGGTCGTACCGGTGCGCACCGAGGCCTGGCTGGGCTATTTCATGCTCCGCATTGCCCCCGCTGTCAACCGCCGTATGACACAACCATTCTCAGTGGAGGCGTTGCAGCGGCTGGGCACTCGCCTGTTGAGCACCCAGCGCGCCACGAACCAGGACAAACTTGTCCCCCGTCGAGCCGATTCGGCGGCGTCGGTCGTCAGCACGGGAAAGTAGTCTGCTGACGATCAATGGCCATTCCGAAGTCGAGTGTTTCCGACATCATCAGTCCTTCCCGCCAAGCTCACGCCCGGCGTGTCAGACCAAGATCAGATCCACCGTTGTTCAGACAGTCCCAGGTATGGAAAATGACCCCGACGAAATCCTGCCCCACACCCGTAAACGGGTTTCAGACGCAGGACCCTAGTAGCGCAGGGCTTCAAGTGCGGCGCGGACCAAGACGCCGGTCGCAGCGACCAGGCCGACGCTTATCCGGCCCGTTCGAACATCTACGCTCGAGGAGCTTGATGTACGCCATACAGCTTGACGACTTGTCGACGCGCGTCAAACAACCAGCAGGTCAGTACGGCCCTCAGCCCGCAGCAGCTCCTCGTACCGCGGGAAAAGCTTCTTGGCGACGGGAATAAGCTTCAGGATCTTTGGAACCGGCCCCTTGGCGCGGACCTGGCCTTTGGCCAGCGCGACAGCGAGATTGAGGTTGCCCTGCCAAAACCGGTTGGCCATGTCAGAGGTCATGAACATCGCTACGGTAGGCTTGATGTCACAGTTCCCGGTGAACACCTTCTTATTAGGCATGTCGACCGTAACCTGGATATCCGGGTCAGAGCAGTTGAGCTGCAGCACAACACCGGATGCCGCTAGTTGATCGGCGATCGACTCATCGTCCACCGCCTCCTCGAAGATCCCGGCAATGTACTTCGTTGCCTCGACGCCGTCTTTGAAAACGCCCATGACACAACTCCTAGTCATTTGATGGGGTGGTGATGGTCGGGACGCCGCGAGGTCTGACCGAAAAACCACGATGATGATGTCGTGATAGATCGGCAAAGCTGACGGCGACGCGGCGGGAGCTCATGCGGCAGCTGACATTGTGGGTCGAAGCCACAGCTATCGCCTGTCCGAATTTTGGCAGAGAGGTCAGAATCAACCTCCGCGCCAAGCGGCCGCGCGACACGTGGCCCCGGCCACCAATCTGATGCCAATCCCTCAGCTCCTGGATCTTTTGATGTATCAGCTATCTTTGCGCGCTGCCCAGTCGTATAGCTTTCCGATCTTCGTGTAGCCATTGTCCGGGACAAATGCCGCCTCGACCCGCCCGTCGTGAATACAATCGACGGGGCACAGCGGGACGCACTTCCCGCAGTCGATGCATTCATCGAGGTCGATGACGAATCGGCCCAGGAAATCGTCGGCCTTCTTGGATATGGCATCGACCCGTCCCGGGCACGAGTGCTCACACGCTCCGCACCCGATGCACGTGTCATCGATGTAGAAATGGCCTCGCCGAGTGCCGCTCATGCTCTTTCCTTTTCTTCAGCGGCGACTCACAGCCGAGCGCTCTTGTTGATGAAATGCTGCAAACTCTGGTTGTAGCGGAAAAACATGTCCTTGCCCAGAGGATCAGATGACCAGACCCGTATCGGCGTCGACGCCATGCTCAAGGCGTTGAGGGTGTGATCGAGGTCCGGTCGGCCGTCTCCGGCGCGGATGTTGTCCACCATGTCCAGCCACGAATCACGGTCGGTTTCGATGACGAAATCCATCGACTCCAACCCTGTGTCGCTGATCTCTTTGATCTCGCTCACCTCGAAGCCGTCGAACGTGAGCTGGACAATCAACGCAGACCCATCTGGGCCGCCATCGAAGATGTTGACGGCAAACCGGCAGTCGACCTCGCCGAGTTTACGGAACTCGGCGAGGTCAGCCTTACTGACCTCCGCCAGCCTGGTGAACCACTCAACGGTAGGAAGATCTGCGCTCGTACTTACGCCGTCCACGGCATCTCCAAGGGGATCGTCACCTTCTCGCGACGGTCAAACCCGGCCCGCTCACAGCGCTGCAGGTACTCCTCAATAATCGTCCCCCACAGGAACGACACACCCTCCATACCTTCGTCGATCTTGTCCACTCCACCGCCCATAAGAACGGCCAGCGGTTCCAACAGCCCGGGACTGCTCAGTGCGGTGAGGATGATCTGCTCGCCAAGATCGGCGAAGCGATGCATATCCGAAAGCGCCTTTTCCCGATCAGTCGAGCTGTCGAGGAAGTTCTTCAATTCCAGGGTCCCGTACGACACGTGACGGGCCTCGTCCTGCATGCAGCGCCGGAAGATCTCCTTGTCGACATGCGTCTTGGACAGGTACTCCCCGGCCCGGAAAATCGTAAGGACAAGCCCTTCGCCCAGCACGTTCAGCAGGAACGTGCCCTGGGTGTGGCTCGGCGACTCGAGGATCGCCTTCAGTGCCCACTCCAGGGCCGGGCTGGCGTGCAACAAGCCTCCCCCGCCGGCGAGGGCACGCTTTCGGAACACCTCCATGTGGCGGGCCTCGTCCATCATCTGCGTCACGAGGAAGTTCTTAACCTCGTAGAAATCCGGTGAGGTGCGATACACCCACCGCGACGGAAAGTCACCGGCGACGAACTCAACCTCCGTCAAAGAGGTAGCCAGCTGGCACGCCGCCTTCTCCAGATCCTCACTGGCGGGCTCCAGCTCGTTCCACGGAATATCGCTGGTGGAGTTCCACTGCCGTGCCTTGGCCTCCTCATACAGCGTCATGACGTTGTCCGCCCAGGCCTCCTTCTTGTCGAGGATGTCATAAGCGTCGATGGTCGGCATCTGGTCAACATAGGGCTCACGCACAGAGCCGCGCGGGGCGAAGTTGCGCCACGTCGTGTGCTCGGGCAGCGTGCCGTAGGCTGGCGGGCGGTTGATGTCGGTATAGGTCAACCCCCGCGAACTCGGGCGCGCGCGAACACCCCAATTGGCCTTGTCGGTGTTCATCCAGTGCAGCGAAAACGAGCCGCGCCCGAGCCGGTCGAGGTTCTCCTGCAACAACTCAGCCCAAATCGTGTTGTCCTCCCGAAACTTCTTCTCGTAAGCCGCCAACGCCTCGTCTTCGAGCGGAGTTTCACTGGGAAGCGCCTGCATCTGGGTCAGCATCTCGGTCATGTGGTGATCCTTCACATTAGTGACCTAATCCATTCGTAGCGCCAGCGTATGGCGCCGCTCACATCGCGTGTAAGGTCCGGCAGGTGTCCGTGGCCATGAAAAAGTACCCACTGGTGGCCAAGTGGAGGTATCCGCTGGTGGCCGGATAAAAGTACCCACCCCGTGTTCGTCGTGTCGATCAGGAACTGCGGGCCCCGGTGGTGACGGTGAAGGTGCCAACCACTCATCGTCACCACCGGGGAGTTCCATTGAAGTCTGCGAGGGACCGCATGGACATCATTTCTGCTTATCAACAAGTCGGGTCATACCGCGGCGCCGCGCAGCTGTGCGGCACCACCCATAGGACCGTCAAGAAAGTCGTCGAGAAATTCGAAGCCGGTGAGAGCGCACCGCCGCGGGTCGAGCGGGCCCACAATTACGATGCGGTGGCCGATCTGGTCGCCGAGCGTGTCGAGAAGTCGGCGGGTCGGATGTCGGCGAAGCGGATGTTGCCGATCGCGAAGGCCGCCGGTTACGACGGGTCGGCACGCAACTTCCGTCGCCTCGTTGCTGAGGCGAAGGTGTTGTGGCGCAACGAACATCACCGGGGACGTCGCCCGGCGGTGTGGTCACCGGGTGAGTATCTGGTGATCGACTGGGCCCAAGCCGCACCCGGGTTGTTCCTGTTCTGCGCAGTGCTGGCGTTCTCCCGGTGGCGCTTCGTCGCGTTCGCCACCGACCAGAAGGCGTCCACGACGTTGGCGTTGATCGCCGAAGCGATGGCCGGGATAGGTGGTGTCCCGGCCCGGGTGCTGGCCGACCGGATGGCCTGTCTGAAGGGCGGCGTGGTCGCCAACGTGGTGATCCCTACCGCCGAATACGTCCGGCTGGCAGGTCATTACGGTTTCGCGCCGGACTTCTGCCATGCATCCGACCCTAAATCGAAGGGCATCGTGGAGAACTTGTGCGGCTACGCCCAACGCGACCTCGCCGTCCCGCTGCTCACCGACGCCGCCATCGCCGGGGTGCCGGTTGATCTGCGTGCTGCCAACGTTGCGGCCAGGGCGTGGTGTCTGGAGGTCAATGCCGCGGTGCATTCGGAGATCTGTGCGGTCCCCGATGAGCAACTGCTGATCGAACGGGAACTCCTGCAACCGTTGCCGTCGCTGCAACTTCGAATCGGGGCACCGTCGGTGATCCGCAAGGTCGACCGGCTGTCGTGTGTCCGGTATGCCTCGGCCCGCTACTCGGTGCCCACCCGACTGATCGGGACCAGCGTGGCCGTCGTCGTCGATCACGGCGCGCTGTGCATCGTGGAGCCCGCGACTGGGGTGATCGTGGCTGAGCACGAACTGGGTGCCCCAGGCAGCGCATCAGTCCTCGACGATCACTACGACGGTCCCCGCCCGGAACCTAGCCGCGGACCACGACCCAAAACTCATGCTGAGCAACAGTTCTGCACACTCGGCGAGGATGCTCAAGCATTCCTGGTCGGGGCCGCCGCGATCGGCAACACTCGGCTGGGCTCCGAACTGGAAGTCCTACTGGCGTTGGGCGCCGCCCACGGCACCGACGCCTTGGTCGGCGCGCTTCGCCGGGCGGTCGCGTTCCGGAGGTTCCGCGCGATCGACGTGCGGTCCATCCTGGCCGCCGGCGCCGGAACGCCGCAGCCCCGCCCCGCCGGGGATGCGTTGATCCTGGACCTCCCAGTCGCCCCGACCCGATCCCTGGCTGCCTACACGGTCAACCCGGCCGCAGACGGTGGTGCCACGTCATGAACGGCACGCCAGCCAAGGCAACCAAACCCGTTGCACCACTGTCCACTCCGCAATTCGCCGCTGATCTCGACGCCGGGCTGCGGCGGCTCAAGCTCGCCGCGATCCGGCGCACCGCCCCCGAAGTCCTAATCACCGCCAAGACCCAGCGCTGGACCCCCGAAGAAGTGCTACGGACCCTCGTCGAGACCGAACTGGCGGCACGGGATGCCTCCAACGTCGTCAACCGGCTCAAGGCTGCCGGGTTCCCGGTCACCAAGACCTTGGAGTCCTTCGACGTGGCCGCATCGTCGATTCAGCCCAAGGTGTTCGACTACCTGTCGAGCCTGGAATGGGTTCGCACACAACAGAATCTGGCGATCATCGGACCGGCTGGGACCGGCAAGTCCCACACCCTGATCGGACTGGGGGTCGCTGCGATTCATGCTGGGCACAAGGTCCGGTACTTCACCGCCGCCGACCTCGTCGAAACCCTCTACCGCGGCTTGGCCGACAACACCGTCGGCAAGATCATCGAATCCCTGCTCCGTGTCGATCTGATCATCCTCGACGAACTGGGCTTCGCCCCACTCGACGACACCGGCACCCAGCTGCTGTTCCGCCTCGTCGCCGGCGCCTACGAACGCCGCTCCCTGGCCATCGGCTCGCACTGGCCCTTCCAAGAGTGGGGTCGATTCCTGCCCGAGCAGACCACCGCCGTCAGCATCTTGGACCGGCTCCTGCATCACGCCACCGTCGTCATCACCGACGGCCAGTCCTACCGAATGAAGGACGCCCAACACCGGAAGGAGAACCCCCAACCAATCTAAGAATCACTGCACGGGGTGGGTACTTTTATCCGGCCACCAGCGGGTACTTCTACTTGGCCATTGACAGCAGGGTCAACTCTGACCCGAGTGGGCCATCCCACTATCGAAACTTTTGGCCCGCCGCCGTAGCGCGAGCCGATAGGCTGAAGCTCAAGCGCTCCGCGCGCAACTACCTGGGCGTCTGGTTCCATTCCCAGGTGGTGGTGGTAATCAGCAGCTGACGCGACGAACAGCGGTTCAACGTAGGGCTGAACGCCGCTCCCCGCCGAATTACGGGCGAAGCTCTGTCTTTGAATACCTCGCCCGCGGCAGTTCGCGGCATGTCGGGAACGAGATGCACACAGAATGCGGTCAGGGGCGGCGGAAGGTAAATCCCTCCCACGCCTGGCGCCGAACCGCAAGCGGGTCACACTCGACCCGCGATGTCCTGTCGAAGATCATCACCGCATGGTCGGCACTGACGTGGCTGGGCCAACCCGCGCCAGGCACGCCTGTGCGGGCGAAGGCGCACCACCGCGACTGGACATCCTCGGTAATGCGCAGCGCCGTATATTTGTCGCCTGCCGCGCTGAGCAGCCGACCCAACCGCGTTCTGTAGACGTCGAAAACTGCGAGCAATTCGGTAGCATGAGTGGCCCCCAGCCCGGACCATCGCAACGTGCGCGGAGCGTAGTCATAGCGGTACACGTATACCGGAGCGTGTGCGCTGTGCGCGTCGGCGATCTGCCATACGACCGATGCGAACGTGAAGTCGCCTCCCAATTCAATACAAGCAGCGGCTTTCGGATAAGAGGGGTACGCCGCCGTAATCCGCTCACGGTCAGCAGATTCCACAGTCGATAGCAGCAGCTCGATCTTGGGTTCGTTCGTTGGCAGTAGTTTCAGGAAGCGGGTGAACAGCTTGGCTTCTTCCGCATTGTTACCCACGACGAGAGGCACTCGGTGTGCTTTTCCCAAGCGCAACGAATCCATTGGATCCAGCGGCAGGTAGTCGGTTCCATATGTGGGACCGACCGGATATACGCCCGGCGCGTTGCGGCTTTCCTGCATGATCAGATGATCCAAAGTCGCTACGAGGTCGGTCGGCGGCGCGGTCAGCAAGACCGCGGCAGCGTCTCGCCTCCGAGCTCCGAGAATCGCCGCAAACCTTGCGGCGTATTCTTCAGATTGTTCACGGGAACTAGCCAAACCTCCCGCGGGGCTCTCAGAAATGGCTTGAGCGAACAGCCCTTTAGCAGCTGGAACAGCCAACAGCGTCGCCACTGCGTGTGCCCCTGCGCTCTCGCCGAATATCGTCACAGCGTCGGGATTGCCGCCGAAGCTTGCGATGTTGTCACGCACCCAACGGAGCGCCATAACCAGATCACGCAGATAAAGATTGTCGTCGATGCGGAAGGCGTCGGTAGACAGAGACGAGAGGTCAACTGCTCCAAGCGCGCCCAGCCGGTAATTAACTGACACGAACACGCACCCCTTGCGAGCCAACGATGCCCCGTCATATACCGGTGTCGCGGAGCTGCCGAGGAAGTATGCGCCGCCATGGATGAACACCATCACAGGTAACGGCCGCTCGTATCTGGTGTCGGGCGCGACGACGTTCAGCGTCAGGCAGTCTTCGCTCATCGGCTGATATTTGCCGAGGCCAACAAAAGTGTATTTGCGCGGCTGTGGTGCACAGTACCTGAAACGGTGACACGGCAAGACTCCCTCCCACGGCTCGATTGGCCGGGGGGCTCTTAGGCGCAACGCCCCGACGGGCGGCTCGGCGTAGGGGATGGATCGCCACCTGGTCACGCCGTCTCGGGAGAAACCCTCGACCAAGCCGGAAGTTACTGTGGTGCAGACGGTACGAAGGTGCATCGCTCGACTGTAGCTAATGGCCATTCACATCCTGCTTAAGTGGATGGATGTCACGCATATCTTGGTTTTGGTAGCTGTCGGCTGCCCTTAACTATGGCCAGCTTTGGGCTGCGCCACACAGCTCAGAGGTTCTCAGGCCGAATTGGCTATCGTGCGGTCGAGAAATCCGGCGACTGCTGCAGTGAAGGCGTCGTTGTCGTCGCCGGCCACCATGTGACCTGTGCCGGAAACGTCCACCGCTTCGGCGTGCGGGACAACCTGGAGGAATTCATCGACCGACTGCTGCGATGTCACATCCGAGAGGACGCCGCGCACCAGAAGCGTTGGTGCCTGCACGCGACGGGCCCCCTCAACAAGCAGTTCGCTGATCGCGTCGAACTGTTCGGCACCAGTGGCGGGGTCACCTTGCAGGAACTGAAAATTAGAGGTGATGAAAGCCGGATCCCATCGCCAAATCCACCTGCCATCGTCGCGTTGGCGCAACACTTTTCGCAGTCCGTCCAGGCTTTCGGGACGAGCGCGGTGCGGATTGTATTGGGCGATGACGTCGGCCGCGTCGTCGAGCGTGCCGAATCCGTCGGGATGGGCGGCCATAAATGACACGACGCGGCGTGCACCGTGGAACTCCATTCGCGGGGTGATGTCGACAAGAACGACTGCTGACCACAAATCGGCTGGTGCCAGCAGATGGGTTCCCAAAATGGTCATGCCACCCAACGACGCACCAACGACCACCGGCGGGCGGTCGTCACTCGCATGTTCGCGCACAGCCAGCAGATCGGATGTGAGTCCTGCGAGTTCGTATCGCCCAGTCGGGTCCCACCCGCTATCGCCGTGGCCTCGGGCATCGTAGGCGACGACGGTGTAACCGCGCGCATGCAACCGGCGCGCCGTGGTGGTCCAAGCGTGGCGATTTTGACCACCACCATGCAGGAGAAGTACGACGGCGCGGGCGGTGTCGTGCCGGTAGAAATCCGCCGTGAGGGTGACGCCGTCTTCGGTGCGGATTCGCTCGCAGGTAACAGTCATTTGATTAGGCCGCGATAGCCAATTCGGACGGCACTCGTGCTCAGTCTCGCCATCAACCGGAATACCCCCTCGGGCTAACCACCGTCACGGTTCCCTGCGCCGCGCATACCGCGCGCCCCGCGTTGGAGACATCGATTCTGGCGACACCGCTACGCTTGCCCAGCGCGATGATCTCGGTGACCGCAACGCACACTCCGCTCGACACGGGCTGCAGCAGATTTAGCTTGAATTCCGTTGTGGCCACCCATGATCCCGCTGGGATAACCGGATAGAACACCACGCCCAGACAGTGGTCTACCATCGCCGACAAGCATCCGCCGTGCAGGTTGCCGAACGGCGTCATCAGGTCGTCCCGAGCATCCATCTCCACAACCAGACGTCCCGCGGCGAATTCGGTGTGCCGAAATCCCAAGTAGCTGGACAGCCCACCCGCGGTTGCCGCCGCATTCTGCAACTCGTCGGCAATCTCTTGGCTGAACTGCTCGAACTTCATGTCTAGAGCCCCTCGTCGTTCACCGATACTGCTGCCACTAACGAGACATTACTCCGTACTTGTTGCATCAGCGCAAGACCGGGTGGTGGTGAGCAGAGGAGGAAGCAGGAATCTTCGTAGAAAAGCATCGAGGCCCTCCGGGCTGCGCTGCCTTGGGCCTTCGACCGTGAGTAGGCTGAGGATAGCCCGCAGTATCCACTCGGATGCATCGTCGACCGACACCCCACGCTCAAGTTGATCCCAGTGCGCGGCGAAGACAGGGCGAAGGAACTCGGCGACGAGTTCGAACAAAGCCACCGACGTACCCTTGGCCAGCCCTACGCCGGCGAGTTCGTCGTCACTGCCGAATAGCAATCCGATTATGGGTTCACGGTGGGCCGCACGGAGTGTAACCTCGACGAAATCCAGTATCGCCGAGCCTAAATCGGCATGCGCTGCGATCCGCGCACTAATGCGGCGGAGGTAGCGTTCGGCTGACCGCAAGATAACACCGGAAATGACGGATTCACGACTCGGAAAGTAGCGATACACCGTGGCGCGGGACACCCCGGCCTGCCTGGCGATGTCCTCCATCGTGGTGCCCGGTAGCCCCTTGTTCTCGAGGGACGTTGCGGCGGCATCGAGCAGATGGTCTCGGGCGATGTCGCGGCTCGCGGCGGTCGCCGTGCCCCATCGCAACGATTTTTTCGTCACCATTCAAGTATGCCGTCCCGTGCCGTTCGTGGGCTGACGATCGAAGCAGTTGTCGTATAGCACCTTATGTGACAATATCGCAGATATGTCGCAAAGGCGTCGACGATGACCGCGGCCTGACCGTTGCCGATTCCACGCCGCACTCCGGTCGTCGTCGCAGTTGGTGAGATCACGCACCGCGACGACGGTGTCGTTGACCCCATCGATTTGGCTTCCGAGGCCGTGCGTCGAGCATTGCAGGACTCGGGCGCTGCTATCGGGCATCGAATCGATATGGTGGCGACGCCCGGAATCTTGATGATTCCGCGTGACAATCCTGCGACGAGGATTGCCGAAGCGGCTGGGCTGGCGCCAATACGGCGCATCAGTTGTCCGGTTGGCGGTAATACGCCTCAGTACCTCGTTGAGGTGCTCGGCGCCCGCATCGCGCGCGGTGTCAGCGACGCGGTGTTAGTCGTCGGAGCGGAGAGCGGCGCGTCAGCTCGTAGGGTTGGATCGGGTCAGGTGCGACGAGACCCGAAACCCGTTGAGGGCCGGGATGAGTCACTTGGCGATACTCGCCCCGGTCTGAGCGCGGCCGAGATGTGTGCTGGACTGCGTTGGCCGCACCAGGTGTACCCGGTCTTCGAATCGGCGATTGCGGCTCGATCGGGCCGGACCTTCGATGAGCAGCGTCGCTGGCTGGGAAACCTGATGGCCCCCTTCACGCTCGAAGCATCGAGGCATCCCGGCCAGGCATGGTTTCCGCGCGCGCGCACTGCCAGTGAGCTCAGCTCGGTCTCGCCAACTAACCGGATGGTGTGCGAGCCATATCCCAAGATGCTCAACAGCATTATCACCGTCGATATGGCAGCCGCCTTCGTCATGATGGCTGCCGAAGTCGCCGACGAAATCGGTGTTCCTCGTGACCGATGGGTTTTCCCATGGTGCGCG
This sequence comes from Mycobacterium europaeum, assembly GCF_034555895.2. NCBI lineage: Bacteria > Bacillati > Actinomycetota > Actinomycetes > Mycobacteriales > Mycobacteriaceae > Mycobacterium > Mycobacterium europaeum. Next base: position 5,772,471 of record NZ_CP157315.1, read on the forward strand.
GCCACTTGCAACGACGTGTACTTTCCGGTTCAGCGGCCCGATCTCAGTCGGTCCGCGGGAATTCGCGCTGTCGGACGGGCGCTCCTAGCTGCCTGCGACCTTTCCGCCGATGACATCGGATGGTTCGATTTGTACTCCTGCTTCCCTTCCGCGGTCGAAGTTGCGATCGAGGCGCTCGATCTCGATCCAGCGGATCCACGCGGGTTCACGGTGACCGGTGGATTGCCCTACCACGGAGGACCGGGTAACAACTATGTCAGCCACTCGATTGTGGAGATGGTTCGACGCTGCCGAAGCGAACCGGACGCCCTAGGACTGGTTTCCGGATTAGGTTGGTACATCACGAAGCACTCGTTGGGCCTATGGTCGGCGACGCCGCCGCCGACTGGGTGGCAGACACCGGACATGGCGGAAGCGCAGGCCGCGATTGATGCGACTGCGGTTCCAGTCGCTTCTGCCGCCGACACATCCGGTAGGGCAACGATCGACGGCTACACGGTGGTACACGACCGCGACGTTGGCCCTTCGTGGGTGCCTGTTCTCGCGCGTCTACCCGACGGCCGGCGCGTCGCGGCTCGCAACGACGATGCGAAGGTGGCGAAGGAAATGTCAAAAGAGATGATGGTCGGACGTCAGGTAACTGTGCGGCCCGCTGATCAGCGCGTCGAATTCGAACTGCCATGAAGGCCGATGCGCTCGTGCTGACCAAGCCGCGCGCCCTCGAGCGGCGCACTCTTGCGGTACCGCCCGTCGACGGCCACTCCGGAGTCCTTCGGATCGAGGCGTGCGGGCTCTGCGGAACCGATCACGAGCAGTACAGCGGTCACCTACCAGCGGGCTTCGCCTTCGTCCCGGGACATGAAATCGTCGGTGTCGTTGAGGCAGTCGGTGACGCCGCAAGCGCGCGTTGGGGTGTGTCGGCAGGTGATCGGGTTGCGGTCGAGGTTTTTCGATCGTGCCGGGAGTGCGACGCGTGCCGCCGAGGTGAGTATCGCAGGTGCTCGCGCAACGGACTGGCCACGATGTTCGGCTTCGTCGACGTAAACATCGATCCCGGCCTGTGGGGAGGGTACGCAACGCACCTGCATCTGCCCTTCGATTCCATGCTGTTGTCGATTCCAGACAGACTCGACCCGATTGTCGCTACGTTGTTCAACCCGCTGGGCGCGGGAATCAAATGGGCTGCCACGCTGCCGGAGACCGCGTCAGGCGACGTCGTCGCAGTCCTGGGGCCAGGCATCCGCGGCATCTGCTCGGCCGTAGCAGCGAAGGAATCCGGAGCGGCATTCGTCGCTATGACCGGACTCGGACCACGCGATCGACCACGGTTAGCCGCAGCGTCCAAGTTCGGCGTGGACCTGACCATTGACGTGACCCGTGAAGACCCGGTCAAGGCCCTGCAACGAGCGACCGGTCAACTCGCAGACGTCGTCGTCGACGTCACCGCCAAAGCGCCAGGTGCATTCGCTGACGCCGTCGCACTTGCTCGACCAGGCGGACGCGTGGTGATCGCCGGCACCCGCGGCGGCGGCGGAGCACCAGGCTTCGAGCCAGACCTCCTCGTTTTCAAAGAACTACGCGTCCTCGGCTCGCTGGGGGTCGATTACCCCGCCTATCAGAGCGCGATCGAATTGCTCGTCTCTGGGCGTTGGCCCTTCGATGAACTATCCCGGGACGTCGCCGGTTTCGCGGGCCTACCACGATTACTCGACGTCTTAGCCGATGGCGAGCCGGGCACGATTCCGGCCTTGCACAACGTCTTCGTACCGATGGCCTGACGTGCCAGCAGTGCCCAACTGAAAGGACTCTCAATGACGATGTCAAGCCGCCGACTGAGTGATCGGGGGTGAGTCGGGTTGCCAGGTGCGGTTGTCGCGGATGAGTGCGTAGAGGACGTTGGTGCGGCGTCGGGCCAGGCAGATGGTGGCTGGGATGGGTCGTTTGCCTTGGTTTCGTTTGCGTTGGTAGTAGGCGCGGGAGGCCGGGTCGCAGCGGATGGCGGTCAGTGCGGACATGTACATCACCCGGCGCAGCCGGCGGCTGTAGCGCTTGGGGGTGTGCAGTCGTCCGGTGCGTTTTCCCGAATCTCGAGATACCGGTGCGAGCCCGGCCCAGGCGGCGAGCTGGTCGGCCGAGCCGATCAGTTCGGGATCGCCGACGGCGGCCAGGAATTCAGCACCGAGCCGAAATCCCATGCCTGGGATGCTGGTGATCACTTCGGCCAGTGGATGGCGGCGAAATCGGTCCTCGATGTCGGCATCGGTGGTCTTGATGCGGTCATCGAGGGCAATCACCCCCTGCGCCAGATCAGCGATCAGTCCGGCGGCCACTTGTTCGCCGGGCAGTCGGACCGTTTGAGTTTTGGCGGCCGCCACCGCAGCCGCCGCAATGGCCGCGGCATTACGCACTCCGGCGTCGGCCAGGATCCGGGTCAGCCGCGAAATACCGGTCTGGCGGATGGCTTTGGGGCGCTGGTAGCGCGCCAGCAGCACTACCCAGCCCCGGTCAGCGCTGAGCTGGGCGGCCCGCTCCAGCGCCGGACACACCGCAACGAGTTGTTGGCGCAGTCGGTTGATCGTGCGGGTGCGGTCAGCGACCAGGTCGGCGCGATGAGCGGTGAGCAGCCGCAGTTCGGTGATCAGATCGTCGTCGGGATGCAGCAGTGGCAAGTCATCGCCGCGCATCCGCGACTGATCAGCGATCACCCGGGCGTCTTTGGCGTCGGTCTTGGCTTCACCACCTCGATAGACCGCCGAGGCTTGCCAGACCGCACGGCCCGCCAGGTAGCGCACCGACTTGCCGGCATCAGCCAACACGGTCAACAACAGGGCGGCATACACCGTGGTCAGGTCCACCGTCCAGGCAACCTGATCAGCCAACGAGTCAATCTCGCCGATCAGCGCACGGATCGGTTGCTCCTCGTTGCCGAGTCTGCGCGACAACACCACCGTGCCGCTGTTGTCGACCACGCACACCCAGTGATGTTCCTTGCCGACATCAACCCCAGCCCACAACTGGCCCGCTGCCATCGATCTCCTATCCGCTTGTCTGCCAACACGATCCCCACGGACAACCCCGCCAGCATTTCCTTAAACAAGCGATCACGTCGCAGATCTCAATCAGCGGCCCGAGGAAGTCCAGGAAGGCCGGGCGGCCAGTCCTTTCAAGCCGCACCACCAGGCCGGCAACCGACATGCCGCCTCACCCGACCCACCCGGGTCACAGCACAACGTAACAACACGAAGTAACTGCACCTACGAACTTAAGGACCGACTGTGGGCAGTGGAAACCGCGTCGAAATGCTCGGCCTGACAGACGCGCGCCGGCGCGCTGCTCAATGTGGCATCCCCGAAGCCATAGCGGAGTTGTCGATATTCCGAATCGCGCTTCACCAGCCTAGTGTGGCAATGGCCTTGAACGGACTGCTGGAGGCGTTGCTGTGGACCGGGGACCTCGACGCGCGGCTGCGAGAGCTGATCATCATGCGAATCGGCTGGGTCACCGGCTCGGTCTATGAATGGACGCAACATTGGCGACTCGCACGAATGCTCGACGTGTCCGAGCGTGACCTGCTCGCGGTGCGAGATTGGCAGAATGCTAACCACTTTGGCGATGCCGAACGTGCTGTACTTGCGGCGACCGATGAGACACTGCGTGACGGCACCATCTCGGATGGCACGTGGGCTGTGTGCCGAGATGCGTTGCAAGCAGACCCGGGGCTCCTTGTAGAACTTGTCGCGGCGATTGGCAACTGGCGACTCTTTTCTGCGCTCCTGCGATCTCTGGATGTGCCGCTCGAAGACGGCGTCGACGAATGGCCCCCTGACGGTGTTCGACCATCGTGACGCAGCGTGTCCAAAATGCCTGCGGTACCGTGCTAACGGTATCGCGCCGAAGCGGACCGTACTGGCGCTTGGATCGCCCGGCGCGGCTCGCCGTGACCATGAGCTGCACTTTGCCAGGTCGGCATACGCCAAGTTGCTGCGTTCGGCACCTTAATGCGGGATTTCTCGTCGTTTAAGGCCGCAATGGCCGAAGTTATCGAACACGTCCAACCGGAAACGAGGCCGCAACCTTGGATGCTCCAAATTCAACTGAACCGCAACGCCTGCCGTCACACACGCCTACCTGTATGGGTTGCGGGACCCGAGAATTCCAGTGGCCTGCAGCTAGAGGTCTATCGTCTGGACGATGAGGTATATGCCGATGTGGCATTCGATGAGCGTCATATCGGTGCGCCCGGCTTGGCGCACGGCGGGGCTATCGCGGCGGCGTGCGACGACCTTTTGGGCTTCACCCTGTGGATCGCCGGCACGCCTGCGGTCACGCGCAATCTCGCGATCGAGTATCTAGCGCCGGTTCCGCTACACCAGCCCCACCGCATTAGCGCACGTATCAGCGTGCGGCAAGGACGTGCCTTACACTGGCGAGGGGGTCGGTGAAGATGGCGTCATTCGTTTCACCGCAACAGCGGTTTTCATCACGGTAGAACCCGAACACTTCGCCGCCCACGGCGACATCGCCGGTTTCGGAGAGCTTCTTGACCAGCTCGTCCGCTTCGCTGGACCCAACACCGCTCATGACTCAGATGAAGGTGCGTAATCGTCGGTATTTTAGTCAAAATGCAAGAGTTTCAAGCGTCCTCACGTTTACGTTGCGGCCACCAGCTGGTCTCACGGAGCAATGTGGCGATCGCGGGAACCGTGAGAGTGCGGACAACAAAGGTGTCGAGTAGTAGGCCACAGCCGATGATGAGCCCGGCTTGGATCATGATCGCGACCGAACCGACCATAAGGCCGAACATGCTGGCCGCGTAGATGAGCCCGGCGGAAGTGATGACTGAGCCGGTGTTTGCGACCGTGCGCAGTACGCCGACGCGGATGTTGTGAGCGGATTCCTCGCGTAACCGCGAGATCAGCAGCATGTTGTAGTCGGCGCCCACCGCGATCAAGATGATGAACGCCAAAAGCGGTACCAGCCAAGCGATTTTCTTACCGAGGCCGTATTGGAAAACGAGCGTCCCGATGCCCAGTGCGGCTGCGTAGTTGAGCACGACCGTACCGAGCAGGTAGAGCGGGGCCACCAAGGCGCGCAGGAGAACGACGAGGATCAGTCCGACGATGACGAGCGTGGCAATGGCCAGCAGATGGAAGTCGGCCGACAGAAGGCGCTGGATATCGGAGTTGACGGCGGGGAATCCGGCCATCGATATTTTGGCGTTGGCCAAGGAGGTGTTGGGCGTGCAGCATCGGCAACTTGGGTGATCTTCTGAGCGAGATCCATCGCTTCGCTGCTGTAGGGGTTGTAGCTGGATTCGATGGCGAAGCGTGCGGTCTTGCCGTCAGCGGACAGGAAGTGCTTTGCCACATCGGAGAACTGGCGATTCTCGAAGGCGTTAGCCGGGAGGCAAAAGCCGCTGGAGTTGTCCGAACCGGCGCTGGACCGCGCGGAATTCTGTAGTTGGGTGGCGATCTGACTCATGCCGGACAACATTTCGATGTTGCTGTCGGCAAGGGTATGCACACCGGTGGCTAGGGCTTGTGCGCCCGATGCGAGCTGGCTGATGCCGTTTTGGAGGCGGCGGATGTTGCCGGCCATGTCGGCGGGGTCGCCGAGCGCTCCGAACGCCTTGTTCAGCGAGGTGACCGTGTTCTGCAGGTCTGCCATGGTGCCCCCCGCAGTATCGCCGCCCGGCTGGTACATGTCGCCGAGGTTGGCGAGCTGGCTGAAAAAGCCGCCATCGCGCAAGGTCACCAGAATCCGTACCTGGTCGCGGATCTGGGTGCACTCGGGTGTGGAGGCAAACCAGGGGGAGGTGTTGAGCGCACCGACCAGCGGGTCGATCGTGGCGATCGCATTCTGAGCTTGTTGAGCTTCTTGACGTAGCCCAGGTCCGGCTCGGATAGCTTGGTCGATGGTCGGTGTGGTAGTCGAAAGTTGCTGCAGCAGAGGGCGAAAGCGCTGAAATTGCGAGCCGCTGGACTGGGCTTGGTTAAGGATACCGGTCAGCGGAGTCAACGCTGTGCGAAGGGTGGTGTCAAGTTGCGCCAGGCCGCTGGCGAGTTGGTCGGCACCGCCGGTGAGTTTGGTGAGATCGGTCTTGTGGGCGTCTCCTTTGGCGACGGCATCGGCCATCTTGTTGCCGATCTGGACGTTTTGCCAAGAGAGCTGTGCCTGATCGAGTCGTGCCCCGGTGGGCCGGGTGACGCCGGATACTTTGGTGACGCCCGGCAATTGCGACACGCGAGACGCCATCTCATCCAGGTCGGCCAGGCCTTTACCGGTGTGCATATCGGTCCGTGATTCCACGACCATGAACTGGGTGATGACGATATCTTTGCGAAAGTGCCTGTCCAGCAGGTGATAACCTTCGTTGCTGGCGGTTGTGTCCGGCTCTCCTTGGCGGTCGTCGTAGCTCATGCGCATGGTCAGCGCGACAGCCGCTAGCCCTAATACAAGGGCCAGGCTGGCGGCCAGCAGTGGGGTGGGTCGGCGGACTACGGCCACGGCGATCCAGTTCCAGTAGCGGCGTGTGCGGTCGGCTTTGGGTTCGCCAATGCCGCCGTTTGGCGGCCAGCGCCAATACCGGAGGGAACAATGTCACGGTGGCCGCGACTCCGACGAAGACGGCTATCGCGCACGCTGGGCCCAGCGCGCCAAAAACGCTCAGCTTTGCAAAGAACCATGGCCAGAAATGCAAACGCCACAGTCGCGGCGGAGGCCAGGATCACCCGGCCGATGGTGGCGGTTGCGTTGATCACCGCGAGGTCAGCCGAGACGTCCTGGCGGCGCTGCTCGTGATACCGGCTGATCAAAAATGCCGAATAATCGGTGCCGGCGCCCAACAGAATCGCCGTCATGAACGCGATGGTGAATCGCGACACCGGCATTCCCGCTTCGCCCAGCGCCGAGAGCACTCCGCGCCCTACCGCAAGGCTGACCCCGATAACCAACAGAGGCAGCAACGCGGTAAACAGTGACCTGTAGATGACCAGCAAGATCAGCGCTATCAGCCCGGCGGTCACGACGGAGATGACAATCAAATCCTGCTCAGCCGAATCGATTTGATCGCTGAACGTCGCGGGAGGGCCGGTTACGCGGACCGTCGTGGATGTGCCGCTAAAGGACTGGGCGGCGATAGCGGTGATGGCTTAGTAGTGCGGTGAGGCCGCCGGGAACCGGTCGGTGGTCGCCGACTGCGGGTCATCTTGCCGGGGCAGCAGGTAGGCGCGAACCGCCGAACGTGGCCCGTAGGGCCGAAGTAGCTGGCTGGCCGGGCGAGTGCGTACCTGCTGCGGCCACCAGAACCAGCGCCCCAGCAGCGCGGCGACGGACGGCATCATGAATGAGCGCACGATCAGGGTGTCGAACAGCAGACCCAGGCCGATGGTGGTGCCGACCTGCCCGACGACTTTCAAATCGCTGAATATGAACGAGGCCATGGTGGCGGCGAAGACCAGGCCCGCAGACGTCACCACCGCACCGGTGCCGGCCATCGAGCGGATGATTCCGGTTTTCAAACCGGCACCGATTTCTTCTTTGAAACGGGACACCAGCAGCAGGTTGTAGTCGGATCCGACGGCCAGCATCAAGATGATGGACATCGCCAGCACCATCCAGTGCAGTTTGAAGCCGATGATGTCCTGCCACACCAGCACGGACAGTCCGAACGAGGCGCCCAACGAGATCAGCACCGTGCCCACGATGGTGACCGCGGCGACCAGGCTTCGGGTGATGATCAGCATGATGATCAAAATCAGGCTGGCCGCAGCTATTGCCGCGATCATCAGGTCGTATTTGGAGCCGTCGCGCATGTCCTTGTAGACCGCGGCGGTGCCGGCAAGGTAGATCTTGGCGCCCTCCAGCGGAGTTCCCTTGATGGCTTCCTTGGCTGCGTTCTTGATCGGCTCGACGTGCGAAATGCCTTCCGGGGTCGCGGGATCCCCTTCATGGGAGATGATGAAGCGGGCCGCGTGCCCGTCCGGCGACAGGAACATCTTCAGACCGCGCTTGAAGTCGGGGTTGTCGAAGACTTCCGGCGGGATGTAGAACGAGTCGTCGTTCTTGGCGGCGTCGAAGGCCTGGCCCATGGCGGTCGAGTTTTGGCTCATCACGTCCATCTGGTCATACAGCGACGACATCGAGCTGTGCATGGTCAGCATCATTTGCTTCATGGTCGTCATGGTGGCGATCATGGGCGGCATCTGCGCCAGCATCTGCGGCATCAAGGCGTCCAGCTGAGATATGTCGCCGGCAAGATAGGTGAATTTTTCGGTGATCTGATCCAGACCGTCGAGCGCGTCGAAGAGGGATCGCAGCGACCAGCAGCCCGGGATGTCGAAGCAGTGCTTTTCCCAGTAGAAGTAGCTGCGAATCGGCCGGAAGAAATCATCGAAGTTGGCGATGTTGTCGCGCAATGTGTTTGTGACATCCAACATTTCATGCGTGAGGCCGTCCATGTGGTGGGTGACCGCGGCCATCTGCGAGGTGATGTTGTACATGCGCTGCATGGTGTCGATGGACTGTTGCATCGCGTCGGCCTGCTTGAGCATGTCGTCCATGCGCTGGTGCATGTACTGCTGGTTTTCGACCTGCGTGGTGTTTTGCATGCTGATCTGGAACGGGATTGAGGTGTGCTCGATCGGCGTTCCCAGCGGCCGGGTGATCGCCTGGACGCGCGCGACACCCGGGATGTGGAAGACCCCCCTGGCGATCCGGTCCAACACCAGCATGCCCGCCGGGTTGCGCATGTCGTGATCGGTCTCGATCATCAACAATTCCGGATTCATCCGGGACGCGGGGAAATGCCGTTCGGCGGCGGCGTAGCCGATATTCGCGGGGACGCTCGGGGGTAAATACAGCCGGTTGTCGTAATTGGTTTGATAACCGGGTAGGGCGAGTAGACCGATGAGGGCGATCGCGACTGACACCGCGAGAATTGGCCCGGGCCAGCGCACGATCGCGGTGCCCACCCGTCGCCATCCCCGGGTCCGCATCTTGCGCTTAGGATCGAACAGCTTGAAGAAACTGCCGACGGTCAGGACCGCCGGACCCAAGGTCAGCGCGGCAGCAACGGCGACCAGCATCCCGACCGCACAAGGGATACCCATAGTCTGGAAATACGGAAGCCGGGTAAAGCTCAGGCAATACATCGCACCGGCAATAGTCAGGCCAGAGCCAAGGACGACGTGCGCGGTTCCGTGGAACATGGTGTAGAAGGCTTTTTCGCGGTCCTCGCCTAGGCCGCGCGCCTCTTGATATCGGCCGAGAATAAAGATCGCATAGTCTGTCCCAGCGGCGATGGCCAACAGCACCAAAATATTAACCGCGAAGGTCGACAATCCCATGATGTTGTTGTAGGCCAGGAAAGCGACAACCCCCCGAGCCGCCATCACCTCGATCACCACCATGAACAACGTGCTGAACACGGTGATAATCGAGCGGTATACCCACAGCAACATCACGATGATCACCACGAAGGTGATGATCGTGACCTTCTGGAGGCTCTTTTGTCCGGCCGAGTGCTGATCGGCGATCAACGCCCCAGCGCCGGTCACATAGGCCTTGACCCCCGACGGCGCAGGCACGCTGTCCACGATCTTGCGGACCGCCGCGACAGACTCGCTGGCCAGGCTCTCGCCCTGGTTACCAGCAAGATACGCCTGCACATAGGCGGCCTTGCCGTCGGAGCTTTGCGAACCGGCGGCCGTCAGCGGATCCCCCCAGAAGTCCTGGACGTGCTGGACGTGTTTCGTGTCAGCCTCGAGTTTGCGGACGATCTGGTCGTAGAAATGGTGGGCCTCATCGCCCAGCGGCTTGTCACCTTCCAGCACGATCATGACCGCACTGTCACTGTTGAATTCGTTGAATACTTTGCCGATGTGCTTCATCGCTTGCATCGACGGCGCGTCCTTGGGGCTCATCGACACGGTGTGTTCTTCGGCGACCGCGTCCAGCGATGGAACCAAGACGCTGAGGACGACGACAAGCCCCACCCAGGCAAAGACGACGGGCACCGCGAGTTTGTGGACCGTTCGCGCGAAAACCGGCATATGCGGCAGCCCTGCGGCCCGGTCATCGGTCATGCGGACTTCACTATGCAGAACGTTTGCGCATTCATACCCTGACTCGACCTTTCGTCCTTGACCACCTCGTCCACGATGATCCGGCAGCCGATTTGGTTGCTGTCGCCCTGCGCGACGATGTTGACGCTCACCGAGGGCAGCGTCGAGGTAACCGAGAGCGTCCAGGGCAAAGGCACGTTGCTAGCTTTCTGGGGCTGGGCATTGATGTCCAAGTAGTTGATGTTGGCCACCGTCCCCGGGGGACCATAAACCTGGTAAACCACGCGCTTGGGATTGAACGGCTTGATCTCATCGGCGATGCCGCTGGTCATCGTCTGATCGTCGTGGACGCCGAAAAAGGTGCGAAGCCGCAGTACGCAGAAGCCCGCTACCGCCACCACCGCCACGATGACCAGGACGATCCACATTTTCTTCATCGCAGCGCCAACGTGAATCCTCCCCAGCCAACCATCTCCCGCTAGTTGGGCGCCCCACCGCCCATTCGACTGGATCGGTCACAGCCAATTGGACCGCAGCGCGGCTAGTTCGCCGACCAGGAGATCGGCAACGACAAATAGCCTCGGATCGGGCCCGACCGCAGGCGCTGCGCGCGGCCCAAGTCGACTTCCCAGTTGGGCACGCGGGCCAGCAAGGCGCGCAACGCGATCCGGGCCTCCATCCGGGCCAAGGACGCACCGAGACAGAAGTGAATGCCTCGGCCGAATGCCACTTGGTGTTCGGGTTTGCGCCCGATGTCAAACACGTCGGGATCAGCGAACACGCGTTCGTCACGATTAGCCGAGCCGAACAACAACAGCACCGAATCACCCGCCGACATTGTGACGCCATGCACTGTCACGTCGCGGGTCAACGTTCGCGAAAGTCCTTGAGCCGGTGAGTCATACCGCAGCAGCTCCTCAACAGCTGCCCCGAGCAAGCTCTCATCGCCAGCCAGCCGGTGGCGGGTGTCGCGATAGTCGGCCAGTACCACCGCGGCGTTGGCCAGCAGATTCGACGTCGTCTCATGACCGGCGATCAGCAGCAGCAGGCAAAAGCCAAGCAGTTCGTCGTCACTAAGGTGCTTTCCGTCGATCTCGGCACACACCAACGCTGACATCAAATCGTCGCGCGGTTGGCCGCGGCGGTCGGCGAGGAAATCGGTGAAGTAGCCATAGATCGCGGCCGCGGCTGCCAAAGCCTCGCCGGTCTCGCCGTGGGTGGGATTGGACTGCACCAACGCGTTCGACCATCGCCGAAATTGTGTACGGTCCTCGCGCGGCACACCGAGCAAATCAGCGATCACCATCGCTGGTAGTACAGCTGCGAAGTCGGCGACGAAATCGGCCGAACTGGCTTCCTGGATCAGGCCGGCCGTCAACTGATCAGCGAGGTCCTCGATCGCGCACGTCAGCGCCGCGATTCGTCGCGGGGTGAAGGCCTTGCTAACCAATGCCCGCAGCTGATCGTGTCGCGGGGGATCCATCAAAATCATCATCGGCAGCAGCGATTCGCGAAAAGTCGAGCCCGGTGGAGTCGGAAATACTCCGTCGACCGACGAGTAGCTGTGATGGTCAAGCAGCGCGCTGATGACATCCGCGTGGCGACTAAGTACCCAGGTGTTGGTATCGGCGGCGTGATAGACCGGTGCCGCGTCGCGTAGCTGCCGGTAGACGGGGTAGGGGTCGTCCTGAATTTCCGCGTCAAAGGGATCGTAGCGAAGTTGTACCGTCGACATAGCGTCTCCTGCCACATTGCAGAACGTCGGTTTAGACTGAGAGTTTAAACCGAGGGGAGGACTTTATGCGGAAGATTCCCGCTCAGATTGCCGACCGGTTGCCTGCCGCGGCCGAACTCTTCGCCGAGCGCGGGCTCAACGACACAAAGATCGAAGACGTCGCCGCGACCACGGGCATCGCCAAGGCCACGCTCTACTACTACTTCGCCGGCAAAGAAGAAATACTCGCCTTCCTCCTCGAAGACGCCCTACAACACGTCGCGCACGAGGTCACCGCGATCGTCGAGGCAGACGGCGCCGCCGCCCAACGCCTGCACGACGTCATCAGTGCCCAACTGCGCGTGATGGCCCAGCGGCCCGCTGTCTGTCGCGCCCTCATAGGAGAACTGGGCCGCGCCGCCCGCATGCCCGTCATCGCCAACATGATCAGCACTGCCTACTTCGAACCCGTCGAGACCTTGCTTCGCGCGGGCGCTAACGACCGTTCACTCGAGGCTCTCGACAACCCCAGAGCTGCCGCCATCGCGCTATTCGGTGCAGTCACCACCAGCGCACTGACCTACCTAATCACCGACGATACGCTCGACGAAGATCTAATCGCACGAACAATTCACGACGTCGTGTTTACCGGCATACGGCCACGCTAGCTCCCCCCGCAGACCAATCTGCGACCACGCGTGTGCTCGATAGTCAACGACTTTGAGCATTTCTGAACATCTCCTACCGCAACAGCTCACCCCCAGAACGCCCGCGTCCGATGGAGGTTCGCGGCCGGCGAGATCCGGGCACCTGACCAGTGCAGCCAGAACGTCGGACCCGAAAACCGCTAGCCCACCACGGCAATACCGTAGGTTTCGAATACGACCACTCCACCAGCACAGTGCCAACACACGACTTACACACCGCCCCTTGGTGTTTCGTGCACTGTGCAAAGTCTCGATGGTCGTCGCACACCAACCATGCGCCCGCACACGACGGGTCAAGTAGCCCGTGGCCGCGGGCAAAATTAGCGTCAGACGGGGGACTTGCCAGGGCTACGGAGGCGTGGCACAGCCTCGAAGCATCCAGGTCTCGAATGGCTCCGCCGGGCGGCGGCCGCAATAGTCAGATATGGCCAATCCGACCCGCGTCTCGGCAACGTGGGATGTCCACATCGCGATATTCGGTATCGCCGGTGGATCCTCACCCGAAGGCTGTCCCCGACGGCCTTCCGTTGTGTGGGCCACAGCCGCGAACCTCCGCGACCGGGCTTCCTTGGAGGCGCCGGGGGAGACCTCGACGTGATGGACGCTCTACGTCTTGACGTCGGGATCGTCTGTGTCACGCTGCGGGTTGGAAAGTCCTGGCGCGGGTGTATTTGATTGAGCTGCTGGCGGATTCGCCCCAGTCGTGCCAGTACCAGCAGTGCCAGGCGCCTTTTTCGTAGTGGTGTCTGCTTCGGGTTCAATCGGGTCGCGCAGATCGATCATTTCGGTGCCAGCCTGGGGAGATATGGTCTTGGTCGTCCAGGTGGACTTGACCCTCGACGATTTGCCTTTGTGTTCGACGTGTACCTCGATGGCATCGGTTGCACTCGCCCCGCTGGTGAGTGTGAAGTAGACGCGAATCTTGGCTTTGCCGCCATCGAAGTTGATTGGCCCGGCACCAGTTTTGGAACGTCCGATTAATGGCAGCTTGGTGTTGGTGCCAGCTGCCATGAGTTCAACCGAATCGACTTGCGCGGCCCCGCTTCCCTCCTTGGCGAGGACGACTTCCACGAACCCGGTCTTGTCGAATTCGCTTGTCACCGTGATGTTGGCGCGGTTCTGACGGATGTAGAGGACGACCGGCACGCCGATTGCGGCCCCCAACGTGGCGGCGGCAATGATGACGCCCCAAATAATCCAGTCGATGCCGAACATCAGGGACACCCGCACGGAAATGACTGTGCGCCCGTTATGGGGTCCACCTCGATGCCTCTATGACACACCTCGCTGCACCCGACCACCTTGCATTGCAAGAGGCCGTTGAAGAATCGTCTGAGATGGCAGCGGTCGTCGTTGTCCTCCCACACGACCTCATACGGGCCCCTCGACGCAGTGCCCACGCGAAAATCGATCGCACCCTCGTCGTCATTGCGCGTGGCTCGATAGAACGACACCGCTTCAGGGTGACCCGGATCCGGGGTCAACAGGTAGTCACCGTTGACCAGCGGAACCGCCGTGTGCCAGATGGCCGCGATGCGCTCGCCCTGACCCCGCTCAACGATGCCCAGACCTGAGCGCGCCTGAGCCCACGATTCTGCGGTGAAAGACAATACGGTAGGGGTGTGGAGCGACGGATGATCCGCATCCGAGAACACGATATCTTGTAGCGAGGGTTCTTCCGCTAGACGCTGCGCGAGCTCGACACTCTCTTCGTCTTGAGCCAATTCATTTCGCACTCTTGGATCTAGCGGTGGCACGATCCCGGCGAGTTCGAGCACGAATGCTGCCATTGTTGCCGGCCACGCCGGCATGCCTACCCCCGTCATGGCACAAACGATAGGGCGATCGCCGCAGCATGGGGCGCATTTCGGCATTTTCGCAGCGGTGGTCAATTTCATTGATCAACGCTGCGCCCCTCGCGGTCCGCGGTGTCGGCGGACGGTGGCTACGGTCTCCACCTTGTCGTAGGGAGACGTTCCCAGGTCGCTGCTTCGACGAGGCCCACCGTGATGAGGAAGGGCACGAACATGCGTTGTTGGGCTTCGGGTTGGCGGGCCAAAGCAGGCTCCAATCCCCCGGCGGGGGAGCGGCTGCGCAGTAGGACCACAGGCAGGAGCGTTTGCTGGAAACGCCCGCCCGCTCGACCGCTCGCCCGGTTATCGGCCCTAGGAATTGACTCATCGAGTGAATCACAATGCGTTAGTGCCACACTCGCTGCATCACGTCGAAACCGGTTGCAAGAGCGTGCGATGCGTATGGCGGCGGATTATCGGGAATGTATAGTGGCGCTCGACTACGTTGAAGTACAACCGATTGCGCTATATGCGGTAGTTAACCAACAGTCGACGGGTTCCTGAGCCACCGAGTGGTGTGCGCCAGCCCGTCGAGTGCCTGGACCAGCTGTTGTGGGCGTGTCCCTGCTGCAAAACCCGCGAATGAAGTGGCATCATCTTTGCCGACTGGATAACTGATCAGCTGATGATTCTTCACTGTGGGTGAAGTTGAGGAGGCGTGGGTTGGCTCTGGCTGTCGTGCGGGACCTGAGGGAGCAGCGGGCACCGGCGACCGAGGATGAGCTCGCCGGCTTCGAGACCGATGTGCTGGCCGGATTCGTCCTTGCCCGGGCATCGGCCGGGTTGGTCGACTCGACCATCCGCAACGACGTGAATCACCTTGAGCTGATCCGGGACTGGTTCGGTCGGCCGCTGTGGGAGATCCAGCCTGCTGACGCCGACACCTACTTCGGCAAGGTGCTGCGTGATGCCCGGGCGTCGACTCGGACCGGGCGGGCGGCCGCGCTGACGGTGTACTTTCAGTTCCTCGAACTGCGTCACAAGGTCGAGTTGCACAATCTCAGCGGCCGGGTCATCGAGTGCCCGCTCGATGAGATCAACCGACCGCGGGCGTGGGTGGATCCGCAGCTGCGCATCCCGCCGACCGCCGACGAGGTGGAGCAGCTGTTCGCGGGGTGGCGCGGGGAGCTGGTCACCTGCCGCAAGTTCGCCCCGACCGCCCGAAACTACGCCGTGGCTCGCCTGGTGGCCGATGTCGGATTGCGGATCAACGAGGCGCGGATGCTCGACCTGGATGACGTGCGCTGGGAGCTGGGCCGGTTCGGCAAGCTGAACGTCCGTCATGGCAAGGGATCTCGTCGCAAAGGTCCCAAGCCGCGGGTAGTGCCACTGATCAACGGCGCCGACCGCAGCCTGCAGTGGTTCATCGAAGACGTGCTGGGCCTGTTCGATGTCGACCCGAAAAACCATGCTGCGCCGCTGTTTCCGTCCGAACGCAAGAACATCGACGGGACGTGTATGCGCGCGACCGCCGACGTCTATCGCCGCGCCCTGGCCGAGGCCACCGACCGATATCTGCCGAGGTGGTCGGGGAAGCTGACACCGCATGTGCTGCGGCATTTCTGCGCATCCCAGCTTTATCTGGCCGGTATGAACCTATTCGCGATCCAGGAACTATTAGGTCACGCCTGGACGGGCACAACGGCTCGGTATATCCACGTGCACGCCACCCACGTCGAAGATGCCTGGGTCACCGGGCAACGCCGGGTCGCCGATCGATGGAAAGGACTCGCTCGATGAAATGGAACCTGCGATTGGCCGCGGCCAATCGCGGCATCTGGAAGGCCAGCGAACTCCAGCGGATGCTCGCCGACCGCGGTCTGGTCATCAGCGCCGGCAAGATGTCGGGCCTGTGGTCGGGCAACCCCAACGCCATCAAACTGAACGACCTGGACGTCATCTGCGCCGTCCTCGGCTGCGGGGTCGACGAGTTGCTGATTCCCGAACCCGAAACCGTGGCAGCGGCCACGCCCGTCACCGACGACGAGTCAGCGGCGGTCGGTGAGGCCCGGTCGGTCACGCCGCGCACTCGCGCCGGCAGGTCGCTGCCGCCGCGATGAACTGCCTGCACTGCGGGACTGCGCTGCCTGCCAACAGTCGCCGCGACCAAAAATACTGCGGCAGAAGCTGTTCAAGAAGAGCGTCCTACCAACGCAGAAAGGCGGGACTGCCTCCTCGCCCGCCCCGGCGGCATCCAGCCTTGGAATCCGACGACCCCGTGCTCGCGGCCGCCGCGATACACGCCCGGGAACTCGGTGCCGCCCACGATTGGTGCGGTGAGACCACAAACCGATGCCTCGACGCCCTGCTCACCCTTCTGGCCGGTCGGCCCACCGGTGATCGCGTGCCGCTCACCGAGGTTCGAACCCGGCCGCATCGGCTCGCGTCCCGTCGCAGGCTCGTCGAAATCCTATCCCACTTCGACCTGCTGAAAGACGACACCGAACCTCCGATCCGTGCCTGGATCGACCGCGTCACCGCGGAACTTCCGCCAGGATTCGCCGAGCCGGCCCACCACTGGCTCCTTACCCTGTTGGTCGGCGGCGCACGTGCTCGCCCACGATCACCGAGGACGCTCTACAGCTACTTCGGCTCGGTCAAGCCCCTTCTCGCGCACTGGTCCACCTCCTACGAGCATCTCAGGGAGGTCACCAGGGCCGACGTCGACGCGGCGCTGCGGCCGTTTCAGGGAAACCAGCGCCACAATCTGATCAAGGCGCTGCGGTCGCTGTTCCGGCACGCCAAGAAGAATGCTCTGGTCTTCAGCAACCCAACAGCGGGTTTGAAGAGCCAACCAGTAGACCAGGACCTCCTGCCCATCACCGATGACGAGGTGCGCTCGATCGAACAGCTCGCCAGCGAACCGCTTGAACGCCTCGTCGTGGCGCTGAGCGTCGAACATGCCTGCCGCACAGCCGTTATACGCAAACTCACGCTCGACGACATCGACCTGCCGAACCGGCGGATCACCCTTGCCGGACACAACCAACGGCTCGGTGAGCTCACCCACATCGCGCTGAACACATGGCTCGACCACCGCCGGGACAGATGGCCCCACACTCCGAACCGGCACGTTCTACTCACGACGAAAACTGCATTGCGCACAACGCCGGTCAGTCAAAAATCGGTGAAACCATCGTTGAGCGACAATGGATTCACGATCGAACGCATCCGTGCCGACCGAATCCTTCACGAAGCGCTGACCGCAGGCCCGGACCCACTGCACCTGTCTCTCGTCTTCGGCATCTCCCACAACACCGCACGGCGCTACACCACCGTGGCCGAACGGCTGCTCAGCGACGAACTCGAGCAGCCGGTAGAACCGTAGTGCCACCCAACGCCGCCAGACTCAGGGCCCGCGAACCCGCCGCAGTTATGAACCTTCACAGCCGAAAGGCCGTGGGTTCCAACTGAAATCGCTTCAATCCGGCTGAACTCACGGGAAACTCACTGGTAACCCGCCATATTCGATTCGGTCGTATTGCCGCTTGACAGTGTCGGCGTCGTCTGAAAACTGACCCCGTGTCGACGCGGTGGTTTCTAGGTGCGGTCGCAACACTTCTCTAGATTCTGGAGGTTGTGTTGGCATCGTCGCGTCGGGTGAAGAAGGGGCCGGGACGTCGTCCGCAGTCGGCCAAGCGTCAGCGGTTCATGGAGTTGCGGGCTCGCGGGTGGAGCGTGCGGGCCGCGGCCCGCGAAGTCGGTGTGTCCCGGTCCGCTGCGACGAACTGGACACGCGGTTACAAGACCTACCGCAACGGCGTCGCGGTCGGGTTCGTCCCGCCGCTAGATCGACTAGCGGTCCGCCAGATCAGCACGCGATACCTGTCCCAGGACGAGCGCATCGAGATCGCCGATCTGCATCACTCAGGGCTGAGGGTGCGGACGATCGCCACCCGACTCGGTCGAGCGCCGTCGACGATTTCGAGGGAGCTACGGCGCAACGCACCAGCCGGCCGCGGATATCAGCCCTTCGATGCCCACCGGCGAGCCACCGCGCGACGAGCACGTCACCACCGCCGTCGGGTCGACACCAACGACCAGCTCGGTAACGCGGTCGCCGAGCTGCTTCTTCAGCGTTGGAGCCCCCAACAGATCAGCCGTCACCTCCGCCACCGCTTCCCCGATGATTCATCGATGTGGTTATGCCACGAAAGCATCTATCAAGCTGTCTATCAACCGAATTCACGTTTCATGCGGCCCTCGCGATTAGCGCCGCACCGACGCTCACCGCTGCGCACCGGTCGAGATCACCGCCGAGCGCATCACCGCCAGAGTTGCCGGCGGCCGCGGTTCCAGCAGCCGATGCTCACCATCCACGACCGGTCCTTCTCGGCTGTCGACCGGTCTGAAGCCGGCCACTGGGAAGGCGACCTTATCATCGGTAATAACCACCTCTCGGCGATCGGCACTCTGGTCGAACGCCAGACCCGGATGCTGCGGTTGGTGCATCTGCCTCGCAGTGACGCCGACTCCCTGCACGCGGCCTTGGTGGCCCGCATGAAGGATCTGCCACCCACGCTGATGCGGTCGATCACCTGGGACCAGGGCACCGAGATGGCGCGCCACCTTGCCACCACCGACAAGCTCGGCGCGCCCGTCTACTTCTGCGACTCCAGATCACCCTGGCAACGCGGCACGAACGAGAACACCAACGGACTGCTGCGCGACTACTTCCCGAAGGGCGTCACCCTCATCAGCCACCCGCCGGAGCAGTTGTTGGCCGTCGAACACGAACTCAACCATCGCCCCCGCATGGTCCTCCAAGACCGTTGCCCCGCCGATCTATTCGCTGCCCTGTTAGTCTCGAGTGATCCGTCGGTGTTGCGACGTTGAGTAGAACCCACCCCGTCGAAAAGGGGTCAATTTTCGGCCGCCGTTGACAGCGGTTGTGCTAAGTAGTTGGGTGAGGGCGAATCGCTCTACACCCGAGTCGATTCCAGCCAATCTTTGACGTCATCCAGTAACCATCGACGGTGCCGATCGCTAAGCCTGAGGTGATGTGGACCAGGCGCATCAATCCCACGTTCCCGCCTGGCCGCCCATTCATGCAGCGTTGAGACCGGAACTCCGGTCATCGCTCGAACTTCATGAGCGGTGAGCATGACCGACGCATTTTCTATCGTCATCGTCTCCAACCCCAGTTGCGTCCAGCAGAGTGGTGTACGAGCCGGTGATGACCGGCGTGTCGTAGCCGGATGAATGAAGGTCATCGCGTGATTCTTCGAGGGACCGACCAAAGTCACTCGAGCAAAGGAATCAACGCGATGACCATTGCCCACGATATCGACCTGTCTGCCGTGCTGGCCGAACGACTCACCACCACGCACCCTGATGTGCTGCGCGAGTTGTTGGCCGCCTTCATTCACGCCCTGATGGGCGCCGAAGCCGACGCGGTGTGCGGTGCCGGCTACGGCCAGCGCAGCAGCGAGCGCACCAATTCCCGCAACGGGTATCGGCACCGCGAGTTTGACACCCGCGCAGGCACATTGGATCTGGCGATTCCCAAGCTAAGGCAAGGTTCGTACTTCCCGGACTGGCTGCTGGAACGGCGCAAACGCGCCGAGCGGGCCCTGACCACGGTGGTGGCTACCTGCTACCTGCTGGGCGTTTCGACGCGGCGGATGGACAAACTCGTCGAGACTCTGGGCATCACCAGCTTGTCGAAGTCCCAGGTCAGCGTGATGGCCAAAGAGCTCGACGCCGCGGTCGAGGCGTTCCGGACCCGGCCACTGGATGCAGGCCCGTACACGTTCATGGCTGCTGACGCCCTGGTGCTCAAGGTTCGCGAAGCAGGCCGGGTGGTCAACGTGCACGCGCTGATCGCCACCGGGGTCAACGCCGAGGGCTACCGCGAAATCCTGGGCATCGACGTCACCACCGCCGAGGACGGGGCCGGCTGGCTGACCTTCCTGCGGTCGCTGACCGCCCGCGGCCTATCAGGGGTCCGTCTGGTCACTTCCGACGCCCACGCCGGTCTGGTGGCCGCGATCGGCGCCACCCTGCCTGGGGCATCGTGGCAACGGTGTCGCACCCACTACGCCACCAACCTGATGGCCATCACTCCGAAATCATCGTGGCCGTGGGTACGCACACTACTGCATTCGGTCTTCGATCAACCTGACGCCGGTTCCGTTGCAGCCCAATATGACCGCATCATCGACGCACTGGCCGACAAGCTCCCCAAGGTCGCCGACCACCTCGAAGACGCCCGCGCCGACCTGCTCGCCTTCACCGCCTTCCCCAAACAAATTTGGCGGCAGATCTGGTCCAACAACCCACTATCCGTTAACCGGCTCTCCGGGGACACGGTTCGGGCTGCAGCGTGAGGTTCACGCACAAGCGCTGAGCACGGATGGATGCTGTCTGCATCTCGGTGGGGGAAGGCGGAGCGGCGATGCGGGTACTCAAGAGCGACAGCGGATATGTCCTGGAGGGCGACTGGGACGGGCAGGACGCGGTGAACGCGTTTCTCAACCATTTGGCGGGACGGGGGTTCAGCGCGGCCACGGTGCGGGCCTACGCATTCGACGTCGCCAATTTGAGCCGGTTCCTCGTCCAGCAAGCGGTCGGGCTCGCCGCGGTCGATGCGCCGTTGGTGTTCGACTGGATCGACTGGCAAGGCGTCCGCCGAACGGACCAGCCCACCGGCGGTCACCGCTCGTCGACCCCGCCGGCAGCTTCGACGGTGAACCGCCGGGTCGCGGCAGTGCGCGCGTTATTCGAGTATCTGGTGATGACCGGTGTCTGCACCGACAATCCGGTGCCGTCGCCGCGGCGGGGACAGGGGCTGCGCCAGTCGCAGCGGGGGTTGCTCGGTCATCTGGGTCCCGGGCGTGCACGCAGTGGCGGTAGGTTGGTGCGTCAGCCGCAGCGTCTTCCGGAATCGTTGTCCACCAACGATGTCGACGCGTTCCTGGCGACACTGGCAACGCACCGGGACCGGGCGATGGTGCTGGTGATGCTACTCGGAGGGCTGCGTTCGGCCGAGGCGCGTGGCCTGCTGCTCGCCGACGTCGATATGGGCCGGCGCCGGCTTCGGGTGATCGGCAAGGGCGGCAAGGAACGTCATGTCCCGGTCGATGCGGCGTTCTTCACCGAGCTCGCCGCCTACCTGCGATGGGAGCGGCCGCCGGGGTTGGCGACGCCGCAGTGCTTCGTAGTGCTGCGCGGCCCGACGACCGGTGCACCGGTCAGCGAGGCCGGGCTGCGCAGCCTGTTCCGTCGGCACCGGGAGACCTCTGGCGCCACAAGAGTCCGCCCGCACCGTTTACGGCATACCTACGGCACCGAATTGTCGGCGGCCGGAATCGATCTGCTGGCGTTGCGGGCGTTGATGGGGCATGTCTCGCCGGAGACCACGGCCCGCTACGTGCATTTGTCGATCGAGCAGCTCGCCGCCGAATACGGTGCTGCTCGTGCGACGTTGGCCGGAGCCCGGCAGTGACCACGGTGTTGGTCGGCCAACCCGTAGGCGCCGACGAGGTGGTGGCGGATTATCTCGACCACGTCGCCACCCTGGGTTTGAGCGGGCGGGCGGTACGCGACCGGATTCGGATCGCTCGCGACTTCACCGCACGCCACCGCGACCTGCACGCCTGGATGACGCTGCCGGCAGCCGAGCGGATCGCCGAGATACGGGACACCGGGGCGTGGCCGCTGATCTGTCACACGATCGGCACCGGCCGGTTACGGCTGGACGTCGAGCTGGCCGCGGTCAAACAGTTGACCGGGCTGGGCCGCGCAGTGGAGGACCGGGATCCGAGCGGATTCGCCGCGTTGCGGAATGCGGGAATTCGGTTGGGCTGGAGGAGTTCCTGGGTCGAGACGGTCCTCGGCGAATGTCTGGCGGTAGTGCTGGCACACCACGGCGGAATGGTCGCCGACCTGACCGGCGACGCGCTCGACGACTTCGACGCCGCGCTGTCACGTACCGTGGTGCCGCCATCGTCGCGGCGGGCATACAGGGGGCGGCTGGCCAGCCTGCGGCAGCTGTTGTTCGAGACCGCGGTCATCGACACCGCGCCGAAACGCCGGCGGTGGGCCCGTAGCCTCGAGCAGCGCTTCACCGAGGTGGAGATGCCCGACCCGATCCGTCAGACGTTGCTGCGCTACATCGGCGTGCGCGCGGCGGTGCTGCGGCCCAAATCGGTCGAGTCGCTGATCAACGACCTGCTGCCCTTCGCCGAATACCTCACCGCTCACCATCCCGACGTCATCAGCCTGCGTGAACTCGACCGGAGCTGCATCGAGGGCTACCTGAAATGGAATCGCACCCGGGGCTGGCGTGGTCAGCGCGCCGCCGCGGGCGCCGGGCGCACCGTCTCGGCCGCGGTGGCCCAGTCGGCAGTGCTCAGTCTGCGCAACCTGCTCGACGACATCACCGCCTGGGGCTGGGCGCAGGCCCCACCACGGCGGTTGGTATTCGCCGCCGACGTCCCCAAACTCGACCAGCCGTTGCCACGCGCGCTAGCACCCGATGTGGACGCGGCAGTGATGAACGCCGTTGCCCACCTGCAGGATCCGTTCGCCCGCATCGGCCTGACCGTGCTGCGTGGTGCCGGCCTGCGGGCGGGGGAACTGCTCGACCTCGAACTGGGCAGCATCATCGACTACGGACCGGCCGGAACCTGGCTGAAGGTGCCACTGGGCAAGCTCGCCACCGAACGCATGGTCCCGCTCTCCGCCGCGACCCTCGCCGCGCTCGACGAGTGGGTCGCCCTCCGCGGCACGCACCGGCCGCTGCCGCACCCACGCACCGGCGTGCTCACCGACTTTCTGTTCACCCGGCACGGACGCCGCCTGGGCTACACCCGGCTGCGCAACGGGCTGCTCACCGCCGCTGAATCCGCCGGGTTGCACCGTCCCGACGGCGGCGTCCTGATGGTCACTCCACATCAGTTGCGCCACACCTGGGCCACCGAACTCGCCAACGCCGGGATGAGTCTGCAGGCCTTGATGTCCTTACTCGGGCACGTCACTCCACAAATGACGATCCGCTACGCCACCCTGGCCTCGCCCACCCTGCGCGCGGCCTACGACGAAGCGATGGGCAAGATGCGCCGCCAGTTCACCCTCACCCCGGTCGGCAAACCGATCCTGCCCGACAAGGTCGGCTGGCTGCACAGTGAAATGCTGAAAACCCGCGTTGCACACGGATACTGCGCTCGCCACGAATCCGCGGGCGCGTGCCCTTATGCCAACATCTGCGAAACCTGCGACAACTACGTCACCGCCCCCGAATTCCGCGACACGCTCACCGACCAACTCGCCGACGTCCAGGCCCTCAGAACCGACGCCGAGTGCCGCGGCTGGACCGACGAAGCCGCCCGCCACGACCGCGTCGCCCACGCCCTTACCGACCACCTCCAGCGCCTCGATCGATGAACATCCCACCCCGACGGGTTGACCCGCCCCCGAGGGCCGGATAAAAGAACGACTCAACAAGGAAATCCGCCGGCGCACCGACGTCGTCGGAATCTTCCCCGACCGCAACGCCCTAATCCGCCTCGTCGGCGCGGTGCTGGCCGAACAACACGACGAATGGGCCGAATCCCGCCGCTACCTCGGCCTCGACGTCCTCAGCAAATCCCGCGCCGACCACACGCCATCAACAGAACAGGAGGACACCCCGGCGGCACTGACCGCCTAAACCACCAAGTCGAAGAATCACACGACGACGTCGTACACCACGTCCCTGGACTTGACCCCAACCCCGTCTCCCGCCGTTGGTACTGGCCGGCAGGTCATACCGAGATCATGAGGCATAGTTTTCGATTCCCGCTACCAGCAGTGCGACATTCGATCGGAAATGCACCGTCGAGTGCGGTCAGGGGGTCGAATCTGCGAGACCGGCTTTAGGAGAGCGGTCAAGCCCTTCTGGTTGAGGTCCAGAAGGGGTGTCTGAGCTGGTCATATAGCGCCATCGCACACCAAGCGAAACCACCGCGTGCCGACCAGTGCAGATAGCGGGTTTCAGGCTGCTGTGGTACGGGTCTCGTTGGCATAAGTGTGTCGTAGCGCGTGAACGAGCGCACCCGACCGTTTCCCGGATCGGACAGGTGGTTGTGGTGAGTGGTGCGGATCGGTGCGGATGTGTTGCATTGGTAGGCAGTCGATTTGGCGACAAAGGGTGCGGACAAATGGGGACACAGATGATGTTGGTCAGGATGGTAGAGCACGACGATGGGTGCGTCCTATGGTTCCCACGTGGTGAACATCAATTCGAAATCGGCAGCGCGCAAGCGTGTCCGGGAGGCGCAGAACAAGGCCAACGAGGCACGTCTGGAGCGTGAGCGTCAAAATGTCGATGACGCTGCGTCGTTCCTCGTCGAGCTTGGGCGGCTGGCCGCCGTCGACGAGTGGGAGCGCAACCGTATCCTCGAGATACACGCAGAGGGAGAGCGGCGCCGTCACGAACACCGCCAGGCCGGCGCGACAGCGTTGGCCCGGATGCAAGGCCGCGGTGAAAGCCTCACTGCGATCGCTGAACTGGCGGGAGTCAAAGTCGGTGAGGTAGCACACATCTCGGCTGGGCTCAATCCGGGACGTGTGTCGCCAAGTGACTCATCCTGTGCATCAACGGGTTTCGGATCGCGGAGCGCATGACCCGATTTGACTCTGCGGGCGGACTCGCCGGTCTCGGCTCCGACGACCAGCACCGCATCGCTGATACCGCGCACAATGTCCCCACCAAGGACCTCGACGAGGTATTGCGGTGTATTGCCGCCAATCGGGCAGCTGATGCGACGCCGGGGCGCCAGCCCAACCGCTTCGGCAATTCTCGACGCGGGATTGTCACGCGGAATCATCAGAATGCCCGGTGTCGCCACCGTATCGATCCGATGCCCGATCGCAGCGCCCGCGTCTTGCAATGCTCGACGCGCGGCTTCGCAAGCCAAATCGATGGGATCGACGACGCTGTCGCCGCGGTGCGTGATCTCACCGACCGCGACGACAACGGGAGTGCGGGGCGGAATCGCCAACGGTCAGGTCACGTTCATCGTCGGCACCTTTGTTGCGACATATTTGCGATATTGTCACATAAGTAGCCATGCGACAACCGGTTGGGTCGTTAATTCACGATCGGTCCGAGGCTGCATACTTGCTTCGTGACGAAGAAATCGTTGCGCTGGGGCACGGCACCTCCCACGACCCGCGACGTCGCCCGAGACCTCCTGCTCGATGCCGCCGAAGCGTGCCTGGAGGGCAAGGGGCTGCCGGGCACCACCATGGAGGACATCGCCAGACAGGCGGGGGTGTCGCGCGCCACGGTGTACCGCTACTTTCCAAGTCGTGAATCCGTCGTTTCCGGTGTCATCCTGCGTGCGGCCGAACGCTACCTAGACCGCATGCGTCGACGGATCGCAGTACATCGCGATTTGGGCACGGCAATACTCGATTTCGTCGAGGTCACGGTACGCGCCGCTCATCGCGAGCCGACAATCGGATTGCTGTTCGGCAGTGACGAGGAACTCGCCGGCGTGGGGTTGGCCAAGGGAACGTCGGTGGCTTTGTTTGAACTCGTGGCCGAGTTCCTTCGACCTGTCTTCGCTGCGCACTGGGACCAACTCGAGCCCGGGGTGTCGGTCGACGATGCCGCCGAATGGATCCTGCGAACCGTCCTCAGCCTGCTGTCGGTCCGCGGCCCCAGACACCGCAGCCCCGAAGGCCTCGATGCCTTTTTACGCCGATTCCTGCTTCCAGCTCTGCTCACCAACACCCAGCCTTGCGTCGATGCAACAAGTGCAGAGTAGTGTCTCAAACCATCGCATCGATATCCGTGGATGAGAAGGGGCGCTAACCATGGAGTTCGCGCAGTTCAATCAGCAGATCGCCAAGGAATTGCAGAACGCGGCGGCAACCACGGGAGGACTCTCCAAATACCTGGATTTTCGCCACACCGAGTTCGCCGCCGGGCGGCTGGTTGTGCAGATGGATGCTCGGGACGACCTTTTGACTCCGTTCGGCAATCTGCACGGCGGATGCCTGTCAGCAATGGTCGACCACTGCTTGGGCGTGGTGTTTTACCCGGTGATCCCCGCTGGATCGTGGGTCGCCACAACCGAATTCAAGCTGAACTTGCTGCAGCCCGTGTCAAGCGGAGTATGCGTCGCCGTCACCGAGATCATCGCGCTGGGCAAGCGCAGCGGTGTCGCCAGAATCGACATCACCAACGACGGGCGCGCGGTATGTGCCGCCCAAGGAACAGTGACCGTCGTTAGCCCTAGGGGGAATTCCTCGTGATGAAAAGGACCGATGGTATTGTCGTCCGACTTCACAACGGCGAGCGCACCCGATGACCGTTACGCTCGAGCGATTCCGCACCACAGACGGCGTCACCCTCACGGCGGATTGCTACCGGCACGACGCTGCCCGCGCCGTTGTGCTGCTCCTGCACGGCGGTGGTCAAAACCGACACGCCTGGGCGACCACAGCGCGCCGCTTGCACGCTCGTGGGTACACGGTCGTCGCGTATGACGCCCGAGGTCACGGCGACAGCGCGTGGGACCCTACCGGAAGATACGACCTCGGACGGCTAGCGTCCGATCTGCTGGCCGTGCGTGAACACGCGAGCACCGACCGCCCGCCGGCCGTCGTCGGCGCATCCTTGGGCGGCATGACCGTCCTGGGCACGCACTTGCTGGCGCCCGCCGACCTGTGGGGAGCCGTCGTCCTGGTCGACATCACTCCGCGAATGGAGTTTCACGGAGCACGCCGCGTCGTGTCGTTCATGGCCGCCCATCCTGACGGGTTCAGCACGCTCGACGACGCCGCGGACGTCATTGCCGAATACAACAGACATCGCACTCGGCCCAAGAACCCGGACGGACTCCGTAAAGTCTTGCGGCAACGCGACGATGGTCGGTGGATCTGGCGATGGGATCCGGCCTTCATCACTTCCAACTTCCAGTTTCTGCAAGGTGACCCCGCGACTGGTGCCGAAAAGTTCGACGCGATCAGCGAACTGCTTGTTGAAGGGGCCCGCCGCGTGCAGGCACCCACTCTTCTGGTGCGCGGCGTCCTTTCAGATGTGACATCGCAGCAGTCGGTCGACGAATTCCTCAAGGTCGTACCGCACGCCCAAGCGGTGGACGTCTCCGGCACCGGCCACATGGTCGCAGGCGACGACAACGATGCCTTCACCGCAGCCGTCGCCGGATTTCTCGACCGCACGATAAGCACTTCAGCGTGAAAAGCTCTGGGCTATCTGGCGCAGCCCGGGCTGGCCGCGCCAAAATCATGGCCGAGCTCGGCATCAAGGGGATCAGTCCGCGGAGGTTTAAGACCACCACGGTGGTCGATCCGGCCTCGTTTCCGCCGGATCTGATCGGCCAGCGCTTTGATAAGGGCCGACTCGACGCGGTGTGGTCCTCGGATATCGAGCGCCGTGAGGCGCTGTTCAACCGAACGGAGGTGAGAGACCACCGTCGCCGAGCCATCGCAGTGGCCCGGTAGAAGCTGGGGGCAGCCTGATCTAAAGAGACTTTGGTGAGGGTGGGAAGCAGCCCCGACAACGCCGGGACGGCCTGGTACTGCCAGACGGGTCGGGTCCGGCTAGCGAGACGGGAAGGTGTACGCGAGGAACCAGCGGCTGAACGCCTCTTAAGAGAAGACCACCAGCTCCAACCTGGCGGATGCGGGCTGGGCAGCGACGCGCACCCGCCCTGAGGGCGGGGAACTCGTGGGCCGGTTGATGTCGCCGGTTCGGGAGGTCACGGTGAAGGACTGCGGCGTAGCCGTGACGAGGTCGCAGGGGCATAGCTGGACACCTCACCCGTCAAACGGTTGACAGTGAACACGGGAACCACCGCGCCGGTCCCCGGTCAGATCCGGCAGCCAGCCGGGCTGGAGGGGTAGGCAGTCGTCGGCTGATGCCGGTGTGGTGGGGCGGAGGAGCCGTAGTAGTCCGAGGCCGGGAAAGCCGGTCGCATGGCAAAGGGCTCCAGCGGGTTCGCGGCGAGTACGCAGACTGTGGAGGTCACTTGTGAATACGAGTGCTTTGTGGCCCGACCCGGACACGGCCGAGCTGCGGGTACGCAGGATGCAACGCAAACTGCACCATTGGGCGGTTGATGAAAGCGACCGCTGTTTCGATGATTTGTACAACCTCGTTTATGACCCCGCATTCCTCACCCTCGCGTGGGAGCGGGTGCGGACGAACAAGGGTGCGCGCTCAGCCGGTGCCGATGGGACCGCACCGCGGTCTGTCGGTGCGGCAGAGGCGGTCGGACTGCTTCAGCGGCTCCGCGAGGAACTCAAGGAGCGGATATTCCGGCCGGATCCGGTGCGGGAGGTGATGATCCCGAAGGCGAACGGCAAGCTCCGCCGCCTGGGTATCGCGACCGTCGCCGACCGGGTCGTGCAAGCTTCGCTGAAGCTGGTGCTGGAGCCCATTTTCGAGGCGGACTTTCATCCGTGCGCATATGGGTTCCGGCCGGGCAGGCGAGCCCAGGACGCCATCGCTGAGATCCATCACCTCGCCAGCGGCTCACGGGCCTATCACTGGGTTTTCGAGGGAGACATCACGGCGTGCTTCGATGAAATCTCGCATTCGGCCCTTATGGGCCGGGTGCGGCGACGTGTCGGGGACAAACGCGTTCTGGCCCTGGTGAAGTCGTTCCTCAAAGCCGGGATTCTCTCGAAAGATCTCGGCTACCGGGACACCATCACCGGCACTCCGCAAGGCGGAATCCTCTCACCACTGCTCAGCAATGTCGCCCTGTCCGTTCTCGACGAGCACTTCGCCGCGAAGTGGAAGGCGCTCGGCCCGGAATGGACACGTGCCAAGCATCGACGCGCCGGAGTTCCGACCATGAAAATCGTCCGCTACGCAGACGATTTCTGTGTCATGGTCCACGGCACTCGCGCTGATGCCGAAGCGCTTTGGGACGAGATCGCAGCAGTGCTCGCGCCGATGGGCCTGCGCCTGTCGGTCGAGAAGAGCAGGATCTGCCACGTCGACGAGGGGTTCGAGTTCCTCGGCTTCCGCATCCAACGGCAGATCAAAAGGGGCACGACCAAGCACTACGTCTACACCTGGCCGTCGAAGAAGGCACTTATGTCCATCACCGACAAAGTCAGGAATCTGACGCGGCGACACAAACATCGAACGCTCGCTGATCTGCTGCGCCAACTCAACCCCGTCCTGCGGGGATGGTGCAATTACTTCCAGCACGGGGTGTCCAAACGCACCTTCGACTACCTCGACCACTTCACATGGTGGCGGGTGGTGACTTGGATGCGCAAACGGCACCACGGGCTGGCGTGGGGCGTCTTCCATCGACGGTTCCTGCCCAATTGGCAAATCCGCGAAGGCAAGACGGCGATGTTTCGGCCGCAGAAGGTAGAGGTCACCCGATACCGCTACCGGGGCACGAAAATCATCACCCCTTGGACAGCGAGGCCGACGGACATCACTGCACCAGTGGCCTGAATCCGTGGAGAGCCCGTTGCGGAGAAATTCGCTCGGCGGGTTCGGAGGGCGGGCCGGGGAAACGGATCGGTAGAAATGCCGACACCGCGCCCCGGTCCGACCCCTACACCTATCTGGGCTGCGGGGAGGGCGACATGTTCTTGTGCGCGATCCGCGACGAGCACTCGCGGCGGGCACTGGGTTGGGCTGTGGATGATCACATGCGCACCGAGTTGGTCACCGTGGCCGTGCAGCGGGGGGTGTTCGCGCGCGGTGGGCGCTGCGCGGGTAATGCTGGGACAACGTCGGCGCCGAGTCGCTGTGGTCGAGTTTCAAACAGGAATGCTACTACCGGCACACCCTACGCGACCAAAGCGGAATTGATTGCAGGAGTTGACAATTGGATGAACTTCTACAATAATCAACCAAGGCATTAAGCGATCGGGACGCGCTCACCTATCGACTACGAGCGGACGCTGAACCCTGTCGCGGAAGCAAGTTATCCGTGTCCATTTTTTCAGGGGAACCCCAGACTTCGATCGCGACGTTGGCATCAGCTCGAAGCGTGGCGGTCGCCAAGCCGATGTCGCGAGTTCCACCGGATGATGACAGTGCCATGGTGAGAAGTAGCGGAACCCGGACAGCCAAACCGGCGAAGTGCATTGTTGTCGGCGTGGTCCTCGATAGCCCCGACGGAACACTTGTGCAAGACGCATATCCTGCTCACCATGCCAACAGAGTCCGTTCGCCTCTCGTTTCGCCGGCATATGCGTGAGCAAGTCTTGAGGGCTGCCCGGACCCTCACTATCGAGAAGGGCTGGGATCGCGTTCGCATGGGTGAAGTCGCAGAGCTTGTCGGCGTGTCCCGCCCGACGCTCTACAAGGAGTTCACCGATAAGCAGGGACTGGGCGACGCGCTGGTTGTGGCCGAAGGCGAACGCTTCTTGAATGGCATTCACGCAGTTTTGGCACAACACGCCGGAGACGTCGGCGGGGGCATCACCGCTGCGGTGTCGTACACACTGAAGGAAGCGGAAGCGAGCCCGCTCTTGAAGGCGGTGCTGACATCGAACCGGCCTACGGACAGGACGGTCGCTGAGTCAACCGGTATGTTGCCGCTCCTGCCGACCTCTGCGTCGCTACTGGAGCTGTCCTCGGCAGCCCTCGTGACCTGGTTCAACGAGCACTTTTCAGGCCTGGACGCCAATGACGTCAATGATGTCGCCGATGCACTGGTAAGGCTGACGGTGAGTCACGTCGTGCTTCCGACCGCCGACGCCGAGACGACCGGGGAGCGCATCTCGCGGATCGCACTTCGCTATTTGGGCGTTCATTCCTCCGCAGGCGAGGCGCGTTAACACTAAGGATTTTATGTTCAAATGTTGACTCTGAAGGAATAATTGTAAACACTTGGAGTGGGGCCGCACGAACCTTAGGAGATTCTCATGATTGCCAGCACGACGTCCGCACTGAAAACGTCGGCGGAGCGGCGTTCAGCACGTCCATATGATTCTGCCGACTTGTCCTCGACTGCATTTTGGGCCGGCACCGCCGCCGACCGGGAGAAGACATACGCCGAACTGCGCAAACGTGCTCCCATCAGCTGGCACCCGCGAGTCGAGCACACCATGATCGACGACGGGAACGACCGGGGCTTTTGGGCTGTGGTTACGCATCCGTTGCTTGTCGAGGCGACCCGGCGACACGACGATTTCCTGTCAGGTCAGGGCATTGTCATGGAGTCGATCCCGCAGGAATTGCTCGACACCGCTCAAGGCTTCATTGCGATGGATCCGCCGCGTCATACCAAGATTCGACGATTGCTGGCATCCGCATTCACGCCGAAGCAGATGCGACTGATCCACCATCAGATCGAGGCCAACGCGAAGCGCGTCGTCGACGACCTGGCTCCACAGGGCAAGGCCGACTTCGTCGACGAATGCGCGGCGTTGCTGCCGATGCACAACATCTTCGACATGATGGGCGTGCCGGACTCGATGCGCCGCGACATCGCGTGGGAATCACGGTATGCCGGTGGGTGGAGCGACCCCGAGGTGATGGGCGACGACCCAGTCATACCTCGCCTTTTCCAAGCGATGGGATTCCTAGGCGACGGCGCCCGCGAAATCATCGCTGCACGTCGCCGGCAGCCCGAAGACGACCTCATGACGAACCTCGTTCAGGCTGAAGTGGACGGTGAAAAACTCACCGAAGATGAGATCGTCTCGTTTTTCATACTTCTCACGATCGCTGGGAACGACACCACGCGCCAAAGCACCAGTCATGCGATGAAAGCCTTGACCGACTTTCCCGATCAACGAGCGTGGCTGATGGAGGATTTCGACGGACGAATCAAAGGAGCGGTCGAAGAGTTCGTCCGGTGGGCCACCCCGATCATGACCTTCCGCCGAACGGCAGCTCGCGACTGCGACCTGGGCGGACAACAGATCACCGAAGGTGACAAGGTCGTACTTTTTTACAGCTCGGCCAACTGGGACACCACAGTGTTCACCAACCCGGAAAAGTTCGATTTGTCACGGGACCCCAACCCGCACGTGAGCTTCGGAGGTGGAGGTATCCACCACTGCTTGGGCAATCAGCTGGCGCGGCA